>NZ_JALMDK010000002.1:199540-994210 GCF_023094165.1 Crossiella sp. S99.2 | reverse complement strand
GCAGCACCATGCTGACCGAGGTTAGCCCGGGTGATCACCCGGCCGACACCCCCATCCAATTCGCCAACAGAGTCGTCGTACGGCTGGTTGGTGGTTATGGGCGGGGGGTGCCTCGGGTTTCGAGTTTGAGGCGGAGGGACAGGCCGAGTTTGATGGCCAGGCGGAGGGGGGCGTTGCGGGGGCCGGGGTTGCGGTCGGCGAGGAAGCGGTAGGCGCTGTCGTGGTGGGCGGCCAGCATTTTGGGTTTGACCTTGGCGGTGGAGACGCCGCCGATGTGCATGACCTCGGCCGCCGGGACGTAGACGTTCAGCCAGCCTGCCTTGCCCAGGCGGTCGCCCAGGTCGACGTCCTCGAAGAACATGAAGTAGCGGGGGTCGAAGCCGTGGATGGAGTCGAATGCCTCGCGGCGCAGCAGCAGGCAGGAGCCGGACAGCCAGCCCGCCGGGCGTTCGCCGACGGCGCGGTCCTCCTGGCGGTAGGCGCGGGTCCACGGGTTGCCCGGCCAGATCTTGCTGAACAGGGCGTGGCCCACGCCGCGGCCCAGGGACGGGACCAGGCGGGCCGAGGGGTAGACCTCGCCGTTGGGTTCGCGGATCAGGGGGCCGAAGGCGCCCGCCCGGGGCCAGCGTTTGGCGGCCTCCAGCAGGGTGTCCAGGGAGCCGGGGCCCCATTCCAGGTCCGGGTTGGCGACCACGACCCAGCCGTACTCGTCCGGGAGCTGGACCACGCCGCGGTTGGCCGCGGTGCCGTAGCCGACGTTCTCACCGATGACCAGCAGCTGGACGTGCTCCCGCTCGGCCGCGGCCTGCTCGGGCGCGCCGTCCACCGAGCCGTTGTCGGCCAGCACGACGGTCACCGGTGACTGGCTGCTCGCCTCGTCCAGGGTGTCCAGGAACCGCTCCAGCGTCTTGCCGGGCGAGTAGGTCACGGTGATGACGGCGAGGCGATCTCCGTACTGCTTCTGCTCGGCCACGCCGAGACATTCTGCCGTCTCAGCGGCCCCGGCGGTGCAGCACGTCCGCCCTGGCGTATGCCTCGCGGTGTTTGACCGCGCTGACCTGCCAGGAGAAGTCCTTGGCTCGTTGCTGGGCGGCGGTGGCCAGCCCGGCGCGGCGGGCCGGGTCGTCCAGCAGCTCGGCCACCGCGGCGGCGATGTCGCCCGCGCCGACCCCGCAGTAGGCGACCGCGTCGCCGCCGACCTCGGGCAGGCTCAGCCGCCGGGTGGTCAGCACGCACGCGCCGCAGGCCATCGCCTCCAGCACCGGCAGCCCGAAACCCTCGCCGAGACTCGGGTAGGCGACCAGGTCAGCGCCGCCGAGCAGGCCGGAGAGACGCTCGAAGGGCACATACCCGGCCCGGATCACCCGCAGCCGGTGCGGCACCGAGTCCAGCGCGCGTTCCACATGGGTGTCCCAGCCGGGCTGGCCGGCCAGCACCAGCGCGGGCGGGTTGGCCCGGCCGCGGCAGGCCCTGGCGAAGCCGCGGATCAGCGCGGGCACGTTCTTGCGTGGTTCCAGCGCGCCCAGGAAGGCCACATAGGGGGTGTCGGTCAGGTCCAGTTCGGCGCGGACCGCGGCCACCTCCTCCGGCGCGGGCGGGTGGAAGCGGTCGGTGTCCACCCCGTGCGGGGCGACCTGCAGCACCCGCCGGTCCGCGCCGGCGACCCGCACCAGCTCGGTCGCGGTGGCCTTGGACGGCACCACGCAGACCTCGGCGCGGCGCAGCGAGGCCCTGGTCCAGCCGCGGAAGAAGCGGGACTTGACCGGGGAGTGCAGCGCGGAGTCGGTGAAGAAGGTGGCGTCGTGCAGGGTGACCACCGAGGCGACCGGGTTGACCAGCGGCAGGGTGTAGTGCGGGGAGTGCACGACCTGCACCGCGAGCCGCCTGGCCAGCACCGGCAGGCTGCTCTGCTCCCAGGTGAGCCGGGCGGTGCGGGTGGCCACCGACTCGGTGGCGACCACGATCCGGGAGCCGGGGGCCATCTGGTGGTACAGCTCGGCGTCCCTGGGCTGGCAGACCACGCTGATCAGGGCCCCGTCCGCGTCCAGCGCGGCGACCAGCGAATCCACGTACCGACCGACGCCACCACGGTCCGCCGGGACGGCCGTCGCGTCGATCAACACGCTGGGTTCTGCTTGCGCCACCCATGCAGACTAAGGCCAGCCCGAACAACGCATTGCTGGAATGCGAACTTCTCAGGTTTAGTAGCTGGTCACCGCGCCCTTGATCACCCGCGAGTGGGACGCCGGTGCAGCTCAACGTGCACCCGCCAGACCGCCTCGGCCGCGGCTCGCCAGCCGTATCGCCCGGCCCGCCGCCTGCCCGCTGCCACCATCGTGGCCGCCCGCCGCGGATCGCCGGTGACCTGCCGCAACGCCGCCGCCAGCGCCGTGGCGTCGCCGCGCGGCACGGTGATCCCGGCTCCCCCGGCGACCTCGGCCAGCGCGGGCGCGTCCGAGTGCACCACCGGCACCCCGGCGGCCATCGCCTCCAGCACCGGCAGCCCGAAGCCCTCGGCCCGGCTGGGCGCGGCCAGCACGGTGGCCCGGCCGAGCACCACGGACAATTCCCGGTCGCTGATCCGCCCGAGCACGACCAGCCGCTCCGGCGCCAGCCCGTGCCGCCGGGCCAGCTCGCCCACCGACACCCCGCCCCAGCCAGGCGGCCCGACCAGCACCAACGGCAGCTCGGGCGCGGTCGAGTGCGCCATCGCCTCGATCAGCACGTCGATGCCCTTGCGTGGTTCCACGGTGCCGACAGCCAGCACGTACCGCGCCGGCAACCCCAGCCGCCGGACGATCGTGGTGGCCGAATCGGCCGGGATGGCCTCAGTGAGCACGCTCGCCACCCCCTCCCCCACCACGTGCACCCTGGCCGGCCCCGGCACGAACCGGGCGAGTTCGGTTTCCACCGCCGCGGTCGGCACCACCAGCGCGTCCGCCCGGCGCACCGCCCGGCCGATCACCGACCGGTGCCAGGCCACCCCGCGGCGGGTGAGGGTCTCCGGATGCGTCCACGGCACGGTGTCGTGCACGGTGACCACCAGTCCGCGGCCACGGCGCGGGGCGGCCGGGGCCAGCGGGGTCGGCGCGTGCACCGAGTCCCCGCCCGGCCACAGCGGCAGCCCGTACTGCCAGGCCAGCGTCAGCGCCCGCCGCGACAACGGCAGCATCCGCGGCCCGAGCACCCCCGGGATCACCGCCGCGGTCGGATCCGGATGCCGGGCGATCACCCCGGTCACCTCCCAGCCTGCCGGCGCGGTCGCCGCCAGCGCCGCGGCCAGCTCCCTGGTGTAGCGGCCGGTGCCGCCGGGGACGGGCGCGAGCAGCTGTTCGGTGAGCACGACTAGCTCGGGCATCCGGTCAGCCTGCCACGTCGCCGACGCATTAACGTCCACCGCATGTCGCAGCAGCCCCGCACGACGGTCGTCGTCGTCACCTGGCGCGGCCGGGACCACATCGTGGACTGCCTGGACGCCCTGTCCGCGCAAACCCGTCCACTGTGGACAATCATCGTGGACAACGCCAGCGACGACGGCACCGCCCAGTTGCTGGCCGAACACCCGATGGCCGGCACCATCCTCCGCCTGGACGAGAACGTGGGCTACGCCGGCGCGCTGGAATCCGCCCTCTCCATCGTCGACACACCCTACATGGCCTGGCTCAACGACGACGCCGCCCCCGAACCCCGCTGGCTGGCCGCCCTGGAATCGGCACTGGACGCCGACCCCAAGGCCGCCGCCGCCAGCTCCCGCCTGGTGACCGAGGCGGGGGTGGTGCAGTCCCTCGGCGTGCGGCTCACCGCGGATGGCCACGGCGCGGATCGCATCGAGGTCGGCGAGCCGTTCGGTTTCTGCGGCGGCGCGGCCCTGTTGCGCACCGAGGTGCTGCGCTCGGTGGGCGGGGTGCCGGGCGACTTCTTCTGCTACTACGAGGACACCGACACCTCGTGGCGGCTGCGACTGGCCGGGTGGCGGGTGGTGAGCGTGCCCTCGGCGGTGGTGTGGCACCGGCATGGGGCGAGTTCGATGCCGGGGTCGCCGCGGTTCCACCGGTGGAATGAGCGCAACCGGTTGCTGATGCTGTTGCGTTGCGCGCCCGCGGTGGTGGCGGGGTGGCAGTTGGTGCGGTTCTGGCTGCTCACGCTGAAGTTGTTGGTGCGCAAGGATTCTTCGGGGGCGCCGAATTTCCGGGTGGGGTTACGGGTTGGGGTGCTCGGGGAGGTGTTGCGGCGGTTGCCCGCGACGTTGCGGGAGCGGCGTGGGGTGAACGGGAACCGGAAGGTGCTGTGGCACGACTGGGCCGGGCGGGCTTAGCCGAGGTCGGCACGCAGCACCTCGGCCAGTTCACCCGCCCAGTGTGGCGGCAACCACCTCGGCGGCGAAGTTCGCGCAGCCGCCGCAGATCCGCACACCGGGACCGGTGGCCAGTGGGCCGGTCTCGGTGGCGGGTTTGGCGCAGAAGGAACAGGTGAAGCGGCCCGCGGCCTGGTCGAGGCGGCTGGAGTGGCCGGCGAGGACGAGTTGGGCCTGGTTGACGCAGCTGTCGCAGATGAAGACCTGCGGGCCGGCGACCAGGCGGCCGCACTCCTCCTCCGGGGTGGCGCAGAAGGAGCAGGCCAGGCCGGAGGGGGTCTTCTTGGGGCGCCAGTCCGGGACGCCGCCCGCGGCCTCGACCAGCTGGTGCACCCGCTGGTGGCTCAGGTCCAGGGCGTCGGCGATCTCGCGCAGGGAGGCGCCGGAGAGGTGCAGGCGGCGGATCGAGCGCTGGTACTCGGCCTTGGCCGCCTCGGTGGCGCGCTGGGCGGCCCGCCACTGCTCGGTGGCGGCGCGGGTGGCGGCGAGCAGGGTCTCGTCCACGGACATGCGTCTACGTTAGCTAGACGGACGGTTGCGCGTCTAGGTGTGATTGACACCGTTTGGGTGCGGGCCGTACCTACGATCAACATCGGATGAGGCAGGCTTAGCGAGTTCGCGCAGTCTGCGGGGAGGAGTCGGGACGTGGCGGAGTTGCCCCTGGTGTCGGTGGTGGTGGTCAACTACCGCGGCGCCGAGGACACCATCACCTGCCTGCGGGCGTTGCGCGAGCAGCTCGACTACCCGACCGAACGACTCCAGCTGATCTGCGTCGACAACGCCTCCGGCGACGGTTCGGCCGAGCGGATCGAGGCCGAGGCGGACGGGGTCATGCTGGTGCGCGCCCCGGCCAACCTGGGCTTCGCCGGTGGCTGCAACCTCGGCGTCGAGCACTCCCACGGCGAGGTTCTGGCCTTCCTCAACAACGACGCCCGGCCGGATCCGCAGTGGGTGCGGGCCGCGGTCGCGGTGCTGCGCGCGGAACCGACTGTGGGCGCGGTGGCCAGCAAGGTCCTGGACTGGGATGGCAAGGCCATCGACTTCGTCGACGGCGGGCTCACCTGGTTCGGCATGGGCTACAAGCGGCACGCCGGAGAACCCGACGACGGCTCGCACGACGCCCCGCGCGATGTGCTCTTCGGCACCGGGTCGGCGCTGCTGGTGCGGGCCAACCTGTTCCGCGCGCTGCACGGCTTCGACGAGCGCTTCTTCATGTTCTACGAGGACGTGGACCTCGGCTGGCGGCTCAACCTGCGGGGCTGGCGGGTGCGCTACGAGCCCGGCTCGCTGACCTACCACCGGCACCACGCCTCCATGTCCGGCGTGCACTCCGCCCGCGAGCACTACCTGCTGGAGCGCAACGCGCTGGCGATGCTCTACAAGAACCTCTCCGACGCCTCGCTGGCCAAGGTGCTGCCCGCCGCGCTGGCCCTGGCCGTGCGCCGCTCCACCGCCCGCGGCGAACTGGACCCGACCCAGCTGGAGATCACCCGCCGCCCGGCCGACCGGGCCGAGGACGACGCGCCGGTGCAGATCTCCCGGGAGACCCTGGCGGGGTTCCTGGCGATCGACCAGTTCGTGGAGCTGCTGCCCTCGCTCGGCCCCTCACGGGCCGAGGAACAGGCCGCCAGGAGGTGCACCGATCACGACCTGCTTCCGTTGATGCGCAAGGCGATGGAGCCCGCCTACCCGCTGCCGCGCTACCTGGCCGCGCACGAGGTGCTGGTCAAGGCCTTCGGTCTGGACGAGGTGTTCGGGCGGCCGCGGCGGATCCTGGTGATCACCGGCGATGTGGTGGCCGAGCGGATGGCCGGACCGGCGATCCGGGCCTGGAACATGGCGCTGACCCTGGCAGGCGAGCACGAGGTCCGGCTGGTCAGCATCAACAAGTCCTTCGCGCCGCCGCCCGCGCCGTTCGCGGTTGTGCAGGCGCCGCAACGGGATCTGCCGCAGCACGTGGACTGGGCCGACGTGGTGGTGCTGCAGGGCCACGTGCTGGAACTGGTGCCCTCGTTGAAGCGCAAGGACTCCACCAAGATCGTGGTCTGCGATGTCTACGACCCGATGCACCTGGAACTGCTGGAACAGAGCAAGGACAACGACGACGAGCGCCGGGCCAAGGACGTCATCGGCGTCACCAAGGTGCTCAACGCCCAGCTCCAGCGCGGTGACTTCTTCCTCTGTGCCTCCGAACGCCAGCGGCACTTCTGGCTGGGCAACCTGATGGCGCTGGGCAGGCTCACCCCCGCGCTCTACGACGCCGACCCGACCGTGCAGTCCCTGCTCGCGGTGGCTCCCTTCGGCCTGCCCGGCAAGCCGCCGGAGCGCAACGGCCGCGGCATCCGCGGCGTCGCGCCCGGCATCGGCGAGTCGGACAAGGTCGTGCTGTGGGCCGGTGGCGTGTACAGCTGGTTCGACCCGCTGACCCTGATCCAGTCGGTGGATCTGTTGCGGCACAAGCGCGATGACCTCCGGCTGTTCTTCCTCGGCATGCGCCACCCGAACCCGGACGTGCCGGAGATGGGCATCACCGCGGAGACCCGGCGGCTGGCGCACCAGCTCGGCCTGGTCAACCGGCACGTGTTCTTCAACGAGAGCTGGGTGCCCTACCACCAGCGGCAGAACTTCCTGCTGGACGCCGACTGCGGGGTCACCACGCACTTCGAGCACGTGGAAACCACCTTCGCCTTCCGCACCAGGGTTTTGGACTACCTGTGGGCCGGACTGCCCATCGTGACCACCGACGGCGACTCCTTCGCCGACCTGGTGCGCGCCGAGGGCCTTGGCCTGGTCGTCCCGGCCGAGGACCCGGCGGAACTGGCCGAGGCGCTGGACCTGGTGCTCTACGACACCGAGTTCGCCGCGGCCTGCCGGGACCGGATCGCCGCCATCCGGGACGAGTTCACCTGGGAGAACGCGCTGGCGCCGCTGGTGGAGTTCTGCCGCAACCCGCGCCCGGCCGCCGACCGGCTCTCCGCCAGCTCCCCGCTGACCAGGACACCCCCGCTCAACTCAAGCCAGCGACTGCGGCGGGACCTGGGCCTGTTCCGCGAGTACCTCAACGCCGGTGGCGCGGGCGAGGTCGCCCGCCGGGCCGGTGGGCGGCTGGCGCGGCTGGCCAAGGACCGGCTGCGCGGCGGGGACGAGAGAAGCCAGTGAGAGGAAACGCTGACGTGAAGCCGCTCCGGGTGCTGCTGGACGGCAACCCGCTGCTCGGGGACCGGACCGGGGTCGGCCGGTACACCTCCGCACTGGCCGAGGAACTCGCCTCGATGTCCACTGTGGACGTTCGCGCGGTGGCCTTCACCCTGCGCGGCTGGCGGGCGCTGCGCTCGGCCGTGCCGCACGGGGTGCGTGCCCGCGGCCTGCCGGTGCCGGCCCGGCTGCTGCGCGCGGCCTGGCTGCGCTCGCCGCTGCCGCCGATCGAGGTCTTCGCCGGATTCACCGACGTGGTGCACGCGACCAACTTCGTGCTGCCGCCCTCGCTGCGCGCCGGCAGTGTGCTCACCATCCACGACCTGGCCTTCCTGGACGCGCCCGCGGAGATCCCGGCCAGCGAGTCCGACCTGCCCGAACTGGTCCGGCGCTCGGCCAAGCGCGCCGACGTGGTGTGCACGCCGACGCACGCGGTGGCCGAGACGGTGAGCGAACGCCTCGGCGTGCCCAAGGAACGGATCAAGGTCACCCCGCTGGGCGTGGACCCGGCCTGGTTCGTGGCCAGGGCGCCCAGTGAGAACCTGCGGCGACGGCTCGGCCTGCCCGAGCAGTACCTGCTCTTCGTCGGCGCCGAAGGCCCGCGCAAGGGCCTGGCCAGCCTGGTCGCCGCGCACGCGGCCGATCCGGAACTGCCGCCACTGGTACTCGCCGGCCCCGGCACCGACACCGTCGGTGGCGCGGCGGACCGGGTGATCCGGACCGGGTACCTCTCCGAGCTGGACCTGCGCCGGGTGGTCGCGGGGGCCGCGCTGCTGGTGCTGCCGTCCCGGGACGAGGGCTTCGGCCTGCCGGTGCTGGAGGCCATGGCCTGCGGCGTGCCGGTGGTGTGCTCGGATGTGCCCGCGCTGCGCGAGGTGGCCGGCGGACTGGCCACCCTGGTCCCGTTCGGCGACGTGGAAGCGCTCACCGCGGCCCTGTCGTCCACATTGGACGATGGCGTGTCAGCGGACACCCTGGCCAAACGGCGGGCGCACGCCTCGGAGTTCACCTGGCGGCGCTGTGCCGAGGAGACCGTGGCGGCCTACCGGCAGGCGGCGGGCAGGCGCTGACTACGGCGTTGCCAAGGCGCGTGTGACAGAGCTGTCACGACGGAGTAACCCGTTGCTCCAAACGCGTTCCAGGCACGTGAAAGTCCTCGTGAGCGTGCCGTGATGCTGCCAGCATGGAGGCCATGACCCCAGGCGAGGAAGCCGAGTCGGCGCTCAAGGAGCTGCACGCCTCCCTCGACGAACGGCACCGTCCCGAGGACGTCGCCGAACTGGTGCTCCAGGCGCTCGGCGGCAAGCTCACCGCGGCGGAGTCCGCGTTACTCGGGGTCGCCGCGGCCAAAGGCCGGGGCAACGGTTACTTCTCCTCCATGCCGGAGGACTTCGCCCGCCCGGTCGGCGGCACCGCGCAACTGGCCTGCGCGGCCAAGGTCTTCGGCCTGCCCGAACCACCCGCGGTCAACCCGGACGACCCGCAGGCGCTGCGCGCGGTGGCCAACTCCCTCGGCGAGACCGTGGGCTGGCACACCGACCACGCCGACTTCCTGGCCCACCGGCTGGACCGGCAGGAACGCCAGCGGGCCGGGATGGAGATCACCGCGCGGCAGTACAACCGGCGCTGGCGCGCGCTGCACCGGCTGGCGGCCAAGGCGAAACAACTCGAACACGAGCAGTTCAAACGGCGGCTGGTGATGCTGGGCCGCTCCGGATTCGCCGGACAACTGGACTTCGCCCGCTTCCGCGCCGATGAGGACGCGGCCTGCTTCATCGCCTACTACACCGCCCGGCGCAACCTGCGCCGCGAGTTCTCCCTGGCCGGGCGGGCCAACCCGTTCGACCAGATCGCCGACGCGCTGCTGGCCCGCTGCGAACGCGGGGCCGCGACCGACTGGGCGATGATCGCACTCGTACTGCCCAGCCAGGAGGTGCTCTACCGGCTCGACGACGCCCAGCGCGGCGAACTGCTCGGCCGCTGGTCAGCGGTGATGCACCAGGCCGCGACCCTGCTGGGACGGATGTGGCGCACCGGCGGCTTTGATCGCGTGCGGATGGTTGTGCGCCGAGGCAACGATTCCAGCACCTGGAACCTGCTCGCCCAGGGCTACAACGCCGCCCGCGCGGCCTGGCTGTCCTGCCTGGCCGCCACCGGCACCGAACGACTGCTGGAGATCGCCTGCCCCGGCAAGGCGATGCGACTGATGGCCGCCGACCTGGTGCAGTGGCACGCGGCAGGCGCCGACCTGTCCCCCGACACCGCGGTCTGGGCCGGCCTGCCCCTGCCCTGGGACGTGCTGGACGGACACGTGGAATGCGGCCGGGCCAAGGTCGAGGAGGTCTGCGCCCGGGTCGGCCTGGACCCGCGCCTGTCCGGCTGGACCGCGCCCCGGCCCGCGGACGGAGTCGCCGAGTTCACCCCGACCCCGGAACTGGTGCACGGGGTCAGCATCGCCGATCCGGCCTGGGCACAGGTGCTGCGCCGGTCCGGATTCTTCAGCGGGCGGCCGATCGGGCGAAGTTCTGGCGCGACCGAGTAGTCCTGTGTCACTGTGGAAAGTCCGACTCGCTGTAGCTCAGTGGTAGAGCGCTCGGCTCTCAGGACCGAGTAGTCACCGGTTCGAGCCCGGTCAGCGAGGCTGTGTTGGATTGGCGTGCTCCGCACGCTGGATTTTTCGCTCTGAGTCGCCTCGTCGTGCATCCGCCGCACGCGAAGCAAGCTTCGGATGCGTCGGACGCACGACAAGGCAACGCGAAAAATCGGTACCCCGCCGCTGGTTAAAGGCTCGCCGTGTCGCTGCGCGCCACGCCTTTTCGCAACAAGTTGTGGTGGTTGCGTTTGGCTGCTTGGGCTATTCGGGGTTGATCAACAGGCAGCCGCTGGGGTGGACTTTTGCCGCGTGGCCTGGTTGTACGAGGGTGGTTGAGTCTGGTTCTACGATCAGGGCGGGGCCGGGGATTATGTTGCCTGCCAACAACTTGGTTCGGTCGTAGACGTCTGCGGCTACCAGGGTTGAGTCGACCATGATCTTCTTGGTGCGCAGGAGGGCGTCCGGGATTGGGTTCTTGCGGCCGGGTAGGGGCTCGTGGGTGAGCAGTGGGGGGCGGGGGCCGCGGACGATCACGCGTAGTTCCACGATTTCGGCCTCTGGGGGGATGCCCAGTGCGCCGCGTGGGTCTCCGGCGCTCAGCACTGAGCTGTCCAGGTCGGCCAGCAGTTCGGTGTTGCGGCCGCCGGGCAGACAGAGCGTGATGTCGGCCTGGGCCTTCAACTCGGTGCGCGGGATTCCTCTGGCGGCCAGGCGGTCGCCGGCGGAGTGGATCAGGTCAGCGAGGACCGCGCGTAGGCGGGCCGGGCCTGCGCCGGCGAGGCCGGGGGCGGCTACTACCTCTTCGCTGGGTTCGGTGGCTGCCAGGCCGTAGGCGGCGAGGGTGCCGGGGGATGGGGGGACGATGACCGGCCAGGTGCCGGTGATGCGGGCCAGGGCGTTGGCGTGCAGGGGGCCCGCGCCGCCGAAGACGACCAGGGGGAAGTCCTTGGGGTCGTGGCCGTTGCGGACGCTGACCAGGCGCAGGGCCCGAAACAGCTTGTCGTTGACCAGGGCCAGGACTTCGCCCGCCGCGCGTTCAGGGGTGGGCAGAGCGAGGGCGTCGGCCAAGGCGGCCACCGCTTTGCGGCCGCCTTCCAGGTCCAAGCGGATCCGGCCGCCCGCGATGGCCTCCGGCAGGTAGCCCAGGGCCAGGTTGACGTCGGTGACGGTGGGCTTGGTGCCGCCGTTGCGGTAGGAGATCGGGCCGGGCAGCGCGCCGGCCGAGGCCGGGCCGATGCGCAGTTCCATGGTGCTCTTGGACACCCGGACCAGCGAACCGCCGCCGAGGGCAACCGTATGCACGTCCACGCCGGTGGCGCGCAGGGTCAGGTCGCCGACCGCGGTCTGGCGGTCGATCCGCGGCCGCCCGTCCCGCACCAGCGCGACATCGGCCGAACTGCCGCCCAGGTCCAGGCTGAGGAAGTCGGTGAACCCGGCCAGCCCGGCGAAGTGC
The DNA here is from genome assembly GCF_023094165.1 of Crossiella sp. S99.2. Classification (GTDB taxonomy): domain Bacteria; phylum Actinomycetota; class Actinomycetes; order Mycobacteriales; family Pseudonocardiaceae; genus Crossiella. Next base: position 982,615 of record NZ_JALMDK010000002.1, on the reverse strand, counting down.
GCGGCCCCGAGCAGCCCACCGGCCCGGCCGGAGGAGACCGCGGCGATCGGGCGTTCCGCGGCGTGCCCGGCCGCGGTGGCCCGGCCGTCGTTGCGCAGCACCGAGATCCGCGCGGTGATCCCGGCCGCGGCCAGCGCGGTCTCCAGATCCCGGACCGCCCGGCTCGCCTGCGGGCGCAGATAGCTGTTGACCACCGCGGAGACCGTGCGCTCGTACTCGCGCGGCTCGGTGAGCACGTGCGCGGACAGCGACACCGGCACCCCGGGCAGCTCCTCGGCGGCCAGCCTGCCCAGCAGCCGCTCGTGCCGGTCGTTGACCCCGGCGTTGAGCAGCGAGATGGTCAGCGCCTCCACCCTGGCCGCGCGCAGGCGGCGCAACGCGATCCGGGCCGCGCCGGTGTCCAGCGGCAGCAGCACCGAACCGTCCGGGCCGATCCGCTCGATCACCTCGACGGTGTCCTCCGGGCGGGCCAGCGGTTCGGCGGCGTAACTGCGGGCCAGTTGCAGCACCTGGCGGAAGCCGCTGGTGGTGACCAGGCCGACCCGCGCGCCGCTGCCTTGCAGGATCGCGTTGCTGGCCACCGAACCGCCGTGCAGCACGTGGCCGATCAGCTTCGGGTCCACCCCGGCCGCGCGGCAGGTGTCCCGGATGCCGTTGAGCACGGCCACCGCGAGGTTGTGCGGGGTGGTCGGGATCTTGGCGCGGAAGGCCGCGCCGGTGCGCTCGTCGACCAGCAGGACGTCGGTGAACGTGTCTCCGACGTCGACCCCGAGTCGAAAGCCCCCCACCGAATTCTCCCTGTGCCCCACCCTGTCGCCATCCTTGTCCCAGGACCCTAGAGGACCCTACGCGCCTGCCGCGCAAGGACTTCCGCCGCCATCCCACGCCGGTCTACCTGGTATACACCCGGAGCAGAACCCGTTTCGCGGCCAGCACATGCGCCCGCATCACCGCCTCCGCCCAGTCCGGATCCCCCTCGGTCAGCGCGTCCACCAGCTCGCGGTGATGGGAGAGGCTGCGGGCCAGCTCGGCCGGCTGGTAGTCGTGGAAGGTGCGCAGCACCAGCGGCATCTCGATCACCGTGGTCAGCATGGTCAGCACCCGAGGGCTGGCCGCGGCCGCGCCGATGATGGTGTGGAACTCGCAGTTGGCCTCGGCCACCCTGGTCAGGTCCTGCGCCGCGCCCGCGGTCGCCGCGGCGGCCATGATGTCGCGGAGCTGGGCCAGCCGGGCCAGCGCGCCCTGGCCGATCCGGGTCGCGGCGCGGGCGGCCACGAAGGACTCCAGCAGCATCCGCAGGTCGTACAGCTCCTCCACGTCGGCGCGGGTCCACTGGGCCACCCGCGCGCCGCGGTGCGGCTCCAGCTCGACCAGGCCCTCGACCTCCAGCCGCCGCAACGCCTCCCGGACCGGGGTGCGGGACAGGCCGAGGCCCTCGGCCAGCTCGACCTCGGCCAGGCGCTGAGCCGGCTGGTGGGTGCCGTCCAGGATGCCCGCGCGCAGGGTTTGGTACGCCTTCTCCGCCGCCAGCGCCACTGGTCACGCTCCGAAATGCAAGCTGCATCATTTTGTATGCAAACTAGAGCGATGCAGCAACTTGACACAAGTTGTCAGCGCCTGGATGCTCCGCTCGAACGTTTGCTTTGTATACATGGAGCCGTCTGTGGACGCTGTTGAGCTGGTCGAGGTCGCGCCGCGGGACGGACTGGCCGGCGGCGGTCTCGCGCTGTCCGCGGTGGACACCATCGAGCTGGTGGAATGCCTGGCCGCGGCCGGGTTGCGGCGGATCGAGGCGGCCTCGTTCTGCCCGCCGTTCTCCCCCGCGGCCGAGCAGGTGCTCAGCGCGCTGCCCCGGCTGCCCGGCCTGCGCTACGGCGCGCTGGTGCCGGACCGGGCTGCCTTGCAGCAGGCGGCGGCCTACCTGGACGAGGCCCAGTTCGTACTGCCGGCCACCGAGGATTTCGCGCAACGGCAGGAAAAGCGCTCCCAGGCCCAGCTGCTCGCCGAACTGGCCGAGGTGACCAAGGCCGGACTGGCGGCCGGGGTGCCGGTCTCGGTGGGCATCGCGGTGGCCTTCGGCTGCCCGTTCGCCGGCGAGGTGCCGCGGGCCGCGGTGGCCGAACTGGCCGCGAAGGTGGCCGCGACCGGCCCCGCCGAACTGTCCCTGGCCGACACCCTCGGCGTGGCCACCCCGGACCAGGTACGCGCGATGATCACCGAGGTGCGCGCGGCCGCGCCAGGGATCCGGCTGCGCTGCCACTTCCACAACACCCGCAACACTGGGTATGCCAACGCGATCGCCGCGGTGGAGGCCGGGGTCAGGGTGCTGGATGTCTCCGCTGGTGGCTTCGGGGGTTGCCGGTTCGCCCCCGGCGCGGCGGGCAACATCGCCACCGAAGACGTGGTTTACGCACTGGAACGAATGGGTATCGCAACCGGCGTGGACATGATCGCGGTGGCCGACACGGCAGGCTGGCTCGCCCAGCGCCTGGGCAGGCCCGTACCCGCGCTGCTGGGCCGCGCGGGCATGTTCCCGCCGACCATCTGACCAGCCCGGCCGGCGCCTGACCCCCAGGGGCGCCGGTCGGGCCCCTCGTGGCTCACCTGGCCGGCGCCCGGAGCTTGACCCCGCGCCGGATCGAGTACCAGAGCACCACCACCAGCATCAGCAACGGCGTCGCCCAGGGCAGGAACTGCCCGGCCAGGTAGGCCACCGGCGGCACCGCGCCGGCCGCGTAGAGGTGCGAAACCGGCGCGGCAGCCTGCTTGCCCGGCGGCGTCCACGGCGTCCGTTTGCCCGGCTTGGCCACCGAAAGCCAGGCCTGGAAAGCGATTCCGCCCACCATGAAGGCCGAGGCCACCGCCAGCCACACCGCCGGACCGCGCCCGCCGGTCTCCGCGGCCAGCACCGAGTCGTGCAGGTTGGCGCTGAGGATGAAGATGCCGATGTAGAGCTGTAGCAGGGTGATCGCGAACTTGATCAGCACCCACCAGTGCCGGAAGTAGCCCCATGGCGTCAGCGCGGAGAGCATGAACCCGGTGAACGCCGAGGTCTCCGCCAGGATCTGCAACACCCGCAGGTCCAGCACCTCGGCCATCCGGAACGCGGCCAGCCGCAGTCCGGGATCCTCGACGCCGATGCCGTAGGTCACCAGCGCGAACAAGGTCAGCGCCAGCGACATCCAGCCGACCGAACTCACCACATGCAGCCACACCAACAGGTTCCGCGCCCGCTGCGCCCCGGATTTCGCCATGCCCCCAGCGTCATCCGGCCGCGCCCGCCGGACATCGGGTCAACCCCCGACCCGGCCCCCGACCCCGGTCGACACACGCCGTACGCCCCGGCTACAACACCCGCCGTACAACCAATCCGACGAGTTGGGCCAACTGGTACGCCGAGTTTGCCCAAGTGGGCGTACCAGTTTGCCCAAGTGGGTGGCTCAGGCCGTGCGGAACCGCTCGCCCTGCTCGGCGAACGCGGCGGTCAGCGCCTCACGCCAGGGGCGCAGCGGGGTCAGTCCGGCCGACTCCCAGGACTTCGGCGAGAGCACCGAGTACGGCGGGCGCTTGACCGGGCTGGGGAAATCGGCCGAGGTGCACGGCCTGACCCGCTCGGGATCCGCGCCCAGCTCGGTGAAGATGGCCTGGGTGAACCGGTACCAGGTGGTCTCCCCGCCGCCCGCGCAGTGCAGCAGCCGCTGCTCCGGCGGGTTCGGGCCGGTGGCCAGCACGGCCAGGTCCAGCAGGCCGGATGCCAGGTCCACGGTCCAGGTCGGGCAGCCCACCTGATCGTCCACAACGGACAGTGTGTCCCGGCTGGACTCCAGCCGGACCATGGTGCGCACGAAGTTCTTGCCGGTGGAGCCGTACACCCACTGGGTGCGCACCACGTAGGCCAGTGCGCCCGAGTCCAGCACCGCGCGTTCCCCGGCCAGCTTGGTCCGCCCGTAGGCCGAACGCGGCCCGGTGGCGTCGCTCGGCTCGTACGGCCGGGTGCCGTCGCCTGGGAAGACGTAGTCGGTGGAGAGGTGGATCAGCGGCACATCCCTTGCCGCACAGGCCTTGGCGAGCAGCCCGGCGCCGGTGCCGTTGATCGCCAGCGCCCGGTCCTCGTCGGTCTCGGCGGCGTCCACCGCGGTGTAGGCGCCCGCGCTGATCACCACCGGGCGCAGGCCCGCGTCCCTGGCCGCACAGGCGATCCCGTGCACCGCGTCCTCGACCGCGTCCGCCTCGCTGACGTCCAGTTCGGCCGAGCCGGGCGCATGCGTCAGCCAACCGTCCTTTGTGGACGCGAGAGCGGCCAGGTCGGTGCCGAGCTGACCGCGGCCGCCGGTGACGAGCAGTCCCAGTCCAGGCACCGGCTCAGCCCTTGGCCAGCTCAGCGCGCTGCTTGAGCGCTTCCCACCAGGTGCGGTTGTCCCGGTACCACTTCACCGTCTGGGCCAGGCCCTCGGTGAAGGGCACCCGCGGCGCGTAACCCAGTTCGGTGCTGATCTTGGTGATGTCCACCGAGTAGCGCCGGTCGTGACCCTTGCGGTCGGTGACCGGAGTCACACTGCCCCAGTCCTTGCCGGTGGCCTCCAGCAGCAGCCCGGTCAGCTCCTTGTTGGTCAGCTCGGTGCCGCCGCCGATGTTGTAGATCTCACCCGCCCGGCCGCCCTCGGCGACCAGCTGGATGCCCCGGCAGTGGTCGTCCACGTGCAGCCAGTCCCGGATGTTGAGGCCGTCGCCGTAGAGCGGCACGGTCTTGCCGTCGATGAGATTGGTCACGAACAGCGGGATGACCTTCTCCGGGAACTGGTACGGACCGTAGTTGTTCGAGCAGCGGGTCACGCAGACCGGCAGTCCGTGGGTGCGGAAGTAGGAGCGGGCCAGCAGGTCCGAGCTGGCCTTGGACGCCGAGTACGGCGAGTTGGGCTCCAGGATGTGCTCCTCGGTCCACGAGCCGGACTCGATGGAGCCGTACACCTCATCGGTGCTGACGTGCACGAACCGGCCGACGTTGGCCTCCAGCGCGCCCTGCAGCAGGGTCTGCGTGCCCAGCACGTTGGTCAGCACGAAGTCGGCCGCGCCCAGGATGGAGCGGTCCACGTGCGATTCGGCCGCGAAGTGCACCACCACGTCCTGGCCGGACATGAGCTTGCGCACCAGCTCGGGATCGCAGATATCGCCTTCGACGAAGGTAAGCCGGGGGTTGTCGGCCACCGGTTCGAGGTTGGTCCTGGTGCCCGCGTAGGTGAGTTTGTCCAGCACCGTCACCTCCGCCTCGGCGAAGGCCGGGTACGCGCCACCCAGCAGCTGTCGGACGTAGTGCGAGCCGATGAACCCGGCACCGCCTGTGACCAGTACCCGCATCCGTATCCTCCCCTGAACCCTGCCGCGTGGTCTCGTGCTGATCCGGTCGCAGTCTGTCACGAGCAGCAACCAGCAAACCCTCTGATGCGTCCACGTTATGTCGGCAACCGCGAACGCGGTGCCAGACCCCAGATAATCTGGTCCGATCGACCGGGAGGAGAACGGAGTTGGACGACCGGCCCCAGCGGCCCGGTGACCCCCAGGGTCGCCCGCGCCGCCCCGCACCGCCAGCTGGCCAGGGCGACCGGCGACGTCCGGTCCCGGACCCGGGCGCGGCAAGTCGGGGAGGCGGCCGTCCGGCACCGCGCGAGCAGGCCAGACCGCGCCCCAGTGAGCGGACCCGCGCCAACGCCGCCGCCGTCACCACCAAGGCGCGCACCCCCGAGCAGCCGAAGCTGTCCGCCCAGGAGCAGGGCAAGCGGCAGGCGACGCGGGTGGCCAAGATCGTGCTCGCGGTCAGCTCGGCCACCGTGCTGCTGGCCTCCGGGGTCGCCTACGGCATGCTCGGCAACCTCGACGGCGGGCTCACCAAGAACGACGTGATCGGCAAGAAGCAGCAGGGTGAGATCGCGGCCGACGGGGCCACGGACATCCTGCTGGTGGGCAACGACTCCCGGGTCGACGCGCAGGGCAACCCGCTGCCCAAGCAGATCCTGCAGGAGCTGCGTGCCGGCGACAACGAGGGCCACCTGACCGACTCGCTGATCCTGATCCGGATCCCCAACGACGGCAGCAAGGCCAGCGCGATGTCCTTCCCGCGCGACTCCTATGTCGACGTGCCGGGACACGGCAAGAACAAGGTCAACTCGGCCTACGCCTTCGGCCGCAACGCCGCGCTCAAGCAGCTGCGCAACAGCAGCAAGAGCAAGCCGGAGCAGGAACGCGACGCCAACACCGAGGGCTCCAAGGTGCTGATCAAGACCCTGGAGAACCTGTCCGGGGTGGAGATCGACCACTACGCCGAGGTCAACCTGCTCGGCTTCTACGAGATCACCAAGGCTGTCGGCGGCGTGGACGTGTGCCTGACCAAGGCCACCAAGGAAGAGAAGTCCGGCGCGAACTTCAAGGCGGGCCCGCAGACCATCTCCGGTGGCGACGCGCTGGCCTTCGTCCGGCAGCGCTACGGCCTGCCGCGCGGCGACCTGGACCGGGTGGTGCGCCAGCAGGTGTTCATGGCGGGGCTGGCCAAGAAGATCCTCTCCGGCGGCACGCTGACCGACACCACCAAGCTGAGCAACCTGTTCGAGGCGCTGAAGAAGTCGATCGTGCTGGACAAGGACTGGGACGTGATCGCCTTCGCCCAGCAGATGCAGGGCATGGCCGGCGGGCGGATCAGCTTCGAGACCATGCCGCTGGGCGAGTCGATCAAGACCTCGGACGGGCAGGATGCGTTCAGCGTCAACCCGTCCAAGGTCAAGGACTTCGCCAAGCAGCTCATCACCGGCGGCCCGGCCGCGACCACCAGCACCCAGGCCGGCAGCGGGAACAACGGCGGCAACGACTCGGCCGGCGCCAAGGTCGATGTGTTCAACACCACGACCACCACCGGACTGGCCACCAAGGTGCAGGACGCGCTGGCGGCCAAGGGTTTCGCCAAGGGCAAGAGCGACAACGCGCCGGCCAGGCCGAAGACCGTGGTGCGCTACGCCAAGGGCGAGAAGTCGCTCGCGGACAAGGTGTCCGAGGCGCTGGGCGGGGTTCCCGTCGAGGAGAACGCCAAGGTGGTCGCGGGCACGGTCGAGGTCTACCTCGGCAAGGACTACAAGGGCCCCGGCGCCCGCGGGTTCACCGCCAGAGGTCCCGTTTCACTCGATGGGGTGGACTCGGTCGCCCCGGCCGCCGCGCCGGGCCAGCAACCGATCACGGCGGACGGTGTCACCTGCGTGAACTAGGCTGGTGACCGGGGGAAATCCAGCACGTTCAACAGGGAGGCAGGGACGTGGAGGAGCAGAAACCACGTCCGAACCAGGACGACGCGCAGGCGTCGGCCGGGGACATGGATACCGACGCGGCGGCCGGGCAGGCCGCCGAGCAGGACCACGACACCGAGGTGGCCGGGCGGGCCAGCACGGCGAGTGCGGGTGCGGCGGCCGGGCAGGCCGCCGGGACCGAGGACGGGGCAGCCGGGCAGGCTGCCGAGAACGCGGTGGCCGGGCAGGTCGCCGACGCCGCCGAACGGGCGGCCGAGCCGGTCGCGGGCGCCGCCGAACCAGCGGCTGAGCCGGTCGCGGGCGCCGCGGTCGCGGCTGCGACCGTTGGGCCGCAACAGAAGTGGGCGCCACTGGACGACGCCGAGCCGGTGCCCGTGCCGCGCCGGCGCAGCCGGTGGAAGACCGCGGGGCTGGTCTCCGTGCGCACCGTGGCCGCGGTGCTCTCGGTGGCGGTGCTCACCGCGACCGGGATCAGCTGGGCCACGGTCTCGCGCATCGAGGACAACGTCACCACCACCAACCTGATCGACGAACTGGGCCAGGCGCCGAACGCGCCGGAGGCTAAGGACGGCGCCACGGACATCCTGCTGGTCGGCAGTGACAGCCGCACCGACGCCGAGGGCAATCCCTTGCCCGCCAAGGTGTTGAAGCAGCTGCGCACCGAGGCCAACGACGGCGGGGTGAACACCGACACCATCATCGTGCTGCGGGTGCCCGACGACGGCCGCAAGGCCACCGCCTTCTCCATCCCGCGGGACACCTACACGACGGTGCCCGGCATCGGCGAGGAGAAGATCAACTCCGCCTATACCCGGGGCAAGAACCGCAAGATCGACCAGCTCCGGGCCGAGGGCGTCACCGAGCACGCCCGGCTGGACAAGGAAGGTCACCAGGCGGGGCGGCTGGCGCTGGCGCTGACCGTGCAGGAGCTGACCGGGCTGCGCATCGACCGCTACGCCGAGGTCAACCTGTACGGCTTCTACCTGCTGACCGAGGCGGTCGGCGGGGTGGACGTGTGCCTGCGCCGCTCCACCAGCGATCCGGACTCCGGCGCGAGTTTCCGGGCCGGGCCGCAGACCATCTCCGGCGGCGACGCGCTGGCCTTCGTCCGGCAGCGCAACGGGTTGCCGCGCAGCGACCTGGACCGGATCGTGCGCCAGCAGGCGTTCATGGCCGCGGTGGTGAGCAAGATCCTCTCCTCCGGCACGCTGACCAACCCGGGCAAACTGGGCGCGCTGATGACGGCGGCGAAGAAGTCGATCGTGATGGACTCGGGCTGGGACCCGTTGCAGTTCGCCCAGCAGATGCAGGGGCTGGCCGGCGGCAACGTGGAGTTCCGCACCATCCCGGTCACCGGCGTGGGCGCCCGCAACGAGCGCGGGCAGAGCGTCGTCACGGTCAACCGGGACCAGGTGCGCTCCTTCGTGGCCGGGCTGACCAAGCCGGAACCGCCCGCCTCGCCCCAGCCACCTCCGTCCTCCGCGCCGCCGCCGAGTTCGCCACCTGCGCGGTTGGGCGGGGCCGGGGCGGTGCGTTTGGATGGGGTGGTCGGCCCGCCCGGCGCCCGGCAGCAGCCGGTCGAGGTGGACGAGCCGATCACCGCCAACGGGGTTCGCTGCGTGTACTGAGTTTGGGGCCCAGATGAGCATCACCGAGAAGCTGTTCCGCCCGCTGCTGCGCGCCGACCCGGCGCGGCCGCTGATCACCTACTACGACGACGCGACCGGCGTCCGGATCGAGCTGTCCAGGGCCACCATGGCCAACTGGGCCAGCAAGACCGCCAACTGGCTGCGCGATGAGCTGGACGTGGAGGCGGGCACCCCGGTCGGGGTGCTGCTGCCCACGCACTGGCAGACCGTCGGGGTGCTGCTGGGCTCGTGGTGGTGCGGGGCGAGCGTGCGCTTCGATCCGGCGGGCACCGAGGTGTGCTTCACCGCGCCCGGCGGGGACGCGCCGGGCGCCCGCACGGTCGCGGCGGCCTCGCTGGACCCGATGGGCCGCGGGCTGTCCAGCACGCCGCCGGGCGTGCTGGACTACATCTCCGAGGCCAGGGTGCACGGCGATGACTTCCTGCCGTACGAGCCGGTGCCCGGCGACACCCCGGCCCTTGGCGAGTCCACTGTGGACGAACTGCTGGACCTGGCGGCCAAGCGGGCGGCCGAACTCGGCTTCGGCGCCGACGACCGGATCCTGTCCACTGTGGACTGGAACACGGATGCGGGCGTCCTGGACGGGTTGCTCGCGGTGCTCGCGGGCGGCGGTTCGCTGGTCCAGTGCGTCAACCTGGACGAGAGCAAGCTCGCCGCCCGCAAGGAAACCGAGAAGATCACCCGCGAACTTCGTTAGGCGGCAACGGGATGACGGCGTCGGCGGTAGTAGCCGCCGACGCTGACCTCGCCGCCGGCGAAGCCCAGTGCCAGCGCGGTGCCCGCCAGCACCAGCTCGTACTCGTAGCCGCCGTTCCCGGCCCAGAAGCCGTTCTTGGCGGTGACGAACAGGATGCCGAGCACCGAGACGATCGCGAGCAGCACGCCGATCAACGGCAGGGCCACCCCGAGGATGAACAGCGCGCCGCCGAGCAGCTCGACCAGCGCGGTGAACCAGGCCATGAACTCCGGGGCCGGGAAGCCCAGCTTGCCGAAGTTGGCCGTGGTGGCGTCCATCCCGTCCGTCATCAGTTTGCGCCAGCCGTGCAGGATGAACACCAGACCGACCGCGATGCGGCCGATGAGCAACGCGAAACCCGCTGAGCGCACCATCTTCCGGCTCCTTCGCTCGTTGAGGGGAGTTCCGGATACCGGAGTTCCCCCGCACACGGGCGAGTGAACGTCGATGCGTCAGCGGGTTTCGGTTGAGCGCGCAATCAGGCGTCTACGGTCTGCCGCGAACGTTTGGGCTGACCGATGCCGAAGACCGCGTCCAGGGAGTAGCGGCCGCCGTTGAAACCGAGGGCCAGACCCGCCGCCAGCAGGGTCAGGATGTACTCGTAACCGCCGGGCAGGCCAAAACCGTTCTTGAAGTGCACGAAGAATCCGGCACCCGCCATCACGACCGCGAACAGCACGCCGACCAGCGGCAGACCAATGCCGACAATGAAGGCGGCGCCGCCGACCAGTTCGACCAGCGCGGTGAACCACGCGGACACCGTGGGCAGCGGAATGCCCATCTTCCCGAAACCTGCCGCAACCCCGTCGATCCCGCCGGTGACGAGCTTCTGCCAGCCGTGGTAGATGAACACCACGCCGACGACGACCCGCCCCAGCAGCAGGGTGAGATCCCGAAGTGGCTGCATTGACTTGACTCCTTCCAGTTCCGGCGCCGCCGTCAGCACCGGAGGTTCCCCAGTACCGCCGAAAGTACTGATTCAACTTGGAACCACCTACCGGAATGCGCTTTCCAACAGGAAACAGACAGGAAACCCCCTACGAAAGAGGGGTCATTCCGTCAGGTCATCCCACGTCCAGGGAAATGCTTGCGCGGCAACGCATTCGTACGTTAACGGAATAGGTGCGCGACGAAACATCCGTGCGAATTCCGGTGGTCAGCCCATGGTGGAGAGCCAGCCGAGGCCGACCGCGCCGACGGCCACCGCGGCGAACCTGAGCAGGCCCGCACGGTCCGGCAGGCCGCCGGTGCGCAGCACGCGCACCCCGAGCGGGAGCAGGGCCAGGCATAACGCCGCCGCCGCGACCACCGAGGAGATCGTGCTGCCCTTGAGCACGCCGACCGGTAACGCGGCCATGGCCGCCAGCGCCAGTGCGCCTACCGGCCCGAGCACCCTGGCCCGGTAGGCGCCGACGGCCAGCAGCGGCCAGCCGAACACGGCCGCGGCCGCGGTGACGCTGAACACGTGCGGCACGCCGTACCCGGCGGCGACCACCTCGGTGGCCGCGGCCGACTGCTGCGCGTCGACCAGTCGGAAGGCCAGGTGGTCGACGCCGGCGTGGAAGATGCGGGCGAACAGGCCGATCAGCACGAAGGCGGTGCCGATTGCGCCCCAGGCGTTGCCGATCCGCGCGGACAGCGCGAGCACGGCCGGGCACAGCAGCACGAGGCCGGCGGCGACCAGGCTGTAGGACACGGTCAGCCGCAGCGGTTCGGCGGCGTAACCGGCGAGCTGGGCGGGGAAGAAGAAGGGCACGCCGAAGCGGGTCAGCACGCCGGCGAGCAGCAGCACGGGGCCGAGAACCAGACTGATCCCGCCGAGCCAGCGGCCGGGAAACTGTTGGGGCTGCGTGGTCATGGCTCCACCGTGCCGTGCGGACGGCCGCCGCGGATCGGACCACAATGGACAGTTCCGGCCGCCAGGTCATACCTGGGTCTGATCAACCCTGGGCTGATCCCAGATCCCCCGCCGCGGATTAGCGTGCTCCCCATGCCCCCACCCACCCCACGCCACCTGGTTCTGCTGGACCTGCTCGCCGGGTTGCTGCTGGCCGCCGCCAACTTCGGCGTGGCCGGGAACCTGTGGCTGGCCCAGTCGGACGAGATGCCGACCATGCTGCTGGCCACCGCGGCCGCGGTGCTCGCCGGCACGGCGGTGGCCCTGCGCAGGCGATGGCCACTGGTGTGCCTGGGGATCGCGGTGGCGGTCGCGCTCACCGGGCTGCTGTGGGATCCGTTCGTGACGGTGGCGCTGGTGCTCTACGCGGGCAGCACGCGGTGGCCACGGCGGGACTCACTGCGGGTGCTGGCCCTGTGCCTGGTCACGGCCGGGCTCGGCTCGTTGTGGCTACCGCTGGGCTGGGTGTTCGGGCCGGTCGCGGCTGGGCTGGCTGTGTTGGCCTGGCTGGCCGGGGACACCGTGCGGCAGCGGCGGTCGCAGGCGGACCGGCTGGCCGCCCAGCAGGCCCGGCAGATCCGGCTGGACGAACGATTACGGATCGCCAGGGAGCTGCACGACGTGGTGGCGCACGGGATGGGGCTGATCGCGGTGAAGGCCGCGGTGGCCAACTTCGTGGCCGAGACCCGGCCGGAGGAGACCAGGGACGCACTGCGGGTGATCGAGGCGACCAGCAAGGAGGCCCTCGCCCAGACCCGGCGACTGCTCGGCGTGCTGCGCGCGGAGGACCCAGGTCCGCCGGACCTGGACGAGCTGTTCGAGCAGGCCAGAGGCACCGGGGTGCGGATCGAGGCCGCGGTGCCGGTGGCGGAGTTGCCCGAGGCGGTGCGGCCGGCCGTGCTGCGGATCGTGCAGGAGGCGGTGACCAATGTGATCCGGCACGCGGCCCCGGCGGACTGCCGGGTCAGCGTCACCGACACTGGGGAGGTGGTGACGATCGAGGTGACCGACACCGGTCCGGGCGGCGAGCCCCGCCCCGGTGGCTACGGCCTGACCGGCATGCGCGAACGCGTGGCCCTGCACGAGGGCGAGTTCAGCGCGGGCCCTGGCCCGGACGGCGGCTTCCGGGTGCACGCCACCCTGCCGCACCGGCGGCGCCCGTGACCGGCATCCGGGTGCTGGTCGCCGACGACCAGGCGTTGCTGCGCGGCAGTTTCCGGGTGCTGCTGGAGACCGCGCCCGGCCTGTCCGTGGTCGGCGAGGCGGCCGACGGCGCGGAGGCGGTCCGGCTGGCGGTCGAACTGCGCCCCGACGTGGTGCTGATGGACGTGCGCATGCCCGTCCTGGACGGCATCGAGGCCACCCGCCGCCTGCACGCCGAAGCCCCGGAGGTCCGCGTCCTGGTCCTCACCATGTTCGACGACGACTCAGCCGTCTTCACCGCCCTGCGCGCCGGCGCCGCCGGCTTCCTGCTCAAGGACACCCCACCCGCGGACCTGCTGCGAGCCATCACCGTCATCGCTGCGGGCGAGTCCCTGCTCGCCCCCACCGTCACCCGCCGCCTGATCGAGGAGTTCACCCGCGGCCCCGCCCCCACCACAAGCCCAGCCCGCCCCCTCACCGGCATCACCGACCGCGAACAACAGGTCCTGACCCTGATCGCCCGCGGCCACGCCAACGACGAGATCGCAATGGAGCTGCACCTGAGCCTGGCCACGGTGAAGACTTACGTCGGCCGCCTACTGGCCAAACTGCACGCCCGCGACCGGGCCCAACTGGTGATCATCGCCTACGAAAACGGACTGGTACGGGCCAACCCATGACCACCCGGCACGCCGAAGGAATCCACTCGCCCCCGGTCACAGCCGAGCCGGACCACACCGCCTTCGCCGCCACCCACCACCCGCACCACCTCGGCCCACCCCAGCCCGCCGCCTACCACGACTTCCCACCCCAGGTCGGCCACGGCAACGCGGACCCACACCGCACCCCCGGCTCCCCGGTCATCGACCTGGGCAGTGACGGCGGCCTGCCCTCGCACCGCGACTTCCGCGCCTGGTACCCGCCCCGGCCGGCCGACCACACCGCCGACCACCGACAGGCCACCCCATGACCACCTGGAACGCCCAGCACATCCACGCCACCTTGGCCGCCGCGGCGGCCAAGGACCCGGCGGGCGACTACGCGTTGCACCCGGTCCTGTCCGAAGCAGCCGTGGCCGATTTCGAGGCCCAGCACGGAATCACCCTGCCCACGGACTACCGCGACTTCCTGCTCCAGGTCGGCAACGGCGGCGCGGGCCCCGACTACGGCGTCTACCCCCTGGCCGACACCGTGCCCAGCTCCACCGACACCTTGGAAATCGCCGAGATCGGCTGCGGCCACTACCACCATCTGGTGCTCACCGGCCCGTCCCGCGGCCGGATCTGGCTCGACCCGAACTCCGGCAAGGGCTCCGCCGCGAACTTCCACGACTGGTACCTGACCTGGCTGGCGGCACTATGACCATCCCCGAGGATCTGCTCCGCCGCTGGCACCAGCAGTGGCACCCCTGCGACCCGATCGGCCACGACCTACGCGGCCCGCACCGCGACCGTTGGGTCCGTTTCCACAGCCTGCCGGAGTCCCAGCGCTACGCCGACACCGAGGCCGAGTACGACATCCTCTTGCACCGCTACAACACCGTGCTCGACGAACTGTTCGCCGGCGAGGACGTCTACCTGCTCACCCCGGACTGGAACGACCGCCCCGACCCCGATCCCCGCCCCGCCGACCACGCCGCCTGGCACCCGGCCGCCGAACACTGGACCTCGGTCTGCACCGACGACGACCCCGACTTCGTCGCCTACACCCACCTCTACCTGAGCCGGGTGCCTTGGCGACCAGGCTGCCTGGACGAACTGCTGCGCGCGGTGGCCGACGACCGCACCGCCGGAGTGCTGATCATGAGCCTGGACCTGACCCGCCTGCACCACCCCTACGACGGCGGCCAGGACATCTTCCTGCCCGGCACCACCGACCGCGACGCACTACGCGACCGGCACGCCGCCTGGCTGTCCCAACACCCAGGCGGCCTGTGACCGCTCAGTCCGCGAACCGCTCAGCCCTTGAGCAGCGCCCGGGACATGACCACCCGCTGGATCTGGTTGGTGCCCTCGTAGATCTGGGTGATCTCTGAACCGAATCCGAGTCACCTGGTATTGAACCCAGAAAAGAGGCTCTGACCAGCCAAAATAGTTCTCGTGAGTTCTCCAGGTTTCTCGCCACTTCTCCACGTCTGACGGCCTGTAGACGGCCTGACAGGCAGCGTGATCATGCTCAACCAAGACCAGCTTGAGCTGTCCGGGCTGGGGGCTGGTGACGCGTCGGGCGGCGGCCTGGCGGTCCTCGGTGTGGGCCTGGTTGATCACGCAGGGCGGGCACAGGGTGGTCGACCGGGTGATCGGGGTGAACCAGCTCTGGCAGTAGCGGCATGCCCGGGGACCGACCGGCTTGGGGCTGGGCCGGTCAGTCCACAGTGGAAGCTGTCCGGGGCCGGGGCGTCGGGTGCGGTTCATGTGCTGCCTCCCTGGTGGGTCGACGGCGGTGAGGGAGAGAGTGGGAACCTCTCGCCTCCCCTTTCCTTCGCCCCGGCGGCAGTTAGCACCGGAATGGAGGTGTCAAGAGTGGGCGCTTGCGTCCATCGCGGAGCGACGCCGTAGGCGCTCTTGATGCCGTAATTCCGGTGTTAAACAATAAAAAGGCGGAGGTGAGGGATCGACGTGAGTTGCCGTCGCAGGGTGATCCAGGGGGTTGAAAGACCTGGCTGGGAAGTGCTCGGGGTGGCCTGGGCGTCTCGGCCTGCATGGTCCTTCGTGTGGATACACGCGAAGGGGTATGCCGGCCGGGGCGTTCGGGACATGCCGGGTGCCAGGTCGGAGCAGGTCATTCCGCGGGAAGGGTTGGCTGTGATGGGGGCGGCGCGCGGCTACTCGGCCCGGCAGGTGGGCGCCGGTTCGACGGGCGCGCCGACAGGTCGGCCGCCGCAGCGGAGCGGTAGGCGGCCGTGCCTGGATGGGTGTGCCCGTCGCGGCCAGCGCGACTACCCGCCGCGCGCCGCTTGGCGGCGCGCCTTGATCCCATAGAGCCAAATTCGGCAACACAGCAGGACAGGCGCTTGTCGTGGTTCGGCTGATGCTTGACACGCTGGCTTCACCTGACGCTTGAC
Organism: Crossiella sp. S99.2; assembly: GCF_023094165.1. Lineage (GTDB taxonomy): Bacteria > Actinomycetota > Actinomycetes > Mycobacteriales > Pseudonocardiaceae > Crossiella. Next base: position 966,840 of record NZ_JALMDK010000002.1, on the reverse strand, counting down.
GCACCGGATGGTCAGAGTCGTCCTAGCCGAGGATCTGCACTCCGTCGTGGGCCCGGGTCTGCGGTGCGCTCTCAAACGCGTCAGTCACGCGCACGGCGTAGGCGGGGGCCATGGCTTCGCGAACCTGGTCGAGCGTCATCCAGCGGACCTCGGTCGCTTCTTCGGTCGGTACCGGCTCGGCGGTCTCGGGCGTGCAGCGGAAGACCAGGGCGACGATGTCGCGCGTCATGTTCTTGTAGACACCGGTGAGTCGTTCGACCCGGATAGCGATTCCGGTTTCTTCGCGAACTTCGCGACGCACACCCTGTTCGAAAGTTTCGTTGGTTTCGACCACACCACCCGGCGGTTCCCAGTGACCGTTGTCGCGGCGGCGGATGACCAGCACTCGATCGTGCTCATCGACCACGATTCCGGCGACGCTGACGGAATATCGAGGGGTATTGGTCATAACCTCCACTTTCCTTCGGCTGTCGGGTATGGAAGACTGGGCACGTCTAGACGTCTACAGGAGTGTGACCCCGTGTTGGACCTCGATCCCATCAACCGGTCGGACGACCGTCCACCCTACCGTCAGATCGCGAACATCCTGCGAGAACAGATCAAGCTCGGACGGCTGACGGCTGGCGAGAAGCTGCCCTCAGAGAGTGAACTTATCGAACACTTCAGCGTGGCGCGCATGACGGTACGTCAAGCGATCCAGGAACTTCGCAGTGAGGGCCTAGTAGTCGCCGAACACGGCAAGGGTGTGTTCGTACGCTCGGCTCCCCCGGTCCGACGGCTGGCCGCCGACCGATTCGCCCGTAAACATCGGGACCGAGGAAAGTCCGCGTTCCTCGTTGAAGCCGAGTCGGCTGGCTACTCCCCCGGGGTTGACCAGATTCGCGTCACCAATGAAACAGTCTCGGCAGACATCGCGGCACGGCTTGGAATTTCACCAAAGGATCGGGTGATTGTCCGATCTCGGCGATACCTCGCAGACGGACGGCCGGTCGAGATCGCTACGTCCTACATCCCGGAGCACGTGGCGGCGGGTACCTCGATCACCGAGGTGAACCCCGGCCCTGGCGGGATCTACGCGCGACTTGAGGAGGCCGGTCACGAGCTGGCCCACGTCAAGGAAGAGGTCTCGGCGAGGATGCCGACACCCGAGGAGCGCAAGGTGTTGGAGATCGCGACCGGGGTGCCCGTGATGACGCTGGTTCGCACCGCGTACGACCAGAATGAGGTGGCGGTAGAGGTGTGCGACACGGTGAAGATCGCGCACGCCTACGTCCTGGAGTACGACGTCCCGACCAGCTAGCCAAGGTTGCAAAAGCGAAGAAAGTAGACATCTACTTGCACTCGTCTAGACGACTAGTTACCTTTAACTCGTCTAGACGACTAGGCGAACGAGTCTCAATGGAGACCCCGACAGGGGCAGTGATCAAAGAAGAGGTGTGGAGATGGCGATTCCGAAGGGGCACCGGTTCGAGGTGTCGTTTGACCTGGCGTTTCCCAAGGGGCTGGTGCTCGTCGGGGAGCTAGCTCCTGACAACGAGTACCAGGAGAACAAGAACAGGGAGCCCCGGCAGAAGGTTGACCCCGTGTCGGGCCTGCGTCAGTGGGTGGGGACGGTGACCGACCCGGATGAGACCAAGGCCAAGCGGGCCTCGTTCCAGGTCACGTTCCTGGCCGAGGTTCAGCCAGTGCCGACCACGGCGGAGCTGGTGCCCGGGTTGGGCATGCGGCAGATCATCTTGGAGGGCCTGACGGCCGAACCCCGGGTGACCGGAAACGGCGAGTACAAGTACCAGGGGTGGCTGTTCCGGGCGACCGGGTTCAAGGCCAGCGGTGCTGGGGCGAACAAGACTCCGGCGGTCAAGCCCGCGGAAACCAAGGCCGCTGACGCTTCCAAGGCGGCCTAGGCATGGGGATCACTCGTGATGAGGTCGGAGTGGATCTGACGGTGTCGGTCTATGAGGACACCCGGCTTGATGTTGAGCTGCACGGCGGGGAAACCCTCACGCTCGTTTTCGGTGGCCCGGTGCAAAAGATCATCGTCTCGCTGGACTGGGACGACTTCGACCGGCTGTACGACTTGATGGGCCCGTTCGCAGGGATCAGGCACCGTGAACCGGATGCCGGCGGTGCGCGATGACTCTTCAGGTGTGGGTCACGCCGGATGAGAACACGGCGGTCACCTTCGGCACGTTGCCCCAGGGGCAGCCGGTGCTTTCCCTCATCGGGCACGGGTGCGCGGTGCGGGTGGCTGTGCCCGAGGACGTCCACGGCTCCGCCATGGGTGTCCGGGTGGCGCGGGATCTGGTCGAGATCGCCCGGGAATTCCTGAACGCGGCCGAGGCCTACGCCTTCCACTCCGCGCAGGCTTACCGCGCCCAGCTCGAAGCGCACGCGGTGGTGCCGGGCGAGGTGGAAGCCGGGGCCAACAGGCACGCCCGGCGTGACGGGGAATGAGTCGGCACGGGGGCGGGCTCCTGTGGTGGTAGCCGTGGTTCCCGCTCCTCGTGCCTCCCACGAACCTCGACGTGAGGCGGTGGTGATGTCCAGGCTAGGCAACTGGATCCGGCGGGGGAACCCCGTCGACGCCCCCTACGCCCATCTGAGGCCGTTGCGGGTGCGGGTGTCCTGGCGGCGCTGCTCGGGTGTGTGCGGGCAGTGGACGCGGCTGCGGGACGGGCAGAACTACTGCCGGTCGTGCGTGGCCTGGCTGGTCCGGCACGGAAGGAGCGTGACGGAACAGCCGAAGACCAAACGATAAGTCCACAAGAGACAGTCCATAAAGGACAGACACGGGCCTTCGGGTGCCGTGGCGATACCGCATGTCTTGGTGCGGCGTAACAAAAAGAAAGACACAAGAGCGGCTCTCAGGCCTAGGAACCTCGCCGCTCTTGTGCCGTCCACAACCACGGGAAGTGAACAAGAATGACTGTAGGACGTGACAGAACCCCACCGCTAGGCGGGGTCCCCCGAAAAGGTCAGCGCCGGTGCTCCACCTGCGGGAAGTTCGCCCGCATGTTGCCTGGAGATCACCGGTGTGGAGTCTGTGAGGGTTGGTTGCCCCTGGACTTCACCGAGGTGATCAATGCCGCGACCGAGGATGAGTCCCGGCCCCGGCGGGTGCGGTTCTCCCGGGCTCGGGTGTGGTCGAGCCTGCTGGCCCGGCTGCAAACCATCGGCATCTACCCGGTCGCACTGGACGGGGCTGCGGTGCAGCGGATGAAGCTCACCGAAGCCCAAGCGGACGGGTTGACCTGCCTCGGGTGCAACCACCCGTGTGGGATCGGCACGGCTGCTTTCGTGCCTGCCGGACGGGTCGTTGGTGGCTCGCAGGTCTTCCGCTGCATCACCTGCATTGAGCGGGGTGAGCGGTGATGGCCTTCTCCCGTAAGCCTTTGGCCGAACCGGCGGCCCTGGAGATCGCCCGGCCCCGGCTGCCCTGGTGGACCCTGTTGCCGACCTGGGCCAAGCTCACCCTTCTGCCGGTCGCCCTGGTGTGGTCGGCCGGATGGCTGATCATCCGGGCGGCCCGGCTGGCGGTGCGCTACCCGGTGGCGCTGTTCCTGCCGCTACTCGGCTGGACCGGCTACGTCCAGCTCGGCGGACGCAACCTCGCCTTCCTGGCCGCCGTGGCGGGGATTGGGCTCGGCTGGTGGGCGTGGGGTCACCGTGCGTCGTTCGTGCGGTTCTGCTGGTCGCAGGTCCGCACGGAGTGGCGGCGCGGCACGGTGTATGGCTGGCAGTGGCGCTCGGTCATGCGCCTGGCCGACCTGACCAAGACCATGCGGGGTGCGGAGTACCGGCCCAAGCTCGGCCGCGTCCGGGCCGACGGCTGGCGGGACCGGGTCCGGGTGCGCATGGTCAAGGGCCAGGCCCCCGAAGCGTGGGAGCTACGGGCCTCTGGGCTGGCGCATGCTTTCGGGGCGACCGCCTGCCGGGTGCGGGTCCGCAAGCCCGGACGCCTGGAACTGGACCTGGTCCACCGTGACCCGCTCATCCGGCCGATCCCAGTTCCTTCCCTGGCCGCCCGGGATTCCGCGGTTGACCTCAAGCGTCTGGTGATCGGTCGCACGGAGACTTCTCGGCCGTTCACGTTGCGGCTACAGGGAAACCACATCCTCGTGGTGGGTTCGCCCGGCGCGGGCAAGGGCTCGGTCATGTGGTCGCTGATCTGGGCACTGGCCCCGGCGGTGAAGGCTGGGCTGGTCCGCCTGGTGGGCATCGATCCCAAGGGCGGCATGGAACTCGGGCAGGCACCGGAGTTGTTCCATCGCCTCGCCTACACGAATGGTGTGGAAGCGGTGGAGCTGCTGGAAGCCCTGGCCGCCGAACTCAAGGAACGTGCCGAGCGGTACCGGGTTCTGTTGCGGCGCTTCAAGCCCGGCACCGGGGAGCCGTTCACGGTGCTGGTGATCGATGAGTTGGCCGACGTGATCGCCTACCAGAGCGACAAGGCGTTGCGGGAACGGGCGGCGCGGGCGGTGCAGACCATCGCATCCCAGGGCCGCGCCCCCGGCTTCGCCATCGTGGGCCTGGTCCAGGACCCCCGCAAAGAGATCGTGTCCTTCCGGCACTTGTTCGGGACCAAGGTCGCCCTCCGGCTGGATGAGGCGGCCCAGGTGGACATGGTGCTGGGGGAGGGTGTGCGGCAACGCGGTGCGGCGGCTCACGAGATCAGCGAAGCCACCCCGGGTGTGACCTGGGTCAAGGTCGATGATCGGCGGGAACCGTTGCGGGCACGGGCTTTCCACGTCACCGATGCGGATCTGGCCCGGCTGGTCGACTACGTCACCGGCCGCGACGTGGTCCATGCCGAAGTCCTGCCCTTCCCCGGCGGCGGCTATGACGTTGACGGGGAGGTGGCGGCATGACCCGGCGACTCTCCCGCGACCAGCAAGCCCGGATCGCTCGGGCACTGGAGGTGTTGCGGCACAACGTGATCCCACCCCGACCCGAGACGGTGCCCAGGCTGGTCGATGGTGTCCCCGGGATGCCGGGATGGCTGCATGACCTGTGGTGTGGCTGCCGGACGCGGACCCGGGCTGAGGATGACTGCGCCTACGGGCACTGCCCCGGCTGCGGCCTGGCCGTGGCCTTCACCCCGTGCGGGGGTGAATGGTGATGACCGGACACGTGACCCAGGCTGGTGAGCGTATGCCGGCCGAAGGCCTGCATATCACCCGCGCTGACCGCATGCGCCAACCCCTAGCCCTAGATGTGGTGCGCTCGCTGGCTGAGACCAACGGCGTCTGTGTCCGGCCGCTGGCACAACGCAGGTTGGACTACGCCACCGGCCGCGTCGATGTCCTGCCGGTCGCCTGCGGCTCCACCGTGGCCTCCGTGTGTGCCCCGTGCGCGGACAAGGCCCGCAAGCTGCGCATGGCCCAGTGCCGGGAAGGCTGGCACCTCGATGACGAACCCGACTTCACCCCGGCCGAACCCACCTCGGATCAGGCGGCGCTGACAGAGCTGCGCTCCACCCTGTGGGCGGACTACCAGAACGCGCGGGCGCAGGGCGACGAGTCCGGAATGGAGGATCTCCGGGAAGCCGTCACGGCGGTGGATGTGGAGCTGCGGGAAGGTGGGGTGCGGGGCAAGCTCCCGGCCCTGGACGCCCCGGCCGCCAAGCCGGTCAAGCGCTCCACCCGGCGCAAGCAGGACCTGCCAGAGCTGCCCCGGCGCAAGGTCGCCAAGCACACCCTCGGCCGCGAGTACGCCGGACGGTTCCGCCCGTCGATGTTCCTGACCCTGACCCTGGATTCCTATGGGCGGGTCCACGATGACGGCACCCCGGTCAACCCCGACGGCTATGACTACCGGCGGGCCGCCCGCGACGCGGTGCACTTCGCCGCCCTGTTGGACCGGTGGGTGCAGAACCTGCGCCGGGCGGTCGGCTATGAGGTGCAGTACTTCTCCACCGTGGAACCCCAGCGCAGGCTGGCGCCGCACTGGCATGCCGCACTCCGCGGTGCCATCCCGCATGAGCTGGTGCGCCTCGTGACCGCGGGGACCTATCACCAGGTGTGGTGGCCCCGGCATGACGAGCTGGTCTACCCCGGCGAGACGGTGCCTGTGTGGTGTGACCGCGCCAAGGGCTTCGTCGACCCGGTTAGCCGGGAAGCGCTGCCGACCTGGGAACAGGTCCTGCCCGGGGCTGAGGACGACACTCCGGCGCATGTGGTGCGGTTCGGGGCACAGGTGCACTCCAAGGGCATCCTCGGCGGCACCGAGGAGTCCGGGCGGCACATCGGCTACCTGACCAAGTACCTCACCAAGTCGATCAGCGAGTGCCACGAGGAGAAGACCGAACGTCAGCGGCGGCACGCTGACCGGCTGCATGAGGAACTGACGGTCACCCCGTGCTCGCCCCGCTGCGCGGTGTGGCTGTGCTATGGCATCCAACCGGCTGGAGCGCGGATGAGCCTGGTTGCGGGGCGCTGCAAGGGAAAGGCGCACCGCCGGTCCACCCTCGGCCTGCCAGGTCGGCGGGTCCTGGTGTCGCGGAAGTGGTCGGGCAAGTCCCTGGCGGATCACCGGCATGACCGGACCCAGTTTGTTCGGCAACTGCTCACCGACGTCGGCATCACCCCGGAGACCGACCGGGGCAACACGGGCTCGGTGGTGTGGCAGAAGGTCGCACCCGGTGATGCGGATGTGCCTCCTCGCGCGCACCTGCTCATGCACGCGGTCGCGGAACGGCTGAGGTGGAAGGCCCAGTACAAGACCGCCTTGCTGGCGGCCAGCGGGGGCGACCCACCGACACCGCCGGATCTTTCGGCAACCGGTCAAGCGGCGTGAGGGGGAGCTATGGACAACGTCAGGTCAATCGACCGGCTGTGGACCGCTGAGGAAACGGCGGGGTTCCTCGGTGTGCCGCTTAAGACCCTCTATCAGTGGCGGTGGAAGGGCACCGGACCACGCGGGCGGAAAGTCGGGCGGCACCTGCGTTTCGATCCCGCCGTGATCAGGGCATGGGTGGCCGCTGACGACGCGGCCTGAATCTTTCGGCAACACCACACAGGAAGGCACGAACGATGGCGCACGTCGAAGATCGCTGGTGGAAAAGCGTCAAAGATCCCGAGTCCAAAAAGACGACCCGAGTGAAGACCGACCTGCACGGGAAGGGAATGCGGTATCGAGTCCGTTTCCTGGACCCGAATGGTGACGAGCGGTCGCGGAGCTTCCCGGACAGGTGTAAGCGACAGGCGGACGATTTCCTGATTGAGGTGGAGTCGACCAAACGAGAGGGCAAGTACGTCGATCCGCGTGCAGGTCAGATCAAGTTCCGGAAGCAGGCGGAGAGCTGGATCAAGGGTCAGTCGTCGGATGCGGCAACCCGGGTAATCCTGCACAGTCGGTTGGACAGTCAGATCTACCCGGTGTTCGGTGATCTGTCAGTCAGTGCCGTCAAGCCGTCAACCGTGCGGGACTGGCTTGGCCGGTTGGATGACCTGAAGCTGAGCGAGAACTACAAGGCGGTGTTGTTCACCGTGTTGTCCTCGGTGCTGGATTCGGCGGTTGAAGACAAGCTGATCACGGTCAACCCGTGCAAGACCAAGAGCATCAAGAAGCCCATCGGTGTGAGTCCGGAGATCGTGGTCTGGCCGACAGAACGGCTGTCCAAGGTCCGGGGCGGGCTGGCTCCGCGTTTTAAGATCATCTGCCCGCTTGGAGGCGGCTGCGGGCTGCGCCAAGGCGAAATTCTCGGTGTGTCGCCAGATGATGTGGACCGGGCAGCACAACTACTGCACGTTCGGCGTCAGATCCGAACCGTGCGCGGAACTCTCGTGTTCGCGCCACCCAAGGGCGGCAAGATCCGGCGCGTTCCACTGTCGTCTTCGGTGCTGGGCGATATCGACCGGCATGAGCAGGACTTCCCCGCGGTCGAAATCACGTTGCCGTGGCGAGAACCCGGCGGTGAACCGGTCACAGTGCGACTGCTGGTGGCTGGCGAAGGCGGACGCCTCTACTCGGGCGACCTGTTCCACAAGGTGGTGTGGCTTGGCGGATTCCGGGAGGCCGGACTGGAGTACCGGAAGCGGGCCGACGGCATGCACGCGCTGCGGCACTTCTTCGCCTCGCTGCTGCTGTCCCAGGGCGTGTCGATCAAGGAACTGGCTGAGTACCTGGGGCACTCCGATCCCGGCTTCACGCTGCGGACGTACACGCACCTGATGCCATCCAGCTTCGAGCGCGCCCGGCTGGCCGTGGACGGCGTGTTCGGCCTGTGGGCGACTGACGGCCTGGAGGCGGCCTGATCATGGAAATCAAGCCGTCCCCAGGCCGGGTCAAGATCGTTGATCTAGCCCTTGAGCAGCGCCCGGGACATCACGACCCGCTGGATCTGGTTGGTGCCCTCGTAGATCTGGGTGATCTTGGCGTCGCGCATCATCCGCTCCACCGGGAAGTCCCTGGTGTACCCCGCGCCGCCGAAGAGCTGCACCGCGTCGGTGGTGACCTCCATGGCGACGTCGCTGGCGAAGCACTTGGCGGCTGCGGAGATGAAGCCGAGATTGGGTTCGCCGCGTTCGGCGCGGGCGGCGGCGACGTAGACCATGTGGCGGGCGGCTTCGACCTTCATGGCCATGTCGGCGAGCATGAACTGGACGCCCTGGAAGTCGCTGATGGACTTGCCGAACTGCTTGCGCTCCTTGACATAACCCAGCGCCGCGTCCAGCGCGCCCTGGGCGATGCCGACGGCCTGGGCGCCGATGGTCGGGCGGGTGTGGTCCAGGGTGCGCAGGGCGGTTTTGAAGCCGGTGCCGGGGTCGCCGATGATGCGGTCGGCGGGGATGGTGCAGTCGGTGAAGTAGATCTCGTTGGTGGGTGAGCCCTTGATGCCGAGCTTGCGCTCCTTCGGGCCGACCTCGAAGCCGGGGTCGTCCTTGTGCACCACGAACGCGGAGATGCCGTTGGCGCCCTTGCCCGGTTCGGTGACCGCCATGACGGTGAACCAGGTGGACTTGGCCGCGTTGGTGATCCAGCACTTGGTGCCGTTGATGACCCAGTTGTCGCCGTCCAGGCGGGCGCGGGTGCGCATGCCTGCCGCGTCCGAACCGGCCTCGCGCTCGCTCAGCGCGTAGCTGGCGCTGGCCTCGCCACTGGCGATGCTGGGCATGACCTGCTTCTTCAGGTCCTCCGACGCGGACAGCAGGATCGGCATGGTGCCGAGCTTGTTCACCGCGGGGATCAGCGAGGAGGAGGCGCAGGCGCGGGCGACCTCTTCGATGACGATGCAGGTGGCGACCGAGTCGGCGCCCTGGCCGTCGTAGGCCTCGGGCACGTGCACGGCGGCGAAACCGGCCTTCACCAGGGCTTCGTGCGCCTCGATCGGGTAGCGCTCGTCCTCGTCGACCGCGGCCGCGTAGGGCGCGATCTCCTTGTCCGCCAAGGCCCGCACCGCTTCGCGGAGCGCGTCATGCTCCTCGGCCAGCTGGTAGGTGCCGAAGCTCGAGTCCACGGTATGTTACCTCCGAGTAGCAGCGTCGCTGTCGAGCATGTTAACCCCCGTTCACCCCGCGCGCCCTGTGCCCTCGCCCACCCTGAATGCAAGAGAACTTGCAGGATCCACTGAATCCTCAGCTATCTTTGTAGCGTGCTGGCCATGCTGACCCAGTCCGCGACGCTCGCCACCAACGAACGCATCCAGGCCCTGCGCGCCAGTGGCGTGCCAGTGACCCACCTGGCCTTCGGGGAGGCCGGGTTGCCGGTCGCGCCGGAGATCGCCGCCGCACTCGCCGCGGCCGCCGGGCGCAACTCCTACGGCCCCACCGCGGGCCTCCCCGAACTCCGCGCCGCCGCGGCCGGGTACTTCGACCGCCGCGGTCTGCCCACCGCGCCCGGCCAGGTCGTGGCCGGGCCGGGCAGCAAACCGCTGCTGCACGCGTTGCTGTCGGTGCTGCCCGGCGATGTGGTGCTGCCGCGGCCCAGCTGGGTGAGCTACGCGGCGCAGGCTTCGTTGCTGGGCAAGGAAGTCGTGTGGGTGCCGGTGCCCGAGGGCTCGGGCGGTGTGCCGGACCCGGCGCTGCTGGGACCGGCCCTGGCAGCGGCGCGGGCCCGCGGGTTGCGGCCCGGGGTGCTGGTGCTGACGTTGCCGGACAACCCGACCGGGGCGCTGGCCGGGGCCGGGACGATCCGGGCGGTGTGCGAGATCGCGGCCGAGCACGGGCTGATGGTGATCTCCGATGAGATCTACCGGGATCTCGCGCACGAGCCGGGTTCGGTGCTCAGCCCCGCGGAGATCATCCCGGAGCGGACCGTGGTGACCACCGGGCTGAGCAAGGCGACCGCGCTGGGCGGCTGGCGACTCGGGGTCTGCCGGCTGCCGAACGCCGGGCTGACCGCCGCGCTGATCGGGGTGGCCAGTGAGATCTGGTCGAACCCGAGCACGCCGGTGCAGGTCGCGGCGGCCTACGTGCTGGCGGAGCCGGAACCGGTGCGAGCCTTCGTCGCGGCCGGGCTGGGGCTGCACCGGGCGGTGGTGCGGGCGGCCTACGAGACGGTGCTCGCGGCGGGGGCCGGCTGTCCCGCGCCGGGCGGGGGTTTCTACCTTTACCCGGCTCTGGAAGCGGCACGAGGACATGCGGGCAGCGCGGGGGACCGGGGCACGGCGGGCCGCGGGACCGGGCTGGGCGGGGGTCAGGGCGGCGTGGACAGCGCGGTGGATCTGGCCGAACTCCTGTTGACGCGGTACCGGATCGGCGTGCTGCCCGGCTCGGCCTTCGGTGACGACCCGCGGGGGCTGCGGTTCCGGCTGGCCACCAGCCTGCTCTACGGCGACACCGACGAGCAGCGCTGGACCGCGTTGCGCAGCACCGATCCGGCGCGACTGCCCTGGATCGCCGAAGCACTGGCACGGCTGGGCACGGCCGTCGCGGAACTGACCGGAAAGGGCCATGGAGACCTTCGCTGAACTGACCTCTTTGCTGCGCACCGCCGAGTTGAGCCCGGCCCAGCGCGCGCTGGCCGAGCGGGTGCTCGCCGACCCCGAGGGCGTGGCCTTCCAGACCGCGGCCGAGCTGGCCGGGGCGGTGGGGGTGACCGAGGGGACCGTGGTGCGCTTCGCCCAGCGGTGCGGGCTTTCCGGTTATCCGGCGCTGGTGAAACTGTGCCGGGCGCACCTGTCCGGGCAGGCCCAGCTGGTCCGCCGGTTCGACGCGCTGGACGGGGACAGCGTGCTGGAACGCGCGGCCGAACTGGACCGGCAGAACCTGGCCCGCACCTTCGCCCAGGTCGATCCGGCGGCCTGGCGGCTGGCGGTGGGCTCGATCGCGCAGGCGCGGCGGGTGCACGTGATGGGACTGCGCAAATCGCACACCGTGGCCTACCTGCTGGGTTACCAGCTGGATCTGGTGTGCCAGGACGTCACGCTGGTCACCCCCGGGCCGGGCACGCTCACCGACAAACTACGGCGACTGGACCCCCGGGACGTCTTCATCGCGGTCTCGCTGCGCCGCTACGCCGCGGACACGGTGCGCGCGGTCCGGCACGCCAAGGCCGTCGGCGCCACCACGGTGGCTTTCACCGACACCGCCGCCTCCCCGCTGGCGGGACTGGCCGACGCGGTGTTCCTGGCCGATATGGCCGGGGCGGGGCTGCTGCGCTCGGTGACCGCGCTGACCAGCCTGGTGCAGGCGCTGGCCACGGCGGTGGCGGTGGAACGCGGGGAGGCCGCCTCGGCCGCGCTCCGTCAGCAGGAGGCCCTGCTGACGGAGTTCGCCACCTACGAACCCTGAGTGGCTCAGCCCTGAGCGATCCGCTCCCGCAGCTTGGCGTCCTTGTCCAGCACCATGGCTGCCAGGTCGGCCTGGAACTTCTCCACCCGGACCCGCAGCGACTCGTCGTGCGCGGCCAGGATGCGCACCGCGAGCAGGCCCGCGTTGCGCGCGCCGGCCACCGACACGGTGGCCACCGGGATGCCCGCGGGCATCTGCACGATGGAGAGCAGCGAGTCCATGCCGTCCAGGTACTTCAGCGGCACCGGCACGCCGATCACCGGCAGTGCGGTGGCCGAGGCGACCATGCCGGGCAGGTGCGCCGCGCCGCCGGCGCCGGCGATGATCACCTTGAGGCCGCGGCCCGCCGCGTCGCGGGCGTAGTCGAGCATGCGCTGCGGGGTGCGGTGCGCCGAGACGACGCTGATCTCGTGGGCCACCTCGAACTCGGTGAGCGCCTCGGCGGCGGCCTGCATGACCGGCCAGTCCGAATCGCTTCCCATGATCACGCCAACCTGCGGTGCCACGTCAGTTCCCTCCGTGCACGTCGTATCCGTCGGTCCACTCGCCGTGCGCGAGCCAGTGCGCGGCCAGCGTGGCCCGCCTGCGCGTCTCGGCCAGGTCCTGGCCGAGCACGTTCACGTGCCCGACCTTGCGACCGGGCCGCTCCGCCTTGCCGTAGAGGTGCACCCGCGCCTCCGGGAACCGGGCGAACAGGTGGTGGATCCGCTCGTCCACGCCCATCTTCGGCGGCGCGGGGGCGCCCAGCACGTTGGCCATCACCACCGCGGGGGCCTTCAGATCGGTCAGGCCCAGCGGGTAGTCCAGCACGGCGCGCACGTGCTGCTCGAACTGGGAGGTCCCGGCCCCGTCCATGGTCCAGTGGCCGGAGTTGTGCGGGCGCATGGCCAGCTCGTTGACCAGCACGCCGTCCGCGGTCTCGAACAGCTCCACCGCGAGCACGCCGACCACGCCCAGCTCGGCCGCGATCCGCAGTGCCAGCTCCTGGGCCTGCTGGGCCAGTGCCTCGGACAGGTCGGGGGCGGGGGCGAGCACCTCGACGCAGATGCCGTCGGACTGCACGGTCTGCACCACCGGCCAGGCCGCGCCCTGGCCGAACGGCGAGCGCGCGATCAGCGCGGCCAGCTCGCGGCGCATCGGCACGCACTGCTCGACCATCAGCGGGGTGCCGGCGGCCAGCAGTTCGGGCACGGTGCGCTCGGCGCTCTGCGGGGTGTTGAGCATCCACACCCCGCGCCCGTCGTAGCCGCCGCGGACGGCCTTGAGCACACACGGCCAGCCGTGCTCGGCGCCGAAGCGCAGCACCTGGGCCACCTCGGTGACCTCGGTGAACGGCGGCACCGGGACGTCCAGCTCACGCAGTTTGACCCGCATTTTGAGCTTGTCCTGGGCGTAGATCAGCGCGTCCGGGCCGGGGTGCACGGTGACGTCCTCGGCGACCAGGGCGTGCAGGTGCTCGGCAGGCACGTGCTCGTGGTCGAAGGTCAGCACCTCGCAGCCCTTGGCGAAACGACGCAGGGCCTCAAGATCGGTGTGCGTGCCGATCTGCACGTCCCGCGCGACAAGCGCGGCGGGATCGGCCTCGGAGACGGCGAGCACCCGCAACGACTGACCGAGGGCGATCGCCGCCTGGTGAGTCATCCGCGCGAGCTGTCCGCCGCCGACCATGCCAACTACTGGGGTGCCGGTTCGGGGGTCCACGGGCAGGTCAGCCTAGTGCAGCGGCGCAGGTCAGCCGCGACCGAGGTCGTTGACGAGGTCGCAGGCGGCCTGATGGGTGGGCGGCAGCGCCTCCAGCCACACCCGCAACGGCACGTTGCCCTCCAGATCCGGGTCGGCCGCCAACCGTTGCTCCACCAACCAGCGGGCGGTGGCCAGTCGCAAAGGCAATCTTTGATCACGTCGAGTGAGCACTGCTCCGACCGAGGGACCCACGACCGCCAGAGTCTCGCCCCGGTTGAACACCAGGCGTAGCACGTCGGCGACCAGCACCATGGCCACCACCCGGGACCAGCCGGTGGCCTGGCTCAGGTCGATGCCGACCATGGCCAGCACGTGCCGGTCCTCGGTCCGCTCCCCCGCCGCGGTGGCCTCGTGATAGACCTCGCGCAGCCGTGTGCGCAGGTAGGAGGCGGTGGCGAGGCCGGTGAGCCCGTCGGTGGCCTCGGCCGAGGTGACCCGGCCGGACATCTCCTCGGCCCAGCCCAGCGCGACCACCCGCAGCAGTCGCGCGGGCACCGCGTCCGGGTCGGCGGAGACGATGCCGTCCCGGCCGTCCGGGGCCTCCAGCACCGCGTGCAGCGCGGCCAGGTCCTGCAGCGTCTCGGCCAGGCTGGCCCCGGCTTCTGCCCGCCGGTGCCCCAGCCTGATCAGCGCGGATGCCACATCTCCCGGCTCGACCACGGCCCGGCAGACCGCGTCCACCTCGGGCAGGGTCCAGTCAGCGGGGAACGGCCAGCCGGCGGCCAGGCTCGCGGTCCGCCACCGCGAGCGCAATGCACGCAGGTCCGCGTCGCTGCCACCGCGGCTGGGCCGGGGCGCCACCTCACGCACACTCACGCTCGATCGGTCTCCTTCTCGAAAGGCCCCTGGTTCTGCTCCGATGCGGTGACGCGCCAGACACCTCTTCGTGACGCCGTTCGAGGTGACGAAGCACAAACCGTTCCGTCACACTGAGCGAGCACACCAGGTGGGCGATATCGGAACAGCCGGTGCGATGTCGTGCGCCACACATGGAGGACGGGCGTGGCAACAGTTCAGGACGAGGTCCAGGGTCCCAGCGACGCGGAGCTGATCGACTCGGTGCGCTCGGGTTCGATGGACTCCTACGCCCTGTTGTACGAGCGGCATGTGTCGGCGGCCTACAACCTGGCCCGCCAGATGTCCCGCTCGCCGGGGGAGGCCGACGACCTGGTGTCGGATGCCTTCGCCAAGGTCCTGGACACGCTGCGGGCCGGCAAGGGCCCGGACGCGGCCTTCCGCGCCTACCTGCTGACCGCGTTGCGGCACAACGCCTACGACCGGTCCCGCCGGGAGAAGAAGGTCCAGGTCTCCGATGATGTGGCCGCCTTCGACTCCGGCGTGCCCTTCACCGACACCGCGGTCGCCGGTCTGGAGAAGACCCTGGCCGCCAAGGCCTTCGCCCGGCTGCCCGAGCGCTGGCAGGCCGTGCTGTGGCACACCGAGGTCGAACAGCAGTCCCCGGCCGAGATCGCGCCGATCCTGGGGCTGACCGCCAACGGCGTCTCCGCGCTGGCCTACCGGGCCCGCGAGGGCCTGCGCCAGGCCTACCTCCAGGTGCACCTGGACTCGGTGGCCGAGGAGCAGTGCCGGGCCACCGTGGACCGGCTCGGCGCGTGGACCCGCGACGGCCTGTCCAAGCGGGAGACCGCGCAGGTCGAGGTGCACCTGGACACCTGCGCGAACTGCCGGGCACTGGCCGCGGAGCTGCACGATGTGAACGGGGCCATGCGGGTGTTCATCGCCCCGCTGGTGCTCGGCGGCGCGGTCACCGCCTACCTGGCGCTCTCGGCCACCGCGGCCAAGGCGGCGGGCGTGGCCGCGGTCGCGGTCACCGCGGGCGCCGCGGCCGGCGGTGCCGGTGGCATGGCTGGCGCGGCCAGTTCGGTGCCCCGGCAGTTCCTGGCCACCGGGGCCTCGGCGGCGGCCGTGGTGGCCGCGGTCGCGGTCGCGCTGGCCGCGGGCGAGTCCCCGCAGAACCCGCCGGTGGCCGCACCGCCGCCGAGCAGTTCGGTGGTGGTGCCCAGCCCGCCCCAGCCAACCCCCAAGCCCCCGCCGCCGAGCCCGCAGCCGCCTCCACCGTCCCAGCCGCCGCCCAGCTCCCAGCCGAGCCAGCCACCGCCGCCACCTCCGCCGCCGCCGACCACTCCCCCGCCGCCCGCGCCGACCCCCTCGCTGTCCGCCTCCGCGCCCAGCGAGCCGGTGCAGCTCACTCCCGGCGGCGCCCCGGTGGACCTGCCGGTGACCGTGCGCAACAGCGGCAACGGGGTGTCCGAGCCGGTCACCGCGGCGCTGAACCTGCCACCGGGCGTGCTGGCCGAGGTGCCCGGCGCGGGACAGCGTTTCGCCCGCACCGGCGTGCTCGCCCAGGCTGTGCAGGCCATCGGGATCAACTGTCAGAGCGGTCCGGGCCGGATCTCGTGTGTGACCGGCCGCGGGCTGGAACCCGGTGAGTCGGTGACCTTCGGGTTCCGGCTCAGCGCCGGGCCGGACGTGCAGCCGGGGCGGATCACCGGCAACGTGAACGCGGGCGCGGCCATCAGCCTGTCGCTGTCCGAGGTGACCGTGCGGGTCAAGCAGAACGACGCCCTGGAACTGCGCGCGGAGACCTGGCACCACGGCTGGTGGTGGCCGATCCGGATGGATGTCACCGCGATCAACCGGGGCACCAGGGAGGCGCCGCTGGCGGTGACCATCACGCTGCCCGAGCGCACCGTGTCCTTCGCCTGGACCAAGCACTGCAAGGGCCACGGCAACGTGGTGACCTGCACCGGCAGGCTCAAGCCCGGCGAGCGGGTGGTGTTCCGGACCTGGCTCACCTCGCTCGGCGTGATCAAGGACGAGGCTCAGGTCAGCGGCACCCTCGGCGAGGCGAAGGCCGCGATCACGGTGCCCATCCACATCCGCGAGCACCCGGGGCCGGTCGACCCGGACCGCCCGCCGAACCCGCCGGTGCCCGGCACCACCACGCCGACCACCACCACGCCGGTGAAACCGACCACGCCGAGCAGCCGGAAGCCGACCACCAGCAGCCGGGAGCCCGGCAACTCCGAGCAGCCGAGCACCCAGCCACCACCCGCCGCTCCCCCGTCGACCACACCGGTGCAGCCACCCAAACCAACCTCCCCGGCCCGCACCACGACCTCCGCGCCGCCGCCGCCGACAACGTGTAAACCGACGCTGCCGCCGTGGCTGTCCTGGCTGCTGCCGGAATGCTGATCGGGCGTGTCGGTCAGGCGTGTCACTGACAAACCCGGCAAACCCGGCCGGTAGTTGGTGAATTAGGCACGGGCCGATCGGGGGGTGTGATCGTCGATCTCTAAACTCCCCCGGGTGTTCGCAGCCGAAGCCGTGTTCGCCACATTGCCCCCGCGATACCGCGACTGGATTCGGCAGAACCGGGAGATGTTCCGCTTCGCCGTGGTCGGCAGCGCGACCTTCCTGGTCGACACCGTGGTGATGTACAGCCTGAAGTGGACGATCCTGGACACCAAGCCGGTGACCGCGCGGGCAATCGGCGTGATCGTGGCCACCGTGGTCGGCTACGTGCTCAACCGGGAGTGGTCCTTCCGCACCCGCGGCGGCCGCGAGCGCCACCACGAGGCCGCGCTGTACTTCCTGATCAGCGGCATCGGCGTGGTGATCAGCTCGGCGCCGATGTGGGTGGCCCGGTACGCGCTGTTCCTGGAGGAGCCGCACGTCAGCTGGGCCGTGCAGGAGATGTCGGACTTCCTCAGCGGCCTGATCCTGGGCACCCTGCTGGCGATGGTGTTCCGCTACTGGGCCTTCCGGAAGTTCGTCTTCCCCGCGGCCAAGGACGCCACGCCGAGCAAGCCCGAGGTGCACACCATCATTCACACCGTCCGCGCGGAGAAGCGCCTCGCCGGCGCGGAGGAGCGGTCCGTTCCGCTGCGCTGAGGCCAACCGGGTGAATGGAATCCGTAGACTGCCGGAGTGGCCGTTGTGGAGACCGTGCTCGGATTGCTGCCGCAGGGCCTGCGGCGGCACCTGCTCAAGCACCGTGAGCTGCTGAAGTTCGCCCTGGTGGGCGGAACGACCTTCCTCATCGACAGCGGCATCTTCTACGGCCTCAAGCTGACGGTGCTGGAGACCAAGCCGCTGATCGCCAAGGGCATCGCGGTGCTGATGGCGACCATCGTCTCCTACGTGCTCAACCGGGAGTGGTCCTTCCGCACCCGCGGCGGCCGCGAGAAGCAGCACGAAGCGGCGTTGTACTTCCTGGTCAGCGGTATCGCGGTGGGCATCTACACGGCCCCGCTGGCCTTCTCCCGGTACGTGCTGGACCTGCGCTACCCGGACGTGAGCCTGCTCTCCCAGGAGCTGGGCGACTTCTTCATCGGCCAGATCGGCGGTGTGCTGATCGGCATGCTGTTCCGCTGGTGGGCCTTCCGGAAGTTCGTCTTCCCGGAGGAGGGCGTGCGCCCGCACAAGACCTACCGGGTGGGCGCGCCGGTGCTCACCGACCACGAGGCCAACGGCAGCGCGAACGGGACCGCGGCCAACGGCGTGGCCAACGGCAGTGGCAAGGCCCGGCGGAGCACGCCCAAGCGCACCGATGAGGACGAAGAGCAGCTCGGCCACTCCTGATCTACGGCCACTCCGGTCCCTCAGCGCGGGCTGGCCTCGGTCGGCCAGCGCAGGTCGGGCACGTCGTCGGCGCGCGGCACCGGCAGGAAGATGCTGAAGGTGGCCGTGCGCGGCACGGACAGTTCCAGCCGCCCGCCGTCGGCCTCCACCAGCGCCCTGGCCAGCGCCAGTCCCACGCCGGTCGAACCGCCGCCGGAGACGCCGCGCTCGAAGATGTGCGCGGCCAGGTCCTCCGGCACCCCGCCACCGCCGTCGGTGACCTCCACCACGATCATCGCGTCGCCGCGCCGGGCGCTCACGTGCACGGTGCCGCCACCGTGCCGCAACGCGTTGTCCAGCAGCACGCCCAGGGTCTCGCGCAGCCGGGACGGGGTGGCCCTGGCCAGCAGCCCGTTGGGCGCGCGCAGCCGCAGTGCGCGGCCGTGCTGGCGCAGCGAGGCCCGCCACTCCTGGACCATGATCGGCAACTGCGAGGCCAGGTCCACCGGTTCGGCGTCCACCGCGCGGGCCGCGTGCGCGGCGGCCAGCAGCTCGTCCAGCACCGTGGACAGCCGTTCGGACTGCTCCAGGGCGGCGTTGGCGTCCTCGGCGGTGGCCTCCTCGGCGTGCATGGCCAGCGATTCCAGCCGCAGCTGCATCGCGGTCAGCCTGCTGCGCAGCTGGTGCGAAACGTCGCCGATCAGCTCCCGTTCCCGTTGCAGCAGCTGGGCCAGTGCCGAGGCCGAGGTGTCCAGCGCCTCGGCCAGCTTGTCCAGTTCGTTTATCCGGTAGCGCCGCGGATCGGGCCGGAAGTCACCCGCGCCCAGCCGGGCGGCCCGGTCGGCGACGTGCCGCAGCGGCTCGGCCAGCCGGCGCGCGGTCACCGTGGCCACGGTCGCGCCGATGCCGACCGAGAGCACCACCAGCAGGGCCACCACCCCGGCGACCTCCAGCTGGTCGGTGCGCAGCGGCGCGGCGCTGGCGGCCACCGTCACCTGGCCGTGCTGGGCCATCGGCACCGATTCGCTCATCTCATCCGGCGCCGGGCTCGCGCCCAGTGTGCGGTCCCCGGAGGACAGCCCGGTGATCCGGATCTGGCCGCCTTCGGGCCGCAGCACGTCCACCGCGGACATGTCGATCTGCCTGCGCTCGGCGAGCTGGTTGTCCAGCACCGCGGCGATCTGCCGGGCCCGGTTGGCCAGGTCCCGGTGGGTCACGTCGTGCACCACGGTCAGCGCCGTGTAGCCCAGCGGCAGCCCGAGGGCGACCCCGGTCACCGCCACCGCCAGCAGGGTGGACTGGAGGATTCGGCGACGCACCGGCACCCCTCCTCATCACCTAATCGCTGTTGAACCGGAAGCCGACGCCGCGCACGGTGGCGATCCGGCGTTCGGTGTTGCCGCCCTGGGTGTCCCCGATCTTGCGGCGCAGCCAGGAGATGTGCATGTCCAGGGTCTTGCTGCCGCGCAGTTCGGGGTCGTTCCAGACCTCTTCCAGGATCTCGTCCCGGCTGACCACCTGCCCGGCCCGCTGCATCAGCACCCGCAGCAGCTCGAACTCCTTGTTGGCCAGGGTGACCTCCTGCCCGTCGACCAGCACCCGGCGCGCGGCCAGGTCCAGCCGCACGCCGCTGGCCTCCAGCGTGCCCGGCGAGCGGCGGCGCAGCAGGGCCCGGATCCGGGCCATCAGCTCGGCCAGCCGGAACGGTTTGGCCACGTAGTCATCGGCCCCGGCGTCCAGGCCGACCACGAAGTCGACCTCGTCGGCGCGTGCGGTGAGCATGAGCACCGGGATGCCCCGCCCGTTCGCCCGCAGCCTGCGGCAGACCTCCAGGCCGTCCAGCTTGGGCAGGCCCAGGTCCAGCACCAGCAGGTCGACCTCGCCGTTGCTGGCCGCCTCCAGCGCGCTGACCCCGTCCGCGACCACGTGCACCGAGTAGCCCTCGCGCTGTAACGCGCGGGACAACGGGTCGGCGATCGCGGGGTCGTCCTCAGCCAGCAGCACCACACTCACGGCACCAGCCTAGGCTGCTGGACGTGACCACGTATTCCGCGGATCTTGATCTCGCGCTGCGCCTGGCCGACACCGCCGACTCGATCACCCTGGATCGCTTCCGCGCCCGCGACCTGGTGGTCGAGCGCAAGCCCGACCGAACCCCCGTCACCGACGCCGACCTGGCCGTCGAGGACGCCATCCGGACCGTGCTGACCGCCGAACGACCGGACGATGAGGTCGCGGGCGAGGAGCGCGGCGGCACCGACTCCGGCGCGGGCCGGGTCTGGGTGCTGGACCCGATCGACGGCACCAAGAACTTCCTGCGCGGTGTGCCCGCCTACGCCACCCTGATCGCCCTGGTCGAGGACGGCCGCCCGGTCCTCGGCGTGATCAGCGCCCCCGCCCTGCACCGCCGCTGGTGGGCGGCTCGCGGCGCCGGGGCCTGGGCCGCGCCCACCGGCGGCGAGCCACAGCGGCTGGCCGTCTCCGGCGTGCGCGAGCTGGCGGATGCCTACCTGTCCACCACGCACCTGGGCTCCTGGGTGGAATACCACTCCCGGGATGCCTACCTGCGGCTGGTCGACGCCTGCTGGGAGAACCGGGCCTTCGGCGACTTCTGGCAGCACTGCCTGGTCGCCGAGGGTGTCATCGACCTGGCCGCCGAGGCCATCGTGAACCCCTGGGACGTGGCCGCGGCCCAGGTCCTGGTGGAGGAGGCCGGCGGCCGCTTCACCGACCTGACCGGCAAACCCGACTACACCGGCGGCAGCGTCCTGACCAGCAACGGCCTACTCCACCAGCCCGCCCTCGACCAGCTCACCCACTGACCCTCTCCCGCCCGACTTGGGCCAACTGGTACGCCCACTTGGGCAAACCGGGCGTACCAGTTGGCCCAAGTCGTCAGGGCACTTGCTGGACCACGCCCAGCGCGCCGCGGGAGACCTGGGCCCAGGTCAGGCGGCCGAACAGGTAGAAGCAGGCCACCTGTTCGTTGGAGAAGCGGGCCCAGTCGTAGCGGTTGCCCTGTTCGCGCCAGAAGACCTCCCAGCCGAACTGGCCCTCCTCGTCGGCGACCTCGTCGCGCAGCAGGCACCACGCGTTGTCGGCCTCCGCGCCGATGGACACCACCTGCGGCGGCACGCCCAGCGCGCGCAGCCATTCCCCGATCGACTCGGCGTTCACGCGTTGACTTCCTCTCCCAGTTCGACCAGGAATCCCAGGGCGACCAGCTCGGCGGCGGCGTGGGTGGCCCGGAACCGGACCCCGCCGCCTGCCTGACCGAACCACGGCGCGGCCACCGTGCGCCACACCGGCAGCTCGCGGGCCACCTGGAACCGGTGGTAGCCCTGGCCGATCAGTTCCGGTGGCAGACCGCGTTCGGTGAACGGGGTGCCGTCCACGGCGAAGACCCGGCCGTCCCGCTGGCCGAACCGGTCCACGATCGACCCGACCGAGAGCACGATCGGCTCGGCCCCGTCCGGGTCGACACCGCCTTCCGGGCACAGCTCGGCGGGCGGCCAGGCGTACTCGGCGGCCCGGTCGTCCTGGGCCGCGCGGGCCAGGAAGCGGCGGTCCCAGTCGCGTTCGTGCTGGCCGCCGAGCGGGTCGTAGTCCGGGATCAGCGCCAGCACGGCCGGGTGGTCGGCGGCCAGGCCGGGGGTGCGCGGCACCGGCGCGACCGGGTAGCCGGTGATCAGCCCGGACTGCGGGTGGTCGTGCGGGGCGAAGCGCAGACCCGCGGCGTAGTCCAGTTCGGCGCGCGGCCTTGGCAGCTGGCGGTCCGGGCGGTTGGCCGGCCTTGGCATGTGCCCCAACGGGAACAGGTGCACCAGGAACAGCGCCAGCTCGTCGTCCTTGCGGGCCGGGAGCGGGATCTTGGCGGCCACCGGGCGGTCCGGTTCGACGATCGGCTGCACGCCGGGGGCCATGTCCAGGTACCCGGCGCCGGGGCGGACCCCGCGCCAGTCCTTGTTCGGCCCGAACCCGCCGTCCAGCCCGACGCCACCGCGGCCGCCGGGCACCGGCACCGGCGCGACCCCGGCCGCGCCGCCCGCCGCCGCGCCCGCGTGCGGGGCGCCGACGGCGGAGTGACCGGGTCCGGCGATCGGCTGGGCGGCCGGCGGCGCGACCGGGGGCGGCGCCGGCGGCGCACCGGGCGCACCCGGTCCGAACTGCTGGAAGTTGGGTGGCGGCTGCGGCGGGGGCGGCCCGGGGGCCGCGGTCACCGGCGGTGGAGCCGCGGGTGGGGCGGCGACCGGTTCCGGCGAACCCGCCCAGGACAGCTGGACCTGGTTCGGGGCCGGGGCGGCCGGCGCGCGGTGCACCGGGGTCGGCGTGGGGTCGTAGTACGGCGGCGGCGGTCCCGGCTGGTGCTGCCGGGGCAGCTCGATCGGGCCGGTCTGCGGGCTCGGGTCGTAGTACGGCGGCGGCGCGCCCTTGCCCGGCTGCGGACCGAAGGAGGGCTGCTCGTGATCGCCCGCCCGGCCCGGGTCCGGCTGACGCGGCTCGGTGGGCAACCCGGGCTGGGTGCCCGGCGGTGCGGCCGGGGGCGCCCCGGAAGCACCGCCGGGGAGCGGGTACTCGCCGTCCCTTGGCTGGAGCACCTTGGAGACGTCCACCGGCTGGCCGGAGTTCTGGTAGACGAGGTTGCCCTCGCCGTCACGCACGTACTCACCGGGCATGCCCAGCAGGTTGCCGCTTTCCGGGTGGATCAGTCGACCGCTCTTCGGGTCCAGCAGCCAGCCGGTGGCCGGGTCGACCTGGAAGCCGGTCTTGCCGTCCCTGGCGCCGGGGCCGGTGACCGGGTAGAGGTCGGTCTCCACCGAGCCGTCGCCGCCGAGCACCACGGTGCCCGCGAGCTTGTCGGTCAGGCTGGTCAGGTTGGCCAGTGCGCTGCTGGCCTGGGAGTTGCCCGAGGCCAGCGCCTCCAGACCGCCCTCGGAGGCCAGCAGCTGGGCGACCTCGCTCTGCCGGACCAGCTTCAGCAGCTCTGCGATGATCTTGGTTTTGGTGGCCGCGATCTCGGTGGCCGCGTGCTCCAGTCGCTGTGCCGCCCGCAGACAGCCCTTGGCGATGGCGGGCATCCGGCCGGTGTCCGCGGCGACAAAGCCGTTCCAGTGCTTCCTGGCCGACTCGGCCGCGTCCCCCTTGGCCGCCTGCAGCGCGTGCTGGGCGACCGCGTCGGTCTCGGTGGACAGCCGGGTGACCCCGTCACCGGCCGCACGCCAGGCCTTGGCGGCCAGCCGCATCTTGTCCTCATCGCCCTTGGGCCACTGCACCCGCAGCGCCTTGGCGACCTGGGCCACCTCCGGCGGTAGCTCGATCCCCATACCGTCCTCTCCCCGACTTCCCGGCGCTCACCTGAACTCAGGTGAGTTTCAGCTTCTGCTCGGCGTCCCGTTCGCTGCTCCGGTACTCCTCCGCGGTGTCCGCGAGCTTGCCGCTGACCGCCACCAGCGCCTCTGGCAACTCGCCGAGGGCCTTCAGCGTCGCCTGCGCGTCCGGCAGGTAGGTGCGGGCGAAGTTGCGGCCCACCGCGTCCGAACCCCAGCACTCGCCCTGTTCGGTCAGGGCCCGCTGCAGTTCGGTGGCGATGGCCCCGGCCCGGTCGCCGTAATCGTCGAAGTCCCCGGCGGCCCGGCTGAGCCGCTCGTGTTCTACCCGGAACCCGCTCACCGCTCTCCTCCCGCACGCAGCCAGTTCTGCTGTTCGAAGTCCTCATCGGCCCGTGGCGGCCGCAGGTTCAGTTCCGCCTCGGTGAGATCGCCGCTGCCGTCGAGCACCGCCTGGGGATCCGCGTCCACCGGCAGCAGCGGGGCCAGGGCGCGGGCCGCGCTGGCCGCGGCGAGCGCGGCGGCGGCCTCGGTCACCTGGAGCACCACCTGGGCCAGTTCGGCGGCCCGGTAGCGCTGGTAGGCGTTCTCGGTGATCCGCAGATCGACCAGCGTGCCGCGCGGGCCGACGGTGGCCGTGACCAGGCCGTCCTCGCTGCTGGCGGTCTCCCTGACTTCGCGGAAGGCGCGCTGCACGGTGCCCAGCTGGTCACGGCTGCGCCGGTAGTCGGCGATCAGTTCGGCCACCTGGGCCTTGTGGTCGGTCGGCACGAGACCTCCAGGGGTGGGACGCAGGTCACCCCTTTGACGGCCGAACACCCCTCCCGGTTCCCGCTGGATCGAAGGCTTTTCAGTGGCACGATCGTTGGCATGGCAGCCATCGCGTTCGAGGACCTCATCCCGGGGCGGATCATCCCGCTCGGCGAGATCGTGATCGACAAGGACGAGATGCTCGATTTCGCCGAGCGCTTCGACCCGCAGCCCTTCCACCTGGACGAGGAGGCGGGCGCGGCCTCGGTGCTGGGCGGGCTGTGCGCCTCCGGCTGGTACACCAGCTCGCTGTGGATGCGGTCCTATGTGGACCACGTGCTGGCCGGTTCCACCTCGCAGGGCTCGCCGGGCTGCTCCGAACTGCTGTGGCCGAAGCCGGTCTTCCCCGGCGACGTGCTGCGCAGCGAGCTGGAGGTGATCTCCGCGCGCCGGTCCAAGAGCCGGGAGCGGCTGGGCCTGGTGGAGATCACCGGGCGCGCCTATCGGGGTGACGAGGTTGTCATGCGGACCACCTTTGTCGGCATGTTCGGCACCCGCGAGCCATGATCGGGTGAGTGAGACTCACTCAGTACGCGCGCGGCGGCGGCTGCGCCTGCAAGATCCCGCCCGGTGAGCTGGAGTCGGTGCTGTCCGGCCTGGCCGCGCCGCACCCGGATCTGGTGGTGGGCGCGGAGAACGGCGACGACGCGGCCGTGCGCCGCCTCGACGACACCCGAGGGCTGGTGCTGACCACCGACTTCTTCACCCCGGTGGTCGACGACGCGGCGGACTGGGGCCGGATCGCCGCGGCCAACGCGCTCTCCGATGTCTACGCGATGGGCGGCCGGCCGGTGCTGGCGGTGAACCTGCTGGCCTGGCCGCGCGAGGTGCTGCCGATGGAGCTGGCCGCCGAGGTGCTGCGCGGCGGCGCGGAGATCGCGGCCAGGGCGGGCTGCCCGATCGGCGGCGGGCACAGCATCGACGACGCCGACCCCAAGTACGGGCTGGCGGTGACCGGGCTGGTCGAGCTGGCCCGGATGCTGCGCAACGACGCCGGACGCGCGGGACTGCCGCTGTCGCTGACCAAACCGCTGGGCACCGGTGTGCTCAACACCCGGCACAAGCAGACCGGCGAGGTCTTCCCGCAGGCCGTCGCCACCATGATCGCGCTGAACGACCGGGCCGCCGAGGCCGCGGTGGCCGGTGGCGCGCGCTGCGCCACCGACGTGACCGGCTTCGGCCTGCTCGGGCACCTGCACAAGCTGGCCAGGGCCAGCGGGGTCACCGCGGTGCTGGACCCGGCCGCGGTGCCCTACCTGGACGGGGCCCGCGCGGCCGCCGAGGCCGGGTACGTCAGCGGTGGCACCCGGCGCAACCTGGACTGGGTGCGCCCGCACGCCGAACTGGCCGGACTGTCCGAAGTGGACGCCCTGCTGCTGGCCGACGCGCAGACCTCCGGCGGCCTGCTGGTGGCAGGCGAGGTGCCGGGCGCGCCGGTGATCGGCGAGCTGGTGCCAGCTCAGGGCCCGACGATCACGCTGGTCTGAGCCAGCACGAAAGCCAGGCACAGCAAGGCGGTCAGCGGCCGGGAGTGCCGGAGCCAGGCCGCGTCCCAGGCGCCGGGCGGACCGTGCCAGCGGACCCCGAAGGTCATCACGGACCGCCCGGCCCCGAACGCCAGCCCGGTGAGCAACGCGGTCAGCGGACTGGCGAACAGGGCGAGCAGCACCAGCGCGGCGTACGGCAGGCCGCTGGTCACGTAGGTGCGCAGGCCGGTGCCCATCTCCAGCCCGAACTGCAGCGGGCCGAACACCGGGCCGTGCCGGAACACCGTCTCCGGCACCAGCCGGGCGTTCTGCGGCAACGGGAACCGGAGCAGCCCGAACTCCCGCAGCACCACCGTGATCAGCCACCCGGTGACCAGCCCGGCCAGCACCACGGTCGGTGCGAACGGCCGCAGCACCGAGCCGAGCACCAGGAACCCGAAGGCGCTCAGCACACCGCCGAGCAACAATCCCCCCGCGAACGCGAAGGGCGCGACACCCCGCCAGACCGGCGAGCCCAGCACCGAGGCTGAGTTCCGGCTTCAGGTGGAGCCGCTGACCGCGAAGCCCGCGGTGGCGCCGACCACCAGCCAGGACCAGCCGGCGCCACCGCGGTCGAGGGCGAATCCGGCCAGCGCCACCAGCGCGAGCAGGACCGCCGAGGTGAGCGGGTGCCAGAGCAGCCTGGTCATCGCACCAGGGCGCGGCAGATGGTGAAGTAGGTGTTCGTGGTGCCGCTCCTGGTGACCGTGAGGTTGCCGTCGGAGCAGCGGTACACCCGGCCGTCCGGGGTCCGCCACTTCCACGCGTTCTTGCCGCTGCACGAGCTGCTCACGGTGGCGTAGACCTCGGCGCCGAAGGTGCCGGAGCGGTGCCAGCCGTTGGCGCAGTACTCGCTGGAGCGGAACTCGCCGCCGAAGCAGGCGCCCGCGGCGTTGCGGAACTGCCCGCCGGTGTCCTTGTCCTCCTGGTAGCCCTGTGGGTAGGCGTCCTTGCAGTCGTTGCGGTCCCAGCCCTCCAGGCCACCCGGCCCGGTCTCGGCCTGCGCGCTGCGGTTGCCCCAGGTCAGCGACAGAGTGCCCAGGGTGAGCGCGGACAGCGCCACCCCGCGCAGCACGCCCCGGCGGCTGGCCGGGGTGCGCAGCGCGCGCAGGCCGCCGGTGCTGGAGTAGCCGCCCTCGGGGAGGACGTCGGCGTGCGGGATGAGGTCGAGGCGGAGGGTCACGAGGGCTGCCTTTCCGGGGCGCGCAGCGCGCGGAGCACGTCCGCGGCGGAGGTGGGCAGGACCAGGGAGTCGATCCGGCCGTCAGCGGCCACCGACAGCAGCATCGGCGGGTTGAGGTGGGCCAGGCCCTGCCAGGCGTCCCGGTCGGTGATCAACTCGACCGAGCCGGGCAGTTCGGGCCAGGCGGCGCGATCCTCGTAGGTGAGCAGGACGGGGCGGTCGGCGTGCCGGGCCAGTTCGGTGGCGGTGAACTGGCACAGCGGGCAGCCGGAGTCGGCGACCAGCACGGTGCGCGGGCCAGCCAGCTTCGCGGTGACCGATTCCGGCAGCCGCAGGTCGGTGCCGCCGAGTCCGGTGGCCTGGCCGGCGGTGAGCCCGCGGCGCAGCAGCCGCACCTCGCGCAGCACCGCGGCCAGGCCCAGGTACAGCAGCGTGATCGCGGCCCAGGCCAGGATCAGCAGGGCGAGCACGGGATCCATCAGCGGCCTGCCCAGGCCACGTCCAGGCCGCCCACCCAGTCCAGCAGCTCCTCGGTGGAGGCCACCGTGTCCCGGCTGAGCTGCACCTCGGCCGCGCCGCGCGGTCCGGCCACCACGAACAGGTAGTCCCTGGCGTCGGCCGAGCCCGCCCGGCCGGGCAGCGCCAGCCGCCACAGTTCGCCGCCGGGGGTGGGCGCGCCGCGGTGCTTGGGCAGCACCTGGCGGGCGGTCTCCGGCCCGGGAATGGTCACGGTGCCGCGGCCGTGCACAGTGAGCGTGATCCGTTCCAGGACCTGCTCGACCACGGCCCGCACCCGCAGGCCCTCGGGCCGGTCGTCCAGGTCAAGTCCGGCGAACAGCGCGACCAGGGTCTCCCGCTCCGGCGCCGGACCGCTGAACACGGTGAGCAGCTCGTGGAAGGGACCCAGCCAGCTCACCACCGTGGTGTCCCGGTCCGCGGTGGCCGCGACCACGATCTCCCGCCCGGCGCCGAGGAACCGGTCCACCGGGGTGGCTGGCAGCACCTCCCGGCAGGCGAACTCGTGGTAGCCGCGCGGGCCGATCTGGAAGCCGCGGCTGTAGACGCCGCCGGCGAACCGCACCTCCGCCGCGACCGCGGTCACCCGGGCCTGATCCGGTAGGCCGACGGTCACCTCCCGGCCACTCGGACCGCGCAGGCGCAGTGTTGAACCGGCCACTTCGGACCTCCCGTTCACTCATCCGTGGTCATTCGTTCGTGTGCACCTTTGAGCCTGCTCATCAGCGAAAGTCGTGGCCTCTCGGCAGGGTCCGAAAGGTTTCGGGTTTGCCGTGCTCCCGGTAGGACAGATCACGAGAGGTATCGCTCAATCGGGTCAACCTGAGTGAGGATCAGGCGTCCATGCTGAAGGCGGCCCGCGAAGAGAAAGAGGGAGTGGGTGGATCTCGTCGGACGTGCGGTCGAGCTGAACGCGGTCGACGAGCTGCTCTCCCTCGCGCACGCAGGCCACGGGACCAGCGCGCTGCTGCGCGGTCCGGCCGGCGCGGGCAAGAGCGCGCTGCTGCGGGCCGTGCTGGCCCGCGCGCGGGCCGCGGGCGATCTGGTGCTGGCCGCCGGCGCGGACCGGTGGGAGGCGGATTTCCCGTTGTGCCTGCTGCGCCAACTGTTCTCCGAACGTTTGCTCGGCCAGGAAATCGACCGCGGCCGGGAGCTGACCGTGGTGAGCGCGGGCGGGCGCGCACCCGGCGTGCCCGCCGCCGCGGTGCGCTCGCTGGGCAGGCACGAGACCCGTTATCTGCCCTATGACGCGGTGGACGAGCTGTACCGGGTCGCGGTGGGACTCAGCGAGAAACGCCCGCTGGTCATCGCCATCGACGACCTGCACTGGGCGGACACCGCCTCGGCCCGCTGGCTGGCCTACCTGCTGCGCCGGATCGGCGGCGAACGGGTGCTGGTGCTGGGCACCACCGCGCCAGCCGAGGTGTGGCCCGCGGATCTGGCGGACCGGTTCGCGCACCACATCGTCCTGGACGGACTGTCCATCCCGGACGTCACCACGATTGCGGGCGCACTGCTCGGGGTGCCGGTGGCCGAGGGGGTCGGCGCGGCCTGCCACGCGGCCACCGCGGGCAACCCGTTCCTGGTGCACGCCCTGCTGCGCGGACTGCGCCAGGGCGGGGTGCCGCCCACGGTGAGCACGGTGCGGGCACTGCTGGAACGGCCGCCCGCGGAGATCGTGAGCTGGCTGCGGCTGGTGCTGGCCGAACTCGGACCGGGCGCCGCCGAGCTGGCCGGCACCCTGGCCGCGCTCGGCGAGGAGGTCGAACTGGACCTGGCCGGCGCGATCCGCGGGCTGTCCCCGGAACGGGCCGCCCGGCTGGCCGACGCGCTCACTGAGGCCGGACTGCTGAACTGGCGGCGGGACCAGGTGTCCCTGCGCCAGCCGCTGGTCCGCGCGGCCGCGGCGGCCGATCTGAGCCAGGAGGCCCGGCAGCACGTGCACGGCGGCGCGGCCCGGCTGCTGCACGCCAGGGGCGCCGGCGCGGAACGGGTCGGCGCCGAACTGCTGCGGGCCGGACCGCTGGGCGAGGCGTGGGCCGCGCAGGTGCTGGAACTGGCCGCGGCCGAGGCGGTCACCGCGGGCCGCACCGGGCACGCCGTGCGCTACCTGCGGGCCGCGCTGCGCGAACAGCTCGGCAACCGGCAGCGGGCCGGGATCCTGGTCCGGCTCGGCTCGGTGCTCAGCCACCTGGACGTGGCAGGCGCGGTGGCCGCGCTGCGCCGGGCGCTGACCGTGAGCACCGAACCGGCGCAACGCGCGGAGATCGCCCGCCAGCTGGCCGGGCTGCTCTGCCTGAGCCGTCGGCACGAGGACGGGCTGCGGGTGCTGACCGAGGTGCGCGAACAGTGCGCCGACCCCGAGGTCACCGAGGCGCTGCTGGTCGGCGAGGCCCTCCTTGCGCTGCTGCACTCCTCCACCGCCGCGGCCCGGCTCACCCCGGAACCCGGCGCGGAACTGCCGCCGGTGTTGTGGAGCGTGCGCGCCATCCTGGCTGGATCCGAACGCGACCGGGTGCTGTCCTGGGCCTGCGCCGAGGCGGACACCGCGCTGCTCTCCGGACCGGCCACCGCGCTCGCACTCAGCATCGCCGGGGCCAACGCGGCCGCCGCCGAGGAGACCGACCGGCTCTTCGAGGCCGCCAGCTCGCCGGCCGACCTCGCCTTCGCTCTCGCCGTACGCACCGAGGTCGGCTACCGGCTGGGCAGGCTCACCCAGTGCCGCGACGACGCCCGCGCCTGCCTGAACGCACTGGTCCGCTTCGGCCCCCGGTACGCGCACGGCCTGGCCGTGACCGCGGCGACCCGGCTGGCCGACACCCTGTCCGAAACCGGCGATGTGGAAGGCGCGCACCGGCTCTACGAGGAAATCCTGGCCGCCGACCAGCTACCCGGCGGCCTGGCCGGGGCCTGGCTGCTGGCCGGTCGAGGCCGGCTGCGGATCGCCACCGGCGCCCCGGCCGAGGGCGTGGAAGACCTGCTCTGCGCGGGCCGCAGGCTGGATGCCTGGCGGATGCCCAACCCCGCCGTGGTGCCCTGGCGCTCGGCCGCCGCCATCGGCCTGGCCACCCTGGGCAGGCTTGGCACCGCCAAGGCCCTGGCCATGGAGGAGCTGGAACTGGCCCGTTCCTGGGGCAGCCCGCAGGCCATCGGCGGCGCACTGCGCGTCTCCGGCGTGCTGGCCCGCGGCAGCGCGGCGGTGGAACTGCTGCGCGAGGCGGCCAGGGTGCTCGCCGAGGCCGAAGCGCCACTGGAACACGCCCGCGCGCTGGCCGATCTGGGCACCGCGTTACGCAAGACCAACCAGCTCGCCGAGGCCCGCGACCAACTCCGGCTGGCCGGCGCGCTGGCCCAGCAGTGCGGGGCGACCGTGGTGGACCGGCGGATCCGGGCCGAACTCCGGGTCTCCGGCGCCCGGCCCCGGCGGCAGGCGCACAGCGGCCTGGAAGCGTTGACGCCGACGGAGTTGCGGGTGGCCAACCTGGCCGCGCACGGGCTGAGCAACCGGGAGATCGCGGCCCGGCTCTTCGTCGTGCGCCGGACCGTGGAACTGCACCTGAGCAGCGCCTACCGCAAACTCGGCATCACGAGCCGAACCGAGCTTCCGCCGCCGTGAGCTTGAGCCCGGTGCTGATCGCGGTGTGCACCGCCTGTGCCAGCGCCGACCCGACCAGCGAGCGCGGCCCGCCGTACCGTTCCGGGTAGCCATCCGCCGGGCACAACAGCACCGTGGCGTCCGTGCAGGTCCCGGTGCCCTCGATACCGGCCTGCACCAGCGCCTGCGCCTTGGCCTCGGCCACCGTGGCCACCGCGTTCACCAGCGCGCCCTCGGTCAGCCGCACCGGCAGCCAGCCCACCACGTTGATGGTGCCCGGCGGCGGGAGCCACACCGGCGGCTCGGCCGAGGCCGCCCACAGCGGCTGGCCCACCCCGGTGGTCGCGGTGACGCTGACCCCTGCGCCCTCGCTGAGCACCGCGTGCCGCACATCCACCGCGGTCAGCAACGCGGTTCCGTTGCCGGACAAGCCGATCCGCTCCGCCATCTGTGCACAGTGGACTTCCGGATCGGTGCGGTCGTAGCCGGTGGGCACGGTGGCGTTGAGCACCCAGTCCCGTTCGCCGACGCCACCGCCGAGCACCGCGGAGGAGATGGCCAGCCAGGGCCGGTCGAGTTGCCAGGCCAGTAACGGAAAACCGTCCAGCCACTCGGTTTCCGGGGTCACTTGGCCAGTGCCTGCACCACCCGGGACGGACTCGGCCTGCCCAGCCGCTCGGCCATCCACACGCTGGTGGCGACCAGCTTGTCCAGATCGACCCCGTGTTCGATGCCCATGCCGTCCAGCATCCACACCAGATCCTCGGTGGCCAGGTTGCCAGTGGCCGATTCCGCGTACGGGCAACCACCCAGCCCACCGGCTGATGAGTCTATTGTGGACACTCCGCAGTACAGCGCGCTCAACGAGTTCGCCAGCGCCTGCCCGTAGGTGTCGTGGAAGTGCACCGCGAGCATGGACGGGTCCACGCCTGCCTCGATGAAGCCGCCGAGCACCGCCTCCACGTGTCCCGGGGTGGCCACGCCGATGGTGTCGCCGAGGGAGAGCTGCCAGCAGCCCATCTCCAGCATCCGGCGGCCGACCTCGACCACCTGCTGCACCGGGACCGGGCCCTCCCACGGATCGCCGAAGCACATCGAGACGTAGCCGCGCACCGACATGTCCGCTTCCAGGGCCCTGGTGACCACCGGGTCGAACATGGCGAACTGCACGTCCAGGCTGCTGTTCAGGTTGCGCTGGGCGAAGGTCTCGGTGGCGCTGCCGAAGATCGCGATGTGGTCCACCCCGGCGGCCAGCGCGCGGTCCAGGCCGCGTTCGTTGGGCACCAGCACCGGGTAGATCACGTCCGGGCGGCGGGTCAGCCCGGCCAGCAGGTCCTCGGCGTCGGCCAGCTGCGGCACCCACTTGGGATGCACAAAACTGGTCGCCTCCAGCACGGACAGGCCGCTGTCGGCCAGCCGGTCCAGGAACTCCAGCTTCACCTCCACCGGCACCGCGCTCTGCTCGTTCTGCAGCCCGTCGCGGGCGCCGACCTCCCAGATGGTCACCCGGCCGGGCAGGTCCTCGGTGTTGACCGGCAGCACCGTGCTCGGCAGTCCGACCTCACGCGCGCCCATCAGCGGCCGTCCTCACGCGGTTGACGATTGCGGACGAAGTCGTCGTCAGGGTCATCGTTGACCTCTCGGTAGAGCAGGGTGTGCACGCGTTCCACGCCGGGGATGTCGTCGAACTCCAGTGGTTCGTCCGAGGCGGACTCCACGATCAGGGTGCCGCAGCCGAGCACCCGGTCCAGCAGGCCGTGCTTGAACCGGACGCTGTTGATCCGGGACAGCGGGATGTCGATGCCGGTGCGGGTGAGCACGCCCTCCCGGACCATGATCCGCTGGGTGGTGACCACGAAGTGCGTTGACCGCCAGCGCACCAGCGGCACCAGCACGAAGATCACCACCACCAGCACGCCGAGCACGCCGAGCACGATCCAGCCGATGCCGGCCCAGCTCAGGTCCTGGATGAGCGCGGCGAGGTAGAGCCCGAGCCCGATGGTGACCAGCAGCACCAGCACCGGGATGAGCAGCATCTTCCAGTGCGGGTGTTTGTGGACCACGACGTGCTCGTTGTCGGCGAGCAGGTCGTCCGGATAGGCCACGGCACTTCCTCCAGGAATGGCACACCATTCGGTCGACGATCACGGTACCGGCGCGCACTGACCGCGCACCCCGACGACCGGCCCTAACCAGCCACCCCGGTCGGCGTGACCGGCCGCAGGTGCACCACGTCACCTGCGGAAACCGGTTTGAGTTCGCCGGTGGTGGTGCGGATCACCAGGCGGCCGTCCAGGTCCACGTCGGCGGCGAAGCCGGTCAGCTCCGCGCCGCCGGGCAGTTCCACCCTGACCTGTTTGCCCAGGGTCGAGCAGGCCGAGCGGTAGTCCCCGACCAGTCCGCACCGGCCGGGATCGCCCTCGGCCTCCCGCCAGTGCGCCTCGGCCCTGGCCAGCTCCTCCAGCAGCCGGACCGCGAGGAGCTGGCGGTCCAGGCTGGCGGCCTGTTGCAGCGCGAGCGAGGTCGGCCGCAGCCCGCCGGGTCCCACCGGCAGCTCGTCCCTGGTGTGGTGCACGTTGACGCCGATGCCCAGCACCACCGCGGGTTCAGGCTGACCGGCGACCACCTCGGCCAGGATGCCGCCGCACTTGGCCAGGTCCGGGCCGACCAGCAGGTCGTTCGGCCACTTCAGCCGGGCCTGCACCTCGCACAGCTCGCCGACCGCGTTGACCACCGCGACCCCGGCCAGCATCACCAGCCAGCCCAGCCGCGGGAACGGCACCCCGCCGGGGCGCAGCAACACGCTCAGGTACAGCCCGGCCCTCGGCGGGGAGAACCACTGCCGGTCGTGGTTGCGGCCACGGCCGGCGGTCTGGGTCTCGGCGATGAGCACCGTCCGGTCCGCCGCGCCGGACTGCGCGGCGGCGACCAGGTCGGAGTTGGTGGATCCGGTGCAGGAGACGACCTCCAGCGCCGCGTACGGCCCACCCGGCCGCACGAGCTTCTCGCGCAGCCCCTCGGCGTCCAGCGGGGGCCGTTCCGCGGGCGCCTGATCGTCCCAATCACGCACCGGACCAGTGTACGAAAACCCGGGTGAACGGCCGGTCAGGCCAGGCCGAAGTTCTGCGTCCAGTAGAAGCGGTAGCTGCCGCCGCGGTGCAGGCCGACCCCGAGCGACTTGTAGTCGCAGTTGAGGATGTTGGCCCGGTGCCCAGGGCTGTTCATCCAGGTCTTCATGACCGATTCGGGCGTGGTCTGGCCTGCGGCGATGTTCTCGCCCGCGCCGCCATGGTAGCCCTCGGCCTTGACCCGGTCGGACGGGGATCGCCCGTCCTGGGAGGTGTGCGAGAAGTAGTCGTTGGTCGCCATGTCCGCGCTGTGCTTGTCCGCGGCCCTGGCCAGCCGGTCGTCCCAGCGCAGCGCGGCGCAACCGGCCTTGCCGCGTTCGGCGTCGACCAGCTCGCGCACGGACTGCTCGGCCGCGTCCCCGGACGGCGGGTTCGGGGTGCGGCTGGGCGCCGGGCTGCTCGGCTTCGGCTTGGGGCTGGGCTTCGGGCTGCTCGACGGGCTGACGCTGGTCGGGCTGGGCTTCGCGCTGGTCAGGCTGGTCGGGCTGGTGCTGCTGGCAGTCGTGCCGGTCTCACTCGGGCCGGCGGAGGCGGACGGGGCAGGGCCACCCACGCCGGAACCGGGGTCGACGATCCCTGGCGGCAGCGTCGCCAATGCCGCCACCGGCAGCGGCTGCTGTTCCGGCGTGGTCAGCCATGCCGCCACACCCACTCCCACCGTCGCCGCGGCCAGCACGGCGATGATCGTCCGGTTCCGCCGCCATCGTCTGCTCCTCTCGAGTGCGGTCACTTGTCAGGGGGTCCTTTCCGGGGTGCCGGACACGGGTAGTGGCTGGGCCCGAGCAGGGGTGCGGGCCCAGCCACTCGTCTGGAGGACGGAAACTCGCCCGGAGGGATTACGGTCTGAGTCGAAAAAGTCCGGGAAAGGTTCGGCACTCGCGTCCGGAGGCCCCGCTCGTGCAGACCCAGGAACCCACTGACGCGGATCTGGTCCGCGCCGCGGCGGCCGGTTCGTCGCAATCGTTCGCGACGCTCTACGCCCGGCACTGGCCCGCGGTCGCCGGTTTTGTGCGGCGCATGGTCCGCGATCCGCACCTGGCCGAGGACCTCAGCCAGGAAGCCTTCGTCAGCGCCCTGCGCAACCTGGCTGACCTGCGCGAACCCGAACGGTTCCGGCCCTGGCTGGTCAGCATCGCGCACCGGGCCGCGCTGGATCACCTGCGCAGGCCGGGTCCCGCGCTGCTGCCGGAGCTACCCGAGCTGGTCGACGGCGAGGCGTCCCCGGCCGAGGCCGCCGCCGCGCACGAGGCAGCCCGGCTGGTCTGGGACGCCGCGGCCAGCCTGGAACCGCGGCAGCTCGCGGTGCTGGAGCTGACCGTGCGCGAGGGCCTGTCCGGTCCGGAGTTGGCACAGGCCCTGGACGTGCGGGCCAACCACGCCGCGGTGCTCGCGCACCGGGCCCGCTCCGCGCTGGGCAACGCGGTGCGCATGCTGCTGGTCGCGCGCAACCCGCGCCGCTGCCCGCGACTGGCCGAGCTGGTCCCCGGCCGGCCGCAATCGCTGTCACTGCCGCAGCGGATGAGCGTGGACCGGCACCTGCGCCGCTGCCCGCAGTGCCGGGACCTGGCCGGCCGCCTGACCACGCCGCTGACCGTGCTGGGCGTGCTGTTCGCGGGCGCCTCGGTGGCCGCCGACCACCCGGCGCTGCTGCCGGTGAACGCCGGGAACTCCCTGGTGTTCAAGGCTTCCGTGCCGGTCGCGCTGGCCGCGGCACTGGCCGTGGGCTACTACCTGCTGCCGCACCCGGTCGACCCGCCGCAGGCCGCGCCGCCACCCCCGGCCACCAGCACCTCGACCACCACCGCGGAACCGACCACGACCACCCCGCCACCGCCGAGCAGTTCCACGCCGCCGACCTCGACCACCCGCCCGCGCCCGAGCAGCACCCCGCCGAGCACCGCCCCGGCCGGTCCCGGCGAGGCGCTCACGGTGCTGATCAACGACCGCCGCTCGGCCGCGGGCTGCCCGCCACTGCGCCAGGACCCGCGGCTGAACACCGCGGCCAGGCAGCACAGCACGGACATGATGAAGAACAACTACATCGGCATGTCCAGCCCGGACGGCACCTCGGTCGACGATCGCGCCCGGGCCGCGGGCTACCAGCAGACCGCGGGCGCCGCGGTGGCCGCCTACCGGGAGACCGCCAAGGACATGGCGCCCACGATCGCCGACGACGGCTCACCCGCGCTGCGCTGCGACGTGCGCTCGGTGGGCATCAGCCGGGCCGTCGGCGGCGAATGCCACTACTACTGGACGGTGATCTACGGCCGCGCCTGATCACGGCCACCGGTCGGCCATCGCGTGCGCGGCGTGCAGCAGGGCGGTGTCGCCGGTGCGCGCGTGCTCCCGGAACGCGGCCTCGGTCAGCTTGATCACGTGCGCGTCGCCGGAGGCCACCGCCCGCGCCACCAGCTCCTCGGCGGCGGGCGGCTCCGCCAGCACGACGTCGAGGCCGTCGATCCGGTCCGGGGAGAACGCGGCCACGATCCCGCCGACCACCTGCCAGGACGCGGCCACCGCCGGCGCGGCGAACTCAGCGGGCAGATGCGGCAGCACCAGCCGGATCGCGGCGGGCGCGGTGACCGCGTGGCAGAACTCGATCGGCGCCTCCGGCCTGGCCAGGAACACCCTGGCCGCCGCGCTGATCAGCTCGTCCAGCACGGCCGCCGGATCGGCCGGGGCGCCGTAGCCGTCCAGGCCCTCGGCGAACCCGGGCAGCTCGTCCAGGTGGGCCAGATCGCCGCTGATCCCGCCACCCAGCCCGATCTTGTCCGGGGTGAGCCGGGGCAGCCGGGTCAAGGCCACGCCCAGCGGGTCCGGGCCGCGCAGTGCGGGCGAGCCGGGCAGTTCCTGGTAGCGGGCGGCCCAGAAACCCAGGCCCTTGGCCAACTCGTCCACCAGCAGCGGGTCCGGGTCCGCCCCGGCCAGCTCCAGCGCGCGCACCCCGTGCGCGGTGCGGATCACCCCGTGCGTGGCGCTGGCGGCCAGTCCGGGCAGCAGCCGCGGCCACCAGGCACGCAGCACCTCTGGCCAGGGCCGCTCGGTGAGTTCGCGGCGGAACAGGCCGGTCCAGTCGCCGAGCCGGTCGATCTCGCCGAGCTGCTCGGGCCAGTCCGCGGGGTCCAGCCGGAACCGTTCGGCGGGTTCGGGTTCCAGGATCGGCCGGTACCGCAGGGTCCAGTCCGGGGCGGCCGCGGACTGGCCCAGCGCCACCAGCGCCTCGGCCGCCATCGGGCCGTGGTTGGCCAGGTAGCCGCGCCGCTCGGCCCCGGTGTCGGCCAGAACTTCCAGGCTGGCGAGGAGTTTGTCCAGGTCATCACGCATGGGTCCACGGTGTGACCTCCAGCGCGGTGGAGGTCAAGGGGTGACGTCGACGTGACATGGGCTACGGGCCGGTAGCTTCCGCCGTGATGCTGGTTACGCTGCCTGGTCATGAGCAGTGCCACCGCGCCGATGGGGCAGCCGCTGGAGTCCGCCCCGGCCGAACCGGACATCCACACCACGGCAGGCAAGCTGGCCGACCTGTACCGCCGCAACGACGAGGCGGTGCACGCCGGATCGGCGCGGGCGGTGGAACGCCAGCACGCCAAGGGCAAGATGACCGCCCGCGAGCGGATCGACCTGCTGGTCGACCCCGGTTCGTTCGTGGAGCTGGACGAGCTGTCCCGGCACCGCTCCACCAACTTCGGTCAGGAGCACAACCGGCCCTACGGCG
Source organism: Crossiella sp. S99.2 (assembly GCF_023094165.1). Classification (GTDB taxonomy): domain Bacteria; phylum Actinomycetota; class Actinomycetes; order Mycobacteriales; family Pseudonocardiaceae; genus Crossiella. The sequence goes on along the minus strand of NZ_JALMDK010000002.1, from coordinate 928,981 downwards.
ATGGCGTGGTCACCGGCTACGGCACCGTGGACGGGCGGCCGATCTGCGTGTTCAGCCAGGACGTGACCGTCTTCGGCGGCTCGCTGGGCGAGGTCTACGGCGAGAAGATCGTCAAGGTGATGGACCTGGCGCTCAAGACCGGGCGGCCGCTGGTCGGCATCAACGAGGGCGGTGGCGCGCGGATCCAGGAGGGCGTGGTCTCCCTCGGCCTCTACGGCGAGATCTTCCGGCGCAACACGCTGGCCTCCGGGGTCATCCCGCAGATCTCGCTGATCATGGGCGCGGCCGCGGGCGGGCACGTGTACTCCCCCGCGCTGACCGACTTCACCGTGATGGTGGACAAGACCTCGCATATGTTCATCACCGGCCCGGACGTGATCAAGACCGTCACCGGTGAGGAGGTCGGCTTCGAGGAACTGGGCGGCGGGCGCACGCACAACACCAAGTCCGGCAACGCGCACTACCTCGGCTCCGACGAGGAAGACGCGATCTCCTACGTCAAGTCGCTGCTGTCCTACCTGCCCGCGAACAACCTCTCCGAGCCGCCGGCCTACCCGGGCCCGGCGCTGACCGAGTCCTCCATCGCCGACTCGCTCACCGAGGAGGACCGCGAGCTGGACACGCTGATCCCGGATTCGGCGAACCAGCCCTACGACATGCACGAGGTGCTCACCCGGGTCCTCGACGACGGCGAATTCCTTGAGGTGCAGCCGTTGTTCGCGCCGAACATCCTGATCGGCTTCGGCCGGGTGGACGGGCGCAGCGTGGGCGTGGTGGCCAACCAGCCCACCCAGTTCGCCGGCTGCCTGGACATCGACGCCAGTGAGAAGGCGGCCCGGTTCGTGCGCACCTGCGACGCGTTCAACGTGCCGGTGCTGACCTTCGTGGACGTGCCGGGCTTCCTGCCGGGCACCGACCAGGAGTGGAACGGCATCATCCGGCGCGGCGCGAAGCTGATCTACGCCTACGCCGAGGCCACCGTGCCGCTGGTCACCGTGATCACCCGTAAGGCCTACGGCGGCGCCTACGACGTGATGGGCTCCAAGCACCTGGGCGCCGATGTGAACCTGGCCTGGCCGACCGCGCAGATCGCGGTGATGGGCGCACAGGGCGCGGCCAACATCGTGCACCGCAAGACACTGGCCCAGGCGGCCGAGCGCGGCGAGGACGTGGACGCGTTGCGCGCCAAGCTCCAGCAGGAGTACGAGGACGCCCTGTGCAACCCGTACGTGGCCGCCGAACGCGGTTACGTGGACTCGGTGATCCCGCCCTCCTATACCCGAGGCTATGTGGCCCGCGCGCTGAATTTGCTGAAAGACAAAAGGGAAACCCTGCCGCCGAAGAAGCATGGGAACATCCCGCTGTGAGAACCGGTTTCCTGCTCCTGGCCGCCGCGTTGGCCGTGGCTGTCCCCGCGCCCGCCGCCGCGGCGGCCCAGGACGAGTGCGCCGCACCGGCGAACCTGAACCTGCGGATCAAGGCGCACTACGACTTCACGATGATCTACAAGTCGCAGTGCGCGGAGCAGAAGAACTGGGGCCGCGAGTTCCCGGACCTGACCGCGGACAACGGCGCCGTGTCGGTGACCACCTCCACCGCGCTGGCCGGGTCGATCGCGTCAGTTCGTTGGGGCGGCAGGGAATTCATCGGCAGCGGTGGGCACGGCGCGGCCTTCCAGTGGGCGCTGCGCCCGCTGGTGACCCGGCTGCAGGACCCGACCGGCAAACCGGGGCCGACCGAGTGCTTCAACCCGACCCAGGCCGGCAGCCAGGACGATGACCGCGAGACGAACGCGCCCTTCCACGGCGACAGCACCAGCTACCTGCACGACCCGAAGCTGACCGGAGCCACCTTCAGCTCGGTCAACCGGATGGCCAACTACGTGCCGTACGGGCAGGAGGGTCACCCGAACCCGGGCGAGACCGCGAACTGCAAGGCCACGGACTACCAGCGCAACGTCTCGCCGTTCTCCGACGGTCTGTCCCAGTACGTGCTGTGGAGCCAGATCGCGCTGGCGCCGGACCACGATCTACCGCTGCCCAACGTCTTCCGCGTCCGCGGTGACATCGTCAGCGAGGACAGCCCGCGCACGGTGGCCAGCACGCTGGTCGCCTACACCCTCAAGGAATTCAGCGCGCAGTACCGGTACAACCTGGATGCCAAGCAGCTCACCGAGTTCGGCCACGACGAGGGCGGGCAGGCCGATCCGGTGCTGCGCTGCACCGAGACCGGCTCCCACTGCATGGCCTTCTACCTACAGCGGTCCCGGTTCCCGTTCCAGGCGCCCGCCGGGGCGCCGATGAACAACACCTATTTCTGGGCGCACAGCGAGGCGCCGCGCGCGTACAACGCCTGGGGCGGGGCCTACACCATGGAGGTCACCAACTACACGGACAACTTCCGCGGGCTCAACGCGGAGGTGTACGTCGCGGTCGGTGACCAGGACCTGGTACTGAAGACGCTGGACAAGCTGCGGGAGTTGAAGCCATGAGCGAACGTCCCCTGCTCAGGGTCGTCCGGGGCACCCCGGACGACCTCGAACTGGCCGCGCTGACCGCGGTGGTCGCCGGACTGGCCAGCGCACCGCAGGCCGAGCCGGAGCCGGAGCCCCGCTCGGCCTGGGGTGATCGCGCCCGCCTGCACCGCCCGGAGCTGCGGCCCGGCCCCGGCGCCTGGCGCGCCTCAGGGTTGCCACGCTGACTCAGCGCAGGGTCCGCCAGAACTCCAGCCGGTGCTGGGCCACGAAGTCGACCTGACGGGTGCCCTCGCCGGGCGCCAGCGCCTGCACGTACTTCGCACCGCCGAACTCCGCCCAGCGCGGCAACCCCGGCCCGTTCGGATCGCCGGTGCGGGCGAAATTGGCCCAGTACTTCAGCATCCGCTCGGACAGCTCGCGCTGCCCCGGCCCGGCCTTGTCCCGGAAACCCTTGTCCGGGAACAGGTACGGCGTGTCCGCGGCGTGGAAAGCCCCGGGCGGCACGGTGTCCGGGAACGGCAGGTACACCGGCGCGTCCCGGTCGGCGAAGGAGTAGGCGAAGGTCTTTCCCTTGCCCGCGGCCAGTTCCGCCTGCTCGAAGGTCGCCGTGGCCCACAGTCCGTCGGTCAGCACGGTGGCCCAGGCCAGCGCCGGTGAGTCGAACCGGCTCAGCGGGTACTCCCGCAGAATCGCCGCCGCCCGCGGGCCGAACGCTTCGGCCACCAGCCGCGGGTACTCCTGCGCGGTCAGCTTGTCCCGGAACAGCCCGACGAAGGTCCGGTGCTCATCCCTGGTCATCCCGGTCATCATCGACACCGCCTGGGATCGCCCTTCCCGCAACGCCTTCGGCGGCAACTCGGGCAGCACCTCGCCGCCGTAGGCGTAGCTCTGGAACAGCCGCATCAGCGGGAACAGCTTGTCCACCGGGAGCTTCCGCAGGCAGTCCAGGTCCGCGCAACCCAGCTCCGGCGCCATGGCCGCGCCCAGCTGCTCGGTCTCGGCCAGCGACCGCCAGATGAACCAGTCCACCGCCGGGATCCCCGGCGTCACCGCGCCCGCGGGCAGCGGCATCAACGCCTCTCCACTGTGGACGGACGCCCGCTGGAAAAGCCCTTGCCCCCCAGGTGAAACCAGGTGCGCGCCGATCGAGGAAGCCCCGTAGGAGGAGCCGATCACGGTGACATTGCCCGGATCCCCGCCGAACGCGCCGATGTTGCGCTGCACCCAGCGCAGCGCGGCCTGCTGGTCGGCCAGCCCAAACGTGCCCGACCCGGCCAGTCCCGGGTAGCCGAACCCGCCGAACACGCCGAGCCGGTAGTTGATGGTCACCACCACCGCGTCCCCGGAGGTGGCCAGCGGAACCCCGTCGAACAACGCCCCGGAGCCGACCACCCCGTCACCGTGGATCCACACCAGCACCGGCTTGCGCCCGCCCGGTTTCGGCGTGGTCACGTTGAGGTACAGGCAATCCTCGGTGGTGCTGCTCGTTTTCGCGTACTCGGTGCCCTCCTGCGGGCACGCGTTGCCGGGCTTGTCCGCCGCCCGCACACCGGTCCAGGCCGCGGCCGGTTTCGGCGGCTGCCAGCGATCCGCGCCCACCGGCGGCGCGGCATACGGAATCCCTTGGTAGCTCAGGTGATTCGCCGCCACCGTGCCGCGCAGCTCACCCGTGTCGATCCGCACCAGCCCGTCCGCCGCCGCCGGCGCACTCGTGCAGCCGGCCAGCAGCAATGCCGCCAGCGCTAGTCCCGCTGTTCCCCTGCCCATGTCTCCCCCGGTTCACACGTGGCCAACTCGAACATCCGCACCACCTCCACCGCGCAGGCGGCCAGGTCCAGTTCCGGCTCGGCCGCCAGCCTGCGCAGCACCCCGTCCCGCACCGAGCGGATCGCCAGCGCCAGCACCTTCGGGTCGAACTCGCGGAACTCCCCACGCCGCTGACCCTCGCGCAACAGCTCCGCCAGCCCGGCCAGATCGCTCTCCAGCAGACCTGGATCCCCCGCGCTCGGGCGCAGCACCTGGCCGATCTCCAGCAACGCCAGCAACTTCGGCCGGTGCGCGGCCATGAAGTCGAAGTTGGCCAGCAGGAACGCGCGCAGCTGCGCACCGGCCGAGTCCAGCCCGGCCATCCTGGGCAGCACGTGCTCCCGGAACTCCGCCAGCACGGTGGCCGCCACCTCGGTGATCAGCTCCTCCTTGCCCGCGAAGTGGTAGCTGATCAACCCGGTGCTGCTCAGCCCGGCCCGCTTGGCGATCCGGGCGAACGAGGTCCGCGCGTGCCCCAGCTCGGCCAGCGTCTCGATCGCGGCGGCCACGATCTGCGCCCGCCGCGCGGTCTCGGTGAAGGTCTTTTTGCTCATCTGAGCAAAAACTAGCACAGCTGAGCAGAGTCCGGCCGCGCGCCCAATAGTCCGGACGCGCGGACCTGGCAACAGAAGGGCAGTGGCCCTAGCGTCAGTGCAGATCACAGGAGGTGTTCGTGACCCACCGCCGACCACTGCGCGCACTCACCGCGCTGCTGGCCACCGTGGCTTGCAGCTTTGGCGCGCTGACTCTCGTGCCCATGGCCAACGCGTCCCCGAACCAGTCGTTCCAGCTGCGGGGCGGGGTCAGTGACCCCATCTACTCCTATGCCAACGCGATCCGCGAGACCGTGTACGTGCCCACCGGGTTCGACCTGGACGGGGACAACGTGATCGACCGGGTCGCCGCGGACATCGTCCGGCCTTCGGAAGCCGCCCAGCAGGGCAAGAAGGTCCCGGTGATCATGGACGCGAGCCCGTACTACGACAACCTGGGCCGCGGCAACGAGAGCGAGAAGAAGACCTACAACGGCCAGCAGCCGGTGGGCTTCCCGCTGTTCTACGACAACTACTTCGTGCCGCGCGGCTACGCGGTGGTGCTGGTGGACCTGGCCGGGACCACCCGGTCGGAGGGTTGCAGCGATATCGGCGGCAAGTCGGACGTGGCCTCGGCCAAGAAGGTCATCGACTGGCTCAACGGCAACGCGGACGGGTTCACCACCAAGGCGGGCAACGCCAAGGCGTCTTCCTCGTGGAGCACCGGCGCCACCGGCATGATCGGCAAGTCCTATGACGGCACCATCGCCAACGGGGTGGCCGCCACCGGCGTGCCCGGCCTGAAGACGATCGTGCCGATCGGGGCGATCAGCTCCTGGTACGACTACTACCGCAGCGACGGCGTGTCCTTCGGCTTCAACCCGGTCGGCCTGGCCAACACGGTGGAGAAGGGCGGCCGCCCGGACTGCGGCGCGCAGAAGACCAAGCTCACCAACGGCGCCACCGGCAACGGCGACTACAACGCCTTCTGGGCCGAGCGGGACTACCTGCCGAACGCGAGCAAGGTCAAGGCCAGCGTGTTCGTCGTGCACGGCCAGGGCGACCTCAACGTCAAGACGCTGCACTACGGGCAGTGGTGGGACAAGCTCGGCGCGGCCGGGGTGACCCGCAAGATCTGGCTGACCCAGGCCGGGCACGTGGACCCGTTCGACTTCCGCCGCTCGGTGTGGGTGGACACCCTGCACCGCTGGTTCGACCGCTGGCTGCTGGGCGTGAACAACGGCATCGAGAACGAGCCGAGGGCCACCATCGAACGCGCCCCCGACACCTGGGTGAACGAGCCGACCTGGCCGCTGGCCGGGACCGAGCAGGTCAACCTGCGCATCCGCAAGGGCCAGAACGCGGGCCTCGGCCAGCTGGGCACCACCCAGGCCACCCCCGGCAGCACCGAGAAGTTCACCGACACCGCGGGCCAGGGCTCGGCGAACTGGGCCGCCAACCCCAACACCGCCTCCAACGCCAGGACCCTGTTCAGCACCGGCCCGCTGGCCAAGGACCTGCGCATCTCCGGCACCGGCTCGGTGACCGTGCGGGTCACCCCGACCACCAGCACCGCCCACCTGAGCGCGGTCCTGGTGCACTACGGCCCGTCCACCATCCGCAACTACGCGGGCGCCGGTGAGGGCATCAGCACCCTGGGCACCGAGTCCTGCTGGGGCGAGGCCACCCCGAGCGACAACGGTTGCTACAAGAACACCGCGACCACCACCGCGAACGTGGGCCTTGAGGTCTTCTCCCGCGGCTGGGCCGACCTGGCCAACTCGGAGTCCTTGACCAGCCAGACCCCCATCGTGCCCGGCCAGGCCCGCACCATGACCTTCCGCCTGGCCAGCACCGACCACGTGATCCCCGCGGGCCACCGCCTCGCGGTGATCATCGCGGGCACCGACTCGGGCCGCATCGTGGCCCCCGCCAACCGCCCCACGGTCACCATCGACCTGGCCCGCTCCTTCGTCACCCTCCCCATCGTGGGCGGCGCGGCCACGGTGCCCCCCGCGGCCCGGGACGCGCTGACCCCTGACCTGCCCGGCCACCTCCCGCAACTCGACCCGGCCGAGCAGACCAACGGAGACTTCGTGCGGCGCTGACACTCCACACGAATCCCCAGGCGGGGCACCCCTCCCTCAGGGGTGCCCCGCCTCCCTTTTTCCCGCGTGTTGGCCAATCTCGTACGCCGAGTTGGCCAAACTCGTACGCCCCGTTGGCCCAAGTCGTACGCCGAGTTGGGCCAACCGGTACGGGCCACCGGGGGGTTGGGTCAGGTGGGGCTGAGGAGGGCTTCGATGCCTACTACGGCGGCGCCCCGGGCCCAGTCCTCGAAGGAGAGCGGGCGTAGTTCCAGGGTGCAGCGGGCCGCGGCGCCGAAGGCGTGGGCGGTGAAGGTTTCGCGGAGGCGTTCGCCGATCAGGTCGTAGGCGGCCAGGCCCTCGCCGGAGACCACGATCCGTTCCGGGCCGACCAGGTTGGCCAGGGCGGCCAGGCCCAGGCCGATGGCGTGGCCGGCTTGGGCGAAAACCGCGCGGAGCGGCTCGTCACCGGAGCGGGCCGTGGCTACCGCTTCGGCCAGGGACAGGTCGGTTCCGGCTACCTCGCTCGCCCTGGCCACGATCGCGCGCTCTGCCGCCACCGCTTCCACGCAACCGGTTCGACCGCAAGGGCAGCGCGGGCCGTCCGGGACCACCGGCACGTGGCCCAGTTCCCCGGCCACGCCGTGCGCGCCGGCCACCAGCGAACCGTTGACCACCAGGCCGCAGCCCACGCCGGTGCCCAAAGTGACCAGGGCGAAGGAACTCGCGCCCAGGCCACTGCCGAACCAGCGTTCGGCGGCGGTGAGGGCCTTGACGTCGTTCTCCACCAGCACCGACAGGCCGGTGGCCGCGCCCAACTGGGCGGCCAGGTCGACCTGGGTCCAGCCCAGGAAGGGGGAGGAGCGGACGACGCCGGTGGCCCGGTCGATGTCGCCGGAGACGGCCACGCCCAGGGTGCGGACGCGGGGTCGGCGGCCAGGTTCGGTCAGGAGTTCCTCGACCAGGGCGGCGATGGCGGGAACCACGGTCTCGGGGGTGCACTCGGGCAGGGGGCGGCGGGTGGTGGCGCGGACACCTGCCCGCAGGTCGGTGACCACCGCGATCAGTTCGGCCGCGGTGACCTTGACGCCCAGGAAGAACTCGCGGTCCGCGCGGATGGCCAGCGGGCTGCGCGGTCTGCCCCGGCCGGAGGGGTCCTCGGCCCGTTCCTCCACCAGATAGCCGTTGTCCAGGAAGGGCCGGGTGGCCTTGGTGACCGTGGCCGAGGACAGCCCGGTCAGCTCGCCGATCTCCACCCTGGACAGCGGACCCCTGGTCAGGACCGTGGTGAAGACCAGCGCACCGGCCGGCGTGGGCTGGGGGCTGTTGTAGTGCACACCACGATGCTAATTTTCCTTCCCAAGGAAACAAAACCCGGTCCCCGCCAGTGAAGGGTCAGCAACGATGCGGTCCTTACCCCGAATCCTGCTCGCGCTCGGCCTCGTGGCCAGCGGGCTGGGCGCCGCCGCGCAGGCCGCACCCGCTGCCCAGGCGCCGGTGGTCCAGCAGGAAACCCAGTCCGCCGACGCCCAGGCCGCGCCCGCGGTGCGGCCGTACCTGGGCTGGAGCAGCTGGAGCCTGCAGACCACCTCCTACCCGGGGGTGAACCCGAAGGGGCGCGCCAGCTTCCTCACCGAGGCCAACGTGCTCAAGCAGGCCGAGGTGCTGGCCCGCGATCTCAAGCAGTACGGCTACAACTACCTCAACATCGACGCGGGCTGGTGGCACACCTGGGGCTGGGTGCCGCAGTTCGACGAGTACGGCCGCCCCAAGGCCGACCAGGAGAAGTTCCCGCGCGGCATCAAGTGGCTCTCCGAGCAGCTGCACCGCAAGGGGCTGAAGTTCGGCCTCTACCAGCCCGTCGGCCTGCAGAAAGAGGCTTTCGGTCTGGACCAGGCCAACCGGAAGAACTTCCCCGTCCAGGGCGCGCCCGGCTGCACCGGCAACGACATCGTCTACCCGGACTGGCGCACCACCAACGGCTGGGACAACGCCTACAAGATCGACTTCGACAAGCCCTGCGCGCAGAAGTACATCGACTCGATCACCCGGATGTTCGGTGACTGGCAGGTCGACTTCTTCAAGCTGGACGGCGTCGGCCCCGGCTCATGGAAGGAAGGCCCCAACTACGACAACCGCCCGGACGTGGCGGCCTGGCGCAAGGGCCTGGACAAGACCGGCCGCAAGATCATCCTTGAGATTTCCTGGTCGATCGACATCAAGGCCATCGACTTCTGGAAAGAGCACGCCACCGGCTGGCGGATCAACACCGACGTCGAGTGCTACTGCCCGACCCTGGTGACCTGGCAGAACTCCGTGGACGACCGGTTCGCCGACCTGCCGCAGTGGATCCAGCATGCGAAGCCGGGCCAGTGGAACGACCTGGACACGCTCAACGTGGGCAACGGCGTGATGGACGGCCTGACCCCGGACGAGCGGCGCAGCTACATGACCCTGTGGTCGATCACCAACGCCCCGCTCTACATCGGCGACGACCTCACCCAGCTGGACAGCTTCGGCAAATCGCTGCTGACCAACCGCGAGGTGCTGGCCATCAACCAGAACGGCATGCCTGCCAAGCCGGTGCGCACCGGGGTGGACCAGCAGGTCTGGTCGGTCAAGAACGCCGACGGCAGCCACACCGTGGCGCTGTTCAACCTGGGCGCGGCCAAGGCCCCGGTAGACGCGGTCTTCGCCGAACTGGGCATCACCGGCCCGGCCCAGGTCCGCGATGTCTGGGCGGGCGCCTCGATGGGCGCCTACCAGCACGGCTTCACCGCCGAGGTGCCCACGCACGGCACCCGGCTGCTCAAGATCACCCCGGGCGGTCAGCCCACCGGAGTGGAGGCCGAGGCGACGGACAGCGTGCTCGCCGGCGGCGCCAAGCTCGCCGACTGCGCGGGCTGCTCGGGCGGCCGCAAGGTCGGCGACCTGGGCAACGGCTCGGTCACCCTCAACGGGATCACCGTGCCGAGGGCCGGTGACTACACCGTGCGGGTGGGCTACGTCTCCGGCGATCCGCGGACCTTCGCGGTCGGGGTGAACGGGGCCGCCAACATCAACTTCGACCTGCCGCCCACCGGCGGCTGGGGCACCCCGGGCGTGGCCGAGATCGTGGTGAAGCTCAAGGCCGGGACGAACTCGCTGAAGTTCAGCAACCCCGGCAACTACGCGCCGGACCTGGATCGCATCGAGGTCGTGAAGTAGAGCCGACTCGAAGCGCACGGCCGGGCAACTAAGCTGCCCGGCCGTGCGCTTTGTTCTGGCTTCCCAGTCCCCCGCCCGGCTCAACGTGCTCCGCACCGCGGGCATCGACCCCGTGGTGCACGTCTCCGGCGTTGACGAGGACGCGGTCGCCGCCGCGCTGCCCGACCCCAAGCCCGCCGAAGTCGTGGTCGCGCTGGCCGCGGCCAAGGCCGAGGCCGTGCTGCCCGCGGTGACCGCCGAACTGACCGAGGCGGTGGTGGTCGGCTGCGATTCGATGCTGCTGATGGACACCCCGGACGGCCCGGAGATCGTCGGCAAGCCCGCGACCACCGAGATCGCCCGGCAGCGCTGGCTGCTGATGGCCGGGCGCACCGGCGAGCTGCTCACCGGGCACGCGGTGGTCCGGATCAGCGGCGGTCAGGTGGTGGCCCGCGCGCAGGAGACGATGAGCACCACGGTGCGCTGGTCCGCGCCGAGCGAGGCCGAACTGGATGCCTACCTGGCCAGCGGCGAACCCCTGCACGTAGCGGGCGGGTTCACCCTGGACGGGCTGGGCGGCTGGTTCGTGGAGGGCATCGACGGCGACCACGGCAGCGTGATCGGGATCAGCCTGCCGCTGACCCGCCGGCTACTCAGCGCGGTCGGCGTCTCGGTAGTTGATCTTTGGGTTAAATAGCCTGCTCAACGTGACTGTCCTCACCCGTTAGGGGGTCGGGGAAGACGTGAACAGGATTTACAGTTCTACCCATAGTCATGGGCATCCGATGGTTCTTCACTGAGCGCCGCCACGTCGATCTGGGACGTCTGGCGAGTTCGCTCTGTCCGGCCTGAGCCTCGCCCCCGCTCAGGCCTGAACCATCCCAACCCATGATTCCCTGGGGGAATTCGTGCTGTCCGCACTCAAGAAGTTTCCGTTCTGGGCGCAGACCGTCACCGGTCTCGTGCTCGGCGTCCTACTCGGCGTTCTCGCCAGGGCAAACGATCTGACCTGGCTTTCCACCACGCTGGCCACCATCGGCAGCACCTTCGTCCAGCTGCTCACGCTGGCCGTGGTGCCGCTGGTGTTCACCGCGATCGTGGTGAGCATCGCCAACCTGCGCAACGTCAACGGCGGGCCAGGCACGGTGGCCAGGCTGGCAGGCAAGACGCTGCTCTGGTTCGGCATCACCTCGCTGATCGCGGTGCTCGTCGGCATTGGCGTCGGCCTGCTGACCAACCCCGGTCAGGGGGTCACCCTGCCGGTGGACCCGGGCTACAAGCCGAAGAGCCAGGGCGGCTGGCTGGACTTCCTCAAGGGCCTGCTGCCGACCAACCCGGTGCTGGCCTTCACCGAGGGCCGGGTGCTGCAGATCGTGTTCCTGGCCGTGGTGATCGGCATCGCCGCGTACAAGATCGGCGGCAAGGCCGAGCCGTTCGTGAACTTCAGCCGGTCCCTGCTGGAGATCACCCAGAAGGCGTTGTGGTGGGTCATCCGGCTCGCCCCGCTGGGCACCCTCGGCCTGATCGGCAAGGCCACCGCGCAGTACGGCTTCGACCTGCTGCGCCCGCTGGCCACCTTCGCCATCGCGGTCTACGCCGGCTGCGCGATCGTGCTGTTCGTGGTCTACCCGCTGCTGCTGGCCCTGGTCGGCAAGGTCAACCCGGTCCGCTTCTTCGCCAAGGCGTGGGCGCCGATCCAGCTGGCCTTCGTCTCCCGCTCCTCCATCGGCACCCTGCCGCTGACCCAGCAGACCACCATCCGCCGCCTCGGCGTGCCCGAGCAGTACGCCAGCTTCGCGGTGCCCTTCGGCGCGACCACCAAGATGGACGGCTGCGCCGCGGTCTACCCGGCCATCGCCGCGATCTTCGTGGCCCAGGTCTACGGCGTGCAGCTCTCCTTCACCGACTACGTGCTCATCGCCGCGGTGTCGGTGTTCGGCTCGGCCGCGACCGCCGGGCTCACCGGCGCGATCGTGATGCTCACCCTCACCCTGTCCACGGTGGGCCTGCCGCTGGCCGGGGTCGGCCTGATCATCGCCATCGACGCGATCCTGGACATGATCCGCACCGCCACCAACGTGGCCGGTCAGCTGGTGGTGCCGGTGCTGGTCGCGCGCAGCGAGGGCACCCTGGACGACGAGGTGTTCAACGCCCCGGCCACCGGCGACCCGCTGGCCGTGGATTCGACCGAGGAGATCAGGACCGAGCAGCGGGTGCCCGCCACGGTCTGAACCCGCTCAGCACTCCCGGAGCTGCTGCTTGGTCGGCGCCAGATTGGGCCAGCCGGGCAGCAGCTCCTTGCGGTTCACCACCGCGGTGCAGCCGACGAAGCTGCCGTCGTGGTTGAACACCCGGAGCACGAACCGCTTGCAGCCCTGGAAGTTGCCGTTGCCGTCGCAGGCGGTCTCCACACTGAGCACCTCGGGGATGCCGTCGTTGTTCACATCCCGCAGCTGCAACACGCCCAGGTCGGACGGGTAGGAGGCCTCCACCCGCACCCACGGCCTGCCCGGCGGCTTCTCGTACAGCGTGCCCATCCTGGAGCCGTCGCCGGACTGGGCGAAGGTGACCAGGCAGGACTGGTGCTTGCTGGTGGCCACGCAGGTCAGCGAGCCCTTCTGCACCCGGCCGCCCAAGGAGATGGCCAGCGTCTCGTGCACGTTGAGCTGGGAGTCGCCGCCCTCGTTGAACCGCACCCGGCTGGACTCGCCCGCCGCGTCGGCGAGCAGCTCCACCTTCACCCCGTCCAGGGTGGCGCTGTCCACCTCGACGCACGGACCGGAGCCGCAGCGCAACGAGGGCCCGGCGGGCGGGCTGCTGGCCGGAGCACGCAGCTCGGCGCTGGACAGGGCCGAACCCGACACGCCGCCCGAGGCCGACGGGGCCTCCCGCAGCACAGCCGAACCCAGCAACGCCGCGACCGTCAGCACCGCGGACGACCACATCGCGACCTTCACCGCCCGTGGCACCCTGGCCGTTTGCTCGGCCACCGCACTTCACCTCCGTCGTTCACCCAACGTGCTCATACCACCAACGCGGACACGGCACGTGAGGTTGCTCTCGCCCAGTGCATCACCCCTGGACCCTAGACTCGCCGAACACCACCCTTTTCGATGACGTGTCGTCTCGTAAGAACGTGTCGTTCCGGGTCGCCAGCACATGGAGGTGCCGTGCCACTGCGCAAGGTGCTCATCGCCAACCGCGGTGAGATCGCCGTCCGAGTCATCAGGGCCTGCCGGGACGCCGGGCTGACCAGCGTCGCGGTCTACGCCGACCCGGACCGGGACGCGCCGTTCGCGCGCCTGGCCGATGAGGCCTTCGCGCTGGGCGGCGCCACCGCGGCCGAGTCCTACCTGGTCGCGGACAAGCTGATCGACGTGGCCAAGCGCGCGGGCGCGGACGCGGTGCACCCCGGCTACGGCTTCCTCTCCGAGAACGCCGAGTTCGCCCAGTCGGTGCTGGACGCGGGCCTGACCTGGATCGGCCCTGCCCCGCAGGCCATCCGCGACCTCGGCGACAAGGTGACCGCCCGGCACATCGCGCTGCGCGCGGGCGCCCCGCTGGTGCCCGGCACCAAGGACCCGGTCAACGGTCCGGCGGAGATCGTCGCCTTCGCCAAGGAGCACGGCCTGCCGGTGGCGATCAAGGCCGCGTTCGGCGGCGGCGGGCGCGGCCTGAAGGTGGCCCGCACCCTGGAAGAGATCCCGGAGCTGTTCGACAGCGCGGTGCGCGAGGCGGTCACCGCCTTCGGCCGCGGCGAATGCTTCGTGGAGCGTTACCTGGACAAGCCGCGGCATGTCGAGGCCCAGGTGCTGGCGGACACGCACGGCAACGTGATCGTGGTCGGCACCCGCGACTGCTCACTGCAGCGCCGCCACCAGAAGCTGGTCGAGGAGGCCCCCGCGCCGTTCCTCTCCACCGAACAGCGCGCCACCATCCACACCGCGGCCCGCGCGATCTGCGCCGAGGCCGGCTACCACGGCGCGGGCACAGTGGAGTTCCTGGTCGGCCAGGACGGCACCATCTCCTTCCTGGAGGTCAACACCCGGCTCCAGGTCGAGCACCCGGTCAGCGAGGAGACCGCCGGGATCGACCTGGTGCGCGAGCAGTTCCGCATCGCCGCCGGGGAGAAGCTGCGCTTCGACGCCGACCCCGAACCCCGCGGCCACTCGATCGAGTTCCGCATCAACGGCGAGGACGCCGGGCGCAACTTCCTGCCGGCCCCCGGCACGGTCACCCGGTTCCTGCCGCCCACCGGCCCCGGCGTGCGGGTGGACGCGGGCGTGGAGAGCGGCAGCGTGATCGGCGGCCAGTTCGACTCGCTGCTGGCCAAGCTGATCGTCACTGGCGAGACCCGCGAGCAGGCCCTGGAACGCTCCCGGCGCGCCCTGGACGAGCTGGTGGTCGAGGGCATGGCCACCGTGATCCCGTTCCACCAGGCCGTGGTGCGCGATCCGGCGTTCACCGCCGAGGACGGCTTCACCGTGCACACCCGGTGGATCGAGACCGAGTTCGACAACACCATCCCGCCCTTCGGCGCCGGCGCCGAGGCCGAGGAGGACGCCCCGCGGCAGACCGTGGTGGTCGAGGTCGGCGGCCGTCGGCTGGAGGTCTCGCTGCCCGGCGACCTGGCCATCGGCGGCGGCGCGCCCGCGGCCAAGGCCAAGCCGCGCAAGCGGGCCGGTGGCAAGGCCGGGGCCGCGGTCTCCGGCGACGCGGTGGCCGCGCCCATGCAGGGCACCATCGTCAAGGTCGCGGTCGAGGACGGCCAGCGGGTCAGCGCGGGCGAACTGCTCGTGGTGCTGGAGGCGATGAAGATGGAGAACCCGGTCACCGCGCACAAGGACGGCGTCGTCACCGGCCTGTCCGCCAAGGCCGGGGAGACGGTGACCCAGGGCTCGGTGCTCTGCGAGCTGAAAGACTGACCAGAGTGGACAGTCCAATCCAGACTGAAAATCAGAGTCTCCTGCTGGTCCTGCACGATCGCCAGGAAGCGGAGGACATCGCGGCGGAGTTGCGCGCCGACGGCTGGGTGGTCGGCGGCGTGCACCGCGAGATGCTCGCCGGCGAGGACGACGCCGAGGACGTGGACTGGGTGGTGGTCCTGGAGACCGCCCCCGACGGCCTGGCGGCCACCTGCTGGCAGGACCACCTGGAGGAGCTGGCCGAGGCGCACGACGGCTTCGTCAGCCAGCCCTAGGGCCGCCTCCGCACAGCCACGCCCGCGATAGCCGCGCCGAGGCAGCCCTAGCCAAAAGTCGGCGACCGATAGCCAAAAGGCCGAGGGCATGGCGGTCCCCGATCCCTAACGTCAACCGTGTGAGCACACATGGGGATCACGTCGAGCTGCGGATCGGGGACACCGAGCGGACCGAGGCCGAGCGGTTGCTGGGCGAGCACCTGCGGGTCGGCAGGCTGACCGCGGAGGAATTCGGCGAGCGGGCCAACATCGCGGTCTCCGCGCGCACCCGCCGGGAGCTGTCCATGCTCTTCGAGGACCTGCCCGCGCCGCACCCGACCTTCGAGCTGCCCGCGCCGCTGCAGTACCAGCCGCTGACCGAGCAGGTGGCGATGCCAATGGCGATGGCGCCGATGCGGTCGCAGGCCAACGACAACGCGCACACCGTGGCCAAAGTGCTGGCGGTGCTGATCGGCGTGCCGGTGGCCGGGCTGACCCTGTTGGCGGGCGGCGGTTTCACCCTGGCCATCGTGGACCGGCTGCCGGCCTCGCTGGCCATGCTGACCGCGGCCGCCATCGGCGTGCTGGTGCTGGCCGGGATCGTGGCGGGAGTGCAGCGGTTCAAGCCGAAGTAGCATCGGGTTGTGCCGGACAACGAGCCTGAACTGCGGATCAGCGATACCGAACGATCCGCGGCGCTGAGCGCGCTCGGCGAGCACTTCGCCGTGGGCAGGCTGCAACTCACCGAGTACGACCAGCGGGCGGGCAAGGTGGCCGCCTCGATGACCCGCGGCGAACTGCGCGAGCTGTTCGCCGACCTGCCCGAACCGCACCCGCGCTTCGACGGCGTGCCGGCCACCGCCGCGGTGGCCAAGATCGAGGGCGGCGGCGAGGTCGCGGTCCCCACCGATCCGCGCACGCCCGCCCAGCGGGCCGCAGCGGTGAGCCTGGTGGTGCTCGGCGCGGCCTGGATCCCGCTGCTGATCTTCCTGGGCTGGTGGTGGTGGATCTTCGTGCTGATGGGCGTCGGCGCGGTGTACGGCTCGCTGTGGGGCGAGGACTGGAACGGCGGACAGGGCAGCAAGAAGCGCAAGAAGAAGCGCAAGTAGGTTCTGCGGCATGGAGCCGGTGGAGATCAACGCGGGCGCGTACTACCTGCGGCAGCTGCGGGCGGACCGGCTGCTGGACGACCGGCCCGCGGTGCTGGCGGCCTTCGTCGACCCGGAGCTGCTGCGCTGGGTCACCGGCTATCAGATCGAGGACCTGGACAGCGCGGGCCGCTACATCGCGCTGCGCGAGCGGGAGTGGCAGGACGACCTGCGCTGCTCCTGGGCGGTGGCCGAGCCGACCACCGGCGAACTGCTCGCCGAGGTCGGCCTCAAGGACCTGGACCTGGTGCGCGGCATCGGTTCCGCGGCCTGCTGGACGCATCCGGAGCACCGCGGCCGCGGCGTGATGACCCAGGCCCTGCAGACCGCCCTGCGCTTCGGCATCGACGGCCTCGGCCTGCGCCGGATCGGCTACCGGCACGCCGCGGCCAACGAGTCCTCCCGCCGGGTCGCGGAGAAGTGCGGCTTCACCCTGGAGGCCACCCTGCACCAGGCCACCACGGTCGACGGCGACCTGCACGACGTGCTCGCCTGGTCCCTGGTCGTCTGAGGTCGGCTAGCGTGCCCAGCATGTCGAGACCGCTCCGGCTGCCCGCGCTGCTGCTCGGCTGCCTCGTCCTCGCCGCGTGCACGCCCCCGCCGGCCAAGCCCACCGCGCCCAACCCGCCGCCGGTGGCGATCACCACCCCGTCGATCTCGCTGCCGCCCCGCCCGCGCGAGATCAAACTCGATCGGGTGGACCCGTGCACGTTGCTGACCACCCGCCAGCGCCGGACCCTGGGCATGGATCGGCCGCCGCTGCCCACCCGCTACCCGACCATGGGCAACGCCAAGGTGTGCGACTTCCGCGACTCCACCAGGGCGCTCACCGTGCGCATCGGACTGGTCCTGGTGCAGGGCGTCGGGGTGTGGCTGGAGGAGACCGCCCAGGCCGACGTCAAGGCCGCCACGGTGGCGGAATTCCCCGCGGTGATCGTGCGCACCGCCGAGCAGACCCGCTTCTGCAACGTCGAGGTGGACGTGGCGCAGGGCCAGTTCCTGGACATCCAGTTCGGCGACGCGGGCAACGCGGCGCCGCCGGGCCTGGACGCGATGTGCGCATCCGCACAGGAGGTGGCGACCGCGGCCATGACCACCCTGATGGCCCGTTGACAGTTCACCGGTAGGTGGGATCGTTACGGAGACCACCCCAAGTGATCACTGTCGGTCGCTACAGTGGCCGCTCAAGGATTGTCCAGTTCGGGGAGACACCGTGCCGCGCACCAATTCCGCCAGTGGCGACGCAGTGCAGTCCGGTCTCGACGCCGTCAACGGCGGCGGATCGCGGGTCCGGGTCGAACAGGCCGCCATCCCGACCATGCGCAAGGCGTTCCAGAAGGCGCTGGACAAGCTGACCCCGCAGATCGGGCACGCCCGCACCGACCTGCGGATGCGGCCCTGGGCCGGTGATCCGGTGAGCGATGAGGCCGCGCAGAAGTTCAACGACCGCTCCATGGACGGCGGCGATGCCGCGCTCAGTGCCCTGGAGGGCTACCAGCAGCAGTTGCAGACCGCGGTCCGGGCGCTCCAGGAAGTCGAGTACGAGTACCGCGCCACCGAGCGCGGGAACGCCGACTCGGTGCGCACCAGCGGCTGCTGAGCAAGGGGGCGAGGAATGAGTGACCACCGCTGGCAGGGCTACTCGCACGCGGAGCTGTACGGACAGCTGCACAACGGACTGGGGCCGGCCGCCTCAGCCGCCTCGATCACCCGCTGGTCGGACATGTCCGCGGCGCTGGCCGACATCGACGCCGACATCAAGCAGGCCCTTGGCAACTCCAGGGCGGACTGGACCGGCAAAGCCGCCGAGGCCGCCGACGCCGCGCTGCACCCGCTGGCCCAGTGGGCCAGGGACGCGCAGGCGGGCGCCGAGGTGATGCGGGTGTCCGCGGAACTCCAGGCCGAGTACGTGGGCAAGGCCCGCGCCGACATGCCGGCGCCGAAGGAAGTCAGCGCGGAGAAGCCGAACCCGTTGGTCACCGGCGTGGTGCACCTCTTCGGCGGGCAGACCGACTACGAGATCCAGGAGGCGGCGCAGAGCGCGGCCGAACAGCGGGCCTTCGAGGTGATGGAGGTCTACCAGACCACCACCGCGGCCAATGTGTCCACGCTGGGCCAGTTCAGCAAACCGCCGGAACTGCACCTGGACACCGGCCACGGCAGCCCGCAGAGCAGCGGCCCGATCGGCGCCACCGCGCCACCCCCGGCCCGGCCCCGCCTGGTCCCCCCGGCCCGCAGCGCCCCCAGCCCGGTCAGCGGCCGTTCCGGCTCCGCGCCGGTGCCCGCCCCGCCTCGCCCCGGCGCACCCGCGGCCACGGGCAGCAGCACCGCTCCGGTCGGACCCGGAACCCGGCTCAGCGGCGTCGTCACCCCGCCCCCGGCCACCCCCGCGCCCAGCACCGGAACCAGTGCCACCGCGCCGTCCGGCACCGGCACCACCCCGGCGCCCGCCCGCGGGCTGCCGCACCCTCGCGTGGAGAGCACCACCTCCTCGGCCGCGACCACCCGTCCCGGTCCGCAGCACCGACCGGCCTGGGACGCGGCCGAGGCCACCCACCTCGCCGAATCCCGCCGCGGCAGTGCCGCCCCGGACGGCGTGCTCGGTCTCGACCCCGAACCAGCGCCGGCGGCCCGCTCGGCCGCAGCCGCGCCGGTGGGACGGGCCCGGCGCGAGGAGGACGGGGAACACCAGAGCTTCCTGGTCGAGGACGACGATGTCTTCGGCGACGCCCGCCAGTACGCGCCCCCGGTGATCGGCGAGTGACCCTGTTCGAGCAGGGCCTGCGGGAGCCGTTCGCGCTGACCGCGCTGGAGTTCGACGTGCTGTGGCAGCACCTCGGCCTCGGCCAGCCACCACTGGTGATCAAGGTGCCCTCCCCCGGCCGCACGCACACCGAGCGGGCCGGGCTGGAACGACAGGCCTGGGACGCGCTGGAGTCCCGCGGCCTGGGCCGCCCGGTCGCGGTGGACGCCGAACTCTCCGCACTACTGCACCTGCTCGCCGATCCGGCGCGCGAGGTGGACGGCAGGCTGTGGCTGGGCCGCAGCGTGCGGGTGCTGGCCGCCGCGCGCGAGGAGGAGGGCGCGCTGGCCGTGCTGGACTCCGGTCAGCTCACCGTCAAGGCCGTCTCCGGCCTGAGCCTGCCCCGCGAGGCCATCGCCGTGCTGCGCCCGCTGCCCGCGGGTCCCGGCCGCTCGGTCACCCTGCCCAGCGCCGACCTGGACGCCGCCGCCGCGGCCGCGGGCAACTCGGCGGACCGCCTGGGCCCGGAACTGATCGAACGCGGCATCCGCCCGGAGGACGCCCAGGTCATCACCGAGATGACCAAGGACGCGGGCGACCTGGGCCAGTTCGGCGTGGCCGCCAAGGAGCAGTGGGCCCGCCGCCGCCGAGCCGACCGGGTGATCGGCTTCTTCGACACCCCAGCGGGCCGCTACCTGCAAACCCGCCGCAGCCAGGACGGCGCCGCCGCCTGGAGCACCATCGCCCCAGTCGACACCCGCCGCCTCACCCAACACCTCGAAGAGGTCCTCACCGACCTCCTCACCCCAGCCTGACCAGTTGGGCCAACTCGTACGCCAAGTTGGCCCAACTTGGCGTACGAGTTGGGCCAACCAAGTGCTCAGCTGACTGGTTCGATGACCTCGGGGCGGGCTTCCGGGGCGGCTGAGCGCCGGGCGTCGGCGGCCTGGTCGTCCGGCTGGGTCTGCGAGTCGCGTTCGGCCTCGACCCTGGCGGTGTAGACCTCGATCTCGTGCGCGACCCGCTTGTCGTCCCAGCCGTGCACGCCGGCCATCAGCTTCGCCGCGGCCTCCGCGCTCTCCACGCCGCGGTGCGGGTACTCGATGGAGATCCGGGTGCGCCGGGTCAGCGCGTCCTCCAGGTGCAGCGCGCCCTCGCAGGCGGCCGCGTAGACGATCTCGACCTGGAGGTAGTCCGGCGCGCCTGCCAGCGGGCGGAGCAGCTCCGGGTTGCCGTCGGCGGTGGCCAGCACCTGGTGCACCAGCGAGCCGTAACGGTCCAGCAGGTGCCGCACCCGGTAGGGGTGCAGGCCGTGCTTGGCGCCGAGCTGGTCGGCCTGGTTCACCAGCGCGTGGTAACCGTCCGCGCCCAGCAGCGGCACCTTGTCGGTGATCGAGGACATGATCCGGCCGGGCAGGTCGGGACTGGCCGCGTCGATCGCGTCCGCCGCCATCACCCGGTAGGTCGTGTACTTGCCACCGGCGATCGCCACCAGGCCGGGCGCGACCCTGGCCACCGCGTGTTCCCTGGAGAGCTTGGAGGTGTCCTCGCTCTCCCCGGACAGCAACGGCCGCAGGCCCGCGTACACACCCTCGATGTCGTCATTGGTCAGCGGCGTGGCCAGCACCTTGTTGACGTGGGTGAGGATGTAGTCGATGTCCTTCTTGGTGGCCGCCGGGTGCGCCAGGTCCAGGTTCCAGTCCGTGTCGGTGGTGCCCACGATCCAGTGGTTGCGCCACGGGATGACGAACAGCACGGACTTCTCGGTGCGCAGGATCATGCCGCTCTCGGACACGATCCGGTCCCTGGGCACCACGATGTGCACGCCCTTGCTCGCGCGCACCCGGAACCGCCCTCGGGTGCCGGCCAGCCGCTGGATCTCATCCGTCCACACCCCGGTGCAGTTGATCACCGCGTGCGCCTTGACCTCGATCTCCGCGCCGGTCTCCACATCGCGCACGTGCACGCCGGCCACCCGGTCTGCCTCCCGGAGCATGCCGGTGACCTGGGTGGAGGTGCGCACCACCGCGCCGTAGTGGGCCGCGGTGCGGGCCACCGTCATGGTGTGCCGGGCGTCATCGGCCTGCGCGTCGTAGTAGCGGATGCCGCCGATCAGCGCACTGCGCTTGAGGGCAGGGACCATCCGCAGCGCACCGGCCCTGGTCAGGTGCTTCTGACCGGGCACGGACTTGGAGCCGCCCATGGTGTCGTAGAGGAACAGCCCGGCCGCGGTGTACGGGCGCTCCCAGATCCGCTTGGTCAGCGGGTAGAGGAAGCTCACCGGCTTCACCAGGTGCGGGGCGATCCGGGTGATCATCAGCTCCCGCTCCCGCAGAGCCTCCCGGACCAGGCCGAACTCAAGCTGTTCGAGGTAACGCAGGCCGCCGTGGAAGAGTTTGCTGGAGCGGCTGGAGGTGCCAGAGGCCAGGTCCCGCGCCTCGACCAGGGCCACCCGCAGCCCGCGCGTGGCGGCGTCCAGGGCCGCGCCGGCGCCGGTCACGCCGCCGCCGATGATCACCACGTCGAAGTGCTCGGAACCCAGTCTGCGCCAGGCTTCCTGCCGTTCGGCCGGTCCCAAACGACCCTGCACGATCTCCGCGCTGCTCTCCTTGGCCTTGGCCACTGAACGTCGCCTCCCTGCTCGGCTTGGACGCGGGGCCTACGCTACCGGGCCCGCACGATTTCCGTCGGCGCAGCCGACTGTCGATGACGTGCACTGACAGTAATAACGAAACTGTCCCGTTTCGAATTCTACCGTAGACAGTTGATCGGCCCAGGACTACGTTCCCGACCTCAGACGCAATGGAGCGGACTGAGGGAGGACGCGCATGTCCAGCGGAGCAATCTTCGTCTGGGAGCTGATCGGCACCGCGGTGCTGATTCTGCTCGGCGCCGGCGTGGTGGCCAACACCGTGCTGAAGAACTCACTGGGTAACAGCGGCGGCTGGCTGCTGATCAACTTCGGCTGGGGCTTCGCGGTCTTCGCCGGCGCCAGCATCGCGGCCCCGAGTGGCGCGCACCTCAACCCGGCGGTGACCCTCGGTCTGGCCACCGCGGGCAAACTCGACTGGGCGCTGGTGCCGGTGTACTTCGGCGCCCAGCTGCTCGGCGCCTTCATCGGCGCGGTGCTCTGCTGGCTGGCCTACAAACTCCAGTTCGACACGCACGACGACCCCGGCGGCACGCTCGGCATCTTCTCCACCGGCCCGACCGTGGACAACAAGCTCTGGAACACCGTCACCGAGGTCATCGGCACCTTCGTGCTGGTGCTGTGGATCCTGTTGAGCCCCAGCGCCAAGGCCGCCGCCGACGGGGTGCCGCAATTCGGCAACTCCGCGCTGGGCTACGCCGCGGTGATGTTCGTGGTCGTCGGTATCGGCGCCTCGCTCGGCGGCCCGACCGGCTACGCCATCAACCCGGCCCGCGACCTCGGCCCCCGGATCGCCTACGCGCTGCTGCCGATCAAGGGCAAGGGCGGCGCGAACTGGGGCTATTCCTGGGTTCCTGTCGTCGGTCCGCTCATCGGCGCGGTGCTCGCCGGGCTCCTGTCCCTCGCACTGGCCTGATCCACGTCCACACGAAAGGCAAGCAGCATCATGTCCGCTGAGAAGCGCTATGTGGCCGCCATCGACCAGGGCACGACCTCCACGCGTTGCATGGTCTTCGACCACTCCGGCCGGGTCGTCTCGGTCGTCCAGACCGAACACGAGCAGATCTTCCCCAAGGCAGGCTGGGTCGAGCACAACGCCGAGGAGATCTGGGAGAACACCCGCAAGGTGTGCGGGGGCGCGCTGGCCAAGGCCGACATCCAGAACTCCGAGATCGCCGCGGTCGGCATCACCAACCAGCGCGAGACCGCGGTGGTGTGGGACAAGAGCACCGGCAAGCCGGTGTACAACGCGATCGTCTGGCAGGACACCCGCACCGACGCGATCTGCGAGTCGCTGGCCGCGCTCGGCGGCGGTCAGGAGCGCTACCGCTCCCGCACCGGCCTGCCGCTGGCCACCTACTTCTCCGGCCCCAAGATCCGCTGGATCCTGGACAACGTCGAGGGCGCCAGGGCCAAGGCCGAGGCGGGCGAGCTGCTCTTCGGCAACATGGACACCTGGGTGCTGTGGAACATGACCGGCGGCCCGGACGGCGGTCTGCACTACACCGACCCGACGAATGCCTCCCGCACCCTGCTGATGGACCTCGACACCCTGAACTGGGACGAGGAGATCTGCGGCGAGATGCAGATTCCGCTGTCGATGCTGCCGGAGATCCGCTCCTCCTCCGAGGAGTACGGCAAGGTCCGGGAGCGCGGTGTGCTGGCCGGGGTGCCGATCGCGGGCATCCTGGGCGACCAGCAGGCGGCCACCTTCGGCCAGGCCTGCCTGTCCCCCGGCGAGGCCAAGAACACCTACGGCACCGGCAACTTCGTGCTGCTCAACACCGGCAACGAGAAGGTGATGAGCGAGAACGGGCTGCTCACCACGGTCTGCTACAAGATCGGCGACAACGCCCCGGTCTACGCCCTGGAGGGCTCGATCGCGGTCACCGGTTCGCTGGTGCAGTGGCTGCGGGACAACCTGGGCCTGATCAGCTCGGCCGCGGAGATCGAGCCCCTGGCCAAGGGTGTGGAGGACAACGGCGGCGCGTACTTCGTGCCCGCCTTCTCCGGCCTGTTCGCGCCGTACTGGCGGGGCGACGCGCGCGGCGCGATCGTCGGCCTGACCCGGTTCGTGAACAAGGGTCACCTGGCCCGCGCCGCGCTAGAGGCCACCGCCTTCCAGACCCGCGAGGTCATCGACGCCATGAACGCCGACTCCGGCGTGCCGCTGACCTCGCTCAAGGTCGACGGCGGCATGGTGGTCAACGAGCTGCTCATGCAGTTCCAGGCGGACATCCTGGGCGTGCCGGTGATCCGGCCGGTGGTCAACGAGACCACCGCGCTGGGTGCGGCCTACGCGGCCGGTCTCGCGGTCGGCTTCTGGGCCAGTGAGGACGACATCCGGGCCAACTGGGCGCAGGACAAGCAGTGGGACCCGGCGATGGAGGAGACCCACCGCGACAAGCAGTACCGCAACTGGAAGAAGGCGGTCACCAAGACCTTCGACTGGGTCGAGGCCGACTGACCAACCGGTCTGACCGAACGCGAGAACGGGGCGTGCCGCTTGGGCACGCCCCGTTCTTTTCGCGGTGAAGTCGCCGCTGGGGGTCGGCGCTTCAGCGCGGGTCTCAGGCCACCAGCGTGGCGTAGACGATGGTGTTGTCCCGGTAGCTGCCCGCGGCGCGGTCGAAACTGCCGCCGCAGGTGATCAGCCGGAGTTCCGGGCTGGTGGTGTTGCCGTAGACCTCATCGGTCGGGAAGTCGGACTTGGGCACCTGTGCTGAGCGCTGCACCACGAACTTCGCGGTGCTGCCGTCGGCCCGTTTGACCAGGATCTCGTCGCCCGGCTTCAGCTCGCGCAGCTTGTAGAAGATGCCCGGCTTCTTCGCCCCGTCGATGTGCCCGAGGATCACCGCCGGTCCCTTCTCCCCGGGCGTCGGGCCCTTGGCGTACCAGCCCGCCTGCATGGGCTGGCTCACCGGCGGCACCTGCACGGTGCCGTCCTTGTTCAGGCCCAGCTTGCTCAGCGAGGACCTGGCCCCGATCTTGGGGATCTCGATGGAGACCGGGTCGGACTTGCGCATGGGCTTGCCCGGCGTGCCCGCGACCGGCTGGCCGCCGGCGGGATCGTGGGCTGCCTCGGCGAACACCTGACCCCAGAGGTCCCGTGCGCCACCGCTGAGGAACACCGCCCCGACGGCGAGCAGCAGTACGGACAGGACCGCGGCGAAGACACGGCCGCCCTTCCGGTCAGCCCTGCGCGGACGCACGACGCCGCCGCAGCGCCCACACGCCGAAGCCCGCCCCGGCGGCCAGCGCGACCGCGCCACCGGCGATGGCCAGGCCCTCGCCGCCGCCGTCGGCGGTGCCGCCGCCACCGGTCTCCGGCGCGCCCTTGGGGGTCTTGGCGCTGGTGGAGGTGGTCGGCGCGGTGGTGCTCGGCTTCGGCCGGGCCGAGGTGCTCGACGGCACCGGCTTGGCCGTGGTGGGCCGGACGCTCGGCTCGGTGGGCTTGGTGGGTTCGGTCCCGGTGGCCGAGACGGCGAACTTGGCGTTGCTGGTCTGGTCCTGGCAGGCGAAGGAGACCTCGTACGGACCGGGCTGCGCGTCCTTCTTCACATTCGCCGACCACTTGGCGATCAGGGTCTTGCCGTCGTAGCTGACCCGCTTCACGTTCTCCAGCACCGCGGCGCTCGGCTCGCGGAAGTTGGAGGTGAGCCCGCATTCGGTGGTGATCTCCACCCGGCTGCCCGGCCGCACATCCGTGGCGGACATGCTGATGCTCGGAACCGCGGCCAACGCGATCGGCGCCGCGATGAGCACGCCGGTCGCACCCAGTGCGGAACCGGCGGCAAGAATGCGACCAATACCCATTGTTACTACCCCTATTCCCCGACTTGTCCCAGTGGCGGGCAGTTCGCCTGCCTACACCACCTAAGACGCCAGGGCCGCCCTCGGGTTGCCTGGATCGGCGCTGGTCAGCGACCTATGACCAGATGGCCATTCTTCGAAGACCCAGGCAACCCCGACGTTGATCGAACGTCCTACGCGGACTATTCGACCATGGTTGCATACACGATGATGTTGTCCTGATAACTGCGCGCACCCTTGTCGAATACCCCGCCACAGGTGATCAGGCGGAGTTCCGGACGGTCCGTGTCGCCGTAAACACGGTCTGTCGGAAATCCCTTCTTCGCGACCTGCTGGGTCTCGTGCACGAAAAACCGGACGGTTTTCCCGTCCTGCCGGTCGATCAGGATCTCATCGCCGATGGCGACATCGCGCAACTTGTAGAAGATGCCCGGTTTCCCGGCCCCGTCCACATGGCCGAGCACGATCGCGGGCCCCTTCTCCCCCGGTGTCGGCGCGCCGTCGTACCACCCGGCCTGCATCGGCTGGGTGATCGGCGGCACCTGCACGGTCTGGTCCTTGTTCAGGCCCAGCGACACCAGGCTGGAGTCCGCGCCGATCTTGGGCACCCGCACCCTGGTGGGCGTGGATCTGGCCAGCACGGCCACTTCGGTGGCCTCCGGCGGCGCGGACGCACTGCTCCCGGCCGGTGCGGCCGGCGGCGGTCCCGCGGCGGGCGCGGGCGCACCGCAGCCGGTCAGCAGGACCATCGCGGCCAGTACCAACCCGGCCGCACCGACCTTGCTCACGCCGGTCCACCCCCTCCGGTCTCCACGCCGCCCACCGGCTTGATCCGCACCTGCCCACCGCTCACCGGCGGTGGCGGCTGCTGGCCGGGCGGGCCCTCGACGGTGAAGAACACCGTACGAGTAGTCCCGCCACAGCGGAACGACACCTGGTAGCGACCGGGTTTGACGCCCGCCCTGACCTTGGTCTCGAAGGTCTGCTCGTACGCGGTGCCGGTCCAGCGCGTCATCGGCTCCAGCGCGGCCGAGACCGGCGCCGTGTTCGGGTTGTTGGCCTTGTAGCAGGTCCGCACGACCTTGACCTGCTCGCCGGTCCGGCCCAGGCCCGGACTGACCTGCAACCGCACCTGGCCGATGGTCTGCGGCGGCTGCACGGTCACCTGCTGGGTGCGGCTGAGGGCACCGCAGCCGTAGCTGACGGTGTGCGTGGACCCGGCGGTCAGGCCCTTGGCCAGATTCCCGGTGCCGAAGCCCCAGGTCGGATCGGCCGCAGCGGAGGTCAGCCGCACCGGCTCGGTGAACAGCGTCGAGCGCACCGGCTGCCAGTCCTTGTCCGGACACACCACGTTGAGCGAGATGTGCCCGGCGCCGAGGTAGATCACCGGCAGGTGCAGCACCGGCTCGGTGCTCGCCACCGCTGGCCCCGCGGCCAGCCCGGTCAGCAGCGCCGCGGCCGCCAGCACTCCCATGGTCCGTGCCCTCATGACGAACCGTCCCAACACTCGCGCGTGTCGCATGCTGTGCCTCCCTCATCAGCGAGTGATGTAGGGGACACGCGCGAGTGCCGGTATTCGTTGTCCGCGGTGACCAGGTCGAGACCTGGTGTCTGGAGTCCGCTCAGTCCAGGTCGTCGTGCCGCATCAGCTTGCGCCCGGCCTCGGTGATCGAACCGGACAGCGAGGGGTAGACCGAGAAGGTGTAGGCCAGGTGCTCCACGGTGAGCTGGTTCTGCACCGCCAGCGCGATCGGCGTGATCAGCTCGCTGGCCACCGGGGCCACCACCACGCCGCCGATGACCACACCGGTGGCCGGGCGGCAGAACAGCTTCACGAAGCCGCGGCGCAGGCCCTCCATCTTGGCCCGCGCGTTGGTGGCCAGCGGCAGCATGATCGTGCGCGCGGGCACCTCGCCGGCGTCGATCGACTGCTGGCTGATGCCCACGGTGGCGATCTCCGGGTGGGTGAAGACGTTGGCCGCCACGGTCTTGAGCTTGATCGGCTGCACGCCCTGGCCCAGCGCGTGCCACATCGCGATCCGGCCCTGCATGGCCGCGACCGAGGCGAGCATCAGCAGTCCGGTGCAGTCACCGGCGGCGTAGATGCCCGGCACGGTGGTGCGGGAGACCCGGTCCACCGGCACGAACCCGCCGGGGCCCGCCTCGATGCCGACCTTGTCCAGGCCGATGTCGGCGGTGTTCGGGATCGAGCCCACGGTCATCAGCGCGTGGCTGGCCTCGACGGTGCGCCCGTCGGCCAGGAAGACCTTGACCCCGCCCGCGGTCCGCTCGACCTTGTCCGCCCGCGCGTGCTTGAACAACGCGGTGCCCCGCTCGGTGAACACGTCCTCCAGCACCGCGGCCGCGTCGGCGTCCTCGTGCGGCAGGATGCGGTCCCGGCTGGAGACCACGGTGACCTTGACGCCCATCTCGGTGTAGGCGGAGGCGAACTCGGCGCCGGTGACACCCGAGCCGATCACCACCAGGTGCTCGGGCAGCTGCGGCAGGTCGTAGATCTGCCGCCAGGTCAGGATGCGCTCGCCGTCGGGCTGGGCGCCGGGCAGGATCCGCGGGTTGGCGCCGGTGGCGATCAGCACCACATCGGCGGCCAGCTTCTCCACCGACCCGTCGGCTCCGCGCACCGCCACCCGGTGCTGGGCCAGACCGGGCGCGTCGTCGCACAGCCGGGCGTGCCCGTTCATGATCCGCACACCCTCGCGCTGCACCCGCGCCCGGATGTCCGCGGACTGCGCCAGCGCGAGTCCCTTGACTCGCCCGTGCACCACGGGCAGCTCGATCCCGGTCGGACCGTCCCCGGTGTTGATGCCGAGTTCGGGCCCGTTGCGGAAGGCGGAGCGGGCGCCTGCGGAGGCGATGAAGGTCTTGGAGGGCACGCAGTCGTACAGCACACAGGCGCCGCCGAGGCCGTCGCTCTCCACCAGGGTGACGTCGGCTCCGTGCTGGGCGCCGACCAGCGCGGCCTCGTATCCGGCCGGCCCGCCTCCCATGATCACGATGCGGGTCACGGGGGTCCTCCTGTGGTGGGTGGTGCGGTCAGGTTGTCGGCGGGTCCAACCGTACGCGCTACCCGTCCGGGGTCAGTTCGGAGGCTGTGCGCACGGCGCGTCCCGATGGCGCGGACGGGTCGCTAGGCTAGGGCCGTGCCGCTCTATGCCGCTTACGGGTCCAACATGGATCCGGACCAGATGACGGAGCGCGCTCCGCACTCGCCGATGGCCGGTACGGGGTGGCTCGTCGGCTGGCGAATGACCTTCGGAGGCGAAGACCTCGGCTGGGAGGGCGCGCTCTCCACCATCGTCGAGGATCCCGGCAGCCAGGTCTTCGTGGTCCTCTACGACGTCAACAACGACGAGGACCGCCTGGACCGCTGGGAAGGCGCCGAACTGGGCCTCTACAAGAAGATCCGCCTCCGCGTGCAAACGCTGGAAGGCTCGGTCCTGGCCTGGCTCTACGTCCTGGACGCCTACGAGGGCGGCCTCCCCTCGGCCCGCTACGTCGGCGTGGTCGCCGACGCCGCCGAAGCCGCGGGCGCCCCAGCCGACTACGTCAACGACCTCCGCACCCGCCCCTGCAACGGCATAGGCCCAAACAACAACAACTGACCCACTTTGCCCAACTCGTACGGGTGTTTGGCCCAAGTGGACGTCAGGTTGGTCGTTCTCGGCGTTGGAATGCCTGGCGGAGCCGGGTGTACAGCTCGTCTGGCGCTCGTAGGTCACGAGCGGTGGCACGCACCGTGATCCAGCCACGACCTGCCATCCGCTCGTCCCGCTCGGCGTCCTGCTCGGCACGGTTCTCGTGGGCCTCGTAGCCGTCGTATTCCAGTGCGATCCGGTGCCGCGGCCAGGCGAAATCCAGCCGGTGCAGCACCCGGTCGTCGAAGTCCCTGACCTCGTACTGGAGTTCCGGCCGAGGGAAGCCGCCGTCGACGAGCACCAACAGCATCGAACTCTCCGCCGGTGACTCCGGCTGGCCGGTGACCAGGTCGAGTAGCGCCCACGCCTGATCAATCCCGCGCGGGTTCGCCCTGGCCCGCAGCCGATGGCCGATCTGATGCCGCAGATCGTCCTGAAGCTCCGGCGGCAGTGATCGGAACGCCTGGTCCGCACAGGCGAATCCGGCCCGGTGCGTCCGCCCGCAGAGCAGCTCGGCCAGCACGTGCTCCGGGGCCAGCACCCGTAGCCCGTCCAGCAGCACTACATCCTCCGGCTGGAACGGATCATGGTGCACCACCAGCCCGGCTCGGTTTCTCGGCCAGCGTGAGTACGGTACGGCGACATGCACATCTGTGCTGGTCAGCGGAGTCCAGCCATAGATCTCGGCCGCGGTCGGCCCGGTCAGCGCGGCCTCAGGGCCGGCCAACAGCAAGGCTCCCCTTGCCCGGGTCCGCGGATCATGCGCACGACCGGCGGGCACAAACAGATTCCGCCAGAGCCGGGTCAGCCGACCGGCGGTCAACGCGTTGCGCAGCCCACGTTCACCCAGCGCGGCGATGGCCTGCTGCCGGGTGCAGGGAACAGGAAGCGGAGTGAGACCCATGCCAACAACGATCGACCCGACTCACTCATCAGCACCACCCCGATCGCCAACCTGTGGATAACTCCCCAACCGGCTGACGACTTGGGCCAAGTCGTACGCCCACTTGGGCCAACTTGGCGTACGAGTTGGCCCAAGTGGGCGGGATCAGGACTGGAGGGCGTCTAGGGCGGCTTGGGTGAGGATGCGGATGCCGACTGGGAGGGCGCGCTCGTCCAGGTCGAAGGTGGGTTGGTGGAGGTCTTTTTGCGGGCCTTGGCCGGACCAGACGCCGAGGCGGGCGAAGGAGCCGGGCACGTGTTCCAGGTACCAGGCGAAGTCCTCGCCGCCGGAGGACTGCTCGGTGCCGGTGATGGCGTCCTCGCCGAGCGCGGTCTGGGTGGCGGTGCGCAGCAGGCGGGTGCTCTCCCGGTCGTTGACCACCGGCGGCACGCCGCGGCGGTGCAGCAGGTCGAAACCGATGCCCAGCGGGGCCAGCAGGGCACCGACCAGCTCACGGGCCACCGGCTCCAGCTCGGCCCAGGTGTCCCGGTCGCCGGTGCGCAGGGTGCCGCGCAGCAGACCGTCCTGCGGGATGGCGTTGGCCGCGTCGCCGGCGTGCACCGCGCCCCAGACCAGCACCGTGCCCGAACGCGGGTCGACCCGGCGGGTGAGCAGCTCAGGCAGCCGGGTGATCAGCGTGCCGAGGCCGTGCACCAGGTCGGCGGTCAGGTGCGGGCGGGAGGTGTGGCCGCCGGGCGAGGTCAGCCGGATCTCCAGCAGGTCGCTGGCGGAGGTGATCGCGCCGATCCGGGTGCCCAGCTTGCCCACCTGCAGCCGCGGCGCGCAGTGCAGGCCGAAGATCCGCTCCACGCCGTCGAGGCCACCGGCGGCCAGCACGTCCAGCGCACCGCCGGGCATGACCTCCTCGGCGGGCTGGAAGATCAGCCGGACCCGGCCGGGCAGCGAATCGGCACTGGCCAGGGCCAGCGCGGTGCCCAGCAGCACGGTGGTGTGCGCGTCATGCCCGCAGGCGTGCGAGACGCCGGGCACGGTGGAGGCGAAGGGCAGGCCGGTGTCCTCGGTCAGCGGCAGCGCGTCGATGTCGGCGCGCAGCGCGACACAGCGCGATCCGCTGCCGACCTCGCAGATCAGGCCGGTGCCGCCGGGCAGCACCCGGGGCCGCAGGCCGGCGTTGGCCAGCTCGCGGAAGAGGAACTTGGTGGTGTTGTGCTCGTTGCGGGACAGCTCCGGGTTGGCGTGGATCTGCCGCCGCCAGGCCACCACCTGAGCGAGGTTCTTCCCCAGCCACTTGTCCAGCCAGGACGGTCCCCGCCCCGCGCCAAGATCCTCCACAGTGGACATGGTGCGGCCGGAGCCGGGGCTCAGCACGTCGATGGGTCCGCGGGACTCCGGTCCGAAGGGCGGGCCGGGTCGGGAATCCAGGACTGTCACGCCTCAAAACCTCCTGCCGTGGCTGGCACGGCAACGCGGCTGTTCACACGATCTGCGGTGTCCGCGAGCAGCCGGGCTCGCTGGGCATCATCCGCGGCGGCGGCCACCGCGGTCCAGGCCAGCGCGAGCGCGCCGTCCAGCACCGCCTTGTCCGCGGAGGGCGAGGCGCAGGCGGCCGCGAACTCCGGTTGGTGGTTCACCGAACTGCCACAGTCGATGGCGATCGTGGGGTGGATGGCGGGCAACGCGTGGGTGATGTTGCCCATGTCGGTGCTGCCGGTCTGGCGGTTCGCCTCCTCGGCGGGGCTCAGCGGCTCCCGGCCCAGTTCCGTCACGGCAGCGCGGTACGCCAGGGCCAGCCACGGGTCCGGGGCCAGCTCGGCGTAGTTCGGGGACACCTGGGTGATCTCGTGCGCGCAGCCGGTGGCCACGGCGCCGGCCTCGAAGCACCGGCGGATCCGCTCGTCCAGGTGGCTCAGCGAGTCCATGTTCTCGGCTCGCAGGTAGAACAGCCCGGCGGTGCGCGCGGGCACGATGTTGGGCGCGGCGCCGCCGTGGGTGACGATGCCGTGCACCATCTGCCCGTGCTCCAGGTGCTGGCGCAACAGGCCGATGGAGACCTGGGCCACGGTCAGCGCGTCCGCGGCGTTCACGCCCAGATGCGGCGCGGCGGCGGCGTGCGAGGCCCGGCCGGTGTAGGCGACCTCGAGGTCGGTGATGGCCAGCGAGGAGCAGGCGCAGGTCTCGTGCGGGGCGGGGTGCACCATCATCGCCATCGACACCTCGTCGAAGGCCCCGCGCTCCAGCATCAGCACCTTGCCGCCACCGGCCTCCTCGGCCGGGGTGCCGAACAGTTTGATCGTGATGCCGAGCCGGTCGGCGACCTCGCGCAGGGCGAGCGCGGCGCCGACCGAGGAGGCGGCGATGATGTTGTGCCCGCAGGCGTGGCCGACCTCGGGCAGCGCGTCGTACTCCGCGCACAGCCCGACCACCAGCTCACCCGAGCCGTAGGTGGCGGTCAGCGCGGTGTCCAGGCCCGAGGTGCCGCGTTCCACCTTGAAGCCCTCGCGGGCCATCAGTTCGGCGACCTTGTCGGCGCTGCGGTGCTCGGCGAAGGCCAGCTCGGGTTCGGCGTGAATGCTCCGGGAGAGCCCGACCAGCGCGTCCGAATACCGCTCGACAGCGGAGCGGCACTGGACTTTGGTGTCGGTACTCATTTGCATCCAATCCTGCACTACCCGTTTTGGCCAAGATCCAAAGATCGACAACGAGCCGCCTGGCGGTTGGTTCGCTGCGCCGAGCGGAGCCGTGCCCTTCGGTCTGGCTGTACCCCGGTCCCGTCCATCGGAACGTGCCCACTCCACCACGTCAATGCGGACGAAGGGGTTTCGATCCGGCCTATCTCTTCTTCCGGCTAGGTAAAATACCAGGTCAGAGCAGGGTCACCCGGCGCTCTTACCCCACTTCTTGCGGTATTTCCGCCCGAAGAAGACGATCGCCAGCAGCAGCACCGCGATGATCGCGATGGTCACCCGGCGCTCGTTGTCGGCCTGCTGTTCCGGCGTGACCGGCGGCGCGGTGCTGGTCGAGGACGGGCTGGTGCCACTCGGTTTCGGCGTGCTCGGGGGCTGCTGCTGCGCGAGCACCCGGACCACGGCCACCGGCTCGGCCGCGGCGGCCGCGGTCGGCGTGGCCAGCAGCGCGAGCCCACCCAGCAGGGCGGCTACCGCCGCGTTGGCCCGACCTCGCATCGTCGTCTCCCCTTCGGAGGGTGCACCGTCGAGAAGAGCATGCCCTGTCGCTCGGTCGACGGTCACCCCACCCAGGGATCTTGGTGGCGGATCGTGAGTTCAGCGCACCCCGAACAGGTGATCGAGTGCCAACTGATCGAGTCGTTCGTACCCCATTCCACGTTCTGCCGCCGACTCCGGGTCAAAGGACTCGGCACGCAGTTCCGCCAGGTCCTCCCCGGGCAGCAGGGTGGGCACGGCCAGCGCGCCGATCCGGGACGCCTCCTTGGCCGCGGCCACCTCGGGATCGGCGTGGAAGGCCGCCGCCCGCTCGGCGAAGATCAGGTAGTTGCGCATGCAGGCGGCCGCGGCGGCCCACACGCCGTGCTCGTCCTCGGTGCGCGCGGGCTTGAAGTCGAAGTGCCGGGGACCGTCGTACCCGGCCCGTTCCAGCAGGTCGACCAGGTGGAAGGCGGCCTTGACGTCGCCGTTGCCGAAACGCAGGTCCTGGTCGTAGCGCGGCCCGGTCTGGCCGTTGAGGTCGATGTGGAACAGCTTGCCCGCCCACAGCGCCTGGGCCACCCCGTGCGGCACTGACAGCCCGGCCATCTGCTCGTGCCCGACCTCCGGGTTCACCCCGACCAGCTCGGGATGGGCCAGCCGCTCGATGAAGGCCAGCGCGTGCCCGATGGTGGGCAGCAGGATGTCCCCGCGCGGCTCGTTCGGCTTGGGTTCCAGCGCGAACCGGATGTCGTAGCCCTGCTCGCGCACGTACCCGCAGAGCAGGTCCACCGCCTCGGCGTAGCGGTCCAGCGCGACCCTGGCGTCCTTGGCCACCGGGGTCTCCGCGCCCTCGCGCCCACCCCACAGCACGTACACGCCCGCGCCCAGCTCGGCGGCCAGGTCCAGGTTGCGCAGGGTCTTGCGCAGCGCGAACCGGCGCACATCGCGGTCGTTGGCGGTGAACGCGCCGTCCTTGAACACCGGGTGGGTGAACAGGTTGGTGGTCAGCATCGGCACGGCCAGCCCGGTGTCGGCCAGCGCCTTGCGGAAGCGGTCCAGGATGCGCCCTCGGCTGAGGTCGTCGGCGCCGAACGGGATGAGGTCGTCGTCGTGCAGGCTCACCCCCCACGCGCCCAGCTCGGCCAGTGTGCCCAGCGCGTGCCCGGGGTCCATGGCGGGCCGGGTGGGTTCGCCGAAGGGGTCGTTGCCGCGCCAGCCCACCGTCCACAGCCCGAAGCTGAAGCGGTGTTCCGGCCGCGGCCGATAGGGATCAGTGCGCACGACTACCTCCGGCTGTCCACTGTGGACTGTGCGGGGACGAGTTCCCAGCGGTTGCCCGGCGCGGGCACTGGGGCCAGCGTCGGGTCGGTCAGCACGTGTTCCATCGCCGCGTACGCGCCGCCGCGCACGGCCGCGGTGAACCCGAGATCCGAGGGCAGCAGGCGGCAGGCGGGCTGATCGGCCCCGGTGGCGACCACCCTGGCGGTCAGCTCGCGTTCGGCCGGGGCGATCAGCCAGTCGGCGAGCACCGCGAAGTAGCCGCCGAGCACCACCGCGGCCGGGTTGAGGATGTTGACCAGGATGGACGCGCCGACGCCGAGCGCGGCGCCTATCCGCTCCAGCGCGGCCAGCGTGCGCTGGTCCCCCTCCCGGGCCCGGCTGACAATGGTGGCCAGCCGTTTCTCCAGGTCAAGCGAGGGATCGCGGATCGGGTCGCCCTCCTCGGCGACCGCGCGCAGCAACGCGCCGAGGCCGACCTGGGTCTCCCAGCAGCCCTTGCGCCCGCAGCCGCAGTCCGCGCCGGAGGGGTCCAGCGGCATGTGCCCGACCTCGCCGGTGAACCCGGTGGCGCCGCGCAGCAGCCGTCCGTCGGCGATCACGCCACCGCCCACGCCGACCTCGCCGGTCAGGTAGAGCAGGTCGGTCGCGCCCGCGGCCACCCCGGTGACGTGCTCGGCCACCGCGGACAGGTTGGCGTCGTTGTCCACCGCGATCCGCCCGGCCGGCAGGTCCAGGCCGGCGCTGAGCTGCTCGACCACGGCCGCGTCCCGCCAGTGCAGGTTGGGCGCGAACCGGACCACGCCGCCGTCCACGTCCACCAGGCCGGGCACCGCGGCGGTGACCCCGGCGACCCAGCCGCCCATGGCCTCCACCGTGCGGCGGGCCTCGGCGGCCAGACCGGCCAGCAGGTCGATCGCGGCGACCGCGCCCAGCCCGACCACGTCGGTGGGCACCCTGCGGTGCAGCACCAGGTCGCCGGAGAGGTCGAGCACGGCGACCGCGGCGTAGTCGACGTTGGCCTCCAGGCCGATGCCGCACACGGTGCGCGGGCGCAGCTCGACCAGCTGACCCGGCCTGCCGATGGCGCCGCCGACCACCGCGCCGAGCCGGACCAGCCTGCGCTGCTCGAGTTCGGCGACCAGACTGGACATGGTGGCCTTGTTGAGCCCGGTCATCCGGGCCAGCCGGGCGCGGGACTGCGGCCCGTCGGCCCGCAACGCACGAAGCACCAGGGCCAGGTTCGCCTTGCGCAAGCCGGCATGGTCGGCGGGACGGTCCGGACCCTGCACCCTGCACCTCGATTCGTTTGTTGCCCAGTCAAACTAAGACTCCGACGGCCGCAGGTCAACCTGACCCCGCCCGGACTGCCTATCGGCTGAACGGCCGCACGTCACCCCGCTGATGAGTGGATCACCCGTTCAGTCCATCAGTAATCGTGTACTTGACCCCGGGCGGAGGAATAGGCCGCCCGGACCTCGGCGTAATCGTCCGGGTTCGCGGCCGGGCAGGGCTCGGACCGCAGCTGCCACACCGGCGGTTCCGCGGTGCCCGCCGCGGCCCAGGCGGCCTGCCTGGCCGCGCCCAGCGCCACGTACTCAGCGGGCTCGGGCGCCTCCACCGGCGCGGCGAAAAGCCCCGGCGCGACCGCGCGCACCGCGGCCGACCGGGCCGCCCCGCCGACCAGCAGCACCCGGCGCACCTCGACCCCGTGCGCGCGCAACGCGGCCAGCCCGTCGGCCAGTCCGCAGAGCATGCCCTCGACCGCGGCCCTGGCCAGGTTCTCCGGGGTCATGTTGGCCCGGCGCAGGCCGGTCAGCGTGCCGGCGGCGTTCGGCAGGTCCGGGGTGCGCTCGCCGTCCAGGTAGGGCAGCAGCACCAGCCCGCCCGCGCCCGGCGCCGCGGCCAGCGCCAGCCGGTCCAGTTCGGCCAGGTCCACGCCGAGCAGCTGGGCGGTCGCGGTGAGCACCCTGGCCGCGTTGAGCGTGCAGACCAGCGGCAGGTAGCGGCCGGTGGCGTCGCAGAACCCGGCCACCGCGCCACTGGCGTCCGCGGCCGGCTGCTCGGCCACCGCGAACACCGTGCCCGAGGTGCCCAGCGAGACCACCACGTCGCCCGGCCCGGCGCCCAGGCCGAGCGCGGCGGCCATGTTGTCCCCGGTGCCCGCGCCGAGCAACCAGCCTTCCGGCGTCTGACCTGCGCTGTCCGCCGGTCCGAGGATGCGCGGCAGCTCCGGCACCCGACCGAAGGCCGCGGTGAGGATCTCCGGCAGCCACTCGCCGGTGGCCGGGGCGAAGTAGCCGGTGCCGGAGGCGTCGCCGCGGTCGGTCGCGGGCGCCTGGCCGGGTTCGGCGAGCTGGCTGGTCAGCCAGTCGTGCGGCAGCAGCACCCTGGCCACCCGGTCGGCGAGGTCGGGCTCGTGCCGGGCCAGCCAGGCCAGCTTGGTCACGGTGAAACTCGGGCCGGGCACCGAGCCGGTCCGCCGCGCCCACTCCCCCGGCCCGCCCAGCCCGGCGGCCAGTTCGGCCGCCTCCGGGGCCGAACGCAGGTCGTTCCACAGCAGCGCGGGCCGCACCGGCGCGCCCTCGGCGTCCACGGTGACCAGGCCGTGCTGCTGCCCGCCCACCGCCAGCGCGCTGACCGGTCCTGGCAGCCCGGCGGTGGCCTGGGCGAGCGCGTCCCGGCAGGCCGCCAGCCAGACCCTCGGGTCGACCTCGGTGGCGTCCGGGTGCGCGGCCCGGCCCTGGGCGATCACCTGGCCGGTCTCGGCCTCGACGACGAGGGCCTTGGTGGACTGGGTCGAGGAGTCGATGCCGATGGTGAGTGCCATAGCGCGGCATCATGCGCTGCCGGTGGCGGAGCGCGCCAGCGTCCGGCCGAGCGGGCGAACGTGCAAAATGGACCTTGTGCCACCCGCTGACACCCCCTCCGACCAGCCCGGGCCGACCGATGTCCCGGTCGAGCCGGACTTGCCGGTCCGCCGCATCGCCGAGCGCTACCGGCTGAACGGGCTGCTCGGCCGGGGCGCGATGGGCACGGTGTGGTCGGCGCACGATGAGATGCTGGGCCGCCGGGTCGCGGTCAAGGAGGTCCGGCTGCCCCCCGGCATCCCGGTGCCGGAGGCGGACGCGCTGCGCGAGCGGACCCTGCGTGAGGCGCGGGCCATCGCGGTGCTCTCCCACCCCAACGTGATCACCCTCTACGACGTGGTCCGCCAGGACGGCGAGCCGTTCGTGGTGATGGAGCTGCTGCCCTCGCTCAGCCTGGCCGAACTCGTCCGCGAGCAGGGCCCGCTGTCCACCGCGCAGGCCGCGGCCATCGGCGACGCGGTGGCCGCCGCGCTGGAGGCCGCGCACCGGGCCGGGGTCACCCACCGCGACGTCAAACCCGGCAACGTGCTGGTCGGGGTGGACGGGCAGATCAAACTCACCGACTTCGGCATCGCCCGCAGCGTCAGCGACCACACGCTGACCAGCACCGGGATCATGCTCGGCACGCCCGCGTTCATCTCGCCAGAGGTGGCCTCCGGCGATCCGGCCACCCCTTCGGCCGACCTGTGGGGACTGGGCGCGACGCTGTTCGCGGCGCTGGAGGCGCGGCCGCCGTATGACGCCGACGGCGACCCGCTGGACACCGTCACCGAGGTGGTGCACGGCGAGGTGCCGCAGATCGACACCGGGCACCCGCTGCATCCGGTGATCGCCGGGCTGATGACCAAGGAAACCGGCTCCCGAATGTCCCTGGCCGAGGTGCGCAGGCTGCTGCACCCGCTGCTGCCCGAACCCGGCGAGCGCCTGTTCGAGGTGAAGCCCAAGGAACTCCAGCCCGAGTCCGCCGAACTGCTGGAACAACCGCGCACGCCCACCCCCGGCTCCGGGGTGCTGCCCGCGCTGCTGGCCAGCGACCCCGGCCCGCTGCCGTTCCTGACCAGCGCGGGCGAGCCCAAACGCCGCTCGCGTGCGGGCAAGGTGCTGCTCGCCGCGCTGGCCTTCGTACTGTTCACCGGCGCCAGCGGCGGCGGGTTCGCGCTGGCCAGGGTGCTCGGCGGCAAACCCGTGCTGCCCACCACCGAACCCGTCCGCACCACCGAGCGGCTGTTGTCGCCGGTGCTGGGTCTGGAGCCGCGCACCGAACGGGCCAGCAGCACGCCCAACGACACCGGCGGCGAGTTCACCGTGAACGTGCCCAAGGACTGGACCACCTTCCGCGAGCTGCGGGTCGGCTCGCCCGCGGTCAGCGCCGCGGTGCGCTTCGTCTCCGCGGACGGACGGCAGGAGCTGGTGATCGAGCGCTTCGCCAACTACTACCCGCAGTTCCGGCTGACGAACTTCCTGAACAACCTGGCGCGCAACGCGGTCAGCCCCCAGGGCAGCTACAACGAGACGCCGCCCCGGACCGGGACCAAGGCCCAGGATTCGCCGGAGGCCTCCGTCGAGTTGCTGTACCGGGTTGCCGATCCCGGACCGCTCACGTCCATGGCCAAGCAGCCCGACGTCGGCGAGAGCAACCTGGTCCGGCGCTCCACCTACCTGCTGCTACTGCCCAAGGTGCGGGATCTGTGGGTGGTGCAGGTCACCGTGCCCACCGAGTCCGAGGACACCGGGCAGAAGGAGCTGTTCGGGCCGATGGCTGCCAGCTTCATCCCCGCTGGCTAGGGTCCTTGGTGTGACCGAGACAAGCACTGCTCTGAACGTGAGCCCCGCGGCGGACCCCGACGCGGCTGCCGCCGCCGCTGCCGCGGAACTGGCCGCTCGAACCGGCATCGCATCCCACGACATCGCCCTGGTGCTGGGCTCCGGCTGGCGGCCGGCCGCCGACGTGCTCGGCGAGCCGGTCGCCGAGGTTCCCATCGGCGAACTACCCGGTTTCGTCGCGCCCAACGTGACCGGCCACGGCGGCACCGTCCGCTCGGTCCGGGTGGGCGAGAAGAACGTGCTGGTGCTGCTCGGCCGCACGCACTACTACGAGGGCAGGGGCATCCCGCAGACCGTGCACGGCGTGCGGGTGGCCACCGCGGCCGGCTGCACCACGGTGGTGCTGACCAACGCCGCCGGTGGCCTGCGCCAGGGCATGCGGGTCGGCCAGCCGGTGCTGATCAGCGACCACCTGAACCTGACCGCGGCCTCGCCGCTGGTGGGCGCCAGGTTCGTCGACCTCACCGACCTGTACTCGCCGCGGCTGCGCGGGATCGCCAAGGAGATCGACTCCTCGCTGGAGGAGGGCGTCTACGCCGGGCTGCCAGGCCCGCACTTCGAGACCCCGGCCGAGATCCGGATGCTGCGCACCATGGGCGCGGACCTGGTCGGCATGTCCACCGTGCTGGAGGCCATCGCCGCCCGCGCCGCCGGGGCCGAGGTCTTCGGGCTGTCCCTGGTGACCAACCTGGCCGCGGGCATCACCGGTGAGCCGCTCAACCACATCGAGGTCCTGGAGGCGGGCAAGGCCGCGGCCACCGAGATGGGCGAGCTGCTGCGGAAGCTCGTGGAGCGGGCGTGAGTCCTGCGGGCAGGGACGAACCCGGGACGCGGGCGAAGCTGGGCACGGAGCTGCGCGACGCCGCGTTCCGCTGGATCGCCGATGACGTCGACCCCGATGCCCGGCTGGAGCTGCAGAAGGTGCTGGCCTCGGCGATGGCGGGCGATGAGTCCGCGGTGGCCGCGCTGGCCGACCGGATGGCCGGGCCGTTGCAGTTCGGCACCGCGGGCCTGCGCGGACCGCTGCGGGCCGGGCCGAACGGGATGAACCGCTCGGTCGTGGTGCGCACCACCGCCGGCCTGGCCGAGTACCTGCGGGCGCAGGGCCGTTCCGGCGGGCTGGTCGTGGTCGGCCGGGACGCCCGGCACGGCTCGGAGAACTTCTGCTCCGACGTGGCCGAGGTGCTCACCGGCGCCGGCTTCGACGTGCGGGTGCTGCCCCGGCCGCTGCCGACCCCGGTGCTGGCCTTCGCGGTGCGCGCGATCGGCGCGGTGGCCGGGGTGCAGGTGACCGCCTCGCACAACCCGAAGGCGGACAACGGTTACAAGGTCTACCTGGACGCGGGCGCGCAGATCGTGCCGCCGGCGGACCGGCAGATCGAGGCGGCCATCGCCCAGGTGCCCGCCGCGGTCTCGGTGCCCAGGGTCGCCGCCTGGCAGCCGGTGGGCGAGGACCTGATCGAGGCCTACGCGGACCGGGCGGCCGGCCTGCCGCGCGGGAAGGCGCGGGAGCTGCGGGTCGCGGTGACCGCGTTACACGGGGTGGGCTCGGAGACCTTGCTGGAAGTGTTGGGGCGGGCCGGTTTCACCGATCTGCACCTGGTCGAGTCACAGGCCAGCCCGGACCCGGATTTCCCGACCGTCTCCTTCCCCAACCCGGAGGAGCCGGGCGCCACCGACGAACTGCTCGCGCTGGCCGCCGAGGTCGAGGCCGATCTGGCGATCGCGCTGGACCCGGACGCGGACCGGTGCGCGCTGGGTGTGCGCGGTCCGGACGGCTGGCGGATGCTGCGCGGCGATGAGACCGGCGTGCTGCTCGGCAACCAGGTTCTGTCCACATTGGACCGACAGGCGCACCCGGATCCGTTGGTGGCGACCACGATCGTGTCCTCGGAACTGCTGCGCTCGGTGGCCAAGGCGCACGGCGCGCGCTACGACGAGACGCTCACCGGCTTCAAGTGGCTGGTGCGCGCGGGCGATGGCAACGGCACCGGTCTGGTCTATGCCTACGAGGAGGCGCTGGGTCACTGCGTGGACCCGGACTACGTGCGGGACAAGGACGGCATCAGCGCCGCCGTGCTCGCCTGCGATCTGGCCGCCACGCTCAAGGCCGAGGGCCGCGGCCTGCTGGACGCGCTGGACGACCTGGCCGTGGCACACGGGCTGCACCTGACCGACCAGGTGTCGCTGCGGGTGGCCGACCTGGCGCTGATCGGCGCCACCATGCGCCGGTTCCGCGGCACGCCGATCACCGAACTGGGCGGCACCGAGGTGAGTCAGACGGATCTGGAGCCCAAGGCGGATGTGCTGGTGCTGCGGGCCGAGGGCCTGCGGGTGCTGATCCGCCCCTCCGGCACCGAGCCCAAGGTGAAGGCGTACCTGGAGGTGGTCACCCCGGTCACCGGCCACGACGCCCTCCCCCAGGCCCGCGCCGAGGGCAAGTCCCGCCTGGCCAAGGTCCGCGAAGCCATCACCACCCTGCTCACCGCCCCCTGACGCCCCACTTGGCCCAACTCGTACGCCGAGTTGGGCCAAGTGGGCGTACGAGTTGG
Organism: Crossiella sp. S99.2; assembly: GCF_023094165.1. GTDB lineage: Bacteria > Actinomycetota > Actinomycetes > Mycobacteriales > Pseudonocardiaceae > Crossiella. Next base: position 887,112 of record NZ_JALMDK010000002.1, on the reverse strand, counting down.
GCCAACTCGACGGTCAGCCGTTGAGGATGGCCATGCCCTGGTCGGGGTAGCGGTTGCCGGCGATGGCCTCGACGGGCACGGCGGCCTCGACGGTGGCGATCTCCTCGGCGGTGAGGGTGATCGTGGCCGCGGCGATGTTCTCCTCCAGGTACTTCAGCCGCTTGGTGCCCGGGATCGGCACCACGTCCTGGCCGCGGGACTGCACCCAGGCCAGGGCGAGCTGACCGGTGGTCACGCCCCGCTCGGCCGCGATGGCCTCCAGCGCGCGCACGATGCCGAGGTTGCGGGCCAGGTTCTCCTCGCTGAACCGGGGCTGGCCGATCACCCGGAAGTCGTTCGCGTCGAAGTCCTTGGTGCTGGCGTACTTCCCGGTCAGGAAGCCGCGGCCGAGCGGGGAGTACGGGACCAGCCCGATGCCCAGCTCCCGCGCGGTCGGCAGGATCTCCGCCTCCAGGTCGCGGGTCCACAGCGACCATTCGGTCTGCAGCGCGGTGATCGGGTGCACCGCGTGCGCCCGGCGCAGGGTGGCCGCGCTCGCCTCGGACAGGCCCAGGTAGCGGACCTTGCCCTCGGCCACCAGCTCGGCCATCGCGCCCACGGTCTCCTCGATCGGGACCTTCTGGTCGACCCGGTGCAGGTAGTACAGGTCGATGTGGTCGACGCCGAGCCTGCGCAGCGATGCCTCGGCGGCTTCCCGCACGTAGGCGGCGTCGCCGCGGACCCCGCGCTCGTGCGGGTCGGCGGTGCGCACGATGCCGAACTTGGTGGCCAGGGTGACCTGGTCCCGCCGGTCCTTGATGGCCCGGCCGACCAGCTCCTCGTTGCGGTGCGGACCGTAGACGTCCGCGGTGTCCAGCAGGGTCACGCCGAGGTCCAGCGCGCGGTGGATCACCTGGATCGAGGCGGCGTCGTCGGTTTCGCCGTAGAACTCGCTCATCCCCATGCAGCCCAGGCCCTGGGCCCCGACCTGCAACGCACCGATGTTCCGGGTGGGCAGGGTGGTCATGCTGTTGCCTCCTCGTGGATCAGATCGGCCGCGGTCATCTGCTGCTCGATCTGGTCGTAGTGCTCGATCTTGTAGTCCAGGATCTCCAGGCAGGCCTGCAGCTCGGCGATGCGCTCGCGCACCGAGGCGCGCTGATCGGTCAGGATCGCCTTGCGGCGGCCGTAACTGGCCGCGCCGCGGTGCCGGAGCTGGGCATATTCCCGCATCATCCGGATGGGCATGCCGGTCAGCCGGAGTTTGGTGAGGAACCCCAGCCAGCCCAGGTCGTCATCGGAGTAGGACCGCCGCCCGCCGGAATCCCTGGCGGGCGGATCCAACAAACCGATGCGCTCGTAGTACCGCAGGGTGTCCACGGACAATCCGCTGCGCTCGGCTGCCTGGGCGATGGAGTAGCTCACGTCGTCGACGGTAGGAGCTGGAGTGCGCTCCAGGTCAACCCGGATCCACGAACGGGTTTTCGCTCAGTCCTCGTCCTTGGGACTGGCCCACTCCTCAAACCGGTCTGCCACTTCAGAAACTTCGATCAGACCGCGGCCCAGATCGCGGACGACGTCGAGCGCCTCATCCTCGTCGGCGTCGATCCACCAGCCGTTGATGTCACATAGGGTCACCGCGGCAACCCAGCCCAGTCGCCAGTTCCCTTCCAGCAGCGGACGGGTGCGCACGATCGAATCGAGCAGAGCGGCAGCCTTCAACCAGAGCGTCGCGTACGCCTCGACGCCGAGCACGGCGGCACGAGGTCGGTGCGCGGCGGAGTCCAGCAGCCCGACGTCGCGCACCACAAGGTCACCCCCAGTGACCGCGGTGGCCAGCACGAGCAGGTCGCTGGCATCCAGATAAGTGATCACTAGCCAGGGAATACCAGAAAATCAGGTCGAGCCGAGCCTTTCCAGCAATCCCCGATAGCGGGGAAGAACACGTTCCAGCGCATCGGAGAGCTGTTGCTCCTTGTGCAACCGGGACCACCGGTCGGCCAGCGCCAGGCGCACGATCTCCTGTTTGGAGCGGCCCTCGACGGTGGCTAGCTCGTCGAGTTGCCGATTCTCCTCTTCGGTCAGCCGCAGCGTCATGGCCATGCGGGGGATGGTACCGATCTGGTATCACCGTATCCAGAGGTCAGATACGTCCATTCGGGTTACGTAACAGTGTTCCGGTACGATCGGGCGGTGCCTCGACCGAAGACGCACGACGAAGCGCTGCGCGGGAAGCTGCTCGACCGGGCCGGGCAACTGCTGGCCGCCCAGGGCCCCGGCGCACTGGGTCTGCGCGGGCTCGCCCAGGACGTGGGCACCTCCACCACCGCGGTCTACTCGCTCTTCGGCGGCAAGCCGGGGCTGCTGCGCGAGCTGTACCTGGAGGCGTTCCGGCGCTTCGGGCGGTGGCAGGCCGCGGTGCCGGTGACCGCGGACCCCGCGCACGACCTGACCGAACTCGGGCTGGCCTACCGCGCGGCCGCACTGGCCGACCCGAACCTGTACCCGGTGCTGTTCAGCTCACTGGAACTGGACTTCGAGCCGGACGAGGAGACCATCGCGGCCGCGATGAGCACCCTGGCGCCGCTGCTCGCGGTGGTGCGCCGGGGCATCGAGGCTGGCGTGTTCGCGGCGGAGTCGGCGGAGGAGCTGGCCAACTCGGCCTGGGGCCTGACCCACGGCCTGGTCAGCCTGGAGCTGGCCGGGCGGCTGGTGTCCGGGCCGGACGCGGAGCAGAACTACCGGCGGGCGATGGCCGCGCACACCCGCGGCTGGCTCGCGCCCCTGTCCGACTGACAGAGCCCTGCTGGCCAGGGGCGACCCTGACACAGAGGGCGCGAGGCCCGGGACACCCCGCCGCCAACGGTTCCCCGGGCCTCGCTGAACTGTCCGTCTAGGACAGTCCTCTGTGGATCGCCGAGAACAGCTCACCGTTGTCGGTGTCACCGTCCAGCGACCAGACCATGGCGCCACCCAGCTTCTGCTGCCGGATGTAGCGCGTCTTCGCCCCGATGGAGACGGGGTCGTCGAAGTTCCAGAACGTGCCGCCGTCGTAGAGCCAGCCGGTGGCCGCCTTCGGGTCCCGGTGCAGGGTGAAGCCGGGCAGCTGCTTGATCTTGTTGTAGTTCAGGTAGCCGCATTCGTGCGTGCTGGGCGCGCAGCCGGTGGCCGGCTGGAACAGGCCGTTGCCGCCGCCGGTCACGCCGGTCCAGCCGCGCCCGTAGAAGGGCACGCCGAGCACCAGCGAACGCCGGGGCGCGCCGCGGTCCAGGTAGTCCTTGATCACCTGGTCCAGGTCGAGCTTGCCGGGCGTGGGGTCGTTGTCCGGGGCGTGGATGGCGGACTGGTGGTTGGTCACCGGGTCCCAGGCGCCGTGGATGTCGTAGCCCTGGATGGTGGCGAAGTCCAGCAGCCGGAACACCTTGGGCACCTCGATGCCCGCGTCCAGGGTGCCCGCGCCTGCCGGCAGGAAGGCGGTCAGCTCGTAGCGTTTGCCGGTGCGCCAGGACAGTTCGGCGAACTGCCTGCGGAACTCGGCCAACGCCAGGGTGAAGTTCTGCTTGTCCTCGGGCCGGACCACGTTGCCGGGCGCGCCCGCCGCGCCTGGCCACTCCCAGTCCAGGTCGATGCCGTCGAACAGCCCGGCCGCCGCGCCCTGGCCGCCCTGGGCCAGTCCGTCCAGCTTGGGCAGGTCGCCCTTGAGGTAGAGATCCACGCAGCTCTGCACGAACGCCTTGCGGGAGGCCTCGGTGAGCACCGCGTTGGAGAAGTACCTGGACCAGGTCCAGCCGCCCAGGCTGATGTTGACCTTGAGGTTGGGGTACTTCTTCTTCAGCTTGCGGATCTGGTTGAAGTTGCCGGCCAGGGCCTGTTCCGGCTTGTCCGCCACCCCGTCCACCGATTCGGCCGCGGTGTGCAGCCGCTGGTAGTCGGCCTTGGCGTCACCGAGTCCGGCGGTGCTGCTGGCGAAGCACTTGCCGTCCTCGCTGACGTTGCCGAAGGCGTAGTTGAGGTGGCTGAGCTTGCCCGCGGTGCCGGAGCTGACCAGCTTGTTGACGGTGTAGCCGAACTGGTTGGCGCTCCACTGCGTGTAGTAGCCGACCCTGCGCTGGGACTGCCCCCAGTGCTCGGCCGCGGCCTCATCGGCCACGGCTGCCGGTCCCAGTGATGCCAGGAGACCGGCCAAGGTGGTGACAACGACCGCGGCGATCCGGCCACGGCGCTGAGTGGTCCTCATCTGCGAGCACTTCTCCTTGATTCCGGAGGGTGGTCGCGGCCCGGGGGCAGGGATTCCCGGGCCGCGACCGTGGTTTTCCTATCCGAGCGCGGTGGCCAGGGCCTTGATCAGCTCACCGTCCGCGGTGTCGCCGTCCAGGGACCAGATCATCGCGCCGCCCAGGCCCTTGCTCTTGGCCCAGTTGACCTTCCTGGTGATCTCGGTGGCATCGTCGAAGGTCCAGAAGGTGCTGCCGTTGAACAGCCAGGCGTGTCCCGCGGTGGTGTCGCGGTGCACCGTGTAGCCGGAAGCGATCAGGTTCTTGATCTTCTTGTAGTCCTCGATGCCGGCCTCGAAGGTGCCCGGCGCGGGACCGGTTGCGGCCTGGAAGAGACCGTTGTTGGCATTCGTCACCCCGGTCCAGCCCCGGCTGTAGAAGGGCACGCCGAGCACCACCCAGTTCGCGGGCGCGCCCCGGCTGAGCCAGGCGTCCACCGCGATCTCGTCGGAGTAGGCGGTCGGGCTGGGGTCGCCCGCGGGGAGCTTGACCGAGGACTGCTGATTGGCCACCTTCTCCCAGCCACCGTGGAAGTCATAGCCCTGGACGTTGCCGAAGGTCAGGTTCTTCACGACCTCGCCGACCTCGAACCCGGCGTCGACCTTGCGCGGGTCGGCGGGCAGGAACGCGGTCAGGTCGTACTTCTTGCCGGTGCTCGCGCCGAGCGCGGCCAGCTGGGTCCGGTACTCCGCGGCCAGCAGGGTGAAGTTGCGCTTGTCCTCGGGCCGCACGATGTTGCCGGTGTTGCCCTCGGAGCCGGGCCACTCCCAGTCCAGGTCGACGCCGTCGAAGATGCCGGCGCCGGAGCCCGGTCCGCCCTGCGGGTCGCCGCCCATGACCGGCAGGTTGCCCTTGATCCACATGTCGATGCAGGAGCTGACGTGGGCCTTGCGGGAGGCGTCGGTGAGCGCGGCGTTGGAGAAGTACTTGGACCAGGTCCAGCCGCCCAGGCTGATCAGCACCCGCAGGTTCGGGTACTTGGCCTTGAGCTTCTTGAGCTGGTTCAGGTTGCCCGCCAGGGGCTGGTTGTAGACGTCGGCGACGCCGTCGACGGCCTGCTCGGCTGGCAGCCTGCGCTGGTAGTCGGCCCAGGAGTCGCCCTGGCCCGCCTGGTTGACCTGGAAGCACTTGCCCTCGGCGTTGACGTTGCCGAAGGCGTAGTTGAGGTGGGTCAGCCGGGCCGCGGTGCCGGAGGTGTCCAGGTTCTTCACGTGGTAGGCGCGGTCGTAGACGCTCCACTGGGTGTAGTAGCCGACCTTGCGGTTGCCCCCGGGGCCAGGGTCGCCGCCGCCGGTGGCGGTCTTGCCGCTGACCGAGGGGCTGGCCGCGGAGGTGTTCCCGGCGGCGTCCTTGGCCCGCACGGTGAAGCTGTAGGAGGTGTCCGCGGTCAGGCCAGTCACGGTGACCGAGGCGCCGGTCGCGGTGGCGACCACGCCACTGGCGCCGAGGATCTCGTAGCCGGTGACGCCGACGTTGTCGGTGCTGGCAGGCCAGCTCAGCGAGATGCTGGAGCTGCTGACGCTGGTGACCGCGGGCTGACCGGGCGCGCTGGGCGCCTGGGTGTCGGGTTCGCTGCTGCCGCCGTCACAGGAGGCGCCGTTGACCTTGCAGCCGGACGGGTCGGCGTAGGCGCCGGTGAACTGGACGCCGAAACCGAAGCTCGCGGACTGGCCGGCGGCCAGATTCCCGTTCCAGGACTGGCTTTTCGCGGTCACGTGCTGGCCGCTGACGGTGTGCGTGGCCTCCCACAGCGAACCGAGCCGCTGACCGGTCGGCAGGTCGAACTCCACGGTCCAGCTCGCGATCGAGGCCGGGCCGTTGTTGGTGACGGTGAACCTGCCCTCGTAGCCGGTGTCCCAGCCGGAGGTCTTGGTGAACTTCGCGGTCACCCCGGTCGCCGCGTGAGCGGGCAGGGCGGCCAGGCCCACCAGGGTGAGCAGCAGGGCGGTCAGCATCGCGGTGGCACGCCATCGGCGGATGGGCATGTCTCTCCTCGCGTCAGGAGCGAAAGGCACAGCAGGGGGGTGAGACTGGAGGTGCGTGAAACCGGCCGGGCTCCGGAGGACTAACGGCACTCCGGAGCCGGCCGGAAGCCGGTTACCTCGGTCAGCCGGGCACAGGGAGTCTTGACGCGGGTACGGCGATCTGCGGCAGCCATCGCGACCTCATCTCTTCAGGGCTCCCTGGGTTGGCGGACCCATGGCGTGGATGGAGCACGTGCGAGGCGGCGGCGAAACTCAGGTGGTGCTTGCGCGGTGTTCCCGCGCTTGCAATCACCATGTGGTTCAGACCACAGAACGTCAAGGTCTAGACCAATCAGTCACTCGTTCGGCCTAGCAAAACGCGAATGTCGTTCAACCCCAACCGTTTGGGCCAACCGGACATGTGTGCACTGGTCCAAACGGACCCACGAACGGACTAAGTCAAAGGGCCTCCGCGCGACTGTCGCGAGGAGGCCCTTCGGCGGGTTGACCGGCTGGGAGCTGCGGTTACACCGCCCCGTAGAGGCGGTCCCCGGCATCGCCGAGGCCGGGCACGATGAACCCGGAGTCATTGAGCCGTTCGTCCACGCTGGCGGTGACCACCCGCACCGGAAGGCCCGCGGAGGCGAGTTTTTCCACCCCTTCCGGCGCGGCCAGCACGCAGACCGCGGTGATGTCGGTGGCGCCCCGGTCCACCAGCAGCCGGATCGTGTAGATCATCGAGCCGCCGGTGGCCAGCATCGGGTCCAGCACCAGCACCGGGCGCCCGGCCAGGTCCGCGGGCAGCGACTCCAGATACGGGGTCGGCTGCAGCGTCTGCTCGTCGCGGGCCAGCCCGACGAAACCCATCTGGGCGTCCGGGATCAGGTTGTGCGCCTGGTCGGCCATGCCCAGCCCGGCCCGCAGCACCGGCACCAGCAGCGGCGGGTTGGCCAGCCGGAAACCGTCGGTGCGGGCCACCGGGGTGTGGATGCGCTCCACCGCGACCGGCGCCGCCCGCATCGCCTCGTAGATCAGCATCTGGGTGAGTTCCTGGAGCGCGGCGCGGAAGGCGGCGCTGTCGGTCCTCGCGTCGCGCATGGTGGTCAGACGGGCGCGGGCCAGCGGGTGTTCGACGACGAGAACGTCCATGGTCGAAGACGGTAGCGCGGTAGGCCATTTGGGTCTTGAACTGCCGGTTGTGGATGGATTACCGGGTGAGCCGGGTCACGACCCTAGACTCTGGCGCATGGCTGCACCGTCATCGGCGACGGCTGCCGGACCGGGCGTACCCGCCCCCTCCGGTGGACCGGCGCTCCCTCCTGAACTGGCCGACGCGACCAGGGACGACACCGCACTGCGCCGGTTCCTGCACGGCCTGCCCGGCGTCGACGCGGTCGGACTCGAACAGCGCGCCGCGACCCTGGCCACCCGGAGCATCAAGAAGGCATCCAAGCTCTGGGCCATCGACACCGCCATCAGCATGGTCGATCTGACCACGCTGGAGGGCGCGGACACCCAGGGCAAGGTGCGCACCCTGTGCGCGAAGGCCCGCAGGCCCGATCCGGAGTACCCGGAGGTGCCCAGGGTCGGCGCCATCTGCGTGTACCCCGACCTGGTGGCCACCGCGGTCGAGGCGCTGGGTGACAGTGGGGTCGGCATCGCCAGCGTGGCCACCGCCTTCCCCTCCGGCCGGTCCAACCGCGCGGTGAAGCTGGCCGACACCGAACTGGCGGTGCAGGCCGGCGCGACCGAGATCGACATGGTGATCGACCGGGGCGCGTTCCTCTCCGGGCGCTACGGCCAGGTCTTCGACGAGATCAAGGCGGTCAAGGCGGCCTGCGGCTCGGCGCACCTCAAGGTCATCCTGGAGACCGGCGAGCTGGCCACCTACGACAACATCCGGCGCGCGTCCTGGCTGGCGCTGCTGGCCGGTGGCGACTTCATCAAGACCTCCACCGGCAAGGTCTCCCCCGCGGCCACCCTGCCCACCACGCACCTGATGCTGCAGGCGGTGCGGGACTGGAAGGACCAGACCGGCGAGCTGCGCGGGGTCAAGCCCGCGGGCGGCATCCGCACCACCAAGGACGCCATCCGGTACCTGGTCGCGGTGCACGAGGTCGCCGGCCCGGAATGGCTGACCAACACGCTGTTCCGGTTCGGCGCCTCCAGCCTGCTCAACGATCTGCTGATGCAGCGGCGGACCCAGCTTGAGGGCCACTACAGCGGCCCCGACTACGTGACGGTGGACTGACCATGAGCAATCCCGTGTGGGAGTACGCCCCGGCCCCGGAGTCCAGGGCGATCGCCAACCTCAAGGCGAACTACCAGATGTTCGTCGACGGCGCCTTCGTCGACGGCGAGGGCGAGCCGCTCAAGACGGTGAACCCGGCCACCGAGGAGGTGCTCGCCGAGGTGAGCACCGCCGCGCCGGCCGATGTGGACAAGGCGGTCAAGGCGGCCCGGCGCGCCTACGACAAGGTGTGGGGCCGGATGCCCGGCGCCGAGCGGGCCAAGTACCTGTTCCGGATCGCGCGGATCATGCAGGAACGCGGCCGCGAGCTGGCGGTGCTGGAGACCCTGGACAACGGCAAGCCGATCAAGGAATCGCGGGACGTCGACATCCCGACCGCGGCCGCGCACTTCTTCCACCACGCGGGCTGGGCGGACAAGCTCGGCTACGCCGGATACGGACCGGACCCCAAGCCGCTGGGCGTGGCCGGTCAGGTCATCCCGTGGAACTTCCCGCTGCTGATGCTGGCCTGGAAGATCGCGCCCGCGCTGGCCTGCGGCAACACCGTGGTGCTCAAGCCTGCCGAGACCACCCCGCTGACCGCGCTGGTCTTCGCCGAGATCTGCCAGCAGGCCGGACTGCCCGCCGGGGTAGTCAACATCCTGCCCGGCGCCGGTGACGTCGGCAGCGAGCTGGTCAACCACGGCGGCATCGACAAGGTGGCCTTCACCGGCTCCACCGACGTCGGCAAGCTGATCCAGAAGTCCCTGGCCGGCACCGGGAAGAAGCTGACCCTGGAGCTGGGCGGCAAGGCAGCCAACGTGGTCTTCGACGACGCGCCGCTGGACCAGGCGGTCGAGGGCATCGTCAACGGCATCTTCTTCAACCAGGGCCACGTCTGCTGCGCGGGCTCCCGGCTGCTGGTGCAGGAGTCCATCGCCGAGGAGCTGATGGCCAAGCTGCGGGCCAGGGTGTCCACGCTGCGCCTCGGCGACCCGCTGGACAAGAACACCGACATCGGCGCGATCAACTCCAAGCCGCAGCTGGACCGGATCCGCGAGCTGGTGGCCTCCGGTGACGCCGACGGCGCGGAGCGCTGGACCAGCCCGTGCCCGGTGCCGGACAAGGGTTTCTACTTCGCGCCCACGGTGTTCTCCGGCGTGCAGCAGGCCATGCGGATCGCCCGCGAGGAGATCTTCGGGCCGGTGCTGTCGGTGCTGACCTTCCGCACCCCGGCCGAAGCGGTGGCCAAGGCCAACAACACTCCGTACGGGCTCTCCGCCGGGATCTGGACCGAGAAGGGCTCGCGCATCCTGTGGATGGCCGAGCAACTACGGGCCGGTGTGGTGTGGGCCAACACGTTCAACCGGTTCGACCCGACCGCGCCCTTCGGCGGGTTCGGCGAGTCGGGCTTCGGCCGCGAGGGCGGCCGGGCGGGTCTGGAGGCGTACCTCGATGTCTGAGCGGATCAGCGTGGCCAAGACCTACAAGCTGTACGTGGGCGGGAAGTTCCCCCGCTCCGAGTCCGGACGGGTGTACCCGGTGAACGACGCACGCGGGAAGTTCCTCGCCAACGCGTCCCTGGCCTCGCGCAAGGACGCGCGGGACGCCGTGGGCGCGGCCCGGTCGGCCTTCGCCAAGTGGTCCGGCGCCACCGCGTACAACCGCGGCCAGGTGCTCTACCGGGTGGCCGAGATGCTGGAGGGCCGCCGGGAGCAGTTCATCGCCGAGGTGGCCACCGCCGAAGGCATCGCCGCCAAGAAGGCGGAGACCCTGGTGGACGCCGCGGTGGACCGCTGGGTCTGGTACGCGGGCTGGACGGACAAGCTGGCCACCGTGCTCGGCTCGGCCAACCCGGTGGCGGGCCCGTACTTCTCCTTCACCACCCCCGAGCCCACCGGCGTGGTCGCGGTCTTCGCCCCGCAGGCATCCTCGCTGCTGGGCCTGGTCAGCGTGGTCGCCCCGGTGATCGCCGCGGGCAACACCTGCGTGGTGGTCACCAGCGAGGACCGCCCGCTGCCCGCGATCACCCTGTCCGAGGTGCTGGCCACCTCCGACCTGCCCGGCGGCGTGGTCAACCTGCTCACCGGCAAGGCAGCGGAACTCTCCCCGTGGCTGGCCGAGCACGCCGACGTGAACGCGATCGACCCCACCGGCGTGCCGGTGGCGGCCAGGGCCGACCTGGAACGCTCGGCCGCGGGCACGGTCAAGCGCGTGCTGCGCGCCCCGGCCAAGGAACCGGACTGGACCGCCACCCCGGACATCAGCCGGCTGCGCGGTTTCCTGGAGCACAAGACGGTCTGGCACCCGACCGGCGTCTGAGCCGACGGTGGGGGCGGTTCCGCCGCCCCCACCCCGCTCAACGCGGCACGTCCAGCCAGTACTGGCTCGGCTGCACGTTCGCCGCCCGCTCCGCCTGGACCCGGCGATGCGCCCGCACCCCGGCCCAGCTCATCAGCACGCCGGCCAACAGCCCCGCGAGCAGCAGCGCGATCGGCGCCAGCACCGGCACGTCCACCAGCACACTCCGGCGCATCTCCCGGCCCAGCTGCTCGTAGAGGAACAGCTGGACGAAGACCACGCCACCCAAGAAGACGACGGCCCCCACCGCCACCGCGACACCCCGCCTGCGCAGTGCCCTGGACCGCTCCGGCCCGGTGCGCCCGGCCGACACGGCGAACAGGACCAGCACGATCGACACCCCGCCCAGCGTGCTCAACACCGTGCCGACCGCGTCGATCAGCTCCTCGCCGGTCAGCACGGTCCGCCCCTGCCCGGTGTGCAGCAGGCCCTGCAGGGCAGCGGCGAACAGCACTACGCCGACCACGGTCCCCAGCACGTACCAGCCTAAGAACGCGCGGTCTTTTCCAACGTTGTACATCCGCCCCCCAGTGCTCCCGATGTGGAAGCCCATCGTATCCGGGAAGCCACCGCGCACACGGGAAAATCCGAGGTCAGCGGATCCGCCAGTCCAGCCTGCCGTCCGGGGTCACGGTCGGCTGGCTGTGCCGCACCGGCGTGCCCGTCTCCAGGGCCTCGGCCACCTCGGCCACCATCTCCGCCAGGCTGGGCCACTCCGGCTTGTGCACCTCGGAGCGTTCCTGGTCCCACTCCAGCACGCAGCCGTGCAGTGGGCCTGGCCGCAGGTCGACGACCAGGGCGTCGCCGCAGCCGTCGAAGGCGATGGGCACCCAGGCCGGGTGGAAGCTGCGGGCAGCGGTGCCCGCCTCGGGTTCGGCGTCCGGTTCGGCCCAGGTCGCCCGGTAACGCAACCGGCGCCATTCCCTGGCATCAAAGGCACTGCGGGTGCTGTGCGGGGTGTAGAAGGGCGGCAGGATCTCGGCGAACTCGGTGCGCTCGGTGCCGTCGCACAGCGTCCACCACCGGCACAGGTCAGCCGGGAAGCTCAGATCCAGGCGGCGTTGCAGCTCCTCGACCTCGGCGGGCGCCGCGCCCGGCCGGAGGAGTTCATGGGTGGTGGGCGCGCTCGCGGCCAGCCAGGTCCTCAGCCGGCCCCAGCCCTCGGCAACGTCCATAAACACATGATCGCAGCTCACGGGCTTGATCGGTGCCGCCAACCCGTGATCATCGTTGGTCCGGTCGGAGCAAGTGTCAGCACAAACTCGGTGGGGCCGGCCCCCGACGCCGGCCCCACCGAAGTCTCATCGCGGCGCTCTCAGCCGCTCAGCGCCGCCTCGCGCATACCGCGCTGGACGACCGTGGTCGCCGCGCCCGCGAAGGCCGTCCACTGTGGAGCGTGCTCGGCGAGCAGCCGCCTGCCGCCGTTGCTGATCTCGTAGAACTTGCGGCCCGGCCCGCCGTCGCCGGCCCGCCAGGCGCTGTTGAGCAGCCCGGCCTCCTCCAGCCGGTTGAGCAACGGGTACAGCGTGCCGCCCTTGACCTCGCCAAGGCCGGACTCGGCCAGCTGCTGGGAGATCAGGTACCCGTAGCTCTCCCCGCTCTCGGCGAGCAGAGCGAGCACGGCCAGGTCGAGCACGCCGCGCAACCACTGCGCCTGCCGCACCTCGACCGGACTCACGACTAGAAGGTACCGCCAGCTAGCTGGCTGTGCAACCTAGTCGGTCGCGTGAATCCGGCCATCCACGCCCACAACCGGCCTGACGTGCGGCAAGCTGGGCTATCCGGCCGGAACCGTGGGGCACTCCCCCGCGTCGAACCGGTCACACAGGGGCTCATGGGGAGAGGCGACGGGGAGCGATGGCCGAGAAGGGTTTCAAGGTCGACCCGGCCGCGTTGACGAGTTACGCCAACGCGGCCAAGGGCATGTCCGGTGAAATCGGCAAGGTCGGCAGCGGCACGCTGGCCGGGGCCAACGCGGTGCCGGGCAACGCTTTCGGCAAGATCGGCGCGGAGGTCTCCGGCGCGCTGACCCCGGCCGCGCAGTCGATCCTGGACGCCATCGCCGCCGCGGCCAAGGCACTGGGCGAGCTGGGCACCGCGGTCAGCGGCACGGTCACCGACTACCACCAGCAGGACGCCGAGCACGCGGCCAGCGTCAAGCGCGCCGGACAGCGCTGAGCACAGGGGGATCCAGAACATGTCCGACGTCGAAGCGGTGCTCAACGGGCTCACCGAACCGTTGCGCAACAACCTCAAGGACATCGAGGGCGACCACGGCGCGGCCCAGCGCGCGGCCACCGCCTTCGGCCAGGCCAACACCGCGCTGGCCGATCTCAAGGGCAGGCACAACGGCGCGTTCAAGGGCGCGATGAACGGCTGGTACGGCGACCGCGCCAACGTTTTCCAGGGCCGGGTCGCCACCCTGGAGGGCTCGCTGGACAAGCTGGCCGCCAACTGCAAGACCGCCCAGGACGCGGTCAACGGCGCCTACAACGCGGTCACCACGGCCAAGGGCAACATCGAGCGGCTGGTCAACGAGCTGCGCGGCGCGGTCACCCCGCAGGTGCAGGCGGCGCTGGCCGGCAAGGCGGGCGGCAACAAGGCCAGCGTGCCCGAGGCGATCAAGCAGTGCTGGTGCACCGCGGCCAACTTCCACCTCAAGGGCACCCAGGAGATCACCAAGGCCAAGCAGGCGCTGAGCGAGGCCGCGGGCAAACTGCGCGGCCTGCCAGGGGTGGACGTGGGTTCGCTCGGCGGCATGGGCGGCGCGCTCGGCGGCGGCGTGGACGGCACCGGCACCGCGGGAGCCAACGGCCGCAACGGTTCCGGCGGCAACGGCAGCGGCTCCTCCGGGGGCGGTGGCGGTTCGGGCAGCGGGGGCGGCGGCGGTGGTGGGGGCGGCGGTGGCGGCGCGCCCGCGTCCAACCTGCCGGTGGCCATCCCGCCGCAGCCGGGTTCCGGCGTGGACGTGAACCTGCCCGGCGGCAAGACCGTGCAGGCGCCCAACGAGATCGCCGCGGCCGCGGTGCGCAAGGCGCTGACCGCGCTGGGCACGCCGTATGTCTGGGCGGCCTCCAACCCGCCGCAGGGCACCGACTGCTCCGGGCTGACCAAGTGGTCCTACGCGGCCGCCGGGTTCGAGCTGCCCAGGCACTCCGCGGCCCAGGCGATGGGCGCGCAGGTGCCGCCCGGTGAGCTGCTGCCCGGCGACCTGGTGGTGTGGAAGGGTCACGTGGCGATGTTCATCGGCGACGGGCAGATCATCGAGGCCGGTGACCCGGTGCAGATCGGCAAGCTGCGCACCACCAACAGCGGCATGCCGTTCATGGGCTTCTTCCGGCCGACCGGCTGAGCGGGGGTAGGTCGATGCACGAGGACTACGTCGAGGCGGACAACGCGCGGGCGGCGGCGAAGATCGCCGAGACCGACCAGCGGGTGTCTGAACGGCTGGCCCGGTCAGGGCCGGTGCTCGGCCGGGCCCGCTCCGGCGACGGCGCGGTGCGGGTGACCGTGGTGCCCGGCGGAGAGATCCAGGAGGTCCTGATCGACCAGAGGGCCCTGCAACTGGGCTCCGCGCAACTGGCCGCCGAGGTGCTCAAACAGGCCCAGCGGGCCACCAGGGACGCGGCCGGGCGGCTGCACCGGACCCTGCACGGCGTGCTGGACGCGCGGGCGTCGGAGGGACTGACCGCGCTGGGCATGGCGCCACAGCCGGTGACCGACGACGATGACGAGGACGGCGGGTCTTTCCTGCGGAGGGCGCGATGAGCGAGCCGGATGAGCTGCGCGAGGCCGAGGACCGGCTGCTGGCCAGTCAGCAGCTGGAGGCCGACATGGCCAGGGTGGTCGGGCAGGCGCGCAGTCAGGACGGGCTGGTCGCGGCCACGGTCAACGCCAGCGGCGAGCTGCTGCAGCTGTGGCTGGACCCGGCCGCGGTGAACCTGGGCGCGGACCGGCTCGGTCAGGCGATCACCGAGACCGCCCGGCAGGCCGCCGAGTTCGCCGTGCAGCGCTCCTACAACGTGCTCGCCCGCGCGCTGGGCGATGAGTTCACCGCGGTGGTGGAGGCCGTCGGCGGCACCGTGCCGGCCCGCGCGGCGGGCTGGGACAGCGCCGCGGTGACCGGCCCGGCCGCCACGCCCGGCAGGCCCGCGGCCACCACGGAGGAGGACGAGGACGTGTTCTCCTTCGATCTGTCGAGCCTTCGTTCGGACCGGTGATCCGCTGCGCGCGGTGAACCCGTAGGCTGCGGCCGAATCCGTCGGCGACCCGGAGGCAGGGAATGGCCCAGGACATCGTCCCGATCGAACTCGGTCTTCCGCAGGGTGACCTGGTCACGCTGTGGGCGCCGAAATGGCGTGAGGACGGCGAGGAGTGGGAGGCCTTCCTCGGCCACGGGGAAGACCTCTACGGCTTCGCCGACGCCGCCCACCTGGCCGCCTACCTGCGCAAGGCGCAGGAGCACGACCTCACCGACCACCCGGCCTGGGCGCAGGTGCCCGGCCTGCACGCCGGTGAGCTGATCCCGGACGACGAGCACCGCTTCGACCTGGTCGGCGTGCCCGAGCTGGTCGCCGAGGAGCCGGACACCTGGACCATCGGCGAACTGGCCGAGACCGTGGCCATCGTGCGCTCGCTCGCCGATGTCTGCGAGCTGGACGCCGTGCACGAGGTGCTGGACTCCGCGGACGGGTTCGCCCTGCTGAACCAGGGCACCTACCCGTTCCAGGGGCGCGACGGCGAGGCCAGGTGGAACGACCTGGCCAAGGTCGTGATCGACGAGTGGGACAAGGTCCTGGACGCGATCGACGCCGTGGTCACCCAGCCCGAGGTGGACGAGGCCGCGCTGACCGTGGCCCAGGCCGAGCTGGACGAGCTGGAGACCGAGGAAGAGGACGCCGCCGAGGGCGAGCAGGCCGAGGTCGAGGAGGAGGCGCCGACCGGCTTCTGGGCCGAGGTCGGCATCGACCCGATCAAGATCATCACTTCGGTCGGCGAGCACTACACGCTGCGCTGCTACCTCGATGACAAGCCGGTCTTCCTCGGTTCCGAGGGCCAGATCGACGTCTTCGGCACGCCGCGCGCGCTGGCCCGCTTCCTGGCCACCGGCGAGGGCGATTCGGCCGAGGACCACGCCAACGATCTGTCCGCCGTGGTCACCTGGGAGGACGTGGTGGCCGCGGCCACCAACGGCGACCTGGAGATCGAGGTCGAGCAGGACAACACCTACGTGCTGACCGGGTTGTCCGACGATCTGGCCGGCGGGGTCGAGCAGGTGGACCCGTACCAGCTGGAGCTGGCCGTCGAGCTGATCACCGACGCGGCCCAGTGGGCCGGGGACGAGTCGGCGGAGAAGGCGCTGACCAAGTCGGAGAGCCTAGGCTGGCTGGTGTCCTTCGTGATCCGCCCGGACCCGAACCGGCTGGCGCCGAGCGCGCCGTTCACCGCCGAGGTGGAGTCCTGGGAGAAGCTGGTCGCCGGCTTCGAGGAACGCCTGCGCGCGCACTGAATCCTTAATAGACAGTGGGGCCGCACCCGGATCACCGGTGCGGCCCCACTGCTTTTCTCATGCCTGGAGCGCGGCGTAACCGGGCTTGATCACATCGTTGATGATCGCCAGGCGCTCGTCGAAGCCGATGAAGGCGGATTTCATCGCGTTGACGGTGAACCATTGCAGGTCGGCCCAGTCGTAGCCGAATGCCTCCACCAGCGCGGCCATCTCGCCCGACATCGAGCAGTGACTCATCAGCCGGTTGTCGGTGTTGACCGTGACCCGGAAGCGCAGCCGGTGCAGCAGGCCGATGGGGTGCTCGGCGATGGAGGCCGCGGCGCCGGTCTGCAGGTTGGAGCTGGGGCACATTTCGAGGGGGATGCGGCGGTCGCGGACGTAGCTGGCGAGGCGGCCCAGGTGCACGGTGCCGTCCTCCTCCACCTTGATGTCGTCCACGATGCGCACGCCGTGGCCGAGCCGTTCGGCGCCGCAGTGCTGGATGGCTTCCCAGATCGAGGGCAGGCCGAATGCCTCACCGGCGTGGATGGTGAAGTGCGCGTTTTGCTGGCGCAGGTATTCGAAGGCGTCCAGGTTGCGGGTGGGCGGGAAGCCCGCCTCGGGGCCGGCGATGTCGAAGCCGACCACGCCGGCGTCGCGGTAGCGCACGGCCAGTTCGGCGATCTCCAGCGAGCGGGCGTTCTGCCGCATGGCGCAGAGCAGCGTGCCGATCCGGACCTTCTTGCCGCGCGCGGCGGCGGTGGCCTCGCCCTGCCGGAAGCCTTCCTGCACGGCTTCCACGATCTGTTCCAGGGACAGGCCGCCCTCGGTGAACAGTTCGGGGGCGTAGCGGACCTCGGCGTAGACGACACCGTCGTCGGCGAGGTCCTCGGCGGCCTCGGCGGCCACCCGGACGATCGCCGCGGTGTTCTGCATGACGCCGACGGTGTGCGCGAAGGTTTCGAGGTAGCGGACGAGGGAGCCGGAGTCGGCGGCCTCGGCGAACCAGACGCCCAGTTCCTCGGCGTCGGTGGTGGGCAGGTTGGCGTAGCCGCCGGCGTCGGCCAGGTCGATCACGGTCTGCGGTCGCAAGCCGCCATCGAGGTGGTCGTGCAGCAGCACCTTGGGTGCGGTGCGGATGGTTTCCAGAGTCACCGGGGTTGACATGGCGACACGGTACCCGTGCTCGACCGGCGTGTTGGCAAGCCGTTCCGGAGAGCACACGCTATGATCATTTGACCTGTAAGACGAGCGGTAATTCCACTCTGTCGGATGGTTCTTTGATGTTCTCGCGGCTCCTTCGCCACGGAACGTCGATCATGGTCGGGGAAGCAAGTAGCTCGAATGGGGAACGCGGTTCTGCGCTGATCAACCACTGAAGATCAAACCACTGGCGTTTCCTGCAGCCAGTCACCCGAATGGCGTACTCCTAGCCAACTTTCACCGAAGTTCGGCCGGGGGTCGGTGACCAACAACTCGGGCGACTGGCTAGAGTCGCGTCCGTCGGTCCCCTCCCTTCGACGAAGGTCCCTGCCGTGAGCGAGAACAACCACTCCACAATGTCTTTCGATCGGATGCGCAACACGCTGATCCGCGCAGCCGAGATCCGTGAGAGCGAACAGCAGCAGATCTTCGACGCGCTGGACGAGATCCACGCTCGACTCTCGCCGCTGGAATCGCTCGGCTCGGTGCGCAAGCGCCTCTCCGAGCTGCCCGACCGCACCGAGGTCAGCGTGCTGGCCGAGCGCCTGGACGAGACCCTCGCCCGGCTGGAGGCCCAGGACGGCGCGATCGCCGGGCTCGGCCGCGCGGTGGAGAGCCTGGTCGACAAGCTGGCCAAGCCCTTCGCCCAGCTGGACGGCCGCCTGGACGGCGTGGCCGGCCGGTTCGAGGGCGTGCAGGGCAAGATGGACGGGCTTGAGGACAAGCTCTCCAACATCCACAAGCGGCTGGACGACCTCGGCGGCAACGTCGAGCGGCACCTGGACAAGCAGGACGCCCGCCTGGAGGCGCTGCCCGCCGCGATCACCAACCCGGTGCGCGAGCGCGTGGAGGCGCTGGAGACCGTGTTGCGCGGCCGGATCGACGAGGTGGACGAGGGCGTGCACGAGCACCTCGACGGCACTCGCGAGGCGCTGCAGCGCTCGCTGACCGAGAGCACCGACAACCTGCGCGGCCTGATCTCCGAGGGCACCGACACCCTGCGCAGCTCGATCAACGACGGCACCAGCTCGCTGCGCGGCGCGATCACCGAAGGCAACAACACCCTCAAGAGCAGCATCACCGAGGGCAACACCGGCCTGCGCAACAGCATCAACGACGGCAACAACAGCCTGCACAACGCGCTGGCCGCGGCCCGCGACGAGCAGAACGACAAGCTGGACGACCTGCTCGGCCGTCCCGCGGTCGACCCCACCGAGCGGCTGCAGGGCCTGGCCGACCGGCTGGAGGCGCTCAACGCCCGGCTGGAGCAGGTCGGCGGCCGGATCGACGAGGTCGAGGACAACGTCAGCGGCCGCCTTGGCGACCTGGACGGCAACGTCAAGCAGGGCCTGAACCGGGTCACCGGCTCGGTCACCGAGCGCCCGGACAACGACGCCCTGCTCGGCCTGGTCCGCCAGGCCAACCAGGAGTCCGACCAGCGCCACGCGGGTCAGCTGGACGAGGCCATGGCCACCTTCGCCGAGCTGATCCTCGGCGGCGGCGCCCCCACCCCGCCCCCGCCGCCCGCGGTGATGCCCCGCCAGCAGCGCCGCAGCCGCGCCAAGAGCACCGGCAAGTCCCGCGACGCGGAGAAGTCCGTCGACCCCGATGGCGTGGACGTGGACATCGACAGCTGACGCACACCAGGACCGACCAGAGCGCCCCGGGAGCCCCAAGCTCCCGGGGCGCTGTGCTGTCTTCCGGCGACTTGGGCCAACTGGTACGCCGGTTTTGCCCAAGCGGGCGTACCAGTTGGCCCAAGTCGTACGGGAGTACGCCGCGTTGGGCGTTGTGGGTCAGCCTCGGAGGGTGTCCAGGATGAGGGGTTTGGCTTCGGGGGCGGAGTCGCCGATTTCGTAGCTGCCGGCGAGGGCGTCCAGGGCTCCGTCGAAGGCTTCTGGGGTGTTGGTGTGCAGTTCCAGAAGGGGCTGGCCCTTGGTCACGTGTTCGCCGGGTTTGGCGTGGCAGAGGATGCCCGCGGCGTGCTGGACCGGGTCTTCCTTGCGGGCCCGGCCCGCGCCCAGGCGCCAGGCGGCGACGCCGACGGCGTAGGCGTCCAGGGTGGTGAGGGTGCCGGTTTCGGGGGCCTCGACCACGTGGATGTGGTTGGGCTTGGGCAGGGCGGCGTCCGGGTCGCCGTGCTGGGCCTTGATCATCCGGCACCAGGTCTCGTAGGCCTGGCCGGAGGCGAGCACGGGGGCCGGGTCGGTGTCGATGCCGGCCAGGGTGAGCATTTCCCTGGCCAGGGCCACGGTCAGCTCGGTGACGTCGGCGGGGCCGTTGCCGCGCAGGACCTCGATGGACTCGGCCACCTCCACCGCGTTGCCGACCGCGCGGCCCAGCGGGATGGACATGTCGGTGAGCAGGGCGCTGATGTTGAGGCCGTTGGCCTTGCCGATGGCCACCAGGGCCTGGGCCAGGCTGCGGGCGTCGGCCTCGGTCTTCATGAACGCGCCGGTGCCGGTCTTGACGTCCAGGACCAGGGACTGGGCGCCCTCGGCGATCTTCTTGCTCATGATCGAGCTGGCGATCAGCGGGATGGCCTCGACCGTGCCGGTGACATCGCGCAGCGCGTAGAGCTTGCGGTCGGCAGGCGCCAGGCCCTCGGTGGCGGCGCAGATGACCGCGCCGACCGAGTTGAGCTGGGCGGTGATCTCCGCGGTGGACAGGTTCGCCCGCCAGCCGGGGATGGACTCCAGCTTGTCCAGGGTGCCGCCGGTGTGGCCGAGGCCCCGGCCGGACAGCTGCGGCACGGCCGCGCCGCAGGCCGCCACCAGTGGGGCCAGCGGCAGGGTGATCTTGTCGCCGACGCCGCCGGTGGAGTGCTTGTCCACCGTGGGCCGGGTGACCGCGGACAGGTCAAGATGCTCGCCGGAGGCGACCATCGCGGCGGTCCAGCGGGCGGTCTCCTCAGCGGTCATCCCGTTCAGGAAGATGGCCATGGCCAGGGCGGACATCTGCTCGTCGGCCACCGCGCCCCGGGTGTAGGCGTCGATCACCCAGTCGATCTGCTCGTCGGTCAAACGATTGCGGTCGCGCTTGGCGCGGATCACGTCGATCGCGTTGTGACTCATGCTGGCGGCTCCGGCAGCTGGTCGGGTCCAAAGGCATCCGGCAGGACCTCGCTCATCGGCAGGATCCCGCGCGGGGTGTCGAGCAGGCAGTCCGGGCCGCCCAGCTCGTAGAGCACCTGGCGGCAGCGGCCGCACGGCATCAGCAGTTCGCCGGTGCCGCTGCGGCAGGTCACCGCGACGAACCGGCCACCGCCGGTGAGCCGCAGCTGACCCGCCATCGTGCACTCCGCGCACAGCCCGAGGCCGTAGGAGGCGTTCTCCACATTGCAGCCGGTCACGATCCGGCCGTCGTCGCAGACGGCCGCCGAGCCCACCTGCAGCCCCGAGTAGGGGCAGTAGGCGTGCCCGGCGGCCTTGACCGCGGTATCCCGCAGCAGTTCCCAGTCCACAGTGGACATTGTCAGCCGCGCCGGTACTCGACGCCGTTCGCCGCCGGTGGGCGCAGTCGTTGCGCGGACACCGCCAGCACCACCAGCGTCACCAGGTGCGGCAGGTAGGTGGTGATCTGGCTGGGCAGCTCGTTGAAGGACCAGTACACCCAGTACAGGAGCAGCGCGCCGGAGACGGTCACCGCGGTGGCCACCCAGCGTCGCCGCCAGAGCTGCCAGACCACGACCACACCCAGCGCCAGCACCGCCGCGTACAGCAGCGCGAGCACCGCGCCGCCACCGCTGCGCAGCTGCAACCCGTCGGCGTAGCCGAACAGCGCCGCGCCGCCGAGCAGGCCGGTGGGCCGCCAGTTGCCGAAGATCATCGCGGCCAGGCCGATGTAGCCGCGGCCGTTCGTCTGGTTCTCCAGGTAACCCGACTGGCCCGGGTTGAGCAGCAGCGCCGCCCCGCCGAGCCCGGCCAGTGCGCCGGAGACGATCACCGCGGCGTACTTGTGCAGGTAGACGTTGACGCCCAGCGATTCGGCCGCCACCGGGTTCTCCCCGCAGGAGCGCAGCCGCAGGCCGAACCGGCTGCGCCACAGCACCAGGTAGGTGATCGGCACCAGCAGGATGGCCAGCATGGTCAGCGGGGACACCCCGGTGACCAGGCCCTTGAGGATGCCCGCGACGTCGGAGATGCCGACCCGCTGCTCGTTCTCCAACTCGGCCAGCCAGTCCCCCAGCGGCTGCATGGAGAAGGTGTCGAACTTGGGCACCGGCGGCGATTCGCGCGGGTTGTGCGAGACCGGCTGGAACAGCAGCGTGGACAGGTACTTGGTCACGCCGGCGCCGAGCAGGTTGATCGCCACACCGGAGACGATGTGGTTGACCCCGAAAGTCACCGTGGCGATGGCGTGCAGCAGGCCGCCCAGCGCGCCGAAGACCGCGGCCGCGACCAGTCCGGCCCACGGGCCCCACTGGTAACCGGCCCAGGCCCCGCCCCAGGTGCCCAGGATCATCATGCCCTCAAGGCCGATGTTGACCACGCCCGCGCGCTCGGCCCACAACCCGCCGAGCCCGGCGAGCAGGATCGGCATGGCCAGCTGGACCGCGGTCTGGAAGGTGCCCGAGGAGGTCAGCTGCGGCACGCCGGTCAGGTAGGAGGCGGTGGACAGCGCGCCGATGGCCGCGGCCACCAGCAGCAGACCAACGCTCCAGCCCGGCAACTTGCGCTTCGGCCCGGGACCAGCGAGAAACGCTGCGCTGTCGGGGGTCTGCGGGGTGTCGACTACGGCGCTCATGCGGCCACCTCGTCCGTCGTGCCGAGCTGCTGCCCGACCTTGCGTTGTTCGGCCGCCAGGGTGATCCGCCGGACCACCTCGTAGGCCACCACCACCGACAGCACGATCGAGCCCTGCATGATGGTCACGATCTCCTTGGGCACGCCCACGTTCTCCAGCGCGACCGAGGACTTGTCCAGGAAGGCCCACAGCAGCGCGCCGAAGGCGATGCCGACCGGGTGGTTGCGGCCCAGCAGCGCCACCGCGATGCCGGTGAAGCCGTAGGCGGCCGGGAAGTTCAGCGTGTAGGTGTAGTCGCGGCCGAGCAGCTCGGGCATCGCGACCAGGCCCGCGGTGGCCCCGGAGAGCAGCATCGCGACCAGGATCATCTTCTTCGCGTTGACCCCGCCCGCGGTGGCCGCGGTGGCCGACTCGCCGGAGGCGCGCAGCTCGAAGCCGAACCGGGTGCGGTTCATCAGCACCCAGTAGCCGACCCCGGCCAGCACGGCCAGCACCACCAGACCGAAGATCGTGCCGGCGCCGCCGAGGGAGATGCCGGGCACCCAGCCGGTCTCGGCCACCACCGGCGTGCCCAGGTTGTTGCCGCGCAGCTCACCGAAGACCGACTGCTGGATCAGGTACGCGGCGATGCCGGTGGCGATCCAGTTGAGCATGATCGTGGAGATGACCTCGTTCACCCCGCGGGTGATCTTGAGGATGGCCGGGATGGCCGCCCACATCGCACCCACCAGGACCGCCACCACCAGGATGAACAGCGTGTGCAGCACCGGCGGCAGGGTGACCGCGCCACCGGCGATCATGGCCACGATCGCGGCCAGCTTGTACTGGCCCTCGACGCCGATGTTGAACAGCTTCATCTGGAAGCCGATGGCCACCGCGAGCGCGGCCAGGTAGTAGGTGCTGCCGGTGTTGACGATGTCCACCGCGGTGGTGCCCTGGCCGACCTGCGCGATCATCGCGCCGAAGGCCTCAAGCGGGTTGCCGCCGGAGATCACCAGCGCGATCGAGCACAGCAACAGGGCCGCGATGATCGCCAGCAGCGGGGGCAGCAGGACAGCGCGGGCGTTCAGCTTCACTGCTCGGTCCCCTCGTCGATGGCGCCGGCCTCGTCTTCGCAGTCGCCGGTCATGGCCGCGCCGAGGTCCTCGGGCGTCACCACGTTCGGGTCCGCGTCGGCGACCAGCCGTCCGCGAGACATGACCTTGATCGAGTCGGACAGCCCGATCAGCTCGTCCAGGTCGGCCGAGACCAGCAGCACGGCCAGGCCGTTGGCCCGCGCGGTGCGGATCTGCTCCCAGATCACCGCCTGCGCGCCCACATCCACGCCCCGGGTCGGGTGCGAGGCGATGAGCAGCACCGGGTCGCCGGAGAGTTCGCGGCCGACCACGAGCTTCTGCTGGTTGCCGCCGGAGAGCGCGGCCGCGGGCACCTCGATGCCAGGGGTGCGCACGTCGAACTGCTCGACGATCCGCCGGGTGTCCGCCCGCGCGCCCTCGATGTCCAGCCAGCGGCCGCGGACCACCGGACGGCGGGTCTGGTAACCCAGGATGCGGTTGGCCCACAGCGTCTGGGTGAGCAGCAGGCCCTGCCGGTGCCGGTCCTCGGGCACGTACCCGATCCCGGCCTCCCGCCTGGCCAGCGTGGGGGTCTTGGTGATGTCCTCGCCGCCCAGGGTGACCGAGCCGCTGTCGATCTTGCGGATGCCCATCACGGCCTCGACCAGTTCGGTCTGGCCGTTGCCCTCCACGCCCGCGATGCCCAGCACCTCGCCCGCGTGCACGGTCAGCGTGATGTGGTCCAGCAGCGGCCGCTGCCCGCCGGCGGCGCACAGCCGCACCTCGGACAGGGTGAGCACGGGGCGGTCGGTGACGGTGGACTCGCGGGTCTCCGGGCTGGGCAGCTCGCTGCCCACCATCAGCTCGCCGAGCTGGCGGGAGGTGACGGTCTTCGGGTCGGCGGTGCCGACCGTGCTGCCGCGGCGGATCACGGTGAGGCTGTCCGCGATGGCCCTGACCTCGTCCAGCTTGTGCGAGATGAACAGGAACGTGTAGCCCTGCTCGCGCATGCCGCGCAGGGTGAGGAACAGCTCCTCGACCTCCTGCGGCACCAGCACCGCGGTGGGCTCGTCCAGGATGACGATCTTCGCGCCGCGGTAGAGGACCTTGAGGATCTCCACCCGCTGCCGGTCGGCCACGCCCAGGTGCTCCACCGGCAGGTCCGGGCTGACCCGCAGCCCGGTCTGCTTGGCCAGCTCGGCGATCCGCTTGCGCGCCTTGGATCCGATGCCGTGCAGCGCCTCCGCGCCCAGCACCACGTTCTCCAGCACGGTGAGGTTGTCGGCGAGCATGAAGTGCTGGTGCACCATGCCGATGCCGGCCTTGATCGCATCCGAGGGCGAGCGGAAGTGCGCCTGCTCGCCGTTGACCTCGATCGTGCCCTCATCGGGCTGCTGCATGCCGTAGAGGATCTTCATCAGCGTGGACTTGCCAGCGCCGTTCTCCCCGCACAGCGCGTGCACCTCGCCGTGCGCCACGGTCAGGTGCACGTCGGAGTTGGCGATCACGCCGGGGAAGCGTTTGGTGATGCCGGTGAGCCGGACCGCGGGGCGCGAGTGCTGGGCGGCATCGAGGGAACTGCTCATCTTCGAGTTCTCCCGGTGGGTGGCGGCTAACGCGCGGCGGGCCCGGAGCCGCGCCCCGGGCCCGCCGCGTGTCGATGCTTGCTCAGCTGCTCGGCTTGTCCGAGACCTTGATCTGGCCGGCCACGATCGCGGCCTTGTAGGCGTCCACAGTGGACTTGATGTCGTCGATCTTGCCGCCGCTGGTGGCGTAGCCGACGCCGTCCACGCTCAGGTCGAAGGACTTCGGCAGCGTGCTCAGGTCGTTCTTGGCGGCCGCGGCGATGTAGTCGTAGACGGCCACGTCGACCCGCTTGAGCACCGAGGAGATGATGATGTCCTTGGACTCGGCCACGGTGGTCTGCTTGTACTGGTCGGAGTCCACGCCGATGGCCAGCGCGCCGCGGGCCTTGGCGGCGTTGAACACGCCCTTACCGGAGGCGCCTGCCGCGTGGTAGAGCACGTCCGCGCCGCCGTCGATCAGACCGTCCGAGGCGACCTTGCCCTTGGTCGGGTCGTTGAAGCCGGAGACGTCACCCGCGGGGGTGAGGTACTTCTTCTCGATCTTGATGTTCGGCGCGGCCGCCTTGGCGCCCGCGTAGAAGCCCGCCTCGAACTTCTGGATCAGCGGCACGTTCACGCCGCCGACGAAGCCGACTGAGCATTTCTTGCTCTTGTACGCGGCGATCACCCCGGCCAGGAAGGAGCCCTGCTCCTCGGCGAAGACCAGCGGGGTGACGTTCTTGGCGCCCTCCACGCCCGCGTCCACGATGGCGAAGCGGGTGTTCGGGAACTGCGCGGCGACCACCTTGAGCGCGTCGGCGTAGGCGAAGCCGACCGCGACAATGGGGTTGTAGCCCTCGCTGGCGAGCTGGCGCAGGCGGCTGGACTTGACGTCCTCGGTGTCACCGGCGGCCGCCGATGCCTCCTTGACGTTGCTCTTCTGCACGCCCAGCTCGGCGATCGCGCGGTCGATGCCCGCGGCGGCGGCGTCGTTGAACGAGGCGTCACCCCGGCCGCCGATGTCGTAGGTCAGACCCACCTTGAGCGCCTTGGCGTCGGGCTTGGTCCCGGTCGTGCTGCTGCTGGTCGAACCGGCCTGCACGGTGGGCGGGGTGGCCTTCTGGCACTCGGCCCCGCCGGCGTTGCCGCCAGGGGTCGTCCCGCTGTCCTTCGCGCACGCGACCAGCGACAGGACGCTGGTGATCGCGACCGCGGCCACCGCGGCGTTTCGCATCCGACGCACGGCTCTCGTCTCCTTCACATGGCCTCACCGAGCTACCTCACGGCCGCCCGGCACAACCCCCGGCTCCATCGACGGGGGCTTCTACAACATCACAGTCGAGCCTGACAAGCAGCTCTCCGGCGACGAACCGTACCCGCCGGTATGGCGTACTCCGCAGGCAGTCTGCCGTACGTGACCGAATTGTTGGCCGCTCCATCCACAGGCCGCCCCCGTTCGCGCCGAAGTTCGCGCGCGCGAGTTACGCGCGTGTTGCGTCGCGGGCGCGAGTCCCCCGAGAGGCTGTCTCGTCGATCACAGCGGGCGACGTCAAGTGGGTCGACCGGCGTCTACACGGCTAGCATCCCGTGGGTCAAGGCCCCGGCTGCCCGAACACCGGTGCCAGAGATCCAGCAATGACGTTGGAGGCCGTCCACCATGGCCAGCACAGAGGCCGCGGCGACGCAGCAGCGGGGTTCCCGCGGCGGCGGCAAGCTGTACCGGGGAGACCTGGGCATGTGGTCGTGGGTCGCCCACCGGATCACCGGGGTGCTCACGTTCTTCTTCCTGTTCGTGCACGTCCTGGACACCGCGCTGGTGCGGGTGTCGCCGGAGGCGTACGACAAGGTCATCGCGACCTACAAGGAACCGTTCTTCGTCCTGTTCGAGCTGGGCCTGGTCGCCGCGGTGCTCTTCCACGCGCTCAACGGCATCCGCGTCATGCTGGTGGACTTCTGGGGCAAGGGCCCCCGTTTCCAGCGTCCGATGATGTGGACCGTGCTGGTGATCTGGGCCGCGCTGATGATCCCCGGCTCGTACCACCTGCTCGCCAAGGCGTACAGCATGTTGATGGGCGGGATGTGACATGAGCGAAGCGACCCTCAACGCGCCCGACCTGGCGCCGCCGCGGCAGCCGCGCCGCCGGGCCGCCCGCCGGAGCAACTTCGAGCTGGCCAGCTGGCTGTTCATGCGGCTGTCCGGCCTGGTGCTGGTGTTCCTGGTGCTCGGCCACCTGCTGATCATGCTGTTCCTGGACGGCGGTGTGCACAAGGTCAACTTCGCCTTCGTGGCCGGCCGCTGGGCCTCGCCGTTCTGGCAGTTCTGGGACCTGTCCATGCTGTGGCTGGCCATGATCCACGGCGGCAACGGGATGCGCACGATCATCAATGACTACTCGCGCAAGGACAGCACCCGGTTCTGGCTGACCACGCTGCTGTACGTGTCCGTGATCCTGACAGTCGCGCTCGGCACGTTCGTGATCTTCACCTTCACCCCGAACTTCGGCTGAGCGAGGCTCCCACCATGCAGTTCCACAAGTACGACGTCATCATCGTCGGCGCTGGTGGCGCCGGGATGCGGGCCGCGATCGAATCCGGCCAGCGCGCCCGCACCGCGGTGCTCACCAAGCTCTACCCGACCCGGTCGCACACCGGCGCGGCCCAGGGCGGCATGTGCGCCGCGCTGGCCAACGTCGAGGAGGACAACTGGGAGTGGCACACCTTCGACACGGTCAAGGGTGGCGACTACCTGGTTGACCAGGACGCCGCGGAGATCATGGCCAAGGAGGCCATCGACGCGGTGCTCGACCTGGAGAAGATGGGCCTGCCGTTCAACCGCACGCCCGAGGGCAAGATCGACCAGCGCCGCTTCGGCGGGCACACCCGCAACCACGGCGAGGCCGCCGTGCGCCGGGCTTGCTACGCCGCCGACCGCACCGGTCACATGATCCTGCAGACGCTGTACCAGAACTGCGTCAAGCACGGCATCGAGTTCTTCAACGAGTACTACGTGCTCGACATCTGCCTGACCGAGACCGACAACGGCCCGGTCTGCACCGGCGCGGTCGCCCTGGAGCTGGCCACCGGCGAGATCCACGTCTTCCAGGCCAAGGCGGTCGTGTTCGCCTCCGGCGGGTTCGGCAAGGTCTTCAAGACCACCTCGAACGCGCACACCCTCACCGGTGACGGCATGGGCATCGTCTTCCGCAAGGGCCTGCCGCTGGAGGACATGGAGTTCTACCAGTTCCACCCGACCGGCCTGGCCGGCCTGGGCATCCTGCTCACCGAGGGCGCCCGCGGCGAGGGCGGCATCCTGCGCAACTCCTCCGGCGAGCGGTTCATGGAGCGCTACGCGCCCACCATCAAGGACCTCGCGCCGCGGGACATGGTCGCCCGCGCGATGGCCACCGAGGTGCGCGAGGGCCGCGGCGCCGGCCCGCACAAGGACTACGTCTACCTCGACCTGACCCACCTGGGCGCCGAGGTGCTGGACGCGAAGCTGCCCGACATCACCGAGTTCTCCCGCACCTACCTGGGCATCGACCCGGTGACCGAGCAGGTGCCGGTCTACCCGACCGCGCACTACGCGATGGGCGGCATCCCGACCAAGATCTCCGGCGAAGTGTTGCGGGACAACGACAACGTGGTCCCCGGCCTCTACGCCGCCGGTGAGTGCGCGTGCGTGTCCGTGCACGGCGCGAACCGGCTGGGCACCAACTCGCTGCTGGACATCAACGTCTTCGGCCGCCGCGCGGGCATCGCCGCCGCGGAGTACGCCAAGACGGTCGAGCACACCGAGCTGCCGGACAACCCGGCCACGCTGGTGCAGACCATGGTCAGCGGGATGCTGTCGGCCGACGGCGGCGAGCGGGTGGCCGACATCCGCGGCGAGCTGCAGACCACGATGGACCTCAACGCGTCGGTGTACCGCACCGAGGAGACCCTCAAGCAGGCCCTGCACGACGTGCAGGCGCTGAAGGAGCGGTACGCGCGGGTGGCCATCCAGGACAAGGGCAAGCGGTTCAACACGGATCTGCTGGAAGCGATCGAGCTGGGCTTCCTGCTGGAGCTGGCCGAGGTGCTGGTGCAGGGCGCGATCAACCGCAAGGAGTCCCGCGGCGGGCACGCCCGCGAGGACTACCAGCAGCGCGACGATGTGAACTTCCTGCGGCACACCATGGCCTACAAGCACGGTGAGGGCCTGGCCGCGGACATCCGCCTGGACTACAAGCCCGTCACCATCACCCGTTACCAGCCGATGGAGCGCAAGTACTGATGACCGCGACTGCTGAGGCCCCCGCGGCGGGTTCCCGCGGCGCCCTTCCCCCCGCCCCCGAGGGGTCCACGCTCGTCACCGTCCGGATCCGGCGTTTCACCCCGGAGACCGACGCGGAGCCGCGCTGGGAGTCCTTCTCGGTGCCCGCGCTGCCCACCGACCGGGTGCTCAACCTGCTGCACTACGTGAAGTGGTACGTCGACGGCTCGCTGACCTTCCGCCGCTCCTGCGCGCACGGCGTCTGCGGCTCGGACGCGATGCGGATCAACGGCGTGAACCGGCTGGCCTGCAAGGTCCTGGTCAAGGACCTGATGGCGAAGAAGGGCAAGCCGACCACGATCACCCTGGAGCCGATCAAGGGCCTGCAGGCCGAGAAGGACCTCCTGGTGGACATGGAGCCCTTCTTCGAGGCCTTCCGGGCGGTCAAGCCGTACCTGATCAACTACGGCCAGGACCCGTCCAAGGAACGCATCCAGTCCGCGGCCGACCGCGAACGCTTCGACGACACCACCAAGTGCATCCTGTGCGCCTGCTGCACCACGAGCTGCCCGGTGTACTGGGTGGAGGGCTCGTACTTCGGGCCCGCCGCGATCGTGAACGCGCACCGGTTCATCTTCGACAGCCGGGATGAGGCGGCCGAGGAGCGGCTGGACATCCTCAACGATGTCGACGGTGTCTGGCGCTGCCGGACCACGTTCAACTGCACGGACGCCTGCCCGCGCGGGATCCAGGTGACCAAGGCGATCCAGGAAGTGAAGCGCGCACTGCTCTTCCGCCGCTGACCCACAGCTCAAACCACATTGGCCCAACTGGTACGCCCAGTTGGGCCAATGTGTCGTACCAGTTGGCCCAACTGGGCGCGCGGGGTCGGCGAGGTCAGCGCCAGAAGACGGCTACGCCGACGTTGAGGACGGTGAGGGCGGCCAGGGTGGGGACGAGCCAGCCGGCGATCTTCTGTTTGCTCAGGTTGGCCGCGACGACGGCGCCGATGGCGATCAGGACCAGCAGCTTCACGCCGATCTTGATGTTGTCCACGTCCTTGCCGAGCGGGTAGGCGATGCCGACCAGCGCGACCCCGGTGACCAGCTGCAACAGCACGCCGTGCAGCCAGCCCTTGTTCAGCGGGCCGTCCTTGGCCGTCTTGAGCTGGAGCAGGATCATCCCGACCAGCATCGCCATGCCGAGCAGGTGCAGGAAGATCAGGACAAGCCGCACGAACTCCACGGCGGTCTCCTTCGTGGTGGGAAGAATTCAGCAGTTCTTCAGATCAGCATGCCGTAGTCTGCCTACGTATGGCACGGAAGCCGCGCCACCCCATGACGCCGATCACAGTTCCGAGCACCAGCGACGTGATGACCAGCACCAGGTGCACGGTGAAGAAGCCGGTCGGGGAGCCGTCGGCGGCCCAGGAACGGGCGTCCCGGGAGATGTTCACCAGGAACGTCGGCCAGATCCACCAGCTCCAGAGCGCGAAGGCCAGCAGGAACAGCGAGGCACGGCGGGACAGGATCACCACCGCAGTATTCCGGTGGGCCGAATACCGTTCCCGGGCCGGGGTGGCTAGCCTGCCCTTGTGCCATCTACCGCCCACCGCCCCGCAACGGCGCTGGTCGCCTCTGTCTGCGCGCTGCTGGCTGCCGCGGTGCTGAGCGCTCCGGTCGTGCTGGCCCAGCCGTCGCAGACCACGACGCCGACCTCGTCGAGTCCGTCCGCCTCCTGTCAGGACCGCAGCATTCCGCCGCCCGCGGTGGACATGTCCGAGCAGCCCAAACCCGGTAAGACCGCGCCCGGCCCGCTGCCGGTCCCGGCCAAGCCGGTCGGCGGCTCGCGGCTCTACGACTGCGGCGTGATCACCCCCAGCGGTGCTCCGGCGCCGCCGGGCCCGAACCTGCTCAACGCCCAGTCCTGGGTGGTCGCGGACCTGAACTCAGGCGCGATCATCGCGGCCAAGGACCCGCACGCCCGGCACCGCCCTGCCTCCATCATCAAGGTGCTGACCGCGCTGGTCGCGCTCAAGGAGCTGGACCCCTCGACAGTGATCGTCGGGGAGAAGGCGGACACCGAGCAGGAGGGCAGCAAGGTCGGGGTCGGGGTCGGCGGCAAGTACACCGTCAAGGACCTGATCACCGGCATGATGCTGGACTCGGGCAACGACGCGGCGCACGCGCTGGCCCGCAAGCTCGGCGGCGTGGACGAGACGGTGCGCAAGATGAACCAGCTCGCCCGCCAGCTCGGCGCGCTGGACACCCGGGCGGCCACCCCCTCCGGCCTGGACGGCCCCGGGATGTCCACCTCGGCCTACGACCAGGCGGTCATCTTCAAGGCCGCGCTGAAGAACCCGGAGATCGCCAAGGCGGTCGCCACCAAGTCCTTCAACTTCCCCGGCTACGGCAACAAGCCGGCCTTCAAGGTCAGCAACGACAACCAGCTGCTGGCCCTGTACACCGGCGCGCTGGGCGGCAAGACCGGCTTCACCGACGACGCCAGGCACACCTTCATCGGCGCGGCGGAGAAGGGCGGCCGCCGGCTGGTCGCGGTGCTGATCAGGGCGGAGAAGATCGGCGCCCAGTCGGTCTACACCCAGGCGGCCAAGCTGCTGGACTACGGCTACAGCGTCAAGGCGGCCTCGGAGCCGGTCGGCCAGCTGGTGGAGCGGGCCCCCGCGGAGACCGCGGCCAGCGGTGACGGCGGCGCGGCCCAGGCCAAGCAGGACGGCAACGGCGGCATCACCGCCCCGGAGAACCCCTCCGCCGCCGCGGTCACCCCCTTCGGCAACGTGGGCCTGCCGCTGACCATCGCGGCCGGCGTGTTCGTGATCATCTTCGCCTTCCTCTACGTCCGGAAGAAGCGGGCGAAGGCGGCGGCCCGGGCACGAGCGGCCGCCGCGGCCGTCTGAGCGGCCCGCAGCGACGTCAACGTGACGATGCCGCCCTCCCCACGCCGGGAGGGCGGCATCGTGCTTTTCCGGGCTCTTCCGCAGCTCAGGGGGTTCGGCGAAGAAAATCTGAGAAATCTTGGGCGGTGATGTCGAGATCCCGCGGCCTGCTCCGTCCCTGCCGTGAAAGCGACCACACTGGGTCGCACCAGCACCAAGGAGAACCACAATGGCCAAGTACCTGCTGCTCAAGCACTACAGCGGCGCCCCGGCTGCGGTCAACGACGTGCCCATGGACCAGTGGACCCCGGCAGAGATCTCGGCCCACATCCAGTACATGCAGGACTTCGCGGACCGGCTGACCAAGACCGGCGAGTACGTCGACGGCCAGGCGCTGGCCCCCGAGGGCCTGTGGGTCCAGTACGGCGGCGAGGGACGCCCGCCGGTCACCGACGGCCCGTTCGCCGAGACCAAGGACCTCATCGCGGGCTGGATGGTGATCGACGTCGACAGCCAGCAGCGGGCCATCGAACTGGCCGGTGAGCTGTCCGCCGCGCCAGGGGCCGGCGGCAAGCCGATCCACGAGTGGCTCGAGGTGCGCCCGTTCCACGGCGTGCCGCCGACCATCACCGAATGACCTCGGTGCTGAACGAGGTCCTGCTCCGTAGCCTCACCCCGGGAGTACTCGGCATCCTCGTCCGCCGCGGAGCGGATTTCGCGGCGGCCGAGGATGCCGTGCAGGACGCCCTGGTCGAGGCGCTCCGGGTCTGGCCGGCGGAGGAGCCGCGGGATCCCAAGGGCTGGCTGGTCACCGTGGCCTGGCGCAAGTTCCTGGACGCGACCAGGGCCGAGACCGCCCGCAGGCGGCGGGAAGACCTGGTCGAGGAGGAACCCGCGCCCGGTCCGGCACCCGCGACGGACGACACGCTCCAGCTCTACTTCCTGTGCACGCACCCGTCGCTGACGCCCTCCTCCGCGGTCGCGCTCACCCTGCGCGCCGTGGGCGGGCTGACCACCCGCCAGATCGCCCAGGCATACCTGGTGCCCGAGGCGACCATGGCGCAGCGGATCAGCCGGGCCAAGCGCACTGTCGCCGAGGTGCGTTTCGACCAGTCCGGCGACGTGGCCACCGTGCTGCGGGTGCTCTACCTGGTCTTCAACGAGGGCTACTCCGGCGACGTCGACCTCGCCGCCGAGGCCATCCGGCTCACCCGGCAGCTCGTGGCCGCCATCGACCACCCCGAGGTGGCCGGGCTGCTCGCGCTGATGCTGCTGCACCACGCCCGGCGCGCCGCCCGGACCACGCCGGAGGGCGAGCTGGTGCCGCTGGCCGAGCAGGACCGCACCCGGTGGGACACCACCCTGATCGCCGAGGGTGTGGCCATCCTGCAGGCGGCGCTGGCCAGGGACCGGCTGGGCGAGTTCCAGGCCCAGGCGGCCATCGCGGCCCTGCACGCCGACGCGCCCGCCGCCGCGGAGACCGACTGGGTGCAGATCGTGGAGTGGTACGACGAACTCGCCCAGCTGACCGACAGCCCGGTTGTCCGGCTCAACCGGGCGGTGGCCGTTGGCGAGGCCGACGGACCGCGGGCCGGACTGGCGGCCTTGGCCGCGCTGGACGGCTCGCTGCCGCGTTACACCGCGGTAGCGGCCTACCTGCACGAGCGGGACGGCGATCTGGCCACGGCGGCCCGGCTCTACGCCGAGGCCGCCCATCAGGCGACCAACCTGGCCGAGGTCGCCCACCTGACCCGCCAGGCCGCCCGGCTCAACGCCAGCCGCTGACGGGCCGCCGCTCCGGCCTGTTTCAGTCCCGCCGGGAGCGGAACAGGCCGCGCAGCAGCAGTCCGACGGCCGCGCCGATGCCCAGCAGTGCCGCGGTCTGCCGGGGCGCGGGTCCGCCGCGCACCTCCACCACCGGCCGGATCACCGCGGGCGGCGGTGGCTGGATCGGCTCCGCGGCCAGGTTGTCCCGCGCGGTGGCGGTCCAGGCGGTGACGAAGAGCAGGAAGCGGGAGACCAGGTAGATGAAGACCAGCAGACCCAGCAGCGAGCCGAAGGCCGCACCTGCCGGACTGGCGCTGATGCTGCGCAGGTAGATGCCGCCGACCTGCTTGAGCAGCTCGAAGCCGATGGCCGCGGCCAGCGCGCCCTTGAGCGCGCTGCGGGCGCTGACCCGCTTGCGCGGCAGCCAGGCCAGCACCCAGAGGAACACGCCGAAGTTGGCCACCACCGACAGCAGCACGGCCAAGCCGAGGAACAGCACCCTGGGCAGGCCCTGGTTGTGCAGGCCGACGAGGTCGAGCAGGTCCTCGGCGAAGCCCTGGGCCAGCGTGGTCAGCCCGAAACTGACCACCAGCGCCAGGCCAAGGCCGATCAGGGACAGGAAGTCGACCAGGTAGGTGCGCAGCAGCGGCAGCTCCTCGCGGGCCTGACCCCACTGCGCGGTGATCGCGTCGCGCAGGTTGGTCATCCAGCCGACGCCGGAGTACAGCGCGACCGCGAGACCGATGATGCCGACCGCGTACCGCTGGTCGATCGCCTGCTGCACGGCCCTGGTCAGCGTGTCGCTGAGCGCCTTGTCCGGCACCGCGGCGGCCAGCTCGGCCTTGGCCTGGTCCAGCAGCTCGGTGTTGCCGGAGAGCACCAGACCGGCCGCGGCGAAGGCGACCATGAGCACCGGCACCAGCGAGAGCACGCTGAAGTAGGTGATCGCGGCCGCGTAGTGGTCGCCGTAGCGCTCCTGGTACCGCCCGCCGGCCCGGACGAGGTGATCCAGCCAGGGGAATCGCTCCCGCTGCCTGGCGAACCAGGACGGCTTCTCGGTGCTCACCCCGAAACGCTAACCGGGGTGAGCCGCCATTCGCCTGATCAACTCACCCGCACGGCGCAGTGTCAGCCGCCGAGCGGGAGGAAGCCGACCTTCTTGTAGACCTTGGCCAGCGTGCGGGCGGCCACGTGCCTGGCCCGCTCCGCGCCGCGCTGCATGATCTTGTCCAGCTCGGCCTTGTCGTCCAGGTACGCCTTGACCTTGTCCTGGATCGGGGTGACCCACTCGATCACGACCTCGCCGAGGTCCTTCTTGAAGTCCCCGTAGCCCTGCCCGGTGTACTGCGCCTCCAGCTCGGCCACGGACTTGCCGGTGAGCGAGGAGTAGATGGTGAGCAGGTTGGAGATACCCGCCTTGTGCTCGGCGTCGAAGCGGATCTCCCGCTCGGTGTCGGTGACCGCGGAGCGGATCTTCTTCGCCGAGGCCTTCGGGTCGGCCAGCAGCTCGATCACGCCCGCCGGGACCGACTTGCTCATCTTGGCCGTCGGTTCCTGCAGGTCGTAGATCTTGGCCGTGCCCTTGACGATGTGCGCCTCGGGCACGGTGAAAGTGGGGCTGTACCGGGAGTTGAACCGGTTGGCCAGGTCGCGGGTCAGCTCCAGGTGCTGGCGCTGGTCCTCGCCCACCGGCACCCGGTTGGCCTGGTACAGCAGGATGTCCGCGGCCTGCAGGATCGGGTAGGTGAACAGCCCGACGCTGACATGCTCGGCGGCCTGGCGGGCCGACTTGTCCTTGAACTGGGTCATCCGCCCGGCCTCGCCGAAGCCGGTCAGGCACTGCATCACCCAGCCGAGCTGGGCGTGCTCGGCCACGTGGCTCTGCACGAACAGGGTGGCGCGCTCCGGGTCGATGCCCAGCGCGAGCAGCTGGGCCACCGAGACCCTGGTGCGCTGGCGCAGTTCGGCCGGGTTCTGCTCGACGGTGATCGCGTGCAGGTCGACCACGCAGTAGAAGGCGTCGTGGTCCTCCTGCAGGGCCACCCACTGCCGCAGCGCACCGAGGTAGTTGCCGAGGTGGAAGGAGTCGGCGGTGGGCTGGATTCCGGAGAGCACCCGGGGACGGGGCTCGGCCACGGGGGTGGACACGTCGCTTGGCACGTCCGCGATTCTCGCAGGTGCCGCGATGACCGTGGGAGCTACGGGTTGATTCGCTCGTTGGCCGGGTCGACCTTGGCCTGCCCGCGCAGACCGCGGACCACCCCGGCGACCATGCCGCCGACGCCCAGGGCGACCGCGACGATCGGCACCAGGCCGGTGGTTCCCACCGACGCGGCGACCGCGGCCTGCGCGGTCTCGCCTGCGTTGGCGACTCCGGAAGCGAGAAGACCGGTTGCCGGCACGACCAGGAGCGTGGTGATCACGCGCGGGACGGCACGAGCGGTGCGGCTGCTCACGAGCGTTCCTCCCAAAGCACGGTTAACCCGTTCGAGTGAGGGTACCTGTGGTTCTGCGGGGAAAAGCTACCGAACGTGTCAACCCGCTCATATTTGCCGCCGGTTGCACCTTCGTTACGTGAGGCAGAGTAGCGGGCCGGTGACAACCCGCTTTCACCCGGCTACTTGATCATCTACTGGGCATACGTGGTAGTGCGCTCTCGCGCGGGCCGGTGCACCGCGGCCGCGATCGAGTGAAGCTGCTGGACAGTGCGGGCCGAACCATGCTCTGACCCGGCCATACGGCTGATCGTCTCCTCCATCAGGGTGCCGCCGAGATCGTTCGCGCCGCCGGTGAGCACGTCCGCGGTGCCCTCGTCGCCGAGCTTGACCCAGGAGCACTGGATGTTGCGGATTCGCCCGTGCAGAGCCAGCCGGGCCATCGCGTGCACGGCCCGGTTGTCCCGCCGGGTCGGGCCGGGACGGGCCACCCCGGCGAGGTAGATCGGCGCGTTGCGGTGCACGAAGGGCAACGGCACGAACTCGGTGAAGCCGCCGGTCTCGTCCTGCAGCCTGGCCAGCGTGCGCAGGTGCCCGAGCCAGTGCCCCGGGTGGTCGACGTGGCCGTACATCATCGTGGAGCTGGAGCGGATGCCCAGTTTGTGCGCGGTGCCGACCACTTCCAGCCAGGTCGCGGTGGGCAGCTTGCCCTTGGTCAGCACCCAGCGGACCTCGTCGTCGAGGATCTCCGCGGCGGTGCCGGGGATGGTGTCCAGCCCGGCGTCGCGCAGCTCGGTCAGCCACTCCGCGATGCTGACCCCGGCCTTGGTCGCGCCGCTGACGATCTCCATCGGGCTGAACGCGTGCACGTGCATGCCGGGCACCCGCGCCTTGATCGCGCGCACCAGGTCGGCGTAGCCGGTGACCGGGATTTCCGGGTCGATGCCGCCCTGCATGCAGATCTCGGTGGCGCCCTCGTTCCAGGCTTCCTCGGCCCGGTCGGCGACCTGCTCCGGGCTGAGCCGGAAGGCGTCCGCGTCGCGTTCCCGCTGGGCGAAGGCGCAGAAGCGGCAGCCGACGTAGCAGACGTTGGAGAAGTTGATGTTGCGGTTGACCACGTAGGTGACGTCCGCGCCGATCACCTCGGCGCGCAGCTGGTCGGCCAGCCTGGTCATGGTCTCCAGCGCCGGTCCATCCGCGGTGAACAGGGCCAGCGCGGCGGCGGCGTTGCGCTCCTCCAGCAGCGCGGCCGGATCGGACTCGGCCAGCCGTAAGCCGGCCCGCACGTCCTCGTCCAGCCGCTCCGGGGTGACCGCGCCACCGGCCTGGCTGCGCAGCTCGTCCCAGTCGCCGTAGACGGAGTCGAAGTCGCTGCGGCGGTCCCCGGTGCGGCCCTCGGTGTCGATGCTGGTGTGCAGGTCCACCCGGCCGGTGCCGGCCAGTCCGCCGTCCGGCTCCTGCCACTCGTGCCCGACAACGGGCGCGGCCATGTCGGCCAGCCCGCCCGGCTGGGCCAGCGCGGTGATGTGCGGCAGCACCCGGACGTCGAACCAGGGCTGACCCTGGCGGACGAACTTCGGGTACGCGGTCAGCCGCTCGACCAGGGTGAACCCGGCCTCGGCTGTGGTCGCGGCCAGCGATTCGATCTGCGGCCAGGGCTTCTCCGGGTTGACGTGGTCGGCGGTCAGCGGGGACACGCCGCCCCAGTCGTCGATACCGGCCCGCAGCATCAGCAGGTGCTCGTTGCCGACCAGGTTCGGCGGCGCCTGCACGCTCACCCCCGACGGCATCAGCAGCCGGGCGACCGCGACGGTGGCGGCCAGCTCGCGCAGATCGGCGTCGGGCGCGTGCATCATCGCGGTGCCCGGCTTGGCCAGGAAGTTCTGCACGATGATCTCTTGGATGTGCCCGTATTGCCGGGCGATCTGGCGGATCGCGAGCAAAGATTCGGCGCGCTCAGTGAGATTCTCGCCAATGCCGATCAGGATGCCGGTGGTGAACGGCACGCCGACCCGGCCGGCGTCGGTGATCGAACGCAGCCGGACCGCGGGCTCCTTGTCCGGCGAGCCGTAGTGCGGGCCGCCCGGCTCGCTCCACAGCCGGGTCGCGGTGGTCTCCAGCATCATGCCCATGCTGGGCGCGACCGGCTTGAGCCGCTGGAGTTCCTCCCAGCTCAGCACGCCAGGGTTGAGGTGCGGCAGCAGCCCGGTCTCCTCCAGCACCGCGATCGCGCAGGCGCGGACATAGTCCACAGTGGAGGAATAACCGCGTTCGTCCAGCCACTCCTTGGCCTGCGGCCAGCGCTCCTCCGGCCGATCGCCCAGGGTGAAGAGGGCTTCCTTGCAGCCCATGGCCGCGCCCTGGCGGGCGATCTCGAGCACCTCCTCGCGTTCGAGGTAGGCGCCGGGCACCCGGTGCGGGACGGTGACGAAGGTGCAGTAGTGACAGCGGTCCCGGCACAACCGGGTCAGCGGGATGAACACCTTGCGGCTGTAGGTGACCAGGCCCTCGCGGCCCTCGGCCCGCAGATGCGCGTCCCGCACGGTCGCCGCGGCGGCCAGCAACTGCTCGAACTCCTCGTCCCGCGCGGCCAGCAGCACCGCCGCCTCCGCCGCGTCCAGGCTGACGCCGTCCCGGGCCCGCCGAAGCGCGCGCCGGATCGCCGATGGACTGGGTCGCTGATCATCCGCGGTCACCACAGCAGCCTAGGCACCGGTGGTGACCGGAGGGAACGACGCGCGGGCCGAGGGCGTCGTACCAAATATCACCGAGAATTCGGGAATAAGAAACCAGGGAGTCCCGATGCGACGCGGCTGGGATCAGGCGGCGTAGGTCACCGTGACGGGCGAGTGGTCGGACCAGCGCTCGGCGTAGGTCGCGGCCCGCTCGACCACCGCGGTCCGGGCGCGCCCGGCCAGTCCGGCGGTGGCCAGGTGGTAGTCGATCCGCCAGCCCGAGTCGTTGTCGTATGCCTTGCCGCGGTAGGACCACCAGGTGTACGGCCCAGGCCCCTCGGGCTGGAGCGCGCGGTGCACGTCCACATAGCCGCCCTCGCCCAGCACCCGCCCCAGCCAGGCCCGTTCCTCAGGCAGGAACCCGGACTCCTTCTGGTTGCTCTTCCAGTTCTTGAGATCGATCTCCTGGTGCGCGATGTTCCAGTCCCCACAGACCAGCACCTCCCGCCCCTCGGCCGCGGCCTTCTCCCGGCGCTCGATCAGGTAAGGCAGGAAGCCGGCCATGAACCGCTCCTTCTCCTCCTGGCGCTCGGTCCCGACATCACCACTGGGCAGGTAGAGGCTGCCAACGGTGAGCCCAGGCAGATCCACCTCGGCATAACGCCCACTGCGATCAAACTCGGCCACCCCGAACCCAATCCGCACCGCCGAAGGCTGCTCCCGGGTCAGCAACGACACCCCGGCCCGCCCCTTCAGCTCGCTGTGCGCGTGCACCACATGCCAGCCCTCGGGTTCCCGCACCTCCTCGGTCAACTGCCCCGGCTCAGCCCGCACCTCCTGCAAACACACCACCTGGGCGCTGGTGGCAGCGAGCCAGGGCAGGAAGCCCTTCTTGGCGGCGGCCCGCAGGCCGTTGACATTGACGGTGGAGACGGTCAGCACGGCGCGAGGGTAACCACCACCCCCGACAACCCCCAGCCCACCACGCGGGAAACCCGGTCGGAGCGCCCCGTGGCGGGGGTGATGGAGGGGGTGCGCTAGGCTGGGCGGGACGGAGCCCGCTGACGCTGGTCAACGGGGTCCTTCCACCGGTCCGGGTGGCGGAATGGCAGACGCGCTAGCTTGAGGTGCTAGTCCCCGAAAGGGGGTGGGGGTTCAAGTCCCCCCTCGGACACAAAAAAGTAGCTTGCCTGCGCACTACAGGTGTTCATGTGGTCACTCGGACACGAAAATCCAGCATCATGACGCACGGGGTCAGGTGCCGCTGATCTTGGCTCCGACCGCGGCCAACGCCGTGGTCACCGGCTGGAAGAACGTCACCCCGCCGGACCGGCAATCCCCACTCCCACCCGAAGTCAGCCCAATGGCGCTCCCGTCCTGCGTGAACAGCGACCCACCACTGTCCCCGGGCTCCGCGCACACGGTCGTCTGGATGAGCCCCGTGACCGTCCCCTCCGGGTAGTTCACGGTCGCGCCGAGCGCGGTCACCCGGCCGTTGCGCAGGCCGGTGGTGCTGCCCATGCGGAAGACGCGCTGGTTCACGGTGGCCGCGGCTGCTCGGCGGATTTGCACGATGCGGCCGCCGCCGGTGTCGACCGCGCTGGGGGGTCGGGTGGCGGGGTTGTCGTAGGTGAGGAGGGCGAAGTCGCCGTTGCCGGGGAATCTGGACTGGCGGGCGGTGGCGATGGGGGCGCCGCCCTGGGTCAGGGACCAGCGGCGGGCCGCGGTCACGCAGTGGCCCGCGGTGAGGATGGCGGGGGCGCCGGCGTTGGTGGTGACGTTGAAGCCCAGGGAGCAGCGGGAGTTACCGCTGAAGATGGCGTCGCCGCCTTCGGCGAAGAGGGTGAACTTGCCGGGGGCGCGTTGGACGCGGACCTTGCTCGTGCCGATGGAGCCGACGGTGGACATCAGGGTGTTCCACTTGTCGCCCTTGACGGTGCTGTCCGCGGTGACCACGACCTGGCCGGTCTGGGGATCTTCCGCCCAGGCGGTGCCGGGGATGGATGCCTTGCTGCGCAAGGTTTCCGTGGGTGCGGCGGCGGGGTCTACCGCGTCCGTGTTGGCGGCGTTGGCCTGAGGCAGGGCGATGACCACCGCTGCGGCCAGGGTGATGGTTGCCGCGGTCACCACGATCTTCGGGCGGTTGATCCTCTTGTGTCGAGCGCGCATTCGACGACCTCCTGCACCGGTTCGATTCCGACTTGTGCAGAAGTACGGGTCGAGTGGGTCGCGCAGTTCACCTCAATTGGCGGCGCGGCGCCTCGGCGTCCAGGCCGGCCGGGTGGCGGCCGGCCTGGACGGTCCGATCAGACCAGGTCGAAGCGGTCCAGCTGCATGACCTTGTCCCAGGCGGCGATGAAGTCCTTGACGAACTTCTTCTGGGCGTCATCGCTGGCGTAGACCTCGGCGACGGCGCGCAGCTCGGAGTTCGAGCCGAACACCAGGTCGACGCGGCTGCCGGTCCACTTGACCTCGCCGGTGACGCGGTCGCGGCCCTCGAAGGTCTCCGCGTCGGCGTTGGCCGGCTTCCACTCGGTGTCCATGTCGAGCAGGTTCACGAAGAAGTCGTTGGTCAGCGACTCCACCGCGGTGGTGAGCACACCCAGCGTGGACTGCTGGTGGTTCGCGCCCAGCACGCGCAGGCCGCCCACCAGGACGGTCAGCTCGGGGGCGCTCAGGGTGAGCAGGTTCGCCCGGTCGATGAGCAGGTACTCGGCAGGCAGGCGGTGGCCCTTGCCGCGGTAGTTGCGGAAGCCGTCCGCGGTCGGCTCCAGCGCGGCGAAGGACTCGACGTCGGTCTGGTCCTGCGTGGCGTCGGCGCGGCCGGGGGTGAACGGCACCTGGACGTCGTGGCCGGCGTTCCTGGCGGCCTGCTCGACCGCGGCGGCGCCGCCGAGGACGATCAGGTCGGCGAGGGAGACCTGCTTGCCGCCGGTCTGGGCGCTGTTGAAGCTCTCCTGGATGCCTTCCAGCGTGCGCAGCACGGTGGCCAGCGTGTCCGGACCGTTGACCTCCCAGGCCCGCTGCGGCTCCAGGCGGATGCGGGCGCCGTTGGCCCCGCCGCGCTTGTCACTGCCGCGGAAGGTGGCGGCCGAGGCCCACGCGGTGGAGACGAGCTGGGCGACCGACAGGCCGGAGTCGAGCACCTTGGCCTTGAGCGCGGCCACGTCCTCGGCGTTGATCAGCTCGTGCGTCACCTCGGGGATGACGTCCTGCCACAGCAGCTTCTCCTGCGGCACCAGCGGGCCGAGGTAGCGCTGCAGCGGGCCCATGTCGCGGTGGGTCAGCTTGAACCAGGCACGGGCGAAGGCGTCCGCGAACTGGTCCGGGTGCTCCAGGAACCGGCGCGAGATCGGCTCGTAGATCGGGTCGAAGCGCAGCGCCAGGTCGGTGGTCAGCATGGTCGGCGGGCGGGTGAGCGAGCCGTCCTCGGGGTCGGGCACGGTGTTCGCGCCGCCGCCGTCCTTGGGCTGCCACTGGTGGGCGCCGGCCGGGCTCTTGGTCAGCTCCCACTCGTAGCCGAAGAGGTTCTGGAAGAAACCGTTGCCCCACTTGGTCGGCGTGGCCGTCCAGGTGACCTCGAGACCGCTGGTGATGGTGTCCCGGCCCTTGCCGGAGCCGAAGCTGTTGCGCCAGCCCAGGCCCTGCTCCTCCAGCGGCGCGCCCTCGGGCTCGGCCCCGACGTACTTGTCCGGGTCGGCCGCGCCGTGCGCCTTGCCGAAGGTGTGGCCGCCGGCGATCAGCGCGACGGTCTCCTCGTCGTTCATCGCCATCCGGCCGAAGGTGTCCCGGATGTCGCGGGCCGAGGCCAGCGGGTCCGGGTTTCCGTTGGGGCCCTCGGGGTTGACGTAGATCAGGCCCATCTGGACCGCGGCCAGCGGGTTCTCCAGGTCGCGGTCACCGGAGTAGCGCTCGTCGCCGCCGAGCCAGGTGCGCTCCGGGCCCCAGTACACGTCCTGGTCCGGCTCCCAGACGTCCGCGCGACCGCCGGCGAAGCCGAAGGTGGTGAAACCCATGGTCTCCAGGGCGCGGTTGCCCGTGAAGATCATCAGGTCCGCCCAGGAGATCTTGCGGCCGTACTTCTTCTTCACCGGCCACAGCAGGCGGCGCGCCTTGTCCAGGTTTCCGTTGTCCGGCCAGCTGTTCAGCGGCGCGAAGCGCTGCATGCCCGCGCCGGCGCCACCGCGGCCGTCGTGGGTGCGGTAGGTGCCCGCGCTGTGCCAGGCCATCCGGATCATGAACGGCCCGTAGTGGCCGAAGTCAGCGGGCCACCAGTCCTTGGACGTGGTCAGCACCTCGTCGACATCACGCGCCAGCGCGTCCAGGTCGACGGTCTGGAACTCCGCGGCGTAGTCGAAGTCCCCGTCCATCGGGTTGGCGACCTCGGAGTGCTTGCGCAGGATGGCCAGGTTGAGCTGGTTCGGCCACCAGTCACGGTTGCCGCCGCCCTCGGTCGGGTGACTCAGGCGCCCCGCCGAGACCGGGCACCCGCCCGCGGCTTCCTCATTCATCTCTCCAACAACGGCGTCAGGGCTGTCAGCCACGGGAATCCTTCCAAGATCAAAGGGTTGCTCAGGAACTGGTTGTGGTGGAGCAGCCGGGGCACAGGCCCCAGTAGATGACCTCGGCCTCGTCGATGACGAACCCGTGGTCGTTGGAGGCGGTCAGGCAGGGCGCGGCGCCGACGGCGCAGTCGACATCGGCGATGGCGCCGCAGGACCGGCACACAACGTGGTGGTGGTTGTCCCCGACCCTGGCCTCATAGCGGGCCACCGAACCCGGCGGCTCGATCCGCCGCAGCAGACCCGCCCCGGTCAGCGCCCGCAGCACGTCGTAGACCGCCTGGTGCGACACGGCGCCGAGATCCGTGCGCACCACACCGAGGATGGAATCGGTGTCGGCGTGCGGGTTCGTGTGCACCGCGG
The DNA here is from genome assembly GCF_023094165.1 of Crossiella sp. S99.2. Lineage (GTDB taxonomy): Bacteria > Actinomycetota > Actinomycetes > Mycobacteriales > Pseudonocardiaceae > Crossiella. Next base: position 843,297 of record NZ_JALMDK010000002.1, on the reverse strand, counting down.
CGAGCACCGCCAGCCGCGGCCGGGTCACCCGCAGGGCGGCCCCACGCAACATGCGCTCGAAGTCCGAGGTGGTGGGCACAGGCGGCAGTCTGGCCCATTTTCTGGAATGAATCAAGTTGGCGATCGGCGGGAACCGGGATCGTCGCCGCACGTGGCGGGCTGTCATCCAGCAGAGTTAGGACGCTCGCCCGATAGTGGGCACTTGTTGTTGCCAGTCGGGCAAACTGTGCGCCATGTCGGCCACCCCCGAGGTTCACAACACCGTTGGCGGACCGGTGAGCGGGAACCTGGTGCAGGCCGGGACGATCTACGGCGGGGTCGCGATCTCCGCCGACTGGGTTTGGCCGACACCGCGGCAACTACCGCACTCACCGGGCACGTTCACCGGCCGGGCGGACGAGCTGGCGGCGCTGAGCAAGGCCCTAGATGACGGGGCATCAGCGGGCGCCACCGTGGTGATCTCGGCGCTGAACGGCACCGGCGGGGTGGGCAAGACCTGGCTGGCGCTGCACTGGGCGTACCAGAACCTCGAACGTTTTCCGGACGGTCAGTTGTTCGTCGACCTGAACGGATTCCACCCGGCGGACCCGCCGATGGCGCCGCGGGAGGCCGTGCACGGGTTCCTGACCGCGCTCGGCGTGCCGCCGGACCAGATCCCCGCGGAGGAGCAGGCCCAGCGTGGGCTGTACCGGACCCGGCTGGCTAACCGGAAAGTGCTCATCGTGCTCGACAACGCCCTAGACGGCGCGCAGGTCAAGGACCTGGTGCCCGGCGGGGACACCTGCACCGTGCTCATCACCAGTCGCAACCGGCTGGCCGGGTTGCAGGTCAGCACGCCCTTCCACCCGGTGGACGTCAAGGTCCTCAACGACGAGGCGGCCACAGAACTGCTGGGCCGGCGACTGGGACAGCAGCGGCTGGATGCGGAGCCGGAAGCAACAGCTGAGCTGCTGCACTGGTGTGCCGGGTTGCCGCTGGCGTTGAGCGTCGTAGCTGCCCAGGTGCGCCAGGGCGACCTTTCGCTGGCGAAGCAGGCCAGACTGCTGCGTGATGAGCGTGAGCGACTGGCCGCGCTGGGTGGCACGGAACCGGACTCGGTGCAGACGGTGCTGTCCAGTTCGTACCGGGGTCTGTCCGGCAACCAGAAGAAGGTGTTCGCGTTGCTGGGACTGGCTCCCGGACAGGACATCAGTGTTGCGGCAGCGGCAAGTCTGGCCGGGCTGGCGGAGTCGCGGGTGGAGCGGATCCTCGACGAGTTGGTGGCGGTGTCCCTGCTCCAGTGCGAGCACGAGCGCTACCGCATGCACGACCTGGTGCGCCTGTACGCCAGCAAGGTGGCCGAGGATGAACTTTCCCAGCGGGATCAGGAGCTGGGCCCCCAGCGGCTGTTCGACTTCTACGTGCACATGGCGCACGGCGCGGACCGGCAGCTCATTAAGCACCACATCGAGATTGAGCTGCCCGACCTGCTCGACGGCTGCGTGCCGGTGCCCCCGGCCAGCGAGGCGGAAGCCGAGGCGTGGTTCGCCGCCGAGCACGCCAATCTGATGGCAGCACAGCACCTTGCGGTGCAGCAGCACCGCGATGCGGCGGTGTGGCAGCTGGCCTGGACCATGACCTCGTTCAACCTGGGCCAGGGGCACCTGCACGACAACCACACCATGTGGCGGGCCGGGACCGCAGCTGCCGCGCAGCTGAGCAAAGCCCTCTACCGCACCCAGGCCTACCGGCATCTGGGCCGGGCTTGCGGGCAGCTCGGCAAGCACGATGAGGCGTTGCAGCACCTGGAACGCGGTCTGGAGGTGGCCGCGGCCGACGATGACCAGCTCGGGCAGGCGCACACCCACCGCGCGGTGGCGACGACTTACGCGCTGCGCGAGGACTACCAGCAGGCGCTGCAGCATTCCCGCGAGGCGATGCGGCTCTACGACCAGCTCGCGCACAGCGTCAGCGGCGCGCACGCGCTCAACGAGGTCGGCTGGTACACCGCGCTGCTCGGCGACCTGACCACCGCTCAGGAGCACTGCGCGGCAGCGTTGGCCCGCTGCCAGCAGGACAACAGCCAGCGCGGCATCCCTCGTTGCCTGCTCAGCCTCGGCTACATCGCCTTCCGCACCGGCGACCTGGACCAGGCGATCGACCTTTACCAGCAAGCCCTGGCACTGTGCCGGCAGCGGACCGATGCCGCCACCGAGGCAGACGTGCTGGTCCGCCTCGGTGACGCCCTGGCCAGCAGGGATCCGGATGCGGCACAAGCCGCGTGGAAGCAGGCGCTGGAGCTGTTCGTGCAGCAGCGGCGTGGGTTGGAAGCCGAGCGGATGCGGGTGCTGATCGACCGGTCTTAACGCAGTGCGTCGGCGGTCAGGCCGCCGACGTAGTCCTGGCCCAGCGCGTTCGGGTGCACCGGCACCGACAGCGAGGTCGGGATCAGGCCCTCGACCCACTTCGTGCCCGGCAGCTGGCACACGTCGTGCCCGGTCACCAGGCCCGGGTTGACGAAGGTGGCGCCCGCGGCCTTGGCCCAGCCGCCGATGCTGGTGTTCAGGTGGGCCTGGACCGTCTCGAAGTAGGCCACGTCGCCTGCGGCGATCGGGACGAGCGGCCAGCAGCCCTTGCTGGGCGGGAGGATGCGGAGGTAGCCGACTACGGCGATGCGGGCCTTGGGGGACTTGGCTTTGATGCCGGTGAGGACCTTGGTGAGTTTGGGGCCCAGGTCGGCGATGCGGCGCTGGAGCTGGTCGCCGTCCTGGGTGAAGTGCTTCTTGCAGGGGGCGCCCGCGGGGTCGGTGACGCTGAGGGTGGCGCAGGTCAGGACGATCTCGGCGAAGCCGATGTCGTTGCCGCCGATGGTCAGGGTGACCAGGTCGGTGTCGGGGGTCAGGGAGTCGAACTGGGGTGGGTTGACGCCCAGGGGGACCTGTTGGGGGGCGGTCATGTCAGGAGTGGTGGCGGCGCCGCAGGTGCGGTCGACGAAGGTCTTCGGCTTGAGCCGGGCGGCCAGCCGGGCCGGGTAGTTGTCCTTGGAGCGGGCGCAGCCCACCGGGTCGAGGTGGATGTTGGTCAGGGTGCCGACGGAGGCGAAGGAGTCGCCCAGCGCCACGTAGCGCGCGACGCCGGCCGGCGCGGCGGCGGCGATGGCAGACGCGGCGGGCAGGGCCATCGTCGCGGCCAGGCCGGCCGCGAGCAGGAAGCGACCGGGAGCACGAACACCTGAAGCCATGGGGACCTTCCCTACTCACGAGTAGCAAGATGGGGCGAGCGTGGCCGGTGACGCCGATCACAGTCAAGGGTGGGCGAATTAAATACGTAGCCGCACTGGAGAGGCTGGGGTCACAGATAGCAGACCGGCGGTTCGTTGCTAGAAGACCGGTGGGCTGTTAACTTGGGGGAGGTAACAGACCGGCGGATCTTTAGGAGTTGTCATGTACCGGGTTCCTGATCAGAGTGGGCGGCGGATCGTGGTGACCGGGGCGAACAGCGGCACCGGCAAGGAGGCCACCGCACGGCTGGCGGCGGCCGGGGCGCGGGTGGTCATGGCGGTGCGCACGCCGGCCAAGGGCGAGGCGGCCAAGGCGGAGATCCTGGCGCGGGTGCCCTCGGCCCAGCTGGAGGTCAGGCGGGTCGATCTGGCCGATCTGGGCAGTGTGCGGGCGTTCGCGCGGGAGCTGGCTGAGCAGGGCGAGCCGGTGCACACGCTGGTCAACAACGCCGGGGTGATGGCCCCGCCCACCCGGATGACCACCGCGGACGGGTTCGAGCTGCAGTTCGGCAGCAACTTCCTCGGGCCGTTCGCGCTGACGAACCTGGTGCTGCCGTTGCTGTTGCGCGCCGATTCGCCCCGGGTGGCGACCATGGCCAGCGGCACCGCGAACTTCGGTCGGATCCACTTCGACGACCTGCAGTTCGCCGGGCGATACCGCCCTGTCTTCTCCTACGCGCAGTCCAAGCTGGCCAACTTGCTGATGGCCCGGCGCCTGGCCGCGGTCGCCACCGAGCGCGGCTGGGACCTGCTCAGCACCGGCGCGCACCCCGGCTACACCCGGACGAACCTGCAGACCAGCGGCCCCAACCTGGGGCGGGCCCGGCAGCGCACGCTGTTCCGCGGCGACTTCACCCTGCTGCCCTCCCAGGGCGTCGCGCAGGGCACCGAGCCGTTGCTGTTCGCGGCGGCGGATCCGGCGGCGGAGCAGGGCGCCTACTACGGGCCGCGGCACCTCGGGCTGGTCGGGCCGACGATCAAGGCGGGGTTGCCGCGCAGCACGCGTGGGGTGGATCTGGCGGCGTCGTTGTGGGCGGTCGCCGAGGAGTTGACCGGGACCGCGTTGCCGGTGTGAGGCGGGTCAGGCGCAGCGGTCGCGGAGCTGGTCCAGGCGGGTGCGCGCGGTGGTCAGGCCGGGGCGGTCCCTGGCGGCGCGCAGGTCGGCCAGCCGGGCCAGGGACTCGATCACCACGGCCAGCGGTGGGCCGCTGGCGGTCAGGTCCTCCTGACGGCTGGGCGGGGCCTGCTGGGCCGGGACCTCCAGGTACGGCTTGACCAGTTGGTGGTGGTGGAAGGTGTAGGCGGCGGCGTGCGCCCGGCAGACCGCCAGGAAGAGTTCCGCGTTGGCGCGGAGCTGGGGCGGCATGGGCTCGGCTGACTCGCGCAGGAAGGCGGTCAGCAGGGGTTCGGTCCGCAGCGCGGCGCGCAGCAGCGGCTGGTCCTCCGGCGGCAGGTACGGGGCCTTCTCGCTGAGCAGATGCTGGTAGAACGGGTCTTCTGGACGGCACAGGCCCAGCAGCAGGTCGATCTCGTTGACCGCGGCGAAGTCGCCCGCGTTGGCGCCGCGGTACTCGATGCCGTTGACCCGGTAGGACTTGAAGTACGGGCGGATGTTGAAGAAGAACCGGTCCACGTCCAGTTCCTTGGCCAGGCTTTGGTTGAACCGCAACACATCCAGCAGCGCGACGCGGGCCTCCTCCAGCAGGTAGCCCGCCAGCGGGTTGCCCACGCCCAGGGTGGGAATGCGGCGCAGCGCGGTGGCCGCGCGCTGGTAGGCCAGCACGGCCAGGCCGTTGTACTCGATGAAGATCCGCTCGTCGGGCAGGGTGGTGAAGGTGCGGTAGCCCGCGCGGCCTGCCAGGTTGTACAGCGACTGGTGCGCGAAGACGTAGCGTGGCGCGACGCCCAGGGCCAGGCCGATCCGGTTGGCCACGGCGTGCGCCGGGGTCAGCTCGGCCGCGCTGCCGACCTCGTGCCTGCGGCAGGCGCCCAAGTAGAAACCGACCAGACCGAGCAGGTCGTAGCTGGTGACCGGGTCCAGCTCGGCGATCAGCGTGGCGCCCTGGGTCACGATCGTGTGTTTGAGTCGGTCGATGTCGGGGTCACCGAGCAGGATCTCGGTGTGGGCGGCGAAGTAGCGCTGCTCCAGTTCGGTGTTGAGGTCGGCGAACCGCGTGCGGATCCAGTGGTCGAGACGATCCGCGGCAGTGGTCACGATCGCGTTGGTACCACAGTGGAAAGGGCACCGCGATGAAGTTTCTGACCACCGTTGAGCTGGGCGGCAAGACCGCGACCGGGCTGCGGGTGCCGGTCGAGGTGGTGGAGGTGCTCGACGCGGGCAAGCGGCCCGCCGTGCTGGTCACCATCGGCGGGCACCGCTACCGCAGCACGGTCGCGGTGATGGGCGGGGAGTACTGGCTGCCGCTGAGCGCGGAGAACCGCACCGCGGCGGGGGTGGCGGCGGGTGACCGGATCGAGGTGACGGTGGCCCTGGACACCGCGCCGCGCACGGTGGAGGTGCCCGCGGACCTGGCCGCCGCGCTGGCCGCCGAACCCGCGGCCGCGGAGTTCTTCCGGGGCCTGTCCTACAGCAACCAGCGCTGGCACACGCTCAACATCGACGGCGCGAAGACCGCGGAGACCAGGGCCCGGCGGATCGCGAAGTCGGTCGAGCTGCTCAAGGAGGGCAAGGCGCGCTGAGCGGTCACGCGATCACCGTGTCGCCCTCGGCCCACAGCCCACGCACCGCCGGGATGCGGGTGCCGGCGCGGTAGCGACGAGGCCGAGCAAGGACCGCCGACCAGTCAAGGTGTCGCTTGACAGAGTTTAAGACGACCGGTCATATTGACGCCATGACCACTGATTCCAAGACCACCTACCGCGCTGTCGAGGCGCGGGGTTCCCGGCAGTTCACGCTGGTCGAGCGGGAGATCCGGGAGCCGGCCCCCGGCGAGGTGCGGCTGCGCGCGCTGGCCTGCGGTGTCTGCCACACCGACGCGATGGCGGCCGAGGGGCTGCGCGAAGACCCGAGCCAGCCGATCGTGCCTGGACACGAGATCGTCGGGGTGATCGAGGTGGTCGGCGCCGGGGTGCGCGGCTGGCAGACCGGTGAGCGGGTCGGCGTGGGCTTCCTCGGCGGGCACTGCGGGGCCTGCCAGTCCTGCCGCCGGGGCGACTTCGTGAACTGCGCGGACCAGCCGCGCACCGGCACCAGCGTGGACGGCGGGTACGCCGAGGTGGTCTACGCGCGGGCGTCCGGGCTGGTCCGGATCCCGGACGAGTTGTCGGCGGTGGAGGCCGCGCCGCTGCTGTGCGCTGGGCTGACCACCTACAGCGCGCTGGCCGGCCTGGACGCGCGGCCCGGCGCGCTGGTGGCCGTGCAGGGCATCGGCGGACTCGGGCACCTGGGGCTGCAGTACGCCCGCGCGCTCGGCTACCGGGTGGCGGCCATCGCCAGGGGCACCGACAAGGCGGCGCTGGCGGCCGAACTGGGCGCGGAGCACTACATCGACAGCCGGACCGAGGACCCCGGCGAGGCCCTGCAGCGGCTCGGCGGCGCGGCCGCGATCGTGGCCACCGCCTCCAGCGGGGCCTCGATGTCACCGCTGATCACCGGGCTGGCGCCGCGGGGCGTGCTGCTGGTGCTCGGCGCGGCAGGCGACCCGATCATGGTGAACACCACCGACCTGATCTTCGGCACCCGGTCGATCACCGGCTGCCTGACCGGTTCCTCGATCGAGAACGAGGACAACCTGGCCTTCAGCGTGCGCGGCGGGATCCGGGCGATGAACGAGGTGCTGCCGCTGAGCGAGGCGCCCAAGGCCTACGAGCACATGCTCTCCGGCAACGCCCGCTTCCGCGTGGTGCTCGATCTGACGGCTTAGCCCACGGCGAGCAGGTCGTCGAACACGACCGCGAAGAAGTCCTCGAATGCCTGCCCGGACCGCACCACCTTGGTCCGCAACACCGTGCCCTGCCAGGCGTTGAGCACGAACCGGGCCACCCGGTCCGGGTCCAGCCCTGCGGGCGCGGCGCCCTCGGCCTGCGCCTCCCGCACCAGGTCGGCGATCGCCCCGGACCAGGCGCTCAGGTCGGTGTCCACCTCGGCCCGGATCGCCGCGCTGTGATCGGCCTGCTCGGAGCCCATGTTGCCGATCAGGCAGCCGCGGGTGAACTCGTTGCCCACCATGACATCCCGCATGATCCCGAACCGCGCCCGCAACCGCTCCAGCGGCGCGGCTCCGGGGTCGGCGTCCCGGCTCCACTCCGGGTTGGCCGCGTACCGCCCGATCACCTCGACGCCCAGCTCCTCCTTGCTCCGGAAGTGGTTGTAGAAGGAGCCCTTGGGCACGCCGGCGGCCCGGGTGATGGCGTCCACCGAGCAGGCGGAATAGCCGCTGCGGTGGAACTCGACGAGGGCCGTTTCGACGATGACCTCGCGAACGCTGGGACGTGGCATGAGTTAAATATGACCAGTCGTCTTGAGGGTGTCAAGGCTGGTCGGAGCGGTGGCCGGGCTGGCCGAATGACCGATCCGCCGGCTCGATCTCCGGCTCTTCAGCCGAGGTGCGGCTCCCGGCGGCCCGGCAGGGTGGGGGCAACTTCACTGGGGAGGAGCAGCGGACATGGGGACCGGGCGGCGGGTCAATGTGGGGCGGGTGGCGGCCTTTGTCGCGGGGCTGGCGGTGGTGGGCTATCTGATCGCGCCGTTGTTGCTGGCCGGGAATTCGGCCTCGGAGGCCGCCGCGGCGGCGGAGGTGCGGCCGCTGGTGGGCGGGGAGGTGTCCGGGGTCCGGGTGGAGGGGCTGCCGGGGGTGGACTCGGCGGGGAGCTGGTTCGAACTGGTCGAGGCGAGTGGGGTGGACGGGCTGGGGAACCCGGTCCGGGTGCTGGCCCGGCAGGTGGATCCGGGGCGGCACCGGGCCGAGGACGTGTCCTGGTTCGTCTCACTGCCCGCGGTGACCGGGTTGCGGGCGGTGGAGGGCGGGCGGCTCAGCGGAGAGGTGGACGGGGTCCGGGTGGACCTCGTGCTGGGAGCCCGGATCGAGGGCAATCAGGTGGTGGTCGTGGCGGAGAACGCCAGTGTGGCGGGGGATCCGGTGGCCATCGACGCGTTGCCCGAGGGCGCACGGGCGGCCGCGGCGCCGCGGCGCGCGCCATTGCCGGCGGGGGTGTCCGGACTCGGAGTGCGGGGGCTGGACATGGACGGGGAACGGCCCCGGGTCGAACTGGGGGCCGGTGGCGTGGTGACCGGGGTGCGGTGAGGCGCTACTGGCAGGTGTTGCGGGAGTCCGGTTTCAGGAACTCCGCGGCCACCCAGCGGTCGTCGGCGAGTTTGCGGAAGCCGTCCTTGGTCTCGCCGTGGCCGCCGGTCTGGGCGTCCTTGCGCAGCCTGGCCACCACCTTGTGCGCGGTGCCGGGGCCGGAGCGGACGTTGAGCAGGTCGGCCTGCACGTGGAACTCGCAGCGGGGCTTGCCGTCGGCCGGGGCCTCCCCCGGCTTGTCGCCCTGGGCGTTGCTGCCGAAGGACAGCACGAACAGACCTGCTGCGGCAGCACCTGCCAACAGCACCGGACGGATCATGAACACGGCGGCCTCCTCGGCGCTCACGGGCCTGTACCCGGTATAGCGGGCTGGCTCTGAGCTGCGAAGAGGGCGGCGGGCAAGTGCACTCGGGTGCCCGGACCGGCCACCCGAACGTGCTTGCGGCGGCAACGAGCTGTGAACGGAAAAGCCCGAGGGCCGTCTTCCGGCGCGGGAAGACGGCCCTCGGAACCTGTGGTGACCGGACTCAGCCGGCCATCTTCTTCTGCAGGTTCTCATCCAGGGTGCCGAGGAAGTCCTCGGTGGTCAGCCACTCCTGGTCCTTGCTGATCAGCAGCGCCAGGTCCTTGGTCATCTTGCCGCTCTCGACGGTGTTGATGATGACCTGCTCCAGGGCCTCGGCGAAGCCGGTGACCTCGGGGGTGCCGTCCAGCTTGCCGCGGTGCTTCAGGCCACCGGTCCACGCGTAGATCGAGGCGATCGGGTTGGTGGAGGTCGGCTTGCCCGCCTGGTGCTGGCGGAAGTGCCGGGTGACGGTGCCGTGCGCGGCCTCGGCCTCGACGGTCTTGCCGTCCGGGGTCATCAGCACGGAGGTCATCAGGCCCAGCGAGCCGAAGCCCTGCGCCACGGTGTCGGACTGCACGTCACCGTCGTAGTTCTTGCACGCCCAGACGTAGCCGCCCTCCCACTTCATGGCCGCGGCGACCATGTCGTCGATGAGGCGGTGCTCGTAGGTCAGGCCCTTGGCGTCGAACTCGGCCTTGAACTCGGCCTGGAAGATCTCCTCGAACACGTCCTTGAACATGCCGTCGTAGGCCTTGAGGATCGTGTTCTTGGTCGACATGTAGACCGGGTAGTTGCGCAGCAGCCCGTAGGACAGCGAGGCGCGGGCGAAGTCCTCGATGGACTTGCGGAAGTTGTACATCCCCATGGCGACGCCGCCGCCCTCGGGGAACTGCGCCACCTCGATCTCCACCGGCGCGGAGCCGTCGGCCGGGGTGTAGGTGATGGTGACGGTGCCGGGGCCGGGGACCTTGAAGTCGCTGGCCTTGTACTGGTCACCGTGCGCGTGCCGGCCGATGATGATCGGCTTGGTCCAGGTGGGCACCAGGCGCGGGATGTTGGAGATGATGATCGGCTCGCGGAAGACCACGCCGCCGAGGATGTTGCGGATGGTCCCGTTCGGGCTCCGCCACATCTTCTTCAGGCCGAACTCCTCGACGCGCGCCTCGTCGGGGGTGATGGTCGCGCACTTCACGCCGACGCCGTGCTTCTTGATGGCGTTGGCCGAGTCGATCGTCACCTGGTCGTCGGTGGCGTCCCGGTACTCGATGCCGAGGTCGTAGTACTCGAGGTTGACATCGAGATACGGGTGGATGAGCTTGTCCTTGATGAACTGCCAGATGATGCGGGTCATCTCGTCGCCGTCGAGCTCGACGACGGTCCCGTGAACCTTGATCTTGCCCATGCGCCGGGCTCTCCTCTCGCGACAATGCAAGCAAGACAAGCGTACTGGTAGCGGCGGGTAGTTGCTTTTGGCCCTCGGGAAAAGGGAACACCGTCACACTCGCTGTCGGTGCCGACCGATAGGTTTCCCTCGCTGAACCGGGTGAATCTGCGGGGGGAATCGATGTCGACAGGGCCGACGCACGCGATCAGTGGGACCGCCGCCTGGGGGGCGGTGGTGGTCGGCTTCGGCGCCTACGACCTGGGACACTTCACCCCGCAGACCGTGGTGGTGGGAGCCATCATGGCCTCCGGCGCGGCCCTGCTGCCCGATCTTGACCACCCCGGCTCCACGGTGTCCCGCACCTTCGGCCCGATCAGCAAGGCCGCGTCCAAGGCGATCAACACGGTCAGTCACGCGGTGTATCGGGGAACCCGGACCAAGAAGGACTCCAACCGGGACGGCGGCCACCGCGGCCTGACCCACACCGTGGTCTTCGCGTTGCTGGCCGGGATCGGCACCACCGCGGTGGTGCAGGCGACCAACCGGTGGGCATTGCCGATCCTGCTGTTCTTCTTCTGCGGCCTGGCCGTGCGCGGGCTGATGCACAAGTGGTGCCCGAAGCGGGACGCCTGGGCGATCAGCGGTTCCTCCGCGCTGCTGACCATCCTGTGCTGGTCCTGGGCGCAGACCGGGCCGGAACAGGCCCCTGCGCTGGGCATCGCGGTGATCACCGGCTGCGTGGCGCACTACATCGGGGACGCGATCACCGAGCAGGGCTGCCCGATGCTGTGGCCGGTGCCGATCATGGGCAAGCTGTGGTTCCCGGTGGCCCCGCCGAAGCTGCTGCGGATGAAGACCGGCGGCAAGGTTGAGCTGAGCCTGATCCTGCCGGTGCTGACCGTCGCCGCGGTGTGGCTGTCCGCGGCCGCGTTGCAGCGGGCCGGGGCGGCGCCCTGGCTGGAGTGGGACCTGCTGCCCGGCGGCTGGTCCTCGGTGCCGCCGGTGGCTGCCGGCTAATCCGGCAGCTCGGCCACCAGTTCGTCCACCTCGCGCTCGTACAGCGCGCCCGCCGAGATGCCCATCGGGCCGAACTGTTCGGTCACCTCCAGGCTGACCAGGCCGTGCAGGCGGCTCCACGCGGTGAGCGCCCAGTGCAGTTCGGCCGGGCTGCGGGTGCCGTGCCCGGCGCGGGCGCCCCAGGCGGACAGCTCGTCCTGGAGCTGACCCGGTAGTTCCGGGCCGGGTGTGCGGCCGGTGTCGTCGAAGACGGTGAGCAGCACGGTCATCGCCCGGTTGGCGGCCGCGATGGTGTCCTCGGGGGCCTGGTAGCCGGGCACCGGGGTGCCGAAGAGCAGCAGGTACCGGTGCGGCTGGGCCAGGGCCCAGCCGCGGAAGGCGGCGGCGTAGGCGCGGGCCCGTTGCCCGGCGGCGCCGGTGGTCGCCTCGGTGACCGTGTCGGCCAGGTCGTGGTAGGCGTCCGAGATCAGCGCGGTGAGCAGGGCGTCCCGGCTGGCGAAGTAGCGGTAGAGCGCCGGGCCGGTCACCCCCATGCGTTTGGCGATGGCGTTCACCGACACCCCGGTCGCGCCGGCCTCGGCCACCTGGGCCAGCGCGTGCTCCTTCACCTCGGCGATGGTCTGCTCGCGGAACCGCTCGCGCCGGTCGCTCACCCGTGTCCTCCTGCCCTCTTGACAGGATGAAGGTAACAGACTCAAACTCATGTAAGAAGTTGTTACTCCAGTAAGAGCCCTGTTAGGGCTTCCGCGCCGCGCCGGCTGAAGTTCTCGGTTTGGCACGAGGTGGAAAGCTGGACCCAAGGGTGGCCGAAAGGCTGCCGATGGACCGGGCCGGTGAGGCGCTGACGACACTCACCGCGGGCGGCGTCACCGGCAAGATCGTGCTCACCCCCTGACTGGGAGGAGTGCCCAGGTGACTCGGGTACGCGAGATCGTGGTTGCGGCCAAGGGCGGACCGGTTGAGGTGCGGGAACGCACCGCGCACCACCCGGCGGCAGGCACCGCGCTGATCGAGGTGGAGGCCAGCGGGGTGGCCTTCGCGGACGTGCACATGGTGCACGGCACCTACCCCGCCCAACCCAAGTTCCCGTTCACCCCCGGCTACGACCTGGTCGGCAAGGTGCGCTCGATCGGCGACGGCGTCTCCCAGCACCTGATCGGCACCAGGGTGGCCGCGCTGACCGTCACCGGCGGCTGGCGGAGTTTCGCCGAGGTCGAGGCCACCAAGCTGGTGCCGGTGCCCGAGGGCGTGGACAGCCCGACCGCGGTGGCCGCGGTGCTCAACGGGATCACCGCGTTCCAGATGGCCGCCAGGGCCAAGCTCGGGTCCGGGCAGACCGTGCTGGTGCACGGGGCCAGTGGCGGGGTGGGCACGCTGCTGGTGCAGCTCGCGCTGAACGCGGGCGCGCGGGTGCTGGGCACCGCCTCGGCGGCCAAGCACGAGGCCGTGCGCGAACTGGGCGCCGAACCGATCGACTACCGCGGCGACGTGCCGGCGCGGGTGCGTGAGCTGGCGCCCGACGGGGTGGACGCGGTGTTCGACCACCTGGGCGCGCAGAGCTACGCGCAGAGCTGGAACCTGTTGGCGCGCAAGGGGATCGTCATCGGCTACGGCTCGGCCAGCACCTATGACAAGCCAGGCAACCGGTTCCTGCCGTACCTGCCGCTGGTCGGCCGGATCCTCGGCTACAAGGTGCGCGGACTGCTCGGCGCGAGCAACGGGCGGCGGGCCGATTTCTACGGCATCCGGCCGGGCGCCGGCGCGAACGCGGCGCTGGCCGAGGTGTTCGAGCTGGTCCGGAGTGGACAGTTGGAGGTGCCGATCGCCGAGCGGATGCCACTGGTGGAGGCGGCCGCCGCACTGACGAAGATGACCGGCTCCCGCGGGGTCGGGAAGATCGTGCTCATCCCCTAATTGACTTGCCCCGCGCCGTAGCGTTGCTGGACGTGCGCTCTTCGGCAGCTCCCTATGCGCGCATGATCGGCGCGGGTTTCCGTCGTTACTCCTCCTATCGTCAGGCCACCGTCGCGGGCCTGTTCACCAACGTCGTCTTCGGGCTGCTCCGGGTCTCGGTGCTCTTCGCCATGCTCGACGGGCGGCGCGAGATCGCCGGCTACGACCCGGCCCGCTCGGCCACCTATGTCTGGCTCGGGCAGGGCATGCTCGCCACCGTCGTGTTGTGGGGACAGCACGAGATCGGCGAGCGGGTGCGCACCGGGGACGTCGTGGTGGACCTGTCCCGGCCGTGGAACCTGCAACTGGCCCTGCTCGCCGAGGACCTCGGCCGGGCCGGGTACGCCGTGCTCACCCGGTTCCTGCCGCCAGTGGTCTTCGGCGCGTTGTTCTTCCCGTTCCTGTGGCCACAGCACAGCCTGACCTGGCTGCTGTTCCCGCTGAGCCTGGCGCTGGCCGTGGGCGTGAGCTTCTGCGCCCGGTTCCTGTTGGCGCTCAGCGCGTTCTGGCTGCTGGACAACCGCGGCCCGGTCTCGCTGTACGGCATGTCCGCCGGGATCCTGGGCGGGCTGATCGTGCCGCTGGCCTTCTTCCCGGACTGGGTGCAGACCGTGCTCTGGCTGACCCCGTTCCCCTGCCTGGTGCAGGCCCCGATCGACGTGTTCACCGAGGCCGGTTCACCGCTGATTCCGTTGGCCTACCAGGCGATCTGGTTCGGCATCCTCTACCTCGGCGGGCGGCTGGCCATGCGCGGCGCGGTGCACAAGGTGGTGGTGCAGGGTGGCTAGCCTCACGGTGTACCGCAGGCTGATCGGCGCCCAGATCCGCTCGCAGCTGAGTTACCGGGCCTCCTTCGCGATGGCCTGTGTCGGCGACGCGATCGCGCAGGCCACCGAGCTGGTGGCGATCCTGGTGATCTTCTCCCGGATCACCGACCTCGGCGGGTTCAGCCGCGCCGAGGTGCTGCTGATGTACGCGCTGGCCAGCACCTCCTTCGGCCTGGCCGATCTGGCGGTCGGCCAGCTCGACCGGCTGCCGCAGTACCTGCGCACCGGCAAGTTCGACTCGGTGCTGACCCGGCCGCTGAGCAGCCTCGGCCAGATCATGGTCTCGGACTTCCAGCTCCGGCGGCTGGGCCGGATCTGCCTGGGCATCGGCGTGCTGACCTACGTGGTGTCCACAGTGGACATTGATTGGGGCTGGCATACCGCACTGCTGCTGGTGATCACCCCGATCGCGGGCGCGGTGCTGATGAGCGCGGTGTGGATCATGGCGGCCTCGGTGTGCTTCTGGCTGATCGAGGGTTCGGACCTGGCCAACAGCCTCACCTACGGCGGACACTTCCTCGCCTCGTACCCGATCACCGTCTACCCGGCCTGGCTGCGCACCGCGCTGGCCTTCGTCATCCCGGCCGCCTTCATCGCCTACTTCCCCGCGCTCGCCCTGCTCGGCAAGCCCGATCCGCTGGGCACGCCTGCCTTCCTGGGCTGGATCAGCCCGGTGGTGGCGGTGCTCGCGCTGGGACTGGCGGCACTGGTGTGGCGGGCCGCGGTCAGACACTACCGAGGGACTGGATCATGACCCCGCACCTCGAAGCCGAGGACCTGACCCGCACCTTCACCGTGCGTCGCAAGCTCAGCCGGTTCCGCAGCGAACGGCACCAGGTGACCGCGGTGGACTCGGTGTCCTTCGCGGTGCAGCGCGGCGAGGCGGTCGGCTACGTCGGGCCCAACGGCGCCGGCAAGTCGACCACGATCAAGATGCTCACCGGCATCCTCACCCCCACCGGCGGCCGGGTGCGCACCTGCGGCCTGGACCCGTCCCGGCGGCGGGTGGAGCTGGCCGCCCGGATCGGCGTGGTCTTCGGCCAGCGCAGCCAGCTCTGGTGGGACCTGCCGCTCTCGGACAGCTTCGCGCTGCTGCGCGATATCTACCGGGTGCCCGCCGCCGAGCACGCCACCCGGCTCGCCGAATGCGTGGAACTGCTGGGGCTGGGCGATTTCCTGGGCACGCCGGTGCGGCAGCTCTCGCTCGGGCAGCGGATGCGCGGGGAGGTCACCGCGGCGCTGCTGCACGCCCCGGAGCTGCTGGTGCTGGACGAGCCGACCATCGGCCTTGACCTGGAGTCCAAGGAGCGGCTGCGCGAGTTCCTGGCCGAGCTGAACGCCACCCGCGGTGTCACCCTGCTGCTGACCACGCACGACCTGGACGACATCGAACGGCTGTGCCGCCGGTTGCTGGTCATCGACCACGGCCGGGTGCTCGCCGACGGACCGCTGTCCCGGCTGCGCACCGAGGCGGTCGGCGAGCGCACCCTGGTGGTCGACCTGGAGGCGCCCGCCGAACCGCTGACCGGGCTGCCGGGGGTGACCGGGTGCCGGGTGGAGAACGAGGGCAGGCGGCACCACCTGGTCTTCCGGCGGGACCGGATCACCGCGGCCGCGCTGATCGCGGCGGTGGCCGAACGGGCCGCGGTGCACGACATCTCGGTGGTGGAGCCCAGCATCGACGACGTGATCCGCCGGCTGTACGCGGGCGAGGTTGTCCACCCAGCGGAGGAGATCGGGGTCAACCCGCGGACCGACGCGGGCTGACTTCCGCTCTCCCTAGCCTGGGCGCCACTGACGACGTCCACCACTGGAGGGGTTTCGATGCGCAGGTCACGGCTGGTCTTACTCGCTCTCGCCGCGGTGCCGGCGATCGCCGTGCTCGGCGCCTGCCAGCAGGCGAGCGCGTTCGCGGACAAGGCCAAGGTGTGCACCGAGGCGATCAACCTGGCCACCCTGCAGCCCAACCCGAACGACCCGCAGCAGACCAGGAACGAGGCCAAGGAGAAGGCCGACCGGCTGATCGACCTGACCAAGAACGTGGCCGAGGCCGACGTCAAGGGCGCACTGACCACGGTGGCCGACCACTACACCTCGCTGGCCAAGGAGAAGGTCGACGGCGTGCTCAACCTGGGCAACTGGGCCAAGCAGACGGTGGAGAACCTGAACACCGTGCGCAAGGTGTGCCTGGGCTGATCAGCTCTTGCGGGCCAGCAGCACCGCGTCGTAGAGGGCCTTGCGGCTGACCCCGGTGCTGGCCGCGACCGCGGCGGTGGCGTCCTTGAGCCGGGCGCCACCGCGCACCCGCTCCTCCACCACCTCCACCAGCGCGGTCACCTCGACCTCGTTCTGCTCCGGCGGCACCCCGGCGAGCACCACGGTGATCTCCCCGCGCACCCCCTCGGCGGCCCATTCGGCCAGTTCGGCGAGGGTGCCGCGGCGGATCTCCTCGTAGGTCTTGGTCAGCTCCCGGCAGACCGCGGCCAGCCGGTCGCCGCCGAGCACCTCGGCCGCGTCGGCCAGGCTGTCCGCCAGCCGGTGCGGGGCCTCGAAGAAGACCGCGGTGCGCTGCTCGCTGGCCAGCTGGGTGAACCAGCGCCGCCGCTCACCGGCCTTGCGCGGCGGGAAACCCTCGAAGCAGAACCGCTCGCAGGGCAGGCCGGACACGGCCAGCGCGGTGGTCACCGCGGAGGGTCCGGGCAGGCAGGTGACGGGCAGGTCCTCGGTCACGCAGGCCGCGACCAGCCGGTAGCCGGGGTCGGACACGCTGGGCATGCCCGCGTCGGTGACCAGCACGACCGTCCCACCGCCGCGGATGGCCTCGACCAGGCCGGGCAGCCTGCCCACCTCGTTCTGCTCGTAGAAGCTGACGATCCGGCCGAGTGGCTCGACCTTGAGCGCGGAACACAGGTTGCGCAGGCGGCGGGTGTCCTCGGCGGCGATGACATCGGCGCTGCGCAGGGCCTCGGACAGGCGCGGTGAGGCGTCGCCGATCTCGCCAAGCGGGGTGGCGGCGAGCACCAATCGACCCGATCCGGGTGGGGCGTCCATGCTCCTCACCCTACGATCGACGCCGTGAGTGTTCTGGTGCCGCCCGCCGCCGGCCGTACGACCGACGAGGGCTGGCTGGCAGCCGAGAAGGCGCCGCCGCCCGAACCGCCAGGTGGCGCCGTGGTGCACGACCCGGCCGAGCGCCTCGGCCCGCCCATGCCAACCGACCGCCTGCGCGGCTGGCTGGTGACCCTGTCGCTGGCGCTGCTGGGCGGGCTGGTGCGGTTCTGGAACCTCGCCCACCCCACCGACAAGGGCACGCCGGTCTTCGACGAGAAGCACTACGTGCCGCAGGCCTGGCAGGTGCTGCGCAACGGCGGCTATGAGGACAACCCCGGCTTCCGGCTGATCGTGCACCCGCCGCTGGGCAAACAGCTGATCGGCTTCGGCGAGTGGCTCTTCGGCTACAACGGCCTCGGCTGGCGGTTCACCGCGGCCATCGCGGGCGTGGTGTGCATCATCCTGATCGTCCGGATCGCGCGGCGGCTGACCCGCTCCACGCTGCTGGGCGCGCTGGCCGGGGTGCTGCTGGTGGCCGACGGGGTCAGCCACGTGCAGTCCAGGGTCGGCATGCTGGACATCTTCCTGACCGTGTTCATCGTGGCCGGCTTCGGCGCGCTGCTGGTGGACCGGGACCTGGTGCGCGACCGGCTGGCCGTGGCGGTGCGCGAGGGCTGGATCAACGCCAGCGAGTACGGGCCGCGGCTCGGTTTCCGCTGGTGGCGCTTCGCCGGTGTGCTGCTGCTCGGGCTGGGTCTGGGCGTGAAGTGGTCGGCGGCCTTCTTCGTGCTGGCCTTCGCCGCGCTGAGCGTGTTCTGGGACGTCACCGCCCGCCGCGCGGCCGGGGTGCGCCGCCCGTGGCGCGGCACCATCGCCAGGGACCTGTTCCCGGCCTTCGCCGCCTTCGCGGTGGTGCCGGTGCTGGTCTACTTCGGCACCTGGTGGGCCTGGTACGCCAGTGAGACCGGGGTGGACCGGCACCTGGTCGGCGGCACCCTGTCCGAGGGCGGAACCTGGGGCTTCATCCCGGACGCGCTGCGCGCGCTGCTGTACAACAACGGCGAGGTGCTCAACTTCCACAACAACCTCAGCCCGACCGAGAAACACCCGTACGAGTCCAAGCCGTGGGCCTGGCCGATGGGTCTCAAGCCGATGCTCTACTACTTGGAGTCCAACGGCGTGGTGCCCGGCTGCGGCCGCACCGACTGCATGGCGGGTGTGAAGCTGATCGGCACCCCGGCCATGTGGTGGCTGGCCTTCCCAATGCTGGGCTGGGCGATCTGGCGCGCCTTCGGCAAGCTGGACTGGCGCTACGCCGCCGTGCTGGTCGGCTACTGCGCGGGCTGGCTGCCCTGGTTCACCAACCTGGACCGCCAGATGTACTACTTCTACGCCACCCCGATGGCCCCGTTCATGGTGCTGGGCCTGGTGCTGATCCTGGGCGAGATCCTGGGCAAGGCCAGCGACGGCGTGGAACGGCGCAAGACCGGGCTGCTGGTGGTCGCGCTGTACGTGGGCCTGGTGATCGCCAACTTCGTCTGGCTGTGGCCGATCCTCAACGGCGATTCGGTGACCCCGTGGCGCTGGCAGGCCGAGGTCTGGCTGCCGTCCTGGAACTAGCCCGCCGCCCAGTGCCTCAGCCGAGCAGCAGCAGGCCGAAGAGCAGCAGCACCAGGCCGCGGAAGGTGTTGGCCAGGTAGGCGACCGGGATCGGCCCGGCGCCGAGTTCGATGGTGGCGGTGCTGGTGTCGTAACTGGCGGCGTCGCGGGCGACCGTGCGCAGCACCGACACCGCGACCAGCGGAATGACCAGGGCCAGCGCCGGGGTCAGGGCGGCCGGGACAAGCAGCAGCGCGGCCGCGGTCCACAGCGTGACCAGGGCGGTGAGCAGACCGGCCCAGGTCTGCCAGATCACCCGGCGGTCGAAGCCGAGCCAGCGGCGCAGCCCGGCGCTGCGGTACAGCTCGCCGAGGCCGCCGGTGAAGGGCAGCACGGCGAAGTAGCCGCCGAGCCCGAACAGCCAGACCGGGGACAGCCCCCAGGCGGCGCCGGCCGCGACCAGGCCCGCCAGCAGCAGCGCGGGCACTACGAAGCGACGGCGGGCGAGCAGCCGGACCAGCTCCAGGCGCAGCAGCACCGGGCGGCGCAGGGTGATCCGCGCGGAGACCGGTTCGCCGACCGGGAGCAGCAGCAGGACGTCCAGGAAGCGGGTGGCGACACCGCGGATGACCCGGTTGGCCCAGCGGCTGACCAGCTGTGCCCGGCCCAGCCGATCGGCCGCGCGGCTGGCGCCGATCAGGGCCGCTCCGGTCAAGGTCAGGAAGGTGCCCGCGACGGCGGCGAGCAGGATCGGGGTGAGCAGGCCGCAGAGCGCGACGATCGCCAGCGCGGCGAGCACGGCGGGCAGTGCAAGTTCGACGGCGCTGGTCAACTCGGTCGGCAGCCGCCACACCAGGACCGCGGCCAGCGCCGCGCTGCTGAGCAGCAGCGCCGTGCCCGCGAGGGTGGCCGGCACGGACAGCCCGCCGACCAGCGCGACCAGGCCCCACAGGTAGCCGAGTCCACCCAGCCGGGCCGCCCAGGCCGCCCACATCCGGCGGCCCAGGGTGCGCACCCTGCCCCCGGGCCCGAAGTCGGACCAGGTGAGCTGGGCCGGACTGGCCCACTGGAAACCGCGTTGGCTCAGTGAACGCCAGGCCAGCGCGGCGGCCAGGCAGAGCAGGGCCAGCACGGCGGGCTCGGCGGCCGCGCCGGTGGTCACGCCCAGGGTGACGCGGACGTCGGCCAGGTCGAAGAACGGGTAGACCAGCAGCGCGGCCAGGAACAACCAGCCCAGGGCGCGGTCGTCCGGCAGCAGGCGGGTGAGCAGCCGGGTCACGTCAGCTCCACGGTGCGATCCGCGATGGCCGCGCGCAGGTTCGGATCGTGCGTGGCCACCACCACCGCGACCCCCTCGGCGGTGCACTGCCGCACCAGCTCGGCCACCCAGCCCCGCGCCTTGACGTCCAGGGCCCGCTCGGGCTCGTCCAGCAGCAGCACATCGTGCGGCCGGGCGATCGCGCCGAGCAGCAGCAACCGCTGCCGTTGCCCCGCGCTCAGCGCCGCCGCGGCCACGTCCGCGCACACCCCGAGTCCGGCGTACTCCAGGAGTTCCAGCACATCCTCGGCACTGGTTGGACGGCCGAAGGAGCCGAGCAGCAGGTCGATGTGCTGGCGCGGGCTGAGTTCGGGGAAAAACTCGGAATCGTCCAGCTTCACCGACACGGACCGCCGGAACTCCACCGAGGTCTCATCCGGCGGCGCCCCGGCCACCAGCACCTGGCCCTCGCTGACCGGCTGGGTGCCGTACACACAGCGCAGCAGGGTCGACTTGCCGATGCCGTTGGCCCCCGTCAGCGCCACGCACTCCCCCGGGTCCACGGTCAGGTCCAGCTCCCGGAACAGCCACCGCTGGGCAACCCGGACCCCCAGGCCCGCCGCGACGATCTCCGCCATGTCCGCACGCTACCGGGATCCGCCATCGAGTGATGGCTTGCCAACGGGGCAAAGGCAACACTGGCCGCCATGACCGAAGAATTCCGCTACGGCTGGGACGCACCCCGCATCCCGCCCTACGAAGGCCCCCTGCCCCCGACACCACCCAACCTGGAGGTCGGCCGCTTCCCCACCATCGCGGAAATCCGGCGGCTGCTGCCCGCGAAGGCGCTGGCGGAGTTCGAGCGGCAGCTGGCCGGGGCCAGGCTTGATGAGCTGGTGGCGGTGGTGCAGGACTGGGGCGCGCACGCGGTGCACCTGCACGACGAGGACTACCAGCGGGCGGCCCGGCTGATCGCGGAGGGGCGGGACGGGGAGCTGGAGTCGGTACGCAGGCTCCAGCTGGAGCGGGGGGAACTGTGACCGGCGGCTACCTGGTGGTCTACGAGGACCAACCGCGCAAGACCCTGGACGGGCTGCCCGCGGCCACCCGCGCGCGCATCACCGGGCGGATCGAGAGCTGGGCCAGGAACGCGGAGCTGCTCGACTGCGACGACTACTCCAGCCACCGGATCGACGAGCCGCCGGTCTTCAGCGCGCGGGTCCGGGTCCGGCACACGAGCCGGGCCGTGATCACGGTGACCCTGCTCGCCCTGGCCTGACCGGCTAACCGAATCGGGCGATCAGTTCCGCCCGGTCCAACCGCAGGTCGTACTGGTCGATGTCCGCGGCGAACCCCTGCGGCACGATCTTCTCCACCCGGAAACCCAGGTGCTCGAAAAAGCCGGTGCTGTGCTGGCTGGTGCTCAGGGTGACCGCGACCGCATCCGGATCGGCCGCGATCAGCCGCAGCCTCGCCTCCAGCAACGCCCGGCCCAGGCCCTGGCGGTGCCTGCGTCTCTCGACCATCCCCCAGCACAGCGTCCACACGCCTGGCTGGGCGCCGTTGGGCGCGTGCCCGCCCGCGGCCACCAGTCCGCCGTTGATCCGGCCGACCAGGTACACCCCGGGCAGCTTGTCCAGGAACTCGGTGAACTCCGCGCGCTCGCTCGCGGCGAAGAAGAACGGCACGTTGCTGTCGAACAGCCGCAGGCAGTCGTCGCGATCGGCTCGTTCGTACGCCGTCAGACGCATCATTGCCATCGAGGCCTCCCCAGCCTCTCGGGATGGGTGAGTATGACCAGCCCCGGCCGGGACACGCCAGCCTCTCCAGTGAATGTAAACGCTTTCCAATTCGGCCGACCGGACCTGTCGCGACGACCGGCGGAAATGGTCGCATGTGCGGGTGACCGCACGTACCGCAGTTGTGCTCGCCGCCGCCGCCGCGGCCGCCCTGCTCCCCAGTCCGGCCTCGGCCGCGCTCCCGGCCTCGGTGGTCAGTCGCGCCTGGTTCGGCGGCGGGGCCGACGGCGCCTCCGGCACGCCCGCGGTGAGCGCGGACGGCCGCCTCATAGCCTTCGCCTCGACCGCGGCGAACCTGGTCCCGCATGACCGGAACGGGCACTCGGACATCTTCGTCCGGGACACCTGGACCGGGCTGACCTCGCAGGTCAGCGCGGGTGACGGTCCGGCGTACGACGCCCCGGCGATCAGCGCGGACGGCCGTCTCATCGCCTACCTCACCGCCGCCACCGACCTGGTGCCCGGCGATGCCAACGGCCTGCCGGACGTGGTGGTCACCGACCGGCGCACCGGCCGCAGCACGGGGGTGAGCACCGGCGGGGACGGGGAAACCTTCGGCGCGCCCTCGATCAGCGCGGACGGGCGGTTCGTGGTGTTCCGCTCCGCCGCGACCAACCTGGTGCCGGGCGACACCAACGGGGTCGCGGACGTCTTCGTGCGGGATTTGCGCACCGGCGGGATCGAGCGGGTCAGCGTGGCCGCGGACGGCGCCCAGGGCGACAAACCGGCCCACCACGGCACCGCGGTCAGCGCGGACGGGCGGCACGTGGTCTTCCCCTCGGCCGCGACCAACCTGGTGCCCGGCGATACCAACGGCAGCGTGGACATGTTCGTCAAGGACCGCGCCACCGGCACGGTGACCAGGGCGAACACCACCGCCACCGGCGAGCAGAGCAGCTCCTACACGCTGATGCCCGCGATCACCGCCGACGGCGGGCAGGTGTTCTTCGTGGCCTGGGGCGACAACCTGGTGCCCGGCGACACCGAGGACACCCCGGACGTGTTCGGGAAAACCCTGCGCACCGGGGAGATCCGCCGGGTCAACACCGCCAGCGACGGGCGGGCCGCGGACGCCCAGCCCTACCAGCCCACGATCAGCGCGGACGGCCGCTACCTGAGCTTCGCCTCGATCGCGGCGAACCTGGTGCCCGGGGACACCAACAACGTCGACGACGTCTTCCTCAAGGACCTGCGCACCGGCGTGCTGACCCGGATCAGCCTGCGCGCCAACGGAAAGCAGGCCGACGGCTTCTCCGTCACGCCTGCACTGAGCGCGGACGGGCGCAGCATCGCCTTCGCCTCGCACGCCCGGCTCGGCCTCGGCGAGGGCAGGCACCCGGACGTCTACCTGGTGCGCCGGTAGGCCCCGGGGGTGGTTCCGGTCCAGCGGCGGAAGGCCCTGGTGAACACGGCCGCGTCCGCGTAACCCAGCCGCGCCGCCACCTGCGCCACGGCCAACTCGGTGCGCTCCAACAACTCCAGCGCGCGCACCCGGCGGATCTCCTCGGCCAGCCGCCGGTAGGACACGCCCTCCGCGATCAGCCGCCGGTGCAGGGTCCGGGTGGAGACGTGCAGTTCGGCCGCGACCACCGGCATCTCCGGCACGCCCTCGGCGTGCGCGCGCAGCCGGGCCCGCACCCGGTCCGCGGTGGCCCCACCGCCCAAACTGGCCAGCAGCGCGGCGCACTCCCGCTCGCACACCCGCCGGGTGCGGCCGTCGGCCTGCGGCAGCCTGCGGTCGAGCAGTCCGCGCTGGGCGATCAGCGCGTTGTGCCGCGCGTCAAAGACCACCGGCGCGCCCAGCGTCCTGGCATACGGGGCCTCGGCTGGGCTGAAGCGCAGCTCGACCCGTTGCGGCACAAGGGGTTCGCCGAGCACCGCGCCGAGGATGGCCCGGGCCGCGGTCAGTTCCCGCTCCACCACGAACCGGCGCAGCGGCGGCGGTAACGCCTGATCGGCCACGGTCATCCGCACCTCGTCGGCCACCTCGCGGACACCGATCCCGGCCAGCGCGTAGGTCAGTCCGAGGTGCCGCACGCCCAGCACCGCCGCCTCCCGCAGCGTCGCGCTGGCCAGCATGGCGAACCCCCACACGCCGTAGCTGGGCAGCCGTAGCCTGCCGCCGACGGCGAGGCCGAGTCCGGGCGGATTCCCGGTGGCGCGCACCAGGTTCCACGCCACCAGCAGTTCGGCGCCGGCCGGGATCCGGGCCGCGCCGTCACCGAGGGCGGACTCGGCGACCCCGCTCTCCCGCAGGCAGTCCGCGGGCGGCACGCCGTGCTCGGCGCCCACCTCCAGCAACGCCCGCACTCCCGCCAGCCCGCGCCGCGCGGCCGGGGGCTGGCTGAAAAAGTCCGCATCCTGTCCGGCAAGGCCACTGGCCGACACGGCCGATCTCCCTAACGTCGAAAGGGCAGCCGACCCGGCGAAGTGTATCGGGAATTCGGCCACCCGGGAGTCGCCGCCGAATGGAGCAATGACGTTTGCGCACGGCTCGAATGCTGACAGGAGAAAAGCACATGGAAACACAGACTTCATTACCGGCGATTTCCGGAAACATCCGGCGGGTGGTGCTCGTCGACGACGAGGACGTGGTGCGCCGCGGGTTCGGGCACGTGCTGGGCGCGACCGCGGACCTGGCCGTGGTGGCCGAATGCCGGGCCGACGCCGCCGCGTTGCGCCTGCTCGGCCGCTGCCGGCCGGAGGTGGTGCTGGTGGACGCCGAACCGGAGTTCCTGCACGCGGTGGCCGAGGCCGCCGGCGCCGCCGGGATCATCGCGCTGGGCCGCTCCGAGGAACACCTGTTCCGCCTGTTCGCCGCCGGGGCCAGGGGTTTCCTGCGCAAGAGCGTCGGACTGGCCGAGCTGGTCTACGCGGTGCGCGCGGTCGGCGACGGCCAGAGCTTCGTCTCCCCCTCGGTCACCCAGCTGGTGCTGGACCACCTCGATCTCCCGGCGCACGGCCAGGACTACCTGGCATTGAGCACGCTGAGCCCGCGGGAGACCGAGGTGCTGCGGGCACTGGCCGACGGCCGGTCCAACCGGGAGATCGGCGCGGAGCTGTACCTGGCCGCGGCCACGGTGAAAACGCACGTCTCCCGCATCCTGCGCAAACTCGGCCTGGCCAACCGGATGCAGGCCGCGCTGCTGGCGCACCGGCTCGGCCTGGTCAAGCCGCCTTGGTGAAGGCCAGCACCACGTTGTGGCCGCCGAAGCCGAAGGAGTTGGACAGCGCGGCCGGCACCGGGGTGTGCCGGGGCGCGCCGGTGACGATCTCCAGGCCGACCTCGGGATCGGGGTTGTCCAGGTTGCGGGTGGGCGGCACCAGGTCCTCGCGCACGCTGAGCACGGTGCAGATCGCCTCCACCGCACCGGCCCCGCCGATCAGGTGGCCGGTGATCGACTTCGGTGCGGTGACCAGCGGATGGGTCCCCACGGCGGTGCGCACCGCGGCGGCCTCGATCCGGTCGCCGACCTGGGTGCCGGGCGCGTGCGCGTTCACGTGCGTCACGTCCTGCCTGCTCAGCCCGCTGCTGTGCAGGGCCTCCTGGATCGCCCTGATCTGCCCGTCCGGGGCAGGCGCGGTCATGTCGTGCGCGTCCGCGCTCATCCCGGCCCCGGCCAGCCGGGCGTGCCCGCGCCGGCCCCTGGCGCGGGCGAACTCGGCGCGTTCCAGCACCAGCGCGCCCGCGCCCTCACCCATGACGAACCCGTCCCGGCCCAGGTCGAACGGCCGGGACGCGCCGGCCGGATCGTGGTTGCGCCGGGACAGCGCGCCCATCCGGGCGAAGGCCGCGATGGACAACCGGCCCACGCACGCCTCGGTGCCGCCGGCCAGCACCACGTCCGCCCGCCCGGCCCTGATCATCGCCAGGCCCAGCGCGACCGCCTCGGCCCCGGAGGCGCAGGCGCTGGTCGGGGCGTGCGCGCCACCGCGGGCGCCCAGCGCGAGGCTGACCGCGGCGGCGGAACCGTTGGGCATCAACATGGTCACCGCGAACGGCGAGATCCGGTCCGGGCCCCTGGCCGCCACCACCTCGTGCTGGTCCAGCAGGGTCCGGCCGCCGCCGAGGCCGGTGCCCAGCACCACCGCGAACCGCTCCGGGTCCACCTCGGGACGGCCCGCGTCCGCCCATGCCTGCCTGGCCGCGACCAGGGCGAGCTGCTGGCAGCGGTCCAGCCTGCGCAGCTCGATCCGGCCCAGCTCGGCGTCGGGTTCCCGGCGCAGCCGCGCGCCCAGCCGGACCGGGAGGTCGCTGGCCCAGTCCTCGGCCAGCGCGGTCACCGGCGAGCCGCCGTCGAGCAGGCCCTGCCAGGTCTCGGCCACGTCGCCGCCCAGCGGGGTGGTCATGCCCAGCCCGGTGACCAGCACCTCGGGGCCGGCGGCCAGTTCCGGCAGCAGCCGGTGGCCGAGGGAGAACTCGATGAACTCGGAGACGGAACCGCCGTGCGACATCGGGTGCTCCTTCAGGGAAAGCGAATGGCGAGTGACCCCGAAGCTAGTGAATTCCGGCGCGGCCCCGGCAGTGGCCATCGGATTGACCCGGATCGGCCAGTACGCCTATTCCTGGCCAGCCCAGCGACCGATTCCGCGCGATTCCGCCGGGAAATACGGTCGAGGCAGCGACGAACAGAACTGGAGTTGTCCATGACGCTGGTCGAGCTGTGCCGGGCCCAGGCGGCCCGACGAGGCGAACAACGGCAGTTCACCTTCCTCGACGACACCGGATCGCCCGCCCAGACCCTGACCTGCGCCCAACTGGACCTGCGGGCCAGGGCGATCGGCGCGGTGCTGGCCGGGCGGGCGGCGCCGGGCAGCCGCGCGGTGCTGGGCTACCCGCCGGGCCTGGACTTCGTCACCGCGTTCTTCGGCTGCCTCTACGCCGGACTGGTCCCGGTGCCCGCGCCCGCACCGGTGCGCACCCGCGGCGATGCCCGCCACTTGCGACTGCGGGCCATCTTCGAGGACTGTGCCCCCGACTTCTTACTGTCCACAGTGGACGCTCTAGCGCGGGCCGACGCGCTGCTCACCGACACCGCACCAGAGCACCGGCCGAAACCCTTGGCCACCAACGAGATCCCGGACAGCGCGGCCACCGGCTGGCAACCGCCGGCGATCACCGGCGACAGCATCGCCTACCTCCAGTACACCTCCGGCACCACCGGCCGGCCGCGCGGGGTGGTGCTGACCCAGCGCAACGTGCTGCACAACCTGTCCCTGATCACCGCCAACGGCTCCCGCCCCGAGGAGGATCTGGACACACTGCCGCCGGTGGTGTCCTGGCTGCCGGTCTTCCACGACATGGGCCTGGTTTCCGGGGTGCTGCAACCGGTCTACCTCGGCTTCGGCTCGGTGCTGATGTCCTCCCAGTCCTTCGTGGCCGCGCCGGTCCGCTGGCTGCGGGCCATCTCCGAGCACCGGGCGGCGGTCAGCGTGGCGCCGGGTTTCGGCTACGAGGAATGCCTGCGCCGGGTGCCTGCCAGCGCGGCCGAGGGCCTGGACCTCAGCTCCTGGCGGCTGGCGGTGATCGGCGACGAACCGGTGCGGGCCAGCACGATCGAGGAGTTCAGCCGCCGGTTCGCGCCGGCCGGATTCCGGCGCTCGGCCTTCTTCCCCAGCTACGGCATGGCCGAGTCCACCGTGATGGTCAGCGGCGGACCGGTCGAGCCACCGCCGATGATCCGCGGTTTCGACGCGGCCGCGCTGGCCCGCGGGCAGGTCAGGGTGGCTGGGCGGGGCAGGCTGGCCCGGCGGCTGGTCGGCCTCGGCCAGGTGCGCGCCGGACTGGACGTGGCCGTGGTCGACCCGGCCACCCGCGCGCCCTGCCCGCCGGACGTGGTCGGCGAGATCCTGATCTCCGGGCCCAGCATCGGCCAGGGCTACTGGGACACCCGGCGCGCGGCGGCCACCCCGTTCGGCGTCGGCGTGCCCGGCCGGGACGGCAGCACGTTCCTGCGCACCGGCAGCCTCGGTTTCCTGTGGGAGGGCCAGCTCTTCGCCACCTGCCGGGTCGGCGACCTGATCATCGCCGACGGCCGCCAGCACTACCCGTACGACCTGGAGAGCACCGCAGGCCTCGCTCATCCGGCCATCCGCGGCAACCGGTGCTGCGCCTTCGCCACCCCCGAGGGCGTGGTGCTGGTGGCCGAACTCGGCCGGTCCGCGGGCGTGGTCCCGGCCGCGGTGGTCGAGGCGGTGCGGATCGCGATCCGGATCGGGCACGGCCTGGACCTGGCCGCGGTGGTGCCCGCCCCGTTCGGCGCGTTGCCGTACACCACCAGCGCGAAGCTGCGCCGGGCCGAGTGCCGGGCCCGCTACCTGCGCGGCGTGCTGCCCGTAGTCACCTCCGGACCGAAGTGAGGGCCGTGATGCACACCGAGTTCAGCACCCTGGTCGAACTGTGCCGGGACCGGGCGGAGCGCGCGGGCAACCACCGGTTCCGGTTCCGCGCCGACGGCGAGGTGGAGACCGACAGCGTGTCCTTCGCCCAGCTCGACGTGGCCGCGCGGGCGGTCGGCAGGCGGCTGGCCCAGCTGGCCCCGCCCGGCTCCCGGGTGCTGCTGAGCTTCCCGCCCGGAATCGAGTTCCACCTGGCCTTCTTCGGCTGCCTCTACGGCGGGATGATCGCGGTGCCCGCGCCGGAACTGCTGCCGGACCGGCACGCGCTCAAGCTGTCCAAGGTCGAGTCCATCACCTGGAACGCCGCCCCGGCCATCCTGATGTCCACAATGGACAGACTGACCGCGCTGAACGGGTTGCTGCGCCGGGGCGCGCTGGCCGGCCTGACCGCGCTGGCGGTGGACGGCATCGACCTCGACCTGGCCGGGCAGTGGACCCCGCCGCCGACCACCGCCGACTCGGTGGCCTACCTGCAATATTCCTCCGGCTCCACCGGCGATCCCAAGGGCGTGGTGATCCGCCACCGCACCGTGCTGGCCAACCTGAAACTGTTGTGCGACAACACCCGCAGGCCCAGCGAGGACTTCGGCGCGCCCCGGCCGCCAGTGGTCTCCTGGCTGCCACTGCACCACAACATGGGCCTGGTCGGCAGCGTGCTGCTGCCGCTCTACGCCGGGCACGACGCGATCCTGTTGCCGCCGTTGACCTTCGTGCAGCGGCCGAGCACGTGGCTGCGCACCATCTCCGGCCTGGACCGGGCGGACAGTCCGGCGCCGAACTTCGCCTTCGAGCTGTGCACCCGGCGGATCACCGCGGACCAGCGGGCCCAACTGGACCTCAGCGGCTGGGAGGTGGCCCTGGTCGGCGGCGAGGCGGTGCGCACCGAGACCCTGGACGACTTCGCCGAGGCATTCGCCGACTGCGGATTCCGCCGCGAGGCGCTGCTACCGGGCTACGGCCTGGCCGAGTCCACCGTGATGGTCACCGGCGGCCCGGCCGGGCGCGGGCCGGTGCGGCTGCGGGTGGACGCGCTCGCGCTGACCGAGGGCCTGATCCGGCAGGTGGTGCGCGGTGGCCGGGTGCTCACCGCCTGCGGACAGGTGCACCCGGACAGCACGGTGTGCGTGGTGGACCGGGACAGCGGCGCCGAACTCGGTCCGGACCGGGTCGGCGAGATCCTGGTGCGCGGACCGGGCGTGGCCGCCGGGTACCACAACTCCGGTGAGTCCGACGCCTTCACCGCCACCGTGCCCGCCCGGCCCGGCGAGCTGTTCCTGCGCACCGGCGATCTCGGCTTCCGGCACAACGGCCAGCTCTTCGTCACCGGCCGGGCCAAGGAGGTGATCATCATCGCCGGGGCCAACCACTACCCGCAGGACATCGAGGCCACCGTGGCGGCCAGCCACCCGGCCGTGCGCGAGTTCGGCTGCTGTGCCTTCTCGGTGGACGACGGCAGCCGGGAGAACCTGGTGGTGCTGGCCGAGATCGCGCCGGAAGGACCGGTGCCGCCCAACGAGATCGACCTGGCCATCCGGGCCGCGGTGCACGGCGAGCACGGCCTGCGGGCCGGTACCGTGCGGCTGCTCGCCCCCGGCACACTCCCATTCACCGCCAGCGCGAAGATCCAGCGCGCCGAATGCCGCACCCGGTTCCTGGCAGGCACCCTCTAGAACGCCCGGTGGGCGGGCAAGGGACGCGCCGGCCTGGGTAACCGGCGCGTCCCGTCCGCTCAGACCTGCTGGTACGCCTTGAGATCGCGCAGCAGCAGGTGGGTGTCGTTGATGTTGGCCGCGTCGCTGAGCGAGCGATAGATGCCCCACTTGGGCCGCAGCCGGTCGCCCAGCCAAGTGTCCACATTGGACTTGCGCACGTCCAGCACGGTGGCGCCGCCGTTGCGCAGCACCCAGCGCACCGAGCCGTTGCCGTCGCCCACCTTGATCTCCACCTCGGTGTCGATCCACCTGTTCTGCAACGGCGCCAGGTCGGTGTCCCCGACCGTCACGTCGCCCTCCCACACCTTGAACTCGATGGTCGAGCGGGTGCCCTTGCGCCGCAACGACATCACCGTCACCGGCGCGGAACCCAGGCCGGGCATCTTGGTCTGCATGATGTGGGTGAAGCTGGTGGTGGCCTTCAGCGAGCTGGGGATGAACATCGAGTAGGTGAACCGCCAGGTCTGGCCGTTGAACAGGTCGACGTTGGCGCCGCCGCTGCGCATGCCGCGGACCTCGTTGCGCTGCCGGTCGGTGGAGGTGTCCCGGTCCCGCTTGTGCATGTCGAAGCGGTAGGTCTCGCCCGAGGCGTAGATGTGCTTGACGCCGGGGTGCGAGTTCGCCCGGTCGTCCTCCACCCCCTCGAACGCGCCCAGCCCGTCCCGGCTGGGCACCGGCGCCCAGCGCTGCTGCCAGGCCAGTGGCGCGGCCAGCGCGCTGGGACCGGCCAGGGACAGCGCGGCGGCGCCGCCGAACAGGGACAGCGCGGTGCGGCGGCTGACTTCGCGTGCGTTGCTCACGGTCTTCTCCTCAGTTCCGTCGTCAGGGATGGCGGCGGACCCTGAGTAAGCGCTTACATGCTGACGGCACAAGGAAAAGACTGTCAACGATTCACGGTTCTGAACGCACCGCCCGTGGACCCGCACCCCGCTTGTGGGGAGGTCAGCGCGCGTGAGCACGGGACCCACGGACGGTGTGGCGCCGGTGCCAGGAGCTGGGGGTCCCCGGACACCGGGTGCGGCCTGACCCCATTCCCCGTCGGGGCAGACCGCCGTCGGTTCAGCGCATCCTGGTGAGCGAGACCAGGGGAACGCCGGTGGACTCGATGTGCATCCGGCTGCGGCCGTCGGCGTCCTCGGTCAGCGCGGCCACCCCGACCACGTCCGCGGCCTC
Organism: Crossiella sp. S99.2; assembly: GCF_023094165.1. Lineage (GTDB taxonomy): Bacteria > Actinomycetota > Actinomycetes > Mycobacteriales > Pseudonocardiaceae > Crossiella. The sequence continues at coordinate 812,256 of NZ_JALMDK010000002.1, read as the reverse complement.
GTCCCGCAGCACCGAGATGAGGCTGCCGATCGCGTGGCAGTGGGTCAGCGCGGAATCGACGATCAGTACCCGGCGGCCCTGCAGCCTGCCGTAGGTGAAGATCTCCGCACTGCGCCGCCGCGGCACGCCGTGCCGTTCGGTGTCCAGCTTCCAGGCCAGGTGGTACGGCAGGCCGGAGGCCATGGCCACCGCCAGCGTCGGCACGATCCCGCTGGTGTCGAAGCCCAGCAGCACGTCCGGCCGGTCGTGGTGCGGATCGCCCAGCCAGCTCTGCCAGAGCGCGTGGCCCACGGCCAGCAGCCGGGACGGCTCCACCGGGTGGGCCACCCCGTCCAGCTCGTGCACCACCCTGGCCGGTGGCACGTCGGAGGGAAGGTCGAGGCACAAGATCTGGCACGCCTGGAAGTCCACGCCCGGGGCGGGAACCTCCTCCAGGGTCGTCATGGCGGTCCGACCTCCTCCTGCCTCGCACCGAGGCGCCTGCACACCGGTCGAACTGTAGGGACCGGGCGCGAGAGCCGGATTGGGCAGCGAGCACACCTGGGACCAGGCCGACTGTGCGCCGGGCTAGTCATGGGATGTCTGGGCGTGATCAGGGTCTCCTATTCCCGCATATGCAGGCTGCCCTGCCCGCCCGCCCACACCTGGTCCGATTGCACAGCCTGGAAGAACGCGCTCTCACTATGGTTCACCGCCATGGGTCGTCTCCGGGTCTCCATGGACATCGGCGGCACGTTCACCGACGTGGTCGCCTACGACGAGCAGACCGGCGGGTACCGGGTCGGCAAGCGCCCGACCACCCCGGGTGAGCTGGCCACGGGGGTGCTGGACGCGCTGAACACGGTGGTCGATCCGCTGTCCGGGATCGGCTTCCTGGTGCACGGCACCACCCAGGGCCTCAACGCGCTGCTGCAGCGGCGCGGCGTCCGGGTGCTGTTGCTGGCCTCGGCCGGCGCGGCCGACGTCTACCACATCGCGCGCGGTCCCCGGTCCCGGATGTACGACCTGCATTACCGCAAACCCGAGCCGCTGGTGCCGCGCCGGGACATCGTGCCGGTGCCCGGCCGGATCGACCCCGAGGGCGCAGAACTCACCCCATTGGACGAGCAGGCAGTGCGGGCCGCGGCGGCCAGGGTGCGCGCGGAGGGCTTCGGCGCGGTCGCGGTGTCCTTCCTGTTCGGCTACGCCAACCCGGCGCACGAGCTGCGCGCCGGCGAGATCCTGCGCGAAGAACTGGGCGCGGACTTCGCCATCTCGCTCTCGCACCAGAGCGCGAACGAGTGGCGGGAGTACGAGCGCACCTCCTCCGCGGTGGTGGAGGCATACATCGGCCCGGTGGTGCGGGACTACCTCGGCGGCCTCACCCGCGACCTGGCCGCACAGGAGGTGGCCGCGCCGCTGCACGTCATGCAGTCCTCCGGCGGCATCATCTCCGCGCACTCCGCCCGCGAACGCCCGTTGCAGACCCTGCTCTCCGGCCCGGTCGGCGGCACCATGGGCGGGGTCGCGCTGGCCGCGGCGCTGGGCCGGGACAACCTGATCTACGTGGACATGGGCGGCACCTCCTTCGACGTCTCCCTGGTCATCAACGGCCGGCCTGATATCACCCCGGAGATCCGGCTGGATGGCCTGCCGATGTTGCTCAGCGCGGTGGACATCCACACCGTCGGCGCCGGTGGCGGCTCGGTGGCCTGGACCGAGGCCGGCGGCCTGCGGGTCGGCCCGCGCTCGGCCGGGGCCGCGCCCGGACCGGCCTGTTACGGCAACGGCGGCAGCGAACCCACCGTCACCGACGCCAACCTGGTGCTCGGCCGGATCGAACCCGGCTCCTTCGCCGGCGGCGAGCTGACCCTGCGCCCGGAACTGGCCGAGGCCGCGATCACCAAGCTGGGCGCGGAATTCGACCTGGGCACGCCGGAGATGGCCGAGGGCGTGTGCGCGGTGGCGAACGCGACCATGGCGGGCGCGATCCGCACCATCACCGTCTCCCGTGGCATCGAACCCCGCGAGTTCACCCTGGTCGCCTTCGGTGGCGCGGGCCCGATGCACGCGGTGTTCCTGGCCCGCGAGCTGGGCATCGGCGAGGTCGTGGTGCCGCGCTTCCCCGGCGCCTTCTCCGCCTGGGGCATGCTGCAGACCGAGATCCGCCGCGACCTGGTCGAACCGCATTTCCGGCTGGACGCCGACCTGGACGGCGCGGCCATGTCCGCCCGCCTGTCCGCGATGGCCGGCACCGGACTGGCCTGGCTGGCCCAGGAACAGGTCCCGGAGGCGGCCCGGCGCAGCACGCACTCGGCCGATATCCGTTACGCCGCACAGGAATACACCCTCACCGTGCCGCTGCTCAGCGCGACCGAACCCACCGGGCCGGACTTCCTGACCGCCATCGCACAGCGGTTCGCCCAGGTGCACCAGGCCCGCTACGGCCACGCCAACCCCGGCGCGCCGATCGAGTTCGTCGCGCTGCGCACCACCGTGCAGGGCGACCTCGGCCGCGCCGCCCCCGAACAACTCGCCGCGGCGACCGAACCCCTTGGGCCACAACGACAACGGCCTGTCTTCTTCGACGGCGCCTGGCACGACACCCCGATCCTGCACCGCGCCGACCTGGCCGCCGGGCACACGCTGGCCGGTCCGGCGATCGTGCTGGAGGACACCGCGACCACCGTGGTGCCACCGGGATTCACCCTGTCCGTGGACTCGCTCGGCTCGCTCGTGGTGCGCAGGGAGGACCAGCCATGACCGTCGACCCGGTCACCGTGGAGATCATCCGCAACGCCCTGGCGGCGGCCGCGGAGGACATGAACGCCACCCTGATCCGCTCCGCCTACACCCCGGTGATCTACGAGTGCGGGGACTGCGTGGTCGCCCTGCTCGACGACGAGCACCAGGTGCTCGGCCAGTCCGCCGGCTTACCGATCTTCCTGGGCAACCTGGAGATCTGCACCAAGGCCACCGAGGAGCGCTTCGGCCGGGACGCCTGGAAACCCGGCGACGTCTGGATCCTCAACGACTCCTACCTGGCTGGCACCCACCTCAACGACGTCACCCTGTTCGGCCCGGTGTTCGTCGGGGAGGAGCTGGCCGGGTTCACCGCCACCCGCGCGCACTGGATCGACGTCGGCTCCAAGGACCCCGGCGGCTCGATGGACTCGGTGACCATCTTCCAGGAGGGCCTGCGGCTGGGCCCGCAGAAACTGCTCGACGGCGGTGTCCCGGTGCACAACGTCATCGACACCATCACCACCAACGTGCGCTTCCCCTACCCCACCGCCGGCGATCTGCGCGCGATGACCGCGACCATCGAGATGGGTCAGCGCAGGCTGGCCGAGATCGTGGCCCGCTTCGGCCTGGCCACCGTGCGCGCGGCCAGGGACGAGATCTTCGCGCAGACCGAACGCCTCGAACGCGAGGTCATCCGGGCCATCCCGGACGGCGTCTACCGCGCGGAAGGCTTCCTGGACAACGACGGCATCGACCTGACCACCCCGATCCCGGTCCGGCTCACCGTCACCGTCGCGGGCGAGTCCCTGGACTTCGACGTGCGCGATTCCGCCGACCAGACCGTGGGCCCGATCAACTGCGGCGCGGCGCAGACCGTCTCCGCCTGCCGGGTCGGCTACAAGCTGCTGGTCAGCCCGGACGTGCCCGGCAACGGCGGCTCGTTCCGGCCACTGACCGTGCAGGTGCGGCCAGGGTCGGTCTTCGGCGCGCAGGCCCCGGCGGCCTGCCAGTGGTACTTCTCCCACCTGGGCCTGCTCATCGACCTGGTCGCGCGGGCCCTGGCGCCCGCGCTGCCGGACCGGGTGGCCGCGGCCAGCCACGGCGACTCGATGATCGTGATGTACGCGGGCGTGGACCCGCGCACCGGCCGCGAGTACGTCAGCCAGGAGGCCACCGTCGGCGGCTGGGGCGGCTGGCAGGGCAGCGACGGGGAGAGCGCGTTGATCAACAACGTGAACGGCTCGCTGCGGGACATGCCGATCGAGGTGCTGGAGAGCCGGTTCCCACTGCGGATCACCCGGTACGAGATCCGGCCGGACTCCGGCGGCGCGGGTCGCTGGCGCGGCGGCAACGGGGTGCTGCGCGAGTACATCGTGCTCGCCGACTGCACGGTCTCGCTCTGGTTCGAGCGCTCGGTGACTCCGGCCTGGGGATTGTTTGGCGGTAATCCCGCCGAACCTCCGGAGGTGACGATCAATCCGGGTCGCGCCGATGAACAGCGAATGCTGAAATGCAACGGTTTGCATTTACGCGCCGGCGATGTTGTCCGCTGTGTCACCGGTGGTGGCGGCGGATTCGGCGCGGCGCACAAACGCGCGCCGGAAGCGGTCCGGGCGGATGTGCTGGACGGTCACCTGACCGCTGAGCACGCACAAGAGGTGTACGGCGTCCACTGAGGACTTTCCGGCAGACAAGCCGATCCGGCATTCGACAACGCCCGCATTCCGGTGTACTGATCAGGAATGCGCATCGGAGTCCGTCTCGGGGTGAACCGTGCGCACGGTGCGCTGGCCCATGAGGGCCGGGTGCTGGCCACCGCGGCCGACGTGGTGGCGGGCCGCGGCGGGCGCCAGCTCAGCGGACTGCTGAAACAACTCGCCGCCTCCTCGCCGTCCATCGTCGATTCGGTCACCTGGGACGTCTCCGCGTTGTTCGAGCGCGCGCTGCGCCGCACCAGCGGAGTGCAGCCGGTGGGCGCGATCCGGGTGCTGCCGCGCGCGCCCCAGCACCGCGGCCATCCGTTCGAGCTGGTCCGCGCGCTGATCGCGTGGGAGGCCGTGGTCACCGGCGGGCACGACATCTTCGGCGCGGAGATGGCCGCGCTGGACCTGGACGGCGCGCTGAAGCAGGTGGAAACCGCCTACGCCCAAGGCATTCGCACGCTGACGATCACCGCCACCGGCGCCTCCGGCAGCGCCGAGCACGAGCAGGCCATCGCCGGCCGGGTCGCCGAGGAGTTCCCGGACCTGCGGGTCTGCCTCTCGCACGAGGTGGGCGGGCTCGGCCTGGTGGAACGCGAGGCCACCAACGTGGTCAACGCGGCCCTGCTGGACTTCTGCGAGGACCTGGTGGACCGCTGCGAGCGGATCACCGCCACCCTGGACGGCCCGCCGAGCTGCTGGTTCGCCACCGGCGACGGCGGCAGGGTGTCCGCCCGCCGGATGCGCTCGGTCCCGGCCCGCGGCCTGGCCGCCACCGCCGCGGCCGCCCTGCGCGGCGCGGCCCTGCTCTCCGGCCGCGCCGACGGCCCGATTGTGTTGACCGGCCCCAGGGAACTGCTCGTCGGCGAGGTCCGCGCCGGACTGCCCAGGGTCGAGGGCGATCTGCTCGGCGCGCTCGGCGTCCGGCTGGTCGCCCCGCAGGCGGTGCTCAGCACCCGCCCGGCCGCCACCGCCGACGCCGTGGCCGCGCAACTGCGTGAGCAGGAGGGCGCGGGCGCGGTCGGCGTGCTCGACGAAGGTGGCGAGGAGCTTGCCGAGCGCCTGCACCGGAAAACCCGTTCGGTGCTGGACCTGGTGCGCACCCCGGCCGACCTGTGCGCGGTCGGCGCGGCGGTGAGCGAGCCCAGCGCCTGGCTGGACCTGGTGGTCACCGCGGACACCGCCGAGGACCTGCAACGCCGCCAAAGCATGCTGGAACGGCAAGCGCTGTCCCTGGTCGCGGCCAGCGGCGCCCGGCCGGGCCGGGAACGGGTGATCCGCTCGGTGGCCACCTCGCTGGCCTTCCTCGGCCGCGACGCCTACCGGCTCTGGGTCTATGTGGGTAGCCGCCCAGAGCCGGAGCAGCGGGCATGACGATCACCCAGATCACCGCCGAGGACATCCCGGTGCTGCTGGCCGGGGCCCAGTTGCTGTGCTCCTCGGCAGGCTCGATCGCACTGGACGGCTACCGCACCGCGATCGAGGAAGTGTTGCGCCGCAACGGTCCGGTGCCGCTGGTGGCGCTGGACGACCTGCCGCCGGACGCGCTGTGCGTGTCCATCGGCGCACTCGGCGGCTTCGCCCCGATGATCGAACTGCCGCCCAACGGCGACGAAGGCGTGCTCGCGGTCCGCGCGCTGGAGGAACGCCTGGGCCGCAAGGTGGACGCGATCGTCTCGCTCAACTCCGCCGGTCCCAACGCGATCTTCCCGGTCGCCTCGGCCGCCGCGCTCGGCCTGCCGCTGGTCGACTGCGACGGCATGGGCCGGGTGCTGCCACTGATGATCCAGACCACCTACGCGCTGGCCGGCCTGCCGATCGGCCCGCTGGCCGGGGTCGGGCTGGCCGGGGACGTGCTGGTGCTGGACAGCAGTGAGCACCGCTCGGAGTTGTTGCTGCGCGCGGCGATGAAGGCCGCGGGCGGCTGGCTGCTGTGCGCCAGCTACCCGGCCACGGTCGCCGCGCTGCGCCCGGCCGCACTGCGCGGGGCGACCAGCCGCGCGCTGACCGTGGGCCGGATGCTCACCACCGCCGATGACCGCGAGGCGCTGCTGGCCGGGCTGACCCGGATCATGGGCTCGCGAGTGCTGGGCAGCGGCCGGGTGATCGAACTGGGCCACGCCACCCGCACCGTCGGCCCGCGGATCTACCCGTCCGTGCCGACCAGCATCGTGGTCGGCGAGTACGGCAGCGCGGGCAGGCTGATCCGGCTGGAAGGCCACAGCGAACTGCTGCTGGCGGTGATCGACGGCGCGGTCGCCGCGGCCGTGCCCGATGTGCTGTGCCTGCTGGACCGGCACGAGCTGAAGGTGGTCGGCATGGAGACGGTCGGCCTTGGCCACCACGTGGATGTGCTGGTGCTGCCGGTGTCCCCGATGTGGCACACCCCGGCCGGGCTGGCCATGGCCGGTCCGCGCGCCTTCGGTTTCCCGGTCCGGCACCCGCGTGAGGAGGACGCATGAGCCGCAGCCGCCTGCCCGAGCCGTTGAGCGTGGCCGAACTGGTGCATTTCGGCCCGCTGGCCAAGGCCCAGGTCTTCGCCGCGGACGATCTGGACCGCCAGGTCGCCGCGGTCGCGCTGGTCGCCGAACTGGACCAGATCCACCAGTGCGAACCGCATTCCGCGGTGGTCCTGCACGGCGCCGCGGCACTGGGCGCGTGGGCGCTGGAATCCGCGCTGCGGCTGGCCTGGGAACGCAACGCGGCCTGTCTGCTCGCCCCCGCCGAGATCACCGTGACCACCCCGACCGCCCAGCTCGCCGAACGCCTGCGGGTGCCGCTGTTCGTGGTCGCCGACCCGGCCAGGAGCGCACTGGAACTGGCCGCCGCGATCTCCGACACCGAGGCCGCCCGCGCCCGGCTGACCGCCCGCTGCGCGGTCCTCTTCGGCGAACGCGCCACCGCCCGCGACATCGTCGGTGTGATCAACACCGAGGTTCCCGGCGTGATCACCGCCCTGGTCACCGAGGACGGCCACGTGCTGGCAGGCCGCTCCGCCGCCGACCGCTCCCAGGGCAGCCACCGCGTCGAGGTCGCCGTCCCCGGCCCCGACGGCAGGCCCTGGGCCACCCTGGTCGCCCAGCTCGCCGCCTGGTCCCCCTCCTGGGTCGAAACGGTCCGCACCATCCTCCGCCTCGCCAGAGCCCCCCTCGCCGCCACCGTCGGCCGGGCCTGGCTCACCCCCGTTTTCCAAGCAGCCAAAGAAAAACTCCTGCTGCACGCCCTGCTCACCGCCCCCGACACCAGCACCGAACGCCAGGCCCGCGACATCGGCTGGCGCCTGGACGGCGACCACATCGCGGTCTTCCTCAAGCCCTCCGAACGCGTCCCCGGCCCCGCCGAGGTCGCCACCCCCGGTGTCGTGGTCGCCTGGCGCGAATCCTTCGGCGACCTGCCGCTGATCCCCCGCGAGGACGGCTGGCTGAGCTGGTGGACCGCGGTCCCCGGCGGCCCGGCCGAGATCGCCACCCGGGTGCACGACCACCTGGCCGCCGCCGCCCTGCCCATCCCCCTGGTCGCGGGCATCGGCGTGCCCGGCAAGGACCTGCCCGGCCTGACCCGCTCGATCAGCGAGGCCATCCTGGCCGCCGCCGTGGCCAGCCGCCCCGGCGGCAACCCGGTCGAACAGTTCGGCGACCTCGGCCCCCGGGCAGTGCTGGCCTGTCTCCCGGTGGACGACATCGCCGCCGCCGCCAGGGTCGCCCTGGCCGACCTGATCAACGCCCCCGACGCCGAAGTCCTGCTGACCGCCCTCACCGCCCTGCTGGACTGCGCCGGCTCCACCGGCCAGGCCGCCACCCGCCTGGGCGTGCACCGCAACACAGTGCTGGGCCGCCTGGAACGCATCCGCGCCCGCGGCATCGACCTGGACTCCCCAGACCAGCGCCTGGCCCTGCACCTGGCCTGCTACGCCCTGCTCAGCGCCGACACCCCGACATGACGAAGCGCCCCCTGGCGGGAGGCCAAGGGGCGCTGCGGTGGCAACCGAGGGAGTCGAACCCTGTGCGGCTTATGAAGGCGGCACCCATAACCGGCCCAGACCCTTCGGTGGGCGACGGTTGCCTTGCTGTGTTGTCCTGCTGTTCTGCCTTGTACAACGGTGGAGACGCCCCAGGTATTCATCGCTTACGCGGTTTTCCCCGGTGACCTCAGCCACTTCGCGCGAAGAAGCCTACCAACCAGTACGACCCACTCCGACACCGGGTCGAACTTTTCGATCGGACCCCCGCACATGATCCTCAACCTGGGCCACCGCAACCTCACCGCGGTCCCCCAGCTCCCCCCTGCCCTCACCGAGCTGTACCTGCACAACAACGCCCTGGAAACGATCCCCGACACCCTCGGCGACCAGTCCGCCCTGCGCATCCTCGACCTGGGCCACAACCAACTCCGCAGCCTGCCCACCTCCCTGGGCAACCTGACAAACCTGGAGTTCCTCTACGCCAGCGACGGCCACCTGACCGAGGCCCCCGACACCCTGGGCAACCTCACCAACCTCCGCTACCTGAACCTGACGCACCAGCAGCTCACCGAGTTCCCCTCCGCCCTCGGCAACCTGCGAAACCTGGTCGAACTCCGCCTCTACAACAACAAGGCGCGCACCATCCCCGCCACCTTCACCAACCTGCACGCCCTCCGCGAACTCCACCTGGACGACAACACCCTCACCGAACTCCCACCCCTGCCCGGCCTGACCGCCCTGCACACCCTGTCCCTGCGCAACAACGCCCTGACCACCTTCCCCGCCGCCCTGCTGACCCTCCCCCGCCTCCGCCACCTGGACCTGCGCGCCAACGGCATCAAGTCCCTCCCGCACGGCCTCCCCACACCCCCAGCCCTGGAAAAACTCGACCTCCGCTGGAACCCCCTGCAAGCCGAACCACCCTGGATCGCCGCCCTGGAGTCCGGCGGCTGCCTGGTCTACCGCTCCGGCGCCGCCGACTGACCCACACGATCGGACTACGACTTCAGCTCGAGCTGCACACCGACCGGCTTGCTCACCGGCATCCGGCGAACGTCAACGGTGAACTGCATCCGATCGGTCGCCTCGTCGACCTGGAGCGAGGCCACGTCACCACCCCTGGTGAAGCCGATCGGATCCCAGTACGCCTTGACCCCGGGCGGCAGCAGGATCCGGTACACGGCGTGCTCCACTGGTCTACCGAATTTGAAGGTGAAGCTGTCGGTCTGCTTCGACACCATCAGTGGAACGCACTTCCCTGGCCAGAACCACTCGACTCGGAATCGAACGTCGGCACCCGCTCCAACCGTGGTGTCAAAGTGCGACATTACGCTGATCCGCCCATCCGAACGCCAGTCCTTCGTCACACGGAACTGGGTCCCGATCCGACCGTCCGCATCCACCCTGCGCACCACGACCGACATCCTCTTTTTGTAGCGAAGGGGCTGCGGCCAGCCCGCGCCGAAGAACAGCCGGATGAATCGGGCATCGCCACCCTCGATCACCGCGTGGATCAGAATGTACTCCCGAGTGTCCCCATTCGACTCGATGATCGCTGTCTGTTCCCAACTCACCACGCGAAAGTTGCGCTCCCACGCCGCATCACCATAGGCGTGTACCAACTGCTTCTGCCCCTCAAGTTCGACGAGCAGCCTGCGCCTATCACTGACCAATGCGATCAGAAGCGACAGCACAATCAGAATCGTCGCGATCATGACCCCGGCCCGCACCGCCGTGTTGCCGAACAACACCCCGAGCACCGCTCCGAAGGACATCAGCCCCAAGGCTGCCCGAACGATGCCCCGAGCCCCCTCCTCAAGCAGGAAGCCGTCAAGCCAGTCCACGAACTTCTGAAACATGACCACCCCCACCCGCCATGCCTGTAACAAGCATTGTGGCGGAAGTAGCCAGCAAACCTGGCAAAAAGCACCCACCCGGCGCAGTCCACCTAATAGATCAGTCGCGCCGCTCAGCCCAAGCCCCTACTTCACCACCCTGAGCCCAGACCGCTCCCTCCGTCCCGCGCCACCTACCTCACCTCCACCCAGCCGAGCCAAATCCCACCGAGCCCAATACCCACCCCGCCCCCGATAATCCTCAACACCCTCGGCAAATGCCCGAGTCCCATAACGCTTCTCCAACCGCCAAAGATCACGCCGCAATGCACCGCAGGCGATCCCTCCCGTCGATCAACCCACGTCACCCGCCGAGGAGCCCCACCGACCCGAACCCGATAAACAACATCCCGAGGCCAAACCAAACCCGTCGAAACGGTATCGACACCAGGCCCCACCAACCGAATTTTGCCACCAACCGACAATAACAATTCAACCCAATCACCCATACCAGGCAAGGCACAACAAAGAAGGACCCAGGAAAATAAGACAGAACCAATTAACCAACCCAGGTGGCAACTTCCAGCAAACCCAACCCCGCTGGTTCAGAGCCGCTCGCACCGTGGGGGTCCGGGGGCTCGGGCCCCCAGGTCAAAGAACCCAACAAACAGCGAAAGCGCCCCGCGCTAAGCAGGGCGCTCCCGTTGTTGGGTGGACCTTGGGGGAGCTTACTACAACACAAAACCCCAGGTAGAAGCCCTGGAGGGGCTCCTCCGGAAGCTACCCGACCCCACCACACCCCCTCCGCCGGCCGTCGACCGGCTGAAACCAGGCCGGGCACGGCAGCTTGACACCGACCAGATCCAAGCGCTGATCGAGGGCTACCTGGCGGGCGCCACAACCTACGAGCTGGGTGCCCGGTTCGGCATCGACCGACGAACGGTCAGCAACATCCTCCACCGGAACGGCGTGTGATTTTGACGGTGTGAAGCGACGTCACTTATTCGTCGATTCGGACGTCACTTCCTCTCCCAAGCCATGATCGATGTCGGTGAAAGATGACGTCACTCGCGCCGACTCGGTGGCGTGGTCCGGAGGCCGTGTGCGGTGAACTCCAGGATGTCGAGGTAGGCGTCTAATCCGGTCTTGGCATGCCATCCGTGCCGGGTGGTGAGGAAGAGTGCGAGTTCGGCGCGAACCTGGGGGCTTGCTTGCCGGAAGAAGCCCGCGGTGAGTTCAAGCAGCCCGGGCAGGTGGTCCTGCTCGTCGTCGGTGTCCCAGGTTGCCCCATCCAGTGGGAGCTCGTCGGGGTCGGGTGTGAGCATCGGTCGTCCTCTGCTCTGGTGGGCTTCTCATCGGGGTCAGTGCTGGGGTGTCGTGGTTGGTGGGGAAACGGTCAGGTGCTGGCGCGTTCGGCGCGTGCGCGGGTTTGGGCGAGCCGGTAGGAGTCGGTCCCGGTCTCGATGATGGCGCCGCCGAAGGTCAGGCGGTCGACGATGGCGGCGCAGAGCCGGGGGTCGGTGAAGGTCTTGGTCCAGCCGCCGAAGGACTCGTTGGAGGCGATCGCGACGGAGTTCTTCTCCTCGCGCTCGGTGAGCACCTGGAACAGCAGTTCGGCGCCGCGCCGGTCGAGTTCCATGTAGCCCAGTTCGTCGATGCAGAGAAGATCGACGCGGCCGTAGCGGGCGATGGTCTTGGTCAGGATCTTGTCGTCGGCGGCTTCGACCAGTTCGTTGACCAGCTTCGTAGCCAGGGTGTAGCGGACCCGGAACCCGGCCATGGCGGCCTCGGTGCCGAGTGCGATGAGCAGGTGGGATTTGCCGGTGCCGGAGTCGCCGATCAGGCAGAGCGGCAGCCCTTTCTTGACCCACTCGCTGGTGGCGAGGGTGTGGATGACCGCTGGGTCGACGTTGGGGTTGGCGTCGAAGTCGAAGGCGCGCAACGACTTCTCACGGGGGAACGCCGCTGCTTTGATCCGCCGTTCCGAGCGGCGGCGAGCTCGGTCGTCGCATTCGGCCATCAGCAGCTCTGCCAGGAATCCGCGGTAGGACATCTGTTCGCGGGCCGCGGTTTCGGCCATCTCGCTGAACTGGGCGCGGATCGTCGGTAATCGCAGCATCCGGCATGCCTGGTCGACTGCGGCGTCGGCGGCCTGCTCGGTGAGTCCCCGGTGACGTGGAGCGCTCACGGGCTCGTCCCTTCTCCTGAGGTGTGGCCGCGCAACAGCTGGTCATAGATGGCGACCGAGGGCAGCGGCCGGGTGTCGGAGGGCAGCTGCGTCAGGCGGCGACGGGTCAGCGAGGTGACCTTGCCCGGCGTCGCGAACTCACCGACTGACGCCGTCGCGTCGGTGTCCTCGCCATCGGCGGCCTTGCGTGCCTCCAGAGCGACCGCGTCGGCGGTCAGCGCCCCGACGCGCAACGCGGTGGCAAGTCCCGCGACCACGTGCTCGTGGGCCATGTGCCGGTGCAGCAGAAGGACTTCGATCAGCGCGCGGGTGCCGACGGTCTCGCCGTGGACCTTGTTCGCCTCAGCCCACCATGCGTCGTGCACCGGGGTGAACTTGCCCGCCGAGCGGGCCTGTTCCAGTGCGGTCGCCCCGGGCAGCGCGCCGGGCTTGCGCACCAGCGCCTCCAGGTAGTGGTCCAGCTCCAGGCGGGTGCCGCCCTTGGCCAGCAGGCGTTCGTGCCGGGCGACTTCGATGCGACTGTCGTAGACGACCAGCTCGGAGGCGTGCAGCAGGACCCGCACTCGCCGCCCGATCAACCTCACCGGCACCGAGTAATGGTTGGTGCGGACGCTGATCTGGCTGTAGCGGTCGACCTGCGGGGTGAACCAGCGCCCGGTCTCGAACGGCTCGTCCGGCAACGCCCGCAGCAACGGCTTCTCGACGGCGAACATCTCGCCGATCGTGCGGGCCCGCAGGCCGATCCGGCGGGCCTCGTCGGCGGTGTCCCACTCATCGATCATGGCGTTCAGCTCGGCCAGCGAGTCGACCTCGGGGACCGGGACCAGGTGGTTGCGGCGGAACCAGCCGATCTGCCCTTCCACCCCGCCTTTCTCGTGTGCCCCTTCGATTCCGGGTTGGCAGTAGAAGGGCTCGACGCCGTGGTGCGACCGGAACGCCGTCCACCGCTCGGTTTCCACCCGTTGCCGGGAGAACCCCAGCACCTGGGCGACCGCGGACTTGAGGTTGTCGTAGCGGAGCTTGCCGGTGGGCACCCCGCCGAGCACCCTGAAGGCGTGGACGTGGCCCTCGAAGAACGCCTCCTGTCCACCGGATGCGGAGATCCGGTGCACCGCCCTGCCGGAGAAGGACAGGCGCAGGCAGAACAGGAAACAGCTGACCTGTTCCCCGCGCAGCCGCACCATGACCTCACCGAAGTCGACCTCGGCCTCCGCGCCGGGCAGGTGGGTCTGCGGGATGAACACGTTCACCGGCTCCCGACCGGTCTCGGTCCTGATCTCCGGTTTCCGCGTCGCGACATAGGCGCGCACGACTTGGTAGGACACCTCGGTCATCGCGTGCTCGTCGATCAGCCGGGCGAAGATCCGCGTCACGGTGTGCCGCTGCTTGCGGGGCGCGTCCAGATCCGCCCGCAGGATCGCGTCGATCACCGGCTTGAAGGGGTCGAGCTTGGAGGCCCGGGGCGGGTACTTCTTCCGTTCCTGCGGCCAGGCCGAGGACATCGCCTGGGTGACCGTGCGCCAGCCCACGCCGTACTTACGCTCGATCGCGCGGCCCGACATCCCCGCCCGGGCGTCCCGGCGGATCGCGGCGTAGAGCTCGACCTTCGACATGGGCGGCATAGGCGCTCCTCATCCCGAGCACGCCCATGCTCCCACCGCAAGCACCCAGGTGACGTCACAATTCACCGACACGAACTTCCGCCGGAGCCCAGTGCTGTCGTCGTTGCCTGACAACCGACGTCGAAGTTCACGTACAAAGCCAGGCGTGCAGATGCGCCGACGCGGCCTCTCCTCTGACGAAGTCGACGACGCCATCCACCTCTACAAACTTGGCTGGTCACTTGCACGGGTCGGCGAACACCTCAACGTCGACCACACCACCGTGCTGACCAAACTCCGTGAACGTGGCATCCCCACCCGCGACACTCATGGGCGACCCCGATCTTGAACGGAACGATCCACGGCTGTCTCTCGGTCGGGCACTAGCGGTGACGGCCGATCCAACCCACACCCGATCAACCAGACCGGCCTACAGCCGACGTCACGGGCCAACCGGCCGCCAGCACGGCCCGTCCCACGCCATCCATCCCAATCGCCAAACCGGCCCGACATCACTCCGGAGTCCGATCCGACCCAGCGATGGCGGCGGGAACCCTTCCGGTGCGCCCCAGGGCCGGTGTCCTACATGTAGTGCGCGTAACGAGTGGCGACAGCTTCGTCCGGTGGACAGAACCGCAAGACCGCCTTGACTTGGTTGGCAGTGCGCAATGTGACCGGAACCCTGCCGTCGAGGCGCGTTTGGTTCCAGTTCATCTTGGTCAGGGCCAGGATCTCGCTGGCTCGGTCTCGAGGACTGCGGCTGCTGTGCACAGAGCGGATACCGATCGGCTGGGGAACGTACATTCCGGGGTAGGTTGAGTAGAACTCGATGCTCCCGTTGGTGTAGAGGGCCACCTCGTTCTGATCGAGGGTAAGCAACGTTCCGCGCAGTGGTGGCGCGTTGCCGGGTCGGAAGAGCCGGGCGCCTTCACTGTTGGTGATCCAGCTCATGTCGAGTTCATCGAGGTCTCGTTCGTCTGCAGCTGCTTGGAATCCGGCGACCTCGGCGGGGGTGAAAGATGAAGTCTTGTGAAGTGCGACCCGTGCGGGCATGTGCCGGTGTTCCTGCCGGTAGGCGTCTAGTGCGCGCAGGAGCAGCGCATGAGCGTCGTCGTCGGTGAGGTGTGGTTGACGGTCTTCACGGCTTACCCTGGCGGGTCCACCGCGCACGATGACTCCGTCTCCGCGTTCGTTGAACACCTGCGCGACCGAGGTGTCGAGCGTGTTGCGGTCCCCGCTGTTGTAAAAGGCGACGCCGACATAGCAGGAGGTCAGGTCAGTGGGGTTCCGCGGGAGCCGCCACGGCACGCCGCCGGCCTTGTAATACAGGGCGACGTGGAGATTCCAGGCGCGGGTGGCCTCGTCTTGGCGGCTGCGACCAGCAGGCGGTGGGGTCGCTTCGTCCCACGTACTTCGCCGGATGATCTGGATTGGCTGTCGCACGTGCAGTAGCCGGGCCTTGAGGAGGTCGTGGAAGTTCGCAAAGCGCGGCAAGGCCAGGCCCTGGGCAGTCGGACCATCAGTAGTTGCCGCAGTCGTCGGGTTAACGGTTGATCGAGACTGGCGTCCGGTTCGACGTCGAGTGTCGGTGAGCTGTTCTGGCCGCGCCACCAACAGGACGTCGACGCGGTTCTCGTCCGCGAGTGCTTGGATCTCGTCGGTGTACACGTCGACTGCCGTTGTCAACGACTGAGCACCGGTAGCGCTGCCAATGGCCCTCAGAGACCGATCGCTGATCGCCCGAGTGTTGCGGTCGCTGAACACGAGGGTGGTGTGCAAGCCACAATCGATGTCGCACCCTGGAAAGCTGGGGAACAGGTGGGGATAACGGTCGTCTTTTGCGGCAATGGGCTCGCGGCAGCGTTCGAGCCAGGTTCGTATGCCGCCGAGTTGATCAGCTGGCCCGATGAGGCCGACGCGGATGGCACGGGGCGCTTCGTCTGAACCGAGGTCGGCGGGGCCATAGTTGCTGATTCCGAACCGGGGGTCGATGTGTCGTCCCGCGCCACCAAACTCCAGTTCGGGCTCATCGAGGACCTCGGCCTGCATGATCACTCCTGTCCTCGGTGGCGGGATGCCTGGCGCGGTCTAGGGTTCCTTCGTTGGCGCTTAGCTTTCTGGTCGGTGCCGTTATGAGACGGTGTGTCCGGCTGAGGCTGCAGCGCGGGGTCGGTGAACAGAGTGAACAGATCGTCGGTGTCGATGCCTGCGGCGGCCAGGTCGGCAGCGGCGGCGAGGTCGGACGGCAAGTCGCGCGACTCGTCGTCAGGCGTTGCTTCGACCGGGGCTGCGCCCCACCATTTGTCATCGATGCCGCGCTCGACAGTCACGGTGAGCAGGTCCCCGAAGCGGAGCTGGCGGCCCGAGTTGAAGAGATCCTCATCGCCGCGCAGGTAGCGAGCCCACATCTTGGTCCAGCTCGCGACGGCGGCGTGTCTGTCGAGCTTCTTGATGCCCGTGAGCAGGCTGTCGGCGTAGCGCGATTGGGTATAGCCGTCCGAAGTGAAGCAGTAGTCCGGCTCTAGCTGGCAGTACCACGTGCCGCCGATCCGCCGGATACGGGTACGTAATGCCGCATGGTGGTAGTAACCCACTCGTTCGGGGTCCGATTTCAGGAAGTGCGGCCCGAAGACTGTGCGTCCGGGCGTACCTGGTGCCTTCCCGACCTTGCGTGGTTTCAGTCCTGGAGTTGCCCTGAAGTGGAGGTGTTCGCGTTCCTTGTGCCAACGCAGATCGGGGTAGCAGTCTTGCATGGTCCGACTGATGAGGTCGGCGAACCGGTTTGTGACCTCCCGTTCTTCGCTGGTCGCCCATTCACTCGTTTCGTGTTCTTCGGCATCACCCTCACACAGGACTTGTAGCGGCGCTTCACGAAGGTTGGAGAAGGAGAGCACGAGCCCGTCGCGCAGGATCCAACCTGATCGCCGCTCCGTCTGGCCTGCCAGTAGGTCCCCGGCTGCGCGGTAGTCGGTCGCTGAGGTTGTTGCGAGGTAGATGTGCGGCGGAAATTCGTCGATCGGCAGCAGGTTGGTGGTGAGTGTCTCCGTGATGGACGGTGGCCGGAGGTACAGGCCCGATTCGCGTGGGAGACCGAGGCTTAGTAGCGCAGGGGCGGCGTCCGCGTCGAATCGCTGCGTGCGTTTGTTGACGAGGACTGTGCGGGTGGCGCGAGCTGTCGCGTCTGGGAATGCAGCGTGTACGTCTGCCCACCATGCTTGGTCCTGCTCTGGATGGGAAAAGATCAGGATGACGGGGGCGTTCCCCGAGAGCCACAGATCCAGGTCACGTTCATCGCACAAGTACCGAAATTCGTCGTCGGTCTCAAACGAGAACGGTCGGTTTTGGGCCTTGCTCTGAACCAGCAAGACAAGGTTCAAGAGTGCGCCGCTGTCCGGGTCTACCAGGTCGATATGACCGTCGATGCCGTGATCAACCCGCCGGGGATGGAACAGGTAGCCCATCTCAAGGCACCGGGTGCCGATCAGGGAGATGCCCTTCTCGCCGATGATCGTTTGGGACGTGACCGTCTTACGCTGGGCCACTAGACCTCCCGGTGCCGATGAACGATTCGTCGAGGTTACGCGTGACCCCCGACAATTTTGGCTGGCCAGCGCCTCCGGCGGGGGCCGACTGCTGGCGCCACGCCCCTTCGACCGGTGGTCGGTGGTGGCGGCTGCGGCTGGCTACTGTTCGCCGCGTTCAGAGCCTGTTGAGCAGTCCAGCTGTGGCGGTGACCAGGGCGAGGACGTCTTCGCGGGTCCACACGAAGTGCTCAGTCGTACCCGGATCGTCGTGTGCGGCTCCGCTGAGCAGGGAGAAGATGTCCTCGACGAGGAAGGCCCAGCGTTCGCGCTGGTCACGATCCCGAGGGGATTTCGAGCGAGCCTGCCGCACGGTGTCGGGTGTGCCGTCCGCAGCACGAATCGCCTCGACGGCCTTGCGTGTTTCGCCGAGCGCCTCTTCCAGGTGGTTGTCCCGGATGAGTTCGCGCGCCTTGCGAAGGCGCCGTACGGCGGTCGCGTGCTCATTGTCGCTGGTCAGTGGTACGAGGATCTCGACGTAGGAGCCGACATCGACGCGCTCCAGCTCTTGCGCCCATTCGCCACCGGGTAGATCGAACCCGAGTTCTCCCGTTCCACCGACCAGCTGTGCTGGGTCGCCGTCCACGCAGGTCACGCTCATCTGGAGTGTGACCCAGATGTGCTCGGCCCCTTCGCGCAACGACTCGGCCACACGGAGTTGCTCGTGGCTGACGAAGCCGGTCAGTGTGAGTTCTGTGGCCACCTGGCTTGGGTTGGTCAGGTGAGCAGCAGTCAGGTGGGTGAGAAGTCGTCGATCTCGGCTGGAGTTCTTGCCGATGAGCATCGCCGCGGACACCTGGTACGGCGGGGCGTCCTTGCGCTCGGAAGTCCTCCTGATGGTGACGCTCAGCTGTGCCTGCGCACCGCCGACTGCTGGCCAGAGCCGAAGGACGCGGCGAGCAGGCTCAAACGCCAGTGCCTCGGTAGATGCGATGTTGAGGTGAAGCGTCATCGGCGACAACCGTTCGTTCCAAGGGGAGGCTAACCGGCTATTGTCCACCTGGCACGGCTCGTAGGCTCGGATTTTGAGAGCGTGTCGATAGCACGAGGGTGCCGTCGCGGGTTTCGATCACTCAAACGATCGCGGCGGCTACAGCGTTCGCGATGCGGTTGACCTGATCGAGGATGTGTTCCGTCGGCCGAGCGAGGTCGAGTACCCAGGTACGGAGCCTGGTGCCGACCTCAACCACGGTGTGGGAACTGGGCGCGTCCCCCGAGGCGTATACGAGGTGCCCTTCCGGTAAGCCGAGGGCGGTGCAGTAGGCGAGCATCTGATAGAGATCGGCGTGCGGCCGATCGGCGTCCTTCACCCGCTTGTACTTGGCGTCAAGGACTGCGGCAGGCCGGGCCCGCCTTTCCCAGACGAGATCGGGGCGGATGCGCAGTTGCCGCATCGTGTCGAGATGACTGGGGTACTGGTCGCGCAGCCGGCCTCCGTAGGGTTCGAGTGCGCGGCGGAGCGTGATAGTGAGCCAGTCTTCGAATGCCTTGTTGAGGTCGAAAAGGAATCCGCTGGCCGCGGTGGATCCAGACGGCTGATCGATGCTTCGTCCGGAGAGAATGATGCGAGCCAGCCGGAGCGCCGGTTGGTAGTGGCGTGTCAGCCTGGTCGTCGGCGTGTCGGGCGGCTTGTCCCCAGCGACCAGCGGGGTGACGTCAGCCAGGGTGGTCAGCAGTTGACGAAGACCGGCATGGGTTGCCAGCGGCAGGCCGGGAACACGGAGCAGCCGGCGGGCTGCGGTCAGCAGGATGCGGTTCTCGGGGATGTCGACGGTGTAGTCGTCGTAGCGAACTTCCAGCGGCACGACGAGGCCGAGGCGACGGCGGAGCTGATCTGCTTCGCGCAGGCGGCCACGCAGGAGTGGAAGGGCTTCTTCGACGGTGCGGTAGCCCTGGAGTACTCCGTGAGTGAGGGCTCGGCGGGTCGCGGCGTGGAAGGACACGGCCACTGCGGTGACGAGGTCGTCGACAGTGGCGAGGTCCACGATGTCGTCGTCGCGCCAGCCGCTGGGATCATGGGCGTGGCCGAGGAGCCACAGCAGTCGGTGGATACCGATCTTTGGTGTGACTCGAAGTTCGACCTCGCCGCATCGAAGCACGCCAACGTACGAAGACGCCTTGAGAATGGTGCGGCCTTCCAGGTCTGCACTGACTTTGACCGCTCCGGTAGTGGCTAGCGCGTCGGCAACCGGCCGGGCGATCGGGCTGAAGGCTCGGGCTTGGTGTTCGGGCAGGGTCAGGCGCCTCACGTCGGCGGCTCGCCGATCTCCTCATCTAGTACGGGATTCTCACGCGGTCGGCTGCGTGGGGTGGTGCCGTTGCGAAGGGCATCAATGCCGTAGAGGGCGAGGAGGTCGACGTTGTCGCCGATGTGCCGTTCTTCCAGGAGCGGCATGATGTGGTGTTTCCAGATACGGGCAAGGCCGGCCTCGGTGCCGACGCGCGAGTTCATCAGGTAAGAGGGGCCGATGGCAGCGTCGCGGTCGGCAACCCGGTCGTTGAGGGCGTCCAGCAGGTCGGCGCGATCGGCTGGCAGGCCATGTGCGTGGAGCCACCGACGGAGTATGTCGGCGACTGGGGCTTCGCCGGGAAACAGTCCCTGCCAGGAGAATCGCCGTCGCATGGCCGAGTCGACGAGCGCGATCGACCGGTCCGCAGTGTTCATGGTGCCGATGAGGTAGAGGTTGGGCGGCAGCCGGAAGTCCTCTGTTGGTGAGTATTGCAGTTGCACGGAGCGGCTGCGATATTCGAGGAGGAAGTAGAGTTCTCCGAAGACTTTGGCGAGGTTGGCCCGGTTGATCTCGTCGATGATCAACACGTAGGCGCGGGTGACGTCCTTGTTGGCTTCGTTGACGAGCAGCTTGAGCGGTCCATCCTCCAACTCGAACGCCACGGTGCCGGGGGTACTGCCGCGTTGTGGTCGGAAACCTTCGAAGAAGTCTTCGTAGGAGTAGGACGGGTGGAACTGAACAAGGCGATGTTCGCCACCGGTCTGTTCGGCGAGGAATTGCGCAATCTCCTGCGCGAGGTAGGTTTTGCCTGTTCCGGGCGGCCCGTAAAGGATGATCTGATTCTTCTCCCGCAGAAGATCAACAGTCTCGGACAGCCACTCGAGGTCCACGAACAGGTCGTTGGCGAGTTCTGCGGTCGGTTCGGGCAGCACGACTGGTTCGCTGGCAGGTGGTTCCGGAGTGTCTTCGGTGGGGTCGATGTCGGGATCGATCCCTGCCAGTGCGGCGAACTCGGCGACCTCGGCACCAAGGGTGCTCACGGTCATTTGCCCCGAGAGCCGGTCCTTGGGCGGAGCGGTCAACTGGTCGCGGGTGAAGGGTGTGTCGGCGTTAGCCCACCTGACCGGACGTCGGCGACTGTCCAGATGCTCGGGTGTCTCGGTCCATGTCGCCGCGCCAGCAATCGTACCGACGTAGACCTTGGCCCCATCGACGGTGGCGATGATGTCGCCGTCATGCATTTGGTTGAGGAACCGATCGAGCACCCCGACATGGATGGAGCGTTGTTTGCTCGTGAGGTCCGGCTGCATCTCGGCGAGTTGGGCATCGATCTGGGATCGGGTGCGCCCGGATGGCAGCTCTCCAAGCTCGGGGTAAGCCAGGGAGCAGTAGCCTTCTGCCAACCACTCGGGGATCAGGTTGCGGCCATGCACGTTCGCTCCCCGCACGAGCCAGCCCCGTAGTTCCGGTTCAGGATCGCCGGCGCCGGAGCGTAGGCGCCACCGCCTCTCCAGATCACTGTCGTAGAAGTCGATGTGGTCGCCGCGTTGACGTTCCAGCTCGGCCCGCAGGGCGGCCAGGTCGCGATCCTCATCGCCGGTTGGGTGGGGCAGGTCCTCTGCGAGTCCTTCGATGATCTGATGCTTGTGACGCCGCGACGCGATGCGCTCGAAGGTGTCGGGAAAAGCCAGGTGCAGCAACACATTTCGCTGGCTGTATGCGCTGTTGACGGGGATTGAGTCTGCGACGTCTCGAAACGCCCACGGGTCGGCTAGCGCGTTCTGCCTGGCCTCGGATGAGAGTGCCTTCCATGCCACAACGAATCGCACGAGCCAGGCGAGCTGTCGATCGCGGTAGGTGCGGTAGGCCGTGCCAGCTCGGCCGAATCCGCCGTCCAGCGCACCGTCGAGGTCCGACGGGACATGGATCGGTTGGGGTGAAATCGCCAGGACCGTCGAGAGGAGTTCGCGTTTGGCCGCGCCGCCGAAGTCGTTGGGAGCGAGCAGATGCAGGTACACCAGCTCGGCGGCAAGTTGGATCGTCTCAAGTGGAGCGTCGACGAGCTGCCGCCCTAGTTTCTCCGCAAAGCTCCCCCCACCGAGCTCCGGAGCATTCACAAACCGCTGGCAGAGGTCGTCAGCGGTTGTCTTTGTCCACACCGGACGACCAGGCGTGAACGCGGAGTCGTCGCTAGCGAGGCCAGCTTGTATGACACGCTGGGCGGCGGCGTAGAGGCTGTTGTTCTGGTCAGGCACGGCTACGACCTCCGGTCCGGGTGGCGCTGTCCCTGTCCGGGCGCGGGATCGAGCGGGCTGACGAACTCGCCTTCGACCATCGCGTCGTAGGCGGCGAGTACCAGCCTTTTGGTACGGAACTCGCCGTGCTGCCGTTCCTCGTTCTTGCGCACGACGAAGAACGAGTCGATGACGTGCTCGGCGTCGCTTCGATCAAGTCCGTACAGGTGCAGGTATGCGGCGTCCAACTCGGCGCGCAACTGTGCGCGTCGCTCCTCGTTCCATCGGAACGGAGGTCCGTCGTCACCGAGGTCCTGTCCGTATGGTTGGAGGTCCCATGCCGTGTACGACAATTCCAGGACGCGCGGAACCACCCAGTCCGCCAACGTCGCCGCATTGCCGCGCTGCCACGGAGCAGCGGCATTGTAGACGGACGGTGGAACGACGGGGAGTTGCTTGACCAGCGAGTAGATAACTGAGGCTCCGGAGAGTTTTTGGCGGGCACAGTAGTCGAGAACGAGCGCGGACAGGTTGGCTTGAAGTCCAGCAACTGGCTTCTCTCCGGGCAGGGCAAGCGGGAACTTGTGGCCTACGGCGGTGCGCGGGATAACTGTTGCGATTAGTGTCCGCTCATCAGTATCTTTCGCGATATCTCGCCAACCGAGCAACCAATGGTTGGGTGACCTTCCGGCCAGCGCGGCGTCAACGTCAGCCGCAGGGATCCAGTATCGCGGCCAAGCAACAGAGCCTGGGTCATCGTGTTGCTCGGGCGTGAGCCTTGGCAGCGTGCCCTTGTTGAGTTGAGCCTGTGTGGCCTCAGCATAGGTGGCGTAGCGATGGTCGAAGTGGTGTGTCATCTTGGCTTCGTACAGCGGAAGCATTGTCGCATTGCCTCGCATGAACGCGCCGTTGTTGGGTTGCCAGCCTTCGCTGCGTAGAGATGGTTCATCACGGAAACTACCCGAGTCGTTCGCCATGTCCAGCATCCGCTGAAATGAGACGTTCCACGGGTTTCCGTCGGCGAGTTTGTCGTGCCACAGCACGGGAAGGCGACCGTGGATGCCGATGGTGATTTCTGCGTCGCGTCGGCTCCGGAAGATCGGACTGGTTCCGCTGTTGGGGTTCACTTGGAGGATCTCAGACGGTTGGAGCGAGAACCGTCGGTCACCAATCTGATGAACGTGACGGGTGGAGAATGCAAAGGAGGCGGTTGGGATAGCTTGACCGCCCGTGGCGACGAGGACCGCGAAGCGAAACCTGTTGGTGACGCCGGGAAAGATCTTTGCTTCGTTCTCGAAGTCAAGGAAGGCGGCCAGGGTGCTGCTGTCTATGAGCCGACGGAAGAACGGCGCTGTAGTTTCGCCAGTGGCTATGCCGGTCGGAAGCACGACGCCAAGGCGTCCTCGTTTGGAGGTGAGAGCTAGCGAGGTTTCAGCGAACAGGGCATAGGTGTCGATGTCGCCGTGTCCTGTGAGCGGATAGCGGTCAGAGCCTCTGGCGAATAGGCTCGCTGCATCTGCGTCTCGAACGGCCGCTTGGTAAAGGCTCCATAGAGCGGGCCGCGCTGCCTCGAGCTTGCTGATCATTTTCTTGCGGGCAGCTGCGTTGGCGGCTTCGGCAATCTCAGGGGCGCTGACCGCGAAGTACTGTTGCTCCTTGAGCTTCAGTTTTCCCCATGGCGGGTTGCCGAGGATGCACGAGAACCCTTCGGGTAGCACGTCGGGGAACTCAAGATGCCAGTGGAAGAAATGGTACTTGTCGCGGAGTCGGCGCACCTGGTCGAGTTGGTCGGACGTGATCCCGGATGACCCCTGGTTGGTGATGCGGCGGATGTCACCCGCAGTGGGACCGGGAACGGCCTCTGGCTGGTGGTGCCAAAGGAAGGCGGCGCACCAGGCATCGGCCGCTAGTCGGGCTTGAGCCAGTGCTGGTTCTTCTTCCGCGGCCTGCCATGCAGCAGCCTTGGCGTGCACGTCGATCAATGTGTTTTCAGGGGCGTCAGCCAGCTCCTGGAACGCCCTGCCGAAGTCTTGCGATGGTGCACCGAATACGAGCTCCACCTGTTCGGAGTGGATGGTCTCATCGCGGTTGCGGCGCTTGCGCTTCGACAATGTGGCCGAGTCATCGCCGAGAAGGGGCGTGAAGGCTGCTTCTGGAAGGCCGTTGTCGATGAGTTCCGGCGTTGTCCCGAGTAGTGCGTTGCCGACCTTGATGTGGGCGTCGAGGAAGGACAGGGGACGACCTGGTTCGAGGGCTTCGAGCCAGAGCGCCACTTTTGCTAGCTCGGCGGCGAGCGGGTTGAGGTCGACGCCGTAGAGGCAGTGGCTGATGACGTCGCGCATGGCGTCGCGAAGCGCGGGTTCAGCAGGTTCGGCCTCGCCAGTTCGGTGCGCAGCGAGACGCCGCGCGATGCGTCGGCCGGCGGCGACGAGGAAATGCCCTGAGCCGCAGGCGGGATCGCAGACAGTGATGGCCAGTAGCGCGGCTTCGGGGTCAGGGCTTCTTGCTGCTTCGTCGAGCACCGGTTTCAGCGTCTCGTCGAGCAGGACATCGACAAGGTCCGAGGGGGTGTAGTAAGAACCGGTCTTCTTGCGGTCGTTTCCTGGTGCTACGTCGAGTGTGTAGCAGCCGGTCGCGGCGTCGTAGTCTGGGACGAGTTCGAGGAGTGATTCGTAGACGCTGCCGAGTTCTTCGGCGCCGAGGTTGCGGTAATCCACTGCTCGGGCCATGCCGGTCTCGTCGCGGGTGAGGGACAGGGCACGGACGGCGGCCAGGAGGTCGCGGTTGGTCAGGGCTGCGTCTTCCAGAGGTCCGAGCGCACCCTTGTCGTAGATGCCGCCGAGTCCAGGAAGGCCGAGCGCCGGCAGACCTTCTTCGTTGCCGAGGCCGCGGGTGATCAGGCGAAGTGCGGTCCATTGGTCGGTGTGGCGTTCGGTCGTGTGGCGGCGTTGGGCTTTGCGGCGTAGTCGGTCGGTGGAGAAGTGCTGGGCATACCGTCGTCGTTGTTCGGGTGTGGCTTTGTCGTGGTGGAGGAGGTTGCGGTCTTCGGCGACGAACAGGACGAGCAGTTGGTAGACCACACGCAGCACCAGCCGGTGGTAGTCACGTGGGGTGAGCGTGCCTTGGCGCAGTTGGTCCCGGAGCGCGGGTGTTGCGGTGAGGAATCCAGCACCGAGGATGTTGAGTGCCTGCCTGACTCCGGCGGAAAGGCGTTTGAGGGCACGGGTTCCGCGGGTGGTGGAATCTTCGCGCCACCGTTCTAGCCAGCAGGTGTTGGGGGCGGCTGACGGGTCTGGTTGCGGTTCGACGCGGCTGGCGTGGCAGAGCTGCCACATCAAGGTGAAGTCGGCGAAGACTTCGCCGTCGAGCATGCCGGCGAGGTCGAATTGGACGTATGCCTGGCGGACCAGTGCTGCCGAGTCGCGCAGCAGGCGTAGCTCGAGCCCGTTCGTGAGGATGCCCCACAGGTGGTCCTGGGAGCGGTTGAGGAGTTCTTGCATCATGGAGTGCGGTGCTTGGCGGGCGGCGCCGGGCACTCCGGGTGTGCGGTGGTCGAGGTTGACGCCAACTCCGAGCAGATGTAGCGGAGTCCGTTGCCACAAGTGGCTTAGCGGGTAGGTGGTGTCGGCGACGGCGAGGCCGCCTGCGGGGACGGCGGGAAGGCGTCCATAGCCGAGTTCGTCGAAGAGGACGCGGAGCCATTGGGAGCGGGTGGTTTCGACCTGATGGCCGGGATCTTCGCCGGGTGGAACGGTGCGTCGGAAGGCCAGCCAGGCTCCCCGGAGTCGTTCCCATGAGCGGTTGGCCGCTTCGCGCACCGTTTCGGACTCGGCGAGGCCGTAGGTGCTGGGTTTGAGTCCGTCGAGTTCGCCGGTGGTGATGGCTTCGAGGGTTTCGGGCGGAAGTAGACCGCCGACGGTGCGGATGGTGCTGACGGTGTGAGTGCGCATCAGATCCCCGCGGGCAGGTAGAGGTACACGCCAAGAATGTCGGCGGGGCGTTGGGCCGTCACGGTGAGTCCGCGGCGGATGAGTGCGCCGGTGCTGCCAGCGGCTTCTCGCACTCGGCGGTGGCTGGCGAGGAGTTCTGCGGCCAGTCGGTCTCCCTCGTCGTTCAGGTGCGGGGTAAGTCGGTCCAGGCGTGCTTGAACGCGACGAATGTCTTCGGCGGCGAGGTCGCGGGGGACGTTGCCTGCGGGCCGCGCATCCAGGAGCGCGGTGACCTCCTGGTCGGGCAGCCATTCGGGGGCGGCAGCAGTGCCGCGATAGGCCAGCAGGCGTGCTTCTTCCACGACCATTGAGCGTCGTTCGGTTGCGGTGGGCAGGGTCAGGTGCAGGCGGTAGCGCAGCAGGAGCAGCACGGTGCGCGTGTCGACGGCGTCGGTGAGGAGCACGCCACATCGCCGGGCGGGACGGTCGGTGCCCGCTTCGGGGTCGAGTGCGGTGTCGAGGACGTAGCGTGCGAGGGTTTCGACGGTGGGGTCAGTACGGGCTAGTACGGCCCCGCCGTCCGGTGCGGGTGGGGTTCGCACGAGCGGAAGATCGCTGGGGCCTCCGAGTTCCTCCCGCAGGGCGATGGGCAGCCCGTCCAGCGCAGCGATGTGCCCATCAGGTGTGGTGGTCAGGGTGGCTCTCAGCGAGCTGAGGGCGTCGACAACGAAGGTTTCGGTCTCGGCCGGGCCGCCGAGCGCGGCGCGGAGAGCGTCGACTTCTCGGGAGACTTCATCAGGTTTGATCTGTTCTTGGGCGAACAGGCTACGGGAGCGTTTCTCGCGTTGAGCTGCGTCATCCCACCGCTGGTGCAGACTGGTGCGCGCGGTCTCCTCGACCCCTTCGAGTTGGAGTTGGCCGCCGGTCTCGGCACGCAGCACGCCTTCCAGCACAGCTGTGAGGACGGCATCGCTGTCTTGCGGGATGGGAACGGCGACCCCGGTGTCGGCTTGGATGGCGCGGTGGCGGCGGAGCAGCACGTCAAGGACGAGGCCGTCGATGCCGTTGTCTTCGCCGTAGTAGGTGATTGCGTAGACGTTGGTGGCACGTTGTCCGAATCGGTCGACGCGGCCTTCACGCTGTTCCTGGCGAGTGGGGTTCCAGGACAGGTCGTAGTGCAAGACTGCTGTGAAGTGGTCTTGGAGGTTGACGCCTTCGGACAGACAATCGGTGGCCACGAGGACGCGGCGTTCGGCTTTGCCGAGTTCGGCGACGCGGCGTTCGCGTTCTTCCGGTGGTTGCGCGCCGGTGACCCAGGCGACTTCGACGTCCGGTAGGGCTTGGCGTAGCGCTGTTCCGACGTACTCGGCGGTGGCGATGTAGCGGCAGAACACCACGATGGCGTCGCCAGCCTCGACTCGGTCGCGGACGAGCCCGATGCCCTTCTTGAGTTTCGCGTCCCGAGCGCCACGCAGGCGATCGGCATCCTTGGCCAGGCGCAGAAGGCGCGCCCGTGGGGTGTCTTCCGCGGGAAGCGCCCCGGCTGTGGTATCTCGGCCGTCGATGGCTTCGTCTTCGTCCGGGAGGTCCAGGACGCCTGCCTGGCCTCGGATATCGGCTTCCTCAACGCTCGTCACGTCGTCTTCGCCGCTGCGATTGCGCAGGGTCGCGGCGGCAGCGGCCGGTGATGAGGCCATGGCCCTGAGCAGCGCGAGGATCGACCACCAGCGGACCCGTTGGTGCACCGGGCCTCCGGCCGAGTCGCGCACCGTCTCGCGTGCGTAGCGCAAGACCTGGTCGAACAGCTTTCGGTAGTCCGGCGTCAGCCGGTAGGTGTCCTCCAAAGCGATGCGGGTGGGGAACGGGGTGTCTTCGTCGAGGTAGGTCTTGATGTCGCCGCGTTGGCGTTGTACGACATGGCGGGCGATGCGTTCACGGTCTCGGCGGCGCGCATCGCCGGACAGGTCTTCGGGCAACTCCGCGAGAGACCTGTCCAGCAACCCGAGGAGCGCGCGGAACGCTTCTGACTTGCCGCTGTGCGGGGTTGCGGTAAGCAGCAATAGATGCCGGTCAGGGTCGGCGGCCAGACGAGACAACAATGTGTAACGCTGCTGACTGGCGCGAGCGGTGCGCCCGTCGGCGGCACCGACGCACGTGTGGGCTTCGTCGACGATCACTAGCCCAGGACAAGCCCGGATGAACTCGTCGGCGCGTCTGGTCGACTTGATGAAGTCGGTGGACACCACCGTGTACGGGTAACGCTCGAACAGCGACTCTCCAGGTGGAAGGTCGCGTTCCAGGCGTCCGGCGGTGGAGGGCAGTACCAGTTCGGCATCGAGCCCGAACTTGTCGGCCAGTTCCCGTTGCCACTGTGGGGCCAGCGCGGGGCTGCACATGACGGTGAATCGGTCAACGCTGCCCTGGGCGAGCAATTCAGCCACAACGAGTCCGGCTTCGATGGTCTTGCCGACACCGACGGCGTCGGCGATCAAAAGCCGTACCGTGCCCATGCGCAGCGCCATCAGCAGCGGCACCAGTTGGTAAGAGCGGGGGCTCACGGCGATCTGTGCGAGACTGCGGAACGGGCCACCGCTGGAACGGAACCCCAGCCGTAGCGCGCTGCGGAGTAGTCGTGCGCTGACCGCGTCACCGAGGTCGTCTGGGTCCGGCGGTGCGAAGGTCGCGGATTCGACTGGCTCGAGGTCGGGCAAAACCCCGGCGATGTCGTCCGCACCGCCGCCCAAAGGTCGCAGTAGCAGCAGATCATGGGTGCTGTCGGGCAGCACTACCCAGTCGCGGCCACGGGCTCGCACCAGGGAACCAGCTGCCCAACTCACGAACGTCCACCTCCGAAAACGGTCGGCATCCTGTCGATGGCCGCAGCCCAGTCCTCGCCCGCGCGGAGCCGCAGAGCGTGCCATCTTGGGCGGGCCAGCAGCCGTTCCTCGGCATCCTCGTCGGTCAAGGGGTCGTTCTGGTCGTCGTCGATGAACACGCCGTACCGTCCGATATCCAGGTCGTACACGAAATGCGGTCGGGCTTGTGCGTCTTCGACGAATACGTCGGTGGCGTCCGGGAGCCGCGCACCCCTGGCAAGTAGCAATTGAATGAACGGGTGGTCGCTCGTCGTGCCGTTGGGAGGGGTCAGGGGCGCGACGGTGCCTGGAGCGGGCGCCGCAGGGACGGTGGTGGCATCGGCCAGGTCTCGCAGCATCGTCACGATCGAGTGGCGGTCAAGCAGGATGTGGTCGGGTTGGTTGCCGTAGGACAGCAGGCAGTCGTAACAGGCCCGTTCGCAGCGCTCGGTGCCGGGTTGAGCGGAGCCTCGGTCGTGACCGTCCTGATCGAAATGCAAGATGTCGAGCGCTTCACGGGCGACGAGTCCGAGGTCGTAATGTTCGCCGGCGACGAGGTTGCGCAGTACACCGGCTCCGCCTTCGGCGGACTCGTACAACAGGATGCGGCGTCGTTCTCGGTTATTGGGCAGGGCTTCGGCGGCGAGTTCGTTGTCTTCGAGGTCGAACCCGGCTTGGATGCCACGTTTGAGCGCCCACTGCAAGGTGGCCAGCCGCTCCGGGGAGATCTGGTCCGACCAGTGCACGACCAGGGTGTTACGGCGGTCTTCGACGAACGGAATGACCAACTCGGGTGGCACACCCGCCGCTGCGGCGGCGGCGCGTCCTTGGCGGTTCTGTCGGGGCCGTGGCTCCCACCGTCCGGTGGTGGGGTTGATGAAGTAGCCGTCGGGCGTGCCAGGGGCTCGCCGCCGCAGACCGATGTTCATCCTGCGGATGGTGGCGGTGTCGGCGTAGGTCAGCCGCGCGAGCTCGCGCCCATCCGCGGTCACCACCCGAGCTTCACGTCGAGCATCGGGTCCGGTAGTCGGCAGCCCGACCGCAGTGACCAAGTCGAAGCCCTGGCGGCGGCGTTCTTCCTCGTCAGAGGAGATGCGCTCACGGCGGCGGGTGGTCGCGGTGGTCATGCGCAGCAGGTTCGGGACGGATGCTCCGAGGTCGGCATGGCAGATGGTGCACCGGTCATCGGAGTCGTTCCACAGCGTGCCGCAGTGTTGGCAGCGCTTGGCTCGCTCCAGTGCTAGCCGGCCGTCAGCATCGCCGCGAGACGGCAGCGACACCTTCACCACCTCGTAGCGGGCGCCCTCGTGATAGACGAAGGCACCCGGCCCGAACTCGCTGATTGCCAAGAATCGCGGTCGTGAAAGGTAGTCCCCCTCCCGGCGGCGGCCTCCCGCTCGCGCGGGGATGAATGCCGACACGGGCAGCCGGGGGAATGAGTAACCGGGAAGGAACCCTTCGGTGGCGAAGTAGCGGTAGCTGTAGAAGTCGCTGTAGCCCAGCTCATCGGACTCGTTGCGCAACAGGTTCAGCTTGGTGGCGGCTTCGAGATACTGCGCCCTGGCACTGTTGACGGCATCAGCCGATGCAGCGGCGTCGGTGAGTACCCGGTTTGCCGCCGCCATTTCTGCGCGCGCCGCTCGGAAAGCATCGCGCCAGCGGTCACAGGCGCGGTCGAATTCCTCGACGGCCTCTTCGACTGTGCGCCGGATCCAGTCCTCGTCGAACCACGGCGCGTCGGCAATCTCCTCGACGGTGCCCAGCACCTGGCGAGCCCGACGCAGCGCCCGTTCAGCTGCGGCGGGATTTGACATGGTGTGCCGCACTGTTGGGTCGAGTTCCAGACTGGGGTCGTCACCGCCGACGTCCAGCAATTCCACCAAGGACCTTCCTAGCGGCTGGTGTGTCTCCGCAAGCCAGATCGCGTGGATGTGTGAGCGCACGAGGTCGGCGTTGGCAAGGTCGAGGCGTGGCGGTGCGACGGCGCCAGCCACCATCCGCTCGGAGCGGTGGAAGTAGTACTGATCGTGCGCGCTACCGGTGGTGCAGTAGGTGACTACGATCGCGGGTTGTCCGGCACGACCTGCGCGGCCAGACCGTTGGGCGTAGTTGGCCGGGGTCGGGGGAACGTTGCGGAGCACGACCGCGTTCAGCGTGGCGATATCAACGCCTAGCTCCATCGTCGGAGAGCAGAACAGGGCTTGCAATCCAGCATGACGGAAGGCTTCCTCGCGCTGTTCGCGGATCGGGGCTGGGACCTGCGCGGTGTGTTCAGCCGACCGCAATCCCGTCAACCCGGTTGCGAGGGTGCGGTAGAAGTCGACAAAGTACGGGTTGGGAACGGCGCCGGTCTCACCCGGCGCGCTGCGCAGAGGGTCCGGGGCGCGCGTAACGCCATCGCCAGCCAACCATCGCAGTGCAGCCGCAGTGAGCTGGTACGCGCGTTCTCCCCGATCTTCCTCGACGACCGTGACCAGACCGTAGAGCGCCAGCGCGTCGAGCATTCCGACGATGGTCAGCTCCGTGTCGGCCGCTGAAATCCGTGGCCCGTCTCCCCGCAACTGGCGGCGCAGGTACCGGCCGTAGGCAGACAGGCCGGAGATGAACGCATCGCCCCTAGTGTCGTCCTGCCGTCGGGAGCGCGGCCAAACCCGGCCAGCGAGAAATCGCTCCTCCTCCGCGATCGTCCAGGGATCACGCAAGTGCTGGTCAGAGAGATTGCGCACGACCTCGAAGCCGTCGGCGGTCAAGGCTGCCACCCGGATGGCCAGCGAACGGCGCATCTCGTCCAGCAGAACACGGGCCAAGGACTCGCGTTGCTCGGCGGACACATCGGCCAGCAGGCCACCGCGCCAGACCTCCGCATCGGTGCAGGCTTCGTCCAATGCGACGTAGTCGATCCTCAACAGGGCCGACTGTTCGAGGTTGGGCATCGTGATCCGCCAGCCACGCTGCAGATCCTGATAGAGCCGATAGGCGACCGCTTCACGAAGTGCCCGTTCGGCTTCTTGCCGTGCCAGCCCACGCACCTCCGGTTGGAGCGCGTATTCCTCGCGCGGCAGCCCGAGCGCCTGAACGACCGCGCTGGCCATCGTGTCGTGTCGCAGCCCATCCGGGCCGGCGTCGGTCACCGCCCGGTGCAGCGCGCTGCGTAGCAGTCCGACTTGGACGAAGTCGTTGAAGTGCCCTGCCTGTAGTGAGGCGTCCTGGCGATTGTCGGTGAAGGACAGCACCTTCCGCGCGTCGTCGGGGAGTTCCTCCCCCCGTAGCGCACGCACCAGGCTCGAAGCCAACACCGTCGTCGCTGAGCTTCGGCCCTCGGAGCCGAGGCTGGACAACTTCGCGAAGTCTTGCTGACGCGCGGATTCGTAGGACACGCGGCAACGCAGACAGAATCGGAAGGGCGCCGACACGAAAGCAGCAGGGACACCGCCATGCCCTTGCACATCCTCGCGTCCATCCGGCTGCACCAATACCCGGTCCGGCAGGTGGTCAGCCTTAGTCGGATCGACTTGCTCCGCGCCGGGACGACCGACCAGCCATCCATTGGGAAGCCGCTCCATCACCTCGGTCATGTCAGTGGGCCACGGCGTCGTGGTGTCCACGTACAGGTAGCCAGCACGGGCATCGCCTGCCGCGTCGTCGGGTAGCCGGGGCCGAAACCCGTCCGATGTGCGGATGACCGACAGGTACTCTTGGCCACATTCCCGGCAAAACGCGAGCGGAGCGAGAACAGCGTCCGGGCGGCCCGGCACCGCGAGCTGATAGCGGGTAGTGAGATAGCGGTCGGCCTCTGGCTCGATCGAGCAGTAGACAGTGTCGCCCTTGCCGATGAACTGGTGCAGGCGGAACGCGAAGAGGGACCGGCCGAAATCGTCGAGCTGTTCGGCGCCGGCCAGCAGCACCTGTCGCAGCGCTGCCGTGCATGTGTCGCTATCCAGCTTCGTGCGACGAGCCAGGTCCGTGGCCGCGTCGGACAGTTTGGTGGGAGGTTGGCGGACGAGTCGCCTGTCGACCGTCGTCACGCCGAATGTGGACTCGGCCCACGCAGCCAATGGATCGTCTCGGAGATCCTCGGCGCCCCCCACGTTCTCGACGGCGGCACGTAGGGCGTCGTCGTCCGGGTCGGGGTTGCTGCGGGTGGCCCGGCGCAGTGTCTCGCCGATCACGTGCTGCGGTTCTACGCGCGTGCCGAACAACCGCTCGGCGACCTCGGCGATCGCGGCACGCTGTTGATCCAACGTGCCCGGCCCGGCGAGCGTCGCGGAAGTGCCGACGTACTGGACCGAGGGGCTGCCGCACGCATCGCGTACACGCCTGACCAGCATCGCGACGTCCGCGCCCTGACGACCGCGGTAGGTGTGCAACTCGTCGAGCACGAGGAACCGTAGTTCCCCAGCCTGATCGACCAGCCGGCGTCGCTCATCCGGGCGGGTCAGCAGCAGATCGAGCATCACGTAGTTGGTCAGCAGCACGTCCGGTGGATGCTGGAGGATCCGTTCCCGCTGCTCGTCGCTCTCCTGGCCGGTGTAGCGGGCGAAAGTCACTCGTCGATCGGTGTCGCCCAAGAACTTGGCCAGCTCCAGCTCTTGGCTGTTGGCCAGCGCGTTCATCGGGTAGACGACGATGGCGCGTACACCACGGCCGCTGCCTTCGCGCAGTACGTGGTCAACGATCGGAACGAGGTACGACAGGCTCTTGCCCGAACCGGTGCCGGTGGTCAGCACGTAACTCGCACCAGACTGGGCCGCGGCTACCGCGTCCCGTTGGTGCTGGTGCAGTTGCAAGCAGCGGCCCCCCACCTGGAAGATCCGGACGCACTCGGGATGCAATACCCCGTCCGCAACCAGCTGCTGAACGTCTCCACCCTCGGCGAACGCGGGGTTGAGTGACAGCCACGGCTCCGGCCACAGCAATCCGGCTTCGAGCTCGCGGTCGACCAGACTGCGGACCCGCTCGTCGCGGACTCGGAGGAACCCGTCAACGTAGCGGCGGTAATCACCAACGAGTCGATCACGCACCGCGAAAACATCCACCGTGTCCCTAACCCCCGATTCCATCCCGTGGCGAACTCCAGCCTCAACAGAGAGTAGTAGCGCAGTCCGACAAAACGAGCGACCACGACCCCCGCAAAGGCGCCGGGTCCTGGGCAAAGCCCCCTGAATGGCCCAGTCCGCGGCCCGCGCCTCGGTTCTCATACCGCACGGCCGAGTTTCCTCTGATCGCCGAACTCCTCGCAGTGACCCGGGTGCGGGTCAGCAAAGTCTGTCGCCCCAGGTCAGAGGGGGTGTGACCGGCGCCGAACGCATCCGAACAGGGCGCGATCGGCAGAGACGTTCGGGGCGTGGGATTCTGGTCAAATCGGGCATCAACCGCTCATGCGAGGGCGAGGCAACGCCAGGGTTGACGCAACACCCCTCCGAAGGCGGTCAATCTGCCCAAAACCGCTGGTCAGGCGCCATGGACGCAGGAGCAGCAGGGGTAAGCGGACTCAGCTGAGTCTTTTGACCGGATCGACCCGAGCGGCTGTGAGATGCCCATAACGGTCGTCAGCGGCGTCACATCGGCGCACAACTCCAGCGGCAGCACGACTCACCTTATCGAACATATGCGCGAGCAAGGTGGTGGCTCGATGACGTGGGCAGATCGTTGATCACGGCGTCGCCGGCCTACTTCGCACTGGATGACGCTCGCACGCGGTTGAGGATGGGGCCGTCATGCGGCTCGTACGGCTCGTCGTCCAACTCGGCCAGTCCGAGCTGAGTCGGCTGCTGGTCAAGCGCCAGATCGCATGACTGCCTGACATAGCGAGGCTCACCCAGTTAGCGGATAGTCACGGTCAGTAGCAGCAATGAGGATCTTTCTGTGGCTACCAAGACCAAGGGTGGACTGCTGTTACCCGTCCTGATCGTTGCTGTGGTGGCCGTGGTCGCCGTTCCGGGATTGCGAGACAAGGCTCTTGGCTTGTTCAGTGGTCTCACCGGCGGCACAGAGTTGGTGGGAACGGGTGAGACTCAGTTCATGGTCGCCTCATCGGCGGCATCCCAGGTGCACAAATGCACCCCGCAACAAGGGCTGGCCGACCAGCAGTGCGACGACCTGAAGTTCGTGATCTTCGATGCGGCGCGAATGCCGTTCA
This sequence comes from Crossiella sp. S99.2, assembly GCF_023094165.1. GTDB lineage: Bacteria > Actinomycetota > Actinomycetes > Mycobacteriales > Pseudonocardiaceae > Crossiella. Next base: position 777,278 of record NZ_JALMDK010000002.1, on the reverse strand, counting down.
TCACACGCAATATCTCGACGGCATGGACAGCGGGCAAGCCAGGCGTGCTGACGAAGGATGCGACCGCGGAAGCTGCCAACCGCAAACAAGTCTGTCTGGCCAGCTTCCCCAGGCCGCACGGCGGGCAATGCGACGAGTTCCCCTTCGCTGCTACTCGTCAGGGTGGAGCTGGCGCACAGGAGCATGAGGTTCCCGCACGGGAAAACCAGTGCCAGGGCGGCACTCTGTCCACCCGGTATCGTGCAGCCGGGATCAAGGATGGGGATGACTTCCTCGTGGTCATCATCCACCCGGACCAGATCGCCTCCGGCCCGTTCCAGGGGATCGACATCGCGAAGGACCTGACCTGCGGATGACTCAGCCCACCGTGACGACTGACCTGGACGTCGAGATCAACCATGGCCAGGTCTACATCTACGCGCAAGCTCCCTGGGCTGACGATCCGAGCAACAACGCTGTCTTGCGAGCACTGGACGACGCGCGGCAGTCAGGTCGATTCGTCGGCGTGGCAGATGCGCTGATTGATCTAGTGACCCCGGTCCAGTGGAATTTCCACGCGCCGATGCGGATCGAGATCTGGTCTCTTGAACCTCCCGCGGACGACGATGCCTGGGATCAGGTGGTGGACGTCGACCTCGACGTGCCAAACGGCAGGCTGTGGTTCGAGGGGTCTGGTGGGCGTGAGCCGATTCCCTGTGATGTGCCGGCAGGCACCTACCGCGCCCGCGTGTCGGGGCGCGGTTACACCGAGGCGGCTGATGGTGCCGAGGGGCTAGATTCGTACCGACTTCGGCTGTGGCCCCGTGGCGATGAGACCTCGCCAGCCCTTCGGAGGGGCTGGCCAGGCTGGCAGAACATCACCTGACCTGCCGCTCGCTCATCCGTCCACGTCGTGGATAACTGGTATCACGCAGTGCGCCAGGGCCGGTCCCGGTTCTGCATTCTTCCCAGGAGTTGTGTGTAGTAGCCGTCGTCGCGAGCTTGCGCGTAGCCGCCTTGGGCTGCCGAGCGGTTGCCCAGTAGCGACCACGCTGCGCTCGCCGCGTCGCGAACTCCGGGGTCGCCACCGTGGCCTTGAGAGATGTCGGAGAGAAGGGCGAGGAGCGCTTCGGTCTCGTCGCCGCTGAGCAGCGTGTCGGCGTCCAATGGTCCGCGGCTAGACATTTTCGCCTTCCTAGAGCTGTGGCCTCAAGATCAAGGCCAGGGTGTCGGTTCCGGCAGGCGGCCCGTGGCCTACTCATCGGACCGGCGTCGCGTGTCGCGGGTGTAAATGACTGCTGACTTGCCGTCGCCGGGGCTACGGCGATCCAGCTCGAACAGTGTGGTCGCGGTGATCAGGTCGCTGAGCTTGGCATAGCCGTAGTTGCGGGAGTCGAAATCCGGGCGTTGCTTGGTGATGATGTTGCCTACGGATGCGAGCGGAGCCCAGCCGTCGTCGTCAGAGGCCGCCTCGACGGCGTTGCGGAGCTGGTTCACCAGCGCGGTGTCTGCCTTGAGCTGTGCGGCGGCCGTGGCGGCTTTCGGCTTGGGTACGGCTTCCGGCGGTGCGGTGGGACCGTGGGCGTACGTGAGGTTCTCGGTGTAGATGAACTTGTCGCACGCCGCAACGAACGGCTGGGGTGTCTTGCGCTCGCCGAATCCGTACACGGTAAGGCCGGACTCGCGCAGTCGCGCGGCGAGTCGGGTGAAGTCGCTGTCGCTGGAGACGATGCAGAATCCATCGAAGCGACCCGAGTACAACAGGTCCATCGCGTCGATGACCATCGCCGCGTCAGTGGCGTTCTTCCCGGTCGTGTAGGCGAACTGCTGAATGGGCTGGATCGACTGGGCCAGCAGCTGGTCCTTCCACCCCTTGAGACTCGTGCCGGTCCAGTCGCCGTACGCGCGTTTGACATGCGCTGTGCCGTACTTGGCGACCTCGGCCAGCAAGCCTTCGGTGATCGACGGCCGCGCGTTGTCCGCGTCGATCAGCACCGCGAGCCTGGCTGCGTTCTCGCCGGCCATGGATCATGCACCCCCTTGTAGTCGTCGACCCCTGCGGTGGCAAGGCGCCAGCCCTGCGCCACCGACCCCGTTGGATCATCCACGGCCGGGTGGTTCGCTCCGATGAGCCACCCCGCTGACCAGCCCGCATGTCACTCGTTACCGTGACACGCGCGCCGCGAATGCGCACGCGACAAAACGCCTGGTCATACGGTCTCTCCCGAGACCGCACAGAGGAGTTCCATGTCCGCCAGCAGCACGTCGTACCTGGCGTTCGTGCCCCAGCACGCGCCCACCACGCACAGCGTGCTGGCCATGATCGATCGTGGTGATGGAGCCGAGGCCGAGACGCTGGTCAGCTTTTCCGATGCCCCGTCGGCCACCATGCTGGCCGCCGCACTCAACGGCTTCCTGCTGCACCAGGTCACCGCCGAGCGGCGTCTGGAAGCGGTGCTGGACGGTGCACCCGATCCGGTGCGGAAGGCGGTCTCCGCGCTGCTGCCTGTCCTGGCCACGGCCACCGCCGATGACCCGGCGGCCCTGCGAGTGGCCCGGCAGCTCCCGACTGTCGGAGACGGTGGCTTTTTGCTGTTCCCGACGACCAACTGCCCTGGCCGGTGCGAGTTCTGCGGGACGTGTCGTGACGATTGCGTCGGCTGCTCGGAGTGCGTCGACGGCGGGTGCGAGGTCTGCCTCCCGGTGACGCTGACACCGCGCACGGCCGCGGTGCTCGGCCATGCACTGGCCATCCTCGCCGACGAGGCGTACGACTACATCTACCGGATCGGATTGTGCCGCGACGGAACGCCCGGCCCGCTGGGCGCGGTGGTCCCCTGCGTCGCCGACCAGGACGAATGGCTCCTTCGCCGCTACGCTCGCGCCTTCGATGACCTCGGCTCGGATCTCCAGATCGGCCGGTTTCCCACACCGACCTGCACCGCCGAGGAGATCGCGCTCGACCTAGCGATCCAAGATGCCGAGCGGCTCTACCACGACGAAGACGAACTCATCGCGGATTTGGAGACCGAGCTACCGGCCTCGCGATCTGACTACAACTGGGACACCCTGCAGGACGTTCTGTTCCAGGACAAGGACTACGAAGGGCTGCTCAGCTACCGCATCCCGCTCGAATGTGACGAGGCCGAGCGGTGGTTCGAGGAGTTCGGCAATGTTCCGCCGCGCGACCGTCATCGTGGCTTCCGCCGATAGCTGTTGCCCTGTTCGCCGTCCGGCGCGCCTTCTGGCGAATGACCTTGTCTTGAGATCGCTAAACGCCCTGGTGACGACGGCCGGCCGCGGACTCACAGCCGTCGCAAACCGTCCAAAACTCGCTGGAGGAACCCGAGATTCGGCTCGGTGCTCTGCCGTATCGCCCGCGTCGCTGCGGCTCTCTCGTTCGCGAAATCGGCGTCACTGGTCTCGTCTGGTGGCTCGTCGTCGAGCCTCCCGACACGCGGCAGGTACGCGGTGACTGCGTCGTGCAAGTCGCCCTTCGGCGGGAACAAGAATTCTGTTGGCATGGTTGGGTTGTCATCGCCAGGAACGAACCGATGCAGCCCGACATACTCATCCGGAGGGTCGCGGATGAGCGGTTCTCCGGTGTCGGCGTAGCGGCGAACACGCGCGCCATGTGCGGCATCGGCGGCCACGCGGTCATCGCCGACGCCTCACCCATCTAAGCGGGCGAAGACCTGTGTCGTAGTTGGGAGCAATCATGGTTGCGGCAACGCTCTCCGGGCGTCGTCGCCCTTATTGTCCGTCGTGTCAGATCTACCGTGCTGTCAACGCAGTGAATCGTTCATGCGCGAGAGCTTCCAGAGCGCTGATGCGGCGGGCATGAGGCGCCGATGCGGCGGCGAGCGCAGTGACCTGCGGATTATCCCAGCTGTAGGTGGACATATGCGCGGGTTGGCGGCAACGATGGACCTGTCCGAGTCCCAATGAACGAGACGACCTGGCCCGACGCGAAACGGTCAAGTCCTGTGTCGTACACGTAACGCTTGCCAGCCAACGGGTCTGATGTAGTCCGGATGATCGGCGGGGATGATCAGCGTCGCTTCGGGATCGTCACTTAGCCGTTTTTCGTTCGCCCATCGGACTTGTGCGGACGAAAGGGCAGGTGGTCGAAAGTAGACTTGCCGGTTGGCGCGCCATGCTCGCGCTTGCGCCACTGCCAGGAACGCCAGCAGCGCAACGAGTAGTGAACCGAATGCGCAGCCAGCCACAATCCACGCGACCGCCATCCCGACGTCTAGTTCCTCGCGGACGTGACCGAGGTGGCGACCTGCGCTGCGGGCCGTGGCATCGACCTGAGCCAGCGGCGTAGAAGTCCAATCAGGCCCAGTCACCTCGGCCAGCTTCGCTGGCGCAGCAACAAACCCTTGGTCAGTGAGCTGGTAGTAGCGGCGACGTGGCCGACGGGGTTGGCTGGGTCAGCGTCTTCCCAGCGGGAGCACACCAACCCTGCGGTCTGCAATCGAAGGAGGATCGGGTAGGTCGTTCCGGGCATTCGCCTGGTTCGTTCGTAGATCTCCAGGCCGTACAGTTCTTTGTCCGGCTCGGCAAGGAGAGCGCTCAAGACGGCTCGAGTTTTCTTCGTCATCGGGGCACCTCTGCGTGGGCTGGAATGGCGGCTATCCGTGGTCGCCTGTAATCAGGCTTCGGGTGCGGTGTAGCTGCTGCTCGAGTGCGGACGCATTGGTGTCGCGTCGTTTCCACCGGACGGCCAACCAGCGCAGGGCGGCGGTGCGGCGCGCGGCGACGAAACGGCGGCGCGCCTGGCCGTCGGTGACCCCGAGCTCTGGAAGGAGCGCGAGCCACAGGTCGTCGTCGATCGCACGCGCGCTGGGATGCTCGATGAGTTCCGCCGCGTCGTAGGCAGCGTCGGAGTGTCCTGCGAATTCCCAGTCCAGGGCGTAGATGGTGCCGATGAAGTCGTGCCAGTGCCAGTTGTCGAGGTTGCCGTCGCCGTGGGAGAGCACACGTGGGGCCGGTTCGGCGAGCCACGGCGGCGTCGCCGCGGTCGTGCCAGGTCCCGATCATCGCGGCCATGTCGCGGCTGAGCGGTTCGTCGGGGTACTGGCGGAGTCGCTCGGGCCACGTGGTGATGCGCCGGATGAAGTCGCTCGCCGAGTCCAGTCGGCCCAGGCTGGCGAACGGTCCGAGCGGAACCTGGCGGATCTGGTCGAGGGCGGTGACCATCGCGGGGAGGGCGGTGCTCGGCCTGTCCAGCGCGGTGATGGGCCGTCCGGGTACGAACCTCAAGCCGACGGCGGGCAGTTCGGGATGCGGGTCGTGCCACAACGCCGTGGACGTGGCGTTGACGCCGTGGTCGGCGAGGTGCCGCAGGGCGGTCCATTCGCAGCGGGCGCGGTCGCGCTTGTCGGTGCGGTAGAGCTTGAGGCACGCCGGGCCGCGAGGGCTGCTCCAGCGGTAGACGCGGTTGTTCCGGCCGCCGGTGATCGGGATCAAACCGTACTCCGACAGGTTCGTGTCCAGAGCTTCAGGTCGCTCTCGGTGCAGGGCGCGCAGCTCGGTCAGCAGGTCGTGCGGGATGGTGTCGCGGTCCAACGTCGCGTACTCCGGTTCGGGGTGCTCGGGCAGTAGCGCTCGCGGGGCGTTCACGGGGTGCCCGCCGGCTGCGGCCAGTAGGTCGTATTGCGGGCGACCTCCATCATCGGCAGGAGCGCCTCTGCGAGCGCGGGCGTGGTCGCCAGTGTGCAACGTGAACGGGTGGAGTGTGGGCTGCCGTCGGCGTCGAGGACGAGGGCGCCGGCTTCGCGCGCGATGATCGCTCCGGAGGCGGTGTCCCAGGCGCGGTTGCCGAACAGGATGCTGGCGTCGAGGGTGCCGTCGGCGACCCAGACCAGTTCGAGCGCGGTGGTGCCCAGGCGGCGGACTCCTTGGGCTTGGCCGGTCAGACGCTGGTCGAGGTCGCTGCAGAGCCGGTCGCGGGTGCTGGCGTCGGGTCCGCTTCCGTAGTCGCACATTCCGATGAGCGCGTTGTCGAGGCTGGCGGTCGTGGAGACGGTGATGGGGTCCCCGTCTCGGTAGGCGCCTTCGCCCGTGACGGCCCAGTAGCGGTGTCCGAGGAACGGGACGGCCGTGACGCCGAGCAGCGGTTGGTCGTCGTGGACGAGGCCGAGGGCGATGGCGCACAGCGGGCTGCCGTGGGAGAAATTGATGGTGCCGTCGATCGGGTCGAGGACCCAGTAGGTGTTCTCGTTGCCGGAGGCTCCGTTTTCCTCGCCCACGAAGCCGACGGCGGGATCCCAGTTGCTCAGCCGGTCCCTGATGAGGTTTTCGACTGCCACGTCGATGTTGGTCACGACATCGCGGTCGCCTTTGGTGGTGATGTGGGTCGGCTGGTGGCTCAGAGCGTGTTGGACGGCGAGATCGATCGCGCGCTGCGCGGCCGTGAGCGCGTGATCAAGATTTGGGGAGGGCATTGAGCGGCGTTCCTCGGATTCTGCGTGACACGGGCTTTGGGCCGGAGCGCCAACTGGTCGGTGCGTACGGCGAAGTTGTGGCTTATGCGGTCCATGGCAGAGGGCGACGTGCGATGACGAGCCGGGGCGCGAGGCGGTCGCTGGGGACAGGCAGGGAGATGAGGCCATCAATGACCTCGGTGAGGGTGCCCTCTCGTTGCCAGGTGACGCCGCCGGTGTGGTCGTTGCGGAGGCCGGCGGCGTCGGTGGTGTAGCGGACACGCAGGGCGTCCGCCCACCCTTCCGGCCAGGTCCGCACGCCATGCACCTCAACGAGTTCGCCGTCAACGACGGTGGGCAGAAACATCCAGCCCGCGCCGCGAAGGTCGATGAGCCGCTGCAGCTCGGGATACTCGGTTAGGGCGGCAGCCTGTTCTGGGGTCATGAGGCACTCACCGCGACTACGCGCGCTGCGAGGTTGGTCAGGAACGCGGGGCCGAGGCTGCTCATGGCGTCCACGCCCGCCACGGGTGTTCGGCCGACAGCGTGCCTGCGACTAGCCCGTCCCGGACCGCTTGGGGGCGCAGAGCGGAGAGTTCGTGTTCGTTGGCCCACCGATGCGGTTGCGTCGAGTCGATGAGGCGGTCGGCGTCGGTGAGCGTCACGTCGAACAGAACGACCATCTCGGAGGCGGGCGCTTCGCCAGGCTCGTTGGTGCCGTGTTCGACAACGGCGCAGAAGTCCAGCTCGGCGATGGTCACGTCGAGCTGGTCGAGCAGGGTTCTGCGGAGCGCCTGTTCGACGGGTTCACCGGCACGAACCGCGCCGCCGGGTAGCGCGTCGTGGCCTGGGTACTCGACGAGGAGCAGGCGGTCGTTCTGCCCGACAAGTGCGTAGACCCGGACGCGGGGGCCGATGGCCGGGGTGTCGGGTTCGCTCATCGTGGACCGCCTGTCGTTGGGAGATGTTCTGGAGTGCGAGCGACGCCGGGCGCGAACTTCCGACCGGCGAACTCGTTTGTGGTGATGTCAGCGGCCACGGTCGTTCTCCCACAGCAGTGTGTGGAGCCGGGTCGACAAGTTCCAGCGGCGTGCCAGGACCGGATCGGCCAGCATCCGCATCCGTGCAAGGACGGTGGAGCTGTCCGTGCCCTCCGGCATGACCCAGACCGGGTGAAGGCCGTAGGCGTCGACAAGTTCCTGGATCTCGTCCAAGTCGTCGAGCTCTTGGACCACGAACTTCCAAAGGGCCTTCCCGCTGTCGGCGAGGTCGCGCAGCACTGCGGGGCGGATGCGTTGATGGCGGCGCAGCCCCGAATGCGCGAGCTTCGGCGAGACGTTGAACCGTGTCACCGCCGACGTGATCATGTCCGTAGGCGCGATGGTGCCGGATGTCTCGATCTCGACGTCGGTGGCGAGGGCACGCTCGCGGATCGTGCACAGCAATCGCCCCACGGCGTGCGGCTGCAGCAGCGGTTCGCCACCCGTGACTACCAGCAGATCGGCTGGATCGGCGGCGAGCCAGGACAGGATGTCCTCGATCGAGAGGATCCGCTGTTCGTCGGCGAGGTCGCAGCGGATGGCGTCATGGGTTTGCGGGCTATCACACCAGATGCACGACAGGTGGCAGCCGAACAGCCGGATGAAGTGGGCGTAGCGACCGGTGCTCGGTCCCTCGCCTTGGAAGGTCGGACCGAACGTTTCGTTGACCACAAGTTCCTGGTCCACATCGGACACAGCGGGTAGCTTCACGGTGCGTCCGCCGGTCCGTAGGTCGCGGTGTTGAGGTGTGTTTCGCGGACGAACACCCGGCCGACGCGGGCACCGGGAGCGCAGGGCAGCGCGACGAGCGCGGCCTGGCTCACGCGTCGTAGCAAGACCGCAACAGCTTCGACGGTGGGCCAGGCCAAATCGGTAGCTAGCAACTCCGCATCGTCGACCGTCTGGCAGCTATCTGCGCCGAACCGGAAGACTTTGCACTTCGCGACGTAGAGGTGCACGGCGAGTGGGTCTTGGGCGCCGAGCATGGTGCCGTGATCGAGGTGGGTGTCGATCCACTGGCGGACTCCGGCTTTGAGGGCACCGAACTCCACGACGGTGGCATCGTCGCTCAGGGCTGGGGCGATCACCGGCACTGCGACCCGCCAGGAATGTCCGTGCAGGCTGGTGCACTTGCCCCCAAGGTGTGGCAGGCGGTGCGCGGTTTCGAAGGTGTGCTCGATGGTGATCTGGTGGGCTGTCGGCGCGGGATCGTTCGTCACGAGGTTCGCCGGGTGGGCGCTGGCGTGGTCGGTTGTCGCGGTGCCGTGCATCGTGAGCGCCAGATCCTTTCACCACCTGCGCGTTCCCGCACGCGCGTACTCACCATCGAGGGCTGGGTGTGGCCTGCGGCGGAAGACCGAGGGGGGAAGGAGGAAGCCTTCCGCCGCAGTCCGGTCCAGTCAACGACGGTTGATCATCGTTATCCAGAGCGTGCGTGCGGCGTCGATGAGGCGCGAATGGGGCGTCGACCGCCCTGACCAGCCAAGAAACGCGGCATCAGCGTTGACGCGCGGCACGTGTTCACCCGGTCAGGACCGAAATGTAACCCGGCTGATTGAGGACCGTCAGCCGTCGTAGCGGAACGAATACGTCTTGTCCCCAAATTGCACACAGCCGGGCTGCGCGCCTCCCTGTCGGCGGATGGCCGCAAGCGTCTCCGCGAGCAGAACCTCCAACTCGGCCACGCTGCGTCGCTCGTACAGCATCGTCAGGTGGGTGCGCGGGGGCTTGCCCTTGCTCTTGGCCTCCGCCGAAGCAGTGGCGTCGATTCGGGCGCAGCCTTCGACGCCGTGCTGCCGACAGCTCCAGCTCGCAGGCAGCTCTGCCCCCACTGCGAAGTGCACCGCGAACTCGTGCCCACGCGTGCACGCGAACCGGGCGGTCACTCGCGGGACAGGTCCGGTGTAGCGATCGGGTTCCACCGTCGTGTGGCCCCAGCGGTAGCCACGCAGCGTTCCTCTCGACATCTACCCGGCTCCGATCTGCCGACTCGAGCGCGCGGTCCGTGTGGTTTGGCTGCGCCGACGGTGGGGACCGCCGCCGCGTGCGCGCAGCTGGACTCCGGACTCGGACAGGATCCGATGTACAAAGCCGTACGAGCGCCCAGTCAGCCTGGCCAACGTGCGGATGCTGGCACCCTTCTCGTACTTCTTCTTCAAGTCCGCGCCCATACGAGTCCGCGCGGAACCGGTGACCCGCTTCCCCTTCTCGACCTTCGTCACTGGTGGCATGACCGACCGCTTCCCAGGTCAGGCATTGCCGTTCGTGGAGGGGCCGGAGACGAGGCGGTCAATGACCTCGCGGGCCGCCGGAAGTTCATAGGCCGCGGCGAGGAGCACGGCCGCTGGCCACGACGCCCCGACGGTGATCGTGAGGACAACGCATCGGGCAACATGAGAGCTGAGTTTTCCGGCCGCCCATGTGCCGCGAGTGCGGCTCCAGACAACCGCGCCAACGCCAACAGCGACGCCGACGTACAGGATTGCCAGATTCGGGATGATCATTTGTTCGCATTTCCTTCCGTGTTCTCGTCTTCCGCGCCAGGCGTGTCCACATGCGAGCCGTGCGTCGCCGTGTCGCCGAGTTCGTCGCGGAGCTTCAGCACAGCCTCGCGATCGGCCGCCGCGCCCGGTCCCGCGTCGGCGAAGAGTGCCAGCGCGTTGCCGTAGCAACGATCCGCATCCGCGTTGTTGCCGAGCTGGGCGTGCGCCCGACCCATGACGCTGTAGGCGTGACCTCGGTAGCGCGACGAACCGCAGGACGCCAAGGCGTTGTCGATCCGGCGAAGGGTGAACAGAGCGGCGTCCGGCTGCCGAGCCGCGACGTGGACCTCGGCAAGGTAGGTGATCACTCGGGCATGGCCGGACTGGTCACCCAGGGCTTCCATCAGATCGGCGGCTTCACGAAGGTGCCAAATGGCTTGGGGCAGATCGGCGATCTCGGGGTGAGCGTATGCCTGGCCGATTCGCCGATGCCGCAGGGCGATACTGCGGCGGTCACCCCGTTGCTCGTCGAGGAGCAGAGCACTGCCGAGATCCTCCAGCGCGGTACGCGGTTGCCCAGCAGCTGTCAAAGCGCGCGCTCGGGTGGATAGGGCCGCCGCCTGTACCCAGCTGTCGCCGAATGCGGTTGCTCGCTCGATCGCCGTCGTGCAGGCCGTGATCGCCGCGTCGTGGTGGGCGCGGTTGGACTCGCCGAACCCCAGCCGGGTCAGGAACACCGCTTCGAGGATGTGCTTGCAGTGCTGGGCGGAGACGATGCCGAGCTGTTGCGTCTGGACCAGATCGTCGGCGAAGTAGCTGGGGCGCAACGGGTTCCAGACGGCTTCGGCAAGCTGGAACACCAGCCCGTCCCAGCCCTGCTCTGCGGCGAGGTATTGGGATGCAAGCACGTTCGCCCGTTCGAGGGCGAACCAGTTCAAAGCATGTTCGACGTTGGAGAACGGCTCGGTGTCCAGCTGTTCGTACACCGGGCTGAACCGCCGCGAGCGAGGGTTGATCGCCATGTCGGCGGCAGCTGTGCGCCGTAGGTACCACTCGATCATGCTGCGAAGAGCGGCCCGACGCACGCTCGTGTCGTCATGTTGCTCAGCCAGTGCCTGGGCGTGCTCGCGCGGCAAGTCGTGCTGACGAAAGCGGCCGGCGGCCACCGCGGTGACGAGGTGGGCATCCGCCAGCCGGGTCAGCCCATGTTCGACGTCGGCGACGGGCTGGTCGAGGGCCGCGGCGAGTGGGTCGGCGGTGAACTCGGCGCCAGGGTGCACGGCTAGGAGCCGGTACAGGCGCGCGGTGTCGGCGTCGAGGTCGTCGTAGCTCATCTCGAGGATTCCTCCCACGGATGCCTCGTCCACGTGCAAGGCCAGGGTGGCGCTGTGGTCGGTGTTGAGACGGGTGATCAGGTCGGCCGGGCTGCGGTGTGGGTTCGCGGCCAGGTGCAAGCCGGCCACGGCCAAGGCGAACGGGTGGCCGTGGCACCGCGAGGCCAAGGCTCGAAGCTCTCCCAGCTCGCCGGGCGGCGGCTGGCCGAGCAGCGCGGCCAGCATGGTGCCGCCCGCGTCCGGGGTGAAGTAGGTCAGATCCACCGGGTGGAACCCGGCGAGGAGAAGCCCCCGCAGCTGGCGGCGGCTGGTGGCGAGGATGGTACTGCTCGGCGAGGCCGGGATCAGAAGGCGGACCTGCTCGGCGGCGAAGACGTTGTCCACCAAGACCATTAGCGACTTCTCGGCGGTGACGCTGCGATAGAGCGCGGTCAGTTCGGCCGGGTCGTCAGGCAGATCGTCGGGCGGGATGCCGAGGGCTCGAAGCCAGCCTGCCAGCACCTGGTGAGGACGGACGGGCGGTTGATCACGCCACGCGCTCAGATCCGCGTACAACTCGCCGTCCGGGTGGCCAGCGCGCTGACCGAGGAGCCAGCGGACCGCCAGTTCGGTCTTGCCGATGCCTGCCAGCCCGGTCAGCAGCGCCCTGGTCGAGGTCGATCGAGCGGCGAGTTCATCGAGTGTGGCCAGCTCTCGGGCACGGTTCGTCCACACCGGATGTGGGGGCGGCAACTGGTGCGGGGTCGGCATCCGCGTGGCCGGTTGCCCCATGGCGATGGTGTGAGCGATCACGGTGCGCGCTTGCAGAACGGATCCGCTCACCGTCCCGTCGACGTCGTTTCGGTGCCCAGGCTCGGTCACCGAGGTGCTCCGAGCACGCCGACGGCGAGGCGCACAGGGAGCGCCATGTGGAATTGGGCTTTGCGGTGGGTCACGGGGGTGCTCATGGTGATCCCGCTTTCACCACGGCGTTCTTGTTGCGCGACATTGCCAAGGAATGCGTCATTTCCGGGAGAACAGATGCCGGATACTGAACGGACAGGAATCGTGGCTCCCCAGTTCCGCTGCCGTGTCGGTGTTGTCGAACGCCAGTAGATCGCCCGCTGCCGTCGGCCACCAGAGCGCACGTGGGGCGGCGATGAGGCGCTGATGCGGCGTTGACCCTCGTGATCTGCGCTAACCGGGCCGGGTAGCGTGACAGCCGCACACCAGGGGGTGAGGAGATGGCAATCCAACCGTCCAGCCCGTTGGCCGACTGCCGCCACGCCGCTGGCTACACGCAAGAGACCTTCGCCGACAAGCTGGGTGTCGACCGAACCACAGTCGGGCGTTGGGAACGCGGTGTGCAGTCTCCCCAACCGTGGCAACGTCCCGACCTTGCCACAGCACTGGACGTCAGCCTAGATCATCTCGACGACCTGCTCCGGCGAACGAAACGGCACACAAATCCGTCAGCCGTTCTCGAACCATTCCTCACGCCCGGTCCTTCATTCTTCGTGCCTCTCGCTGATCATCAGCCGGGACCGGTCAACGTGTTCTCCGGTGATGACGCTGTGCACGCCGCCATCCCGCGGCTGCGGCGGGCGCTCGACAGCATCGATCTCCCGGACGACGGTCCGACCCGTTCCTTCGCCGAACTCGCGGCCGAGGTCGCAGGAATGATCGAGCACCGCCTGCAGGCGCGCTACGTCGAGATGGCTTGGCGTCTGCCCGGCCTGATCTCCGAGCTGGCGCGGGCGCACGCCGATGCCCGGCACGGTGTACGCGACACCGCCATGCTGCTGACCCTCGCCTTCCGAGCAGCCGATGGCGTTGCTTACAAGTTCGGCTACCTCGACCTGTCGGCCCGGATCATCGACCTCATGCGTGTGTCCGCCCTGGCAGCCGAGGATCCGCTGCTGGTGGCCGCCGTCGCCTACGTGCGCACTGAGACGTTCTTCGCCACGGGCGACCTGGCGTCGGCGTCGCGGCTGCTGATGGCCGCGGCGGACGATCTGTCGGCTGACCTCGGCGCGTCGGCGTCCTCCGCCGCGGCCTTCGGCGCCCTGCACATGCGAGCCGCTGTCGTCGCCGGCCGTGCTGGCAAGCCCGACGCCGCGTGGGATCACCTCGGCGAAGCGCATCGAGCCACCCGGCAGGTGCCTGAAGGCGTCTACTTCGGCACGGCCTTCGGACCGGCGTCGGTACGCATCCACGAACTCGCAGTCGCCGTCGAGCTGGGCGACAGCCCAGCGGCGGTGGAGCGAGCGGCATCCTGGCACCCACCAGGTCATCTCCCGGCCGAACGACGCTCGCACTACTACATCGATCTCGCTCGCGCCCAGCTTCGCCTCGGCCACCACCACGACGCCTACCTCGGACTGGAAGCCGCCCGCCAGGTCGCCCCCCAACACGTTCGTGAGCACCCCCAGGTTCGGCAGACGCTGTCCGCGCTCTTGCGAACCCACGGATCACCAGACGACCGCCTGTTGGAGCTGGCTGCCTGGGCTCGCGCGCGTTGACGACTGCCGGGCTACTGATCCAGCAGAAGGGCAGGCAGCTCGGCGAGCGAGTCGATCACCCAATCGGCGTTCTCCCTCGCCACTGGGTCGTCGGCCCAGAGGTATCCCCATGGGCCACGCCGGATCAACGCGACACGGAGACCGGCCGCCTTCGCGGGCAGCACGTCGTTGTCACGGTGGTCACCGACGTAAACGATCTGGTCAGCCGGGCCGGGTGCGACGTCGACCACCCGCCTGAAGAAGCCGGGGTCCGGCTTCGCCACACCCCATTCGCCGGACGTGCCGACGTAGTCCACGGGCAAGTCCAATGCGCGCAACAGCTGGGCAGCTCGCGGGGTCTGGTTGCCGGCGACACCGACCCACAAGCCTCCAGCGCGGAGGGCCGCCAGGCTGGGCCGCACGTCCGGGTACAGATCGCTGTCGTCGATCTGCTCCCCGCACCCGGCCTCTTCCCGCAACTGTCGCTCACTGGCCAGGTCAAAGCCGGGGCGGAAGTACTCGAACGTCTCGGCGTTGTCCCGGCCCGCCGCCGTCACAGCCCCGAGGACGGTTGAGAACGTATGAGGAGACACGCCCACCCAGTCGGCCCAGGCACGCCACTCACGTGAATCGTCCAGCAGAGTCTCACCCACGTCGAACACCACCGCACTGACCATGTCCCCATGAGATCAGAACGGTCTGCCTCGTCGGTTGGTGCCTTACCCCGTCGGGGTCACTCGGAGACGCAGTCGTAGGTGAACACGAACCTGCTGTGAGTCTTCTCGAACACGGGGCGGCCAAGCTCGCTGTCCGGGATGTCTGCGGGGTAGATGACCAGCCTGGGCTCGTAGCGATCGCGTTCGGGAGACCAGGCTCGGGTCTCGTCACACAGGTGCTCGGTCAGCTCGGTAGCGGCCGGGCCATGACCGATCGCACCCAACTCCCAGTGCACATCGTCCCCGGTCTCCAGCCTGCGGGCCGTCAGGTAGACGAGCGAGCCGCCGTCAACCAGCGCCGGACGCCAGTACCCGCCGATCGGGTTGACTACCTTCGGGACGGCGTCAGGGTGCGCGCTGATGCGGCATACGCGCTGGTCGGTGACGGTAAGCCGTAACCAGAACCCGTCATGTCCCTCGTTCGGCGCAATGGTGACGCCGGACCAGGCGGTGGTGGGCGGCTGGTCGAGTACTCCACTTAGCGTGTTGAGGTCCACGGCTTGGTCGCGGTCCCAGTGGAGCTTGACCGTGTCGTCGGAGTTGATCGGGCCGCTGAGCTCGCCCTCGGTCTCCCCGCGGAGGTACACGAAGCCGCACAGGTGCAGCGAGTCGGAGACTAGGCGGCCGTCGGTGTAGATGAAGCTGACGCTGCGTCCCTGGCCGCGCCACCGCAGCGGGGCGACCAGCCGTGCTCCGGGGGCGAGTTGCTGCCACCACGGGGCGGGGATGTCCCAAGGCGAGACGGTGGCGATCATGCGGTCGTACGGGGCGTGATCGGGGTAGCCGAGGCCGCCGTCGCCGGTGATCACGTGAACGTCGCCGTAGCCAGTGGCGGCCAGCGCTTGTGAGGCTTTCGCGGTCACGTCCGGGTCGATGTCGATGGTGGTCACCAGGTCCGCGCTGCCGGTCAACTGGGCGAGGAGGCTGGCGTTGTACCCGGTTCCCGCCCCGATCTCGAGGATGCGGTTGCCCGGTTGGACGTCGAGTTGGTCGAGCATGGCCGCGACCAGCCAAGGCGCCGACGCGCAGGACAACGACCGGCCGTCGTCGAAGCGATGGGTGACTACCGCCTGCCATGGGTCGTAGGCGACCGCCAGGTCGGCGTCCGGTACGAACTCGTGCCGCGGTGTGTCGAGCAGCACCCGCTCGACCTCGCTTCGCTGCGCGTGTCCGGCTTTCCGGATCCTCTCGACCATTGCCGCACGCAACGTTTCAGGCGAAGTAGTGGTGGTGTGCATCGTTTCCTTCGTGTCAACGGTCGTCGGGTTGGCGGGTAATGGCCAATGATCGACACGGACTGCTTCTCGGACGGAGGAACCAAACCCGTTGTGGTCTAACGGTTTCGATTGGGGCCAGCATTACGAGTTTGCTGGAGCGTTGACGTTGGAAGACATCGCCTTCACGTTGCGTGCCATGACTTCTTCGGCGCAGGCAAGTGCTGTCGTGAGGTCTGCCAGCAGCGGGGCAGGGAGTGTGCCGCTGCCGAGCGCACACGTGTCGACCAAGTCGGACATCTCGCGTGCTTGGGAGTCGGTAAGCAGTTCGCGGCAGCCATTGTGGGCGAGTACGTCGCGGGCGACGTATCCGTCTCGTGTAGCGGTGGCGTGGTCGATCAGATCGAGGGCGACCTGGTGCACGGATGGATCGTCGGCGGTGCCGATGGCGTCGATGAAAGACAATCCGAGCCGTGTGTGGAAGACCGCTAAGCCTGGCGCGGAGGCGTCGAGTCCGCGGTACTGGTTCAGGAGCGTGGCTAGATCGACGTCGCCCGACGTGCACTGGATGGTCAGGCAGGCGGTCACGGCGTTCTCCCAGGGGTCTCCTGGTGTTGTGTCGGCCAGGAGGGCGAGGGCGTTGTCGGTGTCTCCGGATACGGCGTGGGCGATGACCGCGATCTGACGACCGTCAAGCATCCGGCGCCCGACGCCCTTGTATTCATCGAGCCGAGCGCGTGCCTCCGTCCAGCGGCCGGCTGCGGCCAGAGCGCGGCCACCGGTGGCCAGCAGGACTGCCCACAGCCAGCGGCGGATGTGCTGGTGCGTCTCGGCGGAGTCCGTGAGGTCGGCCGGGATCTCGATGCCGTCGACGATGGCGTCAGCTTGGGCGGAGACCGAGGTGAACAGGGTGTCCATCAGTGCGAAGGCGCGCTCGCCTCGGCCCTCGCGGATGTAGAGGCGGGCGAGGTTGATGATCGGTTCGAGCGCGAGACGGGCTACCTGCGCGCCCAAGGGCCGGGCGCGCAGGTAGATGTTCGCCTGCTGGTGGCACCACTGCCGGGCCAGGTCGGGCCGGCCGCAGTCGGAGGCGATGAGCGCCGCGTTGTTGTGCACGGCGGCGGCTTCGGTGAGGTCGCCGGTGCACTCGACTTGGCGTGCTCGGTCGCACAGTCCGGCAACCCGCCGGACCAGTGGGAGACAGGCCGGGCGGGCGCGGGCGACGAGCGGGAAGCGGTGGGCGAACTGGCCAGCGGGGTCCACGAGCGTCACTCCCAGGTGACGGTCATGGGCTTGGTGGGTCGGTCCAGGACCACGAAGCCGGGGTTGGTGTCTGGCTGGGGCGCGGTGTTGGGAATGGCGAAGCGGACGGTGCTGGAGCGGAAGCCCTTGTCCCAGGTCGAGATCTCGGCCGAGACCTGCTCGGCGAGTTCCTGCGCGGTGGGGCCGTGGCCGATGACGCCGACCTCGTAGCGTCGGCCGCCGTTCGGATCGGGGTCGGCGGCGCGGATGGTGAGGTAGGCGAGGCTGCCGTCGGCGGCGGTGGTGGCCATCGCCACTGAGGGGAACATCGGCCGCACGAGGCCGCTTTCCTTCGCGGTGGGAGCGACCTCCACGCGCATCAGCGGGTTGGGCAGGTGGCAGGCCAGCCAGAGGTCCAGCCACTCGAAGGATTCCATCGGGACGAAGTGCACGCCGGTCCACACCTCGCAGGCGGGGCTGTCGAAGACCCCGGCCAGGGTGTCCGAGTCGGTGGCGTGGTTGTTGTCCTTGTGGATTTGCAGCGTCACCTCCCCGGTGCCGGTGAGGTCCAGAACGCGGCGAGCGTCGTCGCCGAGGCCACGCAGGGGCATGAAGATCGCCATCTCGCTGCCCAGGCTGCGCCAGCCGTCCTGGTCGCGTTCGAAGACGATGCTGCGGGAGGCGCACCCGCGCAGGCGCACCGGAGCCACCAGGCGTCCGCCGGGTGCGAGCTGGTCGAGCCAGGCAGCCGGGACCTCGTGGGCGCCGACGGTGGCGATGACGCGGTCGAAAGGCGCCGTATCCGGGTGGCCGAGTGCGCCGTCGGCGACGACCGCCTCGACATTGTCGATACTGGCCGCAGCCAGGTGCTCGCGGGCTCCCGCGACGAGGTCCTCGTCGATGTCGATCGTGGTGACGCGCCCGTCTGCGCCGGTGAGGGTGGCCATCAGGGCGGCGTTGTAGCCGGTGGCCGCGCCGAGTTCGAGCAGCCGTTCGCCGGGCTGAACAGCGAGCTGTTCGAGCATCATGGCGACGATCTTGGGCTGGGACGCGGCGCTGATGCGGGTGCCATCGCCCTCGTGCTTGGTGTAGACGGGCTCGTCGGCGTACGCCTCGACCAGCGGGACGTCGGGCAGGAACAGGTGGCGGGGTACCTGCCGGAACGCGGCCTCCACAGCGTCGGTGCGGACCGTGCCGTCCTTGACGAGGCGGTCGGCGAGCTTGGCACGCAACTCGTCGGCGGAGCCGGTGGAAGCGTCACTGACAGTGGTTGTCATTGAGGGGACCCTAACGGTGTTGGAGGTGGTCCCGGCTGGTGCCTGCCGGGTAGGCGTGCTGTGGAAAACGGTGTTGACGGCCAGCGCGGCGAGGGTGGCCTGGTCGGCGCCGGATAGACCGGCGCGGTTGGCGTGAAAGATGAAGTGGTGCGCCAGAACCGCGCGTAGTCCTCGCTCGAGGTGACCTTCGCGGGCAAGTTCGGCGAGTTGGCGGCCTGCGGTGTCGAACGCTGTCCACCAGGTCTCGGGAACCGCGTCGGGTGCCACGTCGGCGACCTTGTGCGTGTCCGTGGTCATGAGTCGACGCACGGCTTGGCTCAACCGCTCGGTGTGTGGAGAGCGTGTGGAGGGAGCTTGGGCGGTGGGCCGGAGCGCGGCCACCTTGTCCCAGACGTCGCCCTGCTCGAACCAATCCAGCCCGGCCCCGCGCAACATCGAGCTAAACAGTAGGACGGTGGTCTCCCGCTGCCCCAAGGCGGCTGGTGCCGTGGCGCGGGCGAGGCAATGGCGGCTGTCGTGGTGGAACAGCGTGTGCGCGATGCCCATCCCGGCGGGGCCGCCGAAGGCGAGCGTCTCGGGTTCGTAGATCCCGCGTGCCCAGCGCGCGAGATGCCCATCGGCCTCCAGCTCGGACAGCAGCGTGTCGACGGCGGCCGTGTCGGGGTTGACCTGTCGGTAACGCAGTCGCCAGGCGGGCGTCTTGCGCAGGTGCCACCACGTGTTGAGTTCGCCGTCCTGCTGGGCCTGGTCGAGGGCGGGTGCGAGCAGGGTCGCGGCGGTGTGCTCGGCGGTGGTCGGGTCGGCGAACTCGACCAGGTAGTGGTGCCAGCGGCTGTCCGGCGGCATCAGCGTGGAATCTCCTCTCGGTCGGGCAGGTCAAGTGATCAGCAGGCAGGTGTCCCAGCCAGTCGCGGACGCGGTCTCTGCGGCGAGGACGGCTAGGCCGACTCCGGCGGCGCCTTCCAGGAAGCCAGGGCCTTCTGGAACGGCCTGGACCCAGGCGCGGTGCAGCATCTCGGTGGCCAGCGCGCGCAGTCGGGAGGCGGCTGGCCCCGATGTGTCGACGGCGGTGCCGACGGTGATTCGGGCGAGGCCGGCGTAGCCGTGGCACAGCGAGGCGTCGCTGATCAACGCATCCTGTTCCGGGTCCGTCACCGCACTGACCAAGGCTTCTTCGGCGATCTGGCGGCGATCGACGTCGCCGAGGGACAGAGCGGCGAGGTGCAGGGCGCGGGCGATGCCCGCTGTTCCGTAGCACCAACTCGGACGGCGGCTGGCCCCGCTGTGCCGCACGTACATCGGCGTCGAACGCGCCTCGTCTCGGGTGATCATGTAGGGCCACCGGTATCCGCTCGGGGTGTTCATGCGCCAGGAGTCCAGCCACGCACAAATCGTCGCGACGGCCTGGCGCTGCCCGTCCACGGCGATGCCCCGGCGCAGGGCCTGGGCCAGCAGTGCCAGCGGGCCGCCGATGCCATGTGCGACGCCGAAGTTGCCGTGGCCTCCGGGGAACTCGTCGTCCGTGTGACCGGTGGGACCGGTGAGGGTCCACCACCCCGGCAGGGCCTCTCCTTCGACCATCACCGATTGAGTGAGCCGCACGAGGGCGCCCAGAATGGCCGGCAGAGCGGTGCCGTCGGGATCGTGGTGCAGCAGATGGGCACCGAGACCAGCGAGGCCCCGAATCGTGTCGAACTCGGCCATCTGCGGCAACATCCCGACGGCGTCCATGCGCTCGTGAGCCTTGTCGACGCGGTTGTGGGCATCGGTGGCGATCTGCCGGGTCAAGGGCGTGAGAGCGGACTGGTACGTGCCGGGACGGACGGCGGCGGCGCCTGCGAGGGCGCGCGCGACCGCCGGCGCGCCGTAGAACAAGCCGGTGCTAGCTCCGGTGGTGACCGGCTTGCTGGTGACGGCGGTCAGCCAATCGTGGGCGCGGTCGAACGGCCGTATACCGGCGGCTGCCAGCTCGACGTGCAGCAGTGCGACGCCGGGAGCGCCGTGGGCGAGGGATTGGTGCCACCACGGCTCGTCCGTGGGCAGGTGGGCGGCGTCCGGCCGAGCGAGGCGATCGGCGATCCCCGTCGCGTACTCGACCGCGGTGTCCGAGGCGAGGTCGGCGTTCATCGCGGTCCTCCCGTGCGGGCGGCGAAGGTCAGGGCCGCGATCCGGGCCAGGTAGAGGCACACCGCCTTGTCGTCCGGCTCGATGCTGTAGGCCCGCAGGAAGTGGGTGTGCAGCAACGACCCCAATGCAGCGTCCGGGTCGACGCCCTCGGCCTCGGCCCTGGCCAGATGCGCTCGGTAGGCGGCTACGGTCTGGGCGCGCTCGGCCCATGTCGCGACGACCGAAGCTGCACCCGGTGCGCTGCGCAGGGAACGGAAGCTCTCGAAGGGGTCGGCCAGGCGTCGCGCCTCAGCGAACACCGGCCGAGGTACGACGGTAGGAGGTTTGGCCGGAACGTGGTCGATCAGCCACCGCATCCCGGCCTCGGTCCCTCCCATGAAGGCGACGGCAATGGCGGCGAAGTTCGCCGCGGCCAGAGCATGGTCGTGCGGTCGCGCGGGCCAGGCGAGCTGGGCGAGCACGGCGCGGGAGTCAGCCGTGAAGAACGCCTCGACGGCTGATAGTGCCGCACCTGAGCCCCAACGGCCGGTCTCCGGGTAGGAGGTCGCGAAAGCGATGTCGCGCAGCAGGCCGAGGCGGCGGAGCCGGTCGGCCCAGGCGCTGACCTGGCCAGCCGCCTCGCCGAACACCACCGGCTCTGAGTTGGGAAGGCGGATCCGCAAGCGCAGGTAGTGCTCGTTGCCCTCGCGGAATCGCAGAAACCACCACTGCGGTTGGGCCTCGCCCCACTCCGCCAGCAGCGCGGGCAGGTGCTTGGCGAGCACGGTGTTGTGACGTTGCGGGTCGCCGTAGAGCTTGGCGAACAGCAAGGGGGAACCACCCGGCGACAGCCCGTGCTCGCCTGGCCGGACGATCCGCTGGGGCGTCGGGCGCGGTGGTCGCGTCGTGGCCTGCGGCTGACAGCTGGCCATGGGTACGACGACGTCGTGAGCACGGCCATCGAGCCACCCGGCGGCGTCCTCAGCAGGTCCTTCCTCCAGCACCGCGTGGGGGTGGGTACCGAGGTGCTCGCGCAGCAGCACCCGGTGCGCATCCTCGATGAGATCGAGCGGCAACCGCCAGTCCCCGTCGACCAGGAACACCGCCTGCGGGAGGCGGCGGCGGGTGCGCCACTCGGCCAGGGCGGCGTCCCAGGTCGCCCAGCTGGAGGTCCGGTCGGGAAGGTCGGCTGCGGCCAACCGCCACCGGGCCGGGGACAGCACGATGCGGCCGAAGCGCAGCCGGGGAAGAAACGGCAACGTGGCCGCTGTGCCCCAGTCGAAATCGGTGACCTCCGCGCAATGGGCGCGGGTCAGTTCGACCAGGAGGCGGGCCAGCGGCGGGGTGTGTTTGCGCAGGTTGAGTGCGTGCAAGCCCCACGCTTCGACCCTCGCGCCGAGGGCGGGTGCGGTCAGATACAGGCGGTTGCTGTCGCAACTGACCGCCAAGTCCGCCGCCGTGAGGACCGCCGTTGACGCGGCGGTGTCGCGGTGTTCGGCGAGGCTGACGATGGTCGGCAGAACCTGGACGCTACGGGCGACATGTGCGGTGGCGGGGTCCAGCGGCGGGAACGACAGCTGGGCCTGGATGACCCCGCCAGACTCGGGCGAGGCGAGCGGACTGGTCAGCGTTCGGCGGTCGTGCTCGTCAAACAGGTGCAGGAATCGGCCGCTGACGACGCCAGCCGATCGCGAGACTGAGGTGACTGTGAGCTGGAAGTTACCTTGCTTCAGGGCTTGCAGGCTCTGGGAGTCGACGCGGGCGCACAGTTCGAGGTGGGAGGGCAGCTGTATCGAGTGCACAGGCGCCTGTTCCAGCTCGGCGATCAAATTCTCGTCGAGGACGACCTCGTGCTGGCCGTCCAACGCGGCGGCTTGGGCCAAATCCAGCAGCCGTTCGTCTCGAGACGTCCGTTGGGGGCGTGTGACTACGCCGCTGGTGCCGGGGTAGCCGTCAGGCCAGCCGATCCCGCTGTCGGCGATGACCTCGAGCAGCGGCACCTGCGCGCCGGTGCCGAACCGCTGATAGAAGCGCCGGTGAAAGTCAGCCCAGGCCGCTATGCCGCCGGGACGGGACGTCAGGCGCGCCAGCAGCAACGCGGCACGTTCCGCTTCGCGGGCGACTGTTTCGGGGAGCACGACGTCCAGGTCCAGCCGTAGGTCGACCGTGACGGGATTTCGCCGTGACGGAGCCAGGCGGCTCATGGACGCGGCGGCCTCGATCCGTAGCGTGCGCCGCGTTGCTGCAGGGCTGTTCCGATGTTGCCGCAACAAGTCGTGGATGTCGTTCAGCGTCGTGCACTGCTCGATGGCAGCCTCGCCGGCCATTTCCAGCTCGCGCGCCAGGTGGCCCAGTGCGTCGGGCTCGGTGCTCGGCGCGTGGAGGTTGGTGACGAGCACGCGATGAGCCACCAACGTGGCGAGCAAGCCGGTCACCGTGCTCCCGGCAGCGCTCGGGAACTCGGCAAGGACCTGCTCGCGCACGTCATCGAAAGGAATCGGTGCCCGCGCCGCGCGGACGGCCGCGCGCACCGGGCCGGTGTGGCGGAGCTCGATTTCGACCGCACCGGTGCCCCGATGGTTGATGGTCGGCTGGTACGGAACCACTAGCCGCTCACCGCGCACCATCAACGTGGAGTTCGCGACGAGGACCAAGCGCTCCAGGATCTCGGCCCGACCTTCCAACTGACGGATGACCTCGGCGAGCCACCCGGCTTCAGCGCCGGCAACTGCTCGATGATCGCCGCCCCAGCGCTGCGAGGGAGCCGAGCCGAACCGCGCCGCAGTGACCCCGGCAAACAAGCCGTTAGGAGTCGGACGACCGGTCAGCCGCGCCAGGTAACGCACAACGGACAGCGCCGCGCGCCGGGATTCGCGCTCGTCCACAACCTGAGTGCGACACAGGTTGTGGACGCGATCAGCAAGGACAGGGCTGGCCAGGCCGATGGCATCACGGACGGCTTCGACCTCCCACACTTCGCGCAGCCAGTCCACCCGCTCGGTGACGGCGTCGGCCCCGGCCGCAGTCAGCGCCGGCCACGGCGGAAGTTTCAGCTCGCCCTCTGCAACAGCTCGGACCAACAGGCCACCCGCGGCTCGGAAGCCGACGCGGTCGGGCAAGGCCGTGGACACGGGACACCTTTCTAGTGCGACGGATGGAAACCGGACGCCCGCCCAGGAAGCCCCAGGCGGGCGTCCGGTCGCTCGAGACAATCAGGCGGCGCTGATGCAGGTCGACTTCTCGCACGTCGTCCCGCAGCCGTCATCCGTCATGTTGATCAGATGCGCCGGGTCCACCACCTCGACCAGCGTGATGTCGAGGTCGAACTCCGAGCCCATCTCGACCTCCGCGGCGGGCGTGGCCACCGCGGCCGGCGACCACTCCATCTGAACCGTCACAGATCCTCCTTCGTGGGTTTTACGCTCCGAGTCCCGGCGAGTCGGTCCTGACTCGCCCGCCAGCGGGCGGACCAGCCTGGAGCTCGACTCGATGTACCGAGCGCTCCTGCCAGCACATCCGCGCGCGGAATTCCATCGAAGTGGAGGGCAGTCCCACCACCACACACCCCTCGGCGGCACGTCCCGGTGAAAGACGCTTCCGGATACTCGGGCTGCGCCGAAGCGGAAGCTCGCCCGGACCGCAGCGACATCAGTCAAGCCCTTGTGATCAACGACAGCCAGAGCGCCGACGCGGCGTCGATGAGGCGGCAATGAGGCGTCACCGCCTCTGACCTGCTCAAACGCCTTTTCAGAGGCGGTAGTCCGAACGGGTACAGCTCGCCGAGCGGGTGATCAGCCTTGACCCGTAGCTGGCTATCGTGGCAGGTGACCGACGGGGTGAGGTGGTGTTCATGGGTGACCGACGAGATGCCTTCGCCGCGCGGCGTGAGCAGATGGGCTACACCCAGGAGAGCTTCGGCGCGGCGGTGGGCGTGGAGTTCTCCACGGTCGGACGCTGGGAACGCGGCACCCTGACCCCGCAGCCGTACCGTCGACCGTGTTTGGCTAAGACCCTCGATGTGAGCCTCGACGAGTTGGATGCGTTGCTCACGCCGAACCGGCAAGCTTCTACCGTTGCCACTGAACCAGCCGACCCTGCGGAGGCCGACGACATGAACCGTCGCGACCTGCTGCGCTTGTTCACCATGACCGGCGCGTTGCTCGCGCTGCCTGCTGGCGAGACAGTATTCGGCGACGTCGACCGGCTCGCCGCCACAGCTCACACCGGCACGGTGGACACGGCGGGAGCAGCGGAGTTCGCCCAGCTCAACTCCCACCTGTGGCGCGTGTACGCACTCTCGCCGACCAAGGCTCAGGTGCTGCCACTGGTCCGAGCCCAACTCGGTGTACTCAGCGACTCCTTGCGACGACCGCAGACACCGACCATCCGACATCGGCTCTGCGAACTGACCGCCGACCTCTTCCAGTTGGCGGGGGAAATCTTCTTCGACGGCAACCGATACACCGACGCCGCTCACTGCTACACGCTTGCGGCAACAGCGAGCAGGGAGGCCGCCGCTTCCGACCTGTGGGCCTGCGCGTTGACCAGGCATGCTTTCGTCGCCGTGTACGAGCGCCGATTCGCGGATGCCGCGCCGATGCTCGACGTGGCCGCCACCCTCGCACGTCGCGGCGACCCCAGCCTGTCGACCCGACACTGGGTCGCCGTGGTGCAGGCCGAGACCTTCGCCGGCCTCGGCGACTTTGACTCCTGCCAACATGCCCTCGACACCGCTGCTGAGGTCCAGCGCCTACGAGGCCAGGTCCACAACGGCGGCTGGCTCCGGTTCGACGGCTCCCGCTTGGCTGAAGAACGCGGTACCTGCTACGTCACGCTGGGCCGCCACGACCTAGCTGAAGCGGCTCTGGTCGACGCCCTGCAGGGCACCTTGACCGCCCGCCGGAAAGCTGCCGTCCTGACCGACCTGGCGATGATCGGCGTGCACCGTCGCGACCCGGACCAGGTCGTCACCTACGCCGACACCGTCCTGACTACCGCCCGCCAGACCCGCTCGGGGGTCATCGCACAGAAGCTGCGGGTCCTTCAGCCACACCTTGCCCCCTTGCTCAACGACCAACAAATCCAGCGACTCGATGCCGAGATCACCGAACTCGTCGGCAACCGCGCCGCGTGATGGAGGACGACCGAATGCACAACGACCGTGGCCGCGTGTTCCGCGAGGCGTGGATCGCCGGAGTCACCAAGCACTACCCCGGTGAACCGAAGCCTGGCTACATCACCCCGTGGGACCAGACCCCCGACTGGGAACGCGACGCCGCGACCGCCGTGTACGACCAGGTCGTCGCCTTCATCAAGGCCACCGACGGCGCCACCACCAAACTGACCCCAGACCAGAAAGGCCGCTTTGTGGCGTTGTGCTGGATCGGCCAGATCTTCAAGCACTTCCCCGAGCCGAAGCCGTCGTACGTCGCGGACTGGAACGATTTGCCGGACTGGCAGAAGGCGACGGACATCGACATCTTCGAGCGCATCGAAAACGATGCCTGACCAGGCGAGCATCGACGCTGCGGCCGTCGATGCTCGCCTTGCCGAGACCGAGTACGACGACGCTCAGGCGTGGCTACACGCACGTTCGACCGCGTCGGAGCCGCTCGCGGCCGAAGTCTGGGTCACCGACCCGGAGCACCGCCACGTGCTGCTCGTGCGGCACCGGGTGCGAGGCTGGGTACCGCCTGGCGGAACCGTCGAGCCAGGCGAGACGCCTCGAGCCGCAGCAGCCCGTGAACTCTTCGAGGAGACCGGCCTGATAGGCGAGCTGCTGTCAGTGCCGGCGGCCGTCGCTGTCCGCTCTTTCCGCGCCGACTGGACGCCAACGCTGAGCCTGTCCTACGGAGCCGTCATCAGCCGCGACGCGCCACTCGGCGGGGAGACGGGACAGCCGCCGAAGTGGGTCGACCTGAACGAATCGTGGGAGAGCGTGTTCCCCGAGGATCGCGACCGAATCCGCGCGTATGTGCGCAGGCTCGCGGCAGAGCACGCGGTCGAGGCGCGCTGATCCTGTCGGCGGGGCTTTGGTTGGTGGCGGCCCCTGCGGACATGCACAGATCGTCCCAAGCGCCATCCCGCCCTGGTGTTTCATGGACGGTCTGGGTCGCACGTCCGGACGTGAACGTCCTGCCGTTTCGTCGTTGACATGGCCGCTGATCAGGTCCGATCAACGCCGGGTAGCGTGGTGAGCTAGCGAATCTGGGAGTGATCATGGCGATACGACGAGATGCCCTCGCAGCGCGGCGCGAGGCTCTCGGCTTCACCCAGGAAACCCTCGCCCAGGAGCTTGGGGTGGAGCTCTCGACAACCGGGCGGTGGGAGCGCGGAACGCTGACGCCGCAGCCCTGGAGGCGTCCGGATCTAGCCAAGTTGCTCAAGGTGTCCCTGGATGATCTGGACATCCTGCTCAATCCGCCGGGGTCAAAGATTGCGACTGGCCACGCCTCGGCGACGCGGCGCGAGGTCATGGTGGACGCGGCCCTTCTCACTGGCGTGATTGCCGCCGACCACATGTTGGGAACCCGCAGCGAGGAGCCACTGCGGCGTCATAGGACGACCCTCTCGAGCGCGTCAGCGCAGGTTGCAGATCTCCATCGGAAGTATCAGGCCGCCCACTATCGCGACGTTGCCCGGCGATTGCCTGAAGTCAGTGCGGCGGTTGACGCCCTGGTAGCCGACGGGCCAGCGCGAAAACGGCGAGAAGCGCTCGGGCTGCAGTGCAGTGTGGCCATCGTGGCGGCCAAGCTCGCGACCAAGGCGGGCGACGGTGAGGCGGGTTGGGCCGCAGCCGAGCGGGCTCGGGAGGCGGCCGAGTCGGCCGAGGACACCTTTGGCCTCGCCGCTGCGGCATATCAGCGGGTGTGCGCTCTGCTGCGCGCGGACAATGGCGAGATTGCTGAGCAGATAGCAGTCTCCGCCGCCGCCGAGCTGCGAGGCCAGAACCCGCAGAGTGCGACCTGGCGAGGCGCGTTGACCCTGATCAGTGCGGTCATCGCCGCGCGCCGCAACGATTTTGCCGCAGCAGGCGAGCGACTCGATCACGCCGACGCACTGGCGCGGCGGCTCGGCGCTGACGGCAACATCGGGTGGACCGCATTCGGCCCGACGAACGTGCTGATCCATCGCACGTCAGTCGCGGTCGCCCTGAATGATCCCCGAGGTGCGCTTGCGACGGCAGAGCAGTTGGACATCACCGCGTTGCCGGTCGGTCTGAACGGACGGCAGGCTCAGTTCCACCTAGACAGCGCGTGGGCGCACGCGCAGCTCACGGAAGACCCGCAGGCGGTGATCCATCTGCTGGAAACCGAGCGGGTGGCGCCCGAACTGGTCCGGGCCAACCCGAACGCTCGCTCGTTGATAGAGGGCTTGCTCGCCCGCGAGCGTCGCCGCGAAGTGCCGGCCTTGCGCGGTCTCGCCTTGCGCGCCGGAGTCGCCGCGTGAACGTCGATCCGCGGTGGCTGTACCTGGTGACCTCAGCTGCCCCGCCGGTGTTGCGGCTTGAGGAGTTCATTCCCGCCCTGTACGCCGACGGCTGGGCGGTTTGTGTGATCGCGACACCGACTGCTGCGACGTGGATCGACCTCGACGCCTTGGCCGCAACCACCGGATGCCTTACAAGGGTGCACCCGCGACCGCCCCGACAGCAGGAGGAGTCGCTCCCGCGAGCCGAAGCGGTCCTGGCGGCCCCGGCGACGTTCAACTCGATCAACAAGTGGGCATCGGGCACCAGCGACACGCTCGCGCTGGGCGTGCTCAACGAGATGCTCGGTGCCGGAGTCCCGATCATCGCGGCTCCGTGCGTCAAACCGGTACTCCGCCAGCATCCTGCTTACGCCGACAGTATCGCCCGACTCACAAACGCCGGCGTGATGCTACTCGATCCGGACGCCATAACCAGACGCGCTGAGGACGGTCTGGCGACCTTCGACTGGTCGCAAATCATCGCAGCTCTGCGCGACGCAACAAGGTCTGTTGTGGACAGGTAGCGAGGCTCCTGTTCTGAGTCGGTTCGACTTCCCGTTGCCATCGCGCAAGACCTCATCGACCGTCCAATGTAGATCAGTGGCGGCTCAATCCAGTAGCTGTTCTCGATCACGCCAGCCCAAGCGAAGCAACGTGAGTGCACTGGCTGACAACCGAGGGCCAAGCCGGTCGATGGCCTCTGCCGTGAAAGGTATGTCGGTTCGTCCGCCACGGCCGATCACCCGTCCCTCGTCGTTGGTGTCCACGAGATCGGCGAACAACCGGTCAAATACCTCGTCGTCGACCACGGCCACGGTCATCTGGACCGCCCCGAGCTCCAAGGGCTCCATCGCCAGACCGTAGTGCCAGATTCGAAGCCCACCCTCGGCGCGCGCTCGATCGAATGATCGGAACGGCTCCTCGTTTGTGTAGTCGATCGGCCGGGACGTGGAACCATCGTGCTCGGGGTTTCCGAGGAACTCCTCGGAGAACTCGCGCATGATATTGCGCCACAACGAGAAGTCATTGCGCACGTCGGCCAGATCGACCGAAGATGGCTGGAATTCACCGGCCGGCATCACGTGGCACAGGCCGCCGCCGTCCGCGACCTTTCCGCCGTCGCGCTCGTGCAGCACGAACCGGTGCTGACCGTCCGACCCGTCACGCCGGATAGTCAACGTGCTGATCCCCGGCGACATCAGCAACCGCTGAGGGTCGAAAGGATCGCCGATCGCCGCGCGCAGGGGAAGAGCGCTCCAGTCCGGCACCGAGCGGTTCGAGGCCAGCCATGCAGCCTTGAACTCGTGCGCGAGAGCCTGCTTGACGTCGAACACCTCGAAGAAGGTGGTGGTTCCGAAGCTCAGCGCCAATCCGTGATCGGATTGCAGGTCGAGTAGCCGGTAGCTCAGCCGGTTTTCCAGCAGCCGTGGTCGAACGAGATCTCGCACCGCTCGGCTGTAGCCCGCGTACAGCTCGCCCCGGTCGGTCAGCGGCAGGACGTGCTCCAACGATCCCAGTGGGCGAGTCGGTCGCTGCCCGTCGGACCACACCAGTCGCACCGACTCCAAGTGGACTGGCTGGTCAAGCAGCCAGCCGGGACCGGCGAGCACATGACCGCCGGGCGCCCGTTGTGATTCCGGATAGAGCCAGGCCGCCAGTTCGGTCAGCTCGCGGCCTCGCACCCCTGGCGCGTTTCGCACATGAAGCCATTCCTGCTGGCTGCGCCGTACGTTGGCTGGAGCGGTCTTGTTCGACTTCGGGGTGGCTGATCTGGAGTCGGATTGGTGTTTCGTCCGGTGCAGGATGTCGTCGAGTTCAGGGAGGGAGATCCGCAGGCTCGTCGCGAGGTCCGGTCGTTGCCATGGCTGGGGTGCTTGCGTACCCCGTTCCCATCGGCCGATGGTGCTGCGGTCGATACTCAGTTGCTCGGCGAGGCTCTCCTGCGTGAAGCCAGCGGCCAGGCGGTACGCGGCCAGCGGACTCACCGACTCGCCCATCAGCAGACCACCCCGTCAGTCACCGGCGCATCGTACCGACATCTCACGTATGCGCAGGTCACAGGGGTTGCAGAGAACCCCTCGATCGGAGCCTGGTCACAATGTCGACGCCGCCGGGAGGCGACCGAGGATGGGCACCGGTACGAAGTTCTCCGCGTAACGCACGCCGATTCTGGAGCCCCATAGCCGGGCAAGGATCTCGGCCATGGGACCGAAATGGTCGCTGATCGGCTGCGATGTGTGGGCCGCGAGCGCGCGCTTCTTGATCTCGTAGGTGTCACTGATTTCGATGGTGGTGTGTGCGGGTACGGGGCAGTCGGCGGTGAGGCTGTTGTAGGTGTCGGCGGTGTAGACGCGGCGTGGGTGGCCGGTGGCGATGACGACGTCGGGCAGGGCGGCGACGAGCGTTTCAGCGAGATTCCGGTGGTCGGGGTGAACGTCGCGGAGGGGGTGGGTGATGACGATCTCGGGTCGGACGGCGAGCAGCAGTTCACGCAGGGCCGTCACCGTGGGTTGGTCGTACTGGTACAACTTGGCCCCCAGGATCGCCGCTCCCGCCGCCGCTTCGGCATCCCGCACTGGTTCGGGGTGATGCGGGATCGCGATGGTGACAGCGGCCCCGGAGGCGGAGCAACGGGCGAGGGTTCCGCCCGCCCAGAGTTCGGCGTCGTCGGGGTGTGCCATCACGGTCAGCACCGACGCCGGAGCGGTGAACGGCGAGGCGGTCACCAGAGCCCGAGTTTCTCGACGACGTCGGCCGGCTTGGGCAGCTCGCGCGTGGGGTGGCCGGTCGGGTGGTGTGGGAGGTCGAGGTCGGTGCGCATCCGGATGAGGTCGCGCCAGGCGAGCACCTGCTCCCAGGCGTCGATGACCTTGGTCTTCTTCGCCCCGGTCAGCCGTCCGGAGGCGAGAAGCTGGTCGAGGCGCAGCCCGCCGGCCAGGAGCTTGGCGGCCGTGCCTTCACCGATCCCTTTCACCCCTGGGATGTTGTCGGCGGAGTCGCCCTTCAACGCGCAGAAGTCGGGCCACTGGTCCGGTGTGACGCCGTAGCGGTCGACGACCTCGGCCGGGCCGATGTGCCGTCGGCCGCGTTTCATCACGGTGTTGAGCGCGTGGACCCGGTCGTCGACGAGTTGGTAGAAGTCGCGATCGCCGGACATGATCCGCACCTGCCGCTCGGGCTCCTGGTTCCGGGTGGCGGTGACGAGGGTGGCGATCACGTCGTCGGCTTCGGCGGTGTCGATCTCGATCCAGGCGATGCCGTAGTCGGTCAGCGCTCGCTGGACGTGCGGGATCGCGCGCAAGGGTTTGAGCGCGGCCTCGTCGAGGCCGCGGTTGGCCTTGTAGTCGGCGTCGCTGTCCTTGCGCTCGGCGGCGCCGTGCTCGCCGTCGAACACCACGAGCACCTCGGGTGGCTCGGGCAGTTCTTCGCGGATGGCGACGCGCAGGAGGGCGAAGAACCCGAACTCCGCGGTCAGGTCGCGAGTCTTGTCGCGGGAGAGGATCGCGGCGGGGAATCCGAAAGCCGCGCGCCAGAGGAGGTTGTGACCGTCAACCAGGAGCAAAGGGACGCCAGCAGGCATCACCGCACCGCCTTTACGAATGTCTCGGCGACTGTGGTGGGCAGATAGTCCCGCGAGCGGTAGTACGCAGCCCTGGATAGTTCGGCGTAGCGTAGCGGATCTTCAAGCAGGTGCTCGGCGGCGCGCCACAGGCCGTGCTCGCCCCACGATCGGGGGACGATCACCCCACCGGCCCCGTCGCCGGTGCCGACCAGGGCGGGCAGGTTGCCTACGTCGAAGGCGACCACCGGGGTGCCGACGCTCATCGCCTCGAGCGCGACCAGCCCGAAGGTCTCGCGCAGCGAGGGTACGACCACCACCGCGGCCTGCGCGAGCCAGTACGGCACCTGGTCCCAGGGCAGGCCGCCGCCGTGGATTGTGCCGAGCTTGAGGTGGGCTGCGGAGTAGCGGCACCGGTCCAGTTCGACCGCCTGGCCGCCGGCCGTAATCTCGAATCCGGCCTCGCCGACGATCACCTCGATCGTCCGGTCAACCAGGCGCCCGGCGTCCAGCAAGGCCCGGATGTTCTTCTCCGGCCCGAGCCGGGCCAGGATCCGGATCGGGCCGTGCCGACGCAGGGCTTCCCGTCGTGAGTCGGGCGGCGGTGCGTGGTCGTGGAGCAGGGCGTTGGGCATGATCTGCCAACGGTCAGTGTCGTAGCCGCGATCGTGTGCCTGGTCGAGCACCGTCTGGGACGGCGCGATCACCAGGTCGGCGCGGTCCAGGGCGGGCTGGAGGTCTTGGTCGTGGCCGACGACGTGCATGGCCAGTACCGAGCGCGCCCGGCTGACCGGCGCGGCTCGGCCGAGGCCCCACAAGCCGTCGGTGTAGACGGCGACGTCGACCCGGTGCTTGCGGTACAACTCGCACAGTTCGGCGGCGAGCAGGGCGTCCTGCCCGTGGGTGCTGACCGCGTCGCGCAGTTCATCGTCGTCACAGGGGAAGTCGACGCCAACCGAACACACCCTGACCACGTCGTCGTCCGGGGTGCCGATCGGAGCGGCGGTCAGGATGAGGCTGCGGTGGCCGAGCTGGCGCAGTCCATGCGCGAGGGCGGCGGTGGCTCGCTCGATCCCGGCCGGCGCGTTCGGTGTGTAGGAGGCCAGGACGAACGCGATGGTCAACGGAGGCGG
Organism: Crossiella sp. S99.2; assembly: GCF_023094165.1. Classification (GTDB taxonomy): domain Bacteria; phylum Actinomycetota; class Actinomycetes; order Mycobacteriales; family Pseudonocardiaceae; genus Crossiella. The sequence continues at coordinate 744,814 of NZ_JALMDK010000002.1, read as the reverse complement.
GCTAGGCATGGCAGAGGACCTCCTCCGGGCGTGGCAGAGGGGTGGTGTCCTGGTCGGCGGGCGGCTTTTCCCAGGGAAAGACCACCCAGTCCGAGACGGTCCAGATCGAGTAGTCGGGCAGCGTGGTCGCCCCGGTGTTGAGGCACAGGACTGCGGTCAGGAGCTGCGCGCTCGGGCTGAGCAAGGGTGCGAGGTCGTGCCGGAGGCGGCGGAGGGTGGCGCCGCTGCCGCAGATGTCGTCCACCACCAGCACCCTGCCCTTCATTCGTTGCCCGTTCAGGGCGCGGGTCAGCGGGTCGAGGTCGAGGGTCACCTTGCCCGTGGCCTGCTGATAGGTCGCGTCGCCGACGTTGTGGCTGGCGTGGACCGTACGAGCTTTCACCCCGAGCGTGGAGGCGATCATGCGGGCGGGCGCGACGCCACCATTGGCGATGGCGATGACGTGCTCGACCGACTGGTGATCGCGCAGGATCGCGCCGGCCAGCAGCGTGGTGGCCTCGCGGAGTGAATCGGGGCTCAAGCGCCAGATCTGGTGGTGCTCGAAGACGCGGCGTGCAGTGGTCATACGTGGTCCATTCGTTGGTGGGCAAGAGATGTCGCGTCAGTGAGGTGATCGCAGGTCCTATGCGTCTTGGAGCTCGCGCAGGGCTTGCACGAGGTCGTACATGGGAGATCCGGCGATCCCGGCAAGTGCGGTCAGTGCGTGGGCGTCGAGTTCTTCGACAGGAGTACGTCCGACCGGGCATTGGCGGGCTCGGACCGTCGCCCATCGCTGGAGGGGCTGCAGCCGGGGGTCGGTCGTGTGTGCGAGGGCCGACAGGTCGACCTTGACGCGCCCGTCGTGATCGCTGCCGAACGCGAGGGTGGTCGCGCGGAGCAACAGCTCGTCGGGCCGCTGTTTCAGCACAGCGCACAGTGCGACCAGCCGCTCGACGGATATGCGGCGTGTGCCGAGCTCGTAGGTGGCGAGGGTTTGCAGGGACAGCTCGTCCTCGTCGTCAGCGCCCATTTCGGCGCGCATCTGTTTGCGGGTCCAGCCGCGTTCTTTCCGGGCGGTCCGCAGCAGGTCTCCCAGCACCCGCGCGAACTGGTCGAGTTGTTCGCTCGTCGGCGTGTTCATCGCTTGTCCTCACCTGGTGTGGTGCGTGCCCGCAGCTGGGCTGGGTCGACGGGGTTCGAGGAGTCGTTCATGCCGAGCCGTCCCGCGCAGTCAGTGCGAGGTCGTTGACCTCAAGCAGCGGGCGAAGGGCGGAAATGGCGTGCGAGCCCGGCTGGTTGCGCCACACCTGGCCGTCGGCTCGGATAACAGTGAAACCCCCTGCTGCCTCGCGAGTGCGCAGGCGTACGGGTACGGCTGAGGTGGTGCTCAGCTCGGCGAGGAGGTCTGTGGCCTCGTCGTCGGTCAACTGCTCGGTGTCGGCTAGGGCTGCGCCTTCCCCGATGGGGAGCATCTGTAGGAAGGTCACGCCGTGCACGCCGAGTGCGGCGGCCATTTCGACCATCGCTCGGACGCCGGCTCGCGCGGTGGAGCGCATGAGTACGGTCTGGATCTGAGTGGGGATGCCGTGGGCGACCGCCGCGCGGATTCCGGCAACTGCGCGCTTGAAGCTGCCCTTGCCGCGCCAGTGGTCGTGGCGTTCAGCGTCCGGGCCGTCGAGGCTGACACGCAGGGCGTCCACGCGGGTGGCTAGGGCTTCGGCGCGGCGGGCCAGGTGCGTTCCGTTGGTCGTGACGCTGACCGCGCAGCCGCCGGCTACGAGGATGTCGATCAGCTCGGGCAATTCGCGCAGCAGCAGCGGTTCGCCGCCGGAGATGTCCACACCCAGGACCGCGGACTCGGCGAGCAGGTGCGCGATGCGGTAGCGGTCGGTTCGGGCCAGTTCGGACACGGTCTTGTCGTCCAGGCAGTGGGGACACGCGAGGTTACAGCGCACCAAGGGCGACCAGCACACGCTGATCGGCATGTCGGCGTGCACGGTCGCCGGATGGATCTCGGGCCAGGAGGCGACGTCGGCGTCGGACAACCGGACACGGTCGGAGCTGAGTTCGGCACCGGTGCGGTGGGTCAGCCCGGTCAACGGGTCATGGACGACGAACCCGGTACCGTGTGTCCGCGCCGTGAAGGTCCGCGTCGTGGCGGTGCGTCGCCCGATCACAGCGTGTCCTGCGGTGGCAGCATCGGCGGGGCGTACAGCTCCTCGAACGGCTTCGGGCCGACGTACTGGCGGCAGGTACAAGGCACCCACTGGTTTCCGATCCAGGTACCGCCCTCGGTGCGCGCGTCCTTGTGCAGGATCTGGCCGTGGCACTCCTTGGTGTCAGGGTCGTGCTGTTCCAGCCCATGCGAGCAGCCGCACAACGGTTTCGGCGTGGTGTCTGCGGGTGCGCGGCGGCGGGTCAGTTTGCCGGCCAGCAGCCCTGTGGCGAACAGGCCAGCGCCGACCGCGAGGGAGATCGGGTCGATCATCGGGCAGTGTCTTCTTTCTCGTCGTTGTCGTCGTGGCGGCTTTCGATGCAGGGGTCCGTCGCTGGCGCTAGTGGGGTCGCAGTACCTCGCAGGTGTGCAGCAGCTCGCTCACCTCGGCGATGAACGAGTGGGTGCGGCCGGTCGGGGCGGGCCGTCGCATCAGGTCCCAATAGCGAGCGAGGGTGTCGGGCCAGGTGGCGAGTTTGCGTTGCCATTGCTGTTCCGCGTCCGGTGGATCGAGGTGGAACCCGACGACCTGCCGCAGCGGGATCACCAGCAGCCCGCTCGCGATCAGGCACGCGCCGAGGTAGGTGTCTTCCATCCCCCAGCCGATCCGGCCGAACTCGGGATCGAACCCTCCGACGTTGAGGACGGCGGCGCGTGGAACGGCGACGAGGCAAGTGACGACCATGCGGGGCAGGTCCCAGTCGACATAGCGCTGGCCGTAGCCGAGGTCGACGAAGTCGTGGGTGTGGTCCAGCGGACGACCGTCGAGGCGCTCGGTCAGGGTGATGCCGGTGTAGAGCAGCGGGCGGCCGACCGGGGGCCGCCATACGACCCGGTGGTCTGCGCCGAGTTGGGGATGCTCGGCCAGGACACCGCGTCCACCCTGGTGCAGGTCGTAGGGCAGGTTGTGGCGGAACCCGACGAGCACCGTGGTATCCGTGGCACGGGCGGTGATGTCGGTGATCACGTGCGGGGGCAGGACCATGTCGGCGTCGAGGTAGAGCACCGTCTGCCCGCGGGCGAGCGCGGTGCCGAGGTTGCGTGCGGTGGCCCCGCCCGCGCGTTCTGGGAGCCGCAGGACTGTGGTGACGACCGGGTGTCGGGCAGCGATGGCGGCCGTGGTGTCAGTGCTGGCGTCGTCGACGACTATGACCTCGAACTCGTGCCGATGGTGCTGGCCTTCCAGGGCGTCGAGCACTGCTGGCAGGCAGTAGCTGACGTTGTAGGCCGGGACGACGACCGACAGGGTGCGCACGGCGGCCAGCGAAAGCTCCGACGGTGTGGGCTCGTGCCACCCGATCCCGGATATGGCTTCCCAGCTGCGAGTGCTGCTGGTGTGAAAATTGTTGCGGCGCAACAGTTCCTCGTACAGCGTGGTCACGCCCACCCCCACTGCTGGAGGTAGGTCAACCCGTCCCGCCATCCCCACGGGTCCGGGATGATCGCGATCTGATCGAACCGGTCGAGGTGGTCGAACACGCGCTGCAAGGCGAGCAGGTACAGCGGCTCAACCAGGATCAGCATGTGCCGCAACGACGGTGTCTCGGCCAGTTCGGCGTCCAGTTGCGCGGAGACCGTCCGCTCGTGCAGACGCACGGCTTCGGCCCGGTTCGTGAGCCGGCGGTCGTAGGTGCTGATCGCGTTCTCGGGACGCAGCAGACCGTGTGCGGCCGAGAGAATACGGATACGGGCTCGGCGAGCGGGATCTGCGGCGAAGTGATCACGCGCCTGCGGAACGCACGCGCCCTGGTAGAGATCAAGCGCCGCAACCGGGGCGCTGGTGACGAGCTTCTCCCGCGAGCAGTTGAGGATGATCAATCCCTGGTCGGGCGCGAGGACGCGCGTGCTGGGCGGCCGGAGTGTCAAGGTTCGCGCACCACCCGCAGGCCGATGCCGCGCGAGCGCAGTTCAGCGGGCGCGGCGTTAAGGAAGGTGGACTGCGCGTACAACAGTGGTGCGGCGTACGAACCGCCACGGATGACGACTCCGTCGCTCATCGCGGTACTGGAGGTCCATTCCCACACGTTGCCCGCGACATCGAGCACGCCTTCGGGCGTGGCGCCTTCGGGATGTGTGTCGACCGGTGTGACTGTGCCGTGCCCGGAGTCACGCAGGTTCGCGAACGCGGGCTGCCACGGTGCGTTGCCCCATGGCCAGCGTCGGCGGTCAGTTCCGGCGGCCATCCACTCCCACTCCGCCGAGCGCGGCAACCGCCCGCCCAACCGGCTGGCGATCTCGGTCGCCTCGGCGTGGCTGATCTCCGTGAGGGGGAACCGTGGGCCGTGGCCAGGGTGTTCGCTCGGCAGGTGTCCGTAGGCGATCGGCGTGCGCGTCCACAACAGGGTCGGGACCTGGATGGGGCGCGCGGCGTCCCCGAAGGCGCAGACTCCGCCGGTGACCTCGATCCATTCCAGGTTCATGCCTCAGCCGCCGATCAGGAACAGGTCTTCGACGTTGGCGTCGTCGCGGATGCGGCTCTTGGCCTCGTTGGGCCGCAACCGAAGCTGCAGGAGTGCGTCGCTGATGGTGTAGAACGCCTCCTGTGCTTCCTCGCGGGTTCGGGCGAAGGCGACATAGTTGTCGGCGAAGCGGACGACTCGAAGCCCGGAGACTCGTTTGTCCACTTGGGACAATCGGAGATTGATCAGCATGGGTGCCAGGCCGGAGCCGGGTGCGATCGGGCTCGGCATCGCGGCGAGCGCGGTTCGCAAGAGGGCCAGGAAGGTGCCGTCGTGGATGTACTCGGCGTGCCAGTCGACGACTTCGTCGACCGTCGCGCCATCGGACACCGAGGCGACGTCGAGATCGGCGACCCATCGGAAGTCCGCCTGGTGATAAACGGCGGCCTGGCGAAGGGAGGTGATGCGGTTGCGGCGCGGGCGGAATCCGGACACCCAATCGCGGAAGGCGCGCGCTTCCAGCACCGGTTCGAGGACGTTGCGCAGCGCGCGGTGCACCAGTCGATCCCGCACGGTGGGGATGAAGGTGTGCATCTGTTTGCCGGTGTAGGTGGGCAGCTGCACGTCGCGGACCGGTCCGGGCTGCCACGTTCCGCTCGCGAGTTCGATGGCCAGCTGTGGAACCATCACACGGGCCTCGCGGCGAAGGTGGCCCCAGGTCATGTCATCGGCACCGGGTGCCGAGGCTCGCCGGCCACATTGACGCAACGCGCGACGCAAGTGCCTCTCGGACAGCTGGGACATCAGCGAGTGTGACTGCGGTCCGGAGACGGAGGGCGCTGGCGGGGTTGCCGCCTGCTGCGCTACTGTGCTGGGCGCTTGGGCGGCAGGAACGATCCCCTTGCCACGCTGTACCGGTTCGCAACCCGACACGCGCGAGCCGTGGCGCGGGGAACGACGGCCCCGCCCAGGCCCAGTCGGTGAGCCGAGTTCCGCCTCCGTCATCGTCGTCACCTCTTCACGCGCAGCGGTAGCTGGTGGGGTCGGTAATGCCGCTCTGCACGAACGCTTCCTTGCGTTCGGTGCACGTTCCGCACGTGCCGCAGTGCGCTGCCTCGCCTCGGTAGCACGACCACGTCCGCTCGAACGGAACGCCCAGCGCCGCGCCGACCCGGACGATGTCGGTCTTGCTCTGAGTGAGAAACGGCGCGAGGATCTCGAACTCGTCGACCAGCAGCCCCTCGTTGGCGGTACGGGCTGACCGGGTGAACCGCTCGACGAACTCCGTTCGGCAGTCCGGGTAGATGGCGTGATCACCGGCGTGCGCGCCGAACGCCACCACATCGGCCTTGCGCACGATCGCCACCGCGACCGCGATGTCGAGCATGATCGCGTTGCGGTTCGGGACGACCGTGGCACGCATCGACTCGTCGGTGTAGTGCCCGTCGGGTACCGACACCTTGGAGTCGGTCAGGGCCGAGCCGACCAGTAGCCGCCCGAGCATCGCGAGCTCAATTGTCTCGTGTGGACAGTTGAGCAGTCGCGCGATGTCGGCCGCGTGCTCCAGTTCGACTCGGTGCCGTTGGCCGTAGTCGAAGGACAACAACGTCAGCTCGGCCCCGCGCGCGGCTAGCCAGTACGCCAGCACGGTGGAGTCCAGCCCGCCGGAGGCGATCACGATGGCGTGACGTGGGTGCCGATGTTCAAGAGTGCCTATCGGCATCTTCACCACGTCCCGCACAGCGAGGACGTTGAGCGGGCCGCGCCGACCACTGCGGTCCACGGCGGGAGGGTCATGTGTGGTTGCGGTCGTTCAAGCCACCGCACGCCTTCGTCCACGTTGTCCAAAGCGGGGAGCAGAATGCTGTCACCGCGCCGTTTCCAGCCGACCTGGATGCGCACCAGGTCGTCCCAGGCCGACTGGCGCATGGTCGTTCGTGGTTGGGTGAGGAAGATCCAGTCGCTGGGATCACCGGGGACCACGATGATGGGTGCGCGCAACATGTGGCGCGCAAGGAAGTTGTTGACCTCCCCGGCGAACCCGGCGCGCATGATCAGCGCGTCGACGTTCGTGCCGAGTTGAAGGCGGACGTCGCCGGTGGCGCTGTCGATGGTGGTTGGCCACGCAAACACGTCGCTGTAGTCCCGCGCGCGTTGGTCGGGTTGCTGCTCGGCCAGGGCGGATTGGTGGTCGATGACGGCGGTCATGAGTCGGTCCTCCTCGAGAGCGATGGGTGCTGGTGGCGGCCGGGCGGAAGGCGTCGTGGAACCGCTTCCGCCCGGCCGCAGTCGGTGGCGCGGGCGCGCGCTCGTCCGAAGGCACGGCGAGAAATCCGGCCTGGCCTCAACATCTGGCTAGACGGCCCCCGCTCGGTGAGGTGGGTGCTCGGCGAGCAGTACCTCACGCAGTGCCGCCCGGAGCTGCCCGGCCTCGGCGTTGGTCAATCGGGCGAGCCGTCCACCGGGCAGCTCGATCTCGACGTCCGCGGGAGTGCGCCGCCGTAGGTGCAGCGCGGACCGCTGGCCGTCGCCGTCGCGGCAGTCGACTTTGCGGTGGTGCCATCCCAGCCGACGAAGCAAGGTCGCGGCGGGCACGGTCTGACATGACCGCCTCATGTGCCGTTGGGCTTTCTGATCAGGCCGAGGCCGTGTGTTCCGGCCGTGGCGATCGCGTGCCGCAGGACCTGGTTCGGGGGTTGGCGTGGCGCGCGGCGATGCGAACCGGCGTAGGCGGATTCGGTCTGCTGCCGACGTCGCCATGCCAGCCGCAGCAGGCAACAGACAAAAGCCAGCGCGGCGCTCGCCGTGATGACCAGGGCGATCATCCGGCCTCACCCCTGTTGGCGGGGATCGCGGCGGGACCAGGTATCGGGGTCGTGGTCCCGCCGCGATATGACGGCAGAGCAGGGCGCCCCTCGGCGGTTGGGGGAAGACCGCCGTTGTTCTGCTCCGCCGTGCCCGCCATGCCGGTTGTCGTGATGAGGCCAGGTGCACCTGGCGCGGGTGTGGTCGCCACCTCGGTGGCTTGCGCGACGGCGGAGCGGAACTGGGCGGCGGCGGTGCGGTCGAGTACCGCGACTTCCCCTGGGGGAGCCACGACCACGACCTCCGAGCCACGCACGACAACACGCAGGATCCGCTCGCGGCCGGCGACATCACGGCACGCGATGGACCAGGGTCCGGTGTTCATCGTGCGGCACCGCCTCGCGCGGTGTCCCTACTCCATTCCCGTCGACACACCGGCTGCACGAACAAACACGGCACAGCGAGCTGAGTCTGTGGGCATCGCGGCGCGCAGGGCGTCGCGAATCGCTGGGAGAGCATATCTACTCCAATAGTCAGCGAGTCCCTATTTGGTTTGTTGAGGCGTTTGTCGTCCGCCGCAGGCCGTCAAAAACGGTCCGCGATCGGCACCCGGTGACCATTCGGGGCGCCACCCAGGCGGTGCCCGTGGCCGGTTCCAAAACTGCTGGTGGTTGCGGCTGCGAACACCGATCAACTAAACGATCGCCACAGGGACCGGACCAGAGCGGCTGTGGGGCGGCGATGAGGCGCAGATGGAGCGTCACCCCCGCTGACCTGCCCAGACGTTGGCCGAGCGGCGTCTACGTCAATCGGGTGAAGCGGGTTGACACCGTGTGTAACCAGGCTTCTCGATCGTGCGTTCCCGGACGCCGCGGCACCTAGGAGGCACATTTCCTCGGCCGCGTTCGGAGGCGTGAACGAATGGTACCTACGCCACCCCACAGTCGGTGAGGCTTCTCGACGAACACAAAGGCAGCTCGTGCGCCTGTTTCCGGCGACGCCGTTGATCCAGCGGCCTGTCGGACTTTCGGTATCTTGTGGCCCTAGCCTTGACCTGGCCAAACTGCGACGGGAACATCAAGGGCGGTCTAGCCGGACGGGGACGAGCATGGCAGCACGACGAGATGGCCTGGCACGGCGCCGCGCGGCGATGGGTTTCACCCAGGACACGCTGGCCGAGCGCCTCGGGCTCGAACGATCCACGGTAGGTCGCTGGGAGCGCGGCACCGGCACACCGCAGCCGTGGAACCAACCCGACCTCGCCAAGGCCCTGGACTTGTCCCACGACGCCCTCGCCACCCTCCTCGGTCCTGATCAACTCGCCAGTCCTCCCGCTGGCCGGACGTCCGAGCTTGAGGTTGCGCACGAGGTAGCCGCTGCGTTCAACTGGCCGGACTGGCACCAAGCCGGGCAGGCCAGCGTCCTGGAGCCACCCTGGTCGATCACCGGGACGATGCAGGTTCTTCACGAGGTCGCGGGAGGCACGATGGATCGCCGGGGGTTCCTGATCATCACGGGTGCCGCGCTCGCTGGTGTGGCAGACCGATGGGGTTCAGCCCTGACCGGTGCCATTCCCTCGACCACGGGCGCGCTGCCCGAACGTCGTGACCCGCGCCTGTCCGCCACGGTCCTGGACCGGCTCGACCACCGGCTGGCAGACCTTCGCCAGCTCGATGACGAGTTCGGCGGACGCGAGCTCCACCAGCTCGCGGTCGCGGAATTCAACTGGCTGACTCGCCTCGCCGATCACGCCGACTACAGCACCGCCGCCGGGCAGCGGCTCTTCAGCCTCGTCACCGAGGCGGCCCGCCTGTGCGGATGGCTACACTTCGACGCTGCCCATCATGCCGCCGCCCAGTCCTACTACGTCGCGGCCCTGCGGTCCTCGGCCAGCGCGAACGACTCCCTGACCGGCGCGCACGTCCTGGCGTGCATGAGCTTCCAGGCAACGCTCACCGGCCACCACCAGGAAGCCATCGCCCTGATCGACGCCGCCGAGGACCAGACCAAGCACACCGCCACTCCGCGCCTTCGAGCACTGCTGGCGAGCAGGAAGGCGCGGGCGTACGCGAAAGCGGGCGACGCGGCAGCCTGCGGTCGCGCACTCAACGATGCCGAGCGACGGCTCGACGCGACCACATCCCATACACCGGAACCCGACTGGATCTACTTCTTCGACGAGTCCGAACTCGCCGCGCAGGCCGCTGCCTGCTGGGTCGACCTCCGCCAGCCCGCCAAGGCCCGCCCGCTGATCGACAACGCGCTGAACACCATGAACCCCCAATACGTCCGGGACCGCACGATCTACCACGTCCGCAGCGCCGAAGCGCACCTGCACGCCAACGACCTCGACCTCGCCTGCGACGACCTCCACACCGCGGCCGATCTCGCCGGCCACACTGGCTCGGTGCGCTCCATCCACACCATTCACATCGCGCGCCGCGCGATGTCGCGCTACGACCGCGACGCTCGGGTCCAGAAACTCGACCTCCAGCTCGCCGACCTGGCCGCCTAACGAATGCACAGCTCTCACAGGGTCGCGCTCGTAACGGGCGCGAACCGGGGTATCGGCTACGCCATAGCCGGACAGCTCGCCGAACGGGGTATCCACGTGGTCGCCACCGCCCGCGACGTCGCGCAAGCGAACCGGACCGCGACCGACCTCATGGCCCGAGGGTGGGCTGCCTCCGGCATGCATCTCGACGTGGCGAAGCCTGACACCATCACCGCAGCGGTTCAGCACACCCTCGACCAGCATGGCCGGATCGACGTCCTCGTGAACAACGCCGGGATCAGCGACGGCGATCAGCAGCCGTCGCAGATCGACCTCGAGCTGGTCTCCCGCGTCTGGCAGGTGAACGTACTTGGTGCCTGGCAATGCGCCGAGGCCGTGATTCCCGCGATGCGAGCCGCCGGGTACGGCCGGATCGTCAACCTGTCCAGCACGCTCGGCTCCCTGCATCACATGACCCGGCCCACCGAGCCCGCCTACCGCGTCTCCAAGGCCGCCCTCAACGCCGTGACACGAGTCCTCGCCGCGGAGCTCGCCGGCACCGGGGTGCTGGTCAATTCAGCCTCGCCCGGTTGGGTCCGCACCGACCTTGGTGGCCCGAACGCTCCACGCAGCGTCGAGCAGGGTGCCGACACGCCTGTCTGGCTCGCCACGCTGCCCGACGACGGCCCCACTGGCGGATTCTTCTACGATCGCGAGCCTTTGGAATGGTGACGCACACCGTCAGAACCTCGCCGTTGCGACGGCCGGCGCCCGAAACTGCGGATCACAGGGCAGCGCATCCGTGACGGTCACCTGGGCGTGACGAATGGCCCCGCACCAGGTGACCAGATCGACTATGTTCTGCGGTCCGTGTGTTAGATGGCTCTGGCCCTACTGCGGGTTAGCCCTGATCACGGTCACCTGTGGTCGCGAACCCTGTCCACCGACCAGCCGATGAAATCCGCGATCTCCTCGTCGGGCGTGCTCTGCAAGGAGATCCAGTCGTCCAGCACCTCACTCAGGCTGTCGGGGATGCCTGCGGTCACGGGGCGGGGTCCAGGCTCCGACTCGATCTGGTCGATGTGGATCCACGTGCCATCGGGATCGAGGCGGTCGGTCGTCGCGTCGTAACCTTCAAGGCCATCGTCGCCGTGAGCTAGTTGTTCACCGGTGCGCCAGTCGAGGATCTCCCATGAGTCCGGCCCGGTCTGCCCGCCATCAACAATGCGATGTCCTCTAGCCTCCAACGCCTGGATCTCAGCGTCTCGTTGCTGCGTATCCTGGCCTTGCCCGGACAACAACGCTCGAATGTGGGCGCGGACCAAGTCGGTACGGCTCAGCGCAGGCTGCTGGCGAGGGTCGCCTACCTCACGAGCAGCGCGCGCGTAGCTCGCGCCGGATTCGGACATACGCTGCCGCACTGCTCGGGTACGAGCTCTTCTGGATTTGCTCATCACGGACTCCCAATGGGACTCCCACGCCGCCCCACGAGGTCAGCAGGCAACATCAGGTCCACGCTGCGTCGGAGACGGCTTGTCCTCGGTTGCCGGCTGCGGCGTGGGCGTTCCGGCTCGGAGTCGGGCGGGCGTGACCGCCGTGCATGAGTATATCGGGAGACTCGACGATCACAGGCTCCGTGTAGGAGGTGGCACGTGCGAGCTACCGGCGCTCGCGCAGCGCGGTGAACGGCACGAACTGGTCGACCAGGTGCAGCTTGTCGCGGCGGCCGTCGGCGTAGCCGATCTCGTAGTTGACGATCCCGTACCAGTCGCCCTCCACACTGGGGAAGCGGCCATGAAGTCGTCCTGGCACCACACCGGTGAGGTCCAGGCCGGTCACGATGACGTGCCGTGGTGCATCCGCCGGGCGGAGGAAGAGGATGTCCAGGTTCACCCACACCGACGTGAGGATCGGCCGGCGTCCCCGTGGATGTCATCGCCCTCCCAGTGCGTGAACGGGCTGTTGATCACGGCGCACCAGCCCTACCTCGCGCTGGCCGCGATCCGCACGCGGCGGAGGATGAGGTCGCCATAGGGTTCGTCGTCCAGTTCGGCACGGTCGGGGCTTGGGCGATTGCTGGTCAAGCGCCAACTCGCATCGACTCCGGGCGTTGCTGCACAGGCAGGGCAGTGCACGCAGACCTCGCCTCCGGCGAAGATCACCCTGCTGACTCCGGGTATGACGTTGTGCCGCGCGCCTTTGCAGGTGGCAGGAAGGACGGCGATCGTCGTGCCGCTCTGATCGACTCGGTAGCGCAATGCACCGTCCGGCGCGGCGGCTGAAGGCAGCGAAGTCACGTCGGCAAACTACCACCGTGCTCGCACATGTGTTCGACTCGCGTGGAATCCGGCGGCTCCCCGCCGTGCGTTTGTACCACAGGTAATGGCCTGTCGTTGTCGGTCGCGCCGGGGCGAGGAGCACTTGGCCGGGCGCGTCCGGAACGAATCCGGTGGAGACTGTCGTGATGGAGGTATGACTCAGATCGACGAGCGGAACAGTCACAGCGTGGAGCGGCAGATGGCGGACGGTGAGGCGCGAGACGAGCACGAGCCGACCCCGGCCGAGGTGCTGGCGTGGCGCCGCGATGACGTGTTCCTCCCCGAGGCCGAGGCCACTCAGGAGGAGTTCCCGTCCATGCGGAACATCTCGGCCGCATTCATTTTCGGCGGCGTGGCCCGCCCGCTCGAACCGGCTCCGCCGGAGTACGCGACGCTCTCGATGTCCCACCCCTCGGACCGGGAGGTCGTCGCACTCGCGCAGTGGAACATGCTGTGGGAGGCGGCCCAGTTCCGGCGGCGCTTCTTCGACCTGGACGACCTGCCGAAGCCGATGGCGAAGATCGCCGACCTCGGCGACGTCAACGTTACGTTCGTGCCCCGGACAAGGGCGCGGTATTTCGAGTACGCGCCGCTGTTCCACCTGCTGCCCAAGCGCGTGCTGGACATGTTCGGACTGCCGGTGCTGCGTGGCGGCCAGTGGCCGTTCATGGCCGACTGGGCGGGCATCGACGACTTCCTGCCACCCGATTTCGAGGCCCGGTTGGCCCGTGCCTGGGCGTGGACGGTGTGGCCGCAGCTGGTGTCAGGGTCGAAGATGAAGGCGTTCTCGACCGACGACCCGATCCGGCTGCTGGCTCACAACCTGGACTTCTGGGTGCCCGCGGTCACCGCCACCATCCAAGAGCGCCTACGGGACTTTCCCGAGGTCGACAAGGGTAAGACGCCCGGCCCGGTCACCTTGGAGGACGGCAGCGTGCTCGCCGGGGCCGTGGCCGGCAACCCGCGGATGGGCGGACAAGTGTGGTTTGGCGAGGACGATGCCCGCGACGCCGTGGCCGAGACCGTGGAGGCCGCCGACCGGACCGGCCGGCTGCGCGGCATCCTCGACGCGGTCCGCTCCCACCGGGTCGAGGACGACTTCTCCAGCCACTGGTCGTACGCGCGCGAAGACTTCGAACGCAAGCTGCACGGGAAGCGGCGCAAGGTGACGGTGAGGTTCGTCGAGCTGACCGACACCGTCCCCGTCCAGGGGCTGGAGAGCGAGGTGCTGGGCAACCTGGTCACCAACGACTTCCTCACGCTGCTGGATGCCCGGAACCGGCAGATCGTCGTGCTGCTTAACAGTGGTGTCACCAGCAAGACCGAGATCGCCGAGGTGCTCGGCTACGCCAACCACAGCGCCGTGTCGAAGCGACTCGCACAAATCCGCCGCGCCGCCGAGGCGTACTTCGACGAGAACTAACCCGCCCAGCTAGACCGTCCTCGGCGCTCAATATCACCCGTGCGAGTGACGATGGCCATCGTGGAAATGGTGCTCAGGCAGGGCCCCGTCCCGCCGCCGTGACGGCGCCTGCGCTTCAGCGAACGTTACGTCGGAACGACCGTGATCGTGATCAATGCCCCGAGCAACAGGAACGGCCCCATCGGTACCAGCGAGCCCTGCGGTCTTCGTCGGGTCGCCCGAAGCAGCAGCCACATCAAGGCGGCTGCGAACCAGCCGAGGACGGTGGCCGTGACGAGTGCCGACCAGCCCAGCCAGCCGAGCGCAAGTCCGAGCAGACCGCCCAGCTTCACGTCGCCGGCTCCTAGCCCGCCTCCGGACACCAGCGCAAGCGCGAGGTAGAACACGGCGATGACCGCCATCCCGACCAGCGCACGCAGAAAGTCCGGTCCTCTGGAGTACAGGATGGCCGAGGTCGCGAGCAGTCCGCCGACGAGGGCGACGCCCGAGTAGACGAGCACGCTGGGTAGCCGTTGCTCGAGGACATCGATCACGCCGAGTGCCACGCCGATCGCAGCGAGAACACTGTAAGGCAGCAAATCGAACTGGTGTCCGAAGCGCCAGGCAAGAGCTCCGAACGCGAGGGCGGTCAGCAGCACAGCCGTGAGCCGCGTCGCGTTGGATGCGGCTGGAGCTACCGTGACCAGGGGACGAACGCCGAGCGTCAGCGCGACGCCCACGAGGATGCCCACTCCTGTCCACACCATGGTGAATGCGGTGGACATCAGCCATCACCGGAATTAGTTACGTTCGGTAGCCGATCTGCCACCCTTCACCCCCGGAAAGCCGCTGGTCACATCCCCAGTGTTACCCGAGGCAACCTCAGACAGTGATGCCCGTAGCCCGAAAGAGTGAAGATTCATTAGAAATGCCATTCCGACTTCAAAGTCAGTCACTTACACACTTTGCAGTCGGTGGGGGTAGGTGGTGTAGACGTGGTGTGTATCACGAAAAAGAAAGACGATCTTCACTGATGTCTGGGGGGTGGGGTGTGGTAGCTCGTATGGTCTTGATCGCCGGTGGGCGCCGGGTCAGGGTGGTGCTCGGGCTTGGAGCCACGCTGATGGTCCTCGCCGCCTGTAGTTCCGGCACGACGACCAGCCCGCCGTCCGGCACGACCCAAGCGACCGGACAAGCACCGGCAACGTCGGCGCCGCCGACCACAGCATTGTCCGTCGTGGACAAAGCCAAGCAGGACGCTCTCGCCTCTTATCGAGGGATGTGGCAAGACTTCGTCGCCGCTGGGACCACATCGGACTGGCAGTCACCGAAACTGGGGCGGTACGCAACAGGGATCGCGCTGACGAACATGTCACGGGCCCTGTACGCCGATCACTACAACGGCTTGGTGACCAAGGGCGAACCCACTTACGAGCCTTCGGTGTCCTCTGTCGAACCCCCTGACAACCCGAACAAGATCGTGATCAAGGACTGCTCCGACGATTCACGGTGGCTGAAGTACAAGGCCGACACCGGGCAGCTCGCCAATGACACTCCGGGCGGTCGGCACCTCATCAACGCCATCGTCCAGAAGCAGGCGGACGGATCATGGAAGGTCTCGGAGTACGGCGTCCACGAGGCGGGGACATGCTGAACCTACGACGCGTTTCGATCGTGACAGGACTGGTGGTTGTCGGCGGCTTCTGCGGTGTGGCTCCGGCGTTGGCTGACGGTGGCTACGGCAGCACGACCTGTGACCAGACGCCGGCTCCGGTCTGCGACCTTGGCGCGGGCAAAGGCGGAGACAACAGCAAGCCGGGGAACCCAGGCAACGGCAACAAACCTGGACGTCCGGGCAACGGCAACCCAGGCAAGGACAACAGCAACCCCGGCGACACGATCATCGGCGGGAACTCGAACCTGGCCAAGTGTTCCTACGTGAAGAGCGACTACCAGCCGCCGTCCGGTGGTGTGGTCACCGCCGCCTTCACCAAGCCACTGAACACAGGCGGTGCGACCGCGCAACCCGCTGTCTTCACCCGTCCAGCAGCGGGTGGTGTGGTCTTGGCGCAAGCCGCCCAACCAGCACAGGGCCAGCAAGGTTCCTGGTACGTATGGCAATGCTCGACTGCGGGCGTCACCGACGGGCTGTACCGGCCACCGGTGTGGATCGCGGATGGACAGCAACCCGGAGCGGCGCAGTTGCCCTCGCCAGCCGAGTTGGCGCAGATGGCGCGCAAGCAGTTGCGGCTGCCCACACCGACGATCGCGGCGAACCCTGTCGGCGATCAGCTGGTGAACTTGCCGACGTGGATGTGGCTCTCGAGCGGATGGGGGCCGGTATCGGCGACAGCGACCGTGCCGGGCGTATCGGTGACGGCGACCGCGACGCCGACGTCGGTGACGTGGTCCATGGGCGACGGCAGCACCGTGACGTGTACCGGGGCGGGCACGCCGTTCCGAGCCGGGACTGACCCGAAGGCACCGTCACCGGACTGCGGCCACACCTACCGCACCTCGTCCGCGAAGCAAGCGGGGCAAGCATTCCCGGTCGCCGCCACGGTGCACTGGACGGTCACCTGGGCGGGCGCGGGCCAAGGCGGAACGTTCCCGGACCTGACCACGACCGGTAACGCGGCCTTCCGTGTCGCGGAATCCCAAGCCCTCAACAACGGCGGCGGCTGACCTTCCCAGGCAGCACCTCCTTTCATAACAACACAAACAAACTGACTCATCCTTCCGCTCGCTGAAGAACATCAGAGACGCGGCGCACTACCCCCATGCCTGGAGGAGGTACCGGCGTGACCACGAACATCACGAGCCAGCCGGACACCGACCGACCCACGAAGTCGGCCAGCGGTCCCTGGGTCGCGGACGACAAGAAGCCCGCCTCGCGGCTGCGCGGAACGAAACGACGCCGCAGCATCCCGCACCTGCTGCTGGGTGCACTGCTTGTGCTGGCGTGTGCCGCCGCGTTCCTGGTGGTGTCGCTGAACTCCGGGAACCGAGAAACGGTCTTGGCGTTGGCGCGGCCGGTGGCGGTCGGGCAGGTTCTGACCGCGCAGGATCTCAAGCAGGTCAACGTCGCCGTCGACCCCGGAGTGTCTGTTGTGGACGCGAACCAGGCGGCGAGCGTGGTGGGTAAGACGATGTCGTCGAGCCTGCCCGCCGGTGCACTGCTGACCCTGGACGCGGTGAGCGGTGCCGGTGTTCCCGTGACGGGGCAGGCGCTCGCGGCGTTGTCGTTGAAGGCGGGCCAGTTCCCGGTGGAGGTGTCGCCGGGCGCGCACGTGTCGGTGGTGTTCGTGCCGGGCCAGTCGGGCGCCGCGCTGGGCAGCCCGCCGACGCCGGACTCCACGACGGTGTGGCCGGCGGTGGTCACCAGCGTGACCTCGCCGCCGAACCAGCAGGTCACGGTGGTGTCTGTGCAGTTGAGCCAGGCCGCCGCCCGCCAGATCGCCGCCGTGCCCGCGGGTCAGTTGTCGATCGTGATGCTTCCGGGAAGTGGTCAGTGATGTTGGTGGCGGTGCTGTCGGTGAAAGGGTCGCCTGGGGTGACCACGTTCTCGGTCGCGCTGGCCGCGCGCTGGCCATCGCCCTCACGCGCGCTGCTGGTGGAGGCCGACCCGTCCGGCGGGGACGTCGGGACGCGGTTCTCGCTGGAATCGGCGCCGGGGCTGGTGAGCTTGGCGGTCGCCGCTCGGCGTAGCGACGACCCGGCGTTGCTGTGGCAGCACGCGCAGGCCCTGCCGGGCGGGCTGCCGGTGGTGGCCGCGCCACCGGATGCCGACCGCGCGCGAGCGGCGTTGTCCGCGCTGGCCGACCCGAGCACTGGCGCGGGCGTCCTGCGGACGGCCGCGAGCGCGCCGGATGCCGTGGTGATCGTCGACTGCGGCCGGATCGACGCCGGGTCGCCGGCGATGCCGATCGTGCGCTCTGCCGACGCGATGGTTTTGCTGACCCGTGCTCACGCCGACGACCTCGCGCACCTGGCCCGTCGCCTGCCGGCGATCGGCCGTTGGACCGCGCATCCGGCGATGTTGCTGGTCGGCGAGGGGTATTCCACCGCTGAAGTCGCCCGCGAACTCGGTGTTCTGCCGTTGGGCCGCGTTCCTGACGATCCGCACGGGGCCGCTGTGTTGTGTGGACGGCCCAGCACGCTGCGGTGGGGCCGCAGCGGACCGGCCCATTCGGCGTTGGGGCAGGTCGCGCACAAGGTCGCGAAGGTTCTCATCGCCGAGCAGGCACCGCCGCCCGCGTTGCCTCGGCAAGCACCGGCCGACAACCAGCCGATGCAGGTGTTGCGCGCGGTGCCTGGCGTACACGGTGTGCCCGGCGTGCCCGCCAGTCCGGTCTCGGCCAACGGTCTGCGACTCGCGCCGACACCCCTGCCGCCGAACACCGAGAACACCTCGCGCGGAGGGCAAGCGTCATGACCTATCCGCCCAACAGCCCTCCGCCCAACGGCTATCCGGCTCCGGTACCCCTGCGTCCCCACCAACAGCAGGGACAACCATCAGGTTGGCAACCGGCCAATACATCCGGACACCCCAACTGGGCGCAGTCAGCCCCGCAATCAGCGCCGAGCGGCCCGGAGCCGGTGCAGGCAACCGAGGCTGTCGGGCGGCTGCGCCAGCACTTGCGCGACACGCTCAGTACTGAGTTGCCGCTGCGGGTAGATGCCCAGCAGCGCCGCACCGGCGCCCCGGTCACCAGGGAGGCCCGCCGCGAGCTGGCGCGGGCGATCTTGGAGGACGCGGTCGCCGCGCACAGCGAGAACGAGCTGATGGACAACCGGTCGCTGGTCGGCCGGGATGTCGAGCAGCGGGTGATCACCGAGGTCATCAACGAACTGTTCGGCATGGCCGGCCTGCAGCCGCTGCTGGATGACCCGTCGGTGGAGACGATCAACGCCAATCGCTACGACCGGGTCTTCGTGCAGTACAACGACGGCCGCCGCGCGCGGGTCGCCCCGATCGCGGGCTCGAACGAGGAGCTGACCGATCTGGTGCGGCTGCTCGCGGCCCGCGCGTCCAGCCAGGAACGTCGCTTCGATTACGGCTCCCCAGCGGTCAACCTCCAGTTGCCTGGCGGGGAGCGGTTGTTCGCCGTGATGGGCCTGACCGCGGGTGGGGTGACCTCGCTGTCGATCCGCCGGCACGGCTACCTCACCGTCACCCTGCCCGAGCTGCGAACTCGCGGCACCATCGACCCCGGCTTGGAGCAATTCCTGCGCGCGCTGGTGCGGGCGCGCAAGAACATCCTGATCACCGGCGGCACGGGCGCGGGCAAGACCACCCTGCTGCGAGCGCTGGCCTCGGAGATGGACCCGATGGAACGCATCGTGACCATCGAGGACGCCTTCGAGCTCGGCCTGGAACTCGACCCCGACATTCACGCCGACGTGACCGCCTTCCAGGCCCGTGAAGCCAACGTGGAGGGCGAGGGCGCGATCTCCCAGGCCGAACTCGTCCGCTGGGGCCTGCGCATGAGCCCGGACCGAGTGATCGTCGGCGAAATCCGAGGACCGGAAGTCATCCCGATGTGCAACGCCATGAGCCAGGGCAACGACGGCTCGATGGCGACCCTGCACGCCTCCAGCTCACGGATCGCCTTCACCCGGCTGGCCTCCTACGCCGCACAAGGCGTCGAACGCCTCCCGCTGGACGCTACGAACCTGCTGGTCGCCTCGGCGGTGCACTTTGTCGTGCACCTGGCCCGCGGCACCGACCGCACCACTCGCGTCGTGTCCTCGATCCGCGAGGTCGTCGGCGCCGACGGCCCGCAGGTGGTCTCCAACGAGGTCTATCGGCCCGGCGCGGACCGCCGCGCCCGTCCAGTGGCCGGGGCGCTGCGCACCGACACCCTCGACGACCTCGTCGACGCCGGGTTCGACCCCGGCCTGCTCGAGCAACCGGAAGGCTGGTGGCCGCGGTGAACATCACGATCAGCGCCACCACCGCCCTGCTCGGCGTCGGCGTCGGTGTCGGGTTGCTGCTGGTCATCATCGGCTGGCGCGGCGTGGACGCGAACCGGCGCTCCGGACTGTTCCGCCGCGGGCAGTCTCGCCGCGCGCAAGCCGCGCCGCGAGACCAGCGCCAGGCGCTGCGGGTCGGACTGGCGGTCGCGGTGGGTGTGCTCACCGGGGTGGCCACCGGCTGGGTTGTCGGCGCCGTGCTGGCCGGGCTCGCGGTCTGGGCGCTGCCTCGTGTCCTGGGCCGCGACCCCGAGCACGCCCGCCGGGTGGCGCGGATCGAAGCGATCGCGACCTGGACGGAGATGCTGCGCGACACGCTCTCGGCCGCCGCCGGGCTGGAGCAGGCCATCCTCGCGACCGCGCCACTGGCGCCGCCGGCCATCCGCGGCGAGATCACCGACCTCGCGGTGCGAATCGAGAACGGAGACCGGCTGGCGCCCTCCCTGCGCCACCTGGCCGACCAGCTCGCCGACCCCACCGGCGACCTCGTCCTCGCCGCCCTGGTGCTCGCCGCAGAACAGCAAGCCCGCCAGCTCGGTGACCTGCTCGGCTCCCTCGCGCACACCGCCCGCGAGCAAGCCTCGATGCGGATGCGGGTCGAAGCCGGACGCGCCCGAACCCGAACCAGCGTGCGGGTGATCGTCGGCACCACCTTGTGCTTCGCCGTGGCCGTCGTGCTGCTCAACCGCCCGTACCTGTCCGCCTACGACTCCGCGACCGGGCAGATCGTCCTGCTGGGCATCGGCGTCCTGTTTGGACTGGGCTTCACGTGGCTGGTGCGGGTCGCCAGGGTCGCCGAGCCCGAACGGTTCTTGTCCCTGGCCGCCGATTCCGAGGACCAGCCCGCACTCCTCGCCGAGAGGCAGGTGTGACCACCGTGATCACCGCACTGATTCTGGGAGCCGGGCTGGGCCTCGGCCTGTGGGCGCTGGCGGTGTGGGCGTTCCCGCCCCGGCCCGCCCTGGGCGCGGTCCTGGCGCGCAGCACGGCTGCGCCCGCGCCGACCCCGATCCTGGCCACCGAGGACACCGGGTGGGCGGCCAGGCTCGGCCGCCCGTTCATCGCGCCGCTGTGCGCGCTCGGTCTGCCCGGCGAGCGGCTGGCTCGCGATCTGGCGGTCATCGGCCGCCCGGTCGCGACCCATCTGGCGGAGAAGGCAACCCTCGCGATCGCCGGGCTGCTCGCGCCGGTCCTGCTGCAACTGCTGCTCACCCTGGCCGGGTTGTCGCTGGGGATCGAGTTTCCGATCATCGCCGGACTCGTTCTGGCCGCTGCGGGATTCGTCCTGCCCGACCTGCAAGCGAAGTCCGACGCGGCGAAGCTGCGCACCGGGTTCCGCCACGCCCTGTCCGCCTACCTCGACCTGGTGTGGATCACTCTGGCCGGTGGCGCCGGGGTCGACAGCGCGCTGAACGACTCGGTCGCCATCGGCCGAGGCTGGGCGTTCGAGCAGATCCGCCGAGCCCTGGACACCGCCCGGCTGACCCGCACGACACCGTGGGCGACGCTGCGCCAGCTCGGCGAGGAACTCGACGTCACCGAGCTGTCCGAGCTCGCCGCTTCGGTCAGCCTGGCCGGCACCGAGGGCGCGAAGGTGCGCACCTCGCTCGCGGCCAAGGCCGGGGCGCTGCGTACGCATCAGATCACCGACGCCGAAGGCGACGCCCAAGCCGCCACCGAACGCATGTCGCTGCCGGTGATGGCGTTGTTCCTGGGCTTCTTGGCGTTCATCGCCTACCCCGCACTCACGCAAGTCCTCAATGGACTCTGAGTGGTGGGGGCACGTGGAAATGGGAGGAGAAGCGCTATGCACCTCTACCTGGTGACATTGTGGACGACGGTAAAAGCACGGTGGGAAGTGCTGCGCCGGGAACCCGAGGCCGGGTACTCGACCGAGACCGTGCTGGTGACAGCGTTGCTGGTGGTGGCCGCGTTGGCGATCATCGCGATCATCATCGCGAAGGTCACCGCCAAGGCCAACGGCATCAACCTGTAACCGTGATGAGCCGGGAGCAGGCACAGCGGTGGCGTCACCGCCGCGCCGACAGAGGCCGCGGTGATGGCCGGCAGCGGCCTGCGCACGGGAGGACGGCCTCGCGAGGCCGTATCCGGCTGCTTCTGCGCGGTGACCGCGGCGCGGTCAGCGCGGAGCTGGTGATCGCGACGCCGCTGCTTCTGTTGATGCTGCTGGCGATCGTGCAGTTCGCGCTGTGGTCGCACGCCACGCACATCGCCCAGGCCGCCGCGTCTCAAGGGCTCGCCGCCGCGCGAGCCCAGAACGGAACCGCGGCTGCGGGCAGCGCGAGTGCGCAGCAGATGCTCGATCAGCTCGCACGCGGCCCCTTGACCGGCACCAGTGTCGGTGCCGACCGCACCGCCAACTCGGCGTCGATCCGGATCTCCGGGACCGCGACGTCGGTCGTCCCGTTCCTCAGTTTGCCGGTGCACGCCGAGGCGTCCGGCCCGGTCGAACGGTTCGTTCCCGATCTGGCCAGCGGTGGGTGATCGGACGCTATGACGACCACGAAATCGCCCGCCGCCCGGACACCCGCCATGCGCCCGTCCGGTAGCCCAGAACGCCCGCTGGGGCGCTATCACCCCCGCCTGGGTCGGTGGGTGGCCTGGTGGCGCGCGGACCGTGGCTCAGTGGCTGCGGAAGTCACCATAGCGGCACCGTTTCTGGTCATGCTGCTCGTGTTCGTCGCCGTGGTGATCCACCGAGGGGTGGATGCCCGGCTGCGGCTGGACGATGCCGCGCACCAAGCGGCCCGCGCGGCGAGCATCGAACGCACCTCGGCCACCGCCACCGCAGCGGCTCAGTCCACCGCCACCAACGCGCTGTCCTCAGCCGGAGTGACCTGTGCGTCGCTGAGCGTGGACACCGCCACCGGCGGGATGCGACCGGGCGGCACGGTCAGCGTGACGGTGTCGTGTGCGGTCGACTTCGGCGACGCGCTGATCCTCGGTGTTCCCGGTCAGAAACGCTTGTCCGCCACCGCTGTCGAACCAGTCGATACCTGGCGCTCGGTCTCGGGAAATGCCTCCGGAGGCGGCGCATGATCCGCCAGGCACACGATAAGTCGACACTCTGGTGGACACGGCGGAGCCACTGGTGGCGAACGCAGCGGCGGACCTGGTGGCGGGCCGACGACGGCCGGGCGACCGCGTTCGTCGTGGTACTCACCATCGGGATCCTCGCCTTGGCCGGGCTGACCCTGGACGGGGGCTTGGCCTTGTCCGCCAAGGTCAAGGCCAACGGGCAGGCGGAAGCCGCCGCTCGCGCCGGCGCCCAGGCCATCGACCTCTCCGCCTACCGCAGCACCGGCACCCTGCAACTGGTACCGGTCCAGGCGGTCGCCGACGCGCAAAGCTATCTCGCCACCGTCGGCGCCTCCGGAACTGTGACCGTCTCCGGCGACACCGTCACGGTCACCATCACCGCCTCCCAGAACACGCAACTGCTGGGCATGGTCGGGATCTCCAGCCTCACCGTCCACGGCACCGGCAGCGCTCATCCCCAGCGCGGGGTGGTGACCATCGACCCATAGCCGCGCTCCAACGCTCACACCAGTACGCCAACACAGAGGAGATCGGGATGGCTACGACCGACGAGATCGCCACGGCCGAGGAGATCGACCGCCGAGTCGAGGCGGCCGACACGGCTCGGCGCCTGAAGCGATCCGCCGCGGCAAAGCAAGTCGGCGAACTCGCCAAAACCCGAACCGAGCTCGCCACGCAACTCGACGAGGTCGAACGACAGCTCGGCGAAGTACTCGCTGACGCGAGCGACGTGCTGGACATCGACGAGCTGGCGCGGTTCACCAACATTCCGGCAGCCGACCTGACGGGATGGCTCACGACCCGGAAACCGAACCGCACCACGAAAAAGAAGAAGCCCGCTGTGACTGCGGCGAGCACCACAGCCCGAGGACCGTCCGCGGCGAAGGGACCGACAAACGGCCTTGCGTCCGTGCCACGCGAGCCCGCCGCACCTCGCACCGACACCGCGGACACGCCTGAGCGCGTCACGGCGGGGTGACCTGACAGACGTTCGTCACCAAGACACACCCGGCGCGTGCATCCGTTGCCTCGTGGCGTGGTGAGCATCGATCCCTAAAGCCCTGTACTGCCAAGGAAACGAGTCAGCTGTGACCTCGACATCGCACAAGTCCGGCCGGGAGCCGACACGGCCACCGGGCGCGGGCCGCCGCGTGTGGTGGGCACTGGCCGGCATGTTCCGGTTCGCCGGCCGGGCGCTCCGAGGGCTCATCGCAGCCGCGGTGTTACTCGCGCTTGTGGCGGGCTTGCCCTGGGCGCTGTGGCACTACGTCGGCTGGCCGTTGCCGAACCACGTCCCGACATGGGCCGAAGTCCAGGGCGTACTGCTCGGCCCGATGACGACCACGTTCCTGCTGGGCTTTCTCGCCTGCTTGTGCTGGATCACGTGGGCCGCGTTCACCATCGACGTCCTTCGGTGCACGATCGACCTGGCACGCAGTGGGTTCGACGCAGCCCGGTTGCCGGACTTCTCCGCCGCCGGTCCGATGCACGCGCTGGCGGCCGTACTGGTCGGCGCAGTCCTGCTGGCAGTACTGGGCAACCGACCCTCACCAGCACCACCCACCTCGTTGTCCACGGCGCTCGGGACCGGATCGCAAGTCGTGGCGACCGCCCCAGCCTGGCAACACCCAGGCCCCGCCGGCGAGACCCCGGTGGTCCGCAACGCGGTCTTCGCCACCCAGACCACCACCGGCGACAGCAGCACCGTCGCCGCTCCCACACATCCGGAGTCGGTGGTCGTGCTGGCACCACAGAACGGAATCCACGACTCGTTGTGGCGCATCGCCGAACGCACCCTCGGCGACGGCGCGCGCTGGCCGGAGATCTTCGACCTCAACAAGGGCAAGCCGCAACCGAACGGGCACACGTTCACCAAACCCAGCCTGATCTTCCCCGGCGAGGAACTCGCACTGCCACACGACCCGAGCGCGCCGACGGTGCCACCCCAGCAGCCAGCCGACCCGGACCAGTCCACTCCCGCCCCACCGACCGCTCCCGCCCCGCCGACCACCGCTGTGCCACCGACGAGCATCCAACCGTCCACACCAGCGCAACCAGCGCCGTCCACCCAACAAGCACCACCGGCCGCGACCGGCACCAACTCGGCTCCCGCGACGAGCGAACCCGGCTTCCGCTGGGGAGCGGAGCTGTTCGTCGGGCTCGGCCTGGCCGCCGCGATCAGCGCGGCATTGCTCGTCGCCCGCCGCCGCCACAACAGCCGATACCGGCCCGGCAGCGGCGACCGCGACGACCTGCCCGTCGCACCGGTGGTCTACCAGCTGCGGCTGGCGCACCTGCGCTCCGAGGCCGACGACGAGATCGACCTCGACGAGGACTACCCGGGCGACGAGGAACAGCAGCGTCCGCAGCGTGTCCCGCCCGCGCCGCCCCTTGTGGTGGGCGCGCCCCAGACCGGCGCCGGCCGACCCCCCACCGTCGCGCCGGGTCTGGGTGTCCGCGACGGTCGCGAGGTCGCCCTCGACCTCGCGACCGCCCGCGGCCTTGGCCTGGTCGGCGCCGGTGCTCCCGCTGCGGCCCGTGCTCTGCTGATCACCGCGCTCACCAGCTCCCCAGACCACCTGGCGACGTCGGCCGGGGCGATCGTCATCGTCCCGGCCGACGACCTGGTCTCGGTGCTCGGACGCGGAGCAACACAGGAGCACCTGCCCTCGGCCGTGCGGGTCGTCGCCGACCTGGACGGCGCGCTGGACGCGGTGGAGGCCGAGACCCTGGTGCGAGCCACGGCCAGCCGGGAACCCGAGGCCGAGCCAGGGACGTGGCCGCCGCTGGTGTTGGTGGCACGACCACCAGCACACCACTCACGACTGCAGGCGGTCCTGGATAACGGAGCGCCGTTCGGGGTCACCGGTCTGCTGCTGGGCCAGTGGCAACCCGGCGTTACCGCCTACGTCCGCGACGATGGCTCGATCTCGGCCACCGGCCCTGGTCTGGGCGAGGCCCTGCGCGGCACCCGGATGTTCCGCCTTGGCGGCGGCGACGCCGCCGAGCTGCTGGCCCTGCTGCGTCAAGCCGAACCCGACCCGCCGGCCACCGACGAGCTCGTCGCGCCGCCCGTGCCGCGTCCTCGCATCGTGGCGGCGCACCCCGCCGGCAACGACCAAGCACAAGGCGAGGCCGACCCGCTCGAGACCGGCGGCTCGGGCGCGGACGAGATCGAGCTGGAAGTCACGGCCGCGGTCACGCAATCGGCGCTCCCGGACACCGAGCTGGAGATCCTCGGCCCCGCTCAGGTTCAGCCGCCCGGTGCCCGGCTGCGCCCACCGGCCTCCGGCGTCCGGCAGGTCCCGTCGCGCTTGGCCGACGACGAGACCGAGCACCACGACGAGGGCGAAGCCGACGAACCGGCGTCCACCAGCGAGCCCGCCAAACCCGTGGCCGAGACACCGCCGACCACCACCAGCGGCGGTGAACAGGACACCAGCCCAGCGCTGCTCACCGTGACCGTGCTCGGTGACCTGCGGGTGCACTGGCACCCCGAACCCGGCGCCACCGGCGATGCGCGCGAGATCACCGGCGCCTTGCAGCCCCGGACCAAGGAGTTGCTGGTGCTGCTGGCGCTGCATCCGGACGGTGCCACCCGCGAGACGCTCGTCTCGGCCTTGTGGGGCCAGGACCCGCCGGCGCGGCCGACCAACGCCCTGCACACGGCGTTGTCGCGGATGCGCAGCGCGCTGGCCACGGCCACGAACGGCACGGTGACCGACGTCGTCTCCGCCAGCAACGGGCGCTACCAGCTCGATCCCGCGAGCGTTCGCAGTGACTACTGGCGCTTCGCGCGCGCCGTGGCCGCCCGCCGCGCCGCCGCCACCGACTCCGCGCGTGTCGATGCGTACCGCGAGGTGGTCAACAGCTACGGCGGACCGCTGGCCGAGGGCATGTCGAACGAGTGGATCGAGCCCGCCCGCGAGGCGATCCGCCGCGACGCTATCGACGCTGTCGCGGCGCTGGCCCGCGCGCTGGTGGACTCCGATCCCCAGCAGACCCTGGATCTGCTGGAAGTCGCGCGGGCCTTCGATCCGCACAACGAGCTGCTCTACCGCGACATCATGCGGCTGCAGGAACGTCTCGGGCAGCTGGACGCCATCCCGCGGACGCTGACCTTGCTGACCACCCGGCTCGCCGAGGTCGACGCGGCGCCGACTCCGCAGGCTCGTGGGCTGGCTGCCCGGCTGGGGCAGCGTCACGAGGACGGCTCAGCCGGCGCCACGAGTGCACAGGCCCAGGGCGAACGTGGGCGCATCGCGGCCAGCTGAGGCGGTGGGGCAATGGCGGCGAGGGCCTGCCGTTGCCGGCCCGGAGCGTGCGGGTGTCTGCCAGCTCGGCCTATTCGTCGTCCTCGTCATCGGTGAGACCGATTTCGTCCAGCTCACCCATTCCCGTCAGCGTGCCCATCTCGTCACCATTCCGGCGACTGTATGCCTGAGCTTGCGCGATGAGTTCCTGATGCTTCTCAGCCCAGGCCACGAGCACCTCGGCCTGCGTCAAGAACTCCAAGACTTCCGGCTTCAACTCGTAAGTAACTGTGACCGGAAAAGTCTTTGTGCACCGGATGCGCGTCAAAAGACCTTCTTCGGTCATCTTTTTCAATGTACGCGCCAGAATGCTATCGTGCAGGACGGCGTGTTTGTCCGACCATTCTTCACCAATGGAATACGAGCTGATCGTGGAAAGAATCTCTTTTCGCCGCATGGGGCCGCCCGAGAGCGTGACCAGGATGGCCGGTGCCCACTTGTCCCCGAAAAGGTACTTCAGGTCGTACAAACCCCGAAGGAACCTCTCGTCCCCCACCTTCATAACGCCTCCCCGTGTGCACTGACCCGGCCCTCGCGCCGCGCCCGTCGTCCCCTCGTCCGGCGACGCACCCCCTGCGGCAGCCACCTGAACGGTCGTGCCTGCTCAGCACGACCACAGAGCCGGTCTCGGCCTCCTCGTCTCGTAGCGACAGAGCCCTCCACGTTACGCCGAACGGCGGAACCAGCCCACCGTATTCCTACTCAAAGCCAACCCTGACCGAATGTCACGCCGAGTAGTCGTTTCAGGGATCATCGACACGCACGGTGGCTTCCATTGGGGGTTCATACGGGGGATCATGATGGGGTTCATACGGGGGATCAGGTTAGAGGACCACCCCCTGCGGCCTGCGAAGACGCTGGTCATGCGGGCCATCGGGGGATCCGCTGGTATCCCAGACTCGCTTGTCCACAAGCCGGTAGACACATCGGGGCGGGCTGGGTGGTCGTCGCTTCCATGCTGCTCCCTTGGTCACCCTTTCTATCTATCTTACGCTCGCCCTTACCCCCCTTTCCTATTTGTTTGTTTTATTTCTTGCTGTTCATTGACGTCATTCCTCATGTCCCGCCGAACCATTCCTGTCCGCGGCGGCCGGCGCGCGGCCGGGTCACTGGCCTGCGGAAATCGGCGCAACGGCGGCCGGAATTGTGACCGCACGGACGACTTTCTATTCGCCGGGAATGGCGGCGGCGAACATCGCGAAAAGAGTCTTGAAAATGGGCGGCTATTTCTATTGCGCGCGGCGCGCGGCAGAGTGATAATTGAATTACCACCGGGGGAACCGGAAACCACACCGAATACCACACCCGGCGCGAGCTATGTCCGACGAATGGGGCCGATTATGTGTTACGCCGACACCGCCACCGAAACCGACAACACGGTGACCGCGTTTTGTTACTGCGGGTGGGTCGAATACGGCCACACTCCGGAATCGGCCGACGCCGCCGCCGAAGCCCACGAGAACGCGCCCGACGTCATCGACGACACCGCCGCCGTGGCGGCCTGACCGTTCCCCGCCGCCCCGCACTAGATCGAAAGGACCCACCCGCGATGACCACGCCAGCCACGCCGACGACCGCCCCGGCGGCATCCGGCACGACGACCGCCGCCCCGGCGGGCGGGCGGTTGCCCAACGGCGAACTCCGCCGACAGGTGGCGCAAGTCCTCACCGATCAGGCGGGCACCGAACTGACCCCGCGCAACATCGCCGCCGCACTCGGCGGGAAGTCATCGGGCGCGATCGGCAACGCGCTCGCCGCGCTCACCGCCGGGGGCTACGCCGAACAAACCTCGACCAAACCGGTCCGCTACCGGTCGACCCCGACCACCGCCGACGCCGCCGCCGCGCCCGTGGCGGTCCCGTCGGGCACACCCCGCCGCCCCCGCACGCCCCGCCCGACGACGCCACCGCCCGCGACGACCACGCCCGCCGCCCCGGCGACTCCGGCCGTGACCGGTCCGGTAGCGCGCCCGAACGGGCAGCTCTACCACCCGCGCAAGCTGTCCGGACTTCCGGACGTGACCGCGCTGCGCAAGTTGCGTGACGCCGGGGTCGCCGCCCTGATGTACGGACCACCCGGAACCGGGAAGACCTCGGTCGTCGAGGCCGCTTTCGGTGACCTGGTCACGGTTCAGGGCGACGGGGACACCACGGTCGCCGACATCGTGGGCGAGTACACCCAGACCCCGGACGGGAAATTCGTGTTCGTGCACGGTCCGCTGGTCCGCGCGATGCGCGAAGGCCGGACCCTGTTTATCGACGACGCCACGCTCATACCGCCGACCGTGCTCGCCGTGGTGTACCCCGCGATGGACGGCCGCCGCCAGATCATGATCAAGGCCAACGGCGGCGAGGTCATCGACGCCGCCCCCGGTTTCTACGTCGTGGCCGGACACAACCCCGGCGTGCACGGCGCGGTGCTGTCCGATGCGTTGGCGTCGCGGTTTTCCGTGCAGATCCAGGTGTCCACCGACTATGACCTCGCCACGCAACTCAAGATCGACACCCGCGCCGTGTCCGTGGCGCGCAACCTGTCCACCCGACAGGCGGGCGGCGAGATCCGTTGGGCACCGCAACTGCGCGAACTGCTGGCATTCCAGAAGATCGCCGACGTGTTGGGGACCGACGCCGCCGCCGGGAACCTGATCGGCACCGCCCCGGAAGAGGACCGCGACATCGTGGCCACCGCCGTCAAGATCGCCTTCGGTAAAACCGTTGCCCCGCTGGCACTCGGTGCCCGTATCTGACCCACCGCCCCGCCCGAACCGTCCGGAAAGGACACACCGCGATGACCGCGCACATGATCGCCGACCCCGCCGCCACCGCGTCGGCAGTGTTCCCCGCCGCCCCCGGATGGGACGCGCTCTCCGCCGCACTGACCGCCGAAGTCCCCGCGATCGCCGACCGCGACGACCTACTGGTCACCATCGCGCCCGGTGCGGGACAGGGTGCCCCGGCGTGTTTCCTGCCCGCCACCGCCATGATCGAAGTCGACGGTACGCACCTGCACCCGGTCGACCCCGCCACCGCCAAACCCCACCGGATCAGCGACCGGAAACGCTACGCCCCCACGTGGGGCGCGCTGACCCACGAATGCGCGCACAGCAAACACACCCGGTGGCTCGCCGACGTGCCCACCGACGCCGACCCCGGCGCGGTAGACGCCGCGCTGCTGCTGGAAGAGCCCCGGATCGAACAGGCACAGATCCGCCGCCGCCCTGATGACCGCCACTGGTTGCGCGCGTGCGTGAAAACCATCGTCACGGGCGGCATGAAACTCGACGACCCCGCCTTCGCCCCGAAAATGACCCCGCGCGACGCCGCCCACACCGCCGCCCTGTTCCTCGGGCGCACCGACGGCGGCATCCTCACCCGCACCGAAACCGCGCCCGTCGCGCGTGCTGTGGAAGACGTACTCGGCGCGGAGAAACTCGGGAAGCTGCGGGCGTTGTGGCGCAAGGCATTCCGCACCGCCGATGACGACACCGCCGCCATGATCGAACTCGGCCGCCAGTGGTGCGAGATCATCGGACCGGACCCCGACACCACCCCGCCGCACCTCGCCGACCCGTCCGCCACCCCGGACCCGTCCGGCACCCCGTCGCCGTCCCCGTTGGCCGACGTGATCGGCAAGGTACTGGGCAAGGTGACGCGCGCGGTAGCGCGGGCGAAGCTGCCCGAGGACCCCGCCGAGATCGCCGCCCGCGAGAAGGCCGCCGCCGACGCCGCCGCGAAGAAGGCCGACGACGCCGCCCGCACCGTGTTCACGGTAGGCGGTCCCCGTGACGGGCGCACCGAAACGATCGGCACCCGCCCGCCGACCACGGGCGAACGCACCGCCGCGCGGGTGCTCGGGCGCGCGTTGACCACCGCCGGGGTCCGTGACCGGGTGGCGACGAAGACGACCTCGCCGATTCCGCCCGGACGCCTTCGGATGCGTGGCGCGCTGGCACGCGAGGCGCAACTGGCCGCCGGGGCGATGCCGACCGCCGAACCGTTCACCCGCACTACCCGCACGACGGTCCCGACCCCGCCGCTACGGCTGGGCATCGCGTGCGACGTGTCCGGGTCCATGGGCAGCTTCGCGAAACCGGTCGCCTCGACCGCGTGGATTCTGGCCAACGCCGCCGCGCAGAGTCCGGTGCCCGCCGACACCGCCACCGTGATCTTCGGGCACCACGTCCGCCCGATCACCCGCCCCGGCAAGACGCCCGCCGCCGTGACCGACTTCGCCACCCGCGACAACTGGGAAGCCATCGACACCGCGATCGAGGCCCTCGACGGCGCGCTCGGGCTGTCGCGCCCCGGTGCCGCGCGGTTGCTGGTCATCGTGTCCGACGGCAAGTTCCGCGACGGACCCCGCCGCAACGGGCAGCAGCTTCTCGACCGGTTGCGCGCCACCGGTTGCGCCGTGTTGTGGATCGCCCCGGACGTCCCTGGGCGCAAGCCGATGACCGGGGCGACCGTGCACGTGATGACCGACCCCACCACCACCGCGCAGGCCATTGGCCGCGCCGCCACCGCCGCCCTGCGCGCCACCCGCTGAACAACCCGCACCCGGAACCCCGGAATTGGAGATGACTTTCGATGACCAACACCGACATCGCGACCGTGGGTGACCTGATCGCCGCCCTCGACCAGTACGACCCGACCGCCCCGGTACGGCTCGCCACGCAACCCGGCTACCCGCTGGAGAATCTCCTCGCGCGGGTCGCGTGCACCCCGGACGACGCCGAGTACGAAGGCCCCACGCGCACCGACCCGCCCGTGGTGTGGCTCGGCGCGGGCGCGCAGGTCGGGTACCTGCCCGCGCTCGCCGCCAACGCCCTGGGGTGGTCGTGATGACCACGACCGCGCCCGGACTTACCGCCGCGCTGGCCGAGCGTGCCCCTGCACGCCGCGCGCGCCCACCGCACCGCCGACCCCGACGGATTCCACCACCGCCACGACGACGCCGACCAGTGGAACCGCTGGGCACGCCGTGCCCGTGTCGCGCGCACCATCGCCGCCGCCCTGCAGGTCGGTGTGGACGGCGTGCTCGTCACCGATGACCCGCGTCGCATCTATCGCACCCGCACCGGACCGGTTCCCGGTGACCTGATCACCGTCACCGACCCGGTGACCGGGCGCGCGTGGCGGTTTATCCCGGACTTCACCGCCCCCGGCGACGGCTGGCTGCTCCTCGACCGTTGCCCCGGTTGTGACGCCGAGGTCCCGGTCACCCGCATCGCCACCTTGGGCGACCTCGGCGAGTACCTCGACCCCGACGGCGACAGCCCGATCGCCGACGAGGCCCGCGACGAGTCGATCCACCAACCGGGCTGTGCCCTCGGCTTACCCGCTGTGAACGGCTAGCGGCCTCGAGCCGACGCCCGCCTCGGCACGTCCGGAACCCCGCAACCCACACCGAAGGAGGTCACGTCGTGACCAGCAACGCCCCCGGCAACACCACACGGACCAACCACGCCTGTGTCGCCCTTCCGGCCGAGTCGGTGCTGGTCGCCCCGGCACCACCCCGCGCCGTGCCGCTACGCCCGCCCGACGGGATGTGGGGGCTGGTCGTGGTGGCGGTACGGACCACCGACACCACCGACCTGCTCGCGGGCGTGTGGCTGCCCGCACCCCCGCCCGCCGCCCTGCACACCGGAGACGTCGTGGTGCGCCTGCTCGCACCCGCCGATGACGACCTCGCCGTGGCCGACGTCGAGGTCGTAGCCGCCACCCAGGGCGGGTGGACCACGGTCCGCACGTGGCAGGCGGTGGGCACGCGCTGGCCGCACGAGGTGGCGATGTCGGCACTCGTGCACATGCGCTACCTCGCCGACGTCGCCTTCAAGGATGCCCAGTGGGCGACGCTGACCGGACCGATCGCCGCCGCCTTGCCTCCAGGACTGCTTACTGCCGGACTCGCCGGCGAGTCCGCGGCGGCCTCGCCGGCGCCTCGCGCGCACCCGGATGCCCTCGCCGAGCTGATCGAGGCCGGACTCGTCGAGGTGGGCGAGCAGCTGGTGTGGAACGGGCACACCGCCACCGTCCGGCAGGGCGGTGTCCTGCACGACGGCGGACCGCACGAGTTCGCCGTTTCCACCGTCACCGCGCTCGCGACCAGTCTCGCGGGCTCCACGGTCAACGGCTGGCACCTCTGGCGACGTGCCCGCGACGACCGCCCGCTGTCAGACCTGCGCACCGCACTCGCCACCCGCTGAACCGCGACAAACCCACCCATCCGACGGGAGACCGCGATGACCACTGCCATCACCGAACGCGACCAGGACGCCGGAGCCACCCCGGCCCGCTACCACTACACCCGCGTCGTCGAGATAGCCGGGCGCACCGTCCGCGCCCACCTCGAGCGAGGCGTCTACCTCAACGACAGCGGTGCCGTCGCCGAGGTGCTCACCGACCAGACAGACTGGACCAGCCTCGCCGCCGACGATCTCAACAACTGGTGGCACGACACCCCACCCCCGAGCCTGGACGTCAACGCCGCCGCCGTCCTCGGCCCGCTCGCCGAGCGGCTGCTGCATCGCGCCGCCGAGATTCTCGCCGCACCGCCGCCCACGGTGAGCTTGTCACCCCATCTCTACCGCGCGGTGAGCGCGTTGCTGGCCACCAGTAGCGGCTACAACGCCGAATGCCGCATCGCCCCGAACGACATCACGTGGGCGACCAACAACGGCGGAACGCTGCACATCTTCGAGCACCCCGACGGCAGCGTCACCTTCACCAAAGCCCACCGCGACGAATGCCCTTTCGTAGCAAGCAAAGGCGCTCAGGACTGCGACGACGAATGCTACTTCGACCTTCCGAGCCGGGTATAGGAAACACCCCACCCACAGGAGATCACCATGACACCGTATGAAGTTCCCGAGACCGTCAGCCGTCGCTTCACGGAGAACGGCTGCGAGGTGACCGCGATCGTCGCCGACCCCGCCGACGCACAACAAACCTTGTACGGCACCGTCACCCGCGACGGGGCACTCGTCGGCAGCTACTACTGCGCCGACCGCGTCCGCCAGTCCGACTGGTACATCGTGACCGCCCTCGGCCGTCCTCTTACCCTCGACGGCCAACCCGTGAACCCGGTCTCCGAAGGTGACGCCGTCCTCGTGCTGACCACCATTCTGACCGCCCGCGACAGCTTCGAGATCGAACAGCGACTCCGCGACGCGATCCGCCCGCCGCAGAGGTGACCGGTGACCACCACCGCCGACTTCTACGACGGGCGCGGACCGCACGCCGTCTGGCTCGGCTCACTCCAAGGCGACGCCGACCCCGCCACGGTGCGCGCCATCGCA
This sequence comes from Crossiella sp. S99.2, assembly GCF_023094165.1. Classification (GTDB taxonomy): domain Bacteria; phylum Actinomycetota; class Actinomycetes; order Mycobacteriales; family Pseudonocardiaceae; genus Crossiella. The sequence continues at coordinate 710,556 of NZ_JALMDK010000002.1, read as the reverse complement.
TGTGGACGGCTGCTACTGGACGCAACCGACCCGCTCACCTACGCCGACGCCGTGACCGACCTGCTCGACGTGTGGGCCGATGAGGACCACGGGCACGGCTACCACCCACGCAACGGCTGGCCGTGGTTGTGGCCCGACAGCCACGACACGGACTGGGTGTTCACGTTCGCCCACGGTCGGGTGTGGATCACGACCGGGCGCGCGTGGCTGCGTGTCCAACAGAGAGTGTCGCAGTAAGACCGACGTAACCGATCCCATTCCCTACTAGAACAACAGGAGTTCACGATGTCGGAGGCCGTCACAACAACACCATCCATCACGAGGCAGGCCATGTCCGCCGCCGATCACTGCGCCGCCGCCGAAGACGAGTTTGCGAACGCACAGCGACTTTACGCCTCCGACCCGGACGAGTACCGGCGAGCGATGGACTCCGCGTCGATGCACCTGCGGATCGCCGAGGTCATGACCCAGGGGTCGTCACTGGTCACCGAGCTCGCGATCGCCGAGACGAACCCGGCGTGGAAGTCCATCCGGATGAACGCGTCGCACGAGGCCAAAGCATGGAACGAACTTCTGGGACGAGCCCGACGATGAACCCGTCGGACACAGGAGGCGCGATGAACGACAACAACGAAAACGCTCAGAGCAATCAGGTCCGCCTCCTGGACTTCGAGGCGACCTGTCCGGACTGCGCCGTCGCCGTCGGCGAGCCACACGAATACGACGAGTACGACGGCGGGTGTGACGTCGCGCGGTGCCTGGTGACCGGGCTGCAGCGGCTGATGTGCGACCTCGACCATGACTGCGGCCGAGACGTCTGGACCGGGTGGTGGCCCGGCTTGGTCGACTGCGAGCAACTCGGCTGGATGATCGGCCCTGGTTTTCCCGACCTCAACCGCCTTTACACCGAGGCGACCTGGGATCCCGCTCGGTGCGTCTGGGTGAAGGCCGACTGACCTCGGCCGCGCTACCGCCCGGAGGTAACCAGCATGCCCCGTGACCACGCCGACTTCTACGTCGGAACCGGACCGAACGCCCGCTGGCTGGGCTCACTGGCCGACGTGGGCGGCCCGGCCGAGCTGGCTCGTCTCGGCGCGGCGGGCGACGCCGAGACGACCGCCGTGCTCTCCGCCACCGATCGGAACGGCTTCGCGATGGCCGTCGCCGCACTGCTCGTGCGCCAGCGGGCCGCCGAGGTCGGGTTCGTCGCCGTACCTGGCCCGGACGGGAAGGCGGATTGGCCGTGGCTGGCCACCACCAGCAGCGGCTGGTACGCCTACGCCCTCGCCGACGGGCAGGCGCTTGTGTCCGCCCACGGCGGTCCGTGGTTCCGGCCCGACCCGCGCCGCCCCGACGGCGGTGCCGGGGTCGCCACCGGTCCGGACGCTGCGCTGCCCGTGTTCGGTGACACCACGCCGAAGACCGCGACTTTCACTTACACCGGCTTCCGGGGCCTGCCGATCCCGATCAGAGCCACCTTGCCGCCGGCCTACCTCGCGCACCGCGGCGAGGTCGCCCTCGCCGTGGCCGGCGCCGCGGAGTACGTTGCTGGGCCGGCGTTGGCCTCTGGCCGACCTCGCCGCGTCAGCCGTCCGCGAGGTCATGCACGGCCTGCTGCGGCCCGGCCCGGCTCGTGGCCTGCACGTGCTGCCTGCCGATGCGACGTTCGCTAACGGGCGTGTAGTGACCGCGCTGCGGTTCGTGCTCGACGCCGACCGCTACGCCGAGGGCAATAACCCTGACCACGCCCGTGAGCTGCTGGAGTCGGCCGCCGACGTCGCCGCGCAGGCCGTCACCGCCCACCGCACCCATCAACCGCACCCGTGGCCACCGCGCTGACCACGCCGAACGACAAGGTTCCGATCATGGGCTTCACCGGTTCGCTCATCCTCGCCCGCACTCAGGTCTCGCTGATCGACATGCTGGCCCCGCACGAGGCGGAGCTCGTCAGCCGCCGCGACGACCACTGGCAGCTCGCCGCTGTCATGGGGGAATCCCCGGACATACCCGGCTGGGCCGCCGAGCTGGTCGAGGCCACGGCCGCGCCCGTGCTGATCGCGGTCGTCGGCGACAGCGACACCGCTCTGCTGCTGGCCGACAGCCCCGACGGGCATCGGTGGATCACGGTGCTCAACGCCCCGCCCGACAGCGCGGGCCGGGCGGCGGTCGCCGACTCCAGGGCGATGACCGCGATCGCCGAGGCTGCCGTCTCGTGGGCAGCTGAAGCCGGGCACGCCGTCGCGACCGATGCCGTCCTGACGGCGTTGTGTGAGGCCGACCGCGACAACCGCGCCGCCGACCAAGCGTTCAGCGATGCCCTGGACGCAGGCGATTTCGCGGCAACGCACGAGGTTGTGCGCAACCAGATCTCGTTCATCGAGGTCTACGTGCTGCGGGTGCTGGTCGCGCTCGGGGTTGCCGTGTCGGTCCAGGACACCGGTTCGTGGTGGGCGCATCTCGCCGACCAGGCACACGCGCCGACCCCGTTGCCCGGAGATCTGCCGACCGAATAGCGGGCGGACGCGAATGTGGTTGTGTCCCAACGGGAATTCCGTTGGGACACAACCACATTCGCCATCTCGTTCGGGCGTTAAATTAGTTCGTCGGCGCGGGAGCCGCTTCCTGCTCTGCCGGGGCGAGCGCGAACCGCCTCGGCTTGTCCTGCGTCTTCGCCGCCACGCCGCTCTCGACCAGCTTGTCCAGCGCGTTGCTCACCGCGCCTGAGGATTTCCCGCCCAACGCGTTCGCGATCGCGGTGGGACCGAACTGCTCGCCGGGGTGATCGCGCAGGTAGTCCTCGACCATCCCGCGCAACCCACCGGGTGCCAACCGTGCCTTCTTCTCGTCCGTCGCGTCCGCGCCATTCTCCGTCGTCGTGTCGCCGTCGGTCGTCGCGCCGTCCGCGCCGTTGGCGGCGGTGGGGTCGTTCACCTCGGCGACAACAGGCTCGGCATCCACGGGGGCGGCGTCGTCGGAGTCGGCCGGGTCCTGCGCGCCATCGGCTGCGGTGTCCGTCTGCTCGACGGGGTCTTCCTCCGTGACTGCGGAGTCGTCGGCGTCGGTTGCGTCCGAGGCGACCGTTTCGGCCTGCGTGGTGTCGGTCGCGTCAGCGTCCTCCGCCGCAGCGGTGTCCACCGGGGTCAGGTCGGTCTGGGTGGTGTCGACTTCGGTGATCGCCCACAGGTCGGCGGCGCGCCGCCCGCCCTCGGCGATCCCGGCGGTGCGGGTGACGCTGCCGTCGGCGGCCCATTTCGCGAGGATCTTCTGCGCGGTCGATTTCCCGATCTTCGCTGCTGCGGACAGGTCGGCGGCGGTGCTGTTCGGGGCGGCGTGCAACGCCTCCCACAGCTTGTCTTCGGTGTCCGTGCGGACCTTCGCGGCGACGGTCTGCTCGGGAACCGGCCGCAACGTCGGAGCGGATCCGGTCGCGCTGGCGGTGGTGGTGCGGGTTTTGCGGGTGCGGGTCTTGCTGGACATGACATCCCTCGATTCGCGTTCATGATCGGTGGCGGGTGGTCATGCCCCGGCCGGAGCGGGTGTGGCCCCCGGTGCGCTGCCGGTGTGTTCGGGCTACACGACTATGGACGCTTCCTTCGGCCCATGAAGTCAAGCGGGTTCGGCAAACAAGACGTCTGTCTCGTGTAGACGGTGGCGCGGACCTGGGAATCGTTGCGCCACACGGGTCCACTTCGGCCCCATTGCGCACATGTCCGTTGACAACCACGCGGTCACGAAGCGTCCATACACGTCGGCCACCCGGCCGCTAACCCGGAAACCGAAGGGGCGCATAGACAATGATGACCGACCGCGACATCCACGAACCACCCGAACTGGCCGCCGACGCGGCCGTGGACGCACCGCGAACCGATCCCCAGCCCGATGACACCACCGCGACCGCCAGGGCGTCACAGCCGCACGACGAGGCGACGATGCGGGCGTGGGAGGGGCTGCCGCCGGACACGATGATCCTCGCCCCGGCGTTCGCGCCGCCGCCGATGCGATGCCCCGACGACGTGTGGGCGATGCTCGTGACGGCGGTCGACATCATCGGCGACGCCGACCCCGACCGCGCGGGCGAGGTGGCATTGTTCGCGGGCAACTGGATAGCCGAGCAGCCCCCGGCCGACAGCTTGTACGACGGCGACCTCGTCGTGCGCCTGACCCACCCGGCCGATCCCACGTACCCGCTGCCCCGTGACCACGCCACCGATGTCGAGATGCTGCTGGCATACCAGGGACGCTGGCAGCGGGTCGGCCAGTGGCACGGGCTCGACGACGGCTGGCCGAATCTCGTCGCGCCCACCGCCGCCGCCGTGATGGGGCTGCACGGCGACGCCACCGAGGCCGCCATCTGGTCGGAGACTCCGCCGCCGTCGACCTCGCCGCCGCTGATCAAGTGGGCGCGCGGCGGCATCGCCGAACTGCTGGACGCCGGACTGGTCACGGCGGGCGAGGAACTGGTCTGGAACCGCCGCAACCTCGGAGTCCGGCACACCGCGCGCATCCGGGTCGACGGCACCCTCATCCTCGCCGACGGCCGTGTCTTCGCCAACCCGTGTGGTGCCACCACCGCACTGGGTGGCAACCACCAGAACGGCTGGAACGCATTTCGGCGGGCATCCGACGGCCGCACGTTGGGCGACCTTCGCGCGGAACTCCGCGCACGGCGCGGTAAGTAACCCGCCCCCTTCTAACCCGATGCCGGTCCGCGCCGGATCCGCCGTGTGATGGTCGATTCGTCTGCCACACAGCGGATCCGGCTGACCGTAGGAGTATCACCATGACACGCTCCGAGTCCACAGTGGATTGCCTAGTGCTGTGGGGCGCACGTGCCGGGGTCGGCCTCGGCTACACCGTGGAGGCCGCCGCCGTGCGGCTGGCCGAAGACATCGCCGAGTTGCGCGACGACGGCGGCATCCCGACGCACGTGAGCACCGTGATTACCGTGCTGCCGCAGCAGCGGGTGCTGGAGATCCGGGTCGAGGGCCTATCGGTCGAGGCCGACCCGGATCGCACCACCATCCGCGAGGTGACCCACACGCTCTTCGAACTGGCCAGCTACCACAACATTGTTGCACTCGACGCCACCACGCCGCCGCTGTTCACCCAACGCATCCTGCTCGTCGACAGCGACGGCCGACCGTTCTCTGCTATGGTCGGCTCCGGTTTCGGCGACGTAGACTCCGTTACGCCACAACAGAACCGGCGGGACGCGTAGCACCTGCGTAGTCATCTCCCTTGTACCGGTAGGGTTGCACCTTCACAACCTGGCCGAAGTCCGGCGCGTCCACCATGGAACCTCCACCAATGTAGAGACCTACGTGGTGAATGTTGTTTGGTGTGCCGTAGAAAACGAGGTCACCCGGCAACAGTGGCTGCCCGGCCGGAACGTGGGGACCAGCATTGAACTGGGTCTGAGCGGTGCGCGGCAGGGTCACTCCGGCGGCGGCATAGGCCGCCTTGGTCAACCCCGAACAGTCGAAACCCGCGTGCCCGCCATCAGGCCCATTACCGCCCCAGACATACGGAAGTCCTCTCTGCCCGCAGGCGTAGTTGATCGCCGCCACCGCGACCGCGTTGGTGGCCTGGATGGCGTTGCAGTCGCCCGTGCCGACCGTCGCGGCGGCGTCGGCGTACTGCTTGGCTTGGTCGAGGACCTGTTTGACGTACCAGTCGGCGTGGTTGTAGGCGAAGATCGCCGCCCGCAGATCACCCCGCCGCACTCCGTCGTCGCAGAGCATGAAGGCGGCGGCGTAGATGGCGTCGTGTGGGTTGTAACGCGAGGGTGGGCTGGCACCGCCTGGAGGGATCTGGTGGCGGGCAAGCACTCCGTCGAAGGTGGCGGACTTGAACTGCATCGGCCCGCCTGCCCCATAGCCGTTTTCGCCGCTGTGGACGCCGGGCAGGGGTGAGCGACCGTGATCACTTTCGATTTTGCCGATGGCGGCGAGGATCGACCAGTCCAGCCCTGGGCACTCCCCGGCCGCCGCGCGGTACAGCGCGAGGTAGTCGGCGGGGATGTCGGCCAGCGCGGTCGCGCTGGGCTGGCTGTTTCCACTACCGAACAGGGCCGAGATCGCGGCTGACACTCCGTTCCCGATCAACGTCGGGATGAAGAGAATCACGCCGATCACGATGGCGCCGACTTTCAGGATCATCGGGTACTCACCGCCTGCCTGTGCTCGGTCCGCGTGAGATGGGGGCCGGCGGCATCGGCGCGGGCGCCGGGGCCATCAGCGCCAGCGTCGAGTCCGGCCCGAGAGCCGACTCGCTGCCCGCCTCGGTGCTGGGTGGCGCGACGTGCGGCCAGGCGTCGAGCAACCGGTGCAACTCGCGCCGGGCGCTCCCCGCGCTGCCCGTGGTGGTGTCCAGGGGTAGCCAGACCTCGTCGGCGGGGCTGGGGTGCGCGGCTTCGGGGTTGAGCAGCTCGGCCGCGGCGGTGGCAACCGGGACCGAGCGCGGATCGTCGAGTTCGCGCCAGGCCCGCGCCAGCAGCCGGCGGGCAGTGGCCTCGCGCCGCGAGGTCGGCAACCACACCAGCAGCGGCGTGGTGATCCCGGTGGCCTCGGCGAGCGCGGCGTAGCCGGCCAGTTTCCCGGCGAGCTTGGCCAGGACCTCGGTGCCGAAGTCGTACTCGAGGAAGAACTCGATCTCCCCACCGGCGCTGGCCCATCGGCCGTAGGCATCGGGCTTGATGAGGTCCCCGAAGTGCCGAGCGCAGCGGGCTTCCGACCACCACGCTCCAAGCGCGCTGTGCTCGTCGGTGTCGCTGTGGCGAGCGCGGTCAACCAATGCGGTGAACCACTCGGCGACACCGACGGTGTGCGCGAGCCGCAGCGAATGGGCTACCCCGAAGGCGCGATCGTGGCGGTAGCCGAGTTCCTTGACGTCCAAGCCGTCCTCGGCGGCCAGCACCGCGGCCCCGGCGGGCGCGAGGACGTAGTGCATCGGCGCGGTGCCGACGGTGATGAACGGCTGGAACCGGTCCACCACGCCCCACTGGAACAATTCCCGCAGCCGCATCCGGCCCGAGCGGAACGACGGGAACGCGAGCGCGGTGATCTGGTGGGCGGTGAGTACGCGGTGCTCGTGCAGCATCCGGATGATCCACCGATCGCGCGGCGTCAGCCGCCACGCCAGCACCGCCTGGTGATCGGTGTTGTTCGCGGCGCGAGGGGTGGGCCGGGTCGCCTTGTGGCCTCGAAGAGTGCGCTGCCTGGTGGGGTTGGTGATCATGACGCGAACCTCCGGGTTGTTGAGCGGAAAGGACTTCCGTCCGTCTTTGTGGTGTGGCCGAGTCGGGTCAGGACTGCTGGCGGCGTGGGTCGGCGCTGCGCGCCCGGACGCCGGACTGGCCTCGGCGTTCGCCGCTGGTCGGCCGCGTCTGCCCCGGGGTCCCGGCGGGCCGCTGCGGAGGCCGGGTTGGTGCCTGCGAACCGGACGCGGACGCGGTGGCACCGGGAACTCGGCTGCGCAAGGCACGGCGGGCGATGCTGCGGATTTCTCGTGCGCGGCCGGGAATCGCGCGAGGAAGCGGCTGGGTGCGCATGGTGAACGGCTGTGCCTCTTCCCCGTTGAGCACGAGCCGTACGGCGGCGTGGTAGACGCCGAGGTGCGCCAGATCGTGGTCGGACAGTCGGGGTGCGGTGTGGCGGGACAGCTCGCGGGAGTCCTCTGGGGAGGCGTTGAAGAAGATCTTGCTGCGAGCGTTGGTGGACATGCCTTCCCGCAACTCGCGGGGCAGCTGGCCAAGATGCTGGTGCGCCAACGTCATCGCGACGCGGAAGCCCCGTGCCTCGGCCAGCATGTCCTCGATCGGATACGGCAGATTGAGGAAGTTGTGACACTCGTCGATCACCATCGACGCGTCCCGGCGTTGGCGTTGCGGTGTGCGGGCGCGGGCGGTGGTGGCCTGCCAGGTGCGGGCGACCACCAGCGACCCCACCAGCCGGGTGGTCTCCTCGCCGAGCGAGCCTTTCGGGATGCGCACCAGGCAGATCCCGCCGTCGAGCACCTCCGCCATGTCTACTGTGGAATGTCCGCCCGCGATGGCGTCGCGGACGAACGGGCGCAGCAGGAAGGCTCGCAGCTTGTTCATCAAGGGCGAGATGACCTGGCTGCGGGAGGAGTCGGTGAGTTCCTCGTACCAGGACCAGAACCCGCGCAGCACGGGGTCGGTGATCCCGGCGGTGACTCGTGATCGGAAGGCGGGATCGGCCAGCAGCTTGGGCAGATCGGCGAGGGTGGCGACGCCTTCCTGGGTGCGCAGGGTCAGGCAGGCGGCGCGCATCACGTCGTCGGTGCGCGGCCCCCAGAACGCGCTGTAGACCCGCCGGAACACCGAGACGAGGTTGTCGACGGTCAGGTCGGTTTCTCCGCCGTCCAACGGGTTCAGGCACGGTGGCCGGGACTTTGAGTCGGCGTCGAAGATCACGACACGATCGGCCACCGAGCGGGGCAGGCGGGAGAGCATGTCGGTGACGAGGTCGCCCTTGGGGTCGATCAGCACGATCCCGCGCCCGGCCTCGGCGTCGGCGAGGATCATGTTCCCCAGCAAGGTGGATTTACCGGAGCCGGTCGCGCCGATGACGTGCAAGTGGTGCCGCGCGTCCGGGACCCGTAGCGCCACGGGGCGTTCGTGTCCGGTGTCGGTGACTCCGATCGGCTTGGCCTCGGGGCCGGGCGTGGCGATGCCGGGTGGCGGCGAGATGGCGCGGGCGCCGGCACGCTGCACGCCGGGGATCGCCTCGTCGGTCGGCAAGTGCGCCAGCGCCGCCAGTTCGGCCACGGACAGCAAGTCGCCCTTGCCGAGGCGCCGGTCGGCCAGCACGGGGCCGGGGTGGCGGACGCGGTGGCGGGTGTAGTGGTTGTGCTCGGTGTAGGAGGCGAAGCTCGCGGCCAGCGCGTGTGCCCGTCCGCGGGCGACGTCCCGCGCCTGGCGGACCTCGTTCTCGGCGGCGTCGGCGGGCAGGAGGGTGGCGACGGCGTAGCGGATGACCGTCTCGTACTGCGAGCCGCGCTGTTTGGCGACAATGGCGCGGTTCTGCGCCGCGTACTCGAGCGAGGTCTGCGGATCGCTGTGCAGTGTCCCGGACTTCGCCGCGCGCCGGGCCGGTCCGGACTTCACGCCGGGAGTGACCAGGTCGAGCAGGCGGCCGACGACGCGGGTGGAGCCGCCGGTGTGCACCCGCCGCGCGGAGCGCCGGGCTTGGGCGACCCGGCGGCCAGTCACCGGGCGGGCGAGGATCTGCACGCAGGCGTACTCGTCGCGCCCGAGCCCGACCGGGGCGCCGATCAGGGCGCGGAGCGGGTCGGCGTCGAAGTCGGTGCGGATCGGCAGCGCCTCAGAGCGGGCGAGACGGAGTTCGCCGCCGACGACCAGCCGCCGCTGCCCGTCACCGGGCGGTGGTAGGGGCGGGTCGGCGGTGCCGACCCGCGTGTGGGAGCCGGGCCAGGCGGCCTCGATGGCGCGTTCGACCAGGCCGGGTGGGATCACGCCGGGCACCCACAGTCGGATGCCGACACCCGCCTCGGAGAACGTGTACTCGCAGGCCACATGGGGCTGGCCGGTGAACCACCGGCGCCAGGCCGGGCGCAGCAGCCCGACGAGGTTGGACCACAAGGCCGCACCGCCCGCGGGATCGACGGTGGGTGGGGCGAGGACGGTGACCTGGCGGGCGTCGGCGACCAGCCTCGCGTGGCAGCGCCGCGCCCACCGGCGCCGGCCGATCACGAAGCCCGCGATGCCGACGGCGAGCACCGGGCCGACAAACGGCCCCCAGGTGATCGCCCAGTCCCGCAAATGACCCAGCAGCGTGAGCAGCGCACCGCCGGGGTCGCGCAGGTAGTCCCCGAGCCACCCATTCGTCAGGCCCGTCCGCACGATTCCGTGAGCAGCCAGCGCATGGGACAGCTCGGGGTGGTTGAGGGCAGCCGGTATCCAGGAAAGCATTACGGGTCCTTCCAAGAAAGTAAGAAATGCTCAATCGGAAAAGGGACGGTCGGTGTCAGGCGGCGTCGAGTTCGATGTCGTCATCAGCACCGAAAGAACCGAACTCATCGCCCTCAGTCGCGTACGCGTGCTCGCTGGCAAAGCCCAGGTCCACGAAGGACTGTTCCTCGGCGTCGGAGTCACCGGGGTCGACGTCCGCGGCGTATCCGGCGAGTTCGGCCGGATTACTCGTGACGAGGTAGTGCTCGGTGGGCGAGGCAATACTTTGGAACGCGACGCGCTGGGTGCCCGCTGACAGCAATCCCTGACCTCGGTCCGCCGACAGCAGGAATTGCCGTTCTCCGGCCGACAGGTCGAAGGTCTGGGTGATCTCGTCGATGGCCTGCGACGCCTGCCGCAGCAACACTTGGGTCGCTGCGTTGGCCACCACGGCTTTGCCGAGATCGTTCCCGAGCACATCGGCGGTGTCTTGGGTCGCGACCGTCAAGCCAGCCCAGTGTTTCCGGGAGGCTTTGGCCATGCGGAACAGGAACTCCGCGCCCGACTTCTCTTTCATCAGCAGCCACGCCTCGTCCACGACCACCAGGCGCGGGCGGCGGATCGCGGGATTGGACACCCGCCGCCACACCGCGTCCAGGGTGAGCAGCGTGCCGATGGCTTTCAGCTCGTCGGGCAGGTCCCGCAGGCTGAACACCACCAGGTGGCCTTCGGGATTGGTGGTGGTCGGGCCGTCGAACAGCTGCTTGAACGCGCCCTCGACGAACGGGTGCAACCGTGCGGCGAGCTCGGCGGCGGCCCGGTCGCCGGTCTGGCCCGCGGTGGCCAGCTGGTCGCGCAAGGTCCGCAAGGTCGGTGAGGGCCGTGTCCACGTGCGGGCGTCGGCGGTGATCCCCACCGATTGGTACGTCGCGGCGATACCCCGATCCAGCGCGGCCCGCTCGGCGGCTTCCAACTCATTGCCGACGAGCACCGCGATGACGGTGTGCAGGAACAGCGACCGCCGCACCAGGGCGTCTTTCGGTGCGGTCCGGCGGCCGTCGGAGCGGGTGTGGATGGGCAGGTCGAACGGGTTGAGCCGGACGTCGCGGGCACCGAGATGGACGTAGGTGCCGCCCACGGCGGCGGCCAGGCGGGCGTACTCGTCCTCCGGGTCGACGACCGCGATCTCGATTCCCCGGTACAGGCTGCGCAAGAGTTCGAGCTTGACCAAGTAGGACTTTCCCGCGCCGCTGCGGCCGAGGATCACGCTGTTGTGGTTGTGCATCCCCTCACCGAAACGGTCCCAGTGCACCAGCCCCTGTGATCCGACGTTGTAGCCGTAGAGCACACCGGACGGCGCGGCCACCGAGGTCGGGTCGGCCGCGGGCAGGTCAGGCGAGGTGAACGGGAACGCCGCCGAGAGCGCCGAGGTGTCGAAGGTGCGGCGCATCCCGATCAAATCGAGGCCCATCGGCAGGGTCGACACCCAGCCCTGCAGTGACCGGTAGGTGGTGTGCTTGGCGTCCAGCAGCAGGCTCGCCGCCAGCGAGCGCAGCGCCGCTACCTCGTCAGCCAGCGCCCGCTCGGACGGGGCGTGGATGGTGAGGTACAACCCGACGCGGAACAGCTTGCCTTCGCCGCGCGCCACGCGGGAGGACAGGTCATAGGCGTCTTCGGTGGCGGCTTCGACCTGCGGGTCGTAGAGGCGGCCGTGCTCGGCGGTGTGCCGCCGGCCGCTCTCGAGTTTGGCGAGCTGCTTCTTCAACCTGGCGGCGGCGGTGGCCGGGTCGATCGGCTCGACATGCAGCGCGACGTCGAGGCGGCCGGGGTAGGTCAACAAGGGCGCGAGCCAGCCGGGGTGCACCTCACGCGGGAACCCCGTCACAGCGAAGCTGGACACCCACTCGTTGCCGACCTCGAGATGCCGGGCGCCGACGGACAGGGCGTCCGGCGTGAACGCGGCTGCCCGGTGGTGCGCGGCGGGCCGAGTGCTGGGACGGCGCTGGCCGCGCCGCGTTCGGGTGGTCATCACAACCGCCCCCTCTCCGGGTAGTCGTCGTCTTCGTCCTCGTAGTCCCAGTCGTCGACCTCGCCGTCGTCCGGGCCGTAGTCGTCCTGGTCGACCGCGGCACGGCCGTCGCCCTGCCAGAACGCGCGGTCCTCGGCGAGGTCGCCGTCGTCCAGGTCGGTGCCGGCGGCGGTGGTGATGACCTCGTCGGCACCGGCCAGGGCCGCCGAGGGCGGCAGCAGGGTGTCGGGGTTGCAGGCCGAGGCGAGCACGGCAGTGGCCTGCCCGGCGTCCAGCGGGGTGACCACGATCCCGGCGGGCGCGAGCAGCTCGATCGCCTCACTGAGGCGGCGCACCAGCCGTGACTCCGCCGCCCGGCGCGCCCCGGCGCTCGCCTGGGTGGTCTCGGCATTCGCGCGACGCTTGCCGCGGGTCAGCGAGGACAACACCGCCAGCGGGCCGGGACCGCCGAGCCCATCGGTCGGCCCAGCGGCGCCCATCGGCTCGCGCAGGATCAACAGCACCTGGCGGCGCAGCAGGTCGGTCTGCTCGCCGAGCTGCACCAGGTAGTCAGCGTGCTCGATAGCGGCTGCTTCCAGCGCCGGGTGCGGCAACCCGCCCGCGCGCGCCCGCAGCTCGGCGATCTGGCCGGACAGGTCGAGTCGTTCGGTGCGGACCAGCACCTGCACGGGCGCGGTCAGGCTGTGCAGGTAGCGGCCGAACGACGCGACCAGGGACTCCTGCTCGGACGGTGTCCGCAGCGCGAAGTTCACCGTGGAAGCGACCGCGACGACGGCCAGGCCGTCGGTGCCCAGGTCGACCACGCCGGTGTCGGTGACCGCCTCGGCGGGCAGCCGCAACGCCGACGGCGAGATCTGCTCAGGCACCGGCGTCTTGCCCTTCGCCTTGGCCGACTTGCCCTTGCCGGTGCCCGCGGTCCGGCTCGCGCTCGTGGCGGCGGTCTGGCTGGTGAGCCATTCCGGCGCGGGGCGAACGCCTTCGGGGGCGGCGACGCGGTGGCGCGGTCCCATGCGTTGCCGGATCGCGGCGACCAGCAGCCGGTCCATCGAGATCCCGTCGCGTTGGCCGAGCGCGATGACGGCCGCGCTCACCCCGACCGGGATGGCCAGTGCGAGGAACACCGGGAGCGGCACGACCGCGCGAGTGGTGGTCCACCCGGCGTAGAGCACCAGGCCGGTTACCGCGAGGATCGCGAGTTGGCGGGCGGTCAACGGTCCGATCACTTTGTCGGCCATGTCGACGTCGGCGGGAATGCGAACAGGCGAAGTCACGACTTACCTCCGGGCTTGGGTGGTGGCGGCGAGGGACGCCGCGCTGGTTTCGGCAGGTCCAGCGGGAGCCGGAGCTGCTGCCCGGCGGGCGAGGCCGGTCGCGGCGGTGGCGTCGCCGGTGGCGGGCTCGACGGGCGCGGTGTGCGGCGCACGCCCTCCAGCGGGAGCGGGTACTGCCCGCTCCGGCCGGCCCGGTTGCCCTTGTACGGGTCGAAGGGCAGTTCCATCTGAGTGCCGCGCGTTCGAGCCGGGGGTGCGGCCGGGGGCGGCGGGCTCGACGGGCGCGGTGTGCGGCGCACGCCCTCCAGTGGCAGCGGGTACTGCCCGGAGCGCGTTGGCCGATTGCCCTTGTAGGGGTCGAACGGCAGCTCCATCTGCTGCCCGCCCCGGCGCCGACCGCCCGGCTGGTTGGGTGATGCCGGAGGCGGCGTCGGCTTGACGCGCTCGGCGTCCAGCGGCAGCCGGTACTGGCCGTCGCGTCCGAGGACCGGCTTGTTCTCCGGCCAGTCGTCGCCGAGTGGCAGCGCCAGCTGGCGGCCCTGCCCGGCCTTCGGTTTCGGCGTGGGAGCGGGCCTGGGTTTGGCGGCCGGGCGGCTGCGGCGAACACCGGCCAGCGGCAGCACGTACTGGCCGTCAGCGGTGGTGCGGGCGTGGGCGTAGGGGTCCGTCGGTCCGCGACCGCCGCCGCCGTTTCCACCGCGACCGCCACCGCCGCCGGACGGGCGTGGTTTGCGGTTACCGCCGCCTCGGCCACCGAGCAGGCCGAAGGTCTTGTAGGCGATGAAGCCGCGCACGATCGAGCCGAGGATCGAACGACCGCCGCTGCCCTTGACCGACGACAACACCCAGAACGGGATCTTGAACAGGATGTACATCAGCGCGAGCGCGACGAGCAGGTTGACCAACCCGCTGACGGTCGGGCCGAACAAGGTGAACCCGCCGGGCGCGAGGAACACCTTCATCGCGGTGATCAACGTCAGCGACTGCACGACCTGGATGGCCAGGCAGCCACCGAACGCTTTCCACCACCAGCGGGCGATGCCCTCGGTCTGCGGGAGCGCGTGGAACATCAGCGCGATCGGTGCCCCGGCGATCAGGATCACCGTCAGCGCGACCCGCACGACGTAGGTGACGAGCAGGACGATCAGCATCCCGGCGAGGAAGATGCCGATGAAGATGATGAAGATCCCGCCGTTGAGCGACCCGAGGACGAGGTTCTTCAATGTCTCGCCGGCCGAGCTGGCGTCCAAGCCGCCGCCCATGACCGCTTGGGCCAGTCCGTTGGCGATCTGGATGCCCTTGGTCGCCACCCACAGCGACAGGGCTCCGGCGAGGAACCCGACCACGATCCGGGGCGCGATCTCCTTGATCGAGTGCCGGGTCTGCAGGGTCTGGTAGCCCATCACCAGGATCCCGGCGATGAGGATCAACATCCCGTAGCAGGCGAGCAGGATCTGCCAGGAGTTGGTCCACAGCTCCCCGATCCGCGGCAGCGAGTCGGGCGTCGGTGTGGTCAGCAGCGTCTTGGACAGCAAGTCCAGCAGCGGGTTCAACGCGGCGGTGACGATGCCCCGGAAGAAGGCGTTAATCGCGTTGGTGATGCAGCCGCCGATGTCGGTGATCCCGCAGTCGGCCTCGCCGTCATCGCCGTTGCCGGGCTGACCGGTGCCGGGATTGGTGGGCGGCGCCGAGGTCGGCGGTTGCGGGATGCAGCCCTCCCCCGTGCACGGGGGAGGAGCCGGTGCCGTGGTGGACGGGTGCGTGCACTCGTACTGCAGCGAACCGGGGAAGCACGTCACCGGCGTGCTCGGCCCGGTCGGGATCGGCAGCGGGACGCCGGTGAGCGGCGGCGTGGTCGTGGGCGCGGGCGCGGGAAGGTGGCAGACCGGCAACGGCGAGTCGGGTGTGCACGGGTCGACGGTCGGCAGCGGCAGCGGTGGTGTGGGCGCGGGCTGTGCGGCGGCCGGACCACCGGGCGTTGCGGCGGCGCTGACGGCGAGGGTGCCGCCGAGCAGGACGACCAGGCTCAGCGCCAGCATCACCAGCGCTCGGCTTCGCGTCATGCGCAGCCGCCGAACCCATCGTCCGGGCCGGGTGCGCCGGCCACCGGCACGCCGCGTGCTCGCGGCCGGAGGTGCGAGCAGTTCCCGGTTGGCGCCGGTGGCCTCCGCGCGAGCCTGGGTGGGCTCGTCGGGGCGCAGGCTGTGGACGGTCGGGGTGGCTGATGTCCGACGACGGGTGGGCCTGGTCGTGGACATGGCTCAGGCCCCCACGATGCCCTGGAGCACGGTGACGACCAGGGGTGCGAGGGCGGCCAGGCCGTAGCCGATCGCGGCGGCCTTGAAGCACTCCTTGGCCTTCTCCTGCTCGCCTGGATCGCCGCCGCCCATGACTCGGCGGACTCCGCCGATGGACAGGAAGACGGTCGCCAAACCGGCGAGCACGCCCATCACCCAGTTGCGGATGTTGGTCAGAACCTGATCAACAGATCCGGCCAGAGCGACCACGACGGTGTCCGCGTGCGCGGCCGAGGCGGGCACGAACAGCGCGACCACAAGCACGCCGATCAGCACGACGAGCTTGCGCCGGAGGGTGTTTCGGCGGCGGCCCGCTGACAAGGAAGAGATCCGAGGTGTGGCTGCGGTGCCAGTGGAAGGGAGCGAGGTACACGAGCTGGTCCGCCGGGCTCGGCGAGCCGCCCCGCGAGGCAGGGTGACGGGTCCGCGGCAAGGCCGACGGTCGCGCGAGCGGCGGTCGGGCCGACGGCGGATGGGCGAATGGGTCAGGCGCATCGCGGCACCTCCGGAGTCGTGCTCGACAGCCGCCGGGGTGTTCCGGCGAGGCGGTCGAGCGAGGTGGTGTGCGCGGGAGCGGCTGGGGTCCTCCCGCAGCCCTCGACTCCGGATTCGGGGGCCTTTTTCCAGGCGCGTGACCGAACCGTGACCAACGACTTTCCGCCGATCTTGGTTACCGTTCGTGACTTTCGGGTCGGCCGGTGCGGCGTGCGGATGATCTTGTTCGCGGCATCGGTGATGGCTGTCGCGTTCACCGCGCGGATCTCCACGTCGCGCTCACGACGGTCAGCGGGGTCGTCGTGCGGGGCCTGGTCGGTGAGCCAGGCGAGCAGGCGTGCTTCGGCTTGGCTGCGGACCCAGTGCAGGGCGGTGACCTTGACGCCGCGGTCGGCCGCAGCGGCGGTGAGCGTCGTGTCCTCGAGGCGGGTGGAGCCGATCAGTTCGGCCTCGTCGCCGGTGATCGCTCCGTCGGCGACGGCGCGGGCGAGGACGAAGTCCGGGTGCCCCCACGGCGGGGTGGGTTCGCTGGAGTGGAAGTCCTCGTCCGTCGGCATCGGGCGGTCGAGCGCGTCGCGGATGAACAGGTGTCCCGCGCGCAACCCGGCGCAGCGCAGCCGCCACATGACCCACGGCCTGGCGAGGTCGATGGTGGCCAGCTCGGCCAGGAAGCCGGTCAGGATCGCGGCGTGGATGTCGCGGTGGTCGTCGGCGTACGGGGCGGACAACTCGGCGGCGATGGCGAACAGCGCGGGCAGCGCGACACCGACACATGCCACGGTCCAGGTGCCGCCCTCGTCGCGGGAGCGGGTGACCAGGTGGACCCAGATCGGGTCCACGGTCGACATCGGAAGGGTGGCGTCGAGCAGCAGGTCGCGCAGTTCGTCGAGGGGCACTCGCCGGCGGGGCAGGCCGGGGAAGCGCCAGCCCTCAATGGAGACCGGACTCGGGCCGGTGACCAACCACTCGAAGGCCGTCCGTGCGGAATCCAGCGGCAGCGAGTCATGCTCGAAAGGCGTGCGACGGAATGTGCGATTCGGGGCCATGTCGGCTCCTTTGCATGGTCCGAGAAACAGTGACCAGGCAAGGAAGCCAAATCAGGTCCACCAAAACGCCACGAAACCGCCACCAAATGGCCTCCAAAGCGCCACCGATGATCTTGACTGCCCACTCTTAGTCGCCACCAAGATCATCTACAGCCTCGGCGCGCACATGTCGCGAAGGCGGATCAAGATCATTTGTTGATCGCCGGTAATAGGCTATGAGCTGCTGTAACGATGTTTTGGTGGCGTTTTGGTGGCGATCCGGTAATAGCCCGAAGGGCAAGGGGTGGGCCGCAGCGCAAGTCCTGACCGCTCTCACGCCTCAACGTCGCAGGAAAAACCATGGAGCCGCTCGACCGGCGGCCCGACACAAGCCCTACGCGGGCGCACGCACGCGAGCCTTCTACGCATTCTTTGCTTCCAAATGACAGCAAACAATGACGATAAAGATTAGGTAACAGCCCTGGAAAAGTGGGTCGTTTTTCGGAGTTGGGGGGTGTCACAGGGCGCCGCGTATCGCGGCGCGCAACCCCAAGGTTCTGCGAGGATTCCATGACCCAGTCCGACCACTCCGCGAGCCGCGGACCGAAGCGGCGCGGTGACACCACCCGCCCGGCGAGCACCCGCTCCGGCGTCCGCCGCGGCGGGGATCGCCGCCCCTATCCGACCGCGTCGACCACCACCAGGGTCAGTCCCGCCAAGCCCGGTTCCGCGAGCACTCGCTCTCGGTCGCGCGGGTCCACGGCGACGCCCACGCCGGCGACGGTCTGGACGGCCGGTCCGGCTCCGATCGAGCTCGACACGGCCTGGCCGGAACCGATCGTCAGCAAGATCGTCGACTCGTTCAGCGAGCCCGGCGGGCGAGTCGCCCTGCTGCCCTGGCCGGCCTCCGGCGGCCGTGTGCCGCTCGTACCGGTCGGTGCGGATGGGGTGATCGACCATGCCCCGGCAACCGAGCCGGACCACGCGCTGGCCGACGCGCTCGCCGCCGTCGAGGGGCTTAACCGGACCGGCCGCGCAGTGCGCGTCGCGGTGGACCCGACCGCCACCGGTCCGGGTGCGCGACCGTTCTGGGCCGACCTTGTCGGCGACTCCGATCGCTCGGTCGTTACTGCCTTCCCGTCGGCGCGGTCGGGCGTCGGCGACGGGGTTCTCGACGGTGCCGAGGACGCGCCGGCGGACACCGACCTGATCATCACGAGTCTGCGCCCCGAGCACGGTGGCGACCAGTCCAGCGACCTCGTGGCGTTGGTCGCGGCGCGACTGCTGCGGGTTGGGGGCATCCTCGTCGTGCTCACCCACTGTGACTGGCCCGCCGGTGAGCTGATCGACCCGACCGGTGCGGTCGTGGCCTCGGCGCAGAACGCCGACCTGCTCTACCTCCAGCACATCGTGGCCCTACACGCGCCGGTACGCGGCGGACGGTTCGCCGTCGAGTCCCTCGCCGCACTCGACAGCGCGGCGGCCGAGAACGAGGCGCGCGCTCGAGACCGCGCGGCCGTGCGCGGACTGCCCGTACCGCATCGGCGCATCCACTCCGACGTCCTCGTCTTCGCCCAGCCGCACGACTACGAGCCGCCTCGCCTGAGCCCGGCCGACGCGGCACTGGAGAACGGAATCATCCGATGACCAGCGCCCAGGTGCCCAACCCCGCCCAGCCCGGAGACCACCGCCAGGAAGGCACGACCGTGGCCGACGACCGCTTCCCGCGCGCCCTGTCCGACACCGACACCAACCCTGTCCCGGCCGGTGCAGAAAGCCCAGTGGACGGGCCGACCCAGCGCGTCCCGCGCGCGCTTATCGACGACCTCGACGGCACCACAGGTACGCCGCCCGAGCGGGTCACCGACGACTCGGCCGAAGACGTGGCGGCGTCAGTGTGGACGACCGCACAGACCTCCCCGGCCGCCCAGCGCAAGGGCCGCTACACGCCAGAGTCGACCGCACACCCCGCGAAGATGCTCCCGGCCGTGGCCGCGCACGCGATCGCCCACTACACCGAGCCGGGCGACCTGGTGCTCGACCCGATGTGCGGGATCGGCACCACCCTCGTCGAAGCCCTGCACGCCGGGCGCCGCGCGGTCGGCATCGAGTACGAGCCGCACTGGGTCGACGTCGCCCGCTCCAACCTCGCGCTCGCCCACGACGCCAGGGTGAAGCACGAGGGCCGCGTGTTCCACGGCGACGCCCGCCAGATCGCGTCACTGCTCCCGCCGGAGTACGCCGGGCAGGCCGCGCTCGTAGTCACCTCTCCGCCCTACGGGCCGTCCACACACGGGCAGGTGTCGGTCGCGCCGGGCGCGGGGGTGCAGAAGTACCACCACCTCTACGGCAACACCCTCGACCGCGGGAACCTCGCCAACATCGGGCACCACCGGCTACTGGCCGGGTTCACCCGCATCCTCGCCGGACTCACCACCTACCTGCGTCCGGGCGGGCACATCGCCATCACCATCCGACCCTGGCGAGAGCACGCCGAGCTGATCGACCTGCCCTCGCAGATCCTGGCCTGCGGCCTGCACGCCGGCCTGATCCCGGTCGAGCGGTCCGTCGCGCTGCTGGCGCGCGCCGCAGAGCACGACCTCGTCGCGCGCGGCAGCTTCTTCCAGCGCGACTTCATCCGCAAACAGCGCGAAGCCGGGCTGCCGCTGCACCTCATCAGCCATGAGGATGTGCTGATTTTCCGCACGGCCCTGCGCCGCTCTGCGGGTTCAGGAACCTCGACGGACCGCCAGGATTCACGACGGTTCCTCACCGGCCGAGCGCGACACACCGAGAACCCGAGCGGCGAGTCGGGTGTGTCGGAGAGCTGGGCGGCATGACCACCCGGCCACCCCGCACCCGAGTCCGGTCGGGGCGCGACTCCGCCCTCGTCGCCGTCACCACGACGGCGGCGGGGGCGGTGCGGGCGGCCACCGCTCAGACGTCGCGGGACGCCGACGGTCCGGGGCCGATTGTCGGCTCGGTTTGTACCGGCTACGGCGGACTGGACCTCGGGGTGCTCGCCGCGCTCGGCGGGGGCCGCCTCGCCTGGTGCGCCGACCCCGACCCGCACATCTCCGCGATCCTCGCCGCCCGGTTGCCGGGCATCCCCAATCTCGGCGACGTCCGTGCCATCGACTGGACAAACGTCGAGCCGGTCGACGTGCTCACGGCCGGGTTCCCGTGTCAGGACATCTCCGCCGCCGGGCGGCGCGTGGGTATCGAGAAGGGCCACCGCAGTGGACTGTGGACAGACATCGTGGCGGGCGTTCGCGTACTACGACCCGCGCTGCTCGTCGTGGAGAACGTCGCCGCGCTTCGCTGGAAGGGCGGAGGTCTCCACCGTGTACTCGGCGACTTGGCCGAAGCGGGGTATGACGCGCTCTGGCGTAGCGTCCGCGCCGCCGACGTCGGCGCGGCACACCGACGCGAGCGAGTGTTCCTGCTCGCCTGGCCCCGCCCCGTTGCCGCCCCGGATGCTGCCGACCCCGCAGGCGCGCGACGGCGACAACCGAGGTCCGGCGGACCCGGTGCGGCGTCGGGCTGGTGGGCATCAAGTGAATCTGCACGACGCGGTGGACGCGGTGATGAAGCTGCTGCCCACGCCGACCGCCTCGGACTCGAAGAACTGCACTCGCAGGACGCAGGGTGGTGGGCCGTCGTTGCCCGACGAGGCGCGGCTGCTGCCGACGCCGAGGGCGTCGGACACGGGCACGGCGGGGCGTCGGGCGGGCGTCGGGTTTCGGCCGCCGTTGTCGCAGCAGGTGCTTCCGTTGGTGGACCCCGAGGCGTTCCTGCCGACGCCGCGGGCGACCGACGGGACGAAGGGCTGTCCGGCGCAGCGGGGGTCGAAGGGCGACCTGATGCTGCCGTCGGCGGTAATGCGCCTGCTCGTCCCGGAAGCGGACGGCGGCATCTCGTAGCCGTCGCCGACCCGGATCTCGCCTCGTCGCCAGCGGCGCACCGCGAGGTGGACTGGGGCGACTACGCGCCGGCCGTGCAGCGGTGGGAACAGGTGCTCGGGCGACCGGCACCGTTCCCCACGCAACCAGGCGTCCATGGGCGTCCGGTGTTGGCCCCGGCCTTCGTCGAGTGGCTCCAAGGCTTGGAGCCGGGCTGGGTCACGGGTCTCCCGCTGCCGCGCACCGCGCAACTTCGTGCGTTGGGCAACGGCGTCGTCCCGCAGCAGGCCACGCATGCCGTCGGGTTGCTGCTCGCCGACCTCGCCGCGCTCCTCGGCGCCGGTTCCACCGAGCCCTCCGGATACGCGGAGGAGGCGAACGCGGCATGACCAATCCAGCCTCCGCCCAAGATGCGGGTCCGGTCCTGCGATGCCTCTCGCTCGGTGCCGGAGTCCAGAGCAGCGCGGTGCTGCTGCTGGCCTGCGAGGGTGTGATTCCGCGCTTCGATGTCGCCCTGTTCGCCGACACCGGCTGGGAACCGAAGGCGGTGTACGCGAACCTCGCCCGGCTGCGCGCGCACGCGGAGAAGTTCGGCATTCCGGTGCGCACGGTGTCGGCGGGCAACATCCGCGACGACGCGCTCGACCCGGCTCACCGGTTCGTGTCGATGCCGCTGCACGTGCTCAATCCCGACGGCAGTCGAGGCTTGGCGCGCAGGCAATGTACTAGCGAGTACAAGATTTCCCCTCTGAAGAAGGCGGCGCGCGAACTGCTCGGCTATCCGCATCCCCGGCGGGTTCCGCGCGGGGTGTACATCGAGCAGGCCATCGGCATCAGCACCGACGAGTTCACCCGCGCGAAGGACTCGGGCGTGCGCTACCTGCGCAACGTCTTCCCGCTGATCGACCTCGGCTGGGACCGCACACGGTGCGCCGACTATCTCGCCGACCGCGGGTTCGGGGAGACCGTGAAGTCGGCCTGCGTCGGGTGCCCGTTCCACGGCAACGCGGGCTGGCGCTGGCTGCGCGACAACGACCCCGACAGCTGGGCCGAGGCGGTCGAGTTCGACAAGGCCATCCGCGACGGCTACCCGCACGCCACGACTCAAGGCCAAGAGTTGCGCGGGCAGTACTTCCTGCACCGGTCCTGTCGGCCGCTCGACGAAGTCGACCTCGACCCGCCCGTTCCCGGCAAGCGGCAGCTGCGGCTGATCTCCACCAAAGCGGTGGAGGAGGACGACCCGGACGGCTGCTCGCCGTGGTCGTGCCGATCCGGCGCCCCGGTCACCGCGGAGCGTGCGGCATGACCAGGCTCCCGCGCTCGTGCGCGGAGGCAGGGCACGGACTCCCCTGGTCGGGCCTGGCGGTGTCGGCCGCCTACGTCGGCTCGGTGGTGATGGCGAACTGGGCCTCCACGCACTGGACGGCTCTGCTCGTCGGCTCGCTGATCGTGCCCGCCGGCACGCTATGGGCCGGGGTGACGCTGACGCTGCGCGACCTGCTGCACGAGGCCCTGGGCACATCGGGCGTCCTTGCCGCGATCGTGGTGGGGGCGTGGCTGTCCTGGTCGTTGGCCTCACCCCAGATCGCCGTCGCGAGCGTCGTCGCATTCGCCGTGTCCGAGTGCGTCGACTCGGTCATCTACGGCCGGATTCGGAGCCGGTCACGGCTGGGCGCGGTCGCTGGCTCGAACGTCGTCGGATTGGTGAGCGACAGCGTGCTGTTCGTGCCGCTGGCGTTCGGATCCTTCGCCGCGGTGCCCGGTCAGATCCTCGGCAAGACGGTCGCGACCGTGCTCACCGTCGCGGCGTTGCTGCTCGCGAAGATCGCTCGGCGGGCGGTGTCGCGATGAGGTTCTTCCTTGGCACCCACCAGCCGTCCTGGCTCGCCCGCGATCTCGGTGTCCCCCTGCTGGTCTCCCACCGCAGGTTGGCCGACCGACGCAGCCTGCCGCGCGCGACCGGGCCGTGGGCCTGCGACTCAGGAGGCTTCACGGAGCTCTCGATGCACGGCCGGTGGCGCATCGACGAACGCGGCTACGTCGCGGCGCTCCGCCGCTACGCGACCGAGATCAGCAATCTCGCATGGGCCGCACCAATGGACCACATGACGGAGAGCCATGTCCTGGCACGCACCGGTGCGACGGTGCGCGTCCACCAGAACCGCACCGTCGCGAACTACCTGCGGCTGCGTGATCTCGCGCCCGAGCTGCCGATCATCCCAGTGCTGCAAGGCCAGTCCATCGCGGACTACAACCGGTGCGCCGATTTCTACGAACGACACGGCGTCGATCTCGCCGCGCTGCCGCTTGTCGGAGTGGGCAGTGTGTGCCGTCGCCAGCACACCGCGGAAGTCGAGCAGATCATGCGGTCGCTGTCGGCTCGCGGGTACCGCTTGCACGCTTTCGGGGCGAAGGTGCTCGGGCTGGGGCGCTATGCCGACGCGATCTCCAGCAGTGACTCGGCATCGTGGAGTTTCCGGGGCAGGTATGTGCCCGGCTGCACGCCCAGTCACCGCAGCGAATCCAACTGCCTGCGCTTCGCGCTGGCTTGGCACACCCGGCTTCTGACCTCCTTGCGCGCCGAAGAACCCGGCCAGCAGCCCGACCGCAGGCCGACTTCCGCGCGCGGCCAGAGAACCGGACGCACCCGCCCTGGCTCGCCACGTCCGCGCCAGACCAGACGCCGAACAGCCGCTCGTGCGCAGACCTCGCTCACGACGTAGGCCCTTTCACGGAATTGGAGAACCGCCATGCCTTCGAACAACACCGCGCAGGATGGGTCCGACGACCGTATTCCGCGTTGGGCTGCGACCGCCGGCCGCCAGACCTTCGGGCAGCGCCTCACGGCGATGGGCGCCCGGCTGTTCGGGTCCGCGACGGGCTCGGACACACGCGAGGCCACGCCGTCGTGGAACGTCCGGCACCACGTCTTGCGCGACTACCACGCCGCCAACCTCGCTGCGGCTCGCACCGTGGCTGAGGAATTGGTGCGCGCCGGCTTCAACACCGGAGAGGTGCCCTACGGGTATCGCGCCCGGCGGGTCCGGGTCACTCCGACCGGCCGACGACCGCGCTGGCGCACCCGGCTGTTGATCGAACCGGTCGAAGCATCCACGGTGCGAATGATTTTCGTATGGAGGGGCGAGGATCACTTGTCCACCATAGAGATCCGTCGCCGACTCGCCGCGTCCCGCTACCCCGCGCCGTTGGACTCCGAGACTGGTGAGCCCGGCGTGTGGACAGTGGCGATTGTGCGGGCGATCCTGCGCAACCCGAAGTACCTCGGCCGCCAGGTCTGGGGACGCACCCATCACGGAAAGCCGACTCCGCGAGCGGACTGGGTCTGGTCGGAGGTGTGGGTGCACCCACCGCTGGTGACTGCCGAGGAGTTCGCCGCCGCTGACCGGCGCTCGTGGGGTGTCCCAGCCTCTGCTGGGGCCACCGATGACTCGGCGAGTGCGTTACCGCCCAACCAACGGCGGACCGCGTGATGGCCACGAACCACTACCCGGACGGGTTGACGATCGAAGCCATCACCGCACTGCAGCGGGAAGTCAACGATGAACTCCGACGGGAAGGCTATCCCGTTCAGCCTGTGCAGCAGGCGTTCATGGCGGCCCGGCCAGCCCCGGCCCACCCTCAACGGTCCAGCGGGCACCGAGGGCGATCGGCCGACGACGCGGCCTCCAGTCCCGGTTCTGGTGACCTATGACTCCGCAGAGAAAGAGAAGGCAGAGAAAACGCCGTCCCGCCAATTCTGCACGTGTTGCGATCCGAGGCATTCGCCACGATCCACCTGATATTCGCAAGCTCGCAAAAGTCATCGTGAGTCTCGCAACAACAGCAAGGCAAGACGAAGACGCGCCCGCAAACGACTCGTTCGATACGCGAGAATCAAACGTCACACTAGAAGAGCAACAAATCGACCGTTCGGAAGCGGCGTAAAGAATCGCGGCCCATCGAGGTAATATTTGAATTGAACAAAAGGAGATGCCAGCTTTCGAGCGGCAGCCATTTGCGGCGATCTCCCATTCCGTACTAGACGAGAAGAGCGTGGAATGATGGGCGCGAACGCAGAACCTTCCGACAACTCGTGCAAAGGTGTTTTCTCCGCGACGCAATCGGCGGCCTCGACCACAGCGGAGCCGAAGCTTCGAGTCGTCACCTACCGGCGTATGGCATCAGACGCCCCAGCCACGGCTGCATCCCTAGACGCGCAGCGTGCGTCGTGCCAACGCCTCATCGAACAGCTCGGCCTGCACCTCGTTGACGTGTTCATCGAGCCCGAGCACCCGGTGACCGAGACGAGCGCGCGATGACCAGCGCCTACGACGATCTCGTCGACGAACTGCTCGGGGATGACGCTCTCCCTGCCGTCCTATCGACGGTCGCCGAAGCGGTAGAGCCGGGAAGCCGGGCAGTGATCTATCTGCGGGTGTCATCGGCTGGCCAGGTCAAGAACGACTACGACCCCGAAGGTATCTCGATTCCCGCCCAGCGCGTCAAGTGCCAGCGCAAGGCCGAGCAACTCGGCTTGACGATCATTGACGAATACGTCGAGCCGGGTCGCACAGCGACCGAGATGTCGAAGCGAGTCGAGTTCCAGCGAATGCTCACGCGAGTACGCAACGCGGGCGACGTCGACTACATCATCGTCTACAAGCTGTCCCGGATGGCGCGGAACCGGCTCGACGACGCCATCGTCATGGCCGATCTTCGCAAGCGCGGGGTCACGCTCGTGTCGGCCACCGAATCGATCGACGACTCGCCCGTCGGTCAGCTCATGCACGGCATCCTGGCCACCTTCAACGAGTACCAGTCTCGGGAGTCCGGCGCGGACATCGCGTACAAGATGAAGCAGAAAGCCAAGAATGGCGGCACCATCGGCCGCGCCCCGCTGGGTTACCTCAACGTCCGAGACCGGTTCGACGGCCGCGAGATCCGCACCATCGCCGTCGACCCGGAACGTGCACCCTTCGTCCAGCTTGCTTTCGAGCTCTACGTCACCGGTGACTACTCGTTGGAAGACTTGTCCGACGAGCTCTACGATCGCGGCCTCCGAACCCGGCCCACCGGTCGCCATCCCGCCAAGCAGGTATCGATCAACAAGCTCTCCATGATGCTGCGAGACCGCTATTACCTCGGATACGTAGAGGTCGACGGCGAGGAGGTCCAAGGCCGGCACGAGCCACTCATCGATGAGGACCTGTTCGATCGCGTCCAGGATCTCCTCGAATCCCGCTCCACGGCAGGAGAACGCCGCCGCGAGCACCCCCACTTCCTCAAGGGCTCGTTGTTCTGCGGACGCTGCAAGCGAGCGGGCATCACCCAGCGGCTGATCGTCCAGCACACTGTCAACTCCCGAGGCAGCGAATACACCTACTTCTTCTGCCGCAACAAGCAGAACGGCAGCTGCGAAGCACCGCACATCAACGTCGCCCTCATCGAAGACGCCGTGGAAAACCACTACGCCACGATCCGCTTCAGCGCCAAGTTCGTCGCCACCGTCCGCGCCGAGGTCGCCCGCGCCCTCGACGAACAGGAAGCCTCCGAGCGACTGCTCCACAAACAACTCACCACCGAGTTGCAGGCGCTGGACACCCGCGAAGAGAACCTCATCGAACTGGCGGCCGACTCCACCATCGGGCAGGACAAGATCAAGACCAAGCTCCGCGAGATCGCCCGCCAGCGACGACGCCTCGGCGAACGCCTCACCACCACGACCGAGAACCTCTCCGACAGCGCCCGGCTCATCGAAGCCGCGCTCACCTTGCTGGAGAACCCCCAAGAGCTCTACCGCCGCTGCGACGAACAGCAACGCCGCATGCTCAACCAAGCGATCTTCCACAGCATCTACGTCGACGACGACCAGATCGCTGACCACAGCCTCCGGGAGCCCTTCGCACATCTGCACGCCGTCCAGAGCGACTGGCAAACCACCGACGTGACCGTGCCGGAGCCACGAACCGACACCCGGCCCCGAAATGCCAAAAGGGCCGCCTCCCAAAAGAGAGGCGGCCCCGTGGCTACCAACGGTCTTCAGGTCCTACTACGTGGCGTTGTTTCGATGCCGTGTTCTAGTAAGACCCCTAGGGTGGAGCTGAGGGGAATCGAACCCCTGACCTTCTCGATGCGAACGAGACGCGCTACCAACTGCGCTACAGCCCCGTGTTCGTGCTCGCAGAGCATAGCAGTCGTTGCGCGGGGGCCTGCACAGCGGGGGTCTATTCGCCCGCGGCGCGTCGGTAGGACACCTGGCCGGGCGGGTCCAGCTCGTCGAAGGCGGGGTCGCCGTCGTCGATCTCGACCATGACCGTGCCGGGACGGGAGGTGCAGCTGGGCTTCGGGGTGGGCTTCACGACCGCCGTGGGCTTGGGCGCCACGTACTCGCCTTCGACCTCGGCCTCCTCGGCCTCGTCCGCGTCCTCGGCGGCCGCGCGCCTGCCACCGAGCCGGGCGAGGCGACGTTCGCGCACCTCGGCCTCGATCCGGACCTGCCTGCGCAGGTAGGTGAGATAGCCCACAAGCAGCAGGTCGACGGCTCCGTGACCCCACCACAGCATCGGCCAGAGGAACCCGGCGGCCAGGCCGGTGCCCAGGGCGAGCAGCAGCATGGCGAGCACGACGCGCTGGCGGAAGGCGTACTTGGCCTCGGCGACCAGAGCCGCTTGTTCGGGGTCGAAACCGCCTCTACCTGGGCGGTAGCGGCGTGGCGCGGCCTCTTCGCCGTCGAGTGGGGCGAACTTGGCCCGGCGTGGGCGGTCCGGCACTGCCTCGACTGGATCGTCGTGGTGGCCGTCTTCAGGTTCTGGCATGGCGAGCACCTCCTCCACCGTGCCCGTCGAACCGCCGCGGCGCACGACCCTGGCGGCGAGCGCCGAGTCTGCGGTGCGGGCCACCGGGCCCCTGCGACGGGCGACCATGGGCACGAGGACGATCAGCCAAGCGGCTGCGAGCGCCGCGAAAATCAGTGAACTTGGCATCCCGCGCCACCTCCCCCGCGGTCCGAGCGGCCATTACCACCCGCCACGCTAGTCACAGCAGTCACATCCGTGTCGGAGGCACGCCGCAATAGTGGCCGTAGTCAAGCTGTGTCTGTCCCCCGTTGGGGCTAACGACCGCCGCCGGACAGGCGTGCTCCGGGGTACCAGGCCAGCCCATCGTGGACGAGCTGGCCGACCAATCCGCCGGGCGTGTCCTCGGTGGTCAGGGCCAGGCAGAGGTGGTCCCGCCAGGAGCCGGCCACGTCCAGGTAGCGGCGGTAGACGCCCTCCTGCCGGAAGCCGAGTTTGCCCAGCACCCGCAGGCTGGCCGCGTTCTCCGGCCGCACGGTGGCCTCGACCCGGTGCAGCCCGGCCGGGCCGAAGGCGTGGTCCACGACCAGCGCGGCTGCCGCGGTGGCGATCCCGCCCCTGGTCAGCGCGCTGTTCACCCAGTACCCGAGCCAGGCCGAGCGCAGCGCGCCGCGGACCACGTTGCCGATGGTGATCTGCCCGGCGAACTGGTCGTTCACCGTGATCACGAACGGCAGCGCCTGCCCGCGTCGCCCCAGCGCGCGCAGCGCGTACCACTGGGCGGGCCAGGCGAAGGTGGCGTTGCGGTCGGACCAGTCGCCGAAGCCGCTGGGTTCCCAGTCCTCCAGGTGCGGCCGGTCGCGCAGCCGGATCGAACTCCACGCGCCGGCGTCGCGCAGCCGCGGCGGGCGCAGCGCGACGTGTCCGGCCGGGGTCACGATCGGGCCCAGTCGTGCGGGCCAGCCCGGGTGCCTGCCGTACTCGGCCTCCTCGGGCCGGGTCATCGCCGGCTACCCGCGCTGCGCGAGGAAGCTCACCCGCACCGGCTCGCCGATCGGCACGTCCGCGGTGTCCTCGTCGATGACGATCAGGCAGTTCGCCTCGGCCAGCGAGGACAGCAGGTGCGCGCCCGCGGTGCCCAGCGGCTGCACCAGGTAGTCGTCGGTGTCGGTGTCGCGCAGCAAGGTGCCGCGCAGGTAGCCGCGGCGGCCCTTGGTGGAGCTGACCGGGGAGACCAGCCGGGCGGTGACGGTGCGCCGGTACGGGTTGTGCTTGCCGAGGGAGGCCCTGATCAGCGGCCGGACCAGCACCTCGAAGACGACCAGCGCGCTGATCGGATTGCCGGGCAGCAGGAAGGTGGGCACCGCGTCCGGGCCGAGTCTGCCGAAGCCCTGCACCGAGCCGGGGTGCATGGCCACCCGGGAGGTGTCCAGGTCGCCGAGGTCGGCCAGGGTCGCGCAGATCTCCGCGCCCGCCGAGCCACCGACCGCGCCGGCGACCACCACGATCTCGGAGAGCAGCAGCCTGCCCTCGATCACCTCGCGCAGCCTGCGCAGGTCGCTGGAGACGATGCCGACCCGGCTGACCTCGGCGCCGGCGTCCCTGGCCGCCGCGGCCAGCGCGTAGGAGTTGACGTCGTAGACCTGGCCGGGCCCTGGCGAGCGGTCCACGTCCACCAGCTCGTCGCCGATGGACACGATCGAGACCCGCGGCCGGGGGTGCACCAGCACCTTGTCCTTGCCGACCGCGGCCAGCAGCCCGACCTGGGCGGCGCCGATGGCCGCGCCGCGCCGGACCGCGACATCGCCGGTCTGCACGTCCTCGCCGGTGCGCCGCACGTAGGCGGCCGAGGGCACCGGCTGCTGCACGGACACCCTGGCCTGGTGGCCGTCGGTGTAGCCCAGCGGCACCACCGCGTCGGCCAGGGTGGGCAGCGGGGCGCCGGTGGCCACCCGCACCGCCTGACCCGGTTGGAGCCTGCTGGGCTGCCGGGAGCCGGCGGCGATCTCGCCGACCACCGGCAGCACCACCGGTTCGGTGGCCGCGCCCTGGACGTCCACGCTGCGTACCGCGTAGCCGTCCACGGCGGCCTGGTCAAAGCCGGGCAGCGCCCGCTCGGCGACGACCTCCTCGGCGCACAGCAGACCCTGCGCCTCGGAGATGGCCACCCGCACCGGCGAAGGTTGCACCGCGGCGGCGAGGACGCGGGCTAGCTGCTCGTCTACTGACCTCATGGCATTCAGGATGCGCCAACCCGCCCCTGAAGCCACTGCAACAGGCCGGGGCCGTACTCAGGGTGTTCCAGCGCGAAGTCCACCGCGGCGCGCAGGTAGCCGCCCGGGTTGCCCAGGTCGTGCCGGCCGCCGCGATGCACCACGACGTGCACGGGGTGGCCTTCGGCGATGAGCAGCGCGATCGCGTCGGTGAGCTGCAGCTCGCCGCCGGCGCCCGGAGTGATCCGCTTCAGCGCGTCGAAGATCGCCCGATCGAGGAGGTAGCGACCTGCCGCGGCGAAGGTGGACGGGGCGTCCTCGGCCTTGGGCTTCTCGACCATGCCGCGGACCTGCTTGACGTCCGCGTCGTCGGTGTCGGCCACGTCGAAGACGCCGTAGGCGGAGATCTCCGCGCGCGGGATGTCGAAGGCGCAGAGCACGCTGCCGCCGAAGCGGGCGCGCACGTCGGCCATGGTCTTCAGCACGCCGGTGGGCAGCACCAGGTCGTCCGGCAACAGCACGGCGACCGCGTCGTCCTGGCCGTCGAGGTTGCCCTCGGCGCAGCCGACCGCGTGCCCGAGGCCCTTGGCCTCCTCCTGGATCGCGGTCTCGACCTTGATCAGTTCGTTGGCCCGGCGGACCTTGGCCAGCAGGGCGTCCTTGCCCCGCTTCTCCAGGGTCGCCTCCAGCTCGGGCTGCGGCTCGAAGTGCTTGACCACGGCGTCCTTGCCGGGCGAGGTGACGATCACCAGCCGGGTGGCGCCGGCGTCGGCGGCCTCGGCGGCCACCAGTTCGATGCCAGGGGTGTCCACGACCGGCAACAGTTCCTTGGGAACCGTCTTGGTGGTCGGCAGGAATCGGGTGCCCAGCCCCGCGGCAGGCACGATGGCGGTACGGAAGGCGCTCGACGAGCTCATGGGAAGCGAGCCTAACGGGGGCTGTAAATCACGTTTCGTGACGCCTCGAATACGGGCGTATCCGACGCTAGGGTCAGCGGCTGTGAGCGCGGTGACCTCGAAGAACGAGTGGCGGACCCGGTTGACGGCTGCCCGGCGGGCGCTGTCGGCGCCGGTGCGGGCGGCCGAGGCGACGGCGCTGGCCGCGGCCGCGGCGGAGTGGGCGGCGCTGCTGGACGGGCCGGTCGCGGCCTACGTGCCGGTGGGCGCCGAGCCCGGCTCGCCCGCGCTGCTGGACGCGCTGCGCGCGGCCGGCCGCCGGGTGCTGCTGCCGATCGTGGTCGGCGCGGCGCCACTGGACTGGGCCGAGTACGCCGGGCCGGAGTCGCTGACCCCGGCCCGCTACGGACTGCTTGAGCCGAACGGGCCGCGTCTGGGCCCGGCGGCCGTGGCCGAGGTGGCCGGTTTGCTGGTGCCCGCGCTGGCGGTGGACCGGGCCGGGGTGCGGCTCGGACGCGGGGCTGGGCACTATGACCGGTCGTTGCCGCTGGTCAGAGCGGGCGTTCCGGTGCTGGCGGTGGTGCGGGACGAGGAGCTGGTGGACCGGCTGCCCGCCGAGCCGCACGACATCCGGATGACCGGCGCGCTGACGCCGGATGGCGGACTGGTGGAATTCCCCGAACGGGTGTGAGCGACGCCTGTTTGCGTTCGCCCCCTCGGCTGGCGCATCATATTTGTTGGCACTCTGTCAGCACGAGTGCCAGTCAGAGCCGTTCGCGGAGGGACTGTCGTGCCGACCTACCAGTACGCATGCACCGAGTGCGAGCACCGTTTCGAGGCGGTGCAGGCCTTCACCGACGCCACCCTCACCGAGTGCCCGAACTGCTCCGGCAAGCTGCGCAAGCTCTTCGGCGCGGTCGGCATCGTGTTCAAGGGCAGCGGTTTCTACCGCACCGACAGCCGGGGCAGCGGTGGCTCGTCCACGGTGTCGGCCGGTTCGACCAAGTCGGAGTCGAAGTCGGACTCGGGCAGCTCCTCGACCAAGTCCGAGTCGAGCAGCCCGGCATCATCCTCGGCCAGCAGCACCTCCACAAGCTCCGCAGCGAGCTGACCCCGGAGTTATCCACAGCCGCCCACTTATCCACAGGCACCCCGGCGGCCACATCCACGGCATGCCCAGCGGCCCTAACGTCGAGCCATGCCCCTCGACCCCACCCCCTGGGACCGCCTCCGCACCCTGCTGACCCGCCTGCCCTGCACCAGGCCACCGGCCCTGCGGCGGCTGGCCGCCGCCCTGTGCACGCTGCTCGCCCTGGCCCTGCTGCTCCGCCCGGGTAGCCCCGGCCCGCGCACCGCCCCGGTCCTGCTGGCTGCCAAGGACCTGCCACCGGGCACCCAGCTGTCCCCGGCCGACCTGCGCCAGTCCCAGCACCCCGCGGACACCGTCCCCGACGGCGCCCTCGCCGACCCGGCGGCCGCCACCGGCCGGCTGCTGGCCCGCGCGGCCCGCCGCGGCGAACCCCTGACCGACCTGAGCCTCACCGGCCCGAGGCTGACCGCGCTGACCGCGGGTAAGGACGCCACCGCCGTTCCGGTCCGGCTGTCCGACCCCGCCCTGGCCGAGCTGCTGACCCCGGGCGCCCAGGTCGACGTCTTCTCCGCCGATCCGCCCGAGCAGTTGGCCGAGGCCGCCACGGTGCTCACCGTGTTAGGCCCCAGGGCCGAGGCGGGCGAGTCGCACCGGATGGTCCTGATCGCCGTACCCAGGCAGGACGCCGCAAGGGTGGCCACCTCGTCACTCACCCGATCGGTGGCGATTACGCTGCGCTAATGCTCAAGGGTTTCAAGGACTTCCTGCTGCGCGGCAACGTGGTCGAACTGGCCGTCGCCGTCGTCATCGGTACCGCGTTCACCGCCATCGTCACCTCGGTGACCAAGAACCTCATCCAGCCGCTGGTGAACTCCATCGGCGGCTCCGACCCGGCCAAGGGTCTGGGCTTCCCCATCGTCTCCGGCAAGGAATCCACGTTCATCAACCTCGGCGAGGTGATCAACGCGGCCATCAACTTCGTCATCGTGGCCGCGGTGGTCTACTTCCTGCTGGTCCTGCCCATGCAGAAGATCCAGGAACGCCGCAAGCGCGGCCAGGAAGCCGGCCCCGCCGAGCCCACTGACGTGGAACTCCTCGCCGAGATCCGCGACCTGCTCCGCAACCAGAACAAGACCTCCTGACCCCACTCCAGCCGGCCCGGCCGCCCACCCAACCCCATCAACCCCCTGGGCGGTCAGGCTGCTCATCCCCCAACCCCGGAGCCGCCACCTACACCCACGACAACCTGGCCACGACCCGCACCAGCGCGGCCCGCCGTGATCTGCCACGAGACAGCCCCCGAAGGCCAAATCCACCGGCCAACGCCAAACCAGCCAGGCACGGCTCCCGGGCGTGCAAGATCAGCTGCCTCGGGCCCACATGACCAGCGGTGAGTGCGTTCGGCTCAGCGCTCAGCGCACAGCCACGCGCCGACCAGCCTTGCCCTGCCGCGGACCGGATCAGCGGTCGTGGTGCGGGGGCCGGTTCTCCAGGAACCAGTCGTCGTCCCGGCGGGTGGTGGTGCTGGGGTCGCGTTCGTCGGAGGTGGTCTCCGGCAGGACCTCGCCGAAGACCTCCTCCACGCGGGGACGGGGGCGTTCCGTCCCGGAGTCGGGGCTGGTCAGCTCTCCTCCAGGCCGCTGATCTGTTCGATGACGAACTGGACCAGCGGGGTGAGGGTGGCCATGCCGTCGCGGACGGCGGAGCGGGAACCGGCCAGGTTGACCACCAGGGTGCTGCCGGAGACGCCGACCACGCCGCGGGAGATGCCCGCGTCGGTGGCGCCCGCGGCCAGGCCGGAGGCGCGGAGGGCCTCGGCGATGCCGGGGATCGGCCGGTCCAGCAGGCCGAGGGTGGCATCCGGGGTGACGTCCCGGGGCGAGACCCCGGTGCCGCCGACGGTGACCACCAGGTCGACGCCGCCGATGACGGCCGTGTTGAGCGCGTTGCGGATGTCGGTGACCTCACCGGCCACGGCGACCGTGCCGTCGACGATGAACCCGGCCTCTTCGAGCAGTTCGCCCACCAGCGGACCGGTGGTGTCGTCGTGCTCCCCCTGTGCCACCCGGTCGTCCACAAGCACGACCAATGCCCGTCCCAGGCGCTGCGCGGTGCGTTCCATGCCGATCACGTTAGCTGGCTCTCCCTGGCGGGTGTGGGCGGATACGCGTCCGCGGCGCCGAAGTTCCGCGCGAGGGCTGCGCGAGGCTTCGACGCCGCGGTTCTCGGCCCGGTCGGGTGGTGGTGACCGGGAGACCTGCGGTCAGCGGGGGCCGTTGTCGAGGTTCTGGCTGCCCAGGGTCACCTCGACCACGCGGTCGCCGCCCGCGGTGTTGATGGTCAGCTTGACCTTGCTGCCGGGGGCGTAGGAGCGGACCGCGGCGATCAGCGAGTCGGCGTCCTCGATCCGACGATTGTCGATCTTGGTGATGACGTCGCCGACCTTGATGCCGGCCTGCTCGGCCGCGCCGCCCTGGGTGACCTGGGAGACCGTGGCGCCCTGGCTCTGCTGGTTGCGGGTGGGCTGGCCGAGGCCGACACCCAGCAGCGAGTGGGTGGCCTTGCCGTTCTTGATCAGCTCTTCGGCGATCCGGCGGACCTGGTCCACCGGGATGGCGAAGCCGAGACCGATCGAACCGCCCTGCTGCTGACCGCCCGCGCCACCGCTGGCGGCGGTGCGGATGGCCGAGTTGATGCCGATGACCTTGCCCTGCATGTCCACCAGCGGACCGCCGGAGTTGCCGGGGTTGATCGAGGCGTCGGTCTGCACCGCGTCCATCACGGTGGCCTGGTCCTGGCTCTCGCCGGTGCGCACCGGGCGCTGCACCGCGCTGACGATGCCGCTGGTGACCGTGCTGGACAGGCCGAACGGGGCGCCGATAGCGACCACCTGCTGGCCGACCCGCAGGTCGTCGGAGCGGCCGAGTTCGGCGGGGGTCAGTCCGGAGACCCCGTCGACCTTGACCACGGCCAGGTCGGAGGTGACGTCCCGGCCGACGATCTTGGCCTTGGCGGTCCGGCCGTCGTTGAACTGCACCAGGATCTCGCCGCCGACCGCCGCGGCCTCGACCACGTGGTTGTTGGTCAGGATCATGCCGTCGCTGCTGAGCACGATGCCCGAGCCCGAACCGGCGGCGCCCTGACCGGTGACCTTGAGCTGCACCACGCTCGGCAGCACCTTCTGCGCGACCTGCTCGATCGAACCCTGCGGCGCCGGGCTGTTGATGTCCTTGGCCGCCGGCCTGGGCTGGTTGAGCGCGTTGCCCGAGGAGGCGCTGGTCGAGGAACCGGCGAGGTTGTAGGCGACCGCGCCGCCGATGCCGCCGCCGATCGCACCGCCGAGCAGGACCAGCGCGAGGGCGCCTGCCACCAGCTTGCCGCGGCCGCCTGCCTTGCGCTGCTGGGGCACGGTCTGCACCGGCACGCCGAGCGGGTTGGTCAGCGGGGCGCCGTAGCCGGGGCCGCCGGGGGGCGGGTAACCGCCGGGACCGCCGCCGGAGACATCGGAGGACTGGGCGCCGTGACTCGACGGCGTGCCGTAGGCGGAGCCGGAGTGGGCGCCCGGAGTGCCGAGGCCGGTGGGGTTGGCCGAGGTCGGCTGGCCGTAGCCGGAGCCCGGCTGGCCGCCGGGCACGGACTGGCCCGCGCCGCCGGGCTGAGCGCCGGAGGCCGGCTGGGCGACCGGGGTGCCTGCGGCCGGGGAAGCCTCGCCGAAACCGACATCGGCGAGGCCGCCCGGCTGCGCCGGTGACTGCTGGGGCTGCTGCGGGGCGGCGGCCCAGGGCGAGGCCTGGGGCTGCTCCGCGGGGGTGGTGCCCTCGGCTGACTGCTGCGGGCGCTCTGGCTTGGGGCCCGGAGCGCCGGGGGTGTTCTCGGTCATGGGACTCACTCTGGGGCGTGGACCTGAGAACGTGCTGAGACCCAGCTTTGGCTCTCTTGTGTTTCCGCCGTGAGTTCTTCTCAGCTTCCGGCGGCGCGCAGGCGTTCGGCGATCTGCTCCGGGGTGGCGTCGTTGATCCAGACCGCCATGCCGGACTCCGAACCCGCCAGGTACTTCAGCTTGTCCGCGGTGCGCAGGACCGAGAAGACCTGCAGGTGCAGCCAGGACAGTTCCTTCGGCGCGCGCACCGGCCCCTGGTTCCAGGACGCGATGTAGGGCAGCGGCCGGTCGTAGAGGCGGTCCAGGCGGGCCAGGACGTCCAGGTACAGCAGCGCGAAGTCGTCGCGCTCGGCCGGGGTCAGCTCCGGGATGTCGGCGCACTGGCGGCGCGGGGCCAGGATGACCTCCACCGGCCAGCGGGCGGCCGGCGGCACCAGCGCGACCCAGTGCTCGCTGGTGGCGACCAGGCGGGCGCGCTGGGCGAGTTCGGCCTCGATCACATCGCCGAGGACGTGCGTGCCGTGCTGGGCGCGGTAGTCCTTGGCGGTGGCCAGCAAACGTTCGGTGCGCGGGGTGACGAACGGGTAGGCGTAGATCTGCCCGTGCGGATGGTGCAGGGTGACGCCGATTTCCTCGCCCCGGTTCTCGAAGCAGAAGACCTGCTCGACCCCTGGCAGCGCGCCGAGTTCGGCGCTGCGGTCGGCCCAGGCGTCCACCACGGTGCGCACCCGGCCAGGGGTCAGCGCGGCGAAGGCGGAGTTGTGGTCGGAGGTGAAGCAGACCACCTCGCAGCGGCCGGAACCCGGACGGCGTTCGGCCATCGGCAGACCGTCCACAGTGGACGGAACCGGCGGCACGTGCTGGGACAGCGACGGGAAGCGGTTCTCGAACACCGCCACGTCGTAGCCGGCCTCGGGGATCTCGGTCGGCCGTCCCGGCGTGGTGGGGCACAACGGGCACAGGTCGGCCGGTGGCTTGTAGGTGCGGGTCTGCCGGTGCGAGGCCATCGCCACCCACTCACCGGTGAGCGGGTCCCGGCGGATCTCCGAGCTGGGCTTCTGCTCGGGCAGGTCCCTGGTGTCCACCGCGGTGCGCGCGGGGGCGTCCTCGGTGTCGTCGAAGTAGATGATCTCGCGGCCGTCGGCGAGCTTGGCCGTCGTGCGCCTCACGCCAGCTCCTCGGCACGGGACCGTGCGGACACGGGGGCGAGCACCAGCTCGCCGACCTGCTCGGACAGGACCTGCCGGGCGTCGGAGCCCAGTCCCTCGTCAGTGATCAGCACATCCGCCTCATCGAGGTCGGCGATCGTGGAGATGCCGACCGTGCCCCATTTGGTGTTGTCCGCGAGCACGACCAGCCTGCTGGCCGCGTCGACCAGCGCGCGGTCGGTCTCGCTCTCGTTCAGGTTCGGCGTGGTGAACCCGGCCTGCGGCGCCATCCCGTGCACGCCCAGGTAGACCACGTCCAGGTGCAGCGCGCGCAACGCCTGCACGGCCACCGGGCCGACCAGCGCGTCCGATGGCGTGCGCACCCCGCCGGTGAGCACCACGGTCCGGTCGGTGCGGCCGCGCTGCTGCAGCACATCGGCCACCCGGATCGAGTTGGTCACCACGGTCAGGTCCGGCACGTCGTCGAGGTAGCGGGCCATGGTCCAGGTGGTGGTCCCGGCGGACAGGCCGATCGCGGTGCCCGGCCGCACCATGCCCGCGGCCAGCGCGGCGATGGACTCCTTCTCCGGCAGCTGGCGCACCGACTTGGCCTCGAACCCCGGCTCGTCGGTGCTGCGCCCGACCACCGAGGTGGCGCCGCCGTAAACCTTTTCCACCAGTCCCCTGCGGGCCAGCACGTCCAGGTCGCGGCGCACTGTCATATCCGAGACCGCGAGCCGGGTCACCAGGTCGGAGACCCGGACCGCACCGGTGCGCCGGATCTCCTCCAGGATCACCGCCTGCCGCTGCCGAGCGAGCACCTCTACCCCTCTTCCCGCGCCACGGCGACCACGCCGGCCGGCACCGTCAGCGCGACCAGCCACGTTACGGGTTCACCGGCCCGCCGAGCGCACCGACGCACCACCGCGTCCCCGCTCGTGACCTGGATAACGGGTGCGACACCAGGACTTGCGCGGATCACACCGGCCCACCCGGTGTCCACAGTGGACCCGAGCGGCCCGCGGCGGAGACGCTCGGCGTCCTCGGTCAGCCAGCTCGACACGGGCTCAAGCCTGACTCACAACAACCGCACACGTCAAACATAGTCGAACATCGGAGGTTGTTGGTCCGTGTTTGACTGGTTCACCTATCTGAACCTGCCTAACGAACCGGCATCTTCTTACGCTGTCTGGCCTGACCGGAGCGTTCCCGCCCTTGACACCGGACCGTGGCGGCTACCACATTGTGCGCAACTTTGTTGGAAATAGTTCGATACAACCTGGTAGCCGCGACAGGAGTCACCATGGCCAACACACCGTTACCGCCCAACCCGCTGCTCGGCCGTCGCACCGTGCTCAAGGGCCTGCTCGGCGCCTCCGCGCTGGCCGCCGTGCCCGGCCTGGCCGCCTGTGGTTCCGGCGGATCCGCCGGTGACGGCAAGACGGTGGGCTTCGGCTCCAACTACTCCGACGCGGTGCCGCGCGAGGGCATCGCCGCGGTGCTGGAGACCTTCAAGCAGCAGAACGGGCTTGAGGTCAAAATCAACACCAAGGACCACGAGACCTACCAGCAGCAGATCAACAACTACCTGCAGGGCAAGCCGGATGACGTCTGGTCCTGGTTCGCCGGCTACCGGATGCGCTTCTTCGCCAGCAAGGGCCTGGCCGGGGACCTCACCGAGCTGTGGAAGACCATCGGGGACAACTTCACCCCGGCGCAGAAGGAAGCGGCCACCGGCAGCGACGGCAAGCAGTACTTCGTGCCGTTCTACTCCTACCCGTGGGCGGTCTTCTACCGGCCGAGCATCTGGAAACAGCGCGGCTACACCGTGCCCAAGACCTTCGACGAGCTGATCGCGCTGGGCACCAAGATGAAGTCCGACGGCATCGTGCCGATGGCGGTGGGGCAGAAGAACGGCTGGCCGCAGCTGGGCACCTTCGACCAGCTCAACCTGCGCACCAACGGCTACGACTTCCACGTCAGCCTGATGGCCGGCAAGGAGGACTGGCAGGGCAAGAAGGTCCGCGACGTCTTCGACAACTGGAAGCGGATGTTGCCGCTGTACCAGGAGAACCCGCTGGGCCGGGAGTGGCAGGAAGCCGCGCAGACCATCCAGCAGGGCAAGGGCGGCATGATGATCGTCGGGTCCCAGCAGATCGGTCAGCAGATGAAGAACGAGCTGAACGACCTGGACTTCTTCGCCTTCCCCGAGATCAACCCGGCCTACGGCACGGACACCGTGGAAGCCCCGATCGACGGCTTCATGCTGGCCAAGAAGCCCGGCAACGAGGACGGCGCGCGCAAGCTGCTGACCTACCTGGCCAGCCCGGCCGCGCAGCTGGCCTACCTCAAGACCGACCCGGTGACCATCGCGGCCAGCGGCAAGGCCGACACCGGCGGCTACAACGAGCTGCAGAAGAAGTGCGTGAAGTTCGTGGCCGAGGCCAAGCACATCACCCAGTTCCTGGACCGCGACACCGACCCGCGCTTCGCCAACGACGCGGCGATCAACGGGGTCAACGCCTTCCTGACCAACCCGAACGACATCAACTCGGTGCTCAAGGGCATGGCCGACCAGGCCAAGAACATCTTCACGGGCTGAGGCTGATGACTGTTCTGGAGCAGGCGCCCGCC
Source organism: Crossiella sp. S99.2 (assembly GCF_023094165.1). GTDB lineage: Bacteria > Actinomycetota > Actinomycetes > Mycobacteriales > Pseudonocardiaceae > Crossiella. The sequence goes on along the minus strand of NZ_JALMDK010000002.1, from coordinate 670,951 downwards.
GCCACGAGCGCGCCGCCACGCAAGCGCAGGCGCCGCCGGGCCAGCGCGTTCACCACCGCCGACAAACTGGTGCTCACGGTGATGCTCGGCGTCCCCTCGCTGCTGCACCTGGGCCTGGTGTGGTTTCCCACGCTGGGCTCGATCCTGTTGTCCTTCACCGAATGGGACGGCATCGGCGGGGTGGAGGACATCGCCTTCGTCGGGGTGCAGAACTACACCGACATCCTCACCACCTACCCGCGGTTCTGGCCCGCGCTGTGGAACAACCTGACCTGGCTGGTGTTCCTGCTGGTGCTGCCGACCCTGTTCGGGTTGTTCATGGCGGTGCTGCTGGACCGCAAGCTGCGCATGGGCCGGATCTACCAAAGCGTGCTGTACCTGCCGATGATGCTGTCGCTGGCCCTGATCGGGTTCATCTGGCAGCTCATCTACCAGCCGGACCAGGGGCTGCTGAACAACCTGCTGGGCACCGCCAACGATCATCCGACCAACTGGCTGGGTGATCCGGATATCAACCTGTACGCGGTGCTGGTGGCCGCGGGCTGGCGGCACGCCGGGTACGTGATGCTGCTGTTCCTGGCCGGGCTCAAGGCGGTGGACCCCTCGCTGAAGGAGGCCGCCGCGCTGGATGGCGCGACCGGCTGGCAGACCTTCTGGCACGTCACGCTGCCCGCGCTCAAGCCAGTCAACATCGTGGTGCTGGTGATCACGGTGATCGAGTCGCTGCGGGCCTTCGACATCGTCTACATCATCAACAAGGGCAGGCAGGGGCTGGAGCTGCTGTCCATCCTGGTCACCGACAACATCATCGGCGAGGCCAGCCGGATCGGCTGGGGCTCGGCGCTGGCCGTGGTGCTGCTGCTGATCTCGATGGGCTTCATCATCACCTACCTGATGCAGACCTTCCGCAAGGAGGAGCGGCCGTGACCGTCGCGAACAACACGGCCACCGGCCGGGCCGGGCGGATCGCGCTGCACACCTTCCTGGGCGCGACCTGCCTGGTGTGGCTGGCCCCGGTGCTGTGGGCGGCCTTCGCCTCGCTGCGCACCATCGAGGACACCAACAAGAACGGCTACTTCTCCTGGCCCACCGAGCTGACCCTGGACAACTTCGGCAAGGCCTGGGAGCAGGCGGACCTGCCGCACTACTACCTGAACACGCTGATCATCACCATCCCGGCGCTGCTGATCACGTTGTTCTTCAGCTCGATGGTCGCGTTCGTGGTCTCCCGCTTCAGCTTCCGCTTCAATCTGGCGCTGCTGATGCTGTTCACCGCGGGCAACCTGTTCCCGCAACAGGTGATCGTCACCCCGCTGTACCGGCTGTACCGGCTGATCGAGGTGCCGGAGTGGCTCAGTGACTCGGGTTCGCTGCTGGACTCCCAGCTCGGCGTGATCCTGATCCACGTGGCCTTCCAGACCGGGTTCTGCGTCTTCGTGCTCAGCAACTACATGAAGACCATCCCGATGGAGCTGACCGAGGCGGCCAGGGTGGACGGGGCCGGAGTGTTCCGGCAGTACTGGCAGGTGATCCTGCCGCTGTGCCGTCCGGTGCTGGCCGCACTGGCCACACTGGAGTTCACCTGGATCTACAACGACTTCCTGTGGGCGCTGGTGCTGATCCAGACCGGGGACAAGATGCCGATCACCTCGGCGCTGAACAACCTCGGCGGCCAGTTCTTCAAGGACAACAACCTGATCGCGGCCGGCTCACTGCTGGTCGCGGTGCCCACACTGGTCGTCTTCTTCACCCTGCAACGCCATTTCGTCGCCGGGCTCACCCTCGGGTCGACGAAGGGCTGACGGCTCCCCGCGTCGCCTTCTTCCGGGGGCGACGCGGGGTTTCAGCCTCAGGTCGCGGCGAACTCGTACACGAGTTCATACCTGTCGCCGACCAGCACCATGTCGTTGATCTCCACCGGCCGCCCGGTGCTGTCGTAGGCGACCCGGGTCACCGCGAGCACCGGTGTGCCTGGTGCCAAGCGCAACTCGGTCAGTTCCTGTTGCGTCGCAGGGCGGGTGGAGACCGACTCGACGAAGTGGTCCAGGGTGTGTCCGGCCTCGTCCAGCACTCCGTAGATGCCAGTCGGCCCCGGGTTGTCCTGCTCGATGGCGGTCCCCGCGGTGATTGACCTTGGCAGGCGGGAAACCGCGAGCTGCACCGGCTGGCCGTCCGCACTCATAATCCGCTGCCGAACGGTCACCTCGTCTCCAGCCTCGATGTCGAGCGCATCAGCGATCCGCTCTCCTGCGGGCTCGAAGCGCACAACCACCTCGACCGCCGGTGTGAAGCCACTCGCCTCCGCATCAGCCAGGAATGCTCCTCGCCCTGCCTGACGGGTTTCCCGGCTCAACCGGTTTCGGCTCAAGCGTTGGACAACCGGACGGTCCCGAACGAAGACGCCGGCGCCTGGCCTACTGACCACCCAGCCCTCGACTCGCAGCAGGTCAATGGCGTTCTGCACGGTCTGGCGGGCCACGTCGTACCGCTTCATCAACACCGAGCCGCTGGGCAGCTGATGGCCAGGGCGGTACTCGCCCTGCTCGATCGCGATTCGTAGGTCCGCCGCGATCCGCCGGTAGGGCTGTTCGCTGCCTTCTGCCTGGTTTCCGCGTTCCTCAGCCACGCAACCAGCCTATACCGACCCTTCTAGACAGGTTGAGGGCAGGGTGCTACGGTGCTCGCGAGCAATCTAGATTGACCAGTCTAGATTGGTCGTGATTCTCAAGGTGGGGGCCCAGATGGCTGATCCACGCCGTTGTCTCACCTGCAACAACAAGGGGCTGCTCATGGCCAACTGCAACACCCCGCCGTACTGGCGGCCATGCCCGGACCCGTGGTGCCCGTCCCAGGGATCAGGCGAGCCCAGCCCAGTCCCCGAGACGCCGGTGCACGACGCCGAACAACAGCAACCCGATCGGCCATGTGACACAACGGAAAGCGAACGGAAGGCGTGCGATGAAGCCGATCACCAGTCCAGTGTGGCGGTCCTCCCGCACGCGCCAGGTGTGCACGGAACTGCGCGCGCTGCGCAAGGCGCGGCGGATGACGCTATGGCAGGTGGCCCGCGCGCTCAGCTGCTCGGTGACCAAGCTGCAGCGGATGGAGACCGGCCGACGCGGGCTGAAGGTGGATGACGTCTCGGCGCTGCTCACCTACTACCAGGTGCCGCCAGCCGAGCGAGAGCGTCTGCTTGGCTTGGTCGGCGCCCTCAGTTCCCGGGGATGGTGGCAGCTCCCCGGTGCCGGGATACCCGAGGACTGGCATCAGACGATCGCTTTGGAGGACGAGGCCACCGTCATCCGCGACTACGCGCTCGGGGTTGTGCCCGTCCTACTCCGGACGCCCGACTACGCCCGCGCTCTGCTGACTCCCCTGAACACGGACCTCGCCGAGCCAGACCTCAACCGCTTGGTCGCGACTCAGTTGAACCGCCAGCTCATCCTCAGCCGCCCCAATCCACCCCAACTGCATTGCCTGGTTGACGAAAGCGCCCTGTTGAGACCGGTTGGTGGCACTGCGGTACTGGCCCGCCAGCTCAGAGCGCTGGCCGTGGTGGCCGAGCGACCGAACGTCACCGTTCGGATAGTGCCCATCGATGCCGGGGCACACCCCGGTGTGCATGGATCGTTGACACTGCTGGAGTTCACCGGCGGTCCGCCGATGGCGCGGACATCCGGCACACAGAAGTTCCAGGACTCGGGCTCGGTCGTGGATCGGGCTTGGCGGGACTGGACCGGGCTGGCGTGGCACGCGCTCCCCGCGGAGGCAACCGGCCGGCTTGTGTCTGACCAAGCGGATACATTGCGCCGCAACGACCTTGCTCGGCTGAACGCGGCCAGGTGACCGCCGGTCCGCCGGTCACCGCAGCCCATCGGTGACCGGCCTGGCTGGTCAGTGCTGCGGCTGCCCCGGTTCCGGGAACCCGTCCGAGTGGAAGGTCTCCGACGGATTTCCCGGCAGCCACAACGACATCAGCGCGCCGCCCTCGGGCGAGCGGCCCGCGGTGACGGTGCCGCCGTGCCGTTGCGCCACCTGCTTCACGATCGCCAGCCCCAGCCCGGAGCCGGGCAGGGTGCGTGCCTCGGTGGAGCGGTAGAAGCGCTCGAAGACGTGCGGCAGGTCGGACTCGGCGATGCCGGGACCGCTGTCGGCCACCTCCAGCACCACCGCCTGGGCGCCGGCCTGGCGCAGTTCCACCCGCACCCTGCCGTCCGGCGGGCTCCACTTGACCGCGTTGTCCAGCAGGTTCATCACCGCCCGCTCCAGCGCGTTGGCGTCCCCGACCAGGGTCCACGGCCGCAACCGGATGTCCAGGCTGACCCCGGGCGCGCGGCGGCGGGCCCGGTCCAGCGCCCGTTCCACCACGTCGACCAGCTCGACCGACTCGTGCACCACCAGCGGCGCGTCGTCGCGGGCCAGTTCGACCAGGTCGCCGATCAGGGTGGTCAGCTCCTCGATCTGCGCGCGCACATCGGCGTAGATCTCGACCCGGTCCTCATCGGAGAGCCGGTACTTGGCGTCGGCCTGCTGGGAGGCGACCAGCAGTTCCAGGTTGGTGCGCAAGGAGGTCAGCGGGGTGCGCAGCTCGTGCCCGGCGTCGGCGACGAGTCTGCGCTGGCGTTCCTGGGAGTCGGCCAGCGCGCCGAGCATGGCGTTGAAGCTGTTGGTCAGCCTGGCCAGCTCGTCGTCCTCGCTGGTGACCGGGATCGGTTGCAGGTCACCGGTTCTGGCCACGTGCTCGGCGGCCTTGGTGAGCCGTTGCACCGGCCGGATCGCGGTCCGCGCCACGGCCAGCCCACCGGCGGCGGCCAGCACGATGCCCGCGCCACCGACCGCGAACAGCACCCAGGCCAGCCGACCCAGGGTGTCCCTGGTCGGCTTGAGCGGCTGGGCCACCACCAGCGCGGCGTTGCGGTACACCGGCACCGCGATCACCCGCTGATCGCTGCGCGCGTCGGTCCGGCTGGAATGGTCCAGGTGCCCGCTGATCACCGAGATCTCGTCCGGCCCGACCGGGACCGGCGGCGAGTTGAGCGGCGAGGTCACCTTGACCCGCCCGTCCGGCAGCGTCTCGGCCAGCCCGACCCGCAGGTCGATCGCGTCGAAGATGGCCGCGGACTGCCGCTCCAGCTCGATTCCCTGGCCGAGCGCGCTGTCCGCGATCACGTTGGCCCGGCTGAGCAACTGCTCGTCCAGCTCGCTGTACAGGCTGCGGTACACGGTGAAGTAGGCGGCCACGGACACCAGGGCGACCGCGGTGCCCACGCCGATCGCGGCGAAGAGGGTGAGCCGGTTCTGCAGGGTGACCCGCTGCATGCGGGGCTGGTGCGCGTCACGGCCGACGCGCACGGTGGGCACTTCGCTCACGGAGGCGTCTCCCGGAGTACGTAGCCGACCCCGCGCACCGTGTGCAGCAGGCGGGGTTCGCCGTTGGCCTCGGTTTTGCGGCGCAGGTAGCCGACGTAGACCTCAAGGGCGTTGCCCGAGGTGGGGAAGTCGTAGCCCCACACCTCCTCGAGGATCCGGCCCCTGGTCAGGACCTGTCTCGGGTGGTGCAGGAAGAGTTCGAGCAGGGAGAACTCGGTGCGGGTCAGGCTGATCGGCCGACCGGCCCGGTTGACGTCCCTGGTGCCGGGGTCCAGGTCCAGGTCGGCGAACTTGAGCGTGGCCAGCTGGGCGTTGGCGTTGTCCTGTTCCGGGCCGACCCGGCGCAGCAGCGCGCGCAGCCGGGCCAGCAGCTCCTCCAGGGCGAAGGGTTTGGGCAGGTAGTCGTCGGCGCCGGCGTCCAGGCCGGCGACCCGGTCGGAGACCGCGTCCCTGGCGGTGAGCACCAGGATGGGCAGGTCGTCGCCGGTGCCGCGCAGCCGCCTGCACACCTCCAGGCCGTCCACCCTGGGCATCATGACGTCCAGCACCATCGCGTCCGGCCGGTTGTGCCCCAGCACCTCCAGGGCCTGCTGACCGTCATTGGCCAGCTCCACCTGGTAGCCGTTGAACTGGAGGGACCGCCGCAACGACTCCCGAACGGCTCGGTCGTCGTCCACAACGAGGATGCGCATATCGGTAGTCTGACCGGTTTCCTTAAGAGCCGCCTGAGAGCACGCTGAACCCTGACCAGCAAAACTATCGTTCGCGCGGCCTAGGCGCGTCCCACCGACGCCAGAGCGCGAGCAGCCGGAGCCCGCAGATCAGCGCGGCGGCCACCACCGCGGTCGGGCCTGCGGGCAGGTTCAGCCGGTGGCCGATGGCGACCACGATCGCCCCGGTCAGCGCGGCCACCGCGTAGATCTCCTGGCGCAGCACGGTGGGGATCTCGCGCAGCAGCAGGTCGCGCAGGGCGCCGCCGCCGATGCCGGTGGTCATGCCGATCAGGCAGGCGGTGTACACCGGCACGCCCGCGGCCAGCGCGGTGGTGGTGCCGCCGGTGGTGAACAGGCCGAGGCCGACCGCGTCGGCCAGCAGCACGGCCCGGCGCAATTTGGCCACCTGTGGGTGGAAGACGAACACCAGCAGGCCGGTGGCCGCGGAGACCAGCAGGTAGGGCCAGGTGCGCAGGGCGGTGGGCGGGTGGATGCCGAGCAGCACGTCCCGGATGATCCCGCCGCCGAGCGCGGTGGTCATGGCGAGCACGACCACCCCGAACACGTCGAGCCGGGCCCGCACCGCGGCCAGCGCCCCGGAGGCGGCGAAGACCGCGATGCCGACGAGTTCGAGGACGGTCAGCAGCACCAGCGGATCTTAGGCAGCCAGCTCAGAAATAGTCGGCCATCCTGGCCGTGCCCGGTGCGCCTACCAGCAGGTCCAGCAGTGCGGTGTGTTCGGGATCGCCCCGCAGCAGGCCCGCCCGGCGGAGTCCGGCGGTACTGGCCGAGCCGGAGTACCAGGCGCCGAGGCCGCGGGCGGTGAGCTGGACCGCGCCGGTGCCGCCGGGTTCCACCGCGACCTCGCCGTTCTTGACGATCAGCCGCTGCCGCCCGGCCTGCCAGGGCGCGTGCCGGTCCTCGATCTCCAGGTCCACGGTGTGATCGTCGAGGTAGGGCGCGGTCGGCCAGCCGCGGGCGGCCACCGCGGCGGGCAGGTCGACCACCCGGAGCAGCCACGGCTGGGTGCGTTTCCGGCCGTCCAGGCCGGACCACTCCAGCACGCCGAGCAGGGTCTCGTCGGCGATGTGCAACTTCACCCGGTCGAGCAGCCCGGTCCAGGAGCCGATCGAGTCGAGCAGGCCGAGGGCGACCTCGGGGGTGTCCGCGACCAGCTCCCAGACCTCCAGGACCCGCTGCTCGCGGTTGGGCTGGGCGAGCAGGTAGCCGCCGTCGGTGACCAGCGAGGCGTCGGCGTCGAGCAGCTGCCTGGCGCGAAAGGACCTGGTGCGGCGGTCGAGCATGCCGTCCACGGTCTGGGCCATCCGGTGGTAGCAGTCCTGCATGGCCGGGACGTCGGCTTCGGTGGCCGCGCGCAGTTCGATCGCGCTACGGCGGCCTTGGAAAGCGTGCACGGGCAGGTCGATGGACTCCAGCACGCCGCCGCGTTCCCAGCCGCGGCCGCGGTAGAGCGCGGGCACGGTCGGGTACAGCGCGCTGATCGGCTGCCCGTCGGCGCGCATCGTGGCAAGGATGGTGTCCAGCAGCGCGCTGCCCACGCCCTTGCCGCGGGCCTGCGGGGCGACCGCGACGCTGGCGATGCCGCCCATCGGCACCGCCCGCCCGCCGAAGAACTGCCGGTACGGCCGGATCATGGCGAAGCCGGTGCGCTCGCCGCCGGTCTCGGCGACGAATCCGCGCCAGGTGGTTTCCCCGCGCCACAGCTCGGGTGTCTCCTTGGGCCCGCCGAAGGGCACCCCGCGCAGCCGCCAGGCCGCGTCCGCGTCGCTGGACCGGTAGTCCCTAACCGTCACATCTCCCACAGGGAGAGCCTAAGCATCGGGCCAATCGAAAAAGCCCTTGCCGGACTTGCGGCCCAGCTCACCGCGGGCGACCTTGTCCCGCAGCAGCCGGGGCGGCTCGAACCGGGAGCCGAGGGTGGCGGCCAAGTGCTCGGCGATGGCCAGTCGAACATCCAGGCCGACCAGGTCGGTGAGCTTGAGCGGGCCCATCGGCCAGCGGTAGCCCAGGGTCATGCCGGTGTCGATGTCCTCGGCACTGGCCACGCCCTCTTCCAGCATCCGGATGGCCTCCAGGCCAACCGCGACGCCAAGGCGGGAAGTGGCGAAGCCCGGCGAGTCGTTGACCACGATCACCGTCTTGCCCAGTGCCTCGGCCCAGTCCTTCGCCCTGGTCAAGTTGGCCTCGGCCAGCTCGGCGTGGGTGACCAGCTCGACCAGTTTCTGCGCTGGCACCGGGTTGAAGAAGTGCATGCCCAGGGTGCGGTCGGCGGCGGGTCCGGCGGCGATCTGGGAGATCGACAGCGAGGAGGTGTTCGAGGCGAGCACGGCGTTCGGGCAGGCGGTCGCGGCGGCGGCGAACACCTGCCGCTTGAGGTCGACCCGCTCGGGCACGGCCTCCACGATCAGCTCGGTGTCCGGGCTCAGCCGGGCCAGGTCGTCAGCGGTGCTCAGCAGCCCGGCACAGGACTCCGCGGTCACGCCCTCGGGCAGTTTGCCGCGCTCCTGTGCCTTGCTCAGGGAGGCGGTCACGGTCTCGCGGGCGGTGGCGCACCGGTCGGCGTCCGCCTCGACCACGGTCACCTGCGCGCCCGCCACGAGCAGCACGTGTGCGATGCCCGCGCCCATGGTGCCGCCGCCGATGACCACGGCCCGCTTCGGCGCGGTCATGATCCGGACCCGGCAATGCACTCGATCATGTGACACTCCCGTCCATTATCTAGCTCGGACTGTAACAGCGAGCATCCGTTGGAGTGCGGGCCGATCGGGTGCTTGACCACCTCGAAGGGCCCGGTTTCCTGATGTTCGACCGGTTGGAGTAGTGGAAACCAGGCACGATGGTGTTGTGCGGATCATTCTGTTGCGGCACGGCGAGAGCCTCGGCAACGTCGACGAGATGGCGTACTGCCGGGTGCCCGACCATGCCCTCCCGCTGACCAAACGCGGCCAGGAGCAGGCCAGGGCAGCGCGGACCGCGGTGCGCGCCGCGCTGGGCCCCGGCCCGGTCGCGGTGTACGTCAGCCCGTACCTGCGCACCCAGCAAACCCTGCGCGGACTGGACCTGGGCGAGGTGTTCGAGCGGGTGGTGCACGAGCCACGGCTGCGCGAGCAGGACTGGGGCAACCTGCAGGACCCGATCGAACAGGAGCGGCAGAAGCAGGCGCGGCACGCCTTCGGGCACTTCTTCTTCCGGCTGGCCCACGGCGAGTCCGGCGCGGACGTGGACGACCGGGTGGCCGGGTTCATGTCGGACCTGGAACGCCGGATGGAGACCGAGCCCTCGCACCCGCGCACGGTGCTGATCGTCTCGCACGGCCTGACCCTGCGCCTGCTGGTGCGGCGGCTGTGCATGTGGAGCATCGAGTTGTTCGAGTCGCTGTCCAACCCTCGGCACTGCGAGCACCGGATCCTGCACAAGGGCCCGGACGGCCGGTGGAGCCTGGACCGCCCGTTCGAGCAGTGGCGGGACTCCCCGGACGGCGCGGTGCAGGTCGACGGCAACGGCGAGGTCGCCCGCCCGGCGTAGGGCGGCCCGCTCCGGTGCGAACCGGGGCGGGCCGCTCGTCAGGCCTGGCTGTGCGCCCAGCGGATCAGCCGCCGCGGCACCAGCATCTTCTTGCCCTTGACCACCACCGGCACCAGGTCGGGCGCCTCGGCCTTCCACTGCGCCCGCCGGCTGCGGGTGTTGCTACGGGACATCCTGCGCTTCGGGACAGCCATCTCAGTTGGTTCCCTTCCGGTTGGCCCGGTCGCCGTAGCGGCGGCGGAACTTCTCCACCCGGCCCTGGGTGTCCATCACCCTGGCGGCGCCGGTCCAGAACGGGTGCGAGTCCGCGGTGACGTCGACCAGCAGCAGCGGGTAGGTGTTGCCGTCGGTCCACTCGATGGTCCGGTTCGAGGTGGCCGTGGACCTGGTCAGGAAGCTCATCCCGGTGGAGGAGTCCTGGAAGACCACCGGGTGGTAGTCAGGGTGGATGCCCTTTTTCACGCTTCGTCCTTCTGGTTGCTGATGATCACATCGGTGGGGGCGCGGTCGTCGTCGCACGGGTCCTCGTGCCAGGAGCCGAACGGGTCGGCGTAGGCCAGCCAGGCGTCCTGTCCCTCGGCCAGTTCCTCGTCGGTGAGCAGCGCGGACTCCAGCGCCTCGGCGATCTCGGCAGGCACCGCGGTGTGCGAGAGCACCACGATGTCCTGGCCGCGGTCGCCGTAGTACGGGTCCCAGTTCAGGTCGGCCATGGCCCGACGGTCGGGGTCCACCCCGGACCAGTCGTCCAGCGCGGCCAGCCACGGTCCGGCGTGCCCGATCCGCAGGCCGCCGCCCGCGGTTTCCAGCCACAGCGCGACATCCGGCTGACTGGCCACCCACACCCGGCCCCTGGCCCGGACCACGCCGTCGAGCAGGAAGTCCAGTGCCTCGTGCAGCCGGTCCGGGTGGAACGGCCTGCGCTGGCTGAACACGGTGACCTGCACGCCCGACTCGGCCTCCAGTGGCGGCTGGCCGCGCAGCAGCGGGGAGTGCGCGTCGTCGATCTCGCCGCGCCGGGCGCCGGGCGGCACCAGGTCGAGTGCGGTCAGCGGGTCCAGGTCGGCCAGCCGGACGCGGGGCGCCAGCGGGGCCAGCCGGTCCAGCACCGCGTCGGTGCGGGACGCGGTCCAGGCGTCCGGGGCGCTGCCCGCGATGACCACCAGGTCGGCGAACTCGACCTGGCCGACCGCGACCTGGGCGATGGTGCGCTCGTCGTCGGCACTGGCGCCGAGGCCGCGTTCGCTCAGCTCGATGTCGCCGGTGGCGTCGGCGAACCAGGTGTCCGCGTCCACGACCGTGAGGACCGCGTCCAGGTAGACGACCTCGTCTTCCGAAGACCTGCTTGCAGGGTCGAGCGTCAATACGGTGCGGCCGTCGATCAGCACGTGCTGGAGCGCCCAGCAGACCGCCTCCGGCTCCAGCGCGCGGTCGCAGTGCAGCACGATCCGGCGCACATCCGGGGCCTGGGCCAAGCGCAGCACCAGTGGCAGCAGGTCCTCGCGCAGCGTGCAGGACACGCAGCCGTGCGCCAGTTCCAGGGTCTCGGCGGCGTCGAGCGTGCCGTGCCGCAGCCGCCGGACCACCACGCCGTGGGTCACCTCGCGCAGGTCGTGGTGCACCACCACGGTGCCCGGATCAGCCGCGAAGCGGTCAGCCACGGCGCTGGCATGTCCGGCCGCCAGGCCCGCGACCAGCACCAACGAGGTGCGGGGTGGCGTCACGTCATCCTCCAGTTGGGAACGATTTCCATCACCGACAAGCTCAGGCTACCCTCGGAGCGAGCTAAACGAAAATGGATGTCGTTCGCAACAAGATCGTGAAGGAGCCGCGCATGTCCGCCCGCTGCCAGGTGACCGGCCGAGAGCCGGGCTACGGCAAACAGGTCTCGCACTCGCATGTGCGGACCTCGCGCCGGTGGCTGCCCAACATCCAGCGCCGCCGCTACTGGCTGGCCAGTGAGGACCGGTGGATCAACCTGCGGGTCTCCGCCAAGGGCATCAAGACCATCGACAAGCGCGGCATCGAATCCGTGGTGGCCGAGCTGCGCCGCCGAGGGGAGAAGGTCTGATGGCCCGCAACGAACTCCGCCCGATCATCAAGCTCCGGTCCACCGCTGGCACCGGCTACACCTACGTGACCCGCAAGAACCGCCGCAACAACCCGGACCGGCTGGTGATCCGCAAGTTCGACCCGGTGCTGCGCAAGCACGTCGAGTTCAAGGAAGAGCGCTGATGGCCAAGAAATCCAAGATCGCCCGCGACCTGCAGCGGCGCGAGATCGTCAGCCGGTACGCGGAGAAAAGGGCCGAGCTGAAGGAGATCATCCGCTCGCCGAAGTCCAGCACCGAGCAGCAGGCCGCCGCGCTGGCCGCGCTGCAGAAGCTGCCCAGGAACGCCAGCCCGACCCGGCTGCGCAACCGGGACGTGGCCGACGGCCGCCCGCGCGGGTTCTTCCGCGCCTTCGGCATCTCCCGGCTGCGGCTGCGCGAGATGGCCCACCGCGGCGAACTGCCCGGCGTCCGCAAGTCGAGCTGGTGAGGAGAGCGACCATGGCCAAGTTCGAGCGCCGCCCCGGTCTCAAGCGCAAGCCGAACCTGTTGCTGCGCGAGGGAATCTTCCACGTGGACTGGAAGGACGTCGGTCTGCTGCGCAAGTTCCTCTCCGACCGCGGCAAGATCCGCTCCCGCCGGGTGACCGGGCTGACCCCGTCCCAGCAGCGCGAGGTGGCGACCGCGATCAAGAACGCGCGGGAGATGGCCCTGCTGCCCTACCCCGGACCGGCGAAGCCCGCGCGCTGAGCGAGGGGGCGGTGCGCACGGTCCTGGCCACCGCCCCCGCCACGCTCGCCAGCACCGCCACCACGACCAGCAGCGCGCCGGTCCACCTGGCGTGCTCGTCAAAACTCAGTTCGCCGAAGTGCCCGGCGACAAAACCGACGTGCAGCCCCCAGGACTGGGCCGCGACCAGCAACGCGCCCGGCACCGTGGTGAGCGCGGAGACCAGGGCGACCCCGGCGATCGCGACCAGCAGCGCGAGCGCGGGCCGGGCCGCGGCGAGCACCACGACCCCGGTGAGCGTGAACCCGACACCGAATCCGAGCCCGGAGCCCTGCGGACAGGCCAGCCGGGGCACTCGTGCGGTGTCCGGGGTGACCGGAACGAACAGCACACCCCAGTCCACCCCGGCACCAGAGGCGGCCGCGACCGCCGTCAACGCGATCTTGACGCTGGGTACCCGCACCTTTACGCGGTGTTGACCACCGGACCGCCGGGGTCGGGCCAACCGCGGTCAGGCAGGATCGGCCGGATGGACTCCCCCTTGGACACCCCATTGACGCTCGACCCTGCAAGCAGGTCGTCGGCCTTCTACGAGGTGCTGCACCGGCGGCGCGATGTGCGCGCGGAGTTCACCGGCGCACCGGTGGCGGAGCCGATCCTGCGCCGCATCCTCACCGCCGCGCACGCCGCGCCCAGCGTCGGGCTGAGTCAGCCCTGGGACTTCGTCGTGGTGCGCGATCGGGCGCTGCGCCGGGCCTTTCAGGAACACGTGCAGGCCGAACGCAGTGTCTTCGCGGCCGGCCTCGCGGGCGAGCAGGCCGAGACCTTCGCCCGGATCAAGGTCGAGGGGGTCATGGAGTCCAGCCTCGGCGTGGTGGTCAGTTACGACCCGGAACGCGGCGGGCCCGCCGTGCTCGGGCGGCACGCGATCGCCGACGCCGGCCTGTACTCGGTATGTCTGGCCATCCAGAACCTCTGGCTGGCGGCCACCGCCGAGGGCTGGGGCGTGGGCTGGGTCAGCTTCTACCGGGAGGAGTTCCTGCGCAGGTTGCTGAGCATTCCCGGCGGGGTCCGGCCGGTGGCCTGGCTCTGCCTCGGACCGGTGCGTGGACTCGCCCAGACGCCGGATCTGGAGCGGCACGGCTGGCGGAAGAGACTGCCGCTTGATGACGTTGTGCACCATGAACGGTACGGGCAGCGACGGTGACGGTAGCCTGTCGGGCAGGTCGTACCAGGTGGTGGAGGCCGAGGGCACGGTGAGCAGGACGATCCGGTGACGGGGGTCGATCTCCCGCGGCAGGAAGGCGACATCCCGCGGCAGGACCGCGAGGTGCGGATCCTGCTGGACTCAGGCCGGGTCGTGGAGGCCAACACCCTCTTCGACGACGTGGTGGTGCGTTCCCCCGCGGCCGAGGACGGCGACCGCTGGCGCCGGGCAACGGTGCTGGTCTACCGGGCCGTGGTGGCCTGGCGGCTGGGCCGGTTGCCGCTGGCCCTGGAGCTGGCCGCGGACGGCTGGACCGAGCTGGAGACCGATCAGCCCAAGGGCCCGGCCGCGGCGCAGACCATCGGCATGCTGGCCTACCTCCTAGAAGGCATCGGGCACCGCAGGGCCGGGCTGGACATGATGCGCCTGTCCGTCCAGGTGGCCCGCGACGCCGACGACCCGCACACCCTGGCGCACTGCCTGCAACGACTGGGCGCGGCGCTGAACTTCCGCGCGGTGGACGCCCCGCCGGAGGCATCCGGCCGGATCTTCGCCGAGGCCAGCGAACTGCTCAGGGAGGGCCTGCAGCTGGTCGGCTCGGGTTACGTGCACCGGGCGCTGCTGGGCTCCTACGCCCGCGCGCTGGCCGGGATCAACGAACTGGCCGCGGCCGAGCGCACCGCCCGCGCGGCCGAACGGCTGGCCACCGCGCACGAAGACCGCTGGGGCCTGGCCATGTGCCACTGGGTGCTGGCCACCATCCGGCACACCCAGAACCGGCTCACCGACGCACGCACCATGGCCAGCCGCGCGGTGGCCGAGGCGGAGAAGATCAACGACACCACGCTGCTGCTGCGGTTCTCCTTGGACCTGGCCAACATCTGCGCCGAACTCGGCGACTACGTGGGCGAGTCCGAGGCGTTGCGGCGCAGTGTGGCCTCCGGGCGCAAGGCGGTGGAGACCCTGCAGGAGGGGCTCGGCCAGGCCCTGGAACAGCGGCGGCTTGCGGTGCAGGCGCAGCGGCTGGCGATGGCCGCGCAGGAGGCCGCCGCCCGCGATCCGCTGACCGGCCTGTCCAACCGGCTCGGCCTGGAACGGGCCGCGCCGCTGCTGCTGGAGAGCACCGCGGCCAAGGGCCGGGTGCCCTGGCTGGTCCTGGTCGACGTGGACTGGTTCAAGGGCCTCAACGACGACGCCGGGCACGCCGCGGGCGATGTGGCGCTGCGCGAGATCGCCCAGCTGCTGCGCGCGGAATGCCGGGCCGACGACGTGGTCGCCCGCTGGGCCGGGGACGAGTTCGTGGTGCTGCTGGTGGACGCCACCGACGAATGGCAGGACGCCGGGCCCGCGGTGGCCGAGCGGATCCGGTCCGCGGTGGACTGCCACGACTGGTCGCTGGTGCTGGGCAGCACCCGGCGACCCACCGTGAGCATTGGCGTGGCGGCCGGCCCGGCCAACCTGGACGACCTCTTCGACGCCGCGGACGAGGCCCTCTACCGCGCCAAACGCCACGGCCGGAACCGCGTCGAGGTCCACCCACCCCTCATCCGCTCCACCTGACCGCACGAGTTGGCCCAACTGGTACGCCGAGTTGGCCCAACTTGCCGTACCAGTTGGGCCAACTCGGTGTGTGGGCTAACGATCAGGCGATCAGGCCACCGCGGTAGGCGACCAGCGCCGCCTGCACCCGGTTCACCGCGCCGATCTTGCCGAGCACCGAGGACACGTAGCCCTTCACGGTGGCCTCGGACAGGTGCAGCGCACTGCCGATCTCCGCGTTCGACATGCCCTGGCCGATCAGCGCGAGCACCTCGCGCTCACGTTCGGACAGGTTGCCGAGCAGGCTGCGGGCCGGTTCGGCGGCCCGTTCGCCGTGCGCGACCGCGGCCAGCACCCGGGCGGCCACGCCCGGGTCCAGCACCGCGCCGCCACGGGCGACATCGCGCACTGCCTTGACCAGCTGGGTCGGCTCGGTGTCCTTGAGCAGGAACCCGCTGGCGCCCAGCCGGAGCGCCTCGCTGACGTACTCGTCCATGTCGAACGTGGTCAGCATGGCCACCTTGGGCGGCTCGGGCAGCGAACGTAACCTGCGCAGCGCGGACAGGCCGTCTGTTGTGCGCATGCGGATGTCGAGCAGCACGACGTGCGGCCGCAGCTGACGGACCCGATCGACGACGAGCGAGCCGTCGTCGCATTCGCCGACGACCTCAATGTCGCCTGCGCGGGACAGGATCATGCGAAGTCCGGAGCGCACCAGGTCTTCATCATCGACCAGTAGCACCTTGATCACGGACGCCTCCCCGATTGGGCGTGACGTGGTCACGAGTAAGCGTGGGCGTGCAGTATTGCCTATCTATGTCACTTTGCGGTTATCCCATCACGTTCGAGACGTTTGCGCAGCATCCACTTAGGGAACCGGATCTCCACGCAGAGTTACCGAACGGGTGAGTAGAGCGCTCTCGCCAGCATTTTCGGATCATCCGAACGCACGAACGTGAACCTCTTTCACGAGAAGCTACTCGCCCGTAACGTGCGTCACAACCCACGAGGAGTGATGGCGATGCGACGAAGCCTGGGGCTGCTGCTCACCTCTGCGACCACCATCGCCCTGCTAGGGGCCCCGCCCGCGGTCGCGCAACCCACCGGCACCCGGGCCGCCGCGCCACCACCTGACTACTGCATCAGCCAGTGCGACGACATCCTGCCGCCCGGCCAGAACGGCAACGCCACCTTCGCCGAGCTGCTGCTGTTCAAGACCCTGGGCATCCGCCCGCCGCACTCCAGCGACCAGAAATCCCGCTACGAGAAGCTGGTCTGGGGCTACAGCGGCCTGACCAACGAGCAGCTCAACACCTACTTCAACGACGCCTCCTTCGGCGTGCCGCCCGACCAGGTGGCCAGCACCAGCTCACCGCGCCCGGACGTGACCATCGTGCGGGACAAGGCCACCGGCACCCCGCACATCACCGGGACCACCCGCTCCGGCGGCATGTTCGGCTCCGGCTTCGCCTCCGCGCAGGACCGGCTGTTCCTGATGGACGTGCTCCGGCACGTCGGCCGCGGCGAGGTCTCCTCCTTCGCCGGCGGCGCGATCGGCAACCGCGAGTTCGAGCAGCAGCAGTGGTCCATCGCGCCCTACACCGAGGCCGATCTGCAGGCCCAGTTCGACCGGCTGGACCAGCTCGGCCCGCGCGGCAAGCAGATGAAGCAGGACGTGCAGGACTACGTGGCCGGCATCAACCTCTACATCTCGCAGAGCAAGGCGGGCCGGTACTTCCCCGGTGAGTACGTGGCCATCGGCAAGGCCAACGCGATCACCAACGAGGGCGGGCCGGAACCCTGGAAGCCCACCGACATCGGCGCGATCGCCTCACTGGTCGGCGGCATCTTCGGCGCGGGCGGCGGCCAGGAGGTCATCTCCGCGGTGGCCCTGGTCGAGGCACGGGCCCGCTACGGCAAGGCCCAGGGTGACGCGGTCTGGTCGGCCTTCCGCGCGCAGAACGACCCGGAAGCCCCGGTGACCGTGCACAACGGCACCTCCTTCCCGTACGGCTCCAGCGATCCCGACGCCGCGGGCGTGGTGCTGCCCGACCGCGGTTCGGTGGTGCAGCAGCCGATCGTGCGCGATCCCACCGGCCCGGCCAGCAAGGACTCGCTGGCCCCCGCGCCGCCTGCCCAGCGCGGCATGTCCAACGCGCTGCTGGTCTCCGGCGCGCACACCGAGAGCGGCCACCCGGTGGCCGTGTTCGGCCCGCAGACCGGCTACTTCGCCCCACAGCTGCTGACCGTCCAGGAGATCCAGGCCCCCGGCATCAGCTCGCGCGGCGCCTCCTTCGCCGGACTCGGCCTGTACGTGCTGCTCGGCCGCGGCCAGGACTACGCGTGGAGCGCGACCACCGCCTCCCAGGACATCACCGACAGCTACGCGGTCGAGCTGTGCGAGCCCGGCGGCGGCGCGCCCACCCTGCAGTCGGCGCACTACCGCTTCCGCGGCGAATGCCTGGCGATCGAGGAGCTGACCAAGAAGAACGCCTGGAAGCCCAGCCTGGCCGACGCCACCCCTGCCGGGTCGTACACGCTGGTCACCCAGCGCACCAAGCTCGGCCTGATCTCCCACCGCGGCACCGTGGCCGGCAAGCCGGTGGCCTTCACCAAGCTGCGCTCGACCTACCTGCGCGAGGTCGAGTCCACCCTGGGCTTCCAGCTGTTCAACGACCCGGACGCGATCCGCTCGGCCGCGGATTTCCAGCGCGCGGCCAACCAGATCGGCTACGGCTTCAACTGGTTCTACGCCGACAGCAAGGACATCGCCTACTTCAACTCCGGCTTCAACCCGGTGCGCAAGCCCGGCCACGACCCGAACCTGCCGGTGCGCGCGGACACCGCGTATGAGTGGCAGGACTGGCGGCCCGCGGACAACCAGGCCAGGTACACCCCGTTCGAGCAGCACCCGCAGGTGGTCAACCAGGACTACCTGACCAGCTGGAACAACAAGCAGGCGCCCGGTTTCTCGGCCGCGGACGGCAACTTCAGCTTCGGCCCGGTGCACCGCTCGCAGCCCCTGGACGACCGGATCAAGCCGCTGCTGGACCGCGGTGAGAAGTTCACCAGGGCCAAGCTGACCAAGGCGATGGCGGACGCGTCCACAGTGGACCTGCGCGCGGACAAGGTGCTGCCGTTGCTGCTGCGGGTGCTCGACCAGGCCCCCATCACCGACCCGGCGCTGGCCACCGCGGTGGCCCAGCTGCGTGCCTGGCAGCGCGCGGGCGGGCATCGCACCACCGAGGGCGATCCGACCGCCTCCGGCAAGTACGTCTACCTGCACACCGAGGCGATCCGGGTGCTGGACGCCTGGTTCCCGCTGCTGGCCAAGGCGATGTTCGAGCCCGGCCTGGAACCCGCGCTGCACAAGGCTTTCCTGTCCGCGATGCGGGTGGACGAGCAGCCGGGGCACACCGGCTCGGCCTTCCAGTACGGCTGGTACGGCTACGTGCACAAGGATCTGCGCAAGGTGCTCGGCGACCCGGTCCAGGCGTGGACGCCGACCGCCTTCTGCGGCAACGGGAACGCCGCCGCCTGCCGCACCGCGCTGCTGGACTCGCTGCGCGTCGCGGTGAACACCCCGGCCACCACCACCTACCCCGGCGACGCCGACTGCAAGCCGGGCGACCAGTTCTGCCGGGACCAGATCATCCACCGGCCCACCGGCGGCATCACCCAGGACAAGACCCAGTGGCAGAACCGGCCCACCTACCAGCAGGTGATCGAGTTCCCGGCCCGCCGCAGCGAGCAGATCGGCAATCTGGCCCAGGCCAAGGCGATCAGCGCGTCCAGCCACGAGACCGGCATGTACCCGTCCCCGCCCGGCAAGGCGGTGGACGGCGACCGGACCACCCGGTGGGCCAGTGACTGGTCGGACAATCAGTCGCTGACCGTGGACCTCGGTTCGGTGCAGCAGGTGGCCAGGACGGTGCTGCGCTGGGAGTCCGCCTACGGCAAGGCTTACCGGATCGAGGTCTCCGCCGACGGGCAGCAGTGGCGGCCGGTCGCGACGGTGGCCGAGGGTGACGGCGGCGAGGACAACATCCCGTTCGCGGCCACCCAGGCACGATTCGTGCGGATGACCGGGATCAGCCGGGCCACCCGGTACGGCTACTCATTATTCGAAATTGAAGTTTACGCGCACTGAAAACCGAAATGTTCTGGAAAGCCGTTGTCTGCCACCATCGGCGGTGTGCGGAAATCGGAGATGGCGTCGAGCGGACTGCATGAGGCCCTGCGCACCGGTCCGTTCGAGCACGCATTGCGGCTGGCGATCCAGGCCAGCGGGCTGACCCTGGCCCGGATCAGGGCCAGGATGGCCGAGCGCGGCATGCCGGTCGGTCTGGCCACGTTGAGCTACTGGCAGCGTGGCCGGAGCAGACCGCGCTCGGCCGCGCTGGTGCGCGCGCTGGAGGAGGTCGTCGGGGTGCCCCAGGGCGCCCTGCAGGCCCTGCTCAGCCCGGCCCGGCAGCAGCAGCCCGCGCCGGAACGGCCCTGGTACGCGGTGACGCCCCGGCAGGTGTGCGCGAACGCCGAGACGGTGCAGCGGCTGCTGGTGGAGCTGGCCAACCCCTTCGACGGGCAGCTCATCGCGCTGAGCGTGCACGAGCACCTCGCACTGGCCCCCGGGCGCGGCATCGACGCGCTGGACTTGCAGATACTGCGGCAGGCCAGGATCGACGGGGTGGACCGGGACGCGGTGATCGCGGCCTGCGAGCCGGGCGAGCTGCCAGTGCGTTGGCGCAGCGAGCGGACCAGGCTGGGCCGGGTGGCCACTGATCACCAGGCCGGGGTGATGGTGGTGGAGGCCCGCTTCCCGCACCCACTGCGCCGCGGGGAGAACCTGCTGGTGGACACGGTCTTCGAGTTCACCGGACGCGGCCCGGCCTGCACCGCTTGGGGCGGCGGGTTCCGGGCGGGCGCGCAGACCTACTGCCTGACCGTGCGGTTCCCCGCCGGTGATCCACCGGCCAGGGTGTGGCGGGTGTTCCGGCCGGACAACAGCTCGCCGACAGTGGATGTCGGGGACATTCAGGTTGATGGGAACCTTGTTGCCCATTTCATCGACTTCGACCTGCCGCCCGGCTATTACGGCATGCGCTGGTGCTGGAACTGACTTCGAGTCAACTGAAAACAGACTGAAACTGAAAATATTGTGAAATCCCTACACCCATGGTGGGGTGCTCTTCTCGACACCAGTTTTCAACAATGGCGCACATCAAGCAGGCGGCGGACGGGGGAACCATGACAGCGGCGACGGTGCCAGAGGAACTGACCGCGGCGCTGCGCTCCGGCCCGTTCCATCACGCCCTGTACCTGGCCATCCAGCTCAGCGGCCTTACCCTGCAACGGATCCAGGTCCGGCTGGCCGATCGCGGGCACCGGGTGAGCCTGGCCAGCCTGAGCTACTGGCAACGCGGGCAGAGCCGCCCGCACCGGCACGCCTCGCTGCGGGTGCTGCGCGAGCTGGAGGAGGTGCTGGAGCTGCCGCCGCGGGCCCTGCTGGCCCTGCTGGACCGCCCGGCGCCGGAACCGCCCGCGCCGCCGGTGCACCCGCTGGTGCTGCGCGGCCGCCGTGGCGCGCCGATCTCCGGCCGCCGGCTGCCACACCCCGCCGATGCCATCGTGCCGCTGAGCGTGCACGAGCACTGGACGGTCGGGCCGGACCGGGCGGTGCGCTCGATGCGGGTGCGGGCGGTGCTGCAGGCCATGGTCGACGGCGTGGACCGGCACCTGGTGCGGCTGGCCGCACCCGCGGGTGCATTGCCCAATCGCTGGCAGAGCGACACCTGCCGGCTGGGCCGGATCCACACCGACCCGGACGGCGGCGGGGTGCTCGCCGAACTGCGCTTCGACCGGCCGCTGCGGCAGACCGAGACCTGCCTGGCCGACTACGAGCTGGGCTACCGGCCGGAGGAGGCGCTGGTGACCAGTTGCGAGCGCCGGTTCCTGCTGGGCTGCCGGGAGTACCGGCTGACCGTGGCCTTCGATCCGCGGGCCACCCCGGCCAAGGTGTGGCGGGTGCATCGCGCCGCCGCGCACCCGGCCGGCCGGGACGGCCAGCGGGAGGCGACCGAGCTGCGCCTGGGCGCGCGCAACGAGGCGCAGCTCGTCGGTTTCGACCTCGGACCGGGCGGGCACGGCATCAGCTGGCTGTGGCGCTGACCAGTTCGCCGACCGGGGTGACCACCAGGAACCCTTGTCCCGCAGCGGGTTTCCAGCTCAGCTCGCGCCGGTAGAAGCGTTCCAGGAAGGCCACCCGCTGGTGGTAGACGAACACCGAGGCCCGGCGGCCGACGATGCCGGTGGTGCCGGCGAACAGCGGCAACTCGGCCAGGAAGTAACGCACCGCCTTGGCCAGCTGCTCGGGGCTGGGCCGCTGGCCGTCCGGTAACTTGCGGTCGAGCACCCAGTGGCTGGCCTGCAGGCAGGCCGAGCGGAACTCCTCGTCGACGCGGTAGAGCTGCTCGCCGTGCGCCAGCTGCCGCTGGTATTCCGGGTTGTGCTCCAGCGTGGCCGAGTCCAGGATCAGCGCGCCCGGGTCTGGCACACCCAGTTCGGCCAGTGCCTTGTGGATCTTGTTGTAGACGTAGCAGCCCTGCCGCCGCGCCTTGGACCGCGCCTTGCTCGGGGAATAGCCGAGGGCCTCCAGGGTGTAAACCGATGGCCCGTCGGGCACAAAGAAGTGGCAACTCGGGAACGTCCGCACCGCCCAGGCGGCGAGTTCGTTGATGCGTTCCGGAGTGAAATATCCGTTAAACGGGCTAATACCTACACAGGCATGTTCTGCCTCGATCACCGAAGCCGGACAGCTTTCCACCAGCGGGTTCACCACATACATCGCGCGCTCCGTTCGTTGAGGTTTCCACTACGTGCTGACCTCTTCGTACGTCGGAGCAAACCCGCACGTCAACGCGTTGTGAACGCCTGAAATTCAGTTCAAGGCACCTCGAAAAGCACCCCCCAGAAGTAGGGTGCAATCGAATGCCGAAATGCACAGACTTTTTGGCATGAGCGGAACAGCGAACGCGGTGGGCCGCGACGACTACTCCCTTACCCGGGTACCGGAGTCAGCCCGCCAGCCGTGGTTTTCCATCGCCGTGCAGCGATTTGGCCAGATTGCCTCTTTCCACCAGTTCCTGCTGGGCGCGGTACTCGGATTCGGGATGACGTTCTGGAACGCGGTGCTGGCCATCACGCTGGGCGCGGCGATCATGGAGGTGATCACCGTCCTGCTCGGCGTGGCCGGGATGCGGGAGGGGCTGTCCACCTCGGTGCTGACCCGCTGGTCCGGGTTCGGGCACCGCGGTTCGGCACTGGTCGGGCTGCTGATGACGATCAGCCTGGCCGGCTGGTTCGGCGTGCAGAACGGCGCGTTCGCCCAGGGCCTGCGCAACCTGCTCGGCGGGCCGCCGCTGTGGGCCTGGTCGCTGATCGGCGGACTGCTGGTGACCGCGATCGTGGTCTTCGGCATCCACGGCATGGCCTGGACCGCCTACCTGACCGTGCCGGCCTTCCTGCTGCTCAGCGGCTACGCGATCTGGGACGGCCTGCGCCTGCACTCGCTGAGCGAGCTGATGAGCGCGGCGCCACCGGGTCCGGCGCTGTCGCTGGCCGCGGGCACCACGCTGGTCTCCGGCGCGTTCATCATGGGCGCGATCATGACCCCGGACCTGACCAGGTTCAACCGCAGCACCGGCGACGTGGTCAAGCAGACCGTGCTCAGCGTGACCCTCGGCGAGTTCGTGATCGGGCTGATCGGGGTGCTGCTGGCACACGCGGCCAAGACCTCCGACGTGGTGCACATCATCACCTCGTCCTCGGGCTTCCTCGGCACGCTGATCCTGGTCGCGGCCATCCTCAAGGTCAACGACTGGAACCTGTACTGCGCCTCGCTCGGCCTGGTGAACACCATCGACGTGCTGCTGGGCAGGCGCACCAACCGGATCGCCGCCACGATCGGGCTCGGGCTGCTCGGCTCGGTGCTGTCCGCGCTGGGGATTCTCGACCAGTTCCAGGGATTCCTGACCTGGATCGGGGTGATCAGCCCGCCGATCGCCGGGATCGTGATCGCCGAGTACTTCCTGGTTCGCACCTGGCGCCGGGACCTGGAGGAGTCCCGGGCCCGGGGCGAGTTGCCCGCCACCGCGCCGGACTGGGTGCCCGCGGCCGCTGCCTGCTGGGTGCTCGGCGCGGTGGCGGGCGCGTTGCTGCCCTTCGGGATCCCCACCCTCACCTCGGTGCTGGCGGCCTTCTTCGGCTACCTGCTGCTGGGCCGCCTCGGCCTGACCCGCGGGCTCGGCAGCGTGCCGACCGCGCGCACCGCACCGTCCACAAAGGAGGAAGCACCGTGTTGCCCCTGATCAGTCGCGCCGAGCTGGAAACCGAACTGGCGCAAGGCAAAGTCGTCGTGGTGGACACCATGCCGGTGGCCTACTACGAGCGGGAGCACCTGCCGGGCGCGGTGAACATCCCCGGCTTCCCGTACGAGCAGGCCGCCGACTTCACCGACGAGTACGCGCCGAAGGTGTTGCCGGACAAGGATGTCGCGGTCGTCGTGTACTGCGCGAACGTGCCCTGCCGCAACAGCGAGTTCGTCGGGCAGCGGCTGTTGCAGCTCGGCTACGCCAACGTGCGCAAGTACCGCGAGGGCATCGAGGACTGGGCGGGCGCCGGCCTGTCCACCGAGCGGGCGGTGGCCTGATGCGCAAGCTCAGCCTGGCGCTCGGCGCCCTGGTCAGCACGCTCGCTCTGGGTGCGGGCACGGCACTGGCCGCCCCCGAACCGGGCAAGGACGGCGCCGGTGACCCGTACTACCCCACCGACGGCAACGGCGGCTACGACGTCAGCGCGTACGACGTGAAGCTGTCCTACGACCCGGCCACCCGCGGCCTGGACGCCATCGCCAAGATCACCGCGAAGACCACCCAGGAGCTGAGCCGGTTCAACCTGGACCTGCGCGGCCTGAAGGTCAGCTCGGTCAAGGTCAACGGCCAGCCCGCCAAGTTCACCCGCACCGGCGAGCACGAACTGGTGATCACCCCGGCCAGTCCGCTGGCCAAGGACGCCGAGATCGTCGTCGAGGTCGCCTACTGCGGGCAGCCGCAACCGGTCCGGCACCCGGTCACCGGCCTCGGCGGCTGGCGCGGCACCCCCTCGGGCGGCGTGATCGCCGCGGGCGCCCCGCATTCGGCGAGCACCTGGTTCCCGGTCAACGAGACCCCGATGGACAAGGCCACCTTCACCGTCACCACCACCACGCCGGAGGGCTGGCACAGCGTCTCCAACGGAACCCGGAACAAACCCAGCACCAGCAACGGAAAAACGACCACCACCTGGACCGCCACCGATCCGGTGTCCCCGCACCTGATCATGCTGGGCATCGACAAGTGGACCTTCCAAGAGTCCACAGTGGACAGCACGTCGGTGCTCTCCGCGTTCGCACCCGGCAGCAACGGGAAAGCGTTGGCGGACAAGCTGCCCGAGGTGCTGAAGTTCCTCAACGGCAAGCTCGGCGACTACCACTTCGGCACCGTCGGCAGCGTGCACCTGGCCGACAACCTGCCGTACCAGGTGGGCAGTCAGACCCGCCCGGTGCTGGGCCGCAACGCCGACCTCAACGCGCTCATCCGCACCCTGGCCGCGCAGTGGTGGGGCGGGTCGATGTCGGTGGAGAACTGGGCCGACACCTGCACGCACGAGTGTTTCGCGAACTACCTGAGCTGGATGTGGGCCGAGGCCAAGGAGAACAAGGACCTGGACGCCCACTACCGCAAGCTCGTCGAGTCGGTCAGAGGCAACGCCGCCTTCTGGTCCCGCAAACTCGCCGATCCGGGCCGCGGCAAGGAGTTCAGCGCGATCTACGACAAGGGCGCGCTGTTCGTGCACGCCCTGCGCCGCAAGATCGGCGAACGCGCGTTCGCCACGGTCCTGTCCAACTTCCCGACCATAAACCAGGGCTGGAACCAGGGCTGGCACGACCTGGAGCTGTACCTGGAGGCCGAGGCGCAGATGGACCTCAAGGAGTTCCTGGCGGCCTGGTCGCACGGCACCGCCATCCCGGCGGACAAACACCTCTTCCCCGCCTGATGTCCCACCATTGATCGAAAGGAACCACCATGCGCAAGACCCGTTTCGCCGCCGCACTGGCCGCGGCCGCCCTGGCCACGGCCGCCCTCGCCGGCACCGCCACCGCCGCGCCCAGCAGCGTGGAAACCTCCGGCGTCCGCGCCGAGGAGAACATCGTCCACGTGACCAGCGCCAACTACGACCAGGTGATGGAGACCTCCAAGCAGAAGCTGGTCATCATGGACTTCGGCGCCACCTGGTGTCCTCCGTGCCAGAAGATGAAGCCGGTCATCGAGAAGATGGCCAAGGAGAACGGCGGCAAGTGGGTGCTCGCCGAGGTCGACGCGGACGAGTCCAAGGCGATCCTGGACAAGCACAACATCAAGTACCTGCCGACCCTCCAGGGCATCCGCAACGCCAAGGACCTGCCCGACTCCCGCAAGATCGGTTACGGCGGCGCCAACGCCGAGCGCGACCTGAAGAACTGGATCAACGCCCAGCTCGCCAAGGGCTGAGTGCCGGGTGCCCGGAGGGGACGTGGGTGCGATCTCCGCCACCCCTCCGGGCTCAGCCCGATCCACCGAGGACAAGCCGCCGCCCACCCGCTAGGCTGGCCTAGCTTGTCCCGGCCTCGTAGCTCAGGGGATAGAGCACCGCTCTCCTAAAGCGGGTGTCGCAGGTTCGAATCCTGCCGGGGCCACCATCTCTCACCAGCACAAATGCTGGCCAGCAAGATCGCAGCCCGGTCCGCGTGACACGGCCTGTGACACGAGCCGCTCGTATCGTGGCCTCATGACGCGTGCCGCACGAGGGAAGCGTCGGCAGCGCGGAAGCATCGACACCCTGCCGAGCGGAGCACTCCGCGTCCGCGTCTACGCGGGCGTCGACCCGGTGACCAAGGGCCGCCACGACCTGATCGAGATCATCCCGGCGGGCCCGAAGGCGGCCGACCTCGCCGAGAAGGCCCGCACCCGCCTGCTGGCCGAGGTCGACGAGCGCCGCAACCCCCGGACCAGCGCCACGGTCAGCCAGCTGCTCGACAAGTACCTCGGCAACATCGATGTCGGACGCACCACCCTGACCCGGTATCGCCAGGTCGCCGACCTCCACATCCGCCCCCTGATCGGCAAGGAGAAGGTCGGCGCCGTCGACGTCGACATGCTCGACTCCCTCTACGCCGAACTCCGCCGCTGCCGCATCCACTGCAAGAAGAAGCGCTTCACCGAGCACCGCACCAAGCGCAAGCACGACTGTGACGAGCGGTGTGGTCCGCACAAGTGCAACCCGCTCGCCGGGGACACCGTCCGCAAGGCCCACTTCCTCCTCAGCGGCGCCTTCGGCAAGGCGGTGCGCTGGAAGTGGGTGAGCGTGAACCCGGTCGACCACGCCGAGCCGCCGGCCGCCGCCAGGCCGAACCCGCAGCCCCCGTCCGCGGAGGAGGCCGCCGCCCTGCTCAACCGGGCCTGGCTGGACGATCCGGGCTGGGGAGCGCTGGTCTGGCTGTCCATGACCACCGGCTCCCGGCGCGGCGAGGTCTGTGCCCTGCGCTGGCGGCACATCGACCTCGTCAACGCCGTGGTGCACATGGAAAAGGCCATCGCCAGCGACGGCAGCGAGATCTTCGAGAAGGACACCAAGACACATCAGGACCGCCGCATCGCCCTGGACTCCGAAACCGTCGCCGTCCTCACCGACCAGTGGGAGCGCTGCGTCGCCCTGGCCGCGGCCCTCGGCATCGAACTCAGCAAGGACGCCTTCGTGTTCTCCCCGGTGCCGGACGGATCCGAACCACCCAAACCCGTGACGGTCAGCCAGCGGTACCGGCGCCTCGCCGAGCGCCTCGGCATCGACACCTCGCTCAAGGAGCTGCGGCACTACTCCGCCACGGAACTCATCTCCGCCGGCGTCGACGTCCGCACCGTCGCGGGCCGCCTCGGCCATGCCGGAGGCGGCTCGACCACGCTGCGGGTCTACGCCGCCTGGGTCTCCGAAGCCGACCAGCGCGCGGCGGGCAAGCTCCTCAACCGCATGCCCGCCCGGCCGGTGCCCACATCAGCCGCGAACCGTGTGCAGCGCGAGCTGTGCTCCCCGTACGAGAAGCTCGCCGTCAAGCTGCGCGAGCAGATCGTGGACGGCACGTTCCCCGCGCACACTCCCCTGCCGAGCACCAAGCAGCTCGCCGCCGACAACGGGTTCGCGATCAGCACCGCCCACCGCGCGATCACCTTGCTCAAAGAGTGGGGCCTGGTCGAAGGAAGCCGCGGCCGCCGCATCACCGTGCGCACCATCGAGCGTGCGGCCTCTCCTCCATCTGCTCCAGTGCTGGCCGAACTTGAGCTGCGCGAGGACGACGAGCGGCCCGGGGTGGAGTTCGCCGAGTTGGAGATCCGACGCGATGACGTCGTGGTCCGCAGACTCACCGCCGAGGTGGACCTGCTCGACCACCAGCAGCTCAAGCGCCTGCTCATCAACGCTGTCCGCCGTTCCGGCGGCGACGAGTCGGAACTCGACAGGTACGAGATGGACATCCGGCGTTTCGGCCACGAGCCGGTGCTCACCACCTTCATCGCGGCTGCTGGCTGACTAGGCCAGAGCCAGGCGCTAGAGCTGACCAGGGCCGGTCCCGGCCATGCACGGCGCGGGGCGCGACAAAAGGTCGCACCCCGAAGAAACGGCGGCAAGGCCGCCGCAAGATGGGCCTTACCGGCCCATACAACCATGACAGCGTTCATGGGGTCAGAGGGCTTTCTTTGCTGCTCAGAGCGGGTGCCCGACGGTCGATGCGGCGGGAGTTTCCCACACTTTTCAGACGGCGCTGTGGGGCCTCGCGCGGCGCAAATGCGCGGCCTATCCCGCCTGGATCCTCAGCGGCCGTGCCGAGGCAGCTCCGGCCCCGGACGACTGCGGGGAGGACTGGCACCGGTCGGGCAGGATCCGGTTCACCGCGCCCACAGTGGGCCATCCTCGATGGTCGGCCCGGCGCACCTTCTCGACCAGGTCTTTTGCTGAAAATGAAACCCAAGGTATCCCCGTGAGCGGGGATACCATAGTGCAAATGGGCGGGGTGGGGTCCTGTTAACCGAGCGCACGGGAGAAGCGCGTGGACCACACCGAACAGCTACTCAATGCCATGGCCTCGTGGGTGCAGACCAGCTCCGAGCAGACAGATTTCGCTGCCACGCCGGAGCTGGCCGCAGTTCGAGCAGCTGGCCTGTTGCGAACGCTGGTCTCTGAACTCGCGGACAAGGAACTCGGCCATAGGATCGCGGCGGCCCGAAGGCGACGGCCGTGCGGCCACACCTGGAAGCAGATCGGCACCGAACTCGGCGTCAGCGGCCAGGCTGCGGGCAAGTACGTGCGGCAACGTGGCCTGCACGTCAGCCGCGTCGTCCCAGGTCGAAAAGAGACTGCACGACGAAAGCAGCACGAGAAACTCGTTCGGGAAGCACAATCCCAGGCTGGGCAAACATGGTGGGGGCGGCCGATCCGCCGCACCATGGACAAGGACGGCACCGTGGAATTCAGACCCGCCCGCCGCAGTCGAACCGACACCATCACCGCGATCTGGGTTCGGGATGGCCGGATCGGCGTTGAGGTCGCCCGGGAGGAAGGCCAGCGCAACGTGGCTGCTCCGCGCGGGGAGAGGCGAGGAACGCCCCACCGCATTGACGGAGGTTGGATTCCGGGCAGCGCGGGCCGCGGCGCCGGGCACCAAGACCTCCGTGGCGAAATCCCACCCGCCCTGGCAGGGCCTCGATATCGGCCAGCGGGACGGTAGGTCGCTGGCACACAAGCGCTTGATGGAAAACAAACCCCGCCAGAGCTATGAGCACTGCGGTATCTCTCCGGCGACATGAGCCTGAAGTTCGCCAGCGACAAACCCGAAACCAAAGAAGGTAACGCGCCGAACGTCCTCTGGTCGCAAAATATGGTCACTGGGCGCACTTGTTTGACAACCGACTGTCGTGCGGCGGTTCTGTCGAAAACCTGCGTGTGAGTGCGTGATTTGAGTGTTTGCATACGATATTGTTGATCCTTGAGATTGCTGAAGTGGCCACAGAGGACAACCTGGAGCACTCTTGGACAACAGTGGGTAGCGGTGAGGAACTCCAGAGTCACAATGGCCACCGAGTGTTACGTGGCGAATACTCGACCGAGAATGAAGGCGCGCCGGACAACCAGGGGCCGGTCGAACCTTCACCTGCTGAATTGACGCGCAAAGTCGACGACCTGCTCCTCCGGGTAGATCGGCTGATCGGGATGGTCGAATCCTTGCGGAGACGCGGGGAATGACCAGCGGGAGCAAGGCCCTCGCGAGGATGTCCACGGCTCCGTAGGATCGAGCGAGTGGATGTTGGTGCGCTGTGGGATGACCTTCAGGACACGCTGACCCCGCTGCTGGGCAGCTTCCGGGCTCGGCTCGATGATCTGGACGTCTCGACCAAGGCCGACCAGACCTTGCTGTCCGAGGCTGACCTCGCCGTTCAGGAGCACATCGTCGCGAAGATCCTGGCCGCGGACCCGGGCGCGCACATCGTCGCCGAGGAGGGCCGGCAGACGCTGGAGAGCGTCGGCTCCACAACTTCCAACCGCACCTGGATCATCGACCCGATCGACGGCACCGCACAGTTCGTCCGGCCGGATCAAGTCGAGTTCTGCAGTGTGGTCTGCCTGCTCGACCAGCGGCGGCCAGTCGCCGCGTTCGTGTTGGCGCCTGAGCTAGGTCCGGAGCGCAGCTCAGTACGCGTCTCCGTGGACGAAGCTGGCGGCCCCATCGCGGTGAACGGCCGGGTGGCCGCGGCTCGATCAGCCACGGAGCCGCTTCGGGCGTCGGTGACCCGGAGTTCCGGTGTTCCACCGCGCCCGTGGGAACAGCCGCTCCTCGATGCGGGTTTCGAACTCAAGACCCGGACCACCTCCCAGACCCTGGACATGGTCAGGACCTGCGTCGACATCTCCTCGCACACGGAGCCCGTGCTCACCCCGTTCGCTCTCTTCTACCGGCCAAACCAGAAGGTCTGGGACGGCGCGGCGGGCATGTGCCTCGCCCAGGCCGGCGGCCTGCGGGTGCTGGACCGCAACGGCATCGACCGGCCGATCATCGATCTGGACTTTTCCGTCCTGGAGCCCCAGTTCCCCAGCACCCTGGTCACGCTGCGGAGCCTGCCGACGGAGATCGTGGCGGCCTTCGCCGAATGAGCTACGCGTCGCTGTCCAAGCGCGACAGCCAGCTGGCGACCACCTTGGCCTCGGGATCGTCGACGCCGAGCGGCCGGCGGGTCAGCAGGTCGTATGCCTCGACCAGAGAGTGCCGCCCGGCGGCGCCATCACCGAGTTCGTCCTGAACCCGGCCGCGAGCAGCAAGCGCTCGCGCCCTGCTGACCGGATCGTTGACATCCTGCAGGAAAGCCTCGACGCACTCGTTGTAGAAGCCCACCGCGGAGCCGAGCTGCCCTTGGTCGCGGTGCAGGTCGGCCAGGCGGCGGAGCGAGAAGCCCTTCAGACGGCCGTGGCGCGCCCGGCCTTGGTCGTTGAGCAGCCCGCCGTAGGCGAGGCTCGCGCGGAAGCACTGCTCGGCTTCCCCGAACTGGCCGTTGATCGCGTAGGCCATGCCGAGGGCAAGGCGCAGTGACGCGAGGCCGTTCTCATTGCCCAGCTCGGCGTAGACCTCCTCCGCCGCCTGGTACGCCTCGATCGCCTTTCGGATGGTCCTGCCGGGCGCGGTCGGATCCACTTCGAGCCGGTAGGCATCCGCGAGTTCGCGCAGCGTGGTGCCTTCACCAGCACGATCCTGGCGACGTCCGTGTTCCAGGTACTCGGCGTGGTAGAGGTCCCGGCTGCGTTCGAGCAGAGAGATCGCCTGGTCACAGGCTTCAGGCGGAGCTGGCCGGGCGTCATCTTCGTCTCGCAGCCGTTCCTGCTCCGCGAGCACACCGATCATGGCCAGGCGGCCGCGGTTGCGCAGCGATCTGGCGCGGTCGCTGCGGGCAGTCGCCATCCGGCTCGCGATCTCTTCGACGCGGTGCCAGTCGGCCAGGTGGCTGCCGATCTCCAGGAAGTAGAACAGGCTGGTGGCCAAGCGCGGCGTGAGTTCCAGTTCGGCCTCGGCCGCGGCTTGAACGAGTGCGACCAGGTTCGCGTGCTCGGCGGCGAACCACCCGGTCGGCGAGCTGGCCGCATCGACCGCCTCGACCCCCGCCGGGTCGCGTTCGCGCCAGCTGCGGAGGTAGTCCGCGTCGACCATCGGGTTGTTGTGGTTCTGGCGGTCGAACGCGTGGTTGACGCAGCCGTAGTACGCGTGAACTAGGCGGTCCAGTGCCACCCGGGAGTCCGAAGTGGACTCCTGTTGTTCAAGTAGTTCCTTGGCGTACAAGCGAAGCAAGTCGTGCATGCCGACACGCCCGTTCGCCCCGGTCACCAGGAACCGGCGCCGCAACAGGTCGATCTGCTCCGCCGCCATGTCGATGTCGACGCCCACGAGCGCCGCGATGGTGAACGGCTCGGCGGTGTGTCCAGCTGCCGGGTGCAGGCTCAGCAGGCGGAACATCCGCTGGGCGTCCTCCGGCAAGCCCCGGTAGGACCACGAGAACACCGCGCGCACGTTGGTCCGCGGGTCGTCCGGGTTGCCAAGCCGCCGTAGCCGCCGGCGTTCGTCGGCGAGCTGCCGAACCAGCGCGGCCACCGACACGTCCGGGTCCGCTGCCGCCCGGCTGCCCGCTACGCGCAGGGCGAGGGGGAGGTAGGCGCAGAGCTTGGCCAGCGCGGCGGCCGCCGGTTCATCGGCGTCCACTCGTTCGCCGATCACCTTGCGCAGCAACGCTTTGGCTTCCGTCGGCGACAGCAGGCCGAGGCTCATGGGGCTGGCACCTTCCGCGAGAAGCCCGTCCAGGCGGTCCCTGCTCGTCACGATCACGAAGCACGACTCCGTGGCGGGCAACAACGGTCGGACCTGGTCGGCGGTGACGGCGTTGTCGAGCACCAGCAGCATCCGCTTCCCGGCGATCCTGCTCCGGAAGAGCGACACCCTAGCGTCGAGCCCATCTGGGACGCGGTCGACACCCCAGACGTCCTTGAGCCAGTCGGCCAGCACCTCGCTGGGGGACAAGGGCTTCTCGTCCGGGGCGTAGCCACGCAGGTCCCGGAACAGCTGACCGTCCGGGAACTGGGGGCTCGCCGTGTGCGACCAGTGCAGGACCAGCCCGGTCTTGCCGACTCCGGCCATGCCGGACACCACGACCATTCCGGTGGCGTGCTGGGGCAGAGTTCCCTGTACGGCAAGCAGATTGGCCAGCAACCGCACCTCGTGTTCCCGGCCGGTGAAGTGGGTCGGTGCCGGTCCTAGCTGCCGCGGGACCTGGTGACCATTCCCGCCGCTCGGTTTGGCTCGTTCCAGTTCTTCGGTCAGGCGACTGTGCTCCGCCTTCCAGAAGGCGGGGTCGGTGGTCACCGACACTGGCCGCCGGCGTTCCCTGGCTGCCGTGTGGCACACGCCGACCCAGGCCGCGACGAGGCTCCAGTCCGGCGCCTTCCGGATCTTCACGCCGCGCTCGATCTCGTTGGCCCGCCCCGGGCTGAGGGTCCGGCCCTGCAATGCCAGGTTCATCCGGTCCGAGAACTCGCCCAAGGGGAGCCCGGCGTCCTCACGGAGCTGCTTCAACCCGGCGCAGAACCGGACGAGGACCTCGCGTTCCTCTGGAGCAACACCCATCACTTGTTCCTCAGCGTTCGACGTGGGTTCGACGCTCTACGTCACAGCGCGGCCCTGACCTGCATGTTCGCCTTGCCGTTGGTCGAGTCCGTTCGACGTTTGGTCCTCTGTGGCCGGAACCA
Source organism: Crossiella sp. S99.2 (assembly GCF_023094165.1). Lineage (GTDB taxonomy): Bacteria > Actinomycetota > Actinomycetes > Mycobacteriales > Pseudonocardiaceae > Crossiella. The sequence goes on along the minus strand of NZ_JALMDK010000002.1, from coordinate 637,899 downwards.
GACCACAGTCGACGCATGGCACAAGAACACTCCCGCTGGCGGGACCAGGCATCGACCGATACGTCTCTACTCAAAGCGATCGACCGGCTGGGCGAACGGGTTGAGCGGCTCATTGCTGCGCAGCTGGCGGCTCGCCGCCCGACTCGATGATGTCCATCCGCCGGGCGAGTTCCTCAAGACGGGACTCGATTGCAGTCGCCTCCCGGCCGAGAACCTTCTCGCGCAGGTCCTCCAGCTCGGCTCGAATCGCCCGCAACTCGGTCAGCAGTTCGTCGCCAGTGTGCTCCGCCTCGGACGCGGGAACCTCGCGGACGAAGGTGCCGCGGCCAGCTGTTGAGACCAGGATGCCCTCGCGCTGGAGGTCCCGAACCGCTGTGTGCACGGTCAGTTCGGCCACGCTGTATTCCTTGGCGAGCGCTCGAAGCGAAGGGATCTTCTGGCCAGCGGGGAACTCGCCGCCGGTGATCCGCTTCCGGAGGCATTCCGCGAGCTGCACGTTTAGGGGACGAGCGTCTTCCGGGTTCAGTGCCACGCATCAAGCGTAGCCAGGGTGTCCTGGGCGCACTAGGGCACATCAGTCACACCACTTGACGTCCATCTGCACTTGTGGCACCTTAATGCACATCAGGCACCACAAATGCTGATGATCGGAGAGACCAGTGAGGAAGTTCCAGGTGAAGCCGGGGGAGGCTACGGCCCCGCGGTTCCTGAGCGTCGAGGACACGGCGAACCTGCTCGGCATGTCCGCGATGACCCTGTACCGCGCGATCAAGGCGAAGGAGTTCCCGGCCATCCGCGTCCGCGGCCGGTTGATCGTGCCTGTGAAGGCCATCGACGAGATGACCGATTCCGCGCTCAAGAACAACACTGTGGTCGACGCGGCGGACTGGGTCGCGGGCGAGGTGGCGTGATGTTCCAGCCGCCCACTTCATTTCACAAGCGGCACTTCCGCCGGATACGACGCCTCATGGGCGTTGCTGGCCGGAAGCTCCAGGCTCGGGTCGAGCAGGCCGAGAATCGGCCGTGCGTCGGCGTCCCGACCGAAGAGTTCTTCCCTGGCGCGCTGGAGACCGGCCTGGGGCGCCCGGAGGTGCTGCAGCAGCGGCTCAAGGTACGAGGGCTGTGCGCCGGATGCCCGGTACAGGACGAGTGTCTGGCCGGCGCCTTGCAGCGCGGTGAGCGGTACGGCGGCTGGGGCGGCCTCGCGCAGCCCGACTACCGGCAGCTGCTCCGGCTGTGGCAGGCCGAAAACGCTGGGGAGGTCGCGTGATGTTCACGCTGATCACTCGTGCCACCGTGGTGTGCGATACCTGCGGAAACCAGCACACCGACGAAGTCGATGGCCCGCCACAGTCCTCCGAACAGATTCTGCGCGCGGTGACCCTGGTCAACGGCTGGCAGCAGCGGCCCAACGGCCTGCTGTGGTGCTCCAACTGTGTGGCCCAGGCACTGTGCGGAACCTACGGGCACGACTGGTGCCAGTGGATCTCCTGCCGCTGCAAGGGAAACAAGCCCAAGCACACCGTCGCGGAAGACGGAGCCTGCGGCTCGGACCACCGGTACTGCCGTCGCGGCCTGCACTACGAGGCACGACCGCGAATGCTGGCGGAGGTGGCGTGATGCTGACGGTGACCTTGTGCGTGATCGCGACCTGCGACACCTGCGGCGATCAGCCGGCTTTCCCCGCCGGGGACGCCCACTTCACCACCGAGTCCACCGCGCTGACCGTCCTGTCCGCGCTCGGCTGGAGCCTCACCCCGACCGGCACGCTGGCCTGCCCGGCCTGCGCCGCCCGGCCGGTGTGCGCGACCCGCGGGCACCTGTGGGCGCCATGGCGTCCGTGCTGGTGCCGCGGCAAGTCCCTGCCCCACACCACCCCGGGCCGCCCGGCAGTGTGCGGGGAGGAACGCCGCTGGTGCGCCCGCTGTGACCACGGCGAAACCCGTGGTCCGGGCCTGGCCGTCAAGGCGGTGGCCTGATGAGCACGCCCAACGCTGATCTCACGCCTCTGCGGCGGGTGGGACAGCTGGTCCGGCCCTCGCTGTTCGCGGTGGCGATGTTCGTGCTGGCCTGGTGGCTGATGACCGAGGTGTCGGGCTGGTTCGGCTTCCTCGCCCTGGCTGCGGTGATCTACCAGGTGTGCGTGTGGCGCTGGTGGAAGCACCAGACGCGCATGGCCTGGCACTGGCACCGCCATGGCCCGAACCAGTGCGGTCAGAACTGCCCGCTCTGGTCAGGGAGGTGGTCGCGATGACCACGCCGTTTCGCGGTGCCTTCGCCCCGCTGCGCTGGCTGTTCCAGCTGCTCCAGCTCTCCGCCATCCCGGCCCTGGTGCTCGGGTTGACGTGGTGGCTGGTGACCCCGGCCAGCTCCTGGTTCGCCCCGATCGCCCTCGTGGTCGGCCTCTACCAGCTGTTCGTCTTCTACGTCTGGGTCAACGCGGTGCGCGGGCAGGTCCGCTCGCTGAGCCGTGGCCCGCACGTCATCCGCGGTGAACGGCACCGCCGATCGCGAAGGAGGAAGCGGTGAGCACCTACGTCGACTACAAGGCCCAGCGCACCACCGCCGCCGCCAACGCCGCCGTCCAGCTGACCGAGGCCCAGACCCGCCAGGTGCAGGTCCAGGCCCAGATCGCCCAGGACACCCAGGACCGGGCCGCCAAGCGCAAGGCCGCGGCCGCCCAGCAGCGGTGGCTGGCCACCCAGGACCGCCGCCAGGCCCGCCAGGTCGCGGTGCGGCGGATGTGGGCCGGGCTGCGCGAGGGCGCGGTGGCCAACATCGGGTTCCTGCTCGGGCTGGTCGCGATGGGCGCCCCGATCGTGCTGGCCTGGGCCGGGCAGGCCGAATCGGCCGCGAAGACGCTGCAGTTCGGGGCGTTGGGCCTGCTGATGCCGGTCGTGGTCGAGGGCGCGACCTGGTACACCGCCTACCTGACCCACAAGGCGGTCAAGGCCGGCCACCCAGCTGGGCTGCTGCGCGCCATGACGTGGGTGTTCGCCTTCGTCGCCGCCGGGCTCAACCTGTGGCACGGCCTGGCCGAGAACAACGCGGCCAAGGGTGTCGGCCTGGCTCTGGCGTCGCTGTTCGGGCCGGTGTTGTGGGAGCTGACGGTGATCTCCCGCCAGCAGGAGGTCTCCGGGCGCAGCGGGGCGCAGTTGCGCATCGCCCTGTGGCGCCGGATCCGCTACCCGAGGCTGTCCTGGTCCGCGGCCAGCATCGCCGCCGCCCGGGGTGAGGGGGTTACCGCCGAGGCCGCGTGGGAAGCGGCGTGGATGGACCGTTTCGGGGTCGGCCCGGCCGCCTCCCTGCGGGACCGGCGACTCGGGAAAGCGATCGTGCGGGCCGCGCGTAAGGCTGACCGTAAGGCGGCTTCGGGCGGGGCGTACATGATCGTGGGCGGGGTCATCCTGCGCACCGACCTGACCCGGCTGGCCAGGGTGTCCACCGTGGACTCCGGTACGGGTTACCCCGCGATCGTCCAGCAGGAACTCTCCCCGGGCACCGCCGATCTGCTGACCCGGACCCGGGCGGCGATCACGGCGCGGGAGCTGCCGGTAACCCCCTCGGCCAAGGCCATCCAGAAGCACCTGGGCGGGGGCATGGACCTGGCCCGCGAAGTCCGCGACATCCTCGCCGCCCAAGCACCGGAGGTAACCCCACTCCCGACGTACTCCCCACGGCCAGCAGTGGCCTGATCCACCGCACGATCACCGTCCATTCCGGACACCAACACCACCCGCACCACCTTCTCGGAGGACAGCCATGCCCGAAACCGCCACCACCGCCATCCCGACACCGACCGAACTGCTGGAGCAGGCCGCCACGGCCCTGGGGTGGGCGGCCAACTACGACCGCTTCCGGGACCGGATCCGCAAGCACGCCTGGCTCTACGAGCGCCTGGCCCGGATCGTGCACCGCGGCCAGGCCGACGAGCGCTTCGTGGCCCAGGCGGTGGACCTGCTGCGCGGCGAGTCGATGTTCTGGTGCCCGGCCAAGGCCGCCAAGCGGCTGGAGCTGGCCGAGAGCTACGTCGACCTGGCTTCTGCCTCCTACACCATCCGCAACTAGTCCTGACCCGACAACAGTCCACTGTGTACTGAAAGGAACTGATTCCCTTGACCAGCAAGCCTTTCACCCTCGGCGACGTCGAGCTGTACTCGGCGAAAGCGCTGCGGGACTACTGCGCCAACGCCCGGGGGCTGATCCGCCCGCTGCACCACGAGCTACTCATCTCCGCCGAGGAACTGGAGGCCGCCCTGGCCTCAGCTCCCGGTGGGCACTGGGCCGCGATGGGCATCGACCAGAAGGTGCGCGCCCGCCTGGTGGCCAAGCACCTGCGCCACGCCGCCGAGGGTGTGGAACTGGTGTGCGCCAACGTGATCCGCACCTACCAGAGCTACCGCAAGCACTTCCAGCCCGGCGTTCCGGCTGCCCGGAGGAAGCCGATGTTCATCCACGACGACGGCCCCGGCGACGGCGGCTACGCCGCCTGACCTGCCCGGCCTCCGCAGGCCGGTGACCTGGACGAATCCGCAGAAAGGAGCAGGAGATGAGCAGGAAGAACTGGGCCCGCCGTGGGCTCACCAGCGTCACCGGCGTGACCGAGGCCGACCGCTCCCGCGCGGCGACCTACCTGCCGCCGTGGGCGGTCGGCCTGGGCCTGTACCCGGTCTCGCTGCTCTCGCACTGGATGGCCTCGGACCCGGCCGCGCTGCCCTGGGTATCGGCTGGGATGACCCTGGCCGGCGGCGCGCTGACCGGGGTGACCTGGCTGGCCGCCTCAGCAAGGGCGCAGGTCACGCGCCTGCATTCCACCTTCACCACCGGGCTGGCCTCGTTCTGGTTCACCGCGGCCACCATCGCCGACCCGACCGAACCGGTGCTGTGGGGCAGCTGGGCCCTCGCGGCGCCCGCAGTGGCGCTGTCCTGGAACATCCGGCACCTACTGCGCAACTCCGGGAACGACAACGGTGCAGGTGGGGGCCTGTTCGAGAAGGTCAAGCTGGCCGGGGTGCAGGCCAAGCAGATCGACGTCGCCCCCGGTCGGGTCACCGCTCAGCTGCAGCTCCCCGCGGGGGAGATGACCGTGGCCGACGTGCAGGGTGCGACCGGGCAGATGGCCTCGGCGATGCGCCTGCCGGCCAGCAGCGTGCGCATCGCCCCCAACCCCGATGACGCCTCGCAGGCCACGATGACCATCGTCCCGGTCGACTTGTTGCGTCATCCCCGCCCTTACCCCGGGCCGTCGGCGCCGGGCGGCTCGATCACCGAACCGCTGGTGGTCGGCACCTACGAGGACGGCCGTCCGCAGCGCATCTACCTGCCCGGATGCAAGGCCACCCACCGCAACGCCACCCACTACATCGTCCAGGGCGCCAGCGGCTCCGGGAAGTCTCACGGGGCGAAGCTGGCCTGGACGGAGATCCTGACCCGGCGCGACGTGAACCTGGTGGTGCTGGACCCGTCCAAGGGCGAGCAGACGGTGAAGTTCCTGGACACGCACACCCCGATCGTGCTGGGCAAGAACCGCTGCGCCGACGTCATGACCCGGGTCACCGGGCTGATCACCGACCGCGCCACCAAGCTCGGCCGCTGGGGCCTGGACGAGTGGACCGAGGAGGCCTTCACCCGCCACGGCATGCCCTACCTGGTCATTTGGGTAGAGGAGTCGCCGAAGGTCCTGGAGGACGCCAAGACGCTGACCACCATCGCCCAGGAGGCCCGCTCGGCCGGAATCTCCCTGGTCCTGAGCTTGCAGAAAGCCTCGTTCCGGCAGATGAACACCGACATCCGTTCCCAGCTCGGCGGGGTCTGGTGCTTCGGCGTCAACCAGCTGGAAGACGCGACCTTCACCCTCTCCGACGAGCTGATCGAGGCCGGGGCCAACCCCGCCCAGTGGAAGAACCGCAAGCCCGGCGCCAACTACCTGGAAGCGCCCGGCTTCGACGAGGAGCTGTTCACCATCCCGGCGCGCACCTTCGCCGCCGCCAACCCCGAGCTGGTGCAGGTCCTTGAGGCCACCGCGCACCTGCGGGCCCCGCTGCACCCGGATGTGGCCAAGCACCTGGGCCTGTCCATCACCAGCGCACACGGCACCGCCGCGACCTCCCAGGGAGGCAACCCCATGGAGCTGTCGGACACCTTCACTCCGCACATCGACCCGCTCGACGGCGAGCTGAGCGATGAGGAGGAGAACACCCCGCTGACCGGACCCGCCAACCACGAACCAGACCTGGAAACCGTCGACCTGGACGCCGAACTGCCCGAAGCCGAGGAGGCCGAGTTCGGCCGGCCGCGCCCGACCCGGGAGGAGGTCCGCAAGTTCATGGCCGACCGCATCACCCAGCTGCTGAATGAGGGCCAGACCCGGATCACCACGCGGGACTTCCACGACCCGGAGCGCTACCTGGGCCGCACCCGCGGCTGGGTCTCCGGGGAGCTGGCCCGCCTCGCCGCCCAGGGCCAGCTGCGCGACGTCGGCGAGGACAACCGCGCCACCGTCTACGAGATCCCCGCCCGCGAAGCTGACGCAGCGTAGCCATAGGGGCCGATGCGGGCCTGTGTCTGACGTCAGACGTCAGACGCGCCCGCACCCCCGCCCAATGCGCGCGCGGGCGCGGGCGCGCGCGAAACGAGTTTCATAACAGTGTTCTGACGTTAGGCCGGAGCCGTCCGGCCTGGTTCCGCACACCCTCAATCAACTACCCAGAGTTACGGAGAATGTGATGTCCAGTCCGATCCACGTGATCACCGACCTGCACAGCGAACCGACCACCGCCCCCTCCACCACCGCGGCGCCGGACCCGGCCAGGGCCCTGGCCACCGAGCTGGCCGAGGCACTGGACGGCGTGCGTGCCGAGCACGGGCGGGCCGATGCCAAGGCCGGGCAGCTGCTGGTGGTCTTCGGCGCCGTGCTGGCCGGGACCATCGCGCTGACCCGCGCTGAGGTCTCCGGCTTCGCCACCGTCCTGCTGTCCCTGGCGCTGCTCCCGGCCACCGCCGCAGTCGCCCTGTTGCTGTGGGTGCTGCTGCCCCGGATCACCGCCGGCGGGCACGGCTTCCCCCGCTGGGCGCTGTTCACCGGTGAGAACACCGAGCACCTGGCCGCCGATTTCGCCGCGGCCCGCCACCACGCCGACCGGGTCCTGCCGCCACTGCTGGCCACCCAGTCCGCCCTGGCCGTGGCCAAGTACCGCCACATCCGGCGCGCGGTGTTCCTGCTCCTGGCCGCCCTGCCGCTGATCGCGCTCGCGGTCCTGGCCGCGTGAACCCGCCGATGCCCACCGCTGAAGAGGAGTTCGCCGTCATGCTCACCGCCACCGACTACCGGTTCACCCGCGAGGACTTCCCGACTCCCGACCTCGCCCTGCGCCGCCCCGACGGCACCCAGCCCCACCGCGCCCACACCTTCGCTGAGGAGCAGGCCCAGGCCGCCACCGTGGCCCTGGGCATCCTGTCCCGGCAGTTCACCGACTACCCGAGCCTGGACTCGCGGGTGAGGTTCCTGCGCTCGATGCACCGCACCCTGTCCGACACCTGGTGGGCCGGGCTGGCCCGCCGCACCGACCCACGCCACACCGTTGGCCCGCGCCCCGGGCCGGAGCGCTTCGCCACCCCGATCACCGATGCCGACCCCAACTACGACCGGCTCGGCCACGTGGGCCGCCGCACGTACAAGGCCACCTGGGATGAGGCCACCCGCACCTACACCGGCGGGATCCCGACCCCGGCCAGCCGGATCCTGGCCCGCTACGGCGAACTCGCCCTCCTGCGCTTCGAGCTGGAAGCCCCGGGCGAGGACGTGCTGTTCAACGAGGTCGTCCTGCCGGATGGCGCCTGGTGTGTGGGCAACCGGCTGCTGCGCGGGCACGCCGCCCAGGCTGCCGCGCAGGAGCTGGCTGCCCGCCTGGCCGCCCGGGGCCTGCCCGCCGCCCGGGTGGAGACCGGCGGCGAGCCGATCTTCACCGCCACCGCGACCGCGGCCGACCGGGAGCTGATGTTCACCGCCGCACTGGAGTTGCTGGCCGACACCGAGCACCCCCAAGCCCGCACGAACTGGGTCCGCGCCGCCTACCTGCTGTATCAGGCACCGCGGACCAAACGCGACAGCGACGCGGTCACCCGCGTGTTCCTGGCCGCCACCAGCGTCCTGCTCACCGGCCAGGTCATCGGCCTGCCCCAGGACATCGACCTGCGCGGCTACGTCATGGGCCAGTCCGCCTTCCTCATCAACGCCCTGGTCTGACCCATGACCACCACCGGTCGCACCGACCTCGCCGAGGAGCCCGCCGTGCCCGCACCTGCCACACCCGCACTGACCATCAAGCAGCGCATGGACCGCGAACATCTGCTGGCCTGCGCCCACGAGGCCGGGCACGCCGTGCTGATGGCCGTCTACAACCTGCCGATCACCGAGGCCGTGGCCAAGGCCGTGCACCCGGTGTTCGGTGCGCCGCGGGCCTACGGCTACGTCACCGAGGACTGCGGCCCGGGTGAGGACATGATCCCGGCCGAGGTCATCGACGAGCACATCGTGACCTACCTGGCCGGTGCCGAAGCCCAGGCCCGATGGATGCACCTAGCCGAGGAGTGGGACCTGGCCGCGGCCCGCTGCGAGGCCATCAGCAGCCACGCCGGGCACGACTACCAGGTCGCCCGCCGCTACGCCCGCAGCAGCGATCACAGCTTCGGCCAGCTCCAGGCCCGCACCGCCGCGCTGGTGGCCCGCCACTGGGGCGCCATCACCCGTGTCGCGGCCGAGTTGCACCACCGCAAGCGGCTGACCGGCCCGCAAATCCTCCACCTCATCGGCCGCTGAACCCCGACCCCACATTCCGCTCTGGAAGGACCACCTTCATGCCCACCATCACCAAGGCCACGCCCCGCGCCGAACGCTCCCGCCTGCTCCTGGAGGCCACCCGCGACGTTCTGGCCTGGCTGGACGAACGCGACCCGCTGATCCAGGTCGCCGACTTCAGGGTCGACTCCTATTGCCACGGCCCCGGATTCGCTGTCGAGGTCACCCTCACCTCCACCTTGGCCCAGCTGCCCGCGGTCGTGGCGGAGCTTCCCCGGGCCACCGTGACCCTGCGCGCCGCCGACAACATGGTCGTCGTGGCCATCGCCGGGGCCACCCCGGCCGGGAGCCCGATCCGGCTCAACGCCTACCTGCACGGCAAGGAAGCCGCTGCGCTGGCTGAGACCACCGGCCTCAACTTCCCGCCCCGGCACGAGCGGTCCCCGATCACCACCGACACCCTCGCCGCCGCGGCCAGTGCCACCGGTCAGGCCAGCGATGCCTGACTCCGACCGCCCCGACCAGCCCCGCCCGCAGGAAGGCCCGTCGTCGATGACCTTGCCCACCGCCGCGCTGCGCACCGCCCTGGACCACCTCAACACCGGGCTGCGCCTGCTCTCCACCCGACACCTGGCCCACCCGCCGGCCGATCTGGCCGAGGCCGCAGAGCACCTGTGCTACCTGGTGCGCACCACCGGCCGCCTGTTCGGCCAGCACGCCGATGAGGCTGCCTTCCTGCTCAGCCGCCGCGACGCCGACACAGCTGCCTACAGCCGAGCGCTCCTGCACCCGGTGCAGCGGGTGCAGGAGACCGCGCAGCAGCTGCGCGCCGAAAACAGCAAGACCTTCCACGTTCTGACCTCCGGCGGGGACATCTACCGCCGACTCGACTGGGACCGCCGCAACGGCTACCTGGAGCGGTTCGCCCCGTTCCCGGCCGACCTGCGGCTGCACCTGGAACGCACCGACCGGCCCTCACCGGCCACCCGGCAGGCCGTCGGCGCCCTGGCCTCGGCCGAGGACGCCGGTCACGTGGCCACCGGCAACTACGGCCACACACGCCCACCGGCCAAGGTCTCCCAGTCCATGCACGAGATGGCCGAGGTCTACCGCGCCGCCGGGCAGATCGCCGAGCTGATGCAGCAGTGCGCCTGGCATCCCGACTGGTCCGGCCGCAACGACGCAGGCACCTTGGCCAGCCACCTGAGCTGGGTCCGGCAGTACTGGCACCAGGCCAAGACCGGCCTGGGCGTGCAGGCCAAGGCCGCCACCGAGCACTCCGCCGCCCTGCTGCACCTGGGCCGCGCCCTCCCGGAACTGAAGACCCACTTCTGGGGCTGAGCGCCCGCCCTTCTCGCCCGTCCCCGTCGACTGCAAAGGACACCGAACACCCATGAGCCGCTATCTCGACGCCGCCGAATCCGCCTACAGCGCGATGACCGAGCTGGCCCGCCACGGCGTGCGCAGGGAAAAGCCGATCGACCTGGCCGAGGGCACCAACCTGCTCACCGACCTGATCAAGGTCACCAACGAGCTGGCCTGCGCGATGCGCAACACCGCCCACAACACCCGCTTCGGCCGCCAGACCCGCCCGGACCCCGAGGTCGATGAGCTGCTGGCCGGACTGGACTCCCAGTTCACCGCCTGCATCAACCGCGGCCGCGCCCTGGCCAAAGCCTGGGGCCAGGTCCGCGGCCAGTTCTACGAGATCGACGCCACCGCCCCCACCACCTTCCGCATCTAGCCCAGCTTCGGGCGGGCACCCGCCGGCCAGCAGCGTCCGGGTGCCCGCCCGACCCCACCACCTTCTTGGAGAACCTGATGTCCAGCACGCTGATCCCGGTCACCATCCACCGTGGCCTGTCCACCCGCCCGCCAGTGGCCGTGCACGGCGAACCCACCGCCCACCCCGCGCTGGTGATCGTGCCGATGGTCGGCACCACCGCCCGCTACACCGGCACCTGGCGCGTCCTGCACACCCCCAGCGGCCGCATGCTCACCGCCCCGAACCACCTGCCCATCGGCTACATCCGCCACCTCGGGCAGCTGCTGGCGACCTCCGGCATCGACTGGTCCCGCCCGGCTGCGGACCTGCGGGACGATCTGGCCGCCCAACGGCTGTGCCGCCAGAGCCTGGAGGAAGCCGAAGCCGCCAGCGCTGCCGGAGAAATCCCCGGCCCGACCGCGGAGTCCAGCTGGCGGCTGTTGCCGCCGCTGTGGCGCATCCTCACCCCCGAGGGCACCGTGCGCGGCGACCTCGACGAGCTGCCCGCGGTCTTCGCCACCTACGAGCAGGCCGCCGCCGCGCTGGCCGACTGGGACCAGCTCCACCACAAGATCCTGGCCACCGCCCGCATCCAGCGCTGGGACCCGCCCCCGGACGCCGAGCTGCCGAACTACCTCATCGCCCGCGATACCCAGCCCAGCTGGCAGCTGCGCTGCATCTCCCCGGTCTGCCCCGCCCGCAGCGACACCGGCCACGCCGAGGTCCTGTCCTTCCACTACCCCGACCGGGCCCTGGTCGAGATGGAAGCCCTCGCCGGGCTGTGGCGCCCGGCCGGGCCCCGCCGCTGGGCGTGCCCGTGGTGCGCCGACGAATTCGCCCTCAACACCCCCGCCCACCTCGATGCGATCTGGAGCTGCTGATGACCACCACACCCACCCCGAACAACCCGCTGGCCGCCACCCCCGCCGTGCTGGCCGCGATCGGTGCCGAACGCGCCGCGATCGCCGAACGGGTCCGCGCGGCCGGAGACGGAGCGACCGCGCTGATGCAGGCGTTGCGCTGCAACGGAACCAACGCCCGCCGCCTACTGGCCAGCTGACCCCCGCAGCGGGCCATCCTGGCCGCCGCACACCCGATCCACCCCCTCACGACGGAAGGAGCAGGCCATGGAACGCCACCGGCACCCCGATACCGCGGTGCCCGCCTACGGCAGCCCGGCCTGGCACGCCCTGCCGCAGCACCACCCCCACCGGGTTCGCGCGACCGTCCTGGCCGCCGAAGCCTGGCACCGGTACTGGAGTCCGCCCATGCTTCGCCTGCGCGCCGAGCAGACCGAGCGGGACTTCCGCGCGCGCCTGCGCGCCGTGGGCTACGACGTGGCCGCGGCCTGGGCCGACCAGCACGTCATCCTCGGCCCGTCCTACCGCGCGCTGACCGCGCGCCGCACCCTGCGCACCACCACCAGCTGCGGCCGCCCCGGCTGCGCCGAGCCGGTCACCGTGGCCCACCCCTTCCCGGCGCGGTGGCTCGACGCCGAAGGCTGGCCGAACAAGGAACTGGTGCGCTGCCCAGCACACGACGCCCACACGACCCCCAACCAGAACCCGGAATCCGGGGTCCCGCAACACCAGGCCAGCGCCGTTCGCCCGTCCACGGGCACCTCAGCGCCTCACCTCCCGAGCACCAGCCGGCCGGATCGTGCGCGCCCGGCAGCGGAAGGCACCGCGGCATGAGCATCGACACCCACCACACCACCCACGACCACCCGCCCTTGCCGGTGCCCGAACCCTCCAGCACCGAGGAACTGGACACGGTCGATGCCTGGGAAGCACCGGCCTCCCTCGGCACCGACCGGAAACTGCCCGCCTTCCCCGTCGAGGTGCTGCCCGCCTGGATGGCCGATCAGATCCGCGCGGTCGCCGAGTTCACCCAGACCCCGCGCGATCTGGCCGGATCCATCGCCCTGTCCGCGCTGGCCACCGCCGCCGCCCGGCGCGCCGTCGTCGTGATCCGGCCCGGCTGGCCCGAACCGACCAACCTGTTCCTGCTCGTCGCACTGCCACCCGGCAACCGCAAGAGCCCCGTGTTCGACGCGATGATCGCCCCCATCATCGCCGCCGAAGAGCAGCTCAAGCTGCTGGCCGAGCCCCGCATCGAGATGGCCAAGGTGGAATCCCGCATCGCCGAACGCGACGCGGAAAAGGCCGCCAACCTCGCAGCCCTCGACGACGAGCACTCCGTGCAGACCGCCACCGAGGCCGCGCTGCGCGCCCGCTCGATCACCATCCCCGCGCAACCACGGCTCATCGGCGATGACGGCACCCCCGAAGCCGTGGCCGGGGTACTGGCCGAGCAAGGCGGGCGCCTGGCGATCCTCTCCGACGAGGGCACCATCGTGGCCAACCTCGCCGGCCGCTACTCCGGCGGCAGCCCCAACTTCGAGGTCTTCCTCAAAGGCCACTCCGGCGGCACCATGCGCGTGGACCGCCGCGGCCGCGCCTACGAGCACGTCACCAACGTCGCCCTAACCCTCGGCCTGGCCGTGCAGCCGCACGTGCTGCGCGACCTGGCCGCCATCCCCGGCGGCGGTGTGGACGAGAAAGGCCTGCTCGCCCGGTTCCTGTTCTCCCTGCCGCACAGCACCGTCGGCTACCGCGCCACCGACGTCCCCCCGGTGTCCGCCCAGGTCGCCAACGCCTACCACCGTCAGCTCACCGAGCTGACCCTGCGCCTCAACGACCGCGCCGAGCACCCCGCCGAACTCGCCTTCAGCCCCGAGGCCAACGCCGCCATGCGCGCCCTGCAGGCCGAGATCGAACCGCGCCTGCGCCCCCGGGCCGACTGGGCCCACATCACCGGCTGGGGCAACAAGTACGCCGGATCGGTCGCCCGGCTGGCCGGGCTGCTGCACCTGGCCCGCCACACCGACATCCCCGACCGGACACCGATCACCGCGGACACGTTCGCCGGGGCGCGGCAGCTGGGGGAGTACTTCGCCGCGCACGCCCTGGCCGCCTTCGAGCACATGGCCACCACCCCCACCGACGACACCGCCCTGGCCGTGCTGCGCTGGATCGAACGCACCCCGCAGATCTCCTTCACCCGCCGGGACGCCTTCGCCGCCACCCGCTCCTCCCGCATCCGGCGGGTCACCGACATCGACCCCGCCCTGACCATGCTGGAAGACCTCGGCCACATCCGCCGCGCCCCCGAACCCGACCGCGCCGGCGCCCGCGGCCGCAAACCCTCCCCGGTCTACTTCACCCACCCCCAGCACCGCCCCGAGCCCGGGGGGACCGCGTGACGGCCGCACAGAATGCACAGAACGCACAGAATCCGGACCGCCTGAACGTTTCCGCAGCTCAACTGGGTCGTAAGGCGATCATCAGCGGGTGGGGCCGGAACGCACAGAATGCGCACAGAATGCACAGAATGCCGCACAGAATGGCTGCGGCCCCGATCCAGTCCTCTCCGCATGCTCCGGGCCTGGACGACCAGGAAAGTAACGCACCGTCACCGAAATCGCGCCTCTGCCCGCAGGCGGGACGGCGCGGGGTCATTGTGTGCACATTCTGTGCGCATTCTGTGCGATCCGTCCATGATCACGGAACGGAGCGTTCACCTGCGGGAACGGGCCACACGGAGCCATTCTGTGCATTCTGTGCATTCTGTGCGGGGGTCGTGCTCTGGGGGTGCTCGTGGTGACCCAGCGCTACCTAAGCCACTTCGACTGCCACGACCCCACCGCCCAGCGGCACCCGATCCCGACCTACGCCTGGGGCCGGGCTCCGGACCACCTGGTGACCCGTCGCCAGCTCCGCGCCGCCGGATGGAGCCCCGGCCAGCACGCGGTCGCGCAGATGCTGCGCCCGCGCAAGCGCCGGCCGACCCAACCGCTGCGGGCCTGGTTGTACGACATCGAGGCCGCCGTACCCAAGCGCGTACCGAGCCCGGCGCAGTTGGACGCGATCGGCAAGGCGTTGCGCGCCCGCCGAACCTGCCCGGCCTGCGGGCAGGACGTCGGGTACTGCCTGGCCGCCTCCTGGCCATGCCTCGGCGAATGCCTCGACTGCACCGCCGCAGCGGGCCGCATACAGCTCGCAGCCTGATCTATGCCGGTGGGAAAGGTGACGGGCCGGTAGTGACTGACGGGAAGTCCTCAACTTGACGGGCACCTCGTCGATCAAGACAGGGAAGCAGTCACCTTGAACCGCTCCCTGCATCTCTACGAACAAAATCCACCGAACGGGTGTTCGAATGGGGTGTACTAGGGGCTAGCGTCAGAAGCGGATCATCACTGGTTTACCGTGGCTCAGTCTCAGGAGGTGCCACGATGAGCACACGGTCTCGCATTGAGTGGACCGAGACCACGTGGAACCCAACCACTGGGTGCGACAAGGTCTCGGCTGGGTGCGACAACTGCTACGCCCTGACCTTGGCCAAGCGACTCAAGGCGATGGGCTCAGCCAAGTACCAACACGACGGCGATCCTCGAACCAGCGGACCGGGGTTCGGCGTTGCAGTCCACGGCGATGCTCTCGTCGCGCCTTTGCGCTGGCGAGAGCCGCGGCTGGTGTTCGTCAACTCCATGAGCGACCTGTTCCACGCCAAAATCCCAGTGGACTTCATTCGCCGTGTTTTTTCGATCATGGAGGCAACCCCTCAGCACACCTACCAGATCCTCACCAAACGAGCGCGGCGTCTACGCCGGATCGCCGAGAGCCTGCCCTGGCCACCGAACGTCTGGATTGGCGTCTCCGTCGAGAACACCGACACGCTTAGCCGAACGGATGATCTCCGCTCCGTTCCCGCTGCCATTCGCTTCCTGTCCTGTGAGCCACTGCTTGGCCCGCTGCCGAACCTCGACCTCGATGGCATCCACTGGCTCATCGCCGGCGGAGAATCTGGTCCGCAGGCTCGCCCCATGGACGAGACATGGGTCCTCGACCTTCGAGACCAGTGCGTGCGTGCCGACGTGCCCTTCTTCTTCAAACAGTGGGGCGGCCGGACACCCAAGGCCGGCGGCCGTGAGCTGCAGGGACGGACGTGGGATGAAATGCCTCAAACGAACGAACTTGCCGGAACCGCTTGACGCCGCTTCCTGAACCTCCGCACTGTGTAGTTGCCATATCACTACGAGTGGCCGGGGGTGTCGATGAAGGGACCGTGGGATCTAGCGCCGCACACGGCGGCGAAGCACAAGATCTACGGGAAGTACCTTGACGCCTGGTTCCCCATCCTGATCCAGCGATACGGCGAGGTCACCTACGCCGAGGGGTTCTCCGGCTGTGGCATCTACAGCCACGGAGAAGAGGGCTCACCGATCATCGCGTTGAGCCGACTGCTCCGTCGGCGTCGCGAGTTCAGTCAGCTTCAGCGGGCTCGGTTCCTGTTGGTCGAGAAGGAGCGGCACAACGCGGAGCTGCTGGCTGGTGAACTCGGGAAGATCCTCAATGTCGGTGCGCCGGTGTTCGACTTCGACGACGGCGTCGTTGAGGTGCGCTTGCGTTGTGGCGAGTGTCAGCACGAACTGCCGAAGCTCCTCAACCAGTCCAAGGTATGGAGCAAGCCGATACTCGCGATCTTCGACACCTTCGGTGGTGGCGTGCCCGCCCAGCTCCTCGCCAACATCGCCACCAACAAGAGCTCGGAGGTGATCTACACGGTCCTGCCTCAGCACTTTGCCCGGTTCCACTCGGATCACGCCCGCGGCGACGCGATCTTCGGAGACACTGCCTGGCGCGATGTGGCACAGCACGAGCCCTACAAGAAGCGCGAACACATCGCCCGTGAGTTTGAGACCACGATGCGCACAGCCGGGTTCAACCACGTTCTCCGCTTCAACCTTGGCACCTCACGCGGCGATCAGCTCAACCTCTTGTACGGCACCTGTTCCGACAAGGGAGTCGAGAAGTTCAAGGATGCTCTCTGGAACGCTGACCCTGTCCAAGGCGCTGGGTTCCAGGACCCCCGTGACCCCTGGCAGCAGATGCTGCCGATGCATCACGAACCCGATCTCGCCCCACTCGAACGACTGCTTCACGGCCTCCTGCTTAACGCTCCAAACCGGTCGCAGACCGTCGAACAGCTTCGGGAGTTCACCAAGCTCCACACCATCTACAAGGCATCACACGTAACCAGGTGCCTCACCAAGCTGGAGAAAGACAAGCTGATCCAGACTCCCACCGGAGCGCTGCGCCTGGGCACGACAACGATCACCGCTCGACCGCCAAAGCCCGAGCAGCTAAGCATGTTGGGGTAGCCGACACGCGGCCCCGCCGTGACACCACTTGTGACGCGAAACGGTGTGAATCGGTGAGGTCAGGGCACGATCATGGGGGCGGTTGTGTAGGCAAAGTGGCTGGCAGAGGGCTTGGACAACGCCTACGGCCACCCTCCTAAAGCGGGTGTCGCAGGTTCGAATCCTGCCGGGGCCACCACAGCTGAACAGCACAGATCAGCCCGCTACCTGCGAAAACAGGGTGGCGGGCTGATCTTGTTTTGTCCCGTCGCAGGCGTCCACACCACATGCGCGCGCGAGTCCGGCGCCACAGGTCAAGAATGTTTGACACGGTGTCTGGTCTGCTTTACATTCGGTCGTGTCAAGTTTCCTTTACATAGGAGCCCGGCGTGGCGATCGAAGAGAAGCGCGCGTGGATCTTGATGGTGGTGGCGATCTGTGGCTACACCACCTACCTGGTCCTCGTGCTGGGGCGGTCCGGACCTGGTCCGCTGGCGGAAACCCCCTATGCCGCAACGATGTTGTGGACCATCGGCGGTGGCATCGTGGCCGGGATCGTGTTGCACATCCTGGCCTCCATCGCCACCTCCGCCGCGGCCAACCGGACCGATCAGCGGGACCGGGAGATCAACCAGTTCGGTGAGCACGTCGGCGGGTCCTTCATCGTGATCGGCGCGATGTCCGCGCTGGTCATGGCCATGGCCGAGGCGCCGCACTTCTGGATCGCCAACACGATCTACCTGGGCTTCGTGCTCTCCGCGGTGCTCGGCTCGGCGACCAAGGTGATGGCCTACCGACAGGGGTTCCAGCCGTGGTGAAGCCGACCAAGGTGACCAACTCGATCCGCGCGCTGCGGTTCGGGCAGGACCAGATGACCCAGGCCGAGCTGGCCGATCTGATCGGAGTGACCCGGCAGACGGTGATCGCCATCGAGGGCGGCCGGTATTCGCCGTCGCTGGAGATGGCCTTCCAGATCGCGCGGGTGTTCAACGTGGGGCTCGACGACGTTTTCCAGTATCCGGGCGATGCAGGGGAGAGATCATGAAGGCGATCGCGCAGAACCGTTACGGCTCGACGGATGTGCTGGCGTTGCAGGACATCCCGGTGCCGACGCCCAAGGACGGCGAGGTGTTGCTGCGGGTGCGGGCGGCCGGGGTGGACCCCGGGGTGTGGCATCTGATGACCGGGCAGCCCTACCTGCTCCGGCTGATGGGCTTCGGCCTGCGCAGGCCGAAGGTCGCGGTGCGCGGCCGGGATGTGGCCGGCGTGGTCGAGGCGGTTGGTTCCGGTGTGACCGGGTTCCAGCCTGGGGATGCGGTGTTCGGGACCGCGGAGGGCTCCTTCGCCGAGTATGTGTGCGCCAGGGCGGACCGGCTCGCGGCCAAACCGGCGAACCTGACCTTCGAGCAGGCGGCGGCCATGCCCATCTCCGCGGGCAGCGCGTTGCAGGGCCTGCGGGACGCCGGCCGGATCCGGGCCGGGCAGCACGTGCTGATCACCGGCGCGGGCGGCGGGGTCGGCAGTTTCGCGGTGCAGCTGGCCAAGGAGTTCTGCGCCCAGGTGACCGCGGTGTGCGGGCCGGAGCGGGTCGAGCTGGTCCGCTCGCTCGGCGCGGACCGGGTGATCGACCGCAGCCAGGCCGACTTCATCGACGGCACTCGCTACGACCTGATCCTGGACAACTCGGGGCTCTGCTCACTCGCCCATCTGCGCCGGGCGCTGACCCCGGCGGGCACCCTGGTCATCGTCGGCGGGGAGGGCGCCGGGCGCTGGTTCGGCGGCATCGACCGGGTGCTGCGCGCGTTGCTGTGGTCGCTGGTGCTCAAGCAGAACCTGCGTGGACTGTTCGCCACCGAACGAGCCGCGGACTTCGCGCTGCTGGGCGAACTCGCCGAGGAGGGCAAGCTCACACCCGCACTCGACCGGACCTTCCCACTGAGCGAGACCGCGGCCGCGATCAAGCACCTGCACGACGGCAAGGCCAGGGGCAAGGTCGTTATTTCGGTCTGAGCGGTCCCGGCTGAGCTACACTGGAGACGCGGCCCGCTCAGTTCTGCCTCGGGCTGCCCTTCTGGTCGATCCACCATTGCGCTGCGGACGATCCGCGCCGGGCAGGACGACACCTCATACGTTCGGAGACTTCATGGCGGCCCGCCGCCCTCACACGACTCTTTCGCCTGCTCAGCCCGCCGCCACCTTCACCGGTCTCGGCGTTCCCGCGGCGCTGGCCGCGGTGCTCGCGGAACGGGGTATCGACACCCCGTTCCCGATCCAGACCGCGACCCTGCCGGACTCCCTGGCCGGTCGCGACGTGCTCGGCCGCGGCCGCACCGGCTCCGGCAAGACCTACGCGTTCCTGCTGCCGATGCTGGCCCGGCTGGCCGCGAGCAACACCCCCCGGCGGCCCGGCAGGCCGCGCGCGCTCATCCTCGCGCCGACCCGTGAACTGGTCGGCCAGATCACCGAATCCCTTGCGCCGCTTGCCAAGGCGCTCAAGCTGCGGACGATGACCGTCTTCGGCGGAGTGGCTCCCCGGCCGCAGATCAACGGACTGCGCGCCGGCGTGGACATCCTGGTGGCCTGCCCCGGCAGGCTCGCCGACCACATGGGCGAGGGCCACGCCAACCTGGACGCGGTGGAGATCACCGTGCTGGACGAGGCCGACCACATGGCCGACCTCGGCTTCCTGCCGGTGGTGCGCAGGCTGCTGGACACCACGCCCAAGGGCGGGCAGCGGCTGCTGTTCTCCGCCACCCTGGACAGCGGGGTGGACACCCTGGTGCGCCGCTATCTCAGCAACCCGGTGACGCACAGCGTGGACTCGGCCCAGTCGCCGGTCACCGCGATGACCCACCACGTGCTCCAGGTCCGCGCCGAGCACCGGCTGCCGGTGCTGGCCGACCTGACCGCCGCGCCGGGCCGGACCGTGGTGTTCACCCGCACCAAGCGCGGGGCCACCAAGCTGACCAAGCAGCTCATCGCCTCGGGCGTGCCCGCGGTCGAACTGCACGGCAACCTCGGCCAGTCCGCGCGCACCCGTAACCTGGGCGCCTTCGCCGAGGGCCGGATCCGCACGCTGGTGGCCACCGACATCGCCGCCCGCGGCATCCACGTGGACGACGTCACGCTGGTCGTGCACGCCGATCCGCCGATGGAGCACAAGGCATACCTGCACCGCTCCGGCCGCACGGCCCGCGCGGGCGCGGCGGGCACGGTGGTCACGCTGATGACCGCCGACCAGGCCGCCGATGTCCGGGACCTGACCCGCAAGGCGGGCATCTCCCCGCAGCTGACCAAGGTGACGCCGGAGCACCCGCTGCTGGCGCAGCTCGCGGTCGGCGAACGCTGCTACGTCACCCCGCCCCCCACGCCGGCGCCGTCGGAGCGCCAGCCGGCCCGCCGCGCCGCCGCTGGTGGTGGCCGTGGTGCTGCGGGCGGGCGCCGGGGTTCGGGCGGTCGCGCCAGCGCCACCCCGCGCAACGGCTCCGCGCCGGACGAGGGTTCGGGCACCCGCGAGGGCTCCGGCCAGCGCGGCGGTTCGGGCCAGCGCACCGGTTCCGGCCGGGGCGGCTCGGGCCAGCGCACCGGCTCCGGTCAGCGTGGCGGACCGCGTCCGGCCAAGGACGCTGACGCCGGCACTGGCACTCGGCGTGGTGGCTCCGGCGCGCGCCGGGCCCCCGCATCACCCGCCGCCGCGGCCACTCCGGCCGGCAGCGCGGCGAGTTTCTCCGCGAAGAGCAGGGCGGGCGCTCGCCGCGGCGGGCGCTGAGTCACACCCGCTTGAGCACGTCGAGGATGCCCTCGACGATCTCCTCGGGCTGGTCCATGTGCAGCCAGCTGTGGCTGCCATGGGCCAGCACCCGGTGCTCGCCCCGCGGCGCGGCGGCGGCGAGTGCCTGGTACATCGCCAGTTTGCGCTCGCCCTGCACCCGCAGCAGTTCCTCGGACAGGAACAGTCGCTGGCTCGGGTCGATGCCGTTGGCGGTGTAGAGCAGGTACGGCACGTCCGGGATCGGGCCGCCGCGGCGCAGTTCGGCGAACACTGTCGCCAGGTTGGACCGCTCCCGGGCGCCGATCCGCATCCACTCCAGGTCGAGCTGGCGTTCGATCAACAGCTCGCGGATCTCCGTCGGCCAGGCGGCCAGTTTCTCGGTGATCAGGTCGCGGAACCGCTGGATGATCTCGGCGGGCAGTTCGGGCATCGGCGCGTCCGCCGCCCCGTTCTGGATCCGCAGCTCCGGCGGCATGTAGTCGTCCCAGTCCTCGTGCGCGCCCTCCAGCGACACCAGTCCGGCCACCTGGTCGGGGTAGCGCTGGGCGAAGCGGCGGGCGTAGACCCCGCCGAGGGAATGCGCCACCAGCACGTACGGACCGCTGACCTCGCTGGCGCGCAACAGTTCGCGCAGTTCGTCGGCGACCTCGGCCGCGGTGCGTGGCAACGGGATCCGCTCGCTGAAGCCGGTGCCCGCCCGGTCGTAGAGCACGCTGGTGGTGTGCTCGGCGATCCGGTTGTGCAGGTTGAGGTAGTGCAGGCCAACCATGCTCGCGCCGGGCAGGAACACCACCGGCGGCCCGCCCCGGCCGGAGCGGTGCGTGAACAACCTCCGCCCGCCTGCCCGCACGTGTTCGCCCAGCGGTAACGCGGCTGCCTGGGTCATCGTGATCCCCCTCGGTTCCAGGTTCGTCCGGTGCGTCGCCGACTATACGTATACCCCTACGTACACGCAACAGGGTCACATAGCCCGATATAGAGATTCCGAATGCGCTATTCGCGGGCAATGATCTGGCCGACAACGGCCGCGATCTGGCCCGAGGACGGTCTTTCGACGTAGAACAACCTCGTCACGGCACTGGCAGCACTGTGACATCCGACCCGAGGTGGTTCATGTCCGGAAACGAGAAGTCCCTACTCGGCCGCCGCGTGCAGGCAATGCGGGAACGCGCCTTTGTCGGCAGGGAAGCCCAGCTCAGCGCCTTCACTGAGGCGCTGACCGGGACCGGCCGGGCCGCGTCCGTGTTGTTCGCGCACGGTCCAGGCGGCATCGGCAAATCGACCCTGCTTCGACGATTCGGGCACGTTGCCCGTTCGGCCGGTCACCCCGTTGTCGAGATCGACGGACGTATTGTCGGGGCAGATCCAGGGCAATTCGCGAATAGGGCTCAGGTTGCGCTCACGGACGAGCGCGCGGTGTTGCTGGTGGACGACTTCGACGCCTGCGCGGGCCTGGCGGACTGGCTGCGCGAGGACTTCCTGACCCGGCTGCCGGTCGGTGTGGTCACCGTGCTGGCCGGCCGCCGCCCGCCGGGCAGCCGATGGCTGGTCGACCCGGGCTGGGCCGGGCTGTTCCGCGCGCTGCCCGTACGCGACCTGGCCCCGGCCGAGGCGGAGACCTTCCTGCGCGACCGGGGCGTGCCCTCGACCGCGATCGACGCGCTGCTGTCCTTCACCGGCGGCAACCCGCTCGCCCTGGCCCTGGCCGCCGCGCTCGCCCAGCACGAGTCGGCGCCGCCTGCCGACTGGACGCCGGGACACGGCGTGCTGGAAGCGCTGCTGCCGCAGCTGATCGGCGAACTGCCCTCGGCACTGCACCGGCGGGCGCTGGAGGTTTGCGCGCACGCGCGGGTCACCACCGAGGGCCTGCTGCGCGCGGTGCTGGGTGAGGCCGCCGCGGAGTTGTTCGGCTGGCTGCGCGGGCTGCCGTTCGTGGCGGTCACCGAACGCGGCCTGTACCCGAGTCCGGTGGTGCGCGCGGCACTGGAGGCGGACCTGCGGTGGCGTGATCCGGACGCCCACCAGGCCATGCACGGCCAGGTCCGGGAACACCTGCGCGCCGCGGTGCAGACCGCCACCCATCACACCACCCACACCACCACCCGCCCAGCCAACCGGGCCGAGGCCCTGCCACTCATCGACGCCCTGCTCTACCTGCGCCGGGACCCCTCGGTGCGGGCCACGCACACCTTCCGCGACGCGGGCTCGGTACGCGAACTGCCGTACACGCCCGCCGAGCACGCCACCGTGCTCGCGCTGACCGAGTCCGCCGAAGGCCCCGCCGCCGCCGAACTGGCCCGCTACTGGCTGGCCCGCCAACCAGAAGCGTTCCGGCTCTACCAGTGCACCCACACCAGCCGGGTGATCGCCTTCTCCGCCTGGCTGCGCCTGGCCGGTCAGGAGGGCGCCGACACCGACCCGGTGGTCGCCGCGGCCTGGGCGCACGCCCGCGCCACCGCACCACTACGCGAGGGCGAAACCCTTGCGGTGGCCCGTTTCGCGGTACACCCGGAGGCCTACCAGCGTCCCTCCCCCGTGCTCGATCTGATGCGCTGCGGCGCCATCGCGGAAACCCTGCGCCCACACCGCCTGGCCTGGACCTACACCGTGCTGCGGGACCCGGAGTTCTGGACGCCGCACCTGACCCACTGGGGCAATCACCCCGTGCCGGACCGCCCGGCCGTAGGCGAACACAGCTACACCTTGTTCGCCCGCGACTGGCGCAGCCACCGCACCCCGCCCCGGCTGACCTCGCTGCGCGCGACCACGCCGCAACGCCCCGGCCCAGCCGGCCTGGTCGTGCTGACCCGCCCGGAGTTCGACAGCGCGGTCCGCGACGCCCTGCGCTGCCTGCGCGACGCCGAAGCCCACACCGCCAACCCACTGACCCACAGCCGCCTGGTCGCCGAGACCAGATTGCCCCTCAACGACCTGCTGCTGCGCGCCATCCAGTCCCTGCGCGAGGACCGCGGCGGCGAGAAGTACCACCGCGCGGTCACCGCCACCTACACCCGCGGCGCCCCCACCCAGGAGGCCGCCGCGGCCCGCCTCGGCCTGCCGTTCAGCACCTATCGACGGCACCTGCAGACCGGCCTCGGCAGACTGTGCGATGTGTTGTGGGACAGGGAGATCCACGGCGAAGAGCACCCAGTCGGCAAGGTCAGCTGAGCCTGACGGCCAGACCCGCTCGGCCGGCCGGGCGGACCTGGTGTTCTGCTTCTGTCACATCCCGCGGTTCTGCTCCGTCAGAGCCATGACGGACCCCGGCGAAGGAATGTGACCGATGGACGAACACGATGTGCTCGCGGCGCGGTTCGAGGAGAACCGCAACCACCTCCTGGCGGTGGCGTTCCGCGTGCTCGGCTCGCGCACCGAGGCCGAGGACGCGGTGCAGGAAGCCTGGTTCCGGCTCAGCCGGACCGATTCTGGGCAGGTGGACAACCTCGCGGGCTGGCTGACCACCGTGGTGGGGCGGGTGTGCCTGGACATGTTGCGGGCCAAGCGTTCCCGGCGGGAGGAACTGCCAGGGGAACAGCTCCCCGAGCAGGTCGCCGAGGTCGACGGCCCGGAGCAGGCGGCGCTGCTCGCTGATTCAGTCGGTATTGCCCTCCTTGTCGTGTTGGAGACCTTGGCGCCCGCGGAACGGCTCGCCTTCGTGCTGCACGATCTCTTCGCGGTGCCCTTCGACGAGATCGCGCCGATCGTGGGCCGCTCGCCCGAAGCGACCCGTCAACTCGCCAGCCGGGCGCGCCGGCGGGTGCAGGGCGCACCCGCCGAACCGGAGCCCGACCAGCACCGGCAACGCGCCGTGGTGGAGGCGTTCCTGGCCGCCTCCCGCGGTGGTGATCTCCAGGCCCTGCTCACGGTGCTCGACCCCGACGTCGTGCTCCGCGCCGACCAGGTGGCGGTCACCAGCGCCAAGACCTACGCGAAGCAGGGCGCACCGCTGCTGGCTGCCGAACTGCGGGGTGCCGAGGCTGTCGCGAAGACCTTCTCCGGCCGGGCTCGGGCGGCCCAGCCTGCCTTGCTCGACGGCGTGCTGGGCGCGGTGGTCGTCGCGGGCAGTCGGACCCGGGTCGCCTTCGCGCTCACCGTTGTCGACGATCGGATCGTCGACATCGACGTCGTTGCCGACCCGGAGCGACTCGGGCGGCTGTCGGTGACGCTACTCGGCTGACGGGGCCGCTAACCAGGGACTCTGCGTCCCAGGGACGGGGAGTCCCTGGGACGCAGAGTCCCTGGCACGGGTCGGCGGATGCGAGCAGGGTGGAGGCATGGAACGCGGAATTCACAGCGAAGCGCCCGAGAGCGGGCGAGGTGTCGCGGTGCCGGCCACCAAGGCGGACAGGCCGGCCCGGCCGAGGACTGGACGTCGGCTTGGCCTGGGCTGGTGGTGGGGCCGGGAGAGCGGGCAGCGGTGGCGACGGGGCTCCGGGTGGAGCCGGGCGCCGGACCGGACGGAGTGCCGGCCACCGGACTCGGCGGGATGCGCGGCGTTGGGCGCGCTGACCGGCTTCCGGGGCTCGGGGCCGAGGAATGCCGGAGGCCGGTCGCGCGCGATCCAGGCAACCCTCTGCTGAAGGGTCCGGGCGCCCGTGGTGGCGGGACCAACGCCAGCCGCGGCGCCAATACCGCCGCCAAACGCCGACTCAGGTCGGCTACCCGCGACAACGACTGGAGGTGAGTGCCGACCGGCAATGCCGTGCCGCGGTCTGCGGCGGGGTGTCAACCAGGGTGTCAGCCAGGGCGTCCGGCGAGGTGTCCGCCGGGGCCCGGATCGGCGCCCTCGCTTGACAGCGAATAGGTCTAGACCAGATGCTCGGTGGGCTCGCCGCCGCCACCGCACGAGTTGCTGGAGGACTGCCGGTGTCCCGTCCGCGTTCCCGCCCGAGTACCCGTCTGCTGGCCCTGCTGTCCGGACTGCTCGCGTTGTCCGGGCTCCTGATACCGCCCTCGGCGAATGCGGCGGCGCAGCTGTCCGCGAGCTTCGCCACCACCGGGACCTGGGATTCCGGGTTCGGGGCGCAGTACACCATCCGCAACACCGGTGACTCGCCCGCGAGCGGGTGGACGCTGGTGTTCGACCTGCCGGCCAACGTCCGGGTGACCAGCCTGTGGAATGGGCAGCACTCGGTCTCCGGAGACCGCAACACCGTGCAGGCGCTGTCCTGGAACGGCACGATCGGCGCGGGCCAGAGCGTGACCGTCGGCTTCAACGGCAGCTTCACCGGCGCTTTCGCCGGGCCGACCGGCTGCACGGTCAACGGCGCCCCGTGCGCCGGCGGGCCCGCCGACACGCTGGCGCCGAGTGTGCCGGGTGCGGTGCGGGTCAGCGCGAGCACGGCGAGCAGCCTGACGCTGGTCTGGACCGCGGCCACGGACAACGTGGGCGTGGCCGGGTACCGGGTGTACGAGGGCTCGGCGCTGGTCGCCTCCAGCGCGGGTGCGGAGGTGACCGTGTCCGGGCTGGCGCCGGAGAGCACGCACACCTACGTGGTGACCGCGGTGGACGCGGCGGGCAACGAGTCCGGGCGCAGCCAGGCCGTCACCGGCAGCACGCCGGCGGACAGCAGTGCGCCCAAGGGTGGGATCGTCGGGGCCTACTACGCGGGCTGGACCGGGTTCCCGGTCGCGCAGATCCCGGCGCAGAAGCTGACCCACCTGTACTACGCCTTCGGGTCGGTGCAGGGCGGGCGGTGCCAGGCGCCCAGTGCCGCGGCGCTGAGCCACTTCGCCGAACTGCGCACGCTGCAGCAGCGGCACCCGCACCTCAACGTGATCATCTCGTTGGGTGGCTGGGGTGCGGACGGGTTCTCCGACGGGGCGCTGACCCCGGCCGCGCGCAGCGCGTTCGCCAGCTCGTGCGTGGACCTGTACCTCAAGCAGCACCGGGATGTCTTCGACGGCATCGACATCGACTGGGAGTTCCCGGTCTCCGGCGGCATCATCACCAAGCGGCCGGAGGACAAGCGCAACGCCACCCTGCTGTTCCAGGAGCTGCGGCGGCAGATCGACGCGGTGGGCACCGCGCAGGGCCGCAGGCTGCAGCTGATCGCGGCCACGCCGGTCGGGCGGTTCCAGCACGACGGACCCTACGACGTGGCACAGAGTTTCGAGCTGGCCGAGGTGGCCAAGACGCTCGACTTCTACAACGTGATGACCTACGACATGGGCACCGGCTACTCGCCGATCTCGATGTTCAACGCGCCGATGCGGGCCGCCGCCGAGGATCCGACCGGGCAGCCGATGAAGGGCGGCAACAACGTGGTCGGCGGGATCGAGCACTACCTGGCCAACGGGGTGCCGAAGAACAAGATGGTGCTGGGCACACCGTTCTACTCACGTGGCTTCACCGTCAACAGCCCGCAGGCGGATGCGAAGAAGGGCCTGTTCCTGCCCTACTCCGGCACCATCAACGCGCCGCAGTGGAAGACGATCAAGGCGCAGTACCTGAACAACCCGGCCTGGCAGCAGCTCCGGCACGGCACCGCCCAGGTGCCGTACCTGTACAACACCTCGACCAAGACCTTCATCAGCTACGAGGATCCGGCCTCGATCGCGGTGAAGGCGGCCTACGCCAAGCAGACCGGACTGCGCGGCACGTTCATGTGGGAGTTGTCCGACGACGACGCCCAGCACAGCCTGCTCAACGCGATGGCCGGGCCGTTCCTCGGTTAGCCGGCGCGGGCCGGGGCTGACTCGCGCCGGTCGAGGCTGGCCAGGCGCCCGTCGAGGCTGGCCGGGCGCCGGTCGAGGCTGGCCGGGCACGCGTCAGGGCTGGTCCAGCACGCGGTAGTGATAACGGCTGACGGTGCTGAACCCGGCGCTGGCGTACAACCGCTGCGCGACCGTGTTCTGCGCCATCACCTGCAGGAACGCGTGGGTCGCTCGCCGGTCTGCTGCCCAGTGCAGCAGACCGGCGAGCACCGCGCGGGCCAGGCCCTGGCCGCGGGCCGCGGGATCCACCCACATGCCGAAGATGCCCACCCAGTCCCGCACCAGGGCTCCCCTGGCCAGGGCCTGGCCGTTCAACTCGGCGTAGCCGGCCGGCACCGCGGTCAGGATCTGCTGGGTGATGAACCTGCCCGCCGGTTCGGTCCGGCCGCTTTCCGCCCAGTGCAGGTCCAGCCAGGTCTCGGTGGGCTGATCGGTGACCACGGGCCGTTGGGTCTGCTCGCCCAGGGCTTCCAACGCCGCGGGAATGGGCGCGGTCTGGCCGAAGACCGGGGTGATGATCCGGTAGCCGCGGGCCGCGAGCACCTCGTCCAGGTTGGTCGGTCTGCTGTCCGGGCCGACCTGGAACACGCTGGGCTGGCCGAGCCGGGCGTAGTGCCGTTCGACCTCGGCCAGTGCGGCCTCCAGGTCGGTGGGGGCCTGTTCGGCCAGCACCGAGTTGGACCGGTTGGTCACCCCGCCCGCGGTGCGCACCAGCCAGCCGTCCACCTCGCGGGTGTGCAGGCCCGGCCATGCCTCGGAGGCGAGCCTCCCGAACGAGATCGACTGAGTATGCATGGTTATGGATTTTCATTCATTGCGAACTCGGGTGCAACCGTCTTTCGCCGGGCTTCCGTCCTTGCGGTTGGGACGAGGAGAAGAGGAGTTCGGATGGGTCCGCTCTGCCGGGTCGGTGCTGGGGTGTTCGCGGTCACGGCCGCCCTTGCGCTCGGCTCATGCGGCGCGCGGCCCCAGGCCGGTTCCCCGCCCTCGGCCACGTCCAGTGGTTCGCCCAGTACGCAGGTCAGTAGCGAGTCGCCAGTGCGCAAGCTTGATGAGGGGAAACGCCAGCAGGTGGCCAAGGCCCGTCAGGAGGGCCGGAAGACCATGCTGCTCATGGTGTTCACCGAACCCGGTGCGACCGAGAAGGTCACCACGGGGCTACGCGAACTCGGGGCGACTGTGGAGGTCAGTGACGGTGCGGTCGGTTATCTGCGGGTCGAAGTGCCCCTCGACGCCGTGGAACGAGCCGCCGCGCTGCCCTCTGTCACGTCAGTGGAACTGGATCGGCTGATCCCGCGAGACGACCCCACACCGGGAGTGCAGCCCGGTGTGGGGCCGTCGTGATCAGCCGGTTCAGCCGCTGACGCTACGGACCTCGACCCCGCTGATGGCGGCCACGCCCTCGGCGGTGGTGCGGACCTGGAGTTCACCGCGCAAGGCCCGGCCCGGCGCCAGATCGCTGCGCGCGGTCACCGTGCCCGGCACCGTCCAGGTGCTGCCGCTCGGCCTTGCCTGATCGGTGTCACCTACCTCGACCGCGCCGAGTGAGGGCGCGGCGTAGAGGTCCAGGTAGTCATAGGCCGTGCTGCCGGTGGGCACCGCGTAGCCGTCGATCTCGATCCGCCAGCGCCCGGCCTTCGGGTTGCTGATGGTCACCTTCTCCGTCGCAGTGGGCCCGCCGCTGGACCCGGCCTGCGCGCAGGCGCCGCTGGAGCAGTCGAAGACCAGCAGGTCCAGGTCGGCGCCGGGGTCGGCCGGGTTGCCGGTGCGCACGGTGAGCGTGGAGGTGCCCTCGGGCAGGGTCACCTCGTAACTCTGCTGGGTGCCCGCGGCGATGCTGGGCCGCAGCGTGCGCGCACTGCCCAGCGGCCCGCCGGCCAGCCGCCCGGTGAACGCCGCCATGGTGCTGTGCAGCGCGTACTCCCTGGGCACCGGCTGCCCGAGCGGCGCGGTGGCCAGCACGTCCGGATCCGGCTGGACCTTGATCGCCAGCGCGGCCACGGTCACGGTGAACGGGGCGGTGAGCGCGTCGGAGGTGCGCCGGGCGTCGGCGACGATCTCCCACACCCCCGGTTGCGGCGCGAGCACCGTGCGACTGCTCGGCGAGCCGGTGGGACAACCACCGCCGCCGTCTGGGAGGTAGCAGAACCGGGAACCGGTCTCCTCGTACGGCTGACCGGTGGGGGTGAAGGGCAGGAACCGCAACTGTCCCTTGCCCGGTGCGCCGCCACCGGCGAAATCGATCTTCAGCCCGGTGCTGCCCGCGGGCACCCTGACGAAGGTGGAGCGGGTGCTGTTGCGACCGGCCTCGCCGTCGGCACTGGCGGTGAAACCGTTGGCGGCGTTGAGTTCCAGCGGCGCGAACACCGAGTTGAGGGTGAACAGGTCGATGCCGGGGGTCATCGGGTTGTCGATGCGCAGCAGCGCGGAATGCGCGCCCGCGGTGCGCGGGGTGATCCGCACCGCCAGGGTGACCGGCTGGTTCAGCGGCAGCCGGATGCTGCTCGCCGAGCTGAAAGTGCCGTCGTTGCCGAGCCATTCCACCTTGTGCCAGGCCCGGTTCGCCGATCCGGTGGTGCGGGTCAGCGTGTAGGCGCGGGTGTAACCCACACCGATCTGGACGCCCTCGCGGTCGTGGATGCCAACGCCCACATCGGGTTTGGCCAGCTGTCCGGACAGGACGGTCTTGACCGGGACCTCGGCCTTGATCACCTCCGGCGCCGGATCCCGTTGCAGGGCGGCGAAAGCGGCCGG
The DNA here is from genome assembly GCF_023094165.1 of Crossiella sp. S99.2. Taxonomy (GTDB): domain Bacteria; phylum Actinomycetota; class Actinomycetes; order Mycobacteriales; family Pseudonocardiaceae; genus Crossiella. The sequence goes on along the minus strand of NZ_JALMDK010000002.1, from coordinate 607,892 downwards.
GACGTCCATCAGTCCGGCGCCCTGTTCGTAGGCGCCCAGGTTCGGCAGGAAGCGGGCGGTGGAGTAGATCGCGTTGCGCAGCAAAGCCGGATCGGGCCGGGCTCCGCCGCGTGCGGCCTTGTGCGCGCCGATCAGCAGTGCCGCGCCGCCGGTGGCCTGCGGGGAGGCCATCGAGGTGCCGTTGAACATCGAGTACCCGGCGGGCAGCGGATAGGTGCCGGCGATCGGACTGGGCGTTTGCCATGGTGGCACAGTAGAAATCGCCGCGCCGGGGGCGATGATGTTCGGCTTGAATCCGCCGTTCTCCGCCGGTCCGCGGGAGGAGAACGGGTGCAGGCCCTGCTTGGCCGAGACCACGGATCCGTAGTCGGCGAGCCAGGTCTCGGCGGTGATCGAGGAGCCCACGCTGACCGCGTCCGCGGCCACCGAGGGGTCGCCCACGGTGTTCGCGCCCGCGCCCTCGTTGCCGGCGGAGATGAAGAGCTGGACCTTGTACTCGGCGATGGTGCGGTTGTAGAGCGCGGCGCGGGCGTTGTCGCCGTCGTTGAGACCGGGCAGGCCGCCGATGGAGATGTTGACAACGTCCGCGCCGTTGCGCGCGGCGTAGAGCACGCCGTCGACCAGGCCGCTGGAGGTGCAGGCCACAGTGGCCAGGCAGGCCTTGACCGAGATGAGCTTCGCCCCCGGCGCGCCACCGGCCATGGCCCCGCCGAAGAGCTTGTTGCCGGCCGCGATGCCCGCCACGTGCGAGCCGTGCGCGGCGCTGGCGATGCCCAGGCTCACATACGGCGTGGCCTTGCCGTCGTAGGTCGAGCGGTCGGTCTGCACCACGAAGGCGACCCGGTCCAGCACCGGTGTCTGCGGCCGGTCCTGGCCGAAGTGGCCGATGTCGTGCTTGACCTTGTAGTCGGTCATCGGCGTCTCGTCGGTGAAGTCGCCGTCGCCGTCGAGGTCGACCCGGACCTGTTTGCCGACCGTGTCCTGCAGCACGCCCCAGGAGTCGGCGCGGTCGCCGTCCCGGTTGACATCGCCGCCGATCTCACTGTCCTTCGCGCCCAAGTCCTGCGCGATTTCCCGGAACAGGCCAAAGGAGAACGGCCCACCGGTGGTGGGTGCGGACCAGTCCCGGTCGGCGGCGTTGAACTGTCCATTGTGGAGCTTGGTGGACATCTCCACCCAGGTGCCGTCGCCGGAAGTCGGCGAGTTCGCGGTGTGCCAGTCCACGATCTTGCGCTCACCGGTGCTGGTGGTGGCCAGCGCCGGGTGGTCCAGATCGACGCCGGAGTCCAGGATGGCGATGGTGGTGCCCCGGCCGTCGGCGGCGAAGCCGGGCGCGCCGATGTCCCTGGTGGGCAGGTAGGGGTTGTCGCGTGGGGTCGCGGGGCCGGGCGCGGGCTGCGGGATCGGCTGCTCGGCTCCGTCCGGCCGCGGATTCTCCCGGCGCACCAGGTGATCCACGTCCACCGCCTTGACCGAGGCCAGCCGGGCCGCCCGCTCGGCGTGCCCGGCCGGCAACTCGACTTTGAGGTACCCCACCGCGGGCTCACTCGCCCGCACCACCCCGCCCAGCTCCCGCAACTCGGCCTCGGCGTCCCCGGCCCGCCCGGTCTCGGCGGCGACCAGCAACGTGACCGTGGCCCGCCCGGCGCCGCGCGCCTCGGCGATCCGGCCGCGATCGGCCTTGTCCAGCTGTTTGACCGGGCCGGGCGGCGCTGCGGTCGCGGGCAGCGCGGTGAGACCCATCGCGGCCAGGACCGAGCAGACGAGCAGGAGCACCGCGCCGGGATGACGCGGCAGGCGAAGCGGTGTGGTCACGGCGGCACCCTTCGTGCGGACGATCAGCGGAGCATCGGTCGCACGGTATCCACAATGGACGGTTTCGGCGCTTTGAAACCGGGGCAGGGCTGGAAAACAACGAGACCCCGTCCGGGAGTGCAGCCCGGACGGGGTCTTCGTTCATTCAGTTGGTCAGCCGGTCACGGCCTGGATCTGCACGGCGCCGCGGCCGACGGTCACCTTGTCGGCGGTCTGCACCAGCAGGTCGCCGCGCAGGTGCCGGCCCGCACCGGGCTGGCCGCTGACGTTGATCTTCGCGGGGACGGTCCAGCTGGTGCCCGCCGCGTGCGCGGCGTCCGTGTCGGTCGCCGTGATGTTGCCCAGGGCTGCCGCGACGAAGGAGTCGAGGTAGTCATAGGCCGTGCTGCCCGCGGGCACCGAGTAGCCGTCGATCACCACACGCCACTTGCCCGCGGCGGGGCTGGCGATCGTGACCGACTCCTCCGAGTCGCCGTCGGCGCTGGCCGCCGCGTCCACGCAGCTGCCGGTGGTGCAGTTCTGGACGGTGAGGTCCAGGTCGGCGGCGGCGTCCGCGGTGTTGCCGATGGTGGCGGTGAAGCTGGTCGCGCCCGCCGGGACCGTGACGTCGTACTGCTGGGACGTCAGGTTGGCGATGCTCGGCCGGTCGGTCTTCGCGCTGGCCAGGGTGCCGCCGACGAGCTTGCCGGTGAAGCCGGCCAGGTTGTTGGCGACGCTGTACTGGCGCTCCAGCGGGGTGCCGATGGCGGCCGTGGGGATCACGTCCGGGTTCGGGGTGATCTTGGTGCCCAGGACCTCGGCGGTGACCGAGTACGGGGCGACCTTCACATCCGAGGTCCGGCGGGCCTCGATGATGATCTCCCACACGCCGGGCTGCGGGTTGGTGATGGTGCGGCTGTTCGGGGTGCCGCCCGAGCAACCCGCGCCCGCGTCCGGGTTGTAGCAGTTGGTGGTCGAGGTGACATCCCTCGGCACACCGGTCGGGTCGTAGCGCAGGAAACGCACCTGGCCCTTGCCCGCGGCGCCGCCGGCGGCCAGGTCAATCTTGAGTGCGCTGGCGCCCTGGGGCACCCGCACGAAGACCGACTTGGCCTGGTTGCGGCCGATCTCACCGGTGGAGCTGACCTTGTACCCGGCCGCGGCGGTGAAGTCCTGGGCGGCGAAGACCGCGGCCAGGCCCTGGGAGTCGATGCCGGGGGTGGCCGGGTTGTCCAGGCGCAGCAGCGCGGAGTGCGCGCCAGCCGACTTCGGGTTGACCTTGACCTCGAACTTGACCGGGGTGTTCAGCGGGAGCTGCACCGACCGCGCCGAGGTGAAGGTGCCGTCGTTGCCGACCCAGTCCACCGAGTAGCGGTGGTTGCCGGCCGCGCCAGTGGTGCGGGTCAGGGTGTAGGTCCTGGTGTACGCCTTGCCGACGGTCACGCCCTCGCGGTCGTGGATGCCGACGCCGAAGCCCGGCTTGGCCAGCTGGCCTTCCAGCGAGGTGTCCACCTCGACCTCGGTGCGCACCGTGTCGGTGGCCGATCCGCGCTGCAGCGCGAAGAACGCGCCCCAGACGTCGAACTTGCCCGCGCCCTGCTCGTAGGCGCCCAGGTTCGGCAGGAACTTGGCGCTGGAGTAGATCGCGTTGCGCAGCTGGGCCGGCGTCGGACGCTGCCCGCCGTGGGTGGCCTTGTACGCGCTGAGCAGCAGCGCGGCCGCGCCGGTGGCCTGCGGGGAGGCCATCGAGGTGCCGTTGAACATCGAGTACCCGGCGGGCAGCTGGAAGGTGCCGGCGGTCGGGCCGGGAGCCTGCCAGCGCAGCGTGGTGGAGATCGCCGAGCCGGGCGCGATGATGTTCGGCTTGAAGCCGCCGTCCTCGGCCGGTCCGCGCGAGGAGAACGGGTGCAGGCCCTCCTTGGCCGCGGCCTCCGAGCCGTAGTTGCTCAGCCAGGTCGCCGCGGTGATCGAGGAGCCCACGCTGACCGCGTCGGTGGCCACCGAGGGGTCGCCGACGGTGTTCGCGCCCGCGCCGCTGTTGCCTGCCGAGATGAAGATCTGCATCTTGTACTCGGCGATGGTGCGGTTGTAGAGCGCGGCCCGCGCGTTGTTGCCGTCGTTGAGACCGGGCAGTCCGCCGATGGAGATGTTGATGACGTCCGCGCCGTTCTTGGCCGCGTACAGCACGCCGTCGAGCAGACCGCTGGAGGTGCAGCCGGGGCTGGACAGGCAGGCCTTGATCGAGATCAGCTTCGCGCCCGGCGCGCCGCCGGCGATGTTGCCGCCGAGCAGCTTGTGCCCGGCCGCGATGCCGGCCACGTGCGAACCGTGCGAACCGGAGGCGATGCCCAGGCTGACGTACGGGGTGCCGCCGATGTCGTAGATCGAGCGGTCGGTCTGCACCACGAAGGCCATCCGCTCAACGATGTTGGCGGTCTCGGCCTTGTCCGTGCCGAAGTACTGCACGTCCTGCTTGACCTTGTAGTCGATCATCACCTTGTCGTTGGTGAAGTCGCCGTCGCCGTTGAGGTCGACCCGGACCTCCTTGGTGACGATGTCCTGCAGCACGCCCCAGGAGTCGGCGCGGTCGCCGTCCCGGTTGACGTCGCCGCCGATCTCGCTGCCCGCCGCGCCCAGGTCCTGCGCGGTCTCCTTGAACAGGCCGAAGGAGTACGGGCCACCCGCGCTGGGCGCGGTCCACTCGCGGCCGGCCTCGGTGAACTTGCCGGTGCGGCCGGTCTTGGTCATCGCGACCCAGGTGCCGTCGCCGGAAGTCGGCGAGTTCGCGGTGTACCAGTCCACGATCTTGCGCTCACCGGTGCTGGTGGTGGCCAGCGCCGGGTGGTCCAGATCAACACCGGAGTCCAGGACCGCGATGGTGGTGCCGCGGCCGTCCCAGAACGGCAGCGTCTGCCCGAACTGCGCGGCGCCGATGTCGCCGGTGGGCATGTACGGGTTGACCCGAGGGGTCTTGGCGTCTGGCGCCTTCTGCGGCAGCGGCTGCACCGCGCCGTTGGGCTGCGGACGCGGGTCGTCGACCGGGATGACCGCGTCGACGTCGATGGCGTCCACCGACTTCAGCTTCGCGACCTGTTCGGCCTTCTCCCGCGGCACGGAGACCTTGACGTAGTCCACGCTCTTCTCGGTGGACTCCACGACGCCGCCAAGCGAGCGCAGGTCCGCGACGGCCTTGTCGGTGTGGCCCTTGGCCGCGGCCACCAGCAGGGTCACGTTCTGCTTGCCCTCGCGGGCGGCCTCGGCCAGGAGTTCCCGGTCACGCTTGTCGAGCTGTTTGTCCGCCTGAGGCGGGTTCTGTTGCGGTGCCGCCGAAGCGGGCGCGGCCAAGCCGAACGCGGCGGTGCCCAGCGCTGCGGCCAGCACGGCCGCGGCAGGCGCACGCCAGCGGCGGGTGGAGGGGTTGGTCACGGCTGATCCCTTCTTGGGAACGATGCCCAAGAGCAGAACCCGCCGTCCCAGGAAGTTCAATGGCGCAAACGGACCACTCAATACTGTTCAATACAGTCCATTATGGACGTTAGCCGTCCCACATAACGGTTGTGCGTCAAGGCTTCCGCCGGAAACGGTTCAGAACCGCATTTCCCGCATCCGCTTGATCTCCGCGGTCTGGGTGGCGATGACGTCCTGGGCCATCTCCTCCACGAAGATGTCGTGCCCGGTGGCGAGCACGTCGTTGGCCATCTTCACCGCGCCCTCGTGGTGGGCGATCATCAAGCGCACGAACAGCTTGTCGAAGTCCGCGCCCCTGCTGTTCTTGAGCCGGACCATGTCCGCGAAGGAGGCCATCCCCGGCATGGCCGCGTCACCGTGTCCGCCATGCGCTTCCGGCACCGGTTTCTTGTTCCGCTGCAGATAGGCCGACATGGCCTGGATCTCCGGGGCCTGCGCACTGTCGATCCGCGCGGCCAGCCCGCGCACGTCCTGGTGCTGGGCGCGTTCCGGGACCAGCGCGGTCATCTCCAGCGCCTGCCGGTGATGCGGAATCATCATCGAGACATAGCGGAAATCGGCATCACCGGGCGGCCGTTCGGCCAGCGGCGGCATGCTCGACAAGGTTTTCGCCGGCTCCCCCGGCCTGCCCGGCGCGATCACCGGCACCTGCCCGGTGGCCTCCGGCGGCGCACCCTCCGTGCCGTTGCCGGTACAGGCAGTGAGCGACAAGGCGGCAAACGCCGCGAGGACACCGGTTTTCCAGGGCAGACGGCTCACGACCAGCGACGCTACCTGGGCGTCCGCCTGCTGGGAACCTGGAAAAACTGTGTGCAGCGGGGGGCAAAAGGCTGTTTCCTAACCGAAAGCACACGTAGATACTGCACAGATCCAGCCGTCACGCGATGGGAGCTTTGAGGGTGGCGTCTACCCAACGCACTACGCGCCGTTTACTGATGGTGCTGTCCGGAGCGGCGCTCGTCGCCGCCTCCACGCTCGCCGGCTCGCCCGCTGTGGCAGCCGAGCCGACCGACGGCATCCCCGGCGTTGACCAGATCGTCAGCAGCAGGAACATGAAGCAGGTCGCGAACCTGCCGAAGGAAGGGCCGTTCGCACCGGAGAACGCGCTCGGCACCGACCTGGCCTTCCAGGGCGACTACGCCTTCGTGGGCAACTACAACGGATTCGACATCTTCGACATCCGCCGTCCGGCGAAGCCGAAGCGCGTCGCCCAGGTGCTCTGCCCGGGTGGGCAGAACGACGTCTCGGTGCACGGGAACCTGCTGTTCCTGTCCACCGACTCCTCCCGCAGCAACGACTCCTGCGAGAACGTGAGCCAGCCGGCCACGGTCAAGGAGTCCTGGGAGGGCGTGAAGATCTTCGACATCAGCGATGTCCGCAACCCGAAGTACGTCGCCTCGGTGGAGAACGACTGCGGGTCGCACACGCACACCTTGGTGCCCGAGAAGGGCAACAAGAACGTGTACCTGTACAGCTCCTCCTACGGTCCGTCGGCGAGCTTCCCGGACTGCAAGCCGCCGCACGACAAGATCTCCATCGTGAAGGTGCCGGTGCGCAACCCGGCGGCCGCCTCGGTGATCTCCGCGCCGGTGCTGTTCCCGGACGGTGGCAACCCCGGTGGTAGCCCCGGCACCAACCCGAACCTGTCCGCGACCTCGGGCTGCCACGACATCACCGTCTACCCCAAGCTGGACCTGGCGGCGGGCGCGTGCATGGGCGATGGCATCCTCTTCGACATCTCCAACCGGGAGAAGCCGAGGGTGATCGAGCGGGTGCGCGATGACGTGAACTTCGCGTTCTGGCACTCCGCGACCTTCAACAACCGCGGCGACAAGGTCGTCTTCACCGACGAGCTGGGCGGCGGCGGCGGTGCCACCTGCAACGCGGCCACCGGCGACAAGCGCGGCGCGAACGGCGTCTACGACATCGTGGGCAAGGGCGACAAGCGCAAGCTGGTCTTCCGCAGCTACTACAAGATCCCGCGGCCGCAGAAGGACACCGAGAACTGCGTGGCGCACAACGGCTCGCTGATCCCGGTTCCCGGCAAGGACATCATGGTCCAGGCCTGGTACCAGGGCGGCGTGTCGGTGTGGGACTTCACCGACTCCAGCAAGCCCAAGGAGATCGGGTTCTGGGAGCGCGGTCCGCTCTCGGACACCCAGCTCAAGACCGGCGGCTCCTGGTCGGCCTACTGGTACAACGGTTACATCTACTCCTCGGACATCCAGAAGGGCTTCGACGTCCTCCGGCTCGACGACTGGCGCACCGACTTGGCGAAGTTCCAGCACTTCGACGAGCTGAACGTGCAGACCCAGGGTCGTTACTTCGGCTGATGTCCTAACTCGACACACCCGGCGGGGGTGTCGCATTCTTGCCAACCAGGCGAGGGTGCGGCACCCCCGTTGTCGCGTTCCGGGACAGAAACCGATTGCCTACAACAGCTTCCCTAAACCATCAGTGTTGCCGAATGTCGTGCGGGGAGCCTGTTCGGAGTAGCGTCCGGCGTCCAGGAGTTCCACTTTTATCGAGCTTGCACCAGTTGACTGCGGCCGTTCGGGTGGGGATCACCGAGACACCTGGACAGCCCACACTCAGCAGCCGTCAAACCCCCTAGAGTGACGGCTGTACCGGAGGGGGTTCAAGGGGGTTGGAGTGGTAACTCGGCCAGAGGCCGCTGGCTGGCGGCCAGTGGCAGTTTCGCCCGGCGCGTCCTTGTCCCTCACTCGAAGTCGGCGGCGTGATCGTCCGACCTTGCGCGAGGTGGCGGCGGCGGCCGGGGTGGATGTGTCGACAGCCTCGCGGCTGTTGCGGGGACAGGACACCGCCTATCGGGCGGAGACACGGCAGCGGGTGCTCGACGCGGCCGAAGCGCTCGGGTATCGCCCGAACGCACAGGCACGCGCGCTGCGTTTGCAACGACAGCAGGCCATTGGTTTGCTCGTGCCCGACCTGGACAATTTCGGCTTCACGCAGATAATGCGGGGCGTCCAGGAAGTGGCGACCGAGCAGGACTACACGCTGATGGTGGTCGAGGCGGGCAGCGGCGAAGGCGCGGGCAACGCTTACGACAAGCTCGGGCTCGAAGGCAAGGTGGACGGCGTGCTGGTGGCCTTCGCCAGCGTCGACGACCCGAACATCCAGGAGTGGGCCTCCCGCGAGCACCTGCCCATGGTGCTCGTGCAGCGCGGCACCCCCGGCTACCCGGCCGCGGTGGTGATGGACGAGGTGCGCAACGTCTCGATCATGGTCGATCACCTGGTGGAACTGGGGCACCGGCGAATCGGTCATGTCAGCGGCCCACTGCGCACCGACACCGGCCTGCGGCGACGCCAAGGTTTCGCCGCGGCCATGCGGTCGCACGGGCTCACCGTGCGCCCGGAATGGATCTGCGACGGCAACTTCCACTGGCGGGGCGGCCACCAGGCAGCCCTGCACATCCTGGACGCGCCGGCCGCCCAACGGCCGACCGCCCTGGTGGTGGCCAACCTGCTGAGTGCCCTCGGCACTCTCAGCGCAGCCCGTGAGCTGGGCCTGTCCGTGCCGCACGATCTGAGCGTGATCGCCATCGACGAGCACATCGTCGCGGCGCACACCGACCCTCCCCTGACCGCGGTGAAGACGCCGCAACGGGAGCTGGGCCGTGCCTCGGCACACATGTTGTTGCAGGTGCTCCAGGGGAACCGGCCCAGCAAGCTGGTGCTCCCCACGCCGCCGGAGCTGGTGGTGCGGGCTTCCACCGCACCGGCGCCGTCGGCGTAAGCAGGACCAAGCAAGCGCGAACATTCGTGGGCGCCACCGGGTCAGGGTGGCGCCCACGTTTGTGAGTTCACACCGCCCACTTGTTGCGAAACAGGCGTGGCGCGCAGCGACACGGCGGGCCTTTCACCAGCGGCGGGGTACCGATTTTTCGCGTTGCCTTGTCGTGTGCCCGACGCATCCGAAGCTTGCTTCGCGTGCGGCGGGTACACGACGAGGCGACTTAGAGCGAAAAATCCAGCGTGCGGAGCACGCCAATCGATACAGCTCAGTCCAGGGCGCCGTTGTAGTCCGGGAGTTTGAAGGTGCGTTCGGCGTGGCCGCCTGTCAGGTCCCAGGTGTTGTTGCCGACGTTGGCGACGATGGTGTAGCCCTGCTTCTCGATGGCGATGCGGGCGTCGGTCTTGACCTTCTCGGTCGGGTCGAAGTTGAACCAGGGGCGCAGGTACAGGCCGTCCACGGCGTAGCCGACCCGCTTGAGGTTGTCCTCGGTGGGCAGGCCCAGCAGGTATGGGCGGTTGGTGACGAAGAAGATCGACGCGCCCTGTTGCCTGGCCCGCTTGGCCGCGGCCAGCACCGGCGGGATGGCCGGGGTGGGGATGCCGAAGTTGTAGGCGGTCTCCAGCGTGGTGTTGTCGATGTCGAAGACCACGGCCTTCTTGCCGCCGCCGGGCAGCCTGCTGTCGAGGTAGGCGCTGAGCTGGGTGGTCACCGCGGTGACGTCCCGGATCCAGGTCTCGTACGGGGGCTTGTCCGCCGCGACCCGGGCCGGGGCAGTGGGGGCGGCCAGCGCCGCGGGCGCGCCCAGGCCCAGGGCCGCCACCGTGATCATCCCGACCAGGGCGGATCGCAGAACCCGCATGTCGCCTCCTCGCAGTCAGCGCGCTGTCGTCACGCGCCCGGCAAGTGCAGTGCAGGCGCGTGACGACAGCGTGACCGCGAGGTTTACCGGTCGGTAGCACCGAACGGCGGTAACGCGAACTGTCTTCGGGAAATCCGGCGGTCAGCTCGCCGGGCGCAGCCGGACGACGTAGCCCCCGTTCTTGGCCACCGGCACCGACAGGGTGCTGTCCCGACTCACCCGCTGGCTGGTGCGGGCGATCTTGCCTTCGGGGCCGTCGCCGTAGATCTCGGCCGTCCACTCGCCCGCGGGCAGGAAGGACAGCGCCGCGTCCACGTTGCGACCCTCTCCGGCCAGCGCCGCGCCCACGTACCACTCGCCGCCGGCGCGCCGGGCGAACACCGCGTGCTTGCCCGGGTCGCCGTCGACCAGCTTGGTCTCGTCCCAGGCCGCCGGGACCGAGCGCAGCAGCTCCTCGGCCAGGGGTTGCTTGGCGTAGTTCTCCGGGCTGTCCGCGAAGTGCTGCACGCCGGACTCGAAGACCACGGACAGGGCCAGCTCACCGGCGTCGGAGTTGGGCCGCACCCCGCTGAAGGTCACCGGGGTGAAGTCCATCGAGCCGGTCAGGTTCCGGGTGAACGGCAGGGTCAGGTAGTGCTCGATCGGGAACGGCTCGCGTCCCGGCCGCGGTTTGGTGCCCTCCGCGCCCTTGACCGCCTCCACCGTCATCACGTGCGGCCAGGTGCGCTCGGTGCCCCGCGGGATCGGCGCCCCGTGGAAGTTGAGCATCAGCTTGTACTTGGCCGCGGCCGCGAAGACCAGATCGTACCAGCGCATCCGGTCCTGGCCGTCGGACTCGACGAAGTCGATCTTCAGGCCGACCACGCCCCAGTCCTGGTACCGCTTGAACAGCCGTTCCAGCTCGCTGGGGGTGTCGATGGTCTGCCAGCGCACCCACAGCCAGGTGTCCACGTTGCGCGCCTTGGAATAGGCGACCAAGTCCGGGATCCAGGCGTCCGCCCAGCCCGAGTCGACCAGGTTGTACTCCCAGCCCTGCTTGCTCGCGTAGTCCACGTAGCGCTTCTGCAGGTTCAGATCGCCGGTGCCCAGCGCCCACCAGGACCAGGCCGCGACGCCGGGCTTGATCCAGGAGGTGTCCGCGATCTTGGACGGCGGGGCCAGATCGGTGATCAGGTCGCTTTCGGTCACCGTGGCCAGATCGCCGACCACCATGGTCCGCCAGGGTGTGGCCAGCGGGCCGTTGCTCACCTCGGCCGGATCCGGCAGCACCAGCTTGAAGCGCCGGTCGGCCGGGTCCAGCCGCACCCGCGAGCCGCCGTAGCGACCGTCCACATCGGACTCGGCCAGCAGCAGCCAGCTGTCGCCGACCTTGAACAGCGAGGGGTAGCCGTACTCGGTGGCCTCGGCCTGGGCCACGCTGCTGTGCTTGTGCGCCGACTCGTAGTCCCCGCGCCCGTTGTCGAAGGGCAGCAGGAAGGAGTCCGCGGCGGCGGGCACGGCGAACTCCGATGCCTCCCCGACCACGGTCACCCACTTCGGCCCGGCGAGCACGTAGCGGTAGGCCACGCCGTCGGCGGAAACCCGGACCACCACGTCGATCCGCTGGCCGTCCTTGGTGAAGCGCAAGGTGGTCTCGGCCGCGTCCGTGCTGTGCTCGCGGCGCTTGCCCACGCTGGTGGTGTACTTCTCCTGCACCGCGCGCTGGCTGAGGCCGGTGAACCGCAGGCCGCTGGTGAAGTCCGCGTGCGCGGTCTCCACCCCCAGCGCGGACGGTTCCAGCACGGTGGTCGCACCCCGGCGCACGGTCAGCTTCAGCCTGCCGTCCGCGCCCAGGTCCAGCTCGGCCGACGGGGCCGCGGCCGCGCCTGGCACGGAGCGGGCGCCGGGCGCGGTGAGCTGCCAGTTCGTCGCGGTGCCCGCACTGCCGATCGCGGGCAGGCTGAGCGTGACCGCGCTACCGGCCAGCACACAGACCAGCGCGACCCTGGCGCCGCGGCGAGGCGGCGATTGTCGTCTCATCGTGCGTTCCCTCCCAGATACCTGGCGGCAGGCACTCCGAGTCAACCCGGTCGCGTGAAGTACTCCTGTATACGTTTTCAGCCTTCGTATGAAGGGAGGGCGGCCGACCGTGTCGACCGCCCTCGCCCGCCGGCTGCGACTAGACCAGGTCGAAGGACCCGGCCAGCAGTGTCGACTGGAAGGTGCCCCACGCGCCGGGGGTGAACACCAGGGCGGGACCACTGGCGTTCTTGGAGTCCCGCACGCCGACGACGTCCGGAACGACAGCGACCTCCACGCACTGGCCGCCATTGCCACTACTGCGACTGGAGGTGCGCCAGGTGGCATGGAAAAGGTCGGAGGACAACATACTGACCCCTATTTACTCAGAATTCACTTACTGCCTGTTCGATGACCGCGACAGACTCGGCCGGGCCGAGTGCCAACGCTTGCAGGCGGTCGAACGCGAGCTTATACACGTCCAAATCCGCGGCTTCATCGAGATAGGCAGCCGAGGTCAGATCCTCCAGATACACCAGCGTAGGAGCTGGTTCGTCCGGAAAACGGAGCATGGTGAAGGTGAATCCGATGGCCGCGTGCGCCCCGGACCGGAAAGGCAGCACCTGGATGGTGACGTTGGGTCGCCGCTGGACCGCCACCAGAAATGCGAGTTGTTCTCGCATAATCGCCGGACCGCCCACCATCCGGCGGACCGCGGCCTCGCTCATGATGAGGTTCAGTCGCTGAGGGTCACCACTGAGCAGCCGGGCCTGCCGCTCCGCGCGCACCCGCACCAGCCGTTCCACCTGCTCCTCGGCCAGCTCCGGGCTGACCGCGGCGATCACCGCCCTGGTGTATGCCTCGGTCTGCAGCACGCCGGTGATCAACTCGGCCTCGTAGACCCGCATCTCGCAGGCGGCCGACTCCAGGCCGACGAAGGTGCGGAACCAGTCCGGCACCGCCTTGCCATAGCGCGACCACCAGCCGCGTTTCTTCGCCTCGGCCGCGATGACCAGCAAAGACGCCGACAGTTCGGCGGGTGCGGCATAGCGCTCCAGCAGCCGCTCCAGCTCGGCCCGCTTCACCGCGACGTTGCCCAGTTCGATCTTGGTGATCTTGGACAGCGAGCAGGCGAGCAGCTCGGCCGCGCTCTCCCGGTCCACGCCCGCGGACTCACGCAACCGGCGCAGTTCCGCGCCGACATGCCTGCGGCGCACCGTGGGGCTCTCGGCCATGAGGGGCCTCCTCGTCAACCTCCGGCACGCACAGTTACACCATCGAGGGATGTGAAAAATGGAACATTCTGTTTTACTGTGCGATAAGTTTGGGTGGCTGCACGGTACAGGTCACCCTGCCTCACTCATTCGAGTGACCCCGGCGAGGTAGCAGGAAGGGACCAGGCCCATGAGCACCCCGGCGACCTTTCCGTCGCCCGCCGCGCATTCGGCCAGCACTCACCCCCATCGGGCAGGCGAGCTGAACCCGATTGAGGAACGTATTGCCGAATATATGCACATGTCGCTACGTGACCAACGTTTGTTGCTGGCCTCACTGCGCGAGCGCAGCGTCGAATTCCGCGCCTTCGACCGCCGCTCCTCGCTTTTGGTCTATACCGCGCTGGTGGGATTCACGCTGGTAGCGGTCTCGGTGACGTTGCACAGTTTCAACGTGCCGCGGTTCCTGGCCAGTGGTTGCGCGGTCGGCGCACTGCTCGTGCTGGTGATCGTGCTGGTCGGCATCACCCGCCGCCGGGAGGCGCTGCTGTGGGCCGCGGTGGCCGCGCACAGCGTGGACCTGGACCGGACCGACCTCGGGCGAGTGCTCAACCCGCCCCGGCACACCGGCGAATGGCTGCCCGAACCGCGGACCGCGGAATCGGGCTGAGACCCGGAAGAGCGCAAGCTCGGGAGATCAGTCCCAGAGCACGGGGGTTTCCGCGCAGCGCGGCGCCGGGATGGCAGTGCCCCTGGCGAACTGCGCGCACGGGGTGAAGGAGAGCGCGGGCGCGGCCAGCGCGAGCAGGCTGACGAAGAAGCGCTGATCAGCCACGGTGATCACGAAGTCCACCCCGGTGCGCCGCGGCGGGACCGGGTCCTCGGAGGCATCCCGGCGGCAGTCCTCCTCGGCCATCAGCAGCAGGTGCCGGTAGGCAGCCTCGCCGCCGGCGGGCATCTCGGCGTCGAAGGCGGCCACGAAGGTGGTGCAACTCGGGTCGAAAGTGCCCGCACCACGCACCAGTCCGGCCAGGTCAGCCCAGGTCCGCGCGGCATCAGCGGGATCGGCGAGGCTGCCGTAGGTGCGTTGCACCAAGCGCCGGTGGGCGCGCTGGGGCGTCGTCATCTCGTCCTCCCGATTATCAGTGCCACTCAACCGGCAGCTCCCGCACGCCGTAAACCGCCATCTCGTGCCTGAACTTCACCTGATCGGGGGCAATGGCCAGTCGCAATCCGGGAACTGGCAACAGAGCGCGCACGGCCTCGGTCAGCTCGGCCCTGGCCAGCAACTGCCCGAGGCACTGGTGCACCCCGTGCCCGAAGGCCAGGTGCGGGGCGGCGCGCCGATGGAGGTCGAGTTCGTCCGGTTCCGGGTAGACCGCGGCGTCCCGGTTGGCCGAGGACAGCGAGACGATCACGCCGTCGCCGCGGGCCAGCCGCACGCCGCCGAGGTCCACCTCGGCCAGCACCGCGCGCACCACGCCCTGCTGCACCACGGTGGCGTGCCGCAGCAGCTCCTCCACCGCGGCGGGCAGCAGCCCCGGATCGGCGCGCAGCTCCGCCCACAGCGCGGGGTGCCGCAGCAGGAGCAGCATGCCGATGCCGATCATGTTGGCGGTGGTCTCGTGCCCGGCGACCAGCAGCAGCCTGCTCATCCCGACCAGGTCGTCCTTGGTCAGCTCGCCGGTGCGCACCCGCTGCACGGCCAGCCTGCTGATCAGGTCCGCGCCCGGGGCGGCGAGCTTGCCCGCGACCAGGCCGTCCAGGTAGTCCCACAGCTCGGCCATGGCCGCGGTGACCTCGTGCCCCGGCCGGGAGCGGTCCAGCTGGATCTCGCTGCGACTGGCGAAGAACTCGCGGTCGGCGAAGGGCACGCCGAGCAGATCGCAGATGACCAGCGCGGGCAGCGGCCGGGCGAAGCAAGCCATCAGGTCGGCGGGCGGGCCCTGGCCGAGCAGCCCGGCCAGGCAGTCCCGGACCACGGCCTGGATGCCGGGGCGCAGCGCGGCCATCCGGCGCACGGTGAACTCGCCGGTGAGCATCCGGCGGAACCGGCCGTGTTCCGGCGGATCCATCGAGAGGAATATGCCGGGCATCCGCGGGCCTTCCGGCGCGGGCCGGATCTGTGGGAAGCCCGGATTGGCCGGGTCGCTGGAGAAGCGCGGATCGCCGAGTACGAACCGGGCGTCGGCGTGCCGGGTGACCAGCCAGACCGTCTCGCCGTGCGGGGTGCGCACCAGCGAGACCGGCTCGTGCGCGCGCAGGTGGGCGAAGCGCGGTGGTGGGTCGAGCGGGTTCACCCGGCTCGGCGGGTAGTCCGGGGGCACCGTTCCATCAAACCCGGCGCCCCCGGACTTCGAAAGGGGTGAGGGGTTGCCCCCGCCGCCAGACGGACAACCCCTCACGTTCATGGTGCGACCTGCTGTACCTGGTACGGATCGCGGTGCCCGGATGGTTCACATCAGTTCGTGAGACCGCTCCCAACAACCCGAAAGAGTGGTCTGCGGCCCTGGTCTAAACAACCCCCGATCGTCTCTTCTGTCGGAAATCGGTCATGCCGCCACGTACCGTCCGGCGAGCACGAGCAGCACCTGGACCTGGATGCTGCTGGCGTAGTAGTCGGTGCTGCTGAGCGAGGTGCTGGCGAGCTTGGCCCACAACCGGTCCAGCCAGGCCTGGCTGCCCGGATCGGCCATCGCGGCCACCGCGAACGGGGCGAAGAAAGCCGCCGAACTGCCGCTCTCCACCACCGTGCCGTTGAGGTCGTAGCCCTTGGCGATGCGGTTCGGGTCACCGCCGGTGGCCTGCTTGATCCAGGCGTTCATCTTGCGCACCTGGGCCTGGGCCGCGCTGCCGGAGACGGTGATCGCGTCCACGCCCAGCCGCCACGGGTCGCGGCAGGCGTTCCAGCTGTACTTGCCGTCGGTCACCTCGTTCTCCAGGAACTTGCCGATGGCCGGCCGGAGCGCGGACTGGGTGTCCTGCACGAAGTCGGGCAGCAGACCGGTGTTCGGCGCGAACTGCTGCTGCAACCGGGTGACCGCGTTCTCGGTCGCGCCACGCACGCTGTGCCAGAAGGAATCGCCGGTGGCCTTGGCGAAGGCGCGGAAGTGGCCGGGCATCCAGTCCGAGGAGCGGGAGCCGTTGTTGTGCGAGCCGGAACTCGCCCAGTCGGCCACCAGCGGCAGCTTGTTGCCGGAGTGGACCTCGCTGCGCTTGATCGCGGCGATGATCCGCAGCGCCTCCTGGCGGTAGTTGTAGGCCCCGCCACTGCCCCACCGGCGGTCGGCGAGCAGCAGCGCGTAGGCGATCTCCAGGTCCGCGTCGGTGGCCGAGTCGCTGCCGTTGACGCTGACGCAGTCCGGGTTCTGCTCGGCCGCGTGCAGGTCGCGGTCGATCACCGAGGGGTGGTTCTTGACGAAGCGCAGGATGCCGTCGAAGACCGTGCGCGCCTGCGGGTCGACATCGGCCATCAGCGCGGAGATGGTCATCCCGTAGCCCTGGCCCTCGCCGACGAAGGCGTGGTCGGCGTCCACCGAGCGCACCGCCCACTGGCCGCCGCCGCAGCTGGTGGTGAGGAAGTTGGTCTTCCACTGCTGGTAGTAGCGGGACAGCACCTGGTCCTGCTCGGCCTGGGAGACCGAGGGGCGCAGCGTGCCGGGCAGATATCCGTTGGCGGGCGGCGGTTCCTGGCCGCCTACGCCGTAGACCTCGAACTCCCACAGCGAGTAGCCGTAGGCGGTGCCGCGCTGGGTGCCGGTCAGCCGCAGGTGCCGGGCGGTGGTGCTGACGCTGATCTCGTCCAGGCCGCCGTCGCCCGCGCTGGTGCTGTGCAGGGCACGCCAGGTGTTGCCGTCGTCGGAGGCTTCCAGCCGGTACGCCTTGGCGTAGGCGGCCTCCCAGTTGAGCCGGATCTGCCGGATGTCCTTGGCAGCACGCAGATCCAGCTGGATCCACTGTGGATCGGCGCCCTCGGCGCTGGCCCACCGGGTGCCGGTGTTCCCGTCCACCGCCGCGGGACCGGCCAGCGAGGCGTCCTCCGCGGAGGACGTGCTGACGTTTGCACCGAGCGCGAGGTTGGTGGCTGCGGAGGCGGTGCCCGCGCCGACGCAGAGACCGGCGAGCAGTGTCGTGACCACGACACCGGTGATCAGCCGAGGTGAGCCGTTCATTGTTCGCGTCCTCTCGACTAGCGGATCGGGAGAAGCGGCAGGGGGATCCGAGGGTGACCCAGGCCACCTCGGGCGTCAAGGCTGTTAGGTAAGTTTCCTGTCTATTGCGGCGCAAACTGGCCTGGTCGGCGCAATCGTTTGGGCCAGCTGGACGAACGCGCGCGGCGGCGGCCGGTGCGGCGGCGGCGTTCAAAAAGGAGGCGGGCGCCCATCTCTCCCCCATGCCGATGGACGCCCGCCTGGTCAGCACCCCCGGCTCCGGCGGTCCGGGCGGGGCCATCCGCCGGAGCTTGCGCAGTGGGGGTTTGAACACCGGGAACGTTATTCGCGGGCCCGGCGCGCGAGTACGCCCGGAGGTCGAGCGGCGCGCTGACGAAAGTCGATGGTTGGCTGGAGCCGTGTACCGCGACGAGGACTTCCCCGCCGACCCGTACCCGGGCGCGGTGCCGCCCAGCTCCTACCTGCACGCCGACGGCCTCGCCTGGCCGCTGCGTGAGACCAGCTCCGGCGCGGTGGTCGAGCCGGACGGGGTTGACCTGGACGAATGGCTGGTCCAGCACGGTGAGGTGCCGCTGTCCGGACGGATCCCGGTGCTGACCTACGGCTCCAACCGGAATCCGTCCAAGATCACCTGGCTGCGACAGAACCTGGGGCTGCCCGGCGCGGTGGTGGTGCTGCGGGCGCACTGCGCGGACCTGGCCGCGGTGTGGGCCAGCGGATTCCGGCTGCGTGACGGCGCCCGCCCGGCCACCCTGGCCGCCGCGCCGGGGGTGACCGAGACGCACGCGGTGTGGCTGGCCACGCCCGCGCAGCTGCGGGTGCTGGACGTGGTGGAGGGGCGCGGCGAGCGCTACCGGCTGGCCAGGGTGCACACCGGCCGGGTGACCCTGGGCACCGGCGCGCACCTGGACGGGGTGCTCTCCTATGTGGCCCGCGGGGTGGTGCGCGAACCGCTGCTGGTGGACGGCCACCCGGTGCGCTGCCAGGAGCTGTCCCAGGACGCGGCGCGGGAGCTGACCGGCGTGCCGGGGTACTGCGGGCTGGCGGTCACCGAGATCACCGGCGCGCCCGATCCAGGGCTGTGGCCGGACCGGGTGTTCGTCTACGGCACCCTGCAGCCGGGCTGTTCGGCCTGGTCACTGGCTGCGCCGTGGGTCAGCGGGACGCCGCGGCGGGCGAGTGTGCCGGGCACGTTGTACGACACCGGCGAGGGCTGGCCGGGGCTGCTGGCCGGTACGGACGGCGAGGTGCCGGGGTGGCTGCTGCCGCTGGCCGATCCGGTGGCCGCGCTGCCGGTGCTGGATGAGTACGAGGGCGCGGAATACCGGCGGATCCGGATCACCCTGGCCGACGGCACGGTGTGCTGGACCTACGTCTTCACCGCGGCCACCGACGGGTTCCGCGTGGTGCCGTCCTGGCCGGCCGGGCACGTGTGAAGATCACCGGCAGCGGGAAACCCGAGGGGGCCGACTCGGGAGGAGACCTGACGTGCGCATCCGACCTTTGCTGGCACTGTCCGCGCTGACCCTGCTCGCCGCCTGCGGCCAGCCGGCCGCCCAGTCCCCTGGCAGCGGCACGCCGAGCAGTGCCACGGCGAGCAGCAGCCCGGCGGCCAGTCCGAGCAGCACTCCGCCGGCCAGGGAACAGCCGCCCGAGGTGACCGCGGCGGCGCAGGTCGGCCGGTGCACCGCGGCGACGCTGCGCGGCGAGCTGAAGGCCGGTGATCCCGGCGCCGGGCAGCGCTACGCGACGCTGCTGGTGACCAATACCGGCAAGGCCAACTGCACGCTCTACGGCTACGGCGGCCTGGCGCTGCTGGACGGTTCGGGCAACGCGCTGCGCACCCAGCTGGAGCGCAAGGCCACCCCGGGACCAAAGCTGGTGACGCTGCGCCCCGGCGGCAAGGCGGGCAAGGACCTGCACTGGGGCGCGGTGCCCGGTCCAGGCGAGCCGACCTCCGGCCCGTGCCAGCCCGCCCCGGCCAAGATCAGCGTGATCCCGCCGGACGAACGCACGCCGTTCGAACTCGGCTGGTCTTTCGGGCCGGTGTGTCAGCAGGGCAAGATCGAAGGCTCCGCTTATCACCCCGTGTGAGTTGGGAGCGCGCCGATGAGGTCCAGGATCCTGCCGCTGGTGCTTGGCCTGTTGCTGATCGGCGGAGTCTCCGCCGCCGCCCCGGCCGGTGACGCCGGGGCGCGCGGCCGCCTGGACCTGGTGACCGCGCGCGGTGAGCTGCGGGTGTGCAGCACCGGCGACTACCGCCCGTTCACCTACCGCGCCCCGGACGGCAGCTGGACCGGCATCGACCTGGACCTGGCCCGCGACCTGGCCACCCGCCTCGGCGTCCGCCTCAAGATCGTCCCCACCACCTGGTCCACCCTGCTGCCCGACTTCCGCAGGCACTGCGACATCGCCGTCGGCGGCATCTCGATCACCCTGGACCGCGCCCGGCAGGCCTTCTTCAGCAAGCCCTACGTGCGCGACGGCAAAACCCCGATCACCCGCTGCGAGCACAAGGACCGCTTCCAGACCCTGGACCGGATCGACCAGCCCGGCGTGCGCGCGGTGGTCAACCCCGGCGGCACCAACGAGCAGTTCGCCCGCGCCAACCTCAAGCGCGCCACCATCGTCCTGCACCCGGACAACAACACGATCTTCGACGAGATCGTGGCCGGCCGGGTGGACCTGATGATGACCGATGCGACCGAAACCCGTTGGCAGGCAAAGCAACGCCCGGAGTTGTGCGCGGTGCACCCGGAGGCGCCGTTCACCTTCAGCGAGAAGGCGTACCTGCTGCCACTGGGCGATGTGGTGTTCCAGCAGTGGGTCGACCAGTGGCTGAACCTGGCCCTGCACGACGGGACCTGGGAGCGGATCAGCAAGCCCTGGCTGGGCTGAGTCAGCGCGGCAGCAGCGCGGCCTCCAGGTCGTTGAGCACGGCCTGCACCGGGGCCCAGCACATCATCAGCGTGTCCCGGTCCGGCACCAGGCCCTTGTCGATCTGCGCGCGCGGGTGCACGAAGTTGCGGTAGTCCCGAACCTTGTGCGCGAACTCCTTGGCATCCATCTGGATCCAGCCCTTCTCGTGCGCCACGTCGATCAGCCGCTGCAACGGCGCGCGATCGGCCGGGATCCGTTTTCCGTTGTGCCCGTTGGCGAAACCCAGCTCCCTGATCTCCTCGTCCCGTTCGGTCAGCACCGAGAACAACACGCCCTCGACAAAGCTGCCGATGCCGATGAGCGCCATCACGTACGCGCCGTTGGACTCGCAGATCTTCGCCTCGGCCGCCCTGGACACCAGCAGGTCGACCGATTCGCGATCCTCGATCAGCCGCAGCAGCCTGCCTTCCAGCTCGCTGGTCTGCACGTACACCGGAACCGCGCGATCGGGCAGCAGCTCGCCGAGCACCGGTCTGCCGTCGGCGTGGCTGACCACCAGCCGCTCCGGCGCCAGCACCCGGTTGATCTCCTGCCGCACCGCCGCCGCGGACTCCGCCCCGCCCTCGTACTCCAGCGGATCGCAGACCCGGCACAGCAGTCGTTCGACCTCGCCGCGGTCGCCCGCCCGCGCGTTCAGCTCCTCGGTCAGCCAGGGCACCCGGGGGCTGCCGTCGTAGTCCGGCGGGTTGCGCCAGCCCGCGTGCGCCAGCAGCGTCTCCAGCTCCCGGCCGCGGCGTTCGTACGGGCCGTCCAGATCGCAGATGGTCCGCGCCAGCCGCTCCACGGTCTTCGGGTCCAACCGGAACATCACAGCCCCCTGCGCTCGCGTTCGGTCTGGGCCTGTTCCAGGGCCAGGTTGATCCGGTCCACGATGTTCTTGCCCCGGCGCTGGAAACCCAGTTCGCGCATGACCTCCTCCAGCCGGGTGTCCCGTTCCCGCTCAAGGCCGTCCCGCAGCAGCCAGCGAGCCACCGCCAGCAGCTCCCGGTCGGAGTACTCCGCGATCTTGAATCCGCTCGGGACGTCCGGTCGCTCGCCGCGCGGCAGGCCGTTCTCCGGCGCCGGGACGGGCCGGTCCACCGGGGCCGGTCTGGGGTCGGGGGCACGGTCGGCCTCGGCCACCGCCTGCCGCCAGGCGCGGGTGATGCGCTCGGTCTCGGCCGCGGGATCGCGGAACCACTCGGTGGACCACAGCCGGTGGAACCGCCAGCCGAGCTGCTCCAGGTGGTTCTGCCGCAACCGGTCCCGGTCCCTGGCGGTGTGCGCGCGGTGGTAGCGCTCGCCGTCGGTCTCCACCGCGAGCACCATCCGGCCTGGCTGGTCCGGGTGGGCCAGCGCGAAGTCGATCCGGTAGCCCGAGACACCCCACTGCGGGGTCACCGGCACGCCCGCGGCCACCAGCGCGTGCAGCACCGCGCGCTCGAACCCGTTCAGCTCGGCATCGCCGACCGTGCCGACCAGGTCCAGCTCACCGCCGGTCGCGGCGAAGGCGAGGAACCGGCGCAGCAACTCCACCCCTGGATGCGGCAGCGCGCTGGTCCGGTTCTGGTCCAGATCCAGGTGGGAGAACGAGCTGACCACGCTCATCCGGCGTTTGGCCCTGGTCACCGCGACGTTGAGCCGCCGCTGGCCGCCCTCCTTGTTCACCGGGCCGAAGTTCATCGGCAGCCTGCCGTCGGCCTTCTTGGCGTAGCCGATGCTGAGGATGATCGCGTCCCGCTCATCGCCCTGCACCCGTTCCAGGTTCTTCACGAAGAACCGCTCGGCCAGGCTCTTCTCATCGGAGAAGAACCCGTCCAGCTCCGGCCGCCCCGGCCGCGCCGCCCGCAGTGCCGCGTCGATCCGGTCGGCGTGCTTCTGACTCATCGCGATCACGCCGAGGCTCTCCGCCGGCCGCTGCTCGGCGTGCGCCAGCACCAGCCGGACCACCTCGTCGACCTCGGCCACCGCCGAACCGTCCTGGCCCGGTCTGGCCACCCCGTCCACCACGTGCAGGCTCAGCGGGCTCACCGCCTGCGCACCGGGGAAGGTCACCAGGCTCTCCTGGTAGATCTCCTTGTTGGAGAAGGCGATCAGCCGTTCGTCCCGGCTGCGGTAGTGCCAGCGCAGCAGGTAGTGGTCGGGGTCGGGGATCAGGCTCTTCAGCCGTTCCAGGATCGACTCGTAGACGCGCAGGTCGCCTTCGTCCTCCTCGTCCTCGGTGGTGTCCGCGCCGCTGAGGGTGCGGCGGAAGAAGTCCGAGGGCGGCAACTGCTTGTCGTCCCCGGCCACCACCAGCCTGCGGCCGCGCATGATCGAGGCCATCGCGTCGTGCGGCTCCACCTGGCTGGCCTCGTCGAAGATGACCAGGTCGAACAGCTTGGCCGCGGGCAGCACCCGACTGACCACCAGTGGCGACATCGCCCAGCAGGGGAAGGCGGCCAGCAGCACGTCGGAACTCTTCTCGACCAGCCTGCGCAAGGACATGTGGCCGCGTCTGCGCGCCGCCTGGTCCCGCACCAGCCTGCGCTGATCGGGATGGGCGTCGCTGACCTCGCGCAGTCTGGTGGCCAGCACCCGCCGCACCCGGTCGGCCGAACTCCGGCGGTGCTGCTCGTCGGCGGTGCGGAATTCCTCGACCAGCCGGGAGTGCTGCGCTCCGGCGAACCGGGCCAGCCGTGGCACCCGCAGCTTCAGCTCCTCGAGCACCGAGGTCAGCCAGGCCCACCGGAAGACCTGCTCGGCCGTTGCCGGATCCGCCGCCCGCTCGGTCACCTCGTCCAGCAGCTGGCCGAGTCCCAGGCTCTCCAGCCTGGCGGTCAGCGCGTTCAGCTCCGGCATGCGGTGCAGGGTGTCGACGTCGCCACGCAGCGCGGCCACCCGGTCGTCGACCTCCGCGGTCGGGGTGGCGTCCACGTTGTCCAGCCGCGCGCACAGCGAGACCGCGGCGAGTTGATCCCGCCAGTGCGCGTACCGCTGGGTGGCATCGGCCAGTCCGAACACCGAGGCCGGTTCGCCGCCGTCGACGGCGGCGGCCCGCCAGCGATCGCGCTGGTTCACCGCGGCGTTCAGTGCCTCGTGCAGGGATCTCTTGTCCCGCAAGCCGTGCTGGCTCATCGACCGGATCTCCTTGCACAGCGCACGCCGGGCCCAGAAACCGATCGGCTGCTGGTTCGCCTTGCGCCAGCGACGATCCGCGGTGGCGTAGCGCCAGCGGTCCAGCTCGGTGCTGAACACCTGGTCGGTGAACGCGGCCACCGATCCGGTGACGTCGTTGAGCAGCGCGAGGATGTCCTGCCAGCCGTTCATGGTCTCCGGCCTGCGCAGCCCCGCCCGGCCGACGAGTGCCCGCAACTCGCTCCTGGCCTCACGCAGGCCGGTGCCTGCCAGTTCGTTCAGGCTGGCCAGCACGGTTCGCACCTCCTCCGCGCTGACCACGGCTGACTGCGACCACGGCGAATCACCACGGCGAACCCGCGGCCCCCCGAGGTCGACGAAGTTCTTCACCGCGTCGACCAGGCTGGACAGGTCGTCGCCGGTGAGCCTGGTCAGTTCGGCCGCGCCGAACCTGACCCGGCTGGCCGCGCCGGCGGGCAGGTCCAGCAACCGGCACTGGACGTCGAAGGCGGAGACACCCCAGGGCTCCCGGACCTGGTGCAGCTCGGCCGGATGCGCCTGTGCTTCGCTCCGGCGCTGCACCAGCCGCTCGTGCAGGTCGCCGAGCTGGGGCGAGAGCACCCGGCCCGCCTCGTCCAGCCGGTCGGAGATCTGCTGGGCCACCCGCTTGCGGTTGATCCGCTGCTCGTGCAGATCGAACACCAGCCCGTCCAGGCCGACCTGTGCCAACCGCTGGGTGACCGCCTCGATCGCGGCCCGCTTCTCCGCCACGAACAGCACCCGCTTGCCGCGGGCCGCCATCCCCGCGATGACGTTGGCGATGGTCTGGCTCTTCCCGGTCCCCGGCGGGCCCTCGATGATCGCGTGCTTTCCGGCCAGCGCCGCGGTGATGGCCCGTTGCTGGGAGGAGTCGGTGTCCTGCACCAGGAACTCCTCGGCCGGCCGGATCGTGTTCGCATCCGGCAGTCCGTCCGTGGTTGGCACATCACGAAGTGCGGCGATCGCCGGTGCGTGTCCGGCGGCCGCGGCGATGATGTCGTGTTCGGCCAGCAAGGCAATCGAGTTCTGCAGGTCGCGCACCATCGGCAGCTTGTCGAAGCTGAACACGCCGAGCAGAACGCGCTTCTCCAGAGTTGTCGCCAATCGTTGCTGACCGGTGATCTCGGCGATTGCCTGATAAGCGCGTTCCAGCCGGATGATCGGATCCTCGATCTCGGCGAGCAGCGCGGTGATTTTCTCCGCGACCTCCTCGGCGTCGATGTCCACGCCGAAGTCCCGGTTGAGCGCGTAAAGCAGCACCGGATTGATCTCGGCCTCGCCGGTGAGTTCCAGGGTGAAATCCGTCTCGGCCGCCGTGCGCGCGTGCACCTCGACGCTCTGCATGAGCAACGGGGCGCGCAGCCGCTGCACCGGGGTGGTGCCCCTGGTGACCGGTGGTTCCACGCAGAGCAGGCCATTGGCCAGGTAACCGGCCTCGACGCCCTGCTCCTCCTGCAACGCGATGATCTTCCGGCGCAGTGTCCTGGCACTCGCGCAGGCTTTCTTGTGCGCTTCCGGATCGGTGAGCAGCAGGCCCAGTTTTGTCTTGCGGAGCCCGAACAACGCGGTGAGCGCGGCCGGGTCGGCCTCGGTCAGGTCCACCGTCCCGGTCTTGCTGTCCTTGTAGCGCAACAGCGTGTTCCGGTGGCTCAGATCGATCAGCTCATCAGCCCAGTCCTCGGCCCGGCGCCGGACAGCCTCAATCCGCGTGTCGACAGTCGTGGTCACCCGCAGTCCCCTCTCGCCCCTAGGTTGTCTTTTCGACCGAACGGGCCAGGACGTTTCGGCATCCGGGCGATCGAGACCATTTCGAACCCGATTGGTCGAACCCGGTAACAACGGGCGATGGTTCGGCGACCTGATAACCATCTCTGCTCGGTAAATCGGGACAGCAAGGGGTCGAAGTGCCTGAAGAGGAACCTGGGCGGTTTCGCCTCTGGTGGTGGTCGACCGCCAACTGGAAACGTGGACTGTCGATCTTCGCCGGCGGGTTGCTGCTGCTGATCGGGCTGATCGGCACGGTGGGCGCGGTCCGCGGTCCGCTGCCGCCGGTGACCAGTGTGGCCGCCACGCCCGCCGGGTCGACCATCCCGCTGTCCGCCACGACCGCCGGGACCACCACGACCAGCGTCGTCCTCAGCTCGGCCACCGGCACGACCACCCCGGTCAGCAGCACCGAGCCGGTCCCGCCGACCTCGGCGGAGCCGCCACCTGCCCCGCCCGGCGGCCGGACCACCAAGGCCGCGCCACCGCCACCGCCGCGGACGACCAGGGCCAGCACGCCGAAGCCGCCGCCTCCGCCCAGCAGCCAGAAGCCGCCTGCCGGAGTGGTGACTCCCGGCGCGTTCTGCTCGACCGCGGGCGCGACCGGGGTGTCCAAGACCGGCAAACCGATGGTGTGCGCCCCGGCCAGTGACGGCCGGTTGCGCTGGAGGTCCGCGTGATGACGAATGCGACCGACGCGGTGCGCGCGCTGCGTGCCTGGCAGACACCGACCAATCCGGTGGCCTACCGCTGTCCGCAGGGGCACGGGGTGCTCGGCCTGTTCAGCGACCGGGAGGCGGGCACCGGTCTGACCCTGGCCTGCACCGCGTGCAGCCACCGGTTCCCGGTCGACGACGCGACCGTGGACCGGGCCGCCGCGGCCGCCGACACCCCGTCCACCATGGCCTTCACCGCGGACGAGATCCCGGCAGGCCACGGCTCCTGGCGCGGGCAGCTTGGCAACGGGCTGGTGCGCACCCACGGCTGGCTGCTCATCGGCAACCGGCCGGTCAGCTCGGGTCTGCTCAGCGCCGTCGGCGGTTTCCTGGTGTCGCTGGGCTTCCTGGCGGGCAGCCCGCTGTGGCCGCTGCTGACCGCGGCGCTGGGCTACGGCCTCTGGAGGCTCACCGTGGTCAAGCTGCGGCCCGCCTCCCGCGTGCGCAACCACGTGCGGATCACCGCGGCGGAGCTGGCCGAGGGGATGTTCGTGCGGCGGTACGGCCAGATCGGGCCGGTGGCGCGGGTGGAGTCGGCGACGCCGTGGACGGACGGCCTGATCGCGGTGCACTTCACCGGGGGTGGGCAGACGCGGTGGCAGCCGGAGCGGCGGGTGTGGGTGGCCGAACTGCTGGATTAGGGCTGTCCGATAGCAGCGTGAATCTGTCAGACTGACGGCAGCATGACAGGTGGCATCCGGGCGAGGATTTCCTCAGCAACCACGACAGAGGAGGTCCACATGTTGATCGCCACCGTAGATTTCCGCACCGCGCCCGCCGACCGGGTCGCCGCGCTCGCCCAGTTCGACGCCGAACGGGACCGGGTGCGGGCCATGCCGGGCAACCGCGATTTCCGGGTCTTCGCCTCGAGGGAGGACGACGGGCAGATCACCGTGCTGCACGAGTGGGCAGACGTGGAGTCCTTCCGCGGCTACCTGGCCTCGGAGTCCTTCGCCAGCTTCGGCGCGGTGGTCCGGCCGCTCACCGTCGGGGCGCCGGTGAGCAGGCGGTTCCTGGCCGAGCCGGTCGAGATCGGATGACGGCCAAGGCGTACAGCTTCGTGCGGGAGGTCGAGGCCGGGCCTGCCAGGGAACTCCGCACCGACCGGCACTACCTGCTGTACGCCTCGGCTGGGGCCCTGCGGCTGGCGGCGGAGGGCCAGGTGTGGCTGCTGCCGCCGGCCAGGGCCGCGCTGGTGGAGGCGGGGCGGCCGATCCAGGTGAGCATTCCGCGGCCGGTTCGCACGGCCTCGGTGCTCTTCGACACCGGGTTCGCCCCGCCCCCGCCCGCGCCGCTGGCCGTGTTCGACCTCAGCCCGCTGGCCCGGTGCCTGGTGGCCGAGTGCGGCGGGTGGGGTGATCCCGAGCAGGTGCTGCCGCCCTACGCGGAGACCATGTTCGCCGCCCTGGCCGCGGTGACCTGGCGGCTGGCCGAACAGCCCAGCCCGGTCACCATCCCCGAGGGGCGGTCACCGGAGTTGCGGCTGGCGCTGCGACTGACCGAGGCGCGGCTCGGCGAGGAAGTGCGCTTCAAGGAGGTGGCGGCGCGGGTGGGGCTGACGCCCCGCTCGCTGGCCCGCCGGTTCGCCGGGGAGACCGGGATGACCTGGCGGGCGGTGTTGCGCCGGATGCGGCTGGCGCGCGCGATCGAGGAGCTGGTGGCCGGGGACGCGCCGGTGACCGCGGTGGCCTTCCAGGTCGGGTACTCCTCCCTGTCGGCGTTCAACGCGGCCTTCCTGGAGCTGACCGGCCGCACCCCGACGGAGTACCGCGTCAGCTGCCAGGGCTGAGCTGCTGGACTAGCGTTTCCCGGGTGACGTTGCGGGCGGTGCTGGCGGCGATGCCGGACTACGCCGAGGACATCCGGGCCAACCTGGAGTCGGTGCTCGGGGAGTCCGTGCTGAGCGCGCAACGGCTCTGGGGCACGGTGGTGGCGGTGGCGCTCACCGGTGGGCAGACAGGAGCGCTGGCGGGGCTGGTGGACGAGGCCCGGGGGCGGTTGTCGGCGCAGGCTTGGGATGCGGCCAGGGCGGCAGGCGCGGTGATGGCGATGAACAACATCTACTACCGGGCCAAGCATCTGCTGGGCGCGGAGGAGTACCTGAAGGCGCCGGCGCGGTTGCGGATGCGGGTGGTGGCGCGGCCGGGGGTGGACAAGGGCGACTTCGAGCTGTGGTGCGTGGCGGTCAGCGCGGTCAACGGGTGCGAGGTGTGTCTTGAGCTGCACGAGCGCAAGGCGCGCGCGGCCGGGGCCGGGGTTTCCGAGGTGCACGTGGTGTTGCGGGTGGCGGCCGTGGTGCACGCGGCGGGGCTGGTGCTGGCCGCGGAAGAGGCCCACCGCACCTCCTGTTCACACCACTGAGGGACAATTGACCCGCGATGGTGGAAGACGAGCTGGAGCTGCTGATCACCGTGGTGGTCGCCGCCGAGAACGAGTCCCAGGCCAGGAATGCCTGTCTGGGGCTGGTCGCGCTGGGCGGCGGGCGGATCGTCGAGGCGGGTGACTGCTCCGATGAGGAGCCGGGCTGCTGGTCGGTGACGATCAGCCAGCCGAGTGACGAGCGGGCCGCGGCCAGTGACGCGGGCGCGTTGTCCCGGGCAGTGCGCACCTTCGTGCGCGCGCTGGGACCCGATGTCAGCGTGCCGCGGGTGTCCTGCGAGCTACCCACCGCCTGGACCGTGCTGGACGATCCCGACCTGATCACCCAGCTGGTGCCCGGTGGCGAGCGGGTGCTGGTGGAGGCGTGGCTGGGCGCGAGTCCGCTGCAGGTGCCGGAACCGGCCGCCGAGGACCCGGACGAGGTGTTCCCCGAACCGGAGCCGGTGGTGTTGCCGGACGGGCCGGTGCAGCGGTTGCGGCTGTCCGTGGACGTGGCCGCAGACCGGCGGGCCGGGGCGGAGTGGCAGGCCAGGGCGGTGGCCAGCCGGATCACCCACGACGGCGAGCTGACCGACTTCACCCCGTGCGGGCCCGGGGTGCTCGGGGTCGAGTTCGACCTCGGGCTGGTGCCCGGCGACACCGCGACCGCGCTCCAGGACGCGATGGCCCGGATCGGCCAGGACAACTGGTCCGAGCTGGAATGGGACGGCGAGCACGCGGCCAGCTACTGGTCGGCCGACCCGGCGCCGGCCGCGGGCGTGATCGCCCTGCAGCTCAGCGCCGGACCGGCCGGTGCCCAGGAACTGGCTACTTCACCCACGCCGAGGTGAACGGGCCCCAGTTGCCGTCGGCGTCCTTGGCCCGCACGTAGGCCAGTCGCTCCAGGCCCCAGGCGCCCGCCTTGCCACCGACCTCCACCGTCGCGCCGTCGCCGTTGATCTTCAGCGGCCGGGCGTGGCCACCGTCCCAGGGCGCGCGATCCAGGTAGATCTCCGCCCCGACCACCTTCTGCGCGGCCGGGCGGCCCACGCCGACCGTGCCGTAGGCGTTGTCATCGGCCTTGGCGCTGACCTCGACGCTGAACAGGCCGCGCTTGACGGTCAGCCCGGACACGGTCGGGCCCAGCGTGGAGACGTAGGGCTGCCGGGCCGACTTGGCCGCGTAGAGCAGCGCGTCCTTGTTCAGCTCCCAGAACTTGTCCTGGCAGCTGTAGGCCGGGTGGAAACCGTTGCACTCACCGCTGTTCGGGCCGATCTCGAAAGTGAAACCGGCGATGCCCAGCTTGTCGTAGGCCCAGTCGTCGGCCGCGCCGGTGACGTTGTAGAGCACCTCGCCCGGCTGGCCGGTGTTGTAGCCGTTGTAGCCGCTCATCCGGAAGGCCATCGAGCGCAGCCCGGCGTCGTTGGGGGTCTTGACCTTCGGGTCGTGGCCCCAGGGCATCAGCACCAGGTTGCCGTAGGTGTGCAAGGTGATCATCGCGCCGCGGGTGGTCGCCGGGGCGGCGTCGGTCTCCCCCGGTCCGCGCTGGTCCGGGAACAGCTTCTCGAACAATCCGGCCAGCTGATGCGTTTCCGGCTCGCTGGCCGCCTTCGGACCGCGGTAGGTCTGCGCGCAGGCGTTGCCCGAGGTGCCCACCCCGCCCCAGCGGGAGTCCCAGTTGCGGTTGAGGTCGATGCCCTCGTGGTTGTTGCTCCACGGACCGGGGCACGGGGTGACGCTGTTGCTGTCGTTGAGGTTCTTGCGCTGCCAGGCCGAACTGTTCGCCGAGGTGCCCGCGTTGGTCAGGCCGTCCTGGACCACGCCGATGCCGTCCGGGTTGACCTGCGGCACCACCCACACCTCGGTGCCGCCCAGCAGCGCGGCCACCTCGGCCTCGCCGTAGGCGCCGTCGAGCAGCCGGGTGATGAA
The DNA here is from genome assembly GCF_023094165.1 of Crossiella sp. S99.2. Classification (GTDB taxonomy): domain Bacteria; phylum Actinomycetota; class Actinomycetes; order Mycobacteriales; family Pseudonocardiaceae; genus Crossiella. The sequence continues at coordinate 577,786 of NZ_JALMDK010000002.1, read as the reverse complement.
CCGCCATGCCTGCTCGCTGGTGGTCACCTCGCGGGCGTGGATCTGGGCCATCAGCAGGAATCGCGGCTTGGCCGAATCCGGCTTCAGCTCACAGCCGCGCCAGGCCTCCGCGGTGATGCACAGCGCTTCCAGCTGGTTGCCCTTGGCCGGATCCTGCTGACGCTGCCAGGACTGGCCGTAGGCCACCCGCTTGGTCAGGTCCGGGTAGTGCTTGGCCACGTCGGCCACGAAGGAGTGAAAACCTTCGACCGTGCGGTAGCCGCCGTAGAACGTCGGATACTCCTTGCCCGCCAGTCGTTTCGGCTTCGGGTAGGCCGCGGCCGCGCGCGGGGTGGCCGCGGCGGGGACCTGCTGGACCCGGACCGTGCGCGCGCCGAGCCCGGCCAGCGTGCCGGACACGCCGTCCTGACCCAGGACCAGGATCGCCGAGCCCTCCCGGCCCAGGACGTCCAGACCGGCCTCGGCCAGCTTGCGGCCCAGTTCGGCCGGGTCGCCGGGGGCGGTGACGTGCAGGATCTGCGCCGCGTCGGCAGCAGCTCCCTGTGCCAGCGCGGGCGCCGGCAGCAGCGCGGCCGCGGCGACCGCGGTGGCGGCCAGCGCGGTGCGCAGCACGGAAAGGCGTTTCGCCATGTGAGCAGCCGTCCTTCCAGAGGATCAGTACCGCTCGATCCTGTGATGCGCCCGTGACCTGGAGCAAGCCCCGGATGGCGGGTGGACGGCACGGCGTGTAGTCCCCGCCCTCACCCCAATGGCGGTGGAAATCAACCCGATCTTGGTTGTACTGAGGAGGTGTTTGGGCACTACCTTCAACTAAATAAGCCGTGCCATGTCCGTGGCACGGCTGGAAACGCATGGAGGAGCTGGGCGCGAGATGGCAAGTGTGGAGCAGGTTCGCAACGGGATCTCGCTGGCCACCGAGAAGGCGCAGGAGAGCATCGGCGCCCTGCAACAGGCCGCGACAGCCCTTGAGCAGGCCCAGAACGCGCTGCACCAGGTCACCCAGGGCAGCAGCCAGGCCGACGCCGAACAGGCCGCCAACCTGCTCTCCCAGGCCGTGTCGAGCATTGGCGAGACGCAGAACCAGGTGCAAAGCGCGATCAGCACCGCCGAGGGCTACGCCAACCGGCTGTAGGCGCCGGTGTCCTCTATCGCGGAGGTGCTGGCCGTCCTGGACTCGGTGCGGGAACAGTTGCTCCAGGCGCACCGGGGTCTCACCGAGGCCGATGAGCTGATCGGGGAGTCCCTCGCCGTGCTGAGCAAGATCGGCAAGCACCACTCGGAGTCGTTGACCCCGCCCGAACTGCTCGGCGCCAGCACCCAGCACCAGCGCAGCGTGGAACTGCTCGGCGCGGCGCTGGACCGGGTGGAAGGCCTGATGACCTCCCTGTGAGACTGGCGGCGTGATCTTGGGCGGTGCGGCGTGAGCAAGAAAATCGAGCGGCGGGCGCGGATCGGCGAGGTCTTCGGCGAGTTCCACGACGCGGTGGCGATGGCGCTGGGCGCGGCCAGGCAGGAACACACCGTCGCCGAGGCGCAGCATCGCCGGGCCGAGTTCGAGCTGACCCTGCGCAAGCACGGAATCCGTGCGGTGCAGGCAGATCCGGCCTTCGCCGCCCAGCAGGCCGACCCGGCGCTGCGCCCGCTGGCCGAGCACGCGCTGGCCGAACACGAGCAGGTCTTCGCGCAGTGGACCGGCAACGGCCCGGCCACCCTGACCGAACTGGTGCGCGAGCACGCGCCCGGCTCGGCCGGGGAGGACTGGGAACACTGGCTGGGCCGCCCCGGCACGCACGAGGGCAGCACCCCCGCGCCGGGGCTGTGGCGGATCGGCTCGGCCCGGATCGAGGACGCCTCGCTGGCCGAGGAGTTCCCGGCCGCGGTGCCGTTGCTGGACCACGGCCACCTGCACGTGCTCTCCGACCACAGCACCCGGATGCACGCCGAGGCACTGGTGGAAACGCTGGTGCTGCGGGCCCTGTCCTACTTCCAGCCCGGCCTGGTGCAGGTGCACGTCTGGGACACCGGCCAGTTCACCGGCTCGCTGCCCGGCCTGTACCCGCTGGCCCGCGCCGGACTGCTCACCGTGCACGACCCGAGCCGGTTGCAGGACCTGCTCACCGAGTTCTCCGAACACATCCGCCGGGTGCACACCCGGATCCTGGTCGACGGGCACGCCTCGCTGCGCGCGCTGACCTCGGCCACCGGCAAACGTTCGGAACCGTGGCGGATCGCGATCCTGTTCGGCAACCGGGAGGACCTGGACGATCAGCTCCGCCAGCAGTTGCAGCGGGTCGCCCGCAACGGACTGGCCTGCGGCATCCAGCTGATCATGGTGGACATGCGGCTGTCGGTGAACAGCCCGCTGGAAACGGTGGAACTGCACCGGGACGGCACCGTCACCGCCAGCATGACCGGCGAGCACGCCACCGTCACCCTGGACGATCCGCTGCCACGGGACCGGGTTCCGGTGGCCTGCGGGGCCATCGCGGACGCGTTGCTGGAGCGGCGCAGCCGGGTGTGCACCTTCGCCGACCTGCTGCCCGAGACCCGCTGGGCCGAGCACTCCGCCACCGGGGTGAGCGCGCCGATCGGCCGCAGCGACGGCCAGGACGTGCTGCTGCACCTGGGCGATTCCTCGCCGCACGCGCTGATCGGCGGGCCCAGCGGCTCCGGCAAGACCAACTTCCTCTACGCCATGCTGGGCAGCCTCACCGCCCGCTACTCCCCTGACGAACTCGAGCTGTACGTGCTCGACTTCAAGGAGGGCGTCTCCTTCGCCCAGTTCACCCCCGGCCGCAAGGACCCCAGCTGGCTGCCGCACGCCCGCCTGGTCGGGGTGAACGTCAACGCCGACCGCGAGTTCGGGCTGGCGCTGCTGAAATACCTGGCCGATGAGATGCGCCGGCGGGCCGAGGCGGCCAAACGGCACGAGGTCACCAAGCTGGAGGAACTGCGCACCGAGGACCCGGAGGGGCGCTGGCCGCGGATCGTGGCGGTCATCGACGAGTTCCAGTTCCTCTTCGCCGAACGCGACGCGGTGACCAACCAGGCCGCCGGACTGCTGGAGGACGTGGCCAGGCGCGGGCGCTCGCAGGGCATCCACCTGGTGCTCTCCAGCCAGGACGTCTCCGGCATCGAGGCGTTCTGGGGCAAGCCGGCCATCTTCGAGCAGTTCATCGTGCGGATCGCGCTGCCCAAGGCGCGCCGGGTGCTGGTCGAGACCAACCAGGCCGCGATCGAGATCCCCCGGCGGCACGCGGTGATCAACCACGATTCCGGGGTGCGGCACGGCAACGAGATCGCCCGCATCCCGGACGCCACCAGCCGCGGCACCTTCGACGCGCTCCAGGTCGAGCTGTGGCAACGCCGTCCCGCGCACCTGGGCGAACCCCGGCTCTTCGACGGCGACCACGTGCCCGCACTGTCCACTGTGGAGGATTTCCGGCTGTTGGAACCGCGGCGCGGCAGGCCGCCGGTGGCCTTGCTGGGTCAGGTGATCGACGTGGCGGGCAGCGCGGCCGGGGTGACTCTGGCCCGCACCCCCGGCCGCAACATCGCCGCCCTCGGCTCGGTGCTGCGCGATGCCGCCAGCGTGCTCGCCGCGGCCACGCTGTCGCTGTCCAGGCAGCACCTGCCCGGCGAGGCCAGGTTCACCCTGATCTGCGTGGCCGAGGACGCCCGGCCCCAGGCCGAGACGCTGACCTGCGCGCTCAAGGACTCCGGCAACGAGGTCGAGCTGATCGACACCGACGGGGTGCGCGCCACGCTGGACGCGCTGGCCGCCGACCTGGGCGCGCGGGCCGGGCGCGGCGCGGGCAACAACGAACCGGCCCGCCCGCACTACCTGGTGCTCTACGCCATCGACGCCGCCTACCCGTTGCTGGAGCAGAAGGATCCGGGCACCCGGCAGTCCGGAGTGGACAGTCTCAAGCAGATCCTCAAGCACGGCCCCGAACTGGCCACCCACACCATCGGCTGGTGGCGCAGCGTGCAGCGGCTCAAGGGTGGTTTCCTCGGCGGCGGCATCGAGGACCTGGGCGCCTGGGTGGCCCTGGACGTGCACGGGCCGGACCTGTCCAGCCTGGCCGCCGGGCAGCTGATCAGCTGGTCGCCGCGGCCCCGGCGCGGCCTGTTCTTCGACCGGGCCGAGCACGCCCGGCCCGAGGTCGTCATCCCGTTCGACACCGCAGAGGCCAGCGGGGAGGGCCAACCGTGAACGAGCCGTCCGCGAGCGAGCGCTACCGGGCGATCACCGGCCAGGTGGACGAGGCGGTGCGCCGGATGCAGAAGGTGGACGCCGAACGCGCCAAGGAGCTGTCCGAGGTGGTCCGCCAGGCCAAGGACCGGCACGAGAAGGCGGAGCAGCAGCTCGCCGAGACCGAGAAGCAGCTCGCGGAGAGCTGGCGCGAGGTCGGCAAGCTGTTCTACGAGGAACGCTGGTTCCAGATGAAGCCGCTGCCCAAGCCGATGCTGCCGGCCGACGGGCTGACCATGGAGCAGCGCACGGCGCGGATCAAGGCCGCGCAGACGGCCCTGGAAGACTTGCTGCGCAAGCGAAGCGGGCTGATCCGGCGCCGGGACTGACCGGCCTCACCAGCGTTCGCCAGGGCTGGACCAGGCGGCGGGCAGGCCCGCGATGCCCAGGTCCATCGACTCGATCACCTGCGCCCGCAGCTCTTCCAGGGTCGAATAACCGCGCTGGCAGGCCACCTCCATGCCCAGTCGCGCGCTCGCGCACAGCACCCGGATCAGCAGCCGGCAGCGGATGTCCTCGGCCGCGGACACGCCCTGCCGCGCCGCGATGACCTCGGCCAGCCGGTGCTCGGAGACCGCCGAGGTGGACAGCCAGCGGGCGAACAGGGTCGGCGTCTGGCCGATCAGCCGGTGGGTGGCGCAGTAGCGGGCCGGGCCGCCGTCGAAGGCGGCGATGTGGTCGAACATGGCCAGGTAGGCGGTGCGGGTGGCGGCCACCGGCGGTTCGTCGGCCGGGCGCTCGGCCAGTGCGGCGATGCAGAACTCGTCGATCTCGGCGAACTGGGACAGCGCCACGTCCTCCTTGCCGGCGAAGTACCGGAAGAAGGTGCGCGGCGAGATCTCCACCGCGGCGGCGATCTCCTCGACCGTGGTGGCCTCGAAACCCTTGGCGAAGAACAACTCCAGGGCAGCGTCGACCAGCGCGTTCTTGGTGCGCAACTTCTTGCGCTCGCGCAGGCCCAGCTCGTCTTTGACCATGCTCACATCCGTCAGTCTACGTCAGGTGTCGCCGAACGCCTATTGTCATGGTATGTTTTTTGTCAGTGAGTGACACATTCTCAACCGAGGAGCCCAGCATGACCACCGCGTCCACCGGCCTGGAAATCCGTCTCGCCTCCCGTCCCGAGGGCTGGCCCACCCTGGAGAACTTCGACCAGGTCCAGGCCGAGGTGCCCGCCCCCGGCGAGGGCGAGCTGCTGGTGCGCAACAAGGTCATGAGCGTCGACCCGTACATGCGCGGCCGGATGAACGACGTGAAGTCCTACTCCCCGCCGTTCGAGCTGGGCAAGGCGCTGCAGGGCGGCGCCGTCGGCGAGGTCGTGGTGTCCAACTCCCCCGACTACCAGGTCGGCGACCTGGTGCTGCACTTCGGCGGCTGGCGCGAGTACGCCGTGGTCGCGGTCAAGCACGCGGTCAAGGTGGACCCGAACCTGGCCCCGGCCGGCGCCTTCCTCGGCGTGCTGGGCATGCCCGGCCTGACCGCCTACGCCGGCCTGCTGGCCGCGGGCCAGTTCCGCGAGGGCGATGTCGTGTTCGTCTCCGGCGCGGCCGGTGCGGTCGGTTCGCTGGTGGGCCAGATCGCCAAGCTCAAGGGCGCCTCCCGGGTGATCGGCTCGGCCGGCAGCGCGGAGAAGGTGGAGTACCTGGTCAAGGAGCTGGGCTTCGACGCGGCCTTCAACTACAAGGACGGCCCGGTCCACGAGCTGCTGGCCGAGGCAGCACCGGAGGGCATCGACGTCTACTTCGACAACGTGGGCGGGGACCACCTGGAGGCCGCGCTCAGCTCGGCCAAGCCGGGCGGCCGGTTCGCGCTGTGCGGGGCCATCTCGCAGTACAACGAGAAGGGCGAGCCCACCGGCCCGCGCAACATGATCCAGATCATCGGCAAGGGCCTGAGCCTGCGCGGCTTCATCGTGAACGAGTACCAGGACATGCAGGAGCAGTTCTTCGCCGAGGTCGGCACCTGGCTGGCCGAGGGCAAGATCAGCTACCGGGAGACCGTGGTGGACGGTCTGGAGAACGCCCCGCAGGCGTTCCTGGACCTGCTCAAGGGTGTCAACACCGGCAAGATGCTGGTGACGATCTAAGCGCCACTGACCACCCGGCCGTCGTGCACCACCAGGGTGCGCGGCGGCCGTTGCCGCACCGCCTCGGCCACCGAGTCCGCGGCCAGCACCATCAGGTCCGCCCGGTCGCCCTCGATCACGCCGTAACCGCCGACCCGCAGCGCCCGCGCGCCGTCCCTGGTGGCCACGTCGGCGCACAGCTCGACCTCGTCGTCCCGCTCGAACTCGTTGGCCTGGGCCAGCAACCAGGCCTGGTCGAGCAGATCACCGCCGTCATCGCCGAGGCCGACCGGCACCCCGGCCCAGCGCAACCGGCGCAGCGGCAGCGGATCGCCCCAGGCGGTGGCCAGCGTGGTGACCGAGATGCCGTGCTCGGCCAGCAGTTCGGCCAGCAGCTCGCGCCGGTGATCCTCCACTGTGGACAGTGCGAGGCAGTGCGAGAGGGTGACCCGGCCGCGCATCCCCAGGGCGGCGACCCGGTCGCAGATCAGCTCGATCTCGAAGGCGCCCAGTTCGCCGGGGTCGCGCAGTTGCAGGTCGATGCCGGTGGAATGCCGTTGCGCCAGCTCGAAGAGCAGGTCGAGGTGGCGCACCGGATCGCGGTCGTGCCCGGCCGGGTCGAGCCCGCCGAGCAGGTCCGCGCCCGCGGCCACCGCGGCGTCCAGGAGTTTCTCGCCGCGTTCCTCGCGGATGAGCCCACCGGCCACGAAGGCCACCACCTGGATCCGGGCCCGGTCCGCGAACAGCTCACGCGCGGCCAGCACCTCGTCCAGGTCCTCGGCCGGTCCGTGCACCCTGGCCAGGGTGACCCCGGCCTCGACCAGCCGGGTCAGCGTGGCCTCGGCCTGTCCCGGCCGCGGCCGGACGTGCGCGGCGACCAGGCCGGGCAGCAGCACTCCGCCGCCGCCGTCGACCTCGGAAATCCCTGGTGGCGCGGCGAGATCGGGTCCCAGCGCGGCGATCGCCCCGGCCTGGCAGAGCACGTCGATCGCCGGGGTGTCGGCCGCGGAGGACCACGGGCGGACGGAACGGATCAGCACATCACCCATTGCCGGACTTTAGGGCCTGCCCACTGGCGGCACCAGCTTTCCGGGATTAAGCACTCCAGTCGGATCAAGCCGGTCCTTGACCGCGCGCAGCACGTCCAGGCCGAGTTCGCCCACCTCGGCGGCCAGCCAGGGCGCGTGGTCCACGCCGACCGCGTGGTGGTGGGTGATGGTGCCGGCGTGGTTGACGATGGCCTCGCAGGCCGCGGTTTTGGCGCGGTGCCACTGGTCAAGGGGGGCCTGCTCGGCGCGGGGGCTGAGCACGGTGAAGTACAGCGAGGCGCCGGTCTCGTAGGCGTGCGAGACGTGGCACATCACCACCGGGCGCGAGCCCGCGGTGCTCAGCGCGTCGGTGAGCGCGCCGCGCACGCCGGTGCGCAGGGCGGCCAGGCCGGCCCAGTCGGTGGCGGTCTCCAGGGTTTCCACGCACACCCCGGCGTCCAGCAGCAGATCCCGCTGCCGGGGTCCGCCGAAGCGGCCCTTGCGCCAGGCCTCGCCCAGCGGGCGGCCCAGGCGCACCGGGCTGAACTCGCGCAGCGCGCGCAGCGCGGCCTGCCGCCGGGTGGCCAGTTCGCGCGGGGAGGTGGTCTCCCAGCCCAGGATGAGCAGGCAGGGCGCGACCACGCCGCGGGTGCGCAGGTAGGACCGCAGTGCCTTGCCCTTCCAGCCGCCCGCGAGTTCCAGGGATGCCTCGGTCTCGTCCATGTCGGACAGGCGGGTGACATCGGCGAGCACCCGTTGCTGGGCCAGTGCGCGCAGGGCCAGCGCACCGCGTTCCCAGCCGTCCAGGACCAGGCCCTCGTAGTGGTGGAAGGTCGGCGCCTCGCGTACCCGCAGGGTCAGTTCGGTGATCACACCGAACGTGCCCTCGCTGCCGATGACCAGCTGTTTCAGGTCCGGGCCCGCGGCCGAGGCCGGGCTGCCGCCCAGCCGCAGCTCACCGGCGGGAGTGGCCAGTCGCAGCGCGTGCACCATGTCCTCGAACCGGCCGTAGCCCGCCGATGCCTGCCCGGCCGAGCGGGTGGCGGCGAACCCGCCGAGGGTGGCCCGCTCGAAGGACTGCGGGAAGTGGCCGAGGGTGAAGCCGTGCGCCTCCAGCAGCCGTTCCGCGTCCGGCGCGCGCACCCCGGCCTGAAAGACCGCGGTGTGCGAGATCGGGTCGACCGAGACCAGCTTGTCCAGCCGGAGCAGGTCCAGCGCGATGACCGATGCCTTGTCCCCGCGCAGCGGGTTGACCCCGCCGACCACCGAGGTGCCGCCGCCGAAGGGCACCACCGCGACGCCGTGTTCGACACAGACTTCCAGCACCCGTTGCACCTGCTCGGGATCGCCCGGCAGCACCACCGCGTCCGGCACCGCGGGCTCGCCGCCGCCCCTGTGCCGCATCAGGTCCACATAGGACAGTCCGCCGGAGCGGCCGAGCCTGGCGTCCCGGTCGGTCAGCACGCCGGCGGTGCCGACCACCGCCACCAGGGCGGCCAGCGCGGCCGGGGGCAGCGCCGAGTCGGCCACGGTGTGCAGCGAGGCCGGGCCGACCGGGGTGGCCACCTCGGCCAGGCCGATGCGGGAGCGGAGCCAGCGCAGCGCGTGCGGCGGCAGATGGGCCGCCTTCGCGCCCTCGGGCGTCCAGGTATTGCGGAGGGTGTGGTCGATGCGCTCGGTCACCGCTACAGTGTGACACATGGGGTCCGAGTGTCACACCTCCGAAGCGCCACCGGTGGTCCGCGGCCAGCGGGTGGAGGACGAGGTCCTGCTCGCCGCGGCCAAGGACTGCGTGCTGGCCGTCGGCGTGCGCCGCACCACGCTCACCGAGGTCGCCCGGCGGGCCAGGGTGAGCCGGATGACCCTGTACCGGCGCTTCCCCGACGTCACCAGCCTGGTCGCCGCGCTGCTCACCCGCGAGTTCCGCGGCCTGCTCAGCGCGGTCGCCGCCGAGGCCGCCGCGGAGCCCAACGCACGGGCCCGGCTGGTCGCCGGGGCGGTGGCCGCCGGGCACGCGGTCGCGGTGAACCCGCTGATGCGCACCATCCTGGAGGTCGACCCCGAACTGCTGCTGCCCTACCTGGTGCAACGGGTGGGCAGCACCCAGCGGCTGGCCGAGCAGTTCCTGCGCGAACAGGTCCTCGCCGGGCACGCGGACGGCTCGGTGCGGCCAGGCGACGTGGCCGCGCAGTGCCGGCTGCTGTTCCTGATGGTGCAGTCGGTGGTGTTCTCGCTACGCCTGGCCGTGGCCGAACCGGACGAGACCGGTCTGCTGGCCGAGCTGCGGCACGGCCTGGACGCGGTGCTGCGCCCATGACCGTGCCCACGCTGCCCGCCGGATCCCTGCGCGCGACCTCGCTCAACGCCACCCGGCGGGCCGGTGACCTGGCCTGGCTCGCCGCCGGGCACCAGGTCGACCTGCTCGTGGTCGGCGGCGGCGTCACCGGCGCCGGGGTCGCCCTGGACGCGGCCGCCCGCGGCTTGTCCGTGGCCCTGGTCGAGGCGCACGACCTGGCCTTCGGCACCTCCCGGTTCTCCAGCAAGCTGGTGCACGGCGGCCTGCGCTACCTGGCCAAGGGCGATGTGGCCCTGGCCAGGGAGAGCGCGGTCGAACGCGGCCTGCTGATGACCCGCACCGCCCCGCACCTGGTGCGCACCCTGCCCCAGCTCATCCCGCTGCACCGCAATGCCCGCGGCGCCGGGGTCAGCCGCGGCAACGAGACCGTGCTGATGACCGGACTGCGTGCCGGTGACCTGCTGCGACGCACCGCGGGCACGCCAGGAGCCCTGCTGCCGCCGCCCCGCCGGGTACCGGCCGCCGAGGCACTGGCGCTGGCCGGCGGCCTGCGGGTGAGCGGACTGCGCGGCGGCCTGCTCTCCTACGACGGCCAGCTGGTCGACGACGTGCGCCTGGTGGTCGCGCTGGCCCGCACCGCGGCCGGATTCGGCGCCCGGATCATCACCAGGGCCAAGGCGCTCAGCCTGGACGGTTCGGGCGGCGAGATCGTGGACGGGCTCACCGGCGCGACCGTCACCATCCGGGCCAAGGCCGTCGTCAACGCCACCGGGGTGTGGGCCGACCGCCTGGTCCCCGGGGTCCGGCTGCGGCCCTCCCGGGGCTCCCACCTGGTGCTGGACGCGGGCACGGTGGGCATCGGCGGCACCTCGCTGACCGTGCCGGTGCCCGGCGAGCGCAACCGGTTCGCGCTGCTGCTGCCCCAGCTCGACGGCCGGGTCTACCTCGGCCTCACCGACGAACCCATGGACGGCCCGGTGCCGGAGGTGCCCGAGGTCCCGCAGGCCGATGTGGACTTCCTGCTGGACGTGGCCAACACCGTGCTGGCCCGGCGGCTCGGCCCGGCCGATGTGCTCGGCGCGTTCGCCGGTCTGCGCCCCTTGATCGATCTTCCGGGTACTCGTGGCCGCACCGCGGACCTCTCCCGCAAACACGCCGTGCTCACTTCGCCGGACGGAGTTACCACGGTGGTGGGCGGCAAACTCACCACCTACCGGAAAATGGCCGCGGACGCGGTGGACGCCGCGATCACCCGCCGTGGCCTGACCGCGGGCCCCTCGCGCAGCACCCAGGTCCCGCTGGTCGGCGCCGCGCCAGCCGAATATCTGTCCACAATGGAGGCTGCGCCGCGGCTGGTTGCCCGCTATGGCGCGGAAGCCGTGCGACTGTCCGCATTGGCCCAGCTCGACCCCAGACTGGGCGCCGAGGTCGCCGACGGACTCGGGGTCACCGCGGCCGAGGTGGTGTGGGCGGTGCGGCACGAGGGCGCGCTGGACGCCGACGACGTGCTGGACCGGCGCAGCCGGATCGGCCTGGTGCCCGCGGATCGCTTGCGGGCCTTGGACTCCGTCACCGAGCTGGTGCGCAGGGCACACGAGGGACTCTGACGACACAGCGTAGCCGCCGCCGGTAATTTGCTTGCGGCGTCATTCAAACGGGTTGTCTTGGCGGCGTTTTCGCCGCAACGACAAGCATTTCCGGCTTGAATCCTGTCACCTTGGGGAAAGCACCGCCTTGGACCCTCCACAAAGGACGGCCCCCTGCGGCCCACGTCCGCGGTGTCCCGTCATCACCGGTGTTCGCAGCCACCGTGACAGGAGTGAAACGCGATGAATTACGCAGATCTGGCGCCCGCGGTGGAGCAGCAGGTGCTCGCCACGGTGACCGAGCTGCTCACGGCCGTGATCGGCCAGGAGTACGCGCAGAGCATCGAGATCGAGATGGACACCTCGTTCAACGAGGACCTGGAGCTGGAGAGCATCGAGTTCGTCGCGCTCTCGGCCAAGCTGCGCGAGCACTACGGCAGCCGGGTCAACTTCGCCGCCTTCCTGGCCGACAAGGACGTGGCCGAGACCGTCGGGCTGACCGTCGGCCACCTGGTCCGCTACCTCGCCGACTGCCTGGCAGGCGAGCGCGGGGCCGCCCCATGACCGAGGTCAGGGCGAACAACCTCACCTTCCACGTCCAGCCCCTGGCCACGCCGGAGACTCGCCCCGACGCCCCGCTGGTGGTCTTCCTGCACGGCCTGGTCGTGGACAACCTCTCCGGTCTCTACCTCACCCTCGCCACCCCCGCGGCCACCGCCGGCGCGCGCACCCTCTGCTATGACCTGCGCGGCCACGGCCGCAGCGAACGGCCGCCGACCGGCTACACCCTGGACGATTCGGTCACCGACCTGCACGCGCTGCTGGACGCCCTCGGCGAGCACCGCCCGGTCCGGCTGGTCGGCAACAGCTACGGCGGCCTGCTCGCGCTGGCCTTCGCCGCGCACTGCCCGGACCGGGTGGAGAAGATCATGCTGATCGAGTCCCTGGTGCCCACCCCGGGCTGGGGCGAGCGGATGGCCGACACCCTCACCGACGCCGCCGCCGGGGCCTTCGACCACAACTTCACGCACATGACCGGCCGCAAGTGGGACCGGACGGTCAACCAGGTCGAGCAGCTCATCGGGCACACCAGCATGGTCTCGGACATGGGTGGGCAGGAGCCGTTCAGCCCGGAGCGCTACGCCACGGTGAGCATGCCGGTGCTGGCCGTCTACGGGTCCGAGTCCGAGCTGCTGCCGGAGGTCAGCGTGTTGCAGAAATACCTGCCGCAGCTGGAGCTGGAGATCCTGCCCGAGCAGTCGCACATGCTGCTGACCAGGGCGACCGGCCTGGTCAGGGAAGTGCTGGCCAGGTGGTTGCGGTGAGCAGGGTGCTGTTCGTGGTGCCGCCGCTGGCCGGGCACACCCTGCCCACGGTGGCGCTGGGCCACGAGCTGGCCGCGCGCGGGCACGAGGTCGCCTGGGTCGGGCACCGCGAGGTGATCGCCCCGCTGCTGCCCGACCCGGACCGGCTCATCCCGGTGCAGCGCGGGCCGGATGACTGGCTGACCGAGGTGGTCGCCCGCTCGCACGGCTTACGCGGGCCGGCCGCCTTCCAGTTCCTCTGGCGGGACTTCCTGATCCCGCTCGCCGAGTCCAGCCTGCCCGGGGTGACCCAGGCGGTCGGCCGGTTCGGCCCCGACCTGCTGGTGGTGGACCAGCAGGCGCTGGCCGGTGGCGTGGTCGCCCGGCGGCACGGGCTGCCCTGGATCACCTCGGCCACCACCTCCGCGGAACTGACCGACCCGTTCGCCACCGTGCCCAAGTTCGGCGCCTGGGTGCGCGAACAGCTGGACGGGCTGCAACGCGCGCACCGGGTGCCGCTGGCCGTGGCCGAACGCGGGGATCTGCGCTTCTCCGAGCACCTGGTGCTCGCCTACACCACCCGCTGCCTGGTCGGCGCGCAACACGAGTTCCCCGACCACTACGCCTTCGTCGGCCCCTCGATCGGTTTCCGGGCCGGCACCGTGGACTACCCGTGGCACTGGCTGGACGGGCGGCGGCAGCACCTGCTGGTCACCCTGGGCACGGTGGACCGGGAGAACGGGGCCCGCTTCCTCAACGCGGTGCTCGCCGCGGTCGAGCCGCTGGGCTCCCGATTGCAGGTCACCATCGCCGCGCCCCCGAAGTTGTTTGGAGAACTTCCGGCCCATGTGCTGGTGCGGGAGTTCGTGCCCCAACTGGAGGTGTTGGCCAGGACCGACGCGGTGGTATGCCATGGCGGGCACAACACGGTGTGCGAGTCACTCGCGCATGGCCTGCCACTGGTGGTCGCACCGATCCGCGACGACCAGCCGACCATCGCCAACCAGGTGGTGGCAGCGGGGGCGGGACGCCGGGTGCGGTTCGGCCGGGTCGGACCGGCCGAGCTGCGGGAGTCGATCCTGGATGTGCTGACCTTCCCTGGGTACCGAGCGGCGGCCGAACGTATCCGGGCGTCCTTCGCCGACGCCGGTGGCACCGCGGCGGCGGCCGACCAGGTGGAGATGCTGACATGAGTTCGATGCTGGGCTGGCTGCCGGTGATCACGATGATCGCCTTGGTGCTCAACGGTTTCCGGTTGCGCGGACAGCTTGGCTGGCTGCCTGTGCTCGACGATGAGGAACCCGGCCCGCACGGCCGGTTCCAGTTCGTGGTGGCCGAGGGCGCCGTGCTACCGGAGCGGACCAGGGCCGCGGCCGAGGACTGGGCGCGGCGGCAGGGCCTGGCCGTGCTGGACCTGATCCCGGGTGATCTCGGGGTGCCCCGGGCCCTGGACCTGGCCCGCGCGGGGCTGGGCAAGGACTTCCTGGCCAACCGGCTGGCCGTGGCGGGCGGGGCCGGGCACGCGCTGCTGGTCGCGCCGCGGGTGGCCGAACGCGAGGAACTGACCGCGGACCCGGACACCGTGACCACCGCCGGACTCACCGCCCGGCTGAAGCGATTGGCCTGCACCGCAACGGATTTCGCGGTCGCACCCGGACTCGGCGGGCTGCCGGAGTCCCCGGCCCAGCGCGCGGCGCGGCTGCGCGCCGAACGCGGGATGTTCCGCGCCGTGCTGCCACCGCTGGTCTGCTACGCCGCGCTGCTCACCTCCGTTGTCGCACAACCGATCCTGGGCCTGGGCGCGCTCGCGCTGTTCAGCCTGCAGCCCTACCTGGTCTTCGCGAGCAGCCCGATCCGCCCGGCCGACCTGCACCGGCAGGTCGCGCTGCGGCTGCTGCGCGATCCGGCGAACTGGGCCCGCACGCTGGCCGCGTTGTGGCGCACCAGGACCCGTGGCGACCGGGTGGCCGACCTGCGCGCCGCCTACGCCGCCGAACTCGCCCAGGGCACCGAACGCTTCTTCGAGTCCCGTCGCCCTGACTGCCCGTGGTGCGGATCGGACCAGTTGTCCCCGCACGTGCGCTGCGCCGACCTGGTGCTGAACAAGCCCGGCCGGTTCACCCTGGAACGCTGCGCGGGCTGCGGGCACGTGTTCCAGAACCCCCGGCTGAACCTGGCCGGCCTCGACTTCTACTACCGCGACTGTTACGACGGCGAGGGCGCGCGCACCGCGGAGACCGCGTTCTCCTCGGGTCCCGCGGTGTACCGGCGGCGGGCCGAGATGCTGGCCCCGTTCACCACCCCGAAGACCTGGCTGGACGTGGGCGGCGGACACGGGCACTTCGCCAACCTGGCCCGCGAGGTCTGGCCGGAGACCGCCTTCGACGGCCTGGACCTGGGCGCGGGCATCGAGGAGGCGGCCCGGCGCGGCTGGGTGGACCGCGGCTACCGCGGTCAGTTCCCGGAGCTGGCCGCCGAACTCGCCGGGCGCTACGACGTGCTCAGCATGTTCCACTACCTGGAGCACACCAGGGAGCCCTTCGAGGAGCTGGACGCGGCGGCGAAGGTGTTGTCCGCCGGGGGTTTCCTGCTCATCGAGGTGCCCAACCCGGCCTCCCGCTACGGGCGGCTGCTGCGCACCTACTGGATGCCCTGGTTCCCGCCGCAGCACCAGCACATGATCCCCAGGGAGAACCTGGTGCGCGCGCTGACCGAACGCGGTTTCGCCGTGGTGGCCCAGGATCGCGGCCGCGCGGACCAGTCGATGGACCTCACCATGGCGCTCGCGCTGGGCCTGAACCGGCTGGCCCGCAACCCGAACCAGCCCTGGCGGCCGGCACCGGCGACCTGGTGGCGGCGGGCCCGGTACCGGGTGATCATGCTGGCCGGCGCGCCGCTGCTGGTGCTGAGCTGGCTGACCGACAAGCTGGCGCACCAGGTGATCAAGCGCGGCAACGGCGGCAACGCCTACCGGGTGCTTGCCCAGCGGGCCGGTTAGCCGCTGCGTTTCCCGGCGCGGGGTGTCAGGCTGCTCACGACGGCCCGGAATCAGCTCGATTATCGGCTGGCTGGGAGATAGTGGACACCGGCACCCGCGCCGAGGGCGCGAAGTGGACAACCGAGAGGACAACGCCGTGGCTGAGGCAGTGCTGGAGATCGATCGGGTCTCCAAGCGCTATGGCGAGGTAGTCGCCCTGCGGGAGATGACCTTCTCGATCGGGGCCGGTGAGCTGTTCGGCTTCGTCGGCAGTAACGGCGCGGGCAAGACCACCACCATGCGCATCGCGCTGGGTGTGCTGGCCGCCGATTCCGGACAGGTGCGCTGGAACGGGCGCCCGGTGGACTTCGAGACCCGGCGCAACATCGGCTACATGCCGGAGGAACGCGGCCTGTACCCGAAGATGAAGGTGCTGGAGCAGCTGGTCTACCTGGCCGAACTGCACGGGCTTTCCGCCAAGGGCGCGCGCAAGGCGGCCGAGGAGTGGACCGAGCGGCTGGGGCTGGCGCAGCGGCGGGACGAGGAGGTCCAGAAGCTCAGTCTGGGCAACCAGCAGCGGGTGCAGCTGGCCGCGGCGCTGGTGCACGATCCCGAGGTGCTGGTGCTGGACGAGCCGTTCTCCGGGCTGGACCCGGTGGCGGTGGACGTGATGAGCCAAGTGCTGCGGGAGAAGTGCGCGGCCGGGGTGCCGGTGATGTTCTCCAGCCACCAGCTCGACCTGGTGGAGCGGCTCTGCGACCGGGTCGGGATCATCCGAAGTGGACAGATGGTGGTCAACGGCAAGGTGGCCGAGCTGCGCACCGGCGGCAGCGAGCGCTACCTGCTCGACCTGCCCTACGCGCCGGCGGACTGGGCCCGCGAGCTGCCAGGGGTCACCGAGCTGAGCGTGGACGGGTCCCGGTTCCTGATCGAGCTGGCGCCCGGCACGGACAGCCAGAGCGTGCTGGCCGCGGCGGTGCGCACCGGCGAGGTGCGTGAGTTCAGCCCGCACCGCCCCACGCTGACCGAACTGTTCCGCAACGTCGTCACCGAGGGATCCCCGGCATGAGCAGCAGCCCCCTGACCCCGGCCCGCGCGGTGTGGCTGGTGGCCCGCCGCGAGCTGAACACCCGGGTGCGCTCCAAGTCCTTCGTGATCAGCACCCTGGTGATCATCGCGCTGATCGGCGCCTACGTCGGCCTCATCTACTTCATCAGCCAGTCCAACTCCAAGAGCACGGTCGGTCTGACCGGTCAGGCCAGCGCGGTGGCCGAGCAGCTCAAGGCCACCGCCAAGGGCTTCGGCGAGCAGGTGGACACCATCGAGGTGCCGGACGCAGCCGACGGCGAGCGGCAGCTCAAGGACGGCGCGATCGACGTGCTGGTCAGCGGCGCGCCCGGGTCGCTGCGGGTGCTGGTGAAGAGCAACCTCAACGACGCGGTGCGCGGCAGCCTGGACGAGGTGGTCCGGCAGCAGGCCCTGGACGCCCAGCTGGCCCAGGCCCAGGCCGTGCTGGACCCGGCGCAGGTGCGCCGGACGCTGGCCGAGGCCAGGGTGCAGGTGGACAAGATCGAGCCGGAGGATCCGGAACGCGGCCAGCGGCTGGGCATCGCGATCGGCCTCACCGCGCTGCTCTACATGTCGCTGATGATCTTCGGCATGGCGGTGGCGCAGGGCGTGGTGGAGGAGAAGTCCAGCCGGGTGGTCGAACTGCTGCTGTCCACGGTGCGGCCGTGGCAGTTGCTGGCGGGCAAGGTCGCCGGGATCGGCCTGGCCGGCCTGTTGCAGATGAGCGTGATCACCGCGGTGGCGCTGACCGCGGCCACCGGCACCGGCCAGCTCACCCTGCCCGGCGGGCAGATCACCGGCACCCTGGTGACCGGGGTGCTGTGGTACCTGGCCGGGTTCTTCACCTTCGGCACCCTCTTCGCCGCCTCGGCCGCGCTGGTCGCCCGGCAGGAGGAGGTCGGCTCGGTGGTGCAGCCGGTGATGATGGCCGCGGTGCTGCCCGCGGTGCTGACCTTCCTGATGCTGCCGCGCAGCCCGGACAGCGTGCTGCTCGAAGTGCTGTCCATGATCCCGCCGTTCGCGCCGATCATCATGCCCGCGCGGATCGCGATGGGCGTGGCGCCGGGCTGGGAGATCGCGGTGTCGGTGGTGCTCACGGTGGCCGGGCTGTTCGCCTTCATCCGGCTGGCCGGGCGGATCTACTCCAGCGCGGTCCTGCGCACCGGCGGCCGGGTCAAACTGCGAGACGCCCTCAAGTCAGCCTGAAGCACCCCACC
Source organism: Crossiella sp. S99.2 (assembly GCF_023094165.1). Lineage (GTDB taxonomy): Bacteria > Actinomycetota > Actinomycetes > Mycobacteriales > Pseudonocardiaceae > Crossiella. The sequence continues at coordinate 559,990 of NZ_JALMDK010000002.1, read as the reverse complement.
GTGTTGGCCGTTTTCGTACGGTGTGTTGGCCGTTGTGGACGGTGTGTTGGCCGGTTGGCGTACCAGTTCGGCCAAGACTAGGTACGACAACGGCCAACACGCCGGTGGGGTGTGGAACGGGTCTGGTGGCCGATCGGCCGATGTGGGCGGCTGGCATGATCGACAAGGTGTCGGTTGTGCGGTTGATGATCTCGTTGCTGGCGGTGGCCACTGTGCTCGGCACGGCCCCGGCCGCGGTGGCGGAACCTGGCCTGGACTGGCGGCTGTGCAAGGACATCGCCAAGGACTGGTCGCCGGAGGACCTGCGCACCGAGTGTGCCATGGTGACCGTGCCGGTGGACTACGCGCGGCCGGACGGGCGGCGCATCGGCATCGCGGTCTCCCGGGTGAAGGCCACCGATCCGGCCCGCCGCCGGGGTGTGGTGGTGTTCAACCCTGGCGGTCCTGGGCATGCCGGGATCACCCAGCCGGGGCTGATCAGCGAGAGCAAGGCGGCCGGGATCGGCCGGGAGCACGACCTGATCGGCTTCGACCCGCGCGGCGTGCAGTACAGCGCGGATGTGCCCTGCCCGCGCGAACCGGGTGACACCGCCGAACCGCCGCCGTCCTTGTCCGACAAGGAGAAGGCCCGGTTCGTCTTCGAGCGCACCGCCAGGGTGAACCGGCGGTGCGTCGGGCTGGACACCGAGTTCGTGCGCAACCTGACCACCGAGAACATCGCCAGGGACGTGGACCGGATCCGGATCGCCCTGGGCGAGCGGAAGATCGGCTTCTACGGGGTGTCCTGGGGCACCGCGCTGGGCGCGAGTTACCGCAGCCAGTTCGACCGGCACGTGGACCGGATGCTGCTGGACTCGGTGATGACCCCGACCCTGAGTCTGTCCACAATGGACGATGGGCAGGTGGCCGTGGGCGAGCGGTCCGTGCACGACTTCGCCGGCTGGCTGGCCCAGCGCGACCGCGAGTACCGCTTCGGCCGCACCCAGGCCGCGGTGCTGGCGGCGCTGAAGCAGTTGCGGGACAAGCACGGCGAGCAGGCGCAGCAGCACCTGGCCGGGCCGCGCCGGGACTGGCCGCGGGCGGCCGCGGCGCTGGCCGCGCTGCGCGAGGGCGGCGGGGCGGAGCGCTCCGGCTGGGACACCACGCCCAATGGCGGCAACTCCTTCCAGCAGACCGCGGTGCTGTGCAACGCCTCGACCAGCGCCCGCGACTTCGAGACGACCTATCGGCTGCGCCAGGAACGGATCCAGAAGTATCCGATCGTGGGCGCCCCCGGCTTCTGGGACGGCACCTGCGCGGGCTGGGAGCTGCCGGTGCGGCCCTGGGAGTTCACGCCGGGGAACAGTCCGCTGCAACTGGTCGGGCACCGGTTCGAGCCGGTCACCCCGTACGAGTGGACCGGGCTGATGCGGGAACGGATCGGCGGCGCGGTGCTCACCGTCGAGGACGACCACCACGGTTCGCTGTCCGGACTGCCCTGCGCGGCCAGGGCGGTGGAGTTCTTCCGCACCGGCCGCACCAGCTCGGGGTCCTGCCCCGGCGCCTAGTCCCTGGTGGCCGCGTACCTGGCCAGCGCGACCTCGCGTTCCTCGGCGTGGTCCACGATCGGCGCCGGGTAGCCGGGCACCTCGCCGGGCTGGTGCACCCGTTTCCCTGGCACACCACGGAGTTCGGGCACGTACCGGCGCACGTAGTCCCCGGCCGGGTCGAAGCGTTCGCCCTGGGTGACCGGGTTGAACACCCGGAAGTACGGGGCCGCGTCGGTGCCGCAGCCCGCGGTCCACTGCCAGCCGTGCTGGTTGGAGGCCAGGTCGCCGTCCACCAGGTGCCGCATGAAGTGCCGGGCCCCGCGCCACCACGGCTGATGGAGGTCCTTCACCAGGAAGCTGGCGGTGATCATGCGGACCCGGTTGTGCATCCAGCCCTCGGCCAGTAGCTGGCGCATGCCCGCGTCCACGATCGGGAAGCCGGTCCGGCCCAGCCGCCAGGCGGTGAACAGGTCTTCGTCGGTGTTGTGCTCGATACGGTCGAAGCGGCGGTCGTAGTTGCCGCGGGCGGTGTCCGGGCGGTGCCAGAGCACATCGGCGTAGAACTCCCGCCAGGCCAGCTCGCTGCGGTAGGTCTCCGCGCCTTCACCTTCCCGCCCGGCCAGTTCGGCGAGCAGGGTGCGCGGGTGCAGCTGGCCCCAGCGCAGGTAGGCCGAGATCCGGCTGGTGCCGTCGATGTCGGGCCGGTCCCGCCGTTCCGCGTACCTGGTCACCCGTTCGTCCACAAAGGACTCCCAAGCGGCCAGCGCGGCCCGCTCCCCCGCCGGTGGCAACACGATCCCGCCGAGGTCCTCCTCCGTGGGGATCGGCACGCCGCCCTCAGGTGCGATCCAGTCCACTGTGGACACATCCGTGGCCGCGGGCGCCCGCCAGCCGTGGGTGGTCCAGGCGCGACGGAAGGGGGTGAAGACCTTGAACGGGGTGCCGTCGCCCTTGCGCACCCGGCCGGGCGTCACCGCGTACGGCGAACCAGTGCGGACGAACTCGATCCCCTTGTCCGCCAAGGCTTTCTCAACCCGCTCGTCCCGGACCCGGCCGTACGGCCCGGTGTCCGCGGACACGTGCACGCTGCCCGCGCCGACCGCCGCCGCGATCCTGGGGATCTCCGCGGCCGGATCGCCGCGCAGCACCAGCAGGCGGCCGTCGAGCTGCTCGTCCAGCGCGTGCAGGCTCCGGTAGAGGAAGTTCCGGCGCACCGGCCCGGACGGGCGGAGCAGGGCGTCGTCGAGCACGAACACCGCGAGCGCGGCCGGGGACCGCTGGGCCAGGGCCAGCAGGGCCGCGTGGTCGCCGAGTCGCAGGTCCCGCCGGAACCACAGCACAGCCGTCATGCCGGGAAGGTACCCACAGCAAACAGCCCCGGCACATCCGCAGGGGATGCGAACCGGGGCCGCTTCTGTGGGGTCAGGCGATCAGCGGGCGGTGATCGGCGCGTAGTCGCGTTCGCCAGCGCCGATGTAGACCTGGCGCGGACGGCCGATCTTACGAGCGGGGTCCTTGATCATTTCCTGCCACTGCGCGATCCACCCAGGCAGCCTGCCCAGCGCGAACAGCACGGTGAACATGCGGGTCGGGAAGCCCATGGCCTTGTAGATCAGGCCGGTGTAGAAGTCGACGTTCGGGTACAGCTTGCGCTCGACGAAGTAGTCGTCGCTGAGCGCGTACTCCTCCAGCTTGAGCGCGATGTCCAGCAGCGGGTCCTGCACACCCAGCTTGCCCAGCACGTCGTCCGCGGTCTTCTTGATGATCGCCGCGCGCGGGTCGTAGTTCTTGTAGACCCGGTGGCCGAAGCCCATCAGGCGGACGCCGTCCTCCTTGTTCTTGACCTTCTTCACGAACGAGTCGACGTCACCCCCGTCCGCGTGGATCTTGTTCAGCATCTCCAGCACGGCCTGGTTGGCGCCGCCGTGCAGCGGGCCGAACAGCGCGTTGATGCCGGCCGAGACGCTGGCGAACAGGTTGGCCTCCGAGGAGCCCACCAGCCGCACGGTCGCGGTGGAGCAGTTCTGCTCGTGGTCGGCGTGCAGGATGAGCAGCAGGTCGAGGGCGCGGGCCAGCGCCGGGTCGACCTCGTAGGGCTCCGCGGGCAGCCCGAAGGTCATCCGCAGGAAGTTCTCCACCAGGCCGAGGGAGTTGTCCGGGTAGAGGAAGGGCTGGCCGACCGACTTCTTGTAGGCGTACGCCGCGATGGTCGGCAGCTTGGCCAGCAGCCGGATCGTGGTGATGTCCACCTGCTCGTCGTCGAACGGGTTCAGGCTGTCCTGGTAGAAGGTGGACAGCGCGGACACCGCGGAGGACAGCACCGGCATCGGGTGCGCGTCGCGCGGGAAGCCGTCGAAGAAGCGCTTCAGGTCCTCGTGCAGCAGGGTGTGCCTGCTGATCTTGCCGGTGAACTCGTCGAGCTGCGTCTGGGTGGGCAGCTCGCCGTAGATCAGCAGGTAGCTGACCTCGACGAAGCTTGAGCGCGCGGCAAGCTGCTCGATCGGATAGCCGCGGTAGCGCAGGATGCCCGCGTCACCGTCGATGTAGGTGATCTCCGAGGCGCAGGAGGCGGTGTTCACGAAACCGGGGTCGAGGGTGACCATCCCGGTCGTGGAGAGCAGTTTGCCAAGCTCGAAGCCGGGCGCGCCGTCGGTGGCCGAGACCACCGGCATCTGATGCTCCCCGCCCTCATAACGTAGCGCGACGTTGGCTGGTTTCACCGTCGAATCTGGCGCGGTCGTCGCGTCGGGCATGCGAGTCCCTCTCACGCTAAGGCGAGGCGCTTCACGCGCGCGGGGTGGGTTTGCCACCAACCGCAGCAACCGCCTCGTTGGGGTCCTGTCAGTGGTCACGCTAGTGGGCGTTACATCCCAGCGCAGCCGCGTGAGTGGCCTTGCGGCTCATCTGGGACAGGTATCACATAACGCCCGTCCGGTTACCTGAGTGGAACCGGTGGGGTCCAACCTAGGGAATCCGATCGATCAAGACCAGATCCCCGCAGGCCAGCGGGGTACGTGACGTCCACTACAGTGCCAGATGTATCGATCAAGATCGCAAGCGGGTAGTGGAGTACCCGCTAGTAACCGGGGTCACTCAGTGGACTGGACCAGTTGGCCACGCAGGGCCGTTCGGCCACCCACGGTGATTCTTGATCGACCTTGATCCAGCACGGAGAAATATCGGTCCGGTGGGCCGGAACACACCGGAATCCGATATTTCCCAGGGAAAATCCGACCTATTAGCGAGCTTGGAGTTCGGCCGCATACGGCGGCTCGGCCCCGGCCCTGGAACAGGTCAGCGCGGCGGCCCGGCCGGCGAATTCCAGTGCCTGCCGCCACTGCTGCTCGGTCAGCGCGAGCAGCGCCTGCCGGGACAGCGCGCCCTGCTGGGACAGCCAGCCGAGGGTGGCCGCGTGCACGGTGTCGCCGGCGCCGATGGTGTCCACCACGTCCACCGCGGTCGCCGCCGCGCGCACGGTCCGGCCCTCGGCGGTGCGCACGGTCAGGCCCTCGCCGCCGCTGGTGAGCACGACCGCGGCCGGACCGGCGGTGAGCCAGTCCGCGACCGCGGCTGCCGGGTCGCCGTCGGCCAGCCAGGCGGCGTCCTCCACGGACAGCTTGAGCAGGGTGACGTGCGGCAGCCAGCCACGGAACCGGGCCCGGTAGGCATCGGCGTCCGGGATGAGCCCGGCCCGGATGTTGGGGTCCAGCGAGACGAACAGGCCGCGCTGGGCCTCCCGCCGCATCATCTGCTCGTACACGCTCGCGCCGGGCTCCAGCACCAGCGAGAGGGTGCCCAGGGCCAGTGCAGTGGCCCGGGAGTCCAGTGGGCCGGGGTCGGTGACCAGGCGGTCCGCGGTGCCCTCGGTATGGAAGGAGTAGCGGGCCGAGCCGTCCGCGGCCAGGCCGACCACGGCCAGCGTGGTGGGTTCCGCGCCGCGCTGCACGCCGCCGACGTGCACGCCCGCGGTGATCAGCCGGTCCAGCAGCGCGTCGCCGAACTGGTCGGTGGACAGGCGAGACACGAACCCGGTCGGCACGTCCAGGCGGCCCAGCGCCACGGCCACGTTGTACGGCCCACCGCCCAGCCGCGGCAGCAACGGCCCCAGCTCACCGTCCATTGTGGACGGATCGGGGACCAGGTCGACCAGGGCCTCACCGCCGACGATGATCACGAACGGGCTCCTCGCTGGTAGGGGCTGAGCACGACGCCCTCGCCGCGGTGCTCGTCGAAGGTGTAGACCTCGCGGCCGTCCACGAAGACCCGCAGCGCGCGGCTCATCACGTCCAGCGGGTCGCCGGACCACAGCACGATGTCGGCGTCCGCGCCGGGTTTGAGCGAGCCGATCCGGTCTTCCAGGCCGAGCATCCTGGCCGGGTTGACCGTGATGGAGCGCAGCGCGGTGCGCGCGTCCAGGCCCTCCTTGACCGCCAGGGTGGCCTGGTGCACCAGGAAGTGGACGGGCACCACCGGGTGGTCGGTGGTCAGCGCGATCTGCACGCCCGCCTTGGCCAGCAGGCCCGGGTTGCGCAGCGAGCGCTGGCGCAGCTCCACTTTGGACCGGGCGGTGAACAGCGGGCCGATGATCACCGGGATGTCCCGGTCGGCCAGCAGGTCGGCGATCAGGTGCGCCTCGGTGCCGTGGTTGACGATGAGCCGGTAGCCGAATTCCTCGGCCAGTCGCAGCGCGGTGGCGATGTCGTCGGCGCGGTGGCTGTGCTGGGCCCAGGGCAGTTCCCGGTCAAGCACCCGGACCAGAATCTCCAGCGTGGGGTCCCGGTCGAACGGCTTGTTCTCGGCAGCGGCGTGCTCACGCCGGGCCTTGTAGTCCTGGGCCTTGACGAAGGTGTCCCGGATGACCGCGGCCACGCCCATCCGGGTGGACGGCAGCTTCTTCTGGTCGCCGTAGACCCGCTTGGGGTTCTCGCCGAGGGCGCTTTTCACGCTGGCCGGGTTGACCACGACCATCTCGTCCACGGTCCGGCCCCAGCACTTCAGCGCCACGGTCTGGCCGCCGATCGGGTTGCCCGAGCCGGGTTTCACCACCGCGGTGGTGACCCCGCCGGAGAGCGCGTCGGCGAAGCCGGTGTCGGCCGGGTTGATCGCGTCGATCGCGCGCAGCCGGGCGCCGTTGGGGTCGGTCATCTCGTTGGTGTCCTGGCCTGCCCAGCCCTCGGCCTCCTCGTGGATGCCGACGTGCGCGTGGCCCTCGACGAACCCGGGCAGCACCCAGGTGCCCGCCGCGTCCACGACCTGCGCGTCCTCTGGCACCTCCACAGCGTCCTGGGTGCCGACCGCGACGATCTTGCCGTCGCTGATCAGCACCGTTCCGCCGTCGATCGGCTCGCCCTCGACGGGCACCACATATCCACCGGTGATCGCGATGTCCACGGCGGGAACGCTAACGGAGTATGCGGCTGGGCCGAAGGGTCTTGTCCGGTTCGGTCAGGTGATCCGGTCACCCGGTGCGGTCGGTTCGGGCACCTGCGGTTCCAGATCGAACAGGCTGACCTGGTAGCCGCGGGCCCGGCTGCGCAGCGCGGCGCGCACCACGCCGAGGGTGGCGCGGGTCTGCGGCGGCAGCGAGCGGGCCAGCCGTTTGGGCAGCTGGAGCAGGGTGCGGGACTCGCGGTGGGCCAGGCCGAGGCCCCAGCCGGCGATCTCGGCCGGGTTGTCGCAGCCCCAGCGGAAGCTGGCGTTCACGGTCTTCTCGAACACCGGCGCGTCCTGGTTGTCCACCAGCCAGCGCCCCGCGGTGTCGAAGGCCAGGCCGGCGCCGGGGAAGTGCCGGGCCAGTCCGGACAGGGCGAGCCGGACCTGGGCGGGCGGGAAATACAGCAGCACGCCCTCGGCCACGAAGAAGTACGGTCCGGGCAGCTCGCGGACGGCATCCGGCCAGTCCTCGGCCAGCACCGAGGCGCCGAGCAGCTTGCGCCGGTCGCATTCGGTGAAGAACCGGCGGCGCAGGGCCATCGCGTCCGGCAGGTCCAGGTCGACCCAGTGCACCCGTCCGTTGTCCAGTCGCTCGAACCTGGTGTTCAGGCCGGCGCCGATCTCGATCACGGTGCCGCCGGGGTGCGCGTCGATGAACTCGCGCACCCATTCGTCCAGGATCAGCGTGCGCAGCACCGAACCGAGCAGCATCGGCGAGCGGCCGAAGCGGGTGAAGTCGTAGTCGATCCGGGACACCATCCGGGCCGCGGTCTCATCGCGCAGCAGGCCCCGTTTCTTGCCGGTCTCGACCGCGCGGGCGTACAGGGTGGCGAGCAGGGTTTCCTGGACATCGCCCAGCTGCACCTGGATTTGGGCCATTCGGGTAGTGAAACAGCGGCCGGGCGGGGCGGCCAAGGCGACGGGCGGCGTGTTGCCGGGGTTCATCCGCTCGGGCATGCCACCCTGCGCGGCGATGACCGAGCACCCGCGCACCCGCGATGGCCGTCTGCTGCACCGGATCCGCCGTGGTGCGGGCGAACCGGTGGTGGTCTTCGAGTCCGGTATCGGCGCCAACCGCGGCAGCTGGACCCTGGTGGAACCACTGGTCCAGGCGGCCACCCTGGTCTACGACCGGGCCGGGCTGGGCCGCAGCGAGCCCGATCCCGGCGGGCGCACGGTGGCCAGGATGACCGCCGATCTGCTCGATCTCCTTGCCGCCGAAGGGATCCAGCGCGCGGTGCTGGTCGGGCACAGCCTGGGCGGGGTGGTCGTCCGGCACCTCGCGCACCTGCGGCCGGAGCTGGTCGCCGGGCTGGTGCTGGTGGACCAGGTGCAGGAGGAACTGCCGCACTACCACCAGGATCGGCACTTCCGGCTGGTCAGCCTTGGCTACCGGGCCGGTGCGCTGCTGGCCCGCACCGGCCTGTTGAAAGCGTTGCTGGCCGGACGACTGCACCGGGATTTCCCGCCCGCGGCGGCCAAGGAGATCACCGCCGAGGAGCTGAGCCCCGGCTTCCTGCGCACCGCGGCCACCGAGGTGCGCGCGCTGCCCAGCGGCCTGGCCGAGCTGCCGCCGCTGCGCCCGCCGCAGGTGCCGACCACGGTGATCTCGGCGGGCCGCACGGGGCCGGTGGAGAAGAAGTTCCGGCCGCTGCTGATCCGCGCGCACCGGGACTTCGCCGCCGGACTCCCGCACGGCAGGCACGTCCTCGCCGAAGGGTCTGACCACCTGGTCCCGGTGCAGCAACCGGAACTGGTGGCCGCGGAGATCAACCGACTGCTCTGATCCCCCAGCTCCCCGACCAGGTCTGCCCTGGTTCGAGGGTGATCAGGTCCAGGCCGTTGTTCAGCGCGTCCGGCGGGCAGGTCATCGGCTCGATGGCCACCGCCCGGCCCCGGTCCGGGAAGCCGTCGGGGGTGTAGACCTGCACCCAGGAGAACACCGGGTCCGCCCACAGCTCCACGCCGCCGCCGGGGCCGCGCAGCACGTGGTGCACCAGGCCGTCCGCGCCGGGCAGGCAGCCGCCGAAGGCGGTGTCCAGCTCGACGCCGCGCAGTGGGCGGGCGGTGCGGAAGTCCAGGTCGGTGCCGGCGATCGGGGCCGGCGCGCCGGTGGGGATCTTGCGCTCGGGGTCCAGTTCGACCGCGGTGGTGGCGGCCAGTTCCAGGGTGCAGTCGTCGGTGGCGGCCGCGGCCGCCCGCGGGTACGGGTGCGCGCCCACGCCGAACGGGATCTCCCGGTGCCCGCGGTTGGCCACCGTGTGCGTGACGGTCAGGCCCTCGGCGTGCACCCGGTAGGTCACCGTGGCGCGCAGCCGGACCGGCCAGCCGGGCTGCACGTTGACGTCCGCGCCCAGGGTGATCTCCGCGGCGGAGCGGGCTTCCGGCTGCCAGGAGGTGTACCGGAGCAGGCCGTGGCTGGCGTTGCCGCGGGCCGGTTCGGTCAGCGCGAGCTGCTGGGTCTGTCCCGCGTGGGTCCAGCGCCCGCCGCCCACCCGGTTGGGCCAGGGCACCAGGACCGCGCCGCAACCCATCGGCGGAGTGTGCTCATCGGGATAGGTTTCCAGGTAGGGCAGGCCGCCGATCTCCAGGATCCGCGGCGCCGCCCCCACCTCGTTGATCACCGCCCGGACCGGGCCGTCGGTGATCTCGTACTGCTCGCCATTCACCGTCACGGCGAGCAGTCAAACACGGGCTCTAGTTCTTGCCGAGGTTGGCGGCGTCGAAGGTGATCTTGCCGTTGTTCCGGCGGACGAACAGCCAGTTGACGAACCACAGCAGCAGGCCGACGCCGAGCAGGATGCCGGCCAGTTTGTAGTCGTCCCACGGCCGTCCGGAGAACGGCAGCGCCAGGTAAGCGCAGGTCACCGCGCCCAGGATGGGCACGATGGTGGGCGCCCTGAAGTGCTTGTGCCCGGCCTTCTCCTTGCGCAGCACCAGGCAGGCCACGTTGACGATGGTGAACACGATCAGCAGTAGCAGCGCGGTGGTGCCGCCCAGGATGCTGATGTCCAGGGTGGACACCAGGATCACCGCGATGATGCTGGTGAACAGGATCGCGATCCACGGGGTGCGCCGGGTCTGGTGCACCTTGCCGAAGGGCATCGGGATGATCCGCTCGTTGGCCATGCCGTAGACGAGCCTGCTGGCCATCAGCATGTTGATCAGCGCCGAGTTGGCCACCGCGAACATGCCGATGAAGGCGAACAGCGCCAGCGGGAAGGCCGGTGCGCCGATCTGGACCACCTTCAGCAACGCGCTGCTCTTGGCCGCCGCGAGGTCGCCAGCGGGCACCAGCAGCGAGGAGGTGATCGCGACCAGCAGGTAGACCGAGCCCGCGATGCCCATGCCCATCAGCATCGAGCGCGGGAAGATCCGCACCGGGTCCTTGCACTCCTCGGCCATGTTCACCGAGTCCTCGAACCCGACCATGGCGAAGAAGGCCAGCGAGGTGGCCGAGGTGATCGCGATCAGCGTGCTCTGGTCGGCGGTGTTGAACTCGATCAGCCGGGACGGCTCGCCCATCCCGTTGTACACCGCGTAGACGCCGATGCCGATCACGATCAGCAGGCCGGACAGCTCGATGATGGTGAGCACCACGTTGGCCTTGACCGACTCGCCGACACCGCGGAAGTTGATGAAGGCGAGCAGCGCGAGGAACCCGATGGCCACCCACGGGCCGGGGGTCTCCACGAACGCCTTGAGGTAGGTGCCGCCGAAGGCCACCGCCGCCGAGGAGGCCGAGGTGATGCCGGAGCACATCACCGCGAAGGCCACCATGAAGGTCAGGAACGGCATCCGGAAGGCGCGGTTGGTGTACAGCGCCGCGCCCGCGGCCTTCGGGTACTTGCCGACCAGTTCCAGGTAACTGAACGCGGTCAGGAAGGCCACCACGAAGGCCAGCAGGAAGGGCACCCACAGCGCCCCGCCGACCTTGCCTGCCACCGTCCCGGTCAGCGCGTACACACCGGTGCCGAGGATGTCGCCGATCACGAAGAACAGCAGCAGCTTCGACCCGATGGCCCGCTTCAGCTCGGGCTGACCGGCGTTCGTGTCGGGAGCCCCCTGGGCTTTCGCTTCGCTCGCCATAACCAAAAAGTGTGCCTGGTCACAGCGAGTGCTGGGAGCCACCCGACCGTGTTTCGAACTAGGTACACCAAATCGTCACCCTGCTGGGCCGAATGTGCTGAACTACCGGGCATGGGCAAGCGCGCAGTCCTGGTCTCCGCCATGCTGGCCACCGTCGCGGTGGCCTCGGCCTGCACCTCACCGCCGGAACCCGCGCTGGGCGCGCCCGCCCCCGCACTGGAGCGGGACGCGATCGCCTACGACAACCTGGACTTCCAGAAGAGCAGGCCGCCGGTCTTCGACAACACCTGCAAGACGCTGCCGCAGAACATCACCAGCCTGCTCGGGCTGACCGCCATGCCCAAGACCGGGTTCGGCAACTCCTCCTGCATCGGCAAGGAGGAGTGGGGCGAGTACTCCATCGCCCAGTACAAGCAGAGCGACCGCAAGTCCGAGGAGAAGTTCTTCTCCGACGTGTGGAAAGGCGACGACGCCACCGGCCGCTACTTCGAGCGGCTGATCCTGGCCGAGCGCTACTACGCGGTGCAGACCCTGGGCTATGACAACGCCAGCTGCGACCTGGTGGTGGACACCGGCTCGTCCACCCCGTTCAAGGTCACCATGTACGTCCCGGACAAGGACGCCGAGGTGCAGCGCAAGCTGGATGAGAAGTTCGACCCGGTCACCAGCCGGGACCGGCTCTGCCCACGCGCCCGCGAGTTCGCCACCAAGGTGCTGGCCGCCATCGATCCCGACGGCGGCAGCCGCAAGCGCTGAGGCTCAGCCGGCGTCGCGCCTGCTGACCACCAGCCCGCCGAAGCCCAGCAGGCCGAGCCAGAGCAGCACCGAGACGATGGTCTGCGCTGCCCCGGCGCCCAGCCCGGCCATCGCGTAGGCCGCTTCCAGCGGGTAGATCAGGCCGATGATCTCGGGCAGCCCGGCCCTGGCGAAGGTCAGCAGCGGCACCGCCACGAAGAACACGGTGACCGCGGCCGCGGTGTTCGGGATCAGGGTGGCGATCACCATCGCGGACAGCAGCACCAGCGCGGTGGCCAGCCCGATCACGCCGAGCGTCCAGCCGGGCCGCATGCCCAGCCAGTAGGACTGCACGTTCATCGCGGTGCGCGTCTTCACCAGCAGCGGACCGGCGATGAAGGTCACCAGGGTGCCTGCCAGCCACACCCCGACCAGCACCGAGACCTGGGCGAGCATGTAGCGCAGCCGGGAGGGCTGCACCAGCAGCGTCGGCTGCACGCTCTTGTACTGCCATTCCCCGGCGACCAGTTTGATCACCGCGACGAACAGCAGCAGCTGGCCGAGCTGCACGCCGAGCAGGTTGGGCAGGATCTGGTCGGAGGCCGAGCGCAGGTAGAACTGCGGCAGGATGATCAGGCACAGCACGCCGATGAGGAACAGCGGCGCGAAGGCCAGCACGATCTTGTCCGAGCGGGTGCCGACCAGCTTGCGGAACTCCACCAGGACCAGGCGCAGGAAGCTCGCCGGCTTGGCCGCCCGCTCGGCCCACGGGCCGGTGGACAGTGGACCGGAGTGGCCCTGGACCGGCCGGCCGGGCAGTTGACCTGGCTGGCCGGAGGGCACGGCGGGCTGCTGGCCGGTGTGCGGTCCCGGCGAGCCGGGGTGCTGACCGGGATGGAGCGCGGGCTGGCCGCCGGTGTGCGGGCCGGGTGGGAAACCGGGCTGCTGGGGCGGATAGCCCTGCGGACCGGTGGGCTGGGGCGGGTAGCCGCCGGGCATCGGCTGCGGGCCGGTGGGCTGGGGCGGGTAGCCCGGTGCGGGCTGGCCGCCTGGGTAGCCGTGGGTCATGCCGTTCCTCCCCCGGTGAGCCGGAAGAACAGGTCCTCCAGGTTCATCTGTTCCTCGCGCAGGCCCAGCAACGGGATGCCGGCGGCGAAGGTGATGTCGGAGACTTGGTCGACCGAGGCGTGCGCGGCCATCTGGCCGTCTGGCGCGGGCTGGATCGCGATCCCGGCCCGTTGCAGGGTCTCCGCGAGCTTGTTCATGTCCCTGGCACGCACCAGCGAGCGCGAGGAGGTGGTCAGCGTGGACAGTGGGCCGTCGGCGACGATGCGGCCGTTGCCGATCACCAGCACCCGGTCCGCGGTCTGGTCCACCTCGGAGAGCACGTGGCTGGACAGCAGCACCGTGCCGCCCCTGGCCGCGTGCCCGCGCAGCAGGTTGCGCACCGAGCGGATGCCCTCGGGGTCCAGGCCGTTGATCGGCTCGTCCAGCACCAGCAGCGGCGGATCGGTGAGCAACGCGTGTGCGATGCCCAGCCGCTGGCGCATGCCGAGGCTGTACTTGCCGATCTTGCGGGTGGCCGCGTCGGCCAGGCCCACCGTCTCCAGGACCTCGTCCGCGCGCCGGGGTGGCACCCCGGCCAGGGTGGCGGCCATCCGCAGGTGCCCGCGGCCACTGCGGCCAGGGTGCACCGCGGCGGCGTCCAGCAGCACCCCGGCCACGTGCGAGGGGTTGGGCCAGGCGGTGAACGGGCGACCGGCCACCACGGCCCGGCCGGCGTTCGGCACGGTGAGTCCGGTGATCATCCGCAGGGTGGTCGACTTGCCCGCCCCGTTGGGCCCGAGGAAGGCCGTCACGGTGCCGGGCTGGAGTTCGAAACTCACCTGATCGACAACCGTACGTCCCTCATAGGCCTTGGTCAGGCCCCACGCAGTGAGCACCGGCCCACCGTAGCCGCCCTGGCACAACTCGGTGGGCTGATTCCACCGTGTCGGGTATGAGTACGTCCTATGCGGACCATCGCGGTGCTGGACGCGCCAGCCAACCTGGGCCTGCGCCCGCCGGCGCCGGGCACCGTGCCCGGCTGCGCCAAGGCGCCCTGCGCGCTGCGCGACGCGGGCCTGCTGACCAGGCTCGACGCCAGGGACGCCGGCTGCCTGGTGGCCCCGCGCTACGACCGGGGCGACTGGCAGGAAGGCGACGGCGTCTTCCACGCGGCGCAGATCGCGGACTACGCGCGGAAGCTGGCCGACCGGGTCGACGCCATCCACGAACGGGGTGAGCTGGCCCTGGTGCTCGGCGGTGAATGCTCGATCGCGCTCGGCCCGATGCTGGCGCTGCGACGGCGATCCGGCCGGTTCGGACTGGCCTATGTGGACGGTCACTCGGACTTCCGGCACCCGGGCAACTCCGACCGGGTCGGCGCGGCGGGCGGCGAGGTCCTGGCCCTGGTCACCGGTCGCGGGCAGGCCGACCTCACCGATCTGGACGGCCTGCGCCCCCTGGTCGCCGACGCGGACGCGGTGCTGCTGGGCATAGGCCCGGAGGACGAGTCAGACCTCACCGAACTGTCCACAACGGACATCGGCGTGCGCACCGCCAAGGACATCCGGGCGCTGGGCGCACCCGAGGTGGCGGCCTGGACCAGGGACCGCTTCGCCGGGCTGGACGGGTTCTGGATCCACCTGGACGTGGACACCCTGGACGCGAGCCTGATGCCCGCGGTGGACTCGCCCAACCCTGGCGGGCTCACCGCCGCAGAGCTGACCGACCTGCTCGCCGGACTGCTGCATGCGCCGGGCTGCCTCGGCCTGGACCTCGGCATCTACGACCCGGACCTGGACCCCGACGGCCGCTGCGCCGCGCTGCTCACCGGCATCCTGGTGCGGGCACTGGCTTCCCCGACCGGCTGAACCTGGCCTGGCCCACTGGGCACGGACCCGGTGATCACGCCACTGTGGCCCGCATGGGGCAGGAGCGGTACCGCCGGGTGGACTGGGCCGTCGCCGGGCTGTGCGTGCTCAGCGCCACCGCGTTCGTGCTGCTCTCGGTGTTCGAGCACGGCCGGGAACTGGCGCCCCGGGTGCTCACCGCGCTGCTCTGCCTGACCGGTGTGGTGGTGCTGCTGGTCCGGCCGTTCGGGCGGCAGGCGTGGCGGTACTGGGTGTGCTCGGCCGCCTTCAGCCTGTTCTGCCTGGCCGGACTGGTCGTGGTGTGGAACCAGGTGCACGAGAAGGACCAGCAGGTGGTGATCGGCAAGGTGGTCCGCTCCGCCGAGGAGTCCGCGGCCTACCTGGCGGGCGAACTGCCGCCGGGCAGTACCCCGGCGCAGATCCCCACCGGGGTCTACCTGGAGTCGATCCGGTTCGCCGCCAGCAACGAGGTGCAGGTCAGCGGCTATGTCTGGCAGCGCTACGCGGACAGCCTGCCGCCGGGGCTGACCCGTGGCGTGGTGCTGCCCGAGGCCGACGACTCCTACCCGACCCGGCAGGCATACCGGCACCGGGACGGCGACGCCGAGGTGATCGGCTGGTACTTCAAGACCGCGTTCGTGCAGAAGTTCGACTACTCCCGCTACCCCCTGGACCGCCAGGACGTGTGGATCCGGATGTGGCACCCGGACTTCAACCGGGGCGTGCTGCTGGTGCCGGACTTCCGCGCCTACCCGCAGCCCTGGCAGCCCGAACGCATGCACGGCCTGGACCCGCAGTTCGTCACCGCGCGCTGGCAGCCGCAGTCCACCGCGTTCAGCTTCTCCAAACACAGCTACACCACCAACTTCGGCCTCGGCCGCTACACCGACCGGCCGCCGTTCCCTGAGCTGTACTTCAACCTGCTGGTCAACCGCCAGTTCCACGGCCCGCTGTTCGAGACACTGGTGCCGATCGGGTTCATCGCGGTGCTGGTCTTCGCCGCGCTGTTCATCACCACCAACGGCGATGAGCTGCGGCGCACCTTCGTCGGCTTCACCAGCTTCGGCGTGATCAGCTTCGCGGTGAGCATGGTGCTGGTGGTCGCGGTGCGGCAGAACGCGATCCGCGAGGCCACCGCCGCACCCGGCATCGTGTACCTGGAATATTTTTCCTTCGGGCTCTACCTGGTGGTGCTGATCAGCGCGATCAACGCGTTGCTGGTCACCGCGCGCACCCCGATCGCGCTGATCCGCTGGCGGGACAACTTGGCGCCGAGGCTGCTCTACTGGCCGTTGCTGCTGGGCTTCTCCTTGGCCACCACACTGTCCACATTGGGCTGATCAACAGCGGGCTGATCAACAGCGGCGGTCGGCGCGCGGTAGCGCCAGATCACCGGGATGCACAGCACCGCGATCACGGTCAGCACGATCACCAGCACGCCGCCGCCGGAGACCGCGATCGCGGTGCCGAAGGCCGCGCCCGCGGTGCCGTGCGCCAGGTCGGCGAACCGCGGCCCGCCCGCCACCACCACGGTGAACACGCCCTGGGTCCGGCCACGCATATCGTCGGTGACCGCCTGCTGCAGCATCGCGCCGCGGAAGATCATGCTGACCACGTCGGCCGCGCCGCCCAGCGCCAGGAACAGCACCGCCACCCACAACTCGGTGGCCAGGCCCAGCCCGATGATGGCCAGCCCCCAGCCGATAATCGCGAAGGTCAGCGCAACGCCGTGCCGGGAGACCCGGGAACTCCAGCCGGAGACCAGGCCGAACAGGCCCGCGCCCAGCGGCATCGCCGCGTACAGCCAGCCCAGCGCGAAACCGCCGCCCTCGGGATCGCCGAAGGTGCGCACCGCCATCTCCGGGTACAGCGCCCTCGGCAGGCCGGCGACCATGGCGATGATGTCCAGCAGGAAGGAGGCCAGCAGCACCTTCTGGCCGACCAGGTTGCGGAAACCGTCGAGCACATCGCCCAGTCCCGCTCGTCGCGCCGGACCGTTCAGCGGCGGCATCGGCGGCAGCTTCCACACCGCCCAGAGCGTGGCGCACAACGCGATCGCGTCGATCAAGTACAAAGTGGACAGTCCGAGCACCGCGATCAGCGAGCCCGCGGCCAGCGGCCCGAACACCGCGGCGAACATGAACATGGTGGAGCCCAGCGCCTGCGCGGCGGGCAACTGGTCCAGCGGCACCAGCCGGGCGATGGCGGCGCTGCGCGCGGGCATGTTCATCGCGAAGAACGCCTGCTGCACCGCGAACAAGCCGAGCACCGCCCACACCGAACCGATGCCGGTGATCGCCTGCACCCACAACAACACCGAGGTGATCGCCACGCCGCTGTTGGTGACCAGCAACAGTTTCCGCCGGTCCACGGTGTCCGCGACGGCGCCGCCCCAGATGCCGAAGACGATCAGTGGCACCACACCGAAAAGACCGGCCAGTCCGACATAGGCGGACGAGCCGGTCAGGTCGTACAACTGCTTGGGCACGGCGACGGTGGTGAGCTGGGAGCCGATCACGGTGATCGTGCTGGACAGCCACAACCGCCGGTACGCCGTGTTTTTCAGCGGTCTGGTGTCCAGCAGGACGCGCCCCAGCCTGGCCCGGAGGCCAGGACTGGGCGGCTTGTCGGTGTCGACGCGCACGGCATCGGGGTCCCCAGTCACCCATCGGATGTTAGGCCGTTAGCGTGGCTAAGGGAATCGGTTTGTCAGCAGGTGGACACGGCGGCGCTCACGGCGCCAGGCGCTCTACCTGCCAGCCGTCTCGGCTGGCCCGGAAGCGCAGCCGGTCGTGCATCCGGTCCGGGCGGCCCTGCCAGAACTCGACCATCTCCGGCCGGATCCGCCAGCCACCCCAGTGCGGGGGCACCGGGATCCGCTCGGACTCGGCGAAGCGGCGCTTGGCCATGTTCAGCGCCGACTCCAGCACGTGCCGGTCGTTGACCACCCGCGACTGCGGGGAGGCCCACGCGCCGAGCTGGGAGCCGCGCGGCCGGGAGTTCCAGTACTCGGCGGTCTCCGCGGCGTTCACCTTCTCCACCGCGCCACGCACCGTGGCCTGCCGCTGCATGGCGAACCAGGGAAAAGTCGCGGACGCAAACCGGGTGGCCAGCAAGTCGTGACTCTTCGTGGAGGTGTAGTTGGTGAAGAACACCAGTCCGCGTGCATCAAGCCCCTTGGTCAACACGGTGCGTGAGGACGGTCGGCCCTCGGTGTCCGATGTCGCCAGGATCATCGCGTTCGGTTCGGGCAATCCCGCGCCGATCGCGTCGTTCAGCCACAACTGGAGCTGCTCGTGCCAGGTACCGGCGAGCGAGGTCTCGTCCAAGGCTCCTGCCTCGTACGACACTCTCATCGCCGGGAGTGTGATGTTGGCGTCCGGCATGTCGAACTCCTCCCCGACGGGGCACCCCGCGTAGCACCGTGACAGCGGACCGTACGGCGAAATCCACAAATGCGAAACCGCCTGAGTGGTGATGGATGCCACCACAGGAGGTGATTGCCGACACCGCGCGCACGCGGAAGGGTGGCGCCAACGCGCAGGGAGAGGGGCACACCGTGGTGCAGGACCTGGCAGCCGAGCAGACCTTCCGGCCCGGTCTGGAGGGCGTGATCGCCTTCCAGACCGAGATCGCCGAGCCCGACCGGGACGGCGGCGCGCTGCGCTACCGCGGGGTGGACATCGAGGACCTGGCCGGGTCGGTCACCTTCGGCAACGTGTGGGCGCTGCTGGTGGACGGCCGCTTCGGCCGCGGCCTGCCGCCCGCCGAGCCGTTCCCGATCCCGGTGCACACCGGCGACGTCCGGGTGGACGTGCAGGCCGCGCTGGCCATGCTGGCCCCGATCTGGGGCTACCAGCCGCTACTGGACATCACCGACGAGCAGGCGCGGGAGAACGCCGCGCGGGCCTCGGTGATGGCGCTGTCCTACGTCGCCCAGTCCGCCCGCGGCATCGGCGTGGCCGCGGTGCCGCAGTCCCGGATCGACGAGTGCTCCTCGGTCACCGAGCGGTTCATGACCCGCTGGCGCGGCGAGCCCGACCCCAAGCACGTGCAGGCGGTGGACGCCTACTGGGTATCCGCGGCCGAACACGGCCTCAACGCCTCCACCTTCACCGCCAGGGTGATCGCCTCCACCGGGGCGGACGTGGCGGCCTGCATGTCCGGCGCGATCGGCGCCATGTCCGGCCCGCTGCACGGCGGCGCGCCGGCCAGGGTGCTGCCGATGATCGAGGCGGTGGAACGCACCGGCGACGCGCGCAAGTTCGTGGCCGGGATCCTGGACCGCAAGGAACGGCTGATGGGCTTCGGCCACCGGGTCTACCGGGCCGAGGACCCGCGCGCCAGGGTGCTTCGCCGGACCTGCCAGGAGCTGGGCGCGGCACGCTACGAGGTGGCCGCCGCGCTGGAGCAGGCCGCGCTGGCCGAACTGCGCGAGCGCCGCCCGGACCGGGCGATCGAGACCAACGTGGAGTTCTGGGCCGCGGTGATCCTGGACTTCGCCGAAGTGCCGCCGCACATGATGCCGGCGATGTTCACCTGCGCCCGGACCGCGGGCTGGTGCGCGCACATCCTGGAGCAGAAGCGCACCGGCCGGCTGGTCCGGCCCTCGGCCCAGTACCTCGGGCCGGGGCCGCGCACGCCGGCCGAAGTCGAGGGCTGGGACACGATTCAGGGCGGGTGAGCAGAGGAGACCTTCCGCACCCACTGGTAACCGGTAGGCCATCCGGCTGCAACACTGGGCGCCTCCGGCAACGGCGCCGGCGCTGTTGACAACCGCGAGTGAAAGGCGCCGTGATGACGCAGACGGCCGACCTGACCACCCTCCAGCTCCCGGCGGAGCTGCGCCCGAGTGACGGCCGTTTCGGCTGTGGGCCGTCCAAGATCCGTCCGGAGCAACTGGCCCGGCTGGCCGCCGAGGGTGGCGCGCTGCTGGGCACCTCGCACCGGCAGAAGCCGGTCAAGCAGCTCGTCGGCCGGGTCCGCGCCGGTCTGTCCGAACTGTTCGCGCTGCCCGAGGGCTATGAGGTGGTGCTCGGCAACGGCGGCACCACCGCGTTCTGGGACGCGGCCACCTTCGGCCTGATCCGCGAGCGCTCGCTGCACCTGACCTACGGCGAGTTCTCCGCCAAGTTCGCCAAGGCGGCCAAGGCCGCGCCGTTCCTGGGCGACCCGATCGTGGTCAAGGCCGAGCCGGGTGACGCGCCTACGCCGGTGGGCTCGCCCGAGGCAGACCTGATCGGCTGGGCGCACAACGAGACCTCCACCGGCGTGATGGTGCCGGTCGAGCGGCCGGCTGACGCCGGGGACGCCCTGGTGGCCATCGACGCGACCTCGGGCGCCGGCGGTCTGCCGGTGCGCGCCGAGGAGTTCGACGTCTACTACTTCGCGCCGCAGAAGAGCTTCGCCTCCGACGGCGGCCTGTGGCTGGCGCTGCTGAGCCCGGCCGCGATCGCCCGGGTGGAGGAGATCGGCGCGAGCGACCGCTGGGTGCCGGAGTTCCTGTCCCTGCCGACCGCGCTGGACAACTCGCGCAAGGACCAGACCTACAACACCCCCTCGGTGGCCACCCTGTTCCTGCTGGCCGACCAGATCGACTGGATGCTCGGCAACGGCGGCCTGGACTGGGTCACCGCGCGCACGGCGGACTCCTCCTCGCGGCTCTACAACTGGGCCGAGCAGAGCGAGTACGCCACCCCGTTCGTCACCGATCCGGCCAAGCGCTCGCACGTGGTCGGCACCATCGACTTCGCCGATTCGGTGGACGCGGCCGCGGTGGCCAAGGTGCTCCGGGCCAACGGCGTGGTGGACGTGGAGCCGTACCGCAAGCTCGGCCGTAATCAACTCCGCGTAGCCATGTTCCCGGCCATCGAGCCGGATGATGTGACGAAGCTCACACAGTCTGTGGACTGGGTGGTCGGACAGCTCGGGTAACCCTGCCACCTCCCGCGAAGTGACACCGTTGTGATTTGCGGGTGCGAGCCTGTGCCCCGATCAGGCAAGATCGGATGCAGATAGTCGTGGTGTCGGCGCGCCTGCCCCGTCAAGCAGGCTCGCCGACATACCGTGTCCGCTAGCGAGGTGAAGTTTCCGGGAGGCCGTCATGCGAGCGCTGCGAGTAGTCGGGCTCGACGAGGACGCGCAGGTGCTTGTCCTCGAAGACGAGCGCGGCGAACGCTTCTCGCTGCCGGCTGACGAGCGGCTCAAGGCCGCCGCCCGAGGCGACATCACCCGGCTGGGCCAGGCGCAGATCGAGCTGGAAAGCCAGATGCGCCCACGCGAGATCCAGGCCCGCATCCGCGGTGGCGAATCGGTGGAGCAGGTGGCCGCCGCGTCCGGACTGCCCACCCAGCGGGTGGAGCGCTACGCCTACCCGGTGCTGCTGGAGCGGTCCCGCACCGCGGATCTGGCCCAGCGCGCGCACCCGGTGCGCGAGGACGGCCCGGACGTCTCCACCCTCGGCGAGGTCGTGGCGCACGGTTTCGGCCTGCGTGGCCAGGACTACTCGGTGGGCAACTGGGACTCCTGGCGCGGCGAGGACGGCAAGTGGGTCATCCAGCTGCGCTGGCGGGCCGGCCGCTCGGACAACCGGGCGCACTGGATCTTCCACCCGGGCGCGCACGGCGGCACCATCACGCCGCTGGACGAGCACGCCGCCGACCTGATCGACCCAACCCCCGGCCGTCCGCTCCGCACCGTGCGCGCGATCACCCCGCTCGCGCAGCAGGCCCTGGAACTGGACGGCGACACCAAGATCCTGCCGGTGATCGACGAGTCCATGCCGCCGCCACCCCCCGTGGCGGAACCCCGGCAGGCCCCGGCGAGCAACGGTCAGCGTTACCAGCCCGAGCCGCTCCCGGAGGAGCTGGCCCAGCAGGCCGACGCGCCCCTGATCGAACCGACCGAGCCGGTGCAGGCGGAAGAGGTCGAGAAGACAGAGGCAGCAGAGGGCGATCTGGGCACGCACGCCCCGGCACGGCGGACTGAGCCCGCGGGCAAGCGCGGTCGGAAGAACCACCCGATCGTGCCGTCCTGGGAGGACGTCTTACTCGGCGTGCGTTCCCAGCGGGGTTAGAGGAGCGCACGTGGCGTGAACAAGGGAAGAGCGGCGACCGCGGACCACCTGCAGGGGTCCACTGCCTCGGTGACAGCGAGGAGCAGGTGCGCTCTTCCCTTTGGCCGGTCCAGGGGCCGTCACGGTCCCAGCAGACTCAGCAACAGGGCCAGCCACGCCACGCCGATCCCGGTGACCACGCCGTAGGACACCCAGCGCCACACCGGAGTGCGGCGCGCCAGCCAGACCGAGGGCGCCAGGCCACCCGCGATCACCACGTTCGCCCCGAGGGCGAGCAGCGGGCTGGCCTGGCTCAGCCCCTGGGACAGCGCGACGATCGAGACCACCACGATCGCGGCCACGAACACGCTCACGGTCAGCCCGGTCGCCCACGGGGTCGGTTCCACCGGCTCCGCCGGGCGCACCGGCACCGGCGGTGGCGGCGGGATCTCCTCGGTCTCCCCGGTCACCGGGTCCACATAGCGCACCGGGGTGTCCAGCGCCACGGCCAGCCGCCAGGCCAGATGCCGTCCGCGCTGGTAGACCGCCTCACCGGCGCCCTCGGAGAGTTCCACCGCCTCGGCCACCTCGGCCCACTCGTGCAGTGCCTCGGCCAGGCCCGCCGGCAGCGTCAGCGTGCCGAGGTCGACCTCAAGCGGCTCCCCGTCCTGGCCGAGTGGGCGCAGGAGAACGGCGCGGGCTTCGCGAGCGTGCAGTTCCACGTCGCCGGAGCCTAGTGGTCCGGGTCAAGGGCTTGGGTGACCTCGTAGAAGGCCACGGCCGCGGCGGTGGCCACGTTGAGCGAGTCCACGCCCGGCGCCATCGGGATGCGCACCGGCAGGTCGGCGGCGGTGATGGCCTCCTCGGTCAGGCCGGGGCCCTCCGAACCGAGCAGCAGCGCGACCTTCCCGACCCCGGCCACCGCGGTCCGCAGCGACCGGGAATCGGCCCGCGGGGTGAGGGCGGCGAGACGGAAGCCGTTGTCGCGCAGGGTTTTCAGGCCGTCCGGCCAGGGTTCGACGGTGCTGAAGGGAACCCGGAGCACGTGACCCATGGAGACCCGGACGCTACGCCGGTACAGCGGGTCGGAGCAGCCCGGTCCGAGCAGCACGCCGTCCACGCCGAGCGCGGCGGCGTTGCGGAAGATGGAGCCCAGGTTCTCGTGGTCGCCGACGCCCTCCAGCACCGCCAGGCAGCGGGACCGGGCGGCTAGATCCGGCAGTGCGGGCATGGGCGCGCGGTCCGCGCTGGCCAGCACGCCGCGGTTGAGGTGGAAGCCGACCACCTCGGCCATGATCTCCGCGCTGGTGACATACGCCGGGACGGCAACGGACTCGAGCTGGTCGGCCAGGGCCTCGATCCGCCGCTGGACGCCCAGCAGGGCGCGCACCGGGTAGGGCGAGGCGAGCAGGCGTTCGACCACCACCACGCCCTCGGCCAGCACCAGGCCGCGCCCGCCGGGACGGTCCGGCCGCCGGTCGGCGGTAGACAGGTCGCGGAAGTCGGCGAGACGCTCATCGGCCGGGTCGTCGATCTGGATCACCTGCACCACCCGATCAGTGTGCCATCCCACGATTCGAGAGAGACTGTCCAGTAACGTAGATCCGGAAGCAACGCGCTGACCTGCGCATTGTTGCTGTTGGTTAAGACGATGTAACAGAGAGCACCGGTTTGGCGGCTGGTGAGCCCGGGAACCGCTGTGCCACGGTGGGCGTTCGCTACGCCGCTGGTGTGCCCGGCCAAACCAGCCGACCGAGTGGGAGGCGGCATGGGAAGGGACGTGACCAACCGGACGTTCACCAGGGAGGATCGTCAGCGATACCGGGACAAGGTCCAGCGCTGCCTGGACGCACTCGCCCGGATGCTCGCCGAGAACCACTTCTCCTTTCCCCGGCAACAGATGGGGCTGGAGATCGAGTTGAATCTCGTCGACGAGACGCTACGGCCTGCCATGGCGAACACGGTGGTCCTGGAGAAGATCTCCGACCCTGCTTTCCAGACCGAACTAGGCCAGTACAACATCGAGATCAACGTCGCGCCGCGGCCGCTGGCCGGGGACGAGGCGCTTGAGCTTGAGGAGGAGCTACGCCAGCAGCTCGACGCCGCCGACGGCAAGGCCCATGACGCAGGCGCCGCCCTGGCCATGATCGGCATGCTGCCGACGTTGCGCCGGGAGCACTTCGACCCGAGGTGGCTGTCCACCAGTCCGCGCTACTCCCTGCTCAACGCGCAGATCTTCGGCGCGCGCGGCGAGGAGATGCTGCTGGACATGGAGGGCGCACCGATGCCGGGCAAGGGGCCGGAGCGGTTGCGCAGTTACACCGACTCGATCCTGCCGGAGTCCTCCTGCACCTCGGTGCAGTTGCACCTACAGGTGGAGCCGAACGATTTCGCCGCGCACTGGAACGCCGCGCAGACCCTGGCCGGGGTGCAGGTCGCACTGGCCGCGAACTCGCCGTTCCTGCTGGGCAAGGCGCTCTGGCACGAGACCCGGATCCCGATGTTCGAGCAGGCCACCGACACCAGGCCGCAGGAGCTGAAGAACCAGGGCGTGCGGCCGAGGGTGTGGTTCGGCGAGCGGTGGATCACCTCGATCTTCGACCTGTTCGAGGAGAACGTCCGCTACTTCCCGGCGCTGCTGCCCGAAACCGAGGCGGAAGACCCGTTGGAAGCGCTGGCGGCCGGGCGGGCGCCGAAGCTGTCCGAACTGCGGCTGCACAACGGCACCATCTGGCGGTGGAACCGGCCGGTCTACGACATCGTGGACGGGGTGCCGCACCTGCGGGTGGAGAACCGGGTGCTGCCCGCGGGCCCGACCGTGCTGGACGTGCTGGCCAACGCGGCCTTCTTCTACGGCGCGCAGCGGGCGCTGACCGAGCAGGACCGGCCGGTGTGGACCCAGATGTCCTTCCAAGCGGCCGAGGAGAACCTCTACAGCGGCGCGCGGCACGGGATGAACGCGCAGCTGTACTGGCCGGGCATCGGCTGGATCCCGCCGGATGAGCTGGTGCTGCGGCGGCTGCTGCCGATGGCGCACGAGGGACTGCGGCTGTGCGGGGTCTCCGACGCGGCCCGCGAGCGCTACCTCGGGGTGATCGAGCAGCGGTGCGTGGCGCGGCGCACCGGGTCGACCTGGCAGCGCGAGACGGTGGCCCGGCTGGAGAGCCGGGGGCTGGACCGGGAGGCGGCGCTGACCGGGATGTTGCGGCGGTACATGGAATTGATGCACTCGGGCGAGCCGGTGCACACCTGGCCCGTCGGGGGCTGAGAGCCAATTAACGAGGTCGGGAGCGGGTGCCAGTCGGGGGTGCCCGCTCTCGGCCGCCAACTCAGAGCGTGCCGACGTCCAGGGTGAAGCCGACCTTGACGGCCTTGGCCAGCCTGCGGTCGTGGGTGATCAGGATCAGCGTGCCGGGGTAGTCGGCGAGGGCCTGTTCGAGCTGCTCGATCGCGGGCAGGTCCAGGTGGTTGGTCGGCTCGTCCAGCACCAGGCAGGTGGTGCCTTTCGCTTGCAGCACAGCGAGTCCGGCCCGCGTGCGCTCACCGGGCGAGAGCGTGCGGGCCGGGCGCAGCACCACGTCCGCGCCGACCCGGAACTTGGCCAGCAGGGTGCGGGTCCGCTCGGCCTGGAAGCCGGTGGCGGCCATGACGACCTCCAGCGCGGTGTCCTCGGTGTCGAAGGTGTGCCGGAGCTGGTCCACCTCGCCGACCACCACGTTGGCGCCGGTCAGCACCTGCCCGGCCAACAGCGGGATCCGGCCGAGCAGCGCGCCGACCAGGGTGGACTTGCCCGCGCCGTTGGCGCCGGTGATCCGCCAGCGCTCGCCGCCGCCGATGGTCAGGTCGACCGGGCCGAGCCGGACGTCACCGCGCTCGACCACCGCGCCGCGCAGGGCGAAGGCGATCTCGCTGCCACGCCCGGCCGAGGGCAGGGTGAGGCGCAGTTCCCACGGTTCGCGCGGTTCGTCCACCTCGGCCAGCCGGGCCAGTGCCCGGTCCGCGGTGGACCCTCGGGCGGCGGTGTTCTCCGCGCCCTGCTTCTTGGCCGCCCTGATGTTCTTGTCCGGCTCGTCCGACAGGGCCACCCGCCGGACCCCGCTGCGGGACCACTCCTTCATCCGGCGGGAACGCTGCACCAGCGAATCCCTTTTGTCCGCATAGGTTTCATACGCCTCGCGGGCGTGCCGGGCGAGGGTCTCCTGCTCGTCCAGGTATGCCTGCCAGCCGCCGCCGAAGACGCTGAGCTGGTGGCTGAACTCGTCGATGGTGGCCACCGAGGTGACCGTGCGGGCCAGGAACTCGCGGTCGTGGCTGACCAGCACAATGCCGGCCCGGCTGGAGCGAACCCGGTTCTCCAGCAGGTCGAGCCCCGCGGCGTCCAGGTCGTTGGTGGGCTCGTCGAGCAGCAGCACGTCCGCGCGCACCAGCAGCACCGAGGCCAGCCGCAGCCGGGCCGCCTGGCCGCCGGAGAGTTCGCCCGCGCCGCGATCGGTGAGCAGATCGGCAGGCAGGCCGAGCTGCTCGCACACCACGGCGGCGCGCTCGTCGAAATCGGCCGCGCCCACCGCGGTCCAGTGATCCAGGGCCGTGGCATAGGCATCGCCCGCGTCCTGCTCAGTGGCCAGCGCCTGGGCGGTGCGGTCCAACTCAGCCTCGGCCTGGGCGACGCCGGTGCGCCGGGCCAGGTGCTCGCGCAGGGATTCGCCGGGCCGCAGGTCGGTTTCCTGGGTCAGGTAGGCCAGCGCCGCGCCCGCCCGCCGGGTGACCGCGCCCGACTCGGGCGGCAGTTCACCGGCGAGCACCCGCAGCAGGGTGGACTTGCCCACCCCGTTGGGTGCGCTCAGGCCGATCCGGTCACCGGGTGAGACATCAAGATCGACCTCCGAGAGCACGGTCCGCGGACCAAACGACACTGTGACTTTCCGCGCTAGCAGAATGGACACGCCGTCGACGGTCGCAGCCAGGCACCCTAGGCCGCAACCGAATTAGTCAGTCCACAGTGGAGCGTCGACGTCCGGCGTAGAGCGCGAAGGCGCCACCGGCGAGCAGGGCAAGGCCGCCGAGGGTGATCGGCAGGATCGGCCCGGCGCCGGTGTTGGCCAGCCCCCCGGACCGGCCACCTCCCCCGCCACCGCCGCCGGTGCCGCCCCCGCCGCCACCCGTGCCCCCGCCGGGCTGTTCACCGCCGCCACCGGGCGGCGGCGGCGTCGTGGTCGTGGTCGGGGCCGGATTTCCGTTGCCGCCGAAGGTGATCGGCAGGATCACGTCCTGGCTGCGGTCCGCGCCCAGGGTGTGGTCGGCGCGGCTGACGATCGCGCACTTGAGCACGGCGCAGTCGGTGTACTCGTCCTTGGCAGTCACCGTCAGCTCGACCGAGAAGCTGCCGCCGGGGCCGTAGGGCTTGGCCAGGTCCTTGCCGTAGGGCGGCGGGTTGCTGGAGATCCAGGCCGAGTTGCCGTTCTTGCCGGAGAGGTCCGCGCCGCCCAGGCAGGGGGTCGGCACCTTGCCGGCGCCGTTGTCCACGCAGACCGCGACGTAGATGCCCTTGGCCTCGTTGTAGCCGGATCCGGTCACGGTGACCTTCTCCCCGGCGGCGTTGAGGCCCTGGGTCTTGGACGCGGCCAGCTTCGGCGCCGCCGCGGCCTCGGCTCGCGGGGCGTCGATGCGTGGCACGGCGGTCGGCGTGCTGGTCGAAGTGCCGGGTGTCGAGGTGCCGGGCGTGCTGGTCACCGGGGGTGTGGTCGAGGTGCTGGTGACTGGCGGGTTCCCGCCAAAGCGCAGTGGCAGCGGGGCCACCCCTGGCACGCTGACCCGCAGTTCGACCGGGCCGCCCGCGGGGGCGAAGGCCGGGCTGACCAGCAGTTCGGTGGCGAATCCGCCGTCGGCCGCGGTGGTGATCGTGGCCGGACCGGCCGGATCCGCGGTGCTGCCGGACCAGGCGCCCAGGGCCAGGGTGGCGTTGGCGGCAAAGCCCGCGCCGCGCACCACGATCCGCTCCCCCGCCGGGTCCAGACCACTGGACCGATCGGCGGAGAGTTGCGGAACCTGTTGGGCCACAGCGGTTCCCGGCAGGGCGAAGATCAGCCCCAGCAGCAGCGCCGCGGTCAGCCGGACCGTTCGCATCATCCGTTCACCCCATCAACAAAACGACCTACTTAGGTTAGGCTAACAATAGATAGGTAAGTCTCACCTGGCTAGTGGGGGCGTAATGACCGAGCAGACCACGCCGCCGAGCGGCTACGTGCCGCCGTCGGCGGTGACCGTGAGCCGGGTGCCCGGCGCGGGAGCGGTCACCGAGAGCCCGGCGGGCACCACGGTCACCGGCGACTACGGGCAGCAGCTGACCGTGTCCAAGACCAAGGGCCTGGACGAGAGCGGCGCGAGCGTCACCGTCACCGGCCAGGGCTACCGGGTGGACAAGGGCATCTACGTTGCCTTCTGCGTGGACAACGGGCCGGGCAAGCAGCCGGGGCCGTGCGGTGGCGGCGCGGACATGAGCGGGGCCAGCGGCTCGTCCCAGTGGATCTCGAACAACCCGCCTTCCTACGGCAAGGACCTGGCCAAGCCGTTCGGCCCGGATGGCACCTTCACCGCCCAGTTGAAGATCAGCCCGGTGCTCTCGGCCGAGCCGAAGATCGACTGCCGGGACAGCGGGGTGAAGTGCGCGCTGGTCAGCCGGACCGACCACACCCGCACCGCCGACCGCACCCAGGACGTGGTGGTGCCGGTGAAGTTCGGGCCGGAACCCGCTCCCGTCACCGAGACCGTCGTCACCCCGCAGAGCAGCTCGACCATGCCGATCGTGCTGGTCGGCCTCGGCGTGGTGGTCGCACTGGTCGCCGTGGTGCTGGTGATCCGGTTGCTGCGCAAGCGATCCGCCGCATGAGCCGCCGATTACTGGCCGGTGCGCTACTGCTCGCGCTGGCCGGCTGCGCCGCGCCCGCGCCGCAGGCGAGCACCCCGACCAATTCGGGGGCGACCGAGGTCAACGCGCAGCGGATCAAGCCGTTGGCCACGCCCACCCCCGCGCTACCGGTGACGGTGGACTCGGTGGACGGCCGCAAGGTCACCGTCACCGACGTCTCCCGGATCATCCCGCTGGCCGGATCGATCTCCGAGGTGGTGTTCACCCTCGGGCTCGGCGCGAACGTGGTCGGCCGGGACGTGGCCGCCACCTTCGAGCCCGCCAAGGCGCTGCCCGTGGTGACCTCCGGGCACGACGTGTCCGCGGAGAGCACGTTGTCCTTGCGCCCCACCGTGATCCTCACCGAACCCGGGATCGGCCCGCCCGAGGCGATCAGCCAGCTGCGTGACTCCGGGGTGCCGGTGGTGGTGCTGCCCGAGGCCAAGCGGATGCCGGACACCTACACCCGGATCGAAGCGGTCGCCGCCGCGCTCGGCGTGCCGGGCGCGGGCCGGGAACTGGCCGAACGGACCACAGGCGAGATCGACGCCGCGCGGGCGAAAGTGCCGCAGGGACAACGGAAACCGCGGGTGGCGTTCCTGTACCTGCGCGGGCAGGCCGCGGTCTACCTGTTGGGCGGCAAGGGATCCGGCGCGGACTCGATCATCGACGCGGCCGGCGCCAGTGACGTCGGAGTGGAACTGGGACTCGGCCCGTTCACCCCGCTGACCGCCGAGGCGCTGGTCAAGGCGCAACCGGACGCGATCCTGGTGATGAGCAAGGGCCTGGATTCGGTGCAGGGCGTGGACGGGCTGCTCAAGCTGCCCGGGGTCGCGCAGACCCCGGCCGCGGCCGGCCGCCGGGTGGTGGCCATCGAGGACGGCGTGCTGCTCAACTTCGGGCCGCGCACCGCGCTGGTGGTCACCGCGCTGGCCGAAGGTCTGCGCTGATGCGCGCACGTCGCCTGGCACTCGTGCTGGGGCTGGGGATCGCGCTGGTGCTGTTGTGCTTGCTGGGCGCGGGAATCGGCGCCTTCCCCAGTCCGGTGGCCGATGTGCTCGCCTCGGTCGCGCACCGGCTCGGGCTGGCCGAGGCGCCCACCGGCGCGGGCTACCTGGACGCGGTGCTCTGGCAGATCCGCTTCCCCCGGGTGCTGCTCGGCGTGCTGGTCGGGGCCTCGCTGGCCTGCGCGGGCGCGGTGATGCAGGGCGTGTTCGGCAACCCCCTGGCCGAGCCGGCGGTGGTCGGTGTGTCCGGTGGCGCGGCGATGGCGGCCAGTGCGGTGACCGTGCTCGGGGTGACCGCGCTCGGCTCCTGGACGCTGCCCGCGGCCGCCTTCATCGGCGGGCTGGTCACGGTAGCGGTGGTGTACCTGGTCGCGCGCTCCGGCGGGCGGACCGAGGTGGTCACGTTGGTGCTGACCGGGATCGCGGTCAACGCGGCCACCGGCGCGGTGATCAACCTGCTGCTCACCTACTCCAATGACGCCCAGCTGCGCTCGGTGGTGTTCTGGATGATGGGCAGCCTGGCCTCGACCACCTGGCCCAAGGTGCTCGCGGTGCTGCCCTGCGCGATCGTCGGACTGCTGCTCGCCCCGCTGTTCGCCCGCCAGCTCGACCTGCTCGCGCTCGGCGAACGCCCGGCCCGGCACCTGGGCGTGCACATCGAACGGCTGCGCGGCACGCTGATGTTCGTGGTGGCCCTGCTGACCGCCGCCGCGGTGGCCGTAGCGGGCATGATCGGGTTCGTCGGACTTGTGGTGCCACACGTGGTTCGCATGATCATCGGGCCGGGGCACCGGTTCCTGATCCCGGTCAGCGCGCTCGGCGGCGCGGTGGTCGTGGTGGCCGCGGACCTGGTAGCGCGCACCGTGCTGGCGCCGGTGGAGCTGCCGATCGGGGCGCTGACCGCGCTGGTCGGCGGGCCGTTCTTCTTCTGGCTGCTGCGCCGCACCAGGGCCAGTCAGGGCGGGTGGGCATGAGACTCGAACTCCCCGCACCCGCACCGCCGGGCACCGTGGTCGCCGAGGCGGTCGCCATCGACGTGCACCTTGGCGGGCAACGGATCCTGCACCGGGTGGGCCTGGCCGCGCGCACCGGCGAGGTGCTCGCGCTGCTGGGCCCCAACGGCGCGGGCAAGTCCACCCTGCTGGCCGCGCTCGCCGGAGACGTCACCCCGACCGCGGGGCAGGTGCTGGTGCACGGCAAACCCCTTGCCGGGTACCGGCCGCGGGAGCTGGCGGTGCGCCGGGCCGTGCTGCCGCAACAAGTGCTGCTGTCCTTCCCGTTCACCGTGGCCGAGGTGGTGGAGATGGGGCGCGCGCCGTGGGTCGGCACCCCGGCGGCCGAGCAGGACGAGGAGGCGATCGCGGAGGCCATGCGGGAAACCGAGGTCGCCGAGTTCGCGCATCGCCGTTTCCCCTCGCTCTCCGGCGGCGAACGGGCCAGGGTCGCGCTGGCCAGGGTGCTGGCGCAACGGGCCGGACTGCTGTTGCTGGACGAACCGACCGCCGCACTCGACCTGCGGCATCAGGAAGCCGTGCTGCGCATCGCGAAACGCCGGGCCGAGGCCGGGGACGCGGTGGTCGTGGTGCTGCACGACCTCGGCCTGGCCGCGGCCTACGCGGACCGGGTCGCGCTGCTCTCCGGCGGCGAACTGGCCGCCGCGGGCCAGCCGGCCGAGGTGCTCACCGGCGAACTGCTGAGCCGGGTCTACCGGCACGAAGTCGAGGTGCTGGCCCATCCACGAACCGGGGCGCCGCTGGTGCTGCCCCGCCGCGACCCTGACTGAGCTGGGAGACCGCCATGTTCCACCGACTCCCCGCGGCACTACTGGCCGCGGGCGCGATCCTGCTCGCCGCCGCGCTACCCGCGCAGGCGGCCGATCCGGTGCGGCACGAGAAAGCCGCCACGGTGGCCGTGCCCGGGATCAACTCCTTCGCGGCGCTGGGCGGCGAGACCTGGTTCACCAGCACCCGCAACGCCACCGCGGGCGCACTCGGCGGCAACCACCAGATCGTCGGCACCACCCCGAAACTCGGCAACCTGACCGCACAGCTGACCGCGAACACCAGGACCAGAACCGTGTTCGCGGTCAACCGCGGCGTGGTCGACAAGAAGCCCTCGGTCTCGGTGATCGACGCGGTCACCCGGCAGATCACCGCGACCATCCCGGTCGGCGCGGGTCCCAACGGCGTCGGCGTGGACGAGGACAGCGGACTGGTGTTCGTGGCCGAGGGCGGCGCGGCCGTGGTCTCGGTGCTCGATCCCGTGCAGCAGAAGGTGATCGCCACGGTGCCGGTCGGCTCCGGACCGGACCAGGTGGTGGTGCACCAGGGCCGGGCCTACGTGGCCAACCTGGACGACAACACGGTGTCGGTGCTGGACACCAAGGCGCACAAGGTGATCGCCACCATCCCGGTCGGCGCGAACCCGCGCGGGCTGGCCGTGGACCCGGTGCTGCACCGGCTGTACGCGGTGAACCAGGCCAACGGCACGGTCACCACCATCGACACCCGCACCGCCCAGGTGTTCGGCGAGCCCTTCGCCGCCGGCGCGGGCGCGGGCCGGGCCGCGGTGGACCCGGCCACCGGGTTCCTCTACGCCGCGCAGGCCGAACTCGGTCAGGTCGCGGTGCTGGACCCGGTGCGGCGCAAGGTGATCGGCACCCTGGAAGTGGCCGCACCCGGGTCCATCGGGGTCAACGCGAACACTGGCGCGGTGTACGTGGCCGACGGCGCGAATATCCAGGTCTTCGCCCGCTTCGCCGCGCCGGTGCTACTCACCGAACCCGCCGGCGTCGAGGTCGCCGCGGGCAGTGCCGCCCGGTTCAGCGCGAGTGCCAGGGGCGCGGTGAGCACCCGCTGGCAGGAGAGCATCGACGGCGGCCGCAGCTGGACCGACCTGCGCGAGACCGGCGACACGCTGACCGTGACCGCGGAGATCCGGTTGTCCGGCAGGCAGTTCCGGGCCGTGTTCACCAACCCCACCGGCAGCACAGCCACCGCCGCCGCCGTGCTCACCGTCCCCGGCGGCCAGCCCACGACCAGCACCACACCACCGCCCACCGGCACCACCACGCCGGGCACCACGACTCCCCCCACGACGACGACCACCCCGGCCGTCGCACCGCCACCGGCAACCACCCAGCCGCCCACCCCGCGGCTGGCCAACACCGGCGCGGAACCGATCTTCCCGCTACTGACCGGGCTGGCCCTCCTGACGGCCGGCACCGCCCTGCTGCTGTTCCACCACCGAACCAAGAAGAGGGAAACAGCATGAACAACAAGGTGAAGGCCGCTCTCGTCTCCGTCGGCGCGATCGCCGGTGTGCTGGCCATGACCGGCCAGGCCCTCGCGGCCCCCGACTCGGCCAGCCGCAACGGCCGCACCATCACCGCCTCCGAGGCCACCGCGATCGCGGTCAACGGCCAGGAGATCACCGTGACCGGCACCGGCTACCACACCGACAAGGGCTACTACGTGGCGCTGTGCAAGGTCCCCGCGGACCTCAGCTACGGCGTCAAGCCCGGCCCCTGCCAGGGCGGCGACGGCCAGGGCGGCACCGGCATCGGCCCGTCGGCCTGGGTGACCAACACCCCGCTCGGCGGCAACACCTACCCGATCGCGGCCAACGGCTCGTTCACGGCCAAGATCTACCTCAAGGAGAACACCGGCGGCCTGAACTGCGCCGTCGAGACCTGCGCCATCATCACCCGCCGCGACCACTGGCAGGCCAGCGACCGCAGCTTCGACGTCTTCATCCCGGTCGCCTTCAGCTAACCCGCCGAGTTGGCCCAACCGGTACGCCCGGTTGGGCCAACTCGCCGTACGAGTTGGCCCAAGTGGTCAGGTGAGGCGGTCCTCGTCGGTGCGGCGGGGGCAGCTGCGGCAGGCGTCCTCGTCCGGGGCGGTCCAGAACAGGCAGCAGTGGTTGCGCAGGAAGGTCAGGCCGTGGGTGCCGGGTAGCAGGCGGCCGGTCGGGCCGAGCCAGGGCAGGGCGGCGCACAACTGTTGGTGGGCAAGGGAAAGGCGGGCCGGGTCGGCGCCGCCGCGGGCCGCGCGGGCAAAGGCGGTGCCGATGCCGAAACCGATCTGGCCGAGCATGGTCGGCCGCGCGCAGCCGCGTACCGCCGCCAGATGCCCGGCCACCCGGAACAGATGCCGCTCGAAGATCCCGTCGATCAACTCGGTCAGGCCGACCGGCTCCGGTGCGCCGGGCAGGTGCAGAGTGTGCCAGCCGTGGCCGCCGTCCCCGCCCAGCCGGACCCGGTCCGGGCGCCACCAGCCCAGGCCGAGCGCCCAGGGCAGCACCGTGGCCTGACCGATCTTGATCGCGTACACCGACAAGGCGGTGCGCGCGGCCGCCGCCTCCACCCGGTGCGCGGTCGCGGCCATCTCCGCCGCCACCAGCCCCAACGCCACCTCCGGGTCGTCCGCGACCCGGGCGCAGGACAGGGTGTCCGGCGGGGCCGGGTCGCAGCGGATCCGGATCTCCGGGCAGGCCGCGGCCATCACTCCTTCGTGGCCGGGCCCGGTGTGCGAGACTTCTGCACTGATATCAGCACCGTCATCTGGAGTTGCGTTAGTGCCCACCTCACCCACCGTCGCCAACTGGGAACTCGGCCTCCGGCTGCGCGAGCACCGGGAGCTGACCGGTCTCACCGCGGTCGCCGCGGCCAAGGCCGCCCGGCTCACCCAGCCCTACGTCTCCGGGGTCGAGGGCGGGAAGCTGAAGATCACCGACGTGCGGCTGAAGGCGCTGGCCAAGGCCTACCGGCTCAGCGAGGAGTCCTACGCCGGACTCATCGAGCTGCGCTCGGCCGCCGAGCAACGGTCCTGGTGGCAGGGCTACGGCGGGCTGTTCAACGACGACACGCTGCGCTTCTTCGGCTATGAGCACGGCGCGGCCGCGATCCGCTCCTACGACGGCGGGCTGATCCCGGCCCTGTTGCAGACCGAGGACTACGCCCGCGCGGTGATCCGCGGCGCCGGGCCGAACATCCGGATGGCCGACGTCGAGCGGGTCCTGGAGGCCCGGCTGATCCGCCAGCACCGGCTGGACGGCCCGGACCCGTTGCGGCTGACCGCGGTGGTCACCGAGGCCGTGCTGCACCAGCAGGTCGGCGGCCGCGCGGTGCTGGCCGCGCAACTTCGGCACCTGGTCGCGATGGTGGAGCAGCGACCGTCCACTGTGGACATCCGGCTGGTGCCGTTCACCGCGGAGGCATTCCACGCCCTCGGCGGCGGCGGGTTCCACCTGCTGGAGTTCCCCAGTCCACAGCTGCCCACGTTGCTGTGGCAGGAGACGGTGACCGCGACCTCGCTGATCGACCACCCGGTGCGGTTGCGCGAGTTCGACTCCGCCTTCGACCAGGCCCTGGAACGCGCGCTGAGCACCGTGGACTCGCTGCGCCTGATCCGCCAGTTCGCCAAGGAACTTGCTTAGACAGCTCATACCGTCCCCGCGATGTCCACTGTGGACCGTCCATCGGCCAGCTCCCTGAGCTGACCGCGCACGCCGAAGACCCCGGCGAGCAGGTCGGCGGTGAGCACCTCGACCGGCGGCCCGGCGGTGACCACCTTGCCCTCGTCGAGCACCACCAGGCGATCGCAGTGCTCCACTGCCAGCCGCAGGTCGTGCAGGGTGAGCAGCACGGACAGGCCCTCGGTGGCGCGGGCGCGCAGCAGTTCCAGCACGGCGAGCTGGTGCCGCAGGTCGAGGTGGTTGGTCGGCTCGTCCAGCACCAGGATCCGGGGCTGCTGGGCGAGCGCGCGAGCAATGGAGACCCGCTGCCGCTCGCCGCCGGAGAGGGTGCGGACATCGCGGTCCCGCAAGGCTTCCAGGTCGGCCAGGGTGATCGCCTCGCCGACCGCGGCGTGGTCCTGCGCCCGCAGCGACTCCAGCCAGCCGCGGTGACAGGTGCGGCCCTGGGTGATCACCTCGGAGACGGTCAGCGCGGCCGCGTGCTCAGGTTCCTGGGTGGTCGCGGCCAGTGTCCTGGCCAGCTCCCGCCGGCCGAACCCGGTCACCGGCCGCTCGTCCACCAGCACCGTGCCCCCGGCCGGGGCCAGTGCCCGGTACAGCGTGCGCAGCAGTGAGGTCTTGCCGGAACCGTTGGGCCCCACCAGTCCCAGCACCTCGCCCGCACGCAGTTCGAGGTCGACGCCGTCCACCACGATCCGGCCGCCCAGGGCCACCCGCACGCCTTCGGTGCGCACGCTCATGCCGCCCTCCCCCGCCGCCGGTACAGCATCACCAGGAACACCACCCCGCCCACCGAGGAGGTGACCGCGCCGACCGGGATCTCCAGCGGCGCGATCACCACCCTGGCCAGCAGGTCCGCCGCGACCAGGAACACCCCGCCGAGCAGCGCGGCCACCGGCAGCAGCCGTCGGGCGTCCGCGCCGACCAGGAACGCGGCCGCCTGCGGGATGATCAGCCCGACGAAGGCGATGCCACCGGCCACCGTGACCGAGGTCCCGGCCAGCAGCGCGACCCCGATCAGGGCCAGCAACCGCAGCTTCTTCGGATTCACGCCGAGCGCGGCCGCCCCGTCATCGCCGGCGGAGAGCAGGTTGAGCCAGCGCCCGACCGCCATGCCGGCGGCCAGCGCCAGCACGAGCACCACTCCGGGCACGACCATGCTCTCCCAGCGGGCATCGCCGAGTCCGCCGCTGAGCCAGAACAGCACCTGCTTGGCCTGATCGCCCTTGGCCGCCAGGAAGATCACCATCAGGATGCCGGCGCCGAAGATCTGCGCCACGCCGAGTCCGCCGAGCACCAGCGCGGTCACCGAACCGAACCGCCCGGCCACCGTGAGCACCAGCAGCAACGCCACCAGCGCACCCAGGAAGGCCGCGAGCGGCACGGTGGCCGCGCCGAGCACCCCGGCGCCGATGCCCAGCACCAGCACCACGGCCACGAAGAACCCGGCCCCGGAGTTGACGCCCAGCAGGTACGGGTCCGCGAGGGGGTTGCGGGTGACCACCTGGGCCACCGCCCCGGCCAGCGCGAGCGCCGCGCCGACCAGCACCGCCAGCACCACCCTGGGCAGCCGGGACTCGCGGATGATCGCCGCCCGCACCGGCGTCCAGTCGGCCTCGACCAGCCCGGGTGCGGCCCAGTGCAGCAGGATCCGCCACACCTGGCCGACCGGCACCGCCACCGACCCGAAGGACAGGGCCAGGCTGGCGGCGCCGAGCAGCGCCAGGAAACCGAGCAGCAGGGTCAGGCCGAGGGGAACCCTGGTCACTTGGCCAGGTCCGGGTGCAGCCCGGCGGTGAGCGTGCGCAGCGCCGCGGGCAGCCGGATGCCTTCGATCAGGTCGGGCAGGGTGAGCGTGACGAACCGCTTGTTCCGCACCGCCGGAGTGCCCTTGGCCAGCGGATGACCTTCCAGGAAGCGGCGTTTGGCGTCCACGCCGCCGTTGTCGCCGAGGTAGTCCACCAGCACGATCACCTCGGGCGCGCGGTCGCCGACCTGTTCCCAGCTCGCGTCGCCGAAG
Organism: Crossiella sp. S99.2; assembly: GCF_023094165.1. Classification (GTDB taxonomy): domain Bacteria; phylum Actinomycetota; class Actinomycetes; order Mycobacteriales; family Pseudonocardiaceae; genus Crossiella. The sequence goes on along the minus strand of NZ_JALMDK010000002.1, from coordinate 522,826 downwards.
ACCTTGGGCACGTCGGCGAAGATGTTGCGGCCGCCTGCCCGCTTGGCCAGGTCGTTGCCCAGCCCACGCCCGCCGACGGTGAACGGGGCCTGCTCGCCGCTGTCGTAGAAGAACACCGGCACCGCCGGCTTGTTCGCGGCGGCGACCTTGGCGGTCACCTCGTCCACGGCCCTGGTGGTCTCCCCGATCAGCCTGCCGGCCTGCTCGGTCGCGCCGAGCAGCCGGCCGAGCACGCCCAGGTCATCGGTGTAGGTGCCGATGGCCGCGGTGGCGTCCGGGCAGTTCTCCGAGAGCAGGAAGGTGCGGATCCCCTTGGCCTCCAGGGCGTCCCGGCCGCGGCCGTCCTTCTCGGCGAAGGCGCTGGCGTAGCCGCCGACCACCAGGTCCGGCTCGGTGCCGAGCAGTTGCTCCAGGGTCGGGTACTTCTGCGAGATGGTCTTGACCTTGGCGTAGTCGGTGGCGATGGCCGCGGGCACGTCCGGGGTGTCCGGGTAGGCGGTGCCCACGATCCGGTCGGTCACCCCCAGCGCCACCAGCACCTCGGTGGCGTGCTGGTTCATGCTCAGGATCCGCTTGGGCTGACCGTCGAACTTCTGCGTCCGGCCGCAGTTGACGATCTCCTGCGCGGCCGCGGCAGGGGTTTGCGGAGCGGCCGCTGGGCTCCCACACGCCGAGAACGAGAGCGTGAGCACGCACACAGCGGCGAGCAACGACTTCTTCATGGACACCTTCCGCGAGCCTCGACGGAGATCGGTGATCGCACCCTCGGCAGGTACTCGGGCTCACCGCGTGAAGCGGCCCACCGTTGCGGGTCAGCGCCGGATTTCGACCGGCTTCCCCTGCCTGAGGGCGAACATTCGGACTTCTGACGCTGATGCTCACCCGGCAGGACAAGCCAGGTCAAACTGCCGACCCCAACTCGTGACCATGGCTTGTTGCAAGTAACTTGTAGTTGCACAGCACTCTCATGAACTGACTGCCATTCACATGGGGAGGCTCTTGATGGGCGCCTACGTCCTGCCCGATCTGGACTACGACTACTCCGCGCTCGCGCCGGCGATCAGCGGCGAGATCAACGAGCTGCACCACAGCAAGCACCACGCGGCCTACGTCAAGGGCACCAACGACACCCTGGACAAGATCGCCGAAGCCCGGGACAAGGGCGACTTCGGCTCGATCGTCGGCCTGGAGCACACCCTGGCCTTCAACCTGGCCGGACACGCCATGCACGTGGTGTGGTGGAAGATCCTCTCGCCCAACGGCGGGGACAAGCCCACCGGCGAACTCGCCGCCGCGATCGATGAGGAGTTCGGCTCCTTCGACAAGCTGCGCGCCCAGCTCAACGCCGTCTCCACCACCATCCAGGGCTCCGGCTGGGGCGTGCTGGCCTGGGACCCGATCGGCCGGCGGCTGATCACCCAGCAGCTCAAGGACCACCACTCCAACCTCTCGATCGCCACCACCCCCCTGGTGGTCTTCGATGTGTGGGAGCACGCGTACTACCTGCAGTACCGCAACGTGAAGGCCGACTACATCAACGCCCTGTGGAACATCGTGGACTGGGCCGAGGTCGGCAAGCGCTTCGAGGACGCCCGCGCGGGCAAGAACGGCCTGCTGCTGCCCTGATCGCAGCACCCAGAACTTCGGCGGTGGATGCTCCGACAAGTTGACGTCGCCGAAAGAGTGAGGCCCCGGACTCCTTGCGGAGCCGGGGCCTCACTCTGTTCCCGAACTGACTGCCGCTCCCACCACGAAGCGGACAAGACTTAGGTTAGGCTTACTTCACTCGGTCGTCAAGCCCCGGCGACGCCCTCGAAAGCGTGACCATCGGCCGACCGGCCAGCGCATGCCGCCGCGACCTGCGAGAACGGCTCCGCACACGATTGCGGCCAGCAGGGACACGATCCCGCCCACCAGCAGCGGCGCCTGGCCCCCGAACTCCTGCGCGACCCACCCCATCACCGGACTGCCCAGCGGGGTGCCACCCAGGAAGACCAGCATGTACAGGCCCATCACCCGGCCGCGCATGTCCGGCCGGACGGCCAGCTGGACGGTCGAGTTGGCCGTGGTTGTGAACGTCATCACGGCGATGCCGGTGGGGATCAGCATCAGCCCCAGCGCGGTGAAGGTGGGCATCAGCCCGACCACGATCTCCAGGATCCCGAACACGATCGCGCCGCCGATCATCACCCGCAGCCGCGGCTTGCCCTTGGTGCTGCGCCGGGCGGCCAGCAGCGCGCCCAGGAAGGTGCCGGCCGCCAGCAGGGTGGAGAGCAGGCCGTAGCCGTCGGCGTCGCGCTGGAAGACGTTGCGCGCCACCACCGCCAGGGTGGTGCTGAAGTTGAGGCCGAAGGTGCTGACGAAGAACACCAGCACCATCAGCACGACCAGGTCCTTGCGGCCGCGCACGTAGCGCAGGCCCTCGCGCAGCTGGCCCTTGGCCCTGGGCACCGGCGGGCTGCGGTGCAGCTGGGCCGGGTTCATCAGGAACAGGCCGAGGATCACCGTGACGAAGGTGGCCGCGTTGAGCAGGAACACCCAGCCGGTGCCGATCAAGGTGATCAGCACGCCGGCGATGGCCGGGCCGGTGATCCGGGCCAGGTTGAAGTTCATCGAGTTCAGCGCGACCGCGTTGGTCACCTGGTCCTTGCCGACCATCTCCACCACGAAGGACTGCCGCACCGGCGTCTCCACCGCGGTGAAACAGCCCAGCGCCAGGCAGAGCGCGTAGACGTGCCAGAGCTGCGCGGCGCCGGTGACCACCAGCAGGCCCAGTGCCAGCGCGCACAGGCCCATCGCGGTCTGCAGGCCGATCAGCAGCTTGCGCTTGTCCATCCGGTCGGCCAGCACGCCTGCCCACAGCGAGAACACCAGGGTGGGCGCGAACTGCAGGGCGGCGGCGATGCCGAGGGCGACCGCGCTGCCGTGCGAGAGATCCAGGACCAGCCAGTCCTGGGCGACCCGCTGCATCCAGACGCCGATCAGCGAGACGCTCGCGCCTGCGACGAAGTAGCGGTAGTTGCGGGTGCGCAGCGAGGCGAACATGCCCTTGCGCCGTACCGGAGATGGACTGCTACGCGGGGATGGGGAGTCGTTGGGTGAACGGTCTAACTGTTCCGGCTCACGTTCCGCGTAGGTCGTCACTCGTTACTGCCCCGCCATCCTGTCTATGATCTCGGCGGCACGGGCCAGCACTTCCCGGTCCGAGTCGTCGAGTTCGGCCAACTGCTTGTCCAGCCAGCGTTCCCGCGCCTGCACATCGGCCCGGATGAACGCCCGCCCCTGCTCGCTGATCTCCACGATCGCCTGCCTGCCGTCCGTGGGATGCGGCCGCCGGGTGGCGAAGCGGTGGTCCTCCAGCGCGGCGATGACCCTCGTCATCGAGGGCGGCTGCACGCCTTCCTTGGCCGCCAGCTCACCCGGGGTCAGCGGTCCGCACTTGAACAGGCAGGACAGCGCCGAGAGCTGGGTCAGCGTGACCGTGGAATCGGTGCGCTGGGCGCGAAGCCTGCGGTTGAGCCGCACGACGGACAGCCGCAACCGGCTGGCGAGGGTGGGCTCTGTCTCAAACTCCGACACATCCTTAGCATACCTCACGACTTTCACCCCGGCTGCCCTGTTTGTCCTACGACACAAGGCTCCCGGTTGCGGCCATTCGGCTCTACCCAGAACGGCAATCGCATCGTCAACTGAAGGACGGGCGGCAGGCCCGTCGGGGGGAACTCACGCCCAATCCCACTCCGTAACGGAAGGTGTGTTTGGCGTGCGCAGAGTCCTGCCTGGGCTGGTGCTGTCCCTACTACTCACCGGGACGGCCGTGGCCGCCCCACCGCACGAGCACGCCGCGCACGACCACGGCTCGCACAACCATGGCCAGCCACCGGGGGCCAGCCCGGACCGGGAAACCCCGGAGTACCTCTACCAGCAGGAACGCAAGATCCTCGGCGAGCAGCACGCGCGCGAGCACCTGGAGGCACGCAAGCGTGCACTGCGAGAGGGGCGCAAGGCCGATCCGCACGCCAGGTTCGACGCGCCGGGTGAGACCCCGCCGCCGCCCGGTCCGGCGCACGAGGTGGGCCGGTTCGAGACCAGCGGGATCGCCCAGCCCTCGCCGGACTACGGCGTGCACGTGGCGGTGCTGCCCACCGGCAAGGTGCTCAGCTTCAGCTTCGACGAGGTGACCAAGAACCCCCAGGAAGAGACCAGCCCGACCTACACCGTCGGCGTGCGCAACCGCGGCCGCGCGCACCTCTGGGACCCCAGCGCGGGCACCGGGGCGAACGCGTGGAAATCGGTGCCGCCACCGGTGATCGACATGCCGGACGGCACCGGGCAGGCCCGGCCCGCGCCGCTGTTCTGCACCGGGATGGTGTTCCTGCCCAACGGGAACCTGGCCGTCTTCGGCGGCAACCTGGCCAAGAACGGCCAGCTGTCCGGGGCCCGGCTGGTGTTCACCTTCGACCCGTGGACCGAGACCTGGCACCGGCAGCAGGACCTCTCCGTCGGCCGCTGGTACCCGACCTCCTTCCTCACCCCGGACGGCCGGGTCGGCACCGTCTCCGGCGAGGACGAGAACGGCTGGCTCACCGCGAAAACCGAGCTGTTCCCGGCCCGGAACACCCCGATTCCCGGTGTCACCCAACGGAATCAGACGAACCTGCCCAGCGAGACCGCGCCCATGCAGGTCTTCGCCTGGGACTACCCGCACGCCTTCACCATGGCCGACGGCTCCACCTACCTGCTCGGCCGCGGCGCTGACCAGCAGCACCGGATCAACACCACCTCCTGGTCGATCCAGCGGCTGGCGGACCGGCCGGACGGGGTGATCCGGCGCTACGGCCCGGCGGTGGCGCTGCCCGGCGGTCCGCAGGGCCCGACCCAGGCGCTGCTGGCCGGCGGTCTCACCGGTGATCCCAAAGCGCTGCGGCTGGACTCGGCCACCGGACAGTGGATCACCGACAGCACCCGGGCGTTCAGCCGCAACAACGACAACCTGGTGCTGCTGCCCGACGGCGGCGTGCTCTCGGTCAACGGCGAGACCGGCGGCGCGCTGCGCGACTACGGCGCCGGATACAAGGTGGCCGAAGGCGATCAGCGATACCGGCAGGTGGAGCTGTACGACCCGGCGACCAAGAACTGGCGGCTGGGCCCGTCCTCGGCGATGCTGCGCGGCTACCACTCCAACGCGGTGCTGCTGGCCGACGGCCGGGTGCTGGTCACCGGGGACGAGTTCCAGCAGCTGACCCGCGATCCGGACAAGAACGACAACCTGCTGGGCTCGATCGAGGTCTACCAGCCGCCGAACCTCTTCCGCGGCCCGCGGCCCTCGATCACGCACGCGCCAGAGGTGTTGTCCTACGGGCAGTCCTTCACCGTGGACTACCAGGGCGAGGCCCCGGCCACCCGCGCGGTGCTGGTCGCCCCGAGCGCCTCCACGCACTCGCTCAACACCACCCAGCGGCACGTGGAGCTGACGGTTGAGTCCACAGTGGACGGTCGGATGACGCTGCGTGCCCCGGCCGACGCGACCGCCGCGTTGCCCGGTTACCACATGCTTTTCCTGCTCACCGCCACCGGCGCGCCCAGTGTGTCAGTGCCGGTCCGGTTCGACCCGCGGGCCCCGCGCCGGGCCACCTTCACCGAGGCGCCGGTCACCACCGACCAGCCCGGCGAGCGGTGCATTGACGCGGCGGGCGCCCGCAACACCCCGGGCACCAAGGTGCAGATCTGGGACTGCAACGGCAGCAACGCCCAGCGGATCAGCCTGCGCGCCGACGGCAGGCTGGCGGTGGCCAGTGGCGGCTGCCTGGACTACGGCGACGACCAGCCCGCCGCGGGCCGGGTGGTCACCATCCAGGACTGCGGCGGCGACGGCCAGGTCTTCACCTATGACACCGCCAAACGCGCCCTGCTGGCGCCGAACAACCTGGTCCTGGACGTCTTCGGCAACCGCAGCGACGGCGGTGCCGAACTGGGCCTGTGGCACCCGCTGGGCAACCCCAACCAGACCTGGACCCCGGCCGGTGGCCCGCGCCCGGACAACTCGCTGCTGCACACCGACCTCACCGGCGCCCGCTGCCTGGACGCCGCGGGCGGTTCGTCAGCGCCCGGCACCAAGATCCAGCTCTACGACTGCAACGGCAGCCCGGCCCAGCGTTTCACCCACCGCCTGGACGGCCGGATGGCGATCGGCAGCGGCGGCTGCCTGGACCACGGCCCGGACAACCCGCCCGCCCCGCAACTGGTGACCGTGCAGCCCTGCGGCGGCGACGGCCAGGTCTGGACCTACAACCCGGCGACCAGGGTGCTGCGCGCGGGCAGCAACGGGCTGGCGGTGGACGTGGGCAACTTCAACCCGAACAACGGCGCGGACATCGTCGTCTACCACGTCCACCGCGGGCTGAACCAGTTCTGGGGCATCGGCTGACCCGTCGACTTGGCCCACTGGTACGCCCAGTTGGGCCAAACCGGCGTACGACTTGGGCCAACTGGGCGGGTGGGGGCTTAGACGAACAGCGCGCGCAGGGGGCCGATGCCGAAGTAGAGCAGGAAGGCCGCCGCCACCACCCACATCAGCGGGTGGATGGTGCGGGCCTTGCCGGTGGCCACCTTGAGCGCGACGTAGCTGACGAAGCCGGCGCCGATGCCGTTGGCGATGGAGTAGGTGAACGGCATGACCACGATGGTCAGGAAGGCGGGCAGGGCGATGGTGAAGTCGGTGAAGTCGATGTCGGTGATCTGGGTCATCATCAGCGCGCCGACGATCACCAGCGCCGGGGCCGCCGCCTCCACCGGCACCACCTGGTAGAGCGGGGTGAAGAACATGGCGGCCAGGAACAGCAGGCCGGTGACCACGTTGGCCAGGCCGGTGCGGGCGCCCTCGGCGATGCCGGCCGCGGACTCCAGGTAGACGGTGTTGGAGGAGCTGGAGGCGACGCCGCCGGCCACCGCGGCCACGCCGTCGACGAAGAGGGCCTTGCTGGTGTTGGGCAGCTGGCCGTTCTTGTCCACCAGACCGGCTTCCTTGCCCAGGCCGGTCATGGTGCCGATGGTGTCGAAGAAGTCGGTCAGCACCAGGGTGAAGACCAGCATCGCGGCAGCCAGCGCGGGCAGCCGGGTCCAGGCGCCGAAGGAGACCTCGCCGACCAGGGACAGGTCGGGCAGGCTGAAGAAGCTCTCCGGCAGCGCGGGGTAACCCAGGTTCCAGCCGCGCGGGTTGACGCCCTTGGACGGGCCCGCGTTGACCAGGGCCTCGATCACGATGGCCAGCACGGTGCTGCCCAGCACGCCGATCAGGATCGCGCCGCGGACCTTGCGCGCCACCAGGATCCCGGTGAGCACCAGGCCGACCACGAACACCAGGGTGGGCCAGGAGGCGATCGAGCCGCCAATGCCAAGGCCGACCGGCACGGTGGTGCCCGCGGCGTCCGGGATGCGGCGCACAAAGCCCGCGTCGACCAGGCCGATCAGGCAGATGAACAGGCCGATGCCGACCGCGATGGCCGCCTTCAGCGGTGGTGGCACCGAGTTGAACACCGCGGTGCGGAACCCGGTGACCACCAGCAGCAGCACCACCAGGCCGTTGACCACGATCAGGCCCATCGCCTCCGGCCAGGTGACCTGCGGCGCGATGGTGACCGCGACCAGGCTGTTGATGCCGAGGCCGGTGGCGATGGCGAACGGGTAGTTCGCGATCAGGCCGAACAGGATGGTCATCACCCCGGCGACCAGCGCGGTGACCGCGGCCACCTGTGGCACCGGCAGGATCTCGCCGAGCACGTCCTTCTTGGCCGCGGCGTCCTGGGCCGAGAAACTGCCCAGGATCAGCGGGTTCAGCACCACGATGTAGGCCATGGTCACGAAGGTGACCAGGCCGCCGCGGACCTCCCGGCTGACCGAGGAACCGCGCTCGGAGATCTTGAAGAACCGGTCCAGACCGGACGGCACCCACGTCTTGGCCATCGCGGCTCCTCCCTGCTGCCACTGGCGATCGTTTCGGCAGGTAGCCTGCCTGACGTGGCCGAGAGAAGCGAACCCAGCCCGGTTACGAACAGGCAAACCCCACCGCCGCCCCCGGCGTTGCCGCGCGGTCTGACCGACGCGGTGCCCGCGGTCTCGGTCGGCACCGGGATCTTCTTCGCCGCGTTCGTGGTGCTGCTGCTGGTCCGCGGCACCGAGTCGGTGTGGACCTGGACCTGCCTGGTGGGCGGGTTGCTCGGGTTCACCGGGCTGGCCGTGATCGCCTGGCAGCGGGCCGCGGCCCGGCGCGGCTCCCGCACGGCGCAGACCGGGGTCTAGGGCGTCGCCACCCCGGTGGGCGGCGACGCCGTCGGCTCAGCGCAACAGGGTCGGCGCGGTCGGATCGGCGAGCAGGGCGGCCAGCAGGTGCCGGTCCTCCCAGCGGTCCAGGGTCCAGGCCAGCGCGCGGGCCAGGCCCTGCGGTTCCTCGGTGGTGTGCAGGTCGCCGTCCGGGTCCAGCCACCAGGGCACGGTGTGCCGGACCTCGTCGAGGAGCACCACCAGTTCGGCGTGCACGTGCAGGTCGCCGTCGGGGTAGTCCAGGCCGAGCAGGTCACAGGACTCGACCACGCCGTCCAGTTCCGCCCACGGCTGCACCCGGCCGCTGCTGACCACCTCGTCGCCGTCGGAGGTCGGCAGGTCCAGCAGATCGGCCAGCGGGGATGCCTCGCCGCCGGCGACCACCTCGGCCGGGTCCAGCACGGCCAGCCACCACGGGCCGTCCAGCACCAGCGCCCGCTCGGTGGCCACCACGGTCCCGGCCAGGGATCGGACCGCGGCGGGCGGGTCCACCTCGGCCGGATCGACCCGGCCCGCGCTGACCGCGTCGGCGAGGGCCTCGTGCGCACGCAGCACCACGCCCTCGCGCACCAGGCGGTCCGGGTCGGCCAGCCGGGCCAGCACGTCGATGGCATCGTCCACATCGGACACTTCCACCGAATCGCGGACGCCGAGCAGTGCCAGCAGCTCGTCGCTGAGGCCCTCGGCCGGCACCACCTCGTACAGGCCGTTCAGCTCGTCCACGTCGGCCCGCCGCCAGTCCCGCGGCGGACGGCCGCCGATCAGCGCGAACCGGGACAGCCACCACGCGGTGTGCCCGTCCCGCAGCCGGAGTGCCTGCCAGGCAAGGGGATCCGCGGCGAGCAGTCGCAGCGCCTCCGGCCAGTGCTCCTCGGCGACCAGGTCAAGGTCGCCCACCGCGATGATCTGCCGCGGGCCTTCACCGGCCGGGTGCGCGGCGGCGAGTTCGTCCCACCACTCCTGCTCGTCCGGCAGGTCGTGCTCGGGCCCGGTCGGGTTCTCATCAACGATGATCGGGAACGAGTCGAGCACGCCGATCGCGGTGAGCAGGTTGGGCGCCCAGCGCTCGGCGACATCGGCCGCGATCACGCCCAGCGGGCTGTCCTGCGCCAGCACCGCGCGCAGCGGCGAACCCGGCAACAGCAACTCGTCCGCGCGGCGCGGGTCGCCGTGCTCGTCCGGCAGGGCCAGCGCGGACAGCCAGGGCACCTCGCCCCGGCGCAGTCCGGCCAGGTCCACCAGTCGCAGCACCACCTCGGTCAGTGCGGTGGTGTCCAGTCCGGCTTCCAGGTCCTCGACACTGCGTTCCACCGCGGGCCGCAGCTCGTCCAGGAGTTCGGCCGCGCCCACCTGCCGGGCGCCCAGGCGTTCCAGCAGCCGGTGCGCCGCGTCCGGGTGCACCACCCGCAGGCCGATGTCCACTGTGGACATAGCGGTGAGAATGTCCGCGGCCACCTCGGGCAGCAGCACCCCGCGCGGTCCGGTCACGGTGCGACCGTCCACCAGCGGCACCGGCAGCGCGCCGAGTTCCTCGCGGGCGGTGGAGTCGACCTCGGCCACCGGTGCGAGCGCGGTGTAGAGCCGGTGCCACCACTCGGGCGCGCGGTCCACCCCGGCCACGGTGGCGACCACCTCGGGCAGCCGGATCCGCCGCACGCCGACGGCCTGCAACGCGCGCAGGTGCCCGGCCTCGGCCAGTTCGGCGGGGAGCAACCCGCCCAGGGACGGGCCGAGCAACTCGACCAGTTCCGGCGCTGCCACGTCCAGCAGGCAGGCCTGGCGCGGGGACAGCACGGTGTCCTCCTCCGCCCCGACCAGCCATTCGGCGTTGCTCAGCGCGGTGAGCACCAGCTCCCGCAGCTTCTCGTCGACCTCGGAGAGCGGGAACTCCGGCAGTGGCACCAGCGCGGTCCGGCTGGTCGGCGGCAGTGCCAGCAGCAGTTGCGGGTAACACGCGGCAGCGGCCCGCAGCACCGCGTCCGCGGCCGGACTCGGCGCCAGCCGCCGCCGGGAGGGCTCGATCGGCAGCCCGGCGAACAACCGCGCGGGCAGTGAGAGCCGCTCGTCGGTGGGGGTCGGCGCGTAGAGCACGTCGGACCCGGCCGGTCGCGGCTGACCGGACTCGTCCAGCCGGACCGCCCAGCACACCGTCCACCCGGTCCGCCGCCGCGCCTCCACACCCAGGCCGAGCAGGGCCTCCTCGCCGAGCTGCCCGGATTCCCGGTGCAGCGCCCAGCGTTTCGGACCGTCGGGGGTGTGCAGCTCAGTGGTGCCGTCGGGGTGGTCGGTGCGGGTCCAGACCTGGTCGGCGACCTCGATCCGGCTCAGTCCGGGCAGTGCGAGCAGCAGGTCCTCGGCCTGACCGGCCAGCTGGTCCAGTAACACCTGACCGTCCACATCGGACAGTGGCAGGCACACCTCGGTGTCGAAACCGGGCGGCAGCGGCGCGGGCTCGACGGGCCAGGGCAGCCGCAGCACCGGCACCGCGTTGTCCCGGTCGGCGAGTTCGGCGGCCAGCTCGGGCAGCGCCTGGACCGCGGTCAGCGTGTCCGCGGCGGAGAACCGCACGCCACCGGCTGCCGAGCGCACGCTCGGCTCGGTGCTGACCGCCAGCACCGCGGCGAACCCGACGCCGAACTGCCCGACGCCACCGGAGCGCTTGGCCGAGGCCCGCAGCGAGGCGAGCGCGGCCACGCCCTCGGCATCCAGGGGGGCGCCGGTGTTGGCCACCCGGAGTTCGCCGTCGGCCACGGTGGCGCGCAGGATGCCGCCCGCGCCCGCGGCGTCGGCGGCGTTCTGCGCGAGTTCGACGAAGAGCCGGTCCCGGTAACCGCCGTAGCGCAGGTCGTCCTCGGCGTTGGCGTCCTCGCGGAACCGGGTCGGTGAGGAGGCCCAGGCGGCCAGGGTCGCCTGGCGCAGCTCGTCGGCGCGGAAGAGTTCGTTCACTCCCGTGCTTCGTTCGCGGCGGCGTCGGTCTCGGTCTCGGCAGCCTCGGCGGCGGGGGCCTCGGCCTCAGCGGCGGGCTCGGGGGCCGGCGCGGTCAGCACGGTGTGCTCGACGTCGAGCATCGAGTCGTCGTAGACCACCTCGGCCACCGGCACCAGCGGGGTGGTGTCCACTTCGGCCTCGGAGTGCGCGCCACAGCCGTACTCGGCGTGCACCACCCGGCCGTCGGCGGGCGCGTACTCGTTCCCGCACACCCCGAAGGCCGCCCGCAGTGCCCCGGCCAGCGGCAGGAAGAACCCGCAGCCCGCGCAGGAGCCCGGCGCGCTGCGCGCCATGTCGCTGCCAGGGCCGAAGTCGCCGCCGGTCCAGCGCTCGGCCGCCTCGGCGCGTCCCTCCCAGGACAGCACCCGCATCCGGCCGAGGCCGATCTCCTTGGCGACCTCCTCCACCGCGGAGTCGTCGCTGGCCAGGAAGCCGGGCACCAGGCGGGGGTCGTCCGGGGAGGTGGGCAGCAGGTCGCCGACGCCCAGGTCGCCCGCCTTGACCCGCTGGTTCCACGGCACCCAGTCCGGGGCGACCAGGGCCTGCGGGCCGGGCAGCAGCACGACCTCGCTGACCGTGACCGGCTCCTCGCCGCCTGCCTGGGAGACGGTGACCGCCCAGCGCCAGCCGCTGTAGCCGGGGTGCGCGGCCTCGAAGAAGTGGGTGACCGCAGCCGGGTCCTCGACCGAGATGCCGACGTGCCCGCCGACCTCCTCGCCCTCGGCAGCCTCCTCGGCCGCGGCCTGCGCCAGCGGAACCGCGTTCACCAGAGCGGTGCTCTCCGGCGTGCCGTCGATCGAGTCGGTCCGGTGCTCGGCTGGAGTGGAGGTTGGGGTCACATAGCAGATTGTGCCGCATCTCGGCAGGCACCGATGCGGCATGCCACCCTGAAGCAGTGCGAGTGCTTGCGGTGCTGTGCGGGGTCCTGGCTTTTTCCGGTTGTTCCGCGGTGAGCCAGGCCGACGCGCCGCTGCCCCAACCGGAGAAACTTCGGGTGGAACTGCTGGAAACCCGGCCACATGATCCGGGCGCGTTCACCCAGGGTCTGGAGCTGGCCGACGGCGCGCTGTACGAGGGCACCGGCCAGGAGGGCTCCTCCAGCCTGCGCCGGGTGGACCCGGTCACCGGCGTGGTCCAGCAGCGGGCTGACCTGCCCGCCGACCACTTCGGCGAGGGCATCACCGTGATCGGCGACAAGATCTGGCAGCTCACCTGGCAGCAGGGCCTGGCGCTGCGCTGGGACCGGCAGACCCTCACCCGGACCGGCCAGGCGAACTACGAGGGCGAGGGCTGGGGCCTCTGCCACGACGGCAACCGCCTTGTCATGAGCAACGGCTCGGACCAGCTGACCTTCCGCGACCCTGGCAGCTTCGCGGTCACCGGCACGGTCACCGTGCGTCACGCCGGAGCCGCGGTCAGCAAGCTGAACGAGCTGGAATGCGTCAACGGCGTGGTCTGGGCGAACGTGTGGCAGACCGACGAGATCCTGCGGATCGACCCCGCCAGCGGCGCGGTGACCGGCACAGTGGACGCCAGTGGGCTGCTCCGGCCGGAGCAGCAGGAGCGGGCGGACGTGCTCAACGGCATCGCGGCGATCCCGGGCACGGACGAGTTCCTGGTCACGGGCAAGCTGTGGCCTGCGTTGTTCCGGGTCAAGTTCGTTCCGGTACGGCAGGATTAGGAGTGTGATGCGACCCGGACCCGACGAGCCGACCCGCAACGGCAGTCGCGGGCGCACGCGCGGCTACGAACCGCCGAGTTCCACGAACTCCGGCGGCCGGAGTTATCCGTGGCAGGACGACCCGGACTACCAGGGCGAGCGCCGCACCGAGCCGGTGCGCCGCCGCACGCCCCCACCTCCGCCGCCGCCACCGCGCTCGACCCGGCCGCACCGGCCGCCGCCCTCGCCGTACTACCCGGACGAGCAGTACGAGGAGCCCACCGCGCCGCAGCCGCAGCCGGAGGGCCCGACGCCGCCGAAGAAGATCACCGTCACCCGGGTGATGATGTGGCGCAGCAAGCACCTGACCCAGCAGGCGGTGCGCGCCTTCCGCCGCGGGGTGCACGCCGACGGGGCCCGCGAGTCCGGCCTGTCCGCGCTGACCTACGCCACCATGCTCAACTACGCCGTGGACGCCGCCATCGCGGTGGCCATGGCCAACACGCTGTTCTTCTCCGCGGCGAGCGCGGAGAGCAAGGGCAAGGTCGCGCTCTACCTGTTGATCACGGTGGCCCCGTTCGCGCTGGTCGCCCCGGTGGTCGGTCCGCTGCTGGACCGGTTGCAGCAGGGCAGGCGACTGGCACTGGGTGTCTCCTTCGCCGGCCGGATCGCGCTGGCCGCGGTGATGGCGCTCAACTTCGACAGCTGGGCGCTCTACCCGGCCGCGCTGGGCTGCATGGTGCTGTCCAGATCCTTCGGCGTGCTCAAGGCCGCGGTGACACCCAGAGTGCTGCCGGACGAGCTGGACCTGGTCAAGACCAACTCCCGGCTCACCGTGTTCGGCCTGGTCGCCAGCGTGGCCTTCGGCGGCATCGCGGCCGGGCTGGGCCAGCTGTTCGGTCCGCAGGGCGCGCTCTGGTTCACCGCGGCGATCTGCGCGGTCGGCGTCTGGTCCTGCGTGCGCATCCCGGCCTGGGTGGAGGTCACCGAGGGCGAGGTGCCGGCCACGGTCGGCGCGCACCCCAAGCGGGCGCGGCAGCCGATGGGCCGGGTGCTGGTGGTCACGCTGTGGGCCAACGCCACCATCCGGGTGCTGACCGGGTTCCTGATGCTCTTCGCCGCCTTCGCGGTCAAGGCGCAGACCCAGGGCGAGCCGGTCATGCAGTTGCTGCTGCTGGGCATCATCGGCGCGGCCGCCGGCATCGGGAACTTCCTGGGCAGCGCGGTGGGCGCGCGGCTGAGCTTCACCAAGCCGGACCAGTTGCTGCTGGTGTGCGTGGGTTCCACGCTGGCCGCCACCGTGGTGGCCGCGGTCTTCGGCGGGCTGACCACGGCGGCGATCGTCGGCCTGGTCGGCGCGACCGCCTCGGCGCTGGCCAAGGTCTGCCTGGACGCGGTGGTGCAGCGGGACATGCCGGAGGAGTCGCGGGCCTCGGCCTTCGGCCGCTCCGAGACCGTGCTGCAGCTGGCCTGGACCCTGGGCGGCGCGGTCGGCCTGCTGCTGCCGCCGGAGTACTGGCTCGGCTTCACGGTGGTCTCGGTGCTGCTGGCGGTCGGCTTCACCCAGACCCTGCTGGCCGGTCGCGGCTCCTCGCTGATCCCGGGCTTCGGAGGCGATCGGCCGCTGCGTCCGGCGACCACCTAGTCTCGGGTTCGTGCGTAGAGGACAGTCGTTGCCGCTTGTCACCGCCATGGTGCTGGGCGTGACCGCGTGTGCCAGTCCCGTGGGACCGCCGGAGGTGACCTTCTTCGCCTCGGGCAAGTCGATCGCGGCCAAGCCCACGCAGTACTGCGACGTGAAGGTGGAGAACTGCCAGGCCGACCCGAAGGCCGCGGCCGTGCTGCGGGTGCCCAAGGGCCAGGAGGTCACCATCTCGGTCGACCCGCGGATCGGCCAGACGCCCTGGCAGGTGGTTTTCCGCTACCGCCAGCCGGACAACGGCCGGATCGACGGGCGCAGCGAGGTGTTCGCGCCGAACAAGCAGCTCGCGTACACGCTGAAGCTGCCGGAGGCGGCCTCGCAGCTGGAGACCATCGAGGTGCACCAGTTCGGCGCGGCGATCAGCGCCAACACCGAGGGCGGCGTGAGTTTCGGGACGCGCGGGACGTGGGTTGTCTCGGTGGACGACCGCGGCTGAGCCGCGAAATGTGCGCAGCGGCTGAGGGCCGCGGCCGTCTCCACGCAAGATCAGTTCGGGTCCAGCTCCCTGGCCACCGCGCGCACGACATCGGCGATCCGCTTGGTCACCTTGCGGTCGGGGTAGCGGTTGCGGCGCAGGTCCGGCTGCACGGTGGACTCCAGCACCTTGATCATGTCCTCGATCAGGCCGTGCAGTTCCTCAGCCGGGCGGCGGCGTGCCTCGACCACCGAAGGCACCGGGTCGACCAGCCGGACGGAGAGCGCCTGCGGGCCCCGGCGGCCGTCGGCCACACCGAACTCCACCCGCATGCCGGGCTTGAGCGCGGTTACCCCCTCGGGTAGGGCGGAGGCGCGCACGTACACGTCCTCCCCACCGTCCTGGGTCACGAAGCCGAAGCCCTTCTCCGCGTCGTACCACTTGACCCTGCCGCTCGGCACTGTCCTCACCGTTTCCCTAAGTCACGACAAACGCGCCTCAAGAAACCGAGAGGCGCGTGTTCTCCAGAGTAGCCGAGTCAGTCGCGCTACCCGTTGTCCCCGCGTGAACGTCTAAGCTTCCAGCGTGGCCGTGACCGCCCCGAAGATCAAGCTGATACCGGTAGCCATCGTGGTTTTCGCGATCGGACTGCTGGCCGTGGTCAGCACGTTCGGCCTGTTCGCCAGCGGCCGGACGGAGCTACCCCTGTGGTTGAACCTGGCCTGTCTGCTGCTGCCGATCGGTCTCGCGCTCGGTGTTTTCGCGGTGTTCCGGCAGTCCCGCAAGGACCGCGGCTGACCCGGCGAGCCACCTAGGGAACTCGGTCAGCGAGTCCAGCACGAGGTCCGCGCCCGCCGCGAGCAGCTCCTGCGCGGTGCACGGTCCGCTGGGCACCGCCACCGAGAACGCGCCAGCGGCCCTGGCCCCGTTGACATCGCCGATGTGGTCGCCCACGTAGACCTTGGCCCCGAACCGGCGTAACGCCACCGCCTTCTCGGTCGACCACAGCTCGCCCACCAGGTGATCCACTTCCCAGTCCAGCGCGTCCAGGTGCAGCTGCGCGTTGGGCCCGTACTTGCCGGTCACCACCACCGCGGAACCCCCGGCGGCGCGCACCGCGGCCAGTGACTCGGCCGCGCCGGGCAGACCGACGGTGCGCGGGATGACGATCTCGGGGTAGAGCGCGCGGAACTCGCGCACGCCCACCAGGATCTGCTCCTCATCGAGGCCGCAGCCGCGGAAGTAGCCGTCCAGCGGCGGTCCGAGGTTGCTCGCGAAACGCTCCCCGTCGACCGGGAAACCAGTGCGCCTGCGCACCTCGTCCATGGCCAGCACCATGCCGGGCCGAGGGTCGATCAACGTCATGTCCAGGTCGAAACCCACGGTCAGGTCAGCCACGGCTCCTACCGTACGTCGCTTGACAACCGATTTAGCCCTGTCCACCCACTTGACACAGAGCGTCTTCGTGTCAAACTCGGACCGTGGCTCAGATCACACCTTTCAGCGCCAGGGTCAAGGCATCCCTGCGGGAGACGCTGCTGGACGCCGCGGCCAACCTGCTCGCCGAGGGCGGCTACCAGGGCCTGCGAATGGCCGAGGTGGCCACCGCGGCCGGGGTGAGCAGGCAGACCGTCTACAACGAGTTCGGCAACAAGGACGCGCTGGTGCAGGCGGTCGCGCTGCGGCTGACCGCGCAGTTCCTGGCCGGCACCGCGGAGCGGCTGGACCGTGAGGAGAACCTGCTCGACGGCATCCGCGCGGCCACCGGCTACATCCTGAGCCACGCCACGGCGAACCGGCTGATCGGCGCGATGCTCACCGGCGCGGACGCGCAGGACATGCTGCCGTTCCTGACCACCCGCGGCGCCCCGGTGCTGACCTCTGCCGCCGAACTGGTCTGTCAGCACACCCGGGCCCGGCTGCCCCGGCTGCCCGCGGCGCTGGCCGAGCTGTACGCGGAGACCGCGGTGCGGCTGACCGTGAGCCACCTGCTGCTGCCCTCCGGCGAACCAGGGCACGCCGCCGAGGCGGTGGCCACGGTCGCCGGGGCGATGCTCGGTCCCTATCTGTCCACAAAGGAGTGAGACGTGACGCGACAGGGTTTCCACTCGCTACGCCAGGGCGGGCTCAACTGGGATTCCTTCCCGCTGCGCCTGTTCGTCAAGGGCAACGCCCGGTTCTGGAACCCGGCGGACATCGACTTCAGCCAGGACGCGCTGGACTGGGCCGCGATGGGCGAGGATCAGCGCGCCAGCGGCACCTACCTGACCGCGATGTTCATCGCCGGTGAGGAGGCGGTGACCGAGGACATCCAGCCGTTCATCCGGGCCATGGCCGCCGAGGGCCGGATCGCCGACGAGATGTACCTGACCCAGTTCGCCTTCGAGGAGGCCAAGCACACCGAGGTGTTCCGCCGCTGGCTGGACGCGGTGGGCCTGACCGAGGACCTGCACCGCTACGTGGACGGCAACCCCGGCTACCGGGCGATCTTCTACGACGCGCTGCCCGCCGCCCTGCACGCGGTGGCCGAGGATCCCAGTCCGGCCAACCAGATCCGGGCCAGCGTCACCTACAACCACGTGGTCGAGGGCACCCTGGCGCTGACCGGCTACCACGCCTGGAACAAGGTCTGCCAGGAGAACGGGATCCTGCCCGGCATGCAGGAGCTGATCCGCAAGATCGGCGACGACGAGCGGCGGCACATGGCCTGGGGCACCTTCACCTGCCGCCGGCACGTGGCCGCGGACGACCGCAACTGGGACCTGGTGCAGCAGGTGATGGGTGAGCTGCTGCCGCACGCGCTGGCCTCGATCCAGTGGGTGCAGGACCAGTTCGAGACCCAGCCGTACGACTTCGACGTGGACGAGTTCGTGGCCTACGCGGCCAACCGGGCGCAGCGGCGGCTGGGTGCGATCGAGTCCGCCCGCGGCGTGCCGGTGGCGCAGATCGACCTGGACTATTCGCCGGAGGAGCTGGAGGAGAAGTTCGGCCAGGAGGACGCGGCCGCGCTGGCGGTCAGCGGCGCGAGCTGACCTCGTGCGCGAGCAGGGCCAGCGCGCTGCGCGCCGCCTCGTCGTGCGCGGTGTTCACCACCAGCGTCTGGTTCCACTCGCCGACCGGGATCAGGGTTTGCTGGAGCACGGTGAACGAGCCGACCAGCGGATGCCGCAGCCGGTACACCGCGCCGTTGCAGGCCGCGACCTCGTTGCTGGCCCACAGGGTGGCGAACTCGGTGCTGCGGGTGGACAGCTCGCCGATCAGCCCGGTCAGCCGCGGGTCGTCGGGGTAGCGGCCGGCCCGCAGTCGCAGGGTGGCCACCAGCGCCAGCGCCTTCTCTGCCCAGCTGGCGTACAGCTCGCGGGTGTGCGGGTCCAGGAACACCTGGCGGGCCAGGTTCGGCCGCCGGTCCGGGCGCAGCGGCGCGGTGAAGTCCAGGTGCCCGGCGAAGAGCGCGTGCCCCATCGGGTTCCAGGCCAGCAGGTCCGAGGCCCGGCCGATGACCAGCGCCGGGGTGTCGCCGAGCGCGGTCAGCAGCTCCAGGGTGCCCGCCGAGGCGTGTTCCACCGGCGGCCTGCGCACCCGCGGCCCGCGCTGCCCGGCGCCGGCCAGGTCCCGCAGGTGCTGGTGCTCGTCCTGGTCCAGCCGCAATGCCCTGGCCAGCGCGTCGATCACCTCCGGCGAGGCGTTGCGGGACTGGCCCTGTTCCAGCCGCACGTAGTAGGAGGTGCTGACCCCGGCCAGCTGGGCCAGTTCCTCCCGGCGCAGACCGGGCACCCGGCGCCGGTCACCGGGCAGCAGGCCCACGTCCTGTGGCCGCAGCCGGGCCCGGCGGGCCTGCAGGAAATCGGCGAGTCCGGAGTCCATGCCCCCGAGTATCCGGGTGATCGCCGGGCCGAGGGTGACACTGTCAGTGGTAGGACAACGCCGGGCTGGATAACCCGGCAGCCGGCCGACACGGTGGCGGCATGATCTCCCTCGACGAACTGACCTTCACCCGCCGGGCCTGGCTGCCCGCCACCCCTGCCGCACTGTACGACCTGGTCAGCGACGTCTCCCTGATCGGCAACTGGAGCCCGATCGCGGTCGGCGCCGACTACGACGAGGGCGCCGGACCGCGGCCGGGCGCCTGGTTCTCCGGGCGCAACCAGCACGGTGAGCGGTCCTGGCAGAGCCGGTCGCAGGTGCAGACCGCCGAACCGGGCGCCGAGTTCGCCTTCGTGGTCGGCGGCCTGGCGGAGGGTCTGGTGCGCTGGCGGTGGACCTTCACCGCGGACGGGCCGGGCACCGTGGTCGCCCAGCACTGGCAGGTGCTGCGGGTGGATCCGCGGTTCGGCGACACCCGCGAGGCGGTGCTCGGCTTCCGCAAGGTGATGGCGGACAGCGCGGAGAGCACGCTGCTGGCGCTGTCCCGCTGGGTCAGCGAACAGGCCGCCTGACCAGCTGAGTTGCCGCCGGTTGAGTTGTCAGGGTCAACGGGCGGCCCCGTTGCGGATCTCGCGCCGGGGCGCGGGCGGGCGGAAGCCCTCCCCGAGCGGGGTGGTCACGGCCAGCAGGGCGGCCATGGCCGCGGCCGTGGGGCTTTCCCGCGCTTCGGTGCACAGCGCGTGGTAGGCGGCCTGCGCCGAGACGAAGGTGGTCTGCAGCCCCTGGATCATCTCGTCCAGGTGCTGGCACACCGTGATGTACTCGTCCTCGCTGATGTCCTGGGCGTCCACCCAGGTGAGCGCGGTGTCCTTCAGGTCGTCGGCGACCCGCTGGAGCAGGTCCGCCGTGCGCATCACGTCGTGCACAAGGCCACGGCCGTTGGCGCGAGGCAGACCGTCCGCGCCAATGGCGTGATCCATCCGGAGCGCCGCCTCGACGAGGTCTTGCGAGTGGACGAGGGCGTCTAGTGATCTCCGTTCCACCCGTTGGCTATCGGCCGGGCACCCAGAGACCTGAAGCGTCAGGGGGCAGAACTCGTCTTGCTGGCCGGGTGCGCGACCCCCATCCGGCCCAGTGCGGCACACAGGGTGCGCATCACGTTCACCGTGTCGGCCCAAGCCATCTCCGGAGATTCCACCTCACCGGCGGTGATCTGCTCCACCACTTCTCGCGCCTGGTAGGTGTAACCCGATCCCCACAGCTGTGCGCGGAAGGTCTCCGGGTCGGCGCCGTTGCGGTGCAAGGTCATCCGGGTCGGCGCGTAGAACGGCGAGCCCAGTTCGATCCGCCCGGTGCTGCCGATCACCTCGGCGGTGACCGGGGTCTGCGCGCGCAGCGAGGTGCTCAGCAACGCCTGCGCGCCATCGGGATAACCCAGCAGCAGTGCGGCCTCGGCGTCCACCCCGGTGCCCGCGCGGGAACCGTGCACGTGCAGTGCGCTGGGCACGCCGAGCACCATGTGCGCGAAGGAGACCGGGTACACGCCCAGGTCCAGCAACGCGCCGCCGCCCAGCGCCGGATTCCACAGCCGGTGCGCGGGATCGTAGGGCACCTGCACACCGAAGTCCGCGCGCACCAACCGGATCTCGCCGATCGCGTCATCGGCCAGCAGCGCGCGTAGCCTGCGCACCAACGGAATGAACCGGGTCCACATGGCCTCCATCAGGAACAGCCCGCGTTCCTCGGCCAGTGCGATCAGTTCCTCGGCCTGGGCCACGGTGACGGTGAACGCCTTCTCGCACAACACGTTCTTGCCCGCCCGCAGCGCGGCCGAGGTCACCTCGTGGTGCTGGCTGTGCGGGGTGGCCACGTACACCACGTCGACGTCCGGATCAGCCAGCAGCTCGTGGTAGTCGCCGTAGGCCTTGGCGATGCCGAAGCGGCCGGCGAACTCCCTGGCCCGTTCCAGGGACCGGGAGGACACCGCGTGCACCTCGATCCCTGGCACCAGCAACAGATCCGCGGTCACCGTCGACGCGATGCCGCCGGTGGCCACCACGCCCCAGCGCAGATTCTCCGTCACATGCCCGGACGCTACCCGGTACGTTGGCGGTCGTGGAGATCTTTGTGGTGGACGCCTTCACCGACACCGCCTTCGGGGGAAACCCGGCCGGGGTGGTGCTGTTGGCGGAACCGCGTTCCGCCGAATGGATGCAGGCGGTGGCCGCGGAGATGAAGCACGCGGAGACCGCCTTCGTCGATCCCACGGCGCAGGGCGCGAAACCGTTGCGCTGGTTCACCCCCACCATGGAGGTCGACCTGTGCGGGCACGCCACCCTGGCCACCGCGCACGTGCTCGGCGGCGAGCAGCGGTTCAGCACCCGCAGCGGCGAGCTGAGCTGCGTCCCGGCCGAGGACGGTTCGATCACCATGGACTTCCCGGCCGACCGGCCGGTGCCGATCGAACCCGGCCCCGACCTGCTGGCCGGGCTGCCCGGGGTGACCATCCGGGCCACCGCGCAGGCGGTCAGCGACATCCTGGTCGAGGTCGCCTCGGCCGCGCAGGTGCGCGCGCTCGTGCCCGACCTGGCCGCGATCGGCCGCATCCCCAACCGCGGCGTGATCGTCACCGCGCCCGGCGACCGGCCGGGCCTGGACGTGGTCAGCCGCTGCTTCTACCCGGCCTTCGGCGTGCCGGAGGATCCGGTGACCGGCTCCGCGCACTGCACCCTGGCCAGCTGGTGGGCGCCCCGGCTCGGCGACGGCCCGCTGACCGCGGAACAGGCATCGCCGCGCGGCGGGATCGTGCGGATGACCTTGCGCGGCAACCGGGTCAGCCTGTCCGGACGCGCGGTAACCGTCCTCAACGGACAGTTGCTCGTCTGAGTGAACCTGGGCGCGCCAACTGGTGAAGAACCGCCCAGTAGGTTTGATCCAGGGGTATGCCGGAACCATGGCTGCTCAACGTGTACTGACGCTGGCGTTCTCCGTGCTGGCGGTTGTCCTGCTCGGGGCCGGACCGGCCGTCGCGGCCAGCCAGGAAACCGTGCTGACCGTGACCACCGCCGAAGGTGAGGCGGGCACCCCACCCGGCAAGGTCGCCACGCTGACCTGCGAACCCACTGGCGGCACGCACCAGAACCGCGCCCATGCCTGCCGGGAGCTGACCGCCGTCCAGGGCAACGCCGCCCAGCTCGACGTCAATCCCGACCAGGCTTGCACGATGGAGTACTTCCCGATCACGGTGACGCTCAAGGGAACCTGGCAGGGCCGCGAGGTCGCCTTCAGCAGCACCTACGGCAATGGTTGTGTGCTACACGGCAAGACTGGACCGGTGTTCGACATCTAGTCCTTGTCCCCCAACAACTCCGCCGACTTCTCCCGCATCTCCACCTTGCGGATCTTGCCGGTGACCGTCATCGGGAACTCCTCCACCACGTGCACGTAGCGCGGGATCTTGTAGTGCGCGAGCCGCCCGGTGCAGAACTCGCGGACCGCCTGTGCGGTCAGGGTTTCCGCGCCGGGCCGCAACCGCACCCAGGCCATGAGTTCCTCGCCGTACTTCGCGTCCGGCACCCCGATCACCTGTGCGTCAAGGACATCCGGGTGGGTGTAGAGGAATTCCTCGATCTCCCTGGGATAGATGTTCTCGCCGCCGCGGATCACCATGTCCTTGATCCGCCCGGTGATCGAGACGTACCCGTCGGCGTCCATCACCGCGAGGTCGCCGGTATGCATCCAGCGCGCCGGGTCGATCGCCTCGGCGGTCTTGTCCGGCTGCGCCCAGTAGCCGAGCATCACCGAGTAACCGCGGGTGCACAGCTCACCGGGAGTGCCGCGCGGCACGGTCAGCCCGGTCTCCGGGTCCACGATCTTGACCTCGACGTGCGGATGCACCCGGCCCACCGTGGACACCCGGCGCTGGATGGAGTCATCGGCCCTGGTCTGGGTGGACACCGGCGAGGTCTCGGTCATGCCGTAGCAAATGGTCACCTCGCGCATGCCCATCCGCTCGATGACCTGCTTCATCACCTCCACCGGGCAGGGTGATCCGGCCATGATCCCGGTGCGCAGGCTGCTGAGGTCGTAGCCGTCGAAGCCCTCGTCGGCGAGTTCGGCGATGAACATGGTCGGCACCCCGTACAGCGAGGTGCACCGCTCCTCCTGCACCGCGGCCAGGGTGGCCTTCGGCTCGAAGGCGGGCGCCGGGATCACCACGCAGGCCCCGTGCGAGGTGGCGCCCAGGTTGCCCATGACCATGCCGAAGCAGTGGTAGAAGGGCACCGGCAGGCAGACCCGGTCGATCTCGGTGTACCCGCACAGCTCGCCGACGAAGAAGCCGTTGTTGAGGATGTTGTGGTGCGAGAGGGTCGCGCCCTTGGGGAAGCCGGTGGTGCCCGAGGTGTACTGGATGTTGATCGGATCGTCCGCGGACAGCCCGCCCTGCACCGCGGCCAGCCCGGCCGGATCACTCGCCCGCCCGGCCGCGACCAGCGCGTCCCAGTCCGCCCCGCCCAGCAGCAGCACGTCGAGCAGGCCGGGACAGTCCGGCCGGACCTGCTCGATCATCCCGGCGTAGTCGGAGGTCTTGAACGCCGCGGCCGCCACCAGGGTGCGCACCCCGGACTGGTTGAGCACGAACTCCAGCTCGTGCACCCGGTAGGCCGGGTTGATGTTCACCAGCACCGCGCCGATCTTGGCCGTGGCGTACTGCACCAGCACCCACTCGGCGCAGTTCGGCGCCCAGATCCCGACCCGGTCGCCCTTGGCCACGCCGAGCCCGAGCAGGCCCATGGCCACCGCGTCCACGTCGGCGGCCAGCTCGCGGTAGGTCCAGCGCCGCCCGGTGACCCGCTCGACGAGTGCCTCCCGGTCGCCGAAGCGCGCCACGGTCGCGTCGAAGTTGTCGCCGATGGTGTCGCCCAGCAGCGGGACATCCGAGACCCCGGAGGCGTAACTAGCAACCCCAGGCACCACAACACCTCCGGGACTCCGGCGACCAGACCACCTCATCCTCACGTGCCCGGCCGCCCCCGTCGACCCGGCGCCGCCCCGGAAATCCGGCCGGCGAAGCCCACCGCGGCGGACCAAGGTGGGACAGTGGGGGCATGAGCGAGTTCATCGTGCTGGGCATCGGGGCCTTCGGCGGTATCGCACTGCTGGCCATCGCACTCATCCGCCGCGGGGCTCGCCCGGCTGCGAGCCCGGCGGGCGGCCCGGCCAACGACCGCCCGCAGAGCAAGACCGAGGCCGAGCTTGGCGGGTACCGGGAGTACTTCGGCGGGCCCTGACCTCAGCTGAAGTCGACCCAGTCCAGGAACGCGGTGGCCAGCGCGGCGTCCCCGGTGATGGTGACCGCGTCAGCTTCCAGCCTGCGCCACAGCAGCAGGTCCAGCTCCCCGGCCGTGGCCGCGACGAGCACCGCCGGTTCGCCACCGGGCTCGGCCAGCAGGCACGGGCCGTCCTGGTTCGCGCGGAAGTCCCAGACCCGGTCCAGATCGGTGGCGTGCAACCGGATCAGCCCGGTGCTCCCGGCCCAGATCGCCTCCTGAGCAGGCAGCATCCGGAGGGCGAACTCGGTGATCCCGGCCGCGCCCAGCTCAGCGGGCACCGGGCTCGCCACGCCGACCGCGTTCTCCGCGTCCCAGCGATGCGTCAGCAGCTCGTGCGCCACCCACCCGGCCACCTCGGCCACCGGCGCCCGCTCCTCCGGCCGCCACCAGCACCAGGCCACCGCTTCGGACGGGGTGGCCCGCAGCACCTCGACCAGGGCCGCGCTCCGGGCCTCCCACCAGCCAAGCAGGTCGGCGCCGGGGGTGGCCAGGCTCTGCACGACCTCCTCCTCCGGCTCCAGCCCGCCCTCGGCCAGCGCATGCGTCCACCAGACGCACACCTCGCCGGCGTGGGTCACCAGCTCGGTCACCGTCCAGCCAGGGCAGGAGGGGACCGGCAGGTCCAGCACGCCGGGGCGGCGCGCCGCGGCGGTGATCGCGGCGATCTGCGCCGCGACCACCGCCGGGTAGTCGATCATGGTCAGCTCGGAGGTCATCGGGCGAGATTAGCCAGGCCCGGCGGTCAGACTCCGTCGGGGAACGGGTTGTTCGCGTTGCCGACCAGGTCCGCGATGGAATCGATCACCCGGGTGGGCCGGAACGGGAACCGGTCCGCGGTGTCCACGGTGGAGATGCCGGAGAGCACCAGGATGGTGTGCAGACCGGCTTCCAGGCCGGAACGCACATCGGTGTCCATCCGGTCGCCGATCATCAGCGCGCGTTCGGAGTGCGCGCCGATGGAACGCAGCGCGGAGCGCATCATCAGCGGGTTCGGCTTGCCCACGAAGTAGGGCGCGCGGCCGGTGGCCCGCTCGATCAGCGCGGCCACCGACCCGGTCGCGGGCAGCACGCCCTCCCGGCTCGGGCCGGTCTCGTCCGGGTTGGTCGCGATGAACCTGGCGCCGGCCTCGACCAGCCGGATGGCCTTGGTGATGGCCTCGAAGCTGTAGGTGCGGGTCTCGCCGAGCACCACGTAGTCCGGATCGCGGTCGGTGAGCACGTAGCCGATGGAGTGCAGCGCGGTGGTCAGCCCGGCCTCGCCGATGACGTAGGCCGAACCGTTGGGGCGCTGGGAGTCCAGGAACTTGGCGGTGGCCAGCGCCGAGGTCCAGATGGCCGCCTCGGGCACGTCCAGCCCGGTGCGCTGCAGCCGGGCCCGCAGGTCCCTCGGGGTGTAGATGGAGTTGTTGGTCAGCACCAGGAACCCGATGTCGTGCGCGCGGAGTTCGGTGAGGAACTCATCCGCGCCGGGGATCAGGTGCTCCTCGTGCACGAGCACGCCGTCCATGTCCATCAGGTAGTTCCAGCGCGAGGTCTCGGTCACGGCCGCCATGATCCCCCACTCAGGACAGGTTGTGCAGCCTGGCGATCTGGGCCCGCATGAGTTCGATGGAGTCGCGGGCGTACCGGGCGATCACCTCGACCTCCTCCGGCCGGTAGCGGGTGACGATCTCGGCCACGCCCTCGACCAGGCCCTGGAAGATGTGGTCGTGGCGGCCGTCATCGCAGGCGGTGACCTCGACCAGCACCTTGCGCCGGTCGTGCGGGTCCCGCACCCGGCGGACGAAACCACCGCGTTCCAGCCGGTCGATCACGCCGGTCACCGCGCCGGTGGACAGGCCGGAGAGTTCGGCGATCCGGCCCGCGGTCAGCGGTCCTGGCGAGTGCATGGCCAGGTCCAGGCACTTGTGGTCGGTGCCGGACAAGCCCATCCGCTCGGCGGCGGCCGCGTGGAAGCCGAGGGTGACCGCGCTCAGCTCCCGCCCCAGCTCAGCCAGGGTGATGGCCGCCTGGCTGCGGCCGTCCGTCGTCGTCGCGCTCTCAGTGCTCATGCCCGTTCCCACCTCTACTCCCGGCTACAGAGGTACCTCTATAACTAAGAGACTTAGCAAATGGCTCAGTTCTCAGTCGACACAGACTAGACGCTGACGTGTTGGTCAGTCGTCAACCGCGAACCGGACAGTCAGGGGGAACGATTACCCTCGGAGGGGTGACAGCGGTGCATCTCGGGATGCCCTCGATAACGACCGGTCCGCCCCCCGGGCCCGCCGGTCGGCCGGACACGCCCGTCCTGCTGGATTCCTACGGCCGGATCGCCACCGACCTGCGGGTGTCGGTGACCGACCGGTGCAACCTGCGCTGCACCTACTGCATGCCGGCCGAGGGCCTGAACTGGCTGGCCAAGTCGGCTTTGCTGGACACCGGCGAGCTGATCCGGCTGATCGGGATCGCGGTGCTCAAACTCGGCGTGACCGAGCTGCGCTTCACCGGCGGCGAACCGCTGCTGCGCAAGGACCTGGAAGAGGTGCTGCGGGCCTCCTCGGAGCTGAGCCCGCGCCCGCTGCTCTCGCTGACCACCAACGGGATCGGCCTGGAACGGCGAGCCGAGGCGCTGGCCGCGGCCGGGGTGGACCGGGTGAACGTGTCCCTGGACACCATCCGGCGGGACCGCTACGCCGAGCTGACCAGGCGCGACCGGCTGCCGGACGTGCTGGCCGGGTTGCGCGCGGCCAAGGCGGCCGGGCTGGCGCCGGTGAAGGTCAACGCGGTGCTGATGCGCGGGGTGAACGAGGACGAGGCGGTGCCGCTGCTGGAGTTCTGCCTGGACGGCGGCTACGAGCTGCGGTTCATCGAGCAGATGCCCCTCGATCCGCAGCACGGCTGGGACCGGGCGGACATGGTCAGCGGGCCGGAGATCCTGGCCGCCCTGCGCACCAGGTTCACCCTGACCCCGCACACCGCCGAACGCGGCGCGGCGCCTGCCGAACGCTGGCAGATCGACGGCGGACCGGCCACCGTCGGCGTGATCGCCTCGGTGTCCCAGCCGTTCTGCTCGGCCTGCGACCGGACCCGGCTGACCGCCGACGGCCAGCTCCGCTCCTGCCTGTTCGGCCAGGACGAGACCGACCTGCGCGGGCCGATTCGGGCCGGCGCGACCGATGAGGAACTCGCCGAGCGCTGGCGGGCCGCGATGTGGGCCAAGCCCGCCGGGCACGGCATCAACGAGGTCGGGTTCGCCCAGCCGGCGCGCCCGATGAGTGCGATCGGAGGCTGAACGTGGCGTCGGTGACCGTGCGCTATTTCGCCGGGGCGCGGGCCGCGGCCGGGGTACCGGACGAGGCCGTGGAACTGAGCGGCGTGTCCACCGTGGCGGATGTGCTGGACCTGGTCCGCGGGCGGCATCCGGTCCGGCTGTCCGAGGTGCTGCCGGCATGCAGCTTCCTGCTCAACGGGGTGGCCGTGCGCGACCAGGAAACGGTCGTTCCGGACGCGGCGGAACTCGACGTGCTGCCGCCGTTCGCCGGCGGCTGAGCCGCCCCATGGATACCGGCGGCTGACACACCTCTCTATATAGAGGTATCGGGAAGCTCGGCGAGCAGTCCGCGGACCCGATCTTCCTCCAGCCGGAACCCGCCGCGGGCCGCGGCCGCCGCCGCACCGCGCAACCGGTCCCTGGCCTGGTGCAGCCGCCCCAGCCCGGCGTACACGGTGCCCTGCCCGGCCAGCGCGTTGATCTCGCCCAGCAGGTACCCGGCCAGGGTGGCGATGCGCAGCGCCTCGGTGTGGTGCAACTCGGCCTCCCGCGGCCGGTCCAGTGCGGCACAGCAGGCGGCGCGGGTGTTGTAGGCGTCGGCCTCGGCCCGGCGATCGTGCATGGTGGCGGCCAGCGCGCAGGCCTGCTCGGCCAGCGGCAGCGCCTCCTCGGCCCGGTCGGCGGCGAGCAGCGCGGCGGCCAGGGCGTCCACCGGGTCGGCGTTGTCCTGGCCGAGGGCCTGGTAGATCTCCCGGGACCGGCGGGCCAGGTTGATCGCCAGCACCGGGTTGCCGCGCAGCCGTTCGGCCACCGCCAGATTGCCCAGGCAGAGCGCCTCCCCGAAGGCGATGCCCTGTTCCTGGCAGATCTCCAGCGCCTCGTGCGCCAGCGCCAGCCCGGCCGCCAGATCACCGCCGTACATCCGCACCGCGGCCAGGTTGAGCAGCACCTTGGCCCGGTTGCCGCCCTCGGGCCGGTGCCGGTGCAGCACCCGCTGGTAGCAGTCGGCGGCCGCGGCCAGCCTGCCCATCTCCATGTAGACGATGCCCAGGTGCAGCAACGCGTCCGATTCGACCTCGGGCGCGGCATCGGTGTGCGCCAGGGTCTCGATGGCCTCGCGGTGGTACCGCAGCGCCTGCTCGAAATCGCCCAGCCCCCACAGCGCGGTGCCCACGCTGTCCAGCATCGCGCCCACCATCGCCAGGTCCCCGACCTCCCGTGCCGCGGCCAGCGCCACCCGAGCCGCCTCGATCCACTCGGTGCGGTGCAGCCGGAAGTAGAAGTAGCCGCCCAGCACCCGCACCAACGGCCAGGACCGCTGGTGCAGCCCCAGTCCCGGCGCCGCCCGCACCGCGGCGACCAGGTTCGGCAACTCCGCGTCCAGCCAGGCCACCGCCGCGGCCCGCGCGGCGAACGGCGGCGCGGGCGGCAGGTCAGGGGCCGCGGGCAACGGCACATCCGGCGTGATCAACGCGACGGCCTGCCGGGTGGTGGCCAGGTAGTACTCGTACAACCGCCCCAGCGCCGCCGCCCGCTCCCCCGCAGGCTCCTCCGCCTCGGCCCGTTCCCTGGCATAAAGCCGGATCAGGTCATGAAAAGCGAACCGATCCGCCGCAGCAGACTCCAGCAAACTCATCCCGGCCAGCCCCGCCAGCTCCGCCGCCGGCTCCCCCGCCACCAGCGCGGCGGCCGCTGCCGCGGTGAAATCCGCCCCCGGCACCAGCGCGAGCCGCCGGAACACGGTCCGCGCGGCCGGTTCCAGTGCCCGGTAGGAGGAGTCGAACGCGCTGTGCACCGCGGTCGCCCCGTCCCCGTCGATGGCCAGCTCCGCCAACCGGTTCCCGGCCCGCAACAACCCGACGTACCCGGCCACATCCGGCGCGGGCTGCGCGGCCAGGTTGGCCGCCGCCACCCGCAACGCCAACGGCAACCGCGCGCACACCGCCGCCAGCTCGCCCAGCGCCGCGTCATCGGTCCCGAGCACCCGCCGCAACAACTCCACCGACTCGTCCTCGGCCAGCGACCCCAGCGCGATCCGCCGCACCGGCTGTTCCCCCAGCCGCTCCGGCAACCCGCGCCGACTGGTGATCAACACCCCACACCCCGGATCCCCCGGCAACAACACCGCCAGCTGATCCACCTCGGCCACGTTGTCCAGCACCACCAGCACCCGCCGCCCGGCCAGCAACCGCCGGTACAACGCCGACTGCTCGTCCACCGCCGAAGGCACGTCCTCCGGCGCCACCCCCAGCCCGCGCAGGAACCGGGTCAGCACCTGCCCAGCCGTCGCCGCCGGCTCCGCCGAATACCCCCGCAGATTGGCAAAAAGCTGCCCATCCGAAAACCGATCCCGCACCCGATGCCCCACCCGCACCGCCAGCGCCGTCTTCCCCACCCCCGGCGCCCCACTCACCGCCACCACCGCGCCAGACCCCAGCAGCGACCCCAACTCCGCCACCAACTCGGCCCGCCCGACGAAGTCCCCCACCACCGCGGGCAGCTCGGCGGGCACCCGCGCGGACCGGACCACCGGCGCCACCGGCGCCCGCAACCACGGATCAGCCCGCAACACCGCTTCCTGCATCCGCCGCAACCCCGGCCCCGGCCCCGCCCCCAGCTCCCGCCGCAACACCAGCGCGGTCTGCTGATATCCCGCCAGCGCCTCGGCCTGCCGCCCGTCCCGATAGCGGGCCAGCATCAACAACTCCGCGAACCGCTCCCGCAACGGATGCTCGGCGGTCAGCGCGATCAACCGACTGATCACCTCGCCATGCCGCCCCAGCTCCAGCGCCACCTCGATCCACCGCTCCAGCAACGCCAGCCGGGCCTCGGTCAGCAACGCGACCTCACTGCGGTGCAACGCCGCCGACGGCACATCCGCCAGCACCGGCCCCCGCACCAGCCCCACAGCCTCCCCCAGCAACATCGCCTCCGCGGCCACATCCCCCGCCGCCCGCGACTGCTCGGCCCGCCGCACCAACCGCCGGAACCGGAACAGATCCAACTGCTCCGGCTCCACATCCAGCAGATAACCGTGCCCAGTGGTCCGCAACCGCCCCGGATCCCCCAGCATCTGCCGCACCCGGGTGACATAGGTGTGCAAAGACCCCCGCGGCCGCACCGGCGTCGGCCCGTCCCAGAGGTTCCCGATCAGCTCGTCGGCACTGACCGGCTCATTGGCATGCAACAACAAACTTGCCAGCAACACCCGATGCTTGGCCGCCCCAATCGGCACCGCCGCCTGACGCACCCGCACCTCCAACGGCCCGAGCACGCGAAACTCCGTCTCAGCCCGCATCGCCGTCCCTCGCCGTGAGCAGCAGCCCCCGGACATTCTCGGCGTCAGGCACCCCCATGTCGACGAACAGCTCCAGCGCGGTCTCCCACTCCTGCCGCGCCGAGTCCAGTTCACCGAGCCGGTGGCGGACATGTCCGGCCAGCACCCGCGCGGCAGCCACACCGGGGCGGTGGCCGGTGCCATCCAGCGTGTCGAGGGCCCGCCGCACGAGTTCCCCGGCCTCCTCGGCGAGCCCCTCGGCCAACCGGGCCTCGGCCATCGCGGTCAACGCGTGCCCCGACTCCAGGGTGAGGCCGTGCCGGGAGGAGAGCATCAGCGCCCGCCCCGCATAGTCCACAGCCTCCCCTGGCCGTCCCAGATAGTGGAGTGCGGCGCTCATCGCCACCATCGCCTCGATCTCGCCGAAGCCATAGCCAATCAGGGTGGACTGACGGAATGCCTCAGTGCACGCCTCCAATGCCTCGCTGGTCCTCCCGGCGCGCAGGTGGATCTGCCCGGTCGTGATCATGGCGTCGATCTCCGCCCGCCGGTCACCGGACTCCTGGGCGGTCTGACGCGCTCGGGCCGCCAGGGCAGCGGCCTCGTCCAGCCGACCGAGCGCACAGTGGATCGTCGCCAGGTGCTCGAAGCAGTCGGGTTCGGTTCGCCCCAGTTCCGCGTTGATCGCCAAGGCCCGCCCACTCCAGTCCAATGCGACGGCGTAGTCACCGGCGACCAGGCAGGTATAGGTCAGGTTCGTCGCGCACAGCCCCTCGCCGAAGCGAGACTCGATCCGGCGGCACAACTTGATTGCCTCCAGCATCAGTCGCCGGGCCTGGCCGAGGTCTCCGCTCCGGCCCTTGGCCGTGCCGAGGTTCACCAGGGCCTGGGCGATCTGCTTGGCCGACCCGGCATCCCGCCAATGGGCCAGCGCCAGTGCGGCCGCGGATTCCGCCTCGCGCGCGTGGCCCGTCTCCAGGGCCACGATCCCGATGTGCAACCGGATCCCGGCCAGTACCTCTCCCCCCGCCGCGGCGGAACCGAGCAGCTCCTGCGCCCGGCCATAGGACTGCCGGGCCCGTTCGTAGTCGCCGACACTCCAGAACGCGGTGCCGACACCGTCCGACATGGACGCGACCATCAAGGTGTTGCCACTGTGTTCGGCGGCGCGCAGTGCCGCCTCCGCCGCGATGAGCCACTCGGCGCGATGGTCGTAGAAGTAGAAGTAGTTCCGCAGTGCCCGTGCCAAGGACCACGAGACCCACGGGCGATCGGACTCGCCGGCCGCCTGGATGATCGCGAGGATCAGGCCGCGTTCGGTGTCCAGCCAGGCCAATGCCTGCTCGAGGTCCTCGAACTGCTCGATCCCGCGTGCCCCCGGCCGGTCAAGTTCCGCGGACAACGGCTCCGGCATGATCAGCTCCGCCGCGTCATGGGCGGCCCCGAGGATGTAGTCGTCGAGCCGGGCCACCTCGGTTCCGTCAGGACCGGCCTTTTGCCTGGCGTACAGGCGGATCAGGTCGTGGTAGCCGTAGCGGTCCAGACTGGTTGTCTGGAGCAGGCTCACGGTGACCAGGTTGGTGAGGACCTCACGAGCCTGGTCGATGGGCCAGTCGAGCATGACTGCGGCGGCCCGGAGACTCAGGTCGGTGCCGGGGGCCAGGGCGAGGGTGCGGAAGGCGTACTGCCTGTCCGGGGCCAGTTCCGTGTAGGACAGGTCGAAGGTCAGGCGAACCGCGGCCGCGGCATCGCCATCGACCGCGAGTTTGGCCAGCCGGTCTCCCTGGCGCAGCTGGTCGAGGTAGTCGCCGACCTGGTGGCCGAGCAGGTTCGCCGCGGCCACCCGCAGGGCCAGCGGCAGGTGGGCGCAGGTGTCCGCCAGTGCCGCCACCGACTCCGGTTCGGCCCGCACCGCCGCCGGACCCAGGATGCTGCTCAGCAGGTCCACCGATTCGGCGGGGTCGAGCATGCCGACCGGGATCGAGTGCGGGAACTCGGTCCGGCTGGTCACCAGCACCGCGCAGCCAGGGGACTCGGGCAGCAGTGGGGCGATCTGGGCCGGGTCGGCCGCGTTGTCCAGCAGCACCAGGACCCGGCGGTCGGCCAGCAGGCGGCGGTACATCGCGGTCTGCGCCTCGACCCGGATCGGCACCTGTTCCGGCCGGACGCCCAGTGCGCGCAGGAACCTGGCCAGGATCTGCTCGGGGGCAAGCGCGGGTTCGGGGGCGTAGCCGCGCAGGTTCACGTGCAGCTGGCCGTCCGGGAAATGCTCCCGCAGGCGGTGCCCGGTGTGCACGGCCAGTGCGGTCTTGCCCGCGCCCGGCGGGCCGGACAGGGCGACCAGGCCGGAGCCGGTGAGGGCCTCGCCGATCTGTTCGGTCAGGGCGGCCCGGCCGATGAAGTCGGGGATGTCGGCCGGGAGCTGGGCGGGCACCGGGCCGGGCGGCACGGGCTTGCGTTGCGCGCGCCTATAAAGAGAGGTGTCCGCGCGCAGGATCGCCTCGTGCAGGGCGCGCAGCGCGGCGCCGGGCCGCACTCCCAGTTCCGCCTTCAGCAGCGAGCTGATCCGGCCGAAGGCACGCAGGGCCTCGGCCTGCCTGCCGCCGCGGACCTGGGCGAGCAGCAGCTGTTCCCAGAAGCGTTCGCGGAGCGGGTGCCGGGTGGTCAGCTCGGTCAGCTCGCCGACCAACTCACGGTGCCTGCCCAGGTCCAGGTCCAGTTCGATCCGGCGTTCCAGCAGCACCAGGCGCTGCTCACTCAGCCGGGCCGCGTCGGTCTGGCGCAACGGTTCCGACGGGATGTCCACCAGGACCGGGCCGCGCCACAGGTCCAGGGCCTCGGCCAGGCAGGCGCGCTCGGAGTCGGCGTCCTCGGCGGCGCGGGCCCGTTCGGCGCCGGTGATCAGGCTCCGCAGCCGGAACAAATCGAGCTGTTCCGGGGCCAGGTCGACCCGGTAGCCGTGTTCGGTGGTGTTGATCAGGTCCGGTCCGGGCAGGGCCTGGCGCAGGCGGCGCACATAGGTATGGAGCGCGGCACGCGGGCTGGCCGGCGGCGCGGACTCCCACAGCGTGCCGGTCAGCTCCTCGAACCGGACCTCATCGCCCGCCTGCAACAGCAACGCGGCCAGCAGCACCCGCTGCTTGGCGGCGCCGATCACCAGCGCCACGCCGCCGACCCGGACCTCCAGCGGTCCGAGCACCCGAAACTCGATCTCCGGTCCCATCAGCCCCCCTGACCCCGGCCGATGGTCGCACGGCCGGATGTCCCGGGCACGGCAATCAACCGGCCGGTCCCCGTTCACCCGCAGGTCGTTCATCCGCTTTACTTTCCGCCCCACACTCACTCGGGAGGTTCGTGTGCGGATCGGATTGCGGGCGGTGCTGGTGCTCCTCGCCGTGGCCGGGTTGCTGGGCGGATCGGTGGCGCAGGCCGGGGCGGCGGGGCGGGTCAAACCCCTGACCCAGGCGCACGCGCACAACGACTACGAGCACGGGCGGCCGTTGCTGGACGCGCTGGACCACGGGTTCACCAGTGTCGAGGCGGACATCTACCTGGTGGACGGGGCGTTGCTGGTCGGGCACGACCCTGGGGACCTGCGGCCGGAGCGGACCTTGCAGGCGCTGTACCTGGAGCCGCTACGGAAGCGGGCATTGGCCAATGGCGGACGCGTTTATCCGGGGCGACCTGGGTTGTTCCAGCTGCTGGTGGACATCAAGACCAACGGGGTGGCGGTCTACGCAGAGCTGGACCGGGTGCTGCGGTCGCCGCGGTACTCCTGGTTGTTCAGCCGGTACCTGCACGGGTTCGTGCTGCGCGGGGCTGTGACCGCGGTCATCTCCGGAGACCGTCCGCGGGCCGTTATGGCTGGTCAGCGGGATCGACTGGCCTTCTATGACGGACGCCTCACCGATCCGAACGACCTCGGGCCGGGCGCGGATCCGAAGCTGGCGCCGCTGGTGTCCGACAACTGGACGAAGTTGTTCGCTTGGCAGGGCGTGGGCGAGATGCCGGCCGCCGAGCGGGCCAAGCTGCGGGAACTGGTCCAGCGGGTGCACGCGAGCGGGCAGCGGCTCCGGTTCTGGGCGACCCCGGACGCGGCGGGGCCGGCCCGAGCGGCGCTCTGGCGGGAGCTGGCGGCGGCCGGGGTGGATCACCTCAATACCGATGATCTTGCGGGGCTCGCCGCGTTCCTACGGGGTCACTCGGGTGCCGCGAGGGGGTGAGCCACGCCTCACCGACGGTGATTGATCTCGGTAAGGACACGGCGCGGTAACGGCAGGCTGACCTGGCGCGACACCCGACATCGCAGAACTTCGCCAAACGTTACAGTGACTACGGTCACAGTCCAGAAGGTTTGGCGGACCCCTGCCGGGTTACGTACGGTCGCTTCTCGGTCGGCCCCGAACCGGCCAGCACGACGGGAACCTGTAGCGCCAAGCCCTGTCCAAGCGGGTTCCCGACCAAACCCCGAGCGAAACTTCAACTGGACAGGGGCGGGGGAACCACTTCCGGGCGAGCAGTCAGCGTCCTTGGGGTGAAGCCGGTGCGAACCGGCCGGGCCAGCTCCATCGGCTCGAACCCGACAGCTCACCTCGTAGGCGCGGTTGGCGAGAGGGACATGGCTTCTTACCGAGGCAAGCACCGCAAGCAGTCCAACATCACCCGCACCGTGGCCCGCGTTGTCGTGGCCGGTGCCGTCATTGCCGCCCCGATGGCAGTGGCCGGTACCGCAAGCGCTGCGAGTGGCGTGAACTGGGACGCTCTGGCCAAGTGCGAGAGCGGCGGCCGGTGGAATGTCAACACCGGTAATGGCTTCTACGGCGGCCTCCAGTTCGACCGTGGCACCTGGCTCTCCAACGGTGGCGGCGCGTACGCCCCGTACGCCCACCAGGCCACTCGTGAGCAGCAGATCGCTGTCGCCGAGCGCCTGTACGCGGCCCGCAAGCTCCAGCCGTGGCCGTCCTGCGGCAAGAAGGTTGGCCACGGTGGTGGCGGCGGCAACGCAAAGCCCGCCCCGAAGCCCGCCGCGACTAAGCCGGTCGTGAAGAAGCAGGCCGCTCCCAAGCCTGCCGCGGCCAAGCCGGTCATCAAGCCGGCCGCGCCGGTCCAGTCCGCTCCGGTCGCCACCGAGCGCAACGGTGCTGACTACACCGTCGTCGCGGGTGACACGCTGTCCACCATCGCGCAGAAGCTGCAGGTGAACGGTGGCTGGAAGGCGCTGTTCGAGCGCAACAAGGACATCGTCAAGAACGCTGACCTGATCTTCCCGGGCCAGCAGCTCGACGTGAAGTGAGTCTGGCGACTCGCTAGGCACGCTCCGCGAAACCCCCGGTCGTTCACGTGGCGACCGGGGGTTTCGCGTGTGTTCAGGGGCAGTTGACCCATTCCTCGGCGCCGTCGGTGAAGAGCTGGCGCTTCCAGATGGGCAGGCGGCGCTTGACCTCGTCGACCAGGTCGGCGCAGGCGGCGAAAGCCTCCCTGCGGTGTTCCCCGGCCACGGCGCAGGCCAGCGCGGCGTCGCCGATCTTGAGCTGGCCGATCCGGTGGCTGACCGCGATGGCCCTGATGCCCTGGTGCCGGAGCGCGATCTCCGCGGCGACCTCGGCGATGACCTCGGCCGCGCTGGGGTGGCCGGTGTACTCCAGCTCGGTCACGCCGCGGCCCTCGTCGTGGTCGCGGACCACGCCGGCGAAGGTGACCACCGCGCCCGCGGCCGGATGGGCCACCAGGCGGGCGTGTTCCTCCACGTCAACGGGGTCCTCGGTGACCTCGGCGCGCAGCACCGCGGCCGCCGGGCCCGCCTGCGGGAGCCCGCCGGGGGTGTGATCGCCGCCGCGAAGCTGGCTCACCGCGTGGTCCAGCACGCCCTCAAGCACCCCCAGACCGTCCCGCACACCGCCCGTGGAGCCCGGAAGGTTCACCACGAGGGTCCGACCGGCCACCCCGGCCAGCCCGCGCGAGAGAGCCGCTGTGGGGACCGCGGGCTGCCCGGCGGCCCGGATCGCGTCCGCCAGGCCGGGCACCTCGTAGTCGAGCACCGACCTGGTGGCCTCCGGGGTGCGGTCGGTGGGGCTGATGCCGGTGCCGCCGGTGGTGATCACCACGTCGACCCGTTCGGTGACCGCCTTGCGCAGGGCCTGGCCCACCGGATCGCCGTCGGGCACCACCTCGGCCTCGGGCACCCAGAAGCCGCGCTCGCGCAGCCAGCTCACGATCACCGGGCCGGTGCGGTCGGCGTAGACCCCGCTGCTGGCCCGGTTGGAGGCGGTGATCACCCTGGCGCTGCGCGGGTTCACGGCTGCGGTCTCGTCCATAGTCCCGTCTTCCCACCCTCCTTGCGGTCAACCCGGACGGCGTCGAGCACCGCGGCCGGGTCCACCGCCTTGACCATGTCGTGCAGGGTGAGCCCGGCGACGGCCACCGCGGTGAGCGCCTCCATCTCCACCCCGGTGCGATCGGTGGTGCGCACCGTCGCGGTGATCACCACCTCGGATTCGCCCAGCGCCAGGTCGAGCTTGACGCCGGAGAGCGCGATCGGGTGGCACAGCGGCACCAGGTCCGGGGTGCGCTTGGCGCCCATGATCCCGGCGATCCGCGCGGTCGCCAGCGCGTCGCCCTTGGGCAGCCCGTCCCGGCGCAGCAGCTCGACCACCTCGGCGGTGGTGCGCAGCACGCCGGAGGCCACCGCGGCCCTGCTGGTGATCTCCTTGCCGGAGACGTCCACCATCCGGGCCGCCCCGGCTTCGTCGACGTGGGTCAGCTCACCGCGTTCGCTCACAAGCGAATGCTAGGCCGTTGACCGGTTCAGCCCGCCACGGCCGATCCGGCGGCCTTGCGCACGGCCTCGGCCACCGCGGGCGCGACGGTGGTGTCGAACACGCTGGGCACGATGAAGGAGGCGTTGACCCGCTCCGGCGCGACCACATCGGCGATCGCACCGGCCGCGGCCACCAGCATCTCGTCGGTGATGGTCTTGGCGTTGGCGTCGAGCAGGCCGCGGAAGACGCCGGGGAAGGCCAGCACGTTGTTGATCTGGTTCGGGTAGTCGCTGCGGCCGGTGGCGACCACGGCGGCGTGCTGCTGGGCTTCCAGGGGGTCGATCTCGGGGTCCGGGTTGGCCAGCGCGAACACGATGGCGTCCTTGGCCATCGTGGCCACCTGGTCGGCGCCGAACAGGTTGGGCGCGCTCACCCCGATGAACACATCCGCGCCGACCAGCGCGTCGTGCAGGCTGCCGGTGACCTTGGCCGCGTTGGTGTTGTCGGCCACCCACCGCAGGTTGGGGTCCATGCCCTCGCGGCCGGGGTGCACGATGCCGTCCACGTCCACCGCGATGATGTCGCCCGGCTTCTGCTTGAGCAGCAACCGGATGATGGCCGAACCGGCCGCGCCGACCCCGCAGACCGCGATCTTGGTGTCGGAGATTTCCTTGCCCACCACGCGCAGCGCGTTGCGCAGCGCGGCGAGCACCACGATCGCGGTGCCGTGCTGGTCGTCGTGGAAGACCGGGATGTTCAGCTTCTCGCGCAGCCGGGCCTCGATCTCGAAGCAGCGCGGCGCGGCGATGTCCTCCAGGTTGATGCCGCCGTAGACCGGGGCGATCAGCTCCACCGCGCGGATGATCTCCTCGGTGTCCTGGGTGTCCAGGCAGACCGGCCAGGCGTCCACCCCGGCGAACTTCTTGAACAGCACCGCCTTGCCCTCCATCACCGGCAGCGCGGCCTCCGGGCCGAGGTTGCCCAGGCCCAGCACCGCGGAGCCGTCGGTGACCACGGCGACGGTGTTGCGCTTGATGGTCAGGCGGCGGGCGTCCTCGGGGTTGGCCGCGATGGCCTGGCAGACCCGGGCCACGCCAGGGGTGTAGGCGCGGGAGAGGTCGTCCCGGTTGCGCAGCGGGATCTTGGAGGCGATCTCCAGCTTGCCGCCGAGGTGGATCAGGAAGGTCCGGTCGGAGATCTTGCGGACCTTCACCCCCGGCAGCAGCGCCAGCGCGTCGGTGATGTCGTTGACGTGGTTGGCGCCGATGGCGTTGCAGGTGATGTCGACGATGACCCGGTCGTTGTGCGACTCGACCACGTCGAAGGCGGTGATCACGCCACCCACCCGGCCGACCGCGCTGGCCATGTCGCCAGCCGCGCTCGCCGACGGCGGCGCCTCAAGGCGGACGGTGATCGAGTACCCAGGACCAGGAACCGGCATTGGTGGCCTCCAAGACAACGCTTTCAACCGATGAGCGTAGTCCCGGGTTACTTAAAGTACGCACGCGGCTCGGAAAGGTTGAATTTGTTCCGAGCCGCGTGAACTACGCCACTGTCACTTGTTGATCACCGTGGTCGGGTGGCTGTAGGGCACCGACTCGAACGGGAAGCTCACCTCGCCGAACGGCGACTGCGCGCCCTGGAGGTGGCTGACGAGCTCGCTGACCGCGTGCTCCTTCTCGGAGGGACCCTCGGGCCAGGTGGGCTCGATCCGATCCGCGTGGCGCTCGGCCTTGGACACGTCAATCCTCCTCTGTCGTCGTACGCGCCATAGTGTGCCCGACGATCCGGCGCGGGCAGATACCGTGGAGGGGATGTCCGGTCCTTCACTCGCCGCGTGGCTGCGCGCGCAGGACGAGACGAGGCTCGCGGCCCTGCTGCGCGCCCGCCCCGACCTGGCCACGCCCTCCCCCGGCGACACCAGTGTGCTGGCCACCCGCGCCGGTATCCGCGCCTCGATCGCCAGGGCCTGCGAGGACCTGGACTCCTTCACGCTGACCGTGCTGGAGGCGTTGCTGCTGGCCGGGGCCGACCTCGGGCCGCGGCCGCTGACCGAGGTGTCCGCGCTGCTCAGCAAGGGTGTGCCGGTCCGGGCCTGCAAGGCCGCGGTGGAGCTGTTGCGCTCCCGCGCGCTGGCCTGGGGGCCGGACACCGG
This sequence comes from Crossiella sp. S99.2, assembly GCF_023094165.1. Lineage (GTDB taxonomy): Bacteria > Actinomycetota > Actinomycetes > Mycobacteriales > Pseudonocardiaceae > Crossiella. The sequence continues at coordinate 483,102 of NZ_JALMDK010000002.1, read as the reverse complement.
GCTGTGCGTGCCGCCCGCGGCCACCGAGGCGGTGACGTTGTTCCCGGCCGGGCTGGGGCGGCCGGACCCGCGGCTGGACGAGGTGGACCTGCCCGCGCTGCTGGACCGGCTGGACGAGGGCGAGCGCAAGCTGCTGGAGACCCTGGCCAGTGGTCAGCCGACCGGGCGGACCAAGGACGCCGGGGTGGTGGTGCCGCTGGAGCGGGCGCGCAACCCGGTGCAGAAGCTGCTGGCCCGCGGTCTGCTGCTGCGCCGGGACGCCGAGACCGTGGAGCTGCCAAGGCAGGTCGGGCTTGCACTGCGCGGAGACCGGGCCTTCCGCGCCGTCGAGGTGACCGAACCGCGGCTGGACACCGGCGCGTACCCGCTGTCCACGGTGGACGCGACCGCGGCCGGGGCGGCCATGGAGCTGGGCCGTCAGGTCGAGGCGCTGATCGGGTTCTGGAGCGAGGAGCCGCCGCCGGTGCTGCGCTCCGGCGGGCTGGGCGTGCGCGAGCTGCGCAGGCTGGCCAAGGAGATCGAGGTCGAGGAGCGCCGGGCCGGGCTGCTGGCCGAACTGGTGGTCGGCGCCGGACTGGTCGGCGACAGCGAGGGCAACGAGCCGGAGTGGGTGCCCACCACGCTGGCCGACACCTGGCTGGTCGGCGCCCCCGAGCAGCGCTGGGCCACGCTGGCCCAGGCCTGGCTGGACCTGCCGAGGCTGCCTGGTCTCTACGGCCGCCGGGACGAAAAGGACCGGCCGCTGGGCGTGCTCAGTGAGGAGCTGCGCCGCCCGGTCGCGCCGCGGGAACGGCGGCGGGTGCTGGACCTGCTGGCCGACCTGCCGCCGGGCGCCACCGTCAAGGACGTCCGGCAGCTGGCCGCGGTGCTGGCCTGGCGGGCGCCCCGGCGCGGCGGCAGGCTGCGCGACGACCTGGTCGAGTGGACCGTCACCGAGGGCACCGCGCTGGGCGTGATCGCACTGGACGCGCTGGCCGGACCGGGCCGCACGCTGCTGACCGAGGGCCCCATCGCGGCCGCCAAGGCGATGGCCGAGGCGCTGCCCGCGCCGGTGGACCACGTGCTGGTGCAGGCCGACCTGACCGTGGTCGCGCCCGGCCCACTGGAGGCCGACCTGGCCGCGGACATCGCGCTGGTCGCCGATGTGGAGTCGGCGGGCGGGGCCACGGTGTACCGGGTCACCGAGGCCACCGCGCGGCGCGCGCTGGACGCCGGGCGCACCGCGGCCGACCTGCACGAGTTGTTCCGCAGTCGCTCGCGCACCCCGGTGCCGCAGTCGCTGACCTACCTGATCGACGACGTGGCCCGGCGGCACGGACGGCTGCGCGGCGGCGCGGCCGGGTCCTTCCTGCGCTGCGACGACCCGGTGCTGGTGGCCGAGGTGCTGGCCAGCGCGGCGGCCGAACGGCTGGACCTGCGCCGGATCGCGCCGACGGTGCTGATCAGCCCGATGAGCCTGGCCGAGGTGCTGGACGGGCTGCGCGCCGCCGGGTTCGCCCCGGCCGCGGAGGGCCCGGACGGACAGGTGCTCGACCTGCGCCCGGCCGGCCGCCGGATCACCGCCCGGACCAGGCACAACCGCCGTCCGATGCTGCCCGGCGGGCCGAGCGAGGACCAGCTGCTGGCGGTCATCGCGCAGATGAAAGCGGGGGACGCCGCGGCCGCCACACCGCGGGGTGCCACAATCTCCCCGACGGACAGCGCGACCACCCTGGCCCTGCTGCGTGCGGCCGCCGAGGCGGGTCGCAGCGTCTGGCTCGGTTTTGTGGACAACCACGGGGTGGCCAGCCAGCGGGTGGTGAACCCGGTGAGCGTGGCTGGCGGCATGCTCGAGGGCTTCGATCAGGCCCATGGCGCGCTGCGCCGTTTTCCGGTGCACCGGATCACCTCGGTGGCCGTGGTCGAGGACGTCTGATCTCGCTGCGCGTCTCACCCACCCCTCCGGCGGTCGCCGATCATGGTGGCCGATCCAAGATCGAATACGGAACGACGTTGAACTGAATCGTTCCCCCCTGCGAATACGTGCCCAGCGCAGGCACAACGGTCCTCTGTGGACGATCCACTCGACGGGGCGCGCGGACCACCCGTTGTAGTGGCCTTTTCCGGCCTAGCGTTCTCGCAGCGGAGGTTGCCACCTGCACCGGCCACCTCCGACCCGGCGGTCTTTCGGACCGTTTCACGAACGACTGCGGAGGAGGAATGGCATGACCATTTCCCGACTGGCCCTGCGCTCGGCTGCGGGCTTCACGGCGGTATCACTCGGCCTGCTCGCCTGTGCCGGGCTCGCCAGCGCTGGGGACAAGCCCCAGGCCGGCATCCGGCCCAACGTTGGGATCTCGATCACCGGCCTGAGCCTGGGCGCGAGCGTCGGCAGCATCAACGTGGGCGTCAACGGCGATGTGAACGTCAGCCTCAACGGCAGCGTCGGCCTGGACGTCAGTGACGGCATTGGCCTCACCGCCACGGTGGACGCCGACGCGGGTGTCGGACTGGGCATCAACGCCCTGGACGGCGCGGTGGACGCCGATGTGAACGTCAGCGCCGACATCGGGGCCAACGCCGATGTCAGCCTGGGTGACGGGATCCGCAAGGCGGCCACGGCCAAGATCACCGGCAGGCAGGCGACGGTCAAGGCCAAGCCAAGGGACGCCGGTCCGCAGGTGGCGGTCAACCCGACCGCGAGCGCGGGCATCACCGGCCTGAGCCTGGGCGCGGGCGCCGGCAGCGTCAACGCGGTGGTGGTCGGCAACGCCAGCATCGGCCTGAACTGCGCCGCGGGCGCCGGGGTCAACGGCGGCGTCACGGTCAACGCCAGCTGCGACGGCAACGTGGGCGCCGGGCTCGGCCTCACGGTCGGCGGCAACGGGGAGGGCCGCAAGTCCAAGTCGGAGGGCATCCGCGCCGCGGCCAAGGCGAAGATCGCCGAACGAGCCGCACGCTAGTCACGCGGTAGCCCGAAGTGCCCCGGCTGCGCCAGCCGGGGCCTTCGTGCTGTCCGGGCCTGATCAGCCCGCGCGAACCGCCATCCACTGCCGCATGGCGTGCTCCACCAGGTGGATCAGCGCCTGCTTGGTGGACTCCCGGCTCCGGGCGTCACAGGTGATGATCGGCACGCCCTCCTCGATAGTGAGGGCCTCACGCACGTCCTCGACACGGTGATGCAACGTCCCGTCGAAGCAGTTGATCGCCACGACATAGGGCAACTGCCGGTCGTCGAAGAAATCGATCGAGGCGAAAGCATCAGCCAGCCTGCGGGTATCCACCAGCACCACCGCGCCAATGGCGCCGCGGACCAGGTCGTCCCACATGAACCAGAACCGGTGCTGACCGGGAGTGCCGAACAAGTAGAGGATGAGGTCGCTGTCCAGTGAGACACGACCGAAGTCCATCGCCACCGTGGTGGTGACCTTGTTGGGCGTGGCGCTGAGGTCATCGACCCCGACACTGGCCTCGGTCATCACCGCTTCGGTGGTCAGCGGCACGATCTCGGACACCGCGCCGACGAATGTCGTCTTCCCGACGCCGAACCCGCCGGCCACCACGATCTTGGCCGAGGTGGTGGCCCGCCGAGTGTCCGGCGTATTGCGGGGATTAGCCGAGAACGACGCCGAGGAAGATAGGGTAGAATCTGAGTAAGCCAATGGTAGACATCGACGCTGGGAGGAATGCGGTGAGCCTGAACATCAAGAACCCCGAGGCGGAACGGCTGGCCACCGAGATCGGCGCGTTCACCGGCGAAAACAAGACAGCCGCGATCATCGTCGCACTGCGCGAGCGGCTGGAACGCCTGCTGGACCATCACCAGCAGACCGAGGACGCCACCATGGCCAATGATCTGCTCGCCCTCGCCGCGAGGATCAGCACCAGACTCGCGGGGCCCCCGCTGTCCACCGACGCGCTCTACGATTCCGAGACCGGACTCCCCGCATGATCATTGACACCAGCGCGATCGTCGCCATCCTCAACAGCGAGCCGGATGCCCCCTCGTTCGCGAAGGCCATCCAGAGCGCCGCCGAGCGCCGTATCTCGGCCGCGACCTACGTCGAACTGGCGGCTGTGGTTGAACGCACCCGTGACCCAGTTACCTCGCGCCTGCTTGACGACCTTCTGGCCAGGATGAGCATCGAGATCATGCCGGTCACCGCCGACCAGGCGCTGATCGCCCGCCGGGCTTACTGGGACTACGGCAAGGGCAGCGGACACCCGGCCGGACTGAACTTCGGCGACTGCTTCTCCTATGCGCTGGCGCGAGAGCATCGGGAACCGCTGCTGTTCAAGGGAAACGACTTCGTGCACACCGATGTGATGGCGGCATTGTGACCAATCGCTAGTCACGCGGTAGCCCGAAGTGCCCCGGCTGCGCCAGCCGGGGCCTTCGTGCTGTCCGGGCCTGATCAGCCCGCGCGAACCGCCATCCACTGCCGCATGGCGTGCTCCACCAGGTGGATCAGCGCCTGCTTGGTGGACTCCCGACTCCGGGCGTCACAGGTGATGATCGGCACGCCCTCCTCGATAGTGAGGGCCTCACGCACGTCCTCGACACGGTGATGCAACGTCCCGTCGAAGCAGTTGATCGCCACGACATAGGGCAACTGCCGGTCGTCGAAGAAATCGATCGAGGCGAAAGCATCAGCCAGCCTGCGGGTATCCACCAGCACCACCGCGCCAATGGCGCCGCGGACCAGGTCGTCCCACATGAACCAGAACCGGTGCTGACCGGGAGTGCCGAACAAGTAGAGGATGAGGTCGCTGTCCAGTGAGACACGACCGAAGTCCATCGCCACCGTGGTGGTGACCTTGTTGGGCGTGGCGCTGAGGTCATCGACCCCGACACTGGCCTCGGTCATCACCGCTTCGGTGGTCAGCGGCACGATCTCGGACACCGCGCCGACGAATGTCGTCTTCCCGACGCCGAACCCGCCGGCCACCACGATCTTGGCCGAGGTGGTGGCCCGCCGAGTGTCCGGCGTATTGCGGGGATTAGAGCCTGCGGAGGCCACTGAGCACCCTTTCCAGGAACGCAAGCGACGGCCGGTCCCCCATTACCAAGCCGCCCTGGTGAATCGTGACAAGCCCGAGCCCCGCCATGTCGCCGATGAGCACCCGCACGACGCCAAGGGGCAGGCGGAGGTGCGCGGCCACCTCGGCGACCGATCGGGCGTCCAGGCAGAGCCCGCAGATGGAGCGGTGTTCGGGCAGCACCGCGGCATCCCGGCCGTGGTCACTGGTGGACACCAGCGCCTCGATGGCCAGGTCGTAGTCGGGGCGGGTACGCCCGCCGGTCCGGGTGTAGGGGCGCACCAGCGAACCGGTCTCGGTGAAGGGGTCCGGCTCGGCCGAGGCGGCCCCCGGCGCGGCCTGCTGGGGGATGGGGGAGTCCTCGACCATCCCGCCGCCGAACAGATCCGCGCCAGGGCCGCCGAAGAGGCCCGAACCCATCCCGTCCAGCCCGCCGCGCGGCGACAGCGTGTCCGGGTGCTCGCCCCGAAGCTCGCCGTCGTCGTCCGGCTCGTTGTATCCGAAGCCGCCCAGCGCCCACTCCTTGTAGTCGAACCGGTCGCCAGTGAAGCCTGAACCTGTGGTCATCGCTGTGTCACCCCCATCGCTTCATTATCTGCGCACCACGCCGTGGAGCTGGGCGCGCAGTTCGGGGGTGAGTTGCTGGCCGACCCGCTCCACGAGCAAGGTCATCTCGTACGCCACCAGGCCGATGTCGCAGTTCGGCGCGGCGAGCACGGAGAGGCAGGACCCGTCGCTGATCGACATCAGGAACAGGTAACCCCGCTCCATCTCGACCACCGTCTGGGCCACCTCACCGGCCTCGAAGCACCTCGCGGCCCCCGCGGTCAGGCTGATCAGGCCGGAGGAGACCGCGGAGAGCTGTTCCGCCCGGTCTCTGGGCAGGCCCTCCGATCCGGCGAGCATCAGACCGTCGGCGGAGACCACGACCGCGTGGGCGACACCGGGCACCCGGCGCACGAAGTCAGTGATCAACCAACCGAAGCTGCCTGGCTGTTGGACTGACTCGGTCACGCGGACTCCTCCTCAAGGGCCGTCACGGCTGGCTCGTTCACGGCTGCTCCTCGTTCCTCGCCTGCCCGTTGGAGCGGGTCTCGTCATCGTTCGGTGCCGACTCGTTGGTCAGGACGTCGATCCTGCTGTGTCGTCCCCGGCGGATTCCCTGCTGGAAACTTGACATCCTCCCACGAACATTGTCCGCGGAGCGACCGGACGCCGGCGCCTTCGACGGCAACTGCTGACGAGGCGCCGCCGAACCCGGGACCAGGTGGGCCTTGGGCACCCGCTTGGGCAGGCCGGCCGTGGTCTGCGCGGACAGCGAGTTGGCGCTGCTCAGCACCGCCTGCGCGGCCTGCCAGCCGTCATCGCCTGGCGAGTGCCAGTCGGTGGCGGGCCGGTGCGCGGTCACCGTCTCATCCTGGAGGCGGGCGGCCGGACGTTCAACCGCCGGGCGTCGCTGCGGAGCAGGCGCCTGCTCCGGCTCTGCTGTCCCACTCCGACCGGCCGCTGCCTCATTGAGGGTGGGCTGCGGCGCCGAGCGCTCCACCGGACGTTCCGGCTCCACCGGTCGCTGCGGCTCGGGCGCCTTGACCTGCTCGGTCTTGGGCTCGGGCGCGGGCAGCCGGACCTGCTCGGTCTTCGGCTCGGGCAGGCGGACCTGCTCGGTCCTGGGCTCCGGCCGGGATTCCGGGGCGGGCGTGCCGGACTGCTTCTTCACCGGCGGGACCGGGCCGAGGCCCAGGTCACCGCGGTCAGAGCCGAGGTAGGGGGCTGCCCCGCCGACCGGCTCGCTGTCCACCGCCTGGAACCACTGCGAGAGCACCGCTTCGTAGATCGGCAGCCGTTCGGTGGGCGCGTCCAGGTCGTACTCGACGCCCTTGGGCCGCTCCCCCGTCCCGTTCAGCGCGCCGTAGGCAGGCGGCGTGATCGAGGCCCTGGGCACGATCGGGTTGCTGTACCCGGCCTGGGTCCGCTCGGCGAGCGGGTCCGGCTCGGGCTCCGGAGCAGGCTCCGGGTCGGGCTGCGGCTCGGGCGGGACCACCGGCTGGAAGATGTCCCTCGGCGCGGACAGCTCCGGCGGGGCCGCCGGATCCTGCTCGCCCCGGCTGGTGAACACCTGCACGGACAGGTCCGTGTGCTCGGCGGGCTCGGCCGCCACCGGTGCGCTGATCTCGGCGGGCAGCTCCGGCTCGGCCACCGGCGGAATCGGCGGCAACGAGGGCTGGCTCTGCTCCACCGGGTCATTGGCCGCGGTGAACAGCGAACGGTGCTCGCCGGTGTTGATCACCGACGCGGCGGTCTGCTGGTAGGGCGAGAGCACCGGCGGCTGCGAACCCGTGTGCGACTGGGTGAACAGCGATCCGGCCGAGGTGCGGCTCGCGGCGGGCGAGCTGAGCGGCTGGATCAGTTCGGCCGGGACCACCACGAGCGCGGTGGTGCCGCCCTCGATGTCCTCGTTGTTGCGCAGGCGGACCCGGATGTCGTGCCGCTGGGCCAGCCGGCCGACCACGAACAGGCCCATCCGGCGGGAGACCGCGACGTCGACCTCGGGCGGCTCGGCGAGCCGCTGGTTGTAGTCGTTGATCTCCTGCTCGGGCATGCCCACACCGCGGTCGCTGATCTCGATCGCCAGCTCGCCCTTGCGGGTCCGCGCGGTGCGCACGGTGACCTTGGTGTTCGGGTCGGAGAACGCGGTGGCGTTGTCCAGCAGCTCGGCCACCAGGTGCACCACGTCGTTGACCGCGCGGCCCATCACCGCCAGGTCGGGGACCGCGGTGACCTGCACCCTGGCGTACTGCTCGACCTCGGACACGGCCGCGCCGACCACCTCGGCCACCGGCACCGGGCGGGTGAGCCGCCTGGTGAGGTCGGTGCCCGCGAGGACCAGCAGGTTCTCGCTGTTGCGGCGCATTCGAGTGGCCAGGTGGTCCAGCTCGAACAGGCTGGAGAGCTGGTCCGGGTCCTGCTCGTCCTGCTCCAGCCGGTCGATCAGGCTGAGCTGGCGTTCCACCAGGGCCTGGGAGCGGCGGGAGAGGTTGACGAACATCGCGTTCACGTTGTCCCGCAGCAGGGCCTGTTCGGCCGCCAGCCGGACCGCCTCGCCGTGGACCGCGTCGAAGGACCGGGCGACCTGCCCGACCTCCTCGCGGGTGTGCACCGGCACCGGTTCGATGGCGGTCTTGGCCGCCTCGGCCGGGTCCGGCGCGGCCAGGATCCGCTCGACCGCCTCGGGCAGCTTGCGGTCGGCCACCTCCAGCGCCGTGCGGCGCAGGATGCGCAGCGGGCGCAGCAGCGAGTAGGCCACCAGCATCGCCAGGAACACCGCCAGCGCGAGCGCGGCGAGCACCAGGATGGACCGGGTGGTCGCCGAGGCGCGCACCTCCGCCGCCGCGGCCGCGGTGTCCGCCTTGAACTGCTCGATGAGCGAGTTCTGCACCCGCTGGTTCAGGTTGATGGTCAGCGTCGCTGCCATGTCCCAGTTGTCGGTCTGCAGGTTGGCGAAGGCCGAGGCGGGCGGGGTCTGCGCCGAAGCCGCGACCTGGAGCACCGCCTCCTGCAGGTTGTTGGCCACGTCGACGATCAGACCGGTGACGGTGTCGTCGTACTGCCTGCGCTGCTCGGGCGTGGCCGACTTGCGGAAGTCGTTGCGCGCGGCCTCCAGTTCGGCGTCCGCGGCCAGGATCTGCCTGGTCTGGTTCTGCTCGAACTTCTTCTGCTGGAGGATGTCCAGCAGGATCGCGCGCTTGCGGGAGACCTGCTCCTTGGCCCGGCCGAGGGCGACCGCGGCCAGCTGCAGCCGGATCAGTTCCGGCTGGTCGGCCTGGGTGCCCGCGATCTCACCCAGGTCGAGCAGGGCCTGGATGGACTCGGTGTAGTTACGCAGGATCTCGGTCTCGGGGTACGCGGTGAGCCCGGCCACCTGACGGAGCCGGTTGAGCCGCTCAAGCTGCTGTACGACGGTGATGTAGGAGCGCCGGGTGGTCTCATCCAGTGAGGGCCCGACCTCGTTGAGCTGGTTGCGCAGCACCTCGGTGGCGTCGATGACGCGCTTGCGCTGGCGATCCAGCACCGGGGACTGGTCGTTCCGCTCGTCGTTGGACGAGGCCACGAACCGGACCGTGAGGTCCCGCTCGCGCTGCATCTGGTGCACCAGTGTGGACACACTGCCCTGCAACTGAGCCTGTGTCGCCAACCTGGCCAGCCGGCCGGCCTGGTCGATCTCGTTGATCACCTGGACGCCACCCAGCACGAGGGCGACCACCGTCGGGATGAGGAGGACAGCGAGCAGCTTGCTCCGCAGTCGCCAGTTGCGCAGGCGCCAGCGGGCCGTGCCCGCCTCCTGGACCGACCTGGACTGCAACGGTTTGCCCGTGCTCACCGGTGTGGAGTCCGGTGTCGCGGTTCCCCGCTCCTGCGTGGCCCCATTACTCTTCGAAGCCGCCTCATCACCCTTTTCGGGGGTCTCCGAGCGCGGGGCTTCCCCCGCGCCACGCTGGCTGGGACCTTTCTCTCGACGGGCCACCCTGGGCTTCCTCTTCCAGCAGCAGTGTCCCGGTCCCTCCCCGGACCGAGGTTGGACTCGCGAATCGGGCCGAATTGCAGCACAGCTCTTACTCGGGACGCCAGGGGGGTTGGCGCCGAGCACACGCGTGGCAGAGCTGAACCACCAGCGGCTAGGCCGGAGAGCCTAGTGGGAATCCCCCACAGCGCGAAAGGGCAAGATTGCGGAACGTGTCCAAAGCTCTATCTGAAGTCCTTCTTGTGGGTGGCGCTTACCTCGATAGCATCGTCTTCCGGCACACTGCGACACTGCGCACAGACAGAGCGTGCGTCGCGGTGTAGGTCAGCCGTGGTGGTATGCGGCACGAAGGCAGGACGGCGAGAGGCTCTCCCGATGGCGAACAAGACGCTGCGACGTGGCGTGGCAGTGGCGCTGAGCACGGCGATGGTGGCGGTCACGGCGAGCTGCTCGCTGTTCGGGGGCGACAGCGCCGGGACCAAGCCGGTGCTGGAGAAGACCAACCTGCGGGTGGGCATCCTGCCGCTGGTGGATGTGGCGCCGCTGTACATGGCCAAGGAGGACGGCAAGTTCGCCGCCGCCGGCCTCAACATCGACGCGATCCCGCAGGACAACGAGAAGCAGGCGATGGAATCCCTGCGCAACGGGACCATCGACATCGCCTTCGCCAGCCATGTGACCTTCTTCAAGGCCGCCTCGGAGGGCACCGACCTGCAGTTGCAGGGCGAGGCGTACCAGGCAGGCACCAACACCATGGCGCTGGTCACGCTGAAGAACTCCAACTTCGTCGCGCTCAACCGCGGCGTGAGCAAGCCGACCATCGGGGTGGACGCGCTGGACAGCATCGGCGCGCTGACCACCAAGAGCGTGATGAACGCGGCGGGCGCGCCCAACTTCAACCTCAAGCCGATGGACTTCAGCAAGATGGAGTCCGAACTGGTCGCGAGCAAGATCGACGCCGCCTGGATGGTCGAGCCGCACATCACCCGGATCCAGAAGACCATCGGCGCGGTCGTGCTCAGCGACACCGCCCGCGGCGGCACCCTGGACTTCCCGATGTCGGGCTACGCCGCGATTCGCAAGTCCGCCGAGGAGAGCCCCAAGACCTACGCCGCCTTCCGCAAGGTGCTCGCCGACGCCCAGCTGCTCGGCACCAACCACCTGAAGGTGCAGGAGGTGCTGGTCAAGTACGCCGAGCTGGACAACCTGACCGCGGCCCTGGTGGCGGTGGGCACCTACCCGGTGTCGATCAACCCGGTCCGGTTGCAGCGGGTCGCGGACATGATGGAGAGCACCCGGATGCTCAACACCCGGCTCGACGTGCTCCAGCTGCTGCCGCCCTCCAACCCGGTCAACTGAGCGACCTGGTCAGCTGACCGGCGCAGCCGAGCGGGCGCGGGCCGCCCGCAGGCCGCGCAGCACCAGCGGGACCAGCAGGCTCAGCACCGCCAGCCCGAGCACGATCTTGGCGAACGGGCTGGCCACCAGCGCCCCCGGATCACCCTGGCTGACCTGCAGCGCCTTGCGCAGGTTCTCCTCGGCGATCGGGCCGAGCACCAGGCCGAGGATGGCGGGCAGCACCGGCCAGCCGTAGCGGCGCATGGCCAGTCCGGCCACGCCCAGGGCCAGCAGCACGAGCAGACCCGAGTACTGCTGGCTGCCCGCATACGCCCCGAGCGAGGCGCAGACCAAGATGCCCGCATAAAGATATGGACGCGGAATCCGCAGAATTTTCACCCAGATGCCAACAAGCGGCAGATTTAAGACCAGCAACATCACATTGCCCAGATACAGCGAGGCGATCAGCGTCCAGACCAGCAGCGGCTGGGTCTGGAACAGCAGCGGACCGGGTTCGATGCTGTAGCTGCCGAAGGCGGCCAGCATCACCGCCGCCGTGGCCGAGGTGGGCAGCCCCAGGGTGAGCAGCGGCACCAGCATGCCCGCGGCGCCCGCGTTGTTCGCCGCCTCCGGCCCGGCCACCCCCTCGATCGCGCCCTTGCCGAACTCCTCCGGGTGCTTGGTCAGCTTCTTCTCCACCGCGTAGGAGAGGAAGGTGGAGATCACCGGGCCGCCCGCGGGCACCGCGCCGAGCGGGAAGCCCAGTGCCGCCCCGCGCAGCCAGGGCTTCCAGGAGCGCTTGAGGTCCTCCTTGGGCAGCCACCAGACCCGGTTGACCGGAATCACCTCCGGGGCGCCGTGGCGCAGCCTGGAGGCGGTGTAGAGGGCCTCGCCGACCGCGAACAGGCCCACCGCGGCGATCACCAGGTCGACCCCGTTGGCCAGCTCGCCCACGCCCATGGTGAAGCGCTCCTGGCTGGACATCGGGTCCAGGCCCACCAGCCCGAGGGCCAGGCCGAGGGCCAGTGCGGCGAACCCGCGGACCGCGCTGCCGCCGAGCATGGTGGCCACCGTGCAGAAGGCGAGCATGGTCAGCGCGAAGTAGTCCGCGGAGGTCAGGTGCACCGCCCAGTCGGCGACCTGCGGGGCGAGCAGGGCCAGCAGCACGGTGCCGATGGTGCCCGCCACGAACGAACCGAGGGCGGCGGTGGCCAGCGCCTGTGCCCCCCGGCCCGCCCTGGCCATCTTGTTGCCCTCCAGCGCGGTGATCACCGAGGCCGATTCACCGGGGGTGTTGAGCAGGATGGACGTGGTGGACCCGCCGTACATCCCGCCGTAGAGCACCCCGGCGAACAAGATCAGCGCGGCCGCGGCAGGCACCGAGTAGGTGATCGGCAGCAGCAGGGCGACGGTCATCGCGGGGCCGATCCCCGGCAACACCCCGACCAGGGTGCCCAGCAGCACCCCGAGCAGGGCGAAGAGCAGGTTCTCCGGGGTGACCGCGGCGGCGAACCCCTGCATGACGTAGTCGAACGTGCTCAATGCCCTGCCTCTGCCTCAAGGAGTGCTGGTCAGACCAGCCCGATTTCGGTGAGCACCTTCTTCGCGGCGGCGCTCTCCGCCTCGATGTAGGTGTCGAACTCGGGACCGGCCAGGAAAGCGTCTTCCCAGTCCTTGTCCCGCAACATCTGCTGCCAGCCCGCGCTGTCCTTGAGCCGGGTCAGCATGGCGACCAGTTCCTGCCGGGAGCCGTCGGCGAGGTCCGGGGTGCCCACGATCCCGCGCCAGTTGACGTAGGCGATCGGCACCCCCTGCTCCTTCAACGTTTTCACGTCAGGCAGCAGCTTGGACCGCCGTTCACCGGAGACCGCGAGCGCGCGCAGGTTCCCGGCCTTCACCTGTTCGGCGTACTCGGAGACGCCGGAGATGCCCGCTTTCGCCTCGCCGGAGAGCAGCTTGGCCACCGACTCGCCACCGCCGCCCTGGTTCGGCAGGAAGTTGACCATCTTGGGGTCGATGCCGACCTCGTCCGCGATCAGCCCGGCCAGGATGTGGTCCACGTCGGCCACCACACCGCCGGTGACCACGGTGCCCTTGCTGTCCTGCTTCCAGCCGGTCAGGAACTCCTGCAGGTTGGTGTACGGGGACTTGGCCGGCACCACCAGCGCCATGCTCTCGCTGGTGAGCCGGGCCAGCGGGGTGGTCTGCTTGAGCGTCTTGGCCGACTTCGAGTTGATCACGCTGGCGACCATGACCTTGCCCATCACCATGAGCACCTTGTCGTTGCGCTCGCCGGTGAGCTGGTTCAGCCCGGTGATGCCGTTGGCCCCGGCCACGTTGAACACCTCGGTGCCGGTGGCCAGGTTGTCCCGTTGCAGCACGTTGCGCACGGCCTCGGCGGTCTGGTGCCAGCCACCGCCCGCCTTGGCGGGCACCATCAGGCGCAGCTTCTCCACCGGCGCTCCTGGCCCGGCGGCGCCTGCGCCACCACAGCCCGCGATGAGTCCAGCGGCGAGCAGTACCGCACTCGCGGCCATCATTCCTCGTTGAACACGCATGGCGAGCAACCAACCACAAACAGCGATAGCGTGATAGGACGTTGGAAAAGAACCAACTTTCAATATCTCGATGGGGATTCAGCCGGACTCGACCGGTTCCTGAGCGCCGCCCTGGCCCGCAGCACCAGCGGCAGACCGACCGCGAGCACTGCCGCGCCGAGCACCACGATGGAGAACGGGGTGTGCACCAGCGCACCGAGGTCACCCTGGCTGATCTGCAACGCCTTGCGCAGGTTGGTCTCGGCCACCGGGCCCAGGATCAGCCCGAGCACCGCCGGCGCGACCGGCCAGCCGTAGCGCCGCATGACAAAACCGAGCAGGCCGATCCCGGCGAGCACGATCAGGCCCTGCCAGGCGCTGCTGGCCGCGTAGGCGCCCAGCGAGGCGCACAGCAGGATGCCCGCGTACAGGTAGGGCCGCGGAACTCGCAAGATCTTCACCCACAGCCCGGCCAGCGGCAGGTTGAGCACCAGCAGCATCACGTTGCCCACGTACAGCGAGGCGATCAGCGTCCACACCAGCACCGGCTCGGTCTCGAACAGCAGCGGGCCGGGCTGGATGTTGTAGCTGGTGAAGGCGGCCAGCATGATCGCCGCGGTGGCCGAGGTGGGCAGGCCGAGGGTGAGCAACGGGACCAGCACCCCGGCCGCGGCCGCGTTGTTGGCCGCCTCCGGTCCGGCCACGCCCTCGATCGCGCCCTTGCCGAACTCCTCCGGCTTCTTGGCCAGCTTCTTCTCCACCGCGTAGGAGAGGAAGGTGGTGACATCGGCGCCGCCCGCCGGGACCGCGCCGATCGGGAAGCCGATCGCGGTGCCGCGCAGCCAGGGCCACCAGGACCGCTTGAAGTCCTCCTTGGGCAGCCACCACACCTTGTTCACCGGGATCACCTCGGGCACCCCGTGCCGCATCCGGGAGGCCACGTAGAGCGCCTCGCCGACGGCGAAGAGGCCAACCGCGGCGACCACCACCGGCACGCCGCGGCCCAGCTCGTCCACGCCGAAGTCGAACCGGCTCTGCCCGGTCAGCGATTCGGTGCCGATCAGCCCGAGGAACAGGCCCAGCGCCAGCGAGCCGACCCCGCGCAGCGGGGAGGCGCCGAGCATGGCCGAGACGGTGCAGAAGGCCAGCACGGTCAGCGCGAAGTAGTCCGCCGAGGTCAGCTTGATCGCCCACTCGGCGATCTGCGGGGCGAGCAGGGACAGCAGCAGGGTGCCGATGGTGCCCGCGACGAAGGAGCCGATGGCTGCGGTGGCCAGCGCCTGCGCGCCCCGCCCCGCCCTGGCCATCTTGTTGCCCTCCAGCGCGGTGATGATGGAGGCGGACTCGCCGGGGGTGTTGAGCAGGATCGAGGTGGTCGACCCGCCGTACATGCCGCCGTAGTAGATCCCGGCGAACATGATCAGCGCGCCGGCCGGCGGGACCAGGTAGGTGATCGGCAGCAACAGCGCCACCGTCATCGCCGGGCCGATCCCGGGCAGCACCCCGACCAGGGTGCCCAGCAGCACCCCGAGCAGGGCGAAGAGCAGGTTCTCCAGCGCCAGCGCGCTCTCGAACCCCTGGATCAGCGCGCTCACCCGATCAGCCCCTGCAACGGCCCGCCCGGCAGGTAGGCGCCGAGCCCGAAGACGAAGATCGCCCACAGCGCCAGCGCCAGGCCCAGCGCGCTGACCACGATCACCCACCAGCGGCGGGCGCCCAGGATGACCGCGGTGCCTGCGAAGAGCAGCGCGGCGGCCAGCGGCCAGCCGATCGGCTCGATCAGCACCGCGTGCCCGGCGAACAGCCCGACCAGCAGCAACACCGCGCGCTTGTCGCTGCGCTGGCTGAGGTCGATGTCCTCGCCCTCCTCCGGCGGGGCGTGCCGGCCGCGCAGCACCTGCACGGTCAGCAGTACCGCGACGCCGAGCAGCAGCCCGCCGATGAGGTAGGGGAACAGCCGTGGCCCGGCCACCGCGGCGGCCGGCGGCACCATGATCGTCGGGGTCTCGATCAGCACGTACACCCCGAGCCCGCCGAGCAGCGCGGTCAGCAGCAGCTCGCCGCTGACGCGGGCTCGGCCGCCCCGGGATCCGGGACGGCCGAGCGCCGGGCTTTCGTCAGTGCCAGCGGTCACTTCACCGCGCCGATCTCGGCGAGCATCTTCTTGACCCGCGCCTCGTCCTCGTCGATGAACTTCACGAAGTCCGCGCCGGTGGACCAGGCGTCCTCCCAGTCCTTGGCCTTGAGCGTCTGCTTCCACGCCTCGCTGTTGCGCATCTTGGTGACCATGTCCACCAGGGTCTGCTTGGCGCTGTCGGACAGCCCGGGACGGGCGACCACGCCACGCCAGTTGAGGTAGGAGATCGGCACGCCCTGCTCACGCAGCGTCTTGGCGTCCGGCAGCAGGGTGGAGCGCTTGTCCCCGCTGACCGCGATCGCGCGCAGCTTGCCGGACTTGACGTGCTCGGAGAACTCCGAGACACCGGAGATCCCGGCCTTGACCTCGCCGGAGAGCAGCTTGGCCACCGCCTCGCCGCCGCCGGAATTGGCCACGTAGTTCACCTGACCGGGGTCGATGCCGACCTCGTCGGCGACCAGTCCGGCCAGGATCTGGTCCGCGCCGCCCGCCGAGCCACCGGTGATCACGGTGCCCTTGGGGTTCTGCTTCCAGGCGGTCAGGAACTGCTCCAGGTTGATCTCGGCCTGGGTGGACGGGATCACGATGACCAGCGCCTCGCCGGTGAGCTTGGCGATCGGGGTGGTGTCCTTGAGCGTCTTGTCGGACTTGGCGTTGAGGATGCCGCCGACCATGACCTGGCCCATGACCATCAGCAGCTTGTCGTCCTTCTCCCCGGCCAGCTGCTTGAGGCCAGTGACGCCGCCTGCGCCTTCCACGTTGAACACCTGGGCGCCGGTGGCCAGCTTCTCCTTGAGCAGGGTGTCCTGCATGGCCTGCGCGGACTGGTGCCAGCCGCCGCCTGCCTTGGCCGGCGCCATCAGTCGTAGCCCGGTGACCGGCTGATTCGCTCCGCCGCTCGAGCCGCCGGTACATCCGGTGAGCAGGGTGGCGACCACGGTCACGACACCGGCGGCGACTACGCGCCGTCGCGGGATCTGGCGAAGCATCGGGGGTCCTTCCTCCATGGAGGGAAGTTGCATGGTTGGAAGTGCGGTTCAGATACCCAGTGATGTTCTGGCTACGAACGGCGAGCATTCCAGCACACCGGTGCCCTATACCACTACCGCCGAACGCGAGGAAGTATCAGAACTTCTCTGATCCACTTCCCTGCTGGACCAGCCAGAACACACCTGGGCACCGGGGTCACTACCCTGGTAAGGCACACCCGCCCTCCGCCGAGGCCCAGGAGCCCGATACCCCGTGACCGACGGACCCCTCATCGTCCAGTCCGACAAGACCCTGCTGCTCGAGGTCGACCACGAGCTGGCCGACGAGGCACGCATCGCGATCGCGCCCTTCGCCGAGCTGGAGCGCGCCCCCGAGCACGTGCACACCTACCGCGTGACCCCGCTGGCGCTGTGGAACGCGCGCGCGGCCGGGCACGACGCCGAGCAGGTGGTGGACGCGCTGGTCCGCTACTCGCGCTACTCGGTGCCGCAGCCGCTGCTGGTGGACGTGGTGGACACCATGGGCCGCTTTGGCCGGCTGCAGCTGACCAACCACCCCGCGCACGGCCTGGTCATGTCCACGGTGGACCGGGCGGTGCTCGAAGAGGTCATGCGCAACAAGAAGATCGCCCCGATGCTGGGCGACCGGCTGGACCCGGACACCGTGGTGGTGCACCCCAGCGAGCGCGGCCACCTCAAGCAACTGCTGCTCAAGGCGGGCTGGCCGGCCGAGGACCTGGCCGGTTACGTCGACGGCGAGGCGCACCCGATCGCGCTGGCCGAGGACGGCTGGACGCTGCGCGACTACCAGCGGCACGCCGCGCAGGCGTTCTGGGCCGGTGGCTCCGGCGTGATCGTGCTGCCCTGTGGCGCGGGCAAGACGCTGGTCGGCGCGGCCGCGATGGCCGAGGCGCAGGCGACCACACTGATCCTGGTGACCAACACGGTCGCGGGCAGGCAGTGGAAGCGGGAGCTGGTCGCGCGGACCTCGCTGACCGAGGACGAGATCGGCGAGTACTCGGGTGAGCGCAAGGAGATCCGCCCGGTCACCATCGCCACGTACCAGGTGATCACCCGCAAGACCAAGGGCGAGTACCGGCACCTGGAGCTGTTCGACTCCAGGGACTGGGGCCTGATCGTCTACGACGAGGTGCACCTGCTGCCCGCCCCGGTGTTCCGGATGACCGCGGACCTGCAGTCCCGCCGCCGCCTGGGGCTGACCGCGACCCTGGTCCGCGAGGACGGCCGCGAGGGCGATGTGTTCTCGCTGATCGGCCCGAAGCGCTACGACGCGCCGTGGCGGGACATCGAGGCCCAGGGCTGGATCGCGCCGGCGGAGTGCGTGGAGGTCCGGGTCACCATGACCGAGAACGAACGCCTGCAGTACGCCACCGCCGAGCCGGAGGAGCGCTACAAGATGTGCTCCACCGCCCGCACCAAGGCCCCGGTGGTCCGCGCCATCCTGGACCGCCACCCGGACGAACCGACCCTGGTCATCGGCGCCTACCTGGACCAGCTCGACGAACTGGGCGAGGCGCTCAACGCCCCCGTCATCCAGGGCTCCACCCGCAACAAGGAGCGCGAGGCCCTCTTCGACGCCTTCCGCCGCGGCGAAATCCGCACCCTGGTGGTCTCCAAGGTGGCCAACTTCTCCATCGACCTACCGGAAGCGTCGGTCGCGGTGCAGGTCTCGGGCACCTTCGGCTCCCGCCAGGAAGAGGCCCAGCGCCTCGGCAGGTTGTTGCGCCCCAAGGGCGACGGCCGTCAGGCGCACTTCTACTCGGTGGTGGCCAGAGACAGCCTGGACACCGACTACGCCGCCCACCGCCAGCGGTTCCTGGCCGAGCAGGGGTACGCGTACCGGATCGTGGACGCGGACGACCTGCTCGGCCCGGCACTACCGGAGATCAGCTGACCAACGCGGCCGCGGCCTGCTGGCCAAGGCGGACCGCGGTCGCGTTGTTCTGGATCGGCACCGACTTGACCCCGGGGAACACCACGAAGTCGACCACGGCCCCGCTGACTCCCCCGGTGCTCGGATGCGGGTTGATGCCCAGCAACTGCGCCATCCGGTAGGACGCCTCACCGATGATCGCGCTCGGCCCGAGGTCCCCCACCACCCCGTAGACCACCTTGTCCCGGTACACCGCGGCCGCGACCGTGCCGCCGGTGATGCCGGAGTTGCGGTAGTTCCAGGTCGAGCTGGCCAGCGGCAACACGATGAAGGGCAACGTCTCGGCGTTGAGCGGCTTGCCGTCGGACTGGGGGAACGCGGTGGCGTTCTGCCAGTAGGGATCGGTGCTGGGGTTGCACTTGGCGGTGCGCTGCCCGTCGCAGTCGATGTCCAGATCGGCCCGCCAGTGCACGGCGCTGCGGGTGGCGCAGACCGGGACGGTGCGGGCGCCACCGGCGTCGTGGGCGTACTTGCCGTTGGAGACCTGCTTGGTACAGGCGGCCACGGCGGCCTTGAGCTGGGCGGCGGTGGGTGGGGCGGCACTGGCCGCGTGGGCGGGGGCGGCCGGGATGAGGGCGAGCAGGGCGGCTAGGGCGAGCAGGGCTGTGCGCATGATGACCTCCAGCACTGGCAGGGACTGGCAATCACTAACCACTTCAGCGCACAGATGGTTGCTTGTTGACAGCCAGGCACGCAACAGCCCGGCATCAGCTTTGGTGAACCCATAAAAAAACCGGGGGGTCCAGCCTTTCGGCGAGGACCCCCCGTGCGCACTGCCAACTATACCCGCTAACCTCAATTTCGTGCAACCGGCAAACCCTGAATACGCTCAGCACGTCCTTGCTCGCCTCACTGACTTCTGCCAAGTCGACGGCGTGCTGTGGACCAGAAGGCTGTGGGACATCGGTTCGATCTTGGCGCTGGAGGAGTTGTGGGAATCAGCGTCCTGGCAGTCCCGGAGGGTGATCTCCGGAACCGCATTTGATTGGCAGCGCCACCAGCTCGCCTGCCTGATCGGGCCTGATCTCGGCATGGGCGACAAGGACCTGCGCCGGGAGGCGGTCCAGCTACTCGGCTCGGATACCCTGACCGACCCGAGTAAGGGCCATCGGCGGCTCCGGCTGCTGATCGACCGCGCACGCGACGGCTACCTGGACCGATGGGCCGATCGCGTGGCCGACGGCGCCCAGGTGAAGCCCGAGCGGCTGGCCCGCTCGCTCGCCGCGCATCTGCTCGACCTCGGCTACACCGCGCCATTCCTGGCCACCCAGTGGCTGTCCGGGCTACGTTCGAAAAATTCCCAGACAGAGGCGATTATTGCCAGCGCAGCCGGACTTGCACGCATTCCGCCCCGAAATTTTCACGTCCTATTGCCACTCAGCTCGGTGCCTGACCGATCGACTGCGGAAAATTCCTCCGAGTGGTTGAATAATTCAGAGGTTGTCAGCTGGTTGAAGCGCGAAGGACATTCATCGAGCGGGGTCCGGTCGAACGGCGGCTTTCTCTACCAGGTCTCCGCACGCGATCCCTATGGCGCCGCTGACAAGGTGCGACGCCTGTTCGAACGAATTGTCGCCCGATCGCTGTTCTCCAGCCGGGACCGGGGCCGGGTTGCGGCCTTCCCCATGCTCTGGGTCAGCGGCCATCCCGAGCCGCTGCCCCTGCGCGGCCCCGCCCGGCATGCCGACGTGCAGTCGCTCGCGCACCAAGGGCGCCTCTACGACGTCTCGCGGCCCCGTACCCCGATCGACGACGCACTGGAACTGGCCGCGCCGGTGAACCTGGCCGGGGCCTCGGCAGCCACCCTGGCCGGGGCGTGGGCGGCGATCGAGTCCCTGCTCTGCCACCCGGGAGATCCGGTGCCCGCGGGTGAACGCAGCGGCAAGGCCGTCGCGGCGGACCGGCTGGCTTCGATCGTGGCCTGCTCCTGGCCTCGGGTGGAGATGGTCACGCTGATCCGCCGGCACGGCGGCGAGGGCGAGGAAGACGAGCTGACCCGCCGCCGGGACTCCCGCGCCAGCGTCCGCGAGCAGGCGCACTCCCTGCTCGCGGAGATCACCGCCAACGGGGTGGCCAACCTGCGGTTCCACGGACGGACCCGGTACAGCGACCAGGTCGCGGCGCAGCGGTTGGCCGCGTGTGTGGCCGAGCCGAAACGGGTGGTCGGGGAACTGGCCTCGGTGGTACGGATCGCGCTGCGGCGGCTGTACCGGGCCCGCAACATCGTGCTGCACGGCGGGTCGACCACCGGCGTCGCGCTGGACGCCACATTGCGGACGGCCGCGCCGCTGCTGGGCGCCGGTCTGGACCGGATCGCGCATGCCTACTTCGGAGAACCGGTGGGGCCGCTGGACCTGGCTGAGCGAGCGGAACAAAGCATCGCCATGGTTGGTGGGGAAACCGGACTGACCCTGGTTGACCTGCTGCGGGCGCCGGGTACGGCGGCTTAGCCGAGATCGCGCAGAGCCGGATCCGTTGCTGCCACCGGAATTGCTGCCCCGCCCGGGGCTAGCTGCCCACCGGCAGATCCGCCGGAGTGACACCCGCGCTGCGCACGATGCGGTCGATTCGCTTGGCCGCCTCGTTCTCGCCCGGTTTCAGTGTGCGCAGCCGGATCGGCGGGCCCAGGTCCACCAGGGTCGGCACGTAGTCGGCGGTGACCTGCCAGGCGCCGTTGGACTCGGCGAAGCGGAAGCGGGCCAGCACGCCTTCCTCGGTGACGCCGCGGGGTTCCTCGTGTTTGGCGATGTGGTTGCCCAGGCCGTAGGCGACCCATTTGCCCGCGACCTTGGCGATGGGCTGCACGACGTGCGCGTGGTGGCCGATGATCAGGTCGATGGCCGGGTCGTCCAGAAGTTTGGCGGCCAGTTGTTTCTGCTCGGTGGTGGGGTCGTGGCGGTACTCGGTGCCCCAGTGCAGGCTGGCCAGGACGACCTCGGCGCCCGCGGCCTTGGTGGCGCGGGCCGCCTTGAGGACCGCTTCGGCGGAGATCTGGTTGGACAGCCAGGGTTTGTCGGCGGGGAGTTTGCGGCCGTTGAAGCCGAAGGTGTGCGAGATGTGGCCGACCTTGACGCCGTTGGCCTCGTAGATCACCGGTTTGGCCGCCTCGGGGGCGGTGCGGGCCGAGCCGGTGTGCTTCAGGCCGGCCGCGTCCAGGGCGTCCAGGGTGCGTTTCACGCCGTCGGGGCCCTGGTCCAGGGTGTGGTTGGAGGCGGTGGAGCAGGTGTCGTAGCCGGTGGTCTTCAGCGCGGTGACGACCTCGGGCGGGGCGTTGAAGTCGGGGTAGCCCTTGAACGGGCCGCCGGGGGCGGCGATGGGGACTTCCAGGTGGCAGATGGCCAGGTCGGCGCCGCTGATCGCGGTTTTCACGCCCTCGAACAGCTTGGTGTAGTCGCGGGCGCCGTTGCCGTCGGTGGTGGCCTGGGCGGTCAGCGCCGGGTGGATCAGCACGTCGCCGGTGGCAGCGACGGTGAAGGCGCGCGGCGGCGGGGCGGCGGCCGCGGCGGAGCTGGTCGGCTGCGCGGCAGAGGTCGGACCGGGCGGGGGCGCCGCGTCGCTGCCGCAGGCGGTCAGCACCAGGGTGGCGGCCGCGAGGGCGGCGGTCAGGGGTCCGCGCATTTCACGACGCTAGCCCCTGACCGCATCCGGGCCGGGTCCGGGGCGGGCTCGGGGGTCTCCCTGATCCGCCGGAACGCCCCGCGGGCGAACCTTGAGTCATGTTCGACAACACGACCTACAGCGAGACGGGACAGCCCGTGAAGAAGCTGCGCCGGAGCCGGACCGACAAGATGCTCGCTGGTGTGTGCGGCGGGATCGGCAAGCTGCTGGGCATCGACGCGGCGATCATCCGCATCGTGCTGGTGGCCGCCACCCTGCTGGGCTTCGGCACCGGCGCCGTCATCTACCTCATCTGCTGGATCGTCATGCCCGAAGAGACCGCCGCCTGATCACCTCGGCCAGCCCTGCACATCGGGCCGGCGCTGCCAGGGTCGAGGGCCGTCGAGGGGTCGGTACTCGACGCCGAGCGCGTCCAGCCTGGGCAGGTGGTGCTCGGTGAGGCGGCGCAGGAACCCCGGTTCGTCGCGGGCCTCGGGGCTCCACACCACCTCGGCGAACGCGGCCAGCCTGGGGAAGGCCGCGTAGTCCAGCCGCCGGGGCGAGTCCAGGTGCTCGGTCCACAACTGGGCCTGCGCGCCGAGCACGTGCGCGGCCGCGTCCGGGTCCAGCCCGGCCGGGACCGGCTCGTAGCCGTAGACATCGGTGACCGTGCGGACGAACCCGACCGGGATCGGCTCCTCCGGATGGTCGGACTGCCGGTGGTCCAGATACACCTTCTGCTCCGGGCACATCACCACGTCGTGCCCGGCCTTGGCCGCCGTGGCGCCGGCTTGTTCGCCGCGCCAGGAGGCCACCACCAGACCGGTCGGCACCTCGCCGACCTCGGTGATCTCGTCCCAGCCGAACGCCTTGCGGCCGTGGCCCGCCAGGTGCTCGGCGAGCTGACGCAGGAACCAGCCGTGCAGGCCCGGCTCATCGGCCAGGCCCAGTTCGGCGATCCGGCGCTGCGCCTCGGGGCTGCGCCGCCACTGCACCAGCGGCACCTCGTCGCCGCCGATGCCGATCACCTCGGCCGGGAAGACCTCGACCACCTCGTCGAGCACGTTCCGGAAGAACTGGACCGTCTCGTCGCGGACGTTGAGCACGTTGTCGTTGATGCCCCACCGGGTCCACACCCCGATCGGCTGGTCCAGGTTGCCAAGCGCAGGGTAGGCCGCGATGGCCGCCTGGGTGTGGCCGGGCACGTCGATCTCCGGCACCACCGTGATGCCGAGTCCGGCCGCGTAGCCGACGATCTCGCGCAGGTCGTCCTTGGTGTAGAAACCGCCGTGCGGGCGGGCGTCGTAGTTGCCGCGCTGCCACGGCCCGACGCCGGAGCGCTCCCGCCAGCCGCCGACCTCGGTCAGCCGCGGGTAGCGCTCGATCTCCATCCGCCAGCCCTGGTCATCGGTGAGATGCAGGTGCAGCACGGAGAACTTGTGCGCGGCGAGCAGGTCGAGGAAGCGCAGCACCCCGTCCTTGGGCAGGAAATGCCTTGCCACATCCAGTAAACAGCCGCGCCAGCCGAACCGGGGCCGGTCCCGCAGGTGGCCGTTGGGCAGCAGCCACGCTCCATTGTGGACACTGGAGCGGCGGAACGCGGCCGGGCCGAAGAGCTGACGCAGGGTCTGTGCGGCGTGCCGGGCGCCGGGCAGCGCGCCGGCGTGCACGTCCGCCGCCTTCTCGGTGATGTCGAGGGTGTATTCCTCCGCACCGAGCCGCTCGTCCAGGCCGAACCGGATCTCCGGACCGTCCACTTCGGACGAATCAAGCGGGAAACCCGTTGCCGCGCCGAGGTTGTGCCGCAGCCAGTTCGCCGCGGCGGCCAGTGCCGGGTCGGCCCGGATCGCGGCGCCGGGCCGCAGCTCGAACTCGCCGGGGGCGCGGGTGGCCTCGTGCGGGCGGGGCAGCAGCACATCGAAGGACGGGGTCACACTCATCCCTTCACCGCCCCGGCCAGGCCGGAGACGAGCCGTCGTTGCACGAAGATGAAGAAGATCAGCACCGGGATGGTCATCAGGGTGGAGCCCGCCATGATCGCGCCCCAGTCGTTCTGATCCGGCTTGAAGAAGGTGAGGATGGCCAGCGGCAGCGTCTGGTTCTCCTCGGCGGAGATGATGAAGGTCTTGGCGAAGAGGAAGTCGTTCCAGGCGTGGATGAACGACAGCACGCTGGTGGCCACCAGACCCGGCGCGACCAGCGGGAAGAGCACCTGCCAGGTGAACCGGAACCGGCTGGCCCCGTCCAGGGTGGCCGCCTCCTCCAGCTCCACCGGCACCGCGGCCACGAAACCGCGCAGCATCCAGATCGCGAACGGCAGGCCGAAGGCCAGGTGCACCAGCATCAGCGAGCCGAGGTGGTTGAGCCCGAAGGCCGGGGCCACGTCGCCGACCTGGCGCATCAGGAAGAACAGCGGCACGGTCAGCGCCTCCACCGGCACCAGCTGCGCCACCAGCAGCATCACCAGCAGCGTGGTGCGGCCCTTGAAGCGGAAGCGGGTCAGCGCGGTGGCGGCCAGGAAGGAGCACAGCAGCGCCACGGTCACCACCACCAGCGCGACCACCACGCTGTTGAGGAAGTAGCGGCCGAAGTTCTCCACGGTGAGGACCTTGGTGAAGCTCTCCAGGCTGGGCGCGAAGGTCCACGGGCGCGGCGAGGTGGAGAGCACCTCGCTGGTCGGTTTGAGCGCGGAGAGCACCATCCAGTACAGCGGGAAGGCCACCACCAGCGCGATCAGCACGGTGACGATCTCGGCCACCATGCGGCCGGGTCGTTTCACAGCTCCTCCCCGCTCCTGCGCAGCGCGCGCAGGTAGAGCACGATGACGCCGAGCAGCAGCACGGTCATCACCACGCCGATCGCCGAGCCGAGGCCGTATTCGCTGGCGGCGAAGGCTTTCTGGTAGGCGTAGACGTTGAGCACCAGGTTCTGCCCGGCCACCCCGCCACCGCCGGTCATCACGTAGATCTGGGTGAAGAGCTTGAAGTCCCAGATGATCGACTGGATGGTCACGATGATCAGCAGCGGCCGCAGCAGCGGCAGGATCACGCTGGTCATGGTGCGCACGGTGGACGCGCCGTCCAGCGCCGCGGCCTCCAGCACCTCACCGGGGATCGCCTTGATCCCGGCGTAGAGGGTGACCATGACGAACGGGAACGAGCACCACACCACCTGGGCGGCGACCAGGCCGAAGGCCACGTACTTGTCGTAGGTCCAGGAGTAGCTGGCGAACCCGTCCAGGCCGACCCCGGTCAGGATCTCGTTGACCAGCCCGAAATCGGTGTCGAAGAGGAACAGCCAGACCGTGGACCCGGCCACCGCCGGGGTGGACCAGGCGCCGATCGCGGCCAGGAACAGGATCATCCGCGGCACCGTGCGCACCCGGGTGGCCAGCAGCGCCAGCGCCCCGCCGACCAGCAGGGTGGCCACCACGCAGAACCCGGCGAAGAGCACGGTCTGCAGCAGCACCTGCCAGAACTGCGGATCACCCAGCAGCGCCTGGTAGTTGCCCAGGCCGAGGAACTCCAGCGCGGCCCCGCCGCTGGCCTGTTCCTGGCCGTAGTCGAACAGCGAGATCAGCACCAGCTGGTAGATCGGGTAGCCGAGCAGCCCGCCCAGCACCAGCAGGGTGGGCAGCAGGTAGCCGATCGCGGCCCGGCCGTCCCGTTTTCCCTTGCGCCGCACAGGTTTCCCCGCGGCCCCCGGTGACGGGGCGGCTGCCGTCACCGGGGTCAGGGTGCCTTGGCTCACGAAGTGAAGGCCGTGTTCATCAGCTTGGCCGCCTCGGCGGTGGCGTCCTCGACGGTCTTCGCCTTGGTGACCACCTGCTGGATCATGTTGGGCAGCACGGTCTGCGCGTCGATCTTGGCCCAGGCCGCGGTGACCGGCACGAAGCGGGTGCCCGCCTCCAGGGTGGCGATGAACGGCTTGGTGAACTGGTCGTTGCCGGAGACTTCGCGCTGCACGTCGGTGAAGGTCGGCAGGTTGCCCATCGCGGTGTACATCTGGCGCTGGTACTTCTTGCCGGCCAGCAGCTGCAGGAAGTCCTTGGCCAGGGTGCGCCGCTCGGTGGAGCGGGTGATGCCGAGCAGGTTGCCACCGGCGAAGGCGGGCGCGATCGACCCGGCGGTCTCCCCCGGCAGCGGAACCACGGCGAACTTGCCCTTCACCGCACCGGCCTCCACCGCCTTGCGGTTGAAGTCGCCGCCGATGGTCATCGCGGCCTTGCCGGAGACGAAAGCCTGCACGCTGGCGTCGCCGCCGTTGGGCGCGCACGCCGAGGGCGGGCAGATGTCGTCGCTGATCAGCTCGGCGTAGCGACCCAGTCCGGCCCGGCTCTGCGCGCTGTCCATGGCGGCGGAGAACTTGCCGCCGTCGGCCTTGGCCAGGTCGCCGCCCGCGGACCAGACGAAGGGCAGCATGCCGTAGGTGTACTTGCCGCCGACGGAGATGCCGTACAGCTCGGGCTTGGCCTTGCGGATCTGCCGGGCCAGCGGGGCCAGCTCGGCCAGGGTCTTCGGCGGCTGCAGGCCCAGCTCGGTGAAGACGTCGGTGCGGTAGTAGAGCGCGCGCACGCCGACGAACCAGGGCACGCCGTAGGTCTTGCCCTCGACCTTGCCGGTGTCCAGGATCTTGGGCGCCAGATCGGC
Source organism: Crossiella sp. S99.2 (assembly GCF_023094165.1). Classification (GTDB taxonomy): domain Bacteria; phylum Actinomycetota; class Actinomycetes; order Mycobacteriales; family Pseudonocardiaceae; genus Crossiella. The sequence goes on along the minus strand of NZ_JALMDK010000002.1, from coordinate 456,363 downwards.
CGCCTCGGACCAGTTGCCGAGGTCACTGGAGAGGTCGGCGAAGCCACCGGCGGCCACGTAGTTGGCCAGGTCGGTGTTGCCGAACTCGGCCACGTCCGGGGCGCTCTTGGCGTCGCTGAAGGCCGCCTTGAAGCGTTCGGCCCTACTGTTGACCTGGATGTACTGCACGTCGACGGTGACACCGGCGTGGGAGGCGGTGAACTCCTTGATGGCCTCGTTGACCACCGCTTCCTTGGGCGCGCGGTTGACCTCGTCGAAGAGCCAGACCCGCAGGGTGCCGTCCTTGGCGTCCTTCGCCGAGCCGGTCGGACCGGACTGCACCGGCGCACAGCCGACCGTGGCCAGCCCGACCAGCGCGGCCACCGCCGCAAGCCGTCTGATCGTCATGAAGACCTCCACACCTGGCGATGTTGCACAATGCGCAATGGTCATTTCGCATAAAGCAACGAGATGCAGGCGATGGTATGGCCCGAAACAGGCTCGAACAAGGGTCTAGACCATCCCAATTGCCCCGGAACAGCAGCACGCCCGCGGGACGGAGGGTTCGTCCTACGGGCGCGCGTGATGGTTTTGGAGACGGCTCAGCCGTCGGTCGTCCTTGGAGACGGCTCAGCCGTCGGTCATCCCTGGGACGGCTCAGCCGTCGACGAGGCCGCGCCACCCGGCGACCGCGGTGGCGTCCACCGGACTGTCCCAGCCCCCGGCCCGCGCCGGCCCGCCGACGTGGAAGTGACTGACCCCCGCGGCCAGCAGTTCCGGCACATGCTGTTGCTTCAACCCGCCGCCGACCAGCAGCGCCAGTCCATCGGCCGCCTGCCGGTCGGCCAGCTTCCGCAGCAGCGGCAACCCGTCGGTCACGCCCGCCGGGGCGCCCGCGGCCAGCACGGTGTCGCAGCCGAGCCCCGCGACCACGGCCCAGGCCGCCACCGAGTCGGCCGCGTTGTCCAGCGCCCGGTGGAAGGTCCAGGCCGCCCCGGCCAGCTCACCGAGCAACGCCTGGCAGGCCACCAGGTCCACCGCGCCGTCGGCGTCGAGGAACCCGAGCACGAACTCGGTCGCCCCCGCCGCGCGCAGTTCCGCCGCGTCCCGGCGCAGCCGGTCCAGATCCGCGGGCGCGTACCCGGCGGCGTCCCGCAGCATGACCCGCACCGGCAGATCGGTGGCCGCGAGCACCGAGCGCACGGTGGCCGCGCTGGGTGTGAGCCCCCCGGCGTCCATCCCGGAGACCAGCTCCAGCCGATCGGCCCCACCCGCCTGCGCGGCCTCGGCGTCCCGGGCGTCCAGCGCGATGACCTCCAGCAACGTCATGCCGGACAGCCTAACGTGGTCTAGACCTTCTGCGGATCGACCGTTCAGCGGCGAGCGAGGTACCCCTTGTCGATCAGCCAGGCCACATTGAGGTGGCCCTCCCCCGGCAACAACGTCCGGTCCAGCTTGATCTGGCTGCCCCGTCCCCGCTGCTCGAACCACGGCGCGATGGTCCCCTGCCACACCGGGAACTCCTTGAGCACCTGGTAGGTGTGGTAGTTGCACCGGTAGGCGGCGTCGAAGGTGAACAGGCTCTGCGGCGGCAACGCCCGCTGGCTGTAGTGCGCACCCCGCGGCGCCAGGAACTGCCCGCCCTCACTGCCAAAGCGGTCCAGCTTGTAGCCCGGGAGCAGCCGGTGCACCCGCTTGATGGGCGTGCCGTCGGGCCGCAACAGGAAGCCGTCCTGCGGCGGGTACTTCCAGCTGGTGGCGGCGGTGTCCCAGTACTTGGCGAGGAAGCCGGCCGCGTCGAGCTTGCCGAACCGTTGGTAGCCCGCGACCAGTCGGCCGACCGGGTGTTCCGCTACCCGGGGCAGGGTTTCCGGGCCGAGCCGGTTGTCGCCCTGGTAGGTGCCCGCGCAGGCCAGTGGCGCGTCGGCCAGCGCGGGGGATGCCGCGCCGAGTAGGACGGTGAGGCTGGTGAGCAGGGTGGTGAGGAAGGTGGCGAGCAATCGACGACCCCGCACAGGCGCTCCTTCTGGAAGACGATCACGACGGGATCATCCTGGCGGGGCGGGGATGGCACGGAGGTACCTGAGGTCACACGGAGGGGGAAGACCACTCGGGCGGGGGAACGCCGACAGGCGGCGCCATTCCGTCCACTTGGGCCAACTCGGCGTTCCACTTGGGCCAACGTGGCGTACGACTTGGGCCAACTCGGCGTCCGGAACGGCCAACTCGGTGTACCAGAACGGCCAACACTCGGGTTTGGGTATGGGCAAGCCCCCGGTCTCAGTGCAGGTGGACCGGGGGCTTGCTGGTGTTCAGTTGTTCAGCTGGGCTGGATCAGAAGTCCATCTCGCCGCCGCCGGGGGCGGCGGGAGCGGCAGCGTTCTTTTCCGGCTTCTCGGCGACGACGGCCTCGGTGGTCAGGAACAGACCAGCGATGGACGCGGCGTTCTGCAGAGCGGAGCGGGTGACCTTGGCCGGGTCGATGATGCCGGCCTTGATCAGGTCCTTGTACTCGCCAGTGGCGGCGTCCAGACCCTCGCCCGGCTTCAGGCCCTTGACCTTCTCCACCACAACGCCGCCCTCAAGGCCGGCGTTGATGGCGATCTGCTTCAGCGGAGCCTCGACCGCGACCTTGACGATGTTCGCGCCGGTCGCCTCGTCGCCCTCAAGCCCAAGACCCGCGAAGGCGGTCTCGGCGGCCTGGAGCAGCGCGACGCCGCCACCGGCGACGATGCCCTCTTCCACGGCGGCCTTGGCGTTGCGGACGGCGTCCTCGATGCGGTGCTTGCGCTCCTTGAGCTCGACCTCGGTGGCCGCGCCCGCCTTGATGACCGCAACGCCGCCGGCCAGCTTGGCCAGGCGCTCCTGCAGCTTCTCGCGGTCGTAGTCGGAGTCGCTCTTCTCGATCTCGGCGCGGATCTGGTTGACCCGGCCCTGGATCGCGTCGGCGTCGCCGCCGCCCTCGACGATGGTGGTCTCGTCACGGGTGACGACCACCTTGCGGGCCTTGCCCAGCAGCGAGATGTCGGCGTTGTCGAGCTTGAGGCCGACGTCCTCGCTGATGACCTGGCCGCCGGTCAGGGTGGCCATGTCCTGCAGCATCGCCTTGCGGCGGTCGCCGAAGCCAGGGGCCTTGACGGCGACGGACTTGAAGGTGCCGCGGATCTTGTTGACGACCAGGGTGGCCAGGGCCTCGCCCTCGACGTCCTCGGAGATGATGACCAGCGGCTTGCCGGTCCCCATGACCTTCTCCAGCAGCGGGAGCAGGTCCTTCACCGAGGCGATCTTCGAGCCGTAGAGCAGGATGTAGGGGTCCTCCAGGACCGCTTCCTGACGCTCGGTGTCGGTGACGAAGTAGCCGGAGGTGTAGCCCTTGTCGAAGCGCATGCCCTCGGTGAGCTCAAGCTCGAGCCCGAGGGTGTTGCTCTCCTCGACGGTGATGACACCTTCCTTGCCGACCTTGTCCATGGCCTCGGCGATCAGCTCGCCGATGGTGGTGTCGGCCGCGGAGATGGACGCGGTGGCCGCGATCTGCTCCTTGGTCTCGACCTCCTTGGCGGACTTCAGCAGCGCCTCGGCGACGGCCTCGACGGCCTTCTCGATGCCGCGCTTGAGCGACATCGGGTTGGCGCCGGCCGCCACGTTGCGCAGGCCCTCGCGAACCAGGGCCTGGGCGAGCACGGTGGCGGTGGTGGTGCCGTCACCGGCGACGTCGTCGGTCTTCTTCGCTACTTCCTTGACCAGCTCGGCCCCGATCTTCTCCCACGGGTCCTCAAGCTCGATCTCCTTCGCGATGGAAACACCATCGTTGGTGATCGTCGGCGCGCCCCACTTCTTTTCGAGCACGACGTTGCGGCCCTTGGGGCCGAGGGTCACCTTGACGGCATCGGCGAGGGTGTTCATGCCGCGCTCGAGTCCTCGGCGGGCGTCCTCGTCGAACGCGATCATCTTGGCCATTGCGGTGTGGTCCTCCGGTAGTGGATGACACGGGTGCACGGCCAGGCTCGGTGCCCGCGACGGACGACCTGACGGCAGCGCCCCAGTGGTGGGGATGCCGACGGCCTCACCGTCCCGACCTGGCACTCACTGTCGGCGAGTGCCAAGTTCGTGTTTAGCACTCGACCGGAGCGAGTGCAAGCCGCCGGGCTGTTCGCCCAGCTCAGGCCACCGCGAGGACGATCACCACGACGACCACGATCAGCGCCACCACCGCCAGCACCGGGATCAGCCAGCGGCCGCCGACCTCCGGGGAGCTGCTGTTGCCGAAGGCGGTCGGCCCCGCCGCCATCGGCGGGCGCAGCCGCACCGGTTCGGCGGGCTGGCCGGGCGGCCGGTAGCCCGGCTGCGGCATGGCGTAGGCGGGCGGCGGCTGCACCGGGTTGGGCCCGGTGGGCGGGTGCGCGGGCGGCTGCACCGGGACCGGCCCGGTCGGCGGCCGCAGCGCCTGGTGCGCGCCGGTCGGCGTGGCCTGCTGCGGAACGCTGCCCGGGGTCCGGACCTGCGGCGGGGTGTTCTGCTGGGCCACCGCGGCGAGCGCGCCGCGGGCGGCGGAGATCAGTTCCCGGCAGTTGGCGAAGCGCTTGGCCGGGTCCTTGGACATGCCGCGCCGCACCACCGCGTCGATCGCCGGCGGCAGCACGACCAGCCCGGTCACCGCGGGCACCTCGGTGGCCAGGTGGCCCTGGATCACCTCGGGCACCTTGCCCTGGTAGGGCGGGCGGCCGGTCAGGCAGGCGAAGAGCACGCAGGCCAGCGAGTAGGCGTCGGTGCGCGGGTCGACCGGCTCACCGCGCAGGTGCTCCGGCGCGGCGTAGGTCGGCGAGCCGAGGAAGTCCCCGCCCCTGGTCCGGTGGCCGGTGGCGCCGCGGCGGGTCAGGCCGAAGTCGGCCAGGTAGACGTGCTCGCCGGAGGACTCGCGGGTGGTGACCAGCACGTTGGCCGGCTTGATGTCCAGGTGCACCAGGCCCTTGCCGTGCAGGTTGTCCAGCGCCTCGGCGACCTGCTGCAGCAAGGTCAGCGCGCGCACCGGCGCGATCGGGCCGTCCTTGATCAGGCTGGCCAGGTCGGCGCCGTCGACGAAGCGCATGGCGATGTAGAGGAAGCCGTCGGTCTCGCCGAAGTCGTAGAGCGGCACCACGTGCGAGTGGTCGATGGCCGAGGTGTTGCGCGCCTCGTCCACGAACCGCTCGCGGAATTCCGCGTCCACGGTCAGATGGTCGGCGATCACCTTGAGCGCGACCTTGCGCCCGAGCCGCACATCGGTGGCCCGGTACATGGTGCTCATGCCACCGTGGCCGATGACTCCGTCGATGCGGTAATGGCCGAGACGGCGTCCGGTGAGGTCTTCCGACACGGGACGCAGCCTAGCCGCTGGCCCGGAGCTAGGTGGCCTTGCGTACCTCTTCGGCCTGCTGCCTGCCGTCGCGTCCGGCTTTGACCTCGAACTCGACCCGGTCACCCTCGTTGAGGGACCGGTAGCCGTCCATCTGGATCGCGGAGTAGTGCACGAAGACGTCGGCTCCGCCGTCGGTGGCGATGAAGCCGTAGCCCTTCTCCGCGTTGAACCACTTGACCGTGCCTAAAGCCACGAGATCCTCCCGGCCACGCGCTGAACCCGGTCAACGCTACCGGAGCGCGGCCGTCGGCGTCAGCGGCAGAACAACCGGCTCAGCCGCGGGAAACCGTTGCGGCAGCACGCAACCAGCTCGCCAGCCCACGCGGGTCGCGGCTCTGCGCGAGCACCTCGCCCGGTCCGGCGAAGTCGAACACCAGGCCCTCGCCGGTGCGGATGGACTGGCTGCCGTTGTGCGTGGCCGCGCGCAGCCGGACCTGCACGGTGTCGGCGTAGGCCAGCACGTGCCCGGGGTCCATGGTGATCAACTCGCCCGCCTTGAGCGTGACCACCTCCAGCGCGCCGCAGGCGGCCAGCACCAGCGGGCCCTGGCCCAGGACGTGGGTGAGGAAACCGCCCTCGCCGCCGAAGAGCGCCTGCAGGCCGGTCCACTCCGGGTCGAACTGCACGGTGGCCGGGGCGGCCAGCCACGCGGTGCGGCTCAGGCACCAGCCGATCTTGCCGTCCAGCTCCAGCACGTGCAGGTCGCCGGGCAGGCTCGGCGCGAGATCGACCCAGCCGCCCTGGGCCGGCGCGGTGTAGAGCGCCACCGCCGGGCCCTCGGCGCCGAGCGCGGCCCTGGTCAGCGACTTCAGGAAGCCGCCCTGAGCACGGGCGTCGATCGCCATGCCGTAGCTGGTCGCCACCATCCGGCCCGGTTCGGCGAGCACGACCTCGCCTGGGGCCAGCAACAGCCGGGCGACGCCGAAATACGGAGTGTGACGAGTACGGACCTGCACGAGATCCGAGTCTGGCACGAACAGACCCCGGGCGGCTCGCCGGATGGAGATCCGGGAGGTAAGGATGAGCACGTGAGCACGTCATCCGCAGCCCTGGTCGAGGTCGAGGCGCACAAGGCCAGGGTCTGCTCGCTGCTGGGCACCACCCCGGTGGAGCGCCGTCCGCTGGCCGAGTGCCTCGACCTGGTGCTGGCCGAGGAACTGCTGTCCCCGGTGGCCCTGCCGCCCTTCGACAACTCGGCCATGGACGGCTATGCCGTGCACTCCGGCGAGCTGGCCGGGGCCAGTCCGGAGGCGCCGGTGGAGCTGCTGGTCGCCGAGGACATCCCGGCCGGGCGCACCGACGAGCTGTCCCTGCTCGGCGGCACCGCGCACCGGATCATGACCGGCGCACCGGTGCCGGTGGGCGCGGACGCGGTGGTGCAGGTGGAGTGGACCGACGGCGGCATGCCGAGGGTCCGGGTGCACCGCGAGGTCCGGCCCGGGATGAACATCCGCCGCGGTGGTGAGGACGTGCTGGCCGGGACCAGGGTGCTGGCCGCGGGCTCGCTGCTGGGCGCGGCCGAGCTGGGGCTGGCCGCCGCGGTCGGGGTGTCCGCGCTGCCGGTGTTCCGGCCGCCGCGGGTGCTGGTGCTCTCCACCGGCTCGGAGCTGGTGGAACCGGGCCGGGCGCTGCGGCACGGCGAGATCTACGAGTCCAACGGGATCATGCTGGCCACCGCGGTGCGCCAGGCCGGCGGACAGCCCGAGCTGCTGCGATTCGTGCCCGACGACGTGGACGCCTTCCACGCCGCGCTCGCCCCGCACCTGTCCACGGTGGACCTGGTGCTGACCTCCGGCGGGGTCAGCGCGGGCGCGTACGAGGTGGTCAAGGACGCGCTGAGCGGGCACGGGGTGGAGTTCACCAAGGTGGCCATGCAGCCCGGCATGCCGCAGGGCGCGGGCTGGTACCGCGGCGTGCCGGTGGTCTCGCTGCCGGGCAACCCGGTGAGCGCGCTGGTCTCCTTCGAGGTGTTCCTGCGGCCCGCGCTGCTGGCCGCCCGCGGTGCGGTGGACACCGAGCGGCCGCGGCTGACCGCCCGGCTGGCCGAGGGGCTCAAGGCACCCGCCGGACGTCGGCAGTTCCGCCGCGGCCGCTACGACGCGGCGGCGGGCACGGTGGCCATGGCCGGTGGTCCCGGTTCGCACCTGCTCTCGGCGATGGCGCAGGCCAACTGCCTGATCGACGTGCCGGAGGAGGTCACCGAACTGGCCGCGGGCGACCCGGTGACCGTGCTGCTCACCAGATAAAGGACTGCTAACGCCGGGGTTGTCCCCCGAAAGGGTGAGGGCCAGACTCCGCCGGGTGCATGCTGCTTTTCGAGCCGGACTGTCGGTGACGCTGCTGCTGGCGTTCCCGTTCGTCGTCGTTGGGGTGGGTGCGGGCGGGGTCGCGGCGGGCATCGCGGTGGGCGGGCGGCCCGGTGCGCAAATCGCGCTGCTCGGCCTGGGTGTGCTCATCGCCCTGGGCTTCGCGCTGGTCAGCGCGTTGAGCACCCGGCTGGCCGCGCCGAGCGGGCCGAAGCTGACCCAGCGGGACCAGCCCGAACTGTGGCGCACCGTGGCGGACCTGGCCGAACTTGCGGGGACCCGGCCGCCGGATGAGATCACGCTGGTCGGCGAGGTCAACGCGGCCGTGCGGGAGGACAGCAGACTGCTCGGCCTGCGCGCGGGCAGGCGCCACCTGCTGATCGGCCTGCCACTGCTGGCCGGGCTCACCGTGGCCGAACTGCGCGCGGTGCTCGCGCACGAACTGGGCCACTACGGCCGGGGGCACACCCGGCTGGCCGCGGTCACCTACCGCGGCGCGGAGACGCTGGCGCGCACCGTCGACCGGCTGGACCGCGGCCCGGTGCGCTGGGTGCTCGACGGCTACGCCCGGCTGTACGCGCTGGTCGCCAAGGCCGCCACCCGCGCGCAGGAGTTGCAGGCGGACCAGGTCATGGTGGCCACCGCGGGCCGGGAGGCCGCGGCCAACGCGTTGCGCGCGGTCAGCACGCTCGGCCCGGCCTGGGCGGCGTTCAACCGCCGCTACGCCCGGCTGGCCATCGAGACCGACCGCACCCCGGACCTGCTGCTGGGCTTCCACGCCTTCCTGGTGCACCCAGCGCAGCGCGACTGGCTGGGTGAGCTGGTCGAACAGGTGCTGGACAACGAACCGGAGTCACCCTTCGACACCCACCCCAGCCTGCGTCGCAGACTGGCCGCCATCGCGGAGGCCGAGGAGCCGTCCTACGACTCCGACGCCCGCCCGGCCTGGGTGCTGCTCTCCGAACCACGCACCACCGTGCCCACGCTGGAGTCCGCGCTGATCGCCCGCGAACTCGGGCCCAGGGCCAGCTGGACCGACATCGTCCGGCTGGCCGGGGCGGCTGATGCCCGGCACGGGGCCGGGCTGCTGGCCAAGGCGGTGGTGGACAGCGGTCAGGGCCGCACCGGCGCGATCGGCGAGGTGGTGCAGGCACTGCGCCGGGGCCGGGTGGCGGAGCTGGCCGAGCCGGTGCGCTGGCCGGGCGCCACCGACGAGGAGGTGGTCACCGAGCTGCTGGCCGATGTGGTGGTCACCGCGCTGATCGAGTCCGGCCGGGCCTATCACGACCTGGACTGGGGCGGGCCCTGGCAGGTGCGGCTGGCCGACGGCCGCCGCTTCGACGCGACCAAGCTGACCGGCCCGCCGGTGGCCGACCGGAACCTGGTGGACGCGCTGGGCCGCAACCTGCAGGCCCTGGGCGTGCCGCCGCAGTTCCGCTGCCCGCTCGACCCGGAGGAAGAGGTGCGGGAGACCGAGCCAGCGCTGGTCGGCGTGTTCAGCTCGCTGCAACTCGGCCGCGCGCCCAAGGACCTGCTGGTCTACACCAGCGGCCTGCTGGTGCTGCCGCTGTCCCGCTGGGTCTGGTTCAAACGCGGCTTCGCCGGGCTGATCGGCGGCTCGGAACGGATGGAGCGCAAGCGAATCGCGCTGCTCACCGAACGCGGCTATCCCGCGCTGTGCGAAGCCAAGGGCGCGGACTGGATCTCGCTGGAGGAGGTCTCCGGCGGCTCCTTCACCACCAAACGCACCGTGGGCTACCTCAACATCGAGTTCGCCCAGGGCGCCCCGCTGCAATTCGCGATCACCAACTTCGCCGAGGACTACGGCGACGCGCACGCGGGCCTGCGGGCGTTCTTCCAGGCCAAGGCCGCTGTGTAACGGGACTTGCCCAGCGCGGCGACGGGACGGCACACTGCCCCAGCCAGTACATCGGGGGCTGGCGAACTCCCTGTCACCCTGCCCGCTCCCGGAGGTCTCAGGTGCGTGTGCCCATGCGCGCCGCGGCGGCGCTCGTGCTGTTGGTCGGCTTCTTTGTCCTGGTCCTCGCGCTGACCGTCGGTCTGGCCGCGTTCGCGATCTGGCTCTTCGCCGGTGGTCACGGACCGGCCGGGATCAAGGTCGGCTTCGCCGCGGCCGCGGTGGCCATCGCGGTCGGCGCGGCCGTGCGCACCGTGCTCAAGGTGCGCAACGAGCCCTACGGCGCCCAGTTGCCGCGCGCGGACTACCCGGAGCTGTGGCGCACCGTGGACGAACTGGCGGTGGCCGCGGACACCCGCGGTCCGGACGACATCCGGCTGGTGCCCGAGGTCAACGCCGCGGTCTGGGAGGACAGCAGGCTGCTCGGCCTGAAGTCCGGCACCCGGTACCTGATGATCGGCCTGCCGCTGCTGGCCGGGCTGAACGTGGCCGAGCTGCGCGCGGTGCTCGCGCACGAGCTGGGCCACTACAGCCACGGGCACACCAAGCTGTCCGCGCTGACCTACCGGGCCACCGGCGCGCTGGAGAAGACCGTCGAGGAACTCGGCAACGGCCCGGTGCGCTGGGTGCTCTCCGGCTACGCCCGGCTCTACGCGATGGTCGCCGGGGCATCCAACCGGGCGCAGGAACTCCAGGCCGACGCGGCCTCGGTGACCGCCGCGGGCAAGGGCGCCACCGCCAGCGCGCTGCGCAGGCTGCCGGTGCTGGACGTGGCCTGGGAGGGCTACCGGGAGGACTTCGTGTCCATGGCACCCCCGGTCGGACGCACGCCGGAGCTGCTCGCCGGGTTCCGCGCCTACCTCGGCGACGAGCACCGCAAGCAGCGGATCGCCGAGTTTCAGGACCAGCTCATCGACGCCGAGTCCAGCTCGGTCTTCGACAGCCACCCGCCGGTGCGGGTCCGGGTGGCCGCGCTGGCCAAGCTGCCGGACGTGCCGCCGATGACCGATGTCCGGCCGGCCTGGGCGCTGCTCGGCGCGGCGGAGCGGGTGCCGGTGCTGGAACAGGAGCTGCTGGCCGACGGCCTCGGCCCGCGGGCGAGCTGGGCGGAGATCGTCGAGCTGGCCGGGACCAAACACGTCACCGGCAACGCCGGGGTGCTGGCCAAGGTCGCCACCGACGGCGGGTTCACCACTTCCGGCGGGCTGGGCGAACTGCTCGACGTGGTGCAGCGCGGACAGGGCGCGCAGCTGGTCGACCCGCTGCTCGGCCAGGGCCTCCCGCCTGGTCAGCGACCTGAGGCGGCCCAGCGCACGCTGATCCAGCTGCTCGGCGACACCGCGCTGACGCTGCTGGTCCGGCAGGGCAAGGCCGGCTTCGAGCTGGACTGGGGCAGCCAGTGGGTGGTCCGGCACGCCGACGGGACCGAGCTGGAGGTGCACGAGCGGATCGTCACCGCGCTGGCCGAGGACGACCTGGCCGGGCTGCGGGACTGGCTGACCGGGCTGGGCGTGCCGCTGACCGAGGCGGTGGAGCAGGTCGACTTCGAGCTGCGCCCCAAGGTGCTCGGGCTGTTCACCGCGGTCAAGTCCGGCGACGGCCGGTTCGACCTGTTCGTCTGCGACGACGGCCTGCTGCTGGTGCCGCTGGAACGGGCGGGCGCGCTCACCCGCGGCCTGACCGACGCGCTGGGCCGGGGCGGCCGGCAGGAGTCCGAGCGGCTGGACGCGCTGCTCGCCGAGGGCTTCAGCGAGCTGCGGGAACGGCCGGACAGCCGGTGGATCGGCATCGAGGACATCGTCAGCGGCAAACTCGGCCCGCGCCCGTGGGGCTGGACGGTGGAGCTGAAGCTGACCGGCGGCGAGCTGAGTGTGCGCAGCACCACCGACACCGACGACCACGGCGAGCCGTATGAGGGCCTTGGCGCGCTGCTCGCCCATCGGGCACAGGTCGCGGAAGCGGCCGCCGGGACGCCGTAAATGTCGGTTCGGCTACCGTTTGGCGTCCCCACGCCACCGACACCAGGACGAGCCGACACCGATGACTGACGATTCGCGACCCCGCTCCGGCACGATCGCCCACTTCCTTGATCTGGCCAAGAGCACGGTCCCGCCGATGCACCCGGGTGGCAGGCCGTTCGTGGCAGGCGCGTTCCTCGCCTCGCTGCTGCTGCGCCGGTTCTCCCGCAAGGCCGGGGTGCTCGGCATGATCGTCACGGCCTGGGTGGCCTGGTTCTTCCGCGAGCCCAAGCGGGTCGCCCCGGCGCGCACCGACGTGGTCACCGCGGCCGCCGACGGCACCGTGTACCTGGTCGACACCGCGGTGCCGCCGGCCGAGCTGGACTGGGGCAGCGAGCCGGTGCAGCGGGTCAGCGTGTTCCTGTCCGTCTTCGACGTGCACGTGCAGCGCGCGCCGGTGGCCGGGGAGATCCGGCAGGTGGCCTACCGGCCCGGCAAGTTCCTCTCCGCCGACCTGGACAAGGCCAGCGAGGACAACGAGCGCAACTCGCTGCTGATCCGCACCGACGCCGGCGCCGAGGTCGTGGTGGTGCAGATCGCCGGGCTGGTCGCGCGCCGGATCCTGTGCCAGGTCAACGCGGGTCAGCGGGTCGAGGTCGGCCAGACCTACGGCCTGATCCGGTTCGGCTCCCGGGTGGATGTCTACCTGCCCAAGGGCAGCAAGGTGCTCATCGCCCAGGGCCAGCGCACCATCGGCGGGGAGACGGTACTGGCCGAGCTTCCCGCGGGCGCCTGAGATGCCCGCGCGCACCGCACCCGGGGTGCGGCTACTACCCAACGCGATCACCGTGCTGGCGCTGTGCGCCGGCCTGTCCGCGGTGCAGTTCGCCCTGCAGAAGCAGTTCCACTTCGCGGTGATCGCCATCGGCGCGGCCGCGATCTTGGACAGCCTGGACGGCAGGCTGGCCCGGATGCTGGACGCCACCTCCAAGATGGGCGCCGAGCTGGACTCGCTGGCCGATGCCATCTCCTTCGGCGTCGCGCCCGCGCTGGTGCTCTTCGTCTGGGGCTTCGAGGGCAACCCGACCGGCTGGACCGCGGCCCTGGTCTACGTGGTGTGCATGGTGCTGCGGCTGGCCCGGTTCAACACCCTGCTCGATGACACCGAGCAGCCGCCGTTCACCAAGGAGTTCTTCGTCGGCGTGCCTGCCCCGGCCGGCGCGCTGGTGGCGATGCTGCCGCTGGTGGTCTCGCTGGAGACCTACAAGGGCTGGTGGACCCACCCGGTCGCGCTCTACATCTGGATGGTCTTCATCGCGGGCCTGCTGATCAGCCGGGTGCCCACGCTCTCGCTGAAGACGGTCAAGGTCTCGCCGAAGGCCATCGCGCCGCTGCTGGCGCTGGTCTGCATCGCCGCCGCGATCGTGATCAACTACCCGTTCCTGCTGCTCGCGGTGGCCGCGATCGTGTACCTGGCGCACGTGCCGTACGCGATCTACCGCTACCACTGGCTGGCCGGTCACCCCGAGGCCTGGGACGTCCCGGCCAAGGAGCGGCGGGCGATCCGGCGCAGCACCCGGCGGCTGGGCCTGCGCCCGCCGCTGCGCCGCCGGGTGGCCGGCGCCGCGGCCAAGGCGGTCCGGCGGGGCCGGCGCAACGCCGAGGGCGACCTGCTGGTGACCCCGGATCCCCCGGACGGGCAGCGCGGCAACTGGCGGCAGCTCGGGTTGCGCCGCACCGAACGCCGACGCCGGGACTCGCGGCCCGACTAGTGTCGTCAGCGTGATCACGCTGACCGTTCGGCACTCCCCGTCGGCCCTGGACACCCGCCGTGGCGTGGTGCGCCTGCACCCGGAGGTGCTGGACGCGCTCGGGCTGCGGGCCTGGGACGCGGTCCGGCTCACCGGCACCAGGGTGACCGCGGCACTGGCCGCGGCCGCCGACGCAGGCGTGCCCACCGGCGTGCTGCTCACCGACGACATCACCATGTCCAACCTGGGCCTGACCGAGGGCTCGGAGGTGGTGGTGGCGCCGGTGCAGGTGGCCGCGGCCCGCGCGGTCACCGTGTCCGGGTCCCGGCTGGCCAGCACCGGGGTCTCGCCGGAGACGGTGCGGCTGGCGCTGATCGGCAAGGTCATCACCACCGGCGACGCGGTGTCGTTGCTGCCCCAGGACCTGGCCCCGCCGCCCGAAGCCGATGTCAGCACCGCCCGGCGGAAGCTGTCCCAGGCGATCGGGCTGACCTGGACCAACGAACTGCTCACCATCACCGCCACCGAACCCGACGGCGTGGTCGCGGTGCAGCCCTCCACCGTGGTCAGCTGGCGGGACGGCGCCCGTACCGGCGAACCACCCGCCGCGGCCCGGCCCACCTTGCCCGCGCCAGTGGCCATCGCGCCGCCCATGCCCGCCGCGCCGCCGGTGCCGGTGGCCGATCTGGTGGGCGCGCAGGACGCGGCCCGGCGGCTCACCGAATGGCTCGAACTCTCCTTCCGCCGCCCCGAACTGCTCGCCAGGCTCGGCGCGTCCGCCCGGCTCGGCGTGCTGGTCAGCGGGCCGGAAGGAGTCGGCAAGTCCACCCTGGTGCGCTCGGTGGCCGCCGCGGTGGAGGCCGAGGTGATCGAACTGATCGCGCCCAGCGCCGCCGCCCTGGAACCGGCCGCGGCCAGTCAGCGCGCGCACGACGCGATCAGCGCCGCGGTGGCCAAGGCCCGGCGCAGCACCCCGTGCGTGCTGCTCATCGCCGACATCGAGGCGCTGCTGCCGGCCAACGACCCGCCGCCGCTGGCCACCGTGGTCCTGGACGCGCTGCACGCCGCGGTGGACACCCCCGGCCTGGCCATCGTGGCCACCACCGCCGCCCCCGAGGGCACCCACCCCAAGCTGCGCGATCCCGACCTGGTCGACCGCGAGCTGACCGTGCCGCCGCCGGATGCCCGCACCCGCACCGAACTGCTGCGCGTGCTGCTCCGCGAGGCCCCCCTCCAAGACGGCGTCGACCTGTCCGTGGTCGCCGAACGCACCCCCGGTTTTGTGGTCGCCGACCTGGTCGCGCTGCGCCGGGACGCCGCGGTCCGGGCCGCGCTGCGGCAGCGGGAGACCGCCGAACCGCGGATCGGCCAGGAAGACCTGCTCGGCGCGGCGCAGACCGTGCGGCCGATCTCCATGTCCGCCTCGGACGCCCTCGCCACCGGCGGGCTGACCCTGGACGACGTCGGCGACATGACCGAGGTCAAGCAGGCGCTCACCGAGTCGGTGCTGTGGCCGTTGCAGTACCCGGACTCCTTCGCCCGGCTCGGCGTGCAGCCCCCGCGCGGCGTGCTGCTGTACGGGCCGCCAGGGTGTGGCAAGACCTTCCTGGTGCGCGCGCTGGCCGGGTCCGGGCGGGTCAACGTCATGTCGGTCAAGGGCGCCGAGCTGATGGACAAGTGGGTCGGCGAATCCGAACGCGCGGTCCGCGAACTATTCCGCCGGGCCGCCGACGCCGCGCCCACCCTGCTGTTCCTGGACGAGGTGGACGCGCTCGCCCCGCGCCGCGGCCAGTCCTCGGACTCCGGGGTCGGCGACCGGGTGGTGGCTGCGCTGCTCACCGAACTCGACGGGGTCGAACCACTCAACGACGTGGTGATCATCGGCGCCACCAACCGGCCCGAACTCGTCGACCCGGCGCTGCTGCGGCCCGGACGGCTGGAGCGCCTGGTCTACGTGCCGCCGCCGGATGCGCAGGCGCGTACCGAGATCCTCAAGTCGGCGGCCCGGCACACCCCGCTGACCGCCGAGGTCGACCTGACCGCGCTGGCGCTGGAACTGGACGGCTACTCCGCCGCCGACTGCGCCGCGCTGATCAGGGAGGCCGCGCTGACCGCGATGCGCGAGTCCCTGGACGCCGCCGAGGTCACCCCGGCGCACCTGGACAGCGCGCGCAAAGCGGTCCGCCCGTCCCTGGACCCGGTCCAGCTGGCCAACCTGGCCGCCTACGCCGACCGGCACCGCCAGGGCGGCTGAGCCGCGACCCGAGGGCGGCGGCTACTTGGCGTTGCCGCCGTCCTTGCCGCTGCCTGCCTTGTACTCCCTGGTCACGATCATGATCAGGCCCGGCTTGGCGTCCTTGAGGCCCTCGAAACGGGCCTCGGCCCGGATGCCGAAGCTCCTGGCCAGCGCCTTGGCCGCGGCTTCCTCATCGGTGCCTGGCCGGTAGTAGACCGTGGTGGTCGGGATGACCCCGGAGGAGTAGTTGCCGACCTCGTCGACCGGGTAGCCCGCGTTGCGCAGGTCCGTGGCGGCGTGATCGGCCAGGTTCTTGATGTTGGAGTTGTTGTAGACCCGGACCGCGGCCTTCGGCTGGGCGGGCGGCGGCTGCGCGCTGGTCACCGGCGGCGGCTGGGCCGAGGTGCTGGGCGGCGGCTCGCTGCTCGGCGTCGTGCTGGGCGGCGGCTCAGCGGAAGTGCTGGTCGGCGGCGCCGGTTCACCACTGGTGGTCGGCTGGCCGGGATCGCTCGCAGTGCTGCTGGTCGGCCCGGGTTGGGCGCCGTTCTGCGGATCCTCGGAGCCGTTGGCGAACAGGGTCACCACGCCCAGCACAAGTGCCACCGCCGCGACGCCTAGGGCCGCCAGCCCCGCGACCCGCAGTGGGCGGGATGCGCTGGACGGCTCCACCGAGCTCATGCATTGCCTCCGAGAACGCTGACTTCAGCAGTGGCGGAAAGAACTGTCAGATCGGTTCGATGCCCAGCCGCCGAGCGGCTCTGGTGCGCTGCCTGCTGGCGCGCAACCGGCGCAGGCGCTTGATCAGCATCGGGTCGGCCGCCAGCGCCGCCGGTTTGTCGATCAGCGCGTTGAGCACCTGGTAGTAGCGGGTGGCGGACATGTCGAAGATCTCGCGGATGGCCTGTTCCTTGGCACCTGCGTACTTCCACCACTGACGCTCGAAGGCGAGCACCTCGTGGTCCCGCTCGGTCAGCCCGTCGGCAGGCGGCCGCCCGGCCTTCGCCGCCGGGTCGTTGTCCTGGTCACAGGACCGCGCCCTGACCTCTGCGGCGTCCATCCGGCTCCTCGCACTCACCTGTGTCACGCTCGATCCCTGCCGAAGCAGGTCTCGATCGGCGAATCCCACGGCTGTCATTTCCGGTTAACTCATTACACCACGTAACCCTGACACAGGCTGGGGCACAGCCCGGCGCGTCCGGCCGACACGCCGATAGGCTTTCCGGCATGGCCGTGCACCCCATCGTCATCGCCGGTAACCCCGTGCTGCACAACCCGACGCGCCCCGTCGAGCAGTTCGACGACGCGCTGCGCACCCTGATCGCCGACCTGTACGAGACCATGGCCGCCTCCAACGGCGTCGGTCTCGCGGCCAACCAGATCGGGGTCGACCAGCGCCTGTTCGTCTACAACTGCCACGACGACGAGGGCAACTGGTTCAAGGGCGTCGTGGTCAACCCGGTGCTGGAGACCAGCGAGATCCCCGAGGGCATGCCCGATGAGGAAGACGACATCGAGGGCTGCCTGTCCGCCCCCGGCGAGGCATTCCCCACCGGCCGCGCCGACTGGGCCAAGGTCACCGGCTTCGACGGCGACGGCAACCCGATCGAGGTCGAGGGCAAGGGCTTCTTCGCCCGCTGCCTCCAGCACGAGACCGACCACCTGGACGGCTACCTGTACCTGGACCGGCTGACCGGCCGGCACAAGCGCGCCGCGAAGAAGGCCCTCAAGGCCAACGGCTGGGGCGTGGACGGGCTGAGCTGGATGCCGGGCGAGGTCGAGGACCCCTTCGGCCACTGACGAATATTCGCTGGCCCGCCGTGGGACCTTGACCTGGTGGACTACGCGATCCGGCACACCAACCGGCGACTGGCGCCATTGCCGGACGGCTGGCTGACCATCAACGAGGCCAACGACCACCTGATCCGGCTGCGCGAGAACGGCCCAGCGGAGGTGGTCGCCGACTTCGTGTCCTGGGAGTACGCGACGGAGCCCGAGTACTTCGTGGGCCGGACGCGGAGTTTCGGGTTGCACACCTCGGCGGATGGCCGGTTCGCGGCGGTGACCGACGACTACGGGTGGCACGGGTCGCTGGTGGATCTGGCAGCGGGGCACGAGGTGTTCCCGTTGTACCGCGACGAGGGCTGGGACGTCTTCACCGTGCCGTACGGGGTCGCCTTCCTGCCGGACAACACGCTGATCGCGCAGACCGACTGGAACCGGGTGGACGCCTTCGCGCTGCCCGGTGGGCAGTTGCTGACCGAGCGCGAGATCACCACCGAATGGCCGCGGGACGGGCCCGAGCCGGAGAACCACATCAGCGACTTCCACGGGTCGCTGCATCCCAGTCCGTCCGGGCGCTGGCTGCTGACCAACGGCTGGGTGTGGCACCCGTTCCCGCTGCCCGCGCTGATCGATGTGACGGCCTGGCTGGGTGGGCACACGCACGCGCCCGAGCGGTACCGCGGGCTGGACAACGCCGATGGCATGTGGGACATGCCGGTGGCCTGGCTGGACGACAACACCGTTGCGCTGCAACGGCTCACCAACGCGGGCACCGCGGCCGCCACCGAGCTGTACGACGCGCCCTCCGGGGAGAAGACCGGCGAGCTGCGCGGACTGGACGGGCCGATGTGGGCCTATCAGGGGAAATTGCACGTCAGCGGGGCCGGGGGGCTGGAGACCTGGGATCCGGCGAGTGGGCAGCGGATCGGGCTGGTGGAGGGTATCCGGCCCACCGCGCACAACCCGGCGACCGGCGGGTTCGCCGAGCTGGTCGAGGGGACCCTGCGCACATTTCACCCGGCGAGCGGTGTGGTCAGCACGCCGATCGCTCACTATGGTGCCTAGAGGGCCCGTGCGGCCCACCACCACAACAAAACACGCGGGAGCTCGTACCGAAACGGGCTGAGAGGGCAGCTAGGTGTCGGCTTTTCGACCCTGGGGCTGTCGACCGCCTGAACCTGACCGGGTAATGCCGGCGTAGGGAGCTTTGCCATGACGGCACTTGCCGATCGGAATGTCCGTCCGACCGTCACCACCGGCCCGATCGAGGGGTCGAGCAAGGTCTACGTCGAGGGGCCGGAGGGGCTCCAGGTGCCGTTCCGGCGCGTGGGCCTGACCAACGGCGAACACCTCGACGTGTACGACACCTCCGGCCCGTACACCGACAGCACGGCCGCCATCGACGTGCACAGCGGACTGCCGAAGCTGCGCGCGGACTGGGTGGCCGCGCGGGAGCCGGTCAACGGCGCGGTGTCCCAGCTCGCCTACGCCAAGGCGGGCATCATCACCCCGGAGATGCGCTACATCGCCGTGCGCGAGGGCGTCGATGTGGAACTGGTGCGCAGCGAGGTCGCCATCGGCCGGGCGGTCATCCCGCTCAACCGGTGCCACCCCGAGGCGGAGCCGATGATCATCGGGAAGAAGTTCCTGGTGAAGATCAACGCCAACATCGGCAACTCGGCCGTGTCCTCCTCCATCGAGGACGAGGTGGAGAAGATGGTGTGGGCGACCCGCTGGGGCGCCGACACGGTGATGGACCTCTCCACCGGCAAGCGGATCCACGAGACCCGGGAGTGGATCATCCGCAACTCGCCGGTGCCGATCGGCACGGTGCCGATCTACCAGGCACTGGAGAAGGTCGACGGCGATCCGGCCAAGCTGTCCTGGGAGGTCTACCGGGACACCGTGATCGAGCAGTGCGAGCAGGGCGTGGACTACATGACCGTGCACGCGGGCGTGTTGCTGCGGTACGTGCCGCTGACCGCCAAGCGGGTCACCGGCATCGTCTCCCGCGGCGGGTCGATCATGGCCGCCTGGTGCCTGGCGCACCACAAAGAAAGCTTCCTCTACACCCACTACGAGGAGCTGTGCGAGATCCTGCGCGGCTACGACGTCACCTTCTCCCTTGGTGACGGCCTGCGGCCCGGTTCGATCGCCGACGCCAACGACGAGGCCCAGTTCGCCGAGCTGAAGACGCTGGGCGAGCTGACCCACATCGCCCGCGCGCTCGATGTGCAGGTGATGATCGAGGGTCCTGGGCACGTGCCGATGCACAAGATCAAGGAGAACGTGCGGCTGGAGGAGGAGCTGTGCGGTGAGGCGCCGTTCTACACCCTCGGCCCGCTGGCCACCGACATCGCGCCCGGCTACGACCACATCACCTCGGCCATCGGCGCGGCGCAGATCGCCTGGCACGGCACCGCGATGCTCTGCTACGTCACGCCCAAGGAACACCTCGGCCTGCCCAACCGGGACGACGTGAAGGTCGGCGTGATCACCTACAAGATCGCCGCGCACTCGGCCGACCTGGCCAAGGGACATCCGCGGGCCCAGGAACGCGATGACGCGCTGTCCCAGGCGCGCTTCGAGTTCCGCTGGGTGGACCAGTTCAACCTGTCGCTTGACCCGGACACCGCCCGCTCCTTCCACGACGAGACGCTGCCCGCCGAACCGGCCAAGACCGCGCACTTCTGCTCGATGTGCGGGCCGAAGTTCTGCTCCATGAAGATCACCCAGGACGTGCGCAAGTACGCTGAGGAGCACGGACTTTCCTCTGTGGAGGCGATCGAGGCGGGTATGCAGGAAAAATCGGACGAGTTTTCCGAGCAGGGCAACAAGGTCTACCTGCCTGTGGTGGACCGTTGACGGATCAGCACGCAGGAGCGCCGACCCCGCCGCGGGCACTGACCATCGCCGGTTCGGATTCCGGTGGCGGGGCCGGACTCCAGGCCGATCTGCGCACTTTCCTCGGGTGCGGGGTGCACGGCATGACCGCGATCACCGCGATCACCGTGCAGAACTCGCTTGGGGTGACCGGGATCGTGGAGATCCCGCCGGAGACGGTGGCCGCCCAGATCGAGGTGGTGGCCACCGATATCGGTGTGCAGGCGGCGAAAACGGGCATGCTGGCCAACGCGGAGATCATCACCGCTATCGCCAAGGCCGTTGACAAGGTCGGCATCGGCCGGGACGGCCGCTCGCCGTTCGTGGTCGACCCGGTGGCCGCTTCCATGCACGGCGATCCGCTGTTGCGGGACAACGCGCTGGAGGCGTTCAAGCGGGAGCTGTTCCCGCGGGCCACGCTGGTGACGCCGAACCTGGACGAGGTGCGGCTGCTCACCGGGATCGACGTGCAGCACCGGGACCAGCTCCGGGACGCCGCGGTGGCCATGCACGCCTACGGTCCACAGTGGACACTCATCAAGAGCGGCCATCTCAGCGGCGATCCGCAGTGCGTGGACCTGTTGTACGACGGGCAGACGTTCCTGGAGCTGCCCGGTCCGCGCTATGACACCGTGCACACCCACGGCGGTGGCGACACCCTGGCCTCGGCGATCACCTCGGCACTGGCCAAGGGCTGGGACCTGGTGGAGGCGGTGCGCTTCGGCAAACGCTATGTGCGGGAAGCGGTCCGGCAGTCCTACCCACTGGGCGGGGGCGTCGGGCCGGTGTCCGGGATGTGGCGGATCAGGGACCTCGACGAGGTCTGACCAGAGCAAAACCTGTTGCGAAATAGGCGTGGCGCGCCAGCGACACGGCGGGCTCTTCGCCAGCGGCGGGGTACCGATTTTTCGCGTTGCCTTGTCGTGTGCCCGACGCATCCGAAGCTTGCTTCGCGTGCGGCGGGTACACGACGAGGCTACTTAGAGCGAAAAATCCCGCGCGCGGAGCGCGCCAATGTCACCGTCCGG
The DNA here is from genome assembly GCF_023094165.1 of Crossiella sp. S99.2. Taxonomy (GTDB): domain Bacteria; phylum Actinomycetota; class Actinomycetes; order Mycobacteriales; family Pseudonocardiaceae; genus Crossiella. Next base: position 435,127 of record NZ_JALMDK010000002.1, on the reverse strand, counting down.
GCTGGAGGCGTGTGCCCAGAACCGTTGCGGGATACGGCCGGCCCGCCGGGCCAGCCTGCCGCCCTCGACCGCGGCGCGCATCGCGGCGGCCATCAACTCCGGGTGCTGGGCGCGGTTGACCGCGGTGGCCAGCAGGACCGCTGAGCAGCCCAGTTCCATGGCCAGTGCGGCGTCGGAGGCGGTGCCGATCCCGGCGTCCAGGATCACCGGCACGCTCGCCCTGGAGACGATCAGTTCGATGTTGTGCGGGTTGCGGATGCCCAGGCCGGTGCCGATCGGGGAGCCCAGCGGCATCACGGCCGCGCAGCCGATGTCCTCCAGTTTGCGGGCCAGCACCGGGTCGTCGTTGGTGTAGGGCAACACGATGAAGCCGTCGGCCACGAGTTGCTCGCAGGCCTCCAGCAGTTCGATCGGGTCGGGCAGCAGGGTCTGGTCATCGGCGACCACCTCGACCTTGACCCAGCGGGTCTCCAGGGCTTCCCTGGCCAGCCGCGCGGTGAGCACCGCCTCGGCCGCGCTCTTGCAGCCCGCGGTGTTGGGCAGCGGCCGGATACCCAGGCGCCGCAACAACTCCAGCACGCCGGTGCCGCCCTCGCTGTCCAGCCTGCGCATGGCCACCGTGGTCAGCTCCGTGCCGGAGGTCACCAGGGCCTGCTCCAGGATGGACAGGTTCTGCGCGCCGCCGGTGCCCATCACCAGTCTTGAGCCGAACTCGTGTTCGGCGATCACCAGCTGGTCGTCCACTCAACCTCCCTGTACCGCAGTGAGCACTTCCACGACCGAACCCTCGCGCAACCTGGTCTCCGCCCAGCTCGCGCGGGGCACCACGGCGCCGTCGAGGGCGACCGCGATGCCCGTGCTGGGTGCGGCCAGCAGGGTCAGCACCTCGGCCACCGTGGCGCTCTCGGCCAGCTGGTGGTCGTTGCCGTTGACCCGTACCTTCATCTGCTCCTCCCGGGGTCGGCTGCCTTCGCTTCGGGGGTGATCTCCTTGCCCGCCAACAGGTCCAGCACGACCTCGGCGGTGACCGGGGCGAGCAGCACGCCGTTGCGGTGGTGCCCGGCCGCCACCAGCAGACCGGGTTCCAGCCAGCCCAGCAGCGGCAGGTTGTCCATGCTGCCCGGACGCAGGCCCGCGGCGGTCTCCACCAAGGCGTACTCGGCGATGGACGGCATGAGTTCCTCGGCGTGCAGCAACAGATCGCGCACGCCACCGGCCACCACGTCGGTGTCGAACCCGGCCTCGTACTGGGTCGCGCCGAGCACCAGACCGTTGTCCGGCCGGGGAACCAGGTAGATCGGCTTGCCGCGCACCGAGCCGCGCACGGTCCGGGCAGGCGGCGGCAGCGCGCCGCGGCGGTGCCGCAGCCGCAGGATCTCGCCCTTCACCGGGCGGATCAGGCCGGCCAGTCCAGGGTAGAGCCGGGCGCTCCAGGCGCCGGCGGCGAGCACCGTCACCTCACTGTCCAAAATGGACCCGTTGTCCAGCAGCACCTTGCCGGGCAAGGTCTCCGCCGCGGCCACCGCGATGAACTCGACCCCGTTGGCGGCGCAGGCGGCGCGCAGTGCGGCCAGGAACAGCCGGTTGTCCACGGACAGATCGCCGGGCACGTTGAGACCACCGCGGACGGCCGGGCCGAGCGCGGGTTCCAGTCTGCGCAGTTCCCGGCCGGTGAGCTGGTGCACCTCGCGGCCCAGCGAGGTCAGGTATCCGGCCAGCCGGGACAGCTCGTCCCGGTCGGCCGCGTCCACCCCGACCGCCAGGGTGCCCGCGGTGTGCAGCCCGGGATCCCGGCCCGCCTCAGCTTGTAGCCGGGCGGCGAATTCCGGCCAGCGGCGTAGCGAGGCCGCGCCCAGGGCGAGCACGTCCTCCTCCCCCGGCCAGGCCTCGGTGACCGGGGCGAGCATGCCGCCCGCCACCCAGGACGAGCCGGAACCCGGCGCCGGATCGACCACCCGGACCCGGAATCCGGCCGCGGCGGCTCGCCAGGCGATGGACAGACCAATGACGCCGCCACCCACGACGACGACTGCCTTCGACACGAATCTCACGCTCCCTGCGCCGGCATGACCCGGATCAGGTTCGACGGTCGGAGTCAGCAGACTCCCTCTCAGCCCAGTGCTCTCCCAGGCTCCCGTGCGGACCGAATTCCACCGTAGCAGCCGGGACTGGGGGCGCATAGGCTCGCTTACCGTGCCCGGACTCGACGGAGATCAGATTCGCCAGCGGCTGCGCGCGGCGCGGCTGTACCTGTGCACCGACGGCCGTCGCGAACGCGGCGACCTGCCGGCTTTCCTGGACGCCGCGCTGGCCGGCGGCGTGGACATCGTGCAGTTGCGGGAGAAGGGCCTGGAGGCCGCCGAGGAGCTGCGGCTGCTGGAGGTCTTCGCCACCGCCTGCGCCAAGCACGACGTGCTGCTGGCGGTGAACGACCGGGCCGATGTCGCGCTGGCTGCCGGCGCCGATGTGCTGCACCTGGGCCAGGACGACCTGCCGGTGCCACTGGCCAGGCGGATCGTCGGCGAGCAGGTGGTGATCGGCCGCTCCACTCACGACAACGCGCAATCCGACGCCGCGGCGATCGAGCCGGGCGTGGACTACTTCTGCACCGGCCCGTGCTGGCCGACCCCGACCAAACCCGGTCGTCCCGCCCCCGGCCTGGACCTGGTGCGGCACACCGCGGCCGCCGGGCACGACCGGCCCTGGTTCGCCATCGGCAGCATCGACGAGACCCGGCTGCCCGAGGTCCTGGATGCCGGGGCGGACCGGATCGTGGTGGTCCGGGTGCTCACCGAGGCCGCGGACCCGGCGGCCGCCGCGGCCCGGTTGAAGGCCCGGCTCGGCTGAGCTGACGACCGCGGCGTTCCCGCCGGGAAAGGCGGGAACGCCGCTGTCGTCTTACCAACCCGGTGCGGTGCGGTCGGGGGGCTGACAACACACCGCGCGCCGGGAAGCCTCAGCCGGTGGCCAGGGTCAGCCGGTAGACCTTGAGCGCCTCGTTGACCGGCTGGTACCAGGACACCGACTCCTCGCCGCGCTTGGCCAGGCAGCTCTCGTTGCGGCCGTCGCCGTTGGCGTCGTAGAGCTTGGCGCCGCTGGTGATGCCCTGGGCCTGGTCGCCGGAGACGGTGGAACCGCCGGAGTCGCCCGGTTCCACGCAGGCGTTGTGCTGCACCAGGCCGCGCACCGTGATCGCGGAGCCGTCGATCTGACCGTACTTCACCGTGACGTTGCGCGCGGTGACCACGCCGCAGGTCCACTTGCTGGTGGAGCCGGATTTGCACAGGCTCGCGCCGACCGCGGCCTCGGTGGACCCCTTGATCGTCACCGCGCCGCCGTCGTGCGTGCTGACCTGGGGCAGCAGCGTCCAGCCCGCCGCCGGGTCCACGGTCACCTCGGCGAAGTCGTTCTGGTCCTTCCAGTTGACCCGGCTGAAGTCGCCGATCTTGACGTTGCCCAGCGCGTTGACCAGGCTGCCGCCGTCCGCGCAGTGCCCGGCGGTGAGCAGCCGGGGCTGGCCGTCGGCGGTGGTCGCGGTGAACCCGGCCGAGCAGCGGCCACCGGCCGCGCCGCTCATGTAGATCGCGCCGCCGCCGGCGAGATCGCCGGTCGGGGTGGCCGCGGCGGCACTCTCCACCACCTGCACGCCCTGGGCGCCGGCGGCGAAGCGCTCGGCGGCGGCCCGGCCGCCGGGGGTCGCGGTGACCACGAGGCGGTTGCCGGGCTCGTCCACGTAGAAGCTGGTGACCTCGCGCGGGGCCTGCCGGGTGTCCAGGGCGGCCTTGGCCGCGTCCAGGGTGGCCAGCGAGTAGGCGTGCAGGCGGGCGGCGGCGCCGGTGGCGCGCACGGCGGCCAGTGCGGAGGGCTCGGTCACGCCGATGACCGCGGCGCCGGTGCCCGGATCGAACCAGGAGCCGGCGAAACGGGCGCCGAGGCGGTCCCGGAGTCCGGCGGCGATCCGCTCGGCCAGCCGCTCCCGGTGCAGGCGATCGCTCGCCTGCACCGGGCTGAGGCCGAGATCGCGACCCATCGCCGCGGTCAGGCCGCTGGGCAGGGCCGAGGCGGACTGCGCACCAATCGTGAGCAGGCCACCGGCCAGCAGCGCCACCGCGGCAAGACTAGTGACGGAACGTCGCTTCATCCGAACACCCTTCCCTCTATCGGGCCACTTGACTAGGCCAGACGGGGGAAAGTTAGCGACGGATTGTGAGTTTGCCCAGGGTCAACCGAAGGTGATTCCAAGAATTCGAAGTGAAAGGCGCCCGCGGGGCAGGGATCCCGCGGGCGCCTTCCGGCGGGTGCGAGTGGGCCGGCTTGCAGGGCGCCGGCCCACCTCACCCTTACGGTCAGCTCGTGACGAGCCGGAGCCCGTACGCGCTGAGGATCTCGTTCACCGGCTGGAAGAAGGTGGTGCCGCCGGAGGAGCAGTTGCCGGACCCACCCGAGGTCACACCCTGGGCGTTGGTGCCGGTCAGCCAGGAGCCACCGGAGTCACCCGGTTCGGCGCAGGCGTTGGTGCGGGTCATGCCGGTCACCGCGCCCTGCGGGTAGCGCACCGTCTGGTTCTTGGCCTGGACGGTGCCGCAGCGCCAGCCGGTGGTGGAGCCGGAGCGGCAGATCGACGCGCCGACCGCGGACTCGGTCGAGCCGGTCACCCGGACGGTGGTAGAGCCGCTGTAGCGGTTCACCACGCCCCGCGGGGTCCAGTTCGCGTTGGTGGCCACCCAGCCGAAGTCGCCGTTGCCCGGGAAGGTCGAGCCGCGGAAGGTGCCCTGGGCGACCCGGTTGAAGCCCTGGGTCGCGGTGCCCGACCGGCCGCAGTGCCCGGCGGTGACGAAGCCGCCCTGCACCGAGAAGCCGATCGAGCAGCGGCCGCCGCCCATGTAGTAGGCGTCGCCACCACGCACGTCGTACAGCGGGACCGGGGCCTCCTCGGTCTCCACGACCTTGATCGCGGAGGCGTCCGGCAGGGTGGCCAGGTGCGCGCGGGCGGCCGTTGCCGCGCCGGGCTGCACGTTGACCACCACGTTGTTGCTCTTGACGTCGACGTACCAGCCGGTCACCCCGGCCGGAGCCTTGGCCTCGGCCGCGTCCAGCGCGGACTTCACGCCGTCCAGGGCGGCCACGCCGCGGGAGACGACCTTGGCGGTGGCGCCCGCGGCCTCGACCGCGGCGGCCTTGGCCGCGTCGGTCACGCTGACCACCAGCTTGGCGCTGCCCGAGTCGAAGTGCGCGCCGGCAAAGGCGGCGCCGACGGCCTCGCGCACCGAGTTCTCGATCTGCGCTGCCTTGTTCTCACTGCTCACCCGGTCGGCCGCCTGCTCGGCGGTCAGACCAAGGTCACGCTGCATGGCCTGCAGCATCTCGGGGGAGGCGAAACCCTCCGCCGCGGCGGGCAGGGTGCCCACGACGACCGCTCCGGTGGCCAGCAACGCCACGCCGGCGGCGCGTGCTGCGACTGCGATCTTCATTCGTAGCCCTCTCGTGTTGGTGAGACACCGGGCCGTCGCTGGCAGGGGGTACAGGGGCGACGGCCCGTGGGGGGTCGAACTCAACGAACGTGGGGCCACCGGCGGGACGCCATCGGTTGCATGACCGGGAACGAGTGGTCCATCGGACCGTCCTCTCCGCCAGTGACCATTAGTGACTGTGCGTCATCGCGAATCACTTTTGGGGGACGTTAAAGACACAGACCTACCCGAGGCATCCGCCGAAAGGAGGAACACGTGTCGGCTCTGGGCCATACGTGGGCGTGTCGTGTCACATCACGACCTCGGTAGTGGGCGACATGCAGTAACGAGACTGGGCCGTTCTGACCAACGGATGATCAGGGCGTGGTCTGCGTGGGCTGCGTGCCCGTGGTCGAGCGCGCCGCGCTGCTCGGCGGCGGGGGCGAGGTCGTCGTGGGGGGAGAGCCGGACGTCGTGCTCGGCGGCGGGGCGGAGGTGCTGGTCGGCGGGACCTGGCTGGAGCTGGTCGGAGCCTCGGGCGTCGTGGTGCTCTCGGTAGTGGAGACGGAACTGGACGGCGTTGGGTTGCCCGGGGTCGGTGTCGATTTCCGGTCACCCGGTCCGAACAGCTCGCCGACGGTGGTCCGGCCGCCGTTGTCCTTGCCGGACAGCGGCGCGCCGGTGGCCAGCTCTATGGCCAGCACCGCACCCATGCCCAGGGCGAAGACCAGCGCGGTCACCGCGGCCACCAGCTGCCAGCGCCGGTACCAGGGCCGCCGCTCCGGCTCGGGCGCGGCCTCGCGCTCGTCCTCGTCGGCGGCGGGGTCAGGCTTACGCAGAACCACTGTCTCGGCGTCCGCGGCGGGGTCGGGCTTGGCCAGGCGCACGGTCTCGGCGTGCGGGCCGGACTTGGCCAGCAGGACGGTCTCCGCGTCCGGGCCGGGCTTGGCCGGGGGCGCGTCCGGGCCGGACTTCCCGGCCTCCGCCAGGCCCTCCCGGTCGGTCCGCTCGGCGGCCTGCGCGGCCAGCGCCGCGGTGGCCAGCGCGGTGGGTGCGGCGGCGGTGCGCAGGGCCTTGGCCGCGGCCCGGCTGCGCTCCAGGGAGTGCTGGTACAGCGCACTGCCCACGGTGCTCACCACACTGGCCACCGCGGCCCCGATGATGGTGCCCGCCACCCCGAGCTGTGCGCCCAGCGCCGCCGCGGTCACCGCCGCGAGCGCGCCTGCGATCACCTGGGTGAAGGTGACATCCGGACGGTTCCGCTTCTCCTCGCCGCTCATCTTTCCCTTGCGCCTAGCTGTTCCCGGTTACTTCCTTCCAACGTTGACGACGGGCCGGACACTCCTTGGGTTGCCACATGGTGAGGACAGACACACTGTCCTCAATGGACAGTCCACAGTAGAATCACGCGTTTTGTGACGCGGTGTTGGCATGCGTTGGCGGAGCGTCCACCCCGCAGCTGAGGCAGTCCGCCGGCTTCTCCTCGGCCAGCACCCGGTTGTCGATGCCGATGGCGAACAGTCCGCCCGCCGCGCACAGTGCGGCGCAGACCAGCAGCACGATCTGCCAGCCCGCGGTGAGCGCGGCCGGGTCGGCGTACTCGGTGCCGTGCAGCCCGGCCAGCGCGGGCAGCACCGCCACCGCGAGCAGGCCGCCGGTGCGGGCCACCGCGTTGTTCACCCCGGAGGCCGCACCCGCGTGCGCGTCCGGCGCGGCGGCCAGCACGGTCGCGGTCACCGGGGCCACCGCCAGGGCCAGCCCGGCGCCGAAGAGCAGCACCCCGGGCAGCACTCCGGACACGTAGCTCGCCCCTGGCACGACCAGCCGCAACAGCAGGATGCCCGCCGCGACCAGCAGCGGTCCGATGATCAGTTGCAGCCGGGGGCCGAGGCGCTGGGCCAGCCGGCCGGAGCGGGCGGAGAAGACGAGCATGATCAGCGAGATGGGCAGTCCGGCCAGGCCGGCGGCAGTCGGGCTGTAGCCGAGGGAGACTTGGAGCTGGAGCACCAGCAGCATCATCACCCCGCCCAGTGCCGCGTAGACCAGCAAGGTCAGGCCGTTGGCCAGCACGAACGTCCGGTTGGCGAACATCGCCGGCGGGACCAGCGGGTGCCTGCCGCGGACCTGCAGCAGCACGAAGACCGTCATCCCGGTCAGGCCGATGATCAGGCAGCCGAGCACCAGCGGATCGGCCAGGCCCCTGGACGGGCCCTCCACCAGGGCCGCGGTGATCCCGGCCAGGCCGAGCGCGCCGATGGCCGAGCCGAGGAAGTCCACCCGTTCGTGTTCACCCGAGGAGGTCTCCGGCACGTACTTGACCGCCAGCCAGACGCAGGCCGCGGCCAGCGGCAGGTTGATCAGGAAGGCCAGCCGCCAGGACCCGGCCTGCACCAGCAGCCCGCCCAGCAGCGGTCCGAACACCGCGGCCAGGCCGCCCAGCCCGGACCAGGCGCCGATCGCCCGCGCCCGCAGCTCACGCGGGAAACTGGCCTGCAGGATGGCCAGCGAACCGGGCGTGAGCAGCGCTCCCCCGACCCCCTGCAACACCCTCGCCAGCACCAGCAGCTCGGTGTTGAGCGCGACCCCGCACAGCAGCGAGGCCAGTCCGAACCAGACCACCCCGATCAGGAACACCCGGCGGCGGCCGTAGCGGTCGCCGAGCGCGCCGGCGATGAGGATCAGCGCGGCCAGCGCGAGCAGGTAGCCGTCCAGGATCCACTGCAGCCCGGACACCGAGGCCCCGAACTCGCGACCGATCGCGGGCAGGGCCACGTTGACGATGGTGCCGTCCAGCATCGCCATCCCCGAGCCGAGGATGGTGGTGGCCAGGACAGCGCGGGCCTGCCTGCTGTTCCATTCCATGCCCGGCATTGTGCGCCCGCGGTGGCCCTGAAACGCACAATGCCGGCCCCGGCTCAGCCGGGAGGGTTCAAACGGGCGACGAACTTGTACCGGTCGCCCCGGTAGATCGACCGCACCCACTCCACCGGCTTGTTGTCGGTGTCGAAGGAGTGCCGGGACAGCAGCAGCATCGGCAGGCCGATGTCGGCGCCGAGCAGCTCCGCCTCCTCCGGGGTGGCCAGCGCGGTCTCGATGGTCTCGTCCGCGTGCCCCATCTCCACCCCGAACCGCTCGCGCAGCACCTGGTACAGCGAGCCACCTGCGCCTATGTAGCGCCGCAGCCCGCGGAACCGGCCCAGTGCGAGATGGGTCAGCTCGATGGCCATCGGCTCGCCATCGGCCAGCCGCAACCGGCGCAGCCGGAGCACCTTGGCCCCCGGCCGCACACCCAGCATCCGGGCCAGTTCGGCCTCGGCGGGCTGTTCGCTGGCCTCCAGCAACCTGGAGGCCGGCTGGCGGCCCTGCGCCCGCATGTCCTCGGTGTACGAGCTGAGTTGCAGTCGTTGCGCGACCTTGGGTGCGGCCGCGAAGGTGCCTTTGCCCTGCACCCGGAGCAGCCTGCCCTCCACGGTCAGCTCGGCAAGCGCTTGCCGAACCGTCGTGCGGGACACGTCGAAGTCCGCGGCCAGCGAGCGCTCCGTCGGGATCGGCGAACCCGGCGGCAGCGACCGCAGCAGATCGAGCAGGTGTCGCTTCAGACCCCAGTACTTCGGCTCCCGCTGGGTGCGCGGGTTCACGCCCGCCTCAGCCGACGTCACGTCCAGCATGTCCTCCTCCTCGGCATTGGCGCCCCCATACCTTTCTAGTGGTCCAAGCATGCCCTTAGCCCGGATAACGAGGCCGCCCAGCCCTCGGAACGTCTTTACAACGTCTTGGCAACTGTCTTGACAGGACATGTGGTCCGGACCACTCTTCAGCGCATTGGTCTACACCACTTCAGCGCGCCCGGCCAGCGTGACACGGTACGGCCGGGCTCAGAAGGGCGGCGATGGTGAAGCGCTGGACAAAGGTAGCTGTGAGTGCTGTGGCAGCGGCACTCACGGTGTCTGGTTGTGCCGGTTCGGGTGGCAACTCGGGCCAGGGGGGTAGCAAGGAACTCGTCGTATGGCTGATGAGCGGCTCCGCGCCGACGGCCATGACGGATGAGCTGCACAAGGAGTTCGAGGCGGCCCATCCGGGCGTCAAGGTCAAGTACGAGATCCAGCAGTGGACCGGCATCCAGGACAAGCTGAACACGGCCCTGGCCGGCACCACTCCGCCGGACGTGCTCGAGATTGGCAACACCCAGTCCCCGAAGTTCGCCGAGCAGAAGGTGCTCACCGACCTGACCGCGAACTCCGCGGACCTGGGCGGGGCGAACTGGGGCGCGGGCCTGAAGGCCTCCGGCACGTGGGAGGGCAAGCAGTTCGCGGTGCCGTTCTACGCGGCCAACCGGCTGGTGCTCTTCCGCAAGGACCTCTTCGAGAAGGCCGGCATCACGTCCCCGCCGTCCTCGCAGGCGGAGTGGCTGAGCGCGATCGAGAAGCTCAAGGCGTCGAACAAGGACGACCCGGAGTTCCAGCCGCTCTACCTGGCCGGGCAGAACTGGTACACCCTGCTGTCCTTCATCTGGGACGAGGGTGGTGACGTGGCCAAGCAGGACGGCACCAAGTTCACCGCCACCCTGAACACCCCGGAGGCCAAGGCCGGGCTGGAGTTCTACAAGAAGCTGGTGGACCTCTCCGGCACCAAGGCGCCCAAGGACGCCGACGAGGAGAAGCCCCCGCAGGCGGGTGTGTTCGGCAAGGGCAAGGTCGGCATGATCGTCGGCCTGCCGTGGGAGGTCGCGACCGCGGCCAAGGAGAACCCCGAGATCAAGAACCTGACCAGCGGTTTCGCCATCCCTGGCAAGAAGGCCGGCAGCACCGCGCCGGTGTTCCAGGGCGGGTCCAACCTGGCCGTCCCGGCCGGCAGCAAGAACGCCGACCTGGCCAAGGACTACCTGAAGCTGCTGGCCACCGAGAAGTACCAGCAGCTGCTGGTCGGGGCGGGCATGATCCCCGGCTCGTCCAAGAACACCAGCGCGCTGGACAAGGACCCGGTCTCGGCCGCCATGGCCAAGGGCGCGCTCTCCGGCAAGGCCGTGCCGGCCAGCCCGAACTGGGGTTCGGTCGAGGCGGGCGCCAACCCGATCAAGACCATGCTGACCGCGTACCTGACCGGGGTGAAGAGCCTGGACCAGGCCACCTCGGATGCGAACACGGCGATCCAGCAGGCGCTCGCGGGCAAGTAGCTCGATGACCGCGACAGTGGACACCACGGTGCCGGCGGGGGCGACCCCGCCGGCACCGTCTGCGGCTGGACCCGGTCGGCGCAAGCGCCGGCGACCTCTCGGCGACACCCTGTTGCCCTACCTGCTGATCGCGCCCGCGATCATCGCCCTGCTGGCCCTGCTGGGCTGGCCGGCGCTCCAGGTCATCCTGATCAGCTTCCGCAAGCTCGACCTCGGCGAACTGGTCCGGGGCGAGATCACCTGGGCCGGCTTCGACAACTACGCGGAGATCCTCGGCGACCCCGAGTTCTGGGTGATCACCCTGCGCACGGTGCTGTTCACCGGGGCCTGCGTGGCGGCCACCGTTGGGGTCGGCCTGCTGATCGCGCTGCTGATGCGCCAGATCGGGCCGGCGGTCCGGCTGGTGCTGCAGATCAGCCTGGTGCTGGCCTGGGCGATGCCGATCCTGGCCGCCACCACGGTGTTCCAGTGGATCTTCGACCAGAACTTCGGCATCCTGAACAAGACCCTGGTGCTGTTCGGTTTCGACTCCTTCCAGGGCTTCTCCTGGTTCTCCACCGGGGCCTCCACGCTGACCGTGATCGGGCTGCTGATCGTCTGGCAGGCCGTGCCGTTCGTCGCCTTCACCCTGTACGCGGGCCTGCTCTCGGTGCCCGGCGACCTGTACGAGGCGGCGGGCATCGACGGCGCCTCCGGCTGGCAGGGCTTCCGCGCGGTCACCTGGCCCGCGCTGGCGCCGATGGTCGGCCTGGCCACCTTCCAGTCGATCCTGTGGGACTTCAAGGTCTTCACCCAGGTGTGGGCGATCCGGCAGGGCGGCCCGGACGGGGAGAGCACCACACTGCCGGTGCTGCAGTACATCAAGGGCATCTCCGGCAGCCACTTCGGCGTGGCCGCCGCGGTCGCGGTGCTGATGATCCTGGTGCTGGCCGTGCTGGTCGGGCAGTACATGCGACTGCTCATCCGGCGTCAGGAGGGTGCGCTGTGAGGACCAAGAACCGTACGCAGCGGACGCTGCTCACCGCGGTCGCGCTGCTGCTGGCCGGGCTGTTCTTCTTCCCGACCTACTGGATGCTCAACTCATCCCTGCGGCCGACGAACGCGAACCTGACCACCGAGTACGACCTGTTCCCGACCTCGATCACCTTCGACAACTTCGTCACCGCGGTGACCAGGCCGGGCTTCACCAACTTCCTCACCAACAGCCTGATCGTGGCGGTCGGCGCCATGCTGTGCGCGGTGGCCGCTGGCATCCTGGCCGCGATCCCGTTGTCCCGGCTGCGTTTCCAGGGCCGCCGCGGGTTCGTGCTGCTGGTGCTGGTGGCCCAGCTGGCGCCGCTGGAGGCGCTGCTGATCCCGATGTACCTGCTGATGCGCGATGTCGGCCTGCTCAACATGCTGCCCGCGCTGCTGCTGGTCAACGTGGCCACCACGCTGCCGTTCACCATCTGGACGCTGCGCGGGTTCGTCAACGGCATCCCGGTCGACCTGGAGGAGGCGGCCATGGTGGACGGCTGCTCCCGCTGGGGCGCCTTCCGCCGGGTCACCCTGCCGCTGCTGGGCCCGGCGCTGGTGAGCACCTCGGTGTTCTCCTTCATCACCGCCTGGAACGAGTTCCTCTTCGCCCTGGTGCTGATGCGGGACCAGACCAACCAGACGCTGCCGGTGTGGCTGTCCACGTTCAGCACGGTCTTCGGCACCGACTGGGGCGGCACCATGGCCGCCTCGGTGGTGTTCGCGCTGCCCGTGCTCATCTACTTCCTGATCGTCCAGCGCAACCTGGTCGCCGGGAACACCGCCGGCGCCGTGAAGGGATAGTCCACAGTGGATGGTCTGCGACGCTTGGCCGACGCCGTGCTGCTGCCGGGTTTCGTCGGGACGAGCGCGCCGGACTGGGTACGCCGCCGGGTCGCTGACGGCCTCGGCGGCGTGCTGCTGTTCGGGCGCAACGTTGTCGACGACGAGCAGGTGGGCGCGCTGACCGCGCAGCTGCGGGCCGAGCGGCCCGAGCTGGTGGTGGCCATCGACGAGGAAAGCGGCGATGTGACCCGGCTGGACGCCGCGCGCGGGTCCGCGCTGCCGGGTCCGCACGCGCTGGGCGCCATCGGCGATCTGGAGCTGACCAGGGAGGTCGGCGCGGCACTCGGCGCCAGGCTGGCCGCCTGCGGGGTGACCCTGGACCTGGCGCCCTGCGCGGATCTGACCCTGGCCGCCGAAGACCCGATCATCGGCGTGCGTGCCTTCGGCAGCGAGCCGGTGGCCGCGGCCGGGCAGGTGGCCGCGTTCATCGCGGGCATCCAGGAGTCCGGGGTGGCCGCCTGCGCCAAGCACTTCCCAGGGCACGGCGCCGCCACCGCGGACTCGCACCGGGAGCTGCCGGTGCTGCCGCGGACCGAGGAGCAGCTGCGCACGGTCGAGCTGGTGCCGTTCCGGGCCGCGATCGCGGCCGGGGTGCGCTCGGTGATGACCGGTCACCTGGTGGTGCCCGGCTGGGGCGAGCTGCCCGCCACGCTGAACCGGTACGCGGTGACCGAGGTGCTGCGCGGCGAACTGGGCTTCACCGGCGCGGTGGTCACCGACGCCCTGGAGATGAACGCGGTGGCGGGCACCGCCGGGCTCAGCGACGGCGCGGTGCAGGCACTGCGCGCGGGCGCGGACCTGCTCTGCATCGGCGGCGAACTGGCCGACGCCGAGGTGGTGGACCGGCTGGCCGAGGCGATCGTGGCCGCGGTCCACAGTGGACGGCTCAGCGAGGAACGGCTCACCGAGGCGGCCGCGCTGGCGGCCTCGCTCGGCGGCCCGGTCACCGGTGGTCCGGTCCCGGACAGCGATCTGGGCCTGCGCGCCGCCCGGCGGGCGATCGAGGTCCGCGGCGAGGTCAAGCTGGCCGGTCCGCCGCTGGTGGTGGACCTGGAGGTGGACCCGAGCATCGCGGTCGGCGCGGTGCCCTGGGGCCTGGGTCCGCACCTGAGCGAGCTGCTGCCGGGCACCCGGGTGCTGCGCCGCGGGCCGGAGGGCAAGCAGGAAATCCTCGATTCAGTGAATGGTTCCCCGGTGGTTGTTGTCACCAGGGACGCGCACCGGCACTCTGAAGTGCGGCGACTCGTCGCCGAACTTGTTAGCATTGGTCTAGACCTAGTGCATGTCGAAACCGGCGTGCCAGGTCCCGACCTGGGCAGTGTCGCCCGTATCGACACCCACGGCAGCGCGTTCGTGTGCCTGCGCGCCGCCGCCGAACTGCTCGCCGATCACACGGCGAGGGAGGACAGGCGATGACATCGACTACGGCCGAGACCGTGCCCGGCGCGCACATGGCCGCCGAGATCGCGGCCCAGCCCGAGGTGTTCCGCGGTCTGCTGGCCCACCGGGCCGAGATCGCCGCGGTGGCCGCGCAGATCGCGCAGCGCCGCCCGCGGTTCGTGCTCTTCGCCGCGCGCGGCTCCAGCGACCACGGCGCGCTCTACGCCAAGTACCTCACCGAGGTGCTGCTGCAGCTCCCGGCCGGCCTGGTGTCCCCGTCCACCACCACGCTCTACGGCGCCCAGCCCGATCTCACCGACGTGCTGTGGGTCTCGGTGAGCCAGAGCGGCGGCTCCCCCGACCTGGTCGAGGCCACCGAGTCGGCCCGGAAGCGGGGCGCGCTCACCGTGGGCGTCACCAACACCCCGGACTCGCCGCTGAACCAGGTCACCGAGCTGTCGGTGGACATCGGCGCGGGCAAGGAACTGGCGGTGGCCGCCACCAAGACCTACAGCGCCACCCTGCTCGCCCTGTACCTGCTCATCGACGCCGTCCGCGGCGGCAACGCCGAACACGCGGTCAACATCGGCGATCTGGCCGACTCGGCCCTGGCCCTGGCCGAACCCGCGGTCGCCGAAGCCGTGCAGCGCTACCGCTTCGCCAACCGGGTGGTCACCACCGGCCGCGGCTACTCCTCGGCCACCGCCGCCGAGGCCGCCCTGAAACTGGCCGAGACCAGTTACCTCTCCGCCAGGGCCTACAGCGGCGCCGACCTGCTGCACGGCCCGGTCGCCGCGGTCGACAGCGAAACCGCGGTGCTGGCCATCACCAGCGCGGGCAAGGGCGGCACGGCCATGCGCGAGGTGCTGGAGGTCGTGCAGGGCCGGGGCGCGGACATCTGCGCGGTCGGCTCCGCGGCGGACGAGGTCGCGGCGGCGTTCCGGATCGGCGTGCCGGCCACGGCGGAGGAGCTGTCCCCGGTGCTGGAGATCCTGCCGGTGCAGCGCCTGGCGCTGGGTCTGGCGCTGGCGCGGGGCGGGGATCCGGACAACCCGCGCGGGCTGAACAAGGTCACGAAGACTCGCTGAACACCCACTCGTCCTCGAGCCCCGGGATCACTGGCGACAGCAGTGGTTCCGGGTGCTCGGTGACCTGGCCACGCACCATCCGCTGCACGCGGAACTCGTTGTGCGTCCCGTGATAGTGCCAGTGCAGCAACCCGTATGAGCCCGGCGCCAGCCGCCCCAGCTCCGCGAAGAAGTCGAACACGTCCTGGTCCACGTGGTTAGGCATGCCCGCGAAGTGCACGAAGCTGGCGCCGTTGCTCCCACCCAGGCTCATCAGACCACGGCCGGTCCAGCCGTCGACCAGTCGCTGGATCTCCGCCATCGGAAGTTCCGGCTCGTCGTCGACGGCCTCCGCCGTGGAGCACAGGTGGACCCAGCCGTGGTACTCGAACATGCCCGTGACGCTAGCTTGGCCTCCAGCGAACTGGAGAGCGGATAGTCCCGGAAGAAGCGAGAGCCCCTGCCCGGGTTGCGGTGCAGAGGCCCTCGTGTTCTCTCTCGCCCCCACCTATCCAGTGGGAGATCAGTTGCCCGCGGCCGGCAGGCGGTTGACGGTGCTGCGGGCGGATTGTTCGGCGTCGAAGACCAGTTCGCCCTCGACCCAGACCTTGCGTGGGTGCAGGTCCGCGTCCCACAGCACCAGGTCGGCGCGGGCGCCGGGGGTCAGGCGGCCCAGGGTGGGTTCGCCGAGGACGTCGGCGGGGACGGTGGTGGCGGCGTGCAGGGCGATGCCGGGGTGGATGCCCAGGCCGACCATGTTGCGGACCGCGCGATCCAGGGTGAGGGCGCTGCCGGCGATGGTGCCCGCCGGGGAGCGGGGGACGCCCTCTTCGGTGAGCAGGACGTCTTCGCCGCCGAGCTGGTAGCGGCCGGGGGGCATGCCCGCGGCGGCCACCGCGTCGGTGACCAGGGCGACGCGGCCGGGGGCGGCGTTGAAGACGAGTTGGCAGATGTCGCCGTCGACGTGGGCCAGGTCGGCGATCAGGCCCAGGGTGTAGCGCGGGTCGACCAGGCCGATGCCGGGGACGCCGGGTTCGCGGTGGCCCAGCGGGCGTTGCGCGTTGAACAGGTGGGTGATCATGCGGGCGCCCAGGTCCGCTGCCTGGCGGGTTTGTTCGCCGGTGGCGTCGGTGTGGCCGACGGCGACCAGCACGCCTGCCTCGGTGAGCCTGCGGACGGCCTCGAAGCCGCCGGGTTGTTCGGGGGCCAGGGTGACCAGGCGCAGCGCGGCGCGGATCGCGGGGTCGGCCAGGATGCGCTCGATCCGGTCCGGGCTGGGCGGTTCCATCAGGCCGGGGTTGTGCACGCCGTGCCGCAGCGGGGACAGGAACGGGCCCTCGAAGTGCAGGCCGAGCGGGCGGGCGCCTGCCCCTGCCGGGAGGGCGGCCGCGGCGGCGAGGACCTGATGCGCCTGGCGCAGGATTTCCGGCACCGGGGCGGTGATCAGGGTGGGCAGGAACCGGGTCACGCCGGTGCGCGGCAGCGCGGCGGAGACGGCGGCCATGCCGTCGGCGTCCACATCGGCGAAGTCCACCCCGACCGCGCCGTTGATCTGCACGTCCACCAGGCCGGGGCTCAGCAGGCCCTCGGTTTCCCCTTGGTAGCCGGGGTTGTCCGCGACTTCGACGATCTCGCCGTCGCGGATCCGTAGCGTCACCGGACCGGAGATGGTGTTGCCCAACAGCGCCTTCGGGGCAGCAACTACGGCGTCCAATGACCCTCCAATGGTTTAGACCATTAGGACGGTAACCCGGAGTGTGCGCTTTCGTCCAGCTACGAAGGACGGAAGGCCCCCGGAGACGACAGAGCCCGCCTCACCGAGGGGGCGGGGTGAGGCGGGCAGCGCTCAGATTACGCCAGATGGAGCAATGCGCAACCGAGCCGGTCCGATGCCGCATACTGGGAGGAAACATCCGAGGTGTGTACCGGCTCGCGAAACGGGGGTGGCAGTGGCCGTCACCGATGACGCCATTTTGCGCGTCAAGGAAATGATCGTCTCCGGCGAGCTGAAGCCGGGTGACCGGCTGCCCAGGGAGGCCGATCTGGCCGAGCGGCTAGGGCTGTCCCGGAACTCGCTGCGCGAGGCGGTGAAGGCGTTGTCGCTGGTCCGGGTGCTGGATGTGCGGCAGGGCGATGGCACCTACGTCTCCAGCCTGCGCGCGGACGAGCTGCTCGGCGCGCTCAGCTTCGTGCTGGACCTGCATCGCGGCGAGGAATCCGTGCTGGAGGTGCTGGAGGTCCGCCGGGTGCTGGAACCGGCCTGCGCGGCCATCGCGGCGGTGCGAATCGACGAGAAGGACATCGCCGCGCTGCGCGAGCTGTGCGAGGAGACCGAGCGCTCCGACTCGGTGGAACGCCTGGTCGAGCTGGATCTGGAGTTCCACCGCCGGATCGCCCAGGCCGCAGGGAACGCCTACCTGGCCCAGCTGCTGGACACCCTGGCCGGACCTACCGTGCGGGCCCGGATCTGGCGTGGCATCGCCCAGGGCGGCGCGGTGGACCGAACCGTGGCCGAGCACCGGGCGATCGTGGACGCGCTGGCCGCGCACGAGCCGGAACTGGCCCGCTCCTGGTCAACCGTGCACGTTGCCGGTGTCGAGCAGTGGCTGCGCAACCTCGGATGACTGCTCGATCGCGTACACCCGGCGGGCGGTGTCGCCGAACACGGCGGCCCGTTCGGTCGGCGTGAGCCGATCGGTCAGTACCTCGGCTGTTTCCAGCACGGTGGCGTACGGCGCGGCCAGCAGGCAGACCGGCCAGTCCGAGCCGAACATCACTCGTTCGGGGCCAAACGCGGCCAGCACCACCTCGGTGTAGGGGCGCAGCTGTTCGACCGTCCACTGTGCCCAGTCGGCCTCGGTGACGAGTCCGGACAGCTTGCAGGTCACGTTCGGCAGCGCGGCCAGCGCCCGGAGATCACTCGCCCACGGCTCCAGCTCGCCACTGGCGATCGGCGGCTTCGAGCAGTGGTCGAGCACGAAGGACAACTCCGGCAACGCCTTGACCGTCTCGATGGCCGCGGGCAGCTGGTGCGGCAGGGTGAGCAGGTCGTAGGAGAGTCCGGCGGCGGCCACCGCGGCCAGGCCGCGGCGCACCTCGGGGCGGCACAGCCAGCGCGGGTCGGCCTCGCCCTGCACCTGGTGCCGGATGCCACGCAGCCACCGGCCGCCGTGGCCCGCCCGCAGCCCGGCCAGGGTGTCGGCGATGTCCGGGGCGGTCAGGTCGGTCCAGCCGACCACCGCGGCCACGATCTCGGATGCCTCGGCGAAGACCAGGAACTCCGGGGTCTCCTCGGCCACCGTGACCGTCTGCACCAGCACGGTGGCCCCGATGCCGGTGCCCGCGGTGACGTGATGCAGGTCGGGCAGGACGAAACTGCGGTCCAGCGGGGCCATCGCCGGCCCGGTGATCCAGTCCTGGGCGCGGACGGAGAGGTCCCACAGGTGCTGGTGCGCGTCGATCCTCATCCGTCCTCGCCAGGACCGGAGACGTCGGCGGCCAGCAGGTCCCGTTCGCGCAGCTCGGCCCACAGCGCGGGCGGCACCGGATTCGCCACCAGGTCGGCGTTCTGGCTCATCTGCGCGCCGGTGCGGGCCCCGATCACCACCGAGGCGATCGCCGGATGGCCGAAGGCGAACTGGATGGCGGCCTGCGGCAGCGTGACACCGTGCCGCTCGCACACCGCGGCGATCGCGCGGGCCCGGTCCACCAGTTCCGGCGGGGCGTCGGCGTAGTTGTACTTGGCGCCCACCGGGATCTCGTGCCGGGACAACAGGCCCGAGTTGAACACGCCCGCGGCCAGCACGGACACCTTGCGCTCCAGGCACAGCGGCAGGAACTCGGCCGCGGCGGGCTGTTCCAGCAGCGAGTAGCGACCGGCCAGCATCACCACGTCGATCTCGGTCTCCCGGATGAACCTGGCTGGCATTTGCCACTGGTTCATGCCGACGCCGATCGCGCCGACCACGCCCTGGTCGCGCAGTTCGGCCAGCGCCGGGAAGCCCTTTCCGGCAGCCTCGGCCCAATGGTCGTCCGGGTCGTGCAGCAGCACCACGTCGACCCGGTCAAGGCCCAGTCTGTCCAAAGAGGACTCCAGCGAGCGGCGAACGCCGTCGGCGCTGAAGTCCCACACCCTGCGGTGGGTGGCCAGCACGTCGAAGCCGTCGTCCAGGTCGTCGCCGCCGGGTTCGTACTCGGCGAGCAGGCGGCCGACCTTGGTGGAGACCACGAACTCCGCCCTGGGGAGCCCGGCCAGCACCGCGCCGAGGCGGCGTTCGGACAGGCCGAGGCCGTAGTGCGGCGCGGTGTCGAAGTAGCGCACCCCAGCGGCCCAGGCGGCGCGGACGGCGTCGTAGGCGTCCACGTCCGGCACCGCGCGGTAGAGGTTGCCGATCGGCGCCGCGCCGAAGCCCAGCGCGGTCACCGGCACGGTGGTTCGACCGAGGGTGGCGGTCCTCACGGCAGCTCCCAGACGAGTCGGATGTCGGGTTCGGCGCCCGAGTAATCGTCGGACACCTCCAGCAGCTCGGCCATCCGGGCCTGCCAGGGCACGCTGGCCGGGTGCTCGCGCAGGTGCGCGCGCATGGCCGCGTAGTCATCGCAATCGACCAGGTGGAACAGGTCCTGTCCGCTGCGCCAGATCCGCCACGAGCGGACCCCGGCCTCGCGCAGCGCGGTGTCCAGCTCGGGCGGGATGATCGCGTGCACCCGCTCGTACTCGGCCTCCATGCCCGGCTTGAGCCGGGTGTGCAGCACCGTCTCCATCAGGTTTGCGCCTTTCCACTGGTGACCCTGGCCAGCATCAGCGCGCCGAGGATGACCGCGCCGTAGACCGCCTGGATCCAGAACGAGGGCACCTGGGCCGCGGTGAGCAGGTTGTCCACCACGCCCAGCAACAGCACGCCGGTGAGCGCGCCGAACAGGGTGCCCTTGCCGCCGTCCAGGGAGATGCCGCCGATGACCGCGGCGGCGAACACGGTGAAGATCATCCGGTCGCCCTGGCCCGCGCTGAGCGCGCCCACGTACCCGGTCTGGATGAGTCCGCCGATCGCGGCCAGCACCCCGGCCACGATGAACACCGACCAGGCGATCCGGTCCACCCGGATGCCGGCGGCGCGGGCGGCCTGGGCGTTGCCGCCGATGGCGTAGAGCGCGCGGCCGATCCGGTGGTAGCGCAACAGGAAGCCGGCCACCAGGTAGGCCACCCCGGCCAGCCACACCGAGATCGGCAGGCCGAGGAAGGTGTTGGTGGCCAAGGCGAAGAAGGCATCCGGCATCTGGAACAGGGTCTTGCCCTCGGTGGAGCCGACCAGCAGGCCACGCAGGATGATCAGCATCGCCAGCGTCACGATGAACGCGTTGAGCTGGAGCTTGACCACCAGGAACCCGTTGAACAGCCCCACGATCGCGCCCACCACCAGCACGGCCAGGATGGCCAGCCAGGACGGCAGCGGGCTGTCGAACCAGCCGATGCCGCTGGCCGCCGGGATGGCCAGCAGCGCGCCGATCGCGGGCGCGATGCCCACGGTGGACTCCAGGGACAGGTCGAACTTGCCGGTCAGCAGCACCAGGGTCTCCCCGAGCACGACCAGGGCCAGGGCGGCCGAGGCGCCGAGCACGGCGATGAGGTTGTCGGTGCTGAGGAACCGGTCGTTGACCAGTCCACCGATCAGCACCACCACCGCGAGTGCGGGCAGCAGGGCCAGATCGCGCAGCCTTGCCAGGCGGATCCGTTGGGGGGCGGCGGTTTCAGTCGCCATCGAGTTCTACTCCTTCGATGGAAGCCACGAGTTCGCCATCGGCCCAGCCCGCCGGGTGTTCGGCGGCCAGGACGCCGGCGCGCATGACCAGCACCCGGTCGCACGGGCGCAGGTCGTCCAGCTCGTCGCTGACGATCAGCACCGCCTTGCCCTCGGCGCGGACCCGGTCGGCCACGGCCAGCAGGGCCTGTTTGGACTTGACGTCCACCCCGGCGGTCGGGTTGATCATGATGAGCACCTCGGGATCGTTGGCCAGCGCACGGGCCATCACGACCTTCTGCTGGTTGCCGCCGGAGAGGTCGCTGACCGGCTGGTCCGCGTCCTTGGCGACCACGCCGTACTCGGCGATCGCGGTGGTGCCCTTGCCACGCACGGCCTTCGGCGGGGTGAACCCGGCCGGGCCGAGCCGGTCGAGCACGCTCATGGTGGCGTTGTCGCCGATGGACATGCCCAGCACCAGGCCCTGGTCGTGCCGGGACCTGGGCACGCAGCCGATCCCGGCGTGCAGCGCGGCCAGCACGTCGCCCGGTGTGAGCGGGGCGCCGGCCACCTCGACCGCGCCCGCGTCCGGTTTCCGCAGCCCGTACACGGTTTCCGCGACCTGGTGCTTGCCGGAGGCGTTGCTGCCAGCCAGGCCCAGCACCTCGCCGCGGCGCAGCCGGAAGGAGACGTCGGCGAAGCCGGCGCCGCTCAGCCCGCGCACCGCCAGCGCGACGGAAGCGTTGTCCGGCAACGGTTCCCGCTCGGCCCCGTCGGCCACCGCGAGACCACCGGACTCGCCGGTCATGGCGTCCACCAGCTGGCTGCGAGAGAGGTCGCCGACCGGGGCGGTGACGATGTGCCGGGCGTCGCGCAGCACGGTCACCGCCTGGCAGACCTCGTACACCTCTTGCAAGTGGTGGGAGATGAACAGGAAGGTGACCCCGGCGGACTGGAGCTGGTGCATACGCTCGAAGAGCCGGGCGATGGCGTGGCTGTCCAGTTGCGCGGTGGGTTCGTCCAGGATGATGAACCGGGCGCCGTAGGAGAGCGCGCGGGCGATCTCCACCAGCTGCCGCTGTTCCACGTCCAGCTCACCGGCGAGGGCGTCCACCGAGACGTCCACGCCCCAGGCGGCGAGCAGGTCGGCGGCTTCCCGGCGCAGCGCGGACCAGCGGATCACGCCGCGGCGGCTGGGCTGCCGGTTGAGGAAGAGATTCTCCGCCACGGTGAGTTCCGGGATGACCGTGGAGTGCTGGTACACGCAGGCCACCCGCTGCCGCCAGGCTTCCCGGTCGGCCACCGGCGGGGCTGGTTCGCCGTTGAAGGCGACCGTGCCACTGTCCGGTTTGGACAGTCCAGTGAGGACGGACACCAGAGTGGACTTGCCTGCCCCGTTGCGCCCCACCAGGGCGTGCGACTCACCGGGGCGGACGGTGATACCGACGTCGTGGAGCGCGGTGGTGGGGCCGAAGCGCCGGGTGATGCCCAGCGCTTCGACCACCGGCGCGGCGGGTGCGCTCACAGCTGGTTGCCCCACAGCGCCTTGTCGTCCACGTTCGCCTTGGTCACCAGCGGCGCGGGCAGCTGGTCCTCCAGGATGCCGGGCCGGACCTCGACGATGGTGCTGCCGTGGTCGGTCGGACCGGCCTTGAAGGTCTCGCCGGCCATCGCCTTCTTGATCCAGTACATGCCGTACTTGGCGTAGGCGTCCGCGGGCTGGGACACGGTGGCGTCGATCTCGCCCTTGCGGATGGCCTCGAACTCCTGCGGGATGCCGTCGTTGCTGACCACGACCACGTGCCGCGGGTCGCCGACCGGGTGCAGCAGGTTCTTGCGCTTGAGGGCCTGCAACGTCGGGGCCAGGTACACGCCGCCCGCCTGCAGGTACACGCCCTTGACGTCCGGGTTGGCGGTGAGCAGCGACTCCAGGCCGGAGGATGCCTTCTCCGCCTTCCACTCCGCGGGCAGGTCCAGGATCTGGATGCCGGGGAACTTGCCGGTCATGCACTCGCGGAATGCCTCGGAGCGGTCCCGGCCGTTGACCGAGGCGAGGTCGCCCTGGATCTGCACGACCTTGCCCTGCTTGACCTTCTCGCCGATGTGCTCGCAGGCCTTGGTGCCGTAGGCGCGGTTGTCCGCGCGCACCACCATGGCCACCTTGCCGCTCTCCGGGGCCACGTCCACCGCGACCACCGGCACGCCCTTGCGGTCGGCCTGGGCCAGTCCGGCGACCACCGCCGCGGAGTCCAGCGGGGTGACCACCAGACCCTTGACGCCCTGGTTGAGCAGGTTGGTCATGTCGGTGATCAGCTTGGCCGGATCGCTGTTGGCGTTGACCGTGGGCAGTGCCTGCACGCCGGCCTCGGTGGCCATCTTGGGCACGTAGTTGTTGTATGCCTGCCAGAACGGCGAGGTCAGCAGCGGCACGGTGGCGCCGACCTGACCGGTCCCGCCGGAGTTCTGTTGCCCGCCGGGGCTGTTCGTGGTGCCACAGCCCGCCAGCACGGTGGTGAGCACGACGGCGGTGGCCGCGAGGTTGCGGACGTGGGAACGCACCACGGTCCTCCTTGACTCGGTGGTGGAGATGATCTCAACTGGGCTGCGGCCGCAGCCGCAACCCGTGCATCCCGCCGTCCACGGCGAGCACGGTGCCGACGGTGGCACCCGAAGCGGGTCCGGCGAGGTAGGCGATGGCGTTGGCCACCTCGTCGGCGGAGACCAGGCGGCCGGTGGGCTGGCGCGCCGAGAGCGCGGCGCGTTCGGCGGCCGGATCGGGCGCGGCGTCGAGCAGGCGGCCCACCCAGGGGGTGTCCACGGTGCCCGGCGCCACGCAGTTGACCCGGATGCCCTCGCGCACGTGGTCGGCGGCCATGGCCAGGGTGAGTCCGTAGACCGCGCCCTTGCTGGCCGAGTACAGCGCGCGCTGGGGCAGTCCGGCCCAGGCGGCGATGGAGCAGGTGTTCACGATCGCGGCGGCCGGGGAGCGGCGCAGGTGGGGCAGCGCGGCCCGGCTGACCCTGGCCATGCCGACCACGTTGATGTCCAGCACCCTGGCCCATTCCTCGTCCGGGTTGGCGCCCACATCGCCCTGGGCGCCGATGCCGGCGTTGTTGACCAGGATGTCGATCCGGCCGAACTCGGCGAAGACCGCGTCCATGGCGGCCACCACGGTGGCGTCCTCGGCGACATCGCAGCGCACGCCGAAGAGGGGTTCCGGGACCTCGGGGTTGAGGTCCAGGCAGGCGACCTTCGCCCCGCGCGCGGACAGGGTTCGCGCGGTGGCCAGGCCGATGCCGGAGGCGCCGCCGGTGATCACGGCGACCAATCCGTCGAACTCGGTGCTCATCGGGACAACTCCGTCCACTCAGGACCGTCCGGGTAGCGGAATCCGTGCAGGGTGGCGGGTTTCATCTCGGCGGAGAAACCCGGGGTGGTGGGTGTGCGGTAGCGGCCGTCGCGCACGATGGCCGGGTCGGCGAAGTGCTCGTGCAGGTGGTCCACCCATTCGATCACCCGCCCCTCCAGAGATCCCGAGACGGCAACGTAGTCGAACATCGCCAGGTGCTGCACCAGTTCGCACAGTCCGACTCCGCCGGCGTGCGGGCAGACCGGCACGCCGAACTTGGCCGCGAGCAGCAGGATTGCCAGGTTCTCGTTGACCCCGCCGACCCTGGCCGCGTCCAGTTGCAGCACGTCGATGGCCCCGGCCGACAGCAGCTGTTTGAACATCACCCGGTTGTGCACGTGCTCGCCGGTGGCCACCTTGATCGGGTGCACCGCCTCGGCGATGGCCCGGTGGCCGAGCACGTCGTCCGGGGAGGTGGGCTCCTCGATCCAGTACGGCCGGTAGGGGGCCAGCGCCTGCATCCAGGCGATCGCGTCGGCCACGTCCCAGCGCTGGTTGGCGTCCACCGCGATCGGGTAGTCCGGGCCGACCACCTCGCGGGCCAGCTTCATCCGGCGCACATCGTCGTCCAGGTTGCCGCCGACCTTGAGCTTGATCATCCCGAAGCCGTCCTGGACGGCCTCGCGGGTGAGCCGGGTGAGCTTCTCGTCGCTGTAGCCGAGCCAGCCGGGCGAGGTGGTGTAGGCCGGGTAGCCCTCGGCCAGCAGCTTCTCGATCCGCTCCGCCTTGCCGGCCTGGCCCTGGCGCAGGATCTCCAGCGCCTGTTCGGGGGTGAGCACGTCGGTGAGGTAGCGGAAATCGACCAGGCTGACGATCTCCTCCGGGGTCAGCTCGGCCAGGAAGCGCCACAGCGGTAACCCGGCGGCGCGGGCGGCCAGATCCCAGGCGGCGTTGACCACCGCGCCGACCGCCATGTGCACCACGCCCTTCTCCGGGCCCAGCCAGCGCAGCTGTGAATCGCCGATCAGCCGCCGGGACAGCGCGCCCAGTTCGGCCGCGGTGGTCGGCGCGGGCGCGCCGACCAGGTGCGGGGACAGCGCCTGGATGGCGGCGGCCTGCACGTCGTTGCCGCGGCCGATGGTGAAGGCGAAGCCGTGGCCGACGGCGCCGTCGTCGGTGCGCAGCACCACGTAGGCCGCGGAGTAGTCGGGGTCGGGGTTCATCGCGTCCGAGCCGTCCAGCTCGAGCGAGGTGGGGAAGCGGACGTCGAGCACGTCCACCGCGGTGATCAGGGGCATGTCAGGCCTGCCCGAAACTCTGCCGCTGACGGCCGAGGCCCTCGATCTCCAGCTCCACCACATCGCCCGCCCGCAGGTAGGGCTTGGGCTCGGCCTGGCCGAGGGCCACGCCGGCCGGGGTGCCGGTGTTGATCAGGTCGCCGGGCCGCAGCACCAGGAACTGGCTCAGGTAGCGGATGCACTCGGCCACCGAGAAGATCATGTTCTTGGTGCTGCCGTCCTGCCGGGCCACGCCGTTGACCGAGAGCTTCAGCGCCAGCGACTGCACATCGCCGACCTCGCTCGCGGGCACCAGGTACGGGCCGAGCGGGTTGAAGGTCTCGCAGGATTTGCCCTTGTCCCAGGTGCCGCCGCGCTCCAGCTGGAACTCGCGTTCGGAGACGTCGTGCGAGACCGCGTACCCGGCCACACAGGCGAGTGCGCTCTCGTGGTCCTCCAGGTACCGGGCGGTCTTGCCGATGATCACACCGAGTTCGACCTCCCAGTCCGTCTTGACCGAGCGGCGCGGCACCAGCACCTCGTCGTACGGTCCGACCAAGGTGTCCGGAGCCTTCATGAACATCACCGGCTCGGCCGGCAGCTCGGCCCCGGTCTCCTCGGCGTGGTCGCGGTAGTTGAGGCCGATGCAGACGATCTTGCCGGGCTGCGCGATGGGCGGCCCGACCCGCAGGCCGGAGCCGTCGCCGGGATCGGCCAGCACCGGCAGCTCGCCGGCGGCCAGCGCCGCGGCGGTGCGGGCCAGCCCGTCGGCGGCGAGGAAGGCGCCGGTGATGTCGACGGTCAGCGGGCGCAGGTCATGGAGCGTGCCGTCGCCGGCACGCACCGCGGGCGCCTCGCTGCCAGGGTCGCCAAGCCGCAAGAGCTGCACGGTGTCACTCCTCGTCTTCTCCGGAGTCATCCCCAGACATCGGATGTATATCGACAACTTAGCCGAGTGTCTAGTGCCCCTGGCAACCCTCACGTCGAATGAACGGTAAACACCTCGGATGAATAAGCGCAGTCTTGCCCTGCTCAGCCTCGCCGCGCTGCTCTGCGCCGGTGGCGCGGTGCCAGCGGGGGCGCTGGAAGAGCCACTACTCGCCCCCGGCCTGGGCAAACCCCGGGTGGGAGCGCCGCCCCGGATGGGCGCCACCACGCTGGCCGGCCGGTCCGGCCCGGTCACCGCCTTCGTGGAACTGAGCGGGGCCCGCGCCGGGGAGCAGGTGGTCAGCCGGCTGCGGACCAGGGACGCCCGGTCCCGGCTGCTGCGCCGGACCACCGCGGTGGCCGGGTTGCTGGTCCGGGCGGAGGCGGCGGCCCTGCGGGAGCTGGCAGGCTCGCCCGAGGTGCGCTCGGTGCGCCCGGCCACCCGGCACTTCCGCACCAACGCGGGCGCGGGCCCGCTGACCGGCGCGGTGGCCGCCTGGCAGCGCCTGGGCGCGCTCGGCGAGGGCGTGCGGATCGGCATCGTGGACGACGGCATCGACTACACCCACGCCGACTTCGGCGGCACCGGCTCGTTCGCCGCGCTGGACCCGGCCAAGGCGGATCCCCGGTCCTTCCCCACCGCCAAGGTGATCGGCGGCGTGGACCTGGCCGGGGACGCCTACGACCCGGTCCGCGGTGTGCCGCCCAAGCCCGATGACAATCCGCTCTCCTGCGGCGGCCACGGCACGCACGTGGCGGGCAGCGCGGCCGGGTTCGGTGTGCGCAAGGACGGCACGCCGGTCACCGACCACCGGGACCTGGACGTCGGCGGCCTGCGGATCGGGCCGGGCGCGGCGCCGAGGGCGAAGCTGTACGCGATCAAGGTGTTCGGCTGCGAAGGCGGCACCGACCTGGTCACCGCGGCCCTGGACCGGGCCCTGGACCCCAACGGCGACGGCGACCCTGCCGACCGGCTCGACGTGGTGAACCTGTCCCTGGGCAGCGATTTCGGCGATCCGGACAGCCCGGAGGCGCTGTTCACCCGCAAGCTCACCGCGCACGGCGCGCTGGTGGTGGCCTCGGCGGGCAACGGCGGCGACCTCTACGGCGCGGGCGGCTCCCCCGGCAACACCCCCGAGGCGCTCACCGTGGCCAACAGCCGGGACGCCTACCTGCTGCGCGACGCGGCCACCGTGCTCGCCCCGCAACCCCTGGCCGGGCAGCGGGCCGGGCAGTTCAGCATCAGCTACCCCGGCTACGCCAAACTCGACCTGACCCGGCCGGTGCTGCCGCTGCCGGACAACCCGGACGGCTGCCGCGAGTACTCCGCCGCGGAGACCGCCGCGGTGCGGGACAAGCTGGTCTGGCTGGACTGGGACGAGGACGCCTCCCGCCGCGCCTGCGGTTCCGCGCCACGGGCCACCTGGGCGCACGCCGCGGGCGCGGCCGGGGTGCTGCTGTCCTCAACGGTGGACGATTTCACCGCCGGGATCAGCGGGGTGCCGGAGATCCCGGTGTTCCAGTTCACCGCGACCAGCGGCGCCGGACTGGCCGAGGCGGCCAAGGCCGGGACGCTGCGGGTGCGGCTCTCGGGCGAGGGCCGCAACGCGATCCCGGCCAGCAAACCCGAACTGACCGACACGATCAGCCCGTCCTCCGCGCGCGGCGTGCATTTCCCCGCGGTGAAGCCGGATCTGGCCGCGCCGGGCGAGACCATCGCCTCGGCGGCCAGTGGCACCGGCAGCGGCGTCTCGGTGCAGACCGGCACCTCGATGGCCGCCCCGCATGTGGCCGGGCTGGCCGCGCTGCTGCGGCAGCGGCGGCCGGACTGGACCCCGGCGGAGGTCAAGGCGGCGCTGATGAACACCGCGGGCGCGGACATCCGGCACCAGGCAACGGTGACCGGTCCGCGGCGCAGTGGCGCGGGCCGGGTGCAGGCCGTGGCCGCACTGGAGACCCAGTTGCTGGCCTACGCCGCCGAGGCTCCCGAGGCGGTCAGCGTCACCTTCGGCGCGGTGCCCGCGGAGAAGCCGGTCTCGTTGTCCCGCAACGTGATCATCCGCAGCAAGGGCGGTGCGCGCACGGTGCGCACCAGCTACGCCGCGGCCACCACCATGCCCGGCGCGCGGATCCGGGTGGAACCGGCTTCGGTGACCGTCCCGGCGGGCGGATCAGCGCAGGTCAAGATCACCCTGGACGTCGAGCCGGCGGTGCTGCGGCGCACCCCGGACCCGACCGTCGCACTCACCCAGGACGGCCTGCCCCGGCAGTTCCTGCCCGATGTCTCCGGCCGCCTGCTGCTCACCCCCGACAGCGGCCCCGCCCTGCGGGTGCCGGTGCACGCCGCGCCGAAACCGGTGGCGCACAACGGTCTCGAACTACTGCGCAGTGGCGACCGGCGGCTGCTGCGGTTCACCGGCGACGGGCTGAACCAGGGCGCGGGCAGCCTCGGCTACCGCTCGCTGGCCAGCGTGTTCGAGCTGCACGGCAGCTCCGACGGCGAACTGCGGCACGTCGGCGCCACCAGCACCGCGCCACTGGAAGGCGTCCGCGGGATGCTCGGCTTCGGCCTGGCCGCCAAACGGGACTGGGCGCTGCTCGGCGGCACGGTCACGCCGTACGTGGAGATCAGCACCACCGGCGACGCCCGGCCCGAGTTCCGGGTCCTGGCCACCCGGGTGCCCGGCACCGACCTGCTGGTCGCCCGCACCGACGACCTGACCCTGCCCGAGGGCCCGCTGACCGTGGACGTCCAACCGCTGAACGGACTCGGCGGCGACACCGACGCGAACCTCTACGACAGCAACGTGATCGTGCTGCCGGTGTCCCTGCTCGCCCTCAACATCGCGCCCGAGGCCAACTCCGCGCCGCTGAGCTACGTCGCGGGCGTGCAGGGGCCGTGGGGCGATGGCGAGATCAGCACCCCGATGGCCTTCGATCCGTTGCAGCCCAAGGTGTTCACCAAGGGTTCCGGCGCGCCGTCGCTGGTCTACGCTGCCCAGCCCGGCAACAGCCTGATCCTGCAACAGCACGGCGTCGGCTGGCCGGACCTGCTGGTGCTGCACCACCACAACGGCAGTGGCGCGCGAGCGCGGGTGCTGCCGTCAGCGTGAGCGGTGCGGGCGGATGTCCACCGCGCGCATGCCGGCCCGCCCGGCCGCGTACAGCCCGCTCTCGGTGTCCTCGAACACCAGGCAGCGGGCGGGCACCGCGCCGAGCACGGTGGCGGCCAGCAGGAACAGGTCGGGGGCCGGTTTGCCGCGCATGACCTGCTCCCGGGTGATCAGCACGTCGAACAGCCCGCGCAGGCCGGTGGCCAGCAGGATGGCCTGCGCGGTGCCCCGGCTGCTGCTGGTGGTCACCGCGGTGGGCACCCGGCCCTGCGCCCAGCGCGCCATCGCGACCACCCTGGGCACCTCATGCACCTCGGCCAGCCTGCCCAGCACCGCGCGCTGGATCTCCTGCTGCAGCTCGCGCAGGGGCAGGTCCCTGGGCAGCACACCCCGGTGCACCAGTCGCGCCGCCCAGTCGGTGAACGCGATTCCCTCCGGTTCCCCGGCCGTGGCGGGCACACTCAACCCGTGCCGAGCGAAGACCTCCCGCAACGCGGCCCGGTGCACCGCGTGCGAGTCGACCAGCGTGCCGTCCAGATCGAAGACCAGTGCGTCGAACGAGCGATGCCCCGGTAGTAGCGGTGGCACATCCATGTGGAACACGGCAGCCGCCCCCTGTTCCTCCCCAGGAAATTTTCTGTTAATTGTTGTCCAGTTTGCCACTCAACCGGAAAACTATCTACAACTCCAGCCATCGAATCGAGCGGGTGACGATGAACTTCCTCGGCGTGGACACCGGCGCGACCACCACCAGGGCGTTGCTGATCTCCGACACCGGCGCGCACCTGGGCACCGGGCGGGCCGAGGGCGGCAACCCCAACGCGCACCCGCCGGGAGTGGCCGCGGCCCGGGTCGCCCAGGCCGTCGGCCAGGCCCTCGGCGGTAGCGATCCGGCGGCGGTGGGCGGCCTGGTGGCAGGCATCGCCGGGGTGGCCAAGATGGCCGACCCCGCGGTGCGCGCACTGTTCGACGCCGCACTCCGCGCCACCGGGCTGACCTGCGAGATCCGCGTGGTGGCCGACTGCGAGGCGGCCTTCGCCACCGCCGCGGCCACCGGCGAGGGCACCGTGCTGGTCGCGGGCACCGGTTCGATCGCGGCCCGGATCTCCGGCCATCAGATGGTGGCCACCGCGGGCGGCTTCGGCTGGCTGCTCGGCGATGAGGGCTCGGCCTACTGGCTGGGCCGGGAGGCGGTGCGGGCCACCCTGCGCCGGGTGGAGGCGCACGAGGACCTCGGCCCGCTCGGCGCAGCGGTGTTCGCGCACGCCGGCCTGACCCCGGATCCGGACCAGGTGCGGGCCCGGCGGGCGCTGATCACCGCGGTGAACGCGGAATCACCGATCCGGCTGGCCGGATTCGCCCCGACGGTCACCAGCACCGCCAGGGACGACCAGGCCGCCGCGGACATCGTGGAACGCGGCGCCCAGCACCTCACCGCGATCGCGCTGGCCACCCGCACCGCCGAGGACACCAGCCCGGTGGTGCTCACCGGCAGCCTGGTCACCGCGGACACCCCGGTCGGCGACCGGGTCCGGGCCGAACTGACCCGGCGCGCGGGCGGTCCGGTGCAGGTGGCCGCGGACGGCACCATCGGCGCGGCCTGGCTGGCCGCACTCCAGGTGATCACCGATCCGGCGGCCGCACAGGCGTTGCACCACAAGCTCAGCCAGGCGTGACCTGCTGCTCCGGCGTCCGGGGGTGCCGGATGCCGGGGTGGCCCGCCGGCAGCACCCGGAACAGCACCCAGCCGCTGACCGCAACGCACAACGCCACCAGCGGCCAGCTCAGCGCCACCCTGGACACCCCGAGCGCGATCACCGCGTCGATCCACCACAGCGAGCTGAACACCACGATCCGCACCAGGTACTGGCCGACCCAGACCCAGCTGGCCAGCCGGTAGGCGCGCAGCAGGTCGGGATCGCGGCGCCAGCGGGTGCGCTGGCCCAGCGCGGTGCCGACCACCACGCCCAGCAGCGGCCAGCCGATCACGATGCTGACCAGCCAGGCCAGTGCGCTCGCCACGTTGGAGAGCAGCTGGACCAGGAAGAAGTCCGCGGCCCGGCCGGTGTAGAGGGCGACCAGCGCGGCCGCGCACACCCCGAGCATGCCCAGCAGCACCGCGCGCGGCCGGTCGCCCTTGCTCAGCCGGTAGCCGGCGATGGCCAGCCCGATGACCAGCGCGACCGCCGAGCCGATCCAGATCGATTCGTCGGAGAGCAGCCAGCCCACCACGAACGCCAGTGGCGGCAGGGTGGCGTCGACCGCGCCGCCCCGGCCGCCGAGCAGGGCGCCGAGGGACTCCTGGCCTGCGACCGGGCGGGAATCGGCGGAGGGTTCCACGGGTACCAGCCTGCCTCATCCAGCGCCCAGATCCCACCAAGAAGTGAGGCGAACCTAAGCCGGTGCAGGTGGAAGTGGATGTTGCCTGTTTCGGTAAGGAACGTTACAAACGGATGCCAACCGTTGACCGGGGTGAGGGCGGTCACTACGGTGACCCGAAATCGTCTGGAAAGTTAACAGACAGGAGGGTCATGCGAGCCGGTAGCCCGCGACTGCTGCGCGAGATCAACGATCGCGCGGCCATTGACGCGTTGCTGCGGCACGGCGCCCTCACCCGGTCCGAGCTGGAAGCCCAGATCGGGCTGTCGAAACCGGCTACCGCGGCACTGCTGACGAGACTGGAGACCGAGGGCGCCGTGGTGCGCGCCGGGCTCCGCGGCGGTGGCCGGGGGCCAAGGGCCCAGCTGTGGACCGTCAACGGCACGCTGGCCAGCGTGGCCGCGGTGGACCTCACCCCGCGCGGGGTGGACATCGCCATCGCCGACATCACCGGCCAGCTGCTGGCCGAGCACCACACCGCGCTGCCACGCGGCGGCCACGAGGCGGTGCTGACCTCCTTCCAGCGCGCGCTGGCCGCCGCGGCGAACCGGGCCGGGGTGGACCCCAGCGCGCTGTGCCAGGTGGTCATCGGCGCGCCCGGCGGGGTCAACCCGGTCACCGGGCACCTCGGTTTCGCCCCGCACCTGCGCACCTGGGAGGGCTTCGACGTGCCGGGCACGCTCACCGAGCTGCTCGCGGTGCCGGTGACGGTGGAGAACGACGTGAACCTGGTCGCGCTGGAGGAGATGACCTCCGGCCGGGCCGGGGACGTGCAGGACTTCGTGCTGATCTGGATCAGCGCCGGACTCGGCTCCGCGGTGGTGATCAACCGGCGCCTGCTGCGCGGGGCCACCGGTGGCGCCGGCGAGATCGACTCCATGCGGGTGCCGGACCGGGCCGCCGCGGACACCGGCGTGGACCGCGGCGGCATCCGGCTCGGCGACCTGCTGGCCACCGGCTCGGTGGTCAAACTGGCCAGGGCACACGGTTTCAGCGCCCGCAGCGGCGCGATCGCGCTGCGCAAGGCGGTGGACGCGGGCCCGGACGGCCAGGCGTTCCTGCTCGACCTGGCCCGCCGCATCGCCACCGGGGTGGCCGGGGTGGTGAGCGTGGTCGACCCGCAGCTGGTGCTGCTGGCCGGCGAGACGGCGCAGGCAGGCGGCGAGGCGTTCAGCGCCATGGTCGCCACCGAACTGCATCAACTGGTCACCCCACGAACTCCGGTGCGCACCTCGCTGGTCACCGGGAAACCGGTGCGCTCCGGCGCACTGCACGCGGCGCTCGCCCTGGCGCGGGAAGAGGTATTCGGACTCGTCGCCGCCACAGCCGATCCGTTTCGCGGGCTGAAAAAGCCCGCCGGTGCAGCTCCGGGCCCCCGACGGCCTCCGCTGCGCGCTCGACACATTTCCCCGACCGCACACTGAAAAATCCAGGAGTTCGCATGCGCAAGACCTCTCGCGCGGTCCTGCTCAGCGCCACGGCCGCGGCAGCCGCGCTGCTCGTCTCGGCCTGTTCCGGCGGAGGCGGCACCCAGGGCGCGCCCGGCGCGGCGCCCGGCAAGGACGACAAGCTCTCGCTCACCGTCTACAGCAACTTCGAGGGCCGCGAGTACAAGGCGGTCACCGAGGCGCTGAACCGGATCAAGACCCGGTTCCCCAACTTCGAGGTCAAGCACGAGGGCACCCAGGACGACGAGAAGATCACCGGCGCGATCCGCGGCGGCAACCCGCCGGACGTGGCGATCTCCTTCTTCACCGACAACCTGGGCCAGTTCTGCTCCTCGGGCAGCTTCCAGAACCTGCAGCCCTACATCGACCGGGACAAGGCCGACCTCAACGTCATCCCGAAGGCCGTCCGGGACTACACCGAGTACAAGGGCAACCGGTGCTCGATGCCGATGCTCACCGACATCTACGGCTTCTACTTCAACAAGGACATGTTCGCCAAGGCGGGCATCACCGAGCCGCCCAAGACCACCGACGCGCTGCTGGAAGCGACCAAGAAGCTGACCGAGTTCAACCCGGACGGCTCGATCAAGGTCGCCGGCTTCATGCCGCTGATCCCGCACTACCGCAACCAGGCGCAGAACTGGACGCCGATGTTCGGCGCCCGCTACCTGGGCACGGACGGCAAGTCCAACCTGGCCAGCAGCCCGGAGTGGAAGGAACTGTTCGAGTTCCAGAAGAAGCTGGTCGACTTCTACGGCTACGACAAGATCGAGAAGTTCCGGGCAGGGCTCGGCCAGGAGTACTCGGCCGACCACGCCTTCCAGAAGGGCAAGCTGGCCATGATGATCGACGGTGAGTACCGCACCGCGTTCCTGGCCAACGAGGCCAAGGAGATCAGCTACGGCACCGCGCCCGCGCCGGTCTCGCCGAGCAAGCCGGAGCTGTACGGCGGCGGGTTCGCCACCGGCACCATCATCGGCATCCCCAAGGGCGTGAAGAACCCGGGCGCCTCCTGGGAGCTGGTCAAGCAGATGTCGCTGGACACCGACACCCTGGTGCAGCTGTCCAACGCGATCAAGAACATCCCCACCACCGAGGCATCCATGAAGGACCCGAAGCTGGAGATGACCCCGCAGTTCAAGACCTTCATCGACATCTTCGGCTCCGGCAAGCTGTGGTCCAACCCGGCCACCCCGATCGGCGACGCGCACCTCAAGGCGGTCAACGACTTCGCGGAGAAGTGGCAGGCCGGCAAGGTCACCGATCTGCCCGGTGAGCTGAAGAAGGTCGACGCCCAGGTGGACGACGCCCTGGCGCAGAAGGCCGGTAAGTAGTTCCATGACCGCCACGCTTGAGCGCGCGAGCGCCGCGCGACCTGCCCCCAGCCAGGGGCGGGTCGCGCGGCGGCGCCGGAACTTCCTGACCGTCCTGGGCTTCATGGCCCCGGCGATCATCGGGTTCGCGGTGTTCTTCGGCTACCCGCTGATCGCCACCATCTACTTCTCCTTCACCAGCTACGACCTGATCAACGCACCGGAGTGGCTGGGCTTCGGCAACTACATCCGGATGTTCACCAGCGAGCCGCTGGTGCTCACCGCGATGTACAACACGGCGTGGCTGGTGGTCGTGCTGACCACCTGCCGGGTGTTGTTCGCCCTCGGCGTGGCCATGGTGATCTCGCGGCTCAAGAGCGGGGTCGGCCTGGTCCGGACGCTCTGCTACCTGCCCTCGCTGGCCCCGCCGGTGGCGGCCACGATCACCTTCGCCTTCCTGTTCAACCCGGAATTCGGGCCGGTCAACAAGTTCCTGCGGTTCCTGGGCATCGACGGCGGACTGTGGTTCTCCGACCCGGAGATGGCCAAGCCCGCGCTGACCATCCTGGCCCTGTGGGGCTCCGGCGAGCTGATGATCATCCTGCTGGCCGCACTGCTGGACGTGCCGCAGGAGCAGTACGAGGCGGCCGAGATCGACGGCGCCGGGCCGGTGCGCAAGTTCATCCACATCACGCTGCCGACGATCTCGCCGGTGCTGATGTTCAGCATCGTCAACTCGGTGATCTTCGCGCTGCAGTTCTTCACCCAGGCCGTGGTGGCCGGTTCGGTGGCCTCCGGTTCGGCCGAGGTCGCGGGCAACGCCAAGGACATCGGCTTCCCGCAGAACTCCACCCTGACCTTCCCGGTCTGGCTCTACGTCCAGGGCTTCCGCTACTTCAACATGGGTTACGCGGCGGCCATGGCGGTCCTGTTGTTCATCGTCTCCTTCATCTTCACCGCACTGCTGGTGCGGCAGATGCGTCGAGCCTCGCACGTCGAGGAGGGCTCATGACCACCGCGACCGCCACGCGGCCCGCGCCACGCCGGGGACGCAGGCCAGTCAAGAAGAACCCCACCGGGTCCTGGCAGAAAACGCTGTACTGGATCGCCACGCACAGCATCGGATTGGCGCTGGCGCTGGCCTTCTCGATGCCGATCCTGTTCGTCTTCCTGACCGCGGTGATGTCGGACAGCCAGGCGCTGTCCTCCAGCCTGTGGCCGGAGTCCTGGCATTTCGAGAACTTCTTCCGGGTCTTCGACAAGGTGCCGCTGCTGCAGTACACGGTCAACAGCCTGATGTACTCGCTGCTGGCCACCGCGGGCATGCTGATCTCGGCGATCCCGGCCGCCTACGCGCTGGCCCGGCTGAAGTGGAAGGGCCGCAACGCGGTCTTCCTGCTGGTGGTCGCCGCGATGATGCTGCCGCCGCAGGTGGTGGCGGTGCCGCTGTACGACATGTGGGTCAAGGCCGGGCTGACCGGCACGCTGTGGCCGCTGATCGTGCCGTACTTCCTCTTCGACGCCTTCAGCGTGTTCCTGCTGCGCCAGTTCTTCCTGACCATCCCGCAGGACTACATCGACGCGGCCAAGATCGACGGCTGCAACGAGTTCACCGCGGTGTGGCGGGTGCTCATCCCCATGTCCCGGCCGGGCATCGCGGCCACCGGGCTGTTCTGCTTCCTCTACACCTGGAACGACTTCTTCGGCCCGCTGATCTACACCGGCGAGAACAAGGACAACTGGCCGTTGTCCCTCTCGCTCGCCTCGTTCCGGGGCCAGCACGCCGTGGAGTGGAACCTGATGATGGCCGCCACCGCGATGATCATGATCCCGGCCATCGTGTTGTTCCTGTTCGCGCAGAAGTCCTTCGTCCGAGGGATCACCTTCACCGGAGTTAAGGGTTAACGATGAAGCTCACCGTCGTCGGAGGCGGCTCCACCTACACCCCTGAGCTGATCGACGGCATCGCCGGGCGCAGAACGAGCCTGGCGGTGGACGAGATCGTGCTGGTCGACCCGGACGAGCACCGGCTCTCGGTCATCGGCGAGTTCAGCCAGCGGTTGCTCGACCACGCGGGTCACCCGGCCCGGGTCCGCACCACCACGGACCTGGAGTCCGGGGCCGAGGGCGCGGCGGCGGTGCTGCTGCAGCTGCGCGTCGGCGGGCAGGAAGCCCGCCGCTCGGATGAGACCTTCCCGCTGGAATGCGGCTGCGTCGGTCAGGAGACCACCGGCGCCGGTGGGCTGGCCAAGGCGTTGCGCACGGTGCCGGTGGTGCTCGACATCGCCGAGCGGGTGCGGAAGGTGACCGGTCCGGACACCTGGATCGTCAACTTCACCAACCCGGTCGGCATCGTCACCAGAGCACTGGTGCAGGCCGGTTTCCGGGCGGTGGGCCTGTGCAACGTGGCCATCGGCTTCCAGCGCTACGTCGGCAAGCTGCTCGGCGCGGCCCCGGAGCAGGTGCGGCTGGGCCACGTCGGCCTCAACCACCTGACCTGGGAACGCGAGGTGCTGGTGGACGGCGTGGACGTGCTGCCCCGGCTGCTCTCGGAGTTCGGCGATGACCTGGCCGGGCACATCGGGCTGCCGGCCGAGCTGATGCGCAGGCTGGGCGTGGTGCCCTCGTACTACCTGAAGTACTTCTACAGCCACGACGAGGTGGTGGCGACCCAGCGCACCGAACCGCCGCGGGCGGAGGTGGTGAGCCTGGTGGAGAAGGAACTCATGGGTGTCTACGCCGATCCGGCCGTGGTCACCAAGCCCGAGGCGCTCTCCCAGCGCGGCGGCGCCTACTACTCCGAGGCCGCCGTCCAGCTCGTGCACGCCCTCACCGGCGGCGAGCAGGGCGCGGAGCACGTGGTCAACGTGCAGAACAACGGCACACTGCCGTTCCTGCCCGACGACGCGGTGATCGAGGTTCCGTCCATTGTGGACACCAACGGGGCGGTCCCGCTGCCGGTGGCCCCGGTGGAACCGGCCTTCGCCGGCCTGATCAGCCACGTCACCGGCTACGAGTACCTGGCCCTGGAGGCCGCGCTGCACGGTGGCCGGGACCGGGTGGCCAACGCGCTGCTGGCGCACCCGCTGATCGGGCAGTGGAGCATCGCGGAGAAGCTGGCCGACCAGCTCGTCGCGGAGAACGCCGACCTGCTGCCGTGGGCGAAGGCATGAGCGACAGACCCGAGATCAGTGATCTCGTCCTGGCCATCGACGGTGGCAACAGCAAGACCGACGTGATGCTGGTGACCCGGGACGGCCAGGTGCTGTCCCGGGTCCGCGGGCCGGGCTCACCGCCGCAGACCGTGGGCATGCAACGCGGTCTGGACACCTTCGAGCGGCTGATCGTGGAGGCCGCCCGGCAGGCGGGCTACCGCGGTGAGGCGCCCTTCGCCGCGCACACCTCGGCCTACCTGGCAGGCGC
The DNA here is from genome assembly GCF_023094165.1 of Crossiella sp. S99.2. GTDB lineage: Bacteria > Actinomycetota > Actinomycetes > Mycobacteriales > Pseudonocardiaceae > Crossiella. Next base: position 397,230 of record NZ_JALMDK010000002.1, on the reverse strand, counting down.
CGACCTGCCCAAGGAAGAGCAGTTCCTGCAGGAGGCGATCACCGCACGGGGCTGGTCGGCCACCACCATGGTGGCCAACGACACCTTCGCGCTGCTGCGCGCGGGCAGCCCCACCGGCGCGGGCGTGGCGGTGGTCTGCGGCGCTGGCATCAACGGCGTCGGGGTGGCCCCGGACGGCCGGGTGCACCGCTTCCCGGCGCTGGGCCGCATCTCCGGCGACTGGGGCGGCGGCGCGCACCTGGGCAGCGAGGCGTTGTGGCTGGCGGTCCGGGCCGAGGACGGCCGGGGCAAGCCGACTGAACTGCTGCCCGCGGTGCTACAGCACTTCGCGGTCGGCAGCATGCTGGAGCTGATCGAGCGGCTGCACTTCGGCGAACTCTCCGAGGACGTGCTGCACGAGCTGTGCCCGCTGCTGTTCCGGGTGGCCGCCGCCGGTGACGCGGTGGCCGCCGAGGTGGTGGACCGCCTCGCCGAGGAGGTCAGCCTGCTGGCCACGGTGAGCCTGCAAAGCCTTGGCCTGACCGGGGAACCGGTGGACGTGGTGCTCGGCGGCGGGGTGCTCACCGGCGTGGGCGCCACCGTGATCGACGAGGTGGCCCGCCGCTGCAAGGCGGTGGCCCCGCTGGCCACGGTCAGCGTGGTCGAGGTGATCCCAGTGGTCGGCGCGGCACTGGCCGGCCTGGACGCGCTGGGCGCCGACCGTGCCGCGGAAATCCGCTTACGCGAGTCCTTTTTGGCCCCAGCCACGGATGAGAGCGCTCCAATCGCCGACGGCGACGCCGGGGAACCGGCCGCCGTGTGACCCCGGGTGGTCCCGTCCTGCCCTGGCCGGGACCACCCGGTTCCCATCAACGCCGGACAACCCTGAGGTAGCCGCCGGCGTTCTCATCGTCGGTGCCCAGCAACAGCTCGGCGCACGAGCTACTCACACAGGTCACCGCCTCGATCTTGTGCCCCGCATAGGCGCCCAGCCCCCGAGGCTGCTTGGCCACCTCCAGCCGGACCCCGTTGTCCCCAACGGAAACCCGCCCCGCCGAGTACAACGCGGAGTCGAACGGCCCGTCGTCCCCCGGGTCGGACGCCGAGGAGATGAGCAGCTCCCCGTTGGCCAGGACCACCAGGTCGGACACGTGCCGCACCTTCGCCTTCGGGTAGGGCACCCGGATCTCGGCACTGCGCTTGGGCCCGAAGGTCAGCTTGTCCAGATCGAACTCGGCCGCGTACAGCGTGCCGGGCCGGCTGTCCTGCCCACGATCAGCCCACAGCGCAACGGTCCGCCCACCAACCGAGGCCAGCTGGAAGCTCTCGTAGTCATCCCCGGCCAGCCCCGTGGGCACCTGGAAAGTCCGCAGCACAACGGCTTCACCGCCGCTGACCCGGATCTGAAAGCCCTTGCCCGCACTACCCAGCACCAGGAACTCGCCACGCCGACCCGGCACGGGTTCGATCGATTCCAGGTCAACGGGCAGTTCGCCCCGCCACTCCAGCGGCTCCACCTTGGGCGTCTTGCCCGCGCTCTGCCGCACCCTGGCGATCCGGTTCTGCCCCGGTTTCTTGTTGTCCCGCACGATCAACGAGTCAATCCGGCCGTCCTCGCGGTCAACGACCACCGCCCCACTGACCCCGGACAGAATGTCCGCCCCGACCCGCTGCCACGGATCGCCCGGCGCCGCCTGCGCGGCCGGAACCGCCGTGAGCACCCCAAGAACCGCCAACGCCCCAACCACAACCTGACGCATGCGCCGAAGTCTCACCAGACCCCGCCCCGCCAGGTTCATCCCTTCAGCCCGACCACCCACAAAACCGGGTATGTTACCGATCGGTAACTGACGCTACCGTAACTGACGGTAGCGTAGGTCGGCTTCGGCTTGTCATGCTGCCAGGATGCACACGCCGCGAGAAGGGGAGGCCGCACCGCGCCTCTGGGGGTCCTACGTCGCCTTGGGCGACAGCTTCACCGAGGGTATGGACGACCCATGGCCCGACGGCAGTTTCCGTGGCTGGGCAGACCGTTTGGCCGCGCACCTGGCCCGCGCCCGCCCCCAGCTCCGCTACGCGAACCTCGCGATCCGGGGCAAACTGCTCGGCCAGATCATCGACGAACAACTGCCCGCCGCGATAGACCTCAGTCCGGACCTGGTCACGTTCTGTGCAGGCGGCAACGACATCCTGCGCCCCAGCAGCGACCCAGACGCCCTGGCCGCCCAGTTCGAAGAGGCCACCGCCACCCTCCGAGCCACCGGCACAGACGTAGTCATCTGCACCGGCTTCGACACCAAAGAAGTCCCGATAATGCGCCGGGTAAGAGGCAAGGTAGCCACCTACAACGCCCACCTACGCGCCATCGCCGACAAACACAACTGCCACGTAGTGGACCTGTGGTCGATGACCGTCCTCCAAGACCCCCGAGCCTGGAGCGACGACCGCCTACACCTCTCCCCCGAGGGCCACGAACGAGTAGCCCTACGAGCCTGCGTAGAGCTAGGCATCCCAGTAACCGCAGACTGGTCAGAACCCTGGCCAGCCACCGACCCCCCAGACTGGCTGACCCTCCGCCGAGCAGACCTCAAGTGGGCCAAACAACACTTCGTGCCATGGCTAGGCAGAAGACTGACCGGCAAGTCCTCCGCAGACGGCATCGAACCAAAGCGCCCCCAGCTCGCGGAGCTTTGCGAGAAGCCCTGACCAGACCGCCTAGGTGACCAGCGCCCACTTGTTGCGAAACAGGCGTGGCGCGCAGCGACACGGCGAGCCCTTAACCAGCGGCGGGGTACCGATTTTTCGCGTTGCCTTGTCGTGGTCTCGACGCATCCGAAGCTTGCTTCGCGTGCGGCGAGGCCACGACGAGGCGACTTAGAAGCGAAAAATCCAGCGTGCGGAGCACGCCAATAAAACACAGCACACCCGGCATCCGGGGACGCGGATGCCGGGTGTGACGAGTGGGCGGTGAACCTCCCCCAGAAGGCTCCCCCAGTACCGCCGTGCCGGTGGTGCAGCGCGAACCAACCACCGACACGACTAAAGATTTCATGGCCCGCTTGACGGAGCCTAACCGCGAACTAAACGAGATCAGCGGGGCTTGGCGGGTAGCCTCCAGTGTGCCGTCTGAGACGCCGGTGTACCAGGCTTTTGTCGAGGTTGGCGACAAAAGGACTCAGCCGAGCTGGGCGAGCCGGTCCCGCAGCACTTCCAGTTCGGGCAGCCGGAGCACCTCGTACAGCTCCAGCGAGCGCTGCCAGACCACTCTGGCGCCGGTGGGGTCGCCGCGGGAGATGAGCACCTCGCCGAATTCCATCAGCATCCGGGCTTCCTGGGGCTTGGATCCGGCGGCTTCGGCTGCGGCCACCGCGTCCCGGTAGTACCGCTCGGCCTCGTCCAGCCTGCCCAGGTCGCGGCTGACATCGCCCATGCCGCCGAGCACGATCGCCATCCGGTCGTTGTTGTTGGAGTCGCGGTAGATGTCCAGGGCTTCGCGCAGGTGCACCAGGGCCTGTTCGTGGTCCTGGTGCCGGATGGCGATCTCGGCCATGTTGGTCAGCGCGATGGGCAGCACGAAGAAGTTCCCGATCCGCCTGCTCAGTTCGATGGCCCGGCGGCAGGATTCGACCGCCTCATCCTTGCGCCCGGTCTCGTAGAGGTACTGGGTCATGTTGCTGGACAACAACGCCAGCGAGGCCAGGTCGCCGATCTCCTCGGCGATCCGGTACGCGGTGGAGTCGTGGTGCAGGGACAGTTCGGGCAGCCCGCGGCGCCCGTGGATCATGCCGAGGGCGGTGTGGATGCGCACCTCGCCCCACCGGTTGCCGAGCAGCCGGGCGGCTTCCAGGCCGATCAGGTTGACCTTGACCGCGTCCTCCCACGGGAAGCGGGCGTCCAGGTACGGGTTGAGCATGGTGGGCAGCTGCCAGGCTGCCTCGTGCTGGCCGGATTCGTCGGCGAGCACGATCACCGAGGTCAGGTTGGCCCATTCGGCGTCGAAGAAGCCCAGGGCCTGCTGGCGGTCGTTCAGCGTGGGCTGACGCACGTGCGGCCGGGTCAGGCCGGGGCGCAGGTCGTCCAGGATGGGCCGCATCAGCCGCCGGGCCCGGTCGGCCACGACCAGGTAGTAGTCGAGCAGCCCGCGCAGCGCGCTCTCGCGTTCCTTGTCCTCGGTCTCGTTGCGGAACAGCGCCCGCGCGTACAGGCGCATCAGGTCGTGCATGGAGAACCGGTCGACCTCGTGTTCGATCACCAGGTGCGCGGCGGCCAGCGCGCGCAGCGACCGGCGGGCCTGGGCCACGCCGACCTCGGCCATGGTGGCCATCAGGTAGGGCGAGACGTCCCGGCCGGGATGTCCGCCGAGCAGCCGGAACACGGTGGCGTGCGGGGGCGGCAGGTCCCGGTAGGACAGGTCGAAGGCGCCGCGCACCGAGGTGTCGGTCTCCTCCACGTCCAGCGCGGCCAGCCGTTCGTGCTCGTCGGCGAGTTCCTCGACCAGGTCGCCGACCTCGCGTTCGGGGTTGACCGCGAGCCGGGCGGCGGCGATGCGCAGGGCCAGCGGCAGGTTGCCGCAGAGTTCGGCCAGTCTGCGCACCTGGGCCTGGTCGTGTTCGGAGTGCCGTTCGCCGGCCACCCGGTTGATCAGCTGCACGGTGTCGGCCATGGACAGGGTGTCCAGCGGCAGCACCCTGGCCCCGTTGGTCACCACCAGCCCGTCCAGCCGCCGCCTGCTGGTGACCACGGTGAACGCGCCGCTGGTCGGCAGCAGCGGGCGGACCTGGTCGGAGTCGTGCGCGTCGTCGAGCAGCACCAGCATCCGCCGCCCGGCGATGGTGGAGCGGTACAGCGCCAGCCGCTCGTCGAACTCCGCGGGCACCGATTCCGGCCGCACGCCGAGGGCGACCAGGAAGTGCCGCAGCACCTCGGCCGGGTCCACCGGGGCGTGTTCGGGGTCGAAGCCGCGCAGCGAGGCGTAGAGCTGGCCGTCCGGGAACTCGGCGGCGGCCCGCTGCGCCCAGGTCAGCGCGAGCGCGCTCTTGCCGACGCCCGCGGTGCCGGCGAGCACCGCGATCCGTGGTCCGTCGGCCATCCCGACCAGGCGGTTCAGCCAGGCCAGTTCGGCGTTGCGCCCGGTGAATCCGGCGGGCGCGGGCGGCAGCTGCACGGGCACGCTGGGCAGCGCCGAGGGCGGGGCGAGCGCGCGCTGCTGGCTGGCCGGGTCGGGGGCGAGTTCGTCGGTGAGCACCTGGCGGTGCAGTTCCTGCAGGGTCGGGCCGGGGTCGATGCCCAGCTCGTCGACCAGCCGGACCCGGAAGGACTGGTAGGCGCCGAGCGCGTCGGCCCGCCGCCCGCTGCGGTAGAGCGCGAGCACCAGCTGACCGACCAGCCGTTCCCGGAACGGCTGGTCGGCGACCAGGCGTTGCAGTTCCACCACGACCTCGCCGTGCCTGCCGAGGTCGAGTTCGGCCTGGATCCACTCCTCCACCGCGACCAGCCGCAGCTCTTCCAGTTCGGGCGCGACATCGCGCAGCACCTGGGAGGAGGGCACGTCGGAGAGCACCGGCCCGCGCCAGAGCCGGACCGCCTCGCTGAGCAGTTCCCGCCGGTGCGCGGCGGGTTCGCCGCGGGCGGCGGTGATCAGCGCGCGGGCCCGGTGCAGGTCCACCAGCCGGGGATCGGCGCGCAGCAGGTAGCCGGAGGCGTGCGTGATCAGGGTGACCGAACCGCCGGGGTCGGCCTCGGTGAGCACCCGGCGCAACCGGGAGACGTGCCCGTGCACCACGGTGCGCGCGGTCGGCGGCGGCTCGTCCTCCCACAGCGTGGCCTGGATCCGGTCGTGCCCGACGACCTGGTTGACCTCCAGCGCGAGCAGCGCCAGCAGGCAGCGCGCGCCGGCCCTGCCCATCGGCAGCGGGGTGCCGCCGACCACCAGTTCGACCGGCCCGAGCACGCGGAACTCCAACGGCGGCAACGATTCCTGGTTCACGGGCCGGCCTCCAGCGCGGCCAGCCGGGCCCGCACGGTCTCGGCCTCACCGCGGTCGAAGGCGTCCAGGATCTCCAGTGCCCGCCGCCACTGCGCGGCCGCGGCCGGGCCGTCCCCGGTGGCACTGGCGACATCGCCGAGGCCGCGCCGGGCGAATGCCTCGGTGCGGTTCATGCCGTGGCTGATGGCCAGCGCGAGCGCGCGCCGGTTGGCCGCGGCCGCACCCGCCACCTCGCCGCGTGCCAGCAGCGCCCGCGCCAGGTTGTTCAGCGCGGTGGCCAGGAAGTTGTCGTCACCGATCTCCTCGTCGATGGCCACCGCGCGCTGGAAGTAGGTCTCGGCCCGTTCCGGCCTGCCGGAGTCCAGGGCCAGCACGCCCAGGGTGTTGTTGATCGCGGACTCGGCGTGCCGGTCGCCGATCTCCTGGTTGTGCCGGATCGCCTCGGCGGCGGCGATCTCGGCCTCCGCGCCGCGGCGCAGCCAGGCCAGCGCGCCGGCCACGTTGGTGGCGGCGCGGGCGGCGGCGTGCCGGTCCCCGGCCTGGGTGGCCGCGGCCAGCGAATCCCGGTAGTAGCGCAGGGATTCGTCCCGGCGGCCGAGCCGGTGGGTGGCCGCGCCGAGGCCGTTGAGCATCATCGCCACTCCGGCGCCCTCGCCCGCCGCGGTGGCCGCGGCCAGGCCCAGCTCGTTCACGCTGATCCAGTCCTCCACGCGGTTGCGCACCGCCAGGTAGATGGAAACGGGTCGGGCCAGCAGCCAGGTCTCCCTGGGGAAGTCTTCCTCCCTGGCCAGCCGGATGACCGCGACGGCGTTGGCGCGCTCGGTCTCGAACCAGCGCAGGGCCTCCTCCGCGCTCCAGTCCGGCACGGGATCGGCCTCACCGCCCGGTGGCAGGCCAAAACCGTGGGTAGAAGGACTGAACTTCACCGCGGCGTGCGCGCACCAGCGCCAGTAGTAGTGAATGAGCCTGCGCTGGGCCGCCCGCCGCGTGGTTTCACCCAGTTCGGTGCGGGCCAGTTCGCGGGCGTGCAGCCGGATCAGGTCGTGCAGGGCGAAGCGGTCCCGGCGTGGTTCGGCCAGCAGGTGCGCGGCGGTGAGCCCGCGCAGCGCCCGCCGGGCCGCGGCCGGGGTGATGCCGGCCAGCGCGGCGACCAGGTCCGGGGTGAGGCTGGGCCCGGGGTGCAGGCCGAGCAGCCGGAACACCGCGGCGGGTTCGGGCGCGAGGTCCCGGTAGGAGATGTCGAAGGCGCCGCGCACCGAGGAGCCGTCCTCCTCCAGTCCGGCCAGCCGGTGCTGCTCATCGCGCAGTTCGGCGGCCAGCTTGCCGGGGTTGCCCGCCGCGGCCAGCCGGGCGGCGACCACCCGCAGCGCCAGCGGCAGGTCCCCGCACAGCGCGGCCAGCTCGTCCAGCACCGCCGGATCGGCCGTGCGGGCCTCGCTGGCCAGCAGCGCGACGCCGACCGCGCGGGGCAGCGTGCCCAGGGTGTGGATGCCGGCGCCGTGGCTGACCACCAGGCCGTCCAGCCGCCGCCTGCTGGTGATCAGGGCCAGCGAGCCGCCGCCGGGCGGCAGCAGCGGGCGGACCTGTTCGGAGTCGCGGGCGTCGTCCAGCAGCACCAGCACCCGCCGGCCGGCCAGCATCGAGCGGTACAGCGCCAGCCGTTCGTCGAAGGGCACCGGCACCGCGTCCGCGGCCAGCCCCAGCTCCAGCAGGAACTGCCGGAGCAGCTCGGCCGGGTCGGCCGGCGGATGTTCAGGGTCGAAGCCGCGCAGCGCGCCGAAAAGCACCCCGTCGGCGAAGTGCCCGGCGGAGCGGCGGGCCCAGGTCAGCGCGAGCGCGCTCTTGCCGATGCCACCCGCCCCGGCCAGCACGCCGACCGCGGACTCACCGGCCTGTTCGGCCCTGGTCAGCAACCCGTCCAGCCATGCCTGTTCCGCGGTCCGGCCGGTGAACCCGGCGGCGGGGACCGGCAGTTCGGTGGGCGCGGGCGGCGCGCTGGCCTCGGTCTCCGGCTGGCAAGAGCACAGCGCCGGATCGTCGGTGCGCACCCGGTCGATGAGTTCGCGCAGCTCCGGCCGCGGGTCAAGGCCGAACTTGGCGGAGAGGCGTTCCCGGTAGTCCTCGTAGGTGCGCAGCGCCTCGGTGCGGCGGCCGCAGCGGTAGAGCGCGAGCACCGCGTACTCGGCCAGCCGCTCCCGGAACGGCTCGTCGGCGTGCAGCAGCTGGATCCGCGGCAGCAGCTCCTCGTGCTTGCCGAGGTCGAGCTGGGCGGCGAAGTACTCCTCGGTGACGGTGAGCCGCAGCTCGGTCAGCTCCGGCCGCACCTCCCGTTCCAGCACCGGCGAGCCCAGTCCGCTCAGCGGCTCGCCCCGCCACAGCTCCAGCACCTGGCCGAGCAGGTCGGCGCGCGGGCCGGGCGGCAGGTCGCGGGCGGCCGCGGCCAGCCGGCGCGCCCGGTGCGCGTCGACGAGATCGGGATCCATCCGGAGCAGGTAGCCGGGCGCCCGGGTGTCCAAGGACACAGGCAGCGCCAGCTCGGTGAAGAGTTTGCGGAGCCGGGAGACGTAGCCCTGGACGATGGTGCGCGCGGTCGCCGGGGGCCGTCCGGCCCACAGCACCTCGGTGATTCGTTCCGCGCTGACCACCTGTCCCGGTTCCGTCACCAGCGCCGCGAGCAGGCAGCGCACGCCTGCGCCGCCTACTGGCACCGGTTCCCCGTCCATCACGAGTTCCACCGGCCCGAGCAGGCGGAACCCGACGCGGTTGATCGTCGACCCTGGCAACCAGGTCTCCGCCACCTTGTCTTCGCGCCGCACGGTGGGCACGTTACGACCTTTCGTCATCCCCTGGGTAAGTAGCGGTACCGCATTCCGTAGTAGTACGGACGACCCAGACGGGGGATCGCTCGTTAGTGTTTCCACAGAGACATTCACCAGAGTCATCCACCCGAGGACGCCGGAGGCGAAGTGCCCGCAGATCCGACGGCGCTCCTGGACCGGGGCGCCGGCTGCCTGCTCGGCGGCGCGGTCGGCGATGCCCTCGGCGCTCCGGTGGAGTTCCTGGCCCGGCCGGAGATCCGCCGCGAGTTCGGCCCCACCGGCATCACCGACCCGCCGCGACCGGCCCTGATCACCGACGACACCCAGTTGACCCTGTTCACCGCCGAGGGCTACCTGCACGCCTGGGTACGCGGCAAGCACCGCGGTGTGTGGGGGCCGACCGAGACGGTGTGGCAGAGCTATCGGCGCTGGCTGACCACCCAGCAGCTGGACGGCCCGGCCCCGCTGGCCCGCGGCCTGCTCGCGGACAAGCGGATGTACGCCAGCCGGGCGCCGGGGGTGACCTGCCTGCGGGTGCTGCAGTCGGCCACCCTGCCCAACACCACCAGCGACTCCCGCGGCTGCGGCGGGGTGGCCCGTGCCGCGCCTGCCGGGTTCGCGCCCACCCCGCAGACCGCCTACCAGCTGGGCTGCGAGTTCGCCGCGCTTACCCACGGTCACCCCTCGGGCTGGGCGCCCGCGGGTGCGCTGGCCCTGATCGTGCACCTGGTGGCGGTGCGTCAACGCCCATTGGGGGATGCGGTGGATCAGGCCACCGGCCGGGCGCTGCGCGATGACCAGGAGACCGGCCTGGCGCTGGCCGCCGCGGCCGCGCTGGCCGCCGCCGACTCCTCCGCGGCCCGCCGGGTGCGCGAGGCCCGCGCCTTCGGCAGGCCGGTGCCGGCCGGTGGTCCGTCGGCGAATTCGGTGGAGAGCCTGGGCGCGGGCTGGGTGGGGCCGGAGGCGCTGGCCATCGCGGTCTACGCCGCGCTGACTCATCGCCGCGCCGAGCAGTTCCCGGACGCGCTGCGGCTGGCCGCCAACCACTCCGGCGACAGCGATTCCACCGCGGCGATCACCGGCAACATCCTGGGCGCGCTGCACGGCACCGCGGTGCTGCCCAGGGAGTGGCTGGGCATGCTGGAACTGTCCGACGTGATCGAGCAGACCGGCCGTGATCTGGCCGCCTCCTGTGCCGGGCTGCCCTTCGACGAGGAGCACTACCTCTTACCGGAGTGAGTCACCTCTTCCGCGGCGGCACCTTGACCTCGCGCAGCTTCTCGTACTGGGTCACGCAGGCATCGGCAGGCACGTACGGCGAGCAGCGGCCGTCCGGCATCCGGTTGACCTGGGCCACCCAGGCCAGGAAGCCGACCGACTCGTCGTTGCGCGGCATGTGCCGGTCCGCGATGGCCGACCCGGCCGAGCCGAGCAGCAGCAGCATCGCGGCCAGCAGGCCGATCCGGGCGGGCAGCCCGACCTTGCCGGAGCGGGCGAACCGCGGCCGGGGCACGCCGAAGCGCTCCACCGCCAGGAACACCGCGTACCCGGTGAGCACCAGCAGGCAGTACAGGATCTCGGCCACCGTGCGCGGGTAGAGCTGGACGGCGTTCTCGGCGTACATCCGGCTGGCGAAGTAGAAGCGCAGCAACCAGGTGCCAGCCAGGCAGGCCACCACCGCGATCACCACGGTCCGGCGCAGCCCGAGGCCCAGCGCCACCGCGAGGCCGATGACCAGCACGATGGTGAACAGGCCGACGCCGCCGAGTTCGCCCAGCGGCGGCCAGACCCCGACCGGGCCCGGCAGGTCGGTGCGCCACATGGAGAAGTAGGCCGGGTCGGTGAAGACGTCGAAGTAGAAGTACTGGTCCTTGGTGCTGCCCGCGCCGCGCAGCAGGCCGTACAGGTGCCTGATGCTGACCAGCGCGAACACCGCGGTGGTGACCGCGACCAGGGCCACGCCCTTGCGCGGGGCCGCCTTCCAGGGGAAGACCAGCAGCAGCGCGAGCACCGCGCCCGGCGCGGACCAGACGTACCAGCCGGAGTAGAGCAGGAACAGCAGCCCGAACCCGACGCCGAAGGCCGCGCCACCGAGCAGCAGCTTGCGGAAACTCGCCTGGTCGGCCCGGCGCACCGTCTGCAGGAAGCGGACCAGCACCGGGATGAACACGACCAGCGCCAGGTTGGCGTAGGGCTTGTGCGGGTCGATCAGCGGCAGCGTGGAGACCACGCCGATGCCCAGTGCCCAGCCGGGTCGCAGCACCAGCCGCCAGGCCAGGTAGGCCAGCGGCGCGAACAGCGCGACGCCGATGATCTGCACGTCCTGCAAGGCGAATCCGGCCGGTTCGCCGGTCAGCCAGCTCCAGGCGGCGAGGGCGTAGACCGACAGCGGCGGGTAGTTGCTGGGCATCGACTCGCCGCGGAGCAGGCCCTCGGCCCAGCGGATCAGCACCCCGGAGTCGCCGTGGTTGGCGTGCAGGGCCCAGGAGGTGCCGCGCAGCGCGACCAGCACGCCGCCCGCGACCAGTCCACCGGCCAGGCCGGAGATGGCGGCCGTGGCCAGCCGCCCGGCCAGCGCCACTCCGGCGCCCTGGCGGATCCGCGCGGCCAGCAGCACCACGGCGATGAGCACCAGGCCGAGCAGCACGAACCGGAACTGGAGTCCGGCCAGACCGCTGACCTGGCCGAGCCGGTCCAGCGGATCGACGTCGATGGTGCCGCTCCAGGCCAGGAAAATCGTCAGAGCGACAAAGGCGACGACAATCTCCAGTAGTGGCGCTATCCACCTGGAAGTGGTGCGATTACTGGGTGTCACCGGAGCGCTTTCGAGCGTGACGGTCTGGTCGTCGAGCGGTCGCTCGACCGTATGGCTGGACACAGCTTTCCCCCAAAGAAAGTCCAGGCCAGACTACAGGACCGAAGTAGTTACCCACCACTAATGAATGGGAAACAACAACTCGGGAAAAAGTTGCCTCGGAAATCTGATCGTTATAGATCGAGGATGTCGTTGCCCAGTTCGGTGTAACCCCAGGGCCCCTGACCGGGTGAACCCTGCCAACCATGCCGGATGCGCCCGTTGTCGGCCCGCACGAAGAACACCGACCGGCCGATGTGGTCCAGGTGCACCCCCGGATCGCCGGTGAGGTCCCCGCTCAGCTCGGCCTGGTCCCACGGGCCGAGGCCGGGCCGGGTCTGCCAGCCGTGCAGCAGCGTGCCGTTGTCCCGGCGCACGAAGTAGGTGAGCCGGCCGGCCACGTCCAGCAGCACCGCCGGATCGCCCGCGACCGCCGAGCCGAGCTGGGTGAACTCCCACGGTCCGTTGCCGGGGGTGCGCTGCCAGCCGTGCAGCAGCTGACCGTCCGCGCGGCGGGCCAGGAAGCAGAGTTTTCCGCTGGTGTCCAAGGCGATGCCGGGATCGCCCGCCACGTCACTGCCCATTTCGGCGAAGTCCCAGGACCCGCCGACCAGGGCCGCGGTCCGCCAGCCGTGCAGCAGTTTTCCGTTGCTGCGCCTGGCGAAGAAGACCAGCCTGCCCTGCACGTCCAGCGCGAGCGCGGCATCCCCGGCCACCGCCGCGTTGCCCACCTCGCTCAGCTCGAACGGCCCGCCGGAACCCGCGAGGCGTTCCCGGCCGAAGAGCAGGCCGCCGTTGCTACGCCGGGCCAGGAAGCAGAGCCGCCCGGCCGCGTCCAGCACCATGCCGGGCGAGCCGGTGAGCCCGCTGCCGAGTTCGTCGTACTCCCACGGTCCGGTGCCGGGGCTGTACTGGCGGCCGTGTTCCAGGGTGCCGTTGCGGGTGCGGGCCAGGTAGCGCAGCCGCCCGTTGATGTCCCGGACGGTGATCGGATTGCCGACCACCCCGCCGCCCTTGACCCCGCCGACGGTGTCCCGCCGCCACGGCCCGTTGCCGGGGGTGTACTGCCAGCCGTGCTCGATCTTCCCGTCCACCCTGGTGGCGAAGAAGGTCATCTTCTCGTAGCCGTCCCTGGCCACGCCCGGCCCTGGACCGGTGGGCAGGGCGGGCACGTGCCGGTAGCCGGGCGCCCGGCCCAGGCCGTAGACGGCGCCGCGCAGATCGGTCCAGCGCGCCTGCGGCCGGGGCGAGCCCCAGGCCAGCTGGCCCACGGCGCGGTAGGTCTCGAACAATCCGGCCGCGGTGGCCTCGTTGCTCTCGTGCAGCTCGATGGGCGGGTCGTTGAACTGGGAGAGCCGGATGCCGAGCAGCTTGGGGTGGTCATCCGGCAGGTCCTCGGCGCCCTGGAAATCGCCCACCCGCAGGGTTTCGTAGATCCGCCGGGCATCGGACTTGGGCCGTTGCGTGCCATCGGGGTTGCGGCCGCCGACGTGGTAGAGGAAGTCGTCGTGGCAGTTGACCAGGCCGTGCCCGCGCGCGGCGAACTGGCTGACCGTGACCGAGGCGGTGTGCGTGGAGTTCCAGTGCTCCACCACGATCTCCGGGTCCAGCTTGACCACCTTGGGGAAGGTGCGCTGCATGTCGTTCCAGACCCGCATCTTCTTGCCGTGCCTGCGAATCACCTCGTAGGCGTCCATGATGAACCCGGTGAAGGTGTCCCAGCCGTTGGCCTGCGGGCCGTGCCTGCGGCGGCCGTATTCGGCCAGCTGCGGGTAGTCGTCGATCGGGCCCCAGTGCGGGTATTCGTCCGCGCCCAGGTGCCACCACGGGCCGTCGAAGAGTCCGATGTGGTCCTCGATCAGCCCGAGCGCCCAGGCGCGGGCCGCGTCGTTGCTGAGGTCGAGGGCGTTGGGCCGCCGGTTGCCGTTCTGCTCGCGCAGCTGGAATTCCGGGCGGGCGGGCAGCACCTGGTCCATGTGCCCCGGCATGTTCAGCTGCGGCACGATCGTGACGTGGTACCGCTGTCCCAGCTCATTGATCTTGATCAGCTCGTCGCGGGTGGTGCCGACGCCGTCGACGTAGATCAGCAGCTCGTTGAACTTCTGGTAGGACAGATCACGGATCTGGTTCTCCCACCAGGACAACCCGAAGTGCTTGGTGGCGTTGTTGATCAGCATCGCGCGCATCGGGTACCGCGGCCAGTCCAGCACCCGCCCACCGGGCAGGTTGGTGGATCCGCGCAGAAGCTGCACCGCGGTCCGCCCACCCCAGTACACCCCGGCCGGTTGCGGCGCGCTGATCCGCAGCACCGCGCCGACGGCGAGTTCGTAGCCCTCCGTGCCCAGCCGGGGATCGTTGCCGCCCAGGGTGAGCAGCAGGTCGCCGGGCACCGCGTTCTGCGCTGGCCCTTGGTGCACACCGATCTCGGGCACCAGCAGCGCCGCGGTCAGATCGGCGGCGAGGGTGCGCGCGTCGGCCAGCAGGCGATCGGCGTGCGCGGCGTCCACCACGATCCGGCTGCCGGGCCGGAAGGTGAAGGCGTCACCGCCCGCCGACCATTCCTGTACTCCGGGAAGCGTGACCACCATGTCGTTTTCCCCCCGACCCCAGATCGGCTTTTGGCCGAACCTAGTGGGCCGGGCGGCCAGGAGAATCCGCCGTCAGAGCGAGATCGCGCCGGAGAATGACCGCCGATGGTCGGCGATCATGTCTCCGGCGCGATCAATGCTCAGCTGTCCGAGGAGCCGGCCCACAGGTTGATGCCGGAGTCCACCGCGTACTTGTCGATCTCCACCAGCTCGTCCGCGCTGAAGTCCAGGTTCCGGGTGGCGGCCAGGTTCTGCTCCAGCTGCGGGACCGAGCTGGCCCCGATCAGCGCCGAGGTGACCCGGCTGTCCCGCAGCGTCCAGGAGATCGCCAGCTGGGCCAGGGACTGCCCGCGCCGCTGGGCGATCTCGTGCAGCGAGCGCACCCGCCCGAGGTTCTCCTCGGTGAGCAGGTCGGTGGACAGCGAGCCGGCCCGGCTGGCCCTGGATCCCTCGGGCACGCCGCCGAGGTACCGGTCGGTCAGCATTCCCTGTCCCAGCGGCGAGAACGCGATGCAGCCGGCGCCGACCTCTTCCAGCACGTCGAGCAGTTCCGGCTCGATCCACCGGTTGAGCATCGAGTAAGAGGGCTGGTGGATCAGCAGCGGCACCCCCATCTCGCGCAGCAGCGCGGCGGCGGCGCGGGTGCGTTCGGCCGAGTAGGAGGAGATGCCGGCGTAGAGCGCCCGCCCGCTGTTCACCGCGGCCGCCAGCGCGCCCATGGTCTCTTCGAGCGGGGTCTCCGGGTCGACGCGGTGGGAGTAGAAGATGTCGACGTAGTCCAGGCCCATCCGGTCCAGGGACTGGTCGAGTGAGGCGAGCAGGTATTTGCGGGAGCCCCAGTTGCCGTAGGGCCCCGGCCACATGTCGTAGCCGGCCTTGGTGGAGATGACCAGCTCGTCCCGGTAGGGGTGCAGGTCGTCGGCGAGCATCCGCCCGAAGTTCTCCTCGGCCGCGCCGTAGGGCGGGCCGTAGTTGTTGGCCAGGTCGAAGTGGGTCACGCCGAGGTCGAAGGCCCGGCGCACGATGGCCCGCCCGCTCTCGTACGGGCGGTCACCGCCGAAGTTCTGCCACAGCCCCAGTGAGACCGCGGGCAGCTGGAGGCCACTGCGCCCGGAGCGCCGGTAGCTGATCTGGTCGTAACGCGCGGAGTCGGCCAGGTAGGACACGCTGCTCCCGGTGGTGTGCGTCGCTGCCACGCGGTCGACGGCCCGCGCAGAGATAGGTTGGACACACAACTAAACCATGCTGAGCCATCCGGAGCAGCCCCTCGGGCGCGGACGAGCCCGGACCGAACCGGACGTCCTGCCCGTCCGGGCGCTCTTTAGTGGCTCATCTCCAATTTTTTCCATAACGACCTGGCACCCTGCCATTGACTTACCGGAAAATTACCAAGGGTCAACGCAGACCAATCCGCAGGTGGACTGGAGACGCACCGCCGGTACACCCGACGGAGAGTAACGACACACTCGGGGATTACCGACCGCATGCTCACAGTGGGTAACCCGAGCTGGTGCCGAGGTCGCATTTGAGACACAGATGGACCAGGAGCTACCGTCGGGTCAGCACCGTCAGTGCAGCTCAGCCGCCGTCAATCGGGTGGCCGCTCCCGGCCATCCAGGGCCACCTATCTCAATAAGACCTTAAAACTTCAGGATGTCCAACCGCTTACAGTGAATGCCTCGCACCAGTCTTCCGAGGTAAACGGGCGGCGCCCGGACACAAACAGTGACCACACAGTCCGAAGCCCTCGCCCGTCAGGTTGACTACATCGCGGAAAATCAGAGACACTGGTGTCACCTACAACTGGGGTGTTGCAGGTCACAAACGGTGACGGTAATTGTTCCGGTCACAAAGGTGTGCGGAGCCGACCGGTGGTGCAACACCGGCCGACTCCGCACGGGAATGGATCAGTGACTGTGGTCCGCTTGCAGAGCGACCAGCCACAGCCCGATCCGGAGCACGGTGAGAAGCGTCTGGATCGCCAACCAGCGGCTCAGGCGCTTCTCACATGCTCGGCACCCGAGATCGCCGCTGATCGCCGATCGGCCCTCGCCGAACAGGTGGACCCGAATGCGGTCCCCGAGTTCGGCAAGGAAGCTGCCGAGACGACGCCAGGCTCCTCGTTTGAAGTTGTCCATCGGGCGGTTTCTCCTGATGGTCGTGGCCCGGTCGGATCCGGACTCCCGCGTTGGGGGAACCCTGGAGTCTCGGAACGCCTGCCCACCGGCTCATCCAGATAGTCCCCCATCTCTGGATCGATCACCAAACCGCCACGAGGCAACCAAAGCCGATTTAGCTCACACTCCGAACCGGAACTTTCACCGAACGAAGTTCCAGCAGCTCAGGACTGCCATTGGTCGACTACCAGACCAATGAGGGCCCGAGTCGAAACAGGTCAGCCTAACCTGACCTATTGCCGCCGAAGCGATATTTGCGAGCAGCACTGCCGGGAATGTTGTTCAGCGCAAAACAATTCCGCGGTCACTATTGGTCTGGACAATTCGGGGCCTAGTCGCGGCCCGGCTCGTCCCTTTCGGGCAGTCGGCGCACCTGGATGGCGGTATCACCTGGTCAGCCGGGTCCGGACCCTGTGTGCACCTCTTGTTCGGGGGAGGACACATGGTCGATCCAGCCGCCCACGAACCCCGGTTCACCGTGGTCTCCCGGGGCACGATGCACCGATTCGTCTTCGTGGTGCCGCCAGGGCGGTCCGCGGTGGGCCGGACCGGGGACATCGCGCTGCCCAGTGACGCGATCAGCCGCAGGCACGCCAACCTGGACCGCGCCGGGGACGAGGTGTTCGTCAGCGATCTCGGCTCCACCAACGGCACCTGGCTCAACGGGCAGCGGCTGCACGGCCCGCGCCCGCTGCACGACGGCGACCTGCTCCGCCTGGGCGGGCTGGAGTTGCGGTACTCCGCGCCCAGCGGCCCCAGTCAGTACTACCCGCGGGACAGTTACCGGGTGCAGGACGTGCACGGCGGGGCGATCAACATCGGGCCCGGTGAGCAGCACGTGGCCGGGCGGGACCAGTACGACAACCGCGCCTACGACCAGCGGCGCTACGACCAGCGCCGGTACGAGGAAGCGCACATCAACATCGACACCGACCCGATGACCGCGCTCACCGAGGGCGCGGGCGTGGGCAGGCTGATCATGGCGGTGGGCCTGCTGATCGCACTGGCCGGCTTCGCGCTGTTCGCCTGGACGATCTTCTCCGGCATGTCCGGGATCTCCGGCGGCAGGCCGATCGACCCGTTCGGCCTGAAGTTCTACGGCCTGCCCGCGGTCCCGCTGGGCTTCGGCGCCTTCGCCGCGGGCGGCATCATCGCCTCCATCGGCGGCGCCATGGCCAAATCCGCCCGCCGCCGCCGGGATCGCGCCGAGCGCCGCCGCAACCGCTACTGATCCGGAGGGACCATGCGCGACAGCTACGACATCAGGGGTGTGCACGGCACCAACGTCAACATCGGCCCCGGCCAGCAATACGTGGCAGGCCGCGACCAGCACATCGGCCCGGGTCACGAACTCCTGACCGAGATCCAGTCCCTGCGCCGGGCCCTGGACGACCTCCGGCTGACCGGCGCCGAACGCCGCGAGGCCGACCGCGCGCTGGACGAGGTGGCCCAGGAACTCCAGTCCCCGCAACCGGATCGCAGCCGCATCGCCACCCAGACCAACCGCCTGACCACCCTGCTGCAACGCGCGGGCGCGCTGGCCACCGCGGGCGCGGCCCTGCTCACGCCATTGGGAGCGCTGACGGCCTGGCTGGGGTTCTGAAACCCAAGGCCGAAGGCCAAGGACCGTGGCCGAAGGCCCGCACACAGCGCCCCCGCTGGTTCGGCACCCACCGCACCGTGGGGGTCCGGGGGCTCGGCCCCCGGGATGAACAACGGGCCACGTCGAAGCCGCCAAAGGCGGCGAGCAGACGAGGTGGCCGCGAGCCGGTGACGGGACTTGAACCCGTAACCTTCCGCTTACAAGGCGGGTGCTCTGCCAATTGAGCTACACCGGCATGGCGTCAACGGGACGCCGGAGAACATCGTAAGCGGCGATGCGCGAACCGCATAACAACCGCCCGATTGCGCACTGTGACAGCCGTTACGCCAACAGGTAGCTCTCGGAGGTTGTGGATAACCTCGGGTCACGGATCCCTGTCGACTTGAGGAGGCGGACCCGGTGGGTACCACGATGGACTCGACGGCTGACTTCATCGTGATCGCCAACCGCCTACCCGTGGACCTGGAGCGGCTGGAGGACGGCACCGAGCGCTGGAAGCGCAGTCCCGGTGGACTGGTGTCCTCTCTGGAACCCTTCCTGCGCTCGCGCAGCGGCGCCTGGGTCGGCTGGCCGGGGGTGGCCGACGCCCAGGTCGAGCCGTTCGAGGAGACCGGGGTGCAACTGCACCCGGTGCAGTTGAGCGCGCAGGAGGTGCGCGACTACTACGAGGGCTTCTCCAACGGGACGTTGTGGCCGCTCTACCACGACGTGGTCGCCCCGCCCGCCTATCACCGCAAGTGGTGGGACGCCTACGTCAAGGTCAACCAGCGTTTCGCCGACGCCACCGCGAAGATCGCCGCCGAGGGCGCGACCGTGTGGGTGCAGGACTACCAGCTGCAGCTGGTGCCCGCGATGCTGCGGGAGCAGCGGCCCGACCTCCGGATCGGGTTCTTCCTGCACATCCCGTTCCCGCCGGTGGAACTGTTCATGCAGCTGCCCTGGCGCGGGGAGATCATCCGCGGACTGCTCGGCGCGGATCTGGTCGGATTCCACCGACCGGGTGGCGCGCAGAACTTCCTCTGGCTGGCCCGCAGGCTGCTCGGGCTGGAGCCGACCAGGGGCGCGGTGGGGGTGCGCACCCGGCCCGGCCTGGTGCCGGTGGGTGACCGGCTGGTGCGGGTGGGCGCGTTCCCGATCTCCATCGACTCCGCCGGGCTGGACACCCTCGCGCGCACCAGGGAGGTGCAGGCGCGGGCCGCGGAGATCCGCCGTGAGCTGGGCAATCCGCAGAAGATCCTGCTCGGCGTGGACCGGCTGGACTACACCAAGGGCATTGACGTCCGGTTGCGCGCGCTGCACGAGCTGCTGGCCGAGGAGCGGATCAACTCACAGGACGTGACCATGATCCAGCTCGCCACCCCCAGCCGGGAGCGGGTCGAGCACTACCAGCAGATGCGCGAGGACATCGAACGCGGCGTCGGGCGGATCAACGGCGAGTTCGCCAGGGTGGGTCACCCGGCCGTGCACTATTTGCACCAGTCGGTGGACCGCAAGGAGCTGGCCGCCTTCTTCTGTGCCGCTGATGTGATGGTGGTGACACCGGTTCGAGATGGTATGAACCTCGTCTGCAAGGAGTATGTGGCCTGCCGACATGACCTCGGTGGAACACTTGTCCTGAGTGAGTTCGCCGGAGCCGCCGCCGAACTCACGAGCGCTTTTCTCGTCAATCCGCACGATCTGGACGGCGTGAAGAACGCTTTGCAGGCTGCCCTCACCGTTGATCCGGCCGAGGGCCGCCGTAGGATGCGCGCGCTGCGCCGCCAGGTCCTCACCCACGACGTCGACCGCTGGGCTCGATCGTTCCTGGAAGCCCTGGGCACGCAGAGCAACGCAACATAGGTGGCGCCCATCTCCCGGGGCGCGCCCACATAGTTCTCAACCGCCCCGAACGCCACGTAGGAGGAAGGCGTTGACCGCCGAGACCCTCCCCATCGAGTTGCGGCGCGCGATCATTCAGCTGGCTCGGACTCCGAGGCTGCTGGTCGCCTGCGACTACGACGGGACCCTGGCCCCGATCGTCGCCGATCCCGAACGTGCCCGGCCGTTGCCGGAATCGGTGAACGCGCTGCGATCGCTGGCCGCCCTGCCCGCCACCACGATCGCGGTCATCTCCGGACGCGCGCTGCGCGACCTTGCCACCCTGTCCAGACTGCCCGCCGAGGTCCACCTGGTGGGCTCGCACGGCTCCGAGTTCGACGTCGGCTTCGTGCACGAACTCGACGCCGCGGCCAAGGACCGGCTCACCCGGGTCCGCCGCGCGATCGAGGAGATCGTCACCGACGCCCCCGGCGTGCACCTGGAGTTCAAGCCCGCCTCGGTGGCGGTGCACTCCCGGCGGGCCGAGCCGGAGGTCGGCGAGCGCGTCTTCGCCGCGGTCCGCCAGGGCCCGTGCACCTGGGCGGACATCCAGGTCACCGAGGGCAAGGCGGTGATCGAACTGGCGGTGATCCAGACCGACAAGGGCCACGCCCTGGACGTGCTGCGGCACCAGGTCGCCGCCTCGGCCGCGTTCTTCATCGGCGACGACGTCACCGACGAGAAGGCATTCGTCCGGCTCACCGGCCCCGACCTGGGCATCAAGGTGGGTGACGGGGAGACCGCCGCGGAGTACCGGATCCCGGACACCGCCGAGGTCGCCCTGGTGCTGGCCTTCCTGCTGGAGGAGCGCCGGCACTGGCTCTACGGCGAGCAGGCGGTGCCGATCGAGCGGCTGACCATGCTGGCCAACGAACGCTCGGTCGGCCTGCTGACGCCGGATGCCCGCCTGACTTGGTTGTGTCACCCCGAGCCGGACTCGGCCGCGATCTTCGCCGACCTGCTCGGCGGCCCCTCCGCCGGTCACTTCTCGATCAAGCCCGAGCGCAACGGCCTGCCGCTGGGCCAGCGTTACGTGCCCGGCACCATGACCGTGGAAACCCGCTGGTCCAAGCTGCTGGTCACCGACTACCTGGACCACTACGCGCCGGCCCAGCGCACCGATCTGGTGCGGGTGATCTCGGGCAACACCACCGCGCTGGTCACCTTCGCGCCGCGGCCGGAGTTCGGCCAGGTCCCGGTGTCGCTGGTGGCCGAGGACGACGGGCTGCGGGTGCTGGGCACCTCGGACCCGATCGTGCTGCGCTCCCCCGGCGTGCACTGGCAGATCACCAGCGACGGCCAGCACGACACCGCGCAGGCCATCGTCGCGGTGCACCCCGGCTCGCCGGTGGTGCTCGAACTCCGTTGTGGCACCGACGATCTCGCGGCCGCGACGACCCCGGAGGCCGAGCGGCGCGGCCGCGCGGACGCCTACTGGACCGAGTGGCTGGCCGGGCTGAACCTGCCCGGCACCCAGCGCGACCTGGTCGCCCGCTCCGCCCTGACGCTGCGCGGTCTGCAGCACGGCGAGACCGGCGCGTTCCTGGCCGCGGCCACCTCCTCGCTGCCGGAGGAGATCGGCGGGGTGCGCAACTGGGACTACCGCTACTGCTGGGTGCGCGACGCGGCGCTGTCCGCGCAGGCCCTGGTGTCGGTGGGCTCGCTGGCCGAGGCCGAGGCGTACCTGGGCTGGCTGCACACCGTGCTGGGCACGCTGGCCAGCCCGGAGCGGCTGCACCCGCTCTACACCCTGCACGGCACCACCCTCGGCCCGGAGGCCGTGCTGGACACCCTGCCCGGCTACGCGGGCTCGCGCCCGGTGCGGGTGGGCAACCTGGCCAACCAGCAGGTCCAGCTCGACGTGTTCGGCCCGGTGGTCGACCTGGTCAAGAAGCTGACCGAGGCCAGGGGCAAGCTCACCGACGAGGACTGGCGCATGGTGGGGGCGATGGCCGAGGCGGTCACCCGCCGCTGGCACGAGCCCGACCACGGCATCTGGGAGGAGCGGGCCGCACCCCGGCACCGGGTCTACTCCAAGGTCATGTGCTGGGTCACCCTGGACCGGGCGCTCGCCCTCGGCGAGAGCTTCGGCCGCGAGGTCGACCCGGAATGGGCCACCCTGCGCGAGACCATCGCCGCGGACGTCCTGGAGCACGGCTGGAACGACGAGGTCCAGTCCTTCACCACCGCCTACGACGGCACCGACCTGGACGCGGCCACCCTGCACATCGGGTTGTCCGGCCTGATCGACCCGACGGACGAGCGCTTCCAGGCCACGGTCACCGCGACCGAGGCCGAACTGCGCTCCGGCGTCACCGTCTACCGCTACCACCGCGACGACGGCCTGCCCGGCACCGAAGGCGGCTGGCACCTGTGCGCCGCCTGGATGATCGAGGCGTACCTGCTCACCGGCCGCCGGACGGAGGCCGAGGAGCTGTTCCAGCAGATGGTGGACTGTGCAGGGCCGACCGGCCTGCTGCCGGAGGAGTACGACCCGGTGGCCGAGCGCTCGCTGGGCAACCACCCGCAGGCGTACTCGCACCTGGGCCTGATCCGCTGCGCCCAGCTGCTCGACGCCTGAGGCGAAAGCACCAACGAACGGGCCGTCGCGCGAAGTGCGCGACGGCCCGTAGTTTCTGGCACATGCGTACCAGCCGTGCCGCGTTCGTGGCATCCCTGACGGCGCTCCTGGCGCTTTCCCTGTCCCCGCCGCTGACCGCGGCGCCGCAGAGTCCACAGTGGACGGACTGCGACGGGAATCCGGCCACCCCGCTGGACTGCGCCACCCTGCGTGCTCCGCTGGACTACCGGGCACCGGGCGGGCAGACCGTGGAGCTGGCGATCTCCCGGATCAAGGCCGCGGATCCGGCCAAGCGGCACGGGGTGTTGCTGGTCAACCCGGGCGGGCCCGGTGGCAGCGGCCTGGACATGCCGCTGGGGGTGGCGCAGACCTTCCCCAAGGACGTGCTCGACCGGTACGACCTGATCGGGTTCGACCCGCGGTTCGTCGGCAAGAGCAGTCCGCTGTCCTGCGGGTTCACCGGGACCGTGTTCGACGCGCTGTGGCCGCGGCTGCCCGGTCCGGGCGGATTCGCGGCCGAGGCGCGGGAGGCCAGGAAGGTCGCGCGGCAGTGCGAGCAGGCGGCCGGGGACCTGTTGCCCTTCGCCTCCACCCGCAACGCCGCCCGGGACCTGGACGTCATCCGGGCCGGGCTCGGCGAGCGGCGGATCAGTTTCTACGGCGGGTCCTACGGCACCTACCTCGGCGCGGTCTACGGCCAGCTGTTCCCGGACCGGGTGGACCGGATGGTGCTGGACGGCGCGATCGACCCGGCCAAGGTCTGGCACGGGATGAACCGGGGCTGGGGTCCGGCCGCGGAGACCGCGTTCGGCGACTGGGTGAACTGGGCCGCCGGCCAGGACGCCACCTACCACTTCGGCGCGACCGCGGACGCGGTGCGCGCGCACTACGCGAAGCTGGGGCTGGCCCTGGACGAGCGGCCGGTCCAGTACGGGCAGCTGCGGCTGGACGGCAACACCTTGCGCGAGGTCAGCAGGCTGGTGCTGTACAACGACCGCAGCGATCCGGTGCTCGCCGGGCTGGTCGCCGATCTGGCCGACGGGCAGCTGAGCGACCCGGCGGTGCGCGGTTTCCTGGACGCGGTGCTGGCCACCTTCCCCGCGGACAACTTCGTCTCGGTCTTCCTCGCCGTGCAGTGCACCGACGCGGACTGGGACCGGAACCCGGCCCGCTACGCCGTGGAGTCGGCCCTGGACGCCAGGCGGTACCCGTTCTTCGGCGCGGCGGCGGCCGGGATCGGGCCGTGCGCGTACTGGTCGCACCGGCCGCTGGAGCAGCCCACCCGGATCAAGGCCGCGCGGCACAGCGCGATGGTGGTCGGGGCCACCGGGGACTCGGCCACCCCGTACTCCGGGGCGGTCAGCATGCGCCGGATGCTCGGCGAGCAGACCCGGCTGGTGACCCTGACCGATGCCCGCATGCACGGCCTCTACGCCCGCTACGGCAACGCCTGCGTGGACAGCGCGGTGACCGGCTACCTGCTCGGCGGCACCCTGCCCGCCAAGGACCTCACCTGTCGGAAGTAGGGCCGAGCACCAGGTCCAGCCCGGCCTCGAACAGCTCCTCCTCGTTGAGGCCGGGCAGCACCGACAGCACCGCGTGCAGGGCCGGATGCGTTTCCGGCGAGAAGTCCGCCGCGCTGGGCAGCACCACCGGGTTCGTGGCCGCCTTGGCGGTGCTGTTGGTGACACTGCCCAGCGTCAGCCAGCTCGCCGCCGAGGCACGCAGCATCGCCTCCCGCGGGGCCAGCCCGAGGTGCAGCAGCACGCCGAAGGCGGCCTCATTCAGCCGCAAGTTGTACTCGGTCGGCCGGTCCAGCCGGACCACCAGCGGCAGCACGCAGGGGTGGGCCAGCATGACCGCCCGGTGCGCCCGCAGGTTCTGCTTCAGCCCCGCGATTCCGTCCTCGATCACGGGCAGCGGGATGGCGGCGACCAGCTCGGCATAGGCCGCGGTGAGCAGCTCGTCCTTGCCGGCGAAGTAGGTGTAGATCGCCATCGGCTTGGCGCCAAGCGCGGTGGCCAGGGCGCGGATGGTGAGCCCGTCCAGCCCCTCGGCGTCCATCAGCTCGATGGCCTTGGTCAGCACCAGCGACCGGTTCAGCCTGCCCCGTGTGCGCGGCGCCTGAGTCATAGCGGCAAGGATAACCGGCGGGATTTACGAAGGCGCACGTTGACAATTCGACAGCATGGCCGAATTGTGAGTTCATTCTCTCGGCCGTCCGGGTGGAAAAACATCCTTCACCAGGAGGAACGGCAGATCCGGAGAGACAATCTGGACATGGAGCCCTGGCTGTGGATCGGCGGTGGCGCGGCGGGCCTGGTGACCGCGGTCGTGCTGCTGATCGTGCGCGCCCGGCGAGCGGACAAGGACAAGCAGAGCGTCATGCTCGGCGCCACCATCGCCGGTGCGATCGGCGTGCTCGGGCTGGCCGTCGGCTGGCTGCTGGGCTCCGATCCGGGCGCGGGCCGGGCCGAGGCGCTCAAGACCGGCGGGGTGGCCTCGGGTGCGCTGATCGCGCTGTACGCGTTGTGGCTCAACGACCGGCGGCGGCGGACCGAGGAGGAACGGCGGGAGATCGAGCGCGACCGGCAGACCGTGGAGGTCGCCCGCCAGGAACTGGAAGGCGTGCGCGCCACGCACGACCGGGAGCGGGTGGCCGATGAACGGTTCGCCCGCTCGGTGGAGCTGCTCGGGCACGAGGCCGACCAGGTTCGGGTGGGCGCGCTGCACGCGCTGGTGGGCCTGGCGCGGGCGCATCCGCAGCGCACCCAGACCGTGGTGGACGTGCTGTGCTCCTATCTGCGCCGCCCGTTCCAGCACAAGCGCTACGCGGCGCTGCGGGACCAGCTCGCCGGGGATGACATCCAGCCACTCAAGGAACCCAAGAAACTACCCGGCGCCGAGGACGAGCAGACCAGGGCGGACGACCGGGAACGGCAGGTCCGGCTGGCCGCGCAACGGCTGATCGCGGAGATCCTGCGCAACGCCCCGGAAGAGGTGGTGTGCAGCCTGGACCTCACCGGCGCGGTGCTGGAGAACTTCGCGCTGACCAAATGCCGGGTGGAGACCTTCAGCGCCACCGATGCGGAGATGTACGCCGGATTCACCCTGGACGCGGTCACCTTCACCGGCACCGTCGAGCTGACCGGCAGCCTGTTCTACGGAAAGGCGAGTTTCAGCACTTCGGAGTTCCACGGCGAGGTCCAGGCCGCCGAAACGGAATTCCATGATGACGCGATCTTCAGCTTCATCAAGGCGTTCAAATACGTCAACCTGGAAAGCGCGGTGTTCAAACGCGCCGCCCTGTTCGACGAATCGACCATCGAGACGCTGAACCTGGACCTGGCCGACATCGGCGAGGTGCTGGGCATGCAGAACGTCGAGCTGACCAACCCCGAGGACCGGCTTCGGCTGCCCCGGGGCTGGCGCGCGGTGCTGGACCGCAAGGGCAAGGTGCTCGAGGTCAGGGGCCGTACCACTGCTGAGCGGCTGGCTTAGGCGCGCCCGAGCTGGTGCCCACGATCAGTTCGGTGTCCAGGGTGACCGTGCGCGGCCGGCCCGGATCCGCCGTGTCCAGCAGCAACCGGCCCGCGGCCCGGCCCTTCTCCAGCACCGGCTGGCGGACCGTGGTCAGCCCGAGGCGCTCGGCCTCCGGGATGCCGTCGAAACCGGTCACGGTCAGGTCCTGCGGCACCCGCAGCCCGCGCCGCTGAGCCTCGGCCATCGCGCCAAGGCCCAGGATGTCGGAGGTGCAGATGATCGCGGTGATCTCCGGATCGCGGTCGAGCAGCTGGGCCGCCGCGGTGGAGCCGGAGGCGATGGTGTGGTCGAAGCGCTCCACCACCGGCACGCCGGTCCAGTCCACGCCCGCCGAGGTGAACTCGGTGGCCAGCGCCTCCAGCCGGGCGCGCTGCACGTGGAAGTGCGCCTCGTGCTGGCGGTGCACCGGCACGAAGCTGTCGTTGCGATCCCTGGCCAGCCGCATGCAGACCACGCCGATCCGGCGGTGGCCCAGTTCGATCAGGTGCCGGGCCATCCGGCCCATCGCGCCGCGGTCGTCGATGCCGACCCGGTCCACGGTGCCGATCTCCGGCTGGTCGCAGACCACGGTGGGCACCGGGCGCTCCAGCACCGCGGCCAGGTGCGGGTCGTCATCGGGCACCGAGTAGACGACGAAGCCGTCCACCCCGGCCCGGTGCACCGCGGCCACGTCCTCGCGTTCGGGACTGGCCGGCACCAGCATCAGGCCGGTCCCGGCGTCCTCGCAGGCCAGCGCCAGTCCTTCGAGGAAGGCGATGGCCGCCGGGTCGCGGAAGGCGTAGGAGAGGTTCTCGGTGAGCAGCAGCCCGACCGCGCCCGCCTTGCGGGTGCGCAGTGAGCGCGCCACCGGGTCCGGCCCCGGATAGCCCAGCCTGCGGGCTGTTTCCAGGACTCTGCGCCGCAGTTCCGGCGAGAGCTGGTCGGGCCGGTTGTAGGCGTTGGAGACCGTTGTGCGGGAGACCCCGAGTTCTGCTGCCAGCGACGCCAGTGTCGCGGGGCGCCGCGCGTTCAAAGACCGCGCCATGAAGTGACCGTAACGGTTCAGAACCACCTAGTGAAGCCTGGGTGACCAAGCTGTGTTCAGAGCCAGGAAAGACCAGCTCATTCGAGTGACCCCTGATCAGATTGGTTTAGACCATCTCAGAGGTCAGGACGGCGGCGCGGTCGACTCCCTGACCACCAGCTTCGGCCGGAACACCCGGCTGTAACTGCCGCCGCCGCGCCGGGCGGCCGGGTTGAGCCGCTGCACCAGTTCGTCCACCGCGGCCCTGGCCATCTCCTCGATCGGCTGGGCGAGCGTGGTCAGCGCGGGCGAGCAGTAGGCGGCCAGGGGGATGTCGTCGAAGCCGACGATGGACAGGTCCGCGGGCACGCTGAGGCCACGCCGGTGCGCCTCACGCATGGCGCCCAGGGCCATGTGGTCGGAGGAGCAGATCACCGCGCTCGGCCGCGGGCCCGCGAGCAGGGCGCTCATCGCGGTGGCGCCGCCTGCCGCGCCGTAGGGGGCGTGTGCGATCAGGCCGGGGTCGGCGGGCAGCCCGGCCTCTTCCAGGGCCGCGGACCAGCCGGCCCGCTTGAGCCGGGAGGGCAGGGAGCGGGCCGGGCCGCAGACGAAGCCGATCCGCCGGTGCCCGAGTTCGACCAGGTGCCGGGTGGCCAGATAGCCGGCGACCTGTTCGTCCACGGTCACATCGGGCACGTCCAGCGCGGGCGCGCCGCCGTTGACGAAGACCATCTGCACGCCGTCGGCCAGCAGTTTCCCGTAGTAACCCGCGCCGCCGTCCTCGGCGTTGGTGATCTCCGGGGAGACGAAGACCATGCCCTCGACACCGCGGGCGAGCAGCATCCGGACATATTCCTCCTCGACCAGCTCCCGGCTCTCGCCGTTGTGGTCGGCGCCGTCGGCGCGCAGGCTGGCCGAGCGGGTGTTGCACAGCAGCGAGCCGTATCCGGCCCGCGCCGCCCTGGTCTCCAGGGCTTCGGCGAAGGCGGGGAAGACCGGGTTGGACAGCTCGGGCACGAGCAGGCCGATGACGCCGGTGCGTTGCAGAGCGCCGAGTCCGCGCGGGGTGTAGGGCAGGTCCGCGAGCACGCCGAGCACCCGTTGCCGGGTGGCCTCGTTGACCCCGGCCCGCCGGTTCAGGACCCGGCTGACCGTGGAGATGCTGACCCCGGCCGCACGCGCGATATCGGCAAGTCCCGTCACGAGCCGACAGCCTGCCCCGTACAGCAAGTTTTTGCAATCACTGGGCCAAGTGGAGCCGTTACCTGCCCCCGTTACGGCTTGGTTACGCGTCAGACCTTGACCAAACCCGGGCATTGGGTATGAAATCCGCGTCAGTCTCAACGCAAAAGCTTGCAAAGATGCAGCGGGTACCGGAGGGAACGACAGCAACGATGCGACGCACTTCCCGAGGACAGGTTTCGAAGCTCGTCCAGGTCGCCACCCTTGGCCTGGCCGGCGCGCTGGCCCTCACCGCCTGCGGTGGCGGCGGCGCGGCCGGCGACCCCAACAAGGTCGTCTACTGGGACACCAGCGGTCCCAACGAGTCCCCCGTGTTCAAGAAGATCGCGGAGGGCTGTGCCAGTAAGGACGGCTACCAGGTCGCGGTGGAGACGGTGGCCTTCGACCAGGCCCGCAACAACTTCAAGACCAGCGCGCAGGGCGGCCAGGGCGCCGACGTGTTCCGGGCCGAGGTGGCCTGGGTGCCGGAGCTGGCCAGCAACAGCCTGGTGGTCGACCTGACCGACACCGCGCTCGGCAAGGACACCGCGGACTTCCTCGAGGTGCCGCTGGGCTCGACCAAGTTCAACGGCAAGACCTACGGCGTCCCGCAGGTCACCGACGCGCTGGCGCTCTACTACAACAAGAAGGCGCTGGCCGACGCCGGTGTCGCGGTGCCGACCACCTGGGATCAGGTCAAGGCCGCCGGTGCCAAGCTCGGCGAGAAGGCGTTGTTCATCAACAACGACGGCTACTACGCGCTGCCGTTCATCTACGGCCAGGGCGGTGACCTGGTGGACACCGCGAACAAGAAGATCCTGGTCAACTCGCCGGAGTCGGTGAAGGGCCTGGAGACGGCCAAGGGCCTGCTCGACGCCAAGGCCGCGCAGACCGCGCTGGACCCGACCAACTCCAACACCAACATGAAGGCCGCCTTCTCCACCGGCGGGGTGGCCATGGTCATCGACGGCCCGTGGGCCGCGGTGGACCTGCTCAAGGGCGACGCGTTCAAGGACGCGGCCAACCTGGGCATCGCACCGGTCCCCGCCGGTCCGGCAGGCAGCAGCTCCCCGGTGGGCGGGCACGACTACGTGGTGCGCCAGGGCAGCAAGGCCAAGGACAACGCGATCAAGCTGGTGCAGTGCATGTCCAGCACCGCCTCCCAGGTGACCATCGCCAAGGAGCTGGGCCTGCTGCCCACCCGCAAGTCGGCCTACGAATCCGCCGAGGTCAAGGCGCAGCCGGTGATCGCGGGCTTCACCCCGGTGGTGCAGAAGGCGCACCCGCGGCCGTGGATCCCGCAGGGCGGCGAGCTGTTCGACCCGCTCAAGATCGCCTACGCGGACGTGCTCTCCGGCAAGAAGACGGCCAAGGCGGCGCTGGACGAGGTCGCCAAGGTCTACAAGGACCAGGTCGTCAAGGACTACAGCTGAGTCGGGTGGTCGGGTCGGGGCGTGTGCTTGGTATCGGCTGTTCCACGGCGCGTCCGGCAAGGCGCCGGGGCACCCGCGTACTGGTGCGTACGTGGGTGCCCCGGCAACGCCGCCGGTCGTGTCGTGGGACGGTCGAGACCTGGCACAGGCCCCGACCCGACCACCCTCTGTCCCCGGAGAGATGAGCTAGTCGTGCGGAACTTCTTCGCCAGGCACTGGTACGCCTACGCGATGGTGCTGCCGGTCGTGGTGGTGATCGGGGTGCTCGTCCTGCTGCCACTGGTGCAGGGCGTCTACTACAGCTTCACCAACATCAACGAAGCCACGATCGCCAACCCGATCCTGGACCGGCCCGCCAGCTATGAATGGGTCGGGCTGACCAACTACCTCAACGTGCTCTCCGGGGACCCCTCCTACGGGGACTTCTGGGCCGTGCTGGTGCGCACGCTGATCTGGACCTTCGCCAGCGTGTTCTTCCATTACGCGATCGGCCTCGGCCTGGCGGTGCTGCTCAACCGGCGCATCGCCGGGCGCGGGCTGTACCGGGTGCTGCTGATCCTGCCCTGGGCGGTCCCCGCCTTCATCAGCGCGTTCGCCTGGAAGTACATGTTCAACGCGCAGTACGGGATCATCAACCAGCTGCTCGGCGCGGTCGGACTGCCGCAGCCGGTGTGGCTGGGCCAGTCCGATCTGGCGCTGGTCGCGGTGATCATCGTGAACATCTGGCTGGGTGTGCCGTTCATGATGGTGGCCCTGCTCGGCGGGTTGCAGTCCATTCCCGGCGAGCTGTACGAGGCCGCCGAGATCGACGGCGCCACCGCCTGGCAGCGCTTCCGCAACATCACGTTGCCCGGCCTGCGCTCGGTGTCCAGCACGGTGGTGCTGCTGGGCACCATCTGGACCTTCAACATGTTCGCGGTGATCTACCTGGTCACCGGCGGGATCAACCCGAACACCCGCATCCTGGTCATCTACGCCTTCGAGCGGTTCTTCTCGGGCGCCTCCCGGGACTACGCGATCGCCTCGACCTACGGCGTGCTGATCCTCTCGCTGCTGCTGGTGTTCGCCTCGGCGTACCGCAGGGCGCTGCGCAAGCAAGGCGAGGTCTGGTGATGTCGACACAGCGCAAGCGCGGAACGCGCTCCCCCCTGGCCAGTTTCGGACTGCACGCCACCCTGGTGCTCGCCTCGGTGATCGCGGTGTTCCCGGTGTTCTGGGTGCTGGTCACCTCGTTCAAACCGGACTCACGCGCGGTGGAGCCCACCCCGAAGCTGATCAACGAGTTCACCACCGGCAACTACACCGACGTGCTCACCGGGGCCAAGGGCGACTTCCTGTCCTGGTTCGGCAACTCGGTGCTGATCGCCGCGCTGACCACGGTGATCGCGGTGTTCCTGTCCGCCACCACCGGGTACGCGGTCAGCCGGTTCCGCTTCCCCGGCTACCGGGCCACCATGCTGAGCTTCCTGCTCATCCAGATGTTCCCGTTCGCGGTGCTGATCGTGCCGCTCTACAACATCATGCTCAGCCTGGGCCTGCAGGGCAGCAGCTTCGGCCTGGTGCTGATCTACTGCACCACCGCGATCCCGTTCTGCGCCTACATGCTCAAGAGCTACTTCGACACCATCCCGGCCGATATCGACGAGGCCGGTCGGATCGACGGACTTTCGCACTTCGGCGTGTTCTGGCGACTGGTCATGCCACTTGCCCGGCCGGGCCTGGCGGTGACCGCCTTCTACGCCTTCCTCACTGCCTGGGGCGAGGTCGCCTTCGCCTCCGCGTTCCTCTCCGCGGCCGATCAGAGCAAGACCCTGGCGGTCGGCCTGCAGGTGTTCGTGCAGCAGAACCGCACCGAGTGGGGCCATCTGGCCGCTGCATCGATCCTGGTCGCGATCCCCGCGGTGATCGTGTTCTACCTCGTGCAGCGGTTCCTGGTAACCGGGCTCTCCGCGGGCGCGGTGAAGGGGTGAATCGGGCAGCGCATCCTGCAACTGTCTGTGGTCTTTACCAATTAGTGTCGCCCAGGGGGCTGACGTGAGACCGCTCACCAGCTAGTTTGGCGTCACCTGCATCACATCGAAAGGGACCACACATGGCCGAGGTCGCCTACGTCAACGCCTCGCGGGTCTACGCGGGCACTCCCCCGGTGCGAGCTGTGGACCAGCTCCAGCTGGACATTGCCGATGGCGAGTTCCTCGTGCTCGTGGGCCCCTCCGGCTCCGGCAAGTCCACCGCGCTGCGCATGCTCGCCGGACTGGAGGACGTCGATGAGGGCGCGATCCAGATCGGCGGCAAGGACGTCACCAACGTGCCGCCGAAGGGCCGCGACATCGCCATGGTGTTCCAGTCCTACGCGCTCTACCCGCACATGACCGTCGGGGAGAACATGGGCTTCGCGCTCAAGCTCCGCGGCGTGCCGAAGCCGCAGATCAAGGAGAAGGTGCTTGAGGCGGCCAAGATGCTCGACCTCGAGAAGTACCTCGAACGCAAGCCGAAAGCGCTTTCCGGTGGTCAGCGCCAGCGAGTCGCGATGGGCCGGGCGATCGTGCGCGAGCCCAGCGTCTTCCTGATGGACGAGCCGCTGTCCAACCTGGACGCCAAGCTGCGAGTGGAGACTCGGGCGAACATCGCCACCCTCCAGCAGCGGCTGGGCACCACCACCATCTACGTGACCCACGACCAGGTCGAGGCGATGACCATGGGTCACCGGGTCGCGGTGCTCAAGGACGGTCTGCTGCAGCAGTGCGACACCCCGCGCGCGCTGTATGAGACCCCGGCCAACGCCTTCGTCGCCGGCTTCATCGGCTCGCCCGCGATGAACCTCAAGACGGTGCCGCTGACCAGCGGCGGAGCCCAGATCGACGGCTTCGAGGTGCCGCTGCCGCGGACCGTGCTGGACAAGGTCGGCTCGGCCGGTCTGACCGAGGTCACCTTCGGGGTCCGGCCGGAGTCGCTCAAGCTGGTCCCGTCCGAGGACGAGGGCATGACCATGGTGGTCGAGCTGGTCGAGGAGCTGGGCGCGGACGCGATCCTCTACGGCAGCGTGCGCATCGGCGACCGCCCGGAGCGGTTCACCGTGCGTGTCGACGGCCGCACTCCCCCGGCGCTGGGCCAGACCGTGAAGGTCGGCCTGCGCGACCAGGGCGAGATCCACCTGTTCCACCCGGAGAGCGGCGACCGCCTCACGGCGACCACCGTCTGATCTGGTCTTCTTCCGCCGAACGGCGTGGTCGCGATCTATTCGTGACCACGCCGTTCCGCTTATGAGCCACACCACGTCACCGGCACTTGCTCCGGCGGGTTACGCTGAACTCGACAACGGTTTCCATTCTTATGAGTGCAGCCACCCCGTTCGGAGGAGGATCCGATGACTCCGCGTAACACCCGGCAGACGGGTGCGGTCGCCGCCCTCGCCGCGGCCGCGCTCACCCTGACCGCCTGCGGCGGCACACCGGCCGCGAGCAGCGGCACGCCTGCCGCGGACGGCAAGTTGGCCGTGGTGGCCTCCACCAACGTCTGGGCCGATGTGGCCCGCGCGGTCGGCGGGGACGCGGTGTCGGTCAAGGCCGTCGTGGGCGCGACCGGGGACCCGCACTCCTACGAGTCCACCGCGGTCGACGCGGCCACCGTGCGCGGGGCCGCGCTGGTGGTGTTCAACGGCGGCCACTACGACGACTTCATGCCGCAGATCATCAAGAACGAGACCGGCAAGCCCGTGGTGGAGGCGATGAAGGTCGCCGGCCAGGACGAGCACGCCAAGCCGGAGACCGCCGAGGCCGGGCACGAGCACGCCAACGAGCACCTCTGGTACGACCTGGACGTGGTCGAGGACGTGGCCAAGGCCATCGCCGCCAAGCTGGGCGAGCTGAAGGCCGACGCCAAGGACAGGTTCACCGCCAACGCACAGGCGTTCACCGCCAAGATCGACGCGCTGGAGCAGAAGGTGGACGCGATCAAGGCCGCGCACACCGGCGTGAAGGTCACCGCCACCGAGCCGATCGCGCACTACCTGCTCGACGAGGCCGGACTCGCCGATGTCACCCCGGCCCAGTTCAGCAAGGCGGTCGAGGAGGAGAATGACCCGCCGGCGGTCGCCATCGCGGAGATCCAGAAGCTGGTGACCGAGCGGACGGCCCGGGTGCTGGTGTACAACCCGCAGACCGAGTCACCGGTCACCAAGCAGGTCAAGGAGAACGCGGTCAAGGCCAACGTCGCGGTGGTCGAACTCACCGAGACGCTCCCGGAGGGCAAGGACTACACCCAGTGGATGGGCGAGCAGATCGACAAGTTGGCCGCGGCGCTGAAGAAGTGACCTCCGCGGTCCGCCTCCGGCAGGCCCGGCTCGCCTACGGCGACCGGGTGCTGTGGGACGGGCTGGACCTGGACGTGGCGCCGGGTGAGTTCCTGGCCGTGCTCGGCCCGAACGGCTCCGGCAAGACCAGCCTGCTGCGGGTGCTGCTGGGCATGCATCCGCTCTCCGGCGGCACCGCCGAGGTGGGCGGCGAGCCGGTCCGCCGGGGCAGCACCAAGATCGGCTACATCCCGCAGCAGCGCGCGGTGGACACCTCGCTCACCCTGCGCGGCCGGGACCTGGTCGGACTCGGCCTGGACGGCCACCGCTGGGGCCCGTTCGCGCTGCGCGGGCGGGCTGCCCGCCGGGACCGGGTCGACGCCGCGCTGACCTCGGTGGGCGCGGCCGGGTACGCCAAGGCCCCGGTCGGGCTGCTCTCCGGCGGCGAGCAGCAGCGGCTGCGGGTGGCCCAGGCCCTGGTCGGCGAGCCCGCGGTGCTGCTCTGCGACGAGCCGCTGCTGTCCCTGGACCTGGCGCATCAGCGGGTGGTCAGCGCGCTGATCGGCGAGCGGGCCCGGCAGAGCGGGGCCGCGGTGCTGTTCGTGACGCATGAGATCAACCCGGTGCTGGACCAGGTCGACCGGGTGTTGTACCTGGTGGACGGCCGGTTCCGGATCGGCCCGCCGGCCGAGGTGATGACCTCCGAGACGCTCAGCGAGCTGTACCGGACCCGGGTCGAGGTGCTCCGGCTGCGGGACCGGATCGTGGTGGTCGGCGCGGACGCGGAGACCGCCGCCGAGGACTGCAGGCACGTGCGCGAGCCCGCGGAGGAACTGCGATGAGCCTGGAGTCCTTCTTCGCCAAGCTGTTCGACCTCCAGCTCACCCTGACCCTGCTCAACGAGGACTTCGTCCAGAACGCGCTGCTCACCGGGCTGGTGCTGGGTCTGGTGTCCGGGGTGCTGGCGCCGATGGTGGTGGCGCGGAAGATGTCCTTCGCCGTGCACGGCACCGCCGAGCTGGCCTTCACCGGCGCGGCCGCGGCGCTGCTGCTGGGCCTGAGCGTGGGCACCGGGGCGCTACTCGGCTCGGTGGTGGCCGCGCTGATGCTGGGCCTGCTCGGGCAGAAGGACACCGAGCGGGATTCGGTGATCGGCGCGGTGCTGTCCTTCGGACTGGGTCTCGGAGTGCTGTTGCTGGCGGTGAATCCGACCCGGACGAACAACAAATTCAGCCTGCTGATCGGGCAGATCGTGACCGTGGACCCGGGCGAACTCACCCTGTTCGCGCTCACCGCCGCGGTGGTGCTGCTGGTCTTCGCGCTGATCTACCGGCCACTGCTGTTCGCCAGCGCCGACGAGCAGGTCGCGGCCGCCAGGGGTGTCCCGGTGCGGCTGCTGACCCCGCTGTTCGCGGTGCTCGTCGGCGTGGCGACCGCGCTGGGCGTGCA
Source organism: Crossiella sp. S99.2 (assembly GCF_023094165.1). Classification (GTDB taxonomy): domain Bacteria; phylum Actinomycetota; class Actinomycetes; order Mycobacteriales; family Pseudonocardiaceae; genus Crossiella. Next base: position 361,846 of record NZ_JALMDK010000002.1, on the reverse strand, counting down.
GACCGTGGGCGCGTTGCTGGTACTGGCCCTGATGGTCACCCCCGGCGCGGCCGCCGCCCGGATCACCGCCCGGCCCGGCCTGGCCATCCTGCTCTCGGTGATCTTCGCCGAAGTGGCGGCCATCGGCGGCATCCTGCTGTCACTGGCCCCCGGCGTCCCGGTCAGCGCGTTCATCACCGCGCTGAGCTTCCTGATCTACCTGATCTGCCGAGGGGTCGGCGGTTACCGGCTGAACCGGGCGAAGTCCGCCACGGTCTGAACCGCGGCCAGCCTGGCCGAGGCGTTGTGGTTGACCGCGCCGAGGTCGGTCAACGACGCCCCGGTCCGCTCGGCGCAGCCCTGGCTGTGCCGGATCGCGACGTCCTGGTCCCCGGTGGCCGCGAACAACTTCACCGGCACCAGCGGCCGCCACGCGCAGCTCTGGCTCTCCCGGTTCAACGCGGCCCGCAGCGCCGGGTCCGGGTTGGCCAGCCGGGCCAGGAACTCCGGCGTGAAGAACTCCGCCGGATGCGCAGGCAGCCGGGGGAACAGCTCCTGGTTGGGGGTGAATCCGTCGAAGAGCGGGGCCAGTTCCGGCCGCTGGAACACCTTGGCCGGATCGTCGTAGAGGTGGTGCACCCGCTGCCAGGAGGTCACCATGAACCCGAGGTAGGGCACCGCGTTCCCGGCCTTGCCCGCCACCGCGTCGGCCACCGCCGAGCTGAACCCGTACGGCCCGCTGATCGCCGCGATCGCGCGTACCCCCAGCCCCGGTTCCCGCCCCTGCTGCAGTGCCTTGCCCAGCGCCATCGCACCGGACCCGCCCTGGGAGAACCCGGCCACCAGCAACCGCCGGTCCACCTCGATCCCCTGCCGCCGCACCAGGGTCCGGGCCGCGCGCACCGCGTCGGCGCTGGCGGTCACCAGTGAGCTGTGGTGCATGTACGGATGGAACCCGGCCCCCTGGCCCAGCCCCAGGTAGTCCGGCGCGACCGCCAGTTTCCCTGACGAGGCAAAGAGATAGCTGGTCGCCCGGTCCCCGCTCTCGGCCCGCACCGAGGCTTGATCGCCCCGGTAGACCTGGGTGCCGTGCAGCCAGGTGACCGCGCTCAGCTCCCGCTCCGCCGCCCTCGGCACCGCCACCAGTCCGGTCGCCGTGGTCGGTTTCCCCTGCGCGTCAATGGTTCTGTACTCGATCCGGAACCCGTCCACCGCCCGCGTGGCCAGCGGCGAGGACAGGTTGAACTTGGCAAGATAGCCCGGCATCTCCGCCGCCTCGACCCCACCGACCGAGGTCGCCGACAACAGCGTCCCCCGCCCCGATTCCCTTGCCTGCGCCGCAACCGGCAGCCCGGCCAGCACGACCGCCGCGCTGATCGCGGCGACCGCCTTCACCCCAGTGATCTTCATGCGCCCAGCCTGCCGGGACCGCCGGAGGCGCACACCAGGTCTGGACCCCCGAACCGATCGGGGACTTTCCCCTACCTGGGCCGGGGTTTTGCCGCCAGTTCCTTGCCGAATGCCTCGATGAACTCGTTGCTGAGGAAGCCCGCGGTGCCGCTGGTGAGGTTGCGCTCGACGGCCTCGAAGACGACCACGTCGTTGTTGGCCGCGGTCTTGCCGGAGGCCACCGGATCGGCCACCGCGTAGCCGTAGTGCTGCACGGTGAACCCGGACATCGCCGCGGGCAGGTAGCGGCTGATGGACACCAGGAACGAGTCGCCGAAGACCACCACCTGACCCGGCAGCATGCCCGGCAGCTGGCTGGTGGTCACCGGGATCGGCGTGCTGAAGGTGGCGTTCATGCCCTTGGCCCGGTTCTCCGTGCCGTTGGGCTTGACCTCGTAGTGGAAACCGGCGTTCTGCCCGGACTGGCCGATCATGCCCGCCAGGTCGGCCGGGCTGCTGTAGGACTCCCCGAGCGAGACCGACCAGGGCGCGGTCACCCCTGGCTGCAGGCGTTCGGCCAGCTCGCGCACGGCGGCCACCGCGCCCTCGTCGCCCCAGTGCGTGTCCTGCTTGTGGTAGACGGGTTTGCCGAGCCGCTTCTTGGTCTCGCCGAGGATCGGCCGCACATCGACCACGCCGGGCTCGACGGAGAACTTGTTCCAGAACTCGGTCGCCGCCGGGGCGGCGCACTCCTTGCCGCCGTAGCTCGCCGGGAGCTGGCCGGGTTCCACGGTGCTCTTGTCCGGCGGCACCAGCAGCAGGAAGCCCCGGCCGGATGCCTCGACCACCTGCTTGAGCCTGCGGATGCGGCTGAGCGTGTCGTCGATGGTCTTGTCCGGCTTGCACTTGGCCTGGAAGTCCAGGCCGAAGAACAGCCAGTCGTCCTTGCCCGCGACCACCCTGGTGAACCCGGGCAGCGCCTGCTGCTGGTCCACTGGCACCTGCTGCTTGGGCACGTCCGGGGTGCTGGTCTGCACGCCGCCGACCGGGCCCTGCTGCTGACCGCGGTCCAGCGGGGCGGGTTCGCCGAAGAGCCCCTTGCTGATCCCGTCCGCCGCGCGCACCGCGTCCTGCCGGAACACCAGGTGGTCGGTGGCCCACTGGGAGAACCCGGTGAAGAACCCCCAGCCCTGGCTCAGGCTGGGGAACTCGGCCAGCGGCCGGTTCTCGAAGGACTCCACCCGCGCGCCCAGCGTCCAGGACAGCACCGGGGTCACGAAGAAGACGCAGGCGGCGATCAGCGCGCCGAGCTGCTTGCTGCCGTGCCGGGGCCGGTGCAGCGCGTGCTCCCGTGGGAGCAGCGACTCGTGCACGGCGGGCAGCCGGGTGCGATGTGGTGGGTGGCCCTGGGCGGTCACCCGCTCACGGTAGCCTCCGCCACGCGGCCTGTCGGCCGAACGGACGAAAGCGGAGTGGCCGGTGGCGCAGCACACGCAGCGGGAGGTGTGGCAGGCCCGGGCGTTGCAGCTGCTCGCGGTGCTGCCACTGATCGGGATGCTCGTCGAGGTGGCCCGTGCGCCCCGGATGCACTTCCTGGACTACTGGACCTTCCTGGTGCAGGCGACCAAACCGGACGGCTCACTGGACCTCGCCGGGCTCTTCGCCTACCACAACGGGCACCCGATGATCATTCCTCGGCTGCTGTTCTGGCTGGACGCGAAGTACCTCGGCGGCTCCAACCAGGTCTTCGGCCTGCTCACCGTGCTGCTCTCGGCGATCACCGTGCTGGTGCTGCACCGGCTGCTGCCCGCCGGGCTCAGCCCCGTCCGCCGGGCCGCGCTGCTGGCCGCGTTCTCGTTCCTGTTCTTCGCGCCGAGCATGCTGGACCTGTACGGCATCGGGATGAGCGGGGTGAGCTGGCTGCCCGCGCTGCTGGCCGGGGTGCTCGCGCTGGTCGCCGCGCGGGCCGGGCGGACCTGGACGGCACTGGCGCTGGGCCTGCTGGCCTGCCTGTGCCACGGCACCGCGTTCGCGCTCTGGCCCGCACTGGCGCTGGTGGCCTGGCTGCGCGGGGACCGCCGGTGGCGCACCGTGCTGCCGCTGGCCATCGGCGTTGTGGTGGTGATGTTCTGGCTGGTCACCGCCGAATCCGACGCCAGTCCGCCGGCCGCGTCGCGGATCGGCCCTGACAGCTACGTCGGGGTGTTCGCCAGCCTGCTCGGCCAGCTCTGGTCCCCGCACGTGGACGGGCTGGCCTACCTCACCGGCGCGCTCACCGCGGCCGGGCTGGTGCTGGTGCTGGTCACCGCGATCCGCACCCGCCGGGAACCCGGCACCGATCCGGCACTGCCCGCGCTGGCCCTGTTCACCCTGCTGGTCGCGGTGATGATCGCCTACACCCGGACCAGCGCGGGTAACACGATCGGGTTGTCTCCGCGGTACGCCGGGATCTCCGCGCTGGCCATCTGCGTGCTGCTCGCGGTGCTGCTGCCCCGGTTGCTGCCGGGCGCGCTGACCGCGGTGTGCCTGACCGTGGCGCTGGTGACCTACGCGGTCGCGCCGGGCAAGGCCACCCAGATCCGCGATTCCTACACCGAGCAGGCGGTGCTGGCGGTGGCGATGCGGGTCGGCGCGGTGCAGACCTACGAGTCCAGCCAGTCGGTGCCGCGCGCGGTGCTGCCCCGGCTGACCGCGCTGGGCACCTACCCGTTCAGCCCGGACTTCACCCTGGGCTGCGGGCTGCCGGTCGAACTGGGCAGCACGGTCGACCTGGCCGCGATCCCGGTGCTGCCCGGCCCGCCGGGCGCCGGTGGTTCGGCCGGCAACGTGGAGACGCCGGTCCGCGGGGACACCGTGATCAGCGGCTGGGCGGTGGTCGAGGGGCGGCGCGCGGACTGTGTGCTGGTGGCCGACCGGGACGGCCGGATCGTCGGCGGTGGCGCGGTCGGCATCGGGCGGCCGGACCTGCTGACCACGCTCCGGGTGCCCGAAGCGCGCGGCGGCTGGCACGCGGTCGCGAAACCGGACCTGACCGAGGGCCGGATCCTGGTGGTGGCCAGGGGCAAGATCCACCAGGTGCCGGGCGGCGGAAAATAAGAGGCCGCGGCCGGTCGCCGGAGTTAGCCTCAGCGAATGCTGCGTGGCGAGAAGATCGTGCTCCGGCCCTGCACCAAGGATGACATCGCGGTGCTCTTCGCCGAGCAACGCGCGGACGTGCCCGGTTTCATGCTCAGTTCCTCCGCCCCCTGGTTCCCAGTGCCGATGGAGACCGTGCTGGCCGGGTGGGAGCCGGTGGATGACCATCACTCCAAACCGCTGCCCAAGAGCGCGACGTTCGCGATCGAGGAGAACGGGGAGCTGGCCGGGTCGGTCACGTTGTGGGCGATCGACTACCACCACCGCAACGCCGAGATCGGCATCGGGCTGCGCTCGGACTTCCGCGGGCGCGGGCTGTCCACCGACGCGCTGCGGGTGATCTGCCACTACGCCTTCTTCGTGCTCGGGCTGCACCGGGTCCGGCTGGTCACCGGGGTGCGCAACGTGCCGATGCAGAAGTCGGCGCTGGCGGCGGGGTTCACCGAGGAGGGACGGCACCGCGAGGCGTGGTGGGAAGGGGACGGTTTCGCCGACGACGTGCACTACGGTCTGCTTGACCGAGAATGGCGGACCCTTCTTGCCCAACAACGAGTTCGGTGACTTCCAGACCCCGCTGACGCTGGCTCGCGCGGTGCTGGCCACGCTGCCACCGCGGGACTACCGCAAGGTGCTGGAACCCACCTGCGGCACCGGCAGTTTCCTGGCCGCCGCGGCCGAACTGGGTGTGCCGCAACGGATCGGGGTGGAGATCCAGCCCGCGCACGCCGAACTCGCCAGGGCGCACGGCGAGATCCGCGAGCAGTGCGTGTTCGGTCTGGACCTGGGCGCCGACCTGCCTTGGGCGGCCGAGGGCGAGCTGCTGGTGCTGGGCAATCCGCCGTGGGTGACCATGGCCGATCTGACCCGGTTCGGCTCGGCGAACGTGCCGGTCAAGGCCAACACCCGCAACCGGCCGGGGATGGCCGCGCGCACCGGTGAGTCCAATTTCGACGTGGCCGAGTACATCTGGCAGAAGCTGCTCGCCGAACTGCGCGGGCACCGGCCGACCATCGCGCTGCTGTGCAAGACCCAGGTGGCCCGCAACATCCTCGGGCACTGCGCGGAGCAGGAGATCCCGGTCGAGGCGGCCACCCTGCGGCTGATCGACTCGCACCGCTGGTTCGGGGCCAACGTGGACGCCGGGCTGCTCACCCTCCGGCTCGGCGACACCCCGGGCGAGTACACCTGCGCGCTCTACGATTCTCTCGACGCGGCAACGCCTTCCCGGCATTTCGGCCTGGTCCGCGGTCGGCTGGTGGCCGATGTCGAGGCCTATGACCGGACCGCGGCGGCGGACGGGGCCTGCCAGCTGGAGTGGCGGCAGGGGGTCAAGCACGACGCCACCGCGGTGATGGAGCTGACCGGGCCGGCGCCGATCGAGGACGAGCACCTGTACCCGCTGCTCAAGAGTTCGGACCTGGTGCACGGCCACACCACCACCGCCCGGCGCAGGCTGGTGCTGCCGCAGCGCAGCCTGGGCGAGGACACCGCCGCGCTGGCCGGCACCGCGCCGAAGCTGTGGCGCTACCTGCTCGCGCACGCCGAGGCGCTGGACAACCGGCGCTCGGCGATCTACCGCGCCCGGCCCCGGTTCAGCGTGTTCGGCATCGGCGAGTACACCTTCGCGCCGTACAAGGTGGCCATCTCCGGGATGTACAAGAAGGTGGAGTTCCGGCTGGTCGCGCCGATCGAGGACCGGCCGGTGCTGCTGGATGACACCTGCTACTTCCTCTCCTGCGCCGAGTTGGCCGAGGCCGCGGTGCTGACCGCGTTGCTGCGCGGCCAGACCACCGCGACCCTGTTGTCCGCGCTGGTGTTCTGGGATGCCAAGCGCCCGATCACCAAGAAGCTGCTGCAGCGGATCGACCTGGCCACCCTGCTCGGCACGGCCGGGCACCGGGCGCTGGCCGAGGCCGCGGCCAAGCTGACCATCGACCTGCCCGAGCAGGTCACCCCGGCCGCCGCCCAGCGGGCCATCGAGGCGATGACGGCCCGCTGGAGCGCGCTCAGCCGGTAGCCACGGTCACCGAGTCGATCAGCATCGGACGGCCGGAGGCGGTGGCGGCGTTGGGATCCCCGGCCAGGCGGCCGCCGATGGCCACGTTGAGGATCAGGAAGAACCCGTGGTCGGTGGCCTGCCGCCAGGCCGGCTCGCCCACCCGGTCGCGGCTGACCGCGAAGGTCTGCCGCCCGTCCAGGTACCAGCGGATCTCGCCCCTGCCCTGGTCCAGTTCGATCGCGTACCGGTGGAAGTCCCGCTGACAGCCCGCGCACGGGGTTTCCCCGCTGCCCAGGCCCATCGGCTCCTGGCACGGACCGCCGGGCAGGGCGCCGCAGTGGAAGGTGCCGAAGACCGACTCGCGGCCGTTGAGCGATTCCAGCACGTCGATCTCGCCGACGCCCGGCCAGCCGGTGTTGTCCCGCCGCACCCCGTCGCCGAGCAGCCAGAACGCCGGCCAGTACCCGGCGCCGTCGGCCTGGCCCACCTCGGGCAGCTTGATCTCCGCCTCGACCCGGAGCTGCCCGCTCGCCGGAGCGCGGAAGTCGGTGCGCGCGGATTCCAGGCGGCCCGAGGTCCACTGGCCGTCGGCCCGGATCGGGGTGATGGCCAGCTGTCCCTTGCCGTTGTGCCGCACGTTGCCGGTCGAATCGGTCATGGTCTCTATCTCGCCGGTGCCCCACTGGGGAGCCGGGCAGCCCGGGTAGCAGGTGCCGGTGGCGTGCTGCCAGCGCCGCGGATCGGGTGCGGACCCGTCCGGTCCGTCGAAGTCCTCGCGGAAGACCTGCTGCCACACCGGCGGCAGCAGTCCTTGCCGCTCCAGGGTTTTCTCCACCCGGCGGCCGAGCAGCGCGACCGCGGTGGCGGTCAGGTGCGAGTCGTCCCGGTAGAGCAGCACGCCTTGGCGCACCGCCGGGCAGCTCTCCCCTGGACACAGCACCGCGTTCATGTCCACTGTGGACAGTCCGGCGCGGTTGACCAGCGGATCCGGCCGCAGAGCCTGGCTACGCGGGAAGTCACACGCGGCCGGGTCCGCGGACACGCAGGACGGGATGTCCTTGCCCGGCAACGGGGTGTCCCGCAGGTACACCAGCGGCGCGCCGGTGGCGGCCAGCCGGTCCAGGCTGCGCTGCCAGGCCGCGGCGAGCAGGTCCTGGTCCGCGGTGTACTGGTTGAGCGAGGCCAGGAAGACCAGTTTCAGCTTGGTCCCGGCGACCTGGTCGAGGGTGCGCTGCCGCCAGGTGTCGCATTCGGTGTAGGCCCGGCCCAGGGTCGGGTTGTACACGGTCAGCTCGGGCAGCGGGCAGCCCTGTTTGACCCGCACCCGCACCGCCCAGCCACGCCGCTCGGCCAGCTGCCGGACGGCGGGAAACCATTGACTGGCATGGGAATCGCCGATCAGCAGCACCTGCGGCGCGGCCGGATCACCGAAGAGGCACTCCGGCCCGGTGACCTCGGCCGGGAACAGCTCGCACCCCGGCACCGGCGGCACGTCGGCGCGGGCCCGGTCCACCGGCGGGGTCAGCCCGGGGGCCGGGCCGGTGAGCAGGTCCGGGCCGTCGGCGGCGGCCAGTGGCAGGGTGGCGGACAGCTCGGTGATCCCGCCGCCCATCATCCGCTGCGCAGCACTGCCGGTGACCAGTCCGGCGGCCACCGGCAGCAGCACCGCGGTCACCCCGATGGCCAGTCCGCGCACCGGCAGCGCCGAGATGGTCGGCGAGAACCGCACCGGCTGCTCGACCAGTTTCGCGGTCAGCCAGGCCGGTCCGGCCGCGGCCAGCACCAGTGCCAGCTTCACCGGCCAGACCAGCTGCCCGGAGACCGCCTCGGCGAAGACCAGCACCGGCCAGTGCCACAGGTACCAGGAGAAGGACAGCCGTCCCATCGCGCGCATCGGCCTGGTGCTCAGGAAACCGCCGATCCCGTTGCCCTGGGCCAGGATCACCGCGACCGTGCCCAGCACCGGCAGCAGCGCCGCGGAACCCGGGAAGGCGGTCGCCGAGCTGAACAACACAGTGGCCAGCACGATCGCGCCCGCGCCCAGCAAGCCGAGCACCCAGCGCGCCAGGCCCGGCAACCGCAGCCAGGGCAGCGCGATCGCGGCCAGCGCGCCGAAACCGAACTCCCAGGCGCGGGTCGGCGAGCCCAGGTAGGCCAGGGGTTCCGAACTCGCCGTCCAGCGCACCGACAGCAGGAACGAGCCAACCGTCAGCAGCCCGATCACCCCGGCGATCACCGGCACCGCGGGCCGCCCCAGTTTGCGGGCCAGCACGGCCAGGCCGAGCAGCAGCGGCGCCCAGACCAGGTAGAACTGCTCCTCCACGCCCAGCGACCAGAAGTGCAGCACCGGGCTGTGCTCACGGGCCGCGGCCAGGTAGTCGGTCTGGTTGGCCACGAACCGCCAGTTCGCCAGGTTCAGCGCGCCGAAGAGCACGTCGTAGGCGACGTCCTTGGCCCGCAACGGCGGCAGCAGCAGCCAGCTCAGCACCGCCACCACGACCAGCACCACACCGGCCGCTGGCAGGATCCGCCGGGCCCGGCGCGCGTAGAACTCCTTGAGCGAGAAGCCGCCCGCGCTGCTGATGTCGGCCAGCAGCAACCCGGTGATCAGGAAACCGGAGATGACGAAGAAGACGTCCACGCCGACGAACCCGCCGCCGAAGAACGGCACGCTCGCGTGGAAACCCAGCACGGTCAGCACGGCCACCGCGCGCAGGCCCTCGATATCGGCCCGGCGGCCCGGGTGGTAATCCGGCATCACAGGATCCCGTCCACCAGACCGGAGGCGAGCAGCCCGAACATGCCCAGCGTCACCGTGATCGCCAGCAGCTCCGGCCAGCTCCGGTGCGCGGCCGTTGCCGCCCAACGGTTCCCGGCCCCGATCGACTGCCGATCCGGCCGCCACAGCGAGTTGGCCAGGTCCACCAGCAACGGCACGCTCAGGTAGCCCTGCACCAGCAGATACCCGGCCAGTGCCCAGTAGTTGCCGATCCCGTAGGCGAAAACCCCTGCGGCGAAACCAATCCAGCCCGCCAAGGTGGTAATTCCCAGCCAGGCAAAGGCGATCAGGCTCACCCGGCGGGCGAGTCCGCCGCGTCCCTGGCTCACCCCGGTCGGCACCCAGGTCGCGCCGTGCCCGCGCAGTGTGTGCCAGACCGCGGCCGCGCTGGCGAACCCGACCAGCTGGTGCGCCCGGATCACCTGCATGCTCCACCGGGTGCGGGAGACCGCCGGGATCAGCACCAGCCAGGTCCACACCGGCAGCAGGAACGGCAACATGTGCCAGGGCCGGACATCCCCTGGGGTGAGGGCCAGCATGATCAGCGGCGGCAGCGGCGCGGCGAAGACGTTCACCGCGGTCAGCAGGTAGCTGACCACGCCGTTCCAGTACGACAGCAGCAACCGGCGGCCGGCCCCGACCCGCACCACCTCGCGTGCGGTGAGCAGGTGCAGGTTGCCCATGGCCCAGCGGTACTGCTGGCTGACGAAGGCGGGCACGGTGTCCGGCGACAAGCCCTTGGCCAGCAACAACGGCAGGTACTGGGTCCGGTAGCCGCGGCCGAGCAGGGCCAGTCCGGTGTACATGTCCTCGCTGTGGTCCAGCTTGGCGAACCCGCCGACCTCCTCGATCGCGGCCCGCCGGTACATCGCGTTGCTGCCACAGCAGATCGCCGCGTCATTGGCATCCCGCGAAGGCTGGATCCAGCGGAAGAACCACTCCTGCGCCGCGCCCGCGGCCCGCTGCAGCCAGTTCATCGAGGCGTCGGTGGCGAAGCACTGCGGGGTCTGCACGATGCCGACCCCGGCATCCTCGAAATAGGGTGCCAGGTGCACCAGCAGATCCGGGCGCGGGCAGAAGTCCGCGTCCAGGATGACGATCAGCTCGCCGGCGGAGACGGTCAGCGCGTGGTTGAGGTTCCCGGCCTTCTTCAGGTGCCCGCGATCCGGCCGCACCACATAGTCGAACCCGAACTCCGCGGCCAGCTCCCGCACCTCCCGCCGCGCCCCGTCATCAAGCACCCAGATCCGCAGCCGACCGTCCCAGCCCAGCCGTGACACGTGCTGATAAGCGTTGCGCAGCACCGGGATCGGCTCACCACAGGTCGGCAGGTACACATCCACACTGGGCAGCACCGCCGGCCGCCACACCCGGACCAGCAGATCGTGCTGTTCCCGGCTGACCCGCCGCGGATTGCCGTTGTCCAGCAACGACATCACCACTCCGGCGACGTTGAGCACGAGCACCCCGAGGAAGAGCCACAGCCAGGGCGTGCGCACCGAGAACTGGAACAACGCGACCGCGGTGAAAACGAACGAGAGCGAGGACAGCACCAGCACCCAGCGCCGCTGCGGCCCGAAGTACCAGTACACCTCCTCGTCACCGGGTGGCCGCGGTAGCAACGCGGCGGGGTCGGCAGGACTGTCGGCGGCCGTGGGCGGAATGGGGACGAGCGTGCTCTGCGACATGGTCTCTTCCGAAGCGGCGGCGGCGGGTCCGGTGGGACCCAGCTCCGAATGGTATAGACCATTGAACGATTCAGCAGACTTGCCAACGTTGCTCGTGGCAGAGGTCACCGAGGCTCTGACCTGCACTCACCCGATCGGCGCAGGTAACGGGCCGGTCCCGGACAGCTCGCGGTGTTCTCGCTCACCACACCGGGAGCAGGACCGGGCCGGGCTCAGAATTGGTAGTTCTGAGTCCTTGCCGCCGCGAACAGCAGCGAAAGATGCTTTTGGGGGCCTGAGCTGCGAAAACACTTCTCTGTAGTTCTCGACAGTTCTCGCCGGTACCCGACGTCTCACGGCCTGTAGACGGCCTGGCGGGTCGCGTGATCATGCTCGACGCGGCCCGGTCGGAGATCAACATGAGCTGTCCAGGGCGCGGGCTGGTGACGCAGCGAGCGGCGGCCTGAAGCTCCTCAGTCTTGGCCTCGAAGATCACGCAGGGCGGGCACAGCGTCGTCGACCGGGTGATCGGGCTGAACCAGGTGAGGCAGTAGCGGCAGGCTCGGGGACCGACCGGCTTAGGGCTGGGCTGGTCGGTCCACAGTGGGAGCTGTCCGGGGCCGGGGCGTCGGGTGCGGTTCATGTGGTGCCTCCCTGGTGGGTCGACGGCGGTGAGGGAGAGAGTGGGAACCTCTCGCCTCCCCTTTCCTTCGCCCCGGCGGCAGTTAGCACCGGAATGGAGGTGTCAAGAGTGGGCGCTTGCGTCCATCGCGTAGCGACGCCGTAGGCGCTCTTGATGCCGTAATTCCGGTGTTAAACAATAAAAAGGCGGAGGTGAGGGATCGACGTGAGTTGCCGTCGCAGGGTGATCCAGGGGGTTGAAAGACCTGGCTGGGAAGTGCTCGGTGTGGCCTGGGCGTCTCGGCCTGCATGGTCCTTCGTGTGGATACACGCGAAGGGGTATGCCGGCCGGGGCGTTCGGGACATGCTGAGTGCCAGGTCGGAGCAGGTAATTCCGCGGGACGGGTTGGCTGTGATGGGGGCGGCGCGCGGCTACCCGGCCCGGCAGGTGGGCGCCGGTTCGCTGGGCGCGCCGACGGGTCGGCCGCCGCAGCGGAGCGGTAGGCGGCCGTGCCCGGATGGGTGTGCCCAGCGAAGCCAGCGCGACCACCCGCCGCGCGCCGCTTGGCGGCGCGCCTTGATCCCATAGAGCCAAATTCGGCAACGCAGCAGGACAGACGCGGTGAAGATTGCGAACACGGACAGGCGTTGAGCAAGACGCGCCATGCGCTAGTAAAGTGGCTTCATGCGGATGAGCGAGTGGGCGGAGCAAATCACCCGTGAACAGCTTGCTGACGTCCTGCCCCGACGGTGGGCACACGTGCAAGGCGTCGCAGCTCGCGCTAGAGAATCTGCTCACCTGTTCAGCGAAGACGGCGACTTACTTGTCGCAGCAGCAATGTTGCACGATATCGGCTATGCCCCTGATCTAGTCGACACCGAATTCCATCCTCTTGACGGCGCTGCGTACCTGGAAAGCCTGGGTGCAGATAGCCGAGTTTGCGCATTGGTTGCACGTCATTCTGGCGCGATCGAAGAAGCGAAATTGCGCAACCTGGAATCAGAAATTCAGAGGTTCCCGGATGAGCGCACGGCGCTTAGGGATGCACTGTGGTGGGCCGATATGACAACCACTCCACACGGGCAGCACACAACCGTGGATGAGCGACTGCATGAGATCCGTCAGCGCTATGGTCCGGGCCACCTGGTATCCCGATCAATCGACAATTCGGAGTCAGAGATACGGGCAGCAGTGGACCGGACTCATAAGCGCCTGACAAGCGGGCGGATCTAGACTCAGCTAAAGAACGGTTTTTCCAGCCGCGCCAGTCCGTGTTCAATGCGCAGCCTGATAGACGGGTGCATGTCCAATTCTTCAATGTCCTCTGGGGAAATCCACTGGACATCACTCGATTCATTGCTCGTGCGAAGCTCGCCCGAAATAGGCTCCGCACGGAAACAGATAGAGAACTCCTGCTTTACTTCGCCATCCGTGTAAGCAATCACATGCTTGGGGTCGGAGTAGACACCGATCAGCTCAACAACTCGCGTGGATATCCCCGTTTCCTCCGCAACTTCGCGCACGGCGGTCTCGGCTAGAGTCTCGCCGATTTCCTGTCCGCCCCCAGGAATAGAGTACAAGTTGTTGTCTGTGCGACGAATGAGCAGGATTTCACCCGTAGGCTGTTGAACAACCACACTTACCGCCACGGTAATGCTATTTGCAGCGGGAGCGGCGGGGTCATTGTAGAAGTCTTTGCGGACCACGGGAAACCTTTCTGTCTAATGTAAGCCGCTACCACTTGGGAGCGCTTGCATCTTTCCAAACTGCTTCGAAACTTTCCGAGTAAGTCTCAAAGAGGGTTCCAACTGAAAGCTGACGCAAGTGCATCACTGGGGCATGTGCAGCCATGAATCCGTATACGTGAGTATTGACAAGCATGTCTTGGTCGAACCTGTATATGGAGTTATAGAGGATAGTAGAGTGGCAGCGGATCTCAATTCCAGACTCACCCTTTAGAGGCCCAAAAAAGGCGAGGGCGTTGCGAACTTTCGCACCTAGAGTCCCTGGTCCGATGTTTTCATCCAAGCTTCGCTTCTCAACTTCTTCGCTATCCGGATCTCCGAGCGCAATGCGAATTCGGGTCCCGGCCATAGCTTTTCCGCGAAGATTCTTGATCATGCCGGGGTCTTCTGTCATGAAAAGACCAGCGTAAACTAGTACGTCGATCCTCTCATTGGATCCGCGAAGCAATTTGTCCCACACGTCACGCGGCAGAGTGTGCCTATGCGGGTATACCTTCACCACCTCAGACTCAGCGACTTCCGCGCTACGCTCAGACTTAATGGCGTCAGGCCATAGATAGTTTTCCGACTCGTGAACAAGAACCGAGATCGAGTGCCGGTACTTCGCATAGGGCGTCCGCCCCTTGGTGATCCAGCGTTCAACCGTCTTGTGATCAACTCGGAGCTTGTCCGCCACGTCAGCAGGCGAAAAACCCTTCCTGAGCAGGGCATCTCGTAGTCGTTCGTTCGGCACGCGGCACCTCCAAGGGACGCTAGGGACGTCTTCAGCGTACCAGGGACGTCCCAAGAAGTCCCAGCGCGTGGTGGGCGCGTCCCCCGTCCTGGCCGAAAGTAGTAGGTGCCAGGAACAGCAGGACGGACATGGGAGGGCGAGCGGGATGAACCTCGGCAGAGATATCCAGAGAGCGCAACGCGCAAGGGCAAGTTCGACCTCGGTCGACTGAACACAATGGCCGACGTAGTGGTACTGCATGTCACAAGAGACCTGCCTGTTCGCTTGAGAACCCTCAGCTTCGCTGACCGCGTTGAGGTGCGATTCGGGAATGCTTTTCCGGTTGCCCTGGTAGTCGACCTTGACGCCTTGGATCTTCTAATTGGCGTACTGACGCGTGGCCTTACGGAACTGGTCACACCGAAGTCGAACACTGAAAACGAGGTTGGTTGAGATGGCGATTCCGAAGGGGCACCGATTCGAGGTACCGTTTGATCTTGCGTTTCCCAAGGGCCTGGTGCTGATTGGCGAGATCGCGCCGGACTTCGAGTATCAGGAGAACAAGAACAGGGAGCCCCGGCAGAAGGTTGACCCGGTGACGGGCAAGCGTCAGTGGGTCGGCACGGTGACCGACCCGGACGAATTGAAGGCCAAGAGGGCGTCTTTCCAGATTACGTTCGTCGCCAACGTTCAGCCGGTCCCGACCACGGCCGAACTGGTGCCGGGAATGGGCATGCGGCAGATCGAGCTGGACGGGCTGACGGTTGAGGCGCGTGTGTCTGGCAGCGGTGAGTACAAGTATCAGGGCTGGCTGTTCAGGGCGACCGGGTTCAAGTCCGCGGGCACGAATGCGGGCAAGGCTCCGGCGGCCAAACCTGCCGAAGCCAAGACGGCTGACCCCTCTAAGGCGGCCTAGTCATGCAGAAACGGGAACTGGTGGGTGATCTGGCATGAGCAGCCTTCACGTGGTGGTCGACCCGGATCACTTCTACACCGACTGCTCGATCACGGTCTACAAGAACAGCGCGATCCGGGTCGAATCGTGGAATGACGAGCACCTGTTGCTTGCCTTCGACGGTCCGGGGCAGAGGATTGTTGTGGCGCTGGACCGCGTCGACTTCGACCGGCTTCACGGCGACATGGCGTTGGCGGCCGAGAGTCGCAAACGCGCGGCTGTCGAGCCTGGCTCCGGTGAGTTTAAGGCGGACTGGTCGTGATGGCGCGGGATGAGCTGGGCATGGATCTGGAGGTATCCGTCTATGCCGAGAGCAAGATCATCGTGGTGGCCGGTGAGGACGGTGAGGTGTCGTTGGGGTTCGGTGGGCCGCTTGTGCGGCTGAAGGTGACGATGGATCTGGAGGATGTCGAGCGGCTGTATGACCTGCTGACCACGGTGCTGGCGGCGGAGAAGGACGAGTTCGTCAGGTCCGGTGATCGGGCATGAGTCTTGAGGTGTGGGTCAGGCCGGATGAGAGCACGGTGGTCACCCTCGGCACGTTGGCTCAGGGGCAGCCGGTGCTGTCGATTGTGGACGGTGGCTGTGCGGTGCGTATCGCGGTGTCGGAGGACGTCCACGGGTCGGCTATGGGTGTGCGTGTGGCGCGGGATCTGGTGACGGTCGCGCGTGAGTTCCTGGACGCGGTGGAGACGTTCGCGTTCCATTCCGCGCAGGCCTACCGCGACCGGCTCGCCGTGCACGGAGTGGTGGCGGGCGAGGTGGTGTCCGGGGCGAGCAAGCACGCGATACGTGACGGGGAATGAGTCGGCACGGGGGCGGGCTCCGTTGGTGGTAGCCGTGGTTCCCGCTCCTCGTGCCTCCCACGAACCTCGACGTGAGGCGGTGGTGATGTTCAGGCTAGGCAACTGGATCCGGCGGGGGAACCCCGCTGATGCCCCCTACGCCCATTTGAGGCCGTTGCGGGTGCGGGTGTCCTGGCGGCACTGCTCCGGCGTGTGCGGCCAATGGACGCGCCTGCGGGACGGACAGCACTATTGCCGCCCGTGCGAAGCCTGGCTGGTCCGGCACGGAAGGAGCGTGACGGAACAGCCGAAGACGAAACGATAAGTCCACAAGAGACAGTCCACAAAGGACAGACACGGACCTTCGGGTGACGTGACGATACCGCACGTCTTGTTGCGGTGTAACAGAAAGAAAGACACAAGAGCGGCTGCATGGCCTAGGAACCTCGCCGCTCTTGTGCCGTCCACAACCTCAGGAAGTGAACAAGAATGACTGTAGGACGTGACGGAACCTCACCGCTAGGCGGGGTCCCCCGAAAAGGTCAACACAGGTGCTCCACCTGCGGGAAGTACGCCCGCATGTTGCCTGGAGACCACAAGTGCGGGGTCTGTGAGGGCTGGTTGCCCCTGGACTTCACCGACGTGATCAATGCCGCGACTGAGGATGCCTCCCTGCCCCGGCGGGTGCGGTTCTCCCGGGCTCGGGTGTGGTCGGGGCTGCTGGCCCGGCTGCAAACGATCGGCATCTACCCGGTCGAGCTGGACGGGGCTGCGGTGCAGCGCATGAAGCTCACCGAGGCCCAAGCGGACGGGTTGACCTGCCTCGGGTGCAACCACCCGTGTGGGATCGGCACGGCCGCTTTCGTGCCCGCAGGTCGCGTGCTCGGTGGCTCGCAGGTCTTCCGCTGCGTCGCCTGCATTGGGCGGGGTGAGCAGTGATGGCCTTCTCCCGCAAGCCTTTGGCCGAACCGGCGGCCCTAGAGATCACCCGGCCCCGGCTGCCCTGGTGGACGCTCCTGCCGACCTGGGCCAAGCTCGCCCTCCTGCCGGTTGCCCTGGTGTGGTCGGCGGGCTGGCTGGCCGTGCGGACGGTGCACCTGACGGTGCGCTACCCCGTCGGGCTGTTCGGGCCGCTGCTCGGCTGGGTTGGTTACGTCCAGCTCGGCGGGCGCAATCTCGCGTTTCTCGTTGCGGTGGCAGGGATCGGGCTCGGCTGGTGGGCCTGGGGACACCGATCCTCGTTCGTGCGATTCTGCTGGTGCCAGGTCCGCACCGAGTGGCGGCGCAGCACGGTCTACGGCTGGCAGTGGCGCTCGGTCATGCGCCTGGCCGATCTCACCAAGTCCGTGCGGGGCGCGGAGTACCGGCCCAAGCTCGGCCGCGTCCGGGCCGACGGGTGGCGGGACCGGGTCCGGGTCCGGATGGTCAAGGCCCAGGCCCCGGAGCAGTGGGAGCTGCGGGCCTCCGGCCTGGCCCATGCCTTCGGTGCGACTGCCTGTCGGGTGCGGGTCCGCAAGCCCGGCCGTCTGGAACTGGACATGATCCACCGTGACCCGCTAGCCCGGCCGATCCCGGTGCCGGGGCTGGCTGCCAAGGATTCCGCGGTTGACCTCAAGCGCCTGATCGTGGGGCGCACCGAGACCGGTCGGCCGTTCACGTTGCGGCTGTTGGGAAACCACCTCCTCATGGTCGGCTCGACCGGCGCGGGCAAGGGCTCGGTCATGTGGTCGCTGATCTGGGCTCTGGCTCCGGCGATTCGGGCCGGGCTGGTGCGCCTGGTGGGCATCGATCCCAAGGGCGGTATGGAGTTGGGGCAGGCGCCGGAGTTGTTTCACCGGCTGGCCTACACCAACGGCTCAGAAGCCGTAGAGGTCCTGGAAGCCCTGGCCGAGGAGTTGAAGGAGCGGGCACAGCGGTACCGGGGCCTGCTGCGGCGCTTCAAGCCTGGCACCGGAGAGCCGTTCACCGTGCTGGTGATCGACGAACTCGCCGACGTGATCGCATACCAGACCGACAAGGCATTGCGGGAACGCGCGGCGCGGGCGGTGCAGACCATCGCCTCTCAAGGCCGTGCCCCCGGCTTCGCCGTCGTCGCCTCGGTGCAGGACCCGCGCAAGGAGATCGTGTCTTTCCGGCATCTGTTCGGGACCAAGGTCGCCCTCCGGCTGGATGAGGCGGCCCAGGTGGACATGGTGCTGGGCGAGGGTGTCCGGCAACGCGGTGCGGCGGCCCAGGACATCAGCGAGGCAACCCCGGGCGTGGCCTGGGTCAAGGTCGATGGACGCAAGGAACCGTTGCGGGCACGGGCTTTCCACGTCGCCGATGCCGACCTGGCGCGCCTGGTCGACTACGTGACCGGGCGCGACGTGGTCCACGCGGAGGTGCTGCCCTTCCCCGGCGGCGGGTACGACGTGGACGGGGAGGTGGCGGCATGACCCGGCGACTCTCCCGCGAGCAACAGGCCCGGATCGCGCGGGCACTGGATGTCTTGCAGCACAAGGTGATCCCGCCCCGCGCCGATGTGGTGCCCAGGCTGGTCGACGGCGTTGCCGCAATGCCGGGGTGGCTGCATGACTTGTGGTGTGGCTGCCGGACGCGGACACGGGCTGAGGATGACTGCGCCTACGGGCATTGCCCCGGCTGCGGCCTGGCTGTGGCCTTCACCCCGTGTGGGGGTGAGTGGTGATGGCCGAGCACGTGACCGAGGCCGGTGAGGATATGCCGGCCGGAGGCCTGCATATGACCCGCGCTGATCGCATGCGCCAACCCTTGGCCCTGGACGTGGTGCGTTCCCTGGCCGAGACCAACGGCGTCTGTGTCCGGCCTCTGGCGCAACGGCGGCTGGACTATGCCACTGGTCGCGTGGATGTGCTGCCGGTGGCCTGTGGGTCCACTGTGGCCTCCGTCTGTGCCCCGTGCGCGGACAAGGCCCGGAAGCTGCGGATGGCCCAGTGTCGGGAAGGCTGGCACCTGGGCGAGGAACCCGACTTCACCCCGGCCGAACCGACCGCAGACCAGACCGCGTTGACAGAGCTGCGGTCCACCCTGTGGGCGGACTACCAGAGCGCACGGGCCGAGGGCGACGAGTCCGGAATGGAGGATCTGCGGGAAGCCGTTGCGGCGGTTGACGTTGAGCTGAGAGAGGCTGGGGTGCGGGGCAAGCTCCCGGCCCTGGACGCTCCGGCCGCCAAGCCCGTGAAGCGCTCGACCCGGCGTAAGCAGGACGTGCCGGAGTTGCCCCGGCGCAAGGTCGCCAAGCACACCCTCGGCCGCGAGTACGCCGGACGGTTCCGCCCGTCGATGTTCCTCACGCTGACCCTGGACTCCTATGGGCGGGTCCACGATGACGGCACCCCGGTGAACCCCGACGGCTATGACTACCGGCGGGCCGCCCGGGACGCGGTGCACTTCGCCGCCCTGCTGGACCGGTGGGTGCAGAACCTGCGCCGGGCGGTCGGGTATGAGGTGCAGTACTTCTCCACCGTTGAACCACAACGCAGGTTGGCTCCGCACTGGCACGCGGCACTGCGTGGTGCGATCCCGCATGAGCTGGTGCGGCTGGTGACCGCGGGAACCTATCACCAGGTGTGGTGGCCCAAGCATGACGAGCTGGTCTACCCCGGCGAGGCCGTGCCGGTCTGGTGCGACCGGGCCAAGGGCTTCGTCGACCCGGCCACCCGGCAGGCACTGCCGACCTGGGTGCAGGCGCTTCCCGGGGCTGAGGACGACGTTCCGGCGCACGTGGTGCGGTTCGGGGCACAGGTGCACTCCAAGGGCATCCTGGGCGGCACCGAGGAGTCTGGGCGGCACATCGGCTACCTGACCAAGTACCTGACGAAGTCGATCAGCGAGTGCCACGAGGAGAAGACGGAACGTCAGCGGCGGCACGCCGACCGGCTGCATGAAGAACTGGCGGTCACTCCGTGCTCGCCTCGGTGCGCGGTGTGGCTGCTCTATGGCATCCAACCGGCCGGTGCTCGGATGAACCTGGTTGCGGGGCGCTGCAAGGGAAAGGCGCACCGCCGCTCCACCCTCGGCCTGCCGGGGCGGCGGGTCCTGGTCTCGCGGAAGTGGTCGGGCAAGTCCCTTGCGGATCACCGGCATGACCGGACCCAGTTTGTTCGGCAACTGCTCACCGACGTCGGCATCACCCCCGACACCGACCGGGGCAACACGTCCTCGGTGGTGTGGCAGAAGGTCGCGCCCGGTGATGCGGATGTGCCTCCTCGCGCGCACCTGCTCATGCACGCGGTCGCCGAACGGCTGAGGTGGAAGGCCCAGTACAAGACCGCGCTCTTGGCGGCCAGCGGGGGCGACCCACCGACACCGCCGGATCTTTCGGCAACCGGTCAAGCGGCGTGAGGGGGGAGCTATGGACAACGTCAGGTCAATCGACCGGCTGTGGACCGCTGAGGAGACAGCGGGGTTCCTCGGGGTGCCGCTCAAGACCCTCTACCAGTGGCGGTGGAAGGGCACCGGGCCACGCGGGCGGAAAGTCGGGCGGCACCTGCGTTTCGATCCCGCCGTAGTCAGGGCATGGGTGGCCGCTGACGAAGTGGCCTGAATCTTTCGGCAACACCACACAGGAAGGCACGAACGATGGCACACATTGAAGATCGCTGGTTCAAGACAACAGAGGATTCCGAGACAGGCAAACAGATCCGGGAGAGAACCAAGCTGTATGGCAAGGGGCTTCGCTACCGAGCCCGGTATTTCGATCTTGACGGCAACGAACGCTCGAAGTCGTTCCGGGACAAGTGCAAGAAGCAGGCGGAAGACTTCCTACTTGAGGTGGAGAGCGACAAGCGGAGCGGGAAGTACGTCGACCCAGCCGCCGGACGCGTAACTGTTCGCGCATTCGCGAACAAGTGGTTCGGAGAGCAATGTTTCGACGGCACAACGCGAAACTCGGTGGAATGGAGGCTGCGTAACCATGTGTTTCCGTACCTTGGTGAACATGAGATCGGCTCCGTACTGCCGACGCACATCCGAGGTTGGCTGCGCTGGATGCAGGGTAAGAAGCTTGCCGGTGGAACGCGGGCGGTGACCTTTGTGTACCTGTCCGCGATCTTCAGCGCTGCTGTGGATGACAAGAAGATCAGCGAGAATCCCTGCAAGGCAAAGAGCATCACCCGGCCACAACCCGACTCCAGGAAGGTAGTCCCCTGGTCGATGAGCAAGCTTGCCGCCGTTCGTCTTGCTCTCGGCCAGCGGTACAAGATCGTTGTTCCGCTGGGAGCCGGGTGCGGCCTGCGGCAGGGCGAGATCTTCGGTGTGTCCGATGTGGACATTGACAGGTCAGAGCAAATGCTCAACGTTGTTCGCCAGGTGCGCTGGGTGGACAACGTTGCGGTCTTCGCTCCACCCAAGGGAGGCAAGGAAAGGCAGGTCCCCATCTCGCCTGCCGTGCTTCGTGATCTTGACACCCACATGGAGGCGTTCCCGCCCGTAGAAGTGACCCTTCCGTGGCTGGAACCGAACGGTGAGCCGGAAACCGTCCGGTTGATCTTGGTGAACCAAGACGGTAAGGCGGTGCGGCGTCAGGTGTTCAACCAGTGGGTATGGAACCCGGCCGTGGCAAGGGCAAAGGTACCTCGGGTGAAGCGACAAGATGGGGTGCATGCGCTCAGGCACCTGTTCGCCTCGGTTCTGCTTGATGCAGGCGAGTCGATCAAGGCTCTCGCTGAGTGGCTTGGGCACACCGATCCGGCGTTCACCATGCGCGTGTACACGCACCTGTTGCCGTCGAGCGCGGAGCGTGCCCGTCAGGCGATTGACCGGGCTCTTGGTGGCAGCGACCCCCAGGCCGAAACCGCTGTCACCCGGGACGGCCTGGAGACGGCCTGAGTCAGCACGGGGGGGTGTTATGGCTGGTCAGCGCGACACCTATTAGAACTGGTAGTACAGGAACGGGGAGAAGGTGCCGGTGGCGACCAGGATCGCGGAGTAGGCCAGGCCGACGGTCAGCACCGTGATGCGCAGCGCGGTGGCCTGGGGCGAGCGCACCGACTCCAGGTACGGGCCCAGCGGGCGGGCCGGCAGGAAGACGATCACCATGGCCAGCAGCAGGAGCAGCAGGCGCTGGTTGGTCAGCGCGGCGTCGACGCTGTCGGTGAGGCCGGTGAAGTCCGGCAGGAACATGTTGCCCAGCATGGTGAACGCGGCGCCCAGGGTGGTCGACTTGAAGAAGATCCAGCCGATGATCACCAGCAGCAGGGTGAGCGCGCGACGGCCGAGCTGGTGGCCGACGGTGGCCGGCGGGCGGTCCCAGCGGCGGGCGCGTTCGATCACCAGCAGGATGCCGTGGTAAACGCCCCAGACCAGGTAGGTCCAGTTCGCGCCGTGCCAGAAACCGGTCAGCACGAACACGATCGCCAGGTTCCGGTAGGTGTGCGCGGTGCCGTGCCGGTTGCCGCCGAGCGGGATGTAGACATAGTCGCGGAACCACCGGGACAGCGACATGTGCCAGCGCCGCCAGAACTCGGTGACGGTGACCGAGGAGTACGGGCGGGCGAAGTTCTCCGGCAGCCGGAAGCCAAGCATCCGGCCCAGGCCGATGGCCATGTCCGAGTAGCCGGAGAAGTCGAAGTAGAGCTGCAGGGTGAAGCCCAGCGCGCCGAGCCAGGCGACCGCGAAGGTCATCTTGTCCGGCGGGGTGGCGAAGCAGGCGTCCACCATCGGCGCCAGCGTGTCCGCGATCACGACCTTCTTGGTCAGGCCGAGGGCGAAACGCGGGAAGCCGCTGGCGATGTCGTCCAGCCGGTGTGTGCGCAGCTGCGGGAGCTGGTCGGAGATCTCCCGGTAGCGCACGATCGGACCGGCCGCGAGCTGCGGGAACATCGCGATGTAGGTGACGAAGGAGACCGGGTTGCGCAGTGCCGGGCGCTCACCGCGGTAGATGTCCACCACGTAGGAGATGTGGTGGAAGGTGAAGAAGGAGATGCCGATGACCAGCGCCAGGTGGGTCACCGGGAAGTCGCCGCCGAACAGCCTGGCCAGTCCGGCCAGCTGCTCGGTGGCGAAGCCCAGGTACTTCCAGACCAGCAGGATCGCCACGTCGAAGCCGATCACGCCGATCAGCACGTACCGGCGTTGCTTGGCGGCCTGCTCCGGCTCGTGCTCCTTCGGCTCCAGCCGCGGTCCGGCCAGGAAGTTGACCACGATGCAGGCCAGCAGCAACAGCGTGGACGAGCCGGACCCGGTGGCGTAGAAGACCAGGCTGGCCACCGCGATCACGCCGTTGCGCCAGGTCCTGGGCAGCACAAGCAAGGCCACCAGGGTGAGCGGCATGAAGTACCACAGGAACAGCGGGCTGACGAAAGACATCTCTACCTCGGGTCACGGTGCAGCCCGCTGACCCTATCGGAGCAACCAGGTCCGGATGGTCAGATCCGCCCGGCCGCCCGGCGGCGACGGGCGACCTCGGCCAGCAGCACACCGGCGGCCACCGAGGCGTTGAGCGATTCCACACCCGGCGCCATCGGAATGCCGATGGTGGCGTCGCAGTGCTTCTTCACCAGCTGGGACAGGCCCCGGCCCTCGGAGCCGACCACGACCACCAGCGGACCGGTGGCCAGTTCCAGCTCGTCGATGTTCATCGAGGCGTCGGCGTCCAGGCCGACCACCATCAGACCCGCGGTGGCCCAGTCCTTGAGCGTGCGGTTGAGGTTGACCGCGATGGCCACCGGCAACCGGGCCGCGGTGCCCGCGCTGGTCCGCCAGGCCACCGCCGTCATGCTCGCACTGCGCCGCTGCGGCACCACCACGCCGTGCGCGCCGAAGGCGGCCGCGGAGCGGATCACCGCACCCAGGTTGCGCGGGTCGGTCACCCCGTCCAGGGCCACCAGCAGCGGCGCCACGCCGGAGTCGCGGGCGATCTGCAGCAGGTCGTCCGGGTGGCTGTAGCTGAACGGCGGGACCTGCAGGGACAGGCCCTGGTGCATGGCGCCGCCGGTGAGCTTGTCCAGTTCCGGCCGGGAGACCTCCAGCACCGAGATGCCCCGGTCGGCGGCCATCCGCACCGCCTCGGTCACCCGCTCGTCGGTCTCGATGCCCAGCGCCACGTACAGCGCCTGGGCCGGCACGCCCGCGCGCAGGCACTCCACCACCGGGTTGCGCCCGGCCACGTACTCGGAGTTGGTCGACTCGCCCTTGCGCCGCGCCCTGGCCTGCTCGGCCTTGGTCGCGGCGGCGGCCTTGCGCCCGGCGGGGTGGTGCTCGCGGTCGGTGGCTCGCGGCGTGGGTCCCTTGCCCTGCAAGCCCTTCTTCCGCTGGCCACCGGAGCCGACAACGGCGCCCTTCTTCGAACCAGGGTTGCGCATGGCACCCTTGCGCCTGGAGTTACCGGCCATGTTCTCAGCAGTCCTTCAATGTCCATAGTGGACCGGAGGCGGTGTCCTCTACCGCCACTCCGGCCGCGAGCAGTCGGTCGCGCAGCAGGTCCGCCGTGGCGAAATCCTTGCCGGCACGTGCCTTCTGCCGCTCTTCCAACAGTCCCTCGACCAGCGTGGTCAGCGCGACCCGGGAGCCTTCGTCCACAGTGGACGCGACCTCCCACTGCTCTGACAACGGGTCAAGGCCAAGCAGCCCGGTCATCGCGCGCACCGAGGCGGCGATCTCACGGGCCTTCTCATCGTCACCGGCGTCGAGCGCGGCGTTGCCGTCCCGCACGCTGGTGTGCACCACGGCGATGGCCGACGGTGTGCCGAGGTCCTCGTCCAAGGCCGCCACGTAATCGCCGGGCAGCCCTTCCTCGCCGACGCAGCCGGTGCGCTGCACCACCCGCCGCAGGAAGCCCTCGATCCGCCGGTACCCGGCCACCGCGTCGTGCAGCGCGTGCTCGGAGTATTCGATGGTGGACCGGTAGTGCGGGGTGACCAGGTAGTAGCGCAGCTCGGGCGCGCGCACCCGCTGCAGCATCTCCGGGATGGTCACCGTGTTGCCGAGCGACTTCGACATCTTCTCGCCGCTCATGGTCACCCAGGCGTTGTGCATCCAGTACTGGGCGAAGCCGTCCCCGGCCGCCCGCGACTGGGCCTGCTCGTTCTCGTGGTGCGGGAAGACCAGGTCCACCCCGCCGCCGTGGATGTCGAACTCCGGCCCGAGGTAGGCGGTGACCATGGCCGAGCACTCCAGGTGCCAGCCGGGACGCCCGCGGCCCCACGGCGTCGGCCAGGACGGCTCGCCGGGCTTGGCCGCCTTCCACAGCGTGAAGTCACGCGGGTCGCGCTTGCCGGTGGCCGCGGACTCGCCCTGCTGCACCTCGTCCAGCTTCTGCCCGGACAGCGCGCCGTACTCGGGGAAGGAGGCGACCGCGAAGTACACATCGCCCCCGGCCGCGTAGGCGTGCCCGCGCTCGATCAGCCGGTCCATCAGCTCGATCATCTGCGGCACGTGCCCGGTGGCCCTCGGCTCGACCGAGGCCGGCAGGCAGCCCAGCGCGTCGTAGGCGGAGATGAAGGCGCGTTCGTGCGTGGCCGCCCACTCCCACCACGGCCTGCCGTGTTCGGCGGCCTTGGCCAGGATCTTGTCGTCGATGTCGGTGACGTTGCGCACCAGCGTGACGTCGTCGCCATCGCGCGCCAGCCAGCGGCGCAGCACGTCGAAGTTCAGCCCGCTGCGCACATGTCCGATGTGCGGCACGCCCTGCACGGTGGCCCCACAGACATAGATCGACGCAGCCCCAGACCGGAGCGGGTGGAATTCCCGCATGCTCCTGGTAGCGGTGTCATGAAGTCGGAGAGCCACCCGACAAGGGTACGGGTTCAACGAGCATGCTAATGACCAGCCCACCCACCGGGATTTCAGTTTCCACCGGTCGGCGCTGTGGCCTACGCCGGAAGTAGGCCGTGCGTCCGCAGGACGGCCCGCAGCGCGTCCGGACGTTCGGCGGTGGGCAGCGGCGGCACCAGCGCGAAGGCGCAGCCGATCGCCTCGGCCCCGCCGTCGGCCTCCTGGCTGTCGCCGATCATGAGCACCTCGGCCGGGTCCAGGCCGAGCCGCGCGCAGCCGGTGCGGAACAGCTCCGGGTCCGGCTTGACCCGCCCCTCCACGTAGGAAAGCACGTACTCATCGGGCAGGCCGGCCACGCCGTGCCGGTCGAAGACGGTGCGGATGTCCCAGGCGATGTTGCTCAGCACGCCGACCGGGTACCCGGCGGCCTTGAGTTCGCTCAGCACCGCGGCGGTGTCCGGGTAGGCCTGCCAGGAGGCGGGCTCCAGCAGCCGGTCGTAGACCTTGCCGGCCAGCGCGGCGTCCGGCACCCCGATGTTGGCCAGCGCGGCCAGGTGCACCTCGCGGTGCAGGTCAGGGTCCAGATCCCGGCGATCCCACGCCTCGTGCAGCTCCGGCGGCAGCCCCTCCAGTCGTCCGGTGGGCGCGGTGAGCTGCCGCAGCAGGTCGGCGGCCGCGGCGTCGTCCATCAGGCCGTCCAGCCAGTTGTCGCCCAGTTCGAGCCGGAACAACGTGCCGGAGAAGTCGAAGAGCACCCCGCGAATGGTCACGGGCCCGACGTTAACCCAGAGACCCAACCGTGATCACACCTTCGTGGCGAAACGAACAGCGGCAACGAGCGATCTCACGACCGAACCCAAGGAGGCCAACGGATGATCACCGTCCACAATGGACTACGCAGGCAGCTGCTCGCGCTCGCCCTCGGCGCACTGCTGGCCGCGGGCGCCAGCCTGGCCTACCCGGCCGCCGCCGAACCCGCGCCGGCGCCCATCGCCGAACCGCTCAGCCGGTGAGTTCCACGTCCCTGGTCTCCGGCAGGCCCAGCACGCACAGCAGGCTCAGCACCGCGGCCGCGGCCACGTAGATCCCGACCGCCCCCGGCCCGAAGTCCGCGGCCAGCGCGGCCGCCACCGTCGGCGCGAGCGCGCCACCGGCCACCCCACCGAGGTTGTAGGCGAAGGACGATGCGGAGTAGCGGAACCTGGTGTCGAACAGCTCGGGCAGGAACGCGCCGAGCGGACCGTAGACCAGACCCATGGCCCCCAGCGCCAGTGCCAGCGCCACGCCGGCCAGGACCACACTCCCGCTGCCCAGCAGCGGGAAGAGCACCAGCCCCGCCAGCACCGAGAACGAGGTCCCGAAGATCAGCACCGGTTTACGCCCGTACGCGTCGGCCGCCCTGGCGGAGACGATCGTGTCCGCGGCGAGGGCCCAGATGGTGATGATGGACAGGATCAGCATGGTGTTGCGCGAGTACCCCAGCACGGTCGTGCCGTAGGAGAGGCAGAACGTGGTCGCGGTGTAGAAGAGCACGTAACAGATGACGATCACGCCGCCACCCAGCAGCAGCCGCCGCGGCGCCCGCCAGAACATCTCCACCAGCGGCATCGATGCCCGCTCCCGCTTGTCCACCAGCTCGGTGAACACCGGCGTCTCCGCGATCCGCAACCGCACGAACAACCCGACCACCACCAGCACCGCCGAGGCCAGGAACGGCACCCGCCAGCCCCACTCCCGGAACTCCGCGTCGTCCAGCAACGCCGAGAGCAGCAGGAACGACCCACTGGCCGCGAAGAACCCGACCGAAGGCCCCAGCTGCGGGAACGCCGCGTACCAGCCCCGCTTGCCCTTGGGCGCGTGCTCAGTGGCCAGCAACGCCGCCCCACCCCACTCGCCACCAAGCCCCAGCCCCTGCAGGAACCGGAACACCACCAGCAGCACCGGCGCCAGCACCCCGATCTGCGCCGCCCCCGGCAGCAACCCGATCGCCACCGTGGCCAGCCCCATCGTCAGCAACGAGGCGACCAGCATCGATTTCCGCCCCACCCGGTCCCCGAAGTGCCCGAACAGCAGGGAGCCCAGCGGCCGCGCAATGAAGGCCACCGCGAAGGTGGAGAACGCGGCCAGCGTGCCGACCACCGGGGAGAGGTCGGGGAAGAAGGTGGAGTTGAGCACCAGCGCGGCCGCGGTGCCGTAGATGTAGAAGTCGTAGAACTCGATCGCGGTGCCGATGAAGCTGGCGAGGGCGATCCGGGTCATCCCTGGTGAGCTGGACACGCGGGGCAGCCTGGTACCGGGGCCGGTGATCGTCAATCCTTCGATCGATCAGGCCGGGCGGCTGGTAATCGATCACCGGCTGGCAGCGCCGGTGTGGTCGCCTTGGGCACGCTCCGTGTCGGGCTGCCCGTAAGTGCGGCAACCCTGGCCCCACCACAGACTTACCGGTCGGTAAGGCGTAATCACACGGACAGTAGTTCGATCAACACGGTGTGCCGATGGACACACCGAGAGAGCTAACAGTCCGATAAAGGCTTTGGATACATCCTTCCCTGTTCAATCACGGAGCGAGACCGTCGATATCAGGGATGCTCCGAAAGAGTGGTGTGATCGGGGAAGGGGCGCGACATGGTGAACGCTCTGCTACCACTTTTCGTGATTTTGCCAGTTCTGCTGAGCGTGGTGGATCTCGTGTGGCACTCGAAGAAGCTGCGCGCGAACCTGGCTCGGCGACAGGCTCGGAAGGCCACCAGGGAGATCAGGGAGCGTCGGCTACCGGCGCCGCGGGCGTGTCGCGCGGCGGCGACCGCCCGGCGGATCCAGCAGGCCCGGCTGCCAGTCACCCGGTCCGGGGCCATCATGATCACCACGCGTGCCGCGTCCGGGGTGTCCGCCGGGCTGTAGCGCGTTGAGAAAGGTCACATCAGGAGGAACACCCGGGAACGCCGGGTCGTTCCTTTTCTGCTGTCCGGATGCGGACAGCAGGGACCGGACGGCGCGAGCGGGTCAGGCGCGGTAGATCAGGGCGGTGGCGACCGCGGCGATGCCCTCGCCGCGACCGGTCAGGCCCAGGCCGTCCGTGGTGGTGCCGGAGACCGCGACGTCGCCGCCCGCTGCCTCGGAGAGCACCTTCTGCGCCTCGTCCCGGCGCTTGCCGATACGCGGGGCGTTGCCGATGACCTGCACCACCGCGTTGCCCACCTGCCAGCCGTCCTCGGCCAGCAGGTCGCGGACGTGGGCGAGCAGTTCCACCCCGTGCGCGCCGGACCAGCGGGGGTCGCCGGTGCCGAAGACCGCGCCCAGGTCGCCCTTGCCGGCGGCGGAGAGCAGGGCGTCGCACAGGGCGTGTGCGGCCACGTCGCCGTCGGAGTGACCGGCGCAGCCGTCCACGCCTTCCCACAGCAGGCCGGCCATCCAGCAGTCGCGGCCGGGCTCGATCGGGTGCACATCGGTGCCTACTCCGACACGCGGCGGGATCACGCCTGGCCCTCCACAGCTTGGGTGCGCGCGGCCAGCAGGGCGTTGGCCACGGTGAGGTCGAACGGGGTGGTGACCTTCATCGCATCGGCGTGGCCGGGCACGGTGTGCACCGGGATGCCGATCCGCTCGACCAGGCCCGCGTCGTCGGTGGCGGCCACGCCGTCGGCCAGCGCGGCCTCATGGGCGCGGCGCAGCACGTCGACGGCGAAGCCTTGGGGGGTTTGCACGGCACGCAGGGTGGTCCGGTCGGGCGTGGCGCGAACCACACCTTCGGCATCCACCTGCTTGATCGTGTCGGCCACCGGAAGGGCCGGGATGACCGCCTTGGCGCCCGCTCGCACGGCCTCGACCACCGCGGCGGTCAGCTCCGGCGGGGTGAAGGCGCGGGCCGCGTCGTGCACGAGCACGACCTCGGCGTCCGGGACGATCTCCAGCGCGGCGTCCAGGGCCAGCTTGACTGATTCGGAACGCTCGGCGCCTCCGACAACGACGTGCACCGCCGCACCGACCGAAGCCAGTGCGGCGGTCACGACGTCCATCTCGGAGCGTGGCGCGGCGACGACGACCTGCTGGACACAGCCCGAACGCCACAGACCACGTACCGCGTGTACCAATAACGGCTCGCCGCCGACTTCGACGAGGGCCTTCGGCACACCGGCACCGAGCCGCTCACCTCGCCCGGCAGCGGGCACGAGCGCGACAACACTCATGGCAGCGGCGGTGTCTTCTCTCGACTTGTCAGGAGGCGGTGGCGAGGACTTCGTCGAGGAGAACCTCGGCCTTGTCCTCGTCAGTGCCTTCGGCCAGGGCCAGCTCGCTCACCAGTATTTGCCGAGCCTTGGCCAACATGCGCTTCTCACCAGCGGACAGGCCGCGGTCCTTCTCCCGTCGCCAGAGATCGCGCACCACTTCGGCAACCTTGTTCACATCGCCGGAGGCGAGCTTCTCGAGGTTGGCCTTGTACCGCCGAGACCAGTTGGTGGGTTCTTCGGTGTGCGGAGCACGCAGCACCTCGAAGACCCGGTCCAGACCTTCCTGACCGACAACGTCCCGCACACCGACGATCTCGGCGTTGTCCGCGGGCACCCGGACGGTGAGGTCTCCTTGCGCGACCTTGAGGACGAGGTACTTCTTCTCCTCGCCCTTGATCACGCGGGTCTCAATTGCTTCGATGAGAGCGGCACCGTGGTGCGGGTAGACGACGGTCTCTCCGACCTTGAAAACCATGTGTCCTCTGCCCCTTTCGCTGCCCCCATCCTAACACGTCCGGCCATCTCCGCTCGACCCCCGTGCGATCTGTAAGCGCAGGTCAGCGGCCACGGGAGGGGTTGACAAACCAGAGCGGGACATGCTTCCCCCGGTCAGCGCAGGACAACGCCGGGTCCACAGTGGACTTTTGATCTCCGTGAAACTCCGGGGCACGGCGAAATGGCCTACGCCGTATTGCGCGAACAGGTGATCATCAATACCCGCCACCTGGCACGGCACCAGGTGCCACCCACGCGGGCGCGGGTGGTTAGGCTGCGGCCGAGGAGTTCACCAGGTACTCCAGGGAAGGATCGGCGCGCTGTGAGCCGTGTAGAGCAGAAGGCAGTCCGTGCCCGCCTGGTCCCGGCGGCGCTGGGTCTGGGTATCGCGCTGGCCGTGACCGGCTGTGGCGCCGGCATGAACTCGCAGACCGCGGTCCAGGTCGCCGCGGTGAACGGGGCGAGCGGCAAGGTCGGGGCCATCGAACTGCGTGATGGCCAGCTCGCCTTCCCTTCGAACAACCCCAAGAAGTACTACCCGGCCAAGAGCAACGCCTCCCTGGGCATCTCCCTGGTCAACAGCGGGCCCAACGACGACAAGCTCGTCTCGGTCAGCTCCGAGGGCGCGGGCTCGGTCGAACTCAAGGGCGACGGCGCCATCCCGTCCGGTTTCGCCATTCGCGCCGAGCTGAACGAGCCCGAGCACGCCACCACCAGCGCGGCCACCACCAGCGCGACGCCGACCGGCACCTCCGGCGCGGCCACCTCCTCCGCGGGCCGCCCCGCAGGCACCACCGGCTCCTCGACCTCGGCGGCCACCCCGTCCAGCTCCGCGGTGGACAGCAAGCTCAAGGTCGGCACCGTGCTGCTCACCGTGGTCGGCCTCAAGCACGACCTGTGGCCGGGCAAGACCATCCCGGTGGTGTTCACCTTCGCCAAGGCCGGTCAGGTCACCCTGCAGGTGCCGATCGCCGCGGATGAGGAACACCGCGAGGACCTGCCCAAGACCGGCGGACACGGCGGCGGTGGCGGTCACTGATCCGGTGACTGTCGGTCCGACCCCCTAGGTTCACCGGCGTGGCGAAGAACGTGCGGGTGACCCGTCCCGGCTACCGCTGTGCCGAATGCGGCAACGAGGTGGCCAAGTGGGTCGGCCGCTGCCCGGAATGCCAGGCCTGGGGCACGGTCGAGGAGAAGGGCGCGGTCAAACCCGCGCTGGCCAAGATCACCGCGAGTGCGGTGTCCGCGCCCGCCCGGCCGATCGGCGAGGTCGACATCGAGGCCGCCCGCGCGGTCTCCACCGGCGTCGGCGAACTGGACCGGGTGCTCGGCGGCGGGGTCGTGCCGGGCGCGGTGATCCTGCTCGCGGGTGAGCCGGGGGTCGGCAAGTCCACACTGCTGCTGGAGGTCGCGCACCGCTGGGCCGCCTCGGTCGGCAACGGGCGCTCGCTCTACATCACCGGCGAGGAGTCCGCGGGCCAGGTGCGGCTGCGCGCGGAGCGGACCGGGAACCTGCACGGCGAGATGTACCTGGCCGCCGAGGGCGAGCTGGGCGCGATCCTGGGCCACATCGAGGCGGTGCGGCCGGGACTGCTGATCGTGGACTCGGTGCAGACCATCCAGTCCGCCATGATCGACGGCGCGCCGGGCGGGGTCACCCAGGTGCGCGCGGTGGCCTCGGCGCTGATCGCGGTGGCCAAGGAGAACAACCTGCCGGTGCTGCTGGTCGGGCACGTCACCAAGGACGGTTCGATCGCCGGGCCGCGGATGCTGGAGCACCTGGTGGACGTGGTGCTGCACTTCGAGGGCGACCGGCATTCCACCCTGCGGCTGATCCGCGGGGTGAAGAACCGCTACGGCCCGGCCGACGAGGTGGGTTGTTTCGAGCTGCGCGACGACGGCATCGTCGGGGTGGCCGACCCGTCCGGGCTCTTCCTCAACCAGCGCGATGTTGGCGTGCCCGGCACCGCGATCACGGTGATCGTGGAGGGCAAGCGGCCGCTGCTGGGCGAGGTGCAGGCGCTGGTGGCCGCGACCAACCTGCCCGCGCCGCGGCGCGCGGTGAGCGGGCTGGACTCGGCCAGGGTGGCGATGGTGCTCGCGGTGCTGGAACGCCGCGGCCGGGTGCGCCTTGGCGACAAGGACGTGTTCACCGCGACCGTGGGCGGCATGCGGGTGCTGGAGCCGGCGGCGGACCTGGCGGTGGCGCTGGCGGTGGCCTCGGCCGCGCGGGATGTCGCGTTGCCGCCCACCATGATCGCGCTTGGCGAGGTCGGGCTGGCCGGTGAAGTGCGGCGGGTGGCCGGGGCCGGGCGGCGGCTGGCCGAGGCGGCCCGGATGGGCTTCACGCACGCGCTGGTGCCGCCGGACTCGGGCGCGTTGCCGCCAGAGATCAAGGCCACCGTGGTGCCGGATCTTGGCTCCGCACTGCGGGAACTGCGCGCCGAGGACTGAGACGTGGAAAGGCCCGCACACCCCCGAGCGGTGTGCGGGCCCTCTTCCAGCAAGCACAGCCCGGACCCCGAATCCCGACTGGCCACAACACTTGATTTCGTGTCCACCAACTCGATGGCTGAGGAGTGAACGCGCTAACAATACCCCCTACCCCCTGGGGTGTGTCACGCGCGGTCACCCATTGCTCACCGGGACGGCGCAATCCCCGCCTGAGCTGCGATGGCCGTGTTCACCGTGCTGTGCTCGATGGCCGTGCCCCTCGGGTAGTACGCGCTGTCCTGCCGCACCACGGTGCGCTCGCCGAGGAACCGGCCGGAGGACGGCTCGATGATGATCTCGGTGCCGGTCCGGTCGTCCTCGACCCCGAGCGAGACGCCGTGCCTGCCGCCGAGGTCCACCGCGTGGTCCTTGATCCTGAGGCCGGGCAACAGGCGCAGGGCTTCGTAGACCCGGTTGCGGACCTCGGTGCGCAGCCTGCCGGTGCGCAGCGCGGCGCGGGCGTTGTCCAGCGCCACGGACTCGCCGATGCCGGCCGGATCGTGCGCGCGTAGTGCGGCGTAGAGCCCCTGCGGATCACTCGGCAGCGCGTTCTGCCAGCTCTGAGTGGGGTTGTGCCAGGCTCCGGCGCGGTCGCGGGCGTGCACGGCCTCGGGCGGCAGGATCGGACAGGGCGCCTGCTCGCAGCGGGTCAGCTCACCCGCCTGGCTGAATTCCCCGCGCGGGGCCCGCTTCTCGGTGACCTGGCCGGTGGGCTCCAGCGGCAGCCCGGCGGCCCGGTACCCGGCCTCGGTGACGCCCAGGGTCCACTGCCGGTTGCCGGTCAGGCGTTCCCGCCGCACCCACTCGCCGTTCTCGTCGAAGGGGATCCAGGTCTCGCGGAGGGTTTCCTCCAGGTAGCTGTAGGTCTTGCCGTCGCGGTCCCAGCTGGAGGCGTCCCAGGACCGGGTCTGGATGTAGCGGTACTCGCCGGGGTTGAGCGGGCGGTCGCCGTCACCGGCCCTGGCGGCGGTGGCCAGCACGTCCCGGGCGTCGGCCGTCCCGCCGCCGGAGAAGGGCTGGGCCAGCAGCGCGCCGGTGGTGACCAGCGCGACCGCGGCGGCCGCCAGCAGCCAGCGCCGGGCGGCACGACGCGGCCGGGCCGGGGCCGGGGGCTGCGGCGGGATCGCGGCCGGAGCCGGGGCCTGGGCCGGGGCCGGGATCGCGGCCGGGGCTGGGAGCTGGGCCGCGGTCAGTAGCCGGGAGCGGGCGGCGGCCAGGGCTTCCGGGGCCGGGGACACCTCCGGGCGCAGCCGGTCCAGGGCGGCGTCGAGTTCGTCCTCGCTCCACAGGCGGTGCTCGGTCATCGGGTGTCCTCCTCGCTGGGGTTGGTGGTCTGGGCGCGCAGGCCGCGGCGGACCCGGTGCAGCCGGGAGCGCACGGTGCCGACCGGGATGTCCAGTGCCTGCGCCACCTCGGTGGAGTCCAGGCCGGCCCAGGAGGTCAGCAGCAGCACGTCCCGGTCGCCGGCGGCCAGCCCGGCCAGCGCCGCGGCCAGGCCGCGGGTGGCGGTCTCGGCGTCCACCCTGGCCGCGACGCGCCCGTCGTGACCGTCCTCATGAGGTCGGTCGGCGCCGGCCGCGCGGGCGGTGGCCTGGTAGCCGCGGACCTCGGCCCGCAGGTGGCCGCGCAGCAGGTTGGTGGCGATCCCGTACAGCCAGGAGCGCACCGCGGCGCGGGCCGGGTCGTAGCTGTGCCGCCGTTGCAGCGCGACCAGGAAGGTCTCGCTGACCAGGTCATCGGCCGCGGTGGCGCCCACCCGGCGGGCCAGGTAGCGGTGCAGCGCGGCGGCGTGCGCGTCGAACAGGCGCCCGAACACCGCGGCCGGTTGCGGGCACGACAGGTCGGGGTGCTCGGCCTCGGCAGGGGGCGGCGCCCCGGCCCGGCGTTCGGTCATCGTCCTCACAACCTGTGTTGTCCGCCGGAGGTCGAGGCGTTCACGCGTTCGTGGCCGAACGTAGACTCCGGTGTCGGATCGGGCAGGAGGGGCATCGTGAGCGAGCGGACGCAGTCGGAGCTGGTGCGGGCTACCCTGGCCCGGCTCGCGCCCGGCACGGCGCTGCGGGACGGCCTGGAGCGGATCCTGCGCGGCCGCACCGGCGGACTGATCGTGCTCGGCCACGACGAGGCGGTGGAGTCCATCTGCGACGGTGGCTTCCGGCTGGACGTGGAGTTCAGCGCCACCCGGTTACGCGAGCTGTCCAAAATGGACGGCGCGCTGGTGCTCTCCACCGACGCGGGCAAGATCCTGCGGGCCAACGTGCAGCTGGTGCCGGATCCGACCATCCCGACCGAGGAGTCCGGCACCCGGCACCGCACCGCCGAGCGCACCGCGATCCAGACCGGGCACCCGGTGGTCTCGGTCAGCCAGTCGATGAGCATCGTCAGCGTGTACGTGGACGGGCGCAGGCACGTGCTGACCGATTCGGCCACCATCCTGTCGCGGGCGAACCAGGCGCTGTCCACTTTGGAGCGGTACAAGGCCCGGCTGGACGAGGTGGCGCAGGCGCTGTCCGCGCTGGAGATCGAGGACTTCGTCACGCTCAAGGACGCGATGACCGTGGTGCAGCGGCTGGAGATGGTGCAGCGCATCGCGGACGAGATCGGCTGGCACGTGGTCGAGCTGGGCGCGGACGGCCGGTTGATCGAGCTGCAGCTCGACGAGCTGGTCGGCGGGGTCGAGCTGGACCGCGAGCTGGTGATCATGGACTACCTGGTGGAGGAGCCGGGCGCGCCGAGCACCGGTGCGGTGGTGGCCGCGCTGGACGCGCTGGACGGCACCGAACTGCTGGACGTGGCCGCGATCGCGGCCGCCTTCGGCTTCCCGGCCGGACCGGAGTCGCTGGACGGCCAGGTCAGCCCGCGCGGGTACCGGCTGCTGGCCAGGGTGCCGCGGCTGCCCGCGCCGGTGCAGCACCGGCTGGTGGAGCACTTCGGCTCGTTGCAGGCGCTGCTGGCGGCCACCGCGGACGATCTGCAGACCGTGGACGGGGTCGGCGACACCAGGGCCCGGATGGTCCGCGAGGGGCTGTCCCGGCTGGCCGAGTCCTCGATCGTGGACCGCTACGGCTGATCAGCGCAGCCGGAACGGAGCCGGCGGGCTGGCCAGGTCGTCGACCTTGGCCACCACGGTGTACTCCCCGGCGAGCACGGTCTTGCGCTTGCCCGCGCAGGTCGGCGCCGAGGTGCGGCCGTGCCAGGCCAGCCGGAACACGGCCGTGCCGCCGGGTTCCAGGGTGCGCAGGTCGGGGTTGCGGCCGGGGTAGCAGTCGTTGCTGGACCACAGCCGGGCGCCGTCCAGGCCGAAGACCAGGATCTCCTGCACCCGGGGATCCAGTTCGCGAGTGCACGGCACCGGGCCGGTGTTGGTCACCACCAGCCGGAACTCCGGCCGCTGACCCACCCGGTACTCGGGCGCGCCGACCTCGGCGGTGACCTTGGTGACCTGGTTCGGGCAGGGCTGCGGCGGTCCAGGGGGCGGCGGCGGAGGCGGTGGCGGCGGGGGCTGGTCCGGGGGCGGCCCAGGGTTGCTCGGCGGCGGCAGCGCCGAGGGACTGCCCGGCGTACTCGTGCCGGTCGCGGCCAGGCTGCGCGCGGCCGCGGCGGCCCGCAGCTCGGCCAGTTCGCGTTCGGTGTCCTCACTCCCGCCGAAGGCCAGGCCGACCGCCCACACCCCGAGGAGTAAGACCAGCACGAACGCGCCAAGGGCTACCGCGCGCCGGCGCCAGTACACCGACGGCGGGTGAGGTCCCACCGGATCCAGCACATGCAGACGGTAACGCCCCGGTTGCTCCGAATGACGTAACTGGCCGTTGGGCCGTTCGGGCGTGTTGCGTGCGCAACCAAGAGTGGACCGGACGCGTGAGTTTCCTCAAACGAGTCTTGCCCTGTTCACATACTCGGGTTCTCATCAAGGGAGTAGGGCAACCCCCTCAGACACCCGGATGCTGCCGTGCCTTGAGGAGTGTGTCATGACCGCGATCGACGAACTGCTCCAGCGCAACGCCGTCGCAGGCGAACTGGGCCACCCGGAGATCCCCTCTCCGAAGCCCTCCCTGCACCTGGCGATCGTCACCTGCATGGACGCCCGGATCAAGGTGTTCGACGTCTTCGGGCTCCGGCATGGTGAGGCGCACATCCTGCGCAACGCCGGTGGCGTGGTCACCGACGACATGATCCGCTCGCTGACGATCTCCCAGCGCAAGCTGGAAACCCAGGAGATCATCGTCATGCAGCACACCAGCTGCGGCCTGGCCACCTTCACCGAGGACGACTTCAAGGACGAGCTGGAACGCGAGACCGGCCTGCGTCCGCCGTGGGCCCTGGAGGCCTTCCGCGAGGTCAAGGACAGCGTCCGGCAGTCCGTGCAGCGGGTGCGGCGCAGCCCCTTCCTGTTGCACACCGACCAGGTCCGCGGCTTCGTCTACGACGTGTCCACCGCGCTGTTGCACGAGGTCATCTAGGGGAACGAGAGGGTCCGCGCGAACAGGGTCACCACGATGAGCACGGTCGGGAAGCAGACCAGGAACATCGCGAAGGTGTAGCCCATGATGTCGCGGGCCTTGAGTCCGAGCACGGCCAGCGTCGGCAGCATCCAGAACGGCTGGAGCAGGTTGGCGCTGGCCTCCCCCAGGTCGTAGACCACCACCATCCAGCCCTGGTGCACCTGGAGCTGGTTGGCCGCGTCCAGCACGTACGGGGCCTCGATCACCCACTTGCTGCCGCCGCTGGGCACGAACACGCCCAGCACGCAGGAGTAGATGGCGATCAGCGCCGGGTAGAGCACCGGGTTGGAGATGTCCACCAGCCAGCCGGCGATGGTGGCGGACAGGCCGGTGAAGGCGATCATGCCGAAGATGCCGCCGTAGAGCGGGAACTGCAGCAGCACCCCGGCCGCGGCGGGCGCGCCCGCGCGCACCGCGGCGACCAGCCGATACGGCCGCCAGTGCAGGATCAGCGCGAGCAGCAGCAGGATCAGGTTGATGGTGTTGAGGTCCAGCGCGGTCAGCGGGTTGCCGGCGGCGTTGACGAAGTGCCGCACCAGGTACCAGGCGCCGATGGCGAAGATCAGCACCGAGAACACCGGGCTGCGCTCCAGCCAGTCCCCCGGCCTGCCCTTGGGTTCGGCCTCAGCCGGGGCGAGCAGCGGTTTCAGCTCGATGCCCAGGTCGGCGGCGGTTTTGGCGCGCTCGCCGGAGGGCGCGATCAGCGCGGCGGTGACCACCGCGACCACGAAGACGATCAGCGTGGCCACGATGCCCTGCCACAGGAAAATGGTCTCGGTGAGCGGGATCAGCCCGGTGCCGCGCCCGGCCTTGATCACCTCCTGCACCGCCTTGGGGCTGGACTCGGCGCTGGCCACCTGCAGCGCGGCCGAGCCGGACAGGCCCTGCGCCCACACCGTGCCCAGGCCGAGGAAGGCCATCGCGCCCAGCGCCCGGTAGTCCACCCCGCGCACCAGCCGGGCGATCTCCTTGGCCAGGATCGCGGCGAAGATCAGGCTGAACGCCCAGTTCAGGTACGAGGTGATCATCGAGGCCGCGGCGGTGAAGGTGATCGCCGCGCGCGGGGTCTTCGGGATGGTGGCCAGCCAGGCGATCACCCTGGCCACCGGCCGGGCGGTGGCCAGCGCGTACCCGCCGATGATGATCATCGCCATCTGCAGGGTGAAGGTGACCAGGCTCCAGACGCCCTTGCCCCAGCCGTCGATCAGCGCGGTCGGCGACTGGCCGGTGGCCAGGCCCAGCAGCAGCACGATGATCGTGCCCACAAGCACGAAGCCGAAGGCGTCCGGCAGCCAGCGTTCGGTGAACGCGGTGAACCGCAACGCGATCCTGGCCAGCAGGTTGTCCGAGGGTGGGGCAGAACGGGTGGCCATGTTTCCTCCGCGTCCAGGGCAGGTGCGAGGATTGTGCACGCTATGGCGACTGTTTCTTCCCTGGATCCCGGGGCCGTGCTCGGCTGGTTCGACCGGGTCGCCCGCGACCTGCCCTGGCGGGACCCCGACTGCACCGGCTGGGGCGTGCTGGTCAGCGAGGTCATGCTGCAGCAGACCCCGGTGGCCCGGGTGGAGCCGATCTGGCTGGACTGGATGGCGCGCTGGCCGGTGCCCTCGGCGCTGGCCGCGGCCGGTCAGGGCGAGGTGCTGCGGGCCTGGGGCAAGCTGGGCTACCCGCGCCGGGCGCTGCGGCTGCACGCCGCGGCCACCGCGATCGCGGCCGAGCACGGCGATGTGGTGCCCGCCGACGTGGACACCCTGCTGGGCCTGCCCGGGATCGGCGCGTACACCGCGCGGGCGGTGGCCGCCTTCGCCTACGGGCAACGCACCCCGGTGGTGGACACCAACGTGCGCCGGGTGGTGGCCCGCGCGGTGCACGGAGCCGCGGACGCCGGACCGCCCTCGACCACCAGGGACCTGGCCGATGTCGAGGTGCTGCTGCCGCGCGAACCCGCGCGGGCGGCCCGGTACTCGGCGGCGCTGATGGAGCTGGGCGCGGTGGTCTGCGTGGCCCGGTCCCCGCGCTGCGCGGACTGCCCGGTCTACGCCGACTGCGCCTGGCAGCGAGCCGGACGACCGGCCTACGCGGGTCCGGCCAAGGTGGTGCAAAAGTTCGCCGGCACCGACCGGCAGGTGCGTGGCCGGCTCCTCGACGTGCTGCGCGGCGCGCCGGGTCCGGTGTCCAGGGCGGCGCTGGACGCGGCCTGGGACGAGTCAGGGCAACGGGACCGGTGCCTGCACTCGCTGCTGGTGGACGGCCTGGTCGAGCAGACCGACAACGGGATGTTCGCGCTACCTGGCGAGGGCTAGAAGCGCACGTCCACGGTCAGGCCGCCGTCCGGGTTCGGGCTGGCGGTGATCGTGCCGTGGTGCGCGGTGACCACCGCCCGCGCGATGGCCAGGCCCAGCCCGTGCCCGGCCGGCCTGGTGCGCCCGGCGGAGCGGACGAAAGGCTCGAACAGCTGCCCGGCCAGCTCGGCCGGGATCAGCGGGCCGGTGTTGGTCACGGTGAGCCTGCCGTCGGCCACCGTGACCCTGGCCCGGCCGCCGGGCCGGTTGTGCCGGATCGCGTTGGCCAGCAGGGTGTTCACCAGCCGCAGCAACAGGATCGGCTCGCCGGGGAAAGTGGTGGCGGCCAGTTCGGCGGAGACGGTGACGCCGCCGGGGTCCAGGTTGGCCAGGGCCTGCGCGGCGATGACGGCCAGGTCGGTAGGCACCGGGTTGGTCAGGCCGTGCTCGGCGCGGGCCAGGTCGAGCAGCGCGTCCACCAGCTCAGTGCCGCGCTCGTTCACGGTGCGCAGCTTGGCGGTCAGGTCCGGCAGGTCGCAGCGTTCCGGGTGCGCGGCGGCGACCTCCAGCAGAGTGCGGCTGGTGGCCAGCGGGGTGCGCAGCTCGTGCGCGACGTTGGCGGCGAAGCGGCGCTGCGCGGTGGTGGCGGTCTCCAGGCGGGCCAGCAGGCCATTGACGGTGCCGGCGAGGCGTTGCAGCTCGTCCGGCGGGCCGGGCTGCTCGATCCGGCCGTGCGGGTGCCCGGCCGAGATCCGCTCGGCCAGGCCGGTGATCCGGCGCAGCGGGGCCAGCACCCGGCCCGCGACGAACCAGCCGGTGCCGAGCGCGGCGGCGAGCACCAGCAGTGCGGCGATGGCCAGCGGTAGCAGGCCCGACCCCGCGGGCTCAGGTAGCCAGGCGCTGATCAGGAAGTAGAGCGCGAGGCCGGCCGCGGTGGCGGTGCCCGCGTAGAGCAGCGTGATCCGGGTGCGGATGGTCATGACCGGCCCCCGTCCGCGTCCAGGACCGGCGAACACCGGTCCTGGGCGCGGCACCGCGGAGCGCGGACCCTGGCCACCAGCTCGGGGAAGCGGAACGGCCTGGCCAGGTAGTCGTCAGCGCCCAGGTTGAAGCCGCCGACGATGTCGGCGAGTGCGTCCTCGGCCACCGGAACCCGCATGGCCCCAAGGGTCGCCGACCGGGTGTTTCCGCAGCGTCTCCGCGCGCGGGGGCTAGGTCAGAGCGGGTACGGGCCGAACCGGCCCCAGGCGATGACCACGGCCAGCACCAGGAACACCGCGGCCGGCGCGAGCTGGCCGAACTCCTTGCGCCGGACGTGCGTGAGCACCGCGCCCAGCATGGTGATGGCCAGCCCGGTGGCGGCCAGCGGCACCAGCACCGGCGCGATACCGGTGACCGCGGGCAGGATCAGGCCGAGCGCGCCGAGCACCTCCACGGCGCCGATGCCGCGGAAGGCCGGGTCGGAGTAGGACTCCGCCCAGGACATCTTGTCGAGCAACTTCTCGCGGCCCTGGCTGAGCTTGGCCGCGCCGGCGCCGAGCATGGCGGCGGCGAGCACGATCTGCAGGATCCACAGCACGGTGTTCATGACGGCTCCAGGTGGGCCAGATGGAATGTGCCGCGATTAGTGTGCTCCGATTTTCGTAGTAGGTCACGTGCGGCACGATGCGCGAGTGGCTGACGCTCTGGAGATGTTCTTCGACCCCGAGGCCGACACCGCGGTGCGCGGACTGTGGCGCAGGCTGGAGCAGGCCGGGGCGCCCAGCCTGGCCACCCTGACCCACCGGCGGCACCAGCCGCACATCTCGCTGGCGGTGGCCGCGCAGATCCCGGCCAAGGCTCGGGCGGAACTGCGCGCGGACCTGGCGCTGCTGGCCATGCCCGGCCTCTGGCTGCACAACGTCGGGGCCTTCGCCACCAGCGAGAACGTGCTGATGCTGGCCGCGGTGGTGGACGCCGAACTGCTCGCGGTGCACTCGGCCGTGCACGATGTGCTGGCCGGGCGGGTCAAACACCCCTCGGCCTACTACCTGCCAGGGTCCTGGGTGCCGCACTGCACCCTCGCGCAGGGCGTGACCGGGGCTGAGCTGGCCGCAGGGTTCGCCGCGGTGCACCCGTACGAGCCGATCCGGGCGAGCGTGGCCGCGATCGGTGTGGTGGACACCCGCACCGGCGAGGTCGACGAACTGTGGTCCGCCTAGCGGCCCAGCACCTCGCTGACAAAAGCCTCCACCGCGCCCCGGTACAGCTCGGGGGCCTCGTAGTGCACGACGTGGCCGGCCCCCTCGGCCAGGAAGTAGCGGCCGTACTGGGCCCGCCGGGCCACCTCGGCGATCTGGCCGGGCGGCATGCCCGAGTACCCGGCCTCGATGGCCAGCAGCGGGCAGCGCACCGCCTCGACGAAGGACCAGTACTCGCGCTCGCCCCATTCGGCGGCGATCTCGTAGAGGTCCTCCAGGTCGGCGGTGAGCCGGTAGCCGTCCGGCGTTTCCTCGAAGCACTCGATGAAGTAGTCGCCGACATCGGTCCGGTCCGCGCCGAAGAACTCGCGCACCGCGGCCAGCGACTGGAACGGCATCGGCCAGGCCGCGAACCAGTCCCGCCACTCCTCGACACTCTTGCCACGCTGGTCCGGGGCCATGTCCTCGGAGACCACCGCCCGCACCAGCTCGGGATGCCGGGCGGCCAGCGCCCAGGCGTGCAGGCCGCCCATGGAGTGGCCGATCACGATCGCGGGCCCCAGTTCCAGCTGCCGGATCCGCTCGGCCGCGTCGTCGGCGAAGGTCTCGGTGCGCCACGGCTTGTCCCTGGTGGCGCGGCCGTGCGCGCGGGCGTCCAGGCCGACCACCCGGCCGTAGCGGCGCAGCCATTGGGCGGTGGACCACCAGGTGCTGGCCCGGCCCATCAGCCCGTGCAGCAACAGGATTCCCGGTCCCTCGCCACCGAAGTCGAGCACGCCGTCACGCATGCCGGTCAGGCTAGGCTGGCCGCATGGCCGTTGTGAAGATCAATGCGATCGAGGTACCCGATGGCTCCGGCGCGGAGCTGGAGAAGCGGTTCGCCGCGCGTCTGGGCGCGGTGGAGGGCGAGCCGGGTTTCCTCGGTTTTGAGATGCTCCGCCCGAAGGCGGGCGAGGACCGCTACTTCATCTACACCCGCTGGGAGACCGAAGAGCACTTCCAGGCGTGGATGAACGGTTCGGCCAAGGCCGCGCACTCCGGTGAGCGGGCCAAGCCGGTCGGCACCGGGTCCAGCCTGCTGGAGTTCGAGGTCGTGCTCAGTGCCGGACCTCGCGTCCAGGACTGATCTCACCCGCGCCGCGGATCTGCTGCGCGGCGCGGACGCGCTGCTGGTGTGCGCGGGCGCGGGCATGGGCGTGGACAGCGGCCTGCCGGACTTCCGCGGTGACGCGGGCTTCTGGCGGGCCTACCCGCCCTATGCCGCGCTCGGCCTGCGCTTCGAGGAGCTGGCCGACCCGGTGCACTTCGCCGAGGACCCGGCGCTGGCCTGGGGTTTCTACGGGCACCGGATCGCGCTGTACCGGGCCACCGGGCCGCACGCCGGGTTCGCCCTGCTGCGCAAGTGGGGTGAACGGCTGCCACGCGGGCAGTGGGTGTTCACCTCCAACGTGGACGGCCAGTTCCAGCTGGCCGGCTTCGACCGGGTGGCCGAATGCCACGGCTCGATCCACTGGCTGCAGTGCGCGGGCGGCTGCTCCGACGACATCTGGCCGGCCGCCGACCTCCAGGTCGAGGTCGACCCGGAAACCATGCGGGCCGTCGGCGAGCTGCCGGGCTGTCCCGGCTGCGGCGGACTGGCCCGGCCGAACATCCTGATGTTCGGCGACTACGACTGGGTCGGCAGGCGCAGCCAGGTCCAGCTTGAGGACTACACCCGCTGGCGGCGGGAACTGCGCGGGGCGAACCTGGTGGTGGTCGAGATCGGCGCAGGCCAGGCCGTGCCCACCGTGCGGCGGCAGGCCGAACTGGCCAGCGCGGCAGGCGGCGGGCTGATCCGGATCAACCCGC
This sequence comes from Crossiella sp. S99.2, assembly GCF_023094165.1. GTDB lineage: Bacteria > Actinomycetota > Actinomycetes > Mycobacteriales > Pseudonocardiaceae > Crossiella. The sequence continues at coordinate 318,318 of NZ_JALMDK010000002.1, read as the reverse complement.
GGGAGCCGCAGCTCCGGCACGGGCGCGGCATCGCACTGCCGCTGACCTGCCTGGATGCCTTGCAGCAGCTGGACGAGCTGGTCTAGGGACCCGCACTGGGCACGGTGAGGGTGGCCAGGATCGCGCGGTGGTCGCTGCCCGGGATCTCGAAGACGTCGAAGCGGTCCACCGGGCAGCGCCGGTCCACCAGCACGTGGTCCAGGGTCACCGGCGGCGGGATCAGCCCGGCGCCGACCCCCGGCCAGGTCGGGGTGAGTCCGGCGCCGGCCTGATCGGCGGCGTCCAGGTAGCCCTGGCCGAGCAGGCTGCGCAGCGGCGAGTGGTCAAGGGTGGCGTTGAAGTCCCCGGCCAGCACCCGGGCCGGGCCCTCGGTGCGCGGTTCGGGCAGCGTGCCCAGATCCCGCAGCCACGGCTGCGCGCCCTCGGGGCCGACCGGGATGCGCGGGTGCACCGCCATGATCTCCAGGCTGCGCGGGCCGGGCAGGTTGACCAGCGCGGCGGGCTGGGCGAACGCGCCGGGCGCGGGCGGGCGGCCGAGCACGATCCGGGTCAGCGGGTGCCGGGAGGCGATACCGGTGCCCGCGGCCCCGTCGGCCGGTTCCAGCACCCGGAACGGCAGCTCCTGGTTGAGTCCGGCCTGTGCCAGCGCGGTCACCGATTCCGGGGTGAGTTCCTGCAGGCTGAGCACGTCGGCCTTGGTGCTGCGCACCAGGTTCACCACGAACGCCGGATCGGCCCGGCCGAAGAGCAGGTTCACCGACAGCACCCGGACCTGCGCGCCGACCGCGATCGGCCGCGCCTTCACAAACGCCCTTGGCAGCACGATGAAGGCCAGCAGCACCGTGCACAGCACCAGCACGATGGCCAGCAGCCAGCGCCGGAACAGCAGCGTGAGCACCGCGAGCAGGGCCGCAGCCGGCAGTGCGTACGGGGTCAGCGCGATCGCGGCGGCCGCGTGCTTCTGCTGGTCGAAGCCGACCGCGCGCAACCCGGTGAGCGCGATGACCGGCAGGGCCAGCAGCAACAGCGTCACCCCGGCGAACTTCCCGCCGCGCCGCCGCCGCTTGGGTTCCTCCGGCTCCGGCGGCCGGGGCGGTGCGGGCCGACGCGTCAATGGCGTCGTGTCTGCCTCGATCCGCGGATAGCTCACCCCACCAGAGTGCCTGATCATCCGCGCGAGGGGGCGACGGCGGCCTGAGCGGGGGTCCGGGGGCGGAGCCCGCCGGGCGGGGCCTGGGGGTTGCACCCCCAGAAAACACGACGGGCGAGGTGGTTCGCGCTTTCCGCGAACACACCTCGCCCAATCGCTAAGGGCTCGATCAGCCGTTGGTGCCGGTGCCCGACTCGGGCTCGTCACCACCGGCCGGACCGGCCAGGTCGACGGGCGGCGCGTCCGGCACGCGGGTCGGCTTGGCCTCACCGCGGAAGGTGAACTTCACCTTGTCGTCCGGACCCTCGCCGTCCCAGCCCTCGACATCGCAGATGATGATCTGCCCAGGCTGGATCTCGCCGAAGAGGATCTTCTCCGAGAGCTGGTCCTCGATCTCCCGCTGGATCGTCCGGCGCAGCGGCCGCGCGCCCAGCACCGGGTCGAACCCGCGCTTGGCCAGCAGCTTCTTCGCGTTCGGGGTCAGCTCCAGCGACATGTCCTTGTTGCGGAGCTGGGTTTCCACCCGGTTGATCATCAGGTCGACCATGCGGATGATCTGTTCCTCGGTGAGCTGGTGGAAGACGATGATGTCGTCGATCCGGTTGAGGAACTCGGGGCGGAAGTGCTTCTTCAGCTCGTCGTTGACCTTCTGCTTCATCCGGTCGTAGTTCGACCCTTCACCGGTCTTCGCGGTGAAGCCGAGGCCGACGGCCTTGGAGATGTCCTGGGTGCCGAGGTTCGAGGTGAAGATGATCACGGTGTTCTTGAAGTCCACCGTGCGGCCCTGGCCATCGGTCAGGCGGCCGTCCTCAAGCACCTGGAGCAGCGTGTTGTAGACCTCCTGGTGCGCCTTCTCGATCTCGTCGAAGAGCACCACGGAGAACGGCTTGCGCCGCACCTTCTCGGTGAGCTGACCGCCCTCCTCGTAGCCGACGTACCCGGGGGGCGCGCCGAAGAGCCGCGAGGCGGTGTAGCGGTCGTGGAACTCGCCCATGTCGATCTGGATGAGCGCGTCGTCCTCGCCGAAGAGGAACTCGGCCAGCGCCTTGGACAGCTCGGTCTTACCCACACCGGACGGGCCGGCGAAGATGAACGAGCCGGAGGGGCGCTTCGGGTCCTTCAGACCGGCGCGGGTACGGCGGATCGCCTGCGAGACGGACTTGACCGCCTCGAACTGGCCGATGATCCGCTTGTGCAGCTCGTCTTCCATCCGGAGCAGACGCGAGGTCTCCTCCTCGGTGAGCTTGAAGACGGGGATGCCGGTCCAGTTCGCCAGCACTTCGGCGATCTGCTCCTCGTCGACCTCGGCGACGACGTCGAGGTCACCGGCCTTCCACTGCTTCTCCCGCTCGGCCTTCTGGCCCAGCAGCTGCTTCTCCGCGTCCCGGAGCTTGGCCGCGCGCTCGAAGTCCTGCGCGTCGATCGCGGATTCCTTGTCCCGGCGCACGTCGGCGATCTTCTCGTCGAACTCGCGCAGGTCCGGCGGCGCGGTCATCCGGCGGATGCGCATCCGGGCGCCGGCCTCGTCGATCAGGTCGATCGCCTTGTCCGGCAGGAAGCGGTCGTTGATGTACCGGTCGGCCAGGGTGGCGGCGGCGACCAGCGCGGAGTCGGTGATCGAGACCCGGTGGTGCGCCTCGTACCGGTCGCGGAGACCCTTGAGGATCTCGATGGTGTGCTCGAGCGAGGGCTCGCCGACCTGGATCGGCTGGAAACGGCGCTCCAGCGCGGGGTCCTTCTCGACGTGCTTGCGGTACTCGTCCAGCGTGGTGGCGCCGATGGTCTGCAGCTCACCTCGGGCGAGCATCGGCTTGAGGATGCTGGCGGCGTCGATCGCGCCTTCCGCGGCGCCCGCACCGACCAGGGTGTGGATCTCGTCGATGAACAGGATGATGTCGCCGCGGGTGCGGATCTCCTTGAGCACCTTCTTCAGGCGCTCCTCGAAGTCACCGCGGTAGCGGGAACCGGCCACCAGCGAGCCGAGGTCGAGGGTGTAGAGCTGCTTGTCCTTGAGCGTCTCGGGCACCTCGCCCTTGACGATCCGCTGGGCAAGGCCCTCCACGACCGCGGTCTTGCCGACGCCGGGCTCACCGATGAGCACCGGGTTGTTCTTGGTGCGCCGGGACAGCACCTGCATGACCCGCTCGATCTCCTTCTCGCGCCCGATGACCGGGTCGAGCTTGCCCTCGCGGGCGGAGGAGGTGAGATTGCGGCCGAACTGGTCGAGCACCAGCGAGGAGGAGGGAGTGCCCTCGCCCCTGCCACCGGACTCGGCGGGCTCCTTGCCCTGGTAGCCGGAGAGCAGCTGCAGCACCTGCTGCCGCACCCGGTTCAGGTCGGCGCCCAGCTTCACCAGGACCTGGGCGGCCACGCCCTCGCCCTCGCGGATCAGGCCGAGCAGGATGTGCTCGGTGCCGATGTAGTTGTGGCCGAGCTGGAGAGCCTCCCGCAGGGACAGCTCGAGGACCTTCTTCGCCCTCGGCGTGAACGGGATGTGCCCGCTCGGCGCCTGCTGGCCCTGACCGATGATCTCTTCGACCTGCTGGCGCACGCCCTCAAGGGCGATGCCCAGCGACTCCAGCGCCTTGGCGGCGACACCCTCACCTTCGTGGATCAAGCCCAGAAGGATGTGCTCGGTGCCAATGTAGTTGTGGTTCAACATCCTGGCTTCCTCCTGGGCCAGGACAACCACCCGCCTCGCGCGGTCGGTAAACCTTTCGAACATTCGCACTCCCTGACTGCTGCGCCGGCGGCCCTCGACCCCGCGTCTCACTCCCGGGTCGGCACCGTAGGGCCACTCTAGTCGGCCCGACTTCTTCCTTCTGTTCTCACACTCTCGCTACTGACCGACACAACGAGTGTGAGGTGGACACAATTCCACCGGATCGGCGGTGTCCGCTAAGCGCGAACAAACCACCTCCCGGCGATGAGATCACCCCGATGGCGCAACACGCGCTTACCCTAGGTTAGGTTAGGCAAGCCTGACCAACAACCGAGGAGCCGTGCGTGACCGTCCGTCTGGCGCACAGCGCCCTGGCCGACTCACTGGCCAGCGCCGACACCTCGCGCGGACACGTGACCGTGCGCTTCGGGACTCCCGACGACTCCTGGCGGAACTGCGCCGAACTGCTGGCCGATCCGGCCCGCTTCGACCTCTGGCGCAAGGACCTCGCCGAATGGCTCAACGAACGGCACGACGGAAATATTCCGGACCGCACCACCGCCGGGTATGTGCTGGCCTGGTACCTGCAGATCCCGGCCTACCTGGGCGCGATCCTGTTCCACACCGCGCGCCGGGTGCCCTGGCTGCGGCCGGCCGATCTTGCTTTCCGCCTTTCGGGTGATCGTCCGCACCCCGATGGGATCGCGCTGCTTTCTGCCGGTTTCGTCTGCCTACCGGATGACCCGGCGGCCGGCACGCCGGAGGCCACCGTGGTCCGGGACGAGGCCGCGCTGGCCGGGGTGCTGCGGGCGCGCTACGCCGGGCACGCCCGCGAGTTCGTCGCCGCCTACGGCCCGACCGTCCGGCTGGGCAGGCACATGCTCTGGGGCGCGGCCACCGACGCGCTGGACAGCGCGCTGTGGAACACCGGCCGGATGTTCGGCGACGAGGGCGCCGGGGTGGCGCAGGCCGCGCTGGTGCTGCCGGCGCGGATCGAACCGTTCACCTCGGCCTCCCGGCTGTACCCGGTGCACGGCGAGGGCCGGACAGTGTGGACCCGGCGCCGGGAGAGCTGCTGCTTCCACTTCGCCCTCGACGGCGGCACCGCCTGCGTGACCTGCCCTCGAGTGTCCGCGGCCGAGCGGGAAAAGCGGGTGCTCGAGCAGCCCTGACCCGGTTGACTGCGGGCGTGGACTGGGTGCGGGACTTCTACTCCAGGACCGGCGCGTGGTGGGCCGCGGCGGACGCGCGGGTGAGCGAGCGGGACGAGGGCCGGGTGGCGCTGCTGCGGGCGCACGGCCCGGCGCGCGGCCGGGTGCTGGAACTCGGCTCCGGCTACGGCTCGACCGCGGTGGCCACCGCGCGGGCCGGGTACACCGTGACCGCGGTGGAGATCAGCGACCGGGCGGCCTCCGTCGGTGAACTGGCCGCGGACTTGCCGCCGGGCGCGCTCACCGCCCATCAGGCGGACTTCTTCGAGATCGAGCTGCCCGGTGAGTTCGACGCGGTCTGCTACTGGAACGGCTTCGGGGTCGGCTCCGATGCCGACCAGCGCCGGCTGCTGACCCGGATCGCGGGCTGGCTGCGGCCGGGCGGGGTGGCCCTGGTGGACGTGTTCAACCCGTTCGTCTGGGCGGGCTGGGACGGCGACGAGGAGCACCTGCTGCCGGATCCGGACCGGGGCTACCGGCACGAACTGCGCGAGCGGACCAGCTTCGACCCGGTGAACTGCACCGCGACCGACACCTGGTGGGACACCGCGGATCCGGCGCGCAAGCTCACCCAGACCCTGCGCTGCTACACCCCGGCGGATCTGTCCCTGCTGCTCACCGGGACCGGCCTGGCGCTGACCGGGCTGGTGCTCGGCGAAACGGAGCTGCCGCCGGGACCGCAGCCCGGCCTGGCCGGGCTGTTGCGCGAGCACCACGAGTACCTCGCGCTGCTGCGCTGCACCGCTTAGACCTTGTGCCTGCTGCCCACCGGCACCACCAGCGGGGTGCCCGCGATCGGGTCCTGGATCACCTTGGCGTCCAGCTCGAAGACCTCACGCAGCAGGTCCTCGGTGAGCACCTCGGCGGGCGGGCCCTGGGCGACGATCTTGCCTGCGCGCATGGCGACCAGGCGGTCGGCGTAGCGGGCGGCCAGGTTCAGGTCGTGCAGCACCATGATCACGGTGCGGCCCGCTTCGGCGTGCAGGCGCTGGACCAGGTCCAGCACGTCGACCTGGTGGGCCAGGTCCAGGTAGGTGGTGGGCTCGTCCAGCAGCAGCAGGTCGGTGCCCTGGGCCAGCGCCATGGAGATCCAGGCGCGCTGGCGCTGACCGCCGGAGAGCTGGTCCAGGGTGCGCTCGGCGAACTCCAGCATGCCGGTCATCCGCAGTGCCTCGGCCACCGTGTCCTCGTCGTCGCTGGACCACTGCCGGTACCAGGACTGGTGCGGGTGCCTGCCGCGGGCGACCAGGTCGGCGACGGTGAGGCCCTCCGGCGCGGTCGGGGTCTGCGGCAGCACGCCGAGCACCTTGGCGACCTCGCGCGTCGGGGTCTTGTCGATCCGCTTGCCGTCCAGCAGCACGTGCCCGCGCTGCGGGCTGATCAGCCTGCCCAGCGCGCGCAGCAGGGTGGACTTGCCGCAGCCGTTGGGGCCGATCACCGCGGTGACGGTGCCGTCGAGCACCTCGAAGTCCAGTCCGTCGACGACCACGTTGTCGCCGTAGGCCAGGGTCAGCTCGCTGGCGGCCAGGCGGATCGCTGGGGCGGCTGTGGGCAGCGCGGTCATCCGCGTACCTCCCGATAACGTCGGACGAGCAGGAACACCAGGTACGGAGCGCCGAGGATCGCGGTGACGATCCCGACCGGCAGTTCGACCGAGCCGAAGGCGGTGCGGGCCAGCACGTCGGCGGTGACCGTGAGCGCGGCCCCGAGCACCGCGCTGGCCAGCAACGGCGGCTGGGCCAGGCCGGTCAGCCGCAGCGCGATCTGCGGCACGGCCAGTGCGACGAACTCGATCGGACCGGCGGAGGCGGTGGCCACCGCGGCCAGGCCGACCGCGGCCAGCACCAGCAGCGAGCGGCTCAGCTCGACCCGCACGCCGAGTCCGCGCACGGTGTCGTCGGTGAACTGCAGCGCGCCCAGGGTGCGCGCGCCGAAGAGGGTGAGCGGGACCAGCACGGCCAGCGCGATGCCCACCGGCAGCACGTGGTCCCAGCCGCGGGCGTTGAGGCTGCCGGTCAGCCACACCATGGCCCGGCCGGCGTCGGCCACGTCGGAGAGGGTGAGCAGCCAGAAGGTCACGTTGGACAGCACCGCGTGCACGCCGATGCCGACCAGCACCAGCCGGAAGCCCTCGATGCCGCGCCGCCAGGCCAGCAGGTAGACCACGGCGGCCGCGAGCAGGCCGCCGATCAGCGCGGCGATCGGCAGGCCGACCGCGGCCAGGAAGCCGCTGAGCCCGCCCGCGCTGCCGCCGAACATCACCACGAACACCGCGCCCGCGCCCGCCCCGGCACTCACGCCGAGCAGGTCCGGGCTGGCCAGCGGGTTGCGCGCGATGGCCTGGGTGATCGCACCGGCCAGGCCGAGCGCGGCGCCGACCAGCGCGCCGGTCAGCGCCCTGGGCAGCCGCAGGTCGTAGAGGATGAACCGGTGCGCCTCGTCCCCGCCGCCGAGCAGCGCGGCGAAGACCTCGCCCAGGCTGATCGGGAAATCGCCCAGGGTCAGGTTCAGCGCCAGCACGAACACCAGCACGGCCAGGCCGAGCACCGGCACCGCGACCGCGCGCAGCCGCAACGTCCAGGAGGCCCCGGCCAGGCGCAGCGCGGGGCGGCCGGGCACCCGGGTCCCGGTCTTGGCGGTCACAGGCTCACCAGCTTCCGGCGGCGCACCAGCACCACGAAGAACGGCGAGCCGACCAGCGCCAGCATGATGCCGACCTGCAGCTCACCTGGCCGGGCGAGCACCCGGCCGAGCACGTCGGAGGCCAGCACCAGCACCGCGCCGATCAGGCCGGCGTAGGGCAGCAACCAGCGGTAGTCCGGGCCGGTGATGGCCCTGGCGAGGTGCGGCACGATCAGCCCGACGAAGCCGATCGGCCCGCAGGCGGCCACCGCGGCCCCGGTCAGCAGGGTCACCGCGGCGATGCCCAGCGCGCGGGTCAGCCAGATCCGCTGGCCGAGCGAGCGGGCCACGTCCTCGCCGAGGGAGACCGCGTTCAGGCCGGGCGCGTTGGCCAGCGCCAGCACCAGTCCGGCCAGCAGGAACGGCAGCACCTGCAGGATGATCTCCGGATCGCGGCCGGCCAGTGATCCACTGCGCCAGAACCGGAAGGTCTCCAGGCTCTGCGCGTCCAGCAGGATCAGCGCCGAGCTGAGCGCGTACAGGAAGGCGGACACCGCCGCGCCGGAGAGCGCCAGCGTCACCGGGGTCGGCCCGCCGCGGCCGGTGGTGCCTGCCGAGCCGATCGCGAAGACGATCACGGTGGCCAGCAGTGCCCCGGCGAAGCCGAACCAGACGAAGGTGAACAGGTCGGTGAAGCCGAAGGTGAAGATGGCCAGCACCACCGCGAACGCCGCGCCCTGGTTGACCCCGAGCAGGCCGGGATCGGCCAGCGGGTTGCGGGTGTGCCCCTGCAGCAGCGCGCCGCCGATGCCCAGCGCCAGGCCGACCAGCAGGCCGAGGATGGTCCGCGGGATCCGCAGCGAGTTCACGATCAGGTCGTTCTCACTGCCCGTCGGGGCGGTCAGCGCGTGCCACACGTCGCCGAGCGGGACCGGCTTGGCGCCGATGGCCACACTGGCCACCAGTGCGAGCACCAGCGCGAGGGCGAGCAGCAGCAGGCCGAGCACACGTCGGCGTCGGCGGACCGGGGCCGGAACGGCGGACCCGGGCGCGATCGCGGCACGGGTCATGCTGCGGCTCCTATCCTCTACTGAGGCAAGCCTAACCGAACGGAAGGACCGCTATGACCAGGCCACCGAGGGTGCTCGCCGTCCTCGCCGCCACGGCCCTGCTCGTCGGCGCGTGCGGCGGTGGCGGGACCCCGCAGACCTCCCCGACCTCCGCCGGGGAGTCGGCCGCCGGGTTCCCGCGCACCGTCGAGCACGCCATGGGCAAGACCACCATCGAGAAGCAGCCGGTCAAGGTGGCCGCGCTGGACAGCTCCTACGTGGACGCGGTGCTCGCGCTGGAAACCCAGCTGGCCGCCTACACCCTGTTCCCGGCCAGCGGGGAGAAGTTCCCGGACTACCTCAAGGCCGAGGCGGACAAGTACGCCAAAAACGCCAAGCCGGTGGGCGAGCTGGAGCAGACCAAGCTGGAGCAGGTCCTGGTGGCCGACCCGGATCTGATCCTTTCGGCCAAGGTCCGGCACGAGAACCTCTACAGCGTGCTCTCCGCGCGCAAGCCGACCGTGTTCAGCGCGGAGACCGGCAAGACCTGGAAGGACAACATCCGGCTGGCCGGCAAGGCCCTGGGCAAGGAAGCGCTGGCCGAGACCAAGATCAAGGCATACGAGGACCGGGCGGCCAAGCTCGGCGCGGCGATCAGGGCCAAGGCCGGCAAGACGCCGACTGTCTCGGTTGTCCGTTTTGTGGACGGCCCGACCAGGGCCTACTCGATGAACAGCTTCATCGGGATCGTGCTCTCCGACGCCGGACTGGGCAGGCCGGCGGATCAGAACGACCCGAACGCGGCGCAGATCTTCGTGGAGCTGAGCCCGGAGAACATCCTGCGCGCCGATGGCGACCAGGTGTTCGTGACCGCCTTCCCGGATCCGAAGGGCGGCTCGGCGAAGGCGAAGGAGAAGTTCCAGGCCAATCCGCTGTGGGCGCAGCTGAAGGGCCAGGTGCATGAAGTTTCGGATACCACCTGGATCTCCTCGGTGAGCCTGCAAGGCGCGCACGTGGTGCTGGACGACCTGGCGAAGGCTTTCGGCGTCGATCCCGGTAAGTGATCACGCCATATAGCACAGAACGGGACTCGCCGCACGGCTACAAACCGGTGGCGGGTCCCGTCCTGTATTGAAATGTCCAAGTGGTGGCCGTTTTCGGCCGGTCAGTTCTCCTGGTGGAACTGCTGCAGCACGTCCGCCGGGATGCGGCCCCGGTCGGAAACCTTCATGCCCCGCTTGCGGGCCCACTCACGAATCGCCTGGTTCTGCTCGCGATCGGCGGAAGCGACCCGGCCGGCCGCCCGTCCACCAACAGCACCAGAACGGCCGGGCGCCGAAGTGGTGCGCCGACGGCCACCAGTCCGACGGGCGCCGGCGACATAGGACGCGAGCGCGTCCCGAAGCTTCGTCGCGTTGTCCCCGGAAAGGTCGATCTCGTAGGACACCCCGTCGACCGCGAACTCGACGGTCTCTTCCGCTTCCGAACCGTCCAGGTCGTCGACCAGGGTTCGGACGACTCTCTCCGCCATGCGCTTGTTCCTTCCTGAAACCCCAGTGGCTGCCGGCGAAGCTCCCGGCGTGTAGTTCGTCTGTAGAGACTACGCGGAAGATTAGCGCACTAACAGCGAGAGGAACACTCACCACACGGTCTCAAAGTGGTGAACGTCATTCAGGTCGGACTAGCGGGAACAGGATCGTCTCCCGGATACCAAGACCGGTGAGCGCCATCAAGAGCCGGTCAATACCCATTCCCATACCGCCGCTGGGCGGCATTCCGTACTCCAGCGCACGCAGGAAGTCCTCGTCGAGACGCATCGCCTCGACGTCGCCGGCCGAGCCCAGCCGGGCCTGCGCCTCAAGGCGTTCCCGCTGGATAACGGGGTCGACCAACTCCGAGTATCCGGTGGCCAGCTCGAAACCGCGGATGTAGAGGTCCCACTTCTCCGCGATGCCGGTCTCGCTGCGATGTTCCCTGGTCAGCGGGGAGGTGTCGACCGGGAAGTCACGCACGAAGGTGGGTGCGTGCAAGTGATCACCAACGAGGTGTTCCCACAGCTCCTCCACCAACTTTCCGTGTCCGGCAGCCGGGTGAACTTCCAGTCCGCGAGATTCCAGGTGCTTGCGCAACAACTCAACTTCGGAGACCTGCTTGCCAGGGTCGACACTAGATGGTGTCGCCGGGGTGATCTCCTCACCGAGTGCCTCGGACAGTGAGCCGTACATAGTCAGTGTGGTCCACTCGCCGGACAGGTCGTACTCCGAACCGTCTGCGAGGGTGACTGTCCGACTACCGAAAACGGCGTCCGCGGCTTCCTGCACCAACTCCCGGGTGAGCTTGCCAATCGTGTCGTAGGAACCGTATGCCTCGTACGCCTCGAGCATCGCGAACTCTGGTGAGTGCGAGGAGTCCGAACCTTCGTTCCGGAAGTTCCGGTTGATCTCGAAGACCTTCTCGATCCCGCCGACCACACAGCGCTTCAGGTACAGCTCGGGTGCGATCCGCAGGTAAAGGTCGATGTCGAACGCATTGGAGTGCGTGGTGAACGGACGAGCGCTGGCACCGCCGTGCAGCGTCTGCAACATCGGCGTCTCGACTTCGGTGAAAGTCCGGCGGTGGAAGGACTCCCGCAGCGAACGCATCACACCGGCGCGGATACGCACCGCGTCCCTGGCCTCCGGTCGGAGCAACAGGTCGACATAACGCTGCCGCACTCGAGTCTCTTCGGAGAGCTGCTTGTGGGCGACTGGCAACGGGCGCAACGTCTTGGCGGCAAGTTGCCATTCGGTGACCATGACCGACAGTTCCCCACGCCGCGAAGTGGCCACCTCGCCGCGGACGAACACGTGATCACCGAGATCGACGTCGGACTTCCACCCGGCCAGCGCTTCCGCGCCCACCTTGTCCAGGCTCAGCATCGCCTGCAGCTCGACGCCGTCACCCTCGCGGAGAGTGGCGAAACACAACTTCCCGGTGTTCCGCTGGAACATGACCCGACCGGTCACGCCGACGATTTCCCCGGTGGGGGTGTCCGGCGGAAGATCGGGATAGGCGGCCCGGATCTCGGTGAGCGAGTGCGTGCGGTCCAGTACGACCGGATAGGGCGCCTTGCCCTCGGCCAGCAGCCGCTCCCGCTTTTCGCGCCGGACGCGCATCTGCTCCGGCAGGTCGTCGTCGCTGGTTACGGGCTGGTGCTGCGGCTGCTCTGTCACGGCAACACAGGTTACGGAGTACCCGGAGAGTAATGCGAACGGGATAGGTTCTCGCTGTGCCGGACTTCACCCCAAGCGATCGCCTCGCCACCGAACACGCGCGCCGGGCCCGTTCCTTCGGCGCCGCCGCGGCCGATTACGCCGACCACCGCCCGGACTATCCGGCGGCCGCGGTGACCTTCGCGCTGGCCCCGGTGGCCGCCCGCCGCCCACTGCGGGTGCTGGACCTGGCCGCGGGCACCGGGAAGCTCACCGAGGCGCTGCTGCGCGCGGACCTGGACGTGATCGCGGTCGAGCCGGACGCGGCCATGCGCGATGAGCTGGTGGGCCGGCTGCGCGGAGTGGTCGCGCTGCCTGGTTCGGCCGAGGCCATCCCGTTGCCGGACAACCGGGTGGACGCGGTGCTGGTCGGTCAGGCCCTGCACTGGTTCGACCTGGACCGGGCGCTGCCGGAGATCGCCAGGGTGCTCAACCCCGGCGGGGTGCTGGCCGCGCTGTGGAACCTCGACGACGACCGGGTGGACTGGGTGGCCGAGTTCGCCGAGATCGCCGGGCTGGGCGTGCGCTACAGCCTGCGCTCCGGCCGCAGCATCCCGGCGCACCCCGACTTCCAGGGGCAGGAACTGCACGAGTTCAGCCACAAGCAGCCCCGCACGGCCGCCTCGCTGACCGCCACCGTCGGCACCCACTCGCCCACCCTGGTCCGCACCCCGGACGAGCAGCAGGCCCTGCTCGGCCGGGTACGCGCGTTCCTGGACAGCAACCCGGCCACGGCGAGCGGCGAGTTCGAGCTGCCCCTGGTGACCACGGTGTCCAGGGCCGTGGTCACCAAGTAGCCAACGCAACCACCACAACTTGTTGCGAAAAGGCGTGGCGCGCAGCGACACGGCGGGCTCTTCACCAGCGGCGGGGTGCCGATTTTTCGCGTTGCCTTGTCGTGCGTCCGACGCATCCGAAGCTTGCTTCGCGTGCGGAGCACGCCAATCCAATACAGCTCAGCGCAGGTTGCGCTCGTAGACCAACCTCAGCCCCAGCAGGGTCAGGTCCGGGACGTGGTGCTCGATGGTGGCCGACTCCGCGAGCACCAGGGTGGCCAGGCCGCCGGTGGCGATCACGGTGATCTTCTCCTCGCCGTCGGCGGTCAGCTCCTCGATGATCCGCCGGACCAGCCCGTCGACCTGCCCGGCGAAGCCATACAGGATGCCGGACTGGAGGCATTCCACCGTGTTCTTGCCGATCACCGAGCGCGGGCGGACCAGCTCGACCTTGCGCAGCTGGGCGGCGCGGGCGGCCAGCGCGTCCACCGAGATCTCGATGCCTGGCGCGAACACGCCGCCGAGGAACTCGCCCTTGGCCGAGATGACGTCGATGTTGGTGGAGGTGCCGAAGTCGACCACCACGCAGGCGGTGTCGTGCAGGTGGTGCGCGGCCAGGGTGTTGATCACCCGGTCCGAGCCCACCTCCTTCGGGTTGTCCACCAGCAGCGGCACCCCGGTGCGCACGCCGGGCTGCACGATGACCTTGGGCACCGAGTCGAAGTAGCGGCCCAGCATCACCCGCAGCTCGCGCAGCACCGAGGGCACCGTTGACAGCGCGGAGACGCCGGTGACCTGCCCGGCGTGCTCGCCGAGCAGGCCGCGCATGGTCAGCGCCAGCTCGTCGGCGGTCATCCGGGCGTCGGTGCGCATCCGCCAGTCCCTGACCAGCTTCGCATCGTCCCCTGAGCCCTCGTAGAGCCCGAGCACGATGTTGGTGTTGCCGACGTCGATGGCGAGCAGCACCCGCGTTGTCCTCTCTAGTTTTCGGCCTGGAGCAGCGCGTCCAGCCGCGCCGCGTCCACCGTCTCCGACTGCGGCGCGCCGTCGGTCTCGGCGGTGACCGCGCCACTGGACAGCCCCGAGCCCTCCGGCGCGTGCGCCGGGTCGCCGCCGAGTTCGACGATGCGGTTCTCCGCGTCGACGAAGACGACCTTGGGCTTGTACGCCTTGGCCTCTGCCTCCTCCATCAGCCCGTAGGCGATGAGGATGACCAGGTCGCCGGGGTGCACCAGGTGCGCGGCGGCCCCGTTGATGCCGAGCACGCCGCTACCGCGCTCGCCGGGGATGACATAGGTCTCCAACCGGGCGCCGTTGCTGACGTCCACGATGGCGACCTGCTCGCCGGCCAGCAGGCCGGCCGCGTCCATCAGGTCCTCGTCCACGGTCACCGAGCCGACGTAGTGCAGGTCGGCCTGGGTCACCGTGGCACGGTGGATCTTGGACTTGAGCATGGTCAGGAACATGGCGATGCCTCCCGTTCACCGTTCCCGAGCAGGGAGCCCGGCGGCCGGGTTGTAGGTGTCGTCGTTCTCGTCGACTCCGTGACCGGCCACGAGCTGGATGTTGTCGAGCAGGCGGGTCCGCCCGGCGCGGGCCGCGATCAGCAGCCGCGCCTTGCCGTTCTCCGGTGCGGGGCCCAGATCCCTGGCCCGCAGCTCCAGGTAGTCCAGGCTCAGTCCGGACTCGGCTTCGACGACCGCCCTGGCCGCGGCGAGGATCGCCGCCGGGCCTTCGGGACCGGCCATCGCACCCGCCGCCAACGCCGCCGGAATCGCGAGCGCCGCCCGGCGCTCGTCCTCACTGAGGTAGGCGTTGCGCGAGGAGAGCGCCAGGCCGTCGGCATCGCGCACGATGGGCACGCCGACGATCGCGCTCTCCAGGTTCAGATCCGTCACCATCCGCTTGACCAGCACGAACTGCTGGTAGTCCTTCTCCCCGAAGTAGGCGAAGTCGGGCCGGACGATGTTGAGCAGTTTGGCCACCACGGTGAGCACGCCCTCGAAGTGGCCGGGCCGCACCGCGCCCTCCAGCTCCGCGCCCAGCTGACCAGGGTGCACGGTGGTGCTCGCGCCGGTGCCGTACATGGCCTCCGGCGAGGGGTTGAAGACCAGGTCCACGCCCTCGGCCCGGCAGGCGTCCAGATCGGTTTCCAGCGGCCGCGGGTAGCGGTGGAAGTCCTCGTCCGGGCCGAACTGCAGCGGGTTCACGAAGATCGACACCGCGGTCACCGTGCCGGGGACCCGGCGGGCGCGGCGGATCAGCGTGCGGTGGCCCTCGTGCAGCGCGCCCATGGTGGGCACCAGGTTGATCTTGCGGCCGGTGGCCCGCAGCGCCCTGGTGACCTTGCCCAGCTCGTCCGGCGAGTGGTGCACGGTCAGCTCGCCGGGCGTGTAGGGCCGTTGCCCGGTCATGGTTGCTCCTCGTCGAGTTCGAAGTGGACCGCCTCGGCCTGACCAGGCCGGAGCAGACCCGCGGCCACCGCGCGCTCGGCGGTGCGGTGGGCCAGCGCCCGATAGGCGGACAGCGATTCGGGCGCCTCCGCCCGCAGCACGCCCAGATGCGTGCGAATCGTACCGACATCGCCGCGGGCCACCGGACCGGTCAGGGCCCGGTCGCCCAGGCGCAGCGAGTTGTCCAGCGCGGCGGAGAGCAACGGGCCCAGCAACCGGCCCGGATCGGCCACTCCGGCCCCGCGCAACAGGTCCGCGGCCTCGGCGACCAGGGTGACGAGATGGTTGGCCCCGTGCGCGAGCGCGGCGTGGTAGAGCGCCCTGGCGGACTCGGGGATGCGCACCGGTTCCGCGCCCATCTCCACCACCAGCGCCTCGGCCACGTTCCAGGCGATCTCCTCGCCGTCCGGCGCGGTCACCCCGAACGGGCAGGCCACCAGGCGCTGCAGGTCCTCCGGGCGGCCGGTGAAGGTCATCGCGGGGTGTAGGGCCAGCGGCAGCGCGCCCAGATCGGCGGCCGGGGCCAGCAGCGCGGAGCCGTGCGCGCCGGAGGTGTGCGCCACGATCTGGCCGCCGCGCAGCGAACCGGTCGCGATCAGGCCGCGGAGCAGGCCGGGCAGTTCGTCATCGGGCACCGCGAGCAGCACCAGGTCGGCGCGTTCGGCCACCTGGTCGGGCGGCAGGATGGCCGCCTCCGGCAGCAGCGCCTCGGCCCGGCGCTGGGAGGCGGTGGACACGGCCGCGGCCGCGACCACGCGGTGTCCGGCTCTGGCCAGCGCGGCGCCGAGCACTGCGCCGACCCGGCCGGCGGAGACGACGCCGACGGCGAGTCGGGCTGGGCGGTCGGTCATGGTGTCCTCTTCCGGCGTTCCAGTCCCGCTCCACTGCGGGTACCGGACGACCTGGGCACCGTAACCCCGGGCCAGCCCTCCGGCAGCTCAATGTGACCAGTCGCGCTCAGCCCGGTGATCCGCTGGCGATCTCCCTGGCCCTGGTCAGCGCGACCAGCAGTTCCGAATGGCGGTCGGCCAGCTCGCGCGGGGCCGGGCCGGGGCCGATGCGGTGCCGCAGGAAGGCGAGTTCGGTGACCGCCACCTGGTACTCGGCCACCGCCCGGGAGGCGCGTTCGCCGGAGCGCTTGTGCACCGCGCTGCGCCACCAGCGGCGGCCGGGCAGGGTGGCCAGCAGTTTGACCTCGCTGGGCGCGATCCAGCCGTTGCTGGCCATTTCCGGCAGCTCGCCGGTGATCACCCGCTGCTCACGGCGGCGCTGCCAGATCACCAGCGCCACGGTGGCGATGAAGATCGGGAACATGATGGCGAAGTAGATGTTGAGGAAGCCCAGCCCGCCGCCGAAGGTGGCCGCGCCGTTCCACAGCGCGTGCAGGGTGACCGCGAGCAGAAAGCCCAGCAGCGGGGCCAGGACCTTGAGCGCGCGGTTGCCGGTGGAGGCGGCGATGCCGGCGCCGATGCCCAGCATCACGGTGAACAGCGGGTGCGCGAACGGGGAGAGCACGCCGCGCAGGATGAACACCGCGATCACGCCGCTGCTGATCCCGCCGAGGCCGTACTCGGCGAAGGCGCGGCCGAAGTAGAAGATGTTCTCGGTGAAGGCGAACCCGGCCGCGACCATGCCGGAGTAGACGATGCCGTCCACGATCCCGTCGAACTCGTGCCGCCGCCGCCAGAGCAGGGCCACCACGAACAGGCCCTTGCCCGCCTCCTCCACCAGTGGGGCGGAGATCACCGAGGTGATCAGGTCGCCCTCGCCGTGGCCGAGCAGGATCTCGCCGAGGTGCTGGGCGGTGTCGTTGACCAGCAGCGCGCTCGCGGTGGCCCCGCAGGCGCCCCAGAGGAAGGCGGCCAGCAGCAGCCGGGCCGGTTCGGGCTCCCAGCGGTCCACCCACAGGAAGGCCCCGATGACGGGGATCACCGGCAGCAGCGCGGCCAGCGCGCCGACCAGCACGGCCTCGAACCCGACCCGTGCGGTGGCCACACCCAGCAACACCAGGCCGGACACCCCCAGCACGGTCAGGCCGAGCACCGAGCCGATCACCGCCCGGCGGCGCCGGGCGAACTGGTCGAGTCGAGGCGACACGGGGGCTTCAGGCGCGGTCACGATCAAGACTTTACGGTCAGCACATGCTGGACTGGCAGGACGCCTGGTGGAATGCGTTGTACTCCAATGGGGGGTTCTTTACCCGTGGGGAGCGTCCGGCCGGGCATTTCCGCACCGCGCCGCTGGTCGGCCCGGAACTCGCCGAGGCCCTGCTGGTGCTGCTGGACCGGGTGGACCACGGCCTCGAACGACCGTCCACTGTGGACTTTGTGGACATGGGAGCCGGTGGCGGCGAGCTGGCCGAGGCGGTGCTCCGACTGGCCCCAGCGAAGTTGTCCGGTCGACTGCGGGTGACCGCTGTGGACCTGGGGCCCAGCCGGGATATACCTGGAGTTCAGTGGTTTCGCGAGCTGCCGGAGCAGGTGGTCGGCCTGCTGGTCGGGCACGAGTGGCTGGACGCGATCCCCTGCCCGGTCGTCACTGTCCACAATGGACTCATTCGGCGGGTGCTGGTCGACGGGCACGGCGCGGAGCAGCCTGGACCGGAGGCCGGGGCGGCGGAGCGGGACTGGCTGCGGCGCTGGTGGCCGGGGGCGAGCCGGGCCGAGGTCGGCACCACCAGGGACGCGGCCTGGGCCGCCGCGCTCGCCCGGGTGCGCGGGGCGGCGCTGGCGGTGGACTACGGACATCTCGCGGCCGACCGGCCCGGCGACGGCACGCTGACCGGCTACCGGGCCGGGCGGCAGGTCAGGCCGGTACCGGACGGCTCCTGCGACCTCACCGCGCACGTGGCCATGGACGCCTGCGCGAGTGCCGCCACAGCCGGTTCGACCGTGCTGCGCACCCAGTCGGCCGCCCTGCGCGCCCTCGGCCTCACCGCGACCGCGCCACCGTCCGGCCTGGCCGCCACCGACCCGGCGAGCTGGCTGACCGCCACCGCCGCCGCGGGCCGGGCGCACGAACTGCTGGACCCGGCCGGGCTGGGCGGCTTCCACTGGCTGCTGCAGAGCACCGCGGGCACGCCCGCGCCGGACCTCATGCGAGCATGACCGGCGTGAGCAGGCAGGAGATCGTCGGAGTCGGCGCGGGCGCGGCCCACCTCGGGGTGGACCGGGTGGTCGACCTCGGCCCGCTGCACCCCAGCGCGCACGGGGCCTACCGGCTTCGGCTCACCCTGGACGGCAGCACGATCACCGCGGCCGAACCGCTGGTCGGGCACCTGCACCGGGGCGCGGAGAAGCTGTTCGAGGTCCGCGACTACCGGCAGGTGCTCACCCTGGCCAACCGGCACGACTGGCTGGCCGCCTTCTGCAACGAGGTGGTGGTGGCCCAGGCGGTGGAGCGGATGACCGGGATGGACGTCCCGGCCCGCGCGCTGTGGCTGCGCACCCTGCTGTGCGAGCTGAACCGGCTGCTCGCACACCTGATCTTCCTGACCCCGCTGACCCGCTCGGCCGAGGGCGAGTCCACCGAGGCGACCAGGGCCGCCCAGGCCGGCACGCAGGCGATCCAGGCCGCGATGGAGGCGGCCTCCGGCGGCCGGATCCACTTCATGGCCAGCCGCATCGGCGGCCTGCGCGAGGACATGCCGGCGGGCTGGACCGATCAGACCGCCACCGCACTGTCCACTGTGGACACAGCACTGGCCGCGATCATGTCCACTGTGGACACAGCCGAGTTCGTGGCCGCGTACCAGGGAATCGGCGTGCTCAGCGCGGCCGACGCGATGGCCCTCGGCGTCACCGGCCCGGCCGGCCGGGCCAGCGGCCTCGACTTCGACCTGCGCCGGGACTCCCCCACCCTGGCCTACCCCGAACTGGCGGTGACCCCGGTGCTGGAGACCGCGGGCGACGCCCTGGCCAGGGTCCGCTGCCTGACGGGCGAGGTCGCCCAGTCCCTGCGGCTGGCCCGCCACTGCCTGACCAGCCTGCCCCCCGGCCCGGTGAACCTGCGCCTGCCCAAGGCGGTCAAGGCCCCCGAGGGCTCGGTCTACACCTGGGGCGAGGCGCCGCTGGGCGTCTCCGGCGTGCACCTCAGCTCCCGCGGCGAGAAAACGCCATGGCGACTCAAGCTGCGCACCCCGTCGTTCAACAACATCCAGGCGCTGGCCGCGCTGCTGCCGGGCACGCCGGTGTCGGCACTGCCCGCGGTGCTGGGGTCCTTCGCCGTGATCGTCGGCGACGTGGACAAGTAGCTAGTCGTCCTTACGACGACGACGGCGCGGGGGCTCGGTGTTGCCGTGCGCGGCCAGCAACTCGCTGACCGACTTGCCGCCACCGCCGTGCGCGCCGGTGTCCGGGTCCAGCCGGGAGCGGCTGGCATCGTCGGAGAGTTCCGGGTTCCAGCCGCCCAGGGCGTCCCAGGAGCTTTCCGGCTTGCGGCGGCGACCGCCACCGGGGGCCTCGGGCTCGGGTTCCGGTTCGGGTTTGCGGCGGCGGCCCGCGGGCTCGGCGGCTTCCTCGAACTCGAACTCCGGCTTGCGCCTGCGGCCTGGGCCCGCGGGCTCCTCGGCCTCGTACTCCGGCTTGCGGCGGCGGCCGGTGGATTCGGCTTCCGGCCAGGAAGACGGGGTGGAGCTAGTCGAGGGGGAGCCGGTGTCGAACGCCCAGGACGGGGTCGCGGCGGGCTCGTGGGGTTCCGGGTCGGGGCGGTAACGACGGGCCACCACCTCAGTGTGGTCGATCACCGCGGGTGCACTCGGCTCGGGGTGACGATCACCGATAGTGGGATAGACCTCGGGGCGCTCGACCGGCCGGGACGGCTGCGCGGGGCGCTGCACCTGGCCGCTGCCGATCACCTCGCCGCGGGTCACCGCGGGCTCCGGACGGGCCGGGCGCGCGGGCGGGGTCTCGGTCCAGGTGGACGCGCCGCCGTCCAGCTCGGCCACGATCGAGGCGCTGGCCGGTTCCGGGCGGCGGAACTCCGGGCGCTGCGCGGGCTGCTGCTTGACCACGGGCTGCGGCTGGGCCTGCCGGGCCAGCCGGGCGGTCTCGGCGAAGGCCGGTTCCGGCTCCCGGCGTTCCGGTTCGCGGCGCTCGGGCTCCCGGCGCGGCTGCTGCCGGTCCCGGTCCCGCTGCACGTCCGGGCGGCTGGGCTCGGGGGTGGTCTGCTTGCGCGGCGGCACGTGCTGGCGCTGCGGCGCGGCCGGGCGGGTCTCCCGGCGCTGCGCCTCGGCGCGCACGGCCTCCTTGGAGACGAACGCGGTGCGGGCGGCGTCGGCGCGCACGTCCTGCTGGGGTTCCTTGCGGTCGGCGCGCACGGCCGGGATGAGCTGGGTGCTCTCCTCCTGGCGGGTCGCCTGGGCGCGGACCGGCTCGACCGTGCCCGCGGTGATCTTGCGGATGCGCTCCTCGGCGGAGGCGATGACCCGGTCGGACCGGTCGGAAATGGCCAGTCGGCGGGACTGGTCGGGCAGCGAGCGCATGCGGGTCGATTCGGCACGTAAGGCCACTCGTTCGACCAGCACCTCACCACCCAGCAGCGCTTCCAGGTTCTCCCGCAGCGCGCGCAGCTCGTTGCGCAGGTCGTCCAGATCGCTGCGCGACTCCTGCTCGATCCGCTCCCTGGTCTTGGCCTCGACCTCCAGCTCGTACTCGCGCCGCGCCGCGACCTCGCACTCCAGCTCCAGCTCGTAGACCCGGTGCAGCTCCTCGGCGCGCTGGGCCCGCTCGCCAGCCTGCTTTCGGTAGCGAGCGGCGGCAAAGGCGCCGACCAGCGCCGCCCACAGGGCCGCGACCACGCCCAGCCGCAACCATCGGGCATCGTCGCTGACCACGAGCACCACCGCGGCGGTCGCAGCCAGGAGCAATACGGCTCCGAGCAGCAGGATTCCGTTCCCGCGGGCCGTGCTGCGAGGCTCGGCGGTCGAGTCGCTGCGGCCGTTCATGGCCCCTACGGTACCCGGGAGTTATCCGTTCGAGACCTGTCCGTCAGGTTCCGGATTGGTAAGGAAGTCGTTCAGGCGACGAAAAAATCCACGGACAGCGACCACAGGTCACGGTGCGTCCCGGTCCTCCGGCTGGTCCGGCGTGCGGCAGCAGTGCTCCAGCCACAGCCCCGCGGCGATCAACGCGCCCGCGCTGAACGCGCCCAGCACCGCGGGCACGGTGTCGTTCTGCGCCGCCACCAGCTGACCCTGCAACGGCAGCACGTAGGCCAGCACGCCCAGCCACACCCCCAGCAACACCGCCCCGGCCAGCGAGGACGCCTTGGCCAGCGCGACCGAACGGGCGGCCACCAACGGTTCCAGCAGCCGGGCGTTCGGGCGGCGCTGGATCCGGCCGCGCAACACAAAGGCCCACCACACCTCGCCGAGGGCCACCGGCAGCAACGTGACACCCGCGAGCACCGGCACCCTGGGCACGTAGCCATAGGCAAGTCGCAGTGCGAGATATGCCACAACGGCCAGCACGAGCCCGGGAACCACAAGATCACGGGCCCTGGTGAACCTCATATGCTCCCCATTCCCTCGGCCACCCCGTCCATGGGCGCGGCGACGCGCTGGTTCAGCGGCACCGCGAGGAAGAACTCCCGCAGCTCCGGGTCCAGCGAACCGGCCTTGGTCCGCACCAGCTGCCGCGCTCTGGCCAGCGTCTCCACCGCGGCGTCGAACCGCCCGGAGCGTCGCTGCACCTCGGCGTGCCAGTACAGGATCTCCTCGCCGCGCACCGTGGGCAGCGGGCCGCGCCGGGCGTACAGCTCCACCGCGGCGGTGCTGGCGGCCTGGGCCTGCGGCAGCTCGTCCAGGGCCAGGTGCAGCCGGGCCAGCAGCGAATGCGCGGTGACCTCGCTGCGCACCATGGCCGCCCGCTGACACCGTTCCAGGTTCGCCGCGAGCAGTTCCTCGGCCGCGCCGAGCACGTCCGCCCGGCGGCCCGCGGTGACCAGCAGGCCCTCGGCGTAGAGGTTGCACACCAGGGTGGCCACGGTCACCGAGGGCGTGCGGCCGGTCTCCGCCCAGGCCGACTCCAGCACGTGCACCCCGGCGGCCAGATCACCCAGCTCCACCCGCAACCGGCCGAACAGGGCCAGGTTGTAGGCGTGCCAAGGGTCCGGGGCGCCGTCACCGAGTCCGGCGGCCTCGGTCAGGGTGTCCGCGGCCGGATCCCACAACCCGGCCGCGAGCTGCACCTGGGCCAGGTGGTTGAGCCCGATGGGCAGCAGCGGCGCGGACTCCGGCTCACCGCGCAGCCGGGCCACCGCGAACTCCAGCCGGGACTTGGCGATGCCCAGATAGCCCGCGTCGAACTCGCCGACGCCGATCTCCAGCTCGGTCCGCCGGAACGCCCCGCGCAGCACCGGGGAGCGGCTGCCGGTGATCTCCGGACTGGCCTTGGCCCGCTTCTCCGCCTCCAGCAGCACCGCCAGCCCGGCGCGCAGATCGCGTTTGGTCAGCTCCCGGCCGTAGGCGGACAGGGTGAGGAACTGCACCACCGCGTCCCCGCTCTGCCTGGCCAGCTCCACCGCCCGCTGCTGCACGGCCAGCGCCGCCTCCACGCCCTGGGTGCGGTGCAGCACCCGGCCGGCCACCGAGGCGGCCCTGATCCGCAGTTGCAGATCGCCGATCCGGGTCGCGGCGGCCTCGGCGTCGGCGGCCCAGCGCTCCACCGGGTTGGCCGAGCGGTACTCCGGGCTCCGGCTCCAGCGCGGTTCGGTGAGCAGCAGCAACAGTTCCAGCAGTTCCACGCACAGCCGGTCGGTCTCCGGGGTGGGCGGGCCGAGCAGCTCGGTCAAGCCTTCCCGGCACACCGCCTCCGCCTCGGCCTCCTTGCCCCGCTCGGCCAGCGACCGGGCCGAGCGCAGCGCGGACTCGGCGAGCAGCATGGCCTCACCGGGGCGGTGGTGCGTCACCTCGGCCTCCTACGCCTGCGGGAGGGTGAGCGTGAGGTCGTCCCGCCTGCGCACCCCGTCCATGGACAGCGCGGACAGCAGTGCGGCGACCGGGCCGTGGCCGGGCAGGATCGCGGCGGGCTGGACGTCCAGCCAGGGTGCGAGCACGGTGGCCCGCTCCGGAGTGCCCGGATGCGGCAGCAGCAGGTCAGGGTGGTCCGAACGCACCCCGTCGACGGTCACCACGTCGACATCCAGGGTCCGCGGCCCCCACCGCAGGGTCCGGACCCGGCCGGCCGCATTCTCCAGTTCCTGACCACGGCGCAACCACCCCCACTCGTCGGTGGCCGGATCTTCGACCAGCAACACCGCGTTGAGGAAGTCGTCCTGGTCGGTCACGCCCCAGGGGGCGGTCTCATACACCGGGGACACCGCGCGCACCGCGGCCCCGAACCCGTCCACGGCGAACTGGAGGTGACCGAGCCGGTCCCCCAGATTGGTACCGAGGGAGAGCACCGCGGCGCTCATCGGCTCAGTAGTCCCCGGCCGGTTTGCCGCGGGCCCGGCGGGAACGCCGGGCGGTCACCGCGACATCGGCGAAGGTCAGCGGGATCGGCGCGGACGGCTTGTGCACGGTGACCTCGGCCGCGTGCACCCGCCGGTCGGTCATCACGTCATCGGCCACCCGCGCGGCCACCGTCTCGATCAGGTCGAACGGCTCGCCGCCGACGATCGCGGCGGCCCGCTGGGCCAGCGCGCCGTAGTCCATGGTGTCGGCCAGGTCGTCGGTCTCGGCCGCCACGTCCAGGTCCAGCCACACCGTGATGTCCACCAGGAAGTCCTGGCCGTCGCGTTTCTCGTGCTCGAAGACGCCGTGGTGCCCGCGCACCCGCAGCCCGGTCAGCGTGATCCGGTCGGTCACCGATCCCCCTTCTCCGCCACTGCCACGCGCGCCCCGCCACGAGCCCAGGCCGAGGCCACCGCCACCGCGTCGAGCGAGCCGTGCACATCGTGCACCCGCACCCCCCACGCGCCGGCCGCCGCGGCCAGCGCGGACACCGCCGAGGTGGCCGCCTCCCGGCCGTCCGGACTGCGTGGCGTGCCGTGCGGTCCAGCGAGCAGGCTACCCAGGAACCGCTTCCTGGAGGCTCCGACGAGCACCGGGAAGCCCAGAGCGATGAGCTGGTCGAGATGTTGCAGCAGGGCCCAGTTGTGCCGGTCGGTCTTGGCGAAGCCCAGCCCGGGGTCGACCACCAGCGCCTCCGGGGCCACGCCCGCGGCCAGCGCCGCGTCCACCCTGGCGGTCAGCTCGGCGCGCACGTCGGCGACCACGTCCCGGTAGCTGGCCAGCAGGTCCATCCCGGCGCTGTGCCCGCGCCAGTGCATCAGGATCCAGGGCACCCCGGCCTCGGCGACCACGGCGGCCATCCGCTCGTCGGCCAGCCCGCCGGAGACGTCGTTGACGATGCTCGCCCCCGCCGCCAGCGCGGCCAGCGCCACCTCCGAGCGCATGGTGTCCACACTCACCAGCACACCCTCGGCCACCAGCTCCCGGATCACCGGCACCACCCTGGCGGCCTCCACCTCCGGCGCCACCCGCTCCGCACCCGGCCGGGTGGACTCGCCGCCGACATCGACCAGGTCGGCGCCCCGCCGATGCATCTCGATGCCATGCGCCACCGCGTCCGCGGCGTCCAGGTAGCGACCGCCGTCGGAGAAGGAGTCCGGGGTCACGTTGACCACGCCCATGACGACACACCGGCCGGGGTCGGGCAGCAGCCGATGCAGCGCCGCTCCCATCACGTTCACCGTCCCTTGATCAGCTCCAGCGCCTCGGCCCGAGAGGAGGCCGAGGTCTTCAGCAGACCACGGACGGCCGAAGTGATCGTGCGCGACCCCGGTTTCCGGATCCCGCGCATGGCCATGCAGAGGTGCTCGGCCTCCATCACCACGATCACCCCACGCGGATCCAGCTTGCGCACCACCGCGTCCGCCACCTGCGAGGTCAGCCGTTCCTGCACCTGAGGCCGCTTGGCGTAGAGGTCGACCAGCCGCGCGATCTTGGACAGACCGGTGACCCGGCCGTGGCTGTTCGGGATGTAGCCGACATGCGCGACCCCGTGGAAGGGCACCAGGTGGTGCTCACAGTTGTGCGTGAGGTGCCCGGCGACCAGGAAGGTCGGATGGGGGTCGCAGGTGAAGCTGTACACGGTCTCGGCCGCCTGGACCGGTCGCACCGAGAGCACCTGGGTCCAGCGCGAGTCGACCAGTTCGGTGCGGTGCGCGTCCTGGGCGAACCCGTGCCGCAGGGTCCAGTCGTCCCTGCCTACGAGCACCGGCGTCCGGGCACTGGCAAGCGCCATCGGCCGGGCGAGCTGAGCGCCGAGGTCGGCCAGCGGCGTCCACTCAAGGTAGCTGCCGCCGACGTCCTTGGCCTCCTGCCAGCCCGCCGGGGTTGCCAGGGGGTGGTCCGGGGTCAGGACGAAGCGGCCTTCCTCGGTGGTGACCTCGACCAGCTCGCGGGCCGGGCGGGCGGTGACCTCGGTGACCTCGGTCTGCTGCGCGCGTCCGTCGGCCAGGGTCCACAACCGGTCGCCGACGCGGACATCCCTGGCGGCCTTGCGACCGCCGACGGCGTTGACCGTCTGCTTGCTCGGCACGCACGTCGAGTACATCGGGATGTCCTTGACCAGGACCAGTTCTTCGTGGCTCTCGTCGAAGGTCTTGTTCAGCACCGAGTCGGGTTCGGTGTACAGGCCGGCGAACATCTCGCGGTAGGCGCGGGCGACCCGGGACGGGGTGTCCTTGAGGCCGTCCCGGTCCGGGTCCTCGCCGCAGGCCAGGAGTAGTTCGCGGACGGCCGCCTCCGCCCTGGTGTGGTCGAAGGCGGGCCGTCCCTGCTGCTTGTCCGTGTTCAGCGGTTGCCGTCCGGCGGCTCGGAGTCGATCGGCCGGGTGGTGCTGGTGTCCCGGTTGTCGGTCGGCTTGGCCTGCGCCTCCGGGGGCGGGGTGCCCTGCGGCGGCTGCTGGGTCGGCCACTGCTGGCCGCCGGGCACCGTGGCCGGGGTCCAGCCGGGGGGCGCGCCGTAGTAGGGCGGGCCCGCCGACGGAACCGGCTGGGTGGGCTGGGCGTTCCAGCCGGTGGGCGGCTGCGGCTGACCGGCGGGGGTGCCGTTCGGGCCGGGTTCCGGCTGCGGGTACGGCGGGCCGCCGGGCAGTTCGTTGCCGCCGGGCACCGAGGCGACCGGGGTGGGCGTCTCCTCCTGGACCGGGGGCCACGGCTCGCCGCGCTCCTTGGCCAGCTCGCCGGGGGTCTTGATCGGCGGGCGGTCGGAGGGGACGCGGTCGCCGAAGTCGTTGAACAGGGTGATCCGCGGGCGCTTCTCGACCGACTCGAAGATCACCTCCAGGTCCTTGCGCTGGAGGGTCTCGCGTTCGATCAGCTCGCGGGTCAGGTTGTCCAGCACGTCCCGGTAGGTGTTGAGCACGTCCCAGGCCTCGTCGTGCGCGGCCTCGATGAGCTTGCGCACTTCCTCGTCAATCTCGTGCGCGACCTCGAGGGAGTAGTCGGGCTGGTGGCCCATGGAGCGGCCGAGGAACGGCTCGCCCTCGTTCTTGCCGTACTTGACCGCGCCCAGCCGGGCGCTCATGCCGTATTCGGTGACCATCGCGCGGGCGATCTTGGTCGCCTGCTCGATGTCGCTGGAGGCGCCGGTGGTGGGCTCGTGGAAGACGAGTTCCTCCGCCGCGCGACCGCCCAGGGCGAAGACCAGCCGGGCGATCATCTCCGAGCGGGTCATCAGCTCCTTGTCGTCCTCGGGCACGACCAGCGCGTGTCCGCCGGTGCGCCCGCGGGGCAGGATGGTGACCTTGTAGACCGGCTCCAGGTCGGGCATGGCCCAGGCGGCCAGCGCGTGCCCGGCCTCGTGGTAGGCCGCGATCTTCTTCTCGCGTTCGGAGATGATCCGGCTCTTCCGAGCCGGACCGCCGACCACGCGGTCCACCGACTCCTCCAGCGCGGCGGCGTTGATCAGGTTGCCGTTGTGCCGGGCGGTGAGCAGCGCGGCCTCGTTGATCACGTTGGCCAGGTCGGCGCCGGAGAAGCCGACGGTGCGCTTGGCCAGCGAGTCCATGTCGACGTCGGGGTCCAGCGGCTTGCCCTTGGAGTGCACGTGCAGGATCTGCCGACGGCCGCGCATGTCCGGTGCGGCCACCGGGATCTGCCGGTCGAACCGGCCGGGGCGCAGCAGCGCCGGGTCCAGGATGTCCGGCCGGTTGGTCGCCGCGATCAGGATGATCCCGCCGCGCGAGTCGAAGCCGTCCATCTCCACCAGCAGCTGGTTGAGGGTCTGCTCCCGCTCGTCGTGCCCGCCGCCGAGGCCGGCGCCGCGATGGCGGCCGACCGCGTCGATCTCGTCCACGAAGATGATGCACGGCGCGTTCTGCTTGGCCTGCTCGAACAGGTCGCGCACCCGGGAGGCGCCGACACCGACGAACATCTCCACGAAGTCCGAACCGGAGATCGAGTAGAACGGCACGCCGGCCTCACCGGCGACCGCGCGGGCGAGCAGGGTCTTGCCGGTGCCGGGCGGGCCGTAGAGCAGCACGCCCTTGGGGATCTTCGCGCCCAGTGCCTGGTAGCGGCCGGGGTTCTGCAGGAAGTCCTTGATCTCGTACAGCTCTTCCACGGCCTCGTCCGCGCCCGCGACGTCGGCGAAGGTGGTCTTGGGCATGTCCTTGGAGAGCTGCTTGGCCTTGGACTTGCCGAAGTTGAGCACCCGGTTCCCGCCGCCCTGGGCGTTGTTCATCATCCAGAGGAACAACAGCAGCAGCAGACCGGCCGGGATCAGGTAGAAGAGGGCCTGCAGGAGCACGGACTCCTGGGTGACCTTGACATCCCAGCCGCCGGTGACGCCCTTGGCGTTCTCCAGCTGGCCCAGGATGTCGTCCGCGCTCTGCGCGGGGAAGTAGGTGATCAGCTTGTCCTTGCCGTCGACGGCGTTGGTCAGGCTGACCCGGAGCCGCTGCTCCTTGTCCTCGAGGACCGCTTCCTTGACGTTGCCGTTCTTCAGCTGCTCGATGACCTTGGACGTGGGTACCTGGGAGAACCCTCGTGCGTCATCGAGCAGGACGCTGAACGCGTAGTAGAGCAGCAACGCCGCGACGATCCAGATCAGCGGGTTGCGGAGCAGGCGCTTGCGGTCCATTAACGTGCGGCCGCGGGGCGGCCTCCACCCTCCCTGACTTGCGTGCCGGGCAACGGAGCACCCGCCGCTGACGCGGAGCGGGAAACCATCGTCCGGCCAGCGTACCGCCCATGGTGTAGCGGCCTGGTGAGCGGACCGGCCGCCCACGCACTGTTTCGCCTTGCCAACGGTCGGGCGGCCGCTGGGGTTCCCCAGGTGACCGGTGTCTCGCGGGTGTGAGCAGCGCCACCCCGAGCTGACCCGTTCGGTTGAGCCTTGATCGCTGAACGCTGGAGCCCGCTGATCCGTACGAGTGAGTACGAAGTCGCCGTCTTTTCACGGACGAGTGAATATGTCATTCTCCGTGGTCGCAGACGTCGGGGTGCGAAAAATCTTTCACCATATCAGGTGGAAGTTGGTCGACTATTTTCTATACGGAAGGGTCTCGAAGGGCCATGTCTGGTCGTCACCAGCTCTCCAGGCCCAGCGCAGGTCTCAAGAGGGCCGCACTCCCCCTCGGCGCGCTGCTCGGTGTTGTCGTCGCGGCCGGGGCCACCGTGGTCGCGCTGCGAGTGTGGGACCCGACGGGCGGCTGCGCGGGCGAGCTCCCGCTCTACGTGACCACAGCGCCCGCGGTGGAACCCGTGGTCAAGGCGGCCGCGGACGAGTTCCACCAGTCGAAGACCGCGGTCGGCGGCAAGTGCGTCAAGGTCGAGGTGCGCCCGATGAACTCCGCCGAGGCCGCCACCGACGTCACCGGCCCGGTGATCCCCGGGCAGAAGGTGCCCGCGCTGTGGATCCCGGACTCCGGGCTGTGGGCCCAGCGCGGCAAGAAGCAGGCCGAGTCCTCGGCCGCGCCCAGCGCGGTGGCCTCGATCGAGCCCGGCCAGTCCCTGGCCAGTTCGCCGCTGGTGGTCGTGGCAGGCCCAGGGACCAGCGAGAAGCTGGGCGGGGCGGTGTCCTGGAAGCGGGTGGTCGACGGCGGCGTGACCACCACGATCGGCGACCCGGCAGGCACCACCGAGGGCCTGGCCACCCTGATGCTGATCCGTTCGCTGCTGGGCAACCCGGACGGCAGCCCGCGCCAGGAGCTGGTGGCCGCGCTGCTGCGGGTGGGCCGCAACACCATGCCGCTGGTGCGCGACGGCTTCGACAAGCTGGCCGCGGAACCGGAGACCGCGCCCGCCTTCTCCGCCACCGAGCAGTCGGTGATCGCGCACAACCGGCGCGGCCTCGGCGTCAAGGCGACCGCGTTCTACCCGGACGAGGGCACGATCTCCTTCGACTACCCGCTGACCAGGGTGGCCAGCAAGGAGGAGGCGCCGGGCACCGCGGAGGCGGCGGAGACCTTCAGCCGGTTCCTGCGCACCGACAGCACCGCCAAACGGTTCCGGGACGCCGGTTTCCGCGATCCCGGCGGCCGCGCGGACCAGGCATGGGCGGATGCCGGGGTGAGCCCGAACCCGCCCTCGCTGCTGCCGCTGCCCACCCCGGACCAGGCCGCCGAGGTGTTGCGCACCTACAGCGCGGTGACCCTGGACGCCCGGATGCTGGCGGTGATCGACGTCTCCGGCTCTATGGCGGCCAAGGCGGGCAACGGCCAGTCCCGGATCGAGCTGGCCCGCGACGCCGCGGGCACCGCGCTGGGACTGCTGCCCGACACCACGCACATCGGCCTGTGGGCCTTCTCCACCGACCACGCGCCGAACCGGCACTGGACCGAACTGGTCAGCCTCGGCCCGCTGGCCGAGCCGATGGCCGGGGTCAACCGGCGGGCCGCGCTGGCCGGCGCGGCGGCCACGTTGCCGGGCAAGGTCAAGGGCAACACCGCGCTCTACGACACGCTGCTGGCCGCGGTGCGCACGGTGAAGAAGGACTTCGACAGCAAGCGGATCAACTCGGTGGTGCTGATCACCGACGGCGCCAACGACAACCGCTCCGGGCTGGACCTGGGCGGGCTGGTGCAGACGCTGACCGCGGAGACCGACCCGGCCCAGCCGGTGCCGGTGATCGGCATCGGACTCGGGCCCGATGCCGATCTCAACGCGTTGCAGCAGGTCGCCAAGGTGACCGGCGGCAAGGCCTACGCGGCGCGGGAGGCCACCGACATCCGCGCGGTGCTGATGGACGCGCTGATCCAGCGCCGCTGCCGGCCGAACTGCTAGGGCCTGCCCTGACTCAGGTCGTGTAGACCTTGGGGTCGAGCGTGCCGATGTAGGGCAGGTCGCGGTAGCGCTCGGCGTAGTCCAGGCCGTACCCGACCACGAACTCGTTCGGGATGTCGAAGCCGACGTACTTCACCGGCACGTCCACCTTGACCGCGTCCGGCTTGCGCAGCAGCGTGCAGACCTCCAGCGTGGCCGGTCGGCGCGAGGCCAGGTTCTTCAGCAGCCAGGACAGGGTCAGGCCGGAGTCGATGATGTCCTCGACGATCAGCACGTCCCGCCCGGCGATGTCCCGGTCCAGGTCCTTGAGGATGCGGACCACCCCGGAGGAGGAGGTCGCGGAGCCGTAGGAGCTGACGGCCATGAAGTCCAGTTGCACCGGCACGGGCAACGCCCTGGCCACATCGGCCATGAACATCACCGCGCCCTTGAGGACGCCGACCAGGAGCAGGTCCGAGGAGCGTCCGTCGGTCGGGTAGTCAGCGGCGATCTTCTTCGCCAGCTCGGCGGTCTTGTCCTGGATCTGCTGCTCGGAAACGAGCACGGAGGCAATGTCGCCCTCGTACACGGCGCGGCTTCCCCTCAGTCACAACGATCGGTCGAGGACCAGCCTGTCATGCGCGCGCCCGGCCACCAACCCGCCGGGCAGCGCGACACCCCCTTGACCACGCCAATGCGCCACCAGGGCGTCCACAGCCCGCAACTGGGGGTCGGTGAGTTCGCTCACACCCGCGCCGAGCAGCCAGCTCCGCAGCACCCGGCGGCGCAGCGCGGCGGGTGCGGCCTTGAGCGCGCCGACGGCCAGGCCGTCGCCGTCGCGGGCCTGCGCCAGCAGCCCGGCGGCCAGCTCGTCCAGGGCCTGGGTGTCCTCACGGAGCTGGGCGGCGGTGCGGGCCAGCGCGGCGGCCACCCCGCCCTGGAGCACCTCCTCCAGCAGCGGCAGCACCTCCCGGCGCAGCCGGACGCGGGTGTAGGCCGGGTCGAGGTTGTGCGGATCGGACCAGGTGTCCAGGCCCAGCGCGGCGCAGGCGGCCGCGGTGGTGGTCCTGGCCAGGCCGAGCAGTGGGCGGCCCCAGGGCGGGTCCAGTTCGGCCATCCCGGCGATCGAGCGCGGCCCGGAGCCGCGGCCAAGGCCCAGCAGCACGGTCTCGGCCTGGTCGTCCCTGGTGTGCCCGAGCAGCACCAGCGCACCCTCGGGCACGGCGGCACGCAGGGCGGCGTAGCGGGCCCGGCGGGCGGCCGCCTCCGGCCCGCCCGGTCCGGTGACCTCGACGGTCAGCACCCTGGCCGAGGCGCCCAGTTCGCGGAGCTGTTCGGCGGCCCTGGCCGCGACCTCGGCCGAACCGGGCTGGAGCCGGTGGTCGACCACCAGGCCGTGCACGTCAAGATCGCGCTTTCGTCCACAGTGGACGGTCGCGGCGGCCAGCGCCAGCGAGTCCGCACCGCCGGAGCAGGCCACCGCGATCTGGCCGGTGACCCGGTGGCGGTCCAGGAAACGGCGCAGCGCGGTGCGGACCTGCGAGACCGCCGGATCGGGCGCGGACAACGACTCAGCCGAGCACGCGGCGGATCCAGGCGTCCGGATCGGCGATCTCGGCCCGGCTGGGCAGGGTCTCCGGCGAGGTCCAGACCCGGTTGAACCCGGTCATGCCGACCCGGTCGACCACGTGCCCGGTGAAGGCCGAGCCCTGGGCGTACTGGCGGATCTTGGCGTCCACGCCGAGCAGCGCGCGCAGCACCCGGTCGGCCAGCCCGCGCGGGTTGCGGCGCACGGTGAACCGGGAGCGGATGGTGGCCACGCTGGGCACCACGGCCGGTCCGGCCGCGTCCATCACGTGGTCGGCGTGCCCCTCCAGCAGGGTGGACAGCGCGATGATCCGGTCCAGCACGGCCCGCTGCCCTGGCGTCTGCAACAGCTCGACCAGCGCGACCGGTGGTTCCTCGGTGTCCTTGCGGCGGGCCGAGCGCAGTGCCTCACCGGCCCTGGAGAGCAGCCCGGCGGTGGCGTCGTCCATGGCGGAGAGCAGGGTGCCGACCTGGGCGGCGAAGTGTTCGCGCAGCCAGGGCACCGCGGTGAACTGGAGCCGGTGGGTGGACTCGTGCAGGCACACCCACATCCAGAAGTCCGTTTCGGGCACCCGCAGGGCCTGTTGCGCGGCCACGATGTTCGGCGCCACCAGCAGCAGCCTGCCCGCGCCGTCCGCACCGCCGAAGGGGTCGTACTGCCCGAGCACCCTGGTGCTCAGGTAGGCCAGCACCATCCCGGCCTGCACCCCGGCGGTCCCGGCCAGCACGCCACCGCGCCAGCCACCCGCGCCGCGGGGCAGCGCGTGATCGGTGAGCGCGGCCAGGCCGTCCACGGCGGCCCGCACCCAGTCCGGGCGGTCGACCACATCGCCGGGCAGCAACGGGAGTCCCGCGCCGAGGCCGGTGATCTCGCGGACGTGGCTCTCCGCGGCGACGGAGAGTTCCCGCATCCCGCGCACGGCCGCCTGGGCGGCGTCGCGGGCGATGACGGGCCCAGGGCGGAGCAGCCGCTGAGCGGTCGCCGTGGCGACACCCCAGTCGACAGGCCCCGGCCCCTCAGCCGGATCCAGCGGCCGTGCGGCCGATCCCGCGTTCACCCCTAGGACGCTACCTGGCACCCCCCGTGATCGTCATCGGCCAGCCGGTGAACAGCATGGTTACGGTCGCGATCGAGACCCTGACTCACTGAGAGGAATCCGGGTGAAACGACTGCTCAGAGGCTCGGTCGCGGCAGCGATGCTGTTATCCGCGCTGACCGTGCCCACCGCCGCCGCCACGCCGTTGATCAGCTGGAAGCCGTGTGCGGACGCCCAACTGGCCGCCGCGGGGGCCGAGTGCACCGACCTCCCGGTGCCGCTGGACCAAGCGAACCCCGGCGGCCCCCGAATCAGTCTGGCCGTATCGCGGGTGAAGCATTCGGTGCCTGAAAGTGCGTACCTCGGGGTGCTGCTGGTCGCCCCGGACGCCTTCACCGGCGGTGGTTACCTGTTCCCGCTGACCGCGGCCAAGCTGCCCGGCGCGGGCGCGGCCTACGACTGGGTCGGCTTCGCCCGGCGCGGGCTCGCCCCGAGCAGCCCGGCGCTGAGCTGTGTGCCGGACTACCACGATTTCAACCGCCCGAAGTACGTGCCGGCCTCGGCCGCGGACGAGCAGGTGTGGCTGGACCGGACCAGGTCCTACGCGCAGGCCTGCGCCAGCCAGGAGGCCAAGGCGCTGCTGCCGCACATGCGCGCGGTGGACGTGGCCGCGGACATGGACTACGTGCGGGCCGCGCTCGGCAGGCAGACGGTATCGCTGTTCGGCCAGACGCACGGCAGCTACCAGGCCCAGGTCTACGCCACCCGGTACCCGTTCCGGCTGGGCCGGATGGTGCTGGACAGCAGCACCGACCCGCGCCGGGTCTGGTACGGCGCGAACAACGTCGACCTGGCCCAGCCGTTGCAGCGCAACTTCCTGACCTGGTTCGACTGGCTGGCCGAGCACGACGCGAGCTACCACCTCGGCCGCACCCGGGATGAAGTGAAGGCGTTGTGGGACAACAAGATCCGCGAGGTGAGTGAGCAGCCGGCCGGCGGCGCGATCGGGCCGTCGGAGCTGCTCGACTTCTTCCTGGTGCCCGCCTACAACCAGGCGAGCTGGCCGGTGTTCGGCCAGGCGCTGGCCGACTGGGTGCGCACCGCTGACGCCGAACCGCTCAAGGCGCTGTTCACCCAGGTCATGCACCGCGGCAACGACAACGTCTACGCCGCGCTGCTGGCCCAGATCTGCACCGACGCGCAGCTGCCAGCCGACTTCCCCGGCTGGCGCCGGGACGCCCAGGCCCTGCACACCGTCGCCCCGGACACCACCTGGGGCAACGTCTGGTTCAACGCGCCCTGCCTGCGCTGGCCGGTCGAGGCTTCCGCGCCGGTGCACACCGGCGGCCAGACCCGCGCGTTGCTGCTGGCCGAGACGCTGGACGCGGAGAGCCCGTTCACCGGCAGCCTGGAAACCCGGTCCCGCTGGCCCAATTCGGCGTTGCTGGCCCAGCCGGGCGGCACCAGCAACGGCGTCACGCCCAACGGCAACGCCTGCGTGAACGCCGCGCTGAACGCCTTCCTGCTGCGCGGCGAGCTGCCAGCCCGGCAGCCGGGGGTGCGGGCGGACGCGGAGTGCGCGCCCAACCCGCGGCCGGTGCCGTTCAGCTAGCTACAACCGCGGCTAGCCACAACCACAGCGCCGCAACGCCGCGGCCAGCGAGTCGAGCGCGTCCCGCGCCGGATCGCTGGCCGCGCCGGTGGCCATGAAGGAGAAGGCCAGCAGGCGACCATCGTTGGTGGTGACGACGCCGGCCAGGCTGTTCACCCCGTCCAGGGTGCCGGTCTTGGCCCGCACCCAGCCGCGGCCGGTGGCGTTCTGGCCCTTCTCGTACCGCTTGGCCAGGGTGCCGGTGCCGCCCGCCACCGGCAGGCCGGTGAGCAGCGGCCGCAGTTTGGCCGCCTTGGCATCGGTGCCGGCGGCCGCGGCCAGCAGCGAGCTGAGGAACTTGGCCGGCACCCGGTCCTCGGTGGACAGGCCGCTGCCGTCGGACATCTTCACCCCGGCCAGGTCGAAACCGTTGCGGGAGAGCACGTCCAGCGCGGCCTTGCTGGCCCCGGCGAAGGAGGGCTCGTTGCCGGTGCCGCGGGCGGTCTCCCTGGCCACCGCCTCGGCCAGGATGTTGTCCGAGGTGGACAGGAAGGCCGCGACCAGCCGGGGCAGCGGCGGTGAGTCGACCTTGGCCAGTACCTTGGCGCCCTTGGGCGCGGAGCCGACCTCGGTGGCCGGGTTGCCGCCGAGCCGTTTGGCCAGCTCGTTGGCTGCCGCCTGGGCCGGTTTGTCGGTACGCGGGGTGGTGGAGGTCAGCGGGTCGCGTCGGGCCGCGTCCACCATCAGCGGCACCATCGGCGCGACGTGCCCGCCGGCGATGTCCACCGCCAGCCAGCCGGGGGCCAGCGGCGGACCGGCGTACCGGTCCACGTCGATGATGATCTTCTTGACCGGTCCG
The DNA here is from genome assembly GCF_023094165.1 of Crossiella sp. S99.2. GTDB lineage: Bacteria > Actinomycetota > Actinomycetes > Mycobacteriales > Pseudonocardiaceae > Crossiella. Next base: position 282,854 of record NZ_JALMDK010000002.1, on the reverse strand, counting down.
CCGGCCTTGGCCTTGACCTGCTCAGCGAGGTCGTCCAGGCGCGCGGCGTCCGGGTAGAAGTAGGTGGGCTTGTTCGCGGGCAGCGCGGACAGTGTGGTGTCGCCGCCGCCGACCAGCACCACGGTGCCCGGTTCCGGACCTTCCAGCACGGTGGTGCTGAGCCGGGTCTGGTGATCCAGGGCGAGCAGCGCCGCGGCCGCGGTGACCAGCTTGCCGGTGGAGGCCGGGGTGCGCGCGGTGGCCGCGCCGCGTTCCCACAGCACCGCGCCGGTGCTCGCGTCGAGCACGCTGCCGGTCAGCTCACCCAGCGCGGCGTTGCCTGCCAGGGGGTCCAGCGCGGCGGCCACGCCCTTCGGGCTGGGGGTCGGGGCCTGTGCGGGCAGCGCGCGCAGCGCGGCCTGCGGGTTCAGCGGCGCGGGCGGCGGCTGGGTGCCTGCCCCGCCCTCACCGCTGAGGCCGAGCTGCTGGGCGATCCAGGGCCCGCCGAGCACCCCGCCCACGCCGAGCCCGGCCACCAGCACCAGCACGGCGGCGAGCACCAGAAGTTTCCGGCCGCGTTTCCCCGGTTTGGGTGGCGCCGCGGCGGCAGTGGCGGCCGCTGGCGGCGGCGGTCCGACCCTGACCGGCTGCGCGGGGGCCGCAGCGGGCACCGGCAGCCGCACCGTCACCTGATCCAGGCCCGGGTTGACCTGCGGTGATGCGCCCTGCTGCGGCGGTGGCACCGGGCCGTTGCCGTGCGGCTGCTCGCCTCCGGTCACGCGTGTCCTCCTGCGGCGGATGGAGAAAGGAACTTCTGAACTCGGTCAATGTCACACCGTCCCAGGCCCGCTCGGAGCGGTTTCGGCGCGACTCTTGGTCCACACTAGACGGGTCTAGACACAGCTCGGCTGCGCCTGCTAGCCGGGGCACGTGCCGATCCGAAGAACGAGCGAGGAACCGCGTGGAGTTCGACGTCACCATCGAGATCCCCAAGGGTGTGCGGAACAAGTACGAGATGGACCACGAAACAGGGCGCATCAAGCTGGACCGCACCCTGTTCACCGCCACCCAGTACCCGGCGGACTACGGCTTCGTGGACAACACGCTCGGCGAGGACGGCGACCCGCTGGACGCGCTGGTGCTCGTGCAGGAGCCGACCTTCCCCGGCTGCCTCATCCGGGCCCGCACCATCGGCATGTTCCGGATGACCGATGAGAAGGGCGGCGACGACAAGCTGCTCTGCGTCCCGGCGGCGGACCCGCGCTCGGAGCACCTGCGCGACATCCACCACCTCGCCGAGTACCACCGCCTGGAGATCCAGCACTTCTTCGAGGTCTACAAGGACCTTGAGCCGGGCAAGAGCGTGGAGGGCGCCTCCTGGGTCGGCCGCACCGAGGCCGAGGCCGAGGTCGTCCGCTCCTACGAGCGCCTGAAGAACGCCGACGGGCAGCACTGACCGCCCGCACCCGGAACACACAACGGCCCCGAGCGCAGCGCGCCCGGGGCCGTCGTCGTGGTGGGATCGATCAGCCGGCCAGTGCGGCGGCCGCGTGCTCCTCCTGGGCCCGGCGCTGCATGCCGGACTGGTTGGACAGCGGCTTCTCCTTGAGGAACCAGACCACCACGAAGGCCACCACCATCACCAGCGCGCCGGTGAGGAAGACGGTGTCCATCGCGGAGGAGAAGCCGTCCTGGAACGGCCGCGCCAGCCGCGGGTCGAGGTGGATCAGGAAGGACGTGTCATCCAGCGACGGGGCGCCCACCCCGCCGTTGGCCATCATGTCCAGCACCGGCTTGTTGGCCGGGTTGGCCAGCACCGCCGGATCGCGCACCGCGGCCAGGAACTCCGGGGTGAGCGCGGCGCTGCGCAGGGCACTGGCGATGCGGTCGCCGACCACCCCGAACAGGATCGACAGGAAGGCCGCGGCGCCGATGGTGCCGCCCATCTGCCGGAAGAAGGTCACCGAGGCGGTGGCCACGCCCATGTCCGAGGGCGGCACGTCGTTCTGCACCGCCAGCACCAGGGTCTGCATGCAGGCCCCGAGCCCGGCGCCCATGAGCACCATGTAGATCGCGCTCAGCCACAGCGGGGTGCTGAAGCCGATGGTGCTGAACAGCAGCAGCGCGGCCACGATCAGGCCGATGCCCACGATCGGGAAGGTCTTGTACCGCCCGGTCTTCGCGGTCCGGGTGCCGCTGTACATGCTCGCGGTGAGGATGCCGAAGGTCAGCGGCAGCATCATCAGGCCGGACTCGGTCGGGCTCATGCCCTTGACGATCTGCAGGTACAGCGGCAGCGAGAGCAGGCCGCCGAACATGCCGATGCCGATGATGAAGTTGAGCAGGTTGCCCAGGCTGAACACCGAGCTGCGGAACAGTCGCAGCGGCAGCAGCGCCTCATCGCCCATCCGCCGTTCGGCCAGCACGAAGGCCACCAGCCCGGCGATGCCCAGGCCGATCAGGCCCAGGGTGAGCGGGTCGCCCCAGCCCCACTGCCTGCCCTGCTCGGCCACGATCAGCAGCGGCACCAGGCCGACGGCCAGCGAGGCCGCGCCGAGGAAGTCGATGCGGTGGTTGACCCGGTTGTGCGGGATGTTGAGCACCCTGGTGACCACGATCAGCGCGGCGATGCCCAGCGGCAGGTTGACCAGGAAGACCCAGCGCCAGCCGTCGATGCCCATGAACTCGTTCAGCCCGGCGAAGAAACCGCCGGCGACCGGACCGGCCACGCTGGAGATGCCGAAGACGGCCATGAAGAAGCCCTGGTACTTGGCGCGCTCCCGGGGCGGCAGCACGTCGGCGATGATCGCCAGCGCCAGGGACATCAGGCCACCGGCGCCCAGGCCCTGCACGGCGCGGAAGGCGGCCAGCTCGTACATCGAGTTCGCCACCCCGCACAGCGCGGAGCCGATCAGGAACAGCGAGATCGCGGTGAGGTACATCGGCTTGCGGCCGTAGATGTCGGACAGCTTGCCGTACAGCGGGGTCGAGATGGTCGCGGTGATCAGGTACGCGGTGGTCGCCCACGCCTGCACGGTCTGCCCGTGCAGCTGGTCGGCAATGGTGCGCATGGCCGCGGAGACGATGGTCTGGTCGAGGGCGGCCAGGAACATGCCCATCATCAGACCGGACATGATGGCCATGATCTGGCGATGACTCAGGCCGCTGGCGACCGGAGCGGTTGGGGTGTCTGACATCTACTTCTCCACTCCCGAACGGGCGTAGTCGACCAGTTCGGCGATCAGGCCGGGCATGTGTTCCTCGTAGGCGCCCACGAAGCGATGCAGCAGGGTGGCGAACTGCCGCCGGTCCTCCGGCGGCCAGCCGGAGACCATGCTGGCGATCATCTCGTTGCGCCGGTCGCGATGCCGGAGGAACAGCGCACGCCCGGACTCGGTGGCGGCCAGCAGGGTGGCCCGGCCATCGAGGGGGTCGGCGGTTCGTTCGACCAGGCCGTCCTTGACCAGTTGGGCCACCTGACGGCTGATCGTGGATGGATCGGAGTAGACGGCTTCGGCCAGCGCGCTGGACCGCAGCGGCCCGGTGTGCACCAGCGTGGCGAGCAGAGTGAACGAAGTCTTGTCGATCCCCAGTTTGGCGCTCTGCGCCGCCATGCACGCCGTCGCGCGGTTGAGCCGGACCAGGGCCATGCCGATCTCGTTGGCCTGGGCCAGTCCCGTCTCGTCCATGTCGATCCCTCTAGTTGCTTGCATCATCCAATTAGTTGCTGCATACAAGCATGCGGCGAGAACTCTTATTTCGCAAACTATTTTTCCGGTGACCTGGATCTCCGCACGCTGCGTGCGCAGACCGTCACTGAGCTGCGGCGATGACCTCGTCCAGCAGCTCACGGGAGCGGGACAGCTCGGTCAGCTGGGCGGTGATCCGGGCCCGTTCGACCGCCAGTTCGGCCACCAGCCCGGCACACGGCACCACCGCGGCGCCCTCGGCGCGCACGCACGGCAGCACCCGCGCGATGGTCCCGGTGCACAGTCCGGCCTCGATCAGCCTGCGCACCACGCCGACGGTGTCCACCGCTGACTCGGGGTACTCGCGGTAGCCGTTGACCGAGCGCCCGGGAACCAGCAGGCCCTGCTTCTCGTAGTAGCGCAGCGACCGCGGACTGACCCCGGTGCGCGCGGACAGTTCGCCGATCAGCACCTTCAGCCCAACCAGCGGCCGCGGCGCGTTGTTCCGGCACTTCCCAAATTCGGTTACCCGTGAGTAACATGCCGGGTATGAGCGTGGACACCAGCCAGGTCGGCGACCTGATGAAGCAGGTCGTGCCGTGGGTGCGCACCGTCGGCATCGAGTTCACCGAGACCACTCCAGAGCGGGTGGTCGCCGCCCTCGGCGATGCCGAGGAACTGCGCAACCACGTCGGCGGACCGCACGCGGCGATGATGTTCGGCGTGGCCGAGACCGCCTCCGGCGCACTGGTGCTGGCCGCCTTCGCTGATCAGCTCGCGATCGCGATCCCGTTGCCCACCAAGGGTCAGATCGGCTTCTACAAGCTCGCGCTCGGACCGCTGACCGCCACCGCCACGCTGGGCAGGCCGGCCGCGGAGGCGGTGGCCGAGCTGGAGTCGGGCACCCGCCCGGAGATCCCGGTGCACGTGGAGATCACCAACGCCGAGGGCGTGGTGACCGGCGCGCTGGACATCATCTGGACCCTCAAGCCGCACTCGAAGTAGCGCCACTCCCGCCCAGCCGCGGGATCAAGGCCGGGCCTGGCACGCGATGCGTGTCCGGGTCCGGCTTTTTTGCGCGATACCTACCCATTCGAGGCTGCCGACAGTGCGAGGATTGTCACGGCAGGTGAACAGTGATGAACTGCCCGGAGCCAAGTCGAGTCCGCCGGGAGAAGCGATGAGTGAGTTGCCCAGGGCCTCCACGCTGCGCCGCTGGTGGTGGCGGGCGGCGACCTGGCAGCGGCTGCTCAGCACCACCGGCGGCACGCTGGCCACGGTGGCCCTCATCAGCGCGGCCGGTTCACTGCCGGTGCTACCGACTGAGCAACCCGATCCGCTGGCCGGTGGCGTGGTGCAGCCGCTGGGCACCTCCAGTGCGATCACCCCGAGCATCACCGCGCCGCCGATCGCCGGGCGCACCCCGGCCTGGCCGAGCCGGGTGCTGACGGTGACCAAGGTGCTCGACGCACGCACCATCACCGGCACCGACGAGAGCGGCGCACCGGTGACCGTGCAGGTGGTGGGCACCCCGCAGCCGGGTGCCCAGCCCGGCTGCGCGGCCGGGGACGCGGCCCGGTTCGCGGAGAAAGAGTTGCTGGGCAAGAAGGTCGGCCTGCTCGACCTGCGCGAGGAGAACTCCCGCCCGGCGGCCAGGGTGTTCACCGCGGGCCACGAGTACGCCACCCTGCTCGCCGACTGGCTGGCGGCCTGCCAGCGCGCCGGCACGACCAGCACTGCCGCGCCGAGCAGCAGCTCCACCGCCGCGGTCCCGCCGCCCACGGCCGCACCGCCGCCGAGCAGCACCCCCGCGCCGACGAGCACCGCGGACGCGCCCTTCTACAAGAACTGCGCGCAGGTGCGGAAGGCCGGCAAGGCGCCGCTGCTGCGCGATCAGCCCGGGTACCGCCCGGAGCTGGACAAGGACGGCGACGGGGTTGCCTGTGACCGGTGAGCAGCCCGACGACGCGGCCGTCACCGCGCTGATCGAATGGCAGCGAGAGCCCGACCGGGCCTATGGCTGTCCGATCGGACACGGCGAGCTGCGGCCGATCCGCAACGGCTCCGGCCTGTTGCTGGTGTGCCCGGAATGCGCGCACACCCTGCCGGTGGACCCCGTGCTGGTCACCGAGGTGCTCGGCGAACGCCCGCCGGGCGAGGTCGAACCACCGCGGCTGCCCGACGGCCGCACCCCGCGCGGGCTGTGCCCCGACGGCACCGTGCGCACCACCGGCTGGCTGCTACTGGGCCGCCGCCCGGTGCCCTCGGCACTGCTCAGCGGGCTGGCCGGGATCGCCGTGCTGACCCCGGTGCTGGGCTGGCTGGGCCTGGCCATCGGCCTGGTGGTGGGCTTCGGCGGCTGGCAGCTGGTGACCACCTGGCTGCAACCGGCCTCCCGGTTCAGCGCGGGCCCGGCGGTGCTCGCCTCGGTGCTGCGCCCGGGTCAGTGGGCCCGGCTCTACGGCAGCCTGGGCCCGGTCGGTCAGGTCTCCGGCACCGCGGCCACCGCGGCGGGCGACCTGGTGGTGCGTTTCCGCGGCGGCGCCCAGGTGGTGGCCGCGCCGACCGATGAGCTGGTCACGCTGGAGCTGGTCGACTAGTCACCCACTTGGCGCTAGACCAGGTGCTTTTTTCACCACACCCTAGAGATAACCGAGCGCATCCATTTAGTAACTCTCTGTTATCAACTCTTGTTGAGCTTGGGGTGATCACCATGGCTCACGCACTCACCTGGATGGCCACCGTGCTCCGGCAGGCCGGGCTTTCCGTGCAGGAGGTGGCCGGCTGGCAGGACCGCGGCCACGGCAACGTCTCGGACATCCGTGGCGTGATGATGCACCACACGGCCGGACCGGCGATCGGGAACTTCCCGTCGCTGGACGTGGTCGTCAACGGGCGGCCAGGACTGGCCGGCCCGCTGTCCAACCTGGGCCTGGCCCGGGACGGCACCTGGTACGTCATCGCGGCCGGGCTCGCCTACCACGCGGGCGCGGGCTACGTCGCGTGGTGCGGCCGGGACAACGGCAACAACCACATCATCGGCATCGAGGCCGAGTCCACCGGACGCGGCGACTGGACGCAGGCGCAGCTCGACGTCTACCCGCGAGGGGTCGCCGTGCTGCTCCGCCACCTGCGCCTGGCCGTCGACCGGGCGATCGCGCACAAGGAGTGGGCGCCCACCCGCAAGATCGACCCGGCCGGCTGGCCCGGCGATATGGACGGCTTCCGGGCGGGAGTCGCGCAGTGGATCAACGGGGACCAGTTCCAGCAGTCCGACCGGGACCGGCTGATCCGATTAGAGCAAGCAGTCGACGAGCTGCGTCGATGGCCCATGGGCGGCCCGCGGATGATCCGGCACGAAGCGACCGGATCACAGTGGCTGTACGTGCCCGGCTGCGTGCTGGTCGCCCTGCAGGGTGAGGAGGACGTGACCTTCCACGGCAACCACCGGCTGGCCGGGCAGAGCGAGCCGATCGCGCTGGACACCGATTCGATCCGCCGCCTGGCCGGACTGGTGCCGCATGTGATCGGGGAGCTGCCCGCCTAGCCGGTGACTGCCATCGGCGAAGGCAGTGCCTAGATGGCCGTGGCCAGCCGCGCGGTGGGCGCGCCGGAGGGAATGCCCGCCTGCACGGTGGCGGTGAAGAGCTGGGTGGCCCGGCTGGAACGCACCGCGTAGACGGTCCCCGCGGACTGGATGACCACGGTGTGCCCGAGCCAGCCACCCGAGTCGACGCTGGAGATCTGCGAGTAGAGCACCGAGAGGTTCCACCCGTCGCGACCGGCCGCCAGCACCCGGCGGTTGGTCGCGACGACCAGCACCGGCCCGACCCCGGCGAGCATCCCGGCCACCGCCGCGCGGACCCGTTCCCCCGGTCCGAGTAGTCCGTCGAGCAAGTGGGTGGCCTCGCCATGCCGCAGACGGAGTCGCCGCGGTACGGCCGTTAGATGTTCTTCGAGGTCAGCACGCATGCGGGGAGTCTTCGCTTCGAAGCTCCGCTGCGTAATCACCCAAATGGGTGCACTTAGCGCAGGTAAACGGTTAACCGCAAGGGTCCGCGTGGGTGATCTTGCGCACGGAATCAATACAGGCGGTAGTTGACGCAGACACGAATGGCCCGCACCGAGTGGTGCGGGCCATTCGTGGGTGTGACTAAAGGAAGATCAGAACCACAAAGCTCAGACTGTGTGGACCTGGTCGGCCTGCGGGCCCTTCGGACCCTGGGTGATCTCGAACTCCACCCGCTGGTTCTCCTCCAGCGAGCGGTAGCCCTTGGCGACGATCGCCGAGTAGTGCACGAACACGTCCGGTCCGCCGTCGTCCTGCGCGATGAAGCCGAAGCCCTTCTCGCTGTTGAACCATTTCACAGTGCCAGAAGCCATTTTTCTCTCCTTGCAGGGCCGATCTCACGCCCAGGTTGGAGGCGTGGCCGCAGTCAAGATCCACCCTTTCCCCGAAGGGTTCGGCATACAACAAAACCCGTGGTCATAAGCCCACGGGCGCTTAAGGCAAAGCTGACTACGACTAGCAAAGCGTAGCGCAGAACCGCTCTGCCGAGGAGAGATCCACATAACGAGAGTGATCCAGAACACTACGGGTGCGTTATGGACAGCGGAGCGTACCGAAGTACATAGCCTGTCCAGGTGAATCTTGCGCAATAGAATGCCTTACGCACAGTTATCCGGCCGGTTCCAGCCAGGCCGGCACCGGCACGCCGCGGTCCCGGCAGACCACCAGCAACTGCTCGATGAGTTCGGCCGCGGTGACCAGTCCCCACACCAGGACCACGCTCGGTTCGGCGTCCACCACCTGCCCGACGATCCGCTCGGCCCCGGCCGCGTCCCCGTCCGCCTCCAGCTGCACGGCCCGCAGCACCAGCGCCCGCGCCTGTTCCACCTCGGCGTCCACCGGCACCAGGTCCGGCCTCGACTCCAGCCGCACCGCCAGCGAGCCTGCGATGTCCCAGCCCACCTCGTGCAGCATCGCGGCCACCCCGCGCACCAGCACGTAGAGCAGCTCGACCAGCCTGCCCCGGCCGGCCCGCGCGTTCTCCGCCAGCACCTGCCGGGTCCGGTCCAGCTCGTGCGCCCGCAACGCGAGCAGCAGCGCGACGGCCTGACCACGCGCCAGCGCGTGCTCGTCGGCTTCCGGGTGCATACCCCGCATAGTGCTCGCCTCCGGGCCGGTCGGGAACCCGGAGGCGAGCAGCACCTCAGCCGGTGACCCGGCGGCGACGCACCGCGAACACCAGCGCGGCCCCGCCGGCGAGCACTCTGCCGGGCAGGTCTGCCAGGGTTTCGCTGTTGCCAGGGTGCGGCTGTTGCGCCGTTGTCGCAGCGTGTGGTGCGCGCTTACGGTGCCGCCATGAGCGCACTGGCGAACCCGGTCTTCCGCCGGTTGTTCGCCGCACAGGTGCTGGCGTTGCTGGGCACCGGGCTGGCCACGGTGGCACTCGGCCTGCTGGCCTACCGGCTGGCCGGGGCCGAGGCGGGCACCGTGCTCGGGGTGTTGCTGGCGATCAAGATGACGGCGTACGTGCTGGTCGCGCCGGTGGTGACCGCGGTGGCGGCGCGGGTGCCCACCCGGGCGTTCCTGGTGTCGATGGATGGGTTGCGCGCGGTGGTGGCCGGGGTGCTGCCGCTGGTGGACGCGCTGTGGCAGGTCTACGCGCTGGTGGTGCTGTTGCAGGTGGCGGCGGCCGCGTTCACGCCGACCTACCAGGCCACCGTGCCCGCGGTGCTCACCGAGGAGCGGGACTACACGCAGGCGTTGTCGTTGTCCCGCTTGGCTTTTGAGTTGGAGGCGCTGCTGTCGCCGGTGCTGGCGGCCGGGTTGCTGCTGGTGCTCACGCCGGTCGAGTTGTTCTTCGGGACCGCGCTGGGATTCCTGGCCTCGGCGCTGTTGGTGGCCGGGAGTGTGTTGCCACGCAAGGAGATCCGCCGCGGCCGGACCGGCGGGTTCCGCACTTTCCTTGGCACACCGGCACTTCGGGCGTTGCTGGGGCTGAACCTGGCCACCGCGGCCGGTGGCGCGCTGGTGCTGGTGAACACCGTGGTGCTGGTACGGGACCGTTTCGGCGGCACGGCGGTGGCGGTCGCGGTGGCGCTGGGGTGTTACGGGGCCGGGTCGGTGCTGGCCGCGCTGGTGCTGCCGCGGGCGCTGCGCGCGCTGTCCGACCGGGCGGTGCTGCTGGGCGGCGGTTCGGTGCTGGCCGGGACGCTCGGGCTGGGCACGCTGTGGTTCGCGCTCGCGCCGGGGCTGACCGCGTTGCTGGTGCTGTGGGCGGTGCTCGGCGCGGCCGGGGCGGTGGTGCAGACGCCGGTGGGACGGCTGGTGCGGCGGTCCGGGTCGCCGGATGGGTGGGCCGGGCTGTTCGCCGCCCAGTTCACCCTCTCGCACGCGGCCTGGCTGGTGACCTACCTGATCGCCGGGCTGCTCGGGCCAGGGCCGTTGACCTTCGCCGTGCTCGGTGGTCTGGCCGCGCTGGGTGTGTTGTTCGCGGTGCGCGCCTGGCCGCCGGTGCGGCGGCACTACTGTGGTCGCCACCATGGACGGTTACTGGCTGAACCTCGCGCTCGTCGCGTTCCTGATCCTGGTCAACGCGTTGTTCGCGGGCAGTGAGATCGCGCTGATCTCCTTGCGGGAAGGGCAGTTGCGGCAGCTCGAACGTCGCGGCGGCCGCACCGCGCGGGTGCTGATCCGGCTCACCAGGGACCCGAACCGGTTCCTGGCCGCGATCCAGTTGGCGATCACCCTCTCCGGCGCGCTCGCCTCGGCCACCGCCGCGGTGACCCTGGCCCAGCCGCTGGTCCCGGCGCTGAGCTTCGCCGGGGAGGCGGCCGGTCCGCTGGCGGTGGCGCTGGTGACGCTGGTGCTGACCTTCTTCACCCTGGTCTTCGGCGAGCTGGCGCCCAAGCGGCTGGCCATGCAGTACGCGCACCGGTGGGCAATGCTGGTGGCCCGTCCGCTGGACCTGATCGCGACCATCGCCCGCCCGGCGATCTGGGCGCTGAGCCGGTCCACCAACGTGGTGGTGCGCCTGTTCGGCGGCAACCCGGAAGCCGGGTCCGAGCAGCTCAGCCCGGAGGAACTGCGCGACCTGGTGGCCGGGCACCGCGGGCTCAACGCCGAGCAGCGGATGATCATCACCGGTGCGCTGGAGATCCACGAGCGGCTGCTCCGGCACGTGCTGGTGCCGCGGCGCAACGTCTTCGTGGTCCCGGCCGACGCCACCGTGCAGGAGGCCCGCCGGATGCTGGCCGACTCCGGGCACTCGCGCGCGCCGGTGGTGCGTTCCGGGCACCTGGACGACGTGGCGGGCGTGGTGCACCTGCGCGAGCTGCTCGATGACAGCACCACCGTGTTGGAGGTGACCCGCGCGGCCACGATCTTCCCGGACACCCTGCGCGTCTCCGACGCCCTGCGCCAGTTCAAGGCCACCCACCAGCAGTTCGCCCTGGTGGTCGACGAACGCGGCGCGGTGGACGGCATCGTGACCCTGGAGGACCTGCTGGAGGAGATCGTCGGTGAGATCTACGACGAGACCGACCGGGACATCATGGCCGTGCGGACCGAACCGGACGGCGCCCTGCTGCTGCCCGGCACCTTCCCGGTGCACGACCTCATCGACCTGGGCGTGGAACTGAGCGACGCGCCCGAGGGCGACTACACCACGATCGCCGGCCTGGCCCTGATCGCGTTGCGGCGCATCCCGGACCAGCCGGGCGACCGGGTGGAACTGGCCGAGTGGACGCTGGAGATCACCGCGGTGGACCGGCACGCGATCACCGAGATCCGCCTGCGGCCCAAGGCGAAGCGAGCGGAGGACTGAGATGGCCTGGGCACGGTTGGACGGCCTGCGGGTGCTGGGCCTCGACAACCCCGGCGAGACCCGCGACTGGCTCAACGAACGCGTGCTGGGCGGGCACAAACAGGCCACCGCCGGCCTGCTCGGCGCCGACTACCAGGCCGAGGGCGAGCCGCTGGAACACGTCGGCGAACTGCTGGCGCTGGTGGACAGCCAGGAGCAGCGGATCGGCACGGTCGAGGTGACCAAGGTCGAGGTGGTGCCCTTCGCCGCGGTGGACTGGGCGTTCGCCCAGGCCGAGGGCGAGGGCTTCCGCTCGGTCGAGCACTGGCGGGAGGTGCACACCAAGTTCTTCACCGACAACGGCGCGCGTGTCGAGGAGGACACCCAGGTGGTCTGCATGCACTTCCGTCTGCTGCCCTGAGTCCTCAGCCGAGGCTGGGCAGCACCGCCGCCGCGAGCAGCAGCAGCCCGACTCCGGCCCGCCACGGCCAGGCCACCCTCGGCGCGGTGACGAACCCGGCGACCAGGTAGCCGAGCATCCCGTAGAGCAGGAACAACGCCGACTGCGGCAGCGGCAGCCCGGCCAGGAACCGGACTATGGCCCAGGCCGCCACCGGCCCGAGGATCGCGATCCGCCAGCCCTGCTCCACCCGGGCGCGGTGCAGTACCAGCCAGGCCAGCCCCACCCCGAGGGCCAGTCCCAGCGGGAAGGCCAGCAGCCAGGCGCCGAGGCAGCCGAAGCCCTGGTTGGTGCAGATGATCTGCTGGGTGAGCAGCAGTTCCACCAGCAGCAACACCAGGCCGGGCGCCAGTCCGGCCGCCGCCGAGACCAGCAGCCGGCGGCCGATCCCTTCAGTTCGTTCCACGGTGCTCATACCCTCGGCTACCCCCTCCCGAAAATTTCCCAGAATCCGGTTCGGAAATAGGACCGTAGCTGACCTATACGCCTCATAACGTAGTCCCCAGCAGCCCACCGAGGAAGGCAAAACCGATGACCAGCACCGAACTGACCAGCACCGACGCCACCCTGACCGGCGAGCGCGCCGACCTGCTGGAGGCACTGGGCAACGCCCGCTTCTTCCTCCGCAACACCGCACAGAACCTCACCGAGGAGCAGGCCAACCAGAACTCCACGGTGAGCGAGCTGACCATCGCCAAGCTGATCAAGCACGTGGCTGAGACCGAGTCGTCCTGGGCCAAGTTCATCGTCGAGGGCCCGTCCGCGATGGACTTCGAGGAGGCGGACTGGCACGCGCTCTGGACCGTCACCGAGCCGCTGGCCACCCTGCTGGACCGCTACGCCGAGGTCGCCGCCCGCACCGACGAGCTGCTGGCCACCCTGCCCAGCCTGGACGTCGCGCACAAGCTCCCCGAGGCCCCCTGGTTCGAGCCCGGCAAGTCCTGGTCCGCCCGCCGGGTGTTCGCGCACATCATCGGCGAGACGGCCCAACACGCGGGTCACGCGGACATCATCCGCGAGACCATCGACGGCCAGAAGTCGATGGGCTGACCCGATGACCGAGACCAAGCCGACGGGCGAGCGCGCCGACCTCCTGGCCGCGTTCGCCCATGCCCGGTACTTCCTCCGCCACACCACCCAGGGCCTCACCGACGAGCAGGCCAATACGCGCACCACGGCCAGCGAACTCACCCTGGCCGGCCTGATCAAGCACGTCACCGGCGCGGAGGTGAGCTGGACCAACTTCATCGAACACGGCGGCTACCGGATGTACTGGGAGGAGGAGGCCGGTGGCACCTGGTCGGACACCTTCACCCCCAAACCGGGCGAAACCCTGGCCGCCCTGCTGGACCGCTACACCGAGGTGGCCGCCCGCACCGACCACCTGATCGCCACCCTGCCCAGCCTCGACCTCGCCCACCCTCTCCCCGAGGAGCCGTGGTTCGAGAAGGGCTCCTGGACCGCCCGCCGCGTCCTGACCAACCTGATCGCCGAAACCGCCCAGCACGCGGGTCACGCCGACATCATCCGCGAGTCCCTGGACGGCCAGAAGTCGATGGGCTGAGCCGCCGGTTCAGTACGAACTGGCACAGTGCCGGCACCGCTTGTCCGCCACCCGCGACGGATTGTCCCCACCCGTCGCGGCGATCGGCTCGGCGTTGCCCAACCGCTCCCACGCCCGCGGCACCCCCCGGATCTCACCCCAGCCCCGGTAGTCCGGCGGGGCGTCGTGGTGACAGGCCCCAGGCAGGTGCGCGGTGTTGGTCCGGCTGACCAGGATGAGATCCGGTTCAGCGCGGACCACGACCCGGCGGCGGGTGTGCGGGCACTGGCCGGTCGGCAGGTCACATCGCTCGCAGCGGGTGATCGTTGAAGTCACCCCGCCATCATCCCGACAGCACCGACAGAACCTGCCCGGAACACGAGAAACCCCAGGTCATGCGGGATGACCTGGGGTTTCTGCTCGCTGAGCCGTCTAGGGGAATCGAACCCCTGACCTACGACGACTGCTCAGGCCACGCCCGGTCTGCCGGAGTTCGGCCTGGTTCGCGTTGCAGGCCGCGAGGTTGTAGGGACAACTCCGAACAGGGTCGATGGGGGACGAACTGCAACCCTAGAAGCAGGCCTCACCCAGTGGTCTAGGACTCCTCCACGTCCTCCTCGCTCGCCACGAGGGCGCTCCCATCGCCCGCGAAGACACGATGGAACAAGCCGAAGGAACTCCGGACCTGTCGTACAGGCGGCGTAGCTCCAGAGCTGCCGTATGCCGTGACTGCGGCTGCCGAGGTCTTCTCTGCGATGCCAGGGATCTTCTTGTCCGGCTCACGGAAGCGAGTACCGTCGTCCTCAAGCTCCAGTTCGATCAAGATGCGCACCGTTCGGTTCTGAGCCATACCTGCACCCCTTCACTGTTGGCGGTGTGAAGCGAGGTCGACATGTGAGCCAATCGCGTTATCGCTGGAGTCCATTCGGACGCAGATCCGTTACCGCACTGAAGTCCGGACCCTGTTCAGGAACCGACGGCGCAGCGCGTCGACAGGGGTCACTCGCCGGAAGTAGCGAAGCAGGGTGACCGCCCTGGCGATCGACACGGCCTGGAGCGGCTTCGCAGACTGACCCGGTGTGGCGCGGCGTGTCTGCCGATACTGGCAGGGACGTGGCGGCTCGCTGGATGCAGCGGCGGGTCAGTCGCCGCAGCGGAGCGAAGGTCGACCGTGCCCCGATGGATACGGCCAGCGCGGCCACCCGCAGCGCACAACCTGGCGGTGCACCTTGATCTCGTAGAGCCAAATTCGGCAGCCAACACTGCATGCCATTCCTTGTGTTCGGCCGCAAAATTGTGTCACCGAGGGGTGGGCTAGCGCTTCGTGATCGGCATCGCGATACTGGCATCATCGGCGACTAGACGAAGGGGGCTTGATGGACGAGGACGTGCGATTCACTCGACCACTCATGGGCATGGCTGATGCGGCTCGGCACCTTGGCATCCCTCGGCAGACGTTCCATCGTTGGGCACGCGGCTACGAACGCGGCGGACCCCTTCTGCATGTTGCCAGTCCGGAGAGCATCCGGCGCGCCAGCGTTCCGTTTGTCGCTCTTGCTGAAGCGTGGGTACTGGAAGGGCTTCGCCAAGCAGGTGTCAAACCTCAGAAGATCCGCCCAGCCCTAGAATGCCTGCAACAAGAATTCGGCCGCGAATACGCTCTAGTGTCGCCGGAACTTGCGACTGATGGAATCTCGGTCTTGTGGGACTTCTCCAGAACAGAGGCAGGAGCAGGCCTAATTGAGGGCGGCACGGGACAGGCTGTAATCCGCGAGATCGTTAAGGACTACCTCAAGTACGTAGGCTTCGCCAATGACGGCTACCCTGACCTACTTGAACTTAAGCCATTTGAGCCAACCAAGGTAGTGATTAGCCCATACCGATCTTCGGGGCAGCCCGTTTTCGATGGTTCCGGAGCCAAGGTTGCCAATGTAGCCGCGATGCTGAAGGCAGGTGAGGACCCTGCCATCGTCGCCGAGGAACACGGGGTCGGAATCGACGCAGTTCGGGCCGCCGCTCGCGTCCTCTTGGGCCGCGCCTCCTGAGTTCTATCTCGATGAGAATGCTGTGACCAAGACTGTGCGGAGACTGCTCACCGGGCTTGGCTATAGCTGCCACACACCTCCTGAAGTCTTCGGAACGCGAGCCGAATCCCTTGGCGCCGAAGATACCGAATGGCTAAAGAAGATCACAAACAGCGGGTGGGCAGTACTCAATCGTGACGCGAAAATTATGGAGCGACCGCACGAGCTAGATGCCTACCGCGCGGCCAGAGTTCACATGTTCTACCTACCAGGGGAAGCCACACGAGATGAACTTAGAAGTCTAGTGGAGAACAATCTGCGCAACATTATTACGTACGCGACGGATCGAAAACCCGACGTCTGGAAGATCACCAAGAACGGTATCGAACAGTTCACCATAAAGAAAGTTCGCCGTCGCTAGCTGATGACGTCAGGTAGGTCATGCCTGAAGGGCTAGCAATTCATCAGGAAGCGAGCGAGGTCAGCACTGTTGACGCCGACTACGTACACCCCGGCGTCCGTGAGCTTCTTATCCTTGCCAGATCTTTTCGAGTACCCGATTGCTTGAGCTCTAGCAGCATGGGCTGCGTCACCGGGTCACCGATTGAACACGCACTTGCCAACCGGTAGGCTGAGATTTTCCGGGGCGGGTATCGCCACGCATGTGCTCAGGATGCACCGGATCACCTCCCGACCACTCAAGATCACGCATCGGCGGAGCAAGGTCGCCCGGAAAATCAAGCTGCTCGTCGACCCGCCGTCAGCGGGGCCAGTCGACCAGGACTCACTGCGAGGCCTGGAGGCAAAGGCGGTCGTCCTGGCGGTAGCGGAACGGGGCTCGGTGTTCGACTGGGCTGGCATGTGGGCGTCGGCACGGTGAGGTGCTGGGGCCGGGTTGACACTTGGAGGCTGAGGTTCGCTACGCCCGGCCGCGTGACGGGCGGCACACGGCGAGGCGCTGCTGGCCGAGCAGGGCGTTCGCGTGCGAACGATCCAGGGGATCCAGGGGCACGATGGCATCCGGACGACGCAGAACTACACGCACACGAGCGGGCGGGTGAAGCGGGACGCAGCGAGCCAAATAGGAGCGGCCCTGTAGGACTGAACGCAGGCGCACCAGAGCGAACTGTAACGCCCGGATATGGGCCAGGGCGCCTCCGCGAACGGAAACGCCCTGGTCATCGCTTGGAGCCGCCTAGGGGAGTCGAACCCCTGACCTACACATTACGAGCTTCGCAGCGATCATGACGCGTGGCACCAGCAGTGCTGACCCATCCTGATCTGTACTGGTCAGGATGGGTTTGTCATGTTCTGGTGCTAGTCCCTGACGACGGATGCCACCGCGTTCGGACAGACTTCGGCCAGACCTCGGACGGACCGTCAGCGGACAGCATGAGCAGCAAGGTAGGCGCGCGAGCGCTCTATGCGACTGGATCAGGCTTTAGCTGCCAGTTGACCTTGGTCGGCCGCTTGCCTTCGGTGGCCAGAAATTCGCAGATGGCCTCGACGGTGTCCGCCGTGGTGATCGAGCTGTTGGCCGGACGCTCAGCCGGTTCACCGAAGTAGGCATACTCCGTGACGTCCGACTCCGACTCTGACTGGTCGAGGCTGAACCAGGTACCGGCAGGCTCCGGTCCGCTGTAGGACAGGCTGCACCGGCCACGACTACTGTCGAACCCAACCCCGAACTCGTGATTCGGACGACCGTGCTTGTTCATCCCTCCCGGAGCGATGGCGTACAGCAGGGCAAGCTGAGGATCATCCGGCGGCGTCAAGCGCATGATCTCCTCGACGAACCGCGCGGCGTCTTCCTTACTGCGAAGGATGTGCGGACCACGCTCCGGCGCAACAAATGCCTCTACAGATGGCGTGTCGGTCACTGCGACTCCAGACCCTCGAACGTCTCGCTGCGGATGCTATCCCCGTCCGGCCAGTACACGACCAGGCGCTGACCGGGACGGAGGATGCTCGGCAGGATTGCCGCACAGCCGTTCCAACCCGGGCACGGGCCGAACTGGTGGTTGATGACGAGGTGGACCTCGCGGACACCTTCGCTGCGGCGCATCCGGACGGCGAGCTTGGTCTCAACGTGCGTGGTGATGGCAAGGTCGCCGTTGGGTGGGCTTAGCTCCAGCTTGCGCAGCTCGGCCACCGCGTCGGCATAGTCGTGCGATCCGCTTCGCACCGCGTCGCTGACGCCTCCGCGATCATCGATCCACACGCCCAGAGTGGTCTTGTTCCTGGCGGACCGGAGCGGCAGGGTCTTCACGATGTCGGCAACCCGGTCCGGGATCGGCCGCGGATCTGTGGCCCAACGCGCCGCCGGGCTGGCGGGTTCCGGCCGAGGCACGACGGCGGGCGTAGTCGCAACCCGCTCGGCCGGCGGGACGGTCGGCGCGGGCGCCGGAGTACCCCCGGCAATCCAGCTCTCAGCCTCCGCCCGTGCCCTCGCCGCAAGCGACAGCGCAGTGTTGAGGTGGCCGTCAGCCAGTGCCATTTGGTCAGCGGCCTCGACGAGCAGCGCCGCCCCCGTGGTCTCGGTCATCTGCGCGAGAGCACGCCGGTGCCCCTCCAACTCACGCTGACAGCCATCGAGCCCGTCAACGGGAAGTCCCGCGAGCTGCGCGCGGAGATTCTCGGCGACCTCGCCTTCGGAGGTCACCGGCTACACCTGGGCAGCGGCACTGCGTAGGGAAGTCGCGGCGGCGGGGAGATAGTCCTTGGCCGCTTGGACCTCCTCCGTCAGGGCGGCCAGGGTCGAGGTGAGGCGTTCACCGTCGGCACGGTTGCTGGTGTTGAGGATTTTGGCGACTCCGGTCAAGACGGCCTGGACGGCCGTCAGGTGCTCCAGGAGCGGCATGGTTTCCAGGTCTTCGGCTATGCCGATCAGTCCGGCGGCTAGCTCTCCGGCGCTCATCCGGTTACCCCCTGTTGCTCGACTCACCCCATGGTGACATCGGTGGCTGACAACGCGGCGGGGAGTCGGGGCGGCCCCGCGGCGGGACCGATACGCCCGACCTGGCGAGGAAGGCGTACCGGTCCCGCGTCCCCGGCGCGATTGGGGGTCGCGAGTGCCGGGGGCCGGACGAGCACAGCGCGCAGCGTCCGCCCGGCGAAGATGAGCGTTCAACCTCTCGTGTCGATCTCCTTCCTGCTGAACGGATCGGCGGTGCACGTGCCCGCCGCGGCTTGGTGCGGAAGGTCAGCCTGGGTCGGAGGCCGGTTCCTCGACGGGCGGCTCAGGTCGGTTGAACGAGAAGTCGTGGATCGCCAGCTCCAGTGATTCCGATTCCTGAGCTAGCAACGAGATCATGCGCAGCAACTTCCGAAGGTGCTGTCCGTGCACGACATCAGTGAGGTCAGCGGGCCGGTCCCGGCCCTCCCGCAACCACCGCAGTTCTTCCGCGACGGTCATCGTGTTGTTCAGAGCGTTGACGAACTTGTTCCTGGCCGGGTCGTGGCGCAGGGACAGGTCCGCCCAAGCGATGTGCGCAGCCGGGACAAACGCCAGCCGGGCGGACCTGTCCGGCACGAATTCGTTCATGCGTCATCCCTTGGTTGGTCCGTGCAGGGGTCGGCAGCCTCGACGTGACCTGTCCAGTGCACCGGGTGTCGCAGGAACGGCAACTTGGCGCAGCAGTACAGGCATTGAAGGACTCGGTTGTCCAAGTTGACCCAGTGGTGCAGCGGACCATCTGGCCCCGTGCAGGGAAGCGGAACCGCGTCGGCAGGGTCGACGGTCATCGGACCCCCTCCAATGCCCAGGTACTGCCGGAATGGTGGCGTAGGGGAACGTTCAGTTCGGCCAGCAGGCTCTTGACCAAGTTGGGGCTGTGCCCGATCCCGGCTGCAATCGCGTTGATCGACAACAGGTGCGGTTCCAGGTAGAGCGTCCGCACGGCGTCGGCGAGCCTGTGCCGGGTTTCCCCTACGTAGCAACGGTCGTACTGCGCCTCCCTCATGTAGTTCCAGATCGACATGGCCGTGTCGCGTGGCACGCCGAGAATCGCAGCGGCCTCACTGACCCTGCACCCTCCCTTCATCAGGGGTGTAAGTGCACGCTGAATCTGGAGCTGTTCATGGTGCGTAAGGGTGTGCCGGGCACTGGTCCAGTACGGCATCAGGTGGCCCCTTCCAGCACCGACCCGATACGCGGAATCTCTTGTGTCGCATCAGGATCAGGGCGGACATGGTGCCTGCCACGGGGATCGGCAGCCCGCGGTGCTGGCACGGCGGCAGGTGCGGAGGTTCGCGACGGCTCGGTAGTGCGCGGTGCTGGCCGGTCACGGTGGGGCCGCTGGTCGAGCAGGGCCAGGGCGGGGTGCTGGCCGGGTACAGGTTCACGATCGCCGACCCTGGGGTTGCTGGTGATCTCAGTTCGGCGGGCGTGCGCAACCGCGCGCTGCTGGTCTGCTGCCCTTGCCCGATGCCGGGCGACGCGCGCAGGGTCGGGAGGCTCGACCTGGCCTCCCCGCAGCCTGGCGACCAGGGATCGGGCATGGAATGAAGCTCGGCTGTCGGCATCCATGTCGGAGTCAAAGACCCCGGCCATCCACGCCAAGGCAGCCAGGATGGCCGTGACGACCAGGCTTCCCACCCCGAAGGATGACCAGGACCATTCCAGGTAGAGGCCGAAGACCATCATTGGTCAGCCTCCGTTGTGGACGGAGGTTCGACCGGTTCCCTGTTGGAGTTGTTGGCCTCGAACACTGCCGCACAGAACCCGACTACCAGGGCGATCACGTTGTGGCGACGGTGAACCGACCGCACGAGCACGACCAGGACGGCCACCAGGGCGGCGCAGATTGCGAATGGCATCCCGGGCAGGTCGAAGGTGTCCAGGAACGCACAGACCAACAGCAGGGCCAGGCAGCTACCAAGACCCCAGGAGGTGATCAGCAGGTTGTGGTGATTACGTTGCAGTGCAACGGATCTGCCGCGCAGAATCCGTTCTGCGGCGCGCTGCTCGGACGCGGGCATCTCCTCGAACACGTCGAGCATGGCCGCCACACCCACGTCCAGCTTTGCGGAGGTCACCGGTTCGGTGTCGCAGAGGAAGCCCGTTGGGTTTGATGCCGCAGGTCGTCTGCCCTCACCGGCTTGCAGCACGTGCCGCGTACAGCCGAGGAAGCCGCGGTCAGCCATGCCGACCACCCCGGTTTCCTTTGTGCCGCAAGGTAAACCTCTTGCGACACACCGCGTACCGGTTGTTGATCCACTCCAGGATCGAGATGCATAGGTCTGCCAGCATGCTTGCCCCGTCCACCGTTGGGAACGGCGGAGCGTGGTCCGCGCCGTGCCTCCCACGCTCCGCCGCCGTCTTGGCGGATGGGCGGGACCGCCCGGGCTCACAAGCCAGTCGGTCCCGTCCACCCGGTGAGCGCGACTGCGTCAGCGACCAGGCGTCCGGCACCTGCAACGCCGGGCGCGCAGCCACGCTCGGGACAGGCAGGCGCGAGCCAACTTCAAAACCCGCGACCATGCCTGTCCGTCGAGCACGCCGCTCCGGTTGAGGGTTCGTCGATCTCCCTCTGCGGAGACCGACGGCAGCAGCGGCGCGCTCGCCTTCGGGATGGGCAGGGCGGCGCGGATGTCCGACAGCCAGCCCTGCCCACCACCGGTCCGCCTAATCGGGGGCTGACGTGCGGCAACTCGGGCCACTCCCCCGGACCAGGCTCGCCGGTATCGACAATCTACCAATCGACAAATTGTCGGCAATCCCCCATCTGGGGACAAGTTGTCGACTAGGTGACGAGGCTAGGCTTCCGGCATGGCCGTCCAAACGCCCCGCCTGAAGCGCATCCTCGGCAAGCTCCTCCACGACTTGCGCGAGACGGCTGGTCTGTCGGCCAAGGAGGTTGCAGAGAGCCTGGGTGTCGAGCCGAGCACCATCAGTCGGTACGAAAGCGGCGAAAACCGGATCCAGATGCGAGTGGGCCTTGATCACCTGCTCGATCTCTACAAGGCGTCAGCCGAAGGCCGCCACGATGCCTACGAACTCTGGGTGCTCACCGGCAAGAGGACGAGGAAGCTGGACATTCCCGATGGAACATCCGTGGACTTCCGCAAGTTGGTGTCCTCCGAGCCTGACGCCCACTTCGTGCAACACCTGGCGACGAAGACCATGCCCGCGAGAACACAGACCGACCCGTATGCGCGGGCCTTGCACGCACTTGGTGCACGACCGCCGGAAGCCATCGAGGCGTCAGTCAAGCTGCGACTTGCCCGACAGAAGCAGCTCGAAGGGCCTCAGCCGCTCCGCATGGAATCCGTACTCGACGAGTGCGTCATCTACAGGACCGTCGGCAGCCCGATGATCATGGCCGAACAGCTTGAATACCTGCTGAAGCTCGCCGAACGGGACCACATCGAGCACCGTGTCCTGCCGTTCGGCGCGGGTGCCTACGAGGGCATGATGTCCACGATCTCCGTCTATCACTACCGCTACCCCATCGGTTCGCGCACGGTCTACCTGGAGCGAGACGGGGGCAGTTCGTTTGTGGAGAATGAGCCTGACGTGCAGCGCTACTCGGCCTGGTACAACGCCGCCCTCGCACTGTCGCTGACGGCGAAGGCTTCGGCCGAGTTGATCCGCAATCGGGCGAAGGAACTCAGGAAGCTATGACAAGTAGCGTCGTGTACTCGAAGAGCAGCTACAGCGGGCCAGGTGGGGGCAACACAACCGACGACTGTGTGCTGGTGGGGTTCGACCGGGACGTTGTCCACGTCCGTGACAGCAAGGACCCGAACGGGAGTCCACTCACCTTCACCCGGGCTGACTGGACCGCGTTCCTCACCACCATCACCGATCCGGCCGAGCTGCGTGCATGGCCGTTCGACCTGACCGTCCAGACTGCCGTGGGAGACAAGTTCGGCCACCGGGGCGAACTTGACTACGGCACGGCGCGCTGGCGTGGCGGCAGTGCGGAGCTGACCGGCACCGGTCGCGCCGAGTTCGCTTTCCTGCCGTTGGCTGGGACGCACTACGTCGGCCTGCGCAACAGCGCGAGCCCGCGCGAGGTCCTCGTCTTCGAGCTGGGTGAGTGGATCGCCTTCGTCCGTGGTGCTCTGGATCGAGAGTTCGACCTCGCCGCGGCTTGACCCGCGCGCCGGCGGCCGGGTGGCTCCATCAGATTCCGGCTCCACCCGGCCACCCGCCCGGCGCCCAGCTCGACTGTCCCCGGAGCGCGTGGCGGATTAACCTGCCCCGAGTGACCAGTCAGGCAGCAGATCAAGGTCAGGTTGTCGAGGTCATCCCGCCCTCTTGTCCGGCTGGACACGAGTGGGGTCCAGACCGGGTTCTGGTCGGCTGGATGCCTTGCCAATGCGCGGGGTCCCGCGGCGGCGGCCACCGAAGCTGGCGGTGCAACGTCGGCAGTTGCGCCGAACAGTTGCTGGCGACCCGGCACCACCCAAGCAGCGCCGAACCCTCTCCGCCGGCTGAGGAACGCCGGGTGCCGTAGTCCGGGCACCCGGGCCGTTCTCCGCTCCGCGGTCAGCCGAGCATCTGCTCCAACACCCAGTACCCGCCGCCGCCTGCGATCAGGCCGACCACGGTGCCCAGCAATACCTGTCCGGTGGTGTGGTCGCGGAGCACCACCCGGGACCAGTTGACCCAGACCACCAGCAGCGTCAGCACCAGCGCCCACGGGTTGTAGACCACGGCGAGGATCACCACCGCACCGGCGGCCACGGCCCCGTGAAGGGAGACCTTGTACTTCGCGCCGAAGGTGATCAGCAAGCTGACCACGAGGGTGAGCAGCATGGCGGCGGCCAACGAGATCATCTGGTGCGGGGCGTCGCCGAGGATCAGCGCGACCCAGCCGACGGCCAGGGACCCGATGCAGGCTGCGAACGGCACGATGCGCCCTTCGCGGTTGGTCACGTGGTGGCCGTCCCACGCGCCCTTCTTCGCACCGCGGACGATGACGATCATTGGCACGACCGACCCGGTCACGCCGACGATCAAGCCCCACAACAGGGTCGCGCCGAACTGGTGCCCGGTGGCCTGCCAGGCCACCACCAACGGCAGGCCCAGTACCCACACCCACGGGGCGAGGATCTCGGTGGCCAGCCTGGCGACGGCGCGGCGGGCACCGGTGGCGGTGGGCGTGGTGTCAGTGGTGTGCGGGCTGCTCATCGGCGAAAACCTCTTCGAGAAGGGTGTTGGCGATCGGGGACGTGCTGAACGCACGCGATAGCTGGACCAGTCTGGCGACGTCCCGGTCAGGATCGGCGCTGTCCGAGTAGCCGAACTGGGCGGGTGTGGCCGTCAGGGGCGGCAAGCCGCTCGACCGCAGACGCAAGGCGACCGCGATCACGGCCGCTTCCGCTGCGATGTCGAGGGCTTCGCCGCTCAGCCCTTGAGCTGCGGCCAGGGCGCGTGCGCGCTCGGCGAGGCTGGGCGTCAGGTACATCTGCAACGGGCCGACGAGCACGTCCCTGATCTCCACCACCCGCCCGCGAAGCCGAGCCGCCGCACGGCTTTCCGACGTCGAGGTCGGCCGGTTGAAACGCAACTCGGGGGCCTGCTCCATGAGCGCGCGCCACAGTGGAGTCAGCGCACGGTAGGCGCGACGGGCATCCCACACCGGACCGAGCGGCGGCACCAGGACTCCGGCCATCAGCAGCACGATCGCGGGCAGCACGATCAGCGTCCCGATCCCGGCAGGGCCGTGTTCTTCCCACGGCAGGGAGCCACCGAACGCGCGCACCGCGCTGTAGACGGCTTTGTGTCCGACGTAGAGCAGACCGGCGGCCGCGCCCCAGGTCAGCAGGCGCAGTCCTCGGCGCAGCCAGCGCAGCGGCACATGCCGCGCGACCCGTGCGGACACGGCGACGTCCACCAACGCCCAGCCAAGCGCGATGTTGTACAGCGTCAGGTACTCCAGGACGAACGGCCGGTCGCCGTACACGCCGTTGATCACCGGGATGCCCTCGGGCAATGGACCCAGCAGGTAGAAGACCACCAACCCGGTGCAGCCCAGCACGAGCACGGCCAACCGGCCACGCGCACGGCGGCCGACTTCCTGATCGTCCAGCCGCAGGTACAGCGTGAACTTCGCGAGGGCGAAGGCGGCCGCCAGGACTGCGATGTGCTGGACCAGCTGAGGCAGGGCGGGCACGCCCAGCAGATCGACCAGCCGGAGCTGAAGGAAGCCGATCACCAAGGCGATGTCCAACCACACCAACGATTCGACCATCGCGCGGACGCCCGGGTCCGGTCTGCGTCGCAACGCGCGCACCCGGTACACCAACGCGACGGTGACCAGCACCACCGCGAACAGGTGCAGCACTCGATCCATGGCCTATCCCCCCAATATCCTGCGGTACCGGTCGACCATCGGTTGGTGCTCCGGCGGGGCCGGGTTGTGCGACAGGTGCCCGGCGACGAGGTAGGCAAAGTGCTCCGCGGCGCACTCAACGGCGTCGCCGTAGACGGTGCGGGTGGCCGCGTCCCCCAGCGCATCGCCGAGCGCGGCCGCATCGGTGATCACGTCGTCGTCGACGTGGCGGGTCTCGTGGCGGCAGCAAAGGTGCCCGAGTTCGTGCAGCACAACGTGTTCCTGATGGGGCACGGTGGTGTCCTCCCGGAAGAAGATGAAGTCGACCTCGTTGCCCGCCAGCCACATTCCGAACGGCATCGGCACGCGGTTCCGGCGTGCCCTCTCGACCACTGCTGCGGAGAAGGGGATCACCTGGATCGGGCGCCCGCGCCGTTCAGCGACACGCGCTATCACCTGGTCCAGGTCGCACGGGACCGTCAGCCCAAGTTCGGCGACAAGGCGTCGAACACCCTGTTCGTCTACGACCGGACCGTCGTCGGCAGGTTCGGCAGCGGCGCGGGCGCGCCGACCGAACATCCGCTCCAGCAAGCCGTGGGCTTCCTGGTGCTGTTCGGGCCTACACATCATCGGCCCCGTTGCCACGGCCAGGTTCGCGTTCGATTTCTTTGACCTGGTTGAGCAGCCCAAGTATCAGCTCCTGCCCTTTCGGGCCGAGCGTGTCGAACGTGCGCAACATGGCGTGCTGCTCAGGGCGCGGCACAGGCAGCACGGACCTGACGGGCGTCTCCAGCCGGTACGCCAGCTGGGCGTACTCCACACTGCACACGAAGACCGCGGCCGGGACGTTGAAAACCCGGGCGAGCGCGTCGCAGTAGCTGATGCGTGGGTCCTTGCGGGCTCCGCTGCGCAACTGGGAGATGTAGGCCGAGGTGACGTCCACGCCGACTGCCCGCATCGCCGTCGCGACGTCGACGTTGGAGTACTCCCGGCCGTTCGGCTTGAGCACCTTGCGGAACAGCAGGTTCAGCACGTCAGCGGTTGTCGGCAACGTGTCATCGCTGGGGTCCTGCACGCCTCCCCCTCCATCCAAGTATTAACAGCGGTTACGAAATCGGCCGATTTCCTAACACGGGTTGACGATAGCCTACGCAACCGGCCTAAACTCCCGCCGGACATTGAGAGCGGGGAGGCTCCGGGTGGTCACCACAACACGCAGACGCGCTATACCGTCGATCGTGCAATCTGCACATTTCATTACATGACCCGGGCCTCACTCGAATGCCGTAGCGCCCGCATCACCCACACGGCTTAACCGCGAACCCCCGGGCGGGGCGACTCGCTGAGCCGTTCACCGTTGCGCCCCGTTGGCGTCGGCCGCACCCTGTCCCGTCCGACCGCGCCGGTCCGCGCCCGTTGCAGGGAGGTCACCTCATGCTGCCCGAACGCCCTCTGGGCGGAGCCACCTTGGCGGTGTGGCTCTCGCTCATACCCTGCGGCCGACAGTCCTCCGCGGACGGTCGGCCCTCCGGTCCAGAAAGTCCACAACGGACTGTAGTCGCCGCCAGGAGGGCGGCTTTCTATGCCACACAACGATTCCAGGCCGACTGAGCCACGCGGCGAACAGACGCCGGTCGTGCTAGCGACCCTGGTCACACAGATCACCGACCACGTTGCGGCCGCTCCGCCGGACCTCGCCGAGACGACCTCGGCGATTACCGCGCTGCTCGTGGCCGAACCCCGCAACCGCGACGACGTGGCCGCCGTGGTCGAGGCCATTCTCGACGACGCGCTCGGCGACCCGTTCCGCGAGACCACCGCCAACCGATGGCGCGCGCTGGTGCCCCGCTGGGTCCACCGGCCGATGCTGGGCGCGACGGTCCGGCGGATGGTGGAACTCGAACTGCTCGTGCCGACCGGCCGCTACGTCCACTGCACCGACGCGTCCGCGCGCAACACGAACAAGCTCCAGCCGATCTACGCCTTGGACCTGATCGCGCTCCGCGAGCACCAGGCCGATGAGGCGGTGACCGATGCTGCCTGCTGACCAACACCACGATGCCGAACAGGTTCGCCGGTGCCTGCGCGGCGAACTGGTCGGCGAAGAGCTGACCCCACGCGGGCGGGAAATCCTGGTCACCAGCCTGCACTGCGCAGGCTGGCCCGATCCCCGGGTTGCCGAGATCAGCCGGATGTCCACCTACGTCGTCGCGCTGATCCGGACCCGGCTCGGCCTGCCCGCGCACCAGTTCGACGCGGGAGGTGTCCGGTGACCTGGTTCAAGGTCGACGACTCCCTTCCTGATCACCGCAAGGTCCGCAAAGCCGGAACCGCGATGGGGTTGTGGGTGCTCTGCGGCGCCTGGTCGTCACGCGCCCTCTCCGGCGGGTTCGTCCCCACCGACATCGCCACCCGGTACGGCACGGCCCGGCAGGCTGCCCGCCTGGTCGCCGCCGGCCTGTGGGTGCCCGCGGTGGACGGCGACGAGGAGGGTTGGCAGTTTCACGACTGGTCCGACTACCAGCCCTCCCGCGAAGAAGTTCTGGGCCGCCGCCGGGCTGCGGCTGACCGCCAGGCCCGTAGCCGAGCACGCAGGTCCGGCCAGGACGTCACGCGTGACGAGGACCGCGGTCACGCCTCCCCCGACCCGACCCGGCCCGACCCGGATGGTTCTTACGCTGATCGGGCGGGATCTGTTGCTGTGCCGGACCGATGGGCCGCCGCCCCTCCCAGTGCACGCCGTCGGATGCCTGGCCCGGATCACATGCAGGCCGCCGTGAGCCTGGTCGCCGAGCTGGTACCGACCCAGCCCAGCGCGGTGACCAGCCGCCTGGTCGACGAGTCGGCGCGGCTGCTGGCCGAGGGCCTCGGCGTCGACCAGGTCGGCCACGGCTTGCGGCTGTGGGCCACCAAGGCGGTCGGGGCAGGTCTGTTGCCCGAGATCGTGGGCGAGGCGATGCGGGCGCCAACCGGCAACCCGTCCAAGACCTCCACCACCGACTCCAGGGTCAACGCCGCGCTCAAGCTCGCCGAGCGATTCGCGGCGGAGGAGAGCGCCCCCGCGACCCGCGTCGCCGAGCTGCAGGAGGGCCCGCGGTGACCCCGATGGGCCTCTCCGAGGCAGCCCGGCTGCTCGCCCTGGCCGCCGCCTACGACCAGCGCACGGTGGGCGAGGCCGACGTGTTGGCCTGGCGCACGGCACTGTGCGGCACGTCCTTCGCCGAATGTGAATCGGCCATCCTCGCCCACGTCCGGCGGGAGACCGTGCGCGTAACCCCGGCGCACATCCTCGACCGCGTCCAGGCCGACCGGCGAATGCGGGCCGACCGGCGGGCGGCGCTCCCCACCGGGGCCGATCGCGCCACCGCCGCCGAGGCTGCCCAGCGAGGGCTTGCGCTCATCCGCGAACAGATGGGCTGGCCAGCCCCGTCGACGGCCCAGCTCACCGCGCTGGAACGGCCATGTCCGCACCCGGGGTGCCAGGCCGTGGCCACGGTGTTGTGCCGCCGGGTCGGCTCGCTGCGGCTGGCTCGGGTCCTCGGCCGCGCCGGTGCCGTCCGCCTCCACCCGTCCCGGTTCAACACGACCCGCCAGGAGGTCACTGCGTGAGCACCACGATCGACCGTGAACGGCCCGCATGCGTCCTGGGATGCCGGACGGCATCCGGAACGCCCTGGCTCGCCCAGCACGGCTACCTGACCTGCGACCCGTGCGCGACCGAGCTGCGGTCCGCCCTGGGCGAGATCGTCGACCTCTACGCCCTGCTCGACGACGCACTGATCCCGGGCACCACCGGCCCCACCGGCACTAGGGGCGCGCCCGGTTTCGGTAGCCGGTCACCGGCCAATGACGCGGTCATCGTCGCCACCGACATCCGTACCCGGCACGAGGAGGAGGGCGACCCGCATTCGGTCCTGGCCGTCATGTCGAGCTGGGCGGACAACATCATCGAGTACACCGGCGCGCCAGAGCGGTCCGGCCCGGCCACCGTGGCGGGCGAAGTCCGGGTGATCATCAAGCACCTGGACTTCGTCACCAAACAGCTCTGGGTCGTCGATCTGGCCGAGGAAATCTATGCCCTGCAACGGCAACTGCTGGCCACGCTCGGCCTCCAGGAACGCTCGGTACCGGTTGGGACCTGCCCCGCTCGGGTGCCGGACCCCGGTTCGGCGCACCTGGTGGTGTGCGGCCAGCAGCTTCGCGTTCGGCTGCACAGCGAGCGGATCACGTGCCGCTCGTGCGGGGCGGCGTGGCCGCGGGAACGCTGGGATGACCTGCGGTTCCAGATGGGGGGACCCGCGGTCATAGAGATCGCCTCGTTCACGGTGTGGCTCCGCGTGCCCAGCGGCACCTTGCGCCGGTGGCGGCATGAGGACCAATGGCACAACTACGGCAACCGAAGCCGGGCGCTGTACGCCCGCACGGATGTACTGGCCTCATGGCAACGGAGGGGGCGTAGCCGGGTGACGGCTCCAGCCGGCTGATTCCGGCGCGAGGCCCGCGCAGTCCTAAAAGGACCGTTCAGACCGCGGGCCTCGCTACTCCCACTTCTCAACCGCGATCAGAAGGAGACCCGGCAAGCCGGGCTGCCCCAGTTTAGGTGACGCGGGACACTCTTGCGCAGCGCGCAGCGTTCCGGATATAGTTTGTGACGTCGGCAAGGGATTCAGACCCCGGCCCCGACACCACAACCGCGATCAAAGGAACTCCATGAGCAGGTATCGCAGTAGCGAGAAGACCCCAAGTCCAAACCAGTTGGGCAGCACACAGGTAGTCTCCAATTGGGCCGGACACCTGGGGCGCATCAATTGGCCCTCTCCCATGTCCAGCGTCCGGCGGGATGAATTCGGCGAACCTGTAATTTCCACTCCTGGCCTGATGATCCACGTATCGGACATGACGGTCTCCCATAGCTTGGGCTGGCACCTCAACCGGAGAATCTTCTCCAACCTTGCGGCCACCTATCGTGGACGCGTGCCGTTCTTCTCCGAAGAACCGATTGTCTTCTCTCAGGTCTACTTCCGTGAGCCGACTAACATCGCTTGGGGCATGTCCACCGACGACGCGGCAAACAAGGTCGGAATGATCCACCTCGGCCCCATCCGGCTGAGGTTCTGGGATCAGGACGGTCTTGACTGCTGGCAGTCACTCTGGCGAATCTTCGACCACACCCCAGGCCACTGGCACGGCAATCCCTGCAACTGCCACCAGGATCTGTGGACCAACCACTGATTAAGTAGGACGGTCGGGGTGAGCAAACCTCACCCGACCGTCCCGCCTCCAAACCGGCTTCAGACCCGGTGAGACCAACCGCGAACTGAGGATCAGATGACGTTTATCGTCTGGGGAGAAAACGGCAGTCACTATGAGCCGCAGGTCTCAAATGTCACCATTCGATGCACTGACTACAACTACGAATGGCATCACAGCCGTTGCTACGGCGGCGGCCGATGTGAGATCAACTTCGCCGATGGCGTTACATTCACCCACTGCGACCAGGACCTGATCGCAAGAGTTGGCAAATACTGCAACAAGTACGGCCACCTGTTCACCTCACTTCCCGTGGTCGCACCAGATATTCCGATCATCTTTGGCCACCACGGCGCAGATGGGATCTCAGTAGAAGTCAACTGGGACACTAACGATCTGCCCTTACTGAGAGTGCGACTCATTGAAGCGACTCGACACAAGATGCGGCACGTCAGCTTCAGAATCGGACAGATTGCCTGGGAGTTCTACGATCAGAACGCCTTCACCTCTTGGCAAGCAGCCTGGGCTGATTGCTGGCACCTGCGAGAGCCAAACCCGGATGCGCCGATGTGGCACAAGTTTTCCAGCTAGCCGGGAAGACCTGACACCGGAATGACCAGACTGGTGGGGGTGGCCGATCGATCGGCTACCCCCACCAGCAGGCCAGAAGTGACCCTCGACACGCTTCCATCTGCGCTGCGTTCCGGATATAGTTAGTGACGTCGGACAGGGACTTCAGACCCCCGAACCGACACCACAACCGCGATCACGACAGAGAAGGAACCATGGCCAACACCACCCCCATCGACCGCGCCAACGCGAAGATCGCCATGCTGATCAACAAGATCCAGGACCCGGCGACTCCCGATCTCGACGCCCAGCTCAACATCGCCCTCGCGGCTGAGCTGTCCGAGCGGGCAACCGTCGCCGTCGCCACCCAGCGAGCCAAGGCCGGTCGCCGACCGGAGAACCTGGTGGACTGGGACTTCGAGGTCACCGGCCAGGGCCACCACGGCAAGGGTCGCGCCGCGATCCCCTTCCGCATGGCTCAAGCCCTTGGCTGCCAGCCGATCCACCTCGACAACGTCCTCGACTCGACTCCGCGCACGGTCAGGATCGTCGGACCGGCGAGCACGATCGCGTTCATGAAGCTCCTGTTCCCAGTGCTCATGGCGGAAGCGGAGCGCCGTGGCGAAGCAGCGACCGAGATGTACATGAAGACCACCGGCAAGGACATCCCCAAGGAGAAGAGCCAGCGTGGCCGTGCGCGGCGGGACTTCTTCCGCTCGTACCTCAAGGGATTCGGTCTCGGCACCGCCATCAAGACCGCGCAAGCGCTCCGGGCCCTCGACGAGTCTCTCGCTGGCAAGGCCAGTGCAGGGATCATGAAGAGTGACCGCGACCGGATCGCGACCGCGTTCAAGAAGCGGTTCCCCGAGTGCAGGACCCTCAGCGCGGACACCCTGCACGAGGACGGATTCGAGGCCGGACTACAGGGCAGCAATCCCAAGCTGGTCACCAGCGACGAGCGGACGCCAGCTAAGAAGTAGCTGACCTGGGTGCCCCGGTTCCACACCAGGAACCGGGGCACACTTGTCACCGTTACCGCCGACACCAGGGAGAAACCGTGATCCCAGCCGGACACCACGCGACCGACTGGCGTGGCATTGCCGTCCTGTGGGGACTCAGCGAGAGCCAGGCCCGCCGCAGGAAACCATGGGCCGACCCCGCTCACCCGCCAGCGTTGACCGGCGACCGGCCGACCGGACCCAAACGCCCGCGGCTCTGGGATCACGACCAAGCCGCGGCCTACGCCAGCGGGACGCAGATCCCGGAGCTGCCGGACGTCAAGCACCCGCGCGATCTCCTCAACGCTGAGGAAGCTGCGGCCGAGCTGAACATGCGCACGGAGACGTTGACGCGGTACCGGCGCATGGAAACCGCCCGGGACAAGGAATCTGGCGAAGTCACCCTGGTGGCTGCCCACGACAAAGAGGTCTTCGGCGAACGGTACTGGTATCGGTCGACGGTCGAACGTTCCGGCAGCGACCGCGCTGCCCGCCGAGGTGAGCCACACGGCGGGCGCCCTCCCGGGCGAGGACGGATCGACGTCGACACCGGGGTACGCGAGTACCTCGAAGAGGTTGCTGCGCAAGGAAAAACAGCGGACGGGAAGGAACTCGCGGCGAGGTTGGGCATCTCGCACTCAACGGCGCTGCGACGAATCCGTGAACACGAATCCGCTACGTAGGGTTGCGCCCGACCTGCACCGAACGTAGTGTTCCTCATGTTGGTGTCGTCTATCCCCCCTGACGGCCCTGGCGAAGCCTGAAGTGCCCCAGTCTCTCTCCCCCCTGAGACTGGGGCACTTCTGCGTCAGCCGGTAGCCCTGCCTCAAGGGGGTCGCCGGTCGCCTGGTCATCGAGCCGCCGCGCCGAACGGCTACCGCCGAACTGGTCCAGCCTCCGCAAGCGAATCCTGCGCGCCGAACCAATCTGCCGGGTCTGCTCCTACCGGCTGGCCACCGAGGTCGATCACATCGTGCCCGGCGACGACCACCGGCCGGAGAACCTTCAGTCGATCTGTTCGCCTTGCCACAGAACGAAAAGCGCCCGCGAGGGCGGCCAAGCATCAGCCGCCCAACGCATCCCTGCCCAACGCCCGGCTGTCCGCCATCCTGGCCTGATTTGAGAGGTCTCCCCGATCCAAATCCGTCTACTTGCTCCGGTCGGAGGACGTGCCGAGGGCACCGTGTTCGACCACGATGAGGCCGCCGCGACCTGGCTGATCAACGCAGGCTACGCCGAAGCGGTCGACGAGCCGTCCAGCTCTTCGACCAGGCCGACGAACACCAGCTCCGCGCGCCGTGGGGGTGGGGGGTGACTCCCTCTTAGAACAGCCCCTATCGGTATGTCATAGCGACCCGCGGTCTGTACGAAACTCGGAGATTTTTGGCCCCAACTCCGGCCACGTGGCGGCCGTCCCCTTGCCCCTTGTCCCTGCCGAATCGAGCCTGCCCCTGCCCAACCCACTCGACCTGATCGACACCAGCCCACAGCCCGCCTCCAGCGTTCCGCGGCTCGACCGGTTCGACCCGCCGAAGCGCCCGAAGAACCCGCGATTGCAGATGCCGGCATTGGACCTCGGGGGTGCGGGTGAGCATGCCGACTGAGTTCCTGGTCGCCCCCTGCACCCGTGCGGCAGCCCGGTACGCCGTGGAGAACTGGCACTACAGCAGGTCGATACCCGTCTCAAAGCTCGCGTGCTTCGGGCTGTGGGAAGCCGCGAAGTTCACCGGGGCCGTGGTCTACGGACGCGGCGCAACCAGCGCACTGGGCAGGCCCTACGGGTTGTCGCAGACCGAATGCGTCGAGCTGGTGCGGGTCGCCCTCACCGACCACGCCACCCAGGTCAGCCAGGTACTCGCCGAATCCCTGCGGCAACTCCGCGCCACAACCCCGGGTCTCCGGCTGGTCGTGTCCTTCGCGGACAGCGGCCGGAACCACCACGGCGGGATCTACCAGGCCACCAACTGGATCTACACCGGAACCACGAACTCCCAGGACTGCTACTACGTCGTTCACGGCCAGCGAATCCACGGCCGGTCGTTCCGCACCAGGTACACCCGGCTGACGATGCCTGGTGAATCCGCGCTCGACTACGTCCGCCGAGCCGTCGACCCGGACGCTCATCGGCTCACCGAAGTCCCGGTGAAGCACCGCTACCTCTTCCCGCTCGACAAGGCGATGCGCCGCCGGGTCGCGCACCTGGGACGGCCCTACCCGAAGCGCTCTGGCTGACGCTGACCGAAAGGAGGGCGCATGGCGATCACTGGTCGGCCGCCCTCTGAACGGCCACGCAACCGCAACGCCAAGGTGCACGACTGGACCTTGGTGGACGCCGTGCCGTTCGCGGGTCCGAGCCCCGAGCTGCCGGAGCTGGACGACGGCTGGCACCCGCAGACGCTCGCGTGGTGGGGCGCGGTGCGGTCCATGCCTCACTGCCGCCTGTGGACCGACACTGACTGGCAATTCGCCATCGAAACCGCGTTGCTGTCCAACGAGTTCTGGCACGGCGAACCCGCCCGCGCCGCCGAGCTGCGGCTCCGGGCGGGCAAACTCGGGATCACCCACGAGGACCGTCTCAAGCTGCGCATCCGGTACGTCGACCCGCCCAGCAAAGCGCCGGCGGTTTCCGCAGCGCCCGCGGAGGTGACCCGGCTGGACGAGCGGCGCCGGAGGCTCGCCGGTGCCCCGTGAGCTGGTCTACGCCCCGGGGCACAACCGAACCCGTTCGCTCGGCTGGCTCGCCGCGGCGTGGGTGGAGCACTGGGCGGTCCACGGACCGGGTGACGTCCAGGGCGACGAGGTCGAACTCGACGATGAGTTCGCCGGGTTCCTGCTCGATACCTACTCGCTCTCCGAGCAGGGGCGGCGGCTGTACTCCCGGGCCGCGCTCGTGCGGGCCAAGGGCCGCGCCAAGTCGGAGCTGGCCGGATTCATCGGCCTATTCGAGGCGCTCGGTCCGGCCCGGTTCGCCGGATGGGCTCAGGGCGGCGAGGTGTTCGAGCACAACGGGTTCGTCTACACCTACGCCCCCGGTGAACCCATGGGCAAGCGCATCACCTACCCCTACATCCGTTGCCTGGCAACGGAAGAGTCGCAGACCGGCAACACCTACGACGTCATCCACTTCAACCTGGCGCAAGGCCCGCTCGGGGAGGACCTGCCGACCGGCGCAGCCGGACTGACCCGCATCCTGCTGCCGGAGGGCGGCGAGATCGTCCCGTCCACGGCCAGCTCTTCAGCCAAAGACGGCGGCAAGGAGTCCCTTGCCATCTACGACGAACCCCACCTGTACATCACGCCGGAGCTGCGCCGGATGTACCGGACGGTCGACCGGAACCTACGCAAGCGCAAGGCGGCCGAGCCGTGGGGGCTGCTCACCTCGACCATGTACCAGGTCGGCCAGGAATCGACCCTGGAACGCGTGCACGCCCAGGCCGACGCCATCCGCGAAGGGCGGACCCGTGCGTCCCGCCTCCTGTGGGACTACCGGCACGCCCCGGCCCAGATTGACCTGACCGACATGGACTCGATCGTCGAAGCGCTGACCGAGGTTTACGGCCCGGCCGCGGCCTGGATGGACCTGCCGGGCATCGTCACCGACGAGTTCTGGGACCTCACCAAGGATCCCGAAGACTCAGCCAGGTACTTCCTGAACCTGCGCGGCACGGCTCGGACAGCGTGGGCCAAGGCCACCGAATGGGACCCGTGCTACGCCGCAGACGTCCCGCCGGTGGCCGACGGCGACACGGTGGCGATGATGTTCGACGGCAGCAAGAACGATGACTCGACCGGCTTGATCGCGGTGCGGATCTCCGACGGCCACCCCGCGGTGCTGCACCTACAGGAACGGCCGGAAGACCTTGCACCACAACAGGTCTGGGAGGTCGATCGCGCTGAAGCTGACCTCGCTGTGCGCACCGCGTTCGAGCGGTTCAACGTGGTCGCGTTCTTCGCCGACGTCCGCGAGTTCGAGTCCTATGTGGATGCCTGGGCTCAGGACCTCGGCGCAGACCTGCTGATCGAGGCCACCACCGGCCGCGGCCGAAACGCCGTCGCGTTCGACATGCGCGGCCACATCCAGGAGTTCACCCAAGCCACCGGCCGCGCGTTGATCGACATCCGGGACCGCACCCTGACCCATGACGGCGATCTGAGGTTGCGGCGGCATGTCCTCAACGCGCGCCGGTCTCCTAACAGGCACGGCGTGTCGATTTCCAAGGAGAGCAGAGAGTCCCCGCACAAGATTGACCTCGCCGTCTGTCTCATCGTCGCCCGCTATGCCCGCCGCCTGGTTCTCGCCTCGCCCACATGGGCGAAACGGCAACGCCGCCGCGGGCGGCTCCGCGTGTTCACCTGACCGGGTAAGGGGGTGAGCGGTGACGCTGAGCCAGACCGACGCCTCCGACACTGCCGGACGGTTGCGGGCGATGTGGCCGGACCAGGCCCGCAACGAACGGGTTCTCCGCTACGTGCGAGGCGACCACGATCTACCCTTCGCGCCGCGCAACGCCCGCAACCACTACCGCTGGACCCTGGAGAGGTCGCGCACGAACTGGTGCAAGCTGCTGGTCTCCCTGATCTCGCAGAACCTGTTCGTCGACGGTTTCCAGTCCGAGCGAGACGAGACGGCCCCCTGGTCACACTGGCGGGCAAACCGGATGGCTCGACGACAGTCCGCCGTCCACCGCGCCGCGCTCACCTTCGGGCAAGCATGGGTCACCGTCTTGCCGGGCAACCCGAGCCCAGTGATCCAGGGGGTGTCGCCCCGCTCGTTCACCGCGGTCTACGGCGAGGAGTCCGACGAGTGGCCGGTGTACGCCCTGCGGCGATCCCAATCGTGGACGCCGTCCGGGCCGCGCACGCTCTACCGGCTCTACGACGACCAGGCCGTCTACTACCTGGGTGAGCAGGGCACGGGCGAGCTGGCCTACGTCGAGCACCGCACGCACGGACTCGGCGTGTGCCCGGTGGTGCGCTTCGTCGACGAGAGCGACCTCGACGAGTACTCGCCGGGCGTCGTCGCGCCGATCATCGATATCCAGGACCGGCTGAACTATGCGACGTTCCTGTTGCTGATGAGTGCCGAGCATGGCGCGCACCGGCAACGGTGGGCCGCGGGCCTGGAGCTGGACGACGGCGAGGAACCGCCGATCGGCCCCGACCGGCTGCTCCACAGCGACTCGCCGGAGACCCGGTTCGGTTCGTTCGAAGCAACCGACCTCGGCGGCCACGTCGCCGTGCTCGAACAGATCCTTCGGCATCTCGCCAGCGTCACCCAGACTCCGCCGCACAGCCTGCATGGCGCGTTGACCAACATCGCCGCGGACGCGCTCGACGCGGCCGAGGCCGGTCTTCAGCGCCGGGTTGGCGAGCGGCGGACCAGCAACGGTGAGTCCTGGGTGCAGGTGCTGCGGCTGGCGTGTCTGGCCGACGGGGACACCGCCGGATGGACGGACAGCACCGGCGCGGTCCGCTGGCGGGACACAACCACGCGGTCGCTGGCCGCGCTGGTCGACGCCTGGGGCAAGGCCGTCCAGATGCTCGACGTCCCAACCCGCGCTACCTGGGAACGCCTGCCCGGGGTCACCGACACCGATGTACGCCGGTGGGAGTCCATGCCGAAACCCGCCGACGGTCACACCCTGCTGGCCAACAGCCTCGCCCGCGCCACCGACTTCGACTAGGGGTAACCATGGCCTCAACGACCGCGGGCTTGCTTGCCACGCAAGCACATCGGCGCGACACCGTCCGGCGCTCCGCGCTTGTCGTGCGCGAGGTGCTCGGGTTGTGGACGATGCTGGACCCCCTCAAGCTCGACAAGACCAGCCCGGCCTGGTTGCGCCTGATGCTCGACCTGCTCGATCCGCAACGGCGTAGCTCCGCGGATTCCGCGCGGACCTACTACTCGGTGCTGCGCCGCGCCGAGGCCCCTTCCATCCGGCCGTTCACTGTGCCCAGCCCCCGTCAGCCGGATGCGTGGCGCGAAGCCGCGCGCACTTCGCTGTTGGTGACCGGGCCTATCGCGGTACGCCAGCTCGCGGCGCGGGGCATGGACCCGGCCGAGGCAGCCGACCAGGCCGCGCCCGGTGTGGCGGCCGCCGCCGCCCGGCACGTGGCCGCCGCCGGGCGGCGCACCATCGACACCGCGGTTCGGACCGACCCGGCCGCGATCGGTTGGCGCCGGATCACCGGGGCCGACCCGTGTTCGTTCTGCGCCATGCTGGCGAGCCGCGGTGATCTCTACCTGTCCAAGGACAGCGCCCAGTTCGCCGACCGGGGCGGCCGCCGTGAGCGGTACCACGACGGCTGCAACTGCGTACCCCAGCCTGTTTTCCGGCGCGGTGCGCCGTTGCCGGACGCCTCGGCCGCCGCCGCGCAACTGTGGTCGACGGTCACCAAGGGGCTGTCCGGCCGCGATGCCCGCAACGCCTTCCGCCGCGCACACGAAGCGCAGCAGCGATCACAACCCCCCACCGGATCGGTTCGAGGAGCACCCTGACCACGCCCACCCCATCCCCCGCCCCTGCCGCCGACGACCTCGCGGCCCTGCACCGCAAGATCGAGCAACTGACCGCCCAGCTCGCCACCGCCGAAGGCCAGCTCGGGCAGACCGCCGAACACCAGACGGCCCGTACCGCGGCTGAGGAGCGGGCCACCGTCGCCGAGGCCCGCCTCGGCCGGCTGCTGGCGGCCCGCGCCGCGGGCCTGCCGGACGCACTGGCCGAGCGGCTGAGCGGTTCCACTGAGGACGAACTCACCGCTGACGCGGCCGCACTGCACGCCCTCATCACTCCCGCCGCCCCTCCGGAACCGCCCGCCCCACCGGCAGCTCCGGCACCGCCGATCCCGCCCAGCCAGCCCGTTGAGGCACTGCGCCCGGCAGGCACCACCGATGCCAACCCCTCGATCGAGGACCCCGACTCGATCGCGAAGTTGGTCTACGGCGGGTAGTCCCACCCGTCAGCCGAAAGGACCTTATTGCCCAACGTCTTCCTTACGCCCAAGGCGATCTCGTCTGCGTCCATCGCAGCCCTGACCCATCAATCCGTACTCGCGGGCACCATCTGGCGGGATGCAGAATCGACCTTCGCGGGCCGGGTCGGCGACACCGTCACGGTGCGCACCGAGACCGTGCTCGGCGAGGCCCGCCGGTTCGTCCGCGCAGAGAACAAGCCGCTGGTCATGGACGAGCTGACCGAGACGTCCATTGACATCACCCTGGACGCCTACCTGTACAAGGGCGTCAACCTGCCGGATGAGCAGCTGACCCTGAACATCGGCGACTTCGCGCGGCAGGTCGCGCAGCCTCAGGCCAAGAGCGTCGCCGACAGCATCGAGGTCATGGTTGCCGCGCAGATAAACGCACTGACGTCGGGACTACCCATCAAGCCAGACGGGTCCGACCTGCACGCGGCCATCGTGGCCGCCGCGGTCATCCTGGACAAGGCCGGTGTGCCCGATGATGAGCGCTACCTCGCGATCAGCCCGGACGTGAAGGGGCTGTTGCTGGTCGACCCGCGCAACAAGCTGGTGCCCGCCGACGTCTCCGGTTCCCCTGCCGCGCTGCGCCGGGCGATCATTGGCGACTTGTACGGGTTCACCGTCCTCAAGAGCACCCGGCTGGCCGCCGGGTCCGCGTTGGCCTACCACCGCACTGCCTTCTCCCTGGCTACCCGTGCGCTCGATGTCCCGGCGGGCGCCACGTTCGGGCAGAGCGTCACGCACGGAGGTTTCGCGCTGCGGCTCATCCGCGACTACGACCCGATGTTCCAACAGGACCGGAGCGTTGTCTCGACCCTGGCTGGTGCAGGCACCATTCGCGACGGCGGCGCGGTCAAGCGCGCGGTCCGGCTGACGGCCGCCGCCGCCTGAGCACGCCCGCCCCGCCGCTGGCGAGCCTGGCGGAGTTACAAGGCCGGATGCGGCGCGCGATCATCGGCACCCCCGATGAGGTGCGCGCCGCATCCGCACTCGTCGACGCCTCGAACCTGGTGCGCGCCGAGGTTCCTCCGGCCAAGCTGGCTCCGATCCCGCCCGCAGTGGTCACCATCGTCTGCAAGGCCGCAGGAAGGGAAGTCAACAACCCCAACGGTTTCAGCGCCGAAACGGCCGGTGACTACAGCTACCGGCTTGGCGAGGCCGCGGTCACCGGGGTCTACCTCACCACCGACGAACTCGCCGTGCTCCGCAAGATCGCTGGCCGCTCCGGCCTGCGTTCCACCAGGACGCCCTACGGCGGGATCTACCACAGCCCGCCGCACACGGTCGTTCCGGTGATCTCCCCGGACGGGAGGCCAGCCGAGCCGATGCCCTGGTGGGAGGTGACCGATTGAGCGTGCTCGACTCCGGCCCGGAGACGGTCACGGTGTATCCAGCGGTCGAGGTCGTCGACGAGTACGGCCAAGCGGTCCGCGTCCCCGACCTGACCCGCCCGGTCACGGTCACCGATGTCCACCTGCACCCGGTCGCCTCTGCTGAATCCGCGGACCTCGGCCAGGTCGCCACGGCCCGATACCGACTGATCGCCCGCGCGGCGCCGGTCGGCCCGTGGGCGCGGGTGGACTGGCGCGGCCGGAGCTACGACGTCGTCGGCGAACCGGCCACGTGGCACGCGCCCGACCACCTCGCGCACGTCTCGGCGCTGATCCAGGCAGGGGGTACCTGATGGCTCGGGTCTACCGCAACATCGCCGACACCATGGCTCACCTGCCGGGCGTGGTCGAGGCGGTGGCCGAGGTCGCCGACGACATCGCCGCCCGCGCGAACGCGCTGCTCAACGAGCACACCGAGAGCGGCCGCGCGAGCATCGAGATCACCAGGGGGCGGACCGACTCCGTAGTCAGCCTGGTCGACCCGGCCGCCCTGTCTATCGAGTACGGCCACGCCGACCGTGCGGGCTACCCGGTGCAGGGCCTGCACATCATGACCCGGACCGCCGGCCTGTGACCGCGGAGCGGGTTACGCCGTTCCTGCCCGATGCCGACCAGCTCGTCCTGGCCGTGCTGCGCGCCGCGCTCCCCGAGCTGCCCGCCGCCGATGTTGCTCCGCTGCTGCCCGCCGACCTGGCCGACCGGCTCCGGCGGTTCGTCGCGGCCCGGCGCATCGGCGGCGCGGCACCCCACCCCGAGCTGCTCGACGAGGCCACGGTGGTCGTGGACTGCTGGGCCGCCAGCCGCGCCGACGCCGTCGAGCTGGGACGGCTCTGCCGCACCGCGCTCTACCTCGCCC
This sequence comes from Crossiella sp. S99.2, assembly GCF_023094165.1. Classification (GTDB taxonomy): domain Bacteria; phylum Actinomycetota; class Actinomycetes; order Mycobacteriales; family Pseudonocardiaceae; genus Crossiella. The sequence continues at coordinate 242,018 of NZ_JALMDK010000002.1, read as the reverse complement.
ACGCCCAGCAGCGCGTCACCGCACACGGCCACCTGGCCGGGTACCGCGAGTTGTCCGCACCGGCAGAGCTGCGCAGCGCGGGACAGGCCGGTCGGCTGCACCGAGTGCACGCCACCTACGCCCTGTTGATCCGCCCCCCGATTTGACCTGGAGACCCTCATGGCGCGCGACGCCACACAGACGTTCGTCCCTGGCGTCGGCGAGTTGTACACCGCTCCGCCCGGCACCCCCTACCCCGCCAATCCCGCGGCCCCTGCCGCACCCTGGGTGCAGGTCGGGCACACCAGCCGCGAGAACCCGTTGCAGACCAACAGGACCGGCGGCGAGGTCACGACCCAGGGTTCATGGCAGGACCCGGCGATGCGCACCAGCATCTCGCCGGTCACCTGGTCGGTCGCGTTCTCCCTGCTCCAATACGACCCGCCCAGTCTGAAGCTGTACTACGGGAGCAACTCCGCCGTCACCGCCGAAGGCCGGGTTCGTCCGCCGAAGACCCCGGTGCCGACCAGCGCCGCACTGTTCGTGCGGATCGTCGACGGTCGCCGCGAGCACTACCGGCACTACGACCGGACCGAGATCATCGCGGCCGACGCCGAGGAGTTCGACGTCGAGAAGCTGGCCGCACTCCCTGTCTCGGCAACGATTCTCGGCTTGGACGGACAGGACCACCTCGGCGAGATCACACCTCCTGCAGAACGACCCGCGGGTGCCACCGCGAACGGCCCTCGCCCCACCGGCGACTAGCCGCGCACCAATCTCGTTGGCAGACAACCGATCCGGGAGAACCGATGGCTGACCAGCCTGACATCATCGAACGCCTGAACACCGAAGCCCAGGGCGCGACCGCGCAGGCCCTGCCCCAGGACACTCCGGAGCTGCGGCCGTGGCTGGGCTTGCCTCGCCGCGACCGCGCCGAAGTGATCCGGCGGTTCACCTCGATTCGGCCGCACCTGGACAAGCTCAGCACCCCACCTACAACCGCAGACCAGGCCGAGGTGCTCGGCCAAGCCGCCGACGGGTACGCCCTGATGGCCGACATCGAGGACCTACTCGCCGTGGCGGCCGTCGACGAAAACATGTTCCGGTCCTGGGCACTAACCGCCACCGACGAGAGCCTGCTCGCGCTGTTCACGGTGATGGTGGACGGCCTGGGGGAAGCCGGGCGCTCGCCGAGCTGATCGAGCGGCACGGCGCGGCGGTCGAGTCCGATCTCCAGTTCTACTACCGGGTCGACTTGCGCGACCTGTGGCGGGCTGGGTCTGGGCTCACGCCGCGCCGGGTCCTCGTGCTCGTCGAGCATCTACCGCACGGCTCGGCCACCACGGCCGCGTTCTCCGGCGGGGCGCACCTGCGCGGCTGGACCCTGGATCGTCACCTGCTTGCGGGCATCTGGTCGGCCCTCTCCGGCCGGCCTGCGCCACACCCGGACCGGCCTGCGGGCGCCCGAACCGCGGCCTCGGTCGACCAGGCCCTGCCGTAGGCACGACCGGGCGGAGGTGAACGCTGACCTCCCCTGGTGGCAAGGAAGTTTCCCGCGTCTCCGTCCGGGTTCTGCCAGACACCTCGCGCGTCCTGGCAGAAACCCGGACCGCCATGGACAGGATCGAGCGGACGCTCCGGCTCGTCATCCCGGTGCACCTGGACGTCTCCGACGTTGCCGCCGACGCCCGGCGGCTCTCCGAGCAGATCGAACGCACATCCGAGGTTGAACTCGCCGCACAGCTCGACACCGACCGCGTTCGCGTCGAGTTTGCCCTGTTGCGCCAACAGCTTGAGCGGCAGGCACGGCCGATCGACATCCCGGTCCGGATCGACCGAAGCCGCCTCGACCAGCTTCGAACCAGCCTCGTGCGGGCAACCGGCGACCTGACCAAGTTCGGCCTGGCCGCCACGACCAACCTGGCCAAGTTCTCCATCGGCGCGGCGGCCGCGGCCGCCGCCGGTGGCTCGATCGTCGCAGTGCTGGGTGCGATGTCCACCGCCAGCGGCTCTGTCGCGATCCTGCCCGCCGTGCTACTGGCTGGAGCCGCCGCCTTCACCGCGATGTCGTTGGGAGCACAGGGATTCGGCGAGGCGCTCAAGGCCGTGGGCGACCCGGCGAAGTTCGCCGAGGCGATCGGCAAGCTCTCGCCCGCGGCACGCGCGGCGGCCGTCGCCGTGCGGGAGCTGGCTCCCGCGTGGCGCGAGCTGCGCATGGACGTGCAGGAGAAGCTGTTTTTCGGCGTGGGTGAACAGATCCGTGCCGTGGGCGGGACCTACCTGCCGCTGCTGAGGACCCAGCTCGCGGGCGTCGCCGATGCGCTGAACGACGGCGCGTTTGCCTTCACCGCCTTCGCGTTGCGGGCACAGACTGTCCGCGACGTTGAGCGGATCTTCGACAACAGCCGAACCTCGATTCGTCTTCTGGCAACAGGGATTGAACCGCTGCTCGCTGGTTTGCGGGATGTCGCCGCGGTCGCCTCAGACTTCCTGCCTGAGCTGGCCAGCGGCGCGGCCGAGGCGGCCAAGCGGTTCGGCGAGTTCATCGCCAAGGCCCGCGAGTCCGGCCGACTGCACGAGTGGATCAGTACCGGCCTGAACACCTTGCGCACCCTGGGCCAGATCATCGGCAACCTGATCGACGCCGTCAGCGCGGTACTCAGAGCAGGCCAGGCCACCGGCGGCGGCCTGCTCCAGGTGATCAACCAGATCACCGCGGCCGTGGCCGGGTTTCTCCGGTCGGCCGAGGGTCAGAACGCCTTGAGCGAGATGTTCTCCACCGTCTTCACCCTGGCCCAACTGCTCCTTCCGCTGCTACTGGAAGTCGCCCAGATCGTTGGAACCGTGGTCGCACCAGCGATCCGGCAGTTCGCCGAGGCCCTGCTACAGGGCGGCGGGCTGCACGAATTCCTGATCGCCCTGGGCGATGGGCTAGCCGGGCTGGCCGTCGCGGCAGGCCCGCTCGGTCAGGCGTTCTCCACCGTTCTTTCCGCTGTCTCGCCGCTGCTGCCCAGACTCGGCGAACTGGCTGGGCAACTGCTCAAGGGCCTGGCCGAGGCCATCGCCAACGTCGACTGGGACCCGCTGATCGATGACATGCTCGACGTCCTCGACTCAGCCGAGAAGATGATCGACCCGATCACCGATCTCATCTCCATGTTTCTAGGACTCCTGTCCGGGACGTCACCGCTGAGCATCGCCCTGGACGTGTTGTCCGTCGCCCTGCGTTTCGCTGGCGCTGCCCTCGACTTGGTGGCCGACATCGTGGACGGCGCGATCGAAGTTTGGGAGCGGTTCAGCAAGGCCGTCGGCATCACGGTGGACACGGTCAAGGACGACGTCCTTGACATGAGCTTCGCGACAGGCAATGCGCTGGACGACGTCGCCGACAGCTTTCTCCAGACGCAGCAAGGGATCGTCAACATCTTCTCGAACGCAGGGAACTTCCTGGTCGACGCCGGTCGGGCGATCGTGCGCGGGTTCATGCGCGGGATCGAGCTGATGTTCCCGGGGGTTCGCGCCCTGCTGGAACGGCTGACCGGGCTCCTCCCAGAGTGGAAGGGTCCCCCGAGCCGGGACCGGACCCTGCTGGTGGACAACGGCAGACTCGTCATGCGCTCGTTCCTGACCGGCCTGGAGTCCGGCGAGTCGCAGGTACGCGACTACCTCTCCGGGCTGACCGCGTCCCTGCCCGGCTTCGCGGGCACGGCCCGCACCGCGGAGCCCGCGGCCGGCCTGACCGGCGCCCACCGGGTCACGATCAACGTCTACCCGCAGCCGCACCAGAGCCCCGAGTCCATCGCCGCCCAGGTCGCCCGGCAGTGGGAGATGGAAGGGCGGTTGCTGTAGGTGTTGCGGGTTCGGTGGATGCTGGATGGCTTGCAGTTCAACGGAAACCCGGACCCGCTGGACTTGTGCACCTACGTCGTGGCCACCGAGACTGGCTGGTCGGGCTCGACCCGCGGGCGCGTCCCGCCGGCGGTTGGTGCCACCGAACCCGCCCGGGTCATCACCCTGTCCGGGTGGGTCGCGGCCCCGTCCTGGGAAGCGCGCCGCCGCGCCGAACTCCGCCTCGCCGCGCTGTGCGCGCTGGACCAGGACTACGAGTTGCGCTGCACGACCGAGTTGGGCGAGCGGGTGATGACCGTCCGGCGCGACGCCGAAACCACGGTCGCGATCCGCTCCGGCGGGTACGAACTGGACTTCTCCGTTCAGCTCGGTGCGCTCGACGGCCGCCGCTACGACGCGCAGCTCCAGAGCGCTGACACCGGTCTGGCCAACGGCGAGAACGGCGGCTTGGACTTCGAGACCGGTGGCGGCCTGGAGTTCGAGCCCACCGGCCTGGACTTCGGCCCGGCGGGCAGCAGCGGCCACGCCCGGGTGAGCACGTTCGGTACCGCAGCCACCTCGCCCAGGTTCGTCCTGGACGGACCGCTGACCCCACCGGTGACGATCAGCCGCCACGACACCGGAGCCCGCCTGGTCTACACCGCACCGATCGGCACCGGCGAGCGGATCGCAATCGACGTGCAGGACCGCACGGTGACCCTCGGCGGAACTACAACATCCCGCCGCCACAACGCGATCGTGCACGACTGGAACGCGCTGATCGTGCCTCCCGCCGGACTGAACGGTCCGGCCACCGTCGACTACGCGCTCTCCCACGGCGCGACCCCGAACACAACCGCCCGCCTCGCGGTCCAGTGGCGCGACGCGTGGCACTGAACCCGTTGATACGCAAGGAGATGAGACCGTGGCGCAGTCCCTGACCGGCCTGGGAGCCTGGGCGACCCAGCACCGGGTGAACAGCCGCGCCGCGCGCTACGCCCTGGGCGGACTGCTGGCCACCACCAACTCGACCACCCTCACCTGGGCGGACGGCGTGCTGCCCGGCACCAACAGCGGCGGCCTGATCACCGATCTGCAAGTGCTGCCTGACTCGCCCACGCCGTCGCTGGCCCTCCGGGTCCTGCCTGGCCAGTGCGTCATCTCCCGCCCCGGGCAAGGGCCATACCTGTGCACACTGGACGCCCTCGGCAGGATCACGCTCGATCCGGCCGACGGCGCGAACACCAGGATTGACCTCGTGGTCGCCCGCATCCTCGACGACCGGCTCGGCGACCCCCGCACCGAGTTCGTCATCGAGCCGATCACCGGCAGACCCTCCGGCACACCGCAGGCCCCCGACCTGCCGCCAGGCTCAATCCCTCTGGCCACGGTCACCGTCCTGCCCAACGCCACGCAGGTCACCGCGGTCACCGACCGCCGACGCTCCACCAAGACCCGGGGCAGCATCGGCACGTTGCTCCCTGGCGACACGATCAGCCAGTTCGGCTCGACAGTCGGCGACAGCCGCTACCGGGCGGGCCACCTCGAACACTGGGACGGCAACGGCTGGCGTGGCGGAAACCGCGTCGACACCTGGGACAGCTCGATTAACAGCGTCGCCAACCAGGTCGGCGCGGCCGAGCTGGCGCGGGTCAACGTCTCCGACCCGGGCTGGCCGTACCGGCTGCTGGTGCAGGCTAGCGCCGAACTCACAACGTCGCTGTGCCGCGCAGACCTCTCGATCAGGCTCGACTCGATGTCCGGCCCGGTCATCGCCGTGGGCGTCGGTCCGAACGATGGGTGGATGTGGGCACAGACCCAGATGCGCACCAGCTCAATCATCAGCGGCTCCCGCGCCGTCCTGCTTGTCGGCAACCGGGCCTTCGGCACTGGTACCTGGAACTCCGCGACGGTCAACGGTGCGCTGACCGTTCTCCGCCTACCCGCGTAGGAACGCTCCGACATGCGGGTGACGATGCCTCCTCCACGCGATGGCTGAACCGGTGCAGCCTCTGCCAGGCAGAGCGCCGATTCGCTATACCGGGAGATCAGGGTCGACAACGGGGAGGGTGGGAAACCATGGGCGTGCACAAGGGGGGCGTCATCGTTGTGGTCCCGGAGTTCAAGTGGGCACCCCGGTCCTCGATCGAGGTCCGCATGTCCGCACCAGGCAAACTCATGTCGACCGTCACCTGCCCCTGGCCGGGCGGCCCACTGGGAGACGCGCTCTGGGAGGAATACGCCCACTGGAACTTCCCCTATGTCCGGGTGGAGTTCTCCGGCGAGGACTCGCACATCGTTTCCCTTGTGACATAGACGGTTCAGCGATCGGCGCATCCTGCTCGCGAGGGGGGTTCGCTGAGCCCTGCCCCCTACCGCGTGCTCGTCGGGCACCTCCGCACCGGCCGAATCGTCGAAGAACTTCCCGGCGTGGTCGACTTCACCGACACCCTGTCCGACACCGGGTCCGCCCGGCTGTCCGTGCCACTGACTGCGGTCCCCAAGTCGGTGAACCTCGCCGGGGTCACCGCACCCTGGCGGACCTTCCTCGCCGTGGTGCGCGGCGCGGCCGTGCTGTGGGCAGGGCCGGTCATCACCCGTCGGCGCCCAATCGGCTCGGCCACCATCGAGATCGGCGCGGCCGGGCTGCTTGCCCTGTTCGACCGGCGAATCCTCGCCCGCACCGGACCGTGGTCGCCGACCGACGAGCAGGCCGACGTCGTGCTCAACGGCCTGAGTCTGGACGGCATCGCCGTCGAAGTCATGCGGGCCGCACTCAACCGGCCGGATGGCGACCTGCCGTTGGTCCTGCCGCGGGCCAGCCCCGGACCGCACTTCCGCCGGTACTTCGGTCACGAGCTGGCCAGCGCCGGGCAGCGCCTGCGCCAACTGAGCACATTGCGGGATGGACCCGACATCCACTTCGCCCCGCGGCTTCGGCCGGACGGGTCGGCGATCGAATGGGTTGCCCGCCTTGGCACACCCCATCTTGGCGCACCAACCGAGCATCACTTCGACTACGGCGCGGCCTTGCTGGACTGGGGTTTCGACGAGGACGGGGCGCGCATGGCCTCGCACGTGAGCGTGCCCGGCGACGGCGTCGAACGCGGCCGCGTCATCGGCCGAGCCAACACGGCCGACCTGGTCGAAGCCGGTTGGCCGCCGCTGGACCTGGTCGTCGGCGACTTCAGCAGCGTCAAGCACCAGTCCACTCTGGACTCCCACGCCCGCGCCTACGCCGAAGTGCTGGCGACCGGGGTGGTCACCGACACCGCCGTTGTCCGCGGTGACCTTGAACCGGCACCGGGCAGTTACCTCGTCGGCGACCACGTCGCCCTGACCCCACGTCCAGACCGCTGGACTCCGGCGGGCACCGTGCACCGCCGGATCATGCAGATCAGCAGCCGCCCTGGTGAACGCGATGAGCTGACGCTCAGTCTCGCCGAGGTGCCCGCCACCGTATGAAGGGAACAACCGTCCCGTGCCGCTCGTCCCGTCCGCCGACGACGTGCTCAGCCGCTTGCGCCGCTTGGAATCCCGAGTCGAAGAACTCAGCCGGACCACCCTGTCCAACGCGGTCATCTCCGATGGCGGGATCACCGTGCGCAACCTGGGTGGTATCCGCGCCCTGGACAGCGACGAGAACGAGAACTTCTTCATCGGCGGGTTGGACGGCACCTTGTCCCGCCCGGACGGCACCCCACAACCCGCCTTCCTGGTCTCCGATGACCGTGGCGCGTGGCGGATCACCCTGTTCGACCCGGCCCCCGACCGCGACGACTACCGGCAGTTCGTCTCGATCTCCGACTTCTCCGGCAACACGATCTTGGGCGACGACGTAGTCGACGGTCAGGGTCTGGCCCGCCCCTACATGGCAGTCCCGTTCAGCCGATCCCGGGTTGGGGACTACCCGGCGGTGACCAGCAGCGCATTCGAGGCGGTATGGGAAGCGACCGTTCTCAAGCAGCAGCCCAAGCTGTCGCTGTGGACGGTCACCGGGGCCGATGCGGGCACGGTCGGTGAGTTCGAGATCAAGATCAACGGCCAGACCGTACAACAGTGGCAGGCCACCGGCGGTTACGGCCGCGACGCCCGCGGTCCTTACTCCCTCCCTGGCCTGGTCTACCGGGATCTTGTGCGCATTGAACTGCGTGCCCGGCGCGTCAGCGGCACCGGCACAGTCCGCGTCTCCGTTGGAGATGCCCTGGGGCGGCAGTCCTAAAAGGACTGCCGCCCCAGGGCGGTGAGAACAACAGGCCGTCAGGCCGAGCCGTTGCGGAGTCCGTCATCAAGGCAGTCAGGGACCCGCTCGCCCTTCAAGCACCGTGCAGGCTGATGCGAGCCTCCGCCGGACGTGGTGATCACGACGTGCTCCGGCGGCGGCTGGACGGCTGACTGCGAAGTCGACGACGACGGCAAGGGCGACGACGCACTTGTCACGGCGTTCTTCACCGACCGCTCACCGGAACGCGCCACCTTGGGCGTGCTCGACACGGCAACCGGCCCCGTCGTGCTCGATACGGCGGTAGTGGCGGTGTCCTTCGACAGCTCGTAGTCGACCGTCACCGGTTCCTGTTCAGGCGTTCCGCCGGTCGCCACCGCCAGGCCAGCGCCCAGCGCAAGCACCATCGCACCGACGGCCAGGAACGCGGCCGCCCTGGTCTGCATCCACCCCACGATTTCCCCCTTCTCACGGCGGCCGATTCGGCCACCACCATCGGGTTACCAGACCTCCCCCCAACCGCACAAGCGCTGGTGAGAGGGGGTGACATTGGATCTATCCCAGCTCCCCACCCTCGGCGTGGCCGGTGCGCTGGTCATCGCCGTCGGCTACCTGCTGACCGCCCATCACCGGCTCTTCGAGGCCGCCCGCGCCGACCGGACCGACTACCTGTCCGCGCTGGCCGCCCGCGAGGCAGAGCACACGGCCGCGCTCAGCACGGCGCGCACCACCCACGCCGACGACCTCAGCGCGCTGCGCATCCGGATCGCCGAACTCGAACGCCGCCTTGCCGAACTCGAAAAGACCCTCGATGCCGAACGCAAGCGCCGCCGCGAGGCCGAGGACCGCGAGGCCACCGCAGCCCGCGCCCGCTGATTCCCCACCCACCAACACAGGAGGCCCACCCCTGTCCACGCCCGAACCCGACCCCGCCGACCTGGAGCTGCCCGCGCCGGTCGAGCTGATCGAGAGCACCGAACCAGCGCCGGAACCCCCGGCAGACTGGCTGGAAGGACACGCCATTGCCTGACATCAACGGCTTCACCGTCAGCCCCGACCGCAACGCCATCGGCATCCGCACCTACACCGTTCCCGGTACCTCCGTGGCCCTGCCGGTCCGCTCCGAGATCGCCCCCCTGCTCATCGGCGCGGCCGCGGAATGGCACCGCGACGTCGAACCGCTGACGCCCGGCTGGTGCTGGGGCTACGCCTACCGCAACGTCGTCGGCGGCTCCACCCCGTCGTTCCACTCGGCCGGAATCGCGATCGACCTCAACGCCCCGAAGCACCCGCTCGGCCGCGTCGGCACCGTCTCAGCCGCCCAGGCCAGCCGCATCCGCGCTATCGCCCGCAAGTACGGACTGCGGTGGGGTGGGGACTACTCGGGGCGGCGCGACGAGATGCACCTCGAAGTCATCCTGACCCGCTCGGCCGCCCTGGCGCTGGTCGACCGGATCCAGGGTGGACACCCGCCACCTGCTGGCGGCCGGCGGATCCTTCGCGAGGGTGTGCGCGGGGACGATGTCCGCCTGGTGCAGACGCGCCTGGGGGTGGCCCCGGACGGAATTTTCGGCCCCAAGACCGCCGAGGCCGTGCGGGGTTTCCAGCGCGCCCGGGGCCTAGTCGCCGATGGCATCGTCGGTCCGAAGACCTGGGCCGAGCTGGACCGCGCCCAGGAAGGCCCGCCCCCGCAGGACCGTCCGCTGCTCAAGCTCGGCGCCCGCGGGCAGGCCGTGACCTATCTCCAGCAGATCCTGAACCGCTGGTACCCGGGCATGGACCGGCTGGCCGAGGACGGCATCTACGGCCCGGCCACCGCGAACCGCGTCAGGTTCATGCAGGGCCGCGCCAACCTGGCCGTCGACGGGATCACCGGTCCGGCGACGTGGCGCTACCTACACGGAGGCTGACCATGCGCGTCCTGATCATCGTCGCCGCCCTCGCCGTCGCCTACTACGTCCGCCGGGCCGTGCTCTGGTTCATCCGCGCGGACGAACAGGTCCGGGCCGGACTCGAAGAGCTGGCCTACCGCGACTAGCCGAACCCATCCGTCGGCCGGTGACCAGCACCGGCCACAACACCAAGGGAGAACACCTGAACGACACCCGTCCCCGCCCGCTGCGCACCATCGGTTCCATCGTCGGCGGCCTGACCGCCCTGGTGGCCGGTCTGGTCGGTAGCGGCCTGCTCACCGAAGTGCAGGGCTCCGCGACCACCGGCGTGATCAACGCCGTGGTCGTGCTGCTGGGCGTCTTCGGCCTGGTCGTGGTCGGCGAACGCAAGGTCACGCCCACCAGCGATCCGCGCAATGACGACGGCCGTCCGCTGGCCGCGCATCCGGCAGAGGTCGCCGACTAAGAAGAACCTCTAGGTGTGGGCATCCCGCGATTCGCCGGGATGCCCACATCTTTTCTTTTCCTGCCCAACCCAAACCAAGGAACCTCGCCTTTGCCACAGGATGGAATCGACGAAGTTGAGCTATCAAGCCTTCCGGTCACCGTCGATCTTCTCACCGCAGCCCGAGCGCTAGGAATCGGTCGAACCACGGCTTACACACTGGCGAAACGCGGAGAAATGCCAGTCAAGGTGCTTCGACTTGGAAAGTCGTATCGAGTAATCACCTCTGACCTTCGCCGACTCCTCGAAAGCCCCGACGGCAAGCCTACGGACTGAACTCGCCCAACTCCGGCGAGCGACCACCTCGACAACGCGGGTATTTCTTGCGGTTTCATTGACGCGACCTACACATCGCTCGAAGGTGGATAAGTCCAGTGTGTTCGACGGCCGTCGGCAGTCTGCCGACCAGTCCCGCATGAAAGTAGGCGTTAGTGAAGGCCGGGAGCGTTAAGCGTGAGTGTGCCTGCCGAAAGCCAGGAACACAGAACAAGTATGGCACCGCTTGCCCGAAGCTCAAGCGGCGTGACCACGGGCTCTGGACAGTTACCCAAGAGGTCGCACCCACGGTGGACGGCAGTCGGCGACGTTTCCGCCGCTCCGGATTCAAAAGCTCTACGGAAGCACAGAAGGTTCTCGATCAGGTACGCGCGTTGCTGTCGATCCCGAAGGACAGCGACCACGAAGGGCGCGAGAAAATCTCAGCCTTGCTCGCCCAAGTAGCAAGTTCCAGAACCTCCGAAATCCCCGATTTCGAGAAGACCAAGCAGGACCTCGCCACTCGCCACCTGGCGAAGGATATCCACACCGTTGGCGAATTGCTCGACAAATGGCTAAAGCAGAAAAAGGGCAACATTCGCGACACCGCCTGGGCGCAATATGAGCGGGAAGTCCGCAACCACCTCAAGCCGCACCTCGGCCATATTGACCCGAAGCTCCTGAGCGTGGACGACCTGCACACCATGTTCACCCGCATCGACGAGACCAACGATAGCATCGTAGAAACGAACGCCCTGCGTCGCCAAGTCCAGGAGCGCCGCAAGTCGGCAAAGACCCGCGCCGAAAAGAAGGCGCTTGCTGAACAGCTCATTGCCCTTCCTCCCTTTCGCCGCCCAACCCGTCGCGCCACGCAGCACCGCATTCGCGCTTCCCTACGTGCTGCACTGAATGAGTTCATCGCGCAGCAGGCCATCTCGTTCAATGCGGCTGCACACATCAAGCTCGGACCGGCGGCCAAGCCGAAGGCGTTGGTGTGGACCCCGGGTCGTATCGCGGAGTGGCGTCGTACCGGACTCAAGCCCAGCCCGGTGATGGTATGGACGCCAACGCTGATCGGTCAGTTCCTGGACTTCGTCGCCGAGCACCGGCTGTACGCACTCTTCCACTTGGTCACCCTCCGCGGTCTCCGCCGTGGTGAGGTGTGCGGCCTGCCGACGGCGAACCTGGATCTCGAAAACCTCGGTCTAGTCGTGGACACCCAGATCGTCTACACCGAGTGGGCCAACCTTCAGACCTCCGCGCCGAAGACCAACGCTGGCGAACGTATCGTCGCGCTGGACACGGACACCGGGACCGTCCTTTGCGGCCACCTCGAACGGCAGCAGGCGGAGCGAGCGGCGTGGGGCGATGCCTGGATCGACACCGGTTGCGTCTTCACCCAGGAAGACGGCTCATGGATTCATCCCGGTTGGCTAACCGAAGAGTTCGAGCGTCTGGTCGTGTTGTCCGGCCTGCCGCCGATTCGTTTCCATGACCTGCGTCACTGCGCCGCTACGGTCATGCTGGCGGCCGGTGTCGACATCAAGGTCGTGCAGGAGACGCTGGGCCACAGCTCCGAGGCCATCACCAGGGACATCTACCAGAGCGTTCTGCCGGAGCTGGCGCGTGCGGCGGCCGAAGCGTCCGCGCAGCTCATCCCGCTGGCTCGGAAGGCCAAAGCTGGGACACTCGGCCAGACTTCGGCCGGACATCCCGCAGATACCCTCCCTGCCGAGGTCGCCGAGCAGGTCGCATGACACAAAAAACCGCAGGTCACACGCGGTGACCTGCGGTTTCCTGGTGGAGCCGCCTAGGGGAATCGAACCCCTGACCTACACATTACGAGTGTGTTGCTCTACCGGCTGAGCTAAGGCGGCGAGACGCGACAGAGTCTAGCGGTAGCTCGCCTGCCTCCCCAAACCCGGCCCGGCGGCCAGCGAAAGCGGTACGCCGCGTTACCCGTTGGTACCCGTCTCGTTAGGCCATGCGTGACGCCGGTCTCACCGACCGGATCGCCCGTGACACCACGAGGAGGGCCCGGCCTGATGCGTGCACGCCGCCTAGCCGTTGTTTGTGCTGTGCCTGCTGTTGTGTTGCTCGCGCTGGGGCCGGTGGCCGGGGCGGCGCCGCCGCCGACCACGCCGGTGCCCTCGCCGGTGGATCCGAATGGGCCTGGGATCAGTGATCCGAACGCGCCGAAGTTCCCGCCGCTGGTGGCCGATGCCGGGACCGGGCTGGGGATCATCCGGGTGTTGCCGGGGGCGGTGCAGACGAACTCGCCTGGGCTGACCGATGAGGACGAGAAGAAGTTGCCCAAGCAGGCTGCCGGGGAACTGGGGCTGGGGCTGGCTTCGGCGCAGGTGAACTCGCAGGCGGTGCAGTCCTTCGAGCGGGCCATCGCGGAGTCCTCGCCGTTCGGGTTCGCGGTGAACGGGCGGGCGCCCCGGCTGCCGGGATCGTTGGCGCAGTTGGCGATTCCGGACAATCCGGAGCCGCTCTCCGGTGGGTTGACGCCGCCGGCCTCGCCATTGGACGCGCTGGTCAAGCTGGGGTTGTTGCAGGGCAGTGTGCATGCCCGGTGGGATGAGAAGCTGGGGCCCTGTGTGGAGCCGATCGCGGACTCGCGGACCTCGCTGGCGAGTTTGTCGGCGGTGAACGTGCTGCCTGCTATTCCGGGGCTGTTGAACGGCGGGTCGCTGTTGCGGTTGCCGGACACGCTGAGCGCGCGCTCGACCGTGCGGCTGGTGGATGTGCCTGGGCGGCAAGGGAAAGCGGTGCAGGCCACGTCCACGGTGCAGGTGGCGAGCATCCAGTTGCTGGCCGGGACACCTGGCGAGGTGCGGATCGATGTGGTCAGCGCGCCGAAGCTGGTGGCGACCTCGACCGGGGACGCGAAGACCTCGACGGTGAAGTACGAGGCGCCGGTGTTGCGGGTTTCCCGTGGCGGCAAGGAACTCGGCAAGTTGGACGCGGCCGCGCCGAAGCTGGATGTGCCGGTGAGCGGGCCGTTGCCGGGGGCGGATGCCTTGAAGCTGTTGGACATCGGCGTGTTGCGGCTGTCCATCGCGCAGGTGAACGAGAAGCGGGACGGGGCGGCGGTGGGCGCGGTGGCCCGGCTGCTGGATCTGCAGCTGCTGCCCACGGATGCGTTGAAGCTGCCCGGTTTGCCGACCTCGCTGGTGCAGATCTCGTTGGGAGAACAGGTGGTTCGGGCCGCGGCGCCCGCGGGTGGGTATGTGTGCAAGGCGATCACGCCCGCGCCGAGTTCGCCTGGGCCCGCGCCCGCACCCGCGCCGCAGGGCAAGGAGAAGCCGCCGCCGCTGGCCTACACCAGCGCCGCGTACCAGACCGTGCCGCTGCTGTGGACCGGGATGATCCTGTTGCTGTGCGGGGTGATCGTGGTGGCCGCGCTGCCCCGCCGCCGCCAGCGCGGCTGACGGGGCAACGCGATCCGGTGGCTCAGAGGCCGATGGCCTTGGCGATCTCCCTGGGCTTGAGCACCCGGAGGATGGCCTCCATCAGGTAGTAGTCGCCGTAGGGCAGCGACACCTCGATGCCGTTCTCCGCCCTGCGGTTCTTGGTGCCGCGGGCCAGCACCGCGTCATGCCGGTCGGACCTGGTGGTGAGGCAGGTGCGGGACAGCGCGTCCAGCACGGTCAGCGCGGTGGTCTGGTACCGGGCGTTGCCGGTGATCTTGGCCAGGTCCAGCAGCCCGCACGCGGTGATCGCGCCGGCCGAGGAGTCGCGGATGTCGTGGGGCGCCAACGGGGAGCGGTAGTCCCAGATCGGGACCGGGCTCTCCGCCAGGTAGGGCAGAATGTGGTCGGCCATCCGGGTCGCCGCGTTCAGGAACTGGCGGTCGCCGGTGCGGCGGTAGGTGGTGGCGAAACCGTAGATGCCCCAGGCCTGGCCGCGGGCCCAGGTCGAGGTGGGGCTGTAGCCCTGCACCGTGTTCGGGCCCACCGCGGTGCCGCTGACCGGGTCGAAGTCGAACACGTGCGGGGTCGAGCCGTCCGGGCGGATGAAGTGCTTGATCGTGGTGCGGGCGTGGTTGGCCGCGATGTCGGCGTACTTGCCGTCCCCGGTGACCTCGGTGGCCCAGAACATCAGGTCCAGGTTCATCATCGTGTCGATGATGGTGCGGCCCGCGTTGCCGGTGGAGCCCAGCGAACCCCAGGCCCGGATGAACTTGCCCGCGGTGTTGTACCGCTTGCTCAGCGACTCCGCCGCGCGCACCGCGCCGTCCCGCCAGGCCGCCTCCCCGGTGAGCCGGTAGGCGGTCACCCAGGACGGGTAGAACAGGAAGCCCATGTCATGGGTGCCGGTGTCCGGGATGCGCGGGGTCAGCCGCAGCGCGGCCTCCCTGGCCCACTTCTCGAACTGCGGGTCGCGGCTGTCCACGAACCCCAGCCACAGCAGGCCCGGCCAGAACCCGCCGACCCAGCCGCCGTCGTTGACCGGGATCCACTTCTCGAACTTGGTCTCCTCGGGGAAGGTGGCCACGGTCGGCGCGGTCTGGCGCAGTTTGGCCACCGCGTAGTCCAGGGTCTGGCGCAGCCGGGCCGGGTTCGGCGCGAAGGCTTGTTCGGCCGGAGCGCCCGCGGCGGCCAGCGCCGCACCTGGCTGCATGGCCAGTGCTCCGGCGGTCGCCGCCGCTCCGGTGAGCAGCACACGTCGGGATAGCGCTGTCATCGTTGTCCTCTCGGGGAATTGCCGCACAGGGAAAGGGTGGCGCCCAGGGTTTCCGGGGACTGGGGTTACGGGACCATCCAGCCCAGCACAGGGGTCGACTGCAGGTAGCTGAGCACGCACATGGCCAGCAGCAGCAACAGGCTCCAGCCGAACACCCGGCGGAACAGGTCGCCCTCCTTGCCGACCAGGCCGACCGCGGCGGTGCCGATGGCCAGGTTCTGCGGCGAGATCATCTTGGCCATCACGCCGCCGGAGGAGTTGCTCGCGCCGAACAGGATCGGCGAGGCGCCGACCTGGTTGGCCGCGGTGGTCTGCAACCCGCCGAAGAGGGCGTTGGCTCCGGCGTCGGTGCCGGTGATGGTGACGCCGAACCAGCCGACGATCGGGGACAGGAAGGCGAAGAACGCGCCGGTGCCGGCCAGCCACACGCCGAGGGTGATGATCTGGCCGGACAGGTTCATCACGTAGGAGAGGGCGAACACGCTGAGGATGGCCAGGATCGCCCAGCCGAACTGGCGGATGGTGCGGCCGTAGATGTGCAGCGCCTTCACCGGGGAGACCCGCAGCACCAGCAGCGACAACAGTCCGGAGATCAGCAGCAGGGTGCCGGTGGCGCCGCCGATGTTGAAGGTGTACGTGGTGGAGACCGCTTTCCCACTGGCGTTGGCCACCTGCAGGCCCGGCCACTGGAACACCCAGGTGGCCTTGGCCAGCAACGCCTTCACCGCGTCGAACTGGGCCAGCGAGAAGATGGCCACGATGATCGCGTACGGGGCGAAGGCGGTGGCCACGTCCCGCCGCGAGTCCGGCTGCTCCGGTTCGTCCGCGCTACCGCCGCCGCCCACGGTGACCGGGACCGGCGCGGACCGGCGCAGCCTGGTCACCACCAGCACCGCGCCCACCGAGACGATCGCGGCGATGATGTCGCAGAGCCGGTAGGAGATGTAGTTGGAGACCACGAACTGGGTGCTGCCGAAGGACAGGCCGGCGGCCAGCGCCACCGGCCACGCCTCGCGCAGCCCGCGTTTGCCGTCGACGATGAAGACCAGCAGGAACGGCACCAGCACGGCCAGGATGGAGACCTGCCTGCCCGCCATCGCGCCGTAGGCGTCGGCGGAGAGGCCGGTGACCGAACTGAGCACGGTGATCGGGTTGCCCATGCCGCCGAAGGCCACCGGCGCGGTGTCCGCGACCAGGGACAAGGTGGCCGCCTTGAGCGGGTTCACACCCAGCGCGATCAGCATCACCGAGCAGATCGCGACCGGTCCGCCGCCGCCGGCAAGCGCTTCCAGCAGGGCGCCGAAACAGAAGGCGATCACGATCGCCTGGGTGCGTGGGTCGTCACTGATCGAGCTGAAAGCCCGCCGCAGCACCGCGAAATGCCCGCTGTGCACGGTCAGGTTGTAGATCCAGATCGCGTTGAAGGTGATCCACAGGACCACCAGCACGCTCTGCCCTGCGCCGTAGGCGGCCGAGTTGAGCGCCAGCCCGACCGGCATCGAGTAGCCCAGGACCGCGATCGCCAGGGACAGCGCCAGCGTGCTCAGCCCGGCCCAGTGCGCCTTCCAGCGGAACACGCCGAGCAGCACCAGCAGCACGACCAGCGGCAGCAGGGCGAGCAGCGCGGAGACGAACAACGACCCCGTGGGGTTCGGGTCCTGCTGATACACGGGGCCGACCTCCTCGCCTGTTCGCCGACTTGTTCCGTTCCGCAGAACGGTGTTCCATAGGGCGCGGGCACATCGTGACACCGCCCGGTCCGAAACGTAAAGGGCCATCCAGCGCATACGCTCCCGCCGGAGGCAATTCATGCAGGTTAGGCATGCGACAAATCCCGCGCAGATCGCCGGTTTCGACACCGAGCAGCTCCGCGCGCACTACCTGGTAGCGGATCTTTTCGAACCGGGACAGGTGCACACGGTGTACTCGCATGAGGACCGGACCGTGCTCGGCGGCGCCGTCCCACTGCCCGGCCGGCCGCTCCGGCTGCCGTCGGCCGACCCGCTGCGCGCCGAGAACTTCCTGGCACGACGCGAGTTGGCGGTGGTAGCGGTGCACGGCGGCGGCACGGTGACCGTCGACGGCACGGCGTATCGGTTGACCCATCGGGACTGCCTCTACGTCGGCCGCGGCGCGGTCGACGTCGTGTTCGAATCGGACGAGACGGACTCCCCGCATTTCTACCTCTTCTCCACGCCCGCCCATACCAGCCATCCGACGGAATTGGCGAGGTTCACGGATGTGGACATTCTGGAATTGGGCGAGCAGCGGACCGCAAACGTCCGATCGATCAGAAAGTTCATCCATGTGAATGGAATCAAGTCATGCCAGTTGGTACTCGGTATCACCACCCTGGCGCAGGGCAGCGTGTGGAACACGATGCCGCCGCACACGCACGACCGGCGCACCGAGTGCTATCTCTACTTCGACCTGCCCGCCGACCAGCGAGTGATCCACCTGCTCGGTGAGCCGACGGCGACCAGGAACCTGGTGGTGTCCAACGAGCAGGCGGTGATCTCGCCGAGCTGGTCCGTGCACTCCGGCGCGGGCACGCACGCCTACTCCTTCGTCTGGGCCATGGGCGGGGAGAACCAGGCCTATGACGACATGGACCCGGTCGCGCTCACCGAACTGCGCTGAAGGAGAACAGGGTGAACGGGGCAGTTCAGCGGATGTTCTCGCTGCGCGGGCGCACCGCGCTGGTGACCGGCGCGCGCACCGGGATCGGCCGGGCCATCGCCACCGGCCTGGCCGGCGCGGGCGCGGACCTGGTGCTGCTGGGCCGCGGCGGCGACCTGGCCGAGGTCGAGGCGGAGATCCGCGGGCATGGCGTCACCGCGCGCAGCCTGATCGTCGATCTGTCCGATGTGGACCGTGTGCAGCGCGAAGTCGTTGCCCTGCTTGATGATCAGGAGATCGACATCCTGGTCAACAACGCGGGCACCATCCACCGGCAGGCCGCAACCGAGGTGCCGCTGGACGACTGGCGGCGGGTGCTCAGCGTCAACCTGGACTCGGTGTTCGCGCTCTGCCAGCTCGCCGGGCGGCAGATGACCGCGCGCGGCTCCGGCAAGATCATCAACATCGCCTCGCTGCTCAGCTTCCAGGGCGGCATCCTGGTGCCCGCCTACACCGCGAGCAAGCACGCGGTGGCCGGGCTGACCTCGGCGCTGGCCAACGAGTGGGCCGGGCGCGGCGTGCAGGTCAACGCGATCGCGCCGGGCTACATCAGCACCAGCAACACCGCGGCGCTGCGCGCGGACCCGGTGCGCGAACCGGCCATCCGGGCCCGCATCCCGGCCGGCCGCTGGGGCGACCCGGCGGACCTGGCCGGCGCGGCGGTGTTCCTCGCCTCGCCTGCCTCCGACTACGTCAACGGGCACGTGCTGGTGGTCGACGGCGGTTGGATGGGCAGGTGACCGAAGGCCCCGGCGGGGCGGTGGAGAAAGCCCTGGCAGTGCTGGACGCACTCGCCGAGCACAGCCGGGTCACCGATCTGGCCCGCGCCACCGGCCTGCCCAAGTCCACCGTGCACCGGGTGCTGCAGACCTTGGCCGAACAGGGTTTCGCACTGCCGGACGCGCACGGCAACTACCTGGCCGGGCCCAAGGTGCTGGCGCTGGCCGGGCGGGTGCTGCAACGCCTGGACCCGGCCCGCCGGGCCCGGCCCGCGCTGACCGGCCTGCAGGCGGGCACCGGCTGTGCGGTGCACTTCGCCATGCTCTTCGGCGCGGAACTGGTCTACGTGGACAAGGTCGAGGCGGACAAGCCGTACCGGATGGCCTCCCGGATCGGCATGGGCCTGCCGCTGCACTCCAGCGCGATCGGCAAGGCGGTGCTGGCCGCGCTGCCCGAGATCGAACTGTCCGCGCTGCTCGGCAAGCTGCGGCTGGAGGCCCGCACACCGCGCACCGCGAGCACCCCGGCCGTCCTGCGGGAGCGGCTGACCGGGGCGCGTTCGGCCGGGTTCGCGGTGGATGACGAGGAGAACGAGCCGGGGGTGCGCTGCGTGGCCGCCGCGGTGCGTGATCACACCGGGGCGGTGATCGGCGGGGTGAGCGTGTCCGCGCTGGTGCTGGAACACCGGCTGGCCGAGCTGACCGGGCACGGCCCGCGGGTGGTCCGGGCGGCGCGGGAGGTCTCCACCGCGTTCGGCTGGTCCACGGCACTGTAGCGCAGGCCACAGAACGGTCGTTCTTCCCGCCCTTGTGTCGATCCCGGCACGTCCGGTAACTTTCTCCCCAGTAGAGAGAACGAACGTTCTTTCCGAAGCTGAGGGAGAGTCGAGATGAGCGTCAAGGCCGACACCGTTGTCCTGATCCACGGGCTGTGGATGACCCCGAAGAGCTGGGACGGCTGGGTGCAGCGGTTCACCGAGCAGGGCTACCGGGTGCTGACCCCCGGCTGGCCCGGCGTCAGCACTCCCGAGGCGACCAACGCCGACCCCAGCGCGCTCAACGGCCTGGGCATCACCGAGATCGTCGACCACTACGCCAAGATCATCGAGGAGCTGGACACGCCGCCGATCCTGATGGGCCACTCTTTCGGCGGCCTGGTGGTGCAGTTGCTGCTGGACCGCGGACTCGGCGCGGCCGGGGTCGCCATCCACGCCGGGGCGCCCAAGGGCGTGCTGCGCCTGCCACCGGCCACCCTGCGCACCGCCTGGCCGGTGCTGAAGAACCCGGCCAACCTGCGCCGCTCGGTCCCGCTGAACGAGAAGCAGTTCCGCTACTCCTTCGGCAACGTGCTCACCGCCGAGCAGTCCAGGGCCGCCTGGCTGCGGGAGGCGATCCCCGGCCCCGGCCGGCCGTTCTTCCAGGCCGCGCTGGCCAACCTGAACCCGCGCGCGGTGACCAAGGTCGACTTCCGTAATCCGGACCGGGCCCCGCTGTTGATCGTGGCCGGCGGCAAGGACCACGTGGTCACCGCGGGCTTCGCCAAGGCCAACTACCGGCTGCAGCAGCGCAACCCGAACACCACCGAGTTCCTCGCCTACCCGGAGCGCGGGCACTTGACCGCGGCCGAGCCGGGCTGGGAGCAGGTCGCGGACACCCTGCTGGCCTGGGCGGAGGCGAACCAGCGCGTGCTTCAGCCGTGATGCAGGGTGGTGACCATGGCCTCGATGGCGATCCTGGGCTTGACGTTCATGCCCAGGGCGTCCCGGCAGGCCAGCACCGCTTCCAGCCGCTTCAGAGTCGCTTCCGGGGTCCAGGCGGCGGCCGCGGTGCGGATGTCGGCGACGCAGTCGGGGTGGTTGAGCGGCACGTCCGCGCCCAGCCGGGCGGTGAGCACGTCCCGGTAGAACCCGGCCAGGTCGACCAGGGCCAGGTCCAGGGCGTCCCGCTGGGTGCGGGTGGCGCGGGACTTCTGCCGCTTCTCCAGGTCCTTGATCGCGGATTTGGCGCCGCGGGCCGCGGCGGCCACGCCCTTGCCGGTGCCGCCACCGCCGAGCGCGGTCTCCAGCGCGTCGCGTTCGACCCCGTCCTTGGCCTCGCTGACCGCGGCCGCCTCCGCCTCGGCCGTCTTGACCAGCTCGTCCGCGCTGGTGAACACGTCGTTGGGGCGGCGAAGGCCGGTGGGGATGCGCAGCACGGCCTCGCGGCGGGCGCGGGCTTCCGGGTCGGTGGCCAGCCGGCGGGCCCGGCCGACGTGCCCGCCGCAGACCGAGGCGGCCCAGGCGGCCAGGTCGGCGGGGATGCCGTCGCGGCGGCGCAGCACGTCCTCGATGGCGGCCACGGTCGGCGTGCCCAGGGCGAGCACCCGGCAGCGGGAGCGGATGGTGACCGAGACGTCCTCGGGGTGATCCGAGGGCGCGCAGAGCAGGAACACGGTCCGCGCCGGGGGTTCCTCGACCGCCTTGAGCAGCGCGTTGGCCGCGCCCTCGGTGAGCCGGTCGGCGTCCTCGATGATCACCACCTGCCAGCGGCCGCCGGTGGGGCGGCGGGCGGCGATCTGCACCAGCGCACGCATCTCGGCGACCGCGATGGACAGGCCCTCCGGCACGACCAGGCGCACGTCGGCGTTGGTGCCGCCCAGCGCGGTGTGGCAGGGGCGGCATTCCCCGCAGCCGCGCACCCCGTCGGCATCGGGCTGGACGCACTGCAGCGCGGCGGCGAAGGCCCGCGCGGCCACCGAGCGGCCAGAGCCGGGCGGGCCGGTGAACAACCAGGCGTGGGTCATCGCGCCGGGGGTGATCGGACGGCCTTCGACCAGGTCGGCTGCTGCCCGCGCGGCGGTGGACAGGGTGCGCACCGCCCCTGGCTGACCGACCACGCCGCCCCACACGCCGCTGGTGGGCGCCTGCTGGATGGCCTCTTCGGTGAGCGTCACGGGTTCTATCCTGCCTCGGCGGCTGACAATCCTGGTTCCGGCGTGGCGGTCTGCCGCGCGGCGAGCACCGGGCGGACCGCCTCGCGCACCCGTTCGGCGACCTCCTCGACCCCGCCCCCTGCCTCCACCACCACGTAGCGGTCGGGTTCGGCGGCGGCCATCTCGGTGAGCAGCCGGTGCATCCGCCAGGGCTGTTCGGCCAGGTTGGCCGAGGGGGTGGCCGGGTCCTTGTCCAGCAGCACGGTGACGTCGGCGGCCAGCCTGCCGGTGGAGAACTCGGCGAGGCCCTCCAGTTCGGCCGCGTCCATCCCGGCGCCCGCGCCCAGTTCGGCGAGTCCGCCGTGCACCGAGCGTTCCATGACCACCACCGAACCGGCTTCGAGGGCGGGTTTGACGATCTGTTCGACCAGGTCGGCGCGGACCGCGGCGGACATCAGCACCTGGGCCCGCGGGCTGTGCAGGCCGGCCTCGGCGAGCAGTTTGCGTTCCTCGCAGGCGGGGTCGGCGGCCAGCACCACCGCCTGACCTTCCGCGCGCAGCCAGTCGGCCAGTCGCTGGGACTGGGCGGAGGTGTCCGCGACCGTGTCGCCCTCCACCGCGATCAGCAGGCCGCTGCTGCGGCGCGGGCGGCGCAGCGCGGACATCAGGTCGGACAGGATCGGGCCGCTGCGCCGGTCGTCCATCTGCCGGTAGGCGATCACGCCGAGCACGGCGGCGATGATCCCGGCGCCGAAGAGGATCGGCCGGGTGCCGTCCACGGTCAGCTCGGCGCCGAAGATGTTCCAGGTCCGCGGTGGCAGCAGGCCGACCAGCACCGGCACCAGGGCCATCGAGCCCATCAGCACCAGCCGGACCAGGGACTGCATGAAGGCCACGGTGCGGCCGCGGATCTCGTCCTCGACCCTGGCGCCGATGATGGTCATGCCGGTCAGGAAGGCCACGCCCGCTGAGCCGCCGACGCCGATCACGGCGAGCAGCGCCAGCCACAGGTGCGGGGCCACCGCGACCAGCAGCAGCACCGCGCCGGCGCCGACGATGGCCGCGCCGAAGAGCCGGTTGTGCGGGATGCGCTGGGACAGCTTGGGCGCGATGATCATGCCGCTGCCCAGGCCGAGGAAGATCGAGACGAACAGCAGGCCGTAGCTGGCGTCGCCGCCCTTGAGGCTGACCGCGTACAGCTTGGCGCAGGCGATCACCGCGCCGCCTGCGGTGAACGCGCCGGCGATGCCGATCACCAGGCCGCGGATCAGCGGGGTGGTGCCGACGAACCGCAGCCCGTCCCGGATCAGCGCGAACAGGCTGGCGCCGCGCACCTGTTCGGCCTTGGCCCCGGCCCGGCCGGAGATCTCCGGGATGCGGGTGGCCACGGTGATCGAGCTGGTCAGGTAGATCAGCCCGTTGAGCACCAGCGCGAAGTAGACGATCTGGGTCGGGGTCAGCGGCAGGAACAGGGTCGGGCCGAGCACGGTGAGCGCGGTGAACAGCCCGGAGGCGGTCACCACGGACACCCCGTAGGTCATCACCATGGACAGCTGGTTGGCCGTTTCGACCTGGGCCGGTCTGCGCAGCAGGTTGGGGATGGAGGCGTCCTTGGCCGGCACCCAGAACAGGGTGCACAGCTCCAGCAGGAAGGTGGCCACGAACAGCCACCACAGCGAGCCGACCAGGGGGATGCTCAGCAGCACCAGGCAGCGCAGCACATCGCAGACGACCATCAGTCTGCGCCGGTCGAACTTGTCGGCCAGTGCCCCGGCCAGCGGGGCCAGCAGCAGCGCGGGCAGCAACTTGATCGCGACCACGCCGCCGAAGGCGAAGCTCTGCGCCTGGTAGCCGGTGGTGAGGTTGGTGGCCAGCGCGGTGGTGGCCAGCAGGGCGAGCCAGTCGCCGACGCTGCACAGCGAGTTGACCGCCCAGAGCCTGCGGAACGGGCCGATGGCCAGCACGCTGCGCACCCGGTGCACGGTCGAGGCCGACGACTCGGCGGGTTCCTGCCGGATCCTGCTCACCTCGCTCGCGCTGACGTGCACGTCCCCGAACGGGCCCCAGGGTAGCCGGGCGCTAGCCGAGCAGGCCGGAGAACCAGCTGATGAAGCTGGAGAGGAAGGCGAGCACGAGCACCACGGTGAGGATGATCAGCGCCAGGAAGCCGAGGGTGGCCCCGCTGATCCCACCGGCGGGCAGGGCGCGGCGCAGTTCGGGCAGGCGGGGTCGTGGGATGCGGGCCTTGGGCACGAACCGGCGCCGGGGCAGGGGTTCGACCTGCTGGTGGAACGGGGTGGCCTGGGCGTAGCCGGGCAGCGGCTGGTCGGCTTCGGCGCTGAGCGCGGCCTCGATGGCGGCGCGCAGCTGGGCCGGGTCGCCGGTGGCGGCCGGGGTGTCGATCCGGCGCTGGGATTCCTCGCCCGCCGGGTTGCGGGGTGGGAGCAGCGCGTCGGGCATCGGGGCCGGGGGTGACGGCGACTGGGTGCCGTCCCCGCCGGAGAGCGCGTCCTTGGCCACGGAAGCCACCTCCCGGAACCAGGTTAACGCCGGTTCCGGGAGGTAGCCGGGTGAATCAGGACTTGCTGGCCGCCTTGGACTTGCTCGCGGCCGGCTTGGCCGCGGTCTTGGCGGCCGCCGTCTTGGTGGTGGTGCTCTTCGCGGCCGTGGTCTTCGTGCCTGCGGCCTTGGTGGTCTTGGCCGCGGTGGTCTTCTTGGCCGCGGCCTTCTTCGGCGCGGCCTTCTTCTTCGGCGCCGGGCCCTTGGCGCGCTTCTCGGCCAGCAGTTCGGCCGCGCGCTCGTCGGTGAGCGTCTCCACGCTGTCGCTCTTGCGCAGCGAGGCGTTGTACTCCCCGTCAGTGACGTACGGGCCGAACCGGCCGTCCTTGACCACCATCGGCTTGCCGGAGACCGGGTCGTTGCCCAGTTCCTTCAGCGGCGGGGCCGAGGCGGCGGCCTGGCGGCCACGCTTCTTCGGCTCGGCGTAGATCGCCAGCGCCTCCTCCAGGGTCACCGTGAACAGCTGTTCCTCGGTGACCAGGGAGCGGGAGTCGGTGCCCTTCTTCAGGTACGGCCCGTAGCGCCCGTTCTGCGCGGTGATCTCCTCGTTGGAGGCCGGGTCCACGCCGACCACCCTGGGCAGGGACAGCAGCCGCAGCGCGTCCTCCAGGGTGATCGAGGCCAGCTCCATGTCCTTGAACAGCGAGCCGGTGCGCGGCTTGTTCTTGCTGCCCTCGGGCAGGACCTCGGTGACGTAGGCGCCGTAGCGGCCGTCCTTGGCCACGATGTCGTGCCCGGAGACCGGGTCGGTGCCGAGGGTGCGGCCCTCCATCGGGGTGGAGAACAGGGTCTCGGCGATCTCGGCGGACAGCTCGTCCGGCGGCAGTTCGTCGGGCAGGTTGGCCCGCTGCGACTCACCGGTGGCGTTGCCGTCCTCGTCGAGTTCCGGCCGCTCCAGGTAGGGGCCGTAGCGGCCGACCCGGACCACCACGGTGCGCCCGGCCTCGTCGGAGAACAGCGGGATGGAGTTCACCTCGCGGGCGTCGATGTGCTCGACGCTGGAGCCGACCAGCTTCTTCAGCCCGCCTGCCCGGCCGATCGAGCCCTCGGGGCCGATCTCGCCGCCGAAGTAGAACCCGGCCAGCCAGGCGGTGCGCTCCTGGCGGCCGCCGGCGATGCCGTCGAGTTCGTCTTCCAGCGCGGCGGTGAAGTCGTAGTCGACGAGCCGGCCGAAGTGCTGTTCCAGCAGGCCGACCACTGCGAAGGCGACCCAGGAGGGCACCAGCGCGGAGCCCTTCTTCCACACGTAGCCGCGGTTCTGGATGGTGCTGATGGTCGGCGAGTAGGTGGACGGGCGGCCGATGCCCAGCTCCTCCATCGCCTTGATCAGGCTGGCCTCGCTGTAGCGCGGCGGCGGGCTGGTGGTGTGGCCGTCCGGGGACAGCTCGTTGGCCAGGATCGCCTGTCCCTTGGCCAGGTTGGGCAGCCTGCGCTCGGCGTCGTCGCTCTCGCCACCGGCCTCGGAGTCCACCGCTTCCACGTAGGCCTTGAGGAACCCGGCGAAGGTGATGGTGCGGCCGGAGGCGGCGAAGACGCACTCCTCGCCGCTGGTGGCGGTGCCGGTGATGCGCACGCTCAGGGTGGTGCCGCGGGCGTCGGCCATCTGGGAGGCGATGGTGCGCTGCCAGATCAGCTCGTAGAGGCGGAACTCGTCGGATTCGAGTTCGTTGGCCACCTCGCCGGGGGTGCGGAAGGACTCACCGGCGGGCCGGATCGCCTCGTGCGCCTCCTGGGCGTTCTTGACCTTGCGGGTGTACTGGCGCGGGGTCTTGCTGACGTATTCCGCGCCGTAGAGGTGGGTGGCCTGCCTGCGTGCCGCGGTGAGCGCGGTCTCCGACAGCGTGGTCGAGTCGGTACGCATGTAGGTGATGTAGCCGTTCTCGTACAACCGCTGCGCCACGCGCATGGTGCGCTCGGCGGAGAAGCGCAGCTTGCGGCCGGCCTCCTGCTGCAGGGTCGAGGTCATGAACGGCGCGTAGGGCTTGCGGGTGTAGGGCTTCTCCTCCACCGAGGTGACCGCGTAGGGCGCGCCTGCCAGTGCCGCGGCCAGTGCGCGGGCCTCGGTCTCGACCAGCACCCGCACGTCGGAGGACTGCTTGAGCCTGCCGTCCGGGCCGAAGTCGCGGCCGGTGGCCAGGCGGGCGCCGTCCACGGTGTGCAGCCGGGCGGCGAAGGTGCGCGGGTCGGCCTGGGCGCCCGCGTCGAGCACCGCGGCGATGTCCCAGTACCCGGCGGAGCGGAAGCGCATCCGCTCGCGTTCGCGTTCGACCACGATCCGGGTGGCCACCGACTGGACCCGGCCGGCCGAGAGCTTCGGCATGACCTTCTTCCACAGCACGGGGCTGACCTCGTAGCCGTAGAGCCGGTCCAGGATGCGGCGGGTCTCCTGCGCGTCGACCAGGTCCTGGTCCAGGTCGCGCGGGCTGGCCGCGGCGGCCCGGATGGCGGACTCGGTGATCTCGTGGAAGACCATCCGGCGCACCGGGACCTTGGGCTTGAGCGTCTCCAGCAGGTGCCAGGCGATGGCCTCGCCCTCGCGGTCACCGTCTGTAGCCAGGTAGAGCTCGTCTACGCCCTTGAGCGCCTGCTTCAGTTCGTTGACGGTGGTCTTCTTGTCCACCGAGACGACGTAGAGCGGTTCGAAGTCGTTGTCCACGTCCACGCCCAGCCGGGCCCAGGACTCGCTCTTGTACTTCTCCGGCACGTCCGCGGCGTTCTTGGGCAGGTCGCGGATGTGTCCCTTGGAGGACTCCACGACGAAGTTGCGCCCGAGGTACGAGGCGATCTTACGGGCTTTCGCGGGCGACTCGACGATCACCAGTCGTCGGTTAGCTGAGCCACCGCCCGCCCCGTTTTCGCTGCTCTTCGTCCGTGCCACGCGCGCCTGCTTCCTTGTCTGACCGATCTGCCCGTCCACCCGGCCGGGCCCCCCAGCTTGCCGTGATGACCCCCGTGCAATGACCCATCATGACAGCCGCTGTGCGCGGTCACCCACGCCGATGTGGTCACAGGCCCCCTGGGGCACCTCTTTCAACAGCCGGTAAGACCGTTGACTTCCAGTGTTTCGCCGCCGACTTCCGGGGGTGGCGGCCATTCGGCCGACAGGATGTGCTGAAGCACCCCAGTCCTCTTCGCCCTGCTCGAAGGAGATCCCGGATGACCAGGCGTTTTGTCGGTTTTATGGCGGCTGCTGCGGCCGCGATGACGATCACGGGCACGCTCGCGGCTGCCCCGGCGACGGCCGCGCCGAACGCGGTGGACTACACCGCGATCGTCGCGCTGAACAATTGTTCCGGCTCGGTGGTCCGGCCCTCCGGCGCGGCGAGCACGGACAAGGCGCTGGTGCTCACCAACGGTCACTGCGTGAAGTTCATGGCCGCGGGCGAGGTGATCGTGAACCAGGCCAGCTCGCGCACCTTCACCCTGCTGAACCCCTCGGCGCAGAACCTGGGCACGCTGACCGCGACCAAGCTGGCCTACGCGACCATGACCGACACCGACCTGGCGCTGTATCAGCTGCGGGAGAGCTACGCCGACATCGAGAGCCGGTACCGGACCAAGGCGCTGCCCCTCAACGCCGCGCACCCGAAGCAGGGCGCGGACATCCGGGTGGTCTCGGGCTACTGGAAGCGGATCTACTCCTGCAAGGTCGACGCCTTCGTGCACCAGCTCAAGGAGGCGAACTGGACCTGGAAGGACTCGCTTCGCTACACCTCCAGCTGCAACACCATCGGCGGCACCTCGGGCTCGCCGATCATCGACGCCGCCGACGGCACCGTGGTCGGGGTGAACAACACCGGCAATGAGGACGGTGGCCGGTGCACCCAGAACAACCCATGCGAGGTGGACCAGGCCGGGAACGTGACGGTGCGCCGCGGCATCAACTACGGGCAGCAGACCTTCCAGGTCAACGCCTGCATGAGCACCGGCAACAACGTGGATCCGAACAAGGCGGGCTGCACGCTGCCCAAGCCGCGGGTCTGAGCACGAAACTGTGCCCGAAGGGGCCGTTCCGCACGGTGGGAGTGCCCGGAACGGCCCCTTCGGCTTCGCGCTGACCGGCAATTCAGGCGGCCGGCCAGAAGCTCTGCGCGGCCGCCACCGGGGTGGGGCCGACGAGTTCGGCGAGGCGGGCCAGCCGCCGTCGCCCGGTGAAACGCAGTGCGGGCCCGCCTGCCTTGGGTCCGAGCAGGTGCCCGGCCAGGCCCAGCCGGAGCAGCGCGGCGGCCAGCAGCGGGTGGGTCTCCGGCGCGAGCGGGTCGAGGCCGAGCAGATAACCGCTGGTCTCCAGCGCGCCCGCGGTCAGCGCCCAGATCCGCAGGGCCGGTCCGTCCAGTTCCAGGTCGTCCGGGACGGCCTTCTCGGTGCCGCGCAGCCAGGCGGTGGCCAGTGGCGCGAGATCGCAGCGGAAGGCGGTGCGCAGCAGCCTGCGCCCGTCCTCGGTGGGGCTGACCTCGGCCTGCACCCCGCGTTCGGCACAGGCCAGCGCGACCGCGTGCGCCCGCCACGGCTCGGCCAGTTCGACCGAGACCTTGGCCGCGGTGCCCCGGCCGAAGCCGACCGCCTGACCAGGGCCGCACAACAGCCCGGCCAGGTCGGCAACCCTCGGTTGCCTGGCCTCCGCGGAGTAGAAGGACAGTTGTCCCACGGGTGCAGCGTAGAACACATGTTCGACTCAGGCGACGGCCAAATCCACCCGATGGAATGAATTTCTGGGGTGTGTCAGCCCGATTTCCGCCCGACGGTCAACGCTCTGGCCCGCTCGCCTTCGCTGTCCGGGTGCAGCCGATCCGCCAGGCAGGTCCGGTGTGCGAGGACCGTGTGGCTGCCCGGACCGTCGTGGCTGCGCACGTCCAGGACCAGGCCGTCACCACCGGCGCTGAGCACGGTGTCCTGCCCGCAGAAGTCGCACGGCCTGCGGAAGGTCTCCAGGTCGGCGGGCCGGAGGCTGAGCCGGACCCACGCGGGTTCGGTCCAGCGCCGGACGCTGTCGACGACCGCGTCGATCTCGGCGCCGACCGGCGGGAACAGCGCATCGCCCTGGGCTGCCTTGCCGAACTGCTCGATCATGTCCACCGACGCGCCGACCTGCTCGTGGCCGACGATCTCCGCGCCCACTCCCCAGGCGAAGTGGGCCCGCACGATGGCCCGGACTCGCTGACCTGGCAGGAAGGCCAGGCTCTCCGTCTCGAAACGATCCATGATCGCGCGATCGTCCCAGTGACCGGGTCAGCCGCCGAAGGCGCCCTCGGTGTCCTTGACCATCCGCTGGCACTCGGGGGCCTTGCGGTATGCCTCCTCCATGCCGGGCGCGGTGCGGACCTCCTCGAACTTGGCCAGCAGCCGGGCCGGGTCGAGTTCCTCGGCGGCGAAGGGCTGCAGCTTCTCCTCGAACCGGGGGTCCTTGACGTCCAGTCCGGCCACCTCGGGCTGCTTGCGCTTGATCGTCTCGACCGCGGCGCCGAGGTAGCCGATCAGCTCGTTGTGGGTGTCCTGGCGCAGTGCGGCCGGGCGGCCCAGGCCGGTCAGCTCGGTCCTGGCGGTGCCGAGGGCGCCTTCGGTGGCGCCGAGGTAGGCGACGGTGGCGGCCTTGCGGTCCTCCGGCTTGTGGTCGGGGGAGTTGGCCTTGAGCGCGGTGAGCATGGCCCGCATGGAGCCGCCGAGGCCCTTGCAGACCGCGTCGTTCCAGCGCACCGGGTCGGCGTTGGTCCCGCCGGGGGCCGGCTGGCCGCCACTGGGCGCGGGCGGCTGCCCGCCGGGACCGCGGTCCACGCTGCCGCTGGCGCTGGTTTCCGGGGCTGAGGTGGCGCTGGAGCCACTGGACGGCGTGTCGGCACCCTGGGGGGCAGGCGTGTCGCCGCCGGAGCCACAGGCGGCCAGGACCAGGGTGAGACCGGCGGCCGCGGCCAGGACGCCGGCGGGGGTACGGCGGGCCATGAAGCTCTCCTCTTCGCTGGGGGCGCTCGCCGACGCTAGGCGACGCCCCGTGAGAACGAGGTGCAGCCCGCCCCCGGAGCCGGGGACGGGCCGCATCTGTCTAGCTATCTAGCTGGCTGCCATCAGGCAGCGCCGTTGGCGACCTTCTCGCCCTCGGACGGGCTGTCCTCGGCGATGGCGGTGCCGCGCCGCTTGGACACGATCACCGCGGCGACGATGACCAGCACCGCGAAGATCGCGATGCCCGCCCGGATCGCCGGGGAGGCGTCCGCGCCGACGGACAGGGTGACGATCGCGGGCGCGATGAGCACCGCGACCAGGTTCATCACCTTGATCAACGGGTTGATCGCCGGGCCCGCGGTGTCCTTGAACGGGTCGCCGACGGTGTCGCCGATGATCGTCGCCGCGTGCGCGTCGGAGCCCTTGCCACCGTGGTGGCCGTCCTCGACCAGCTTCTTCGCGTTGTCCCAGGCGCCACCAGAGTTGGCCAGGAACACCGCCATCAGCGTGCCGGAGGCGATGGCGCCCGCCAGGTAGCCGGCCAGCGGACCGACGCCGAGGCCGAAGCCGACCGCGATCGGGGCCAGCACCGCGAGCAGGCCGGGGGTGGCCAGCTCACGCAGCGAGTCCTTGGTGCAGATGTCCACGACCCGGCCGTATTCCGGCTTGGTGGTGCCGTCCATGATCCCGGGGTTCTCCCGGAACTGGCGGCGCACCTCGAACACGATCGCGCCCGCGGCCCTGGTGACCGCGTTGAC
Organism: Crossiella sp. S99.2; assembly: GCF_023094165.1. Lineage (GTDB taxonomy): Bacteria > Actinomycetota > Actinomycetes > Mycobacteriales > Pseudonocardiaceae > Crossiella. The sequence continues at coordinate 211,082 of NZ_JALMDK010000002.1, read as the reverse complement.
GGCCAGGCCGGAGAACATGAACACCACGGCCGCGCCGATGATCAGGCCGACCAGGATGCCGGGGCCGTAGACGGCGAAGTCGGCATCGGCGAAGGCCTGGCCCGCGCCGAGCAGCGACTGTTTGATCGCGTCGGTGTAGGAGCCGAACAACGCGGTCGCGGCCAGTACCGCGGTCGCGATCGCGATGCCCTTGGTGATCGCCTTGGTGGTGTTGCCCACCGCGTCCAGCTCGGTGAGGATCTGCGCGCCCTCGCCGTGCACGTCCCCGGACATCTCGGCGATGCCCTGGGCGTTGTCCGAGACCGGGCCGAAGGTGTCCATCGCGACGATGACGCCGACGGTGGTCAGCAGACCGCAACCGGCCAGCGCGATCGCGAACAGCGCGACCGTGATGGAGCCGGAGAGCAGGAACGCGCCGTAGACCGCGCCGCCGATGACGATGGCGGTGTAGACCGCGGACTCGAAACCGACCGAGATACCGGCCAGCACGACGGTGGCCGCGCCGGTGAGCGAGGTCTTGCCGACGTCCTTGACCGGGCGGTAGTCGGTGCCGGTGAAGTAGCCGGTCAGCCACAGGATGATGCCCGCCAGCACGATACCGATGATCACCGCGATGGCCGCGACCATGGCCGGGTTGCCCTCGGTGGCCGCGATCTCCGGGCTGACGCTGGTCAGGCCGGTGAAGGTGTTGGGCAGGAAGGCGAAGGCCGCGATCGTGCACAGCACCGCGGAGATGATCGCGGAGATGTAGAAGGAGCGGTTGATCGCGGTCAGGCCGCTCTCCCCGGCCCTTGCCTTGGTGATGTAGACGCCGAGCACCGCGGTGAGCACACCGATGGCAGGCACGATCAGCGGGAACATCAGGCCCTGCGTGCCGAAGGCCGCGGTGCCCAGGATCAGCGCGGCGACCAGGGTCACCGCGTAGGACTCGAACAGGTCGGCGGCCATACCGGCGCAGTCACCGACGTTGTCGCCCACGTTGTCCGCGATGGTCGCGGCGTTGCGCGGGTCGTCCTCGGGGATGTTCTGCTCCACCTTGCCGACCAGGTCGGCGCCGACGTCAGCGGCCTTGGTGAAGATGCCGCCGCCGACTCGCATGAACATCGCGAGCAGCGCGGCGCCGAACCCGAAGCCCTCCAACACCTTCGGGGCCTGCCCCGCGTAGACCAGCACGACCAGCGCGGCGCCGAACAGGCCGAGGCCGACGGTCATCATGCCGACCACGCCACCGGTGCGGAAGGCGATCCGGGTGGCCTTCTCGCGGCCACCGGTCTCGTTGGCCGCCGCCGCGACCCGCACGTTCGCGCGGGTCGAGAGCCACATGCCGAGATAACCGATCGCCGCGGAGAACACCGCGCCGACGATGAAGAACAGGGAACGGCCGAGCCGTTCCATCCAGTCAGCCGCGGGCAGTGCGAACAGCAGCAGGAACACCACGACGACGAAAATGCCGAGTGTCCGGAACTGCCGGTTCAGGTAGGCCGATGCTCCTTCCTGCACCGCGGTGGCGATCTCCTGCATCTTCGCGGTGCCCTGGCCTGCGGCCAGCACCTCGCGGAGCAGGATGTACCCAATGACCAGGGCGGCGAGGGCGACTACCGCGACGACCGCGACAATTCCGCGGTCACCCCCGGTGAGCACCAGTTCCTCGGCCGCCCAGTTGCCCTGGGCGAGGCTTTGGGGGGACATCCGTCCTCCTGCTTCTCCGTGGTCCGTGCGCCAGGAGCCGGGCTCTTGCGTCCGCTCTGACGCGTGGTGAGTCACGCGCGCCACCATCGAGGCAGCGCGACGGAGGCGGAGTCTATTGGCAAGGTCACAGGGCCTTGCGGGGCGTCCCTTGTCAAATACCTAGAGTGACTTCGGGACAGGTGCGCTAGACCGTTCAAGTGGTCTGAGCTGTGGATCTTGGTCCGTTCGGGCATTGGCGCGAACCGACGGTGTGCTGTGTCAGGCTGCCGTGGTGGGCGCACGAGCGGAGCGGGCGGAGCGGGCGGAGCGGCGGCCCGGCCGGGGCGGCGGACTGCTGGACCGGGTGGTCGCCGGCATCCCGTTGGAGTCCTCGCCGTTGACCCATGTGGCCGAACTGCCCGAACGCGTTGCCGCGCATACGGACTGGCCCGCCTGGGCGGCCCCGCCCTTGATCGAGAAGTTGACCGACTCCGGGGTGCCGCGGCCGTGGGCGCACCAGGCGGCGGCGGCCGAGCTGGCGTGGTCGGGCGGGCACGTGGTGATCGCCACCGGCACCGCCTCCGGCAAGTCCCTCGCCTACCAGTTGCCGGTGCTGTCCCGACTGCTCGCCGACCCCAAGGCGACCGCGTTGTACCTGTCCCCGACCAAGGCGCTGGGCGCGGATCAGTTACGTGCGGTGAAGGAACTGGACCTGCCAGGGGTGCGCCCGGCGGCCTTCGACGGCGACACCCCGCTGGTCGAGCGGGACTGGGTCCGCGCGCACGCCAGGTGGATCTTCACCAACCCGGACATGATCCATCGCGGCATCCTGCCGGGGCACCAGCGCTGGGGCGCGTTCTTCCGCAGGCTGAGTTATGTGGTGATCGACGAGTGCCACAGCTATCGCGGCCTGTTCGGCTCGCACGTGGCCCTGTTACTGCGCAGATTGCGCCGGATCGCGGCCCGCTACGGCGCGAACCCGACCTTCGTGCTGGCCTCGGCCACGGTCGCCGACCCGGCCGCCTCGGCCACCCGGCTCACCGGCCTGCCCTGCACCGGCGTCACCGAGGACGCCTCCCCCGCGGGCCCGCGCACCATCGCGCTGTGGGAGCCGCCGCTGCTGGATGCCCTGGCCGGGGAGAACGGCGCCCCGGTCCGCCGCTCGGCAGGCGCCGAAGCGGCCCGCATCATGGCTGACCTGGTGCTGGCCGGCGCCCGCACGCTGGCCTTCGTCCGCTCCCGCCGCGGCGCCGAGCTGACCGCGATGGCCGCCCGCCGCCACCTGGCCGATGTGGACCTGGACTCCGCCGCCCGGGTCGCCGCCTACCGCGGCGGCTACCTCCCCGAGGAACGCCGGGCCCTGGAAACCGCGCTGAGCACCGGCGACCTGCTCGCGGTGGCCACCACCAACGCCCTGGAACTCGGCGTGGACATCGCCGGCCTGGACGCGGTCCTGATCGCGGGCTATCCCGGCACCCTGGCTTCCTTCTGGCAACAGGCCGGCCGAGCGGGCCGTGACGGTCAGGGCGCGCTGGTCGTCTTCGTCGCCAACGACGACCCCCTGGACACCTACCTGGTGCACCACCCCGAGGCCATGCTGTCCCGCCCGGTCGAGGCCACCGTGCTGGACCCGGCCAACCCGTATGTGCTGGCCCCGCAACTGGCCTGCGCCGCGGCCGAACAACCGCTCACCGAGGACTGCCTGCCCGCCTTCGGCGGCGAGGCGGCCCGCCAGGTGATCGACCAGCTCGTCGCCGAGGGACACCTACGCCGCCGCCCGGCCGGGTGGTACTGGTCGGATGTGCGCCCACCGCACAGCGGAGTGGACATCCGCGGCAGCGGCGGCGACAAGATCTCGGTAGTGGAGGCCGACTCCGGCCGCCTGCTCGGCACCGTCGACCCGGACTCGGCCTGCGCGGTGGTCCACCCCGGCGCGCTGTACCTGCACCAGGGCCAGTCCTACGTGGTGGACGAGCTGGACCTGGACAACCACCTGGCGCTGGTGCACGCGGAGACACCGGACTGGTCCACGATGGCCAGCACCACAGTCGAGATCAGCGTGCTCAGCACGTTGGCCGAACGCCGTTTCCCAGCAGTGGCAAGCTCGCCCGGCGCGGCGGGCGCGGCGGGCGTGACCGTCTGTCTCGGCGAGGTGGAGGTCACCGCCCAGGTCGTCGGCTACCTGCGCCGCCGCCCCTCCGGCGAGGTGATCGACCGGGTGCCCCTGGACCTGCCCGCGCAGTCCCTGCCCACCAGGGCGGTCTGGTACACGATCTCCGCCGAGCTGCTACGGAGCAGCGCACCGGGGGGCGCCGGTCTCGATCCGGCGCGCATCCCCGGTGCGCTGCATGCAGCCGAGCACGCTGCGATCGGCCTGCTACCGCTGTTCGCGACCTGTGACCGTTGGGACATCGGCGGTGTGTCCACCGCTCAGCACGCTGACACCGGGGAGGCGACGGTGTTCGTGCACGATGGGCATCCCGGCGGAGCCGGTTTCGCCGATCGCGGCTATGCCGCGGTGGTCCCTTGGTTGGCCGCTACGCGGGAGGCGATCGCCGCCTGCGAGTGCCCGGCTGGTTGCCCATCCTGTGTCCAGTCGCCGAAGTGCGGCAACGGTAACGAACCGCTGGACAAGGCGGGCGCGGTGGCCGTGCTGGACGCCGTACTGGGAGTGCTGCCCCACGACGTCCCCGCTCCGGCCACCCCAATCAGTGGGATCGTTCCGAGCTGACCAGCTCGACGACCCCGGCAAGCATGTCGTCCCGAAGGGCTTCGGTGATGGCGTCCTGCACCACGTGCGACTCGGGCAGGTTCCAGTTGCAGATCTGCGGCTTGACCCGCCAGTGCACCACGCCGTGCTGGAACGGCGAAGGCGGCAGCGGGATCCAGCTGCCCTTGCCGAGCAGCGCGATGTCGGACCGCTCGGCCAGGGCGTCCCGCAGCGGCTCGCCCGCGGTGGTCAGGAACAGCCACTTGCCGGTCGGCGTCGCCGCGATCGGCACCGGTCCGCCGGCGACCCGCAGCGCCGTGGCAACCCGGCGGCCCAGTTCGGCGTCAACCTCGATGGCGTCCAGCACAACGCCGGTGGCCAGCAGCAGCGAGTAGGGACGCCCGGTCCACCAGGAGGCCACCTGCTCGGCCTGGGTGCCGATCCGCTCCTGCCAGTCACGATGCACCGGCACCGGGCCTTCGGCCTGCACACCGTCCCGGCCCGCCCACTGCGAGCCCGCCGGATAGGTGCCGGGCAGCACCGGCCAGCCGCGGAACGCGAGACCGATGGCCTCCGCCCGCAACTCGATCCGGAATGCCCCGCGCCAACTATCCGACCAGTCCATGTCGCCTCCTACCGCAACCAAATCCTTCTCCTACAAGAAACGGCACCGCCCCCAACGGAGGTAACCGGTAAGTCGACCACCGGTCGGAACGGCACGGCGAGTAACGCAGGCCACAAGCAGGGCGGAACACAGGTTTCACCGTTGACCGCAACCCACAAACCCGTGTAATGACGCCATTTGCCCGCTCACCGCCGCTCGATGACCGCTCATCGCACCCGGCGCCGTTCACAGTTCTGCCGGACCGGCCCGCGCCCGCGCGCTCGTCGCGCCGAACACCGCCAACACCCCCGGCAGCCCCACCCGCACCCGCACCGTCACCACCCATCCCTCCACCAGACACTCCGCCAACCGCCCACCCATCTCCCCCGCCACCCGCCCCGCCGCCGCACACCCCTGCCCCGCCGCCACCAGCCGCCCAGCGGCAGCCAGCGCCGCCAGATCAGCGGCCGCCGCCGCCCGCCGTCCAGCGGCCACCACCGCGCCGAGATGGGCGACGATCACCGTCGCGGCGAGCAGTCCCACGATCATCAGCGTCGCGAGCCCGGTCGCGAATCCACGGTCGTCGCCGAGGGTGGGTCTTGGGCGCGGGTCGCTGGTCGCCGCCGGCCGGCTGGCGTTTGGTTTGGACTCGGCAGTGGAGTTGGGCTCGGCGGTGGAGTTGGGCGTGGTGGTGGAGTTGAGCGCCCAGGTGGTGGCGGGTTCGGAAGCCGTGTTGGGCGGAGTTCTCCGCGTGCTTCTCAGCGTGCGGGTGAGCAGGCATGCCCGCGTGTGTGCGCGGGCGCACCCGCACGAGCGGACAGGCACGCGCCCTCGCGCGGGCACGCGTGCGAGCGCGAGGGCGCGCACAGGCGAATGGGCAGGTGTCGGCACCAGCGTCGGCTCGCGCGCCAGTGTGGGTTCGAGCGCCCGTGCAGGTTCGCACGCCGGGGCCGGGGCGACCGGGCGCTCCGCGTTCACATCACTGGCGCTGCCTCGTACCCGGCTACTGGCGCGACGAGTCCGGAGGCGGGCTTGCCTGCGCGGGCCAACCTGCCAACGAGCGCGACCCTGTGCGCTGAGACGCCCAGTTCCGTGCGCGCCAACGGGTTCGGTCTGATGCGACCGCGACGCCACCGCCGGAGCGTCCCGCCCCAGCTCACCGACAGCGGCGGGTAATCGCCCCTGCGGAACCTCGCCCACGATCGGTTCCGCCGACTGCTCCAGCAACGCGAAAGCACTCTCCCGCAACGGAAAAGCTCCACCGAGCGGCCGCGCAACAACCTCGACCCGAACCGCATCCGCCTCAACCTGGCTGGACAGCTGCACCGGCCCAGGCACCATCTCCCGCACCACCACCGCGGCGCGATCCTGTTCACCACGCGCGATCAGCCGAGCCGCCTCCCGCGCCGCGTCCACACACCGCAGTTGAGTCACCGCCAACCGGAATCCGGCAAAGGCAAGCGCGAGCACCACGGCGATGGACGCGATGCCGATCGCCGCCTCAACGGTGACCGACCCACGATCACCGGCGAGCGGTCTTCGCATCACCTCTTCACCTCCAACGAATCCTGAAACATGTCAGTGATCCATTCGGAGAGCCACCCACCCGTGACAAAGGTGAGCAACGCCCCGCCGACCGCGGCGCAGACCATGATCACGATCGCGTACTCGACCGTGATGGTCCCGTCGTCGGAGTGCCGGAACCGCGCGAACGCATTGGGTGGCAGCAAGAACTCGGATCGCATGACTCTCCTTCGGGCGGATTTTGTCCACTGTGGACAGATTGTTGCCACGGGTGCGGCAGGTCCCACTTTCCTCGCCCTCGAACACTTCGCCAGCCAGCTCAGCGGATCTGTGGATAGCTGGGGTCTATGTGGATAACTCGCGATCACTGGGCCACTGACCGGCGGAAATGTCTGCGCTGCCTGGAAGAATGGAATTCGGGGGGACCCCCAGTCGCGCGCGCGGTGTGGGCGGGGGCGGGTACCGGTGGGCAGGGGTGGGCACCGGCGGGGGAAGTTTGGAGCGAGCCGGTGCGGGCGAGGTGGGGCGGGCAAGGTGGGGCGGCGGGCGGGTAGGCGCTGAGCGGGGTATGGGGCCGGATGGAAGTGGATGTGGGCTGGTCACCAGGTGATGGTGGTGTCGGCAGCATGGGTGGCCGCGGCTCGCGCGATGGGTGCGGGTGGAGCTGTTGGGTGAGTGGATCTTCTGGGCGCGTCTGTGTTTGGGCGCGTTGAGTACGCGCCGCATTGGGTGGGCGTCGCGTTAGGTGATCGGCGAATCGAGGGGCCTGCGAGCGGGAATGGGTTGTGGGGGAAACAAGTTCCGGGCAATGGGCAGTGGATCTGGCGGGCGGATCGATCCGGCGGGTTGAGCAGGTGGCGCGTTTGGGTGGGCGGTGGGCTTGTGCCGACACCGAGGCTGGGTGGGGGCTGGGTTTCAGTGGGGGAACAGGGTTTTGGCCAGGCCGATGATGGTGGGGACCACGCCGAGGCAGATGAAGGCTGGGAGGAAGCACAGGCCCAGTGGGGCGGTGATGAGGACTGTGGCGCGTTGGGCTCGGGCTTCGGCTTGCTGTTCGGTTTCGGTGCGGAGTTGGGTGGCCAGGTCGGTTGCGGTGTCGGCCAGGGCGGCGCCGGAGCGGGCGGTGTGGCGGGCGGCGCGGGCCAGGCGGGTCAGGGCTGGGAGTTGGGTGGCCGGGGTCCAGGCTTCGGTGGGGGTGGCGCCCAGGGTGAGGAGGGCGGCTACGTCGTGCAGGGCGGTGGCTGGTGGGCCGGTTAGTTCGGCTGCGGACAGGCGTAGGGCTTGGGGAATGGGGAGTCCGGCGCGTAGGCAGGCGGCCAGGAGGTCGCAGGCGGTGGCCAGGGCCAGTGGGTCGGAGGGTGGGGATTGGGGCGCGCGGGATCGCAGAGTGTGGCTTAGCGCAGTGGCTGCTGCGGCCAGGGGCAGGCTGATGGCGGGGTGCAGGCCGTTGAGGAGGGTGACGGCGGCGATGGAGATTCCCAGCAGGGTTGGCAGGACTGGGATTGTGCGACTGGGGTGTGGGATGGGTGGGAGGTTCAGGCGGGTGCGGTGGTTGGGGCGGGTGGGGTAGGTCAGCAGGGCCAGGGCTAGGAGGAGGGCGGCTGTGGCTTGGGTGGGCATGGTGGGGTCCGGGGTGGGAGTGAGGGGATCTGTCGGTTTGTTTGGGTTTTGGGGTTTGTGGTGTTGGCGGTTAGGTGGGCGCTCCATTCGAGGCCGAGGCAGATGAGCAGGGCGCCCAGGGGGAGCAGGAACTGGCCTGCTGGGGTTGCGGTGAGGATGCGCAGGGGGTGGGCGTTCATGGCTTCGCCCAACAGGATTGGCAGCACGGGCAAGGCGGCCAGGATGGTGGCGGTCGCCCGGGCGCCGGCCAGGCGGGCCTCGACCTGAGTGGCGAAGCGGGTTCGTTCGGCCAGGTCTCGGCGTTCGGCGTCCAGCAGGTCGGCGAGGGGGATGCCGTGGTTGTGGGCGGTGTGCCAGGCGCGGAGCAGGCGGTTGCCGGTGTTGTCGGGGTGGCTGCCGAGGCGGATGGCGGTGGCCAGGGCGGTCACGGTGGGGGCGATGGCGGGGTCGGCCTCTTTGGCCACGGCTTCGGCGGCCAGGGCCGGGTGGGTTCCGGTGCGGAGCTGGGTGACCAGCAGGTTGAGGGCGTCGGCACGGGCGATGTCGGTGTGCCGGGCCGTGCGGATGGCGTTGGCACGGGTGCGCTGGCGGTGCAGGGTCCAGGTCAGGGCGGTTGCGGCGAGCAGGCCGCCGATGCCGGCGAGCAGGGTGGCGCCGATGGGTGGGATCAGCAGCAGGACGCGGGTGGGGTGGGTTCGGCGCTGGCGAGGCGGGGGTGGGCGGAGTTGGGACAGGCGGTGCTGGCCGGTCTTGGGTGGCCAGAGCACCAGGGCCAGGGCTAGTGCGAAGGCGGCGGCTGCGGTCATGTGGGTGCGGGTTCCCGGGTGCGGAGCAGGGTGGTGAGGCGGCTTTTGGCGGTGGTCCAGCCGTGGTTTTGTTGCCAGACGGGCACTACGCGGATGTAGTCGTCGGTGCGGTCCAGGACGCCGATGGCGGCGAGGGCGCGGCTGCCGTGGTCGTCCCGGCGCAGGTGCAGGACGACCTGGAGTGCCGCGCTGAGCTGGCTGTGCAGCGCCGGGCGGGACATGCCGCCGAGGGCCGCCAGGGCTTCCAGGCGGGCTGGGACCTCGGTCGGAGAATTGGCGTGCAGGGTGCCCGCGCAGCCTTCGTGGCCGGTGTTCATGGCCGCGAGCAGGTCGGCGATCTCAGCACCTCGGGCCTCACCCAGGACCAGGCGGTCCGGGCGCATGCGCAGGGCCTGGCGGACCAGGTCGCGCAGGGTGATCTCGCCCGCGCCCTCGATGTTCGGTGGGCGGGCGACCAGGCGGACCACGTGCGGATGGGCGGGGTGGAGTTCTTCGGCTTCCTCGACGGTGACAATTCGTTCCGCGGGGTCCACGCAGCCGAGCAGGGCGTTGAGCAGGGTGCTCTTGCCGGAGCCGGTGCCGCCGACGACCAGGAAGCTCAGCCGGGCTTTCACCATGCGGCGCAACAGGTTCTCGGTGGACTCGGCGAAGGTGCCGAGGTAGCGCAGGGTGGCGAGGTCGTGGGCGGCGGGCTTCAGGGCGCGCAGTGAGATGCACGTTCCGCCCGCCGCGATCGGGGCCAGCACGGCGTGCAGGCGGACGCCGCCGGGGAGCCAGCCGTCGACGAATGGCTGGGCGTCGTCGAGCCGTCGGCCCGCGGCCAGGGCCAGGCGCTGGGCCAGGCGGCGCACGGCCTCCTCGTCGGGGAGGGTGACCGCGGTGCGGGTCAGGCCGTGGCCGCGGTCGACCCACACCCGGCCGGGGCCGGTCACCAGGACATCGGTGACGCCATCCATGCGCAGCAACGGTTCCAGCGGACCGGCGCCGATGAGTTCGCGATCGAGCAGGCGCAGGGTGTCCAGCAGGTCCGCGTCGGTGAGCAGGGCGCCAGTCTCGGCGCGGATGGCCTCGGCCAGGTTGGCCGGGGTGGGCCTGCTGCCGAGCTGGGCGAGTCTGTTGCGCACACGGTCGATCAGTCCCTTGTCCACGTCAGTCGCGGCCGTCGTCGGCCCGGTCGAGCACCCGGCGGGCGGCGCGGGCCAGCGGGCCGCGTGGCCGGTTGGGCAGGCCGCCGGTGTCCAGCGCGGCTTCCAGGCCGCTGAAGGGGCGCATGGTGACCAGGGCCGGGAGCCGGACGGCGGCTTCGACATCGCGGACGGACAACCCCGTGGGCGCGGGCCCGCGGACGACCATGGCCAGCGGCGTGCCGCGTTCCTTGGTGCGCTCGGCGATGCGGGCCGCCGCGGTGCAGGCGCGGACCTCGGCCGGGACGACCAGCACGGCCAGGTCGGCGGCGTCCAGCACGGTGCGGCATGGCTGGTTGAAATGGCGGGGCAGGTCGCAGACGACCGTGCCGCCGCCGCGACGCCCGGCGTCGAGAACCTGGTCCACCGCCTGGGGTTCGAGTTCGGTGGTGTCGTCGTCGCAGGAGAGCACGGTGAGCTGGTTGCGGCCGAAGCTGGGCAGTGCGTTGCGCAGAGTGGCGCTGCCGAGGTTGCCGCGGTTCACCGTGATGCCGGACCAGCGGACGCCTTCGCGTTTCTCACCGCCGAGGACGAGTTCGAGCCCGCCGCCCAGTGGGTCGCAGTCGAGCAGCATGGCCGGGGAACCGCGGTCGGCGGCGGTGAGGGCCAGGGCGGTGGCGAACACCGACGCGCCCGCGCCGCCGCGGCCGCCGAGCACCGCGATGACCCGGCCGTCTGGTTCGTCCTCGACCTCCTCGGCCTTGGCCAGCGCGGCGGAGAGCCAGGGCTCGGCCTCGGCCAGGCAGCTCACCTGTTCGGCGCCGACGGCCAGGGCGCGGGCCCAGATCTCCGGCGGCGGGTCGGTGCGGCAGAGGACGTAGATGCCGTTGCGGCGGGGCATACCCGCGTTCGCGCACTGGGCGAGGCCGTCGTCGTCGAGCACGACCAGCGGGGCACGTGCCCAGCGCTGACGGGCGGCGGTGAGGTCGGGGACGCACTCGACGTCGCGGCCCGTGGCTGCGGCCACGCGGAGGACCTCGTCGAGCAGGGTGTCCTCGTTGACCATGACTAGCGGGCGGGTCTCGGGCATGCGTCCCCCTGGGGTGGTGCGGTGGTTGCGGGTGTGTGTCCACCGTGGCGGGGTTGGGGGTGTGCGGCCAGGGAGTGGATTGGTTCTGTGGATAGGTGGGGGTGATGTGGATAAGTCGGGATCTTGGAGGGGGTTTGGGGGTGGGATGTCGGGTGGGTGGGGCAGGCTGGAAATGGGGGATCCCCTCGCGCGCGGGCGGACAGAAGGGAATTGCGGGGCGGAGGAGGTTCGGAGGCGTGGCGGAGGTTGGCTGGGGTGGGGTGTCGGCTGGGAGCGGTGACGGCGTGGGACGCGGCGGGGTGAGGCCGCGCGGAGCCGGGAGCCGGGAGCCGGGAGCCGGGAGCCGGGAGCCGGGAGCCGGGAGCCGGGAGCCGGGAGCCGGGAGCCGGGAGCCGG
>NZ_JALMDK010000002.1:0-199444 GCF_023094165.1 Crossiella sp. S99.2 | reverse complement strand
CCGGGAGGAGTGTGCGTTCGGGGCCGGGTTCTGGCAACTTGGGAAGTGACTGGGTTGTCACTGTGCGGAACCGGGGTCCGGATATGGGACGACCCCCGCCAGGGGGGAGGGACGGGGGTCGTCAGGAGTTCAGCCCCGGGGGGTCGGACTGAACTCATCCGGCTCAGCCGGACGCGTCTACTGTATCCCCCCGCGGGTGGGTGACGCTTCTCGTCCGTTCGAGCGACACGGCTCGCAACCTCATCGCTATCTCACCGACACCTATGCTGGTCGGGTGACCGAACTTCGTGGCGATGGCATCAGTGCTGGCAAGCGGGTTGCCGCGTTCTTCGACCTGGACAAGACGGTGATCGCGAAGTCCAGCACGCTCGCGTTCAGCCGGCCGTTCTTCCAGGAGGGGTTGATCAATCGGCGGGCGGTGCTCAAGAGTGCCTACGCCCAGTTCGTGTTCATGCTCGCGGGGGCGGATGCCGATCAGATGGATCGGATGCGGGCGCACATCACCGCGCTGTGCACCGGGTGGGATGTAGAGCAGGTTCGCTCGATCGTGGATGAGACCCTGCATGACATCGTTGATCCGCTGGTCTACGCCGAGGCGACCCAGCTGATCGGGGAGCACAAGCAGGAGGGCCACGACGTGGTCGTGGTGTCGGCTTCCGGGGCGGAAATAGTGGCTCCGATCGCGAACATGGTGGGAGCCACTCACTCCGTCGGCACCCGGATGGTGGTTACCGAGGGTCGCTACTCTGGAGATGTCGATTTCTACTGCTACGGCGAGAACAAGGCCGTCGCGGTGCGGGAGCTGGCCGAGGAGCACGGGTACGACCTGAGCGCCTCGCACGCCTACTCCGACTCCATCACCGATCTTCCGCTGCTGGAGGTCGTTGGCCATCCGACGGTGGTGAACCCGGACCGTGCGCTGCGGAAACTCGCCGCGCAGCGGGGCTGGCCGGTGCTGACCTTCTCCGATCCGGTCTCGTTGCGGGCCCGGATCCCCACCCCGTCGGGGGCGACTGTGGCGGCGGCCGCGGTGGGGCTCGGGGTGGTCGCGGCGGCGGGGGCTGCCTGGTACGGGCTGCGGCGGCACCGGCGTGGACGCGCCGGTAATAGTGAGTCCGGCGACTGATCCGCCTCGGGGATTGACCGGGAGTGGTTGTGCCGCAACCACGGCGTGTCCGACACCTTCCGTTTATCCCCGGCTCTGAAACGGTGCACCCGTCTGAGCCCTTGCTGTGACCGCCCTCACGGACTACACATGGAGGTGCGGACCTCAACTGGCCAGGGATGATGCGAAGAGAAGCAGCATCCACCCCACTGGGCTCCGTGCGTGAACAGCGGGCACCCACGCGCAGCACGCCGCGGGAGGCATGTCGTCTAGGGGCTACGTACCGGGACGCTGGACGTCGAGCTCAGATTTGTACGACACGAGATGCACGCTTGGTAACCTGACTGTTCACGCTGTTGGTGGCGCCCTCGGTGCAAGCCGGTGGGCGCCACCATCGCGTTCGAAGGCAAAACGTGGCGGACACCGCTCGGATGGGCGTAGCCACGACCACCGCGGCTTCTCTAGCGTCCGCCACGACAGGCGGGACGTGGGGGGAGGCGGGATGCGGGCGGTGCGCGGAGTCGGCGGCTTGCTCGCGTTGCTGCTCGTGCTGGGCGCGTGTGCGCCCGGCGTGCCCGAGGCCACCGCTCCCGGTGACGCCCGCCCGGCCGGGCCGGACCAGTTGCGCGGGGTCGAGCTGGAGTACCTGTACTTCACCGATGGCCCGGATGAGATCGCGACTCGGCAAACGATTGAGAAGTTCGAGGTCGCCACCGGCGCGCGGGTGAACCTGCAGCTGGTGGCCTACGCGGACCTGGAGCGGACGTTGCAGGCGCGGATCGCCGGCCGCAACGCCCCGGACGTCGCGCGCACCCAGGACCTCAACCCCTATCGCGCGGACCTGCTCGACCTGCGCCCGTACCTGTCCGACCCGGGTTTCACCGAGGCTTTCCTGCCGGATGCGACCCGGGCGGTGCGCGGTCCGGGCGGGGAGTTCCTGGGGGTGCCCAGCGATCTGACCCTCAACGGCCCGTTCGTCAACCTGGACCTGTTCGCCAAGGCCGGGGTGCCGGTGCCGGCGCGGTGGAGCTGGGACGAGCTGGTCGAGGCCGCGGAGAAGGTCCGCCGGGTCACCGGAAAGCCGTACGCGATCGCGATGGACAAGTCCGGGCACCGGCTGGCCACCATGCTCAGTCAGTACGGCACCACCTTCTTCGACCTCGACGGCAGGCCCGCGCTGGATGTCAGCAAGGCCACCGAGGCGCTCAAGCGCTTCGCCGGGTTGCACGCCTCCGGGGCGATGCCGACCGATTTCTGGCTGGAGTCCGGTTCCCGCTACAAGGGCGCCAACGAGATCTTCCTGGCCCAGGACGCCGCGGTGTACCTGTCGGGGAACTGGCAGGTCAGCCAGTTGGCCAAGGCCAGTCAGTTCCGGTTCGCGGCCGCGCCGAACCCGTGTGCGGCCCGCTGTGGCGGCTTTCCCGGCGGCAAGTACATGGTCTCGTTCAAGCAGGCCAGGCATCCGGCGGCGGCCGCGGCCTTCATCGAGTGGATGAACGGCGCGCAGCGGCAGCGGGAGCTGGTGGCCAAGGCCCAGTTCCTGCCCACCCGCAGGGACCTGGTCGATCCCGGGATCAGCTATCCGCAGCGGCTGGAGGACATGCGGATCTTCCTGGCCGAGGCGAAACTGGTCCCGGCGGAGGCGTACACCACCAACTCCTCAGCCGCGTTCGTGCGCACCGCCAACGCGTTGCGGGACGAGATCGCCAAGGTGCTCGGCGGGCGGAGCACGCCGGAGGAGGCGGCGCGGGCCGTGCGGCAGGTGAGCGAACGAGCGTATGCGGAGGTCAACGGGCGGTGACCGGGCGGCGGATCGGCTGGGGGCAGCGGCTCGCGCCGTACCTCTTCCTCCTGCCGAACCTGCTGATCTTCGGGGTTTTCACCATCTACCCGGCGCTGAACAGCGTCAACATCAGCTTTTACGAGAGCCGCAACGGCCGTACCTTCCGCCCGGTCGGCCTGGACAACTACCGGCGGATCCTCTCCGACGAGCAGTTCTGGCACGCCGCGGTGAACACGGTGGTGTTCGTGCTGGCCTATGTGCTGGTCTCGGTGCTGGTGGCGCTGGGACTGGCGGTGCTGCTCAACCGGCGGCTGCGCGGGCGCGGGTTCTTCCGGGCCACCTTCTTCCTGCCGATGGTGCTCTCCCCGGTGGTGGTCGGCCTGGTGTGGGGCTGGTTGCTGGAGGGCCGCGGCGGGTTGATCAACACCGTGCTCGGCTGGCTGGGTCTGCCGACGCCGGGCTGGCTGGTCGACCCGGCGTTGTCGATGGTGGCCGCGGTGGGTGTCGGGGTGTGGATCCACCTGGGCTTCTACACGTTGATCCTGCTCGCCGGGCTGCAGGCGATCGATCCGCACCTGCATGAGGCGGCCGCGCTGGACGGGGCCGGGCCGTGGCAGCGGTTCCGGCTGATCACGGTGCCGCTGTTGCGGCCGACCACGCTGGTGGTGCTGGTGCTGGCCACCATCGCCGGGTTCCAGTCCTTCGACTTCCTCTACAGCCTCACCGGCGGTGGTCCGCTGGGCGCGACCACGTTGCTGGTGCAGTACATCTACCAGCGCGGGTTCGAATCGCCGATCAGCTATGGGCTGGCTTCGGCCGGGTCGGTGCTGTTGTTCCTGGTGATCCTGCTGGTCACGCTGGTGCAGTTCGGGCTGGCCCGGCGGCGGGAGGCGGTGTGAGCGCGCCGCGGTGGACCGGGATCGGCGGCAGGCCGATGCCGCCTGCCGGGAAGGTGCTGGCCTACACCGGTTTGGTGGCGCTGGCGTTGCTGGTGCTGGCCCCGGTGCTCTGGACGGCGTTGTCCTCGTTCAAGACCAGCACCGAGTTGTCGTTGCGGCCACCGCGGTTGCTGCCGGAGAGTTTCCGGCCGGACAACTACGTGGACGCGCTGGGGCGCTTCAACTTCGCGGTGTACCTGCGCAACAGCGTGCTGGTCACGGTGGCCGCGACGGTGCTCACGCTGGTGGTCAACACGATGGCGGCCTACGCGCTGGCCAAGTACAACTTCCGCGGCCGGACCACGCTGTTCCTGATCATCCTGGGCACGATCATGGTGCCGTTGCAGGTCATCTTCATCCCGGTCTACCAGGTGGTGGCCGATCTGGGGCTGGTGAACTCGTTGTGGGGCCTCATCATCCCGGCCGCGGCCACGCCGACCGGGGTGTTCCTGTTGCGCCAGTACATGTTGACCATCCCGGACGAGTTGATCGAGGCGGCCCGGATCGACGGCGCCGGCGAGCCGCGGATCTTCCTGCGGGTGGTGCTGCCGCTGTGCAAGCCGGCACTGGCGGTGGTGGCGATCTTCTCGGTGGTGTGGCGGTGGAACGATTTCCTGTGGCCGCTGGTGGTGGCCCAGGACGAGCACACCTACACCCTGCAGGTGGCGCTGGCCCGCTTCGCCGCGGAGGAGGTGGTTCCGTTCAACCTGATCCTGGCCATGAGCGTGGTGACGATGGCGCCGGTGGTCGTGGTGTTCCTGTTCATGCAGCGCCAGATCGTGCAGGGGATCGCGCAGACCGGATTCAAATGACGCCGTACGGACGTTGACCCGTCCAGATCACGTCAGTAACTTGCAGGCAACCCAGTCCTTTTTGTGAAGAGTTACCCGAACTACACCTGACCAGCAGGGAGGCAACGGTGCACCAGGTTGGCCGGCCACTCGCGGCGGCGCTCTCGGCGTTGACCGCGGTCACCGTCATGGGGGTTTTCCCCGCGAGCGCGACACCGGAGGCGGCGACGGAGGCGCTGACCGGGGAGCAGGCCGCGGCGACGCGGATGCGCGGTATGTCCCTGGAGCAGAAGGTCGGGCAGCTCTTCGTCACCTATGCCTACGGGCCTGCCGCGGACTCGGCGCACCCGAAGAACCTGGCCGAGTTCGGGGTGGCCACGCCGGCGGAGGTGGTGCGCAAGTACCACCTGGGCGGGGTCATCTACTTCAACTGGACGGACAGCTTCGCCAACCCCAAGCAGGTCGCCGCGCTGTCCAACGGGTTGCAGCGGGCGGCGATGAGCAGCGGGGCGCGGTTGCCGCTGCTGATCTCCACCGACCAGGAGCAGGGCGTGGTCACCCGGTTCAGCTCGCCCGCGACGCTGTTCCCGGGCAGCATGGCGCTGGGCGCGGCCAGGGACGCCGGACTGGCCCGGCAGGCAGCCGAGATCACCGGTCGGGAACTGCGCGCGGTGGGCATCAACCAGAACTTCGCGCCGGATGCCGACGTCAACGTCAACCCGGCCAACCCGGTGATCGGCGTGCGCAGCTTCTCCAGCGATCCGAAGCTGGTCGCGCAGCAGGTGACCGCGCAGGTCAAGGGCTACCAGCAGGGCCGGCTGGGGCAGAGCGTGTCGGCCACGGTCAAGCACTTCCCCGGACACGGGGACACCAACCAGGACAGCCACTACACGCTGCCGGTGATCAACCACACCCCGGAGCAGTGGCAGCAGCTGGACGCGCCGCCGTTCCAGGCCGCGATCAAGGCGGGCGTGGACTCGATCATGAGCGCGCACATCGTCACGCCCAAGCTGGACGACTCCGGTGAGCCGGCCACGCTCTCGCCGAAGATGCTGACCGGTCTGCTGCGTGGCCAGCTCGGCTACCGCGGGGTGATCATCACCGACTCGCTGCAGATGGAGGCGGTGCGGATCAAGCACCCGGACGCGGAGATCCCGGTGCTGGCGCTCAAGGCGGGCGCGGACATGCTGCTGATGCCGAAGAACCTGGACGTGGCGATCAAGGCCGTGCTGGACGCGGTGCGCAGTGGCGAGATCAGTGAGCGGCGGATCGACGAGAGCCTGCTCCGGGTGCTGCTGCTCAAGATCAAGCGCGGTGCGCTGACCCACCCGCTGGTCGACGAGGCCGCGGTGGACAAGATCGTCGGCATTCCTCGGCACCTGGCCACCGCGCAGCAGGTCACCGACCGGACGATCACCGCGGTCCGCAATGACGCCGGGCTGCTTCCGTTGCGCGCCAAGCCCGGCAAGGTGCTCGTGGCCGGGTCGAGCAGTGCCACCGCGCTCGGGCAGAAGCTCACCGCGCGCGGAGTGAGTCCGACCGTGCAGGTCACCGGGGACAAGCCGACCGAGGCGATGATCGCCAAGGCGGTGGCCGCGGCCGAGGGCCAGGACCTGATCGTGGTGCTGACCAACCGGGCCACCACCGACGCGCAACAGCGGGAGCTGGTCAAACGTCTGGTGGCGACCGGGAAACCGGTGGTCGGGGTGGCCGTGCGCGATCCGTACGACGTGGCCATCGAGGACGCGAAGACCTGGCTGACCACCTACTCGGCCACCGCGGTGTCGATGGAATCGCTGACCAAGGTGCTCTTCGGCGAGGCCAAGCCCAGCGGCAAGCTGCCGGTGAGCGTGCCCGCGCTGGGCGATCCGGCGCAGACCCGGTACCCGTTCGGCTTCGGCCTCACCTGGTGACGGGAGATCCAGCCATGGATGGTGTGAGCAGGCGCGGTTTCCTGGCCGCCTCGGCGTTGTCGGTGCCGTTGCTGACCGCGGGCTCGGCCTCGGCCGAACCGGAGGGCGGCGACCGGCGCAAGGTGCGCACCGGCGCGGACCGGTTGGCGGACAACGGGTTCGCCCAGCTCAAGGGCCGCAGGGTCGGGGTGGTGACGAATCCGACCGGGGTGCTCTCCGACGGGCTCGGGCACCTGGTGGACACCATGGTCGCCTCCGGGGCGGTCAACCTGGTCGGCGTGTTCGGCCCGGAGCACGGTTTCCGTGGCACCGCGCAGGCCGGTGGCTCTGAGGGCGAGTACGACGATCCACGCACCAAGGTCCGGGTCTACGACGCCTACGGGGCGACCGCGGTGAAGCTGGCCGAGATGTACCGCAAGGCCAACGTCGAGGTGGTGGTCTTCGACATCGCCGATGTGGGCGTGCGCTTCTACACCTACATCTGGATGCTCTACACCGCGATGCAGGCCGCCGTGCTCACCGGCGCGGCCGTGCTGGTGCTGGACCGGCCGAACCCGATCGGCGGTCAGGCTTACGGCCCGCAGCTGGATCCGAAACACGCCTCCGGGGTCGGCCGCAAACCGATCGCGCTGCGGCACGGCATGACCATGGGCGAGCTGGCCCGGCTCTACAACGACACCTTCCTGCCGGCCGAAACCGGCAAGCGGGTCGAGCAGCTCGACGTGGTGCCGGTGCGGAACTGGCGGCGGGACATGCTCTTCGCGAGCACCGGCCTGCACTGGGTGCCGCCGAGCCCGAACATGCCCACGCCGGAGACCGCGCTGGTCTACCCGGGCACCTGCCTGTTCGAGGGCACCCTGCTCTCCGAGGGCCGGGGCACCACCCGGCCGTTCGAGACCGTCGGCCTGCCCAAGATCGACTGGCGCTGGGCGGAGGCGCTCAACGCGCTGGGACTCAAGGGTGTGCTGTTCCGGGAGAACTACTTCGTGCCCACCTTCAACAAGCACGTCAACGTCAACTGCGGCGGCGTGCAGCTGGCGCTCACCGATCCGCGCGCCTTCGACCCGATCCAGGCCGGGGTGGCCATGATCGTGACGGCGAAACGGCTGTACCCGGAGCTGTTCGGCTGGCGGCCGGACAACTTCATCCACAAGCTGTGGGGCACCGAGCGCCTCAAGGACATGGTCGATCGCGGCGCGAGCACCGAGGAAATCGTCGGCTCCTACCGCCAGGAGCAGACCGACTTCCGCCGGCACCGCGCCCAGTACCTGCTGTACCGCTGAGGGGGATCCATGCGTCGCCGGATGATCGTGCCCGTGCTGCTGCTCGCACTCGTCACCGCGGGTCTCCCTGCCGCGGCGGCGGAAACAGGTGACAGTGGCGGGGTGTCCGGCCGCTTCGACCGCCCGCATCCGGGCTTCGCCCCCTTCTGGACCACCCTGCGCGCTTCCACTCCGGAGCGCGCGGGGCTGGACCCGGCGCCGATCAACGCCGCACTGGAGAAGATCAAGAACTGGACGCAGCCGCAGGGCACCGCGAAACCGCTGTTCTCGGGCGCGGTGACCCTGCTCGCGCACGACGGCCAGGTGGTCACCAGGACCGCCACCGGCCAGGCTTTGCGCTACGCCGACGGCATCGGCACCGAGCTGCCGCCGGAACAGCAGGCGCCGATGCGCACCGACACGATCTTCGACCTGGCCTCGATCTCCAAGCTGTTCACCTCGATCGCGGTCATGCAGCAGGTCGAGGCAGGCCGGGTGGACCTGGCCCGCACGGTGGCCAGCTACCTGCCGGAGTTCGCGGCCAACGGCAAGGACGCCATCACCGTCAAGCAACTGCTCACCCACACCTCGGGGCTGCCGCCGTTCCTGCCGCTGTGGCGGGACCACCCGGACAAGCCCAGCCGCATCCTGGGCGCGCTCACCGCCAAACTCCAGCAGCCGCCCGGCAAGGCCTACATCTACTCCGACCTCAATCTGATCGCGCTCGGCGTGCTGGTGGAGAAGGTCACCGGCGATCCCCTCGATGTGCTGGTGCGCAAGGGGATCACCGAGCCGCTGGGCATGCGGGACACCGGCTACAACCCGGCGGACAAAGCCCGGACCGCGGCCACCGAGTACATGACCGTCCCCGCCCGCGGCATGGTGCGCGGCGAGGTGCACGACGAGAACGCCTGGTCACTCGGTGGCGTGGCCGGGCACGCCGGGGTGTTCGGCACCGCCGAGGACCTGGCCGTGCTCGGCCAGACCATCCTCAACGGCGGCGCCTACCGTGGCCACCGGATCCTGCGCGAGCGCACGCTGCGGCAGATGATGACCAACCACAACACCGGCTTCCCGGACAACGCGCACGGCCTGGGCTTCGAGCTGGACCAGCGCTGGTACATGGAGGGCCTGTCCAGTCCGCGCACCGCCGGGCACACCGGGTTCACCGGCACCTCGCTGGTCGTCGACCCGGTGTCCCGCTCGGTCGCGGTGCTGCTGTCCAACCGGGTGCACCCGTCCCGGGCCTGGGGCTCCAACAACCCGGCCCGCCGCGCCCTCGCCCAGGGCTTCGCCCAGTCCCTCGCGGTGCACCCGCGGCACGGCAGGGACGCCTGGCACTCCGCCGCCAACGAGGAACAGGCCGCGGTGCTCCGCACGGGCCCGCTCTACCAGCGCGGACCGGCCACGCTGAACTTCGCCGCCTTCGTCGACACCGAGGCCACCGACAAGGTGAGCGTGGAGGCCAGCGTGGACGGCGGGGTGAGCTGGCAGCCGCTGACCCTCACCGCCACCGGACCGGGCGCGCCCGCCGACGCGGTGACCACGCTGGCCGGCGCCGGACACCGGGCCTGGTGGCGGGTTTCCGCCAGCCTGCCCCCGGCCGCCTCGGTCACCCTGCGCTGGCGCTACGCCAGCGACAAGCAGTACACCGGCCGCGGGGTCTTCCTCGACGGCATCCGGATCAGCGACCGCCGGGGCGTGCTGCTGGACGCCGAACGGCACCCGGAAACGCTCACCGCGCAGGGCTGGACACCGGTCCGCAGATGACGATGTGGTGAAGGACTCACCACTCCCGCGACCCCGGCTTACCGGGCACAACACGTACCGGTGTCGGTACGGGTTCGAGCACGTCAACCCCTGGTTCCGAGGGCGACACCGGGGCGTAACGATTCGGCGACACGAACGGGCTAATCGAGCCTGCCGACTAAGCCGAACGGAGTCCGGCGGGGCACTGTGTGCACTGAGTCGACGATCTTGGCAGACTTAAGATTGCGCTGACGTTCGAACGCCCCGCTCACGGCCCTGACCTGCGGCAGAACATGAATCTCCGGTGTCGTTCGATTGAAGGACATCGGTGACCATTTGCCCGTTATCAACGGCCGAAAGTTCTTCCTCAACACCGCGCGGTAACGGGGTTACAGTGGGCTGAGGCAGCACAAAGACGCCAGATGACCTGTTGATTCTCTGCCTAACTGTTAGTAAGTTTCCGACATGGCCTCTTCCCTTGGCTCGGCCCCGGACATCGCTGACACGAGTCCGTTGGTACGGATCCGCTCCCTGTTCCCGGGACTCGCACGGGCCGAGCAGCGAGTGGCCCAGGTGGTGCTCGGCGATCCGGCCGTGGTCGCGCACCGCTCCATCACCGAGGTCGCCGAGGCCGCCGGCACCAGCGAGACCACGGTGACCCGCTTCTGCAAGGCCATCGGCGTCGGCGGCTACCCGGACCTGCGCATCGCGCTGGCCGCGGACACCGCGCGCACCGCGGCCCGCGCCGATCGCGATCTCGGCAGTGACATCGGCCAGGGCGACGACCTGCGCCAGGTGGTCAGCAAGGTCTCCTTCGCCGACGCCCGCGCGGTCGAGGAGACCGCCGATCAGCTCGACGTGGTGGAGCTGGAGAAGGTCGTCGAGGCCATGTCCGCGGCGGGCCGGGTGGACGTCTACGGCGTGGGCGCCAGCGCCTTCGTGGCCATGGACCTGCAGCAGAAGCTGCACCGCATCGGGCGGATCAGCTTCGCCTGGAGCGACACCCACATCGCGCTGACCTCCGCCGCGGTGCTGTCCAAGGGCGATGTGGCGGTGGGCATCTCGCACACCGGCGCCACCGCGGACACCGTGGAGGCGCTGCGGGTGGCCCGCAGCCGCGGCGCGACCACGGTCGCCCTCACCAACTTCCCGCGCTCCCCCATCGCCGAGGTCGCCGACTACGTGCTGACCACCGCGGCCAGGGAGACCACCTTCCGCTCCGGGGCCACCGCGAGCCGGATCGCCCAGCTCACCGTGATCGACTGCCTGTTCGTCGGGGTGGCCCAGCGCCACCACGAGTCCGCGACGGCGGCCCTGGAGGCCACCTTCGAGGCGGTCAGCGGGCATCGGCTCGGGCCACGTCCGGACGGCCGGCGCCGGCAGCGGGAGACCGGCAAATGAGCTTCCCCACGCCGCGTCCCTCGGTCCGGGTGGACTCGCCGACGGAACGCCGTAACCCCCGCACGCTCGAACTCGACCAGCTGCCCACCGAGGACATGCTGCGCATGATCAACGCCGAGGACCAGCTGGTGCCCGGCGCGGTCGCGCTGGTGCTGCCCGAGCTGGCCAGGGCGGTGGACTTCGCGGTGGAGGCACTGCGTTCCGGCGGCCGGGTGCACTACGTCGGGGCGGGCACCTCCGGTCGGCTGGCCACGCTGGACGCGGCCGAGCTGGTGCCGACCTTCAGCGCGCCGACGGACTGGTTCCTGGCCCACCACGCCGGTGGCGCGGCCGCGCTGCGGCAGGCCGTGGAGGACGCCGAGGACAGCGTGGAGGCCGGGGCCGCGGTGATCGCCGAGCACGCCTCCCCCAAGGACTTCGTGCTCGGCCTGGCCGCTTCCGGGCGCACCCCGTTCGTGCTCTCCGCACTGGCCGCGGCCCGGCGGCTGGGCGCACGCACCGGGCTGGTCTCGGCCAACCCGGCCGCGATCGCCGGGGTGGACGTGGACGTGCGGCTGGCCGTGGACACCGGGCCGGAGGCCATCGCGGGCTCCACCCGGATGAAGGCGGGCACCGCGCAGAAGCTGGTGCTGACCTCCTTCTCCACCGCGGTGATGGTCCGGCTGGGCCGCACCTACTCCAACCTGATGGTCAGCATGAAGGCCACCAACGCCAAGCTGCGCGGGCGGTCGCTGGTCATCCTGGGCGAGGCCACCGGGCTGGATGAGAAGACCTGTTCGGCGGCGCTGCTGGCCGCCGAGGGCGATGTGAAGACCGCGCTGGTGTGCCTGCTCTCCGGAGTGGACACCGAGACCGCCACCAGGGCGCTGGAGGCCAGCAGCGGCCATGTCCGGCACGCCATGGACAGCCTGCGGGCCGCGACCGGCTGAGTCACCGTGGGGCCGTGGCGGACGCTCAGTTCGCCGCGGCCGCCTCGGCGATCGAGACCGCTTCCTTGGCGCCGGCCTCCAGGGACGCGCAGTAGTGCACGATCCAGTTCGCCACGCCGTCGGGCTCGCCGGAGGCGAAACCGCGGGCCGCGCTCAGGTAGGCGTCGGGGTGCCGCATCCAGGACACCTCCGGCACGCCGAGCCCCTTGAGATCCAGGCCGGTGGCGATGCAGGTGAGCCGGGCCGCCGCGCGCGCGATCACGCCGTTGGCCTGGGCGAAGGGCACCAGGGTGAGCAGTTCGCCGTGCACCACGGCGGCGACCACCGGGCCGGGCACCTTGCTGCCCCCGGCCACCAGCTGGGCCAGCAGGTCCAGCCGGGCGGCCACCGCCGGATCGGCGGTGGGGCGGCCGAGCAGTTCCGGGTCCGCGCCGGGCACCAGGTCGGCGGCGGCCAGCACGTGCATCCGGGCCAGGGCCTGCAACGGGGCGCGCTGCCAGGTGGTCAGCAGCAGGCCGACCGATTCGGCCACCCGCAGCGCACCGGCCAGCACCGGATCGCTCACCTCGCCCGCGGCCGGGATCTCGGCGCTGCCGCCGTCGAGCACGGCCGAGGCCCTGGCCGCGCGCACGGAGGCTTCGGCGGCCGTGGTCGGCCAGCCCCGCCGGTTGGTCGGATGCCGGTGCACCTCGGCGATGGCGAACCGCGCTGTCTCCACCGCCTCGGCCACACCGGGCAGTTCGAGCAACGGACGCAACGGATCGGTGGCGAGCGGACTCACGACGGCGGAGCGTACCCGGCTGAGCCGACAGTCAGGATTGGCCTGCTGGATTCGCTCCCCGGTGGCCGTTTAACAGGCCACTGTCGGCTTCTACCGTCGGTTGCGTGGACAACATCGACTGGTGGCGCCAACCGACCCTGACCGGCGAGCACGTGCGCCTGGAACCCCTGACCCCCGGCCACGTGGCCGGTCTGCACGCCGCGGGACGCGACCCCTCGGTGTGGACGCACCTGTCCGCGCACTGGCCCAGCGACCTGGCTGGCACCAGTACTTTCGTCCAGGATCACCTGGCCGCACAGGCCGACGGCGATCGCCTGGTCTACGCCCAGGTCGAGGTGGCCACCGGCGCGGTCGCCGGGGTCACCTCCTACTACGAGATCGTCCCCGCGCAGCGGGCGCTGGCCATCGGGCACACCTGGATCGGCACGCCCTGGCAGCGCACCGCGCTCAACACCGAGTCCAAGCTGCTGTTGCTGGGCCGGGCCTTCGAGCAGCTGGACGCGCTGCGAGTGGTGTGGCACACCGACATCCGCAACGAACGCTCCCAGCGCGCGATCGAGCGCCTCGGCGCACAGCGGGAGGGAATCCTTAGACACCACCGGATCCGGCCGGACGGGACCTTGCGCGACACGGTGCTGTACTCGATGCTCGCCGGAGAGTGGCCTGCCGTGCGCACGGCGTTGCGCCAGCGGCTGGCGAACTCCCCCGCAACCGTCTGACAAGCCACTCCATCGGGTGAGCATGGCTGAAGTGGTCTATACCTTTGAGGGGGGAGGTCTACTCGCGGGTGACGGATCGCACTACCGTTGCCCCGCAGCCACCACCGACGATGCAGGGAGGGCGCACGCGATGACCCCGCCTAGTGGCGACGCCGGATCGAGCAACACCTTGGACAACCTGCTCACCGAGAGCAGGACGTTCCCGCCCAGCGCGGAGTTCGCCGCCCAGGCCAACGCCAAGCCCGCCCTGTACGAGCAGGCGGCGGCGGACCGGGAGGCGTTCTGGGCCGAACAGGCCGAACAGCTCCACTGGCACACGCCGTTCACCCAGGTCCTGGACTGGACCGACGCCCCGTTCGCGAAGTGGTTCCTCGGCGGCAAGCTCAACGTCGCCTACAACTGTGTCGACCGGCACGTGGCCTCCGGGCACGGCGAGCAGGTCGCCATCCACTGGGAGGGCGAGCCCGGCGACACCCGGACCATCACCTACGCCACCCTGCAGGACGAGGTCAGCAAGGCGGCCAACGCGCTGACCTCGCTCGGCCTGGTCGCCGGCGACCGGGTGGCCATCTACATGCCGATGGTGCCCGAGGCGATCTTCTCCATGCTGGCCTGCGCGCGGCTCGGGCTGCCGCACAGCGTGGTCTTCGCCGGTTTCTCCGCCGAGGCGCTGCGCTCCCGGATCGAGGACGCCTCGGCCCGCCTGGTGATCACCACCGACGGCCAGTACCGGCGGGGCAACCCGGCCGCGCTCAAGCCCGCGGTGGACGAGGCGGTGGCCAGCAACCCCAGCGTGGAGCACGTGCTGGTGGTGCGCCGCACCTCCTCCGAGATCGACTGGACCGACGGCCGGGACCTGTGGTGGCACGAGCTGGTGGACGCCCAGTCCACCGAGCACACCGCCGAGGCATTCGACGCCGAGCACCCGCTCTACATCCTCTACACCTCGGGCACCACCGGTAAGCCCAAGGGCATCCTGCACACCTCCGGCGGCTACCTCACCCAGGCCGCCTACACCCACCGCAACGTCTTCGACCTCAAGCCGGAGACCGATGTCTACTGGTGCACCGCGGACATCGGCTGGGTGACCGGGCACTCCTACATCGTCTACGGGCCGCTGGCCAACCGGGCGACCCAGGTGGTCTACGAGGGCACGCCGAACACCCCGCACGAGGGTCGGCACTGGGAGATCATCCAGAAGTACGGGGTGTCGATCTACTACACCGCCCCGACGCTGATCCGCACCTTCATGAAGTGGGGCGCGGACATCCCGGCCAAGTACGACCTGTCCTCGCTGCGGGTGCTGGGCAGCGTCGGCGAGCCGATCAACCCCGAGGCCTGGATGTGGTACCGGGAGCACGTGGGCGCCAACCGGACGCCGATCGTGGACACCTGGTGGCAGACCGAGACCGGCGCGATCATGATCTCCCCGCTGCCCGGGGTGACCAGCACCAAGCCGGGTTCGGCGATGGGCCCGCTGCCCGGTATCGGCGCCAAGGTGGTCGACGAGGCAGGTGCCAAGGTCGGCAAGGGCGGCGGCGGTTACCTGGTGCTGGACCAGCCGTGGCCGTCCATGCTGCGCGGGATCTGGGGTGATGAGGCCCGGTTCCGGGAGACCTACTGGTCGCGGTTTGAGTCCCAGGGCTTCTACTTCGCCGGGGACGGCGCCAAGTACGACACCGACGGCGCGATCTGGCTGCTCGGCCGGGTGGACGATGTCATGAACGTCTCCGGGCACCGGATCTCCACCACCGAGGTGGAATCGGCGCTGGTCTCGCACCCGACCGTGGCCGAGGCCGCGGTGGTCGGCGCGGCGGATCCGACCACCGGCCAGGGCATCGTGGCCTTCGTGATCCTGCGCGGGGACGCGGTGGACGGCGGGGACGCCGCGGTGCAGGCGCTGCGCAACCACGTGGCCAAGGAGATCGGCCCGATCGCCAAGCCGCGGCAGATCATGGTCGTGCCCGAGCTGCCCAAGACCCGCTCCGGCAAGATCATGCGCCGGCTGCTGCGCGATGTCGCGGAGAACCGGCAGGTCGGCGACGTCACCACGCTCGCGGACTCCACGGTGATGAACCTGATCAGCGCGGGCCTGCAGAAGGGCTCGGCCAGCGAGGACTGAGCACAACGCCGAAGGCGCCGTTCCCCTGGCTGGGGAACGGCGCCTTCGCGTAGGTCAGGACGACTGGTACGGCGCGGGCGGCTGGTAGCCGGGCGGGTACTGGCCGGGCTGCGGCTGCTGATAGGCGGGCGGCGCCTGCGGGCCGGGCGGCGGGTACTGACCGGGCTGCTGGTACCCGGGCTGCGGCTGGCCCCACTGCGGCTGCTGCTGCGGGTAACCGGGCTGGGGCTGCGGGCCGGTGGGCGGGTAGCCCGGCTGCTGCTGGCCCGGCTGGGGGTAGCCCTGCTGCGGCTGCGGCCCGGTCTGCGGGAAACCCTGCTGCGGCTGGCCGGGGTACTGCTGCTGACCGGGCTGCGGGTAACCCTGCGGGTCCTGGCCGGGGTACTGCTGGTCAGGCTGCGGGTAGCCGCCCTGGCCCGGCTGCGGGTAACCGCCACCGGCGGCCGCGGCGGCCTTGATCCGGTTGTTCTTGGTGACCGTGAGCACCGTCATCAGACCGCCGCCGAGGAGGAGGATCGGCCCGATGATGGTCATGACCAGGCCGAAGGTCCGGTCGGAGTCCCGCTGTTCGGCGTAGGTCCTGGTGGTCGTGGTGCGGCTGCGCCGGGCCGTGCTGGTGCAGGAGTCGCCCGGCTTCATCACCTGGCTACCGCACTTGACCTCGGTGGCGTTCATGTTGCTGATGCCGATGATCAGCATCACCAGACCGATCCCGGCCACGACCACCCAGCGGACAATGCTCTTCATCTCGGTCTTCCCCAGTCACTCGCTCGCCCGGTCGAAGGAGTCGACGCACCGGACCGCCCATCCGTTCCACTGACTCCCACCAGCCGCGCAGGCTAGCCCGAACGAGTGCCTTTCCGTCGGATATCCGGCCAAACTGTCCGAATCGAAACCAGAACCAGCAGTCCACCGAAGAGCAGATCGGACAGCCGGGGGTCCAGAGCCACGGACAGGAAGCTGGTGCCGATCGCGGTGAGCGCGCCCGCGCCGCCGATCCAGGCCGCGTCCCGCAGCGAGCCGTTGCCGTTGCGCGCGTTGCGCCAGGCGCCCAGCACCGAGGAGGGCAGCACCACCAGCAGCGAGGTGCCCTTGGCCATGGCCGCGCCGACGCCGTAGCCCAGCTGCATCACCGGGACCATCGCGGTGCTGCCGCCGATACCGGTCAGCCCGGCCAGCACGCCGATGGGCACGCCGACCGGGATCAGCAGCGAGAGCGCGAGCAGATCGTGTTCCACCGGGCCGCTGAACACGCCGGGCACGGTCAGGAAGCGGATCGCGGTGGCCAGCGCCAGCACCGCGTACAGCCAGCGCAGCAGGGCCAGCGGCACCCGGTCCAGCAGCGCCGCGCCCAGCCAGGCGCCGATCATGGTGCCCAGGGCCAGCGGGACCGCGATGTAGACGTCGACCTCGCCGGCGTAGAGGTAGCCGACCATGCCTGCGATGGCCAGCGGGCCGATGGCCATCACCGAGGTGCCCACCGCCTGCCGCTGGTTCCGGCCGCACAGCGCGGTCAGCGCGGGCACGATCACGATGCCGCCGCCCACGCCGAAGAGTCCGGCCAGCACGCCGGCGGCCAGTCCGATGAGCATCAGCCGCAGCGCGTGCGGCCGTTCGGGCGCGGTGGGCTCGGCGGCGGGCACGATTCGAACCTAGGCAGCCCGCACCGGCGCTGTCCTGGTGCTTTCCGTCACTTCGTTGTGCTAAGCACCTATATTTCGCCCGGTTGAGGCGTTAAGGTCGCATCAGGGTGTGCCGGGAAGTCTGGTCGGCGACTGTTACAGCCGACCCTTCAGGGAGCCGCCCGTGCACGCTCGCCTCCGCCGCCCCAAGGCCGCCGCCGCCGAGTTCGCCCGCTATCTGCGCACCGAGACCGTCGGTGGTTTTGTGCTGCTGGCCGCCACCGCCATCGCCCTGCTCTGGGCCAACTCGCCGTGGGGCGATTCCTTCCGGGCGCTGCGCGATTTCCCGATCGGCCTGGACGCCCTGCACCTGAAGCTGACCGTGGGCGAATGGGCCAAGGACGGGCTGCTCGCGCTGTTCTTCTTCGTGGTCGGCCTGGAGCTGAAACGCGAACTGGTGGTCGGTGAGCTGGCCGAGGTGCGCTCGGCGCTGCTGCCGGTGATCGCCGCGATGGGCGGCATGATGGTGCCCGCCATGGTCGCGCTGGCGGTCTCCGCCGGCACCCCCGGCGCGCAGGGCGCCTGGGCGATCCCGGTGGCCACCGACATCGCCTTCGCGCTCGGGGTGCTCGCGCTGACCGGCTCCGGCATGCCGAGCAGCGCGCGGATCTTCCTGCTCAGCCTGGCCGTGGTGGACGATCTGGGCGCCATCGCGGTGATCGCGGTCGCCTTCACCGCCAAGTTCAGCCTGCTCGCCTTCGGCGCGGCGATCCTGCTGTGCGCGCTGTACTGGTACCTGCAGCACAAGCGGATCCGCAGCTCCTGGCTGTACGTGCCGATCGGGCTGCTGACCTGGTACGCGGTGCACGCCTCCGGCATCCACGCCACCATCGCCGGGGTGGCGCTGGGCCTGCTGACCAGGGTGCGGCCGGACCCGTACGAGCGGGAGGCCCCGGCACTGCGGCTGGAGCACCGGTTGCAGCCCTATTCGGCCGGGTTCGCGGTGCCGGTGTTCGCGCTGTTCGCCGCCGGGGTGCCGATCGGCGCGGACGCGCTGCGGATGCTCACCCAGGACCCGATCGCGCTGGCGGTGATCGCCGGGCTGCTGGCCGGGAAACTGCTGGGCATCTTCGGTTTCTCCTACCTCGCGGTGAAGCTGGGGCTGGCCAGTAAACCGGCGGAGCTGAGCTGGCGGGACATGGCCGCGGTGGCCATGCTCGGCGGCGTCGGGTTCACCGTCAGCCTGCTCATCGCCGAACTGGCGCTGCCCGCCGGGGAGGCCGAGGTGGCCAAGGCGGCGGTGCTGGTGGCCTCCGCGGTGGCCGCGTTGCTGGCCGCGTTGATGTTGCTGCGCCGAAGCAGGGCGCACCGGGACACGGAAACTGTGGACTGATCCGCTGCATGGCACGATGTCGGGCGTGACCCGCGCCCAGCACAACGCCAGCGGCAGCCCCGACGGCGCCGGGCTGCCGCCCGTCCCGTCCATCCCGCTGTCGGACTTCGAGGCCGCGCCAGGTGAGCAGTCGATCGGCGGCCTGGTCCGCGAGGCGACCACCCACCTGTCCACGCTGATCCGCAGCGAGCTTGAACTCGCCAAGGCCGAGCTGGGCACGGAGGTGAAGAAGGGCGTCAAGGGCAGTGTCTACTTCATCCTCGCCCTGGCCGTGCTCGCCTTCAGCATGTTCTTCCTGTTCTTCACCCTCGGCGAGCTGCTCTCGGTGTGGCTGCCGCGCTGGGGCGGCTTCGGCATCGTGTTCGTGCTGATGCTGGTTTCGGCCGGGCTGCTCGGGTTCCTCGGCTACCGCAGGGTGCGCGCCATCCGCGGCCCGAAGCGGACCATCGAGACGCTCAAGGACACCGGCAAGGTGCTGCCCCGCCGCCACACCGGCGACGCGGAGCAGCAGTCCGCCTGATCAGCGCGCGCAGGCCCCGGTGGAGACCCGCCGGGTGAGTTTCGGCGCGTCCTTGACCTCGGCGGCGACCTCGGCCGCGGTGAGCACGAAGCCGGTCTCCTGGTCGTCCACTGCGGCGCCGAAGACCACGCCGATGACCCGGCCCTGCGGGTCGACCAGCGGGCCGCCGGAGTTGCCGCTGCGCACGGTGCCGCGCACGGTGTAGACGTCCCTGGTGACGGTGCGGGACTCGTAGATGTCCGGGCCGCGCAGCTGGATCCGGTCCCGGATCCGGGCCGCGGTGGCGGTGTAGGGGCCGTCCAGCGGGTAGCCGAGCACGATGCCGTCCTGGCCGGATTTGGCGTCGGCGGGGGCGAAGGGCAGCGCGGCGGCGGTCAGGTCGGGCACGTCCAGCACGGCCACGTCGGTCTGCGGGTCGTAGAGCACCACGGTCGCGTCGAACTGCCCGCGGCCGACCTCCACGGCCACCGTGTCCGCGCCGGCCACCACGTGCGCGTTGGTCATCACCCGGCCGCGGGAGATGACGAACCCGGTGCCCTCCAGCGCCCGCGAGCAGGAGGATGCCTGGGCCCGCACCTTGAGCACGCTGGCCTGCACCTCCTTGGCGATCGGGCTGTTGGCCAGGGTGCCGTCGGCCGGGCCGACGTCGGTGCGCGGGGTGGAGCTGAACGGGTCGAGCAGGGTCGGGAAGCCGGAGACGTTGAGCAGTCTGCGCAGTTCGCCGGAGAGGTCCTTGCCCGCCTGCGGCATGACCTCGTCCACGGTGCCCAGCACGGCCGAGCCCTTGACCGCCCCGGACAGCCCTGGCAGGCCGGCCACCGAGGTCAGCGGCACCGCGAGCAGCCAGGCCACCACGAAGACCACCGCGCCCTGCACGACCGCGCCCAGGGTGTTGTCCAGCCAGACGATCCGGGAGCGGTGGATCTTCTCCCGCAACGGGCGGCCGATCAGCACGCCCAGGGTCTCGCCGAGCACCGCGAGCAGCACGATCACCGCGACCAGCACCACCACCCGCACGGTGACGTTGGTGAACTGGGCGACCACGATCGGCGCCAGCACCAGGCCGAGCAGCGCGCCGCCGAGCGCGCCCAGGATCGCGGGCGCGGCGATGACCACGCCCTGCCTGGCCCCGGACAGCGCCGCCACGATCGCCAGCAGCACCACCAGGAGGTCGACCCAGTTCACGCGCTCTCCTCGCCTGGAAGTTCTTCGACGGCCCGCCAGGAGGCCTCAAGATCTCGGACGTCCGTCTCGTCCCAGGGTTGCTCCCAGCCGGCCAGCCGGATCACGCCTGCCAGCAGTCCGGCGGTGAAACCCCAGACCAGCATGCCCGGCACGGCGAAGGCCGGGCCGAGCCAGCCAGAGGA
The DNA here is from genome assembly GCF_023094165.1 of Crossiella sp. S99.2. Taxonomy (GTDB): domain Bacteria; phylum Actinomycetota; class Actinomycetes; order Mycobacteriales; family Pseudonocardiaceae; genus Crossiella. Next base: position 179,049 of record NZ_JALMDK010000002.1, on the reverse strand, counting down.
GTGCCGGACCCGGAACCGGTTGGCCGGATCGGCCAGGAAGGCGATCGGCACCCTGGCCACCGCGGCGGTCTCGCCGAAGTCCACCGGGGCGACCGGGCCGGGTTTCTCCCAGTGCCCGAGCACCGAGGTGACCATGAACCCGCTGGGGGTGATGAACAGTTCGGGCAGCAGCGCGACCGGGCGCACGCTCTCCGGCAGCACCCCGGCCTCCTCGTGCGCCTCGCGCAGCGCCGCCTCGACCACGCCGGAGTCGGTCGGGTCGACCGCGCCGCCGGGGAAGCTGACCTGGCCGGGGTGGGAGTTGAGGCCGTCGGCGCGGCGCAGCAGCAGCACGTCCGGCCCGGAACCGGGGTGTTCCTCGCCGAGCAGGATGAGCACCGCGGCCTGGCGCACGCCCGCGGTGGCCTTCGGGTTGTACTTGGTGAACGCGGAGTGGTCGATCTCCGCGGTGGTCTTGACCAGGGGCGCGAGCCAGTCGGGCAGCTCGGCCGGGTCGACGAGTGGACCGTGCGTCATCAGGCGCCCCCCAGGTTGTCGGCGACCGCCCTGCGGACCTGCTCGACCGAGGTGAACAGCAGCGGCTGGGTGATTCTGCGGACCTCGCCGTCCGGGCGGACGAGGTAGGAGGCGGGCAGTGCGGGCGGCACCTTGAGCGCGGCCTGCGCGGCGCCGTCGGCATCGGCCACCGAGGGCAGCTTCACGTTGAGCGCGGCCAGCAGTTCCAGTCCGGCGGCCCGGCTGTCGTTGCGGACCTGGAGGCCGAGCACCGGCACCGCGCCCTCGCCCGCCGCGTACTCGGCCAGGATCGGCAGTTCGGCGCGGCAGGGCTGGCACCAGGTGGCCCACACGTTGACCAGGGTGGCCTTGGCCGCCAGCGCCGAGCCGAGGTCGGTGACGCCCTCCTGGCCCAGGCAGGGCACCCGGACGCCGGAGAGCTGGCCGACCACGCTGTCGGTGGGGCCGGGCTGTGGGCAGGGCGCGAGCTGGGCCTTGGCCCGCAGCGGGGCCAGGTCCGGCTCGGCCACCGAGGCCGGACCGGATCCGCTCGGGGCGACCTCGCCGCCACGCGGCCACAGCGCGATGACCGCGGCCAGGGCCAGCACCACGATCAGCACGAACCACCGCACCCGGGGGATCACCGGGCGGCACCCGCCCGCCGGGTCTCCGCCAGCGCCAGCAGGTGCGCCGCTTCCGGGCCCTTGACCAGCTCGGCGGCCTTGACCGGGTCCAGCTCGCCCTCGCCGAAGGAGGGACATTCCTTGGAAAGGAAGCAGGCCCCGCAGGCGGGTTTGCGGGCGTGGCAGACGCGGCGGCCGTGGAAGATGATCCAGTGCGAGAGCATGGTCCAGTCCTTGCGCGGGACCAGCTCGCCGATGATCTTCTCCACCTTCACCGGGTCGGTCTCGGCGGTCCAGCCCCAGCGGCGCACCAGGCGGCCGAAGTGGGTGTCCACGGTGATCCCCGGCACCCCGAAGGCGTTGCCGAGGATGACGTTGGCGGTCTTGCGCCCGACCCCGGGCAGCTCCACGAGGTCGACCAGGCGTTTGGGCACCTGACCTGCGTGTTTCTCCACCAGCGCGGCGCCAAGGCCCATGATCGAGGTGGTCTTGTTGCGGAAGAAGCCGGTGGAGCGGATGTACTCCTCCAGCTCGGCGCGGTCCGCGCCCGCGTAATCGGCCGCGGTCCGGTAGCGGGCGAACAGCGCCGGGGTGACCTCGTTGACCCGCTTGTCCGTGCACTGGGCGGACAGGATGGTCGCCACGGCCAGCTCTAGGGGGTTGGTGAAGTCGAGTTCGCAGTGCGCGTCGGGGTAACCGTCGGCGAGCGCCCGCACCATGCGCCGCACCCGTCGCACCAACGCCAGCCGGGTTTGCTCTGCCACCCCATCAGCCTACGGACTGGACACGATGGTGTTTACGTCTGTGGGGGACCCCGGTTGCGCTCACGGAGGGTGTATGGGTCAGTATCGAATCATCATGGCTGCCTGGTTTGTACTCGTCGTACCGCTCATCGTGATGTTCTTCGCGCTGTTCATGGAGCGCGTGGAAGACCGGCTTCGGCACGTCGCCGTGCAGGAGGACGAGGTCGAGGAGTTCCTGGAGAAGGCCCGCCCCGACGAGGTGCGCGCGCTCTACGGACACGGCATCGGTCGCGCACTCGAACTTTTCCGGCTCCGCAGGCTCGGTGGACGGGCCCAGCGACGACCTCGCCGTGTCCGAAGCCGTCCTTAGCCGGGTGAAGTCCTAGACTGCTCGGAGTGATCGGCGGCACGTCGTCGTGGCCCGCTCCAGTGGCTTCGACGAGAACACGTGACTGCCGCGTCTCGACAGGAGGGACGAGGTGGACGAGACCCTGGCCCGCGCGGGCATCTTCCAGGGCGTGGATCCGGCTGCCGCTGAGGCGCTGGCCAGTTCTTTGGAGGCTGTGGACTTCCCGCGCAGCCATGTGATCTTCGCGGAAGGAGAGCCCGGCGACCGGCTGTACATCCTGCAGTCGGGAAAGGTGAAGCTCGGGCGCAAATCGCCGGACGGCAGGGAGAACCTGCTGGCCATCATGGGACCTTCCGACATGTTCGGCGAGATGTCCATCTTCGATCCGGGCCCGAGGACCTCAACGGCCACCACGGTGACCGAGGTGCGTGCGCTGACCATGGACCGGCCGGCGCTCCGCGAGTGGATCAACAAGCGACCAGAGATCGCGGAGCAACTGCTCCGGGTGCTGGCGAGAAGGCTGCGCCGGACGAACAACATGCTGGCGGACCTGATCTTCACCGATGTGCCCGGTCGGGTTGCCAAGGCGTTGTTGCAGTTCGCGCAGCGTTTCGGCAGCCAGGAGGGTGGCCTGTTGCGGGTCACCCACGACCTGACACAGGAGGAGATCGCGCAGTTTGTCGGCGCCTCACGGGAGACCGTGAACAAGGCGCTGGCCGACTTCGCCCACCGCGGCTGGCTGCGGTTGGAGGGCAAGAGCGTGCTGATCCTGGACCCGGAGCGGATGGCTCGCCGGGCGCGGTAGCGCACCAGAGAACTGGAAAAACAAGAGGAGGCTGGACGCCGCCCCCGACGCGGCGCGCCAGCCTCCTTTTGGTGCGTGGCCAATCCCCCGACCAGCCACGCGTCCCCCGGTCCGGCCCCGAACCGGATCTCCGAGGGAAATTTTCAAGTTCGATTGTGAAGCATGTGCCTCTTAGACGCCTGACCAGCCCCGTCGTGACGGGCACAGCGCCAACACTGCGTCTTCCAGCACTTTTGTACAAGCGCTGTCACCCTCAAGGACGGCGTTCTTCGCGCCGAAGTTGCGTGGGTTCACCCAGAAACCGCATTTTCGTTACAGCATCGTGACCCTGCGTGTGGTGACCAAGGGCACCGGGAAATAACTGGTACCCGCGTACCAGATCAGGCAGACTGGTACACATGTCCCAGTCTGTGTCTTTCGCGTCCTACCGCGCGGCCCTGAGCACCCCGGCAGCCCGCCTCCCGGTGCTGGCCGCGCTGCTCGGGCGCCTCCCGGTCGCGATGGTCGGGCTGGCGCTCATGCTCTACGTCCGGCAGTCCACCGGCTCCTTCGCCTCGGCCGGCCTGGTCTCCGCCGGCGCCCTGACCGGCGCCGCGATCGGCTCGGTATTGCAGGGCCGCCTGGTCGACCGGTTCGGCCCGACCCGCCCGCTGCTCACCGCCGCCGCGCTGCTCACCCTGTTCACCACGCTCGGGGTGACCGCGGTGGAGTCCGGCGCGCCGGTGTGGCTGCTGATGACCATCGCGCTCGCGCTCGGGGTCAGCCAGCCCTCGGTCAGCTCCTCCTCGCGGAGCCTGTGGAGCAGGCTGCTGCCGCCGGGCCCGGCCCGGCAGGCCGCCTACTCCTACGAGGCGATCAGCATGGAGGTCTTCTTCATCCTGGGCCCGGCCATCGCCGGCCTGCTGATGGCGCTGCCCTGGCCGGGCACCGGCGTGGTGATCGGCGCGGGCTCGATGGTGATCGGCGCGGTCGGCTTCGCGCTGACCCCGGCCGTGCGGGCCTGGCGCGAGCGCACCGAGCCGAGGGCCGGGCAGGGCCTGCTGGCCGTGCTCACCCCCGCCATGCGCACGGTCGCACTGGCCGCCTTCGGTTTCGGCGTGACCATCGGCTTCGTCGAGATCGCGGTCCCGGCTGCGGCCACCATGGCCGGCTACCCCAGCTCGGTCGGCGGTCTGCTGCTGAGCCTGTGGTCGGTCAGCTCGGTGGTCGCGGGCCTGCTCTACGGCCTGCGCCCGGTGCCGCGCCCGATGTACCTGCGCCTGCCGGTGCTGCTGGCCGCGTTCTCGCTGCTGCTCCTGCTGCTGGTGTGGCAGACCAGCCTGGCCGGCCTGGCCATCGCGCTGCTGGTGGTCGGCACCCTGATCACCCCGCAGGCCACCGCGCACTCCATCGCGGTGGACGAGGTCGCCCCGGCGGGCAGCTCCACCGAGGCCTTCGGCTGGGTGATCACCTCGGTGACCCTTGGCCTGGCCGCGGGTCAGTCGGTCAGCGGTCAGCTGATCGAACTGTCCGGGCCGCCGCTGGCCTTCGCCGCGGCGACCGTGGCCGGTCTGCTGATCGCCGGTGGCGTGTGGCTGCGCAGGCGGACCGTGCGGGACGCGCTCCCGGCGGTCTCGCCCGCGGACTGCGCGGTCCCGGCCGAGGTGGTCGCCACCGCGCGCTGAGGCCCCGGCGTTGTCGGTGGGCGGCGCTAGCGTGCGCGGCATGTCCCTGGACCTGACCGCGACCACCACCGCGCTGGCCACCGCCGCCGCCGACCTGTCCCGGCTGTTGCCCGGCCGCACCCTTGATCCGGTGCTGGCCGGGCTGCTGCTGTCCGCGGACGCCGGCGGGGTGACCCTGGCGGCCACCGACCGGGAGCGCGGGGTGCGGTTGCACACCGCGGCCGTCACGCACACCGACGGCCAGGTGCTGGTCCCGGCCAAACCGCTGGCCGAGACCCTGGCCGCGCTGGACTCGCCGGATGTGCGGCTGGTGGTGGAGGGCTCCCGGCTGGCGGTCCGCACGCCCAGCGCGCGGTTCGCGTTGCCGTTGCTGGCCGCGGAGGACCACCCTGGGGTGCCCGCGCCGCCCGCGGTGGCGGGCAGTGCCCGGGGAGCCGAGCTGCACGCGGCGGTGTTGCCGGTGGCCTCGGCGGCCAGCCGGGACGACGCGCTGCCGGTGTTCACCGGGGTGCGGTTGCGGGCCAAGGGCGGGCGGCTGGTGGCGGTGGCCACCGACCGGTACCGGATGGCGGCGGCCGACCTGCCGTGGATCTCCGCCGATGACGAACTGGACGTGCTGATCCCGGCCTCGCTGTTCACCGAGGTGGCCAAGCAGGCCAGGGGTGCGGAGCGGGTGACCATCCATGCCGACAGCGACCGGGCCGCGTTGACCTGGGGTTCGTCGACAGTCACCACATCCGTGCTGGTCAGCGGGCTGCCGGAGGAGGACAAGCTCTTCCCGAGCACCGTCGAGTGCTCGCTCACCCTGGACGGCGCCGCGCTGGCCGGGGCGGTGCGCCGGGTCGCGCCGTACGCCGGACCACGCGGCACGGTGACCCTGGAGACCGGGGACGGCGAACTGCGGGTGCGTGGCAGCGATCCGCAGGCCGGGGAGGCCGAGGAGACGGTCAAGGCCGGGGTGCACGGGAACCGGGTGAGCCGCGGTTACCAGGCGAAATACCTGCTGGAGACGTTGCGCTGGTTTGGCGAGCACGAGGTTCGGGTGGACATCCAGCCGGGCATCCGGGGCACCATGTTCAGCCACGTCACGCCACCCGGCGCGGTGCGGCTGCGGTACCTGGTGGTGCCGCTGCGGCAGCCCGGTTAGCTCCGCAGGTAGGCGAGCTGGGCCTGCACCGACCACTCGGCGGCCGGCCACAGCGACTGGTCCACATCGGCGTAGACCAGCTCGACCACGGCGCGTGCGGTGGCGTCCTGGCCCAGGGTGGCCAGGGCCTGGCGGACCTGGTCCAGGCGCTGCTCGCGGTGGGTCAGGTAGGCGGTGGCCACCGCGGCCACGTCTGGCAGCTCGGGGCCGTGGCCGGGCAGCACCGTGGTGCCCGGCGGCAGCTCCATCAGGCGGCGCAACGTGGTCAGGTACGGGCCGAGCCTGCCGTCGGGGTGCGCCACGATGGTGGTGCCCCGGCCCAGGATGGTGTCGCCGGTGAGCAGCGAACCGTCGCCCTCGATCTCGATGCAGAGCGAGTCGGCGGTGTGCCCTGGGGTGACCCAGATCCGCAGCCGGAGTCCGGCCGCCTCGATGACCTGGCCGTCGTGCAGGTCGCCGCCGCCGTGGTGCCGGTGCGCGGGTTCGATGGCGTGGGTGGGCGCGCCGGTCAGCTCGGCGAGGCGGGCCGCGCCGTCGGTGTGGTCGCCGTGGTGATGGGTGATCAGCACCGCCGCGACCGGGCCGTGCGCGGCCACCTTGGCCAGGTGTTGTTCATCGGCCGGGCCGGGGTCGACCACCACGCACTCCGGGTGGCCGGGGGCACGCAACAGCCAGGTGTTGGTGCCGTCCAGGGTCATCATGTTCGGGTTGTCCGCCAGCAGCACCGCGGCGTTGGCGGTGACCTGGCGGAGCGTGCCGTAGGCCGGGTGGGTCACGATGCCTCCGGGTAGTCGGCGTCGCCGGGCAGGGCCACGTGCAGGTTGCCGTTGCGGCGCACCACCCTCGGCGTGATCTTGGTGATCTGGCGGTCCACGGCCAGCAGTTCGCGCACGGTGCGGTGCTGGTCCAGCTGGGACAGGGTCACCCAGGTCGGCGGCATCAGGCCGCTGCGCCCGGCCGCCCAGTCCGCGAGCGCGTCCGCGGGCCGCTGCCAGGCGGCGTGATCGGCCTCGGTGGTGGTGCCATCGGCGCGCTGACCCGCGGGCAGCGCGGCCAGGAAGAACCGGGTGTCGTAGCGGCGCGGCTCCTCCGGCGGGGTCACCCAGTTCGCCATCGGCCGCAGCAGGTCCGCGCGCAGCACCAGGCCGGTCTCGGTGAGGAACTCCGCCAGCGACAGCTTCCGGTCCACCAGATCCTGCCGGGCATCGGCGTAGGGCGCGGTGTCCGCGACGATGCTGTCCGCGTTCGACCCGGCCAGCAGCACCCCGGCTTCCTCGAAGGTCTCCCGGACCGCCGCGCACACCAGCGCCCTGGCCAGCTCCGGCGAGCAGCCGAACCGCTGGGCCCACCAGGCCGGAGTCGGTCCGGCCCAGGCGACCGTGGTGTCCGCGTCCCGCTGGTCCACGCCGCCGCCGGGGAAAACGGTCATGCCGCCAGCGAAGGCCATCCCGGTCACCCGGCGCAGCAGGAACACCTCAGGTCCGGCCGCGGTGTCCCTGACCAGGGCGACCGTGGCCGAATCCCGAGGCTCGGCAGGCGGCTGCGGGGCCGTGGCGGGCACAAAACCCTCGGGCAGGACCATCTCCTCGGGTAGCTGCGGCATGTGATCCAGACTAGGGCGGGAAGATGTGCGACGTGAGTGTGCCGAACGTCCCATCCCAGCAGCCGGACGTCAGCCTGCCGCGGCCCCGGTTCGCGGGCTGCCTGCTGAAGCTGAGCCTGGTGCTGGCGGGTGCTCTGCTGGGCACCGTGCTGACCGTGGCGATCACCGTGGCGCTGCTGCTGCCGGTACGCAGCACGGTGCAGGTGCAGACCCCGCCACCCGCGGTGGCCACCGCCGGGGACTACCAGGGCTACGCGCTGGCGGTGAAACGGGTCGGCACCATGATGTCCAGCGGCAACTCCTTCGAGGTGTGGCTGGGCAGGCACGACGGCGGCGAGGTGCCGCGCGGGCACGTGCTCGAGGTGCCCGCGGGCTGGCGCACCGACAACGGGCTGACCGTGCGCTGGAGCCCGGAGAACGTGCGGCTGGACTTCGCCGGTGGTGGCCGGATAGAAGTTCCGGTGCGGGTGTTCCGCGACGCGCGCTGAAACCCGGCAGGATGTTCCCCGTGGACGAACAGCTCAAGATCGGCTTGGTCGGTGCGGGTCCATGGGCCAGGGCGGTGCACGCCCCGGGCATCGCGGATCACCCCGGCACCCGGCTGGCCGCGGTGTGGGCCCGGCGGCGGGACGCGGCCAAGGACCTCGCGGAGCCGCACGGCGCGCTGACCGCGGACTCCTTCGACGAACTTCTGTCCACTGTGGACGCGGTCGCGTTCGCGGTGCCACCGGCCGTCCAGGGCGATCTCGCGCTCCAGGCGGCCAGGGCGGGCAAGCACCTGGTGCTGGAGAAACCGTTGGCCGCCAACGTGGAACAGGCCCAGCGACTGGTCGATGAGGTGACCGACCGCGGGCTGGCCTCACTGCTGCTGCTCACCCGGCGCTACTCCCCTGAGGTCCGCGACTGGCTGGCCGGGCTGCACAAGCTCGGCGGCTGGACCGGTGGTTCGGTGCGCTGGCTGACCGGCGCGGTGCTCGGCGGCCCCTACTCCGCCTCGCCCTGGCGGCAGACCGACGGCGCGGTCTTGGACATCGGCCCGCACGCCATCGACCTGCTCGACGCCGCGCTCGGCCCGGTCCAGGAGGTCATCGCCGCGCACCGCGGCCCGGACGACCTGTGCCACCTGGTGCTTGGCCACGAAGGCGGGGCCAGCAGCACGCTCACCCTGTCCCTGCGGTTGCCGATCCAGCCCAGCGTGGTGGACATCGCGGTGTACGGGCAGCACGGGCACCGGGCGCTGGGCAGCGGCGAGTTCAGCGCGCAGGACTGCTTCACCGCGCTGCTGGACGAGTTCCTGGCGCTGATCGACTGCGGCCGCACCGAGCACCCCTGCGATGTGCGCCGCGGTCTGCACCTGCAACGGGTGCTCGACGAGATCATCCAGCGCGCCGGGTGGGTCGCCTGAGACCGTGACGGCACAACCGAGTGACCCGATGGCGAGTCCCCTGTTCGCCTACCACATCGACCCGGAAACCCTGTGGGAGTGCTCGGACGATCCGGCCACGCTGACCGCCTGGCTGGACCGGGCCGCCGCGCAGCCGGTGCCGGGCAATCCGGCGGTGGCCCGGCAGCACCACACCATGATCGGCGTGGCCGCGCGCATCCTGTGCAGGCTGGACCTGGCGCAGCGGCACCTGTGCACCGCGTTGCGGCTGGCCGAGGAGCACGGCCCGGCCGCCTCCGAGGTGCTGGCCCGCAGCAGGCTGGCGCACGTGCTGCAGTGGCAGGGCCGCTACGCCGAGGCGATGGCCGAGTTCGACCGCTGCCTGGTCGACGGCAGCCGCACACCCGAACTGGGCACGCACTTCCACTTCATCTTCCAGCACGCCGGCCAGTGCTACTACGACGCCGGTGAGTGGGCCGCGGCCCGGCACTGCTTCGCCACCGCGCTGCGCATGCGCGGCGGCGGGGCCGAACCGGGCGATCCGCAGCTGTGGGCCTGGGAGGCCACCGACGCGGTGCTCTCCGCGCGGGCGGTGCAGCAGCAGCTCAACCGGCTGCTCACCGCGATCTACCAGGCCGCGGCCGAACGCGGCGGGGCGGCGGTGACCGCCGAGCACGGCCTGCCCGAGGGCGGGGAGCTGCTGCTGGAACTGCGCACCCTGCTGCTGTCCGGGCCGGTGCTGCTGCCGGTGGCGCACGCGGTGCACCCGCAGACACCGGACCTGGACGCGGTGCTGGACGACCTGACCGCGGCGGGCTGGCTGAGCCGCCAGGGCCGGGCCGTGCTGGCCACGCCGCGGTGCCTGGCGATGCTGCGCGCGGTGGTGGAGGTGGTGGACCGGACCGCCGCCGAGCTGTGGCCGGCGCCGGAGATCGCGTTGTCCTTCGTGGACCTGGCGGTGGGCGGCGCGGTCGGCACCTCCGACGGCGCGGCCTTCGACGCCTGGGTGGGCGCCCGTTCGGCCCGCACCGCCCCGGCCCGGCTGGTCGACGGCCTGTGCGCGCTGCGCTACCACCGGGTGGACACCCAGACCGCCGCGGCAGGCGCCGAGGGGCTCACCCCGGCCCAGGCGAACGCGCTGAGCGGCGAGGATCCGCTGCGGCGGCGGATCGAGACGCATACCGACCGAATGGCCGCCCGGCCGTACCGGCTGTTGGCCAGGGAACAGCGCTCGGCCCTGGTGACCGCGCTCGCCGCGCTGCCTGCCTGACGAAAGAACCGCCGCCACCACGGTCGCCCGGGGTGGCGGCGGTTCACTGGATCAGGCGACCTCGACGATCAGTTCCACCTCGACCGGCGCGCCCAGCGGCAGCTCGGCCACCCCGACCGCGGCCCTGGCGTGCACCCCTGCCTCGCCGAAGACCTCGCCGAGCAGCTCGGAGGCCCCGTTGATCACCGCGGGCTGGCCGGTGAAGCCGTCCGCGGAGGCCACGTAGCCGACCACCTTGACCACCTGGGTGATCGAGTCCAGCCCGACCAGCGCGTCAATGGCGGCCAGTCCGTTCAGCACGCAGGTGCGCGCGTGCTGCTTGGCCTCCTCCGGGCTGATCGCCGCGCCGACCTTGCCGGTCGCGGCCAGCGCACCGGCCACGATCGGCAGCTGGCCGGAGGTGTAGACGTGCGCGCCGCTGCGCACGGCTGGCACGTAGGCGGCCACCGGCGCGGCCACCGCAGGCAGTTCGATGCCCAGCTCGACCAGGCGCTGCTTCCACTCGCCCATGCTCAGTTGCCCTTCGGGCGCTTCAGGAAGGCGATCAGCTGCTCACCGGTGGGTCCCGGCTGCACCGACACCAGCTCCCAGCCATCCTCGCCCCACTGGTCGAGGATCTGCTTGGTCGCGTGGGTCAGCAGCGGAACCGTGGCGTACTCCCACTTCGTCATGCCATGAGCCTAGTGCGGCCGAAATGGTTGCCGGAGGGGATACCGTGATCACGTGGAGACTTGGCGCATCACCGCGACCGTCCTGTTCAGCGTGGGCGGCCTCATCCTCACCCTGGTCGCCATGGCGCAGGTCAGGGACCGGAAGCGGACCACGCACGCGGCCGTGGTGCAGGCCGGGCTGATCTCGGTGGCCGTGGTCGTGGCGGTCGCGCTGCTGGTGGCCTTCGTGCTGCCCTCCACCTGGGCCTGGGCGCTGGTGGCCGCCGAGGCCATCGCAGTGCTCTTCCTCATGCTGGCGGGCTAACCGCCGCACACTCGCGCGAGTCGACCTAGGCTGATCACTGTGATGGCCTGGACCGAGGAGCTGAGCCGCGCCCGGTTGCACATAGTCACCGGCAAGGGCGGCACCGGCAAAACCACGATCGCCGCCGCGCTGGCGCTCGCGCTGGCCACCGGCGGGCGGCGGGTGCTGCTGGTGGAGGTCGAGGGCAGGCAGGGCATCGCCCAGGTCTTCGACCACGCGCCGCTGCCCTACTCCGAGGAGCGGATCGCGGCCGCGCCCGGTGGCGGCGAGGTGCGCGCGCTGGCGGTGGACGCCGAGGCGGCGCTGCTGGAGTACCTGTCGATGTTCTACAACCTGGGTTTCGCCGGGCGCACGCTGCGCCGGATGGGCGCGGTGGAGTTCGCCACCACGCTCGCGCCGGGCCTGCGGGACGTGCTGCTCACCGGCAAGATCAAGGAGTGCGTCGGCCGCACCGGCGAGGGCGGGCGGCACGAATATGACGCGGTGGTGGTGGACGCGCCGCCGACCGGCCGGGTGGTCAAGTTCCTCGACGTGACCAGGGCGATGGCCGATCTGGCCAAGGTCGGGCCGATCCGCAACCAGAGCGACGGCGTGATCCGGCTGCTGCACTCCGGGGACACCGCGGTGCACCTGGTGACCCTGCTGGAGGAGATGCCGGTGCGGGAGACCATGGACGCGGTCGGCGAGCTGGACGCCGCCGACCTGCGACCCGGCGCGGTGATCATGAACCGGGTGCGGCCACCCCGGCTGCCCGCGCGGTCGGTGGGCGCGGCGGCCGGCGGGCGGGTGGACGCGGCCCGGATCAAGGCCGGGCTGCTGGCCGCCGGGCTGAACCTGGACGAGGCCATTGTGGACGGACTGGTGGACGAGACGGTGGAGCACGCGATCCGGGTGCAGGCCGAGCTGACCGCGCGCGATCAGCTGGCCGAGGTGGACCTGCCGGTGGTGGAGCTGCCCGATCTCACCGACGGGGTGGACACCGCCGGGCTGTACGAGCTGAGCGAGCTGCTGATCGAGCAGGGGGTCCGGTGAACGCCCGCCCGCCGCTGCTGGACATCGACGATCTGCTGGACGACGCGCAGACCAAGGTGGTGGTGTGCTGCGGTTCCGGCGGGGTCGGCAAGACCACCACCGCGGCGGCGCTGGCGCTGCGCGCGGCCGAACGCGGCAGGCGCACCGTGGTGCTCACCATCGACCCGGCGCGCAGGCTGGCCCAGTCCCTCGGCCTGACCGAGCTGGGCAACCACCCTCGGGAGGTGACCGTGCTGGACCGTCCGGAAGGGACGGACGGCGCGCTGCACGCGATGATGCTGGATATGCGGCGCACCTTCGACGAGATGGTGCTCTCCCACGCCGGACCGGACCGGGCCGAGCAGATCCTGCGGAATCCCTTCTACCAGACCATTTCCTCCTCCTTCTCCGGCACCCAGGAGTACATGGCGATGGAGAAGCTGGGGCAGCTGGTGCACTCCGGCGAGTGGGATCTGGTGGTGGTGGACACCCCGCCGAGCCGGTCCGCGCTGGACTTCCTGGACGCGCCGCAGCGCCTGTCCACCGTGCTCGACGGCAAGATCATCCGCATGCTGTCCGCGCCCGCGCGGGCCGGTGGGCGGGGGATCCGGCGACTGGTCGGCGCGGGTTTCGGCCTGTTCACCAAGGTGATCTCGACGATCATCGGCGGTCAGCTGCTCAACGACGCCTCGGCCTTCGTGCAGGCATTCGACAGCATGTTCGGCGGGTTCCGGCAGCGCGCGCAGGCCACCTACGAGCTGTTGCGCTCACCGGGCACCGCGTTCCTGGTGGTGGCCGCGGCCGAGCCGGACGCGCTGCGTGAGGCGTCCTACTTCGTGGACCGACTGGCCGGTGAGGGCATGCCGCTGGCCGGGCTGGTCGCCAACCGGACCCACCCGGTGTTCGCGAACCTGCCCAGCGCCCGCGCGCTCGCCGCGGCCGAGGACCTCGAACGCGGTGGCTCGGCGCCACTGGCCGCGGCCGTGCTGCGACTGCACGCGGACCGGGTGGCCGTGGCGGAGCGTGAGCGACGATTGCTCGCGCGGTTCACCAAGGCGCACCCGGGCGTGGCGATGATCGGCGTGCCCGCGCTGCCCGCTGATGTGCACGACATCGACGGACTGCGCGAGATCGGCGCCAGGCTGGCCGGTCAGTGACCGCTCAGCCGAGCAGGCCCACGCGGTAGTCGGCTTCCTCGACCTCGTCGAAGTCCAGGTGTTTGCGGCGGGCGGACTCGAGCAGTTCCGCCCAGGACACGACGTCCGGACGGCGGCGGAGCAGAGCGCGACGCTCCCGCTCGGTCATGCCACCCCAGACACCGAACTCGATTCGACTGTCCAGCGCCTCGGCCAGGCATTCCGTCCGCACGGGGCACCCCATGCACACGAGCTTGGCCTTGCGCTGCTCTGCACCTCGGACGAAAAGCTGGTCCGGGTCCTCATCCCTGCAAGAGGCCCTTACCCGCCAGTCCCCCTGGTTGAACTCCATGTTCCCCCAGCTCCTACGCGTCGTCGCGACTACGCTCGGTGCTCCCCAGCTCCGAGGTCCGCATGAGGTGCGCCACGGGGAGTGGCCCACCCGCCGGTGTGCTGTCGTTCGACGTTGACGGACTGTAGAGGGTTCTGGTTCCAGGTCCAAGACGGGTTTGCCTACCCGTTACATCCCCGCACCCGAAAGTGTGTGAATCGCGTCACCAAAATGGGTGAAGCGTACGCTGTCCCGCGTGGGCGTGCGGGCGGCTTTGTTCAAGTTGTTGGGGCTATGTGTGCTGGCTGGAGTGCTACTCGCCGGCATGTTGTTTCCTGCGGTGGGCGCGCTGGGGGTGGTCTCGAACCGCGCGAGTGACACAGTCGACAGCATCTCCTCCGATCTGGTCCAGAAGGACCCGCCGTTGCTGACCACGGTGCTGGACGCGCAGGGCAGCCAGATCGCCTACCTCTTCGACCAGTACCGGGTGCTGGCCGGTCCGGAGAAGATCGCGGACACGATGAAGGCCGCCATCGTGTCCATTGAGGACCAGCGCTTCTACGACCATCAGGGCGTGGACTGGCGCGGCGCGATGCGCGCGCTGGTGACCAACACGGTGGAGGGCAAGGTCGCCCAGGGCGGTTCCACCCTGACCCAGCAGTACGTCAAGAACTACCTGATGCACGTGGTGGCCACGAACAAGGTCGAGCAGGCCAAGGCGCAGGAGCAGACCCCGGCCCGCAAGCTGCGCGAGATGCGGATCGCGCTGCAACTGGAGCGCAAGCTCACCAAGGACGAGATCCTCACCCGCTACCTCAACATCGTGCCCTTCGGCGCGAGCACCTACGGGGTGGCCGCGGCGGCCAAGACCTACTTCGACACCAGCCCGGACAAGCTCACCATCGCCCAGGCCGCGTTGCTGGCAGGCATGGTCAACGAGCCCAGCGGACTGAACCCCAAACGCAATCCGGAAGCCGCGCTGACCAGGCGCAACCTGGTGATCAGCGAGATGGGGCGGCAGGGCCGGATCCCGGTGGAGGTGGCCGAGGCGGCCAAGAAGGAGGCGCTGGGCACCGCACCGGACTTCCGCAACCCGCCCTACGGCTGCATCGGCGCCGGGCCGGACAACGGGTTCTTCTGCAAGTACGTCGTCGACTACCTGAGCAAGATCGGGTACTCCGAGGACACCTTGAAGCGCGGTGGTTTCACCATCAAGACCACCCTGGACCCGCGGATCACCCAGGCGGCCAAGAAGGCGGCGCAGGGCCGGGTGCCCAAGGACGCCAACGGGGTGGCCAACACCATGGCCGTGGTGCAGCCGGGCAAGGACCGGCACAAGGTGCTCGCGCTGGTGGCCAACCGGGACTACGGCCTGGACTCGGACAAGGGCCAGACCACCTACGCGCTGCCCAGCGCGGCGGCGAACAAGTTCGGCGCGGGCTCGATCTTCAAGATCTTCACCGCGGCCGCGGCGCTGGAACGCGGCATGGGCATCAACAACGTGATCGACACCCCGACCTCCTACACCTCCAGGGTCTTCAAGGGCGGCGCCACCCGCTGCCCGCCAGCCGGTGGCGGTGAGCGCTGGTACTGCCTGAGCAACGCCGGAGACAACTACCCGCAGCAGATGACCCTGCAGAGCGCGCTGGCCACCTCGCCGAACACCGGGTTCGTCATCCTGGAGGAGCGGGTCGGCATGGGCCCGGTGGTCGACATGGCCAGCAGGCTCGGGCTGCGGGAGACCATGCAGCTCAACGTGGCCGGGGTGAAACCGGATCCGAAGTCCAAAAGGGACGATCTGAACCGGTCGCAGTCGGACTACTGGCGCAACAACAAGGGCGCGTTCACCCTCGGCCCGGCCGCGGTGAGCACGCTCGAACTGGCCAACGTGTCCGCGACGATCATGAGTGGCGGCACCTGGTGCCCGCCGAGTCCGATCGAGCAGATCCTGGACCGCAACGGCAAACCGATCCAGCTCAACGAGGCCCCGTGCGAGCAGGCGGTGCCGGAGGGCCTGGCCAACGGGCTGGCGCAGGGCATGAGCAAGGACGACCTGCCCGGTGGCACCGCGGCCGGCGCGCGGCCCAAGGACTGGAACCGGCCGATGCTGGGCAAGACCGGCACCACCCAGGACCACAAGTCGGCCGGGTTCGTCGGCGCGACCCCGCAGTACGCGGGCGCGGTGCTGACCTTCAACGACGGCAACCGGCCGCAGGTGATCTGCAAGGGCAACCCGCCCCGGCTCTGCGGCGGCAACACCGGCGGCGGCATCTACGGCTCCTCGGTGTCCGCGCCGACCTGGTTCGACGCGATGAGCGCGATCCACGGCAACCAGCCCGCCCAGGGGCTGCCGGGCGCGGACGGGCGCTACCTCAACGGCGGCGATGAGGCCAAGGTGCCCAACGTGGTGGGCCTGATGGTCAACGAGGCCACCTCGAAGTTGCAGGCCGCCGGGTACAAGGTGAGCACGCAGAACCGGAACGCGGCCCAGCCCAAGGGCACCGTGGTCGGGCAGAACCCGCGTGGCGCGGCGCTGCCCGGCGAGACGATCACGTTGTGGGTCAGCACCGGGGTCGTACCGCCGCCCACCGGCACCACCGAACCGCCGCCGGGCGAGGTGAACCCGCCGACCGGCGGCGTCACCATCGATCCGATCGAGCCGACCAGCGGACCGGGTTAGCCAAGGCGCACAAGCGAAACGGGGTCTGTCCACAGTGGACAGACCCCGTTTTCCGTCAGTGCACTCAGCCGATCAGGGTGGCCTTCACCAGCGCGGCGACCCGCCCGCCGTCGGCGCGGCCGGCCACCTTCGCGTTGGCCGCCTTCATGACCTGACCCATCTGCTTCGGTCCCGGCTTCTCGCCGAGCTGCGCGGTCAGCTCGGCCACCGCCTGGCTCACCAGTCCGGCCAGCTCATCATCGGAGAGCTGCGCGGGCAGGTACGCGGAGAGCACCTCGCCCTCGGCCACCTCCGCGGCGGCCTGCTCGGCCCGGCCGGCGCCGGCGAATGCCTCGGCGGCCTCCTTGCGCTTCTTCAGCTCGCGGGCGAGCACCCGCAGCACCTCGTCGTCGGTCAGCTCCTTGGCGGTCTTGCCCGCCACCTCCTCGGTGCTGATCGCCGCGAGCGCCATCCGCAACGACGCGACCGTCACGGTCTCCTTCTGCTTCATCGCCGCGGCCAGATCGGCCTGTAGTTTCGCCTTCAGCTCCGCCATGACCAGGCAGGTTACTCCTGCGAAAAAGGCACCACGGCGCATTACGTACCCTGGTAAGGGTGAACAACCTGGGTCGGATCCTGCTCGGCACGGCGGCACTCGGCGGCGCGGCGCTCGGCTACGCCACCGCGATCGAACGGCGAATGTGGACGCTACGGCACGCGACGCTGCCGGTGCTCTCCGACAACGCCCGCCCGCTGCGCCTGCTGCACGTCTCCGACCTGCACATGCTGCCCGGCCAGCAGTCCAAGCAGCGCTGGGTGGCCGCGCTGGCGGAGCTGGAGCCCGACCTGGTGATCAACACCGGGGACAACCTGGCCCACCCCAAGGCGGTGCCCGCGGTGCTGCGCGCGCTGGGCCCGCTGCTGGACCTGCCCGGCCTGTTCGTCTGGGGCAGCAACGACTACTACGGGCCGAAGCCGAAGAACCCGGCCCGCTACCTGCTGCCCTCCAGCAAGACCAAGCGCGTGCACGGCGCCCCGCTGCCCTGGCGCGACCTGCGCGCCGCGCTGACCGAACGCGGCTGGCAGGACCTGACCCACGTGCGCCGCAACCTGACCATCGCCGGCCTGACCATCCAGGCCGCGGGCGTGGACGACCCGCACCTGCACCGCGACCAGTACAGCGATATCGCGGGCAGGCCGGACCACCACACCGACCTGCGCCTGGGCCTGACCCACTCGCCCGAACCGCACGTGCTGGACTCCTTCGCCGAGGACGGCTACGACCTGGTCCTGGCCGGTCACACCCACGGCGGCCAGCTCTGCGTGCCCGGCTACGGCGCCCTGGTCACCAACTGCGGCCTGGACCGCTCCCGGGTCAAGGGCGCCTCCCGCTGGGGTCAGCACACCTGGCTGCACGTCTCGGCCGGACTGGGCACCTCGCCGTACGCGCCGGTGCGCTTCGCCTGCCCGCCGGAGGCGAGCCTGTTGACGCTGGTCCCGCGCTCGGCCGAACTCGACCCGAGCCTGCTCAAGGCAGGCGGAAGCCCCCGATTCGGTGTACGAGCGAACGTCCGCTAGTATTTCTCTCGTTCAACCAGTTCCATCGGGGTGTGGCGCAGCTTGGTAGCGCGCTTCGTTCGGGACGAAGAGGTCGCAGGTTCAAATCCTGTCACCCCGACCAGCCGATTGGCCGATGTTTGTCCGCGGAAAACGCGGACCTGCATCGGCCTTTCTGCTTTGTGGGGGCCAAGCCCCCACGCCCCAGCCGGCGGGCTCTGCCCCCGGACCCCCGGGTGCCCTGCCGTTGTCCTCTCGGGGTCCACTTAGGTGGTTGTCCGTGCCCAAAGGGCACATCTTGTCCGGGTTTCTCCGGAGGTGCCGCAAGATCGGGGCGGGTTGACTACTTGATGTTCCGACTCTTCTAGGCGTGGGGGAATTCACCAGATGGGGCGAAGTCTTGTGGTGGGCGCGGTGGTGGCCGCGGTGGCTGGGAGTGTGCTGGCGGCACCCGCGTCGGCGGCGGCGCCGGAGGTGGCGCTCAGGGACGGGCAGACCTATTCGGCGGTGATCCAGCGCACCGAGTACGGGGTGCCGCACATCACCGGGGCGAGCATGGCCTCCGCCGGGTACGGGTTCGGATACGCCTTCGCGCAGGACAATCTGTGTCTGCTGGCCGAGCACGTGACCACGCTGGCCGGTGAGCGATCCCGGCATTTCGGGCCGGAGGGGCGGTTCAACAACGGGCCGGGCACCTTCACCAACCTGGAGAGCGACCTGTACTTCCGGGCGTTCAACGACTCCGGGCGGCTGGAGCAGTTGCTGGCGGCGAAGTCCGGGCCCTCGCTGGAGATCCGGGAGACCCTGCGCGGGTATGTGGCCGGGTTCAACCGGTACCTGCGGACCACCGGGGTGGACCGGCTGCCGGATCCGACCTGCCGGGGCAAGGCATGGGTGCGGCCGCTGACCGAACTGGACCTGTGGCGCAACCTGCACGACTCCAGCCAGCTCACCGGGGTGTCCTCGTTCACCTCGCAGATCGCCAACGCGAAACCGCCGACGAGCAAGGGAATCCCGGCGATTCCGGCGTCCGCGGAGATGATGGCGGTGGGCAGCAACGCGTGGGGGCTGGGCCGGGAGGCGACCAGGGACGGCAGCGGCCTGCTGCTGGGCAACCCGCACTTCCCGTGGGCCGGGCCGAACCGGCTCTACCAGGCGCAGTTGACCGTGCCGGGCAAGCTCAACGTGCTGGGCGCCGCGCTGGCCGGGTTGCCGACGATCGCGATCGGGCACAACGAGTCGATGGCCTGGACGCACACCGTCTCCAGTGCGCACCGGTTCACCATGTTCGAGCTGAAGCTGGCCCCCGGTGACCCGACTTCCTATGTGGTGGACGGGAAAACCGAGCCGATGAGCAAGCGGACCGTGCGGGTCCAGGTGCGCGGCGCGGACGGTTCACTGTCCACTGTGGAGCGTGTGCTGTACCGCTCCCGGTACGGGCCGGTGCTGGCCGACGGCTGGACCGACACCATGGCCTTCGCCGTGCGTGGGTCCAATGAGGACAGTCTGCGGGCGATGGACCAGGAGCTGGCGGTGGGCCGGGCCAAGGATGTGACCGAGGTCAGGGACGCGCTGCACCGGGTGCAGGGCTCGGCCTTCACCAACACCGTGGCCGCCGACGCCAAGGGGCAGAGCTTCTACGCCGATGCCTCGGTGGTGCCGCACGTGACCGACGCGCACGCGCAGCGCTGCGTGGACACCCCGGCCGGCCGGGCCTTCTATCCGGCCAGGGTGATCCTCAACGGCTCGCGGCTGGAGTGCGGCTGGGGCAGCGATCCGGACGCGGTGACGCCCGGGGTGTTCGGGCCGAAGCACCAGCCTGCGCAGCAGCGCGCCGACTACGTGCAGAACGCCAACGAGTCGGCCTGGCTGACCAACGCCTTCGCCCCGCTGACCGGCTACCCGCGGATGTACGGCCCGCAGGCCGACCCGCGCTCGCCGCGGGACCGGCTGTCCCACCTGATGGTCGACCAGCGCCGCGCGGGCAGCGACGGGCTGGGCGCGCCCGGGTTCGACCTGCCGAACCTGCAGCAGGCCATGCTGGGCAATCGCACGCTGACCGGCGAGCTGTTCCGGGACGCGGTGGTCGGGCTGATCGAGGCCAACCCGACGATGACCGCCACCGACGGCGCCCGGATCGACGTGCGCACGGCGGGCGCGGTGCTGGCCAAGTGGGATGGGCGGATGGACACCGACAGCCCCGGCGCGGTGCTGTGGCGGGAGGTCTACGGCGGGATCCGGCCGTTGCCGAACAAGTTCGTGGTGCCTTTCGACCCGAAGGACCCGGTGCGCACCCCGCACACGCTCAACACCGCCGAGCCCAAGGTCAGGACGGCCATCGCGGACGGGGTGCAGCGGCTGCTGCGGAACAACCTGCCGCTGGAGCTGGAACTCGGCAAGGCCCAGCGGGACGCCCCCTCCCGCAAGCTGCTGCCGATCCAGGGCTGCGCGGGCAGCGAGGGCTGCTTCAACGTGACCGAGCCGAGCACGACCAAGATCCAGGCGGACGGCACGTACGGCAAGGTCGAGATGGGCTCCAGCTTCATCATGGCCGTCCAGCTGGGCCGGAACGGGCCGCGCTCGCAGTCCGTGCTGACCTACTCGCAGTCGGCCAACCCAGCCTCCCCGCACCACTACGACCAGACCGAGCTGTACGTGCGCAAGGGCTGGGTGCCGGGCCGGTACACGCAGACGGAGATCCGCAAGGCCCCCGGGCTGACGACGGACATCATTGCCGAGTAACGGACTCTAGGATCGGGGTGTGAGCCAGCATCCGACCGCACAGGTTCCCGACCAGCTCTTCGCCGATCCGGCCGCCGAGGCGAGGTGGCGGGCCCGGTTCGCGGCACCCAGGGTGTCGCGACCGGGCTGGGCCGAGGACGCGCCGCAGCGCAGCCTCTACATCTCCAACCTCGGCGGGGTCTGGGAGGTCTACACCTGGGACCGGGACTCCGGCGCGCACCGGCAGGTGACCGATCGCAAGAACGGCACCACGCACGCCACGCTCACCCCCGACGGCGAGCACATCTGGTGGTTCGCCGACACCGACGGCGACGAGTTCGGGCACTGGGTCAGCGAGCCCTACGGCGGCGGCGCTGACCCGGCGCCCGCGCTGCCGGGCACCCCGGACGCCTACCCGGCCGGGCTGGCCCTGGGCAGCAAGGTGGTCGCCCTGGGCACCGCCACCGACGACGGCACCACCATCTGGATCTCCCGGGACGGCGCGCCGTCGGAGATCGTCTACCAGAACGAGCACGACGGCGGGGTGGGCTCGCTGGCCAAGGACGAGACGTTCCTGGTCATCTCGCACTCCGAGCACGGCGACTCCCGGCACCCGGCGCTGCGGGTGCTGCGCACCGCCGACGGCGGCGCGGTGGCGGAGAAGTGGGACGGCAAGGGCAAGGGCCTGGACGCGCTGGCCTTCAGCCCGGTGCCGGGCGATCAGCGGGTGCTGATCCTGCACGAGCGCCGCGGCCGGGAGGAGCTGCTGCTCTGGGACGTGGCGGCCGACACCGAGGTCGAGCTGACCATCGACCTGCCGGGTGAGATCGTCGGCGACTGGTACCCCGACGGCAGCGCGCTGCTGATCTCGCACACCTACCAGGCCCGCAACACCCTGCACCGCTACGACCTCAGCACCGGCGAACTGTCCACTGTGGACACCGCACGGGGTGTGGTCAGCTCGGCCGAGGTCCGCCCGGACGGCACCGTGGAGTACTCCTGGTCCTACTCCGGCCAGCCGCCCGCGGTGCGCGCGATCGGCCCGGACGGGGTGGACCGGGTGCTGCTGGAGCCGCAGGGCGAGCGGGCCCCGGAGAGCGTGCCGCTGGACGACGCGTTCGTGGACGGGCCCGGCGGCACGGTGCACGCGCTGGTCACCCGGCCTGCCGGTGAGGGCCCGTTCCCGACCGTGTTCGAGCTGCACGGCGGGCCGCACTCGGCGGATGAGGACCGGTTCTCCGCCTACCGCGCGGCCTGGGTGGACGCCGGGTTCGCGGTGGTGCACATCAACTACCGCGGTTCCACCGGCTACGGCTCGGTGTGGCGGGACGCCATCGAGGGCCGCCCCGGCCTGACCGAACTGGAGGACGTGGCCGCGGTGCACGCCTGGGCGGTCGGCTCCGGTCTGGCCGACCCGGCCAAGTGCGTGGTTGCGGGTGGCTCCTGGGGCGGCTTCCTGACCCTGCTGGCCGTGGGCACCCAGCCCGAGCTGTGGGCGGCCGGGGTGGCCAGCGTGCCGGTGGCCGACTACGTGGCCGCCTACGAGGACGAGATGGAGCCGCTGCGGGCCTACGACCGGGCGCTGTTCGGCGGCTCGCCGACGGACCTGCCGGAGCGGTACGAGGCGTCCTCGCCGATCACCTACGTGGACAAGGTGACCACGCCGGTGCTGGTGCTGGCCGGCGAGAACGACCCGCGCTGCCCGATCCGGCAGATCGAGAACTACCTGGACCGGCTGGCCGAGCGTGGCGCCGCCTACGAGGTCTACCGGTACAACGCGGGCCACGGCTCGCTGGTGGTGGCCGAGACGATGCGCCAGACGGCGGCCGAGATCGACTTCGCCCGGCGGATTCTCGCCACCGGGTGAGACCGGTCGCGCACTGGTGGCGGGTCCGGCTCAGGCGAGCTGGGCCTGCCACATCCAGTGCGCTTCCTCCAGCTTGCCGGTGATCTCGATGATCAGGTCCTGGGTGACCAGGTCGGTCTTGTCGGTGGCGTCGATCCGGACCCGCATCCGCTGCACCAGGGTGCCCAGCGTGGTCACGATCGCGCCGATGACCTCGGTGTCCTGCTTCCAGTTAGCCGGGAACGCGGGCACGCCGGTGGTCTCGGCCACCGTGGTGACCCGGCCGTCCGGGGAGACGCCGATCGCGGCGGCGCGTTCGGCGACCTGGTCGGAGTAGCCGCGGGCGGCGGTGACCAGCTCGTCGAGCTGGAGGTGCACATCGCGGAACTGGCGGCCGACCACGTTCCAGTGCGCCTGCTTGGCGACCAGGGACAGGTCGATCAGGTCGACCAGCGCGGCCTGCAGCACCTCGCCGGTGCGCTCACGTTCGGCCTGGCCGAGTGGGCTGGTGATCGGGCTGGTGGTCACGTCGAGCCTCCTCGCATCCGGGGACACGAGCAGGTCTTCCCGCGCTCAGGCCGCGGAAACCACCCGGACGTCGCCGAAGGTGGTCCAGGCCTTGATCCGGATCTTGGGGGCGCCCGGCACCGGCGGCACGTCGGCCAGCTCGACCACCTCGTCGCCGAAGATCAGCCCGCTCTTCACCTCGACCTCGACCCCCTCGGGCACGGTGACCTCGATGTCGCCGAACCAGCTCCAGGTGTGCACCTCGACCAGCGGATCGGTGATCACCGCCTGGCGCAGGTCCAGTTCGACGTCGCCGAAGAAGGAGGACACGGTGGCGCCGGTGGGCAGCGCGAAGCGGCCGCCGCGGGCCACGTCGTCGAAGATCGACTGCCGGCTGACCACGGTGGTGGCCGGGGTGAGCGGGGCGGGCAGCGTGCCCACCACCGCCTGCACGCCGGCTTCGTCAGTGGCCTGGAAGACCAGGTCGACCTTGTCGGTGAACTCGTCCAGGGTGAGCCTGCCCTCGCCGACCGCGCGTTCCAGCGTGGTCTGCGCCCGGGTCTTGACCAGGTCGAGGGCCGGCTCGAAGGGTGGCTGCGTCACCAGGCCACGGTAACCACGGACTTGGTCAGCGTTCGTCGTCGCGAAGTAGCGCCCCTGGTCGGCCTTCAGGCTGATTCCGGCCGCGCAGCGCGAACTCGGCCACCTGCTGCCCGATGGTCCGCAGAGTGTCGCTGACCTGGGTGTCCGTGCAGCCGCCGCCGAGGTCGAAGCTGACCTCGCGGGAGTTGAGCGCCGCGCCCAGCGGGGTCGGCCAGCCGCGCAGGGCGTGCACGATGGAGCGCAGCGCGGTGAGCGTGGTGACCGCGGCCTGCCAGCCCATCGCGGTGGCCACGCAGCCCACCGCACGGCCGTCCAGGTACGGGCGCTCGTCGCCGCGCAGGTCCTCGATGTAGTCCAGGGTGTTCTTCACCAGGCCGGAGACCGTGCCGTGGTAGCCGGGCGAGACCAGCACCACGCCGTCGGCGGTGCGCAGCGCCTCGACCATCCGGATCGCGTTCTCCGGGCGTTCCGGCATACCCGGGTCGTAGAAGGGCAGCACCAGGTCGGGCCCGGTGAAGGCGACCGTCTTGGCGCCAGCCTCGCGGGCCCCGGCCAGCACCAGGTCGAGCGCGCGCTGGGACTGGGAGTCCGCGCGCAGCGATCCGCCGATGCCCACCACGGTGACCGTCATACGAGTAGTTCCTTCCTTCGGCCGACCCGCCCAGCACGGTACGACCTCCAGCCAGCTGGAGGTCAACTGGCCTTTAGGACAGCCGGTCCAGCCAGTTCTTCACCCGCTCGGTCAAGCTCTGGTCGCGCACCTTGACGTCGCCGAAGATCGACCGCGCGTTGATCCGGAGCAGCGGACTGCCCGGCAGCGCGGGCTCCCCGGACAGTTCCACCCGTTCCGAGCCGAACACCACCGAGCCGTTGACCTCGGCGTTGATCCCCTTGGGCAGGGTGATCACCACATCGCCGAAGCAGCTGAACACGGTCAGCTCCACCACCGGCTCGCTGATCACCGCCTGCCGCAGGTCCACCTTGGCGTCGCCGAAGATCGCGCTGATGGTGGTGCCCGAACGCAGGGTGAACCGGCCGCTGCGGCGGACATCGTCGAAGATCGATTTGGTGCTGACCTTGGCCACGGCCGCTGCGGGCGCGGGCGGGAGGACCGGCGCGGGCAGGTCCTGCACCGCGCGGGCGATCTCGGCCGGATCCTGCGCCCGCCACACCGTGTCGGCACGGGCGGTGAACTCCTCCAGGGTCAACCTGCCCTCGCCGACCGCGCGTTCCAGCGCGGTCTGGGTCGCGCGTTTGGTCTCCTCCAACGGGTCCTGCCCTGGCAGCATCACCGGACCGAGGGTAGTAGAACCCTCGATCCGGTGAGGCCGGATCGCTCAGCCGGTGAACCGCTCCGCGACCTTGTCACCCAGGGTCTTGTCCACGTTGCGCCAGTAGGCCAGCGCCCGCTCCAGCACCGGCCGGGACACCCCGTTGCCCAGGTGTCCGGTGATGTTGTCGGCCAGCCGCGCCCGCGCCGCCTCGTCCATCACCTGACGCACCAGGGTGCCCGCCTGGCCGAAGTCGTCGTCCTCGCGGTGCAGCGCGTAGGCCGAGCGCACGATCTCGCCGGTCACGCCGTAGCCGTCCGCCTCGTCCGGGAAGCGCTGCCCGTCGGCCTTGGGCCCGCCGTAGGAGTTCGGCGCGTACACCGGGTCGCTGATGTTCTGGTACCGCATCGCGCCGTCCTTCGAGTAGGACTGCACTGGCGACTGCGGGCGGTTGACCGGCAGGTCCATGTAGTTCGGACCGATCCGGTGGCGGTGCGTGTCCGGGTAGGAGAACAACCTGCCCAGCAGCATCTTGTCCGGGGACGGGCCGATGCCGGGCACCAGGTTGGACGGCTCGAAGGCGGCCTGCTCGATCTGGGCGAAGTAGTTGTCCGGATTGCGGTCCAGCACCAGCCTGCCGACCTTGGTCAGCGGGTAGTCCCCCTGCGGCCACACCTTGGTCAGGTCGAACGGGTTGAACCGGTAGTCCGCGGCGTCCTCATACGGCATGACCTGCACGTACAGCGTCCAGCTCGGCGCGTTGCCGCCGGAGATCGAGTTCCACAGGTCGGCGATGTGGTAGTCGGCGTCGGTGCCCGCGATGTGCGTGGCCTCGGCCGAGGTCAGGAACTCGATGCCCTGGTCGGTCTTGAAGTGGTACTTCACCCAGAACTTCGCGCCACCGGCGTTGACCCACAGGTAGGTGTGCGAGCCGTAGCCGTTCTGGTGCCGCCAGCTCTTCGGGATGCCGCGATCGCCCATCAGCCAGGTGACCTGGTGCGCGGACTCCGGGGACAGCGACCAGAAGTCCCACTGCATGTCGTGGTCGCGGCGGCCGTTGTCCGCGCGGCGCTTCTGCGAGTGGATGAAGTCGGAGAACTTGCTGGGGTCGCGGATGAAGAAGACCGGGGTGTTGTTGCCGACCAGGTCGTAGTTGCCTTCCGGGGTGTAGAACTTCAGCGCGAAACCGCGCGGGTCCCGCCAGGTGTCCGGCGAGCCCAGTTCCCCGGCCACGGTGGAGAAGCGCACCAGCGCGTCGGTGCGCACTCCTGGCTGGAACAGCGCGGCCTTGGTGAACTGGCTGACGTCCTCGGTGATCTGCAGGAACCCGAAGGCGCCGCCGCCCTTGGCGTGCACCACCCGTTCCGGCACGCGTTCGCGGTTGAACTGGGCCATCTTCTCGATGGCGTAGTGGTCCTGGAGCAGGATCGGCCCGTTGGCGCCCGCGGTCAGCGAGTGCTCGTCACTGGCGACCGGGATACCCGCGTTGGTCGTGGTGTACCGCTGCTGGGTCACGCTGTTCACTCCTCGTGGTGGTGATCCTCCGCGCCGGCGGCCAGGCAGTTCGGGCACCGGCCCCAGAACACGACCTCGGCCTCGTCCACCGCGAAGCCCGCGGTGTCGGAGGGGTCGAGACAGGGCCGCTGGCCGCGGACGCAGTCGACGTCCTCGGTGTGCCCACAAATCCGGCACACCAGGTGGTGGTGGTTGTCCCCGGTCCGAGTCTCGAACCGGGCCGGGTGGCCCGCCGGTTCGATCCGGCGCAACAACCCGGCCGAGGTACACGCGGCCAGCACGTCGTAGACGGCCTGGGTGGACACCGTGCCCAGCCGGGCCCTGGTGGCCGTGGCGACCTGGTCGGCGGTCGAATGCGGGTGACCGGAGAGCCACTCGAGCACCGCGATCCTCGGCTGCGTGACCCGGAGTCCGGCCGAGCGGAGCCGGTCGCGGGCATCGGGTGGCAGCGGGGTGGTCTCGGTGTTCATGACAGCATCACTCCACCACTTTTTCTGGAATGAGTCAAGAAAAGGCCCGAGGCTGGCCCGGGAAACCTCTTGGACGACTGTCGGTGCCGCCAGTCACCATGCACAGGTGCCGATCGAGCCCTACCGCCGCCTGTTCGCGCTGCCCGGCGTCCGTCCCCTGGTCGTTGTCACCCTGCTGGCCCGGACCCCGATCGCGGCAGGGCCAATGGTGTTGAACCTGCACGTGCTGCAGGACCTGGGGCAGAGCTACACCTGGGCTGCGGTGGTCTCGGTGGCGGTGACCATCGGGCTCGCGGTCGGCTCGCCGCTGCTGGGCCGGATGGTGGACTCGGTCGGCCTGCGCCCGGTGATCCTGATGACCACCGTGGTCGAGGGCGTGTTCTGGTTCGCCAGCCCCTGGCTCGGCCTGACCGGACTGCTGGCCACCGCGGTCTTCGGCGGGCTGTTCGCGTTGCCGGTGCACTCGATCTCCCGGCAGGCGATGGCCGCGCTGGTGCCCGAGGCGCAGCGACGGACCGCGTTCTCGCTGGACTCGATGGTGGTCGAGGCGGCGTTCATGGTCGGGCCCGCGCTGGGCGTGGTGGTGGTGACCGGCCTGTCCGGGCAGGTGGCCATGATCGGCGTGGGCAGCTGCATCGTGCTCGCCGGGATCGGGCTGTTCCTGCTCAACCCGGCCACCCGCAGCAGCACCAGCGAGGTGGCCACCGGCCCGCGGCCGCCGCGGTCGAGCTGGCTGACCACCCGGATGCTGGCGGTGCTGGCCGCCTCCACCGGCGCGGTGCTGGTGCTCTCCGGCAGCGACCTGGCCATCGTGGGCGTGCTGCGCGAGGCCGGTCAGCTGCCCTGGACCAGCGCGGTGATCCCGATCTGGTGCCTGGCCTCGCTGATCGGCGGTTTCGTCTACGGCGCGATGCACCGCTCCTACCCGTCGCTGGTGCTGATGGGCCTGCTCGGCCTGTGCACCATCCCGGTGGCCTTCGCCGACCAGTGGTGGCTGCTCGGCCTGATGCTGATCCCAGCCGGACTGCTCTGCGCGCCGACCATCGCGGCCACCTCCGAGGAGGTCAGCAGGCTGACCCCGGAGTCGGTGCGCGGCGAGGCGCTGGGCCTGCACGGTTCCGCGCTGACCGCGGGCAGCGCGCTGGGCGCGCCACTGGCCGGCCTGGCCATCGACCTGGCCGGACCGCCCTGGGGCTTCGTCGCGGTGGGCGGGGCCGGACTGCTCTCGGCGATCGTGGCCTGGACGCTGTTCCGCGCCTCGGCCAACCGGGCGGCGGCCAAGGCCGAAACCGCGATCTAGGGGCGGTAGCGCAGGCCGTCCATGATCAGGTCGAGCTGGCGGCCTGCCAATTCGCGGTGGCCTATCGCGGCGGTGGCCAGTGCCACCCCGCTGATCGCGAAGAGCACCTCCTCCGGCGCCACATCGGTGCGCAGCGCGCCCGATTCGGCGGCCGGGGCCAGCAGCAGCCGGATGGCCGAGTCCAGCAGGTCCCGACTCTGCTCGTACGGGTTGGCGCCGGTGGCGATCACCGCGTTGAGCGCGGCGGACATGCCCGACTTGGTGGTCCAGTAGGCCAGGAAGCGGTCCATCCAGGCACGCAGGGCCTGATCAGCGGGCAGCTCGGCGAGCAACTCCCGCGCCGCCTCGCACACCTCGGCCAGCTCGTTGCGGTAGGCCGCTTCGATCAGCGCCTCGCGGGTCGGGAAGTGCCGGTAGAGCGTGCCGATGCCGACTCCGGCCTCCTTGGCGACCGCGTCCAGGGCCACCTCGGGACCGCGTTCGGAGAACAGCCGGACCGCGCACTTCAGCAGCTTCTCCCGGTTGCGCTGGGCGTCCGCGCGCATGCCTCGCTCCACTCTTGTGACCCAGATCACCTGTCAAACGGAGAGCCCTCCGGTTAGCTTGGAGTCACCGGAGGGTCCTCCGGTTAGAGCTTAGACGCAGAACAGGACGCTGTCATGGGCACTCGTTCGACCACCCCGTTCACCCGTGAGTCCACCGCCGCCGAGGTCATCGCCGGAGTGGACCTGACCGGTAAGCGCGCCATCGTCACCGGCGGCGCCTCCGGCATCGGCGTGGAGACCGCGCGGGCACTCGCGCACTCCGGCGCCGAGGTCACCATCGCCGCCCGCAACCTGGAGGCGGCCGAGAAGGTCGCCGCCGAGGTCGGCGCCCGGGCCGCGCACCTGGACCTGGCCGACCGGGCCTCGGTGGCCGCCTTCGCCGCGGACTGGCAGGGCCCGCTGCACATCCTGGTCAACAACGCCGGGGTGATGGCCTCGCCGCTGACCCGCACCCCGGAGGGCTGGGAACTCCAGTTCGGCACCAACCATCTCGGCCACTTCCGCCTCACCCTGGGCCTGCACCGCGCGCTCGCCGCGGCCGGTGGCGCCAGGGTGGTCTCGGTCAGTTCCTCCGCGCACCTGATGAGCGGGGTCGACTTCGAGGACCTGCACTTCGAGCGCCGCCCGTACGACCCGTGGGTGGCCTACGGCCAGAGCAAGACGGCGAACATCCTCTTCGCGGTGGAGGGCGCGCAGCGCTGGGCCGCGGACGGCATCGAGGTCAACGCGCTGATGCCGGGCGGCATCCGCACCGGGCTGCAGCGGCACGTCGAGAGCGACCCTGGCTTCCAGGAGATGGTGGCCAGCTCGGGCATGCAGTGGAAGACCACCGAGCAGGGCGCGGCGACCTCGGTGCTGCTGGCCGGCTCGCCGCTGGTGGCCGGGATCAGCGGCCGCTACTTCGAGGACAGCAACGAGGCGCTGCCGAACGTGCCGGGCGAGCGGCGGGCCGGCGTGGCCTCCTACGCCCTGGACACCGAGGCGGCCAAGCGGCTGTGGGATGTCTCGGTCGCTCTGCTCAACTCCTGATCGGGCATCAACTCATGAGATCGCGCAAGGCCAGGTAGGTCCGCTCGACCCGGGGCCGGGCGGTGGCGAAGTGCTCGGCCAGGTCCGGGTCCGGGTGCACGGTCTCGCTGGGCGTGATCAGCCCGGCGGCGGCCTCCAGGGACGGCAGCACCTCCAGGGCCCGCCAGCCGAGCAGGCAGGCGCCCAGGCCGGAGCCCTCGCTGTCCTCGGTGATCTCCAGGTCGGTGTCCAGGGCGGCCGCGATCAGCTGACCCCACAGTGGCGAGCGGAACGCGCCGCCGGTGGCGCGCACCGGGGTGACCGCGGCCCCGGTGTCCCGCACCGCGTCCCGGACCAGGGCCAGCTGCTGGGCAACCCCCTCGACCAGGGCGCGGGTCAGTTCGGCCCGGCCGTGGTCGCGGCGCAGGCCGAGCAGCAGGCCACGCGGGTCCGGGTCCCACCAGGGCGCGCGTTCGCCGAGCAGGTAGGGCAGGGCGAAGAGGCCGTTCGCGCCGGGCGGCACCGCGGCGGCCTCGGTCAGCAGGTCGCCCATGTCCTCCTCGCCGACCAGGTCGGCGGCCCACTGGCTGACCACGCCGCCGTTGCTGACCGCGCCGCCGAGCACCCAGTAGCCCTCGGCGATGCCGTAGCAGAAGGTGCGGCCGCGTTCGTCCACGCCGGGTTCGGTGCGCACCACCCGCATCGCGCCGCTGGTGCCCAGGGACAGCGCGGCCATGCCGGGGCGGATCGCGCCGACCCCCAGGTTGGCCAGCGGTCCGTCGCCGCCGCCGGCGACCACCGGCAGCCCTTGCGGCAGGCCGGTGGCCTCGGCGATCTGGGCGCGCAGCGGCAGGGTGTCGGTCGGGGCGAGCAGTTCGGGCAGCTGATCCGCGGTGATGCCGGCGAGGTCGAGCGAGGGCTGATGCCAGGCCAGCCGGTGGATGTTCATCAGGCCGCTGCCGGAGGCGTAGGAGTGCTCGGTGGCCAGCCTGCCGGTGAAGTGGTGCAGCACGAAGTCCTTGAGCGAACACCAGAACGCGGGCTTGGTGTCCGGATCCTGCTCGGCGAACCAGACCAGTTTGGCCAGTGGCGCGAACGGGTGCACCGGGGTGCCGGTGGCGTGGTGCAGCTGCGCCGCGGCCGGATCGCGGCGCAGCCGGGCGGCCTGGTCGATCGCCCGGTTGTCCGCCCAGCTCAGCGACGGGGTGATCGGGCGGTAGTCAGCGTCCAGGCCGATCAGGGTGTGCATGGCCCCGGTGAAGACCAGTGCCCGCACCGGGGCGGCACAGGTCTGCACGCATTCACGCACCGCGTCCAGCGCCGCCTGCAGCACCCGGTCCGGGTCGTGCACGGCCAGGCCGGGCTGATCGGTGCGCATGGGGTAGCCGCGTTCGGCGAGGGCGGCAACCCGCCCTCGCCGGTCCGCGGCCACCACCTTGGTCGCGGTGGTGCCGAGATCGATGCCGAGCACCACGCCGTCGCCCATGGTCATATTCCGAAACTACCGGGGCGGCTCCGGCGTTCACGCCTGGGTGACGATGACCTCGGCGATCTCGTAGGTGTTCAGCGCCGCGCCCTTGCGCAGGTTGTCCCCGCACACGAACAGTTCCAGGGTGTTCGGGAAGTCCAGCGCCTGGCGGATCCGGCCGATGTAGGTCGGGTCGCCGCCCACCACGTCGGCCGGGGTGGGGTACTCGCCGTTGGCCGGGTCGTCCACCACCACGATCGAGGGCTGCGCGCCGAGCAGCTTGCGCGCCTGCTCCACGGTGACCTCGCGGGCGAAGGTGGCGTGCACGGCCATCGAGTGCGTGGTGACCACCGGGACCCGCACGCAGGTCGCGGAGACCTTGAGGTCCGGGATGCCCAGGATCTTGCGGGACTCGTTGCGGACCTTCAGCTCCTCCGAAGACCAGCCGTCGTCCTTGAGCGAACCCGCCCACGGCACCACGTTGAAGGCCATCGGCGCCGGGAACGGCGATTCGGACTGCACCAGCCCGGCCGCCTCCAGCGCGGCGCGCACGTCGCCCGCCTTCTCCCCGACCGCCTGGCCGGCCACCGCGGCGATCTCGGCGTAGAGCCGGTCCACGCCGGACTGGCCCGCGCCGGAGACGGCCTGGTAGCTGGCCACCACCAGTTCGGTGAGCTGGTACTCCCGGTGCAGCGCGCCCAGTCCGGCCATCATGGACAGGGTGGTGCAGTTCGGGTTGGAGATGATGCCGCGCGGCCGGTTGTGCACGGCCTCGGCGTTGACCTCGGGCACCACCAGCGGCACCTCCGGGTCCATCCGGAACGCGCCGGAGTTGTCCACCGCGACCGCGCCGCGCTCGGCCGCGATCGGCGCCCATTCCGCGGAGACCTCGTCCGGCACGTCGAACATGGCGACGTCCACGCCGTCGAAGGCTTCCGGGGACAGCGCGATGACGGTCAGGTCCGCGCCCCGCACGGTGATCTTCTTGCCAGCCGAGCGGGCCGAGGCGATCAGCCGGATCTCGCCCCACGGCACGGATTCCCGGCCGTTGATGATGTCGATCATGACGGTGCCGACCGCGCCGGTCGCGCCGACCAGGGCGAGCACAGGTCCGTTGTGGCTCATGTTCAGCGCCCCGTTCCGGCGTAGACCACGGCCTCCTCGTCGCCACCGAGGTCGAATGCCCCGTGCAGCGCGCGGACCGCGTCATCGAGCTGGGTGTCCCGGCAGATCACCGAGATCCGGATCTCCGAGGTGGAGATGATCTCGATGTTGACCCCGACCTTGGCCAGCGCCTCGCAGAAGGTGGCGGTCACGCCGGGGTGCGAGCGCATGCCAGCGCCGATCAGGCTGACCTTGCCGACGTGCTCGTCGTAGGCGACGGACTCGAAGCCGATCTCCGGCTTGGCCTTGTCCAGCGCGGCGACCGCGATCGGGCCACCGGTGCGCGGCAGCGTGAAGGTGATGTCGGTGCGGCCGCTGACCGCACGGGAGACGTTCTGCACCACCATGTCGATGTCCAGCTCGGCGTCGGCGATGACCCGGAAGATCCGGGCGGCCACGCCGGGGTGGTCGGGCACACCGGTCACGGTGATCTTGGCTTCAGACCGGTCGTGCGCGACGCCGGTGATCAACGCCTGCTCCACGGCAAGATCCTCCATCGACCCGGTCACCAGGGTGCCGGGCTTGTTGTTGAACGAAGAGCGAACTCGGATCGGCATCCCGTTGCGCCGCGCGTACTCCACCGAGCGCAGGTGCAGCACCTTGGCGCCACAGGCGGCCATCTCAAGCATCTCCTCGTAGGTGATCTGCTCAAGATGCTTGGCGTCCGGCACGATCCGCGGGTCCGCGCTGAACACGCCGTCGACGTCGGTGTAGATCTCGCACACATCGGCGTTGAGCGCGGCGGCCAGCGCCACCGCGGTGGTGTCGGTGCCGCCCCGGCCGAGGGTGGTGATCTCCTTGCTGTGCTGGCTCACGCCCTGGAAACCGGCGACGATCGCGATCGCGCCCTGGTCCAGCGCCTCCCGGATCCGGCCCGGCGTGACGTCGATGATCCGCGCCTTGCCGTGCGCCGAGGTGGTGATCACCCCGGCCTGGGAGCCGGTGTAGGAGCGGGCCTCCGCGCCGAGGGCGTGGATGGCCATCGCGAGCAGCGACATCGAGATCCGCTCACCCGAGGTGAGCAACATGTCCATCTCGCGGGCCGGCGGCACCGGGGCGACCTGGCTGGCGAGGTCCAGCAGGTCGTCGGTGGTGTCCCCCATCGCGGAGACGGCCACGACCACGTCGTTGCCCGCTTTTCGGGTCTCGACGATGCGCTCGGCCACCCGTTTGATCCGCTCAGCGGTCTCCACCGAGGATCCGCCGTACTTCTGGACGACGAGCGCCACCGAACCGCACCTCCCACGAAGCCACACGCACCGGCACTAACCTGCGAGGACGCAGGTCCACACTCGCGAGCAGCCTACCCGCGCGCGGGATGGGGTCCGGTAGTCAGATAAGGGCAAAAATGTCGTCAGGAAGTTGCCCGGAACCGCTGGGGCGGAGGGATTCTGTGTCGGCTGCGCAGGTGGGAACCGAGCCGGAGGCGTCTCCGGTGGGATCGGTCACATCTGGCCAAAAACGCCGTCCGCTGTGGCGGGATCCCGCCCGCTGGGAGCACAGCAGGCTGATCCGGCTGCTCGCCCCGGCCGTGCTCTACCTGGCCATCCGCGAGGTCGGCCTGCTGGTGGTGCAGTGGATGGCCGGGCGCAACCGGATCAGCGTGACCGGCGCGCTCACCGCCTGGGACGGGCAGTGGTACCTCTCGATCAGCGCCAGCGGCTACGACAAGGTGCCGTTCTCGCTGGTGGACGCGTTCGGGCGGCGTAGCGAGGAAACCCCGCTGGCGTTTTTCCCGGGGTACCCGATGCTGGTCCGCGCGGCGGGCGAGCTGCCGGGCGTCAGCCTGGTCGCGGCGGCCTTCGCGGTGAACGTGATCGGCGGGCTGGTCTGCGCCTACGGCCTGGTCCGGCTGGGTGAGCGGATCGGCGGCAGCTGGCGTTGCGGGCTGGTGCTGCTGGTCCTGTTCGCGGCCTCGCCGATGTCGGTGGTGCTGTCCATGACCTACTCCGAGGCGCTGTTCTCCGCGCTGGCGGTGTGGACCCTGTTGTGGCTGGTGGACCGGGAGTGGCTGCTGGCGGCACTGGGCTGCGCCACCGCGGGCCTGGTCCGCCCGACCAGTGCCGCCCTGGTCGCCGCGGTGATGCTGGCCGCGCTGGTCGCGGTGATCCGCCGCCGGGACGGCTGGCGGCCCTGGGTGACCCTGGCGCTGGCCCCGGCCGGGCTGCTCGGCTACCTGACCTGGGTGGGCGCCCGCACCGGCCGCTGGGACGGCTGGCTGGCGCTGCAGGCCCGCGGCTGGGACTCCCAGTTCGACGGCGGACTGGCCACCCTGCGGTTCAGCCTGGACGTGCTCTCCTCGGCCCGCTCGGTGCTGGAGGTGGCCACGGTGTGGATCCTGCTGCTCACCCTGGTGCTGTTCGCGCTGGGTCTGCACCAGCGGCTGCCCTGGCCGCTGATGGTGTACTCGGCCGGGGTGATGTTCCTCAGCATCGGCTCCAACGGCCTGATGAACTCCAAGGCCAGGCTGCTGGTGCCGGCGATGGCCCTGCTGATCCCGGCCGCGGTGCTGCTCGCCCGCAGACGTCCGGGCACCATGGTGGTGGCGCTGGGCCTGCTGCTGTTGTTCGGTTCCTGGTTCGGCGCCTACTCGATCACCGCCTGGCCGTACGCGATCTGACCTCCGGAGGTCCCTGCCTTGACCGAGACCGCGGCCCACCCCACGGCCACCACCAGCGTCCCGGTGCACGAGCTGATCTCCACCCGGTGGAGCCCGCGTGCCCTGGACCCGGCCGCCGAGGTCAGCGACACCCAGCTGCGGGCCCTGTTCGAGGCCGCCCGCTGGGCCGCGTCCTGGGGCAACACCCAGCCGGCCCGGTTCCTGCTGGGCCGCCGCGGCGACGAGACCTTCGCCAAGATCACCGACACCCTGACCGAGGGCAACAAGCGCTGGGCGAGTGCCTCCGCCGCGCTGATCCTGGGCATCGCGGTGACCGAGCTGGAGGAGGGCAAGCCGATGCCGTACGCGGAGTACGGGCTTGGCCTGGCCGCGCAGAACCTGGTGCTGCAGGCGGTGTCGGAGGGCCTGGTCGCGCACCAGATGGCCGGGTTCAGCAGGCCGGGTGCGAAGGCGGTGTTCTCGCTGCCGGAGCAGCTGGACCCGGTGGTGGTGATCTCGGTGGGCAGGCTGGCCGATCCGGCCACCGCGGACCCCCGTCTGCTGGAGCGGGACGCCCGGCCGCGCACCCGCAAGGCACTGGACGAGCTGGTGTTCACCGAGTGGGGCGAGCCGGCGTTCTGACGCGTAGCTCAGCGTGCTACACGGTGCTACGCTGGTGCCATGAAGGTCGTCTCCCAGCGGGAGTTCCGCAACAACTCCGCCTCCGTCATGGACGCGGTGGAGGCGGGCGAGACCTACCACGTCACCCGCAACGGCGTGCCGGTGGCGGAACTGCGCCCACTGTCCCGTCGGCGCAGGCTCACCGCCGAGGAACTGGTGGAGCGGCACCGGAAGCTGCCCAGGGTGGACTCCCGGCAGCTGCGGCAGGAGGCCGACGAGTTCTTCGGCACCGAGGGCCGGGTCGACGACGATGACCCGTGGACGCGTGCCGGTGGCTGACCGTCCCGAGGCAGGGGTCCTGGACACCTGCGCGTTCATCGACCTCGATCAGCTCGACCTGGCCGTGCTGCCCTCGTTCCCGGAGATCACCTCGATCACCCTGGCCGAGTTGCACCAGGGCGTTGCCATGGCCAGGAACGCGGCCACCAGGGCGGCACGGGCCGAGAAGCTCGGCGCGGCCATCGTGGAGTTCGAGCCGCTGCCCTTCGACCGCGCGGCCGCCGCCCGCTACGGCACGCTGGTCGCGCTGACCCTGGAAGCCAACCGGAGTCCCAGGCCGCGCAGGCTGGATCTGATGATCGCCGCCATCGCCTCCGCCAGGGACCTGCCGCTCTACACCCGCAACGTGGCCGACTTCGCCGGGTTGGGCGACATGGTCACCGTGGTCGCGGTCTGACGTAGACCGGACGTGCACGAGTTGTTCGCGGGCCGGTGATTCGTTGGGGACACGGAGTTCTTCGCAGGCGAAGGAGCCACCCCCATGTCCGCACTCCCCCGACGCACCTTTCTCGGCAGCACGGCGGCACTGACCGTCGGCGCGGCCGCGGCCGGTCCACTCAACCTGCTCACCGCCCCCTCGGCCGAGGCGGCTGGGCCGATCCGCCCGTTCCAGGTGCACATCCCGCAGCGGCAGCTCGTCGACCTGCGGCGCAGGCTGCAGGACACCCGCTGGCCAGCCAAGGAGACGGTCGCCGATGACTCCCAGGGCGTGCGGACCGCGACGCTGCGCAGGCTGGTCGAGTACTGGCGCAGCGGCTACGACTGGCGCAAGGTCGAGGCCAGGCTCAACGCGTTGCCGCAGTATCTGACCGAGATCGACGGCCTGGACATCCACTTCCTGCACATCCGCTCCCGCCACCCGGACGCGCTGCCGCTGATCATCACGCAC
The DNA here is from genome assembly GCF_023094165.1 of Crossiella sp. S99.2. Lineage (GTDB taxonomy): Bacteria > Actinomycetota > Actinomycetes > Mycobacteriales > Pseudonocardiaceae > Crossiella. Next base: position 142,431 of record NZ_JALMDK010000002.1, on the reverse strand, counting down.
GGCTGGCCCGGCTCGATCCTGGAGCTGCTCAAGGTCATCGGGCCGCTCACCGACCCGACCAGGCACGGCGGCCGGGCCGAGGACGCCTTCCACCTGGTGCTGCCCTCGATGCCCGGCTACGGCTTCTCCGCCCAGCCCACCACGACCGGCTGGGGCCCGGACCGGATCGCCAAGGCGTGGCACCAGCTCATGCGCCGCCTGGGCTACCAGCGCTACGTCTCCCAGGGCGGCGACTGGGGCGCGGTGATCTCGGACAAACTCGCCGCGCTGGCCCCGCCCGGATTGCTCGGCATCCACGTCAACATGCCGGCCACCGTGCCCCCGGAGATCGCCCGCATCCTCACCAACGGCGAACCCGCGCCGCCCGGACTCTCTCCCGCCGAGCGGCGGGCCTTCGATCAGCTGGATGTCTTCTACCGCAAGAACACCGGCTACTCGGCGATGATGGTCACCCGGCCGCAGACGGTGGGTTTCGGGCTGTCGGACTCCCCGGCCGGCCTGGCCGCGTGGATGTACGACAAGTTCGCCCAGTGGACCGACAGCGGCGGCGTGCCCGAGCGCGCGCTGACCAGGGACGAGATGCTCGACGACATCACGCTCTACTGGCTGACCAACACCGCGATCTCCTCGGCCCAGCTGTACTGGGAGAACAACGCGAACAACTTCAACGCGGTGGACATCGCCATCCCGGCCGCGATCACGGTCTTCCCCGGCGAGATCTACCAGGCGCCGCGCAGCTGGGCCGAACGCGCCTATCGCAAGCTCATCCACTTCAGCGAGGTGGACAAGGGCGGGCACTTCGCCGCCTGGGAGCAGCCGGAGCTGTTCAGCCGGGAGATCAGGGCCGCGTTCCGTTCCCTGCGCTGACCCTGGTGCTCAGCCGAGCCGACGGATGATCTTGACCACCAGTGCGGTGACGATCAGCCAGAACAGCGCGGCCAGGCCGTAGTTGACCAGGATCCGGGCCTTGGGGTCCTCGGGCATGAACAGGTCGCGGAAGCCCAGCGCCAGTGGGTCGGCCCAGCCCGCCACGAACCGGGTGATGGCGTTGGCCGGGTTGGCGCCGCCCACGGTGAGCACCACGTGGGCCACCAGCACCACCGCGATGATCGTGCCGATCCAGCGCAGTGCCGCCGCCACCGCGGTGACGATCCTGGCCCTGGTCAGGACCGAATTCACGCGGTGGCGGCGGCGCTCGGAGTGTTCGGCCATGGGCCGCAGTCTGGCAGGTCCGCCCTGGTCGGGCTACCCGCGAGTAGGGTGCTCGACACTCCCACGATCCGGGACAGTTTTCTCAACCGGCCTGGCGGCGGGCTAGGGTTCTCCCGTGGCACGCGGTCTGCTCCTTCGCTGCCGCGACGGGGTCTGACCAGACCGGCCCCCCGTCGCGGAGTTCTGGCTGCGTTGTTCGCGCCGGTCTCTCCCCCGGTTAGCAGGAGCCACCACATCCCATGAGCACCAACTCTGACGCGTTCATCTCCGCCGCCAGCCGGATCCGGCCGCCCGCGCGACCCGCGCCCGCCGGTCAGCCCTCGTGGAACGCCCAGCTCGGCAGCTCGATGCCGATCCACCGGTACAAGCCCTTCCACGAGTTCGTCGAGCCGGTCACGCTGCCCGACCGCACCTGGCCGGACCAGCGCATCGAGACCGCCCCGCTGTGGTGCGCGGTCGACCTGCGCGACGGCAACCAGGCGCTGATCGACCCGATGTCGCCCGCGCGCAAGCGGCGCATGTTCGACCTGCTGGTGCGCATGGGCTACAAGGAGATCGAGGTCGGTTTCCCGGCGGCCAGCCAGACCGACTTCGACTTCGTGCGGGAGATCATCGAGGACGGGGCGATCCCGGCCGATGTCTCCATCCAGGTGCTGACCCAGTGCCGCCCCGAGCTGATCGAGCGCACCTTCGCCAGCCTGGAGGGCGCGCCCAAGGCGATCGTGCACATCTACAACTCGACCTCGGTGCTGCAGCGCCGGGTGGTGTTCCGGCAGGAGCGAGCCGGGATCAAGAAGATCGCCACCGACGGCGCCGAGCTGGTGCTGGCCTACGCGGAGAAGAACACCGACACCGAGTTCCGGTTCGAGTACTCCCCCGAGTCCTACACCGGCACCGAGCTGGCCTACGCGGTCGAGGTCTGCAACGCGGTCACCGACATCTGGCAGCCCACCCCGGACCGCCCGGCGATCATCAACCTGCCCGCCACGGTCGAGATGGCCACGCCCAACGTCTACGCCGACTCGATCGAGTGGATGCACCGCAACCTGACCCGCCGGGACTCGGTGCTGCTGTCCCTGCACCCGCACAACGACCGGGGCACCGCGGTGGCCGCCGCCGAACTGGGCTACCAGGCAGGCGCGGACCGGATCGAGGGCTGTCTGTTCGGCAACGGCGAGCGCACCGGCAACGTGTGCCTGGTGACCCTGGGCATGAACCTGTTCGGCCAGGGCATCGACCCGCAGATCGACTTCTCCGACATCGACGAGATCCGGCGCACGGTCGAGTACTGCAACCAGCTGCCGGTGCCCGAGCGGCACCCCTACGGCGGCGACCTGGTCTACACCGCGTTCTCCGGCAGCCACCAGGACGCGATCAAGAAGGGCTTCGAGGCGATGGAGGCCGACGCCTCGGCCGCAGGCGTCGAGGTGGACCAGTTCCGCTGGGAGGTCCCCTACCTGCCGATCGACCCGAAGGACGTGGGCCGCAGCTACGAGGCGGTCATCCGGGTCAACTCGCAGTCCGGCAAGGGCGGCGTGGCCTACGTGATGAAGTCCGAGCACCACCTGGACCTGCCGCGCCGGCTGCAGATCGAGTTCTCCCGGCTCGTCCAGGAGGTCACCGACACCGAGGGCGGCGAGGTCTCGCCCAAGGAGATCTGGGACGTCTTCACCACCGAGTACCTGGACAAGAAGGCACCGCTGGCGCTGCTGCGGCACCGGCTCACCGACGACGGCTCGGGCAACGAGGACATCGAGGCCACCGTCATCGTCGACGGCGACACCCAGGTGATCAGCGGCCGCGGCAACGGCCCGATCGCGGCCTTCGTGGACGCGCTGACCACCATCGGCTACGACGTGCGGGTGCTGGACTACGCCGAGCACGCGCTCTCCGCCGGTGACGACGCCCGCGCCGCCTCCTACCTGGAATGCGCCGTGGGCGGCCGGGTGCTCTGGGGCGTCGGGGTGGACGGTTCGACCGTGGTCGCCTCGCTCAAGGCCATCGTCTCCGCGATCAACCGCGCCTACCGCTGACCTGCGCTTCCATGCCGCCGGGCACCCCTGTTCACCGGGGTGTCCGGCGGTTTCGCGCAGGTGGCCCGGGTCTCACCGATTTGACCCGGCGGGGCGGGGCGCGACACCATCGACCGCTCAGTGCCACGGCTGGCGCCAGCTGAAGAGTCACTGAAGGACCGGCCGCGGCCGGAGCCACGACCGTGTTCCCTACGTTGGGCGAGATGTGAACCTCACCGCTGTGCCTGAGCTGCTGCTGCTGGCGACCTTCCTGGTCGCGGTCGTTCCGCTGGCGCCGACCGAGGCGTTCGTCATCAGCGCCGGACTGCTCGCCGCCAACGGACAGCTCTCGCTGCCGGTGGTCATCCTGGTCACCGCGGTCGGTTGCCTGATCTCAGACCTGATCAACTTCCGGATCGGCTACCGGTTCGGCCCGCCCGCGCTGGACCGCTTCGAGCGGCGCAAGGGCGGCACGCCCACCGCGGTGCGCTGGGTGCGCGCCCGGCTGGCGCAGCACGGCGAGCCGGTGCTGGTCGCGGCCAGGTTCGTGCCCGGCGGCGGGATCGCGGGCGCGATGCTGGCCGGCACCTTCCGGATGGGTCCGCGCCGGTTCACCGTGGCCGCGGTGATCGGCTCCGCGCTGTGGGCCACCTACGCCTCGCTGCTGGGCTACACCGGCGGCAAGCTGACCTCCGACCCGGTGCTCGGCCTGCTGCTGTCCATCGCGCTGGCCGCGGTGCTCAGCCTGATGGTGGCGCTGCTGGTCCGGCGGGCCCAGCGCCGCGCGGACGAGGCCGACCGGCTCGAACGCGAGGCGCTGGAAGCCCTGCTCGCCTCCTAGTCCCGGTTGGTGGCCAAGACCTTGAGCCGGTCATAGGTGCCGTTGAACAGGTTCTGGTCGCCGGGGAAGACGCCGGAATCCGCGTGCTGCCAGATCGTGTGGTACTGCCAGCGCTGCGGCAACGGCCCTGGCGAGCCGCTGTAGTTGGCGATGAACAGCGGGCTGACCTGGCTGTAGTCGGTCAGGTTGCCGGTGCACTGGTTCCACCAGTTGGTGGCCGTGTAGATCACCGGCCAGCGCCCGGTCCGGGACCGGTAGGTGTGCACGAAATCGCTGATCCAGGTCACCATCGCACGCTGGCCGACGCCGTAGCAGGTGTCCCCGCCGTAGGGGTTGTACTCGATGTCCAGCACCCCCGGCAGCGTCCGGCCATCCGGTGACCAGCCGCCGCCGTTGTCCACGAAGTAGTTCGCCTGGGTGGCGCCGCTGGTCAGGTTGGGCGCGGCGAAGTGGTACGCGCCGCGGATCATGCCCACGTCGTACGAGCCGCCGTACTGCTGGTTGAAGTACGGGTTGCGGTAGGTGGTGCTCTCGGTGGCCTTGACGTAGGCGAAGCGGGCCCCGTTCGCCCAGGCCCTGGCCCAGTCGACGTTGCCCTGCCAGCTGCTGACGTCCATGCCGGGCACCGTGGCCGCGGCGTCGAAGGTGGCCGGCCGGGCGGAGCGGCCCTCGTGTTTGGCGATCTGCGAGCCCATGGCGTGGTTGCCGGGTTCGGCCTGGGCCGGCAGGCCTGAGCCCAGGGTGACGACGGTCGCGAGCAGGGCGACCAAGGTGGTGCGCAGGGGTGTGGTCATGTCCGGAGTGTGGGAGCGGCTCCCAGTGCCCGGACATGCTTTTCAGCCTGGCCCGAAAGACTCAGATCTCATCGCCGGGGTGCTGCCCGTACTGCTGGATCCGCGGCGTCACCTCGGCCAGCTCCGCGGCGAAGAGCGTGCGCGCGGTGATCCCGGTGCCCAGCACCCGCAGCGCGACCTCGCACAGCCACTCCAGGTAGGCGGCCCGGCGGAAGGCGTGCGCCAGGGTGCCGGCCACCGTCACCGCGCCGTGGTTGCCCAGCAGGCAGGCCGAGGAGCCGCCGAGCGCGGTCACCGTGGCCGCGGCCAGTTCCGGGCTGCCGTAGGGCGCGTACGGCGCCACCCGCACCGCACCGCCGAAGATGCCCAGGTAGTAGTGGATCGGCGGGATCTCCTCGACCAGGCAGCTCAGCGCGGTCGCGGCCACCGAGTGGGTGTGCACGACCGCCCGCGCGGCACCGGCCGCGTAGATCGCCTGGTGCATGGGGAGTTCGCTGGTCGGGGCCAGTTCCGCCTCGACCGCCCGGCCGTCCAGCCGGTGCAGGCCGACCTGTTCGGGGGTGAGCTGGTCGTAGTCGACCCCGCTGGGGGTCACCAGGACAAGATCGTCCACGCGCAGGCTGACGTTGCCCGCCGTGCCGACGACCAGTCGTTGTTCGACCAGTCGCCGGCACGTCGTCACGACTGCCTCGCGCTGCGCCTGATATCGCACGGGAACCAGGGTGACAGAACCTAGGGCCCGAGCACCTCAGTGACCGAGGCAGGCCCGGTCAGCGCGGTGTCCGGCGAGATGCCGTCATCGGCCTGCACCAGGATCGGCTCGACCTCGTGCGGCCGGATCCGTCCCGCCTTGATGTCCTCGGCGTAGTGGCAGGCCACCCGGTGTCCCGGCGCGATCTCGCGCAGTACCGGCCGTTCGGTGTCGCAGCGCTTGGCCTGCCGCCACGGGCACCGGGTGTGGAACCGGCAGCCGGTGGGCGGGTTGGCCGGTGAGGGCAGGTCGCCCGCCAGCAGGATGCGCTCGCGGCGGTCCTCCAGCAGCGGGTCCGGCACCGGCACCGCGGACAGCAGCGCCCGGGTGTAGGGGTGCAGCGGATCCGCGTAGAGGGTGTCCGAACCGGCCTCCTCGACCAGTCCGCCCAGGTACATCACGCCGACCCGGTCGGAGATGTGCCGGACCACAGCCAGGTCGTGCGCGATCACCAGGTAGGTCAGGCCGAGCTGTTCCTGCAGGTCCTCCAGCAGGTTGACCACCTGGGCCTGCACCGAGACGTCCAGTGCGGACACCGGCTCGTCGGCCACGATCAGGTCCGGCTGCACGGTCAGCGCGCGAGCGATGCCGATCCGCTGCCGCTGGCCGCCGGAGAACTCGTGCGGGTACTTGCGCAGGGCCGTGCTGGGCAGGCCGACCGAGGTCAGCAGCTCCCGCAGGCGCTTGCCGGTCTCCGCCTTGCCCTTGTCCAGATCGTGCGCGCGCAGGCCCTCCACCAGGATGGACTCCACCGACTGGCGCGGGTCCAGCGAGGACAACGGGTCCTGGAAGATCATCTGGATCCGGCGGCGCATCTTGCGCAGCGGCTCGCCCTTGAGCGAGGACAGGTCCACGCCGTCGAAGACCACCTTGCCCGCGGTGGGCGGGGTGAGCTTGAGCAGCGCCCGCCCGAAGGTGGACTTGCCGCAGCCGGACTCGCCGACCAGGCCGTAGGTCTCGCCGCGGCGCACCGACAGGTCGATGCCGTCCACCGCGTAGACGTAGCCGACCGTGCGGTCCAGGATCACCCCGCGCTTGATCGGGAAGTGGACCTTGAGTCCCTCCACCGTGACCAGCGCGTCGTCCACAGTGGACACTCCGGTGGCGGTCTCTGCCGGGGCGGTCATGCCGGTACCTCCTGCTGGACCGGGTTGTGGCAGCGCAGCAACCGATCCGCCTCGGACTCCATCGCCGGGGTCACCTCGACACAGGTGTCCAGCGCGTTCGGGCAGCGCGGCGCGAAGGCGCACGCGTGCGTCCACGGGATGTTGTCGGCCACCGAACCGCGGATCGGCACCAGCTTCTCCCCGCGCGGGGCGTCCAGCCGGGGGATCGAGGCCAGCAGCCCGTGCGTGTACGGGTGCTTGGGCGTGGCGAACAGCTCGTGCCGCCGCCCGCGCTCGACCACCCGGCCGCCGTAGAGCACGTTGACCTCGTCGCACAGCCCGGCCACCACGCCGAGATCGTGCGTGATCATGATCAGCGCGGTCTCGGTGTCCTGCACGAGTTCCTTGAGCAGGGCCAGGATCTGCGCCTGGATGGTGACATCCAGCGCGGTGGTCGGCTCGTCCGCGATCAGCAGCCGGGGACGGCAGGCCAGCGCCATCGCGATCAGCGCGCGCTGCCGCATGCCGCCGGAGAGCTGGTGCGGGTACTCGGTCAGCCGCCGGGTCGGGTCCGGGATGCCGACCTTGTCCAACAGGTCCTTGGCCTCGACCATCGCCTGCTTGCGTTGCATGCCGCGGTGCCGCTCCAGCACCTCGGTGACCTGGATGCCGATCGGGATCACCGGGTTCAGCGAGGACAGCGGGTCCTGGAATACCATGCCCAGGTCCCGGCCGCGCCGATCGCGCATCTGCTTGTCGGACAACGACAACAGCTCGGTGTCCTCGAACTTCACCGAACCGCTGACCTTGGCCCCGCGCTTGGGCAGCAGGCCCATGATGGCCAGCGAGGTCACCGACTTGCCGCAGCCGGACTCGCCGACCAGCCCGACCGTCTGGCCGGGCGCCACGTCGAAACTGACCCCGTCGACCGCGGCGAACGGTTCCTCGCCGTGTCGCTGGAAGACCACGCTGAGGTCACGAACCTCAAGCAGCGCCATGGGGATTCACCGCCTGTTCTTGGGATCGAGGGCATCGCGCAGCGACTCGCCCATCAGGGTGAAGCCGAGCGCGACCACGACGATGCAGCCGGCAGGCCAGAACGCCAGCCCCGGGTGACTGTCGATCACCGTCTGGGAGCCGCCGAGCATCTGGCCCCACTCCGGGATGTTGTCATCGGGGTTGCCAAGGCCGAGGAAGGACAGCGCCGCCGCGTCGATGATGGCCACCGCCAGCACCAGGGTGGACTGCACGATCACCGGGCCGAGCGAGTTGGGCAGCATGTGCCGGAACACGATGGCGGCCGGTTTCACGCCCAGCGCCCGCGCGGCCAGCACGTGGTCGCTGTGTCGTTGCGCCAGCATCGAACCGCGCAGCAATCGGGCGAAGATGGGTATCTGCACGATCGCCACCGCGAGGATCACGGTGAATTGGTTGGCCTGGGTGAACAACAGGCCGATGGAGACCGCCAGCAGCAGGCTGGGGATGGACAGCATGACGTCCACCGCGCGCATGACCAGCGAGTCCACCCAGCCGCCCAGCGCACCGGCCAGCGTGCCCATGATCAGGCCGCCGATCAGGCCGATCACCGTGGCCAGCACGCCGACCAGCAGGGTCTGCTGGGAACCGACCAGCAACCGGGAGAAGAAGTCCCGGCCCTGCAGGTCACCGCCCAGCAGGTGGCCGGGCTGGGCCGGCGGGATCTCGTTGCGCGCCTTGATGACCTGGTCAGCCAGCATGCGCGCGGCCGGGTCGTGCGGGGCGAGCAGCGGGGCCAGCAACGCGATCAGCACGAACAGCAGGATGATCACGGCGCCGGTCAGGAAGACCGGGTTGCGGCGCAGCCGCCGCCAAGCGCTGGCGGCCAGGCTGACGCCGGTGTCCACCTGCGTCTCCGCGGTGGAGGACGCCAGATCGTCGATCTTGGTCTTGCTTGGCATGTCCCCTCCTCTCAGCGGGTCCGCACGCGCGGGTCGATCAGCGCGTACGAGAGGTCGACGAGCAGGTTGACGAACACGTAGACCATGGCGGCCACGATGATCAGCACCTGGAGCACCGGGTAGTCCCGGCGCTCGAAGCCCAGTGCCAGCGCCTCGCCGAGGCCGGGGAAGGAGAAGACCTTCTCGGTCAGCACCGCCCCCGCCAGCAACGCGCCGGTCTGCAGGCCGATCGTGGTGACCACCGGCAGCATCGCGTTGCGCAGCACGTGCCTGCGCCGCACCACCTGGGTGGTCAGGCCCTTGGACTCGGCGGTCCGCACGTAGTCCTCGTCGAGCACGTCCAGCACCGCCGCCCTGGTGATCCGGAAGATCACCGCGAACGGGATGGTGGCCAGCGCCAGCGAGGGCAGGATCAGGTGCTCGAGTGAGTTCCAGACCGCGTCCCACTCACCGGTGATGATCCCGTCGAAGACGTAGAACCCGGTGACGCGGGTGGCGCTGATGTCGTCCTGCCGCCCGGCCGAGGGCAGCCACTGCAGCTCGACCGCGAAGATGTGCTTGAGCACGAAGGCGAGGAAGAAGACCGGCACGGCCACGCCGATGAGCGAGCCGATGACGCCGACGTTGTCGAACCAGCGGCCGCGCCGCCGGGCCGCGAGGTAGCCGAGCGGGATGCCTGCCGCGATCGCGAGCACGATCGCGCAGAAGCTCAGCTCCAGCGTGGCCGGGAAACGTTCCAGGAAGAGGTCGACGGCCGTGGTGCCCGGCTGCACGCCGAGCGAGGTGCCGAAGTCACCCGAGAGGGCGCGACCGAGGAACTTGAAGTACTGCACGTAGATCGGCTGGTCCAGCCCCAGCAACGCGGTGAGCTCCCGCCGCGACTCCTCGGTGCCGCGCTCCCCCAGGAGGGCCGAGACCGGCCCTCCTGGAAGTGAACGCAGCCAGGCGAAGAGCAGCAGCGAGAGCACACCGACGACGAGGACGAGCTGGAGGAGCCGCCGCACGGTGTAGCGGAGCACCTGTCAGATCCTGTTTCGTGGTGGGAGTAGCAGCTCAGCCCTTGGTAGTGGGGCTGAACTCCTCGGCGGTCAGCGGGCTGGGCGTCAGGTTCTTGATGTCCTTCTTGAGCACGAACGCGGGCGGGGAGTGCGAGAGCGGGACCGCGGGCAGGTACTCCTCCACGATCTGGCGGTTCAGCTCCTGGTAGAGCTTCTCGCGCTCGGCCTTGTCCGGGGTCACATCCGCCGCGTCCAGCCGCTTGGCCAGGTCCTCGCCCCACGGGGAGGACTTGGTGTAGAAGCGGTTCTCCGCGTTGCCGAAGAAGGTGCCGATCCAGTTCGCCGCGGCGCTCTGGTCGCCGGTCCAGCCGAGCAGGAACAGGTCCGCCTTGGCCTGGTCGACCTCGGTCAGGTAACCGCCGTTCCACGGCTTGGTGACCACGTTCAGCTTGATGCCCACGTTGCGCAGGTCAGCCGCGATCGCGCCGAAGATGTCCTGCGGGTTCGGCATGTACGGCCGGGTGACCTCGCTGGGCCACCAGAAGTTGACCTCGAGGTTGCTCGCGCCCGCCTCGGCCAGCAGTGCCTTGGCCTTGTCGGGGCTGTACTCGATCGGCTTCACGTTCGGGTTGTAGCCCTGGACGATCTTGGGCATGAACTGGGTGGCGACCGTGGCGGTCTCCGGCAGCTGCGACTTGACCAGCTGCTCCCGGTTGATCGCCATCGAGATGGCCTTGCGCACCCGGAAGTCCTGCAGCTTCGCGTTGTTCTTCTGCGTGATGCCCAGGTACATGACGTTGAACGCGTCCCGCGGCACGACCTGGAAGCCGTCGCTCTTCAGCTTGGCCCAGTCGGCGGGCGCCGGGTAGTCGTAGCCGTCGATGTCGCCGCTCTGCAGCGCCTGCTTGCGCGCGGTCTCGTCGGCGATGACCTTGAAGTTCAGCTTGTCCAGCTTGGCCTTGTCACCGTGGTAGCCGTCGAAGCGGCCCAGCTCGATGAGGTTGTTCGTCGTGTCGTAGTTGACGAACTTGAACGGGCCGGTGCCGGTCGGCTGCTTCAGCGCGTACTCGGGGAAGACGAAGCTCTCACCCTGCGCGACCACGTTGTCCGCGTTGTACTTCTTCATCGCGGTCGGGCTCTGCATGGAGAAGGACGGCAGGCCGAGCACGTCAGGGAACTTCGAGGACGCGCCGGTCAGCTCGACCACGATGTTCTGCGCGTCCTTGACGGTGCAGGACTTGAACAGCGAGGGCTTGGCGCCGTCGGCGAAGCCGCCGAAGTTGTCCACCCAGTACTCGGAGACCGAGCTGGACTGCCCGGCGCCCTTCTGGTTGTACCAGCGGTTGAAGTTGAAGCAGGCCGCCTCGGCGTTGAAGTCGGTGCCGTCGTGGAACTTCACGCCCTGCTTGAGGGTGAAGGTCCAGGACTTGCCGTCCGGGCTGGACTCCCACTTGGTGGCCAGCTCGGGTCCGGCCTCGGCCGAGCCCAGCTTGAAGCCGACCAGGCCCTCGAAGACCTGCCGGGAAATACGGAACGTGGCACCGTCGGTGGCGTAGAACGGGTCGAACAACTTCGGCTTGCCTTCGGCGCCGAAAGTCATGGTCCCGCCGGTCTTGCCCCCCTGGTTGCCCGGGTCCCGCTGGGACTGCGCGCACGCAGCCAGGGACAGGGCGGTGATACTGGCGACGCCGACAATGGTCAGCTTGCGCAGCGTCGACCCCCGTGTCATGTCAATCTTGGGCATCTCGCGCACCTCATGGGTCCGATGTCACATGGTGTGGTCGCCGACACTAACCCGTCCATGTGGCCCTACCGACAATGCGAAGGTCACGATACGGCCACGTCAGCCGTCATCAGGTCGGGTGAATTCTACGGAGTTTTACGAGGGTTTCACCCGATCTTGCGGTGACCGTCCGCGTTCACCCGGAGATCCGCGCGTTCGCGCGTGTCGTCCACACCGAACCACCCCCGTTCGAAGCGCTGCCAGCGGAGCAGTGGGTTACGGCACATGTCGCCATCTCTGGTCACCGCGCGTTCCAGTCGCCGGCCGGGATCGGCCAGCTCGACCCAGACCAGCGCGGACAACAGCGGGGCAAGGCTGCGACGGCCGGTGGAGACGCCCTCCAGCAGCAGGATCTCCGGCGCCGGCAAGGTGATCCACTCGCCGGGGTGCGGGTGGCCGCCGGTCCACGCGGTGCGCTGGTAGCGGCCGGATTCGCCACGGCGCAACGGTTCCAGCACGCCGTCGACCAGCCGCGGCCACCAGGCGACCGGATCGTCCCAGGTGGCGAATTCATCGGAGCGGACCAGCGCGGTGTGGTGGTCACGCTCGCGCAGCACAGCGGCCAGCGCGTCGGCCAGGGTGGATTTGCCGGAGCCGGAGGGACCGTCAATAGCGAGCAGCCGGACCGCGCCCAGCCGCGGTGGCGCGGCCAGCAGCAGCCCGGCTGCCTGCTCGATTTCTGCTCCGTGCACTACATCGCGCGGCGGCCGGAGAGCGCGCGGCCCAGGGTCAGCTCGTCGGCGAACTCCAGGTCACCGCCCATCGGCAACCCAGAGGCGAGCCGGGTGACGGTGAGACCGGGGAAATCACGCAGCATCCGCACCAGGTAGGTGGCGGTGGCCTCGCCCTCGGTGTTCGGGTCGGTCGCGATGATCACCTCGGCGACCTGCACCCCGCCCTCGTCGCCGCCGATCCGGCGCAGCAGCTCCCGGATGCGCAACTGGTCCGGACCGATGCCGGACAACGGGTCCAGCGCGCCGCCGAGCACGTGGTAGCGGCCCTTGAACTCCCGGGTGCGCTCCACCGCGAGCACGTCCTTGGGCTCCTCGACCACGCACACCAGGCTGACATCGCGCCGGGAGTCCTTGCAGATGCGGCAGGTCGTCTCCTCAGAAACGTTGCCGCAGATCTCGCAGAACTGCACGCCCTCCTTGACCTTCTGCAGCACCTCCTGCAGCCGCGAGATGTCCGCGGGCTCGGCGGCGAGCAGGTGGAAGGCGATCCGCTGGGCGCTCTTCGGCCCGACCCCGGGCAGCCGCCCGAGTTCGTCGATCAGGTCCTGTACCGGTCCTTCGTACACAGCCGTCCTGTTCCGGCTACAGACCGCCGGGCAGGCCGAGGCCGCCCAGGTCCAGTCCGCCGCCGAGTCCACCGGCCAGCGGGCCCATCTTCTGCGCGGTCAGCTCGGCCACCGCGCGGTTGGCATCGCGCACCGCGGCCACCACCAGGTCGGCCAGGGTCTCGGTGTCCTCGGGGTCGACCACCTTGGGGTCGATGGTGAGCGCCTTCAGCTCGCCGGTGCCCGCGACGGTGGCCTGGACCAGGCCGCCACCGGCGGTGCCGGTCACCTCGGCCTCGGCAAGCTCCTGCTGGGCAGTCATGAGCTGCTCCTGCATGCGCTGCGCCTGCTCCATGATCTGCTGCATGTTCGGCTGGCCGGGTAGCACGGGGGCTCCTCTCGCTGCGCGGGCCGTCACCCGCGCCGTTCCTGGCGTGGTGACCAGGGTAGCCGCGCGGTGTCTGGCACCTTGGGGGGTGTGCACCGTGCCTCCCTGATGACTCCGCTGGCCCTGGCGCTGGCCGTGACCGCCCTGGTCGCCTGCGGCAACGGCGAACCAGCCGCCACCTCCGGCACCACTCCCGCCACGAGCACGGAGGCCACCACCCCACCGGAATCCAGCACCCCGGCAGCCCCGCCGAGCAGCGCGCCGCCGCCGAGTTCCGCCAGCGAGCAGCCGCCACCACCGGCCAAGGGCAAGGTCGTGGTGCTCGACCCCGGCCACAACGGCGGCAACAGCAAGAACCCGGCGGTGATCAACAAGCCGGTGCCGGCCGGGCGGGGCAAGGGAAAGCCGTGCAACACCACCGGCACCCAGACCAACGCCGGCTACACCGAACACGCCTTCACCTGGGACGTGGCCAACCGGGTCAGGAACGCGCTGACCGCCAAGGGCGTGCGGGTGGAGCTGACCCGCCCCAACGACACCGGCGTGGGCCCGTGCGTGAACGAGCGGGCCGAGATCGGCAACCGGGCCAACGCGGACGCGGTGGTCTCCATCCACTCCGACGGCTCCACCACCGCGGGCCACCACGGCTTCCACATCATCTACTCGAACCCGCCGCTGAACCCGGCCCAGGGCACGCCGTCGGCGAAGCTGGCCGGCGCGGTCCGGGACGCCATGCGGGACGGCGGCATCCCGCTGTCCAACTACACCGGCAAGGCCGGGCTGAACGGCCGCGACGACATCGCGGGCCTGAACCTGTCCACCCGCCCGGCGATCATGGTCGAGTGCGCGAACATGCGCGACGCCACCGAGGCCGCGCTGGCCGCCAGCCCCGAGGGCAGGCAGAAGTACGCCAGCGCGATCGCCGAGGGCCTGCTGCGGTACCTGGCCTAGCCCTTCTCGATCCGCCGGGCCCCGAGGTGCTGGGTGACCAGCGCGATGGTGCTTTCCTCGTGGTTGTTGCGGATCACCACCGACTCGTCCAGCGCGGTGGACTCGGCGATCATCGTCTCGGTGTCCTCCGGCTCATCGGGCTCCGGCGGCAACGGGATGTCCGGCTCCGGCAACGGGGCCGGGGCGGGCGCGGGCGCCGGGGCGGGCTCGGCCACCGGCCGGTTGCCCTGGCTGGGCCGGGTCAGCGGCTGCTTGGGCTGGGCCGGGCGGGCGGCGCCGTTGCCACCGCTGGGCGCGGCGGGCGCGGCGTCGCCGTGCACGCAGGTGACCCGCCAGCGACCGCCGACCACGCTGGTCAGCGCCTCGGCGATGACCTCGGCGTTGCGGCTGTCGGAGAGCCTGCGGGCCAACGGTTCGGCGGTGTGGGTGAGCACCACGGTCTCACCGTCCACCGACTGCACGGTGGCGTTGGTCAGCATCGCCTCGGTGCTGCGGCTCTTGCCGCGCACGGCGGCGAGCAGCTCGGACCAGACCCGCCGGAGCGCGGCGGCGTCCAGCCCACCGGCGGCCACCGTCGGCGCCGCGGCCGGCACACCAGGCTGGGCCGCGGGCGGGGCGCTGTCCTGCGTTTCCGCGGAATGCGTTGCGGGCCAAGAAGCAGCGGGCGGTTCAGCCGGAGCGGCGGGCCGCTGGGCCGGCGCCTCGGCCGGCGGCGGCGCGCTGGGCGCCGCGGCGGCGGGCGGCTGAGCCGGACGCTGCTGGGCGGGCGGGGCCTGGGCGGGCGACTCGGCGGCCGGGGCCTCCGGCTGCCGCGAGCGCCGCTGGAAGGTCGGCCGGTCCCCCGCGGGCGCCCCCGCGGCCTGCACCGCCGGAGCTGGCACAGCCGGAGCCTGCGCGGCCGGGGCCTGGGCGACCGCGGCCGGCAGTCCGGCCTCCGCCGCCGAGACCGGTGCGACGACCGTGGCCCGAAGTTCCAGTCGCTCAAGTCGTTGCAGCAGCGCGGATTCGGCGTCGGAGACCGAGGGCAGCAACATCCGCGCGCAGAGCAGTTCCAGCACCAGCCGGGGCGCGGTGGCCCCGCGCATCTCGGTCAGCCCGGTGTGCACGATCTCGGCGAACCGGGTCAACGTGCCCGGCCCGAGCCGCTCGACCTGCGCCGACATCCGGGTGAGCTGTTCCTCGGGCACGTCGATCAGCCCGCGCTGGGCGGCCTCGGGCAACGCGGCCAGCAGCACCAGGTCACGCAGCCGGTCCAGCAGGTCGGCGGCGAAGCGGCGCGGATCGTGCCCGGCCTCGACCAGCCGGTCGATGACGCCGAACACCTCGGCCCCGTCGCCCGCGGCCAGCGCGTCCACCGCGTCGTCGATCAGCGCCACATCGGTGACCCCGAGCAGCGCGATCGCCCGGTCGTAGGTGACCCCACCCGGCCCGGCCCCGGCCAGCAACTGGTCCAGCACCGACTGGGTGTCCCGCGCCGACCCGCCACCGGCCCTGATGACCAGCGGGAACACCGCGGGCTCCACCGAGACGCCCTCGGCGACGCAGTTGCGCTCGATCAGCGCGCGCATCGCCCCCGGCGGGATCAGCCGGAACGGGTAGTGGTGCGTGCGGGAGCGGATGGTGCCGAGCACCTTCTCCGGCTCGGTGGTGGCGAAGATGAAGATCAGGTGTTCCGGCGGCTCCTCCACGATCTTCAGCAGGGCGTTGAAGCCCTGCGTGGTGACCATGTGCGCCTCATCGATGATGAATACCCGGTAGCGCGATTCGGCGGGCGCGTAGAAGGCCCGGTCGCGCAGCTCACGGGTGTCGTCCACACCACCGTGACTGGCCGCGTCCAGCTCGACCACGTCCACGCTGCCGGCCCCCTCCGGCGCGAGGTTCACGCAGGAGTTGCACACCCCGCACGGGTCAGGTGTCGGCCCGCGCTCGCAGTTCAGCGAGCGGGCCATGATCCGGGCGGAGGAGGTCTTGCCACAGCCACGCGGGCCGGAGAACAGGTACGCGTGGTTGACCCGGCCTGCGGCCAGCGCGGTACGCAGCGGCTCGGTGACATGCTCCTGCCCGACAACCTCGGCGAAGGTCGCCGGACGGTACTTGCGGTAAAGGGCGAGTGCCACGGGTCGAGACCTTACCGGCCCCCACCGACAGCTCCGCCGCGGCGGCCAACGGCCGCCAGCGGCCACAGCGGCCCCAACACCGACCAGCGCGACCACGCTGGTTCGGCACCGGCCGCACCGTGGGGGTCCGGGGGCTCGGCCCCCGGGTCAACACAAGGAATTCTGCGAAGGCCAAAGGCCGAGCAGACAAAAAGGGGACCTCACGCACCCGCCAGAGCCCGCTTATCCTTGCTGCCTTCCGGCCCTGGGGAGGTTCACAGGATGGACGCCGCATGAGGTCCATGGACAGTGTAGCGGGTCAGTTGGGCCGCGCGCCCACGGTGTCCCGAATCTGGGCGCCCAGGCCCGAAGCCCCACTTCGGGCGCAGTGCGCGCAGCAGAAGAACCGGCCCTCGACCTCCACCCCGTGCCCGATCACCCGGCAGCCGCAGTGCTCGCAGTGGGGCGCCAGCCGCTGGATGGCGCACTCGAACGAGTCGAAGGTGTGCACGCCGCCGCCGACCGTGCGGACCTCGAAGGACATCCAGTAGTCGTTGCCACACACGTCACAGTTCGCCATGCGCGCAGCTTCCCCCCGCCACTGGGCACCGGCAATTGGAGTGCCCGAAGGAGTGAACCCGCGCAGACTGGCCAGGTGCTGCGACCGGTGATCGAACTCGACGACCTGAGCTTCCTGCCGATCTCCGGCAGCCTGACCCCGGCCGAGCTGGACCAGGTGCTCACCCGGATGGCCGGCTACCTCGACGACGAGGCCGATCCGCTGACCGCGCTGCTGGACTCCGACGGGATCGTGGTCGCCGGCGGCCTGCTGGTCACCGACCCGGCCACCGGCGCGGTGATCGAGCCGAGCTGCTGCTGCGGACTGGAGGCATGGACGGACTGGGCCGCCGTGCTCACCGGCCACAAGGCCAACCTGGGCCACTCCCCGGACTCCTGGGCCGAACTGCGCGACGGCGTGGTCCAGGTGCACGTGGACCGCGACCCGGCCCCGGCCCGCATCGACCTGCCCGCCGCGGCACTGCCCGCCCTGCTGCTGGCGGTGCAGCGTGACCTGACCGATTTCCTCGGCCTGGTGCCGAACTGGGCGCCGCCGGAGCGGGCCGACGAGCTGGTGCGCTTGCTGGATCAGGAGCTGCGGATCACCGAGCCACTGGGGTTGCCCGGCTGATCCGCACCCGCACGTCGGTGGAGATCCGGTGCGCGGACTCGATGGCCTTCTCGATCCTGGCCACCGCGTCCCCGAGCCGGTCGGCCACCTCGGGTGAGTTGATCGAGGCCCGGTTGACCTCCACGTGCACCGAGGCCGAGGCCAGCGCCGCCCCCGCCGAGGAGGCGGACACGGCCAGGTCGGAGAGCACCGTGGCGTTGGACCGCCCGATGATCCGCTCGACCAGCTCCAGCACCCGGGAGGCCACCTCCGCGGTGCGCACCGGCACCGCCGCGGCCATCACCAGCGCGCCCTGGATGGCCGCGCTGCGCGTCATCCGGTCGTGCTCGGAGTCCTTGGGCAGCTTGTACGCCTCGGTCACCGCGGTGAAGGCGCGCGCGTCCGCGTCGGCCAGCTCCACCGCCTGCCGCCGCAGCTCCGTCGCCTCCTCGCACACCCGCCGGACCAGCGACTCGTGCTCGGCGTAGTTCGGCCGCCCCACGGTGAAGTTGCAGACCATCTCCACCAGCGCCGCCGCCATCGCCGCGTGCATCGCGGCCGCCGCACCCCCTCCGGGCGCGGGCCCGGCCGAAGCCAGCCGGGACAACCAGTCCTCAACCTGTTCGGTGCGCAACCCGGGCACTCCTCCTGCCTGACCCCAGTCAACCGGACGGATGCAGTCGATCACCCCATCGGGCGTAAGGGCAATGGGGGGTTCTCCTCATGTCTACGAGTGGTCACTGTCCTGCCCTGACCGGCCAACGGCAGCGGCCCCGGACGTTCGTGACGTCCGGGGCCGCTGGCCTGAGCGGAGGATGGGGGATTTGAACCCCCGAGGGTTTTATCCCAACACGATTTCCAATCGTGCGCACTAGGCCACTATGCGAATCCTCCGTCGAGAACCTTACTCCAGCCAGGTTTGACCAGCCAAAACGGCAGGTCAGCGGGTCGCGGACGGGCCGGTTCTAGACTCGGGCGGTGGAGATCAGCGAGTTGCAGGCGATGGTGGCCCAGTTCGTGGCCGAGCGGGACTGGGATCGGTTCCACACGCCGAAGAACCTGGCCATGGCGCTGGTCGGCGAGGTGGGCGAGCTGGCGGAGATCTTCCAGTGGCTCACCGAGGACGAGGCGTGGCAGGTGATGAGCCGGGAAGAGCAGGCCGAGCGGGTCCGGCACGAACTGGCCGACGTGCTGTCCTACCTGCTGCGGCTGGCCACCGTGCTGGACGTGGACCTGGTGGCGGCGATGCGGGAGAAGGGCGCGGTGAACGCGGCCCGCTACCCGGTGGAGCTGGTCAAGGGGCGCAGCGAGCTGACCAAGTACACCCGGCTGCCCGGGGTCAGTCCGGGGCCCGCAGCGCAAGACTGATCGAGAGCACCACCAGCACGGTGCCGACCAGGGCGCCGCCCACGATCCACCAGCCGGGCAGGCCGGTCGCGGTCGCGCACAGCAGCAGGCCGAAGCCGAAGCCGGCGACCAGGCCCGCGCTGAACACGGTGCGCTCGCCCAGGCAGCGGCGGATCGCGGGCAGGTAGCGGATCAGCAGCACCAGCAACCAGGCCAGGCCCGCGGCGCACACCGCGAGCCCGGCCAGGTCGATCGCGGTCGGGATGGGGCGGTGCGGGCCGAACTCGATCAGCGTGCCCTCGACCACCATGGGTCCGTCCAGCGGCGCCGCGATGACCAGCACCCCCAGCAGGACCAGCAGTCCGGCGACGCCGAGCTGAGCCCGCACCCGCATCCGATTCCCTCCCCGCTCACTTCTTCGGTTGCAGACAATCGATCAGGTCCTCCAGCGCGTCGACCAGTGGCAGGCCGGTGCGCGGGCGGAACCGGACCAGCTGCGGATCGTGGTCGCTGGCCTGCTCGTGGAACTCGGCGTTGATGTGCACCACGTCGTAGTCCACCCGCCGGTCCAGTTTGCGGTTGACCAGGATGTGGTCCAGCGTCTGCGAATTGCCGTCGAAGACGTAGCTGTAGCGCTCGCCGGGCGGCAGGTCGTTCATGGGCGCGTGCAGCGCCGGACCGTTGAGCAGGGTGGTCAGCGTCGGGGAGAACAGGAAGTCGTTGAGGTCGCCCGCGACGACCAGGTTGGCGTCCTTGTCCACCGCGCGCAGCGAGTCGACGAAACCACGCAACAGCACGGCCTGCTTGACCCGCTGCAGCTCCGAACTCCGGTTCGGCTCCTGGATCCGGCCGTGCAGCGGCTGGTCCCCGCCCTTGGAGGCGAAGTGGTTGGCCACCACGAACACGGTGCGCGCCAACGGTCCTCGGGCCGGGAAGCGGAACTCGCCGACCAGCGGCTTGCGGCTGTTCGCCCACGCCCCGTCAGCCGGTTCGATCCGGCCAGGTGAGACCGACAGCGCCGCCCTGCCGTGCTGTTTGACCACCTTGACCGGGGTGTTCGCGTCCCCACCCGGACAGTCCACAAAGGACACCCGGGCCGGGTTGAACAGGAAGCCGACCCGGATGTTGCCGCCGGGCTGGCCGCCGTCCTGGTCGTCGTTGGGGTTGATCTGCCGCCACTCGTACTTCGGCCCACCGGCCGCGGCGATCACCTCGGTGAACTTCTTCAGCGTGGCATCGGCCGAGACCACGGCGTCGTTGGCCGGACCGTTGTCGTCCTGGATCTCCTCCAGCACAACGACATCCGGGCTGGCCAGGTGCCGGACGACGCCGTTGGCCAGCGCCTCGAACTTGGCCTGCGGGTCGGCGGGCGAGAGGTTCTCCACGTTGTAGGTGGCCACCGCCAGCTCGTGCTCACGCTGCTTGCGGGTGACCTCACGAGGCAGGTTCCCGGCGAGGTGCTCGCCGAGCGCGCTGGCCTGCAGCACGTAACCGCCGAACCGGCTGTAGTCCAGCGGCCCCTCGGTGACGCCCTTGAGCTGGTCGCCCACGTTGGCCTTGGGGAAGGGCCGCTGCGCGAAGGGCAGCAACGACTCGACCTTGATCCGGCCGGTGTTGGCGTCGGTGTAGGAGGGGTACACGGTGCCGCCGCGCATGGTGCTGTTCTGCGCGGGCTTGCTGGTGACCCACAACGCGTTGAAGCCGTCGGTGGCGCCGACCACCCTGGCGTCCTGCACCCGCAGCCGCATGCCCTCCCGGGATTCCAGGAAGTCCAGCGCGTACCTGGCCGGCTCCAGCGGCAGCGCCTCGATGCTGCCGCCGGGGGTGGCGGTCAGCGCGGCGGGCACAGTGTCCGGCCGGAGGATTTCCGCTTCCGGCAACGGTTTCCCGCTGCCACGCACGGTCCAGCTGGCCTTGGTGAGCTGGGTGACCGACTGGTTCGGCGTGCTGCGCGGGTCCTCGCCGCCTGCGGTCGGGTAGAACTCGGTGACAGTGCCGGTGACCAGCACGTCGTCGCCGACGGCCACCGCCGGGGTGATCGAGCCGTTGTGCACGAACAGGCCCTCGCTGGTGCGCGGATCGCCGTCCGGACTCGGGTCCTGCACCCAGAACCCACGCGCGGAACCGAACGAGCGCACCGCGGTGACCACGCCGGGCACCTGCACCGGCTTGTCCCGCAACGGCGAGACCCGGGTGTTGCCCTGCACCTGGTGGATCCGCGCGGCCTGCGGCTGCGGACCGGGCTCACCCCCGCCGGGGCCCTCGCCCTTGCTGTTGACCGGCGTCGGCTCGCCGACGGCGAAGTCCGCGGCGTTGTCGTCGGTGTCGGTCAGCGCGGTCCTGGCGGCCGAGGTGGCGTTCGCGGTGGCGGCAGTCGGGTTGTTCTCCCTGACCACGGCGTTGCCGTAGCCGATCAGGTCCCGGATCCGGGCGTCCGCGGCGCAGTCGGCCGCGGTCAGGCAGGTCAGCGCCTCGGTGCCGTGCACCAGCGCGACCGTGCCCGCGGCTCCGCCCAGCGCCAGGGTGCCGGTGGCGTCGGCGGCGGGCAGCGCGGTGGTCCCGCCCGCGCCCTTGGCCTGGGCCACCAGGTACCGCTTGCCGGCGGCGATCGACCCGGTCAGCGGGGTCGCCTGCCAGCGGGAAGTGGGCGAGGGCGTGGCGGTCAGGTACTGCACGCTCCAGCCGGTCAACTCGACCGGCGCGGTGGCGGGGTTGGCCAGCTCGATGAAGTCATGCGTCAGGACGGCCCCGGTGTTGCCACCCCCGCCGTAGACCTCGGCGATCAGCGCATCGGGTGACGGCGCGGCAAGGGCGCCTGCGGGCAGCGCCGCGGCCACGCACGAGGCGGCCAGCAGCGGAAATAAGACTCGGCGGCGGTAGCTCATCCGAAGCTCTTGTCCTCCCGGTCGGGGTCGGGAGGAGGAATCTTTCCCTGAACGGGTGAACTTTGGTAGGCGTTCGCCTAACGATTGCCGCAGGTCATCCGCATGCGGCAGCCCGGACATAAAGCGAGGGCCGGTCCCTCTGGGGAACCGGCCCTCGCGGAGCGGTGGCGGTGGGATTTGAACCCACGGAGGGCTTGCACCCTCACACGCTTTCGAGGCGTGCTCCTTCGGCCGCTCGGACACGCCACCGCCGAGAACAATACCGAAGGGCCACCAGAAACCCGAAATCGGGTTCAGTAAGGCGCTGACCTGCTACTTCTGGAACTTGTCCTTGACGTCCTGGACGGCCTCGGCGGCCTTGTCCCGCACGTCGTGCGCGGTCTCCTTGACCTCACCGGAGAGCTGGTCGCGCTTGCCCGCGGCCTCCAGCTCCTCGTTGCCGGTGAGCTGGCCGATCTTCTCCTTGGCCTGGCCGACCAACTGCTCAGCCTTGTCCTTGGCCTTGTCGAACACGCTCATGGGGGCTCCCTTCGAGCTTCGGCGGATCCGGCCTCTAGCCGGTCGCTCACCCACTACGGAGTGCCCGTTCTCCGGCGACATCACGCCCTTGTGAGCCGACTCACCCGTCCCGGTGGTCCCGGAAGAACTCCGCGAGCAGCGCCGCGGACTCCGCGGCCAGCACGTCGCCGCGCACCTCGGGGCGGTGGTTGAGCCTACGGTCGCGCAGCACGTCCCACAGCGAACCGGCCGCGCCGGTCTTGGGTTCCCAGGCGCCGAAAACCACCCTGGCTACCCTGGCCAGCACGATCGCGCCGGCGCACATCGTGCACGGCTCCAGGGTCACCACCAGGGTGCAGCCGTCCAGGCGCCAGCCGTCGCCGTTGGCCTTGGCCGCGGCCCGCAGGGCCAGGATCTCGGCGTGTGCGGTGGGGTCGGCGGCCGCTTCCCTGGCGTTGTGCGCGCGGGCCAGTTCCCGGCCGTCCGGGGCCAGCACCACCGCGCCGATCGGCACGTCCCCCATGGCCAGCGCGCCGCGTGCGGCATCGAGCGCGGTGCGCATGGCCGCGAGATCCGCCGCCGAGGGCGGTGCGGTCACTGCTGCAGCCGCTCGGTGACCTTGCTCAGCTCCTCGGCGAACCCGCAGCGCTGGGCGATCATCATGAGCTGCTCGTCCGGGTACAGGTCGATGTCGTCCACGATGAGCTGCAGCTCGGGTTCGGGCAGGCCGAGGTCGGCCAGCACGGTGAAGTCACCGGCGGGCCAGATGTCCTCGTCGTCGGGGTCCGGCGGCTCGATCCGGAGCTGGTCCAGCACGTCGGCGGCCACGTCGTAGTCCAGTCCGGCGCCCGCGTCCGAGAGCAGCAGCGCCACCCCGGTGGGGGCGGGCCGGATGAGCACGAAGAACTCGTCGTCGACGGCGAGCATGCCGAACACCGCACCCGTAGACCTTGCCCTGCGCAGTTCGGTGATCGCCGCGTCCAGGTCGGCCAGCGCCGAACTGTCCATCGGCGCACACCGCCAACGGCCTTCCTCACGAACCACCGCAACCGCGAAGCCGATGACCGGCTCCTGCACCGACATGGGGCACACGTTATGCGCATAACGCTTAACCCGAAAGCACTATCCCGCGTACGCGGCGTGGCGTGCCAAATGAAGGTGTCCCCGGGTCCGGCCCACAGGCGACACTGTCCCCATGAGCGCTCCCGTGCACCCCTCCGACGCCCGGCTGGCCGGCGTCCTGGACCAGGCTCGTGATCTCCAGCCGCGAACGGTCGCGCTGCGCCGCCGGATCCACCGTCACCCCGAGCAGGGACTGCGGCTGCCGACCACCCAGGCCGCGGTGCTCGCCGAACTGGCCGACCTGCCGCTGAGCACGCACACCGGCGAGTCCACCACCTCGGTCGTGGGTGTGCTGGAGGGCGGCAGGCCGGGCCGGACGGTGCTGCTGCGCGCGGACATGGACGCGCTGCCACTGACTGAGGACACCGGTCTGGAGTTCGCCTCGGCCACCCCCGGCACCATGCACGCCTGCGGGCACGACACGCACGTGGCGATGCTCGCCTCGGCCGCCCGGCTGCTCAGCCAGCGGCGCGCGGACCTGGCCGGGAAGGTGGTGTTCATGTTCCAGCCCGGCGAGGAGGGACACCACGGGGCCAAGTACATGCTGGACGAGGGGCTGCTGGACATCACGGGCGCGCGGCCGGAGCGGGCGCTGGCCATCCACATCACCTCGACCCTGGCCAGCGGCATGTTCCAGTCCCGGCCGGGGCCGATCATGGCCTCCTCGGACATCCTGAACGTCACCGTCACCGGCCGCGGCGGACACGCCTCGGCCCCACACGACGCGCTGGATCCGGTGCCCGCCGCCGCGGCCATGGTCGGCGCGCTGCAAACCATGATCACCCGCCGGATCAGCGTGTTCGACCCGGCCGTGGTCACCATCGCGCACATCAAGGCGGGCACCACCAGCAACATCATCCCCGAGGTGGCACACCTGCAGGGCACCATCCGGGCGCTCTCGGAGAGCACCCGGGTGCTGGTGCACGAGGAGGCCCGCCGGGTGTGCGAGCACGTGGCCGCCGCGCACGGCTGCTCCGCCGAGGTCGAGGTGATCCTGGGCTACGGGGTCACGGTCAACGACGAGGTGGTCGGCCCCGGCGTGGTCGACCTGGCCGCCGCGGTGCTCGGCCCGGCGCACGCCGCACCCATGCAGGACCCGCTGATGGGCGCCGAGGACTGGTCCTATGTGCTGCAGGAGGTGCCGGGCGCGATGGCCTTCCTTGGCGCCTGCCCGCCGGGCACCCCGGTCCACGAGGCCGCGGCCAACCACTCCAACCGGGTGATCTTCGACGAGGCCGCGATGGCGCACGGGGTGGCCATGTACGCCGGTTTCGCGCTGGACGCGCTGCGGTGAGCTTCGCGAAGGCCGAACCCGAGGAGCTGGCCCGGCGGGAGTTCCTGGCGGTCTGCGTCCGGGACGAACTGGCCGCGGCCGGACTGCCGGTGGTGCCCAAGACCCTGGCCAGTGATCTGCACCCGGGCGCGGAGGTCAGCGTGGACCCCGGGCAGGACTCGGCGGGCGGGGTGCACGTGGAGTGGACGGCCAGTCCACGGCTGTGCCACGTCAGCCGCCGGGCGATGACCAGCGGGCAGACGGACCATCCGGTGATCGGCCACTCGTTCCGGATCGGCGTGGTGATGGCCGAGGCGATGACCGCCGTCCTGCGCAGCGCCGGGTACACCGTGCAGCCGAGCCGGGACGAGTACCGGATCAGCGGTATCCAGGTCACCGCTGGTCCGCCGCTGGGCAGCGAACCGGTGTGGGCGTTGACCGACGAAGAACTCCGGATAACCGCTTCTCCCGCGAACCAGGCAGACAACGCCGGGAACACGGGGTAGCAAACCCTGCGGGGTGAGGGCAGCGGAAGGATGGATGAATGCATTCGGTGTGTGTGCTCGGGCTCGGGCTGATCGGCGGCTCGGTGCTACGGGCAGTCCGGTCGGCCGGGTATCCGGCGTGGGGCGCGACCAAGTCCGAGGGAGATCGAGACGCGGCGCTGGCCGACGGCTATGACGTCGAGGCGAGCGTGGAGGACGCGCTGCGCCGAGCCTCGGACGAGGACGCGCTGATCGTCCTGGCCGTGCCGCTGACCGCGCTGGAGGAGGTGCTCCGGCAGATCCGCGCGCTGGCCCCGTCCTGCTCGCTGACCGACGTGGTCAGCGTGAAGGGCCCGGTGGCCGAGGCGGTGGGCCGCATCCTGCCCGCGGTCCGCTACGTGGGCGGCCACCCGATGGCAGGCTCCACCGAGTCCGGCTGGGCCGCGGGTTCGGCCGAGCTGTTCCGCGGCGCGCCCTGGGTGGTCACCGCCGAGGAGGAGACCGACCTGACCCGCTGGGCCCAGGTCGCCCGGCTGGCCATCGCCTGCGGCGCGCACGTCATCCCGGCCACCCCGGAACAGCACGACGCCACGGTCGCCCGCATCTCCCACCTGCCACACCTGTTCGCCGCGGTGCTGGCCGCGGTCGGCGCCGAGGGCGGCCCACTGGCCTGGTCGCTGGCCGCTGGCTCCTTCGCCGACGGCACCCGGGTCGCGGGCACCCGGCCGGAACTGGTCCGGGCCATGTGCGAGGGCAACCGGGCAGCCCTGCTGGAGGCACTGGACGAGGCCCTGGGCCGGCTGGGCGCGGCCCGCGGCTCACTGGCCTCCACCGGCGGCCTGGCGGTCACCGTGGACGCCGGGCACGAGGCCCGCCGCGGCTTCACCGCGACCCCGCAGGCAGGCCCGGCCGAGGTCCGGATCGACCTGAAGGACCCCAACGCCCTGGACGAACTGCTCGACCTGGGCACACTGGGTGGCCGGATCACCTCGATCGAGGACGATCTGGCCGTCGGCGAAGAGCGCGTCTAGTACTCCGCCTAGTACTCCAGCGGCAGCTGTACGCCGGGGTTTCGCCCGCCTAACGTGGGCGGATGGAACCTCGGCTGCGGCTGGCGGTGGTGTTGGGCGCCGCGGTGCTGCTGGTCGGGACGGTGGTGGTGCTGCGCGGGTCCGGCGAGGAGCAGCCCGCGCTGCCCGAGTTGCCGCCGTACCGGACCATGACCGAGTTCCGGGCCGATGGCGTGTTGCTGCCGGTGCCCGGCGCCAAGCCCGCCGCGCCCACCGGGCTGGAGGTCCGGCCGGGGTCGCGGCGGTTGGTGCTGAGCTGGTTGGGCGAGGCCGCCGGGTACGAGGTGACCTGGGGCGATGATCGGCGGACCCGGCTGGTGGCCGAGCGCAGCGCGCAACTGGACGGGCTCACCGACGGGCTGGCCTATCCGGTCGAGGTGCGGGCGGTGGACGCGTTCGGGCAGCGCTCCGATCCTCTCGGCGGGGCGGGCACGCCGCGCACGCCGGCCGAGGGCTGGAGTTTCGCGGATCTCTTCGATGGCACCGAGGACGAGGTGGGCTCGCGCTGGCAGCTGGTGCAGCGGCCGGGTTGTGCCTGGACCGGGGTGTCCGGTGGGCGGCTGGTGGTCAGCGCCAACTGCGGGGACCGGCCGACCGGGTTGCGGGCGCGCACGCCGTTGCGGTTGCGGGACAACGGCGGGCGGGTGGTGCTGGAGACCGACGCGCCGGAGCACCGGGACCGGCTGACCGTGGACTTCGTGCCGGGGCCGGTGGATGTCGTCGGCGATCGGCTGCTGCCGCCGGGGGCGATCCGGGTGGAGCTGGCCACCGAGGGCGTGCTGGTGCGGCATCCGGGTGGGGAGGCGCGGCTGCCCGGGGTGGCCGCGCCGCCGGTGGGGCGCTCGCAGCGGTGGGAGATCGTCTTCGCCGGTGGCGAGTTGCGGGTAGTGCGGGACGGGCAGGTGCTGGGTGCGACGCCGGTGGCGCGGACCTGGCGGCAGGCCACCGTGCTGTTCGGGTTCGGCGGGCGGGGCAGCGGGGTCACCGATGTGCTGCTGGACCTGGTCGCCTTCGACGGAGAGCCGGTCCAGACGCCGCCGTTGCGGGTGACGCCCAGGGTGCTGGTGGACCTCCCGCGCTCGGCTCAGCCCAAGGCGCCGGAGGACACCCGGCCGCTGCGCGGGACCGAGGGCGCGCTGTTGCGGATGGCGGTGCGCTCGCCGCTGGACGGGCCGGAGCCCAGGCTCACCGCGTTCGTCAACGGGACCGGGTACCCGGTGCGGCCGGTGTTCCCCGGCATGGGCCTGACCGCGGGCAGCTGGTTCCCCGTGGTCGCGGACCTACCCGCGGCCGCGCTCGCGGTGGACGCGCAGCGCTACCTGCTGGACGTGCAGCTCCGGCAGGAGGACGCGGTGGTCCAGCTGGACTACGGCCCGGCCTCGCTGGACCTGCGCCCGGCCGCGGGACAGGCCGCGGACGAGCCGCCGGCCAACCGGGCCGACCGCAAGTTGCCGCGGCCTGGACCGGCGCTGGCCGAGCCGGGTGCGACGCTGCTGGACGCGGCCGGGCGGCCGGTGCCCGGCGGGGAGCCGGTGGCCAAGGGGCGGGCGGTGATCGAGATCCGGCTGGACGGCCGGGCCGGGCAGCTCGCGGCGGGCGAACTGGCCGGACTGGCCGGGCTGGAGGTGCGGCTGGACGGGGACCGGCTGGCGGTGCTGCCCACCGCCAAGGACGGCCCCGGCGCGGCAGGCAGCTGGCGGATCGCGCTGAACCTGAGCAGCACCTCGGCCGGTCCGCACACCGTGGAGGTGCGCGCGGTGGGCACCAGCTGGGACACCCCGACCGCCTACGCCTTCCTGCCGATCATGGTTGCCCGCGAGTGAGGTCTGCTCGTCACTGATCTCACAGCGGCGACGCGCGAACCGGCCGCATGGTCCAGCATGGTCGGTATGCCCGCACTGATCCTGGATGCCGCTCGCACCCCGTTCGGCCGCTACCGCGGTGGCCTGTCCGAGGTCCGGGTGGACGACCTGGCGACGTTGCCGATCACCGAGCTGCTCCGGCGGCACGGACCCGACGGCAGCGGGCAGCTCGATCCGGCGCGCATCGACGACGTGATCTACGGCGACGCCAACGGCGCTGGCGAGGACAACCGCAACGTGGCCAGGATGGCCGCGCTGCTGGCCGGGCTGCCGGTGACCGTGCCGGGGGTGACCCTCAACCGGTTGTGCGCCTCAGGTGGCGAGACCTTCGTGCAGGCCAGGCGGGCCATTGTGGCCGGGGACGCGGATCTGGTGGTGGTCGGCGGGGTCGAGGGCATGAGCCGCGCCCCGTTTGTCATGCCCCGCCCGGACAAGGGCCTGCCGGACAAGATGGAGGTCGTCTCCACCGCGCTGGGCTGGCGGCTGGTCAACCCGCGGATGCGCCCGGAGTGGACGGTGCCGCTGGGCCTGGCCGCCGAGCAGGTGGCCACCGGGCTGAAGATCACCCGCGCGGAGATGGACCTGTTCGCGCTGCGCTCGCACCGGCGGGCCGCGGCGGCCTGGGACGCGGGCGTGCACGACGGGTTCGTCTTCCCGGTGCTGGCCCCCGACGGCCCGCGCTCCACCCAGATCGTGCGCCGGGACGAATCGGTCCGCTCGGACACCTCGGACAAGAAGCTGGCCCAGCTCAAATCGGCCTTCTCCGCCGACGGCCCGGTGACCGCCGGCAACTCCTCGCCGCTGAGCGACGGCGCGGTGGCCGCGCTGATCGGCACCGAGGCCGCCGCCACCGAACTGGGCGTGCAGCCGCTGGGCGAGATCGTGGCCAGCACGGTGGCCGCGGACGAGCCGCACCAGTTCACCCTGGCCCCGGTGCCCGCGATCCGCAGGCTGCTGCTGCGACTGGGCGTGCGCGCGGAGAACGTGGACTTGTGGGAGATCAACGAGGCATTCGCCGCGATGGCGCTGTCCGTGCTGCACCACCTGCCCGAGGTGGACCGGGACCGGGTCAACGTGCACGGCGGCGCGATCGCCTACGGCCACCCGCTGGGCGCCTCGATGCCCCGGGTGATCATCGACCTGTGCCGGCACCTGCGGCAGCGCGGCGGCGGTCTGGGGATCGCGGCGGCCTGCGTGGGTGTGGGCCAGGGGGTTGCGATCGCGGTCCGGGTCTAGGCGCGGACGGAGATCCCGGGGTAATCCAGCACCACGGCGTCCTCGCACACGGTGATGTCCGCGGTGAAGCCGGGCCAGGAGAAGTTGACCACCGACTCGCGCTCGCCGACGGTCACCGTGCGGTAGGTCTGGTGCACCACGCTCAGTTCCAGCTCGGGCAGGGACACCCAGAGCACCGGCATGGTGGCCTCACCGGACTCCTGGTGCAGCTGGTGGCGGCGGATCGGCAGGGTGTTGAACAGCACGCAGAACTGCACGTCGACCTCTGCCGCGCCCTGGAACTCGTCCCGCTGCGGGCCCTGGCCGCGGTCGTAGAGCCAGAAGCCGTCGTGCGAGCGGCTGAAGGAGATCTGCCGCTCGTGCTCGGCGGTAGTGCTGCGCACGAGTAACCGCTTCACCTCGCCCGCCTCGTTCACGCCGACCTCGTAGGAGGCGCTGAACGCCTCGGTCTCGGCGTTGGCGGCTACGACCAGGCGGCCGGTGCCGCGGAAGCGAAGGCCCTCGGCCAGCACCAATCGCGCGGACTCCAGGCTGGGCAGGTCATGACCCCGCCAGGTGACCATCTTCTGCCGCCGGGCGGTAGCTGTGGAGTTCACCTGTTCCTGCACCCGACCGAGCGTACTCGACCTTGAACGCCCCTCCTATGGTTAAGTAGTCGCTGCCGCCGCCTGGATACCGCTGGTAACCAGGAGGTCCCCGCCCATGACGCGAACACTTCGCGCCCTGTTGCCATTACCGCTGGTCGCAGCGGTGCTGGCGACCGCACCCGTGGCATCCGCCGCCCCGGAGACAGCACCGAGCAAGGCCGCGCCGCAGTTCAGCGTGATGACACCGGCGAGCACGGTGGCATCCCGGACCGACCGCCGCCCGATGGCGGGTGCGGTCTATGACAAGGTCAGCGACCAGACCATCGCCACCTGGTCCGGCCAGCACGCGCACAACTACGTGCAGGCCTATGACCACAAGAAGAAGACCTGGACCGCGCCCCGGCAAATCGCCGACGGCGAGTCCGATCCGCACAACTACCCGACCATCGTGCAGGCCGACGACGGGTACCTGCTGGTCTTCCAGGGCATGCACAACAAGTCCCTGCGAGTGACCCGCTCGCCCAAGCCGCGCTCAGTCGAGGGCGCCTGGACCCAGGCCACCATCGCCGAGGGCGCGGCGGCCAGCTACCCGATGCCGTTCAAGACCGCGAACGGCACGATCTACGTCTTCTTCCGCGAGACCTCGCAGGAACTGGACCCGAGCAAGCCGACCGACTTCCGCCCGATGCGCTACGTCGTCTCCACCGACAACGGCCGCAGCTGGCGCAATTCCGAGCAGCTCACCGGGCAGCGCTTCGCCATCGGCTCCACCGATCGCCCGGACAACATGGACGAGATCTACATCGGCCAGCTGCGCTACGAGCCCGCCTCGCTCACCAGCCGCGAGCGGGTGCATATCGTCTACACGCTGGCCGGCGGCGGTCCCGAGGGCAACAAGCACGACCGCTACCACCGCAACATCTACTACGCCTGGTTCGACCCGGCGAACCGGCACTTCTACTCCGCGGCCGGGCGTGATCTGGGCACCCAGATCGACGACGCGGACCAGGAGCAGCGGCTCAAGATCGTGGAGACGCCGGTCGCGCTGCCCGGCGGGATCAAGTCGCCGGACTACATCCAGCAGGTCGGCGTGGCCAACGGGAAACCGTTCACGCTGTGGTTCGAGACCGACAACGCAGGGCTGTGGCACAACAAGGCCGCGGTGTTCGAGCACGGGAAGTGGACGGTGACCGAGGTGGCCACCGGCTACCGCACCAGGGAGGTGGAACGCCTGGACGGCAACACCTGGCGGGTCTACGCCACCAAGGACGGCAAGCCGAACATCGAGACCTTCCTGCTGCGCGGCGGCAAGCAGTGGAGCCCGGAAACGGTGATCAGCACACCGAAGCCGGTGCAGCGGGTCGAGGTGGTGACCGGGTTCCGCGATCCGGCCCGGATCATCGCCACCGGCTCCTCCTCCGACCGCGATGTGAAGGTGGCCGACGGCGACATCTACGTGGCCGGCCTGCCCCAGGCGCGCTGCCACCTGGAGCTGCCCATCGTGGGCTGCCTGTTCTGATCCGCTTGCCCAGCAACAAAAAAGCTGCGCCGGGCTCCCCCGTTGGGAGCCCGGCGCAGCCGGTCTTGACTAGCTAGCCGTGCGGACTCAGGCGCGCTTGCGGCGACGCTGGAGCACCAGGGCGAGCGCACCGCCGCCGAGCAGCACCACGCCGACCAGCGACAGGGTGATCACCGAGGCGCCGGTGTTGGCCAGGCCGCCGGTGTTCTTCACCGGGGGAACCGGGCTGGTGGTGGTCGCCGGGACCTCGGTCTTGGAGGTCGTGGTCGGCGCCTGGGTGGTGGTGCTGGTGGTCGGCTTGGTGGTGACCGGAGCCGCCTTCCAGTCGACCTTGGCCTGTGCGGCCAGCTTGGCGTTGGTCGCCTGGGCCAGGATCAGGGTCTGCGAGGGCTTGCCGTCGTTGGCGACGAACAGCCGGCCCTTGTCGATCTTGGTGGTGGCTTCCAGCTTGAAGCCGGCCTTGCCTGCCGGGGCGTCCGCGGGGACGTCGACGAAGATCTCCTGGCCGTTGGTGGCCTCGGTAATCTCCTTGCCCGCCTTGTCGACCACCTTCACGCCCTTGGGCGCGTCCGCGGTGAGCTTGATCTTCTCCGCGGTGGACTTGACCATGAACGGACCGATCTTGCTGCCGGCGTTGCCCGCCAGCTGCTCGGGGGTCAGCTCCAGCGAGGGCGCGGGCTGGTTCTTCATGCCCACGTTCTTCTCGCCGGTCAGGTACTTGTAGACGGCCTTGACGTCCGGCGTGTTGTTGTCGTGCAGGCTGACCTTGTTGCTGAAGTGCCAGATCGCGGCCTGGGTGCCGGCGATGGCCTCGTTGTTGTCGAGGTCGGCGCCGACGGTCTTGCCCAGCTCGGCCACGTCGATGGTCGGGTAGGAGTGGTGCAGGATCCAGTTGACCTTGTCCGGGCTGGACTTGAAGTCGGACTGGTTGTCGTGACCCTTGCTGTCAGCACCCGGGTACTTGCTCCACGGGGACTCGATCATCTGCGCGTTGTCGCGCACGCCCACGGTCAGCTCGACGCAGTACGTCTTGAGCGCGGTGCCGTCGGGCAGGCGCAGGCCGATGAGCAGGGTCGGGACGGACTTGCCGTCGTTGAGGCGAACGTGGAAGTTCCCCTCGTTGGCGGTCTTGTCGACCTTGGCCTTGGTCTGGGCCATGGCGGGGGCGGCGGAAACCAGCGAAATCGCGGTCGCAGTGAGGAGCACCGCGCCTAGGCGCGCGGCGCGCAACCGGGATGCCATAACTCTCCTTCCCGCCGGAAGTGTGAGAACTCCCAGAACGGGCATGTGGGGATACGAGGTGTCAGCGCTGGTACTCACCCGGACGAGGCCGATTCAAGGGGCATGATCGGGGCGAGAACGCGACGGACAGTACCGCCGGGGTCCAATGGGCTGCCCCCAGGGGTGGGTACACAATCCCTTACCGAGAGCTATCGATCACTACGCCATTCGGCCTAATTCATTCGTCTTACCGATGGCGGTAGCACACCCTTTTGACCTCGCATTATGGGGTCGCGTTACTTCTGAACAGAAGAAAGTCGGCTACACTGCGAAACTAATCTGGCAGTCATGCGCGAAACCCCGCCGTGAGGGTAGTTGCCATTTCGGGATCTCCCCGATATCAATCCGTTAGCAAACTCGGCCGTAACCTACCGCGAATGCAGCGAAGCCCACACCGGCGAGCGGTGTGGGCTTCGACAGAGCTACGTGGTGGTACGCCTCAGACGGCGCGCACCTGCTCCGCCTGCGGGCCCTTGGGGCCCTGCGTGATCTCGAACTCGACCGGCTGGTTCTCCTCCAGGGTGCGGTAACCGTTGCCCTGGATAGCACTGAAGTGGACGAAGACGTCCGGACCGCCGTCAGTCTGGGCGATGAAGCCGAAGCCCTTCTCGCCGTTGAACCACTTCACAGTGCCCTTAGCCATCTAATCTCCCTGATTGCACTCTTCGCGACCTGCACCTCGCAGGCCGACAGCTGCCGCAGGCAGGCCGGTGCGATGAAGGGAGATGCCCTCCCGAACGCGCGAGCCCGCCGGTCAAAATTCCTGCGGGCGCTTCACAACGTTCGAGGAAAAGATGACTGCATCCAACTGATGGGACCCAGTCTAGCACAGAAAGCAAAGAACTGCCGACATGCGGCAGTTCTTTGGGTGGCGCGCTCGGCAGGATTCGAACCTGCAACCTCTTGATCCGTAGTCAAGTGCTCTATCCGTTGAGCTACGAGCGCATCATCTTCAGTTGTGGCCTGACCGAAGCCAAGCACTGCGGAGGCTCCGGGATTTGAACCCGGGAGGGGGTTGAAGCCCCCAACCGCATTAGCAGTGCGGCGCCATAGACCAGACTAGGCGAAGCCTCCCGGGGCCTTGTGGGGCCGCCGGATCAGTACTTTACACACCCCCGGAGGATCCGCCAAAACGGGGGGTCATCAGGGGCCGGAGCAGGGCGTTTACCGCCCTGCCCCGACTGTCCATCACGGTTTCCCATGATCGCGAACGACCCGTCCGTCCGGATCATCCCCTGCGTCCACTCAGTCCCACGTCCGGTGGACACGGGCAGACGGTTTCACCCGCCGCACAAGCTTGGCAACACTCGATCGGATGACACTTCGGTAATTCCCTTACCGAAAACGTCTCCGCACGTCACGGCCTGGTTCCGGCGGCCTTTGCGGCCAGCTCCTCGAACGGCCGCAGGGCCTCCGGATTGGTCAGCGCGTCCCGGCTGACCGCCCGCTCCGGCGGCATGCCCGCCAGGATCTTCTTCACCGGCACCTCGCACTTCTTCCCGTTGAGCGTGCGCGGCACGTCGGTGATGGCCAGGAACCGGTTCGGCACGTGCCTGGGTGAGAGCGCCCCGCGCAGTTCGGCGCGCAGCCGCGGCTCCACCTCGGCCAGCTCGATCCCCGGCGCCAGCACCAGGAAACAGAGCAGCTCACCGTCGGTCTGGCCGGCCCCCGAGGTGTCGATGACCAGCGAGTCCAGCACCTCCTCGAAGCCCTCCACCACCCGGTAGAACTCGCTGGTGCCCATCCGCACGCCACCGCGATTGAGAGTGGAATCACTCCGGCCGTAGATCACGCAGGACCCGCGCGGGGTGATCCGGATCCAGTCGCCGTGCCGCCAGATACCCGGGTAGGTCTCGAAATACGCCTCCCGCAACCGGCTGCCGTCGGGGTCCCGCCAGAAGAACACCGGCATGGACGGCATCGGCGCGGTGATCACCAGTTCGCCGACCTCGTCGGCCACCGGGTTGCCCGCCTCGTCGTAGGCGGCCACCGCCGCGCCGAGCAGCCGGCAGGAGATCTCGCCCAGCCACACCGGCACATCCGGGGCCGCGCCGACGAAGGCGGTGCACAGGTCGGTGCCGCCGGAGACGCTGGCGATCTGGATGTGCTCGCCCACGTGCTCGGCCAGCCAGCCGAAGCCCTCCGGGCTCAGCGGGGCGCCGGTGGAGCCGATCACCCGCAGCGCGGACAGGTCGTGCTGCTCGGCCGGGCGCAGGCCGCGCTTGAGGCAGGACTGCACGTACGGCGCGGAGGTGCCGAAGTAGGTGACCTTGAGCCGTTCCACCACCCGCCACAGCGCGCCGAGGTCGGGATAGCCGGGGCTGCCGTCGAAGAGCACCACGGTGCAGCCTGCCATCAGGCCGGAGACGAGGTAGTTCCACATCATCCAGCCGGTGGTGGTGAACCACAGGAACCGGTCGCCTGGGCCCAGATCCGCGTGCAGGGCAAGGGATTTGAGGTGTTCGAGCACGATGCCGCCGTGGCCGTGCACGATGCCCTTGGGCAGGCCGGTGGTGCCAGAGGAGTAGAGGATCCACAGCGGGTGGTCGAAGGGCACCGGGTCGAAGCCCGGCGGCGCGTCCTGGTGCCGGTCGAGTAGTTCGGTCCAGTCCTGGGTGCCCGGCTGGGTGGCGCCGTTGCCCAGGTAGTCCACCAGCACGGTGGCGCGCAGCCCGGGGATCTCCCCGCGCAGCCGCTCCACGGTGGGCCGGGTGTCGAAGGACCGGCCGTTGTAGACGTAGCCGTTGACCGCGATCAGCACGGTCGGCTCGATCTGGGTGAACCGGTCGGAGATGGCCCGCGCGCCGAAGTCCGGCGAGCAGGAGGACCACACCGCGCCGAGGCTGGCCGCGGCCAGGAAGGCGATCAGGGTGTCCGGCGAGTTGGGCACCAGCGCGGCCACCCGGTCGCCCTGGCGCACGCCCAGTTCACGCAGGCCGGCGCGGGCGGCGGCCACCTTGGCGCGCAGTTCGCCGTAGGTCAGCCGGGCGCTGAGGCCGTCCTCGCGGACGAACTCCACCGCCGGGTCCCCCTCGCCCTTGCCGGGGCCTGGGCGCAGCGCGTGCTCGGCGTAGTTGAGCGTGCTGCCGGGGAACCACTCGGCGCCCGGCATCGCCGTGGAGCCGAGCACCGCCCTCGGCCGCTCGTGGAAGGTCACGTCGAGGAAGTCCGCCAGTGCGCCCCAGAACGCGGGCAGATCGCTGGTGGACCACTGCCACAGTGCCGGGTAGTCGGCCAGGTCCAGTCCGTGCTGGGTGCGCAGCCAGCCGCGGAAGGCCGCCATCCGGCTGGCCCCGACCCGGCCTGGTTGGGGTTGCCACAGCAGTTCCGGCACTCCGGCGTCGTTGCCGGGCGTGGAGTCGGTCATGTCTGAGTTCCTAGCTGATCGCCGCCGATCAGGCCAGGTGTGGTGAGCAGCGTCCCAGAACGCCGAACGACCCCGCACCGCGTGTTCCGGCCGGGGTCGCGAGGCTCAGCGCGAAGGGGTCAGCCCCAGCGCTTGACGTTGCGGGATTCCGCGTCCTGGTAGTTCTGGTTGGCGCTCTCCAGCGCGCGGCCGATCTGGCCGAGCACACCCTTGAGGTCTTCGTAGGAGGAGTCCCAGCGCTGCTGGTGCCCCTGCCACGCCTCGGCTGCCTTACCGGACCAGCTGGCCGCGGTCGGGGCCAGGTTGGCCTTGAGGTCGCCCAGCAGGCGCTCCAGCTCGGCGGTGGTGCTACGCACCTTCTCGGCGGTGTTGCCCAGCTGCTCGAAACTGACTTCGATTTCGCCGCTCATCGTCTTCGCTCCCGTTGTCCCGCGCTCAGCCCAGCTCGTTCTGGATCTTGCTCATGCCCTGCTGGTGCTGCTCTTCCTGCTGGGCGTAACCGCTGTGCATCTTGTCCAGATTGGACGCGATGTCATTCAGCGCGAGATTCAGCTTGAGGGCGTCCTGGTCCCACTGGTCCATGAGCCCGTCGAACGCCTTGGCCGCGTCGCCACGCCAGAACGACTTCACGTCCTGGACGGCCTGACGCAGCCTGCGCAGCTGGTTGTCCACATCGCCGTTGACCTTGCGGACGTCCTGGGCGGCGCGCCGCATCTCCTCCAGTGAAGCGCCGTAACTCATGTGCGCTCTCCCCTTACGACCTGTTCAGTGGTATCCGGGAGCCCCTCGGAGTGGGAACCCGCCGACATCGTGTCAGACGCACTGGGGGGCCTGTGCGGTTCCCGGGAAATTCGTCACCCGGAAAAACCGGTGTTCACACAGGGTGAGGATACCCGGAACGGGGATCAGCGCAGGTGCGCGTCGAACCAGTTGAGGGTGCGCTGCCAGGCGTCGGCCACCGCGGCCGGGTCCTTGGCGCCGCTGTCCTCGACCGGCCCGGGGTAGCGCACCACGTCGGTGGCCACCTCGGCCTCGGCGGCGGCGTCGCGCAGCTTGGCCACGTCCTCGGCCGGGATGCCGGTGCCCGCCTCGCTGTAGATGCCCAGCCACGGACAGGTCAGCTCACCGGCCACCTCGACCAGCGAGGGCAGTCCGTCGGACAGCGGCGCGATGATGCCGCCGCCGTTGATGGTCACCGCCGCGCCCAGGGTGCGGCTGGCCGCGACCACCAGTGCGGCCGCGCCGCCGAGGCCGAAGCCGACGATGCCCATCCGGTCGACGGCCACCTCGCGCTGGGCCAGCCAGGAGAAGGCGGCGTCGGTGTCGGCCAGCACGGAGTCGCCGGAGAGCCGGCTCACCTTGTCCGCGACCCGGTCGTCGTCCTCGGAGTCGATCTGCTCGTCGTCGCCGTCGCGGTGGTAGAGGTGTGGGGCGACGGTCAGCCAGCCCTCCTCGGCCAGGCTGGCGGCCAGCCCGCGGACCGCGTCGGTGACGCCCCTGGCCTCGTGCAGCAGCACCAGCCCGCCCCGTACCACCCCGTCCGGCTCGGCCACGGTGCAGCGCAGTTCGCTGCCGTCGGTGAGCAGCAGCGTCTCGGTGCGGGTCTGCGTCATGGACTCACCCAATCACGCGAGGGTGAACAGCAGTCAACGTGACCAACCATACGGAGCAATTCCGGCGAGCCCGCGTGTTCACCAGGTGACAACTTCGGTCGGGGCAGCGGTGTCCTCTGGTTAGGCAACGACCAACTGGGGGAATCGTGAAGGTCAGGCTGCTCGCCCTCGCCGCCACCACAGGAATCACCCCGACGGCGCAACCGGATCCGACCGCCGCGACTTGGTCGACCAAAGTCCTGCGCGCTGAGTCTGCCGTTAGGTTTCACAGCGGGATCAACGGGTAAAGGAACTGGACGGCTCGGCCTTGCCCGCCGACCGCGCGCAAGGCACCGCAGGGGTTCCTGGCCGCCTACCGATCAGTGCCCGCGTGCGTACGGCCCGGCCCTTGACGACTACCGGAAAAAAGTTGAATAATCGGTAGCCACGGGAAGGGGTTGGCCATGTCGATCGTGACCGAGACCCAGCAGTTGCGGGACCTCTTCGCCGAGATCGAGGTGATCGAGGAAGTCGCCGAGACGTTGCCGCGCAACGATGATCGACGGTTGCGACTGCTCAGCCTGGCGGAGAAGCGGCTGGCCGGTGCGTTGCCGGTGCGGCCCGCGGTGGCCGGGGAGCTGCTGGAGCTGACCGAGAAGACGGTGCGGGCCTGGGCCAGTGAGGGTGTGCTGACCATCGCGCAGGTGGATCCGACGTTGCGGATCGACGTGCGGCGGCTGCACCAGGTGCGGTTGCTGGTGGAGGATCTGCGGCAGGCCGGGCGCAGCCGGGGGTTGCTGGACGAAGTGCACCGGCGGCTCAGCGATCAGGCGTTGCTGGACCGGCTGGACCTGGCCGAGAGCCTGGCGCAGATGAACCGCGGCGAGGGGCGCGTCGTGCGGCGGGTGTGATCACCCGGAACCCATGCCCATCACCGTCATCGAGACGCCGGTCGCCGTTGCCCAGGTGGCCGCGCTGCGTGGTCCGTCCAAGCGGGCCTACGAGCATTTCCTGGACGAGCTGAGCCATCGGGCCTGTGCGGCGCTGTCCTACCGGGTGACCGGGCCGGAGCCGTTGCCGCGGTTGTGCGTGCGGCACCTGTGGGGCGCGGACCGGGTGGTGGTCGCCTTCAACGACGCCGATTCCGCCTACGTGCTGCTGGTCGGGCCGCACGACACCGATCCGGACCAGGACGTCTACGAGTTGCTGTACCGGCTGGCCGGGGTGCGGCCCTCGGACAGCACCAAGCGCACCAAGCCGAGTTGCTGCGATCCCAGCACCGGAACCACCCCGACCGCGGAGGCGGAGATCGTGGACGACCTCTGCCGCCGGGCCAGGGTGATCTCCCGGTCCCGCAGGCGGTTCTAGCCCAGGCGGCGCAGGGTGAAGGTGTCTACCGGCTTGCCGGCGAGCAGAGTGGCGAGGCGGCCGTCCAGCACGTAACTGCCGTGCGGGGTGCTCGTGACGGTGGTCGGCTCGGCGTCGGTCCACGGCTCGGCGCGGCGGGTGACCTGGGCCGAGCGCCAGCCGTCGGCGGAGCGCAGCACCCGGATCGCGACCCGGCCGGGGGCGGAGAGGTTGTTGGTGACCACGGTGAGCGAGCCGTCCGGGCGCAGGTCCAGGCCGTCGCCGCCGACCAGGGGTTCGGGCAGGGCGACCTGGGTGAGCGCGGCCGGGTTGGCCAGCGGGATCTTCCACAGCACGCCGGTGGCGTAGTTGACCGCGAGCAGGTGGCCGCGCGGGTGCCAGACGATGCCGTTCATGCCGATGCCGTTGGTGAGCAGGCGCGGATCGCGCACCAGCACCGAGGCCCGGCCGTGCACGTCCACCCGGTAGATCGCGTCGCTGAGCGGATCGGTGACGTAGGCGTTGCCCGCCGGATCGATGGCCAGGTCGTTGGCGGCGTGCTCACCGGCGCCGATGGCCAGGTCGACCAGGTGCAGCAGGCGGCCGGTGCGCAGGTCGAAGACGCCGAGGCCGGCGGACTTGCGCACGGTCGCCGGGGTGGAGCGCGGGCTGAGGCCGAAGTCGCCGTAGGCGGTCAGCACCCGCCCGCGGGCGGCGTCCACGTGCACGCCGAAGGTGGAGATCATCCGCGGGTCCGCGGCCAGGGTGCGGACCTGGCCGTCCGGGCGGACCACCGACACCGTGCCGTGCCGCAGTGAGCTGACCAGGAAGGACCGCCGCAGCGGGTCCCAGGCCACGCCTTCGGGGTGCAGTTGCGGGGCATTGGTGGAGATCACCGCGGGTAAGCCGGCCTGCGTCGCGCCGGCCTGGGTCGGCAGGACCAGCACCGATCCGGCGGCCACGGCCAGGGTCAGCAGCATTCGCCGCCCAATCATCAGCTTGCTCATGTCGCTCCGTCCACTGTTCTTCATCAGGACACGGAATGTAATCAGTACCCTGATACTCGTCAACAGGCGAACAGATATTCGATGGACGTACCATCAGCGCATGGGCATGCCGTTGGACGAGCGCCTTGGCGGCGACATCAAGCGCGTCGAGCACGAGCTGATGGGCGTCAAGCAGGCGGTTCTCCGGCCGGTGGGCCTGACCGTGGCGCAGTACGCGGCCCTGCTGGTGCTCTCCGAGCAGCCCGGTATCTCCGCCGCTGAACTGGCCCGCCGCAGCCGGGTCACCCCGCAGACCATGACCACCATCCTGCGGAACCTGGAGTCGGCGAAGCTGATCGAACGCGCCCCGCACGAACTGCACCGCAACGTGCTGGAGACCCGGCTCACCGAGGCCGGCCGCACCGCCTTCGAGCAGGCCGACAAGCACGCCAGCGCAGTCGAACGCCGCCTGGCCGCCGAGTTCACCAAAGCCGA
The DNA here is from genome assembly GCF_023094165.1 of Crossiella sp. S99.2. GTDB lineage: Bacteria > Actinomycetota > Actinomycetes > Mycobacteriales > Pseudonocardiaceae > Crossiella. Next base: position 102,163 of record NZ_JALMDK010000002.1, on the reverse strand, counting down.
ACAGGACACCCTGCGCGCCCTGCTGGCCCGCTGCTCGGCGGTGCTGACCGCGCCGGACATCACCGGATGACCGTCAGTCCACTGTGGACACCCGGTCTGGGGCTGGGCAGGGAGATTCGGCGATTGCGCTGATCCGGCCTGCCGCGCTGCCCTAACGTCCGCCGCATGGCGAGTAACGCGATCGTGGTCCTCAAGGGCCGGGGCGGGACTTTCCGACTGGGGAAGTCGGAGATCGAGGTGTTCCGCGGGGGGCTGAGCAGGCGGGTGCCACTGGCCGCGCTGACCGGTCACCAGCGGTCCGGGCGGAGCGTGGTGCTGACCACGGCGACGGAGACCTACGAGGTCCAGGGCGGCAACGACGCGTCGGTGACGGCCTTCACCGACGCGCTGGAGCGGGCGATGCGCCGGGTCGAGCACGATCCGGCGGCCACCACCACCAGCACCACCCAGCCCCGCAAGCCGCTAGCCCTGGCGGCCAAGGTGGCGCTGGGCGCGGGCGTGGCGGTGCTGTTGCTGGTGTGGTGGGCGGGGCCGGTGAACGGGCTGATCATCGCGGCCGGCTTCGGTGTGCTCTGCGGGCTGGCCACGGCGGCGCTCTTCGGCCTGCGCGGGGTGTGGCGCTGGCTGCTGCGCGACCTCTGGGTGCTGCGCAGGCGCGGGGTCACGGTGGCCGGCGAGATCACCGGCTACCGGCACAGTTCCAGCGACCAGACCAAGTACGCCAAGCTGCGGTTCGTCACCGCCACCGGCCGATCGATGGAGGTCGAGTCGGCGGCCTTCGTCTTCCTGCGGCGGCGGCCGGGCCCGGCGGACATCACCTACGACCCGGAGAACCCGAAGCTGGCCACGGGCCAGCCCGCGATCGGCCACCTGCTGGCAGGCCTGTTCAGCGGGGTGGTCTGCCTCGGGCTGCTGGCGGCCGCGATGACCGGCATCGTCCTCATGATGCTCACCGGGCTCGGGCTGTACCGGTAGCGCCCTGCCGACCCGCTGTTCAGGGGAACGAGCTGCGCTCCACAACCTGCGACGGGGGTCCGGGGGCCGTGCCCCCGGCTGGGGCGTGGGGGCTCGGCCCCCACAAGACACGCGAACGCGACCCGGTCCGCGCTTTCCGCGGACACGGGTCGCCCATTGCGGAAGCGGAGGGATTTGAACCCCCGGACCCGTTAAGGTCTCCCGCTTTCAAGGCGGGTGCATTCGGCCGCTCTGCCACGCTTCCGAGAGGAGAGATTAGTCGGTCTTGGTCGGGCGCGTGCTACTGACCGGACAGGTGGGACTGGACCTTCTCGAAGACCCGGGCCAGGGCGGCCTGTTCGGTGGGGGTGAGCAGGTCGATCAAGTGGTCGCGGACGCCGTCGACGTGGGTGGGCGCCGCGGTGCGCAGGCGGTCCATGCCGGGTTCGGTGAGCTGGGCGAACACGCCGCGGCCGTCGCTGGGGCATTCCGTCCTGGTCACCAGGCCTGCCCGGTCCAGGCGGGTAATCTGGTGGGAGAGGCGGCTTTTGGAACTGGCCACATCGCCGGCGAGCTGGCTCATCCGCATCCGGTGGTCGGGCTGTTCGGAGAGGCGGACCAGGATCTCGTAGTCGGCCAGGGTCAGGCCGTGCTGGTCCTGGAGTTCGCGGTTGAGCTGGTAGGCCAGCAGCTGGCTGCCGACGATGTAGGTACGCCAGGCCCGCATCTCCGGTGCGCTCAGCCACCTGGGTTCGGCGTGCGGCTCGGGGGTCACCGGTCCAGGCTATTGGTTTCCCGGCCGCGCGCTGTTCATCACGACGCGACCACACCACTGGTGTACGGCCCTTGACACGAGGCAGACTCCTCGGCCGGGCTTCGCACCGCGCGGCCGCCCGGAGGAGGGACAGCGACACATGAGCACTCGAATCCGGCTGCCGCGCCGGGCGGGGATCCTGGCCGGGGCCGTGCTGGCCGTGGCCGGGCTCACCGCGGGCACCGCGGCGGCGACGCCGGCGAACTGGGGCGGCACGGACGTCCGGTTGATCGCCTTCAACGACTTCCACGGCAACCTGGAACCGCCTGCCGGGTCCTCCGGGCGGATCACCCTGTCCGACGGCAAGCAGGTGGAGGCCGGTGGCGCGGCCTACTTCGCCAGCCACCTCAAGGCGTTGCGCGCCCAGGCCCGCAACTCGGTGCTGCTCTCCGCCGGGGACAACGTGGGCGCCTCGCCCACCACCTCGGCGCTCTTCCACGACGAGCCGACCATCGAGTTCATGAACAACATCGGGGTGGCCGCCAGCGCGGTGGGCAACCACGAGCTGGACGAGGGCTACGCCGAGCTGCAGCGCATGCAGCGCGGCGGCTGTCACCCCACCGACGGCTGCCAGTTCCGCGATCGCTTCCGCGGCGCGAGGTTCCCGATCCTGGCCGCGAACATGACCTTCGAGAAGGACAACCGGCCTGCCGCGCTGCCGTTCACCATCACCTGGGCGGGCGGGATGCCGGTCGGGGTGATCGGGGTGCCGCTGGAGGACCTGCCGAGCGTGGTCTCCGCCGAGGCGATCAAGGGCCTGAAGTTCGGCGATGAGGTCGAGGCGATCAACAAGACCGCGAACACGCTGGACCGCTTCGGGGTCAAGGCGATCGTGGTGCTGCTGCACCAGGGCGACAACACCGAGGGCGGCGGCCCCAACGACTGCCGCACCACCCCGGGCCCGGCGCGGGAGATCGCGCAGAAGGCCTCGGCCAAGGTGGACGCGATCTTCACCGGGCACAGCCACCAGCAGTACGTCTGCTCGATCAACGACCCGGCAGGCAACCCGCGGCCGGTGCTCCAGGGTGCTTCGTTCGGGCGGATCCTCTCCGCGGTGGACGCCCGGATCGACTGGCGCACCAGGGACATCGTGCGGTCCTCGGTCAAGGCGTTCAACACCGTGGTGACCCGCGACGTGCCCGAGGACGCCAAGACCAAGGCGCTGGTGGACGAGGCCAAGGCCAAGGCCGCGCCGATCGCGAACCGGCCGATCGGCTCGATCACCGCGGATGTCACCCGGGTCGGAGTGGCCTCCGGCGAGTCCCCGCTGGGCAACCTGATCGCGGACTCCCAGCTGGAAGCCTCGAAGGTGGCCGGGGCGCAGCTCGCGCTGATGAACCCCGGCGGGGTGCGCACCGACCTGACCTTCGCCTCCTCCGCGGCCGGTGAGGGCAACGGAGTGGTCACCTACGGCGAGGCCTACGCGGTGCAGCCCTTCGGCAACATCCTGCAGACCATCTCGCTGACCGGCGCGCAGCTCAAGGCGGTGCTGGAACAGCAGTGGCAGCAAGGGCCGGCCGGGATCGTGACCAGGGTGCTCCAGCCTTCGAGCACGCTGAAGTACTCCTGGTCGGCCGGTGCGCCGCTGGGCAGCAAGGTCTCCGGCATCACGGTGGCCGGGCAGCCGGTGGACCCGGCGGCCAAGTACCGGGTGACGGTGAACAACTTCCTCGGCGGCGGTGGCGACGGCTTCACCGAGCTGACCAAGGGCACCGAACTCGTCGGCGGCGCGATCGATCTGGACGCCTTCACCGGCTACCTGGGCGCGCACCCGAACCTGGCGCCGCCTGCCACCGACCGGATCACCGCCAAGCCCTGATCACTGTTGCGGCGCGGGGCCTTCCAGCGACAGGAGGGCCTTGCGCAGCAACGCCGCGAGCTGCTGCTGCTCCTTGGCGGAGAGCCCGGACAGCAGTTCCCGCTCGGTCTCCATGTGCGGCACCAGGACCTCCTCGGCCAGGGTCACCCCGGCCTCGGTGAGCCGCACCAGCACGCCCCGCCGGTCGGCCGGATCGGGCTCGCGCGTGAGCAGTCCGCGCGCGGCCATCCGGTCGATCCGGTTGGTCATCGCCCCTGAGCTGATCATCATCGAGGCCATGAGCTGCCCCACGGTGAGCCGGTAGGGCGCACCGGCCCGGCGCAGCGAGGCGAGCACGTCGTACTCCCAGTGGGCCAGCCCGAAGCGGGCGAAGTTGCGGCCGATCCCCTTGTCCAGCAAGGCGTGTAGCCGCGCGGTGCGACCGACGATCCCGACCGGGCTGACGTCGAAGCCCGGTTTCTCCCTGGCCCACTGCTCGATGATCACGTCCACCGCATCCCGCATCTCCGGGATTCTATCTTGACGTCGAGACATCTGCTGCCGTACAAATCTCGACGTCGAGATACTTTACGTCGAGATACCTGGGGTCCGCATGTCCGCTCTGCTGGCCAGGACCGCGATCGCGCCGGTGCTGTGGGGCACCACCTTCCTGGTGGCCGCCGAACTGCTGCCCGCGACGCCACTGTGGAACGCGCTGTTCCGCGCGCTGCCGGCCGGGCTGGTGCTGCTCGCGCTGCGGCCGGGCCTGCCGCGCGGTGACTGGTGGTGGCGGGCGCTGGTGCTGGGCGCCCTGCACATCGGGGTGTTCTTCACGCTGCTGTTCATCGCGGCGCAGCGGCTGCCCGGCGGCGTGGCCGGCACGCTCGGCTCGGTGCAGACGGTGCTGGTCATCGGCCTGGCCGCGGTGGTGCTGGCCGAGCCGGTGCGGGCGGTGCAGCTGCTGGCCGCGCTGACCGGGATCGGCGGGGTGGCGCTGCTGGTGCTCAACGGCGAGGCCGCGCTGGACCTGGTCGGCGTGCTGGCCGGACTCGGCGGCGCGGTGTCGGTGTCCTGCGGGATCGTGCTGAGCCGCCGGTGGGGCCTGCCGCCCGGGGTCAGCGGACTGACCTTGACCGCGTGGCAACTGCTCGGCGGCGCGGTGATCCTGCTGCCGGTGGCGCTGCTGGTCGAGGGCGCCCCGCCCGCGCTGGACGGCGCGGCGCTCGGCGGGCTGCTGTGGTTGTCACTGGTGGCCACCGCGCTGGCGCACTCGCTCTACTTCGCCGGGCTGCGCCGGATCCCGGCCGGCGCGGTGGCGCTGATCAGCCTGCTCACCCCGCTGACCGCGACCCTGCTCGGCTGGGCCGTGCTGGACCAGCGCCTCACCGGGCTGCAACTGCTGGGCGCGGCGCTGGTCCTGGGCTCGGTGCTACTGGGTCAGGCGAGCAGGTCGACCCAGACCAGGTGGTGGTCGGAGGTGTCGTTCAGGCGGGCCAGCGGCGACCGCGAGGTCGGCCAGAAAACACCGGCGGCCAGCGGGAACAGCGGCCGGGACGGCAGCACGTAGTCGATCCGCAGGTTGCCGGGGGCCTTGTCGTTGAAGTCCCCGCTGTCCAGCCAGGACGGGCCGCGCTGACCGACGTTCGCGCCGCCCTGATCCCTGGCCGCCTCGATCGCGCCCAGGCTGCCCGGCTTCGGGTCGATCACCTTGGGCGCGTTGAGGATCTGCCGGATCGCGTGCTGGTAGCTGTCGCCGTCGACGGGGTCCGCGTTCTGGTCGCCCGCGATCACGAACCGCTCCCCCGGCTTGAGCCCGCCGCGCTTGCCCGCGTCGTCGTAGAGGTAGCCGCCCTTGCCCGGGGTGACGTAGTCGGCCCACAGCCGGATCTCGTCGTGGTTGCGGCGGCCGTTGCGGTCCTCGGGGCCGTCGAAGGTGGGCGGGGTCGGGTGCGAGACCAGGAAGTGCGTGGTCTTGCGGCCGATCCGGATCGGCAGGTCCCAGTGCGATTTGGAGGAGAGCCGGAACACGCCCAGCTCCTCCGGGGAGTACCAGCCTTCGGGCAGCACCGCGCCCGGCATGTCCTGCCAGCGGAAGTTCTGGAAGGTGCGCACCGCGGCGGTGTCGATCGGGTACTTCGAGAGCACCACCATGCCGTACTGGCCGGGGAAGAGCCCGAAGCCGAAGGCGTCGTCCCCGCCGCCGACCTTGCCGTCGTTGTTCAGGTCGAACCCGGACGGGACCCCGGTGTTGACCGGCGCGGTGTAGGCGTGCGGGTAGTCGATCGGGCGCGCGCCCTGCTGGCCGACCGCGAGGTAGTTGCGGCGGAACAGGTCGACCGCGCGGTTGCCGCTGACGTAGTCGAACTCGTTGATCAGCAGCACGTCCGGCCGGACCCGCTGGATCACCTCGGCGGCCTTGCGGGCCTGCGGGTTGTCCGGGGTGGCCAGGTGCGCGAGCAGCTCGCCGTCGGCGTTGCGGTTGAGCGAGGCGTTGAACGTGGCGAAGCGGACCGCGCCGGGGATATGGGCGCGGTCCTCGGCGGCCTGCGCGGTTGGCGCGAGCACACCGGTCGCCACGGCCAGCGTTGCCGCCAGCCCCAGCAGTCGACGCATCCGGATCACGGACACCTCCCTTTCCGGTTGGGCACCCTTCCACTCGCGAACGACCGGTGGTTGAGCGCAGGATGAACACCAGCTGGCCTATCTTCGGCGACGAGCGGGAGTTGTGGTGCGTTTCAACGAGGACGCCGAACTGGATGTGTCCCAGGTCGAGGACCTAGGCGGGTCCGGCGGGGGTGGCGTCGGCAGCCGGGTGGCGATCGGCGGGGGTGGCGTCGGCGTGCTCGGCCTGCTGATCTGGTTCCTGTTGTCCCAGTTCGGCGGGGGTGTGCTGCCCGCGGCGCCGGGTGGCGCGGCGGACCGGGACAGCGTGCCGCGCGGCGGGATGATCAACAACACCAAGCTCGCGGAGAAGTGCAAGACCGGCGCGGACGCCAACCGCAACCAGGACTGCGCGGCCATCGCCTCGATCAACTCGATCCAGGGCTACTGGACCGACGTGTTCGCCCGCTCCGGCCGCACCTACCGCAAGGCCACCACGAACTTCTTCAACGGCGCGGTGAGCACCCGGTGCGGCAACGCGGACTCCTCGGTCGGCCCGTTCTACTGCCCCGGCGACAGCGAGGTCTACATCGACCTGAGCTTCTTCACCGAGCTGCGGGACCGCTTCGGCGCGGCGGGCGGCACCTTCGTCGAGGCCTACGTGCTGGCGCACGAGTACGGCCACCACGTGCAGCACCTGCTGGGCACCTCCGCCCAGGTGCGCGGCAACGCCACCGGCCCGACCTCGGGTTCGGTGCGGCTGGAACTACAGGCCGACTGCTACGCCGGGGCCTGGGCCAACCACGCCACCACGGTGGCCACCGCCTCCGGCAAGCCGCTGATCGCCGAGATCACCGACGACGACGTCAAGCGGGCCCTGGACGCGGCCGCGCGGATCGGCGACGACTTCATCCAGTCCCAGCTCAACGGGCGCAAACCGGATCCGAGCCAGTTCAGCCACGGCAGCTCCAAGCAGCGGCAGAAGTGGTTCACCACCGGCCTGAAGACCGGCAACCCGACCTCCTGCAACACCTTCGACCGCAACTTGGACCTGGGTTAGGCGCCGAGCAGCTCCCGGCACGCGTCCAGGCCCTCGACCGCCAGCGTCCAGTCCGGGCGGACGAACTCGCCTGCGGGCAGCCGCAGGCCGATCTCGGTGGCCTGCTGACCGCGCCGGGCCACCAGCTTGCTGCCGTTCTCCTGGTAGCCGAGCCCGCGGCTGACCGCACGCGAAGCCGCGTTGTCCGCGAACGCCTCCGAGCGGGCCTGCACCGCGCCCAGGTGATCGAAGGCGAAGGCCAGCACCGCCGCGCGCATCTCGGTGCCCAGGCCCTTGCCCTGGTGCGCCTGGCCGAGCCAGGAGCCGGTGCGCACCTCGCGGGTGATCGCGAACTCCTCGCCGGTCAGGCCCTGGGTGCCGATCACCTCGCCCTGATGCCGGACCAGGAAGCTGATCGTCCACTTGGCCGGGCCCAGTTCGGCGCGCTGCCGCCAGTTGTACTGGACCACGCCCAGTTCCAGCTCGCCCGGCGCCTTGTCGGTGAACGGGACGATGAAGGGCATGTCGCCGGGCGGGTGGATGCCGCGACCGGCCAGCTCGGCCAGTTCCAGCAGGCCGGCGTCGTCATCGGGACGCAGTTCCAGGCGCGGGGTGCGCAGCACGAGTTGCCGCAGTGGCCACGGATCCATGTCAGGCTCCCAACAGTTCTCGGCAGGCAGCCAGGCCCTCGACCTGGAGTTCCCAGTCCGGCCGGAGGAATTCGGCCGGGGTCAGGCGCTGGTCGATCTGGAAGGTGGCCTTGTCCCGTTGCAGCACCCGCCGGGTGCCGTTCTCCCGGTAGCCGAGCTTGCGGCTGACCGCACGGGACCCGGCGTTGTTCACGAAGGCCGCCGCGTGCGCGTGGGTGGCGCCCAGGTGGTCGAAGGCGAAGGCCAGCACCGCGGCCCACGCCTCGCTGCCGAAGCCCTGACCCTGGTGTTCCAGGCCGTACCAGCAGCCGCAGCTCACCTCGCGCAGCTCGGCGAAGTCCTGCGCCAGCAGGCTCTGGGTGCCGATCACCTTGCCCCGGTGCCGGACCAGGAAGCCGAGGTCCCAGCTCGCCGCGGTGTGCGCGGCGCGCGACCGCCAGCGCTGCTGCAGCGCGCCCAGCGCCATCTGCTCATGCGGCCAGTCCGTCCACGGCAGGGAGAAGGGCATCTCCTCCGGCGGGTGCACGCCCCTGCGGGCCACCTCGATCAGCTCCAGCATCCCGGCGTCGTCATCCGGGCGCAGCTCCAGGCGCGGGGTGCGCAGTACCAGGTGGCGGAACGGCCAGGGGTCCATGCCCGGATCGTCCGGGATGGCGGACTGCCCCGCCACCGAATTGGGTCTAGCTTCAGAGCATGTACGCGATCAGTATCCGCGAGCCCGGTGGTCCAGAGGTGTTGCGCTGGGCGCCGAGGCCCGATCCGGAGCCGGCCCAGGGCGAGGTCGTGATCGACATCGTCGCGGCCGCGGTGAACCGGGCCGACCTGTTGCAGCGTCAGGGCTTCTACCCGCCGCCGCCCGGGGTGACCACGGTGCCGGGGCTGGAGTGCTCGGGCCGGATCGTCAAGGTCGGCAAGGGTGTGACGCAGTGGCAGGTCGGCGATGAGGTGTGCGCGCTGCTGGCCGGTGGCGGTTACGCCGAGCGCGTAGCGGTGCCCGCGGTGCAGGTGCTGCCCGCGCCCAAGGGCGTGGACCTGGTGACCGCGGCCGGCCTGCCCGAGGTGACCTGCACGGTCTGGTCGAACGTGGTGATGCTGGCCGGGCTCTCCGCCGGGGACACCTTCCTCGCGCACGGCGGCGCCGGTGGCATCGGGACCTGCGCGATCCAGATCGGCAAGGCGCTGGGCGCGACGGTCGCGGTGACCGCCGGGACGCCCGAGGGCCTGGCCGAATGCGCCCGGCTTGGCGCGGACATCACGGTGAACTACCGCGAGCAGGACTTCGTCGAGGTGGTCAAGGAGGCCACCGGCGGCAAGGGCGCGGACGTGGTGCTGGACAACATGGGCGCCTCCTACCTGGCGCGCAACATCGACGTGCTGGCGGCGGGCGGTCGGCTCGTCGTGATCGGCATGCAGGGCGGCCGCAAGGCCGAGCTGGACCTGAGCAAGCTGCTGGCCAAGCGGGCCAGCGTGGCCGCGACCGGGCTGCGTGGCCGTCCGGTGGACGGGCCGGGCAGCAAGGCCGAGGTGGTCGCGGACGTGCGGGAACGCCTGTGGCCGCTGGTCGAGGAGGGCAAGGTCGGCGTGGTCGAGCACGCCAGGGTGCCGATGCAGGAGGCTGGCGAGGCGCACCGGCTGCTGGAAGCGGGCGGGGTGGTCGGCAAGATCCTGCTTGTCCGCGGGTGAACGGAAATCGGCCCGGCGGTGCGACGTAACTAACTAGTTGGTTGACAGCAGCGGACCGCGGGTGTTCCCTGGTGGCATGAGCAAAATCTGGCTTGTCACCGGCAGCTCCCGCGGTCTCGGGCGGGAGATCACCAGGGCCGCGCTGGCCCGTGGGGACCGGGTGGTCGCCACCGCGCGACGGCCCGGGGACCTGGCCGAATTCACCGAGACCTACGGCGATGCGGTGCGCGCGACCGCGCTGGATGTCACCGACCCCGCCGCGGCGCAGGCCGCGGTCAAGCTGGCCGTGCAGGAGTTCGGCGGCCTGGACGTGGTGGTCAACAACGCCGGCTACGCCAACACCTCGGCGTTCGAGGAGACCGCGATCGAGGACTTCCGGGCGCAGGTGGAGACCAACCTGTTCGGCGTGATCAACGTGAGCCGGGCGGCGCTGCCGGTGCTGCGCGCGCAGCGATCCGGGCACCTGGTGCAGATCTCCTCGATCGGCGGCCGGGTCGGCGGCACGCCGGGGCTGGCCGCCTACCAGACCGCGAAGTTCGGCGTGGCCGGCTTCTCCGAGGTGCTGGCCAACGAGCTGGCGCCGCTGGGCGTCAAGGTGACCGTGGTCGAACCGGGCGCCTTCCGCACCGACTGGGCAGGCTCGTCCATGCGGATGGACCCGCCCGGCGCGGACTACCTGGGCACCATCGGGCCGATGATCGACTACCGCGAGCGGGTGTCCGGTCAGGAGCCGGGCGATCCGGTGCGCGCGGGTGCGGTGATCACGCACCTGGTGGACACGGCGAACCCGCCGCGGCGACTGCTGCTGGGCTCGGACGCGGTGCGGCTGGCCGGCGAGGCCAGTGACCGGCGGGCGGCCGAGGCGGCGGAGTGGGCCGAACTCAGCCGGTCCACCGATTTCCCGGCCTAGCCGGGATCCAGCACGCCGATGGCCAGCCGGGAGCCGGTCGGGTCGGCGCGGAAGCGCAGCCCGAACTGCTCCTGCCAGCGAGTGAGCACAGTCAGCTCGCCGGGCCGGTCGACGTCGTCGAGCAGGATGGTCGCGCCCGGCGCGAGGGCCCAGCGCAGCACCGGCAGCGCCGGGTAGCGGGCCAGGTCCTTGCCCGGTTCGAAGGCGGGCGGGCCATCCACCAGCAGCAGGTCCACCAGGCCGAAGCGGTCGACGTAGGCCATCACCTCGTCGTGCACCAGCTGCGGGGTGTACCAGTGCAGCGCGCCGACCGCGGCCGGGTGGCCACTGAGCGGGGTGTGCACCACCCTGGCGATCTGGTGCAGGCCCTCCCGGCGGAGCTGAGTGTTGACGAAGGCGGCCCAGCGCTCGTCGTGTTCCAGGGAGAGCAGGTGGCCGAAGCCGCGGCGGGCCAGCATCCGGGCCACCACCACCGAGGAGGAGCCGCTGCCGCATTCCAGCAGCACGGTCCGGTTGCCGATCATGGCCTCGTCCAGCACGGCGGTCAGTCCGGACGGGCGCAGTGAGGCATCGCCGAAGGGCAGGTACTCGGTGAGCAGCGGCGCGAGCTTGTGCCAGGCGGCCAGGTCACCCATGGCTCGCGCGAGCGAGTCGTTCAACCAGCCTCCATGCGGCCCGGCTCAGCGCAGTTCGGCGACCGCGCGCACCAACTGATCAACCTCGGCCGCGTTGGTGTAGTGGGCCAGACCGACCCGGATCGCGCCACCGACCTCGCCGACCCCGAGTGCGGCGAAGACGCCATTGTGCCCGGAGTCGTGGAAGGCGCACACCCCGCGTTCGGCCAGATGTTCCACCGCCTCCCAGGCTTTGGCGCCGGTGATGGTGAAGGCGAGGGAGGGCACCCGGCGCATGGCGTCGCCGATGACCATGACGTGCCGCATCGCGCGCAGCTCGTTGATCAGATTGGCCAGCAGGCCCGCCTGGTATGCCTTGACCGAGCCGAGTGAGGTGAGCAGGCGTTCCCGGCGCGGGCCGATGGCGGCGTCGTCGAGTCCGGCCAGGTAGTCCACGGAGGAGACGAGTCCGGCCAGCAGCGGGTAGGCGTGCGGGCCGAGTTCGAGGCGTTCCGGGCCGCGGGCGCCGTGTTCCAGTGCCGCCGACGGCAGCCGGTCGAGCAGGGCGGCGTCGCGGAAGGCGAGTGCGCCCACCGGCGGGCCACCCCAGGCGGAGGCGGACACGGCGACCACGTCCGCGCCCATGGACAGCACGTCGAGGGGCACGAACGGGGCGGCGGAGGAGGCGTCGACCACGACCAGGGCGCCGTGTTTGCGGGCCGCGTCGGCCACGTGCCGGACGTCGGGGCGGGTGCCGACGGCGCCGGAGGCGGCGGTGATGGCCACCGCCTTGGTGCTGCCGGTGATCAGCCCGTCGTACTGCCAGGCGGGCAGTTCGCAGGTCTCGATGTCGATCTCGCCCCAGCGCACGCTGCCGCCGGCGCGCTGTGCGGCGCGTACCCAGGGTGAGACGTTGCCGGGGTGGTCGAGCCGGGAGACGACCACTTCGTCGCCGAGCATCCAGGCTTCGCCGAGGGCGTCGGCCAGGCGTTGCAGCAGGACGGCGGAACTGGGTCCGAGGACCACGCCTGCCGGGTCGCAGCCGACCAGGTCGGCTACGGAGCGACGCGCCGCGTCCACGATCGCCTCTGCCCGCTGCGAGGCCGGAAATATTCCACCCGGACCGGACACCGGGGCGCGCAACGCGGTCGAGACCGCGGTCGCCACCTGTTCGGGTACCTGCATACCCGCTGGTGAATCGAGGTGGACCCACCCGTCGCCCAGCGCGGGGAACAAGCCCCGTACCCGAGCGACGTCGTACGCCATGAAAGACACCGTACGGAGGACGCCAAATCGCGCGAACCCCGGGGTTACCTGGTGACCGCGGGTAGGCGACGGTTCGGGGTATCCGGGTCGCATTCGGCCACCAAGGCGAGCGAGGATGTGCACATGAACCAGCCCAACGACAGCGAGCAGCAGGTCGTGGTGATCGGACCGGATGGCACGCCCATCGGCACTGCGCTCCCGTTCGGCGCCTCGGTCACCGACGGTGACGGGGAGCAGCCGGGGAACGATGTGAGTGACATGGTCGAGCAGCCGGCCAAGGTCATGCGGATCGGCACCATGATCAAGCAGCTGCTCGAGGAGGTGCGGGCCGCGCCGCTGGACGAGGCGAGCCGCAACCGCCTGCGCGAGATCCACAAGTCCTCGATCACCGAGCTGGAACAGGGCCTGGCGCCCGAACTGCGGGACGAGCTGGAGCGGCTGTCGCTGCCGTTCAACGACGACGTGACGCCCTCGGACGCGGAGCTGCGGATCGCCCAGGCCCAGCTGGTCGGCTGGCTGGAGGGGCTCTTCCATGGCATCCAGACCGCGTTGTTCGCCCAGCAGATGGCCGCGCGGGTGCAGCTGGAGCAGATGCGCCGGGGCGCGCTGCCGCCGGGCAAGGGCGGCGAGACCGAGGGCGGGCACCTGGGGGGCGGCGGCGGGCAGTATCTCTGACCCATTGTCAGGCTAATTGAAAATGATTATCGTCTCCTCTTGAAGTAACCCTTCAGGAGGTAGGACGACATGCTGAAAACCCTCACCGCGGTGGCGACGGCGTTAGCCATGGCCGCGTCAGCCGCACCCGCGGTCGCCGCCCCGTCCGGGGCCCGGGTGCTGGTGGCCGACCAGCGAGCGGCCACCGTGCACGTGCTCGACCCGGCCACCGGACGGGTGACCGGCTCACTGCCCGATCGGGTGGTCAACGATCACGCGGGCGTGGTGACGCTGCCGGACGGGCGCGCGATCTTCGTCGACGACCGCAACCACGTCCTGGTGGTGCTGCAGCTGAGCGGAACGCCGAAGGTGCTGGGCACCGCGCCGGTGGACGGCGAGGTCGCACACCTGACCGTGGACCCGGCCGGCGGCTACGCGGTGGTCAGCAGCGCCGCCCACCACGAGCACGAGGAACCGGCCGCCCCGCACGAGGAGGGCGCCCACCTCACCCTGGTGGACCTGCGGACCTGGCAGACCAAGGAGGTCCCGGTGGCCGCCGGTGAGCCGGGGGTGCTCATCGACGCCGCCACCGATTCGGTCCTGCTGCGCAACGACGAACCCGCCGCGGTCCAGGCCTTCCCGCGCCGCGACCTGCTGGCCCACACCGGCGAGGCGCCACTGTCCCCAGCCCGCTCGGCCGAGATCGGCGCGCACGGCCACGGCGAGGCGTTCTCCGCCCGGCACCGGGTGATCGCCGCCGCCACCGAACGCGGCCTGGACCTGCTGCCCGCCAACCCCGACGGCACCTTCGGCTCCGCCCGCACCGTGCCCTGGAACATCTCCGGCCGCACCGGCGGCCGCGCGTTCTACCTCCGCCTCGCCGACGACAGCCGCACCGTGGCCAGCTACGTCCGCGACGACCGGGCCCTCGACTGGACCCAGTGGACCGAGGACGCCTACCTGGCCAACGCCACCACCGGCGAAGCCCACCGCGTCCCCCTGGGCACCGGCTACCTGTACCGCTTCGGCCTGTCCGACACCCTGGCCGGCTACCTGGTGCAGGGCGGCCGCACGGACGAGCTGGTGCTGGTGGACCTGGCCACGGCGAAGGTGACCGGCCGGGTCGACCTCGGGACGCTGCCGGGTGGGCCGCAGGGCGGTACGGACCCGTTCACCGCGCAGGGACGGCGGGTCGCGCTGACCGACGACGGCGGGCGGGCGTTCGTGACCGCGGGCGGTCAGGGGCGGGTGGATGTGGTGGACACCAGGACCAAGCGGGTGTGCGCTGAGCTGAAGTTGCCGACCGCGTTGAGCGGTGGCGGGTCGGTGGCGGTGTGGGAGCCCGGGGTCCGGCACGCGGACCTGGTGGGTCGCTGAGTTCGGTTTCGTTTTGTTCGTTTTGGGGCTAGACTGGCGGCATGCCAGCGACTGTGCGTGAACGGACTCTGTTGCCTCCGGCGCAACCGGAGCGACTGTCGCGCATGATTCCGTTGCTGAGCCCGGCACTGGTGGACCCGGACGGGACCCACCTGGAGTTGCCACCAGAGGTCTTCGAGGTGTTGCGGGACGTCGTGCAGGCCATGTCCCAGGGCCTGGCGATCACGATCGTTCCGCATCACACCGTGCTGACCACGTCCGGAGCCGCCCAGTTGCTCGGCGTCTCGCGTCCCACCCTGGTGCGCCTGCTCGAAGCGGGCGAGATTCCCTATGAGCAGCCGAACCGCCATCGGCGGATCATGTTGGCCGATGTGCTCGCCTACCAGGATCGCGCCCGCCGGGCCCGAGCGGCGGGACTGGATGAGATGGTTCGCGCCGGCGAGGATGACGGCTTGTACGACCTGCCACTGGACACGCCTTTCGAACGGCGGCCGGTGGAGGACGAGCAGAGCTGATCGGACGGTCCGTGTTCCCGGTCTTTCTGGACACCTGCGTACTGCTCAAGCCCTACCTGTGCGACACGTTGCTGAGCATCGCCGAATGCGGGCTCTACCGGCCGCTGTGGTCGGCGGGCGTGCTGGACGAGCTTGATCGGAACCTGCGCAGGCGAGGAGCGACCGAGGTCCAGGCCGGCCACCGCATCACGCAGATGACCACCCACTTTCCCGATGCCGAGGTCAGCGGCTACGCGGACCTGATCAGCGCGATGACCAATGACCGCAAGGATCGGCACGTGCTCGCGGCGGCGGTCCGCGGCGGAGCCGAAACCCTGGTCACGGAAAACCTGCGGGACTTCCCCGCGGCTGCGCTGGCGCCCTACGACCTGACCGCGTCTCATCAGGACGAGTTCCTGCTCGATCAGCTCGACCTGTCACCAGTCGCGGTGCTGGCAGCGCTACGCCGCCAGGTGACGCGGCATCGCCGGCATCCGCGGACCGTCGCGGATCTACTGGAAATCCTCGGCAGCGAAGGACATGGCTGCCCGCGCTTCGCAGCCGCCTGCCAGGAACGGCTCTGACGATCACGGCCCTACGGCCAGCGCGTGCAACACGCGCCGGCCGTCGTGCCGCGCCCGGATCCAGCACCCCACCGGACGGACCGACAACCCTGCGGCGGTGGCCAGCAACCAGGCCCGGTGCACGGCCATGCCCGCCTGGACGAAGTTCAGCGGTTCGGGCTCGCCGGTGGCCAGGAGCAGGAGTTCGGCGTTGGCGAGTTCCGGCTGGCCGCAGGAGCTGAGCGCCAGGTGCTCGGTGGGCCGGACGGCGGTGAGTCCGTGGCCGGGCAGGGTGATCGGGCCGCGGGTGGGCCAGGGGGCGGTGCGGCGGGCCAGCAGGGTTTCCGGGGTGACGTCCGGCGGTTGCCAGGGCAAGGGAGTGGCTGGGTGGGCGCTCAGTTCGGTGAGCGCGTCCTCGATCAGGGGCAAGGCAGGAGGATCCGGGAGGGGAGCCGGGATTGGCGGGTCTACTTTGTCCTTTGTGGACAGTCCGAGGTGGACGGTGGCGAGTGGGTATTCGCCGTGCCGCGGGGGTTGTGGGGTGAAGGCGGCGTTCGCGGGGATGCCGAGGGTGCGGGCGGCGGTGAGGATGGCGGCCAGGGCGTGGCCGAGGTCGAGCAGGAGGACCGGGAGGGCGCGGGGGCCGTAGCGCCAGGTGGTGCGTTGTGGTTGCAGGGCAAGGGTGATGGTGTTGCCTGGCGGGCCGTGCAGGGTGTGCGTGATGGGGTCGTAGTAGGCGGCGCCCAGGTAGGCGTTGACGGGGTAGCGGCCGCCCGCGGAGGGGACCCGGCGGAGGCGGACACCGCCGACCTTGCGCGCCGGGTCGCCCGCCAGGGAGAGGTCGAGCAGTGGGCCGAGGCCTGACGCCGGATGGCGCGGGAGTTCCTGGGCCGGGCCGGGTGGGAAGCGGCGTCGGCTGGGCGGCCAGTTCTCCAGGATGGTGGGGCCTGGATCGGCGCCGGTCCAGGCGGCGGTGAGGGCCTGTTCGATCGCGGTCACAGGAAGGGGGGCGGGTCCAGGACCAGGCCCTCCGGACCGGTCAGCGGGTTGGCCGTTGGGGCCCAGTCCCTGGCTCGCTGCGCTTCGCGCCAGCGGGGCAGGCCGAGGTAGCGGAAGGCGGCTGGGGCGTTGGGGATCAGGCCGGTGGCGGCGACCCGGAGTACGCGCCAGGGGGTTTCCGCGACATCCGGGGTGGTCAGGTCGACGGTGGCTACTCGGCAGCCTTGGGCGCGGAGGCTTTCCTGGAGTTCGGGGAAGGTGCCGGTGGGGAGGTCGGCCGCGGTGACCTGGGTGGTGGGGTTGGTGAAGCGGTGGAGCAGGGACTCCTGGGTTCTGGGGTCCAGCCAGATCTGGGGCTGGGCGCCCAGGTCGCGGACCCGGGCGAAGTGGGGACCTGCGTTGTCCCGGTAGTGGCGGTCTGGGCGGTGGTCCAGGTACAGGCCCTTGGCCAGGATCCCGGCCTTGATCGTGTCGAAGACCCAGCCGTCGGGTTCGAGCAGGCCCAGGGTGAAGACCCAGGTGTGGATGGCTTCCATGGCGGCCTTGGCGCAGGCCTCGGCCGGGTCGAAGCGGGCCGCGCCGCCGCCGGCGACGATGCCGGTTTCCTCGTCGATGGCGACCGCGGCGACGCAGGCGACCGGGTGTTCGGTGGGGAGTTCGACCAGGTGGATCTTGAGGCGGGTGCCGGTGAGGTCGGCGGCCAGGCCGGGGACCGAGTCCAGGGCGATGCCTCTGGTGGGGGCGCCCAGGTGCCACCAGAGTTCCAGGGCGTCGCGTTCCAGGAGTTCGAGCAGGCCGCGGCGGTGGGCGTCGGGGGCGTCGGCGCCGGTGGCGATGCCGGCGTAGTTGAGGTGGTGCAGGCGGGGTTCACGCCTGCGTTCGCCGGTGAAGTAGTTGAGGTAGACCCAGGAGGCGGGGAGCCAGCAGGGGTCGCCGTCCTCCTCGCCGCGGGTCCACAGCAGCTCGGTGTCCGGGGTGAATTCCTGGTACGGGAAGCCGGGTTCGCGGTGTTGCCAGGGAGCGAAGAACGGCAGGTCGGCAGGGCCGAAGTGGCGGTGACCTTCGGCGGCCAGGGCGGCGGCGGTGGTGCGGCGGAGGCGGGGATCGTCGAGCGGGGGGAGGCGGTTGCCGCAGTAGCGTTCGACGGCCTCGCCGAGGGCGGCGACCCTGGCGCCTTCGACGTCGCCGAAGGTGGTGCCCAGGCTGACCCGGTCGGCTGGCCAGGCGCCCAGGCGGCGGGCGTCGGAGACCTCGGCGGTGACGCCGCGGTAGCGGTGCGGCAGTCCGGGCACCGGCGCGACGTCGACGAGCCGGCGCACGATGCCGGTGAGCGGGTCGACCATGGTCTCCGGCGGCAGACTCACCGGACCACCTCCTCGATCAGGTTCGCCGCGGCCACCGCGTCAGTGGCGGCGGCCCAGGGCAGGGTGAACTCGACAGCCAGGACCTCGCGACGACTGAGGCGCAGCTCGATCGCGTCGACCGGGTCCACGCCGGTGTGCGGATTGCGGGCATGCCGGGGCCAGTGGTGGCCGGCGATTTCCAGGCGCAGCCGGGTTCCGGCGGGCAGCTCGACGCCGAGCGGGCCCAGCTCGGCGGTGCGCTCGACCGGGTGGCCGGGTGGGGCGGTGTCACGGAAGATCGTGTGCGCGAGCTGCCGGTTGTCGTCCACTGTGGACAGTCGAAGCAGCCAGTCGTTGTCCGGGGTGTCCGCGCGCAGCCGCAGCCGGACGCCGATCCGGCCGCGCAGCACGCCGCCGGGCAGTGGGGCGGAGTGCAGCAGGGCGCGGTCCGGGCGGTGGGCGTCGATGCTCAGGTCGGCGGCGGGGGCACGGGAGGGGAAGGGGTTCGCGGGGTCGGCGGTGAACACGCCGCGGGCCACGGACAGGCGGTGGGTGGGGCCGGTGCTGGTGGGCCAGTGGGACCAGTGGTCGCCGGTGGCGATCCAGGCGCCGTCGCCGGTCAGGCCGTTGAGGGCGGCGTGCGCGAAGGCCAGGTAGAGCGAGCCGATGCGTTTGCCTGCCAGGGCGGCGCCGGGGGCCTGGCTGTCCAGGAGGTGGCCCCAGGGACCCAGGACCAGGCGGGCGGGGCCGCCCCAGGTCGCGGCCAGCTCGGCGGTGTCGGCGGCGAAGGGGTCGTGCACGCCGCCAATCGCGAGCAGGGGCACGTCGCAGTGCCGGAGTTCGGACCAGAGCGGGCCGCGGCGGGGGGCGGACCAGAGTTCGGGCCAGCCGGGCTGGTCGACCAGGTCGCGGACGGGCAGGTGGGCGAGGTCGAGATCAACGGGCGGGCGGGGCTGGGCGGTGCCGCCGTGTTCGGACCACCAGCCTGCGCGGCAGGCGAGCCGGGCCGCGCCGCCGGGTTCGCGGGCAGTCTCACCGGGGCCCATGGCCGGGACGGCGGCGATCACCCCGGCTACCGGGGCGGTACGCGCGGCCGCGGTGACCAGGGCGCAGTAGGCGCCGTAGGAGGCGCCGGCGAGCAGCACCCGGCCGTCGCAGAAGTCCTGGGCGTGCACCCAGTCGAGCAGGGTGGCCCCGTCGGAGCGTTCGTGGACGTAGGGGAGGAAGGTCCCGCCGGAGCCGAATCTGCCCCGGGTATCCGCCGTTACGCAGGCAAAACCCCGGCTCGCCCAACTTTTTCCCTCGGCGCGGTTTAGCCGCTGATCGTAGGGGGAACGAAGAAGTACCACCGGAGATCGCTCGCGCTCGGGAGAGCGAAACACGGTGGTAGCGAGGGGCACCTCGTCCGCGGCGGGGACGAGGTGCCCCTCTACTTCTAGTGCCATGGGGCTTTTCAAGAGGCGCAGTCCGGCACCCGGAGGACCGGGTGGTCGGTGATCGCGGCGGTGTCCAGGTCGAGCACGCGCAGCCGTCGGTTGGCGGGTAGTTCGCTGGTCACCAGGGATCCCGCGGCGCGGGTGGGCTGCTCGGTCGCCCAGACGCGGAGATCCAGGGCTGCGGCCGAGAGCACCAGGTTCAGGTCGGCGGAGTCGAATTGCTCCGCGCCGGTGAGCACATCCCGCTGGGCCCAGTACGCGGTCAGGTGCTCGTGCCCGGAGCCCGCCGCGGCCAGGCGGCGCAGGCGGACGTCGCGGTGCCGGACGTCGGCCGAGGTGGCGGCGACCGGTTCCAGCAGGGCGTGCCTGCCCTCGCGGCTGATCCGTTGCCAGGCGATGCCGCGATCGGGCAGTTCGTCCAGTTCGGTCCACCACTCGGGGGCAGGGCCGTCGTGCAGGGCGCAGACCGCGGCCAGGCCGTCCAGAGAGTCGGCGCTGGTCAGCGGGCGGGGTTGGGCGCCGTGGCCGCGCAGCAGGTCGGCGTAGGACTCGGCGAGGTCGGGTGCGGCCAGGATGCCCACGGCCGCGCGGTCGACCGGCCAGCTCCGGCGGCGGCCCAGGAAGCCGGACGCGGCGAAGGCGGCCAGCTCCGGTGGAGCCTGCGCGGCGCCGGTCAGGGTGGCCCGCACTGCGGCGAGGGTTTCCGGTGGCAGCGCGATGTCGAGCACCTCGCCCTCGGGCGAGCGCAGCGCGGTCCGGTCCGCGGGCAGGCCGAAGAGCACTGCGCCCGGCGTCAGTTGGCTCATACGCACCTCCACCACCAGCGGTGGCCCGCCGCACCCCGGGGTACGACGGGCCACCTTGAGGTCAGACCGGAATCAGTCCTGGTCGGCGAACGGGTTCTCGACCAGGGCGTTGCTGTGGCTAGCCGAGTTGTGCGGCAGCTCGCGCTCGGCCTCGACGCGCACGAAGACCTTGTCCATCTCGTACCTCCTCCAGATCGCGGTTGACCTTCAACCTCCTCATGCCTATCACAAATGAAAGTCATTACCAATAGTGTTAGTGTGCTCGGGTGACGAACGTCGTAGCCCTCCGGCGGGACCCGGACTTCCGCCGGTACCTGGCCGCCAGGGTGGTGTCCGTGGCCGGTTCGCTGGTCACCGTGGTCGCGCTGCCGATCCTGGTGTACCGATTGACCGGTTCAGCGGCCTGGACCGCGGCCGTGGCCGCCGCGGAAGCCTTGCCCTACCTGCTGTTCGGCCTGCTCGCGGGCGCGCTGGCGGACCGGCTGGACCGGCGCGCGCTGATGGTGGCGGTGGACCTGCTCAACGCGTTGCTGCTGGCCAGCGTGCCGATCGCGTGGGCGCTGGACGGGCTGAGCGCGGTGCACGTGGTGGCAGTCGGGTTCCTGTCCCAGACGCTGTTCGTGGTCTTCGACTCGGCCAACTTCGGCGCGCTGCCCACGCTGGTCGGCAAGGACCGGACCACCTCGGCCTACTCCACCGTGTTCGGGGTGACCACGGTGGTGGAGATGGTGGTGCCGCCGCTGGCCACGCTGGCCGTCACGCTCTTCTCCCCCGCGCCGATGCTGGCCCTGGACGCGCTCAGCTATGGCATCTCCGCGCTGCTGATCCGGGCCATCGTGCGCCCACTGTCCGCGCCGGACCGGGCCGGGCGGCCGCGGTCGATGGCCGACATCAAGGCCGATGTCCGGGCCGGGCTGGGCTTCCTGTGGCGGCAGCCGACCGTGCGCACGCTGACCCTGGTCGGCGCGACCCACTCGGCCGCGGGCGGGGCCTGGGTGGCGATGGTGGTGCCGTGGGCGGACCGCTCGCTCGGCGTACCGCCCAGCGGCGATGCCCGGCTGGCGGTGCTGATGAGCTGCTGGGGCGTTGGCGGGCTGATCGCGGCCAAGCTGGTGCCGGTGCTGAGCCGTCGGCTGGGACCGGCGCGGCTGGCGCTGCGGGCGTTGCCTGCCTCGCTGCTGTCCGGGCTGGCGGTGGTGTTCAGCTCGCACTGGCTGCTGGGTGCGCTGGCCGCGATCGCCTGGGGCACCGCCTACACCACGGTGGTGATCAACGCGATCACCTTCCGGCAGCAGGTCACCCCGGTTGAGCTGCAAGGACGGGTCAACACCACGGCCCGGATGCTGTCCTGGGGACTGGGTCAGCCGCTGGGCGCCACGCTGGCGGGTGCGGTGGCGGTGGCGGCGAGCCCGAGTGCCGGACTCGCCGCCGTGGTCGGCGTGCTCGCGATCGGGGTGGTGCTGGCCTGGTGCTCGCCGCTGCGCACCGAGGCCAAGCCGGAACCGGTCTACAGCACCGTGTCGTAGGAGCAGGCGGGGCGGCCGGTGTGCTCGTCCCGCCAGACCCGGCCGCGCACGCCGAAGACCCCGGCCAGCAGGTCGGCGTCGACCACCTCGGCGGCCGGGCCGTCCGCGTGCACCACGCCGTCCCGCAGCGCGAGCACCCGGTCGGCGAACCGGGCGGCCTGGGCCAGGTCGTGCAGCACGGTGACCACGGTCAGCCCACGTTCGGCCCGCAGCCGGGCGACCAGCTCCAGGACTTCCAGCTGGTGCCGGACGTCCAGGTAGGTGGTGGGTTCGTCGAGCAGCAGCACCGGGGCGTCCTGGGCCAGCGCGAGGGCCAGCCGGACCCGCTGGCGTTCACCGCCGGAGAGCCGGTCCACCGCGGCGTCGGCGTACTCGGCCACCCCGGTCTCGGCCAGTGCCCGGCGCACCGGTTCGTCGTCGCCTGCCCGCAGCATGCCCAGCGGGCCGCGCACGGCATAGCGGCCCTGCCGGACCAGCTGGCGCACGGTCAGTCCGGGCACCGCGGGCATGGCCTGCGGCAGCACCGCGATCCGGCGGGCGATCTCCCTGCGGGACAACGAGTTCAGCTCGTCCACGCCGAGGGTCACGGTGCCCTGATCCGGTGGGTGCAGCCCAGCCAGCACGCGCAGCAGGGTGCTCTTGCCACAACCGTTGCGGCCCACCAAGGCGAGCCACTCCCCCGCCGCCACCCGGATGTCCACAGTGGACAGCACGGTGCGCTGGCCGAACCGGACGGTGATGCCGGTGCCACTGATCATGACTGATCCCTCCCCGCCAGCGCGCTGGAGAACCGGCGCGCGACCACGATCAACACCACCGCGCCGGCCAGCGCGGTCACCGCGCCAACCGGCACGCCCAGCCGCTGGCTGCCCGAGGCCGGGACCAGCAGCGTCACCGCCTGCGCGAGGAAATCCGCACCGCACACACTGGCCGCGCCGGCGATCCCGGCCGCGGGCAACAACAACCGGTGCTCGGCCCCGGCGAGCAGCCGGGCGGCGTGCGGGGCGAGCAGGCCGACGAAGGCCACCGCGCCCACCGCGGCGACCGCGGCCGCGGTGGCCAGCACCGCGCCGAGCAGGGCGAGACTGCGCCACGGGGTGACCGCCAGGCCGACGCCGCGGGCATGGTCGTCGTCGACCGCGAGCAGGTCCAGCGCGGGCGCGACCAGGGCCAGCACCAGCACCACCGCGAGCAGCCAGGGCCACAGCGCGTGCCAGTGCTCCCAGGTCCGCCCGTTGAGCGAGCCGACCAGCCAGCGGGCGGCCGCCCCGGCCAGCTGCGGGCGGGCGGTGAGCAGCACCAGGGACAACCCGGCCAGCACCGCGGACACCAGCACACCGAGCACCACCAGCCGCAGCGGATCCGCGCCCGCCCTGGAGGCGATCAGCCACAGTGCCGCGCCGCCGAGCACTCCGCCCAGCACCGCCGCCGCAGTGAGTCCGCTCGCGGTCCCGGCCAGGCCGAACACGGTGGCGGTCACCGCGCCGAGCACCGCGCCGGAGCCGACCCCGGTGACCTCCGGCGAGGCCAGCGGGTTGCGCAGCACGGCCTGCAGCACCACACCGCCCAGGCCGAGGCAGGCGCCGGTGCCCAGCGCGACCAGCATCCGCGGCAACCGCAGTTCGCCGACGATGGTCAGCTCCAGTTCGGTGCCGCTGCCGAACAACGCGCCCAGCGTGCTCAGCGGGCCGACCGAGCTGCCCACGGAGAGCTGAGCGAGCGCGGCCACCGCCAGCAGCACCGCCAGCACGGGCAGGGCGAGTGCGCGGGTCATCCCAGTGCCTCCCGGTCCGCGCGGCGACGGAACATCAGCAGCGCGCCCAGCACCACCGCGACCACCGCGGTCAGCCCGCCCACTGGCAGTTCGACCGGGTAGAGCACGGTGCGGGCGAGCAGGTCGGCCACCGCCACCAGCAGCGCGCCGAACAGCGCCGACCAGGCCAGCCACCCCCTGGCCTCCGCCGAGGGGCGCAGCCGCCGGGCCAGCTGCGGGCCGAGGAAACCGACCCAGGCGATCGGCCCCGCCGGTCCGACCGCGACCGCGACCAGCGCGCAGGCCAGCACCAGCACCGCCAGCCGGGCCCGGTCGGCCCGCAGGCCGAGCGCCGAGGCGGTGTCGTCGCCCAGCCGCAGCAGGCCGAGCGCGGGCACCGCGAGCAAGGCCAGCGGCAACGCGGCGAGCAGGCCGGGCGCGGCGAAGGCGACCGTGTCCCAGGTGGTGCCGGTCAGCGAGCCCAGCAAGTAGCGGAAGAGCACGCCCTGTTCCCGGGAGTCCGACAGCGACAGCCCGGTGAACATGATCGCCTGCAACCCGGCGCTGACCGCGGCCCCGATCAGCAGCACCGCGGCCGGTCCGATCGCCTTGCGCGCGGCCAGCAGGGTCAGCAGCCCACCGAGCACCGCGCCCAGCAATGCCGGGACCAGTGGTGCGCCCGGCACCGGCAGCGCCCACACCACGGTGATGGCCACCGCGGCCGAGGCGCCGCTGGAGACACCGAGCAGTTCCGGCACGGCCAGCGGATTCCGTAGCGACTCCTGCAACAGGAGTCCGGCCGCGCCCAGTGCCGCGCCCGCGCACAACCCGAGCAGCAGCCGGGGCGTACGTAACAGCACCACCACGGCGTGCTCAAGATCGGTCTCGCCGGCGAACGCGGCGGGCAGCCGGTTGATCCCGACCAGCGGCGTGCCCAGGCAGAGCGTTGCCGTGCTGACTACCAGTAACGCCAGCACGGCCAGCAGTGGGGCGCGGAACCGGCTCACGCCGCGGGCGCCGCGGACACCTTGGCGATCGCCTCGTCGATGATCGCGCCGAGGCTGCGGGTGCCCCGGCCGGAACCCCAGAGCTTGGGCACGACCTCGTGCACCTGACCGGACTGCACGGCCTTCACCTGCTTCCACACCGGGTTCGCGGCGAGTTGTTCGGACAGCTTCTTGTCCGTGGCCGCGAAGATCAAGGAGTAGACGAAGACCACGGTCGGCTGCTTGGCCAGGATCTCCTCGACGCTGTAGGTGTTCGCGGTCTCGGCGTTGGTGCCCTTGGCCGGGAACGGATAGCCGAAGAGCTGGCCCAGCAGCTTGCCGTTGATCGAGTCGGCGGTGTCCACGCCGATCGAGTCGGCGCTGCCGAACATCAGCAGCACGGTCTGCTTGTGCAGGCCCTTCTGCTTGCTGGTGGCGATGGCCTTGGCCAGTTTCGTCCGGAACTTGGTCTCCGCGGCCACGGCCTGCTCGGTGCGGCCGGTGAGCGCGCCGAGGTTACGCAGGTAACCGACGGACTGCTCCCAGCTGTTCGGGTTGACCGTCCACAGTGGAGCGTTGAACTTGGTCACCGCGGGCCGGAGTCCGTCGTGCACACCGGAAAGTCCGATCACCAGGTCCGGTTTGAGCGCGCCGATCGCCTCCACGTCCTCCTGGCCGAAGCTGCCGGGAACCACCGGCACCGACTTGCCCGCCTCGCCGGCGAGCTGCGGCAGGGTCAGCAGCACCGCGTTGGAGCTGCCCGCCGGTTTCAGTCCGAGTTCGGTGAGCGCGTCGTCACACAATCCGGTGAGGCAGACGATGCGCTCCGGGATCTTGGGCAGGGTCAGGTTCTGCCCGTTCGGGTCGGTCACGCTGAGCGAGGGCGTCAACGGCGCGGCACTGACCGGAACGTCGGCTCCGGCGGTGCCCGCGGTGTTGGTGGGAGCGGTTGCGGGTGGTGCCGCGGTGCACGCGGAAACCAGGACTGTCGACACTGTGACCAGGCTGAGCAGGCCGATCTTGGCGTGCGGCGGACGCACCAGGCACCTCCAGGCGGGAACGGGACCAAGCAAGACGATAACGGTTTTCATCTTTCCTTGGTTTTGTCACCCGGAAGTCGTGGGGACCGTCACGATCCCCTAACGCCACGCTTGGTGAAATCCACTGTTCGAGCGGCCGGTCATCGCGCACCGCGACCGCGCTATGACCCACCGGTGGCCAAGTACGGATTGTCGCGCCGGTACCCTCACTTTCGTGTCCAGCAGCACTCTTGAAAATCCAGCGGTGAACACTGCCCGCGCGTACCGCAGCTGGGGCCGGGCCTTCGCAGACCTGCGCGCCGGATGGAACCAGCGCTCGCTCTGGGGCCACCTCGGTTGGCAGGACATCAAGCAGGGCTACCGGCGCTCCGTGCTCGGTCCACTGTGGATCACCATCAGCACCGGCGTCATGGCGCTGGCGATGGGCATCCTGTTCTCGGCGATCCAGAACGCGCCCATCGAGTTCTTCCTGCCATACGTGACCGTCGGTCTCGTCTGCTGGACGTTCATCTCGAACTGCGTGAACGAGGGCGCGAACGTCTTCATCGCCAACGAGGGCCTGATCAAACAGCTCCCCTCGCCGCTGACCACCCACGTCTTCCGGCTGGTGTGGCGGCAGGTGCTGCTGTTCGCGCACAACTTCCTGATCTACTTCATCATGCTGGCGATCTTCCCGCAGGACCTGAAGTGGACCGCGGTGTACGCGATCCCGGCGTTCGTGCTGATCGTGCTCAACGGCGGCTGGGTCGCGCTGCTCACCGGCATCATCAGCACCCGCTTCCGGGACATCCCGCCGATCATCGGCAGCGTCGTGCTGCTGCTCTTCTACATGACCCCGATCGTGTGGGACTTCAACATCCTGGCCAACCACTCGAACCCGATCGTCCGGGACCGCGCGTGGCTCGCCGAGTTCAACCCGTTCCTGCACTTCATCGAGATCATCCGGCGGCCGCTGCTGGGCCAGGACCAGCTGTTCCACCACTGGCTGATCGTCGGCATCATCACCGTGGTCGGCTGGGCCGCCGCGCTGGTGCTGCTGCGCAACTACCGTGCCCGCGTGTCCTACTGGGTGTAAGGGGGCTGAATTCCCATGGTCAGCATCGATGTACAGAACGCCTGGGTCGAGTTCCCCATCTTCGACGCCAAGACCCGGTCGCTGAAGAAGGCCGTGCTCGGCAAGGCAGGCGGCAAGATCGGCGGCGAGGGCAAGGTGCCGGTGATCGAGGCGCTGCGGGATGTCTCCATCTCGCTGCAGCACGGTGACCGGGTCGCGCTGGTCGGACACAACGGCGCCGGCAAGTCCACCCTGCTGCGTCTGCTCTCGGGCATCTACGAGCCGACCCGCGGCACCTCGCGGATCGTCGGCAAGGTCGCGCCCGTCTTCGACCTCGGCGTCGGCATGGACCCGGAGATCTCCGGTTACGACAACATCATCATCCGCGGGCTGTTCCTGGGCATGACCCGCAAGCAGATGGAAGCCCGCATCGACGACATCGCCGAGTTCAGCGAACTGGGCAACTACCTGTCGATGCCGCTGCGGACCTACTCCACCGGTATGCGGGTGCGCCTCGCACTCGGTGTGGTGACCTCGATCGACCCCGAGATCCTGCTGCTGGACGAGGGCATCGGCGCGGTCGACGCGGCCTTCCTGGACAAGGCGCGGGACCGGCTCAACGACCTGGTCAAGCGGTCCGGCATGCTGGTGTTCGCCTCGCACTCCGACGAGTTCCTGAAGAGCCTGTGCAGCACCGCGATCTGGGTGGACCACGGGCAGGTCCGGGAACACGGTCCGCTGCGCGAGGTGCTCACCCACTACAAGGGCAGGGACCCGTTCGCCAATGACGACGAACACGCTTCCGTGGGAGCTGGTGGCACACCATGACTGATCGGGCTGGGTCGAAGTCGCCGGAGGGCAAGGTCATCGCGGTGGTGGTCACCTGCCGCCGGCGTGAACTGCTCGCCGATTCACTGAAGGTGATCGCGGCCCAGACCCGTCAACCAGACCACCTCATCGTGGTCGACAACGGGCCGGACCAGCCTGCGCGCGAGGTCGTGGAGGCCACCCCGATCCCGACCACCTACCTGCTGTCCCAGCGCAACCTCGGTGGCGCCGGCGGTTTCGCCCTGGGCATGCTGCACGCGCTGGCCATGGGCGCGGACTGGGTCTGGCTGGGCGACGACGACGGCCGCCCCGCCGACGACACCGTGCTGGAGGTGCTGCTGGATGAGGCCAAGCGCCGCAACCTGGCCGCGGTCAGCCCGGTCGTGGTCAACATCGAGCGCCCGGACACGCTGGCCTTCCCGCTGCGCCGCGGCCTGACCTGGAAGCGCCGCCGCGAGGAACTGTCCAGCCCGGACAGCCCCGACTTCCTGCCGGGCATCGCCTCGTTCTTCAACGGCGCCCTGTTCCGCGCCTCCACCCTGGACGTGGTGGGCGTGCCGGACTACCGGCTGTTCTTCCGCGGCGACGAGGTCGAGATCCACCGCCGGGTGGTCCGCAGCGGTCTGCGCTTCGGCACCACGCTGAAGGTGGCCTACGCCCACCCGGACGGCTCCGACGAGTTCAAGCCGATGCTCGGCGGCCGCTTCCACGCCCAGGACCCCGGCGACCCGGTGAAGCGCTACTACACCTACCGCAACCGCGGCTACCTGCTGTCCCAGCCGGGCATGCGCAAGCTGGGCCTGCTGGAAGCGGTCCGGTTCGGGCTGTACTTCCTGGGGCAGAAGAAGGACCCGAAGGCCTTTGCCGAGTGGGTGAAGCTCGTGCTGCAGGGGCGCAGGGAGAAGTTCTTCCGCAAGTGAGTCGTTGATCGCCAAGTTCGCCCGTAGCGGATCCGCTACGGGCGAACTTGCGTTGTGCCCCAAGGGTTTCCATGGTCACCTTGCCCCCATGGCACAGAAACAGGCACTCATCCTGCACATCGCCGGGGTTGGCGAGCCGGTGCGGATCGCACTGACCGACGAGGCCGCGACGGACCTCGGCCCCCGGCTGCGCAGGCACCTGGAGACCGCGAGCACCCAGGCGGTGCCGACCGAGGACGGCGGGGAGATCGTGGTCAATTTCGCGCAGGTGGCCACGGCGCATATCGGCCCGGTGAACGCGCCGGGTGGGCTGTACGGAAAGGCGCCGGTGGCGGCCAGCCGGGAGACCGCGCTGACACCCTGATGACGGCTGGGCTGACGAATACATGGGGAAGCCCCAGGCGCTTGAATCAGAGGCGACACTGGGGCGTTCGTCTGTGACGGTAGCATCGGTGCATGTCGTCTGTCGAGGCTGATGTTTCGGTGGTGTGGAGCATGCTGTCCGAGCCTCGGATGGCCCCATACCTCAAACAGGCCCGCAACGACAAAGGTGAGGCTCTTTCACTGTACGAGTGGAGTGCGCGAACATCAGCGGCGGCTTTCGAGGCTGTCGGGCATCTTGAAGTGCTGCTCCGCAACGCACTGGATCGTTGCCTCCGTCAACATTTCCACGAGGACCGGTGTGGAATTCCGTGGTTTCTGCTGCCAACACCCGGCGGGGACCATGTCGCCGTTGCGGTGGCCGCCGTCCGAGAGCGCCTTCGGCCGCAGCGGAAGGAGACCCGGCACCAGATCATCGCCGGACTGAGCTTCGGGTTCTGGTCAGGGCTGCTCGGCCCCAGGTACGAGGAACTGTGGCGCGACTGCCTGCACCGGGCCTTCCCAAACTCCTCCGGCAAGCGCAAGCAGATCGCCGTGGCCGTCGAGCGGGTCCGGAAGTTCCGCAACCGTCTCGCCCACCACGATTCAACGATCAACGTCGACATTCCCTTTGAGGTCAGGCAGATCTTCGAACTGGCCGCCTACATCGACCCGGCTGCGGCGAAGTGGCTCGAACGGCGCAGCACCGTGATGTCCGTGTACGCCCAGCGGCCGGTCACCGAAAATGACACCGTTGTAATTCCGGCCAGGCAGGCCTGGCCGCTCTATGAAAATTGCCACGCCTATGTGTGTCAATCAGGGCGCGCCTTCCGGCCGGTCGAACGGGTCGCGTTCTACGCCGATCGGGAGATCAAGCCGGAAATTCCGGCGGTGCTGCATCGGCGAGACAACGTGGAGTGGTCCGCGGAGGAAATAAGCCGGCTGCGCAGGTCGGAAAACCGGTTCGATCGGAAGATCGCCACGGTCATCGAGGTGTCCCGGCCGGACTGGGCGGACGGGCGGTACCAGGTCTTCCTGTTGACCGGCCCCGGGCATCCCGAACACCGTCGGCTGGGCGCACCGCTGCCGCACGCCGGCACCGGGCTCGGCTCGGCCTTCGTGCGGCGGCAGCGGTACGTGTCGCTGCATGCGCTGGAGACCGCCACGAGCACCGTGGACCTTGATCGGTATCGCCCGGTTGGGTCGGCTGCGTAACCACTCCGGCGCGGAGTGTAATCTCCGCCCCGATGTCCGTTCGCCGCTCGTCAAGCCTCTCCCTACCCGCCCTACTGGGCCGGGTGGCGGCATCGCTTGCGCCGAAGGTCACCGAGGCGTTGCTCCGGGTGGAGCTGCCGGCGGCCTCCACGGCGCAGCGGGCGGCCGCGGTGGCGCATGTGCGCGGGGCGGTACTGGGGATGCCGGATCTGCTGCGGTGCGGGGTGGCGGTGGCGGCGGTGGGGTACCTGGTGGCGCGGCGGGTGCTGGGGCCGGGGGTGGCCCGGGTGAACCTGCCGGTGGTGGCCGAGTTCGTGCGGCTCACCCGGGGACTGGGGCTGGCTGGGGCGTTTGAGCGGGAACACCGGTGAGCCGGGTGTGGGACGCGCTGGTCATCGGGACCGGGCCGGGGGGTGCGGTCACCGCGCGGGCGCTGGCCGAGGCCGGGTTGCGGGTGCTGGCGGTCGAGGAGGGGGACTGGACCGAGCCTGGTTCGGTCGAGCCGTTCTCGCTGGAGCAGATGCGGCGGCAGTACCGGGGTGGCGGACTGACCGCGGCGCTGGGGCGGCCGTCGGTGGCCTACACCGAGGGGCGGGGGGTCGGTGGCGGGTCGGAGGTCAATTCCGGGCTGTACCACCGGCCGTCGGCGGAACTGCTCGACGGCTGGTCGCGGGACTGGCGGATTGACGGGCTGGGCGTGCCCGAGCTGTCCGCGCACAGCGATCTGATTGAGAAGGAACTGTCCGTCTCGACCCTGCCGTGGGCCATGCCCGCCTCCTCCCAGGTGCTGGCCAGGGGCGCGGATGCGTTGGGGTGGCGGGGTTTTGAGGTTCCGCGGTGGGCGATCTGCGATGAGCGCGGGGTGCGCAGGCAGACCATGTCGGTCACCTACTGGCCGCGGGCGATCGCGGCCGGGGTGGAGCTGCGGCAGCGGACCCGGGCGCTGCGGCTGGAGCTGAGCGGGCCGCGAGCGGTGGCCGCGGTGCTGCGGGATGTGGCCACCGGGCGGACCGAGCGGGTGCGCTTCGAGCACGTGTTCGTGTGCGCGGGGGCGATCCAGACGCCGGCGTTGCTGCAGCGGTCCGGGTTGCGGCGCAATATCGGCGGCAACCTGTCGGTGCATCCGACGGTGAAGGTGACCGCTGAGTTCGACGAGCCGGTCAACGATCCCGGTGACGTGCCGGTGTACCAGGTCAAGGAGTTCGGCCCGGCGTTGTCCTTCGGCGGTTCGGCCTCCCGGCCCTCGTTGCTGGCGCTGGCGCTGAGTGAGAATTGGCCGGCGTTCGGGCCCGCCATGCGGCGCTGGCAGAACCTGTTCGTCTACTACGCGGCGATCCAGAGCGCAGGCCGCGGGCGGGTGCTGGCGCTGCCCGGGTTCGCCGATCCGCTGGTCAGCTACCGGCTCACCCGCGGTGATCACGAGCTGCTGCGCAGTGGGCTGGCCCGGCTGACGCACCTGCTGCTGGCCGCCGGGGCCAGCGTGCTCTACCCGTCCTTCCGCGGTGCTCCGGTGGTGGCCAACCCCGCCGGGATCGCCGCCGCGGCCGCGGCCATGACCCCGGCCCGGTCCAGCCTGATGACCGTGCACCTGTGCGGGACGGTGCCGATGGGCGAGGACCTCGCCCGCTGCGGCGCCGACTCCTACGGCCGGGTGCACGGCACGGTGAACGTGCACGTCAACGACGCCTCGCTGCTGCCGTCAGCACCCGGCGTCAACCCCCAGGGCACCATCATGGCGGTCGCCGCGAGGAACGCGCAGCGCTTCCTCACCGGCCGCCTCGACTGAGCAGAAGGTCTTCATGTCCGACCTGGTTCCACCGGCTGAGCTGACCGTCCTGACCGGGGCGAGTGGCTGGTTCGGCCGCGCCTACCTGGCCCATCTCAAGGGCACCACTGACTGCCGGGTCCGGGTGCTGGTCCCGGCCGCGGCCGAGGTGCCGGGCGTGCTCGCCGCGCATCCCGGGGTCGCGGTGCACGTCGGGGACATCGCCGATCCGGAGGTGACCCGGCGGCTGCTGGCCGGGGCCGAGGGCGCGAGCGTGGTGCACGCGGCCGGGGTGATCCACCCGCGTCGCACCGCGGAGTTCACCAGGGTCAACGTGCTGGGCACCAAGGCGTTGCTGGCCGCGGCGCGGGCCGCGGGGGTGCGGCGGCTGACGCATATCTCCTCGAACTCGCCGTTCGGGGTCAACCCGCGGCCGGACGAGGTGTTCCGGCACGCCGAGCCCTACCAGCCTTATCTGGGCTACGGCGAGTCCAAGATGCACGCCGAGATCGCGGTGCTGGCCGCCAACGGCGAGGGCCTGGAGACCACCGTGGTCCGGCCGCCGTGGTTCTACGGCGAATGGCAGCCCGCGCGGCAGACCACCTTCTTCAGCCTGTGCAGGCACGGCCGGTTCCCGCTGCTGGGCGACGGGTCGATGCGGCGCTCGATGACCTACGTCGGCAACCTGATCCAGGGTGTGGAACTGGCCTCCCGGCACGTCAAGGCGCCCGGCAACGGCTACTGGGTGGCCGACGAACGGCCGTACCCGATGCGGGAGATCGTGGCCACCGTGCGGCAGGTGCTGCGCGAGGAGGGCTACGCGATCTCCAGGCGCCAGCTGCGGCTGCCGCTGGCACTGGGCGCGCTGGCCGAGCGCGCGGACCGGTTGGCGCAGGCCACCGGCCGGTACAGCCAGGAGCTGCACGTGCTCGGCGAACTGGACAAGACCATCGCCTGCGACGTCGCCACCACCACCGCGGACCTGGGCTACCGGCCCGCGGTCGCGCTGGCCGAGGGCATGCGGCGCAGCATCCGCTGGTGCCGGTCCCGCGGCATCGATCTCTAGGAGAACTTCCGTGGCACAGACCGCCCTGGTGACCGGCGGGTCGGGGTACTTCGGCTCGCTGCTGGTGCGCAGGCTGCGCGAACGCGGCGACGCGGTGCGGGTGCTCGACCTCAACGACGCCGCCGATCGACCCTCCGATGTGGACTTCGTGCGCGGGGACATCCGCGACGCCAACGCGGTGGAGCACGCCTGCGAGGACGTCGAGGTGGTCTACCACAACGTCGCGCAGGTCCCGCTGGCCCGCGATGCCGCGCTGTTCGAGTCGGTCAACGTCGGTGGCACCGAGACCCTGTTGCGCGGCTGCGCCGACGCCGGGGTGC
The DNA here is from genome assembly GCF_023094165.1 of Crossiella sp. S99.2. GTDB lineage: Bacteria > Actinomycetota > Actinomycetes > Mycobacteriales > Pseudonocardiaceae > Crossiella. The sequence continues at coordinate 69,329 of NZ_JALMDK010000002.1, read as the reverse complement.
GCAAGGTCGTCTACACCTCCTCCTCCGCGGTTTTCGGTGTGCCGGAGGAGAATCCGGTGTTCCCGGACACCCCGCCGCGCCCGGCGGAGGAGTACGGACGGGCCAAGCACGCCGGTGAGCTGCTGTGCCGGGCCGCGGTGAGCCGGGGCCTGGACGTCTCGATCGTGCGGCCGCGCACCATCCTCGGGCACGGGCGGCTGGGCATCTTCGGCATCCTCTTCGACTGGATCGCCGACGGCGCGGACGTGTTCGTCTTCGGCAGCGGCGCCAACGTCTACCAGTTCGTGCACGCCAACGACCTGGCCGAAGCCTGTGCGCTGGCTGGGAAACGGGCCGGTCCGGCGACCTACAACATCGGCGCGCGGGAGTTCGGCACCATGCGCGCGGCGCTGGAGAACCTGTGCGCGCACGCGGGCACCGGGTCCAGGGTGCGCTCGCTGCCGGTCGGACCGGCCGCGCTGGGCATGCGGGCCTCGGCCCGGCTCGGGCTGACCCCGTTCGGGCCGTACCACTGGATCATGTACTCGAAGTCGCTGTGGTTCGACACCTCCGCCGCCGAGCGGGATCTGGGCTGGCGGGCCGAGTACTCCACGGACGCGATGTTCGCCGACTCCTACGACTGGTTCCTGGCCAACCGGGATTCGCTGGCCGGCGCGAACGCCTCGCACCACCGGTCGCCGGCGAAGCAGGGCGCGCTGACCCTGCTCAAGAAGATCATGCGGTGATGGCCCGGCGCTGGCCGCTGCTGCTCGCAACGTTCGCGGTGCTGACCGGGCTGGTGCTGCCGCTGTTGCCGGTGCGGGTGGCCGATCCGGTGGTGAGCTGGCCGAAACCGGGCGGGCCTGCGGAGTCCACGGTGGCGCTGTTCGTGCCGTACCGGCCGTTGCGGGTGGAGCTGACCGTGTCCTGCGCGGTGCTGCGGGAACCACGCCAGGTCACCGTGTTCGCCACCTTCCGGCCGGCTGACGCGGACGGGCGGCTCGCCGGCCTGTACGTGTCCACTGTGGACGGTCGAGTGCAGGTGGCGGCCAACGGGCGCGAGGTGTTCGGCGGTCCGGTCGGCGGTGGCGCCTGCCAGTACCTGGTGACAGCGGTGGACGGGCGGATCTCGGTGCGCCGGGACGGGGTGGAACTCGCCGCGGTGGACGGACTGGTGCCGCAGGTGGCCGCGTTCGTCACCGAACTGCCGCCTGCCCTGGCCACCGGGCGGATCTCGCTGACCGCGCACGCCGATGCCCGGTTCCAGGCCAGTCCGACGCTGGTGAAGTACCTGCTGCTCGCGCTGTCCGGCCTGCTGGCGCTGGCCTGCGCGGTGTTGCTGCTGGTGCGTTTCCGCCGGAAACAGCCGCGGAGACTGCCGCGGCCGGGCGTGGTCGACCTGGTGGTGCCGGGGGTGCTCGCGGGCTGGGCGCTGATCGGACCGATGACCACCGACGACGGCTTCTACGTGTGGATGGCGCGCAACGTGGCCAACGTGGGCTACGTCGGCAACTACTACCACTGGTTCAACGTGCCCGAGGCGCCGTTCGGCACGCTGCAACGCTTCTACGCCGAGTGGGGTGCGATTTCGCTGCACCCGCTGTGGCTGCGGTTGCCCGCGGTGCTGGCCGGGGTGCTCAGCTTCTGGCTGCTGTGCGGGGTGCTGCGCCGGATCCAGGCCGTCCGGCCGTCGGTGCACGCGCCGGGCTGGCTGCTCGCCGCGGCCTTCCTGTGCTGGTGGCTGCCACTGGACCTGGGGGTGCGGCCGGAACCGCAGATCGCGCTGGCCACCGCGGTCACCGCCTACGCCGCGGTGCGCGCCCGGCTCGATGCGGAACCGGCCTGGCTGGCACTGGCCGCGCTGGTCGCCGGGGTCGCGGTGACCATCACGCCCAGCGGACTGCTCGCGCTGGTGCCGCCGCTGCTGGTGCTGCCCGCGGTGCTGCGTGCCCTGCCCGCGCGCGACCAGCGGATCACCTTGTGCGCGCTGCTGATCGGGGCCGGATCGATCGCGCTGCCGCTGGTGTTCGCCGAGGTCAGCCTGGGCGCTCTGCTGGAGGCGACCGCGGTGCACGGCTGGTACGGCGCGCATTCGCCCTGGTACCTGGAAATCCAGCGGTACCAGTCGCTGCTGGGCGGACTCGGCGAGCAGGGCAACGTGCTGCGCCGGGTGCCGGTGCTGCTCGGCGTCGGCGCGCTGCTGCTGGTGGCCGTGCTGCGTACCCGGCATCGCGGTGGCGCGCTGGCCGGAGCCGGGTGCTGGCCGTATGCCTGGCTGGCGCTGGGTTTCGGAGTGCTGGCGCTGACCCCGTCGAAGTGGACCCAGCACTTCGGCGCGCTCGCGGTCTTCGGCGCGCTGGCGCTGGCCTGCGCGTTCGGCAGCCTGCCACGGATCTTCGCCGAGGCCCGCGCGGGCTGGCTGCTGCGGCTGGGTTCGCTGCTGCTGGTGGTGCTGCTGCTCGGGGTGGCCTGGCACGGGCCGAACTGGTGGTGGTCCTACTCCGACCGCGGGATGCCGTTCCGGCAGCAGGAGCTGTTCGGCGGGGTGCTGGGCAATCCGTTGGTACTGCTGGCGATCGGGTTGCTGTCCGGGTTGCTGATGACCCGGCGGCGACCGCTCAACGACGAGCGCGGCCGGTGGATCGCGGTGTTCGGCTGGGCTGCCGCCGGACTGGCCAGGGTCTCCATGGTGTTCGCGGTGCTGCTGCTGATCGGGTTGTTCGGGTTCACCGCGGTGCGCGAGCCCTGGTCGCTGCGCGGTTCCTGCGGGATCGGCGACGCCATCCGGGTGCGCACCGACCGGGAGCCGATGCGATCCACCGAAACCGCCACGGTGCAGGGGTTTCTGCCTGGACGCGGATACACCGGCGAGTTCCCGCCACCGCCGCGGACCGGTCCGGTGTGGGGCAGTTTCGCCGATCTGGACCGAGGCACCGGAACACTGAACACCGGCTGGCACACCACCACCGTCGCCCCGGGTGACGTGCTGGTGGTCTCGGCGGCCGGGCTGACCGGCAGAGCCAACGCACTGCGGGCCGAGGTCGAACTGCCCGGCGCGGCCCCGGTTTCGCGGTCCCTGGACGATGAGCTGGACAGCCCGGAGTGGCGGGACTTCGTCCTGGGCACCGCCACCGAGTCCGGCATCGCCCGGGTGCGGATCTCGGCTGTGGACAACAGCATTGGCCGCGGCGGCTGGCTCGCGGTGTCCACGCCCGGCCGGGAGCACACCCACCCGCTGGCCGCCGACACCGGACCCGGGGACGGGCCGACCCTGGTGGACTGGCCGATCTCCTTCGCGCTGCCCTGCGCCCGGCCGCCGGTGCTGGCCGCCGGACTGGCCGAGCCGCCGGCCCGGATCCTGTTGACCGACGAGGACTACACCGAGATGGCCGCGATCACCCGCGATCCGCTCTGGGGCGGGGCGTACGCGAACCTGCTCGCCGTGGCGAAGTACCGCGGCGTGTCCACCCACCTGCCAGGGCGGCCGTGGGGGCGGTTCGTGGACGTGGCCTACGACTACCGGCTCGACGGCCACGCGGTGCGCGTCGAGTACGTGACCAGGCCCGGCTGGTGGCGCGGGCCCAGCATCGCGAACAAGGACTATTCCGGCCGCACCACACCGACTAAGGCGCCCCGATGAACTCGCGTGCCGCGCTCGCGCTCGCCCTCAGCACTGTCCTGTGTGGACTACTCCTGCCGTTCGCCCCGGTGCTGGTCAATGATCCGGTGCTGAGCTGGCCCAAGGATCCGGACCGGCCGGAGTCCAGTCTGGCGCTGCTGGTGCCCTACCGGCCGCTGAGCCTGGACGTACGGTTGCCCTGCGCCACGCTGCGACCGGCCAAGGCCGACACCGTGGTCTTTGCCAGCCACCGACCGGACGACGCGCACGGGGCCGCCCGCGGCTTGACCGTGCTGGCCGGGGCCGGCAACGTGCGGATCACCTCGGACGGGACGGGGCTGTACCAGGGTGTCGCGCCGGACGGCGACTGCGTGATGCGGATCAGGGCGAACACCACCGAGACCGTGGTGGAACTCGACGGCGACCGGCTGACCGCCGCACACCGGGACCCACCGCAGGTCAGCGCGTTCGCCACCACGCTGGACCCGGCCGCGGCGAGTGGCCTGAGCGCGGTCGCGCACACCGACGCCCGGTTCGAGAGCAGCCCGGCGCTGCTGAAGATCCTGCTGCTGGCCACCCAGCTGCTGCTGCTCGGCGGCTGCCTGTTCCTGTTGTGGCGCGGTGATTCCCGGCGCAGGCGGCGCTGGCTGCCGCGGCGGCCGGGCTGGCTGGACGGGGTCATGCTGATCGTGCTCGGCGCCTGGGCGGTGGCCGGGCCGATGACCGACGACGACGGCTTCTACGCGGCGATGGCGCGGGCCGCGGCGGACACCGGGTACGTGGGCAACTACTACCACTGGTTCAACGTCACCGAGGCCCCGTTCAGCCTGCTGCAACAGCTGCTCACGCCGTGGGTGCAGCTCAGCCAGGCCCCGCTGTGGCTGCGACTGCCCTCGCTGGTGGCCGCGTTCGGCACCTGGCTGGTGCTCAGTCGCGGCGTGCTGCCCCGGCTGACCGAGCGCCAGCCGCGGATCCTGACCGCGGCGGTGCTGCTGTGCTGGCTGCTGCCGTATGGCATCGGGGTGCGGCCGGAGCCGTGGGTGGCGCTGGGCTCGGCCTCGGTGCTCGCGCTGGTGCTGCGCGCGCTGGCGCACGGCCGGGCCTTCCCGCTCGGCGTGGCCGCGGCGCTGGCCGGGCTGTGCGCGGCCGTCACCCCCAGCGGGCTGGTCGCGTTCACCCCGTTCCTGGGACTGGCCCGGCCGCTGAGCCGGTTGCTGAAGGCGCGGCGGGGCGGGCTGCTGGTGCTGGCCTGCGCGTCCACCGGGCTGCTTGCGGTGTTCGCCGACACCAGCCTGGGCGCGGTGCTGGAGGCGACCAGGGTGCACGGCGAGATCGGCCCGGCGCTGGCCTGGCACGAGGAGATCGTCCGGTACTTCTTCCTGCTGGACGAGGGCAGCATGGGCTCCTTCGCCCGGCGGTTCCCGGTGCTGCTGGCGCTGGGTCTGCTCCTGCTGCTGCCGGTGCTGCGGCTGCGCATCCGCAACCGGGTCAGCGACACCCTGCCGCCACTGGCCGCGGCGGCCGGTCCGGGGATCGCGCTGGCCGCCGGGCTGGGCCTGCTGTGGCTGGCGCCGTCGAAGTGGACGCACCACTTCGGCTCGCTGACCGCGCTGGCCACCGTGGTCACCGCGCTGGTGCTGGCCGAACTCCCGGCCGCACTGCGGCTGGCCGGCTACACCTGGCGCGGCGGGCTGGCGCTGACCGCGGGCAGCGCGGCACTGGTCGCGCTGGCCATGGCCGGACCGAACACCTGGTACGGCTACTCCCAGTTCGGGGTGGACCCGAAACTGCCCTCGATCCTGGCGAACCCGTTGCTGTGGCTGGGCATCGGCCTGGTGCTGGCCTGGTGCTGGCGGGACCTGCTGCCCGCGCCGCGGCTGATCCTGGTGCTGGGCCTGGTGACCAGCCTGCTGCTGACCGTGGGCACCTTCACGCTGGCCACCTGGCGGCTGCGCGACTCCTGGTCGATGGCCAAGGAGAACTTCCGGCACGTGGCCGGTCAGAGCTGCGGGATGGCCGATGAGGTCAGCACCCTGACCTACCAGCGGCTGACCCCGCAGCACAGCGTCCCCTCCCCAGGCGGCGCGCCCAGTCCGCCGCCGGAGGAGCAGCCGGTGTGGGGCACCTTCGGCCGGCTGGGCGGCCCCGGCCACGAGTGGTTCACCGGTGAGGTGCTGACCCCCTGGCACGCCCTGCCCGAGCTGGGGCCGGGTCAGGACATCTCGGTGCAGCTGGCCGGGAAACTCAACGGCGGCAACACCGCCACCGTCCACTTCGGACACCAGGACCGAGTGCTGGCCGAGCAGACCGTCACCGACGTGCAGGACTCCCCCGACTGGCGCGAGACCGGCCTGCGCCCACCGCCGGGGGCCACCCAGGTCCGGGTCAAGCTGCGCGACGGCACGGTCGGCGCCGGTGGCTGGCTGGCCACCACCGCACCCCGCCTGCGCTCGGCCCACCCGCTGCTGGCCCTGCTCGGCCCGGACCGCCCGGTGATGATCGACTGGCAGCTCTCGCTGGCCTTCCCCTGCCTGCGCGCCGCCAGGGTCAGCCACGGCCTGACCGAGGCTCCCGAGTACGTGCTGGTCCCGCGCATCCGCGACCGCTGCAAACGCTACGGCGCCGCCTGCCTGCCCTTCGGCGTGCCGGGCATCGCCCGCGAGGAACCCCAGGGCGGCTCGTTCCTGCCCGCGCACCAGGCCGCCGCGGCCCGCCCGGAACTGCCGACCCGGTTCGCCGGGCTGCCGGAGCGGAGCAGGCGGATGGGCGATGACTGGGGTGCGCTGATCCGGTACGACTACCCGTTTGACGGGCACGGGTACCGGCTGGAGCTGCGGGAACGGCTGCTGTCCGGGTGGGAGTGGGGGTGGCGGCAGCCGATCGTGCCGTCGCTGGAGAAGCAGCGGGAGCAGTACGCGAACAACTAGGTCCAGATGCTGCTGATGGGTGCGGCGGTGATGCGATCGCCCATCGGGAAGACGCGCGGTCCGGTGTGCAGGACGATGCCGTGCACGAACTTGTCGCCGAGCTGGTCGCGCAGCCACTCCAGATGCTTGGCCGAGTCCTGGCCCGGCGCGGCGCTCGCCTTGATCTCGATGCCGATCACCCGGTGCCCGCCCAGTTCGATGACCAGGTCCACCTCGTGCCTGCCGCCCTGGTCCCGCAGGTGGTAGATCCTCGGGGCGTGCTCGCTGAGCGGCAACTCGGCGCGCAACTGGGCGAAGACGAAGGTGTCCAGGAAGCGGCCGAGCAGGTCGCCGTCCCGGAGCAGGCCCTCCTCGTCCAGGCCCAGCGCGGCGGCGAGCAGGCCGGGGTCGAGCACGTACCGCTTGGGACCACGGACCAGCCGCTTCAGCCGGTTGGAGTGCCAAGCGGGCACGGCCGCCACCACGAACAGGTTGGTCAGCAACCGTTCGTACGCCTCGCCGGTCTTCCGGTTCACTCCGGCGGTGTCCAGCAGGGTCTGTTCGGTGGCCAGTCCGGCGGTGTTCAGCGCGTACGCCTCGAAGTACCGGTGCAGCCGGTCCGGATCGCGCAGCACGTCGACCTGGGCCAGGTCCCTGGTGAAGAGCTGGTCCAGGTAGCTGTGCGCCCAACGGCGGCGGCCGCGTTCGCTCAGGTGCAGCGCGGCCTCGGGGAACCCGCCCTGCAGCGCCAGCTTCAGGTAGGCCCGCAGGTCGGCCCGATAGGCCGGGGCGCGGAGCCCGGCCCTGCCCTCGGCGAGGACGCGGTCGATGAACGGGGGCCTGCTCAGGTCGGCGCCGATCAGCTCCCCGACGGTGAGGCCGGACATGTCCACCCGCAGCAGGCGGCCGGTGCCTGGCCAAGTCGGCTGTTCCAGATCGGCGTGCACCGAGCCGGTGATGATGAACCGGCCGGGCCTGCGCTCGGTGTCCACCGCCCGTTTGACCGCGCTCAGCACGGACGGCACCAGCTGCCACTCGTCGAGCAACACCGGCTCGGGCAGGCCACGCAGCACCACATCGGGATCGGCCGCCAGCGCGGTCGCCTCGGCAGGCTGGTCCAGCCGGATGATCGTCTTCGCGTGCTCGGCGGCACTGGTCGTCTTGCCGACACCGCGAGGGCCTAGCACCAGCAGGGCGGGGAACTCGGCTACCAGCTCGGCGATGAGCTGATCACAGAGACGAGCCAGATACTCCGCCATAGCAACACAGTACCACTTTCACACATTGATCAATACCACTTTGATGCACTCATGGGCACCGGTCTCACACGCCTCTGAGTACTGCTTTCGTCCGCGGTCAGCTCAGGTAGACCGCGACCGAGAGGGTGGCCAGCCAGCACAGGCCGAGGGCCTGCAGGGGGCGGTCGGAGAGGATCAGGTGTTCGGGGGCGCCGGCGTTGGCGCTGTCCACGTCCACGGCGTAGCGCAGGACCGCCATCACAAACGGGATCATGGACAGCACGGCCCAGACCGAGTGCGAGCGTTCGCGGATCTCGAAGGCCCACAGGCCGTAGGTCATGATCAGGACGGTGGCCGAGCTGCCCCACACGAAGCGCAGGTAGGACGAGGAGTAGCGGTCCAGGCTGCGGCGGATGCGGGCGCCGGTGCGTTCGGCGTAGCGCAGTTCGGCGTAGCGCTTGCCCGCCACCATGAACAGCGAGCCGAAGGCCGCGGCCAGCAGGAACCACTGGGACAGCAGGATGCCCGCGGCCGCGCCACCGGCGATGGCGCGCAGCAGGAAGCCGGAGGCCACGATGCACAGGTCGATCACCGGCTGGTGTTTGAGCGCCAGGCAGTAGCCGACCTGCACGGCCAGGTAGACCGCGACCACCGCGGTGAGATCCAGTGAGGCAACGGTGGAGGTGGCCAGGGCAGCGGTCAGCAGCACCGCGGCCAGGGCCAGGGCCAGGCGGGGCGGCACGATGCCGGCCGCGATCGGGCGGCGGCACTTCACCGGGTGCGCGCGGTCGGCCTCGACGTCCTGGACATCGTTGACCAGGTAGATGGCCGAGCCTGCCAGGCAGAAGGCGGCGAAGGCGATGCCCGCGGCGGCCAGCACCCTGGGGTCGCCGACCGTGCCGCTGGCGAACGGGGCGGCCAGGACCAGCACGTTCTTCACCCACTGGCGTGGTCGCAGCGCGCGGGCCAGGCCGCGGAGCTGGACGCCGAAACCCAGGCTGGGGGCCGGGGCGATCGCCGAGGCGGTCACCGGAGCAGACCCATGGCCGAGCGCACGCCAGCGCCGACCGCGGCGCCCAGGGCGGCCCCGGCCAGCACGTCGCTGGGGTAGTGCACGCCGAGCACCAGCCGGCTCAGCGCCATCGGCGGCACCACCGCGGAGAGCAGCACAGGTGTGGCCTGCCTGCCTGCCAGGCCGCCGAGCAGCACCGCGGCGGCGGTGCTGCTGGTGGCGTGCGCGGAGGGGAAGCTGAGCTGGCTGGGAGTGCCGGTGCGGACCTCGATCTCCGGGTGGTCCGGGCGCGGCCTGCGCACCGCCCGCTTCACCGCGATCGAGGCCGCGTGCGCCAGCGCCACGCCCGCGGTGGCCACGATCCACTGTGGACGGCGGCGGCGATCCAGGGCCGCGCCCGCCGCGCCGAGGGCCAGCCAGCCCGCGGCGTGCTCGCCGAACCCGGAGAGCACCTTGGCCGCGGTGATCGCCCGCTGGTCCGAGAGTGCGCGCTGGATGCCTTGCACGGCAAGGCGTTCCAGCTTCATCGGTCGTCACCGAAGGCCCGTTGCCACGCCTCGTGCGCGGTCAGGTCGGGCAGGGCGCGGCGGAAGTCCTTGCGACTGCGCGGGAACTCGCGCAGCAGCCGCAGGTGGTTGCCCAGCGCGCGGCTGAGCAGTCGCCAGAAGATCCGCGGATCGCGCTTGCGGAAGGCCACCCCGCGCCCGTCCGCGGTGGCCACGGTCGCGCCGTCCAGCCGGGCCAGCAGGAACCAGCGGGCGTCCTGGGCCGGGATGTTGAGCTGCGGGCGCAGCAGGTGCTTGGTGTTGGTGGGCAGCACGTTGCGCACGATCGCGGACAGCACGGTGCGGGCGATGGTGAGCGGGGTGCCCGGCGGGCGCAGGAACCGTTCGGCCTTCACCGCGTCCATCGAGGGCAGTGGCAGCCGCCGGGCCGAGGGCAGCACCCGCCCGTCGTCGTACTCGCCGCGCTGCTCGCGGATCTCGCCGAGCGCGGTGGGCAGCTTGCGGAACAACGACTTCGGCCCGTCCAGAAAGTCCCGGATGGCCATGTCCTGCAAGGCCACCGTGGAGTACTCCAGGGACAGCAGGTGCTTGAGCGTGCTGCGCAGGCTGTGCCGGACCAGCTCGCCGCCGCGCGGGTGCGGGCTGTACAGCGCGGCCGCCACCAGCCGGTTGCGCAGGTGGAAGTAGGCCTGCCAGTCGGTGGAGTCGTCCTTGTCCGACCACGGCATGTGCCAGATCGCCACCCCGGGCAGGGTCGCGGTCGGGTAGCCGGCGCGACCGGCGCGCAGCCCGAACTCCGCGTCGTCCCACTTGATGAACAGCGGCAGCGGCAGCCCGATCTTCTCCACCACCTGCCGCGGGATCAGGCACATCCACCAGCCGTTGTAGTCCACGTCGATGCGCCGGTGCAGCAGCGGCGCCTCGCGCAGGGACTCCTTGGCGAAGTCGTGGTCGTAGCGCACGTTCGGCGCGGCCCGCCACATGAACTTGCGCCGGTCCACCACCTCGCCCATGGAGTGCAGGTGCGAGCGGGCCTGGAGGTTGAGCATCTGCCCGCCGACCAGGGTGGGGTGCTCGGCGTAGCGGGCGAAGGCCAGCGCGCGCAGGATCGAGTCCGGCTCGATCACGATGTCGTCGTCCATCAACAGGATCTGCTCGCAGTCGGTGCCGCGCACCGCCTCGTGCATGACCCTGGCGAACCCGCCGGAGCCGCCCAGATTCGGCTGGTCGTGCACCCGCAGCCGCTCGCCGAGCCGGGCCGCGGCGACCTCGAAACCGTTGGCGTCGCTGACTTTCTTGTTGCCCTGGTCGGCCACGATGACCGCCTGCACCGCGGCCAGCACCAGCGGGTCGGCGCCGATGGTGGCCAGCGCGCCCACGCAGTCGTCCGGCCGGTTGAAGGTGCAGATGCCGATGGCCACCGAGGACGCCCGCAGTGGCTCGACCCCAGCGTGCCAGCCCGCGGCGAGCAGGGTGACCTCGTGCTCCTCCTCGGTGGTGATGTCGAACCAGTACCAGCCGCCGTCCTCGAACGGGGCCAGGTCCAGCACGAACTTCAGGTCCGAACGCGAGCCGCCCTCGCGGACTTCGCCGCCGACGTGGATCTGGGTGCCGTCGGCCTTGGAGCGGTACAGATCGATCCGGCAGTCCCCGTCCACGCTCAGGTGCAGCTCGACCTGTTCGAGGGTGGTCCAGCGCCGCCAGTAGCTGGCCGGGAAGGCGTTGAAGTAGGTGGCGAAGGAGATCTCGGACTGTTCCGGGATGCGCAACGCGGTGCGGGACAACGGTTTCGCCCGCCGCTTGTTGGTCAGGTCCTCGTCCAGGTAGAGCGCGCGCACGTCCAGCGGGTCGCCGGGCCTGGGCAGGATGATCCGCTGCAACAACGTGCCGGGCGGCGCGGCGGGCTGCTGGGGCAGGCTCACGGACTGCGCCGTGGTCGAGCTGGACATCGTGGGGACCTCGTCTGGGAGCGGGGGCGTGGGTGCAGATCACACGCGACACAGAAAAACCCAAGAGGGGGCGGCCAATTCGCCGCCCCCTCTTGGGCATCGGTCCACTTCAGACAAACCTCAAGGCTTACAAGATCAGCCCATCGGGTGGTTCCGGCCTAATCAGGTTTAACCGTGAAACGTCTGCTTCCAGGCGTCCCGGCTGGTCAGCTCGGGCAGCGCCTTGCGGTAGGCGCGCTTGAGCCGCGGCCATTCCTGGACCAGGCGGCGGTGGTTGGCCGCCGCGCGGGCCATCAGCTGACGGAACACCTTCGGGTCCCGCCGCCGGAAGGCGACGCCGCTGCCGTCGGCGTTGGACACGGTGGCGCTGTCCAGCGCGCCGAGCAGGAACCAGCGCGCGCCCTGGGCGGGCACGTTGATCTGCGGGCGGTCCAGCGCTTCCTGGCTGGGCTCCTGCAGGTGGTGGGCCAGCGAGAGCGCCGCGCGAGCCGCGATCACGACCGGGTTCACCGGCGGCTTGAGCAGCCGCTCGGCCTTGACCGGGTCGAAGGTCGGGGCGGGGAACTCACCGGCCGAGGGCAGGATCTGCGCGTCGGTGTAGCCCTTGCGCAGCTCCCGCACCTCACCCAGCGCGGTGGGCAGGTTCGCGAACAGCTTGTCCGGCCCGGCCAGGAAGTCCTCGATGGCCTTCTGGTGCAGCATCACCGTGGAGTACTCCATGGAGAACAGGTGCCGCAGCGAGGACTTGAGGCCCTGCTTGAGCAGTGTTCCGCGCACGTCGTACGGGGAGTGCAGCGCGGCCATGATCAGCCGGTTGCGCACGTGGAAGTACGCCGTCCAGTCGGTGGCGTCGTCCTTGTCCGTCCACGGCATGTGCCAGATCGCCGAGCCGGGCAGGCTGACCGTCGGGTAGCCGTGCTCCAGCGCGCGCAGCGAGTACTCGGCGTCGTCCCACTTGATGAACAGCGGGAGCGGCAGGCCGATCTCCTCCACGATCTGCCTCGGGAAGGAGCACATCCACCAGCCGTTGTAGGTGCCGTGGATGCGGGCGTGCAGTTCCTTGGTGTCGCGCAGCGAGTCGGTGCCGAAGTCGTGATCGGTCATCGCGCCGGGCGCGGCCCGCCAGAAGCACTCCTTGAGGTCGACGACCTCGCCCATGCTGTGCAGCCGGGTACGGGCCTGCAGGTTCATCATGTGCGAGCCGACGACCACCGGGTTGATCAGCGCGCGGGTGAACGCGTTGGCGCGCAGCACACTGTCCGGTTCAAGGCGCACGTCGTCGTCGAGCAGCATGACCTGCTCGCAGTTGGTGTTCTCCAGGAACTCGTAGAACACCCGCGCGAAGCCGCCGGAGCCGCCCAGGTTGGCCTGCTCGATGACCTCGAGCTTGTCGCCGAGCACCTTGGCGGCCTTGTCGTAGCCCGGGGTGTCCTTGACCTTCTGGTTCGGGCCCTGGTCGACCACGACGATCTTGCCGACCACGTCCAGCACGGCCGGGTCCTCACCCAGGGCCTGCAGGGCGATCACCGCGTCCGCCGGGCGGATGGTGGTGATGCCGACCGCGGTGCGCTGGGTGGGCAGCTCCTGCTCGGTGGTCCAGGCCGCGTCCCGGATCTCCAGCGCGGTGTCGTCGGTGAAGACGTCGAACCAGATCCAGCCGCCGTCCTCGAACGGCTGCAGGGAGACCCGGAACTCCAGCGTGGTCGCGGCCTTGGTGCTGCGCACCGGCCTGCCCTGCAGGTGCACGATGTCGCCGTTGGCCTTGGAGCGGTAGACGTCGATCCGCCCGGCGCCCTTGACCGTCATGCGCAGCACGGTCTCGTTGACCGTGGTCCACCGCTTCCAGTAGGAGGCGGGCAGCGCGTTGAAGTAGGTGGAGAAGGACACCTTCGCCGAGGCCGGCACGGTCACCGACCGGCGCGAGGTGACGAGGCAGCGGTTGGCGGCCGTTTCCGGCTCGTCCAGGTAGAGCGGCCGAACGTCCAGCGGGTCGTCCTCCCGGGGGAGGATGATCCGCCACAGGATCTGACTGGCAGGCACCTCGTCGTTCTTCGGCGCCACACGCTGCGAGGTCACATCGCTGAGCTTGCTGTCCTGGGCGTGTTCTGCGACGGCTGGGGTGCCGCCAACCTGCTGCTCCGTCACGTTCTCAGTCCTCCAGGGAGCCGTCGAAAGCGCGACCCTCGGTGAAGTAAGGGGCGATCTTGTTGTCGAACGCCGACAACGCCGACCCGATGGCCATGTGCATGTCGAGGTACTTGTAGGTGCCGAGGCGACCGCCGAAGATCACCTTGCGCTCCTTCGCCTCGGCCTTCGCCAGCTCGCGGTAGCGCTCGAGCTTCTGGCGGTCCTCGGCGGTGTTGATCGGGTAGTACGGCTCGTCTTCCTTCTCCGCGGCGCGGGAGTACTCGCGGACGATGACCGTCTTGTCCGTCGGGTAGTCGCGCTCCGGGTGGAAGTGCCGGAACTCGTGGATGCGGGTGTAGGGAACGTCCGCGTCGTTGTAGTTCATCACCGGCGTGCCCTGGAAGTCACCGATCGGCAGCACCTCCGGCACCAGGTCGACGGTCCGCCAGCCCAGCCAGCCCTCGGAGTAGTCGAAGTACCGGTCCAGCGCCCCGGTGTAGACGATCGGGGTGCCCTCGGGGATCTCGTGCTTGATGTCGAAGAAGTCCGTGCTCAGCCGAACCTCGATGTTCGGGTGCGCGGCCATCTTCTCCAGCCACGCGGTGTAGCCCTCGACCGGCAGACCCTCGTAGGTGTCGTTGAAGTACCGGTTGTTGAAGTTGTAGCGGACCGGCAGGCGGCTGATGATCGCGGCGGACAGCTCGGTGGGGTCGGTCTGCCACTGCTTCGCGGTGTAGTCCCGCACGAACGCCTCGTAGAGGGGGCGCCCGATCAGCGAGATCGCCTTCTCCTCCAGGTTCTTGGCGTCCTTGGAGTCGATCTCGGAGGCCTGCTCGGCGACCCACGCCTTCGCTTCCTCAGGCGTCAGGTACTTGCCGACGAACTGGGAGATCAGGCCCAGCCCCATGGGGAACTGGAAGGCCTGCCCGTCGTGCATGGCGAAGACGCGGTGCTGGTAGTCGGTGAACTCAGTGAACTGGTTCACGTACTCCCAGACGCGCTTGTTGGAGGTGTGGAAGAGGTGCGCACCGTACTTGTGCACCTCAATACCCGTTTCGGGCTCGGCCTCCGAGTAGGCGTTGCCGCCGATGTGGTCGCGTCGATCGATCACCAGCACGCGCTTGTTCAGCTTGCTGGCGGTCTGTTCAGCGACAGTAAGGCCATAGAATCCGGAACCGACGACAATCAGGTCGTAACCCGCGAAGCTCACGGCAAGCCAGGGTACCGACGTCATCTGAAACCTCCGAATCGGCCGTCGCCCGCGGTACGCCGGCGACTACGGAACTGCACGACACACAGGGCCAATGCGGCCAGCAGACCGGCCAGCGCCGAACCAATCCCGATCTTGAAACCGGGTGGGTCCCAGTGCAGGCGCAGCTCACCGGAGCGCACTCCCGCCGGCAGCTCCACCACCACCGTGCCTGCCGGGCCATTACGCACCGCAACCGGTTGATCGTTCACGGTCGCGCTGTACCCCGGCCAGTTCAGCCGGGCGAACGTCAGCTCCGCTTTGCTTTCCAGCGGCCCTGATCTGCTGAAACGCACCAGCTCAGTGCGTTGCCCAGCGATCTTGTCGGCCTCGATCCGGACCCCGGCGCCGACCTGGCTCAACCGGCCTTCGGACCACTCCAGCGGCTGGACCCGCCGGAGCACTGTGACCGCATCGTTACTTTCCTCCACCCGCCAACCGGGGTAGACGACGGGTGGATATGCCGGTTCGGGCAGGCCGGCCAGTGGGTCGGGTTCGATCTTCGCGCCCGGGATCGGGGGTGCCTTGACCTCCGGCGTGGTGAACAAGCTGCGCTGGACCACGATGGTCTCGACCCGCAGCAGGTCTGCGAGTGACCTGCCCGACTCGGTGGGCTGGAACAGCGCCGGGTAGGCCCTGCGGCAGGTGCCGCCGTAGAAGGTCAGGCACAGCGCCTTGTGCAGCGGTTTGAAGCCCATGCCGGTGTAGGCGGTCAGCGTGGGCACCCCGGCGGCGGCGTACATGTTGCCGAAGAGCAGGTCCCGGTTCTCCCCGTTCGGGCCTGGCAGGCCGCGGTCGGCGATCTGCACGGTGGTGCCCCGGTAGCGCTTGGCGAACTGCTCGTGCAACGCCTCGGTGGACCGCGGGAACTTGTACCCGGCCACATCGGCGTTGTACGGCTGCCAGGTGGTCTGCAGCAGCAGCACGATCGCGGTGCCGCCGCAGAGCACGGCCGCGCTCAGCCGCCCGGTCCACCGCCCGCCGCGCCGGGCGGCCAGCACGACCAGCGCGGTCAGCCCGCCGAGCAGGGCCAGCGAGAACAGGTGCCGCAACGAGATCTTGGGCCAGGCGGCGAAGGCCAGGTAGCCGCTGAGCAGCAGGATGCCGCCGGTGGCCAGGATCCGCAGCCGCAGCCGGTCGGTGCGCAGGCCGGCGCTGAGCAGCACCGCGGTGAGCACGGCCAGGGCCAGGAACAGCGATTCCACGTGCCGCAGCGGCCAGCGGAACATCCACAGGTTGGACGGGCCGAGGCTGAGCAGCAGGTAGCCGCCCGCCACCACGAAGGCCGCGGTCAGCTCCCGCCAGCGGCGCCTGAGCACGCCGAAGTCCAGCCAGGCCAGCAGCGGCAGCACGAACCAGGCGAAGTAGGTGGCCGGCACGGTCATCCGGAACGCGTTGGGGTTGAAGGTCCGGATGCTGGGCAGGTGGCTGGGCATGCTCAGGTTGAGCAGGTCGGTTACGGCTGGCACCAGCTGGCCGAGGTTGAACAGCTCCTTGCCGGTGCGCAGGCCGACCGTGGAGGCGCCGAGCAGCGGCAGGAACACCAGTGGCACCACCGCGGCCACGCAGCCGCCGACCAGCAGCACCCGGTACACCGCGCGCCGGTCCTTGCGCAGCCAGAACTCCAGCAGCAGGCCGAGCAGCACCGCGCACACGCCGAGCACGCCGTAGGGATTGCCGTTGGTCACGCACAGCGCGCCGAAGACGAACGGCCACACCGCGTAGAGCTGCCCGCGCGCGGTGCGCCGGGCCGACCACCAGACGTAGGGCACCCAGGCGAAGGCCATCAGCCCGGCCACCCAGGTGCTGGCCTGGAAGTAGAGGGTGAAGCCGCCGAAGGGCAGCGCGACCGCGAGCGCGGCACTGGCCCAGCGGGCCGCGCCGTACTCCCGGCAGAGCAGGTAGACGCCGAGCGCGAGCAGCATCAGGAACTCGGTCTTGACCACGGTGGCGGCCAGCGCGAGGTCGTCCAGCCCGGCCACCAGGAGGTAGTTGGCCAGGTTGACCGGGTTCCACACGCCGAAGAGCGCCTCGGCGGCCAGGTTGCCGCCCATCCAGGCGTCGTTGTCCAGCAGCGGCGGCCAGTTCCCGGCCAGCAGCTGCTCGCCCAGCCGGTGCCACATGGGCAGGAACTGGGCCGCGCTGTCGTCGGTGAAGTAGAAGGTCGGGTTGTGCAGCAACGGAACCTGGGCCAGCAGCGCGACGAACACGCACAGGCCAACGGGAACGCTCGCGCGGTTGAGCCAGATTTTCACCGAGCCGCTGCCTTTTCCTTACCCACCAGCACAAGCTGGGACACGACGAAGGTGACCGGGATCGCCAGCACCGCGACCAGCAGCGGCGCGATGGTGGAGTTCAGCCCGCCCAGGTCGACCAGCAGGTAGAGCCCGAGCGAGGTAATGGCGAAGTTGGCCGCGTTGGACAGCGGGAAGAGCAGGAACTTCTTCAGCGTCGGCTTGGTGCGGAAGGTGAAGTGGCAGTTGAGGAAGTACGAGCCGATCATGGCCAGACAGAAGGCCAGCACGTGCGCGGCCAGGTACGGCAGCGCCTGGTGCAGGGCCAGGTAGAGCCCGTAGTAGACCCCGGTGTTGACCGCGCCGACCAGCGCGAAACGCAGGATGCGGCCAGGGATCACCGGCCGACCGCCCAGGGCGCGGTGGCACGCTGGTGCAGCTCCTCGGAATGCTCGACGGCCTTGGGGCCCAGCACGGTGAGCGCGGGCGGCTGCGGCTCGCTGGCCTCCTTGACCAGGAAGTGCGGGCGGCGTTTGGTCTCGTAGTAGATCCGGCCCAGGTACTCCCCGATCACGCCGAGGAAGAGCAGCTGGATGCCGCCGAGCCCGGCGATGCCGACCATCAGCGTGGCGTACCCGGGCGCGTCCACCCCGGTGAAGATCACGTCCAGGGCCACGTACCCGGCGTAGAGGAAGGCCAGCGCGGTGACCATGACGCCGAGGTAGATGGCGATCCGCAGCGGCCGGTTGTTGAACGAGACCACGCCGTCGATGCCGTAGTTGAGCAGCGCGCCGAAGCTCCACTTGGAACTGCCGTGCTGCCGCTGCACATTGTCGTAATCGACGATCGCGGTGTCGAAGCCGATCCAGGAGAACAGGCCCTTGGAGAAGCGGTTGTACTCGCCGAGGGAGAGCAGCGCGCGCACCGCGCGGTGGCTGAGCACCCGGAAGTCGCCGACCCCGTCCTTGAGGTCCACCTCGACCATCTTGTTGATCATCCGGTAGTACAGCCGGGAGACCAGCGTGCGGGCCCGGCCGTCGCCGTCCCTGGTGCGCCGGGCCACCACCTGGTCGTGGCCCTCGTCCAGCTTGGCCAGCATCGCGCCGAGCAGCTGCGGCGGGTGCTGGAGATCGGCGTCCATGATCGCCACCGCGTGTCCGGAGGCTTCGCTGAGCCCGGCCAGCATGGCGGCTTCCTTGCCGAAGTTGCGGCTCAGCGCGATGTAGCGGAACCGAGGGCTGAGCGCGCTGATCCGGCGCATCTCGGCCAGGGTGCCGTCGCTGCTGCCGTCGTCGACGAGCAACACCTCGAAGTCATCGGCCACCGCCGGTAACACCTCAAGGAGGGTGGCGTGCAGTTGGGCAAGCCCCTGCTCCTCGTTGAAGCAGGGCACCACGACGGACAGGCGCCGACTTCTGGTCTGTGTCACGCTCGGGGGACGCTTCAGGCTGGCTTCAGGTTGCACCGATATGGGGAACTCGACCAAGAAATGGCTACGTTCGGTGTCATGCGCCGCGATTCGTTCCCCCATTGGGGAAGCCTGCTGCTCGCCGGAGTGCTGAGCGTAGCCCTGATCGCCTGCAGCAATCCCGACCCGAAGCCCGCTGCGCGACCGGAATCGGACACAGCGCGGTTCATGCAGGTCATCGCGCACGCCGATGACGATCTCATCTTCATGAACCCGGACCTGACGGCCGGGATCCGGGCAAAGAAGCCAACCGTCGCGGTGTACCTGACCGCGGGCGAAACGGACAAGCCCGATGCGAACGGCTACGCAGCGCAACGGCAGGCTGGCACTCGGTCCGCGTACGCGCGGATGGCCGGGGTGCCGGACCGGTGGCGCGCGGAACTTCTGCACAGTGATCCTGATCACGGCGTCGAGCTGTACACATTGGACGGCAGGCCCGAGGTCCAGCTGGTGTTCGTGAACCTGCCAGAGGACAACGATCCGCGGGCCAACGGTGGCAAGCACGCGCTGACCCGGCTCTGGCAGGACACCGCGGAGGCGCTGAAGCTGCACACGCTCACGCCCGCCGGCGGTCAGTTGCCGCGCAGCTACGAGTACACCCGCGGCGAGGTGATCGACCTGCTGGTGGAGCTGTTCCGCCGGTTCCGGCCGACCGTGGTGCGCACCCAGGACCCCAGCCCGGACCCGAGGTACCAGCGGAACTGGGCCCGGTTCAACGACCACCCCGACCACGTGATGGCGGCCCGGCTGACCGGCGAGGCGGTGCGCGCCTACCAGCGCTCCGGCCGCACCGCGGTGGAGCTGAACTACCGCAACTACAACGTGGCCGAGGCCCCGGTGAACCTGGCGCCCGGTCAGCAGCGGGACAAGGTGGAGACCTTCGGCGCCTATGTGCCGCACGATCCCGAGGTGAGCCTGGGCGAGCCCTACGACGGCTGGCTGCGCCGCCAGTACCAGCGCTGGCCGACCGGCACGAGCTGGGCCGGGACCGACGCGGACGGCTCGCTGTATGCCTTCGCGGTGCGCTCCGGCGAGCTGACCTACTGGCGCCGCAGCGGTGCCACCTGGTCCGGACCGACCGCGGTCGGCGGGGCGGTGCTCAACCCCGGGGTCAGCGTGGCCGCGGATGCCCAGGGCAGGCTGCACGTCTTCGCCCGCAGCCGCGATTCCGAGGACGTGGTGACCACCAGCCCCGGCTCCTGGACCTGGACCAAACTGGGCAGCCCGAACGAGCGGGTCCTGCCCGGCCAGCGCGGCGCGGTGGGCACCCCGGTGGCGGCCAAGGACCCGGGTGGCGCGCTGGTGGTCTTCGTCAAGAACGGCGGCGGCGGGGTGAGCGCGCTGAGCCAGTCCACTTCGGACGGCTGGCCGACGGTGTGGCTGGACCTCGGCGGCACGGACGTGCAGGACGGCCTGTCGGTCGGCCCCGGTCTGACCATCGCGGCCAGCACTCGCACCGAGGTGCTGCGCTGGAAACAGCAGGGTGCGGGCTTCACCGCCGAACCGCCGGTCCGCGCCCCCCGCCCGGCCGGGCCACCGGTGACCGGCGGCGGTCTGCTGGCCTACCCGGTCGAAGGCTCCGGCGCGCTGGCCATCGCCGCGGGGGCGGATCCCGTTGTGCGGCAAGGCACCGAGGGCCTGACCGACCTGGGCCTGGCGGTGTCCGGCGACCTCGTCACGCTCTACGGCAGGCGGCCCGACGGCTCGCTCACCGTGGGCGTCGGCCGGGGGGCCAACCTGACCTGGTCGGAACTACGTGGCCCGGTGCTCACCCAGCCCGCCGCGGTGGCCGGGCCGGACGGCGTGACGCTGACCGCGATCGGCGAGGACGGCAGGCTGCTGGTCAGCACCGCCGCGCTGGGCGGCTCGTTCCCGGCCTGGACCGCGGTCGGCTGACCGCGGTCCGCGGCACTCAGCGGTCCAGCGCGCCGGGCTTGATCCGGTACAGCCGGTCGGACGGGCTGTCGTCCACCAGTTCCAGCGACTTCACCAGGTCCAGGTTGCGCAGGCCGTTGGCCCGGCGGTTGGTCTCCCGGATCATGCCGAAGCTGACGTAGACGTACTCGATCTTGAGGTCCTTGGCCGCCGTGCGCACGTCCGCGTTGGTGTCGAGCTGGTTGAACTTCTCCAGCAACAACTTCCGCGGCTTGTCCAGCGCCTGGTAGCTCTCCGGCGCGACCACATGCCCGAACACCGGGGTCAGCCCGGCCAGCGCGCGCATCCAGGCAGAGCCGTCGAACGGGTCGTTCATCACCACGTGGCCCGGTCCGACGATCGGCTTGATCCGCTGCAGCGCCTGCCACTCGCCGGGGGTCACGGTGACGCCGATGTGCCAGCCCCAGCCCATCCGGTTGGCGTTGCGGGTGACGTAAAAGCCGCGGCTGGCCACGCCGACCACGCTGAGCATCACCAGCAGCAGCACCATCGGCCGGGCCAGCACCCGCAGCCGGGCCAGCTTGTCCCTGGTGCGCAGCTGGTGCAGCAGCCAGTCCCGGCTGACCAGCACACCGCTCGCGGTGATCACGATCATGCCGATGGTGGCGATCGCGGCCAGCCGGTACCGGTCGTCCCACCAGGGCCGG
Organism: Crossiella sp. S99.2; assembly: GCF_023094165.1. GTDB lineage: Bacteria > Actinomycetota > Actinomycetes > Mycobacteriales > Pseudonocardiaceae > Crossiella. The sequence continues at coordinate 48,460 of NZ_JALMDK010000002.1, read as the reverse complement.
GTCAGGATCGACACGATCGGGTGGTCGTAGGAGTAGGCCAGCATGGTCAGCACGCCGAAGAACCCGCAGCCCAGCAGGAACCAGGTGTACCGGCGCAGCCGCTTGATGGTCAGCAGGCCGATCAGCGCGAACGGGGTCAGGAACCACTGCGGGAACGGCGAACCGTGGTTGAGCGTGATCAGCTCGGCCACCGCGGCCGGTGGCGAGCCGACCGAACCCCAGTTCACCGGCTCGTCGGCGCCTGCGGTGGACAGCGCGCCGAGCAGGTGCGGCAGGCCGATCAGCACGGCCAGCGCGCCAACGCCGAGCAGCGCGGTCACCCCGGGCAGGATCTCCGCGCGGTGCCGGTACCAGTGCTGGCCGATCTGGAAGACGGCGAAGCCGAGCGCGATGAAGGCCGCGCTGGGGTGCAGTGAGACCAGGCCGACCGCGGCGATCGCGGTGAGCAGCACCAGGCAGATCCGCCGGGTGGCCAGCACCTGGCCGAGCAGCACCAGGAACGCGGGCACCAGCACCAGGCCGGTGGTGTAGGGCAGCAGCGGGCCGCGCCAGAGCACGTCCCAGGGCACCGAGGAGAAGGAGGCGCTCAGCACCGCGGTCACGCCGGCCAGCAGCGCGGGCGCGCGCATGGTGCGCAGCACCGCGACCAGGCCGGTGGTCAGGAACAGCGGCACCAGGATGAGCTGGGCGTTGAGCACCTGCGGGATCGGCATCCCGGTGATGTCGTAGGCCACCGCGGCGATCAGGTGGTACCCGTTGGGGTAGAAGAAGCTGTCCAGGTTGTAGTTGTTGATCGCCTTGAGCGCGGCCGGGGTGCCGTCGCCGGTGTCGGCGATGAACCGGACCACCGCGCCGTGGAAGATCGCGTCCCAGTCCTGGTGGATGGCATCCAGCGAACGCAGCCCGAGCAGCACCACGAACGCGCCGACCAGGGTGGCGAAGGCGACCGCGCCGATAACCCCCCACTGCGCGCGCCTGGTCCAGGCCGGCAGCGGCTCCTGCTGGGTCTTGGCCGGGCGGCGGCCGCGCAGCCAGGCGGTGACCAGGTAGATCAGCAGCATCAGCACGAACAGCGCGAGCGCCGAGCCGAGCAGCGTCACCGGCCCCCAGGACAGTCCGAACTGCTTGGCCACCGGGCCGACCGCGCCGCCGATGCCGTAGGTGAGCACCGGAGCCACCGCGACCAGCCGCCACCCCCGCAGGCCGGCCGCGGCCGCGATGGCCAGGCCGGGCAGGAACAGCAACAGCGCGTAGCTAAGCACCAGCGCGGCATCCGCGCCTGTCAGTGAGAACACCTTTGTCCTTGCTCTCCGGTCGTCCCCCCGGCCACAAGTCGTGCCAAGCCTACGGATCCGCCTGTTCGGCCCGCGCACCAGGCCCGTTTGGAGCCGTACGGTGTCCGCTATGGCACATATCGCGGTGGTCGGCGGTGGCATCCTCGGACTCGCCGTGGCACATGAGCTGGCCACGCGCGGTAAGCGGATCACCTTGCTGGAGAAGGAGAACGACTACGCGCGGCACCAGACCGGGCACAACAGCGGGGTGGTGCACGCCGGGCTCTACTACGCGCCGGGCAGCTTCAAGGCGCGGATGTGCGTGGCGGGCAACGCCTCGATGACCGCCTTCGCCAAGGAGCACGGGGTGGCGATGCAGGTGTGCGGCAAGCTGGTGCTGGCCACCGAGCAGGACGAGTTGCCCCGGTTGCACACGCTGCGCGAGCGGGCGGCGGCCAACGGGGTGCCCGCGCGGCTGCTGAGCCAGGCCGAGGCCAGGGAGTTCGAGCCGGAGGCGCGCTGCGTAGCCGGGTTGCGGGTGGAGTCCACCGGGATCATCGACTACCGGGGCGTGTGCGCGGCGCTGGTGCGGCTGCTCGGCGAGTACGGCGCGGACCTGCGCACCGGGGCCGAGGTGCGCGCGGTGCACCCGCGGCCGGACGGGGTGGTGCTGGTGACGCGCGGCGGCGAGGTGCGGGCGGACGCGGTGGTCAACTGCGCCGGGCTGCACAGCGACCGGATCGCCCGGCTGGCCGGACTGCGCCCGTCGGCCCGGATCGTGCCCTTCCGCGGCGAGTACCACGAGCTGCGCCCGGAGGCCCGGAAGCTGGTCCGCGGGCTGATCTACCCGGTGCCGGACCCGCGGTTCCCGTTCCTGGGCGTGCACCTGACCCGGATGCTCGACGGCGGCGTGCACGCGGGCCCGAACGCGGTGCTCGCACTGCGCCGCGAGGGCTACCGGTGGCGGGACATCTCAGCCAGGGACCTGGCAGGCACGCTGGGCTTCCCCGGGTTCTGGCGGCTGGCCCGCAAGCACACCCGCACCGGCGCGCAGGAGCTGCTGCGGTCCTTCTCCACCGCCCGGTTCGCGGCCAGTCTGGCCCGGCTGGTGCCCGCGGTGACAGCGGCCGACCTGGTGCGGGCCGAGGCCGGGGTGCGCGCGCAGGCACTGCGCCCGGACGGCGCGCTGGTCGACGACTTCCTGATCGAACGCGCACCGCGCCAGGTGCACGTGCTGAACGCGCCATCCCCGGCGGCGACCAGCGCACTGGAGATCGGCCGCCACGTCGCGGACGAGGTGGCGGCCGTGCTCCCGTGAGTCAGGCGGTGACGACCTTGGCCTCCGCGGACGCGGCGGGCGTCTCCACGGCGGCCTGGGCCTGCGCGGCCTCGGTCTCGGCGACCGTCGGCTCGGTGTCGGCAGGCTCGTGCACCGGCTGCGGCGCCACGGCCGCGGTGAACACGTTCAGCCCGCGCTCCCGGTTGACCAGCTCGGCCTCGCGGATCGCGATGGCACGGGCCAGGTCGGTGAAGCGCTGGTCGATCCCGCGGAAACGCAGGTAGGTGTTGAACGCCAGGAAGATGAACGCGACCGCCAGCAGGTACAGCAGCAGGTCGGCGCCACGACCGACGCCCACCAGCTTGGACACCACGGTGAGGTCGTCCGGGCGGGCCACCGCGTACACGCAGAAGGCGATGAAGCCGAAGAACGCGATCCGCTTGCCTGCCTGCATCCGCACGCTGTGCCTGCGCCGGGTGAAGAAGAACAGCAGGATGACCACGGACAATAGGAGGACGAGCTGGATGATGAGCATTGCCTAGTTCCCCCGCTGCTTGACCGAGAGGTCGAACAGGATGTTGACCCCGTTGACCAGGGACTGTCCCTTGGACATGGAGTACTCGGTGTAGAGGATCGTCACCGGCACCTCCTTGACCCGGACATTGGCCACGGAGAGGAACGAGACGATCTCCGAGGCGTGCGCCATGCCGTTCATCGAGATGCGCAGGCGTTCGACCACCGGACGGCTGAAGACCCGCAGGCCGTTGTGCGCGTCGGTGAGCTGCAGCTTGCGCGCCTTGGGACTCAGCGCGACGACGGTGCGCAGCACCACGCGCTTGATCCACGGAACGGTGACCGCCTTGTTGAGGAACCGGGAACCGAGCGCGACATCGCAGCTCCCCGACTTCACCTCGGCGATCATGGCCAGCGCGTCCTCCACCCGGTGCTGGCCGTCGGCGTCGAAGGTGATGAAGTACTTCGCCCCCGGCCTGCCGAGCGCGTAGGACAGCCCCGTTTGCAGTGCGGCGCCCTGCCCCAGGTTCACCGGGTGGCGGACGAGGTGCGCGCCCGTGCGGGCGATCTCCTCGGCAGACCGGTCGGCGCTCCCGTCGTCCACACAGACGATGTTGGGAAAGGTCTTCCTGGTGTTCTCGACTACCTCGGCGATGACCTTGTCTTCGTTGTAGACGGGTACGACCACCCAGACGTCGTCGTGGTCAGACATGCCGGAAGGCTCCAAATCAGCGGACAACACGACCGGGCTATGGTAGGCCAACCAGCTTGACACCGGTGCACAAGGGGCGTTCATGCGAGTTCTGGTCACGGGCGGAGCCGGGTTCATCGGCTCCCATCTGAGCGATCGGCTGCTTGCCGAGGGTCACCAGGTGACCGTGCTCGACGACCTGTCCAACGGCCGGCTGGCCAACCTGGACGGGGCCGTGACCAGCGATCGGTTCCGTTTCGTTGAACTCGACGTGACCGGCCCGGAGCTGGCCGCCGCGGTCGCCGAGGCGCAGCCCGAGGTGATCTTCCACCTGGCCGCGCAGGTCGATGTGCGGGCCAGCGTGGCCGACCCGCTGCACGACGCCAAGGTCAACGTGCTGGGCACCATCGCGGTGCTGGAGGCCGCCCGCGCGGCAGGCACCCGCAAGGTGCTCTTCGCCTCCTCGGTGGCCATCTACGGCCCGACCACGGACCTGCCGGTGGCCGAGACCGCGCCGGCCAACCCGCTCTCGCCGTATGCCAGCAGCAAGCTCACCGGCGAGACCTACCTGCGCCAGTACCGGCAGCTGCACGGGGTCGACTTCACCGCGCTGGCCTTCGGCAACGTCTACGGCCCGCGCCAGGACCCGCACGGCGAGGCGGGCGTGGTGGCGATCTTCGCCGGCGCGCTGACCAGCGGCGGGCCCACCAAGGTCTTCGGCGAGGGCGGCAACACCCGGGACTACATCTACGTCGGCGACATCGTGGACGCGCTGGTCAAGGCCAGTGCCAAAGCCGGCGGCGGGCAGCGGTTCAACCTGGGCACCGGGGTGGAGACCTCCGACCTGGAACTGCACCGGATCGTGGCCAAGGCCGCCGGGGTGGACCAGGAGCCGGAATTGGCCCCCGCGCGCCCCGGCGACCTGGCCGCGATGGTGCTGGACTCCTCGGCCGCGCACACCGAACTGGGCTGGCGCCCCGCGACCGACCTGGCCGAGGGCGTGGCCAACGTGGTGGCCTGGGCCCGGCAGCGGGCTTCGGTCAGCTGACCCGCGCCGGCGCGCGGTGACCGATCGCGCGCCACAGCCCGGCCGCGGTCACCAGCACCACCAGCAGCGGCCCGACCAGCTGCGCCACCACCGCGGCCGGGATCGGCTCCATCGGCAGCAACACCAGCAGGCCGACCAGCACCGCGGTGCCGATCACCCAGCCCACCGAGACCACCCGGTGCCGCCCGAAGGCCACCAGCGCGGGCTGCAGCACCTGGGCGATCATCAGCAACACGGTGGAGAGCCCCAGCAGGCCCATATCCAGGGCGTCCGGCTGCACCTTCGCGCCGAAGAAGGTCACCACCAGCCACGGCCCAATCAGGGCGGACAGCAGTGCGCCGGGCAGCCCGACCCCGGCCACCGCGAGCAGGATGAGCCCGACCCGGCGGCGCACCTCGGCCAGGTCGCCGCGCACCGCGGCCGCGGTCAGCGCGGGCAGCATCATCGCCTGCACCGGCCCGAACAGCAGCAGCGGGATCCGGGTGAGCACAAACGCGAAACCGAAGGCCACGGCCACCGCAGGCGCGTCCGGCATCCGACCGGTGACCACCAGCGGGGCCAGGTTCGCCACCAGCTGGGCGAGCAGGGTGGCCAGGCCGAGCAGGGCCAGCCCGTGCGCGATGGTCCGGGTGCTGTGCCCGGCCAGCACCGCGGCCGCGTTGACCGGGTCAGCGGGCTCGCCGATGACCTTGGTCGCGGCCAGCACCCGGCGCAGCCAGGGCAGCGCGACCAGCAACGCGAACCCGCCGCCCAGGGCGAAGACCAGCCCGTAGCCGTCGGCCGCGGCGTAACCCAGCCAGGCCAGCAACACACAGGGCAGCAACCGGCTCAGGCCCTCGGTGGCCAGGCTGGCGGCGTAACCGGTGAGCTGGTGTCCGGCGGCCAGCAGCCCCCGGGCAAAGAAGATCGCGGCCGAGGCCAGCGCGCCCACCACGATCCACACCAGCAGCGAGGGATGCCCGCCCAGGTTGTTCTCCACCAGGATCGGTGAGAGGGCCAGCACCACCAGCACGGTCACCCCGGCCAGTCCAGCGCCGAGCAGCGCGGCCCGCCGGATCCCCGGCCGCGGATCCACCCCGGCCGCGGTCCCGCTGCTGAGTACCCGGTTGGTCTCCTGCTCCAGCGCCACGAACAGGCCAGGGCCGAGGATGTTGATGATCATGTACAGCCCGAGCACCCCGGCCTGGTCGCTGGGCGACAGCGTCCGGCCGACCACGGCGAGGAAACCGAACCCGGACGCGCCGAGCACCGCGAGCCCGAGTCCCATGAGCACCGCAGAGCGCGCGGAGGAGTTGGCCATGCGCCAACCCTAGGGTCAGCGCAGCGCGTGCCCGAGCAGGGTCCGCACTGCCGCGCCCTGACCGGAAACCACCGCGCCGGGGAGCTGGGTCAGGGCGTTCAACCGGGAGAACAACCGGCGGCGGGCGGCCTTGGCGGCCTGGTGCCAGCCGCGCTCGCGCAGTTCGGCCTCGATCTGGGTGAAGTAGTCCCGCTCCTGCTCGAACCGCTGCCCGGTCTTGGCCGCGGAGCTGGAGTGCCCGGCCCGGTGCCGCCGGTACAGGAACGCGGGCTCCTCGCCGACCACCAGCGAACCGCCCTGCAACAGCACGTCCACCACCAGCCCGAGGTCGTGCACCGCGTCGGTGCCTTCCCGGAACGGCAGGTGCGCGGTGAGGTCGCGGCGGTAGGTGATGGCCGGGGTGTAGAGCCAGTTGCCGCGCAGCAGGCTGACCGCGGCCGCCTCGCCGAGCAGCTCGGTCTCCTTCTTGCCCGGCCCGGCCAGCGCCTTGACCCGGTCCGGCAGCGGCAGGAACGGCTGATCGGTCTCGTCGATCACCCGCACCCCCGGCTGCACCAGCGCGGCGTCCGGGTAGCGCGCCAGCAGCTCGGCGAGCTGGCTGCCGTAGTTGGGCAGCAGCAGGTCGTCCGCGCCCATCACCACGAAGTGCTCGCGCTCGGCCAGCTGCACGCAGCGGAAGTGGTTGCCCGCGGTGCCCAGGTTGGACTCGTTGCGGTGGTAGACGATGCGGTCGTCGCCGAGATCGGCGATCCGCTTCTCCACCGCAGGCCCGTCGGGGTAGCAGTCCTCGACGATGACCAGCCGCCAGTCGGTGTCCACCAGCGCGCGAACGCTGTGCACCGCCCTCATCAGGTAGTCCGGATCGCCGTAGTACGGGATGAGAACGTCCAGCTCCATCACGGAGCCGATGCTAGTGGTTGCCGCGCGTGGCTCAGAACCAGCGTTCCAGCACGGCGGCCACCCCGTCCTCGGCGTTGCTCGCGGTCACCTCGTCGGCCAGCTCGATCAGCTCCGGATGCGCGTTGGCCATGGCCACCCCGTGCCCGGCCCACTCGATCATCTCCAGGTCGTTGGCCATGTCCCCGAAGGCGATCACATCGGCCTGCTCCACCCCGAGCCGCTCGGCCACCCAGGCCAGTCCGGTGGCCTTGGTGATGCCCGGCGAGGCCAGCTCGATCAGCCCCGCCGAGGTGGAGAAGGTGATACCGACCGCTCCGGCCAGCACCGCCTCGGCCGCCGCCGCCATCGCCGCGCTGTTCATGCCCTCGTGCCGGACCAGCAGCTTGATCGCCGGGTGACCGAGGATCTCGGCCCGGCTGGCCTCCACCGACTGCGATTCCGGCCAGGCGTGGGTGTACCCGTGCTCGCTGAGGAAGGCGCCATAGGGCTGGTCGGGCAGGAAGGTCGGCTCGTCCCCGTTGGGCGGCCGCTCCACCGCGAGGGCACAGCCCGGGATCGCCTTGGTCAGCGCCGAGGCCACATCCCCGAGCAGCACCGGCTCCAGCAACCAGCTGCGCACCACCCGGCGCTGCCCCACGTCGTAGACCAGCGCGCCGTTGGCGGTGACCGCGTACCCGTCCAACTCCAGCTCATCGCTGACCAGGTGCACCCAGCGCGGCGGCCTGCCGGTGGAGAGCACGAACGGGATGCCCGCCGCCCGCACCGCGGCCACCGCGCGCCGGGTGCGCTCGCTGAGGCGATCCAGCGGGTCGATCAGGGTTCCGTCCACGTCCGAGGCAACCAGCAAAGGTTTACGCACGCCGTTCATCCTGCCCGACTAGGGTCCGCTGACATGCGTTTCGGCATTGTGATCCTGCCCGAGCACCGCTGGTCGGTGGCGGCCGAGAAGTGGAAGACGGCCGAGTCGCTCGGCTTCGACCACCTGTGGACCTACGACCACCTGGCCTGGCGCTCGCTCGCGGACGGGCCGTGGTTCGGCACCGTGCCGACGCTGACCGCCGTGGCCACCGTGACCAGCACCGCCCGCCTGGGCACCTTCGTGGCCTCGCCCAATTTCCGGCACCCGGTCAGCTTCGCCCGCGAACTGCTCTCCCTGGACGACATCTCCGGCGGCCGGTTCACCCTGGGCATCGGCTCCGGCGGGATCGGGCACGACGCGACCGTGCTCGGCGGGCAGGTGCTGCCGCCGGCGGCCCGGTTCCGGCGGTTGAAGGAGTTCGTCGAGCTGACCGAACTGCTGTTCATCGAGGACCACGTCACCTACCGGGGCGAGTTCTTCACCGCGGTGGACGCCCGGACCCCGCCGGGCTATCCCAGGACGGCCGGGCTGCCGATGGTGGTCGCGGCCAACGGGCCCAAGGCGATGGGGCTGGCGATCAAGCACGGGTCGGGCTGGGCCACGGTCGGCACCGGCGGGGAGACCGCGGACGAGTGGTGGCGGAACCTGCGGGCGGTGACCGAGAGGTTCGACGAGATCATGGACGCCAGCGACCGCCTCCCGGGCTCGATCCAGCGCTACCTCCAACTCGACGCCTGCCCGGTGTTCTCCCTCTCCAGCGTCGGCGCCTTCGACGACGCGGTCGGGCGGGCCGCCGAACTGGGCTTCACCGATGTGGTCACGCACTGGCCGCGGCCGGATGACTGGTACGCGGGCAAGGAGGCGACCTTGTTCGAGGCGGCCGCGAAACACCTCACGCCGCGGGCCTGACCTGACAACTGGCCCGGACCTGGGGTGGTCCGGGCCAGTTGAGTCAGTGCCTAGTGGTGGTCGGGGGTGGAGTCCGCGGACACGCCCTTGAGCATGAACCAGGCGCACACCGCGGCCACGCCGATCACCACGGCCGAGGCGACGCTGGCCCAGTGCATGCCGTCCACGAAGGCGTGCTTGGCCACGTCCACCAGTTGCTGTCCCACCTCGCCGAGATCCTTGGCGACGTCGGTGGCGCCGCCAAGGGAGTCCTTGGCGATGGCCGCCTTGTCCGCGGGCACGCCCAGCGGCGGGATCACGTTGGCCCGGTAGACCGCGGTCATGATCGAGCCGATCAGCGCGATACCGAGAGCCGTGCCCAGTTCGTAGGCGGTCTCGGCGACCGCGGCGGCGGCCCCGGCCTTCTCCTTGGGCACCGCGGAGAGCACCACGTTGGCCGAGATGGTGAACGAGGCGCCGCAACCAAAACCGACCAGCAGCAGGATGATGCCGAACGGCAGGTACGGGGTGTCGCCCTGGATGAACACGATCGCGGCCAGCGAGACCGCGGTCAGGCCAAGACCGCTGGCGCACACCGCCCGCGCCGAGTGCCGGGCGGCGAAGGCGCCCGCCAGCAGACCGGAGATCACCGAGCCGACAGTCACCGGCAGTTCCCGGATGCCCGCGTCGAAGGGCTGGTAGCCCTGCACCAGCTGGAGGAACTGGGCGCCGAAGAACACCACGCCGGAGAGCGCGAGCACCGCGAGCAGGTCGGCGAAGACCGCGCCGCTGAACTTGCCGGTGCGGAACAGTCGCACGTCCACCAGCGGCACCGGCAGCTTGAGCTGACGGCGGGCGAACCAGCCCAGCACCAGCACGCCGACGCCGATGCCGAGCGCGGCGGGCAGGCCGAAGCCGACCGCGGCGATCTCCTTGATGCCGTAGACCAGCGCGATCATGCCGACCAGCGAGGCGACCGCACTGGGCAGGTCCCAGGCGCCGGGCTTGGGGTCCTTGGACTCCGGCAGCACCTTCCAGCCGACGATCAGCAGGACCACCATCACCGGCACGTTGATCAGGAAGACCGAGCCCCAGTGGAAGTTCTGCAGCAGCACGCCGCCGACCACCGGGCCGACCGCGGCGCCCGCCGCGGTCATCGCACCCCAGATACCGATCGCCATGACCCGCTCTTTGGGGTCGGTGAACAGGTTCCGGATGATCGACAGGGTGGAGGGCATGATCGTCGCGCCGGCCAGGCCGAGCAGCGCGCGGGCCGCGATCAGCAGCGCGGAACTGGTGGCGAAGGCGGCCAGCACGGAGATCAGGCCGAAGCACACCGCGCCGATGAGCAGCAGTTTCTTCCGGCCGATCCGGTCGCCGAGGGTGCCCATGGTGACCAGCAGGCCGGCCAGCACGAAGGAGTAGATGTCACCGATCCACAGCAGCTCCTGGCTGGTGGGCTTGAGTTCCTCGGTGATCATGGGTAGGGCCAGATGCAGCACGGTGCCGTCCACCGCGATCAGCAGCACCGCCAGGACCAGCGCGGACAGCGCGATCCAACGCGCTCGCGGGGAGACCGGGGAGACCTCGGCGCTGGTATTCGTCGTCTCGCTCGTCTCGCTCACTGAGCCCCTCCCCGGAGCATGCCGCTGATGAGCAGTTCGGCCACCGCGCGCGGCGCGTCCCTGGGGGCCAACTTTCCGTCCAGCACCGCGAACCCGGCACCGGTGAGCAGTGCGACCAGCGCCTCGACCATCCACTCCGCGGTGAGGTCGACCCGGAACTGGCCGGATTCCTGACCACGCCGGATCAGCGCCGTTAGTCGGTTGTCCAGCAGGTCGTAGCCCGCGTCCAGCTCGGGTTTGGTGATGAGCTGGTGCTCGCCGGTGAGAAAGGCGTAGAGGTCCGCGATGGGCATCAGCTCCCGCACCACCCGGCGCACCGCGTCGGCCGCGTCACCGTCCTCCGGCTTGGCCGCCTCCAGCGCGGCCTCGCCCTCGGACAGCGCCAGCTTGGCCAGTTCGACGACCAGCGCGTCCCGGCTGGGCACCAGCCGGTGCAGCGTCGCCCTGCTGATCCCCGCCGATTGCGCGACCTCGGCCATCGCCGAGTTGGGCCGCCGCACCAGCAGCGCGGCAGCCGCGCGCAGCACTTGTTCTCGGTCTGCCACCATGAGACGACGCTACCACCGGTGAGACACGACTGTCTCATTCCGAGGCTGAACCGAAACTGTTGGTCCTCGGGTTGTTGCCCCTTGGACTACCGGTTGACCGGCTTGAGCGTGTCCTCGCCGCCGAAGAACGGCCGCAGCGCCACCGGCAGCCGGACCGAACCGTCCTCCTGCTGATGGTTCTCGAAGATCGACACGATCCACCTGGTGGTGGCCAGCGTGCCGTTGAGGGTGGCGGCCACCTGCGGCTTGCCGTCGGCGTCCCGGTAGCGGGTGTTCAGGCGGCGGGCCTGGAAGGTGGTGCAGTTGGAGGTCGAGGTGACCTCGCGGTAGCTCTGCTGGGTGGGCAGCCATGCCTCGCAGTCGAACTTGCGGGCCGCGCTCGAGCCCAGATCGCCGGAGGCGGTGTCGATCACCCGGTAGGGCAGCTCGACCTTGGCCAGCATCTCCTCTTCCCAGGCGAGCAGCCGCTGGTGCTCGGCCTCGGCGTGCTCCGGCTTGCAGTAGGTGAACATCTCCACCTTGTCGAACTGGTGCACCCGGATGATGCCGCGGGTGTCCTTGCCGTAGGAGCCCGCCTCGCGGCGGAAGCAGGACGACCAGCCCGCGTAACGCTTGGGGCCGTGCGCGAGGTCGAGGATCTCCTCCGAGTGGTACCCGGCCATCGGCACCTCGGAGGTGCCCACCAGGTACTGGTCGTCATCGCGCAGCCGGTAGACCTCGCTGGCGTGCGCGCCGAGGTAGCCGGTGCCCTCCATGATCTCCGGGCGCACCAGCACCGGCGGGATCATCATGGTGAAGCCGGCCGCGGTGGCCTGCTGCGCGGCCAGGTTGAGCAGCGCGAGCTGCAGCTGCGCGCCGACCCCGGTGAGGAAGTAGAACCGCGAGCCGGAGACCTTGGCCCCGCGCTCCATGTCGATCGCGCCCAGGCCCTCGCCCAGTTCCAGGTGGTCCTTGGGCGTGAAGGTGAACTCGCGCGGCTGGCCGACGTGCTTGAGCACGACGTAGTCGTCCTCGCCGCCGTGCGGGATGCCGTCCACGATGATGTTGGAGAGCCTGCGCTGGGCGGCGATGAACTCCGCGTCCGCCTCATGCTGCTCGGCCTCGGCCGCCTTGACCTCGGCGGCCAGTTCCTTGCCCTTGGCCAGCAGCGCCGCGCGCTCCTCGCCCTGGGCCCGCCCGACCTGCTTGCCGAAGGTCTTCTGCTCCCCGCGCAGGGTGTCCGCCCTGGAGACCACGGACCGCCGCCGCTCGTCCGCACTCAGCAGCGCGTCCACCAGCGCCGGGTCTTCACCGCGGGCGCGCTGCGAGGCGCGCACCAGGTCCGGGTTCTCGCGGAGGGTCTTGAGGTCGATCACAGTCCGTCAGCCTAGCGCCTGACCAGGGTGATCAACGCGGCGGGCGGGTCCATTCGGACGCGCCCGCCGCGCCGGGAGGTCAGGAGATGGCGACCGCGACGACCAGACCGAGGCCGAGGTGGGCCGAGGCCACCACCAGGCTGGCCGGGGTGAACTGGTCCGCGCGCAGGATCGCGCCGATGTTGATCCGGGTGGCCCACTCCAGCACCCGCACCGCGAGCACCTGCACGATCACGCCGACCAGGCCGAAGATCAGCGCGAGCAACAGCCCCTCGGTGAGTTTGCCCGCGGCGTTGTAGATGGCCACCACCACGATGAAGGCCATGCTCAGCAGACCGGCGGCGGTGATCACCACCGCGTTCGGCGAACCGGCCCGCACCATCTCGTTGAGCTTGCCCGGCGTGGTCAGGTCGATGGCGTAGAAGCCGACGAGCATGAGCAGCAGGCCAACCACCGCGTACAGCGCGATGGCCCCGATGCCCCGGACGACGTTGCCGCCGAAGCCGGGCTCCAGCGCGAGGCTGGACACGGTGATCAGGTCGTACACGAGTGTTCCTCCTTGATACTGACCGTCTGCCTCGGACGGTCCAGTGTGGACTAAGACGACTGCGGAATCCGGTGCGGCACGAACGCCGCGCCGTCGTCGGTCACCAGACCGACCGTCTCCCTGATGCCCAGCCCCGCGGAGTGGTCGCCGACCACCCACGCGCCGAGCACCGGCCGCATCCCGTCGAACTCCGGCAGCGGCGAGAACAACTGGTAGACGAACCCCTCGGCGCCGTACACGCCGCCGGTCCGCTGTTCCATCCCCGGCGCCACGATGTCGATGTTGGCGCCTTCCCTGCCCAGCAACGGCTTCTTCACGTACTCGGTGAGGAAGCCGGGTTCGTTGAGGTAGGCGGGCAACAGGTTCGGGTGCCCCGGGTACATCTCCCACAGCACCGCGAGCAGCGCCTTGTTGGAGAGCAGCATCTTCCACAGCGGCTCGATCCACAGTGTGCCGGGCAGGGTCTGCACCGCGTGCTTGCCGAAGGGATCGTCGACCAGCCACTCCCACGGGTAGAGCTTGGCCACGGTGCCCATCGGGTCCTCGCGCAGGTCGACGAACCGGCGCAGCACCGGGTCCCAGCCGATCTCCTCGATGGCCAGGCCGACCGTGTCCAGCCCGGCCTCGGCCGCGGTCTCCTGCAGGTAGGCCGCGGTGAGGTGGTCCTCACCGCTGGCATCGGCCCCGGAGAAGGTGAAGTGCACCAGCGGCGAGGGCAGCTGATCGGCCAGCTCGCCCCAGCGCTCCACCAGCTTCTCGTGGATGGAGTTCCACTGGTCGTGGCCCTCGTGGGTGTCGGTGAGCCAGTGCCACTGCACCACCGCGGCCTCCAGCAGGGAGGTCGGGGTGTCCGCGTTGTACTCCAGCAGCTTGGCCGGACCGGACCCGTCGTAGCGCAGGTCGAAGCGGCCGTAGAGGTGCGGGTCGTGCCGCCGCCAGGACTCGGCGAGGGCAGGCCACACCCACTCCGGCAGCCCGAAGTCCTGGTACCGCTCGGTGGTCACCACGTTGTCCACCGCGTCCAGGCACATCGAGTGCAGCAGCTCGACGTCGGCCTCCAGCGAGAGCACCTCGTCCAGCTCGAAGACGTAGTGCACCGACTCGTCCCAGTACGGCCTGCGGCTGCCGTCGGCGTTGGTCGCCGGGCTGCCGTAGACCAGGCCCTGCTCGGCGATCCGCGCTTCCCAGTCCGGGCGCGGGGCCGATCGCTCACGACGCACGGTCAGCTGCCTCCGCTGGAGCCACTGGAACCGCTGGAACCGCCGCTGCCACCGCGGATGCCGAAGCCGCCGCGCTGGATGCTCTTGCCGCTGGCGGTGCTGATGTTGGCGTCCTTGGGCCGGATCGAACTGCCACCGGTGATCTTCTGGCCCTTGGTGCCGGTGCCGCCGTAGTTGTAGCTGTACTGGCGGCCGCCGTTGTAGATGAAGATCCCGCCGCCGCCATGGCTGGTGCCACCGTGCGAGCGCGCGTAGTCGTCATCGCAGTAGTCGTCGTCGACGACCACCCCGTCCTGGTCCACGCAGCGCGCGGTGACGTCGTCGGGCTGCTGCGCGGCGTACCAGATGGCCACCAGCGCGACCACGCCCACGGTCACCCCGCCGCCGATGAGCAGCCGCTTGCGCAGCTTGGCCTTGCGCTCGGCCTCGGCGATCTCGGCCTGGCGCGCGGCCAGCTCGGCCTCGTCGGCCTCCTGGCGAGCACGCTGCTCGGCCAGGGTCGCCGGACGCGCCCTCGTCCTACTCGGGTCCTGGTGGCTAACCTGTCCTCGCCTGGGAGGCACAGGAGGCTGCGGGTTACCCGGATTCACGTTCTCAGTCATCGACCACTCCCGGCGCGCACCGTACCTATGTCGTCCGTTTGACGGAGCAAGGTGGCTGAATAGCAATACACGTCACCTGGACGGCCGTATGTAATGGGGGCCTCACGGCATCATGGAGAGGATGCCAGGGCCCCAGACGTCGACCGCTGATCGGATTCGCCTCATGAACAACACGGCCAGCACCCGCCGCGTGATGGCAGGGGCGTTCGCCGGTGCGCTGCTGGTCCTGGCGTTGAGCACCGCCCTAGGTTGGCACGTCGGGCCCGAAGTCGCAGGGGAAACCGACGGGCCCACCAACGCGGTGCGGGACGCGCCCCCTGGCACCTGTCTGACCTGGACCCGCCCGGACGCCGGGGACGCGCGGCGGGTGAAGTGTGATGATCCGCACCTGTTCGAGATCACCGGTTCGGTCGACCTGGCCGCGGACTTCCCGCCCGGCGCCCCGTTCCCGGACTCGGTGCGCTGGGAGGGCATCGCCGCGGACCGCTGCACCGAGATGTCGGTGCAGTACCTGGACGGCCGGTTCGACCCCAACGGCAAGCTCGGGGTGAACCTGCTGCGCTCCGGCGAGAAGAGCTGGAACTCCGGGGAGCGCAAGGTCTGGTGCGGGATGCAGGACTCGGCCCCGTCCGGGCTGCTCTACCCGACCGTAGGCAGCGCGAAGACCGCCGACCCGTCCAACGTGCACCCGCAGGGCATGTGCCTCGGCATCAGCGGCAAACAGGTCTACGACCCGGTGGAGTGCGGCAAACCGCACGCCTACGAGGTGGTCGGCGTGGTCAACCTGGGCGCCCGGTTCCCGCAGGAGTTCCCGGCCGAGCCGCGGCAGGACGAGCTGCTCGCCGGCGAGTGCGCGCGCACCGCGGCGGACTACGCGGGCGGGGCGGAGGTGGTCAGCCGCAAGGGCCTGATCGTCTTCTGGGACACCCTCAAGCAGGACAGCTGGCTGGCCGGCGCCCGCCGGGTGGAGTGCAAGGTCGGCGCGAAGCTGAAGGACAACAGCGGACTGGCCCCGGTCTTCGGCAGCGTCAAGAGCGAGATGCGGGTCGGCACCGAGGCCGCGCCGGTGCTGCTGTCCAAGCTGCCGCCGGGCGCCCCGGCCCCACCCGGCAGCCCCGGCACCGATGTGCAACGGGACGCGGGCGTGCCCACCGACGCCAACTCCGAGCACCCCGGCGGCACGCCAGGGCCCACCACCAGCGGCGGCTAGCCGTGCCGGTGGACATGACGCCCGCCCGGTTCGACGAGCTGGTGGGCGAGGCGCTGGACGAGGTGCCGCCGGAGCTGGCCAGGGCGATGGACAACGTGGCCGTCTTCGTCGAGCCCCGGCACCCGGTGGAATCCGGGCTGCTGGGGCTGTACGAGGGCATCGCGCTGACCGAGCGCAACTCCGACTACTGCGGGGTGCTGCCGGACCGGATCACCATCTACCGGGACGCCATCCTGGACATCTGCGAGACCGAGGACGATGTGGTCGAGGAGGTGGCGATCACCGTGGTGCACGAGATCGCGCACCACTTCGGCATCGACGACGCCAAGCTGCACGAGCTGGGCTGGGGCTAGAACCGCTCCACACCAAGCCACTCGACGAACCGCCACCCGCCGGAGCTGTCCGGATCGGCCTCCAGCAGCACCCGGCCGGTGTTGGGCAGGTACGGGTGCCCGGCCAGCACATCGGTGCTGCCGTCGAGCAGGTGCACCGCCATCAGCCGGATCGCCGCGCCGTGGCTGACCAGCACCACCACCCCGTCGCTGTGCTCGGCGGTGATCCGCCGGACCGCCGCGCCGAAGCGCTCGACCACCTCGAACCCGGTCTCGCCGCCGGGCGCGCAACCGGACAGGTCGCCGTCCAGCCAGGTGTCCACCACCGCGCGGAAGGCCAGGATCGCCGCGTCGTCGTTGCGGCCCTCCAGTTCCGGCCCCACCTGGGTCTCGTGCACGCCCTCAAGCACCCGCACCGGCAGCCCGTGCCGCAGCGCCACCGGGGCCGCGGTCTGCTGGGCGCGCACCGCGACGCTGGCGTAGACCGCGGTGACCGGCTCGATGGCCAGTTCCTCGGCCAGTTTGTCGGCCTGGCGGCGGCCTTCGGCGGTCAGCGGCGGACCGGGCGGGCGGGAGTCCAGCGCGTGCCGCACGTTCGCGGGGGTCTGGCCGTGCCGGACGAGCATCAGGCGTAACGAACTCATGCCTGCCCGCCCGCGCGCACCTGGGCCAGCCACTGCGCGGCCTCGGTGAACTCGGCGGTGCCGGTGCCCGGCGGAGGCGGCGGCGAATCGCCGTCGGCGCGGGCGAAGGAGCCGAGGAAGCGCACGTCGGAGCAAGTGCGGTGCAGGGCGGCAAGCGCCTCGCCGACCCGCGGTTCGGCGATGTGCCCGGCGAAGTCGAGGAAGAACCGGTAAATGCCCAGCTTCTCCCTGGTCGGCCGGGACTCGATCCGGCACAGGTCGATCCCGCGCAGGGCCAGTTCGACCAGCACCTCCGAGAGCGAACCGGGCCGGTTCTCGGTGACCACCACGATCGAGGTGCGGTCGTTGCCGGTCGGGGCGGGCACCAGGCCGGGCTTGCGGACCAGCAGGAACCGGGTCACCGCGTCGGCCACGTCGCCGATGTCGGCGGCCAGCGCGGTCAGCGCGGAGCCCTCGGCCGCGATCGGCGCGGTGATCGCCGCGTCCGCCGTGCCCTCGGCGACCGCGACCGCGGCGGCCGCGGTGGAGGTGGTGGCCAGTTCGGCCGCGCCGGGCAGGTTGGCCGCCAGCCACTCCCGCACCTGGGCCAGCGCGTGCGGGTGACTGGTCACGGTGCGCACGTCGGCGGCCTTGGTGCCGGGCCGGACCAGCACGGTGAAGCGCACCGGCAGCACCGTCTCGGCCACTGCGACCAGCGGGCTGCCCAGGGCCAGGCCGTCCAGGGTGGGCGGGACCGAGCCCTCCACCGAGTTCTCCACCGGCACCACCGCGGCGTCGACCTTGTCCAGCCGCACCAGCTCCAGCGCGGCGGCGACCGTGGTGGCCGGGATCAACTCGTGGCTGGCCGGGTCGACCAGGCGCCGGGTCGCCTGTTCGGTGAAGGTTCGTTCCGGCCCCAAGTAGGCGATGCGCGGCATACCTCAGCCTAACGCCGTAGCGGCAGGTCGCTGTGGCCTTGCTCTCAACCGTGAGAACACCCACCCGACTGGTGGAAGACCCGGTGACCGGCCGTGTTGGTTTGCTGCAATGCTTTCCCCGTGACCGGCGATGCTTGGGGCGTGACCGGGAAAGTGCAACCGCAGGCGGCCGTGCCGCGCCTGGTGCTGTGCGCCGTGGCGGGTCCGCTCGGCTGGGAGTGGGAGCGCGCCGCCACCGGCCGCTCCGGGGTGGAAGTGCACCAGGGTTCGGTGCTGGATCTGGACGTGGACGCCGTGGTCAGCCCGGCCAACTCCTACGGCTGGATGCGCGGTGGCATCGACGCGGTCTACGCCACCGCCTTCCCCCAGGTCGAGCAGTACGTGCGCAGCGCGGTGCTGGCCCTGCACGGCGGTGAGCTACCGGTCGGCGAGGCGCTGATCGTGCCCACCGGCGAACCCGCCCCGCAGTGGCTGATCAGCGCCCCCACCATGCGGGTGCCCGGCGAACTGCTGCCCAAGGACACCGTGCACCCCTACCTGGCCGCCCGCGCCGTGTTCCGGCTCTGGCAGGAGGGCAGGCTGGAGGACGGCACCCCGGTGCGGCACGCGGTCCGCTCCATCGCCCTGCCCGGTCTGGGCACCGGCATCGGCGGGGTGGACCCGGCCAGCTGTGGCCGCCAGGTCACCGCGGCCTGGGACGAGGTCTTCGGCGTACGCTGAACGCGAAAGGGGCATTCCCGTGGTGCAAGCACGGGAATGCCCCTTTTGCGTGGGGTTTTTCCGGGTCAGCCTGCCTCGACTGCGGGCAGCTCGGTGGCCTCCGCGCCGCGGATGGCGATCTTCGCGGGGGCGGCTGGCACCTTCACGACCTCGCGGATGCGGACCTTGAGCAGGCCGCGGTCGTAGTCGGCCTCGACCTGTCCGGCGGTGACGCCGGCGGGCAGGGAGAACTCGCGGCGGAACTCGCCGTGCCGGATCTCCTTGCGGATCAGCCCGCCCTGCTCCGCGCTCTGCTCGTCGTGCCTGCGGCCGCTGATGGTGAGGCGGCGCTCGGCCACCTCGACCTCGACGTCCTTGGCCACGTCCACGCCGGGCAGCTCCAGGGTGAGCACGACGTCGGCGCCGTCCTTGCGGACGTCGGCGGCGGGAACAAAGCCCTGGGCCGAGGGCGCTGAACGAGTCGTCAGGCCGTCGAAGACATCACGCCGGAGACCTGCTTGGTCAGGGTCGACTGTGACACCGAACTGGCGGACCAGCGCGGTGAACGGGTCCCACGTGGAACGGACTGCAAGAGCCATGTTCTTTCACCCTTTCCAGGTTCCTCACCGGCGGCTTTAGCACTCGCCGGTCATGAGTGCTAACGACCCGGGCGCCGATGTTGTTCCCGCCGCCGTAGCCTGAGTTCATGCCGATCCGGGTCCTGCTGGTAGACGACCACGAGGTGGTCCGGCGCGGGCTGCGCGATCTTCTTTCCACCGAGGACGACATCGAGGTGGTGGCCGAGGCTGGCAGCGTGGCCGAGGCCGAGGTGGTCGCGCTGGCGCACCGGCCCCAGGTCGCGGTGGTGGACATGCGGCTGCCCGACGGCGACGGGGTGGCGCTGTGCCGCACCCTGCGCGCCCAGGGCCCGGACGCGCCGCACTGCCTGGTGCTGACCGCCTTCGACGACGAGGCCGCGCTGGTCGGCGCGATCATGGCCGGGGCCTCGGGCTACCTGCTCAAGCAGGTGCGCGGGCAGGACCTGGTGACCGCGGTGCGCGAGGTCGCGGCCGGGCGCTCGCTGCTGGACCCGGTGACCACCGCCCGGGTGCTGGACCGGCTGCGCCGCGGTGATCCCGAACCGCCGGACGAGCTGGCCGGGCTCACCGAGCAGGAGCGCAAGGTGCTCGGCCTGATCGGCGAGGGCCTGACCAACCGGCAGATCGCGGAACGGCTGTTCCTGGCCGAGAAGACGGTGAAGAACTACGTGACCTCGGTGCTGGCCAAGCTCGGCATGGAGCGCCGCACCCAGCTCGCCGCCTGGGTCGCCCGGCACTCACACGGGACCGACTGACACGCTGCCAGCATGGCGAGCGTGATCGGCAACTGGCTGAACCCGGCGCGGCCGGAGGTCGAGGTGATCACCGACCCGGTGCAGCGCCGGGCGGTGTGGATCGAGCTGGCGATCGTGTTCGCCGCGACGCTGGGTCTGTCCGGGCTGCGCAGCCTGCTCTCCATCATCAGCTCGCTGTTGCAGCCCAAGCCGTTGAGCCAGCAGTCGGTGGCGCTCAACGTCTCCCGCTCCACGCTCAGCCTGCTCGACCTGGCCCACCAGCTGCTCGGCGTGCTGCAACTGCTCGCCTGGGGCGGACTGGGCGCCTACCTGCTGTGGAAGGCGGGCAAGAAGCTCGCCGAGATCGGTCTGGACCGGAGCAGGCTGGGCTCGGACGCGCTGCGCGGACTGGGCCTGGCCGCGCTGATCGGTCTGCCCGGCATCGCCTTCTACCTGATCACCAGGGCGCTCGGGCTCAACCTGACCGTGGTGCCCTCGGCGCTGGATGACACCTGGTGGCGCACGCCGATGCTGATCCTGTCCGCGATCGGCAACTCCTGGGCCGAGGAGGTGCTGGTGGTCGGCTATCTGATCACCCGGCTGCGGATGCTCGGCTGGTCGGAGAACAAGTCGCTGGCCGCTTCCGCGGTGCTGCGCGGCTCGTACCACCTGTACCAGGGCTTCGGCGGGTTCGCGGGCAACATCGTGATGGGGCTGGTCTACGGCCGGGTGTGGCAGCGCAGCAACCGGCTGTGGCCGCTGGTGGTCGGGCACGCGGTGATCGACGTGATCGCCTTCGTCGGGTACGCGCTGCTCAAGGGCGCGGTGTCCTGGCTGCCCTGAGCTAGGAAGACGGACGGGATGATCTCCAGGGTGGGGGGCGCGGAGATCATCCCGTCCGTCCGATGCCGGAGGGGGCGGGCAGCTATCCCCTGCGGCTTTGGCGCGGTCTGACCGGGCGGTGTCAGACCGAGAGGTATGGGTCAGTCCGGATATGCCAAGGCAGCAATAAGCTTCTTCACGTTTTCCGGACGGGGCGGGATCACATTCCCGGCGACAGCCAGGAGCGCCATTTCCGTCAACCCGGCGGCGGCGCGGTCAGTGAGCATGCCCATGGGCGACACGATATGCGGAACGCGGCGGATTCCAACCCCTAGGCAGGCACTTCAGCCCAGGGAGGGAGTGCCGGTCAAACCATGGTCGGACGTAGCGTCAGACTATCGTCGGTTCAGGTCGCTCCAACGGACCAGCCGGACTTTGCCGCCCTTATAGATCACGGCGAGTCGAGAACAGCGGGTGGTTCAGGAATTTTATAGCCAGATTTCCCGATGTTCTCTTCGACCGAGCGTTTCCAGCTGCCGTCGGAAACCATCTTGCGCAGCGCGGCGGTGACCTTGTCCCGCCGGGCGTCGCCCTTGCGCAGGCCCACGCCGTAGCGCTCCTGCGAGAACGGCTTGCCGACCAGCTTGAACTTGTCCGGCTGCCCGGCGGCGTAGCCGGCCAGGATCACGTCGTCGGTGGTGACCGCGTCCACCGGGTCGTCCGCGTTCTCCAGCGCCACCAGGCACTCCGGGTAGGACGGGAACTCGCGCAGGGTCACGCTCTTGGCGTAGGACTGCTTGACCTTCTCCGCCGGGGTGGAGCCCTTCACCGAGCACAGCCGCCAGTCGCTCTGGTTCAGCGACTCCGGGCCGGTGATGTCCGAGGTGGTCTTGCGCACCAGCAGGGACTGCCCGGCCACGAAGTACGGCCCGGCGAAGTCGACCTTCTTCTTGCGCGCGTCGCTGATCGAGTAGGTGGCCGCGACCAGGTCGACCTTGCCCTGCTCCAGCAGGGTCTCCCGCTCGGCGCTCTGCGCCTCGACGAAGGTCACGTTGCCGGGGTGCACGCCCAGCTCCTTGGCCACGTACCTGGCCACGTCCACATCGAAGCCGGCGAAGGTCTTGTCACCGGTCTTCTGGCCGAGGCCGGGCTGGTCGAACTTGATGCCCACGGTCAGCTTCGGACCGTCCGGCGGCGGGGTGTCCGCACCGTCGGCCGAGGAACCGAAGAACCCACACCCCGCTGGCAGCACCGCTAGCAGGGCCACCGCGACGATTGCGGTGCCCACGTGCCTCAGCGCACGAACCTGACGCATTCCGTTGTCCCCTCCGGACCCGGTCACTCCGGGGGAGGCTACCCGAACGGGTGAGCGTCACAGCGTGAGCGGGGCGGAACCGAAAGCAACGTTGAACCGGTCGCACCAGATGACCACGCTGCGCAGCCCGCCGAGATCCGCCCCGGCCGGGATGACGTAGTTCTGGTTGCCATGGGTGGCCTTGAGCTTGCCCAGCTTCACCTGGCGGCCGTCGTCGTACTTGCCCCACTCGCCGCCCGCGGACTGGTCGGTGAGCCAGACGTGCAGGTCCGGGCCGTCACTGCTGGCCAGGCCGGTCAGCCGAAGCACCCGGGAGCCGTCGGCGAGCCGGTGCACGGTGGCCTTGCCCTTGGTCGGGTGCTCCTGGGAGACGAAGTCCCCGGCGGCCAGGGTGCTGGGCTGGGCGGGCGGCGGAGTGGCCTGGCCGGTACCGGGCGGGGGCGCGGCGGTGCTGGACCCGGGCGCGGCGGACGGCGTACTGCTGGGCGGGGGCGTGTTGGCCGAGGTCGGGGCCAGTTCGCTGGTCACCCCGGCGGGCAGTGCCTCGTCCAGGGTGTTGCTGGTGAACAGCTTCCAGGGCTGGAACAGGTACAAACCGACGCTCAAAACCGTTGCGACAATCACAATCGCAACCAAAACGACCGGACGACGCAACAAACCGCGCTTCGGCACCGTGTCCTGGTTCACAATCCACCTTCCGAGGTTCGACTCCTTACATCCTGACCCACATTCACTGATCAGCGCGCTGCCATGATCTTTCGAGAGCATTACGCTCCGCTGCGTGAGCGCTCACCAGATCGCAAGCGAGACCCCTGCCGCCGAGCCGATCCACCGGGTGGACAGCGAGGTCGGCCCGTTGCGCACGGTGCTGCTGCACCGTCCTGGCGCGGAACTGAAGCGCCTCACCCCGCGTAACAACGATCAACTGTTGTTCGACGGGGTGCCGTGGCTGGGCCGGGCCCAGCTCGAGCACGACGCCTTCGCCGAGACCCTGCGCTCGCGCGGGGTGGAGGTGCTGCTGCTCGGGGAGGTGCTGGTGGAGGCGCTGGCCGATCCGCGGGCCCGCTTCGGCGCGGTGCACTCGGCGGTGGATGAGCGCCAGCTCGGCCTGGACCTGGCCGACGCGCTGCGCTCGCACCTGACCGGGATGAAGGCCAAGGACCTGGCCGGGGTGCTGATGGCGGGCATGACCTTCGAGGAGCTGCCCGCAGCCGAGGGCGCCTCGCTGGTGCGCCGGATGCACCAGCCCGCCGACTTCGCGGTCAACCCGCTGCCCAACCTGCTCTTCACCAGGGACTCCTCGGTGTGGGTGGCGGACAGGGTGGCGATCACCTCGCTCGCGCTGCCCGCGCGCAGCCGGGAGACCGCGCTGACCGACCTGATCTACGCCTACCACCCGCGGTTCAGCCGCACCGGCCGTGCCTACGGCGCGCACTCGGCCCCGTTGGAGGGCGGCGACGTGCTGCTGCTCTCCCCCGGCGTGCTCGCGGTCGGCGTCGGCGAGCGCACCACTCCGGCGGGCGCGGAGTCCTTCGCCCGTTCCGCCTTCGCCGACGGCCTCGCGCACACCGTGCTCGCGGTGCCGATCGAGCAGGAGCGGGCCACCATGCACCTGGACACCGTGTGCACCATGGTCGACCGGGACGCGGTGGTGATGTACCCGGCGGTGCGCGAGACCCTCTCCGCCTACCCGCTGCGGCCGGACGGCTCCGGCGGGGTGATCGTGGACGGCCCGCTGCCGTTCCTGGGCGCGGCCGCCGAGGCGATGGGCATCGAGCGGCTGCGGGTGATCGACACCGGCCTGGACGCGGTGACCGCCGAGCGCGAGCAGTGGGACGACGGCAACAACACGCTGGCCGTGGCGCCGGGCGTGGTGGTGGCCTACGAGCGCAACGTGGAGACCAACGCCCGGCTGGAGGACGCCGGGGTGGAGGTGCTGCGGATCGCCGGCAGCGAGCTGGGCTCCGGTCGTGGTGGCCCTCGGTGCATGTCCTGCCCGATTGCGCGAGACACGCTCGGGTGAATTCGCGGAATTCGGCCCGCGCAATTACGGAATGGAATTGCGCGGGCCGTCTGCCAGCTAGTTCAACAAGGCTTGGCTAAGTTAGGCAAACCTGGCTTTACCTGCGGAAACTCGAATTCCGTTGTATTGTTTCGGCCATGACCACGACTACCAAGTTCCAGCAGCTGCTGCAGACCCAGGTCCGGAATGAGCTCAGCGCGTCGCAGCAGTATCTCGCCGTCGCGGTCTGGTTCGACGCCAAGGACCTCCCCCGCCTGGCTTCGCACTTCTACCGCCAGGCGCTCGAGGAGCGCAACCACGCCATGATGATCGTCCAGTACCTGCTGGACAACGGTCTCCCGGTGGCCATCCCCGGGGTGGACGAGGTGCGCAACGACTTCGCCTCCGTGCGCGAGCCGGTCGAACTGGCCCTCAACCAGGAGCGGCACGTCACCGAGGAGATCACCGCGCTGGCCAAGTCGGCCAGGGACGAGGGTGACTACCTCGGCGAGCAGTTCATGCAGTGGTTCCTCAAGGAGCAGGTCGAGGAGGTCGCCGCGATGTCGACCCTGCTGACCATCGTGGACCGCGCCGGCGACAACCTGTTCGCCATCGAGGACTTCCTCACCCGCGAGCAGGTCGGCGACGAGGGCTCGGACCCGACCGCCCCGCGCGCGGCGGGCGGCACCCTGTAAGCCAAGTGCCGATTGCTCCCACCACAGGCCGGCGCCCGTGGACCGCGACCCGGTCCACGGGCGCCGCCATCTGCGCGCTCAGTCCTCGTTGAGGTTCTCCAGCTTGCTTCGCAGGGCCGCCATCGCCTTGCTGGCCTGACTTTTCACCGTGCCCTTGGAGATGCCGAGTGATTCGGCGATCTCGGTCTCGGTGAGTTCGTCGTAGTAGCGGAGCACGATCACCGCGCGCTGCCGTGGCGGCAACTCGCGCAATGCCTGCCACAGCGGCTCGTTCTCCAGCCGGTCGGCCTGCTCGTAGCCCTCGCCGTCCTCGGGCAGATCGGCGACCAGGCTCTCCTTGCGCACCCGGCGCCAGAAGCTGACGTGGGTGTTGGCCATGGCCCGGCGCACGTACGCCTGCGGGTTGATCTCCTGGCGGAGCAGCGAGCGCCAGCGGGTGCCGACCTTCTCCAGCACTGTCTGCACCAGGTCGGCCGCATCGTGCGGATTGCCGGTCAGCGCGTGCCCGTAGCGCAACAGCGCCGGCAGCGACATCCGGACGAACTCGCTGAAATCCTCGTCCACCAAGCCCCCATGTCACCAACTCCGGCACAAGGATAGGAGTAGGTGACCGGGCTTACTTGTAACAGTCCTGCTCTTTCAGCTCCAGCCGGATCTCGCTCACCGCGTTGTTCCGCATGATGAACCAGTAGTTGGCCGCGGCGTTGCCCGGAGCCGCCACCACCCGCTCGCCGACCGCGCCGTGCGTGGTGCCGGAATCGGTGTAGACCTTGTCGAAATCGGCCACCGGCGCGCCGACGCCGATGCCCTCCGGGGTCCGCTCATCGCCGCGGCCGTGGATGCGCACCACGCCCTTGGTCTTGGAGATCACCACGGTGTAGAAGCCGGCGGGCTTGGCCTTGCCCGCGTAGTCATAGCCCAGGCAGCCGGTGTCGGACTCGGCCTTGGCGTTGGGCTTGATCAGCCCGGTGGCCTCGGCCGCCTCCTTGGTCATGCCCAGCTTGAGCGCGCCGTAGCCGGTGGGCCCGATCTGCGCGGTGCCAAAGGTTTTCGGCGTGGTGGTCGAGGTCGGCGGCCTGGCCGAGGAGGTGGGCGGGGCGCCCGAGCCGCTGCCGACGCCACCGCGGTTGGAGGTGCTGGCCGTGCCGCCCTGGCTCTCCGCCGAGGTGCTGGTCTGCTCGGTCGGACCGGGCGTGCTCGGGAAGGTCAGCGTGGAGGTGTCCGCCGGCTGCACCGTGTTGCTCGCCTCGGGCTGCAGCACGGCGACCGTGCCGGCCACGATGGCCAGCGCACTCAGCGCCCCGGTGGCCGCGATGGCCACCCTGCGGCGCCGCTGCCTGCGCTTGACCCCGGTGAGCACCGCGTGCTCGGCGTCCGGCAGGGGACGTAGCTCCAGCCGATCGTCGGAGAAGAGCCTGCGCAGCTCGTCGTCGACGTTCATCGTTGATCCCCTCCTCCGACCAGTGAGCCCAGTTTTCCTCGCAGCGTCACCATGGCCTTGCTGGTCTGACTCTTGACCGTGCCGTTGCTCACTCCGAGCGCCTCCGCGATCTCGGCTTCGGAAAGCCCGTCGTAGTACCGCAGCACGATCACCGCGCGCTGCCGCGGCGGCAGGTCCCGCAGGGCCTGCCACAGCGGCTCGTTCTCCAGCCGGTCGGCCTGCTC
Organism: Crossiella sp. S99.2; assembly: GCF_023094165.1. Taxonomy (GTDB): domain Bacteria; phylum Actinomycetota; class Actinomycetes; order Mycobacteriales; family Pseudonocardiaceae; genus Crossiella. Next base: position 22,177 of record NZ_JALMDK010000002.1, on the reverse strand, counting down.
GTAGGACTGCACGTCCGGCAGGTCGGCGACCAGGCTCTCCTTGCGCACCCGGCGCCAGAAGCTGATGTGCGTGTTGGCCATCGCCCGCCGCACGTAGGCGGTGGGGTTGGTCGACTGCCGCAGCACGGTACGCCACCGCGAGCCGATCTTCTCCAGCACCGACTGCACCAGGTCGGCGGCGTCATGTGGATTGCCGGTGAGCGCGTGTCCGTAGCGCAGCAGTCCGGGCAGGGACATGCGGACGAACTCACCGAAGTCTTCCTGCACCGTGGCTCCCCCGGCCGCGCTGTCCACCACGTCCACCGCGCTCGGGACGGCAGGCGCGAAACCCACCCCCGTCCCGAACACCCAGCCCGGTGCTGCCACCGCCGACGCTCCCCTCAGTGCGGCCCGATCGCGGGCCCCCGACATGAGGTTCACGTCTGGTCGCGCGCCAGGGTTGCCCTGGCGCGACGACCAGTTTCTCCGTTACCTGAGCGTGACCTGACGGCCGCGCAGGCCGTCCCGGGACCGGCGCTCGGCCTCGGAGAGCGGTTCGGTGTCCAGGGAAGCCAGCGCCGCGGACAGCCGTTCGCCGAGTGCGGCGGTGGGCTGAGCCCATTCCTTGGAGTGCTGCTCGCGGTCGACGTCCCAGACCGGCACCAGCAGTCCGTGCGCGCGGAAGGAGCCCGCGAACCGGGAGCCCTCGCCCAGGTCGTGCTCGCCGTGCTCACCGCGCACGGCCAGCCGGGCCAGCGCGGCCAGCAACCGCTCTTCCGGCTCGGGCCGGACCCAGCGCACGTGCGCCTTGTCCCCGGCGTCGACCCAGTAGGCCGCGTGCACGCCCTCGGCCACCACCGGCTCGGTGGGCATGATCGCCGCGTTGGCCCGTTCCAGGGACAGCGCCACATCGCTGTTCTGCTCGGCGTCGGCCGGGATCCACCAGGAGAAGTCGGCGTGCAGCTCGACCTCCAGCCGTGCCTCGGGCTGCAGCAGGTCCTGCAGCCGCAGGGTCTCGCCCTCGGCCGCGGCCGGGGCCACCGAGAGCGCGTTGCCCGGCTCGGCGGTCTGCGCCCAGCGCAGCGCGCGGGCCAGGTCGCCGCTGATGTCGCCGGTGCGGGTCTGCACCTGCAGGCCGATGAAGGCGGCGCCGTCGGTGCGGACCAGCGCGGCGGCGGCCATCGGCAGCACGGTGGCCACCGTGATCGGCCGCGGCCCGGCCTCGGTCAGCGTCAGCGCCGCGGTGGCCGAGGGCACGAACTCACGCAGCGCGATCAGGTCGGTCTCCACGGCCAGACCCTCGAACGGGCGGATGACCATGACATCGGCGGCCGACCCGCCGTGGCAGGCCTTGTACCGCTTGCCGGAGCCACACGGACAGGGCTGACGCGGCCCGATGCCACCCTCGGCGGCTTGGTTCTTGCGCTTGGCCGCGGTGCGCTTGGCCATCCGGTCCTCCTAGGGAAACTGGTGATCTGCCGGACCGTAGCAGGGGGGTAAACGGGTATTTCCACCAAGGACACCGCCACTCGGATGGACGAGTGACACGCCCAGGACTTACCGTCGGTGATCGTGCTTCCCTTTGATCCCAGCGACACCGCGTTCATCGCGGACCCCTACCCGCGGTTCGCGCAGTTGCGGGCGGAGGGGGAGGTGCACTGGCACCCCGGGCTGGGCCTGGCGGTCGCGGTCTCGCACTCGGCCTGCTCGGCGCTGCTGCGGCACCGCGCGCTGGGCCGGATCTGGCGGGACGCCTGCCCGGTGGACGATTTCGCCGCGTTCAACCTGTTGCACCGCAACTCGTTGCTGGAGAACGAGCCGCCCAAGCACACCCGGCTGCGCAAGCTGGTGGCCACCGCCTTCGCCCGCGGCCACACCGAACGCCTGCGCCCCTGGGTGAACACCCTGGCCGACCAGCTGGTGGACACCCTGGCCGCCCGGATCGCGATGGACGAGCAGGCCGATCTGCTCAAGACGGTGGCCGAGCCGCTGCCGGTGGAGGTGATCGCCGAACTGCTCGGCGTGCCCGCCCAGGACCGGCATCTGTTGCTGCCCTGGTCGCACACCATCGTGAAGATGTACGAGTACGGCCTGGCGCCGGACAAGCGGCTGGCCGCCGAGGCCGCGTCCGCGGAGTTCGTGACCTACCTGCGCGACCTGGTCGAGCAGCGCCGGACGCACCCGGGCGAGGACCTGGTGAGCGATCTGGTCTCGGTGGCCGACGCCGACGGCGAGCGGCTGACCTCCGACGAGCTGGTGGCCACCGCGGTGCTGCTGCTGATGGCCGGGCACGAGGCCACGGTGAACGTGGTCGGCAACGGGGTGCTGGCCCTGATGCGCCACCGCGACCAGTGGGACCGCCTGGTCGCCGAGCCGGAGCTGCTGCCGAGCGCGGCCGAGGAGCTGATCCGGTACGACTCGCCGCTGCAGCTCTTCGAGCGCACCGCCACCGCCGAGGTCGAGATCGCCGGCTACCGGCTGCGGCCGGGCGAGAAGATCGCCGCCCTGCTCGGCTCGGCAGCCCGGGATCCGGAGGTCTTCACCGACCCGGACCGGCTGGACCTGGGCCGCTCCCCCAACCCGCACCTGGGTTTCGGCGCGGGCATCCACTACTGCCTTGGCGCGCCACTGGCCAGGGTCGAGGTCACCGCGATCCTGGACGCACTGCGCCGCAGACTGCCGGAGCTGGCCCTGGCCGGCGAGCCGGAACGCCGGTCGGAGTTCGTGATCCGCGGCCTGCACACGCTGCCGGTGACGGCCTAGCGGACGGCGTCCTTGGGACGTTCCCGGCGGGGCAGCTCGGGCAGTTCGACGCCGCGCACGCTGATCAGTTCGTAGCGCTGCACAGCCGCCGGGTTCACCGGGGCCAGCAGCGCGTTGTACCGCTTGAGCAGGCGCACCGAGCGGATGGCCACCACCGCGAGCAGGGCGTCGGCCAGCAGGTGCCACAGCACGCCGTCGGCCTGGGCCTGCACGCCGGCGCGCAGCGACCAGAGCAGGGTAATCCCGGAGACCAGCAGGCTGGCGGCCCACCAGCCCCACCAGTGCAGCAGCTCGCGGGAGGGCCGGGGCCGCTCCGCGCTGGGCTTGCCCAGGATGGTGTGCTCCAGCTCGGCCAGGGTCGCCCCGGGCAGCACCAGGTTCACCCCCGGCACCAGCACCCCGGCCACGACCTGCCAGTTCGGCCGGTCCGGGCGGGTGCTGGTGAGTTCACCGGCGACCTGGCGGGCGCGCAGCAGCCACAGGATGCCGACCAGCGCGGCCAGCACCGCGCTCACCGGGGTGACCACGCCGCCGGTGACCACCAGCGCGTCGGAGGTGTAGAGCAGTCCGGCTGGCAGCACCGAGTCCCGGCTGACCAGCAGCAGGATGTAGCGCAGCAGTTCGGCCCCGGCGGTGAACGCGGCGGCCACGCCGGTGATCCAGAGCAGCGGCGCCGCGCTGCCGGCCAATGCCCGCATCCGGTCCACCGGCTGGGCCACCGGCTTGTCCGCGCCGGGCACCGTGGTGGGCCAGCGCCAGGTCAGCGCGGGGAAACCCCAGCGCGGCGGGGCCGGGTAGGCGGGCGGGCCGGAGTAGTGCGGGTCGGGGCGCCGGGACCGGTACGGGCGCAGCGGAACGGGCGGACTGGCCACCCAGTCCACCCGCATCGGCTGCATTGGCTGCATGCGCTCAGATCACCGTCGGTTCGGCGCCGGACTCGCCGACCAGCGGACGACCCGCGGCCTGCCAGAGCTGCATGCCGCCGTCGACGTTGATCGCGTCCCAGCCATTGGAGTTGAGGTAGGCGGTGACCCTGGCCGAGCGGCCACCTGCGCGGCAGATCACGTGCACCAGCCCGTCATTGGGCAGCTCCTCCAGGCGAGTAACCACCTCGCCCATCGGGATGTGCTTGGCGCCCTCGGCGTGCCCGGCCGCCCACTCGTCGTCCTCGCGGACATCAAGCAGGTAGGCATCCTGCGGGACCTCGTGCGCTGCCAGCGACGGCACCTGAGACGGGTTCACCTGTCGATAGTCCCACGGCCAGGTGTGGCGGCAGCGTGAACTCAGCCGAGGTCGGCCATTGCCTCGCCGATCTGGACCACCTGTTCCCGGCTCAGCGCCAGGCCGTCCATGCCGACCTGCTTGTCGGCGGGCATCGGGGTGCCGTCGCTGGTGAGCGAGCCCGCGGTGACCGTGACGTTGTAGAAGCGGCCGTTGGGCGTGTACACGCCGAGCCTGCGGGTCGGCTGCTTGCCGCCGTAGTCCTCGTCCTGGAACAGCTGCAGCACCGCGCCGTCCGGGCGGATCCGGCGCAGCGGCTCCTGGCAGGGCACGCCGGAGCTGTACCGGTAGGACTCCGCGGCCAGCGTGGGCGGCCCGCCGAAGCGCCCGGCCTCCAGCCGGACCGTGCCGGGCGTGGCCTTGCCGGGCACGACCACCGCGAGGTGACCGCGGTTGGCGTTGACGTAGTTCTGGAAGCTCACCTTGACCCGCTCGCCTGCGGACTTGCTGACCGCCTCGACGAAGGCGGGCAGGTAGCGGTCCTCCGGCAGGATCGCGCGGCCGTTGGCCGGCGGGGTCTGCGGGCCGCTGCAGTACTGCTGCGGCAGCTTGCTCGCCCCGGTCGAGGTGGCATCGGGCGCGCTGGTCGCCGGCGCGGTCTCCAGCTGGGTCCAGCCCGGCAGGTCCAGCGCGGGTTGCCTGCTGGTGGACGGCGCGCTGCTGGTGGCGGCGGGTGGCAACGCGGTGTGGTCGCCGTTGAACAGGCTGCCGGAGATCGCGGTCGCGCCGAGGCCGATGACGCCGACGGCGACCACCACCCCGGCCACCGCGCCGACCCTGGTGACCAGCACCCGGCGCTTGCCGCGCCGGATCACCTCGGCCACATCGGTGCGTACCGCGGGCGCGGGTGTGTCCACGACCCGCTGGAGCGCGTTCCGCACGTCCTGCTCGTCGTGCCACATCTCGTTCACCGCCTCCGTACCTCCACTTTCAGCGCCCGGCCGACAACAGCGGCGGCGGGGTCTGGCCAGGTTCGGACGCCCCGTCGGTGCCGTTGGCGGCATGGTAGGCGGCCCGCAGGGTCTGCAGGCCGCGCGCGGTCTGACTCTTCACCGTTCCGGTCGTGCACCCCAGTGCCTCAGCCACCTGTTCGACCGAGAGGTCCTGGATGAACCGCAGCACCAGCACCGCGCGCTGGCGGGGCGGCACCTGCTGCAGGGCCGCGGTGAGCGCGGCCCGGTCCTCAGCGGCCCCGTGGTCGGCTTCCACCGGCTGGTCGGGCACCTCGGCCACCGCGTGCTCGCGGGCCCGGCCCCGGCGCTTGGTGTCCAGGAAGGCCCTGGTGAGCACCGTGCGCAGGTAGGCGTCCGCGGTCTCCCGGTGCACCTTGGGCCAGCGGGCGTAGACCCGCACGAACGCGGTCTGCGCCAGTTCCTCGGCCTCCGACCAGTTCGCGCAGAGCGCGTACCCGATCCGCCGCGCCGCGTCGAACCGGGCAGCGAAGAACTCGGCGAAGCCGTCATCGCGTCGCGCCAAGCTCCTGCCTCCTCGTGAACTGCCCGGTCTGCTGCCTATACGCCGGGGAGGAAACAAGGGTTGCACCGGGCACCGGGCGAAGTCTGTGCAGTTCCTGTCACGAAATGTCACAAAGTCTGTGACACAAGAAAAGCGGCCTCCCACCTGGGGAGACCGCCTTCTTGTCGATCAATGGCTCAGTGCTGTGTGGCCTTCTCGGCGCCCGCGCCGGTGAGTGCGCGGACCTCCATCTCGGCGTACTTGGCGTCGTTTCCAGGGTCCTTGCTGAAGACCGTGCCCAGGTAACCGAGCAGGAAGGCCAGCGGGATGGAGACGATGCCCGGGTTGTCCAACGGGAACAGGTGGAAGTCCACCCCGGAGATCATCGAGTTGTCCCGGCCGGAGACCACCGGCGAGAAGACGATCAGCAACACCGTGCTGCCCAGGCCGCCGTAGATGCTCCACAGCGCGCCAGTGGTGTTGAACCGCTTCCAGAACAGCGAGTACAGGATGGTCGGCAGGTTCGCCGAGGCGGCCACCGCGAAGGCCAGCGCCACCAGGAAGGCGATGTTCTGCCCGTTGGCCAGGATGCCGCCCAGGATCGACACGATGCCGATCACCACCGCGGTCCGCCGGGCCACCTTGACCTCGGCGTCCTTGTCGTCCACCTGGCCGTTCTTGATCACGTTGGCGTAGATGTCGTGCGCGAAGGAGGCCGAGGCGGTGATGGTCAGGCCGGCGACCACCGCCAGGATGGTGGCGAAGGCGACCGCGGCGATGAAGCCCAGCAGCAGCGTGCCGCCGATCTCGAAGGCCAGCAGCGGCGCCGCCGAGTTGGCCTTGCCGGGTGCGGCCAGGATCTTCTCCGGTCCGACCAGGGCCGCCGCGCCGTAGCCCAGCACCAGGGTGAACAGGTAGAAGATGCCGATCAGCCAGATCGACCAGACCACCGAGCGGCGGGCCTCCTTGGCCGTGGGCACGGTGTAGAAGCGCATCAGGATGTGCGGCAGGCCCGCGGTGCCCAGCACCAGCGCGAGGCCGAGCGAGACGAAGTCGAGCTGGGTCAGCCCGCTCTTGCCGTACTGCAGGCCCGGGCCGAGCAGCTTCTCGCCGACCTTGGGGCTGTTCTCCACCGCCGCGCCCAGCAGCGCGGAGAGGTTGAAGCCGTACATGCCCAGCACCCACAGGGTCATCACACCGGCGCCGATGATCAGCAGCACCGCCTTGATGATCTGCACCCAGGTGGTGCCCTTCATGCCGCCGATCAGCACGTACAGGATCATCAGCGCGCCGACGATGGCGATCACGATGGCCTGGCCCCAGCTGTCCTTGATGCCCAGCAGCAGGGCGACCAGGCCGCCCGCGCCGGCCATCTGGGCCAGCAGGTAGAAGAAGGAGACCGCCAGCGTGGACAGCGCGGCCGCGGTGCGCACCGGCTTCTGCTTCATCCGGAAGCTGAGCACATCGGCCATCGTGTACTTGCCGGTGTTCCGCAGCAGCTCCGCCACCAGCAGCAACGCCACCAGCCAGGCCACCAGGAAGCCGATGGAGTACAGGAAGCCGTCGTAGCCGTAGACCGCGATGGCGCCCGCGATGCCCAGGAAGGAGGCCGCGGACAGGTAGTCACCGGCGATCGCGATGCCGTTCTGCGGTCCGGTGAAGGCCCGCCCCGCGGCGTAGTAGTCCGCGGCGGACTTGGTGTTCTTGCTCGCCCGGAACACCACGATCAGCGTGATCACCACGAAGCCGGCGAAGATGCTGATGTTGAGTGCGGGCGAGCCGGTCGCGGCCTGGGCCAGGGTGATCGGCGCGCTCACTTGTCGCCCCCTTCGATCTGTTCCCTGATCCGCTCGGCCGCCGGGTCCAGGTGCTTGTTGGCGTGCCGGACGTAGAGGGTGGTGATCAGGAAGGTGGACACGAACTGGAGCAGGCCGAGCACCAGGCCGACGGTGATGTTGCCGGTCAGCTTGGTGCTCATGAAGCCGTGCGCGTAGTCGGCTAACAGCACGTAGACCAGGTACCAGCTGAGGAACAGCACGGTCATGGGGAACACGAACCTGCGTAGCCGCCGACGTAGTTCGGCGAATTCAGGGCCGGACTGGACAGCGCTCCAGACTTCCGGGTCTGGCGCTCCGCCCGTCTGCGGCCGCTCGGTGGTGCTCACGATCCGGCCTCCTCGCTGGGGGTGTTGGACCGGGACGTTAGTAGAGACCCAGGTCACTCGACCAAGGCTCGAACGAGGGACTGCGACCAACAGTCGGGTTAGGCGATAAACGGTAGTGATTGCACGTTAAGTGGCTCGCCGGTTGGATGTCATCCGAACGAGTGACAGAGTGTCACTCCTCGGTGGAGTTAGTTCAACCTCGGTGACGGCCTGTGGACTGCCGGGCCTTCTCCTCCGGAGTCCCGTACTTCTGCACCTCCCGGTCCTTGGTGAAACCGAGCCGGTCCGGGGCGTGCAGGCGCAGCATGATCTGGGAGACGTCCGGGGGTATCCGCCGCCGGGACAGCTTGCTCACCACCACCATGGTCACGAACGCCACCGGCACGGTGACCGCGGCAGGCTGCTGCAGCAACGGCACCGCGGCCCAGCCGCCGGTGCTCGCGCTGACGAAGTTCAGGATCGTGGTCAGCAGGGTCAGCCCACCGCCGGCGATCATGCCGGCCGCGGCGCCGACCGAGGTCAGCCCACGCCACCAGATACCCAGCACCAGCAACGGGCAGAACGTGGACGCGGCGGTGGCCAGCGCCAGGCTCACCGCCTGGGAGACATCCAGCGAGGCCGCCATCAGCGCCATTCCCAGCGGCAATGCCCCGGCCAGCAGCGCGGCCAGCCGGAAGTCCTTGAACCGCCCGGCCAGCACGTCGGTGAACAGCACCCCGGCCACGCTGACCACCAGCCCGGAGGCGGTGGAGAGGAAGGCGGCGAAGGCGCCCGCGGCGACCAGCGCGGCCAGCAGCTTGCCCAGCCAGTTGTCCAGCATCGCGGTGGGCAGCAGCAGGATCGCCACGTCGGTCTTGCCGGTGACCAGCAGCTGCGGCACATACAGCCGGGACAGCGCGCCCAGGATGGTCGGGAACAGGTAGAACGCGCCGAGCAGGATCAGCACGTACAGCGTGGTCCGGCGGGCCGCCCGGCCGTCCGGGTTGGTGTAGAAGCGGACCAGGATGTGCGGCAGGCCCATGGTGCCGAGGAAGGTCGCGAAGATCAGCGAGTAGATCTTGAACAGGCTCATCCCGTTGCCGTCGGCCTGCTGCGGCCGCAGCCAGTCGTCGTTGCGCGCCGGCGAGCCCTTGACCACCGGCACCGCGCTGCCCGCCGTGAAGTGCAGCTTGGTGTCCGCGCCGATGTCGTGCGGGGTGCCCGGCCCCCAGATCGCCTCGCCCTTGGCGGGCGCGCCGTCCACCGTGCCGTATGCCTCCAGCCGGACCCCCTCGGCCACCTGCACCCGGACCGGGGTGCTCACCGTGACCACGGTGTCGGTGGGGAAGGTCGGCGGCAGCGGCTCGTTCAGCGCCCGCTGCGGCCGGTCGTCGTTGAGGAAGACGATCACCAGCAGGAACGCGGGCAGCGAGATGGCCACCAGCTTCAGGTAGTACTGGAACGCCTGCACCATGGTGATCGCGCGCATGCCGCCGCCGACCACGTTGATCACCACCACCAGCGCCACCCCGGCCACCCCGATCCAGGCCGGCAGATGGGTCACCGTGGAGAAGGTCAGCCCGGCGCCCTGGAACTGCGGCACCAGGTAGAGCCAGCCGATCAGCATGACCACCCAGGTGGACAGCCTGCGCAGGTGCGGCGAGCCCAGCCTGGCCTCGGCGAAGTCGGGCACGGTGTAGGCGCCGGAGCGGCGCAGCGGGGCGGCCACGAACAGCAGCAGCGAGAGGTAGCCGGCGGTGAAGCCGACCGGGTACCAGAGCGCGTCCGGCCCGTCCCGGAACACCAGGCTGGCCACACCGAGGAAGGAGGCCGCGGAGAGGTACTCACCGGAGATCGCGGCGGCGTTGTTGCTGGCCTTGACCCCGCGGGAGGCGACGAGGAAATCCGAGGTGGTCTTGGAGCGCCAGGAGGCGACGAAGCCCAGGGCGAGGGTGGCCAGCACGGCCAGCACCACGCCGACGAGCGACCACTCGTTGGGCCCCAAAGTCCCGGGGCTCCTAGTTCTCGACCATGTCGATGAAGTCCTTCTCGTTGCGCTCGACCACGCGGTTGTAGAGCGCGCCCACGCCGATCAGCAGCGGGTAGGCGGCCGCGCCGAGCAACAGCCACGGCAGCCGGACCCCGAACAAGGTCGCCGAGGCCACCGCCGGGAACAGCGCGAACAGCAGGGGCAGGCTACCCAGGGCGACCGCGGTGATCACCGCGAGGGTGACCGCGACGATGAGCTGCTTACGGATGAGCACCCGCACCACCTGCTCGCCGATCTGGGTCTGCTGCTCGATGTGCACCATGGTGCGCACGACCTTGCGCGCGCCCCGCCGCTCGGCGAGCACCACCTTGACCCGGCGTCGCCGCCGTTCCGCCTCCTGCTCGGCCCCCTCGTCCTCGGGCGGGCCGGGCTGGGTCACCGATGACCCCAGTTGTTCTTCGGCGAGCGCACCAGCCGGTCCTTGAGTTCCCTGGTGTGTCTGCGGCTGACCGGCAGCTCGACCGCGTCGTCCCCGCTGCCCACCCGCACGGTGTAGCCGGAGGTGGCCATTTTCAGCTCGGTGATCAGCCCCATGGCGACCAGGTAGGAACGGTGGATGCGGACGAACCCGGCGTCCCCCCAGCGCTCCTCCAGCTGGGCCAGCGGGATGCGCACCAGATGGCTGCCCTCGGCGGTGTGCAGGCGGGCGTAGTCGCCCTGGGCCTCCACGTACCGCACCGCGGCCCGCGGGATCAGCTTGGTGGTGCCCGCCAGCTCGACCGGGATGACCTCCTCGTCCACCGGCTCCTCGGCGGGCGGGGCCATGGTGGCCATGGAGGTGCGCTCGATCAGCCGCAGCACCCGCTCCAGCCGCTCCGGGTTCGGCGGTTTGCTGATGTAGTCCAGCGCCCCCAGGTTGTAGGCGGCCAGCGCGTGGTCACCGTGCCCGGTGACGAAGACCAGTGCGGGCGCGTCCTTCAGCCCGGTGATCACGGTGGCCATCTCCACCCCGGACAACCCGGGCATCTGGATGTCGGCGAAGACCGCGTCCACCGCGGGCAGCCCGGCGGCGATCCGCTGCTGCAGCTCCGGATCCTGGCCCCGGATGATGCGCAACGCCTCCAGCGCGTCCGATGCCTCCAGAACCCGGCGCACCCTGGGGTTCTGCCGCAGCAGGTAACACAATTCGTCCAGGTTCTTGGGCTCATCGTCGACCGCCATGACGATGAGTCCGGGGGGGCTGCCGTTGGTACTCACAGTGAGGTCAATCCTGCCGATACGTGGTGCCGACTGTCCACGAGCGAGCCACCCGCCAACGGGGTGACGCTGTTGATCGCTCACCTATTACTTGGCTTGAACGAGCGAGTCAATGCGCGGTGACGCGTCGCGGGAAAGATCAACCCACTCAGGTCATCTGCACGTGCCGACAGTATCACCCACAGTGATCAAACTCCGAGTTCGACATCCCCCCGCCGGGCTCGCACGATGCCGGCGATCCTGGCGACCTCGGCCACCTGTTCACAGCCCGAAACGCGACCACATCGCCCGGTGTTCCAGCGCCTCGATGGCCGCGCCGCCGATGCCCAGCCGGGCCAGCAGCGGCCGGCGCGGTTCGACCACCGCGATCTCCGCGTCCGGCCAGCGTTTCTTCACCACGCCGCGCAAAGTGCCAATTCCGTCGACCAACCCGAGTTCCGCGGCCTGGTCGCCCAGCCACACCTCGCCGGTGAAAAGCTCGTCCGGTCCGCCGTTGAGTTTCCCGCCGCGGCGTTGCGTGACCCATTCGCCGAAGCGTTCGTGCAACCGGGACTGGAGGCCCTTGAGCCATTCCACGTCCTCGGCTTTCTCCGGGCTGAACGGGTCCAGGCGGACCTTGTTCTCGCCGGCGGTGTGCACCCGGCGTTCGATGCCGAGGCGGTCGAGCACGCCGTGCAGGCCGAAGCTGGAGCTGACCACGCCGATGGAGCCGACCAGGGAGGTGGCGTGGGCGTAGATCTCGTCGGCGGCGCAGGCCAGCCAGTAGCCGCCGGAGGCCACCACGTCCTCGCAGAAGGCCAGCACGGGCACCTTCTTGGTGGCGGCCAGTTCCCGGATCCGGTCGGCGACCAAGGCCGACTGGGTGGGGGCGCCGCCGGGGGAGTTGATCGCCAGTGCCACGCCGACCAGCCGGTCGTGGCCGAAGGCGCGGTGCAGCGCGGATTCCATGGTGTTGATGTTGATCGTGTTCCTGGCCAGCGGTGACGGGGTCGGGCTGATCACCCCGTGCAGGCGGACCACGGCGACGACGGGCGAGCGGTCGACGCGCTCGCCGATCATGGGCAGTTTCTTGGCCAACCGCTCGGCGACGTTCATGGTGCCGAGCCTACGGAAAAACCGCCGGAACGCCTGATCAGCCTGCCGCCTGGTGGGCTTCCTCCTGCTTGCGCCCCACCGCATCCGGCCAGGTCGGCGGCGGCGCGTGCACACCGGCGGTGAACTTCGGGACCCGCATGCTGATCTTCGTGCCCGCGCCCAGGTTGGTCTCCACGACCAGGCCGTAGTCGTTGCCGAAGAAGGAGCGCAGCCGGTGGTCGATGTTGTTGATGCCCACGTGCGCGCCGGTGAAGTGCGAGTTCAGGTCCTGGGAGAGCCGCTCCGGGTCCATGCCCACGCCGTCGTCCTCGACGCTGATGGTGGCCTCGGCCCCGTTGTCCGCGGCCACCACGGTGACCGTGCCGCCGCCCGGCTTGTTCGCCAGGCCGTGCCGGACCGCGTTCTCCACCAGCGGTTGCAGGGTCAGGAACGGCACCGCGACGGAGAGCACCTCGGGCGCGATGCGCACCTGCGCGTTGAGCGCGTCGCCGTAGCGGGCCCGCTCCAGGGTCAGGTAGCGCTCGACGTTGTGCAGCTCCTCGCCCAGGGTGGTGAACTCCCCCGCGGTGCGGAAGGAGTACCGGGTGAAGTCGGCGAAGTCGAGCAGCAGGTCCCGCGCCTGTTCCTGATCGGTGCGCACCAGCGAGGAGATCGTGGTCAGCGCGTTGTACAGGAAGTGCGGGGAGATCTGCGCACGCAGGGCGCGGACCTCGGCGATGGCCAGCCGGGAGCGGGACTCCTCCAGCTCGGCCAGTTCCAGGTGCGTGGTGATGTAGCGCGAGCCCACCTCGGCCGCCCTGGACAACCGGCGCCCGCCGACCGCGGAGGCCACCAGCAGCGAGCCGACCATGATCCCGTCGACCTCCAGCGGGGCCACGATCGCGTGCCGCAGCGCGCACTTGTTGACGTCGCAGTCCATCATCCCGTGACTGGTGGTCTCGGTGGTGCGATGGATGATCGCCTTCTCCACGGTGGGCCGGAGATCCTCGTAGTGGTAGTTCGCCTCACCGGCCCAGGACAGCACTTCGCCGTCCCCGTCGGTGAGTGCGACCGCCACACACCCGAGCATCTCCTTCAGGTGCGGGGTCAGCTCATCAGCCGACCGCACCGACAGGCCCTCGCGCAGGGTCGGGGCAGCATCAGTCACCCGGTGCAGGGCGGTCAGCGTCGCGTCCTCCATCGAGGTGCTGACCCGCCGTGCCCGGCACAGCAGGACAAAGGCGGCGAGAACGGCGATACCCGCCAGGACCGCCATGGCCGATCGCTCAGTGAGCAGTTCACCCACGGCGTCCATGCTGGGCCCAGGATGCTGAATCTGCAACCACCCCGTCACTCGGAGATGGCACCAAAAGGATGAACCGTAGACATCGGAGGTTTTCCGAGGCAGGGTGTCCGCTGTGCGCACAGCAGGTGGAGAGGCCATGCGGGTCGGATTGTTCGCGACCTGCCTGACCGACACGTTCTTCCCGGAGACCGCCAAGGCCACCGTGCGGCTGCTCGAACGGCTGGGCTGCCGGGTGGAGTTCCCGCTGGCGCAGACCTGTTGCGGGCAGATGCACTTCAACTCCGGCTACGCCAAGCAGGCCAAGCCACTGGCCCGCGGCTACGCCGAGGTCTTCGGCGACTACGACGCGGTGGTCGCACCGTCCGGCTCCTGCACCGGCATGGTCCGCGACATCCACCCCGGCCTGACCGCCTCCCCGATCGCCGCGCGCACCTACGAGCTGTCGGAGTTCCTGGTGGACGTGCTCGGCGTGACCGAGGTCGGCGCCTACTTCCCGCACCGGGTCACCTACCACCCGACCTGCCACTCGCTGCGCATGCTCGGCGTCGGCGAGAAACCGTTGCGGCTGCTGCGCGCGGTGCGCGGGCTGGACCTGGTCGAGCTGCCCGAGTCGAGTTCCTGCTGCGGGTTCGGCGGCACCTTCGCGGTGAAGAACGCCGAGACCTCCACCGCGATGCTCACGGACAAGATGCACCACGTGATCGGCACCGCGGCCGAGGTGCTGACCGCGGGCGACAACTCCTGCCTGATGCACATCGGCGGCGGGCTGTCCCGGCTGCGCAGCGGGGTGCGGCCGGTGCACCTGGCGGAGATCCTGGCGAGCACGGAGGAGGAACCATGGTCGTCCGCAACCCGGTGACCTGGCTGGGCACCCCGGCCTTCCCCAAGGCCGCCAAGGACGCCCTGGCCAACACCCAGCTGCGCCGCAACCTGCGCAACGCCACCAGCACCATCCGCGGCAAGCGCGCGGCCGCGGTGGCCGAGCTGCCGGACTGGGAACGGCTGCGCGCCGCCGGGGCCGCGCTCAAGGACGAGGTGCTGGCCAACCTGGACACCTACCTGGTCCGGCTGGAGGCCGCGGTCACCGCCCGCGGCGGCACCGTGCACTGGGCCAGGGACGCCGCCGAGGCCAACGCGATCGCGCTGCGGCTCATCCGGGCCACCGGCGAGACCGAGGTGGTCAAGGTCAAGTCGATGGCCACCGCGGAGATCGGCCTGAACGAGGCGCTGGCCGAGGGCGGGGTCACCGCGATCGAGACCGACCTGGCCGAACTCATCGTGCAGCTCGGCGAGGACCGGCCCTCGCACATCCTGGTGCCCGCGATCCACCGCAACCGCGCGGAGATCAAGGAGATCTTCCAGCGCGCCATGCCGGATGTGCCCGCGGATCTGACCAGTGAGCCGCGCGCGCTGGCCGAGGCGGCCCGGCGGCACCTGCGGCGCAAGTTCCTCTCCGCCAAGGTGGCCATCTCCGGCGCCAACTTCGGCGTGGCCGAGACCGGGTCGATCGTGGTGGTGGAGTCCGAGGGCAACGGCCGGATGTGCCTGACCCTGCCGGAAACCCTGATCACCGTGATGGGCATCGAGAAGGTGGTGCCGAGCTGGCCGGACCTGGAGGTCTTCCTGCAGCTGCTGCCGCGCTCCTCCACCGCCGAGCGGATGAACCCCTACACCTCGGTGTGGACCGGCGTGACCCCCGGCGACGGGCCGCAGAACTTCCACCTGATCCTGCTGGACAACGGACGCACCGCGACGCTGGCCGACAAGGTGGGCAGGCAGTCGCTGCGCTGCATCCGCTGCTCGGCCTGCCTCAACGTGTGCCCGGTCTACGAACGCACCGGCGGCGATGCCTACGGCTCGGTCTACCCGGGCCCGATCGGCGCCATCCTCACCCCGCAGCTGGTCAACGACCCCAAGGACAAACAGGCCGCCTCGCTGCCGTTCGCCTCCTCGCTGTGCGGGGCCTGCTACGAGGTCTGCCCGGTCTCGATCAACATCCCCGAGGTGCTCACCCACCTGCGCGCGCGAGTGGTGGAGAACAAGAGCAGCCTGGCGCCGGAGGCGATCGCCATGCGCGCGCTGGCCTGGGTGATGGCCGACGCCAAGCGCTTCGAGCGGGCACAGCAGGCCGGCACGCTGGCCCGGTTCCTCGGCCGGGACGGCAAGATCACCCGGCTGCCCTGGCCCGGCTCGAAGTGGACCGACGTCCGCGATGTGCCGGTGCCGCCTGCCGAATCGTTTCGCAGCTGGTGGAGGAGGAACCGCGGTGACCAGTGACGCCCGCGCGGTGATGCTGACCCGCATCCGCACGGCCCTGCGCGATCAGCCGAAGGCCGCGCCGGTCCCGCGCGACTACGACCGCACCAGGGACGTCGGCGATGTGATCGAGGTGCTGGCCGAGCGGGTCGCGGACTACCGCGCCGCGGTGCACCGGGTGCACGCGGACCGGCTCCCGGTGTGGATCGACGCGCTGCTGGACGCCCGCGGCGCGCGGCGGATCGCGGTGCCCGCCGATGTGCCCGCGGACTGGCTCAACGACGAGCTGACCTGGCTGGCAGACCGGCCGCCGCTGTCCATCGAGACCCTGGACGGCTGCGACGGCGTGCTCACCGGCTGCGCGGTGGCCATCGCGGAGACCGGCACCATCGTGCTGGACGCCGGGGTGGCCCAGGGCCGGCGGGCGCTGACCCTGCTGCCGGACTACCACCTGTGCGTGGTCCGGGCCGATCAGGTGGCAGCCACCGTGCCGGAAGCGCTGGCCAGGCTGGACCCGGTGCGCCCGCTGACCTTCATCAGCGGCCCGTCGGCCACCAGCGACATCGAACTGGACCGGGTGGAGGGCGTGCACGGCCCGCGCACCCTGGAAGTGCTCATCGTCGAGGGCTGAGCTACTTCAGCAGCCGGGACATCCGCCGGTCGGCCAGTGGCTTGCCGCCGGTCTGGCAGGTCGGGCAGTACTGCAGGGACTTGTTCGCGAAGGACACCTCGCGCACGGTGTCCCCGCACACCGGGCAGGGCAGGCCGGTGCGCGCGTGCACCCGCAGCCCGGCGCGCTTCTCGCCCTTGAGCCGGGCCGCGGCCTGGCCGACCGAGCGTTGCACCGCGTCGGTGAGGATCTCCCGCATCGCGCTGAACAGCCGGTCCACCGCGTCCTCGGCGAGGCGGCCGGTGGTGGCGTACGGGGAGAGCCGGGCGAGGTGCAGGATCTCGTCGGAGTAGGCGTTGCCGATCCCGGCGAGCACGGTCTGGTCGGTCAGCGTGGTCTTGATCCGCTCCCCGCGCCCGGCCAGCAACTCACCCAGTTCGGGGCGGCTGAGCGCGAGCGCGTCCGGGCCGAGCCGGGCGATGCCGGGCACCTGCGCCGGATCGGTGACGATGTAGACGGCGAGCCGCTTCTGGGTGCCGGCCTCGGTCAGGTCGAAGCCGGGGGAGGAGCCGGGCGGGCCCAGGTGCACGCGCAGCGCGAGCGGACCGCGGCCGGGTTTGGGCGGGACGGCGCTCAGCTCGTCGGACCAGCGCAGCCAGCCGGCCCGGGAGAGGTGGGTGACCAGGTGCAGGTCCCCGCAGTCCAGCGCGAGGAACTTGCCGAAGCGGGACGCGCCGGTCACCGCCCGGCCGTAGAGGTCGGTCGGCGGGGGCGCGACCGTCTTCAGCACGGTCATCGACGCCAGGTCGATCCTGGTCACCGTGCTGCCGACGGCATGCTCACGCAGGTGGTGGGCCAGCGCCTCCACCTCGGGCAGTTCGGGCACGCGGCCAGACTACGTCAGTCCACCGGTTGCAGCGGGCCGTCGAAGGCGGGCGAGGAGTACACCTCGATGTCCCTGGCCACCTTGATCGCCTCCTGGCGCATGGCCAGGAAACCGCGCACGTTGCCCACCCAGCGCTCCGGCCCGGCATCGTCCAGCTCACCGGGGGTCTCCGCGACCACCGTCCACGGCCTGCGGATCACCCAGCGCAGCGGGAAGAACAGGAAGACCAGCGCCAGGGCCAGGATCAGCCAGGGCGGGATGATCACCGCGGCCGGTGTCCAGATGATCAGCACGGCGGTGAGCAGCACCATCAGCGTGGCCATGAGCACGGCGGCGCCGTGGCCACCGCTCACGTCGTGCTCGAACTCGTCCATGCCCGCCGGGCTGGACCACTCGACGTTGGTGCGCACGGTCCACTTCCGACCGTCCGCACCTCGTACCAACCGCGTCATGCGTTCCTCCTCAGCCGCGGGCGTCGGTCACACGGACGCCACGACCGCTCACTGAGCGTGTGTCCACGGTACCGGTTCGGCGATGGGCCCCGAGGGTGAAAATCAATGGCTCGGAACTACCGTTCGGTCGCATCCGGCCCCTGGCTGTCACCCGGGGGATTCTGCCGGGTCATGATCGTTGTGGTCCAGCCGGGTGAGCCCCCAGCGCAGCCAGTCACCACGCCCGACCTGCTTGTTCACCAAACCGACCCCCCCGGCGAGACCCGGTTGCCCGGCCATGTACTGTTACCCACAGCGATCGGGGCCACGGCCCAGAGAGCGTGCGGATGTAGCGCAGCTGGTAGCGCATCACCTTGCCAAGGTGAGGGTCGCGAGTTCGAATCTCGTCATCCGCTCGCAATAGAAGGCGAGTGCTCGTGGAGCACTCGCCTTTTTGCTTCGCCATCACACTGGGGGTGCGACCCCCAGACCCCGCTCGGGGGCAAGCCCCCGAACCCCCCGAACCCCGGTTGCCTGTTTTCGGGCGCAGCGGGCGAGGATTCTGGCTACTTCTTCTGGCCGGGACACCTGTGGGCACGGCCCGCCGGTGAGTTCCTCGGTTTCCATTTCTGGGACTGTCAGTGCGGCTTTTTTCGCTACCTGGTCTTCGGGGTCGCCTACGTAGGTCTGGGGTGCGGTCAGCCAGTCTTGCTCGGGGGTCGACTCCGGTGCCGGCACCTCCGCGGTCAGCCACACCACGTGAGCGAAACGGAATCGGGCCAGTGCTCCTGGCACGTGCGCGCCCGCGTTGCCGTGTACGACCAGTACCGGCGAGGTCGGCGAACGTTGAGCGGCCCAGGCGATCCGATCCGCCTGGTCCTCGCCTTGCCCGGATGAAATGTCGACGAGGAGACAGCGGTCCCCGCGGTCCTCCAGGTCCTCGACCAGCGCCGCCCAGTCGTCCTGGGTGGATCCGGTGCCGTTGACCAGCACGAACGTCGCCAAACTTCATCACTCCAGTCGACTGCGCGCACGGTGATGGGGCGATACCCATTCCAACCAGACCTGGCCCATCCTCGGCTACAGCCAGACGGGGTGCAGGCCCGTGACCCCGGACACTGTCGGTGCCGCGGGTTAGGTTTCCGGCATGGTCACACCGGAGGAGCTGAGCAGCCTGGCCCTGGCGCTGCCCGAGGCGCACGAGCGCCCGGCCTGGGGACGTACCTGTTTCCGGGTGAAGGACAAGATCTTCGCCTCGATGTCACCCGATGGGGTCGAAGTGGCGATCAAGGTCGCCGAGGACGAGCGGCTGGCGCTGGTGGCCGGGGACCCGGACACCTTCAGCGTGCCGCCGCACTACCAGAACTGGGGCATGGTGGTGGCCCAGCTCGACACCGTGCAGGCCGATGAGCTGGGCGAACTGCTCACCGAGGCCTGGCGGATGACCGCGCCCAAGCGCCTGCTGGCCGCCTTCGACGCGGGCTGACCGCGGCGGCGCCACCAGGGCGACGCCGCCGCGGACCGGGCTAGCGATCGAGGTAGGCCCGGTGGTTCTTGCTGAACTCGGCGTTGTTGAACCGGTCCCAGTTGATCGACCAGGTCATCAGGCCGCGCAGGCTGGGGTATTTCGCCCTGGGTTTGTAGGACTCGCAGTTGCTGCCCTTCATCAGACAGTCCAGCACCTTGTGCACCGCGGCGACCGCGGTGTGCCCGTTGCCCGCGTTCGGGCTGGCCGGCAGGCCGAGCGCGATCTGGTCCTGGCGCAGGGCGGGGAAGTGGTTGTTCGGATCGCCCTTGACCGGGAAGCCGCCGAGCACCATGTCCGCCATGGCCACGTGGAAGTCGACGCTGGGCATCTGCTTCCACTGGTTGTCCAGGCCCATGATCGGCCCGGAGTTGTACTGCTGAACGTGCAACAGGGTCAGGTCATTGCGCATCGCGTGGATCACCGGCAGGTAGGACCCGGCCCGGTTGTCCGCGCCACCGCTGCCGCCGTAGTGCTGGTAGCCGAGCTGGACGAAGAAGGTCTCCGGCGCCATGGTGAGCTGGAACCCGCTGCCGTACTTGGCTTTCAGCGTCTTCAGCGCGGAGATCAGGTTGACCACGACCGAGGTCTTGGGCGCCTTGAAGTCGGTGTCCCCGGAGTCCAGGTAGAGCGAGTGGCCCTCGAAGTCGATATCCAGGCCGTTGAGCCCGTACCGGTCGATGATCGCGCTGACCGAGCTGACGAAGGCGTCCCGCGCCGCCGTGCTGGTGAGCTGGACCTGACCGTTCTGCCCACCGATGGAGATCAGCACCTTCTTGCCCTGGGCCTGCTTCGCCTTGATCGCGGCGGTGAACTCGGCTTCGGACTCCACGTTCGGGCATTCGGCCACCGGGCAGAGCTTGAAGCGCAGGTCGCCGGAGGTCACCGAGGTCGGCTCGGCGAAGGCGAGCTGGATGATGTCCCATTCGGCGGGCACATCGGCCATCCGGATGTAGCCGGACCCGTTGGCGAAGCTGCTGTGCAGGTAGCCGACCAGCAGCTTGTTCCCGGCAGGCGGCGGAGGGGTGGTCGTGGTCGTCGTCGCGGTGCTGGTCGAGGTGGTGGTCTTGCTGGTGGTCGTGGTGCTGGTCGGGTTGGTGGACCCGCCGTCACAGGGACTGCCGTTGATCCGGCAGTTCACCGGGGCCGCGGTCCCGGCCGCGTTGAAGCCGAAGGTCGCGCTGGCGCCGGGCGCGAGGTTGCCGTTGTACTCGCGGTTGGTGAAGACGTAGTGGCCGCCGGCGTTGGTCTGCAGGGCGTCCCAGTAGGCGCCGACCGTGGTGCCGGCCGGGAGGTCGAACTCCACCTTCCAGCCGGCGACCTGGCTCCCGGTGTCGTTCTTGAGCGTGATCTGGCCGGTGTAGCCGCTCTCCCAGGACTGTTGTTTGACGAACGAGGCGGTGACCCCGGCCGCGTGCGCCGGCACGAACCCGGCCAGGGCGATGCCGAGCACCACCGTGAGCACTGCCGCCACCCGAGCAACGAGGATCTTGCGTGACATCGTTTCCTCCCACCATTTCCGGCGTGGAGCGTCGGCTGGTGGGACAACGAGGGTCCGGGCGGCGAAAAGACCTGCACAGGCCCACCAGGTGTCCTGGAATTGGACTAGACCACGTGGGCGGTGTCAAGAGTATGAACGGCTAGCGCAACGCGTGCAGGTAGGCAGCCATGGCCACCCGCTGGGCCAGTCGGCCGATCGGCCCGGTCCACCGCGCGAGCTGCCCGCCCGGCCGGGACACCGCGGTGATGGTGAACTCCACCGCCCCATCCGATCCCTGGACCAGCACAAAGCTTTCCTCGCCGGTCACTGGGTGCCCCGGCAAGGTCCCGTACCCGAACCCGTACCGCCGAGCCTCATCCACCCGCCACACCACCCGGCAAGGCCCCACGACCGAAATCGGCCCAAACCCCAGCACCGAGACCACGGTGTCCCCCACCTCTTGCCGGGCTTCCCCCTGCCCCGCTTCCCCCAGGTAGATCCCGCGTCCAAACCCCCGATGGGTCGCCCAGTCCCGCAACGCCAGCCGGGCCCGCGCGAACTCCGCCTCCCCCTGCCCCAGCCGCAAGGTCCGGCTGACCCGCCGGTACCCGGGCGGGCACTCCGCCTCCCGGGTAACCCCGACCTCCGCGTAGGTCACCTCGGCCTGAGCCGCCCGGTCCCGGATGCGCGCCAACCGTCCACTCATGCCCCCAGTCTTGCGCCACCAGCGAAACCTGCCCCACCCCCGCCCCCACCCGTGCCAGCGTGGCCAGCATGAAGGTGGTCTTCGCGCACGGCGCCCTGGTCCGCGACAGTGTTTGGTGGTGGAGCCGGATGTCCCCCCGGCTGGCCGAACACGGCCTGTCCAGCGCAACGCTGGACCTACCGAGCTTGCCACACCGGTGGCGGTCTGCACACCGACGCCGACGCCCTGAAAGTCTTACTGGCCAACACTTCCGATGAGGTGATCCTGGTCGGCCATTCCTACGGCGGGATGGTCATCACCGATGCGGGCACCGCCCCCAACGTCCGGCATCTGGTCTACCTCACCTCGTTCCTGGCCGACACGAACCAGTCCCTGGCCGGCTTCGCCGGCCCAGAACCCGCGCCCCACCTGGAATTCCACCCGGACGGCACCCTCAGCCTCCGCCCCGAAGACCTCCGCGCCCGCTTCGCCCAGCATTGCGACGACGAAGCCTACGAAGGCGCCCGCGCCCGCCTGACTCGCCAATCCCAACTGGCCCTGGCCCAACCACCCCGCACCGCGGCCTGGCAGTCACAGCCCACCACTTACCTCGTCTGCGCCCAGGACCGCGGCACCCCACCGGAGGTCCAACGCGAACAGGCCACCCGCGCGAACAAGGTGATCGAACTGAACAGCGACCACCACCCGTTCCTGTCCCAGCCCGACCAGCTCACGAACGTCCTGGTCGAGATCAGCCGGCAGTGATTCGAACGCAAAAAAAGCGTGTGGCCCCAGAACCGAAGTTCTGAGGCCACACGCAAATTTAGTTCGGCGGCGTCCTACTCTCCCACACGCTCACGCATGCAGTACCATCGGCGCTGGAGGACTTAGCTTCCGGGTTCGGAATGGGACCGGGCGTTTCCCCTCCGCCATAACCACCGAAACACTATGAAAGATCACCAACAACACACACTCAAAATGTGTATCTAGTTGGTTCTTTCAGAACCACACAGTGGACGCGTAGCAACTTTGTGAGCAAGCCCTCGGCCTATTAGT
>NZ_JALMDK010000029.1 GCF_023094165.1 Crossiella sp. S99.2 | reverse complement strand
ACCGAGCCACCGGCCAGCCCGTGACCAGATCCCTGACCGCCTACGACCACTGACCGAGTTAGGACTTACTCATCTAGAGGGCGGCGCGGTGTTCACGGTAGTAGCGGCGGGCTTCCTGTTCCTCGGTGCTGAACCAGTGGGTTGCCCGGCTATCGCCCTCGCCGTCGCGGATACTCCACTGCCCGCGGACGACCTGATAGAGCGTGTGGGTGGTGCCGTCAGGCAGGGTGCTGTCCAGACGGATCAGTTCGATGATGCCCCCGGTCCGGTCAAGCCCAGTCGCGAAGTAGTCGCGCACGTCCTCAGTTTCGTGCCTGTCCAACTCGACCACGGTGGTCGCGGTGACACCCAGCAGCGGCCGCCAGCTGGCCGGGTCTTCCAGCAGTGGCGAACCCCCGTTGACCAAGAGCCCGATCAGTTGCTCCGCGGCGGCGCTGAGCGAGACTGGCCGCTCCCGCCGCGATCCGGGGGGTTCGTACCAGAGTCCGTAGGTCAGCACGCCATCGCTCCACAACTGGAAGCGGTGCTGCTCCCCGAAGCCTCCACCGGGAAACACATGCTCGACGCGCACACCAGGGGTGTGCTGCCATTCTGTCCAGCCAGTCGGATTGTTGCCGAAGATCTGCTCGGCGTCGGCGGGGTTGTTGCAGATGGTCGCCTGATGCGAGCCGTTGTTGCCGCCGAGGATGAACCGGCCGGGCTGCTGGGGCAGCTGCGGTGGGCGGGCGGCGAGGATGTCCTCGACGCTGGTGAGCCCATGGCGATGGTGGATCTGGGCGTGGGAGTAGGAGATTCCGGCCTCGGCCAGGCGTGCCGCGTCGGCAGCGGGCCACCGGCGCCCGTCGTCGTGTCGCCGCCACAGTGCCTGCTCCCACTGCCGGGTGGTACGGCTGAGGTAGGCGTGGGCGTCCTCAACAGAGCTGATAGAGACCGCCACTGCGGGATCAACAAGTTCATGCGGGATCCGCCCCGCGGCCAGGAGCACAGCGGCGGCCTCCGCGGGGACTCCGGTGCGCTCCCAATCGCCGATGTTGTTGTAGGCGGCATGCAACGCGGCCACCAGAGCCTGGCGCTCGGGAGTGAGCGGGAGCCGGCGGGTGCGCCACCCCCACAGAGCGGTGTACTCGTGCAGCCAGAGCACCCCGGCGGCACTGTCCAGGTAGAGGTCAGCGGGGTGGCGTGTGGCTCGGTCCACAGGGCCGAGCGGGACCTGCGGCAGTTCGATCATGGCCTGGTGTTCGGCGGCGGTCTGCCGCAGGCCGTCCTCGGTGTCGGCCAGCGTGGGCAGGTTGGCGCTGTGCAGTCCTGCTCCCAGCAGGGACCGGACTCGCTCTGCGATCCCGGTGCGGACCCGCCTGGTCGCTTCAGCGGCCAGCACCTCGGCGGCTTCGGCCGGGGTGGCCGCGCGGACCTGCGCGGAATGCAGGTGGCCCTGCTGCTCGCCGACTCCGACACTCATTCCCTCGTTCTCAACGTAGGTGGATTCGGCGGTGACGACGGTGACGATCCCGCTGACCCGGTAGGGGAGCAGGCCACGGTCGGCACGACCGCCGGGCACTTGGTCAGCAGCCGGGCCTTCGGTGTTCCACCACGACTCGCGCAGGGTCTTGCCCGGGGTGTAGGCGCGGTGTCCGTACCCGCTGCCGCCGCTGATGGTCCAGGTCGGCGCATCGTCAGGGTTGTGGGGGGTGAGCATGGGGTTCTCCATCGCGAGTGAGCCTGGTGCCGGCGGCGCGTGCGGCAGCACCTGGGCAGGCTGGTTGAGTTGCTGCTCAACCCCACGACGGCAGGGAACCAACCAGCACGGCGCAGCAGGCCGGGCTCAGGACGATTCTAAGGCTGCCCACCGACAATCCAGAGAGCAGCCCAGGCTCCCGACAGTCCGCACACTGCCCGACCGCCGGCCCACCACAGCCTCCTCGCACATGTGGACCAGCACCACATCGCCAGCGTCCACCACGACCAGTCCGGCTGTATGGCGGTCTACAGGAGTCGGGTTCCTGTCCCGGGTGCGATCGCACCCCTGGTGCTCAGCACGGCGACGCGACTCAACGGCAGCCCATGACCGTTGTCCACAACGGACACCGTGCACTCCCGACGCCTGCGGCGGACGATCTCCGTGCCACAGACTGGACTGAACAGCATCTTCCGTGGACAGCAGCCACCCGCTCGATTCCCCCTACCTACCCAGGCCAGCACAATTCCTTGACCCAGTGGATCAGATCGGAGCACCTGGAGCTGTCACGGCCACGTAAGCAATCCGCCACGGTCGAATGACGGCCTGTTGTACGGTCAAGTCTGAAGCAGATCGACACACGCCGGGGGGGGGTTATGCCGGGAGATCGAGAGCAGCTGTTGTCCGTGGCGCGAGAAGTGGTCTCGGCCGGATTGCGCGCACCCAGGGAGCAGGACCGGACGACTGCGGCGTTGCTGGCGATCCGCGAACACGTTGCGCCTGAACAGATCGAGGCGTTCTGGGTGGCGCTGATCGAGCACACCATCAACACGATCAGCACCTTCCTCGCCGTCTACGGCGACGAAGTCGCCACCAGACGCACTCCCGACGCACCTTCCGGCCCTGTGGCACAGAATCTGCCGCTAGACCTGGTCAACGCCGCGCTGGACCACGCCACCAAGGGCGACTACACCACGGTAGCCGACCTCGTACGACAGATGGCCACACTCGATGACCAGCAGCATGCGATGGCGTTGGGCAACATCGTGCACATGGCGCTGGTGGTCGGTGAGATCGTGCGCGGCCACCGCAGTGGTGAATCGGTGACTGGCTGACTCAACTCACCCCAGTCTCCGGCCAAGGCTGGACCAGCCCGCGACACCAGAGTCACAGCCCCTGCCGGGCTGACTGCACTCCGCGCCGCAGGCCTCAGGCCCAGCCCGCGGGGGCTTCTACAGCGATCAGATGGGGTTCTGGGCGTTCCGGGAGGAGGGCGCGCCCCAGTCGGTGCTGATGGCCAGGGTCGAGACCACCTTCCGGCCGAGCTGGCGGATCCGCACCGAGGCCGGCGGTCGCCGCTGCGCCGAGCGGTCGATCGCCGAATACAGGACCGCGGGCACAAGCGACCACGGCACCGACCCGTGGAAGGGCCCGTCGCAGACGATCTCCATGCGCAACCCGGCAGCCAGGCGGATCACGCACCGGTCGGGCCAGGTGACCGCGACCCAGGACCGGAAGGCTCGCGAATCCTCGAACTGGGCGGTCAGCCAGTCATCAGCCGCGGCTACCGACAGTTCGGGGCCGCTCTGACGCAGCAGGATGTCGCAGGTCTGCCACGCGGTGTGGATCCGGCGTTCGCGGTAGGCCCATGCTGGTGGCAGGTCTTCTTTGGGTAGGGCCACCAGAATGCTCGGCTCCAGCCAGCCCTCCGGGCGTTCCAGGGGCAACCGCACACCGACGGCCAGGTCATCGCCGGTGGCATCCCGGGTCCAGAGCACCGTGTCCCGGGCGATGCCGTCGTCCTCCAGTGGTGTGGGCCAGCGCCACACAGGCAGCCGCCGCGGCGAGGGCTGCACCGCTCGGGCGGCGGCGTCCCGTCCGATCGGCTCGTAGGCGATCAGCACCACCGCAACCCCGCGGATGAGCAGGTCCGCCCGCACAGCGTTGTTGCCGGGGTGGCTGGGCGCCACCATCGCGACCTCCGGCGGGCCGGGGGCGGCGGCCAGGCCGGTGGCGACCTCGCCGGCGTAGGGACCAGCTACCCAGTTCAGGACGACCGCGCCCTGCTCGGTGACGGTGTAGTCGACCGCGCGCGCACCGGGCAGAAGCTGATGCTGGCCGACGGCGAGGACGAGCTGGCCAATCACCGTCGCCAGCTGATGCTCGGAGTCCACGGCGCCGACCGTATCCCGCAGGCTGCTCCTCGACCACGGCGATCACCGCCCTGGTGACAGAGTCAGCTCCGCCGGGGTCCGGAATATCACGACCTGCTGCACGGGGCCTGCTCCCGACCCTCTGCGTGGGGCCGTGGTTTCAGGCGTCGCGGCGCCGGGCGCAGACCCTGGTCGACCAGCACCACCGCGCCCAGGACCCAAGCCGTCAACAGCGCGACGAAGCGGCTCACCCAGCCGCCGTCGGGGTGGATCACGGATCCACTTGGCGGTCCGCAGCTACACCACGGTGGCCACCGAACTGGCCCGGTCAGCCTCCGGCCACCAGCCCGTGGTCCTGGACTACGACTCCGCCGCGGTATCCAGCGGGTTCCCCACCGCCACGCCGAGACCGGGGGTTGGCGCAGGCTCGCTGCTCATGCTGGGATGCTGGCACGGTGAGCGATGTGGCCGAGCGTGAGCGGCTGGTCTGGCAACTGCGGATCTGGGGCAGGAAAGCCCTGCTAGCAGGCCTGGACGAGAAGATCGAGGACGTCCACGCCCTAGCCGAGGAGATCAGCAACGTTACCCTGGGCGGGCAGAAGCCCGCTGTCCGCTGGCTGGCCGTGGTGGACGATCTCCTGGCCTGGCAAAGCGATTTCGCCATGGCGGCACTCCACGGCGGGTTGATCCTGGAGAACGTGCCTGTCGCACTGGCCTACCGCGAGACCGCCGAGGAGTTGACCCCCTGGGAGCTGCTGCCCGCAGTCGGTGACCGAATCGCCGAGTTCCGCCAGCATCAGGCCCAGATCGAGCAGGACTACGCCACCACCGACAACCCCACTGTGCGACCACACCCCTGGCGAAGCCAGGTCGGCAACGCCTCCACCTTCTACGCCGCCCTGGCCGCGACCGTCTGGGTCGCGCGGCAGCCGCAGACCTCCAACAACCAACCGGCCGCGATCCGTGAGCAGGTACTGCGCGGAATCCGGGAGGCCAGCGCCCACATGACCGGCGCCCCCGCCCGGGAAACCGTCCTGGAAGTCGCCGACGCCGAGGCAATCCAGCTGCTCCTCGACATCTTCGGCGGCGAGGACATCTTCGAGATCCCCGCCGCCGAGAAGGACCGCAGCACGCGCCACGCCGAACTGCTCGCGGTGGCCCGCCGGTGGCTGCTGGAACACGACAGCGCCCGACCCACCGCCGAACAAGCCTCCGCACTGCGGCTGGAGACCCAGCGCGTGGCCTTCGGCGTCGTCCCGGCCCCCGAGGGCCCGCTGGACTGGCACCACGCCGTGCCGGCCGACGCCCGGCCGCTGACCGCCGCCGACCAGGACGCGGTGGTCGTGCTGGCGCTGCGGCTGCTGGAAGGATTCCTGCTCTCCGCAGGGCCGCAGGTGCGCCAGGCCATGGCCGACCTCGCCACCTACGGGCCGCTGGGCTACCGGTGTGCCACCCACGCCGTCAGTACCCAGGCACTGAGCTGGAGTTCCCACCTCAAGACGATGACCACCGTGCGCTCAGACAAGGTCATCCCGCACATGGAACAGATCATCAAACGGGTGATCCCCGCAAACCAGCAGACCACTGTCTGGACGGCCTACTTCCCCACGCTGCTGGCTTTCACTGAGGCCGGGGCGACTGTTCTGGAACCAGGACTCAGCGAGAACTTCGAGACCGATCTCTACCTCATGACTGCCTACGCCAGCTGGTTCGCCCTCCAACCGCAGATCAACCCGCCCGCGATTCGCGAACAACTCACCGGCGTCATGACCTACCTGTCCACCCCAGACCGGACCACGACGATCGAGACGCTGTCCACCAAGGAGACAGAGAACGCCCGGCTGGTACTGGAGGAGATGCTCGGCAAGCACCTGGTTGCAGCCCTGGCCGAGTCCGCCACCGCAAGCGAATCGCCCGAGAGCCCTGCGGCCGCAGTTGTAGACCAGCTGCTGGAGGCCCAGCAGTCCGGAAGGTCGGCCACGATGCGGCAGATGCTCGCCACCTTCCGGGAGAGCACGAAACGAACCCAGGGCAGCAACGACACCCCGCAGTTCCTGGACCTTCTGCTGCTCGCCGCACACGACCATCACCACGGCGACCAGCATGCCCGGCATCAGATCCAGCGGATGTGGGAATTCCACGAGGCGTACCTGACCGTGAAAGCCCCGCGCTCACGACGCGGCAGCACCCCCGCGGAGAAAGCGGCCCGCCAGGCGGCCCAACGCCGCCTCGCCCAGCGGCGGCGAGGGAAGAGCGGCAAAGGGAAGCGCTGACCAGCTCTGCCAGCACTACGACCACCGGCCCACCGGTTCAGCCTGGTGCGGTGAATCCTGACCAGGGTGGGGCGCCCGCGATCGGGTGTGTGCCGGCGTCGTCCGGGGCCTGCCCTCAGACACTGCTGGTGGAGAGCCTGGCGTACAGGGCAGAGGGGCGCGCCCCAGGTGCTGGCGACCGCGAGGATGGCGGAGGCGTGGATGTCACCGAAGGCCCGCAGGTCACCATCGTCGGCAGCGGAGCATCGCGGGAGTGAGCGGGGCGGGCCACTGAGCCCGCCACCGCGGGCACCATTGCCCACGGTACCCACCCCGCGCCGCTTCCAGAATGAGTGATCTCCAGCCGCAGACCGGACCAACGGCGCAGCACGCACTGGTCGGGCCACACCACCGCCGCGGAGCGCCGGGCGGCGTGCGGGGTGGCCAGCTCACGCTGGATCCAGTCGTCAGCCTCGGCCGTGGAGAAGCCGGGCCCGACCATACGGAGCAGGATTTCGCAGGTCTCCCAGACCTGCTGGATCACCATGGACCGGCGAAACGAGGCGCTGGGCAGGGTGACCGGGGCCAGGGCCACCAGCACGTTGTGTTCGTACCCGGATTCGTCCGGGTCCTCGATCGGCAGGCGCAGCACCACCGCCAGTGGCGGCGAGCGCGATCTGCCCGACCACTCACTGTTGGCGGCTGGTGTCCACGACCAGTCACCATTTTCGTGGTTGTTGCTGCTGGGCCCGGACTCACTGCAAGCTCGTCTTCGGCCACCACCACCTTCCCTGCCTGGGAAGAGGCGGGATCGACACGCTGGGGCAGCCGGAGCACCATTCACCTGTTCGGGTGAGGTTGGCTGATCCCCGTTCCCGAGACGGGGCAGGGACAGAAGATGGCCACCACAGCCGGGGCAGGCGAGCGGCCAGGCCGACCTGAACGGTTGCAGCAATGGGCCCGCTCCAACCCGGGTGAGGCCGTCTCGTCCATCCTCGCGGTGCTGGTGGTGGCCATCGCGCTGAGGTTGCCCCCAACGTTGCGGTGGCTACGACGCCCGGGTGGTTGTGGCTGCTGCTGATCGCGGCTGCGACCGCGGTGGCCTGGGCGGAGATCACGCTCATCACCCGGAAGGCCGCCCGCCGCCGGTATTTCGCCAAGTCGCCGACGCTCTCGACGGCGCGAGTGGTTGGATGGAGCGCAGGGCATGGGTACGGGAACAGCTCGAACAGGCATGGCACCGCCTGAGACGGGCGTGGTGGGCGTATCCGGTCGCCACTGGGGGCACCACGGCCGGGCTGTGAGCCAGAGCGGCCGACATCCTGCCACCCTGGTTGTGGGCGGTGCTGCTGTTTTCCAGGGCTGTTCGGGGCGCTGGGCTATATCGTGCGCTGGGAAAAACGGCGGGATTGTCTGTTTGACACCGCAGCACAGCTGTCCTGAACTACCGCCTGATCGAGCACGCTGTCCTCGATCAGGCGCTCGCTCACGCCACCGTCACCCTGCCTCAACGCCGGGTGCCGGCGAGCCGAAGGATCCCGAGCAGAAGGAGCCGACCTGAAGACCGACAGCACCGCACCGTCCCCGTTGCGGGCTTTCCTCTACCCCAGCCCGCTCGAGGACGACGAGTTCTGCGAGCAGTTCCAGATCAGCCCCACCTCCGACCACGGGGAGGTTTTCCTCGACCACGGCGAGCAGCGCGAACACGGGGCACCGCCGCTGACTGAGAACCAGCGTGACGCCGCGCTGGCGGGTCTGGGCGTACAACGGATCTCCCCGTGGCGTGACACCGAACCCGGCCACGCCGAATGCGACGTGCGCCCCACCGCGGCGATGGCTTCCTGGTACGCCGAACGGCAAGCCGAGTGGCAGGCACGGACCCCCAACCTCCGGCGTCATCGGAGATAACCCCCGGTGACACTGATGACACCCATCCGGTGCCCCGACCACAAGCCCACGCCACGAGGACGGCACTGATTCCCGCCGAGCCCTCGCCTGCCTTGGCCACTGGCGAGTTGGCCCGAACCCGCCGCACGGAAGCAGCACTGCCAGCCTGGCCACCATGCCAGAGAGGATGCCCCCCAACGCGGCGATGACCACCTCGGCGCCTCAGCGACACCCAGAGGAACGGCACGCCACGGCTGACATAATGGCCAACTGCAGCCAGATACAGGGTCCACCCTGGCCCACGTGCCACCGACCCCACAATGCCGATCAGGAGCCGTCGGGCGCCCTCCGGTCCGGCTGGAAACCGAGCAACACCCTAGAAGCGTAAGAAGCAGAAGGCGAGGGTGGTACGTCCGGTGAAGACCCCACAGACTTGGCGCTGGCCAGCCGCCCTTCCAGCGCGGTTCGACCCTGCCCACTGGCGTGAGCACGCCTGTGCACAGCTCGAGACCTGGCTCGTGCAGGATTTCGCTTGGCGTGGTCGGCCCCTGTCGGCCTACATCGCCGCAGTGGACGTGATCTTCGGAGACGCCGTCCCCCTCCGAGTCTGGCAGTCCGATGTGGACAGTCCTGTCGGTGTCCCGCCCGCCGGACCAACCGAGGATTCGGATCTTCTGGATGCAGCCCAGTTCGACATGTGGCATCCAGCATGGGACGACCTGGTGGACCACTGGTACCTCACCGGACAGTGGCTCCACCCGGAAACCAACCTCCAGATCGATCACCTGCTCTTCGCCAAGGACCTAGGCAGTTTGCTGATCGGCTGCCTCGACCGCAACGATCCGCAAGCACCACGCCGCTACGATCCGCGCCTCCCGCCGGATTTGCACGACATCGGCGTGATCACTTTCCCCCTGTATCCCCACCGCACACTGGAATACCTCGCAGCCGGACACACACCGGAAACCGCCATGCTGTTGTGCGCAGGGACCGCCGTGGCCGCAGCCGCGATCCATGAATCACTCGAGCTGTTCCAGCAAGCCCCCGGACGCCCGGTACTGGACCCGCATGATTCGCAACTCGAGATTCAGGTGCGCAGTACCTGGTTTGGTGAGGACGCGCTACGTACCGACGGCTACGCGACGGCCTGAACCGGCGACGTCACAGTCCCTGCCCCCAACCCACCTCACAACAACGGGTCCGGCCCCCACAGCCACAGACAACACACCATCCCAACCAGGCCGCAAGCACCACCGAACTGGAGGCAGTTTGCCGACTGCTGGCGCCTGCGATCGCGAGATACTACCGGACCGGCGTCCGACAACGTCACCGATCTTCCACCGCGGCTCTGTGCTGATATGCCGACGCGGCGATCCGTGCTCCAAGCTGTCGGTGTGAGTGGAATCCAATGTGCTCAGGAAGCTGATGAGATCCTTGACGCCATAGACGAGTAGTTCGCCGCGCTGCACCGCCAAGAGCAACAGCTGGCCAAGGATGGTTGCACCCCAACGATTGGGGCCATCGCAGGCGAACTCCCACAACTTCTCCACCCCGAGATCGCTGAGCAGAATGCCGTGCACGGACTTGATCTCCGCGAACACCGCGGCCACAGCCTCTAACAGTGTCGGAGCCTCGCGCCGACAGTCCAATCCGAACAGACTGCCGACCTCCACCGGACTGCATCCGGCCGGAGGAGTCGCCTTGAACGCATCGTGACACGGATCTTCGAAGCGACGATCCGTTGGCACGCAAAGACAATGCATCAGGATGAACTCGTGGATTGTCATTGAGTCGGTCTTGGTCAACAAGATTCGTTCCTCTCAGCTCTGCCCAGAGCTGTCCTCTAGTTGAGACTGGGCGGCGTCGCTGGTGGTGGTGGTGGTGGTGGGTGTGCCGAGCCGCCGACACCAGTGCGTCCCCAAATACCTGAGGCGAAGACGGCAGCCACGCCCAGCGTGGTGAGAGAGGAACTGTCCACTTCGGAGCGTTCACGACGGTTCAGGACCGTGGCAAGGTGGCCTAACAGCTTACCGGATGCGCTCAGGCTGACACGGGGATCCCAACAGCTGCGGGGGAGACCACCCGCCGCCGGCCGCAGGTCAGTCGACCAGACTCACAGGAGCGTCGGGCAAGCGGCCTGCGAGAAGGTCATCGAACAGCTCTGGCAGAGCTGCAGGCACAAGCTTGTCGGGACAGCGCCGAAGTTCAGCAGCCGACCACCACCGCCGTTCGATCAGTCCGGCCTTCTCATTCTCCGTGGGCCGGAGCGCCACCTGCGCCACCGTGTCGGCGACCCGTCCGAGGAAGACGTGGTCGACGCGATAATGGTCGCGGCCCTGGTAACGAAAGCGAGACTCACACACCCACAGCTTGCGGCCCAAAGACGGAAGCACGATCCCGGATTCCTCAGCGACCTCACAGCGGGCAGCATCAGCCAGGTCTTCGCCCGCTTCCAGACCGCCACCGGGCAGTTCCCACCAACGGTGGCCAGGGTCCTGTGGGTCAAGAGCATGTAGGAGCAGCACCCTGTCGGCAGCGTCGAGCAGCACCACGCGGGCCCCGATACGTGGGGCGGCGGCTGAGTTGGCGGGCATCGGACGACAGTTCCTTGCAGTCGGGGGAGAGCAGCAGCAAGCCGCACGGAAAACAAGCTGAAGGCCAGCACACGAGCAGCTCCGGCTCCTCCCGCGCGATGACCGCCACAGTGGGGACCGACGTTAGCAGCGGCACCCTGGCGATCATCCTCATCTGCACTGCACTGCCAGTCCCGCGTGATCAGGGAGCAGACCTGGCCCGCCGCGGAGGCGGCGCGGCTGGCCGCACCAGCCCGGATGATCATCGGCATCCTCACCCTGCCCCATCACCTGGGCGATTGGGACTCTCGTCTGCTCTCGGTCAAGCTCGGCGCGCCGCTCCGCACACATCAACTGATCGGCCCACCGTTGACTGGTTGCGCCCGGCCAGGATGCGCACCGCCATGTCAACCTGGCACCCTCCGCGGCCGCGGCCTGACCTGCGCTACCCAGCCGGTGCGCGAATGCGACGCCCCGAGGATCGGCCCGTCGAAGCCTGACCGCGGGATACCGGGCCACTACGGTGGGACCGGTGAGCGACTCGACGACGTCAGCGCGGTGGGCTGCCTGCCTATGCGTAGCGGACCATATCGACGGGCAGGTGCGCGCCAACGACCCTCGAGAGGACTCCGACAGTCCGGCCACCGAGGTCTTCACCGACCGGGTGATCCTGGCCGCAGCCACGCTCTACGCCATCGCGACTGAGCGAGACCAGACCACAGTCGCCGAGCTGGCCGAACTCGACCTGCGCGAGCCGATCCGCCGCCTGGAGACCATGGACGTCTCCGCAGCACTGGCCGCGGTGGACTTGCCGCCCGAAGGCGATCTCGTCGGTGACCACCAGCTGAATCTGTTCCAGATGTCCTCCGCGCCGCAGGAGAAACGGGAGGCCTGGCACCAGCAGATGGCTCGAGCGACCGCCGAGATGTTCATCATCCACATGCACCTCGCCGCGCGCACCACAGCCGCCTACGGCCGTGCTGAGACAGAGGACGATGCCGGGTCACCGGAGGGCGCCGCCGCGCTGGGGCTCCGGCTGCCGGAGTGCATAGGGCTGTCCGCGCAGTGGCTGCTGGTCCCCGAGCTAGCCATCCTGCTGACCGCGGTGCCGGGCGTTACCGGGCAGGTCGCCGTCGGTCGGGGTGAGGAGCCGGAGTGGGCCCAGGCGTGGCGGCAGTCCGGACAGGTCGCCGAGGACCTCGCACACTCCTATGACGCGGCCTTCGGCCGGCCGCCGCGACCGCTGACAGGCCGCAGCGCGTTGCGGCTTGCGCGGTTGCTGGCCTACGTGATGGTGCGTGAGGCGGTCACGCCGACCCCGTCCCGGTTGCTCGCCCTGGCACTGGACCCCGAGGTCCTGGCCCGGCAGGCTTGGCACGAGTACCTCGCGGTCCGGTTACCGCTGCTGGGCCATCCACTCGACGGCAGCGCCCCAGCCGGGGACGAGGTGGTGGGATGGTGGCGGCATCTAGCCCAGGTCCACCGCACCGGTCCGTTCACCCGGATACCGTTGTGGTCAGTGCTACCGGACAACCTGGTCGCAATCCTGCACCGGATCCTGCTCGCCCAGCGCGGCGGGCACCCGCTGTATGCCGAGGTGATCGTCCAGACTGGTGCACTGGCCGGGCGCACGGTCGGCATCCTGCAGCCCCACTGGGACAGGACCACCGACAGACAGGACCTACTCACCGGAGCACCAGCCCGGTACTCGGTATATGCAATCACCCCCGACGGGGAGTTGCCCGACGACGCCGTGGTCGAGGCCACTGACCTTCCCACTCCACCCCCACCTGCGCCGGCCCCGCAGCCTCCACACACCGCGATACCAACGCCGGAATCCTCTGCACACGGGGACTAGCGGAGACTGGACGAGCTCGCCGCCGCTGTTGCAGACAGTGCCGCACCCCATGTCGCCGACTGGCCGCCCGGAGCCCGTTTGCGGGTGGCCATGCTGGTGGCATCCAACAGCCCGCATACTCGTCAGCTCGGGTGCCACGTGCGGCACCGAGCTACAGCGGGCCAGAACCACCGGATAGTCCGACCGGGTACGTCGACAAGTACCTAGACAACCGTGCTCATGCACGCTGCGTCAGATCGATACACACAGGTCACAGGGCCACATACCCGCTGAAACAACTCGCCTCAAGAGACATGATCCTCCGCTTGTACTGGCCCGGGACCGCTGACCACGATGCACCGCCGTGACCAACCCCCGCCCCGACCCTCCTCGGAGAACAGCTGGATCAGGCTGCCCTGCGCCGTGTCTAGACCAAGCCGCGGCACCGACTGCAGAGAGGAAAACGATGATCCTGCATGACCACTCTGACCGGTGAGGACCAGCCAGCTGCTCTGGGTCTCAGCCGAGACCGTCATTGCAGACGCGGGTTTCCCTGCGACGTCCGAGTGAACCACACACAGTAACGCCAACCACCAGCCAGGCGCCACTAGGGTCGATATCAGGGCGAGTGCCGTGGAACATCAGGGTGAGAGGAGGTGAAGCAGCGTGCAGGACACAACCCACATCGAGGCTGACTTGGCTATCGCGCCTGCCGAATCCGTTGCGCGCCAGGACTTCGAGTGGTCCGCGCAGGTCGGCACCAACACCGTGGCGATTGTTCGAACTGCGCACGCCAGTCCGGTGTGGATCCAGGCCAACAACTGACCCAAGCTACAAGGAACGCTGTCCGCAGCGCCTTCTTGTGCCGCCCTGGGGGACCATCGGTGACGACAACCTTCGCTCCTTCTCTGCTGTTCAAGAGCACGCGGCTCGATCAGCAAGGTCGGGTCGTCCTTCATGCGGGTTCTGGCGACGAACGCGGGCCATTCGCCATAGACGGCGCTGGTGCTCGCCTCCTCATGTCCTGGCTGCTGGGCCTAGACTCGGCCAACGAAGCCAGCGTCGCCGCACGCGCGGCCGCGGGCATGGGCACCGAACCCAGCCGCGTGCTTGTCGCGACCATGATTGCGGGGAACATCCTCATCCCTACTGGCTGCCACGCTAACGCGCAACCGTACATCACCAGTTGGGGAACTTTCGGCCGGAGGGACGCCGCCGATTTCCATCAAGCGGCCAATGGCTTGCGGTCTATCCCGGACGAAGTCGACTGTCGATGCGCTCCATCGATGAGTTGTCGCCTCTCCGGTCAACGAAGGAGGTTGCCGAACGGGGCCTAGTTTGCGATTTACGTCAACCGTGCCTTTATAGTGCGTGGCGCATGCTTTAGTGCAATTCTTCGCGGGTGGATATCGAATTTTAAGGGGCGGATGTGAGCGAGTTTCGACAATGTTGACAAGTGTAGGTCGAAACCTCAGTGGCGGGAGTCAACAATCTTAGCTCCCGCGATGGGTGTCGAAGGGGAAAAGAGCGTGCAGAATCGTGCTATTGCGATGTGGTCGACAGTTGTCTATGGAAAAGCTGTACCGGAGCTGAAGGCCCGAGTTGTTGCGGATCAGTTGTGAAGCCGCTAGTGTTCCGTATGCCTGACCGTGTAGTCTGTGAAGGCGCGATTCCTGTTATCGTTCCTGCTGGCCCAGATCATGACCCTACTGACGGCGTGGAATCCAGCGTGCAAGCAAGTTTCGAGCACTCCGGTTCTGGACCCAGAGTTGTGCACATCGTTGTCGTCAATGGTGCGAATGTGACGTCAGTAGACGCAGGTGCTCTAGCACGTAAGCTTCGGGAGGTGACTCCGTCGTTTTCCTTGGTGCTGGTTCCTGTTGATATCGGCTATATCCGTGCTGTCGAAATCGGGTTGGATCTTGCACGAAGCCTGGGTACCCGAGATGATCGGGTAGGCTTTCTTGACGCCGACGCACTTCTATGTACCTCGTCCCATTGGCGCGTGCTTGACGAGGCCCTCAACTTACAGCCCGAACTTGACGCCATCAGTGGCCTGGTGATTCACGAAACGTGTGAGATTTGGGAGACGCCGAGTTCGGCGGCGTTCATCAGCGCGCTGGAACGGAGCATCGGTGTTGTGGAGAAACCGTACATCCAAGGAGGCGCTGGTGGGACGCTCGCGCGCCGCGAGGTGTTTGAGCGAAGTGTGACAAACGCACTAGAGCTTGGCACTCTCATCGGTCCGACTCTGTCGGCCACTGCCGTGGCAGGCGGTCGTCAGATCCGTGCGACAAGCCTGCTGCCGTGTCGACACACTCCGCGGAAGACGATGGAGGATTGGGTGAGGTCGGTAACGGCATATGAACGATCGTGGCGGAAACTAGTCAAGTTTTACGGGCCCGGTGTTGAGGAGCCCTGGAAGGACTTCTTGTACTCCGCCAAGGAAAGTTTGCTGTCCGAACCAGCCTTGCTGCGGCGCCTGGCCTACAGCCAAAAGTTGCGACAGCAGATCGTGACCACAGTCGAATGCGCTGAGGGCATCAGATGAGCTGCACCTCATCCTCAGCCGAGCGCAGGGGGCAGAGTTGATACCATTTCACTCCAACAGCCGTCAGCATCGCCTGTTGACCGATCAGCTCGCTCATGCGATTGGCGCGATCGATCTCACTGACGACAAGTCCACCGCTCGGGAACTGGAGAAGTTTGAGCAGGCGCTCGCTGTCTACTGTGGTGTCGATTCCGCAGTCGCGGTGGCCTCCGGCACTGACGCTTTGACCATCGCGCTGAAAGCGCTGAAGGCGCCGGCGGGATCAGAAGTCATCACCTGCGACTTCGGGTTCTACGCCACGGCGTCCAGCATTCTCGCAGCTGGCCTCACCCCCGTATTTGTCGATTCCTCGCCTGGGCAGATGACGATTGATATCGATGCCATCACTCGAGCTATCTCCGCGCGCACAGGCGCTGTCGTGCCGGTGCACCTTTTTGGCGAAGCTGTAGACATGGCTGCGATACAACAGGTGGCGACCAAGAGTTCTGTTGCTGTGGTAGAGGACGCGGCTCAGGCGCTAGGGAGTCGCTCCGGGGGCCGCCTGGTGGGAAGTTTCGGCTCGGCGGCGGGAGTGAGCTTCAACTGGTCAAAACACTTGTCCAGTACGTCCAACGGCGGCGCTGTACTTACCGATAGCCCAGACATGGCAGCACAGCTGCGACATCTCCGAAACTACGGTGACGAAGGCGGCTTCAGTCACACCCATCTCGGCATGAATAGCAAGTTGAACCCTTTCGAGGCTGCGGTCCTGAGAGTGAAATTGCCGTATCTGGACGGCTGGATCGAACGGCGACGCGACATCGCGGCCCACTATGACAAAAACTTCTCTGATTCTCCAGCGATTCTCACCCCTGGCTCGCGCGAGCCCGCTGCTCATGTCTATCACAAATATACCATTCGCGTGCCGCGGCGCGATGAACTCAGGTGCCATCTCAAAGCTCGAGGCGTGGGCAGCCTGGCCTTCTATCCGAGGCTGCTGCACGATCAGCCAGCTTTGGTGGGACAGAAGTTCCGGGCGGAGGACGTCGAGAACGCGACACAGTTGGTTGATCAAGTGTTGTCGCTGCCGATCTATCCGGAGTTGACCGATAGCGAGGTTGACTTCATTTCCGAAGCTGTGATCGAATACTTCGGTGAGCACAGGTGATGCCTGCGGACGCCTCATACGGAGGGCCGCGAGCCATTACGGAACAGCTACTGCGCGGAATCTATCGCCGATCCGCAGCGTGGCTTTGTGACAGCGTCAACATGATGCCCATCGCGGATGACCCACGGTGGATAGGGTTCGGACCTGCCGAGATGGGTATCTCGTGTGCCATGAACGTCGGTTTCGGTGTGCCCTTGCGTGATGAGTCGGTCGTCGTGGGTGGAGCGTGCCTGAGTTACTGCGACGCCGATCTGGCCCGGCTGAGGATGGATTTCGTTGCGGACACGTTAATGCCGCTGCTGTTATCCGCTTGGACAGGTGCTCGATGTCTCCTCTATCTTCCTGTCGGCGAAGAGATCATTGTCTCGGGCGACACCATCGAGCCAGACAGGTGGCGCATACTCGGTGATCAGCTCGAGGTGTTCATTGATGCCTTAGCCGCGTGCGTGCCCGGCAAAGTTCGTCCCATCCTGGTCAGGACGGACGACTCCGCAGTGTCCGATGCTGTGGACGACGCCGCAGACGAGGTGGCACACTACGTGGACGACCGGCAGCTGGGTTCCCTATACACGTTCCGCAGATCAACCCAGGTGCGAAACGAACCCGGAATTCAGCGGTTGCGCCAATATCGACGCAGCATCAGCTCCTACCTGCCGCGGCTCATCCGCCTGTTCGTCGGAGACAAGTCCGTTCGCCATGTGGTGGTCGCCGAGAACCTGCACCAAGTCAAGGCCGTCAGCGCGACCCGGTCCATGATGGAGAGCCGCGCCGACACACTTGATCACCTTGCACATGTGCCACCCCCATCGGTCAGTGGTACCAACCGGATGGCTCGCGCTGCGGAACACTCGGCTCTGTTCTGCCTTGAGGACGCCGACACCCAGCGAGCAAAGACAGCCCGCATGACGCCACATGTGCGTCGCTACTGGGAGAATGTGTGGCCACGCCGAGAGTTCAGTGATTCTCCCCTGACCGAGGCCGATACGACAGCCCGGATGTTCGGCTTATGCCGCACCCTTCTACAGCAGGCGTCCTCCATCGCCAGTCGAACGCCCGTGGTCGGAGGCCACTCGCCCATGCCAGGAACCTTTGACACGCCTGGCCTCGTCAACGTTACGAAGGTGCATGATGGTGCAGATTAGCGGGTCCGTTGGCGTAGTCGGTCTCGGTGAGATGGGCGGTGCTATCGCTTCTCGCTTGATCTCCCAGGGTGTTCACGTCCTCGGGGTGGATACCAACCTCGACGCGGGGCGATTCGACTCACCGTACTTCACCCGAGCAGACAGCATTGCCACCGTGAGCACACAATGCGAGTTCATCCTGGTCATCGTTCATACCGACGACCAGGTGCGCGATGTCGTGCTGGGCGATGGCGGGTTGGCCGAGTCTGCGCAACCGGGCACGACAGTGGTGGTGCACTCCACGGTGGATCCTGCGACCTGCGCCGCGCTCGCGCCGGAGTTGCTCGCACGGCGCCTAGGTCTGCTCGACGCCGGAATGAGCCGGGGCCGCGGCTCAATGCGGGACGGCTCGCTCACCCTGTTCGTGGGAGGCCAGAGCGACGTTGTCCAGCGGACACATCCCCTGTTCGAGGTGTACAGCGACAACGTGGTACACGCTGGCCCAGTGGGTCACGGAATGGTGCTCAAACTGTGTAACAACCTACTGCTGCACACCAACCGCTTAGCGACGTTGGAGGTGGCCCACATCGCCGCCGCGGCGGGCGTTGAACGCGAACCGCTGTTGCAGGGTGTCCGGTCCAGCACGGGAACGAGCTGGGTCGTGGAGAACTGGGGCGACAAAGACGAAAAGACATCGGGCGGCGGGTTGGGCGAGCACCCCCTCACCCACCGAACCACAAGAGAAGTAGACCTTGCCCTGCAAATGGCTGGCCGCCTGGGCGTGGCACTTCCGGCAACGACCGCGACGGGCCAGCATCTGACCGACATCCTCACCCGCGGGCTGGCCGCCCACACCGGTGCCAAAGCCAGAGACGAGGCCGGCGAAGACGCGCGCCGCAGGAACAGCGAGGTGATCGAGGAGTTCCGCGCACAGGGCGGGCGTCTGACCGGATCGCGCGCATCCTCGCAACTGCTTCTGCTCACCACCATGGGAGCGCGAACAGGACTGCTCCGCACCTCGCCCATGACGTACCTACCCGAGGGCGACCACATCTTCGTGTTCGCCACGAACGGCGGCAGCACCAAGCATCCGGCGTGGTATCGCAACATCCTGGCCAATCCGAAGGTGATCGTCGAGCTCGGCGACGAACCCTTCGCCGCACTGGCAACCGAGATGCCAGAGAACCTTCGCGCACAGATCTACGCTCGGCAGGTCGCGCGGCGGCCCGAGTTCGCTGACTACGCCGACCAATCGTGCAGGGCCGTTCCGGTGATTCGGCTGCAGCGCAACGGCAACTGACCCCAGCTGTTCCCGGCCTCTCGTGCACAAGGAAGGGATTCATCGGTGCTGTTCTTCGACTTCGGCGTCACGATGGCAGGAGGCCTCAACGGTGTGGGACTGCGCGCGTGGGAAGTGGCGGCGGCGCTGGCCGAGCACGAGGACGTCACGATCCTGACACCGGACACTCCCCATGCCGAGGTACTGCAAGCCTGGCCCCACATCTCCTGGCGTTGCCTTGACCGCGGAGATGTTCCGATCACGCAAGGACGCGACGTGGTTGTCTACGGCTTCGCGACCGACCCGACTTCCGTGGCCCACTACAAGGAGGCGGGAGCTACCTGCGTTTTCGATGCGATCGTGTGGCCGCAGGAATACCTTACCTACGAGTGGATACGCAATGCGCCGGACAGCACCCTCGCCTACGGATCCCTGCTTGGTGACTACCTCCAGCGAGTTCGGCTTGCGGATGGGTACTTTGTTGGCCGCGACGTGGAGAAGCAGGCGCTGGTGAGCGTGTTGACGGTCTGCGACTTCGAGCGCTTGCTAGCGCCCGATGTCGATCCGTCCTTTGACGACCGAATCTGCATTCTCCCAGTGGGATTCAGTGCGTGGAACGAGCGCCGCAGACTAGCACCCAAGCCCAGTACTCGGGAACTGGAACGCCCGACGTTCGTGTGGAACGGCGGCCTATGGAACCACTACCACCCGGCCGCGGCGGCGCGCGGCCTCACGGCGTTGCTCAGCGCTGGCAGTGATGCACAGCTGTGGTTCCTCTACCCTCAGCGGGGAACCCCTACATCGGCATACACGGCAGTCCGCGACGTAGTAGAGGCCGACCGCAGGCTCGGAGACAGAGTCAAGTTCTGTCAGGGCGGCCTGTCACTGGCAGAAAGAATCAGCATCTTGGACTCCGCGTGCGCGTCGCTGTGCCTCTACGAGCCTCGCGCACTGTGGGATCTTGCTCCCCCCACACGGATACGGGACGTCTTCGTCTACGGCCTGCCCGTTGTTGCGCCTCGACGCGGGGCACTGGGCGACCTGATCATCCGCGAGGGATTCGGGATCACGGTTGACACTCTGGAACCTGACGCTGTGGCGGCAGCAATGCAGAGCTGCCTTGACCACGACCAAGCTGCGGCTATGCGCACGGCGGCCACACAGGCCGCAGCAGAGCACCAGTACGAACATGTCGCCCCAACCGTCCACACTTGGCTTGAGCGAATCCGGAATCCATGAAACGTCGCGATACCGTCATCCTTGATCTCGACGGCACCTTGATCGACGAACGAAGCAACGTCGACGGCGCCTTCCTTGCTGCAGGCCTCCTCGTACAACAAGAGACCGGTATCGACGCCCACCGCTTCGCCTCGATCGCACGCTTGGCTGCACAACGACTCTGGTGGAAGCCACGATGGCTCGATCCCCTCGGCGACGAGTTCGGCCTGTCAGCCTGGGACGGGCTCTCGGCTCAGTACACAGGCGCGGTCCAGGCATTGGACCGACTCCGCGCCTGGCTGCCCGCCTACCGCCAGGCCGCATGGACGTTGACGCTCGACCGATGTGGCCTGCAGGGCTCGTCACTGTCCACAATGGTCAGCGAGGCGTTCGTGGAGCATCGTCGAGATCACGTGGAATGCCTTCCCGGAGCAATGGAACTCGTCAGCACCCTTGCCAAGGACCGGGCACTTGTAGTGCTCACCAATGGGCCAGGCGATGGTCAGCGAGGCAAACTGGCCGTGTCCGGTGTGAGCGATCACGTGCAAGACATTGTGGTGTCCACCGAACTCGGGGTAGCGAAACCGCATAAGGCAGCGATGGACACCGCCCTGGCGCGTGTTGGTGGACGCACCGCAACCGCGATCATGATCGGAGACTCCTACGACCGCGACATCCAAGGCGCTCTCGCATCTGACGTTCCAGCCCTGTGGATAGCCGGGGACCACACTCACGACCGATCCCGACACCGTCTTGTAACAACGGTGAAGACCACGGCGGACGTGCTGTCCGCGCTACGAGACCTCGAGGGTTCAGCCGGCCCCTAGGTCGATCGTCGGTCTGGTCGCGTGCGACAGCAAGCGGGGTGCGTGCGCTGTCAACGGTCACAGTGAGTCGGGGGTGTTGCTGTATTCGAAGTGGATGACCCGCCTGAAATCCTGGGTCTATGTCTGCCGAATGCGCCAGCCCTGGCCTGGAGGGACTGCTTCGTGACGCGAGGCCACCAGAGCCGTCGGTTCGCCGGGCCGCAGTGGAACCACTAGCGGCGCGGGTTGGTGAACTTGGAGTCGAGGAAGCACTCCGGCGGTCCGGGCTCAACGCCGCGGAGGCATCGGCAACGACCTCTTTCCCTTACCCCGCATCGGTGGGCCCCTGACCAAGAGGCCGCGCGAGTCCGGCGGTCAGACGGGCGCCTGTAGCCATCCGATGCGGCCAGGGGCTGGCACACGAGCTCATGTGGCCAGGGCGGGGGCGGCCTGCAGGTCGCGAACAACTGATGTCGCATTAGGCGCCATGGCACCCCTACTTCCGGGGTGACTCCCTCGAACAGCAGCCAGCCCTCACCGCGGAGCGGCACCATCGCTGCCCCGCCTACGCGCCGGCACCCCAGCACCGGAAAGCACTCAGCCGGTTGTGCCTCGGCCGATTCCGGTCACGGCGGCGTACTGGCTGACCCCGGTCGGTGGCGCGGCTATCGCCCCTGCCGATGGCGTGGTGTACCTGCTGGCGGCTGTTTGTGGCGCCGGGATGCTTCTGCCGCTCGCCGGGATGAGCCCCATCCTCACTGGTGACATCGACCCTGACC
This sequence comes from Crossiella sp. S99.2, assembly GCF_023094165.1. Classification (GTDB taxonomy): domain Bacteria; phylum Actinomycetota; class Actinomycetes; order Mycobacteriales; family Pseudonocardiaceae; genus Crossiella. The sequence continues at coordinate 19,385 of NZ_JALMDK010000029.1, read as the reverse complement.
CTGCCCTCACTCGGGCCATCCGGGCGGCCGGCCGCATTGTCATGGCGGGCTTCCAATTCCTGCTCGCAGTGCCGGTCAGAGCTGGCTGTACCTGGGCACGCGTCGTCCGGCTTCTCATTTGCGGGCTCTCGGTGTTCTCGACGCTGGTGGACCTGTCGAGCATCCGCAATGGCTACGGCTCGCTGGTGATGGCGGTCGACCTCATCTTGAGCGTGGCAGGCGACAGCAACTGTTGCGGCGTGTCCGCGCTACCCTGTGTCTGATGAGTCACCGTTGCTGCCATCTCGTGCAGAACCTGGGGTTCGGGACAGCAACGATCTGGAGCAGGTCTGTCCAGTTGAGAACAGCTGGTTCGCTACCTGCACCGTGGCAGATCGGCGAGGAGTTTCCGCAGTGTCCATCACTCTCGATCTTCGTGCTGCCGTGATTGGTTAAGGGCGTACGATCTGCCGAGAACCACCGTGACACGCCGCCGACGAGGAGCCATGACCGATTTCGCTGTGCCTGCTGAGTCCGAGTTCCCCGCAGCGGACGATCGCTGCGCAGTGCACCACTGGCACCCCGATGTCGAATGCGAGGGTTCCCCTTCGTTGGCTCGACTTCGCCACCCGCTGTTCGGTCCGGCGTGGGCCTGCCTGCCTCATGCTGTCCATGGCGTGCGATCTGAGCCGCGGCTGCCGATCATCGAGGTTGACACCGACGCGGTGGGGGACATGGCCAGCTTTGCCTCCGAGATCCGTCACCGAGCCTGGGCGCCCTGACCCAGGTCAGCGCTGTGAACTGTGCCGCTCGGCGGAGACGCGCGGCATCCTGAGCCATTCATGGTTGTTAGATCAGCCCACCAGGAGTCGGTCTTGGACAGCGCTGGGTTTAGCGCAGCGTCCAAGCTCGCTCATTGTCGGCGGCGTTGTCTGTTGCGCGTTAGCGCGGGGTCCATTGTGCGTCGACTGAGGCGTGCCAGCCGAGTCGTGGCGCGTCGCCGTAGTCGTCGACTGCGGCGTGCCACACGGCTCGGTTGTCCCAGACCGCGAGGTCTCCGGGTTGCCAACGCCACCGCACGATGAAGCGAGCTTGGGTCGCGTGCGCCTTCACAAACCGTATGAGGGTCTCTTGCTCAAGGTCTCCCAGGCCGACGATGCGGACCGCGGAGGTGCTGAAGTACAGGCCCCGCTCGCCGGTCTCTGGGTGGGTGATGACCAGTGGGTGAATTGTCTCGCGGCATGAGGTGGCCTGGGCTCGAGTATCGGGTGAATACTGCGCGGGGTCAGCGAGGTACGCGGCGCTGAGTTCATCGACTAGGTGTTGCATGGGTGCTGACAGCGAGCGGTAGGCAGCCTGGAGGTCGGCCCACATCGTGTCACCCCCGGCAGGTGGAGTGATCTTGAGTTGGAGAAGTTCGGCGATGAACGGATTGGGGCGCCATGGCCCGCCGATGTGCCAGTCTTTCGCAGGTCCGTGCGCAGTCTCCACGGGGTTGATGTAGGGGTTATCGGGCAGCTTCGGCATCGTGGGGTGGTCGAACATGTCGCCAAAGAGTCTGCCAAATCGTTCGAACTCATCGGTGCTGAGTTCTTGTCGACGAAAGAACAGGACTTTTCGATCCAGCAAGCCTGCGCGCAGTCGCTTGACTGTCGCTGGAGTGAGAGCGTGCCGCAGATCCAGCCCGCTCACTTCTCCGCCGATCGTCGGATTGACAGGACGAATTTCACAACGTGGCTCGGCGTGTGCCATCGTCACAGCTCCCCTTGTTGATGATCCTGGCCCCGGATTCGCGTGACAGTGTATGCGGCCGCCATGGATTTGTAGGGTGTTGCAGGCAAGCGGCCAATCGGACTTGTTGCCCTGACCATCTGGCGGGTTGATCGGCAGCGACGGGCACGTTAGGAAATGTGCGCGGGAACGGTGCCCGCCGGTGCAACGCCGCAGGCTAGGTCGTGGTCTCGAAATCCCAGCGTTCGGAACAGGCTTGCCGCATGGTATTTGGGGTCGGCGACAGCAACCAGGCGTGCGACGTTCGTCTGCGCGAAGGCCCATTGAGCTGCGGCGATCACCAACGATGTGGCCACCCCGGCGCGGCGGTGTTCCTGTGTGGTCTCCAGTTGCTGTAGCCGCGCGACACCGTGTCCGAGCAGTACGCCGCACGAGCCGATGACCTGGCCGTCCTGATGCGAGGTGAACCATGCCGCGCAGCCCTGGTGAGCACGGCGGCGCAGCAGCTCCAGTCGTTGCGTAACAAACCCCTCGTCCTCAACGCCCAGCGCATCGGACAGTCGGCGCTGGAAGTTCAGCAGGTCAGCCCAGTCATTCTCGCCGTGTACTGCTCGAACGGATGCTGAGGCCGAACCGGGCCGCGCCACGACTGCGTCTGTCATCATACTGAGACTGTCGTAAGGCTCAAATCCCATCGCTGTGAACTGCCGATAGGTTTCCGCGCTTGCCGCGCCACCTTCCCAGGCTATCCTGCAAGTTGTTTCCGCCGCGTCCCCGACTTTCGTCAGCAGGAGGTTGACCCATTCTTCAACGTCAGCGGGAGTCGGGATGCGGGGGAATAGCAATGCGTTTCCCGTTCTCAGTGTGGGGAACGCGGGTGTTCGGACGGCGATCCAATTCTGGTCAACCATTATGTCGGCGTCGGCGCCCACCAGGAACAGGTCGGTGCGCAGTGCGAGCGACTGCAGCCAACCTAAATCGGGCACAGTGCTACTCATCTCAGGCGGTCCTCCCCGGTTGCCCAGATGGATACCTCACATGGCGAGGCGATCGCGAGTGTTGGTACCTGCGTGATCGCCTCGCCATGCTCAGGGTCAGACTAGTAGCACGATCAAGTCGGGCCGACGTAGCTAGCTCGGTAGCACGATGTTGACCAGCTTGGGCGCCCGGACAATGATTTTGCGTGGTTCGCGTCCTGCAAGCAGCTTGACCACTCCGGGGGAAGCCAGGGCGAGCGTTTGGAGTTCGGCCTCGGAGATGGAGGGAGGCACATCCAGCCGCTCGCGGACTTTGCCGTTGACCTGCACGGCGCACACGACGGTGTCCTCGACCAGCAGCGCAGGGTCCGCCTGCGGCCATGAGGCTCTGCTGACGGTGTCGCCGGCCTCGACGTTGTGGCCGAGGCTGGCCCAGCAGTCTTCGGCGCAGTACGGCGCGAACAGGCTGAGCATGATCGCCAACGCTTCGGCGCCGGCCCGGACCGCGGGGTCGGCCGGTCCGGGACTGTTGTCCACGGCTTTACGCAGGCTCGAGGTCAGTTCCATCAGGCGGGCGATCGCGACGTTGAACCGATTCGCCTCGATGAGCTGGGTGACCTCGTGCACTGTGCGCGCGACTGTGCGCCGCACCTGGAGATCGCCGTCGCCGTCACGGGGACCGTCGGCAGCGGCTACGTCGGTGGCCAGCCGCCAGGCCCTGGCCAGGAATTTGCCCGAGCCTGCCGGGGACACGTCGGCCCAGTCGATGTCGTCCTCGGGGGGGCCGGCGAAGATCATGGTGAGCCGGACGGCGTCGACGCCGTACTTGCCCAGCTCGACGCCCAGATCGACCAGGTTGCCGGTGGACTTGGACATGGCCGAGCCGTTGAGGATGACCTGGCCCTGGTTGATCAGTGCCTTGAAAGGTTCGGTGAAGCTGATCAACCCCATATCGTACAGCGCCTTGGTGAAGAACCGGCTGTAGAGCAGGTGCAGGATGGCGTGTTCGACACCGCCGATGTACTGGTCCACCGGCAGCCAGTCGCGCAGCTTGTCGGGGTCAAATGGCTGGGTGTCGTCGTGGGGAGAGACAAACCGCAGAAAGTACCAGGATGAGTCGACAAAGGTGTCCATGGTGTCGGTGTCGCGTTGTGCCTTGCCGCCGCAGCGGGGGCAGTCGACGTTGACCCACTCCGGTACCGAAGCCAAGGGCGAGACGCCCTTGGGGTGTAGGTCCGCCCCCCGCAGATCCGGCAGTCGCACCGGCAGCTGGTCCTCGGGGACGGGTACCTGACCGCACTCGGCACAGTGGATGATCGGGATCGGGCAGCCCCAGAACCGCTGACGCGAGAGCAGCCAGTCCCGCAGCCGGTAGTTCACGGTGGCCTTGCCGACGCCCTTGTCTTGCAGGATCTGCGTGATCTGCCCGATGGCCGCGGTCTTGGTCAGCCCGTCGAGCGGGCCGGAGTTGACCAGTGTGCCTTCCCCTGGTGCTGCGACACCGGTCTGGGCTGGGTCAGCTTCGCCGGTGTTGAGGACGACGCGGACCGGCAGGTCAAATGTGCGGGCGAAGTCAAGGTCGCGCTGGTCATGTGCTGGAACGGCCATGACGGCGCCGGTGCCGTAGTCGGCCAGCACGTAGTCTGCGGCCCATACCGGCAGGAGTTCGCCGTTGACTGGGTTGATCGCGTACCGGCCCAGGAAGACGCCGGTCTTTTTCCGATCCGTGGACTGTCGCTCGATGTCGGACAGTCGCTTGACCTGCTCCACGTAGGCATCCAGTGCTGCCCGCTGCTCGGGCACGCACAGTTCTGCGGCCAGCGCGGCATCCGCGGCAACGACGAAGAACGTCGCGCCAAAGAGCGTGTCGGGTCGCGTCGTGAACACCGTGATCCGCTTGTTGAGGCCGTCAATGTCGAAGTCGACCGCTGCGCCTTCGGAACGGCCGATCCAGTTCCGCTGCATCAACAGGACACGCTCGGGCCAATGGCCTTCTAGCTGTGCCATATCGTCCAACAGGCGCTCGGCGTAGTCGGTCACCTTGAAATACCATTGTGTCAATGATCGTTTGGTGACGACGCTGCCGCACCGTTCGCACGCGCCAGCTACTACTTGCTCGTTGGCCAGGACGGTTTGGTCCTTAGGGCACCAGTTGACCGAGCTTTCCTTGCGGTAGGCCAGGCCCTTGTCGAACATGCGCAGGAACAGCCACTGAGTCCAGCGGTAATATTCCGGGTCCGAGGTGTGCAGTCGTGTCGACCAGTCAAAGGAGATCGCGTATCGTTTGAACGACGCGGCCTGGGTATCAATATTGGTGTACGTCCACTCCGCAGGATGAGCGTCGCGTTTGATCGCAGCGTTTTCGGCCGGCAACCCAAAGGAATCCCAGCCAACTGGGTGCAGCACATCAAACCCGGCCAGCGTGTTGTACCGTGCGATCACATCACCGATCGCGAACGCCTCCGCGTGTCCCATGTGTAGGTCACCGGATGGGTACGAGAACATGTCGAGGACGTACTTGCGAGGCTTACCCTTGGCGTATCCGCCAGCCCGGAACTGGTCAAGCTTGTCCCACACTGGCAGCCAACGCTCCTGGACCGCCTGCCAGTCGTAACGGCCGCTGGCCTCAGTAGTTCCCGTGTCGCTCATCTGGTCTCGTCCCTGTTCTGGTGCGTACGCATCATCAAAGCCCCGCAGAATGCCAGGGCTGGCGCACTGCGATCGTGGCGTGGCAGTGCAACCCGGGTAGACGCCGCTGGCCGCCTGTCGCGCGGCGACAATGCTACCCCCGCGCACATCCGCGCTCGCAGGGTCCGATCGCTGTTGCTCGCCAGATCAGACCAGGTGCCTACGCAAGCGGCACACCAGCACATTGTCCCAAGCGCTACCCGGCAGCTGGTGTCTCGTCAGCAGCACAACATGCCCGCGTGGACTGTGCTGCACGGGCAGGTGCCGACGGTGATCATGCGCGCCACATCAAGTAGGACTCGACGGTCGACAGGCCGTCGGCGCCCTCCGCTTCCGGAGATCGGCACGCGGAACCGGTTCGGCAGCGACCGCGAATGCGGAACGGCGGATCCACAGACAGACCCCTACCGGTCGCCAAAATAGGAGTCAACCGCTATTCGCATGTTTCTGGCGTCAAAACCGACAACATGTCATTTAGCGACGACGGAAGAGTTCTGTCAGGGGGTAGCATCGTGACCTCTTCCGCATATAAAGTCCACACGGGGAGGCGTGTCGGTTTCATGCGGCTCACGCTCGCAGGAGGTGGAGGTAGTGAACAATTCAAAACGCTGGCTGGTTACCGGCACATGTGGTCAACTGGGCGGCTATGTATCATCACTTCTGCAACGACAAGAAACTGCAATGCTGGGACTGAGTCGGCGGCCTTGTGTTGACATGCACGGGAATATCCGAACAATGGATGTGACCTTACTGGATTCATTGGATGCAGTTCTGCGAGAATTCCACCCGACCCATATCGTGCACCTCGCTGCAATCTCGGCTCCGGCTCATGCTCAGCATCAGCAGAATTCTGCGTGGTCAGTGCATGTCGAGGTGACGCGTAAGCTGGCCGCGTTCGCGGCCAGTAACGATGGATGGCTGCTCTATCCCTCAACCGACTTCGTGTGGGATGGCTGCGCGAACAACCGCTATCGAGAAACTGACGCCCCGCAACCGGCTGCATTCTATGGTCGCTGCAAGTTAGCCGGGGAGCACGCCGCCCTCGAGAGTGGCGCGGGAGCCGCAGTACGGTTGTCGCTGTTGATTGGCCTGCCCGTCTGTCCCAGAGAGTCAACCTGGACACGGGTGACAGCGGCGATGCAACGCGGAGACACCATCCCGTGCTGCATAGACGAATTCCGCACCCCTCTGTCATTCGCCGACGCCGCAAGGATTGTGGTGGAACTCGGGGCTCGCCGCTTCCGCGGCGTGCTGCACGTCGCTGGCCCGGAAGTGCTCACCCCGCACCAGTTGATGAGCAGACTCGCCGAAGCGCTCGGGGCAAACCCAGACCTCAAGCCGATCTCCCGGCACGACCTACCCGAAGGCACCCGGCGCCCCCGCAACGTTGCCATGGATGCGTCGACCCTGGCAGCTCTCTTACCCAGTCATGTGCCAGCGCCACTCTCCACTGGTGCGTTGGCCACGCTGCTAGGCGATCTCAAAGGAAGCCCATAGCTGGCAGAGAGCACGACCTGCGCTGACACCACGGTCCAGTGTGTAGTGCGATGACATCGTCCAGTGCTGACTACTTACTTGCTGCGGTTTTGCTCGACGGAGTGGACGGCCTACCTGTTCGCCTGGATCGTCACCTCCCAGGACGATCGGGTGGATCCGGTGGTGCTGAGCGGCGTCATCGTCGTGGCAGTGCTGCTGCACATCGGCGCGCTTACCGCAGCCTGGCGTGTCCACCACCCTGTCAGCACGGCACCAGCAGACGGGGTCCGCCGAGCCCACCTGTCGCGGCGCCGCCGAGTTGATCGCGTGCCCTCCGGACCGCAACCAGCCCTGCTGGGGTGGTTCCGGTCGCCAGGACAAGACCTGCTGCACCCGGCCCACCACCAGGAGGGTTGAATAGTGGATATGGAACGGCCCAGCGGAGAGGCGGCGATCGAGGCCGCACTGGCCGAGCTCGCCGCCACAAACCCCACCATGGCTGAGGATGCGCGGACCGCAGTGGAATCGCTGACCGTGGGACAGGGCTTGGAGGTGCTCAGTCTGCACGGCGTGGCCGATTTCCTGTGGTATCAGCTGCCCGTCAAGTGGCTGAGTGACATCGAGGACAAGCGGCAGATCGCCGCCGCACTGGGCCGACTGTTCGAGCGGGTCGGCCTGCCCCGCTACGCCACGATCTGTGCCGCACCGGTGACGGCCACGATCCTGGACACCTACGACCAGCAAGGCGAGTCTGCAGGACTGGCCGCCTACCAGCGGGCGCTGGCAGCCAGCGGTGTGCAACCACCGGAGGTGCCCGGCCTGCTCACCTGGGGAACGATGCTGGGCACCGAGGAGGCCTCGGCCTACTGGGCAATGACCGAACGGCTGGAACTCGCACTCGCCGCAGGGGAGTACACACCCGGTACCCGAGGATGGCGGAGCACGGCCCAGCGGATCACGGCCGAGTTCCTCACCTCCGGCCCGGTGGAACTGGCGGGTGGGGCGTGGCTGGATCGCATCCACACCGAACGGCTCGGCAGCTGGGCCGACTCCCGCTCTGCGGTGCGCACCGCGCTCACGGGCACAATCACCAACCAGCTGCTCACACCCGTCGAGGTACCCGCCGACGCCGACCACCACCTGGCACCAGTCCACTGGCTGCTGGAACTCGCCGCCGACGGCGGGGTCCCGTTGACTGTGACCGGCACCCTTGCCCGCGCCGTCGTCAGAGAAGGAGCCCACCGGTTCGACTGGCTGCCCCTCGGCAGACAACCTCGCTCCGAGTCCGACCTGCCCGAAGCCTGGACTCTGCGCAGGCTCGCCACGGAGATCGGCGCGGTACGCCGCCGCGGACGCCGCCTTCTCCTGACACCTGCCGGACGCCGACTGTTGACTGCAGGCACTCCCGCACTGTGGCCGGCGGTCATGCCACGGTTGCTGCCCACACCACCGGCCGCAGCCGCAGCCGCCGAAATTGCGCTGCTGCTGATGCTCACCGGGCACCGACCTGGCTACGACCAGCGTAACCGCCAGATCGCCGACGCTCTGACAGGCGAGGGCTGGCGTAGCCAGAGCACAGGCGGCCCGATCGAACCCGGCCAGACCGGCTGGCTACTCGGCGAGCTGGCCCGCCGCCTCGACCTCCTCCGTCTCACCGAGCAACGACGCCCCGGCGACGCGCAAACCCTCACCACCGGCGGAGCTGCCGCCGCCTATACCGCCCTGCGCCACCACGCCTTGGCACCCCGCAACACCCCGTAGGCTCACCCGACAGGCACGCAATCGGTGCTCCGCCACCGGCAAGCCGCCACAGAGCCGATGGCCGTCACCCGCGACAGCGCCCACCCCAGGAACCTGGTGATGGCCGGGCGCGTGCATCGTCGCCCCAGCGTGGCCACTGACGATCAGCTGCCCGCCGCTGAGCCGCAGCGCTGTCCGATTTGCCTATCGCCCTGGGCGCTTGACCTGTGACTCCCGGTCACTATTGGTGCGGTTGGTTGTCTGGCTGACCTGGGATGTACGGGCCGGCTGAACGATCCGGTGACGTGGAAAAGCGTGCTGTGCCGACTGCGGCGCAGCGGGAGCAGCCCAGGCCTGACACGCCGGACCCGCTGGACGGGACAGCCAGTACACGCTGCCTTGGGTAGCGCTATCCAGTGACCGTCAGGCCAACATCCTTGCTGCAGGTGAGCAGGCCGCTACGGTGAGACGGTGACCCAGTCGACGCCGCCCGCACCGTTCGATCCGGCCCGGTGGAGCGCGGCGCTAGCCCTCGCCGACGCCTTGGTGTGCGCACCTGACCAGCTCGACGAGGCAGCGCGGCCAGGCCCGGGACACCACCAGCCTCCGCTGGCCGAGCGAGTGATCCTGTGCGCGGTCCTGCTCTACACCTGCTCGGCCACGTTCCCAGAGCAGTCCTACACGGTCGCCGGCCTCGGCAAGCTCGACCTGATCACGCTGCGCGAACGTCTCTCGTCTCTCCGCCCCGACGACCTGGTCCAGCTCGTGGCCCAGGCCCAGGCCCAGCCCGGCCCACAGGACCCGGCCCGTGGTGAGTGGGCCGCCCTCGACCAGTCCGTGCGCACGCCCATGCGCCCTGAGCTGCCGGCTTCTCCGTCTGTGGCCGGACAGCTGAAGGATTCCGTCCTGGCCCTGCTGGACTACCACCTGCACGCTGCGGGCATCAGACCCAGCTACGCATCCACACATCGTGAGGCGCTGCTGGAGACACGGTTCGCCGCAATCACAGCCCCAGGTCTTTCAGAGCGCCGCTGTTTCCCCAGCCTGGCTGGCCAACTTCCCCACAAGGCCGGGGCCAGCCCAGGGTGGACACCAGTGCGGCGCTACCTGTGGGAGCGGGCCGGGAGGTATGCCGAACGCGTCGCCACTGCCCTCTCCCTGGCCGCCGGACGCCTTCACCGCGACGGGCATGACTACAGCCGCCGGTGGGTCCGGCTGGTCCAGCTGCTGTCCTACCTCCACCGAGCGCAGGACCCGCTGCTGCCCTGGCCCACCGTGGCGCAGATGCGCGCCTGGGCCATCGCCGAGGACCGCGCCCCTGGACCAGCACTACGCGAGCGGGTGTCCACCCGGCTCACCGAACTGGGACACCCCCTGGACGGTTCCGCGGCCGTCGCGGACGAGGCGGCCGCTGCTTTCGGCCTCATCGACCACCTCGTCCACGAGGTACACACGGGTATCGCCTCCCAGAGCCAGCCGATCTGGACATGGACTGTCAGCTGCCTGGACGCGATCCTCACCGCTGCCCGGGGTGGCCACACCGCCGAGGCCACGGTGGCCCTGGTAGCTGGGGACCGGGCAGGCCAGCAGGTGCGGATCACCACGGTGGCCTGGGCACTGGCCGGTGAGTCGGATCTGGCACCGGGCCCGCCGGCGGGCTACCGGGTGAGGGAGCTGATCAGGGAATTCACGGTCCCGGCCTCGGAGCTGCCCCCCGCGCCCCGGGAGATCGAATTGCGATGGGAGCAGGCCAAGCTCACCGTCCAGCGCTGGACACCGGAGGCATCCGGCCTCACCGCTGTCGCGGAGGAATGCTCGAGCACAGCGCTACTGGTGGCCCTCACCGCCTACCTGGCGTCCCGCCACAGCGGACCGCCCTGCTCAAGTAAGTCTCCTGGGGAGTGGCTGCGGGAATTCGGGCGGAGCATGGAGCCGATCCAGGTGGCGAACTACCTCCTCGACTACGTGCAGAACCCGGGATGGGGCCCCTGGCAGGGCGACCCGCATCGGGCCAGCCTGACGGCGGCACGCTCCGATGAGCACCACGATCACGCGTTGCTGGCCGCCCTCGCCACCGGACTGGCCGAGCTGGGCCACGACCTCGGCGACCCCGACGACCCCTTCGCCAGGGCATGGCAGCAACTGGCAGGCCACGGCATAGGCCAGGCCCGCCTGGCCGCGTGGGCCCTGTGCGCTCACACGGCGCAGCGCTCCTGGGAAGCGAGGGTCTGGATGAACCAGGGCCAGGGCCCGGCCCTGGCCGTGGCCGCCGACATCGCGCTGGGCCTTGTCGCTTTCCATCTGGTTCAGGCCTCCGGTCAGACCTCGGTGACGGACATGGCGGCGCTGCAACAGTGGTGGCCGACGGTGGCGCTGCTGACCGTCACCCTCTACGGCCTGGCCTGGCACCAGCGCGCCTCGAAGGTGACCGAGCTGGGCCTACCCGTGGTTCGGGCGGCCTTGGAGGATGTTGAGACGGTGGCACACCTGGTGCGGGTGCGCCCGGCGCCCAGCCCGGACAGGGACCAGGACATCTTCGTGGCGCTGCCGCCGGTCCTGGAACAGCCGCTGATCGCGGCCGCCGCGGACCCGGAACTGCTGGCCGCGACCGCGCAGCAGGCCGTGCACGTGATCCAGCAGGCCCTGGACAGTGCGCTGGTGTGGTTCTCTCCCGCCGGACCTGCCGGGCCTCGCCTGCCGCAGGTATCACTGACGGATGCGGACCGCCGTGATGCCGCTCCAGTCCGGGACTGCTGGATCCAGCATCTGGACCGGCCGCCGGTGGTTGCCCCGGATAAACGAGACGAGCAGGGCTGCGAGGTTCGTCTGGCTTGAACCGCTGAACCCACACCCGCCGAGACCCCAAGATAGTCCACAGCGGACACTCTCACAGCGGCCGGTTCGACTACCTCCGATTGACTTCGAGTCAGACACGCCCGCCGAACTGATTGCAGCCAATGGGAAGCATGCCTATATCAGGGGTCTGGTGCCTCGGCACTCACCACCCTCAGACGTGCGGCAAGCATCAGTCGGGCAACTCGATCCGGGCTGTGTCTGCATGCCCTGCAACCGATCTGTCTCAGTGACGGCCCCGCGTTTCCGGGCCGGGCCGCCCCTCCCCGTGCAGGTTGGGCAAGCTCACAAGGACAGGGCCATGGGGTCGTAGCTCAGCAGCACCAGACGGTGATCGGTCAGAACATCCGGGTGAAGAACCCGCGGCAATAGCCCGCCGCCGCTGTCACCAGACCATCGCACGGCAGCAGTCTGGACCCGATAGCCCCGCAGAGCGCCGGCGAAAGCCCGGCCGCACCAGATATGGTCGAGCCGGGCGGGGGAGTGATCGCCACCGGGCCAGTGCCCCACCGTGGCCTGCCACGGTGCACCGAGAGCCACGGCGGCATCGTGCAGACCGCTGGCCACCAAGGACAAGGTAGGACGCCGATCAGCACTCCAGACCAGCGTGCCATCAGGGCGGTAGATGAGATGGCAGTACTGAGCGAAGCTGTCGGCCCAGCACCGACCTGTGTAGGGATCGGGATCGGCCAAGCCGGGACCCACGAGCGTGGGGGCGGCGGAGACGCTGTTGAAGTCCCCACCGACCAGGGTAGGCCAGCCACGGTAGGCACGCGTGATGGCCACCTGCACCCGCTCGCCCTCATCCACCCGACGGGACCGGCCCATCGGGGTCAGGTGCACGCTGCCATGGACAACCGGCACCGAAGCGCCAACATTCAGGGCGGCCAAGGCCAGGCCATGATGGAAATCCGGGTCAGTGATCGGCCACCAGCCCCCGGGTACAGGTGTGATGCCCTCGGCCCAGGCCAGGCCCACGTGGTAGCCGTGCTGACCCACCGCGACCGCGGGGGCGCCGCCGTGGTGATGGCAGGACAACCCCGCGGCTTCGGCGAATCCAGCCAGCAGCGCGGCGGCCTCACCCGCAGAGTCCGGGCCAGGAGCCAACAGTTCCTGGACGGCGAGCACCTGCACCTCCAGGACCCGCACCAGCGCCGCCAAGTCCTCCTGCCGCCGAGCCTGCTCCACGGTCTGCGGCTTGGCGCGGTAGTTGAAAAGATTCAGCGTCGCGAACCGGATCACCGCGAGGCACGGCCTTCTTCGCAGCAGATCCTGGCCAGTCTCGCCTGCTTGGCCAGCAGGTCGCGCTCATCCGAGCACGCCAGCCAGGACAGCCCACAGGTGGCTGGCTTGGGATCGTCGCTGACCAGGTCGCCAACCGTGGTGGCCCAGTCGTGTCGATCCTGCGGCGGGCCCGTGACCCGGCTGTCCGGAACGTGGACGAGCGCGGTGTGCTCGGTGGCGGCGATGGTGGCCATGAACTCAGTGTGGACCCGTGATGGATCACCTATGTCGGTGATTCGCACCAACTTAGCTAGAGACCAGGCATGGCCGGGCTAACGTGCATCAGAGGGGAGTGGAATGGACGAACCTGTGCAACTACGCCCCGCAGGTCTGCCCAAGGCAATCACCCGGCCGTGCCCCAGGCGCGGAGGAAAGGAATGTGGGTGCTCAACTTCCAGGATCGCGCGTGGAGCCCGAGAGGCTCGCGGCCACATCTCTACCTCACCACTCCCGGCCTGGAACCGCTGCAGCGGGCCTATCTCAAGCGAATCGATGCCTGGTGGGCCACCCAGTACCCGGATGGCCCGGCCCGGCCAACAGCACTACCCCGGGTCGAGCCGAGGTACTTGCACATCACCCTGGCATGGCTCGACGTGCTATCCGCACAGGTCACCAGCCAGCAATGGGAGGCACTGGCTGAGCAGGTGGCGCCCGCGCTGGCCCAGATCGAACCATTCGAGGTGATGGTGGGCCCGGCGTTTCTGGCCACTGTCGGGGTAGAGGTCTACGTCGACCCCGATCCGCGGCTGGCCGAGCTGGCCGCTGCCTCCCGCGCGGCAATCCGTGCGGTCTTCGGCGACGCCGCCGCCCCAGAGCCGTCCCAACCCTTCCGACCGCACATTTCGCTGGCCTACGCCGCAGCCGATGTGGACACCGAGACCCTGGGGTCAGCGCTGACCCGCGCGGAGCTACCGGCAGGGCAGCTGCTGCGCCCCCAACGGGTACCGGTCACCGCAGTATCCATTGTGGACAATGACACGTTCCCAGAGGATGGGGGCGGTTTGCGGTGGGACGAGCAGACCTCGCGCGTGGTGCAGCTTGGCCGGAAACCGGTCGAACCCCGCTGATCACAGCCACACCCACGGCGACATGAGGGCCGCGGCCAGCGAGGGGGATCTGACGACCTGCGCAGCTGGATCCGGGGCGGGCATCGCAGGGACGAATCGTGCGCCAGGTCGTCGCTGACCTGGTGCCTCCAGACCGCAGCGAGCAGCTGAACCTCGGTGACCAACCACGACAGCCGCCATGTCCGGTACCGCACTACCGGCTCGTTCCGCCGGCCCGCCGGGCTTCCTCGCCGCGAGAACCGCCGAACTGCAGGCAGCGCAAGACCTGCTGTCCTTGGCAAACGCCGAGGCATCGCCGGTCCACCGTGACTCCCGTCGCCGGTCTCGCCCAGTGCCGTGTATTGGTGCCGCGTGAGCTAGTCACCCTCAACCTGGTCGGGGTGAGCGGAGTCCAGAGTGCTCAGGAAACCGATGAGGTCCTCGATGCTGTACCCGAGCAACGCGCCGCGTTCTGCAGCCATGAGCAGCAGCTGCCCGACGATGGTCGCACCCCAGCCGTTGGGGCCATCGCAGGAGAACTCCCACAGCTTCTCCACGCTGAGATCTCTCAGCGCAATGCCATGTGCGGACGTGACCTCCGCGCACACCGCGGCCACAGCCTCCAGCAGTGTGGGAGCCTCGCGCCGACAGTCCAATCCGAACAGGCCACCCACCTCAACCGGGGTGCACCCGACCGGCGGGGACGCCTTGATCGCATCGTGACAAGGGTCGTCGAAGCGAGGATCCGGTGGCACACAGGGACAATGCAGCAAGGTGAATTGCTGAATCACCCTCGTGTCGGTCTTGGTCACCAAGGTCCGCTCCTCTCACATCGCCCGTGGCTGAGCCCTTGCCGCCGGCAAGGCGACGTCGCCGTAGTCGTTGCAGGGTAGGCCGCGTCACCGACAAGACTGTGTCGTCACGTGCGTGATGCGACAGTGCCCGGCTGACCTGGACTGGTTCTATGCTGTCCACTGTGGAATGGATCGAGGTGTCGCTGCTACGGGACATCGAGCGCCACGCGCTGCTTAAATTGAGATGTCAGGCCGAGTCAGCGCCGCTGTGCGCGGGAATGCCCCGTCGGCTAGAGTCCCGTCGAGTGTCAGCATCCCGTCCGTGGCGTCTGCGCTGTGATGAGGTCCGGCCTGGCCCGCGCGATGCCGGGATGCCCGGTGCGCACAGCGCTTGAGAGCAGTCCACCGTGGACAGTCGCCTTGGGAGATTTCCGTCGGCTGCACCCATGAGATCGCCCTGCGACGGCAGCTGGCCCGGCTCGGAACCCATGCCACTCACCTGCGACTGGAGCGGATCGTGGACGAGGCCCGCCACACCGTCGACCCGGTCGTGCTGATGCACCTGTTCGGTTTGTCCGCTACCGCCGCGATGAACTACATCGCCACGGTTCATCCCGAGCAGGGCGGCAGCATCAGAAGGTAGGAGAAATCTTTGTCCCGCAACGTCATTGCCGTTCATGCCGGTGAACAACCACCGGAGAGCTACGACGCCAGCATCTTCCTCTGCGGGCCGACGCCCCGCACCAATGACGTGGACAGCTGGCGACCCGAAGCCCTCGCCGAACTCTGTGCACGGTGGCATGGCGACGGGGACCTGGTCGTCTTCGTGCCCGAGCCTCGCAACGGCGAACGCTGGCCCGCCCACGACACCAACCGCGTCTGGGAGCTGCACTGGGGCGACCGCGCCGACGTCGCGCTGTTCTGGATTCCCCGCGGCCATGGCCTGCCCGGGTTCACCACCAACGACGAGTTCGGCCACTGGAAGGACAGCGGCCGGGCCGTGCTCGGCACACCGCCGAGTGCCGACCATGCGGGCTACCAGCGTGACTACGCCACCGACACGGGCATCCCACTCGCCGACGATCTCTCCGGAACCGTCTCGCTCGCACTCGACCACATCGGGCCCGGCGCCCGCCGCACCGGCGGCCAGCGGCACGCGCCCCTGCTGCTGTGGCGCACCAGCTCCTTCCAGAACTGGCTCACCGCCCAGGAAACAGCCGGAAACCAGTTGCGTTCCGGAAGGCTGGAATGGACCTTCCGCGTCGGCCCCGACCGCGACATCGTCCTGTTCTGGGCCTTCCACGCCGTCATCTGGATCGCCGCCGAGCAACGGGAGAAAGCCAACGAAGTAGTGCTCTCCCGGCCGGACCTCTCCACCGTCGTCGCCTACCACCGAGCACCTGAACTCGCCAACAGCGAGATCGTCCTCGTCCGCGAGTTCCGCTCCCCGGCCACCACCGCGGACGGGTTCGTGCGCGAACTTCCCGGCGGCTCGAGCCTCGCACCGTCGTCGCCGAGTGAGCAGGCCGTCGCCGAACTCGCCGAGGAGACCGGTATCACCGTCGCTCCCGACCGCGTCCACCTCCACCACGCCCGCCAGCCCACTGCCACGCTGTCCGGCCATCAGCAGCACGTCTTCGCCGTCGAACTCACCCCCGACGAGCTGGACCTCGCACGATCCGACCGCCGCACCCACGGTGTCGCCGGCGACACCGAACACACCCACGTCGAAGTCCACCGCTACGCCGACCTGCTGGCAGCGCCGACCGTGGACTGGGCCACCCTTGGCGCGATCACCTCAGTCCTGCTCACCGACCAGGAGCCACGCGCATGACCGACCCGACCACCCAGCAGCGATTGTGGAACCTCCACGTCGGCCTCGCCATGGACCTCGCCACCGCGCTGGCCCAGCCCTTGTATCGCGACGACCTCGACCACCCCACCTGGCAAGGCGACATCCGCGACATCCTCAACGCGACCCTCACAGGGCTCGACCTCGACCTTGGCCACTTCGACGCCGGCCTGGCCGCCGCCCTCGACGGCCTGCACCGGCTGTTGACCGACCTGCGCGACCAAGACGCCCGCGATTGGACCCCCGCCGACACCCTCGCCCTCCTAGCGGCAGCCGAGACCTGCGCCAACCACACCGCCCGCGTCGGCAACTTCATCGACCTCTGGCCGCACCCCAAGAATCCCGACCGCTGAACCGCGACCCCAAGTAGGACGACCCGCCTAACCTCCCACCGGCTCCCGAGTTCCGACCACACGCCTCACGAGAATTGCGGAACCCACGTGGAAATGCCGGGAGAACGTCCGACGTTCAGGACTGGCAAAGCCAGGCAGTGCGGCTACTGGCCGAATCCCGGTGTCTGGTGCGCAACCCCCGCCAGGATCGTTGTGAGCTGACCGGTCCCCGAAGCCACCGCAAGCCGGCCACCTGGGAACCTCACCACCTGAACCTGCCCCGCCTGGTGATCATGTTCTGGTTCCCGGCCAACGATCCCCGGATCACGGTCCAGCCGATCGCGTTGTTCGAGCTGGGCGGCGCGCCGGCCACCACCCAGAGCCTGCACCGGCGCCTGGTCGTGGGCGTGGACCCGGACTACCTGCAGCGAGCCGATGTCGTGGAACAACTCGCCCTTATTGGCCCGCTGCTGCCGGTGCACACCACCCCGGCCGAGACCGTGATCGGAATCCATCCCCACCTGAACCCCGATGATGCCGCCCGATCGCCGCCTCGCCTGAGAATCCACAGCAGCCCCGACGATGTCGTCGAGATAATCCCACCGGCAGCGACGATCGCCAGCAGCGAACGCCCTCACCCGCTCCTTGACTAGATCGGGGTCAATCGGGAGATCATCAACCATGAAAACCTTCTTCACCCCCGGCCGAATCTGGCCCACAAACCGCCGCCTGACCCACATTTACTACCTGCCCGACACCAACACCCTCGCTCCATTGCTGGATGCTTACGCGCCGACCCTGCAGGGGCTGGACTTCCTCACACCAGTACCCCCCGAGTGGCTGCACGCCACCCTGCTCAAGATCACAACCCCAATGGATGCGTTCGAGGCCGCAACCGAGGAGGTTCTGCTCGCGCGGCTACGCGCAGAACTGGCCACGGTATCCCCGCTGTCCCTGCTCGCCGGCCCGGCGCTGGCCGGAGCCTCAGCGGTCGTGCTGGACCTGACCCCAGACCACCACTGGAACACACTGTGTGCCCGGATCGCCACAGCCATCGACGATGTCCTCGGGCCGGGCACAGCCATGATCAAACAGCAAGAACGGCCACACATCACCCTGGCCTACGGCATCGCCGACGGCGACTCCGGCGAAGTGCAAAGCCGTTTGCGGCGGGCCACCGACCAGCGGGTCCCGCTGCAACTGGACCGCCTCCACTTGGTCGATGTCATCCAGGACCTCGCAGCATCCGGCTACCGCTGGACCCCACGCGCCACGCTGGACCTGCGACCGACCTGAACGGCCACCGCCCGCCCCTGCTTCCCTGCAGCGCTCAGGGGCAGGCGCGCACACCGCGGTCAGACACTCATCTGCGAACTCGTGTGCCAGCGCGACAGCGCACCTCAGAAGGTGGTGATGCTGACCTGCGCCGCAGTGACGCCGTGGTCGTAGCGACGCACCAGCACCGCTCTGGCGGCAGATACAGCGGCTCTTCTGTGCCTGGGCGAGGGTGGCAAGCGATCACCGGTCCGGCAGAGCATGGGGCAGTCCTCCCGGAGCCGAACCACGCCGCTTCCCAGCCGATCCGCGCAGGGATCACACTGCGTCCCCGGTGGTCCACGACCCCGCGCAGACCTCAACGATCTTGTCCCGCAGTTCCTGGAGACCACGGAACGGCAGTTCCACAACGACCGTGTGCTCGAAGGACTGGCCTGCACGGAATCTGGTGACCGGCCCTTCGACCGTGATTCTCACCTGGTTCACATCCGCCTCGACGTTCCACATCCTGGGGCAATGGCCGCGCACCTCCGCCCCAGTAAGGCCCAGGGCGGTATCGAGCACGACCAGGACCGCAGGTACCGCGTGTAGAGAGAAGCGAAACGCTCCTGCCCGGTTGCTGCTCCGGCGTGCGAGCAGCGCGTCCTCGGACACGTGCCTGCCCGGGAACCGTTCCGCCTTCTGAGGCCGAGATAGAACGAATCCGCTCGTGTTTCCAGGGTCCATCCGGCGGCCTCGGCGGGGAGCGTGATGATCGTGCCCACGAAGCACCCCTTCTTGTGCGCGGCCGCTGAATTCTTCGGCCGCGTCCATCGACACGATGTCACCTGACGGGTTCACGTGTTCCGGGTCGAGACGGCACACCACCGTATCCGCCGCACCACCGTCTCAGCTACGTCGTTGAGCCACACTGGCTCTGGCAGTCTGAACAAGCACCAGCACCCAGTACCCTCTGACCTCACAACGGCTGGGAGTCCGGAGAAAATGTCCCTCACCTACCCCGAGCATCGGCGACGTGAGCAGCTGCGCGACCAGTTTCGCGCTGTCCTGGCCATGGCCATGGAGCAACGATCCGCACGCAGGACCTACGTGGAGACCTCCAACGGCACTCAGACACTCGAATGGGTACTTTTCGAGCGTGAGGTCATGCTCGCCGCGATCAACCGGGCACGAGCGGAGACAGGGCGTGCCCCGGTGCGGATCGAGGAGGTCGTGCGAGCCGAGGAACAGGCGATTGGGCACGTGGACTACGCCATGAAATTCTCGCTCTACTGCGCCGACCTAGTGTCCTGCGCCTGAAATCCGCTATCTAATTGTAGGATTCGGCGATGGCGGGTCGTGGACGGTCCAAGGTCGAG
>NZ_JALMDK010000028.1 GCF_023094165.1 Crossiella sp. S99.2 | reverse complement strand
TAGGACGCCGCCGAACTAAATTTGCGTGTGGCCTCAGAACTTCGGTTCTGGGGCCACACGCTTTTTTTGCGTTCGAACCCGGGCGCGGGCGTGGGTGGCGCCGAGGCCGTGGCCGCAAAATTGAGTCGCCGGAACCTTCGACCCGGCGCACCCTGGGTACATGGATGCGCAGGTGCACACCAATCCTCAGCTCTTCTGGAAGCTTGCGGGGCCGCACTTCCTCGCGGACCCCGTGCGCAACACCGTCGCGATCACCGTCATGGAGCGCTGCCTGACCGGCACCGAGCCCGGTTACGCCAATCCGCTCATGCTCACGGTGCACGACAACTCCGGCGCGTTGGTCGGCGCCAGCCTGCGTACCGCGCCCTGGCCACTGCACATCGGCGGGCTACCGCTGGAAACCGTCCCCGCCGCCGTGGACGCGGTACTCCTGCATGCCCCTGACCTGACCGCGGTGTATGGGCCGCGGGAGGCTGCCGCGGCGTTCGCGCGGGCCTGGACTGAGCGGACCGGGCAGCTGACCCAGGAGAAAATGGCTTCGCGGCTGTTCCGGTTGGGGGAGTTGGCGCCGCCGGCAGTCGCCGGTGCGGCCCGGATTGGCGGGGTGGCTGATCTGGAGCTGTTGGTGAAGTGGCGGGAGGCGTTCGGCCTGGAGCTGGACGGGGTGGGGCATTCGCTGGATGAGCGGGCCGGCGTGCTGGCCGCGTTCGAGGCGGGGGATCCGCACTTCGTCTGGGAGGTGGACGGGACGCCGGTGTCGTTGGCGTTCACCAATGTGCCCAGCGGGGGGATGGCCCGGGTCCGGTACGTCTACACGCCGGTGCGGCACCGGGGGCATGGTTATGCCTCGGCGGCCACGGCGGCGGCCTCGCGGTGGGCGCTCGACCAGGGGGCCACTGACGTGCTGTTGTTCACCGATCTCCGGGATCCGGTGACGAACCGGATCTATCCGCGGCTGGGTTATCGGCCGGTGTTCGACGCCGTGGAGATCGCCTTCTCAGCCGGGACTGCTGACGGGGCGGTTCCGCACATGCGAGGAGAACACGAGTGACGTGGTCGTCTCGCCGTACTGCTGCGCGTGATCGACGAGCTGCTCCAGTTCGGCCATCGACTTACATCGCACCCGCAGCAGCCAGCAGTCGTCGCCGGTCACGTGGTCGGCGTCGCACACCGACGGCAGGGCCAGCACCCGCTCGCGGAACCGCGGCGAGTCCAGGCTTCTGACCCGGACCCGGACGATGGCCTGAACGGGCAGGCCGAGCAGCTGGGGGTCGACCACCGCGGCGTAACCCGTGATCACTCCCAGCTGCTCCAGCCTGCGCACGCGTTCCGTGGTGGCGGGGGCGGACAGGTTGACCCGGCGGGCCAGCTCGGTGAAGGTCATCCGGCCGTCCTGCTGCAGCAGGTCCAGGATGCGCCAGTCCAGTT
This sequence comes from Crossiella sp. S99.2, assembly GCF_023094165.1. GTDB lineage: Bacteria > Actinomycetota > Actinomycetes > Mycobacteriales > Pseudonocardiaceae > Crossiella. Next base: position 46,920 of record NZ_JALMDK010000028.1, on the reverse strand, counting down.
CATCTAGGTCCACGCGACCAAATCCTCGTCAAAGCTCGATTTTCGCGGGGAAACACAGGCACAACCAGGCTAGAACCAGGAACGCCCCATGTTCGAGGGCGTCCCACTGCCCGAGAATTTCCAGCATGCAGACCACTTCCCACGTGCTTTCCCTCCCACTGGCCGAGCCCGCGGTGGCAGCGGCGCACTTCGCCGCCGAACTCGCCTTCGAGGCCGATCCGGACGACGTGCACCGGGATCTGGTGGCAGGGACGGTCACCGGGTACGTGCTGGTGGAGTGCCGGCGGCCGGCGGCGTTCGCGGCGGCCAGGATCCCCGGTGCGATCAACCTGCCCTACGCCACGCTGACCGAGGAGAGCACCGCGCAGCTGGACCGTGACCTGGTCTATGTCTGCTACTGCGAGAGCTTCCAGTGCAACGCCGCGACCAAGGGCGCCGCCCGGCTGGCCGGACTGGGGTTCACGGTGAAGCGGCTGGCCGGCGGGATCCAGGCCTGGATCGGGGCGGGCTATCCGGTCGAGGGCACCGCGGTGGGAGCGGGTGATCACATCCACCGGGCGGTGGCCTGCGCCTGTTAGGCGGTAGCGCCTAGGCTTTCTCCCATGACCTCGGTGCTTGTCATCCAGCCTTCCGACCTGGACCCGCTCGGCCCGCTCGCCGACTGGCTACTGGATGCCGGCGCCGAGATCCACCTGGTCCGGGCCGGGCAGGAACCCATCCCGGCCAGCGTCGAGGGCTACCAGGCACTGGTGTGCCTCGGCGGTGAGATGGGCGCCTACGACGACGCCGAACACCCCTGGCTCAAGGACGTGCGGGCGCTGCTGGCCAACGCGGTCGGCCGCCGGGTGCCGGTACTCGGCATCTGCCTCGGCGGGCAGCTCCTGGCCGCAGCCACCGGTGGCCAGGTCCGGCCCGGTGTGGCGGGGCCCGAGGTGGGCACCCTGCTGATCGCCAAGCGGGACGCGGCGGCGGGAGATCCGCTGTTCGAGCCGTTGCCGATGACGCCCGACGTGCTCCAGTACCACGTCGACGAGATCTCCGCGCTGCCCGGCGGGGCGGTCCTGCTGGCCTCCTCGCCGAAGTACGTCAACCAGGCGTTCCGGGTGGGGGACAACGCCTACGGGCTCCAGTTCCACATCGAGACCACCCCGGAACTGGTCCAGCGCTGGGCCGAGCACTCGCCCGAGGAGGCGGCGTTCGCGCCGCGTGGACACCTGGAACACGACCACCTGGTCGAGCGGCATCAGGACCTGGCCGAGGTGTGGCAGCCGTTCACCGAGCGGTTCGTCCGGCTCGCCGCCGGTGAGCTGAGTCAGGCGGGGCCCGGCCGGCGTCTGCCGCTGGTGTAGCGGATGACCTTCACCGATCCCAGCCGGGCCACGCCCTCGCCCGCGCGGTTCGGGCTGACCGATCCGCGCGCGGCCGACCTGCTCGGCGAGGTCGGCTGGTGGGGCAGGCCGGGTGCGGAGACCAAACTCGCCGCGCTCTCCCGCAGCGCTGATCCGGATCTGACCCTGCGCTGCCTGGTCCGGCTGCGTGAGGCCATCGGCGAGGGCTGGCCCGCGCTGGACGAACGGCTGCGCACCGAGGCGGGACTGCGCACCCGGTTGTTCGCGGTGTTCGGCGCCTCCAGCGCGCTCGCCGACTTCGTCATCGCCGATCCGGCCCGGCTGGAAGTGCTCGACGGCGCGCTGGACGCGCCACTGCCCGAGGTCGCCGAACTGACCGCGCGGCTACTCGCCGCGGTCGGCGCCGACCCGGCACAACCGGTGTGGCGGGCCGGACTCCGCGGGCCCGAGGCGGTGCGCACGCTGCGCGAGGCATACCGGCTGGAGCTGCTGCGGATCGCCGCCGCGGACCTGGCGCACACCATCGACGGCGACGCCCCGCAGGTCTCCTACGAGAACGTGGCCGCGGTGCTCTCCGACCTGGCCGGGGCCGCGCTGCAGGCCGCGCTGGCCGTGGGTGTGCTGGAGATCGTGCCCGCGGACACCGACGGGCTGCCCTGCCGGATCGCGGTGATCGCGATGGGCAAGTGCGGGGCGCGGGAACTCAACTACGTCAGCGATGTCGACGTCATCTTCGTGGCCGAGGGCGATATCGGCGTGGCCACCCGGCTGGCCGCCGCGCTGATGCGGGTCGCCGGCGAGGCGTGTTTCCAGGTGGACGCGGCGCTGCGGCCCGAGGGCAAGGCCGGTGCGCTGGTGCGCACCCTGGACGGGCACATCGCCTACTACAAGCGGTGGGCGCGGACCTGGGAGTTCCAGGCGCTGCTCAAGGCGCGGCCGGTGGCCGGGGACGCCGAACTCGGTCAGTCCTATGTGGACTCGCTCTCGCCGATGGTGTGGTCGGCGGGGGACCGGGACCACTTCGTGGCCGATGTGCAGGCCATGCGGCGCAAGGTCGAGGAGCACGTGCCCGCCGGGCTGGGCGACCGGGAGCTGAAACTCGGGCGGGGCGGGCTGCGCGATGTCGAGTTCGCCGTGCAGCTACTGCAACTCGTGCACGGGCGCGGCGCCGCCGAACTCCGCGTTCTGTCCACAATGGACGCGTTGCGGGTGCTCGGGCACGGCGGTTACGTCGGCCGCGCGGACGCGGCGGGGCTGGCCGAGTCCTACCGGTTCCTGCGCACCCTGGAGCATCGCCTGCAATTGCAACGGTTGCGGCGCACCCACCTCTTCCCCGCCGATGACGACCGCCTCGGCCTGCGCTGGCTGGCCCGCGCCGCCGGGGTCCGGCCGGATGGGCGGCGCAGTTCGGGCGCGGTGCTGCAGGCGGAGTTCCGCTCGCACTGCAACCGGGTCCGGCGGCTGCACGAGAAGCTGTTCTACCGGCCGCTGCTGGAAGCCGTGGCCAGGGTGCCCAGCGAGGCGCTGCGGCTGTCCACCGACTCGGCCAAGCTGCGGCTGGCCGCGCTCGGCTACGCCTCCCCGGACGGCGCGCTGCGGCACATCGAGGCGCTGACCACCGGGGTGTCCCGGCGGGCCGCGATCCAGGGCGCGTTGCTGCCGGTGCTGCTGGACCTGTTCGCGCACAGCCCCGACCCCGACGGCGCGCTGCTGGCCTACCGCCGGGTGTCCGAGGCGCTGGCCACCACGCCCTGGTACCTGCGGCTGCTGCGCGATGAGGGCGCGGTGGCCGAGCGGCTGGCCTTCCTGCTGGGCACCTCCCGGACGGTGCCGGACCTGCTGGTGCGCGCGCCGGAGGTGCTGCGGCTGCTCGCCGACACCCCCGCGCTGGCCGGCCGCGAGCCCGCCGAGGTCGCGATCTCCTTGCGCAGCACCGTCGCCCGCTACGCCGACCCGGTCACCGCGGTCACCGCCGCGCGCTCGATGCGCCGCCACGAACTGCTCAGGGTGGCCTGTGCGGACCTGCTCGGTGAACTGGAACTGCCCGCGGTGTGCGCCGCGCTGAGCAGCGTGTGGGTGGCGGTGCTGGAGGCCGCGGTGGACGCGGCCTGCCGTGCGGTGGCCGCCGAACGCGGGTCCCAGCCGGCCCGGATCGCGGTGATCGGCATGGGTCGTCTTGGCGGCGCCGAACTCGGCTACAGCTCCGACGCCGATGTGCTCTTCGTGTGCGAACCCGTTGCGGGCGCGGGGGAAACCGAGGCGGTGCGGTACGCGGCCGCGGTCGCCGAACTCATCCGCAGACTGCTCGGCGCGCCCAGCCAGGACCCGGCGCTGCAGGTCGACGCCGACCTGCGACCAGAAGGCCGCAGCGGACCGCTGGTGCGCACCCTGGAGTCCTACCGCGCCTACTACGCCCAGTGGGCCGAGGTGTGGGAGCAGCAGGCGCTGCTGCGGGCCCGGCCGATCGCGGGCGATCCCGGACTGGGACAACGATTCGTCGAGATGATCGACCCGGTGCGCTACCCGGCGGCCGGCCTCGACCACGCCAGTGTGCTGCAGATCCGGCGGATCAAGGCCAGGGTGGACGCCGAACGGCTGCCCCGCGGCGCCGATCCGGCCACCCATACCAAACTCGGCCGCGGCGGGCTGGCCGACGTCGAGTGGACGCTGCAGGTGCTCCAGCTTCAGCACGCGCACACCGTGCCTGCCCTCCGCACACCGTCCACAGTGGAGGGACTGGCGGCCGCGGAGACCGCGGGACTGGTCCAGCACGCCGACGCCGCCGCGTTGCAGGCGGCCTGGACCATGGCCACCAGGGCCCGCAACGCGGCCACCCTGGTCCGCGGCAAACCCACCGACCAGCTGCCCCGGCAGGGCCGGGAGCTGGCCGCGGTGGCCCGCGCCATGGGCTACCCGGCCGCGGCCGACCCCGGTGAGTTCATCGACGAGTACCGCCGGGTAACCCGTCGTGCCCGGGCGGTGGTGGAGCGGCTGTTCTACGATTCCTGAGAGTGAAGGCAATCGCGTTCGACGAGTTCGGCGGCCCCGAGGTTCTGCGCCTCCAGGAACTGCCCGAACCGCTCCTCGGTCCGGAGAACTCGCTCATCCAGGTGCGTGCCGCGGGGGTGAACCCGGTGGACTTCAAGATCCGCCTGGGCTACCTCCAGGGCGTGATGCCGCACCACCTGCCGTTGATCCCCGGCTGGGACGTCGCCGGGGTGGTGACCGCGGTGTTCCCCAACGTCACCGAGTTCGCCCCGGGTGACGAGGTGTTCGGCTACATCCGCAAGGACAGCGTGGAACACGGCGCCTACGCCGAACAGGTCGCCGCCCCGCAGCGCGCCATCGTGCGCAAACCGGCAGGCCTGGACTGGGTGACCGCGGGCGCGCTGCCACTGGTCGGCCTGACCGCGTTGCAGGCCCTGCGCGCGGCAGGCGTCGGCGATGGCGACACCGTCATCGTGCACGCCGCCGCGGGCGGGGTCGGCCACGTCGCGGTGCAGCTGGCCAGGGAACTGGGCGCCAAGCGGGTCATCGGCACCGCCTCCGAGCGCAACCACGACTACCTGCGCGAACTGGGCGCTGAACCGGTCACCTACGGCGAGGGCCTGGTGGAGCGGGTGGCCGCGCTGGTCGGTGGCGACGGCAAGGTGGACGCCGCGGTCGACCTGATCGGCGGCCAGGCGCTCACCGACTCACCCCGGCTGATCCGCGACCCGGCCCGGCACTCCTCGATCGTCGGCAACGAGGTGCTGGCCCAGGGCGGCCGCTACGTCTTCGCCCAGGCGGACAAGGAACAGCTCACCTTCCTGGGCGAGCTGGCCGCGGCAGGCCGGCTGCGGGTGGACGTGCAGCAGACCTTCCCACTGGCCGAAGCCGCCGCGGCGCACCGCCTCCTGGAGGAGGGGCACGTCCGCGGCAAGCTGGTGTTGGTGGTGGACTGAGTTACGGCGTGGCTTGCCCGGCGGGCACGGCGGCGATCTCTTCGTCGTCGTCCTCGTCGGGGAGGTCGTCCTCGTCCTCCTCCAACGGCGGCGCGTCGTAGACATCGACCACCCACTCCTCCAGCAGCACCTCGCCGCTGTCGTCGTTGGCGCCCTGCAGGACCACGCGATTGCGCACGGTCACGCCGAGTCCGAGCCGCTCGGCGGCCTCCAGGGACTCGACCGCGTCGGCGAGGTTGTCGTAGAAGTGGCTGACAATGCGGGTGGGCACATCGGGCTCGTCTTCGCGGAGACTGTCGGTCACGCCTGGCAAGCTACTCGCCGAGGAGCCGGAACGCGGGGAGGCACGAGCGTGATCAGCGAGGCGGACTACCTGTTCTTCGTCGACCGGGCCCTGGACGGTATGACCGAGGTGCTGCTGGAGCTGGGTGACGAGCTGGCCAACCGGAAGCCGGACCTGCCGGGGGCGAACACGCCCTACCAGATCCTGACCCACTGCCTGGGCGTGGTCGCCTTCTGGGGCGGGCAGGTGGTGGCCGGGCGGGAGGTCGAGCGGGACCGGCCAGCCGAGTTCACCGCGGCCGGGCCGGTGGCCGAACTGGTCGAGCGGACCGCGGTGGTGCGGGCCCGGTTCGGCGCTGACGTGGCCACCGCCGAGTACGACCAGCCGGTCCGGCGGGAGCCGCCGCCGCACTGGCGCACCTTCCCCGGCGGCATCAGCCAGGGCGCGGCGCTGCAGCACGTCTACGAGGAGCTGGCGCAGCACCACGGTCAGCTCCAGGTCACCAGGGATGCCCTGCTCGGCGGTTGAGCGTTCACCGCGGTCTGCCAGGATGAGGGCTGTCGTCCAGGAGGAGTGAGAGTGGCCATCTCCCGCGCCAGCGCGTCCCTGCGGTTGTTCAGCACCAAGGCCGCCGCGGCCGTGGTCACCGAAACCCTCGGGTTGGACCCGACCACCGTCGCCGAGCGCGGTGAGCCGATCGGCAAGAGCATCTCGACCCTGCGCGAGCAGTCCATGTGGCTGCTGGAGAGCGAGGCCGAGCCGGCCGAGCCGCTGTCCGCGCACCTGGAGTGGCTGCTCGACGAGCTGGACGGGAAGCTGGGCGCGCTCGCCGGGCTGCTCGGCGACTTCGAGGTCGACGTGTGGTGCACGGTGGAGGCCACCAACGGCCAGGGCCAGCTCACCTTCACCCCGGCGCTGACCGCCCGGCTGGCGGGCCTGCCCTGCCCGTTCTCGGTCGACCTCTACCTCTCCGATGCCGAGGATGAGGACGAAGAGGACGAATTCTGAAGATCTTGTCCAGGTATCCGGACCAACTCCAGGGTGCAAGGCGGATTGTCATCCCACGCGGGTAAGCGCTGGTCAACAGCGTGTTTGCGATCATTTGCGCGGCGTCCGGAATCGATTCCGACGCGCTCCGCAGTCGCAGATTCGCCTGATGGGGTGACGCGGACCGGCCTAGCCTCGTGGGCAGTTGGTTAGTACCCGGCTGGAGGAGGACGTAATGGTCGAGCAGAACGGGCAGTCGCCACGGGCCGCCAGTGACCAGGCCGCTCGGACATCGCCGGTGCACCGCGCCCCCTCGCCCATGCTGTTGGCCGAGGCCGCGCGCGCCCGCAAGGAACGGGCCCAGGCGGAGACCCAGCCCCAGGAGCACCAGTCCTGACCCTCTGACTCAAGGAGTCCCAGGGCCGGGCGGCGACACGCTGCCCGGCCCTCGGTCTGTCTGCCCTCGGTCTGTCTGCTGAGTGCGGCCGCGACCACAGGTGGACGCGGGCTGACGACCCCGGTCGGTACCAAGGAGACAGCAGAGTGGACGGGGGAGCGTGTGGACGACCGGGTGTACTGCTGGCACATCCCGCTCAAGGAGCACCTGGCCGTGCACCGGCTGGCCGGCCAGTACCAGGGCGCGCTGCGCCGACTCCCGCAGCTGCACCCGTGCGCCCCGCCCTGGCTGCGCTTGCCACTGCGCGAGCTGGGCCCGGCCGAGCGCCTGCGCTACACCGAGGTGCAGGCCATCACCGCGGCCGCGCGGGAACGGCTGGCCGAGGTCCCGGCCCGGGAACTGGTCACCGGCCGGGTCATCCGGCGGCGCGGCACGGTGGCGCTGGCCGTGACCGGCGACCTGCGACCGGTGCGCCGGGCGCTGGCGGCCGCGGTGGCCGGGGTGCTCGGCAGGCGCCCGCGGTGGCCCCAGCCGTCCCGGCTGCTGCTGGCCGAGCACACCGAGCCGGTTGACGGGGCTCAGCTGCGCCGGATCCTGGCCGCGGTGCGGGCCGAGCCGGTGCGGATCCCGGTGGAGTGCGTGTCGCTGGCGTTGCTGCGCAGGCACCGCGGGCAGCGGCTGTGGAGCGAGCTGGACCGGGTGGAGCTGGGCCTGCCGGTCAGCCGCTGAGTTCCTCGGCGGACTCCTGCGCGGCCAGCACCTCGTCCCCGTGCCGGTAGGCCCAGGCGCCGAATGCCTCGATCGGCCCGAGCAGGCTGCGGCCCGGGTCGGTCAGCCGGTACTCCACCCGCGGCGGGGCCTCCCGGTAGCAGTCCCTGGCGATCAGGCCGTGGTAGGTCAGCCGGTGCAGGGTCTCGGTGAGCACCTTGGTGCGGATGCCGCCGATCTCCCGGCGCAGCCGCACCGGCCGGCGCGGCCCGTCCTTGAGCGCCCACAGCACGACCGGGTTCCAGGTGTTGGCCATCAGGTCGAAGGCCAGCCGCGCCCGGCAGTCGGCCAGTAGGTCCCGTTCCAGCGTGAACACCGCCCCAGCCTGCCGCACTCGACGGACACCAAACGGTGCCCATCGTCCTTCCTACCGTGTGCCCATCGCCAACTCCAACGGAAGGAACCTGATGCGCATCGGCATCCTGGGCGCGGGCAACATGGCCGAGGCCCTCGGCACCCAGTGGATCCGCAAGGGCCACGACCTGATGATCGCCACCCGCGCCAACCCCGCCCCGCTGGCCTCCCGCCTGGAGGCCCGCACCGGCAGCTACGCCGAGGCGGCGGCCTTCGGCGAGGTGCTCCTGCTGGCCGTGCCCGCGGCCGCGGCCCTGGACGTGCTCACCGAGGCGGGCGCGACGGGTCGCACCGTGATCGACTGCACCAACCCGGTCGGCCCCGACTGGACCCTGACCACCAAGGACATCAGCCTGGCCGAACAGCTCGCCACTACCGGCGCGCACGTGGTCAAGGCGTTCAACCTGTGCCACGTGGATACCTGGCGGCTGACACCCCCGGTCTTCGCCGGCCGCCCCCTGGTGGTCCCGCTCTGCGGCGACGACCCCACCGCCCTGGACCAGGTCCAGACCCTGGTCCGGGACCTGGGCTGCGATCCGGTGGTGGCCGGTCCGCTGTCCAGGGCCGGACTGCTGGAGGCCACCGCGGCCTTCGCCATCGGGCTGTGGATGCGGGGTGCGGACGCCCAGGCGATCCTGCCGCCGCTGGGCTGAGCCTCAGTCCCAGTGGTTGAAGGTCAGCTCGCCGACGGTGTCCGGCCGCCAGTGGCGGATCTGCTTGTGCTCGAACGTGTTCAGCTCGCTGAGGTCCACTCTGGACAGTGGGGTGTCGAGTTCTTCCTTGGTGTAGACCCGGAATTCCGACCTGGCCTGGAGCAGCTCGGCCCAGGGCGGCTCGTTCCGGAAGACCGGTGGCGCGCCGGGAGTTGTTGACACCTCGGCGAAAGCGAGCAGGAACAGCGAGTCGTGGCAGAGCAGCTCGAAGCGCCGCTGCCGTTCGTTGACGCGGGCGGTGACGTGGTTCGGTGTCCCGTCGGGGACCAGGAACTCCTCGACGTGGGCGCCGAACTCCCGGGCCACGGCGGTGATCAGGGTGCGGAAGTGCTTCGGGCCGGGGCCGGGGGTGGTGATGTTGAAGCTGGTCGAGCCGTGCGGGAGGCGCATGTGGACAGTGTGCCGTCCGCGATAGTGCCTGGGCGCCCCGGAAACCGATGGCCCGGCCGGTCCGCGCTGACTAGCCTCGGCGACCATGACCGACTGGGCGCGCGGGGTGCGGCGGATCGCCGTGCTGACCGGCGCGGGCATCTCCACCGACTCCGGCATCCCCGACTACCGGGGCCCGGACGGCATCTGGACCCGCGATCCCAAGCTGGCCAACCTGTTCACCCTGGACAACTTCCTGTCCGACCCGGAGATCCGGCAGCGTTTCTGGCAGCGTTACCTGGCGCACCCGGCCTGGCTCGCGCAGCCCAACCCAGCTCACCTGGCGCTGGCCGGGTTAAGCGCGGGGCCCGCGGTCCGGGTGCTGACCCAGAACATCGACGGCCTGCACCAGCGGGCCGGGGTGCCCGCCCGCAAGGTCCTGGAACTGCACGGCAGCATGCATGGCGCCGTCTGCGTCGGCTGTGCCGCGCGCACGCCGACGCCGGCGGTGCTGGACAGGGTCCGCGGTGGTGAGCTGGACCCGTCCTGTGTGGACTGTGGCGGCATCCTGAAGCTCGCGGTGATCCTGTTCGGCCAGCAGTTGGACGGCGAGGTCATCGGCAAGGCGCGCACGATCGCCGCGGCCAGTGAGGTGTTCCTGGCGGTGGGCAGTTCGCTGCAGGTCGAGCCGGCCGCCTCGCTGTGCGCGGTGGCGGTGCGGGCCGGGGCGAAGCTGGTGGTGGTCAACGCGGCGCCGACGCCCTATGACGAGTACGCGACCGAGGTGATCCGCGAGCCGATCGGCGTGGCGCTGCCCCGGATCTGCCAGGCGTTGCTGGCCAGGTGATCCGGGGCCGCGGGGGTCAGACCAGGCCGGTGAGCCGGTCGGCCAGGTAGGCGAGTTTGGCGTCCTGGTCGCGGGCGGATTCCAGGTAGTGCGACCAGGCCACCCGCTCGTGCGTGGTGGGGCCGAGCTCCCACACGCACTGGGTCGGGGTGAGGCCGTCCGCCTGCTGCACGGGGGTGAACGGGCCGCCGCCGGTGCTGGCGTAGGCGGCCTGCCACATCTCGTTGACGCCGCGCCACAGACACAGCAGCACGAAGAGCACCTCGCCCGAGCTGTGCAGCACGACGAACCCCAGGTCACCGCGGGTCACTACCCGGCCGTCGGCCACCTCGGCGGTGAGGAACTCCCGCGCGCGGGCGCGGTCCACGGCCGGGATTGGCTGGTCAGGGCGGTGCACGTGGTACCACTTCAGGCAGGTGCCGGGCAGCGCCAGCTCCTCCGCCGGCGTGACCTGCTTGCGCAGGTGCGTCCAGGCCGGGTCGATGTTGCCCAGCGTGGACAGGTCAAGGGTGTCGGGCACGGCGATGCTCCCCGGTCGTGGTGCCGCCCAGTGCGGCTCGCCGCCTACCCTGCGCCCGCGGCGGGCCGCTCCGCCCACCATTTCGCGCTCGCTTAATTGACGGACCCGGCGTTTACCCTGGGGCCGTGATCAGCCTCCGGATGCGTGCCGAGGACCTGACCAAGGTCCGGCTGGCCCGCTCGCCGCTGTACGAGGTGACCGGCAGCCTGCGCACCCTGGGCGACCCGGCGCGGCACTTCGTGCACCAGCGCTGGATCGCCGCGGCCCGCCGCGAGATCACCGGCCTGGACCTGACCGTGGCACTGGCCCTGACCTGCCGCCCCGGCTGGCTGCCCGACTTCCTGCTGCTCCCGCCCGCGGGCTGGGACACCGACTTCGGCGCCGAACTCGACCAGCTGCTGGCCACCCCGGCCACCGCGGTCCGCTCGGCGCTGGAAGAGCTGGCCCCAGCCGCCGCGCTGCCACCCGCACTGCGTCCACTGCACGCCGATCCGGCACGCGAACTGCCCCGCCTCGCCGACACCCTGGTCCGGTACCGGCGGCTGGTCATCGAGCCGAGTCAGCCGCGGATGAACGCGGTGCTGGACGCGGAGTTCACCAGGCTGGCCACCGGCCTGGCCACCGGCGGCACCGCCGCGGCGTTCGACCGACTGCACCCGGATGTCCGCTACACCGATGGCAGGCTCGACATCGACCTGGCCAGGCATTCCGGCGAGAAAGATCTTCCGGGGAACGCGGGATTGCTGCTGGTGCCGACCGTGTTCGCCTGGCCGACTCCCTTTGTCGTGCTGAACGAGCCCTATCGGCCGACCTTGGCTTATCCACCGCACGGCGTGGCTTCGGTCTGGCGAAATCCCGGCGATGCGGAATACGATCTGCCGTTGGGTGATCTCATCGGCCGCAGCCGCGCTTTGTTGTTACTGCAATTGGATTTACCCAGGTCGACCACGCAACTGGCCGCCACGGTGGGCCTGACCGCGCCCGCGGTCAGTCAGCACCTGTCCGTACTGCGGCGCAACGCCCTGGTCACCTCACAGCGGCGGGGCCGGGAGGTGCTGTACGTGCGCACCCGGCTGGCCAGTCAGCTGCTGGCCACAGTGGACCAGAGCGAGACTGGGTAAACGTTGGCGACTGGTCCGAATTGATTTTACCTTGAACCGGACTCGGTGCTGCTTGCCCGATCGGGCAGCATTTGGGACCCTCGATGGCGAGCGGCGGTATTTCCCGCACCGCACTGGGCTCTACTGGACTGAAGGGGCAATTTCGCCCGTCACGGCAAGGGGGAAACACCGTGCTGGAAGTGGAACTCGACATCTTCTCCGGAATGCCGAACCCGACCTGGCGACTCACCGACACGCAGGAACGCGAGCTGATCGAGCGGGTCACCGCCTACCCCGACCAGCTCTCGCCGGTGGCCACCGAGGACGAGCAGTTCAGCCTCGGCTACCGCGGCCTGCTGGTCCGCATGATCAAGTCCACCGACGGCGCCTGGAACGACACCCAGCTGGCCGACGGCGCCGGCCTCCCGCTGACCTTCCGCGTCGGCAGCCGCCCGGCCGACGAGCCGATCGCCGACTGGCTGCTCGGCACGTCCAGCTCGGTCAAGGACAGCGGCGTGGACGACGAACTGACCGAGATCGCCGGCCAGGGCGTCAGCCTCATCCAGACCGCGGCCCAGTCCATGGCGCCCACCGACCGCGTCCAGCAAGCCACCGAAGGCGAAAACCCCGACCAGGCCAACGAGTCCGGCGACCTGGGCGTGCAGGGCGGCACCTGGTGGGCCTGCGGCTCGAACGTGTTCAGCGCCAACGCGAACTACTTCAACGACCCGGCCCACGTCACCCGAAACAACTGCTACTGCTTCGCCAGCAACCACCTCGCCGACGTCCGCTACGCCCTGCCCGGCAGGCGCGGCGGCCGCCCGGCCACCGTGATGAGCTGCGGCAACGTCACCGACGGCCTGCGCGCCGACGGCTGGGTCGACGGCTGCCAGACCAACACCCTGACCATCGCCATGGTCATCTGGCCCGGCCGCGACTACCACTTCTACCGCCTGGTCACCGGCGGCCCGAACTGGTGGTGGGGCCACAAACCCGGCGGCACCCCCGCGAAGTACACCGACGACTGCGGCCACTCGATCTACCAGGAGAACGGCCGAGGCTACGCCCCGAACAACATCTGCCGCGGCAACTACACCGACTTCTGCGGCTACTTCTACCAAAACAACGACACGGCCTACGTGGCATGAAACCCCAGCTCGGCGTCGCACTGCTACTGGCGTTCCTGGTCGCGTGCGGCACACAGCAGTCAGGAGCCCCACCGGTGACCGACCCGATCGAAGTAGAACTCGACATCTACTCGGGAATGCCCAACCCGACCTGGGTGCTCTCGGCCACCGATTCGACCGAACTACGCCGCCGCATCGACGCGCTGCCCACGACCAAGGCCGCGGCCCCCGCGGAGAACCTGGGGTATCGGGGGTTTCTGGTGCGGCTGGCCGAGGGGGCTGAGCCTGCCCGGGTTCGGCAGGTGGTGCGGCTGGCGGACAAGTCGGTGCGGGATGCGGGGGATCGCGGGTTGGAGCGATGGCTGCTGGGCACCGGGCGGGGGAAGGTGCCGGCGGACGTGATCGCCGTGGTGGAGAAGGAACTTGGGTAGGGATCGCGGGTTGGCAACTAGTGCGTCCGTGAGTTCGAAACGGCCGAGGGCCGGGTGGTCGCACTGACCACCCGGCCCTCGGCCGTTTCAGTTACCGCGGATCACACGTCGTAGGAGTGCCACAGCCCGTCCCTTACCAGCGTCGCTTGCATCCGCACCCGTTCTGGCCTGCTGGTTCTCTGTCGATGTTGGTCGTCGTTGGTTGACCTTCGTCGGCCTCAGACGGCCTGGAACGCTTGGGAGTCCAACTGCAAGTAGTTGGTTGAAAGGTCGCACACCTGTTCGATTTCTAGTTGAAAGATGTCCACATGTAGTGTGATCTACTGCTACGTAACACTAGATGTTGCGATCGAGGTGTGAGTGTCGCCTAGGATTTAACGTGCTTCTAACGTAAGCTGCGGCTGCGAGCATGAAAGACCCCGACTGGGGTCTATACCTCAGCCGGGGTCTATGCGTTGGTCGCGCAAGGTGACCCTAACAAGGCAGCGTCGGATGGCAACAGGGCTGTCCGAGGCTTGGTAGTAACGCTTGCGGAAAGGCGGTTCCTGCCATGGCTGGCAAGAAGCTGCCCCCGGGTACCCCTGCCCCTTCGTCCGGTCAGTACAAGATTCCCGGAAGCAAGACCGAAGTCACTGCGGTCGAAGGTAAGCCGCTCCCCCCGACGCCTAAGAAGGGTCAGGGGTACGTCCAGGTCGACAAGACCAAGCACAAGGGTGACTGACATCGGGGTGCGGTCTCGGCCTAGGCGGACCTACGGTCTCCCTGTGGCGCTGACCGGCAGGTCGTGACGCGTCTCGGAGTTTAAGAGGTCGGGCCGAGAGCACCATCTCGGCCCGACCTAGCTGTAGCTACGCCAGTTTTCGTTGGCAAGCCGGTGGGTTGGTCGATCCGGTCACGGGTCGAGCTGTCTACGGGAGCGGCAGCGATTGCCGGAAGCAGTCAATCAGGGTGACCGAGCTGGCGATCGTGACGGCCTGGTACCGCTGGCAGTTCGACTTTGGTATCGGCGCGCGGCCACCGGCACCGGCTGGGAACCGCGGGTTCGCCGGGCGCAGCGGCGGGTCGGGCGCCGCAGCGGAGCGGATGGCGGCCGTGCCCGGATGGGTGCGCCCGGCGAAGGCAGTGCGACCATCCGGGCACGCGCCGCCTGGCGGCGCGCCTTGATCCGGACAAGGGGCGGGTGCTGTTCCGGAAGCTCGGTGAGGACTGGCTGAACTCGCGGACGTTCGATGACTCGAGTCGGGAGGGGACGGAGTTCCGTCTCAAGCTGCGTGTGTTGCCGTACTTGGGAGACAAGGAGATCCGGGCGATCCTGCCGTCCCACATCCAGGAGCGGGACCGGGAGCTTCAGAAGAAGGGGCTCGCCGAGACGTACCGGAGGACGATCTTCGCCAACATTTCGGCAATCTTCCCGGCCGCGATCGACGATGAGCGGATTACGAAGAACCCGTGCAACGCGAAGTCGGTGACGAAGCCGCAGGGCGAGTACCCGAAGGTGGTGCCGTGGCCGGAGGAGCAGGTGCACGCGGCGCGGGCCAAGTTGGGGGAGCGGTACCGGGTCATGATCGATGCTGGGGCTGGGTGCGGGCTCCGGCAGGGTGAGGTGTTCGGGCTCTCGCCGACTGACGTCACTAAGGATGGCCAGACGTTGCGGGTCGAGCGGCAGATCAAGATCGTCCGGGGGCGCCTGGTGTTCGCGCTGTCCAAGCATCGGAAGGTGCGGGAGGTGCCGCTCTCCGCGACCGGGAATGCCTCGATCAAGGCGTACAGCGAGAAGTTCGAGCTGCTGCCGGTGACGCTGCCGTGGGAGGAGCCGGACGGCAAGCTGGTGACGGTGAACCTGCTGCTGTACACGCGGGAGCGGAAGCCGATCTACCGGCACTCGTTTAACCACCACGTGTGGAAGCCCGCGTTGCGGGAGGCCGGGGTGAAGGATCCGAAGTGGGCAGATGGGTTCCACGCGCTGCGGCACTTCTTTGCCTCGCTGCTGCTCGATGACGGGATCAGCATCCGGGCACTGGCCGAGTTCCTCGGGCATGCTGACCCGGCGTTCACACTGCGGGTGTGCACGCACCTGAGCCATCCAGTCATGAGCGCACTCGTGGTGCCGTTGATCGTGTATTCAGCAGCACTAAGAGGGAAGCGGCTTGACCATACCGCTGGCGTTACTCGCCATTGGCGAGGTCACGAGCCAGCGTGACCGTGAGGTCGTCGAGACTGGATTCGATCACTGGCCAGGAGATTTGCTCCGGTGGCGCCTGCTCCAAGGCGACGTAGCCGGTCATCATGTCGAGCTTCTCGACGTGGGTGAGAACCGACGGTGCGGTCTGAGGCGACAGCAAGCGCACGCGCCCCAGAAGGAGATCCATCTGTCGGCGGTCGATGTCACCGGCGGACTTCGCGTTGACCCAGTGGCTCCACAGCTTCGGAGAAGGGGATCGCCCGATGATCATGTGGTGCTGGAACTCCCGAAGGTTGCGCTGCCACTTGTCGACGGTCGCAAGTACGTCGGCGTACAGATCTCGCTTCTGGTCAGTGAATCTGTGGCGGTCCTCGCGCACCCACTGGCTTTCGCGGAGCTTGAACTCTCGCCGTCCTTGCATCAGTTGGCCAACCACAACGCCGGCAAGCGCGATCAGGGCACCGATCGCAGATGCACCCAACGGGATGAGCAGGTTGATGTTGGTCATGCGGACACCGTGAACCGTCAGTGTCACCGAGTGATGCCGACAGGGACACAAATGGCCGAGGGCCGGGTGGTCGTGGTGACCCACCCGGCCCTCGGCCGTTGGAACTGCTGGCGTCTTAGGTCGTAATCACACGGCCTGGGGACGGCCTGCCCAGGGCATCAGACCAGGAAATGCCTGGTAGGAGCCCGGGAGCGATCACACGTCGTAGTAGAGCGCGAACTCGTACGGGTGCGGGCGGAGGCGGATCGGGTCGATCTCGTTCTCGCGCTTGTAGGAGATCCAGGTCTCGATGACGTCTGGGGTGAACACGCCGCCCTCGAGGAGGAAGTCGTGGTCGCGCTCCAGGTTGTTGAGGACCTCGTCCAGGGAGCCGGGGACCTGGGGGACGTTCTTGGCTTCCTCGGGGGGAAGCTCGTACAGGTCCTTGTCGATCGGGGCCGGGGGCTCGATCTTGTTCTTGATGCCGTCCAGGCCGGCCATCAGCATGGCGGCGAAGGCCAGGTACGGGTTGCCGGAGGAGTCCGGGCAGCGGAACTCGACGCGCTTGGCCTTGGGGTTGTTCCCGGTGATCGGGATGCGGATGCAGGCCGAGCGGTTGCGGGAGCTGTAGACCAGGTTGACCGGGGCCTCGTAGCCGGGGACCAGGCGGTGGTAGGAGTTCACCGTCGGGTTGGTGAAGGCCAGCAGGCTCGGGGCGTGGTGCAGCAGGCCGCCGACGTAGTGCCGGGCGGTGTCGGACAGGCCG
The DNA here is from genome assembly GCF_023094165.1 of Crossiella sp. S99.2. Classification (GTDB taxonomy): domain Bacteria; phylum Actinomycetota; class Actinomycetes; order Mycobacteriales; family Pseudonocardiaceae; genus Crossiella. Next base: position 30,296 of record NZ_JALMDK010000028.1, on the reverse strand, counting down.
CCGTAGCCGGACTCGTCGTGGAAGAGCGGGGAGCCTTCCTTCCACAGCGACTGGTGGGCGTGCATGCCCGAGCCGTTGTCACCGAAGAGCGGCTTCGGCATGAAGGTGGCGGTCTTGCCGTTGGCCCACGCGGTGTTCTTGACGATGTACTTGAACAGCTGCAGGTCGTCCGCGGCGTGCAGCAGGGTGTTGAACTTGTAGTTGATCTCGGCCTGTCCGGCGGTGCCGACCTCGTGGTGGGCGCGCTCGACGGTGAAGCCGGAGTCGATCAGGTTCAGCGTGATCTTGTCGCGCAGGTCGGCGAAGTGGTCGGTCGGGGAGACCGGGAAGTAGCCGCCCTTGAACTTGACCTTGTAGCCCTTGTTGCCGCCCTCTTCGTCGGTGCCGGTGTTCCACCAGCCCGCGACGGAGTCGATCTCGTGGAAGGAGGCGTTCTCGGTGGTGTCGAAGCGCACCGAGTCGAACAGGTAGAACTCCGCCTCGGCGCCGAAGAAGCAGCTGTCGGCGATGCCGGACTCGGCGATGTACTGCTCGGCCTTGCGCGCGATGTTGCGCGGGTCGCGGCTGTACGGCTCCCGGGTCAGCGGGTCGTGCACGAAGAAGTTGATGATGAGGGTCTTCTCGATCCGGAACGGGTCGAGGCGCGAGGTGGCCACGTCGGGCAGCAGCAGCATGTCCGACTCGTGGATCGACTGGAAACCACGCACCGAGGACCCGTCGAAGGCGAGGCCCTCCTCGAACGTCTCGCGCTCGAACGAGGTGGCCGGCACGGTGAAGTGCTGCATGATGCCGGGCAGGTCGCAGAACCGCACGTCAATGAACTTCACATCGTTGTCAGAGATGAAGCTCAGGACCTCGTCGGGATTGGTGAACACCCTCGTTGGCTCCTTCGTCGTTGTGCCGGCAGGGCCGGCGTGCTCGCACGCGGTCAGGAGAACCGGTGCGGGACCGGCCCTGTTGCCAGCAGACCGTATGACCATGGTGTTGCTCGGTCATCACCCGAGTGTTTCACCGGTGTTAACGACACCCCATTTCGGGGAACGGCGCCACCTGGTCGGGGCAAGGTCAACCGCCCGTCCTACCCTTGACACCGTGAGCAGGTGGACGGGTTCGTGGCTGTCAGGACCGGGCTCGGCGCGGGAGAGTGATCCGGCGGCGGAACCTGGTTACCGAGGGGAGCGACTCGGGCTCCCGGAGGCCGGGCTGGGCTCGGTGGCCGGTACCGGTCGCCGGTTCCTGGCCCTGCTCATCGACTGGTTGCCGGGCGCGTTGATCGGCAACTTCCTCACCACCAACCCGGCGGTGTCGGCGATGGCGCTGTTCGCGTTGCTGACCGTGGTCAGCCTGGCCGCCTTCGGCCGGACCCCCGGGCACTGGGTGGCGGGCATCAAGCCGGCCTCGCTGGCCGGCGCCGGGGAGCGGATCTCGTTCGGGCATTCGGTGCTGCGCACCCTGCTGCTGTGCCTGGTGATCCCGCCGCTGGTGATGGATGTGGACGGACGTGGCCTGCACGACCACGTCGCCCGCACCGTCATGACCATCGCGCGCTGACCTGCCGGGAGCCGGGCCGCCAGGGCCCGGCGGCGGCTCAGCGGCGGCGGATGGTGCGCTGCACGTTGCGCATCTTCGCGCCCTGCGGCAGCGGACCCTTGGGCAGGGCCGCGCCGCGGCTGGCCAGCGCGGAGAGCCGCTTCTCGATCACGTCCATCTGCGCCACGGTGATGTTGCGCGGCAGCTTGGACAGGTAGGTCTGCAGGCGGCGCAGCGGGACCTGCTTGTCCGCTTCCTCGTTGCCGACGATGACGTCGTAGATCGGGGTGTCGCCGATGATGCGGCCGATGCGCTTCTTCTCCTGCGCGATCAGCGGCTTCACCCGGTGCGGCGCGCCCTCGGCGACCAGCACCACACCCGGGCGGCCGAGCACCCGGTGCACCGCGTCGAGCTGGGTGGTGCCGGCCACTGCCTGGGTGACCCGCCACTTGCCGCGCAGGTTGTCCAGCGCCCAGGCCGCCGCGCCGGGCTGGCCGTCGGCCTTGGAGTACACGTTGCGCTGCACCCGGCGGCCGAAGATGCTCACCGCGATCAGCGCGCCGATGGCGATACCCAGCGGCAGCACCACCCACGGGTAGCCGATCAGCCAGCCGATGCCGAACACCACGCCGGTAGCGCCCAGCACCGAGAGGATCATCAGCGGCACCAGCCACTTGTCCTCACGGCGCTGCATCTTGAACGCTTCGAAGATCTGCTTGCGACGTGCCTTGGACGCGGCGCGCTTCTCGCGGCTTGCCGCCTTGGCAGCCGCCTTGTCCGGCTTGGGGGGCTTCGAGGCCATGGTCCCAGGATACGGCCGTGGCCCCGGCTCACCTATTCGGGCGGTTGATCCTCACCTCGCGAGCAGGGCGGTGATCTCCTGGGCGCCCGGACCGGCCTCCGAGAGGTGGTTCAGGTGCTCGGGCACCTGCTCGCCGCGGAACTTCTTCGCCTGGGCGTAGAGCCGGCCCGCGCGGTAGGAGGAGCGGACCAGCGGGCCCGCCATGACCCCGGCGAAACCGATCTTCTCCGCGGTCTCCTTGTGCTGCACGAACTCCTCCGGCTTGACCCAGCGCTCCACCGGGTGGTGGCGCAGGCTCGGCCGCAGGTACTGGGTGATGGTGATGATGTCGCAGCCCGCGTCGTGCAGGTCCTGCAGCGCCTCGGTGACCTCCTCGGGGGTCTCGCCCATGCCGAGGATCAGGTTGCTCTTGGTGACCAGGCCGAACTCGCGGGCCTCGGTGATCACCTGCAGGGAGCGCTCGTAGCGGAAGGCAGGGCGGATCCGCTTGAAGATCCGCGGCACCGTCTCCAGGTTGTGCGCCAGCACCTCGGGGCGGGAACCGAAGACCTCGGCCAGCTGCTCGGGGTCGGCGTTGAAGTCCGGGATGAGCAGTTCGACGCCGGTGCCCGGGTTGAGCGCGTGGATCTGGCGGACCGTCTCGGCGTAGAGCCAGGCGCCGCCGTCGGGCAGGTCGTCGCGGGCAACGCCGGTGACGGTGGAGTAGCGCAGGCCCATCGCCTGCACCGACTCGGCGACCCGGCGCGGTTCCTCGGCGTCGAAGTCGGCGGGCTTGCCGGTGTCGATCTGGCAGAAGTCGCAGCGCCGGGTGCACTGGTCACCGCCGATGAGGAAGGTGGCCTCGCGGTCTTCCCAGCACTCGTAGATGTTGGGGCAGCCGGCTTCCTCGCAGACCGTGTGCAGGCCCTCGCGTTTGACGAGGCCCTTCAGCTCGCGGTACTCGGGACCCATCTTCGCCCTGGTCTTGATCCACGAGGGCTTCTTCTCGATGGGCGTCTGGCTGTTACGAACCTCCAGCCGCAGAAGCTTGCGGCCCTCGGGCACCACGGTCATGACCGCCAGCCTACGTCCCCGGGGCCGGGGACCCCAGCCCAGCGGGGGAGTGGCCGATCACACGTCAGGCCGGGTCGGGTGCGATCCCGGTCAACTCGCCGCTCAGCTCGTACAACCCCGCCGCCACCGCGACGTCCTGGGACTCCGGTGAGCAGGCCGCCAGGCCAGGGCCGCCCCACACCTCGCCCGCGCCGGCCGGGCCGTAGTACTGGCCGCCGCGCACCTCCGGCGCGGTGGCCGCGTATAGCTGGGACAGCACGCCGCGCTCGGGGCGCATGGTGGCGACCTTGTTGAACAGGTTGACGCCCAGTTCGAGGACCTTGTTCTTGCGGGCCCGGCCGCCGTTGGCGCCCAGTTCGGTGTCGGTCAGGCCGGGGTGCGCGGCCAGGCTGCGCACGTCCAGGTCGGCCGCGGACAACCGGCGGTCCAGTTCCTGGGCGAACATCAGGTTGGCCAGTTTGGCCTCGCCGTAGCCGGCGAAGGCGTTGTAGCGGCGGCGTTCGTAGTTGAGGTCGTCCAGGCGCAGCGTGGTGCGCCGGTGCGCCAGGCTGGACAGGGTGACCACCCTGGCGCCGGGGCTTTGCCGCAGCGCGGGCATGAGCAGCCAGGTCAGCGCGGCGTGGCCGAGGTGGTTGACGCCCATCTGGGTCTCGAAGCCGTCCGCGGTGCGGCCCAGCGGCGGGCAGAACACGCCCGCGTTGTTCATCAGCACGTGCACCCGGTCGCCCGCGCGTTCCCGGATGTCCGCGGCGGCGGTGCGCACCGAGGCCAGGTCACCGAGGTCGAGGCGGACCAGCTCCACCTTGGCCCGCGGCGCGGTGGTGCGGACCTGGTCGACGGCGCGGGCGCCGCGTTCCGGGGAGCGGCAGGCCAGCAGCAGGTGGGCGCCCTTGGCGGCCAGCGCGTAGGCGCTGTGCAGGCCCAGGCCGGAGTTGGCCCCGGTGATCACCACCGTGCGCCCGTTCTGGTCCGGCATGTCCTCGGCCGTCCAGTTCCGCATGCCGTCCACCCCGTCTCGCCGCCGTCGGGGGTTCAGTGTCCTCGACACTCTGACCAACGCACCGGGCGGCCGGGAGTTCCGCCGCCGCACCCGGTCACCGGGTGCGGCGGGGTGACTCAGGCGCTGGCGGCGAAGCCGCGGAAGAAGTTCCGGGTGGAGGTGCAGCGGGTCGGGCGGGCACCGTCGCGGGCCAGGGCCAGGAAGGCCGCGCCGACGCGTTCGATCTGCTCGGCCGGTTCGCGGGCGTCGGCCAGGCCGGTGACCAGGGCCAGGGTGCGCTGTTCGTGCGCGATGGCGGCCGGGATGGTCTGGGCGCCGGCGTCGAGCAGGCGGCGCAGGGTGGGTTCCTCGGCGGCCAGGCGCTGCCAGGCGCTGGTGGCGGCCTCGACCCGGTCGCCGTGCTCGTGCAGGGCGAGTTCGAGGTGGCCGGTCAGGCGCAGCATCCAGCGGTAGTGCAGGGCGGCCAGCAACTCGGCGCGGTCGGCGAAGGTTTCGGAGACCTGCTTGGCCAGGGTCGACCCTGATGCAGCGGCGTGCGGGGCGTCCTCGAACGGCAGCACTGGATCCCCGGTCCGTTCGGCCTGACGCAGCACGGCGTTGATGACATCGCGCCGTCGGTAGAAGTCGTTCCAGCTCATGACGCCCCTCCTTGCCGTGGACCGCCCGTACCCGGAGTTTCCGGCGTACTGACGGTATGGCTCCGACACGGAGAACATACCATGAGTACGTACTGTCGGTATGTCGTAGTGTTGTGAGTATGGCGACAGCGCGGCCGCGGCGTATGGAATATTCGGAATCCACCAGGCAGGCCCTGGTGGACAGCGCCATGGAGCTGTTCAGTCGGAAGGGCTACGCGGGCACCTCGCTGGATGAGATCGCGGCCAGGGCCCGGGTCACCAAGGGCGCGCTCTACCACCATTTCGGCGGTAAGCAGGCGTTGTTCGAGGCCGCCTTCGACGCGGTGGAGACCGACATGCTGGCCCGGCTGGCCAAGATCGTCTCCCAGCCCGGCGACCCGTGGGAGAGTGCGATGGCGGGTCTGCGCGCCTACCTCAAGGTCTGTCTGGAGCCCTCCTACCAGCGGATCGTGCTGCACGAGGGTCCGGTGGTGATGGGCTGGGAGCGCTGGCGGGAGGCCGAGGAGCAGTTCAGCTACGGCCTGGTGCGGGCCACCGTGGTCGGGCTGGCCGAGTCCGGCGAGATCGACGACCTGCCGATCGAGCCGATGTCCCGGCTGATGTTCGGCGCGCTGGCCGGCAGCGCCACCCAGATCGCCAACGCGGCCGATCCGAAGAAGGCCAGCGAGGAGGTCGGCCTGTGCATCGAGCGGGTGATGGCCGGGCTGCGGCTGCTGCACAAGGTGGGCAACGCCGAACCGATCCGGGTGGAGGCCGCCACACCGCGCCGGACGCGCCGCCGCTGAACCCGGGTTAGCGTGTGCCGGTGGACTTCAGGATCTTCACCGAGCCCCAGCAGGGGGCGACCTACGACGATCTGCTGCGGGTGGCGCGGACTGCCGAGGACGCCGGTTACGACGCGTTCTTCCGCTCCGACCACTACCTCAAGATGGGCTCGGTCAGCGGCCTGCCCGGCCCCACCGACGCCTGGGTGACGCTGGCCGGGCTGGCCAGGGAGACCAGCCGGATCCGGCTGGGCACGCTGATGACCGCGGCCACCTTCCGCTATCCGGGACCGCTGGCGATCCAGGTCGCGCAGGTGGACGAGATGTCCGGCGGCCGGGTGGAGTTCGGGCTGGGCGCGGGCTGGTTCGAGACCGAGCACGCCAACTACGGCATCCCGTTCCCGGACGTGGCCGAGCGCTTCGACCGCTACGCCGAGCAGCTCGCGGTGATCACCGGTCTGTGGCGCACGCCGGTGGGCGAGACCTTCAGCTTCGACGGCGAGCACTACCAGCTGACCGACTCCCCTGCGCTGCCCAAGCCGGTGCAGGCGGGCGGTCCGCCGGTGCTCATCGGTGGCCGGGGTGCCAAGCGCACGCCTGCGCTGGCGGCGCAGTACGCGGCCGAGTTCAACCTGCCCTTCGCCGACCCGGCCACCGCGGTGCGCCAGTTCGAGCGGGTCGAGGCGGCCTGCACGGCCATCGGCCGGGACCCCAAGGAGATCACCCGCTCGGCCGCGCTGGTGCTCTGCGTTGGCCGGGACGAGGCCGAGGTGACCCGCCGGGCCGCGGTGATCGGCCGCGAGGTGCCTGAGCTGCGGGAGAACGGGCTGGCCGGCACGGTGGCCGAGGCGGTGGACAAGCTGGGCGCCTGGCGGGAGCGGACCGGGATCAGCCGGATCTACCTGCAGGTGCTCGACCTGAACGATCTGGATCACCTGGAGCTGGTGGCGACCGAGGTCATGCCGCAGTTCGCCTGAGCGGACCGGAGAACGGGGCCGGACCCACGCCGAGCGTGGGTCCGGCCCCGCTGTCAGGACTTGAGCTGTCCGGCGATGTCCGCGGCGGCGGCCAGCAGGATCAGCACCGGCACCATCGCCGTGGCGCGCAGCCGGTACCGGCCGCGGCCGTCCTGGTCCACCAGGCCGCTGGCGGTCAACGGCTTGAGGTGGTGGTAGAGCTGGCCGGTCGAGCCGACCTCGGCGGCGGCCTGGAGTTCGGCCGCGCCCTGCGGGCCGTGTTGGGCGAGCACGCGCACCACCTTGGCCCGGACCGGGTGGCCCAGCGCGGCCAGCACCTCGAGCCGCGGGCCGTCCGGCAGGCCCAGCACCCTGGCCACCGGCAGCGTGATCGTCCAGTCCAGCTCGCCCGGTTCGGTGAGCCTGCCCTGGTAGGAGACCACGCCGCCGGTGTCGGCCAGCACCTGCTCGGCGATGCCCTCCAGGGCCGCCACCCTGGCCTCCAGTTCGGCCACCCGGCCGGCCAGCTCCGTCTCGCTCATCGGCTCAGCATGCCCGGCTACCCGCGCAGTGCCCGCGCGACCCTGCCCTGCCAGGCCGGATCCAGCATCAGGTCCTCGAACACCGGGAAGAGCAGCGAGCCCTCGGCGTTCATGGCGGTCCAGTCCGCCAGGCTCAGCTCCTGGAGGAGCAACGCCGCCGAGCCGACCCGGCCGTCGTTCCAGCGGGTGTAACCGGCCAGTACCAGCACCCCGGCCAGCGAGCCGCCCTTCCAGCCGATGCCCGCGACGCCGGGCGGCAGCGAACCGGACCGGGTGTGTTCCAGGTGCCGCCGGGTGGCCTCGGGGAACCGGCCGGTGGCCGCGGTCCGGTGGAAGGCGGCCAGGGTGGCCGCACTCGCGCCGCCGCTGTCCCTGGCCCAAGCGACCTGGGCCTCCCAGGACGGGTGCGGGCCGGTGACGACGCGCGCCCTGGCCCGGTCCCGGAAGGCGGGTTCGGTCAGGAAGCGCTGTTCCAGCCGATCGCCCATCTCCCGCCGCGGCACCCCGGGCCGGACCTCCTCCGGCAGCAGCAGGTAGAGGAAGTCGGCCAGCTTGGAGCGGGTGTCCACGCCTGACCAGCCGCCGCGCAGCGCGGCCCGGCGCAGGGCGGCCGCGCCGAGGCGGTGCCGCAGGTAGTCGGTGGCCGCGTTGTCGCTGAAATAGATCATGGTGCCGGCGATCTGGTCCAGGGTGACCTGCTGCGCCGGGTTCTTGGCCAGCTTGGTCGCCGGGTCCGCCTCGATGCCGAGCAGCCGCTGGGAGTGCTCGTGCGCGCCGCCGTCGGTGTGCGGCAGGTAGAAGCGTTCCCACTCGCCGACGGTGACCTTGGTGTCCGGGGCCAGGCCGGAGAGCGTGTAGGCGGCCAGGTGCACTGGTTTGACCGCGGAGGCCAGTGGCTGGGACTCCTGCGCGCGGTGCGACAGGCAGGCGCGCGCGCCGTTGTCGGCGAAGACGCCGACCTGGTCGCGGTGGGTGGCCAGCCAGGCCAGCCAGCCCTCGCGGGTGCTGAAATCGCTGGTCGTGGACGTGCTGGGGGCGGCGTTGGCCAGGCCGGGCAGCAGCAGCGCGGACCCCGCGGTCAGCGCGCCGGCGGTCAGTAGGCGGCGTCGGGACAGCAAAAGAACCCCTCCTCTGGATTTCCGTAATTCCGGAAGTCTAGAGGATCGGAGTCCGTTCGTCAGTCAGGGTTTCGCCGAGCAGGGCCAGGCCGAGGTCCTGTTCCAGGCGCTGGCCGGTGCCGGTGGCCAGCCGGACGGCCTCCTCGGCGCTGGTACGGGCGGCGTCGGGGTCGCCGAGGTCGAGCTGGGCGGCGCCGAGGGCGAGCAGCGCGGCCGGGGTGAACCGGGTGGGTTCGCCCGCGGCGGCGATGAGGTCCAGGGCGGTGCCTGCGCTGTTCAGCGCGTCGCGAGGGCGGCCGGTCTGGCGGTGCGTGCCGGACTGGCCGAGCAGGGCGGCCACCTGGCCCCACACGTGCCCGCCGGAGGTGGCCAGGGCGTGCGCCTGGGCGTGCAGTTCGGCGGCGCGGCGGGGTTCGGCGCAGGCGGCCAGCGCGTTGAGCGCGTTGACCTCGGCGACCCGGTGCGCCATGCCGCGGGCCAGTCGCACCGATTCCTCGGCGTCGGCGCCTGCCCGGTCGTGGTCGCCGAGGTGGCGGCGGGTCTCGGCCAGCGCGGCCAGCACCTCGACCTCCATCCGCCGGTGGCCCAGTTCGCGGAAGGTGGCCAGGGCCTCGGTGAGCACGGTGTCGGCCTGGGCCAGCGCGCCGCGGGCGAGCTGGGCGCGGCCGAGCACGTAGTGGCCGTAGGTGGCCAGCAGCCGGGAGCCTTCGGCGGCGCCGATGGCCACGATGGCCCTGGCGTGCGTTTCGGCCTCGTCCAGGGCGGCCAGGGCCACGCACAGGTGGCCGAGGTTGGCCCTGGCCATGGCGTGCCGGTGCGGGTCGCGGGTGTCGGCGTGCGCGAGCGCGCTGCGCAGGTGCGCGCCGGCCTCGGTGAGCCTGCCCAGGTTGAGGCAGACCAGGCCGAGGTTGTTCAGCGTGGCCAGTTCGCCGTCGAGGTCGCCGAGCCTGCGCTGGATGCGCAGTGCCTGTTCGTAGTGCCCGGCGGCGGCCCGGTTGTCGCCGAGGGTCCAGTGCAGGGTGCCCAGGCTGAGCCGCATGGCGGCCTCGCCGGGTTCGTCGGGTTCGGCCAGCGCGGCGGCCAGGCCGGTCTCCACCACGTGCAGCCAGTCGGCGACGTGGCCGGTGTGGTGGAAGTAGCCGCGCAGCGCGTCGGCGAGCAGCCAGGAGTAGGCGGCGAGCGGGCCTGCGCAGATGGTGGCGGCGGCCACGATGTTGGCGGTTTCCGCGGTGAGCCAGGCGATCGCGGCCGCGGGGCGCGGGGCTGGGGCGGGCCGGGGCGCGGGCAGCGGGAGCTGGACGATCTCCGGGTAGAGGCTGCGGGCGGCGCCGCGGGCGGTGTGCAGGTAGTAGGCCAGCAGGGCGCGGCGTGCGGTGTCCAGTGCCTCGGCGGTCTCCTCGGCGGCGGCGCGTTCGGCCGCGTAGAGGCGGAGCAGGTCGTGTGCCTGGTACCGGTCGCCTGCCTGGTGCTGGACCAGGTTGGCGGTGCCGAGCTGGCGCAGCAGCGGCAGCGCGGCCTCGGGGGTGAGTCCGGCCAGCGCGGCGGCGACCTCCTTGGTGAAGTCGTTGCCGGGCACCAGGCCGAGCAGCCGGAACAGTCGTTGGGCCGGTGGGTCGAGCATGTCGTAGGACAGGTCGAAGGCGGCTTGCACGGCGGTGGCGTCGTCGCCTTCGATGCGCAGTCCGGCCAGGCGTTCGGCGCTGAGTTCGGCCACGTAGTCGGCGATCCGCGCGCTGGGCCGCCCGGCCAGGTTGCCCGCGGCCACCCGCAGGGCCAGGGGCAGGTGACCGCAGAGGCGGGCGAGTTCGGCCGCCGCGGCGGGTTCGGCGGCGACCAGTTCGGGGCCGAGGATGCCGCCGAGCAGGCGGCGGGCGTCGGCGGGGGAGAGGACTTCCAGGGACAGTGGGCGGGCGCCGTCGAGCACGGTCATCCCGCGCAGGGCGTTGCGGCTGGTGATGAGCACCGCACACCCGGGTTCGCCGGGCAGCAGCGCGCGGACCTGTTCCGGGCCGATCGCGTTGTCCAGCACGATGAGCAGCCGCCGCCCGGTGAGCAGCGAGCGGTACTGCGCGGCGCGTTCCTCGGGGTCGAGGGGGATCTGTTCCGGGGTGACGCCGAGGGCGCGCAGGAATCGGCTGAGCACGTCGGCGGGGGCCAGCGGCGGGCCGGGGGAGTAGCCGTGCAGGTTGACGTAGATCTGGCCGTCCGGGAAGTGCGCGCGCACTTCGTGCCCGGCCCGGATGGCCAGCGCGGTCTTGCCCACGCCGGGTGGTCCGGTGAGGGTGACCACGGGCACCGACATGGCCGAGCCCGCGCCGCGCAGCAGATCGCCGAGGTGGGTGATCTCCGGGCCGCGTCCGACGAAGTCGGCCACGCCGGGTGGCAGCTGGGACAGGCCGCTCTGGCGCGGGGCGGTCGTGACGGGGGTGCTGGTGTGCGCGGTGGCCGGGCCGAGTGAGCTGTCGTTGTTGAGGATGGCCCGGTGCAGGGCGCGCAGTTCCTCGCCGGGGTCCACGCCCAGGTCCTCCGACAGCCTGCCGCTGACCGCCTGGAACGCTTCGAGGGCCTCGACCTGCCGGTTGGAGCGGTAGAGGGCGAGCATGAGCTGGGCCCAGAACTGTTCGCGCAGCGGGTACTGGCCGGTGAGCCCGTACAGCTCGCCGACGACTTCCTGGTGCGCGCCCAGCCGCAGCCGGGCGTGCAGCCGGTCGGCCACCGCCTGCAGCCGCAGTTCGTCCAGCCAGCGGGCCTCGCCGCACTGCAGGGATTCCGAGGGCACGTCGGACAGCGCGGCGCCGCGCCAGAGGGCGAGTGCCTCGGTGAGCAGTCCGACGATCCGGCCGGGGTCGTCGCCGGCGAGTTTGACCTGGTCGGTGAGCCGCCGGAAGCGGTGGATGTCCAGGGATTCCGGGTCGAGTTCGAGGCGGTAGCCGTCGGGTTCGGTGTGCAGCTGCACGCCGCCCAGGGCCTGGCGCAACCGCATCACGTAGACCTGGAGGGTCTGCCGGGGCTGGCTGACCTGCTCCTCGCCCCAGACCCGTTCGGCCAGTTCGTCGAAGGCCACGTGCTGGTTGGCGCGCAGCAGCAGACTGGCCAGCACGGTCCGCTGTTTCGCGGCTTTCACCGCGATCGGCTGCCCCCCGCGCAGCACCTGAAGTGGACCGAGCAGACCGAAGGACAACGGGCCGTGCACAGACACCCTCCCCTGGACCGGACCCTCCGGCGCATGACCCCCAGCTTCCGGACAGCGAGGGGCCAGCTTACGTCGGTGAGTGGCGGGATTGGGCACGTCAGGGGTGGTGTAACCCCCGATCGGAGCAGTGCGGGCTAGGTCCGGCGGTTATCTGATCACTCGGAGTGTCAGTTCGGCAGCGCGAAAGTGATTCCGGGAGCGCTCAGTTCGGGACGCGGCACCCAGCATTCGGACAGCGGCAGCGCGCCGGAAAGCGCGTCCAGGACCGCCTTCTCGGCCAGCGGTTCGACCTCGGCCACGGTGACCTGGCGGCCCAGTTCGGCGCTGAGCGAGGTGACCCCGGCATCGGCGATGCCGCACGGGATGATCCGCTCGAACGCGGCCAGGTCGGCATCGCAGTTGATCTCGAAGCCGTGCATGGTGACCCCGCGCTGCACCCGGATGCCGATCGCGGCGATCTTGCGCTCGATCCGGGTCTCGTCGGCGGGCAGCCACACCCCGCTGCGCCCCTCGACCCGGCCGGCGGGCAGGCCGAGGTCGCGGCAGACCTTGATCAGTCCCTGCTCGACCCGGCGCACGTAGTCGACCACGTCCACCGGGTCGGTGAGCTTGACGATCGGGTAGCCGACCAGCTGGCCAGGCCCGTGCCAGGTGATCTTGCCGCCGCGGTCGACCTCGACCACCGGGGTGCCGTCGGTGGGCCGGTCCGCAGGCTGGGTCCGCTTGCCCGCGGTGTAGACGCTGGGGTGTTCCAGCAGCAGCAGGGTGTCCGGCCCGGCGCCGTCGGCACGGGCGTCCAGGACCTCGCGCTGGAGTTCCCAGGCCTTGAGGTAGTCGATGCTGCCGAGGTGGCGGACCAGTACGGGTTCGCCCGACTCCCGGCAGGACAGGGGATCGCTGTTGCGCACGTCTCGACCCTACGCCGCCGGTTCGCCTTCAGGCACGGCGGCGGCCAGGGCCGCGACCACCGTCGGGTGCTGGAAGACGTAGCCCTGCGCGCGCAGCACCCCGGGCAGCGCGCGCTGGCCGAACAACGCCATCTCCTGCGCGGTCTCCGCGCCGAGCACCAGTTTGAGCGCGAACTCCGGCACCACCCAGGGCGCGGGCCGGTGCAGCGAGTCGGCCAGCGCGGCGGTGAACTCGTTGTTGGTCACCGGTTCCGGGCCGGTGAGGTTGACCGGGCCGCTGACCTGGCTGTGTTCCAGGGCGAACCGGATCGCGCCGACCTCGTCGTCCAGGGAGATCCACGGCATGTACTGCGCCCCGCTGCCCAGCCGGCCGCCGAGCAGGAAGGAGAACAGCGGCCGCAGCCGCCCGAGCAGCCCGCCGTGCGCGGAGAGCACCAGCCCGGTGCGCACCCGCACCACCCGCGCGCCCACGTGCTCGGCCGGCTGGGTGGCGGCTTCCCAGTCCCGGCACAGCTCGGCCAGGAAGCCCGCGCCGGTCTCGGCGGTCTCGTCGATCTCCCGGTCGCCGGTGTCGCCGTAGTAGCCGACCGCGGAGCCGCTGACGAACACCGGGATCCGGTGCCGGGCAACGGCTTGCGCCAGCACGGTGGTCGGCACCAGCCTGCTCTCCCGCAGCCTGGCCTTGCGCTCCTCGGTCCAGCGTTTGTCGCCGATGCCCGCGCCGCCGAGGTTGACCACCGCGTCCGCGCCGTCCAGCGCGCCGTCGGCGAGCACACCGGTGGGTGGGTCCCAGCGGCGTTCGTCCGGGGCGGCAGGGGCTCGGCGTACCAGCCGGATGACCTCGTGGTCGTTCTCCCGTAATTCGCTCACCAGGGCGCTGCCGATCAGGCCGGAGGAACCGGCGATCACCACTCGCATGACTCGATCGTGGTGCATGCCAGGACATCGCGCGACCCGCCAATGGCCGAGAGGCCCTCGCCGCGGTGCGCGGCGAGGGCCTCTCGGAGGTCGTGCGAGGTGCCTCAGAGACCCAGGTCGGCCTCGAACGCGCCCTCTTCCAGGCGCTGCTTGACCGCGGTCAGGAAGCGGGCCGCGTCGGCGCCGTCGACCAGCCGGTGGTCGTAGGACAGGGCCAGGTAGACCATGGAGCGGATGGCGATGGTGTCGCCGCCCGCCTCGTCGGTCACCACGACGGCGCGCTTGACCACGCTGCCGGTGCCCAGGATGCCCACCTGCGGCTGGTTGATGATCGGCGTGTCGAACAGGGCGCCCCGGCTGCCGGTGTTGGTCAGCGTGAAGGTGCCGCCGCTCAGCTCGTCCGGCGAGATCTTGCTGCGCCGGGTCCGGTCGGCCACGTCGGCGATCTTGCGGGCCAGGCCCGCGATGTTCAGATCGCCCGCGTCGTGGATGACCGGGACCATCAGGCCCTTCTCGGTGTCCACCGCGATCACCAGGTGCTCGGCGCCGTGGTAGACGACCTCGTTGGCCTCGGCGTTGATCGAGGCGTTCAGCTTCGGGTGCTGCTTGAGCGCCTCGACGGCGGCCTTGGCGAAGAAGGGCAGGAAGGAGAGCTTCACGCCTTCCCGCGCCTCGAAGGTGCCCTTGGCCCGCGCGCGCAGCCGGGCGATCTTGGTGACGTCCACCTCGACCACCGTGGTCAGCTGCGCGGAGGTCTGCAGCGACTCGACCATCCGGCGCGCGATGACCTGGCGGGGCCTGGTCATCTTCACCGTCTTGCCCCGCAGTTCCGCTTCCGGCGTGGAGGCCGGGGCGGCGGCGCGCGGCGCGCCCGCGGCGGCCGGAGCCGACGGGGCGGCGGCGGGCTTGGCCGCGGCGGCCGCGGCTGCCGCCTTGGCCTCCTCGACCGCGGCGAGCACATCCTGCTTGCGGATGCGGCCGCCGACACCGGAGCCCTTGAGCGCGTTCAGGTCGACCTTGTGCTCCGCGGCGAGCTTGCGGACCAGCGGCGTCACGTACGGCGCGTCACCGTTGTCCTCGGCGGACGGCGCGGCCGGGGCCTGCGGGGCAGGCGCGGCGGCCGGAGCCGGTGCCGGGGCGGCCTGCTGCGGCGCGGGGGCCGGAGCGGGAGCCGGTGCGGCGGCCGGGGCGGGCGCGGGAGCCGGGGCAGGCGCCGGAGCGGCCTGCGCGGCGGGTGCGCCGCTGCCGATCACCGCGAGCTGGGCGCCCACGTCGACCGTCTCGTCCTCGCCGACGTTGATCTCCAGCACGGTCCCGGCCACCGGGGACGGGATCTCGGTGTCGACCTTGTCGGTGGAGACCTCCAGCAGCGGCTCGTCCACCTCGACGGTGTCGCCGACCTGCTTGAGCCACCGGGTCACGGTGCCCTCGGTGACGGACTCGCCGAGGGCGGGCATCGGCACCGGGGTGCCCTGCGCCGCGCCACCACCGGCCGGGGCCGCGGCGGGCTCCGGCGCGGGGGCCGGGGCGGCCTGCTGGACGGGCTCGGGCTCGGGGGCGGGCGCTGCCGCGGGAGCCTCGGCCGGCTGCTCGGCGGCGGGCGCCGGGGCGGAACCGCCACCGTCGCCGTCCCCGATGACCGCCAGTTCGGCGCCCACGTCCACGGTCTCGTCCTCGTTCACGACGATGCGCTGCAACACGCCCGCCGCGGGGGAGGGGATCTCGGTGTCCACCTTGTCGGTGGAGACCTCAAGCAAGGGCTCGTCGACCTCAACGATGTCGCCGACCTGCTTGAGCCACCGGGTGACAGTGCCCTCCGTGACGCTCTCGCCGAGCGCCGGCATCTGGACGGAGAAGGCCATCTTTCGCTAGCTCCTCGTGCTTGTGCTCACTGGGTTTGCCTCGCGCCGAGCGATCAGCCGTGCGCGTGCAGCGGCTTGCCGGCCAGGGCGAGGTGTGCCTCGCCGAGGGCTTCGTTCTGGGTGGGGTGCGCGTGCACCAGGGGGGCCACGTCGTCAGCGTATGCCTCCCAGTTGTAGATGAGCTGAGCCTCGCCGATCAGCTCGCCGACGCGGGAGCCGACCATGTGCAGTCCGACCACGGGGCCGTCGGTGGCCTTCACCAGCTTGATGGCGCCCTTGGTCTTGAGGATCTGGCTCTTGCCGTTGCCGGCCAGGTCGTAGGTGACGGTCTCGACGGAACCGTACTTGTCCTTGGCCTGCGCCTCGGTGAGGCCGACCGAGGCGACCTCGGGCTCGCAGTAGGTGACCCGCGGGATGCCCGCCTCGTCGATCGGCTTCGGGTTGAGCCCGGCGATCTGCTCGGCGATCAGGATGCCCTGCTGGAAGCCGCGGTGCGCCAGCTGCAGGCCCGGCACCAGGTCGCCGACCGCGTAGACGTTCGGCAGGTTGGTGCGCAGGTACTCGTCGGTGAGCACGAAGCCGCGGTCCATCGTGACCCCGGCCTCCTCGTAGCCGTGGCCCGCGCTGTTCGGGCCGCGGCCGACCGCGACCAGCAGGATGTCGGCGTCGAGCTGCTCACCGGACTCCAGGGTGATCGACACCGCGGAGTCGGTCTGGGTGGCGCCGGTGAACCGGACGCCGGTCTTGAACTTGATGCCGCGGCGGCGGAAGGCGCGTTCCACCTGCTTGGAGCAGAACTCGTCCTCGGCGGGCACCAGGCGGGGCAGCGCCTCCACGATGGTGACCTCGGCGCCGAAGGAGCGCCACACGCTGGCGAACTCCACGCCGATCACGCCGCCGCCGAGCACGACGACCTTCTCCGGCACGAAGTCCAGGTTGAGGGCCTGGTCGCTGGTCAGGACCCGGCCGCCGATCTCCAGGCCGGGCAGCGAGCGGGCGTAGGAGCCGGTGGCGAGCACGACGTTCTTGCCGGTGTAGCGCTGGCCGTCGACGACCACGGTGTTCGGGCCGACGAAGGTGCCCGCGCCCTCCACCACGGTCACGCCCTTGCGCGACTTGAACATCCCGGCCAGCCCCTTGTACAGGTTGCCGACCACGGTGTCCTTGTAGGTGTTGACCCCGGCGATGTCGATGCCGTCCAGGCTGGCCTTGACGCCGAACTGGTCGCTCTCCCTGGCGGTGTCGGCCACCTCAGCCGCGTGCAGCAGCGCCTTGGTCGGGATGCAGCCGCGGTGCAGGCAGGTGCCACCGAGCTTGTCCTTCTCGACCAGGATCACGGACAGGCCGAGCTGGCTCGCGCGCAGAGCGCAGGCGTAGCCGCCCGAGCCGCCGCCAAGGATCACGAGGTCGGCGGAGGTGTCGGTCACTTCGATCTCCTCATGGAGGCATCGTTTGCTGGCGTTCTCTTGGTGCCGGCGACGCCGGTTCAGCGCGACGGGCATCCGCCATCTTGTCACCATGTCAGGGGTGCTCGCGACGCGGGATGGCTACGTCTCAGTACGCATGTCCTGGGTCACGCTGGGTCGATCACCGTGGCGGAGTTTCGCCCGGAATGTGACGTCCGCCTGACAACTGGCCTGGCAAGATCGGGGGTTGGAGCGAAGGAGGTGTGCGGTGGGCCTGTTCGACCGTTTCCGCCGCAAGGAGCGCCCTGGGCAGTTGCGTTCGTCCTCGAACGCGGACACCGCCCATCTGGAGGCGTGGGCCGCGGCCCGGCATGGGGTCGAGTCCTACCTGGAACCGAAGACCACGGTGACCGAGACCACTGTCGTGTTCATCGCACACGACGGCGAGTGGACCCGGCGCCGGATCGGCGGCTTCGACGCGGCGCAGAAACTTGCCCGGAAATTGAAGATTCCGATGTACGAGGCCAACAAGGTCGGCTATCCACAGAGGATGCGCGACTACACCGCACGACAGCGCGCGCAGCAGCGCCGCGACGGGAAGGCGTCCAGCTAGGTGTCCACTTTTCTCGACCGACTCGCCGGAGTGGCCCAGGAGCCGTTGTTCCTGGACCCGGCTGACCGCGAACGCGAGCAGCGCGAGAACACCTGGTGGCTGACCACGGACGAGGCCGAGCACGCGCACCTGGACGTCACCACCCTGGCCGCCGTGCTCGCCGAACTGGCCGGCAGGCTGGCCGAACGCGCGGTGGCCCAGCTCGCCGCCGCCCCCGTCACCTTCTACGCCTGGTACGAGGAGCTGGCCCGCCAGCTCCGCTGCTCCACCGGCTCCTGCGCCCCCTCGGAACTGCCGTTCCCGTCCCGGGTTGTCCCGGTGACCGCGGAAACCGTCGCCGCCGCCTTCTTCGGCGAGAAGAAGCCAGGAGACCGCGAGCACGCGGTAGCCGCCTGGGTAGTCCCCCTCATCTGACCCCGGAACGCCGAGTTGGCCCAAGTGGTACGCCCAGTTGGCCCAACTCGGCGTACGAGTTGGGCCAACTGGGCGTGGTGGGCTGGGTCAGCCCTGGTCGGCGATGTCGGCCAGGACGGCGGCCAGGGTGCGGACCGGGACGCCGGTGCCGCCCTTGGAGGTGTAGCCGTAGGGGCTGTTGGAGTTGTAGGCCGGGCCCGCGATGTCCAGGTGGGCCCACTGCACGTTCTCCGGCACGAACTCGCGCAGGAAGATGCCCGCGGCGAGCATGCCGCCCCAGCGGTGGCCGGAGACGTTGGCCAGGTCGGCCAGGCGGGAGTCCAGGTCGGCGCGGAGTTCCTCCGGCAGCGGCATGGCCCAGCCGCCCTCGCCGGTGGCGCGGGCGATGGTGGCCACCCGGTCGCGGAACTCGTCGCTGCCCATGATGCCCGCGGTGTGCTTGCCCAGCGCCACGACCTGCGCGCCGGTCAGGGTGGAGGTCTCGATCAGGTAGTCCGGGTTGTCCTCGCCCGCGCGCACGATGGCGTCGGCCAGGATGAGCCTGCCCTCGGCGTCGGTGTTGAGCACCTCGACGGTCTTGCCGCCGTACATGGTCAGCACGTCGCCGGGGCGGTAGGCGGTGCCGGAGGGCATGTTCTCCGCCATCGGCACGGTCGCGATGATCTCCAGCGGGTACTTCAGCTTGGCCGCCAGCACCACGGTGGCCACCACGGCCGCCGCGCCGCCCATGTCCATGGTCATCTCGTCCATGCCGGGCGCGGGCTTGATCGAGATGCCGCCGGTGTCGAAGGTGATGCCCTTGCCGACCAGGGCGACCTTCTTCTTCGGCTTGGGGCCGGTGTAGCTGAGCCGGACCAGCCGGGGCTGGCGGGAGGAGCCGCCGCCGACGCCGAGCACGCCGCCGTAGCCGCCCTTGCGCAGCGCCTTCTCGTCCAGCACCTCCACGGTCAGGCCGACGGCCTCGCCGAGCTTGACCGCGCGCTCGGCGAAGGAGGCCGGGAACAGGTCATTGGGCGGGGTGTTGACGAAGTCGCGGGCGGTGGCCACCGCCTCGGCGATCGCGGTGTTGGCCTTGAGCACGGCCTTGGCGTGCTTGTCCTTGGCGTCGGCGACCACCAGGTCGGCCTTGGCCAGCGGGGCCTTGCCCTGGTCGGACTTGTAGCCGGTGAAGGTGTAGGCGCCCAGCACCAGACCCTCCACGGTGGCACCCAGGTCCACTGTGGACAGTGTCACAGTCGCCTTGGTCACCCCGGCCAGCGCGCGGGCGGCCACACCGGCGGCGCGGCGGACCTGCTCGCCGCCGGGACCGTCGGCTCCGGCGGGGGTCTTGCCGAGGCCGACGGCGAGCACCAGCGGGGCGGTCAGCGCGCCGCGCGCGGGCAGCTTGACCAGCTCGTCGGCCTTGCCGGTGGCGCCGAGGGTGCTCAGCAGGGCGGTCAGCTCACCGTCGAAGGCGGCGTCCACCTGCTCGGCGCCCGGCGCGAGCAGCACGCCGTCGGATCCCTGGATGGTGCCGATGACCACCGCGTCGGTCGCGACGGACTTGGGATCGCTGTCGGTCAGCGCAAGCTTGGGCGCGGTCACGTGTGCTCCTTAATCCCGTCCCGCTCGAGCTGCGCGCGCGTGTCGAGGCCGGCGACGGCGTGTGGTTCGTCGTTGTCGCGGCAAGCGGTTTCTTCGCCGCAAGCCCGGTCTTCTTCCCAGGTTCAGTGTTGCGGAAGGCTAATCCGAGTGGGCTATCCGCCCCCACGGCGGCTATCGCTCTTTAATACAGTCCGAATACTGTGTGTCGGTGGCATTGGACGTTCCGCGAGCATCAAGCGCCGAATCCGCGCGCGCGGTCGGCGTACCCGACCTGGTGGTGCTCGGTCTGGGCGGCATGCTCGGCGCGGGCGCCTTCATCGGGCTCGCGCCCGCGGCCGAGGCGGCGGGCCGCTGGTTGCTGGTCGGGGTGGTGCTCGCGGCGCTGGCGGCATTGTGCACAGCCTTCTCCACTTCTGACCAGTCCGCCGCCTATGTCGGCTACGGCAGCGGCTATGCCTGCACAAAAGAGCACCTGGGCCGCTGGCCGGGCAGGCTGGCCGGGACCGGGTTGCTGGTCGGCAAGCTCGCCTCGCTGGCCGCGGTGGCCGGCGCGTTCGGCGCGTACCTGATGCCCGCGCGGCCCTGGGTGGCCGCGGTGACGGTGATCGTGGTGGCCGCGGCGATCGGCGCGGCGGATCTGGCCACCCCGCGCTGGGTGAGCTGGGCGGTGGCCGGGTTCGTGCTCGCGGTGCTGCTCGTGGTCATCATCGTCTGCTTCACCGTGCCTCCACCCGAACAGGTGATACCGGTGGCCGGTCAGCCGGGTGCGGACAATCCACGGATGCTGCTCACCGCGGGCTCGGTGATGTTCTTCGGCCTGGTCGGCTTCGAGCGGATCACCTCCCCGGCCGACGGCCGCGCCTACGCCGGGCGCAAGGTGCGCCGGGCGATCCCGTTCGTCATCGGCCTTGGCCTGCTGCTCTACCTGCTGCTGGGCTGGGCCGCGCTGCGCCAGCTCGGCGCCGCCCGGCTCGCGCTGTCCCCGGCCCCACTGCGGGACGCGCTGGTCGCCGCGGACGGCGCGGTGCTGTTGCCGCTGGTCAGCGCGGGCGCCGCGGTGGCGCTGGGAGCGATGGCGCTGATCGTGAGCGTGGACCTGCGGCGGGCGCTGTTCTCCCTGGCCAGGGACCGGGACCTGCCGCTGGGACTGAGCCGCTCCCCGTGGCGGGCCCAGCTGCTGGCCGCGGCGGGCGCGAGCGGGCTGGTGCTCTTGCTCACCCCGGAGATCGCGCTGCAGTTCGCCGCCTGCTGCCTGCTCACCTACTACGCCTTCACCAACGCCGCGGCCCGGTTGCTGCTGATCGAGGACCGCACCTGGCCGATGCGCACCGCCTGCCTGGGCCTGGGCCTGTCGGTGGTGCTGCTGATGAGCCTGCCGCCGATGATGCTGCTCGCGACCCTGGTCACGGTCGTGACTGGATCCTGCGTCGCCGCGCTGCTCACCCGCCAATGGCGGTAACTTGCCCCCTTGTGACTGACACACCGTTGCGCACCAGCCCCCTGCACGAGTCACACCGTGCCCTCGGCGCCACCTTCGCGCCCTTCGGCGGCTGGGAGATGCCGATCCAGTACACCGGCGGCGGCGTGGTCGCCGAGCACACCGCGGTGCGCGAGTCGGTTGGCGTCTTCGACGTCTCGCACCTGGGCAAGGCGCTGGTCGCCGGTCCCGGCGCGGCCGAGTTCGTCAACGCCTGCCTGTCCAACGACCTGAACCGGATCGCGCCCGGCAAGGCCCAGTACACCCTCTGCTGCACCGAGACCGGCGGCGTGGTCGACGACCTGATCGCCTACCTGGTCTCGCCGGAGGAGGTCTTCCTGGTCCCCAACGCCGCCAACACCGCCAAGGTGGTGGAGCTGCTGGTCGCGGCCGCGCCCGAAGGCGTCACGGTCACCGGGCAGCACGACGGCTACGCGGTGCTCGCGGTGCAGGGCCCCAAGTCCGCCGAGGTGCTGGCCGAGCTGGGCCTGCCCAGCGATATGGACTACATGGCCTTCGCCGACGCCGACTGGAACGGGACCACGGTGCGGATCTGCCGCACCGGTTATACCGGTGAGCACGGCTACGAGCTGATCCCCGCCTGGGACGACGCGCCCGCGCTGTGGGCGAAACTCCTAGAGGTCGCGGCCACCCACGGCGGCCGGGCCTGCGGTCTCGGCGCCCGCGACACCCTGCGCACCGAGATGGGCTACCCGCTGCACGGCCAGGACCTGTCCCTGGACATCAGCCCGGTGCAGGCCGGTTCCGGCTGGGCGGTCGGCTGGAAGAAGGCCGAGTTCTGGGGCCGGGAGGCGCTCAGCGCCGAACGCGCCGACGGCCCGGCCCGCAAGCTCTTCGGTCTGCGCGCGCTGGACCGCGGCGTGCCCAGGGCCGGGATGGTCGTGCTCCGCGACGGCGAGAAGGTCGGCGAGACCACCTCCGGCACCTTCTCCCCGACCCTGCAGGCCGGGATCGCGCTGGCCCTGCTGGACACCGCGGCCGGGCTGGCGCCGGGCGCCGAGGTCACCCTGGACGTCCGGGGCCGCTCGCTGCGCTGCGAGATCGTGAAGCCCCCGTTCGTGGACACCCACGTCCGATGACCCGCACCCAGCCCCCACCCGAGTCGGTGACCATGCACTGGCAGCCCGGCGACGAGGTCCTGTACCGCTTCCGCCGCCTGGACGGCAGCCTGGGTTCGGTGACCCCGGCCCGGGTGCTGCGCGATGACGGCGCGCAGCTGGTGTGCTGGATCCCGGACGGCACCCGGGTCCGCGCGACCCGGCTGGCCGACGGCCGCCACCAGCGCGACGCCCCGCTGTCCGAGCGGTTCCGGATCCCGCGCATCCCGGTGCTCTCCAGCTGGCACGGGCACTCGAACCTGCGCCTGGTGGACGAGCACGAGTGGTCCAGCGTGTGGTGGTTCTTCAACCCCGACGGCAGCTTCCGGCACTGGTACGTCAACCTCGAACTGCCGATGGGCCGCGGCGAGGGCTACGTGGACCGGGTGGACGGGGTGCTCGACGTGGTGGTCGAGCCGGACCTGACCTGGTGCTGGAAGGACGAGGACGAGGCGGCCGAGGCGGTGGACGCCGGGCTGTTCACCGTGGCCCAGATGGGGCGGCTGCGGGCCGAGGGTGAACGGATGATCGCCCTGGCCGAACAGGGCGCCTTCCCCTTCGACGGCAGCTGGTGCGATTTCACCCCGGAGGCAGGCTGGCCGCTGCCGATGCTGCCCGCGGAGATCGCCGACGGGCTGCCGGTGGTGTGAGACACGGGGGAGGGCCGACGCTCGGCTCTCCCCCCCGCGGTCATCGTGGCCGGTACTATCACCGCCGATGATCATGGAGTCAGCCAGTGCCGATCCCGGTCCGGCCGGGCGGCAGGTGCGGTTGCGCGCGATCACGCCGGCGGACCGGCGCACGCTGGCCGGGTTCGACCGGGATTCCGCGGCCGAGCAGGCCACCCGGATCGGTGGCTACCGGCACTGGGCGGCGCACCGGGCGAGTTCCGGGGACGACCTCCAGTTCGCCATCGAGACCCTGCGCGGCCGGATCCTGGTCGGCTCGCTGCACGTCATCCCGGCCGGTCCGCACGCCGACCGGTTCAGCTACGGCATCGGCATCGGGCCGCGGTACCGGCGCTGTGGTTACGCCGCCGACGCGATCACCGTGCTGCTCGCGATCATGTTCGGCCGCGGCTACCGCGGCTGCCAGGTCACCGTCTACGGCGGCAACCTGGCCTCGCTCGCGCTGCACGGCAGCCTCGGTTTCCGCGAACAGGCCCGGCTGCGCGACGCCGAACTGTCGCTCGGCGAGGTCAAGTACCCGGTGACGATGGACCTCACCGCGACCGAGTTCGCCCGGCGGCACCCGGAGTTCAGCAGGCCGGGCGCGCCGGAGCCCGCCCGGCGGGGCAGGCACTGGCGCAACCGGCGCGGGCGACACTGGGACCCCGGGGTACGGATCGGGTCCCGCTGAAACACGGGGTACTAAACAGTAGGACGTCCGATCGTTGGGATGACGATGGTCGGGGGCAACACGAAGTACTACGCTGCTGCCATGACGTCAACGGTGTCGTTCACCCGTAGCCTGAACCCCCAGCCCGCGTCTGGGGAGCGGCGGGCCGAGATCCTGGCCAAGCCCGGTTTCGGCCAGTACTTCACCGACCACATGGTCACCATCCGCTGGAACCCGGAGCAGGGCTGGCACGACGCCGCGGTGGTGCCCTACGGCCCGATCCCGTTCGACCCGGCCGCCATGGTGCTGCACTACGGGCAGTCGATCTTCGAGGGGCTCAAGGCGTACCGGCAGCCGGACGGCTCGATCGCCTCGTTCCGGCCGGAGGCGAACGCGGCCCGGTTGCGCGCCTCGGCGCGGCGGATGGCCATGCCGGAGCTGCCGGACGAGCTGTTCCTGGGTTCGGTGCGCGAGCTGCTCGACGTCGACAAGGACTGGGTGCCCACGGCCGCGGACGAGTCGCTGTACCTGCGGCCGTTCCTGTTCGCCACCGAGGCGGGGCTGGGGGTGCGCCCGGCCAAGGAGTACCTGTACGTGCTGATCGCCTCCCCGGCAGGCGCCTACTTCGCCGGCGGGGTCAAGCCGGTGAGTGTGTGGCTGTGCACCGAGTACGTGCGCGCCTCGCCCGGTGGCACCGGCGCGGCCAAGTTCGCCGGCAACTACGCCGCTTCGCTGCTGGCCCAGGCCCAGGCCGCGGAGCAGGGCTGTGACCAGGTGGTGTGGCTGGACGCGGTGGAGCGCCGGTGGGTGGAGGAGATGGGCGGGATGAACCTGTTCTTCGTCCTCGGCGAGGGCGAGAACGCCCGCGTGGTCACCCCGGAGCTGAGCGGCGCGCTGCTGCCCGGCATCACCCGCAACTCGCTGCTGACCCTGGCCGCCGATCTGGGCTACGCGGTGGAGGAGCGGCGGATCTCCACCGAGGAGTGGGAGAAGAAGGTCGATTCCGGCGAGCTGACCGAGGTCTTCGCCTGCGGCACCGCCGCGGTGATCACGCCGGTCGGCCGGGTCAAGCACGCGGGCGGGGAGTTCCTGATCAACGGGGGCGAGTCCGGCGAGCTGACCATGAAGCTGCGCGGCGCGCTGACCAGCGTGCAGACCGGCGGGGCCGACCCGCACGGCTGGATGACCACGCTGGCCTGATCAGCTCCGCACGATTTCCCTGGTGAGCGCCAGGAACTCGGTGAGTCGCGGGTGGCGGTGCCCGGCGGGCCAGGCCAGGTAGACCGTCACCGGCGGCACCCCGGAGAGCGGCACGTAGGCCACGCCGGCGTGCATGTGGTGGTGCCGGGTGCCGTCCGCGGTGACGCCGACGGCCCGGCCGGCCGCGATCACGGTGAGCCATTCGTCCACGTTGTGCACGCGCACGGTCTCCCCTGGCTGCGCGTCCGGCGGCCACAGCTCGGGCGTGGTGGTGCCGGAGAGTTCGTTGCGCGCGATGGGCAGTCCGCCCAGTTCGCGCAGGGTCAGTTCGGGCCGGTCGGCCAGTGGGTGGTCGGCGGCCAGGGCGGCGTAGCGGCGTTCGTGGTACAGCGCGCAGCTGTGCAGGCGGGGGTCGGTGACCTCGGTGCGCAGCAGGGCCACGTCCACCTCGCCGCGGCCGAGTCCGGCGGTCCGCTCGTCGAAGCGCCGGATCTCCAGGGGCACCTCGGGCCGGCGTTCCCGCCAGGCCCGCAGGATCGCGGTGGTGTGCGGTCCGGCCGCGGCCCAGGCGTAGCCCACCCGCAGTGGTGGTTCGGGGCCGGGGTCCAGGGCGGCGGCCACCGCGGCGAGCACCGCGCGGGCCTTGTCCGCGAAGGCCTCCCCGTCGGCGGTCAGCCGCAGGTGCCGGGTGGAGCGGTCCACCAGCCGCCGCCCGAGTCGCTGTTCCAGCTGGCCGAGGGTGCGCGAGACCGCGGGCTGGGTGAGGTGCAGCCGCGCGGCGGCCGCGGTCACCGAGCCCTCCTCGGCGATGGCCAGGAAGCACCGGAAGTGCCGTAGCTCGACATCCATTACCGCCAAGCATAACCGCTGCGTGGGAAGCATTTCCGGGTTGCCGACCGGCTACTTAGGCTGAGGCCGTGACCGCGACCCTCGCCCCGGCCGAACAGCTCGGCAGCCGCCTGCACGGGGTCGCGCTGATCCTGGTCGGGATGAGTTCGGTGCAGTTCTCCGCCGCGCTGGCGGTGAGCCTGTACCCGGTGCTGGGCCCGCTGGGCGTGGTCACCCTGCGCCTGGTCGGCGCGGCCGTGCTGCTGCTGGCCTTCGCCCGTCCCCGGCTGCGCGGCCGCTCCCGCCGCGACTGGCTGACCATCGCCCTGTTCGGCGTGGTGATGGCCGCGATGAACGTCTGCGTGTACCTGTCCATCCAGCGCCTGCCCCTGGGCGCGGCGATCACCTTCGAGTTCCTCGGCCCGCTGACCCTGGCGATCGTGTTGTCCCGGCGCAGGCTGGATCTGGTGTGGGCGGCGCTGGCCGGGGCAGGGGTGCTGTTGCTGGGCAGCGGGCTGGGCGGGGTGGACGCGGTGGGCGTGCTGTTCGCACTGGCCGGGGCGGCCTGCTGGGCCGGCTACATCCTGCTGACCCGGCGGCTGGGGCAGGCTTTCCGCGGGATGGAGGGGCTGGCGCTGGGGGCCGCGGTGGGCGCGATCGCGGTGCTGCCGCTGGGGATCGGGGCCGCCGGGGGTGAGCTGCTGCGGCCGGCGAATCTCGCGCTGGGGTTGCTGGTGGGACTGCTGGCCTCGGCGGTGCCGTACTCGATGGACCTGCTGGCGTTGAAGCGGCTGCCCGCGGCGGCGTTCGGGGTGATGATGAGCCTGAACCCGGCGCTGGCGGCACTGGCCGGGTTCCTGGTGCTGGGGCAGGAGCTGAGCTGGACGCAGCTGCTGGCGATCGGGCTGGTGGTGCTGGCCAGCGCGGGCGCGACCGCGGGCGCCGGGGTCAGCGGAACGAGGTCACCGCGAGCACGATCAGCACGGTGATCTCCGCCGCCGCGCCGAGCACGTCGCCGGTGACACCGCCGAAGCGCTGCCGGACATGGCGGATCAGCAGCAGCACCACGCCCAGGGCCAGCAGCACGCCGATCGGGCCGAGCCAGGGCCGGTCGTGGGTGGCGGCGGCCGCGGCGATGGTCAGCAACACCGTCCAGGCAACGGGAACCAGGGTGGGCTGGGTGCCCGCGACCAGGGCGCCCAGGCCCTCGGGGCGGGCGGCGGGCACGCCCTGGCGGCAGCACCAGGCGAAGGCGGTGCGGCCGGCGGCCAGCGCGACGACCACCGCGGCCCAGCGGCCGGCGTCGGCCAGCGCGGACAGGCTGACCGCCTGGGCGCCGAGCACGATGATGAGGGTGACCACGGCGAACGGGCCCGCGGCGCCGTCCCGCATGACCTGCAGGGCGCGCTCCGGGGGGCCGTAGCAGCCCAGGCCGTCGGCGGTGTCGGCCAGGCCGTCCAGGTGCATGCCGCGGGTGGCCAGCGCGAGCAGGCCGACGACCAGCAGGCCCGCGAGCAGGCCGGGGGCGCCGAGCCAGGTCAGCGCGAACAGCACCGCGGTGGCCGCGGCGCCCAGCAGCAGGCCGACGAACGGGGCCAGCGCGATGGCGGTGCGAGCCATCGCGGTGTCGACCTGGCCGGTGCGCACCGGCAGCACGGTGAGCCAGGACAGGGCCAGGCGGAGGCCGGACATCAGAGGTCGGTCGGCGGGGCCACGGTGATGGTCGGGGCGGCCGGTGGCGGGGCGGGGTAGGAGGTGTCGGCCGGATTGTCGCGAGGTTCGTCCGGCGCGGTGGCGGTGTGGCCGTGGCCGTAGCCGTGGGTGGTGTCCGGGTAGGCCGGGGCGTGGCTGGCGGCGGTCGCGGCCGGGGTCTGGCTGGTGGGGACGGCGGTGTCCAGCTCGGGGCTGGGGGCGTGGCTGGTGGCCTCGCCGAGCACGGTGGCGGCCAGGCCGGTGGCGGTGGCCGCCAGGGCGTCCAGCGGGGTGGTCTCGCTCGGGCCGGAGATGCCGGCCTCGGCGAAGGTGGCCATCTCGGTCAGGATGCGCCCGGCCATGGTCAGCAGTGGCAGCGCGGCGACCGCGCCGGAGCCCTCGCCCAGGCGCAGGCTGAACTCCAGCAGCGGCACCAGGTCCAGGTGTTCCAGCACGATGGAGTGCGCGGGTTCGACCGAGCGGTGCCCGGCCTGCCACCACTCGCGGGCGCCGGGGGCCAGTTCCTCGGCGACCATCGCGGCCGCGCCGACCACCACGCCGTCGAGCAGCACCGGGGTCTGCCGCACCGCGGCCTGGGCCAGGAAACCGGCCATCGCGGCGATGTCCGCGCCCGCGCTGGTGCGCAGCAGGCCGACCGGGTCGGCGCTGACCGGGCGGGCCCGGCGCAGGGCGTCCCGGATGGCGGCGGTCTTGCGCATCCAGCCGTGGTCGTCGATGCCGGTGCCGCGGCCGACCACGGCCACCGGCTCGCTGCCGGTCAGCGCGGCGATCAGCACCGCGGACGGGGTGGTGTTGCCGATGCCCATGTCACCGGCGATGAGCAGGTCCGCGCCGCCGTCGACCTCCTCGTCGGCGATGGCCCGCCCGGCGGCGAGGGCGGCGAGCACCTCGGCCTGGGTGAGCGCGTCCTCGCGGTCGATCACGCCGGAGGAACGGCGGACCTTGTGCCCGGAGACCGAGTCCGCGGTGTCGGCGTCCACCGACATGTCCACCACGCGCACGGTCGCGCCCGCCGCCTCGGCCAGCACGTTCACCGCGGCGGTGCCGGCCAGGAAGCCCTGCACCATCTGCCCGGTGACCTCGCTCGGGTAGGCCGAGACGCCGTGCCGGGCGATGCCGTGGTCCCCGGCGAAGACGACCACTCGCGGCCGGGCCAGCGGCCGCGGCGGGCAGACGCCCTGGCAGGCGGAAAGCCACACACCGAGCTGCTCCAGCCTGCCCAGCGACCCGGCGGGTTTGGTCAGCTGGGCCTGGCGCGCCTCGGCGTCGCCGCGGACCTGCGAGTCGGGCGGCGCGACCGGCGGGAACCGGACAGCCTCGTCCGAGACACTCTCGTCCACTGGGGAACCTCCGTCAGCGCAGCTTCAGCGGGACACCGGCGACCAGCAGCACAACCTGGTCGCACACCTCGGCGAGCCGGGCGTTCAGCCCGCCCAGCTCGTCACGGAAGAGCCTGCCAGAACGGGTCGCGGGGACCACGCCGAGGCCGACCTCCGCGGAGACCAGCACCACCGGCGCCGGGCAGTCCGCGACCGCCGCGCGCAGTGCCGCACCCCGCTCGCGCACCGGGACCAGGGTGTCCGGACCGCCTTCCCAGGCGCCCGCGTCGTCGAGCAGACCGGTCAGCCAGGTGGCCAGGTCGTCCACCAGGATCGGCGGATCCCCTTGTGCCGCTTGGGAAAGCAGTTCGGGCAGGTTCGCCCCGCACTCGACGGTGCGCCAGCTCGCCGGGCGGCGGCGCACGTGCTCGGCGATCCGGGCTTCCCAGTCCGCGTCGGCGGGATCGCGGCGGGCGGTGGCGAAGTAGGTGGCCGCCGTGTCGGGCAGCAGGCCTTCGGCGTGCGCGGACTTGCCGGAGCGGGCGCCGCCCAGCACCAGCGTGCGTCGCGTCACTGCTCGCTCCTCCTGCTCCGGGCCTGGTGATCACGTTACCGTTGCCGCATGGCGTACCGGTGGCGATACGAGGACTCCGGCGGCGGCGAGCTGCCCGGCCCCGCGGTGGAGTTCGAGGACCAGGACGAGGCCGAGGCGTGGTTCAGCGCGCAGTGGGATCAGCTGTCCACCACCGGGATCGAGCAAGTCACGCTGCTCGACGGTGAGGACGAGGTCTACGGGCCGATGAGCCTGCGCCCAGCCGAGTAACCAGGCGCAGGCCCGGCGGATTCAGGCGACCACGGTCTTGCGCGGGTCGGTCTCGACGAACCCGTCCAGCACCGCGTCGATCTTCTCCAGCAGCTCCGGCTCCAGCACGACCCCGGCGGCCTTGACGTTGTCGTGCACCTGCTCGGGCCGGGAGGCGCCGACGATCGCGGAGGCCACGTTCGGGTTCTGCAGCACCCAGGCCACCGCGAGCTGGGCCATGCTCAGCCCGGCCTCGGCGGCCAGGGGCTTGAGGTTCTGCACCGCGGTCAGCAGGTCATCGCGCAGGAACCGGCCGACGAAGCCGCTGCCGCGTTCGTCGGTGGCCCGCGATCCGGCGGGCGGGGCCGCGCCGGGCAGGTACTTGCCGCTGAGCACGCCCTGCGCGATCGGCGACCAGACGATCTGGCTGACCCCCTCGCGCTCGGAGGTCGGCACCACCTGGGACTCGATCACCCGCCACAGCATCGAGTACTGCGGCTGGTTGGAGATGAACGGCACCTTCAGCTCACGGGCCAGCGCCGCGCCCCGGCTGATCTGCTCGGCGTTCCACTCCGAGACGCCGATGTAGAGCACCTTGCCCTGCCGCACCAGGTCGGCGAAGGCCAGCATGGTTTCCTCCAGCGGCACCGTGCGGTCGTACCGGTGCGCCTGGTAGAGGTCCAGGTAGTCGGTGCCCAGCCGCTGCAGCGAGCCGTGCGCGGCCTCCATGATGTGCTTGCGGCCCAGGCCCTTGTCGTTGGGCCCGCCGGGACCGGTCGGCCAGAAGACCTTGGTGAAGATCTCCAGGCCCTCCCGCCGCTGCCCGGCCAGCGCCCGCCCCAGCACCGACTCGGCCGCGGTGTTCGCGTAGACGTCGGCGGTGTCGAAGGTGGTGATGCCCGCGTCGAGGGCGGCCCGCACGCACTCGTGCGCCTGCTCCTCCTCGACCTGCGAACCGTGCGTGATCCAGTTGCCGTACGAGATCTCACTGACCGAGAGGCCGCTACGACCCAGACGTCGAAACTCCATGCACACGATCCTAGAGGCAGATCGTTCGCCCCGCTAACGAGTTGATCGTACGACTTGGGCCAACTCGGTGTACCAGTTGGGCCAAGTTGGCGTATGACGTGCCCCGAAAAATCTGGACTCGACCCAAAAGGAAAATATCACGCCGCCGACTGGTTCACAAACCACCCGGCC
>NZ_JALMDK010000027.1:17311-62048 GCF_023094165.1 Crossiella sp. S99.2 | reverse complement strand
GTCCAGCCCAACGCATGCACACCCTGCTCACCAAGCATCGCTAGCCCACCACGATGCAACCACCACTAGAAACCGCCAACTCGTACGCCCAGTTGGCCAAACTCGTACGCCGGCTTGGCCGAAGTGGGCGTACCAGTGTGGCCAAGTGGGCGGATGGCGACGGCGGTCAGTCGAGGTCGGCGGCGTATTCGCTGAGGGCGATGCGGTTGGGCAGGCCGGTTTTGGTGATCAGGTTGGAGACGTGGCGTTCCACCGTGCGGGGGGACAGGTGCAGGCGTTCGGCGATTTCGCGGTTGCCCAGGCGGCCGACCAGTAGGCGGAGCACCTCGAACTCGCGGACGGTGACGCCGACCGAGCGCAGGCCGGGTGGGATGCCGCCGGCGCCCTCGCGGTGCTGGGAGACCCGCACGCCCGCCTTGCGCAGCAGGGCCCGGCAGGCGCCGGCCACCGAGGAGCCCTCCAACCGGTGGAAGTAGCCCTCCGCGGTGCGCAGCCAGTCCACTGGCTCGCCCCAGCCCGCGCGGAGCGCCTCCTCGCCGACCAGGCGCAGGCCCAGGTGCCTGCTCATCTCGTACGGCTGGCCGACTCGCAGGGCCTCGAAGACCGCCTCGGTCGCTTCCTCGCCGCGGCCTTCCCGGCCGAGCAGGACGGCCCTGGCGAAGCTGGCGAACTGGCGGTCCCAGCGCAGGCCGCCCGCCGGGTTGGCGGCGAGTTCCTCGTAGGCGGCGCGGCCGGTGTGGCCGCACAGCACGGTGAGCAGCAGGTGCAGGCCGTGCCGGCCGGAGAGGTGGAAGACCGAGCTTTCGCCGTCCTCGCCGTCGAGAGCGCGGGCGAGTTCGGTCAGCGCGCGGGGCCGGTCTTCTTCCAGCAGCGCGCAGAAACTGCCTGCCAGGCCGTGGATGCGGGGGGCGTGCAGGGCCGGGTCGCCGTGCCAGGCGCGGAACTCGGCCAGCGCCTCCTCCAGTTCGCGACGACGGCCCAGGTGTCCGGCCAGCACCGCGCGCAGCAGCAGCACGTACTGGGTGGTCTCCAGGAGTTTCAGCCGGGTGGTGGCGGGCAGCACGCCGTCGATGAGGGTCTGCGCGGTGTCGAACTCGCCGCGCAGGATGGAGTGCAGCGCGATGCTCGCCTCGGCCTGGTAGCGGGCGGTGATCGCGCCGGCGGCCGAGGCCAGTTCGCGGGTGTGTTCGAGGCGGTCCAGCGCGCCGGTGCGCAGCGCATCGTCGTTGCCGAGCCGGATCAGCGCGTGGATCTCCCAGATCGGCAGCTGGTGCCGGACCGCGACCGAGCGGGCCCGTTCCAGGCAGGCGGTGGCCTCCTCCGGGTCGCGGTGCCGGGTGATCGCGCCGAGCAACTGCCAGGCCTGGCAGGCCACCACCGGCAGCGGCACC
This sequence comes from Crossiella sp. S99.2, assembly GCF_023094165.1. Classification (GTDB taxonomy): domain Bacteria; phylum Actinomycetota; class Actinomycetes; order Mycobacteriales; family Pseudonocardiaceae; genus Crossiella. Next base: position 60,657 of record NZ_JALMDK010000027.1, on the reverse strand, counting down.
GTCTCGGCCACCTCGGCGGCCTGCCGGGCCAGTCGTTCGGCGGTGGCGAGCTGGCTGGGGCCGGGGATGTCCAGGGCCAGGTGCGCGGCGACCACGTCGATCGGCGCGGTGTCCTCGGCGGCCGGGTCCGGGCCGAGCAGCGCGCGGGCCGCCTCGACCTGCACGATCCCGTCCGCGGAGCGCCCGGCCACCGCGGCGGCCCAGCCCAGCCGGGTGTGCAGGTGCGCGCGGCGGCGCGGGTCCAGGCCGCCGACCTGGTCCAGGATGGCCACCGAGTCCAGCGCGCGCTCCACCTCGCCGGCCTCGGCCAGTGCGTGCACGAGCAGTTCCAGGGCGTTGGCCCGGCTGGCGGCCTCGTCGTGCCGGAGCAGTTCCCACGCCTGGTCCAGCAGCGCCACCGCGGAACCGGCCGCGCCCTGGGCGAGGGCCCGTTTGCCGACCTCGGTGTAGAGGCGGCCGGCCGCGCCGTGCTGACCGGCGGCGCGGCGCAGGGTGGCGGCGACCTGGCACCAGGCCTCGGGTAGGCCGGGGTGCACCTGCTCGACCGCGTCGGCCAGCGTGGCGGCCAGTTCGGCCCTGGTGGACTTGTCGATCTGGGCCAGCACGGCCTCGCGGCTGAGCTGGTGGTGGAAGGCGTACCAGTCCGCGGTGGTCTCATCCGGCGCGACCAGCTGGGCGGCCAGGTCGCCGTGCAGCAGGCTGAGCAGTTCCCGGTCGGACAGGCCGGTGACCCGTTGCACCACGGTGAGCGGGAAGCGCTGGCCGAGCACAGCGGCCACGGTGAGCAGGTCGCGGGCCTGCGGGCTGAGCGCCTCCACCCGCTGGGCCAGTGCCCGGGAGACGGTGGTGGGCAGGGTGGCGGGCAGTTCCTCGGCGATGCTGACCACGCCGCCGGCGGCGGTGATCAGGCCGCCCTCGGCCATGCTGGCCACCAGTTCCTCGATCATGAACGGGTTGCCGCCGCTGCCCGCCCACAGCAGGTCGGTGATGGCCGGCGGCACCGCGGCCACGTCCAGGCAGGCGGCGGCCAGCGCGGCGAGTCCGGCCCGGTCCAGCTGGTTCAGCTCGATCAGCACGCACTGACCGCGCTGGGCGGCGGCGCGGGCGATCCGCAGCGCCGCGCAGGGCTCGTCCCGGATCGCGCCGAGCAGCAGGGTGGGCTGCAGGTCCAGGTTGTCGATCAGGTACTCCAGCACGGCGAGGGTTTCCGCGTCCGCGTGCTGCAGGTCGTCCAGGGCCAGCAGGCAGCCGCGGTCCTTGCCGACCAGCCCGGTCAGCCGCAGCACCGCCTCGGCCAGGATGACCAGCGAATCGCCCTCCCGGCTGCCGCCGTCGCCCCAGCCGGGCAGCAGGCGGCCGAGCACCGGGCCGTAGGGGCCGAGCGCGGCCGGTTGCACGTCCTCGGACCGCAGCAGCGAGAGCAGCGCCTCGGTGAGCGGGCGGAACGGGGCCATCGGGTCGATCGCGCTGGCCCGTCCGCGCATCAGGCTCATCCCGGCGGAGTAGGCCGATTCGGCGATCGCGGCGGCCAGCCGGGACTTGCCCATCCCGCTCTCGCCCACCAGGAAGACCGCGCCGCCGCGTCCGGCGCGGGCCGCCGCGAGGACGGCCATCACGGCCTGTAGCTCGGTGTCCCGACCGATCAGGATCGACGAACGGTGCCGCACTCAGCGGACATTAGCCGCTGCCGAAAGGCCAGTCAGGTCCCGTGACCCGACTGGCCTTTCGGCTGCCCGCTTGGGCAGAGCTGGGATCAGAGGGTGACTGGCGGGCAGCAGGTGGTGATGCCGGCCGCGGTGCTCTCGTCCACCGGCGCGCCCGCGGCGCTGCCGAAGAAGCCGACGGCGAGCAGGCCCACCGGCAGCGCGAGCCGGGTCAGCGCGACCGCGCGGGCGCCGAAGTTCAGTTCGGGCAGCAGCCGCAGGGCGCCGACCGGCTCGGTGAAGTCGTGCAGCTCGGGGGTCTGGATGTGCTTCGACAAGGGAGTTTCTCCTGTCATCGGGGAATCTGCTGGGGGGTCGGATCAGCTGTGCAGCAACAGGACCGAGGGGACCTGTTCGGGGCAGGCGAGGCGGAGCAGGCCGTAGCCGATCCCGGCGAGCCCGTTGAGCAGGCCGGGGGTGGGCACACCGGCGGGTGCGCCGCAGGTCGGGCCGAGCCGGTGCAGGGCGTCGAGCACCTGTCCGGCGCGGCGTCGGCGGGCGGCCGGTGGGCCGTCCAGCACAGTCAGCACTTCCTGCACGCCCAGCTCGCCGTGGCAGAGGCTGAGGTCGCGCAGGACGGGGTGGTCGGCGAGGTCGCCGAGGTCGCCGGTGGCCAGGGCAAGCCCGGCGGCGCCGGCGCACCAGCCGGGCCCCGCGGCCGAGGACCGGCGCGTGGCCTCGGCCGCGAGGTCAGGACGCCGGCCGTCCTGGGCCAGCGCCCAGGCCAGTCCGGCGAAACCGTTGGCGAATCCGCCGGGCAGTGCCAGGTCCTGGTCCAGGCAGTGCGCGAGGTGTGCGACGCAGCCGTCGGCCAGGGCCCGCGCGGCGGGCAGTCCGGTGATCGTGTGCACGGCGCGCATCGCGGTCAGGCAGCCCGCGGTCCCGGTGGCCCAGCTCGGGTCCGCGCCCGCGGTGGCGGCGGCTCCGGCCAGCCGGACCGCGGTCTCGGCGTTGACGCGCAGGGTGTCCTCGGCCAGCAGCACGGACAGGCGGGCCAGGCCGTAGGCGATGCCGCCCAGGCCCTGGGCGCCGCCGCAGCCGACCGCGTCCCGCAGCCGGGGCGAGCGCTCCAGCGCGGCGAGCAGTTCGGGCACCCCGCGCAGGGCCCGGCGGGCGGTGTCGGCGTAGCGGGTCACGCCGGTGGCCCCGGCGAGCTGGGCCAGGAACAGCGCCACCCCGATGTGCCCGGTGGCCAGGCCGGCGCCCATCGGCAGCACCAGCCACTGCCGGTCGTCCACGAGTTCCAGGCCGAGCCAGTTGACCCGGTCGCCGCCGGGGATGCCGCGGGCCACGATCTGGTCGGCCACCGCGGAGGCGGCGGCGAGCAGCCGGTCCGGTTCGGCCGCGCTGCCGGTGCGCGGGCCGGGCAGCGGGGCCGCGTCCTGGTGATCGCCCGCGGGCTGCCGGGTGGCCAGCGCGGCGGAGATGATCCACTCCTGGTCCTGCCGGTCCACCTCGCCGAAGCGGCCGATCGCGGCCAGTGCGGCGGCCAGTCCGGTCCGCCCCAGCGGCACGCTGAGCGGTTTGCCCGCCGCGGTGCGGATCTCGCCGCCGCCGGGGGCGCTGGTGAACAGCGGCACGTCCCCCGCCCACAGGTCGGCCAGCTCGTGCGGCAGCAGCTGGGCCAGCACCGGGTGCGAGCGGCCGGACCACAGCACGGACAGCGCGCGGTCCCGGTCCAGGGCGTCGCGCAGCAGGCTGGGGTGGGTGGTCTCGTCCAGCAGGGTGGAGTAGGTCCAGGTGGGGCGGGTGACCACGCGCAGCGGCAGGTCGGCGGCGGATTCGGCGAGCGCGGCCAGCTCGTCCGGGTGCGCGCTGATCACGTCGTAGACCAGCCGGAATCCGTCCAGCAGCGCGGTTTCGTGCTCGCCGGGGTCGATCGCGCGGCCGTCCAGGACGGGGCGGTTGCGGGCGCCGTCGAAGGTTGTGGCGGCGCGGACCAGGCGCATCGAGTCGGTGCCCGGTTCGGCCCAGTCCACCACGCTGCCCGGGGCGGTGCGGCCGCCGTCGCCGCCGAGCCCGGACATGTCCAGCGCGCCCTGTTCGCCGACCACGATCAGCGGCAGCAACGCGGTCCGGTGCACCGAGGCGGTGAGCGCGTCCGCGGCCGGATCGCCGGTGCCGGGGGCGCCGGTGAGGTCGGGGTGGAACAGGGTCTCCAGGTCGACCAGCACCGGGGTGTCGCCGTCGGCGATCAGGTTCTCGCAGTGGATGTCGGTGGCCTGCACCGCGTGCAGCAGGGCCAGCAGCGCACCCTGTTTGCGGTAGAACTCGGCCGCCTCGGCGTGGCTGTGCACCGGCGCGCCGGGCAGGTAGGCGGACCAGCCGTAGCCGTCCTTGGCCAGGGTGGGCGCGGCGCGCAGGCCGAGGCCGGGCAGGTGGCTCTCGGTCCAGTCCAGCAGCCGGCCGAGCAGCAGGTGCGCGCCCAGGTCCCGCGGTTTGTAGACCAGTCGCCGCCGGTCGGCGAAGCGCAGCAGGGTGGCCGAGCGCCCGCCGCGGTGCGGATCGCCCTTGCCCGCCTCGATCTCCACCAGCGGACCCGGATCGGTGCCCTGGAAGAGAGTCGCGACCAGTTCGGCGTGGTCGGCGCTGAGCCGGGCGAGCAGTTCCACGGTGGCCTCGGCGGCGTTCGCGCTGGTCTGGGCGAGCAGCCGGGCCAGCACCGGGTAGTCGGTGATCAGCTCGGCCAGCCCGGTGGCGTCGGTGAGCTGGTGCGCGAAGTCGGTGAACCGGGCCCGGCCGTCCGGGCCGCGCAGCCGCCCGGTGGTGCGGTGCCGGTGCAGCTCGCCGACCAGGGTGCGGGCGGCGATGGAGAGCAGGCGGCGGGACAGCGTGCGGCTGAAGCTGTCCGCGACGCCGGTCAGGTCCAGGGCGCTGGTGGGCAGCGTGGCGGCGCCCGCGGCCACCTGGTCCGCGGCGTCGAGCACGAACGGGCGCAGCGGCCGGGCCAGCGCGTCCCGCCAGTCCAGGCCCTCGGCCGAGGACCCGGTGAGCGAGGCCGCGATCCGCACCGCGGTCTCGGCGGAGGCCGCCCAGTCCGGCTTGCGGATCCGCGCGGCCAGCTCGGCGGCGGGTTCGGTGCGCAGGGCCTGGGCCGCTGCCGGGGTGAGGTTCAGCTCGGCCAGCCGGAGCGCGAACGCGGCGTCCAGTCCGTCCTGGTCCCAGTGCTTGGGCCGGTCGCCTGCGCCCGTCGGCACGCCGTGCTCGGCCCGCTCGTGCAGGGCGAGGGCGGGCGCCCACCAGCTCGGGTCCAGCTGGACCTCGGGGCGGGTGCGGCGGGTGGCGTCAGGCACAGCGAACACGCTGCCACCCCACCACCACGTAGTCATGGGTAGGAAGCACGCACATTTCCGCCGGCCTGGGTAGGTCAGGAACCTGACCAGCGAGATGTCACCTTCCTGCCGCCCGCACCCACCCCCGCCGCGCCGCCGCCACCCCCGCCTCGAACCGGCTGGCCGCCTCCAGCCGCGCCATCAACGCCGCCACCCGCCGCCGCAACTGCCGCACCGAGAACCCGACCACCCTGGCCGCCGCCTCATCGGTGATCCCGGAGGCCAGCAGTTCGAGCACCCGGCGGTCGACCTCGCTGAGCGGCTCGCCGGGCAGCGTGTCGGTGTTGGTGGGGTGGTAGCGGGCGATGAGTTCGGGGAGTTCGGCGCGGGTGTCCCCGGCGCGGCGGTGCCGGCGGAGGAGGTCCTGCTCGACGCGGTTGATGAGTTCGGCCAGGGCGGTGGCGGGGTTGAGCGCGGTGAGTCCGCAGGGGCTGTCCGGGGTGGGGCGGACGACGCCGAGGTCCAGCAGGGCGTCGAGCACCGGGTCGAGGGGGGGCGTTGGCCAGCCAGGCGAGGTGGTCGGGGGTGGTGTCGGGGTTGTCCAGGAGGGCGCGGTAGACGGCTTCGGCCGCCGCGCTGAAACCGAGGTCCCGCAAGGGCATCGCACGCACTCCGTCCGGGTGGGGGTGGAGTGAGCGTGCGTGGTGGGGCGGGGGTGGCGCATGCGTGGTGGGCACGCATCTTCCCGGGTGACTGGGCGTGGCAGGCGGAACTGCCTGAACACGGCCAGCAAGTGTCCACAATGGACGGTAGCCTCGGCTCGCGACCGGACTGGCCGGAACCTCGTTGCATCGCGCAACATCGGCCAACTTGGACAAGACCTCCGATGACTCCGGTGGGTGTCGGATACTCGCGCCTCATGGTGGTGACGCCGGGCTGGCACTACTTTGGTACCGGACTCACCGGCTGGAGGGGTGAATGAGCGGAAACGGCGTCGGGGCCGATGGCCGCTGGCTGGGTGTGGGCTCGGCTGCTGGGCCGGATGCCGCCATCGCGGCCTTCCGGGCCGCTTCGGGCGCGCTCAACGGCGAGGATGCGCGGCTGCTACTGGTCTTCGCCTCCGTGGTCTACGACCCGGCGCAGGTGGCCGAGGGGCTGGCCATGGCCGCTCCTGGCGTGCCGGTGATCGGGTGTTCGTCCCGCGGGGAGATCAGTCCGAGTGGCTCGCGCGGCGGGTCCATCGTGGCGATCGCCATGGGTGGACCGGGTTTCTCGGTGACCACCGCGGTCGCCGAGGGGGTGGCCGGGCGGCAGCGGGTGGCCGGGGCCGAGGTCGCCGCCGCGGCCGAAGACCGCTCGGGGCTGCCCAACAAGGTGATGTTGCTGCTCACCGACAGCCTGGTGCGGGAGCAGGAGTCGATCCTGCGTGGTTGTTACGGCGTGCTCGGCGCGGGGGTGCCCATGGTCGGCGGCGCGGCGGCCGAGCAGCGGGACACCAGCCGGGGGCTGGTCGCCAGCACCTTCCTCTTCCACGACGGCAAGGTGCACACCGACGCGGTGGTCGCGGCCACCATCGTCTCGGCCGGGCCGCTGTCGGTCTCGGTCAAACACGGCTGGCGCAAGTTCGGTGACCCGATGATCGTCACCAGCACCGGGGACGGCCGGGTGTACACGCTCGACGACCGCCCGGCCATGGACGTCTACCTGGACCGGCTGGGCGCACCACCGGAAGCCTATGTCGACGCAGCCGAGTTCACCCGGTTCGCGCTGCCGCGTCCGCTGGGCGTGCAGCGGCGCAGCGGGGTGCAGCCGCGCAATCTGGCCACCGGGTTCGACCTGGCGGGCCGGACCATCAGCGGCGGCAGCGCGATCGACCACGGCTGCCTGACCTGGGCGATGTGCGGGGACGAGCAGTCCATCCTGGCCGCGGCCGACGAGGCATGCGCCGAGGCGATCGACGGGCTGGACGGCACGGAACCGTTGGGGCTGCTCACCTTCAGTTGCAGTGCGTTGCTGCCGGTGCTCGGCCAGGACGGCACCCGCCGGGAGAACGAGACCTTCGCCGGGCGCTGCGCGGGCAGGCCCTTCGGCGGGTTCCACACCTCGGGCGAGATCGCGCGGGTGCGCGGCATCGACGGGTTCCACAACCAGACTCTCGCGGTGCTGGCGCTCGGCTGATGGCGGACTCCCTTGAGGCCCTGCACGGCCAGCAGCTACTGGAGTTGCTGGCCGTGGTCTCGGCCTACCCCGATGAGGACTCGGCGGTGCACGGCGCGGTGGAACGGGCCGCCCAGGCCCTGGAGGCCGAGGTGGCCGCGGTGGTCTTCGGCAGTGAGGTGACCGCCTGCATTGGCTTCCCGGCCGGGGCGGCGCCGGTGGCCGAACTGCTGGAGGTGACCCGGCAGGAGCGCGAGGACCTGGAGGTGCCGGGTCTGGGCCGCACGCACGCGGTGGCCACCGGCTGGGGCGGCAGCCACCCTGGGCACCTGGTGCTGGCCCGCTGGGCGGAGGAGTTCTCGGTCGAGGAACGCCACCTCATGCGCGGGATGGCCCGGCTGCTGGAACTGACCCTGACCATGCTGCGCACGCTGCAGGCCGAGCACGCCATGCGCGAGCGCAGCGAACGGCAGGCCGCGGAGAACGCCGAACTGGTGGCCACCCTGCGCCAGCGGCAACGGCTGATGGAGCACCTGTTCGAGGTGCAGCGGGCCATCTCCCGCCGCCGCCCGCTGCCGCAGATCCTGGACATGATCACCAACGCGGCCGCGGACCTGCTCGGCGCCGGCATCGTCGGGCTGTGGCTGCGGGATTCGGCCGAGCCGGACGAACTGCGGCTGGCCGCCAGCGTCGGTCTGCGCCCGGACCAGCAGGAACAGCGGTCCGGGGTGCGGCTGGTGGAGACCGGGGCCGCGGGCGAGGCGGTGCTGGTGGAGGACGTGGTGGTGCGCTACGGGCGGCTGCCGGAGGCCGCGCTGCTGCACCGGCTGACCGACGGGCGGTTGCGCGCGGCGATGGCCGCCCCGGTCTATGACAGCGGGGAGGTGGCGGGCAGCCTGCTGATCGGCTCCGGCCAGGCCACCCGCCGCTACGCCGGCGCCGACGTGCAGATGCTGCGTTCCTTCGCCGAGCACGTCAGCCTGGCCCTCACCGACGCCAACACGGTCGAGCAGATGCGCCGGGCCTTCCACGACTCGCTGACCGGACTGGCCAGCCGCGGCCTGTTCCTGGACCAGCTCTCCCAGCTGCTCACCCAGGCCACCCCGCTGACCGCGGGCCCGGACCGGGTGGCGGTGCTGTTCGTGGACCTGGACCGGTTCAAGGCGGTCAACGACACCCTGGGCCACGCGGCCGGCGACAACCTGTTGATCTGCACCGCGGAACGGCTCAAATCCCAGCTGCGCAGCTCGGATGTGGCCGCCCGGCTGGGCGGGGACGAGTTCGCGGTGCTGCTCACCGGGGTGGAGAACACCGAGGACGCGGTGCTGGTGGCGCAACGGATCCTGAACGCGCTGGCCGAGCCGATGCTCATCGCAGGCAGGCAGCTGCGGGTCAACGCCAGTATCGGCATCGCGCTCAGCCCACGTGGCACGGCCGATGCCGCCGACCTGATGCGGCGCGCGGATGTGGCCATGTACCAGGCGAAGCGGGCCGGGCGCGGCCGGTACGAGGTGTTCTCCGACGGCATGCTGATCACCGGCTCGGAGGATCTGCCCGATCGGACCGGCTGATCGGAGGTAGGGCTTTGCCCACCGTGAATGCACGGTCTGCCGCCATCGGATCCGGGCCGCGCGCTGCCTAACGTTTCCCTCGACCGAGTACGCGAACTCCGGGGGAGACGATGACGGACATCCTGACCGCGCAACGGGAACCGGCCGCGACGCGGTGGTGGCGACGGCCCTGGGTGGCCCCGCTGTTCCTGCTGGTGACGGTGTTCCTGGCGTTCTCCCTGCCGCGCTACCTGACCTTCGACCCGGCCCAGTCCCGGGTGCCCGCGCCCGACGGCGCGAGCTGGCACTACCCGTTGCTGGTGGCGCACGTGCTGTTCGCCTCGGTGGCGATGATCAGCGGTAGCCTCCAGGTATGGCCGTGGTTCCGGCAGCGGTATCCGTTGGCGCACAAGCACCTGGGCCGGGTCTACGTCTTCGCCGGGGTGCTCCCGGCCGGAGTGAGCGGGTTCATCGTCGGCGCGAACAGCCCGTTCGGGCCGATCAACCAGGTCAGCAACGTGATGCTGGCGGTGCTGTGGCTGGCCTTCACCGCCACCGCGGTGCACGCGGCCCGGCAGCGCCGCTTCGGCGACCATCGCAAGTGGATGATCCGCAGCTTCGCGCTGACCATGTCGATCATCACCAACCGGTTGTGGGGCATCCCGGTCGGGCTGTGGCTGGAACCGCAGCTGGCGACCATCTTCGGCGGCAGCGAGATCGCCCTCGGCCAGGCGATCTCCGGCCTGACCGCCTGGCTGGGCTGGACGGTGACCCTGCTGGCCGCCGAATGGTGGTTGCAGCGCAGGAAGAAGCGCTCAGTAGGGCCGCGGCAGGCCCCGGCTGTCGCAGTCGCCTAGCGGTGCCAGCGGCCGCCGGGCGAGCAGCTCCCTGGCGCTCGACCTGGCCGCGTTCCAGTCCCGCCAGCTCGGGTCGGCGGTCAGGTTGCGGCTGATCGGCCCGAGCACGCAGCTGCGCATGGGTTCGGGCAGGCCGTCCAGCACCGGCACCGCATCGGCCGACATCTCCGCCAGGTACCAGGCGTCCAGTCGCGAGACCTTGGCCATGTTCCCTTCCGCCACAATGCGTTCCGGGTTCGCCACCGCGAGTCCGAAAAGGACGGTGAGGGCGGAGGTGACCATGATCCGGGGCACCCAGGACCCGCGCAGCCGCACCCCGGCGGCCAGCACCACCAGGTAGACGAAGCCGATCCACAGCTCGCAGGTCAGCACCAGCAGGCGCAGCACGGTGGCGCCGTAGACCTCCTGGTAGGTCAGGATCCGGCTGATCGAGGAGGCCACGATCACCAGGGTCAGCACGGACAGCGCGCCGAGCAGCACCCGCAGCCACAGCCGCTGCGCCCCGGTGTCCTTCGGCGCCCACCGGGTGGCCAGGCCGATCACCGCGAGGGTGAGCACGCTGACCGCGCTGAGCTGCCAGAACCCGCCGCGGGCGTACTGGGCGTAGGTCAGGCCGACGGTCTGCCGCACGTACTGGTCGCCGCCGAACAACGCCGCGATCTGCACCGCGACGAACCCGCCGAAGAGCAGCACCAGCACCGCCACCGGCAACGCCCACTCCGCCAGTCCGATCGTGCGCGCCGACCGCTCGGCCGCCTTCGGCGCGCCCTTGACCGCCACCAGGCAGGCCCCGGCGGTGCCGAACAGCAGCACCCAGAACACAAATCCACCGCGCACGAACGCCGGACCGTCCACAGTGGGCAGTACCGCGGAGACCAGCGCGGCGAAGGAGGCGTCCGCCCCGGCGAACAACGCGCCGAAGACCAGCAGCAGCACCACCGAGACGACCACCGACACCAGCATCCGCCCCCGGGTGCCGCGCACCCGCAACGCGGCGGCCCCGCGGATCACCCAGTCCAGCCGCACCAGTGCGGTGATCGGCACCGAGAAGGCCCCCGCGAACAGGCTGAAGAACGACTTCCCGCCGCCGGCCGCCAGCGAGCCGGCCACCCCCGCGCCGAGCACGCACAACGTGAACAGCCAGGACGCGTCCCGCACCGCCCCCACCGCCAGCAACCCGATCGCCAGCAGCCCCCAGCCCAGCCGCAGCACCCGTTCCCCGGCTCGCAGTTCGACCTCGCCGTCCCGCCGCGCGACCAGCCAGACGGCCGCAGCCAGCACCAGCCCGACCAGCCCCCAGCCGATCCCCGGCCGGTCCAGCGGCAACGCGAACGCCCCGGCCAGCCCGACCCCGACCGCCGCCAGCACCACCGCCCCCGGCGCGTACGGCCGCGGCGGCAACGCCGCGAACACCGGCGGCGCCGCGACAGCCACCCCCACCCCGAGTGTTGGCCGTTCTGGTACGGAGTCTTGGCCGTTGTGGGACGCCGATTCGGCCTTCTCCGGCTCCACGGGCTTCACCGGGTCGCCGGTCTCGGCCGCATCCTCAGCCGCGGTGTCCGGATGCGTTGTGCCCTCGGCGGTGTCCGGCTGCTCCGCGCCGACCTCCGGTTCGCCCGGCCCGGCCCCCGGCTCCTTGGCTGCCTCGGCGGCCTGGTCCCACCCGTCGTGTGCTTTCCCGTTCATCCTCATCCTCAAGGCAGCAGCCATCGGCCCGGCCACATCCATGGCCCGGCAAGTGCGAGAAAACCCGGTCAGTCAGCCAAGTTCGGCAACGTCACCCGGATCCGGCAGCCGCCGGAATCCGGTCCAGCCGCGGCGATCGTGCCGCCGTGCAGATCCACCACCCAGCGCGCGATGGCCAGGCCCAGCCCGGTCCCGCCGCCGCCGGCCCGTTCCCCCCTGGTGAACCGCTCGAACACCCGGTCCCGTTCCGCCAGCGGGATTCCCGGCCCCTCATCGCGGACCTCGAGCACCACCGACTCCACCCCAGCGCTGGCGCTGATCCACACCCGCCCGCCCGGCGGACCGTGCCGGGCCGCGTTGTCCAGCAGGTTCACCAGCACCTGGCGCAGCCGCGCCTGATCGGCCAGCACCACGGCCTCCGGCGGGTCCACCGCCACGGTGAAGCGCACCCCCCGGCCGGCCACCGCGGTCATCACCTCGGTCTCGGCCACCGCCTGGGCCAGCATCGGCGCCAGCGCCCAGTGCCGCTTGTCCAGGGTGAGCGCCCCCGCGTCGATCCGGGACAGGTCCAGCAGTTCGGTGACCAGCGTGCCGAGGCGTTCGGTCTGCGCCAGCGCGGTGTGCATGGTGGCCGAATCGGGCTGGGTGACCCCGTCCACCACGTTCTCCAGCACCGCGCGCAACGCGGTGATCGGCGTGCGCAGCTCGTGCGAGACGTTCGCGATCAGCTCGCGGCGCTGCTGATCGGCGGCGCCCAGGTCCGCGGCCATCTGGTTGAACGCGGTGGCGAGCTGGCCGACCTCGTCCTTGGAGGTGGCCCGCACCCGCTCGCGGTAGTTCCCGGCGGCCATGCCGATCGCGGCCGAGGTCATGTCCCGCAACGGTTTGGTCATCCCGTGCGCGATCAGCTGGGAGGCCAGCAGCGCGCCGAGCAGCGCGGTGATGGTGGTGCGCGGCGGGATCCAGCCGATCTGCCACCAGAAGAAGGCCAGCGCCACCGTCACCGAACCGAGGACCAGCAGGCCCAGCTTGAGTTTGATCGACCGCACCGGATCCAACGGCCTGGGCAGCACATCCCAGACCGCGTTGGCCCACCGCCGCAGCTTCCTCACGGCGTCTCCAGCGCGTAGCCGATGCCGTGCACGGTGCGGATCACATCGCTGCCGAGCTTGCGCCGCAACGCTTTCACGTGACTGTCCACGGTGCGGGTGGCCGCCGGTCCGGCGAAGCCCCACACCTCGGCGAGCAGTTGCTCCCTGGGCAGCACCGCGCGTGGCCGTTCGGCCAGCCGGGTCAGCAGCTCGAACTCGGTGGGGGTGAGGTGGACCTCGGTCCCGGCCCGGTGCACCCGCCGTTCCACCGGGTCGATCTCGAGGTCCCCCACCCGCAGCGACACTCCGGCGGTGCGGGCCTGGGCGGCCCGTTCCACTCGCCGGAGCAGCGCGTGCACCCGGGCCGCCAGCTCCCGGATGGAGAAGGGTTTGGTGAGGTAGTCATCCGCGCCGACGGCCAGGCCGACCAGCAGATCGGTCTCGTCGTCCCGCGCGGTGAGCATCAGCACCGGCACCGCGCGCCGGGCCTGGATCCGCCGGCACACCTCCAGCCCGTCGAAGCCGGGCAGCATGATGTCCAGCACCACCAGGTCCGGATCCAGCTCGGCGGCCTTGGCCACCGCGGCCGGTCCGTCGTGCGCCAGCTCCACCGCGAAGCCCTCGGCCCGCAGCCGGACCGCGATGGAGCTGGCGATGGTCAACTCGTCCTCGACCACCAGCACCCGGTGTGTTTCCCCAGCCATGGCACCGACCCTAGGCGGCCGCCATGGAGAGGGGGCGGAGAGAGTGTGAAGATACTGTGCAGGCTACGACGGGTTCAGGTCCGGTCACTCACCGCTGCCGTACGGGCGGGTGATGATCTCCAGCACGTGCCCGTCCGGCCCGAGGAAGTACACCCCGCGACCGCCGTCGTTGGTGTTGATCTCATTCGGCCTGGTCTGCATCGGGTCGGCCCAGTGGTCCAGCCCGCGCTCGGTGATCCGGCCGTAGATCTCGTCGAACTCGGCCTCGGTGATCATGAACGCGTAGTGGTTGGGCACCGGGGTGCCCTCGACGTCGAGGTAGTCGAGAGTGACCTGATTGGACAGTTCCACGGCCAGGAAAGGCCCGAACGGCACGGCGTCCGGCAGGCCGAGCAGCCCGGTGAGGAACTCCGCGGCGACCTTCTTGTCGGTGGACTGGACGATGGTGTGGTTCAGTTCGATTGCCATACAACGAAGTTAGAATCTCTACTTAACTGGAGGTCAACGCCACATCCGCGATCGCCACCCGGACGGCCGAGACGAAGTCCCAGAAGACTGGAGTCGTGGTGTGCCGGCGCTCCGGCCGGGTGTTGATGCCGAACATGGCATCCCGCAGCCCGGTGGTGAGTTCCAGCTGGCCACCGCCGCCGCTGAGGGTGCGATTGGCGATGTTCGCCGGATCCCGCCCGGACAGCGTCGGGTGGCTCACCCCGTCTACGACCTGGAAACCGGCCGCCCCCAACCGGTTCAGCAGCGCCTGCCGGAGCAGGTCGTCCCGCCCGCCGACCAGCACCGCCCGCGCCCCGGCTGGCAGGCCGAGTGGCGTGGGGGAGCAGCCGTGCACGCCCACCGCCCGCCATGCCCCGCCGGCCAGCGAGCGCGCGACCGGATCGTCGCAGTGCGTGGAGGTCACGTGCAGTTCGCTGTTGTCGGCCGGGCGGATGCCCTCGAACATCCACAGGTCATACCGCGGCCCGTCCGCCGGCGAGGGTTCCAGGGTGCCCGGGTGGTAACCGCCGATGGCGTGGCACAGCTCGGAGGTGCCGCCCTCGATCGCGCCGCCGTGCGGGGCCAGGATCGCGGTGTCCGGAAAGGGAAACCGCTTGCTCAGATCGTCGTCGAAGCGCTCCGGCCGGCGGTACCGGCGGGCGTAGTCGATGCCCTCTGCCAGCTCCGGGTCGGCGTAGAGCGCGGTGTTGGACGGGTACTTGTCCGCGGCCAGCGCGGGCCGGGCGGTCAGCACCGGGAACGCGGTCACGGCGGCCAGACCGAGGAAGGTTCTCCTGCTCGCGGTGCTCATACCGGCCATTCTGCGTCAGCGGGCCGGGGTCGGCCGTCTGGTTGGCCAAAGTGGTACGACCGGTTGGGCCAACCATGCGTACGACTTGGGCCAACTCGGCGCCGGAGGGGTGTGCGAACCGGGGTTGCCCCGGCTCACCCGGCCGGGGGCAGCGCCGGTTCGAACAGCCACTTCCGGAACAGCTCGTCCAGCGGGTGCGGGCTATGCCGTTGCGCCAGGGCGATGAAGTCGTTGGTGCGCACCGAACCGTGCCGGTGGGTGGCGGTCCATTCCTTGAGCAGCTTGAAGAACGCCGGATCGCCGAGGTGCCGCCGCAGTGTGTGCAAGGTCAGCGCGCCCCGGTCGTACACCTGGTCGTCGAACATCCGGGCCGGGCCGGGATCGCCGATCACCAGGTCCTGCGGCAGCCCGGCCAGCTTGCGCATGAACCGTTGCGCGGGAACGCCTGCGGGCACGCCGTCGGCGAACTCGAACCACAGCCATTCCGCGTAGCAGGCGAAACCCTCGTGCAGCCAGATGTCCCGCCAGTCGGCCAGGGTGAGGCTGTTGCCGAACCACTGGTGCGCCAGTTCGTGCGCCACCAGGCGTTCGTGCCCGCGACGGCCGTCCAGGTGGTTGCGGCCGAACACGGACAGGCCCTGCGCCTCGATCGGCACATCCAGGTCGTCGTCGGCGACCACCACCGCGTATTCCTCGAACGGGTAAGGGCCGAACAGCTCCTGGAACACCCGCAGCATCTCCGGCTGGCGGCCGAAGTCGTGCCGGAACACCGATTCCAGCGCCGCGGGCACCCCGGCGGGCTGGTGCACCGGACCGGGCAGCTCCAGGATCTCGTACCGTCCGATTTGGACGGTGGCCAGGTAACTGGGCATCGGCGCGGACTGGTGGTGCACCCAGGTGGCGCTGCCGCCGTGCTCCTTGACCGAGCGCAGCCTGCCGTTGGCGAAAACGGTGTAGTCGCTGGGCGCGGTCACCGCGATCCGGTAGGTGGCCTTGGAATCGGGCCGGTCGTCACACGGGAACCAGCTCGGCGCGCCGGTGGGCTGGCTGGCCACGATGGCGCCGTCGGTGAGCTGGTCCCAGCCGATCTCGCCGAACGCGCTGCGCACCGGGTGCGGCGGACCGGCGTAGCGCACCTCCACGGTGAACTCCGCGCCCGGCGCCAGCGGCCTGGCCGGGCGCAGCCGGAGCTTGCCGTTGGCGTGCGACCACTTGGCGGGCCGTTTGCCGTCGACGAGCACCCGGTCCACCCGGAACCGGCCGAAGTCCAGCACGATCGAGGGCAGCGCCTGCTCGGCGACCGCGATCACGCTGGCCCGGCCGGTCAGCCGGTGCGAACTGGGGCGGTAGTCCAGGTCCAGGTCGTAGTGCCGGACCCGGTACCCCTCGTTGCCGTGCTGGGGGAAGTAGGGCTGGTGGTTCACCCTCGGCGGGATCCTTCCGGCTGCCAGGCGGCGATCGGGTTGCCCAGCCAGCGGGTGTCGGCCGGGACGGTCTCGCCGCGCATCACCAGCGAGCCGGGTCCGACCGTGGCGCCCGCGCCGACGGTGGCCCCGGGCAGCACGATGCCGTGCGGGCCCATGGTCGAGCCCGCGGCCAGGGTGACCACGTCCATCCGCATGATCCGGTCGTGGAACAGGTGTGTCTGCACCACACAGCCGCGGTTCACGCTGGCGCCCGCGCCCAGGCTGACCAGGTCGGCCTCGGGCAGCCAGTAGGTCTCGCACCACACGCCCTTGCCTACGCTGGCGCCCAGCGAGCGCAGCCACAGGTTCATCAGCGGGGTGCCGCCGACCGCACCGGCCAGCCAGGGCACCGCGAGCACCTCGACGAAGGTGTCGGCCAATTCGTTGCGCCACACGAAGGAACTCCACAGCGGGTGCTCCACCGCGCGGAACCGCCCGACCAGCACCCATTTCGCGGCACTGGAGACCACACAGGCCAGCACCCCGGCCCCGAACAGCACCAGGCCGCTGACCAGCAGCGCGATCCCGAACCCTGCCTGCGCGGCGACGATCTCGAAGGCGGCCAGGGTGAGCACGGCCAGCGCGACCGTGGCCATCACCGGGATCACCCGGCACAGCTCGACCAGCGCGCGGGCCAGCACCAGGCGGCGCGGCGGGGCGAAGGTGCGGCCCTCATCGCGTTTCTCGGTGTTGCGCGGCAGTTTGATCGGCGGCATGCCCAGGTAGGAGCTGCCCGCCTTGGCCCGCTTGGGCGCGGCGGAGAGCACGCCGACCAGGCCGCGGTTGGGCACCGAACGACCCGGCGCGGTCATCCCGGAGTTGCCCAGGAAGGCGCGTTTGCCGATGCGCACCTCGTCGATGCGCAGCCAGCCGCCGCCGAGTTCGTAGGAGCCGACCATGGTGTCATCGGCCAGGAACGCGCCGTCGGCCACCGTGGTCAGCGAGGGCAGCGCGAGCACGGTGGAGGCTTCCACCCGGCGGCCCACCTTCATGCCCAGCATGCGCAGCCAGACCGGGGTGAACAGGCTGGCGTACAACGGGAACAGCGCGGACCGGGAGTGGTTCATCAACCGTTCCACGGTCCAGGCCTGCCAGGCGATCCGGCCGTGCACCGGGTGATAACCGGCGTGCAGCCCCAGGCTGAACAACCGCACCCCGACCAGCACGAACAACGCGGTGGCTGCCAGGTAGGCGATCGCGGCCAGCGGCGCGGCCAGCAGCGCGCTGCCGATCGCCCCGGACAGCGTGGTGTCGTCGGCGACGAACCAGCCCAGCAGCGCGATCGCGGGCAGCACGGCCAGCACCGGCAGCAGGTCCAGGCCGAGCGAGGTGCTGCCGTAGAGGAAGGACCAGCGGCGGCTGCGCGCGGCGGTCTTGTGCGGCCGCTTGCTCTTGGGCTTGCTGGACCGGGTGGCCGGCACCCCGCCCCAGTGCTGACCGGCCGGCACCGAACCACGCACCACCGACCCGGCGGCGATCTCGGCCCGCTTGCCGATCCGCGCGCCGGGGAAGACCGTGCTGCGCGAGCCGATCACCGCGCCCGCGCCGATCCGGATCCGGCCCACGTGCACCACATCGCCGTCCAGCCAGTGCCCGGACAGGTCGACCTCGGGTTCGATCGCGCAACCCTTGCCCAGCTTGAGCATGCCGGTCACCGGGGGAGCGGCGTGCAGGTCCACATCCGGCCCGATGCGCACGCCGAGAGCCTTGGCGTAGGTGGTGATCCAGCCGCCGGAGAGCTTGCCCGCGCCGCTGAGCACGGCCAGTCGTTCGGCGGTCCACAGCCGCAGGTGCACGCTGCCGCCCCGCGGGTAGCTGCCCGGACGCAGGCGGCGCAACAGGATCCGCGCGCCACCGGCGGCGATGGCGATCCGTCCCGGCGGGCTGAACAGCAGCGCGGCGCCCGCGCCCACCCACCACCAGGAGATGGTCGGCGCCCAGGAGTAGGAGCCGAACAGGGCGAGCACGTTGTTCAGCGCGGCCAGCGCGACGATCCAGCGCAGGCCGACCAGGGTCAGCAACGGCAGCAGCACCAGCAGCTGGATCAGCGCGGCCCGGCGCGGGGTCGGCGCGACCACGCGCACGGTGGCTTCCTCGGCGCCCAGCTCGTCCAGCCGCGCGGCCAGCCGGTCCAGGGTGGAGTGCTGGTAGAGGTCGCTCACCGAGCTGCCCGGGTAACTGCGCCGCACCAGCGAGATGAGCTGCGCGGCGGCCAGGCTGCCGCCACCGCTGGCGAAGAAGTCGGCGTCGGCGGATTCCGGTGGCAGGCCGAGGATCTCGGTCCACTGCTCGGCCAGCCAGGCCTGGGTGCCGGCCAGCTGCGGTGCGGCGCCGGGCAGTTCGTCGGTGGTCAGTGGCCAGGGCAGCGCGCTGCGGTCGACCTTGCCGGAGGTGCGGGTGGGCAGCGTGTCGACCACGGCCAGCAGCGGCACCAGCGCCGCGGGCAGCGCGGAACGCAGTCGCTCCAAGGCGGCTGCCTTGTCGAAGGGCTCGTCAGCGGCGGCCGGCGCGAGGTAGCCGACCAGGATCTGGTTGCCGCCCTTGGTGTTGCGTACCGCCGCGGCGGCGCCGGCGATGCCGGGCAGGGCCTGCAGGGCCGCGTCCACCTCGCCCAGTTCGATCCGCCGTCCGCCGAGCTTGACCTGTTCGTCGGCCCGGCCCAGGAACAGCAGGCCCGCCTCCTCGGCGCGCACCAGGTCGCCGCTGCGGTAGGCGCGGTCCCAGCCGAGCGCGGGCAGTGGCGCGTACTTCTCCGCGTCCTTGGCCGGGTCCAGGTACCTGGCCAGCCCGACCCCGCCGATCACCAGTTCGCCGGTCTCGCCCATCGGCACGACCGCTCCGGCCGCGTCCACCACGGCCAGTTCCCAGCCGTCCAGGGGCAGGCCGATCCGCACCGGCGGGGTGCCGGTCAGCGGGGCGGCGCAGGCGACCACGGTGGCCTCGGTGGGCCCGTAGGTGTTCCAGACCTCGCGGCCCTCGACCGCGACCCGCTCGGCCAGTTCCGGCGGGCAGGCCTCGCCGCCGAAGATGAGCAGCCGCACGTCGTCCAGGCATTCCGCCGGCCACAGCGCGGCCAGCGTGGGCACCGTGGAGACCACGGTGATCTCGTTGCGGACCAGCCACGGGCCCAGGTCCATGCCGGTGCGCACCAGCGAGCGCGGCGCGCTGACCAGGCAGGCCCCGTGCCGCCAGGCCAGCCACATCTCCTCGCAGGAGGCGTCGAAGGCCACCGACAGCCCGGCCAGCACCCGGTCGCCGGGCCCGATCGGCTCCTCGGTGAGGAACAGCCCGGCCTCGGCGTCGACGAACGCGGCCGCGCTGCGGTGGCTGACCGCCACACCCTTGGGCTTGCCGGTGGAGCCGGAGGTGAAGATGATCCAGGCGTCGTCGTCCAGGGTGGGCGAACCCACCGAACCGCCGGGGGTGGCGTGCGGGGTCAGTGCGCCGTTGGCGCCGAGCACCGCGCACACCACGGCCTCGCCGAAGACCAGTTCGGCCCGTTCGTCCGGATCCTCCGCGTCCACCGGCACGTAGGCCGCGCCCGCGGCGAGCACGCCGAGAATGCCCACGTACAACTCGTTCGTGCCCGAAGGAATGCGCACACCGACCCGGTCGCCGCGGCCGATGCCGTGTGCGGCAAGGCGTTGCCGCACCGACTCGACCTCGGCGAGCAGGGCGCGGTAGGTCAGGGTGGTGCTGCCATCGTCGACCGCGGGAGCGGTCGGGTGCCGACGGGCCGTGGTGTTGAGGATGTCGAGCAGAGTCCGCTCAGCCGGGGTCGCACCAGCGCGGAAAACGGCTGGTGCCAACGGAATAGTCGTGGGGGCGAACAAGGACTCGTCGACTGAGGTCAACTCCGGCCTTCCCGGGAAGTAGGTGTCTCAACGCCGGACAGGCCAACGCCAAACGGACACCATACCCAGGAAAAGTGAACAACCGCACCGCGAACCACTCAGTCGTGGCTCAACTCACGGGTGCACGAGCACCTTCGTACCCACTCGCAGCAGGGCGAACGTCTCGTTGACACTCGCATCGGTCATCCGGATGCACCCGTTGCTGGCCGGCCAGGTCTCCACCGGTTCCCCGCCGTGGAAGGCGATTCCCTGATCGCTGCCGCCCTGGCCGATGTAGGAGGGCCGCCACATCGGGCCGAGCGGGGCGTGCCGCCAGCCGTTGATCTGCCGGGTGACCGCGAACTCCCCGGCCGGGGTGTGCTTGCCCGGCTGGTCCCGGCCGGTGGAGGAGTCGTAGATGCGCTCGATCGCACCGTTGTCGTCCAGGAAGTAGGTGACCTGCTTGGCCAGGTCCACCTCGACCCGGAAACCCTTGCGTGCCTGGGCAACCGGCCGCACCGGGTGGCGCAGCGCGGCGGCGGTGGCGGCCTCGATGATCCCGGTCCGCTCCAGCTCGTGCACCTTCTGGAAAGCGATCACCGCGTGCCGGGTCTCGGTGTCGAAGACGCCGTTCACCTCGCGCACCTGGTAGCCCTGATCGGCCAGCACCTTCTGTGCCGCGAGCACCTCGGGTCCGCGCGCGCCCTCGGCCAGCGGGGCCGAGGGCGGTGGCGCGACCTCGTGCACCGGCACCGGCGCGGCCTGTGGCTGCACGGTCACCGGCTGTTCCGCCACGGTCACCGGTCCCCGTGGGGTCAGCACGGTGTAGGCGGCCACGCCCGTCCCGCCGACCGCCGCCGCCAGCAACGCACCGACCACATATCGCCCGCGCACGCCCACAGTCCTCACGCCTTTCCGAAAGGTTCGCTCACCAGTGCTTGGCCGATAACGTGGGCAGCGCAACATCCCTGGGCAACCAACCAGGTGACTTCGGCGTATTCCGGTCGTGATGGCGGAGGACGAGGACCTGGTGCCGCGCATCGGTCACGACCGGGAAGCGCTGGCCGAGCTGTACCGTCGGCACGTGCGTGCCCTGCTCGGTTACGCCGGGCGCAGGCTCGGTAACCCGACCGACGCCGCCGACCTGGTGGCGGTGGTGTTCCTTGAGGTCATCCGCACCGCCGGGCGTTACGACCCGGCCAGGGGCACGCCGAGGGCCTGGCTGTTCGGCATCGCCGCCACCCTGATCGCCGCGCACGGCCGGTCCAGGGGCCGCGAGGCCAGGGCGTTGCAGCGGGTCTACGGCCGCCGCGAGCTGAGCCCGGAGGACCACAGCGAGCTGGCCGGGCGGATCGACGCCGCGCGCAGCGCCGAACTGCTGCAGCACGCGGTGGACGCGCTGAGCCCGGCCGAACGCGAGCTGTTCCTGCTGGTCGCGATGGACGGGCTGACCTCCGCCGAGGCCGCCTCGGTGCTCGGCATCGCCCCGGCCGCGGCCCGGATGCGCCTGGCCAGGGCTCGCCGCAAACTCCGCGCCGCACTGCCGGCCCCGGTGCTCGCGCTGGTGGGTTCGCTGTGAGCGAGGACCGGGAACCGTTGAGCCCACTGGAACAACGGATGCTGGACGGGCTGCTCCAGGTGGCCGACGAAGAGTCAGTCCACAGTGGACGGACGAAACGATCCGGCTTCGCCTGGCTGGCGGTGGCCGCGGTCACCGTGCTGGGCCTGGGCGCGGCTGCCGCCGTGCCCGCGTTGCTGCAACCGTCCACTCCGGACACTCCGACCCAGATGTCGCCCGCGCCAGGGCACATCGGCTACCGCAAGGTGATCACCGGCAACCAGTACGTCAGCACGAAACATCTGGGCGGTGACTTCGTGGACATCACCGCGGAGATCCGCGGTACCGCCGAACTGTGGGCCGAACTGGGCGATCCCCGGGCGATCCGGGCCAAACTCGAACCGCACCAGGTGCTCAACTGCGCCCCGGTGGACAACCGCGGCCTGTGCGCGAACTGGCTGGCCGACAACACCGGCAAGAACCTCGGCCTGCGGCTGACCCCGGAGGACCGCACCGTGCCCGGCGTGGGCCCGCGCACCGATCCCGAGGCCAGCGGCCTGAGCTACCAGACCATCAACCTGCTGCCCACCGACCGGGTCGGCAACCGCCCGGTCACCGAACTCGCCGCGACCGCGGACGAACTGACCATCCAGTTCGACGAGCTGATCCGGCAGAGCCGCCACAACGGGCAGAAGCACTTCGAGGGTGCGGCGAGCAGGTGGGACCAGCTCCGGCACGCGGTCGAGGTGCTGCTGGCCATCGGCGCCACCCCGCAGCAGCGCGCCGCCGCCTGGACGGTGGCCACCCGGGCCGCCGAGGTCACCGAGACCCCGGCCACCGACCGCCTCGGCCGGGCCGGCCGCGCCCTGGTCTACGAGAACTCGCCGGGCCTGCGCCGGGAGCTGGTCATCGACCCGGCCACGTACACCCTGCTCAGCCAGAGCGAGACCGTCGCGCCGCCCAAGGACACCCAGCGGCAGACCTACCCGGTGGCCTCGGTCAGCTACACGCTGTACCTGGCCGAAGGCGCGGTGCGGTCGCTGGCAGAGGTCCGCTGAGCGGATTTGCCACGAAACGGCCACGACCTGGCCAAGAGCTGGGTGTCAGTCGGGTGAAAAAGCCCTGTTCAGAGCGCAGGATCAGGCGCCGATCCCGACCTCCCCAGGAGCAGTGGCCATGCGTCCGATCACCCTCTCCCGTCTGCTCGCCCTGACGCTGCTGCTCTCCGCGGGTCTCCTAGGCACGGCCACCGCGCAGCCGACCGCGACCTCCGCCGGTGACCCGAGGGCCACCGCCTTCCCCAGCAACGCCACCACCTGCGCGCACGCGAACCTGCCCGGCCAGCTCATCACCGGCCAGCTCACGGTGAACATCGCCGGCGGCACCCACCTCACCGTCACCGGCGTGCCGCTGGGCCTGACCGTCACCGGCATCGTGGTCAAGGGCGGTCCTGGCTACAACGTGTACCTGCCGGCCGGCCTCGGCCTGCTGCCCTGGCCGGGCCTGCATTCCCCGCTGGTCGGCCAGAACGGCAACATCCCGGAGATCAGCCACTGGTTCGCCTGCGGCCAGGCCCAGACCACCACCAAGCCGACCACCAGCACCACGACCAAGCCGTACTCCAGTTCGGCCACCACCAAGCCGGGCAGCAGCACCGCGATCACCACCACGACGACCAGCGGCGCCGGCACACCCAGCACCTCCACCGCCAGCACGCCGCGGACCACCGTACCGACCAGCACCCCGGTCCCGGTCCCGGTGGCCAATGACGACAACCTCGCCAACACCGGCTTCGACGGCGGCTGGCTGATCGGGCTGGGCGCCGCACTCGTGGTCGCGGGCGGACTCGTGCTCGGCCTGACCCGGTTGCGCAACCGGCGAGGTCGCTGAATCGGGTGGCAGCGTTGCGCGGTGCACACAACGAACGGCTAACGAGCAGGTAGCGAGTGCTGTTCCGGCGGCGATGGGACTGTTGGATTCAACCCTCACCGTCTTGAGCAGGAGCCCTCGCTGATGCACGCCCTCGCGCCCACCCTTTCTCGCGCCGCCGCCCTGGCCGCCGTGGTCCTCACCACCTGGCTCGGGGCGGCGGTCGCGGCCGGCGCGGACCCGCAGATCCCCTGGTCCGGGGATGAACGCGCCACCCCGGTCGCCGGGGTGGCCACCGGGTGCGCGGCGAGCGGGCTCAAGGGCGAACAGGTCGACGTCACCGTGACCAGGGACTCCCGGTACCTCACCGTCACCGCGGTGGATCCGGGTGTCACTCTCACGGGGGTCGTGATCCAGGGCGGACCCGGCTACAACATCTATCCAGCCTCAGCGTTCACCGCACTGCCGTGGCCGCGACTGCACGCGCCGCTGGAATCGCCCGCGCAGCCGCAGAAACCCGCGCTGACCACGAACTGGTTCGCCTGCGGGAGCAAGACTCCGCCCACCACGACCAGCACCACGACCACCACCACGACGAAGACGACCACGAGCAGCAGCACCACGCCGACCAGCACGCGCCCGACGAGCACCACCACGTCGTCGAGCACCAGCCAGCCCCCGATCAGCACCACCCCGCCGCCGGTGACCAGCACCAGCAGCCCCGGCCTGGCCACCACCGGCTTCGACGGCGGCTGGCTGATCCCGCTGGCGGCCGGGCTGATCCTGCTCGGCGCGGCGGCGCTGTTCGTGCCGCGCCTGCTCCGTCGCCGCGGCTGAGGCCGGGAAGGGGACCGGGATGACCGGGAACGAGGACGAGAGTGGTCCGGTCCGGGCGGGCTGGCGGCTGCCGCTGGTGATCTGCGTGCTGGGCCTGGTGCTGGCCTTCGTCGGCATCGGCGTGCTGACCAACCGCTATGACCGGTTCCGGGTGGAGACCTCCTCGATGGAGAACACCCTGGCCGCGGGCAAGCGGGCGATCACCAGGCCGGTGACCGACGGCGGTGTCTCGGTGCAGCGCGGGGATGTGGTGGTCTTCGATCCGAACGAGAGCGGCTGGCCCGGCCGGGAACCCGGCGCACAGCTGGTCAAACGGGTGGTCGGCATCGGCGGCGACAGCGTGACCTGCTGCGACCTGGACGGCCGGTTGCAGGTCAACGGCCGCACCATCACCGAGACCTACCTGCGCACCGACGATCCGGTCACCGGCGGCAAGCACCAGCCGCAGCGGTTCACCGTGCGGGTGCCGCAGGACCGGATGCTGCTGCTCGGCGACTACCGCGGCAACTCCCGCGATTCCCGGGCCTACCTGGACAACGAGTTCAAGGGCTCGGTGCCGCGCAGCGCGATCAAGGCGGTGGTGGTCGCGGTGGTCACCCCCGGCGAGGGCGTGCGGCAGGTCTCGCCGAGCCTGGTGTTCACCGACGCCGGCCTGGCCGGGGCGGCGGCCACCGACTACGGCTACCGGTACGCGTTCTGGACCATCGTGACCGGGGCACTGCTGGTCATCATCACCCTGCTGTGGCTGGCCGTCGTCGGCGCGCTGGCCTGGCGGCGCCGACGACGGCAGCCGGTGCTCAGCCCTTGAGCAGGCCGGTCATCTCCGCGATCTCCTTCTCCTGCGCGGAGATGACCTCCTCGGCCAGGTGCTTGGCCGCCGCCGACTGACCCTGGGCCAGCTCGGTCTTGGCCATCTCCACCGCGCCGCGGTGGTGCTCGACCATCATGGTCAGCCAGCGCTTGTCGAAGTCGGCCTTGCTCGCGGCGGTCAGCTCTTTCATCGCCTCGGCGGACATCATTCCGTGCGCGCCATGGCCGCCACCGTGTTCCGGCTGGACCGGGGCGTTCCACGACTTCAGCCAGCCGGTCATGGTGTCGATCTCCGGCTGCTGGCCGTCCTGGATCCGCTTGGCCAGGTCGCGCACCTTGGCGTTGTCGGTGCGGGTGGGGACCAGCTTGCTCATGTCCAGGGCCTGCTGGTGGTGCGGGATCATGCCCTGGGCGAAGGTGATGTCGGCCGCGTTGTGCCCGGCGTCGGCCGCCGGGGCGCTGGTGGCCGGGTGACCGCCCGCGTGCCCGTCGTTGTGCCCGGACGACGTTCCGCCGCCGCAGGCCGACAGCGTGATCGCGGTGAGCACACCCAGACCGGCCAGGACCAGCTTGTTCTTGCGCATGACAAAGCTCCTCGAATGCCTACGAATATGACGGAATGGGGCAACCCGGTCCGGTCAGAGTCGAAGCACGCCGAGGGTGTCGAGGTCGAAGAGCTTGGGCGGCGGTCCCCGTGGGACCAGCGAGACCAGCCGCGCGGCCAGTCCGTCCAGTGCGGCCGCCGGATCGCGGCGCAGCCAGCCCAGCAGGACCAGCGCGAGCAGCCCGGCCACCGTGACGATCAGGCCGAGGCAGAGGTGCAGCATCGAGTCGTGCCCGCCGGGCACCGGCTGCTCCGCCGGGGCGGACACCCGCACCAGGCCGGTGCCGTGGTGCTCGTGCGCGGCCGTCCCCGGTTGGTGCGCGCCGTGACTCGGATGGGTGACCTGATGCATCACCAGCACGCTGAAACTCACCGTGAACACGAGCAGCGCGAGCCCCAGTACCCGCATCGGGCGTGGTCGCAGCGCCGTGGTCACCCCGCCAGCCTAACGTCACACCGCGACCTGCCAGCCCGACCGAGCCCTGGCGGGACTCGCGGTCTACGATTCCCATGCGCGGTCTGCCTACGCATGCCCGCGGTCAGGCAAGTGCAGGTGATTACCAGGTCAACAGGCCAGTGCAGGAGGCACCGTGACGGCCGTAGCCCCTCAGCCGATCGCCACGCGTCCGTTCCCGACGCGTCAGACGGTCAAGGGTTCGTTCCTGCTGCGGATGCTCCGCACCACGGACCACAAGCAGATCGGCATTCTCTACCTCGTCACGTCAATGGCCTTCTTCATGGTCGGCGGCGTGATGGCCCTGCTGATCCGCACCGAACTCGCCCTGCCGGGGATGCAGATCCTCTCGCAGGAGCAGTACAACCAGATGTTCACCATGCACGGCACGATCATGCTGTTGCTGTACGCGACGCCGATCCTGTTCGGGTTCGCCAACTACATCCTGCCGCTGCAGATCGGCTCCCCGGATGTGGCGTTCCCGCGGTTGAACGCCTTCTCGTACTGGCTGTACCTCTTCGGCGGCCTCACCGTGGTGGCGGGCTTCATCACCCCCGGTGGCGCGGCCGACTTCGGCTGGTTCGCCTACACGCCGCTGTCCAACGCGATCCACTCGCCCGGCATCGGCGCCGACCTGTGGATCTCCGGTCTGGTGGTCTCCGGTCTGGGCACCATCCTCGGCGGTGTCAACATGATCACCACGGTGCTGTGCCTGCGCGCGCCCGGCATGACCATGTGGCGGATGCCGGTGTTCACCTGGAACATCCTGGTCACCAGCCTGCTGGTGCTGATGGCCTTCCCGATCCTGACCGCCGCGCTGCTCGGCCTGCTGGCCGACCGGCACCTGGGCGCGCATGTGTTCGACCCGGCCAACGGCGGCGTGATCCTCTGGCAGCACCTGTTCTGGTTCTTCGGCCACCCCGAGGTCTACATCGTCGCGCTGCCCTTCTTCGGCATCGTCTCGGAGATCTTCCCGGTGTTCAGCCGCAAGCCGATCTTCGGGTACAAGGCGCTGATCTGGGCCACCATCACCATCGCCGCGCTGTCGGTGACGGTGTGGGCGCACCACATGTACGCCACCGGCGCGGTGCTGCTGCCCTTCTTCGCCTTCACCACGTTCCTGATCGCGGTCCCCACCGGCATCAAGTTCTTCAACTGGATCGGCACCATGTGGCGCGGTCAGTTGACGTTCGAGACGCCGATGCTGTTCTCGGTGGGCTTCATCATCACCTTCCTCTTCGGTGGCCTCACCGGCGTGCTGCTGGCCGCGCCCGCGATCGACTTCCACGTGTCGGACACCTACTTCGTGGTGGCGCACTTCCACTACGTGCTCTACGGCACGATCGCCTTCGCGACCTTCGCCGGCATCTACTTCTGGTTCCCGAAGATGACCGGGCGCCTGCTGGACGAGAAGCTCGGCAAGCTGCACTTCTGGACGACCTTCATCGGTTTCCACCTGACCTTCCTGGTCCAGCACTGGCTGGGCAACGAGGGCATGCCGCGCCGCTACGCCGACTACCTGCCCAGCGACGGGTTCACCACGCTCAACTCGATCTCCACGATCGGCGCGTACCTGCTCGGCGCGTCCACGCTGCCGTTCATCTGGAACGTGTTCAAGAGCTACCGCTACGGCGAGGTCGTCAAGGTCGACGACCCGTGGGGCTACGGCAACTCGCTGGAGTGGGCGACCTCCTGCCCGCCGCCGCGGCACAACTTCACCGAGCTGCCCCGGATCCGCTCCGAGCGCCCGGCCTTCGAGCTGCACTACCCGCACATGGTGGAGCGGATGCGGGCCGAGGCCGAGGTGGGCAAGAAGCACCGGGAGAAGCACGGCGCCGTCGCGGTCAAGGAGGCTCCGGCCGCGCCCTCGCAGATCGCCGCCAACGCCACCCAGCCGCCGGAACAGCACGGCGACGACCCGAAATCACGCTGAGCTGAACGACCTGGGTAGACCCGGGTAGCAAGGCTCGACGAGGAGCCCCACAGCCACCGCACCGGCGGCTGTGGGGCTCGTCTCTTTTCCGGCCAGGGCATCGAGCAGGACGCCGTCGACTGAGGAGACTCGGTAACCGTGAGTACCCGCAAAGCCACCACCGTGCTGATCACCGTCACCGGCCCGGACAAGCCAGGGGTCACCTCGGTGCTCTTCGCCGCGCTGACCCGGCACGGGGTCGAGGTGCTCGACGTCGAACAGGTGGTGATCCGCAGCCGCCTGGTGCTCGGCGTGCTGGTGTCCACCACGCACGACCCGGAGGGCCTGCAGGAGCTGACCGAACAGGCCATGGCCAGCGTCGGCATGCACGTGGACGTGGAGATCGGCGCCCGCGAGCGCTCCGCGGCCCAGCACGGCTCCAGCCACGTGCTGGTGGTGATGGGCCGCCCGGTCACCGCCCGCGGTTTCACCGAGGTCGCCCGCAGGCTGGCCGCGCTGGGCGCCAACATCGACTCGATCCGCCGGGTGGCCGACTACCCGGTCACCGGCCTGGAACTCGCGGTCTCCGCCGGGGACACCGACGAGGCCGACGCCGAGCTGCGGGCCGCGATGGCCGAGGTCTCGGTGCGCGCCCAGGTCGACATCGCGGTCGAGCAGGCCGGGCTGACCCGGCGGGCCAAGCGGCTGGTCGTCTTCGACGTGGACTCCACCCTGATCCAGGGCGAGGTCATCGAGATGCTCGCCGCGCACGCCGGCTGCGAGGAGCAGGTCCGGGAGATCACCGAGGCCGCCATGCGCGGCGAACTCGACTTCACCCAGTCCCTGGAACGCCGGGTGTCCCTGCTGGCCGGGCTGCCCGCCGGCGTGCTGGCCGAGGTCGGCCGCACCCTGGAACTGACCCCCGGCGCCCGCACCACCATCCGCACCCTGCGCAGGCTCGGCTTCCGCTGCGGCGTGGTCAGCGGCGGGTTCACCCAGGTCATCGCGGGCCTGGCCGAGGAACTGCGGCTGGACTTCGTGGCCGCCAACGAGCTGGAGATCGTCGACGGCAAGCTGACCGGCCGGGTCACCGGCGAGGTGGTGGACCGCGCGGGCAAGGCGGTCGCGCTGCGCCGTTTCGCCGCCGAACACGACATCCCCCTCGCCCAGTGCGTGGCGGTGGGCGACGGCGCCAACGACATCGACATGCTCAGCACCGCCGGCCTTGGCGTGGCCTTCAACGCCAAACCCGCGCTGCGCGAGGTGGCCGACACCGCGCTGTCGCACCCGTTCCTGGACGCGGTGCTGTTCGTGCTGGGCGTCACCAGGGCCGAGGTCGAGGCCGCCGACGCCGCCGACGGCCTGGTCGAAGAGCGCATCGAGGTCGGCTGACATGCTCGAACCCCTGGCCGCCCGCTACGCCACCTGGCTCGGCCTACCCGCCCAGTCCACAGTGGACACAAGCGACGAAGACCCCGCCACCGTCCGAGCCATGCCGTTGGTCCTGCGCATCGAACGCCAGGACCCAGCCCCGCGCACAGCGCTGCTGGAAGCCGCCGCGACCGCCTCCCTCGCCGTCTGCCTGGCCCCCGAGGCCCAGCCCGAGGGCGAATGGCACGACGAGATCCGGCTCTGGCTGGACAACCGCATCCGCAAGGTTTCCCGCCGCGCCCGCGGCGCGCACTGGGACGCCGTGCAGGAACTCCCCGGCATCACCGTGTCCCACCAGGGCGCCGAGGTCCGCGCCCTGGTCCCCGGCCTGGTCGCGGAATCCCCGAGGGTGCTCTCCCGCCTGCAGATCTCCGGCAGCGAACTCCCCGACGACACCCCAGGCCCACCCCCGGACGACCGCCCCGTGCTGTGGCTCAACCCCGACGTGGAGATGACCGTCGGCAAGGCCGCCGCCCAGGTCGGCCACGCCACCATGATCGGCGCCGCCCTGCTGTCCCCCGCGGACCTGGCCCGCTGGGCCGACCAGGACTACGCCTGCGCCGTCCGCACCGCCACCCCCGCCGACTGGGCCAAACTGCACCCCGGCCCCGACCCGGCCGCCGCCTGGCGGGAACGCCGGGTGGCCGCCGTCCGCGACGCGGGTTTCACCGAGGTCGCCCCCGGCACCGTCACGGTGCTGTTCAGCTGGCCGCACTGACCACCGCGTGCAGGTGCATGTCATGCCGCCCGTCGGCATGCCGCACCGCACTGCGCGAGGTCCCCTCCAGCGCGAACCCGGCCCGCTCGGCAACCCGGCAGGAGCCCAGGTTCGCGGTGGAATGCCACAGACCCAGCCGGGCCAGCCCCAACTCGGCAAAACTCCAGCGCACCACCGCCCGGGTCGCCCGCACCGCCACCCCCCGCCCCCGCGCCGAGGGCAACACCCAGTAGGACACGTCAGCGGTCGCCTCCACCAGATCCAACCCCCGGAACCCGGCCTGCCCCAGCACCTCGTCATCCGGCCCCAGCACGGCCCAACTGGCGTCCCGCTCAGCCCGCCAGCGCGTGGCCCAGCCCTCGATCCAGTCCAGGGCCTCGGCGGCAGTGTCCATCCGCCGCACATGCCAGCGCTGGATATCCGGACAGGCAAAGGCGTTCCGCACCGCCTCGGCGTCCCCGGCCTGCCAGGGGCGCAGGGTCAGCTCATCGTCGACGGCCAGCCGGGGCTGGGTCCGGTCGCGCAGGTGACCGGTGGGCAGCGCGGGTTCCACAAGAATCGGCACCCACCGATCTTCCCCGAACAGGCTGGCGACGCGCTCACGCCTGGTCGAACGCGATCTTGCCGGTACGGCGATAACGCACCGTCGGGCTCCGCACCTGTTCCTCCGTGGCCACCACCAGTCCTTCCTTGCGGAGGATGCCCAGCCACCTGGCCACGGTCTTGTCGGTCAGTCCAGTCGTCGCGGCCAGCTCCGCGCGGGAAAGTTCGTTGTCAGCCAACGCGTTCAGCACGTCCACGCGCCGGTCGGCCCGGCCCTTCGGTGCCTCGCCCGCGGCCGGGGTCCGGATGAGCCCACCAGCCAGCCGGTAGCGGGTCCACCGGTGCGTCCCCACCTGCTCGACGAGTTCGCGCGCGATCAGGTCGCTCAGCTCCTGAGTCGCCACCCTTGAGTCGACTCGCGTCGCGTTCCGGTAGGTCTGGTTGTCGAGCAGGCCGCCGCCGCGCAGGATCGCCAGGCCAAGGCACTGGCTCTGGGAAAGGCCGCGTTCGCCGAGTGAGTTGATCCAGGCGATGACCTCGTCGCTGAGCAGCGTGTGGTTCGGGAAGGTCACGGTGAAAGTGCTCACCCGGTTCCTGAACTCGGGCGCGCCCAGCTGCGCGGACCGGAGTGCGCTGAGCATGGTGCGGATGCCCGAGCCGCGGTTCTCGCAGATCGCCCTGTTGCTGCCGGGTATGGGCACGTCCTCGAGAATTCGCAGCAGGGTGGCGTTCCTGGTGGAGGAGACGCCCTCCTCACCCAGCCGGTCTTCGGACACCGGACCGAACAGACCGCCGGGATTGCGTACGACCAGACGATCCGGGTACATCTCCACCTGCACCTGCGTACCGCGAGACTCGTTGGACAAATCGCGATGCACCAGGGCGTTGACCACCGCCTCCCGCAGGGCGGCCTCCGGGTACTCCCAGACGTCAGCGCGGCCCGCGTCGCGGACGACGGATCGGCGCGCCATGTTCTTGCGCAGCGCCAGCAGTGTGTCCCGCACCATCACGGGAATCGGTCCTTCGGCCACCACGTTGTCGACGAAGCGCTCGCCGGTGTCGAGATCGGCTCCGTCGACCGTGGGGTAGTGCACAAAGGTGATCATGAGTTGCGGGAAGTGCTCCTGTGGATATCTGCCCAGCGCGAGCAGCCCGCCGAGTGAGGCGACATCCGCGCCGTTCCCATCAGGTACGAGCGTTCGGATCCGGCGCAGCACTGCCGCGTCATCCAGTTCGCCGTAGGCATACGGTCTGCGTGTTCGGAGCCGGGAGACGAGTTCGGCGACCAGCGCTGGGTCGAAATCGGCCAGACTGGTGCCGGGCACAGGCTCCTCGTCATGACGTGGCTGGCCGCGGTTGGCGAGCAGGAGCTGAACCTCGTAGCTGCTCATCCGGTAGTCGCCGTCACCGAGCCGTAGATAACTGCCCTGGGTGATCCCGGCACCACGGTAATAACAGGGCTTGCTCTCCAGCGAGAGTTCCGGAATCTCGGCGACCAGCAGTTGCGCGCCCTCGAACCGGTGGATGCCGATCAGCGGTCGTAGCGGCGGTTCCAGGCCGGTGGCACACAGGTCGGCCAGATCCGCCGACATCTTGGCGGCGTCGGACAAGCCGGTCGCGGTGAATCCCGACTGTTCGTCCAGGCCGAGGATGACCGTGCCACCGCGGGTGTTGGCGAAGGCCGAGAGCGTCTCGCGCACGGACCGAGGCAGGCCGCCCGCCGCCTTCTTGGCCTCGACACCGGCGACGTCGCTGCCGAGAACACGGAGGTTCGCCACGATCTCGGCAAGCTCCTCGTCCAGCATGATCCCTCCAGCATGCTCACTTACTAGCAAGCATGCTAGTTGGCATGCCAGCTAGCATGCCAACTGGGTGCCCCCGGCGTGTCGGCCTCAGCCGAACCAGGTCAACGTGATCGGTTCCACAGGCGGACCGTCCTCGATCACGCGCAACAGCTCGGCCAGCCCGATCGGCAGCACCTGCGCGGGGATCGACCCCAGCTCCGCCACCGGCCACCACCGGTGCCCGAGCAGGTGCGACAGTTCGCCGTCCTCCTGGGCCGTGGTGTCCACGGTGAAGGCGGGTACGCGCAGGTGGAAGTAGTACTCGGTGGCCAGGGTCGGGGTGCGGCTGTAGGTCCACATGCCCGAGGTGGTCGCCACCACCGGCCCGACCGCCGCCGCAGTGACCCGCAACCCGGTCTCCTCGCGGAGTTCCCGCGCCGCCGCCTCGGCCAGCGGCTCGCCGTCGTTGACCCCGCCGCCAGGGGTGGACCAGCAGGTGCGCTCGTTCGCCCGGCCGTAGCGGTTGTGGAACAACAGGATCCGGTCCTGGTCGTCGAGCAGCAGGATGCGCGCGCTCAGCCGGATGCGCGGTGATGTGGCCCCCATGACCCCGACCCTAACCCGAAGAGTTCCTGATCACTATTTCTGTGAGGTGAAGAATTCACCGACGATCTTCTGATGTAGTCGGTACCTGACGAGCGGCCATCCCGGCCGCTCAGCCCGAAAGGATCTCGATGTCGAAGGTGCTCTCCCGCAACGGTTTCCGCCGCCTCGCCGCCACCGGTGCGGCCCTGCTCGCCCTGGGCGCCGTGGCCGCCCCGGCAGCCGCCGCGGCCACTCCCGTGGCGGCCTGCACGCCGGTGGTGCTGAAGAAGGTCGTCACCTCGCCGGACAGCACCGGCGTCGGCGTCGCCTTCACCTACTCGGCCACCGTCACCGAGAAGAACATCAGCTACCTCCCGGCCGGTGAGAAGCCCACCCAGGACGGCAGCGGCGACCCGATCGCCATCAAGGGGAACGCCTTCATCCGGGTCATCGTCTCCTGCTACAACTGGACCCAGGACACCTACCGCGGCCCCAAGCGCCTGCCCGGCGAGGGCGCGGTCAAGGAGATCGTGCTCGGTGGCACCTTCGAGGGCCAGCAGACCTGGTACATCGGCGTGGACCGCAAGCGCGCCTACGACGACCTGAGCCGTGGCGCGAGCGTCTCGCTCAAGGTCAAGGTCTGATCCTGCGCACTGGCCGCGCTCAGGTGTCGATTCGCTTGAGCGCGGCCTTGACCACCTCGGGATCCGTGGTCATCCAGAACGGCGGCAGCGAGGCCCGCAGGAAGCCGCCGTACCGGGCCGTCACCAGCCGCGAGTCCAGCACCGCGATCACGCCCTTGTCGTCGTTGGACCGCAGCAACCGCCCGGCGCCCTGGGCCAGCAGCAGCGCCGCGTGGGTGCCGGCCACGGTCAGGAAGCCGTTGCCGCCCCTGGCCTGCACCGCGCGCTGCCGGGCCGAGGCCAGCGGATCGTCCGGGCGGGGGAACGGAATCCGGTCCATCACCACCAGTTGCAGCGCGGGTCCCGGCACATCCACCCCCTGCCACAGCGACAACGTGCCGAACAAACAGGTCTGGGTGTCCTCGGCGAACTTCTTCACCAGCTGACTGGTCGCGTCCTCGCCCTGGCACAGGATCGGGAACTTGACCCGCTCGCGCAGGGCCTCGCTGGCCTGTTTGGCCGCGCGCATCGAGGAGAACAGGCCCAGGGTGCGCCCGCCGGCGGCTTCCACCAGGCCGGTCAGTTCGTCCAGATATGCCTCGGCCAGGCCGTCCCGGCCGGGGGAGGGCAGGTGCTTGGCCACGTAGAGGATGCCGCTGGAACGGTGCTCGAAGGGGGAGCCCACGTCCATGCCAGTCCACTCTGGACTGTCTGAAGTGGATGGTGGAGCCTTGTCGGTGGCGGTGCCCTCGGCCTTGCGGTCGGCGGGGGCGTCCGGGTCGGTGGCGGGTTTTCCGTTGCCCGCCAGGCCCCATTGCCGGGCCAGGGTGTCGAAGCTGCCGCCAAGGGCCAGGGTGGCGGAGGTGAGGATGACCGTGCGCTGGGCGAAAAGCCGTTCGCGGAGCAGGCCGCCCACGCCCAGCGGGGCCACCCGCAGCGACGGGGCCCGGTTGAACTCGCCGAAATCGCCCGCCAGCCAGACCACGTCGTGCCGCTTGTCCGGCTCGGCCTTGAAGGCGGCCAGCAGCCGGACCGCGGTGTCGTGCACCTCGTCCAGCACCGAGAGCGCCAGCTTGCGCGCCGCGGTGCCCTCGATGTCCTCCTTGCGTTCCGGGCCCAGCGAGCTGATGCAGGCGTGCGCGGCGTTGCGCACCGCGGCCAGCGCGCCGCCCAGCACCTGCGGCAGCTGGTCGATCCGGCCGGGTTCCAGCTCCTGCAGGGTCAGCGACAGGTTGTCCGCGGCTTCCAGCAACGCGTCGGCGGTGTCCTGTTCCACCAAGCGGCCGCAGCGCCGGGCGGCCACCGCGATGGCGGTGCTGGTCAGCTCGGCGGTGGCCACCGAGGTGACCCGGTCGACCAGGTCGTGCGCCTCGTCCACGACCACCACGTCGTGTTCGGGCAGGACCTTGTAGCCCTCCAGCGCGTCGATGGCCAGCAGGGCATGGTTGGTGACCACCACGTCGGCCCGACCGGCCTCGGCGCGGGCCCGCTCGGCGAAGCAGTCCTGGCCGATCGGGCACTTGGCCGCGCCCACGCACTCCTTCGCGGTGACCGACACCTGCCGCCACGCCTGGTCCGGCACGCCCGGCACCAGCTCGTCCCGGTCGCCGGTCTCGGTCTCCGAGGACCATTCGTGCAACCGCTTGACGTGCCTGCCCAGCGCGGACACCGCGAACGGGTCGAACAGCGCCTGTTCCTCGGGCTCCTCCGGCGCGCCGGTGTGCACCCGCTGCATGCACAGGTAGTTCCGCCGCCCCTTGAGGATGGCGAAGGTGGGTTCCCGGCCCAGCAACGGCTTGAGCGTCTTGGCCAGCCGGGGCAGATCGCGGTCGACCAGCTGGCGCTGCAACGCGATGGTCGCGGTGGAGATCACCACGGTGGCCGCTTCGGTGATCGCGTGGTGCACCGAGGGCACCAGGTAGGCCAGGGACTTCCCGGTGCCGGTGCCCGCCTGCACGGCCAGGTGCTCGCCGGTGCGGATCGCCTTGGCCACCGCCTCGGCCATGTCCACCTGACCGGGCCGTTCGGTGCCGCCCACGCCGCCGACGGCCGCGGACAGCAGCGTGCGGACGTCCGGGACCGTGGTCAGGTTCTGCTGCAGGGTGAGGGCTTCGGGCACGCGAAGAACGCTACCGCGCGCCGCCGACAAGCCCGTCCTCCGGCGATACGGTGGTGTCGCAGCCAGTACAACGATGTCTGGAGGAGCCTGGATGAGCAGCGCCGAGGAGATCGAGGACCGGCTGAAGGCCCTGATCGGCGCACTCGACCTACCCGCCAAGGTCCGCCTGCTCACCGGCGCCGACGCCTGGGGCCTGCCCGAGGAGCCCAGGATCGGCCTGCGCCGCCTGGTCATGACCGACGGCCCGGCCGGCGCCCGCGGCGCCCACTTCGACGAGCGCGACCCCTCCGCGCACACCCCCAGCCCGACCGCGCTGGCCGCCACCTGGGACACCGCGCTGGTGCACCGGATCGGCCTGCTGCTGGCCGAGGAGACCAGGGCCAAGGGCGCGCAGGTGCTGCTCGCGCCCACCATCAACCTGCACCGCAGCCCGCTGGGCGGCCGCCACTTCGAGTGCTTTTCCGAGGACCCGTTGCTGGTCAGCGAGATCGGGCTGGCCTACGTGCGCGGGGTGCAGGCGGGTGGGGTCGCGGCCTGCGCCAAGCACTTCGTGGCCAACGACTCGGAGAACCAGCGCTTCACCCTCAGCGTGGACCTCGCCGAACGCGCGCTGCGCGAGCTGTACCTGGCCCCGTTCGAGACGGTGGTGCGCGCCGGCGGGGTCAAGGTGGTGATGGCCGCCTACAACGCGGTGCGCGGCACCACGATGACCGAGAACCACCCGCTCCAGGTGGGTGTGCTCAAGGGCGAATGGGGCTTCGCGGGCCCGATCGTCTCGGACTGGACCGCCGCCCGCAGCACCGCGGACTCGGCCACCGGCGGCCTGGACCTGGTCATGCCGGGCCCGGACGGCCCGTGGGGAGACAAGCTCGTCCAGGCCGTGCGCGACGGCGAGGTGGCCGAGGCAGAGATCGACGACAAGGTGTTGCGGCTGCTCAGACTGGCCGCCGACACCGGCGTCCTGGACGGCTTCCCCGCGCCAGAGGTGACCAGCTCCTACCCGGTCGGCTCGGCCGCCCAGACCGACCTGCTGCGCGAGGCCGCCACCCGCGGCATGGTGCTGCTGCGCAACGAGAACAACCTGCTGCCGCTGGCCGAGGGCACCCGGATCGCGCTGATCGGCCCGAACGCCGCGCACACCGCCACCCGCGGCGGCGGCAGCGCCGATCTGTCCCCGCGCCGGGTGGTCAGTTTCGCGCAGGGCCTTGGCCTGGACCCGGTCGAGGGCGTCCGTCCCGGCGGCCGGCAGCCGCTGATCGACCTGGCCGACTGCACCAACCCGCACACCGGTGAACCGGGTTTCCTGGTCGAGTACAGCACCAGGGACGGCGATTTCCTGGGCAGCGAGCACCGCGAGACCGCCCGGCTGGCCTGGCTCGGCCTGCCGGAACAGCGGTGGCGCCGCGACGACCTGCGCGTGATCATGCGCGCGCACTACCGGCCCCGGGTCGCGGGCACGCACACCTTCGGCGTCACCGCGCTCGGCCCGACCAGCCTCACCGTGAACGGGCACCAGATCATCGAACCGGTGCGCGCGGGCTGGGGCAGCCTGGTGGACAGCTTCGACAACATCACCGAGCAGCTGGGCGCCATCGAACTGTCCGATGTGGACACTCCGGTGGAGCTGGTGGTGGAGCACCTGCCGATCGCCGCCCCGCACGGCTACCTGCGCTGCGGCCTCACCCACCGCGCCCCCGGCCGGGACGCCGAAGACGAGCTGGCCGAAGCCGTCCGGCAGGCCGCGGCGGCCGAGGTGGCGGTGGTCGTGGTCGGCACCAACGCCGATATCGAGAGCGAGTCCCACGACCGCACCACCCTGGAACTCCCGCCCGGCCAGGACGAGCTGATCCGCCGGGTCGCCGCGGCCAACCCGCGCACCGTGGTCGTGGTCAACGCGGGCTCACCCGTGCTGATGCCCTGGGCGGACCAGGTCGCCGCCGTGCTCTACACCTGGTTCCCCGGCCAGGAAGCCGGCCACGCCCTGGCCGATGTGCTGCACGGCCGCGCCGAACCCGGCGGCCGCCTGCCCACCACCTTCCCCCGCACCGCCGAACAGGCCCCGGTGCTCGACACCACCCCCACCGAGGGCGTGCTGCCCTACCCCGAGGGCCTGCTGATCGGCTACCGCGCCTACGACCAGCACCGCCTGGACCCGGCCTTCTGCTTCGGCCACGGCCTGGGCTACACCACCTGGGACTACCGCACCGCGCACGCCACCTCCGCGGTCTCCGCCGCCACCCTGCACGCGGGCGAGCCCGTCCCGGTCCGGGTCACCCTGACCAACACCGGCGCCCGCCCCGGCCGCGAGATCGTCCAGGTCTACCTGGGCCGCCACGCCAGCCGCTACGACCGCCCACCCCGGGTGCTCGCCGGATTCGCGGTGGCCGAGGCCGGACCGGGGGAGACCCTGGAAGTGGAGATCCGCTTGGCCGCCAAGGCATTCGCCGTCTACGACGAACAGCGCGGCGACTGGGCCTGGGAACACGGCAGCTACCTGGCCGAAATCGGCCGCAACAGCCGCGACCTGCCCCTGACCGCGGTCGTCACCGTGCACTGATGTCACGGGTGGTCTCTGCTGCGCTCAGGTAAGTCCAAGCGCGAGTTTCAGGGCAACATCGACCTGTTGCATCTCGCCAAGGGAACACCGGCCAACCAGGTCCCCGAGTCGCTCCTGCGCGCACGCGGTCGTCTGTTCGCAGAGCAGCAGTGTGGTCCGGCCCAGTACCTCGATCTCGGGACGCCAGCGCGCGGGGTGGGCCGAGGTCGAGGTCGGGGCGATCAGCCAGGTTGAGAGGGCTTCCAGTTCGCTTGCTTGTACGACCACACCGAAGCGGCCGCCGGCCTGTTCGTGGCCACGAGCGTCTCGAGAAGCACGTAGCCGGTAGATGTCACCACGCACGCAGGTCAGCCAACTCTTCCTGCACCGCGGCCATCTCGGCGCGGTCGCTCTCACTCGCAGCCACCCGGGCAGCTTCGGCGCGCAGGTCCTCGGCGGCCTCGGCGGCCTCCACCTCCTGCGCCGCTTGCACGATCGCGCGCCGGATCACCGTGCTGCGGTCAGCATGGCAAGCCCGCATCAGCACACGTAGTGCCTCTCGGGTCTCCGCGTCCGGACGGAAGTTGATGACTTCAGGGTCCGCTGTCACGTGTCCAGTGTAGTACGGACTGCAAGACATCTGTACTACACGGTGTATTACGCGCTGATGGGCGGCAAAAAGCCGAAGGCCCCCGGGTGGTTTGACCGGGGGCCTTCTGTGCCGGGCGGAGATCAGGAGTCGCGACGACCCACCAGGGCCCAGGCGGCCGGCAGCAGGCCCGCGGCCAGGGCGGTCTTGACCAGGTCGCCGATCAGGAACGGCAGCAGGCCCTTGACCAGGGCTTCGGACACGGTGAAGTCGGCCGCGAGCATCAGCCAGGGCACGCCGACGGCGTAGATCACCGCGTTGCCCAGCAGCATGGTGCCCGCGGTGCGTAGCGGGGTGCGGTCGCCGCCGCGCTGGGCGAGGGCGCCGACCAGGGCGCCGGCCAGCACGAAGCCGACGATGTAGCCGATGGTGGCCGAGCCCGCGCTGGTGTGCCACGGCACGCCAGCCAGGCCGGCCAGCAGGTAGACCAGCATGGACAGCGCGCCGCGCTGCCAGCCCAGGGTCGCGCCCACCAGCAGGGCGGCGAAGGTCTGGGCGGTCACCGGCACCGGGCTGCCCGGGATGGGCACCGCGATCTGCGCGGCCAGGCCGGTCAGCGCGGCGCCGCCGAGCACCAGCGCGATATCGCGGACCAGGGCGCCGGGCACCAGGTCGGCCAGGACCCGGCGCTGCGGTGAGACGGTGAGCACGGACACCCGTGACCTCCAGGAGACGTGGGATCTCTTGCTCGCTGACCCTAACTCGGCGCGGACCCGGGCGAAATTGTCGGATACCTACAAAATTCAGGCGGCTTCGGCCGTTGTGACGTAGGTCGCTCCGGCTCGGGCCCGGACCTCGGCTACAACCGGCGAGTCCGCGAAGGCGGCCGATACCTCGGTCAGCCAGGCCGTCTCGGCCTCGATGCTGGCCGCCGCCGTGGCCGGGTCCACCGCCGGTTGCGGCCAGCGCTGACCGGTCTCCCGCACGGCCAGCGCCGCGGCCAGTTCCGCCGCGGCCAGCACCGCGGGCAGCGCGGCCACCCCGTGTCGCCGGGCCGCCGCGCGCACCCAGCCGGGCACCTCCGGCGGCACCTGCGCGCGCAGGGTCAGGAAGGCGTCCCTGATCTCGATCAGCCGCCGGTACAACGCGAACTCGATCCGCACCGGCCAGCCCGGCGGCGAGGCCAGCACGATCCCCGGCAGCGCGCGCACCAGCACCGACCACAGCGGCGTCACCGCCCGGTAGCCGCGGTAGGCCGCCAGCCACCGGCGCGGCCGCTCCAGCACCCCTTGCCAGGTGGTCAGCACCGCGCCGACCACCCACATCAGCGCCACCGCCAGCCCGAGCCAGCCGACCACCGGCATGAAGTAGGCCAGCTCGGTGCGGAACAGCACCAGCCACACCGAGGGCAGCCCGGCCACCAGTCCCCACACCACCGTGGTCACCCCGGCCAGCCCGATCACCCGCAGCCCGGTGCGGAAGGTGCCGGGCGGACACTGCCGGGCGTGCCTGATGATCACCCTGGTGAACATCACCAGGCAGCTCACCCCGTACCCGACCAGCACCGCCTGGTACCCGGCCACGCTGGGGTAGAAGGCGAGATCGGTGCCGCCGTTGGCGATGTACTCCGGCAGCTTCCGGGTCAGGTGCAGCATCAGTCCGGTCATCGCCAGCCAGCACAGCAGCAGCGGCCACAGCCTGGTCCGCGGCTCCGGGGTCTGGGTGGAGCGGGCCAGCCGGACCAGGAAATGCACCGCCAGCATCTGGCAGGCGTTGGACACCAGCCGTCCGGTCAGCGGGAACGGCTCGATCGCCATGATCAGCGGGGTGGTCGGCTCGGCCGCGATGATCAGTCCGGCGGCCAGGCTCAGGAAGAAGCCGATCAGGTAGCGCATGCCGGGGCTGGGCGGCCCGCCCCGGCTGGCCAGCAACTTGCCCACGCTGATCAGCACCAGCAGCCCGGCGCTGACATAACTGATCACCTCAGACCCCCGGTCCGAACGCCGAGCGCAGCCGGGCCAGCCCGCCGGTGACCGGCGCGGGCCGCGCGCGCCGGGCCCGGTGCATGATCAGCGAGGCCACCAGTTCGGCCTCCTGCTCCTGCTCCTGGGCGTAGCCCGTGCGGCCGAGCACCCGGCGCACCAGTTCCACCGGCAGGTTCGGCATCAGCAGCTGGGCCACCGTCTCGTGCAGTTCGCCGTCACCCGCGTGGCCACACAGCAAATGGCCCAGCTCGTGCAACAGGATGTGCTCCTGGTGCAGTGGCGAGGTGTCCACCGAGTAGAAGACGTAGTCCGCCCGGTCGGTGGCGGCCAGCACCCCGCACGGCGTGTTCGGCCTGGCGGCCAACGGGATCAGCTCGATCGGCCGACCCCGTCTGGCCGCCAGCGCCTCGACCAGCAGCGGC
The DNA here is from genome assembly GCF_023094165.1 of Crossiella sp. S99.2. Lineage (GTDB taxonomy): Bacteria > Actinomycetota > Actinomycetes > Mycobacteriales > Pseudonocardiaceae > Crossiella. The sequence continues at coordinate 19,659 of NZ_JALMDK010000027.1, read as the reverse complement.
ACCTCGAACGGCTCTGGAATGTCCACAGTGGACACCAGTTGAGCGCAGCGCCGCCACAGCGCGTTTCGCGAGTACCGCACGTCTCTCCCCCTGGCGTCAGCGAACACTCTCGCTCTCGCCCCGTTGCGCCTCTCTGCGGGCAATAGCATCGATGATGTCGGTGATCGTGCCAAGGCCCTCCTCGGAGAGGTTCACCGCGCGCAGGGCCACATCGCGCACCGCGCTGTTGCGCAACGCGCCCAGAATTTCCAGCTCTTTGGCGATCGCCGCCCCCTGTTCGTCGTCGAAGAAGTAGGCCGGTGGCACCTGGAAGAACCCGGCCAGGGCCTCCAGGTGCCGCTTGGTCGGGTTGTCCCTGCGGCCGGTGCGCAATTGCCAGAGGTAGGTCGCGGAGAAGGTCTCGCCGGTGCTCTCCCGGCAGGCCTTCGCTACCTCTTCATGGCTGTGCTGCTCGCCGTTGGGGCGACGGATCACCTGGAACAGGTGGTCGATCCGTTCGGCGAGCGTGCCGGCTTCTGGCTGGCGGTCCTGCTCGTCGGTCATCTGCGCCTCTGTGGGTGTGGAGATCCGGCGGGCATCAGCTGAAGTGAACGAGTTGGAGGGAACTCATCCACATCAGTTGACAGCCCGTGTCATGCGGAGCTAACTTGTGTCCAGACAACGTTAGCTGAGATGAATGACCAAGGGGAAGTCAGTCGACCAAGGCTGACGAGCAGGGGGAGACATGCGGAAGCTCGCAGCAGTGCTTGTGGTGGCCGCCGCGCTGGGGTTCGCCCCGGCCGCGCAGGCCGTCGAGGTCGGTGGGACCTCGGCGCTCGCCGCGAGCTTCGAGGGGCGCAGCCTGGCCCAACAGCGCGAGGAAGCCATCCAGAAGGCCCAGCACAACGCATACCGGGCGGCGGCGGCCGGCGGTTACACCGCTTCGCGCTGCCACCTCACCCAGTACAGCGCGCAGCCGCTGCTGCCGCCGTACTGGGAGGGCCACGCGGTCGTGGCATGCATCTGAGTTGACCAGACTCCTCACGCGCTGACCCGCGTGGCCGGCTACCACAGGGGGGATGCCGGTCCTGGTCGGAACCGTGAGGACATCGCCGCCGGGGCGTGCGCCCCCCAGTCGGACGCCCCGGCGGCCCTTCACACGAACGTCCGGCCCGGCGCAGGCTGCCGTCGATCGGTGGCGTTCACGCCCCCCAGCGAAGCCTGTCGGTCGGGTGCCGTCCCGGCCGGACGTTCAGTGGGATGGCCTCCCGTGCGTGCACCGGAGGCCATCCCTCCCTTTCTCCGTCGGCCGGTGGGGCCGGCGGTCTTCAAAAAAATGCAGGGGGAACAACCATGAAGAAGTTGCTGTGTGCCGCCGTGCTGGCCACCGGCGCCGTGCTGAGCGCCGCCGCGCCCGCACTCGCCGCCGACGCGGGGACGACGTCGGTGCGGGAGACCCGCATGTTCAGTGCGACCGCGCAGAACACCACCCCGGGCGGCGCGATCACCAGCGCGTCGAACTTCGCCTTCAGTCAGGCGGTCTCGGCCGGGTTCCTGCGTTCGCAGTGCTACCTGCACAGCTCCAGCGTCCGCCCGAGCAGCATCATCGGCATCTGGTATGCCACCGCGAACGTCTTCTGCCAGCGATGAGGAGCGGTCGCGGACGGCCTTCGCTGATCGCGGCCTTCATCGGGAACGGGTTCGGGGAGAACCGCCAGGAGGCACTGGCCAGGGCGCGGCAGAACGCGTTGTTCCAGGCCAGGACCGCGGGTTTCCCGTCCGAGCGGTGCGAGGTCGTGCTGAGCGGTTGCGCGGAACCGGTGAACCGGGTCCTCGCCGGATATGTCGTGCTCGGCTGCCGTCAGTCGAGGACCTCCTTCGCCCAGCTGGGCAGGAGTGCGTGAGTTCAGAACCAGGGGAGAGACAAGCAATGGGTTCGATGGTTCGACGGGGTGTGCTGGCCGCGACTTTCGCCGGTCTGGCGATGCTGGCTCCGGTGGCGGCACAGGCCGCGCCCGCCCTCAACTCGGCCCCGGTCGCCGCGAGCGAAGCGGGCACGCTGGAGACCCGGACCTTCACCGGTCAGGGTTCCGCGGGCGGCTCGCCCAAGCGGGCGCTCAGGCAGGCGATGGACTACGCGCTGCAGTCCGCCGCGGTGGCTGGCTATCTGGAGAGCCAGTGCGTGACCACCTACAGCCGGACCTACTCGCACGGCGCGGGCTACTTCAGCGCCAACGTGGTCATCAGCTGCACCCGCTGACGTAGGCGCGACCACGTCAGTTCCGGACAAACAGGGGAGAGACAAGCAATGGGTTCGATGGTTCGACGGGGTGTGCTGGCCGCGACTTTCGCCGGTCTGGCGATGCTGG
>NZ_JALMDK010000027.1:0-17213 GCF_023094165.1 Crossiella sp. S99.2 | reverse complement strand
GGCCCCGGTGGCGGCACAGGCCGCACCCGCCTTCAAATCCGCCCCGGTCGCCGCGAGCGAGGTCGGCACGCTGGAGTCCCAGATCTTCACCGGTCAGGGCTCCGCCATCGGCTCGGGCAAGAAGGCCCTCAAGCTGGCGATGGACTACGCGCTGCAGTCCGCCGCGGTGGCGGGCTATGTGGAGAGCCAGTGCGTGACCACCTACAGCCGGACCTACGCGCACGGCGGCGGCTACTTCACCGCCAACGTGGTGATCAGCTGCACCCGCTGATCCGGCGTTGAACACCCGGGCGGCGACTCCGGTCCGCGACACCGGAGTCGCCGTCACGGGCATCAGCTGAAGTGGATGTGAGCTAGGGAGATCGGATGCTGAAGCAGGCGCCGACGCACCGGACCAGCCGATCGCGACGGCCCAGCACGCTGGTCGCGGCCTTCGTCGGGAACGGGTTCGGCGAGAACCGCCGGGAGGCGCTGGCCAGGGCACGGCAGCACGCGCTGTGGCTGGCCCGCGCGGCCGGGTTCCCGGCCGGGGGATGCCAGGTGGTGCTGAGCGGATGCGTGGAGCCCACGCCCCGGGTGGTCCGTGGGTATGTGGTGCTGGGTTGCCGCAGGCTGCGGGTCCCGGCGGCCGCCGTCCGGGCCAGCGCGTGAGCGCACCACGTCGTAGTCACTGACCTGCGACGTTGGCAACGCTGAGTGTCTACATCGGACCGTACTCCTCGGTTGGGTTATTTGACCTTCTCGAACGGGTGGCGGCTTCCGATGTGGCTACCAATCAACCACGCGCTGTCGATGAATGAACCGTGGGCGCGACCCAGGTGGCCGACAACCGGCCACCCGGGCTCACACGGGCACAGGAAAAGGGGTGACGGCATGCACGCGAGAAGTGCGTTCCGGATCGGTGTTGTGGGCGCGGCGGTCGCCATGGCGCTCAGCGCGGGCCTCACGCCCGCCTATGCCGCGGATCTCGGCGACCAGGGCACCGCCGAACTGGGCTCGGTGAACGTGCAGCGGGGCGGGACCACGTCCACCTCCGGGCCGATCATTGGCTGTGACATGAACGGGCAGACGACCGGCACCACGCCCGGCGTGACCTACCCGGGCGTGAGCTTCGGCGCTGGCGCCACGACCTGCACCAAGGAACCAAACAACGATGCCAACATCCTGGTCAAGGGCACCAAGTTCGAGCTGAACCTGTTCAACACGACCGAATACGGCAGGCGACTGATCCGGGTGAAGACCTTCGAGGCGACCTGCAAGTCCACCGAGGGCGGCACCCAGGCCGGGTTCAAGCTCGGCGGGTACAGCGGGTTCACCCTGCCCAACCCGGTGCCGTCGGGCCACGTGGTGATGGTGCCGGGCAAGAACTCCACCAAGCCCCCGGTGGCCAAGATCATCGTGAACAAGTCCGAGACCGATGGCCAGGGCGCGATCGCGCTGACCGCGATGCGCATCGTGCTCGACCCGCAGGACGGCTACGGCGACATCGGCGGCACGATCAACGTGGGCGTCACCGCCTGCAAGCCGACCTGGTAGTCCGGCGGCGGGCCAGGTGTGCCGTCCCGGGTGGGAGCGGGACGGCACACCCGAACCCTTATGCCACAGTCGGTTCGCCGATCAGCTCGACCCCGGCCGCACCCAGCTGGCTGAGTGCGATCTCCACCGTCGGCCGGGCCACCCCGGCGGTCAGGTCGAGCAGCACCCTGGTCTCCAGCCCGGCCCGCCGGGCGTCCAGCGCGGTGGCCCGCACGCAGTGGTCGGTGGCGATGCCCACCACGTCCACCCGGTCCACCCCGCGCTCGCGCAGCCAGCCGGCCAGCGCTTCGCCGCCGGCGCCCGCGCCCTCGAAACCGGAGTAGGCCGCGGCGTAGGCGCCCTTGGAGAACACCGCCCGCACCGGGGTCACGTCCAGCTCCGGGTGGAAGGACGCGCCCGCGGTGCCCGCCACGCAGTGCACCGGCCAGGAGTCCACGAAGTCCGGCGTCTCGCTGAAGTGCGACCCGGGATCGATGTGGTAGTCCCTGGTCGCCACCACGAAGTCGTACTCCTGCTCGCGGGCGTGCCGGGAGATCGCCGCGGCCACCGCGGCCCCGCCGGCGACCGCGAGCGAACCGCCCTCGCAGAAGTCGTTCTGCACGTCCACGATGATCAGCGCGTTGGCCATGTCCAGGACCTCCTACGGCAGGAACACGGTGCGGATGGCCGATTCGCCCTGGGACAGCGCCAGGCCTTCCCACGGCACGCTGATCAGCGCCTGGCGCAGCCGCTCGCGGCCGTCCTCCAGGGTGGGCAGGTCCGCGGCCCGCTGTCCAGCGCGCACCAGGGGGATCTGCAGCTCGACATCGCCGTCCTGGCGTTCCGGCTGCTCGCCGGCCAGCCGGTAGACGACCTCCTCGGTCGCGGTGCCGGTCGGCTTGTGCCGCCGCAGCGCGGCCTTCTGCCCGCCCCTGGACTCCTTGTGCGAGCTGCGTTTGGCCACCGGGCGGCCCTCGACCTCGACCAGCTTGTAGACCATGCCCGCGGTCGGCGCGCCGGAGCCGGTGACCAGCGAGGTGCCCACCCCGTAGGCGTCCACCGGCTCGGCCCGCAGCGCGGCGATGGCGTACTCGTCCAGGTCGCCGGAGACCACGATCCGGGTGGCCGGCGCGCCCAGCTCGTCCAGCTGAGTGCGGGCCTGCCGGGCCAGCACACCCAGGTCGCCGGAGTCGATCCGCACCGCGCCCAGTTCGCTGCCCGCGACCTCGACCGCGGTCTGCACGCCCTGGGTGATGTCGTAGGTGTCCACCAGCAGGGTGGTGTTCACCCCCAGCGCCTCGACCTGGGCGCGGAAGGCGTCCTCTTCGCTGTCGTGCAGCAAGGTGAAGGCGTGCGCGCAGGTCCCGGCGGTGGGGATGCCGTAGCGCCGACCGGCCTCCAGGTTGGAGGTGGCGGTGAACCCGGCCAGGAAGGCGCACCGGGCCGCGGCCACCGCGGCCTCCTCGTGCGTGCGCCGGGTGCCCATCTCGATCAGTCCGCGCCCGTTGGCCGCCGACACCATCCGCGCCGCGGCCGAGGCCACCGCGCAGTCGTGGTTGAGGATGGACAGCGCGAGCGTCTCCAGCAGCACGCCCTCGCCGAAGCTGGATGTGACGGTGAGCACAGGGGAGCCGGGGAAGTACAGCTCGCCTTCGGGGTAGCCGAGGATGTCGCCGCTGAACCGGTAGTCGGCCAGCCAGCCCAGGGTGTCCTCGTCCACCACGCCGGAGGCCCGCAGCCGGTGGATCTCGGCGTCGTTGAAGCGGAACTTCTCGATCGCGTCGAGCAGCCGCCCGATGCCCGCCACCACGCCATACCGGCGCCCGTTGGGCAGTCGGCGGGCGAACAGCTCGAACACGCAGCGCCGGTCGGCGGTGCCGTCGCGCAGTGCTCCGGCGAGCATGGTGAGTTCGTAGTGGTCGGTGAGCAACGCGGTGCTCTCCGCACGGTCCGCGGCCGTCATGTGATCACCGTAGACCGCGTCCTCCCCGAACGGGGCTCCTTCGCTGCGCCGCTCCAGTGGCTCATGACACCATGGAGTCATGTCCATGCCCCTGGAGCTGGAGAGGACAGAGGTCGAGCCCACCAGCGACGAAACCGTCGCCGCTGACCGGCCCTGGATGACCGTGGTCTGGAACGACCCGGTGAACCTGATGTCCTATGTGACCTATGTCCTCCAGAAACTGTTCGGTTTCAGTCGCGACAAGGCGACCAAGCTGATGCTCGACGTGCATCACAAGGGGAAGGCGATCGTGTCCTCCGGGGACAAGGAGAAGTGCGAGGCCGACGTGGCCAAACTGCATGCCGCCGGCCTGTGGGCGACCATGCAGCGTGACACGTGATCGGCTGGCGCCGCGACGGCGGCCAACTCGTCGCCGAGCTGACCCAGCAGGAGGCCGCGGTGTTGCGCGGCATGGTCAGCCAGATCAAGGAGATGCTCGAGGAGCGCGCCGAGGAGGCGCCCCAGGACGAGCTGGCCCTGATCACCGGCATCCGCACCGGTCCGTCCACCCCGCCGGACAACCGCATCGTCGCCCGGCTGCTGCCCGACTTCCACCGCGGTGACGAGGACGGCGACCTGCCGCCGGCCGACGCCGACTCGGCCGCCGCGCTGCGCTCGATCTACGAGCCGCAGCTGCTGGAGGCCAAGACCGGGGTCGCCGAGGTGGTGCTGACCACCTGCCCGCGCGATGGCGGGGTGGCCGCGCTGAGCGAGGAGCAGGCCGAGGCCTGGCTGTCCGCGATCAACGACGTCCGGCTGGCCCTTGGCACCGCGCTGGACATCAGCGAGGACACCCCGGAGGAGCCCCTGGAGGGCGAGACCGATGACACCCGGTCCGCGCACATGGGCGTCTACCAGTGGCTGACCTGGGTGCAGGACACGCTGATCGCCACCCTCTCCGGCGACGACGAGGAATGATCGCCGGGGCGCGCAACGCGCTCACCGACGTGCCCGGCCTGCTGGTCGGGCAGCACCACCGCCTGGACGCGGGCTGGGCCACCGGGACCACGGTGGTGCTGGCCCCCGGCGGCGCGGTGGGCGCGGTGGACGTGCGCGGCGGCGGCCCCGGCACCAGGGAGACCGACCTGCTGGACCCCTCGCACCTGGTGCAGCGGGTCAACGCGATCTGCCTCTCCGGTGGCAGCGCCTACGGCCTGGCCGCCGCGGACGGCGTGATGCGGCACCTGGCAGCCGCCCACCAGGGCTTCCCGGTCGGTCCAGGGCCGGAGCAGGTGGTGCCGATCGTCCCGGCCGCGGTGCTGTTCGACCTGTGGCACAACACCTGGGGCAACCGCCCGGACGCCGAGTTCGGGGCGCTGGCCTGCGCCGCCGCCACCGACGGCCCGGTCGAGCAGGGCACCGTCGGCGCGGGCGCCGGCGCCCAGGCGGGCTGGCTCAAGGGCGGCCTGGGCACGGCCAGCGCGGTCCTGCCCGACGGCACCACCCTGGGCGCCCTGGTCGCCGCCAACCCGCACGGCGACGTGCTCGCCCCCACCGGCCTGCCCTGGGCCGCCCAGCTCGGTCTGCCGGACGAATTCCGCCTGCGAGCCCCGGACCAGCGTGAACTCGCCGCGGTCAGCCGGGAGTTCCCGGCCAGCAAGCTCAACACCACCATCGGCGTCATCGCCACCGACGCCACCCTGAGCAAGGCCGAATGCCGCCGCCTGGCCGTGGTCGCGCACGACGGCCTGGCCCGCGCGGTCCGCCCGGCGCACTCCATGTTCGACGGCGACACCTTCTTCGCCCTGTCCACCGCCCAGCGCGACCTGGTCGCCGCGGACGCGGTCTTCGGCGAGGCCAGCCGGGCGGCCGCGCTGGACGAGCTGTGCGGGGTGGCCGCGGACGTGGTCTCCCGGGCGATCACGCACGCCGTGCTGGCGGCCACCGGCATCCCCGGATTGCCCGCTTTCCGGGACCTGTTCCCCTCGGCGCTCCTATAGTCCGCGCATGTTCCCGGTTGTCCTGCACGACGACAAGGCCACTCAGATGAGCGTGGTCGCCTACGCGCTCGCCGAGGTGTGCCGGATCGCGCCGGAGGAGGCCGTGCGGCTGATGCTGCTGGTGCACAACGAAGGCAAGGCCGAGGCCGCCTGCTACACCTCGGTGGACGAGGCCGAGCGAGTGGTGGCCCAGCTGCACTTCTACGGGGTCGTGGCCACTGTGGCGGTGACCGCGTGACCGAGGTGCACGACTGCACCACGGTGTTCGCCGAGGACGGCACGGTGGTGCTGGTACTCGACGAGCACGCCGTCTTCCAGCTGGAGATCTGCCTCAACCTGCTGCGCTGGCTGGTCCAGGCCAGGGAGAAGCAGTGGCAGGCGGCGCGCGTGCCGCTGGGCCGTCCGCGCCGGTCCCGGCTGCCCGGTCGCCGGGCCCTGCACGACATGCTGCCCGACGGCTACGACCGGGAGCCCGAGGCCGGGCGGTTCCGCGAGTACCACGAGCCGTGGCTGCGCCGGGAGATCCTGCACGCCGCCGACCGGGTGGCCACCGAACTGGCCGTGGGCGTGCCGGTGCGCCTGAGCGGCGAGGATCTGGGCCGCTGGATCGCGGTGCTCTCCCACCTGCGGCTGTGCTACCTGCGCAACCGCTACCGGCCGGTGCACCGGGGCCGGGACCGGCTGATCGCCGACTTCTGCGCCTACCTGCAGGCCCGGCTGGTGCAGGAGGGACACCCGGGTGTCGCCACCGCCCTGGTGGCCGCCGGGCAACCGGCTACCGTCCCGGGTACTGGGCCTGCTCCCAAATCCTGAGAAGGGCTTCCCACGGTCATTTAGGATGGTCGGCGTGCTGGTGATTCGACGGGACCTCGCGGACGCGATGGTCGACCACGCCCGCCGGGACCACCCGGACGAGGCGTGCGGAGTGATCGCCGGCCCAGCCGGGTCCGACCGGCCGGAACGCTTCATCGAGATGGTCAACGCCGAGCGTTCGCCCACCTTCTACCGGTTCGACTCCGGTGAGCAGCTGCGGGTGTGGCGGGCGATGGACGCCGCGGACGAGGAGCCGGTGGTCATCTACCACTCGCACACCGCGACCGAGGCCTACCCCTCGCGCACCGACATCTCCTTCGCCTCCGAGCCGGACGCGCACTACGTGCTGGTCTCCACCCGCGACCCCGAGGTGCACGAGCTGCGCTCGTACCGGATCGTGGACGGGGTGGTGACCGAGGAACCGGTCGAGGTCGTCGAATCCTACATGTTCGCCAACACCGGCAAGGACGACGTGCCGGACTCGCGCTGAGCCGCAGGCTCGCGATCCCGTCTGTCTGTTTTGTGTCCACAGTGGACTAAAAGGAGTTGTCAGCAATGGCCGTCACCGTCTCGATTCCCACCATCCTGCGCACGCACACCGGTGGCGAGAAGTCCGTCGAGGCCCAGGGCGCGACCCTCGCGGAGATCATCGACCACCTCGATGGCAAGTTCGGCGGGTTCAAGACGCGCCTGGTGAAGGAAGGCGTCCTGCACCGGTTCGTCAACGTCTACGTCAACGACGAGGACGTGCGCTTCGCCGGTGGCCTGGAAGCCGCGGTCAAGGATGGCGACAACGTCACCATCCTGCCCGCCGTCGCCGGTGGCTAGGTACGACTCGCTGCTGGACGCCCTCGGCGACACCCCGCTGGTGGGGTTGCCGAGGCTGTCCCCGGCAGCGGATGTGCGCCTGTGGGCGAAGCTGGAGGACCGCAACCCGACTGGCTCGATCAAGGACCGGCCCGCGCTGGCCATGATCGAGGCGGCCGAGCGGGACGGCAGCCTCACCCCCGGCGCGACGATCCTGGAGCCGACCTCCGGCAACACCGGCATTTCGCTGGCCATGGCGGCCAAGCTCAAGGGCTACCGGCTGATCTGCGTGATGCCGGAGAACACCTCCACCGAACGGCGGCAGCTGCTGCACGCCTACGGTGCGCAGATCGTGTTCTCCCCGGCCGCGGGCGGATCCAACCAGGCGGTCGCGGTGGCCAAGGAACTGGCGCAGAAGAACCCGGAGTGGGTGATGCTGTACCAGTACGGCAACCCGGCCAACGCGGACGCGCACTACAAGACCACCGCGCCCGAGGTGCTGCGCGACCTGCCCACGATCACCCACTTCGTGGCCGGCCTCGGCACCACCGGCACCCTGGTCGGCGCCGGCCGGTACTTCCGGGAGCACAAGCCGGACGTGCAGATCATCGCCGCCGAACCGCGCTACGGCGAGCTGGTCTACGGCCTGCGCAACCTGGACGAGGGCTTCGTGCCCGAGCTGTACGACCCCTCGGTGCTCAGCGGCCGGTTCTCGGTCGGCTCCTACGACGCGCTGCGCCGCACCCGGCAACTGCTGGAGACCGAGGGCATCTTCGCCGGCATCTCCACCGGCGCGATCCTGCACGCCGCGCTGGCCGCCGCGGACAAGGCGGTGGCGGCGGGCACCCCGGCCGACATCGTGTTCGTGATCGCCGACGCGGGCTGGAAGTACCTCTCCACCGGCGCCTACAGCGGCACCCTGGAAGAGGCCGCCGAACGCATCGACGGCCACCTCTGGGCCTGATCCAGGCAGTGGCTGCTCAGCCGGTGAACACCGCGCTGGGCAGCCCCGAGCCGACCCCGGGCAGCACGAACAACGCCCCCGCGTCCGGCTGCGCCGCCAGCTGCTCATCGGAGAGCCCCACCCTGGCCGAGGTCACGTACAGATCCTCGAACCTGGGCCCGCCGAAACAGGGTGCGGTCGGGTTGGCCACCGGCAGCTCGTACTCGGCGTCCAGCCGCCCGTCCGGGGTGTAGCGGCGCACCGCCCAGCCGTCCCACAGCGCCACCCAGACGCAGCCCGCCGCGTCCACGCACAGCCCGTCCGGCGAACCCCGGTCCACCTCGGCCACGGTGCGCCGGTTGGTGATCTCCCCGCTGTCCCGGTCGTAGTCGAAGACGTCCAGCCGTCTGGTCGGGGTGTCCACGTAGTACATGAGCTTCTCGTCCGGGCTCCAGCCCAGCCCGTTGCTGATCGTCACCGAGTCCAGCACGACCTTGGCCGCGCCGTCCCCGTTGACCCTGGCCAGCCAGCCGCCGCCGGTGGCGGTGTCGTAGCGCATGGTGCCGGCCCACAGCCGCCCCATCGGGTCCACCGCCGCGTCGTTGCCGCGCACCCCCTCGCGCGCCCAGTAGACCAGCCAGTTCCGCCCGACCCCGTCCGCGTCCAGCAACGCGATGCCCTCGGCCAGGTTCAGCACCAGCCCGCCCTGGGACCGCGGCTTGGCCGCGCCCACGTGCTGCGGCACCTCCAGCGACTCGTTGCTCTCGGTCCTGGGGTCGTACCGGTGCACCCGGCGACCCAGGATGTCCACCCACAGCAAGGTTTCCGAGCCCGCGTCCCAGGTGGGGCCCTCGCCCAGCTCGGCGGGCCCGGCCACCGCGATCTCGGCGTGTCGATCAGCCATGAGCGGCAGCCTATCCGGCCGGGACCGGGTGGCTAGCTGGTGAAACCGGGGTCAGCCTCGTGCGGGGCCGGCACCCGGCCCTTGGGCTCCTCCCAATCCTCCTGCCTGCCACCCGCGGTGAGGTCGAGCAGCCGGTAGGCGTGCATCATCACCTCCACCCCGCGGCCGTAGGTGGCGTAGGTGTGGAAGACCTCCTCGCCCTCCCGCCGGAACGCGCTGACCCCCGGCTGCTCGCCCACGTAGTCGACCAGCCAGTCCTCGCCTGCCGCGGCCAACTCCTCGCCGCCGCGGAAGTTGTAGCTGTTGGGGCCGGTCGCCGGGTCCAGCGAGACGTCGAAGTCGTAGTTGAAGTCGCTGCCGTGGGCGGAGTACCAGGGGAAGGTCCAGCCCCTGGCCTGCCGGTAGGCGGCCAGCTTCGGGTACGGCGCGCGGGAGACCGCGGCGAAGGCGGTGTCTCTGGTGGCCAGGTGCGCGCGGGCGCCCTCGCTGAGGTCGTCGGCCATCGCGGTGCAGCTCGGGCAGCCCTGATCCCAGGACGGGTCGAACATGAAGTGCTGCAACACCAGGTGGCCGTGTCCGGCGAACAGGTCCAGCAGCCGGACCTCGCCGTCCGGGCCGGTGAACCGGTAGTCCTTGGCCACCCGCGTCATCGGCAGCCGCCGCCGTTGCGCGTTGAGCCCGTCCAGGGCCCTGGTCAGCTCCTTCTCCTTGGCCAGCAGCGCCTTGCGGGCGGTCAGCCATTCGTCCCTGGTGACTACCTGGGGTCGGTTCACGACGTCCTCCCGAGTCGTTGGCTTGCGTGATGCAAGCAACCGTAGGGTGGAAACTTGCATCACGCAAGTGAAAGCCGGATGATCGACCCGTGCTCGGTCGGACCTATGAACGTGAGAACTGCTCGGCGGCCCGCGCGCTGGAACTCATCGGCGAGCGGTGGAGCCTGCTGATCATCCGCAACGCGCTGTTCGCGGACATGACCCGGTTCTCCGACTTCGAGCACAGGCTCGGCGTCGCGCCGAACATCCTGGCCAAGCGGCTGGACGGATTTGTCGCCGACGGCCTGATGCGACGCCGGGACGGCCGGGAGTACGTGCTCACCGACAAGGGCCGCGAGCTTGGCACGGTGCTCATCGCGCTGACCGAGTGGGGCGACCGGTGGGCCGCGCCGCAGGACCCGCCGGTCCTCTACGAGCACGAGGACTGCGGCGGCCCCGTGCACGTGCACGCCCGCTGCGCGCACTGCGGCGCCGAACCCGCGGCGGGCGAGGTGGTCGCGGTGGCCGGTCCGGGCGCGGATCCGCGCCGCCGCCCGCCGCGCGATCCGAGCCCGCTGCACGCCGCCACGCTCGAACTCAGGGACAACCCCGAGGTGAGCCCCGGGAAACGCCAGTAGCCTCGAAGATGTGCAGCCGCTACCCGTGCCCACGCCTCCGCGTGATGACTCCGGCCGGATCTTCCCGGCGCAGCCCAAGCAGGCTGCCATCGTCATCCTCGGCTTCGCCGCCCTGCTGTACCTGCTGGAGCTGATCGACGCCTTCACCGGGCACGCGCTGGACCTCGGCGGCATCGTGCCGCGCGAGTGGTCCGGCCTGGACGGCGTGCTGTGGGCCCCGCTGCTGCACCTGGGCTGGGATCACCTGGCCGCGAACACGGTGCCGTTGCTGGTGCTCGGCTTCCTCTGCTTCGCCGGCGGGCTCCGGCAGTTCGTCGTGGTCACCGCCACCATCTGGATTGTGGGCGGGCTGGGCACCTGGCTGACCGGGGAGTCCGGCTCGATCCACCTCGGCGCGTCCGGGCTGATCTTCGGCTGGCTGACCTTCCTGCTGGTGCGCGGCATCTTCGTGCGCCGGGCGCTGCCCATCCTGCTGGCCGTGGTGCTGTTCTTCTTCTACGGCTACCTGCTCTGGGGCGTGCTGCCGGGCACGCCGGGGGTGTCCTGGCAGGGGCACCTCTTCGGAGCGGTGGCCGGGGTGGTCGCGGGCTGGCTGTCCGGACGGGCGAGCCGGCGGCCCGCCGGGAGCGGCCTGGCATGATCGGGGCGTGAGCACCGCGCCCATCGGGATCTTCGACTCCGGCGTCGGCGGGCTGACCGTGGCCCGCGCGATGCTGGACCAGCTGCCCGCCGAGCGCCTGCGCTACGTCGGCGACACCGGGAACGGGCCCTACGGTCCGCTGACCATCGCCGAAGTGCGCGAGCATTCGCTGGCCATCACCGACTCGCTGGTGGAGAGCGGGGTGAAGCTGCTGGTCATCGCGTGCAACACGGCCACAGCGGCTTGTCTGCACGATGCCCGCGAGCGCTACGACATCCCGGTGATCGAGGTGCTGCGGCCCGCGGTGCGCCGCGCGGTGGCCACCACCCGCACCGGCCGGATCGGCGTGATCGGCACCAAGGCCACTGTCACCTCCCGCGCCTACGAGGACGCCTTCGCCGCAGCCCCGGACATCAGCGTGACCAGCGTGGCCTGCCCGCGGTTCGTGGACTTCGTGGAGCGCGGCATCACCTCCGGCCGCCAGGTGCTCGGGCTGGCCCAGTCCTACCTGGAACCGTTGCAGCGGGCCGAGGTGGACACCCTGGTGCTCGGCTGCACGCACTACCCGCTGCTCACCGGTGTGATCCAGCTGGCCATGGGCGACTCGGTGACCCTGGTCTCCAGCGCCGAGGAGACCGCCAAGGACGTGGTCCGGGTGCTCACCGAGTCCGATCTGCTGCGCCCGGACGACGGCGCCGAGGTCGAGCATTCCTTCGCCGCCACCGGCCCGGCCGAGCCGTTCGCGAAACTGGCCCGCCGCTTCCTCGGTCCGCAGCTGGGTACCGTCATGACGGGCGCTGTTCCGAGATCGTCTGCCATGCCAGGCTGATCCGGTGCTACTGACCGTTCTCGGCTGTTCCGGCAGCCTGCCCAGCGCTGACTCGCCGGCTTCCGGATACCTGGTGGAGGCCGACGGGTTCCGTCTGCTCCTGGATCTTGGCAACGGGGTGCTGGGAGCGCTCCAGCGGCATGGCGATCCGTTCGGCCTGGACGCGCTGGTGCTGTCCCACCTGCACCCGGACCACTGCGCGGACTTCTCCGCGCTCACCGTGCTGCGCCGGTACCACCCGGATCCGCCCTATGACACCAGGGCCCGGCGGCTGCCGGTGTACGCGCCGAGCGAGGCGGCCACCCGGCTGGCCGCGGCGTACGCGCCGAGTGAGGCCGAACGCGGCGAGACCGACCTCAGCGATGTCTACGAATTCCACCGGCTCACCCCCGGCACTGTCCACATCGGACCGTTCGAGCTGACCGTGGAACAGGTCGCGCATCCCTGTGAGGCCTTCGGTTTCCGGCTCACCGCCGACGGCCGCACGCTGGCCTACACCGGCGACTCCGGCCCGTGCGAGGCACTGCGCAAGCTGGCCGAGTCAGCCGATCTGCTGCTGGCCGAGGCATGCTGGCCGCACGAGCCCGAGGCGCACCCACCCGACCTGCACCTGTCCGGACTGGAGGCCGGGCAGTTGGCGGCGGTGGCCGGGGTGCGCAGGCTGGTGGTCACGCACGTGCCACCGTGGGCGGACCGCCAGCAGATGGCCACCGAGGCCCGCTCGGCCTTCCCCGGCGAGGTCGACCTCGCCTTCCCCGGCGCCACCTATCAGGTCGGCTGAGCCCTCAACGGTTCGTCCCCACCCCGTTCCACACCGCGGTCGCGCCACTGTGCCCGATCCGCACCACCTGCACGGTGCTCGCGACCCCGGCCGCGGCGACCAGCACGGCGGCCGCCACCGCCACCCGCCGCCAGGTCGCGGGCGCCGTGCCCGCCGCGCTTTCCCGGTCCGCCAGCCTGCCTGCCACCAGGAAGGCGACCAGCAGCACCCCGAAGGCCAGCGCGTACGGCAGCAACTGGGTGCCGAGATCGGCATGCCGCTGGATCAACGGATTGGCCACCCCCAGCGCGGCCTGCAACTGCTCGCCGCTGACCTGGGCCACCGGCACCGCGACCACCCCGGCCACGGTCAGCGCCAGCACCGGCCAGCCGAACCGGCGCCGCCAGACCGGGCGGATCGCGATCAGCAGCGCGCACAGCGCGGCCAGCGGCAGCAGGATCACCACGGCGTGCACGATCAGCGGGTGCAGCGGCAGGCCGTCGACGGTCGTCAGATCCATGTCCACTCCATACGGCGTGCTGTCCAGGCCGGTTCACCAAGGTAGCTAGGCTAGCCCCGTGGTGCGCATCGACGGCAGAAGCGACGAGACCCTGCGGGACATCAAGATCACCCGGGGTTACCAGGACTGGCCAGCTGGCTCGGTGCTGGTGGAGTTCGGCAAAACCCGCGTGCTCTGCGCGGCCAGCGTGTCCGAGGGGGTGCCGCGGTGGCGCTCCGGGTCCGGACTGGGCTGGGTGACCGCCGAGTACGCGATGCTGCCCTCGGCAACGCACAGCCGCAGCGACCGGGAGTCCATCAAGGGCAGGGTCGGCGGGCGCACGCACGAGATCAGCAGGCTGATCGGCCGCTCGCTGCGCACCTGCATCGACCTGTCCGCGCTGGGCGAGAACACCATCGTGATCGACTGCGATGTCATCCAGGCCGACGGCGGCACCCGCACCGCCGCGATCACCGGCGCCTACGTGGCGCTGGCCGACGCGATCACCTGGCTGGGCGCGGCGGGCAAGCTGGCCGACCCGAAGCCGCTGTCCTGCCAGATCGCCGCGGTCAGCGTGGGTGTGGTGGACGGCAGGGTGCGGCTGGACCTGCCGTATGAGGAGGACTCCCGCGCCGAGGTCGACATGAACGTGGTGGCCACCGACGCGGGCACCCTGGTCGAGGTGCAGGGCACCGGCGAGGGCGCCACCTTCGCCCGCTCCACCCTGGACAAGATGCTCGACCTGGCCCTGGCCGGCGTGGCCGACCTGTGCCGCCTGCAGGCCGAGGCGCTGGAGCTGCCGTACCCGGGCACGCTGCCGGAGGGCAAGAAGGCATGAGGGTCCTGCTGGCCAGCCGCAACGCCAAGAAGCTGGCCGAACTGCGCCGGATCGTGGCCGCCGAGCAGCTCGACGGCATCGAGATCGTCGGCCTGGACGAGGTCCCGGACTTCCCGGAGGCCCCCGAGACCGGCGCGACCTTCGAGGAGAACGCCGTCGCCAAGGCCGTGGACGCGGCCGCCGCCACCGGCCTGCCGTCCATCGCGGACGATTCGGGCCTGGCGGTGGACGCGCTCAACGGCATGCCCGGCGTGCTCTCCGCGCGCTGGTCCGGCAAACACGGCGACGACCTGGCCAACCTGGAACTGGTGCTGGGCCAGCTCGGCGACGTGCCGGACGAGCGCCGCGGCGCGGCCTTCGTCTGCGCCCTCGCGCTGGCCGTGCCCGGCGCGGAACCGGTGGTGCTGCGCGGGGAATGGCGGGGCACGCTGCTGCGCGCCCAGCTCGGGACCAACGGCTTCGGCTACGACCCGATCTTCGTGCCCGAGGGTGAGACCCGGACCTCGGCGGAGCTGACGCCTGCGGAGAAGGACGCCGACTCGCACCGCGGCCGGGCGATCCGGCTGCTGGTACCGCACCTGCGCGCACTGGGCTGAGCAGGCAGGACGGCGGGGGCGAGCGCTGCCTGGCCCCCGCCGCCCCGCTCGCTAGTGCGCGAGGCTGGTCGACACCTGAACCACCAGCACCCCCGCCACGATCAGGCCGATCCCGGCCAGCGTGAGCCCGTTCACCGCGTCCGCGAACAGCACCTTCCCGGCCACCGCGACCAGCACGATCCCGCCCCCGGCCCAGATCGCGTAGGTGACCGCGACCGGCACGCCGAGCCGGATCACCTGCGCCTCCAGGTAGAAGGCCAGCGCGTAGCCGCACACCAGGCCGACGGTGGGCCACAACCGGGTGAAGCCGTTGGAGTATTTGAGCATCAGCGTGGCGAAGACTTCGAAAACAATGGCAAGCGCGAGCAAAGCCCATTTGAGCATGACAATTCCCAGGTAGGGGTGAAGTGAAGGCGAATCCCCTGGTCAGGGGCGTGCCTGGTCAACCACCACGAGCTGGGAAATGAACCCTGACAACCCTCTGGTCGAAGCCGCCGAAGATGCCGACGCCGGGCGGCGTCAATGCGCCACGCACGGTATATCACCCTGTCAGTTGGTCCTGTGAATACCTCAAGGCTAGCAGAACCGGAAAAGTGGTCAATTCAGAACAGGCCACCCAGCTCGCCCGCGCCCGCGGTCAGCGACTTGGCCGCGCGCGAGTACCCGGTGCCCGGCGCGTGCGTGCTCAGCAGCACCACCACCTTGGACCGTTCGGCCAGCAGCCCGCTGGTGTGCAGGTCGACCCCGGCCCGGCCCTGGGCCCAGCCCTGTTTGACCGCCCACTGCACCTCGGGCAGTCCGTAGGGTATGCCGAAGTGCTGGTCGAACCCGTCCGCGGCCACCCGTGGCGCCGCGGCCAGCGCGCCGACGATCACCTCCCGCTGCGCCTTGGGCAGCTCGGTGAGCACGTGCCGGTACACCTTGCCCAGGTCCCGCGCGGTGACCTTGGTGTCGCCCCAGTGCATCGGGTCCAGCGGCGGCGCGGTCCGGCTCAGGCCGATCTTCCTGGCCTGCCGCTGCACCATGGCATTGCCGCCGGTCTCCACCCAGAGCTGGCTGGCGATCCCGTCGTGGCTGGCCGCGAGCATGGTGCGCAGTTCGGCGTTGCTGGACAGCCCGGACTGCATGGCGTCGATCGCGATCAGCAGCTTCACCAGCGAGGCCGACCGGAACTGGCGGTCCGCGTCGGAGGTGGCCAGCTCCCGCCAGGTGCCGGTGTCCAGCACCAGCACGCCGACCCCGGAGGCACTGCCGCCGGCCCGCACCGCACGGGCCACCGCACTGCCCAGCTCAGCAGGGGACCTCTTGTCGCCCTTGGGTTTGCCCGGCTCCGGCACGACCATGGAGCTCGGCTCGGGCACGTCGGCGGCGCTGGGCGTCAGCCCGGCACTGGTCGCCGCGACCTGGCTGGTCGGCGCGGGCGGATCGGCCGGACCGGGTCCGCCGAGCAGGTGGATGGAGAGCAGGCCGGCCGCGCACACCACGAACACGCTGGCCATCGCCACCACGGAGTTCCTCACGAGTGGTCTACGCCGTTGCCCCGCAACGAAGTTGGCTCAGTGCTCAGGCAACTTTCGAGCTGGGTTCGGCGTAGGCCAGGCCGTGCGGATCCGGTTGCACCGCGGGGAGAATCTTCAGTTTGGGCTCAGACGCGCAGATCCTTGCGGAGCTTGGCCACGTGTCCGGTGGCGCGCACGTTGTACTGGGCGGTGGCGATCTTGCCGTCCGGGTCCACCACGAAGGTCGAGCGGATCACCCCGGTGACGGTCTTGCCGTACATCATCTTCTCGCCGAAGGCGCCCCAGACGGCCAGCACCGAGCGGTCCGGATCAGACAGCAGCGGGAAGGTCAGCTCCTGCTCGTCCCGGACCTTGGCCAGCTTGGCCGGCTTGTCGGGGGAGATGCCGAGCACGGTGTAGCCGGCCTCGTTCAGCTCGGCCAGGTTGTCCCGGAAATCGCAGGACTGCTTGCTGCAGCCGGGGGTGCCGGCGGCCGGGTAGAAGTAGACGATCACGTGCTGCCCACGGAAATCCGTCAGCGAGACAGGCTTCTCGTCGGCGTCGGGCAGGGTGAACTCGGGGGCGGGGTCGCCGGGGGCGAGGCGGGGGGACTCGGTCATGCCGCCGACGCTAGAGGATCGCCCCGACAGTCCGATCAGGCGGCCGGAGCCGAGATCAACAACCCGACACCCAGGGTCACCACCCCCGCCGCGAGCGCTAGTGCCCCCACCCAGATCAGTGACACCAGTTTGTTCGGCCGAGTACGCCCAGCACCCATCGAGGAGAAGAAGAACCCCGCCGAAATCAAGATCGCCCCCACCGGCGTCCCCAACCGGGCCACCCACCCCAGCACCCCGGACAACCCGGTCGCCTCCGCGAACAACAACCCCAGCAACCCCAGGCTGACCAGCACCCCCGCATGCGCGTGCCCCGCCCTGGCAAACGCCCGCTGGAACTCCGTCATCGGCACCCGCCCAGTAACCACCCTGGTCAGGAACCACCCCCCGAACTCAATGGTGACGATGCTCAGCAACATCACCCCACCGACGTACTGACCCGCCGCCGACAGCTGCAACCCCTGCATCCCGCCACCCGTTCCATGACAGTGTTACATGACACCGTTATAAAACGACCCCCCGCCCCACCTGTCAACCCACCCCCGCGTGTTGGCCGTTCGGTGGTTTCTAGGGGTCGTTGCATCGTCTGAGGTCAGGAAGCACGATGACCTTCCCGATCCG
>NZ_JALMDK010000026.1 GCF_023094165.1 Crossiella sp. S99.2 | reverse complement strand
CTCGACCTTGGACCGTCCACGACCCGCCATCGCCGAATCCTACAATTAGATAGCGGATTTCAGGCGCAGGACACTAGTGCGGCGTCAGCGGGTTCGTGAGGTACCGCCGCTCCCGTTGTGGGACCGGGTTCCCCGCTGGCCGGTGACGGCCGGGTCAATGTGCCTCGGGTCCAGGCATCTCTCCTCGGAAATCTCGTCGGTCTCCGGGGAGCACGCGCCGGGAATGAATCCGTGACGGTCACGCGGTCGGGTGGGTGATCATGGCTGAGACCGCTGTCAACGGCAGCGGCGTCGGCTGCGTCCAGGTCGGTGGAAGCGCAGAGTCCGTTCGGGTGTGACTGTCGCAGGGGGTGTGGATCTGTCGCGGTCCCGGTGCCAGCTGTGGATCGCGGCCTGCACCGGGTCCGCGGTCGCGGTGCACCGAGTCCTACTTCCGGAGCCTCAGCCCCAGGACGCCGGTTCCTCCGTTGCATTCCCACGAGCGACGTTCGCACCGGTAGGGGGGCCTTACTCGTCACGCAGGTCGGCGGATTCAGGCTGGCGCAACGCGACATGGGGTGAGCACCGACCCAGGTGACGCGGTCGACGGCCTCCGCAGGCGGTGTCGAGAACGCCTTCGGTCGCCTCGACCACATCACCGCACCGGTAACAGGGACCACGGTAGGGGTTGGCGGCCGCGCCGGGAGCCAGACCTTCCCTGCCGATGTCGAGTATCCGTACCGGGATGTCGGGGTGGCGCCTCCACGGGCCGGCGGGACCGGGGATAAGCGGGGACTGGGGCAGAGGACAGGGGTATTCCTCGAGTAGCTGGGTGAGGACTCGGTGGAAGCGGTCGGACCCCGTGCCCTCATGCAGGGACACCAGGGCCCCGTCTTCGCGGACACGCCATATCCGCAGCCGGCTGGGGCGGCGTAGGTGTGGGTCTTCCCCGCACAGCAGCGCGCCAGGGGGCAACTCCACCACCGCCTCCGGCCACAGCAGCTCACCCTGGCAACCCAGCTCGGAGTTCCGGTCGATCGAGCGGACCAGCTTCCGGAAGGCATAGCGGGCTCGTTTTTCCCGAGGTGCAGGGGTATCCGCAGGTGGTACACGGATCGGCAGCCACGGCAACTCCTGTTCCCGGACCAGGTCCTCGGTGAGCAGGAGGAGGCCGTCGTTCCAGCTCGGGGGACAAGTGCCCGTGGGGATGGCGCTCCCGGCCGACGCGGTGCTGAGCAGTGCGCGGGCAGTGTAGGGGTGCTTCCAGGATCCTCGTCGGCTTGCCACGACACGTCTGTGACCATCGAGCAGGACGTAGCGCACGGCGCCCAGGATCTGGGATACCTCCACCTCTCGTCGCCGTGGGGCCGATGCCTGCTGGTGCGCCAGCAGAGCCACCAGGTCTGCGGGCAGCGCCGAGTCGGCAAGGGGTGTCATGATCTGCTGGCGCGCCGCCGGGGACAGCTGCACTGGCCTCGGGGGGATGCCGACTCCGCGGTTGGGCTGCTCGATCAGCTGGAACTCGCGGTCGACGAGCCGCACGCCCTGCGCTCCCGTGCGCGAGAGCGTCAGGCCGAATTGGAGTTCGCCGTCGGCAATCTGGAAGTGGGGCAGACCCCGGCGCAGGGCGGCGACGGTGTCGAAGGTGGGCGTGTCGACCAGCACGGCATCGATACCGCGGGGGCCAGGCACCAGCCACCATGCTTCCGCTCCGTCCTCGGTGGCGACACAGCGAAGATGCTCTGCAGATGCGTAGCGCGTCCCGGGGGCAAGGTGCATGGGTGCGTTCTACCCGTTCTGCTCCGTGTGGTGGTCATGCGGGTGCGGCGTTGGTCTCCATCGCCGGTGTGTTCGCGCCGACGGCGAAGTCGTCGCAGCTGATGAGCCTCGGCCGGGGCGGCACCAGCCCTATACAGAGGGTGTGCTGAGTATCCCGCACCGTCCTGACCTTGCCCTTGCTCACCGTGCAGAGCGCGGCGATGGCCATCCCGGTGGGTACTTCCAGGGTTGAGCGGGCCACCGGTCAGGGCTGCGCACCGCCACCTCGCTGAGCACGGCTCTCCTCCTGGCTCTGGCGGGGCTGTCAGTGGTGCTCGATATAGTGCGCGGTGCAGCCGCCACCCGGTGGGCCGCTGCACTGCCTCGTGAACCTGCACCCCACACCGGTGGGGATGATCCGATGGCAGCGCCTGAGCGGGACCCTGCCACTCAGCTGGTGTTCCGTTCTCTCCTCGCATTAGCGGGGGTGCGCACCGTTGGTCCCGTATGCGTTCAGGAGGTTCTGTGCATTTCACGACGTGCGTTCTCGCCGCGGTCGACCCAGCTGCCCCGATGCTGATCTTCGCGCCAGAAGACGAGCAGGAGATCGCCCAGCTTCCGTTGGTGACCTCGCTGCACCGCATCGACAACGAGGTCATGGCTTACATCCACTCCGCCCCGCGGGGAATCCCGATGCCGGTCAGTGACGCCTGGATCGAGGCGGTCGCAGGTTATGAGGGTGGCGCCAAGGTCGTGCTGGTGCTCCAGCCTTTGCCCCGTGATATCGACACCACCTTCGTCCCGCGGGCGGAGGGTGTGACCGGGGACGACCTTCCGCCGTGGATTCCGGCACTGATCGCACAGCAGCTCCGCACCGCTACCCGGGACGTGCCTGTCTCCGCCGGGACCGGGGTGATGGACATTCAGATCAGCCTCGATCACCCCCACGACGTTGAGCACTGGGCTGAGCGAATCTTCGGCCCGGACTCCTCGGTGCAGCCACCAACCCTCTGATCCGGCTCCGCGGTGGCCGCTAGCACCCCGCTGTCCCCCGCCGGGCATCGTGGCGGGGGCGGTGGAGCGCCGAATGACTAGGTGGCACAAGGTAGTGGCGAACGCTTTGGTGATCGTGGTCTGTCGCCCTGCGCTGGCTACCGCGACTTCCTCGTGTGATCCGCCGCTGGTCTCGGTGCCTGCGGGTCGCGATGGCGGGTGGAGCACACCGGTCGCGGCGTTCGCGTTCCCGGTTCTCCTCCAGGTCTTCCCTCAGCGCCATCTCGGCCCGGGTGATGGTGGCCGCTGCCGCCAAGTACAGCAGTCCGTGTGCTCGCCGGTATTGGATCAGCGGAGGCAGGTCTGCGACCAGCTGGTCGTGGAAAGGCCGTCCGGCGCGCGATGGCGGTAATCGGGGTGTCGGTGAGCGGGCGCGCCTGGTGGTCCCGGTGTCCGCAGCCGAGGGTCTGGCCGGGTAAGCACAGCGCGAGTGCCCCTGCCGGGGAGCGAATCTCCGGTTCGATCCGCACCCGCACTACCCACTCGTTCGAGCTGGCCAGCAGCGCGGCACGAGCCCGGCGACGGCGGGGCACAACCGGGCCGACTACCGCGGAGATGTGGATCAGCCGATCGCCGTGGTCCAGGTGCTCCTGCCGGGTCAGGTGTTCAACCAGCAGCGCAGGCACCATCGTGGCCCGGGGCAGTCCTTGCTCGGATCGGATCTGCTCCAGCGCCTGCCACGCGGCGTCGGTGATGTGCACGTTGGTCTCGTGCCGTTGTGGGACCCCACTGCCGCCTCCTCGTGGGGAGAGGTTCGAGCAGTTCGCCGAGGCACTACTCGGCAGGCTTGCAGACGGTCTAAGGGCCGGCGCCTGGTCACGCCTGATTGCCACCGTGGGGATCCGGAGTTGCGGCACTGTTGCGGATCTGCGCGGCGAGGTTGCCCGCCGAGCAGAGACGCTCCACTGCGAAGGCGAGCTGCTCGTTGAGCTGGGCTGCAGCGTGCTCTGCGCGCTGCGCGCAGAGGTACTCCAGCAGCACCTTCACCCCCAGCGTCGCCTCTGAGGCTGCCTCGGCCACCCGCGGAGTGAGAGGCTGGCCATGCTCAGGGGAACTCGCCTCGCTCAGAACCGCAGAGACCCACTCATCAAGCCACACCGCGGCGAAGGTGGTTTCCTGCAGTGTGTCCTGGCCCTCGAGGGTTATGCCCTGCGGAGAACAGGCCGCCATCCGGGCAAGGAACGCGGCGATGTCTGCACCGCTGGTCACAGTCTCCCTCAACTCGCGGGCCAGCTGCCGGGTGAGGAATCCGAGCAGTGTGGCCAGCTCGACACCCTCGGAGTCGTAGCCCTCGGTGTGCTGGAGTGCTTGTGTGTCAACGCTGAGCTGGGTTTGTATGCTGGCGGGGTCCCAGCCGGCGATGTCGAGCATGGCGCGGACCTGAACGGTAGTGAGCACAGACATCCTCACAGGCGGTGGGGCAGCTATCAGGTGAATCTTGGCAGCGGAGGCTCTCACGCACCTGATGCAACTCATAGTGAAGATGGCCAGAGTTGTGGGTCCGATGGCAGCGGGCCTCACAGGTGTGGCGCTGAACGGACACGGTTGTCAGGGTGTGTCCCTGCACGGTGGACGGGAAACACCCGCTCGGCGAACGGCTTGACCGACCGTGTGGCACGTCGACTGTTCTGCTCCGAATTCTGGACCAGTGCCTATACCGTTGCGGCCAGTCTCTCTGGGTAGGCCCACCGCGCAGGTTGCCTTGCATGGCTGGCCTCCTGCTTCCTGCAGAAGAAATCGGCCGTCACTCGCTACGCTGAGGGCGGCAAGGGCCAGGACACCATTCCGACGGTGAACACAGCGGTGATCTCCCGCTTCTGGGGAGCGGGAGATCACCCTCGAGTGCCCATGCACCGAATTGTGGCTCTGGTACTCGAATGCCTGGTGTTGAGGATGGCGGGGCTATCGGAGAATGCCTGAAACCGGTCCAGGCGGCCCAGCCTGATACCAATGCCACCAACGGTCCTCACGTCCAGCACCTCGGCAGATTCGGATGATCCGCGCCAGCCGCTGCTGGCGCGGTTTGGCGTGCAGCGCAGGGCGATCAGACAGTCAACCACGTCTGCTCCTACGCCGCCGCGCTGCGGTGTAGGAGATCCACAACGCCAAGAAATACGCTCCCCCGAGCATCAGGACGGTTACGCCGAACAGGACAGTGGTGGCGCCCACCGACTCCAGCAGCTGCGGCAGCGCCCGACCGCTCAGCGACTGAGGAATCAGCATGAGGGCCGATCCGCACAGTGTCCCGCACAGCAGCAGGCCTAACGGCCTGCCGACGAGGTCGGTGCGGGTCTTGCTCAGTGCCTGGCGCGCTAGTGAGCTTGTCCTGGTCACCACTGGAGCAGTGTCGCAGATGGCCCCAGCGAACTGGCCGCACCAGCGAGCCCGTGCGCATGATCAGCTGTTGCCGCCCCAGACCTGATCTGGGCGCCTGCACTCGCGCGCACCATGTCACCGTCCAGCTGTCGGCACCACCCGGCCTCACTGGTCGAGCATCGCGGGGGCACGGAACCTGGGGCCAGTGGTGGGTGGGCACGTGTATGGCCTGGCCGCTACTGTCCCGTGCGCCTCCCGCAGGCCCGGGGCATGCTCGGCAGCGGCCGCTGCCGTTACCTCGTCTGTGGAGGCATCGAGGGTAGGCGGACCTCATGTACTCACAGAGGTGATCAAGTCAGTCTGGCGTTGGCCTGTGATGCCGTGCCCAGCCGCACCCGGGCCAATCCTGCGACGATGTCCACTGCTTCGGGCAACCTGGGGCCTGCAGGTCCTGTCGGTTCCTGACACCTCGGATTTGGCGAGGCTCTGAATTCTGTTGTGCGCCAATGGTGTCGCCGCCTGCTCCGCAATGCGGTACGCGGCGGTGCGCAGCGCGCGGGCGTGAGCCGCGGTGGCTTCGGGGAACGCGGCCGGTGCCGTGCCAGGATGGCCGACATGATCGTGGTTGCTCTCCTCGGCCTGGTGCTCGGCCTGGCCGCCATGGGCGCAGGATGGTGGCTGGACCTCGCCGACCGCCGGGCGCGGCCGTTTCCGTTGCTGGACGCGCTGCGGAAGCCCGCCGCAGCGCGGGACTTCAGCATGATGCTGCGAGGGGGCGGCCCCATGCTGGTGCTGCCGCCGGTCCCCCTGGTGGTCTTCTGGATCCTGGATCTCGCCGTGCCGCCGGAGCTAGTGGAGGTGGTGTTCTACGCGGTGCTGGCCTTCGCCGCCCTGATCCTGGTCAGTACGGTCGTGCTGGCCTTCCGCTGGTGGCCTCGCCCAGGGATGCCGGGCCGGCGGTAGCCGAGGCGCGATTCGCGCACTAGCCAGCACGGTCGCCGTGTCGTCCTTCACGGTGGGTCTACGCGGCGGCTCGCTGCTTTCCCTGCTGTGGTGCCGGTGGTGGCCGGTACTGCGGTCCAGGTGGCTGCCCGGGTTGGAGCGGGCTGTAGCCAGGCCAGGTCGTTCGTGTTCGCCCCGTTCACTCGGCGACTGCTCCGGCACGAGTGGGCGACCCGCTGTGGTGAACTACGCTGGATAGTGCCCGGGACCCACCTCGGCCCCGGGATCTCTGCTGCGGCGGGCGCGCGGCGAACGTCGTGACAGGTGGTTCCGGATCGGCTCCGGACTCACCGATCTCGGTGCTGGTGCGCTCCTGCCCGCGGGACAGGTTTGCACATGGCTCGCTTGCCACCCTGGAGCACACGAGCACGACCCGGCGCGGCGTGGTGTCTGCTTTCAGTCTGCACCTCGAAGGCGCATAGAATGCCAGATGTGACAACGACGTTGAGCGGGGATGACCACAGCCGTCGCGCGGTCCGGGATCTCCTCGCTGATCGCCTGCAGTTGCCTGAACAGCTAGTCGATGGCGACTGTGCGGTGTGGACGCCGAAGGTCATTGACGTGTTGCGTTCGGTAGGACATGAAGCGGACGAAGCGACTGTGGTCGGTTGGCTCGATGTGTTTTCCACCAGGGCTTTGGCGTTCATGCATCGCGCGGTGCTGCTGGAAGGCAAGTTGATCGTGGATGTGACGGCTCGCCAGTTCGCCGCGCGGTTGGCGCAGATCTGGGTAGTGGGGGTCGACGACTATTGCGCTGCGTTGGCGGCAGCGACTGGCGTTGCTGAGGTCACCGTCGGAGACCGTGGTTTGGCCCAGCTTGGGCAGATGGATGGGGAGGGCGCCTGATCAGCGAGACTCGCGTGGCCTGTCTTCGTCTCGTCAGCACGCTGCGATAACGGTGCGGGTGCAATCAGGGGGCTGGTGGCCCGGCATCGACCACGCAGCGGGGTGCCAGGGTGGCGGGGCCCACTGCGTAGTGTCAGGGACCGGCGTTGATATCCGTCCCCAGGACCGCGTCGGGGTTCAGCCGATCCCGGGTGGCCGGTTGGTCACGTTGCATTCAGCACCGGCTGCCCCGTCTGGGTTCGGCGTTGTCCGTGGTGACCCAACCAGCCCGCGCCCGCGGGAGCGGGTCGCTGAGGGTGAACTCATCGGCGTTCAACGGCGCCAGCCCCAGACAGAGGGTGTAGTAGGCATCCCGCACCGCCCTGACCTTGCCCTTGCTCACCGCACAGAGCGCGGCGATGGCGAGCCCGGTGGGCGCCCCGGTCCACGCGCCGCCGGTGTGCACGCGCAGCTGTCCCGCCCTGTGGGCCTGGTCGATGCGAGCCAGCAGCCCGCGCAGCTCGCCTTCGGCGATCAGTGCTGGCCGCCGGGTCAGCAGGCGCAACTCCTCCAGCGCCGCTGACAGCGATGTCCCTCGGTGCCGGAAACGCAGCAGTAGTTCGGTGAACTGCTCCTCCAGCAGGCTGTCCCCGTGGGCGGCTTCGGCGCGCTCCGAGGCGGTCACGAGCAGTCCCGGCCGCGCTGCTGGGAGGCGCGGCGGCTGTCCGCGGCGGCCAGCAGTTGCTGGAACTGCTCGGTGTTCTCGATCTGCTCGACCGTGGTGATCAGCCAGTAGCGGATTCGTCCGCCGGCGCGACGGCCGCGGTTGGGTGTGGTGTGGTCGGGCTCGCCGAGAAGCTTCGTAATCATCGTCTCGGTCCAGCCGCGCTGCGTCAGCTCAGCTGCTCCGATGTAGGGGCCGCAGCCCAGGTTGCTCATGTTCCCGCTCCTGTCGACGTGGTGATCAGTGTTGGCACGCCAACCGGACCCTAGCTCTGTGACCTGCTGTTTCGCGTCCGCGGAAGTAATGCATAGGGGCACCCTTGAATTCACTCCGCCAGGTGACCTCTCGCCAGCCGCTCGGGTCACTGAGCAAAGACCGTAAGGGCGCGAGCGGACCGGCTGTGACTGGTCCGCGGGCGACGAGCCGAGCCCCGCCCCGCCGCTTCCGGGGCAGGACCTGACCGGGACTACTCAGCGCGGGCTGTCGGTGACCGGGAGTACAGTGCTGTTCACGCATCGAGCCTGATGCCGTGAACTGTCCTCATCCTCCAGTGGCCTGTCCAGCAGGTCGGGGGAAGTCCGCAATGCCGGGACCCCTGGCGCGGCGACACGACGGTGAGCGGAACAGGATCCCGCCCGGCCGTGCCACACCATGTGGAAGGCCAGTGCGGGTCGTGAGCACCCTCGCGGGGGTGGTCGGGCTTGTGCCCGTTGGGACCACCAGGTCACAGCGACACCAGGCCCACCGCCACCTGGCCGGTCGGCCATTCCGCCTTGAGGACAAACCGATGCCTACCGACCCCATCCCCGCCCTGCCCGCTGATGGGGACACCATCGCGGTACGGGGAGTCAACCCGTATCCCGGCGCGGACACGAAGTCCTGGACCGCTCGTCTGGCCCACGCACTGGCCGAGGAAACGGGCTGGCCGCTCACGATCGCCGCCGACATCGCCCCATTCGTCACTCGCCCCAAGGACCATCTCGTCCTGGGCAAGAACGGTGCTCCGGACCGGCTCAAGCCCAGCCTCTGGTCCACGACCGACTACGGCGAGTGCATCCTGACCTTGAGGATGCACGGGTTCGCTGGCAACGCCGGTGAGTACAACGAGCGCATCCGCAGCGCCTTCAGCGCCCCGGTCCACCCGCAGGTCGACCCGGCCAGGGTGCTGCCGTGCCTGGTCACCGGCAGAACGCTCAGCGGGGCGCTCGCCCCGTTCATCACCACCGCCGAGGCTGTGCCGCATGAGAGGGTCATGAGGCTGGTGGGCGCGATGAAGGCCGCGCTCAAGGATGCCAACGGGGACCGCAACTACGACCTCGCCCAAGATCTCGCCCTCCATGGCCAGCAGCAGCCCACCACGCACGTCCCGCTTCTGCGCAAGATCCAAGAGCCGACCCCCAGCGGTGGTGTGCGCATGAGGGAGTTGGTCGAGCTAACCGCGACCAAGGGCGCCAACCGCACTATGGGCCGCTTGGAGCTGTTCGGGCTTACCCCCGCCGACATGATCTTCGGTGTCAGACCCAACACCGTGTTCGCCGGGGAGCCCACCTCCCAGTCGACTGAGATCCCGATCGTAGATCCGCAGCACTGGGTTCCGGTGTTCGCCGACCTTCTGCGGCAAGCCTTCGCCGACCCGGACCATTCCGGCCACTCGATGGCGGTGCACGCGGCGAAGGTCGCCACCGTCGAGATGCACATCGTGGCCGGCGCGAGGGACCTCACCGGCGCTGATGTCCTCGATGAGGACTTCCACGGCATGGTCTTTGACTCCAACCGTGTGGACCACCGCCGGCCGCCGCTGGAGTACTCGCTCCTCAACAAGTCCGCCTCCGATCTGCGGGCATTGCTGCGTGACTACAAGACCCACGGCCTGATCACCGAACAGGTGCGCGCGTGGCTAGCCGGTGAAGGCCCGGACCCGGACCCGCGCCCCAGGGAATCCACCGTGGATGCGCGCGATCGCCGCGACCACGCACTTTTCGACGCCGTCTTCCCGCCCCAGCCCAGCGAGCGCGACCAGCGGGCCCTGCGGGCCCGCACCGTGCTGGGCGAACCGGCGCCCTCCCAGACCCAGGGCAAGCACGTCCAGAACCGCCTGCGCATGTTCTCCGCCGGTGCCAGCGACGGCTACAGCTACCGCTGGAACCCACGCCTGCTTGACGGCGCGCTGGGTGCGGGTGCTCTCAAGCCCAAGGCGATCCGGCCGGTGCTGCCGACCTGGCGCGAGGTCAAAGACGCGGCACAGCGCAAGGACTTCTCACTGCTCGACGGGTTCCTGCTGATCCACGGTACGCACTGGCTGGCCGAGGCCAAGCTGATCGAGGCCGACCGCGGGTCCATCGCCGCGCAGGCCGCCGACCCTGACTCCGAGGAGGCCGGGCGGCTGCAGCGACGGTCGGTGACCAACTTGCGCACGGCGCTGCTCCAGAATCCGCAGGCCGCCTACGGCCTGCTCTGCGAACTGGCCCACGCCACCGAGACCAGAACTGCGCCGCGGCAGGTCGGTGAGGACGGCCGACCGATCGACGGGGCTCCGGCGACGCGGGCCTGGATCAACACCGTCTTCCCCAAGGTCAACGGCCGCGCCACCCGTGCGCGTACGGTCGTGACCGCCGGGGGAACAATCATTCCGGCGGCGCAGCCCACGCCCGATCCCGGCATCCTCCGTGTGCTTGCCCAGAGTCGCTTCCAGGACACGGTCACCCGGGACATGATCGATGCGTTCGTCCGGGCCTTCCAACGCGCTGAGGATCTCGTGCGCACGGCGGCGGAGGCGGAGGCCAGGCCGCTGGCTGACAACACCGCGGACGCGGTCGATTCGCTGGAAGGCGCGCTGCTCGCGGTAGTCGCCGATGGTAAGAAACTGATCGAACTCCTTCCCAGCCTCAAACGCGGGGAGGCCACACCGGCGGACTTTCAGGAGTCTCGCTCAGCCCAGTTCGCCGTTGAGGTCGCCGAGTGACGCGCGGGAGGCTGGTCGCCGGTCCGTTGCTGTATCGCCGCAATCTCGCCCGGCTGCCGCTAGTTGCGGGCCCGCTGTTGGTCCGCGCTGAGCTGACCGGGATACCGTTTTTGGACTACCAGCTCCAGGTCGGCCCGGACATCCTCAGCGCGATCTACCTCATCACCGATCTGCAAGAGCGAGTGGTGTGGCTGGGGCAGGCCAGCCGCGTAGGCGGGTTGCTGGCGCGGCTTGCCCAGCACGAGCGGTTCGCGGTGCGCCGCAGGACCTTCGCGCGCCTGAGGTATCTGCACCTGCACGATCACATCGCGCACGCTGCGCTGGATGCGATCGAGGGCCGATGCTGCGACATTCTGGGCTTGCGCGGCACGATGGGATCGCGCCGATGGCCCTCCGCGCGGGGCTGGCCTGAGGATATCGCGGTTCCTCCCCAGCCAGCCGAGCCGCCACCGGCCGTGGCTTCCTAGCCTTGCGGCGGCCTGAACCCTGGTGAAGCAGAGGCCCGGCGCGATGGCTGCGCCGGGCACCGCCAGCTGGCGCCCCCTCCTAGTGTCGTGGCGCGCAGGGGCCGATCAGGGCCGTTGGTATCGCACGAGGACGGCGCGTCTGCGCACTGTGGCTCCACACTGTGCTGCCGCAGGGAAAGGCAGCGGACCGGCGAGTCAGGGGCCGGACTACTGGCGGCCGATCGAGTTGCCGAGCGTGGTGATCGCCAGTCGCCAGGGCCCGTCGGCAGGCCCGGCGGTGATGCCCGCCCGCCCGTCCGGGGTGTTGATCACACAGCTACCGCCAGGGGCGACCACTGTGAAGCCGGCGCGGCGGTAGAACCGGTGGATCGCCTGATCCCTGGCGTCGATCTTTGCCAGCGCCAGGCGTAGCCCACCTCCGCCGAAGAACTTCGTGGCGTACTGCAACAGCGCCGTTCCCACACCGGTGCCGCGGAAGGCCTCTTCGACCGCGAGGATCTCAATCTCAATGAGGGTTTCCGTCAGAACCTGGTGGTGCTGCACGGGGAACTCCCGGATGAAATCGACCGGTGAACAGGCATAGAGCAGGCCGACGAGGCGGCCGCACACCTCGGCGCCTAGACACCAGCCGGTGCCTCCAGCGACCTCGGTGATCTGAAGCCGACCCCCGAACCGGTCCAGGGCCTCCTGCAACGGGCCGCCATCAACGACCTCGAGCGCTCCGGCCCCGGCCGCCAGCGCCACCACTGCAGCCCCTTCACCCTGGTGTACCAGCCGCACCAGCACCTCACAGGCATGCTCGCCTGCGGCTGTGTTGAGGGGCGGGCGGTTGGGCTCGGCTGGTGTGATCACGTCCAGACTCCGGTCGTTAGTCGGGCGCCGCGGGCGCCGTCGTCCGCTCTGCTGCTCGCTACTCATCGTGGCATCCCGACCTCTCACGGCGGGACACCCCGTGCTGGAAGGGTTCCGGCCACAGCGCGTCGAGAGACCCTCGGAGCCTCTTCGCCGACATGTCAAAGCAATCATCACCACGGCGCCACAACACACGCCGGACACGATCTTCGGGTGCTGTTGTTGTGATGAAGTCTTCATTCGTCTTGTATGGAGGTATGCCTCTTCCCTTGTGTGGGGTCGACCCGTCGCGGCTCGTGGCGCGACGGGTCGAACTGGGGCTTACCCGCGAGGCGTTGGCTGTGAGAGTCGGCGTCTCGTCCAGGATGATCTTTTTCTACGAGGAGGGCAGGCATACGCCCACGCCATCACGCCTGGAGCGGTTGGCTACGGCGCTGGACTGTGGAGTGGATGCGCTCACGGGTGCCGCCCGGGGGCAGGAGACGCTCGTCGATTTGAGGTATGCGGCAGGGCTCACCCTGGAGCGGGTTGCGGAGTTGCTGCGAACATCGCTGGCGGGGCGCGAGCTGTGCGTGTCCGCGTCCAAGGTCTCCGCGCTGGAGAACGGGCGGGTGGTCCGTGGACGGCACTGGCAGGACCCTGAGGTGACGGGGCGGCTTGTTGATCCGCTGGCCAAGGCGTACCGGGTCCCGGTACGGATGATCATGGATGCGTGGATGCGTACCCGCCCTGGCGAACAGGTCCCGATTCTGGCGGCACCGCGGAGGCCGGAGGCATCTGGTCGGGCGTTGGCAACCTGGGAGGCGTTGAACGAACGTCAACGGACCTACCTTGGTGAGATCATGCGGGAGGACCGCATGATGGCGACCGAGATGTGGATGCGCCGGGTTCAGCGACTGACCGTACAGAAGGCGGCGCAGTGGCGGAGGTTGCCGTTGGCGGTGCACGCCGCGCCGTCAGCAGTCGGGTACACCCGGCTGCAGGAGCGGTTGCGGCGGCGCGGTGTGCACGACCCCGGTGCCGGGTCGACGGTGCACGCATTGGAGCGGCGGGGCCTGGTGGCGGTCTCCGAGGACTCGGTCGAGCACACCGCTGTGGGTACGGTCGGACGGGTACTGGTCGAGATCACGCGCCGTGGGCGGGCCGCCGCCCGAGCGGGGCTGGGGGAACCGCGTGATCCGGGTCCGGCGGCACACCTGCTCTCTGAGTGGCTCTGGGGGGTCGTGGTGCGCGTCGCCGCTGCCGGGCCTGCCGGGCTGGAGGATGATCGGCTGGCTGGCCGCTCGCTGTTCTTCATCGGTGTGGGCTACCGCGGCAAGGCCGGAGGGCGGCCGAGTCGTGGCCTGGTGGACTCGGTGCCTCTCATGGCGCCCTGCGGGACGCATGTCGCCGAGTACCGGTGGCGCCTGACGCGGCTGGGCCGACGTCATGTCGCGGAGTATCTCGATATTTATCGCGAGCTTTATTCACATATTGAGACCGCTGGGCTGGACGGCATCGCGGAGGAACAACCGTAGAGACGGGTCTCTATTGTGCGGTCACGGGTTTTGTCAGTGGGGCCCTCTATGCTCCCGGCCCGTGACGAGCTCCACGGATGATGGCGCGCAGGCGCTCGATGATGTCCGGGTCCGATATCTGGTGACCCGGGCCGCTCTGCGTGCGGCGAAGGCGATGACCGCACCGGAGGTGAAACCCGAGAAGCGCCTGGAAACCTTGATGGAGTGCCACGGCATGATGCAGGCGGCGCGCGGTCCGGGCAGCCCGCTATCCTTCGGTGAGTTCCGACGCGCGCTCAGGGGTGACCTGGGCATTCTGCTGCCTGATGGTGTCACGCCACTGGACCTGGAAGGCACTCGTCTCGTCGACCAGGACGGGCGGGTGAGCGAGGGTGCCCTCGACCTGGACTTCGAGCAGGAGATGCTGCTGCGGTTGCTGCACAAGACCGGAAAGACCGCGGCCGTGGTCAGCGACCGGGAATTCCAGTCCGAACTCGACCAGGAAACGGTCTTCACGCTGTTGCGCAAATATGGCGAGCAGGCCGTGTACGAGGCCGGTCGCAGGGATCTGATCCGCTCTCCCGCGGGTTCTGTGCATGAATTGGCCGATCTGCGGCTGCCGCCGCTGGTCGCGGACTTCTATAGGGAAATCCCCTACGACTCGGCCTATCGAGGCTGGTGGTTTGCCTGCCCGATCTGCCGGTGGCCTATGCGGATTACCGTCCGGCGCAACGCGGGAACCACCGTGGGTGCGGCGCGGTGCTGGCACGCGCCCCACGCGGAGATGGGGGCCTCCTACCTGTTCGGTCTGCCCACGAGCGCCGGCGCACCGCAGTTGCTGCCCGAGCCCGCGCCACCGCGGCCTGGCGGACGTGAGGCGGTGCTGTACCCGGATCTCGGCGAGGTGCCACCGGCGCTGCCCGCCGAAGGGCATAGGTCTCTCACGCGGGGGATCTGGCGTTACACGACCATTCCTGGTCTGCCAGAGCTGGCGCTGCACGACCAGCTGGCCGCACGGGGGCTGGAGGTCAGCCTGTGGCCGGGTCTGGACGCCTTCGACCTGCTGGTCGAGGTGGGCTCGAAACGGGGTAGGAAGACCTCGTTCAAGGTCGACATCAAGGACTACACCTCGGCGATGACGTTGGCTGAGCTCATCCACGCCCAGGAAGGCGATCGGGGCGGAGCGGACTGGCTCGTGCTGCCTGACTATCACGGCCGGCATGTGCCACTGCTGTCGGGAGTGTGCGCGAAGTACGACATGCAGGTAGCCACCGCGTCGGAGTTCGGCGAGATGGTCTGTGCGAAGGCTGGGGTGAGCTGGGCGTGAGTGACCTGCCGATCGAACAGACCGCGGTCTATGCCGCGTTGGCCCTTGCGACCCACTACTTCCCCCAGGCCGTCGAGGGAGATTCCCGCGGCGCCGCGCCGTTCACCGAAGCCGCTTTCCTGCTCTCCGGGAAGTACCGGGCGTGGGACCGCTGGAGCCGGCTGCCCCACGAGGAGAAGCAGCGGATCGCCCTGGTCTGCTCCATCGCTCCCGGGGAACTCGCCGATGTCGCGAAATTCTCGGTGGCGGCCCGCTCCCTGCTGGCACGGCTGAACTCTGAGGAGCCAGGTGACTCCTCGATCATGGCGCCTTTCGAGTTGCCGGGCGACAACCCGTTCACCGCCGGTGCCGCGCTCCCCAGGCTCGGGGGCGACCCGCTCGGCTACGTCGACCGGCTGACCGCGCGGTTCCGGCGTCCGAGCGCGCGCACCAAGCCTGCGGAGTTCGCCGGCCCGGGTACGTGGAAGACCGGGGAGATCTTCGTCAAGGACGTCGGAGAGGTTCACGGACAGGTGCGGATCCCGGCCTATCCGCAGTTCACCGAGGCCTTCGGCCACGACCGTCTGCCCTGCGTCTCGTCCGTGCCGCATCTGGCGGAGGTGCGCATCCCCACGCCGGAACTGCTCGACCTCGCGGAGAAGATCGACTCGCGCTACCCGGAGGACAAGCGCTACCTGTGCCGCGTCCTCGCGCAGCTGTTCACCGTGCTGAACACCACCGACACCGTGTCACCGGCGGAGGCGCTGACGCTGACCGCCGGGGGCATGGAAATTTTCAACGCGCCCACCGGCACTGGCAAGAGCGTGCTGGTCCGTGTCATGGCCGCGTGGTTCGCCGCGCGCGACTTGCGCGTGGCGATCGTCCTGCCTGACATCAAGGCATGTCTGGCCCTGACGTGGAACGTGCGTGAAGATCTGGCCCATCTGCACCGCAGCGGGGTCATCGAGCACAAGGCCACCTGTGCGCATCTGATGTCCTCCTCGGGTATGCACGAGCGGGCGGTCAAGCTCGCCTCCTTGATCAAGGAAGATCCGGAGGAGCACGGGGAGTGGGGCGAGCGAGCCGAACGCGACGTGGACCCCCTGGCCTACGGATGTGCCCTCAAGACCTTCCTCGACGCCACCGGTGACTATCCGCCGGGCCGCGAACCTTGCCTGTCGCTGCACCGCCAGGGCGTGGGGAGCGCAGCCTGCCCCTGGATCCCCACCTGCGGGAAGTACACCCCCGTGTATGAGTCGGCCGAGGCCAACGTCGTCATCATGAACCACTACGTGTTCATGCAGGGCAACCTGCGCATCGGGGTCAACCTCGACGGCCGTGCCGTGCGCGGTATGACCGCCGCGGAGTTCGCGCTGCGGACCTGTCACGCGGTCCTGGTCGACGAGGTCGACCAATTCCAGTCCCGGGCGGTGGACAAGTGCGCCAGCGAGATCGTGCTGCACTCCCGCCGGCACTGGTCGGCCACGCCGCAGGAGATTGATAGCGACGCCAAGCGGCTGCCCCTGGATGACGAGCACAACCTCCTGCCCGCGGTCAGCCATGTCCGGCTCATGGCCGAATTCCTGCTGCTGAGCATCTGCAAGAACGCCCTGAGCCTGCACGTGATGGAGGACGACCGGGCGCAGACGCGCGTGCCGGACCAGACCAGCACCCGCTGGCACCTGGCCCGTGGACGCGACCGCATGCTGCTGCGGCTGCTGTGGCCGGCCGAGTGCGGGGAGGAGGAGGCCTCCGTTCCGGTCGAGCTGTTCCAGAAGCTCAACGCCCTCATGCCCGCCCGGTATAGGCGCCTGGATCCGCTCGGCGGACAAGCCGGCCTGCTCGAGCCGGACTGGCAGGAGGTGCGGGAGGCGCTCAGTGCGCTGGTCGCCCCCCGCGGCGAGCACCTGCTCGACCAGGTCAAGATCGAACTGCACCGCCTACTGGAGGACAGTGTCAAGGAGCCGCACCGGCGCGCGCAGGCCATCAACCTGCTGGTCACCCGGACAGCCATGATCGAACTGGATGAGGCGCTGGCAGTCCTGCAGGGCAAGGCCCACGACTACCGATCCTCGGGCCTGCGTTCGGCCCACCGGATCGTGGAAGGCTTGCAGCCCACCGCTGTCTCCGCGGTCTTGCCGCTGGGCATGCTGGGGCGCTCCATCACCGGCTACCGCGTCACCGGGTTCGATGACAAGGAGAGGAACGCCGCGCTGGTCGCCCAGACCATCGGCGGAGACCCGCACACCTTCACTGCCGAACTGGGTGGCATCGTCTCGCTTGTCCTGGCAGGCCTGGAGCGGCCGGTGATGGGGCTCTCCGCCACCGCCTATTTCCCGGAGGCGGTGCGCGAGCATCTGCACTCCCCTGTGCGGTGGTGGATGACCGATGCTCAGGCCAAGTCCATCCGGGCCAGGAAACACCGCATCGACTACGGCGAGGGCCACCCCCTGTTCGGTGAGCCCATCAAGGTCTCCGGAACCCACCCCAGTCGCAAGAAAGACGCGCTCATCGAGCTGGGCAGCAACTTGTACGACCAGCACATCCACCGTGAGCTCAGCCGCGCCAGCAAAGATGACCGGGGCCGTGTTCTGGTCGTTGCCAACTCCTATCAACAGTGCGCGTGGCTGGCCCGCGGTATCGCCCAGGCCGGTCGCTACGAGGGTGGGCTGTGCCTGGCCGTGCGTGCCGAGGATCTGCACAGTGCCAATCCCGATTTGCCCAGGCAGAACGTCGCCGTTCGTCTGACGGCCGAGGAGTTCGAGGACTTCCCGCGGCACGGAAAGATCCTGGTCGTCCCCTTGTCACTGATCGCTCGCGGACTCAACATCGTCATCGGCACCCGTTCGGCGGTCCGGTCGGTGTACTTGTGCGTACGTCCGCTCGCGCTGCTCAATGATCCCGCCGAGATGTACGGCAGCATCAACGCCGCCGGTCTGCGCGCCTTGCCGCCAGGCGGTACATCCCTCCCGTCCCAGGCCCTGGCCGAGGCCAGTGCGGCGGCCTGGGAACGGCTGGCGCTCCTGCTGCGCACGGCCCCCCAGTTCACCGCGATGCACAAGTCGCTGCAGGACGAAGTCGTCGCAGGCATGATCGTGGATCTGATCCAGCTCGCCGGTCGTGCCCGCCGCGGCGGCACGGATGCTGTGCTGCACATGGTGGACTACGCCTTCCACGAAGACACCTGGAGCGCCGATCTGGAGACCGTCCTGCGCCGCATCCACTCACTGTGGCCCCCAGAGGTACGGCAACACATGAACGACCTGTACGGGGAGGCACTCAACGCCTTCCTCTCCTATGCCGGCATCGAATCCCCGGCTTTCGGAGACCAGGGCAACTGACGGACAAGTCCGAGAGAGAACGAGAACACGTGACCGAGCACGACCTCGCCCCCGGCAAGTACCTCAATACCCTCGCCTTCCGGTGCAGCCCCGAACTGGTCGGCAGCGCCGTGGTCCACGTGCGGCACTTGGATGAAGTGACCTGGAAGTTGTGGGATGACTTCAGCCAGCAGTGCAGGAAGAAGTTCAACAACGACGACGCCCAGGCCCCCTACTCCATCGCCACCACTGTCCTGAGCATGATCAGCGGCGGCTACGTGCACTTCGACCCGGACCGCCGCGCCCCGTTCCTCGCCTCGCTCAACCCGATCGAGAGCACACTGCTGCGCCGCGTCTTCACTCTCACCCACCACCTGGCGCTCGGGCAGGACGTCGGCACGATCGACCTCACCACACCACCTGAGCTGGCCAAGCGGATCGCCGGCACAACCGAGCAGAAGTACCTGCTGGCCGAGCACCTCCAGCCCGCCCGCGCCAGCCAGCTCACGGCCCCCACCTGGCTGTACCGCACGGTCGCTTGGGAGCTCTCCCAGCGCCTGGCCTGCCGTCCCTGGTCGATCTCGGAGAACAGGACCATCACGCTGCGGCCGGACTCCACGGGCGGCCTGGTCGCGTTCGAGGATCCCTGGCAGAACGAACAAGGCGGCCGCTATGCCCTGTCCCGGACCGCGCTGAGGCTCAAGACTGTCCCCAACATCACCAATCCCGTGCTGCTGCTGAGTTCCCGGGTGACCCGCATCTCTTCCTCGCTGGTCTTCTCCAGGACCGCTCTCGCGGAGCAGCCCGGTCGAGGGCGTCCCCTGCTGGAGGTCAGTCTCAACGGCCGCGGGGGTGCCCGCACGATCAACCGCTTGGCTCTGCAAGCCCTCGGCCGACTGGAGATGGACTACTCCATCCTGCGCGCCATCGACGAGCGGTCGAAGCGGGAACAGAGGCTGCTGGGCGAGGCGAGGGAGAAGAAGGAAGCGGTCCGCTTCCCCCGCGAACATCCCGGGCAGGTCTGGCCGATCCTGCCCAAGAACTACTCATTCCCCATCGGTACCGGCACCGGCATGCACCACCTCAGGCTCCTGCACAGCCACTTCACCTGCGTGTTCGCCGATACAGCGGCGCCGCTGGAGGTTCGTGAGGTACGGGTGAGCATGCCGCGCCGTCCCACCGACCCGGAGAACATCTCCAAGCAGGAGTATCAGCGCCGCAAGGAGGAACGAGACCGGCATCCGGAGCCGAAGACGCTCGGCCCGATCCGTGCACGCGGCAGCCTGTTCCCGTCACCGGAGTCCATCGTCGCCTCTGTCGAGACCGCCGGTTTCACGAAGCTGCGTATCGCCTGCTTGTGGTACCGGGACGAAACCCGCCTGCGGATGCTCGACACCTTCTGCAAGACTTTCGACCTCGATCCCCAGGGTCTGGACCCCCACGACGGCACGGAGTTCAGCCTGCACGGCGACCGCGTCACCGCGGTGTTCCACCACGCCGAGGACTTCCTCAAGCCCGGCCCCGCCGGCAACCGCACCGCGGCGCTGGCCGGCACCGGAGCGTCACTGCGCTCCCTGGACGGGGTACTCGTCGGTGCCTGGTGCGAAACCGAGATTCCCACTACCGCCGAGAGCAGCGACGGCAGCGGGGCAAGCCTTGAGGACCTCGATGCCAAGCCGCAGACCAAGAAGATCCTCGCGGAACGCGGGGTGCCCGCCCAGTACCTGCGTGGCAAGGACGACAAGGGCGTCATCACACCTAAGGCCAAGGACCACCCCGCCGAGATGGCTCTGCTGGACCTCTACCGCTCGCTGGGCATCATCGACGATCGGATCGCCAACGCTCTGCGGCCGGAGAAGGCGGGCTATCAGGTCGACCGCATCGCCCATGTCGGCATCTACGTGCGACAGCAGAACAAGCGCAAGGGAGAGTTCGGCCAGCCCAAGGTGATCATCACCGCGGCCGCCCTCGTACCCCCGCAGGAGGATGGCGAGACGTGGACCATGCTCGGCTGGAGCTGTGTTCGACCGGAATGGCTGCCCTACCGCATCGCACAGCCTGCTTTCCACTCCGGTGCCTACCCCGAAGGCACCGGCGACAAGAAGTCCTACCGGCAACGCTGGGATGATGCGGCCGAAACGGTAGAACGTGCACTTGCCGACCTGGCTGATGAGTTGGACGGCGTTTCCTATGCGGTCACCGTGGACGCGCAGTCGGCGCGGCGGATGTGGGACGGGCTGCAGAACACGCACCTGGGTGGCTCGCCCGAGAGCAAGAAGTGCCGCTATTGGCTCCCTGGATGCACCCTGGTTCCCCAGGAACGGCCTCGCGCCATCATCCGCGTCAACATCGACGACGAAGAGGTGCTCCAACCGGTTGGCGCCACTCACGTCGCCAAGGCCAATGGCAAGGGCGGCGAACCCAAGGAGAAGGAGACCGCGACAACGCTCTACGAAGTCACCACGGATTTCGGGACCCCGTTCTGGGTCCTGTGCAACGTACCTCGCGCCTTCGACGGGGACGGTGCAAACCGGTTGGGGTCTAAGCACACGAGGTGGGACGCCAAGCCCTCGGTCTCCTCTGAACGAAAAGAGGAACGACGCAAAGGCGAGATGCCGCAGAACTGGTATTCCATGACGGCCAACGAGATCTATCCCCTAGCGTGCGCCGAGGACGTGTCCGCGGAAGCCCTCGCTGTGGCCGCGGCCAAGCTTTGCCATCAGGCGCAGTTCTGGGATGGCCGCGCTCGCTTTCCCGTCCCGCTGCATGCGGCGAAGCAGATGGATCTCGACCATCCGCAGTACCGGCGTACCACCGCCCCGGAAGAGAAGTTGAGCGCCGAACCTGGAGCCTAGGACATGCTGGTTGAAGACAGGAGAGGCCAGGCCGAGGAGCGCAGATAGGGATCTGCGGCGCGACACGAACCGAACACTGGGCTTTTTGTGGGCATCGTGCTTCACTCGACGCATGCCCACAAAAAGCCCAGCAGAGGATGAGGTGGTCGCCGCAGTCGGACAGTTGCTGCGACGCGGGCTGCCGGTGACCCTGGCGACAGTGGATCCGGTCCTGCTGGATCTGCGTGGTGTGCTCGCTCGAGCGGTGGATCCCGCCGACGAGTCCAGCCGCACAGCGGCTCTGGATGGCACGTTGCGTGGCCTGCTCGCGCGCTTCCCCGACGCCCGTTACGCGGCGGCGGCACGCGCGTTGTTCGGCCTGCCCCCGGCCACGACTGGTCAGAACCTCACTGTGCGGCGCGAGCTCGCCGCAGCGCAAGCCGGCCACGAGGTGCATCATTTCCGCAAGCGGGTCGAGCCCAAGCTGATCGAGGCACTGGCCGGGGAGCTGCTGGCAGATGCCGACCGGTTCACCCGCTCCCCACTGATCGCGCCCAGGCTTGCTCCGGTGGCCAGGCGGCAGCCGGTGATCGCGGATCCGTTCGCGTGGGAGGTCGCCGAGCAGGAGGAGCAGCTGTCGCTGCTGTGGTCGGCGATCTATGCCGCCCGCGCCGAGCTGCTCGCCGTCGAGCGGCTGATCAGCCTGCGTGCAGAACGCCCCGATCTCATCCGCGCCGCGGTGACCTCCGCGTGGCGGTGGGCCGTCGCACGTGCCGAGGCGATCAGCTACACGACCGCCTTCGCCCCCGATCTCGACGTGGACGGGCTGATCGCGCTGGCCGGATGGACCCCGGTACTGACCGCCGCGCAGGCCGCCCGGCTGACTGGGGCCGCCGCTGGTGGTGCCAGTCGAGAGCAGTTCGTCGCGCTCCTGCACGGCGAGACCGGCCTGGGCAATGCCTGGACCGAGGGTTTCCTCGCCCCACCACCATTCCCCAATTCCAGCCCCGACATGAGCTCTGACGAGCAGGACGGATGACCGTGACCATCAACCTTGACCTGTCTGCTGCACTCGCGGCCGCCGCGACCGGCGACCCGCGCCGCTACGTCATCACCGGCGGCCCGTCCTCGGGCAAGGACGACCTGATCGCCGCGGTGCACGCCGCAGGGATCCCGTGCATGGTCGACGAGCCCGGCCGCGAGATCTACCGCAAGCACCGCGAACGCCTCGGTCGTCACTTGCTCAAGGAGGATCGGCGGGAATACTCCCTGGAGGTACTGGAGGCGTTTGTCGCCGAGTACACCGCGCACATCCACGGGATCCGCTTCTACAACCGGGGCATTCCGGACGGTTACGGCTGGGAGGGCTTCTTCGGTCTCAAGCCGACCGCCGAACTTGAGGAAGCGACGACGCGGTACCGCTACGACACGGTGTTCGTGCTGGATCCGCTGGACACTTTCGAGGACCCCGACGACATCGTGTGGGCCAAGGATCGCGAGATCCGCCGGGTGCACGAGCTGATCGTGCAGGGCTACTACGACGCAGGCTACGAGCCGGTGTTCGTCGCCGCTGACGCGGCGTCGGCGCGACTGGACTTCATCTGTGCCAACCTGCGCCTGCCCAAACCCAGCCGGGGAGTGTGATGGTGTTGTCCCGCAACGAGAAATCGGCGCTGCTGGTCTCGCCGAACAGCATCCTGGCCAACGCGTTGCTGCGCTCGGTCGATCTGTTGCGCCCGCGTGTGCTCGCGGCCCGGCCCAAGCGGATCGAGTTCGTGGTCGGCACCCAGATCAACGGTGCTCCGCACCTGGGCACGAACCTCGTGCAGACCGCGGCGTTCCTGCTCGCTAAGATCGCGCGGCGGGAATTCTCCGTCGACACCGTCGTGCGGTTCGGCGCGCTGGACAACGCCCCGTACGCGGTCGATCTGGACCCCGAGACCCATCACGCTTACCAGCAGACGTACTTCCACGCTCTGGGCAAGGACAAGATCGGTGAGCTGATCGAGGGCTACTACCAGGCGTTCTTCCGGTCGTTGTCCGAGGCGACCGA
The DNA here is from genome assembly GCF_023094165.1 of Crossiella sp. S99.2. Lineage (GTDB taxonomy): Bacteria > Actinomycetota > Actinomycetes > Mycobacteriales > Pseudonocardiaceae > Crossiella. Next base: position 39,204 of record NZ_JALMDK010000026.1, on the reverse strand, counting down.
TACCGAGTACGTGCTGGAGACCTACACCGACCAGCAGGCCTCGCCGGGGTTTCGGGCAGAATTTCTCCGCACGCTGGAGCGGTTGGAGGACATCCGTTGGTGGATGGCCCCATCGCACGGCGTGGTGCATGTCCGGGTGCCGTGCTCGGAGTGCGGATGGGCGGAGAAGCGCGCCGACCGCACCAAACTCGCCCACCTCGACGAGGACGGCGCCATGTTCACCGCGGTGTGCATGGATCACGGCGTCTACGAGGTGCACATCGACCCCGAGGACGACACGCCCTATCTCGACCTGGCCACGCTGTACCGGAACCTGGTCAAGGAACGCGCCTTCGGTCGCGACCCCGACGTGCTGCACGTGATGCTCAAGGGCGGTGACTGGACGTTCGGATGTCAGCTCGTCGACGGCGCGCTCGGCGCTCTGGGCACTCCGGCCGCGCAGATGCCGATCCGGGTGTTCACGCCGCAGGTGCTTGCCCCTACTGGGGCGAAACTCTCGAAGTCCCTGCTGCGCGAACAGGGTCACGGCGCGCTGCCCGCCGACGTCGAGCCGTGGATGCTTGACACCACGGCCTGGCCAGGGTCGGTCGATGACTACGTCGATGCCCTGGTGTGGCTGGTCGGCGAACTGCTCACCGACCCCAAGCACTTCTTCCGCTCGTTCACCGTCAAGGAACTCGGCCGACTCATGATCCTTCGCCCCACCGAACCCGCCGTCCGCGCCCACGAGATGGGCATCTACAAGCGCTATTTCGACCTCATCGTCACTGGACGCAAGACCACCGAGGTCCGCGTCAACGACTCCAGCCGCCGCAACATCAGAGTGGGGTCGCTGATCCGGTTCAACTGCCAGGGCGATCAGGTCCTGACCCGCGTCACCAAGGTCAGCCGCTACCCCAGCTTCGAGGAGATGTTCGATCACGAGCCCGTTGCCTCGGTCAACCCGACCGCCACCCGCGACGAACAGCTCGCCAATATCCGCCAGATCTACCCGCCCGAGCGCGAGGCTCTTGGCGTAGTCGCGATCGGCATCGAACTGGTCGACCCGCCCCGGTCCGCCTGACACCACCACCAGGCGCTCGCTGAACGTGGCTCCGCCGGAGTCTGGCGGGGTCACATCATGTCCAGGGCCGGAAGAGCCCGATCAGGCCCGCTCCGGTTCTTCCGGCGGCGGCTGCTCGCCGGCCAGTGCCATCCGCTGAATGATCGCGCCGCGATCCTACCCAGTCGCTGCGGTCAGCCAGTCGATCAGCGGATCGTGTTCTTCGGCAGGCAGCCCTGGGACTTGGTGCTGGGCGTGGCGTTCGAGGCGACCTTCCAGCCGAGGTCACCGCTACTGCGGCTGTTTCGGCCACGTAGAGGACTGTCGAAGGGCGACTTTCGCCAGCCTGCCGCCCAGCAGAGCGAGGGAGGTCATCTCGATCGCGTTCATGAGGATCTCTGTCCAGTTGACCGGCGGACGCAGCGGCTGCTCACGGATGGCAACATCGATCATCTCCGCCACCGGCTGGAAGACGGGTTTCCCGTCGCAGAGCACGGTGTAGCGCAGGGCATGCCGCTGTGTGATCAGAGCTGGACCTAGGTGCGGCGCGCTGCCCTGGACCACGACCTGCGGTGCCCGCACGGCCGGACGGCCCGCCTCGGATTGCTGGTCGAGCAACGCCACCAGCGGCACACCGAACTCCAGTTCCAACGGCTTCTCGCTGAAGGCCGCAGGCGCGATGTCCAGGGCGCTGCGGCTGATGACATCCACCGTCACCACGTAGGGACTGGTCAAGGTGTGCCCATCCAGGATCACCTGGATCTGACGTCCTTCCAGCCCCGGAGCGGTGGTTACCAACGGCACCGCGGAATCCACTGAGATGTGCAGGATCCGCCGCGGCCGCGCTGAACGGAATGCCGCCCACACCGCCCAGGTGCCCAGCGACACCGCCACCACGATGCTCGCCAGAGCCAGTGCCCACCCTGAAAAGTACCAGGGATCCTCTTCGGCCAAGATCTTCTGCGCCACCGTCATCGGCCCATCCAAGCAGGCCCACCGGCTTGTCCCGGACCGTTGTTACCAGCTCGCTATCGTCCTGCGGTCGTTGCGCTCCAGGAAAATCCGGGTCACCCGCAGGTCAGCTAGCTGCCCTTTCTCTGCTCGCACGCTGCCTGAGAGGGCGACTGTCCCAGGGTGACGCCACCGCCCTCAACCACCCATGCCACCCGATCGTGTCGACGTAGGGGCTGTCAGACAACCCGCCTCGCGGCCTTCCGCCTGGCCTGATTGTCCCGGTGGTGCTGTAGACAGTCAACGCGAACTCCTCGGAGAGGAAGCGGGCGAAGACCTTGTCGCAGACGTCGTTCCAGTACTTCTGCACCTCGATGCCGCGCGTCACGTTGTTGATCGCCAGCACGACCCCCCACCGCCCATAGTACGCGAGATCCTGCTGTGGCTGTTGCAGGCCAACGTGATCCACTGGTGCGGGTCCGCCGCTGTGAACGAGTTGGCTGTGCTGTCGCCGACCTGTTGGAGCTTGAGTGTTCCCGTTACGAAGTGACCTGGGTCGTTGCCCTGTAGCTGCCCGAGGTGCTGTTGGCGTCGCCGGTGGCCTCCGGCGTTCTGTCCGTAGGCAAGAACTCAGCCAATTACAAACGGTCGATGAAGGTTCACCCCTCCGGGTGTCCCAGGAGTCGTTGGGCACAGCAGGCGCCAGGAAACGCGGCACACTGCCCCATGTCCAAGACGATGCTGCAGAACGCCGAAAGGCACTTGAACTCTCTGGTGGGCCGGTACCAGTTCTTCATGCCTGAGCCCGATGTCTCCACTCGGCGGGGTCGGTCACTTGCCCACCTGCTGGCCCAGTGCGACTTCGCCCGCGAGGTCGCCCACCGCGTACTTGCTCAGCCCGTGGAGATCAACGACGCGCGTGCGCGTGTGTTCCTAGAGCTGGCCGACCTCGCGCTGGAGACCGACCATCTGCTCACGCTGGCGGCCCGGCAACGCCTGATCCCCAGTCCCAGCAACGAGGAGCAGCGGTGGGCTGAGGTCGATCAAGCAGTGCGGCGGTGCAACGAACTCACTGGCCGCATCGCGGCCATGACGCAGAACCTGACACGCCTGGTGTTTGCGGGCGTGTAGTGGCTTTCGAGGCGTGGGCTTGGCAAACCCCTGGGGCAGCCGAACCCGCTGGGCGACACAGCCGGGGCTCACCGCGCCGACAGTCTATTGACCTCCCAGAGCGCCTCCTTCGGGTCCGCGTCGGTCTGTGCGCGGTAGAGCAGGACCGCCGCGGCCTTGCGCCCGCGAAGTGCCAGGGTGCGCACGGCATCGAACTCAGGCTCGGGCAAGGGGACTCCGTGGTGGCTCAGCAGAGCGTTGATCTTCACTTCTAGGTCGACCAGTCGGCGGTCCATGCGCCGCGCGCGACGTTCCTCGGCCGCGCCAGCAAACCCGATGACTACCATCACCAGGATGAACCCGGGCACTAGCACCAGCAACAAATTCTCCACAGTGGACGATTCCTTCTTCGTTAATCCTTCGATGTCCTGCGCACCATGCAGTTCCCGACATCGCTGCCATGATGGATGTTGCCCAGGAACCATTCGCTAGATCAAAATGGTCTGGCGGTACTGCAGCTCGAAACGGTGGCCGCCCTTGATCAGGACCGAGGCCTCGACGGGCCGGTCGTTGTCGCTGTAGATGACGCGCAACTGCCGGAGCACCGGCGTTCCCTCCGGCAGATCCAGCAGCTCGACTTCTTCCGTGGTCGGTGGTCGTGCCGAAATGCGATCCACGAAGCTCCGCTGCGGAAACCCGAGATCCGCCAGCACCTGCGGAGCGCCGCTGCGGATCTTCGCGGACTTCACCAGGCTGGTGCCGGCCGCGATCTCCGTGGGGTAGTACGAGGCGGACAACTCAACAGGAAGCCCGTCGTGCAGCAGGACCCGGCGACGCAGGACCGCGGTCACACCCGGCGCCAGCCGCAACCCCTCGGCGATGTCCGCGGGCGGGGTGACTGTCTCCACAGCGACCAGGTCGTAGCGGAAGCGGCCATCGGCGGTCGGGATGAAGGCGGCCGCCTCGACGACGAAAGGCTGCCGATCACGCACGTAGACGCCCGCACCGGAGCGACTGTGCAGGAACCCCTCCTCCTTCAACACCCCCTGCGCGCGCTGAATCGTGCCGGACCCCGCGCCGTGCTTCTCGATGAAATCCACGGTGGAGGCCAACTTCTCGCCCGGTTTCAGCTCGCCGCGCATGATCAGATCACGCAGCGCCGCAGCGATCTTCTGGTACGGGGGACGCGTGTCACGTGCGGGAGGCAAGGCCTGCTCCTGGTGTCTGGCTCCGGGCGGTCATGGCGTGAGCTGGTAGCGCAGCCGTCTGCCCTCGGCCACCATCGTCATCACGCTGGCCTCCACCGCCCGGTCCTGGTCGCTGGTGAGCGTCCGCGAGAGCACCAGCACGCAGGCCGGGTCGGGAAGTTGCAGCGCGGTCCGTTCCTGCTGGGTAGCCAGGCGCGCGCGCACGTCTTCCCGGACCTGGCGAGGCGGATACCCGAGGCCGGCCAGGAAGGCGACCGCGCCACCCGGGATCTTGCGGGGGTCGGCCAGTCTGGTGTCCCGGGCGAGGTCCGCGGGGTAATAGGAATCGACCAGTTCGACAGGGTGGCCGTCGACGAGCATGAGGCGCCTGCGCACGATCACGGGTTCGCCCGGAGCCAGGCCCAGCGCGCTGGCCACCGCGTCGTTGGCGGCCACTTCCTCGACGCCGAGCAGCTGCTGGGTGCCCACCCCGCCGTGCTCTGCCGCCTCGGTTGCCCAGTGGTCGCCCGCTGTGCCACGCACGTAGGGCATCGACACGCTCGTCCATGAGACAGGGCTGGTCATCGCCGGTGCTCCTCACTGTTGACGGTGGGCACAATTCCCGCCAGTTGACCTTAGCCGCAAGGCGGCACGCGGCTACGGATCCCCTCACCTTAAACCTTGTCACCATGCCGGTAGGCAGATAAGGTTGCTGGCAGTCGAGTCGTGATGTCGGTCGACCCGGCGATCGTCAGTACCTACTTGGCGGCGCCGCGCTCACACGAAGGAAGAGGTCCAGAGATGCCTTCGCCAACAACCCACCGCTGGCCAGCTTCCCAACGGGAGGCACCGGCACGGCGCACCCCGGTCGGGGACAGGCCGGGCAACAACGCGTTCCGTTCGCCGGCGGAGCGCTCCGGCGCCCACGACGAACTGGTTCGCGAGCTGCGCAGTGGACCTAGCTGTCTGCCGCAAACCCAGCTCTCGGCTGCCTCGCTTGTCTAGCCGTCGTGTCCGAACAGTGGCGGGAGACGGTGGCCGTGGGCGTCGTGGTGGACAGCGTGGCAGGCCGGGTCGTCCAGGCTCTTGACCTCGTGGCCGCGCACCTGCCTCCGCCCGGCCAGGACTGGGGCTGTCGCCTGTGCTCGGTCGAGTCGTGGCCGTGCCCGCCGTTTGACGCCGCCGCCCGCCAGGTGGTCGCCGGCGGTCTCCGGCTGGCCGAGTTGGTGCCGCCGGACCTGCATCATCTGCTGTGGACGCCCGGTGCCGCACGGCCCGGCTTCGACGAGGGCCACGCCGATGGATGAGGTCCTGTCCGCCCTCCTGCGCACAGCGGTCCTCGGGCGCCTGGACCTGTTGCGGAACCTGGCGACCAACGCCGACGACCCGTCGCGGGCGGCGCTGGCCTACACCGAGATTCCCCGGCTGGCAGAAGGCTGGCGAGAGCTACTGTCCGCGCATCAACCCGATCAGCGCGGCCGATGCCCTGAATGCTCCGGGTGGTTCCGCGCCCGAACCTTCCCGTGCTCGGTCTGGACTACCGCCCACACCCACCTAATCGCCGCCGCCCCGCTGCCGACACCGGCCCAGAACAGCCGGTAGACCGACCGGACAGCCCCGTCCGGCCAGTCGGCGCGCCCCGGCGGCACGCCAGAGCGCGGGGAACGCGCACACCCCCGCACGGCGCGTTCCCCGCCTCCCGGTCTTCCCCACCACCCACACCCACGGGTGCCGCTGCGGCACCCGGCGATCAACGCTGCCCGGATCCCCCTGCCACCTGGAGGTTTCCCGTGCCCAGAACGATGTTGTCGCCTCATGACCGGTTGCTCTTCGCGCTCGCCCACGCCACCGGAGCTGCCCCCGCACTGGCCTGTCCACTGTGGAGCGTGCCGTTGTCTGACCCGGGGCAGATCCACCACGCCGTGACCGAGCACGTGGGCACCGAGCGGACGGTGGTGGTCACCGGCACGCTGGAGCGGCGACTGCTGCTCATCGAGAACAGCCCGGGTGAGCCCTGGACCGCTGCGGACCTGTCCGGACGAACCCACGCATCCCGCACCTGGCCCGCATGGGTCCGAGGCAACCTGGTGATCACCGAACCGAACGACTGGCTTTCCCCTGTCGAGGTCACCGACCAAGCCCGCCACCGACTGCTGCGCCCGCGATTGCTGCTGACCTCGCTGTATCACCCGGAGCACTTCCCGCTGCCGCGGTTTCCGCTGGCCATCTCCGATCTGGCGCGCGCCGCCCGGCTGAGCCTGCTCGGCCAGGTCGAGCTGATGGACATGCAGCTCGGCGCCACCTTGCCGGACATCCTCGCTCGGGTGGCCTCCGGTGAGGTCGACATCCTCGGGATCTCGGCCACCTTCGGCCAGCACGACCTGATGACCCGGCTGCTCGATGAGGTCACCGTCGCCGACCAGCCGCCGTTGCTGGTGGCCGGGGGCAGCCTGACTGTGCGCAACGAGCGCGTTCTGCTGGATCGCTACCCCAACCTGATCATCGGTCGGGGCGCGGGCGAACCCACGATCGCCGACGTGCTCGCCCACTGGCATGGCGACCTCGGCCGCGAGCAGATCCGAGGCGCGGCCTTCCGGGGATCGGCCCGCGGCGAAGGCACGCTGACCATCGGCAGGGCACGGCGCACCGCCACGGTGGCCAACCGGTCGCAGACCGACATCTGGCCCGAACTGGACCTGCTTGATGCCACCTTCGCCCACAACGGTGTCGCCCAGCTCGAACTCTCCCGTGGGTGCACCAGCACCTGTTCCTTCTGCCCTCGAGGCCACAAAGGACAGTGGGCCGGCGCCGACCCGGACGGCACCGGCTGGATGCTGGCCGCCCTGCGAGAGGTCTTCGACCGGCATCCGCGGATCAGCCGCACCCTGTACGTGGTCGACGAGGAGTTCATCGGCCGCGGCGCCGACGCCGTGCCGCGGGCGCTGGCCACCGCCGACCAACTCGCCGCGGCCGGCTTCACCTGGGAGACCTCCTGCCGCATCGACCAGGTCGTACACCCCGGCCAGGACCATGACTGGCACCTCGATCGTGCCCAGATGTGGCGGGACCTGGTCCAGCGGGGCCTACGGCGCTGCCTGTTCGGGGTGGAGTCCGGTGTCACCACGATCCTCCAGCGCTTCCACAAGGAGACCACCGGCGAGCAGAACGCCCTGGCCATCCGCACCCTCACCGCCCTGGGCGTGCCGCCCCGCTTCACCTACCTCACCTTCGACCACCTGATGACCGTGGAGGAACTCCGCCAGACATATGAATTCCAGGGCCGCACCGACCTGCTCCTGGCACCCCGGCCCAAGCTGAGCGTGGCCGAGATCGTCGACGGCGTCCGCGACGCGCAGTGGGTCGCCGCCCACACCACCGGCCGCCCGTTCTACACCGCCATCAGCTACCCGCTCGTGGGCATGGAGTGCCTCATCGGCGCCGCCTACACCCGCCGGGTCGAAGCCGCGGGCCTGGCCGGGCAGCCCGACCTGTCGATGGGCCGGGTCCAGGCCCGCTACGCGGACTGGCGCATCGGGGTACTCGCCGACTGGGCGCAACGCTGGATCGACCGCAACTTCCCCCTGGACTACACCCTCAAGTCCCTGGAGAAGATCCTCACCGGCCCCGCCTACCACCGCGTCAGGGACCTGCGGCAAGTGTTCAAGAGCACCGCCTACCACCTCCTCGGTGACCTGCTCGCCGTCTTGGCGGAGACCGACCCGGACACCAGCGACCGGTTACGCCTGCAGCAGCGGTGCGCCGCGGTGGTCGAAGACCTGATCCGCCAGCTGCACGCGGCACTCGACCCGATCATGACCACCACGGTGCTCGACCTGCCGCCGGAGCATCGCGACCTGCTGCAGCGGGAGTACGACCGCTGGAGTGCTACCCACACCTGGCAGCTCATCAACGCCGCCGACCCCTGCGGCACTTGAGAGAGGACAGCCACACCGTGGACACCATGCAACACCGGCTGCTGCCCGGTCTGGGCCGCACGGTCTCCGTGCTCGGCGCCGGCTGCTGGACCGTCGGCGGCCCCGCCGCCAACAACGGGATCCCGATCGGCTGGGACGACGTCGATCCCGACATCGCCTACGCCGCCCTGCGGCGCGCCCACGAACTCGGCATCACCCTGTTCGATACCGCCGACGTCTACGGCCTGGGCCGCTCCGAACGCCTGCTCGGCCGCCTGCTGCGCGAGATCGACCGCGACCAGGTGATCATCTCCAGCAAGGTCGGCTACTTCGCCGGCACCGGAGCGCACCCCTATCACCCGCGGCAGATGTGCCACCAGCTCGCCACCACGCTGGACAACCTCGACACCGACCGACTCGACGTGTACTTCCTGCACAGCACCGACTTCGGCGAGCATGACCGGTACCTGCCCGGCGCGATCAACCTGCTGGCCGCCTGGTGCGAGCAGGGTCTTATCGGCGCGGTCGGGATGCGCGCCCCGCACGCCTTCGCCGAAGAATGGGCAGCCTGCCCCGGCCCGCGGCAGGCCGAGACCGCCCGGTTCCTGCACCTGTTCGACCGCATCCGCCCGAACGTGCTCACCGCCCGCTACAACCTGCTCAGCCCCCTCTACCGCCCCGACGAGACCGACATCTTCACCTTCGCCCGCCGCTACCAGGTCGGCGTGCTCATCAAACAGGTCCTCGCCCAGGGGCTACTGCTCGGCGCCCACGACCCCGACCGGCCACGCCGCTTCAGCGCCACCGATCATCGCCACACCGACCCCCGTTTCGCCCCCGGTGCACTGCGACGGCTGGCCGACACTCTGGCGCCGCTGCGTGCCCGCCATGGCGATCACCCCGCCGCGCTGGCCCGCATCGCGCTCCGTTACGCCATGCAGCACGCCCCCGACTCGATCGTGCTCACCGGCTTCCGCAACCCTGAACAGATCCAGACCAACATCACCTGCCTCGGCGATCCACTCACCGACGAGGAGATCACCGAGATCCGCGACCTGCTCCACCCCCGTTCGCCAGCCTGACCCGGAAGGACAACCCGTGCAGCACATCGAGATCGAGAAGAAGTTCGCCCTGCCCGACCCCGCGGCGCTCAAGGCCGTGCTCACCGAACGGGGATCCAAGCCCGCCGGCCCCACCCACCAGATCGACGCCTACTACAACCACCCCAGCCGCGACTTCACCGCACCCGCGGCGATCTCGGAGTGGCTGCGCATCCGCACCGAGGCCCGTGGCAGCTCCGTCAACTTCAAGCGCTGGCACCCCATCGAGGACCTGATCAAGACCCATGCCGACGAGTACGAGTCCACCGTCGGCGACGTCGAGGCCATCCGCCTGCTGATCGAGGCCTTGGGCTTTCACCCGCTGGTCACCGTGGACAAAACCCGCGAGGAGTGGCGGCTCGGAGAGGCAGAGGTCGTCTTCGATCACGTTGTCGGCGCCGGCGACTTCGTCGAGTTCGAGTTCAAGGGCGCGGCGGACACCGTCGCGGACGCGACCGCCCGGCTGGACAAGTTCATCGCCGAACTCGGGGTGGAGCTGGGCGCACCGGTCAACCGCGGCTATCCCCACATGCTCCTCGGCCGCGAACACTGACCAGGCGGCGGTGGTTGGCGGCGGCGACCCAGTGCTGCACCGGGTCACCGAACTCACCGGCGTCCGCACCGACTCCGCACAGGACGTCCCGACAACCGCCAACTGCTCGGTCCCGCAGGTGCAGCCACACTGCCCGTCCCTACCAACCAGCTGCAGATGATCGATCAGTTCACCGAGTCGCTACTCATGGGTTATACAGATGGCTCTGGAAAAGCACTACAGATAGCCACGTCGACGGTAGCGCTGTACTGGTGATCACCGAACAAAGTCGCGACGAACTAATAATGCGGACTATCCACGGTGAACGTCTCATAGATGACAGCCGAAAGCTCGTCGTGAACATTGCAGAGGTTGAACTGCCGGATGGAACGCGTTTCACGCAGTTCCATGCATGCCTGGCCGAGTACCTCAGCCAACATAACGGGGCTCGGTCAACGCTGCTGCGAAGTCGACGATCCCGCTCACCTTATGCCACCAAGACCGGTGGAACCTAGCCACGCCTCGCCGACACTTCTCGTGCCCGTCACAGCAAACCCCAGTCGACCCTCTAGACCAACCACGCCATGAGCGGCGTTAGCCACCGACTCTGCAGGCTCCGCCTGCGACACCGTAGAATAAGCGAAAGGCGGCGACTATACGGAGATTAGATGATATCGGCGGTAGTATTCGATGTTGGCGAGACGCTAATCGATGATACTCGCGAATGGAATCGATGGGCCGACTGGATTGGGATTCCACACCACACACTGTCAGCACTAGTGGGAGCCGTCACCATGGAAGGACGTGACAATTCTGACGCATTTCAAATAATTCACCCCGGCTTCAACCTGGCATCAGAAAGACTACGCAGAGAGGCGGCAGGTCGGGGCGAACGTATCGAAAAATGTGACCTCTACGGCGACGTGCAGGAGACGCTAGCGGAGCTGCGCCGCCGAGGGCTTTGGGTAGGCGTCGCCGGCAACCAGACTGCCCGCGCCGGAAGCATGCTGCGAAATCTCGATCTAGCCGTTGACGGACTGGCTACTTCCGGAGAATGGGGTGTAGCCAAACCTGACCCACATTTCTTTTCAAATGTCATCAAGATGGCTGGCAAGCAACCATCGGAGATCGTCTACGTCGGCGATCATCGCGACAACGATCTCATACCGGCTAAGAGAGCAGGGCTGCGCACAGTCCTGATCCGGCGCGGTCCGTGGGGACTGTACTGGGGGGACGACCCGAGAACGCGTGCCGCGGCGGACTGGATCCTGGATTCTTTGAGCGACTTGCCGGACGTTGTAACCAGAGATCACGACAGCGTATCGTAAGGTATCCCCTTCGCCAGACACAGCAGAAGGAGGCGGTCATGCCAGAATCGATCCATTCAGACTTCGGTGACCGCCTCCGGATTCATCGCAATGCCGCCAGGCTCACTCGCAAGACGCTCGCGCAGCGCGCTGGCATCTCGTTCAGCTACCTCGACAAGCTTGAGTTGGGCGAGCGGAAGCCAACCGCCGCCACTGTAGATCTTCTCGCACGAGAATTGGGAATAGACCCAGACAAGCTTGACGGCGACACGGCACGCCGCAAGAACAAGGTTCACGATCAGATCCCAGCATTGCGCACGGTACTCGACTTCTACGATGACCCTGACGATGGTCCGGTGCGACCACTTGCCATCCTGCGTTCGGAAGTAATCGAGTGCACGGCGCTCCGCATCGATTCCAGGTATGGCCATCTGATCGACAAGCTACTTGGGTTGATCCCAGAGCTTTCGCGAGCCAGACAACAGGTGCCGGAGCGACAGCGCGAGCAGGTCGAGTTCCTCCTAGCCCATGCCTACCGATCAGCAGACGGCGTCGCATACAAGCATGGATATATTGACCTCTCGGGAAGAATCCTCGAAGTAATGCGGCGCCCCGTAGAAGCAGCCAACGACCCATTGCTCCAAGCCTCAGCAGCTTACGTTCGCACGGAAATCTACTTCGCAAACAAGAACCTTAGCATTGCTCAAAGCAGGCTTGAAACCGCTATTGGCACAATGCCGAAAGCTACTTCCGAGCTAGCTACAGCCATTCGCGGCTCTCTGCACATGCGGGCCGCAGTTGTCGCCGCTCGCGCAGGTGAGCCTTCAGATGCCGACCTTCACATGGACTACGCACGACGGTACGCCGAGAACACCACAGAGGGAATCTACTACGGAACGGCATTCGGCCCCTCCTCCGTACATACACACCATGTTGCCACCGCTATCGAGCTAGATGAATTCGATAAAGCGGTCCAACTGGCGAGGTCTTGGACGGCATCTGAAGACATCCCCGCCGAGCGCCTCTCCCATTATCACATCGACCTAGCAGTCGCGTACCTGTGGACGGGCAACCAAGTGGCCGCAGTCCAGGCGATTCAAGAGGCGAAAGCGGTTGCACCCGAACACGTGAAGGAGCACCCGCGTGTCAAGGAGGTGCTGACGCGTCTAGCACGAGGTCGACGGTCTCTCGATGGAGAACTACTCACCCTAGCTAGATGGGCAGGGATTGTATAGCCCTTGAACACACACAATTTTGTGTGTGTTAGGGGGATTGACAACCTCGATGATCGATCCACTCAGGTAACCAACGTGCGAGTGGAGGATGGCCGAGATGACGACGAGCAAGCATCCTGCAAGCCTCTGGCGAGAGGTGTCTGCCCTGGTGTTGGCCCTGTTCGGCGGCGCTGTGGCCAGTGCCATTGAGCCGGTTGGGGCGCCGGAGGCTGCAGCTGCGTGGCTACTTTCCATCGCTGCCGCCGCTCTCATCGTCGAGGCGCTCCTAGGTTTCATGCGGCTGGTGGTTGCTGACTGGGCGACGCGCCGCCGGGCCACCGGGCCGATTGCGATGCTCCTTCTTAGCGTCGCGATCGTGATCAGTGCCGCCTACCCAGCGGTCTCCGTCTTGGCTCATCACAGCGGATGAGTGCCACCCCAGCGCGCCGCACTACTTAGGCGTCGGCCGACGTCGTGCTGTCCCTCACAGCGCATCTGTCTGGCCGTTCACGGGGGGCGCGGGCCATGGCCCCGGTCCGCGCCCCCTCCTTCTTCGACACTCCATGGTGGAGGAACGACTCGCCCGTGTACGAACGTCGACGACTACCGAATGCGCCTGATCCGCTGGAAAGCGTTCTGTTGCAACGGTTCTGCCGCGGTCTCAGGACCGACCTTCCGGATGACCCGGTGGAACGTGCCACTCTGCGCTGCAAGGTGGAGGAGCTGATGTACGAATGTCACCTCAGCCTCGCTCAGGCTGCGTTGGTGCTCGGCTACGACGAGTTCGCGGCGGGACGACTGGGCGTGACCTCACCGTCTGATGTGGAACTCAGCCAGCGCGAGTGGGACCTGCGGCGGGCGAAAATCCGTGCGCTGCACCGACAGCAGCGCTCGGTCGCGGAGATCGCCGTTGTGGTCGGGCTCCCGCAGCCGCTGGTGCGGCGCATGCTTCCTGGCTCACCGAGGCAGCCCGCGTCGCAGCTGCCTCAGCAACGCGATATCTCACCATCGCCGTCGTGGCACACCTCAGTTTCCGCCGAACCGACCTGCTGGATCTAGGACAACCGTTGCCACACAACAGAAACATCGCCAAGACAGCCATCGCGCGGGATCACGCCGGACTTGATGGACAGCGCCCGGACGGCGCCCGGACACGGCTCGCAGTCATGGGTGCCCGCCCGGAGCACACCCGACGAAGTCGGGAGAACCCGGATCGGCGCGAACTCGCACCCCGAAGCACGGTGACCTACTTCTGCCCGCAGGGACACACCTTCGAGCTGAACTTCGCTGAGGACGTGCCGATCCCGCAGGCATGGGAATGCCGCGGCCACAGCGTGGAAGCGGCGCTTGCAGGGAACGTGATGGCGGCTGCGGCGAAGGTCAGTAGGCAGTCCTCGGCGGCGGGTAGTCAGGTCCGGGCTCATGACGGAATCGGCCCGTGGTGGCAGCTGAGGGAGCGCCGCACGATCTCGCAGCTGGAGCGAGGTGTTGCAGAGATTCTGGTCGGTCTCGCCGCCGAGCGAGATGAGCAGCTTGATCCGGATGAGGTGGAGCGGCAACTTCGTGGGCCGGGCCCGCACAGCCCGGTTCGGGAAAGGCTGATCAAAGCCCGGAACAAGGGGGCTCGATGGTGATCTCCAGTGTGGTGTGGCCGTTGGGCCTCAGCGACGTGCAGCTGGCCCGTGTGAAGGGATGGACCGATTGTCAGCTGCGGAGTACTGAGGTTGATGAGCGTCTCCGCACCGCCATCGCGGCGTTGACTGCCATCGAGTCCCAGCTTCGCGTGCTGAGAGCTGAGCCGTGCCCTGATCCGGCGAGGTTGGCTGCGGTGGGCGACGATCATGCCGCGATCTGCCAAGCCGTGGCCGATGCTCAGCTCGCGTTGCGCCGCGAACAGAAACGGGTATCGCAGGAACATCCGCTGGTGGGCACAGCGTCGCAGAATAGCGCTGTTCCCGTGCGTGAGGCCAACGGCACGGTGGTGCGTTTCCCGGGCCGTCTGGGATTGGTACAGCCATGACAGAGGCCAACGAGGCTCGGCCAGGCAGCGCCACCCACCAGGTGCCCGAGCGCGTCCCCGACCGTGCGGGCACAGCCCGGCGCGATAACACGGCCGTTGCGGCGACCGACTCCTGGGACGGGATGTGCCAGGGCCGCCAGCAGGAGACTGCCCCGCTGCTGGATACCGGCAACAGCGGGAGCCACTGAACCATGGCCCGACAAAGGAGAACTCTCCCCACGAGTGCCCAACGCCGCGCGGAAGTGGCGGCCGGGCTGCGCGGCAGCCTTGAGGCGGCGAGGGCCGCCCTCGACGTCCTGGCTCCCCGGTTGGGACTTGACGAAATGCCGGCGCCGCTGGCTGATCGTGCCGCCGCGGCGGCGACGTTGCGGCGGTTGCGTCCAGACCTGATCGTGGCTGTCACTCACGCCGCCAACGCGGGTGACCACCCGCTGGTGGTGGAGCTGTGTGAGGTGCTGCGGCTGGAGGTGCTCATCGAGCACTGCGAGGCCGCGGAGTGGATCAGCACCATGCTGATCGGCATCGGTGCGGCCAGGCAGCTGGGCGACTATGCCGCGGAGGCGCGGCTGCGTGGGTGGCTCGCGTTGGGCTATCTGCACACTGCCCCTGGTGCTGGGATGGATGCGCTGGCCGAGCCGGAATGTGCTGCGGCGCTGGCGTTGTTGAGCCCGGTCACCGACCCGGCGGTGCGTGGTGAGGTTGAGGGGCTGGTGCTGGAGGCGCGGGGCCTGTTGGCCGCGCGTGCTGGGGACCTCCAGCAGGCGGCCGAGTCCATGTCGCTGGCAGTGGAAGCGGCGGTGCGCGAGCCTGGCCGGGCGCACGGTCGGCGGCTGTTGCTGTTGGGGGAGTTTCTGGCCGCCAGCGGCACTCTCGTCGTGGCGGAGGATCATCATCGCTTGGCCCCGGTGACGTTGAGGGTTCACCGGGACACGTTGGGCGCGGCGCGGGCTTCGATCGCCGCGGCTTGCTTCCTCCTGTGTCAGCCAGGGCGTGCCGGGCAGGCCCGCAAGGACGCCTCGATGGCGTTGGCGTTGCTCACCGGAGCCGGATATCCGGGCGATCTCGCGGTGGCGCACGCACTGCACGCGGTGATCCACCATGAGGCCGGGGAGCCGGGCCTGGCCGCGGGACACCGTGCCGCCGCTGAGTGGTGGGCGCCGCCGGGTTCGCGGGGAAGTGGCGCGGTGCAGGTGGTTCTGGCGTTGTGTGCTTCTTCGACGCGGGTGCGGGTGCTGGCGGGCTTGCGTCGGCTGGATTCCTGGATCGCGCTGGGCGAGCAACCGGAGAACGCTGGCACCACTGCGGCTTTGTGCGCGGCACCGCCTTCCGCAGACCGGTTTGTCGGGCGGGAGCAGGTGGTGGAGGAGCTGGGGCGGCTTCGTCCGTGCGCGCTCACGCTGCGCCCGGCGGAGGTCGCGGTGATCGGGCCACCGGGTATCGGCGTGACGGCCACGGTGGCGCATTGGGCGGGATTGCCCGCCACTGCGGCACGGTGGCCTGATGGTGTGCTGTGGCTGTCCCTGGACAGGTCGGAGGCTGAGCCTGCAGAGCAGGTTCGCTGGGCCCTGATCGAGGCTCTGCGCACGCTGGCTGTCTCGCCGGTGGACATCGATACCGCGGGCAGCGTCGCGGAACTGTCCGAGCTGTGGCACCGCCACACCGAGCACCTGCAACTACTGGTGGTCATCGAGGGCGCCGCATCGCTGGAGCAGGCGCGTGCGCTGGCTCTGCGGGCGCCGCAGTCTGCGACGGTCATGACCTTCCGGGGATCTGACTTGCCTCAGGTCGGGTCTGCCGTGCCGGTGGTGCGCCTGTCGGGGCTGCCGGAGGCTGGGGCCAGGGTGGTGCTGACTGGGCTGGTCGGACAGCTCCGTGTGCACGCCGAGCCTCAGGCATGCGCGGACATTGTGGCCGGGTGTGGGGGCGTGCCGTTGGCGTTGCGGATGGTGGGATCGGCATTGGCGGCCTGCCCAGAGCTCTCGCTGTGTGTGGTCGCCGAGACCCTGCACGCACGCTTGGCCCACCCGGTTGAGGCTGGCACCGTCGGAGCGGGGGAGGCCGAGCGGCAGGTGGCCGCGGCGCTGGCGGTGGCCTGCGCGTGGCTGCCCCCGGTATCGCTGGGGCAGCTACGGCGTCTGGCGTTGCTGCCGGGCTGGATCGTCACCCCCGCGGTGGCTGCGGCTGCTACCGGCGCCGCCACCCTTGAGGAGGGTGCCGATCTGCTGCGGCTGCTGGCCTCCCGTGCTCTGCTGGTCAGCTCCGACGGCCTGCACTACCGGATCCAGCCGAGCCTGGCCGGTTTGCTGCGCAGCCAGGCTGTCACCGAGTTGACGCCGGCGGCGCAGGACGGGGCGGTGCGCCGGGCGATCTGTCAGCTCACCGCCCAGGCCACCGTGGCCAGTGCGGTGGCCACCGGCGGCTACACCCAACTCCGTCGGCCCCAGTTCAGGCGCCTGGCCCCCGAACGAGCCGGGGATGTGTCCGCGGCGACCGTGTGGTTGGAGCGGCATGCACCGACCCTGGCCGTTGCCCTGCGGCAGGTGGTGGAGGTCGGACTCGAGGGGGAGGCGCGGCATCTGGTGGAGGTGCTGGGCCTGCTCGCGGTGCAGCGCGGCGGCGTGGCCCAGGCCCGGCAATGGCTGGAGGTTGGTTTCAGCCTGACCCAGATCAGCGCGGCCGCCCAGGGCCGGCTTGTGGCTCTGGGGATCGCGATCCTGGCCTGTCACCCTGATGGGACCGTCCCAGCAGGGTGCGCCGGAGTGGTGGAGCATGCTTTGGCCGGTCTGAGCGAGTCCATCGGGCCACGGCGGGCGTCCCGGGCGGTGCTGCGTCATCTGATCCGGATCGTGGACGGGGCGACGGCCCGGCTGGCACATCCGGCCGCCGCTCAGCGGCTCTATCAGGCTGTGCTCACCGCTACCGGGTCGGTGCTGGATCCCGGTGTGCGCGGGCAGTACCTGTGGCGGCTGGGCATGGCCATCGCTGCCGAGGGTGATCTCCGGCGGGCGCGGGAGGTGCTGGGCCAGGCGCAGGAACTGCTGCCCGGTGAGGACGAGCCGTGGGCCGCCGCCGGGGTGTTGCTCTCGACCGCGGTGCTGCACGCCCACCGCGGCGCCACCACCGAGGCTCAGGAAACGTTGGCCCGGATCGAGGACCTCCCGGATACCGACGGGGTGCGGCGGGTGCAGACCGCGGCCCGCGCCGCCGGCGCGCTGCTGCTTCTGCTCTCCGGTGCCCCCACACAGGCTGCTGTCCAGCGGAAGGAGTTGATGAAGGGACTGCCGGAGAGCCCGACCCGCCGGGTGCTGACCGCGGCCCTGGACCCCGCGTGGCAGTCCCGCACTCCCCCGCAGCATCACCGCTGGGCTCTGCCCCCGGCGCCGGGGCGTCCAGTACCCGGGCCGGGCGCGCTTCGGGAACGAGAGCGGGGGTGCGGATGATGGCGGGGACTCCGGATCCGGTGACCGATGCCTGGTATGTCTGGGCGGCGCTGCTGAGCCGCGGTGACTCGTTCATGTCGGTGGTGGCTGAGATGAGCGGGCTGACCGTGGCCTACCAGCTTCTCGCCGCGGTGGAGCGGACGCCCAGAGATGTCGCTCCCGAGATTGCGTTGGCGCTGAGCCTGTCCGGTGATGAGCAGCTTCAGGTACGCGCAGGCGAACTCCGGGCAGCCAAGTGTGCAGGCGGGTCGCTGCTGGCGCACGTCGCGGCCACAGTGGTGCTCTCCCGGCTGACCTCTGAAGAGGAAGCGCAGCTGCTCGCTGGATCCGCGTTGGGAGTCGTGCTCTATCCCCACGGAGTGCGGCGCTACACGCGATTCCTGGCAGGTCCCCGGGACACCAAGAACCAGGTGGGATTGTGGGTGGAAGCGGAGTTGCGCCGGGGCACCGTACCGGTGGCGCTGACGACTGAGGTCGTGCCCCTGTCGATCTTCACCACGCTGGCCGCCCGATCGGCTGGGGCAACGTCATGAGCGCACAGCGCCCCGCCGATCCCCCACGGACGGCTGTGCCCGCCGGTGACCCTTGCGTGCCTCCGATCGTCGGCGCGTCACCGCCCGGCGGTGAACCGCCGCTCTCGGAGGTTCTGCTGCCGGAGTGGGTCCGGGGCACGGCGTGGACGGTGACAGCCAGCATGCTGCGGCTGGGCGTGGTGCTGTGCGCCGCAGCACTGCTGCTCTCCCATCTGCTCGCGGTGCCCCGCCCGTGGTCGACTCCCGCACTTGCGGTGCTGGCCGCAGTCGTAGTCGCCGAGCTGCTGCGCCCCGTTCTGTGGTGCGCTGCCCCGCGTGCCGGCCGGGAGCCGGTGGTACTGACTGTGGTCGGCGGAAACCCGTGCGTGGAGGTGCGTTCAGCGCCGCGCGCGGTGCTGCTGCACGCGGTGCGCCGGATGCTGGCATGGTCGCTGCTGGTCGCTCCGTCCACGGCGCTGGTGGTCGCTGTCGGGCCTGAGCTCGCGCGGGCCGCACTGCACGATCCCGGCCTCTACACCGTGCTGGCCGTAGCCGGTGTCGTTCTGTTCTGGCTGATCCCGATCACGTGTGCAGGAGTCAATCTCACCGAGTTGTACCAGGCCAGGCACCGCTACATCACGGTGAGACTGAACCCGCGCGGACTGGTCGTCTGCCGTGGCGGGACCGAATTCTCGGTCCTGTGGGACGGCGTGGAGGAGTTCCGGGAGCTGTGGCGTGGCCTGCTGCCCGGCCATGCGGTGGTGCGGGTCCACGCGTACCGCCCGATGCGTGCTCACCGCATCACCGACGACCACTGGTCGAGACCCACCGAGCACCATCCGCCGTTCATCGACATCGCTCTGGACACCCTGGCTGTCCCTCCGGCTGTGCTCGCCGCCGCACTGGAGCACTACCGCAGCCACAGCGAAGCCCGCGCCGAACTGGCCACCGAAGCGGCACTGGCCAGGCTGGAGGCGCGCCCATGCTGCTGAGCCAGCCCCACACCAGGTCCCCGGCCGGCGCACCCGGACACCGCTGCTGTGTCAGGCCAGCCCCGGCAACTCACCCGACCAGCCACCGCGACCGCCCAAACGCCCTGCTCCTGCGGCGGTGTGTCTGTGGCCCGCCATCCGCCCTCAATTCGACACGGCGCCGCCTCCTCCCAGTGTCGCACTCGACTCGACACCAGCACCGCTACAGCGGTGAGACAAGGACCCTTCCCGTGACTGGCTCGACACTGCGGTTGGCGGCGGAGCTGCCGGAGCAGGCCGCCACCGACTGCGCCCTCTTGGGTGTTCATCCCCATTCGCCGATGGTGCCGGGGGTGGTGGCAGCTCTGCTGGGCTGTCCCCGCGATCAGGTCGGCGAGCGGCTGGAGCCCTTGCTGCGCAGACACCTCCTGATGGCTGACCCCGAAGGCAGCCACACCTTCGCCTCCCGCCACGTCCGCGACAAGGCCAGGTGGCTCGCTAACCACACGTTGCCGGCGCAGGTACTCTCGGCCACGAGACTGGCCCTGCTGGAGTGGTACCTGGCTGCCGCGCGTGCCACCTGCGTTCTCCTGTTTCCCCTCGACGCACACCCGGCACCGCCTGCGGGCACACCTGGTCGCCAGTACTTGCGCGATGTGCCCGATAGCGCGTCTGGGGCTCTGGAGTGGCTGGCCTGCCATCGCCAGCCGTTGCTGGAGGTACTGACCATCGCAGCGGAGCGCCGCGACTGGATGCGGGTCTGGCTGCTGGCATACGCGCTGCGGTCCTACGGTCTGTGCCTTCGTGACACCGCTGCCGCGCTGGTCATCGGCGAACTGGAAGTCAAGGCCGCCGAAAACTGCCGGGAGCTGCGCCATCAGGTCTGGGCGCGGCTGCGGCTGGGGAACACGTTGCTGGACAACCGAGAGCCGTCCGCGGCGATGGCCCAGGCCGAGACAGTGGAAGAGGAAGCTCGCGCCGCAGGGCACATCTGGGCACAGGTTTCCGCACTGGGCTTGAAGGCACGGATCTTCGTGGCGGACAACGACAGTGCCTCCGCCCGGGAGGTGCTGGGAGAAGGGGAAGCGCTACTCGCCGACGCCGATGGGGACCCTCGGCGGCACTTGGCGTTGCTGTTGCTGGAGCGATCCGCTCTCGAACGTGCCGACCAGGCTCCCGGAGCGGCCCGGCAGCTGGCCAGCCGCGCCAACAACCTGCTGCGGCAGGCATGCCCGCGGGATTGGTACAACATCGGCAGGGCCTTGCTCCTGGATGGCCAGGCACGCCGGGACCTGGGCATGAACGCCAAGGCTGCGGAGAAGCTGGCCAAGGCCGCGCATCTGTTCTCTCGCGCGAGTGCACTGTATGAGCTGGCGGAGACCTACCAGGCTTGGGGTGAGCTGCGTCTGGGCGAAGGCAAGAGCGAGGGCGCCTACAGCTGTTTCCAGAAGGCAGCGAGCTGGTATTCGCTCACCGACGCCGCAGCAGCGAACCGGATGCGCATCAAGATGCAGGAACTGCGCTCCGCAACAGGATCCAGCGACCACACTGCCGGGGCCACGGAGGACTGACCATGTCGGGTGTTGCTGACGCCGTGAAAACGGTGCGTCCCACGGCGCCTATCGGCCGCCTCCGTGGCCAGGTGGCCGGCGTCGAGGATTCCCAGTGGCACCAAGGCATCCACTCCATAACCTCCAGAGGAACCCAGCTGCATCGGGTTGCACCGCAGCCACTGTCCTCGGGCGATGGCACCACAGAATCCCAGCGGATACCTCCGTGAACCCTCGGGCATCAGCACACCACGGCCGGCCACACACAATTCAGACACCATCGAAAGTCTTACCAGGCAAGGACATTCTTCTGTGACCACCATGCCTTCCCGCCCGTGGAACAAGCCTCCCCGTCGCGTGATTGCCATGTGCGTTCTGGCCATCACACTGATCGCGGGCGGTTGTATGCCGGTTGCCGCACCGGATCAGGACAGCCGTGTTGACCGGGCTCCGCACTCGGTCGGTCAGCCTGATGTGCGGGCGTGTGAGCATCCTCGCGCGGTCACCGACGGCTGTCAGCCGTGGGCGCAGCCGGAGCAGCGCCCTCTGGCAACGGTGCTGCCCTATGTCTCACAGCTTTCCGAACATGGAGCGCAGTGGGGGGCCGTCTATGCCTGCGACGCGCTCGCCGGGGCTCGCCTCGCATCGATGATGACCGACGGGCTGGTGGGCGATTCGGCCTATCTCACCGTGACCCACGGAATCCAGTGCAGCGTGTTCGCCACGAGCCATCCGGCCTACCCGCGGCTGGAGGTCATGTTGGGGCGTGGCCCGTGGGCCCTGAGCCCGCAGGAGGTCCAGCAGGGTGGTTCGTGCTGGAGCTGCCCCAATCCCGGGATCCCCGACTCGACTGCCGAAGTGGTGGAGATCGGTGGGCGGGAGGTGGCCTTCCAGACGGTGCCCCTTGCTGAGGAATTCGCCAAGGTCGACATGCGGATCCGGATCCCGCATCTGGGTCAGGGCGACTGGGTGTGGCTGGTGGAGTACCGGACCCGGGAGTACTGGGACCCGGAGGAGCGGAAACACGCACGGCTCAAGGACGTCCCTCCTGACCGGGCCCGTGTGCGCAAGCTGGCCGAAGAACTGGTGCCGGTGCTCATTGCCTACGACCAGCGCACCTGACCGTTCAGGCTCGACACCGGCCTCACAACCGCTACCGCACAACCGTTCTCACCCCCTTGGGACGATGTCATGATCACCGCCTTCGATCACCGCGCTGCCTTCGGTGACCACGCCACAGTCTTGTCCACGGGTCTGCGCCAACGGGCAGGGTCACCGACCCCGCCGACCACCGCGGCGAGGCCGATGCGCTGGCGCCCGGCGTTGACGCTCTCGCTCTGGATGCTGGGCCTGTGCACCATGCTGCTCCTCACTGGATGCGCCGCGCCGCAGCAGCTCGCAACCACCACCCCTGCTCCGAACGCTGTGCTCAGCAGTGCGAACAAGCAGGGCGCACCACCACTGACCCAGCCTGAACTCGACGTCCGGCCATTCGCCGATGATCGCTGCGCACTGCTCACCTCATCCCAGCTGACACAGCTCGGCATCGCTGTTGCTGGCCAACCTGGTGACAGCCCTCTCGGTAAGCGCTGCCGCTGGAATGCCACCGACACTCCGGCCAAGGTCGACTTCTTCCTCAACGTCAATACCCAGCTCGGTGGTCTCGACCAGCTCTACCGTCTCAAGAGCGGGTTCCAGTGGTGGGAACCACTGACCATTTCCGGCTACCCGGCAGTGATCCACGATGACATCTGGCTGCCCGGGGGATGCCAGATCAACGTGGGGGTGTCGCCCACCGTTCTGCTTCGGGTCGGCCTGTCTGTCAAGAGTGGGGCAGAGCAAGCTCACGACTACAACGCCCCCTGCCCACGCGGCGTCGCGATCCTCGAGCAGGCCATCCTCACCCTCAAGGGCGGTCGGTAATGCGCCTGCCGCTGAGCCTCTCGCTCCTGCTCTGCACCGCAGTGATGGTTCCGGGATGCACTGCGCCACAGCAATCCCCGGTCCTTGCTCCTGCTTCCGGCAGCACGAACAGATACGGCGCTCCCGTGCTGACCCAGCCCGAACTCGACGTCTCACCATTCGTCGATGATCGCTGCGCTCTACTCACCCGAACCCAGTTGAGACAGTTGGGCATCACCGTCGCCGGGCGGCCTGGCGACGGTCCGCTGGGCAAGGACTGCAGCTGGCGTGCCTTTGATACCCCGGCCAGGATCGCGTTGTCACTCACTGTCAACACCGAACTCGGCGGCCTGGACAATCTCTACGCCCGCAAGCACTGGTTCCGAGTGTGGAAACCTCTGGAGATTTCCGGCTACCCCGCGGTGATTGCTGACGACCCCGTTCAACACCTGGGTGACTGCCAGATCACCCTGGCGATCTCCCGCACCATCATGATCCCGGCGAACATGACATTGAATCCTGGCGTGGACAAGCCGAGCGACTTCACCGACCCGTGCTCCCGCGGTGTCAAGATCCTCGAACAGGTCATCATCACGCTGCAAGGCCGACGCTGATGCCGCCGCCAGCGCACGTCCCATCGTGCCGCACCACTGCACGACCTGCCGGTCAGCGTGCACAGGCGTTGCTGCAGAACAGAATTCCGCGGACACACCACGACCAGGGTCGGCCTCAGTGTGAATACCGCCCGGACAGTCGATTCCGCCCCACCGCGGCGCGCGCCAGCCGCACAGTGCAGTACTGCGATCAGTCCCAGCCGCGGCCCGCCATCCCTAGTCGATCCACAGTGGACACACCGGGGTTCTGCCATCCCACCGTTCGCGTGCTCCGCCACCTGATGCTGTCTGTGCTGTGAGGGCCTGCCGATGACCATCCCGCCGCTACAGGAGTCGCGCGCTGTGCAGTCCAGAGTGCGTCAGTGCCTCAAGGCTGTCGAAGCGAGTGCCTGGTGGATCCCGCCGTGGCAATCGGATCTGCGCTGCCCAGACACCCGGATCCTCTCGGGAACTGGCGCTGGCACCGCTCCCGCTCTGCTGCCTGCCGCCGCGCCGCAGGCTGAGCTGCGGTCGTGGTGGACCCGGCTGTCCGCCGCGATCAGCGCCCTGGCCGCGGCTGGGCACAACGATGCCGCATCAGTCGACGGCGCTGTGGCGGCCCGGGTCCGGGAGGCTTTGGGCATTGTCGCTGTGTGGCAGGGCGATCCGGTCGAGGCCGCACGGCAGTTCACCGCCGCGGTCACCGCCGCCGAGGCAGCCGGGAACAGCGCGGCGGTGGGCCGTTACCAGGCCCGGTGCGCAGAGATCCTGCTACACCAAGGCCAGCACGGCCCGAGCAGATGTGCATTCTCCCAAGCCGCCAGCATCCTGGAGCAGGCTGGGGAAGCCGAGTCCTGTGCCCGGGTGTGGGCGGCGCTGTGCCGCCACTATCTGGTGTACCACCGCGGGCACGACGCGCTGCTGTGGGCACAGAAGGCCGATGACGAGCTGACGCGCCTCAGCTCGGTCTACCGTGCCGAGGCGCTGGCATGGCGCGTGGTCCTGCTGCAGGCGTGCGGGCAGGCCGAGGCCGCCGAAGCGCATCACCACGAATTGACCGGGCTGTTGCCGGGACTGATGAAGCAGGGGCCGGAGACAGCGGCGGTGGCCGTGCAGGCTCAGGCGATCCTGGACTACCCGTCGATCCTGCCCGCGGCTGCCATTGAGACAGGGCTGCTGCGGGTGGGTCAGTTCCTGCAGGGGCAGTGCAGCGACCTGCCCGCACCCCGGGCTCCGCAGCCGGGATGGCGGGCCGCACAGCCTCAGCCACCGCGGCTGTTGCTGGGCCGCGCGGCGGAGATCGCGCGGCTGGATGACGTCACTGGCCCAGTGGGCAGACGGGGGTGGCCGGTGGTCGCGATGCTCTCCGGCGAGCCTGGAGTCGGCACGACCGCGCTGGCGTTGTCGTGGGCTGTGCAGAGGCAGGATCGGTTCCCCGGTGGGGTGATTCACCTCGAGGTGAGGTGTCCGCCGTGGCGGGAGCCCGGCGAGCACGCCCAGGCTCTGATCGAGTATCTGCTGTGCGAACTCGGGGCGCCGGAGCTGGCCAGCTCTGCGTGCCCATCGCAGGGGCGGGCTGCTCAGTTGGCTGCCGCGGTGGGGCGGCGGGCCGCGACGGCGGGCGGTCCGGTGCTGATCGTGCTCGACGGCGCCGAGGATCCGGCCGCAGTCCACGCTCTGCTTCCTCGTTCCCCGCACTGTGCGGTCCTCATCCTGACTCGCCATCGCCTGTCCCTCGAGGCAGGTCAGGAGGTGGTGGAGTTGCCGGTGGGACCGATGCCCGCCGAGGCCGCCCTCGAGTTTCTCACCAGATCCTGTGGCCGGGCCGATCCGGCGGTGCTGCGGAAGCTGGCGGCGCGCTGCCACGGCAATCCATTGGCCTTGCACCTGCTGGCCGGGACACTCGCGGCATCCCCGCACCAGGATGCCTCCGCGGTTCCTGCCCTGTTGAGGTCGCTGACCGCCCTATCGAGCACAGGCCAGGATGTGCACGCCCCTGCCCACCTGGTCCTCGCGGGAGTGGTTCAGGTGGTGCTGGACCGGCTGCCCACCGACATCGCCCACGACCTTCGTCTACTGGCCTGTCTCCCTTATCCGGTGCTGACCGCCACCATCGCCCAGCCGGCCTTGCAGGCCCAGACACCGAGGGAGGCGGTGCTACGGCTGCACGGGCTCGCCGCCCGGTCCCTGCTCGCCGAGTGCGGCAGCGACCGCTTCTGCCTGCCGGCAGCGTTGGTTCCTCATATCCAGAGCTGGGCTGGGCCCGGGAGCGACACCGAGTGCGGCCGGACCCGCCTGGCTGTGCTGCAGTCGCTGCGCACCGCTGCCCACCAAGCCACCACAAGCCTGCTCCAGTCCCTGCCTCAGGATGCCCCCGCCACGGAGGCCGCCAGCGCCCGCGCAGCCCAGGAGAGGGCGCTGGGCTGGCTGGAGGATCACCGGGCCGCTCTGCTCCTCGCCGTGGCCGCAGGCGAGGGCGAAGCCGTTGTCCTGGGTGCACTGGCCAAAGCTGTGGCGGTGTTGTCTCTGGTGCGCGGTGGTGCCACAGACTGGGTGAGCAGCCTCGAACGCACTCTGGGGTCCGCGCGGGTGCGAGCCCATCCTTCGGTGAGGTTCGTGCTGCGGGTGTGGCTGGCAGTGGGTCAGGTGGCCGCCAGCCTGCACACCGACTCCGAGCAGGCCCAGCAGGCGCGGTCGCTTGCTCACGACGCCCTGGTGGGTGCGCTGGCCTCACCCTCGGGTCGTAACGACCATGGTGCGGCGCAGCCAGCGGTGACGCGGATCCTGGAGATCGCCGGTGAGGCCCCGGCAGTCACCGCGCTGCTGGTGTGGTCTTTGGCGCTGGCCGAGCGTAGCCGCCAGTACCTGATGGCAGGCCTGCGGGCCTGGCAGCTCGGGCAGCTGCTGGCCCGCACCGGAGAGACCGCGGAGGCGATCACTCACCTGGACACCGCCGCACAGCTGCTCAGCCGAGCCCAGCAGCGGCAGCAGACGCTGGTCGGTGTGCTGGTCTGCGCCGCCGCACAGCACATCCGCATCGGTGCCGCTGCACAGGCATTCGAACTGCTGCAGCGTGCCTGGAACGCCTGTGAGGAGGACGATCCGGTGTGGTTGCGGGCCGCGGTGGCCACCGCGCAGGCGTGCGTGTTCGCCTTGTATAGCCTGGTGATTCCGGCCCGGGACGCCATTACCCGCGCCCGTGCTCTTCTGGAGGCCCCGGGCGGGGAATGCCCGCCGCTGGCCGCGGTACTGGATGCGGTGAGCGCCTGGTGACCCGCGCCCATCCCACCGAGCACAACCGGCCGGCACGGCAGGTGATCGTCCTGGCGTTCCCGTCTCACCCTCGCTCCGCTTCCCGCGCTGCTGAAGGTGATCGCGGCGCGCCGATGCGGATCCTCTCCAGCACCCGCGGCACCGGCAGCGGCGCCGATGCCACTGGGCACACCGCGACTGCCTGCCTGCCGGCCACCCGGCCGTCAGCACCGCGCCGCAGGTCACCGGGCAGGCCACAATGACGCACAACCACCTCAGCGGCGCGGCAGGGCACAGCGTGCAGGCCGGGCAGATCCACGGCGGCGTCCATCTGCACACCACCGCCCCTGCCGCCCCGCTGGTGCCCCACCAGATCCCGCCGGTGCCCTCGCTGGTCAACCGCCGTGGTGAACTCGCGCGTCTGGATGAGGTGATCACCCAGGAGACGTCGGCGGAGGTACCGGTCGTGGTGCTCACCGGTTCTCCCGGGATCGGGACCAGTGCCCTGGGCTCCCACTTCCTGGCCTCCCGTGCCTCCCGTTTTCCTGGCGGACTGCTCTATGCCGACCTGGCCCCGGTCGAGGGCCGCCGCGCCGACCCCGTGGCTGTGGCGGCGGCGTTCACGCGGGCACTCGGTGTGCCAGCTGGCGCGCTGCCCAGTGATCCGGGCGACGTGCTCGGGCTGTACCGGACACTCACCGCCAGCGCTTGCGGTGTGGGGGTGTTGCTGGATCACGTCACCGACCCCGAACAGGTCTCGGCGCTGGTGCCGGCCGGGGCAGGCAGTGTCCTGGTGGCCACAACCAGCACCCTCACGCCTGGACTGATCCGGATCTGCACCGGTTACCTGTCACTGCCGCCGCTGGACTTCGAGGCCAGCCTCGCCCTGGTTCTCCAGGTGCAGGCCCGAGGCGGCACCCAGCCGCCGGCAGCTGGGTCCGTCGAAGCGGGTGCTGAGCTCGCGCTCCTACGCCGGTGTCATGGGCATCCGCTGGCGCTGATCCTGGCCGCCGCCCGCCAGCACCTCGCCACGGTGACCGACGGTCCGGGTCGGTGCCATCCCGCTGGGGATGATGTCCTTGCCAGAGACGAAGACCCCATTGCCGATCGTCTGCGGGAGACGGTGGAGTCCCTGCCGAAGGCGACGCGGTCGGACTATCTGGTCCTTGGCCTGCACCCTCGGGTGCCCGTCACCGCCGGGCTGATGGCCGCGCTGCTGGACTGTCCGCTTTCTGCGGTACCCAGGCACCTTGAGCTGTTGCTTGCCCTCAGCCTGCTCAGCGAAGAGCCCACCACCGAGAATCACGGCGGTGTGTTCTACCGCTTCGCCTCGGCGCAAGTCCACGCCGACGCCCACGCACGCGCACACCACGAGCTGGGTCCCGCTCGCCTCGCCGCGGCACAGAAGTCCATTGTGGACTGGTATCTGGCCGCGTCCCGGCGCGTCTGTGCGGCCCTGTTCCCTGCCACGGCACTGCCGATCTGGCCCGATCAGCCGCAGCAGCCACTGCACGTCCCGGACGCCCTGAACGACCCGGAAGAGGCGTTGACCTGGCTACAAACTCGCCGTCAGGTGGTGCTGGCCGTGCTGCGCCTGGCGGAGAACGCCGGGATGTGGTGCGAGGTCGGGCTGATGGCCAGGGCGGTGCGCGCCTACGGCCTGCGGCTCAAGGACGGTGCGGCCGGAGTGCAGATCAGCCGCAGTGAGTTGCGCACTGCCCGTAGGCTCCAGAACCGGGAGCGGGAGATCAGAGCGCTGATCCGCCTGGGCTACTGCCTGCTGCGCACCGCCCAGTTCCTGCAGGCCCGCAGGCACGCCGCCCACGCCGCGCGTCTGGCCAGGAAAGCAGGGCACCTGCGTGAACAGGTGTCGGCGCTGCGGCTGCGCGCGCACATCGCCACGAAACAGGGCGCGTGGAGGGTTGCCCGGAGACGACTGGCCACCGCCGAGAAGCTGCTGCGGCACCGTAGCACCGGCGGTGTCTGGACGCTGGCGCTGGTACACCTGGAACAGGCCACCCTCGCCTTGCACACCGGACAACCGGCTCGTGCCGCAGAACTGGCCCGCACAGCGGGCGACCTGTTGCGGGCCGAACGCCCGCAGGACTGGCACAACGCAGGCCGCGCCGAACTTCTCGCCGCCCAGGCCTGCCATGCCCTGCACGACAGGGTACGGGCGCGAACCCATGGGGAGCAGGCGGTAGCCCTGCTGCGCACAGGTGGAGCGGGGCAGGAACTGGCCACGGCGTATCAGGGACTGGCTGAACTGGAGCAGGAAGCCGGGAACCGCGACGCCGCCCACGCCTGCTACCAGCGCGCTCTGGATGCCTACAGATACACCGATCACGCGGCAGCCACGCGAATCGGGCTGATCCTGGACAACCTCAGCGACGCCCTCCCCAGCGACCCGGCACAGCCATCATCCACAAAGGACACACCATCGTGATCATCGTGGCCAGTGACAGCGTCCCGTCAGGGCCCTCTCCCGCGGAGACAGAGGTCACCACCGACGCCCCGGCACTGCTGGCGATCCTGCACGCGGTGGATTCCTGGTCGGCCTATGGCCCTCCGTCACCACCGGCTCCGCCGGTGACAGTGACCGGCCAGGCACCGCAGCCGCCGGTGTCCCTGGTGGGGCGCCAGGCCATACTGGAGGATGTCGAGCACGCCGTGCAGCAGGCCCGCACCGGGCGAAGACCAGTAGTGCAGGTCACTGGTGCGGCGGGCATCGGCAAGACCGCAGTCGTGGCGCAGTGGGCACATCAGCACACCGCGGTCTCGGGCGAGCGGGTGCTCTGGGCCGGACTTGGCCAGCCCGGGGTGGATCCCCAGACAGCCGCGGCGATGGCGGTCAACGACTGGCTGTGCGCGGCCGGTGTCCCGCCCGCGGCGATCGACAGTGTCTGCGATGAGCAGGAGAAAATGGCGCTGCTGGAGCGCACTGTGTGTGGACCTACTGTGCTGGTGCTGGATCACAGCGAGGCTGTCCACGCCGAGCACCTCCGGGCGCTGGTGCCCCAGGGCCGCAGCACCGTGCTGGTGGTAGTCACACGCTCAACGCTGGACCTGGGGGTCGAGCACACCGACCCCGTCCGTCTGGAGGCATTGAACGAAACCGACGGGCGTGCGCTGCTGGCCGGAATGCTGGGAGGGTCCCGGATCGGGGCAGCCTCCGCAGCCTGCACCCGGCTGGTGCGTCAGTGTGTGGGAAACCCGCTGGCATTGACGGTGATCGGCGCCGGACTGGCCGCCGCACCGGATCGGCCGCTGACCGCGGCCACGGCCGCCCTGGACCAGGGGTTGCGCCGTCCCGGAACTCACTCACTGTTGGCCGCGGTGGTCGAGGTAGCCCGCGGGTGGCTGCCGCCTGTCTGGGACCGGGGGCTGCCGGCGCTGCTGTGTCACGGCCTGCCTGTCTCTCCCACGATGGCCGCCATCGCCTGCGGACTGGCCACAGTCGAAGAAGGCTATGACCTGCTGTGTGGGCTGGCGCAGCGAGGCCTGATCGAGGTTGTGGATCCGGTGCACTACCGCGCGCACCCCGCTCTGGCGCCGTACCTGCGCATCCTGCGCGCGGGTGCGGCCACCCTCGATCGGGATACGCGGCGCGCCATCCTGGTCCAGTACGCCGAGCAGGCCATGGCGGCCTGCACAGTGATCGGGGCCGGTCACCTGGCCGCCCCTCGACCGCCTACCACCCGCTTCGTTGTGCTCCCACCGCAGAGCACCGACGGCGCCTACACGTGGCTGCATACCCACCAAGCCGCGCTGCACCACGCGGTCAGTCACGCTCTGACTCACCGGGAACACAGTCTGGTGGCGCGCCTGCTGGAGGCGCTGACGGTGCTGTGCTTGCACCGAGGCGGCGTGCACCAGGTCGTACCGCTGCTGCAGACAGCCGTGGCCAGCTGCGGCGGTTCGCCTGTCTACCGGCTGCGACTGGAGGTGCTGCTCGCCGTGGCTCAGCTCTGCGGCGCCTGCTGCCGTGGAGGGCATCGCCACTTCGGGGACCCTCGACACGCCCTGGAGTCGCTGCGCATGCCCGAGGTGTCGAGCCGGCGGGCGCCCGGCCGGGTCGCGGGCATGGTGCAGGCGTTGCTGGCCGGGATGGCAGTGCGCATGCAGGATCCGGTCACCGCGGCGGCGCTGCATCAGCTGAGCATGGCTCTGGCCGCGCGTGCCGGTCATCCCGATTCCCAGGGCAGGCACGGCTGGCTGCTGGGCCGGGCCCTCGCCCATCCCGGCTCGCCCGCAGCCATGCAGCGTGCCCGTGCGCTCTGTGACAGCTACGCCCGGCTGCTATGCAAGGAGGGTCACTGGGGTACCGCGGCCCGGGTGGCGATCTCCACCGCGGTCGTGCTTGCCCGCCAGGGGCAACTCGGCGCCGCAGCGGAGCATCTCAACCAGGCTCTGCTGCCCTTGCGCGCCAACCGGTACGTACGGGATCGGGCCGTGGTGCACGCGGCCCTGGCCCTGCTGTATCTGCTGCGCGGTCACCGAGGGTGCGGTAGGGCCTCCTATGCCGAGGCATTGCTGGCGTTGCCCGCTGGCGATGAGGAGCGCACCCAACTCCAAGTCCTGCTTGGCTCGGTCTTCCCTCCGGATACGACAACCGGATCCCCATGCGCAGACCCCGACCCGGCAATCGAGGAAGGTGCGGCCCGGCAATGACATACCCGCCCAGCCTCGGACCCGGCCCCACCGCCGACAACACCAACGGCCCCACGACAACCATGATCGGACCCGGAAGGCAGATCAACCGTGTCACCCACATCAAGCAGCGCGCGCAGCACCGCCTGTCCGTCTGGTGCCTCGCGGGCAGGACCGATGCCCACACTCACACCTGCCCTGGCCAACCAGGTACCGACCAGGTCACTGTCCGCTCAGAGTGATCAGTCCGAATCGTCCAGGGGCGCGGCCGCTGTCCGGCTCTACGCCGAAGGCGTGCCGCTGGACACGATCCTGGACGTGTGCAGCCTGACCAGAAGGAGCCTGTACAAGCAGGTAGATGCGGCGAATGTGCCTCGACGCAAACGATCGCCGCGCCGCTACACCGGTCTCGACAGGCTGGCCGCGGCCATCCACGCCCAGAGGTTGCGTGACGAATGCGGCATGAACGCATCCAAAATTGCCCGGGACACTGGCCGGACACGATGGGCTATCCGTCAGTTCCTGAGCCTGGATGTCAGCCAGTACAGCGAGGACCACCGTGCTGAGGCACTCCGCCGTTGTCCTACACCGTTCCCCCCGCACTGGGCCAGTCCGGAGGAGCTTTCGGGCTGGGCAGCGGTGGCTGACCTCGACAGGTCCATCCGCGAAGCTGTCTAGCCTCGCGGTCTCGGCGGTGGTGAGCCCGCTGCACCAACGCCCTGCTTGAAATCAGCCTGCACCTGGACAAACTCGGTCGCGGTGCACCATGGGCAGCCGGAAGTGCCTGTCCTCACCAACTGCGAGCAGTAGTGCATGCACCTTCTCACCGCAATGTGTTGCCAACAAAGGAAATCATGAGCACTGTGCACCCCTGGCACTGGAGCAAGCACCTCCGCCACGCCGCGATGATGGCGGTCGTTGCCACAGCCCTCATCACCAGCGCCTGCACTGGTTCCAGCCCGCCGACTCCGCACCCGGCGGCGAAGTCCGAAGCCACCACGACCTCCTCCCGCACGAACAAGTACGGCGCACCACCACTGACCCAGCCCGAGCTCAACACCGCGCCGTTTGCCGATAATCGCTGCGCGCTGCTCTCCCCAGCTCAGCTCGCCCACCTTGGCATTACTGTCACAGGCCAGTCTGAGCCGGACACCCCACTTGGCCTTGCCTGCCGCTGGATCGCCACAGATACCCCGGCCAGGATCGACTTCTCGCTGGACATCAACACCCAGCTCGGCGGCCTCGACCAGCTCTACGGCCGCAAGAACATCTTCAAACAGTGGGAGCCAGTGGAGATCTCCGGCTATCCCGCCGTGAACGCCGCCGACATCCCCCTGCCAGGCCAGTGCCGCACGAACGTGGCGGTGTCCAACACCGTGCTTGTCGCGGTCACCCTGCAGCTCAAGAGCGGGGCAGACCAAGCCGCTGACTACCACGATCCCTGTCCACGCGGTGCCAGGATCCTCGACCAGGTCCTCATCACGCTGAAGGGTGACCGCTGATGCGCCTTCCCTTGCCAGTCCTGCTAATGGCGGTGGTGGCCCTCACCGGGTGCGCGGCTTTCCCAGGAGACTCGGCCATCTCCCCTACCTCCACCGCAACCACCTCTCATGTGAACAAGCATGGCGCACCGCTGGTAACCCAGGCCGAACTGGACATCACGCCGTTCGTGCCTGATCCCTGCCGCCTGCTCTCGCCAGCCCAGCTGGCACAGCTCGGCGTCACTGTCATCGGCCGCCCCGGCGAAGGCAGGCTCGGAAAATTCTGTCGCTGGATCGGCACCGACACCCCGGCCAGGTCAGACTTCTCGCTCAACATCAACACCCAGCTTGGCGGCCTCGACCGACTCTACGGCCGCAAGCGGGAGTTCCCGCTGTGGCAACCATTGGAGGTCGCCGGATATCCGGCGGTGATCGCCGACGACGCCGACAAGGAACTCGGCCAGTGCCGGATCAACCTGGCGGTGTCCAACACCGTGCTCGTCGCGGCCGGTCTGCAGCTCAGGAGCGGTGTGGGCATGCCTGCCGATTTCACCAACCCTTGCCCACGCGTTGTCGCGCTCCTTGACCAGGTCCTCGTCACTGTGAAGAGCAGCCGCTGAGGTGACTGCGGACGCAAGCTGCGGATGAGTCAGGGAGATGATCTGTGGTGAAGCCTGGTCCTGCGGCACGCCACGGCCACTGGGCTCCACTGGTTCACCTGGGTACACGCGTCCTGGTGTCGCGGAGGACACCATGGCAGCAGGCGGGTGGCCGCCACCTGGCAGGAGGGAGCCGCTGCCAGATGCGGATCTGGTTCTCGTTCCGGGTTGGTCGGCGGATCGTGGCTACGTCCGCCAGGCGCGGTCAGAGCAGGGTCGTCTCCGCATGTGCCGATGCTGCAACGGTAAGAGGGTCCGACATTCGCAGCGGTGCGATTGCGGTCATCTCCAGGTGGACGCAGAGCCCGGAGTGGTTGCTCAGGGCTGGCTGGTCGGCTCCTGGATGCCGGGTGGAGTGGTCGTAGAAGCACTCCAGCAGCTGCTGGGTGAGGCTGGGGCTGCCGTGGGCGTGGTCGTAGCGGTAGCCGTTGCGTATCTGCCGTCGCTGGGTCCAGCTGTGTTCGACGCGGTCGGGGTGTTCGCACCGGTAGAGATCGTCCAGGTGGTGCCTGGTGGTCAGGCCGCTATAGAAGTCGTACTCGAAAGGGGCGAACTCGCCACGGTGGGCGGGTTCGTGGCCAGGCTCGATCACGCGAAGAGTGCTGAGTAACAGCAGATGCCTCTCCGAGTCGGTGCGCGCCAGAGCTTGCTCGAACGCGGCGATCCAGCGCTGTTTCCGTTCGGTCGTGACCGCGGTGGCATCCCGGGGAGGCAGGCAGGCCCCGGCGATGCGCAGTGGCCCGGCGGTGGTCTCCACCACCACGGCGGTCGCCCGCGCGGGCAGGTAGTCCAGCTCCGTGCCCAGTGCATCGGCGGTGACGGCCAGCTTGCTGATGATCATCACTCCACGCTCACCGGGAGCGGGTACGGGGTTGGTGACCGCGTAGCCGGCGGCGGAGAACTGTGCGGCCAGCCAGGTGCTGCCCTCTCCCGCGCTGGTGTCGGTGAGCACCAGCACGTCCTCGCCTCGGGCGGCCAGCCGGGGCAGTTGCAGGCGGGCGTGGGCGAGTGAGGGGGCACCGAGGTTGAGAGTCAACAGGCTCACCATGCCGCGCGGGTCTCCTTCGCGGATGTAGGTGGATGCGGGAGGATTCTGGCAGCAATCATGCCCGGCGTTGCCTGCGTGGTCACGTACATCGTGGCCACCCGTCCGCCGTGCACGGACTCGTCCCACAGTGATGAGGTGGTCCGGAGGCTCCTGGTCGCGCTCTGGGCACCTTGTGCAGGGTGGTGTGGGATTTCTCTGGCCGGAGACCGGTGCCGTGTGCACCGTGTGGCGTAAGACAGCCGCGCGGACATCAGGTGAAGGGACAGCGGCATGACGCACTGGGGCACGTTGGACTATGTTGTGGTTGATCTTGAGGGCAACGGTGGCCAGCCGCCCGATCTGGTGGAGCTGGCTGTCGTGCCGATCATCGGCGGGATCGTCGGTGAGCCGTGGTCGTGGTTGGTACGGCCATCACAGCCCATCACCCGGTTTGTCACAGGGATCCACGGCATTAGCAATGAGGACGTGATCGATGCGCCCCTGTTCGCTGACGTTGAGGCCGCGGTGCGCGCGGCGCTGGTGGCGTCTGCGCTCGTCGGCCACAACGCCGCTGTCGATGTTGGAGTGCTACAGCGAAAGCTGGACAGGTGGGAGTGCCCGGAGGTCTTCGACACGCTCACGCTCGCACGGCGACTGCTTCCTGGCCGGGACAGCTACTCCCTCAGTGCGCTGGTGGCTGAGTTCGACCTGGCGGCAGGCCTGGGTGGGGATCTGCGGCCGCATCGGGCCGTCTACGACGCTGTCGTAACTGCGAGGCTGTTCGTGCACATCGCCGACGGGCGAACTCTGGAACAGCTGAGGAGTCAGCCGCCAGGACGTGGACAGGATGACCAGCTCGGCCTGTTCTGACCGCAGCCTGCACATCGGCGTTGACTGGCCCAGCAGCGCCAGGAAAACCGTGATCGTCCACCGCTCGGTACAGGCGCATGCCGGATCGAAGCCGCAAGGAGGCAGCGTGTGTGCTCCAGCGTCCCGCTGTGTGCGGACGCCGCCTGGCTTCGGGTCGGACAGGCCTGGCGTGCGGGCCGCACCAGCCCGACAGCCTGGGATTACCGGGGGTCGGTCGCCCCGTGCTCAGTGTGCCCGCCGTCGGGTCGGTAGCGTGTTTCCCGATCGTCCTCCGCTGCCATGCTCGACACAGCGAACTCCCACACCCAGGAACTGTCATCGACGTACAGGCGCGGTTCGGGCAATGTCAGGGGATTCTGGCCGGCACTGTAGTTACGAGGGACACCGAACATCTGCACCACGCAGCTGTGGTACAGGCCGCAGGGGCGGAGAAACGCCACCTCCCACGCATACCGCCCATCGCCGTAGTCCAGTTCCGGACGGCGAATAGAGGAGACCCGCTGATAGCCCCACTGGCTACAGACGTCAGCGGTGAACGCCTCGATGTTGGCAGTTGCGGTGTCCTCATGCGCGGTGGGGAGCGGGCCGCTACCGGGATTAACCAGATCCATGATCTTCGCCCTTCAGACTTCGATCAGCCTAGCGTGTGTTTCCACCTGTCAGCGGGTGTTGTGGCCTGGTTAATGTCGGTGTCGGGTGGTGACGGACCTTTCCGCCAGTCACATTGGTCACGACGCACCTGCCCTGGCGCGCGGCAGACTGGTGGATCGGGAGACTGGGGTCGGGCGCAGGCAGAGTCGGCCGCGGCGCAGGCCTGGCGGGGTGTGTGCTGGATGCGGATATCCGCGGCGGCATAGGTGCGGGTGCACGGTTCGGCGAGGCTGATCTGGTGGGCATCGCGACGCAGTTGACGTCGTGGCCGCCAGCGCAGTCTGAGGCGAACAGCTTGCCGAGTATGGAGATCTGGGTCGGCCCTCGGGCTTGTCCAGCCCGTCCAGGAACGGCTGGTGGAGGCAGGCATGGGCAGGCTCAGGAGTAGCCGCACCCACGACGCGCTGCGGGCACGCGAGAGTTGGGCCCCTGGTGAACAGACTCGCCTGGATGCGGCCACGATCGCGGTCAGATGCGGGTGGGGAGAATCAGGTGGCCGTCAGCAATGGCCTGCCAGCGGTCCTTGATCGCACCGGGCTGTACAGGCGGGCCACCGAGCTGTTCGATGAGGAGGCTGGAACAGATGTCCCGCAGAATCTCGATCTTGAGTCGGTAGGTGTGGGCGCGGTCGCCTCCGAGGGAGGTCATCCGGAGGGGCATCCCCAGGCGGGGTTCGTAGCCGTGCCGTGCGCCCTCATGGCTGGTGCTGGAGCGCTTGGGGTACATCACGATGTGCTTGGCCAGTGAGCGATGCTCGCTCGTCACTTCGTTGCCCTCGGCCAGAAACTCGGCGACCAGCCGGTGCGCGCCCTTGCGTCCGACTGCCGGGTCACGACGGTTACCGTGGATGGCGTCGTGGAGTTGTTCCAGCACGGCGACCAGCTGAACCCCCGCGGCAGAGTGGCGGCCTTCAGCCACGTCCAGGAGAGCGTTGTTGGCTGCTTCCAGCGCGAGGGTCTTCGAGTGGTGCTTCCCCAACAGCGGCCACGCATCGGGAACCCACTGTGGGATCAGCAGTGGGGCAACCGGCGGTACGGTTGGTGCCGGTTTTGGTCGCCAGCAGTGGCGCATTTCCCGTTGCCAGTTGTAGATGAAGTCGCTGTCCTCGATCTCCGGCCAGGTCCAGTGAATCCAGAGCTGAGGCAAAGCCAGGGACAGCAGCAGGCGCAGTCGATCCAGGTCATAGGCGGCAAGGTCTCTGGCGCCCTCGGTGGAGTAGGCGTTGACGGTTCCGTGAACCTGGATGGGCCAGAACGACACCGGGTAGGGACGGCTGCGGTCGCCGGGATGTGGGAGAACCTGGGTGGTCCACTCAGGGATGGCCGAGAGTGTCATGGGGCCGATGGAGATGGGCTCGTGCAGTCGCTGGGGCAGTGTGAAGCCGCGTTCGAAGGCCGCGCCTTGGTGGGGCGATGGGCCAAGAACGGCGCTCCAGGAGCGTGGTGGGGCCTGGTCGGCCTTGAATGAGGCGACAGCGGCTTCGACTACTTGCCTCCAGCGAGGGGCTTCGTGCGCGACCGTGTGAGTGGCGCCGATTATCTGGTAGTGGAGATCGTCCTTGTTCAACTCCAGCAGGAGAGTGCTGGCCATGGAGCCTGAGCTGATGCTGTCAGGACCGTGGCCAGAGAGCGCAGGAGTGTGCTGTCGGAGGTGGAACAAGAAGCGGTTGCGCTGATCAGGCGTGGACAACGGTGGCGCGCCGCAGGACCTGCTGTCCTTGGCGGCGGGTCCTGCGTGGTCGGCGTCAGTCATCTATTGTTCTCCAGCGGTGCGGTACAGCAGGCGTGCGATGTGAGCGGCCGCTGAGCATGCCAGGTGCTCAATGCGAGGACGATTCTGTTTCTCGATCGGGTGAAGGCATCCTCATGGTGGACAGCAATGGTGCACAGGCACCGGGATCGACGTGGGGTTCGAGGTGGGGAGGAAGGCGCCTGTGGCTCAGCCTCTGCTATACCTCATCGGACTAGTTTGAACAGGAGATCGCCTTGGATCCTGAGCTCCCGTCCGAGTTCTTGCCCGCACCCGAGTCCTACAGTCGACTCGACGATGGCCGATTCCGGGTGAAGATCACGGAGTTCGGCTACGTCGATGTCTCCACTGACTTGACTGGCGCGAAGATCACCGACTCGT
This sequence comes from Crossiella sp. S99.2, assembly GCF_023094165.1. Lineage (GTDB taxonomy): Bacteria > Actinomycetota > Actinomycetes > Mycobacteriales > Pseudonocardiaceae > Crossiella. The sequence goes on along the minus strand of NZ_JALMDK010000026.1, from coordinate 1,139 downwards.
CCATCGAGGACGGCGATACCTACCGGCGACACTGGAAGTACTACGGACACAGTCGCCAACTTGCATTGCTGCAGGCTTTGGCGGCGGCAGAAGAATGGGACGGGCAGCCAGGTACGGAGCCTGATGGGTGGGTGACGGCTTCGGATGGACGGCGCAGGCTTGACGGCACGTCCGGGTCCGAGTGCTATGCCCCCTGACCAGACTGTGTGCACCGGGGTGAGCGGTGTGGTGCGACGGCGAGAATCCGTGGGGCGCCGCGCACAGCGTCATCCCTGATCGGGCGCGGCACTCTCCGGCTTTCCGTTGGCGGGGCCGCTCCCCTTGAGTCGCTCGAGTTTCGCGATCATCCTCGCGGCGTCGGGACCAGGGTGTGCGAGGTCTTGCATGCCATGCGCGGCCGCCTCGGCGCCACTGGTGAACAAGGGCACCGGTGTGGTGTAGTCCACCACACGTTGTGCCGTCTCCGGGCTGATCCGCCCTTGGAAAACGCCGAGGCGTAGTGCGAGCAAGTTGTCGCCGTCGTGGCATCCTGCCCACCCAGCGCAGATCCGTGGCTTCGAGTTCGGGCCATCGGTCTGATGGCACTGCCACACACCGCGTGGCTGCATCCCAGTCTCGGCGTCGTAACGGGCCAGCTTGTCGTATTCGCTGGTGTCCCAAATGCCTGAGGGCACATCCTGCCGGTAGGGACACAGCGCCGCGCTCTGGATGAGCTGGGCATGATCTGGTGTGTCTACACCCACCAGGCACAGACAATGCTGGCCTTGGTGATCGAACACCACGAGCGCGAAGGCACCCTCGACATTCCTTTCAAAGCAACGTCGGCTGATGGGCTCAAGTACGGCGCGTGGCTGTCGCGGTGTAAGCGCGCACGCAACAAGGGCACCCTGGATCGGGTGATCGAAGCTGAGCTGACCCGCCGGGGCATGAACTGGAATCCCCGGTAGTTCAGCTGCGGTCCGCTCTGCTGATCATCACGTGCACGGTGGGCTTGCCCTCGTGGCGAAGCGGGCTGGCTTTGTGGCCATTCCATCACGTCAGTAGTACCCGGACTGACCCCCGCTAGTGTCCTGCGCCTGAAATCCGCTATCTAATTGTAGGATTCGGCGATGGCGGGTCGTGGACGGTCCAAGGTCGAG
>NZ_JALMDK010000025.1 GCF_023094165.1 Crossiella sp. S99.2 | reverse complement strand
GTGGCAGAAGACCGCCGAAGAGATCATCGACTCACTCGCACGATATTGCCAGCGGATTTCAGGCGCAGGACACTAGCTGCCCGCGGGCGTCGGTGTCTGCTCCGCAGGTGATCGTGGCGCTGCTGGGCTCGACCAGCAGCGCGGAGGCTCACGAGGAGATGTCTCGTTGCCGTCGGCCACGGTCGTCTGCGCGATGACCACGTCTCAGCTATGCAGTGATTCGCCGGGTGAGGACGCGGGTGGAACCAGTACTGAAATCGGTGATCACGAAGCGGTCCTGTGCAAACAGCGCGGCGATCCGCTCGATGACCGGCACCAGCACGGCATCGGCGTAGACGATCACACCGAGCTCGTCATGCCAGCGGACCGATCCGTTAACCAGGCGAGCGGACACCAGATGGGCGGAGTCGCACCGCCAGCCGTCACCGTGCTCGGCCAGTAGCGCATGGGCCTCGGCGAGCGCGTGCTGCGGCGTATCCGGCGCGTTGCCCTCCCGCAGCCCGAGGCCGACGACAACTCCAGTGCTGGGCACGCGTTGCGGCACGCGTGGCCAGCCGGTCTCTGCCGCCAGGAGCTGTGCGAACGCTTCGCAGGTGGCGATGTCCGGAGAGGTGCCGTAGGTCGGGTTCGGGTCCCGCACGAGCAGCAACTCGGTGACCAGGTCACCGTCGCCGGGCAGGAAGGCGTTCAGTGGCGTACCGGTGTAGGTGGTCAGGTCGCTCAGCAAGGTACGGACCGCATCGAATGGCGTCTGCGGCAGCAGGACCGAGCAAGCCCAGGCACCAAGCGTGGAGAGCTGTTCGGTGTAGGGGGCGGTGGTGGTCACGACGGCCCTTCGGTTCGAGCAGTACTGGTGGTCGGGTCGGTGCAGATTGAGCGCGGCGAGTAGATCTACGCCCCTGAGTTGGCTGGTCACAGCAGAGCTTCCCAGCCGCGACCCCATGGGAGATGTTCCCCGCTCTCCGCTCATGCGCGCTCTCAAGCTCTTGGTACCGGACTGGTGCATGACGAAGGCATCGTGCCAGACCTGGTAGGTGAGGTCGTCTGCCCCGTGAGAGGCTCACGCGAGCAGTCAGGCACGTGACCGAGGTGAACGTCCTCGCGCCGGCTGGGTCAGCTCAACGGACGAGCGCAGCACCTGGCCTTCATCCGGACGGCCGAGTCTCATTCATGCTGCACAGGTGCCGAAAAGCTGTAGAATTGAAAGTGAGAGCGCTGCGCATTGCCAGACCTTGCAAGGCAAACAGGTGGATCAGCCGTCACGTGATCGGCAAATGAGGTCCGATGTAGGCAATGCAGATGACGTCATGATTGTCAGTCTCATCGCGGAAATGCAGTCGTGGCCTGGGCGGGGAATGGCCAATACGAACATGAGCCAGATACAGGCACGTGCCGGTGTCGTCGATCTCGACCGGCACAGGGTGGATCCGGACCCTGCTCAGCCGCGGATTGTTGATCACGGCGTCGCTTTCGCTGAGCGCGACCTGCGCGGCGGAGATCTTGGTTCCGTTGGAGTGCTCATGCAGGTAGGCCGAGAAGTTGCGCAAGGTGGTCATCGAATCGCCGATTACTCGGGCGCGGTGTTTGGCCTGGGCATAGTGCGACAGCGCGCGTACAGAGTTCCATGCTGCGGCGAGCCAGGCGGGACGGGGCTGCAGGTTGGCGATGGTGTCACCAATGGCGGGGCTGAACCACAGGTGTGGCAGTGCGCGGGCCGTGCTTAGCAAGGCCTCCCACGTTGCGGGCACCAGCTCTTCTGCGGAGTCCGGGGCAGGCTCGCTCTGGTGGCCAGTCACCACGGCCGGACTGTAGTGCCGGCGGCGAGCACGTTCGTTCTGGTAAGTGGCGGCTTGGTCGCCAAGCTCGTCAATCTGCCTATGAGCGGCGGCGAGTTGCTGTGCTTGATCCTCCAGTGCCAGCCGTAGCTCGGCAAGCTGCTCCGGGCTACCGACAGCTTCCGCCTGGGCACGGTAGCTCTCTGCGTCGGCCTGCCACCTTTCGCACGTTGCCATGGCCTTCTTCAAGTCCGCGGACTGTGCAGCTGTCTGTTTCTCCAGCTCGAGAACCCGTGCCTGCAGCGTGTCTCGGGCCAGCCCCGTGATGTGGAGCTGCTGTCGCATCTTGCTCAGGTCATCCAGTGCCGCGGTGAGCAGGTCGTCGAGTTGGTGGGCCTGGTGGAACAGCAATCGGGGCAGCTCGCCCTCGTGCGCGGCAGCGACTGCACGGAACACTCCTCGGCCGAGGTTTTCGTATCCGGCCGTGGCCAGCAGTTGCGGTCCGTGGGTTGCGCCGACCTGGTAGATCTTCGCGGGCTTGGGTGCTCGGTTCTTGGTGCTGTTCGTGTTCCTATTCTGCCCGCTGTTTCTGGTGGGCAGCGACCGCTCAGCGATGTCGGCACCCTCGCTGCACAAGTACAGCAGGACGTGCAGAACCAGCCGGACCGCCAGGATGAGCCAGTCTCGCTGCCGTTCCGACGCCAGCGGGATCCCCGGCTGGGGCGCGAAGGCGGTGAGTACCTGATCGACGATCTGGTCGATGGTGAAGTGATCGGTCACCAGTGGGAGCGTGAGCTGGGTTTGATCAATGCTGACTTCGACGCCGTGGTGATCGAGGACTCCGGCGATCACGATCACTCCGATTCCCCGGCGCTGCGGGTCGTCGCTGCCACACAAGCCGCCTCTGGTCTCGGCCAACCGTCCGTGCACCAGGAACCCGTGCACGTTAGCCGCCGCGCCGTCAGGCAGCGTGGCCGGAATCGGCTGGGGAAAGATCACCAGCGGGTTGGGGTGTCGCTGTAGCCGCTCGAAGATGACTCTGGGCAGCTCGCCGGATTGGCTGGTCCGAAGCGCTGCCAGCAACCCGGGGTGGATCGAGTATGTGGACTTGCCTGAGGAGGCCCAGATCTTGCGTGCCGCGAGCGACATGATGCTGAAGTACAGTTCGTGCAGCTCATGCTGCGGCGTGCCTGAGAGTACGGGGTCCGCTCCGCTGGCCACCGCTTGCACCTGGTCCCACCGGCCATGGTCACGGACCTGATCCTCTTGCTGGGCCAGGTGCCACTCGAGCCGCGAGATCAAGAGTGGAGCCTGCTCACCAAGACCGAGCACAGATTTCGCCTGCACCCCAGGGAATCCTCTCGCGCCGCATGATCACTATGACAATCAGGACACTATCGGCCGCGCTGGCAGCCACGATCGGGTGACCGTCGCAGGCCGCATGGTCGTGACCCGGTTCCAGAGCGGGGCCAGGCCCCGTGTGTCTGTTGTGCTGTTGGGGATTTCGGCACGCCATGGAGGATGGCGGTCACCGCTGAAACCGCGGACCACTGTCCACAGTGGTCAACGAGGCAGTGCCCACGGCTCAGAGAGGAGGCGAGGTGGCGGAGTCGCCAGGTTCCTTGGGGTGTGGGCAGGGGGACAGCCGGGCACCGCTCCCACGTCAGGGGTCAAGCCCCGGGATGTGGTCCTAGGTGTGTTCCCGGCTGTCCTCCAGCCCAGGCGTCAGGCAGCCTCAGAAACGGCTGTGGCAAACGCCGTGGCCTCGTTGTAGAGCTCGTTGTGGTTGAGGCAGTGGTGCAGGCAGGTGATGAGGCGGCCGAACAGGTTACGCAGAGCCGCGGCGTGCGCATCGCCGGCGGCGCGGCGGCGGTCGTAGTGGTCGCGGCAGCCCGGCGATTTGGTGAGGGAGGTAAACGCCCAGACGTGCCCGGTGGCCATGAGGTATTTGTTGGCGATCCTGCGATAGGACACCGAGCTGCCGCTGCCGCTGGCCCAGGTCAGTGGTGCCGCGCCGGCGTAGGCGCGAAGTCCTCGGGCTGTGGCGAATCGTGTGTTGTCGTCTCCGAGTTCGGCGAAGAGGCGGAGGGCGATGAGTGGGCCCACGCCTGGGAATGATCGGTAGATCGCGGAGTGGGGGTGTGCCTCGAAGGCGGTGCCTGCGTGTTCAGCGAGTTCGGTTGCGGTGTGGTCTGCGTGGTTGAGGGCGTCCAGCTGTGCGAGTGTGCGGATGCCCATGGTTTCCTCGACTACGGGGTGGGTGCGGAGTTGGCGGATTCTGAAGTGGTCGAACAGCCGATCGGCCTGATCGTCGAGCAGGCGGGTGCGGCCGGCCTCGGCCAGGGTCGTGCGCACTCGGGTCCGGCTAAGCCGGGCCGCCAGGGCAGGAGTGGGCGCGATCGCCAGTAGCGCACGGGCTTCCGGGCGGAGCAGGCCGTTGGGGAGTTCCTGCCAGGCGGTGATCGCGGCCGGGAAGTACTCCCGCAGTTGGGATCGGAGCCGGTTGAAGTGACGTTGACGTGCACGCGCCGCGCTCTGGTACTCGCGGACCAGGACCGCGATCGCTGTGGCCGCGGGGGTGTTGACTGGTAGCGGTCGATGGTGGATGAGGTCCGTGCGCAAAATGTTGGCCAGCAGGGCCGCGTCTCTGCGGTCGCTTTTCTGTCTGGTGGGGTGCAGGCGTCCGCGGTAGCGGGCCACGACAGCGGGGTTGATGGCATAGACAGTTTGGCCACGGCTCACGAGGGCGTCGACGAGCAGGCCCGTCCCGGTCTCGATCGCGATGGGGACGTCACGGCGCCTGTGTCGCGAGCTGGGGTTGGCCTTGGCGAGTAGGCGCAAGCATTCCGTGATCCCCTCGGGAGTTTCGGGGATGCGCGCCGAGGCGATGATCTCGCCGGAGTCGTCGACGACGGCGACGTCATTGAGCCCTTCGGACCAGTCAATTCCAGCGAAGCAGCGTGGCACAGGGATCCTTGGTTGTCAGCGGCAGTGCGGGCCGGGAACCGTTCTCAGATAAGGGCTCGGTGGCTCGGGATCGCAAGGGGTCTCCCCCGGCCCGCCGGTGTGATCGTCGCGATGATCACTCCATCGTGGACCTTACACGGTGCGGGCCAAGGGTTCCAGCACGCCGCGAACAGCGCACGGAGGCGGTGCGGTACACAATGTTGTTGGCGCAGAACAGGCATCACTGTCCATAACGGATGAGTCTGCGCAGATACGTTGCGGTATCACGAAATCTCAGGATCGAACAGGACCCTGGTATCGCCGATGCCGCCAGTTCTGGAACGCTCTGCGACCTTGCACCGATTTCCTGCCGCCACAGAGCCACGGAAGGCGAGCAACCCGTGTCGTTGCCAGGTGTCTGCTTCCAGCGGCGGCCGCTGAAGCAGACGGGGCGCTGGCGCTCCCCTGAGCTGCTCGAGGATCCCGATGACACGAGGACAAGCGCGGTGCGGCGGTGGATGTCTGCGGCTGTGGCGGAGTGGCCGTGGCGCTCCCTCAGTGTCGGACTCCGTTGCAGTGCCAGGTGGAGTACAGACCACCTCGCCTATCTCGCGGGAGGGGCACTAGCGGGCGGGTTGGGTCGGTCCCGACTCCTCGGGGCGTGACGTGCTCGGTCATGCCCCGAGGGGCGGATCCGGTGTGAGTACGAGTCACCAGTGCTGGCAGTCGGGAACCTCGGTCGCTACTGGGGCTTTGACTGCTGTTCTGTACCTGCCGTCGGCAGTCGCGTTGGTGTCTGTGGCACAGCACGCGACTGCTGCTCCGGTGCCCCGGCTGCCGATGTGGGGCTGCCTCGTCCTCCCGGTCTAGGAAGCCTGAAACTCTTGTTCGAATCGCAGGAAGATGCTGATGTTCACTCGACGATGCCACTCCTGCATGTCTCCCCAACCGGCCACATAGGCCGGTTTCGGGTCGTCAACGTGCCGGTAGACCTGGGCTAGCCAGCACAAGGTGACATACTGGCCTTTCTGTTCCTGGGTCAGTTGGGCGGCATGCCCGTCGGATCTGGTCAGAAAATCTCGGAGCTGCCCTTCCACCGCGGCAGCACACCGTTGTTCCCACTCTCGAGTCTCGGGCCAGGGAGCCACATAGGAGCTTTTCGGCTCGCCCGGATAGTGCTCATTCACTGCGTCAATCCAGGTCTGCCGGAAAAATTCTCCAGGTTCGTGCTGCAAGTCACGCTCCTCACTAACGATGAGTACTGCCTGTGGGAAAGAGGTGGGTAATCTGATTGTCTAGCACGCTGATCCGCTTCTCTCCCAGGAGAGGGATAAAGCGCTCCCGCAGCCCGAGCAGTTTGCGTTCGATGACACCTGAACCTGTCTGCTGCGCGGCTTCCAGGGCATGCCGAGCCGACAGCGCCATCTGGTCGAGATCTCTGCTCAGGAAGCCGACCGTAGCGAGGTCGGCGAGCACGGTGCCTCGTCGGCGTGTGGACAGCGGACCTCGCAAGGCTTCGGTCAATGACGCTTCTGCCAGGGCAGGGATACCCAGCTCAACCAAGCTGGCTCCACGCTCCTCAGGGAGGCGTGTTCCGTTGAAACGCAGCCATCCTGAGGTGCGGTGCCGCCCATCGATGTCGTGGACGCCGTCAGCGATGTCGAACGCCTGACGGCATGCTCTCTCCTGGCCGAGCCCGGCCAGGGCCTGGCCGCGAACGACGCTGACCCAGTGGCGTGTCGGCAGACTGGGGTCTCCGCGCTGCGCGCACCTCATCGCCGCGTCAAGCAGTGGCAGGGCCTTGCCGAAGTGGCGGTCGTAGAGGTCGATGAAGGAATGCCGGACCAGGGCACAGGCCCAGAGATCGTAGTCCTGCGCCTGCTTGCCGGCCTCAGTGGCCAACGAATAGCACTGGGCGGCATCGGTGTACCTGTTGGCGTCGAAGAGGATTTCACCTGCGAGCTGAAACAGGTCCGCGGTGTATGCGGACAGGCGCCGCCTGGATGGTCCCTCTGGGCTGTTCTGGAGGCTGCTGGTCAGCTCGTTGAGCTGGTGGCGAACCACTGCGAGCATGTCCATTTTCGAGACAGCATCGCTGTATTCTCGCCACAAGCGAAGGTTGAGCTTCTCATACTGGTCGAGTGTCTCTGGGTCAGGCCGGAGCGCGTGGGTGGAATGGTAGGCGAGTCGGTCCCAATCCACGGCATCGGCAGCTGCTGGGAATGCCAGTCCTGCACCGGCGAAGCTGAAGAGCCGCAGAAGGTCTCGGCGGTTCACGTCGTCGCACTCCGTTGTCTCGCGCTGCCCCCTGATGATGACCGTGTGACCGTAACTGAGGGTCTCTGGCAGGGCCGTGTGTGTCCCTGACGCGAGGTCTCGGCCTGTCAGACCCGGTTCGTTCTCAGTGAGCAGGACCCCTAACTGCTCGATGCCCAGGCGTAGTAGCGCGGCCAGCCGCGGTCGATGCCAGGGCTGGGGATTGCTCTGCCCTCTTTCCCAGCGGCCGACGGTCCTGGGTGTCACACCGACTTCGCCGGCGAGCTGTTCCTGGCTGTAGCCGCATGCCTCCCGGCGTTGTCTCAGGGCCAGCCTGTCGCCCATCTGACTGTCTCTCCCCCGCTTGACTGCGCGTGTCACGAGTACTTGCATCTTGCCTGTTCAGAGGCTGCGATGTCTTGTCGATGTCCGAGAAATGTCCGGATCAAGGCTCTGTCGCCGCGCGGTTCGGGCCGGTTGAGTGCAGGTGGAGAGGCCAAGCGGCACCCACCCATGGAGGCCAGAGGATGTCCAGGACGGTTCTTTCTCACCGCCGCGGCGGTGAATTTCTTCTTGCGGCGGTCGCTGAGGACAGCGAGTGCGGGTGTGCCGGTGTGGCACAGCGACACTGCCGCCGCGAGGGGGACGGTGAGCCGGTCGCCCCTGTGGGTCAGCTTCGGCCGACGGCGGCAGCGATCTCGACGCTCGGTGATCTGTTGTCTGTTCTCGCGCAGTGGCTGGGCGCTCCGGGCCGCGCGGATGTGCCCGAGATGGCCATGCTGGGCAGCCCACGATGACCGCCGGCGGTGTCGCTGCGCCCCAGGCCCGAATGCGGTCTGCGGAGCCGGAGAAGGCGCGTGCGCGTGAAGTGGTGTGTGCGGAGGAGGCCTGTGGCACTGCCGTGCTGATCGGGCTGCTGGAGACTGGGAGGATCGGCCGGGAGGAGTACGCCGCGCTCGTCCGCCTGATCACGGGGTGGCGCTGGCTCAGCGACCTCCACCAGCCCGGCAAGTCCGGCCGGTGTCGCGGATGCCCGAGGTCCTGGCGGGGACGCCCGGTGTGGCCGTGTGTCGTCGTTCGCGCCGTCACCGCTGTGTTCACCGACTGAACCGCCCCGGTGTGTGCTGATGTGAAGGAGAGGGCGATGGCGGACACATCACTGCAGAGGCCACGGTTCAGAGGGTTGCCTGCTGCCCCGAGGGGCGGAGGTGAGCTGGCCGTCCACGGGGTGACCATCGGCGCCATGATCAGCGGATGGGGTTTCAGTGTTGCCGCGACGCCGGGCTGGCATGGTCGGGTGACCGGTCTGTTGCTGGTGCATCCGACTGGACATCACCTGGACAGTGACGCGGTGTGGGGAGGATCTCTGTGTGTAGTGGGAGTCCGCGTTCTCACCGCCTTCTCCCCCTGTGTCCCGTGTCGTGAACCGACTGTGGTGCGGAGCGGCTCCGGAACTCTGCGCGCGGTCGCGCAGGCACTGCATGCGCCGCGGGAGAAGGACAGCGTGCTGGAGATCATCGGGGCCCGGCCTCGCGCGCTGCTGCGGGTGAGCGCCCAGGACTGAGCTCGACGCGCGACCGCGGCCAGGCCCTGCCGCAGTGTGCGCGCCCGTCGAGCATTCCCGGGCGCAGGCCGAGCGCGGACCTGCGCCCCCTTTTCCTCCGGGCTGCGGTTGTTCACACACCAGGTGTGCACTCACCCCACCGCGCCCGGTCCAGGAGGGCGGGGTCAGGACCATCAGGGTCGCTGACCCCGCCGCTCCCCTGGCGGCCTAGGCACCACACTGCGCTCGTACCGCCCAGCCCTCGGCGACCTCGGTCAGCACCACCTCTAGATCCTGGAGGCGGGGCCGGCCCCGGTGCTGCCACTGCCGGCGCAGCTCCCCCAGTTCCTCGACTGCCTCGGTGCCTCCGGCGGCGAGCAGATGGCCATGAGAGGTGACGAACGCAGCACCCTGGGCGTGCACGACCCCGATGCACCGGCCCAGTCCGGGGCCCCCGGTGCTGCCGGGACTCGTAGTGGTGCTCAGAACAAAGGCGGCGAAAGACTCCATGGTCTGCCGGTCCTGCGGGAGGAAGCCTGTGACGGGCTCGGCAAGCCGGATCTGTTCCAGCAACGCTGTCGCCGACTCTCGCATCGCGTGGTCTCGGAGTGCGGTGGCGCTGAGCCACCATGCCGATCCGGCGTCATCGCGGAGTTCGCTGTCGACGAATCGGACAGGACGGCCCAGTTCCTCGATGACCTCATGGTGCATGTCGATGAAGGATCCTGGGTGCAGTGCGGGGTTGACCGGCGCACCCTGGTGGAGGGTGCACAGAATGACCGCGTTGGCGTGGGCGATCTCGGCAATCTTGACTGGTGCGACCAGGACGGCGGTGGGAGCGGCTTGCTCCACCCACGCTCGGGGCAGGACGGGAGCCGTGGTCCACCCGATCACAGCGTCGTAGGGGGCTCCCGGCGCCCAGCCTTGGAATCCATTGTGGACATGCACCTCGATGTTGCGGTGGTTGGCCGAGGCGTGCAGGCCGCGGGCCCGGATCACCAAGTCCGCATCCACATCCAGCGACACCACCCGGCCGCTGTCACCGACGAGGTGGGACAGCACGGCGCCGGTATAGCCTGAGCCGGTGCCGATCTCCAGCACCGCGGCCCCGGGTGCGGGGGCCAGGAGTCCGAGCATCCGCTCGATCGTGGCCGGCGCCGTGCTTTGTGGGATGACTTCCCCCTCGGAGGTGTGAACCCACACCTGGTAGTCGACATCGATGCCGTTCACGATGTTCTCCAGCTTCCTCTGGTGGTTCCTGGCAGGCGAGAAATGACCCGCAGCGGTCTGCAGCCTGTTGTGGAGTCAGGTTCGCCCAGCGGTGTGCCGGCATCGTCGGCGAGCCAGGCGTGCGCAGTGATCGGTGGTGTGCGTACTCCGATGCACCAGCTCACGCCCCGCCGACACACCGCCAGGATCACGAACGCCGCCAGCGAGCGTTCCAGGCAGGCGACCCGTCCCGGTATCCAGCGCGCACCGGCGGTGACCATGTCGAGCGCGCGCTGAGTTTCCTCGGCTGTGGCGGCGCGCTGGGTGGTCCGCGCCAGAGCCTCGGCCGCGGCGGTGAGACGATCGAATCGGATCAGGCGAAGCACGGCCCAGGCCGCCAGGCCCGCGCACGCGCCGATGCTGGTGGCCAACAACCCTGGTGGCCGTTTCTGCCGCATTGCCATGGGCATGCTCACGCGGTCACCTCCAGCAACGAGAGTTCGAGTAATCGGCCGACGAAGGTTTCGAGGTCGGCTCGTACCTGGCTGACCGGCACATCGAACTCCGTCGCCACGGACTGCGCCGCCGGGGACAGGTCGCCAGCGTGTGTCTGCAGGGCACACCACATGGCACGCGCTGTGGAAGAGCCCTGGTAGTACTGGCCGGAGCGTTCGGCCAGCACGATCATGGTTCCCCCCTCGATCATGACAGCGTGTACACCGGGTGCTGCTCGCACCGTCATGACGTGTCCCTTCCTGCCGAGTCGTGTGTGCCGCTGTTGCCTCGTAGCCACAACTCGGTCGTGACCAGCAGGTCCAAGGCACCGAGGGGGATTGCCTGCCCCGCCCGGGCCCGGCTGATCACCGCGCGGACCGCAGAGTCCTCGATCAGGCCAACCTGGGCGAGGCAGGAGTCGGTGAACAGGCGGGTCAGCTCGGGTGCGTTGGTAGCCAGACCGCGGTAGGCATAAGCCGTGTGGTCGCCTTTGGTGCTGCGGCGCAGCACGGATGCGGGCACCAGGTTGGTGAAGGCGTTGACCAGTAACGGTTTCGCCTGGTGTGGAGTCGTGCGATGCCAGGCCGGTATCGACCAGCAGGCCCGAATGACCGCATCATCCAGAAACGGCGACTGGTGGTTGATTCCCTGGGTCGCGGCGAGATCGGCATCGAGTCGTTGTTGCCTGCCGAAGGCGGTCAGGGTGAGCCAGGCAGCCGTGTCACCGATGCCGAAGCTGCCGGGAACTACCGGCTCCGCGTGCTCTGCGGCGTGCTGGTGCAGTCGCTCAGCCACGAGCTCTCGCCCCTGTCTGCTCATCCAGGCCGCGACCGCGGTGTGCGGCAACAGCGAGAGTGCCGCCATCGGCCTGGCCGCCGGGAGGCTGCCGGCGCGGAGCTGCGCGGCCAGCGCACCAAGTTCGCTTCGGTAATTCGCCTGCCGCGCCGACCGTGCGGTGCGGATCAGCAGGTGGGGTGCTTGGTTTCGCAACTGTGCCCAGCCCACCGCATGCCGCCAGAGTTGCCCGGCCGCGCGTAGGTGGGCCAGGTCGGCGAGATAGAGCAGGGGGGCGGTCATCACCGCGTCCCCACCATCGCCCCCGAGGTGTACGTCTGGTCCGAGGCTGGCGATGTGGGAATGCCACCACCGTTCGCAGGCACTGGATGCAGCCAGGGCCCCGGGCTCGTCCAGCGGGGGTAGCTGGTCAAGTTCGGAATAGGGCAGGACATGCGGTGGCATGGGACGTTGTCGGTGTGTCAGGCCGGGAACCTGAGCCACGACCGAGGCGGCTGCTTGAGCATCGTCGACGTCGGGAATGGTCATCGTCTACGCAGGCACTCGGCCAGGTGCTGTCTTGGCCGCGAGGGTTGCCACGGTGGAGGAATCAAGTCCGCCGCTCAGGTCGACTGAACTGACCTGGGCTGTGCGCACCCGGAGTTCTACCGCCTGACGCAGGGCTGTTCTGAGAACGACTGCGGCGTCCCCCTGTTCTGTCTCTGGAGTGGGCAAGGTGTGCACTTGGTGTACGGAGCTGGCTCCGGTGCGGCGCAGTCTCAGCCCCCAGCCTGGCCGCAGTGCCTGCACTCCTGTCCACGGTGAGCCCTCGGCCCACACGTCCGAGGCGCGGGGAAGGATCAAGCGGGTCGCCAGCCATCCCTTGTCGACTCCGGTGCTGACAGTTCTGGCTAGGTGACTGCAGTGAGATCCGAGTACGGTCCGCCCGTTGGGAGTGCGGGTGTAGAAGACCGTGCGTTGTCCGGCGAGATCTCCCACGATGACTGCATCATCGCGCCGCACGGCGATCACCACGCTGCTCCCGCCGACCGAGGCTAGTGCCGAATCACCGCCGCGAGCCACCTGCTCGCCGATGGTGGTCAGCTCCCGATCATCCGCGGGGCAGTAGCCCAGCACCAGCAGGCGACAGCCTGGAACGTCAACCTTCCGTAGGCCGCCGGGTGGCCCGGATCTGGTGTGCCACAACCGAATCCAGTCGGCGGCGACGGCAGTCAGATCCGGGCACGCGCGTGCTGGAGGTACGTGGAGAGCGTCGCGGCCGACGGTTTCCGCCAACCACATCACGTGATCCGCCTAGAAATAGTAGGACCGTTTCTCCATGGTGTCGTCGAACGCACTGCCCTGGGTCAGCTCGACAACACCGCCGAGCGCGATGACCTCCGGCGGCTCATATCGCGGCGCTTCTTTGATTGCATCGGTCGGGAACGTAGTGGCCTCCATGGCCATCCTTTCCGTGCACTCACCCATCCCCATCGTGCAACGAAACATCCTGCTGCGCAAGCACTCCGGCGAAGGTGCGCCGCCGTGCCGAGACGTACGAGACGACCGGTGGGGTGAGTGTGTGGTTGCGCCTGGCTCAAGCATGGACTCATCTGGGACCGCTGTGCGGTGTCCGGGGATGATGGGGTGCAGTCAGGCAATGGGATGTGTGAAGTGCCGCAATGAGTACCGCGCCTACCCTGGCCAGCGAGTCCCGCTGCCGGCGTGAGCGCGCCACCTGGTTCGCGTGCGCCCTGTCCGCGACGCTGAGGTCGTGGACGCTTGGTGTGCAGCCACATCCGTTGTCGAGGCTGGAACATCAGACCTGCTCGAACATCGGCGGCCTGTCGCATGGCTGTGTCACCAGAACGGGTCAGCGTGGCTAGCCCAGCCACAGACCGAGGCCGACACTGACCCCCAGGGCAAAGCCTGTGGCCAGTGCAGGACCGGCGATCCACCATGTCAGCCGCCGCCTGTGGCTGATCGCGACGATCCCGCACACCAGCATGACCACGAAAGACAGCACCCAGACCGCGGAGGGCAGGATGAGAAGGAGGAACTGCATGGGGACCGAACAGATCCCCTGGTGCGCGGGGTCGGTGGTCATCGAGCAGCTGGCCACGCCCATCGCAGCGACACCGGTCCAGTAGAGGATCAGCGGGGTCAAGGCGATCATCGCGAGCAGAGACCCCAGCAGGGTGGCCCAGCGAAGCGAGGTTGGTCGGAGCGTCGTCACACTGTTCTCCTGGTACGCGATCGGAGATGGTGGTTGTGGGGTGCCAGCACTGCTCCCCTGTCGCCGAGGCCACCGACGCACGGCAGAGCAGATCCGTGAGAAGGCTGGGACATCGCCGCAGTGGCGCCAAACATCTGCCAGGCCCCACGGCCGGGGCAACGGTCGTGGCGAATGCGGCCGCGCAACAACAGGGCGTGCGGAGCCGTACGGGGCGGCCGATGCAGGCGGAAGGCGCCGCCACGGTGTAAGTCCACCTCATGGCTAGCGGTATAGAACTCAAGGTCAGGCCAGGACAGTCGAGGTGTGGTGTTGTTGAGAGACACCTGGAGGTCGATCGTGCCGTGCCGCTACTGCGTGTGGCACAGGGCCTGTGTTCTGCCTAGCACTCGCCGCTGTGCGGTTTCCTTCTCGTTCCAGGGTTTCCAGCACAGCGGTGATCGCGGGCGTTGAGCCACTGGCCGGGAGCAGTTGTGCCAGCGCTGCACGCGCACTGCGGACTCGGCTGTGCTGCCCCATGGTGTCAGCCACGATGGCTGTACTGCCTTCCACCGCAGCGTGTTCTGCCCTGGAGGATTCCGGGCTGAGGAGCATGCGGGCGCGGGCGAGGGCATCTGCAGCGTTGTGGGCTTTACCGAGTCCCAGATGAACAGCCGCCATGGTGATCAGCACCCGCACCTGTGCGGCGCGATCGTCCATGAGCGCGAATGCCTGCGATGCGGTGTTGAGCAGTGCCAGTGCTTGCGCGGATCGGCCTGTGGCAGCGCAGCTTTCGGCTAGTCCGATGTTGTGCACATGTGCCATCCGCGCGTTGTGGTCACGGACGAAGATCGCGGCTGCGGTGCAGTGAAGTTTCTCGGCTACTCGTGGGTCGGCCCAGCGGCTGCTGAGATAGGGCAGAAAACCGTTCCACTGCTCGGGCAAGCTGAGGAATCTCGACCCGGTGATGGAGGCAAGACGGCTGGCGAGGTCCAGGTGTGCAGAGGCTGGCAAGCCTGCGTCCGCAGATCCGGCACGATAGGGCCGCGGCGCCACGAGGCGTGCCATCGCTAGGCCGAAGCGAACCTCGCTTTGCCTTCGCTGCATGCCTGATTCGCACGCCAGGGGCAGGACTTTCTGATAGATCCGGATCCAGTCGGCCGCTCCGCCCTGGAGGGCGCACAACCGGCTCAGTGCGTAGTGCAACGGCCAGACGATGGATCGGAGCTCGCGGAGCTGCACGGTGATGGTGACGGCTCGCTGGAGGTCCCTGCGGTGAACCTCCAGCCACGCCAGGGCTTGCAAAGGGCTGTCGAAGAGGTCGGCCGCGGTGGAGCCATCACGGACTGGAGTTCGCAGCGAACTGTCGCCCGATCCACCTAGGACGTCAATCGCGGCGACGGCTGTGCGGGCCAGTTGACGAAGGCCGGCGGCGACTGCTGCGGCTTGGGACGCCGCGCTGAGTGGAGGTGTGGCGTGGCGAATGGTGCGTGCCAGGGCGCGAGGTATCCGGTAGTGGTTCGGATGAATCATGGTCAGTAGGCCGCGGTCGGTGAGTCGTTGGAGGATCTCTCCTCCTTCGGTACTGGTGCCGCAGCCGAGGACGGCTGCGGCTACCGGTGGAGTGAGCTCGTGACCGGGATACTCCGCCAGTCTGCGCACCCGGCGGACCAAGAGTGGGCCAGCGCCCTGCAGGGCCAGGGCTGTCGCCGATGCCACCACATCGGTACTCCGGGCCGTGCCGAGGGTGGCACGGCAGGTCCCGGTTTCTCCGGTGAGGCGGCGTGCGGCCCAGGTCAGGCTGGATGGCCGGCGGGTGGCGATGGTGACGGCGGCTAGTCGCAATGCCAGCGGGTTCCCCGCGCAGTGCGTCAGGATCTGCTCCCACGCTTGGTCCGCGGCCTCGATTCGTGAGGCGCCCAGAATGCCGGCGGCCAGTTCCGTCGCGGCGGTGTCATCCAGCGGGGTCAGGACGTGGTGCTTGGCCTCACGAAGTCCCCACAGTCCTGGCGGGCCGACAGCAGTGGTGATCAGGACGACGCAGGTTGTCGAGCTCGGCAGCAGTCCGAGCAGGTCGTCGGTGGCTTCGGCGTTGTCGACCACGATGAGTAGATGTTGTCCGGCGGTGGCGTTGTGGAGCAGCTCGACCTTGAGTGCTCTGGTGTGCGCAGCGTCGATTCGCCAGGCCGGGATGGTGAGTGCACGCAGCAGTGCCTCCAGGACGGCAGTGGCATCCAAGGCAGCGTGGGTGCCGTGTCGGTAGTCGGCCAAATCGAGCCAGATTGCCCCGTGTGGGAACTGCTGCTGGTTGCGCTGGCCCCAGGTGAGGGCCAAGGCTGTCTTTCCTATCCCGACTTCACCGGAGATCACCACGGTCGCAGACGTCGGTTGCGCGCGGTGGAGGGCGGCCAGCTCGTCCAGGAGAGCCAAGTCGCGGTCCCTGCCGAGCAGTGGTTGCGGCGCGGTCGGGAACTGTGATGGTCGCTGCCGTGGTTCCGGTATGACCGAGGCTGGCTTGGCCTGGTCCAGTATCCGCGCCCATCGCAGGACAGCCTCCCGCTTCGCGTGGCCGTGGACTGCTGGGGCTGCATCCTGAATCGCACTGGGGCCGGTGGTGATCGTCATTGGTGTCCAACGGTGAGGAGAAACATCAACAGTGGGAGTACCGGCACTCGCCGGGCTTGCGGGGTGTGCGCCGGTTGCCGAGGCAGGCAGGCGCTATCCGTCCTGGGTGCTGCTGCTCTCGGCGTGGAGCGCGTGATCGGGCAGTGGGCCGTAGAACTGATACACGCCACCGCGTTCTCGGGTGTACATCAGGCCTTGGCGAAGGTGTCGCGGTTCCAGGCCGGACCAGGCCACGGCTTCATTGGCTGCGACGCTGAGTCGATACATCGATCGGTCGGTGCTGAGCACCATCCAGCGCAGCCACCACCACCCGAGCCAGATCGCGATCACGACGAGACCGGTCACAGCCATGAGGCCGCCCACCGTCTTGTGCACCTCGCGGTGGATCCTCGTGCCGAATCCCAGCAGGATCAGGGCCGTGAGAAGGCAGGTCGGTGCCCCGGTCCGGAGTGCCCGGCGGTACCGGAGGAGGGAACGGTCCAACTGTTCTCGGCACCACTCCGTATCAGGTACCGCGGTGTGCTCGGCATTTCCGGGCGCCTGGCTATGGGACTGGATGGGCAGTGGCAACGAGCCGGCCATGGCTCCTCTTCCGGCGTGGTGGTGAGTGGGTGTCGGAAAGGCAGAGGTGTCATGCTCGGGTGTCCACGGGCGGTGCACCCGCTACGGTGTGGCGGCTGCGGGCAGTCACTGCGGCGGCAACCCCAGACGGCCAGGTCCGCAGCGCCTGGGACCAGGCATGTGTCGCATCTGTGGGGTGCGGCGGACTCGACGTTGCCCGGCACGGTCCAGAAGCAGGTGGCGGAGCGGGCCAGGCCGCAGGCATCGACGAGGTGCAGTGCCCAGTGAGCCGCGTCCTCGGACATGTCTGCGGGCACTGGCCGCGGCGATGCGGAGCTTGTCGGCACAGCGTGCCGAGTGTGCCCTGCCCTTGCGAGGAGCAGTGCGCAGGTAGGCAGTGCCGCCCTCTGACAGATCGCACTGGTGTGTCCTGACTGCGATGGGCGGAGTCGTGTGCGCGTCGGCTGGTTGTTCTGTTGGGCAGGAGTGGAGGTGGTCATGAGTCTGTCGGCTGGGTCTGGAGTGGCTCAGTGGGAAGGGAAGTTGGGCGGCGGTGATCGCTGGTGCTGCGTGCGGGCTGGCTGATCGGGTGCAGCGCTGTGGGGTTCGGCCGGGACGCGTGCTTCCCGTGCGTCCTGTGAAGTGGAGGTCCTTCCGCTCTGGTGCCGCCGCGGTACTGATGCGGACGCACCTGTGACAGGTGGGAAGTGGCCCGGCGGTGGCGTCTGCGGTGACTGGCCTCGCGCACCCGGTAGCGATGGTCATGGGCTCCAGGCCGGTGGCGCCTGCGTGGGCGAAGCCCCCGGGCCTCATTCACCATCCGGTGTCCACTTCCCCTGGCTTCGGGCGTCTGGGACATCTGGTGATGTGTCCACGGGCGACTGCGGCGCACGGGCAGTTGAGGTGCTCGGGTGCTGACGGCGATCACCGGTCGGGCCTTTCTGTGTTGGAGGGCGTGATCCCTGTGGTGATGCCAGGGAACCTGTCAGGATCGGGTGACTGGGTGCAGATCAGTCCGTGGTGCTTGTGCGGCAGAGCCTTGGGCTGGTGCACTCCGGTACCCGAGGGTGATTGAATCGCGGTCGTGCCGCTTGCGCTGAGCGCACCGCGGAGCATCAGCGCGGTGATTCTGTGTCGACGGTCCGCTCGGGCAGGCATGGATGATCGAGGGAGTGTGGTCATGTCCGTCTCAGAGGCCCACGATCTGAAGTTGTTTCCTGACTCCACTGTAGACAGTGGTGGTCACGGTGCGCTGCGCCGGTTCGGGTTGACCAGGCGCAGCGATGCCTGCCTCGGCCGAGAGGGGCGTTGCCAGACCGCGGAAATGTCTGCCCTCGGGTCTGTGGCGATGGCCAGGAGGACCGGTATGGCCGCTGGAGGGAGTGAGCCTTGGTGGCGCCAGCGTGTCTGGGCCACGATTCCCGGTTCCAGCAGACGCCAGTCCCGCAGCGCCACCTCCAGTTCTGCCCAGGTGGTCAGCGGGAAGGAGAGGCCAGCGTCGCGATAGATCCTGCCCATGTTCTTGGCTACCAGGATCTCCTTCGCTGTCGGGGTGCAGCCGAATCCGGTGGCGGCGATGGCGATCACGCTGCCCGCTGGCAGGGCTGTGCGGGCGTGGGTGATCAGCTCTCGGAACTCGGCGTCGTTCAGGCCGGTCAGGGGCAAGAGCATCAGCAGCGGTTCCTGGTCACCCAATGCCTGACAGGCCCGCACATCGGCCAGGATCGTCGTGAGCCGAGAGTCGGCCACGTGTACTACCCGGGCATCCATGGGGACTGGAGCGGGCTCTCTGGTGCTGGCAATGAGTTCCTCGCACACTAGGGCGGCCTCGACCGGATCCTCCAGCGCGTAGATGTATCTGATGGAGTTCGTGCTGCCGCGGTGGTGTGCGGCGAACTGTTCGTGCGGCATCGTGGTAGGTACGGGCGCACCGTTGCCGATCTGCAGGACCTGTCGGATGCCCGCCCTGGCACCGGCGAGGAGTGTCTCCTCGACAAACGTCGCCGTGATCGCGGCGGCTGCTCCCCAGGTCGGGTCCGCGGCATCGAGTGCTGTGGCGAGTGTGCGGTCTGCGGGGGTAGTGAGCGCTCCGCCGAGGCAGCCGTTGAGCAGACGTGCTCGACTAACGCCAGGGGCGTACGGCCACCGTTGGTCGCCAGGGGTCCCGCGTCGTATTTCGGTGCCGATGGCTGCGGCCATGGTTCACTGTGCCCTTCTGGTTCCGAGAGTGTCGTTGGTGTCCTATGTGGACGCCGATGTGGTGTCGCCGGTGAACGATCGGGGACATTGTTTGGCGTCAGGTCAGCAGCAGTGCGCGATCGTGAGCCGTTGTGCTTGGCTGCTGTGACGGCCCGCCTGAGCTCCAGCGGCAGAGGTCAGTCTGAGCCAGGTGACGCAGTCTCCGGCGGGTGCAGCCGCCAGCTGGCGATATGCCTGTCGCGGATGTTCACCAGGCCTGAGAACCGCGCCCCGGTGGTGCTGTCTCGTGCCGTGATCGAGGCCCAGCGTGAGGCGACCGCTTCCTGATCGGCTCCGCTGCGGATGCAGGTTGGCTCTGGCGTTGCCAGTTCCACAGTCACGGCGTAGCGGTCCACGGTGGAGTGTTCGCTACAGACCAGGTCGATGACCATGGCTGCTTCGGCCTGGCTCAATGGTCCTGGGCTGTGGAGGGGGTCCTCATGGTGGGTATCGGGGTCGTTCATAGATTTCCTGTCAGTGCGGACATGGGTTGCGTGGCGGATCCTCGGCGCGGTGACTGCACAGTAGGCACCACCCGCTGTGCTGCGGCGGGAGTGTCCCCCCTGCGGTGAGGATCGTGGCTGGTTGCTAGTGGCAGGCTGAGCGATCGTGGCTGGGGGTTGTGCCAGCGGAGGCCGGAAGGTCGAGCATCGGGTTGCGGTCGAAGAAGCCGTTGGGCGTGAGGGCGAACCCTGTCTGGGCTGTCGGCATGACCGGCCAGTCCTCAGTGGACGGTGAGTGCAAGGTCCCCAGTACCGGCCACAGTGTCAGCGTGGTGTCGGTCAGTGAACGTTGTTGACGGATCCAGTCGGGAATGCCGCCACCGCCGTTGCTCTGATTCACAAAGTCGCCGGCGGGATACCACTCACTGAGCCTGTGCTGGGTGATCCACAGGTCCTTGGTGGCGAAGGCGGCACGGTGCGCTATGGAACTCTCCGGTGCTGCGAGCAGTCTGGGGGCCGGATTGAGGTGGAGGCTGTAGGCGGTGGGCGCGCCGGCCGCGTTGCGGGCCGTCGCGCTGCTGACGCGCCACATCCGCCCCCGGGCCGGATCTGTCACCCGGCCCGACATGGCCTCGGACTCGATCAGGGTCGTTTGGGTCCGGAAGGCATTGCCTGCCGGGTTGTCAGGTCCCGGTGGGGCTGCCACGGCGTCTACCTCATGGACAGTGATCTCTGCGCCGTCGATCTCCGGAACGAGACGGAAGGCGAAAAAATGCTGATGAATGGGCGCCATCAGCTCCGGGGTGATGCGGCCGCCGTAGCCGTCGGGTTCACCGGGCAGTGCCGCTCGGGTCTGGATGATCCCGCCTAGTTTGACAGTGCACTCGATCCGGCCGTCATAGTGCAGCGAGTATTCGACGCAGTATTCATAGTTGCCGACGGTGAACCAGGAGGAGAGCACCAGGCGACGGGCTCGGCGGACAACGGGGCGGTCTTCCCAGCGGAAGTTGTTGTGCCGCCAGGCGATACTGGCGTCCTCCTCATGGAGGCAGATGGCGTTGGGCTTGGCTTCGGGCCGGCCGTCATGGTCGGGGATGGTGGCATCCAGGTAGACGATCTCGCCGACGCAGTCACAGCCCAGCCGGAGCGAATTGACTTGCCGTCCCAGGTGGTACTCACCGACGTCGAAGGCGTTGCGCCAGGAGAACAGCGGATGGGGGTCGCCGTAGGGCACGACCATTTCGGCCAGTGCCAGGTGGTGCAGCACCCGGCGGGAGCGGTCTCCGTCCTGATAGGACACATCGCTGAGGACCAGGCCGTCCACCGGGTGCAGGGCGATGTGGGCGCGCCAGTTGTGCCAGGTGATCACACCGCCGTCGACGGTGAAGCTCGGCCCTTCCGGCTGGGTGATGGTCAGGGGGCGGATGTCGGTGCGGGGTGGCCCGAGGTGTTCGGTGAGGTAGTTGGCGCAGTCGGCGGGAATCGGCGCGGGGCCGGTGTCCTCCAGGTGCAGGACGTTGCGCTGGGTCAGATCGACGGTGACGATCAGGGGCAGGGGGTGGGCGTAGCCGTTGTCTTGGGGAAAGTGCCGCTGGTAGAGGGTGGCCCGCACGATCCGCCGAGATGGGTCCACTCCCTTGATCGGGAGATTGCCCGCGGTCCAGGGATCGCATTGCAGCAACTCCAGATCGATGATGCCGTGGCGTGCCAACGCCGCGACGGCGCGGGCATCGGAGGTCACGATCTCTGACAGGGTCATCAGTTCGTCGCTGGTGATCGCCGGCTGCAGTCCTGGCCGGACCTGCCACAAGGAGATGCGCGGTGGAGACAGGCACACCTCTCCGAGGTAGGTCTGGCCCTGGTGGTCGTTGGCGATGACCGTGGCCCACCGGGTTCCCTGGCCTTGTCCACGACGGAAGGCGGCGTTGTCCTGCATGGTCGGTGGCACAGCCGCAATCAGGGAGAAGCGCAGGGCGAGATCAGGGTGCGTTCTGGTGATCAGGTCCCGCACTGTGTCGATCTCGGCCGCGGTGAGCGGGTCGGCGGGATGCAGCGCGGGGACCGCGGCAGGCTGTGCGGTGGTCATCGGGGGTCCTTCGCAGAAGTCTCTGTGCTGGGTAGGCTGCGGCAACTTAGTGAGTCAGGAAGCCGGTGGGTCCTTCGCTGTGGTGGCGGCCGCCGTTGCCGATCTGGTCATAGATCTCCGGACGGTGGCGTTGGAGCCAGCTTGCCCATCCGAGGCCGCCGAGCCCGGCGGCGATGACTGCGGCGGGAGGGATCCACCACAAGGGGGTGCTGCTGCCCAAGATGATGTCGAAGTTGAGCAGTACCAGCAGCGTCAGGGCGGAGAGGACACCAGCGGACAGGGCTGGGGCGATGCTGCGTGACCACCGGCTGACCGTGGTGTTCCGGTGCCGGAAATAGCTGATCACCGCGATCGAGGTCATGGCCATCAGCAGCAGGATCCCCAGCGCCCCCAGACCGGATGTCCAGACCGCGAGGTGCTGTACCGGGTGCAGATCAGCCGCCCAGAACAGGATCACCACGCCCAGGGAGATGACGAACTGGACGAAGGCTCCGACCACCGGCGCGCCGGTTTCGCTGTGTTGGCGGCCCAGCGCGGTCCACAGCACGCGTTCACGCCCCAGGGCGAACAGGTACCGGGCGACCATGGTGGCGAAGGCCAGCAGCGCGGCAAACATCGAGGAGAGATAGATCAGCGGCCCTACCTGTCCGAACCAAGGGCCGAGCAGTTGCGACCCGACGGTGAACAGGAAACTGGACCCCAGTTTCTGTGCCTGGGTCACGACCTGTCCTGGGCCGGTGGCCGCGGTCATCGACCAGGCGATGAGGCTGTAGCCCAGGGTGATCGCGGCGATCGCGATGTAGGTGGCCTTGGCGACCGTGCGGGAGGGCTCACGGCATTCGGCGGCGTACAGACCCGCTGATTCCACCCCGGTGTAGGCAGCCACGCACAGGCACAGCGCGGCGGTGAAGGACCCGGTGGCCACCGCATCGGGAGACAGGGCGAGCAGCATCGACTCCGGCTGTGCGGGGGTCAGCGCGGCGCCGAAGACGAATCCGGCCACCAGCAGGCACTCCACGACCAGGAGCCCTCCCAGCAGGCGGGCGTTGATCTCGATCCGGCTCACTCCGCAGACCAGGACCACAAAGGCCACCGCGGCCGCAGGAATCACCCAGGGAAACTCCGGCAGGCCCAGCAGAGCGAGTTGCTCGGAGGCCATCGCACCGAGAAACCCGTAGACGCTGACCTGGATGGCGCTGTAGGCCAGCACCGCAACGAAAGCGGCCGCGACTCCCGCGCGTGGCCCCAGACCGCGGGCGACGTAGGTGAACATCCCGCCGCCGGTGACCACATGGCGGCTCATCGCTCCGTAGCCGATGGAGAACAGCAGAATGAGGCCGCCGACACCCAGGTATACCCAGGGCAGGCCTACCATCCCGGAGGCGGCGAAGGCCGCGGGAGTGCCGCCGGCGGCGACGGTCAGCGGCGCCGAGGCCGAGATAACGACCGCGACGACGGCCAGGCCGCCGAGTTTGCGGCGTGGCAGGTCAGCGGAGAAACTGGCGCTGGAAGGCTCAGTCAGGGACATGCCGATTCCTTCAGGGCTGTCGGTGACGGGGAGAAGGTAGGGCCGCCGCGGGCGGTGGGGGCGTGTGGAGGGCTTTCTCGCCGCGCACCCGTTCACGATGTTCCTGGAATGCCTCGGCTGGATTCTCGTGATCCAATCCCCATGGCCACGGGGTCAGGTGGGGGCCGATGTGGTCAAAGACGTCCACCGCCGCCTCGAGCTGTCCTGTGTGGACCAAGGCGTAGGCCAGATAGTTGGCCTCGCGGATGCTGGTGGCATGCTCACCGTGCCGTTGATCCCACCAGCTGACGAGGGCCTCGCTCACGCTCTGGCGGACCTTGCGGTCCCGCCACGGTGACCGGAAACCCCTGCGGTGCTGGGGTGATCCGGCCTGGAGGTGCGAGGCGATGAGCTGTTCACAGGCCGCGATCAGTGGCAGCACGTGCCGGGGTGATCCGGAGGTGGCACCACGGCGCAGTTCACGCGCCGTGGACAGCACCTGCTCGGCGCTGCCATGCCACTGAGGTGAGTAGTACTGGAGGTACTGGCGGTGGCCTTCGGTGAACTCATCCCGGCGCGACTCAGGTTGAGCTGCAAGATTGCCCGCAAAGCGCCACCATGCGCCGCCGATGACGGGATCAGCTCCGGAAGGGTGCCGCAACCGCGGCGGCAGGCACCGGACCATCGTCAACAAGGCGACCTGTGCGAACAGATTGCCGCCCCGGGACGCATCCACGCACTGATGCCAGGCCACGGTGACCTGCTGGATGTCGGCGGGGTCCAGAAATGCACGAGCGACGTCGGTGTAGACCTGAAGGAGAAGGGCTGATTCGTCTGCCCTGTGGGTGATCCACCGATCGATGGTGTCGTGCCGACAGCCCTCCTGCGCCAAGACCTGCAGTCGATGAATCATGACATCCCCGGTCACGTCGCGAGGGTTGAGCAGGCGCTGCGCCGCACCCCACCGTCCGCGGGTGAACTCGTGCACCGCCTCTGCCAACGCGTCATCGTTCAAGGCCGAACGGAACCACGGTGCCTGCTCACCCCGCCGTAGGTGTCGGTGTCCCATGATCGATCGCGCCTCTCGTGCGAGGGCGGACTCGAGTGTGCGCACTAGATCCCCCGCTGTTCTGGTGGCTTCTGAGTGCTGCTGTCGATCACTGCCGCGCCGTCCTGACTGGCATCGGCTGCCGGAGTGTCAACGAGCTGTTCGGAACGACTCAGCAGGGACTCCTGGCGGTGGCAGATCTCCTGCATGCTGTGCCAGGGAAAGTTCGGTGGCTGGCTCAGTTCCATCGCGTGGTAGGTCACTGTTGTGGTGCTGGCGCTGCGGTTGGCCGCTGTCCATGCTGTGGTGTTGACCGCGATGACTGCTGTGTGAATCCGCTGTGGCCGCAGGCGTTGCAACCTCCGGCGGGCCGCACGCAGGGTGCCACCTGTGTTGGCGAGGTCGTCGACGATGAGGACATCGCGGCCGTCGAGGTCTGTGGCATCCCAACTGCCGGCCAGGACGTAGTCAGGGACTGTGCCAAGTCTCCGATGGTGGCGGTCGAACAGAACTCCCAATGCCTCGAGGGGAAGGTCGAGGGCGTGGAGGAGTAGTTGGGCTGGCACGAGTCCGCCCGGCACCACTGCGATGATGCGTGTCGGGCGCCAGCCCTCGTCATGGACAGACTGGGCAAGTGCGTAGGCGGCCTGGGTAATCACCGCGTGGTCCAATTTCAGGTTCAACTGCACAGCCCCCTGTGTGATATTGCGACTAGCAGGCCCCGCACCGCCGTGCAGGGCTTCAAAAATCAAGCGTCCTGCCTCACCAACTCGGCGCAACATCTGCACGGTCGGAAGGATCGGTGCGGCTCGAAGCGCACAGTTCTACTCCGACCGCTCCCCCGACGGCCGTCCAGATGTCCCCGCTCAAGCCGGCATCCAGTCGCCAGCACAACACCCGGGCCGACCCCGGTGGTTCGCCGGAGGGGACTCACCCTCCGGCTTAGCGGACCAACGTGCATTCGCACCTCCTCAGAGCAGCAACACTGCGACTCACCTCCCGCTCGGCAGGCAAGGATCCGCGGGGAGGCGGCGGGAGGGGCGTCTAGCGACAGCAAGGACGCAGGGCCGATCACGCGAGGTGCCGCAGACGCATGCCTTCCATGATCAGTGTCGAACACTGTGACCTGCGACAACAGGGGCATATCTGGACCACATCCCAGTTGAGCACATGCTCAAGTAGACCGTTTTGGTCTACACCGGGACCACGCCGCCGGGCAGGTAGGCTTCGGGGCTGTGGAACCTGTGAAACTGGACCTGCTTCCATACCCTGAGTACGCAGCCTCGCTGATCAGAAAGCGCGTCTCCGCCGGAGCGCTATTCCACGACGGGCGTGGCCGCGTTGTACTGGTAGAGCCCACTTACAAGGAGTCGTGGGAGATCCCGGGAGGTGCCGCCAAGGCAGGCGAGAGCCCACGACGCACAGCGGTTCGCGAGGTCGGTGAAGAACTCGGCATCGACTGGCAGGGTGGACGGTTGCTGGTCATCGACTACGTGCCTGCCAACGGCCCGATGCCTGAAGGCCTAGCCTTCGTTTATGACGGCGGCGTGCTCAGCGACTCCGAGGTGGAGGCCATCGTGTCAACTGACCCGGAGATTCGCTCCGTGGGTCTGTACACGATGGACGAGGTCGAAAAGCTTGTCAGCCCCGGCCTTGCCCACAGGATCAGGCTAGGCTTGCAAGCCATTCGAGAGGGTCTCCTCCTCGAACACGAACCCCAGAACTGAATCACTCGTCAGCAGCGAATCAGGTAAAGCCACAGCGGAGGTTCCCGTGTCACATCCGACGGAGGCCTTCGCTCTGCCTGAGATTCTCGCCCGGCGCCGCATGACGCTGAACATGTCCCAACAGGAGCTCGCGGACAAGACCGCGCTCACCAAGGACACGATCAGCCGGATTGAACGCGGCGTACGATCGCCGCGGCCTGACACCATTACGAAGCTGGCCGCCGGTGTGGGCCTGTCCAGGAGTGCGCTGCTTGGACTCCCGCCGACACCACGTGCTTCCCAGGCCGACGATGCCACGAGATTGCGCGACCTTCGGCGGGCGATCACCTTCGGCGCGGTTCCATGTCTGGATGAGTTCCCTGAGACCTACGAGGTCACCGCCCCTGACGTCCTTATAGCCAGTACCCATCAGGCATGGCAGGACTATGTGGCTGGTCGCAACGGCGAACTGCTGGCCACCTTGCCCATTCTGCTCATCGACGCGCACCGACTCGAACACGCCACCACCGGCCATGCCAACGCCGAGGCACACCGTGTGCTGTCCACGACACGACGCCTCGCGGCAGGGTTGGCGGGCAGGCTCAAGCTGGACGATCTTGCCTGGACAGCGGCCATGAGGGCACTGGAGGCCGCAGGTGAGTCAGATTCACCAGAGACTGAGACGGCGATCTCGACCCGGTATCTCGTGTGGACGCATGTCCGGCTGAAGCAAACCACGGAGGCCGAGCGGCTGGCCCTGGCCGCGGCCGCGCGGATCGAACCACGGATGCTCGACCGGGATCCAGTCCGTGCCGGCATCTTCGGCAACCTGCTCTTCAACGGTGCCAGTGCGGCCTCCCGAGAGGGCAATCACCGCCAGGCGCAGGATGTGCTGGCCGTGGCAGAGGCAGCAGCGATTCGTAGCGGTACGGACATGGTCAGCGAGGCCGCCATCTTCGGTCCCAGAGTCTCCGCTATCCAACAGGTCGACCATGCTTTGCGGCGAGGGGATCCTGAGAGCGCGTTGAGGCTCGCCAGCCGCATTCCGGCCTCGACCGGCCAAGTGCCCGCCTTCTGGGAGGCCGGCCACTACTTGCACTGTGCTGCGGCCGCGGTGCAGCTAGGTCAGGACCAACTCGCGCTCAGGTTCCTTGCCCAGGCACAGGAGATCGCCCCGGACTGGTCCCGTCAGCAACCGTTGGGCATGTCGACCATGTACACCCTTCTCGGGCGTGCGGCCAAGAAACCCGGCGGCTTGTTCGCTGCACTTGCTGCCTACTACGGCATTGCCGATGAGCTAGTGCGGTAGCGGGCACCTCGCAGCTCCGTCTGATCAAGGGCCCGGTGCGGAAACTCACCTCCGAACGGAGGAGTTCTCGGCTGTGGTTGTCGACAAACACGGGACGTGCGCCGACTCAATGTCACAGGTGCCTCCACGGCCCGGCGACAACCCTCAACACAACAGGGGCAGAAGTCTGGCGGCCTGACACACCAACGATTCGGGGCACTCTAGCATCGGAGGCCCCAGCGGCTGGGCGCCAGGCGCCAGCAGTGATCAGCGAAGTCGCTCAGGTATTAAGGCTCCACCGACTGCGACCTGCTTCATCCGTCCGCAGGCCTACCCGCCGATAGAGCGCTCGGCCCGCCGCCGTCCCCAGTAGGCGCCCGCAGCCCGCACCATTGCTGCAGGAATGCGGACGGGATAGTCCGGCGCCTGCCGCGCCTTCCCGACTGTGTCTGGGGCCTGCAGGAATTCCAACAGGGTGCGCAGCTGGCCGAAGTCACAGTCGTTGCGCCACGGGAATCCCTGGTCCTTGACCAGCCAGTGACACAGATCGTGATAGCTGATGCCGGCGGCGTCGGCGACCTGGTGGGCAATCTCGTCCACACGACGCTTGAGCGCGTAGCGGGCCTGTTCCTCGGCGTACTGCTCCGGACTCCGGCGACCCTCCAGTTCCTCCGTGGTGTAGTAGGTCGCCGCGGCCGCGGCGAAGTCCTTCCAGTAGGCGGCTTCGCCACCGGGGTAGTCAGGGTAGGCGACCGCGAACCTCGCCTCACCCTGAGGATGTTCGGCATAGAGCCCGTGGCGGTCGTGCTCCAGGAACTCGTTGTCGGTTGCCTCGGTCACGGCGATTGACACTACTCAGCCTGTCGCCCCCACATGCCACGGCGTGACGGGCATGAACAGAATGCCCGCCCTGTGCCTGAACAGGCGCACTGCCACAACAGACACAGCGCTTGGTTCGGCTGACGTAGAACAGATTCGCCACGGTGCCCTGGTCAGGAGTTCTGTGCGCTGCCCTGGCTGCGACTCTCGGCATCTCCTCCGGCGTAGCGCGGTGGTAGGTCACGGCACCTTGTCGTGTCGCGCTCCGTGGCCCTGTGCCGGATCCCAGGCTCCGGTGGCACTGGCTGACTAGAGACTTGTCGCCGCACCGCCGTGGTGCGATCTCCAGCGATGCCACCCCAGCGCGCGACCCCACTCACCGACAGACCGGACAGACCAGGTTCGCAGAGAGAGATGGTGTCGTGCAGGACGGTCGGGGTCAGCAGGTCAGCTGACCAAGCCAGGGTGTGCGGCAACACCAGGCCAGCTGTCAGGCACCTCTGGTTGGCCGGTCCGCTGATGAACCGCAGGTGCAGTGCCGGCAGTTGCCTGTGCTAGTGCGCTGCCTCGAAGGCTTCGACGATTGAGGCAGGGATCCGGCCCCGGTCGGCCAACTGGTGTCCGTTGGTGCGCGCCCAGTCCCGGATGGCTCTGGTCTGGTCCTTGCTTCGACCATCACCCCCCGCGCGGCGCAGAGACGGTGACTGCGCGGTGCCGCGCTTGATGCGGCCGCCAGTGCGCCGGGCAGCGTCCACGAAGCGTGCCAGATTTTCACGGAGTTGTGTCGCGTTGGCGTCGTTGAGGTCGATCTCATAGACAACACCATCGAGGGAGAACTCGATGCGAGAGATATCGTCGCTGGTGTTCCCGTCCAGGTCGTCGATGAGCTGAACGACGGTTCGCTGTGCCATTACTCCGCCTCAAGGGGTAGCGGTGGATGTCGCTATCACGATAGCAAGAGGGCACTTGATTGCTGCCCTAGGTGGGCAGTGTGTGAAATGTGGGCTTGTTTCCTTTCCGTGTTGGGTAAGGTGTCAGCGCACATCCGTTGACGCTTACGGGGACGCCGTGAGTGTGGCCTGGTGCCTGAGCGCTGCGGCAGGCTCGGTGGTGGCACCTGGTTCAGGCGTGGTGAGGCAACACACGGCCTACTTGTCACAGGACGCGCGCTGGCGGCGGGAACGGCCACGACGATGGTGACGGCACCTCGGCCAGCGGTCGCTGCGTCTGGCTGTCACATAATCAGCGTCGGGATATGTGGTTCGCTTCGCCGGGGGCGCAACTGCTTACCTGCCGCGCTCGTGAGACCGGGGCGTAGCGCGGCGGTGTCAACACAGACGAGGTGCTTGCGTGTGATGGCGGTGGCGGGATGGTCAGGGCCCAGCAGTCGAGCCCGCCGGCCAGCAACCACGATTCGAGCCACAAGATCCCAGCGGCACGCGGCCGCGACTGCCGTGCGAGCACCGCGCCATCACCAACTCACTCGGCCCGCACACCTCGCCAAGACCGCCAGCAAGATCCGGACAAGCCGGATCACCGGCGATGGGAGAAGGATGGACGGATGCGCGGTGAGGACCCACGTTCAGTAGCGTGCCACGTGGTGAAGCGGTCACAGGAACGGCGTCGGTGAGGGCTATGACTGCACTGCGGTGCGAGGAGAGCGGCTGTGAGTGACTCCGTGGGGAGATTCGAGATCAGCCGCGAGCAGCGTGAGCTGCTGTGGACGGCCATTTCGACGGTGCGGGACGCCAGTCCGCGGCAGGAAGATGATGCAGACACTGAAGACATCATTGACGCAACGGTTCCCGTCATCGGCATGGTCGTGGCGCAGGAGGTCCTGACGCGAGGCGCTGCTGTGGACGAGGCCTGGCACGAGGCAGGCACGGAGGCACGGCACGCCTGGGAGCAGTTCAGCAGGGCATGCACGCCGGTCGACACGGCTGACGCGATCGTGGCGCTGAGCAACGCCATGGCCGCACTGGCGACATTCCTGCCGGGCTATGACTACAGGACCGGCTCGATCATCGAGCCCGACGACGAACCTGACGCACAACCGCGCTGAGGAAGCCCGGTGATGCTAGCTGTTCTCCGGCTCGCGGGTTTCCAGTGCGCGCAGCCGAGTACGCAGGTCCGCAGCCTGATAGTCGCCGAATGCCTCGAAAATCGCCAGGGCTTCCCGCCAGCAGGTGATCGCCCGCTGGGTGTTGCCGATGTGACACAGGGAGGTCCCTAGCGCGTCGAGAATGCCTGCGCTCTCCAGCGGGTAGGACTCGCTGATGGTCAGGGCCTGCTCGCACACGGCGATGGCCTCCTGGTGCGCGCCCAGGCCCTGGTGTGCGCGGGCCAGCTGTTCCAGCGCCTCCGCTTCGCCGATGCGATCAACCGCTTGCTGTCGGAGTGACAGTCCGCGTCGGGCATGGTGCAGCGCCTGGTGGTGGCTGCCGAGACCAGCGTGCGCCATGCTGAGGTAGCACTCGATCACCCCTTCCAGCCGTCCGTTCTGGGCGCCTGGGCTCAGCGGCAGAGCCTTCTGGAAATAGTCAAGTGCCTCGGCACACCGCCCTTGCTGACTGCACCACCTGCCGAGATCGAGCAGGGCGGCTGCTTCCCGCCCTGGATCACCCAGCGTGCGTGCCAGTACACGAGCATCGTGGAAGACAGCGAACGCCTCGTCGAGCCGGGATAGCCGTTGCAGCATCTCTCCCAGGTTCATCAGCGCCTCGTACTCAGCGGCCTGATCACCGCTACGGCGCCCTGCCGTCAGGCACAGCCAATCAAGCTCCAGCTCCTCGGCTGACAACGCCTTCCTGGACAAGAAGTTGACCGTGGTGATGCCGAGCAGGAGGACGAGATCGTCGTGGCCTTGGTGGGCGGCGGTGCGGGCTGCGGCGACCAGGTTGTCGCTCTCTAGTTCCGCCCACTGCCAGGCGTGGGCCACGCCGTCGAAGGTGATCACGGGATGGGTCGTGGTGGGTGCTTCCAGGATCCTGAGCCTGGAGGAGAAAGCCGGGCGGTCGATCACATAGGCGGTCTTGATGTGGTGGGCGTACCACTGCAGCAGAGCCCGGTGCAGGCGGGCCCGATCCTCGGGGAGGTCCTCGGCCTCGGTGAGTTCGGCGGCGTAGGCGCGCAGCAGGTCGTGGAAGCGATACCTGTCCCGGGCGACCTGCTGCACCAGGTGGACCTCGGTGAGTGCGCCCAGCAGGTGCCGGGCGGGGGCAAGACCGACTTCGGCGATCGCGGCCGCCACGTGCAGGCTGATCTCCGGCCCGGGATGCAGGCCGAGCCGCCGGAACAGCCTGGCCTGTTGCTCGGTCAGTTGCCGGTAGGACCAGGCGAAGACCGCGCGTACGGCCAGGGTGTGGTCGCCGATGTTGCTGAGCAGGTCCAGCCGGGTCTGGTCACCGGCCATCTCAGCGACCAACTCGCCGAGGGTGGTGTGCGGGTGGGCCGCGGCGTGGCCGGCGGCGATGCGCAGTGCCAGCGGCAACCGGGCGCAGTAACGGATCAGCGCAGCGACGGCCTCCGGTTCGGCCGCGATCCGGACTGGGCCGAGCGTGGCGTGCAGGAGCCGGCGTGCCTCGGCGGAGGTGAGCAGGTCGAGGGTGAGGCGGGTGGCGGCCTCACCAATGACCAGCCCGGTCAGTCTGGCCCGGCTGGTGACCACCACCAGGCTGCCGGGGCTGCCGGGTAGCAGGGGCCGCACCTGGTGGACGGAGTTGGCGTTGTCTAGCACGATCAGCACGCGGCGCCCGGCCAGCACCGAGCGGTACAGCCCTGCCTGGGCATCGAGACCGGGCGGGATGCGGTCGCCCGGAACGCCTAGGGCGTGCAGGAATCCGGCGAGCGCCTCGTCGGGGGTGGCGGGGGTGGCGGGGCCGTAGCCGCGGAGGTTGACGAACAGGGTTCCGTCGGGAAAGTGGTGCTGGACCCGGTGGGCCCAGTGCACAGCCAGGGTGGTCTTGCCGACTCCGGCGGTGCCGTCAACCGCGGAGATCACCACCGCTCCCCCGGCGACGTGGTCCTCGTGGGGCAGCAGGCCGTCGAGGGCGGCCAGGTGTTCGGCGCGGCCGGTGAAACCGGATACCGCCAAGGGCAGCTGCCGCGGTATCTGCCCGGCTTGACCGGTGCCGGCAGAGCCGGCGACAGTGACGGTGAGGTGATGGATGGTCCTGGCCTGTACGACCGGGCCGTGGTGTTGATTGTCTTTCTGGGTGGAGATGAAGATCGGGTTGTGTGCCACTCCACATGAACACCGGCAGGTAGCAGCCGAAGGTCGGTTGATGCCCACAGTGCCCGGCGGCACCGTGAACACGTCGTGACCAGCAAGGACGCCCCAGTCATACCGGCCAGGGGCGTCGGGTGCGTTCGGGAGTTCGTGCACGTGGTGACCGTGGGAGCCGACACCGGTGGTGTCGAGGCGATGCTGGGAGCGGGCCGGCTGGCCTGCCCGGAGTGTTCGGGCCGGCTGACCGCGTGGGGGTGGGGACGACCCCGCACCCTGCGCGGACCCGGCCAGGCGCTGCCGTTGCGACCACGCCGAACCCGCTGCTCGGGCTGCTTGCGCACCCACATACTGCTGCCCGCCACCGTGCTGCTGCGCCGGGCCGATCAGGTCGTGGTGATCGGCGCCGGCTTGGAGCTGGCCGCGACCGGGCACGGCCACCGGCGCGTCGCCGCGCTGCTCGACCGCCCCGCCTCCACCGTCCGTGGCTGGCTACGGCGCCTGGCCGGCCGGGCCGAGCGGGTCGCCGCGAGGTTCACCAGCTGGCTGGTCGCGCTGGTCGACGACCCGGCGCGGGCACTGCCGTCCCCGGCTGGGACACCCCTGGGCGACGCGGTCGCGGCGATGATCGGGTTCGTCCACGCGGTCCGGGCGCGGTTCTCGGTCCCCACCGCGCCGATCTGGCCCGTGGTCAGCGCGGCCTGCCACGGCCAGCTGCTCACCCCCGGCTGGCCTGCCGCGAACGGCTGAGTGGATCAACACGAATTGACCCTTTCGGGTGACACGGGTGGTGGTTGACCCTTCCGAGCGGCCATGCCCCATCACCGGAAGGGAGCAGCGCGTTGGCGTTGCAGGACGAGGACGAGCAGCGGCGGGCCGAACGCGCCCACCAGGTCGCGCTGTTCCGCTACCAGTTGATCCGCGAGGCCGCGGACACCGCGTTATCCGCGCGGCAGCGCGGCGCGCTGGTCCGGGCGATCGCGGCCACCACCCACACCGACCCGTTCGGCAAGCCGGTCCGGGTCTCCCGCAAC
This sequence comes from Crossiella sp. S99.2, assembly GCF_023094165.1. Lineage (GTDB taxonomy): Bacteria > Actinomycetota > Actinomycetes > Mycobacteriales > Pseudonocardiaceae > Crossiella. The sequence continues at coordinate 30,026 of NZ_JALMDK010000025.1, read as the reverse complement.
ACCCTGGACCGCTGGCTGCGGGCCTGGCGCTCTGGCGGGTTCGACGCGCTGCTGCCCCCGACCCGGCAGGTCACCCCGCGCACCCCGACCGAGGTGTTGGACCTGGCCGCGGCGCTCAAGCGGGAGAACCCCGCCCGCACCACCGCCCAGGTGGTCCGCATCCTGGCGCAGCACCTGGGCTGGGGCCCGTCCTACCGCACGATCCACCGCCACTTCCAGCGGCTGGAGCTGATCACCCGTCCGGACGGGAGCCCGCCGGCGGCGTTCGGCCGGTTCGAGGCCGACCGCCCCAACGAGCTCTGGATCGGGGATGCGTTGCATGGCCCCAGGATTGCCGGCCGCAAGACCTACCTGTTCGCCTTCGTCGATGACCACAGCAGGATGATCGTCGGGCACCGGTGGGGCGGCGCGGAGGACACCGTCCGCCTGGCCGCCGCCCTGCGCCCCGCATTGGCCGCGCGCGGGGTCCCCGAGGGTGTCTACGTCGACAACGGCAGCGCGTTCGTCGACGCCGCGCTGCTGCGGGCCTGCGCCCGGCTGGGTATCAAGCTGATCCACTCCACCCCGGGGCGGCCGCAGGGACGCGGGAAGATCGAACGTTTGTTCCGCACGGTTCGGGAGCAGTTCCTGGTCGAGGTCGACCCAGAGCGGATCAGCGACCTGGCGGAGTTGAACCGGTTGTTCACCGCCTGGGTCGAGCAGGTCTATCACCGGCGGGTGCACTCCGAGACCGGTGCGCAGCCCTGGGAGCGCTGGAACGACGGGGCACCGTTCCCGCAGCCCACCCCGGCCGCGCTGCGGGAGGCCTTCCGCTGGTCGGAGCGCCGCACGGTCACCAAGACCGCCACGGTGTCCTTGCACTCCAACATCTACGAGGTCGATCGGTCCCTGGTCGGGCGCAAGGTCGAGTTGGTGTTCGACCCGTTCGACCTGGTCGAGATCGAGGTCCGTTACCAGGACAGGCCGTTCGGGTTGGCCCGGCCGCACCAGCTGTCCCGGCACGCCCATCCCAAGGCGCGTCCGGAGACCCCGGCCGCCGAGTCGGCGCCGGCCACCGGGATCGACTACCTGCGGTTGATCGACACCGCCCGCACCAGTGACCTGGCGGGACGGATCAATTACACCGCCCTGGTCGGCCACGAGCCCGACGGTGACGGGGAGCAGCAGCGGTGAACCCTGGCGAGGACAGCATGGATGCCTTGCGGGACAAGGACACCATGAAGTGGGACTTGGTTGGACAGTGGGAGAGGGACACGCGGTGATTGACAAGATCCAGGGGTTCTACGGGTTCACCCGCATGCCCTTCCGGCGTGATCTCGCCCCGAGCATGCTGCACCGGCATGCCGGGCATGCCCAGGCGGCGGCGCGGATCACCTGGTGTATCGCCGAACGCGCTCTCGGGGTGATCACCGGCGAGGTCGGCGCCGGCAAGACGGTGGCCACCAGGGCGGCGTTGGCCGCGCTGGACGCGCCCCGGCACACGGTGATCTATCTGCCCAATCCGGCGGTCGGGGTGACTGGCATCCACCACGCCATCGTCACCGCCCTCGGGGGTGTTCCCCGCCCGCACCGCTCCACGCTGATCCCGCAGGCCGCTGACGCGCTGGCCACCGAATACGCCGAGCGAGGACGGGTTCCCGTCGTCGTGATCGATGAGGCCCACCTGCTCGACCATGAACAACTCGAAGCGATCAGGATGCTGACCAACCACGACATGGACTCCACCAGTCCGATGGCCTGTCTGCTGATCGGGCAGCCGACCCTGCGTCGCAAGATCGGCCTGGGCATGCTGGCCGCGCTCGATCAGCGCATCGCCATCCGTTACAACATCCCGCCCATGACCGGGGTCGAGACCGCGTCCTACCTGGGACACCACCTCGGGTTGGCCGGCCGCAAGGACACCTTGTTCTCCGAGGACGCGGTCACGTTGATCCATGACACTGCCCGCGGTTACCCCCGCGCGGTCAACAATCTCGCGCTGTCCTCGTTGCTGGCGGCCTATTCCGAGGACAAGGGCATCGTCGATGAGTCCTCCGCCCGCGCCGCGATCGCCGAGGTCATCACCGAGTGAGTACGGCACCTTGGGGACCGCAGTGACAGCGTGAACACGACACGCCCGGCCGGAACACCACCGGCCGGGCGTTCTCGTCCCAGCCGATCCCCGCCGCCAACGGCACGCTCATCACCAACTTAAACGGCACTCAACACGTGGACGCCGCCTCCGATCTCGTTGCGGCTCCCGTCCTCCTCCGCCACGCCTGTCAGTGTGTCGCCATTCCGCGCTGGCGGTGGGGTGTGGAGCCGAGACCACCCACATGTATCACCCGACCACCTCCGCGACTCGTGCCGCTGTGAACCAGGCTTGAGGTGGAATTCCCCACGCACGGCAAGAAGCTGAGCGGATCGCGCTCTGGTCTTATACGCCAAGAGGTTCGATGGCAGAGGCAACTACTGCCAGATGGCGGTCAGGCGATGGTGCGGCCGGTCGAGGACGAACTTCCCAGCCTGCGGATCGTGGGTGCCGGTCGGTGAAATCTCGAACTGGACGGTGGGGATTCGCTGTTGCTCACCCCAGGTGCGGACTTCGCCAGCCACGTGGTCGGCGAATGCGGATCCCGCGGCGCTGTGGCCGATGACTCCGATCTCCATGATCTTGCCGCCGTTCTCGGTGTGTCCGGCACGACGCCAGGTCAGGTAGGCGAGTTCACCCTCGCCGGGCACGGCCATCGTGTATGCACGGAACATCGGTTTCACCAGTCCGGCTTCGACTGCGGCTGGGTCGACGAACAGTGAGCAGAGGCTGGCGTCCAACACGCACGCGAGCCGGAGGTAGAGCCACTCCAGCGACTGCATCGGGCCGAATGTGACACCGGTCCACGCCTCGAACCGGGGAAGTGTGAGCACCCCCATCAATTCGGCCGGGTTGATGGCGTGTTCCTGGTGGAGCTGGAGTGTCACCGCGTTGTCAGCGGTCAGCGGGATCCTCCTCCGTGGGTCGTCGGCGATCCCGCTACGCAGAGGCACGAAGCTGCACATCTTGTGGTCCACGCTGCGCCAGAGGCCGTCCTCATCGCGCTCGAAGGCGATCGAGCGGGAGACGCTGCCGCGGATCCGTGTGGGCACCACCAGCCTTCCGGTTGGTGCGAGTTGTGCAAGCCAGGCCTCCGGGATGCCCCACGCGCCCACGGTGGCCACGATCCGGTCATACGGGGCACCCGGTCCGTAGCCGAGTGCGCCGTCACCGAGCACGACCTCCACATTGCCGACTCCGGCGGCGGCCAGCCTCTCGCGTGCCTGCTCGACGATGTCCGCGTCGACATCGATCGCCGTGACGTGTCCGTGCGGTCCCGCTAGGTACGCGAGCACCGCGGCGTTGTAGCCAGTGCCGGCGCCGATCTCCAGGACACGGTGGCCTAGCTGAACATCCAGCTGTCCCAGCTGGAGCGCGACGATCGACGGCTGCGACAAACAGCTCAGAACCTGCTCGTCATCGCTCCACTTCGTGACCACGATGGAGTTCTCATAGGCTTGCTCAAGCGTGGCGTCGGGAACAAAGAGATGGCGATCGACGGCACGCAGTGCCTGCTCAGCCCTCGGGCTGAGGGTGTACCCAGCGTCTGTGATCTTCGTGATCATCGCATCCTGCAGAAGCTCGGGCGAAGTCTCGGCGGCAGTGCCGTTCATCGGAATCTTTCGTGTAGGTGAGGACCAGGGCACCGGTCTACAGGGCGGGTTGTCACGGCCAAACCAGTGCGACAGCGGGTTCTGCTATCCCTTGGACAGTTGTGGGGACACCTGCCCGCCACGGCTGAAACGGTTCATGACACTGATGTGGCGGGGAGGAACAGCGGACCACGAGCATGCGGCAAGGGGCGAGCTGGTCGAACCCAACGGGGGCACACCCCTGCCCCGTTGCAACGACGATCGTGAGATCGCCGAGGAGGAGGCCGCATCGTCGGTGGGGCAAGGGGTTCAGCAGACTCACTCCTGGCACAACCTCCTGGGCCCGAGAGTCACACGTCGCGTTGGACCTTGGTTGCGAAAGCGCGGGAGTCACCGCCGTCGCCACATCCGAAGCAGTGGTAGGTGCCGTGTGCAGGGCGCACCACAAATGCCGTGGAGTTACAGAACGGGCAATCACCTTGGAGCTGGCCGTGCACGGTGGGACGCAACGTTGTGTGCTGTTCTATGAGGTCAGCGATGCCCTGTGAGCCGGGCGGTTCGGGAGCGGGCAACGCGGTGCGGGCCATAACATTCACGGTAGCCTCCGGTCCTGACATCCGCGGCGAAGCTGCCATGACCAGGCAGCACTGCGCGACCCGGCCGGCGAAGCAGACGACGGTTCCGGTGAGGGGTCGGGACATCACCGGGGCGGGTGATGCGGCGGCGCGGTGGCTTGCGAGGCCCAGGTGCCTGTCGTCGCGGCGTCATGGGGGCTGGGGAAGCAGGTTCTGGGCGCACCGCATCACGCAGGAGCGGTCGACCGATCGTGTGGCGATTGAACCTCACGTTCCAGGGCACCCAGGTCCCGGGGCTGGTTCACGGCATTCGAGGCGGTTCCCGCCAGCACGCTCGCTCTGTGGTGTCCGCGCCAACCACACCGCAAGGGGGCGCGCCCGTGTCCTTGCGATCAGTCTGGCTTGGCCGGTGTGGAGCGAACCCAGGCTCTCGGCTTCGCTCCGCTGAGCAGAAACGTCCTGAATTCGGTTCGCGTAGCGGCGAGATCGACAGGGTGGCCTGCGAGGCCGCTCAGGAGGTCATGAACCGGCCAAGTGGCGACGTGACCGTAGCGGGCGTTGAACAGCATGATCTCGCGGATCTTGAATGCGTCCTGGAAGTCCAGGAGCACGTAGCCGATCATCTGGAACAAGGTCTGGCTGTCGAGCGTCGCATAGCGGCTACCGTCTTTGCGTTTGCTTCCCAGCAACGTCTTGATCTCAACGAGGGTGCCTGCTGCGATCAGGTCCGCGTCGGCGTTCAGGAGCACCGAGCCGTCGAAAGTGGGACTAATGGCCCAGCGCCCGACATACCCGGCCAGTGCGGGCAGGAGAACCGCTTCGGCTTGCCGTCGAAGCGCGGCGAGTTGGTCAAGTGCCACGCTGGAGGCCATGTCCAGCAGGTGGTGGCCGGTGACCGTTGTCGGGTCAACCGCGGCGAGCGGGGAGCGCTCGATCGCAACGCCACGCCCCAACTCGGTGAGCAAGGCCAACGCCCAGCATCCTCGCGCGAGCAGCTCGGGATCGACCGCAGTCCCAGCGTGGGGCCCGTCGAACTCGCTCACCCTGTCCTGGCCGCCTCGGGTGTCCTCGCTGGGTGCTCGTGTTGCCAGGATGCCGGCGAGTTCGGCCAGTGCACGCGGCATCCGGTGGCCGCATCTGCCTGCTCCGACGGCCGGCAGGTGGAGGTCGGGGTGGGGGCAGAGGAGGAAGTCGACCAGCCAGTCGAAGGCGCCGCCGACCGTGCCCATACCGCCACCGAGTGCCTCCGTGCTAGCTGGCACGACCAGAGCACCGACAGAATCCTTGTACCGTTGAAAGACTGTCTTGGTGTTCGGGAATAGGTCGGCGAAGAATCCCTTCAGCGGAGAACCTGGCTGTTTCAGCGCCTCTGTGAGCGCCGGCCAGCCACTGCTGAAATGAAGCTCCAGCTTGGGTCCTCCACCGGCATTCCGAGCCACGGCGCCGTCGAAGTTCGTCATGGGCGGGAACGTAACAGCCGGTACCGACAGATCCGGATTGCCGACGAACCGGTGTCCAGGACACGACCTCCTTCCCAGTCGGCTGGCGTCTCATCCCGGCCGAATCGAGGGCTTGAAGGGGTTCATCACCCGAAACGAGCAACGCGACCATCCCAACAGTCAGGCTGCGCTGGCGGCAGATGTCGGTATCTCTGCGTCGTCATCTGCATATTCTTCGCCCATCACCTGGCGGCCGCGGTGACATGCAAGAATATTTACCTAGGTTATCCATGGGCGTATGGCTACTCCATGAATCGCAGTCGCCGATCTGGATCACCGCGATGGATGATTGCCGGGAGTACATCAACCATGCAGCAACACTCGCCGTCACTCTCTGCTACTCGAACAGGCGTGTGAACCGAGGTGCTGTCGGTGTCGATGCCTAGCGTGAACTCCGTGGAGACCTGGCCGCAACTGCCCGACAGCGTCCGTCCGAACACGACGGCGCGCGCCGTCGTGACACCACCCTGCAGCGACCAGTGAGCGCGGGCGGCGAACGTGAGCGGGCGCCGGAGCAGCCGGGGCTGCGCCGGTGGGAGTTGGCTGGCTTCCCCGGCCGGATGGAGATCGCGAGCTACCTGACCGCGCAAGACCATGCCGCTCAGTACCGCCTGATCGTCGACGTGCTCTTCGAGGCACAGGCGGTGACGCTGACCGGAGTGGGTCGCGATGAGCTGCTGGCGGCTCTTGGTGAACGCGTCGAATCCGTCGTCGGTGTACCGCGGGCCAGAGACCTGCTCACTCTGCCGGTGCTGGACCTGGACGCCCGCATGCAGCAGCTGGCCAAGTGGGGAGTGGTGCACAGCTGGCAGGACCAGGCGCGCACGGAAGCGGACTTCGTCCGGTCCCGGGATCGCTACCAGCTCACGACTGACGCGGCTGACTTGCACGGATGGCTGCGGGAACGTGGTGATGATCAGTCGGCGATGACCTCCGCCGCGGCGTTCGCGCCTGCCGTGATCGCTGACCGCCTCAACGAGGTGCTGGAGGCGGTCACGGGCAAGGACTATCCGGCGGCGGCTCAGGCGTGGTCGCAGGTCGGTACCACGCTCAAGACCATGGCCGATGCCGCGCGTGTGTGGCAATCACGCATGGCCTCGGCGCTGGCCGGTGCACCGGATGAAGGCAAGATCGAGCGGTTGCGGGAGACGGTGATGTCCTACATCACCGTGTGGGGTGCCGGAATCGACACCTACACCGCCCGGATCCGGGATGCGGTGGGAGAGCTGGACCGGCTGGGGCCGCAGCTGTGGCGAGAGGTCGCAGTGGTCGGCCTGGACCCGGGTGCCGGCGAGGAGCTGATCTCGAAGATGGCGCAGGTCCACGAGGCTGGGGTGGACACGCTGCGTGCGTGGTTTGCCGGCCCGGACACTCAAGCTTCGCGCTTGCGTCGCCAGGTCCGCAACGCGGTCTCGCCGTTGCTGCGTGGCACTCGCGCGTTGCTCTCCACTGGCGGGCACATCACACGGCAGGCCGAATTGTTCCGGGTCGCGGCCGCGATTGAGGAGGCCCCCGATGACCAGGCTGCGTGGCGAATGTGGTGTCAGACCACCGGGCAGTGGTCTGCCCAGCACCTGCCCGGTGAGTCGGCTGATCCGCCGGTGGGGGCCGCACGGACCTCGTTCTGGGAGGCGCCGCCGGTACCGATCGACGCTGTCGCGCGCCAGCGCGCCCGTGGCAGCAGCGGTGGTCCTGCGGGGCAGGTGCCCAATCGCCGGGTAGCCCGGGATCAGGCGCGGTGGCTGTTGGATCAGCAGCGCCGGGAACAGTCCGCCGCCGAGGACCTGCTGGCGGCACGCTCGGGCAGCGCGCTGTCCTCGTGGGCGCCGCTGGGACTGGGGGAGGCTGCGCTGTTCTGGGGCATTCTGGCCGCGGTCGGCTCAGCACGCACGACGCAGGAGTCCCAGGTGCGCAGGGTCACCACCGCCGACGGACGGTGGCAGGTCATCGCCCATCCTCCGGCCAGGCCAACGGAGTCCGCCTGTGTACGCACACCTGCCGGCGACATTGTCTGTCCGGATTGGACATTGGAGTTGATCCCGGCATGACGGTTCGGGTCTATGACGAGCTTCCCCAGGCGGTCAGGCTGCACAGCGCGCAGCGGGCCTGGTTGGGGTTGCTGGCTTTCCCGATACTGACATATCAGACCAATCCGCGGCTCTACCGCGCGGTGCTGGACAATCGCGGCCACCTGACCCGGTGGGCGGCGCGGGTCGGGTACAGGCTGACCACCTCGGTCGGGGTCGTTCGCTTGCATCGCGACCCGGCGGGACCGGAGTTGACCGCTGCTCCGGTGATGGTGGAGCCGCCGTCGCGTCGGGAACTGGTGCTGCGGATCGTGCTGGCCGCCGCGTGCGAAGAGATCACCGGCACGACCACCGTGCAGTACCTCTCCGATGCGGTTCGGGCAGCCTCGGTCAATCCCGCGTGCAAGATCAAGCCCTACAACCCCCATCCGGACAAGGAGGAGGGCCGCCGGAGGGCTCGAGCCGAACGGCAGACCTTCCTCAAGGCGGTCGATCACCTCGTCGACTGCGGTGTGCTGATTCGCCGGACCTCCGACGACGGGCTACTCCGTCAGTGGGAAGACGAGGGCCAGGGCATCGGTGGTGGCTTCGAGGTCAACTCGGATGCCTTGCTGCAGTTCATCGATCCGCACACCGTGCACCGGGTGTTCACAGTGGAGGGTCAGGACCTGGAGGAGGTGCGCACGGCGACACGACGCCAGCGCATGCTCCGCCACCTGCTGGAAGACACCGCCTTGCTGTACGGCGATCTCCATCCCGACGACGCCGATTACGCTCGGGCGCAACGGTCCTCGCTTGCTGCCGCGGCCGCGGAGATGAGCGGCGGCACGGTGGAGGTCCGGGCAGAGGGATTACTCCTTCGGTTGCCGCAGGACTGCCCTGCCGGCATGGTCCTGGCCTTCCCCGGCAGCAAACGCTCCGCCTGGTTCGCCCTCAACATCCTCGATGGGGTGCTCACCGCGGGCCCCTCACCTGATGGCGCCGGCCGGATCACGGTCACCTCGGAGGTCATTGATCAGGTCACCGCCGAGGTCCGCATCCGCTGTGCCGAGGCGCTGACCGAGGACCTGCGCGGCGGCACAGGCAGCCTCCGGACCGCGGTCGAGCCGATCCTCCAGGCCCTGGGTGTGGTGCGCATCAGCGCGAACAAGGGCTGGACAGTGCTGCCCACCGCCGCGCGCTTCCGCAATCCCCGCCTCAGCTACCAGCCCGCGCTGCCCACAGACGAGCTCCTCCCCGACCCCGCGGATTCCCCGGCCACTCCCCCACCCACGACGCGCGAGACGGATACCCCCTAATGACTCAGGCCCAGGTCGAGAACAACCCGTCCGAGGGGGCAACCGCGCTCCTGCGGTGGAGGGAGCAAGCCGAACAGGGCGGACTCCCGGTGCCGCACCGCTCGCGGTGGCAACCGTTGCGGGTCGGCGTGGTCAACCTGTGGGAGTTCGACCGCGCCGAAGCCTGGTTCGCCGACGGCCGATTGCAACTGGCCGGCGCCAACGAGACCGGCAAGTCCACCTTGATGACACTGACCACTCTGTTGCTCTTCGCCGGTGATGTCTCCTCCTACAACATCGACACCCTCGGATCCTCCACCAAACGGTTCCGCTTCTACATCGAGCCGTCAGAGCACACCCTGGACCGGCGTGAGAAGAACGCCAAGAAGTATCGCGGCTGGGCCTGGGCCGAATACGGCCGACTGACCCAGGACGGACCGGAGTTCTTCACCACGCTGCTCTTCGCCCAGGCCCGAACTGGGGACAACGACATCCCCCCGACATGGTGCACCCTGCTGGGCAGCCACCGTGTGCGGTCCGGACTGACCCTCGTCGAGTCCGGCTATCCCGTCGATCCCGGCCAGGTCAAGACAGTCACCGGCTTCGAGCAGCACACCTCGGGTGAGAAGTACCGTGCCGCCATCGCACGCACCATGTTCGACGGGGACACCGCGGTGCTCACCCAGCTCACTCGCGTGCTGCGGGTGCTGCGCACACCCAAAATCGGCGCCCGGTTCGACATGGACAATCTCGCCACCGCCTTCCGTCACGCCCTCCCCGCCGTCGACGACAGCGAGATCGAACAGCTCTCCCAGGATTGGGACGAACTGGAACGGATGCGCACCGAGCAGGACAACGCTGAACAGGCCCTGGCCGCGATCACCCAGTTCATCAGTAAGTACTGGCTTCCCTGGGCGCACAGCGAAATCCGGCAAGCAGCCGACCCCGTGCTCGCCAGCCACAATTCTCTCACCGCAGCCCTGAAAAAGGAGAAGCGAGAACAGTCCACACTGGACACATGCACGGCGAACCTCGAGACGATCGACGGCAACATCACCGAGGCAGAGGGCAACCGGCAGAAGGCACAGACGCAGAAGGACGCCCTGCACAAATCGCAGGAGTACCTCACCGCGGCCAGCGCCACTGCCAGCGCACGCTCGCTGGCGGTGCAAGCCAGCAAGGCCGAGGTGCGCGCGGAGCTGGCCCAAGGACGTTTGAAGTCGGCCGGCACACATTTGAGTGAGGCCCGCTCTCATCGCGACACGGCCCAGGGCGATGCCACCGCTGCCACGGAAACGGTGCAACAGACCGGCCACGCTGTGATGAGCTCCGCGGCAGAAGCGGGATGCGGAACGCTGGCCGAAGAACTCGTTCAGCGCCGCGACATCGCCCGACTGCACCACCTCACCACTCATCGTCAGCAGCTCCTGGACCACCTCCGTGGCTTGTTCACCCAGCAAAGCCAGGCCGAGCAACTCGACGAGCATGCCGACAGTCAACTCAGCCGCAACAAGAGCCAGCATCTGAAGGCACAAGAGGCTTCGGACAAGGCCGAGGCGGACGTCGACGAGGCGGTCGCGGCCTTGGCCCATGACCTGTCCGGCTGGGCCACACAACTTCCCGAGAACCCACCCTCGGCTGACCTCGTGGAAAAGTGGATGGCCCAAGTCGCCACGATCGCCGGTGCGGCACAACCAGGTCCGGTACTCAGGGAACTCCTGCTGCGGCAACACTTTCTGCCCACCCAGTCCGATCTCACCGGCCAACAGCAGCGTCAGCGCCAGGAACTGACAGCGGCCCAGGCGACACAGGTGAAGGTGGCCCTCGAGATCGACACTCTCTCCAAGGAGAGCGAACCAAGTCCGCTGCAGCCAGCCTTGTGGTCGCGGCGGCCACGGTCCGCGGGGATCACCGAGTCCGGTGCACCGTTGTGGCGACTGGTGGACCCCATGCCCGCAACCACGCAGGAGCAGGTCGCCGTCCTGGAGGCGGCATTGGATGCGGCAGGTCTCCTGCAAGCGTGGATCACCCCAGACGGCACCTACCGACAGGCCCGAGAGGGCCACGAAGTCGTCTGGCAACTCGAAGCCGCGGACTCCACGCCTGAAGGTGCCCCGGGCCACGCGCCCGCCCCCGCTCTCGTGGGAATCCCCGAACAAGACACGCTGCGCTCGGTCCTGGCTCCCGCCGCCGATATCCCCGCCGAGTTGGCCACCGTGGTAGATCGACTGCTCTGCGGCGTGGCCTACATCGACACACTCCAGGATCACCCCGAGCCTGACGGCAAAGACCATCCCCCAACCACCAGCTCAAGCCAGGCCACAGCTCGGCCAGCGTCCGGGACACAGCGCGCCGTCATCGCAGCCGACGGTCACTGGCATCTCGCGGGCCTGCGCGGTCAGGCCGCGCCTGCCGGCGAGGGAGCGCAACTGCTGGGCACCGCCGCACGAGAAGCAGCCCGGCAACGCCGACTCAAGCACCTCCGGACCGAACTGGCCATTGCCGAGACCCAGGTCGAGGAGTTCACAGCCGCGCTCGCCGCGCTGACCCGCCGGCTGGAGACACTGGCCACCGCCTACCGCACTTCTCCCTCCGATACCGCAGTGGTGTCCTCAGTCCACGCAGCCCGCCAGGCCGCCGCACTCCTGAAGGCCAGTGCTGGGGAACTACGGCGGGCCCAGGAAGCGAAGACTGCGGCCCAGAAGGCCCTCGAGGAGGCCACCCGGGAGATCACGCTCTATGCCTCCGAGCACGAGATGCCCCGCCATGCCGAAGGCCTGAACTCCGTGGCCTCTGCGGTAGCGGCCTTGCGCACCAGCATCGGCGAATTCAACGCAGCCGCGCAACAGGAGATCACACTCAGCGCAGCGTTGACCCGAGCGCAGGAGACGCTGGGTCGCTGTGAAGCGGAATTCAGCAGTGAAACCAAGGCCGCCGGCACGGCGCAGGAGGAAGCCGAAGCTCTGCGCACCGAAGCAGAGGAGGCACGGGCGGCATTGTCCTTGGACGGGCAAGGAGTCCTTGAGCGAGCCGCCGCGCTGGAGACCGCGATCACCGGCCACACCACCACCTTGCGGACGCTGCGGGAGCAACAGCGTGCCCTGCTGGAGGAACGGATCGCCGCCCAGAGTGACCTGGACACCACGGCACGACACCGTCACGCCGTCCAGACCACCCACGGCGAGGCGGTGGCCTACTGGTGGCAACACCTGGACGCCGCGTTGCCTGCCCTGTGCGGCATCTCCGCTTCCCCCGACCGCACCCCCGAGGCCGCTCTGGGCGATGCCGAGTCCGCGGCTCGTCTGATCCCGATCCCCGGATGGGAACCAGGCACAGCTCAAGCCGCAACCCACGCACGGCGAAAGTGGGAGGCCCTGACCGGCCAGCTTCCTGCGCTGCGCTCCCGGCTGGAAGCCCTCTCCAGCCGGACAGCCAACCTCTCCGAACCCAACGACAGCAACCCGGCCCAGCTCCCCACAGTGGAACTGATCATCGACGGCTCCGGCCGACCGTACGCACCGCCCGTTGCAGCACGCACCCTGCAGGAACAACTCGCCCAGCTCAAAGCCAACTACGACGCGGAATTCGACCACGCCATCAACGAACTACTGGGCAGCACCTTCGTCGAACACCTCCGCGACCGACTGGTGGAAGTCGAATCGCTCCGCAAAAGCATCAACACCAAGCTCAAAGCCAGCCCTACCACCACCTCGGCGCTCACCCTGCGCCTGACACGAGTCCCGGTCTCGGCAGAACGCGACGCCAACGAGGTGCTCCAGGTCCTGGAAGAGGAAAGCGTCACGTTCCTGCCCGCGGCCACCCAGCACACGATCAAGCAGTTCCTGGCCGGACGGGTCGCCGAAGCACAGGAAGCTGCCCGTGCCCACGGGGAAACCGACTGGCGCAAACGCCTGGAACACACCCTGGACTACCGCCGCTGGTTCGACCTCAAGCTGGAATATCGCACCGCCTCAGCCGCCAAACCGAACTGGATCCCACTGGAACGCGCCGAACACGACACCTTCTCCGGAGGTGCGCGGGTGGTCACCCTGCTGGCGCCGTTCATCGCCGCATTGCAGGCCATGTACGACCAGCACCCCAACGCACCCCGGCTGATGTGGCTCGACGAGGCATTCGACGGCGTCGATCCCCCCAACAAGACCGCCCTGTTCAGGCTCCTTCGAGCATGCGACCTCGACTGGATGATGGCCGGTCCCGGCATGCTCGCCAACAATCCCGAAGTCCCCCTCGCCGCGATCGTCACTACCTGCCGCGCACCCAAACCGCTGCCCGGTGTGTTCCTCGAAACCATGCTGTGGAACGGCAAGACCACCAGCCACATCACGACACCCGATCCTGCTGATCTCCCCGAACTCCATCGAGCACTACCCGCCGGTGGACAAGCCATCACAGTGGAGGACGGCTTGTTCGACTCACCCCGATAACCTGCCCACCTCACACGCCCCGCCGCATCGATGAACCAGGACGACATGCCCACTGAGGACACCCGGCAGCCAGAGCCCGACTCCGCAGCCGTGACCCGATTCATGGACTGGGCCGCGCAGTCAGGCCCCGCCAAAGTCCTCTCCGCGCTGTGCGAACACCTTGAAGACGGCCACAGCTGGGGCCAGAGCACGTTGGCCATTGAGCTGACCGTCCAGGAACGGCGAGAGGTCCGGGCACTGCTGGGCACATCCTGGGACTCCTCTGGCCGTGGAGTGACCCCGCACATGATTAAGGCCAGGATGCTCAGGCAGGGACTCGATCCCGACGCGGCGCTACGCGTGTTCCTCGGGCGCGACCTGAACAACCGGCGTGAACAACGCCGCGAACAGCGTGCCAGCGCCGCCACTGAGCGCCAGCAAGCACTGGTGACCCTGTGCGAAGCCGGCATCGACTCGACAGCGGCGGAAACCTGGTTGCGGCGCAAAGGGTTGCCGCCCGCCGGCAACGGGCTACTCGTGGCGCTGGCGCAGTCCATCGCAGCTGTGTGGCGCCACCTGCCGTGGGGAGCCGACACGATCATGCTCAGCGTGCTCGCTGACGCCGCGCTTGATGACCCCCACGCGCTGGACCGCCGCTCCGGGCGACTCGGAGTGGACATCCTGCGTCTGGCCGACAGCACGGCATCCGAAGGCACAGACTTCGACATTGAGACGTGGCGCAGCGCGTGGGACGCCCTCGGCGTCATCTGCGATCCGTTGTCCTCCAAGGTGCTGACACTCAACCTCCCCCTCACAGGCGCCGCTACGGCCTGCGGCATCACCGCCGCGGCCAACCGGACTGGGGAGCCGGTCTGGCTGACCTGGCGCTCCCTCCAAGGCGGTTTCGCACTCGACGACGAACTCAGCGGGCAGGACAGGCGGGTGTACGTTTGTGAGAACCCCACTGTTGTCACAGCAGCCGCAGACGCTCTCGCCGCAGGCTCCTTTCCTCTGGTCTGTACCAACGGCGTTCCCAGCGGAGCGGTTCGTCATCTGCTGGCAGGCCTCGCCACCACTGGTGCACGGTTGTTCATCCGTGCCGACGACGACCCTGTGGGGCAAGCGATTGTGGAACAGTTGACAGCCCTGGTGCCAGGATCCTGCCTGTGGCGGTATGAACGGCGCTCGCCAGATCGGGCCGCGCAACGGCCGCTTTTTGAGGAACGAGTGCTCATCGATCTACTGGCCGACCTTGCCCGTTCTAGATGACAGCTTTTTCTTAACTGGCCAAGGAGACTGGCAACCCACCGAGCCAGCAGTGTCGGAGAACAGTTACAGAGGTGCACTCGCTGGAGCATCCGCAGGCAGGCCAACCAGCCTCGCGGCGCGTCACGGTGAGAGGGGAACGCAGGCACGATCGCCAGTGGGCTGCCGTTCTCATCTGCCTTGCGAACGCTCCCTGGCCGTGCCGGTTGACAAGGTCAGCTAGGCGGTGAAGCTGAGGCCGATAGACCCTACGGCAGGGCCAGGCGGTGCGTTCGCCTGCGATTTCGTCTCAGATCGCGGCTCTTTCCAGCGCACATGCCGGCCTGGGCCTGGGCGCATTTGGGCCGAGACCACCCACACAAGGCACCAAACGCCAGACACCTGTTCACAACCGGAGATTCGCTGCAGCCCTGCCTGAAAATGGGACGCATCCAGCCAGCAGCCAGCTATCCAAGCCTGTGTCCGCTCAGCATCGAGGCTGGCCAGCGCGGTAGGCTACGGCAGTGCGCCACGCACCCGCAGTGGCTGGTCGGCCCTTTACTCTCGGGTCCTCATCTCCCCTACGAGGGGTGGCAACGCGATGACGAGCACGTCGCCGTGGCGGAGGTCGGTGGTCCTCATCTCCCCTACGAGGGGTGGCAACCACGCTGCTCAGCCGCAGCAGTCCGGCGTCTCCGCGCGTCCTCATCTCCCCTACGAGGGGTGGCAACATCAGATCCACGATCGCATCCAGACGATCACGAGCGTCCTCATCTCCCCTACGAGGGGTGGCAACGCGCAGCCCAGGCGCGGGGTGATGGTCGGGGTGGTGTCCTCATCTCCCCTACGAGGGGTGGCAACATCGGGCTCAGGGCCCGTGCTGCGTTCGTGCTCGGGTCCTCATCTCCCCTACGAGGGGTGGCAACCTGAGTCCACCGCCATTGCCCTGGGCGATCGGGTGTCCTCATCTCCCCTACGAGGGGTGGCAACACGGTGTACGTGCTGGTACCGATCTGCCGCGCCAGGTCCTCATCTCCCCTACGAGGGGTAGCAACTGGCCGAAGCGGAGGCGGCCGGTCTTGCGCTGCAGGTCCTCATCTCCCCTATGAGGGGTGGCAACACCAGGATGACCTGGCCGCCGCTGGCCACGTCCCGGCTCCTCATCTCCCCTACGAGGGATGGCAACATGTAAACCAGGCCCGCGTCGGTGGCGTCACCATCGGTCCTCATCTCCCTTACGAGGGGTAGCAACGGGCGACTGCGAGTGCCAACCACAGGGGTGGACACGTCCTCATCTCCCCTACGGGGGGGTGACAACGAACAGTGGATTACGACCCGGACGCAGGCTCTGCAGGTCCCTCATCTCCCCATGAGGGGTGGCAACGCCAGCTCCTCCACGCCAAGGCCAGCGGCCCTGCGCGTTCTCATCTCCCCTACGAGGGGTAGCAACAGGTACTCCCCGAGGTAGTCCAGCTCGGTCGCGCTGTCGTCATTTCCCTTACGAGGGATGGCAATTCATCCGGATTCCGCGGGCTGGCCCCGACCGGGTAGAAGTCCCTATCTCCCTATGAGGGATGGCAACGGCTGGGTCAGGCGCCGTAGCGGTGGTGCCGAAAGTCCTCATCTCCCCGATCAGGGGTCGCAATGGCAGGTTCATGGACCTCGCTGGCCTCCAACTCGCTAACGCGGGCCGCGACGCTGGAGGCACCAGACAGGGCTTAGTGATCAGTTCAGAATGAGCTGGCGTGTCGGCTTTGCCAGCAGGACAGGACGTTTCAAGATTAGGGGATGCGCGAGGAGGTCCTGACCGACGAGCTGTGGGCTCGGCTGGAACCGTTGATCCCGGTGCGTCCGAGGCGCTTCCGTCATCCGGGTCGCAGGCGTGCCGACGACCGGGCCGGGTTGGAGGTCATCCTGTACGCGGTGCGCACCGGGATCGGCTGGAACCGGCTACCCACCACTCTGTTCGGCACCTCGGGCGCGACCTGTTGGCGGCGGTTGACCGAGTGGCACGAGGCCGGTGTCTGGCAGCAACTGCATGAGCGGCTGCTCGCCGAACTGCGCGTGGCCGGGCTGCTGGACCTCTCCGCCGCCCTGGTCGACTCCACCCATCTCCGCACGCTCAGAGGGACCACATCGGGCCGAGCCCAGTCGACCGGCGCAAGCCCGGCTCCAAGCACCACCTGATCACCGACGCCACCGGCATCCCCCTGGTCGTGACTCTGACCGGCGGCCACCGCAACGACGTCACCCAGCTGATCCCGCTGATCGACGCCATTCCTCCGATCCGTGGCGTGCTCGGCAAGCCCAGACGCCGACCGCGGCTACGATCACGACAAGTACCGCCGCCTGGTCCGCGCACGCGGCATCACCCCGGTCATCGCCCGGCGCGGAGTCGAACACGGCTCCGGTCTGGGCAGGGTCCGCTGGCCGGTGGAGCGCGCCTTCGCCTGGCTCAAGGGCTTCCGTCGACTCCGAGTCCGCACCGAGTGCCGAGCCGACGTCCACCAAGCGATACTCAGCCTGGCCTGCTTGATCATCTGCCTACGAAAACTCATTTTGAACTGATCACTTAGACAGCAACTCAACAACGTCGGCAAGCTGACATCAGCTCGTCCTTCTACAGGATGTTGTCCGGTTGGGGGTCTGGTTGTCCCCAGGACTGCCTCTCCGGTATGGCTCCGGGCGGGAGCGTCCAGACGAGTACCCGGTCGTAGTCGGGATCGACATGGCGTTGGATTTCGGCTTGGAACAGTCGTAGTTGTGCTGGTGTGAGCGGGCCTTCGAAGACGCTGTTTTGGCTGTGGTGCAGGTACTTGCGGCAGGTTCGCAGGATCTGCGGGTTGCGTTCGCTGGCGGTGTCATAGGCCGCGATGACATACACCGGTGGTCACCACCAGATCCGGAACGGCTTGTAGGGCGTGCCTTCCAGGCAGGTTCGGGTGAGTGTCAGTGCGTCAAGGTAGGGCAGTTCGTCGTAGGCGACGGGGCGTTTGAGGCCGCGGTGGTCGATGGTGGTGCCGAGTTCGTCGCGGATGGTCGTGATGAGGAGTTTGCGGCCGGTGTCGCTGAGCATGGCCTGGTTGGTGTCGATGTCGAAGTGTTTCGGGTTGAGTTGCTTGCGGCCGGCCAGGCGTAGCAGGAGCCGTTCGGCGAAGAGAGGTTTGAAGATCTCGGCGAGATCAAGAGCCAGGGAGTGGCGGCGCCGGTGGAGGCTGCTGTGCAGGAACGCGATTCCGGTGTGCAGGGGTGTCAGGCGCAGGGCGGAGAGCACGCGTGAGTAGGTGATTCCGTTGGCGTAGCTGATGAAGGCGTTGCCGGCGTTGGCCGGTGGGCGGCGGTGGCGTCCGTGGAGTTGGAGCCAGTCGGGGAGTTTGGTGTCCAGGACCTCCCAGGCGCTGCGTCGGAAGTTTCCTTCGGCGGCCATGAGCTGCTCGATGGTGTCGGCGTGCTGGATGGCCTGTGTGAGAACTTCGTAGGGGCGGTGGAGTAGGCGGCGGTCGATGCAGCGGCGGATGTTGAAGGCGGCGTTGTCCACAATGGATCGTGCGATGGGCAGTGCGGTGTCGGTCTGTTCGGCCAGGCGCGCTTGGGCGAGTACGACGTGGCCTGAGGTGGCGGTGTCTGCGCTGAGCAGGGAGCCTGCGTAGTCGCCGTAGTGGGAGAGCAGGTGCAGGTTGATGCGGTGAGTGTTGAGCAGGGCGATGGTGGAGGTGTTGATGTCGACGGGGGCCGCGGCGATGATGTCGCGGACATCGGTGATGGGGATGTGTGTGGACGGCTGGTCGTCGCGGTCGATGCGCAGGGAGTTGTCCTGGCGGTGGATGCGGCAGGGCGTGGTGAGCCAGTAGGTGCGGGAGGCAGTGGGCATCAGTCGGTCCAGCAGTAGTCGTGGAAGCTGCAGCGGTGACAGCGGGATCGGCCAGGCTTGGGTGGTGATTCGGGCTGGGTGATGACCTCCAGGGCGGTGGTGATGTCGGCGTCGGCTTGGGTGGCTTCGGTGTCGGTGTAGGGCAGGCGGTGGGTGCGCCGGGTGGCGGGATGGTGAAGGATCGCGCCGTGGACCTGAACCCCGAGCTGGTCGAGTCGGTAGCAGTAATGACGGGCCTGGGCGGCATCGGCGGGTGTGGAGGTGCGGGAGGATTTGACTTCGTGGACCCAGGCTTGGCCGTCGAGGTGGTCCAGGCGTGCGGCACCGAGGTCGATCTCGCGGTATCGGGGGTAGGTGGTGTCGTGCACGGCGCTGCCGTAGGCGACGGTGTCGCTGAGGTACTCGGGGCGGATTCCTCTGGAGTAGAGCCAGAGTTGGCGACGGCAGTGGTAGAGGTACTTGATGTGGACACCGCCGATGTCTTGTCTGCTGATCACAGGATCTCCCCGAGGTTGTATTTGCTCCTGTGGTCGCCGGCGACCGAGCGGAGCCCGTAGACGGGGTCGTAGTCGCCGTTGATGGTGAGCACGCCGGCGCCCTTGTGGTAGGTGGTGGCATAGGCCAGGCGCTCGGGCAGGGGGATGAGGTAGCGGGAGGCCAGCAGTTTTCCGGCGGCGGTGGTCTCGGGAGCCTGGAGGTCGCGGAGATAGTCGGGTAGGTCGGTCTCGAGGATGGCTTCGATGCCCTCGAACTGCCGGTCGAAGTCCTGGGTGAGGGCGATGGTGTCCTCGAAGGGCAGGGGGAAGGTCAAGGTTTCGGCGAAGCTGTCGCGGGATTGGGTCACAGCGTCTTCCCAGTGCCGGGCCCACTCTCCGGTGTAGATCTCATCCAGCCAACCGCGGGTGTTGGATTCGTTGATCAGTTCACCGTCATGGCGGGTGAGCAACTCCCAGGTCGCGCGGGTCGGTTCCTCGGGGTAGACGGCGTCGGCGTAGAGGCCGTGCTCGCCGGTGCGGGTTCGGTACTCGGGGGCGCAGATGTGCACCAGGGCGCCGGTGAGCAGGGCGAGTCGGTTGACGCGGCCGAACCCGTTGCAGCAGCGCTTCCAGTGTGGCGCAGGAGGTGTAGAGCACATCCAGGCTGCAGTTGAGGGAGACCTCCAGAGCTTGGGTGCCGATCAGCAGGCCAGGCTGGGGTGTGGCGGTGTTGGCGCCGAAACGCTTGTGGATGCCGGCTTCGAGGGCGCTGCGGTCCATGCCGCGGAAGCGGGAGTGCAGTAGCAGGGCCGAACCCGCGCCGTGTTGTTGAGTGCACTGTGGCTCCAGCACCCCATACAGGTAGTGGGCGTCGGCGATGTTATTGGCTACGACCAGTACGGACTTGCCCTGTGCCAGGTCGGCGGCGATAGCCTGCTGGGTCTGTGGGTCGGTGAGGTGCTTCTCGTGCAGGCTGATGCGGTGCCGGGCTGGCCAGTCCTGCTGCGGGTAGGCATCCAGAACGACGGGCGCCGGTTCGGGACTGCCGGGTGGGGTGAGGGCACGCTGGATGAGGGTGATCAGGCGGGTGGGCAGAGTGGCCGAGAGCACTGCGACCCGGCTGCCCAGACGGGCTGTCAGGCTCATCATGGCCAGGATCATGCCCAGGCGGCGGGGTTCGTAGGCGTGGAGTTCGTCGAAGATCAGTACGCTGTTGGTGGCGGTATCCAGCAGGGTGGAGGCGTGGCGGGTCCCGCCGAGCGCGCCCCGCAGCAGCTGGTACGGGGTGGTGACGCGGACGAGTTCGCGGTGTTGCCGGCTTGCCTCGACTGCCTTCACCGCGTGCTCGGCCGCGGCCACCTCCGCGGTGTCCTCGTCGATGCCGGTGTTGTCTTCGCGGAGGCGGTTGAGGTGATACAGCCCGGCCCGGGAATGCAGGACCCCGACATCAGGGGTGTGCAAGTCCTCGACCAGGCGCAGGGTCATGGCATTGATGGAGGCCAGGTAGGGCAGGGCGTAGATCAGGCGTGGTCGTCCGCCACAGCGCCGGGCTATCTCCGTAGTGGCGGTTTCGCCCCAGAGTAGGACGGCGTCGGTTTTGCCGTAGCCGGTGGGGGCCAACAGGATCAGGTGGCCCGAGACTGCAGCGGCCTGCAACTGGTAGGGGCGCACCTGCTGGTTTTCGTTTGAGCGCCGCTGGGTGAGCTGCTGCCGGTAGCCGAGGATGGGCAGAGTCTTCAGCAGTTCGGCCCGTGGCGCGGATGCGAGGTGGTCGGCCGCGGTCACCGCGCCCAGAAGCAGGACTGCAGCCAGGCCATCGTCGCGGCGGGAGCGGGGCAGGCGGTCCATCCACCGTGCGCGCAACTGCTGGAGCAGGTGGTGGGCGGCAGCACCGAGCTCAGCGGTGGTGCGCCGGGTGTCGCCGGTGGGCAGGAGCCGGGGAATGAGGCGATAGCTTGCGCTGGTGGCGATCAGCCAGTCCAGCAGGGCTTGGGCGGTGTCTGGGTCGACGGGGTCGAAGCGGCGGGTGAAGTCCTCGGCGTGGGGTTCGGGGTAGAGGGTGAGGATCGCTCGGGTGCCGCGTTCCTGGCTGTCCAGCGGGCGGTGGTGGGTAGCCACGCCGGTGGCCACCCACAGCAGGTCCTCATCATCGAGGTCTTGAAGCAGGGTGGGCAGGAATGCCAGGGAGTAGACCTCGTGCCGTTCCCCCCAGCGAATAGCCGGCCGGGAGCTGTTGCCGATCTGGCATTGGAACCCGCCGCAGGTTTTCCCGCAGTCGTGGCAGAGCGCGGACAGCAGTACCCACAGCCAGAATTTCGGTGGCATCCCGGGGATGGCGCCGATGCGGTCGCGGATGCGGAAGGCGAATTCCAAAGTGGTGCGGCTGTGTTCGGTGAGGAGCTCGCCTGGTTGTCCTTTGAGGGGGCTGCTTTTCGCCCACACATAGTCCAATAGGGACAGTGGTGGTGTGGCCGTCGACAACAACCACGGCGCAGGTGATGCGGTCATCGTCAACGGGCCTTCACGGTGTCGGGGTGGACCGGGGGCAGCAGTTGCACGGCCTGTCCGTCGGAGGTCACCAGCGTGTCGGTGATGGGGGCGGCCGTGCCCTTGGGGGCGTAGTGGTAGTTGTCCCACCGGGTGTGTTGGCGGTCGAGGCTGGTCGCGGTCGCCAACCGCAGCAGCGTTCCGCGGCTTTGTGGTGTCTGGGGCAGTACCGCGTGTCCTTGGACGCCCTCCCCTCGGGTCAGGCTGGTGCGGCGTGGGCGAGCGGCGGCCAGGTCTTGGCTGCGGCCCAGGCGCAGTGGCCAGATCGGGCGCCGCAACGAGGCGTGCCAGTGGTCGAGCTCGTCCAGGAGCCACACGGTCAGGGTGGTGTCGTAGAGGAATTCGCGGTCTTTCGGAGTGGGGTCGGTGGAGCGGCCGAGGGCATCGGCGGGGTGGTAGGTCTCCAGGTCGGTTCCCTCGGCGCGGGCGGTGAAGGACAGGGCGAAGCGGGTGGTGACCGGGACGTGGTTCCAGCCACCCGCGGCGGCGGCGAGCATGCCCCCGACGGTGGCCGGCGGCGGGCAGGGCAGTCCTTTCTGGACCGCGGCGTACATGGGGTCGCGGAAGGAGGTCACGGTCGCGGTCACCGTGACCTCCAGCGCGGGGATGGTCTCGGTCACCGGGCGGAGTCCTGGAACCAGTCGTCACGCTCACCGTCGCGCAGCTGTTGGGCCAGGGTCCGCAGCACCGTGCGCGGGTGGCCGATGATGACGGTGGCGTCCTCGATCAGGTCGCTGATCTGCTCGGTGACCTTCTCCCGCTGGTCGCCGAGGAATCCGGGACTCCAGCCGATGTGGATAGGGCCGTCCAGCTCGTCGGCCCAGGCGGTGAGTTCCTCACGGAATACGCGGGTGTCGAAGGTGGTGTGGTTGTCGAGGTTGCGCACGATGCGGGTGAAGGGGTTGTTGCCGCCCTTCATCGGGGCCAGCAGCACTAGCGCTGGGCTGCGCTCGCCGTAGTGCAGCGCTTGTTTGGCTCCGCCCCTCATCGCGGCCAGGGTTTCCAGCAGGACCGCGGCCCGGCGGCGGCGCTCGGCCAGCGGGAGCTGCCAGGATTGGTTGCCCCGGAATTGCAGTGCCTGCCCCTCCGGGACGAGGGCCTCGTGCTGAATGCCAGGGGCGAGGTCGGGCAGCCGGATAGTGCCGGAGAGATCGAAGGTGCCCACACGCGGCAGGTCCAGCAGCATGTCCTGGGCGAGGTGGGCAGTGTAGTGCTCGTGTTCATGGATCACCGGGTCAGCGCCGTCGAATCCCCGGCTCATGGTGCCGAAGTCATGGGTAGGGCGCTGTGGCAGGACCGAGACCGCGGTGCCGGTGGCCAGCACGGTGTCGCGCTGGCAAGCCTTTTTCGTGTCCTTGACCGCGACCATGTAGCCGAGGAGGTCATCGTCGAGGTAGAGGTCGGGACGACCGGCGGTGTGGGCCTGCTGCTTGGCACCGGCACCGGAACGCTCGACCGGGGAGCGGCGTTCCTCGGGTGGCAGCGACGTGCGCAGCCAATAGCGGGTGGCCTGCGCGGCGATGTAGGGGTGGATGTCACGGCCGAGGCGGATTTGCTTGACCAAGGCGACGTTTGCTTCGCCTCGGCCGTTGTTGGGGGCTCCGGCCTTGATGTCGAGCACCATCTGGCCAACGAGATAAGTCATGGCTGTTCCACATCGTCAGCGACACCGTCGGCGTCGTCGGAGGGGGTCTGGCTGTAGTCCAGGGCTTCGCGGGCGGTGGCCGGGTCGATGCTCCAGCCATGGCGCAACAGCGCGGCGAGGGTGTCAGTGTGCAACTGTTCGCGGTACAACCAACTGTCGGACTCCGGTGCGGGGTTGAACAGCAGCCAGAGATCTGCTGAGTCCATGAATGCCTCCTGCGGCCGCCGGGCGGAGCCGGTGCTGGCCCCGTCGGCGGTGATGGCGGCGGTGGCGGCGAGGTAGTGGCGTTCGCGCTGGGCCCGCAGCCACTCCCTGAGCCGGCGAGGCTTGCGGAAGCTGACCTGGAATTTCTTCAGTTCCGTTGTGGCGTCCTGATTGATGATCACCTGGGCGAGTCGTTCTGCCAGCGCGGTGATGCGTTCGACGTTCTCACGTGGGGCCATCAAGACCTCCACCAGGTAGCTGCGGCCCAGCTCGGCCAGCGGGATGGTCTCTTCACGGATGTTCTCCTGCAGATCGGTGGTCACGTAGGTGGCGATGCGTGCGGGCAAGCGTTGCGGTGTGGTGAACAGCAGCCGGGCCAGCAGCGCGGATCCGCTGACTTTGGCGGTGTAGCAGGCACGCTGGAGGAAGCCGAAGGCCTCGCGTCGTTGCGGATGCCAGGCGGTGGTCTGCAGCCAGCGGGCGGCGGGCTCGGTCAGGACTCGGCAGTCCAGGGTTTGCTCTTTGTTGCTGTTGCTGAAGATGAGCAGCTCCACATCGGCGGCAACAGGGCGGTTGAATTCCCGCACCCTGTGCAGGGCCAGTTGTTCCCGCACGTAGGAGCCGCTCAGAGTGGTGATGCTGCCCAGCATCAGGATCCGCCGGGTCTTGGCGACCTGGGTGGCGGTGACCCGGGCCAGAAACTCCTCGTCCCAGCTGTGCAACACAGTCGCCCGGCCGCCCTCCAGGACACTGGCGTAGACCACGGCGTGGAAGCTGGCCCAGCACCCCACGCACAGGGCCATGCCTTCGTGGCCGGGGGTGGTGGTGTTGCGGTGGGAGATGCTGGCGCCCAGGGGCACGTCGACTTTGCCGTAGAAGCCGCAGGCACCGCGCCCGCACAGCGCGCACGGCACCCCGGGCCAGTCGGCGGGCTCCGGAGGGGTGCGCCAGGTCTGGATGCGCTGCTTGCGTTGCGGGATGGTGAGTTTGGCCCGGGTGGGGTGGTTGACCGGGGAATTGGGCCACAGGCAGTGGCTGTAGGCCAGCAGCACATGGTCTTTGGCGGTGGAGGCGCCGGCGGTGGCAGCCACGTCGGATGTCATGGTCTGCACTGCGGTGTGGAAGGTCTCGGCAGTCAGCTCACCAAGGCGGTCGCAGCCGCCTAGTTCGGCCAGGGCGAAGGCGCCGACGCGCTGGAGTTTGTGCGGGGTGAGCTGAGGCAGCATCTGCCAGCGGGTGTCCTCGGCGACGGTGGTCATGCCTGCACCCAGCCCCATCCGCCGCTGCACGAGAGGCCCAGGCCCCAGGACCAGATCGCCTGCAACGTCGCGGGGGCACCGGAGAGACGTACCTCGACCGGGGCGCCGGTTTTGGCTCCGGTGGCGCTGGTGGTGAAGCGGCGGCGGGCGCCGATCCAGGTGACCTCCTCCACGGAGATGTCAGGGTCTAGGTCGAGTGCCTCGGCTTTGCGCTGCAGGTTGATCTGCAGGTAGGGCACCCACTCAGGATCGCCGGGCAGCAGGTAGTTGTTGCGGCGCAGCTGTCCGGATTCGTCGCGGGCGGTGCTGCGCAGCATGACGGGGGTTTGGGAGCGCATCAGTGCTGTTCCGGTGGCGAAGCGGGGCGGTAGGACGGGGGTGATGGTCCCGACCTGCAGGGCCACGCCGCCCCAGTCCCAGATCCGCTGGGCAGTCAGGCCCTCGGCCAGTGCCTGGGTGATGTGCAGCAGAGGGCTGCCGACCTCCACGATGCCCTGACCTCCGGCGCGGTAGATGCCCGCTCCACGGGTCTTGGCCTTGTCGAACCGCGGGGGGCAGTAGCCCAGCGGGGTGAGCCCTCGAGGGCCGATCCCGATGTCGTGAAGTTGCTGTGCCAGTGCGGGATCGATGTCGCGGAGCGCGTCGTAGAAGACGCCGCGGCCCTTGGGCATCAGCGCATCCCAGGGGATCTGCTGGGCCCGGGTGAAGACTTGACAGCGAAGCCTCACCGTCACACCTCCTTCGGTCGATGACAGCTTGGGGTTTTAGGTTCTGATCTCGCGATGCGTGGTCACTACTATCAGTCGCCGTACCTGGACGGCAAGTGACGGTTTGAGGCGGCAGCGTCTCGTATGGGAGCGACCGGTGTCAGCGGTCCGGCTCGGCGTAGGCACAGAGGCTGGATAGCAGGAGGGGCTGACAGAGCAGATGCTCTGTCAGCCCCTCCTGGCGAGGTCATGTCAAGCCCTCACAGGGCAGATAAGAGCGGCACGCAGACCACAAGCGGTCATGTTGCCATCCGCGACGGCGGTCAATTACCGCAGTTCAGACCTCGTCTTTGTCAGCGTTGCCGATGATCAGGCACGGCAGGCACTTGGCCCGGAAGCCAAGCCGAATCAAGTCGCCAGCCCGCCGACACGTTCACCCTAATGGGTGGAACTGGAGTTGCAGATGGGCCATGAGGCGGACCGCCGGTTTGCAGCAGGCCACCGCCTGGCGTTGCACGACCGCCGGTTCACTTCTGACTCGGTCTGGGCCGACGCCAGCTTCCGAGACCGGAGGAAACGACGGAGCATGCCTGGCGCACCGTTGTTCCGGCGATCCACTGTTCGCCTAATGCTCGGTGCGCTCGGGCAACTGGCTCAGCGTCGCGTTTCTGCTGCTGCGCAACCACAGGTCGGCTGCAAGCAGTAGGTCGAAATGGCCGCGTAGGCTGGCTGCGCTGAGGCACAACTGTGATCCACCTCGCGACTATGTGAGAAAGTGCCTGGATACGACCGTGCAACTGCTGACCGGTGCGGAAGCCTGGAGTCGAATCTTGCCCTTTACTATCGGGTGCTCATCTCCCCTACGAGGGGTGGCAACGTGACCGACTCGCTGCCGGTACTGGCGGATGAACCGTGCTCATCTCCCCTACGAGGGGTGGCAACATCCAGAACGACTCGCCAAGTCGCTGATCGCCGGTGTGCTCATCTCCCCTACGAGGGGTGGCAACCTGGCGGGCCGGCGGCCGAAGCCGTCCGGGTGGAGTGCTCATCTCCCCTACGAGGGGTGGCAACACCTCGAACAGCGGGACCTGCCGAGGGTCGATCACGTGCTCATCTCCCCTACGAGGGGTGGCAACGGTAGTGCCGGTGCCGGGGAAAGGGGTCAAGCCGGGTGCTCATCTCCCCTACGAGGGGTGGCAACGCCGGGGAGTAGGGCTCGCTCAGCGGGATGATCTC
Source organism: Crossiella sp. S99.2 (assembly GCF_023094165.1). GTDB lineage: Bacteria > Actinomycetota > Actinomycetes > Mycobacteriales > Pseudonocardiaceae > Crossiella. The sequence continues at coordinate 3,371 of NZ_JALMDK010000025.1, read as the reverse complement.
GTGCTCATCTCGCCTACGAGGGGTGGCAACGTCTCGGCGAGCACGGTGGTGCTGTGCCGCGTCCAGGTGCTCACCTCCCCTACGAGGGGTGACAACTAGGTAGTGGCCAGCACCGCCCCGGTGGCCAGGACGTGCTCATCTCCCCTACGAGGGGTGGCAACATGTACCGGCGGAAGTCGCCGCGGGCCAGCCACTCGTGCTCAATTCCCCTACGACGGGTAGCAACGAGCCCTGCTGATCGGCATCTACTTGCTCACTGGTGCTCGTCTCCCCTATGAGGAGTTGCAACGTAAGGCGGACCATGGACGACGTCCGCACTGTTCTCGCGTGCTCATCTCCCCTGGGAGGGGTGGCAACAGGTTGGGCAGGCGGGCCAGCAGGGCAGAGGCACGTGTGCTCATCTTCCCCGCGAGGGCTTGCAACGGATTGCGGTGCCGCACCAGACGAAGGCGATCTGGCAGGTGCTCACGTCCCCCTACGAGGGGTGGCAACGCGAGGAGATGGCTGCTGGTCTGCGCGAGATGGCCGGCGCTCATGTCCCTTAAAGGGGTGGCAACACGAGACCTGGCGGGCCAGCCTGCCCTAGCCCGGCGTGCGCATGTCCCGACGAGGGTTGGCAACTGGCAGACTGGGACGCTGCGGTCCTCGTCTCCCCTATAAGGAGTGGCAACACGCAAGCGACGATCTGACCGGAAAGCCTTGTTGTTTTTGTTGTTGTTCTTATCTTCCCTACGAGGGATGGCAACGTGTGGGGCCGGATGGGTCCCGTCGGTCAACAAAAGTCTCATGCCATCAACGAGGAGCAGCAGTCGGCGAGCAGACCTCCCTCGGCTCTCCTCGCAGCGTTCCGCGCCTTCCTTCCCTACGCGGGGATGCAATGTCAGGTGGAGGCCGCCGACGAAGGCCCAGCTTTCGGCACACAGACCGTTCAGATAACACTAGGGTGTAGCCGCGCAGCCGACTGTGCACGTGAATTAACCTAGAGAACGCGGGGCGGGGCCTATGGCCACAGAGACTGAGCTTCCTGCTGTCGACAGAAGTTTGCTATCCCTTGCGGTTGCCGTGGCGCACGCGGCAGGTGCCATTACAACGGAGGGGTTTCAGACGGCGGAGCGGCAGGCGCGGATCAAGCGGGATGGCAGTGTTGTCACACGAACGGATCAAGCCGTTGAAGACATGATGCGCCGCGAACTGGGACGGCAAACCCCCGATGACGGCATCCTCGGTGAGGAAAATGGATCAGACGAGGGCATTTCGGGTCGTCGATGGGTGATCGATCCCATCGACGGGACCCGCTTCTTCACCAACGGGATCCCGGTGTTCACCAATCTGCTCGCCTACGAAGACGAGCACGGCAGCGCCATCGGCGTCATCAACATGCCAATGCAACAGGAGCTCGTCTTCGCCGGACGCGGACTGGGCTGCTGGATCGCGCATGGCGCCAACCCCAATCTCGATAAGGCTCGCCAGGTGCGTATCGGGAACTGCACCCATCTGGGCACCGCCGTGGTGCACGGCACGCACACCTTCACCTGGACAGTCGACTTCATGGCCGCGTTGCATGCCCATTGTCTGCTCCAGTGCAATCGCGGGGACGACGCCTACGGCATCGCCATGCTGGTGACAGGACGCGCCGACGCCGTGGTCTCCGTGCACACCGGAAAGCACTGGGACTGGGCACCAGTCCCGGTCATCGTCAGCGAAGCCGGCGGAGTGGCGACCGACCTGCGGGGCAGGGCATTACCGGGAGACGGCAGCAGCCTGGCTACCAACCCCGCGCTGCACCTGCCATTACTTGACCTGCTCTCGCCGCTTCCGCGCATCAGACGCTGGAAACATCTGGCCGGGACAGTCACACGGCCGCGCGGCACCACGCCACCACAGTGACGCGCACTGACTTACCCGCACACCCCAACACACGCTGCTACAGCAAGGGATTCGTCGTGACGACAGGCAATCGCATCGGGACGTCGGCACAGATCGATCTGCGCACCCAGCTCGACGAGGATGTGCTGGCCAGGGTCGAGCATGCACTGGATGTGCAGCTTGATCGTGGAAAGCAGGTGCGCAAACGCCGGTCGGTGGGGACACCCACCGACCGGGGCACGTGGGTTCGCATCGAGGTCCGGCGCAGGGAGAAGATCACCGGTCAGGGATTCAACGGTGCGGAGGCAGCCGCGGTGCTGACCGGTATCGCGATGCCTGCCTGGCATGCCGGTATGTCGTGGAACGATCCAGAGCGCGGGGTGATGTGGCGGGCGGATGAAACCGACCTGATAACCGCTGCCTCGATCAAACCAGGCGGCATCCTGACCAATGATCCACAGCTGACACCGCAGTGGTGGGCGGGGCTGAACGACTCGCTCGATTCTCTGGCTCGTGCAGAGACCACACGGGTGGCGACGCTGCACACGGTGGCGATCACCCAGGAGCGGGTCAGCGGCGAGATCGGCAAGGTCTTCGGTGCCGATCTCGACACCACGGTGCACAGCTGGGTTGCCGCGCACGCAGATTTCGCCTGGCCGAACCTGACGGCCCCTGAGTTTTGGATCCTGGACTGGGAAGACTGGGGCCAGGCGCCCCGGGGGCTCGACGCAGCGATGCTGTGGTCGAACTCGCTGGCGGTTCCGGGTCTGGCCGAGCAGGTTCGGCGTGTTCGGCAAGCTGATCTGGACAGCCGGGATGGTCAGTTGATGATGCTATTTTTCGCCGCGGGAATCCTGGGCGCACCTGCGGACTACTCCGGGCCGTTGCTGGAGCCAGCCCGCCGCGTGGCCTCCGAGCTTATCCCCCTGCTGCGGTCCTGATCGCCCCGGGCCCGCAGTAACTGGCGATAACGCGCGATCGCCGCCTGGTCGACCGGGAGCTCGACTGCGGCGAGCAGTTCGTCGAGGTGGCGAGGGTCGTCTGTGCCCACCGCGATGCGGTCTACCGGGGGAAGCTCGAAAGCCGTTCTGAAAATGGCCTGAGCGCAGGAGGCGTTCTGGTTCGGGGTGAGGAATCGCCGTGGGTTGACTCGTTCCCAGATCGGGTGGTCGGCGCGTCCGCCGAACGGGCTCATGCCCCATCGTGCGGACTCGCCGATGCCGAACATCGTGGCTAAGTGCTGTGCCGAGTCGAGGACGTCGGCGGGGACCAGCAGACCGGCCCGCGTCATGAGGGCCTGGGGGCTGGGCAGGACACCGGCCTTGGTGTCCAGCGCGGCGTGCAGCGGCCTGGGGTCCCACGTTGCCCATCCCCAGGACAGGCACATCCCGGTGTTCACGGCTTCCTGCAGTACCGCGCTGGCGTGGGCTAGATGAGTAAGTCCTAACTCGGTCAGTGGTCGTAGGCGGTCAGGGATCTGGTCACGGGCTGGCCGGTGGCTCGGT
>NZ_JALMDK010000024.1 GCF_023094165.1 Crossiella sp. S99.2 | reverse complement strand
GCTCTACTGGCTTACATCGGCACACTGTTGAGTTCTCAAAGAACACACGCACACCGCACAACCTATCAGCTACTCGCTGACAGCTTGTCCCGGGGCTTGATTGTCCTGGAAGCTAGTTTTTCCTTCGGGCGCCCACTCTACCACCTACTGGCGGGAGCTTGGTTCGCGGCCCTTCCGGCGGCCCGTTCCCGGTTATTTCCGGGGCCGTTCCGCGCTGGCAGAGAGAAAGTTACTCAGGGGCGAATGAGAAGTCAAATCGGCTGGTCAGGGGCGGTTTGGTGGATTACGGGAGGCTGCTGACCAGCAGTATCCGGCGGCAAAGTCAGGTGATGCCGAACGAGGACGGTTTCGGAGACCGCCAAGGCGGTGCAGATAGGCAGTGCGAGCCGCCAGTGCCGGCCGGTTCTGCCCTGCTGCCGAGTTACCGGTGGGAGCGCCCCAGCCCGCGGGTGCGTTCCGGACGTGCCGGCACTCGGTGGCCGATAGCATCCGGAGCAGGTTCGGCGAGGGGAAAGCTTCGATGAGCGAGAAGGCGGCGCGGCCGATCGCCTGCACCATCACCACCGCCGCCGGGATGCCCGCGGCGCGCGTGCTCGCCGGTTCCTATCTGGAGTGGAACCCGGGGCATGAGTTCGTCATCGCGGTGCTCGACGGGGACCGGGGCGCGCGGCAGGCCAACGGGGTCCGGGTGGTCGGCTGGGACGGGTTCGGGCTCGACGAGGACAGCTACCTGCGGCTGGCGACCGCGTTCCCGGCGGCCGAGCTGCGTACCGCGCTGGTGCCGTTCCTGCTGCGCGCGTTGCTGACCAGGACCGATCTGGTGACCAGCCTGAGCAGGGACAGCAAGGTGTTCGCGCCGTTCGTCCGGCTGGCCGATCTGACCAGGGCACACGGCGCGGTGCTGCTGCCCAGGTTGCTGGCGCCGCTGCCCGAGGACGGACGTTCGCCGAGTGAGGCCGAGGTGCTGGCCGGTGGCGTGTTCGACCCGGCGTTCCTCAGCGTGACCGGGCGGGCCGGGGCGATGCTGGACTACCTGTGCGAGCGGGTCGGGCGCAACGCGGTGAGCGGGGACGACCGGTGGCCGCGATGGACCGATGAGGTCGTGGCCTTGTTCCCGCACGTGGTGCTGCGTGATCCCGGGGTCGGGGTCGGGCACTGGAACGCCGGGCAGCGGCCGGTGACCGCGGATGTCAGCGGGACCGTGCGGGCCAGTGGCGAGGTGCTGCGCACGTTCGTCTTCAGCGGGTACCGGCCGGAGCGGCCGTGGCTGCTGGCCGATCTGCCGGGGCGGCCGCGGGTGCTGTTGTCGGAGCAGCCCGCGGTGCACGCGCTGTGCGAGACCTACCGGGGTGAGCTGCTGGCCGCGGGCTATCGGCCGGACACCCCTGAGCTGTGCAAGTTCGACGAGCTGCCGGACGGCACGCCGTTGACGCCGCTGGTCCGGGAGTTGTTCCGGGCGGAGTGGGGCAAGGCGGCGGCCAAGCAGTTGGCAGGCAAGGGGGCAGAGGTCCCGCCGCACGCGTTCGGGCCGGACAAGGGCGGCGCGTTCCGGGACTGGCTGGCTGGGCCGGGCAATCCGACCCAGGCGCACTCCGGGCTGAACCGCTGGGTGACCGCGATCTGGGACAGCCGGGTCGACCTGCGGGTGGTGTTCCCCCGGCCGACCGAGGGTGACAACGAGGCCTACCGGCAGTGGTGCCGGGGGGTGGCCACCGCCGAGCACGACCTGGCGGCGTGGGCGGTGCCGGAACCCGCGCTGGAGCGGCCGGCGCCGGTGGCCGAGTTCGGGGTGAACCTGCTGGGGCACCTGACCGCGGAGCTGGGGGTCGGCGAGCTGGGCCGGGCCCTGCACAAGGCGGTGCACGCGGCGGGGATTCCGACCGCGACCGTGGTCGAGGACTTCCTGGTGAACAACCGGACCGCGATCGAGCGGCCGACCTCGCTGGGCGCGCCGCGGTACCCGCTGAGCGTGCTGTGCATCAACGCCGACACCACCACGCTCGCGGTGGACCTCTACCCGCAGCTGTTCCACCAGCGGTACCGGATCGGCGTGTGGTCCTGGGAGCTGGACGAGTTCCCGCCGAGCATGCACAAGGCGTACGAGCTGGTCGACGAGATCTGGACGATCAGCGAGTTCTGCCGGGCGGCGATCAGCGCGCACACGGACAAGCCGGTGAAGGTGTTCCCGATCCCGATCAGCGACCCCGGTCCACCCAACCGCGGCCGCAGGCTGCCGGGTGCGCCGCTGCGGTTCCTGTTCGCCTTCGACTTCAACAGCATCGCGGCGCGGAAGAACCCGTGGGGGCTGGTGGCGGCGTTCCGGCTGGCCTTCCCGGCGGATCCGGACGTGCGCCTAGTGGTCAAGGCGATCAACGGCGAGCTGCACCCCGGTGCGGCGGAGCGGTTGCGCACGCTGATCGGCGACGACCCGCGGATCGAGCTGATCGAGCGGTATCTGTCGGTGGCCGAGCTGGCCGCGCTCTACGACGAGAGCGACTGCTACGTCTCGCTGCACCGCTCGGAGGGCTTCGGGTTCACCGTGGCCGAGGCGATGATCCGCGGGCTACCGGTGATCTCCACCGACTACTCGGGCACGGCCGAGTTCCTGGACGCGGTGACCGGCTTCCCGGTGCCGTTCGAGTTCACCCAGGTAGGTGAAGGCTGGGAGCCGTACCCGCCGACGGCGCGCTGGGCCGAGCCTGATCCGGCGGCCGCGGCGCGGGCCATGCGGCGGGTGGCGGATGATCCTGAGCACGCCGCTGCGGTGGGCCGGGCGGGGCGCGAGTACATTCTGCGTACCCGCACCGTGTCGGCCGCTGCGAACTGGGTGCGCGAGCAGCTCGAACAGGCGTACGGCGCTGCTCAGCGACGAGGCGCCTGATTCGCGCCGGTGGGCGCAGGGTCACGACTTGGCAGCGGCATACACCACTGACGATGGCATCGGCACAATATGCCGCGTCTTCTTTACCCAGTGGAAGGGGGTGCCAGGGTGACCTGGCATGACGAGCTCCGCAAGCTCGACGAGGGTCTGGCCGCCGGCCTGATCTCCGCCGAGGAGTACCGCGCTCGCCGCGATGAGTTGCTGTCGGCGGCGGCCGGGGCGGGTGGCTCACCCTCCTTCACCCCACCGGGTGGTCAGCAACAGAGCATCGACAGCACCCAGGTGATGCAGCCGATCCGGGACAACACCCCACCGCCGGGGAACCCGGAGGCCACCCAGGTGGTGGCCAACGGCGGCGCGGAGGCGACCCAGGTGGTGCGCGGCTGGCAGCCGCAGCAGCCCCCCGCTGGCGACGCCGACCGCACCCAGGTGGTGCCGAACGCGGGTGGGCAGCCGGGCTTCCCGCCGCCGCCCCAGCAGCAGCACCAGCAGCCGGGTTTCCCGGCCTCGCCGCCGAGCGGGTTCCCCCCGCCGCCGCAGCCGTTCCCGCAGCACCAGCAGCAGCCTCCGCAGCAGCAGCCGCAGACCCCGTGGGGCGATGAGTCCAACGCGGCCCCGCCGTGGGGTGGCGCCGGCGACCTGCCGCCGCTGCCGCCTGCCGGCAACGAGGCGTGGATCCGGCAGGGGCCGGAGGTGTTCGGCGCGCCCTCGGGCAAGTCCTCCAAGGTGCTGCCGATCATCGGCATCGTGGTGGTGCTGGCGCTGGTCGGCGCGGGGGTGTGGTTCTTCGGCTTCCGCGACTCCGGTGGCGGCGACCCGAGCAACACCGCCTCCTCGAACACCTCCAGCGCGGCGCCGACCACGACGACCACGCAGAAGCCGTTCGAGGCGCTGCCGCCGGGGCCGGGCGCACCGGACCCGAAGAGCCGGGTCTACGACGCGGGCGGCCTGCGCGCCGCCGAGCTGCTGGCACCCAAGGAGATGGACGCCATCGAGCCGCTGGCCGCCGGCGACATCAGCTACAAGGGCAGCACCAACGAGCCGTTCCAGTACTCCACCTTCGTGATCGAGACCAAGGACGCGGCCGCGGCCAAGGAGCTGCAGACCAAGCTGATCGACTTCGGCAAGGCCGACGGCCTGGTCAAGGGCGAGGTCGGCGGGCTGGCCAAGGGCGGCGAGATCCTGCAGTTCATCGACGACGCGCGGGCGCTGTACCGGATCGTGTGGACCTCGGGCAACAAGGTGATCCGGGTGAACGTGGCCCAGGTCCCGTCGCCGCCGCAGGGTCCGGACCGGGACGCGAAGCTGGTGCCGCAGTTCCACGCGCTCGCGGTGGCCGCGGCCGGCAAGTTCCCCGGCCAGTGAGTGACGAGGTAGCCACGGATCGGCGTGCGGAGCCGCGGGAACGCGGTGGCTTCACGCCGATCTCGCAGGTCGAGATGGCCGCACCGGAGTGGCTGCGCCGGATCAGCTGGCCCGCGGTGCTCATCGGGGTCTTCGGCGTGCTGCCGGTGCTCGGCGCGGTGCTGGAGATCGCGGGCGCGCCGCGGCTGCACTTCGTGGACTACTGGTACCTGCTGACGCAGATCACCAACGACGACGGTTCGCTGATCCCGCGGGCGATCCTGCAGTACCACAACGAGCACCCGATGTTCGTGCCCGCGCTGCTGTTCTGGCTGGACGCGAAGTTCCTCGGCGGCAGCAACCACGCGCTGGGGATCGTGACCGCGGTGTTCGCCGTGGGCATCGTGGTGGTGCTGAACCGGATGCTGCCGCGGTCGCTGGAGGTGGTGAAGCGGTCCGCGCTGACGGTGGCCTTCGCCTTCCTGGTGTTCTCCACCAACGCCACCGAGATGTTCGGCCAGGGCATGAGCGGGGTGTCCTGGATGCCGCAGTTCTTCTTCGCCACGCTGGCGGTGCTGCTGGCCCAGCGCGGCCGCCCGGTGTGGTCGGTGCTGGCGGCGCTGGCCGGATGCGCCTGTCACGGCACGGCGTTCGCGGTGTTCCCGGCGCTGGCGCTGGTGTTCTTCCTGCGCGGGGACAAGGCCCGCCGGGTGCTGTGGCCGCTGGCGATCGGGCTGGTCGTGGTGGTCGGCTGGGCGCTGACGGTGAACCGGAGCTGGAAGTCCTCCGGCTCGCTGCGGGCCGATGACTACCTGGCGATGGCGGCGGGCACGATCGGTCAGCTCTGGTCGGCCAAGACGCCGGAGATCGCGGTGGCGATGGGCGCGTTCACCGCGGCCGGGATCGTGACCGCGGTGATCCTGCTGCTGCGCAGGCGGGCCACGGGCGCGGTGGACGCGCCGGTGGCGGGCTGGGCCGGGCTGGGCACCTACATCCTGGCGGCGGCGATGATGATCGGGCTGTCCCGGGCGTTGCTGGGCATCGGGGTGTCGCTGGCCGGGCGGTACGCGGAGATCGCGGCGCTGGCCGCGGCCGCGTTGCTGACCCTGGCGGTGCTGTGGTTCCCCGGCTGGTCGGTGACCAGGGTGAGCGCGGTGGTGCTGGCGGTGGCCGCGGTGACCTACGTGATCGGCAATGGGCAGGCCGGGATCCAGCGGCACCTCTACGACGACCAGAAGGTCGCGGCGGTGGCGATGCGGGTGAACGCGCTGACCGAGCTGGCCCGGCTGCGGATTCCGGCCGCGGTTTTGCCCGCGGCCAAGGGCATCGGGGTCTACCCGTTCAACTCCGACTTCACGCTGGGCTGTGGGCCGGGCCGGGAGCTGGGTGACCAGGTGGCTGCGGACAAGATCGAGGAACTGGCCAATCCCGCCCCTGACCTGCCCAATGTCGGCAACATCGACAGCGGGCCGGTGCGCGGGGACGCGGCGATCAGCGGCTGGGCCCTGGTGGCCGAGCGGGCGGTGGACTGCGTGCTGGTACTGGACTCCTCGAACCGGATCGTCGGTGGCGGTGGAGTGGGCATCCGGCGGCCGGACATCGCGCAGGCGCTGCTGGTGGATGAGCAGAACAGCGGGTTCATCGCGGTGGCCGCGCCGGGGGCGAGCAATCCCCGGGTCGTGGTGTCATCGCGCGGCGCGCTGTTCCACGTCGGGGCTGTGACCGCGAAGGCGGGCTGAGTGGTGAGCGGGGACAACGAAGTGCTGTGGCGCGGGCTGCTGGCCCCGCTGCGGCTGACCGCGGAGGCGCGGCTGGTGCAGGTCGGCCCGGAGGGGCTGGCCGAGGGCGGGCCGTTCGATCTGGCGTTGCTGGACGGTTCGCTGGAGCACACCGCGGCTCCGGCCGGGCTGCTCGGCCAGGTGGCCGGGCAGTTGGCGGCCGAGGGCGTGCTGGTGCTGGCGGTGCACAACCAGCTCGGGCTGGGTCAGCTGCTGGGCAAGGCCGATCCGGTGCGGGAGCGGATGTGGCTGGGCGCGGCGGACTATCCGGGCCGTCCGGGGCCGCGGACCTGGAGCCGCCGGGTGCTGGCCGGGTTGCTGGACGGGGCCGGGCTGACCGCGCAGCGCTGGTTGCTGTGCTATCCGGACCACGTGCGGCCGCGGGTGCTGGTGGACGGCGCGGTGTTCGAGCGGGAGGACCGGCTGGAGCTGGTCGACAAGCTGGTGCGGGATCCGTTGCTGGGCGCCGCGGACGAGCAGCTGGCGGCGGCGCCTGGCCGGCGGTTGCACCAGTTGGCGCTGGCCGAGGGTTTCGCGGCGGCGGTGGCGCCCGCGTTCCTGGTGGTGGCCGGGCGGACGCCGGAGGCGGTGGCCAGGGTGGCCGCGCCGGGGCTGGCCTGGCTGGTGAACCCGAGCAGGCAGCCGCGGTGGCAGCGGGCCCGCCGGTTGAGCGCGGACCTGGTGCTGGAGACGATCGAGGGCACCGACAACACCGAGGGCTGGTTGCGGCAGCGGGTGGTGCCTGCCGAGCCGTGGTTGCCGGGGCGGTGCCTGGACACCGAGTTGCTGGCCGCGCTGGCCGCCGGTGATCTGGACCGGGCAGGCGGGCTGCTGGGTCTGTGGTGCCGGACCTGTCTGGCCCAGGCGCGGCCCTTGTCCGCCGAGGACCTGCGGCATCCGTTCCTGCCGGGCCGGGTCGGGGTGCCGGTGCTGCCGCCGGACTGCCTGGACGTGCACCCGGGGAACCTGGTGCTGAGTCCGGACCGGGAGGTGCGCCGGATCGACCTGGAGTGGGAGGCCGGGTCGGGGGTGGACGCGGAGCTGGCGTTGTTGCGCGGGCTGCGCGAGTTCGCCAGGGAGCTGCGGGATTCCGGGGCGCCGCATCCGTGGCCCGCGGAGACGAATCTGCAGAAGTTGTTGTTCCGGCTGGCTGATCTGTGCGGACTGGGTGGTCCGGCGCGGCAGCGATGGGTCGAGCTGACCTCGGCCGAGGCGTCGTTGCAGGAGCTGGTGTCGGGGGCGCCGCGGGATCAGGTGCTGGCGACGCTGGAGGCGGACGCGGTGCTGCCGGGCCGGCCGCGGGTGTGGGAGTTGCCGCCGGGGCTGGGCGAGGTGGGCCGGGCGCTAGCGGCCAAGGAGCAGGCGGAAAAGACGGCCCGCTCGCTGTGGACCGATGTGGAGGCGCTGCGCCAGCAGATCGCGCACCGGCAGGCCGAGCTGACCCAGGCGAGGGCGCAGGCCGAGGAGCTGCGGGCGGAGCTGACCAAGGAGCACCAGGCGGCCGAAGAGGCCTTGCGGGCCGCGGACGCCGAGCGGGAGTCGCTGCGGCAGGAGCTGGCGCGCACCCAGGACGAGCTGGTCGAACTGGACAACCGGGTGGGCAGCGCGTTCGCCGGGCTGGCCGAGGCGACCGAGGATTTCGAGCAGGTGCGCGCGGAGGCGGACGCGGCGCGGGCGGATGCGGCCGGGCAGGCCGGCGCCAGTCAGCAGCTGCGGGACCGGCTGGCCCGGACCCGGGCACGGCTGGACGCGCTGGAGGGGTCTTCGCTGGTGCGGGCCGGGCACCGGTACGTGTGGCCGGCGGCGCGGGCGGCCAGGGGTATGCGGGATCTGCTGCTGGGCCGGGGCGGGGCCGAGCCGGACAGCGTGTTGCGGCGGGCCAGCCGGTACGCGCCCGCGCTGACCCCGTTGCTGGCCAGGCGGTTGCGAGTGCGCGAGGGCGCGGCGCGGGAAGCCGGGCTGCGGTTCGCGGTGGACGTGCCGGGCGAGCCGGTGCACATCGGGCGTGGTCAGGTGGTGGATCTGGCCGGCTGGGCGGTGCACGCGGACCTGCCGGTGCGGGCGGTGTGGATCAAGGCTGACGGGCGGATGTGCCCGGCGAACCTGGGTTACCACCGGCCGGTGGTGCGCCGGGAGCTGGGCGCGGCCGGGTGGCATGTGCCGGAAGGCAGTGGGTTCCGGGCGCGGATTCCGTTGCCCGCCGGGCCGACCCGGCATGACCTGCCGCTGGAGCTGATCGTCGACCTCAGCGACGGCACGCGGTTGCACCGGGCGCTGCCGGGCCTGCGGACCAGGGCCGAGGTGGGGATCCGGCCGGTGCGGGTGGAGTGGCCGGGTACGGGTCCGCGGGTGGCGATCTGCCTGGCGACCTACCACCCGGAGCGGCGGTTCCTGGCCGAGCAGCTGGATTCGATTCGCAAGCAGACCCATGACAACTGGGTGTGCGTGATCTCCGACGACGGCACGGATCCGGCGGCGCGGAGTGTGCTGGCCGAACTGACCGAGGGCGATCCGCGGTTCGTTGTCGTCGAGCACGAACGGAACGTGGGCTTCTACCGGAACTTCGAGCGCGCGTTGCGGCTGGCGCCGTTGGACGCGGACGCGATCGCGTTGTCGGATCAGGACGATGTGTGGGATCCGGACAAGCTCGCGGTGCAGCTGGAGCGGCTGGCCGATCCCAAGGTGCAGCTCGTGTACTGCGATATGCGGCTGATCGACGATGACGGCAAGCTGATCGCCAAGACTTCGTGGGACAAGCGGCGCAACCAGTGGCGCGAGCTGGACGCGCTGCTGATGCTGAACACGGTGACCGGGGCGGCCTCGCTGGTCCGGGCGGACCTGGTGCGGGAGCGGGTGTTGCCGTTCCCACCGGGCACGCCGACGGCCTATCACGACCAGTGGATCGCGGCGACGGCGTTGTCGGTCGGCGCACTGTCCTTTGTGGACCGACCGTTGCAGTCCTACCGGCAGCACGGAGAGAACGTCAGCGGGTGGATGCTGCCGTGGTGGACCTCGGGTCTGCCGGGACCGGTGGGACTGGCCGAGCTGAGTCTGGGCATCGAGCGCGGGCTGACGCCGCAGCGGCGGGAGGAGCTGGAGCACGTCGTGGAGCACGAGCTGCGGCGGATCGCGCAGTTCGCGGCGGTGTTGCTGGCGCGCAACGGGGATCGGCTGGCTGCGGCGGATCGCGGTGAACTGGTGAAGCTGGCCGGGGTGGAGCGGCAGTTGTCGGTGCTGGTGGAGCTGGCGGCGCGCAATGGGAAGCGGCCGGAGACCGGTGGGACGGAGCGGTATTTCCTGACCGCGGCGTTGCGGTGGCATGCGTTGCGGCGGGCGCGGCGGCGGATGCCGGAGCGGACCGTGCCACCACTGGACTAGCGGGCGCAGGCGTAGGTCCTGGTGGGTGGGGCGATGCCGCAGTGGATGAGGACCTCGGCCATCGCGTTGCCGAACCGCGCTTCGGTGAAGTGGGTGGCGGCCAGTTCCAGCAGGGTGGCCTGGATGGCGGTCCACTTGGCGTCGTCGTCGAGCAGGCGCTGGGTCAGTTCGGCGAGTTCGGCCGGGGACTCGGCGATCAGGTGTCCGCGCAGGTCGCCGAGTGGAATGCCTTCGGCGCCCAGGGCCGTGGTGACGAAGGGCAGGCCGTGGGCCATGGCGTCCAGGAGTTTGGTCTGGGTGCCCGCGCCGCTGACGGCCGGGTTGACCAGGACTCGGGCGGTGCACAGGTAGGGGGCGGGGTCGGGGACCCAGCCGATGACGTCCACGCCGGGGGCACGCAGGGCGGCCGGGGCGTGTGCGCCGATGATGCGCAGGCGGGGGGCATCCAGCAGGGGCAGGACCTCGGTGATCAGGGTGCGCGCGGCCACCTCATTGGAGGTGGCGGTGGCGGCGAAGGCGCCGTAGAAGAGCAGGCCCTCGCGGCGGTCCGGGCCCGCGGGGGCCGGGGTGGGGTGCACCGGGTACGGGGCCAGGCGCAGGGTGGCCTGGGGGGCGTGGCGGGTGGCCCAGTCGAGTTCGGCGGTGCCGCCGACGGTGCTGAGTTCGGCCCAGGTCAGGGCTTTCTGTTCGGCTTCGCGCCAGGTAGCGGCCTCGGTGGCGCAGTGGCGGCGAGCGGAGGCGTCGGGGAGCACGGAGAAGCGGCGTTCGGCTTCGCGGTGCTGGAAGGTCTGGGTGTCGAACAGCCGGATGGCCTGCGGCTGGGTCCTGGCGACTTCCTCGGCCAGCGGGAAGCCGCGGGCGGAGAGGGCGACGATGACGTCGTAGAGTCCGGCGCGGTCGCGGCCCCAGGCGGTTGGATTGTCCACAATGGACACTTCGACGCCGGTGACGCGCAGGGCGGTGGCCTCGCCGTGGGTGGCCAGGACGGTGATCGCGGCCTCGGGGTTGGCCTGGCGCCAGTACTGGATGACCGCCCAGGCTCGTTGGGCGCCTTGGCCTTGGCTGGGGTCGGGGACCTGGTCGGCGGTGAGCAGGACCCGGTAGGGCGCTTGCTGGTCGCGTAGCCACCACAGGCGGTGCGGGTGTTCGTGCACGCCGACCGCGGGCGGTCGTGTGGCCAGGGCTTCCGGCCAGCGGCGGACGAAAACCTCGTGGTTGATGGTGGACAGCTCGATCGCACGCGGGGTGGTGCTGCTGCCGTGCCGGATGTGCCGGACCTGGGAGGCGGGTTCGACCCAGATCTGCCAGCCCAGTGAGCGCAGGTGGAACTGGAGGTCGGTGTCCTCGAAGTAGGCGATGTGGAACTCGGGGGAGAAACCGCCGGTCTCCCAGAACGCGCGCCGTCGCATGAGCAGGCAGGCGGCCGAGGAGTAGTCGGCCGAGCGCGGGTACAGCGGGGAGAGGTCAACGTCGCCGTCGCCCCAGCCGCGGCTCCAGCCGTCGCCGCCGATGACGCTGCCCGCTTCCTGCAGGCGGCCGTCCGGGAAGACCAGCACCGAGCCGACCGCGGCAGCTGCCGGGGTGGCGTCCAGGCGGGCGAGCAGCGGCTCGAACCAGCCGGGGGTGACCTCGACGTCGGCGTTGAGGAAGCAGATGAGTTCGGTGCGGGCGTGCTGGACGCCCAGGTTGCAGCCCGCACCGAAGCCCAGGTTCTCCGGCATCCGCAACACGGTCGCGCCGGTCAGGTTGGCTTCGAGCCATTCGCCGGTGCCGTCGGGGGAGGCGCTGTCGACCACCACGACCTCGTACGGGCCGGGAGTGTGCTCGGCGAGGGTGTCCAGGCAGCTGGTCAGCATGTCCTTGCCGTTGTAGCTGACCAGCACGAAGGTGACCCTGGGGATGGCGGTCACGGCTTGCGGAGCTTTCCGTAGGCGTCCCTGGCCGGCTGGGCCCAGCGCATGAGTTTGGTGTTGCGCAGTGCGGTGAGTTCCTTGCTGTCGGCGGCCAGCCGGTCGATCTCGGCGGCCAGCGCGCGGTGCCGCTCGGCGAGTTCGGCGTGCAGCCTGCGTTCCTCGGCGAGTTCGGCGCGCAAGGACTCCAGGTCCGCGTCCGGTTCGCTGTCCTGCCAGCTGTTGGTGAGCTGTTCGACCAGGCGCTGGCGTTCGATGAACATCCGTTCGCGCAGGGCGGCGTTGGCCGCGCGCAGCGCGCGGTTCTCCGCGGCGAGGTCGCGGGTCGGCGCCCGGCCGGCGGCGGCGCGCTGGGCGGTTTCGGCGATGGCGTCGAAGTGCTCGATCACCGCCTGCCGCCGGGAGGCGACCGGTTTGAGCGCGGCGTGCACCGCGTCCATCAGCTTGTTCGCCCGGTCCGCGATCTGCTTGGTGGCGCCGAACTCCAGCACCGGCCAGCGCTGTTCGCCGGTGGGGTCCAGCAGCACCCAGCGGCGGTCCAGACCGGCCGCGGCCGCGGCGGCGTGCTCGTCTGCGGCGACCACCAGGCTCGCCCCGGCCAGCACCGCGATCCGGTCCTCCAGGACCAGGTCGGCGGGCAGCCGGTGACCGTCGAGGGCGGGCGCGTCCGGGCCGGTGGGCAGCAGCACGATGTGCTCGATGGCCAGGAAGTCCTGGATCTTCTCCAGCACCGCGGGCAGCGCGGCCAGCTCGCCTGCCAGGTCGGGGGTGAGTTGCAGGACCAGGTAGCTGCCCTCGGCGGGCAGGATGCGCAGCTTGCGCAGATCGCCCTGCCGGGTGGCCAGCGCGCCCGGACTGACCAGGCTGTCGGCCAGCAGTGCCGGGTGCGGCACCACGGCGACGTCCCATTGCAGCCCGGCGTCGGCGAGCCGGTCCCTGGACCGGATGTCCCGCACCGACGGGTAGGGCTGACCGGCGAAGGCCGAGATCAGTTGCGCGCTGGGCTTCTCGGCCACGCGCACCGCGCTGACCAGCACCGGGTGCTCACCGAGGGCGTGGGTGAAGAACTCCGCGCCGGGCACCGGAGCGCCGTAGAGACCGGTCAGGTCGGCGCCGAGCGGGAAGGCCGGGGTGATCACGGTGAGATCGGCGGCGGCCAGCGCGGAGACGCGGCGCGGCCGGTACTCGCCGAGCGGTTCGGCCACCAGTCCGCCGTCGGTGCGCAGCGGGCGGGTCCAGCCGAAGGGGGCGTGGAAGGAGATCCGCCAGTCGGGCAGCCGGGTGGACAGGTGGTACTCGGTGAGCCGGGGCAGCAGTTGGTCGCCGAGCCCCGGGAGGTCGGAGCTGCTCCACACCGCAAGCGCACCGATCGTTGGCGACGTGGGCTCCTGCACGTCCCGCACTTTATCCGAGTTGTGCCGGGCAGCCGGGCGAACCGGCAACTACCCTCCCGGACCGGGACAGGGGAGGTCCGATGAGACGACGTAAGTCGCTGTTGGTGGCATTGACCGTGGCGCTGGTCGCCGGTGGCGGGCTGGCCGGGGTGGCGGTGGCCGCGCCGGGGAGCACCTATTACGTGGACAACCGGCCGGGGTGCAGCAACACCGGTCCGGGTCAGCAGATCGCCACCCCGTGGTGTGATTTCACCCCGGTCAACGCGCGCGAGTACGGGCCGGGCGACCGGATCCTGCTGGCCAGGGGCGCGCGGTGGAACCAGCAGCTGAACCTGCGGGGCAAGGGCACCGCGACGGATCCGGTGGTGCTCGACGCCTACGGCAGCGGGCCGCGGCCGCACATCCGGCGGGACGGCCGGCCTGCGGACCGGGGTGTGCGGCTGGCGAACCCCTCGCACTGGCGGGTCGGCAACCTGGAGGTCAGCCACGCGGGCGCGGGCATCGTGGCCTACTTCGACCAGCTGGGCAACGAGGGCCTGACCATCAGCGACATCTTCGTGCACGACATCTCGGGTGTGCTGACCCAGCCGTGGCCGTGCAAGGACAGTGACGGGATCTTCAGCTCGGCCGGGATCGCGATCACCGGTCCGGCGCTGAGGTTCACCGCGGCGGAGTACGCGCTGAAGGACGTGCTGATCCGCAACATCGAGGGCACCCGGAACCTGGGCAGCGTCTCCTTCGACTGGTGCAACGGCCAGTCCGGTTCGGACGGACACGACGGCAACAGCCTGGTGCGCAACGTGGTGCTGGACGGGCTGAACCTGCACGACGACGCCGGTGCGGGCCAGGGCTGCCACGACAGCCTGCGGCTGGTGAACCTGCGGCAGGTCGTGGTGCTGAACTCGGTGTTGCGGCGTGAGGCGGGCTGCCCGATCCCGTCCGGGACGGCGGCGGTGTTCCTGGGCCGGGTCCTGGACATCCGGTTCCTGAACTCGATCGTGGCCGAGGTGCCGGACACCGGTTCGCCGGACCAGACCGGCTTCGACCACGAGATCGTCACCGATTCGGTGCGGCTGCAGAACAACCTGATCGCCTCGAACGCCGGTCCAGGGGTGGAGTATCTGGCCATCCACGGCCCGGCCGATCACAGCCGCGGGCACGAGATCTCCGGCAACCTGTTCCTGGACAACGCCAAGGCGAACCAGCCGGCGCACCTGGGTGGGATCGCCCGGATCCACCACATGATCAGGCCGACCGGGACCATCCGCGGCAACCTCTTCCACGAGCCGACCGGGTTCACCCGCAGCGCCGATGGCGGGAACTTCGACGGGTTCGACATCAGGGACAACGTCGAACTGCACTCGATCGGCGATTCCTTCCACGCCCCGTCCGCCTTCGCCGCGACCTCACGGGACGGCTGGTCCTACCAGCAGAGCGCGGACGGGTCGACCTGGCGCGAACTGCCCTTTGACCAGGTCAGCGGGCAATATCGCGGGACGGGCGGGGCCGCGGTGGAACGGTTCACCCAGACCCCGCCGGACTGCGCGGGCTGCTGGACCGCACGCACCTGGACCGCGCCGAAGGCGGGCACGATCAGCCTGCGCAGCCGGGCGCTGAAGGCCGAGGCCGGTGGGGACGGCGTGCGGGTGCGGCTCACCGTCAACGGCCGGGAGCTGGTGCAGCGGCAGGTCGGGCCGGCGGACCTGCACGGGGTGGAGCTGAACGCGGACCGGCTGGTGGTGGCGCCGGGTGACGTGCTGCGGTTCGAGGTCAACCCGGACGGGTCGAGCACGGCCGACCGGACCAGCTGGGCGCCCGCGCTCGGTTACCTCGCTGAGCCCTCGCGCTGGTGGCGGTTCGACCAGGACACCGAGGGCTGGCGGTTGTGGCACCAGCTGACCGGGTCGGTGCGGGACGGGGTGCTGACCATGGAGTCCGCCGGGAACGACCCGTTCCTGTTCTCCCCGGACAACCTCGGCCTGGACGCGGCGAGTCAGCGATTCGTGGAACTGCGGCTGCGCAACGGCACCCGGGGCACGGCCGCACAGATCTACTTCATCACCGAGGACGACCGGACCTGGTCGGAGGACAAGCAGGTCACCCTGCGGGTCGCGGCGACCGAGCGCACCTTCGAGGTGCACCGGCTGGATCTGGGCGCGCATCCGAAGTGGCGGGGACGGATCAAGCAGTTGCGGATCGATCCGAGTGTGGCGGCCGGGAAGGTCGAGCTGGACTACGTCCGGGTGGGCTGACCTCGGGTGGCGGCACCCCGGACGTAGATGAAGACTTCCTCATCTACGGCTCATCTGCGTCTGGGTGGCGTGGGAGAGGGTGGTGGCATGAGGTGGTCGGGGATCGGGGTGGCCGCTGCGGTGGCTGCCGCGGTGGCCGGCGCGGCGCTGGCGTTGTTCACGCTGGTGGGTGGGGTGCAGCCGCCGAACATCCAGCCTGAGGTGTCGGTGAGCGTGCCCGCCTATCTGCCGACCACCGGGCCGCCCCCGCCGACGCCGGGACCGCCCACCTCGGGACCGCCGACGACCCAGCCACCGCCGCCACGGACGAGTGTGGTGCCGCCGCCACCACCGGATGACGACGATGACGATGACGACGATGGCTAGGCCCGGGATGCCCGCGCGGGTGCAGATCATGGGCTGGCTGCTCGCGTTCATGGCGCTGGTGCTGGCCGTGGTGGTGGTCGTGGTGTGGCGGCTGCTGACCTCCGATGTGGAGAACCGGGTGAACCGGGGGCTGGAGCAGGAGACCAAGGAGTTCGCCGAATTCGCCAGGGCCGGGCGGGATCCACGGCCGGGCAGGGTGATCACCGATGCCAACGGGTTGCTGAAGGCGCACCTGCACAACAACCAGTACCCAGAGGACAACGAGGTGCATCTCGGCCTGACGGTGGAGGACACCGGCAGGGTGCACGTGGCCACCTACGGCGAGCCGCCGGTGAACCTGGCCGCGGATGAGCCGCT
This sequence comes from Crossiella sp. S99.2, assembly GCF_023094165.1. Lineage (GTDB taxonomy): Bacteria > Actinomycetota > Actinomycetes > Mycobacteriales > Pseudonocardiaceae > Crossiella. The sequence continues at coordinate 82,499 of NZ_JALMDK010000024.1, read as the reverse complement.
GCTGCGCGGGATCGTGGACGCGCCGGAGAGCTTCGGGTCAGTGCCGACTGCCGCGGGTGAGCTGCGCTGGGCCAAGGTGAAGCTGGCCGCGGCCGGACCGCACCGGGCCGCGTTTGTCACCGCGTTCTTCGTGGACCGGATGCGGGCCGGGGCGGACCAGACGATCCGGTTGCTGTTACTGGTGTCGGTGATCGGGTTCCTGTTGGCGGCCGGGGTGTCCTGGGTGGTGGCCGGGCGGATCCTGGCGCCGATCCGGACGGTGCGGCAGGCCGCGGCGGCGATCACCGAGCATGACCTGACCCGGCGGATCCCGGTGCACGGCAAGGACGACATCGCCGCGCTGGCCGAGCAGTTCAACGCGATGCTGGACCGGCTGGATCAGGCGTTCCGGACGCAGCGGCAGTTCCTGGACGATGCCAGTCACGAGTTGCGGACGCCGATCACGATCGTGTCCGGGCATCTGGAGCTGATGGGTGATGATCCGCGGGAGCGGGCCGAGGTGGTGCGGTTGTGCACCGATGAGCTGGACCGGATGAACCGGATCGTGCAGGACCTGTTGTTGCTGGCCAAGGCGGAGCGGCCGGACTTCCTGCGGCCGGCCCCGGTGTCCCTGCCCGAGCTGACCAGCGATATCGACGCCAAGGTGCGGGCGCTGGCGCCGCGGCGCTGGGTGCTGGAGTCGATGGCTGAGGAGGAAGTGGTGCTGGACGCGCACCGGGTCACCCAGGCGGTGGTGCAGTTGGCGCAGAACGCGGTGCAGCACACGGCCGAGGGCGATGAGATCCGGCTCGGGTCGGCGGTGCACGGGGAGAACGTGTCGTTCTGGGTCACCGATTCGGGGCCGGGTATCGCGGCGGCGGACCGGGCGGCGATTTTCGACCGGTTCGCGCGGGGTAGTTCTGGACGGAGTGACCGCAGTGGCGCCGGGCTGGGTCTGGCGATCGTGAAGGCGATCGCGGAGGCGCATCACGGGGTGGTGCGGGTGTTGTCCGAACCGGGGTCGGGGGCGACCTTCGGTGTCGAGCTGCCGTTGGTGGCCGTGGATGGGGAGGCGTCGTGGGGCGGATCCTGATTGCCGAGGACGAGCAGCGGATCGCCTCGTTCGTGGAGAAGGGGTTGCGGGCCAACGGGTTCAGCACCAGCACGGTCGGCGACGGCAATACCGCGCTGGACTACGCGCTGACCGGGGACTTCGACCTGGTGGTGCTCGACCTCGGGCTGCCCGGCCGGGACGGGTTCGCGGTGCTGCACGCGTTGCGGCAGGCGCGGGTGACCACGCCGGTGATCATCCTGACCGCGCGGGACTCGGTGCACGACACCGTGGCCGGCCTGGAGGGTGGCGCCGATGACTACATGACCAAGCCATTCCGGTTCGAGGAGTTGCTGGCCAGGGTGCGCCTGCGGTTGCGCGCCCCGGAGCGGGCGCCGGAGGTCACCGTGTTGCGTCAGGACGAGCTTTCGCTGGACCTGCGCACCCGGCGGGCGCAGATCCAGGGCCGGACGGTGGACCTGACCGCGCGGGAGTTCTCGCTGCTGGAGCTGTTCCTGCGGCATCCGGGGCAGGTGCTCACCCGCGAGCAGATCCTCTCGCACGTGTGGGGTTATGACTTCGATCCTGGCTCGAACGTGGTGGATGTGTACGTGCGAGCGTTGCGCCGCAAGCTTGGCGCGGAGTGCATCCACACCGTGCGGGGCATGGGTTACCGGCTGGGTGACTAGCTACTCCGGCTTGTTGCCGGTGGCGCTGCCGACAGTGAACGGGGTGCGGACCCCCTCGTAGCCCAGGTGCAGGGTCATCCCGTTGCTGGCGTGCAGCAGGTCGTGGCAATGGTCCATCCAGATGCCGGGGTTGTCCGCCTTGAACGCGACCTCCCAGGTCTCGCCGGGACGCACCAGCACGGTGTCCAGCCACAGCGGGCTGCCGGTGAACGGGGCGCCGTCGCGGCTCAGCGCGAGCACGTGGTGGCCGTGCAGGTGCATGGGATGGTCGTTCATGCCCTTGTTGCGGAAGGTCATCCGGACCAGGTCGCCCTCGCGGACCATCAGCATCGGCGCGTCCGGGAACACCCGGCCGTCCACCGTCCACAGGAAGCCGGGACGACCGGCGTGGAAGCCGACACCCTGGTCCAGGTCGACGGTGAAGTGCTTGGTGTAGGCCGAATCCGGGCCGAACGGGGTGGCCTTCGGCTTGCCGTAGCCGCTCAGGTCCAGTTCGGGCGCGTGTCTTGGCTGGTCCACTGTGGACACTCCGTCCGGGCTGAGCACCAGTGCGGTGCGGGTGCCGGGGCCACCGATGCGCACCGGGTGCGCCGGCATGGTGAAGTCCAGGTCGGCGCGGCCGCCACCGCCGAGGGTGATGGACCGGTCGCTGATCTCGCCGGGTTCGTTGAGGTCCTGGCCGTCCACCGCGGCCACCCGGAACGGGGCGCCGGCGAGGGTGAGGCGTTCGGTGCCGGAGTTGGCGTTGACCACGCGCAGCCGCACCCGGCGGCCGGGCTCGGCCTTGCGCACGTCCAGGCGGTCGTTCCAGTGGTGCACCAGCAGGGTTTCGTCGATCTCGGCGACCGGCCCGGTGGCGGGCTCGACCACCAGCGAGCCGAACAGACCGCGGGTGACCTGCTCGTTGGCCACCTGGTGCGAGTGGTACCAGTAGGTGCCGGGTTTCTCGGCGCGGAAGCGGTAGGTGAACTCGCCGCCGGGTTTGACCGCGTCCTGGGTGACCCCGGCGACGCCGTCCATCGCGTTGGGCACGTCCACGCCGTGCCAGTGGATGGTGGTCGGGGTGGCTTCGAGCCGGTTGACCAGCTTCAGCTCGATGGTCTCGCCCTGCTTCACCCGCAGCGGCAGGCCGGGCAGGGTGCCGCCGAAGGTCCAGGCGTCGACGAGTTGCCCGGAAGCCAGTGGAATGCGGGTTTCGTCGGCGACCACGGTGAACTGCCGGACTGGACCGGGGTACGGCCCGCCGATGAGGTCCTTGACGCTGCGGGTCGGGCCCGTGCTCGCGCCGTGGTGGGCGTGCGCGTTCATGGACAGCCGATCCGGGAAGGCGGACATGGTGCTGCCCACCGCACCGCAGCCGGCGGCCGCGACCACCAGCACCAGCGGGGCGGCCAGCCGGGCCCACGGCGACCAGCGGATGGTGCCGACCTGCCCGGTCAGCCGCCGGTGCCGCTGGTTGACGTCGATCACCACCACCAGTGCGACCAGCGCGAACACCAGTCCGGTGAGCCAGAGCGTGATCGTCTCCTGCACCACCAGGTTCAGCACCACCAGCAGTCCCCCGCTGACCGCGGCCAGCCGGGCGGGCAGCACCACGCCGGGTGCGGTGACCGCGAGTCGCAGGTCCGGAGTGGGTTCGACCGCGCGGATCGCCTGGTTGAGCACGGGCAGCGTGCCGCGGGCCGCCATGATCATCGGCACCCCGAGCAGGACCAGGGTGCGCAGCGGGCGGATGCCGAAGGCCAGGCCGTGGCCGAGCAGCAGGGCCGCGGGCAGCAGTTTCAGCGCCAGCAGCGCGAGCACGTAGTAGTAGCGGCGGCGGGCCGCGCGGGCGGTGCGGCGCCAGTTCCGCGCGTCCGGGAGCCGGCGCACGGCGCGGGCCCACAGCAGCAGCGGCGGCAACAGCAGCAGCGAAGTGGCGAACTCGAGCAGGAATCCCAAGGCGTACACGGTAATTGATGGTGGGCATCTGACCAGCGGAAATCGTCCGCCTGGGAGCGACACTGCGCCGTACGTCGAGGCGCTTACGGGGAAATCCCCACCGTGCCCCTAGTGGTCACCCCGAGCCGCTGCCACGATCAAGACCCCTGCCCTTTCAGCGTTGAGAGGTCACCATGCGTCGCTGTGTGCTGCTTGTCTGCGTCCTGCTGGGCGCGTTGCTGACCCCGACGGCCCAGGCCGCGCCGCCGGGCAACAAGGACGTGCTCGTGCACCTGTTCTCCTGGAACTGGAACTCGGTGGCGCGGGAATGCCGGGACTTCCTGGGTCCGCGCGGGTTCGGTGGGGTGCAGGTCTCGCCGCCGCAGGAACACGTGGTGGTCAACGGATTCCCGTGGTGGCAGGACTACCAGCCGGTGAGCTACGGGCTGAACACCAGGCGCGGCAACGAGTCCGAGTTCAAGGCCATGGTGGACTCCTGTCACACGGCCGGGGTCAAGGTGTACGCGGACGCGGTGATCAACCACATGTCCGGGCAGGACGGCGGTGGCACCGGCAGCGGCGGCTCCCGGTTCGGGCACTACGACTACCCGGGGATCTACCAGCACCAGGACTTCAACCACTGCGGCCGCAACGGCAACGACGACATCCAGAACTACCGGGACGCCTACGAGGTGCAGTTCTGCGAGCTGGTGAACCTGGCCGACCTGAAATCCGGCTCGGACTACGTGCGGGACCGGATCGCCGGGTACCTGAACAAGTTGCTGGCCCTGGGCGTGGACGGGTTCCGGATCGACGCGGCCAAACACATGCCGCCGGGGGACATCGCCGCGATCAAGGCCCGGCTGTCCCGGCCTGCCTACCTGTACCAGGAGGTGATCCCGGGCGCGGGCGAGCCGATCCGGCCGGAGCAGTACGCGGGCAACGGGGATCTGCTGGAGTTCCACTACGGCGAGGACCTGGCCCGGATTTTCAACCAGGAGAAGCTGTCCTACCTGCGCACCTTCGGGTCCACCCTGCCCAGTGGCAGTGCGGTGGTCTTCACCGACAACCACGACACCCAGCGCGGCTCCGGGGTGCTGACCTACCGGGACAACGCGCGGTACGCGCTGGCGAACGCGTTCATGCTGGCCTGGCCGTACGGCTCGCCGAAGCTGATGAGCAGTTACGAGTTCGGCAACAAGGATGAGGGCCCACCGGCGGAGGCGTCCGGGCGCACCAGGGACAGCGCGTGTTTCACCGACCGCTGGCGGTGCGAGCACCGCTGGCAGGTGATCGCGAACCTGGTCGAGTTCCGCAACGCGGTACGCGGCACCGGCGTGAACAACTGGTGGGACAACGGAAACGACGTGATCGGGTTCGGCCGCGGGGACAAGGGTTACCTGGTGCTCAACGACGAGAGCCCGGTGATCGGGCGCTCGTTCCAGACCGGGCTGCCCGCCGGCCGGTACTGCGATGTGGTGCACGGCAACTTCAGCGGCGGTTCGTGCAGCGGGCCGGTGTACACGGTGGACGGCGGCGGCTGGTTCCGCGCGGACGTGGCCGCGCAGGACGGGATCGCCTTGCACGTCAACGCGAAGCTGCCCTGATGATCCGCTCGATGCGCTCCACGTCACCGCGTTCGGCGGGCGGCAGTGGGGCGCCCAGCGCGGCCCTGGTCGCGGCGGCCCGGCCGAGCAGGGTCGCGGCCAGCTCCGGATCGGTGGCCGCGTGCGCCCCGGCCAGGCCCTCCTCGGTGAGCGCGACGGCGCGCGGATCGCCGATTTTCTGGGCCAGCTGGTGGCTTTCGGTGTGCAGGGCCAGTGCGGACGCGAGACCGCCGCGTTGTTCGGCGATGAAGCCGAGTTCGGTGAGGATCAGGGCCAGGCCGGGGCCGCCGTCCACCTCGCGGCACCAGTCGACCCAGCGCCGCAGGTGCGCCTCGGCCTCGTCCAGACGGCCCTGACGGCGGGCCAGCAGACCGAGGCCGACCTCGGCGAACTGCTCTCCCGCGGTGTTGCCGTGCCGCACCGCGACTTCGAGCGCGCGCCGGTGCAGGTCGGCGGCTTCGGCCAGGTCGCCGGTGAGCAGGGCGATCCGGCCGAGTCCGGCGAGTTTGGCGGTGACCGCGGTCCACAGGCCCAGTTCCTCGGCCGAGCGCAGGCCTTCGCGGTGCAGCCGGGCGGCGGCCGGGTAGTCGCCGGTGATCTCGGCCAGCTGGGCGAGTTCGCCGGTGGCCTGCGCCTGACCCCAGTGGTCGCCGAGCTGGGCGAACAGTTCGGCGCTGCGGGTGGCGTCCCGGCACATCGCGGCCAGGTCGCCCTGCAGCAACGCCTGGGCGGCGCGGGTGCTGAGCGCGGCGGCCTCGCCCCAGCGGTCACCGGTGGCCTCGAACTCGGCCAGGGCGGCCGCGTTGAGGCATTCGCTGATCGCGGGTTCGCCCTTGCCGAGCATGGCGTACCCGAGAAACCAGGCGGTTCGACTGTCCGAAGTGGACAGATCGGGTTGCGGAACCCCCGCGAGCGACTGGAATCCAGTGCGCCAGGACTGGATCCGGCTGCGCCGCACCGAGTCTCCGCCGGAGGCGCTGAGCGCGAGGTCGAAGGCGCGGACGGCCTCGGTGAAGCGGCCGCGCAGGAACCAGTACCAGGCCAGCGCGTCGGTGAGCCGCAGCGCTAGGTCGGCCTCGGCGCCGGCCAGGGCGCGGTGCAGGTTGGCGGTCTCCCGGTCCAGTCCGTCCAGCCAGCAGCGCTGACCCGGCCCGTGCAGCTCGGCCTGTTCGGCCAGGGCGAGGTAGTAGACCCGGTGCCGCTGCCGGACCGCGTCCAGCTCACCGGATTCGGCCAGTTTCTCCAGGCAGTACGCGGCCACGGATTCGAGCAGCCGGTAGCGCGGCCCGCCGGTGACCAGGGATCGGTCGACCAGCCGGGACAGCAGGTCCAGGACTTCCTCCGGGCGCACGCCGTCGCCAGCGCACACCGCCTCGGCTGCGGCCAGCGTGCAGCCTTCGGCGTGCACGGCCAGCCGGCTCAGCACCAGGCGTTCGGCCGCGGTGAGCAGCTCCCAGCTCCAGTCGATCATCGCGCGCAGCGTCCGCTGGCGGGTCGGTGCGCCGCGGTGACCGGTGTTGAGCAGCCGGAACCGGTCGTCCAGCCGGGCGGCGAGTTCGTCGACGCCGAGCACCCGGACCCGGGTGGCGGCCAGTTCCACGGCCAGCGGCAGGCCGTCCAGCCGGGCGCAGATCGCGGCGACCGTGCCGGTGTTGTCCGGGGTGAGTCGGAAGCCGGGCGCGCGGGCGGCGAAAAGTTCCACCGCGTGCTCGGTGGCCAAAGGCTGAACCAGGTGCTGGGTTTCCCCGGCCAGGCCGAGCGCTTCCCGGCTGGTGGCCAGGATGCGCAGGTCCGGGGCGGCACGCAGCAGCCGCTGGGCGAGCGCGGCGGCGGATTCGAGCACGTGCTCGCAGTTGTCCAGCACCAGCAGCATCCGCTTGCCGCGCACCGCGTCCAGCAGCCGGTCCGCGCTGGGCACGTCCTCGCGCACGCCGAGTGCCACGCTGACCGCCTCCTCGACGGCGGGTCCGTGCCCGGCCAGCTCGACCAGCCACACACCGTCCACAAAGGACTCAGAAGCGGCGGTGGCCAAGGCCAGGGTGGTCTTGCCGACCCCACCCGGCCCGGTCAGCGTGACCAGCCGCGCCGATCGCAGCAACGCGCTGACCTCGGCGCGGTCGGTGTCCCGGCCGATCAGGCCGGTGAGCGGGGCAGGCAGGTTGCCACGGCGGGTGAGTCCGGGGTCCTGGCGCAGGATCGCCTGGTGCACCGCGGCCAGCTCGGGGCCGGGGTCGGCGCCCAGTTCCTCGGCCAGCCGTTCGCGTAGTTCGGCGTAGCTGGTCAGCGCCTCGGCCTGGCGACCGGCCAGGTAGAGGGCGCGCAGGTGCAGGGCACGCAGCCGTTCCCGCAGCGGGTGTTCCCGCACCAGCGGGGTCAACTCGGCCAGCACCGGCTCCCCCGCACTCAGCCGGGCCTGCGCCAGGTCCTCGATCGCGGTCAGCCGGGCCTCGGCGAGCCGGTCGGCGTAGCCGCGGGCGAATCCGGCGTCCGGGAAATCGGCCAGCACCGGCCCGCGCCACAACGCCAGCGCCCCGGCCGGGTCACCGCGGTCGAGCAGGCCGGTGAACCGGTCCGCGTCCAGCGCTCCCGGTTCGACCCGCAGCAGGTAGCCGGGCGGGCGGGACTCGACCAGCTCCGCGCCGATCGCCCGCCGCAGCTGCCAGACCTTGTGCTGCACCGCCGCGGCCGGATTCGCCGGCGGCCGCTCGCCCCACAGGTCCTCGACCAGCCGGTCCGCCGAGACCACCCGGCCGGCGTGCACGAGCAGCACCGCCAGCAGCGCGCGGACCTTGGCCTCGGGCACTCGCAGCGGCGTGCCCTCCGCCGTCCACACCGCCAGCGGACCCAGCACCCCGAAACGCACAGCTCACGGTAACCCGCGAGGTGATCGAGAGAAGACCGAGAGTGCGACCCGGCACGGTGGCGGCACATCGACGAAAGGACCGGAATGACCAACCCCACCAGCGTCGCGGTGCTCGGCCTCGGCAACATGGGCACTGCCCTGGCCGCCGCCTTCCTGGCCGCGGGCCACCCCACCACGGTGTGGAACCGCACCGCGAGCAAGGCCGAGCCGCTGGCCGCCCAGGGCGCGGCCGTGGCCAACACGGTGGCCGAGGCGGTCGGCGCCGCCGAGGTCACGGTGATCTGCCTGTCCGTCTACGACACCGTGCTGGCCCGGCTGGACGGCGTCGACCTGCGCGGCAAGGCGATCGTCAACCTCACCAACGGCACTCCGCGCCAGGCCAGGGAAGCCGCCAAGATCGTCACCGACCGCGGCGCGTCCTATGTGGACGGCGGGATCATGGCCATCCCGGAGATGATCGGCCAGCCCAGCGCGCTGCTGTTCTACAGCGGCGCGACCGAAACCTTCCAGGCGCACCAGGAGCTGCTGGCCCTGCTCGGCCCGGCCAAGTTCCTCGGCGCCGACCCGGGACTGGCCTCGCTCTACGACCTCGCGCTGCTCAGCGGCATGTACGGCACCTTCGCCGGGGCCTTCCACGCGATCGCGCTGGCTGGCACCGAGGGCGTGCCCGCGGCGGAAATCACCGAGCTGGTCGTGCCCTGGGTGACCGCGATGGCCGCGGTGCTGCCCTCGATGGCCGCGGACTTCGACAAGGGCGGCTTCTTCGGCGAGGCGTCCGGCCTGCAGGTCAACAAGGACGGTCTGGACAACATCCTCACCGCGAGCTGGCAGCAGGGCATCTCCGCCGATCTGCTGACGCCGTTCCACACCCTCATCGCCCGCAAGCTGGCCACCATCGACGGCTCGGGCAGCGTGAACTCGGTCGCGGAGCTGCTCAAGTGACGTACGCGGGTAAGAAGGCCGTGGTCACCGGCGGCACCCACGGCATCGGCCTGGCCGTGGTCAAGGCGCTGCTCGACGGCGGCGCGGAGGTGGTGCTGACCGGCCGCAACGAGCGCAACATCGAGGCCGCCCGCACCGAACTGGCCGGGCGGGCCGCGCACGTGGTGCGCTCGGACGCGGCCAGCCTGGCCGATATCACCGCCCTCGGCGACCTGGTGGAACGCACCCTCGGCGCGGTCGACCTGGTGTTCGTCAACCACGGCTACGCCGAGACCGGCCCGCTCGCCTCGGTCACCGAAGCGGCCTACGACCGGATGCTCGACATCAACGCCAAGGGCGCCTTCTTCACCGCGCAACGCCTGGCCCCGCTGATCGCGCCGGGCGGTGCGCTGGTGTTCACCGGCGCGGTGCTGGTCGGCATGGGCTGGCCGGACAGCAGTGTGGCCACCATGGCCAAGGCCGCGGTGCACGCACTGGCCCAGTCGCTGGCCGCCGAACTGCTGCCGCGCGGAATCCGGGTGAACACGGTCAGCCCCGGCTTCACCCTGACCCCGACCATGGGTTTCGCCACCATGACCGCGGCCGAACAGGCGGCCAACCTGGACGCGGGCAACGCGGTGACGCCGATGGGCAGGCACGGCAGCGCCGAGGAGATCGCGGCGGCGGTGCTGTTCCTGGCCTTCACCGCGACCTTCAGCACCGGGATCGTGCTGGCCGCCGACGGCGGGCTCGGCCATGTAGAGAAGACGTGACCGGCTCCGACCAGGGGGCATGACCAAGAACCGCAACATCGCCCTCTGGATCGGCCAGGGCCTGATCGCCGCCCTGTTCCTCTTCGGCGCCTACGCCAAGCTCACCGGCGACCCCATGGTGGTCGCGGGCTTCGCGGCGATGGGCCTGGGCGGGGGCATGGTGGTCTTCGTCGGCCTGTGCGAACTGGCGGGCGGGGTCGGCATCCTGATCCCCGCGCTGACCAGGTGGGCCGCGCTCGGCCTGATCGCGCTGCTGATCGGCGCGGTGATCCTGGGGGTCGGCGCCGGTGGGCTGGTGGCCGCGGTGTTCCCGGGCGTGACCCTGCTGCTGGTGGCCGCGGTGGCCTGGGGCCGCTGGATGAGAGTCGTTTCATGAACGACTCACGAACGGCTCAGCTCGGCGGCACAGGCTGTTCCCCATGTCCGGCACCCTCGAACTCGCCCCGCCCTGGCAGCGGGTCCCACTGGCCGAAGCGGCCACCACGCCGTTGCGCCGCCGCAGGCGCTGGTGGCCGCTGCTGCTGGCGGTGCTCGCGCTGGGCGGGCTGGCCGGGGCACTGCACTTCGGCGGGACCGGGTTGTCGCTGCCGGGGCAGGCCACGCTGCTGGTGTTCACCGCCGCGGTGGCCGCCTGGACGCTGACCCGGATCGACGACACCTACGTCGCACTGGCCGCCGCGCTGGTGCTGGTGTTGCTCGGGGTGCTCAGCGGCGACCAGCTCTTCGCCACCCTGGGCGGTGAGACCATCTGGCTGCTGATCGCCGCGTTCGTGCTGGCCGCGGGGGTGGGCGCGAGTGGGTTGCCGACCAGGGTGGCGGTGGCGCTGATCGGGCGGGCCCGCTCGGTGCGCGGCCTGGCGCACCTGGTCACCGCGGCACTGCTGCTCAGCGCGTTCGCCATCCCGGCGACCTCAGGACGGGCCGCGCTGGCGGTGCCGGTGTTCGTGGCGCTGGCCGGGACGCTGCGCACGCGGCCACGAGTGGTGCGGGCACTGGCGATCCTGTTTCCCACGGTGATCCTGCTGTCCGCGGTGGCCACCCTGATGGGCGCCGGGGCGCACCTGGTGACCAGTCAGCTGCTCACCGCGGCGACCGGGTCCGGCATCGGGTTCGGGCAGTGGCTGCTGCTCGGCCTGCCGCTGGCCCTGGTCAGCTCGCATCTGGCGGCCGAGCTGGTGCTGTTCCTGTTCACCCGGCGCCGGGATCGCCGCGGCGGATTCACCCTGGACCTCAACGAGATCCGGCCGCCCAAGGGCCTGACGAAGCCGGAGCGCCGGGCCGCGTTGCTACTGGCCGGAGTCTCGCTGGCGTGGGCGAGCGAACCACTGCACGGTGTCTCCCCCGCGGTGGTGGCGCTGATCGGCGCGCTGCTGATCAGCTCACCGCGATTCGGCACGGTGCAACTGAACAAGGCACTGGCCGGGGTGCCCTGGTCGCTGCTGGTGTTCATGGCGGCCACCGCGGCCCTGGGCGCGGCGCTGATCTCCTCCGGCGCGGCCGCCTGGCTGGCCACCGCGCTGCTCGGGCCGGTGCACAGCCCAGTCATATTCCTGGTGGTGGTCGTGCTGGTCAGCACCGCCGCACACCTGGTCATCCAGTCCCGCTCGGCCCGGTCCTCGGTGCTGGTGCCGCTGGTGATCCCGGCCGCGCTCGCGCTCGGCCTCAACCCGGTGGCAGTGGCCTTCGCCTCCACCGCGGCAGCAGGCTTCTGCCACACGCTGTCCTCCTCGGCCAAGCCGGTGGCCATGTTCGCTCACCTGGACGGCACCCCCACCTACGGCCGCGCGGACCTGCTGCGCCTGTCGCTGTTCCTCGGTCCGCTCACCGCCGGACTGGTCCTGTTCTTCGCGCTCTCGGTGTGGCCGTTGCTCGGCCTGAACTGGAGGTAGTCATGCGTTTTGTCGTCGCTCCCAGTGGGTTCAAGGAAAGCCTGGACGCGGAGGCCGTCGCGGCTGCCATCACCGCCGGGATCCGCCGGGTGGTGCCGGGCGCGATCGTCGACCCGGTGCCGCTGGTGGATGGCGGGGAGGGCTCGGCCCGCACGCTGGCCGCCGCCGGTGGCGGGGAACTCATCCCGCTCACCGTGACCGGCCCGGTCGGCAAGCCGGTGCGCGCGCACCTCGCGGTGATCGGCAAGACCGCGGTGGTGGAGATGGCCGCCGCGGCCGGATTGCGCCTGGTGCCCGCGGATCTGCGTCAGCCAGGGGCCACCACGACCTACGGCGTCGGCGAGCTGATCAAGGCCGCGCTGGACACCGGATGCGAGCGGATCCTGGTCGGCTGCGGGGATTCCGGCACCTGCGACGGCGGCGCCGGCGCGTTGCAGGCACTGGGCGCGCGGCTGCTCGACGGCGACGGCGTGGAGCTAGGCCGGGGCGGCGACGCGCTGGCCGAGGTGAAGGACATCGACGTCACCGGCCTGGACCGCAGGCTCGCCGACGTGCGCATCACGCTGGCCTGCAACCCGCACAACGTGCTCTGCGGCGATCAGGGCGTGGCCCGTGTCTTCGGTCCGCAGAAGGGAGCCACACCCCGTGACGTGGAAAGACTCGCCGCCGCACTGGATCGCTGGGCCGTGGTGCTGCAGGAGAAATTCGGCCGCGATCTGGCCACCGCACCCGGCAGCGGCGCCTCCGGTGGCCTGGGCGCAGGGCTCGCCGGCGTGCTCGGCGCGGAGCTGCTGCCGCGCTTCGACGTGCTGCTGGAACACCTGGACCTGGACCGCAGGCTGGCCGCCGCCGACCTGGTGATCACCGCCGAGGGCGCGATCGACTTCCAGACCCCGCGCGGCAAGATCCCGTCCGAGGTGGCCCGGCGGGCCAAGCGATTCGGCAAGCCGGTGATCGCGCTGGCCGGGACCATCGGCAAGGGCGCCAGGCGCAACTACGACATCGGCATCGACGCCTACGCGGGCATCCTGGCCGCCCCGGTCCCGCTGGCCGAGGCCATCGACCGGGCCGCCGAACTGCTCACCGACGCCACCGAGCGCACCCTGCGCCTGGTGCTCGTCGGCGCGGCGCTAGCGACCGACCGCGTACCCCTGGGCGCCGCGGGCGTTGGCGGCCCCGCGGAGCAGGCCGGTGTCCGGATCTCGTGACACCGCGGACAACCGGCCCAGCGCCCACGGCCCGGCGTCGAGCACCGAGTGCCCGCGCCGGGCCAGTTCGGCGAAGGTCGCCGCACCCAGCCGGGATTCGGCGACCAGTTCGCCGGGCTGCCAGTTGCGCGGGTAGAAGGAGGCAGGGAACGCGGTGGAGTGCCAGGCCGGGGCGTCGATGGCTTCCTGCAGGTTCAGCCCGGCCCTGGTGTGCGCCAGCCAGAAGCAGAGCTGCCACTGGTCCTGCTGGTCCCCGCCAGGAGTGCCGAAGGCCAGCACCGGCTCGCCGTGGCGGCTGGCCAGCGAAGGGGTCAGCGTGATGCGTGGTCGCTTACCGGGGGCCAGCACATTGGGGTGGCCTTCATCCAGCCAGAACATCTGCGCCCTGGTGCCCAGGTTGAAGCCCAGCGCCGGGATGTGCGGCGAGGACTGCAACCAGCCGCCGGACGGAGTGGCCGAGATCAGGTTGCCCCAGCGGTCCAGCACATCGACGTGCACGGTGTCACCCCTGGTCAGCCCGGTGCGGGCGACCGTGGGCTCGCCAACGCCCATCGCGGTGTCCATCTCCCCCGCGGTGTTGCCGATCCCCCGGCCCTGCGCCACGAACGCGGGCAGCCTGCCATCCAGTCCCGGCCGCAGTTCCAGGGACGCGGTCTCGCCGATGAGCGCCCGACGCTGGTTCGCGTACTCCGCGGAGAGCAAGCGATCCAGTGGCACGTCCGCGCTGTCGCCGTACCAGGCTTCCCGGTCCGCGAAAGCGAGCTTCGCCGCCTCCACCGCCTGATGCACGGTGTCCACACTGGCCACACCGTCCACATAGGACAGATCAGCGCCGTCGAGCAGCCGGAGTTGCTGGGCCAGCACCGGTCCCTGGCTCCACCGCCCGATCTTGTGCAGCGTCCAGTCATCGGCGAGATCAACGCTGATGGGGGTGTCATAGCTCGCCGACCACCCGGCCAAGTCTGCCGCGGTCAGCACGCCGGCGTGGCTGCGTCCGGAGTCGTCACGGAAGGCTTGCCGAGCGAAGCTGTCGATCTCCTCCGCGACAAAGCCCTGGTACCAGGCCCGCCGCGCGGCTTCGATCTGCGCTTCACGGTCCGAGCCAATGGCTTCGGCTTCAGCGAGCAAGCGTTCCAGCGTGTCGGCCAGCGCCGGATTGCGCAGCCGGGCGCCGGGCCGGGCCGCGGGCAGCCACTGCGCGGCCGAGGTGGGCCAGTGCTCGCGAAAGAGCCGCTCCACTACCTCGATGGTCGCGGTGATCCGCTCCACCACCGGAAACCCGTTGCGGGCGTAGCCGATCGCGTAGTCCAGCACCTGCCGCAGGGTCCGGGTGCCGTGGTCCCGCAGCAGCAACAGCCAGCCGTCCCACGCGCCAGGAATGGTCGCGGCGAGCAAGCCGGTGCCGGGCACCAGCTCCAAGCCAAGACCGCGGTAGTGCGTCAGTGTCGCCCCAGCAGGCGCGACGCCCTGACCGCACAGCACCTGTGGCTGCCCACCCGCGGTCGCGAAGATCGCCGGGACCTCGCCACCGGGGCCGTTCAGGTGTGGCTCCACCACCTGAAGGGTGAAGCCCGCGGCCACCGCCGCGTCGAAGGCGTTGCCGCCGTCCTCCAGCACCGCCATCCCGGCCGCGGAGGCCAGCCAGTGCGTGGAGGCGACCATGCCGTGGGTGCCGATGAGTTCCGGCCGCGTGGTGAACACGCCCCTGAACCTAGTAAGTGGGCGCCGAATGCTTCCAGTAACCGCAGAAGTAGATCGATTCCTTGGGCACGCCCCGGTCCCGCACCAGGTGCCGCCGGACCGCGGTGACCATGCCGGACTCCCCGGCCACCCAGGCGTAGACCGCACCGCCGGGCAGGTCGGCCGCACGCAGCGTGCGGGCCACGATGTCGCTGGTGCCCGCGTGCTGGCCGGCCCGGTGCAGCCAGTTCAGCTCCACATCGGCCGCGGTGTCGAAGCCCTGTTCCTCGGCGTCGTTGGCGATCTCCACGAAGACCTTGGCCCTGGTGCCGGCGGGCATGGACTCCACGATCGCGCCGATCGCGGGCAGCGCGGTCTCGTCGCCGATGATCAGCTGCCAGTCCGCGCCCGGGGTCGGCTGGTACCCGGAGCGTTCGCTGCGCAGGCCGATCAGCTGACCCGGTTCGGCCCGGTTGGCCCAGCGTGCGGCCGGTCCGGCCTCACCGTGCAGCACGAAGTCGATGTCCAGCTCGCGGCGTTCCGGGTCGTAGCGGCGCACGGTGTAGTTGCGCACCACCGGCCGGATCTCCTCGGGCATGCTCTGCACCTCGGTCCACCAGTCCGGCGTGCTGGGCAGCACCGGGGCGTCCTGGCCGGAGGCGGGGAAGAAGGTGCGCACCAGATGATCAGGACCGTCGTAGCCGAAGCGGTCCAGTTCCGGGGCGGCGAGCGTCACCCGGGCCAGCCCTGGGCTGGGGCGACGCACCTGGGAGACCTCCGCCAGCAGGGCGGGTCGCTCCTTTTCCTCTGCGAGCATAGGTAAGGCTAACCTGCTCACCTGGACGCCGCAGTCGGGCGTGACATGCGTCACGCAACCGGGCTACGACCCACCCCGTGCCAGGCCAGTCCGGCCCGTCGGACCACGTCCGCGTCCAGCAGATTCCTGGTGTCCACCACGGCCTTCCCGGCCAGCAGTCCCGCCACCCGCGGCCAGTCCAGGGTGCGGAACTCCGGCCACTCGGTGAGCAGCACCAGACCCAGCGCGCCCTCGGCCGCCTGGTACGGATCGCTGACCACCCGCACCGCGTCGGTCAGGCCCGGCACCGCGGCCGGGATGCCAGGGTCGAAGGCGACCAGCTCGGCGCCCTCGGCCCGCAGCTTCTCCGCCACCGCCAGCGCCGGCGAGTCCCGCAGGTCGTTGGTGCCCGCCTTGAACGCCAGGCCCAGCACGGCCAGCCGCACCCCGTCCAGCACACCGCCGACCGCGTCCCGGATCTTGTCCACCATCCGGTCCCGCTGCCGGGTGTTGGTGTCGATGGAGGCCCGCAGCAGCATGAAGTCGAAGTCCACCGCCTCGGCCACCTGCACCAGCGCGTGGGTGTCCTTGGGCAGGCAGGAGCCGCCCCAGCCGGGACCGGGCTGCAGGAAGGACTGGCCGATCCGGCGGTCGTAGCCCATGCCCTCGGTGACATCGCCGACATCGGCGCCCAGCCGCTCGCACAGCTCGGCCATCGCGTTGACGTAGGACAGCTTCATCGCCAGGAAGCAGTTCGCCGCGTACTTGACCATCTCCGCGCTGGGCGCGTCGGTGAACACCGTCGGCGCGCCGAGCTTGGCGTAGAGCGCGGCCACCCGCTCGGCCGCGTCCTGGGCGCTGGAGCCGACCACGATCCGGTCCGGGTTGAGAAAGTCGTGCACCGCGGTGCCCTCGCGCAGGAACTCCGGGTTGCTGACCACGGCCACATCGGCCCGGTCCAGCAACTCGTGCACCCTGGCCGCGGTGCCCACCGGCACGGTCGACTTGTTGACCACCACGCAGCCACTGGGCAGCAGCTCACGCACCTCGGCGATCACCGACTCCACCGCGGCCAGGTCCGCCGCGCCGCCCGAGCCCATTGGCGTGGGCACGCACAGGAAGACCACCTCGGCATCGGCCACCGCGTGCCGCGCGCCGAGCACGAACTCCAGCCGGCCCGCGGCCAGTCCCTCGGCGACCAGCTCGGCCAGCCGCGGCTCCAGGATGGTGACCTCGCCCGCCTTGAGCCGGGCGACCTTGGCGGCGTCCACATCGGCGCAGATGACCTTGTGGCCCAGCGACGCGAGACAGGCGCCGGTGGTCAGGCCCACGTACCCGGAGCCGACGACGACGATTCGCCGTGCGAACACACTCCACCCCCGCGTTGGGTTGGTCTTTTGTCGTCGGGCTGACTTGCCCCGTTCGGCCGCATCCTGACACCGCTAGGCGGCGATAGCCAGCCAACCGGTCGGTGGCTCCGGTCACGAAGATGAACGGGCAGTGACTGGGACGTCACTCAACACGTAGGGTGCACGCTCGTGGACCAACGACGGTTGGGTGATTCTGGGCTGGTGGTCAGCGCGGTCGGGCTCGGCTGCAACAACCTCGGGCGGCCGGGGACCGCCACCGAGACGCTGGCCGGTTCCAGGTCGGTTGTCGATGCCGCGCTGGAGGCGGGCATCACCTTCTTCGACGTCGCCGACGTCTACGGCGCCCCGCGCGGGCGCAGCGAGGAGCTGCTCGGACAGGCCCTCTCCGGCCGGCGCGAGCACGCGGTGATCGCGACCAAATTCGGCATGGACATGCAGGGCGGCAACGGGCCGGACTTCGGCGCCCGCGGCTCCCGGCGCTACGTCCGGCGTGCGGTGGAGTCCTCGCTGCGGCGGCTGGGCACCGACTGGATCGACGTCTACCAGCTGCACCGGCCGGACCAGCAGACTCCGCTGGAGGAGACGCTGTCGGTGCTGGACGACCTGGTGCACGAGGGCAAGATCCGCTACGTCGGGCACTGCAACCTGGCCGGCTGGCAGATCGCGGACGCGGCCTGGAGCGCGAGCACCGCGAACCTGACCGCGCCGGTGTCCGCGGAGAACCACTACTCGCTGCTGGAACGCGAGTCCGAACGCGAGATCATCCCGGCCTGCCTGCGCTTCGGCCTGGGCCTGCTGCCGTACTTCCCGCTGGCCAACGGCCTGCTCACGGGCAAGTACGAGCGGGACACCAAGCCGCCGGAGGGCAGTCGGCTGGCCGGCCGGGACCGGCTGCTCGCGGACGCGCCGTGGGACCGGATCGACCGGCTGCGCCGCTTCGCCGAGGAGCGGGATCTGAGCCTGGTGGAACTGGCCATCGGCTGGCTGGCCGCGCAGCCCGCGGTGGCCTCGGTGATCGCCGGCGCGACCAGCGCGGAACAGGTCGCGCAGAACGCCACCGCCGCGGAATGGTCGCCCACTGCGGCCGACCTCACTGAGATCGACGCCATCTGCCCGCCAGGACGACGTTAACGACGGCTAACCTACCCGGCATGCAGATCACCGACACCGCTGCCATCGTCACCGGTGGCGCGTCCGGCCTCGGCGGGGCCACCAGCCGCGCGCTGGCCGCCAAGGGTGCCCACGTCTTCGCCCTGGACCTGCCGCAGGGCATCGAGAAGGCCGAGGCGGTCGACGGCGTCACCTACGTGCCCGCCGACGTCACCGACGCGGCGCAGGTCCAGGCCGCCGTGGAGCAGGCCGCCGCGTTCGCGCCGCTGCGCACCGTGGTCAACTGCGCCGGCGTCGGCTGGGCCGGACGGATCGTCAACAAGCAGGGCGAGCCGCACGACTACGACCTGTTCCGCAAGGTCGTGGAGATCAACCTGATCGGCACCTTCAACGTGCTGCGACTGGCCGCGGCCGCGATGGCCAAGACCGAGGCCGTGGACGGGCAGCGCGGCGTGGTGGTCAACACCGCCTCGGTGGCCGCCTTCGACGGCCAGATCGGCCAGATCGCCTACGCCGCCTCCAAGGGCGGGGTGGTCGGCCTGACCCTGTCCGCGGCCCGCGACCTGGCCACCTTCGGCATCCGGGTGATGACCATCGCGCCCGGCATCATCGACACCCCGATGCTGGCCGGGGTCACCGAGGAGTTCCGCGCCGGCCTGTCCGCCGGGGTGCCCTTCCCCAAGCGCCTGGGCACGCCCGCGGAGTACGCCCAGCTCGCGCTCATGATCGTCGAGCACGACTACCTCAACGGCGAGGTCATCCGGATGGACGGCTCGCTGCGGATGGCGCCCCGCTAGCCGGAGTGGACGGTGCGGCTACTCGGCCGCACCGTCACAGCTCACCGGCGTACGGCAGTTCGTACACCGCCGGCGAGTCCATCCAGCGGCGCAGCGTCCAGGTCGCGCGGACATCGTCCTCGTTGTACTCCAGCAGCCGTTCCCGCTGGTCGGGCAGTGGTTCGCCGCCGTCCATGCCGACCGCGTCCCGGTACCAGCGCATCGAGTTCTCGCCACCGGCCTCCGGGTCCCGCCAGCTGAACCCGGCCGCCGGGGCGATCATCTTCAGCCCCTTGCCCTTGGCGCACAGGAACTGGTCGCGCACGATGCCGAACAGGTCCACCCACTGCGGCGAGCCGATGAAGTCCTGCACGGTCTGCAGGGTCGGGATGTCCGGCTTCCCGGCGAAGCGCTCGGCCGAGCCGAGCATCCACCGGTTCTCCGCGAGTTCGTTGTAGCAGTAGGCCCGGAAGCTCAGCCCGCGCGCGCTGGCCCGCAGCCGCACGTGCGTGAGATAGGACCAGAACTCGCCGAAGGAGCGCGCCTCGTCCGCGCAGGGCAATGGATCCCAGGTGACGAAGGCCCGGTAGCCCTGGGGTTCGCCGATGTCCGCGCCGGAGAGATGGCAGCCCCACATGTAGGCCCCGGCGTCGCCGAAGCTCTCCATGTCCACGTCCAGTTCCACATCGGCCCTGGGCACCAGCACCCGCTCCTCGCGGCGCACCAGCGAGGCCCCGCGCAGCCAGGCCCTGGCCAGCAGCACCGCGTCGCCGAAGGGCATGCCCACCATCTGCGCAGGCGCCTCCACCGCGGTCTCCTGGGCCGCCAGCTGGTCCACAGTGGACACTCCGATGCCGCGCAGGGACACCGCGTCCTCACCGCGCACCACCAGGCTGACGTCCCGCCGCTCGATCAGCGCGGCCTCGCAGGTCGGCCACCACGGGCAACTGCGGCACTCCAGGATCCGGGACGGCCGGGCCAGCGCGTCCCGCTCACCGGCCGCCGCGGCCGCCACCGCGAGCCGGTCGGCGAAGCGAGCGTCGTACTCCTTGAGCGCGGTCCGGCCATTCGGCCAGGTCGGCGCGTCCAGGTCGTGCCAGAGCACCACATCGGCGTCCAGGCCGATCACCCCGCCCATCGCCCGGCCACGCGCGGCCAGTCCGGCGGCCTGCAGCAGCCGGTGCGCGTGCGCCAGCCGGAGCTGGTCCCTGGGCTGCGGCCGGACCTTGCGGATCGGGTCGACCCTGGCGCTGCCCGGGTAGAGCTGGCCGAACGGCGTGGTGCGCGCCCCGGTGCCAGGGTCGGTGATCTTGTGCCGGACCACCAGCACCGGGATGTACCCACCGTTACCGTCCCGCACCAGCAGGTCGATGCCGCCGCGCCGCCCGCCGGAGCGGTCCGAGGGCAGCAGACCACCCCACACGAACCGGGCGCCGGCGCCCAGCACCGCGGTGGTGATTCGTTCCCGGTCGGCCGGGCCCTCACCAGCGGGCACCTCGGTCCACTCCGCGCCCACCTGCCGGGCCAACCGGTCGGCCACCGCGCGCCGGTGCGCGGCCGCGTCGCTCATCCGCTGCTCGGCCGCCGGATCCGGCGGCGCCTTGGGCGAGTTGACCATGGTCGGGTCGTGTTCGAGGTGCACGCGGCGCCGGCACCGGGTCACCACCCCGGCATCAAGTAGCACCGCAGACGTCACTCATGCAGGGTAAGTGGCCGGAGAGCGCTCCGTGTCGGCAACCCGGTTGATCTCGGCTGCTCGCGCGCCGGAACCGCCAAGAAACCCCCGAGCGGCCTAGGCTGACGAGCATGGCCCGCATCCGGCGAGGACTGCCCAAGCTGACTCCCGCCCGTGCCAAGCACCTGATCGGCATCGGCAAGGTGGTGCTGCCACTGCTCGCGCCGGTCGCGCTCAAGGCCGCCGCGGCGGCCAGGGACGGCTACGACCGGATGCGCGCCCGCAAGCTGGGCATCCCGGTGGAGCACCTGGCCACCTACAGCGGCCGCGGTGGTTCGCTGCACGCCCGGATCGCCGGCATCGCCAACGCGCTGACCGAGCTTCGGGTCAACGCCAGCGAGGAGATCGTGGCCTTCGCCAGGGACGGCGAGTCCCGGCTGGTCGAACTGGCCGCGGTGGTGCGGGCCGCCGAGCGGATGCCGACCCCTCGGCGCAAGGCCGCGCACCGCGCGGTGTCCACCGAACTCGACCGGCTCGAGTCCCACCTGCTGCACCACCTGGGCGTCTGATCAGGCGGTGGTCTGCCGGTAGCGCAGCGGCAGCTGGAACGGCCGCAGCAGCAGGGTGAAGGCGACCGCCGCGAGCACCGCCCCGGCCAGCGCGGACACCGAGAGTGCGGACAGCGCCAGGTTCAGCGGGATGAGGATCGCGGTGAACCACAGCCCGCTGGTGCGCAGCTGCTGGGAGTAGCCGGGCAGCAGCAGCGCGAGCACCAGCCCGACCGCGCCGGTCATCACCGTGGCCATGGCGAACGGGAACTCGAACGCGCTCCCCGCCCACAGCACCCCAGCCGTCAGCCAGGCCACCAGGGTGTGACCGAGCAGCACATACCGAACCGAATCCAGTCCCCGCATGACATCCCCTCCCGGAAAGATCGTCAGGGACCATCCTGGCCTGGGGTACCGACAGTCACCATGGGGCAAACCCCCGAGTCGACCCTGAGGTCGCCTTCCGTAGTTCTACTCAGGGCAGCCGCACGAAGCCCTCGCGCACCAGCCAGTCCCTGGCCACCTCGGCCGGGTCCCTGCCGTCCACGTCGACCTCGGCGTTGAGCTTGAGCACCACCTCGTTGGTCAGCTTGGCCGCCACCGGCCGCAGCACCTCGGCGATCTGCGGGTGCGCGCCCGCGGTCTCCTTGCGCAGGGTGACCGAGGCGTTGTAGCGCGGGAAGAAGTTCCGGTCATCGGCCAGCACCACCAGGTCAAGGGCCAGCACCCGCCCGTCGGTGGTGAAGACTTCGCCGAAGTTGCAGGTCCCGCCGTTGGCCACGGCCTGGTAGATCGGCCCGATGCCGAGCAGTTTGATGTTGCCCGGCGCCGGCTCGAACCCGTAGGTCTTCTGCACCCCCGGCATGCCGTCGTTGCGGCTGGCGAACTCGCTCTCCAGGCAGAAGGTCCCCTCCTGCGGCTTCTCCTTGATGAGTTTCGCCAGCTCGGACATGGTCCGGATGCCCAGCCGCTCGGCGTTCTTGCGACTCATCGCGAACGCGTAGGTGTTGTTCAGCGGCGCCATCAGGCTCCACACGATCCCGTTGCGCGCCAGGTCTTCCTTGCGCACCGCCTCGAACTGCGCGGCGTCGTCCGGGATCGGGTCCTCCTTGCCGAGGTAGCTGATCCACCCGGTGCCGGTGTACTCCCACATCAGGTCGACCTGCCCGGTCAGCAGCGCGTCCCGCCCGCTGTTGGACCCGGCGATGTTGGACAGGTCCCGCACCTTGGCCCCGGCCGCGCTCAGCGCGAATTCGGCCAGATAGGCCAGAACCAGCTGCTCACTGAAGTCCTTGGACCCCACGGTCAGCTCGACCCCGGCCAGTTCGGACACCGGCTGAATCGATCCCGGTTTCACGTGAAGCGGCGGCGCTCCACCCGCCGAAAGCCCGCAACCCGCGAGCAGACTGCCGGTCATCAGCAGGGCGACTGTCCATAGTGGACGATTCCTCATCGAAGTCCCTTCGGGCCGAGTCGCCGTTCGGCCAGGCCGCCCAGCCAGTCCACCAGCAGGGCCAATGCCGCCGCCAGCACCGCGCCGACCACCAGGATCGAGGTGCGGCGCAGCTTGTAGCCGGTGTCGATCATCGAGCCGAGGCCGCCGCCGTTGACGAACATGGCCAGCGTGGCCACGCCCACCGCGAGCACCAGCGCGGTCCGCATGCCGGCCAGCACGTGCGGGATGGCCAGCGGGAACTCGATCCGGCGGAGCACGGTGAAGGCGGACATGCCGATGCCGCGGCCTGCCTCCACCAGGGTGCGGTCCACCTGTTGCAGGCCGACCAGGGTGTTGCGCAGCACCGGGAGCAGCGCGTAGACCGCCATCGGCAGCACCGCGATCCAGAACCCGGTCTGGCCGGTGAGCAGGAAGAACAGCACCAGCACACCGACCGCGGGCGCGGCCTGGCCGATGGTGGCCAGGCCCAGCACCAGCGGGGCGATGTGCCGGGCCCAGCGGCGGCTGACCAGCACGCCCAGTGGCACGCCGGCCAGCAGCACGATCACCGAGATGGCCGCGGTGAGCTGGAGGTGTTCCCAGGTCAGGGTGAGGATGTTGGCGAAGGTGATGTTGCGCTGCTCGATCGAGTCCAGTTCACCGGTGAAGGCCCACACCAGCACCGCGGCCACGATCAGCAGCACCGCGATGGGTTCGGCGAACAGCTGCAGGCGTCCGGCCTGGCGGACCGGCGAACTCACGCCGTCTCCAGCTCATCGCGCATCGCCCGCACCGCGGCCATCAGCGTGTCCATGGTGACCACGCCGATGTACTCGCCGCGGGAGCCGGTCACCACGGCCAGCCCGTCGTCGTCGGTGAGCACCGCCTCCAGCGCGTCGTGCAGGGTGGAGGCCATCGCCACGGTGTCCTCCACCGCGCGCCCTGCCCGGTCCAGGGCGAACCCGGTGGTCAGGTCCGGTGGGGTCACCCAGCGCAGCGGCCGGCGCCGGTTGTCCAGCACCAGGCCGACCGCGCCGCGCCGCCTGCCGAGCCGTTCGGCCAGCTCAGCCGCTGAATCACCGGCCCCGGCGGTGGGCACCTCGGACAGTTCCACCTCGCGCACCCGGCGCAGGGTGAGCTGCTTGAGCGAGGCGCCGGCGCCGACAAAACCGGCCACCGTGTCATCGGCCGGGTTGGCCAGGATGGCCTCCGGAGTGTCGTACTGCAGGATCCGGGACCGCTCACCGAGCACCGCGATCCGGTCGCCGAGCTTGACCGCCTCGTCGAAGTCGTGCGTGACGAACACGATCGTCTTGCCCAGTTCGGCCTGCAGCCGGAGCAGCTCGTCCTGCAGGTTTCCCCTGGTGATCGGGTCCACCGCGCCGAAGGGCTCGTCCATCAGCAGCACCGGCGGGTCCGCGGCCAGCGCCCTGGCCACCCCGACCCGCTGCTGCTGCCCGCCGGAGAGCTGCCGCGGGTACCGGTCGGCGAACTCGCCCGGGTCCAGCCCGACCAGGTCGAGCATTTCCTCGACCCGGTCCGCGACCCGTTTCTTCTCCCATTTCAGCAGGCCAGGCACCATGCCAACGTTCTGCGCCACGGTCAGGTGCGGGAACAGCCCGGCCTGCTGGATGGCGTAACCGATCCGCCGCCGCAGCTCGTCCGGGTCCAGCCCCAGCGCGTCCTGCCCGCCGATGGTGATCCGCCCGCTGGTCGGTTCGATCAGCCGGTTGATCATCTTCATGGTGGTGGTCTTGCCGCACCCGGAGGGCCCGACGAAGACCACCGTCTCCCCGGCCGGGATGGTCATCGACACCGACTCCACCGCCGCTGCCTTCTGCCCGGAATAACGCTTGGTGACCTCGGTCAGCTCGATCTCGACGCCGCTGACCTTGCTGTGCTCAGACACGGATCCCCCTGGAGGTGGTCAGCCGGCCGATGATCAGGAACACGCCGTCGAGCAGCAGCGCCAGCACGATGACGCCCAGTGTCCCGGCCAGCGCCGAGTTGATCGCGTTCGCGCTGCCCACCCTGGTCAGCCCGCTGAAGATGAGGTTGCCCAGGCCGGGGCCCTTGGCGTAGGCGGCGATCGCGGCGATGCCCATCAGCAGCTGGGCGCTGACCCGCATGCCGGTGAGGATGGTCGGCCAGGCCAGCCGCAGCTCGACCAGGGTGAGCACCCGCCACCGGGCCATCCCGATGCCACGGGCCGCGTCCACCACCGCCGGGTCCACCCCGGACATGCCGACGATGGTGTTGCGCACGATCGGCAGCAGCGCGTACAGCACCAGCGCGGTCACCGTCGGCGCCACGCCAAGGCCCAGCACCGGGATCAGCAACCCGAGCAGCGCGAAGGACGGGATGGTGAGGATCGCGCTGGTCAGCGCGGTGGCGATGGCCGAGCCCAGCCGGCTGTGATACACCGCCACCCCGAGCAGCACGCCGAGCGCGGTGGCGATCAGCGTGCACTGCACCACCACGCTCGCGTGCAGCGAGGAGTCCAGCAGCAGCGACTCCCAGCGGGCGGTGACGAACTCCCAGAAACTCACGGCTTGCCGCTCACCGGGGTGTCGTCGTGACCGTTGCCGTTTCCGTTGCCAGGGCTGACCTCCAGCTGGAAGTCATGGCCGTACTGCTCGGTGCCGCTGATCACCGCGGCCTCGACCACCTCGACGCCCTTGTTCTCCCGCCGGATCATCGGGTCCTGCCGCAGGTCCTTGGCCAGCGAGACGCACATCAGCACCATGACCACGGTGAAGGGCACCGCGGCGATGATGGTGAGTTGTTGCAGCCCGCTGAGCGCGTTCTGCCCGCCCACGGTGAGCATCACCGCGGCCACCGCGCCGGTCAGCGCGCCCCAGAAGATCACCACGGATTTCTTCGGCGCGATCGACCCGCGCTGGGACAGCGTGCCCATCACGATCGAGGCCGCGTCCGCGCCGGAGACGAAGAAGATCGCCACCAGCAGCATCACGATCACACTGGCCACCCCGGCCAGCGGGAACTGTTTGAGCACGCCGAAAAGCTGGGCTTCCTGCCCGGCCGCGCCCGCCAGGTCGACCCCGTTGCGCTGCAGGTTGAGCGCGGTGCCGCCGAGCACGGAGAACCACACCAGGCTGACCAGGCTGGGCACCAGGATCACGCCGGTGATGAACTGCCGGATGGTGCGGCCGCGGCTGATCCGGGCCACGAACATGCCCACGAACGGCGTCCAGGAGATCCACCAGGCCCAGTAGAAGACCGTCCACCCGGTCAGCCAGGTGTTCATCGCGTCGCCGCCGGTCGCGGCGGTGCGCGCGGACATCTCCGCCAGGTCGGCGAAGTAGTGGCCGATCGAGGTGGGCACCAGGTTGAGGATCAGCACGGTCGGGCCGACCACGAACAGGAACAGCGCGAGCACGCCCGCCAGCACCATGTTGATGTTGGACAGCCACTGGATGCCCTTGGCCACGCCGGAGACCGCCGAGGCGATGAACGCGATGGTCAGCACCACGATGATCACCACCAGCAGGGTGGTGCCCGCCTGGCCCAGCCAGCCCACCTCGTGCATGCCGCGCCCGATCTGCAGCGCGCCAAGGCCGAGCGAGGTGGCCGAGCCGAACAGGGTGGCGAAGATGGCCAGGATGTCGATGGTCTTGCCCAGCGGCCCCTCGGCTTGGCGGCGGCCGAACAGCGGGGCGAACACCGCGCTGATCAGCTGACGCCTGCCACGCCGGAAGCTGCCGTAGGCGATGGCCAGGCCGACCACCGCGTAGATCGCCCACGGGTGCACGGTCCAGTGGAACAGAGTGGTGGACATCGCGGTCTCAAGGGCTTCGTCGGTGGCCGGGGCGACCGTGCCCGGCGGCGGTTTGACGAAGTGCGCCAGCGGCTCGCTGACCCCGTAGAACATCAGGCCGATGCCCATGCCCGCGCTGAACATCATGGCCACCCAGGAGGAGGTCCGGAACTCCGGTTCCTCACCGTCCTGGCCGAGCGGGATCTTGCCGTAGCGGCTGGCCGCCAGCCACAGCGCGAACACCACAAAACCGGAGGCGGCCAGCACGAAGGCCCAGCCGGCGTTGGTGATGAGCCAGTTCAGCGCCGCCTTGGCCGCGCTGCCCAGGCCCTGGCTGTCGGCAACGCCCCAGGCGATGAAGGCCAGCGCGATGACCGCGGCGACCCCGAAGACCACCGGGTCGAGCCGGGCCGGGCGTTCGGCGAGTGGCTCGCCGGGAAGTTGGGTGGATTGATCAGGGTTGACCGGGGTACCACCAGTAGCAGCGGGACCCGAGGTGAGGTGGTCGTCAGTCGTCACGGTGTTCGGCGCCCGAGAGCGCCTCCTCCTTCACGAACGGGAACGGCTACCGATTCCTGCGTTTCACCGTTACCCGTTCGGAGTAACGCCGTAAACCTGTGCCGCATTCTGTAGCGAAGTAGTGACATTGCGCTGCGCCGTACGCTCTCCTGGTGCGCACAACCCTGGACCCGGTACGCGGAGCAGTCCGCGTACTCAGGGGCAGTGTGCTCGCTTTGTGCAGTTCCGCGCTCAGCGGAGCCGCGCACGGCCTGGCGGGCGGTCAGGTCGACGACGGTGTGCTGACCGTGTTGCTCACCCTGATTGTGGCCGCCGCGGGCACTGCGCTGGCCGGCCGCCGCCGTGGCTTGCCCGGTATCCTGCTCGTCCTCGGCCTGGCCCAGTGCGTGCAACACGTGCTCTTCGACCTCACCGAACACGGCCACGCCGGCCCCGGCCTCGCCGATCCGGCGCTGATGACCCTGGCGCACGTCCTTGCTGCCCTCGCTACGGCGTTCCTGCTGGTCAACGCCGAGTCCGCGTTGTTCGCGCTGTTCGCCGCCCTCGGGGTGGTGGCGCGCCGCCGACCGGTCCCGCTGCCCGTGTCCACCTCCCCCCGGCTCGCCATCCTCGGCGGTCCGGCTCCGCTCCTGCTCGAACTGCTGTTGAGCCGCCTCCGAACCCGGCGCGGACCGCCCGCGTTCTCCAGTTAAGGCAGCCCACCCTCCCCACAGCAGTGAAGAAATCAGGAGATATGTCGACTTCCCGACACCGCGCCCTGCTGCGCGCAGGCGCGATCGTGACCTTGACCTCGGCCGCGGCCCTGGTCACCGCGGGCCTGGCCTCGGCCCACGTCAGCGTCCAGCCCGGCGAGGCCGCCAAGGGCAGCTACACCAAGGTCGCCTTCCGGGTGCCCAACGAGTCCGCGACCGCGGGCACGGTGAAGCTTGAGGTCAACCTGCCCAAGGACTTCCCGCTCACCTCGGTGCGCACCAAGGCCGTGCCCGGCTGGAAGGCGTCGGTGACCAAGGTGAAGAACGGCGAGAAGGACGTGGTCAGCACGATCACCTGGCAGGCGGATCAGGGCGTGCGGATCAACCCGGACGAGTTCGCCGAGTTCGAGGTCTCCCTCGGCAAGCTGCCCACCAACACCGACCAGCTGCTGCTGCCCGCCACCCAGACCTACGACGACGGCAAGGTCGTGAAGTGGGACGCCCCGCCCGCGGCCAACGGCCAGGAGCCGGACCACCCGGCGCCGGCGCTGAAGCTGACCGCCGCCGCCGGTGACGCGCACGGCCACGGCGGGGCCGCCACGGCCAGCGCCGTGGCCAAGACCGACGGGCACAAGGACGCGGCCGCCGCGGGCACCGACACCGCGGCCCGCTGGCTCGGCGGCGCCGGCCTGGCCGTGGGCGCGCTCGGCCTCGGCTTCGGCGTGGGCGCGATCCTCCGGGGCAGGCGGTCGGCCGCATGAGGCGCCTGCTCGCCACCCTGGTGATCGCCGGGGCCGCCCTGCTCGGTTCGGCGGCCCCCGCCTTCGCGCACAACGTGCTCTCCGACAGCAACCCCAAGGCCAAGTCCCAGGTGGAGGCCGGTCCGGCGGAGGTGATGCTGAAGTTCGACCAGGAGGTGCAGGACGGCTTCAACACGATCACCGTGACCGGGCCGAACGGCACCCGCTGGGAGGGCGGCACACCCAAGGTGTCCGGCTCGGTGGTCACCGCGGCGCTGCTGCCGCTGGGCCCGGCCGGGGACTACACCATCGGCTACCGGATCCTGTCCGCGGACGGGCACCCGGTGACCGGCGCGGTCCCGTTCACCCTGACCAAGGCCGGTAACGGCACCCCGACCACGGCGACATTGAGCCCACAGGCCGAGGGCAGCACCACCGCCCAGGCCGAGGGCTCGACCGGCACACCGGTGTGGCTGTGGATCGTCGGCGCGGCCGTGCTGCTCATCGCCGGGGTGGCGGTAGCCCTGGTGCTGGCGAAACCCACCAAGAAGGCATGACCACAAGCCGGACCACCATCCCGCTGCTCCTCGGGCTGGCGGCGACCGCGGCAGTCGGAACCACGATCGGTTCCCTGCTCACCGCGGCCGCCCCGGCGCCCGGGGTGCCAGCACCGGGAGCGGTGGTCCGGCTGGGTCTGCCCGCGTTGCGGCTGGCCGTGGACGTGGGTGCGGTGGCCGCGGTCGGACTGGCCATGCTGCCGTTGCTGCTGCGCGGCGGGCGGACCACCCGGACCCGGCCGGTGCTGGTCCGGGCGCACCGGATCGGCCTGGTGCTCGGCGCGGTCTGGGCGATGGCCGCGGTGCTGCTGCTCTGGGTGCAGGCCGCCGAACTCGCCCCGGCCGGACTCGGCCTGGACGGCGCCGCGCTGCTGGACTACGCGGCCACCGTCGGCGCCGGCCGGGCCTTGCTGGTCGCCGCCGCCTGCGCACTGGGCTACACCGTGCTGCACGGCCTCGGCCTGCGCGCGGGTCCCCGGCCGCCTGCCGAGCTGCCGGTGCTGGTGGCCATGCTCGGCCAGATCCCGCTCGCCCTCACCGGGCACTCCGCGTCCGCGGCCAACCACGAGCTGGCACTGCTGTCGATGAGCGTGCACGTGATGGCCGCGGCGGGCTGGGCCGGCGGCCTGGGCGCGATGTTCTTCCTGGTCGTGCCGCATCGCGGCCTGCTGGCCGAGGCGCTGCCGCGGTTCGCCGCGATCGGCACCGTCTGCCTGGGGGCGGTCGCGGTCAGCGGCGTGGTCAACGCCGTCGTCCAGCTCACCGGCCGCCCAGGGATCAGCTGGGCGGCCGCCCTGTTCGGCACCGGTTACGGCTGGGTGGTGCTGACCAAGACGGCCGCGCTGCTGGTGCTCGCCGGACTCGGCGGCTGGCTGCGGTTCCGGCTGATGCCCGCGATCATTCGCCACCGGGCGGCCCCGGTGACCCTGTGGATCTCGCTGGAACTGCTGGTGATGGCGCTGGCGATCGGCCTGGCCGCGGCCTTGGCCAGGGCCTCGCTCAGCTAGGTCATGTCAGTTCCAGCGCGACGTCATTCCTGTTCGGTGAGCGCGGCGGCCCGGCGCTCCTGGCTGAGCTGTTCCAGCCTGGCCACCGCGGCGTTGCCCCGGCGCTGGAGTTCCTCATGGTCGATCCAGCCTGCCGCGTAGTGGCGGTAGTCCTGCGCGAGCATCACCAGCTCGGACAGGTAGTCGGCCGAACGCCGACGACTGGTCTCGGACAGCTCGGTCACCAACGGAAGCTGGCTGTCGACGACCTCATCCAACATCTCCGCGGCTCGCAGGGCCTTCCGGCCGCGCAGACGCGCCTTGCTTTTTGTGGAGAAGCTCAACACGTTTCTCCGCCCTTCGCGATCGCACCCAGCAAGAGTTCGCAGAACGAACATCGCTGCCACCCAGAGTGACCACACTGAGAGTCTTGACGTTCCGTTGACGTCCTTATGTCGTCCTAGAGAAGGATTGCGTTACCGATCGACTCATTCTGAAGGAGGATCGCGGCGAGCTGTATACCCCAGCAGGTGCCAGGTGACGCGGCCGTTCGGGTCAACGATGCGGGGTCCAGCGGGCCCGGGTGTCACCCGAACGGAAGGACTGCAGCCGTTTGGCCAGCTCCGTTCGTACATCCGGGTTACTGCGCAGGATCGAAAGGACGCCGGTGGTCAGCTTCAGCTCGCGCACCTGGCGTAGCACCGGGAAGCCTGGCCACTTCGTGACATCGAAGCCATAAGCCCTGGAGAGTTGCCGATACCGGTCACCCGTGTGCCGGAAGCGCAGCTTGCCCACGGCCAGCGGGGTCAGGTCCCACTCGCGCGGGCCGAAGCAGACCGAGTCCAGGTCGCACAGCAGCGGGCCGATCGGCGTGCTGATCACGTTGCCCACGTGCGCGTCGCCGTGGATGACGCCCTGCGGCAGGTGGTACTCCAGCGCCGCCAGCTCGGCTTCCAGCTCGGTGCACCGGTTGGCCAGGAACTCGCGGTCCTCCGGGTCCAGCTCCTCGGCATCGGCCAGCCGTCGCCGCACATCGCCCAGCGGTTCCCACCTGGCGAGATGGTCGGGGGGTGCGGGCAGTGCGTGCAATCGTTTGAGCAGCTGGGCCAGCTCCAGCCCGGTGGCCTGCCCCACCTCGGGCACCGCCTGCCAGAGCGTGGCCACGTGCCCGTTGACGTGCAGCGGCTGCGGCACGCCCGGCAGCAGGCGGACCGCGGGCACCTCGTGCTCGGCCAGCCAGCTCGCCGCGCGCACCACGTTGTCCGCCCGGTAGCGCAGCGAGGGCGACAGCACGATGCGCACCACCACCGGGTGCGCCAGCAGGTGGAACACCGCGTTGTTGACAAAACGGATCAGCCGCGCGCCGCCCGGGTCCAGCCCGGCGGCGTCGCAGATCTCCCCGAGGGCGGTCCGGAGCTTGGCACGGCTGTACCGTCCGTCCGCGTCGGGGCGAACCCGAACGTTCACGTCATGGTCGTTTCTGCGGGGATCCGGTACGAATCCGAAACTGGCGGACCTCCTCGGCCAGGTCCTTGGCCTCGGCGATGTGCTTGTACCGCTCCGATTCCTGCTGGATGTCGATCATGCGGTCGGCCACCCGGACCGAGTTCACGCCCTCGCCCATGGAGTAGGCGACCCGGCCGACTCGCAGGCCCTCGCCGACATCGCCGGAGCGGATGTGGTTGGCCGCCAGCATGCTCAGCCCGAACACGTGCGTCCGCTTCATGTCCGACTCGTAGCCCTGGGTGCACTTGACCAGCTCGGCCACTGCCAGCGGCGCGTGCTTGGCCCGAAAGTCGTCGTTGCCTGCCAGCGAGTGGTGCACCGAGCCGATCATCCCGTGCAGGTCGTTGACGGTGAAGAAGCGCACCCACTCCGGCGCGTGGTCGAAGTCGGCGCGGGCGAACTCGTCCTTGGTCCGGCCGACCATCTTCATCGCCTGCTCGCGCATGCCCATCATCGCGTAGGCCCAGGCTTCGTTGGCGCACAGCACGGCCACCGTCAGCGCGGAACCGGAATCCTGCGCGGCGAGCTGGCCCAGCTGGAACAGCTTGAGCGCGTCGTTGGGCTCGTCGTAGTGCAGGTAGACCCGGCCCATCCGGTACAGGATGTTGGCCACCAGGTCGTTCTTCTCGCACTGCTTGGCGTATTCCAGCGCCTTGCCGAAGTGGTTGCGCGCCGGGTCCAGCATGCCGGTGTCGAACGAGGTCCAGCCGGCCAGGCTGTGCAGATCGGCCAGGGCCAGCCGCAATCGGCGGCGCACCGGGTCGATCGCGTCCGCGCGCAACAGCTGCTCGGCCCAGGACAGCTGGGCGATCACCGCGTCCCGGCAGGTGCCGCCGCCGTACTGGTAGTCCAGTGCGCGCAATGCCTTGGTCGCGGCCTCGACCTGCATCACATCGGTCTTGCCGATCTTCTCCCTGGCCGGGGTCTGTGCCACGGAAGTGATCCACTGCCCGGGATCCCCGGGCATGCTCACCACCCCCATGGTCACCGAAGCGGCGTGCTGAAGGAACCTCCTCCGCTTCACCGACTCATCCTCCTCGGACAAGGGGTCGTCGGCGATGCCGACCACCCGGACTGCGGTGGCTCCGTCGTAGGCGAGGCCCATGTAGCCACGCGGAACTTGGAGCCCGTCAGCGATCCGGGCAAGCACGTCATATGCCATGACCTGGCGGCCCTTGAGGATCTCCGACACCTCTGACTGTGACTGCCCGGTGCTGGCCGCGATCTGGCGCTGTGACACCCCCACTCGGCGAAGAAGCCGGTACACCGTGCTGATGTCCCGGGCTGCCAAGGCGTCCCGCATCTCCCGTTGCTCCCACGTGTCTGGAGTAACGAGCGGTGGCTGGGATCCGATGGTGTCCATTGCGCCCCCTTACGGTCCGCTGGGCGTCAACCGCAGAGTAAGGGCAGTTCCCGGCGGTGGTGAAGTCCCCATCGGTGAGGCTGATCGGCCCGACTGAACTTGGCCTACCGCTCACCGTGTCACTTACACCGATCGGCGCTGAAACTCCCCGTTCTGGTTCGACTCGGCCCAATCTTAGTTTCGGTAAGGGATCGAGCACGGAGGGAAGTCGGAACCGTGGCGTTGACCGAGTCACCCAGCGTTGCCACCGGCGACGGAGCAGCCCCCATTGGGCAGCTCCCGGCGCCGTGGCAGAGCACGGGCGACCGGCGGTGGTGGCGAGTCAGCTGCCGCGACTCGGTGAACCGGCGTCAGTTCCTGACCGTGCTCGTTGACCGAGACAGGGTTCTCCTCGTCGGGCCTCCCGGCGAGACCGCAGTGCTGTCGGCTGGACAGGTTGGCCAGCTCAAGACAGCTCTGCGCGAGGCCGCCGACCAGGCGGGAAGGTGACGGTGACGTCAGGTGGACGAGATTCTGGGTCAGGTGCTGCGCAACGCGGTCTGGGAACGGCTCGACATGCTTACCGAGCTGGCCAACCGCGCTGACGCCCCGTCCCTGCTGTCCGTCGCGCGTTCCGAGCTGCCCAGGCTCACTGAGGGCTGGCGCGCGATGCTCGCTGCTCACGAACCCGATGACCGCGGCAACTGCCCCGAGTGTTCGACCCGCTGGCGCCAGCAGAAGGCACCGTGTTCGGTGTGGCGCGCGGCGTATGAACACCTCGTGGCCGGTGGCCTCGCTCCACGTCCGGCCAGGCATCTTCGTTCCGCGAAGGTGTCCTGACCCGGGACTGACGTCTCTCGCGGCCCTCGGGCTCTTCCCCGAACCGGGTCAGCCGCGGCAGCCGTCATGTGGCCGGTGGTCCGGGCCGGGCGAACCCCCGACCGCTCCGGGCCGGACCGCCGTGCCAGCTCAAATTGAAAACTAAACAAAGACTTCCGCGGGCCGGTGCTGTAGCACTCCCCTCCCCCCGACCGGCACCGGTCCGCGGATTCCAAAGCCACCCCTCGGGTGGTCTGCCCCTCCCGCGCAGACCATCCGAGGGGTTTCGAATTTCCGGACTTTCGCTCTTTTGAGTGAAAGTTGTCAGGCCACCGCGCGAATTTTGAAGATCAGGAATGAGCCGATCAACGTCAGCGCGGCGGAAACCACGAACAACGCGGGGTAGCCGCCGAACCCGGTGATGATCGGCGTGGCCAGCAGCGGGGCCAGCACCTGCGGCAGGCCGTGGGTGAGGTTGACGATGCCGAGGTCCTTGGCCCGGTCCTGCGCGGTCGGCAGCACCTCGGTGACCAGGGCGGTGGACACCGCGAGGTAGGCGCCGAAGGCTGCGGCCAGGATCACCGAGCTGACCAGCATCATCGGCCAGTTCAGCAGTGGGACCAGGACGATCGAGGACACCGCGACCGCCAGCCCGGCCCAGAAGATGAACCTGCGCCGCCCGCCCCTGCGGTCGGACAGGCCGCCGAAGTACACCGCGGCCGGCACCATGATCACCGCGTTCAGCACGTTGAGCAGCAACAGGTCCGCGTGCGAGTCCGGCCTGCGGATCGCGTCCTGCAGGATGTAGAGCGTGTAGAGGGTGGCCAGCACGAAGCCGAGGTTCATCAGCAGCCGGTTGAGCATCGCCCAGGCGAAGTCCGGGTGCCGCCGCGGTGAGACGTAGAACCCGCGCAGCATCTGGCCGAGCCCGCCGGCCGGCCGCTGCTCCGGGCGGAGCACCGCCTCGGTGGTGCGCAGTGCGAACGGGATCGCGCAGACCAGCAGCAGACCGGCCAGCGCGAAGTAGCCGGGCGTGGCCGGTTTGACCACGTTCACCAGCAGCACGCCGACCAGGGCGCCGACGGTCTGGCCGAAGCCGACCCAGCCGCCGACCAGCCCGCGCTGGGACACCGGCACCCGGTCGGAGATCGAGGCCAGCAGCGCGGCGAGCATGCCGCCGAAGGCGATCTGCACCCCGCACCAGGCCACGATCATCAGTACCGGACCCTCGGCCAGGCCGAGCAGCGCCAGGCTGAGCGCGCCGAGCCCGGCCCCGGCCACCACCCACGGCCGCCGCCTGCCGAACCGGGAACCGGTCCGGTCGGAGGCGAAGCCGACCAGGATGGTGGTGACCATGCTGACCACCCCGCCGACCGCCGCGGTCAGTCCGAACAACGCCTGCTTGTCCGCCGGCGCGAACTGCTGGGCCTGCACCAGCAGCAGCACCTGCACCGGCCCGAAGTGAACCGCCCACACCCCGAGCACGGCCAGGGTGAGCGCGGCGATCCAGCCACCGCGCACCCGCTCGACCGGTTCGGCCAACGCGTCCGGCACCGTCATCGTCATGCCGGCGACGCTAACGAGCCCGCCTCGACACGGACAGCCATCTTCCGCTACCTGACAGTTCGAATCTTGAGAGTGAGCAGCCCGCCGAGCAGCGCGCACACCGCGGCCATCAGGAAGATCATCGAGTAGCCGGAGCCGTCCGCGCCGGTGAGCAGCGGCGCCGCCATCGCAGGCGCGATGAACTGGGGCAACGACTTGCTGATGTTGTTCACGCCCAGGTCCTTGGCCCGGTCGTCCGCGCTGGGCAGCACCTCGCTGGCAATGGCCAGGTCCACCGAGTTGGCCATGCCGAGGCCGACGCCGAGCAGCACCGAACTGAGCAGGAACAGCTCCCAGGTCGGGTTGACCACCAGCATCCCCGCGGACACCGCCATGATCACCCCGGCCACCACCGCGAAGATCTTGCGCTTGCCGAGCCGGTCGGAGATGTGGCCGAAGACGGCGGCCGCGCACAGGGTGCCGACGGTGGTGATGATGGAGACCGTCGCGGTGCCGGCCACCGGGTCCTCGTACTTGATCACGTCGGCGAGGTAGAACAGCGTGTAGAGGCTGCCCAGCACGAAGCTGATGGTGATCAGAAACTGGCTGGCGATGGCCCACATGAAGTCGCGGTGCCTGCGCGGGGAGATCCACAGCGACCGCAGCACCGGACGGCGTCCCGGCGGCAGCACCGGGTCCCGGTTGAGCAGCAGGAACGGCAGCACGGCCAGGATCTGCAGCACCGCGCAGAGCCCGTAGCCGGTGAGCGGGTCGGTGGTGATCGAGATGACCATGCTGCCGACCAGCGAACCGCCGGCCTGGGCCAGCCCGACCAGTCCGCTGATCAGGCCGCGCTGGCTGCTGGGCACGTGGTCGGGCATGGCGGCGAGCAGTCCGCAGAAGATCGCGGCCGAGCCGAGCTGCACCAGGCACCAGCCCACCAGCAGGCCGGTGACCGTGTCCTGCTGGCTGAGCAGCAGCATGCTGACCGTGGAGACGGCCACGC
Organism: Crossiella sp. S99.2; assembly: GCF_023094165.1. Classification (GTDB taxonomy): domain Bacteria; phylum Actinomycetota; class Actinomycetes; order Mycobacteriales; family Pseudonocardiaceae; genus Crossiella. The sequence goes on along the minus strand of NZ_JALMDK010000024.1, from coordinate 46,719 downwards.
CGCCGACGATCCACGGCTTGCGCGGGCCGAATCTGGAGGTGGTGCGGTCGGAGGCCAGGCCGAAGAGGATGTGCGCGACCATCAGCACCAGCGCGCCCACCCCGGTGATCAGCCCGAGGCTGTTCTCCTTGTCCTCCGGCGCGGCGTGCGCGGCCTGGATCGGCAGCAACAGCACGGTCGGTCCGAAGTAGACGATCCACATGCCGAGCGTGGCCGCGGTGAGCGAGCCGATCCAGACCGGACCGACCCGGCGATCGGGTTCCAGCAATCGTTCCGGTGCGGTGATTGTCATGGGTGGCCCCCCAGTACTGACTGCGCTGACCGGGGCACAGTAAGAGTCCACCAGGCTTGTGAACAGGCAGAACAAGGAATCTGTAGTGGGAGGGGCAGAATGGTTACCTGGTTGTCACGCCACGCCGCGGATCCGGCTCACCAGTAGCCCGCCGACCAGAGTCACCAGGGCTGCCAGCCCGTACAGGGCGGGGTAGCCGCCCAGGTAGGCCAGCACGGGCGCGGCCACCGCCGGGGCCAGCACCTGCGGCAGCGCCGAGGCGATGTTGATCATGCCGAGGTCCTTGGCCCGGTCCTCCGCGGCCGGCAACACCTCGGTGAGCAGGGCGAAGTCCACCGAGGTGTAGACGCCGAAGCCCAGGCCCAGCACCACGGTGCCGAGGAGCACCGCGGGCCACACCGGCCAGAGCACCAGCACCGCCAGCGCGGCGGCCATCACCACCGAGGCCGCGGTGACGAAGACCTTTCGTCGCCCCACCCGGTCCGACCAACGGCCGGCCAGCACCGTGGTGGCCACCATGCTCACCCCGTAGATCGAGGTCAGGATCAGCACGCCGGTGCTCGGATCGGGGTGCCGGACCGCGTCGGTGAGGAAGAACAGCAGGTAGAGGGTGCCGAAGGCGTTGCCGAGGTTGAGCAGGAACCGGGTCAGCCAGGCCCAGGCGAAGTCCGGGTGCGCCCGCGGCGAGACCCAGAACCGGGCCAGAGTTCGGCCCGGCCGAACTCCAGGCTCCGGCGCCACGCCGGGATCCCGGCTGCGCACGACGAACGGCAGCACCGCGGCGACGAGCAACGTCGCACATCCGAGGTAACCCCATTGGATCCCGCCGATCGCGGTGGCCAGCGCGGTGCCGCCGAGCACGCCCAGCATCTGGGCCAGGCCGACCCAGCCGCCGACCACGCCACGCTGATCCACCGGCACGTGGTCGGGCACCTCGGCGGTCAGCGCGGCCAGCGCCACGTTCACCGCGGCCTGCACCAGGCACCAGCCGATCGCCATGGTCAGCACGCTGTTCGCGCCGGCGAGCAGGACGAGCGCGGCGGCGCCGGCCAGCGCGCCACCCACGGTCCACGGGTGCCGTCGCCCGAACCGCCCCCTGGTGCGGTCGGACAGTGCCCCGGCCAGTGGGTTGGCCACCACCGACACCGCCGCGCCAAGGCCGGTGACCAGCGCGAGCACGGTTTCCTTGTGGTCAGGCGAAAACAGCGCGGCCTGCTGGCCGAGCAGCAGGTTGAGCGGTCCGAAAAAGGCCGCCCACACCCCGACGTTGGCCAGGGTGAGCAGGCCGATCCAGCCGCCGCCGACCCGCCGCCGGGGCGCGAGCGTGGTCATCCCCGCTTCCCGAGCTGCTCCCGCAGCCAGTGGAAGGAGTCCTTGCGGGTGCGCTGCTGGGTGGCGAAGTCCACGTGCACCAGCCCGAACGGCTGGCCGTAGCCCTCGGCCCACTCGAAGTTGTCCAGCAGGCTCCACACGTAATAACCGCGCACGTCCACCCCGGCCTCGATGGCCTGGGACAGCGCGGCCAGGTGCCCGGTCAGGAAGTCGATCCGCGGCTGGTCGTGCACCTGGCCGTCGACCAGGTCCTCGGCGAAGCTCGCGCCGTTCTCGGTGATGTAGACCGGCGGCAGCGCGGTGTCGTACCGCTTCCGCAGCTGGACGAGCAGTTCGCGCAACCCGTCCGGCACGATCGGCGAGCCCATCAGCGTGGCCGGGTGCTCGGGGATGTCGCCCAGGTCGAAGGGCAGCGGGTTGCCCTCGGAGGGGGCGCCGATCCGGGTGGGGTTGTAGTAGTTGACCCCGTAGAAGTCGAGCGGCTCACTGATGATCCGCAGGTCCTCGGCCGGGATTTCCAGCCCTGGCAGGTGTTCCGGCACGGTGCCGAGCAGGATCGGGTCGGCGAACAGGCCGTTGTGCAGGGCGTCGTAGGCGGCGGCCGCGGCCAGCGTCTCCGGACGGTCGTCCGCGGCCCAGACCGGGGTGTGGTTGTTCGCGGTGCCGATCGAGTTCGCCCCGCCCGCGCGCAGCGCCCGCACCGCGAGCCCGTGCGCGAGCAGCTGGTGGTGTGCGGTGGGCAGCGCGTCGAAGAGCAGGGTCTGGCCGGGCGCGTGCTGGCCCATGCCATAGCCCAGCAACGTGATCATCGCGGGCTCGTTGAGTGGCACCCACATCGCGACCCGGTCGGCGAAGGCATCGGCCAGCACCGCGGCGTAGTCGGCGAAGCGGGCGGCGATGTCCCGGTTGAGCCAGCCGCCCTCGTCCTCAAGCACCTGCGGGGTGTCCCAGTGGTAGAGCGTGGCCATCGGCGCGATGCCGTGATCGCACAAGGTGTCGATCAGCCGGTCGTAGAAGCCGAGGCCCTCCCGGCTGAGCGTGCGCCCGTCCGGCTGGATCCGCGGCCAGGCGAAGGAGAACCGGTAGCTGTCCAGGCCCAGCTCGCGCATGAGCGCGATGTCCTCCGGATACCGGTGGTAGTGGTCGCAGGCCACCTCGCCGGTCTCACCCGACCGGGTTTTTCCGGCCGTCGCACTGAAGGTGTCCCAGGTGGAGAGCCCACGGCCGCCCGCGGTTACGGCACCCTCGATCTGGTACGCGGAGGTGGCAACCCCCCACACGAAGCCATCGGGAAAGGTCACCGAGCCTCCTCAGGCTAATGTGAATCCGATTCGCATCTTAGGCGTGTCGCGGTTCACACGAAAGAGCATCGCTGTCGATCACGCCAGAATGGACGCCTGTCCGCCGCCGAATGCCCCAGGGAGCCGCCCGTGTCAGCAGATCTCACCCCGCTCCGGCGCCGCCCGGTCCAGCAGCGCAGCGCGCAGCGGGTCGAACGGATGCTGGACGCCTGCGCCGAACTGGTCGCCGAACTGGGCTATGACGGGGTCACCACCACCCTGATCGCCGAACGCGCCGGCGTCGCGGTCGGCTCGCTCTACCAGTTCTTCCCGGACAAGCGGGCCGTGGTGCAGGCGCTGACCATGCGCAACCTGGACCGCTTCCTCAGCAAGGTGCTCGAACGCCTGGCCGAGGTCGAGCTGGCGCACTGGTGGGATGTGGTGGACCGGGCCTTCGACGTCTACATCGCCATGCACCGCGAGGTGCCCGGCTTCCGCAAGGTGCACTTCGGCGACGCGGTGGACGTGCGGCTGCTCGATGACGGCAAGGACAACAACACGGTGATCGCCGACCGGCTGGCGCAGCTGATCACCGAGCGGTTCGGGCTTCCGCTCAGCGAAGTCCAGCTGCCCATGGCGGTGGCCATCGAGGCCGCGGACGCGGTGCTGCACCTGGCTTTCCGGCACGACCCCGACGGCGACCCGAGGGTGGTCGCCGAGGCCAAGGCGCTGGTCCGGGACTACCTGGGCAGCCGGATCCGCTAACCGAAAGCCCGGCCCTCGCCGCGGTAGGTGGGCGCGCTCAGGCTGACCTGATCGCCGTCGATCAGGTGGAACTCGGTGAAGCGCTCGGCCAGCTCGCCGGCCTTGGCGTGCCGGAACCAGACCCGGTCGCCGATGGCCAGCCCGTCGGCGGCCTTGCCGACCAGCGGGGTCTGCACCTCGCCCGCGCCCTCCATCGCGTTGAGCTTGAGGCCCCTGGGCAGATAGGGAACCGGCACCCGGTCCGGGCCCACCGGTCCGGAGGCGAGGTAGCCCCCGGCGAAAACGGTGGCGGTGTCCCTAGTCGGCCTGCGCACCACCGGCAGCGCAAACAACGCGGCCGGCCGCAGGTGCAGGTGCTCGTAGTTGTCGAACAGGGTGGGCGCGAGCAGGCCGGACCCGGCGGTCAGCTCGGTGACCGCGTCCTCGGCCGCGGTCCGCTCCAGGCTGCCGGTGCCGCCGCCGTTGACGAACTCCAGCTCGGCCACCGAGCGCACCGCGGCCACCGCCAGCGCGCGCCGCTCGGCCAGTTCGGCCAGCGACTGCTTCTGCATCCAGCGCACCGCGAGCCCGCGCACCGGCCTGCCGATCGGCTTGTTCCCGAGCCCTGCCACCTGGGCCTCGTAGGACATGATCCCGACCAGCGCGAACCCCGGCCTGCGCACGACCTCCACCGCCAGTGATCGGGCCTGCGCCGGGGTGTGCACCGGCGAGCGCCGGACCCCGACGTGCACCGCGCCGGAGAGCGGTCGCCAGGAGGCGTCCAGTTCCAGGCAGACCCGGATCTCCGGGTGGCCGGGCCCGAGCACCTCGGTGATCAGGTCCAGGTGCGCGGGATCGTCGATCATCAGCGTGATCGCGGCCCGGGCCCCGTCGTCGGCGGCCAGCTTCTGCAGCGCGGCGCGGTCGACGGTCGGGTAGCCGATGAGCAGGTCGTCACTCACCCCCGCGCCGTGCAGCCACAGCGCCTCGTTGAGGGAGTAGCACATGAGACCGGCGTAGCCCGGATCGGCGAGCGCGAGCTTGAGCAGCTCGCGCACCCGCACCGACTTGCTGGCCAGCCGGATCGGCCTGCCGTGCGCACGGCGGACCAGCTCGGCGGCATTGCTGTGGAACGCCGCGAGGTCGACCGCGGCCAGTGGCGGGTCGAGATGCGCGGTCGCGGCGTCGAAGCGGGACCTGGTCTGCGTGGCGAGCACACTGCAACGGTAAGCCGAAAACCTTGAAAGGTGAAACCTCTTCACGTACGTTCACCAACATCCGCCCCGAGGATTGCGGAGGGTAGCCTTGCCGCGACAGAGTGACACTGGCTCGTGGACCAACTGGGCCCGGACCGCCACCGCGCGGCCGGCCCGCACCGCCCGCCCCCGGGACGTGGAGGAGATCGCCGCCGCGGTGAAGGCTGCGGCCCGGGACGACCTCACGGTGCGCCCCCTGGGCAGCGGCCACTCGTTCAGTGCGGTCGGTTCACCCGAAGGTGGGCTGGCGCTGGACCTGTCCGACTGGCGCGGCGTGATCGCGGCCGACCACCAGACCGGCCTGGTCACCGTGCGCGCGGGCACCCCGCTGCACCAGCTCAACCACGAGCTGGACCAGCTCGGCCTGGCCATGACCAACCTGGGCGACATCGACCGGCAGACCGTGGCCGGCGCCATCTCCACCGGCACCCACGGCACTGGCGCGAGCTTCGGCGGACTGGCCACCCAGGTGCAGGCACTGGAGCTGGTGCTGGCCGACGGTTCGCTGCTGCGCTGCTCGGCAACGGAGAACCCGGCCGAGTTCAGCGCGGCCAAGGTCGGTCTCGGCGCGTTGGGCGTGCTGACCACGGTGACCCTGCGGTGCGAACCGGCGTTCGCGCTCCAGGCCGCGGAGTACCCGGCCGGCCTGGACGAGACGATCGAGTGCTTCGACGAGCTGACCGCGGCCAACGACCACGCCGAGTTCCACTGGTTCGTGCACACCGACCGGGTCATGGTGAAGCGGAACAACCGCCTGCCGGTGGACGCGCCAAGGCAACCACTGCACCCGGTGCGCCGGTTCTTCGAGTACGAGGTGCTGGAGAACGCCGCGCTGGCCGCGGTCTGCCACACCGGCCGCGCAATCCCGAGCCTGGTCCGCCCGCTGAACCGGCTGTGCGCCAAGGTGCTCGGCGAGCGCAGCTACAGCGACGCCTCGCACCGGGTGTTCACCACACCGCGCCGGGTCCGCTTCACCGAGACCGAGTACGCGATCCCCCGGGAGCACCTGCGCGAGGTGCTCACCGAACTCCGCGCCGCCTCCGAGCGCCTGGAACACCCGGTGAACATCCCGGTCGAGGTCCGGGTGGCCGCCGCCGATGACATCTGGTTGTCCACCGCGACCGGCAGGCCGACCGCGTACCTGGCCATCCACCAGTTCCTCGGCATGCCCTACCGGCACTGGTTCGACACGTTCGAGCAGATCGCCTATGCGGCGGGTGGCCGTCCGCACTGGGGGAAGATGCATAGCCAGACGGAGGACTCGCTCCGCGGCCGTTATCCGCGTTTCGCCGACTTCCAGGCCGTGCGCGCTGCCCTTGACCCGCACGGCCGCTTCCGCAACCGGTACCTGGACCGGGTGCTGGGCACTACTAACTGACCATGGTGGCCAGGATCCGGTCGTAGACCACCTCACGCAGCCACCGCACGGTGACTTCTTGCTCGATCGGGAAGTCCTGCGGCGGCCGGCCGCGCAGGGTCAGCTCGACCGAGCCCTGGTCCTGGGCTGTGGCCACCGACACACCGTAGTGACCGGCACGCATCAGGCAGTTCGCCAGGAAGTCATCGCCCTCGGCCACCGCCGACGGCACCACGACCGCCGTGTTGGTGAACCGGGAGAAGGGAACGACCGAGGTCAGCGCGGTGCGCCAGTGCCGGGACAACGCGATCGCGCCGACCAGGCGGACCGCCGGCGCGGGCACCATGCCTGCCAGTTCGGGCCAGACCCAGGTGGAGACGGTGGTCCGGTCGGTGACCGGCGGACACCCCAGCGCGAGCCGCTCGGCGTGCGCGTCGGTGATCAGCTCGGCGACCATGACCACCCGGCGGCCGAGCAGGGTCATCGGCGGCAGCATGACCCCGCCCCAGCCCAGCAGTTCGGCGGCCCGAGCGGCCAGATGTTCCGGCGGAGCGGGTAACTCGACCGGGGCGATTGATCGGGCCGGAATGACAGGCAGTCCACCCTGGACTGTCGGCTGGCCCGTGGTGCGGCTCACGATCTTCGCCTCCCTGCGGCTTCACCACCGTGGTTGCCCGCAGTGGCGTTCTTGGCGTTCCGGAGCTGGTTCGTTCGCTGACGCCTTAACTGATTTACCAGGTCAGGGCCCTACCGCAGGGAATGCCCATACCAAGTTGCGACCGGCGGCCGAAGTCAGTCGGTAACCGGTCGGTGCACGGTCAAGCACTTCAGCCCGGCAGTGCGGCCGTTCGTGTGAGACCCACACGCTCACCGCTCACCGCGCCCCAAAGCCCGCCAACCGCCCCCAAAGAAGGACCTGAGCCAACCCTGAAGAAATTTCGCCAAGAGTCACAGACAAATAGGCCAGACAAAGGCGGCCACAAAGGTGGGCCACAAGAGTGACCCAAATGGTGACCCCGCTGGTTCAGCACCAACCGCACCGTGGGGGTCCGGGGGCTCGGGCCCCCGGTGTGGACGTACGAAAAAGGCCCAGGCGAAGCGCGCCTGGGCCTTTTTCGTACGTGGGCGAGGAGGGAGTTGAACCCTCACGTCCTTTCGGACACACGGACCTGAACCGTGCGCGTCTGCCATTCCGCCACTCGCCCCTTTCGGGGGCTCCCTTTTGGGGTGCGGCGGAAGCCTAGCACGGTCAGGCGACTGGCTTACAACTCGGCCCCTCCCTTGCCCCCAGACCCGGATACGATCGGGGTGAGCGACCGGACACGGAGCCGAACCAGCTGCACCGCACGACCACGTTCGGTGTCCGGCGCTCAGTGGACTGGACCGGAAGCGGAAGGGTGGGACATGAGCCTCGTGCAGCGCTTCGAGCGCAAGCTCGAAGGCCTTGTCGGCAATACTTTCGCGCGCGTGTTCGGTGGCAACGTAGTCCCCCAGGAGGTGGCGCAGGCCCTGCAACGAGAGGCCGAACGCAAGGTCAAGGAGCTTGCCGGCGGCCGCCTCCTCGCACCCAACCACTACACCGTGACACTCGGCCCAGCCGACCACGACCGGCTAGCCGGCGACGAGCAGCGGATCACCGATCTGCTCGCCGACTGTGTCGGAGAGCATCTGACCGAGCACGGGTGGGACACATACGGTGACGTCGTAGTCTCCTTGGAGCGCTCTGAGACGCTGCACACCGGACAGTTCCACACGAGCTCGTCAGTCGACCCAGACGCATCGCCGCGCCGACGGCCGGCACCACCTCGCACCGCAGGAGACCGACCCATGAGCCAGCCACCCGGCCAGTACCCCGAGGGAGACCGCTACGCCCAGCAGCAGCAGGGGCAGTACGGCTACGACCAGCAGCAGCAGCCTGGCTACGGTCAGCAGGGTTATGACCCGAACTACGCCCAGCAGCAGCAAGGCGGGTACGGGCAGCAGGGCTACGACCAGGGTTACGCCCAGCAGCAGCCTGGCTATGACCAGCAGGGTTACGCCCAGCAGCCGCAGCAGCCTGGCTACGGTCAGCAGGGATACGACCAGGGCTACGCCCAGCAGCCCGGTTACGACCAGCAGGGCTATGGCCAGCAGCAGCAGGGCTACGGTCAGCAGGGTTATGACCAGGGTTACGCCCAGCAGCAGCCCGGCTATGACCAGCAGGGTTACGGCCAGCAGCAGGGTTACGCCCAGCAGGGCTACGACCAGGGTTATGGCCAGCAGGGCTACGCCCAGCAGGGCGGCTACGCCGACCCGAACCAGCAGGGATACGCTCCGCCCGCCGTGCAGACGGGGCCGCGCACACTGACGGCGACCCTCCAGCTCGACGACGGCTCCAACCGGACCTATAGCCTCAAGCAGGGCAGCAACGTGATAGGCCGTGGCCAGGACGCCGATTTCCGCCTGCCGGACACCGGGGTCTCCCGCCGGCACCTGGAAATCACCTGGGACGGTCAGAACGCGATGCTGGCCGACCTGGGCTCGACCAACGGCACTACGGTCAACTCCAACCCGGCCCAGGCCTGGCAGCTCGCCGACGGCGACGCGATCAGGATCGGGCACTCGACGTTGGTGTTCCGGTCCCAGGGCTGACCAGGACGACATCGCAAGGCGGGAGCGGTCACAGCAGGTGCCAGAACTTGTGATGCAGCTGACCAGAGCAGGGTTTCTCGCCCTGCTCTGGTTGTTCGTGCTGGCTGCGCTCCGTGTCGTTCGCTCTGATCTTTACGCGGCCTCCGGGCTGCGGGTCGCCCTACCCGGTTCCCGACGGACCAGCGGGCGGCAGTTGCGGGGCAACAAAGCCGCCCGGCAACTCGTGGTGACCCATGGCGCGCTGGCGGGTACTCGCATCGCGCTGGACGGCCGCCCTATTCTCATCGGCCGTGCCGACGACTCCACTCTCGTACTCGACGACGACTACGCGTCGACGAGGCACGCCAGACTCTCTCTTCGAGGAACGGACTGGTACGTGGAGGACCTAGGCTCCACCAACGGCAGTTATCTAGACCGGGCGAAGGTCACGGCACCCACCCGGGTCCCGCTCGGCGTTCCGATCCGCATCGGTAAGACGGTGATCGAGCTGCGCTCATGACCCTCGTCCTTCGTTACGCGGCCCGCAGCGACCGGGGCCTGGTACGTGCCAACAACCAGGACTCCGTGTACGCCGGCCCACGACTGCTCGCGCTCGCCGACGGCATGGGCGGCCATGCCGCCGGTGAAGTCGCCAGCAAGGTGGTCATCGCCGCACTAGCCCCCCTCGACGACGACGAACCCGGGGAGGACCTGCTCAGTGATCTGCGCGGGTCGATGCTCGGCGGGAACTCGGCGATCGCCGAACTCGTCGCGAGCGACCCTGACCTGGAGGGGATGGGCACCACGCTGACCGCGGTGCTCTTCGCCGGCAACAGACTGGGTCTGGTGCACATCGGTGACTCGCGCGCCTATCTGGTCCGGGACGGCAACCTGTCCCAGATCACCCATGACGACACGTTCGTGCAGTCCCTGATCGACGAAGGCCGGATCACTCCGGACGAGGCGCTCACCCACCCGCAACGGTCGCTGCTGCTCAAGGCGCTGACCGGGCACGAGGTGGAGCCGAGCCTGGCGATCAGGGAAGCCCGCAACGGCGATCGGTACATGCTGTGCTCGGACGGGCTCTCCGGGGTGGTGTCGGCGGAAACGCTGGCCGAGGCCCTGGCCATCCCCGACCCGAGGACCTGCGCCGACCGGCTGATCGAGCTGGCGCTCAAGGGCGGCGGCCCGGACAACGTCACGGTGATCGTCGCCGACGTGGTGGACGTCGACTTCGGGGAGAACGCCCCGATCGTGGGCGGCGCCGCGGGCGACGGCAGTGCCGATCCGCCACCGCCGGACTCGCCTGCCTCCCGCGCGGGCGCGCTCAACCCCGGCTGGCAGCAACAACAGCAGCCACGCCCGGACCCGACCACGCCGCCGCCGGACCCGCCCAAGGGCAGGCGCTGGCTGCGGACCCTGACGGTCGTGCTGCTGGTGCTGGCGTTCTTCGGCGCGGCCGGGTTCTTCACCCGGTACTGGGTGCTGCAGCAGTACTACGTCGGCGCGTCCGAGGACGGCCGGGTGGCGGTGTTCCAGGGTGTGCAGGGCAATGTGCTGGGCATCAGGCTGCAGCGTGAGGTCGAGGGTTCCTGCGCGCCGAACTCGGTGAGCTGTGACCCGGAGCCGATCCTCGTCTCCGACCTGACCGCCTCCGGCAAGGAGATCATCGCCAACGGGATCACCGGGCTGGACGGGCTGGAGGGCGCGCGCAACGCGATCCGCCGGCTGCGCACCGCCCAGCTGATGCCGCCGTGCCCGCCCACCACCGGCACGCCGGGTGGCACCGGTCAGCCGACGACCAGCACCAGCGCCCCGCCGACCACGGACCCGAACGCCCCCACGAGTTCGGACGTCATGCCGTTGCCCCCGCCGACGCCCAAGCCCGGGGTGGACTGCCGGACGGTGCGCTGATGGCTGAGTCGGCAGCGACGACCACCGGGCCACTGCCCGGCGGGCCGCCAGCTCAGCCGCCACCCCCTGCGACCAGGCGCGGCACCGAATTGATGCTGCTCGCCTTCGCCGCGGTGCTGGTCACCGGTGCGCTGATGCTGGTGGAGATCAACCAGGAGCAGGAGCTGACCAACGCCCTGCTCTACTACGGCGCGGCCTACCTCGGCCTGTTCGGGGTGGCGCACATCGCGGTGCGGATCTGGGCGCCCTACGCCGATCCGCTGATCCTGCCGTGCGTGGCGCTGCTCAACGGGCTTGGTCTGGTCATGATCCACCGGATCGACCTGGCCGAGGCCGAACGGGCCGAGCTGACCGGCCGGGTGTTCAGCGCGGACGTGCCCCGCCAGATCATGTGGACCACGATCGCGCTGGTGCTCTTCGTCGCGGTGCTGGTGCTGGTCAAGGACCACCGCACGCTGTCCAAGTACGGCTACACCGCGGGCCTGGCCGGACTGGTCGCGCTGGCGCTGCCGGGCATCCTGCCGAATGTCATCGCCCCGGAAATCAACGGTGCGAAGATCTGGCTACGTATACCTGGTGTGTTCTCCATCCAGCCCGGTGAGTTCGCCAAGATCCTGTTGATGGTGTTCTTCGCCGCCTTCCTGGTCTCCAAACGGGACCTGTTCATGGCGGCGGGCCGCAAGGTGCTCGGGATGGAACTGCCGCGCGCCCGCGACCTGATGCCGATGCTGTTCGCCTGGTTCGCCTCGCTCGGCGTGCTGGTGCTGGAGAAGGACCTCGGCACCTCGCTGCTGTTCTTCGGCATCGTGCTGGTGATGCTCTACGTGGCCACCGAGCGGGTCGCCTGGCTGGTGCTGGGCATGACCTTCTTCATCGGCGGCTGCCTGGTCGCCTACCAGATCTTCGACCACGTCCAGGTCCGGGTGACCACCTGGCTGGACCCGTTCGCGGACTTCTTCAACAAGGGCCGTCAGCTCGGCCAGGCGCTGTTCGGGCTGGGCACCGGCGGGATCGGCGGCACCGGCCTTGGCGCCGGGCGGCCCGAGCTGGTGCCGCTGGCCAAGAGCGACTTCATCATCGCCGCGATCGGTGAGGAGCTGGGCTTCGTCGGCCTGGCCGCGCTGCTGATGCTCTACACGCTGCTGGTGATGCGCGGCATGCGCAGCGCGCTGGCGGTGCGCGACACCTTCGGCAAGCTGCTCGCCGGTGGCCTGTCCTTCGCGGTCGGCCTGCAGGTCTTCATCGTGGTCGGCGGCGTCACCAAGCTGATCCCGCTGACCGGTCTGACCGCCCCCTTCCTGTCCCTCGGCGGATCGTCGCTGGTGGCCAACTACGCCTTGGTCGCGCTGTTGCTGCGGATTTCCGACGGCGCGCGCAGACCGGCCGTGGCGGCCAAACCAGTGGTGCCGCAGGCGCCGATCGCGGAGGCGCACACCGTGCTCGTGGAGCGGCCCTCATGAACGCACCACTGCGCCGGGTGGCGCTCGCCGTCATGGTGATGGTCCTGATGCTGCTGGCCAACGGCACCTACATCCAGGTGATCAAGGCCGACACCTACCGCAACGACCCGCGCAACAGCCGGGTGCTGCTGGAGGAGTACTCCCGGCAGCGCGGGCAGATCAGCGCGGCAGGCGGTCAGCTGATGGCCACCGTGGAGAACACCACCGGGCGGCTGAAGTACCTGCGCAAGTACACCGAGGGACCGGTGTACGCGCCGATCACCGGCTACTACTCCTCCAACTACGGCGCGACCGGGCTGGAGAAGGCGCAGGACTCGGTGCTCAACGGCTCCGACCCGCTGCTGTTCGGCCGCAGGCTCTCCGACCTGATCACCGGGCGGGACCCGCGTGGCGGCAGCGTGCAGACCACGATCGTGCCCAAGGTCCAGCAGTTCGCCTACAAGGCGATGACGGACAAGAAGTTCAGCGGCGCCGTGGTGGCGATGGACCCGAAGACCGGCCGGATCCTGGCCATGGTCTCCACCCCGTCCTTCGACCCGAACGTGCTTTCCGCGCACGACACCGAGGCGCAGCAGAAGGCCTGGGGCGAGCTGACCAAGGACCCGAAGAAGCCGTCGCTGAACCGGGCCGTGGGGGAGACCTACCCGCCCGGCTCGACCTTCAAGATGGTCACCGCCGCGGCCGCGCTGGAGAACGGGTTCACCAAGGACAGCCCGCTGACCGCGGCGCCCACGATCACCCTGCCGGGCACCAACAACCAGCTGGAGAACTTCAACGGCAACCGCTGCGGCGGCGGTGAGACCGCGCCGCTGATCGAGGCGCTGGCCCGGTCCTGCAACACCGCGTTCGTGGACCTGGCCATCCAGCTCGGCGAGACCAAGCTGCGCCAGCAGGCGGAGAAGTTCGGCATCGGCGAGCAGGGGCAGAAGATCCCGATCGGCGTGGCTGGCTCCTCCCTCGGCGACATCCCGGACAAGGCGGCGCTCGGCCAGAGCGGCATCGGCCAGCGCGATGTGCGGCTGACCCCGTTGCAGGACGCGGTGGTGGCGGCGACCATCGCCAACGGCGGGGTGCGGATGGAACCGCAGCTGGTCAGCCAGATCCTGCGCGATGTCACCGTGCTGCAGGAGAACGACCCGGTCCGCTCGGGCACCGCGATCTCCTCGGCGACCGCGGCCACGCTCAAGGAGATGATGATCCAGTCGGAGTCGCGGACCGCCGGTGGCGGCAAGATCTCCGGCGTCACCATCGCCTCCAAGACCGGCACCGCCGAGCACGGCGCCAACCCGAAGGCGAACAACCCGCACGCCTGGTACGCCGCCTTCGCCCCGGCCGAGGACCCGAAGATCGCGGTCGCGGTGATCGTGGAGAACGGCGGCGACCGCGGCCAGGACGCCACCGGCGGCACGGTGGCCGCGCCGATCGGCCGCGGCGTCATCGGCGCCTTCCTCGGAGGTGGCTGAGCATGCTCACCTCCGGCCAGTTGCTCGCCGACCGCTATCGCCTCGCCAGGCGGATCGCGGTCGGTGGCATGGGCGAGGTGTGGGAGGCCGCCGACACCAGGCTGGACCGGCGGGTCGCGATCAAGGTGCTCAAGCCGGAGCTGACCGGGGACGCGGAGTTCCTGCACCGCTTCCGCACCGAGGCCAGGATGACCGCCTCGCTGAACCACCCGAACATCGCCGCGGTGCACGACTACGGCGAGACGGCCGCCGTGCCCGACGGCCCGCAGGACACCGCTTACCTGGTGATGGAGCTGGTCGAGGGCGATCCGCTGGCCGCGATCATCGCCGGGCAGGGCAGGCTCAACGCCGAGCGCACCATGGACGTGCTGGAGCAGGCCGGGCACGCGTTGCAGGCCGCGCACGAGCGCGGGCTGGTGCACCGCGATGTCAAACCCGGCAACATCCTGGTCACCCCGCACGGCAAGGTGAAGCTGACCGACTTCGGCATCGCCAAGGCCGCACACGCCGCGCCGGTCACCCGATCCGGCATGGTGATGGGCACCGCGCACTACATCGCGCCGGAACAGGCGCTGGGTTCGGAGGCGGAGCCGGCCAGCGATGTGTACTCGCTGGCCGTGGTCGGCTACGAGTGCCTGGCCGGGCATCGCCCGTTCCTGTCCGACAACTCGGTCACCGTGGCCATGATGCACATCAGGGATCTCGCCCCGCCGCTGCCGCCGGACGTGCCACCGGGTCCGCGGGCGCTGATCGAGGCGACCCTGATCAAAGACCCGCGACAGCGGTATCGCAGCGGCGGCGAGTTCGCGGTCGCGGTGGCCGCGGTGCGGGCCGGGCGCCCGTTGCCGGTGCCCTCCGGACTGTCCATGCCGCAGGCGCCGGTCGGGGTTCCCCTCGGCCCGCCCCAGCTGGGTCCGGGCGGGCCCATCACCCCCATGTCCGCGCCGGGGATCCCGGTGCTCGGACACGGGACGGGGCAGTTCACCCCGGTCGGCATGACCCGCCACCCGGGACCGGCGCGCACCCGCCGGACCGGCCTGTGGCTGGTGATAGCGGTATTCGCGGTGGCGGCACTGGTTTTGGCAGCATGGGTCATCAGTGAGTTCATGCGCACTGCCAGCCAGGGGTCCGTACAGGTGAATCCGGCTGAGTACGTGGGACGGGCGGCTTCGGAGGCGGCCGACCGGCTCACGAAATCCGGTCTGCACAGCGAGGTGTGGACCAAGGACGGCCAACGGCCAGCCGATCCGGCACGGTGCGTGGTCACCGAGGTGACTCCGGTTGGCCAGCTGTCCGCGGGGTCGGACGTGACCCTGCGCTGCACCCCGCACGAGGACGGTTGACGTGCGGCCGCAGCAGCTACATGACATGAATAGACCACCGTCGACGAGGAGCGGGACAAGGCACCGATGAGCACTCCGCGACTGCTCTCCAACCGCTATGAGCTGGGCGAAACGCTCGGCTATGGCGGTATGTCCGAGGTCCACAAGGGCCGGGACGTTCGTCTGGGTCGCGACGTGGCGGTCAAGGTGCTGCGCGCCGATCTCGCCCGCGACCCGCAGTTCCAGCTGCGCTTCCGCCGGGAAGCGCAGAACGCCGCCTCCTTGAACCATCCCGCGATCGTCGCCGTGTACGACACCGGCGAGACGCAGACCGAGTACGGCCCGCTGCCGTACATCGTGATGGAGTTCGTCGACGGCAAGACGCTGCGCGACATCGTCAAGACCGAGGGCCCGCTGCCCGCGCGCCGGGCCATGGAGGTCATGGCCGACGTCTGCGCGGCACTGGACTTCAGCCACCGGCACGGCATCGTGCACCGGGACGTGAAGCCGGCCAACGTGATGATCACCAAGTCCGGCGCCGTGAAGGTGATGGACTTCGGCATCGCCAGGGCCGTGCACGACGGCCAGGCCGCGGTCACCCAGACCGCGGCGGTGATAGGAACCGCGCAGTACCTCTCCCCGGAGCAGGCCCGCGGCGAGGCGGTGGACGCGCGCAGCGACGTCTACGCCACCGGCTGCGTGCTCTTCGAGCTGATGACCGGCGAGCCGCCGTTCACCGGTGACTCCCCGGTGGCCGTGGCCTACCAGCACGTGCGCGAGGACCCCAGGTCGCCCTCGCAGGTCAACCCGCAGGTGCCCGCGGTGCTGGATGCCATCGTGCTCAAGGCGATGAGCAAGAACCCGGCCAACCGCTACCAGTCCGCCGGCGAGATGCGCGGCGACCTGGTGCGGGTGCTCTCCGGGCAGCGGCCGCTGGCGCCGATGGTGATGTCGGAGGACGAGCGCACCTCGATCGTCGGCGGTGGCGGCGCCACCCAGGTGATCCAGGGCAAGCACCGGCCCGAGGCGCTGGCCGACGGTGACGACGATGAGGAGGAGCGCCGGGAGAAGCGGCGCAAGACCATCTTCGTCGCGGTGGCGGTCGCCCTCGGCGTGGCGCTGCTGATCCTGCTCGCCTTCCTGCTGGGCCCGCTGCTCAGCGGGAACTCCAACGGCGGCGGTGACACCGCCACGGTCCCGAAGGTCTTCGGCAAGACCGAGGTGCAGGCGCGGCAGGACATCGCCAGCGCCGGGTTCACCAAGACCCCGAACCTGCAGAAGGTCGTCTCCAAGCCGGAAGAGCTGAACCGGGTGGTCTCGGTCAACCCGGCCGAGGGCTCCGCGGTCAAGAAGGACGCGGAGATCACGCTGAACATCGGCAGCGGTCCGGAGGAGGTGACCGTTCCCGACCTCAAGGGCAAGACCCCGAGCGAGGCCGAGACGATGCTCACCGCCGCCGGGCTCAAGCTCAGCGCGAACCCCACCGAGACCGCGGTCGAGGACTCCAAGCAGGTCGGCAAGGTGCAGTCGCAGACGCCGTCGGCCAACACCAAGGCGCCGAAGGACTCGCTGGTCAGCATCACCGTGGGCAAGGCGCAGGACCGGGTCACCGTGCAGAATGTGATCGGCCAGTCCAGCACCGCCGCGCGCGGCAACCTGGAGGGCCTCGGTCTGCGGGTGGAGATCAAGGAAGTCAGCTCCAACAAGCCACAGCTCGAGGTGGTCGCGCAGACCCCGGCAGGCGGCACCTCGGTGCGGCCCGGTGCCACGGTGACGCTGAGCATCTCCAAGAACGACCAGTTCACCATGCCCAACATCGAGGGCATGACCGAGAGCGAGGCCCGGTCGAAGCTGCAGGAGTTCGGCTGGACCGGCAGCTTCAGCAAGGTCGAGGTGAGCGGCAGCATCAGCGAGTTCGGCCGGATCATGGACTCCAAGCCGGTCGCCGGTGACCCGGTGTCGAAGACGCAGACCATCCAGATCCAGGTCGGCAAGCTCGGCGGCGGCTCACCGACCAGCACCACCCCCAAGGGCGGCGGCTGACCCGTAGCGACGACAACGGCCCGGCACCCCTTCGCGGGGGCCGGGCCGTTGTGTGTTCCGGGGCGGGTGTCAGCGAGCGGCGGCGGCCACCTCGCGCATGCCCTGCTCCAGGGCGGCGACGGTGGGTTCGGGCACCGGGTGCCCGGCGATGGCCAGCCAGTTGGCCAGCATCCGGTGGCCGCCGTCGGTGAGCACCGACTCGGGGTGGAACTGCACGCCGTGGATGGGCAGCTCGCGGTGCCGCATGGCCATGACCACGCCGGACTCGGTCCGCCCGGTCACCTCGAACTCGGCAGGGATGGTCTCTTCCAGCACGGTCAGCGAGTGGTAGCGGGTGGCGGTGAACGGGTCGGGCAGCCCGGCGAGCACGCCGGCGCCGGTGTGGTGCACCTGGCTGGTCTTGCCGTGCAGCAGCTCCGGCGCCCGGTCCACGGTCGCGCCCCAGGCCACCCCCATGGCCTGATGGCCGAGGCAGACGCCAAGGGCGGGCTTGGTCAGCTCGGCGCAGCGCCGGATGATCTCGATGGTCCGGCCGGCCCGCTCCGGGGTGCCCGGTCCAGGACTGAGCAGCACGCCGTCGGCCTGGTCGACCTCGGCCGGCTCCACCGAGTCGTTTCGTCGCACGACGCATTCGGCTCCGAGCTGGGCCAGGTACTGGACCAGGTTGTAGACGAAGCTGTCGTAGTTGTCGACCACCAGTACCCGCACCGGGCCAGCTTACGGCGCGCGTCGAACGGGATTCACTGCCCGGTGGTGACCTGGTTGAACGGCAGCATCGGTTCGATCCACGGGAACACCACGAACAACAGCAGTGCCACCACGCCGACGATCAGGACCGCTGCCAGCAGCAGTCGCAGCGGCAACGGCCCAGGCAGGTGCCGCCAGATCCAGCTGTACACGAGGCCAACCGTACCTTTCAGCCGGTCTGGAACTCGGCTGGCACGGCCTTGGGATCCTTCGGATCTTTCGGCTGGGTGCGGACCAGGACGCCGTGCACGATGAGTCGCTGCCGGGCGGAGAACCGCGGGTGGCAGGTGGTCAGGGTGATCAGCTTGGCCTGCTGGCCCGGCGGCACGGCGTTGCCGGCCCGCCACGGCACCGGCGCGATGACCTCGCCCTGCTCCGGCCGCACGATCTCCTGGCCGACGGTCTTGGCGTAGGGATCGTCCTTGCCGCCCTTGCCCTGCGGCGCGACCCCCTTGCACTTGGCGTCCGCGCCCTTGCCCTTGGCCCAGTCCTTGACCTCATCGGTCTTGGGCAGCATCCGGTAGACGAACCACTCGTTCTGGGTCTCCACCACGATCGCGTCGCAGGACTCCAGCAGGTCGATGTCGTTGAACGGCGCGCCCTTGCCCACCCGGTGCCCGGCAACGGCGAAGTTGCCCGGCTGGCCGGGGTAGGCGGTGCCCTTGTAGTGACCGGGCCCGACCTCGAGGATCTTGTCCGTGGTCCCTTCCAGCACGGTGTAGGTCCAGTCCGGCCCGAACGCGGGCACGAAGACCTTGGCGAAGCCCTCCCCCTCGCCGATCTGGAACTGGTTGGTCCGCTGCGGTTCGTTGTTGTTGACCACGCTGGGGTTCTTCCACCGGTCGTCCATGGCGGCGGTCGCGTTGGCCTGCTTGCCTGCGGAGAGCCAGTCGGTCACGTAGACCTCGTAGACCACGAACAGCAGCACCACGAGTCCGGCCGTGATCAGCAGTTCCCCGAAGGTCCGCACCACTACCCGCCCCGGCTCACGCCGCTGGGCGGGCACCGCGGCCGCCTCGGCCTCGGGTTCCGGCTCCGGATCCGGGTCGGCGAGATCCGAGTAGTCCTCGTAGTCCTCGACCCGCGGGATGAGTTCGGTCTCCGGCTCGTCCAGCCGCGGCCGCGCGGGGATGCGCGGGATCGGCATGGTCAGCTCTTCCGGCGTGGGCGGCGGCGCCACCGCCCGCGGGGGTGCGGGCGGCGGGGCGTCCGGCCGGATCGGCTGGATGAGCTGGGTCTGCTCGACGTCCGCCGGCGGAGCAGGCGGACGAGCGCCACGCGGCGGCTCGGCTCGTGGCGGCTCGGCCCGGGGACGCATCGGCGGCCGGGGCGGCTCGTTCAGCCCCTCACCCGGCATCCGCGCCTCGTGCGGCGGGTACGGCGGCTCGCCCTGGCCGCGGACATCCTGCGGCGACTCGAAGCGCGGCGGCTCACCTTGCCCGCGCGGGTCCCTGGACGGCTGGAACTGGTGCGGCTCACCCTGTCCGCGCGGGTCGTGCGGGGGCTCGAACCGTGCGGGCTCACGGTGCCCGCGCGGATCCTGCGGCGACTCGAAGCGGGGCGGCTCGAACTGGTCTGGCGCCTGCGGGGCCTCGAACCGCTCGCCCGACAGCCGCGGGTCCGGGCGCGGCGGCTCGGCCGGGTGGCGGGGCTGGTCGGCCCGGGGCGGCTCGCCCTGGAAACGGGGTGCCATCGGGCGTCCCTCGGCCGGCGGGATCTCGCCGGGCTCCACCCACACCTGGGGCGGCTCGGGGCGCCGGGGCGCGTCCGGGTGCGACTCGGCCCTGGGCGGCTCCGGACGGCGCGGCGCGTCCGGCTGCGGCTCCGCCCTCGGCGGTTCCGGACGGCGCGGCGCCGGGCGGGCTTCCGCGCCCGGCTCCGACCACCACTGCTCCGGTCGCTGTTCCCGGGGCTGGCGGTGGTGGATTTCCTGGGTCGCCTCGGTGCCGTCCTCCGGCTGTGGCGTGCGGGGGCCGGTCATCGGGGCACCTCCTGTGCCTTGTCCAGTCGTAACGCCCCGCCATAGCCCGGCACCCGCACCACATCGGGTCGCTGGACCCGGTAGCCGAGGCCGTAGCTCTGGGCGTACTGCCGGAAGATTCGCACGCCTTCTGCGGCGTCCAAAGCGGAGTTCAGCTTGTCTGGGTCGCCGATGGCGCTGATCACATACGGCGGGGAGTAGGTGCGGCCGTGCAGCAGCAGCGTGTTGCCGATGCAGCGCACGGCCGAGGTGCTGACCAGGCGCTGGTCGGCCACGGCGAGCGCTTCCGCGCCCCCGGCCCACAGCGCGTTCAGCAGGCTTTGCAGGTCCTTCTGGTGCACCACCAGCGCGTCCACCGGGACATCGGCCGGGTAGCGGCCGTCGGGGCCGCGGGGTGCGTCGCTGATGGTCACCACCAGGCCGGTGCCGCGCAGCGGGTTCAGGCCGGCCGGGTTGGCCAGGTTGGCCGCGGTGCCGCGGGCCTTGCCGACCCGCTCGTCCGAGCTGGCGGCGCCGCGTTCGAGGGCTTCCAGGTCGGTGCGCAGCCTGCCGAGGGCGGCTTCGGCCTCATGCACCCGGCCTTCGGCGTCGCGGACCAGGCCGTGCAGCTCGGTGTTGCGGCCGCCGCGCAGGTCATGGCCGTCGGCCACGTTGTGGCTGACCGCGAAGATCAGGCCCGCGACCAGGCACATCACCGGCGCGGCCACCCGCCAGCCGTCGAGCCTCCGCACGCCTCGTGTCCTCTCTTAGGCCGTCCGTGGGGTAAGCAGGGGTAAGTTGCCTCTCCTCCACACTCTTCGGCTACGTTAACGTGTTCGTCGGGCCGGAGTTTCGTTTTCGCTGTGCCGAACGCGCTCCGCGAACAGACACAGCCATCGGATCCAACGTCAGGCGAGGACAGAATGCCGAAGTCCAAGGTCCGCAAGAAGGACGTCTACACGCCGCCGGCGGACCGGCGCACGCCGGTCAAGCTGAAGGCCAAGGGGCCCTCACACCCGATCTACATCACGGTGATGCTGCTGGTGATGCTGCTCGGACTGGCCTGGCTGGTCGTGTACTACCTCGCGGGTCAGGACATCCAGTTCATGGCCGACCTCGGCTCGTGGAACTTCGCGGTCGGCTTCGCGCTGATGATCACTGGCCTGCTGATGACCATGCGCTGGCGCTGACCTGCGCAAACACTGTGCGTATCGCGGCCCGGACGGCACCACACGTCCGGGCCGCACCCTGTTCACCACCCGTTTGGCGGAGGGTCACTGAACCACACGGATGTAAGTCATCCCCAGTGGGGACAACTCCTGTGGATAACTTTTTCCACGGGCACCCCATAGCCGGTCTGCGGCCACCGGGGCACACAACATGATGTGGTTGCGCCGCTGGGCGCAGCGGGGCTGACGGAACGCGCTCGAACGGGCAAGCTGGACTGGTGGAAGAGCAGATGCCCTGGTCAACGGGTCAGAGTCGACAACTTGCCTGGTCAGCGGACCCCGCGCTGGTGAGTGTCGGCTGGGTGCTGGCGGCCGGCGCGGCGGGGTGGCTGGTCTTCACCGCGGATCCGGCCGGACGGGTGATCGCGGCGATCACCGCGCTGGTCCTGGGCTTCGCCGCGTTGTTCGGCACCATCGCCCGGCCGAGGCTGGCCGCGGGCCCGATGGGGTTGTCCGTCCGTGGCCTGTTCCGGACCGAGGAATGGACCTGGGCCGAGGTCGGCACCAGGGTCCTGCACACCCAGCGGCTGGGGCGCCGGGTCGCGGTGCTGGAGATCGAGGTCACCAAGGACGAGCTGGAGCGCCTGTTCGTGCTCGGCAGGCTGGATCTGGGCGCCGACCCCGAGGACGTGGCCGCGCAACTCGGCGAGCTGCGCGGCCCCGCCTAATTCGGATCGACCGGCCCGCACAGGATGCGCGCGCCCGGCGGATCGCACTCCTGCCGCGGCACCTCGTAGTACTGGAAGATCGCCAGCCCGATGATGGCCGCGGTGATCGCCACCAGGTTGATCGTCTGCCACAGCGTCCGGCTGGCCACCGGCACATAGATCAGCCCCGCCGCCACCAGCGCGCCGGTGACCAGGCCACCGGCGTGGCCGACCCAGGACACGTTGCCGATCACCAGGCCGAACACCACGTTGAGGCCGAAGACCATGAGCAGTGGTTGCAGGCTCTGCCGCTTCCTGATGAACACCACCACGACCGCGCCGAGCAGGCCGAAGATCGCGCCGGAGGCGCCGACCGCGCCCTCGGAGAAGAGGAACACGGCCACCGCGGAGCCCACCGCGGAGAGCAGGTAGAGCAGCAGGAACCGGATCCGCCCGAACAGCGGCTCCAGCTCCTGGCCGAGCATCCACAGCGACAGCATGTTGACCGCGAGGTGCCACAGCGCCACGTGCAGGAACGCGCTGGTGATCAACCGCCACCACTGGTCACCGGCGACGGCGAGGTTCCACATCGCGCCGTTGTCATAGACCCAGGAGGCGGCGAGGTTGTTGACGCTGCCCGCCTGGACCACGGTGATCGCGAACATGACGATGTTCAGCGCGATCAGCACCGGCATCACGATCGGGCGAACGTGCTCGTCCTCATTGCCGACCAGGTTCACCCCGCGGCGCTGGCTCTTCTTGCCCGCGGCCAGGCAGTCCGGGCACTGCTTGCCGACCGAGCCGTCCGTCAGACACCGGTAGCAGTACGGCTTCTCACAGCGGATGCAGCTCAGCCCGGTCGGCGTCTCCGGGTGCCGGGTGCAGCCGGGCAGCGTGTGCGGCTGGGTCATCGGCGCCGGCTCAGCGCTCGACCGAGACCGAGACGCGCTCGATGGTGATCTCCTTGATCGGCCGGTCCTGCCGGTCGGTCTCGGCCTGCGCGATGGTGTCGATCACCGAGCGGGAGGCCTGGTCGGCGACCTCGCCGAAGATGGTGTGCTTCATGTTCAGGTGCGGGGTCTTGCCCACGGTGACGAAGAACTGGGAGCCGTTCGTGCCGGGACCCGCGTTGGCCATGGCCAGCAGGTACGGGCGGTCGAAGCGCAGCTCGGAGTTGAACTCGTCGGCGAAGGTGTAGCCGGGGCCGCCGCGGCCGGTGCCGGTCGGGTCGCCGCCCTGGATCATGAATCCGGCGATGACCCGGTGGAACACCGAACCGTTGTAGAAGGGCCCGGACCGCTCTCCGGCGGCGTTCTCGGTGGTGTAGGGCTTGGAGCCGTCCGCCAGTCCGACGAAGTTCTTCACCGTCTTGGGCGCGTAGTCCGGGAACAGCTTGATCCGGACCTCGCCTTCGGAGGTGTGCAGGGTCGCGATCACGGTCGCCCCAACGAGCGATTCAGTGCTGTCAGCCACCGAACCATCGTGCCATCCACGGCGGGATCGTGTGAGAAGGGGCAGGATGGGGTAACGCGTTGACGAGGCTTTCGTCACGCTCGGGAGGCAGGCATGGACGAGGTACGGACCCTGGCCAGAGCCGGTGAGCAGGTCGGGCGCGCACTGGGCACCGGTATCCACGTGGTGCGCAAGCGCGCCGAACGGGCAGGCGCCGACGGGCTCAAGGCCACCAAGCGGGCGAGCAGGCGAGCGGAGAAGAAGCTGGCTAAGCGTGGGCTCACTCCGCACCAGCTGGCCCAGAGCGTCGCGGGCACGGCCGAGGAGTTCAGCCAGGAGATCGGCAAACGCGGTCGCCGGGCGCGCAAGGAACTGGCCAAGGCCACCAAGCAGGCGCAGAAGGACCTGGGCCGTCGTGGCCGCAAGGCCAAGAAGCGCCTGGCCGACCGGCTGGACCCGAAGCCGAAGCGCCGGAAGTGGCCCTTCGCCGTGCTGCTGCTCGGCGCCGCGGGCGCGGTGGCCGCAGTGCTGCTGGCCAGGCGGCCGCAGGAGGTCAAGCCGGTGGTCGAGGAGAACGAGGACAAGAGTGAGGAGCGCCCCGCGGGCAGCCCCTCCGACAACGGGCACCGGCCGGCGGCCGCGCGCCAGAAGTGAACCGAAGCGGTGGGGCCGGGCGAGACTCGCCCGGCCCCACCGTTGTTCACAGCTTCAGGTTGCCCGCCGTGACGGTGGCGATCCGCTTGGCCGCGATGGTGCGGTCCTGGTTCGTGGTGACCACGATCGCGTACTCGCCCTTGGCCACCGCGAACACCGCGCCGGTGTCGGTCTTCTTCGACCCGCCCTTCCACCCGCCGGGCAGATCGGCCGGTGACGAGCCTGCCACCGGCACCTGGGTGTCGACGAGCAGCTTGGCCACGTCGGCGGATCCGCTGTAGATCCACACCATGGCCTGCACCGACTTGTTGTCGGCCCGGTAGAAGAAGCAGGCCGGGTTCGGCTTGCCTTCGGAGATCCGGACCTTGCCGACCCCCTGGCCGTTGGCCGCCCGCACCTCCTCCTTGTCCAGGTACGGGCACGGGCCGTCCGAGGACGGCTCCGGCACCGGCGGTGGTTTCGCCGGCGCCGGCGAGGTGGGCTCCTGGACCGGGGCCCCGGAGCTGGTCGGCGGAGTCGAGTCCGCCGGGGCGCCCCCGCAGGCGGAGAGCACCGCGAGCGCGGGCAGCACGAGCAGCAGTGGTCGTCTCATAACGCGGCCCACCCTAGAGCCCCTCGTGCCGCCACGTCAGCGCTTGAAGTCGATGATCACCAGGTGTCCCTGGTGCTTGACCGTGTAGCCGGCGTCCCGTTCCAGGCCGATCGAGACCTCCATGCTGCCGCCGTGCCCGGCGTCGTTCACCACCGCGCCGCGCACCAGCGGCAGCGGGTAGTTGACCACCCGCTTGCCGATCACCTCGACATACGGCTCGGCCCCTTCCGGCGAGGGCAGGGCGAGCTTGAGGAACCGGTTGCCCCACAGCTCGGTGACCCGCAGGTCGCTCTGCCCCCAGTACGGCCGCTCCCCGTCCAGCTGCTGGAAGAGCACCGATCCCGGCGCCTTGGCGCCCACGAACTCGAAGACCACCCGGTCGAACCCGTCGTGCGAGCCCGCCCGGAACTTGACCCCAGGTGGCGCCGCCACGGCGGCCACCGCGACAGCCGGTGTGATCACCGCCACCACCGCGAACAACGACGTGACAACTACCGCCAACCGGCGGAGAACAGACATCGGTATGCACCCCTGTGAAGATCGTCAATCCCTGACGACTCCCAGACGCGAGATTCACCCACCAGGTTGCACACCACCAGGTGAAGGAAGAACAAGCCCAGAGATCCAAAAACCTGGAGAAACAAAGAAGGCGGCATCACGAGTGATGCCACCAAACAATGCGAGCGAGGGTCCGGGGGCAGAGCCTCCGGGTGGGGTCTGGGGGCTTCGCCCCCAGTGTGATCACAAGACGATCCAGGCGAGCGTCCTCCGCGAGCAGGGATGACCCAATCGTCGGTGGAGACGAGGGGAATCGAACCCCTAACCCCTGCCTTGCAAAGGCAGTGCTCTGCCAATTGAGCTACGTCCCCGTGGGACAGTTGGCGAGGCCGCCGGTACCTGGACGGCCACGCCTAGTCCCTCGGTTCGTTCGACTCAGCCCTCGGTCGGAGCAGTGGCTTCACGCCACAGGTCCGCCTCAGCCTTCGCAGAACGGTTGCGCTTGACAAAGAAGAGCACGACGCCGGCAACAGCGGCAAGTGCCAGAAGCTTCTTCACGTACGTTCGCCTCCCAAAGCGGCACGCGGTTGGTGCCCGATACGGGTGCCCCCCTGAGGAGCAGCGGGCAGTGGGCCTAGGAGGATTTGAACCTCCGACCTCTTCATTATCAGTGAAGCGCTCTAACCAACTGAGCTATAGGCCCCCGTTGCGAGATGAACACTACCGGAAGGGGTGCCGCCCACCCAAATCGGGGGGCACCCCTCCCGGCAGTTCTACTCGCGTTCGGAGAGGGTGACCTCCACGCCGCCGGCCAGGTCGGCCGAGACGTTGTAGACGAACGCGCTGACCGTGGCCAGCGCGGTGAACAGCACGATGTTGACCACGCCCACAACCGCGGCGACGCCGAACACCCTGCCCGCGCTGATCAACGGCTCAGCGCCGCCGTCCGCGTTGGTCACCAGGTCCTTGTAGGTGTTGTTCAGCGAGTCCCAGACGCCCATGCCCTGGAGCACGCCATACAGCACACCGACCGCGACCAGCCACACGAAGAACAGGGCGACCGAGAGCACCAGCGCGAGCTTGAGCACCGACCACGGATCGACCCGCTTCACCTGCAGGGCGGCCCGGCGCGGGCCCCTGCCGGTGCGGCGGGCGCTGGGTGCGGCCACCGCGGGTCGCGGCGTGGTCGCCGCTGCGGAGAAGTTGACCGTTTCCCGGCCCAGCGCGCCCAGCCCGTTGTCGGGCTGGTGCACGCCCGCCGCGGTCCCGAACACCGTGGGTGCGTCGAGATCGGGCTGCGGCGGCACGGAGTGCTCGACCGGAGCGGCGGGCCGGAACGCGGCCGTCGGCTGGTCGATCGAGTTCTCCTTGACGGGCTCGGGAGCGGGCGGTGCGCTCTGCTGGTTGGTCACGGTCACCCGTTGCCACGGCGGCGGAGCGGCCGATGCCTGCGCGAACTCCTCGGCCGGCGGTGCCGCGGGCGCGGGCTCGCCGGTGTTCCCCGACGCGCCCGCGGCACCGTCCGGTTGCTTCGGATCGGTGATCACGGTTGCCTCGTCAGCAGGCTTGTTCGCCTGCTGCCCGGGGGTGTCCGGTTGGTTCGGTGAAGTCATCAGCAGTCCTAACCGACGGTGGTGTCCGTCGAAGAGACGCGTTCAGGCGACTATTCGTTGCTCTGCTCGGTGTCGTTCTCGTTGGCGGAGCCGTTTTCCACCTCGGCGCCGTCCTCCGGCACCGAACCGTCCTCCGGCTCAAGACCATTCTCCGGCTCGGCCTCCTGCTCGGCACTCCGGGCCACCGCCAGCAGCGTTGTGCCCTCACCGAGGTTCATCAACCGCACGCCCTTGGTCTGCCTGCCTGCCTTGCGGATCTCGGCTGCCGTGGTCCGGATCACACCACCCGTTGAGGTGATGGCGAAGATCTCGTCCTCCAGCTCTACCACGAGTGCGCCGACCAGTCGCCCGCGCCGGGAGTCGTGCTGGATGGTCAGCACGCCCTTGCCGCCGCGACCCTGCACCGGGTAGTCCTCGATCGGCGTCCGCTTGGCGTAGCCGCCGTCGGTGGCGACCAGCACGAACCGGTCCTCCTCCACCACGGCCATGGCCAGCAGCTCGTCCCCGGAGTTGAACCGCATGCCCAGCACACCGGAGGTGGCCCGGCCCATCGGCCGCAGCGCCTCGTCGGTGGCGTGGAAGCGGATGGACTGACCACCCGCGGAGACCAGCAGCAGGTCCTGCTCGGCCGAGCAGAGCACCGCGCCGACCAGCTCGTCGTCCTCGCGCAGGTTGATGCCGATCAGGCCACCGCTGCGGTTGGAGTCGAAGTCGGCCAGCTTGCTCTTCTTGACCAGACCGTTCTTGGTGGCCAGCACCAGGTACGGCGCGACCTGGTAGTCCTTGATCTGGATCGCCTGGGCGATGTGCTCGTCCGGCTGGAAGGCCAGCAGGTTGGCCACGTGCTGCCCGCGCGCGTTGCGGTTGGCCTCGGGCAGCTCGAAGGCCTTGGCCCGGTAGACCCGGCCCTGGTTGGTGAAGAACAGGATCCAGTCGTGGGTGGAGCAGACGAAGAAGTGCGCCACGATGTCGTCCTGCTTGAGCGCCGCGCCCTGCACGCCCTTGCCACCGCGCTTCTGCGCCCGGTACAGGTCGGTCTTGGTGCGCTTGGCGTAGCCGGTGCGGGTGATCGTGACCACCACGTCCTCGACCGCGATCAGGTCCTCCAGGGACATGTCGCCGTCGAAGGGGATGATCCGGGTGCGCCGGTCGTCGCCGTACTTCTCCACGATGGCCATCAGCTCATCGCGGATGATCCTGCGCTGCCGCTCCGGGTTGGCCAGGATGTCCTCGAGGTCGGCGATGGTCAGCTCGATCTCGCCGAGTTCGTCGACGATCTTCTGCCGTTCCAGCGCGGCCAGGCGGCGGAGCTGCATCTCCAGGATCGCGTTGGCCTGGATCTCGTCCACGTCGAGCAGCTCGATCAACCCGGTGCGGGCGATGTCCACCGTCGCCGAGGAGCGGATCAGCGCGATCACCTGGTCGAGCATGTCCAGCGCCTTGACCAGTCCGCGCAGGATGTGCGCGCGTTCCTCGGCCTTGCGCAGCCGGTACTTGGTCCGGCGGACGATGACCTCGATCTGGTGTTTGACGTAGTACCGGATCATCTGGTCCAGCCGCAGCGTGCGCGGCACGCCGTCGACCAGGGCCAGCATGTTGACGCCGAAGGAGGTCTGCAGCTGGGTGTGCTTGTAGAGGTTGTTCAGCACCACCTTGGCCACGGCGTCCCGCTTGAGCGCGACCACGATCCGCATGCCGCTGCGGCTGTTGGACTCATCGGCGATGTCGGCGATCCCGGTGAGCTTGCCGTCCCGGACCAGGGTGGCGATGTTCTCCACCAGGTTGTCCGGGTTGACCTGGTACGGCAGCTCGGTCACCACGAGGATGGTGCGCCCCTTGGCGTCCTCCTCAACCTCGACCACCGAGCGCATCCGGACCGAGCCGCGCCCGGTGCGGTAGGCGTCCTCGATGCCCTGGGTGCCCAGGATCAGGCCCTTGGTCGGGAAGTCCGGCCCCTTGATCCGCATCATCATCGCGGCCAGCGTTTCCTCGTCGCCGGCCTCGAAGTTCTCCAGCGCCCAGACCACGCCCTCGGCCACCTCGCGCAGGTTGTGCGTGGGGATGTTGGTGGCCATGCCCACCGCGATCCCCTGACTGCCGTTGACCAGCAGGTTGGGGATGCGGGCCGGGAGAACCCGGGGTTCCTTGGTCTTGCCGTCGTAGTTGTCGGCGAAGTCGACGGTGTCTTCTTCGATGTCGGCCAGCATCTGCATGGCCAGGTTGGTCAGCCGGGCCTCGGTGTACCGCATGGCCGCGGCCGGGTCGTTGCCCGCCGAGCCGAAGTTGCCCTGGCCGTCCACCAGCGGGTTGCGCATCGACCACGGCTGGGCCAGGCGGACCAGCGCGTCGTAGATCGAGGCGTCACCGTGCGGGTGGTAGTTGCCCATGACGTCGCCGACCACGCGCGAGCACTTGACGTAGCTGCGGTCGGGGCGCAGGCCGGTGTCGAACATCGAGTAGAGCACCCGGCGGTGCACCGGCTTGAGGCCGTCGCGCACGTCGGGCAGCGCCCGGCCGACGATCACGCTCATCGCGTAGTCGACGTAGGAACGCTGCATCTCCTGCTGGAGATCGACCGGTTCGACGCGGTCGCCCGTCGGCGGCAGGGTGTCGGTCACGACCAGAAATCCCTTCTAAACGGCGGGCAGGTGTTGTTGTGCTCGCCGAGATCAGACATCGAGGAAGCGAACGTCCTTGGCGTTACGGGTGATGAATGCACGCCGGGACTCGACGTCCTCGCCCATCAGCACGCTGAAGAGTTCGTCGGCGGTGGCCGCGTCGTCCAGGGTGACCTGGCGCAGCACCCGGTGGGCCGGGTCCATGGTGGTCTCCCACAGCTCGTCGGCGTTCATCTCGCCGAGACCCTTGTACCGCTGGATCGCGTCGTCCTTGGGCAGCTTGCGGCCGTTGGCGACACCGGCCTGGATCAGGCCGTCGCGCTCGCGGTCGGAGTAGGCGAACTCGGGCTCGATCCGCGGCCACTTGATCTTGTAGAGCGGCGGCTGCGCGAGGTAGACGTGCCCGTGCTCGATCAGCGGCCGCATGAACCGGAACAGCAGCGTGAGCAGCAACGTGGTGATGTGCTGGCCGTCCACGTCGGCGTCGGCCATCAGCACGACCTTGTGGTAGCGCAGCCGGGCCAGGTCGAACTCGTCGTGGATGCCGGTGCCCAGCGCGGTGATCAGGCTCTGCACCTCGGTGTTCTTCAACACCTTGTCGATGCGCGCCTTCTCCACGTTGATGATCTTGCCCCGGATCGGCAGGATCGCCTGGAAGCGCGACTCCCGGCCTTCCTTGGCCGAGCCACCCGCCGAGTCGCCCTCGACGATGTAGAGCTCGCACTCCTCCGGGTTGTTGGAGCGGCAGTCCTTGAGCTTGCCCGGCAGGCCGCCGATCTCCAGCGCGCTCTTGCGCCGGACCAGCTCGCGCGCCTTGCGCGCGGCCGCGCGCGCCTGCGAGGAGGAGATGGCCTTGCTGATGATGATCTTGGCGTCGGCCGGGTTGGCGTCGAACCAGTCGGGCAAGTGCTCGTTGCAGGTCTTCTGCACGAACGACTTGGCCTCGGTGTTGCCGAGCTTGGTCTTGGTCTGCCCCTCGAACTGGGGCTCCTTGAGCTTGATCGAGACGATCGCGGCCAGACCCTCGCGCACATCCTCGCCGGAGAGGTTCGCGTCCTTCTCCTTGAGCAGCTTCTTCTCCCGCGCGTACTCGTTGATCACGCGGGTCAGCGCGGCGCGGAAGCCCTCCTCGTGGGTGCCGCCCTCGTGCGTGTTGATCGTGTTGGCGAAGGTGAAGACCGACTCGGAGTAGCCGGTGTTCCACTGCATCGCGACCTCGACCTCAAGGCCCTCCGCCTTGGCGCCGAAGGAGATGATCTTCTTGTGCACCGACTCGCGGGTGGCGTTGATGTGGGTGACGAAGTCCTCGAGGCCACCCGGGTAGCAGAAGGTCCGCTCCTTGATCGCGGCCTTGACCCCGTCGGCGTCGGCGACCTCGTCGGCCTCGCTGACCCGCTCGTCCCGCAGCGTGATGATCAGGCCCTTGTTGAGGAAGGCCATCTCCTGGAGCCGGCGGGAGACCGTCTCGGCGCTGTAGGTGGTGGTCTCGAAGATGTCCGGGTCGGCCCAGTAGGTGATGATCGTGCCGGTCTCGTCGGTGGGCTCGCCCTTGACCAGCGGGTGCGCCGGCGCGGACTTCTCATACCGCTGGTTCCAGACGAAACCGTCCCGGCGGATCTCCACGTCCAGCCGGGTGGCCAGCGCGTTCACCACGGACACGCCCACGCCGTGCAGACCACCGGAGACCGCGTAGGAGTCGCCGCCGAACTTGCCACCGGCGTGCAGGGTGGTCAGCACGACCTCGACCGCGGGGCGCTTCTCCACCGGGTGCTCATCGACCGGGATGCCACGGCCGTCGTCGACCACCCGCACGCCGCCGTCGGCGAGCAGCACGACCTCCACCTTGGTGGCGTGCCCGGCCATCGCCTCGTCCACCGCGTTGTCCACGACCTCCCACACCAGATGGTGCAGGCCACGCTCACCGGTGGAGCCGATGTACATGCCGGGACGCTTGCGGACGGCCTCGAGGCCTTCGAGCACGGTGATGGATGACGCGCTGTACTCGTTGTTCGTATTGGCAGCCACAGGCCACTGTCTCCTCAGCTTGACGGCGTGCGCTTGGGTGCGGAGCACAACCTCGTCAATCCTACCGGGCCACCCGGACAGGAATGACCCTAGGACACCCCTGAGACGGTCGCAGAGGACCGAAGAACAACTTGTTCGGGTCCGGAGCGCGGAGAATCACTGTCAAGGGTTCTGCGCGAAAACCAGCCGCGCCATGTCACCCATAGGTGTCGCGCGGGCCGCGACCGGACACGTGCCGGGGCCCGTAGCGCCAGCTCGGCGCGGCCGGACCCTGCACCCGCAGGCGTTTGACCACGTCTTTGCCCACCCCGGCGCGGATCTGGCTGAGCAGCTGGCGCTGCAGCAGTTTGAGCTGGGTGGCCCAGGCGGTGGAGCTGGCCTGCACGGTCAGCTCGCCGTCCTTGAGCGCGATCGGGGTGGCGTGCTCGGCGACCTCGGTGCCGACCAGCTTGGCCCAGCTGCCGAAGACGGTGCCGCCGGAGAGCTTGTCGCTCCAGCCGCGGTCGCTGGCGATGCGGGCGGCCAGCGCGCCCAGCGGCTGCGGGTCCCGGTTGTCCACACCCGGCCCGGACCAGCGGCGGCGGCGTTGCGCGTTGGCCCCGCCTGCCCGAGGAGCCTGGGCGGCCTTGGCCGCGTCCCGTTTGACCTTGTTGGCGGCGCGGGCCTCGGCCAGGGCCATCTTGGCCAGGTCGACCCCTCGCAGACCGTGTTCACCCTCCGCGTTGAATCCACCTGGAGAGGTGACGGAGGGTCGATCAGTACCCGGGTCAGGTGGTGGCAGATCCCCACGCGTGACGGAGTTATCCACATTATCCACAGGGTTGTCCCCAGGAGTGCGACGCGTCACACCCGGTTGACCTCTTGTCACCGGACACGCTGGACCTTCCCTTCACCCACCTCGTAGCGGGCGCCAGCCAGCTCGGCGGGCACGTCCTCGGCCACCGCGGCGGTGACCAGTACCTGCTCCGCGGCGGCGGCGACCTCGGCCAGCCGCTGCCGTCGACGCCGGTCCAGCTCGGCGAACACATCGTCGAGGATCAGCACCGGTTCGACGTCCTCCGCGCGCAGCAGCTCGAAGGCCGCCAGACGCAAGGCGAGCGCGAAGGACCAGGACTCGCCGTGGCTGGCATATCCCTTGGCGGGCGTGCTGCCCAGGATCAGCTCCAGCTCGTCCCGGTGCGGTCCGATGAGACTGACCCCGCGGTCGATCTCCTGGGTCCGCACCTTGGCGACCTCCTCCAGCAGCACCGCTTCCAAGGTCGCGATGTCCGCTGATGGACCGCCTGCCACACCGTATCCCGCCGGCAGGGTCGCACCCAGGCAACTGCGGTACTTCACCTCGGCGGGTCGCGACTCCGGGGCCACCCCGGCGTAGGCCGCGGACACCAGTGGCTGCAGTGCGGCGACCAGGTCCAGCCGCGCGGCCAGCAGCACCGCGCCGTGCCGGGCCAGGTGCCCGTCCCACACGTCCAGGGTGCGAATATCCCCGCTCTTGCCCGCCCGGCGCGCCGCACCTGCGGTTTTCAGCAGGGCGCCGCGCTGCTTGAGCACTCGTTCATAATCCGCGCGCACTCCGGCGAACCGCGGCGCGCGCAGCACCAGCAGGTCGTCCAGGAACCGCCGCCGCTCGCCGGGGTCGCCCCGGACCAGCGCCAGGTCCTCCGGCGCGAACAGCACGGTGCGCAGGATGCCGAGCACCTCCCTCGGCCTGGGCGCCGGCGCCCGGTTGATCCGGGCCCGGTTCGCCTTGCCGGGGGTGATCTCCAGCTCGACCAGCAGTTCCCGCCCGTGGTGCACCACCGCGGTGCGCACCACCGCCCGGGACGCCCCCTGGCGGACCAGTGGCACGTCGGTGGCCACCCGGTGCGAGGACAGGGTGGCCACGTAGCCGACCGCCTCGACCAGGTTGGTCTTGCCCTGGCCGTTCGGGCCGACCAGCACGCTCGGACCGGGTTCGAAGACCAGGTCGGCGGACTCCCAGGAGCGGAAGTCGGCGACCTGGAGCGCTCGGACGTACAACGCTTACTTGACCTGCTGTACCGCGTGGCCGCCGAACTGGTTCCGCAGCGCGGCCACCGCGCGCATGGCGGGCGAGTCCTCCTGCCGCGAGGCGAACCTGGCGAACAACGCGGCGGAGATCACCGGCGCGGGCACCGCGTGGTTGATCGCCTCCTCGACGGTCCACCGGCCCTCGCCGGAGTCCTCCACGTAGCCACGCAGGTCGTCCAGCTCCGGGTCCGAGTCCAGCGCCCGGACCAGCAGGTCCAGCAGCCAGGAGCGGACCACGGTGCCACGCTGCCAGGCCTTGATCACCGCGGGCGCGTCCTCGACCACGGTCGAGGCGTCCAGCAGCTCGAAGCCCTCGGCGTATGCCTGCATCAGGCCGTACTCGATGCCGTTGTGCACCATCTTGGCGAAGTGCCCGGCGCCGACCTTGCCCGCGTGCGCGAAGCCCTCCTCACGCGGACCTTCCGGCCGCAGCGAGTCGAAGACCGGCATCGCCCGCTCGACGAAGGCCGACTCGCCGCCGACCATCAGGCCGTAGCCGTTGTCCAGCCCCCACACCCCGCCGGAGACTCCGCAGTCCAGGTAGCCGATGCCGTTCTTCTCCAGCAGCGCGGCGTGCTTCTGGTCGTCGGTGAACCGGGAGTTGCCGCCCTCGATGATCAGGTCGCCTTCGGCCAGCAGCTCGTTCAGCTCCTCCACGGTGGCCTGGGTGGGCGCACCGGCGGGAACCATGATCCACACGATCCGGGGAGCGGCCAGCCGCGCCACCAGGTCGGCCAGCGACTCGCTGTCGCTGACCTCCTGGTTGCGGTCGTACCCGATCACCTCGTGGCCGGCGCGGCGCAGTCGCTCGCGCATGTTGAAGCCCATCTTGCCCAGGCCGACGAGTCCGAGCTGCACCACAGTTACGACCTTTCCTGACTACGAAGCGTTCGGGGTGAAGCGGACTCAGCCGGGGAGCCGGACGGGCATCAGCAGGTAGATGTAGCCGGGCTCGACCTCGCCCTCGGCGTCCACCGGCTTGATCAGCGCGGGGCGGCTGGGCGTGGTGAAGGTCAGCTGCGCCCGGCTGGTGTGCATCGCGCCGAGGCCGTCGAGCAGGTAGCCCGGGTTGAACGCGATGGTCAGCCCGTCGCCGGTCAGCTCGACCGGCAGCTCCTCCTCCGCGCTGCCCTCGTCGTCGCCACCGGCGGACAGCCGCAGCGAGGACTCGGAGAACTCCAGCCGGACCTGGGTGCCGCGCTCGGCGACCAGGGACACCCGCTTGATCGCCTCGACCAGCGGGGCCACGTCGATGATCGCGGCCGCGGCGTGCTCGCTGGGCAGCAGCTGGCGGTACTTGGGGAACTCGGCATCGAGCAGCCGGGTGGTGGTGCGCCGCCCTGCACCTGACAGGCCGAGCAGGCCGTCACTGTCGCCGAGGGAGAGTTCGATCTTGGAGCCGGAGCCGCCGAGGGTCTTGGCCGCGTCCGCAAGAGTCTTGGCCGGGACGAGCAGCGCGGTCGAGCCGACCTCGCCGCTGGGCTCCCAGGTGAACTCACGCAGGGCGAGCCGGAAGCGGTCGGTGGCCACCAGGGTGACCTTCTCGTCCTCGATCTCCATCCGCACACCGGTGAGCATCGGCAGCGTGTCGTCCTTGCCCGCCGCGATGGCGACCTGGGCGACGGCCGGGCCGAAGCTGTCCGAGGGCAGATGCCCGGCGAGCTGCGGCATGGCTGGCAGCTGCGGGTAGTCCTCCACCGGCATGGTGGGCAGGCTGAACTTGGCGCTGCCACAGGTGATCGTCACCCGGGCGCCGTCCACCGCGATCTCCACCGGGTGGTTGGGCAGCGCCCTGGTGATGTCGGCCAGCAGCTTGCCGGAGACCAGGGTGCGACCAGCCGCGGAGATGGTGGCCGGCACGCCGATCTGGGCCGAGACCTCGTAGTCGAAGCCGGAGACGGTCAACGTCTCCCCGTTGTCGCCGTCGGCTCCGCCCGCGTCCAGCAGCACTCCACCGAGCACCGGCACCGGAGGCCGGGAGGGCAGGCTGCGGGCGACCCAGGCGACGGCGTCGGCAAGGCCGTCCCGCTCGACGCGGATCTTCATGGCAGGTCCTTTCGGAAATTCGACGCGACCGTCATGGGCTCGGGCTGGGCTGGTCGTTCGCCGTCGGTCGTGGGCCACGGCGGCCCGGGGTTGGCGCAGCGACGCATCGAGGTCCGAGCGAGGCGGGCTCCACCGTAGAGGCTTCCGGGCCTGCTCGTCATCTCGGCCCGCCCTCGACCGTGAGCCGTCCATCCCCAACTTCGCGCCGCTTGTTCATCTTTTGATTTTTACTTCTTCGAAAGATCAAGACAGCAGTAGTAGTAAGGGCTGTGAGTTGTGTGGACAGCGTGAGTCTGCGCAGCTCAGGTGGTTTCTGAGGGTGTGGACTACGGCTGTGGGCAACTGGTGAGAAACCGGGGGTGCCCGTGGACAACTCAGCTGTTGGCAAAGAGCATCCACATGATCTGCGAGCTGTCCACAAGGTTGTCCCCAGCTGTGGGTGCGTTCATACCCAACCTCTACACAGGCTGAGCGTGGTCCGGGTCTCCCTGGATGGGGGACAACTCGCCGAAACTTTCTCCAGAGTTGGTCCGATCGGGCGCTCCACACCGTCAGAAAAGTTCCGGACCCCAGTGCGGGGCCGACCGGTGTCCTGCCCCGGATCGCCCGACTTTTCTCAGCTTGTGGGGCGCGCGGCGGGGCAACGCCGAGTCAGAAACATCGGCGTGCGGCGGCCATGCCAGGGCATCCCCGGAGTCATCGGCAGCGCGGGCGGGGCACACAAGAGAAAACGCCCGCCGGAGGGACTCTCCGGCGGGCGTCTACGGCGTGCTGGGGGTCAGGCGCGGGCCCGCTGCTTGATCCGCGAGGTCAGCTCCTGGACCTGGTCGTAGATGCGACGGCGCTCGGCCATCTCCTTGCGGATCTTCTTGTCCGCGTACATGACCGTGGTGTGGTCGCGGCCGCCGAAGGTCTGCCCGATCTTCGGCAGGGACAGGTCGGTCAGCTCGCGGCACAGGTACATGGCGATCTGCCGGGCCTGGGCCAGCGCCTTGGTCTTACCGGGGCCGCACAGGTCGTCGATGCTCACCGTGAAGTACTCCGCGGTGACCGCCATGATCGTGGGCGCGGTGATCTCCGGCGCCTGCGAGTCCGGGATCAGGTCGCGCAGCACGATCTCGGCCAGTGGCACGTCCACCGGCTGCCGGTTCAGCGAGGCGAACGCGGTGACCCTGATCAGCGCGCCCTCCAGCTCGCGGATGTTGCGCTCGATCCGGGCCGCGATGAACTCCAGCACCTCGGCTGGCGCGGCCAGCCGGTCCTGGGCGGCCTTCTTGCGCAGGATCGCGATCCGGGTCTCCAGCTCGGGCGGCTGGATGTCGGTGATCAGGCCCCACTCGAACCGCGTGCGCAGCCGGTCCTCCAGAGTCTCCAGTCGCTTGGGCGGCCGGTCCGAGGACACCACGATCTGCTTGTTCGCGTTGTGCAGGGTGTTGAAGGTGTGGAAGAACTCCTCCTGCGTGCCTTCCTTGCCCTCCAGGAACTGGATGTCGTCGACCAGGAGCACGTCGACGTCCCGGTAGCGGCGCTGGAAGGCGACCTTGCGGTCATCACGCAGTGAGTTGATGAAGTCGTTGGTGAACTCCTCGGTCGAGACGTACCGCACCCGCATGCCCTGGAAGAGCCGCTGGGCGTAGTGCCCGACCGCGTGCAACAGGTGGGTCTTGCCCAGACCGGACTCGCCCCAGATGAACAGCGGGTTGTACGCCCTGGCCGGCGCCTCGGCCACGGCCACCGCCGCGGCGTGCGCGAATCGGTTGGAGGCGCCGATGACGAAGGTGTCGAAGGTGTACTTCTCATTCAGCCTGGTCTGCGGGTTGCTCGGCGAGCGAGCGGGCTGACCGGCCGAATTACCGGAGTACTTGGGCCATATCTCGTGCACCGCGGCGAGGGCCTCGCGCTCCTCGTCCACCTCGTCCTCGGTGTCCCCGCCCTCGGTCGCGCCGGTGGGCAGCGAACCGAGCTGCGACAACCCGGGGCCGGGGATCGGCGTGGTCGCCATCCCGTTGGGCAGCGGGGCCAGCGGCAGCGGGATCGCGGGCATCGTCGGCTGTTCCAGCGACGGGCCGGCGTGCGTTGGCGGGCTCACCGGCGGCGGGGCCACCGGTTTGGGCGGGGCGGGGCTCAACGGCGCGTTGTCCACCTTCACCGCGAGCGAGACATCCCGGCCGAGGTGGCGGGAGAGCGCGGCGGTGATCGGTTCGCGCAACGCGCGTTCGATGGCGTCCTTGGCAAAATCGCTCGGGGCGGCCAGCAGGGCCGTTCCGTCGAGCAGGCCGATCGGGCGGGTCACCCGCATCCAGGCTCGCTGCTGAGGAGACAGGGTGCCGGAGGACAACTCCTGCACCACACGCTCCCATACGAGTCCCAGCTCGGCGTGGGTGTCGGACACTTGCTCCGCTCCCCTCCCCTCGTGTCAGTGCCGCGCGGACACCAAACGTGAGATGTCCACAGAGTTGTCCACAACTGTGCACGAAGGCAGGACGGGCCGCACATGGACCCCCCTGTAACCGCGGAAGGGGCAACCTAACAACACTGGACACTGCCCACAAGACCCGGATGGGGACTGCACTGGAGTGGGCGGTCAGCTTGCCCGTTGTGGTGGAACGGGGGGCGGATTTGAGATGACGGCGGGTGATAAGTACCCTCGAACGGTCTCCCGCGTACCGACGGGTGCGTTTGCCGTGCCTGTCATGGTCGTCTGATCTTGACGAACGCGACGGAGACAACCCTAGACCTGCTACACCCATGTACCGGGAGAACCGACCGTGAGCAAGCGCACCTTCCAGCCCAACAACCGTCGTCGCGCGAAGACCCACGGCTTCCGGCTGCGGATGCGCACCCGTGCCGGTCGCGCCATCCTGGCTGCTCGCCGCCGCAAGGGCCGCGACGAGCTGTCCGCCTGAGACACCCGCCGCCGTGCTCCCCGCGGCTGCCCGGCTCACCCGTAGCCAGGACTTCGGCCTGGTGGTACGCCGGGGCCGCCGCGTTGGGCGACCCCGGTTGGTGGTGCACGCGCAACTGTCGAACCCGCCCACCCCTGGCGAGTCCTGCTCGCCGCGGGTGGGTTTCGTCGTGAGTAAGGCCGTGGGCAATTCAGTCGTCCGGCACCGGGTCTCCCGCCGGCTCCGGCACCTGATGCGGGACCGGCTCGACCGGTTCCCGCCGGGCACCGCCTTCGTGGTGCGTGCCCTGCCCGCCTCGGCCGAGGCCACCAGCGCCCAGCTCGGTGGCGATCTCGACTCGGCCTTCCGCAAGCTCGGTCTGCCCGTCCACGGTGGTGCGGCGTGAGCGCCGGGCGGGCCGGGCCGGTGGCCACCGTGTTGTTGTGGCCGGTCCGGTTCTATCGCCGGTTCATCTCCCCCGCTCTTCCCCCGACGTGCCGCTTCTACCCGAGCTGCAGCACCTACGCGGTGGAGGCGCTGACCACACACGGCGCCTTCCGCGGGTCGTGGCTCACCGTGCGCAGGTTGTTGCGCTGCGGACCCTGGCACCCTGGAGGCCTGGACCCCGTTCCGCCGCCCCGCGACCGTGCTTCGGAGCGGGCTTCGTGCAAATCCGCTGAGGAGTAGTTCGTGCTCGACTTCATCAACTACCCCGTGTCAGCCATCATGTGGTTCTGGCACAAGGTGCTCAGCTATGTCATCCCGGAGACCAGCGGGGTGAACTGGGCCCTGTCGGTGATGCTCCTCGTGTTCACCCTGCGCGGGCTGCTGTTCAAGCCGTTCGTCAAGCAGGTGCGCTCGATGCGCAAGATGGCGGAGTTCCAGCCCCAGCTCGCCAAGCTTCGCGAGAAGTACGGCAATGACAAGCAGCGCATGGCCCAGGAGATGCAGAAGCTCCAGGCCGAGGGCGGGTTCAACCCGCTGGGCGGCTGCCTGCCGATGCTGGTCCAGATGCCGGTGTTCCTTGGTCTGCTCAACGTGCTCCAGGGCTTCAAGCCCGGCGCCACGAGCAACTACATCTTCGGTCAGCCCGAGGTCAGCTCCTTCCTCGCCTCGAAGCTGTTCGGCGTGAACCTGTCCGCCGCGATCCGGATGAGCGGCGCGGACCTGGCCACCATCGGCACCGACCGCACCGCCCTGCTGCTGCTGGCCATCCCGCTCATGGTGCTGGCCTCGGCGCTGACCCACCTGACCGCGCGGCACTCGGTGGCCCGCCAGTCGGCGACCGCGGCGGCCAACCCGCAGTCGGCGATGATGAACAAGCTGATGCTGTACTTGTTCCCGCTCGCGGTGCTCGTCGGTGGCCCGTTCTTCCCGGTCGCGATGCTGCTCTACTGGCTGAGCAACAACACCTGGACCCTCGGTCAGCAGTACGTGGTGTACCACCGCATCGACCGCGAGGAAGACGAGAAGAAGGCCGCCGCCATCGAGAAGCGGCAGAACATCGGCCCCAAGCCCGGCCAGAAGCCGCAGCCCGGTCAGAAGCCGGTGCGCAAGCGCCCGGCCAACACCGCCCCGCCTGCCACCTCCTCGGCCGACAAGAACAAGGACACCTCCGCCTCAACCGGGTCGGAGAAGAGCACTGCCCCGCGCAACGGTTCGGACGCGGCCAAGTCCACGGACTCCGGCACCGCCAAACCCGGTGAGGTCCCCGGGATCATCCAGAGCCGGTCGACGGGCAAGAAGCAGACCCGCAAGCGCCGCTGAGGCGACTGCAATATGGAAGGAGACACCGTGTCGGAGACCTTGCAGGCGACCGAACAGGAAGCGGACGCCGCTACTCCGGACGCCGGTAACGACGAGAGCCTGCTGGTGCGCGAAGGCGACGTCGCGGGCGACTACCTGGAAAAGCTGCTCGACTTGCTCGACTACGACGGCGACATCGACCTGGACGTCGAAGCGGGCCGCGCGATCGTGAGCATCGATGGCGGCGAAGATCTGGAGAAGCTCGTCGGTCGCCGTGGTGAGGTCCTGGAATCCCTCCAGGAGCTGACCCGCCTCGCGGTCCAGCAGTCCACCGGCAGCCGCAGCCGCCTGATGCTCGACGTGGCCCAGTGGCGCGCCGACCGTCGCGCCGAGCTGAGCGAGCTGGGCAAGTCCACCGCGGAGAAGGTGCTGGAGACGACCAAGCCGATCCGCCTGCGCACCATGACCCCGTTCGAGCGGAAGGTCGTGCACGACGCGGTCGCCGCGGTCACCGGGGTGCACAGCGAGAGTGAGGGCGAGGAGCCGCACCGCCGCGTGGTGGTCTTCCCGACCAGCTGACCAAGCACACGCAGAACGCCCGGCCGGGGCTTCCCCGGCCGGGCGTTTTGTTTTGGGGCGGGCGAGCCGGAGGACGCGGTCGGGGAGATCGGCGGTTGGACAGCCGCGGGTTGGCGGTTCGGGACTTGGCAGGGATGCGAGGCCGGACGGACTCGACGGTCGGTGGCCGCCCGTAGCGCTCACGCGCGGGCGGGAGGCGCGGGTTGGTTGTGGGGAACGGGAGGTGGGTGGGCGGCCGGGTGTGGCGGGAGCGGGTCGTGGTTCGTGGTCTTATTGGGCGTCTGGGTTTGGGTGGTCGTTTCACGTGAAACGGCGACTGAAGGGATGGGGAGTGGGCGTGGTTTCACGTGAAACGGTGCCGGTGCCGGAGCTGGCGGCGCAGGTGTTCGGGGATCGACTTGAGCTGGCAGTGCGGTTCGCCGACCTGCTCATCGAGCACGGGGTGGAGCGGGGGCTGATCGGGCCCCGCGAGGTCGAGCGGGTCTGGGATCGGCACATGCTCAACTCCGCCGTGGTGGCCGATCTGCTGGCGACTTCCGCCTCAGTGGTCGACGTCGGCTCGGGGGCTGGACTGCCTGGACTGCCGATGGCGATCGCTCGGCCGGATGTGTCCATCACCCTGCTGGAGCCGATGGCTCGCCGGGTCGCCTGGCTGACCGAGGTGGTCGAGGAACTGGACCTCGATGTCGAGGTGGTTCGGGGACGTGCTGAGGAGAAGGCCGTTCGGGAACAGCTCGCTGGTGCCGATGTAGTGACTGCACGCGCTGTCGCGCCGCTGGCGAAGTTGGCTGGGTGGTGTCTGCCGTTGGCTCGGCCCGAGGGGCAACTGCTGGCGCTCAAGGGGTCGAGTGCGGCGGAAGAGCTTGAGCGGGACGAGCAGGCGGTGGCGGCGGTCGGGGGCGTGAACGGACGGATTGTGGTGTGCGGGGAAGGGGTTCTTGAGGTGCCGACGACGGTAGTTGTGGTCGATCGCGCTCCAGGGCGTGACGGGAAGCGCCGGAGAAGGAAGGATCGGGGATGAGGCCGGAGTCGCCCCAGTTTTCACATTCGGAGCGCGAAACGGCCCACGTTCCACGTGAAACACTCGCACCGGATTCGGTGACATCCCACGTGCCCGAGGAGATCCCCGTGTGGACCCCCATTGCCGAGGAAGCCGAGCGCGCTACTCGCGTGCTGCACCCCGACGCCCTGCAGCTGCCCCGCCCGGCCCGTCGCCGCGTGCTCACCGTGGCCAACCAGAAGGGCGGCGTCGGTAAGACCACCAGCACGGTGAACCTGGCCGCCGCGCTCGCCCTGCATCACCTCAAGGTGCTGGTGATCGACCTCGACCCGCAGGGCAACGCGAGCACCGCCCTGGGCGTCGAGCACCGGTCCGGCACCCCCTCCATCTACGAGGTGCTGATCGGGGAGATCTCGCTCGCCGACGCGGCCGCGCCGAGCAACCAGACGGACAACCTGGTGTGCGTGCCGGCGACCATCGACCTGGCCGGCGCCGAGATCGAACTGGTCTCGATGGCCGCCCGGGAGTCCCGGCTCAAGGAGGCCCTCTCCCCCGAGGCGCTGGACTCGCTGCAGCCCGACTACGTCTTCATCGACTGCCCGCCCTCGCTCGGTCTGCTCACGCTGAACGCGATGGTGGCGGCGCAGGAGGTGCTCATCCCGATCCAGTGCGAGTACTACGCGCTGGAGGGACTGAGCCAGCTGCTCGGCAACATCGAGCTGGTGCAGCAGCACCTGAACCCGGACCTGGACGTGTCCACCATCCTGCTCACCATGTACGACGGCCGCACCAAGCTGGCCGACCAGGTGACCACCGAGGTGCGCAACCACTTCCAGGAACGCGTCCTCAAGACC
Source organism: Crossiella sp. S99.2 (assembly GCF_023094165.1). Classification (GTDB taxonomy): domain Bacteria; phylum Actinomycetota; class Actinomycetes; order Mycobacteriales; family Pseudonocardiaceae; genus Crossiella. The sequence goes on along the minus strand of NZ_JALMDK010000024.1, from coordinate 4,452 downwards.
GTGATCCCTCGTAGCGTGAAGGTGTCCGAGGCGCCCGGCTTCGGGCAGACGATCATCACCTACGACCCGGGTTCGCGGGGCGCGATGAGCTACCTCGACGCAGCCAAGGAACTCGCCGTACGCGGCGCCGAGATGGGAACCACATGACAGAACGAAAGGGCGGGCTCGGTCGAGGTCTCGCCGCGCTGATCCCCAGTGGCCCGCCGCCCGGTGCGGCGGGTGCCTCCTCCCCCGCCGCCACCGCGGTGGCGGCCAGGACCAAGGGTGAGGTGGAGCCGGAGACCTCGGTGGCCGGTGCGGTCTACCGCGAGGTGCCGACCGCGGCGATCAAGCCGAACCCGAAGCAGCCCCGGCACGTCTTCGACGAGGACGCGCTGTCCGAGCTGGAGCACTCGATCCGCGAGTTCGGGCTCATGCAGCCGGTCGTGGTGCGAGAGCTGGGCAAGGGTCAGTACGAACTCGTCATGGGTGAGCGGCGCCTGCGGGCGACGCAGCTGGCGGGGCTGGACCGGATCCCGGCCATCGTCCGGCAGACCGCCGACGAGGCGATGCTGCGGGACGCGTTGCTGGAGAACATCCACCGGGTGCAGCTCAACCCGTTGGAAGAGGCGGCCGCCTACCAGCAGCTGCTGGAGGAGTTCGAGGTCACCCACGAGGAGCTGGCCGGCCGGATCGGCCGCAGCCGCCCGGTGATCACCAACACCATCCGGCTGTTGAAGTTGCCCCTCCCCGTGCAGCGCCGGGTCGCCGCCGGCGTGCTCTCCGCCGGACACGCCCGCGCCCTGCTTGGCCTGGACGACCCGGGCCGTCAGGAGGACCTGGCCGCCAAGATCATCGCCGAGGGGCTGTCGGTCCGGGCGACCGAGGAGGCCGTGGTGCTCGCCAAGAGCGAGCAGCCGGCCAAGGCCAAGCCCGCCGCGCGCAAGCCGATCCAGGCCCCCGGTCTGCAGGACCTGGCGGAGAAACTGTCGGACGCCTTCGACACCCGGGTCAAGGTTGAACTCGGCCGCCGCAAGGGCCGGATCGTGCTCGAATTCGGCTCCGTCGACGATCTTGAGCGCATCGTGGAGCTGATGGGACATAACGGGGCAAAACGGTCACAGCAGAGCGACTAGCCAGGGTATTGCCGACTTATGTCACGGTGACGTTTTCGGATGGAAACGCCGATCAGCTGCGGGCGAGCGCTCGCTCGACCAGGGTGCCGAACACCTCACCGAGCGAGCGCCCGGCGGCCTCCACCGCCATCGGCAGCAGCGAGGTCTCGGTGAGTCCCGGCGAGACATTCACTTCCAGGAAGTGCGCCGTGCCATCCGGCGTCACGATCGCGTCGGTCCGGGAGATGTCGCGGAGGCCGAGCAACTGGTGCGCGGCCACCGCCAGCTCCCCCACCGCCCGCTGGGTCTCCGGCGAGAGCCGGGCCGGGGCGTGGAACGTGGTGAGTCCCGCGGTGTACCGGGCCGAGTAGTCGTACACGCCGTTCTCCGGCTGGATCTCCACCGCCGGCAGGGCCAGGGGCCCCTCGGCGGTGTCCACGACCGCCACGGCCACCTCAACGCCCGCAATGTAGGTCTCCGCGAGCACGGTGTCCCCGTAGGCCAGGCAGTCCACCATCGCGGCCGGCAGGTCCGCGGCGTCCCGCACCACGGTCGCGCCCAGCGCGGAGCCGCCCTGGTCCGGCTTGAGCATCAGCGGCAGGCCGAGCCGGTCGACCAGCGCGTCCAGCACCGCCTGCGCGCCGAGCACCCGGAACGTGCTGTGCGGCAGCACCACCCAGTCCGGCGTGCTCAGCCCGGCCCTGGCCAGCTCGCCCTTGGCGGTCGGCTTGTCCCAGGCCCGGCGGCAGGCCCTCGGGTCGGTGCCCACGTAGGGCACGCCGAGCATCTCCAGCACCGACTGCACCGCGCCGTTCTCGCCCTCGCCGCCGTGCAGCGCCACCACCGCGGCATCCGGCCGGTGCTGCCGCAGCCGCTCCAGCAGCGCGCCGTCGGCGTCCCACTCCTCCACGGTCAGCCCGGTCTCGCGCAGCGCGGCGGAGAGCCTGCGGCCCGACCGCAGCGAGACCTCCCGCTCGTGGGACAGCCCACCGGCCAGCACCGCGACCCAACGATCAGACACTGCACAGCTCCTCGCCTGGAAAGTGCCGACGGTCCACTGTGATTGTCCACAGTGGACCGTCGGCGGAACGTTGCGGGATAAGGCCGGTCAGGCCGTGTCCGGGGACGGCGACTGCGGGCCGGTCGGCTGGCGGCGGACCACCTGGCCGAAGGTGCTGATCAGTTCCAGCTCGCCTTCCAGCACGGTGGCCAGCCTGCGCACGCCCTCCCGGATCCGCTCCGGCGTCGGGTAGCAGAAGGACAGGCGCAACTGGCTGTTGCCGGTGCCGTCGCCGAAGAAGGCGGTGCCTGGCACGAAGGCCACCCGCTGGGTGACCGCGCGCGGCAGCATCGCCTTGGTGTCAATGCCTTCCGGCACGGTCAGCCACACGTAGAAGCCACCGTCCGGTTTGGTCCAGCGGCAGCCATCCGGCAGGTGTGCTTCCAGCGCGCCGAGCATGGCGTCCCGGCGTTCCCGGTACACCTCGCGGTAGGTCTTGATCTGGCCCATCCAGTCGTGCTGGGCCAGGTAGCGGGACACCACGGCCTGGGTGAAGGTGGGCGGGCACAGCGTGGCCGATTCGGCGGCCAGCACCAGTTTCTCCCGCACCGCGTGCGGGGCCAGCGCCCAGCCGACCCGCAGCCCCGGCGCGAAGGTCTTGGAGAACGAGCCGAGGTAGACTACGTTCTCCGACTCCATCGAGCGCAGTGCCGGGTAGGTCTGGCCGTCGAAGCCGAGCATCCCGTACGGGTTGTCCTCGATCACCAGCACGCCGTGCCGGGCGCAGATCTCCAGCACCTCGGCCCGCCGGTGCACCGCCAGGGTGACGCCGGCTGGGTTGTGGAAGTTCGGGATCGTGTAAAGGAATTTCACCCGCCGCCCGGCCGCGGCCAGCGCGCTCAGCGTGCGCTCCAGCTCCGCCGGGATCAGGCCCTCGTCGTCCAGCGGGACGTGCACGACCTCGGCCTGATAGGCGGTGAAGGTGCCCAGCGCGCCCACGTAGGACGGGGCCTCGGCCACCACCACGTCGCCGGGATCGCAGAAGATCCGGGTGACCATGTCCAGTCCGGACTGCGAGCCCACGGTGACCGTGACGTCGTCCGGGTGGGCCGAGATGCCCTCCAGGGCCATGATCTGGCAGATCTGCTCGCGCAGCGCCGGGATGCCCTGGGCCGAGCCGTACTGCAGCGCGGTCTGGCCCTCGGTGGCCAGCAGCTGGGCCACATCGGCGGAGAGCGTCTCCAGTGGCAGCGCGGCCAGGTAGGGCATGCCGCCGGCCAGCGAGACCACCTCGGGCCTGCTGGCCACCGCGAACAGGGCCCTGATCTCCGAGGCCGTCATGCCAGCCGTGCGCGACGCGTAGCGCCGCAGGTGGGTGTCCAGGCTGCGCCCCGCTGCCGCCGCGGCCGGGACAGCGGACGGATTTTGCTGTTCGGGCTTGGGGGCAGGTAGGTTCATGGCGCGCTCCGGTATCGGCGATCGTCCGAGTCAGTCTAGGCCGCCGGCAGGAGCGATGGCGCCGAGTGTGATCCGGCCTCCCTGTCGAAGCCGGTGCGCTGCGCCTATGCTGGTTCACGGTGCCCGTGGTGCGCGGGCATGCCGTTCTTGCTGGGAGGTCAGGTGTCGCGACGCGTAGTCGGCGTCACGCTGGACAACCTCGACCACCTGTCCCGGCATTCCCGGGGCTGTGTGTTCTGGGAGCTGGCTCCGCATATGAAGGAGCAGTCGGAGGAGTTCGGCCAGACCGAGTTCGACAAGGAAGCCTGGATCTCCGCGGTGTTGCTGGAGTGGGGTTCCTGCGGCCGGATCATCTACGCCGACGGGGTGCCAGCCGGGCATGTGCTCTACGCCCCGCCGAGTGTGGTGCCCAGGGCCTCCACCTTCCCCACCTCACCGGCCAGCCCGGACGCGGTGCTGATCACCGCGTTGCAGGTGCTGCCCGAGTTCACCGGTGGCGGCCTGGGCCGGGTGCTGGTGCAGGCGGTGGCCAAGGACCTGACCCGGCGCGGAGTGAAGGCGATCGAGGCCTTCGGCGATGCCACCCCGGATGAGCCCAACTGCGTGCTGCCGGCGGACTTCCTGCTCAGCGTCGGGTTCAAGACCGTGCGTCCGCACCCGAAGTGGCCGCGGATGCGTCTTGAGCTGCGGACCGCGCTGACCTGGAAGGAAGACGTGGAGGCAGCGCTGGAGCGGCTGCTGGGCACGGTCTCCATCAGCGCCACCGCCACCAAGGAGCCGAGCTTCCGGCCCGTCTGAGACCAATGAGAAAGGCCCCCGACCGTGAACTGCTCCCCGGAAGTTGGACTGAGAATTCAGTTCCAGCTTCCGGGGAGCAGTCGTATGGACGCACGGAGTTCG
>NZ_JALMDK010000023.1 GCF_023094165.1 Crossiella sp. S99.2 | reverse complement strand
GAAGCTAAGTCCTCCAGCGCCGATGGTACTGCATGCGTGAGCGTGTGGGAGAGTAGGACGCCGCCGAACTAAATTTGAGAAGGCTTCCGGCCCCGTGGGTTCGCCCCGGGGCCGGAAGCTTTTTCGCATTTGGGCCTTGTTTGTGCCCTTTAGTGCATTGAATTCATTGACCGAAAAACGCAGAGTGCATGTTGCACATTGCCGGTCAGGGGTGCCGTTGTCACCCGATCAGGTCGACAGTTCTGGCGGCTATTACTACAGTGGTCCGGTCCCTGCATATCCGCCGCTTTAGTCGACAGCGGGAGCAATGGCCGCGCGAACGTTCCGTGTGTTGACCACGACGACCCTGGCTGGGTTGTCGTTGCTGGTGGTCGTCACCAGTTCGGGGATCTTGTCCCCCTGGGCGTCGATGATCACGGACAAGGCGTTTCAGCTGGTAGCGGCCTTGTTCGCAGTGTTCGGGTACTCCTGGACCGCCCGCGGTCGCACCGGGGTCGGCCGGCGGTGGCGGAACTGGATGGCCGCGGCGAGCATCGGGCTGGCCTTCGGGCTGGCGGCGCTGACCGTGGGCTCGATGGTCGGGATGACCCGGACAATCGCGATTGTGGCCTCCGCAGCCTTTGTGATGGCGCCATTGCTGTCCATGGCCGGGGTGGTCGAACTGGCCCGCGGTGAGCATTCCGAGGTGGCCGCGCCGGTGGCGAAGCGGCGCTACGGCGGGGCGATGCTGCTGGTGGACGCGCTGATCATCCTCGGCTCGCTGTCCTTCCTGTTCTGGGTGGCCTCGGCCATCCCCAGCGGGGCGCCCCGCTCCTGGTTCAGCAGCGGTCCCGGCATGATCACCCTGCTGGTGCACCCGGCCGCCTACGTGGTGCTGCTCGGCGTGGTCGCCACCCTGTCCCGGATCCGGCAGACCGCGCGGCAGCTGCCGGTGGTCTTCCTCAGCGTGGCCTTCGCCTGCCAATCCGCCTCCGGCTGGCTGTTCGCCTACCTGATCTCCAAGGGCACCGGGCACGTGCCACCGATCGCGGACGTCGGCTTCATGGCGGGCACCCTGATCTTCGCGCTGGCGCCGTGGGCGCCGGTGGAACGCGGGCCGGCCGGGCGCGACCCGGGCAGGTTGCAGGCCGGGGACTACCTGCACCTGGTGGTGCCGTACGTGCCACTGGTGATCACCGGCGTGTTCATCGCGATCGGCACCGCGCTGGGCATCCAACTGGGGATCTGGCAGGTCTACCTGGGGCTGTTCTGCGTCGGCCTGATCATGGCCCGCCAGCTGCTGACCTCCGCGGACAACATGCAGCTGCTCAAGCGCCTGCAGGACAGCCAGCGGCAACTCGAACATCAGGCCTACCACGACTCGCTCACCGGACTGGCTAACCGGGTCGTCTTCCGGGAACGGCTGAGCGGGGCGATCCGCAGCCGGATCGACGAGCACCGGCCGCTGATGCTGCTGTTCATCGACGTGGACGACTTCAAGGCTGTCAATGACAGGTTCGGACATGCCGCAGGGGACGCGGTATTGCGCGCGGTCGGTGAACGGCTGCGTGGTTGCGTGGTCGCCACGGACACGGTGGCGCGGCTGGGCGGGGACGAGTTCGGGGTACTGCTCGACGGCACCGACCACCCGCCGGAAGAGGTCGGCGAGCGGGTGCTGTCCGCGTTGCAGGTCCCGTACGCGATCGCCGGGCAGCAACACGTGGCCAGGGCCAGCATCGGCGTGGTGTGCCTGACCGTGTTCGAGCACGACCTGACCGCGGACAAGCTGCTCGGCCTGGCCGACGCCGCGATGTACTCGGCCAAGCGCCGCGGCAAGGGCAGGCTCATCGTGCACGGCACCGGCGTCGAGGTCACCGCCGCCGCCCCGCCCCGCACGCCGAGTTGGCCCAAGTCGCACGCCTAGTTGGCCCAACCGGGCGTCCCACTTTGCCCAACTGGGCGTGCCGGTGTGGCCAAGTGGGTGGGGGCGAGCTAGCAGCCTCCGAGGTTGACGCGGAAGGGCTCCAGCAGGCCGATCGGGGTTGACTCGCCTGGCTGGTGCAGCTCGACTGTTCGCTGTGATCGGAACGGTTCGCTGACCGGGGGGAAGGTCCGGGCGCGGCCGACCAGCTGCAGCGGGGTCGAGGTCCGCAGGTGCAGGGGCCTTCCTGAACCGGGGGAACGTTCGATGTCCACCGCGCAGTGCAGGAACAGCGCGCTCACGCCAGGGGCCTCGGCGCCGCCGGTGTCGACCAGGCTGGTGGGGGCCGAGTCCGGTTCGGTTCGGGTGATGGTCACCTTGCCGAGGTGCGGGTGATCGGCCAGCAGATGGAAGCCCAGGACGCGGAGCCGGCTGCGGCCGTCGACGGAGGCTTCGGCGCGCAGGCGCAGGCCGCCGGAGAAGAACAGCAGGACCGGGCGGAGGCCGAGTTGCAGGCCGACCCGGGGTGCGAAGGCCAGTAGCGGCACCTCGGTGCCGGGCTTCGGCGGTGTGGACCGCCGGGCGAGCTGTACTGGTGCGTTGCCCTCCACGTTCGAACCTCCCTACCCCAGTACTGACAACGCGTTCTCTGCGCAAGCTAACCCGGGATGACACACACCACCGGACTCAGTGCGGATTTGCACCCGTTGGGGGCGGCCAACGGTCGGTGAAAGCCGTAGTGTGCCGACATGCGACGATCATCCAGCGGACTGCGCGCGGTCGCGTCGCTTCTCGTCCTCAGCGTCGTTTTCGCCGGATGTTCAGCGGGTGAGTTGGCCACCGCACCGGCTGATCCGAACACCGTGAGCATCGGTTTCACCGCTGAGCCGCAGAACTTCGACTTCACCAGGACCGACGGGGCCGCCATCCCACAGGTGTTGCTCGGCAACGTCTACGAGGGTCTGGTGAAGCGAGACGAGGGGGGCCGGATCGCGCCGGGACTGGCCGAATCGTGGACGGTGAGTCCCGATCGGACGGTCTACGACTTCCGGCTGAGGCCGAATGTCCGCTTCGCGAACGGGGCGCCGTTCAGCGCCGAGGACGTGAAGTTCAGCCTGGAGCGGGTGCGCACCGACTGGGCGGTCTCCCTCAAGTCCACAATGGACGTTCTACGCCAGGTCGATGTGCTCTCCCCGCTGCACGCCAGGGTGGTGCTGAACCGGCCGAGCAACGGCTGGCTGTTCGCCATGACCGGGCGGGTGGGCGCGATGTTCACCCCGACCGGCGTCAACGAGCTGGGCACCCGGCCGGTGGGCACCGGACCGTACGAGGTGTTCTCCCGGACCAGGGGCGATTCCATCGTGCTGCGGGTCCGCGAGGGCTACTGGGGATCGCGGCCGGCCTACACCACCGTGCAGCTGAAGTACTTCCGCGATCCGACCGCGCTGAACAACGCGCTGCTGAGCAACGGCATCGACGTGATCTCCACCGTCGGCGCGCCGGACTCGATCCCGCAGTTCACCCAGGACCGCCGGTTCACCGTGCTGGAGGGCACCACCAACGGCGAGGTGGTGCTGTCCTTCAACAACCGCCGGGCGCCGCTGTCGGATGTGCGGGTGCGCCGGGCGCTGACCCACGCCATCGACCGGGCCGCGTTGCTGCGATTGGCCTGGGCCGGGCGAGGGGTGCTGATCGGCAGCATGGTCCCGCCGACCGACCCGTGGTTCGAGGACCTCACCGGCGTCACGCCCTACGATCCGGACCAGGCCCGGAAACTGCTGCGCGAGGCCGGGGTGAGCGGGCTGAACCTGACCCTGCGCATCCCGAACCTGCCGTACGCGATCTCCTCGGCCCAGGTGATCAAGTCCTACCTGGACAAGGTCGGCGTGACCGTGGGCATCGAGCCGGTGGACTTCCCCTCGGTGTGGCTCAAGCAGGTGTTCACCGAGCACGACTTCGACCTGTCCATCGTGCAGCACGTCGAGGCCCGCGACATCGACAGCTTCGGCAACCCGAACTACTACTGGGGCTACGACAACCCGGCCGTGCGCACCCAGCTGGACCGGGCCGACCAGGTCGATCCGGACACCCAGAACCGGCTGATGCGCGAGGTCGCCCGGACCATCGCCAGGGACGCGGCCGCCTGCTGGCTGTTCGTTTTCCCCAACCTGGTGGTGGCCAGGACCAAGGTGAGCGGGCTGCCGCGCAACGAGATCGGCGAGTCCTTCGAGTTCGCCCGGCTGGGCAGGCAGTGACCGCGGCGATGCTGCCGCGACTGGCCCGGCGTACGGCGATTCTGCTGGTCAGCACACTGATCGCGTCGGTGGTGGTGTTCGCCTTCCTCGCCGTGCTGCCCGGTGACCCGGCCCAGGTGGCGCTGGGCCTGAGTGCCTCGCCCGAGCTGGTCGAACAGACCCGGCGCGAGTTCGGCACCGACCGGCCGCCGGTCGCCCAGTACCTGGACTGGCTCGGCGGGTTCGTCACCGGCGAGTTCGGCCGCTCCTACGTGACCAGGGAACCGATCGGCCCGCAGCTGCTGGACCGGCTCGGCGTGACCGGATGGCTGGTCGGGGCCGGGATGCTGGTGGCGCTGCTGATCGCGGTGCCGGCCGGGGTGTACGCGGCGGTGGCGCGGCGACGGGCAGGCGGGGTCGCGGTGTCCTGGCTGAGCCAACTCGGCCTGGCCGTGCCCGGGTTCATCGCCGGCATCCTGCTGGTGCAGTTGTTCGCGGTGCGCTGGCAGCTGCTGCCCGCCGGGGGCTGGACACCGCCGGTGCGGGATCCCCTCGAATTCCTGCGCGGACTGATGCTGCCCGCGCTGGCCCTGGGCTTGGTGCAGGGTGCGGTGCTGACCAGGTATGTGCGCTCCGCGGTGCTGGACGTGTCCACAGAGGACTATCTACGGACGGCGCGGGCGAAGGGGCACACCAGGTTCAGCGCGCTGCTGCGGCACGGGCTGCGCAACGCCGCCGGACCGGTGCTCACCGTGCTCGGCCTCCAGCTCAGCACCCTGCTGATCGGCGCGGTGGTGGTGGAGCGGGTGTTCGTGCTGCCAGGACTGGGCAGCCTGCTGCTGGACGGGGTCGCGGCCAGGGACCTGCTGGTGGTGCAGAACGTGGTGATGGTGCTGGTGTGCGCGGTGCTGCTGGTCAACTTCGCGGTGGACGTGCTGCACACGGTGCTCAACCCGCGGCTGCGGCAGGCCACGTGAGCGCGCGCGAAGGCCGCTCGGCCAGCCTGTGCGCCGGGACCGTCCTCATTGGACTCGTGGGCTGCGCCGCGCTGCTGTCGCTGGTGTGGACCCCGCACGATCCGACCCTGGTGGACGCCACGCTGCGGCTGACCGGGCCGGGGCCGGAGTACTGGCTGGGCACCGACCGGTTCGGCCGGGACATCGTCAGTCAGCTCATGGTCGGCGCGCAGACCACCCTGCTCATCGGGCTGGTCTCGGTGGGCGCGGCGGCGCTGCTCGGCACCCCGCTGGGCGTGCTGGCCGCACTCGGGCCGCGCTGGCTGGACGAACTGGTGATGCGGGCCAACGACCTGCTGCTGGCCTTCCCGACCCTGTTGCTGGCCATCATGTTCGGCGCCGTCTTCGGCGCGGACACCAGCACCGCGATGATCGCCATCGGCATCGCCACCGTGCCCGGGTTCGCCCGGATCGCCAGGGCGGCCACCGCGCAGGTGCGCTCGGCCGAGTTCGTGCTGGCGGCGCGGGCCGCCGGGCGCGGACGGACCGGGATCGCGGTGCGGCACGTGCTGCCCAACATCGGCGGCCTGGTCATCGTGCAGGGCTCGGTGTCCTTCGCGATCGCGGTGCTGGCCGAGGCGGCCCTGTCCTACCTGGGCTTCGGCACCCGGCCGCCGACACCGAGCTGGGGCCGGATGCTGCAGGAGTCCCAGGAACTGCTCTCGGTGGAACCGCGGCTGGCGGTGGCGCCCGGGATCGCCATCGCGGTGGCGGTGCTGGGGTTCAACCTGCTCGGCGACGGGTTGCGGGATCGGTTCGACCCGCGGCTGGCAGGTCGCCGATGAGTGTGCTGAGGGTGGCGGAGCTGACCGTGTCCACTGTGGACCGTGCGCTGGTGCGCGGGGTGTCCTTCGAGGTGGCGCGCGGTGAGCGGGTCGGGTTGATCGGCGAGTCCGGGTCCGGCAAGACGATGACCGCGGCCGCGGTGATGGGGCTGCTGCCCGAGGGGGTGCGGGCCAGCGGGTCGGTTCGACTGTCCGGAGTGGACGATGACCTGCTCCGGCTGCGTGAGCGGGAACTGGCCAGGGTGCGCGGGCGGCGGATGGCCATGGTGTTCCAGGAGCCGATGACCGCGCTCAACCCGGCCATGCGGGTGGGCAGGCAGGTCGCCGAGACGATGACCCTGCACCGCACCAGAACCCGCCGGGCGGCCAGGGCTGCCGCGGTGGAGTTGCTCGACCAGGTGCGGCTGCCCGATCCGGCGATCACCGCGCGGGCCTACCCGCACGAACTCTCCGGCGGGCAGCGGCAGCGGGTGCTGCTGGCGATGGCGCTGGCCAACGATCCCGAGGTGCTGATCTGCGATGAGCCGACCACCGCGCTGGACGTCACCGTGCAGGCCAAGCTGCTCAGGTTGATCCGCGCGGTCACCGAGGAACGCGGCACCGCGCTGCTGTTCATCACCCACGACCTGGCCGTGGTCGCCGACATGTGCGAGCGGGTGCTGGTCATGCACGGCGGCAAGGTGGTGGACGCCGGCCCGCTGCCCGGCCTGTTCACCAGCCCCCGGCACCCCTACACCCAGGGCCTGCTGGCCGCCTCCGACCTGGAGAAACTCGACGAGCACGGGAAACTGCGCACGATCACCTGGAATGGCGATGACTGAACCCCTCATCCAGGTCCGCCACCTGCGCCGGACCTACCGGCGGGCCCGCACCTCGCTGCTGCGGCCCGGCGCCGAGATCCCGGCGCTGCGTGAACTGTCCTTCGACATCGAGTCCGGACAGCGCTTCGGCGTGGTGGGCGAATCCGGGTCGGGCAAGTCGACGCTGGTGCGGCTGCTGGCCGCGCTGGACAAACCCACCGCCGGCTTGATCCGGTTCCAGGGCAAGGAGATCACCGGACTGCCCGAGCGGCGGCTGAGGTTCCTGCGCCGGGAACTGCAACTGGTGTTCCAGGACCCGATGGGCTCGCTCAACCCGCGACTGCGGGTCGGCGACATCATTAGCGAACCTCTGGTGGTGCAACGGATCCCGGGACGCAGGGAACGGGTGGCCGAACTGCTGGCCGCGGTTGGACTGCCGGTGGACGCCGCCGACGGGTACCCGCATCAGTTCTCCGGCGGGCAGCGGCAGCGGATCTCTCTCGCCCGGGCGCTCGCGCCCAAGCCCAGCGTGCTCATCGCCGACGAACCGGTCAGCGCCCTGGATGTCTCGGTGCGGGCGCAGATCCTCAACCTGCTCGACGACCTGGTGCACCGGTACGCGCTGACCCTGGTGCTCGTCTCGCACGACCTCGGCGTGGTGCGGCACGTCTGCGACACCGTGGCCGTGCTGCGCCACGGCGACCTGGTCGAGCTGGGACCGGTGGCGAGGGTCTACGGCGCGCCCCAACAGGACTACACCGCAGGGCTGATCGCGGCCGCGCCGAGTCTGGCGCGGTCGCTGGCCCGGTTCGACCCAGAGTGATTCGGCCAGAGTGAGGAGTGTCCACAATGGACTATTCGAGCCTGTTCCGGTTGGACGGCAAGACCGCCGTGGTGCTCGGCGGCGGCAGCGGCATCGGCCGTGAGTCCGCACGGGCACTGGCCGCGCACGGGGCCAAGGTCGTGTGCGCGGACTACAACCAGGTCACCGCACGGGAAACCGCCGAACTGATCGGCCCGGCCGCCAGCGCGGTCCAGCTCGACGTGCTGGACTCCGACGCGCTGGCCAAGACCGCGGCCAGCCTCGGCCAGATCGACATCGTGGTGCTCACCGCAGCGGTCAACGTGCGCAAACGGCTGCTGGACTACACCCGCGCCGAATTCGACCGGGTGATCGCGCTGAACCTGACCGCCACCTTCGAGGTGGTGCGGGCCTTCGGCGGGGCCATGGTCGAACGCGGCAGCGGCAGCATCATCGCCTTCTCCTCGATCCGCGCGGTCACCGTGGAACCCGGGCAGGGCGCCTACGCCGCGACCAAGGCGGGCATGGTGCAGCTGCTGCGCACCGCGGCCGCGGAGTTCGGGCCCGCCGGGGTGCGGGTGAACGCGATCGCGCCCGGCGTGGTGGAGACCCCGCTGACCCAGCAGATCAAGAACAGTCCCGAGTGGTACCAGGCGTATGCCGACAAGAACGCGCTCGGCCGGTGGGCGAAACCGCAGGAGCTGGCCGGGGCGGTGGTGTACCTGGCCTCGGAGGCGGCCAGCTACGTCACCGGCTCGGTGCTCAGCGTGGACGGCGGCTGGACCGCCGTCGACGGCCGCTTCGACCCGCCGGCGAGCTGAGAGGAAACCCCGGTATGGCAACGGAACTGCCCGACCTGACCGCCGTCGAGCTGCTGGACGGCTACCGCACCGGCGACCTGTCCCCGGTGGCGGTGACCGAGGCGGTGCTCGCCCGGATCGGCGCCTGGGAACCCGACCTCCAGGCCCTCTACGCCCCCGACCCGGCCACCGCGCTGGCCCAGGCCAAAGCCGCCGAACAGCGCTGGCGGCGAGGTGAACCACAGGGTGCGCTGGACGGTGTGCCGGTCACCATCAAGGAGAACATCGCCACCGAGGGCGTGCCGGTGCCGCTGGGCACCGCGGCCACCGAACTCGCGCCCGCGCCGGTGGACGCGCCGCCCGCGGCCCGGCTGCGGGCGGCGGGCGCGGTGTTCCTGGCCAAGACCACCATGCCCGACTTCGGCATGCTCACCTCCGGCCTGTCCAGCTTCCACCCGCTCACCCGCAACCCGTGGCGGCTGGACCGCAACCCCGGCGGCTCCAGCGCGGGCGCCGCCGCGGCCGCCGCGGCCGGGTACGGGCCACTGCATGTGGGCACCGACATCGGCGGCTCGATCCGGCTGCCGGCCGGACTGTGCGGACTGGTCGGGCACAAGCCGAGTTTCGGGCGGGTGCCGGTGGATCCGCCGTTCCTGGGCCGGGTCGCCGGACCGATCACCCGCACCGTGGCCGACGCGGCACTGCTCATGTCCGTGCTCGCCCAGCCCGACGACCGCGACTACTGGAGCCTGCCGCCCGAACAGATTCCCTGGCAGCAGCTGGACATCGAGGTGAAGGGCCTGCGGATCGGGTTGCAGGAGGAGGCGGGCGCCGGACTGCCGGTCGAACCCGAGGTCCTGGCCGCGGTGCGGGCCGCGGCGGCGGCGTTCGAGGCGGCCGGGGCGATCGTCACCCCGGTGCGGCCGTTCCTCACCCAGGAGGTCCTGGACGGGCTCGATCGGTTCTGGCGCACCAGGTTCGCCGCGGACCTGGCCGGGTGGCCGCCGGAACGGATCGCGAAGATCCTGCCCTACATCAGGGACTGGGTGTTCGACGGGTCCGAAGTGGACAGTCTGGCGGTGTACCGCGGCTTCGCCCAGATGGACGTGATGAGCGCGGCGGCCACCAGGGCCTTCCGCGAGTACGACTTCGTGCTCAGCCCGGTCTGCCCGGTGGTTTCCTTCGGCGCCGAACAGGCCTCACCGGTGGACGATCCGGCGAAACCCTTCGAGCACATCGGGTTCACCGTGCCGTTCAACATGTCCGGCCAGCCCTCGCTGTCCCTCAACGCGGGTTACAGCGCGGACGGGTTGCCGATCGGCGTGCAGATCACCGGCAAACGCTTCGACGATATCGGGGTGCTGCGGCTGGCTCGCGCGTTCGAGCAGCTCCGGCCGGCACAGCGGCCCTGGCCGACGAACTAGTTGCCGCGTACCAGGTGGGGGGCGACGCTGCGGAGCTTCTCGCAGGTCTCCTCCAGCTCGCGGTCCGGATCCGACTGCTCGATGATGCCCGCCCCGGCACGCAGCCAGGTCCGGCCCGCGCGCTGGAACACCGTGCGCAGCACCAGCGCCGCGTCCAGGGTGCCGTCGCTGTCCGCGCGGAACACCGCGCCGCTGTACAGCCCGCGCGGCTCGGACTCGTGCCGGGCGATGGTCTCGTAGGCCGCGCGCTTGGGCACGCCGGTGGAGGTGACCGCGGGGAACAGCGCGGCGAAGGCTCCCCAGGGGCCCTCGCCGGCGGGCAGTTCGCCGGTCACCGTGGAGGCCAGGTGCTGGGCGCTGCCGCGCTTCTTCACCGACATGAACCCGTGCACGTCCACGCTGCCCGGCCGGCACAGCTCGGCCAGCTCGTCGTGCGCGACCTTCACCGAGATCGCGTGCTCGTAGATCTCCTTGCTGTCCCGCAACAGATCCTGTTCCAGGCGCTGGTCCTCCTCGGCGGAACCGGTCAGCGCCCTGGTCCCGGCCAGCGGCTGGGTGGTGACCCGGCCGTGCGCGTCCACTTCGAGGACCGTCTCCGGGCTGAACCCAGCGGCCCGGATCCCGCCCAGATCGAGCAGGAAGGAGCGGGCCGGGGTGTTGCGGCGGCGGCCCACCAGGTAGGTGCCTGCCAGGTCCACCGGCTGCTCCACCGGGACAACTCTGGAGAGGATGACCTTCTGCAGGCGGCCCGCCCGGATCTCCTCGATCGCACCGGCCACCGCGGCCCGGTACTGCTCCGCGCCCGCCTCGCCCAGCTCCACCGGCACCGCCTGGTACGTGGGTTCGGCGACCGGTTCGGCCAGCAGCGCGGCGACCTTGGCCAGCAGCGCAGGATCGGTGCCGGTGACCACCGCGGCGCCCTCGGTCAG
Organism: Crossiella sp. S99.2; assembly: GCF_023094165.1. Classification (GTDB taxonomy): domain Bacteria; phylum Actinomycetota; class Actinomycetes; order Mycobacteriales; family Pseudonocardiaceae; genus Crossiella. The sequence goes on along the minus strand of NZ_JALMDK010000023.1, from coordinate 88,828 downwards.
CCGGGCCTCCACGGCCGGGATCACGAAGTGCAGCAAGGGATCCTCGCCCACCTGGTCCAGCAGGCCCGCGTGCGCGTAGGCGAACTCGAACCCGGCCCAGCCGTAGGCGCGCCAGCCGGTGAAGGGGAGTTGTGCGAGCAGTTCGCCGATGCGTTCCAGCGGGGTGCGCTGCCAGGGCAGGGTGCGGTGTAAGTCGCCTGCGACCAAGGTGATCTCGGTGCGGGTGACGGTGATCCGGGCCGCCGCGCCCAGCGCCACCGCGAACTCGCCGGAACGCTCGTAGAGCACGTGCGTCTCGCTCAGTCCCGCCTCGGTCAGCCGGGTCGCCACGAGCAGCGGATCGGCCACCAGATCGACCGTGAGCTGCTCGTTGTCCTGTCTGGCTGGCGCTTCGAGCGGCACCGGCGTCCTCCACCACTCAAGATCGGACGGTTCTGGTAGGCAACGCTAACTTAGGTTAGGCTAAACACCTAGCCTGGGCGGGGCGACTGTGTCGTGCGCGGCATCTGGGCGTTGTGAACTTGACAGGGGCCCGTCTGATTGTTTCGGTAAGGCTAACCTAAGTTTCCAGTGCCGTGGCTCGGCAGTGAAGGGGCAAGCGTGTCGACTGCGACCGAGGAACGAGAGAGTCCGGTCCTGGACTTCGTGGGCATTGGGTTCGGTCCGTCCAACCTCGCGCTGGCCGTGGCGATGGAGGAGCGCAACCAGCAACAGCCGGACCAACGGCAGTTGCGCGGGGTGTTCTTCGAGAAGCAGCCGCGGTTCGGCTGGCATCGCGGGATGCTGATCGAGGACACCACGATGCAGGTCTCCTTCCTCAAGGACCTGGTCACCATGCGCAACCCCACCAGCCCGCACAGCTTCCTGTGCTACCTGCAGGACAAGGGCAGGCTGGCCGACTTCATCAACCACAAGATGCTGTTCCCGACCAGGGTCGAGTTCCACGACTACCTGGAGTGGGTGGCCGGGCGGTTCGAGCACCTGGCCGAGTACGGCAGCGAGGTGGTCGAGCTGCGCCCGGTGCACACCGCCGACGGCGTGATCGACTACTTCGACGTGGTGGTGCGCAAGGACGGCGAGCTGACCGAGCACCGCGCCCGCAACATCGTGCTGGCCGCCGGGCTGCGCCCGAACCTGCCCGCGGATGCCGAGGTCTCCGAACGGGTCTGGCACAACCAGCAGTTGTTGCACCGACTGGAGGAGCTGCCCGAGTCCGCGGCCAAGCGGTTCATCGTGGTCGGCGCCGGGCAGAGCGCCGCGGAGACCACCGAGTATCTGCACCGGCGCTACGCCGACGCCCAGGTGCACGCGGTGTTCGCCCGCTACGGCTACGCGCCCGCCGATGACAGCGCCTTCGTCAACGGCATCTTCGACCCGGAGGCGGTGGACTACTTCTTCTCCGCCAGCGACGAGGTCAAGCGGATGCTGCTGAACTACCACCGCGGCACCAACTACTCCGCGGTGGACATGGACCTCATCGACCAGCTCTACGCCCGGGTGTACCAGGAGAAGGTCCGGGGTGTGCACCGCATGCACATCCACAAGATCTCCCGGCTGACCGAGGTGCACGCCACGCCGAACGGGGTCCGCGCGGTGCTGCGGTTCCTGCCCAACGGCGAGATGAGCGTGATCGAGGCCGACGTGCTGGTCTACGCCACCGGCTACCGGCCGGTGGACCCGTTGTCGCTGCTGGGCGAACTCGGCGAGCACTGCCACCGGGACGAGCGCGGCGAACTCCGGGTGGACCGGGACTACCGGGTGTCCACTCAGGACGGTGTGCGAGCCGGGATCTACTTGCAGGGCTCCACCGAGGCCAGCCACGGCATCACCTCGACCCTGCTGTCCAACACGGCGGTCCGGGTCGGGGAGATCCTGGACTCCATCCTGCTGGCCACCGAACGGCCACCGGCTGAGCTGGTCAAGGACCAGGCTGTGCCCGCCTGATCTGAAGCCCCTGAAACGGAGAACGCCCGTGCGACCCCTCCAGGCGCACGGGCGTTTCCTTGCCAGGTTCGGCCACCCCGCTGGCGAGAAGACCTGGCGCGCACTTCGACCGAGCGTTCACTAGTTGCGAAAAGGCGTGGCGCGCAGCGACACGGCGGGCCTTTCACCGGCGGCGGGGTGCCGATTTTTCGCGTTGCCTTGTCGTGCGTCCGACGCATCCGAAGCTTGCTTCGCGTGCGGCGGATGCACGACGAGGCGACTCAAGAGCGAAAAATCCCGCGCGCGGAGCGCGCCAATGTGACAGCTCAGCGCGGTTCCCAGCGGTAGAACTTTGCGGTGATCACCCCCAGCACCACCGCGGACAGCGCGATCCCGGCGGGCAGGATCAGGGCGATCTCGGACAGCTGGATGCCCGCGCCTCCACCGCCCCAGCCCTTGGCCAGCATGTCGGTCGGCCCGTTCAGCGGCATCAGCATGCCGAGGGTGCGGGCCAGGTCGGAGTCGGCGAAGGTGGCGATCATGCCGCCGAGCGCGGCGACCAGCACCGGCATCGCGGTGATCTGGGTGACCTCGACACTGGAACTGAGGCTGGCCGTGGCCGCGCCGGCGAGCAGTGCGATCGCCGCGCCGAGCAGGATGCCGCCCAGGGCCAGCAGCGGGTTCTCCGGCAGTGGGGCGCCGATGGCCACGCAGAAGGCCAGGTAGCCCAGCATCTGCGCCAGGGTGACCACGATCAGCGGGGTGACCATGCCGGCGATCAGGGCCGCGTCGGTGATCTCCGCGGTGCGCATCCGCTTGAGCACCAGGGACTGGCGGCGGGCGGTGAACACCGTGGTGCTGACCAGGAAGGTGGACACCAGCAGCACGATCATGAAGCTGTGCGCGAACATCGAGCCCCAGCCGGCCGCGGTGTCCGGCCGGTCGTTGGAATAGGCCACCACGCACATCGCCACCGGCACCCCCAGCACCGATGCCGCGTTGATCTTCTTGCGCAGCAGCAACTTCAGCTCGGTCAGGCCGAGCAACACAGCGGCACGCATGCCGGTCATCCCTTCTCCGACGTCGCGAGGAAGACCTCGTGCAGTGAGGCCGGGCTCGCGTTGAGGTTCTCCAGCTCCAGCCGGTGCTGGCCGGCCCAGTTCAGCAGGGTGGTGAGATCCGTTTGCAGGGCAAGGGTTTCCACCCTGACCCGGTGACCGTCCACTGTGGCCGAGCCGTGCAGTGGCGGCAGGGCAGGGGCGTGCGGGGGCAGGTCGGCGGTGATGGTGGCCGGGCGACCGGAGAGCACCTCGTGCAGCGTGCCGGAGATCTGCGCGATCCCGTTGTGCATGATGGTCACCTGGTCGGCCAGCGCCTCGGCCTCCTCCAGGTAGTGCGTGGTCAGCAGGATGGTGCTGCCGGACTCCTTCAGCTCCCCGACCCTGGCCCAGAGCCGTTGCCGGGACTCGGGGTCCAGGCCGGTGGTCGGCTCGTCCAGCACCACGAGTTCGGGCGCGCCCCAGGTGGAGATGGCGAAGTCCAGCCGCCGCCGCTCACCGCCGGAGAGCTTGTCCACCTGGACATCCGACCGGTGCGAAAGGTCCACTCTGGACAGTGCGGTGGCCACCTTGTCGGTGCGGCTGGACAGGCGTTGCCACAGTCGCAGGGTCTCGGCCACGGTCAGTTCCTCGATCAGCCCCGCGTTCTGCAGCATCACCCCGGTCCGGGCCTGCACCTGGTAGCGGTCGGCGTGCGGGTCCAGCCCGAGCACCCGGACCCGGCCCTGAGCGGGCTTGCGGAAGCCCTCGATCACCTCCAGGGTGGTGGTCTTGCCTGCCCCGTTGGTGCCCAGCAGGGCGAAGGTCTCGCCGCGGCGTACGGTGAAGTCGATCCCGCGCACCGCGGCGAACTCGCCGTAGCGATAGTGGAGGTCCTCGACCTCGATCACGTTGCCGTTCATGAGGGCAAAGTTAGGGATCCGGCGGACACGCGGGCAGTGTGCGATGTCAGGGGGTGGCATGACGGGTGTCGTCTCCGGGCATGACAGGTGTCATCTCCTGGGCGGCGCGAACGCCGCGCGCTGCTAGTTTTGGCTGGTGACGGCCATCAAGGAGCAGGAGTCGGCGTCAGCCGCGGCGCTGGAGCACCTCCGGAAGTACTGCCGGGACGCCCTCTACGGCGGCGCCGGCCTGGCGGTGCTGTTCCCGTTGCTGTCCCTGCTGAACTCCCCGGAGCTGAGCCCGGTCCGGGTGGCGGTCCTGCTCGTGGGCTGGGCGACGTTCAACGTGCTCTTCCTGCCCGGCGCGCTGCGGCTGCTGCGCGATCCGTGGCGAGTGCGGCCGCTGCGTTCCGGGGTGCCGTTGCTGGCGCTCGGGCTGGCGCTCACGTTGCTGGCCCTGGTGTGGGGCGCCGTCGGGATGTTCTGGGCGGTGCTGCCCGGTCTGGCCTGCGCGGAGTTGCTGCTCAACCGGTCGGTCCGGTACGTGTGGCCGCTGACCGGGGTGCTCTCCGCGGTCTTCGCGGGGCTGGCGCTGCTGGCCAACGCGACGGCGGGCGTGCCGGACCTGGGCCGCCAGGTGATCATGTCGGTGGTGCTGCTCGGGGTGACCTGCTACCTGCAGGAGACCACCGCGCGACTGTGGCGGTCCAGCCGGGAGCTGGACAACGCGCGGCTGGCCGCGGCCGAACTGGCCGCCACCAAGGAACGGTTGCGGCTGTCCCAGGACCTGCACGACATCCTCGGGCACGCGCTGGAAGTGGTGTCGTTGAAGAGTGAGCTGGCCGCCCGACTGTCCACTGTGGATACCCAGCGGGCGCACGACGAGATGGTGGAGGTGCAGGAGCTGGCGCGCGGGGCGTTGCAGGACGTGCGGACACTGGCGCACGCGCAGCGCGGCACCGATCTGGTGGGTGAGCTGGCCGGGGCGCGGAAACTGCTGGCCTCGGCGGAGATCCGGTGCGAGGTGGACGCGCGGCCGGAGGAGTTGTCCGCGGCGCAGCGGGAGTTGTTCGGCTGGGTGTTGCGGGAGGCGGTGACCAACCTGCTGCGGCACGCCGACGCCCGCCGGTGCTGGATCACCCTTGCCGGGCAAGGGGAATCGGTGGTGCTGCGGGTGGGCAACGACGGGGTGCTGGACGCGGGGGAGTGGGGATCGGGGCTGGCCGGACTGGCGGCGCGGATCAGCGGGGGCGGCGGCGAGTTCAGCGCGGTGGCGCGGGACGGGGAGTTCGTGGTGACCGCGAGCCTGCCGAAGCCGGCGGTGACCCGGTGATCAAGGTGGTGCTGGTCGACGACGAGCGGCTGACCCGGCAGGCGGTGGCCGCGTTGCTGGGCCTGGAACCGGATCTGACCGTGGTCGCCGATGTCTCCGACGGGTTGCAGGGCCTGGCCGCGGTGGCCGAGCACGGGCCGGATGTGGTGGTGCTGGACGTGGAGATGCCGGGGCTGGACGGGCCCGCGGTGGCCGCCCGGCTGGCGCGGGAGTTCCCGGCGGTGCGGGTGGTGATGCTGACCCGGCATGCCCGGCCCGGGGTGTTGCGGCAGTCGTTGTCGTTGGGGGCCAAGGGGTTCCTGGCCAAGAATGCCCCGGCTTCGTTGCTGGCCGAGGTGATCCGGCGGGTGCACGCGGGTTTGCGGTACGTGGACCCGGAGTTCGCCGCGGACGCGCTGGCCGAGGCGGACTGCCCGCTGACCGAGCGGGAGCTGGACGTGCTGCGGCAGGTGCACGACACCGCGACCGCGGCCGATATCGCGGCCGCGGTGCACCTGTCCGCGGGCACGGTGCGTAACTACGTGTCCTCGGCGATGGCCAAACTGGGGGCGCGGACCAGGGCGGAGGCGGCCCGGATCGCCCGGGAGCACGGCTGGCTGTGAAATTGGGGGTGACTTGCCCCAGGGGGATGGGGCCATCATGGGGTCATGACCAAACTGGGGGTCAACCGACGTGAGTTCATGAGCTGGATGTCCAGGAGCGGGGTCGCCCTCGCCGCTGCTGGAGGACTGTGGCCGGCGCTGGCCGGTTCGGCCGGTGCGGACACGGTGCAGGTGACCGTGTTGCGCGGGGCCACCCTGATCGACGCGACCGGTGCCGCGCCCTGCCCGGACTCGACCGTGGTGCTGGTGGCGGATCGGATCGTCGCGGTTGGCGGCGCCGGCCTGGCCGCACCGGCTGGGGCCACGATCATCGACCTGCGCGGCAAGTACCTGCTGCCCGGGTTCTGGGACATGCACACGCACCTGATGCAGTTGCGCACCATCGTGCCCAAGTCGCACCTCGTGTACGGGGTCACCGGGGTGCGGGAGATGTGGGGGCTGCCCGAATCGCACCAGGCCCGGCGGGAGTTCGAGGCCGGGACCGCGCTTGGGCCGCGCATGGTCATCGGCAGCGCGATCATCGACGGGCCCGCGTCCTTCTATGGCAGGGGCATGCTGATCGTGCGCACCGAGGCGGAGGCGCGGGCCGCGGTCCGGGCCGAGCACGCCAAGGGCGCGGAGTTCGTCAAGGTGTATCAGATGCTCACGCCCGAGCTGCTGACCGCGATCGCGGACGAGGCGGAGAAACTGGGACTGCGCATTGCCGGGCACCTGCCGGATTTTGTGCCGGTGGACGCGGCGCTGGTGTTGCGGCAGAAGTCCTACGAGCACATGTTCGGGTTCCTGTTCAGCACTTCGCGGGAGGAGGCTGAGTACCGGCGGAAGATCGCGGAGTTGCCGTTTGATCCGGCGGCTTCGTATCCGTGGTTCCGGGCGGTGCGGGAGTTGGAACGGCAGGCCGGGGACTCGTTCAGTCCGGCTAAGGCGGTCGCGCTGGCGCGGAAGATGCGGGAGCGGGATGGCTGGTTGTCGCCGACGTTGCGGGTGCTGCACATGGTGACCTCGCCGAAGGAGACCTTTGCCGGGGATGAGCGGATGAAGTACCTGCCGCCGTTCTACAAGGAGTCCTGGGCGAATGGGGCGGCCGGGTGGGCGCCGGTGACGCCGGAGCAGATCGCGCAGCAGCGGGAGTTCTACGAGCGGCAGCTGCGGTTGGTGGGGATCCTGCACAAGGCCGGGGTTGGCGTGATCGGCGGGACGGACTGCGGGAATCCGTACTGTTTCCCGGGTTCTGGGTTGCATGACGAGCTGGAGCGGATGGTCGCGGCCGGATTGTCGCCGATGGCGGCCTTGCAGACGGTGACCCGGGATGCGGCCCGGTATGTGGGGCTGGCTTCGTCGGTGGGGACGGTGTCGGTGGGGAAGAAGGCGGATCTGCTGGTGCTGGACGCGGATCCGTTGGCCTCGATCGCGAATACCCGGCGGATTCACTCGGTGGTCAGCCGGGGGCGCGTTTTCGGGCCTGCGGATCGGGTGCGGTTGCTGGGGGAGATTGAGCAGGCCGCGCTGGAGTTCCAGCCGCCGACGGCTGGGGCTCGGAGTGCGGCCGTGGTGATGCCCGGGAGTTGTTGCTGACACTTCTGGGTGGCGAGGCTTGAACTTGACGTTACGTCAGGGTGCAGGCTGCGGGCATGAGTGAGAACGGGACGAGTCGCCGGGAGTTCCTAGGGTGGCTCAGTGGGATCGGGGCGGCCGCGGTGGCCGGGAGCTGGTTGGGCTCAGGGGTGGCCGCGGCCGCTGATTCTGTTGCGGTGCAGGTGTTGCGTGGGGTGACGCTGGTGGACACCGGTGCTTCCTCCGTGCGCCGGGATGCCACGATGGTGTTGGGGGACGGGCGGATTCTCGCGGTGGGTGGGCGGGAGCTGCCGTTGCCGGCGGGGGCGGAGGTGTTTGATCTGCCTGGGAAGTATGTGATTCCGGGGTTGTGGGACATGCACGTGCATGGGGCCTACCTGGAGAAGATCACCTTGCCGTTGTGCCTGTTGCACGGGGTGGTGGGATTCCGGGAGATGTGGGGGTTCCCGCAGCACCACGACCTGCGGCGGCGGATCGAGGCCGGGGAGGTTTTCGGTCCTCGGTTGATTATCGGGAGCGCCATTATCGACGGGCCGGATTCGGTGTTGCCGATGTCGCTGATCGTGCGGACGCCGGAGCAGGCGCGGCAGGCCGTGCGGGATTCGGTGGCCGGTGGGGCGGATTTTGTGAAGGTGTATCCGTTCCTGGATCGGGTGTTGTTGCGGGCGGTGGCGGAGGAGTGCCGGGTTTTGGGGGTGCGGTTCGCCGGGCACGCTTCGGATCATGTGTCGATGAGTGAGTCGAGTTCGCTGGGGCAGCGGACTTTTGAGCACATGTACGGGTTGTCGCTGGCGACGAGTACGCGGGAGGGGGAGTTGCGGCGGCGGATCGCGGGGATGCCGTTGGATCCGGCGGATCCCTTTGTGTGGTTCAAGGGGGTGCGGGAGATCGAGCGGGAGGCTGCTGCTTCGTACAGCGCGGCCAAGGCTCGGGTGCTCGCGCATCAGTTGCGGCGCAATGGTTCCTGGCAATCTCCTACGTTGGTTGCGATGCGGGTCTACTCCTCGCCGGCGGAGGAGTTCGCGGGGGATGAGCGGATGAAATACCTGCCGCCGTTTTACAAGGAGTACTGGGCGGGGCAGTTGGCTCGGTGGGCTCCGGTGACGGCGGCGGAGATTCGGCAGCAGCGGGAGTACTTCGCGGCCCGGCTACGGATGGTGGCGGAGCAGCATCGGTTCGGGGTGGGGACGCTGCTGGGTACTGATGCGGGGAATCCTTATGTGTTTCCCGGGTTTTCGGTGCATGAGGAGCTGGAGTTGCTGGTGCGGGCCGGGTTGTCGCCGATGGATGCGTTGCGGGCCGGGACTTCGGAGGTGGCTCGGTTCCTGGGGGAGGCGGAAGGGGCTGGGACTTTGCGGGTTGGGCAGCGGGGGGATGTTGTTGTGCTGGATGGGGATCCGTTGGCTTCGATTACGAACACGCGGCGGATTCACCTGGTGGCGACGCGGGGGCGGGTGATCACCGCGGCGGATCGGGTGCGGATGCTGGCGGAGGTGGAGAAGGCCGCGTTGGAGCCGCCGGTGGGGGGCGCTGCGCGCGTCGCGTGTTGCTGAGCGGTCGAGTTGGCCCAAGTCGTACGCCTAGTTGGGCAAACTGGGCGTCCCACTTTGGCCAACTGGGCGGTCGGTGAAGGTGACGGGGGCGTCGAAGGCTGCTCGCCTGGAGGCTCGGCGTAGTACGGCCAGCACCGCGTGGCCGGTGAGCAGGATGGCGATGGTGTTGGTGATGGCTCTGCCGGTGTCCCAGCCGAAGCTGGAGGTGATGAGGGTGAAGATGAAGAAGCGGTGCAGGTTGTCGGCCAGGGGGGCGCCGGGGATGTAGCCGAGCTGGGTGTCGATGGTGGCGGTGAAGGGCCAGAACCACATGTTCATCACGAAGCCGAAGGCGTAGGCGGCGAAGATGCCGTAGCCGATGAGCATGGCTATTTCCCAGCGGCCCTTGACTTTGCGGGGGAGCAGTCCGGCGCCCAGGCCGATCCAGGAGCTGGCGATCATTTGGAAGGGGAGCCAGGGGCCTACGCCCGCGGTGAGCAGGGCGGAGGCGAACAGGGAGGTGGAGCCCAGGACGAAGCCGAAGCCGGGGCCGAAGACCCGGCCGGCCAGGACCAGGAGGAAGAAGACGGTTTCGATGCCTGCGGTGCCTGCGCCGAGGGGACGGAGGGCGGCGTTGATGGCGGAGAGGACGCCGAGCATGGCCAGGGCTTTGGTGTCCATGCCGCCGGTGGTGATTTCGGCCAGGATGATCGCGAGCAGGACGGGGAGGGCGATCAGGAAGATCAGGGGGGCGTCGTTGCTGTGCGCGATGGCTTCCGGCTGGGCGATGGCGAAGAGGGGCCAGAGGAACATGGCCAGGCCCGCGAGGGAGGCGATGGTGAGGACCAGGGCGGTGCGGGGGCTGACACGGAGGGCCCGCGGGTCGAGGGTGGGCGTCAGCTTCGCGGGCTTGGGTTGTGTGGTCATGACAGGGCCTCGGCTACTTCGGCGACCGTCAACCAGGGCTGGGGGTTGAGGATTTTGGCTACCTGGGGGGCGAAGGCGGGGCTGGCGATGATGATGTCGGCGGTGGGGCCGTCGGCGACGATTTCGCCTTCTGCCATGACGGTTACCCGATCTGCTGTGTTGGCAACGAGTTCTACGTCGTGGGTGGCTATTACGACGGTTCGGCCTTCGTTGGCCAGGGTGCGGATGAGGGTGGCGAACTCTTTTTTGGCGGTGTAGTCCAGGCCTCGGGTGGGTTCGTCGAGGAGGATTACGTTGGGGGCCGCGGTGAGTTGGATGGCCAGGACCAGGGCGAGACGTTGGCCTTCGGAGAGGTCTCGGGGGTGGGTGGTGTCCTGGATGTTGGGGGCCAGGCGGTTCAGGATGGTGCGGCAGGTGCCTTGGGGGGACTGGCTTTCCTGGTCGGCTTCGGCGCATTCGGCGGCGACGGTTTCCAGGTAGAGCAGGTCGCCGGGGGTTTGCGGGACCAGGCCGACCAGGGACCGGGCGGTGGCGGCGGAGACGGTGCGGGGGTCTTGGTTGTTGACCGAGACGGTGCCGCTTTGGCGGGGGCCGGAGCCTTGCAGGGCCCAGAGCAGTGAGGATTTGCCGGAGCCGTTTCGGCCCATGAGGGCGAGGATCTGGCCCTGGTGGAGGGAGATGGTCAGTTCGCGGACGGCGATTACCTGGCCGTAGCGGACGGTGATGTTGTTGGCGGAGAGGGTGGCTGGGGAGTGGGTTTGGGTTCTGCCTTGGGTGGGTTGGGGTTTGTCGGCTAGTTGGGCTCGGAGGGGGGCTGCTTGGCGGCGGGCGTCCCGGATGGAGAGGGGGAGGGGGGACCAGCCTGCGAGGCGGCCTAGTTCGACCACGGGGGGTGCGATGGTGGTGGATTGCAGGAGGGTGGCCGGCGGGCCTTGTTCGAGGGTTTTGTTGCCGGGTAGGTGGATTAGCTGGTCCGCGTATTGGACTACGCGTTCCATCCGGTGTTCGGCTACCACGACGGTGACGCCCAGGTCGTGGACCAGGCGGGTGATGGCGGCCAGGACGTCTTCGGCCGCGGTGGGGTCCAGGGCTGAGGTGGGTTCGTCGAGGACGAGTACCCGGGGGTGGGTGGTGAGGACGGAGCCGATGGCCACTCGTTGTTGCTGGCCGCCGCTGAGAGTCCTTAGTGGACGGTTGCGGAGTTCGGCGATGCCGAGGAGGTCGAGGGTTTCCTCTACTCGTTTGCGCATGACTTCTGGCGGGATGGCCAGTTGTTCCATGCCGTAGGCGAGTTCTTCCTCGACGGTGTCGGTGACGAAGCCGGCCAGGGGGTCCTGGCCTACGACTCCGACCAGGTGGGCCAGGTCTCGGGGTTTGTGGGTTCTGGTGTCCAGGCCGTTGATGGTGACCCGGCCGCGCAGGGTGCCGCCGGTGAAGTGCGGGACCAGGCCGTTGATGGCGCCAAGGAAGGTGGACTTGCCGGTGCCGGTGCGGCCGGTGACCAGGCAGAGTTCGCCCTCGCCGATTTCCAGGTCCACTGTGGACAGTGTGGGTTCGCTGGCGCCTGCGTACTGGATGGAGACCTGCTCGAACCTGATCACCGGTGTTGCTCCGTGGTGGGTGGGGGTGGGCTGAGCCAGGCGGGCAGCACGGCGATGAGCACACCGAGGGTGGGCAGGACGGACAGTTCGGGCCAGGCCAGCGGGTTCAGCGAGGGGTAGAGGTTGGCCGGGTCGACCGCGCCGGTGAGGAAGAGCAGGGCGCCCGCGGTGATGCCGGTGGCGGCGACCAGGATTTCCGGCAGGTGCCAGTGGTCGGGGCGGTAGATGCTGCGCTGGACTCGTTTGCCGCCGATGACGAAACCCGTTGCGGCGATGGCGAGTCCGCCCACCAGGAAGGGCAGGCCGAGGGCCCGGGGTGTGGTGCCGTCGAGGAGGCCGTAGACGCCGACGCAGACGCCGGAGAGGCCGAGTAGTACCAGGGTGCCGGTGAGCAGGCGGGATCTGGGGCTCGCGGTGCCGCGGCGGCCGTAGCCGCGGGAGTCCATCGCGGCGGCCAGCAGCAGCGAGCGGTCCAGGGCGTCGGCCAGGACCGGGATGACGATGCCGCGCAGGGCGCGCATGCCGCGTTGCCTGCCACCACGCAGGCGGCGGGCGCGGCGGACCCGGTGCACGCTCTCAATCAGTTGCGGGGCCACGGAAAGGGCGACCACGACGGCCGAGCCGACCTCATACAGGGCGCCGGGGACGGCTTTGAGCATGCGTTTGGGGTTGGCCAGGGCGTTGGCGGCGCCCAGGCAGATCAGCATGGTGGCCAGGCGCAGGCCGTCGTAGAGGCCGCCCAGCAGTTGTTCGGCGGCCACCGGGCCGAACAGGCGGATGCCCGCGACCAGTTCGGGCAGCACGATCTGCGGCAGGGTGAACAGGACCGTCTCGCCCTGGCCGCCGCCGAAGATGATCCGGAACAGCACCCGCATCAGGATGATGAACGCGCCGAACATCAGGTACATCCGGAAGGCCAGCGCCCAGGGCGCGTTGCCGCGGCGGCTGACCACCACGTATCCGGCCACGGCCAGGATCATGATCAGCAGCAGCGGGTTGGTGGTGCGGCCGGCCGCGGTGGCCAGGCCCAGCGCCCACACCCACCACGCGCCGGGATGGAGGGTGCGGGGCAGCCGGGCGGACAGCCGCGTCACGGCTTGGGTCAGGGTCACGTCAGCTCGGGTTGTCGGCGTTGCGGCGGCGACGCCAGGCCAGCAGGCCCGCGCCGAGCACGAGCACGGCCACCGCGCCGATGCCGAGTGCGGTGGAGAGCGGGAAACCCTGCTCCGGTTTGGGTTTCTCGGCTTCCACGCCGCCGGTCCAGGCCAGGCCCTCACTGGTGGACGGCGGTGCGCTCGACGAGGTTGGCGTGTCCGAAGTGGACGGTGGGGTGGTCGCCGAGGTGGGTTCGCCGCTGGGCGGCGGGGTTTCCGAGCTGGGTGGCGGGTTCGCGCCAGGCGGCGGCTGACCGCCGGGTGGTGGGTTGCCGCCGGGGGGCGGTGGGTTGCCGGGTGGCGGCTGGTTGGTGCGTGGCGGTTGCTGGGGGTTGGGGCGCTTGGGGGCGATGCGGGGGGCCGGGTTGGACTCGGCGGTGCGGTCCTTGGAGAAGGACCAGCCCTCGAAGCTGCCCGGCGGGGGCGTCCGGTTCAGCACGCCCAGCTGGCTGTAGGTCCAGCCGCCGCCGTTGGGCGCGTGCCAGTAGGACCAGTAGGCGCTGGCCGGCGGGGTGTCCATGCAGGGCTCGGTGTCCGAGCCCGGTTTGCCCTCGATGCGGCAGACGAACGCCTCGCCCCAGCGGGCGGTGCCGGTGATGTTGATGCCCGCGGCGCGCAGCGCGGCATGGCCGCTGGCCTGTTTTCCTGGCGCACAACGGATGATCGTGCTGCCGCCGAGCTGCTGGAAGTCGATGATCACGGTGACGCCGGTGTCGTCGGGGCAGTAGCCGGGGGTGCCCGCGGCGAAGGCCGGTGGCGCGCCGATCGTCGTGCCCGCGAGGACCGCGAGCACGACGATCAGCCTGTGTAGTGCGGTCATGCGGCTCGCCGCCTGCGGGTCAGCACCACCATGGCCGCTCCGGCGCCCAGCAGCAGCGCGCCCGCGAGCAGGGTTTCGGAGACCTCGGCGCCGGTGCGGGCCAGTGCGACCGGGCGGTACTGCGGCTGCGGGGCCGGGCCGGGATCGTTGCCGGGCGCGGGGTCCGGCTGCGGCGGGTCGGTCGGTTTGGGCTCGGGTTTCGGGTCGGCAGGCTTGGCCACCCGCTCGGCCGGCTTGACCGGGCCGTTGTCCTTGGTGAGGAAGGACTTCCCGGCGGTGGCGGGCAGGGCCTGGGCACTGGCCAGGAGGTTGCTCTCGGCGCCGGGGTTGAGCGGCAGGCCGCCGTCCTGGCGTTGCAGGCTGAGCAGCCAGGCGCGGCTGTCCTTGGCCTCCTGGCGCACACCGAGCAGGCCCATGGTGGCGTAGGCGGTGCTGTTGACGTTCTGGCCACCCGGTCCGGTCCAGGAACCGTTGCCCTGGCGCAGTTTCTCCAGCGCGCGCACCGACTCGGTCAGCGCGGTCTTGCGTTCCTGGCTCAGCGCGCCGCCGCCCTTGGGCACCGCGTTGAGCGCCTGCAGGGCCAGGCCGGTGGCATCCGGGATGCCAGTGGCACAGCCCTCGGCGGCAGGGAAGCCGACCGGCATGGTGGCGTCCTTGCAACGGGCCGCGACCAGTGCGGTGGCCGCCTTGTCCGCGCGGGTGGAATCACCCACCGCGGTCAGCGCGAGGATGCCGAAGGACTGGCCGAAGGTGTTGGCGTTGTTGCCGAAATCGCTGATGTCGGCGAATCGGCCGTTGTCCCCGAGCAGTCCGCTGAGCTGGTCCACCAGGTCGATGCCGCCGACCGCGCGCGGGTTCTTCCCGGCCAGGGTGAACAGAAAGGCGAGCTTGGCGGTGGCCCCGGCGTAGCGGGCGCCCGGCTTGTCGAAGCCCTTGCCCTGGGTGTAGGTCTCGACGCTGTCCTTCTTGTCCAGGAAGGCCAGCACCTTGGTCAGGCTGCTGGGCTGCCTGCCGGAGAGCAACAGGCCGTAGGCCACGTCCGCGGTCTGGCCGTAGTCCACAAAGGACTGTGTGCCCGCGGTGACCTCCACGTGGTCGCCATTGACCAGTTTGCCGGTCAGGTACTTGGCCAGCTTGCCGTTGGGGCCCGCGTCCGGGACGTCCGGACCCAGTTCACCGAGCGGCACCCCGGCCAGGGTGAGCAGCGCCTGCGCGGTGGCCCGGCGCCAGGAGTCCTGCGCGCCCGGCAGTTCGGGGAAGCCGTCCTTGACCGCCTCGTCGAACTGGGCGCGGTTCCAGGCGATGCCGCCGGCTTGGGCGCTGGCCTTGCCGCCGTTGTCCTTGGTGAGCTGGTGCGAGCGGACGAACTCGGCGGCCCGCTCGGCCGCCTTGGTCCGGCCACCGGCGGCCAGTGCCTGCCCGCCGAGTCCGGTGCTGTTGGTGTTGGAGGGCGCGGTCGGGCCGGAGCCGCCGATGCCGCCGGCCTCGTCCTGCTTGCTCTCCAGCCAGTTCAGCCCTTTGGTGGCCGCGTCCGCCGCGCCGGTGCTGCCGGTTTTGGCCGCGGCCAGCAGGGCCTGTACCGCCATCCCGGAGGAGTCCGGGTCCAGCACCGCCGTGGGGTCCTCGTCGCAGCGGGCGCCGGTGGCGCCGAAGCTGGTCCAGGACAACCGGAATCCGCCTGTCGCGCACTGCTGCTTGACCAGGAAGTCCACCACCGGCTGCGGGACTCCGCCGCTGCGGGCCAGGCCCAGCACCGCGAAGCTCTGGCCGAACAGGTTGGTCTCGGACTTCGGTTTCACGTCCCGGTCGCGCAGCTCGCCCGCGTACGCGCCCGCGTCGGCGCCCGCGATCAGGTTCAGCGTCTCCTGACGCAGGTCGACGCCGCCGAAGTCGGTCGGGTCCACGCCCGCGGCCACCGCGCCCAGCAGTGCTTTCGCGGTCTGGTCGCCCTGGCGTTCGTTCGGGTTCTCACTCCACGGGTTGCCGATGTAGTCCAGCACGGTGCGTTCCAGCGCACCGGTGATCTGCTGCTGGGCCGCCGGATCCGCCTTGGTGGCCACCAGCGCGAACAGCGCGTCCAGGGTCAGCCCGTGGTCGGGCTTCTCGGGGCCGACCATGCCGGGCAGCAGGCCGTCCTTGAGAAAGCCGGCCAGCCAGCGGCTCGCCTCCGGACCACCCGCGGCGACGTCGTCGGTCTTGGGCGTGGTCTTGGTCTCCGGCTTGGGCGTGGTCTTGGGCGCGGCCACGGTGGGCCGGACCGGGGCCACTCGCGGCGGCGGGTTGGTGCTGCCGGTCTTGTCCTTGGAGAAGGACCAGCCCTCGAAGCTGCCCAGCGGAGGCTTGCGCCCGGTCACGCCGGAGGTGCTGTAGGCCCAGGCGCCGCCGTTGGGCGCGTGCCAGTAGGCCCAGTACGCGCTGGCCGGCGGGGTGTCGATGCAGCGTTCGGTGTCCGCGCCCGGCTTGCCCTGGATGCGGCAGATGAACGCCTTGCCCCAGCGCCGGGTGCCCTCGACGACGAAGCCGGAGTTCTCCAGCGCGGTCAGCCCGGATGCCTGCTCGCCGGGCGCGCAGCGGATCTCGGTGTCCCCGCCCAGCTCCTGGAAGTCCACCACCACGGTGACCCCGTTGCCGTCCGGGCAGTAGCCGGGACTGCCGGGGACCGGTGCCGGCGCGGCCGCGGCCAGTGGCGCGGCCATGGTCAATAACAGTGCTGCCCCGGCGAACGCGGACAGCGCTCGCCGCCAGATCTGGTTCATCCCCAGTGCCTTCCTCGCGGTGGTCGAGTCCGGCAGGCGCACAGGGGAGCCAACCGGCTCCACCCTGTAGTCCTCGACAGATGAAGCCGCGCAGCTCAGTCAGGCAGTCCGGCTCGCGATCGGGAAGATCGCCTACGGTTGCGGGTCAGCGCCGGGATTTGACCGGCTTCCCCTGTACTGAGACAGATCCTGACGGTACGGCGCGGTATGGCGAGGACACAAGCGGCTAGGAGGAGGGCTGCGGCACGTCCGCGGCCCGCTGGTCGAAGGCCCGCCGCGCGGTCACCACCTGCGGCAGGTTGCCGGTGGACCAGGCGCGCACCGCGGCCAGTGGCTCGGCGGCCGAATGGCCCAGCTCGGTCAGCTCGTAGTCCACCCGCAGCGGCACGGTCGGGTACACGGTGCGGGTGACCAGGCCGTCGCGTTCGAGGGTGCGCAGGGTCTGGGTGAGCATCTTCTGGCTGATGCCCTCCAGCTTCACCCGGAGCTGGCCGAACCGGCGCGGGCCGTCCTCCAGCGCGCCGATGGTCAGCGCGGTCCACTTGTCGGCGAGCATGTCGAGCAGACCCCGGCAGGGGCACTGGCGGGAGTAGACGTCCCGCACCTCCGCATCGGGGATCCAGTCCGTCTTCACCTGCGTACTTCCCATGGGTAACTTGGTATCACATGGAGTGCAGGGGTGGGAATGACGCGTGCGGTGGTAGCGGACTAGACCACCCGCGGCCAGCCCACTTGGCCCAACCCGGCGTACGACTTTGGCCAAGCCGGCGTACGAGTTGGGCCAACTTGGCGTCCGTAACGGCCAACTCGGCGTACGACAACGGCCAACACGCGGGTTAGGTTTCGCGGTGTTCGGTGATGGGGGAGGGGACCATCGCTTCGGTGACGGCGTGGCCCATGCGGCGCAGGGCGGCTTCGATGGCGAGGCGGATGGAGCCGTTCATCGGGAGCAGCGGCAGCCAGGGTTGGGCGTTCCACTCGGGGCCGCGTAAGCCTGGGCTGACCGTGACGCTGGCCAGCTCGTCGTTGGGCAGCACCAGTTCCAGGCGCGCCTGGCGGACCACGACCTCGGCGCTGTGCTCCGCCCGGGGCGGGGGCACCGGTTCGTACTGGGCGGCGACCAGCCACTCCAGGTCATCGCTGATCCGCTGGACGGACTCGGCGATCCCGATCAACAGTTCGGCCCGGCGGTACTGGCAGCTCTCCTCGGTCGCCTGGCGCAAACGCCCGGCCACCTCGGTGAGGGCCACTGCGGCCTCGGACTCGGTTCGGCACTCCACCATGTCGTGATCAACGGCACGGCCACGAGAAAGTCGCGGTTCCCAATCGTTGTCACCCGATTGTGTAAGGCGACTTGTCACCTGGCTCACAAAATTCCCAGCGGGCGGGACTGAGCCGGGTTTGTGGTCGGCGGAATGTCACCGGGGTTCACCTCCTGGCTATTGACAGTGTTCCTCGTTGATAAATAGCGTCCAGCTCGGGGAAGTCGGAGGAGAAACCATTGTGATCGGGTCTTTTCGTGCTGCCGCACTAATTCCGCAACAGCTCTTCCATAAGCTGGACCAGGGCGGATTGTCGCTGCCGGACAACCTCAACCGCTGGGCGGCCGGGTTCGGCGATCAACCGGCGCTGACCTTCCTGGACCACCACGGTCCCCGTCCGCTCGGCGAGGCCGTCGTGCTGACCTGGGCCGAGCTGGACCGCAGGGTCAGCGCGGTCGCCGCCTGGATCCAGCGCCGCGCCTGCCGTGGCCAGCGCGCGGCCATCCTCGCCCCGCACGGGCCGGACTACGTGATCGCCTTCCTGGCCGCGTTGCGCGCCGGGATCATCGCGGTGCCGCTGTTCCCGCCCGGCCATCCCGGCACGGTGGGCAGGCTGGCCGCGATGTTCGCCGACTGCGGGCCGCGGCTGGTGCTGACCACCCGCGCCCAGCTGGCCGCGGTGGACGGGTTCCTGGACAGCCACGGCCTGCGCAAACCCGAGGTGGTCGCGGTGGACGCGCTGCCCGACGCGATCGGCGCCGAGGTCGAACCGGCCTGGCACACCGGCGACGACGTGGCCTACCTGCAATACCCGCCGACCTGGACCGGCGCCCCCTGCGCGGTCCAGGTGACCTTCCGCAACGCGGTGGACAACGCGCTCACCCTGGTCGAGTCCATCGGCGCGCTGCCCGGCCAGTCGCCCTCGGTGAGCTGGCTGCCGCTGCACCACGCCGAGGGCCTGCTGCTCGGGGTGATCGCGCCGGTCGCGGTGCGGGCCCGCGCGGTGCTGATGGACCCGGCCGCGTTCCTGCTCAAACCCGAGCGCTGGCTGCGCGCCCTGACCGCGAACCCGGGTGCGGTCAGCGCCGCGCCCGACTTCGCCTACGGCTACTGCGCGGCCCGGATCGGCGCCCAGGAGAAGGCGGTGCTGCGGCTGGACCACGTGCGCGCGCTGTTCGTGGACGGGGCCAGCGCGCAGGCGCAGACGCTGAGCCGGTTCCTGGCCGCCTTCGCCGAATGCGGACTCCGCCCCGAAGCGGTGCGCTGTGGCTACGGGCCGGTCGGCGCGGCCGCCCTGGTCTCGGTGACCACCGCCGAACCCCGGCGCACCGGTTTCGACCGGGCCCTGCTGCGCCGGGGCCGGGCCGAGCCACGCGCGGAGAACGCCCCCGACGCGCTGACCCTGCTCTCCAGCGGCACCCCCACCCGGCACCGGGTGCGGATCGTGGCCACTGGATCCACGCTCGATCCCGCAAGCGGATCTTCGGCAAACGGCCGGACACTCCCCGACGGCGCGGTCGGCGAAGTCTGGGTCTCCGGCGCGCTCGGCCCCGGATTCTGGGGCAGGCGCAAGCCGGGCGAGCGGCCCTTCGGCAACCGCCTGCCGGACGCGGACGCCCCGGCGCACGGCTGGCTGCGCACCGGGGACCTCGGCCTGATCGACGACGGCGAGCTGTACGTGCTCGGCCGGGTCGGTGAACTGCTGACCGTGCGCGACCGCCAGCACTACCCCTACGACGTGGAGGCCACCGTGGGCGGCGCGCATTCCGCGTTGCGCGCGCACCAGGCCGCGGTGTTCACCGTGCGCGAGTTCGACCGGGTGCTCACCGTGCTGGTGGCCGAACGGGTCCGGGAATGCTCCACCCAGCAGGTGGCCGGTCAGGTCCGGCGCGCGGTGACCGCCCGGCACGGCCTGGTGCTGGACCGGGTCGTGCTGGTGGACAGCGGACGGCTGCCGCGCACCCCGGATGGGGCGGTGTGCCGCGCCACCACCCGGGACCGCTACCTGACCGGCGGCTTCGACTGACCGGGCGGACCAGCCGTTCCTGACTGGCGCAGCCGGGCGGCCCGCAGCACGAGTTCCAGCTCGAAGCGGGCCGCCGGATCGGTCAGCGTTTCCCCGAACAGGCTCTCCAGCTGGTGCAACCGGTATCGCACGGTCTGCGGGTGGATGCCTAGCCGGGCGGCCACTTCGGGCGCGCCGCTGCGGGTCTCCAGCCAGGCCAGCAGGGTCTCGGTGAGCCGCTCGCGCTGGCGCGGGGTCAGCTCGGCCAGCGGCGCCAGCACCCTGGTGGTCAGCTCGTCGAGCAGGAAGTCCTCGTGCAGCAGCCACAGCGTGCACAGGTGGTCGGCGCAGTGCTGCACCTCCAGCGCGGGCAGGGTGCCCGCGCGCATCAGGTTCAGCGCGTGCCGGGCCCAGCGCAGCGATTCGGCGGCGTTGGCCAGCTCCACCGTGGGGCCGACCGCGACCAGCCAGTCCTGCAGCGGTCGGTCCAGCAGCCGCTCCTGCTCGGCGCCGGCCGGGATGAGCAGGCAGGGCGCACTGCCCTCGAAATCGACCAGGATGGCCCGGTCCAGGCGTGGCTCGCCCTTGTTCACCCGGTCCGGCCGCGGCTCCAGGGCTACCGCGCACACCCGGTCCGGCAACTCCCACTCGGCGGCCGCGGCCAGTTCGATCACCAGGTGCCGTGGGTTGGGCGGATCGGCCAGCAGCACCTCCAGCAGCCGCCGGCGCCGGCGTTCCCTGGCGCCGGTGGCCCGCTGCTGGGCGGCCACGTAGCCCTCCACCGACAGCGCGGCCAGCTCGTCGATGTGCGCGAACACCGCCTCGCCGAGCAGCCGCATGGTGTCCACCGACAGGTGCACCCGCTCGCCGAAGTCGGTCAGCCGCCGCCAGGCGATCCGCGCGCCGAGCCGGTAGGCCCGCTGCAGCGTGTCCAGGCTGCGGCCCTCGTGGAACTCACCGCGGCCCAGTCGCCGGTACATCTCCGCGATCGCCGGTTTCGGCGCGCCCGGGTCGGCCACCCGGTCCACGAACTGCATCAGCGCGTACTCGATCCCATCGCTGATGATCTGCCCGAACGACTCGTCGAGCGGCCGGGAGTACTCGGGTATACCGCGTTGGATCTCGCCGAGTATCTGGTTCGCCACATCCGGGACCTCGGCCCGCATCAGCGGGGCCAGATCGCGGGAGAGGACTTTCCACGGGTCCATGCCCGTGCGCAGCTGGTTCACGCCCGACTCCAATGGCGGAGGAGGTCGAAGCATTTCAGGGAGGGGTCAACAATGCTGTGCTGATCGTCCGTTGTCATCCTTCGAAGGAACTACATCCCATGATCCGGCCTGTTTCCTGGAAAGAGCGCTCTCATTTGTTCCTCCCGATCAAAAACCGCTGGTCGGTGTACTCCGTCACTCCTGCTAACGAGCGGGATGGGCCTGGGGGAACGCAACCGTTCGCGCCGGATGTCGGGTTTAGGTAAGCCTAAGGTAAGTTCCGGGGGTGCGACTCGGACAGTTCGTCATGGACACCGCCCCGCTGCGCAGCAGCCCGCCGTTCCGGCTGGTCTTCGCCGTGCAGGTGATCGCCATGGTCGGCACCAACCTCACCGTGGTGGCGGTCAACCTGCAGATCTTCGCCATCACCCGGTCCTCGCTGCAGGTCGGCCTGGTCAGCCTGGTGCTCGGGGTGGCCCTGCTGGTCGGGCTGCTGGCCGGCGGCGTGCTGGCCGACCGGGCGAGCAAACGCCTGATCATCGTGACCACCCGGCTGGGCATGGTGCTGGTGCTGGGCCTGCTGGCCTGGAACGCCACCCTGGACTCGCCCAGCCTGGCCCTGATCTACGTCACCGCGATCCCGGCCGGGCTGATCAGCGGACTCGGCGCGCCCGCGCTGATCGCGGCCACCCCGGCGCTGGTCGGCCCGGAGAACCTGGCCGCGGCGGGCGCACTGACCGCGATCACCACCCAGATCGGCGCCATGGTCGGCCCGCTGCTGGCCGGGTTCATCGCCGAATCCTGGGGCCTGGCCGTGTGTTTCGCCCTCGACGGGGCCACCTTCCTGCTCGGCGCGGTGCTACTGGCCTTCCTGCCCAAGCTGGAGCCGGAGGGTTCGGTCGAACACGCGCACCCAGTGCGCTCCATCGTGGAGGGCTTCGCCTTCCTGCGGCGCAGCCGGGTGGTCACCGGCCTGCTGCTGATCGACGTCTGCGCGATGGTCTTCGCCATGCCGTACGTGCTGTTCCCGGAGATGGGCGTGGCCGTCTTCGGCGGCGAGTTCGCCACCGGGCTGCTCTACGCCGCCCCCGCGGTCGGCGCCTTCCTGGCCGCGCTGACCAGTGGCTGGACCGCGACCGTGGCCCGCTCCGGACTGGTGCTGATCGGCTCGGTGTTGTTGTGGGGCCTGGCCGTGATCGGCTTCGGGCTGAGCCCGGCGCTGTGGGTGGCGCTGCTGTTCCTGGCGGTGGCCGGCGCGGCCGACACCATCTCGGAGATCCTGCGCCGCACCCTGTTGCAGCACCACACCCCGGAACGGCTGCTCGGCCGGGTGGGCAGCATGTGGCTGGCGCAGGCCACCACCGGCACCTCCGCGGGCAACGCGGTGATGGGCGGCCTGTCCCGGCTGCTCGGTTCCGGCATGGCCCTGGTGGCCGGTGGCGCGGTCTGCGTGCTCGGCGTGGTCGGCCTCGCGATTGCCTTGCCTGAGCTGCGTAAAGCCACGTTGAGCGGACCCAGCGCGGACGAGCGCGAACGCGTCACAGATGGTTGCAAGGTTAGCTTTACCTAACCTAAGCTGCGAGACGTTTGGACAGTCGCTCAAGGAGTTGTGGATGAACCCGCTGGATGACGAGAACGGCACGTTCTACGCCCTCGTCAACGAGGAGGGCCAGTACTCGCTGTGGCCGGTCTTCGTGGACGTGCCCGCAGGCTGGACGGTCGCCTTCGGCAAGGACTCCCGGGCCGCCTGCCTTGAGTTCATCGAGCGGAGCTGGACCGACATGCGCCCGAAGAGCCTTGTCGAGGCCATGCGCGCCGCGGACTGACTTCTCACCTGACGTGCTACGAAGGAGAGCGCCACGTGCGGCGTACGTTGATGAACGGCAAGATCCACCGGGCTACCGTGACCCAGGCCGACCTGCACTACGTCGGTTCGGTGACCATTGACGCGAACCTCTTGGAAGCGGCCGACATCGTCGAGGGCGAGGTCGTGCACATCGTCGACATCACCAACGGCGCCCGCCTGACCACCTACGCCATCACCGGCGAGCGCGGCAGTGGCGTGATCGGCATCAACGGCGCGGCCGCGCACCTGGTGCACCCCGAGGACATGGTGATCATCATGTCCTTCGCGGAGTTCACCGAGGAAGAGCGGGCCACGCACGTCCCGCACGTGGTGCACGTGGATGAGCGGAACCGGATCCTGGCCCTGGGCAACGATCCGGCCGAGCCGGTGCCGGGCAGCGAGCAGCTGTCCGGCCGCGTGGTCGCGGCCGCGCACTAGACCAGCGGCGGCCGGCGGTTCGGGGCCGGCGGCAACCGCGTACGAGGGCGGTCACCCGGGGTGCGGGTGACCGCCCTTCCTTATCTCACAACGGTTATGCTCAGGCCGCGGTCTTCTTCACCGCGGCGGAGAGCATCGGCACCAGCTTGTCGATGGCGTAGGGGATGCTCAGCGGTGACGGCGCGCGGATCGAGTGGAACTCGGGCAGCGCGAGGATCAGCTTGCCGCCCTTGCGCACCACGGCCAATTTCTGGAACAGCGGGTTCTGTTCGACCGCGTCCCGCTGCTGCTCGTTGCCGTAGTAGCTGAGCAGCACGTCCTGGTCGAGCAGGTCGAACTTCTCCGCGCTCAGCTCGACCGCGAAGGTGCCGCCGGGCTGGTTGCGGATGTTGTCCGGCAGCACCAGGCCGAACTCGCCGAGCAGCTTGGTCGCGGTGTCCTCAGTGGACTTGAGCAGGTGCACGGTGCCCGCCTGGCCCGCCACGAAGTAGCCGAACCTCTTGCCGGTCAGCTCCGGATTGGTCTTGCGGACCCCGGCGATCCTGGCCTCGGCCTCGCCGATCACCTGATCCGCCAAGGCTTTCCGGCCGATCGCCTGACCGACCTGCCGGGTGACCTGCTGCCAGCTGTCCTGGTACGAACCGGTCTCATACCCGGTGGTCGGCACGATCGCGTTCAGCTTCGACCAGTACTTGTCCAGGCCGGCGTCGAAGTTGGCCAGGATCAGGTCCGGTTCGAGCTTGAGCACCTGTTCCGGGTCGAACCCGTTGTCGCCGGGGACCAGCAGGGTGGGCGTGGCCCCGCCGAGTTTCGCCTTGGCCCACGGGGTGATCCCGTCCGGGTGCCCGTCCATCCGCACCATCGCGATCGGCTGCACACCGAGGGCGAGCAGCGCGTCCTGGTCGGCGGTGCTGAGCGCCACGATCCGCTTGGGCGGCGCGGTGATCGTGGTGCTGCCCAGCTTGTGCTTGAGGGTGACCGGGAAGGCGTCGGTGGATGCGGTGGTCTGCGGGGCTTGTTCGCCACCGCCGCCGCAGGCGACCAGGGTGCCGAGGCCGAGCAGTGCGGTGGCCGCGGCCGCGAGTAGTCGGGTTCCGGTTGTCATGTGGGTGTTTCCCCCCTGTGTTCGGTGTTGGACGGAGTCCTCGGTTACCGCACAACGACAAGGGCCGCGCTGACGAGCAGCGCGGCCCCGGTCCTGTGCGCTGGGCCGGCAGGACTCACCGGCTCAGTCCGGCATCAGGCAGCGGTCTTCTTCACCGCGGCGGACAGCTTCGGCACCATCTTGTCGATGGCGTACGGGATGCCCAGCGGCGAGGGGTTGCGGATCGAGTAGAACTCGGTCAGGTCGATGACGATGTTGCCGCCCTTGCTGACCACCTTGAGCTTGCTGAACAGCGGGTTCTGCTCGACCTCGCGCTGGTGCTGCTGGTTGCCGTTGTAGTAGGTGACCAGCACGTCCTGGTCGAGCACGTCGAAGCGTTCCGCGCTCAGTTCGGCCGCGAAGCTCGCCCCGGGGAGCTGCTGGATGGCCGGCGGCAGCACCATGCCGAACTCGCCGAACAGCTTGCTCGCGGAGTCCCCTGCCGACTTCAGCACGTTCATCGTGCCGGTCCGCCCGGTGACCCCGAAGGCGAACTTCTTGCCGGTCAGCTCCGGGTTGCTCGTCTTGATCCCGGCGATCTTGCCCTCGACCTCGGTGACCAGCTTGTCCGCCTCGGCGGACTTGCCGACGGCCTGGCCGACCTGGCGGGTGACCTGCTGCCAGGTGTCCTCCACCGGACCGGTCTGGAAGGCCGTGGTCGGCACGATGTCGTTGAGCTTCTTCCAGTACTTGTCGATGTAGAAGTCGTAGCCGGCCAGGATCAGGTCCGGTTCGAGCTTGAGCACCTGTTCGACGTCGATGCCGTTGTCGCCCACGGTGAGCAGGGTCGGCGTGGCGCCGGTGACCTTGGCCTTGCTCCACGGCGCGATGCCGTCGGCCATGCTCGTCTTGATCGTGGCGATCGGCTGGATGCCCAGTGCCAGCAGGGCGTCCTGGTCGGTCTCGCCGAGCACCACGATCCGCTTGGGCGCGGCCTTGATCGTGGTGGTGCCGAGCTTGTGCGTGATGGTGATGGGGTAACCCGGCGCGGCACCGGCCGACGTGTCCTTCGGAGTGCCGGCGTCACCGCCGCCACCGCACGCGGTCAGGCCCAGCACCAGTGCCGCCCCGGCCGCGACCAGACGAACCATTCGACTCGACGACCTGTGCGTTCGCGTCGTCATACAGATGTCCTTCTTTCCTGGCGACGATTAGGTTAGCCAACCCTAAACGACGAGTTCGGTTCCGCGATCACGGGACGGTCCGCTGGCGGTAACGGAATTACTGCACTTGCCCAGCCCCGTTCCGCTCCAGTGCGGCGGTGAGCACCGGCCCGAACGCGGCGACCGCGTCGGGGGAGAGCAGCTCGTCGTGCGGGTAGGGCAGCTCCTGGTCCTCGATCCGGCCGGTGGCCAGCGCGGTCCAGTTCGCTGCGCCGGTGCCGGCGGATCCCTTGGCGCTGAACAACACCAGCGGTCCCGAGTAGACCGGGTAGCCGGTTTCGGGCAGCAGCCGGTCGTGGGTGGTCCAGGCCCGGATGAGTGCCTCGGTGGTCTGCTCGTCGGCGGTCAGGCGCAGGCGGTCCCGGATCTGCCCGGCGGAGAGGGGTTCGTCCGGGGGCAGGGCCGGGTCGGCTGGCTGGGCGTCCAACACCGCGAGGAGGGCCACGTCCGCGCCGTCGGCCTGGAGCAGGCCGGCGATGGCGTGCGCGAGCTGACCGCCGAAGGACCAGCCGAGCAGGTGGTACGGGCCGCTGGGCTGCACGGTCCGGATCCGGCGCAGGTGTTCGCGGGCCAGCGCGTCGAAGCTCGGCACGTCCTCGCCCGTCACCACCGGGGACTGGAGGCCGTAGAGCGGCCGGTCCGCGTCCAGGTGCGGCACCAGCGCGGCGTAGGGCCAGGCCAGGCCGAAGCCGGGGTGGATGGCGAACAGCGGTGGCTGGGCGCCTTCGGGGTGCAGGGCCAGCAGTGGGGCCAGCGCCGGGTCGGCGCCGTCGGCAGACCCGAGCCGGTCGGCCAGCGCGGCCACGGTGGGCGCGGCCATCACCGCGCCGACCGAGACGCCCTCGACGCCGCTGGCCCGGATCCGGCTGACCAGTTGCATGGCCAGCAGCGAGTGGCCGCCCAGCTCGAAGAAGCTGTCGTCCACGCCGACCCTGGGCACGCCGAGCACCTCGGCGAAGACCTGGCACAGCACGGCTTCCCGCTCGGTGCGCGGTCCCCGGCTGGACACCTTGGCGCCCAGGTCGGGGGCGGGCAGCGCGGCCCGGTCGAGCTTGCCGTTGACGGTCAGCGGCAGCGCGTCCATGGCCACGAACGCCGAGGGCACCATGTATCCGGGCAGGCGCTGCCCGGCCCACTCGCGCAGTTCCTCCGCTGTTGCCGTGCCGACGATGTAGGCGACCAGGAGTTTGACGCCGGGCAGGTCGGTGTCGGCGGCGATCACCGCGACCTGCCGGACACCGGGGTGTTCGGCCAGGGTGGTGTCGATCTCGCCGATTTCCACCCGGTAGCCGCGGATCTTGACCTGGTCGTCGGTGCGGCCCAGGTAGTCGATGGTGCCGTCCTGGCACCAGCGCACCAGGTCGCCGGTGCGGTAAAGCCGGTCACCGGGCGCGCCGAAGGGGTTGGCGATGAAGCGGTCCGCGGTCAGCGCGGCCCGGTCCAGGTAACCGCGGGCCAGGCCGATGCCGGCGATGTACAGCTCGCCCGCCACCCCGGGCGGGACCGGGCGCAGGTACTCGTCGAGCACGTGCGCGGTGGTGTTGAAGATCGGGCGGCCGACGGTGGGGGTGTCCCGGTCGGTGGTGCCGCCGCCGAGGGTGTTGATGGTGTATTCGGTTGGGCCGTAAAGGTTGTAGCCCAGCACGCCGGGGGTGTCCCTGAGCGTTTCCCACACCTGGTTGGACACGGCCTCGCCGCCGAGCAGCACGAGCACGGGGCGGTGGCCGGGGTTCTCGTCGAGCAGGCCGTTGTCGATGAGCTGCTGGCAGTAGGTCGGCGTCACGTTGATGACGTCGATGGCGTGCTGGTCGCAGTAGGCGGTGAGGGCTTCGGCGTCGCGGCGCAGTTCCTCGTCGCAGACGTGCACCTCGTGGCCTTCGACCAGCCACAGGAGTTCTTCCCAGGACATGTCGAAGGAGAAGGACACGGTGTGCGCGATGCGCAGTCGCCGTCCGGCCTCGGCCACCACCGGGTCGAAGATCTCGGCGCGGTGGTTGAACTGCATGTTGGTCAGGCCGCGGTAAGGCGTGAGCACGCCCTTGGGTTTGCCGGTGGAGCCGGAGGTGTAGATGACGTAGGCCGGGTGTTCCAGGCGGTGCGGGTCGGTGCGGTGGAAGCCGCGGCGTTCGGTGTCGGCGAGATCGTTGCCGGGCAAGGAATCCAGCTCGGCCGCGGCCGCGTCCAGCAGCACCGTGGGGGCCGAGGTCGCGGGCAGGGTGGCGGCGACCTCGGTGGTGCTGACCAGGCAGACCGCCTTGGCGTCGGCGAGCATGAACGCCAGCCGCTCGGCCGGGTAGTCCAGGTCAAGCGGCAGGTAGGCGGCGCCGGTCTTGAGCACCGCGAACAGGGTGGCCACCATGTCCGCCGAGCGCGGCAGGCCAAGGGCCACCACGGTTTCCGGTCCGGCGCCGCGACTGACGAGCAGCCGGGCGATCCGGTTGGCGCGCTCGTTCAGTTCGGTGTAGTTCCAGCGGATCTCACCGGGCAGGTCCGGATTGGCGACCAGGGCGGGCGCGTCCGGGGTGCGGGCGGCCTGCTGTTCGAGCAGGTCGGCGATGGTGAGCGCGGGGATCTCGCGTTCGGTCCGGTTCCAGGCGTCCAGGCGGGCCCCGGCCGCGCCGAGCACGTCCAGTTCGCTCATCCGCACGTCCGGCCGGGCCACGGCCTGTTCGAGCAGGTCGAGCAGCCGGTCCAGCAGGTTGGCCGCGGTGGTCCAGTCGAACAGGTCGGCCGCGTACTCCACGTCCAGGCCCATGCCGTCGGTGTCCGTGCCGTAGTCGCGCAGCACGAAGTCCAGGTCGAACTTGGCGGTCGGCGGGTCGAACCGGCCCTCGGTCACGGTCAGGCCGGGGAAGATCGCCGCGCCGGTGCCCTGGTTCTGGTAGCCGACCATCACCTGGAACAGCGGGTTGCGGGAGAGCGTGCGGGTCGGGTTGAGCGTTTCGACCAGGCGCTCGAAGGGCACGTCGGCGTGGCTGAGCCCGGCCAGGTCGGTGCGCCGGACCCGGTCCAGCAACTCGGTGAAGCTGGGGTTGCCGCTGACGTCGGCCCGGATGACCAGGGTGTTGACGAAGAACCCGATCAGGTCGTTGAGCGCTTCCTCGTCCCGGCCGGCCACCGGGCTGCCCAGCGGGATGTCGGTGCCCGCGCCGAGCCGGTGCAGCAGGGCCGCGACCGCGGTCTGGAACAGCATGAACACGGTGGCGTCCTGGCCGCGGGCGAGTTGCCGCAACCGCACCGCCAGGTCCGGGCCGATCTCCCGCTGGATGGTCTCGCCGCGGAAACTGGCCACCGCCGGGCGGGGCCGGTCGGTGGGCAGGGACAGCTCCTCGGGGATGCCCTCCAGTTCCCGCCGCCAGTAGCCCAACTGCTTGGCCTGCAAGCTTTTCGGGTCGTCCGGCGCGCCGAGCAGGGCGCGCTGCCACAGCGCGTAGTCCGCGTACTGCACCGGCAGCGGGGTCAGCTCCGGGGCCCGGCCGTCGTGCCGGGCGGCGTAGGCGGCGGTGAGGTCCTCGACGAAGGGCCGCAGCGACCACTCGTCGAAGGCGATGTGGTGGAACACGGCCAGCAGCACCGAGTCGGCCGGGCCGAGGGTGAGCACGGCCAGCCGGATCGGGTGGTCGGCGGCCAGATCGAAGGGCACCGCGATGGCCGCGGCCACCGCGGCGTCCAGCTCGGCCTCGGCCACCGCGGTCACGGTGACCTCCGGGGTGATCTCCGCGACCGGCCGGATCCGCTGGTACGGCAGGCCTTCGTGGGTCTCGATCACCGTGCGCAGGCTCTCGTGCCTGGCCAGCACATCGGCGAAGGCCGCGCGCAGGGCGGGCAGATCCAGCTCGCCGTGCAGCCGGACGCCGGTGGGCACGGTGTAGGCGCTGCCCGCGGTGTCCATGTGGTCCAGCAGCCAGAGCCGTTGCTGGGCGAAGGAGAGCGGGATCCGCTCGGGGCGGGCGCCCGCGGTGAGCACCGGCTGGACGATCGCGGGTGCGCTGTCCAGGGCCTTGGCGGCGAGTTCGGCCACGGTGGGGCAGGTGAACAGGTCCCGGATGGCCAGGTCCACGTCGAGTCCGGTGCGGGCCTTGCCGATCAGCCGGGCGGCC
This sequence comes from Crossiella sp. S99.2, assembly GCF_023094165.1. Taxonomy (GTDB): domain Bacteria; phylum Actinomycetota; class Actinomycetes; order Mycobacteriales; family Pseudonocardiaceae; genus Crossiella. The sequence continues at coordinate 59,500 of NZ_JALMDK010000023.1, read as the reverse complement.
AGCAGCGAATGCCCGCCCAGGTCGAAGAAGTTGTCCGCCACGCCGACCTTGGGCACGCCGAGCACCTGGGCGAACAGCTCGCACAGGGCTTCCTCGGTGGGGTTGGCCGGTGGCCGTCCGCCGCCGGCGCCCGCCGCGAGGTCGGGGCTGGGCAGGGCGCGGCGGTCGAGCTTTCCGTTGGTGGTCAACGGAAGTCGTTCCATCGTGATCAGGGCGGCGGGCACCATGTAGTCGGGCAGCACGGCCTTGAGGTGGTCGCGGACCCTGGCCACCAGGCCGGAGTTGTCCCTGGCCGCGGACGGGTTGTTGGCGTAGCCGGACAGCGCGGAGTTGCGGGCCCTGGTCGGGGCGTAGGCGCCCAGCAGGATTTCGTCCTGGGCCAGGGTGAACACCGCGTCGTAGCTGCCGTCGGTGGTGTCGGACCAGGTGAGCAGCAGCCGGTGCCCGGACTGGGCGGCCAGTTCGTGCAGGGCCTCGGGTTCGACACCCACGCTGGTCTTCGGATTGAGCAGGCTGCGTGCGCCGGTGACCGGAGATCCGGCCTCCAGCGCGCGTTGCGCGGCGACCTCGGCGGTGAGCCGGGCGTTGGGGATGCGGGTGATCCGCAGCGAGTCCGGGCGGTCGGCCAGCCGGGCGGCCAGGTCGAGCGCGCCGTCCCATGGCAGCGCCGGACCGTCCACAAGGGACAGTGTATCCGCGCCTGCCTTGCGCAGCACCACGTCGTAGCGGTGCCGGGACAGCTCGTTGTGCATGTGCCCGCGCTTGATCCGCAGATCCACCCCCGCGAGGGTGGGCAGGTGGTCGCCGAGGGCGGTGAAGTAGTCCGGGTCGACCAGGAGTTCCTTCTCCAGCAGCACGGCGCGTTCGATCGCCTTGCGCAGCGCGGCCTCGTCGGTGCGTTCGTCGGCGCGGCCGAGCTGGATGGCGGTGTGGAAGGTGCGGGCCAGCCGCAGGTTGCGCACATCGCCGACGAACAGCGCGCCGCCGGGGGCCAGGAGGTCCAGTGCCTTGCCGATGACCTCGGTGAGGTAGTCGATGTTCGGGAAGTACTGGATCACCGAGTTGATCACGATGGTGTCGAAGTGCCCGGCGGGCAGGCCGTCGGTGTCGTGTGCGGGCCGGCAGCTCAGTTCGATCTTGGCGGCCAGTTCCGGGTCGGCCAGGAGGTCGTGGCCGAGTTTGTCGATGACCGGGGCGGCGAAGTCGCAGGCCCAGTAGGACTCGGTGTCGCGGGCCAGGCCGGAGAGCAGCAGGCCGGTGCCGACGCCGATTTCCAGCAGCCGCTTGGGTTTCAGCTCGCGGATGCGGTCTAGGGTGGCGGCCCGCCACTCGCTCATGTCGGTGAACGGGATGGGGTCGCCGTCGTAGCTGCTGTCCCAGCCCGCGTAGTCCTCGTCGAAGACCGCGGTGGGGATCTCAGTGTACTCGTCGCTGTAGATCTGGTTCCACTCGGCGATCTGTTCGGCCTCGACCTCCGAGCGGGCCTCGTCCCCGCTGACCTCGGCGGGCACCAGATAGCCGAGAAGTCGTTTCACCCCAGGCAGATCGGTGTCCGCCGCGATGACCGCGGCCTGGGCGACCTCGGGGTGCGCGGCCAGCGCGCTCTCCACCTCGCCGATCTCCACCCGGTAGCCGCGGATCTTGACCTGGTCGTCGGTGCGGCCGAGGAAGTCCAGGTTGCCGTCCTGGCGTTCGCGCACCAGGTCGCCGGTGCGGTACATGCGTTCGCCGGTGGCGCCGTAGGGGTCGGCGATGAAGCGGTCGGCGGTGAGGCTGGGGCGTTTGAGGTAGCCGCGGGCCAGGCCGACGCCGGAGATGTACAGCTCGCCGGGCACACCGACCGGCACCGGCCGCAGGTAGGCGTCCAGGATGTAGGCGCGGGTGTTCCAGATGGCCTTGCCGACCGTGGAGGTCGCGCTGTCCTCGGTGCCGCCGCCGAGGGTGTTGATGGTGTATTCGGTTGGGCCGTACAGGTTGTAGCCGAGCACGCCGGGGGTGTCGCGGAGTGCGGTCCAGACCTGTTCGGACACGGCCTCGCCGCCGAGCAGCACGAGCACCGGGCGGTGGCCGGGGTTTTCCTCCAGCAGGCCGTTGTCGATGAGCTGCTGGCAGTAGGTGGGCGTGACGTTGATGACGTCGATGGCGTGCTTGTCGCAGTAGGCGGTCAGCGCGAGGGCGTCCCGGCGCATGTCCTCGGTGAGCACGTGCACCTCGTGGCCTTCGACCAGCCAGAGCAGTTCTTCCCAGGACATGTCGAAGGAGAAGGACACGGTGTGCGCGATCCGCAGCCGCCGCCCGGCCGCCTCGACCACCGGGTCGAAGATGGCCACCCGGTGGTTGAACTGCATGTTGGTCAGGCCGCGGTACGGGGTGGCCACGCCCTTGGGCTTGCCGGTGGAGCCGGAGGTGTAGATCACGTAGGCCGGGTGTTCCAGCCGCCATGGGTCGGTGCGGTTGAATCCACGGCGCTCGGCGTCGGCGAGATCGTTGCCGGGCAAGGATTCCAGCTCGGCGGTGATCTCCGGCGAGTCCAGCAGCACGTGCGGGACCTCGGTGTGCGGCAGCGTCGGGTCGACGTCCACAGTGGACAGCACGCACAGCGGCACGGTGTCGGTGAGCATGAACTCCAGCCGGTCGGCCGGGTAGTCCAGATCCAGGGGCAGGTAGGCGGCGCCGGTCTTGAGCACCGCGAACAACGCGGCCACCATGTCCGAGGACCGCGGCAGGCCAAGGGCCACCACGGTTTCCGGCCCGGCGCCATGCTGGACCAGCCAGCGCGCGATCCGGTTGGCCCGCTCGTTCAGCTCCGCGTAGGTGTGCCGGACCTGCCCGAAGACCAGCGCGGTCGCCTCGGGCGTGCGCGCGGCCTGCTGCTCCAGCATGTCCGCGATGGTGGTGTCCGGCACCGGGTTCGCGGTGTGGTCCCAGCCCTGGCGCAGGTGGGTCAGCTCGTCCGGCAGCAGCACGTCCAGCGCCGAGCACGTGGTGTCCGGCGCTTCGACGAGCGTGCGCAGGATCTGCACGTAGCGGGCCACGACCCGATTGATCTCGGTGGCGGCGAACAGGTCCTCGCGGAACATCGCGCGGACCACGGTGCCCTCACCAGGGTCGACCACCATGGTCAGGGGGTAGTGCGTCGCGTCGCGGATCTCCTGGCCGATGACCCGCAGCGCGTGATCCGGGCCGAAGGTCTGCTCCCGGTCCGGCCGGGGCACGTTGCGGAAGACGAACAGGGTGTCGAACAGCGTGGGGTGGCCCGCCATCCGCTGCAGCTCGGCCAGGTTCAGGTAGGGGTAGTCGAAGAGCTGGGCCTTGCTCCACTGCACCGAGGCCAGCACCTCGCCGATGGTGGCCTCGGCGGTGGCGGTGACCCTGGTCGGCACGGTGTTGAACAGCACGCCGACGGTGGTCTCGATCCCCTCCACATCGGGGTGGCGGCCGGAGACGAGGGTGCCGAAGACGACGTCCTGCCGACCGGTCAGCCGGCCCAGCAGCAGCGCCCAGGCCGTCTCGTACAGCGTGCTGGTGGTGATGCCCAGCTCCCGGCAGCGGGCCTGCAACCCGGTCACCAGCGCGGCGGGCAGCGCGACGGACAGCTCGCCGTTGGCGGTCAGCTCAGCACGCAGGTCGGCGGCCGGCGCCAGCAGGGTGGGTTCGTCGATGCCCGCCAGCGCGCGCTGCCAGGCCGACCGGGCGGCGGCGAGGTCCTGGCCGCCGAGCCAGTCGAGGTAGGTGCGGAAGGAGGTGACCGGACTGCGTTCCTCGGCCACGGCGTCGGTGTAGAACTTGAGCAGGGACAGCAACATCTTGCCGGAGGCCCAGCCGTCCAACAGGATGAGCTGGGAGGTCATGATCAGCCGGTGGCTGTCCGCGCCGAGCTGGGCCAGGCCGAAGCGGATCAACGGCGGCTCGGTCCGGACGAAGCCGCGTGTCCGCTGCGCGGCGGCGAACTCGTCGAAGGCGGCGTCCGCGCCCGCGGTGGCTACCGCCGAGGTCAGGTCGGCGTAGTCGAACGGGACCTCGAAGCGTTCCGGCACCACCTGGATGGTGGTGTCCTCGACCGTGACGAAGGCCGCGGTGAGGTTCGGGTACTTCACCAGGGTGCGCCGCACCGCCTCGGCGAAGGCGGCGACCTCGACCGGGCCGCGCAGGTCCAGCACGACCTGGCGCAGGTAGACGTTCTGGTCGTCGCCGTCAAGCATGAGGTGGAAGAGCAGCCCCTCCTGCATCGGCGACATCGGCAGCACCTCGGCGATCCCGGCGCCGTCGAGCGCACTGGCCACCGCGTCCCGCTGGGCCGAGGACAGCGGATCCGGCTGCCCCGGCGTCGCTTCGGCCAGTGCCCGGCCCACCGTGGCGAGCAGCCGGTCCCCGTCCAGTCCGGGCAGGGCCGAACTGTGCCAGCTGATCGAGGTGTGCACCCTGGCGTGGGCGGGGTCGAACCAGACGCCGAACCGCAGCAGGTACCGGTCTGAGGCCGGGCCGCCCGCCGCGGGCAGCGGGTGGTCGCCGAGGTCGGTGACGCCGTGCTCCAGCAGGATCGCGGCCGCCCGCACCTCGTCGAAGGCGGCGGCGGTCTGCGCGCTGAGGTGCTTCGCGACGCCGTACTCGGTCGCGGCGCCCGGCTCGATCGCCAGTGCCTCGGCCACGGTCGCCGGTGCGGCCAGGTTCGCCGCGGTGAGCAGCACCGGGTGCACCCGGCGCAGATCGCCGACGGTGCGGGCGAACCTGGCCCGGCCGCCGTCGCGGCCGGACTCGGCGAGGTCGAACAGGATCCCGTCCGCGGGCTCGCCGACCACCTCGGTCAGCGCGGTGACCATCGCCGAGACGGCGGCCGCGCGCGGATCCCCGGCGGGCCGCAGCGGCAGCACCGCCCCGGCGCCGAGCCACTGCCCGTCGGCCGGGACGTCCTCGGCAGCCCAGGGGGCGGGCAGGTCGAGTTCGTCGACCTGGTCGGCCAGCACCAGCCACGGTTCGATCCGGTCGGCCAGCGCGGGATCGGCCGCGAGCCGGTCCAGTTCGGCCCGGTACTCCCGCACCGGGGCTCCGGTCCCGGCCGCGCCGTCGGCCAGCAGGGCACGCAGGTCGTCGAGCAGGATCTGCCAGGACGGGCCGTCGACCACGGTCTCCGCGGCGGCGAGCACCAGCAGGTCCTCGGCGCCACGGCGGAGGCAGAGCGCGGCCAGGCCGGTGGTGTGTGCCAGCCGGGCGCCGAGCCGGTCGGCCGCCTCGGTGATCGCCTCCGCCGCGGTGTCCGCACCGGATTCGACCACCCCGGCCCAGATCGGGGCGGCGCCGAGCGCGTCATGGGCGGCCACCAGTGCGGTGACCGCGGCCAGCGTGCCTGCCTCGGCACCGCCAGCCGGGAGCGAGAGCACCCTGACCCCGACCGGGACGGGGGAACCGGGGAACGCCTCGGCCCACCAGCATTCGGTGGCGCTGGGCGCGAGCTGGTCCGTGCCGGACTGCCTGGATGTGGTGCTCAACTCTGCTGCTCCGATGCGGTCGTAGTGGTCACTGCCTCGTGCCAGAGGTCCAGAAGTTCGCGCAACCTGCCGGGGTCGACGCTCTCGTCGCCGGTCAGGCGCAGCACCCAGATCCCGGGGCCAGGGGTGTAGGCCGCCTCGACCGGCCAGCCCGGATAGGGCGCGGAGTCCGGGCTCGCCGCCCGCAACAGCACCTGGCCGCTGGGCGCGTCCGCCAGCGCCTTGCCCGCCCGGCCGGTGTGCCGGACGGTGGGGTAGCCGAGGCCGCGCTCGTCCCAGCCGTCCAGATCAGCGCCCCGCTCGTCGAAGGCGAGTGGGTAGACCACCGACAGCGGGCCTGCCGTGGCGCTGAGATCGCCGGTGGGCTGCTTGGCCAGTCGCCGGGGGTCCGCCATCCGGTCCACGAGTTGCGGGGTGCCAGCCGGGACCGCGCCCCACCGGCGCAGCGCGGTGAGGAACCCGGCCACCAGCTGCTCCTCCTCTGCGGGGCGCGCGAGGGTGACGGTGTGCCGGGTGATCGCCCCGCCGGTCCGGCCGGTCCGGGCCGCAGCCGGGATCGCGCCGGTGGTCTCCAGGATCGCGGTGCGCCACAACTCCAGCGCCGCCGCCTGCTGCGCGGCCAGTTCGGTCAGGTGCTCGGTCCAGCCCTGGAAGCTGCCTGCCGAGGGCAGTTCGGCGCGCGGACCGTCCTGGAGCAAGATGACCAGCTCGTCCGCGAGCAGTTCCAGCGAGGCCGGATCGGCCGCCAGTCCGTGCGCGAGCAGCAGCAGCCGGTGCGGTCGGCCGGTCAGCAGGGTGACCCGGAAGACCTCGCCCGCGCCGATGTCGATCGCGGCTGCGGCGGCCGTGTGCGCCGCCTCGGCCTCGGTCGCCGTCGCCGGCACGCTGAGCACGCGGTGCCCGCTGGGCAGCAGGTGGGCTCGCCACAGCCGGCGGTTGCCGGTGTCCACGACCAGGCCGAGCGCGTCGTGCCGGTTGGTGACGATCCGGATGGCCTCGGCGAGGCGGCCCGGATCGGCGCCGGGCGGTAGTTCCCTGGTGGTGGACACGACGAACTCGTCGACCCCGAGTCCGCTGGCGCGCAGCCAGTGCACCAGTGGGGGCAGCGCGATCGGGACCGGAGTCCCGGCCTCGGCCGAGAGCTCGGGCTCGGCCGCCGCGACCGCCGCGGCGATCCGGGCGATTGTCTGGTGCTGGAAGACGTCCTTGACCCCGACCGGGATCCCGGCCCGCCGGGCGATGGCCGCCGTCCGCGCCGCGCTGATGCTGTCGCCGCCGAGGGCGAAGAACCCCTCGTCGATCCCGAAGCCGGTGGCGCCCAGCACCTCCGCGAACACCTCGTGCAGCGCCCGCTCGGTCGCGGTGCCCGGCTCCCGGTACGCGTCGGCGGCTCGCGGTGTGGCCGGTTCGGGCAGCGCGGCCCGGTCGACCTTGCCGTTGGCGGTCAGCGGGAGCCGCTCCAGCGGCACCAGCACGGCGGGCACCAGGTGCTCCGGCAACCGGTCGGTCAGCTGCCGCAGGAGTGCGTCCAGGTCCAGCCGGGAGCCGGTGCGCGGGACCAGGTAGCCGACCAGCCGGGCGCCGCTCTGTCCTTTGTGCACGGTCACGACGGCCTCGGCCACGCCGGGCTGCTCGCGCAGCACCGCCGCGGTCTCACCCGGCTCGATCCGCACGCCGCGGATCTTGACCTGGTGGTCGGTGCGGCCGATGAAGTCCAGCGCGCCGTCCGCCCGCCGCCGGACCAGGTCGCCGGTGCGGTACAACCGGCTGCCCGCCGGTCCGTGCGGATCGGCGATGAACCGTTCCGCCGTGCCCGCCGGGCGGTTCAGGTAGCCCTGGGCCAGTCCCGCGCCTGCCAGGTACAGCTCTCCCGGCACGCCGACGGGGACCGGGCGCAGCGCGTCGTCCAGCACATGGCAGCGGGTGTTCCACAGCGGCAGGCCGATCGGGACCTTCGGCTCGGTGGAATCGCGGTCATGACGCCAGAAGGTGACGTCGATGGTCGCCTCGGCCGGGCCGTACATGTTGTAGATCGCGGCGCCGAGCAGGTCGCCGGCGCGCCGGGCCAGGCTCGCCGGCAGTGCCTCGCCGCCGCAGAACACCCGGCGCAGCGAGGTGCAGCCGGCCGCGGCGGGCTCGGCGAGGAATGCCTCCAGCATCGGCGGCACGAAGTGCAGGGTGGTGACCGAGCGCGCCGTGATCAACCGGGCCAGGTACTCCGGGTCCCGGTGACCGTCCGGCCGGGCCACCACCACCGCGGCGCCCTCGGCCAGCGCCCAGAAGAACTCCCAGCCCGAGACGTCGAAGCCGACCGGTGTCTTGTGCAGGACGCGGTCCTCGGCCCGCAGACCGTGGTGGTCCTGCAGCCAGGCGAGCAGGTTCACCACCGCGCCGTGCGGCACCACCACCCCCTTCGGCCTGCCGGTGGATCCGGAGGTGTGGATCACGTAGGCCGGGTGGTCGCGGGTCAGCGTGGTGGTCCGGTCCGCGTTGGTGAGCGCGGTGGCGGGCAACGCGGCCAGCCTGGTCGCGGTCGCCGGATCGTCGAGCCGGACCAGGCCGGGATGCCCGGCGAAGGCCGCCGCGGACTCGCCCGCCGCGACCACCGCGACCACGTCGGCCGCCGCGGCCATGTCGAGGCGGCGCCGCGGTGGGTGCCCGGGGTCCAGGGCCAGGTAGGCCGCACCGGTCTTGAGCACCGCGAACAGTGCGGTGAACAACTCGACCGAACGGGGCAACTCGATCGCGACCACCGCACCGGGCCCAGCGCCGTGCGTGCGCAGCAGCCGGGCCAGCCGGTTGGCCTCGGTGTGCAGCGCCCGGTAGCTGACCTCGGTGTCCTCGAACAGCACCGCGGTGGCCTCGGGGGAGCGGCCTGCCTGTGCCTCCAGGCGGTCCACCAGCGTCCCCGCCGGGATCTCTCGCGCGGTGTCGTTCCACCCCTGGTCCAGGCCTGCTCGCTCCGCGGGCAGCAGGATGTCCACAGTGGACAGACGCTGATCCGGGCCGGCGAGCACCTGGCGGAGCAGGAGTCGCAGCCGTTCGGCCAGCTCGGTCACCAGCTCGTGGTCGAACAGGTCGGTGCTGTACACGATGGTGCCGTGCACGCCGTCCTGCTCGGTCTCGCCCAGATGCACGCTCATGTCGAACTTGACCGAGCCGGTGGCCGGCAGGAATGGCTCCGCGGCGACACCGGGCAGCCGGAGCGGGTCGCCGCCGTCCTGGCGGGGCACCAGCATCACCTGGAACAGCGGCGAACGGGCCAGGGAACGTTCCGGGCGCAGCCGTTCGACCACCCAGTCGAAGGGCACGTCGGCGTGCTCGTAGGCGGCCAGGTCGGTCTCCCGCACCCTGGCCAGCAACTCGGTGAAGCTGGGATCGCCGCCCAGATCGGTCCGCAGCACCAGGGTGTTGGCGAACATGCCGATCAACCCGTGCAGGTCGGGGTCGGTCCGGCCGGCGATCGGTACGCCGAGCGGGATGTCCGTGCCCGCGCCGAGCTTGTGCAGCAGGGCGGCCACCGCCGCGTGCAGCACCATGAACACGCTGCCGCCGGTGCGCCCGGCCAGCTCCCTGGCCGCGAGCAGCATTTCGTGTGGGAGGCGGAAGTCCAGCAGGTTGCCACGGTGGCTGGCCACCGCGGGGCGCGGGCGGGAGGTGGGCAGGGTCAGCTCCGCGGGCGATCCGGCGAGCTGCCGTTCCCAGTAGTCGAGCTGAGCCGCGGCCGGCGTGCCGGGTTCCGTGCGGTCGCCCAGCACGGCCCGGTGCCAGCCGGTGTAGTCCGCGTACTGCACCGGCAGCGGCGGCAGGTCCGGGCGCGAACCCGTGGTGCGGGCCTGGTAGCCGTGGGCCAGCTCGGCGAACAGCGGCCCGAACGACCAGTCGTCGGCCGCGGTGTGGTGCAGCAGCACGAGCAGCACCACCTCCTCGGCCGCGGTCCGGAAGAGAGTGGCCCGCACCGGCAGTTCGGTCGCCACCAGGAACGGCCGCGCGGCGTCCTGCTCGAGCTGGGACCGCAGTTCGGCCTCCGGCCAGTCGCGGGCGTCGACCTGGGTTGGCCGCCAGTGGGCGAGCGCCTCCTCGGCGGGCAGGATCCGTTGCTGGGGCAGGCCCTCCGGGCCCTCCACCAGGAGGGTGCGCAGGGTCTCGTGCCTGCGTAGCAGGTCGGTCAGCGAGCCGGTGAGCGCGTCCAGGTCCACCGGGCCGCGCAGTCGGATTCCCCGGGAGATGGTGTAGGTGGCCGAGGGACCGTGCAACCGCTCCTCGAACCACATGCCCAGCGCCGCGAACGAGGCCGGCACGGGTTCGGTGCGGGCGATCTCGCGTACCGCGGGCCTGCCGGAGCCGGTCGTCGCCACCAGGGCGGCGAGCGAGCGGACGGATCGGGCCTCGAACACCTGCTTGAGCGTCAGTTCGGCGCCCAGCTCGGCCCTGACCCGGCTCACCAGGCGAGTGGCCAGCAGCGAATGCCCGCCCAGGGCGAAGAAATCGTCCTCGATGCCCACCGCGGGCACCCCGAGCAGTTCGGCGAACAGCCCGCACAGCAGCCGTTCCCGGTCGTCGCGGGCTTCGCCGCCCGCACTGGCGGCCTCGGGCGCGGGCAGCGCGGCGCGGTCGAGTTTTCCGCTGGGGGACAACGGGATCGCGGGCAGTTCGACCAGAACCGCCGGTACCAGGTGGCTCGGCAGGTGATCCGCGAGTCGGTCGCGCAGGCCCTCGGTGGAGCCGACCACGTAGCCGACCAGGCGGGTCTCGCCGCCGATCTCGCGGGCCACCACCACCGCGTCGTCCACAGTGGACTCCACGCGCAGGACCGCCTCGATCTCACCTGGTTCCACCCGGAAACCGCGGATCTTGATCTGCTGGTCGGCGCGGCCGAGGAACTCCAGCACCCCGTCCGCGCGGCGGCGCACCAGGTCGCCGGTGCGGTACAGGCGGCTGCCGGGTGGGCCGAAGGGGTTGGGCAGGAAGCGTTCCGCGGTGCGGGCCGGTGCGCCCAGGTAGCCGCGGGCCAGGCCGTGGCCCGCCAGGTACAGCTCGCCGGGCACGCCGAGCGGACTGGGCTGGAAACCGTGGTCGAGCACGTAGGCCTGGGTGTTGGCCACCGGGGTGCCGATCGGCACCGGACCGGTCGCACCCGGCCGGTGGGTCTGGGCGAGGCTGTCGCCCGCGGCCTCGGAGCAGCCGTACAGGTTGACCACCCTGGCCTGGGGCCAGCGGGCGGCGACCGCGTCGGCCAGCGCGGCGGGCAGGGCCTCGCCGCTGGTGATCCAGGTGCGCACCGAGTCCAGCGCGCCGGGCGGGGCGATGTCGAGCAGGGTGGCGAGCAGGCTCGGCACCACGGTGACCAGCTCGATCCGCTGCTCGTCGACGAGCTGGACCAGCCGGGCCGGATCGGCGGCGGTGGCCGCGTCGGCCAGCACCACGGTGGCCCCGGCGACCAGCGCGCCGAGCAGTTCGGTGGAGCCGTCGATGAAGCTGAGCGGGCTCTTGGCCACCCGGACCCGGTCCTGGGTCAGCGCCCGGCCCCAGGCCAGCCGGTTGGCCAGCGCGAGCTGGGTGCCCTGCACGGCCTTGGGGCGGCCGGTGGAGCCGGAGGTGAAGATCACGTACGCCGGGTGCTCGGCCGAGGGGCGGCGGGGTGGTTCGCTGGAACCGTTGTCCGCCAAGGAGAACACCTGCTCCGGCGGCAGTCCCGCGGTCGCGGCGAACCCGGGTTCGCACAGCACCAGGTGCGGGGCCGCGTCGGTGAGCATGAGCGTGATCCGCTCGGCCGGGTAGGCCAGGTCGATCGGCAGGTAGGCCGCGCCGGAGCGGACGATCGCCAGCAACGCCACCACCAGCTCGGCCGAGCGGGGCAGCGCGAGCGCGATCGTGCGTTCCGGGCCCGCGCCGCGAGCCGCCAGCCGCGCGGCGAGTCGCTCCGCGCGCTCGGCCAGTTGCCGGTAGCTGAGCCGGTCCGCGCCGAAGACCAGCGCGGTGGCCTCCGGGGTCCGCTCAGCCTGGTCGAGGAACTGTTCGGCCACCGAACGCCAGTCCGCCCCGGCCGCGGTGTTGTTGAAGCCCTCGACCAGCGCGGTCCGCTCCTCGGGCCCGAGCAGGTCGAGACGGCTGATCGGAGTGTCCGGAGTGGACAGTGCGGCGGTCAGCAGGTGTTCCAGGTGGCCGAGCAGGCGGGTGATCCGGTCGGCGGTGAACAACTCGGTGCGGTAGGTGGCCTCGAACAGCAGGGTGTCCTCGGTGAGGATGGCCTGCAGGCCAAGGTCGGTCTGGGTGGTGCCGTTGTCCACGTGCCGCCAGCTCGCCCGCACGCCGGGCAGGTCCAGGGTCAGGATCTCCCCGGCGATGAAGGCCAGCACCACGTCGAACAGCGGGGCGTGGCCGGGTGCCCGGCGCGGGCGCACCGCGTCCAGCAGGCTGTCGAAGGGCAGCGACTGGTGCGCGAAAGCCTCGCGGGTGCCGGTGCGCACCCGGTCCAGCAGCTCGCGGAAGTCCGGTTCGCCGGCCAGATCGGTGCGCAGCACCAGGGTGTTGCCGAAGTTGCCGACCAGGTGTGCCAGCTCAGCCTGCTCGCGGCTGGTGGCCACGGTGCCGAGCGCGAGGTCGGTGGCGCCGGTGTAGCGGTGCAGCAGCGCGCTGGTCGCGGCCAGCAGCACCATGAACGGGGTCACGTTCTCCCGGGCGGCGAACTCGCGAAGTCGTTGCGGCAGCGCGGAATCGAACCGGCGGACGATCAGGTGACCCGCTTCGGCCTGCTGGGCAGGGCGCGGGTGGTCGGTGGGCAGGTCCAGCGGCTCAGGGGTCGGGGTGAGCCGCTCGCGCCAGAACGTCAGATCCGCCTCGGGGGCCTGCCAGGTGGTGCGCTGCCAGGCGGCGAAGTCGGCGTACTGCACCGCCGGGGCGGGCACCTGGGCCGCGCGGTAGCGGGCGGCCAGCTCGCCGAAGAGACCGTGCCAGGTCAGCCCGTCGCAGGCGATGTGGTGCACCACCAGCACCAGCGCGTGCTCCCGCGCGCCCAGCCGGAGCAGCACCGCGCGCAGCGAGTCCTCAGCGCTCAGGTCGAAGGGCGCCGCGGCGAACTCGGCCGCCGCCGCGTCCGCGGCCGCCTCCAGGTCCGCCGAACCGGTCAGCTCGTGCGCGGACAGTGTGAAACTGCTCTCCTCGGCGACGACCTGATGCGCCGATCCGTCGGCCTCGGCGAGGTAGCGGGTGCGCAGGATCTCCTGGTTCCGGACCAGCTCGCCCAGCGCCCGCCCCAGCGCCGCCTCGTCCAGTTCGCCGGAGAGCCGGATGAGCATGGCGACGTTGTACGCGGCGCTGTCCGGCCGGCTCTGCTGGTGCACCCACATGCTCTGCTGGGCAAAGGACAATGGCGTGCGCGCCGAACGATCCCGGGGCTTGATCCGGTCGGGCGCGACGTCCTCGGCGATGCCCGCTTTGGCCATGAGCTGGCGCATCAGAGCGCGCCGCTTGGCTGCGGCGGCGTCGTCCCGCGCGCCCGGTTCGTTCGTCATCAGTCGTTGTCCTCGGAGAGCGCGGAGCAGGGGCTATGAGGTAAACCTTGCTTAGGTTAGCCTCACTTTTGCAAGAGGCCAGTGTGCCATGCAGCCTGGATCACAAGGGAGCACAAGCCCGTGTCGAGCAGCCCGACCGCCGATGACCTGCGCCGTGAAGTGGCACAACTGGTGGACCGCACGCCGGAGGAACTCCTGGACGCGGACAACCTCATCGAGCTGGGGCTGGACTCGATCCGGCTGATGCGGCTGGCCGGGCAGTGGCGCAAGCGCGGCATTGAGGTGACCTTCGCCGAACTGGCCGAGCGGCCCAGCCTCGGCGAATGGTTCGAACTGCTCAGCGGACGCCTCGCTCCCGCGCCCGCCCCGGTGGCGCCCGCCGCGCCGGTCGAGCGCTTCGACAGCGCCGCCGAGTTCCCGCTGGCCCTCATGCAGCACGCCTACTGGGTCGGTCGCGGGGACGGGCAGGCGCTCGGTGCGGTGGCCGCGCACCTCTACGTCGAGTTCGACGGTGGCGAGGTCGACCCGGACCGCTTCGCGCCCGCGGTGCGCGCCTTGGTCGCCCGGCACGGCATGTTGCGGGCCCGGCTCACCGACGACGGCCGCCAGCGTATCCAGGACCAGCCCAGCTACGACGCGCTCACCGTCGAGGACCTGCGCGAACACGCCGACGCCGAGGCCCGCCTCGCCGAACTGCGCGAGCAGTGGTCGCACCAGATCCTGGACATCGAGGGCGGCCAGGTCTTCGCGCTCCAGCTCACCCGGCTGCCCGGCGGGCGGAGCAGGCTGCACGTGGACGTGGACATGGTCGCCGCCGACGCGCTCAGCTTCCGGGTGCTGCTCGCCGACCTCGCCGCGCTCTACCAGGGCGACACCCTCGCCCCCATCGACTACAGCTACCCGCAGTACCTCGCCGAGCGTGCCCCGCTGCGCCGCGAGGCATGGGAACGCGCGCGCAGCTGGTGGCAGAGCAGGCTGCCCGAACTGCCCGCCGCGCCCGACCTGCCGCTGGTGCCCGAAGCCGACCGCGGCGACAGCCTGCACACCGTGCGCAAGCACCTGTGGCTCGCGCCCGAGGACAAGCAGCGGCTGATCGAACGCGCGCACCAGCACCGGATCACCCCGGCCATGGCCCTGGCCACCGTGTTCGCCGAGGTGCTCGCCGCCTGGAGCGGACAACCCCGGTTCCTGCTCAACCTGCCGCTGTTCGACCGCGAGAACACCCACGCCGACGTCGGCAAACTGGTTGGCGACTTCACCAGCTCGGTGCTGCTGGACGTGGACCTGTCCGAACCGCGCTCCTTCCTGGAGGACGCGCGCAGGCTGCAGGCCCGCATGCACACCGACGCCGCCTACGCCGACTACTCCGGCGTCGAAGTGCTGCGCGACCTCTCCCGCGCCAACGGCGAACAGATCCTGGCCCCGGTCGTCTACACCAGCGCGCTCAACCTCGGCGAACTGTTCGACGACAAGGTCAAGGGCAGCTTCGGCGAACCGGTGTGGATCATCTCCCAGGGCCCGCAGGTGCTCCTGGACGCCCAGGTCACCGAGGTCAACGGCGGGCTGCTGGTCAACTGGGACATCCGCGAGACCGCCTTCCCCGCCGGGCTGATGGACGCCATGTTCGAGGCATACCGCACCCTGGTGCACTGGCTCGGCTCGGCCGACTCGGACTGGCAGCAGCCGGTGCCCGCGCTGCTGCCCACCGCCCAGCTCACCACCCGCGACACCGCCAACGACACCGCCGCGCCGCGCTCCGGTCGCCGCCTGCACGAAGGATTCTTCAACCAGGCCAAGGAAACCCCGGACGCGCCAGCCGTGCTCTGGGGCGCCGACGGCGAACTCAGCTACCGCGAACTCGCCGACCGGGCCCGCCGGGTCGCCGGCGCGCTGCGCACCCGCGGCGTCGAAGCCGGCGAGGCCGTCGCGGTCACCCTGCCCAAGGGCCCGGACCAGCTCGTCGCCGTGCTCGGCGTGCTCGCCGCCGGGGCCACCTACGTGCCGGTCAGCGTGGAACAACCGGCCGCCCGGCGGGAACGCATCCACGCCAGGGCCGGGGTGCGCCTCGTCCTCGACGCCGACCGGCTCGCCGAAGCCCTGCGCGCCGAACCCGTCGAACCCGTGCTGGGCGAGCCGGAAATCCCCGCCTACGTGCTGTTCACCTCCGGCTCCACCGGCGAGCCCAAGGGCGTCGAAGTGCCGCACCGGGCCGCGATGAACACCATCGACGACCTCAACGCCCGCTACCAGATCGGCCCCGCCGACCGCACCCTGGGCGTGTCCGCACTCGACTTCGACCTCTCCGTCTTCGACATCTTCGGCCCGCTCTCGGCCGGCGGCGCGATCGTCCTGGTCGGCGAGAACGAACGGCGCGAGGCCGCGGACTGGGCCACCCTGGTCCGCGAGCGCGGGGTGACCATCGTCAACTGCGTGCCGCCACTGCTGGACATGCTGCTCACCGCGGGCAACCTGGGCGACACCCTGCGCCTGGTGCTGCTCGGCGGCGACTGGGTCACCGTCGACCTGCCCGGCCGCCTGCGCGCCCAGGCCCCCGCCGCCCGCTTCGTCGGCCTGGGCGGCACCACCGAGACCGCCATCCACTCCACCGTGTGCGAGGTCACCGGCGAGGTGCCGGCGCACTGGATCTCGGTGCCCTACGGCACCCCGCTGACCAACGTGCGCTGCCGGGTGGTCGACGCCCGCGGCCGGGACTGCCCGGACTGGGTGGCAGGCGAACTCTGGATCGGCGGCGACGGCGTGGCCCTGGGCTACCGCGGCGATCCGGAACGCACCGCCGACCGGTTCGTTGTCCACAATGGACAGAACTGGTACCGCACCGGCGACCTCGGCCGCTACTGGCCGGACGGCACCCTGGAGTTTTTGGGCCGCCGCGATCACCAGGTGAAGCTGCGTGGTTTCCGGATCGAACTCGGCGAGGTCGAATCCGCGCTTGGCGCCCTGGACGGCGTCGGCCGCGCCATCGCGGGCGTGACCAGGGCGCCCGGCGCGGCCCTGGTCGCCGCGGTGGCCGCCACCGGCGTCACCGGCGAGGAACTGCGCGAGCAGGTCCGCCAGGCGTTGCCACCGCACATGGTGCCCGAGCGGATCGTGGTGCTGGCCGAGCTGCCGCTGACCGCCAACGGCAAGATCGACCGCCGTGCGGTGCAGCAGCTGTGGGCCGATCAGGGTGACCGCAAGCCGTTCGTGCCGCCGCGCACCGCGCTGGAGAAGGTCGTCGCGAGTGTCTGGCAGGAGGTGCTCGGCGGCGCGCAGTTCGGCCTGGACGACGACTTCTTCCAGCGGGGCGGCGATTCCGTGCTGGCCACCACCATCGTCAGCAAGCTGCGCGAGGCGCTGGACACCACGGCCGTCTCGGTGAAACTGCTCTTCGCCACCCTGTCGGTGGGTGCGATGGCCGGCCAGCTGGCCGAGCGCGAGACCACCCCGGGCCGGCTGGCCCAGGTCGCCGAGATCTACCTGGCCGTGCTGGCGATGTCGGCCGATGAGGTCGAGGCCGAACTGTCCCGCACCGCGGGCGAATGAGGGCGTGATGATCGAGAATCAGTCCACAATGGACGGTTTTGTGCCGTGGCCGGACGAGTACGCCGCGCGCTACCGCGAGGCGGGGCACTGGCAGGACGTCCCGATCGGGGAACTCCTGCGCGACTGGGCTTTCCAGCACGGCGACCGCACCGCGCTGGTGGACGGCGACCGGCGGATCAGCTACGCCCAGCTCGACGCCGCCGCCGACCGGATGGCCGCCGGACTGCTCGAACTCGGTGTCCGCCAAGGGGATCGGGTGGTGGTCCAGCTGCCCAACGTGGCCGAGTTCGTGGTGCTGCTCTTCGCCCTGCTCCGGGTGGGCGCGGTGCCCGCGCTGACCCTGCCCGCGCACCGCTCGCACGAGATCGGCCACCTGGCCGAGCTGTCCGAGGCGGTCGCCTACGTCATCCCGGACACCTTCGGCGGCTTCGACTACCGCGAACTGGCCCGCGAGGTCACCGCCCGGGTCCAGTCGGTCCGGCACGTGCTGGTGCTCGGCGATCCCGGCGACCTCGGCACCGCACTGTCCACAGTGGACGCCGACCCGGTGGCGCTGCCCGAGGTGAACCCGGCCGACGTGGCGGTGCTGCTGGTCTCCGGTGGCACCACCGGTCTGCCCAAGCTGATTCCCAGGACTCACAACGACTACGCCTACAACGCGCGTGCCAGCGCCGAGGTCTGCGAACTCACCCAGGACGACGTCTACCTGGTCGCACTGCCGGTGGCGCACAACTTCCCGCTGGCCTGTCCCGGCGTGCTGGGCATCCTGGGCGTGGGCGGCAGCGCGGTCTTCCTCTCCGATCCCAGTCCCGACAACGCTTTCCCGCTGATCGAGCGGGCCGGGGCCACCGTCACCGCGCTGGTGCCGCCGCTGGCCATGCTCTGGGGCCAGGCCACCGAATGGGAGGACGGCGACCTGTCCTCGCTGCGCCTGCTCCAGGTCGGCGGCGCCAAACTCGCCGCCGAACCCGCCCGCGCGCTGCCCGGCCAGCTCGGCTGCCGGCTGCAACAGGTCTTCGGCATGGCCGAGGGCCTGCTCAACTACACCCGCGCGGACGATGACGAGGAGATCGTGGCCATCAGCCAGGGCCGCCCGCTCTCCGCCGACGACGAACTGCGCGTGGTCGACGCCGACGGCAACGACGTCCCGGCGGGGGAGACCGGCGAACTCCTGGTCCGCGGCCCGTACACGATCCGCGGCTATTACCGCGCCGCCAAGCACAACGAGACCGCGATCACCCCGGACGGCTACTACCGCAGCGGCGACCTGGTCCGCCAGCTGCCCAGCGGCCACCTCGTGGTCACCGGCCGGGTCAAGGAGGTCATCAACCGCGGCGGCGAGAACGTCTCGGCCGAGGAACTCGAAGAGCACCTCCTCGCGCACCCCGGCATCCGCCAGGTCGCGGTGATCCCGGTGCCCGACGACATGCTCGGCGAACGCGTCTGCGCGGTCATCGTGCCCGAGGGCGAGGCCCCCGCGCTGCGCGAGCTGAAGACCTTCCTCACCGCCCGCGGCCTGGCCCAGTACAAGCTCCCAGACCTGCTGGAGCTGACCGGGGATCTGCCGCGCACCGCGGTGGGCAAGATCGACAAGCGCGAGGTGGCGGCCCGGCTGGCGAAGCCCTGACCAGCCGGAGCCGGTCGTCACGCACCGTGTTCTGATCGACACCGGACCGCAACCGCTCGGGTGACCCCCGTCATTGAGCCATTGAACCCCTTTAGTTAGCCTCGCCTTAGTTGAACCGTCATGGGGCAGAAGGGGGACAGGGTGATCTCGGCCGGTAGCGCCACCCGAGGGGCCGGGCTGCTCGGCGCCGTCGGGGTGCTGGTGCTGGTGTGCCTGCTCAGCATCGCCATCGGTGCGCGGAGCATCCCGCTGTCCGAGGTCTGGCAGGCGCTCTGGTCGCCGTCGGACTCCACCGAGTCCCTGGTCATCCACGACCTGCGCATCCCGCGCACCCTGCTCGGGCTCGGCGTCGGTGCGGCTCTCGGGCTGGCCGGCGCGCTCATGCAGGCGCTGACCCGCAACCCGCTGGCCGACCCCGGCCTGCTCGGCGTCAACCTGGGCGCCTCCGCGGCGGTGGTGATCGGCATCGGCTGGTTCGGCGTCGGCGCGGCGGGCGGCTACGTCTGGTTCGCCTTCGCCGGGGCCGCGGCCGCCGCGGTGCTGGTGTTCCTGCTCGGCTCGGCCGGACGGCGGGCCGCCACCCCCGAACGCCTGGTGCTGGCCGGGGTGGCGATCAGCGCGGCGCTGAGCGCGTTCATCTCCACCATCGTGCTGCTGGACAACAAGACCTTCGACCAGTTCCGCTACTGGGTGGTCGGCGCGCTGGCCGGGCGCAAGATGTCCACCGTCATCGAACTGGCCCCGTTCCTGCTCGCCGGGATCGTGCTGGCCCTGCTGCTGGCCCGCTCGCTCAACGCGGTCGCCCTCGGCGAGGAAGCCGGCCGGGCGCTGGGCGCCAACATCGGCCGCACCCGCGCGCTGGGCGCGATCGCGATCACCCTGCTTTGCGGCGCGGCCACCGCCGCCGCCGGGCCGATCGGCTTCGTCGGACTGGCCGTGCCGCACATGGTCCGCGGCTTCACCGGCCCCGACCAGCGCTGGCTGCTGCCCTACTCGATGGTGCTGGCCCCGGTGCTGCTGCTGGCCGCCGACATCCTCGGCCGGATCCTGCTCGCACCGGGCGAACTGGAGGTCGGCGTGGTCACCGCGTTCCTCGGCGCGCCCGTGTTCATCCTGCTGGTGCGCCGCCGGAAGCTGGTGGCGGCATGACCGACCTGGCAGCCAAGCCCCGCCCGTCCCGCGTGCTGCGCAGCCGCGGCGGCCACTTCTCGCTGCGCCTGCACGGCCGCACCGCCGCCGTGGTGCTCGGCCTGGTGCTGGCCATCCTGGTCATCGGCGCGTTCACCCTGACCATCGGCGAGTACGAACTCACCGTCGGCCAGGTGCTCTCCGCGCTGGCCGGCGAGGGCGGCCGGGCCGCCCAGTACGTGATCACCGAGTTCCGGCTGCCGCGCTGGCTCACCGGCCTGCTCATCGGCGCCGCGCTGGCGGTCAGCGGCGCGCTCATGCAGAGCCTGGCCCGCAACCCGTTGGGCAGCCCCGACTTCATCGGCTTCACCACCGGCGCGGCCACCGGCGGCATCCTGATGATCATCGCAGGCGCGAGCGCGGCCCAGCTGGCCTTCGGGGCCATCGCGGGCGGCCTGCTCACCGCGCTGGCCATGTACCTGCTGGCCTTCACCAGGGGCGTGCACGGCTCCCGGCTGGTGCTGGTCGGCGTCGGGGTGAACGCGATCCTGATCGCGGTCAACTCCTACCTGATCAGCCGGGCCGACCTGCGCGATGCCACCATCGCCCAGGCCTGGCTCACCGGCAGCCTCAACTCCCGCGGCTGGGAACACGTGCTGCCAGTCGGCATCGCACTGGTCCTGCTGCTGCCACTGGCCTTCACCATGGCCCGGCGGCTCGCGCTGCTGGAGATGGGCGATGAGGCGGCCAGCGCGCTCGGCGTGCCGGTGCAGCGCAGCCGGGCCGTGCTCATGGTCACCAGCGTGGCGCTGGCCGCGGTCGCGGTGGCCTCGGCCGGACCGGTCGCCTTCGTCGCGCTGATGGCCCCCCAGTTGGCCCGGCGGCTCACCAGGGCCGCCTCCCCGGTGCTGGTGCCCACCGCGCTGATGGGCGCGTTCGTGGTCTCACTCAGCGACTTCGCGGCACAACGGCTCTTCTCCCCGGTCGCGGTGCCGGTCGGGGTCATGACGGCGGCGGTCGGCGGGATCTACCTCGCCTGGCTGCTGGCCACCGAATGGCGAGGAAGGTAGATCGATGGCGGTGGAACACAGCGAGCCCCGGCTGCACGCCGAGGACCTGACGCTGGCCTACGAGGCCCGGATCGTGGCCGAGGGACTGGGCGTGCGGATCCCGGACGGATCCTTCACCGTGATCGTCGGCCCGAACGCCTGCGGCAAGTCCACCCTGCTCAAGGCGCTGTCCCGGATCCTCAAGCCCAAGGCAGGCGCGGTGGTGCTGGACGGCGCGGCGATCTCCTCCTACCCGGCCAAGGAGGTCGCCCGGCGGCTCGGCCTGCTGCCGCAGACCTCCATCGCGCCCAGCGGGATCACCGTGGCCGACCTGGTCGCCCGCGGCCGGTACCCGCACCAGCGGCTGCTGCGCCAGTGGTCCACCGAGGACGAGGCCGCGGTGGCCGAGGCACTGGCGCTGACCGGCGTGGACGAGCTGGCCGAGCGGTTCGTGGACGAACTCTCCGGCGGGCAGCGGCAGCGGGTCTGGCTGGCCATGGTGCTGGCCCAGCAGACCCCGATCCTGCTGCTGGACGAGCCGACCACCTTCCTGGACATCGCGCACCAGGTCGAGGTGCTCGACCTGTGCGCCGACCTGCACGAGCAGCGCGGACACACCCTGGTCGCGGTGCTGCACGACCTCAACCACGCCTGCCGCTACGCCACCCACCTGATCGCCATGCGCGGCGGCCGGATCGTGGCCCAGGGCGACCCCAGGGAGATCGTCACCGCCGAGCTGGTGCGGGAGGTGTTCGGGCTGGCCTGCCGGGTCATCCCGTGCCCGGAGACCGGCACCCCGCTGGTGGTGCCCGCCCGCCGGGTCCGCGAGCAGACCCCGGTGGCCGCCGCCGGCTGATCCACTGTGGACCGGAGATCATTCGGTCCCGAAGGATTTGGTCCGAAAGACCACAGCCACAGGGCTTGCCGCAGTGGCAGCGGTTTTGTCAGCATCGGGCCATGACTTTCCGCCCGGTCGCGCTCGCCCTGCTCGGCGTGCTGCTGGCCGGCTGCGGGGCGGTCACACCGGGACTGGTGCAGTTGCGCTACTCCACCGAGACCCCGGCCGCGGCCGGGGACATCGCCGGATTCAGCTGGGCCATCCGGCGCGAACCCCGGTCACTGGACTGGCTGCGCGGCGGCGAACCGCCAGAGGACACCGTCACCGCGAACCTGTGCGAACGGCTGCCCGGACTGGCCACCGAGATCGCCACCCCGGACCCGCTGACCCTGATCTACCGGCTGCGCGACGGCATCCTTTTCCACGACGGCCGCCGGCTGACCGCCGCGGACGCGGTCGCCAGCCTGCGCCGTTCGGCCGACCGCGGCCTCGGCGGCGCCCAGGCGCACCGCTTCGACAAGGTGGCCAGCATCAGCGCGACCGGGCCCCTGGAAGTCACCCTGCGGCTGCGCCAGCCCGATCCGCTGCTCGCCCACGCCCTGGCGGGCAACGCCGGTGTAGTGGCCAGCCTGCGATCCCTCGCCGCCGGTGCACCGTCCACATCGGACGGTTGCAGTGGCCCGTTCCGGCTGGCCGAATGGGTTCCCGGCTCGCACATCCTGCTCACCCGCTTCGACGGCTACTGGAACCAGGCCGAACGGGCCAGGGCCGGTTCGGTCCGGTTCACCTTCGCCGACGGCCCCGCGCTGATCAACGGCCTGCTGGACTCCTCGATCGAGGGCAGCTACCTGGCCAGCCCCACCGCGATGGTCCGGCTGACCCGCAGCATCACCGGCCGGGTCTACTTCGGCCAGGGCGACACCCTGGCCGCACTGGACCCGCGCCCTGGCGGCGCCCTGGCCGACCCGCGGTTGAGCCGGGCGCTGTCCCTGGCCCTGGACCGCGAGGCCATCGCCCGCGCCGCCTACGCCGGCCTGGTCCAGCCCACCGAACCACCCGCTGCCGACAGCGATGCCGAGGGCACCATCCTGGCCGCCGGCGCCAGCCCCCAGCTGCCACGCTCCGCGCTGGACCAGGCCCGCCAGCTCGTCGCCGAGGCCGAACCACTGCGCCAGGACCTGGTCCTCCAGGCCGGCAGCGGCCTGGAGGCGACCGCGGTCGCGCACGAGGTGCTCGCCGCCTGCGCCCGGATCGGCCTGCCCGCCCGGATCGGCGAAGGCCGCGCCGACCTGACCCTGGTCACCGGCGCCCCCACCCTGGCAGACCCGGCCTGGACCCGCTGGATCCCGCTGGTCCAGCTACCGAACACGCTCTACCTCAACCACCGGATCACCGGCGCCCCCACCGGCCCGTCCTACCTGAACCACCCCTGGGCAGCCAAAGTAGGCCGCAGCAAGCACTGACCCACCCACACCGTGTTGGCCGTTGTCGACGGTGTGTTGGCCGTTATGGACGGCGAGTTGGCCCAACTGGTACGCCGGTTTGGCCGAAGTGGGCGTACCAGTTGGCCCAAGTGGTACGAGAGGGCGGAGCACGCGGTCAGGGCAGGGCTGACTGGACGTCGTCGAACAGCTCGAAGGTGCGTAGCAGGCCGGTGGCCTCCAGGGGGCGGGTGACCGAGCGCGCGGTGGACACCAGCCGCAGTTTCACCGACTTCTCGGTCGCGGCCCGTTCGAATTCCACCAGCGCGGCCAGTCCGCAGGAGGCCAGGAAGGACACCCCGCCCAGGTCCAGGACCAGCAAGGGTGGGGCGGCGGTGAGCTGGTCGTGCAGGGCCGTGCGCAGTGCGTCCACGGTCAGCAGGTCGATCTCGCCGACCGCGGTCAGCACCAGGGCGTCGCCTGCGGAGCGGGTCGACAACTCCAGCATCTGCTGACTGTGCTGCGGCTCGCCCGGTTCGTGCGTCGCTGGAATCACCGTTCTACCGTAGCCCTACGTTTGCCGGGCGACAACTAATGTGCCCCCGGTGAGTCCGCCCTCCTCCACCGCCCGCGCGTAGGCCAGCGCCACCTCCGCCGCGGGCACTCCATCCGTGGCCGACCCCAGGGTTTCCCGCACCCATCCTGGCGCCACCAGGTTCACCCGCAACCCACGCGGCAACTCCAGTGCCGCCGCGGCCACGAACGCCGCCAGCCCGGCATTGACCAGCGCGCCGAAACTGGCCCCCGGCAACGGTTCCACGAACGTGCCCCCGGTCAGCGTGACCGATCCGCCGTCCCGCAACCGGGGGATTGCGCTACGCAGCAACCGCACCTGTCCGAGCAACTTCCCGTCCAACCCCCGGGTGAACTCGGTGTCACTGCCCGCGTCCACCATGGTCAGCCCGCCACTGGCCGCACAGCACACCACCGCGTCCAGCTCCGGCACCCCGGCGAGCACCGCCGCCACCGACTCCGGCCGCTCGATGTCCACCGCGAGTTCACCCGACCGGGAGGCGCTCAACACCGTGTGCCCGCGCTCCCGCAACACCCGCACCACCGCGGACCCGATCGTCCCGGACCCGCCGATCACCAGCACGTTCACCATGCCGCCGATCGTGCCCGCAGCCCTGCCCGGTTGCCTGCCCCTGTCAGGTGCAGGAAATCCGCGGCGAACTCGCGCATGCTGGAGCCATGGACACGGTTTTGGGCGAGTTCCTGCGATCCCGCCGCGCCCGCCTCACCCCGGCCGCCGCCGGTCTCGCCGACTACGGCGACCGCCGCCGCGTCCCCGGCCTGCGCCGCGAGGAACTGGCCCACCTGGCCGGGGTCAGCGCCGGCTACTACACCCGCCTGGAACAGGGCCAGAGCCAGAACGCCTCCGCCGCTGTCCTCGATGCCCTGGCCAACGCCCTCCAGCTGGACCAGGACGAACGCGCCCACCTGCACACCCTGGCCCGCCCGGCGCCCAAGGCCCGCCGCCGCAGACGTCCCGAACGCCTCCAGCCACACCTGCGCACCCTGGTCGCCACGCTCAACCTGCCCGCGCTGATCCTGGGCCGCCACACCGACATCCTGGCCTGGAACCCCCTCGCGCACGCCCTGCTCGCCGGGCACCTGGACCCGGCCGCCCCCGACACCCCGGCCACCCGCCCCAACTGGGCCAGGCTCTTCTTCCTGGACCCGCATCTGCGCGAACTCTTCGGCGACTGGGCGGGCAAGGCCAGGGACACCGTCGCCGACCTGCGCCGCATCGCCGGTCACCACCAGGGCGATCCCGCGCTGGCCGAGTTGATCGGCGACCTGGCGCTGTCCAGCCCCGAGTTCAGCGCGCTGTGGTCCGGCCACCCGGTCCGCGACTGCGCCAGCCACCACCGCGACTACCGGCACCCGGTCCTCGGCCGCCTCACCCTGACCGACGACCTGCTCACCCTGCCCGACACCGAGGGCCAGCGGCTGGTGCTCTTCCACGCCGAACCGGGCTCGGCCTCCGCGACCGCGCTGGAGTTGCTGGGCGGCACCGTGCTCACCCCGGGCGTCGCTCCCGCGCCAGCACCGCGCCACCGGACAGGATGACCAGCGCCACCACGTCAATCCAGGCCACCCTGGTCAACTCCGGATTCACCGGCGTGTTCGCCACCACCACAAGCAGGAAACTGCCAAAGCTGATCCCACTGCCAAAAACCGCCGCCGGACGCCAGCTCGGCCGGAACGCCCCGATCACACAAATGACACCGATCAACGCGAGCAGCACCGCGCGATGCCGCATCAGCACCTGCAAATCCGCACCGGCGATCTCCACGCCATAGGCCGATTCCGCGCTCGACACCGACAACGCGCCCACCCCCGGCAGGATGTTGATCAGCCCGGCCAGTACCAGCAAACCCTGCCCCAGACGCGTTCTGCGCATTCCGTTTCCCTCCCGGTGGTCTGTGCGATCATCGCCGACATGGACACCGGTCCGCTTCCAGAAACGTGCTGTCCTGACCCGGCGGCCACCATCTGGATCCGGCTGGGCCAGGCCGTTTACCGGGGTCCGTCCCTGCGCCTTGACCCGCATTCCGGCTCGGTGGACTGCCTCGCGGTGGGCCTCGACCAGCCGTTCACGCTGTGCGCGGACGGCATCGGCGAACGCAAGTCGCGCAGCGCGCTGATCCCCGCGCGCACCCGGCACCAGATCATCGCCGACGGCCAGATCCTGTTCTACTACCTGGACCCGCACACCGCCCTGGCCAACCATCTCCGGGGCCGGATGCGCGAACACACACCGATCGCGCACTTCGACCACCCGGACGAGCAAGACCTGATCCGCCATTTCCAGCGCGACATCGCACCCGATCCGGACACCCTTTTCGCCCTACTCGGCACGCCCGGCGCAGGTCAGGTGGACGAGCGAATTCGCACGGCCCTGGACATCATGCGCGCCCACCCGGAAAACCAGTGCGGCGCCGCCGAGATCGCCGCCCAGGTGCACCTGTCGACCTCCCGGTTCCTGCACCTGTTCGCCGCGCACACCCGCACCAGCTTCCGCCAGTACCGGCTGTGGACCCGGATGCTGCGGATGGCCGCCGCCATCGCCGCAGGGCAGGACCTGACCACCGCCGCCAACGCGGTCGGCTTCGCCTCCGCCGCCCACTTCAGCACCAGCTTCCACCGCATGTTCGGCCTCAACGCCAGCACCCTGCTCGCCGGCGGCACCCGCATCGTCCTCGCCGCCGCGGAGGAAGTTGCGGGATGACAAGGATCTATGGCTAGAATCCTTGCCTCATGACAAATACCTGGCTGGGTCTAGGCATGGAGGACGGGAATGCGGTGGCGACTACGCCGTGTCCTCACGGTCCACGCCCAGCGCGCCCGAGGCCGAGTGGAAGCCGGCGAGCCCGGCCAGCAACGCGGTCTGCTCTGCCGGGCTCATGCCGTCGAGCACCCGGCGCAGTTCGGCCTGGCGGGCGCCCCGCAGTTGCGCCAGCAGCCGGGAACCGTCCTTGGTGAGTTCCAGCGACACCTCACGCCGGTCCGCCAGGTTGGACCGCCGCGCCAGCAGGCCCGCGGCCTGCAGCCGATCGCACAACCGGCTCGCCGAAGAGGGGATCGCGCCCAGCTCCTCGGCCAGTTTGCCCAGCGTGATGGACCGGTGCCGCTCCACCACGACCAGCGCGCCCAGCTGCGAGGCCGATACCTTGGGGTGGACACTCTCCGCGGCGCGTCCCCACACGATGACCAGTGTTTCCGCCGCAGCCTCCACCGCGGCCGCGAGTTCGGCCGGACGGTGACTGTGGTTCCTCACCAGGGCAGTACTCCACTCAGGCAGGTGTCTTGACATGCGTGCCAACCGTCTCGCCTTCGCTGAGCGTGCCATGCTCCGCGCGCCCGCGCACGATCTGGGTGAGGTCCTGGCGGACATTCTGCACACCGAGTACGGGGCGAGTGGCACTGAGGTGTTCCTCGCCGACTACCGCATGCTGGCCCTGCAACCCCTGCGCGCGGAAGCCCCCGCCCCGATGGCGATCGCGGGCACCCCGGCCGGCCTGGCCTTCGGCGGCCAGGAACCGGTGCGCCGCACCGAGGACACGCACGAGGTCCTCTACCTCCCGATGACCGTCCGCGGTGATCGCTTCGGCGTGCTCCGGGTGTCCTTCTCCAGTCAACCCGCCGAGGAGGACGCCGAGGAGCTGGTCGACCTGGCGCACGCCGCCGCCCAGGCGTTCCGGGTGGCCGAGACCGCCACCGACCGCTTCCGGCACGCCCGCCGGGCCGAACGCCTGACCCTGGCCGCGGAGATCCAGTGGCAGCTGCTGCCCGGCCGGGGCCTGGAACGCGCCGAGTTCACCCTGGCCGGCCAGCTGGAACCGGCCTACGCGGTGCGCGGGGACAACTTCGACTGGACCGCCGACGCCGACTCGGTGACCGTCGCGGTCACCAACGGCATGGGCGAGAGCGTGGACGCCGCGCTGCTCACCAGCCTGGCCATCAACGCCCTGCGCAACGCCAGACGAGCAGGCGTCAGCCTGCCGGACCAGGCCGCACTGGCCGACCAGGCCATCTGGTCCCAGCACGGCGGCCGCCAGCACGTCTCCACCCTGCTGCTCCGGCTGGACATCGCCGACGGCCGGGTCACCGCCATCGACGCCGGCTCGCCCCGGATCTGGCGGCTGCGCGCGGGCGAGGTGGCCCCCGTGCACCTGGAACCGCAGCTCCCGCTGGGCATGTTCGACAGCACCGTCTACGTGGAG
Source organism: Crossiella sp. S99.2 (assembly GCF_023094165.1). Taxonomy (GTDB): domain Bacteria; phylum Actinomycetota; class Actinomycetes; order Mycobacteriales; family Pseudonocardiaceae; genus Crossiella. The sequence continues at coordinate 32,104 of NZ_JALMDK010000023.1, read as the reverse complement.
CAGGAGTTCAACATCCGGCCGGGCGACCGCCTGTTCCTGCTCAGCGACGGCATCTACGAGTCCGTCTTCAACGGCCGCCGCTACGCCGACAGCCTGGAACGTTTGCTCAAGACCACCGCCAACCTGCACCCTGGCGAGGCGATCCGGGCCCTGTTGCACGATCTGCGCGCCTTCTGCCAGGACCAGTACCTGGACGATGACGCGGTCGGCGTCTGCCTGGACTGGGTCGGGCGGCCCTAGACCAGGCCGTTGAGGTGCGCGTACACCACCGCGTGCACCCGGTCCCGCAAGCCCAGCTTGGCCAGGATCCGGGACACGTGGGTTTTCACCGTCTCATCGCCCACGTGCAAGGCCGCGGCGATCTCCGCGTTGCTGCACGCCCGCGCGACCAGGAGCAGCACCTCCCGTTCCCGGGTGGTCAACGACTCCAGTCCCGGGGCCGAGGCGGGCGGCGCGATACTCCCGGCGAACCGGGCGATCAACCGCTGGGTGACCGAAGGATCTATCAACGCGTCCCCGCGCGCGGCCACCCGGACCGCGGTCAGCAACTCCTCCGGCGGCAGGCTCTTCAGCAGGAACCCGCTCGCCCCGGCCCGCAACGCCCGGTAGACGTACTCGTCGTTGTCGTAGGTGGTCAGCACGACGACCTTGGTCCGGTTCTCCGGCGCGGCCAGAATGGCCTCGGTGGCGCTCAACCCGTCCACCTTGGGCATCCGGATGTCCAGCATCGCCACATCCGGCCGCAACCGGGCCACCTCGGCCACCGCGGCCCGCCCGTCCGCGGCCTCGCCCACGCACTCCAGATCCGCCTGTGTGCTCAGCAAAGCCCGCAACCCCGAGCGCAACATCGCGTGATCGTCGGCCAGCAGCACCCGCACGGTCATCCCCGTACCCCCAGCGGAAACGTCACCGAGGTCGACCAGGTCCGCCCGTCCGGGTCCACCCCGTAGGTCGCTACCCCGTCGAACATCCCCGCCCGGCTGCGAATCCCGGCCAGCCCGCGCCCGCCGCCCGACTCCGGATCCCGCGACACTCGCACCGCCATCGTGTTGCTCGCGCGCACTTCCAGGGCCCCGGTCCGGAACTCCAGTTCCACGTCCACCCCGCCGGAATCCCCGTGCCGCAACGCGTTCGTGAGCATTTCCTGGATGATCCGGTACAGCGTGATGCCCAGCGAGTCCGGCACCGCCCTCGGCTGCCCGCTGCGCCGCAACCGTGCCGGTATCCCCGCCGCCCGCACCCCGTCGAGCAACTCGTCCAGGTTCGCCAGCCCCGGTTGCCGCGCGCCGTCCCCGTTGTCCCCGTGCAGCAGGTCCAGCAGATGCCGCAGGTCCACCATCGCGGCCTGGCTGGCGCTCTCCACCGCGTGCAGCGAACCGGCCGCGGCCGCAGCTCCCGGGGTCAGGCTCAGCCGGGCCGCCCCGGCGTGCAGGTTGATCGCGCTGACGTGGTGTGCGATCACATCGTGCAGGTCCCGCGCGATCGCACTGCGCTCCCTGGCGATCGCCTCGGCCATGGCCTGTTCCGCGTCCCGTTGCTCCCGTTCGGCCCGCTGCTCCAGCTCGGCCAGGTAGGCCCGCCGCGCCGTGGTGTACCGCCCGACCAGCCAGGGCAGCACCGCCCCGGTCAGCACCGCCACCGGCCACAGGCGCCACACCTCCGGCCGGTACAGCAGCTGGGTGGCCACCCGGGTGATCACCAGCACGCCGAGCGCGGTCCACGCCTGCCACCCGGACAGCCAGGCCCCCGCCCGGTAGCCGGCGATCATCAGCCCGGCATCGTTGCCCGGCACCATCAGCAGCGGCGAGGCCATCTGCACCAGCCCGTGCAGGGCGGCCAGCACCCCCGAATGCCGGGCCGGGCCGGCCAGCGCCGCGTCCACCAGGACCACCGCGGCCAGTGCCGCCCACTCCGGCCAGTTCCGGCCGCAGCCGGTCATCAGGAACAGCAGCGAGTCGGTCAGCGTGCACACCGCGGCGACCAGCACCGACTGCCGGGACAACGACCGGCTCGGCTCGTTGGCGCCAATGCGCATGACCCGTCCTCCCCACCACATCCGCCAGGCCGACCCTGAGATGATCCGACACCGCCCCCGGAGGCCGAGTCCCCCGTGCGGGGGAGCCCGGATCACCCTGCGCCGTGACGCTTTCCGCCCCAGCGGACCCTAACGTCCAGCGGTGATGGACATCTCCGGCAGTACGCGAGCAACGGTGCTGGTCAGCCTGGTGTGCGCACTCGGCCTGCTACTCGGCCCCGGCGTCGCGCTGGCCGACGGCGCGGACACCGGCGCGGACATCCAGGTCGCGCAGACCCTCGGCGAGCGCGAGCTGACCGTGGTGATCCGCACCGTCGAACCGGTGCCGGGCCCGGTGCAGGTGGACGTGGTCACGCACGCGGGCAGCCCACCCGGCGAACTCGCGTTGCGGCTGTCCAGCTCCGGCGTGCAGTTCAGCGAGGCCAGGGTGCGGCTCGGCGCCACCCCCGGCTTCCACCGCGGCACGCTGAGCGTGGACCGGGCGGGCCCGTGGGAGTTGGCCGTGGACGACGGCAACCGGGTGGCCACCATCCCGTTCGTGGTCCCGGCCAGGGTGAAGTCCACCGCGGAGAACACCGTGTACGGCGGGTTCGTCGCGGCCGGGATCCTGCTGCTGGCCGCCCTGCTGCTGGCCCTGCGCGGCCACGGCCTGCTCGCGGTGGCCCCGGCCGCCGGGATGATCGCCGCGCTCGCGGTCGCGGTCACCGCGGCGCTGTTGTCCGCCACCGTGCCGCCGCCACCCGCGCCCGGCTCGGTCTGGGATCCGACCTACGACAACGTCGCCGACCCCTACGCCCGGCCGCCGCAGCCTGCGATCGATCCGGCCCGGCCGCCGGTCACCGTGATCGCCGACCAGGTTGGCGAGGACCTGCGCCTGGCCATCACCGACGGGGCCACCGGGCAGCCGGTGGACGACCTGCTGGTGCACGACAACGCGTTGGTGCACCTCGTGGTGGTCTCGCCGTCGGGGCGGTTGTGGCACCTGCATCCGATCCGGGTGGCGGCGGGGGACTACCGGGCCCGGCTGATCGCGCCGGAAACCGGTCGGTACGCGGTGGCGGCCGAGGTGGCGCGCCGGGGCGGTGGGCGTCAGCTGGCCCGCACTTCCTTGCAGCTCAACCAGATCGCGCCCTCGGTCGCGCAGCTGGAACAGGTCGAGCTGACTCGGGTGGTCGAACCCGCCGGCACGCCGAGCACGCTGACCGCGCGGTTCGGCAAGGCGGATCTCCAGCCCTGGCTGGGCATGCTGGGGCATTTGATCGTGGTCGGCCCGGTGCGCGGGGAGATCGCGGATTCGCCGGTGTGGGCGCATGTGCACTCGATGATCCCGCCCACTCCCGGGCAGCTGGCCCGGCCGGACGAGAGCGTGGCCGCGTACGGGCCGGATGTGCCGTTCACCTATAGCTTTCCGTTGCCCGGCCGGTACCTGGTGTGGGCGCAGGCCGAACGCGACTACGCCGTGCGCACGGTCGCCGCGGTCATCGACGTGCCGGCGGCGGCCCGATGAGGAAGCCGATTCTCCTTGCCGCGGCGGTACTTCTGGTCGTCGCCGGGCTGCTGGTGTTCTTCTGGCCGCGAGCCGAGGCAGGTACCACGACCGCGAAACAGAGCACGCCCAAGCACACCGTCGAGCTGTCCATCACCGACCCGAAACCCGGGGACAACACGGTGATCCTGGCGGTGACCGAGCGGAACGGGCGGCCCGCCGCGGTGGACCGGGTGAGCGTGGAACCGGTGATGCCGCAGATGGGGCACGCGCTCACCCCGGTCAGCGCGGTGGCCGAGGCGCCAGGGCGGTTCCGGGCGCACGGCTACCTGTTCCACATGTCCGGACCGTGGCAGGTCACCGTGGTGCTGCACGGACCGTCCGGGGTCGACCGGGTCGCCTTTCCGTTGCTGGTCAAGTGAGAGGAACGCCAATGGAGATCACCGCGCCGGCCGCGACAGCGGTGTCGACGAGCGCGCCGAAGGGGTTGGTCGCGGCCGGGTTCGTGCTTGGCGGCAGTGTGCTGTCGCTGACCGGGCTGACCTGGGACATCCAGTGGCACAGCGATGTCGGGCCGGACACCTTCTTCACACTGCCGCATTTGTTGCTGTACTCGGGTAGTGCCATCGCCGGGATCGCGAGCCTGGTGGTGGTGCTACTGACGACCGTGGCCGAGCGGGCCGGCCGACCGGTGGATCCGATCGTGGGTGGGCGTGCGGTCGGGGTGTTCGGCCGTACGTTCGCCGCACCGGTGGGGTATCTGATCTCCGGGCTGGGTGCGGCTTCGTTCCTGTTGTACGGGTTGTGGGATCAGTGGTGGCACTCGCTGTACGGGTTCGACGCGGTGATCGCCTCGCCGCCGCACATCGGGTTGCTGCTGTCGGTGGCGATCACCATGGTGGGCACGGTGATGGTGTTCGCGACCGCGCGGCACCAACGCTGGGGCGTGATCGGCGGACTGATCGGCCTGGCGGTGCTGTTCGGGTTCAGCACCGTGATCACCATTGGGCTTGGGCAGATTCCGACCGGGCCGGTGGAGCCGGTGGCGGCGGGGACGGCGTTTCTGGCCGCGCTGATCCTGATTCTGGGTGCCAGGCTGCTGGATCGGCCTGGTGGCGCGCTGGGTGTGGCCGCGGTGCTGGCCGCGTTGCAGGCGGTGTTCTGGTGGTTTTCACCTTGGGCGGCAAGGGTTTACGCGGATTCGATCGGATTGCCGGTGCGGGACTACGTGGACGGGGTGCCTGATCTGCCGTCGCTCTGGCCGTTGAGCTTGTTGGTGGTCGGTGGGCTGGTGGAGCTGGTGCTTGGGGTTGCGCGGCGCGGCGGGAATCTGGCGCGCGCCGGCTGGATCGCCGGGGGAGTGGCGGGTCTGGTGGTTGGCGGGCTGGCGCCGGTGCAGACGGTGTTGTTGCGGAGTTTGCCGTTGCCCGGTGCGGAGGTGCTGATCGGCACCGCGGTCGCCGGGTTGGTGCTGGGTGCGGTCGGCGGGTTCTTGGCGGTGCGGTTCGGCGGGATGCTGCGGCAGCTCGCTCCGGTGCGGGAAGGATGAGCGGGATGCGCAGAACTGTGGCGGCGATGCTGGGTGCGGCGGCTCTGCTGCTGGGCTCGGCCGCGCCCGCGCTGGCCTACGAGCCGGTGAACGTGGTGCATGCGGAGACGGTGCAGGCCGGGCCGTACAAACTGACGGTCGGCTTCAGCACCTGGCCGCTGAAAGCGTTGCAGTCACTGGACTTCAGCTTCGCCCCGGAGGGCGGCATCCAGGGACGGTCCGGCACGTTGACCGTGCTGGGACCGGATGTCACCCGGGAGCGGCCGCGGCCGTTGGTGCGGCATCCGCGCAAGCGGGAGGTGTGGGGACTGGACGTGCAAAGCCTGCCCACAGAAGGAAACTGGACGCTCAAGTTCACTGTGGACGGTGCGCAGGGACCTGGTACCGGGCAGGTGAGTGTGCCGGTGCTGGAACAGCCGGGGCCGCCAATGGGGTTGAGCTGGGCGATCAGCACGTTGCCGTTGTTCGGCCTGGTCGGGCTGCTGGTGGTCGCCTGGCGGCGGAGCAGGCCGGAGGTCGCGCCCGCCCACTGACCCCAACCTGTCCACACCCCACCCAACGTCGAGTTGGCCCAAGTCGTACGCCTAGTTGGCACAACCGGGCGTACCACTTTGGCCAACTCGACCTAGCCGCCTGTTGTACGGCGGGCGAGGCGGAAGCCCACGTCGTCGATGGCGAAGGTGGGGTGGCTTCGCCTGCGGACACCGGCCCGGCAGCTCCAGTGTTCGTCCAGCCAGCCGCCGCCTTTGAGCACGCGGTAGGCGCCGTAGACCTCGGGGTCGTACAGGTCCCAGCACCACTCCCAGACGTTGCCGAGCATGTCGTGCAGGCCCCAGGGGTTGGCGGCCTTTTCGCCCACGTTGTGCGGTTGTTCGCCGGAGTTGTCGCGGTACCAGGCGATGTCGTCCAGAGGGCCGTAGCGGGGAGTGGTGGTGCCTGCTCGGCACGCGTACTCCCATTCGGCTTCAGTGGGGAGGCGATAACCCGTTGCGGCCTGGTTCCACTCGACTTCGTCCGCGTCGATCAGGTATGCCGGGGTCAGGTTTTCCTGGTGGGATTTGGTGTTGCAGAAGGTGATCGCGTCCAGCCAGGAGAGGGTTTCCGCCGGGAGGTTGTCGCCCTTGGCAGTGCTGGGGTGGTGGCCGGTCACTGCGGCGTACTCGGCTTGGGTTACCGGGTGGGCGGCCAGGTGGAACGGGAGCAGGTCGACTGTCCAGGTGCGCTGGGTGCGGCGGTCGGACAGGGTGGCCTGGCCTCCTGGGATGGCGATCATCTTCATGGTGCGGCGAGTTTATCGGCGGAGCTGCCGGGTGCGGTCCAGGTCGTTGGCCACCGCCGCGAGTTTGCCCTGGATGGCCTGGACCGCGTCCTCGCCGAGGGGGAGGCGCAGCGGCAGGTCGGGGAGGTCCAGGGCGGTCAGGACCGCGGCGGCGGCTTCGGCTGGGTCGCCGGGCTGGGTGCCGTGGCTGTCGGACCGGGTCTGTCGGACCGGGTTGACGGTGGCTTCGTAGTCGGGGATCGGTTTCGTGCTGGTCAGGCTGGGGCCGGCGAATTCGGTGCGGTAGGCGCCGGGTTCGACGATCAGCACCCGGATGCCCAACGGGGCCACTTCGCCTGCCAGGGCTTCGCTGGCCTGTTCCAGGGCGCCCTTGGCGGCGCAGTAGGCGCCGACGCCGGGGAAGGCGAGCAGGCCGCCCATGCTGGTCAGCTGGACGATGGTGCCGGTGCGGCGGGCTCGCATGTGCGGCAGGACCAACTGGGTCAGGCGGATCGGGGCGAAGAACATGACCTCCATGATGTTGCGGAGGTCTGCCTCGGGGGTTTCCTCGATGGCGCCGACGTAGCCGAAACCGGCGTTGTTGACCAGGATGTCGATGCGGCCGTGGGTGGCCAGGGCCTGGCCGATGGCGTGTTCGCAGGCGGTGGGGTCGCTGACGTCGAGCGGCAGGACCGTCACGCGGCCGGGGTTGGCCTCGGCTACCGCCTTCATGGTCTCGGGGCGGCGGACGGCGGCGATGACCGTGTCGCCCGCGTTGAGGGCGGCCTGGGTGAAGGCCGCGCCGAAACCGCTGTTGGCGCCAGTGATGAACCAGATTCGCATGGGGGAGAGCCTGCCCGGGGTGCGGGATGGGCGGGTATGGCCCGATGGTGGAAGGTTCCGGGTTGCTGTGCCGGGTTGGCACGGCATACAACGGGGGTATGGCTATCGAACCGCGGGCCGCCCGGCGAGCCCTGGTGGAGACTCCGGGGCCGCCGCGGCCGTTGCCGGACGGCGAGGTGTTGCCGCCGGAGGACTATCGGCGGCTGGTGGGAGTGCTGGAGGCGGTGGACCGGGCGCCGGACCTGGAAGCCTTTTCCGAGGCGCTGGTGCGGGCGTTGCAGACCTGGTTCGGGTACAGCACGGTGGTGGTGTTGCACGGGCGCACCTTGGCGGAGGCGTTACGTGGCGGGGCCGGGGTGAAGACGGGGTACTCCGAGGCGTTCCTGGCGGAGTACGCGACCCAGTGGATCGCGGCCGATCCGTTCCTGACGCCGAAGGCGTTCGCGCTGCTGGACGAGCGGGGTGTGGTGACGCTGGGGGAGCTGCTGGCGCCGGAGCACCAGGCGTACGTGGACGGGTTCCTGCGGCCGCACGGAATCAACGACAAGCTGGGCGCGGTGATCGACGGCGGCGCGGCCGGGGTGCTGTACGTGGGCGCGGTGGTGCGCGGCGCGGCGACCGTGCCGGTGCGGGATGTGGCGGTGTTACGGGTGCTGCGGCGGCACCTGGCGCCACTGGCCGCGGAACAGCTGGGGCGGCCGCGGGTCCGGGAGTGGCGGTTGACGCCGCGGGAGCGGGAGGTCGCCGAGCTGGCGGTGCAGGGGCTGACCAATCCGCAGATCGGGCGGCGGCTGTTCATCGGCGCGGACACGGTGAAGAAGCACCTGAGCCGGGTCTACGCGGAGACCCGGACCGCGACCCGGACTCAACTGGCGGTGCTGTTCCGCTCCATGCCCTGACCAGGTCATCCGGCGTCGAGTTGGCCAAAGTCGTATGCCCACTTGGGCCAACTCAGCGTACGACTTGGGCCAACTCGACGATGGCGAAGGACTCCGCGGGGAGGGTGAGGGTGTTGGCGGGGGTGACCGGGGCTGAGGACAGCAGGACGGTGTGGGACGGGATGGGCAGGGTGATCTCGGTGGCGGCCAGGTTCACCGCCACCCGGAGCGGGCCGCGGTGCAGGACGAGCCAGCGGGACTGTTCGTCGTAGTCGACCTGGAGGTGGTCCAGGCGCGGGTCGGACAGGGCCGGGTGCTCGCGGCGTAGCCGGATCAGGTTCCGGTACAGGGCAAGGATCTCGGCGTGCTGTGGGGTTTCCGGCTCGGACCAGTCCACTGTGGACTGTGTGAGGGTCTGGGGTGACATGGGGTCCGGGACTTCTTCCTCGGCCCAGCCGTGGTCGGCGAACTCGCGGCGGCGGCCGGTGCGCACCGCCTCGGCCAGCTTCGGGTCCGGGAAGGTGGCGAAGAACTGCCACGGGGTGCGGGCGCCCCATTCCTCGCCCATGAACAGCATCGGCGTGTACGGGCCGGTGAAGACCAGGGCCGCGCCGCAGGCCAGCAGGCCGGGGGACAGCGTCGCGGAGAGGCGGTCGCCGGTGGCGCGGTTGCCGATCTGGTCGTGGTTTTGCAGGTAGGCCAGGAAACGGTGGCCGGACTGGCGGTGCGGGTCGATCGGGCGGCCGTGCGTGCGACCGCGGAAAGAAGACCAGGTGCCGTTGTGGAAGAAGGCTTCCCGCAGCGTGCGAGCGAGGGATTCCAGGGAGCCGAAGTCGGCGTAGTAGCCCTGGCGTTCACCGGTGAGCGTGGTGTGCAGGCAGTGGTGGATATCGTCGTCCCACTGCGCGTGCAGGCCGTAGCCGCCCGCCTCGCGCGGGGTGACCAGGCGGGCGTCGTTGAGATCGGACTCGGCGATCAGCGTCAGCGGGCGGCGCACATGCGCGGACAGCGCCGCCACCTCGACGGCCAGCTCCTCCAGGAGGTGGGTGGCGCGGCGGTCGGACAGGGCGTGCACCGCGTCCAGGCGCAGGCCGTCCACATGGAAATCACGCAGCCAGGACAGCGCGTTGTCCAGCACGTACCGGCGGACCTCGCCGGAGTCCGGACCGTCCAGGTTGAGCGTGGGCCCCCAGATGGTCTGCCCGGCGAAGTACGGGCCGAACCGGTCCAGGTAGGCCCCGGACGGGCCGAGATGGTTGTAGACCACGTCCAGGATGACGCCCAAACCCTTGCTGTGGCAGGCGTTCACGAACCCTTTGAAGCCGTCCGGGCCGCCGTAGGACTCCTGCGCGGCGTACCAGAGCACCCCGTCATAGCCCCAGCCGTGCGGGCCGTCGAAGGAGTTGACCGGCATGACCTCCACGAAGTCCACGCCCAGCTCCACCAGGTGGTCCAGGCGCTCGATCGCGGCGTCGAAGGTGCGGCCGGGAGTGAAGGTGCCGATGTGCAGCTCGTAGATCACCGAACCGGGCAGCGCGCGGCCGGTCCAGCCGGAGTCGGTCCAGGCGAACTCGTGCCGGTAGACCCGGGACAGCTCGTGCACACCGGCGGGCTGACGCAGCGAACGCGGATCCGGCAGCACGGTGGGGTCCTCGTCGAGCAGATAGCCGTAGTCGTTGCCGGACAACGGTTCCGCCGGTCGCCACCAGCCGCCGTCGTGGCGGGCCAGCTCGTGCGTGCCGCCGTCCAGGCGCAGCCGGACCCGCCCGGCTTTGGGCGCCCACACACTGAAGTCGGTCATGCCCGCACCAGCAGCGCGACCGGGTACGGGGACAGCAGTTCGGCCAGCCGCGGACTGCCGGAGACCGGCCGCCCGGTCAGCGCGTCCGTCCAGGAGCCGTCGCCGATCGGCAGCGGCAGGATGGTGGACCGCCAGCCGCCCGCGGCGCCCAGGCCGACCGGCAGCCGGGTGGCCACCGCGACCAGGTCCAGCTTCGGGCCGCGGGCGAAGGCGAAGGCATGCTCGGCCGAAGGGCCCTCGGCGTCCAGGGGCCGGTAGCCGGTGAACAGCTCGGGCCGGTCCCGGCGCAGCCGCAACGCCTTGGCGGTCACCAGCAGCTTGGCCGCGCCGTCCTCGTCCACCTCAGGCAGCCAGCCGGAATCAATGCGCGCCAACAGTTCCCGCCGCGCCGGGAAGTCCACCGGCCGCCGGTTGTCCGGATCCACCAGGGACAGGTCCCACAGCTCGGTGCCCTGGTACACATCGGGCACCCCCGGACCGGCGAGCTGGATCAGCTTCTGCCCCAGCGAGTTCGACCAGCCGTGCGCCCGGATCGCCTCGGCGAAGGCGGTGACGTCCTTGGCCAGTTCGGCATCGGCCAGCACCCGCTCCGGCCAGGCGGCCACCAGCGCGTCGAACTCCGGGTCCGGGTCGGTCCAGGAGGTGGCGATCTTGGCTTCCTTGGCCGCCTTGGCCAGGTAGTCGCGCAGCCGCTCCTGGCTGATCGGCCAGGCCCCGACCAGGGTCTGCCAGGCCAGCAGGTTCAGCGAGGGCTCGGGCAGCCCGGCCCGCGCGGTCCACCGGCGCACCGCCCCGGCGAACTCGTCGCGCACCTCGGCCAGCACCGCCAGCCGCGCCCGCACGTCCTCGGACCGCTTGGTGTCGTGGGTGGACAGCGCGGTCATGGTGCCCGGCCGGCCTGCCTCGCGGGCGGCGTTGCGGAAGTGCAGTTCGGCCACGGACACCCCGAACCGGTCCAGCGCGCCGCCGACCTCGTTCAGCGCGGCGAAGCGGGTGCACCGGTAGAACGCGGTGTCCTCCACGCCCTTGGCCATCACCATGCCCGAGGTCTGCTGCACCCGCCGGGTCAGCTCGCACTCCGGGTCGGTGAGCATCCGCTGCCCGGCCAGGCTGATCACGTCGGAGAGGTCCGGCCGGGCCATGCTGGCCGCGGCCAGCGCCGCGCACAGCGGTCCGCGTCCCTCCGGCAGGTAACTGCGGTAGACGCGGAAGGAGGAGAGCAGTTCGGCGATCCCGGCCTCGGCCCGCGCGGGCTCGAATTCGGGCAGCAGCCGGGCGATCCGGCGCACCTCGGCGGCCAGGATGGTCGAGGCCGCCCGGCGGCGGCAGCCACGCTCGACCTCGTGCACCTGCACCGGCACCCCGAGTTCGGCGGCCAGCCGGGTGAACACCGGTTCGCCCTTGGGGTCGATGAACACCCCGCAGATCTCGCGCAGCGCGTCGTAGCCGGTGGTGCCGTCCACCGGCCAGGAGGTCGGCAGCGCCTCGTCCGTGCCGAGGATCTTCTCCACCACCAGCCAGGCCGTCGGCGCGGCCGTGCGCAGCCGCCGCAGGTAGCCGCCGGGGTCGGTCAGGCCGTCCGGGTGGTCGATCCGCAACCCGGTGACCTGCCCGGCGGTCAGCCAGCGCAGCAGTTCGCCGTGGGTGGCCTGGAAGACCTCCTCGTCCTCCACCCGCACCGCGGCCAGCTCGTTGATGTCGAAGAACCGCCGGTAGTTCAGCTCGGTCGAGGCCCGCCGCCAGTCGACCAGGCGGTAGTGCTGCCGTTCGTGCACCGCCCGCGGCGTGCCCTCCGCGGTGTCCGGCGCCAGGGGGAACCGGAGGTCTCCGTAGACCAGGCAGTCCTCCTTGACCTGCAACTCGTCCAGGGCGGCTTCGTCGTCGGCGAGCACCGGGATGAGCAGCGGCCCGTGCGACCACTCGATGTCGAAGTAGTGCGCGCACGGCGAGGTCTGGCCGTGCTTGAGCACGTCCCACCACCACGAGTTGGCCGCGGCGTCGGCCACGCCCATGTGGTTGGGCACGATGTCCAGCACCAGCCCCAGTCCGCGCTGCCCGAGCTTGGTGCTCAGCGCGGCCCGCCCGTCCGCCCCGCCGAGTGCCTCGGAGGCTTTGGTCGGGTCGACCACGTCGTAGCCGTGCGTGGAGCCGGGCGCCGCCTGCAGCACGGGGGAGGCGTACAGCGCGCCCGCGCCCAGCCCGGCCAGGTAGTCGGCCAGTTCGGCGGCGTCGGCGAAGGTGGTCTCCGCGTTGAGCTGCAGCCGGTAGGTCGAACTCGGCGTGGTCATCGGTGGTGCCCCCGTCGGTGGAGTGAGCTGGTCAGTCGGTGCGCTGGAGCACGAGCAGCGAGCGGTCGACGACCTTGATCGTCTCCCCGCCGCGGACAGTCCGGGCACGGGTGGGGGTGCCGCCCGCGATCACCCCGGTCACCACTCCGCCGCCGGAGCCGCCGAGGGCCTCACCGGTGGCGGTGTCGAGCACGACCGCCCAGGTATTGCCATAGCCCGAATTGGGCACGGTCAGCTCCAGATCGCCGTCGTGGGCGTTGAAGCAGAGCAGGAACGAGTCGTCGGTGACCCGTTCGCCGCGGGCGTCCAGGTCGGTGATGCCGTCGCCGTTGAGGAAGACCATGATGCAGCGCCCGAAGCCGGATTCCCAGTCCTGTTCGGTCATCTCCTCGCCGGAGGGGGTGAACCAGGCGATATCGCGCAGCTCCTCGCCCTTGCGCACCGGCCGGCCGCGGAAGAACCGCCGCCGCCGGAACACCGGGTGCTCCCGGCGCAGCCGCGCGGTGGCCCTGGTGAAGTGCAGCAGGTCCACAGTGGACTCCAGCAGCGACCAGTCCACCCAGGCGATCTCATTGTCCTGGCAGTAGGCGTTGTTGTTGCCGCGCTGGGTGCGGCCCAGTTCGTCGCCGTGGGAGAGCATCGGCACGCCCTGGGCCAGGAACAGGGTGGCGATGAAGTTGCGCCGCTGCCGCGCCCGCAACGCGTTGATCTCCGGATCCTCGGTCGGGCCCTCGGCGCCGCAGTTCCAGGAGCGGTTGTCGTCGTGCCCGTCCCGGCCGTCCTCGCCGTTGTCCTGGTTGTGTTTCTCGTTGTAGGACACCAGGTCGTTGAGGGTGAAGCCGTCGTGCGCGGTGACGAAGTTGATCGAGGCGTACGGGCGGCGGCCGTCGTCCTGATAGAGGTCGGACGAACCGGTGATCCGGGAGGCGAACTCGCCCAGTGTGGCCGGTTCCCCGCGCCAGAAATCGCGCACGGTGTCCCGGTACTTGCCGTTCCACTCCGTCCACAGTGGAGGGAAGTTGCCCACCTGGTAGCCACCCGGCCCGACGTCCCAGGGTTCGGCGATCAGCTTGACCTGACTGATGATCGGGTCCTGCTGCACGATGTCGAAGAACGCGCTCAGCTTGTCCACGTCGTAGAACTCGCGGGCCAGGGTGGAGGCCAGGTCGAAGCGGAAGCCGTCCACCCGCATCTCGGTCACCCAGTACCGCAGCGAGTCCATGATGAGTTGCAGGGTGTGCGGGTTGCGCGCGTTGAGCGAGTTCCCGGTGCCGGTGTAGTCCATGTAGTGCCGCGGGTCGTCCTCGACCAGGCGGTAGTAGGCGGCGTTGTCGATGCCGCGCCAGGACAGCGTCGGCCCGAGGTGGTTGCCCTCGGCGGTGTGGTTGTAGACCACGTCCAGGATCACCTCGATCCCGGCCGTGTGCAGCGCCCGCACCATGGCCTTGAACTCCTGCACCTGGTTGCCCTGCGCGGTCACCGCGGCGTAGCCGTCGTGCGGGGCGAAGAAGGACAGGGTGTTGTAGCCCCAGTAGTTGGTCAGGCCGCGCTCGGCCAGGTGGTGGTCGTTGATGAACTGGTGCACCGGCATCAGCTCGACCGCGGTGACGCCCAGCTCCTTGAAATAGTCGATCATCACTGGGTGCGCCAGCCCGGAGTAGGTGCCGCGCAGCTCGGCCGGGAGGTCCGGGTGCGCGATGGTCAGCCCGCGCACGTGCGTCTCGTAGATCACCGTCTGGTGGTACGGGGTGCGCGGCGGCCGGTCGCTGTTCCAGTCGAAGAACGGGTTGATCACCACCGACTTGGGCACGTGCGGCGCGGAGTCCAGGTTGTTGCGCGCGTCGTGGTCCTCGAACCGGTACCCGAACAGCGACTCGTCCCAGTCGATCTGGCCGTGCACGGCCTTGGCGTAGGGGTCCAGCAGCAGTTTGTTCGGGTTGCAGCGCAGGCCGTGTTCCGGGTCGTGCGGCCCGTAGACCCGGTAGCCGTAGCGCTGACCAGGGCCGATGCCGGGCAGGTAGCCGTGCCAGACGAACCCGTCGACCTCGGGCAGCACCACCCGGCTCTCCGCGCCGTCCTCGTCGAAGAGGCAGAGTTCGACCCGCTTGGCGACCTCGGAGAACAGGGTGAAGTTGGTCCCCGCGCCGTCGTAGGTCGCGCCGAGGGGGTAGGCGTGGCCAGGCCACGGCCGCATGGCTGCTCCAGGGGGGTTGTCGCGGGACGACGCTGTCCTGTGGTTATTGCCCGGTTTCCGGCGCGACAACGCTAGCGAAGGGAGAGTTCCGCAACGCGGCGGGTGTGTGAACAGTTACCGGGGGCGCTCGAACTCGGCCACCCAGCAGCTGCCCCGGCTCGGCCTGCCGGTGTCCTCGACCTGCTCCACCCGGCGTTCCACCAGGTCAGCGCCGGTGAAGCTGTCCAGGTCGGCCCGGGTCAGCGGCCACGGCGGCCCGTCGGACTCGGCGGGCGGCGACTCGGCGTGCCGGGCGATGACCAGCAGCGTGCCGCCGGGCGCCACCAGGTCCCGCACCCCGGCCACCGCGGCCGGGCGCAGCTCGCCGGGCAGGGCCTGCACGGTGAAGATCTCCACCACCAGGTCGAAGGCGCGCCGCCAGTCCGGCGGCAGCGCGAACAGGTCCGCGGTGGTGTAGTGCACGGGGGAGTCCGGGCGGCGTTCCCGGTTGGTCCGGATCGCGGTCTCGGCGATGTCGAAGCCGGTGGTGGCGAAGCCCAGGCCGGCCAGGAACTCTGCGTCCGCGCCCAGCCCGCAGCCGACCACCACGGCCCGCCGCCCGGCCCTGGAGGGCTCCCTGCTGGCCGCCCAGGCGGCCAGCAGCGGTTGCGGGACCTGGCGATCCCAGGGCAGGTCCACCTCGCCGTCCGTGCCCGCCCGGTAGAGCCGGTCGAACCAGGCGGTGGGGGCGCCCTCGGCGAGCGCCTCGTGCGCGAGCCTGCCCGCCAAGGGCTCCCAGTCGGTCATGCCTGTGGCAGCAGGGCGGGGGCGTGTTCGCGGACCGCGGCGGTGACCTCGCGCAGGCTCGGGTTGACCATCGCGGCCGGTCCGACGAAGACCGTCGGCACGATCTCGTTCCCGTTGGCCACCGACCGCACCCGCGCGGCGGCGTCCGGGTCCTCCCAGATGTTGACCTTGGTGTACGGCAGGCCCGCCTGGGTCAGCGCGCGCTCCAGGTTCATGCAGAAGCCGCAGCCAGGGCGCCAGTAGAACTCCACCGCGTTCTCGCTCATACGTCACGTTTACCCGCCGCTACCGCCCCCCGCCAAATCAGGCTTGCCTACCAGCGGTTTGCGCGGATTCCGGGTACCCACCGTCACCGGGGAGCACCCTGTGTTGCTCTTTTCCGGTACGACCTGCGCCGAAGGCAGCGTGCGCATTCGTGCGCTCTTAGGGTGTTCGATGTGTCGCGGCAGGGTGGGTTCGTTGCGGCGTTCGGAATCGCCGAGTTCCGTGCGCTGTGGCTCGCGGAACTCCAATCGGTGATCGGAGATCAACTCGCCAAGGTCGCGCTCTCGCTGCTGGTCTTCGAGCGCACCCGCTCGGCCCTGCTGACCGCAGGGGCCTACGCGCTGACCATGTTGCCCCAGCTCGTCGCCGGTCCGCTGCTGTCCTGGCTGGCCGACCGGTATCCGCGCCGCACGGTCATGGTGCACACCTCACTTGCCCAAGCGTTGCTGGTCGGTCTGATGGCCGTGCCCGGCATGCCGCTGTGGCTGGTCGCCGCGCTGCTGGTGCTGGTCCAGCTGGTGCAGGCGCCCTTCGCCGCGGCCCAGGCCGCCACCGTGCCGGTGGTGCTGGAAGGCGAGGTCTACCAGGCCGGACAGGCGCTGCGGCAGATCACCGCGAACGCGGCCATGCTGCTCGGCCTGGCCGGCGGCGGGCTCGCGGTCGGCCTGCTCGGCCCGCACCTGGCCCTGGCCGTGGACGCGCTCACCTTCGCCCTGGTCGCGCTGCTGGTCCGGCTCGGCGTCAAACACCGCCCCGCGGCTCGGGAGGCGCCCGCGACCGCCGCCCGGCGCAGCTCCGGGGTGCTGCTGGTGTGGCGGAACCGGCGGCTGCGCGCGCTGCTGGGCCTGTCCTGGCTGGCCGGGATCGCGGTGGTGCCCGAGGGACTGGCCGCGCCGCTGGCCGCCGAGTACGGGGCCGGACCGGCCGCGGTGGGCTGGCTGCTGGCGGTGGACCCGGCCGCCTACGCGCTGAGCACCTTCCTGCTGACCCGCTGGACCAGCACGGAGACCAGGTTGCGGCTGCTCGGGGTGTTCGCGGTGGGTTCGGTCGCGATGCTGCTCGGCTTCGCCGGGGTGGGCCTGACCGGCGCGCTGATCCTGCTCGCGATCTCCGGCGCGCTGGCCGCCTACCAGGTCACGGCGGCGGCCGAGTTCATGGCCGCGGTGCCGGACGCGGACCGGGGCGCGGCCTATGGCGTGGCTCGCACCGGGCTCCGCGTGGTGCAGGGTTTGGGGGTCGTCGCGGGCGGCGTCTCAACGGAATTGATCGGCAGCCCGAGCACGACGGTTACCCTGGCAGGGGCCGTGGGCCTGGTCCTGGCGGTTCCGGCCGCGTGGGCATGGCGGCGGGCGCGTCAGGAAGGGCCGGTGAGTCCGTCATGGGTGTGAGACTCAGCGGTTGCCGGTCACACGGTGTCGCAAACGGGGTACACCGGTGTAACGACGCCGGGCTGCGGCGCCGACAAACCAAGCGAGAGTCACCAGTCGCGGTCAGTCACGGGAATCACCTCCGGTGGGCTGCGGTGGGTGCGGGCGAAAGGGGACGGCCATGACCTTCACCAGTCGCGGTCGGACACGGAGACCACCTCCCCGGGAGGTCAGCGCCACGCTCAGGCCGCAGCTACACGACACCCGTGTGCCGGGCACACGGGATAGAGGTATGAACAGTGTGGGGGGTCAGTCGCACACGGGCCAAACGAAGAAGCGGGAATCGTCGCGACGAATTCGCCCGAGTAAATGGGCGCTGTGGAGTCTGCCTCGGCGGGTAATCGTTTATCTGCTGGTAGTCGAGGTGGCGGTGCTCGCCGCGCTGATCACGTCCGTGCTGGCCATGACCGTGCCCGACGGCCGGGAATGGCTGACTTGTCTAGTCCTCATCGCCTGCGGTGGGACGCACGTGCACCTGTCCAGGCGCACCGAGGAACAACGCCGCGGCAGTGCGCCCGGCCCGCATATTGATCTTACGAGTATCTGGACGCTGCCCGCGGTTCTGCTGTTGCCGGTGCCGTTGATGGCATTGGTCGTCATCGCCATTCGCACCCAGCGTTACCTCATCGCGCGCCGCCCGCTGTTCCGCTTCGCCTTCAGCACGAGCAGCATCCTGTTCGCCGCGCTGGCCGCGCGCGGCATGCTCGACCTGCTCGGCGTGCCGGCCTGGACCACCGCGCACCCGCTGACCATGCTCGCCGAGGCGGGCACCACGCTGGCCGCCGCGCTCACCTACGGCCTGACCCAGCTGCTCGTGGTGGCCGGCGTGATCGCGCTGAGCATGCCCAAACCCGCCCTAGCCGAACTCTTCGGCACCGCCCCGGACAACGCCCTGGAAGCGATGACCATCGCACTGGGCGCGGTGGCCGCCGTGGTGCTGATCCACAACCCGTTCATCGCCATCGCCCTGGTCCCGGCCGCGGCGGTGCTCAACCGGATCGCCCTGCTCCGCCAGCTCGAACGGGACGCCTCCACCGACTCGCTGACCGGCCTGCTCAACCGCCGCGGCTGGCTGGACCGGGCCAACCGCACCCTGGTCCGCGCCGACCACCGGGCCGCCCTGCTGATGCTGGACCTGGACCACTTCAAGTCCATCAACGACACCTACGGCCACGTGGCCGGCGATGACGTGCTGCGCGCGGTGGCCGAGGTCCTGCGCGAGAGCACCAGGGCAGGCGACCTGGTCGGCCGCTGGGGCGGCGAGGAGTTCATCGTCCTGCTGCCCGAGGTCTCTCGCCTCGAAGCGCACACCGTGGCCGAGCGCATCCGGGCCAAGGTGCGCGAGATGCAGGTCCCGACCACGCACCGCCGCGGCGGCCATGTGGTCATCATCGAGGACCGCACCACCTCGGTCGGCCTCGGCATCTCCCCTGACCACGGCCCGGACCTGGACAGCCTGGTCGCGGCCACCGACGCGGCGCTGTACCGGGCCAAGGAAAGCGGCCGGGACCGGGTCGAACCGGCCGAGGCCGCGCTCCACCTGCCCGAACAACGCGAGCACTGACCGGTCACCAGCGCAGCTTGCTGAGCCTGCGCAGCAGGTAGATCGCGCCCAGGAACGCCTCGGCCACCAGGAAGTGGATGCCGAGGCTGAGATCCTTGGTGTTGACCGCCGCGGCCAGCACCGCCACCGCCAGCGGCGGCAACGCGGCCCAGAGCAGCAGATTCGCCGTGTGGAAGAGCCGCAGGGCCAGCCGCGGCCGCACCTCCGCCAGCGCGGGCCACCGCGGCCCGCGCAACACCTGGATCCGCCACCGGTTGCGCAACACCATCCCCGCGGCCCCCGCCAGCACCGGCAACACCACTGTGGTGGCGGTGAACCCCGACCGCACGAACGCCTCCAGCACCGCCCCCGCGGCCAGCGCGGTCAGGTAGCCGGTCAGCAGCCACAGTCCGGCGGTAGTCAGCGCCGAGCCGAACACGCGGAGGTAGTAGGCGCGCGGCATGGGCCGGCCCCGCAGGTACTCGGCCGTGGGCGGGCCCGGCGGCACGTAGGGCACCGGCCCGGTCATCGTCGGGACCGGCTCCGGCACCTCCCGCGCCAACGCGGCCAGCGCCGCCTCCACCACCGCGGGCCCCGGCTTCGCCACCGCTGGCTCCGGCCGCCTCGGCGCTACCGGCTCCGGCTCGGGCGTCACTGGCTCCGGCCTGACCGGCATCGCCGTCACCCCGCCCGCCGGTACCGCGCCCCCCGTCACGCTCGGCCGCCCGGGTTCCCGCCGCAGCAACAGATCCCCGCTCAGATCCCCCAGACTCCCCTTCGGCCGTGGCAACTCCCGCCGGGCCAGCGCGGCCGAGACCGACCGGAACAACTGCTGCACCGTCAACGGCGCCTCCCGCACCGGAGCCCCGTCCCGCAGCAACCGGATCACCTCCCCGGTGAACGCGGTGTGCCGCTCACCCGCGGGGGAATGCGAGCGCTCGTTCCGCGGCGAGGACGCGATCACCGCCGTCCCCCGCACGTCCACCTCCTGGATGTCCACCCCCGCCCCGGCCATCGTGCGCACCGCCAGCCCCGCGTAACAGCAGTCCAGCAACAACACCCGGGTCCGCGCCGGCGAGGACTCCACCACCTCCCGGATCGAGTCGAACGGCACGCCCGTCCCCCACAGGTTCCGCGGACTGGTCAACCGAACCCCCAGGAACAACTGCTCCCGCACCTGACTCCGGATCCCATGCCCCGCGTAATAGACCAGCAGCAGATCCTCGGCCTGCTCCGCCGCCTCGCCCAGCCGCTCCAGCAGGCTCGCGGGCGAGTCCGGTGTGTCGATCACCGTGCACTGCGCGGGTTCGAGGATGCCGGTGTCCGGATCGGTCAGCGCCCGGCGCAGATCGGCCAGGTTGTCCCCGACCGCGGGCAACGGCGGCAACTCCTCGGCATGCGCGTAGTGACTGGTGCCGATCAGCACCGCCCGCGACAACCGGGGATCCGGCGCCCGCATTCACGCCCCGCCGTCAAGAACCCTGCGCACCTCGGCGAGCACGGCCTGCGCCTCATCCGCCGACCCCGCCTGCACGGTGACTTCCCGCCCCTGCGCCTTGATCTTCAATGACACCCGGCGCGCCTCGGTCCGCCGCCCCAGCCAGCCGAACAGCGACCGCACCAGCACCGTCGCCGTCCCACTGGTCACCAGCACCACCACAGCCTCCAGCTCCGCCCCCAGCTCACCGGGCCGGACCGGGGCGTCGACCAGCTCCACCCGGCCACGTAACTCGTCCTCATCGCGCAACCACCCGGCCAGCTCCCGCAACTGCTCGGACCCGCCGCCACTGATCGCGACACTCGCGCCGGTCATCACGCCCCCTGCACGGTCGGCTACCCAGAGCGATGACGCTATCCCAGCGGATCCGGTGTGTGGGAGCGGAGAAATCACGTCCACGCAAAGATTCGGCGTAGCCGCAGGAACAGTCCTGTGGTCACGCAGATCGAGTCGCGACGCCTCGCGAGCGTCGAGCGGTGCGGCGGTAGAGCAGGTAGCCGCAGCCCCCGAACCCCTCGGCCCACAGGATGATCGCGCCGGGGGAGGAGGAGCGGTCTCTGTCTTGGCCGAGAGTCTGCATGATCCCGATAACGGCGATGGCCAGCAGCACGATCACCACGAAGAGCAGGACTACTGTTGCCCGATTCAACCGTTGGGCCAGCACTGGATTGACATCGGCAAGCGCCGGGCGGGGACGGTCGGTCCGCTGCTGGTGCCTGTGTCGGCGATACAGGCCGCCCGCGCAGAGTCCGACGACGACAAAGGCGAACACGCTTGTGCCGACACTGCCTGCCGGACTGACAGTCGACACCGCGCTGCCAATGACGCTGGTGACGAGACTGTCGATGCCGAATGGGAAGAAGGTCAGTACCCCCAACCACAGCAGGAAGGTCACCAACAGCCGACCAGCCTCCGGCAGGTAGGTCCGGAGCGACGCGGGCGACGGCGTGCCCACAGGCTCCGCCACAGGTGCGGCCGCGGACGGTATGCCCCGCCCACCGGTGTCCTTGGATGTCGTCGGTTCGGGAAGGTCCGTCCGCGCCTCGGCAACGGGCGGTGCGACCGCTGGCTCCGGTGGCCGCGGCGGTTCTGGCCATGGCAAGGGCGGTGGCGGTGGCTCAGCCAGGGGAGGCTGGGGCACGACCACCGGAGGCGGCCTGCGGAGCAGCAGATCGCCACTGGTGTCGCCGCTGCTCATCTTGGGGGACGGGAGGCCGCGCTGGGCCAGGGCCGTGAACACTGAGCGGTACAGCTCCTGCACGGTCAGCGGCTCCTCGGGTAGCGGGGAGCCGTTGCGCAGCAACTTGATCACCTCGTTGGTGAACGCGGTGTTGCGTTCGCCGAGAGGTGAGTGCGAGATCTTGTTTCGCGGGGACGAGGTAATGACGGTCGTGCCCTGCACCAGGACATCCCGGGTGCCGATCGACCCGCCGGACATCGCACCAAGCGCAAGCCCCGAATAACAGCAGTCCAGGAGCAGCAACCTGGTGCGCGCCTTGCTGTTCTCGATGATCTCCCGCATTGAGTCGAACGGCACGGCGCTGCCCAGCAACTGGTCGCTCCGGCTTTCCCGCACAGTGAGGTAGAGCCGCTCGCGCTGGTCGTGTCGTAGGCCGTGTCCGGCGTAGTAGACCAGCAGCAGGTCTCGCGCCTGATTGGCCGCCTTCTCCAGCCGCACCAGCATGCTCTTGGGCGAGTCCGGAGTGTCGACCACAGTGCACTGCGCCCAGTTCAGGATGCCGGTCACCGGATCGGTCAGGGCGGCTAGTAGATCACTGAGGTTGTGCCGGACCGCAGGCAGGTTCGACAGGTCCTGATCGTCGGCGTACTCGCTGGTGCCGATCAGGACCGCTCGGGATAGGGAAGGTTCGGCGGTGGTCGGCATGGGT
Organism: Crossiella sp. S99.2; assembly: GCF_023094165.1. GTDB lineage: Bacteria > Actinomycetota > Actinomycetes > Mycobacteriales > Pseudonocardiaceae > Crossiella. The sequence goes on along the minus strand of NZ_JALMDK010000023.1, from coordinate 10,365 downwards.
GATCACTCTCCGCTGCCGAGAGCCTTGGTCACCTGGTCCAGTACCGAGTCCAGGTCCTGAGCGGATCCGCACCCGATCTCGAGTTCCCGGCCGTCCTTGGCGTGCAGGCGCAGTGTGACCCGGCCAGCCTCCTTGCGGCGGGCCAGCCAGTCGAACACCGCGGTCACCATCGCGGCCGCCGTACCGCTGGTGACCAGCACGACGATGGTGTCGATCGCGCCGCCCATCTCGCCAGGACGAATCGGCTGATGGGACAGGCTGACCTGGCCGCGTAGCTCCTCCTCGTCGCGCAGCCATGACGCCAGCCGCCGCAGCTCGTCCTCGTCGGCACCGTCCAGACTGATGTGCACGGCTTCGGTCACGCGAGCCCCCTTTGATCACCAAGAGTCAGTAACCCTACTCGGGGTGACTGGGAGATCACGCAGTGGGCTGCCCGGATTGTCCACTGTGTAGCTCAGCTGAGATAACGCCGTGATCGCTGGTCCCGGCCCTCGACAGGGACCAGCGATCACGGCGGACAGGTCAGGCGCCGGTTTTGCGGAGTTGTTCGTTCATGATCAGGAATGCGCCCAGGCCGTGGAAGTCGTTGGTGTTGCGGGGGCGGGCCAGGTAGTAGGACAGGTTGCCGACGTTGGTGCCCTCGCTGATGTCCTTGATGTTGGTCAGGCCGTCCGAACCCAGGCTCGCCTTGGCCAGCACGCCCTGGTAGCCCTTGCGGCTCACCGCGCTGAGGCTCGCGTCCAGGTAGCCGCGCTCGACGCCGCGGGAGATCATGAAGGTGTACATCGCCGAGGCGGAGGTTTCCGTCCAGTTGCCATTGGCGGTGGGCTTGTCCACGACCTGGAACCAGCGCCCGGTCGCGGCGTCCTGGTAGCGCTGGTAGCCGCGGGCCAGGTGTTGCACCATGGCGATCACCTCGGCGCGGCGGGGGTGGTTGGCGGGCAGGACTTCCAGGATGTCGATGGCGGTCATGCCGAACCAGCCGATGGCCCTGGCCCAGTGTTCGGCGGAGTGGCGGCCGGGGTTCTTCGCCCAGGGTTCGGAGCCGTCCTCGTCGTAGGCGTGCCACAGCAGACCGTTGTCGCGCTTGAGGTTCTTGAAGTAGGCGGCCAGGTTGCGCACGGCCTCGTCATAGCCGTAGGTCTCGTTGTACTGCTTGGCGTAGCCTGCGATGAACGGCTGCGCCATGTACACCCCGTCCGCCCACAGCTGGCCGACCTTGCTGGCGGCGTGGAACATGCCGCCGTCGCTGGTGCGCGGGTAGCCCGGGAACCGGTTGCGCAGTTTGTCCGCGGCCTTCTTGTACTTCGCCTGCCCGGTCTCGGTGTGCAGGATGATCAGCAGGGTGGCGGCGCGCATCGAGTCCAGGTTGGTGAAGTTGTTGCTGATCTCGCCGTTGCTGTTGACGAAGCGGTCCACCCACGCCTTGATGTAGTCGAAGTACTTCTTCTCCCCGGTGCGCTTGTAGACCAGGTACTGGCCGTACAGGTACAGCCCGCGCGTGTAGCTCCAGCCGCCCAGGGTGGCCGGGGTGTGGCGCTTCATGGTCGAGTCCACGACCGCCTTCGACCAGTCATCCGGCGCTGTTGGTGCGGCGAGGGCGGCGGGGGCGGCGGGGGCGGTGGTCAGGGCCAGCAGCAGACCGAGGACCAGCCCGCGGGCGCGGGTTGTGGTGATCACGTCGTCCACCTCTCGATGTAAAGGTAATCATCCGATCTCAACTGAGAGCGGCGGCGGCGAGTGGGTGGCGGTTCGTCCAGCACACCGGGGTCAAGAGGGACTGTCAAGGGTAGGAAGTCGTTGTCCTGCCGTTGGCGTAACCGGGGCTGCGCCTTGACGCCCGATTTGGCCCGTCCTACGCTCGGGTCGGTCACACATCCGATCTTTGAGCAACGTTTACATGCTTGAACAGTGAGGACATGGTGTCGATGGACGAGGGGACCGCGGGCATCTCCCGCCGGGGCTTCCTGGGGGTGGCGGTGGCGGGCTCACTCGCCGGATCGCTGGCCGGGCCGCTGGCCGCGGAGAGCCTGGCCGCCGAGTCCGCCGACGGGGCTGGGCTGCGCGACCGGATGCGTTCCGAACACGCCTGGGCGGAATTCCTTGGCGCGCAGGACCTGCGCTGGGCCCGGCTGCCGCGCACCTGGTACGAAGGACCCTTCCTGGGCAACGGTTTCCTGGCCACCAGCGTCTACCGCGAACCCGGCGCGAACGCGCTGCGCTTCACTGTCGACCACAGCCAGGTCCAGGACCACCGCCCGGCCTTCGGCAACGAGTGGGGGGTGGCCCGGCTGCCGGTGGGCAGGCTGCTGCTCACCCCGGCCGGCACGATCACCGGCGTGGATCTGCGGCTGGATCTCTGGCAGGCCGAACTGCGCGGCACCGTCACCACCGACCGCGGCACCCTGGAGATCCGCGCGATCGTCCACAGTGTCCGGTCGCTGCTACGGCTGACCGTGCGACCGAGCCTGGGGGAGAAGGACTTCACCCTCGCCTTCCATCCGGCCGAGGCGATCAGTCCGCGCACCATCCGCGAGGAACCGCCGAAGAACTTCACCCGCAACCCGCCACCCGAACTCCGCACCGCGGGCGACCTCAAGACCGTCGTCCAACCCATGGTCGCGGGTGGTCAGACCGCCACCGCCTACCGGGAAGCCAAGGGGCGCAACGAGACCACCCTGCTGCTCTCGGTCGCGCACACCCACCCGGACGCCACCGCCGAGCAGTTCGCCCGCACCACCGTGCGCCGCGCCGCGCTCACCGGCGAGGGCGAACTGCTGCGCGAGCACCGGAACTGGTGGCACGACTGCTATCGCCGCAGCTTCCTGTCCATTCCGGACGGTCTGCTGCAGAGCTTCTACTGGATCCAGCTCTACAAACTCGCCAGCGCCTCCCGGGCCAGCGGACCGGTGATGGCCACCACCGGACCCTGGCTGGAACCCACGCCCTGGCCCTCGGTGTGGTGGAACCTCAACGCCCAGCTGCAATACTGGCCGGTGCACGGCTCCGGCCACCCCGAACTGGACCCGATCCCGCGCACCCTGGCCACCCACCGGCAAACCCTCATCGACGGCCTGCGCCCGGAGTACCGGCACGATTCGGCCGGACTGCGCCGCAGCACCGACGCCCAGTTCGACGACGCCGGATTCGTCGGCGTGCCAGGACAGTTCTCGCCCGACCCGGAGGTCGGCGACCTGCCCTGGCTGCTGCACAACGTGTGGCTCACCTACCGGCACAGCATGGACGAACGTCTGCTGCGCGAGGTGCTCTACCCGTTGCTGCGCAAGGCGATGAACTACTACCTGCACTTCCTCGCCCCCGGCTCGGACGGCAAACTCCACCTGCCACCAACGTATTCCCCGGAGTACGGCAGCGCGCCGGACTGCAACTACGACCTCGCGCTGATCCGCTGGAGCTGCGCCACCCTGCTCGAATCCGTGCGGCTGCTGCGCATCCACGACCCCCTGGCCGCGCGCTGGCAGGAGGTGCTGGACAAGCTGGTCGACTACCCGGTCGACGGCAACGGCTTCATGATCGGCGCGGGCGCCCCGTTCGCCACATCGCACCGGCACTACTCGCACCTGCTCATGGTCTACCCGCTCTACCTGGTCAACGCCGAACAACCCGAGCACCGCGACCTCATCGACCGCTCACTCAAACACTGGATCAGCTTCGAGGGCGCGCTGCGCGGCTACAGCTTCACCGGCGCCGCCTCCATCTCCAGCCAGTTCGGCCGCGGCGACGACGCGCTGAAGTACCTGCGCGAACTGGTCGCCCGCTTCCTCCAGCCCAACACCATGTACTACGAGGCCGGGCCGGTCATCGAAACCCCGCTCTCCGGCATGCAGTCCCTGCACGACATGCTCTGCCAGAGCTGGGGCGGCATCATCCGGATCTTCCCCGCGGTGCCCGGCGACTGGGCCGAGGTCACCCTGCACGACTTCCGCACCGAGGGCGCGTTCCTGGTCAGCGCGATGCGCCGCAAGGGAAAAACCGACTTCGTGCGCATCCGCAGCCTGGCAGGCGAACCCTGCCGGGTGCGCACCGGCATCCCCGGCCGCCTCGCCGTACGGGACCGCCACGGCCGCCCGCACCGGTACAAGCAAGGTGCGGACAACACCATCGAGATCGAACTGCGGCGCGGCGAGGAAGTCATCGTGCACGCGGCGGGCGCCCGCCCCGATCTCACCATCGCCCCGGTCAAGGTCACCACACCCGCGCCGCCCTGGGGTCTGCCGCCACTGCCGCCCGGCGGCGACATGGTGACCGTCGACCTGGAACCCTTCTACACCAACGACGGCATCACCAACGAGTTCTACCTCGGCGACGGCGACTTCGACGGCACCGGCCGCACCTACCCCTCCGGCGCGTTGCCACAGAACGGATCCCTCACCAACGACGGCGTGCCGTTCCGCTTCACCAACGGTCACGAAGGCACCAGGAACAACATCATCGCGGCCGGTCAGACCGTGGAACTGCCCGAGGGCAACTACCGCAGGCTGCACATCCTGGGCGCCAGCGACAACGGCAACACCGACAGCACCGTCACCCTGCACTACACCGACGGCACCGCCACACCCGTGAAGTTCGCGCTCACCGACTGGCTCGCCTCCGCGGCCTTCGGCGAGAGCGAAGCGTTGCGCACCAACCAGATCCACACCCGCACCGGGCCCGCCCCGCTCCGGGCCGCGGTGTTCCACCAGGTTCTCGCCGCCGACAGCACGCGGCGACTGCGCGCGATCACCCTGTCCGCCAACGCGAAACCCCGCTCGCACGTGTTCGCCGTGACAGTGGAGAAGGTCACCAACCCTGCCTGAGGAAGGGGACTTCCATGTCCGATGAACCCCAACGTATTGATCGCCGGAAAGCCCTCAAACTGGGCGCGTTCGGCGCACTGGCCGCCGGCGGGCTGGCCACCCCGCTACCCGCCCTGGCCGCCCCGGCCTACACCAGCGCGGTCGAACCCCGGCCCGCCGACTGGGCACTGCGCTGGAACCCCAGCCCCGCCGTGGACAAACTCCAGGCCTTCGAGGGCCTGGAGGACGACCGATCCGGCTCGCATCCCGGCGTCAAGCACATCCACGCCCTGGCCGACCACTGGCGCTTCGACATGCACACCAGGGACCGCGACGGCTCCGACCGGCAGCGCAACGAGTCCAAGGGCATGCGCAGCGGCGGCACCCTGCACAAGATCCAGGAAGGCCAGACCTGGCGGATCACCTACCAGACCTACATTCCCAGCTCGCTGACCGCCACCACCAGGTTCAGCCACATCTTCCAGATGAAGGTCCAAGATGTCGGTGGGCCGCTGATCACCATGACCCTGCGCGAGCGCAACGGACCCAAGATCGAGATGCTCACGCTGCGGGACAACGACGCCAACACCGTGCACGCCCCGGTGCCGCTGACCCCGTTGCAGAACAAGTGGATCGACATCGAGTTCGAGGTCAAGGCGGTCAACAGCGGCGGCTACGTGCGCTGGGTGATCAAGGACGGCGGCCGGGTGGTGCAGGACTACCGGACCACCGCGGTGGACATGTGGCGCAACAAGAACTACCTGCGCCCCAAGTGGGGCATCTACCGCAGCATCGAAAGCTCCGGACTCAAGGACTGCTACCAGCTCATCCGTGGCTACAAGGGTTACATCCTCCAGTGACAGCAAGGGAGTAGCGGTGAACAGGTTGGCGCGCAAGCTGATCGCGACGATCGGCGCGGCAGGCACCGTGCTCGGGCTTCTGGTGGCGCTGCCGCAGCAGGCGGCGGCGTTGCCGGACGGGCAGGCGCTCACCCCGCCGATGGGCTTCAACAACTGGAACGCCACCGGATGCGCGGTGGACGAGAAGCTGATCAGGGACACCGCCGACCTGTTCATCAGCAAGGGACTCAAGGACTCCGGCTACGAATACGTCAACATCGACGACTGCTGGGCCGCGCCGGAACGGGACCCGGTGACCAAACGACTCACCCACCACCCGGAGCGTTTTCCCAGCGGTATCAAGGCATTGGCCGACTACGTGCACGCCCGCGGCCTGAAACTGGGCATCTACACCAGCGCGGGCACGGTCACCTGCGCCAAGACCATGCCCGGCGGCCTGGACCACGAGGAGATCGACGCCCAGACCTTCGCCGACTGGGAGGTCGACTACCTCAAGTACGACAACTGCAACAACCAGGGCCGCCCGGCCATCGAGCGCTACACCAAGATGCGCGACGCGCTGAAGAAAACCGGCCGCAAGATCGTCTACTCGCTGTGCGAGTGGGGCGAGAACAAGCCGTGGGAGTGGGGCAAGGAGGTCGGGCATCTGTGGCGCACCACCGGTGACATCACCGACACCTGGGCCAAGATGGTCGACATCCTGAAGAAGAACGCCCCGCTGGACAAGTACGCCGGACCGGGGCACTGGAACGATCCGGACATGCTGGAGATCGGCAACGGCGGCATGACCGACACCGAGTACCGCTCGCACTTCAGCCTCTGGTCGATCATGGCCGCCCCGCTGCTGATCGGCGCCGACCTGCGCAAGGTCACCCCGGCCACCTTCGACATCCTGAACAACCGCGAGGTCATCGCGATCGACCAGGACAAGCTCGGCAAACAGGGCCGGGTACTGTCCAACAAGGACGGTCGCTGGACCTTCGTCAAGCCACTGGCCAACGGCGACGTCGCGGTGGCGCTGTTCAACGAGACCGAGGTGGCCGCGAAGATCGGGGCCACCGCGGCCGAACTCGGGCTGCCCCAGCGCGCCGGGTACAAGGTGCGGGACCTGTGGCAGCACAAGAACTTCCAGACCGCGGGCGAGGTCTCCGCGGTGGTTCCGCCGCACGCCACCGCGATGTACCGGATCTCCGCCGGGCACGACTGGGCCTGGCAGCAGCCCGCGGTCAGCACCGGCCTGGAACTGGACTCGCCCGTCCCCGGCATCCCGGCCAACCTCACCCCGGCCGGCCGCAGCTTCCAGGTCGGCGTCTTCGCCACCAACCTGGCCCGCACACCGATCTTCGAGCCCAAGCTCACCCTGGCTGTGCCGCCGAAGTGGCACGCCCGGCTGGTGCGCACCGACCGCCGCTGGCTGCTGCGCACCGGGGAAACCGTGCGCGCGATCTACGAGGTCACCGTGCCCGCCACCAGCCCCGACGGTTTCGCCAAGCTGCACAACGGACTGGAGTACGCCTGGGCCGGGGCGAACAAGGTGAAGTTGGGCGGTGAACAGGAACTCATCGTGCCGCCGATGGTGCCCGGCACGGTCAGCAGCCTCGGCGACGTGCGCTCGGCGGTGGAATCCGGCGGCTACGGCCCGATCGAACGCGACATGTCCAACGGCAGCTACCGGCCCAAGGACGGCAAACCGTTGACCATCAACGGCCAGCGCTTCGCCAAGGGTCTCGGCGGACACGCGCCCAGCACCCTCACCTACTACCTCAACGGCCGCTGCGACAGCCTGCGCACCACCGTCGGCATCGACGACGAACGAGACGAACGGCAACTCGGCTCGGCCACCTTCGAGATCTGGGCCGACGGCCGCAAGGTCGCCGACAGCGGCCTGCGCACCTGGCGGGACGACGCCGTGCAGCTGGCCGCCGACCTCAAGGGCGCCCGCTACCTCAAGCTGGTGATCACCGACGGCGGCGACGGCGTGCAGTTCGACCGCGGCGACTTCGCCGACCCCGTGCTCACCTGCCACCTGTGAGGAAAGCCTTGACCCGCAAGCGGTACGCACTCATCGGCGCGGGCCACCGGGCCGCCACGTTCCTGCACGGCCTGGCCGTCGAACACGCCGGGACAGCGGAACTGGTGGCACTGGCCGATGTCAACCGGACCCGGCTGGCCGCGCACAACCGGCGGCTCGCCGGGCTCGGCGCGGACCCCGTGCCCGAGTACCCGGCCGCGGACTTCCTGACCATGCTGGACCAGGAATCCGTGGACACCGTGCTGGTGACCACAGTGGACAGCACGCACGACGAGTACATCGTGGCCGCGCTCAACGCCGGCCGCGACGTGATCACCGAGAAGCCGATGACCACCGATCCGCAGCGCTGCCAGCGCATCCTGGACGCGGTGGCGGCCACTGGCGGCCAGGTCACGGTGGCCTTCAACTACCGGTACCAGCCGGTGTTCGAGCGGCTCCGCGAGATCATCGCGGCCGGCGAGATCGGCGAGATCGGCTCGGTGCACTTCGAGTGGCTGCTGGACACCCGGCACGGCGCGGACTACTTCCGCCGCTGGCACCGGGACAAGGCCAACTCCGGCGGACTGCTGGTGCACAAGGCCACCCACCACTTCGACCTGATCAACTGGTGGCTCGACTCCGAATCCGCCGAGGTCTACGCCCAGGGCCGATTGTTCTTCTACGGACCGGAAAACGCCAGACGACACGGTCACGACCCGGCCCCCTTCACGCTGTCGCTGGACGAAGACCCGTGGCTGCGCGAGCTGTACCAGGAAGCCCAGCACGAGGACGGCTACCGCCGGAACCAGGACGTCTTCGCCCCCGGAGTGTCCATTGAGGACGATCTCGGGGTGCTCGCCCGCTACCACTCCGGGGCCACCCTGACCTACCACCTGACCGCCTACTCGCCGTGGGAGGGCGTGCGGGTGATGGTCAACGGCAGCCACGGCAGGCTCGAACTGGAGGTGGTGGAGGCCGATCCGGGCGGGCAGCCGCACGGCAGCCTGTGGCTGCGCAAGTTCTGGCAGCCAGCACAGCAACTGCCGATGTCCGCGGAGGAAGGACACTCCACCGCGGACCGCCGGTTGTGCGCCGCCCTGTTCGGCCCGGCCGCCGAGGATCCCACCGGCAAGCGCGCCGACCACCTGGCCGGCGCGCGCTCGCTGCTGACCGGCTTCGCGGCCAACCGCAGCCTGGTCACCGGCACACCGGTGCGCACCACCGATCTGGGGGTTCGATTATGAGGAAACAGGCACTGTTATTGGTGCTGGCACTGCTGTTCGGCCTGTCGGCCTGCGGTGGCGGCGCGGCCGACGGGGAAACCAGGCTGCGGTTCGTATGGTGGGGCAACCAGGACCGGGCCACCCTCACCGAACGCGCGGTCCGCCTGTTCGAGCAGCAGAATCCGGGCGTGCGGGTGGACACCACGTTCACCGCCTTCGGCGCCTACTGGGAGAAGCTGGCCACCGAGACCGCGGGCGGCAACCCGCCCGATGTGCTCCAGATGGACTACCGCTACCTCAACGAGTACGCCGGCCGCGGTGTGCTGCTGGACCTGGCGGCCAGTCTGGGCAAGGAGATCCGCACCGCGGACTGGAACCAGGGGCTGATCGGCTCCGGCAAGGTCAAGGACAAGCAGGTCGGAGTGCCGTTCGCGCAGAACGCCACCACCATCGTCTACGACCCGAAACCCTTCGCCGCCAAGGGCGTCCCGGAGCCGAAACTCGGCTGGACCTGGCAGGACTACCTGGCCCAGGCGACCAGGCTCAGCGAGGGCCAGGTGGCCGGGGCAACCGATTTCGCCGGGACCGAGGACGTCTTCGAGATGTGGTTGCGGCAGCACGGAAAACAGCTCTACACCGCCGACGGCCAGTTCGCCTTCGGCGAGGCCGACCTGCGCGAGTTCTGGCAGCTGGCCGCCCGGTTCCGGGCCGCGGGCGCGTTCAACCACGTGGAGCTGACCTCCGGCCTCAACCAGGGCCCGGAACAAACTCCGCTGGGCCGCCGCCGCACCGCCACCGAACACAGCTACGACAGCATTTTCGGCGGCTACCACGCGATCCGGCCCGGCGAGCTGAAACTCGCGCCCTACCCCAGTGACGACCCGAAACAGCTCGGCCAGTACCGCAAACCCTCCCAGCTGCTCTCGGTGTTCGCCCGCACCAAGCAGAAAGCGGCCGCGCTCAAGCTGGTCGACTTCCTGCTCAACGACGAGGAGGCGGGCAAGATCCTCGGCGCCACCCGCGGCCTGCCGCCCAACCTCAAGATCCGCGCCCAGGTGGCGCAGACCCTGCAGGGCGCGGACCGGCAGGTTTACGACTACGAGACCGCGCTGGACCCGCACCTGGGCGATGCCCCGCCACCCCCGCCCAAGGGCGACGGCGCGGTGTACAAGCTGATGCAGCGCCTCAACGAGGAGGTCGTCTTCGGCCGCAAGAGCATCGACGAGGCGGTCAAGCAGTTCTTCGCCGACGCCACAAGCCACCTCAGATAACCCGAGTGTTGGCCGTTGTCGTACGCCGAGTTGGCCAAACTCGTACGGGTAGTTGGCCCTACTGGGCGTACCACTTGGGCCAACTCGACCGGCGGCGGTCCGGAACGGCCAACGTGGCGTACGAGTTGGTGGTTTCTAGGGGTCGTTGCATCGTCTGAGGTCAGGAAGCACGATGACCTTCCCGATCCGCCCCGACCGCACACC
>NZ_JALMDK010000022.1 GCF_023094165.1 Crossiella sp. S99.2 | reverse complement strand
CCCGGTGCGATACCGGGCACAGACCCTCGCTGCCTAGACTCTCAGTTACCGAGTCCAACTTCCGGGGAGCAGTTCACGACCCGAGGGGGCCTTTCGGCCGTCCGGCTCGCCTTCTTCAGCAGCTGGGCGACCCCGGCCCCGGTGGTGCTGTTCGTGTTCTGCGATTGTGGACAGCGCCCTGATCAATGCCGTGCATCGTGGTCCCGGACCCGGTGACCGGCACGCCCATGGTGGTGCCGACGCTATGCGCGGGCGCGCACCGGCCTGAACACGACGGCCAGCGCGATCGCGGCGGCCAGCGCGACCCAGCCGGTCCAGCTGCTCACCCCGACCTGCGCGGCCAGGTTCGGCGTGCGCAGCTGGTCCGCGTCGATGAACAACGCGGTCAGCACAGTGGCGACGGCGTTGTTGGCCCCGTGCGCGAGCACGCACGGCCACACCGAACCGGAGGCCAGCCGCAGCCAGCCGAACAGCACGCCCAGCAGCACGGCCGTGACCAGGAACGGCGGCAGCCCGGCCAGCTCACGGCCACCGGCGCCGAGGTAGATCGGCAGATGCCACAACGCCCAGATCACCCCGGAGGACAGCAGCGCGGGCCACAACCCCAGCGGCAGCAGCCGGGGCAGCAGGAATCCGCGCCAGCCCCACTCCTCGCACCACATCAGCGGCAGGGTGAGGGTGAACAGCAGCGCGCTGGTGCCGAGCATGCTGCCGATCAGCGCCCACGGCACCCCGGTGCCGCCCAGGGTGTCCGGGGCGACGGCGGCCCGCAGGCCGGAGAAATCCGCCAGGTCGACCTGGTAGTCGCCGGTGAGCCAGCCGAGGCCGAGTCCGGCCAGGTTGACCACCGGGATCAGCAGGAATCCGAGCAGCAGCCAGCGTGGCCGGTGCGGCCGGACCAGCGCGGTCGCGGCCGGGATCGAGGCAGGCCGCACCGACCACCGCAGGGTGGCGAAGGTGGCCAGCGCGACGCAGACCATCGAGCCGCCCTCCAGCACCGCCGAGGGCAGGCGGCCGCCGAGCAGGGCCCACCACAACCAGGTGGAGCCGAAGGCCAGCAGGACAAAAACACCGATGTGCCGCCAGGGCACGGCCGGGGCGCGGGTAGGCGCGTCGAGCAAGGTCATGACTTCCCCTCAGTCGGTCTAGCTGTTATAGATTACATATAACAGCTAGACTGGACCGTGTGCAGCTGAGCATCGACCTCGACAGCGAGGTGCCGATCTACCAACAGATCCGGGACCGGATCGTGGAAGCGGTCGCCGACGGCGGCCTGGCCGAGGGCAGTCCGCTGCCGTCCACCCGGCAACTGGGCGCCGACCTGGCGATCAACTTCCACACCGTGAACAAGGCCTACGACCTGCTCCGGCGGGAAGGGGTGATCCGGATCAACCGCAAGAGCGGCGCGGTGGTGCGCCGCGACCCCGGTTCCGGACCGCCGGAGCCGGGGTTCACCGAGGACTGGCAGGCGCGCTTGCGCACCCTGCTGGCCGAGGCCGCGGTGCAGGGAGTCGGGGCCGATGAGGTGCTGCGGCGGTGTGGCGAGCTGCTCGCCACGTTCCGCACTGGGGAGGAGAACGAGACGTGATCATGACTGTGCTGCTCGACCTGCTGGTGATCGCGCTGGTCACCGCGGCGGCCTGGTCCGGGCCGCTGCTGGCCCGGCCGACGCTGCCCTTCGGGGTCAGGGTGCCCGCCGCCCACACCGAGGACCCGGCGATCCTGGAACACCGCACCCGCCACGGCCACCGGGTGGTGGCCAGCGGCGCGCTCGCCGCGGTCACCCTGCTCGGCTGGTGGCTGTGGACCGGCTGGGCGCCGGGCCCGGAACTGGTGCTGTTGCCGATGCTGGGCGCCGATATCGCCTGGGCTCTGCTGGCCGCGCGCGAAGTCCGGAAAACCAAGCGGGACAAGGACTTCGACGCGGGCACCCGCCGGGTGGCGACCGCCGACCTCGGCCTGCGTGCCAACCCGGTCCGCCTGCCCTGGCCCTGGCTGGCGCCCGCGATCCTGGTCACCAGCGCCACCGCCCTGCTGCACAGCCTGACCCCGGGCGCCACCTTCGCGCCGGTGCTCGCCCAGCTGCTGCTGATCACGCTGGTGCTGCTGGTTACGGCCGGAATCCTGCGCGCCCGCCCGGAAATCGACCCCGAACGCCCGGTCGGTTCGGCCCGCCGCTACCGCGTGTACCTGCACGGCTTCACCCGCCTGCTGCTGGCCTCGGCGGCCCTGGCCAACCTCACCGTGCTCGCACATGCGTTGTCGCAGTGGGGAATTCTCCCCACCGACGGTTGGCTCACCGCACTCGGCTACCTGCCGCTCGCGCTGGCACTGGCCGCCTGGCTGCGCTTCAGCATCCGGGTCGGCGAGGCCGGACACCGCCTGCCGGCCGAACCCGGCGAAGAAGCCCCGGTGCCGGTGCGCCGCGACGACGACCGGCACTGGCACCTGGCCGGGATGGTCTACCTCAACCGCCACGACCCCGCCGTGCTGGTGCACCGCCGCTCCGGCCTGTTCTGGACGCTCAACCTGGGCCACCCGCTCGCCTGGACCGCCGTCGCCGCGGTCGTCCTCCTCGCCACGCTGACCTCCCTCGGCGTGCTCGAGCTGCCCAGCCGGAGCTGACCCGGCGAAAAGCCGCGAAACGGTGAAGAACCACCATTCCGCCCGTCCACCTGCCTAGACTCCCGCGGACCCGCCCCGGCGACCGTGAGGAGAACCGTGCCCCTGTTCCTGACCCGGCTGCTCGCCCGGCTCGCCTTCCTCAGCAGCTGGGCGACCCCGGCCGCGGTGGTGCTGTTCGTGTTCTGCACCAGCTGGCCGCTGATGGCGCTGGCCGAACCAGCGGACAGCGACCTGGTGCGACCGGGCAACTACTGGTGGTACTTCGTGGTCACCGCCGCCACCGTGGGCTACGGCGACCTGTACCCGACCTCGGACTGGGGTCACCTGGTCGGGGTGTACGTGATCATCGGCGGGATCGTGGCGCTGACCACGGTGTTCACCAAACTCGCCACGGTGCTGGAACAGGCGAAGGGACGGCGCATGCTGGGCTCCAACACGGTGGACGCCACCGGTCACATCGTGCTGCTCGGCTACGAACCGGGCCGCACCGAACGTTTCGTGGACCGCCTGCGTGCCGAGGGCGCCGACCGGGTGGTGCTGTGCGCCCTGGAGGAGGTCGGCACGCACCCGATGCCCAGCCCCGAGATCGACTTCGTCCGCGGCCAGCTCACCGACGAAGCGGTGCTGCGCCGCGCCGCCGTGCCCAAGGCGGCGGCCGTGCTCATCGACGCGCACGACGACAACGAGGCCCTGGCCATCGCGGTCGCCGTCGACCACCTGGGCTCGCCCGCGCACATCGTGGTCGCCCTGCGCGACACCGACCGCACCAGCCTGATGCACTACGTGGACAAGAACATCCACTGCGTGCCCTGGCACCTGCCCCGGATGATCTCCGAGGAGCTGACCTCGCCGGGGATCGCGGAGGTGTACACCGAGCTGATGGCCCACGGCGGTGCGAACACGTATTCGTTGCGGATCCCGGAATCGCTGGGTTCGGTGTCCATTGAGGACTGTCAGCTGGCGCTGGGGCGCAAGCACGGGGTGACGGTGCTGGCGGTGCGGGACGGGGCGGGCACGCTGGTGGTGAATCCGAGCTGGCAGAGCGAGGCTCCGGCCGGGTCGGTGCTGTATTACGTGAGTCCGCAACGGTTGTCGGATCGGCAGGTGGAGGACGCGCTGCGCGGCTGATCGCGGTCAGTGGGTAGGGTGCTGCGGCATGGCAAGGATCGTGGATGAGGTCTCGCGGACATTCAACGAGTACCTCCTGCTGCCGAATCGGACCCGGAAGGAATGCACGACCGGGACCGTCGAGCTGCGCACACCCCTGGTGCGGCACCTGGTGGGCGAGGCGCCGGCGATCGAACTGCAGGCGCCGTTCACCTCGGCGATCATGCAGGCGGTCAGCTCGCCGGAACTCGCGATCGCGTTGGCCCGCAACGGTGGTCTGAGTTTCCTGCACCACAACCAGTCGATCGAGGAACAGGTCGCGGCCGTCCGGAAGGTGAAGAACTTCAAGGCCGGCTTCGTCACCAGCGACACGAACGTCCGGCCGGATGACACCCTGAGCCACCTGGTCGGCATCATGCGCCGCACCGGCCACAGCACCGCCGCGGTCACCCACGACGGGAGCGCGTCCGGCCGCCTGCTCGGGTTGGTGACCTCCCGCGACTTCCACCCCCAGCGCCACGATCTGGACGGACCCGTCAGCGGCCGGATGACGGCCATCGCCGAGCTGCCGCACGCCGGCGGTGACTGCACGCTCTCCGCGGCCAACGCCAGGCTGTGGGACGAGCGACTGGACTGTCTACCGGTGGTAGACGACGACGGGCGCCTCCAGCATCTGGTGTTCCGGTCCGACTACGCGGACAACAAGCGCTTCCCGAACCAGGTCGTGGACGGCGACAAGCGGCTGCGGGTGGGCGCGGGCATCAACACCCACGACTACCGCGAGCGGGTCCCCGCGCTGCTGGCGGCGGGCGCCGACGTGCTGTGCTTCGACTCCTCCGACGGCTACAGCGACTGGCAAGCCCAGGCCCTGACCTGGGTGAAAAAGCACTACCCGGAGATCCCGGCCGGTGGCGGCAACGTGGTCGACGGCGAGGCGTTCACCTTCCTCGCCGAAGCGGGCGCGGACTTCGTCAAGGTCGGCGTGGGCGGCGGCTCGATCTGCATCACCCGCGACCAGAAGGGCATCGGCCGCGGCCAGGCCAGCGCGGTCCTGGACGTCGCCGCGGCCAGGGACGCCTTCGCCGAGCGCACCGGCGAGTACGTGCCGATCTGCTCCGACGGCGGCCTGGTGCACGACTACCACGTGTCCCTGGCGCTGGCGATGGGCTCCGACTTCGTCATGATGGGCCGCTACTTCGCCCGCTTCGACCAGGCGCCGGGCGCGAAACTGCCCACGCGGGACGGCTTCGTCAAGGAGTACTGGGGCGAGGGCTCGAACCGGGCCCGCAACTGGCAGCGTTACGGCCAGGGCGGCCAGGGCCTGGTCTTCGAGGAGGGCGTCGACGGCTACGTCCCCTACGCGGGCGACCTGCACGAGGGCCTGGCGGTCACCATCGCGAAGATCAAGTCCACCATGGTCTCCTGCGGCTCTGTCTCGCTGCCGGAGTTCCAGTCCTCCGCCCGGCTGACGCTGGTCTCCGAGCAGAGCTTCCAGGAGAGCCACGCGAACGTGACGGTGCGGGACACCGCGGCGACCGTCGACTGAGCGGTCGGCGCCACGGGAGAGGTCGCGGGCGGGGTATTCGCGCGCCCGAATTCCTTGAATGCAATAGTGGCTTCAGTGCTGAATGAAATGAAAGTTTCGCTGGTCAAGGGCACAATCTAGCCCTGAGGAGGGTCACGGATCGTAGGTGTGCGGAGGTAGCTTGTGCCCGCCTTGGCGGTACAGTGATCTGGCAAGGAGGGGTACCCATGACGGCGTTGCCGACCGACTACCTTTACCCGCCTCCGGGTGGGTGGACGCTGGCTGACGTACGGGCCCTTCCGGAGAAGTGTCGTGTGGAAGTGCTTGACGGAGCCCTCATCGTGAACCCCAGTCCACTGCCCATCCACCAGCGCATCATGCGCCGACTCGCTGCGGCTCTGGAGCCCGCGTTGTCGCCGGAGTGGCAGCTGGAGGTCGACATCGACGTGCTCCTGGAAGAGGAGCCGCTCGATTACGTCGCCCCAGACATCGTGGTCTTCTCGGCCACTGTCCCGTTGACCACTCGCCCGATTCCCGCGGGCACCGTGTTACTCGCGGTCGAGGTGGTTTCCAAGGGGTCTCGTCGGGAGGACCGGGGTTCGAAGCCGTTGGCCTACGCCGAGGCCGGCGTCCCGCACTACTGGCGCCTGGAGAGCCAGGCCAGCGGCGCACTGGCCCCAGTCATGCACACCTACGTCCTGGACGTGGTGACCGGCACCTACACCGAGACCGGCGTGCACCACGACCGGTTGCGCAGCAAGGTGATCGGCCCCGTGGACATCGACCTCGCCGCGCTCACCCGCTGACCGCCTACTCCACCACCGTCGCCAGTCCGCGCAACCGCGCCGCGTCCTGACCCGGTGGCGCGCCGAACATCCGCCGATACTCCCGGCTGAACTGCGACGCGCTGTCATACCCCACCGAATGCCCCACCGCAGCCACCTCCCCACCCGCGGTCAGCAACTGCAGCCGGGCCTGCTGCAACCGCAGGTGTTTCTGGTACTGCACCGGACTCATCGCCGTCACCGCGCGGAAGTTCCGGTTCAAAGTGGACACACTCAACCCGATCGCCGCCGCCAGATCATCCACCCGCAGCACCTGGTCAAAACGGTGCTGGATCCAGCGGATGGCTTGCGCGATCGTGGTCAGGCGGCTGTCCGCCAGGCCGATCTGCCGCACCAGTCCCGCCTGCGGGCCGGTCATCAACCGCCAGTGGATCTCCCGCCGGACCGCGGGGCCGAGCACGCGCAGGTCCTCGGGGGAGTCGGTCAGGCGTAGCAACCGGAGCACCGCGTCGAGCAGGTCGCGGCCGGCGGTGTTGATCGCGATGGCCATGCCGTCGGCCGGGGCGGTCTGGCCCGGGCCGGCGTCCAGCAGGAGTTGGGCGATGGTCCTGGGGTCCAGGGGGAGGCCGAAGCCGAGGAAGGGTTGGGTGGGGGTGGCTTCGGTGACCTGGGAGACCAGGGGCAGGTCGACGGTGACGATCAGGTATTCGCCGGTGTGGTACTCGAAGACGTGCTCGGCCAGGGTGGAGCGTTTGGCGCCTTGGACGACCAGGGCGAAGGCGGGTTCGGCGACGGTGCCGAGGGGTTCGGTCGCCTCGGGGGTGGCGGCCACGATGAAACCTTTGTCGCGCAAGGGGTGTGGACTGCCCGCGGCCAGGGCGCGGATGCGGGTGCGGAGTTCGGCCAGGACGTCCATGGGGTCAGTGAAGCATGGTGGGCGGTGGGTGCCAACTCGATCCGGGCGAAGTTGAGCGGATCGTGCACTCGGCTGGGTCCATTGGTCTAGGGGTTCGGGGGTGCGGCTGGTGGAATCAAGGGGTAACGCGGACGGCTGTTTCGATGATCATTCTGGAGTGCGCAGATGTCTCTTGATTCCTATGTCACCCTGGGTCGTTCCGGCCTGCGGGTGAGCCCATTCACCTTGGGCACCATGACTTTTGGCGAGGACCACGGCTGGGGCAGCAGTGTCGAGGAGTCGAAGGAGATCCTGGCCGCCTACCTGGACCGGGGCGGCAACTCGGTGGACACCGCCAACATCTACACCAACGGCCACGCCGAGGCCGTCATCGGCGATTACCTGGCGAGCCGGCCGGGGTTGCGTGACCGGATCGTGCTGGGCACCAAGTTCTTCGCCAATCTGCACGAGCAGGATCCCAACGGCGGTGGGCCGGGCCGCAAGGCGATCATGAACCAGCTGGAGGACTCGTTGCGGCGGTTGCGCACCGACCACGTGGATCTGTACTGGCTGCACAACTTCGACCCGGTGACCCCGGTCGAGGAGACCCTGCGCGCGCTGGACGACCTGGTGCGCGCCGGGAAGATTCGCTACGTCGGCTTCTCCGACGTGCCGGCCTGGGCCACCGCCGAGGCCGCCACCATCGCCGGATTCCGTGGCTGGGCCCCGATTGTCGGCCTGCAGGTCGAGTACAGCCTGCTGGAACGCACTTCCGAGGGCGAGCTGCTGCCGATGGCGCAGGCGCTGGGCATGGGCGGAATGGCCTGGAGTCCGCTGCGCAGCGGGCACCTCTCCGGCAAGTACACCCGCGCGAACGGCGGCCCGGTGGACACCGCCCGCGCCGGCCTGGTCGGCGGCCCCCGCGAACGCGACTATCCGGTGCTGGCAGTCCTGGACGCGGTGGCGGCGGAAGCGGGCGCGTCCCCGGCAGCGGTGGCGCTGGCCTGGGTGCGCGGCCGGGCGGGCATCGCCTCCACGATCCTGGGCGCCCGGCGGCGGGAGCAGTTCGAGCAGAACCTGGCCGCCCTGGAGGTCACCCTCACCGCGGCCCAGGTGGCGGCCCTGGACGAGGTGTCCGCGCCCAGCCTGAACTTCCCGGCCGAGAACAACCGGACCCTGTCCCGGGCCTTGCAGTTCGCGGGCGCCAGGGTGGACGGGGTCGAGTCCGCGGTACTGCCGCTGTTGCGGGCCAGTGCGGTCCGGTACTGACATCTTCAGCATCCCGACAGCCCGCACACAGCTCCACGACAGTCACCGCCCGCACTGTGGTGGCATGCGCAACCGCCACCGCACCTACCAGGGCCGCCCACTGCCCCGGCCGCAGGACGAAGTTGTCGACCAGGGACTGGGTTTCGACCTGGGCACGTTGTTGAGCCGCCGCCGGGTGCTGGGCTTGTTCGGGCTCGGCGCCGCCGGACTGGCGCTGAGCGCGTGCACCCCCAGTGCCACCGGCACCGCTCCCGCCGGCACGTCCGCCGCCGCCGCCGCGTCGTTGGCGGAGATCCCGGAGGAGACCGCGGGACCGTTCCCGGGTGACGGCTCGAACGGGCCGGATGTGCTGGCGCAGAGTGGGATCGTGCGCAGTGACATCCGGTCCAGCTTCGGCGCGTTCACCGGTACCGCGACCGGTGTGCCGATGAACCTGGAACTGTCCATTGTGGACATAGCCAACGGCGGCAGGCCGTTCCAGGGTGTGGCGGTCTACGTCTGGCAGTGCGATGCCCTTGGCCGGTACTCGCTGTACTCCGACGGGGTGCGGAACGAGAACTACCTGCGGGGCGTGCAGATCGCCGACGCCGAGGGGTGGGTGCGGTTCCAGAGCATCTATCCCGCCTGTTACCCGGGGCGCTGGCCGCACATCCACTTCGAGGTCTACCCGGACCAGAACAGCATCGCCGACGTGGCCAACGTGCTGGTCACCTCCCAGGTCGCGCTGCCGCAGGAGGCGTCGGAAGCGGTGTACGGCCAGCCCGGCTACGAGCAGTCCGGGCCGACCTTCCGGCAGGTGAGCCTGGCGCGCGACAGCGTGTTCCGGGAGGACGGCGGCGCCAGTCAGCTGGCCACGGTGACCGGTGCGGTGGGCACCGGGTACACCGCCGCGTTGCGGGTTGGTGTGGACAGCTGAGCACCCGCACCTGACGGAACGTCAGATTTCGGGACATTTGTACCCGGATTTTGCGTACATCAGTCGATTACGGCGAACCCGAGCTGATCCCTACCTTGTAGCCGCGTCCCTTCGGCGCACTGGGGATCGGTTCACAGGGGGTTCGGATGACAGCCGCCGTGCTGCGTCATGTCCGCGGTCGACTTGGCCTACTCGGGATGGTCACGGCGCTCGTCGGTACCACCGTGCTGACCCTGCCCGCGGTGGCCGCACCGACCGCGCCCGCACAGCGGGTGGAGATCGAGTCGGAACGGACCGAGACCGCGCAGGTGTTCCAGGAACCGGATGGCTCGCGCACCCTGGAACAGCATCCGCGTCCGGTGCGGGTGCGTGCGGGCGCAGGGTGGCGGGCCCCGGACGCCACCCTGCGCGTGGGGTCCGACGGCCGGGTCACGCCGGTGGCCGCGGCGTTGCCGATCACCTTCTCCGGCGGGGGCCGCGGGCCGTTCGCGCGCCTGGGTCAGGCCGGGGCGGCACTGGAGTTGAGCTGGCCCGATCCGCTGCCCGCGCCAACGCTCTCCGGTGCCTCGGCGACCTATGCCGAGGTGCTGCCGGGCGTTGACCTGCGGGTGACGGCTCAGGTCAGCGGGTTCACGCACCTGCTGGTGGTGCGCACGGCCGAGGCGGCCCGGCAGCCGAGGCTGGCGAAGCTGACCTTCGGCACCCGCGCGGACGGGCTGCGGATGGCGGCGGGCGAGCAGGGCGGGCTCACCGCGACCGGCCCGGACGGCAAGGTGGTGTTCCGGGCCCCGCAGGCCCAGATGTGGGACTCGCCGGTCACCGGTCCGCGGGCGCCCGGCGCCACCGGTGCGGACGCGCGGCGGGTGCGCATGCCGGTGGAGCTGGGCCGGGACACGCTGAGCGTCACCCCGGACCGGGCCATGCTGGCCGATCCGGCCACCCGGTTCCCGGTCTACGTCGACCCGGGCTGGGACGGCGAACCCGGTGGCTGGGGCCTGGTCTACGGCACCCCGGATGCCTACCGCGACCAGTCCTATTGGCAGGGCGACGGCGACGGCATCGCCAAGGTTGGTTACAGCAACTGGGAACGGCCGACCGTGCTGGCCCGGTCCTTCTTCCAGTACGACGTGCGCAGCCTGAGGAATCGCCGGATTTCCGTTGGCAAGAGCAGTTTCGACGTGTTCCAGAGTTACGCGCCCTCCTGTCAGGCGCGCTGGACCGAGCTGTGGCAGACCCAGGTCTACGAGCCGTGGCACACCTGGAACAACCAGCCGCCCGGGGTGCGCAAGCTCGGCGCGCACAACGTGGCGCGCGGCTACAGCGCGGCCTGTCCCGGCGACTGGCTCGGCTTCGACGTGCGGGACGCGGCGGTGGACGCGGTGGGCGGCAACGGATTCGTCACGCTGATGCTGCGCGCGGGCGATGAGGGCGATCCGCAGGCCTGGCGCAAGTTCCATCCCAATCCCAAACTGGTGATCAACTACAACACCTACCCGGACCGGCCCGCCGAGCTGAACGCCGCCGGCAAGCCCTGTGCGGTGCAGCCGCAGGAACCGCATCTGCGGATCACCACGCCGCAGCTGAACGCGACCGTGGGGGATCCGGACGGCGGCATGGTGGCCGCCGAGTTCGAGTGGTGGATCCGCGGAGAGCGGCCGGTTGATTCCTTCCGCACCGCGACCCAGCACTCCGGCACCCCGTTCAGCGCTGCCATTCCGGCCGGGACCTTCGGCGACGGCGGCCGGATTGGTTGGCGGGTAAGGGCTTTTGACGGTGAACTCTTCGGCGACTGGTCCGACTGGTGCGATGTCACCATCGACCTGACCGCCCCGCGCACCGCGCCGGAAGTCAGTTCCGCCGACTACCCGTCGGAGCAGTTCGGCGGTGGCATCGGCCGGACCGGCTGGTTCACCTTGTCCGCGCCGGGGGAGGCCGATATCGCCGAGTTCCAGTATCGGTTGACCACCACCGAGTTGCGGAAAGTGCCCGCGGTGAACGGGAAAGCGACCGTGCCGCTCACCCCGCCGCGGGACCTGCGCAACGTCGCCGAGGTGTACGCGGTGGACAAGGCGGGCAACATATCCCCCAAGCGTAGCTACGAGTTCTTCGTGCGCAGCACCAGATTCCCGCCGGTGCAACACTGGCGGCTGGACGGGAAACTGCCCAGCACCACCGTGCCGGACGCACTCGGCCGCGGCGCCACCGGCAACTTCACCCAGGGACCGGTGAGCTGGACCACCGGCCGGGACGGCGACGCGCTGCTCTTCGACGGCCGCAGCGGCCAGGTCGGACTCGGGCCGAAGTCCACTGTGCACACCGGGGACAGCTTCTCCGTCTCCGCCTGGGTCCGGCTGGACCGGCTGGACGGGCCCTGGCAGACCGCGGTCAGCCAGGACGGCACCCACGCCAGCGGCTTCTACCTGCAGTACCGCAGTGATGAGCGGCGCTGGGCGTTCACCATGCCGGATGCGGATCAGCACAACTTCGGCAAGGACCGGGTGACCGCGGATGTGCCGGTGCGCCAAGGGGTGTGGACACATCTGGTCGGGGTGTACGACTCGGCGGCCGAGCAGTCGCTGCGGATCTATGTGGACGGCCGGTTCGCCGGTTCGGCCGAGCACAAGGCGCGCTGGCACGCCGGCGGCGAGGTGCGGATCGGGCGCGGCAAGTACAACGGCGCGGCGGTGGACTTCCTCACCGGCGCGATCGACGACGTGCGGATCTACGACCGGGTGCTCGGCGACGGGCGGATCAACCCCGGGGACCGGGTGGCCGAGGGTTCGGACGTGCACACCTTGTCCACCAAGTGGTTGCAGGAGTCCGGGCAGTGGCTGGCCGAGGAGAACTCCGGCCGGCTGGCCGGGGACATCTCCGGCAACTACCGGGAGGCGGGTTTCCAGGGCGGGGTGGCCTGGGCGCCCGGCCGGGTCGGTTCGGCGTTGCGGTTCAACGGCATTGACGGGCACCTGAGCACCACCGGGCCCGCGGTGCGCACCGACACCAGCTTCACCGTCAGCGGCTGGGCGAAGGCGGATTCCGTTGGCACACAGTCGATGACGATGGTCAGTCAGGACGGGGACCGGGCCAGCGGGTTCAGCCTCGGCTACGACGGCGGGCGCGGGCGCTGGGCGTTCGGGATGAACCGCACCGACGGCGACCAGGCCGTGCTGGATGCCTCGGTGTCCGCCTCCGCGCCGAAACCGGGCGTCTGGACCCACTTGGCCGGGCGATATGACGCGGCGGCGGAGGAACTCCAGCTGTTCGTGGACGGCAAACCCGAGCCACCGCAACGGTTCCGGGCCACCTGGTCGGCCGGCGGCGGACTGAAGATCGGCCGGGCCAAGGTCGACGGCGGTGCGCTGCGGCACTGGCGCGGGGACATCGACGAGGTGCGGATCGTCGGCGGTCTGCGCACCGCGGACCAGCTGCTGGAGGAAACCACCCTGCCGTGGACCGGGCGGCCGCTGATCCGGGACGGCCTCAACCGCTACTACGGCCACAATCGGGACCACTTCACCACCGGCGGCGCGGGCGCGGGCGGGGCCGCCCCGCCCGGTTACCACCTGGAGCACGAGCTGGGCTGGTTCGCACCCGAAGGCGCGCCCAACACGCTGACCCTGTACTCCTGCCTGACCGGCGAGGACCAGTTCACCTCGGCCGAGGCGAACTGCGAGGGCTTCCGCAAACTGGCCACCCTGGGCCAGATCTACCGGACGCCGCCCGCGGGTGAGCCGACGGTTCCGTTGCAGCGCTGCCGCACCGAGGGCGGCGAGCACTTCGAGTCGATGCACGCCGACTGCGAGGGCAAGACGGTGGAGCACCGCCTCGGTTACCTGCGGGCCTACGCGCCGCTGGTGCGGTATGCCCAGCAGGACCAGCCCGGCGACCACCTCACCTCGGTCGGCGGCGTGCCCACCGGGTACCGGGCGGAGTGGCGGCTGGGCATGCTGCCGTTCATCCCGCAGCCGGGCACCAAGGCGCTGGAGCTGTGCCAGGACGGTACGGACGCGTTCACCGCGCTGGAAACCGACTGCGGCGGCAAGACCAAACTGCGCACGCTGGGCTGGATCCACACCGAACCACCGGCAGGCAAGGAATCGGCCCGGTTGCTGCGCTGCCGCCTGCCCAACGGGGAACGCTTCGAGACCACCGATCCCGGCTGCGAGGGCCAGACCCCGGACGGCACGCTCGGCTACCTGATCACCCGGCTCTGAGCCGCGATCCCACTGGGGGAGAACCACAATGCGCGCAAAGCAGAACCGCACCTCACCGCCGTGTTGGCCGTTGTCGTACACAGTCTTGGCCGGACTGGTACGCCCATCCGGCCAAGACACCGTCCGCAACGGCCAACACAGCGTCCAGAACGGCCAACACGCCGTACGACAACGGCCAACACGGTGGGGGGTGGGGGTGCTTCGCTGGGTGAGCGCGATGCTGGCCGCCGGGGTGCTGGTGAGCACTGTGCAGGCGTTGCCCGCGGTGGCGGCGCCTGCGCCGGTGGGGTTCACGCCGGGGCAGGTTGATCGGCAGACTCCGGTGGTGCCGGTGCAGGTCGAACGTGGGTCCAGGCACCGGCAGAAGGTCGAACCGCCGCGGATCTCGTGGCCTGCCAAGGATTCCGCGCGGGTGGTTGGCTCGGCGGCCAAGGCTGAGGTGCTGGATCGGGGCCGTGGCGCGGCACTGGGCGTGGACGGACTGGTGCTGGCGGTGACGGGCAGTGGGCCGGCGGAGGTGCAGCTCGACTACGCCGCGTTCCGGGATTCCTTCGGTGGTGACTGGGCGCAGCGGCTGCGGCTGGCCGAGTTGCCCGCCTGCGCGGTGAGCACGCCCGACCGGGCCGAATGCCGCACCAGGACACCGGTGCCCAGCCGCAACGATCCGGCCACCGGCCGGGTCACCGCGCGGATCGCGCCGTCGGCACCGTCCACTGTGTACGCCGTGGAGGCCGCGCCGGAGGGGGCGACCGGGGACTACAAGGCGACCCCGATGGCGCCGTCGGGGGACTGGCAGGTCGCCGCGCACAGCGGCAACTTCAGCTGGAACTACCCGTTCCGGGTGCCGCCGGTGCCGGGTGACCTCGCGCCGAAACTCGGCCTGGGCTACTCCTCGGGTTCGGTGGACGGGCGGGTGGCAGGGGTGAACAACCAGCCCGGCTGGGCCGGTGAGGGCTGGGACTTCTGGCCCGGCCACATCTCCCGCTCCTTCAAGGCCTGCGCCCAGGACAGCACGGTGGCCAAGGAGAAAACCGGCGACCAGTGCTGGGCCGGTGGTCACCACCTCAGCTTCGTCAACGGCGGCCGCTCCGGCGAGCTGGTGTGGAGCGAGGCGGACAAGTTCTGGCGCAGCGCGAGCGATGACGGCTCGCGGTTCGAGCTGAAGCAGGGCGAGAGCTATCCCGGCGGGGACAAGTTCGGCGAGTACTGGGAGCTGACCACCACCGACGGCACCCGCTACCAGTTCGGCGCGGTCAAGGACGCCCAGTCGGTATGGACCGTGCCGGTGTTCGGCAACCAGGCTGGCGAACCCTGCCACACCGGGGATTTCGCCACCTCGCACTGCGAACGCGCCTGGCGATGGAACCTGGACCGGGTGATCGACCGGCACGGCAACACCATCAGCTACACCTATGAGAAGGAGACCAACGCCTACGGCCTGAACATGGGCAAGGCCAAGGGTTCCTACACTCGCGGCGGCACCCTGCGCCGGGTCGACTACGGCCAGCGCGAGGGCGTGGCCGGGCCCGCCGCCGCCCAGGTGCTACTCGATCACGCCGACCGCTGCGCACCCGGCACGGACTGCACCCAGCGCAACGCCGCCAGCTACCCGGATGTGCCGTGGGACCTCCAGTGCGACACCGCGACCTGCACGAATAGCTACGCGCCGAGTTTCTTCTCCGCCAAGCGACTGGCCAAGCTGAGCACCCAGGTGTGGGACGGCGCCAAGTACCTGCCGGTGGACTCCTGGCAGTTGCAGCACTCCTATCCCAGGCCCGGTGACTCCACCCGGGGTTCGCTGTGGCTGGACTCGATCGTCCACACCGGACTCGCCGGTGGCTCGATCGCGCTGCCCGCGGTGGAATTCGCCGGCGAGTTCCGGGAGAACCGGGTGGACACCGCCGGCGATGGCAAGCCGGAGCTGAAGAAGCAGCGGATCACCTCGATCCGCAACGAGCACGGCGGCGAGATCACCATCGGCTACAAACAAGCCGAGTGCGTGCCGGGCGCGCTGCCCAAACCGGAGGAGAACGCGCAACGCTGCTTCCCGGTGCACTGGGCGCACGACGGTGGCATCGCCAAGGACGACTGGTTCCACAAGTACGTGGTGGACCACGTGTCCCTGGTGGACCGGGTGGCCGGCGCACCGGCCCAGGAAACCCACTACGACTACCAGGGCGGCGGGGCCTGGGCCTACCAGGACAACGAGCTGATCCCGCAGGAGCGGCGGACCTGGGCGCAGTGGCGCGGCTACCACACGGTGCTGGTGCGCGAGGGTTCGGCGCAGGTCCCGGCCAGTCAGCGGCCGGAGAAGGAGCTGCGCTACTTCCGTGGCCTGCACGGCGATCGGCTCAACCCCGGCGGCGGTGCCAAGCAGGTGTCCTTGCCTGACACCGAGAACCGGAACGTGGAGGACGCCACCGCGCTGGCCGGGTTCCAGCGCGGCGAGATCGTGCGTGACGGGCTCAGCGGCCCGGTGGTCACCGACACGGTCACCGACGCGGAGGTCCGGCGCACCGCGACCGCGCACAACCGCACCGCCTACTTCACCGGTGAGTCCCGCAGCCTGGTGAAAACCACGGTGTCCCAAGGCATCCGGCGCACCGAGAAGAAGACCCGCTACGACCAGCACAACCTCCATCAGGAGGTGGCCGAACTCGGCGATGTCGCCATCACGGCCGATGACCGGTGCGTGCGCACCAGCTACGCCCGCGACGAGGGCGCCCGGTTGCTGAACCTGGTCAGCCGGACCGAAACGGTCGCGGTCGCCTGCGACGCGCCGGTGCAGCGTCCGGACCAGGTGGTGTCAGACCAGCGCACCCACTATGACGGCAAGCCGTGGGGCCAGCCGCCGGTCAAGGGCGATGTCACCCGCACCGAACGGGCCACCAGTTTCCCCGGCGGGCAGCCGAAATACGAGCAGCAGGCCAGGGCCACGCACGACGGGTACGGCCGGGTGCTGCACAGCTTCGACGCGCTGGACCGGCGCACCAGCAACACCTACCAGCCGGAGACCGGACCCACCCGGACCACGGTGGTGGCCAATCCGTTGGGGCACACCAGCACCACCGAGCTGCGTCCGGAATGGGGCAGTGTCGCGTCCACTGTGGACACCAACGAACTGCGCACCAGCCAGACCTACGACGCGCTGGGCCGGGTCACCGCGGTGTGGAAGCCGGGCCGGACGCAGGGCCGGGACGACCCACACCTGCGCTACACCTACCAGCTGCGCGGCCGGGACGGCGTGAGCGCGGTGAGCACCCAAACCCTGCGCGGCAGCGGTGATTACGTGGTGGAGCACCAGCTTTTCGACGGCCAGCTCCGCCCACGCCAGACCCAGACCCAGGCCTGGACCGGCGACCGCGTGGTCACCGAACACCTCTACGACAGCCGAGGACTCCAGGTCTGGGAGAGTAAACCGTTCCACGCCAAGGGAAATCCCGGCATCGACCTGGTGCAGAGCCTCAAGGAGACCCCGCCGCCTGGGCAGGTGTTCACCGAGTTCGACGGCGCCCGGCGGAGCACCGCCAGCACCATACGCACGCCGGTGGACGAGCGGCGCACCGTGACCCGGCATCGCGGCGACCGGACCGAGGTGATCCCGCCGGCCGGGGACACCACCACCGCGACGATCACCGACGCGCACGGCCGGATCACCGAACTGCACCAGTTCCACGGCCCGCAACCCGATGGCGCCAAGGACATCACCCGCTACGGCTACTCGATCCGGGGCGAGCTGGAGACGGTCACCGACAGCGCGGGCAACCGGCCGCTGCGCACCGTGCACGACCTGGTGGGCAACCGGATCGAGGCGCACGACCCGGACAAGGGCGTGTCCCGGATGACCTATGACAACGCCGGGCTGCTGCGCACCAAGACCGACTCCCGCGGCCAGCTGCTGGTCTACGGCTACGACGACCTCAACCGGCCCACCGAGATCCGCGCGGGTTCGGCCACCGGGACGCTGCTGGCCCAGTGGGAGTACGACGCCACCCCCAGGGCGGGCGGCAAGGTGGTGCGCGGGCAGCCGTCCGCGGAGATCCGCCATGCCGGCGGCCAGACCTATCGCAGCTCGATCCTGGCCTACGACGAGGGTTACCGGCCGGTGCGCACCGAGGTCGCGTTGCCGCCCACCGAGACCGGGCTGCCCGCGAGCTACACCACGGTCAGCTCGTTCAACCCGGACGGCAGCCTGGCCGCGCTGACCCTGCCCAAGATCGGCGACCTGCCGGCCGAAACGCTGGTCTACCGGTACGACTCGATGGGCCTGCTGCGCACCATGTCCTCGACCGCGGGCAACTACGTGCGGCAGACCGAGTACACCGCCTACGGCGAACTGGCCGAACTGCGCCAGGGCCCGGACGGCGCGGTGATTTCCCAGCGGTCCTTCTACGAGGAGGGCACCCGGCTGATGGCCAGAACGCTGGTGGAGCGGGAGATCGGCAACCGCGTGGTGGACGACACCCGCTACACCCGCGACCTGTCCGGCAACGTCAAGAAGATCAGCAGCCAGGCCGCCGACGGGCTGGACACCCAGTGCTTCAGCCACGACCACCTACGCCGGATGACCCAAGCCTGGACGCCGGCCGGTGAATGCGGCACCGGTCCGTCCGGCTCGCTCGGCGGCCCGGCGCCCTACCGGGTCGGATTGTCCTATGACGCCAGCGGAAACCGGCGCACCGAGACCCGTTACGGCTCTGCGCCCGGCACCGACACCGTGCGCACTTACGACTACCCGGCCACCGGCGCGGTCCAGCCGCACGCGGTCCGCTCGGTGACCACCACCGCCCCCGGCAGCCAGCCCAAGGTCGAGGACTACCGCTACACCCCGACCGGCGGCACCGAGTCCCGGCCCGGCGTGCACGGCGGCAGGCAGCAACTCGGCTGGGACGCCGAGGACCGGCTCACCGAGGTCAAGGAAGGCGACAAAACCACCAGCCACGTCTACTCCCTCGGCGGCCAGCGGCTGCTCACCCGCGACCCCGGCGGCCGCACCCTGCACCTGCCACACGGTGAGCTGCGCTACGACGAGGCGAGCAAAACCCTGCGCGGCACCCGCTACTACAGCAACGGGAAGGAACGCACGATCGCCGTCCGCACCGAAGGGAAGCTGTCCTACCAAGCACTGGATCACCAGGGCACCGCGACCCTGACCGTGGACGCCACCACCCACCAGGAAACCCGCAGGCGCCTGGACGCCTTCGGCACCCCACGGCAGGCGGCGAACCTGCCCGGCAACCGCGGATTTGTCGGCGGCACCGAGGACAAGAGCACCGGGCTGACCCGGCTCGGCGTCCGCGACTACGACCCCGGCACCGGCCGGTTCCTGTCCGTGGACCCACTGCTCGCCCCGCAGGATCCCCAGTCCCTCAACGGTTTCGCCTACGCCAACAACAACCCGGCCACGCTCAACGACGCCAACGGCCTGCGGGCGACCATGTGCGCGGTGATGGACGACGGCTTCCCCGGCGAGCCCTGCTACCACGAGAAGTCCGGCGAGGAGTACCAGCGGCGGATCACCGAACGGCGCAACCAGCTCAAGACACCGGGCAGGTGCGGCCCGCCGCGGGTCTGCGGCTGGGAGTACAAGCTCAAGTTCTGCGGCCTGGGCGCGATGCGCGAGATCTGGCAGTCCTGCCCGGCCGCGCAACGCTCGAAGAAGGAGCTGGCCGACGAACGCCGCGCCGAGGACAACCGGCGTCGGGCCGCGGAGGAGGCGGAACGCCGCAAGACCATGACCTACACGGTCGCGGTCTGCGAGTCCCACACCGTCTCGATCGTCTTCGTCAGCTTCACCAGGGAGACCTGCAACCTCACCGACGCCGAGGGCACCGGCAAAAGCTCCTCGTCGAAGATCGGGTTCGGACCGGGCTTCGGCGCGAGCAAGACCGACTCGATCAAGCGCACCAACGGCCGGATCGGCGTCGGCGACCAGTCCAGCTGGGGCGTCGACGGCAGCCTGGGGCAGCTGGGACCGATCGGGGTGGACGGCGGAATCTCCCGGCCGACCTCCGGCAATGAACTCGGTGACCTGACAGTCGGCGGCGGCCTGTCCCAGGGGCTGGGCACCCCGCGGGTGTCCATCGGCTACGAGTACGGCACCACCTGGCGAACCTAACCAGGACCGGTCTCGGCGAGAACGGGCTTGGGTTTCCACCATCGGACAGCTCGCCAAGACCACCGGCCTGTCGGACCAGGACCATCCGGTTCTGGTCCGACAGCGGCGTGCTGCGGACCTTAGCCCGCTCGCGCTGACTGTCCTCGCCGCCAGGCCCGCACCGGCCGCGCGGGAGCCGGGATCAACCAGCTCGGTGTGATCTACCTGCCGCGGATCGCTGCGGCAGCACCCGCTGCAACCCGATGAACGCCAGCAACAGCACGCCGATCACGATCTTGGTCCACCAGGAGCTGAGGGTGCCCTGGAAGGAGATCAGCGTCTGAATGGCGCCCAGCACCAGCACTCCCACCACCGAACCGGCCACATAGCCCGCGCCGCCGGCCAGCAGGGTGCCGCCGATCACCACCGCGGCGATCGCGTCCAGCTCCATGCCCACCGCGTGCAGGCTGTAGCCGGAGAGCATGTACAGGCTCAGCAGCAACCCGCCGAGCGCGGAGCAGAACCCGCTGATCACGTACACCCCGACTTTGACCCGGCCGACCGGCAGGCCCATCAGGGTCGCGGAGGACTCGCTGCCGCCGACCGCGTACACGGTGCGGCCGAACCGGGTCAGGTGCAGCACGTAGGCGGCCACCGCCACCACCACGGCCGCGACGAGCACGCCGGAGGTGATGGCGAGTCCGCCGCCGAGATCGATCGAGGCGGTGGCCAGCGCGCGGAAAGTGTTGTCCTTGATGGGGATCGACTCCACGCTGATCAGGAAGCACAGGCCACGGGCGAGGAACATCCCGGCCAGGGTGACGATGAACGGCGGCAGCTCGAAGTAGTGGATCACCAGACCCATCAGCAGGCCCAGCACCGATCCGAGCACAAGCACGGCCGCCACCACGAGCGGCACCGGCCAGCCCGCCCGCAAGCCGGTCGCGGTGACCATGGTGGACAGCGCGACCACCGAGCCGACCGAGAGGTCGATGCCGCCGGTGAGGATCACGAAGGTCAGGCCGATCGCCAGCACGAGCAGAAAGGCGTTGTCCACGAACAGGTTCACCAGCACCTGGCCGGTGGCGAAGCCGTCGTAGGCCAGTGAACCCGACAGGAAGATCAGCGCGAACAACGTGTAGGACAACAGCACCGGCCGGAACCGGACTGGCACCAGCGCGTGGGCGCGGGCGGGAGCGGTCATGGCGTGACCACCTTCTCGGGTTCGGCGCGGGCACGGGGCGGACGGCGGCGCAGCAGCGCGCGGGCTTTCGGCGCCTGGGCCAGACAGATGCCGATCACCACGATCGCCTTGAACACCAGGGTGATCTCCGGTGCGATGCCGATGGTGTAGATGGTGGTGGTGAGCGTCTGGATGAGCAGCGCGCCGAGCAGCGTTCCGGCCAGGGAGTAACGGCCGCCGGTCAGCGCGGTGCCGCCGATGACCACGGCCAGGATCGCGTCCATCTCGATCCACAGCCCGGCGTTGTTGGCATCCGCCGCGCTGACGTTGGAGCTGATCATCAGCCCGGCGACGCCCGCGCACAGCGCGGCGAAGGCGTAGCAGGTCCAGATGATCCGGCGGGAGCGGATCCCGGCGAGCCTGCTCGCCGCCGGATTCACCCCGACGGACTCGATCAGCAGGCCCAGCGCGGTGCGCCGGGTCAGCAGGGTGACCGCGAGCAGGGCGGCCCCGCTGATCAGGATCGCCACCGGCAGCACCAGATACCCGGCGCCGACCAAGCGGTAGGCGCTGTTGTCCACGGTGATGATCTGGCCCTCGGTGAGCAGCATGGCCAGGCCGCGGCCCGCGGTCATCAGCACCAGCGTGGCGATGATCGGCTGGATGCCCAGCACCGCGACCAGGAATCCGTTCCACAGCCCCAGCAGCAGGCACAGTCCGAGGGCGAGGGCCATGCCGCCGAGCGCGGCCGCCGGGCCACCAGGATCGGCCGAACCCGCGATGTGGGTGCAGGCGAGGGCGCCCGCGATTGCCGCGACCGCGCCGACGGAGAGGTCCACGCCGCGGGTGGCGATCACCAGGGTCATGCCGAGCGCGACCAGCAACGTGGGCGCGCCGTTCTTCAGGATGTCGACCAGGCTGCCGTAGAGGTGCCCGTCCTGCAGCCGCACCGAGAAGAACTCCGGCGCCAGCACCAGATTGAGGGCAAGCAGCCCGGCCAGGGCCAGCAGTGGCCAGCGCAACCGAGAACTCACGAGCCCGTCCTTTCCGGCGTGGGCGCCGATTCGCCCGCGATCAACTCGACCACGGCGTCGACCCCGGCCTGGGCGTGCCCGAGTTCGGCCAGCACCCGCCGGTCCCGCAGCACCACGATCCGATCGGCCAGCCGCACCACCTCCTCCAGTTCGGCGGAGATGAACAGGATCGCCATGCCGGCCGCGGCCAGGTCGGTGATCAGCTGCTGGATCTGCGCCTTCGCCCCGACGTCGATGCCGCGGGTGGGCTCGTCCAGGATGAGCAGCCGGGGCCGGGTGACCAGCCACCGCGCCAGCAACACCTTCTGCTGGTTGCCGCCGGAGAGCGAGCCGGCAGGCGTGTCCGGGTTCGCCGGCCGGATGTCCAGCGCGGCAAGGTATTTCGCGACCAGCTCGTGCTGCGCCCGGCGGGACAGCGGACGTGTCCAGCCGCGGGCGGCCTGCAGGGCGAGCATCAGGTTCTCCCGGACACTGAGCTCGGCGACCAGGCCCTCGCCCTTGCGGTCCTCGGAACAGAACCCGATGCCCGCGCCAATCGCGCCTCGTGGGCCACGCCGCAGTGGCTTGCCATCCACGAGCAACCGGCCGGTGTCCGCCCGGTCCGCCCCGGCGAGCAGCCGCGCCAGCTCGGTGCGGCCGGAACCGAGCAGCCCGGCCAGTCCGACGATCTCCCCGGCCCGGATCTCCAGGTCGAACGGCGCGATGGCGCCCCGGCGACCAAGTCCCTCGGCCCGCATCAGGGCGGGCGCGGTCGAGGGCGCGTGCCGGGCGGAGCGCTCGATCTCGGCCAGCACGCCCAGTTCGCGGCCGAGCATCGCCGCGACCAGCGCGCGCCGGTCCAGCTCGGCGGCCTGGTGCTCGCCGACCAGACAACCGTTGCGCAGCACGGTCAACCGGTCGGCGATGGCGTAGACCTGGTCCAGGAAGTGCGAGACGAACAGGATGGCCACGCCCTCGTCACGGAGCACCCGGATGATCCGGAACAGCTCCGCCACCTCCGCGGTGTCCAGGCTGGAGGTCGGCTCGTCCAGCACCAGCACCCGGCAGTCCACCGCGATCGCCCTGGTGATGGCGACCAGTTGCCGCACCGCGATCGGGTGGCCGCTCAGCGCGGAGGCCGGGTCGATGTCCAGCCCGACCCTGGCCAGCAGCCCGGCCGCGCGGACCCGCATCGCCCTGCCGTCGATCCGGCCGAACCGGCGCGGTTCCCGGCCGAGCAGGATGTTCTCCGCCACGGTGAGATTGGGGCACAGGTTCACCTCCTGGTACACCGTGCTGATCCCGGCCTGCTGGGCCTGGGCGGGGGAGGAGAAGGCCACCACGGTCCCGTTGAAGCGGACCTGGCCGGAATCCGGGGCGTGCACGCCAGTGAGCGTCTTGATCAAAGTGGACTTGCCCGCGCCGTTCTCGCCCATCAGCGCGTGCACCTCGCCGGGGAACAGCCGGAAGTCGACGTCCTGGAGTGCTTTGACCCCGGGAAAGGCGAGGGAGATCTCGCGCATCTCGACGACCGCGTTGTGCTCGGTCATGACTCCGCCTTCGTCGCGGGACCGGGGTCAGTACTGCCGGGTGGGCAGCGCGGCCTTGGCCTGTTCGCTGGTGAAGGTGCCCTCCTCGGTGACCACCCTGGCCGGCACCTGCTCACCCGCGAGCACCTTCTTGGTCAGCTCCATCAACTGCTTGCCCAGCAACGGGTTGCACTCCACGATGAAGTTGATCTCACCGTTGGCCAGCGCCTGCATGCCGTCACGCACGGCGTCCACGGTGATGATCCGGATGTCCTTGCCCGGCACCTTGCCCGCGGCCTTGATCGCCTCGATCGCGCCCAGTCCCATGTCGTCGTTGTGCGCGTACACCACGTCGATCTTCGGGGTGGACTTCAGGAACGCCTCCATCACCTGCTTGCCGCCGGAGCGGGTGAAGTCACCGGTCTGCGACGCGACGACCTGGATCTCCGGGCGGGCGGCGATCTTTTCCGCGAAGCCCTTCTTGCGGTCGATGGCGGGCGCGGCGCCGGTGGTGCCCTGGAGTTCGACCACGTTCACCTGACCCTGGGAGTTGGCCAGCAGCCAGTCCGCGGCCTTGCGGCCCTCCTCGACGAAGTCCGAGCCGAGGAAGGTGCGGTACAGCGAGGCGTCCTCGGAGTCGATGGCGCGGTCGGTGAGGATCACCGGGATGTTGGCCCGCTTGGCCTCCAGCAGCACGGTGTCCCAGCCGGTCTCCACCACCGGGCTGAACGCGATCACGCTGACCTTCTGCTGGATGTAGGAGCGGATCGCCTTGAGCTGGTTCTCCTGCTTCTGCTGCGCGTCGGAGAACTTCAGCTCGATCCCCGCGGCCTTGGCCGCTTCCTGGACCGACTTGGTGTTCGCGGTGCGCCACCCGCTCTCGGCGCCCACCTGGGCGAAGCCCATGGTGATCGCGCCGCCCGCGCCGGCAGGTGACTGGCCACCGGAGCAGGCGGCGAGTGCGCTCAACAGGACCACGCTGGCGGCGGTCGTGATCTTCTTCAGCACGTGTTCCTCCGATGGAGCCGTTGGTGGGCCACAAGAGTGAGCGCTCACAACTCGTCCGTCAAGCTTCGGGTTACCAGACCGTAGCGGCGTTGACACGGTGGTGAGCCCTCGTTATGTTAGCGCTCACTTTTGTGACCCGGAACACCTTCCCTGTCGAGATGGAAGTACGGTCATGCCGGTATTCCCTGCTCGCTCCCGCCCCCTGCTCGCCACCCTGGCCCTGACCCTCGGGCTGGCCGTTGCCGTCCCCGCGGCGGCGGCCGCCCCGGGTGACCCCGCGCCCGCCCGCGCCCTCGCCACCGCCGCGGACACCCTGACGGTCTGGGACGCCGAGGACCTCCGCGGCAACGTCAGCCTGCCCATCGAGGCCGCGGGCGCCACCGTCCGCTGGCAGTCCAGCCGGCCCGACGTGATCACCGAAACCGGCGAGGTGACCCGCCCGCCGCAGGGCGCCGCCGCGGTCCCGGTCGCCCTGACCGCCACCGTCCGGCGCGATGGCCGGCAGGTGAAACGCCGCTTCGAGGTCACCGTCAGCCCGCTGCCGGCCAAGGCGCCCTACGAGGGCTACCTGTTCGGCTACTTCACCGGCGAGGGCAGCGCCACCGGCGAGCAGGTCTACCTGGCCGCCAGCCGTGGGAACGACGCGTTGCGCTGGGACGAGCTGAACCGGGGCCGGCCGGTGCTGACCTCAACCCTCGGCGACAAGGGGGTGCGGGACCCGTTCCTCATCCGCTCGCCCGCCGGCGACAAGTTCTACCTGATCGCCACCGACCTGCGCATGCACGGCAACGGCAACTGGGATGCCGCGCAACGCCACGGCAGCAAGCACATCGAGGTGTGGGAGTCCACCGACCTGGTGCGCTGGACCGCGCAGCGGCACGTGCGGGTCTCGCCGGACACCGCGGGCAACACCTGGGCCCCCGAGGCCTACTACGACACCGCGATCGG
This sequence comes from Crossiella sp. S99.2, assembly GCF_023094165.1. Taxonomy (GTDB): domain Bacteria; phylum Actinomycetota; class Actinomycetes; order Mycobacteriales; family Pseudonocardiaceae; genus Crossiella. The sequence continues at coordinate 75,539 of NZ_JALMDK010000022.1, read as the reverse complement.
CGCCTACGTGGTGTTCTGGGCCTCGAAGCTCTACGCCGCCAACGATCCGCAGCACACCGGCAACACGCACAACCGGATGCTCTACGCCACCACCCGGGACTTCCGCACCTTCAGCCAGCCCCAGGTGTGGGTGGACCCCGGCTACTCGGTCATCGACTCCACCGTGATCAAGGACGGCGGCACCTACTACCGCTTCACCAAGGACGAGCGGAACAACTCGTCCAGCACCCCGTGCAGCAAGTTCATTCTCGCGGAGAAGTCCACCAACCTGCGCTCCACCAGGTACGGCTTCGTCGCCGACTGCATCGGCAAGGGCGCGCTGAGTCAGGGCGAGGGGCCGACGGTGTTCAAGTCCAACACCGAACGCCGCTGGTACCTGTTCATCGACGAGTTCGGCGGCCGCGGCTACCTCCCGTTCGAGACCACCGATCTCGCCTCCGGCCGCTGGACCCCGTCCACCGGGCACGCGCTGCCACGCAGTCCGCGGCACGGCACCGTGCTGCCGATCACCAAGGCCGAACTCGACCGCGTCCGCGCGGCATTCCCTTGAGCCCGAAGGAGTTCACGTGCCCCGCGTGTTGCTCTGCGCCGCCCTCGCGGCGAGCCTGCTGGTAGCCCTGCCCGGTGCGGGCACAGCGGCCGAGACCGATTACACCCTGACCGTCAACCCGGCGGGCCGGGGCGCGACCATCGACGACAGCATGTACGGCGTCTTCTTCGAGGACATCAACCGGGCCGCCGACGGCGGCCTGTACGCCGAACTGGTGCAGAATCGCTCCTTCGAGTACGACCGCGCCGACAACGCCGCCTACACCGGCCTGACCTCCTGGGCGCCCACCGGTGGCGTGGCCGAGGTGGTCGACGATGCCAGCCGACTCCACGAGCGCAACCGCCGCCACCTCAAGCTCGGCCTGCCCGCCGGGGTGGTGAACTCCGGCTACAACACCGGGATCTCGCTGCGGGACAACCAGTTCTACGACTTCTCGGTCTGGGCCCGCACCGACTCCGCCACTGGAACCCCGCTGTCGGTCGCACTGACCGACCCGGCGGGCAAGGAACTGGCCACCCCGCTGCGCATCCAGGTCCGCGGCGACGGCTGGGCCAAGTACACCGGCAGCTTCCGCGCCCGTGCCACCAGCACCACCGCCCGGCTGCGGGTCGAGGGCGGGGGAGCGGGCACGCTGCGGCTGGACATGGTGTCGCTGTTTCCCAGGGACACCTATAAAAACCACGGGCTGCGCCGTGACCTGGCGGAGAAGATCGCCGCGCTGAAGCCGGGTTTCGTCCGCTTCCCTGGCGGCTGTCTGGTCAACACCGGCAGCCACTACGGCTACGAGGCGCCGAACTACCAGCGCCGCCGGTCCTACCAGTGGAAGGACACCATCGGTCCGGTCGAGCAGCGGGCTGCCAACTGGAACTTCTGGGGCTACAACCAGTCCTACGGCCTGGGCTACTTCGAGTACTTCCAGTTCGCCGAGGACATCGGCGCGATGCCGCTGCCGGTGCTGCCCGCACTGGTCACCGGCTGCGGCCAGAACCAGGTCACCAGGGACCCGGAACTGTTGCGGCGGCACATCCAGGACTCCCTGGACCTGATCGAGTTCGCCACCGGCCCCGCCACCTCTGCCTGGGGCCGCGAGCGCGCCGAGCTGGGCCACCCGGCGCCGTTCCGGCTGACCCACCTCGCGGTGGGCAACGAGGAGAACCTGCCGGAGGAGTACTTCGCGCACTTCACCGAGTTCCGCAAGGCGATCGCGGCCAGGCACCCGGAGATCACGGTGGTGGGCAACTCGGGTCCGGTCGAATCCGGCCCCACCTTCGATCGGCTCTGGCAGCTCAACCGGGAGGCCGGGGTTGGGCTGGTGGATGAGCACTACTACCTGAGCCCGCAGTGGTTCCTGGCGAACAACCACCGCTACGACAGCTACGACCGCAACGGTCCCAAGGTCTTCCTCGGTGAGTACGCCGCGCGGGACAACCGGTGGCGCAACTCCCTCGCGGAGGCCGCCTACCTGACCGGCCTGGAGCGCAACGCCGACGTGGTCAAGCTCGCCTCCTACGCGCCGCTGCTGGCCAACGAGGACTCGGTGCAGTGGCGGCCGGACCTGATCTGGTTCAACAACCACGCCTCCTGGGGCTCGACCAGTTACCAGACGCAGAAGCTGTTCATGACCAACGTGGGCGACCACGTGATGCCCAGCACCGCTTCCGGCACACCGTCCACAATGGAGCCGATCACCGGCGCGATCGGCCTGTCCACCTGGGCCACCGCGGCGAGCTACGACGACGTCCTGGTGACCGCGGCCGACGGCCGGACCCTGTTCACCGAGGACTTCTCCGGCACCGACGCCCGCTGGACCAAGGCGGCCGGGCGCGGCAGCTGGGCGGTGACCGACGGCAGCTACCTGCAGTCCGACGCCACCGCGGAGAACACCCTGGTGACCGCGGGCAATCCGGCCTGGCGGGACTACACGCTCAACCTCAAGGCCACCAAGCAGTCCGGCAAGGAGGGCTTCCTGATCGCCTTTGGTGTCAAGGACACCGGCAACCTCTACTGGTGGAACCTCGGCGGCTGGGACAACAGCCGCTCCGCGGTGGAGAAGACCGAGGCCGGCGGCAAGAGCACGGTGCTGGAGAAGGACACCAGGATCGAGACCGGCCGGACCTACGACCTGCGGGTGGAAGTGCGCGGCAGGCAGGTCGCGCTGTTCCTGGACGGTCAGCGGTGGGGCGAGTTCACCGACGACCGCCGGGCGGAGCCGTTCCGTCAGGTGGTCACCAGGGACCTCGGCGCCGGGGAACTGATCGTCAAGGTGGTCAACGCCCAGGACAACGCGGCCCGGGTGCGGCTGGACCTGGGGCGCGACACCCAGGTCCAGCCCATGGCCAGGGCCACCACCCTGCAGGGCAAGCCGGATGACCTGAACACCCAGGCCGGTCAACCGATCCGGCCACGCACCTCGGCGGTCCGGGTGTCGAACTCCTTCACCCACACCTTCCCGCCCCACTCCATCACCTTCCTGCGCATCAAGGATCGGAGCCGGTCGTGAGCCCGCTCAACCGACGTGCCCTGCTGCTGGCGGGCGGTGCCCTGGCGGCCCTCCCACTCGGCGCCGGTGCGGCCGCCGCCGGTCAGCCGCTGATCCGCCAGCGGGCCGACCCGTTCATCACCCCGCCGGTCGGCGGCCGGTACTACTTCACCGGCTCGGTGCCCGAGTACGACCGGATCATCATTCGTGGTGCGTCCACAGTGGAGGGTCTGGGCGCGGCGGCGGAGACGGTGATCTGGCGGCGACCGGCCTCGGGCAGGCTGGGCGGGCACATCTGGGCGCCGGAACTGCACCGGATTGGCGGGAAGTGGTACGTCTACTTCGCCGCGGGCGACGCCGAGGAGCCCTTCCGCATCCGCACCTACGTGCTGGAATCCACCGGCGCCGACCCGCGCGCGGCCGGCTGGGTGCTGCGCGGGCAGGTGCGGACCGCCTGGGACACCTTCACCCTGGACGCGACCACCTTCGAGCACCGCGGCCGGCGGTACTTCCTGTGGGCGCAGAGCGAACCGGGCATCGACACCAACAGCAACCTGTACCTCGCGGAGATGGGCTCGCCACTGGCGCTGCGCACCCCGCCGGTGCGGATCGCGGTGCCCACGGCGTCCTGGGAGACCCAGGGCTTCAAGGTCAACGAGGGGCCCGCGGTGCTGATCCGCAACGGCCGGGTGTTCGTGACCTTCTCCGCCAGCGCCACCGACGCCCGCTACTGCATGGGCCTGCTCACCGCGGAGGCGAACGCGAACCTGCTCGACCCGCGGTCGTGGGTCAAATCGCCAGGGCCGGTGTTCAGCAGCAACACGGGCACCAGCCAGTACGGGCCAGGGCACAACTCGTTCACCACGGTCGGCGGCGCGGATGTGCTCGTCTATCACGCCAGGGACTACCGGGACATCAGCGGCGACCCGCTGTTCGACCCCAACCGGCACACCCGGGTGCAACGGCTGCGCTGGCGGTCCGACGGCACGCCGGACCTCGGAGTGCCCCGGGGCGGGGCGAACCCGGCCAGTTAGGGGAGAATGGTCCTGACGTGCCGGACGGGCGCCTGATCGGTGTTACCGCTAACATCGGGCGTCGAAGACCGAGGATCGGAGATCGCCTGTGGACAGCAGGACCTCGCGCAGCCCCGCGATGACCGATGTCGCCCGGCTCGCCGGTGTCTCCCATCAAACGGTCTCCAGGGTGCTCAACGAGCATCCCAACGTGCGTGAGCAGACCAGGCTGCGGGTGCGCGCCGCCATCAAGGAGTTGGGCTACCGGCCGAACAAGGCGGCGCGTGCCCTGGTCACCGGGAAGTCGCAGCTCATCGGCGTGGTCACGCAGAACTCCACGCTCTACGGCCCGGCCTCGCTGCTCTCGGCCTTCGAGGAGGCCGCAGGCGAGGCCGGGTTCGCGGTCAGCGTCGGCCGGGTCAGGGTGCTGGACCGGGACTCGATCGCGGCCGCGGTGGAACGGCACCGCGACCAGCGGGTGGCCGGGATCGTGGTCATCGCCCCGACGGCCTCGGCCAGCGACGCCCTCGCCGAGGTCCCGGCCGGGGTGCCGCTGGTGACCGTGGACGGCGACCCGGACCGCGCCACCCCACTGGTCACCGTCGACCAGGCGGCCGGCGCCTACGCCGCCACCAAGCACCTGCTCGACGTGGGCCACCAGACGGTGTGGCACGTGGCAGGCCCCGCGGACTGGTTCGACGCCGCGGGGCGGGTGCAGGGCTGGCGGCGCGCGCTGGAGTCCGTGGGCGCGGAGGAACCGCCGGTGGTGCCCGCGGACTGGAGTGCGGCGGCCGGCTACCAGGCCGGCCGGATGCTGGCCAGGATGCCCGAGGTCACCGCGGTGTTCGCGGCCAACGACCATCTCGCGCTCGGCGTGCTGCGCGCGATGAGCGAGCGCAACCGCCGGGTTCCATGGGAGGTCAGCGTGGTCGGCTTCGACGATGTGACCGAGGCTGCCTATTTCATCCCGCCGCTGACCACCGTGCGGCCTGATTTCGCGGCGGTGGCGCGGGAAACGCTCGGGTTGTTGCTGGCGCAGGTGAGCGAGGGCGGGACGGTGGAGCAGCGGCGGACCATCGCGCCGGTGCTGGTCAAGCGGGAGAGCGTCGCGCCGCCAGCCTGAGTCGGGTCTGTCCGCCTCGGCTTCGCCCGGGTTTCTTTGGTGCCGGGTGTCTGGCAGGGGAGGGCGTTGTGTCGCCTGTCTGAGTCGGGCCTGGCCGCCCTGGTCTCGCCCGGGTTTCTTTGGTGCCGGGTGTCCGGCAGGGGAGAGCGTCGCGCCGCCAGCCTGAGCTAGCCCTGGCCCGGGTTTCTTCGGCGCCGAGTCTCCGGCACGGCAGGGCGTTGAGCCGCTCGCCCGGTCCGGAGTCGTTCCCGCTGGCACGTGGCGGGGCGTCGCGCCGCCCACCCCTGGCCGCCCAATTCCGCCATCGTGCCTGGCCACCCGGGCACGGGCGGGTGATCTGGTCCGGCCGGCCGGCGGCCCCGCAGCGCCCGCCGGTGGCCATCCGGTAGCTGCGCGCGCTTTCCGGAGCAGGCCCCGCCTGGCCACCTCGGCTGCTGTCCGCCGCGGGACCGCCGGGCTGCCCTGAGCCGCTCGCCGAGTCACGGTATCCGCCCTTGACGAAACTAATGTTAGCGATAACATTCGCCATGTGACCGACCTGGCGACTGATCTCGATTCCTGTGTGGTGGGTGTCGACTTCGGCACGTTGTCCGGCCGTGCTGTCGTGGTGCGGGTGCGCGACGGCGCCGAACTCGGGGCCGCCGTGCACGAGTACCGGCACGGGGTCCTGGACCGGGCGTTGCCAGGCAAGGGGCGGCCGCTACCGCCGGAGTGGGCGTTGCAGGTGCCGTCGGACTACGTCGATGTGCTGCGGACCGCGGTGCGGGAGGCGGTGCGGGTGGCGGGGGTGGACAGCGCGCGGATCATCGGCATCGGCACGGACTTCACCGCGTGCACCATGGTTCCGGTCACCGCCGAGGGCACGCCGCTGTGTGAGTTGCCGGAGTTCGCCGGGGAACCACACGCCTACGTCAAGCTCTGGCGGCACCACGCGGCTCAGCCGCAGGCCGACCGGATCAACGAACTGGCCCGGCGGCGCGGGGAGAGCTGGCTGCCGCGGTACGGCGGGTTGATCTCCTCGGAGTGGGAGTTCGCCAAGGGGCTGCAGTTGCTGGAGGAGGCGCCCGCGGTCTACGCGGCCATGGCGCACTGGGTGGAGGCCGCGGACTGGATCGTCTGGCAGCTGACCGGGACCTACACCCGCAACGCGTGCACGGCCGGATACAAGGGGATCCATCAGGACGGTGGCTACCCGAGCCGGGACTTCCTGGCGGCGCTGAACCCCGGCTTCGCCGGGTTCGCCGCCGACAAGCTGAACCAGCCGCTGGCCGCGCTCGGCGACTGGGCGGGCGGACTCAGCGTGCGGGCGGCAGAGTGGACCGGGTTGCCCGCGGGGATCTCGGTCTCGGTGGGCAACGTGGACGCGCATGTCACCGCGCCGGCGGGCCAGGCGGTGGCGCCGGGGCAGATGGTGGCGATCATGGGGACCTCCACCTGCCATGTGCTCAACGGCGACCTGCTGCGCGAGGTGCCCGGCATGTGCGGGGTGGTGGACGGCGGGATCGTGCCCGGCCTGTGGGGTTATGAGGCGGGGCAGAGCGGGGTGGGCGACATCTTCGCCTGGTTCATCCGGCACCAGGTGCCTGCGGAGTATCACGAGCAGGCCCGCGAACGCGGGATCTCCGTGCACGAACTGCTCAGCGAGCTGGCCGCCGGGCAGGCCGTCGGCGAGCACGGGCTGATCGCGCTGGACTGGCACAGTGGGAACCGATCGGTGCTGGTCGACCACGAGCTGTCCGGTGTGGTGCTCGGCCAGACGCTGGCCACCCGCGCCGAGGACGTCTACCGGGCATTGCTGGAGGCCACCGCGTTCGGCACCAGGACCATCATCGACACCTTCCGGCTGGCCGGGGTGCCGGTCACCGAACTGATCATCGCGGGCGGCCTGGCGCGCAACGAGCTGCTGATGCGGATCTACGCCGACGTCACCGGGCTGCCGCTGTCGATCATCGGGTCGGGGCACGGACCGGCGTTGGGGTCGGCGATGCACGCCGCGGTGGCCGCGGGGGCGTACCCGGACATCCGGGCGGCCGCGGCCGCGATGGGATCGGTGCGCCGCGGGGTGCACCGGCCGGATCCGGCGAATGTCGAGGTCTACCAACGCCTGTACCGGGAGTACCAGGAGCTGCACGACTACTTCGGCAAGGGCGGCAACGAGGTCATGCACCGGTTGCGCGCCCATCGCCGCGACGCGCTGGAAAGGAAGAGCTAGATGTCGGCCACCGCCGAACTGCGCCGCACTGTCGCCGAACTGCACCGGGAACTGACCCGCTACGAGCTGGTGAGCTGGACGGCGGGCAACATCTCCGCGCGGGTGCCCGGCCACGACCTGATGGTGATCAAACCGTCCGGGGTGTCCTATGCGGAACTGACGCCGGACACCATGGTCGTCACCGATCTGCGCGGCAACCTGGTGGAGGGGGAGCTGGCCCCGTCCTCGGACACCGCCGCGCACGCCTACGTCTACCGGCACCTGCCCGAGGTCGGCGGCGTGGTGCACACCCACTCGCCGTACGCCACCGCATGGGCCGCCCGCGGTGTGCCGATCCCATGCGTGCTCACCATGATCGCCGACGAGTTCGGCGGCGAGATCCCGGTCGGCCCGTTCGCGCTCATCGGCGACGACTCGATCGGGCGCGGCGTCGTGGACACCTTGCGCGCCAGCCGGTCGCCTGCCGTGCTCATGCGCAACCACGGCCCCTTCACCGTCGGCCCGGACGCCCGGACGGCGGTCAAGGCCGCGGTGCTGCTGGAGGACGTGGCCCGCACCGTCCACTTCGCACTCCAGCTCGGCACGCCGGAATCCCTTGCCCAGCAGGACATCGACCGCCTGTACACGCGCTACCAGAACGTCTACGGGCAATGAGCCCGCGAGGAGAGAACATGCCGGTCGCGGCCAAGCCCCAGGTCTGGTTCCTCACCGGGAGCCAGCACCTCTACGGGCCGGAAACGCTGGCCCAGGTCGCCGAGCAGTCCCAGCGGATCCAGCGGATGCTCGCCGAATCCGGCCGGATCCCGGTGGAGATCGTCTGGCGGCCGGTGCTCACCGACGCGGGCGCGATCCGGGCGGCACTGCACGAGGCCAACGGGGATCCGGCCTGCGTGGGCGTGATCGCCTGGATGCACACCTTCTCCCCGGCCAAGATGTGGATCACCGGGCTGGACCTGCTGCGGAAACCGTTGCTGCACCTGCACACCCAGCTCAACGAGTCGCTGCCGTGGGCCAGCATCGACATGGACTTCATGAACCTCAACCAGGCCGCGCACGGCGACCGCGAGTTCGGCTTCGTGCAAACCCGGATCGGCGTGGCCCGCAAGACCGTCGCCGGGCACGTCCGCGATCCGCTGGTGGTGCGGCGGATCGAGGGCTGGGCCCGTGCCGCCGCCGGCGCCCAGCAGCTGCGCACCCTGCGCCTGGCACGGTTCGGCGACAACATGCGCGATGTCGCGGTGACCGAGGGCGACAAGGTCGAGGCGGAGTTGCGGCTGGGCGTCTCGGTGAACACCTACGGCGTCAACGATCTCGTCGCGCTGGTGGACGAGACGACCGAGGACGAGATCGCCGTGCTGGTCGCCGAGTACGCCGAGGCCTACCGCCTGGCGCCGGAACTGCGCCGCGGCGGCGACCGGCACGAGTCGCTGCGCTACGCCGCCCGGATCGAGTCAGGGCTGCGCCGGTTCCTGACCGAGGGCGGCTTCGGCGCGTTCACCACGAATTTCGAGGACCTCGGCGGACTGCGCCAGCTACCGGGCCTGGCCGTGCAGCGGCTGATGGCCGATGGCTACGGCTTCGGTGGCGAGGGCGACTGGAAGACCTCGGCGCTGCTGGCCGCGGTGCAGGCGATGGGCGAGGGCACCGGACGCGGCACGTCGTTCATGGAGGACTACACCTACCACTTCGGACCGGGTGAGCCGAAGATCCTCGGCGCGCACATGCTGGAGGTGTGCCCGAGCATCGCCGCCCGGCAGCCCTCCTGCGAGATCCACCCGCTGGGCATCGGCGGCCGGGAGGACCCGGTGCGACTGGTCTTCGACGCCGCGCCGGGCGCCGCGGTGGTCATCGGCCTCGCCGACCTCGGCGACCGGTTCCGGTTGACCGCCAACGAGGTCGAGGTGGTCCCGCCGGACGAGCCGTTGCCGAACCTGCCGGTGGCGCGCGCGGTGTGGCGGCCTGCGCCCTCGCTGTCGACCTCGGCGGAGTGCTGGCTCACCGCGGGCGGGCCGCACCACACCGTGCTCACCCAGGCCGTGGGCGCCGAGCCGCTGCGCGACCTGGCGCGGATCCTCGGCGTCGAGCTGGCGCTCATCGACGAGCGCACCAGCACCGATGAGTTCACCGACCGGCTGCGCTGGAACCAGGCCTATCACCGGCTCGCGCAGGGCCTGCGCTGAGAATCAGGGAGAAACAATGAGGTTTCCACGATCCGCGGCGCTGGTCGCGTTGCTGGCCACCCTCACCGCCTGCGGCTCCTCGGTGAAGACCGTCGACCAGCAGGGCGCCGCAGGCGAGGGCGCGCTGGTCGGCGTGACCATGCCGACCAAGTCCTCCGAGCGCTGGATCCACGACGGCGACAACATCCGCAAAGCCCTGGAGCAGCAGGGTTTCCGGGTCGACCTGCAGTACGCGGAGAACGACATCCCGACCCAGGCCAACCAGCTGGAGAACCAGATCACCAAGGGCGCCAAGGCGTTGATCGTGGCCTCCATCGACGGCACCGCGCTCAGCTCGCAGCTGCAGCAGGCCGCGGCCGCGAAGATCCCGGTCATCGCCTACGACCGGCTGATCCGCAACAGCCCCGCGGTGGACTATTACGCCACCTTCGACAACTACCGGGTCGGCGTAGAACAGGCGAATTCGCTGCTGGCCGGGCTGAAGACGCGGGGCGCCGGGCCGTACGCGGTGGAGTTGTTCGGCGGCTCGCCGGATGACAACAACGCCCCGTACTTCTTCAACGGCGCCATGTCCGTGCTCCAGCCGCTGATCGAGGCGGGCACCCTGGTGGTGCGCAGCGGCCAGCGCGAGTTCGGCACGGTGGCGATCCTGCGCTGGGAACCGGCCACCGCGCAGCGCCGGATGGAGGACATCCTCACCAAGACCTACACCAGGTCCAAGGTGGACGGTGTGCTCTCACCCTACGACGGGCTGTCCATCGGCATCCTGTCCGCGTTGAAGAGCAACGGCTACGGCACCGCGGCCCAGCCCTACCCGGTCGTGACCGGGCAGGACGCCGAGATCGCCTCGGTCAAGTCGATCATCGCGGGGGAGCAGTACGCCACCGTGCAGAAGGACACCAGGGAACTGGCCAAGGTGGCCGCGGCCATGGCGGGCGCGGTGCTGCGCGGGCAGCAGCCCGAGGTGAACAACGAGAAGGACTACCACAACGGCGTCAAGGTGGTCCCCTCCTTCCTGCTCCAGCCGGTCGCCGTGACCAAGGTCAACTACCGCGAGGTGCTGGTGGAGTCCGGCTACTACACCGAGGGCCAGTTGAAGTAGCGATGACCGAGCACATCCTGCGGATGCTGGGCATCACCAAGACCTTCGGTCCGGTCACCGCGCTGGACGGGGTGACGTTGTCGGTGCGGTGCGGGGAGATCCACGCGATCTGCGGGGAGAACGGCGCGGGCAAGTCCACGCTGATGAAGGTGCTCTCCGGCGTCCACCCGCACGGCTCCTATACCGGCGAGATCAATTTCGACGGTGAATCCCTCGCGCTCACCGGGATCCGGGACAGCGAGGCGCGCGGCATCGTCATCGTGCACCAGGAGCTGGCACTCTGCCCCGAGCTGTCCATCGCGGAGAACCTGTTCCTGGGCAACGAGATCGCCAGCAGGGGCTGGATCGACTGGAACCGGGTCAACCACGACGCGGCCGCCCTGCTGGCCAGGGTGGGCCTGCGGGAGAACCCGGTGACCCCGGTACGCGATATCGGCATCGGCAAACAACAACTGGTGGAGATCGCCAAGGCGCTGGCCAAGGACGTGCGGCTGCTCATCCTGGACGAGCCCACCGCGGCGCTCAACGACGAGGACTCCGCGCACCTGCTGGAGCTGTTGCGCGAGCTGCGTGCGCAGGGGGTCACCTCGGTGCTCATCTCGCACAAGCTCAACGAGATCACCGCCGTCGCCGACTCGATCACCATCATCCGGGACGGCCACACCATCGACACCCTGGACGTGCAGGCGGCGGAGGTGAGCGAGGACCGGATCATCGCGGGCATGGTCGGCCGCGACCTCACCCACCGCTTCCCGCCGCGCGAACCGGGAATCGGCGCGGAGGTGCTGCGGATCGAGGACTGGACCGTGCACAGCCCGGCCCGCCCGGACCAGGCGGTCCTGCACGGGGTGACGTTGTCGGTGCGGCGCGGGGAGATCGTCGGCCTGGCCGGGCTGATGGGCGCCGGGCGCACCGAACTCGCGATGAGCGTCTTCGGTCGCGCCTGGGGCGCCGCGGTCTCGGGGCGGATCCTCAAGGACGGCAAGGAGATCCGGCCGCGTTCAGTGCGCCAGGCGATCCGGCACGGCCTCGCCTACGTCAGCGAGGACCGCAAACGTTACGGCCTCAACCTGATCGAGGACATCCGGCGCAACATCTCCGCCGCCGGACTGGGCAGGCTGGCCCGGCGCGGCTGGGTGCGCGAGGGCGAGGAGTTCGGCCTCGCCCAGCACTATCTGCGTGCGCTGGGCATCCGGGCGCCCGGCGTGCTGACCCCGGTCGGCGCGCTCAGCGGGGGCAACCAGCAGAAGGTGGTGCTGGCCAAGTGGATGGTCACCGAGCCGGACGTGCTGATCCTGGACGAGCCCACCCGTGGCATCGACGTCGGGGCGAAGTACGAGATCTACAGCATCGTCAACCAGCTCGCCGAGCGCGGCGCGGGGGTGCTGGTGATCTCCTCGGAGTTGCCGGAGCTGCTCGGGCTGTGCGACCGGGTGTACGCGCTGGCCGAGGGCCGGATCACCGGTGAGCTGACCCGGGCGGAGGCGACCCAGGAACGCCTCATGCGGCACATGACCCAGGGACAGGAGCGGACCCGATGACCACTGAGGCCGAACTCGCACCGGGCGCCGCGCCCGGTAGGCCCACGGCACCGCCGTCGCGGCGCCGGTTCCGGATCGATGTGCGGCAGAGCGGCATCTACGTGGCCTTCGCGCTGATCGTCGCGCTGTTCACCGCGCTGACCGGCGGCACCCTGGTGGAGCCGCAGAACATCTCCAACATCATCGTGCAGAACTCCTATGTGCTCATCCTCGCGGTGGGCATGATCCTGGTGATCATCGCCGGGCACATCGACCTGTCCGTGGGCTCGGTGGTGGCGCTCACCGGGGCGTTGTGCGCGGTGCTGACCGTGCAACTGGGGCTGCCGTGGCCGCCGGCGGTGCTGGTGACGCTCGTCGCGGGCGGGCTGATCGGCGCCTGGCACGGCTACTGGATCACCTACTTCGGCATCCCGGCCTTCATCGTCACCCTGGGCGGCATGCTGGTCTTCCGCGCGCTCACCCTGAGCGTGCTGGGCAACCAGGGCATCGGCCCGTTCCCGGAGCCGATCCGCACGCTGGCCAACGGTTTCCTGCCCGGCTTCCTCGGCAACATCGGACTGGGCCCGCTCGGCGGCGCCGACCTGCTGAGCTTGCTTGCCGGGCTGGCCGTGGTGGCCGGAATCGCGCTGACCCAGTGGCGGGCCCGGCGCGGACGCGCGGGCTACGGGCAGGACATCGATCCGGCGCCGGTGTTCGTGGCCAAGGTCGTCGCGGCCGGGCTGCTGGTGCTCGCCGTGGTGGTGCAGCTGGCCCGCTTCCGCAACCTGCCGTGGGTGCTGGTGCTGCTGGCCGCACTGGTGTTGGGTTACTCGGTGCTGGCCGGGCGGTCGGTGTTCGGGCGGCGGATCTACGCCATCGGCGGCAACCCGCAGGCGGCCACCCTGTCCGGGGTGAACGTCCGCTCGGTCACCTTCTGGGTGTTCGTGAACATGGGTGTGCTGGCCGCGCTGGCCGGGGTGGTCTTCGCGGGCAGGCTCAACCAGGCCGGTCCCACCGCGGGCGCCTCCTTCGAGCTGGACGCGATCGCGGCCGCCTTCATCGGCGGCGCCGCGGTGCAGGGCGGGGTCGGCAAGGTGGTCGGCGCGGTCACCGGCGGCCTGATCATGGCTGTGATCAACAACGGCATGTCGCTGATCGGCGCCCCCAGCGAACAGGTGATGCTGGTCAAGGGTCTGGTGCTGCTGGCGGCGGTCGCCTACGACGTGTGGACCAAACGCCGGTCCCGCGCGCGCTGACGGTGGTCTTGGCGATCGAGGCTGGTTTTCGCAACGGGATGCTCCAGGAGTGGCAGGGGCACGGCTAGTCTGGGAGCGCTTCCAGTTCCAGTCGACTGTAACGGCGTCCGCCGCCCGATGTGAATGCCGGGTGACGAGAATCCGGGGCGGCAGACCCGATCGGACCAGCGAGGTGGACTATGCGATCACGAAAATCTCTGCTGAGCACGGTGCTGCTGAGCCTGCTCGCCTGCCTGTTCCTGACCGGCCCCGCGCACGCGGCCACCGGCTTCGCCGTGCGCGAGGGCAGACTGCACGACGCCAACGGGGTGGAGTTCGTGCTGCGCGGTGAACCACGCGCACACCTGGTACCCGCAGCGGTTCAGCTCGCTCGCGCACCTGTCCGCGCTCGGCGCCAACTCGGCGCGGGTGGTGCTCAGCACCGGCGACCGCTGGACCCGCAACGACACCGCCGATGTGGCCAGGGTGGTCGCGGAGTGCAGGCGGCAGAAGCTGGTGTGCGTGCTGGAGGTGCACGACACCACCGGCTACGGCGAGCAGTCCGGCGCGGTCACCCTGGACCGGGCCGCCGACTACTGGCTCGGCATCCGGGAGGCGCTGCGCGGCCAGGAGTCCTTCGTCATCATCAACATCGGCAACGAGCCGCACGGCAACAACGGTTACCAGCGCTGGAGCGCGGACACCCGCGGCGCGATCGCCAAGCTGCGCGGTGCCGGACTGCGGCACACGATCATGGTGGACGCGCCGAACTGGGGCCAGGACTGGTCCTTCACCATGCGGGACGGCGCGGGCGCGGTCTTCGCCGCGGACCCGTTGCGCAACACCGTGTTCAGCGTGCACATGTACGGGGTGTACAACACCGCGGCCAAGGTCTCGGACTACCTTGGCCGGTTCCTGGCCGCCCGGCTGCCGATCGTGGTGGGCGAGTTCGGCCACTTCCACTCCGACGGCGACCCCGACGAGAACGCGATCCTCGCCTACAGCCAGGCCAACCGGATCGGCTACCTGGGCTGGTCGTGGAGCGGCAACAGCGCTGACGTGGGATATCTGGACATGGCCAGCGCCTTCGACCCGGCCCAGCTGACCGGCTGGGGCCAGCGGATCTTCCACGGCCCCAACGGGATCAGGCAGACCGCGAAACGGGCCACGGTGTTCGGCGGGGCGGCCTGAGCGCCGGGGGAACCGCCAGGGTGAATGTCTGTACACACGTTGGCGCCCGGGTTAGTATCCGAAACTGGGAGCGCTCCCAGAAATCGCCCCCTGAGATCGCTCAGCGACGAGCGGAGGAACCGCGATGAGGTTCAAACCCCTGTTGACGAACTTGCGAACGGGCCGTGGTCTACGCGGCACGGCCGCGGGTCTGGCGGCGGTGCTGACCGCCACGACCTTCGGCACCGTGCTAGCCGCCCCCTCGGCCAGCGCCGCGCCCGCCTGCCGGGTCGACTACAGCGTGCACGACTGGGGCACTGGATTCACCGCCCGAGTCAAGATCAACAATCTGGGCGATGCGATCTCCAGCTGGACGCTGGGCTTCGCCTTCCCTGGCAACCAGCGGCTTTCGCAAGGCTGGAGTGCGAACTGGTCCCAGGCCGCCGACAGCCCCAACGTGACCGCGACGGGCAATGGAGCCCTGGGCACGGGGACCTCGGTGGAGATCGGCTTCAACGCCACCTACTCCGGCGGCAACCCCGCCCCGGCCGGCTTCACGCTCAACGGCAACGCCTGCACCGGCGAGCCGACCGAGCCGCCGCCGGGCGGGAGCCGGGAGAACAACCCCTACACCGGCGCCGACATGTACGTGAACCCGGACTGGGCGGCCAAGGTGCGCGCCGAGCCTGGTGGCGGCCGCATCGCGAACCAGCCCACCGGTGTCTGGCTGGACCGCATCGCGGCGATCAACGGCACCGCCGGCGCCAGGGGTCTGGTCGGCCACCTCGACGAGGCGGTGCGGCAGGACGCGGCGAACGGGGCGAAGCCCCTGGTGCTCCAGCTGGTGATCTACAACCTGCCCGGCCGGGACTGCTCGGCGCTGGCCTCCAACGGCGAACTCAAGGCCGCGGAGATCGGGCGCTACCGCACCGAGTACATCGACCCCATCGCCGCGATCCTGGCCAGGCCCGCCTACGCCAGGCTGCGCGTCGTCACGGTGATCGAGGTCGACTCGCTGCCGAACCTGATCACCAACGTCAGCGGCAGGCCCACCGCGGTCCCGCAGTGCGACACCATGAAGGCCAACGGAAACTACGTCGCAGGCGTCGGTTACGCGCTGAACAAGCTCGGCGACGTGCCCAACGTGCACAACTACATCGACGCGGGGCACCACGGCTGGCTCGGCTGGGACGACAACCTCAACCCGACCGTGCAGCTGATGTGCCAGGCGGCCAACGCCTCCGGCGCCACCCCGGCCGACGTGTCCGGCTTCATCGTCAACACCGCCAACTTCAGCGCGCTCGCCGAACCGTTCTTCAAGGCCGACACCGTGGTCGGCGGCAGGCCGCTGCGGGAGAGCACCAAGTGGGTGGACTGGAACCGCTACGTCGACGAGGTGGGCTACGCCCAGGACTTCCGGGCCAGGGCCGCCGCGGCCTGCTTCGGCCAGGACGTCGGCATGCTCATCGACACCGCGCGCAACGGCTGGGGCGGCCCCAACCGCCCGACCGCGGCGAGCACCTCGACCGACCCGAACACCTTCGTCAACCAGTCCCGCGTCGACCGGCGCATCCACCTCGGCAACTGGTGCAACCAGTCCGGCGCCGGCCTCGGCGAGCGGCCGAAGGCCAACCCCGGTCCCGCCGGTGTCGACGCCTACGTGTGGATGAAGCCGCCCGGCGAGTCCGACGGCTCCAGCAAGTACATCCAGAACAACGAGGGCAAGGGCTTCGACCGGATGTGCGACCCGACCTACACCGGCAACATCCGCAACGGCAACAACATGTCCGGCGCACTGGGCAACGCGCCGCTGTCGGGCCACTTCTTCCCCGCACAGCTGCAGGAACTCATGCGCAACGCCTACCCCGCACTGTGATCGCCTGACCGGACCCGGAACGCCGCCCTCGCAGCGTCGCGAGGGCGGCATTCCACCCCACCACGGCGGGGAAGGTGCGGACTTCACAGCCACCAGGCGAGCGGTGCTCGGCAACCGCCTACCCACCGGCGTCCCAGTCAGCCGCTGGTGACGTCGGTGGGTAGGCGGTCGGTCAGTTACCTGGAGCAATCACGGTTGTTCGGCGGTCAGCCCGTTCTGCCTGATCACCTGGGCGTAGAAGTGCGCGCTGCGCTTCGGGGTACGGACCTGGGTCTGGTAGTCCACGTGCACCAGGCCGAACCGCTTGGCATAGCCCTCGGCCCACTCGAAGTTGTCCAGCAGCGACCAGCTGAAGTACCCGCGCAGGTCGGCCCCTGCCCGGATGGCCTCGTGCGCCGCGCGCAGGTGACCGTCCAAATAGGACACCCGGTCGGCGTCCTCGATCTGGCCGTCGCCGTTGGGCTTGTCCGGCCAGGCCGAGCCGTTCTCGGTGATGTAGAGCGGCAGCGGCGGGTACTCGGTGTGCAGCCGGGTGAGCACCTCGGTGAGCCCGGCGGCCTGGATCTCCCAGTTCATGTCGGTGCGCGGCAGGCCCCTGCTGGGGAAGCGCACGTGTTCGGCGCCGATCCAGGTAGTGGGGCCGTCGGCGGGCTCGGTGGCCGCGCCGGAGACGTGCAGGCTGCTGTAGTAGTTGACGCCCAACAGGTCCAGTGGCGCACCGATCAGGTCCAGGTCGCCTTCCTGGATGTGGCCCGACAACCCGAACGGCTCCAGGTCGGCGAGCACGTCCTCGGGGTACTCGCCACGCAGCACCGGGTCGAGGAAGATCCGGTTCTGCAGTCCGTCGACCCTGCGGGCCGCCTCGGCGTCGGCTTCGGAACCGGGGTCGGCCGGGCGCACCGGGTACAGGTTGAGCGTGATCCCGGCCTGAGCCTGGAGGGCGGCGTCCCTGATCGCCAGCAGGCCGAGGCCGTGCGCCAGGTGCAGGTGGTGCACGGCGGCCACGGTGGCGTGCGGGTCGGTGCGGCCGGGGGCGTGCCTGCCCGAGGCGTAGCCGACGAAGGAGGAGCAGTAGGGCTCGTTGAGCGTGGTCCAGAACGGCACCCGGTCGCCGAGCGCGCCGACCACGGTCTGGGCGTACTCGCCGAAGCGGTAGGCGGTGTCCCGGTTCGCCCAGCCGCCGCGCTCCTCCAGCGCCTGCGGCAGGTCCCAGTGGTAGAGGGTGATCCACGGGGTGATCTGCCTGGCCAGCAGCTCGTCCACCAGGCGCTGGTAGAAGTCCAGGCCCGCCGGGTTGACCGGGCCGCCGTCCGGGCGGATCCGGGGCCAGGCCACGGAGAACCGGTAGGCGCGCAGGCCGAGGTCGGCCATCAGCGCGACGTCCTCGCGCATCCGTCGGTAGTGGTCGGTGGCCGGTTCGCCGGTGTCGCCGTTGTGCACCTTGCCGGGGGTCCGGCAGAAGGCGTCCCAGATCGAGTCGGTTCGACCGTCCACAGTGGTCGATCCCTCGATCTGGAAGGCCGCGGTGGCCGCGCCCCACAGGAATCCCGGTGGGAAAGCCAGCTCGACGGCGTGGTCAGATACGTGCACTCGTCATCCCTTCACAGCGCCCTGCATGATGCCGGCGACGATGTGCCTGCCGAGCAGGACGAAGATCAGCAGAACCGGGACCGTCGCCATGGTTGTGCCGGCCAGCACGAGCGAGTAGTCGATGTAGAAGCCGCTCTGGAGCTTCTCCAGGGCCACCTGGATGGTGGGGTTGCCCGCGTCGAGGGCGACCAACGGCCACAGGAAGTCGTTCCAGGAGGTCATGAAGGTGAACATGCCGAGGAAGGCAGCGGCCGGGCGGACCGCGGGCAGGCACACGTGCCAGAAGGTGCGGATCAGGCTGCACCCGTCCATCCGGGCGGCCTCGATCAGTTCGTAGGGCACCGCCTCCAGGATGTACTGGCGCATCCAGAACACCCCGAGCGCGGTGACCAGGTTCGGCACGATCACCGCCGCCAGGCTGTTGGCCCAGCCGAACTCGGCCATCAGCATGTACAGCGGCACGATGCCCAGCTGGGTGGGCACCGCCAGGGTGGCCACCACCGCCACGAACAGCACTCCCCGGCCGCGGAAACGCAGCTTGGCGAAGGCGAAACCGGCCAGTGTGGACAGCAGCACGGTGGACACGGTCACCGTGCCCGCCACGATCATGCTGTTGCCCAATGCCTTCCAGAACGGCACCGAGTCGAACACCTTGGCCGCGTTGGCGAAGAAGTTCCCGCCGGGCAGCAGCGGCGGCACCCGCTCGGTGACGGTGGCGCTGTCCCGGCTGGCCACCACGAAGGACCAGTAGAACGGGAAGGCCGAGCCGAGCACGAAGGCCAGCAACAGCCCGTACACCGTGGAGTTGGGTCTGCCCACGCTCATCGCCCCACCCCCGCCAGCCGCCGGGTCAGCAGGAAGTTGATCCCGGCGAAGACGATGATCACCAGGAACAGCACCCAGGCGATCGCCGAGGCGTAGCCGAAGTTCTGGTTCTCGAAGGCGGATTGGTACAGGTAGAGGGTGATGGTCTGGAACTGGTTGGACGAGCCGCCGTTGTTGGAGCCTGGCCTGGTGTCGAACAGCTTGGGCTCGGTGAAGATCTGTAGCCCGCCGATGGTGGAGGTGATCACCACGAAGATCAGCGTCGGGCGCAGCAGCGGCAGGGTGATGCTGAAGAACCGGCGCACCGCACCGGCCCCGTCGACCACCGCGGCCTCGTAGACGTCCTTGGGGATGGCCTGCATCGCGGCGAGCACGATCAGCGCGTTGTAGCCGGTCCAGCGCCAGTTCACCATGAAGGCGATGGCCAGGTGGCTGGCGAAGCGGTTGGCCTGCCAGTCGATCCGGTCCAGGCCGAACCATTCCAGCAGGGTGTTGACCAGGCCGAAGTCGCGGCCGAACAGGTTGGCGAAGATGATGCCGATGGCGACCAGGCTGGCCGCGTAGGGCAGCAGCACGCCGACCCGCCAGCCGGTGGCCGGGCGGACCCTGGTGTTGAGCAGCGCGGCCAGCAGCACCGCGATCACCAGCTGTGGACCGCTGGAGAGCAGGAAGATGCTGATCGTGTTGGTCAGCGTGGTCCAGAACTGCTCGTCGGTGAGCAGGGTGGTGAAGTTGTCCAGCCCGACGAAGGTCGGCTCCGCACCGCCCAGCTCCCAGTCGAAGAGGGCTACGTAGGCGGTGTAGAGCAACGGAAACAGGCCGGTAAGGCCGAAGATCAGGAAGAACGGCGCGATGTAGAGGTAGGGCGAGAACCGGAGGTCCCACTCGCCGAGCCGGTCACGGCGGGTCTGCGGGTGTAGGTCCAGACTCACTTGGCCAGCTTCTTCGCGCCGTCGACGAGTTGCCGCCAGCCCTCCGCAGGGGAGGCGCCCTGCTCGACCTTCTGCAGCGCGGCGACCGAGACGACGTCCTGGAGTTCCCCGTCAGAGGGGCCCTTGTACTGTGCCTTGGCCACCTTGCGGGCCTGCTCGGCGAACAAGGCGCCGGCCTTGACGTCGAAGTACTTGTTGTGGCTGTTCAGCAGCTGCTCGCTGCTGAGCGCCTCGACCTGGCTGGGGAAGGTCCCCTTGGCGGCGAAGGCTTTCAGCTGCTGCGCGGGCGCGGTCAGCCAGGCGGCCAGTTCGGCGGCTTCCTTGGGGTGCTTGCTCTGCTTGGGCACGGTCAGGTACGAGCCGCCCCAGTTGCCGCCGCCCTCGGGGAAGGCGTCGGTGACCGCCCACTTGCCCTGGTTCTCCGGGCCGGCGTGCTGTTCGACCACGCCGAGCATCCAGGACGGGCAGGTCTTGGTGGCGAAGGCGCCGGTGCGGAAGGCGCTGTTCCACTCCGGGCCGAAGGCGGTCAGCTTGGCGGACTGACCCTTGGCCACCGCGGCGGTGAGCTTGTCCCAGTTGGCCTTGATGGCCTGGTTGCTCTCGATGATCAGCTTGTCCTCGGTGTTGAAGTAACCCTGGGGCAGCTGGTTCTGCATGGCGTTGAAGATCTGCGCGGCCGAGTCGAACCAGGCCTTGCCGCTGATCTTGCCGGTGAACTTCTCGCCCGCGGCGAAGAAGCTGTCCCAGGTGGCGAACAGCGCCTTGACCCCCTGCGGGTCGCTGGGCAGGCCGGCTTCGGCGAAGAAGTCCTTGCGGTAGCACATGGCCAGCGGGCCGATGTCGGTGCCGTAGCCGATCAGGCGGCCGTCCTTGGTGGTGACCGCCTCGGACTTCCAGCCCAGCCAACGATCCGGGGTGACCTCGGCCGGTCCGATCTCGCGCAGGTTGGCGAACTTGTCCGCGCGTTCCATCACCTTGGCGCGGTGGCCCTCCTCCACCGCCTCCACGTCGGCCAGGCCGGAACCGGCGCCCAGCTTGGTGTAGAGGTTCTGGTGGTGCGGCGCGGCCTGCCCGGTCTTGCGGTGGGTGACGCGGATGTTCGGGTGCACCGCCTCGTACTCCTTGAGCAGGTCCTCGTACCCGAACTCGGTGAAGGTGGCGATGGTCAGCTCCAGCTTGCCGTCCGAGCCGGCGCCGGCACCGCAGGCGGTCAGCGCGGCCACCGCCGAGACCGCGAGCCCGAGTGCGAGTGATCGAGGTAAGAGATGGCGCACGTCAACCCTTTCGCCGTTCTGGACCATACTGGGAGCGCTCCCAGAAATCGAGTTGAGTGTTGCCCCGAGATGTCCGGAGTGTCAAGGGGATCAAGGAAAAAGACTGTCGAAGGGTTGCCGGTTCGGGCGCGAACTGGAATCGCTCCCAGTTCGCGCCCGTCCGGCTCAGCCGCCGAAGAGTTCGCTGTGCGCGGCGAAGGCGGTGGCGATCTCCGCCTGCGACCAGAACCGGTGCACGGTCAGGGTCGGCGCCGGCCCGCCGTCCAGGTATGCCTGCACCTTGGGCCAGTCGGGGTCGTTCCGGTAGAAGGACCGGATGGACAGGAAGGTGGAGTTGGCGTCGATGCGGTCGCCGTTGGCCATCGTGCCGGTCCAGCCCGGCGGGATGTAGAGCCCGTCACCGTTGGCGGTGCTGAGCTTGTCGTCGAAGCGGGTGTAGTCGGCGCGGGTCTCCGGGATCGCGATGCCCTTGCCGTCCTGGTGCGCCAGCAGCGCGTCGAGCAGGCGCTCACCGGTGGTGCGCGCCGCGGTGTTGCCCGAGGCTGCCGCGTAGTAGAGCAGCGTCTTGGACAGGGCGGCCGCCACCCCGACGTCCTGGCTGTGGTTGAGCACCTTGACCGTCAGGCCGGCGTTGCCGGTGGGGGTGCCGGTCCAGTCGTCGGGCTTGCCGGTCCACTCCAGGTCCGAGGGCACCCGGAAGGAGCCGTTGCCCGCGGTGGTGTTGGCGATGGCCCAGGGCACCCACTTGTCCAGGATCGCCTTGGCCCGGGCGTCCTTGGTCACGTGGTAGAGCTGGGCGATGCGTTCCACGCCCCACACCTGGAAGCCGAACCACCGGTTGCTCGGCGGGTCGTGCCACACCGGCTGGAAGTCATACGCCATACCATGGAACTTCGCCGACCCGGCGGGCGGCGGCTGGTAGGAGCCGCCCCAGCTGTTGCTGGCGCCACCGGCGATGCCGCCGTTGGACGCTTGCAGCCACTGCAAGAACTCCAGCTGCCGGTCGTAGCTGGTGTCCCAGTCCTGCTGACCGGTGGCCGACTTCGGCTTGAGTGACGGGTCGTTGGCCAGCGCCCAGGCCGCGAGGGGGTTCTGGTAGCCCTGGTGCGGTGCGCTGGAGCCGATCCGCCAGGCCCAGCCTGCCGAGGTGTCGGTCGCGCCGCCCCAGGCGTAGTACCAGCCCATCAGGTAGTGCGCGCTGTTCTTGCCGGTGCCGCCGGGGCAGCTCCCCGGACCGTGGCAGTCGCCGATCTTCTTGAAGTACTTGTCGAACATGGCGTAGCGCAGGTAGTCGCCCATCTTGGCCGCCTTGGCCAGGATCGGCGCCACCTCCGCGCCCTTGCCCTGAGCTTCGGCCCAGGTCTTGGCCCAGTAGGCCACCTGCACCGCACGCGCGTCGGCATCCGGCGCGTTGGTGTAGCGCCACTGCTTGGAGTAGTTGGCGTCCTTGGTGAACAGGTCCAGGAACCCGTTGCGGCCGCCGTGTTTGAACGTGTCGCACGAGGGGTGGGTCACGGTCTCCCAGACCGACTCCTGCTCACCGCGCTGGAAGGTGTTGATGTAGGCCGGTGCGGCGTTGGTGCCGTCGCCGCAGAAGCCGTATTTGTAGGTGTTGTCGACGTCGAGCAGCCAGTGCATGCCGTAGATGTCGTTGTTGCCGTAGGCCGAGCGCAGCTCAGCGGCCAGCGGGTCCTGTCCGACCGCGACGCCGGGGTCCAGTTGCGAGGGGTAGCCCCTGGGGTGCGGGTGCTCCGGGGCGTAGGTGGCCGGTTTCGCCGGGTTGTAGAAGGAGTTCGTCGGCTGGTCCTTGCTGCCGGGGATGATGAACTTCTCCATCGACTCCCAGGCCTTGGCCAGCGGCGCCCAGTCCTTGGTCACCCGGCCGTAGCTGGCCTCCAGCCACAGGTAGTAGCTGAATGCCTCCGAGGTGGTCTGGTGCCCGTGGTCGGGCGCCTCCACCACCAGGGTCTCCACCGAGTGGTAGGGCACCAGCAGCTCACCGAACCGGCGGAAGTAGCCTGCCGCCGGGTCCTTGATCTTGTTGTACTGGGCCAGGAAGGCCGCCGCGTAGCTGGAGGTGTCCTTGCCCAGCTCCTTCGCGGTGATGGTGGCCGCGGTGTGCCCGGCGGCGGACACGGTGAACCTGGCCTCGCCCAGCGCGCCGCCGTTGTCGGCCGCGGCGATGGTGAGCTGCTGCGCGGTGTGCCAGTTCTGCGGGGTGAACCGCAGGGTGGCCGGGGTCGCGGTCAGGTCCGCGCTGCCGGTGCGGATCACCGTCGCGGTGACCTCCCCGGCCGGTGCGGAGGCCAGCTTGACCCCGACCTTGACCGAGTCGCCCTGGCGCACGCTGACCGCGCCGGGGGTGGCCAGCACCGCGGGCGCGCCCAGCACGCGCACCGCGACCGGGCTGGACACCGTGGTGGCGCCCCGGTCGTCGGTGGCGCGGGCGGTCACCGAGTACTCACCGGCGGTGGCCCCGGTCCAGTTGACCCGCCACGGCGCCGCGGTGGCGGTGCCGACGGGGGTGGTGCCGGCGAAGAACTCGACCTTGCTGACCGTGCCGTCGGTGTCGGCGGCCTCGGCGGCCAGCGCGATGCTGGCCGGGGCGGTGAAGGTGCTGCCGTCGGCCGGGCTGGTCAGCGCGACCGAGGGGGCCCGGTTCGCGCCGGTGCAGCGGATGCCGTTGACCGCGAAATCGGTCGGCGGCCGGTTCGCCGCGCCTTTCTCGGCGTTGAAGTTGACCTGGGTGCTGCCGCCGGCGGGCAGTACCCGGCCCCACTCCGGGTTGGCCACGGTGACCACCGCGCCTTGCTGGGTGAACACGCCGTTCCAGCCGTTGGTGATCCGCTGGCCGTCGGGGAAGGTCCAGGTGAGCCGCCAGCCGTCCAGGGCCTCGCCCTCGTTGCGGATGGTCGCGGCGGCGCTGAAGCCGGGGCCCCACTCGTTGGTCACCTGGTACACCACGGTGCAGGCCACCGAGGGGGCGGCCGCCGCGGGCAGCGCGCCCAGCGGGAGCGTCACCGCCCCGGCCAGCGCGGTGGCGAGTGCGGCGGGCAGTGGTCCGGCTCGCCATCGCCGGGATAGCGCACGGGATCTCATACAGGGTCCTCCTCCGGACACACAGGGGTGAGGGCGGTGGATTCTGGGAGCGCTCCCAGAATGGGACTGTAATCGCGCCGAAACCCGCTGTGAACCCTCGGCCGCGCACGGACGGGGACCATCGACGACATTGCACCCGTTCGGTCTCGCCTGCGCCGCCGGGCGGGCTAAACTGATCATCGGAGGTGGTGGGTGTGACCCGAGGTGCCACGCGGCCGACGCTGGAAGACGTCGCCGCCTACGCCGGTGTGTCCCGTTCGACCGCCTCGCGGGCGCTCAACGAGGACGCCTACGTCAGCTCGCGGGCCAAGGAGAAGGTCCTCGACGCCGCCCGCGAGCTGGGCTACTCGCCCAACCAGGCGGCGCGCTCGCTGGTCACCAGGCGCACCAACGCCATCGCGCTGGTGCTCTCCGAGCCGGAGACCAAGGTGCTGGAGGACCCGTACTTCGCCGAGATCGTCCGCGGCGCGTTCCGGCAGCTGTCCGCGGTGGGCAGTCAGATGCTGATGATGCTGGTGGACAGCCGCGAGGACGTGCCGGGCACGGTGCGCTTCCTGGAGGGCGGGCACGTCGACGGCGCGCTGGTCTTCGCCGCGCACCGGGGCGATCCGCTGCCGACCGCGCTGCGGCTGCTGCGGCTGCCGATGGTCTTCGGCGGCGGCGGCCCCGGCGGCGCCACCCGCGGCCTGCACATGGTCGACTTCGACAACACCGGCGGCGCGAAGCTGG
This sequence comes from Crossiella sp. S99.2, assembly GCF_023094165.1. Lineage (GTDB taxonomy): Bacteria > Actinomycetota > Actinomycetes > Mycobacteriales > Pseudonocardiaceae > Crossiella. The sequence continues at coordinate 50,630 of NZ_JALMDK010000022.1, read as the reverse complement.
CGGTGGAACACCTGCTGTCGTTGGGGCGCAAGCGGATCGGCACCATCACCGGACCGCTGGACCAGCGCTCGGCGGTGGACCGGCTGGCCGGCTGGCGGAGCACCCTCGGTCTGAACGACCGCGCCGCGGCCCGGCTGTGCGAGGAAGGCGACTTCAGCACCGAGAGCGGCGAACGGGCGATGACCAGGCTGCTGGCGCGCACCCCCAAGCTGGACGCGGTCTTCGCCGCCAACGACCCCATGGCCGCGGGCGCCCTGCGCGCGCTGCACGCCGCGGGACGACGGGTGCCGCAGGACGTGGCCGTGGTCGGCTTCGACGACCACCGGGGCCTGGCCGAGGCGACCAACCCGCCGCTGACCACGGTGCACCAGGACCCGCGCGAGCAGGTCCGGCAGATGGTGCTCACCCTGCAACGCCTCATCGAGGGCGAGAACCCGCCACCGCGCAGGCAGGTCCTGCCGGTCACCCTGGTCCGCCGAGCCTCGGCCTAGCAGTACGCCGCCACCGCCGTCGCCGTGGTGGCGCGCCGTGTTGGCCGTTGTCGTACCCGGTCTTGGCCGAACTGGTACGACTTGGGCCAACTGGTACGCCCACTTTGGCCACACCGGCGTACCAGTTGGGCCAACTCGCCGTCCATAACGGCCAAGACGGCGTCCGTAACGGCCAACTCGCCGTCCGTAACGGCCAACACGGGGGTTAGTGGTTGTGGGTGGGGGGCTGGGTGAAGACGCAGTTGTCTACGTCGGCTGGGATTTGGCGGACCTTGTCGTCGGTGTAGGCGCAGCGTAGGTAGTACAGGTCCAGCTGGTAGACGCCGAGGAAGCCCGAGGTGACCGCGAAACCGTTGCCGAAGGCCAGGGTCGGGCCTTCGCCGAGGGTGCCCTTGGCCATCGCGTCCCGCCAGGTTCGCTGGAACTCGATCTGCTTGCCAGGGGCGAACAACAGCAGCCCGACCTTGGGGTAGGAGGGCGGCACCGCGCAGGTGGACCACTCCGCGATGTAGGGCTCGTACAACTCGCGCAGCTCGGCGCCGACCAGTCTGCCCAGCTCCTCGGGCGTGCCGGTCTTGGCGCCGGTGCAGCCCGAGGTCCGGTCACTGACCAGGTCCACCAGTCCGTGCATGGTGGTGACCGGCGGGCCGAGTGCGCCCGCGCCCCGATCGGCAAGGGGCGCAACGGGTTCCGCGGCGCAACCGGCGAGTGCGGCCAGGGTCAGCGCGAGGGCCGCGGCGATTCTGAGCAGGGTCATGACGCCTCCTGTCTGGGAGCGTTCCCAGCACCGTAGCCAAACCTTTGCCTGATTGACAAGGAGATGTGCTACCCCGAATCTGGAAGCGCTCCCAGATTCCCTGCCATGAGGAACTGACCATGACACTGCGAAGCAGGCTCGCGGCGTTGGCGGCGGTGGTCGTCGCGCTGTGTTCGATGGTCCTCGTCCTACTTGATCAACGCCCGGCTCAGGCGCACGGCGCCATGATGCAGCCGGGCAGCCGGACCTTCTTCTGCTGGAAGGACGGCCTCAGCTCCACCGGTGAGATCAAGCCGAAGAACCCGGCCTGCGCCGCCGCGGTGGCGCAGAGCGGCACCAACCCGCTGTACAACTGGTTCAGCGTGCTGCGCTCCGACGGCGAGGGCCGCACCCGCGGCTTCGTGCCGGACGGCCAGCTGTGCAGCGGCGGCAACAGCACCTTCTCCGGCTGGAACCTGGCCAGGAACGACTGGCCGCTCACCCACCTGACCGCCGGCGCGAACATGCGCTGGTCCTACAACGCCTGGGCTGCCCACCCCGGCTGGTTCTCCCTCTACGTCACCAAGGACAGCTGGAGCCCGACCCGGCCACTGACCTGGAACGACATCGAGGAGCAGCCGTTCCTGACCGTCGACCACCCACCGCTGACCGGTTCGGTCGGCACGGTCGAGGGCCACTACGGCTGGAACGGCAGGCTGCCGCAGGGCAAGAGCGGCAAGCACATCATCTACTCGGTGTGGAAGCGCTCGGACAGCAAGGAGACCTTCTACGGCTGCTCCGACGTGGTCTTCGACGGCGGCAACGGCGAGGTCACCGGCATCGGCGGCAACCCGGGCCCGACCGGCAGCACCAGCCCGACCAGCACCACCGCGGGCCCGCCGGGAGCCTGCACCGCCGAGTACGCGGTCACCACCAGGTGGGCCGGTGGCGCCCAGGTGACGGTGACCGTGCGCAACCCCGGCAGCACACCGGTGCGGGGCTGGACCGTGCGCTGGACCGCCCAGGCCGATCAGCGGATCTCCAGCCTGTGGGACGCCACGCACACCGTCACGGATTCGGTGGTGACGGCGAAGAACGCGTCCTGGAACGCGAGTGTGCCCGCGGGCGGGCAGGCGGCGTTCTCGTTCAACGTGGAGTCGGCCGGTGACCACACACCGGCAAGTCCACTCACCTGCGCCAGTCCCTGATGGCGCCGCCGCGGCGCGGGTCCCTTCCTCCACCGGGACCCGCGCCGCGGTTCGGTCAACTCGGGGGCGGGGCGGTGCTGCGGCGGACGATCAGCGTGGTGGCCAGCTCGACCCTGCGGTGCTCGGGTTCGGCGCCGCGGGCCAGTGCCACCGCGAGGCGGGTGGCCGCGGCGGCCATGTCCTGCAACGGCTGGCGGACCGTGGTCAGCGGCGGGCCGACCCACTGCGCCACCGGCAGGTCGTCGAAGCCGACCACGCTCAGGTCCTCCGGGATGCGCAGGCCCGCGGTGCGCGCGGCCTCGTAGACGCCCAGCGCCTGCAGGTCGCTGCCGGCGAAGACCGCGGTGGGCCGCCGGGGCAGCGTGAGCAGCTCCTCGAACCGCGCGCGGCCGGACTCGACGTGGAAGTCGCCGTAGCGCACCAGTTCCGGGTCCACCACCAGCCCGGCGGTCTCCAGCGCGGCGCGGTAGCCGTCCACCCTGGCCCGGCTGCACAGCACCCGTTCCGGGCCGCCGATCACCGCGATGCGCTGGTGGCCCAGTTCGATCAGGTGCCGGGTGGCGGTCAGGCCGCCGTTCCAGTTGGTCGCGCCGATCGAGGGGGTGTGCACGCCCGGCTCGCCGATCGGGTCCACCACCACGACCGGGATGTCCCTGGCTCGCAGCTTGGCCAGCTGGGCGGCGCTGAGATCGGAGAACACCGCGACCACGGCGAGGGGTTTGCGGGTGATCACGCCGTCCACCCAGCGCTGGCCAGGGGTCAGCCTGCCCTGTGACTCCGTGAGCACCAGTGCCAGACCCTGCTCGGCGGCCACCTGCTCGGCGCCGCGGATGATCTCCAGCGCCCAGGCGCTCTCCAGCTCGTGGAACATCAGCTCCACCAGGGTCGAGCGGCGGGACCGCTCATCGCCCCTGCGCTGGTAGCCGTGCTGGCGGATGATCGACTCCACCCGCTCGCGGGTGTCCGGCGCGACATCGGGCCTGCCGTTCATCACCTTCGAAACTGTCGGGATTGAAACGCCCGCCTCGGCGGCGATGTCCGCGATGGTGACCTTGCCCGGTGCCATGGCCGGAGTCTACGACAGCCGGGTTGCCCCAACGGGCCTATTGCCGGGGCGACAGGACCGCGCCTAGCTTCGAAAGTGTCGGTTTTCACATAGAAAGTATCGACAACCCCGGGAGCGACAATGAAGTTGCGCAGACAACTGCTGGTGCTGGGCCTGCTCGTCGCCGGTGTGGGCGCGGGCGCGCTACCCGCCTCGGCCGCGGGTCCCCTGCACGGCATCACCAACCGCTGGGTCGGCAGCGCGGTCGCCGCGGGCCCCCTGGCCAATGAGCCGGACTACCGCGGGACCCTGACCCGCGAGTTCGACAGCGTGACGCCGGAGAACGAGATGAAGTGGGCGATCACCGAGCCCAACCGCGGCCAGTACAACTGGGGCGGGGCGGACTCGATCGTCAACTACGCCCAGCAGAACGGGAAAACCGTGCGCGGGCACACCCTGGTGTGGCACAGCCAGTACCCGAACTGGTTGAACAACCTCTCCGCCAACGACCTGCGCGCCGCGGTGGAGAGCCGGATCCGCACCACGATGACCCGGTACCGGGGCAAGATCCGGGCCTGGGACGTGGTCAACGAGGTGTTCGAGGAGGACGGCAGACGCCGCTCCTCGATCTTCCAGACCAGACTGGGCGACAACTGGATCGCCGACGCCTTCCGGCTGGCCCGCCAGCTCGACCCCTCGGCCAAGCTCTACATCAACGACTACAACACCGAGGGCAACAGCGCCAAGGCCAATGCGATGTACGCGCTGGTACGGCAGCTCAAGCAGCAGGGCGTGCCGATCGACGGGGTGGGCATCCAAGCGCACCTGGCCACCCAGTACGGCTTTCCCGGTGGCTACCAGGACAACCTGCGGCGGCTGGCCGCGCTCGGCCTGGACGTGGCGATCACCGAGGCCGACGTGCGCATCCAGCTGCCCAGCGACGGCGGCAAGCTGGCCGCCCAGGCGAACTACTACAAGCAGCTGTGGGACGGCTGCCACGCGGTGAGCCGCTGCGTGGAGTTCACCACCTGGGGCTTCACCGACCGGCATTCCTGGGTGCCGGGCACCTTCCCCGGCACCGGGGACGCCTGCCTGTTCGACCGCTCCCTGCGAGCAAAACCGGCCTACCGCGCGATCAACCCCTGACCCGGCGGGTCGGCCTCACTTGCCGAACCCGGCGGTGAGGCCGGCCAGCAGGAACCGCCGTCCGATCAGGTAGACCACGAAGATCGGCAGCACCGACAGCGTCACCGCGGCCAGCAGGCCGGGCACGTTCACCCCGAACTGGCCCTGGAAGTTCCACAGTCCCAGGGTGAGCACCCGGTTTTCCGCGGACTGGGTGAGCACCAGCGGGAACAGGAAACCGTTCCAGGCGCTGAGCGCGGTGTAGATGGCCACGGTGACGATGGCCGGCCTGGCCAGCGGCAGCACCAGCTCGACCAGCGTGCGCAGCGGCCCGGCCCCGTCAATGGCCTGCGCTTCGTACAACTCGCGCGGCACCTCGCGCAGGCTGGTGGTCAGCACCAGGGTGGCCACCGGCAGCGCGAAGGCCGCGGTGGGCAGGATGACCCCGGTGAGGCTGTCGTAGAGGTGCAGCCGGGTGATCAGCAGGTAGACCGGGATGATGGTGGCCTGCGCCGGAATCGCCAGCCCGGCCAGCAGCAGGCTGAACCCGCGCCGCACCCACGGGCTGGTGCTGCGGGTGGCCGCGTAGGCCGCGGGCACAGCCAGCAGCAGCACGATGAGCACGGTGGCCACGGTGACCACCACGTTGTTGAACAGGTACCGGCCGAACCCGCCCGCCAGCACGGTGAGGTAGTTCGCCAGGGTCGGATCCGCAGGTGGGGCAAGGGGATGGCCGGTCAGGTAGTCGGTCCGTCCGCGCAGGCTCGCGGCCAGCAGGTAGTACAGCGGCAGCAGCACCACCAGCAGCCAGAGTCCGGCGAAGGCGCCGCCGATCCGGTTCGGCGTGCTCCTCATCCGCCCTCCTGTTGACTGGACATGGCGCGGAAACCGGTGGCCCGCAACACGATCAGCGACAGCGCGGCGCCCAGCACCATGAGCAGCACGCCGATCGCGCTGGCGTAACCCAGCTCGAAGCCGGTGAACCCGGTGATGTACATGTGCAGCGGCAGGATCCGGGTCGCGGTGCCCGGTCCGCCGCCGGTGAGGATCAGCACGGTGTCGAAGGTGGTCAGCGAGCCGACCAGCATCAGCACCGAGGAGCTGATCACGGTGTGCCGCAGCTGGGGCAGCGTGATGTGCCGGAAGCGGGCCAGCCGCCCGGCCCCGTCCAGCACCGCGGCCTCGTACAGCGAGGGCGGCACCGCCCGCGCCGCGCCCTGGTAGAGCAGGGTGTGGAAGGGCACGTACTGCCAGGTGATCACCAGCACCACCGTGTAGAGCGCCAGCTCGGGGTCGCCCAGCGGGGCCAGCACCCCGGCGGTGAGGCCGAAGTTGGGGTCCAGCAACGCCTGCCAGAGCAGGGCGATCGCGGCGGTGGAGAGCAGCAGCGGCAGGAAGAACAGCGCGCTGAGCACCGCCCTGCCACGCTGCCTGCCCGCCGCCCACACCCCGGTCAGCAGCGCCAGTGGGGTCTGCACCAGCCAGCACAGCGCCATGATCAGCAGGGTCCGGCCGAGCGCGGCGTGCGCTTCGCCGTCGCGGTAGAGCCGGACCCAGTTGTCCGCGCCGGTGACCCGGGGTGTGCCCAGGCCGTCCCAGGCGGTGAAGCTCAGGCCGAAGACCAGCGCCATCGGCAGCACCGCGAACAGGGTGAACAAGGCCAGCGCGGGCAGGGCGTAGAAAGCCGACGGCCGCTGGGTCATCCGCGGCTGGCCAGCGCGTCGGCGAACTGCCGGGGGGAGAGCTTGCCCAGGAAGAACTCCTGGAGCTGGGTGAGCAGGAAGGTGGCCTGCTCGGCAGGCAGGTCCTGATCCCAGGACAGCTGGAAGTGCGGGGCGGCGCGCACCCGGTCGTAGAGCCAGCCGGTGTAGGCGGCGTTGGGGGCCTTGGCCAGCTGCTCCGCCAGCCCGGTCACCGCGGGCACGTCTCCGGCGTCGATGAGCGCCTGCACGTAGGCGGGATCGTGCAGCTGGGTGGCCACGAACTTCTTCGCTTGGTCCACTGTGGACGATCCGGCGGCCACCGAGTAGAAGTTGGCCGGGTTGCCGACCAGGTCGCGCGGATCGCCCTTGCCGCCGGGCAGCGCGGGGAAGGGGACCCAGCCGAGCGCGTCCCGCTTGACGAACTCCGGGCTCTGGCCGAGCTGGTTGACGTACTCCCAGGAGCCCATCAGGTGCATCGCGGCCTTGCCCTGGGCCAGGATGGTGGAGGCGCCGCCGAGGTCATAGCCCACCCCGGCGAAGTCCCGGCCGAAGCCGCCGCGGTCGATGAGGTCCTTGAGCCGGGTCATCGACTCCAGCACGGCCGGGTGCCGCCAGCCCTCGGGATTGCCTTTCACCGCGCGGAAAACCTCGGGGCCGCCGATCCGGTCGAGCAGGTACTCCGCCCACATCAGCTCGGTCCAGGCCTGCGAGCCGGCCAGCGCGATCGGCTGCACGTTCCTGGCCTTGAAGGTCTCCACCAGCGCCAGCAGCTCGTCCCAGGTGCCCGGCGGCCGCGCGCCGGCGGCGGCGAAGACCTCCTTGTTGTAGAACAGGACCACCGGCTGCATGCCGCGCATCGGCAGGCCGTAGAGCTTGCCGTCCAGGCGGGCCGCGTCCAGCACGTTCGGCAGGAACGCCTCGCCCAGGCCGGGGTGCTCGGCCAGCAGCGGGGTCAGGTCGGCGACCTTGCCGGCGTCGACGTACTCCTTGAGGTTGCCGCCGCCCCAGTTGAAGAAGGCCGAGGGCGGGTTCGGCGAGCCGAGGGCGACCCGCAGCTTCTGCTTGTACGGGTCGTTGCCGAAGGTTTCCAGCTTGGCGGCGCCGCCCGCGCGGGTGAAGCGGTCCACCGACTGCTGTTCGATCGGGTTGAGCACGGTGTCCTGCAAGGCCCACACCGTGACCCCCGCCTGGCCTGCCGGGCCGGAGGTGCCGCAGGCGGCGAGCGCGCCCGCGGCGAGGACGAGGGCCAGGAGGCGGAGAACACGCGGCCGGGAACGCCGTAACATGGAGCCACCTTTCCGAAATGTTTCGGAAATATCGCGAGTGCGGCCGACCCTAGGGAGGCGGCTCTGCTGGTGTCAAGAGCGGCTTTAGTCCAAACAGAGTCCCATTTTGGCCGTTCATTCGTGCCGGGTTGTGTTTCGCAGTACTGCCGATACTATCGGCGGTATGGATCGTGCCTGGGGGATGCCGGGTCGTCCGGTAGCGGAGCGGGTGGCCGCGCTGCTCACCGAGATGACCCTGGCGGAGAAGCTGGCCCAGCTCGTCGGCGTGTGGGTGGGGGTGTCCGAGGTGGCGGCCGAGGTCGCCCCGGCCCAGCACGAGTTCGCCGAGTCCCTTCCGCCGTGGGACGAACTGACCAAGTCCGGGCTGGGCCAGCTGACCCGCGTCTTCGGCACCGCCCCCGTCGATCCGGCGCACGCGGCCAGGGCGCTGGCGCGGACCCAGCGCCGCCTGGTCGCGAACACCCGGCTGGGCATCCCGGCGATGGCGCACGAGGAGTGCCTCTCCGGCTTCACCGCCTGGCGGGCCACGGTGTTCCCGGCGCCGCTGGCCTGGGCGGCCGCCTTCGACCCCGGCACGGTGCGGTGGATGGCCGAGGCGGTGGGCCGCTCGCTGGCCGGGGTCGGCGTACACCAGGGCCTGGCCCCGGTGCTGGACGTGCTGCGCGATCCGCGCTGGGGCCGGACCGAGGAGACGCTGGGGGAGGACCCGTACCTGGTCGGCGTGCTCGGCGCGGCCTACACCGGCGGCCTGGAGTCGGCCGGGATCGTGGCCACTCTCAAGCACTTCGCCGGGTACTCGGCCTCCCGCGCCGGCCGCAACCACGCCCCGGTGAGCATGGGGCCGCGTGAGTTCGCCGATGTGGTGCTGCCGCCGTTCGAGCTGGCCCTGCGCGCGGGCGGGGCGCGGTCGGTGATGCACTCCTACGCCGAGGTCGACGGCCTGCCCCCGGCGGCGGATCCGGCGCTGCTGACCGGACTGCTGCGGGAGACCTGGGGCTTCCAGGGCGTGGTGGTGGCCGACTACTTCGGCATCTCCTTCCTGGAGACCGCGCACGGCGTGGCCGGTTCCGCCGGCGAGGCGGCGGCGCTCGCGCTGGCCGCGGGGGTGGACGTGGAGCTGCCGAGCGTGCGCTGCTACGGCGAGCCGCTGGCCGGGTTGGTGCGCGCCGGCGTGGTGCCGGAGGAGCTGGTGGACCGCGCGGTGACCAGGGTGCTGCGGCAGAAGTGCGAGCTGGGCCTGCTGGATGAGGACTGGGATCCCGAGCCGCCCGCGCTGCGCCAGGACCGGCCGGTGGACCTGGACCCGCCGGAGCTGCGCACGCTGGCCCGCACCCTGGCCGAACGCTCGATCGTGTTGCTGGCCAACGACTCCGGCCTGCTGCCGCTGCGCGAGCCGGGGCGCCTGGCGGTCGTCGGGCCGTGCGCGGAGGAGGTGCTCGCCCTGCTGGGCTGCTACTCCTTCCCCAGCCACGTCGGCACCCAGCACCCCGAGGTCCCGCTGGGCATCGAGGTCCCCACCCTGCTGGCCGCGCTGCGCACGGAGTTCCCGGACACCGGGATCCGTTACGCCCCAGGCTGTGCCGTCACCGGCGCGGACCGCTCCGGCATCCCGGCCGCGGCCGCGCTCGCCGACGCCGCCGAGGTGTGCGTGCTGGTCCTCGGCGACCGCTCCGGCCTGTTCGGCCGTGGCACCTCCGGCGAGGGCTGCGACGCCGCCGACCTGGCCCTGCCGGGGGTGCAGGCCGAGCTGCTGACCGCGGTGCTGGACACCGGGACGCCGGTGGTGCTGGTCCTGCTCGCCGGCCGCCCCTACGCCCTCGGTGGGGACGCCGAGCGGGCCGCGGCCGTGGTGCAGGCCTTTTTCCCTGGACAGGAGGGCGCGGTCGCGGTCGCGGGCGTGCTCAGCGGCCGGGTGAACCCCTCGGGCAAGCTGCCCGCGCAGGTCCCGCACGGCCCCGGCGGACAGCCGGCGACCTACCTGCGCCCCCGGCTCGGCGGACCGGGGCCGGTCAGCTCCGTGGACCCTACTCCGCGGTTCCCGTTCGGCCACGGCCTGTCCTACACCAGCTTCGAGTACCTGGCGGGGCACGCGCAGACCGAACTGCCCAGCGACGGCGAGATCGAGGTGTCCTGCCGGGTGCGCAACACCGGCGCCCTGCCCGGCGCGGAGGTCGTCCAGCTGTACCTGCACGACCCGGTGGCCTCGGTGACCCGGCCGGTGCGCCAGCTGGCCGGGTTCGTCCGGGTGCACCTGGACCCCGGCGAGTCGGCGCGGGTCCGTTTCCGGCTGCACGCCGACCGGACCTCCTTCACCGGCCGCGACGGCCGCCGGGTGGTCGAACCCGGCGAGCTGCACCTGCTGCTGGGCTCCTCCAGCATCGACATCCGGTGGCAGGCCACGGTGCGGGTCACCGGCGAACCCCGGTACCCCGGCCCGGACCGGGTGCTGGTGACCCCGGTGTGGCTGGATGCGCAGGAGGCCACCGGTCTGCCGGACAGCCACCGGCGCGACTGACCCCCGCGGCGCCCGTCTGGTCGAGCAGCACGGCAGCCTGCTCCCTGGCCACCGTGGCGAGCAGGCCGGGCAGCCCGGCGAACCCGGCGACCGCGCGGGCGCACGGCCGGCAGGCATGCAGGTGTCCTTCGTAGTCCCGGCGCTCGGTGTGGGACAGCGCGCCCAGCAGGTAGGCGGCGTCCCAGTCCCGGTACGGGTCGGCTGGTGGCGTCACCGGCTGGTCAGCCCCTTCTCCCGGAGGGCGTGGCGCAGCGCGCGCAGGCCGTAGTGCAGGCGGGAGCGCACGGTGCCCTGCGGCACGGCCAGGTCCACCGCGAGTTCGGCGACGGAGTGCCCGAGGTAGAACGCGCGGATGATGACCGTGCGCTGCTCGGTGGTCAGCTGGGTCAGCACCTCGGTGATCACCCAGGCGTCCAGCACCGAGTCGGTCTGGTCGGGGCGCGGCGGGTCGGGCACCCTGGCCGCGCCCACCTCCCGCCGGGAGCGCGCGCTGCGGCGTTCGTCGATGACCACGTTGCGCGCCACCCGGAACAGCCAGGCCCGCGCCGCCGACTCGCCCTGGTCCAGCACCGCGGGGCTGCGCCACAGCCGCAGCAGGCTCTCCTGGACGACGTCCTGGGAGAGCTGTTCGTCGCCGGTCATCCGCAGCGCGAAGCGCCACAGCGCGGGCGCGTGCCGGTCATGCACCAGGCGGAGCAGCTCCGCCGCCGTGCTGCTCACCTCAGGAGTCCCAGATCGCGCCGTAGGCCGGAATCCCTTGTGCCTCAAGGGACTCGACCAGGTGCCAGGTGGTCTTCCGGTTGGAGATGCAGATGACGGCCTCCGCGCCGGACTCCCGGTGCGCGCGCAGCGCCAGCTCGACCAGGTCGGGCTTGCCGTCGCGGTCGGTGTCCCAGATGACCGCCGCCGGCTGCACGGACCCGATCTCGGCCACCAGCGCCTCGCCGTAGGTGCGCACCGGGTTCCTGGTCGACCACACCAGGCGGGCCGGGGTGTCCCCGGCGAGCAGATGCGGCAGGCACGGGCCGATCCCGCTGCCGGTGGCCACCCACACCACGCCGCGGAAGAGCCGGTCGATGTTGCCGACGCCCGCGGTCGGGATGCCCTTGACCCACAGGTGGGTTGGCCGGTCGTCGACCAGTGCGCCGGTCCAGTCGCCCGCGCGGGAGATGGTGAGCCGGAAGCCGGAGCGGCCGGGTGCGGGCACGTTGGCGAAGGAATGCCACTCCAGCAACGGGTTCCGGCTCACGGCGGTGGAGGACCCGGCGAACGGGGTGACGCCGTGGTCGAAGGCCACCAGGGCCACGTGCGGGGACGGCGTGCTGATCCGCACCGGCACCCGGCGCAGCCGCAGCCACGGCAGCGCCACGCTGGTCACCACCACCAGCAGGGCCCAGAACGGCGCGGAGCCGAGGAAATCCCGGCCCCGCGCCTCGGCCAGCGCGGCCGCGTGCGCGGTGAAGAGCAGGAGCAGTGCCCAGCCGCCGAAGCGGTGGCAGCGCTCGAACAGGTCGTGCCGGGCGGCGCGCAGCTTCGGCAGCGCGAGCACCACCATGGCGGCCAGCAGCGCCGCGATGGCCCAGGTGCAGGCCAGCAGCGAGGTGGGGCCACCGCGGGCGGTGAGCACCCAGGCCAGCACGGCGAACCAGGCCGTGCCACCGATCGCGGCGCCGACGTGCAGGCCGCCGAAGTGGTAGACCTTGCCCAGCGTCCACCGCACCCGCAGCGGCCAGTGCTTCGGTGCGCTGGTGGCCAGCCGGAACAGCAGGTTGATCACGTGCTGCTGGCGGATCAGCACGGCCAGCAGCAGGTTGCCGAGCACCAGCCACACCAGCACATCCAGCTCGGCGCGCCAGTCAGTGGCCAGCGCCGCCACCAGATTCGCCAGCAGCACCGCGGCCAGCAGCCGGTTGTGGTGGGTGAACGGCCTGCGCCGCAACCGGGCGCGCCAGCTCGCCGGGGCGGGGGCCAGTACCGGGGCGGCGCTCACGCGACGGTCTCCGCCCGCTGGCCGGGCAGCCGGGACAGCAGCGCCCGCCGGTCCACCTTGCCGCGCTCGGTCAGCGGCAGCCGGTCCACCGGCACGATCAGCGCGGGCACGCAGTAGTAGGGCAGCTGGGCGGCCACCGAGCGGCGGACCGACTCCGGCACCGCGGTGGCCGGGCTGACGAACCCGACCAGCCCGCCCTGGTGCAGCACCGTGCTGGCCCGCCGGCAGCCGGGCGCGCGTTCCAGCGCCGCGGTGACCGCGTCCAGCTCGACCCGGAATCCCTTGACCTTCACCTGGTCGTCGGTGCGCCCGTGGTGTTCCAGCTCGCCGTCGGTGGTCCAGCGGACCAGGTCGCGGGTGCGGAACATCAGGCCACCGCCCAGGAACGGGTCGGGGCGGTAGCGCTGCGCGGTGAGGCCGGCGTCGCCGAGGTAGCCGCCGGTGACGCAGGCGCCACCGGCCCACATCTCGCCGATCTCGCCGATCCGGCACGGGTTGAGCGCCTCGTCGAGCACGTAGACGGTGGTGTTGGGCACCGGGCGGCCGATGGTCAGCCTGCCGGTGACCGGGTCGTAGCGCTGCACGGTGTTGACGATGGTGACCTCGGTGGGGCCGCAGGCGTTGTGGAAGACCGCGGTGCGCGACCAGGCGCGGGCCAGCGCGGGCGGGCAGCGCTCACCGGCCACCGCGACCACCCGCACCAGCGGGCAGTCCCTCGGGTCCACAGTGGACAGCACGCCGGGGGTGGCGATCAGCGCGGTCGCGGTGCGGGCCGCCGTGGTCGCCTCGCCGCCGCGCACCAGCACGCAGCCGCCGTTGGCCAGCGTGCCCAGCACCTCCCACACGGCCATGTCGAAGGCGATGTTGAGCAGCTGCGGCACCCGGTCGCCGGGGCCGACGCCGAGCGAACCCGGTGCGGTGAGCAGGACATTGCACAGGTTGGCGTGGCTGACCCTGACCCCGTTGGGCCTGCCGGTGGTGCCCGAGGTGAAGATCACCACCGCGGTCTCGCCGCACTGGGCGGGCAGTGCCGCGGTCGCGGCGGGGTGGTCGTCGATCGTGATCACCGTGCCCAGGCCGGCAGGCACCAGTCCCCGGTGTGCCGAGGTGGTGAGCACGGCCTCGATGCCCGCCACCGCGGCGATGTGCCGCAGGTGTGGCGGCGGGGTGAGCCGGATGTCCTGCGGCACATAGGCCGCGCCGGCTTTGAGCACCGCGAGCATGCCGACCACCATGGCCACCGACCTGGTCAGGAAGAGCCCGACGTGCGCGCCGGGGCGCACCCCGTGCTCGATGAGCAGCCGGGCCAGCGCGGTGGCCCTGTGGTCCAGTTCGGCGTAGGTCACCGACTCGCCGAGGTGCTCCACGGCTGGGGCTTGCGGGCAGGCCGCGGCCCGCGCCTGGATCGCGTGGTGGACGCGGGTGAACGGGACTGGTGTGCGTGGCCCCTGCCCGAAGCGGTCGAAGAGCACGCGCTCGTGCGGGGGCAGGCCGCGCAGGGCAGGGGATTCGACGATCGGGGTCACTCCGGATCCTTTCGCCAGGCCGGTGGTCACCCCGTCTGAACGAGACAGGTCGGGTGAATGTTCAACTAAATCTGCGGAAATCGTTGCCGGGCTTGGAAGTTGGCCCGGTCGTGGTCGAACGCGGCGTCGAACGCGAGTCGAACGGAAGAGTCCACAATGGACTCCAGGGCGCTCAGGAGCCGGGGCGGCGGCGGTGCGCGCTGGCGCGTTCGGTCAGCCGCGGCGGCAGCAGGGTCAGCGCCGGTGGCCGGACCCCGGCGAGCCGGGCGGCGAGCAGGTCGACGGCCCTGGCGCCCAGTTCCTCGGCAGGCAGGTGCACCGAGGTCAGTCGCGGCCTGGCCCGCTCGGCCAGCTCGTCCGGGCAGATGGCCACCACGGACAGGTCAGCCGGCACGTCGCGGCCGAGTTCGCGCAGGCAGGTCAGCACCGAGGGCAGGGCGCCCTCGTTGTGCACCACCAGCGCGGTCAGCCGGGGCTGCTCCCGCAGCAGGGCGGTCACCGTGCGCCGCACCGACGGCAGCTGCTCGTCGGTCGCCCTGGTCAGCACCGAGACGCCGCGCCGGATCGCGGCCGCGGTGAAGCCTGCCATGGTGCGGTGCGCGTAGCCGGTGTCGCGGTGGTAGACCAGCTGGGGCGAGCCGAGTAGGGCCACGCAGTGGTGCCCGAGGTCGGCCAGGTGGTCGAGGCACAGTGCGCCCGCCGCGGTGAAGTCCAGGTCCACACAGGTCAGTCCGGTGGGGTCGACCGGGAAGCCGATCAGCACCGAGGGGCGGTCCATGGCGCGCAGCACCGGGGCTCTGGCATCGCGCAGTTCCACGTCCAGCACCACCAGGCCGTCCACGCCGCCGCGCTGCACCGCCTGGCCAAGGCCGTCCGCGCCGGTGTCCGCGGTGAGCAGCAAAACGTCGTTGCCGTGCCGGTGCGCGGCGGTGGTCACCGCGCTGACGAAGCGCATCAGCACCGGCAGGTGGGTGCCCGCGCGCAACGGCGCGACCAGGCCGAGAACGCCGGTCCGCCGCGCCGCGCCGCGTGGCGCCTGCTGGGTGAGGTAGCCGAGGGCGCGGGCGCTCTCCTCGACCTTGGCCCTGGTGGCCGGGCTGATCGCGCGCTTGCCGGAGAGCACGTAGGACACCGTGCTCGGGGCGACGCCGGCCCGCCGGGCCACGTCCGCGATGGTGGCCAACCCGCCCTCCTCGTCACCGCCGTTGGTGCTCTGGGACGGTACGGCCGGGCCGGGGCTCCGGCTAGGGCCAACCGTCTTGCGAAGGCCCTCCGGCAAGACGGTTTCCAGCCGGGCGGAGCCATTTCGACAATTCGATTCGAAGGCAATCGAAATGGGTCATATACGTGATGGGAGAATTCAGCGAATCGGCATGTTGACAGCGGGTAAATGCCTCATTACGCTGCCGGTTGCAGCATTTGTTGTCATTATCATTTACCGCCGCTGATTCTCATTCATCGCAGTGGCCGCTGTCTTTTTCCGCTTCGGCGGCCACCGTTCACGAGAGGAAGCAGATGTCCCGGACATCCGTACGCGACCGGCGGGCTCCCTGGTCTGCCGCACTGGTCGTCGCGCTGGCCGTCACCGGTGTGGCGGCAGCCGCGCCCGCCGCCTCGGCCGCTCCGTTCGACCTGGCGGGCTGGGCCACCCAGGGCGGCGGCACCACCGGCGGTGGCGGCGCCACCCCGGTCACCGTCAGCACCGCGGCCGCCTTCACCGCCGCGGTCAAGGCCACCGGTCCCGCGGTGGTCCGCGTCACCGGCGCCATCGCCCTGTCCGGCACGGCCGCGGTCAGCTCGGACAAGACCATCATCGGGGTCGGCTCCGGCGCCGCCATCACCGGGCACGGGCTCAACATCTCCAGGTCCGCCAACGTGATCGTGCGCAACCTGAACTTCAGGAACTGGGCCGACGACGCGATCAACGTGCAGTACTCCACCCGGGTGTGGATCGACCACAACAGCTTCGCCAGTGGCAAGGACGGCGCGGTCGACATCAAGCGCGCCGCCGACCTGGTCACCGTGTCCTGGAACAAGTTCTCCAGCCACGACAAGACGATGCTGCTCGGGCACAGCGACGACAACGGCGGCGAGGACCGGGGCAAGCTCCGGGTGACCTACCACCACAACTTCTTCGACGGCACCGGTCAGCGGCACCCCAGGGTGCGCTTCGGCAACCCGGTGCACGTCTACAACAACTACTACGGCGGCGTCACCAGTTACGGCGTGGCGGCCACCAAGGAAGGCGGCGTGCTGGTCGAAGGCAATTTCTTCGAGAACACCAAGGACCCGTTCCACCTGGGGGAGGGCAGTTCACCCGCGGGCACGCTGGTGGCACGGAGCAACCATTTCGTCAGCTCCGGTTCCGGGCAGACCGGCGGCAGTGTGCGGAGCATTCCCTATTCGTATCCGCTGGACCGCGCGAGTGAGGTGAAGACGATCGTCCGGAACGGGGCAGGCCCAGGGCGCATCTGAGCGCCTGCCCAGGCGCTCCGGGGCCGGCGCGGCGCTCGCCCGCCGTCCCCGGAGCGCCACCGCGTCCCTCGCCGAGAACTCACCGGAGGAGCCATGAGCACACCCCTGAGCCGCCGCGCCTTCGCCAGGCTCACCCTCGCCCCGGCCGCCCTCACCCTGCTCGGCGGCGGCGCGGCGCACGCGGCCGCCACCCCGGCGGAGCCGGCACGCGGCGAGGTGCTGCGCGCGATGGGCCGGGCCGCGATCTTCCTGGACCGGGAGGTCTCCTACCGCGGCGGCTACCTGTGGAGCTACCTGCCCGACCTGTCCGCCTCCTGGGGCGAGCTGGCGGCCCGGCGGAGCATGTGCTGGGTGCAGCCACCCGGCACGCCCTCGGTCGGGCACAGCATGCTCGACGCCTACCACGCCACCGGCGCGGCGGAGTTCTACCGCGCCGCCGAGCGCACCGGACTGGCGCTGGTGGCCGCGCAACTGCCGGTGGGCGGCTGGAACTACGTGCACGACTTCGCCGGGACCGCCGCGCTGCGCCGCTGGTATGAGACCGTCGGCGGGAACGGCTGGCGGCTGGAGGAGTTCCAGCACCACTACGACAACGCCACCTTCGACGACGCGGGCACCTCCGCCGCCGGGCAGCTGATCCTGCGGCTGTACCTGGAACGCCGCGACCCCCGGTTCAAGGCGGCGCTGGCGCGGGCGATCCGGTTCGTGCTCGCCGCGCAGTTCTGCGGCGGCGTGGCCGACGGCGGCTGGCCGCAACGGTTCCCTTCCTTCGCCGGCTCGGTCTCCCGCACGCACTGGCCCACCGAACGGCCGCCGTGGCTGCCTGCTGACGTGCGGCACGGCATGGAGGACGGCGAGTACACCCGGCACGTCACCTTCAACGACGACGTGCTCGGCGAGAACATCAAGTTCCTGCTGCTGTGCGCCAGCACGCTGCGCCGGCCGGACCTCCTGGAACCGGTGCACCGCGCGATGCGCTGCCTGCAACGGATGCAGCAGCCCGGACCGCAGGCGGGCTGGGCCCTGCAACACCTGTCCAGGGCCGCGGGCGGCCGCCCGGCCGGGACTCCGGCGGGCGCGCGGTCCTACGAGCCGAGGGCGCTGGCCACGCACACCACGCAGACCAACATCCGCCAGCTGTTCCACTACTTCCGGCTCACCGGCGACCGCTCCTACCTGGACAGGGTGCCCGAGGCGATCGCCTGGCTGGGCAGCTGCCCGCTCACCGGGCGACAGCTGGCGGAGAACCCCTTGCTGGCCAAGCGCACGCACCCGACGTTCGTGGAGCTGGGCACCAACCGGGCGCTGTTCGTGCACCGCTTCGGCAGCAACATCCGCAACGGCGCCTACTACACCGACCACGACCACCGGGACACCCTCGGCCACTACTCCGCGGGACGGGCCATCGACCTGGACGGCCTGCGGCGCACCTACGCGGAGCTGAACTCGTTGAGCGGCAAGGAGATCGCCGAGCTGCGCGCCCGCTCCCCGCTGACCCCCGGCACGCCGATCCCGGTGCCACGGCACTTCTCCGTGCGCGAGCTGGAGCTGACCGACCTGTTCCGGGACGCCGATCCCGCCCTGCCCACGGTGCCCGACGCGGAGGCCGCGGCCCTGGTGCGCGACCTCGGCGGCAAGGACCACTGGCTCACCCCGGCCGAGGCGGCGACCAACCCGTTCCAGGGGCGTCCGCCCGCGGATCCCTTCCACGGCAAGGACTTCATGAGCACCCATGTCGGCGACCGCTACGACACCTCGCCGTTCCCGCCCGCCGACCGGCCCCTGGTGATCAGCACCGGCGCCTACGTGGCGAACATGGCCAAGCTGATCGCCTGGGCCGACCGATGAGGGCAGCGGTGCACACCAGCGCCGAGCCGGTGACCCCGCGGGTCAGCGGCGGCCCGCTCAGCGCCGCACGCGCCCGAACACCTCCGCCTCGGCCATGTTCAGCTCCCGCGGCTGGTCGGTGGCCAGCCACACCCGCACGTAGCGCCCGCGCGCGGGCAGGCTGATCTCGGTCGGCCTGCCCGCCTGCGCCGGCTCGTGGCGGCTGGTCACCCCCGGCGCGCGCAGCGCCTCGGCGAGGGTGTCCGGGAAGGGCTGCGCGGAGACCAGCACGTGGTAGTCGGCCAGGCGTTCGGCGCAACAGTCCACCCGGTTGTGCACCCGGACCGACTCGATGTCGGCCACCGCGCCCAGGTCGACCTGCCACCACGGTCGCGGCTCGGCGCCGGAGGTGGTGGAGAAGCTGAACAGGTCGCCGTCCACGGACTTCCCGGCGGCGTAGTCGGCCGAGTAGTCCGAGATCTGGGTGGCCGGCCGGCCTGCCGAGAGGTTGCGCAGCGGCGGCAGGCCGAGGAACTCGTCATGCCGGGCGCGCACCCGGTCCAGGAAGACGTCCAGCACGCCGTCGCCGATCCGCACCACGCCCTCGACCCGGTTCTCCCCTGGCACCGAGCGGATCCGGTTCGCCTTGGCGGCCAAGGCATCCAGCCGCTCCCGCGCCGCGGCGGCGGCCCGCCGGTCGCCGGCGCCGATCGCGTCCAGGGTGTCCAGGCCCGCGCCCATGGCCCCGGCCCACAGCTCGGTGGCGGCCAGCCAGTTCGCCGCGTCGTCCAGGAACCCCAGGTCCGCGACGGTGGCCCTGATCACCGAGGGCGCCGCGGTGATCCGCCGGACGTGCCCGCGCAGCGCGCTCGCCGCGCCCGGAGCGCCTGCCCAGAACGCGTCCACCCTGGCCTGGAGTGCGGGGGCCTGGGGCTGCCACGGTCGGCCGAAGGTCGGGGCGAGGTGGTTGAGGTCGAAGAAGTCCAGCAGTGCCCTGACCCCGGCCGGATTGCCGCCCGCGAGCTGGGCCGCGGCCGCCCGCCAGCTGCGGTCGCGGTCGTAGCCGTGGTCGTGCCAGGAGAAGTCGGCCATGGTGAACACCGCGACCTTGCTCGCGGCGGCCTGGTTCATCGGGTTGGCCACGATGCCGGCGAGGTGGCCGGACAGGCCGGGCTCGCGGTGGTCGTAGGGCGCGAGCAGCAGCCGCCCCGCGGCCTGGCCGAAGTCGTTGACCGGGTAGTTGTCCCAGGCGAAGACCTTGCGCCCGAACAGTTCCGAGGCGCGGCGGGCCTGGTCCACGGTGATGCTGGGCGGCACCACGTCGGTGCCGGTCCACATCACCAGCACCGCGGGGTCCAGGGTTGAGCGGAGCACCTGCTTGTACTCGGTGTCGGTGAGGTCGCCGTACTCGGTCGGCACCATCTGCAGCGGGTGCGTGCCGGGGTGGGCGGCCAGGAACCCGCGCTGGAGGTCGTTGAGCAGCCCGACCTGGGCCACCCCCGCCGCGCGGCGCCCCGGTTCGCCGTAGGCCGTCCGGTCGGCAGCGCAGTTCCACCGGGTGTAGCTGATGTCGTCGAGTGGAATGGAGAAGGCGCGCACCCCGAGGTCGTACATGGCCTGCAGCTTCGCGGCGAGCGCGGCGCGGTCCCCGGCGCTGGAGTAGCAGATCGAGGTGCCGGGGGAGAGCGCGTAGGTGAACCGGACGTGCTGCGCCGCGGCGGCCTTGACCAGCTCGCCCAGCTGGGCCAGCCGGTCGGCCGGGTAGGGCTCGCGCCAGCGGTCGCGGTGGTACGGGTCGTCCTTGGGCGCGTAGATGTAGGTGTTGGCCTTGACCTGGCCGTAGAAGGCGAGCTGGTCGAGGCGTTCCTGGTGCGTCCACGGCGAACCGTAGAAGCCCTCGATGGTGCCGCGCAGGGCCATCGCGGGGAAGTCGCTGACCGCGGCGCCCGCGATGCGCGCGCGGTGCCGGTCGCCGGTGAACAGCTGCCGCAGGGTCTGCACGGCGTAGTACTGGCCTGCCGGGTCCACCCCGCCGAGCGCGACGGAACCGCGCCGCGCGAGGACGGTGAGCGCGCTGCCCTCCGCCCGGCTGGGGACCGGGGTCGAGCCGAGGGCGGCGGCGACATCCGGCCGGTCGGCCGGTCCCAGGTGGAAGGTCAGCGGCGCGCGCCCCGCGGTGTCGATGTGCCGGACGCCGTGCTCGCGCAGGGTCCGCTCCAGCAGGGCGCGGGCGGCCGGGTCGGTGCGCTCGTCGACCACCAGCCGCACCCGGTTGCCGACCGGGAGATCCGGTCCGCTGCGCTGGATCTGTTGCGGCGCGGGGGAAACCTGGGGGAGTGCGGCGGCAGCCGGCGCGGCCTGGGCCGGGGCGGCCGGCACCCCCAGTGGCAGCGTCGCGGCGAGCAGGAAAGACACCGTTCGGCCGAGCAACTGCATGCGGTCTCCAGACAAGCGGGGGCGGCGGTGTGCTCCAGTATGGCCCGTGGCCGGGGCTTTTCCGGTGCTACCAACGTGTGGGGGCAGTGGTCCGGTCTACGGGTTCCCAAGCTGGGCCGGACTGGCTACCCTCCAAACTGGGAGCGCTCCCAGAAACCCTGATGCTCGATCCTCAAGGAGGAGGACAGCATGGCGCAGAACAGATCCGGCCGCCCCCTGCTCGCCAGAGCGCTCGTGGTGCTGAGCGCGGTCGGCGCGCTGCTGGCCGGGCTGCTGACCGGCCTCGCCCAGGCACACGGCTCGGCCACCGACCCGCCCTCGCGCAACTACGGCTGCTGGGAACGGTGGGGCAAGGACTTCCAGAATCCGGCCATGGCCACCAGGGACCCGATGTGCTGGCAGGCCTGGCGGGCCAACCCGAACGCGATGTGGAACTGGAACGGCCTGTACCGGGAGAACCTCAAGGGCAACCACCGCGGCAACATCCCGGACGGGCAGCTGTGCAGCGGCGGCCACGCCGAGGGCGGCCGGTACAACTCGATGGACACCGTCGGCGCGTGGCAGCCGGTGAACAAGCCACGGCGGTTCACCCTGACCATCACCGACCAGGCCCGCCACGGCGCGGACTACCTGCAGGTGTACCTCACCAAGCAGGGCTTCAATCCCGCGACCCAGGCACTGGGCTGGGACAACCTGGAGCAGGTCGCCCAGACCGGCCGCATCGCACCCAACGGCACCTACCAGGTCGGCGTTGACGCGGGCACCCGGACCGGGCGGCACCTCGTCTACACCATCTGGCAGGCCAGCCACCTGGACCAGTCCTACTACTTCTGCAGCGACGTCAACTTCACCGGCTGAACCGGGGGTGGCGCGCGCGATGCGGGAAATCGTTGACCGGGTCGTGCGCGCCTGCCCCGCGGCCGGGGAACCGTGGCTGGTGGCCGACAACGGGTGGGTGCGGGTGCACGCCGGGCGGATCGCGCTGGCGGACTACGTGCTCGGCCCGGCCGAGCCCTATCTGCACCCGTTGCGCACCACCGCGGGCGAGCTGGTGACCGGCCCCGGCGGCCTGCGGTTCTCCGCGGCCGAGGTCTCCGGCGAGAACGTCTGGGGCGGCCGCACCCCGCCCCTCGGTGGGGGCATGACGCGGCACGTTCGCTGGGAGCGGGTCCGCTGCCACGGCGGCCGGGCGGAGCTGTGGCACTGGCTGGACTGGCGGACCCGGCCGGGGCAGCGCTGGCTGGCCGAGGACCGCGCCATCGAGGTGGACCAGGTGGACCCGGCCGAGGGGTTCCTGGCTGCTCACCTGGAAAACCCGGCTGCACAACACGAGCGGACGGCGACTCCGGTGGGGCGGCCCGCACTGGCCAGGCATCCGTTCCTTCAATCCCGCCGCCGCCTTCACCGCCACCGGGGCCAGCGCGCCGTGGCGGGCTTTCACCGGAGTGCACCAGGAAAGCGGGCGGCGCTCCACCGTGGTCCTCCTCGACCACCCCGACAACCCCCAGGCGCCGCTGCTGATCGAGCCGGAGGCCCGGCTCGACCTGACCCACCACGTGGTCATCGCCGACGGGCACTGGGATCCGGCACGCATCGAACGCTATCTCGCCCGGCGGGTGGCTCCCCGCTGGCCGGCCTAGGTGGCGCGCCTGCCGCCGCGTAGCTCCACTGTGGACTGTGGCCGCCAGTCCACTTCGGACGGTGTGTCGCGGTCGGCGGTGAGCCTGCCGTCGATCACCGCCAGTGGGGCGAGTTGCAGGCAGGAGGCCTGGCCGAATCGGCAGGAGTAGAGGATGTGCGCCCGCTTGTCCTGGGTGAGCACCGAGCCGTGGCGGCCGGGAGCGTTGTCCCCCAGGCGGATTCCCGGTTCGGCCAGCAGTGGTCCGGACTGCGGGAACCAGGTCCGCAGGTCGTGGGAGCGGTACACCGGCAGGCCGCGGTCGCCGCTGGTGATCATCCAGTAGTGGCCGCCGAAGCGGAACACGCTGGGCGCGCCCTGGCCCGGCGAGCACACCGAGCGGCTGACCGGGCGCCAGGTGCTCAGGTCGGTCGAGTCGGCCGCGTGCACGCCGCCGTCGGGCACCGTGTACCACATGCGCCAGGTCTGGCCGTCGGGCAGCGGCCAGACCGCCGCGTCCGCGCAGCCCTCGCCGGAGAGTTCCAGCTCGCGGTCGAAGCGCCAGTTCACCAGGTCCTGCGAGGTGTAGTGCAGGATGTGGCCGCGGCCGGCGCGGGCGGCCCGCCCGCCGGCCACGTGGCTGACGTAGAGGTGGTAGGTCCCGCCGTGCCAGATGACCTCCGGCGCCCAGAAGCTGTTGCGTCCGGAGTGGACGGTGTCCAGGCCCTTGGGCGCGCCGCGGTACTCCCAGCTGCGGCCGCCGGTGGAGCTGGTCGCGATGCCGATGGTGGCGCCGCGCGGCGAGGTGGCCGCGGAGTAGAGCACGCACCACTCGCCGGCCGCGCGATGGTAGACGACCACCGGATCGGTTGCGCCGCCGTGGATCGGATCGCGGAACAGTGGCGCGTCCGCCTGCGCGATCGCGGGCACGGCGACGGTTCCGCCGGGCTCGCTCAGGGCCAGCAGACTGCTCCCGGCACCGTTGAAGTAGCGCACCCCTTGCCAGGACCGGGTGTCCAGCCCGCTCAGCGGCGCGCTGGTGCCCCTGAGGTTCAACCCGGGGCGGATGGTCCAGGACACGACTGACCTCCGGCAGGGTGCTGACTGGGCACCACTTGTTAACGCTAACATTGGTCCGCCCCCCGGTCAACACACACCACCCCCGTGTTGGCCGTTGTGGACGGTCTGTTGGCCGTTGTGGACGGTGCGTTGGCCGGAATGGCGTACCTCCCGTACCGCTTGGGCCAACTGGTACGCCCACTGTGGCCAAACCGGCGTACCAGTTGGCCCAACTCGCCGGGCTAGTCGTGTGGCGAGGTTCCGTCGGCTGGGAGGTGCACGTCGAGCTTGCCGCGCATGCCGAACCGCTGGGCCTGGCTTGGCGGCAGGGTGCGGAGGTCGGCCTGCGTCAGGTGGCTGAGGTCCCCGGCCCGGAGCCTGGCCAGCTGCTCGCCGGTGTGTTCCGCCGCGGCCAGCGCGCCATCCCGCCATCCCGCCAGCGCTGTTCCCAGTCGGCCAGTCGGTCCCGCTTCAGCCGGAGGGCGGCCCGGTAGAACTCGTCCAGGGCCGCGTGGTCACCGGACTCGATCCGCTGTCGCAGCACCAGGAAACCCTCGATCGCCAGGCCCAGGCCCCGCCGTCCGCGGCGATGATCTCCCCGTCGGTGCAGGCCCTGGGGTCGCGACGCAACCGGCGCAGCTCGTCGAGGGCACTCACGGCCTGGGAACCTTCCTCACCGCGCTGTGGATCAAGCCCGCTGGAAATCGCTTTCCAGAGTTGCCTCGGCGCGCCTGAGGAGTCAAGACAGCGCTGATGTCCTGCTCTGGCAACGAATAGTCGAATTCGAATCGAACAGGCGTGGGCCGCGCACCACTGCTCGGCCAGGCCGGCGAAGTGGCTGTTCGACGACCGTGGTCGAAACTCGTCGAATCGCGGATCAGGTAGCAAGGTTGCCGGAAAGTCCTTGCTGGCGCGGTGTTGACGTGGTTCCGGGGTGGCCGTAGCTTCCCTGTCGAAGCGCTTCGATTCGACGGTGAACCACGGTTTTCCTGGAGGACATCGATGTTCCGGCGAGTGCGGATCGTGGCGCTGTGCGCCTTGCTGTTGGTGGCCGCCGGCTGTGCCGGCTCCGGGGACTCCGAGGCGAACACCCTGGAGGTCTGGCACTACGAGGCGCCCAACAGTGCCATGGGCGTCGCCTGGCAGCAGGCGATCAAGGAGTTCGAGGCCGGCCATCCCGGGGTGCAGGTCCGCTTCCAGGAGAAGGGCTTCGAGCAGATCCAGAAGACCGCGCCGATGGTGCTCAACTCCCGTGAGGCGCCGGATGTGCTGGAGTACAACAAGGGCAACGCCACCACCGGGTTGCTCTCCCGGCAGGGCCTGCTCACCGACCTCAGCGAGGAAGCCGGGAAACGCGGCTGGGACAAGCTGCTCGCCCCCGGCCTGCAGACCACCGCGAAGTACGACGAGCGCGGGGTGATGGGCTCCGGCAAGTGGTTCGGCGTGCCGAACTACGCCGAGTACGTCACCGTCTACTACAACCAGGACGCCTTCCGGCAGCGCGGGATCGCCGTGCCGGCCACCCTGGCGGAGTTCACCGCGGCGATGGACACCTTCGTTGCCGCCGGGGTGACCCCGCTGGCGGTGGGCGGGGCGGAGTACCCGGCCCAGCACATCCTCTACCAGCTCGCGCTGAGCAAGGCCGACCGCGGCTGGGTGGACCGCTTCCAGCGCTACACCGGCCCGGTCGACTTCCACGACGCCGCCTGGAGCCACGCCGCGGAGACCTTCGCCGAGTGGGTGCGCAAGGGATACCTCAAGAACACCGCGGCCGGGGTCAAGGCCGAGGACATGGGCGCGGCCTTCACCCGCGGCGAGCACCCGATCATGATCTCCGGCAGCTGGTGGCACGGCAGGCTGGCCAAGGAGGTCACCGGCTTCGGGTGGAGCACCTTCCGCTGGCCCGGCAACAAGCTCAGCGCCGGATCGGCCGGCAACCACTGGGTCGTGCCGCAAGGCTCGAAGAACAAGCAGCTGGCCTATGACTTCATCGACATCACCATGCGCAAGGGCATCCAGAACAAGCTCGCCGAGGCAGGCGCCATCGCGGTGGCCGCCGACCCCGCGCCTGCCGCCGACGCGCGCACCAAGGTGCTCAACGAGGACTTCGCCGCGCTGGTGCAGGGCGACGGGCTCGCCTTCTACCCCGACTGGCCGGCGCCCGGCTACTACGACGCCATGGTGTCCGGCACTCAGAAGCTGATCACCGGCGCCGCGCCGCCGCACCAGGTGCTGACCGAGCTGGCCAAGCCGTACCAGGAAAACCTGGCCACGGTCGGCAGATGAGGACCCGCGCCTACTGGCTCTACCTGATCCCCGGCGCCCTGCTGTTCCTGGCGGTGATCCTGGTGCCACTGGTGCTGAACCTGGGCCTGAGCCTCACCCGCTGGTCGGGGGTCGGCGATCCACAGTGGACCGGACTGGACAACTACCAGCGGTTGTTCGCCGACAGCACGTTCTGGGCCTCCTTCCAGCACAACATCGGTCTGGTGCTGGCCATGGCGGTCCTGCCGACCCTGCTGGGCCTGGTGCTGGCGGCCACCCTGTTCGACATCGTGGGCAAGCGGTTCGGCCCGCGTACCGCGAGCGTCATCCGCGCCTGCCTCTACCTGCCGCAGGTGCTGCCGATCGCGGTGGCAGGCATCGTGTGGAGCTGGATCCTGGCCGCGGAGAACGGCGCGCTCAACGAGATCCTCACCGGTCTCGGCCTGGGCGCGCTGGCCCAGGACTGGCTGGGCAACCCGGAATTGGCGCTCTACAGCGTGATGGGCGTGCTGGTGTGGGTGCAGCTGGGCTATCCGGTGGTGATCTTCATGGCCGGGTTGCAGCGGGTGGATCCCGCGCTGTACGAGGCCGCCGACCTCGACGGCGCGTCCTGGTGGCGGCGGTTCTGGCACATCACCGTGCCGCACATCCGGCCGGAGAGCTACGTGGTCCTGTTGACCTGCACCATCGCCGCGCTCAAGGTCTTCGGCCCGATCTACGTGCTCACCAGGGGCGGACCCGGCGGGGCGACCACGGTGCCCTCCTACTTCAGCTTCCAGAACTTCTTCGAGCGCACCCAGGTCGGCTACGGCGCGGCCATCGCCACCGTGCTGTTGGTGCTCATCCTGGCGCTGACCGCGGTGTTCGTCCGGGTGCAGCACCGCGGCGAGCGGGCGGGGGCGAGCGCATGACCCAGCGGATGACCCGGCGCCGGATCGGCTGGCCCGCCACCGCGGTGCTGCTGTCCCTGCTCGTGCTGGCGGTGGCCATGCTGGCGCCGTTCGTGATCGTGGCGCTCAACGCGGTCAAGACGCCGGCGGAGTACGCCGCCGACGGCCCGCTGAGCCTGCCGGACGGGCTGCACCTGGCCGGGATCATCGAGTTCTGGCAGCGGGTGGACTTCGGCGGCAAGCTGCTCAACAGCTTCCTGATCAGCGGCGCGGTCGCGGTGCTGGCCGTGCTGGTCTCGGTGTGCAACGCCTACGCGCTGGGCATCGGCCGGGTGCGCGGGCGGGTGTGGATCGTGGTGCTGTTCCTGATCGCCAACACCCTGCCGCAGGAGGCGCTGGTCTACCCGCTGTACTACCTGTTCAAGGAAGTCGGCCTGTACGACACCCAGCTCGGTGTGATCATCGTCTTCACCGTGATCCAGGCGGCCTTCGGCACCTACCTGCTGTCCTCGATCCTCGGCGAGTTCCCGCGCGAGATCCTGGAAGCGGCCCGGATCGACGGCGCGAACTCCTGGCAGGTGCTGATCAGGGTGGTGGTGCCGGTCAGCAGGCCGACGCTGGGCGTGCTGTTCGTGTTCTTCTTCATCTGGACCTGGAACGAGTTCTTCCTGCCGCTGGTGCTGCTGGTGTCCAACGAGACCCAGACCGTGCCGGTGGCACTCGGTGTGCTGCAAGGGCAACGCATGATGGACGCGACCACCACCAGCGCCTCCGCGCTGCTGGGCCTCATCCCGGCGGTGGCGTTCTTCCTTCTCTTCCAACGAACTCTGACCAGGGGACTGACCGCGGGAATGGGCCGATGAAGTTCAGCGACGGCTACTGGCTGCTGCGCGACGGCGTGCGCGCCGAGCACCCGGTGCAGGCCCACGACGTGACGCCGGGGCCGGGCTCGCTCACCGTGCACGCGCCCACCACGCGGGTGCGTCACCGCGGCGACCTGTTGAAGGGTCCGGTGGTCACGGTCGGCCTGACCGCGCCGATGCCGGGGGTCATCGGCGTCACCATCACCCACTTCGCCGGGGAGCAGCCGAGGCAGCCCAGGTTCGAGCTGGCCGTCGCCGGCAGCTCGGCCGGGCCGGACGACTGGGACTCAGTGTCCATTGTGGACGATGAGGCGGTGCTCAGCTCCGGCGGGCTGTCGGTGCGGGTGGCCCGCGGCAGGCCGTGGTCGCTGGACTTCATCGCCGAGGGCAGGGTGCTGACCTCCAGCGGTGACAACGGCATGGGGTTCATGACCACCGGCGACGGCGGGCACCACGTGCGCGAGCAGTTACGGCTGGCGGTGGGCGAGCTGGTCTACGGGCTGGGGGAGCGGTTCGGGCCGCTGGTGAAGAACGGCCAGGTGGTCGACATCTGGAACGCCGACGGCGGCACCGCCAGCGAGCAGGCATACAAGAACGTGCCGTTCTACCTGAGCAGCGCGGGCTACGGCGTGCTGGTCGACCACCCGGGGCTGGTCTCCTTCGAGGTGGGCTCGGAGGCGGTGTCCAAGGTGCAGTTCAGCGTCGAAGGCCAGTCGCTGCGCTACTTCCTCATCCACGGCCCCACGCCCAAGGAGGTCCTGCGCCGCTACACCGCGCTGACCGGGCGGCCCGCGCTGCCACCGGCCTGGTCCTTCGGGCTGTGGCTGTCCACCTCCTTCACCACCTCCTACGACGAGCAGACCGTCACCGGTTTCCTGGACGGCATGCGCGAGCGGGACATCCCGCTGAGCGTGGTGCACTTCGACTGCTTCTGGATGCGCGAGCTGCACTGGTGCGACTTCCAATGGGACCCGCGTACCTTCCCCGATCCCGAGGGCATGCTGGCCAGGCTCAAGGCGCGCGGGCTCAAGGTGTGCGTGTGGATCAACCCCTACATCGCCCAGCGTTCGGCGCTGTTCGCCGAGGGCCAGGCCAGGGGCTACCTGCTGCGCAGGCCCAACGGCGATGTCTGGCAGTGGGACCTGTGGCAGCCGGGCATGGCGCTGGTGGACTTCACCAACCCGGCCGCGCGCCGCTGGTACGCCGAGAAGCTGGGCGCGCTGCTGGACCAGGGCGTGGATTGCTTCAAGACCGACTTCGGCGAGCGGGTGCCCACCGACGTGGTCTACTACGACCGCGCCGACCCCGAGCGGATGCACAACTACTACAGCTACCTCTACAACCGCACCGTCTTCGAGTTGCTGCGCGAGCGGCGCGGCGAGGGCGAGGCGGTGGTCTTCGCCCGCTCGGCCACCGTGGGCTGCCAGCGGTTCCCGGTGCACTGGGGCGGGGACTGCGAGTCCTCCTTCGAGGCGATGGCGGAGAGCCTGCGCGGCGGGTTGTCTCTTGGCCTGTCCGGGTTCGGCTTCTGGAGCCACGACATCGGCGGCTTCGAGGGCACCCCGGACCCGGCGCTGTTCAAGCGCTGGATCGCCTTCGGGCTGCTGTCCTCGCACAGCCGCCTGCACGGCAGCTCCTCCTACCGGGTGCCCTGGCTCTTCGACGAGGAGTCCACCCCGGTGCTGCGGTTGTTCACCAGGCTCAAGGCCCGGCTGATGCCGTACCTGTTCGCCGCGGCGGTGCAGGCGCACACCGAGGGCGTGCCGGTGCTGCGGGCGATGGCGCTGGAGTTCCCCGGCGACCCGGCCTGCGCCCACCTGGAACGGCAGTACCTGCTTGGCGACGACCTGTTGGTGGCCCCGGTGTTCAGCGCCGACGGCGAGGTCTCCTACTACCTGCCCGAGGGCACCTGGACCGATGTGCTGACCGGCGAGGCGGTGCCGGGCGGGCGGTGGCTGCGGCGGCGGTACGACTTCCAGTCCCTGCCGCTGCTGGCCCGGCCCGGCTCGGTGATCCCGTTCGGCGCGGTCGAGGACCGGCCGGACTACGACTACGCCGAGGGCGTGACCCTGCACGTGCACCAGTTCGCCGACGGGACGCGGGTGCGCACCAGGGTGCCGGAGGTCACCGGCGCGACCGCGGCGGTCTTCGACACCGCGCGGATGGGGCGCACGGTCATGGTGCAGGCCGACCGGGAGGTCACCGGCTGGCGGGTGCTGCTGGTCGGGATCGGCTCGGTGCGCTCGGTCGACGGCGGGCGGATCGCCGCGCACCCGCACGGCACGCTGATCGAGGCGGCGAGCCCGGTGGTCACGGTGGTCCTGGGGAGCGACGATGATCAAGATCACTGACGTGGCGCGGCACGCCGGGGTGTCGCCGAGCACGGTGTCCTACGTGCTCAGCGGCAAGCGGTCGATCTCGGAACAGACCGCGCGCCGGGTGGAGGAGAGCATCCGGGTGCTGGGCTACCGCCCGCATGCCGGGGCCAGGTCGCTGGCCGGCAGCAGGGCCAAGGTCTTCGCACTGGTGATCCCGTTGCGCAGCGGGGTGCATGTGCCGGTGATGATGCGCTTCGTGGCCGCGGTGGCCACCGCCGCCCGGCGGCACGACCACGACGTGCTGCTGCTGACTCAGGAGGAGGGCGCCGAGGGACTGCGCCGGGTCGCCCGCTCCGCGCTGGCGGACGCTTTTGTGCTGATGGACGTGCAGTTGCACGACGAGCGGCTGCCGGTGCTGCGGGAGCTGGACCGGCCCGCGGTGCTCATCGGCCTGCCCGCGCGGGACTACGGCTTCACCTGTGTCGACCTGGACTTCGCCGCGGCGGGAGAGCGCTGCGTGCGGCACCTGGCCGGGCTGGGGCACCGGGAGATCGTGCTGATCGGCTCCCCGCCGGAGGTCTACGCCAGGGAGACCGGGTTCGCCGCCAGGGTCAGGGACGGCTTGCAGCGGGCGGCGGGCCGGCTGGGCGTGCGCACCACGGTCTGCCCTTGCGCGGCCGACCCCGAGGCGGCCCGCGTGCTGGCCAGGGCGGTGCTGCGGGAACGTCCCGAGGCCACCTCGCTGGTGGTGCACAACGAGTTCGTGCTGGATTCGCTGCTCGCCGAACTCGGCAGGGCCGGCGTGCTGGTGCCCAGGGACCTCTCGGTGCTGGCGCTGTGCCCCGACGAGCAGGCCGAGCGCGCCGCCGTCCCGCTCACCTCGGTCGCCATCCCCGCCGAGGAGCTGGGTGAGCGGGCCGTGCAGCTGCTGGTGGCCAAGCTGGAGGGCCACGAACCACCCAGGACCGCGCTGCTGCCACCCCGGCTGACCGAGCGGGCCAGCACCGCGCCCCCGCGCGCCTGAAACCCTGCCAGAGCAAGGAGAACCAGCGTGGCTGCCCTGTTCCGACCGAGGAGACGCCGCACCGGCCGCGGCCTCGCCGCACTGCTCGCGGTGCTGGCCTGCGCCAGTGTGCTCGCCCCTGCCGCCCAGGCCGAGCCGGACCACCGGTTCCGCGATCCCCGGCTGCCCTTGCCCTCCAGGGTCGAGGACCTGCTCCGGCGGCTGACCCTGCCGGAGAAGATCTCCCTGCTGCACCAGTACCAGCCGGCCATCCCCCGGCTGGGCGTGCACTCGTTCAAGACCGGCACCGAGGCCCTGCACGGCATCGGCTGGTCCACCGACAAGTCCACCGGCGGCAGCGTGGTCACCGCGGCCGGAACCGTGTTCCCGCAGGCGATCGGGCTGGCCAGCACGTGGAACCCGGAACTGCTCCGTCAGGTGGGCGCGGCGGTGGGTACCGAGGCCCGCGGCTACCACGCGGAAAACCCGGAGGTGTGGGGACTCCAGCTGTGGGCGCCGGTGGTCAACCTGCTGCGCGATCCGCGCTGGGGCCGCAACGAGGAGGGCTACTCCGAGGACGCGCACCTCACCGGCGTGCTGTCCACCGCGTACGGCAAGGGCGTGCAGGGCCCGGACCCGGACCGGCTGCGCGCGGCCCCGGTGCTCAAGCACTACCTGGCCAACAACAACGAGATCCGGCGCACCACCACCTCGGCGAACCTGCCGCCGAGGGTGAAGAAGGAGTACGAGGAGGCCGCGTTCCGGGCCGCGATCTCCGCGGACGCGGCCACCGGCGTGATGATGGCCTACAACCTCATCAACGGCCGCCCGGCCACCGCGCATGCCGACGCCAACGAGGTGATCCGCTCCTGGACCAAGCGGGAGCTGTTCAACGTCACCGACGCCGCGGGACCGAACAACCTGGTGCAGTCGCAGCGCTACTACGCCGATCGGGCCGAGGCCGACGCGGCCACGCTCAAGGCCGGGGTGGAGAGCTTCACCGTCGACGACACCGACTCCAGCAAGACGGTCAACGCGGTGACCACCGCGCTGTCCAGAGGGCTGATCGCGGAGTCCGATGTGGACACCGCGGTGGGGCGCATGCTGAGCGTGCGGTTCCGGCTCGGCGAGTTCGACCCGGGCGGCGGGCCCTACGGGCACATCACCAAGGATGTGGTGAACAGTCCCGAACACCAGCGGCTCAACCGCAAGGCCGCCGCCGAGGCCATGGTGCTGCTGAAGAACGAGCGCGGCACGCTGCCGCTGGATCCGGCGCGGGCCAAGAAGGTCGCGGTGGTCGGGCCGCTGGCCGACACCCTCTACACCGACTGGTACTCCGGCTCCCTGCCCTACCGGGTCACCCCGCGCCAGGGCATCGCCGAGCGGCTCGGCGCAGGCGGCTCGGTCGCCTTCGACGAGGGGGTGGACCGGATCGCGTTGCGCACCGCGGACGGCCGCTACGTCACCGCCCCGGCCGACGGGTCCGCGCTGACCGTGACCGGCGCGGGCGCGGGGCAGCACTTCGACTCCTTCGACTGGGGCGAGGGCGTGCTCGCGCTGCGTGCGGCGGCCAACAACCGTTACGTCTCCTACGGCTCCGGCGCAACCCTGGTCAGCAACGCCGAGCAGCCCAACGGCTGGTACGTCCAGCAGCAGTTCAAGCTCACCCCGCACGGCGGCGGCCACGTGCTGGAGTACGCGGGCAACGAGACCGACGATGACTGGTTCGGCGACAAGAAGTTCGTGGTGGCAGGGGCCGACGGCAAGCTCACGGTGAGCGCGGCGACCCCGGCCGCGGCGACCACCTTCACCAGGGAGACCGTCAGCAGCGGGGTCGAGCAGGCGGTGCGGGCGGTGCGCGGCGCGGACGCGGCGGTGGTCGTGGTGGGCAGCATGCCGTTCATCAGCGGCCGCGAGGACGACGACCGCGCGGACCTCAATCTCGCCGCGGGACAACAGAAACTGGTCGAGGCGGTGCGCGCGGCCAACCCGAACACCATCGTGGTGCTGGAGAACAGCTACCCGACCACGATCAACTGGATCCAGCAGCACGTGCCCTCGGTGCTGTGGACCTCGCACGCCGGCGCGGAGACCGGCCACGCGCTGGCCGACGTGCTCTTCGGCGCGCACAACCCGACCGGGCGGCTCACCCAGACCTGGTACCGCTCCGAGCGGGATCTGCCCAGCCTGCTGGACTACGACATCATCAAGAACGACCGCACTTACCAGTACTTCCGCGGCAACCCGCTCTACCCCTTCGGCCACGGCCTGTCCTACACCGAGTTCGCCTACCGGAACCTGCGGCTGAGCCGGCCGGCGGTGGCCGCCGACGGCGAGGTGACGGTGAGCGTGGAGGTCACCAACACCGGTGCGCGGGCGGGCGAGGAGGTCGTGCAGCTCTACACCCACCAGCGCGCCTCCCGGGACAAGCAGCCGCTGCGGCAGCTGCGCGGGTTCGACCGGGTGCGCCTGAACCCCGGTGAGACCAGGACGGTGCGGCTGATCCTGCGTGCCGCCGACCTCGCGCACTGGGACGTCACCCGCAACCGCTGGGTGGTGGAGTCCAGCCCGCGGGAGATCATGGTCGGCCGCTCCGCCACCGACATCCGCCAGCGCGGCACGCTGACCGTGCGCGGGGAGACCATCCCGCCGCGTGAGCTGACCAGCCCGGCCCGCGCCGTCGACTTCGACGACTACCGGGGCGTGGCCCTGGTCGATGAGAGCAAGGCCCGCGGTGACGCGGTCGGCGCCACCGCGGGGGACTGGATCAAGTTCAGCGACGTGCGGCTCAACGCCAGGACCCTCACCGCCGCGGTGGCCAGGGCGGCGCCCGGGGAGACCACCGTGCAGCTGCGGCTGGACGACCCGGTGCGCGGTCCGGTGATCGGCGCCGCCACGGTGCCCAGCACCGGGGATGCCTACCGCTACACCACGATCAGCGCGCCGCTGACCGGCGCGCACGGCCGCCGGGACGTCTACCTGGTCTTCGGCGGCGACCTGCGGATCAGCTCCCTTTCCCTGCGCTGACAAGGGGTCCGGCCATGCGAACGAGGCGCACCGCGGCAGGGCTGGCACTGGCCCTCTCGCTCACCCTGCCCACCACCCCCGCCGTGGCCGCCCCGGCCGCCGGCGGCGGTTTCTCGGTGCTCACCTACAACATCGCCGGACTGCCCGAGGGCATCTCCTCGGGCAACCCGGCGGTCAACACCCCGCTGATCAGCCCCCGGCTGGCGCCTTATGACCTGGTGGCCGCGCAGGAGGACTTCGACTACCACGCCGCCCTCTACGCCGGGGACAACCATCCGCACCGCACCGCCACCAGCGGCGGGGCCGGGCTCGGGGACGGGCTCAACACCCTGTCCGCGTTCCCGGTCCAGGACTTCACCAGGGTCAGCTGGGCCGCGTGCAACGGCACGGACTGCTTGACCCCCAAGGGTTTCACCGTCTCCCGGCTGCGGGTGGCCGAGGGCGTGCACCTGGATCACTACAACCTGCACGCCAACGCGGGCAGCACCGAGGCCGACCTGGCCGCCCGCCGGGCGAACCTGACCCAGCTGACCCGGTTCATCGCCACCCACTCGGCGGGCAACGCGGTGCTGGTCACCGGCGACACCAACACCCGCTACACCCGCACCGGCGACAACATCCGCGAGCTGATCGCGGGCGCCGGCCTGACCGATCCCTGGGTCGAGCTGGTCCGCGGCGGGCAGCCGCCCGCGGCCGGCGCACCGGCGCTGGTGTGCGACCCGGCCGCGGTCACCGAGGAGTGCGAGGTGGTGGACAAGGTCTTCTACCGGGGCAACCGGCTGCTCCGGCTCACCGCGCGCTCCTACCACAACGAGCACGCCAAGTTCTTGGACGCCAAGGGAAAACCGCTCTCCGACCACTACCCGCACCTGACCAGGTTCGAGTTCACCCTGGCCGAGGGCATCCGGCTCAGCGACCACTTCGGCGGCCCGCACGGCACGCCGTTCACCGACCTGGACCGGGTCAGCGGCCCGCAGGCCGAACGCTCGGTGCTGCTGCGCGGCGCCGAACGCCTGGACGCGGTGGAGCTGACCCGCGCGGACGGCAGCACCCTGCGGCACGGCGGTTCCGGCGGCAGCGCGGGCACGCTGACCCTGGACCCCGGTGAACGCCTGGTCCGGCTGACCCTGACCAAGGGCCGGCATTCCGGCCGCACCAGGGTCTTCTCCGCGCAGCTGGCCACCGACCGGGGGCGGCTGGTCGGCGCGGGGCGGCCGACCGGCGACGCGGTCACCTTCACCGCACCGCCGGGCTGGCGCATCGCCGGGTTCACCGGCCGGGCCGGCGCGGAGATCGACCAGCTGGGCGTGATCTACCTGCCAGGGTGACCGGGGGTCGCCTGGGCCCGGTCACGATGACCGGGCCCAGGCGCGGCGCTTCACTCCGCCTTGACCACGTGCACGTCCAGCCCGGCCTCGCGGTGCCGGGTCACCCAGTGGTCGATGGCCTGGCCGCAGGCCTGGTCGAGGTGGCGCAGGCCGGTGAGGTCCAACCGCACGTGCTTGGTCAGCGGCAGGCCCTCCAGCACCGCGAGCAGCCGGGGCAGCCGCAGGAAGGTGGCGTTGCCGCGCAACACGACCACCTCGTCCTCGGGACCCTGCGGGGTGACCGTGGCCGACAGGTGCGAGACGTCCCACGCGGTTTTCAGCACCGCGGCCAGCAGACCGGCCAGGGTGCCGGTGAGCAGGTCGGTGCTCACGATCAGCCCGGCGGTGAGCACCAGGATGGCGCCCTCGGCCCGGTCGGTGCGCAGCATGGCGGCCACCGCGCGCAGGCCCAGCAGCTTCCAGCCCGCGTGCACCAGCAGCGCGGCCAGCACCGCGGCCGGGAGGTAGGTCAGCAGACCCGGCAGCAGCGCCGCGAACAGCAGCAGCCACACCCCGTGCAGCACCCGGGAGGCCTTGGTGCGGGCCCCGGCGTTGACGTTGGCCGCGCTGCGCACGATCACCGCGGTCATCGGCAGCGCGCCCAGCAGGCCGCACACCGTGTTGCCGACACCCTGCGCGACCAGCTCCTGGTTGTACCGGGTGCGCGGGCCGCTGTGCATGCGGTCCACGGCGGCGGCGCTGAACAGGCTCTCCGCCGAGGACACCAGCGCGAACACCAGCGCCGAGCCCAGCAACCCGGCGTCCAGCAGCGAGAAGTTCGGCAGCTGGACCTGCTCAAGCAGGTTGCCCACCTGGATGCGCCGCACGTCCAGCCCGGCGGCCAGCGCGACGGCCGCGGCGGTGACCACGCCGACCAGCACCCCCGGCACGGTGCGCAGCCGCCGCGGGGCGCGTTGCCACAGCGTCATCACCACGACGGTGAGCACGCCTACCGCCAGCGCGCTCAGCCCGGCCGAGGTGGTCAGCGCCGACTCCACCAGCCCCGGCAGGCCTGTTGTCTTGGCCCAGGTGCTGACCGGCTGGGTGGCGCCGGCTAACGGGTAGAGCTGGCCGAGGATGAGCACCAGTCCGATGCCGGCCAGCATGCCCTGCACGACGGCGGGGGAAATGGCGCGGAACCAGGTGCCGCAGCGCAGCGCGCCGAGCAGCACCTGCAGCAGTCCGGCGCCGAGCACGATCAGGCCGAGCGCGCCGATGCCGTGGGTGGCCACCGCGTCGGCCACCAGCACGGTGAGTCCCGCTGCCGGGCCGCTGACCTGCATGGTGCTGCCCGGCAGCAGGCCGACAACCAGGCCGCCGACGATGCCGGTGACGATGCCGAGTTCGGCGGGCACCCCGGAGGCGACCGCGACGCCCACGCACAGCGGCAGCGCCACCAGGAACACCACCAGCGAGGCGCCGAGGTCCTGGCCGAAGGTCTGCCGCCAGCCGGGGCGGCGTAGCAGGGGAGTGTGTTGTCGCGTGGGTTCGATCGTCCTGGTCACGGCCGGCCTCACAGCGGCTGGAAGGTCGAGGCCGCGGCCGGGGTCAGCACGGCGCCGGTCTCGATGTCGTAGAACCAGCCGTGCACCCGCAGCTCACCGG
The DNA here is from genome assembly GCF_023094165.1 of Crossiella sp. S99.2. Classification (GTDB taxonomy): domain Bacteria; phylum Actinomycetota; class Actinomycetes; order Mycobacteriales; family Pseudonocardiaceae; genus Crossiella. The sequence goes on along the minus strand of NZ_JALMDK010000022.1, from coordinate 14,252 downwards.
CCTGGACCCGCTCGCGGACGAACGGGTAGGCCGCCAGCGTGCGCAGCTGCGCGAGCAGGTGCCGCTGTCCCTCCGCGCGCAGCGCCGGGTCCGCCGCGGTGGCCGCGGTGGGCAGGAGGTGGTGCCGGGCGAGCCAGCCGCGCATGGTGGGCAGGTGGTCGATGGCGGCGCCGTGCAGTGCGCTGACCGCGCCGCAGTGCGAGTGCCCGCACACGATCACCTCGGGCACCCGGAGCCCGACCACCGCGAACTCGATGGTGGCCATCTCGCTGGAGGGGGCTTCCGGGCGGTATTCGGGAATGACGTTGCCCGCGGTGCGCAACTCGAACAGGCTGCCCGCTTCAGCTCCGGTGATGGCCGAGGGGACGATGCGCGAGTCCGCGCAGGTGATGAACAAGGCGGTGGGCTGCTGACCGGCCGCGAGGCTGCGGCCCGCGTTCTTCGGACGCCGGAAGGGGTGTTCGCGGGCGCGTTCGATCAGGCGACGGATATCCATGGGATCCCTCACTGTGCATTGTGTGTGTTCGGCTGTTCAGCGACATCCGCGCTGATCAGTTCCGGAACACCTGTAATGCCGGAGGTGCGGTCAGTTCGTGCAGGTGCTCGGCCGGTCGCAGCCGGTGCGGCGGACGGTGCGCGTCCGCCCGAGGGCCGTGCGCGAGGCGTTGTGTGGCAAGGAGTTCAGTGGCCAACCGGGGTCGGCGGGCGACCAGGTGGGCGGGCGCCTCCCTGGCGGCCTTGCGCGGGAATTCCTCTTTCGGGCTTTCCTTGGCCGGCTTGTGGCCTTCCTTGGCAGGTTTGTGGCTGTCCTTTGACGGCTCGGGGCTGTGCGGTCCGGACAATGGCAGCACGGCGGCGTTCTCGACAGGGGGCTCACATGCCGGGGTGAGCACACCCAGCAGGCTCAGCACAATCGCGAGCAAGACCGCGCGCACTGTCCTCCCCTCTCGGACTCATCCTTGAACATACCGTCCGGTGGCGACTCGCAAAAATCGAGTTCAGCACCGTGAATTTCCGAAGAATTTCCGCATTCTGCGACGCGCGTCGACGCTCGTCGAATGGTGCGTCAATCGTCCCAGCATACCGGGTGTGCTACCAACCCCTCTTGACGGGGGTGGTCGGTGGAGGGCTAGATGTTAACGTGAACATCACCTGCCGACGGGACCTGATGACCAGACTGATCCGCGTCCTTGCTGTGTCGGCACTGGCCTTCGCGGCCGTGGTGACACCGGCCGCCGCGGCGGCGCCCTCGACCACCGTCCGGCCCGATCCGACCTACCAGCAGCAGCCGTTCCAGGGCTGGGGCACCAGCCTGATCTGGTTCGCCAACGCCACCGGCGGCTACCCGGCGGAGATCCGCGACCGGCTGGCCGAGCTGCTCTTCGGCGAGCAGGGGCTGCGGCTGAACATGGCGCGCTACAACATCGGTGGCGGCAACGCCCCCGACGTGCCGCCCTACCTCCGCCCCGGCGCGGCCGTGCCCGGCTGGTGGCGGGCGCCGGCCGGCACCACGCGCGAGGACACCGACTGGTGGCGGCCGGGCGACCCGCGCCTGTTCGACGCCTCGGCCGACCCCCGGCAGCGCTGGTGGGTGGACCGGATCAAGTCGAAGGTCACCCACTGGGAGGCATTCAGCAACTCCCCGCCCTGGTTCCAGACGGTCAGCGGCTACGTTTCCGGCGGCTTCGACCCCTCGGCCGACCAGCTGCGCGCGGACCGGGTCGAGGACTTCGCCGCCTACCTGACCCAGGCGATGGTCGAGCTGGAACGCGCGCACGGCATCCGGTTCGACACCCTCGATCCGTTCAACGAGCCCAACACCCCGTACTGGCGCACCACCCTGGGCCCCGGCGGTGACCCGACCGGCGGTCGCCAGGAGGGCGCGCACCTGAGCCCCGGCTTGCAGGCCAAGGTCATCCCGCCGGTGGCCGCGGCGCTGCGGGCGAAGTCGCTGCGGGCGGCCGTCTCGGCGCCGGATGAGACCAATCCCGGCATCTTCGCCGAGAACTGGGCCGGCTACCCGGCCGAGGTGCGCGCCAAGGTCGGACAGCTGAACGTGCACACCTACGGCACCGGCCGCCGCACCTCGGCACGGGACATCGCCAAGGGCGCGGACAAGCCGCTGTGGATGAGCGAGGTGGACGGCTCCTGGGGATCGGGGCAGAGCTTCACCAGCATGGACCCCGGCCTGGGCATCGCCGAGCGGGTGATCGACGACCTGCGCGAGCTGGAACCGCGCAGCTGGCAGCTGTGGCAGGCAATCGAGGACTACGACAACATGAAGCCCGGCGGTGAGTCGCCCGCGGGGATGAACTGGGGCGTGGTCCAGATCCCGTTCAACTGCGGGCCCAAGGACACCCTCGCCACCTGCGCGCCCAGGGTGAACACCAAGTTCCACACCCTGCGCAACTTCACCCACCACATCAGGCCCGGCGACCGGCTGGTCGCGGTGGACACCACCACCGACGTGGCCGCGGTGCGCGGACCCGGCGCGGAGCTGACCTCCGTGGTGCACCTGAACAAGACCGACCAGCCGCGGACGGTGCACCTCGACCTGTCCCGGTTCGCCTCGGTGTCGCCATACGCCAGCGTACGGCCGGTGGTCACCGACGCGCGTGGCGCGCTGGCCGAGGGCGCCGCGGTGCGGGTGCGGGACGGCAAGGCCACGCTGACCGTGCCCGCCCGCTCGGTCACCACCTTCCAGGTGCGCGGGGTGAGCGGGGTGCGCGGCGAGGCCGCGCTGGGCGGCGCGCACCGGCTGACCGGCGCGCAGAGCGGCAAGTCGCTCGCGCCCGCCGGCTCCGATCTGGTGCAGCGCACCACCGACCCGGCCGCCGCGGACCAGGTGTGGCGGCTGGAGCGCAAGTCCGGCGGTTACGGCAACCGGGCCCAGTTCGCGGTGGTCAACGCCGCCACCGGGCAGCGACTGGCCGCGGCCGGGAGCGCGGTGGTGCTGCGCCCCGGCGCGGCCGACAGTCCGGAGGCCCGGTGGATCCCCTCCTCCACCGGCGACGGCAGCTGGACCTTCGTCAACGCGGGCACCGGCGCGGTGCTCGACGTGACCGGCGAGTCCCAGGCCGACGGCGCGCGAATCGGCCTGTACCAGCCGACCTCCAGGGACAACCAGCGCTGGGCGGCGACCCGGGTCAGCTGACCCACTCGGTGTTCCGGTACCCAGCCTGACACCGGAACACCGAGTTGCCCCAGTCGGTTCACCGTCGCCACCACCGCCGATGAGGCCGGGTGCGCGGTCGCGCCAGGTCCTCGGCTCCGCTCCGATAACACGGATTCTCCTTCGACTTACGGGACGGTGCGATGTCGTTGCGGCGACGGACCAAACGATGGTGGGCCTGCTTCCTCGGTTGTGTGGTCGCCGCGGGAGTGTGTGGCGCGCCCACGGCGGCGCAAGCCGAGCCGGGCGAACAGGTCCGGCCCGCCGGCCGGGCGGTGGACTTCACCGAGGGCTGGCGCTTCGCCCTGGTCAACACCACCGGCGAGCAGGCTCCCCAGCCGGACCCGCTTAGTCCACTGTGGACTGATGTGCGACTGCCGCACGACTGGAGCATCGGACTCAACCCGGTGCGGGGCGCGCACACCACCGCGGGCACCGCGTTCCTGCCCGGCGGCCTGGGCTGGTACCGCAAGACCTTCACCCTGCCACCGACAGTGGCCGGCAAGAAGGTGGCGATCGAGTTCGACGGCGTCTACATGGACGCCGAGGTCTACCTCAACGGCAAGCTGATCGGCCGTCACCCCTACGGCTACACCGGTTTCGCCCTCGACCTCACCCCGCATGCCCACACCAACGGCACCCCGGACGTGCTCAGCGTCCGGGCCCGCAACCAGATCCCGAGCAGCCGCTGGTACTCCGGCAGCGGCATCTACCGCGACGTCCGGCTGGTCGTCACCGACCCCGTCCACGTCACTCGCCACGGCGTGACCGTGACCACCCCCGACCTGGCGAACACCATCGGCTCCGGTTTCGCCACGATGCGCGTGGCGACCACCGCCGTGAGTGAGAACGCGCCGGCCCAGGCCGAGATCACCGCCACGGTCAAGGACGCGAACGGCAAGGTGGCAGGCCGGGGGAGCGCACGTGCCGATCTCGGCCCGGAGCCGCGCACCGCGAGCACCGAGGTGCGGATCGAGCAACCGGCGCTGTGGTCGGCGGAGCGGCCTCATCTGTACACAGTGGACACCGAGATCTCGGTGGCGGGCAAGGTGGTCGACCGGGTAAGTACTCGCACGGGTGTCCGGTACTTCGCCTTCCACTCGGACCACGGCTTCTCGCTCAACGGCAAGGAGACCAAGCTCAAGGGCGTCAACCTGCACCACGACCTGGGCGCTCTGGGCTCCGCGACCGGCAAGGACGCGATCGTCCGGCAGTTGCAGATCATGAAGAGCATGGGCGTGAACGCCGTGCGCACCTCGCACAACCCGCCGGCGCCGGAGTTCACCCAGGCCTGCGAGGAACTGGGTCTGCTGTTGCAGATCGAGGCATTCGACACCTGGCGCACCCCGAAGACCCAGTTCGACTACGGCCGGTTCTTCGACGCGCACAGCAGCGCCGACATCCGGGAGATGGTGCACGCGGCCAAGAACTCCCCGTCGGTGGTGATGTGGTCCATCGGCAACGAGATCCCGGACTCCACCGCCGCCATCGGGGTGCCGATCGCCAAGCGGCTCATCGCGGACGTGCGGGCGGTGGATGCCACCCGACCGATCGTGATGGGCTCGGACAAGTACCGCGGGCTGCCCGCGGCCGGGTCGCCGCAGGAGGAGATCCTGAAGCTGCTCGACGGGATGGGCCTGAACTACAACACGGCGGCCTCGGTCGACGCGCTGCACGCCCGCTATCCGACCAAGTTCTTCTTCGAGAGCGAGTCCTCTTCCTCCACTTCCACCCGTGGCCACTACCAGGACCCCGACCAGCTCAACACCGGCGAGAACTTCACCCCCGGCAAACGCAACACCTCCTCTTATGACAACAACCTGGAGACGTGGACCTACAGCGGTGAGTACGGGCTGAAGAAGGACCGGGACCGCAGCTGGTTCGCCGGACAGTTCCTGTGGACCGGCATCGACTACCTCGGCGAGCCCACGCCGTATGACGTGTTCCCGGTGAAGTCCTCGTTCTTCGGCGCGGTGGACACCGCCGGGTTCGCCAAGGACTTCTACCACCTGTTCCGCAGCCAGTGGACCACCGAACCGATGGTGCACCTGCTGCCGATGAACTGGACCGACCACAAACCGGGCGGCCCGGTGTCGGTGTGGGCCTACAGCAACGCCGACACCGTGGAACTGTTCCTCAACGGAAAATCGTTGGGGGAACGCAGGTTCGACACCAAGACCAGCACCGGCGGCACCCGCTACCTGGAGACCACCGAGGCCACCGGAGACGACAAGACCGTCACCTCCGGTCGGTTCCCCGGCAGCTACACCAGCCCCAACGGCAGCGCGGGCAAGCTGCACCTCACCTGGTCGGTGCCCTTCCAGCCCGGACGACTGCTCGCGGTGGCCAAACGCGGCGGCACCGAGGTCGCCAGGGACGAGCTTCGCACCGCGGGCACACCGCACGCGATCACACTGACCCCGGACCGCACGACCACCAAGGCCGACGGCAAAGCACACACCTTCGTCACCGCCGAGGTCGTCGACAAGGCCGGGGTGGTCGTGCCAGGGGCGGACAACCTGATGTCCTTCCGGGTCAACGGCGGCAGCCTGGCCGGGCTGGACAACGGACGTCAGGAGAGCGCCGAGAACTACCAGGCGAACTCACGGACCGCGTTCAACGGCAAGGCACTGGCCATAATCCGGTCCGCCCGCGGCACACCGGCCGTGGCCATCACCGCGACCGCGCCGGGCCTGCGGGCCGGGATCACGATCGTCCCGGCCACCGGCAGCCGCCCAGGAGTCGCCGAACCCGAACTCCCGGCCGCGCCGCCGGAGGCTCCGGTTGCGGCGGCGGACGCGAGCTACTCGGGCGCGGTGGACACGGTGCCGGCCGCGATGCTCGACGGTGACCCGGCCACCGCCTGGTCGAACCATTACCGCAAGCGCGCCACCGCCCTGCTGCCCGAGGTGAGCCGGGCACATCCGGCGGCCTGGGTGTCGGTGTCCGGGCTGGACTCCGGGCCGGTCGGCTCGGCGGCGGCCTCGTTCAGCACCGACGCCGCGCACGCGCTGCCCGCGAGCATCGGAGTGTCCTATTGGGACGGACGTGCGTTCGTCCCGGTGCGCGATGCGAAGATCACCTGGGCGACCGGGTCCGGCCGGCCGACCAGGATCACCTTCAGCCCGGTGCGCACCGGTCGCATCCGGCTGGATCTGACCAGTCGCGCGCCGGGTACCGCGCAGGGCTTCCTGCGGATCGCGGAACTCACCGTCGGGCGCTGACCCGCCGAAGTGTCGAATCCGTCGTCGAATTCGCTGTCGATTCGACGAAACCGTTGGGGCACAACAGCGTTCCCTGGACAATCCGGCTCGCGATCCGGCACGCTGTCCTCAGCTCCGCCGCCGAAGCGAAGGGTGGCACCACCATGCGCAGCACAGCAGCCACACTGGCCCTGCTGGTCACGGCGAGCCTGGCCAGTCCAGGGTTCGGCCGGGCGGCGACCTGGGAGGACGTGGTCACCTCCAGCTCCTTCGGCGGCTACGGCGCGCTGGAGTCGGAGTGGAACTACCGCTATCCCTGGGGTTCGGATCACAACGGCTCCTCGGGCAGTCCGGGACCAGGCGGGGACACGGTGTACCGCGCCCGCAACGTCTACATCGGACGGACGAGAGCATGAGCGTGCGGCGGACGCGGTGGCCACTTCGACGAATGGACCCTGCCATGCACAAGTCAACGGTGGTGCGTGCACTGCTCATCACGACATCCTCGGCCCTGGTGGCCACCGCCGCGGCGTACCCGGCCACGGCCGCCGCACCCACCGCCGCACCCACCGCCGCACCCACCGCCGCACCCACCGCCGCACCCACCGCGGCACCGGCGGAGCGGCTCGACCGCGGCCTGATCAGCGTGCACACCGGCACCGGCAACTTCCTCAGCTGGCGCCAGGTGGCGCAGGACCCGCCGGGCACGGCGTTCACCGTCTACCGCGACGGCGTGCAGGTGACCGCGAAACCCGTCTCTCGCACCAACTTCCAGGACACCCGGGCTCCTGCCGAGGCGGTCTACGAGGTGCGTCCGGTGCTCGACGGCGTGGAGTCGGCGCGCACCGGCCCCGCCACACCGCCGCTACGGATGGCCGCGCACACCGAAGGCGAACTCGGGGTCACCGCCAGCACGCGGGACGTGCCGCTGCAGATCCCGCCTGGCGGCTCGACCTCCTCAGGCGCGTACACCTACGAGGCCAACGACGCCAGTGCCGGCGACCTCGACGGCGACGGGCAGTACGAGATCGTGCTGAAGTGGAACCCCACCAACGCCAAGGACAACGCGCACGCCGGCCACACCGGCAACACGATCCTGGACGCCTACAAGCTGGACGGCACCCGGCTGTGGCGGATCGACCTGGGGCGCAACATCCGTTCCGGCGCGCACTACACCCAGTTCCAGGTCTTCGACTACGACAGCGACGGGCGTGCTGAGGTGGTGCTGAAGACCGCCGACGGCTCGCGTTCGGGTACCGGTCAGGTGATCGGCAACGCCGGCGCCGACCACCGCAACTCCAGTGGCTACGTCCTGGCCGGACCCGAGTTCCTGACCGTCTTCCGCGGCGCAGACGGCGCGATCCTGGACACCGAGAACTACGTCCCACCACGCGGCAACCTCGCCGACTGGGGCGACAACTACGGCAACCGGGCCGACCGGTTCCTGGCCGGAACGGCCTTTGTGGACGGTGCAAGGCCGAGCATCATCATGGCGCGCGGCTACTACACTCGCGCGGTGGTCTCCGCCTGGGACTTCCGCAACGGCCAGCTCACCCGCCGCTGGACCTACGACTCCGGCCGCGGCGGCGGCGCCTACGGGCAGGGCAACCACAACCTCTCGGTGTCCGATGTGGACGGTGATGGCCGCGACGAGATCATCTACGGTTCGGCCACCATCGACGACAACGGCACGCTGATGTACCGCACCGGCTTCGGTCACGGGGACGCGCTGCACGTCAGCGACCTGGTGCCGGGCCGGCCTGGCCAGGAGGTGTTCACCGTGCACGAGTCGGGCAACCAGCCCGCGATGGACGTGCACGACGCGCGCACCGGCCAGGTCCTCTACCGTGCCCCCGCGTGCGACTGCGACAACGGACGAGGCGTGGCCGCGGACGTGTGGGCGGGCAGCCCCGGCGCGGAGATCTGGTCGGCCGCGGTGGGCGGGCTGCGCAGCGCCGCCAACGGCAACCAGGTCGCCGCCCGCAAGCCGGGCTCGCAGAACTTCGTGATCTGGTGGGACGGCGACGGCCAGCGCGAACTGCTCGACGGCACCCAGATCAGCAAGTACGGCACCGGCGGCGACACCCGCCTGCTGACCGGCTCAGGGGTGTCGTCCAACAACGGCACCAAGTCCACCCCGGTGCTGCAGGCCGACATCCTCGGCGACTGGCGGGAGGAGGTCATCTGGCGCACCAGCGACAACCGGGCGCTGCGGATCCACGCCACCACCACCCCGACCACGATCAGCCGTCCGTCCCTGATGCAGGACCGGCAGTACCGCCTGGCCGTCGCCTGGCAGAACACCGCCTACAACCAGCCACCCCACGCCAGCTTCAGCACTCCGTGACGCCCGCCCGCGGCCCTCTATAGTCTCGATTGGTAACCAGCTACCTCGTCGTGACCAAAGGATGGCCGCCACCCATGCCAGAGCACCCGGCCTTCGACGTGCTGACCAAGACCTGCCCTTCGCGGACCTCGCTGGCCCGGATCGCCAACAAGTGGACGGCCATGGTGGTGATCGCGCTGGGCACCCGGCGGATGCGCTTCGGCGACCTGCGTGCCACGGTCGAGGGCATCAGCGGGAAGGTGCTCACCGAAACCCTGCGCGACCTGGAGCGCGACGGGCTGGTCAGCCGGCACGCCTACGCCGAGATCCCGCCGAGGGTCGAGTACGAGCTGACCGCGCTGGGCGAGACGCTGCACGAGCCGCTGCACGCGCTGGGGCGCTGGGCCGAGCAGTACGCCGCCGAGGTGCTCAGTGCTCGCGAGGCATACGACCTCCAGTCCTGAGTGGACACTTCTTGTGGTGACACCGGTCACATAGCCGTTGTAGTTACGTTGAGGTAACTAGTTACGAATAGTCACTATTGGCCAGTACCTGGAACTCACCCCAAGGAGATCTCCGATGGCCGAGTCGACTGGCCCGCTGGCTGTTGCCACCAAGTACTTCGACGCGTTGTCCGCCAAGGACTTCGCCACCGTCGCCGGCATGTTCGCCGACGACATCGTCTGGCACCAGCCGGGCGGTAACCAGTTCTCCGGCGTCCACCATGGCAGTGCCGCGGTCGGCGAGATGATCGGCGCCATGATGGCCGTCAGCGAAGGGACGTTCGCGCTCGCGCTGACCGCGGCCCCCATGGTCAACGGGTCGGTGGTCGCGGCCCCCGTGCACTTCACCGGTCAGCGCGAGGGCGCGACCATGTCCCAGCACGGGCTCGACCTGCTGCGGATCGAAGGCGACCGGATCGCCGAGGCGTGGCTGTTCTCTCCCGACCCGGCGGGCGAGGACGCCTTCTGGGGCGCGGGCTGAGTCGCAGGCCCTCCCGCACCCAGCCGCGAACACCCGGCTGGGTGCGACCCAGGTCCGGTTTCCAGCCGGGGTCAGGTGTGATCAGCAGGTGGAGTTGGTCTGGGTGAGCAGGCCCAGCCGCCAGGGCAGCAGGTTGTAGGGGTCGTTCGCGGCCGGGTCCTTGCCCTGGTAGAGGTAGCGCAGATGGCACTCGCTGATGGTCATGTTCTGGTCGATGCCGTCGCGGATCAGCTCGCCGTGGCTGATGTCCTTGGTCCACGGCGTGCCGGTGAAGGTGGTGTTGCCCGCGCGGGCGAACGGGTTGGCCTCGGTGTCGGCGAGCGCTTTCCACGGGCCGGTGATGGCAGGCCCGGTCCAGGACCGGAAGTAGCGCCTGCCGTCCGAGCCGATCGCCTCCACGATCAGCAGGTACTCGCCGCGGCCGGAGATCTTGTACACGTTGGCGGCCTCGAACAGCTTGAACTTGTCCGGGTCCCGCATCGCGATCACGGTGTTGCCCATGCCGTTGGGGAAGGTGGCCATGCTGGTCTCCGAGCGGTAGAGCTGCCCGTTGTCGTCGCTGGAGAACAGGTGGCACCTGGCGTTGTCGCAGACCACCCAGAAGTCGACCCAGTGGCCGTTGCCGATGTTGTCCTTGACGATCTGCGGCATCCCGTTGGCGTAGAAGTTCTTCGGCGCGCTCCAGGACCCCGGGTCGCCGATGTCGCGGGTGGTGGAGTAGGCGGCGTTCTGCCCGGTCTGGAAGACCAGGTACCACAGCCCCTGCGGGGCGAAGTAGAACACGTGCGGCGCGGTCTTGTAGCCGGGGCCGATCGCGGTCTGGTCCAGGTAGTGGTGGCGCGCGGAACCGGCCTGCGAGAAGTCGGTGAAGTTCAGGTACACCATGCTGTAGGCGCCGTTGTTGCCGGCGGTGCTGGCGAAGACGTGGTAGCGGCCGTTGTGGTGGACCACGGACGGGTCCTTGACCGCGCGGATGTTGTGCGTGGCATCGGACTTCGGCCCGATGAGGGCGTTGCTGGAGCGCCACTGGAAGCTGGTCGGCAGGGCGGCGGCGTACGTGGTGGCGCCGGAGAGTGCGGCGGCCACCAGGCTCAGGCAGGCGAGCAGGGAGCTGATGCGCATGGTCATGTCTCCATCACGGGTGCTGGCCGGTGATCCGGTAGGTGACCAGTGAGCGGCCGGGCACGGTGGCGGTGAACGCGCCGCCGGTGACCCGGATCGCGGACTGGGCCTTGGTGCTGTTGGCATTGTTGGTCAGGTATGGGGTGGCGGTGCCGGCGCCGATCCTGGTGGCGTTGGGCCGGATGAACCGGCTGTAGTTCGCCAGCGCCCACAACCGTTTGGACACCCGGTAGTTGTCGCCGTCGAGCTGGATGAGGCCGCGGGTGGCGCCGGTGGACGCGCCGTACCAGTACACGTAGCCGTTGACGTCGCCGGTGGTGTAGTCGGGTTCGTTGGTGAACCCGAGATCGTTGATCCTGATGCCCTCCTGGGCGTAGAACTTGGCGTGCTGCACCAGGTAGCCGGCGTACGCGCGACGCCAGTCACCGCCCGCGCAGGAGGCCCCGGACAGGCCGCACAGCGTGCCGCCGTTGGCCTCGTCGCCGGTGGTCTTCAGGTAGCCGGGAGCGCTCCAGGCTTTGGCGTAGAAGCGGTTCACCCCGTAGGCCTTGGCCTGCTTGGCCAGCCACACCTGTTCGGTGTCCTTGCCATCCCAGACATACCGCGGGGTCGCGTTCGGCCCGCCGGGGTTGTCGGGCTGGATCGAGGCGCCGGGCGTCGACCCGATGTGCAGCCGCAGGATGGACATCCCCGCGCCCGTGCTGCCGGAGAACAGCAGGCCCAGCACCTCCTGCTGCCGCTGTGCAGGCAGCCCGGCCGAACCGTGCATGATCGCGGCCCGGCCGAATGCCTCGGAGAAGCCGAAACCGTCGATCGGCTGGTGGGTCCGGCCGCCGTCGATGGTGGCCGCGGTGGCCGCGTGCGCCGTGGACGGGCCGAGTAGCAGGGAGCCCAGGCCCAGCAGGGTAGTCGCGGTCAGCACGGCCAGTCGTCCCGGAACGCGACGGCGGGTGCGGGTGCGGGACATGGCGGAACCTTCCACGGAGGTGCGCGGAGCCGTCGCGGCAGCGCGACCGGGGTTTGTTCGTGTCGTGCCGATCCTGGCTGAAGCACCAAGGACGTTACGTCGCGCGGTGTGCCGTGTCAGTAGTCCGTGCAGTGGATGTGTGGCGGAATTTCTTTGGCTGCAAGGGAATTCGACTCGATTCGAATCGAATCGAATCACGTGAATCCACTGTGGACGATCAGGCGGCCGGACGGTGCTGGGCGATGAGTTCGACCGTGGCAGCCCGCGGCCACCCGCCGCCACAACGGCGCCCAGCGGTCGCCGGGTGCTCGACGGCGGGCTGACCGAACTCAGCTGAGGGCGGTGGTGCTGCCGCGATCGGTGAGCCGGGGCTGGAGCAGCCGCACCTCCGGCGGGTGCTCCTGGCCGAGCCGGGACATCACCATCTCGACCGCCATCGCGCCCAGCTCGTCCACCGGAACGGCAACCGAGGTGAGCGGGACGGACTGGTTCTCCGCGACCTCGTCCGGGCACAGCGTGATCACCGACAGGTCCTCGGGCACCCGCAGCGATCGCCGCCGCAGCTCCATCAGCAGTGGACCCAGCACCGCCTCGTTGTGCACCACCAGGCCGGTGACCGCGCGGCCGGGAGCCAGCACCTCGTCCAGGCACCGCACCACCGCGTCGTAGGCGGGGGAGCAGGGGTGCACTGTGGCGGTGCGGCCGCGTCTGCCGGCCTCGCCCTCGAACCCGGCCCGCAGGCGTGCGGCGTAGCTGGTGCCGCGCTCGTACACCGCGGGCGGCGAGCCGATCAGCGCGATCGAGCGGTGGCCGCGCTCGCCGAGGTGGGCGGCCAGCTGGCTGCCCGCGGCGGCGAAGTCGAGGTCGGCGCAGCTGAGCCCGTCGTGGTCGTCGGGCATGCCGAGCAGCACCACCGGCGCGTCCACCGCGCGCAGCTCGGGCACCCGCGGATCCGCGCTCTCCACGTCCATCACGATGATCGCGTCCGCCATGGCCCGCGCGGTGACCCGGTGCGCCTCACCGGGGCCTGCCTCGTTGGTCAGCAGCAGCACGTCGTAGTCGTGGGCGCGTGCGGCCGAGGCGATCGAGGAGACGAACTGCATGATCACCGGCATGTTCAGCCCGGAACGCAACGGCACGATCAGGCCGAGGATCTGAGACCGGTTCGAGGCGAGCGCGCGGGCCCCGGCGTTGGGGTGGTAGCCGAGCGTGGCGATGCTCCGCCGCACGCGGCGCCTGGTCGCCTCGGAGATGGCCCGCTTCCCGCTGAGCACGTAGGAGACGGTGCTGGTGGAGACCCCGGCGTGGCGGGCGACCTCTTTGATGGTGATCATGCCCGCCCTTCGCGCCACGCCGGTTGCCTGCCAGGCATCGTAGTGCCACCGCGGCGGGTCAGCCGAGGACTCGGCGCTGGCTCTCGCAGCGGTGGTCCTCGGACACACTGGGGCCTGACTCCTTTTCCTTCGTCGAATCGACCGGTTCGACTGTCGAACGCACGTCGAATGAACTTTTCGTTGCCTTCGGCGCAGTCGATCTCTAAGGTCCGGTGAACCGCTTCGATTCAGCGGCGGATCGCATTCCGTTCAATGCTGTGCGGAAAGGACGAGTTGATGAACAAACTAGTTCGTGCGCTCGTGGTGGCGGTGGCCGCGTTGCTGGCCGTCTCCCTGGGCGCGCCTGCCGCGTCCGCGGCGTCCTGGTCGTCTTCTGACAAGTGGGGCACCTGGTCCAACGGTGGCTACCTCGTCCGCAACAACGTCTGGGGCGGTGGTGCGGGCGCGCAGTCGATCTGGGCGAATTCGTACAGCAACTGGGGCGTGTGGGCGGACCACCCGAACACCGGTGGGGTGAAGTCATACCCGCACGCGGGGAAGGCGATCAACAAGAGGATCAGCTCGATCGGTTCCCTGCGCAGCAGTTTCACCGTGAATGTGCCGGGCTCGGGCGCCTACGCGACCGCGTATGACATCTGGGCCGACAACAACGCCTACGAGATCATGTTATGGATGAACAAGACCGGCCCGGTCGGCCCCATCGGCTCGTTCCAGGTCAGGGCGAGCGTTGGCGGCCACACCTGGGACGTCTACCGCGGCTCCAACGGCAGCAACGCCGTGTTCTCCTTCCTGCGCACCGCCAACACCTCGGCAGGCACGGTCGATATCAAGGCGGTGCTGGACTGGATCCGCGGCCGCGGCTGGTACGGCGACGTCACCGTCGGCGACGTCCAGTTCGGCTACGAGATCACCTCCGCCAGCGGCGGCAAGAACTTCACCACCAACAGCTACTCGGTCTCGGGCGGCTGACCCCCAACCCAACGGCGTGTTGGCCGTTGTCGTACCGGGTGTTGGCCGTTGTGGTCGGTGTGTTGGCCGGAATGGCGTACCAGTTCGGTCAACACCGCGTACGACAAGGTGGTTTCTAGGGGTCGTTGCATCGTCTGAGGTCAGGAAGCACGATGACCTTCCCGATCCGCCCCGA
>NZ_JALMDK010000021.1:2046-125966 GCF_023094165.1 Crossiella sp. S99.2 | reverse complement strand
GTGGTTTGTGAACCAGTCGGCGGCGTGATATTTTCCTTTTGGGTCGAGTCCGGATTTTTCGGGGCACGTCAGTACCACTTGGGCCAAACCGGCGTACCAGTTTGGCCAAGTTGGCGTACAACAACGGCCAACACTCCGGCCAGCCGGCCCGGCCCGGCCCGGTGGGTGGCCGGGCCGGGGGTGGGTCAGGTTTGGCCGGGGTGGCGGTGGACGTTTTCGGACTCGGAGGGGCCCGGGGTCGCGTCGGCGATCCAGGCGCCTGGCAGGGAGGGGTCGAGGATGCCCTCCTCCAGCCAGGTGTGTTCGCCGGCGAGGACCTGGCGGGCCAGGCGGGAGTCGGAGTCGTCGGTGTTGGTCCACAGCCGGGTGAACAGTTCGTCCACCCGCACCCTGGCCTGGCGGCAGAACGCCTCCGCCAGGTCGCGGGCCGCGGGGGTGTCCAGCCACTGGGCGCGCACGCAGGTGGCGCTGATGGCGAACAGTTCCGCGCCGATGTCCACGATCCGGCCCAGGAAGACCTGCTTGCGCTCCATCTTCCCCTGCCAGCGGGACATCGCGTAGAAGGTCTGCCGGGCCAGTTTGCGGCTGGCCCGTTCCACGAACCGCAGGTGCGTGGCCAGCTGGCCGAACTCGGTGAAGCTGCTGGGCAACTGGCCCTTGCCCACGGTCAGCGTGGGCAGCCACTTCGCGTAGAACGCGCCCGCCCTGGCCGCGGCCTTGACCTTGCGGCCGGTGTCGGCGTCCGGGTCGATGATGTCGCCAGCCACCGACAGGTGCGCGTCCACCGCCTCGCGGGCGATCAGCAGGTGCATGATC
The DNA here is from genome assembly GCF_023094165.1 of Crossiella sp. S99.2. GTDB lineage: Bacteria > Actinomycetota > Actinomycetes > Mycobacteriales > Pseudonocardiaceae > Crossiella. The sequence continues at coordinate 125,150 of NZ_JALMDK010000021.1, read as the reverse complement.
TCGGTGGAGCCCTCGAAGATCCGGTTGATCCGCAGGTCGCGCAGGATCTGCTCGGCAGGCACGCCGCGTTCGCCGCGGGCGGCCAGCGATTCGGCCGTCTCATAGCCCCGGCCGCCGCGGATCTGCACCAGTTCGTCCGCGACCAGCCAGGCCAGTTCCGACCCGTAGAGCTTGGCCAGCGCGGCCTCGATCCGGATGTCGTTGCGTTCCTCATCGGCCATCTCGCTGGACAGGTCCAGCACCGCCTCCAGCGCGAACGCGGTGGCCGCGATGAAGGCGATCTTGCTCGACACCGCCTCGTGCTCGCCGACCGGACGGCCCCATTGCACCCGTTCCGCCGCCCACTCCCGAGCGATCTTCAGGCACCACTTGGCCGCGCCCGCGCACATCGCGGGCAGTGAGAGCCTGCCGGTGTTCAGCGTGGTCAGGGCGATCTTGAGGCCCTGCCCCTCCTCGCCGATCCGGTCCTCGGCAGGCACCTTGACCTGGTGGAACCTGGTGACCCCGTTCTCCAGCCCGCGCAGGCCCATGAACGCGTTGCGCCGCTCCACGGTGACGCCCTCGGCGTTGCCCTCCACCACGAACGCGGTGATCCCGCCGCGCCTGCCCTCAGACTTGGGCACCCGGGCCATCACCACCAGCAGATCGGCCACGACCCCGTTGGTGGTCCACAACTTCACGCCGTCGAGCAGGTAGCCGCCGTCCTCGGTCGGGGTGGCCGTGGTGGCCAGCCGGGCCGGGTCGCTGCCCACATCCGGTTCGGTGAGCAGGAAGGCGGTGATGTCGGTGCTCGCGCAGCGCGGCAGGTACTTCCGCTTCTGCTCCGGTGTGCCGAACTGCTTGAGCGGTTGCGGCACCCCGATCGACTGGTGCGCGGACAACAGCGCGCCGATGGCCGGGCTGACCGAGCCGACCAGCATCAGCGCCTTGTTGTAGTAGACCTGGGACAGCCCGAGCCCGCCGTACTCCGGGTCGATCTTCATGCCCAGCGCGCCGATCCGGCGCAGCCCGTCGAAGACCTCGTCCGGGATCTTCGCCTCGCGCTCGATCCGGGCGCCGTCGATCTCGTTGGCGCAGAAGGCCCGCAGCCGGGTGAGGAACTCCTCACCGCGGCGGCGGGTCAGCTCATCGCCCTGTGGGTGCGGGTGGATCAGTTCCAGGCGTAGTCGCCCGAGGAACAGCTCCTTGCCGAAGCTGGGCTTGCGCCACTGCGTCTCGCGCGCCTGCTCCGCTACCTGACGGGCCTCGCGCTCGGTCGTGCGGGCTGGATCCACTGCGGTCATCGCTGACCCCCTGCCGTCGGATTACCCGACGGTACTACCGGCGGGTAATGCGCGCAGGTCGCCGCTCGGGTGGTCCTTGCCGAGCGGTCAGTTCTGCGGCAGTGGCTCCGCGTTGCGTTCGACCAGGCGCAGGTCCAGCACGTCCAGCTCGGAGTGCTGGGCCTTGAGGATGTTCTCCGCCAGGTTGCGCACCACCGCGAGCTTGGCGTTCTTGCGGCCGTAGTTGGCCATCTCCGCGCCGCCGATGTGGTGCCGCCGCATGAGCTGGAGGAAGTACACCTCGAACTCCACGCCATTCATCTTGCGCAGCTTGGACAGCTCGTCCTGGGTGGCCATGCCCGGCATGGTGTAGATCCCGGGCGACTGCCCCGGCTGCACCGGCTTGTGCCCGTGCCCGGCCGGCGCGTCCTTCATCCACTCCATGTACTTGCCGCTGGGCGACTGCTCCGGGTGCCCCCACAACGCCAGCCAGCCCTTCATCCGGCCGACCTGTTCGAGCTGGGTGCTCTCGATGTCGAAGGCCAGTTCCCGGATCAGCTTGTCCGAGCTGCGATCGCGCACCATCGCGGCCATCTCCACGGCCTGCAGGTGGTGCACGGCCATGTCCTGGGCGAAGCCGGTGTCCGGCGAGTCCAGCGCGGGCACCGAGCTGTCCGTGGTCTGGCTGGGCAGGTTGATCAACAGGCCACCGGCCGCGCCGAGCATCAGGATCGCCAGCACGGCCGCGGTGGCCACCAGGATCCGCATCGCGGGGGACGGAGCCCGGGGGGCGAGTTCCTCGGTCTCCCCCGGGTCCGTCTCGTCCACGATCCGGGGCTCGGACTCAGCCACCGGGCGGCGGGTTCTGCCCGCTGGGCTGGCCCTGCCCGCCCGGCTGTCCACCGGGCTGCCCACCCGGCTGTCCACCAGGCTGGCCCTGCTGGCCGCCGGTCTTCTCATCCGGCGCCTTGGTGCCACCGTCCATCGGCACCGCGTCCGGGCCCGGCTTCTCCGCCACGAACGGCGGCGCGTTGTCCGGGTCGAAGGCGTTGGTCGCGCAGGTCGCGCCGACCTCCGGGTAGGTGAACTGGTTGCGCCGCAACGCCGAGATGAACTGGTCCACCCTCGGGTCGTCCACGCTGTCCAGCTTGAGCTGACGGCCCCAGGCCTGCAGCGAGATCGGCTTGTCCAGGCCCGGGTACGGGGACAGCATGGTGAACTGCTGGCCCTGCGCGCGCACCTTCAGCTTGTCCAGGTCGGCGCCCTTGATCTGGTCCGGGTGGTAGGCGATCCAGACCGCGCCGTGCTCCATCGAGTGGACCATGTTCTCGTTGCGCACCGGGTTCGGGTACACCACGCCGGTGCAGGTCGCCCACACCTCGTCGTGCGGTCCGCCGATGGGCGGGAAGTGGTCGTAGGCCACCCGCTGCGCGCCCGAGACGTGCTTGCCCGCCTCGTAGTTCTGCTTGACGACGCCCTGGATCTTCTCCGAGGGGTCCTTGTTCGTCTCCGACGGCGTGTACTCCGCCAGCGCCGCCCGCTTGTCCGCCTGCTCGGAGTTCTGCACGTAGGCGTAGCCGAAGACGCCGCCCGCGAAGACCAGCACCGCGAGCACAGCCGCGATCGTGCCCCAAGGCTTGGGCTTGCTCATCGCGATCGGCACCCGGTTGCCCGCCCGCGCGTTCTTGCTGCTCTTACCGCTGACCATGTCTGCCCGGCCCCTGTCTGCATGCCGTACGGGTTACCGCGCGTCAGTGTAAGGATCGGCTGTCAGGTGCGAGTCAGCTCTTTGGGGGAAGCTTCAGGTGCTCGCTCGATCACAGAGCATTACTGCCGGAACCTCAACCGCTTCGATACGAGGTCGAACGGGTATGCGGGCGCGAATAGACTACGTCGCGTGACTCCTGCTGCCTTGGCTGATCTGGTTCGTTCCGTCGCCCTCGACGTGCTCACCACGCGCGGGCTGGACATCGCGGTGCTGCCCGCGGCGGTCACGGTCGAGCGACCCCGAAACCCCGAGCACGGCGACTACGCCACCAACCTGGCCCTGCAGATCGGCAAGAAGCTGGGCCTGGCCCCGCGCGAGCTGGCCGAGGACCTGGCCAAGGCACTGGCCGCGCGGGACGGCATCACCGCGGCGGAGATCGCCGGACCCGGTTTCGTGAACCTGCGGCTGGCCGCCGACGCGCAGGGGCAGCTGGTCAAGGAGGTCCTGGTCGCGGGCGAGGCCTACGGCCACGGCCAGTCGCTGACCGGCAAGAAGATCAACCTGGAGTTCGTCTCGGCCAACCCGACCGGGCCGATGCACCTGGGCCACGCGCGCTGGGCCGCGGTCGGCGACGCGCTCGCCAGGGTGCTGCTGGCCGCGGGCGGCGAGGTCACCCGCGAGTTCTACATCAACGACGCCGGCGCCCAGATTGGCAGGCTGACCGCCTCGCTGGTGGCCGCGGCCAAGGGTGAGCCGACCCCGGAGAACGGCTACGCGGGGGAGTACATCACCGACGTCGCCGCGGAGATCCTCAAGCGGGAGCCCGAGGTGCTCGCGCTGCCCGAGGCGGAGCGGGACACCCGCTTCCGCGACCTCGGCGTGCAGCTGATGCTGGCCTCGATCCAGCAGACCCTGCGGGAGTTCCACACCGAGTTCGACGTCTACTTCAGCGAGAAGTCGCTGCACGCCTCCGGCGAGGTGCAGACCACGCTGGACGCGCTCAAGGAGTCCGGCCACCTGTACAAGGAGGCCGGGGCCTGGTGGCTGCGCTCCACCGACTACGGCGACGACAAGGACCGCGTCGTCATGAAGGGCAACGGCGAGGCCGCCTACATCGCCGCGGACATCGCCTACCTGCGGAACAAGCGCTCCCGCGGCTTCGACCTGTGCATCTACCTGCTCGGCGCGGACCACCACGGCTACATCGGCCGGTTGCGCGCGGCCGCGGCCGCCTTCGGTGACGACCCGAACTGCGTCGAGGTGCTCATCGGCCAGATCGTCAACCTGCTCAAGGACGGCGTGCCGGTCCGGATGGCCAAGCGCGCGGGCAACGTGATCACCCTGGACGACCTGGTCGAGGCCATCGGGGTGGACTCGGCCCGGTACGCGCTGATCCGCTCCTCGGTGGACTCCACCCTGGACATCGACCTGGACCTGTGGACCAAGAGCACCAGCGAGAACCCGGTGTTCTACGTCCAGTACGCGCACGCTCGGCTGTCCTCGCTGCTGCGCAACGCCGCCGAACTGGGCATCACGGCGCCCACCGCGGCCGAGATCAGCTCCGAGCTGCTCGGGCTGCTGGAGCACGAGAAGGAAGGCAAGCTGATCCGTACCCTCGGCGACTTCCCCAAGGTGCTCGCGTCCGCCGCTGAGCTGCGCGAACCGCACCGGGTGGCGCGCTACCTTGAGGAGCTGGCCGGCGCCTACCACAAGTTCTACGACAACTGCCGGGTGCTGCCGCAGGGCGATGAGGAGGCCGGTCCGCTCAACAGCGCCCGGCTGCTGCTGTGCGCGGCCACCCGCCAGGTGCTGGCCAACGGACTCGGCCTGCTCGGGGTGAGCGCACCCGAGCGGATGTGACCAGCGTCTATGCCGACGGACGGCCGCGCGGGCAGTGTGTGAGGATTAGCGACCGTGAGGGCACACCCCGCCGGTCCTCGGCACGCTGACGTCATTGTTCCCGCGACGGCCGGTCCCCGGCCGTCCAGCACGGCTGAACTCGGTGAGCTGCACGAAACCGTGTGGCCGCGGGGCGCGAAACGCGGCCCCGACGGGGTCGTGCGGCTGGCCGGGGTCGACGTGCGCGAGCTGGCCGAGACTTACGGCACGCCGCTGTTCGTGATGGACGAGGCGGACTTCCGCGCGCGCTGCGCCGAGCACGCCGAGGCATTCGGCGACCCGACCCTGGTGCACTACGCGTCCAAGGCGTTCCTGTCCGTGGAGATCGCCCGCTGGGTGGCCCAGGAGGGGCTGAGCCTGGACATCTGCAGCGGCGGCGAACTGGCCGTGGCCCAGCGCGCGGACTTCCCCGGCGAGCGGATCACCTTCCACGGCAACAACAAGTCCGTTGCCGAACTGCAGGCCGCGGTGGACGGCCGGGTCGGCACCGTGGTGGTCGACTCCTTCCACGAGATCGCCCGGCTGGACCAGATCGCCCGCGAGGCCGGGATCGTCCAGTCGGTGCTGGTCCGGGTCACCGTGGGTGTTGAAGCGCACACGCACGAGTTCATCGCCACCGCGCACGAGGACCAGAAGTTCGGCTTCTCGCTGGCCGCGGGCGATGCCGCCGAGGCGGCCCGCCGGGTGCTGGCCGCCGAGGGCCTGCGCCTGGTCGGCCTGCACAGCCACATCGGCTCGCAGATCTTCGAGGCGGACGGCTTCGAGATCGCCGCGCACCGGGTGATCGGGCTGCTCGCCGAACTGCACAAGGAGCACGGCGCGGACGCGCTGGCCGCACTGTCCACTGTGGACCTCGGTGGCGGCCTGGGCATCGCCTACACGCCGGAGGACAACCCGCCGCCGCCGTCGAAGCTGGCCGACCAGCTGCGCGCGATCGTGGCCAGGGAGTGCGAACTGGCCGGGCTGCCCACGCCCAAGGTCGCGGTGGAGCCCGGCCGGGCCATCGTCGGACCGGGCACGGTGACCCTCTACGAGGTGGGCACCATCAAGGACGTCGCGGTCACCGGGGGCTCCCGCCGCCGCTACGTCAGCGTGGACGGCGGGATGAGCGACAACATCCGCACCGCGCTCTACGACGCGGTCTACGACTGCCGCCTGGTCTCCAGGGAGACCGAGTCCGCCGCGCTGCTGTCCCGGTTGGTGGGAAAGCACTGCGAGTCCGGCGACGTGGTGGTGCGAGACTGCTGGCTGCCCGAGGACATCGCCCCGGGTGACCTGGTCGCGGTGGCCGCGACCGGGGCCTACTGCTACGTGATGGCCAGCAGCTACAACCGGCTGCCCCGGCCCGCGGTGGTCGCCGTGCGCGACGGCGAGCACCGGCTGGTGCTGCGCCGGGAGACCGAGGACGACCTGCTGCGCCTGGAGGTGCTGTGACCAACAGCGGAGAGCCGATCAAAGTCGCGCTGCTGGGCTGCGGGACCGTCGGCACGGAGGTCGTGCGGCTGCTGCACGAGCAGGCCGACGACCTCACCGCGCGCATCGGCGCCCCGGTGGAGCTGGTGGGCATCGCGGTCCGCCGCCCGCACAAGCACACCGATGTGCCTGCCGAGCTGCTGACCACCGACGCCGCCGCCCTGGTGGCGGGCGAGGCCGATGTCATCGTCGAGGTCATCGGCGGCATCGACCCGGCCCGCGGCCTGCTCACCAGCGCGCTGAGCAACGGCAAGGCGGTGGTCACCGCGAACAAGGCGCTGCTGGCCGAGCACGGCGGCGAGCTGTTCGCCGCCGCGGACGCCTCCGGCGCGGACCTCTACTTCGAGGCCGCGGTGGCCGGGGCCATCCCGCTGCTGCGCCCGCTGCGCGAATCCCTGGCCGGTGACCGGATCACCAGGGTGATGGGCATCGTCAACGGCACCACCAACTACATCCTCTCCGCGATGGACGCCACCGGCTCCGGCTACGGCGAAACGCTGGAGGAGGCCTCCCGGCTGGGCTACGCCGAGGCCGATCCGACCGCGGACGTGGACGGCTTCGACGCCGCCGCCAAGGCCGCGATCCTGGCCTCGTTGTCCTTCCACACCAGGGTCACCGCCTCCGACGTCTATCGCGAGGGCATCGCCTCGGTCACCGCCTCCGACATCGCCGCGGCCAGCCTGCTCGGCCGCACGGTCAAGCTGCTGGCCATCTGCGAGCGGGTGCTCGGCGAGGACGGCGCCGAGTCGGTCTCGGTCAGGGTGCACCCGGCGATGATCCCGCGCACGCACCAGCTGGCCAGCGTCAACGGCGCGTTCAACGCGGTGTTCGTGGAGGCCGAGGCGGCCGGTCAGCTGATGTTCTACGGTCCCGGCGCCGGTGGCGCGCCCACCGCCAGCGCGGTGCTCGGCGACCTGGTCGCGGTGGCCCGCAACAAGGTCCTGGGCGGACGCGGACCGCGCGAGTCCGCCTACGCCGACCTGCCGGTGCGACCGATGGGCGAGACGCTCACGGCGTACCACATCAGCCTGGAAGTGGACGACCAGCCGGGTGTGCTCACCCAGGTGGCCGCGATGTTCGCCGAGCACGGCGTCAGCATCGCCGCGGTCCGCCAGGAGGGGCGCGAGGGCGAGAGCAAGGCCGCCAGCCTGGTCGTGGTCACGCACATGGCGCCGGACGAGGCGCTGCGCTCCACTGTGGACAAGATCGCCGGGCTGCCGATCGTGCGCGAGGTGGCGGCCGTCATGCGGGTGGAAGGTGAGCAACTGTGACCGCGCTCGTCACCGACGCCTCGGTGCGTCCCGGCTGGCCCGGGATCATCAACGCCTACCGGGACCGGATCGCCGTGCCCGAGGGCGCGGAGATCATCACCCTGCACGAGGGCGGCACTCCGCTGCTGTCGGCCGGGCACCTGTCCGAGCTGACCGGCTGCCAGGTCTACCTCAAGATCGAGGGCGTCAACCCGACCGGCTCGTTCAAGGACCGCGGCATGACCGTGGCCATGACCTACGCCAAGGCCGAGGGCAGCAAGGCGGTCATCTGCGCCTCCACCGGCAACACCTCGGCCTCGGCCGCGGCCTATGCCGCCAGGGCCGGGCTGACCAGCGCGGTGCTGGTGCCCAAGGGCAAGATCGCGCTGGGCAAACTGGCCCAGGCGGTGGCCTACGGCGCGCGCATCCTGCAGGTCGACGGCAACTTCGACGACTGCCTGGAGCTGGCCCGCAAGACCGCCGCCACGCACCCGGTCTACCTGGTGAACTCGGTCAACCAGGTGCGCATCGAGGGCCAGAAGTCGGCCGCCTTCGAGGTGTGCGACGTGCTCGGCCGGGCCCCTGACGTGCACTGCCTGCCGGTGGGCAACGCGGGCAACATCACCGGGTACTGGAAGGGCTACCGGGAGTACGCCGCCGACGGTGTGGTGCCCGCGACCCCGCGCATGTTCGGTTTCCAGGCCGAGGGCGCGGCGCCGCTGGTGCTGGGCCACCCGGTGCCGGACCCGGAGACCATCGCCACCGCCATCCGGATCGGCAGCCCGGCCTCCTGGACCGGCGCGGTCACCGCGCGGGATGAGTCCGACGGCCTCTTCCACGCCCTCTCCGACGAGCGGATCCTGGCCGCCTACCGGCTGCTGGCCGCCCGCGAGGGCGTGTTCGTGGAACCAGCCTCGGCGGCCAGCGTGGCCGGCCTGCTGACCACCGCGGCAGATGGACGGCTGCCGAAGGGTTCGGTGGTGGTGTGCACGGTCACCGGCCACGGACTCAAGGACCCGGACACCGCGCTGCTGGGCATGACCGAGGTGGCAGCCCTCCCGGTGGACCCGGCCGCGGTGGCCACGGCGCTCGAACTCGGGTGAGCCGCGGGCTGCTCCGGTCCGGCTATTGGATCCTCACCGCGCTCGCGCTGGGGCTGCTCGCGGTCTCGGCCGCACAGGCCCCGGCGCCTGCCTACCTGTGGGCACTGGGCGCGCTGATCGCCGCGGTGCTCGCGGTGCTGCTGGTCCGCGCCTGCCTGCGCACCGGCTGGTTCGGCTGGGTGTGGTTTCCGTTGCCCGCCTTGCTCGCGCTGCTGGCCGGCCTGTGGATGATCTACCTCTTCCGCGGCCACCCGGCCTCCTTCGGCCGCTGACCCCGGCTCGCTGATCGGCCTAGACTGGGGTGGCAGCCGGATCAGCCGAGGCAAGGGGAGTGCGTGCGATGGCTCGACGCTGCTGGGCACTGGCCGCTGTCCTGCTGGCGGCACTGAGCGCCGCCTGCACCGCCGAAGCGCCCGCGCCGCAGCCAGGGCCGAGCACGGTGGTCAAGGAGTGGACCAAAGTCGGCCAGCCCAAGTCGGTGGACAAGGGCTTCCGGACCAAACCCTGCGAGTCGCTGACCACGGCCGAACGCCGCACCGTCGGCCTGCCCTCGGCCCCGGTCCAGGCCGCCGCCGAGGAACCGGCCGGCTGCACCTGGCGCAACCAGGCCAGCGGCGCCGCGGTCCGGGTGGAACTGGACCAGCTCTCCCTGGCCCAGCGCTTCGACCACGAGCCGTCCGGGGCCGGAGTGACCGTGGTGCAGGTCGCCGGGTACCCCGCTGTCCGCGCCAAAGAGGGCGCTGACCAGCGTGGCTGCACGCTGCGGATCGGCGTGTCCGCCACCGAGGCCCTGGCCGCGACCTTCAGCTCACCCAGTACCAGGCCGGAGGCCGTGCCCGACGCCTGCGCGTTCGCCCAGCAGGTGGCCGAGCGGGTTCTCGCAACGCTGCCCGAGGGCAGCTGAACGTCCGTATGCTGCGGGCGTGACGGTACGACGTTGGTTGCTCGGGTCCATGCTGATGTCGGCTGCGGTGCTGGTCACCGCCTGTGGGGGTGGCGCGACACCCACCCCGCCCGGTACCCAGGCCGCCACTTCGTCGGCCGCGGCCCCCGGGGAGTGGACGAAGGTGACCGCTCAGCCGAAGACGGTCGAGGGCGCCTTCCGCACCACCCCCTGCGCGGCACTGACCCCGGCTCAGCTCACCGAGTTCAAGTTGCCTGACAAGCCCAAGGCCGCCACCGCGAGCTGCACCTGGACCAACTACGAGAACAGCAGGGCCTCGGTCGAGGTCGAGCTGTACAACTCCACCCTGCTGCAGAAGTTCGGGCTGGACGCGCCGAAGCCGGAGTCCGGCCTGGTCGTGGCCAAGGTCGCGGGCTATCCGGCGGTCCGCTCGGTGGAGGGCAAGGACCAGCGCGGCTGCATGGTCTTCGTGGCCATCTCGGCCAAGGAGACGCTCCGGTCGTACTTCAGCTCGTACCGGAGCATGCCCGAAGTCACCCAGGACGCCTGCGGCCTCGCGGAGCAGGTGCTCACCGCCGTGATCGAGAAGCTCCCGGCAGCTGCCTGATTCGGTGCGTTTGCGTTTGCCATGTGAGCTGGGTCACGAGTAGGCAAAGCGGGGAACCGGCGTCATGCCGTGTGACATCCTAGGTCCTGTCTGGGAGAACGTTGCTGGAGGGAACCCATGGCGGACCGAGTGATGATCAAGCCGGACCAGGTGCCGGGCCTGATCGCCAAGCTGGAGGCCGAGCTGCTGGAGGCCAAGGATCTCAAGGAGTACACCTCCGCGATCGGCACCCAGGAAGCTCCCGCCAAGGACCCCGCGAGCGTCGAGCTGGCCAAGCGCCTCGACGTGCCTGCCACCGGCCCCGCCGGGCTCGTGGCCGCCGCTGACAAGCTCATCGCCTCCCTGGAGGCCATGATCACCAACTTGAAGAACGGTCTCGCGGACTACGAGCGCCAGGAGCAGGCGAACCGCTCCACCATGAAGCGGGCCTGAGGGCGCACGGGCACAACTGGGGTGAGGACATGACCAACTGGGACGCGTACAGCCACGAGCAGATCCACAAGATGATCAACGAAGGCCGTGGGCACTATGCCCTCAGCAGTCGTGATCTGCTCTGGGAGAAGCAGGCCGAGCGCCTGAGCCGGATCGGCGACAACGTCAAGAAGGCGTTCGAGGCGGCCACCGGTGTCATGCAGGGCAAGTCCTTCGACCAGATGCAGGAGCGGGTCTCGCCCGCGCACCAGTGGGCCACGCAGGCTTCCACAATGGCCGGCACGATGCGCAGCACGTCGCAGACCAGCACCAACACCTTTGTGGACACCCAGAAGAAGATCGAGCCGCCTAAACAGGTCACCTCCAGCGACAACGTGATCTCCCGTGGCTGGGCCTCGCTCACCGGCGGGATGACCGACAGGCAGCAGGAGCAGCAGAACAAGGACAACGCCGAGCGTCAGGCCCGCGAGACCATGCGCGGCTACGAGACCACGGTGCTCTCCTCCACGACCAACCTGCCCACCTTCATCGCGCCCGACCCGATCGACGTCGGCGTGACCAGCTCCGGCGGTGGCACCACCGAGATCGGCGGCACCACCGGCACGCCCACCCGGCGCGGCAGCACCGGCAACAACAACACCACCCGCGACCGCGGCGGGGTCGGCGACCGGGACGGCGACGGCATCCCGGACGACCGCGACCCGGTCGACGACCGCGACCCGGTCGACGACCGCAACCCCGGCCGGGACAAGGACGGCGACGGCATCCCCGACGACCGGGACCCGGTCGACAACCGGTTCCCGATCGAGCTGCCCAACGACCAGGTCGACCCGAACCGGGTCACCCCCACTCCCGTGCTCAACCAGCCGCTGCCCAGCAACCCGGTGCCGGTCGGCCCCGGCGGCGGCCCCAGCCCCTTCGGTGGCGGCGGGATGCCGATGGGCGGGATGCCCGGCGGCTTCGGCGCGAACGCGGCGGGCATGCGGCCCGGCTTCGGTCCCGGCGGCATGGGCGGGGTCGGCGCGGGTGGCCTCGGCGGTCCCGGCGGCGCGGGTGGCTTCGGTCCCGGTGGCCGGGGCGGCGCCGGCGGCATGGGCGGCCCCATGGGCGGTGGCGCACGCGCCAACGGCGAGGAAGACAAGGAACACCAGCGTCCTGACTACCTCATCGAGACCGACGACATCTTCGGCGACGGCATGCTGGTCGCGCCGCCGGTAATTGGCGAGAATCCGGGCCTGTGACTGTTTCACTCGACCTCGAACTGAACGCACTGGAGTTCGAGGTGCTCTGGGAGCACCTGCAACTGGGCGACAAGCCCACCGAGCTGAACACGCTGTCCCACGGCGTCACCGACGAGGAACGCGCGCATTTCCGCCGCCGGGCCTGGGATTCCCTGGAACAGCGTGGCCGCGCCGAGGACGGCCGGTTGGACGTGGAACTGGAGGACCTGCTGGTCCTGCTGGCCCGCCCCAACCGGTCCATCGACATCCGCTTCTCCTGGCGGGTCGGCGAGCAGATCCTGCCCGAGATCAAGGCGATCTGCTCCGCCGTCGGCGACACCGGGGTACTGGCCGTGCACGACGGCGACCGGTACCGCTTCGGCTGGGTCCGCAGCACCGGCCTGGCCCCCGCGGCCGCCGGCCTGCTGCCCCAGCCCCCACCCGGCCGCATCGGCTCGGTCACCGTCGCCGCCGACGTGCTGGAATCCGCCGTCAGCCAGGCCGCCGAAGCCGGCAAGGTCTTCGTCCAGATCCTGACCTCCCGCGGCGTCCGCCAGGAAGACGCCCAGCTCCTCTGGGAAATCGGCGACGCCGACCGCACCCTGTACGCCCAGTTCGGCGCCACCGCGCGGGACCAGTACGGCCGCAGCGTGCGCGCGAGCAGCGTGCTCAACGTCTTCGACATCCAGGCCGGCCGCTGCGGCAGCCGGGAACGCAACGGGTGGATCAACTTCTTCGGCGTGGACAACCGCAAGGTGATCGAACAGCTGGACAGCCTGCTGGGCGAGGTCGTCGAGCACTGACCCGGCGAGGTTGCCGGGTTCGGGTGCGGGCCGATCGCTGATCCTCTAGGTTCGGGTGTGGGCCGGGCTGGGGGAGGCGCCGGCCCGGACCGCAGGGGGAGCGGATGCCGTTCGTCGGCCGCGATCAGCACAGCCAGTTCCCAGTGCCGCCGGGGTCAAGCGGGTTGCCGCGGTGGCAGCTGGTACCCGGCGCGGCCCGCAGCAGGCGTGCCTGGGCCGTGAACGGCGTCGTCCAGACCGGTGGGGCGGTGTTCTTCCTCGGCCTGTGGTGTTTCCTGATGGCACAGCTGAACCGGGCCAACCTGGAGTTCTTCGTCGTCCTGCTGGGGCAGCTCCCCTTGTACGCGCTCGGTTTCGGCTGGACCGCGGCCTTCCTGTGGCAGGGCCGCGCGCTGTTCTACGGCGAGCTGGTCGACGTGGCGGCGCTGCCCGGGTGGCGGCGGACCGCGGTCATCGGCAGTCTGATCATCCTGTCCTGCGGCGTGCTGATCACCACCATCTCGATCCTGCTGCCCTGGATGCTGGGTCGCCACGGCCTGCCCGGTCTGGTCTGGTTCCAGGTGTTCGGAGTGCTCCCGGTCTGTCTGTTCGGCGATGTGCCGCGCTCGGTCGTGCAGAGCCTGGACAAGCGGGTGCGCGAGGTCGCGAGGACCGGTTGGGCCCGGATGCCCTGATCTAGGGTGTGCTGGTGCGGATCGGTAGTGGTGTGCGGGTCACGGTGCCCGCGTCGACGGCGAATCTCGGTTCGGGGTTCGACTCGCTCGGGCTGGCGCTGGGCCTCTACGACGAGGTCGAGGTGCGGGTCGCGCCGGCGGGGGAGATCCGGGTGCGGGTCGAGGGCCAGGGCGCGGGGCGGGTGCCGACGGATGAGCGGCATCTGGTCGTGCGGGCGGTGCGGTCCGCTTTGTCCAGTTGTGGGGTTGCCGGGCTGGGGCTGGATCTGGTGTGCCGGAACCGGATTCCGCACGCCCGTGGGCTCGGGTCCTCTGCGGCGGCGGCGGTCGCCGGGGTGGCGGCCGGGTTCGCGCTGGCGGACCGGGAGCTGGATGACGGGGTGTTGCAGCTCGCGGCGGAGTTCGAGGGGCACGCGGACAACGCCGCGGCCAGTGTCTACGGCGGGATCGTGATCGCCTGGCAGGACGGCAAGGACTACCAGGCCATCCGGTTGGAGCCGCATGAGGAGCTGGCGCCGCTGGTGTTCGTGCCGGAGACCGAATCCGAGACGAAGACCACACGCGGGTTGCTGCCGGAGCAGGTCCCGTTGCGGGACGCGGCCTTCGCGGCCGGGCGCTCCGCGCTCGCCGTCTACGCCCTGACCACCGATCCCTGGCTGCTGCTGCCGGGCACCGCGGACCGGCTGCACCAGGAGTACCGCAGGCCCGCCTTCCCGGCGACGATGGCGCTGGTGGACTCGTTGCGGGCGGCCGGGATCCCGGCCATGGTCTCCGGAGCGGGACCCACCGTGATCGCCTTCCCGCGCGGGGGTCACCTGCCTGACGAGGCGGACCTGTCCGGGTTCACCCCGATGGCCCTGCCCATTGACCAGGGCGGGGTGGTGGTGGAACCGATCGGGGGGTCTGCGAACCCGTCTGAGGGAGCAAAGCCGAGGTAGCCAAGGCCCTTCCCGCCACGCCAGGACCCACCCGGTTGTTGCACCCCGTTGACCCGGGGTCTACCCTCAGAGGCAATCAGTCACCGCGCGCACGGTCGCCGGTGCCGTTCCCGGGCCTCGTTCCTGGGTCGCATCCCCGTTGAAGCTAGGTCTCGATCCCCTCCAGGACGGGATCCACGCTGACGGGTACACCGAGGCGGTGATTGACAGTCCCGTACCGAGTCTTCCCACCGGTACTGGACGACCTGCTGTCCCGCGTTCCGTCGGGCGGCAAGTCCGCTGGTCCACGTAGGAGGCGGGGACCGGTCAGGAAGGACATTCGTGAGCGAAACCGAACTACTGGGCGGCGACGCGGTCGAGACGACCGCTGCCAGCCCTTCGGCCAATGGCACGGCGACTCGACGTCGTGGCGGCCTTTCCGGGATGGTGCTCGCCGAGCTGCGTCAGCTCGCTGGTGAGCTGGGCATCGGCAACACCAGTGGGATGCGCAAGGGCGACTTGATCGCCGCCATCAAGGAGCGGCAAGGCGGCGGTTCGGCGCCACGCGCCGAGGCTGCCAAGCCGGCCAAGGCCGAGACCGGTCAGTTGGCGCTGGGTGCCGAAAGCACCCCCGCGCCCAAGGCCACCGCGGTGGAGAGCGCCCCGCCGGCGCCCGCCGCAACCCCCGCCGCCGCGGACAACGCGGCTGGTGAGGGCGACGCCGGGGGCGATAATGCCCGGCGTAACCGCCGCCGTCGGGCGGCCACCCGTCCGGCCGGGAGCCCGGAGGGCGAGCAGCGGAACCCCCGCGAGCGCGCTCCGGAGCAGCCCCAGGCCGACAAGCCCGTCGAGCAGGTGGAGCAGCCTGTCGCTGTCGCCGCCGAGCAGCGGGAGAAGCCGGCCGAGCAGCGCCAGGAGCGGGCCGAGCGCGGCGAGCGGCAGGAACGCGGTGAGCGGGGCGACCGCGGTGAGCGGGGAGACCGGGGCAACCGGAACGACCGCAACCGCAATCGCAACGACCGCAACGACCGCAATGACCGCGGGGACCGGGGCGAACGTGCCGCGGCGGCCCAGAGTCAGCCGCAGGGCGTCGAGGACGACGAGGACGAGGACGGCAGGGGACGGCGCGGACGCCGCTTCCGGGACCGTCGGCGCAACCGTGGCCGGGATGGCGAGGGTGGCGGCACGGACCGGGGTGACCGTGGAGATCGCGGTGACCGTGGCGAGCGGGGCGGTCGTGGCGGCGGCGGTGGCGACACCGAGGTCCGCGAGGACGACGTGCTGCTGCCGGTGGCCGGCATCCTCGACGTGCTGGACAACTACGCCTTCGTGCGCACCTCCGGTTACCTGGCGGGCCCGAACGACGTCTACGTCTCGCTGTCGCTGGTCCGCCGTTACGGCCTGCGCCGTGGTGACGCGATCACCGGCGCCGTGCGCCAGCCCCGGGACGGGGAGGCGCAGCGGCAGAAGTTCAACCCGCTGGTGCGGGTGGACTCCATCAACGGCCTGGAGCCGGAGGCCGTGCGCGGCCGCCCGGAATTCACCAAGCTGACCCCGCTGTACCCGAACGAGCGACTGCGCCTCGAAACCGAGCCGCACATCCTCACCACGCGCGTCATCGATCTGGTGATGCCGATCGGCAAGGGACAGCGCGCGCTGATCGTCTCCCCGCCCAAGGCGGGCAAGACCTCGGTGCTGCAGGCGATCGCCAACGCGATCACCACGAACAACCCGGAGTGCCACCTCATGGTCGTCCTGGTGGACGAGCGCCCTGAGGAAGTCACCGACATGCAGCGTTCGGTGAAGGGCGAGGTCATCGCCTCGACCTTCGACCGGCCGCCGGGCGACCACACCACCGTGGCCGAACTCTCCATCGAGCGCGCCAAGCGCCTGGTGGAGATGGGGCACGACGTGGTCGTGCTGCTGGACTCGATCACCCGGCTGGGCCGCGCCTACAACCTGGCCGCCCCCGCCTCGGGCCGGATCCTCTCCGGTGGTGTCGACTCCACCGCGCTCTACCCGCCCAAGCGCTTCCTCGGCGCCGCGCGCAACATCGAGGGTGGCGGTTCGCTGACCATCTTCGCCACCGCGCTGGTGGAGACCGGGTCCACCATGGACACGGTCATCTTCGAGGAGTTCAAGGGCACCGGTAACGCGGAGCTGAAGCTGGACCGCAAGATCGCCGACAAGCGCACCTTCCCGGCGGTCGACGTGGATGCCTCCGGCACCCGGAAGGAGGAGCTGCTGCTCTCTCCGGACGAGCTGGCGGTCACCATCAAGCTCCGTCGGGTGCTGGCGGCGCTGGACGACCAGCAGGCCATCGACCTGCTGCTGGACCGGCTCCGCAAGACCCGGACCAACATCGAGTTCCTGATGACGGTCTCGAAGAACACGCCAGGCAGCAACGACGACTGATACTCGTCGGTAAGTAAGCGGGCGCTTTCGGCCGATGGCCGGGGGCGCCCGCTTTTTGTCGCCAAAGGGACGTTCCGTTTGTGACCGGATCGCGCTGTTGCCCCAGAACGATCCCTTTGGGAGTCAAGAAATCCGCCAGGTTAGCCGATCGCCAACAGCGCTGTCCGGGAGTCAGCCGCTGACGCGATCGGTTGGCTCCGTGTGCAGTAGTCCGGTGGGCGTAATAGTCCTGACCGAAAGGCGGCAGCTGTCGTTGCGCAGACAATAAGGGCATTGGGCCGATTAGGTGACGGCTTCTGTCCTGGGTGGTTGAGCGGCGCGGATGCCAGGTATTTACCTACTGGGAGTGGTGGGCGGAACGGTGACACGGGCGTCTAATGGGAGGCGGCTGTCGGTGTGGTCGCGTGGCGCACGGCAAAGCGCCCCTGACGTGCTGCTGGTCGGCGCGCTCGGGGCGCTGGACCTGCTCGCGCTGTTCCTGGTCCCCGCCGAACCCTGGCGGCTGGCCGCGGGTGCGCTGGCGGCCTACGGGGTGACCCTGCCGCTGCTGTTGCGCAGGCGCAGGCCGGTGGTGATCTTCCTGATCGTGGGCGCGATGGTGCTGGTCCGCGGCGTGCTCGGGGTGCCGGAGATGACCGGCGGGATCCCGCTGCTCATCGCCGCGCACGCGCTGGGCCGCTACGGCGCGCGCAGGCACCGGCCGTGGGTGGCCTGGGTGGTGGCCGGCTGGGGCGGGGCGCACGCGGTGATCGTCAGCCTGATGTATGAGAAGCACATCCAGCTGGCCGACTGGCTGGTGGTGGCGCTGGCGGTGGGCCTGGCCTACATGATCGGCAGCCACCAGCACCGCTTCGCCGCGCACGTGGGCTCGCTGCGCCGCAGCGTGCACCGGCAGCGCGAGCGGCGCAGCCGCGAGGTGCGCTCGGCGGTGGGCGCCGAACGCGAACGGATCGCGCTGGACCTGCACGACGTGGTGGGCAACCACCTCAGCGCGCTGTCCGTGCAAACGCACGTCTTCGAGGAGCTGCTGGCCCGGCATGATCCGCAGGCGGTGCTGGCGGCCAACCAGATCCGCGAGTCCAGCAGGCAGGCGATGACCGAGATGGTCCGGCTGCAGAACCTGCTGCGCGGGATCGCGGACGGCCCGGACGGCGCCGACTGCGGGCCGGAGGGGGTGACCCGGCTGGCTTCCGCGGTGCGCAACGCGGGCAACGACGTGGAGTTCTCGGTGGCCGAGCTGCCGCGTTCGATGAGCCCCGAGGTGGGCGCGGAGGGATTCCTGGTGCTGCAGGAGGCACTGACCAACGTGGTCAAGCACGCCTCGCCGACCAGGGTGAGCATCGAGGTGGGCGTGGACACCGCCACCGACGCGCTGCGGTTGCGGGTGGTCAACGAGCCGCCGAGGGCGGCCCGGCTGCCCGCGGTGCCCGGCAGCGGGCTGGGGCTGCTCAGCATGCAGGCCAGGGTGGCCCGGCTGGGTGGCCAGCTGAGTTCGGCGGCCGCGCCCGACGGCGGCTACGTGGTGGACGCGCGGATCCCGCTGCGGAGCGTTTCGTGACCATTCGCCTGCTGCTCGTCGACGACGACGCGGTGGTCAGGGCGGGGCTGTCCACCCTGCTCTCGCTGCGCCCCGATCTTGAGGTGGTCGGCGAGGCCGCCACCGGGGTGGCCGCGCTGGCCAAGGCCGCCGAGCTGTGCCCGGACGTGGTGCTGATGGACGTGCGCATGCCCGAACTGGACGGCATCGGCGCCACCCGCAGGCTGATCGGGGAGTGGACCGGCCCGGCGCCGCGGCCCAGGGTGCTGATGCTGACCACCTTCGACTCCGACTTCCACGTCTACTCCGCGCTGGCCGCCGGGGCCAGCGGGTTCCTGCGCAAGGACACCTCGCCGGAGGAGCTGGCGCACGCGGTCCGGGTGGTCTCCCGGGGCGATGCCATGTTGTCCCCCGCGGTGACCCTGCGCCTGATCGAGCACACCGTGCACCGGATGGTGCAGCCCGATCCGGCGGTCGCCAGGGGAATTGGTCTGCTCGGTGAGCGGGAGATCGATGTGGTGAAGTTGGTGGCGACCGGCTGGTCCAATGCCGCCATTGCGGAAAAACTGGAGAGCACCGAGTCCTCGGTCAAGAGCCGGGTGACCAGGGTACTGGCCAAGCTGGGGCTGGATAACCGCGTTCAGCTGGCCATCTTCGCGTATCGGACCGGGCTGGTCTCGATTTCTCCGGAGTAGGCAACGGATTGCCCGCGACTAAAGTTGCGGGCCAATCCTTTCCTGCGACTTTCGTGGCGGAAAAGGTAGACCGCTTAGCGTATTGAGGAAATGCGTGGTGCGGGTAGGGTTCTTTTGGGATCGAGGGGAAAGTTCAAAAAAGTGGGGAGGTGTGCCGGCGTGATTGAAGTCGAATACGAGAAGTATTGTTTCGTCGATCGTTACTTCTACGACTCTCCGGCGCACCGCACCGCGGCGGTCGAGCGGTACCCGCTGGTCAGCGCGCCGTTGCCGCCGCACTGGCGGCGCAGCAGGCGAGAGTCCTGGGTGGTCCTGCACCCCCAGGGCGCGCCCACCCCGGACCAGGGCTGGAAGATCCACGTCTCCGCCACTCCCGACGGAGCAGCCGAGGTCCTGGAGATCGTCGCCGCCGACTGCCTGCTGCACCGGGTGCCGTTCAAGTTCCTGGACAGCCGGGCCGCGGTGCTCGCGCACAACGCCAAGTACGCCGCCCGCGGCGCCAGCGGCAAGTTCATCACCCTCTACCCGGCCGACGAGACCCAGTTCGCCAGGGCGCTGCACCGGCTCGACCCGCAACTGGCCGGCAGACCCGGTCCGTACATCCTCAACGACCTGCGCTGGGGCCAGGGCCCGCTCTACGTGCGCTACGGCGGTTTCACCGAGCGCTACTGCCTCACCGCCGAGGGCGAACTGGTGCCGGCGCTGGCCGATCCCGAGGGCAACCTGGTGCCGGATCAGCGCGGCCCGAAGTTCAGCCCGCCGTCCTGGGTGGCCCTGCCCGAGGTGCTGCGACCGCACCTGGACCGCCGCCGCGCGCGGGCCGGACTGCCCTACCGGGTGCTGCGCCCACTGCACTTCTCCAACGCGGGCGGGGTCTACCTGGCCGAGGAGCCGGACGGCTCGCGGCAGCTGGTGCTCAAGGAGGCCCGCCCGCACGCCGGGCTGGACGTGGACGGGCACGACGCGGTGCACCGGCTGGCCAACGAGCACGCCATGCTCACCCTGCTGGCCGGATTGCCGGGGGTGCCCACGGTGCTGGGCCGCTTCACCTGCTGGGAGCACGAGTTCCTCGCGCTCAGCCACGTCGAGGGCGTGCCGCTGGCCACCGAACTGGTCCGCCGCTACCCGCTGGCCGCCGCCGGGGCCGATGACGCCGCCGTGGCCGGGTACACCCAGTGGGCGCTGGACGTGGTGGCCAAGGTGACCGCGGCAGTGGCCGCGCTGCACGAGCGCGGCGTGGTCTTCGGCGATCTGCACCCGATGAACATCATGGTCGGCCCGGACGGCCGGATCACCCTGCTGGACTTCGAGCTGGCCGCCCCGGTCTCGGCGGCCACCCGCGCCCCGCTGGGCGCGCCCGGCTACACCGCCCCGCCGGGGGTGGGCGGTTTCGACGTGGACCACTACGCGCTGGCCGCGCTCCGCCTCGCGCTGTTCCTGCCGCTGAACTCCTTGTGCGCCTTGGCCCCCGGCAAGGTCCGCTCGCTCTGCGCCGCGGTGCTGGCCCGGTTCCCGCTGCCGCCGGAGTACGTGCGGCCGATCCTGGCGCGACTCTGTGCCGGCGCCGGGTCCCCGCCACCCAGCACCCGGGACCCGGTGCCGCCCGCCTTCGCCACCGGCCCGGCCGACCTGGCCCGGCTGCGCGAGCGGATCACCGCGGCGATCGTGGCCGCGGCCACCCCGCAGCGGTCCGACCGGCTCTTCCCCGGCGACATCGCCCAGTTCGCCGAGGACGGCCTCGGCCTGGCACACGGTGCGGCCGGCGTGCTCTACGCCTTGCACACCAGCGGATCCGGCCGGTTCCCGGAGTACGAGGACTGGCTGCTGCGGGCGCTGGCCCGGCGCGGCGCCGGGCGGCCGGGGCTGTTCGCGGGCGGGCACGGCATCGCGCTGGTGCTGGCCGAGTTCGGGCATGTCGAGACCGCGCGGGAAGTCCTGGAGCGGCTGGCCGCGGCCACCGAGGCGTGCACGGGCGCCGATCTGTACGAGGGTCTCTCCGGCATCGGGCTGACCCTGCTGCACCTGGGCCGGGTGATCGGCCGCAGCTGGCTCACCGAATGGGGCCTGGACCTGGCCGACCGGGTGGCCGCCCTGGTGCTGGCCGGGGTGGAGGCGGTGCCCTTCGGACTGCCCGGACTCACCCGCGGCGGCGCGGGCGCGGCCCTGTTCCTCAGCCGCGCGCACGCCGAGGGCGGCGCGGACCACCTGCTGGACGCGGCCGGCCGGGCCCTGCACCGGGATCTTCAGCACGCCGAGCTGACCGCGGCCGGGGCCTTGCAGGTCCGCGCCGGTCGCCGGCTGCTGCCCTACCTGGCCGCGGGCACCGCCGGGATCGCCCTGGCCATGGCCGAACTGCTGCGGCTGCGGCCGGACCCGGTGTTCACCGGGGCGCTGCCCGCTGTGCAGCGGGCACTGGAAGCAGAGTTCACCATTCACAGCGGACTATTCACCGGCCGGGCCGGACTGGTGTGCGCGCTCGCCGCGCTCCGCGGCCTGCCTGGGGTGGACGGTGACCGGGTGCAGGACACGCTGCGCGGTCACGTCAGCAGGCTGGCCTGGCACGCGGTGCCGCACGGGGGCGGGCTGGCCTTCCCCGGTGACGCGCTGCTGCGGCTGTCCCACGATCTCGCCACCGGTTCGGCAGGCGTGCTGCTCGCGCTGCACGCCGTGACCACCGGGGCGTTGCCGCTGTTCGCCCGAGCGCACGAGGGGAGGTGACAACCCGGATGGACGTACTGGACCTGCAGGCGATCGAGCCTGCCGAGGTCGACGGCCCCGCCGAGTTCGGCGCGGGCCTGATCAGCACGCTGAGTCTGCTGATCTGCTGGTGACACACCGCACACCCTGTGTGCCATCGGGGGATGCTCTCGCCGCGACCGGGAGCATCCCCCGACCTTATTCCGGGGGTGCACCCCGCTGGCATCGACATCCTGTTGCCCCCTGCTCCGCTTCGAGCGGCTTGTGCGGTGCCCGCAGCCCGCCTCGGGGACTCTCAGTTCGCTGATCCCGGATCGCGCTGCCGCTGGACTTCCGGGCCCGCACGTGCTGTGCCCGGGGTCACCCCGGCCCCCGTCCCCCGGACCCGGCTTCGCCGCAGGTCGGACGCGTGAGACCGGTACCACGCGGGGCGGGGTGCACCCGGCGGCGCGGCGGTGCGGGCGCGCTTCCGGCCACTGGCACCTCTGTGGTTCTTCCAGAACGCGGTCGGTTATTCACCGTCGCACTTTGCGTTGGCTTGACGTCTTTTCCCTCGTAACAGGTTAATTCGGTCGACTGTTCGATAATAACTTCACGTAGGTCGCAAGACTGAGGGAATGGTTTGCCGGAGTTGGCGCGCTCTGTGTCAACCGGCCCCTTTGCCCGCTCTCCCGGACGCGCGAACAGTCCGTGCTCAGCCGTTCGGCGGTGCGATTGATAGCCTGTTCGGGCTAGCTCGCGGGTGATCGGGACTAGGCGGCGTGACTCGGTCCACGCGGCCCCGACCAGCCTGATCGGGCGGCCGGGTGGGTGGAAATCCTCCTGATCGCGGCAGATCAGCCAGGGTGTGCCGGGACCGGTCAGGCATACTGGGGTCGTTGCGTAGATCGGGTGGTACCTCGCGTGCCGCTCGAACGCAGCCCCCGGCCGGACGCAGCTGGAGACCTGCTTCAGGAAGTTTTATCTAGCCGGAAGAACGTCAGAAAGTTCTCATTGTCGAAACATGACTACGCCCCGGTAATTTGAGTGGGTGTTCCGACCAATACTGGAATTGGCGGAACGGAACCGTGGCCGGTGGCGGGCCACGAGGCACAGGGGCGACTGACCCGGGTGTGAACCCACCGTCAGTGGTCCGACACACAAAGTGAGCACAAGTAGGGCAGCTAAACCCCGGATGGCAATCGCGTGCGCTCGCCGCGAGCTGTGGGCATGGCCATCGGCGGGGTGAA
Source organism: Crossiella sp. S99.2 (assembly GCF_023094165.1). Lineage (GTDB taxonomy): Bacteria > Actinomycetota > Actinomycetes > Mycobacteriales > Pseudonocardiaceae > Crossiella. The sequence continues at coordinate 102,325 of NZ_JALMDK010000021.1, read as the reverse complement.
TCCGGGCGAGGGGTGGGAGACCAGCGGTGGAACCTGTGGCAGCCAGGTTGGTGACAGCGAACTCCGTGCGATCCACGGCTGAGGTCGAGCAGGACGCACTGCGGGTGGCGGCCGCACTGCGCGCTCGCGGGCTGTGTCCAGGGAACCGGGTGATCCTCAAGGCGGACAACTCGGCTGGATACGTCACCGTGCTCTTGGCCTTGGTGCATCTGGACATCTCGATCGTGCTGGTGGACCACCGGCAGACCCCCGAGGAGACGGCGCGGATCACCGCCTTCGCCAGGGCGGGCTGGGCGCTGGTGCGCCCGGAGGTCAGCCAGGACCTGACCGTGCTCGACGCCGACCGGGTGATCAGCCTGGACGGCCTGCTGGAGGACGCCGCGGCCATTCCGGCCCTGGGCGGCTCCCTGTCCTTCGTGGACTGGTTCACCCGCTCCGACGCGCTGATCGCCTGGTCCTCCGGCACCACCGGCGAACCCAAGGGCATCGTGCGCTCGGGCAAGTCCTTCCTGGGCAACATCGAACGCACCCAGCAGCGGATGGCCTACACCGAGGCCGACGTGCTGATGCCGCTGCTGCCCTTCTCCCACCAGTACGGGCTCTCCCTGGTGCTGCTGTGGTGGATCGCGCGCTGCTCGCTGATCGTGGCGCCGTACGCCCGGCTGGACCACGCGGTGGACATGGCCGGCCGGTACCGGGCGACCGTGGTGGACGCGACTCCCGCGACCTACCACACCATGCTCAAGCTGGTGGAACGCCGGCCGGAATCCGCCGAGGGCCTGCGCGACGTGCGCATGTGGTGTGTGGGCGGCGCGCCGCTGGACCGGGCGCTGGCCGAGAAGTTCGTGGTGGCCACCGGCCAGCCCCTGCTGGACGGCTACGGCAGCACCGAGGTCGGCAACATCGCCCTCGCGGCGCCCGGCAACGCGATCGGCTGTGGCCAGCCGCTGGACGGGGTCGTGGTGCGGATCCTGGACGAGGACGGCAACGCGGTCCCGCCGGGCGAGATCGGCGAGATCCTGGTCAGCTCGCCCGGTCAGCTCACCGGCTACCTGGCCGCGGACGGCTCGATCACCGAGCACGCCGAGGAGGTCTACCGCACCAACGACATCGGCTACACCGACGAGGAGGGCAACCTCTACGTGGTCGGCCGCAAGTACGCGGTGCACCGGATGGGCCACACGCTCTACCCGGAAGCCTTGGCGCGCAAGGCCGAGGAGGCCGGGGCGGCGGTCAAGGTGGTCGCCCTGGACGACGAGCGCCGCGGCAGTCAGCTGGTGTTCGTGGTGGCCGACCCCGACCTGCGCGAGGCCCGGTACTGGCGGGAGAAGATCTGTGCGCTGCTGCCCTCCTACGAGCAGCCCAACCAGGTGCTGGTGGTGACCGAGTTCCCGTTGAACAACAACGGAAAGCCCGACCTGACCCGGCTCACCGACCTGGCCGCGGTGCCGCACCCGGCGCGACTGGCCGCCCTGCGCGCGGTGGCCGAGCACATCCGCAGCGATCCGCAGCCGCTGATCGACGTGCTGACCGAGATCTCCAACCACAAGGCCGTGCTGGACGAGATCGAGGCCGGACTCAGCGCGCTGGAAGGGGCCCTCGAAGAGGTCTCGGCCTACCGGCCCGGCCGGGTGCCGAAGATGGCCGTGTTCATGTCCTCCAACGTGTTGTTCTACTCCTACGTGCTCTACACGCTGATCCCGTCGCTCTACACCGACGAGATCATCTTCCGGCCGTCCAGCCAGGTCACCGGCACCACCAAGCGGCTGCACGAGCTGCTCGCGCCGGTGCACAAGCTGGAGTCCATCGAGCTGACCACGTTGAGCCAGCGGCAGTTCGTCGAGGTCCCGGTGGCCGAGGCGGACGTGCTGGTGTTCACCGGCGCCTACCAGAACGCCGAACTGGTCCGGGCCCAGCTGCGCGATGACCAGATGCTGCTGTTCTACGGCCAGGGCGTGAACCCGTTTGTGGTGGCCGAGGGCGCGGACATCGACCTCGCGGTCACCGACGCGGTGCGGATCCGGATGCTCAACTCCGGCCAGGACTGCTTCGCCCCGGACGTCTTCCTGGTGCACGCCGGTGAGGCCGAGGCGTTCGTGGACCAGCTCACCAAGCGGGTCGGCGAACTGCGCTACGGCAGCTACACCGACCCCGGCGCGGACTACGGCCCGCTGTACTACGAGACCGCGATCGAGGCGGCCGCGGACTACCTGCGGCTCAACCGCGAGCACATCGTGGCCGGCGGGCGGCTGGACTTCCGCTCCCGGCACCTGGAGCCCGCGGTGCTGGTGCGGCCCTACAACAAGAAGATGCCCATCGAGGAGACGTTCGCGCCGATCTTCAACGTGGTCGTCTACCAGAACACCCAGCAGCTGCGGGCCTTCGCCAACCACCCCACGGTGAACGAGCGGGCGATGGGCGCGATGGTCTACGGCGACGCGCCGGATGTCGTGTCCGCGCTGGGCAAGCGGCACTACGTGTCGGTGAACCTCACCGTGCTGGACACCGACGACGGCAACAAGCCGTTCGGTGGGTACGGCGTGGCCGCCAACTACGTGGCGTATCAGGGACAGCGGGTGGCCGAGCCGCTGCTGATCTCCAAGGCCGTCGCCGAACACCTGCCCGCGGCCCGCAAGACCCGCATGGCCAACGCCTGACCGTCCGGACATACGAGGTGGAGAAAAGCCAATGTCGGTAGCAGAGTTCCGGAAGCACCGGCCGCGGGTGGTGGTGACCGGCTGGGGTGCGATCAGCCCGGTCGGCCTGACCGCGGAGGACACCTGGTCCGCGTTCATGGCCGGGCGCAGCGGGATCGCCCGGATCGCCACCTTCGACGCCGAGCCCTTCCCGTCCCAGATCGCGGGCGAGGTCAAGGGATTCGTGGCCGAGGACCACATGCCGCGCAAGCTCAGCAGGCGGATGGACCTCTTCGCCCAGTACGGGGTGGCCGCCTCGATCCAGGCGGTCGAGGCCGCCAAGCTGACCATCGACAGCGAGCTGGCCCCGCGCTGCGGTGTGCTCATCGGCACCGGCTACGGCGCGATGAAGTACATGCAGGACTCGGTCAAGCTGCTCACCGAGAAGGGCGGTCGCGCGGTCGGGGCCTACCAGGCCATCACCGGCGCGCACGATTCGGCCACCGGCGAGGTCAGCCTGATGTTCGGCGCGGCCGGACCGACCCTGGCGCTCAACTCGGCCTGTGCCACCGGCACCGACGCGATCGGCACCGCCACCCGCTGGATCCAGTACGGCGAGGCCGATGTGGTCATCGCCGGCGGCGCGGAGATGAGCGTCACCCCGCTGGACATCGCCTCCAGCTCCAACGCCAGGGCGCTGTCCCGGCGCAACGACGACCCGGAGCGGGCCAGCAGGCCCTTCGACGCGGACCGGGACGGCTTTGTGATGGCCGCCGGTTCCGGCGTGGTCATCCTGGAATCGCTGGATCACGCGCTGCGCCGGGGCGCGCCGATCCTGGCCGAGATCGTGGGGTACGCCTCGACCTCGGACGCGCACCACTGGACCGCCCCGCACCCGGAGGGCGCGGGCGCGCGGCGGGCGATGACCAGGGCGCTGGCCGACGCCGGGGTGGCGCCGGAGCAGATCGACTACATCAACGCGCACGGCACCAGCACCGAGCTGAACGACAAGACCGAGACCCAGGCCATCCGCAACGTGCTGGGCGAGCACGCCACCAAGATCCCGGTCAGCTCCACCAAGTCGATGACCGGGCACATGATCGGCGCGGCAGGCGCGATCGAACTGATCGCCTGTGGTTTCGCCATGCGCACCGGCGTGGTGCCGCCCACGATCAACCTGCACAACCCGTTGGACCCGGAGATGAACTTCGTGCCCAACGCGCCGCAGGAGCACCAGGTGCGGTACGCGATGAGCAACTCCTTCGGCTTCGGCGGGCACAACGCGGTGCTGGTCGCCAAGAGCTGGGAGAGCTGAGCCCCTCAGGCACACGGAAACGGCGCGTCCCCGGGCCTGCGGGGGACGCGCCGTTTCCGTTTCAGCAGGGGAGCGGGCTCATCAGGTGCTGATCAGATCCCTGGTCTCGGCGCAGCCGCCATCGGCGTCCAGGGTGGGCAATGTGCGCAGCGTGCGCACGAGCAGCAGCAGGCAGGGCACGCCGAGGGTGACCGCGAGCCAGGAAGGCAGCTCCTGACCGTCCAGGGCGACCCCGGCGGCCACCAGTGCCAGCAGGTAGGGCCAGCGCAGGCCGTGCCGCTGCCAGCCGGCCTGCCAGACCACGTTGCGGCTGGTGACCAGGCCGAGTGCGGCGGCGACGCCGAAGGTCGCGCTGTAGAGCTGGGTGGGGGAGCCGAAGGCCAGCAGGCCGAGACCACCGATGCCGATCATCGATCCGATGACCAGCAGCGGGATGCCCAGCCAGGTCAGCATGGGTACTCGCCAGCTCGCCGCACACAGCACGTGATGATTTTGCTGCGGCCTGTGACCGATATCAGCAGTCTGCGCTGGCAATGCGCCCGATGGTCCGGCCATTGCGCCCGGAGGTCGGTTTCTGAAGGTGAGCGGTCCCACGGCGAGAGCACCGCCGAAGACCTGGCATACTCAGGGGTCGGAATAAGGCTCCGGTTCACCCCGTTGTACGGCTCGTGGGGACCCGGCGGCCCCTGAGAAAGGAACAAGACGGTGAGAAGCGGTATCCACCCCGACTACGTGGTCACCCAGGTGAACTGCGGCTGTGGCAACTCTTTCCAGACCCACAGCACCAAGAAGACCGGCCAGATCACGGTCGAGGTCTGCTCCAACTGCCACCCCTTCTACACGGGCAAGCAGAAGATCCTCGACACCGGTGGCCGCGTGGCGCGCTTCGAGGCCCGCTACGGCAAGCGCAACAAGTAGCCGACTTCACGGCGCCCATCCCGCTGGGGTGGGCGCCGTTGTCGTGTCGGCCTGAAGGTCTTACCGGGAAGAGGACGCCGTGGACACCGCCTCGCTGGACACCCTGCTCGTGGAGTACACCGAGCTGGAGGGTCGGCTGGCCGATCCCGCGGTGCACGCCGACCAGGCCGCGGCGCGCAAGCTGGGCCGCCGCTACGCCGAGCTGACCCCGGTGGTGCGCACCCTGCGCGAGCTGGACCAGGCCCGGTCCGACCGGGAGGCCGCGCTGGAGCTGGCCAGTGAGGACGCGGCCTTCGCCGCCGAGGCCGCCGCGCTGGCCGAGACCATCCCGGCGCTGGAGCGCAAGCTCACCGAGCTGCTGCTGCCCAGGGACCCGCACGACGCCGCGGACGTGGTCATGGAGATCAAGTCCGGCGAGGGCGGCGAGGAGTCGGCGCTGTTCGCCGGGGACCTGCTGCGGATGTACCTGCGCTTCGCCGAGCGGCAGGGCTGGAAGACCGAGGTGCTCGACTCGGTGGAGTCCGACCTGGGCGGGTTCAAGGACGTCACCGTGGTGGTCAAGAGCAAGGGCGGGGCCGAGCTGGACGGGGTGTGGGCCCGGCTGAAGTACGAGGCCGGCGTGCACCGGGTGCAGCGGGTGCCGGTGACCGAGTCCCAGGGCCGCGTGCACACCTCCGCGGCCGGGGTGCTGGTCTACCCCGAGCAGGAGGACGTCGAGGTCGAGATCGACGAGAAGGACCTGCGGGTGGACGTCTTCCGCTCCTCCGGCCACGGCGGCCAGAGCGTGAACACCACCGACTCCGCGGTGCGCATCACCCACCTGCCCACCGGCATCGTGGTCTCCTGCCAGAACGAGCGCAGCCAGCTGCAGAACAAGGCCCGCGCGATGGCCGTGCTGCAGAACCGGCTGGTCGCGCTGGCCGAGGAGGAGGCCGCCCGCAAGGCCTCGGCGGACCGGCGCAGCCAGGTCCGCACGGTGGACCGCTCCGAGCGGGTGCGCACCTACAACTTCCCGGAGAACCGGATCTCCGACCACCGGGTCAACTACAAGGCATACAACCTGGACCAGGTGCTCGACGGCGAGCTGACCGGCGTGCTGGACGCGCTCTCGGCCGCGGACAAGGCGGAACGCCTCGCCGCGGCCGGAGCGACTGCCTGACGCTTACCGGTCAGGGCGTCCAGCGCACCGCGTGGTCCTGCCGCCACTGCGGGCTGTTCGTCCCGGTGACCTGGCCACGCTCGTTGATCGCCTTGGCGTGCCCTGGCAGCTGATCACTCAGCTTGGGCAGCTCGGTCGCCACGCCCGCGGCGTCCCAGCGGACCGCGCGCCCGCTGGAGGCGCCGACCGACACGCCCGAGTCGTTGATCGAGTAGGCGCCGCTGTGGTCGGCGCCGGGCAGGTTCGGCAGCACGGTGACCCGGCCACGTTCCCAGCGCACCGCCCCGCCCCCGCCACCGGGCAGGTCGTAGGAGCCGACGATCACCCCGTGCCGGTTGATCGCGTGCGCCGTGCTGCGGGCCCAGCCGGCCAGCTGGGGCAGCTTGTGCACGTTCCCGGCGGCGTCCCAGAACACCGCGTCGTCGTCGGATTTGCCGACCACGACGGAGTTCTCCCCGACCGCGCCCGCGGAGCCGACCTCGCTCTCCTGGTGGCCGGGCAGCGGCGGCAGCACCCTGGGCGCCCGGCCGGAACTCCAGCGCAGGGCCCTGGTCTGGTAGGTCTCCGGGTGATCGCCGTTGCCCGCGATCAGGCCCTTGTTGTTGATCGATTTCGCGGTGGTCCTGGTGTAGACCGCCGGGCTGGGCAGCAGGACCGGCGCGGCGCCGGGATGGGCCCAGCGCACCGCCTGGTCGCCGGAGGTGCCGACGATGACCCGGCTGTTGTTGATCGCCTCGGCGGTCGCCCAGCCGGCGGCGGCAGGCCGCAGCTGCACCGCGACGCCGTCGTTGGGCCAGAACACCCCCTGGACCTGGCCGGGCGTGCTGGACGCCCCGACCACGCCGTCCGGGCCGATATCGTTGGCCCAGGACAGGTGATACCCGGGCAACGCGCCCAGGTCGGTGATGACGGGCGCGGCCTGGGCGGGTGAACCAGCCAGCAGCAGGGCCCCGGTGATCGTGATGAGCGCGAGTGAATTACGCACGTTCGATGTCCCCTCCCCGGAACGAATGAACCGGTGCTGAAGCTAGTGAGCGGTCCTCCGGGGGACTGACTGCTGATCGGCGCAACGCGTCGATCAATCGAGTGATACCGGGTAGTCGGTAACCTCGCGCGTTGTGAACCGACAGCCGTTGCGTCTCGCGGTCATGGACGCCGAGCGGATCCTGACCGAGGCCGGGGTGGCCAGCCCCCGGGTGGACGCCGAACTGCTCGCCGCGCACGTGCTCGGCGTGGAGCGGATGAGGCTGGGCCTCATCCCACTGGTGGACCCGCCGGTGATCGAGGCGTTCCACCGGCTGGTGCGGCGGCGGGCGAGCCGGGTGCCGTTGCAGCACCTGCTCGGCAAGGCCTGGCTGGGCCCGCTGGAGCTGGCGGTGGGGCCGGGGGTGTTCACCCCGCGGCCGGAGACCGAACTGCTGCTGGAGTGGGGCCTGAACGCGCTGACCGGCGTGGCGCGGCCGGTGGTGGTGGACCTGTGCACCGGCTCTGGCGCGCTGGCGCTGGCCGTGGCGCACCAGCGGCCGGACGCGCTGGTGCACGCGGTGGAACGCGATCCGGCCGCGCTGACCTGGGCCCGGCGCAACGCCGACGCCCAGGCCGACCGGGGCGACACCCCGGTCCGGCTGCACGCAGGCGATGTGGCCGATCCCGGGCTGCTGGCCGAGCTGGACGGGGCGGTGGACCTGGTGCTGTGCAACCCGCCGTACGTGCCGGAGGGCACCCCGGTGCCGCCGGAGGTGGCCGAGCACGACCCGCACGCCGCGGTCTTCGCCGCGGACGAGGGGCTGGCGGTGATCCGGCACGTGGTGCGCTGCGCGGCCCGGCTGCTCAAGCCCGGCGGCGCGCTGGCGGTGGAACACGACGACACCCAGGGCGAATCCGCGGTGGCGCTGCTGGCCACCCGCCGGGTGCTGGCCGAGGTGACCGGTCACCTGGACCTCACCGATCGTCCACGATTTGTCACCGCGCGAAGGACACTTTGAGGGTTGTTTGCCCCAAATGGCCTAAGTTGACCCGCGCATCCGGTCGTGATCGTCGTCACTTTTCGCCGTTTTTTGCAACTCCGTAGCCCGTTCGGGCAACTTGCTCTCCGAAGGCACCAACGTCGGGGAGCAAGCTGAATGAAGTCACTAACGCACGCCGGGTACATGGCCATGCGCCGGTTCGACGGCCTGGACGGACTGCGCGCCATCGCCGCGGTCATGGTCGTGGTCTTCCACTACGGCGGTCCGGACCGGCTCCAGGGCTGGATCGGTGTGCAGGTCTTCTTCGTGCTCTCCGGGTACCTGATCACCACGCTGATGCTGCGTGAGGAGGCCCGCACCGGCCGGGTCGCGCTCAAGGCGTTCTACCTGCGCCGGGTCTTCCGCATCCTGCCGGTCTACTTCGTGGTGCTGGCCTTCCTCGCGGTGGCCACCCTGGTCCTGGGCATCTACCAGAGCAGCCACCTGGGCGAGGCGATGCCGCTGTACCTGACCTTCTTCAACGAGTTCGCCGGCTCCAACCCGTTCGGCCAGTCCTGGTCGCTGGGCATCGAGCAGAAGTTCTACCTGGTCTGGCCGCTGGTCGCGTTCGCCTTCGGCGTGCTGCCGCTGCGCCGCCGCCTGGGCATCACCGGACTGCTGATCGTCGGCGCGCTGGTGGCCACCCCGTTCACCTTCGGCCCGCACGCCTCCGGCTGGCCGGTGCACTACGTCTCGATCCTGCTCGGCTGCGTGCTGGCGATGCTGATGCACAATCCGCGCACCTACCGGCTGATCCAGCCGCTGACCCACCCGGCGGTCGGCGTGGGCATCGCCATCGCGGTCGTCACGCTGCACAGCTTCCTCAAGCCGATCGGCGACGCGCTCAACCAGGTCGCCGGCGTGCCGGGGTTCATCTGGCTGATGGCCTTCTACCCGGTGGCCGTCACCCTGCTGCTGCCCGCGGTGATCGCGCCCGGCCCGGTGGCCAAGGTGCTCTCGGTCCGCCCGATGGCCTACGTCGGCGAACGTTCGTACTCCCTCTACCTGGTGCAGTCCATCGCCGCGGCCCCGCTGCACTTCCTCTTCCCCAGCCTGGGCGGCTGGCCGCTCGCGCTCAGCGTGGTGGCCCTGGCCCTGGTGCTGGCCAGCGTGCTCTACCGCACGGTCGAGGTGCCGATGATCAACGTGGGCCGCAAGGTGCTCAAGCCGCGCCAGCCGGCCAAGACGGAGGCGGAAGCGGACAAGGTGGAGGAGCCGCGTCCGGCGCTGACGCCGGTCTCGTAGGCTGCACGGTGTGAGCACCGTCTACGACTGCGGCCAGCCGGAGTCCCGGGTGGCCGGACTGGCCGCGGCGGCCGGCGCGTTGCGCGCCGGCCAGCTCGTGGTCCTGCCGACCGACACCCTCTACGGCATCGGCTGCGACGCCTTCGACGCCAACGCCGTACAGGGCCTGCTGGACGCCAAGGGCCGGGGCCGGGACATGCCGGTCCCGGTGCTGGTCGGCAGCTGGTCCACCATCGACGGCCTGGTGCTCTCGGTGCCGCACCAGGCCCGCTCGCTGATCGAGGCGTTCTGGCCGGGCGGGTTGTCCATCGTGCTGCCGCACGCCTCCTCACTGGCCTGGGACCTGGGTGACACCCGGGGCACGGTGATGCTGCGGATGCCGCTGCACCCGGTGGCCATCGAGCTGCTGCGCGAGGTCGGCCCGATGGCCGTCTCCAGCGCCAACCGCTCCGGGCACTCGCCTGCCACCACCGCAGCCCAGGCCAGGGACCAGCTCGGCGAGCTGGTGCCGATCTACCTCGACGGCGGCCCGTGCGAGCACGCGGTGCCCTCCACCATCGTCGACCTGACCGGCTCGGACCCGCTGGTGCTGCGCGAGGGCGCGGTCAAGCTGGCCGAGATCACCGAGGTGCTGGGCTTCGACGTCCAGCTCGCCCAGTGACCGGCGGCCCCGATGATCATTGACCTCAGCCACCGGATCACCGACGGGCTGCGCACCTACCCGGGAATGGCCCCGCCGCGGATCAGCACCGAGGTCAGCTTCGCCGAGACCGCGGCCCGGATGGCCCCCGGCGTCAGCTTCGCCATCGGCCGGATCGAGCTGGTCGGCAACACCGGCACCTACCTCGACACCCCGGCGCACTTCTACCCCGACGGTTACGACCTGGCGGACCTGCCGCTGGAGCGGGTGGTCGACGTGCCGGCGGTGGTGCTCGACGCCACCGACGGCATCGGCTCCGATCTGCTTGACGGCGCGGGCGACCTCGCCGGGTGCGCGGTGCTCATCCACACCGGCTGGTCCCGGCACTGGGGCGGCGAGGCCTACTTCACTGGGCACCCGTTCCTGACCGCCGACCTGGTCGCCACGCTCATCGCGGCCGGGCCGGCGCTGGTCGGCATCGACTCGCTCAACATCGACGACAACACCGACCCGGCCCGCCCGGCCCACCACGGCCTGCTCGGCGCGGGCATCCCGATCGTGGAACACCTCACCGCCCTGGACCGGCTGCCCGCCCGCGGCGCCCGGTTCACCGCGCTGCCCGCCCCGGTGGCCGGGATGGCCACCCTGCCGGTGCGCGCGGTGGCGGTCCTGCCGGACTGAGCCGCACTGCCCGAAGCCGACCCGTGACCTCGGCGCTGTTGGGCCGACCCGCCCTGACGTGGCACGATCCGCTGGTGACCAGCGGTTCCACCGACGCGCAGCGCCTGCGCGACCTCAAGCTGCTGCGCCGGGTCCGGGACCGGATCGACCGGGAGTACGCGCAGCCGCTGGACGTCGCGGCGCTCGCCCGCGGCGTGCACCTCTCCGCCGGGCATCTCAGCCGGGAGTTCCGCCGCGCCTACGGCGAATCGCCGTACAGCTACCTGATGACCCGCCGGATCGAGCGGGCCATGACCTTGCTGCGCCGGGGCGACCTCAGCGTCACCGAGGTCTGCTTCGCGGTCGGCTGCTCCTCGCTGGGCACCTTCAGCACCCGCTTCACCGAGCTGGTCGGCATGCCGCCCAGCGCCTACCGCCGCGAGGCCACCAGGGCCACCGCAGGCATCCCGTCCTGCGTGGCCAAGCAGGTCACCCGACCGGTCAGGAATCAAGAAGCGCGGTCGGTGAACCCGACCTAACGTGACCGGCATGGACATCAGCATTCACGCGAGCTTCCTGCCCCAGGACGACCCGGAGGCCGCGATCGCCTTCTACCGCGACACCCTCGGCTTCGAGATCCGCAACGACGTCGGCTACAACGGGATGCGCTGGATCACCGTCGGCCCGCCCGGCCAGCCCGGCACCTCCATCGTGCTGCACCCGCCCGGCGCCGACCCCGGCATCACCGAGGAGGAGCGCCGCACCATCGCCGAGATGATGGCCAAGGGCACCTACGGCGGCATCGTGTTGTCCACCAAGGACATCGACGGCCTCTTCGAGCAGCTGCAGGCCGGTGACGCCGACGTCATCCAGGAGCCGACCGACCAGCCCTACGGCGTGCGCGACGCCGCGCTGCGCGACCCCGCGGGAAACATGATCCGCATCCAGCAAGCCCGCTGAACCTCCGGTGACCGATGGAGACACGATGAGCAAGGCCAAGAGGACCGTGACCGAGCCGCACGAGGCGGACAGCCACGACCTGATCCGGGTGCACGGCGCGCGGGAGAACAACCTCAAGGACGTCAGCGTCGAGATTCCCAAGCGCAGGCTGACGGTGTTCACCGGTGTCTCCGGCTCTGGCAAGTCCTCGCTGGTGTTCAGCACCATCGCGGCGGAGTCGCAGCGGATGATCAACGAGACCTACAGCGCCTTCGTGCAGGGCTTCATGCCCACGCAGGCCAGGCCCGAGGTCGACGTGCTGGACGGGCTGACCACCGCGATCATCGTGGACCAGCAGCGGATGGGCTCGGATCCGCGGTCCACCGTCGGCACCGCCACCGACGCCAACGCCATGCTGCGCATCCTGTTCAGCAGGCTCGGCACACCGCACATCGGCTCACCGCAGGCCTTCTCCTTCAACGTGGCCTCGATCAGCGGCGCGGGCGCGGTCACCATCGAACGCGGCGGCCAGACCCTGAAGGAACGGCGCAGCTTCAGCGTCACCGGTGGCATGTGCCCGCGCTGCGAGGGCCGGGGCAAGGTCAACGACATCGACCTGACCCAGCTCTACGACGACTCCAAGTCGCTGTCCGAGGGCGCCTTCACCATCCCGGGCTGGAAGTCCGACAGCCACTGGACGGTGCGGGTCTACGCCGCGTCCGGCTTCGTCGACCCGGACAAGCCGATCCGCAAGTACACCAAGCGGGAGATGAACGACTTCCTGTACAAGGAAGCGACCAAGATCAAGATTGACGGGGGCAACTTCACCTACGAGGGCCTGATCCCCAAGATCCAGAAGTCCTTCCTGGCCAAGGACAAGGAGGCGATGCAGCCGCACATCCGGGCGTTCGTGGAGCGGGCGGTCACCTTCACGATCTGCCCGGACTGCGAGGGCACCCGGCTCAGCGAGGGCGCCAGGTCCTCGAAGATCAAGAAGATCAACATCGCCCAGGCGTGCGCGCTGCAGATCAGCGATCTGGCCGACTGGGTGCGCGGGCTGACCGAGCCCTCGGTGGCCCCGCTGCTCGGCGCGCTGCGGCACACCCTGGACTCCTTCGTGGAGATCGGGCTGGGCTACCTCTCGCTGGACCGGCCCTCGGGCACGCTCTCCGGCGGCGAGGCGCAGCGGGTCAAGATGATCCGGCACCTCGGCTCCTCGCTCACCGATGTCACCTACGTCTTCGACGAGCCCACCATCGGCCTGCACCCGCACGACATCGCCCGGATGAACTCCCTGCTGCTGCGGCTGCGGAACAAGGGCAACACGGTGCTGGTGGTCGAGCACAAGCCGGAGACCATCGCGATCGCCGACCACGTGGTCGACCTGGGGCCTGGCGCGGGCACCGCGGGCGGCACGGTGTGCTTCGAAGGCACCGTGGACGGACTGCGGGCCAGTGGCACGGTCACCGGCAGGCATTTCGACGACCGGGCCGCGCTGAAGCAGTCGGTGCGCACGCCCACCGGCAAGCTGGAGATCCGCGGCGCGACAAAGCACAACCTGCGCAAGGTCGACGTGGACATCCCGCTCGGCGTGCTGGTGGTGATCACCGGCGTGGCCGGTTCCGGCAAGAGTTCGCTGATCCACGGCTCGATGCCGACCGAGGAGGGCGTGGTCTCGGTCGACCAGACCGCCATCCGCGGTTCCCGGCGCAGCAACCCGGCCACCTACACCGGCCTGCTGGAGCCGATCCGCAAGGCATTCGCCAAGGCCAACGGCGTGAAACCGGCCCTGTTCAGCGCCAACTCCGAGGGCGCCTGCCCCAACTGCAACGGCGCCGGCGTGGTCTACACCGACCTGGGGATCATGGCCAGCATGGCCACCACCTGCGAGGAGTGCGAGGGCAAGCGGTTCCAGGCCGCGGTGCTGGACTACCGCCTGGGCGGCAAGAACATCAGCGAGGTGCTGGCCATGCCGGTCACCCAGGCCAAGGAGTTCTTCAGCACCGGCGAGGCGGCCACCCCGGCCGCGCACGCCATCCTGGACCGGCTCGCCGACGTCGGCCTCGGCTACCTCAGCCTGGGCCAGCCGCTGACCTCGCTCTCCGGCGGCGAGCGGCAACGGCTCAAGCTGGCCACCCACATGGGCGACAAGGGCGGCGTGTACGTGCTGGACGAGCCCACCACCGGCCTGCACCTGGCCGACGTCGAACACCTGCTCAGCCTGCTGGACCGGCTGGTCGAGGCGGGCAAGTCGGTGATCGTGGTGGAACACCACCAGGCCGTGATGGCGCACGCGGACTGGATCATCGACCTGGGCCCCGGCGCGGGCCACGACGGCGGCCAGATCGTCTTCGAGGGCACCCCCGCCGACCTGGTGGCCGCCCGCTCCACCGTCACCGGCGAACACCTGGCGGCCTACGTCGGCGGCTAGCCGGCGGCCCGGGAGGTGCCGAACAGCTCGTCCAGCGTGACCGGTTGCAACCCGCGCTGGGTGATCAGCGCCTGGATCCGGTCGAACTCGTGGATCGCGGTCGGGAAGTTGGCGTGCGCCAGGATGATCGATCCCGGCCGCAGCCACTTCTCGACCTCCGCGTAGAGCACCTCCGGCGCCAGCTTCCCGGAGTCCCCGAACGACCCGTTCCACAGCACCATCCGGGTGTACCCGTGCTTGGCCGCGACCCGGTCCACCCGCGCGTCCCGGTTCCCGAAGGGCGGCCGCAGCCAGGGCCGCGCGGTGACCCCGAAGGTCTTCTGGATCCACGCCTCGTTGCGCTCGATCTCCTTGCCGATCTCCTCATCGGAGAGTTTCAGCAGGTTGGGATGGCTGTAGGTGTGGTTGCACAGCTGGATGACCCCGGCCGCCTCCAGCTTGCGGATCCGCTCGGCGAAGGGCTCCCAGTTGGCGTGGTATTGCCCGTTGGGACAGAAGGTCAGGTGCAGCCCCTTCTCCGCCAGCGCCACGTACCCGCCAACGCACTCCTTGCAGGTCCCGTCGTCGATGGTGAGCGCGAACCGGTTCCCGGCCTCGGCGGGCCCCTTGCGCACGACCTGGGGATCGCCGGGCTTGGGCGGCGGGATCGGCGGCAGCGGCCGACCGGCCGGATCAGGGGCGTCGGAGGTCGCCGACGGGGCCGGTTGTGCCACCCGATCCGGAGAACCACAGGCGACCAGCGCGGCGGCGGCGATACCCAGAGCGACCAAAGTCATCCATCGTGCGTCCCTCACATGGGTTCAGACGCATGCCAGGGTGATCGGTTGTTAGCCGGAACGTGTTCCCCGCCACGCCCGCCCGACCTGATCGGTCATCGAGGCCGAACCCGGGCACCCCCGCCGAGCTGCCCCGCCCGCTCGCCTCCCGGCCCCCGAACCCACCCCGCCCATGCAACCCCGCCCGCCCCTCGGGCGTCCCCTCTTCAGACGCCAACCACGCCTGCCCCTACGCTTGGCCTCGCTCCGGCCGCCGCATCTCAGGCGAGTAACGTTGGAGCGCAGCCAGCCACCCCGCACACCCCCGTCGCACGGCTGGGAAGATCATCTCCCCGAAGGTCCTCCCAACCCGCGCCCCCGATCCGCGAGGTTTGTCTCCGAAGTGGGCCCGATGCCTGCCATCGCAGCCGGACTCCCCATCCGGGAGTACCTGCTCGTCTGCCTGGTCACCGCCGCGGTGACCTTCCTGCTCACCGGGCTCATCCGGCTGCTGGCCCGCAAGGTCGGCGCGGTGGCCTACCCGAGGCAACGCGACGTGCACGCCAAACCCATGCCCCGGATGGGCGGGGTGGCGATGTACGGCGGGGTGCTCGCCGGAATGGTGCTCGCCTTCCACCTGCCCGCGCTGCGCCGGGCCTTCGACTACTCCTCCGACATCGTCGCGGT
This sequence comes from Crossiella sp. S99.2, assembly GCF_023094165.1. Lineage (GTDB taxonomy): Bacteria > Actinomycetota > Actinomycetes > Mycobacteriales > Pseudonocardiaceae > Crossiella. The sequence goes on along the minus strand of NZ_JALMDK010000021.1, from coordinate 86,934 downwards.
GGTGGTCGCCGGTGGGGTGATCGTCCTGGTCGGCGCGCTGGACGACCGGTTCGAGCTGGACTCGCTGACCAAACTGGCCGGCCAGATCACCGCCTCCGGGCTGCTGGTGCTCTTCGGGGTCTCCTGGTTCTACTTCTGGGTGCCGTGGGAGGCCAACGGCGGCGGGGTGCTCTCGCTCGGGCCGGACCAGGGCGCGCTGCTGACCGTGTTCCTGTCCGTGACCATGATCAACGCGATGAACTTCGTGGACGGGCTGGACGGGCTGGCCGCCGGGATCGGCCTGATCGCGGCCGCGGCCACCTGCGCCTTCTCCATCGGACTGCTGGTCGAGCGCAACGGCGACGTGCAGGTCTACTCGCCGGCGCTGATCGGCGCGGTGCTGGCCGGGGCCTGCATGGGCTTCCTGCCGCACAACTTCAACCCGTCCCGGATCTTCATGGGCGACTCCGGATCCATGCTGATCGGCCTGATGCTGGCCGCGGCCAGCACCACCGCCTCCGGCAAGATGGACTACAGCGCCTACAAGGCATCCGACCTGATCGCGATGCTGTCCCCGCTGGTCGTGGTGGCCGCGGTGCTCTTCGTGCCGCTGCTGGACCTGGTGATGGCCGTGATCCGCCGGACCAGGGCCGGCCGCAGCCCGTTCTCCGCGGACAAGATGCACCTGCACCACCGGCTGCTGGAGATCGGCCACTCGCACCGGCGCGCGGTGCTGTTGATCTACTTGTGGGCCGCCCTGCTGGCCTTCGGCGCGGTCTCGCTGAGCCTGTTCGAGATCACCACGGTGCTCTGGGGGGTGGGCATCGGACTGCTGCTCGCGCTGCTCGCCTCGGCCGTCCCCCGACTGCGGGACATCCGTCGCGTGCGGTGATCGACTGCCGCTCCGATTCATTCGGAAGAGTGCTCAGTCTGGCCGCGGAAATCACTGTCTGACACCCCGGTTTCCGTTTTTCCGCGTCCGGAGACGGGGTGTGAGCCGCCAATTGCGCGGATCCGGCCGACCGCGGGGCCGTCGCGTCCCCCGGCGGACGTCCGCCGGGCCGACCTGGGCGCGACCCGTGGTCTGACCGGCTTGTCTGGCGCGGGCCGCCGGACAACCCGGCGGCGAATTCACCGATAAATTCCATTGGGTGATTTTTCCGGGGCCCTCGGGGAAATGCGCGACGGCCTTTTGTGTCAAGGCTCGGCGGGGTCAAATGTCCGGTACGCCGGAAATCGCGGGGAAATTCGTCCGGAAGTCGTTCGCGGACCGCCCGCGGGGGCTCACCAAGATCGTCTAGATACGCCTGTTCCGGCCCCGGGTCAACCCCCCTGTTAGGGCGGCTTAACGTAGCTGACACACTGGTGCCCGTGAGCGAAGAGGTCCAGGTCAACTGGGTGGAACCGAAGACAAGGCCGACGATCCTCGTCGTCGGGGGCCTTGCCGTGGCGGTCGCCGTGGTGGGCTGGTTCGTGGCCGGTCCGCTGGGTGCGCTGTCCCCGCTGATCGGCGCGCTGATCACGGTGCTGTTCTTCTTCTCCGGCGCCTGGGTGGTCTCCCGGGTCGCCCGGCACATGCCCGAGATGGTCCTCGCGGTCGGTCTCGGCTCCTACATCTTCCGGCTGCTCGCGGTGCTCGGGGCGCTGTTCCTGCTGCGTGCGGTCGGTCTGCCGCCCATGTGGATCGGCGTCGGCGTGGTCGCGGCCGTGATCGGCTGGTGCGTCTCGATGACGATCACCGTGGTGCGCATGCGACCGGGGCTCGGCGGCGTGCGACCTGGCTCCGGTAAGTAATGAACAACACCGAAAACCCCCGTCCGGGCGGCCCGCAATCGCCTGATATGGTGCCTTCGACCGATGAGGATAGATCCCCAGCCGGTCACGCGGGAGTCGGCCAAGCATGGTCCGTGATCTCCGTCCTGTTTGCCGGTCTCATCTTCTGGGGCGGCGTCGGATGGGCATTCGACCAACTGTTCGGCACCAGGTTCCTGACCCCGGTAGGCGTCCTCTTGGGCTTCGCCGGATCGATCTACCTGATCATGATGAAGTACGGCCGCCAGGGCGACCTCCCAGGTTCCCCCAAGGCTGACGTGCCGCCTAGTAGGACTGACGACACGGAGGACAAAGGGTGAGCCAGATGCTGCTGGCCGCGACCGGCGAGGGCGACAAGTACAAGCCGCCGACCGTCGAACACGCCTTCTTCTTCGACAAGATTGGCGACGGGTCCTGGATCGCGTCGGTCAAGGCGATGACGCTGCTGGGTCTGGGCGTGGTGTTGATCATCGCGTTCATGATCTGGTCCTCGCGCAACGTCAAGATCGTGCCGAGCAAGCTCCAGTTCCTCGGCGAGAGCCTCTACGGCTTTGTGCGCAACTCCATCGCCGTGGAGATGATGGGCAAGCGGGACGGGCTGCGCTGGGCGCCGTTCCTGGCCTCGCTGTTCATCTTCATCCTGGTGCTCAACCTCTTCGGCATCGTGCCGCTGGCCCAGTTCCCGGTGACCAGCCACTTCGCCATCCCCGTCGTGCTGGCCGGGATCGTCTACGTCATCTACAACGTGGTCGGCATCCGCAAGCACGGCTTCGTCGGCTACTTCAAGCTGATGACCATCCCGCAGGGCGTGCCGGTCGCGGTGCTGCCGCTGGTCATGACCATCGAGTTCGCCTCGAACTTCCTGATCCGCCCGTTCACCCTGGCGGTCCGGTTGTTCGCGAACACCTTCGCCGGTCACCTGATCCTGACGATCTTCGGCACCGCCACCCTGTACATGATCGACCAGGCCAGCCTGGTCAGCGTGGTGGCGCCGCTGTCCGCAGGCATGTTGATCATCATGACCTTCTTCGAGCTGATGGTGGCGGGTCTCCAGGCATACGTCTTCACGGTCCTGGCCGCCTTCTACATCCAGAGTGCTCTCGCCGACGAGCACTGAGTCGCCCAGCAAGATCTTCCGCACTCGGTGCGGCAAGTAAAGAACCGAAAGGACACCGATCCAGATGATCGACGTCGTTGCCAACCTCGCCGCGATCGAGGGCAACCTCAACACCATCGGTTACGGCCTTGGCGCGATCGGCCCCGGCATCGGCGTGGGCCTCGTGTTCGCCGCCTACCTGCAGGCCAACGCTCGCCAGCCCGAGGTCGCCGGCCTCAACCGGACCTGGCTGATCCTGGGTATGGCCCTCGTTGAGGCGCTGGCCCTGCTCGGCTTCGTGCTCGCCTTCGTGCAGAACACGGTCTGACCAACGCCCAGCTGATCCGTAGGAGTCGTGATGACTGAGGTTTCGGCAGCCACTGTGCTGGCCGCCGGGGGCGAGCTGAGCCCACTGGGCCTGCCCCTCGGCGAGATCATCCTCGGCCTGATCGCCTTCGGCATCGTCCTCTGGGTGCTGAACAAGTACGCCTTCCCGCAGTTCGAGAAGGCGTACTCGGCTCGCACCGAGGCGATCGAGGGCGGCATCGCCAAGGCCGAGAAGGCCCAGGCGCAGGCGCAGGAAGCGCTTGACCAGTACCGCGCGCAGCTCGCTGACGCGCGGGCCGAGGCGGCTCGCATCCGGGACGACGCGCGGGCCGAGGGCCAGCAGATCGTCATCGAGCTGCGGGAGCAGGCACAGGCCGAGTCCGAGCGCATCGTGGCTCAGGGCCAGGCCGCGCTGGCCGCGCAGCGGGCGCAGATCGTCGCGGAACTCCGCGGTGACCTGGGCCGGATCGCGGTCGACCTGGCCGGTCGGGTGGTGGGCGAGTCCCTTGAGGACGAGGCCCGCCGGCGCGGCACTGTCGACCGCTTCCTGGACGAGCTGGACGCCACGTCGGCTCCGGCCGGGAAGTGAGCGGGACGATGACTGCGATGCAGCACGCCGCGAGCCGAGAGGCCTTCGCCGCCGCGGAAACGCGGTTGTCCCAGGTCACCTCCGACGCCAGCGGCGACACGCTGGGCACGCTCGCCGACGAGCTGTTCGCCGTCGTCAGCCTGCTCGGCAAGGAGCCCGCGCTGCGGCGGACGGTGGCCGATCCGGCCACCGACCCGGCCGCCAGGGAGCAGCTGGTCCGCCAGTTGCTCGGCGGCAAGGTGGCCGCGGAGACGATGAACGTGCTCTCCGCGGTGGTCACCGCGCGCTGGTCCAGCCCGCGTGAGCTGGTGGACGGCATCGAGACGCTCGGCCGCACCGCGCTGCTCACGCAGGCCGAGCGGGCCGAGCGGCTGGACGCGGTCGAGGACGAGCTGTTCCGGCTCGGCCGCATCGTGGCCGCGGACGGTCAGCTCGACCGGCTGCTCTCCGATGCGACCGGCAACGTCGAGGGCAAGCGCGCGCTGCTGCGCGGGCTGCTCGGCAGCAAGGTCGAGAAGGTCACCCTCGCACTGGTCGAGCAGCTCGCCACGAGCCTGCGCGGCCGTGGCGTGGTGACCGGCCTTGAGGAGCTGGCCGACGCGGCAGCCAAGCGCCGGGAGCGCTCGGTCGCCCACGTCCGCACCGCGTTCGAGCTGACCGAGGCGCAGCAGGACCGGCTCACCGCCACCCTGACGCGCATCTACTCGCGGCCGATCGCGTTGCACGTCGAGCTGGATCCGTCGGTGTCCGGTGGTCTGGTGATCAAGATCGGTGACGAGGTCATCGACGGAAGCGCGGCAGGCCGCCTGGAGGCGCTGCGCCGAACCCTGGCCGGCTGACGCCAGGGCAGGGGGATCCGGGACCCGGATCCCCCACGACGAAGCACCCCCCTTCTTTGAAGATCGAAGCGAGAGCAGGAACGACAATGGCGGAGCTGACGATCTCGTCGGACGAGATCCGCAGTGCGATCGAGAACTACGTCTCCAGCTACTCCCCGGAGGTCAGCCGGGAAGAGGTCGGGGTCGTCGCCACCACCGGTGACGGCATCGCCACTGTCGAGGGCCTGCCCTCGGCGATGACCAACGAGCTGCTGGAGTTCTCCGGCGGCGTGCTTGGTGTCGCGCTGAACATGGACGTCCGCGAAATCGGTGCGGCCATCCTCGGCAACTACGAGGGTCTGGAAGAGGGCCAGGAGGTCAAGCGGACCGGCCAGGTGCTCTCCGTGCCGGTCGGCGACGGCTTCCTCGGCCGCGTGGTCAACCCGCTGGGCGACCCCATCGACGGCCTCGGCGAGATCGTCTCGGAGACCCGGCGCGCGCTGGAACTCCAGGCGGCCACCGTGGTGCAGCGGCAGAGCGTGAAGGAACCGCTCCAGACCGGCATCAAGGCGATCGACTCGCAGACCCCGATCGGCCGCGGCCAGCGCCAGCTGATCATCGGTGACCGCAAGACCGGCAAGACCGCGGTCTGCGTGGACACCATCCTGAACCAGAAGGCCAACTGGGAGACCGGCGACCCGAAGCAGCAGGTCCGCTGCATCTACGTCGCGATCGGCCAGAAGGGCTCCACCATCGCCGCGGTGAAGAAGGCGCTGGAGGACCGCGGTGCGATGGAGTACACCACCATCGTCGCGGCCCCCGCCTCCGACGCGGCAGGCTTCAAGTGGCTGGCGCCCTACACCGGCTCGGCCATCGGCCAGCACTGGATGTACCAGGGCAAGCACGTCCTGATCGTCTTCGACGACCTGACCAAGCAGGCCGAGGCCTACCGCGCCATCTCGCTGCTGCTGCGCCGCCCGCCGGGCCGCGAGGCGTACCCGGGTGACGTCTTCTACCTGCACTCCCGGCTGCTGGAGCGCTGCGCGAAGCTCTCCGACGAGCTGGGCGCGGGTTCGATGACCGGTCTGCCGATCATCGAGACCAAGGCCAACGACGTGTCGGCCTACATCCCGACCAACGTCATCTCCATCACCGACGGCCAGTGCTTCCTGGAGTCGGACCTGTTCAACCAGGGTGTCCGCCCCGCGGTCAACACCGGTATCTCGGTCTCCCGGGTCGGTGGCTCCGCGCAGGTGAAGGCGATGCGCAAGGTCGCGGGTTCGCTGCGGCTGGAGCTGTCCCAGTACCGCGAGCTGGAGGCCTTCGCGGCCTTCGCCTCCGACCTGGACGCGGTCTCCAAGGCCCAGCTGGCGCGTGGCTCGCGGCTGGTGGAGCTGCTCAAGCAGTCCCAGTACAGCCCGTTCCCGGTCGAGGAGCAGGTCGTCTCGATCTTCGCCGGTAGCCGTGGCCACCTCGACTCGGTGCCGGTGGGCGATGTCCGCCGCTTCGAGTCCGAGCTGCTGGACTCGATCCGCCGCAACCACAAGGGCATCCTGGACGAGATCCGCGACACCAAGGACTTCTCCAAGGAGAACGAGGAGCGCCTGGTCGACGCGATCACCAAGTTCAAGCAGGAGTTCACCGCCTCCGACGGCTCCCGGGTCGTCAACGAGGCGGCGGCTGGTGCGATCGACGCCGACAAGCTGGGCGCCGAGTCGGTCAAGGTGAACCGTCCCGACCCCGCGAAGAAGTGACGTGACCCATGGCTGCTGAACTTCGTGTCCTCAAGCAGAGGATCAGGGCGACCCAGTCGACCAAGAAGATCACGCGCGCGATGGAGCTGATCGCCACCTCCCGCATCGGCAAGGCGAAGGCGAAGGTGGCGGAGTCCCGCCCCTACGCCGAGGAGATCACCACCGTCCTCACCGCCCTCGCCGACGCGACCACCCTGGATCACCCGTTGCTGGTGGAGCGGCCGCAGCCCAAGCGGGCCGCGGTGCTCGTGGTCACCAGTGACAAGGGCATGTGCGGCGGCTTCAACTCCTCGGTCATCAAGGCCGCGGAGGAGCTCCAGACCCTGCTCAAGCAGCAGGGCAAGGAGCCGGTGCTGTACGTGATCGGTCGCAAGGGTCAGGCGTTCTACCGGTTCCGCCAGCGCGCGGTCGCCAACTCGTGGGTCGGATTCACCGAATCCCCCGTCTACCGCAACGCGGTCGAGATCGGCGACGAGCTGGTGCCCGCCTTCCTGGCAGGCGCCGACGACACCGTGGACGGCCCCGGCCCCGACGGTGTGCGTGGCTTCGACGAACTGCACGTGGTCTACACCGAGTTCCGCTCGATGCTCTCCCAGACGCCGATCGCCAAGCGGGTCGCCCCGCTGGAGGTCGAGTTCGCGGAGAAGTCCGAGACGCCGAGCGCGGTCTACGACTTCGAGCCGGACGCCGAGACCCTGCTCGACGCACTGCTCCCCAAGTACATCAAGACCCGGTTGTTCGCGGCTCTGCTGGAGTCCGCGGCCTCGGAGTCGGCGGCCCGCCAGCGGGCCATGAAGGCGGCCACGGACAACGCCACCGAGCTGATCCGTGTCCTCACCCGTGAGGCCAACCAGGCCCGCCAGGCCCAGATCACCCAGGAGATCAGCGAGATCGTCGGCGGTGTCGACGCTCTGGCTGGCGCCGCAGGAAGTGATGAGTGAGATGACGACTGCTACCGCTGCCGGCACCGGCCGGATCGTCCGGGTCAACGGCCCGGTCGTGGACGTTGAGTTCCCGCGGGACTCGGTGCCCGAGCTGTTCAACGCGCTCAAGGTGGAGATCACCTACGAGGCGATGGCCAAGACGCTGACCCTGGAGGTCGCCAAGCACCTGGGCGACAACATGGTCCGCACGATCTCCATGCAGCCGCCGGACGGTCTGGTCCGCGGCGCGGCGGTGACCGACACCGGCAAGCCGATCTCGGTCCCCGTGGGTGACGCGGTCAAGGGCCACGTGTTCAACGCGCTCGGCGAGTGCATGGACACCCCCGGCTACGCCAAGGACGCCGAGCACTGGGGCATCCACCGCAAGCCCCCGGCCTTCGACCAGCTCGAGCCGCGCACCGAGGTGCTGGAGACCGGCCTCAAGGTCGTCGACCTGCTGACCCCGTACGTCAAGGGCGGCAAGATCGGTCTGTTCGGCGGCGCGGGCGTGGGCAAGACGGTGCTCATCCAGGAGATGATCACCCGTATCGCCCGGAACTTCGGTGGCACCTCGGTGTTCGCCGGTGTCGGCGAGCGCACCCGTGAGGGCAACGACCTCATCGCCGAGCTGACCGAGTCCAACGTGCTCAAGGACACCGCGCTCGTCTTCGGCCAGATGGACGAGCCGCCGGGCACCCGGCTTCGGGTCGCGCTGTCCGCGCTGACCATGGCGGAGTACTTCCGCGATGTGCAGAACCAGGACGTGCTGCTGTTCATCGACAACATCTTCCGGTTCACCCAGGCGGGTTCCGAGGTCTCCACGCTGCTGGGCCGCATGCCCTCGGCCGTGGGTTACCAGCCCACCCTGGCGGATGAGATGGGCGAGCTGCAGGAGCGCATCACCTCCACCCGGGGCCGCTCGATCACCTCGATGCAGGCGATCTACGTGCCCGCCGACGACTACACCGACCCGGCGCCGGCCACCACCTTCGCCCACCTGGACGCCACCACCGAGCTTTCTCGCGCGGTGTTCTCCAAGGGCATCTTCCCGGCGGTGGACCCGCTGGCCTCCAGCTCGACGATCCTGCACCCCGCGATCGTCGGCGACGAGCACTACCGCGTCGCCCAGGAGGTCATCCGGATCCTGCAGAAGTACAAGGACCTGCAGGACATCATCGCCATCCTCGGCATGGACGAACTGTCCGAAGAGGACAAGGTGCTGGTGAACCGGGCCCGCCGGATCGAGCGGTTCCTGTCCCAGAACATGTACGCGGCCGAGCAGTTCACCGGCCAGGCCGGTTCGACCGTGCCGGTCAAGGAGACCGTCGAGGCCTTCGACAAGCTGGCCAAGGGCGACTTCGACCACATGCCGGAGCAGGCCTTCTACATGTGCGGTGGCCTTGAGGACCTCGAGGCGAACTACCAGAAGCTCAAGGGCTGACCGGTAGCACCCTGAACACCACGAAGACCGGGCTTCCCCCCTAGGAGGCCCGGTCTTCGTGTGTCCCCGACTAGCCGAGCTTGAACTCGGCGGTCTTGCCGTTGGTGACGGCCTGCACCTCGGTGGCGGTGGCGGGCAGGATCGCGGCGTCCTGGCCGGCGTCCTGCCAGGCCGCAGACGGCCCGGTGCGCCAGCTCAGCCGCACGTCCTGCCCCGCGACCACCCAGCCGTCCTCCCCTGGCAGCCGGACCCGCACCGGCAGCGCCGAGGGCTCGCCGGGGCCGCCGTAGATCACCTGTTCGGTCTTGTTCCGTGCGCCCATCAGCACGCCGTAGAGCCGGGTCGGGCCGCCCTCGTCGACCTCGCTGAGGTAGAGCGAGCGGCCGCTGGGCAGTCCAGCCAGCAGTTCCCAGGCATTCCGCTTCTTCGGCAGGAACTTGTCCAGGTAGTCCGTGTGCATCAGCGAGACCACACCCGCCGCGCTGATCTCATCCGGCGGCCGGAGGATCGGCGCCGCGATGAGCCTGCGCGGCCGGGCCCCGTCCGGACGGATGCCGGTGCCGGTCCCTGGATCCGCGTCGTCCGCCCGGCCGGCGGGTCCGATCAGGCCGGCCAGCTCGCGGGGATGCGCCGAGGCGAGCCGGGGACGCAGCGAGACGAGCTGGTCCGCCTGTCCCACGGTGGTGACCACCGCGCCGGCCGGGTGCGTCTCCGGCGGGACCTGGGCCAGCGCGACCCCGTCGACGAGGTCCAGCCGCTGGAAGTCCCGGCTCACCTTGCCGTCCCCGGCCACCCGGAGTCCTGGCGACCAGCGCACCTCGTGCTGCTGGGCCAGCGCGAGCAGGGTCCGGTCCCCCTGACCGAACAGGAACGCGCCGGCCGGCGCGCCCTCCTTGGCGGGCAGGTCCACCGCGAGCAGCCGCAGCGCCGGGTCGCCCGGCACCCGGCCGACCAGCGCGGGCATGGTGATCTCCCCGCTGCTCCGGACGACCCGTTGCAGCAGCACCACGGCCGGTCCGGCGGGTGTCTCGCCCGCCCAGTAGACGTGCGGCTGGCCGTGCAGGATCAGCGCCGGTCCTGGCTGCGGCAGGCTCTTGGCCCAGTCCCTGGCGAAGACGGCCAGCGCCTCCGTGCGCAGCGGGTCGTCCCCGGCCCGAGGGCCCAGCGCGTTCTGGCCGAAGCGGGCGTCGGCGGTGAACTGCTCCGGGCGGAACTGGTTCAGGAAGCTCCACGCCAGAGTGCCGAAGCCCAGGGCGGCGACCGTGCTCAGCGCGGTGGCCAGCACCACCAGTCTGCGGCGCTTGCGCCGACGGCCGCCGAGGACCACCCGCTCGGTGAACCCGGGCAGAGTGTCCACAGTGGACGCCACTTGGGTAAGTGCTTCCTTCAGCTCGTCGGTGCGCATCGGCTACCCCGGTCTTGTTCGGCGGTGGTGTCGGCCCCCACGGGGGCGAGCAGGTCTCGGAGTCGGGCGAGACCGCGGGAGGTCTGGCTCTTGATGGTGCCGACGCCGCAGCCGAGCGCGTGCGCGGCCTGGGCCTCGGTCAGATCGTCGAAGTACCGCAGCACCACCGCGGCCCGCATCTTCTGCGGCAGCTCGGCCAGTGCCCGCAACAGCGCGTCGCGGTCGGCGACCTGTTCCTCGTGGCCGGGCTCGCTCGGTGGGATCACCTCCTCCAGCGGCGCTTCCCGCACCCGGCGGGAACGGTGCCGCCAGCGGTTGGCCGCCGCGTTGGCCAGTGCGGCGCGCACGTAGGCTTCCGGCGCGGAGTTGATCTTGAGCCACTTCCCGTAGGTGCGTTCGAGCACCTCCTGCAACAGGTCCTCGGCCGCTCCCCGGTCACCGGCGCACAACAGGTACGCCGTCCTCAGCAAGGCGGTCGAACGGGTTTCGACGAACGCGTCGAAGCCCTCCTCGGCCTGCCTCATGAGCCCCCCTCCCCAGTTCTTTCGTCTCCTCAGTACTTCTGACACCGGCCCGCCCCACCAAGTTGCCAAGGCACCGACTAAACTGAACTCCAACGAGCACGCGAAGGAGATGCCCGTGGCTGAGATGTCCGTCCAGTTGGTCGCTGTCGAGCGCCGCCTGTGGTCCGGGACCGCGAAAATGGTGGTCGCGCAGACGACCGAGGGCGAGATCGGCATCCTGCCCAGCCACGAGCCGGTGCTGGGTCAGTTGGTCGAGGGTGGTGTGGTGCGAGTCACCACCACCGATGGTGAGACCGTCACCGCCGCCGTGCACGGCGGTTTCCTTTCCGTCACCGGTGACACGGTGAGCATTCTGGCCGAGAGCGCCGAGCTGGGTCACGAGATTGACGTGGATCAGGCCCGCGAGGACCTCAGCCACTCCGACGAGCAGGCGAGGGCACGGGCCGCGACCCGCCTCAAGGCCGCCGGCCAGCCGGTCTGACGCGCGAACGGACGGGTGGACGCAGCCGTGGACATCGCCGAAATCATCGGACTGGTCCTGGCTGCGGTGGCCATCGCCATCGCGTTGCTCGCCTGGCGGCGACTGCGGTTGCTGCGCCAGGGCGGCATCGATGTGGCCCTGCGCGACCAGCTGGGTGAGAAAGAACGTGGCTGGCACCTGGGCATCGGCAAGTACCGCGGGGACGAGTTCACCTGGTACCGGGTGCTCAGCCTGCGGTCCGGTCCGGACAAGGTGATCAGCCGGGCCGGACTGGAGATCGACACCCGGCGCGAGCCGACCGGGTCGGAGACCTACGTGGTCCCGGCCGGGTCCACCGTGCTGCGCTGCCGGGGCGAGGACCTGGAGCTGGAGCTGGCCATGCCGGCCGACGCGCTCACCGGTTTCCTGTCCTGGCTGGAATCGGCCCCACCCGGCCGCTCCATCCCCTGGGCCTCCTGACCCACCCGCACTGACAAGTTGGCCCAACCGGTACGCCCGGTTGGGCCAATTTGGCGTACGAGTTGGGCCAACTCGCCGGGGGTCAGCCGTTCTTGCCGGGCTCCCACAGCACGTCGCCGTCCGGGTTGGCCACCCGGGCCAGGATGAACAGCAGGTCGGAGAGCCGGTTCAGGTACTTGGCGGCCAGCTTGTTGGTGCGCTCCGCGTCGACCTCCAGCAGCGCCCAGGTGCTGCGCTCGGCCCGGCGGGAGACGGTGCGGGCCTGGTGCAGCAGGGCCGCGCCGGGGGTGCCGCCGTTGAGGATGAACGAGTTCAGCTTGCCCAGCCTGCCGTTGAACTCATCGCACCAGCCCTCCAGCCGGTCCACGTAGGCCTGGGTGATGCGCAACGGGGGGTACGGCGGATCGGGCACGATCGGGGCGCACAGGTCCGCTCCGACGTCGAAGAGGTCGTTCTGGATGGCCTGGAGGACCGGCGCCACGTCCTCGGCCAGGTTGCCGAGAGCGAGGGCCACACCGAGCGAGGCGTTGGTCTCGTCGACATCGGCGTAGGCGGCCAGCCGGGGGTCCGTCTTGGGAACCCGGGCGCCGTCGCCGAGCGCGGTGGTGCCGTCATCGCCGACACGGGTGTAGATACGCGTGAGGTGCACCGACATGTCCTGCACAGTACGGGTTTCGGTCACGCTCCGGGTTGCCCATACGATGGGTCATCGTGGGTGAGCATTTCCGGGTGACGGGTGGCGCACGACTGGTCGGCGAGGTCGACGTCGTAGGCGCGAAGAACAGCGTGTTGAAGCTCATGGCGGCCGCGTTGCTGGCCGAGGGCACAACAACGATCACGAACTGCCCGGAGATCCTGGACGTCCCCTTGATGGGCGATGTGTTGCGGGGCCTCGGCTGCGAGGTGGAGATCGTGGGCGACGTGGCCACCATCACCACGCCAGCGGAGCTGAACCACCGCGCGGACTTCGCCTCGATGAGCAAGCTGCGCGCCTCGGTGTGCGTGCTGGGCCCACTGGTGGCCCGCTGCCGCAAGGCGGTCGTCGCGCTGCCCGGCGGGGACGCGATCGGCTCCCGGCCGCTGGACATGCACCAGGCCGGCCTGCGCAAGCTGGGCGCCACCAGCGGCATCGAGCACGGCTGCGTGGTGGCCGAGGCGGAGAACCTGCACGGCGCGCAGATCTGGCTGGACTTCCCCAGCGTCGGCGCCACCGAGAACATCCTGATGGCCGCGGTGCTGGCCGAGGGCACCACACTGATCGACAACGCCGCGCGCGAGCCGGAGATCGTCGACCTGTGCGTGATGCTGCAGCAGATGGGCGCCAAGATCGAGGGCGCGGGCACCTCCACCCTCACCGTGCACGGCGTCTCGAAGCTGGAGCCCACCGAGCACCGGGTCATCGGTGACCGCATCGTCGGCGCCACCTGGGCCCTTGCCGCCGTTGCCACCCGTGGTGACCTGCACATCAAGGGCGTGGACCCGCACCACCTGGACCTGGTGCTGGAGAAGCTGCGCGCCGCGGGCGCCGAGGTCACTCTGACCGATGAGGGTTTCCGGGTGGTGCAGGACGGCCGCCCGCAGGCGGTCGACTTCGTCACGCTGCCCTACCCGGGCTTCGCCACCGACAACCAGCCCTTCGCCGTGGTGCTGGCCGCGGTCTGCGAGGGCACCTCGATGATCACCGAGAACGTCTTCGAGGCCCGCTTCCGCTTCATCGAGGAGATGATGCGGCTGGGCGCGGACGCGCGCACCGACGGCCACCACGCCGTGGTCCGCGGCGTGGAGAAGCTCTCCAGCGCACCGGTCTGGGCCTCCGACATCCGCGCGGGCGCCGGCCTGGTCATCGCCGGTCTGGTCGCGGAGGGCGTGACCGAGGTCTGGGACGTCTTCCACATCGACCGCGGCTACCCCCGGTTCGTGGAGAACATGCAGCGCCTGGGCGCCGACGTGCAGCGGGTCAGCGCCGACCCAGAGCGCTGAGCCCGGCGCCGCACCGCTCCGCCGTGTCACCCGCTGTGAGGAATTGCACGGTGCAGCGTGGTTACCGGCCAGTACGCTAACTCGCACACACAGTGGTGAGCGAGGTGGCGAGATGCCGTACCCGACCGATCGCGAGCGCGACCGTCCGTGGGTGATGCGCACGTACGCGGGCCACTCCTCGGCGGCGGCGTCCAACGCGCTCTACCGGCGGAACCTGGAGAAGGGCCAGACCGGGCTCTCGGTCGCCTTCGACCTGCCGACCCAGACCGGGTACGACCCGGACCACGAGCTGACCAAGGGCGAGGTCGGCAAGGTCGGTGTGCCGGTCAGTCACCTCGGCGACATGCGGCAGCTCTTCGACGGCATCCCGCTGGACACCGCGAACACCTCGATGACGATCAACTCCACCGCGATGTGGTTGCTCGCCATGTACGTCACGGTCGCCCAGGAGCAGGCGGTCGAGGCGGGTGAGGATCCGGCGGCGGTGCTGGGCAAGCTGTCCGGCACCACGCAGAACGACATCATCAAGGAATATCTCTCCCGCGGCACCTACGTCTTCCCGCCGGGGCCGAGCCTGCGCCTGATCACCGACATGGTGGCCTGGACGGTGCAGCACGTGCCGAAGTGGAACCCGATCAACATCTGCTCGTACCACCTGCAGGAGGTTGGCGCGACGCCGGTGCAGGAGGTCGCCTACTCGATGTGCACGGCGATCTCGGTGCTGGACGCGGTGCGCGATTCCGGGCAGGTGCCGCCGGAGCGTTTCGGCGCGGTGGTCGCGCGGATCTCCTTCTTCGTCAACGCCGGGGTGCGTTTTGTCGAGGAGATGTGCAAGATGCGCGCGTTCGGCCAGCTCTGGGAGGAGATCACCGAGCAGCGCTACGGGATCACCGATCCCAAGCAGCGGCGGTTCCGCTACGGCGTGCAGGTCAACTCGCTCGGGCTGACCGAGGCGCAGCCGGAGAACAACGTGCAGCGGATCGTGCTGGAGATGCTCGCGGTGAGCCTGTCCCGCAACGCCCGCGCCCGCGCCATCCAGCTGCCCGCCTGGAACGAGGCACTCGGCCTGCCGCGGCCCTGGGACCAGCAGTGGGCGCTGCGCATGCAGCAGGTGCTGGCCTATGAGACCGATCTGCTGGAGTACGAGGACCTCTTCGACGGTTCGCCGGTGGTGGCGGCCAAGGTGGCGGAGATTGTCAGCGGGGCGCGCGCGGAGATCGACCGGGTGCAGGCCATGGGTGGCGCGGTGACCGCGGTGGAGAGCGGCTACATGAAGTCCGCGCTGGTCAGTTCGCTGGTGGAGCGGCGGCGGAAGGTGGAGTCCGGCGAGGACGTGGTGGTCGGGGTGAACAAGTTCACCACCACCGAGCCGAGTCCGCTGCAGGCCGAGGGCGCCAAGGCGATCGAGTCCATCGACCCCGAGGTCGAGCGGCACGCGGCCGAGGCGGTCGCGGCCTGGCGGGCGGACCGCGATCAGTCCACTGTGGACAAAGCGCTGGGCGAGCTGCGGGACGCGGCCAAGACCGAGACCAACCTGGTGGCGGCCACCATCGCCTGCGTCAAGGCCGGGGCCACCACCGGCGAGTGGGCCGGTGCGCTGCGCGAGGTTTTCGGCGAGTACCGGGCGCCCACCGGGGTGGCCGCGGCCTCGGCCGCCGGACCGGCGGGCGCGGCACTGGCCAAGGTGCGCGAGCGGGTGCTGGCCGCGGGCGAGGACATCGGTTCCCGGCTGCGCATCCTGGTCGGCAAGCCCGGCCTGGACGGGCACTCCAACGGCGCCGAGCAGGTCGCGGTGCGCGCTCGGGACGTCGGCTTTGAGGTGGTGTACCAAGGGATCCGGCTCACTCCGGCGCAGATCGTGGCCGCCGCGGTGCAGGAGGGCGTGCACGTGGTCGGGCTCTCCGTGCTCTCCGGCTCGCACCTGGAGGTGGTGCCCGCGGTGGTCGAGGGCCTGCGCGCGGCCGGCGCGGAGGACGTGCCGGTGATCCTGGGCGGCATCATCCCGCCCGCGGACGCCGAGATCCTGGTGAGCAAGGGCGTGGCCAGGGTGTTCACCCCCAAGGACTACGAGCTGACCGACATCATGGACGAGATCGTCTCGGTGGTCCGGGAAGCGCACGGATTGCCTGCCAGGTAACGAACTCCGGTGGCCTCGTCGGGCTCGCAGGCCGACGAGGCCACCGGTTCCATCACAGGCTCGCCAGCACCGCGGCGGTCGTGGTGACCTCGCCGAAGTTGTGGTGGATGTTGGCCGCGGTGGCCCTGGTGAACTCCGCCGCGGTGATCGCCGAACCGTCCGGCGCGGTCTCGTCGAAGGTGAAGGTCGCGTCCAGGGCCAGCCGCAACCGGTAACCCAGGTCGCCCGCCACCCTGCTGGTGGTCTCCACACACCGGTTGGTCTGCACGCCCGTGGTCACCACCTGCTGGATCCCGTTGTCCTGCAACCACTTGTGCAGGTCCACATCGCCGTGGAAGGACGAGTGCGCGCTCTTGCGCACGGTCAGCGTGGGCACGATGCCGTCCAGTTCGGGCTTGAGCGCGTTGCCGGGAGTGCCGGGCGCCAGCGGTGAGCCCGGCACGGCGGAATCGTGGTGCACCACCACGATCGGCAGTCCGGCGTCCTGCCAGGCGGTGGCCAGCGCGCGGATGTTGGCCTCGGCGGACGGATTGTTGCGACGGCCCCAGTAGGCGCTGTCGTCGAAGCCGCGTTGCACGTCGATCAGGATGAGTGCGGTGGTCATGGCATCGAGTCTGCGGGGCGGGCGCTTCCCGAGGGGAGTGGCAGAACTGGCACGATGCGCTACTTTTCTGCCATGTACACCGTCGGCCTGCTCGTGCTGCCCGGCACCCGGACCTTCGACGTCGCGGTGCCCGCCGAGGTGTGGGGCGTGGATCGGATGGACGGCGCGATCGGTCCGTTCGCGCTGCGCACCTGCACCCCTGGTCGCAAGCCGGTGACCATGCACCCGGTCGGTGAAATCCGGGCCACGCATGGGCTTTCCGGCCTGCTGGACTGCGATCTGGTGCTCGCGCCGGGCCGGGCCGACCCGCACGCACCGGTGCCGCCGAGCGCGATCCGGGTGCTGCGCCAGGCGCACGCGGCCGGGATCCCCCTGGCCTCGCTGTGCTCCGGCGCGTTCACCCTGGCCGCCGCCGGATTGCTGGACGGCCGCCCGGCCACCACACACTGGCGGTTCCTGGCCGCGCTGGCCGAACGCGCGCCGGCGGCCGAACTTCGCCCGGAGGTGCTCTTCACCGACGACGGCGACGTGCTCACCTCGGCGGGTGTGGTCGGCGGGGTCGACCTGTGCCTGCACCTGGTCCGCCGGGTGCACGGCGCGGCGCAGGCCGCCCGGCTGGCCAAGCGGATGGTGATGCCCGCGGCGCGTTCCGGCGGGCAGCGGCAGTTCGTGGACACCCCGCTGCCGCGCCGCCCGGAGGGGCCGGACATCGCGTCCACTGTGGACTGGGCGCGGCGGCGGCTGGCCGAACCCCTTGGTGTGCCGGAACTCGCTGAGCGGGCCGGGATGAGTGAGCGCACCTTCCACCGCGCGTTCGCCGCCGCCACCGGCACCACGCCGGGCCGCTGGCTGCTGGCCGAGCGGCTGCGCTTCGCCCGGCAGTTGCTGGAGACCACCGGGCTGCCGGTGGCCAGGGTGGCGCAGCGGGCCGGCCTGGGCACCGCGGCCAACCTGCGCCGCCGCCTGCACGCCGAACTGGGCGTGGGCCCGGCCGCGTATCGCCGGACCCATCAGGTGTCCTGACCCACCCCGGATTCCAGCAGGTCGAAGGCGCGGTCGATGTGCGCGCGCCGCCGGGCCACCGTCTTGGCCGGGGTGCCGTCCAGGATCGCCCTGGCGTTGGCGTAGAACACCGCGCGGACGGTGGCCAGCAGCATGCCCGCGATCTGCCAGGCGCGCGGATCCCGTTGCCCGCCAAGCAGATCCACCAGCGCCTCCTCGGTGTCGCGCAGGTGCTCCAGCAGCCGCAGCTGGAGTGCGGGGCTGGCGTTGATCACGCTCCAGAACCGGCCGAAGCCGTCCACCGCGCCGGAGAGCGCGTGGTTGGCCGCGGTCAGCTGGTGGCACATCCGGCGCACCGCGGCGGTCACCGACAGCTCGCCGCGGCCGGTGATGGCCGTGGTCAGCACCTCGATGATCTCCTCGTGCCGATCGAGGTAGAGGTCTTCCTTGCGCGGGAAGTAGTTGAACACGGTCATCTTGGACACCTCGGCCGCCTCGGCGATCTCGGCCACGGTCACCGCGTCGAAGCCGCGCGCGATGAACAACTCGGTGGCGACGTTGGAGATCCGTTGCCGGGTCTCGCGCTTCTTTCGCTCCCGCAGCCCCATGTCCATGCCGGAAATGTACCAAACATATAATTTGACTCGGTAAAAGTTTCGCTGGACTCTGGGCACATGACCGAACCGGTGATCGTGGTCGGCGCAGGCCCGACCGGACTGATGCTCGCCTGCGAGCTGCGCACGCACGGCGCGGAGGTGCTGGTGCTGGAACGGCTTGCCGAGCCGAGCCAGGTGATCAAGGCGGGCGCGATCAACACCCGCACGGCGGACACCCTGGCCAGGCACGGTCTGCTGAGCGAGGTGCGCAGGGCCGTCGCGGTCAACCTGGCCAAGTTCATCGAGCTGCTGCGCTCGCGTGATCCGGACCTGCCCGAGGACTACCGCCCACCCGCCTTCGGCGGTCACTTCGCCGGGCTGACCGGGCTGGACCTCGCCCGGCTGGATCTCACCGATCCCGACCTCAGCCCGCGGTCGGCCGAGGGCGTGTATCCGATGACCCAGCAGGAGGTCGAGGCCATCCTCGGCGGCTGGGCGGCCCGGCTCGGCGTGCCGGTGCGCCGGGGTGTGGAGCTGGCCGGGTTCAGCCAGGACGCCGACGGGGTGACCGTGACGCTGGCCTCCGGCGAGCGGCTGCGCGGCAGTCACCTGGTCGGCTGCGACGGCGGTCGCAGCCAGGTGCGCAAGCAGGGCGGCTTCGCCTTCCCCGGCACGCCGGCGACCATCACTGCCTACCAGGCCATGGTCGAACTGGACGATCCGGCGGCGCTTTCCCTTGGCTGGCAACACCTTCCGGGCGGCGTGCTGGTCTGGGGCCCGACCCCGGGCCGGTTGCTCACGGTGGAGCTGGACGGCCCGCCCGCCGACCGGGACGCGCCGATCACCGCCGCCGAGCTGACCAGGGCGGTGCGCCGGGTCAGCGGCACCGAGGTCACCGTCACCGGGGTCAAGACCGCCACCCGGTTCACCGACAACGCCCGCCAGGTCCCGGACTACCGCGACCGCCGGGTGCTGCTGGCGGGCGATGCCGCGCACGTGCACGCGCCCTTCGGCGGCCAGGGCCTCAACCTGGGCCTGCAGGACGCGGCCAACCTGGGCTGGAAACTGGCCGCGGTGGCCACCGGCACCGCCCCGGACGCGCTGCTGGACACCTACACCGCCGAGCGCCACCCGGCCGCCGCGTTCGTGCTGCGGATGACCAGGGCGCAGGTCGCGGCCATGCGGCCGACCCCGCAGGCGGGCGCGCTGCGCGAGGTGATCACCGACCTGATGGACACCGTGGACGGCAACCAGTACCTGACCAAGTTCATCGCCGGGCAGCACACCCGCTACGACCTGGGCGGCGGCCACGAGCTGACCGGCCGGTTCGCCCCGCCGCTGGACCTGCCGATCCACCCGGGCTGGGTGCTGGCCGACCTGACCGGCGATCCGGCGCTGGCCGAGCTGGCCGGCCGGGAGATCAGGGTGTTCCCCGCCCGCGATCCGCTCCGGCCGGAACTGGCCGCGGTGCTGATCCGCCCGGACGGCTACGTGGCCTGGGCCGCCGACCGCGACCGGCCGGACCAGGAGGGCCTGCTGACCGCGCTGGACACCTGGTTCGGCGCCACGCTGACCGCGGCGGGCTGAGGCGCTACCGTCGGCGGCATGGCCGACTACCGCAACCTGCTGGTCTCGCTGGACGGGAACATCGCGCGGATCACCATGAACCGGCCGGACCGGCGCAACGCGCTCTCCGGCGAGCACCTGGCCGAGTTGCAGCACGCCTTCGTCAGCGTCGCGGACACCGCGGCCACCGGCATCGTGCTGGCGGGCAACGGCCCGGTGTTCTCCGCCGGCCACGATTTCGCCGACCTGGTCGACCGGGATCTGCTGGGCGTGCGGGAAATGCTGCGGCTGTGCACGAAGTTGATGCACACCATGCAGTCCATCCCGCAGGTGGTGATCGCCAGCGTGCACGGCCTGGCCACCGCCGCTGGCGCGCAGCTGGTCGCCTCCTGTGACCTGGCGGTGGCCGCCGAATCGGCCGGATTCGCCCTGCCCGGCGGCAAAGGCGGCTGGTTCTGCCACACCCCGGCGGTGCCGGTGGCCCGCGCGGTCGGCCGCAAACGCCTGATGGAACTGGCCCTCACCGGCGATGCCATCGACGCCCGCACCGCCGAGTCCTGGGGCCTGGTGAACCGGGTGGTGCCCGACGCCGAACTCGACGCGGCCGTGCTCGACCTGCTTTCCCGCGCCACCAGGGGAAGTCTGGCCAGCAAGGCACTGGGCAAGCAGACCCTCTACGCCCAGCTGGACCGGCCGGAGGCGGACGCCTACGCGATCGCGCTGGAGGTCATGGCCGCCGCCTCGCAGACCGAGGGCGCCAAGGAGGGCATGACCGCGTTCCTGGAGAAGCGCAAACCGGTCTGGCCGGACTAGGCCCTGGCGCCTAGCGCCGGACATGAAGTCGTGACCTGTTGCGGCCAGGTCCGCTTTGCCGACTCGGTTGGGTATCGTCGCTGGTAACAGCGAGTTTCGCCTGCTTCGCTGGAGCGCATGGCCGCAACTGTGAGCGTCAGCAAGTACCACCGGGCCGTCATCGAGGACGGCGTCACCGCCAGCGTCGCCGACGGACATCTGCTGATCTCCGACGCCAGCGGTGTGGTGGTGGCGATCTACGCACCCGGACACTGGGTCTCGGTCAGCCTCACCGAGATCGAGGAAGTCGCGCTGGAGCAACCGATCGGCGTGTACTAGCCGCGGTGCTCGTGCAGCAGCAGCAAGGTGTACGCGGCGATCGACTGCGCGTCGGTCACCTGGCCCGAGGCGATCATCTCCTCGAACTCCGCCCGCGCGAACCAGGCCGTGCGCATGTCCTGCTCCTCCAGCTCGCGCGCGGGTTCGCCCGCGGTCAGCTCGGTGGCCAGGAACACCCGGCCGCGCTGGCTGGACATGCCCGGCGCCACGTCCAGCAGCCCAAGGTCGACCATCCGCCCGGCCCGCAGACCGGTTTCCTCACGCAGTTCCCTGGCGGCCAGCTCGGCGGTGTCCAGCTCGACCCGGTCCGGCGCGGTGCCCTGCGGGAACTCCCAGCGGCGCAGGCCCAGCGGGTAGCGGTACTGCTCGACCAGGTGCAGCCGCTCGCCCTCCAGTGGGATGACCAGGGCGTAGTCGGGCTTGTCCACCACGCCGTAGATGCCGAGGGAGCCGTCGGCGCGGCGGATGCCGTCCTCGCGCACCGTCATCCAGGCGTTCGCGTAGACCTCGCGGGTGTCGACCTTGTCCACGCCGCCCAGACTAGGCGTCCTGGTTGAGCCGCGAACGCCGCCTGCCGTAACCGAAGTAGACCACCAGGCCGACCGCGGTCCAGATCAGGAAGGCGATCCAGGTCTTGGCGCCCAGGCCGACGATGAGGATCACGCACAGCGCCAGGCCGAGCAGCGGGACCACCGGCATCAGCGGGGTGCGGAAGGAGCGCGGCAGGTCCGGTTTGGTCCGGCGCAACACCAGCACACCCACGTTGACCAGTCCGAAGGCGACCAGGGTGCCGATGCTGGTGGCGTTGGTCAGCTCGCCCAGCGGGACCAGCGCGGCCAGCACCGCGACCAGCACGCCGACCACCAGGATGTTGGTGGTGGGCACCGAGCGGGCGCCGACCTTGGCGAAGACCGGCGGCATCAGGCCGTCCCGGGACATCGAGACCAGCACCCGGGTCTGGCCGTAGAGCACGGTCAGCACCACCGAGGCGATCGCGATCACCGCGCCCACCGCGAGCACGGTGGAGGCCCAGCTGGACCCGGTCACCTCGGCCATCACCGTGGACAGCGAGGCGCCCTTGGCACTGAGCCGGTCCACCCCGATCGCGCCGATCGCGGTGAGCGCGACCGCCACGTAGACGAAGGTCACGATGCCCAGCGAGATCATGATCGCCCGCGGCAGGTCGCGCTGCGGGTTGCGCGCTTCCTCGCCCGCGGTGGAGGCCGCGTCGAAGCCGATGAAGGAGAAGAACACCGCCGAGGCGCCACCGGCGATGCCGGCCAGGCCCTCCGGCGCGAACGGGGTCATGTTGCCGGAGTTGAACGCGGTGGCCGCCACCGCGACGAAGAAGATCAGCACTCCGACCTTGATCATCGTGGTGACCGTGGTGGCCCGCGCGCTCTCCCGGACCCCGGCGATGAGCACCGCGGTGGCCAGCAGCACCACCACGGCCGCCGGGATGTTCACCACGCCACCGGCGCCGGGCGGTGCGGCCAGCTCCTCCGGGATCCGCACCCCGACGGTGGCCTCCAGGAACACGTTCAGGTAGCCGCCCCAGCCCACCGCGACCGCGGCCACCGACACGCCGTACTCCAGCAACAGGCACCAGCCGCACACCCAGGCGATGAGTTCGCCCAGGGTGGCGTAGGTGTAGGAGTAGGCGGAACCGGACACCGGCACCGCGCCGGCCAGTTCGGCGTAGGAGAGCGCGGAGAACAACGCGGCCAGTGCCGCCAGCGCGAAGGAGACCACCACCGCGGGCCCGGCCTTGGGCGCGGCCTCGCCGAGCACCACGAAGATCCCGGTGCCCAGGGTGGCCCCCACCGACAGCGAGACCAGGGAGATCAGGCCCATGCTGCGGCGCAGGCCGCTGTGCGCGCCCTCGCTGGTGAGTTGCTCGACCGGCTTGGTGCGCAACAGGCTGCGCTGACTGTTTGGCGGCACGAGGCGCGAACCTACCGGCCGGTCCGGGCCGCCTTCCAGTCCGGTGTGACTTGTCGAATACGGCCCCAGGGCTTGAACACCGAGATCACCACCATGAGCAGGATGGAGACGTTGTTGAAGATCGATCCGCCGAGCAGCTTGTTGCGCACCTCGAAGTAGGCGGGCCCCTGGGCCGGCGCGAGTTCGACCGCGGCGCCGATCCAGCCGCCCAGCCAGATCGCGCTGAAGACCATCAGCAGGATGGTCGCGACCAGCTTCACCACGATCCACCAGTGCCGGAACACACCCCAGTTGGACCGCCAGGCCAGCACCACGCCGGAGACCAGGGCCAGCAGCACCAGCGGGATCAGCAGCCAGATGTCCAGCGTGTGCCCGATCTTGTGGGCGGCCACCCGCACCCCGGCGTCCGCGGTCGTCCGGCTGATGATGTTGAGCACCAGCTGGCACAGCGCCACGCCGAACCAGCCCACCCCGCTGCCCAGGTGCAGGATGTCCCACCACCGCTTGGCCCGCCTGCCCAATCGTGTCGTCATGGCAGCTCAGCCTGGCCGCCGGCCGGTTCCGGAACCATGTGGCAGACCGGTGGATCCAGGGTGCGGCGAGCCCCACCGGAGCGCCGGTGGAACGGCTGTGCCAGGCAGTCACTAACCTGTCGCGGTGCGCCTTGTGATCGCCCGCTGCCAGGTCAACTACGTCGGACGGCTGACCGCCCACCTGCCCATGGCCAATCGGCTGTTGCTGATCAAGGCCGACGGTTCGGTGTCGATCCACTCCGACGACCGCGCGTACAAGCCGCTGAACTGGATGAGCCCGCCCTGCTGGCTGATCCAGGACCCCGGCGTGTGGACCGTGCAGAACAAGGCGGGGGAGAAGCTGGTGATCACCCTCGAGGAGGTCATGCACGACTCCGCGCACGAGCTGGGCCCCGAACCCGGCCTGGTCAAGGACGGCGTCGAGGCGCACCTGCAGGAGCTGCTGGCCGAGCACATCGTGACCCTCGGCGACGGCTACACCCTGGTCCGCCGCGAGTACCCGACCGCGATCGGCCCGGTGGACATCATGGCCCGCGACGGCAAGGGCGGCGCGGTGGCCGTGGAGATCAAGCGCCGCGGCGAGATCGACGGCGTGGAGCAGCTGACCAGGTATCTGGAGCTGCTCAACCGGGACCCGCTGCTGTCCCCGGTCCAGGGCGTGTTCGCGGCCCAGATCATCAAGCCCCAGGCCCGCACGCTGGCCGAGGACCGCGGGATCCGTTGCGTCACGCTGGACTACGACGCGCTGCGCGGCATCGAATCGGACGAGTTCCGCCTGTTCTGACCACAACTCCGCCGGGGCGCCGCTCGCGCGTGCCCCGGCGGAGCTGAGGACTCAGCTTTCGGCCAGCCCGCGCCGCACCCAGTCGGCCACCACCCGCACCGACTCGGCCAGGCTGATGTCGGTGGTGTCCAGCAGTTCCATCGGTGGCTCCATGGTGGCCGCGGTGGCCCGGACCCACTCGTTGAACTCCAGCATCTCGCTGATCCGGTCCGCGTCGTCCCACTCCCGCCAGGCCGGTCGCGCGCGCAACCGCTTGGCCAGCAGGTCCGGCGCGCAGGTCAGCGCCAGGTAGTGGATGTCGCCGAGGAAGGCGCGTTCGGGCAGCCGCTCGAACTGCACCGGCACCACGGTGCCGCACAGCACCACCGGGCGGCCGCTCTGGTTGACCATGGCCACCATGCGCAGCCAGGTCGCGCGGAAGACCCGGTAGTCATCGGCCGGGTCCTGCAACCCGGCCGACCACAGCACGTCCTGTTCCATCACCACGACCGCGTCACCCAGTTCGGCGGTCAGCATCTTGCCCACGGTGGACTTGCCGGTGCCGCTGGGGCCGGTGAGCGCGAACATCGGCAGCCGCAGGAACGGCTGCCGATGCCCGCACCGCACGCAGAGCAAAACCGGGTCGCCCGGCAGGACCACCGGGACCTCGGCCTTGTCGCCGCAGTTGACGCAGATCTTGAGGTCCACGGGGCTGGGGCCGGGAATCAGTCGAACAGCCCTTCCAGGAAGCTCTTCTTCCGCTTGTGGCCGTAGCCGTGGCCGCCGTAGGGGGGCGGCGAATCGCGGTGGCCTGGCCGGTGTCCGCCGTAGGGCGGGGGCGAGTCACGGTGGCCGTGACTGCCGCGGTGGCCATACGGCGGCGGCGAGTCGTGCCGGTAGCCCGGCATCGGCGGGGGCGGCGGCGGGACCGGTGCGGCGGCGTAGTAGGTGCGCTCGGCGCCGGCGATCTGCTCGAGCTCGCCGCGGTCGAGGAAGATCCCCCGACAGCCCTGGCACTGCTCGATGTGCACCCCACCGCGGTCCACGGTCTGCATCACGTTCTGGCACTTCGGACAAATCACATATGCAAGGTTACGCAGCTTTGGCGCGTATGTGGTGGAGGCATCCACCGGGCAAAAAATTGAAAGCGCTCTCACCTGCATCGATGGAGATGCCTCTGACCTCTGTGTCGCTGCTTTGTCAAGGAGGGATTACGGTACCGCCGTCACGTCGGATGACGACCGTGCTGACCTTGGAGGTGGAGCCCGGGTGGAAGCGCTCGCCGCTTCGAGCCTGCGTCTAGACGCAAGCCTGCTCGACTACGCGTTGCTCGCGGTGTACTTCGTGCTGGTGCTGGGAATCGGGTATATGGCCCGGCGTTCGGTGTCGACCAGCCTCGACTTCCTGCTCTCCGGCCGTTCGCTGCCGGCGTGGGTGACCGGCCTGGCCTTCATCTCGGCCAACCTGGGCGCCCTGGAACTCATGGGCATGACGGCCAACGGCGCCCAGTACGGCCTGGCCACGGTGCACTACTACTGGATCGGCGCCATCCCGGCCATGGTCTTCCTCGGCCTGGTCATGATGCCGTTCTACTACGGCTCCAAGGTCCGTAGCGTTCCCGAGTTCATGCGGCGCCGCTTCGGCAGGCCCGCGCACCTGGTCAACGCGCTGAGCTTCGCGGTGGCCCAGGTGCTCATCGCGGGCATCAACCTGTTCGCCCTCTCGGTGATCATCAACGTGCTGCTCGGCTGGCCGATCTGGCTGTCCATCGTGATCGCCGCGGTGGTCGTGCTCGCCTACACCACCATGGGCGGGCTGTCCGCGGCCATCTACAACGAGGTGCTGCAGTTCTTCGTCATCGTCGCCGCGCTGGCGCCGATCACGATCATCGCGCTGCACAAGATCGGCGGCTGGGAGGGCCTGGTCGCCAAGGTCACCGCCAGCACCGGCGGCGCGAACAACCTCTCCACCTGGCCCGCCAGCGATCTGACCGGTATCGCCAACGGCACGCTCAGCGTGATCGGGCTGGTCTTCGGCCTCGGCTTCGTGCTGTCCTTCGGTTACTGGACCACGAACTTCGCCGAGGTCCAGCGCGCGATGTCGGCCAAGAGCATGTCGGCTGCCCGGCGCACCCCGATCATCGGCGCCTACCCCAAGGCGCTCATCCCGGCGATCATCATCCTCCCCGGCATCATCGGCGCGGTGCTGGTGCCGGACATCGCCGCGATCAAGGCCGGTGACCACAGCTCGGGCGCGGAGTACAACCAGGTGCTGCTGTACCTGATGCGCGACCTGTTGCCCAACGGTGTGCTGGGCGTGGCCATCGCCGGTCTGCTGGCCTCGTTCATGGCCGGTGTGGCGGCCAACGTCAGCTCGTTCAACACGGTCTTCACCTACGACCTGTGGCAGGACTACGTCCGCAAGGACCGGCCGGACGAGTACTACCTGCGGATCGGCCGGCTGGCCACCGTGGGCGCGTGCGTGATCGCGATCGGCACCGCCTTCATCGCGGCCAACCTGGGCGGGTCCAACATCATGGACTACATCCAGGCGCTGTTCTCCTTCTTCAACGCACCGCTGTTCGCCACGTTCATCCTGGGCATGTTCTGGAAGCGGATGACCCCGACCGCGGGCTGGGTCGGCCTGGTCGCGGGCACCCTGGCCGCGGTCACCGTGTGGCTGCTGGCCGAACCGAAGCTGGGCATCCAGGTGCTCGACCTGCCCGGCCAGGGCGCGAGCTTCATCGGCGCCGGCGCGGCGTTCGTGGTGGACATCCTGGTCAGCGTGGCGGTCTCGCTGGTCACCAAGCCCAAGCCGGACGCCGAACTGACCGGTCTGGTCTACAGCCTGACGCCGAAGGAGACCCGCACCCACTCCACGACCGGCGACGACGCCGGCTGGTACCGCTCGCCCGCGCTGCTGGGTGGCGGGGTGCTGGTGCTGACCATCCTGCTCAACATCTTCGTCGGCTGAGGGAGGGACCATGGCTGAACAAGCAAGCGAGACCAAGCGCGCCACCGGGATGGCGGGTCTGTTCGACCTGCGCCTGATCATCGCGCTGTTGTTCGGGATCTACGGGGTGGTGCTCACCTTCGTGGGCCTGTTCGACACCACGGCCGCGGACCTGGCCAAGACCGGCGGGATCAACATCAACCTGTGGACCGGCGTGTCCATGCTGGCGGTCACCGCGTTCTTCGTGATCTGGACCGTCGCGCGCCCGTTGCGGGTGCCGACGGAGGCGGAAGCCGCCGACGACGCCACTGGCGCCGGCGGGCACTAGCCGCTGGCTCAACGGTTGGTCCGGCGGTGCGGGTAGACCGGGTTGAACGCCTCCAGCGTCCAGGCGTCCACCCACCGCACCGCCCGGCCCAGCCTGGCCCGCACCGGCCGGGTGCGAGTCGCGGCGTTCCTGGTGTTGCGGTCGCTCATCTTTCTCCTTCTCGAGTTCCTCTTCGTCGAGCGGCCAATCCGCTCACCTAGTTAATCGCTCCAGGCTTCTGGATCGTTCCCGAAACGGTCCGTGATCTGGCGCACGGCCGGTGAGCTGGGGTTTTTACGCGTCTGTTGACTTGCGGTAACCGGATCGCGAGGTTGCCGCTAGCACACGCCACCGACAGGAACGCCGCTCCGGCCCGGGAAACGGGCGAGTTGTCCACAACCGACGGGTTGTCCACAGGTCGGGGCGAGGTCGCTGTTGCCGGGGCGGCCGGTCTGGCAGCGTCGTTGCCGTGGCGCGGAAAGCCACGGACCCCAGCCAGTGCCAGCCAGTCGAGGAGCACGACATGTCGGTATTGCTTGCGCGGAGCGGACACCACGCCCACCCGGCGCGCCCACCTCACCTCGCCCCACCACCCGCCGCCCGCCACCAGCCGAATCCGTGCCGCCCAGCCCCTCGCCCGCCCCCTGCCCTCGCCTGAGTCGCCCCTGTTCGGCGGGTTCGGCACACGGGCCTGGCATGGGCTCGCTACCGTGCACCTCGTGTCCCGCGTGAAGCCCGTGCCCTCCCTGCTCGCCGCGTTCGCCCTGCTGGCGAGCGTGGCCGCCTGTGGCGCCGAAGTCGACCTGGCCAAGACGAACTTCTCGCGGTCGACCATCCCGGCCGCCGAGTCCTCCGGGGGCAGCAGTGGCTCCGGGGTGCCGGAGGGCAAACCGGTGGATCCGGCGTTCGCGCCGGACAGGCTGCGCAAGGTGGATCCGTGTGGGGTCATCGACGCCGAGACCGTGGCTGAGCTGGGTGAGGCGGGCGCGCCGACCGCCACTGGGTACGACGAGTGTTCGGTGACCTTGCGCAAGGACGGGAAGACCTCGTCGATCAAGGTCGAACTCGGCATCAACATGCTGCTGGAGAGCAAGCGGCTGACCAAGGACGTGGGTGGGCTCAAGGCGGACCAGTCGGTCAACCAGACCTTCTGCGACCACAAGATCATGGTTCAGGAGGGCACGTACTCGCTGGGGATCAGCGTCTCGTTGCGCACCGAGGCGGCCAATCGCTGCGACCTGAGCAACAAGGCCGGCGCGGCGGTGATCAACCGGATCAAGAGCAATCCGCCGCAGCGGAACGCCGAAGCCGGGGTGCTGGCCCAGATCGACACCTGCACCGTGCTCGACCAGATCGCGCTGGCCGAGGTGCTGACCAACGTGCCGTCGATCTTCCCGTGGCGGCTGCACCAGTGCAGCTGGCGGCGGACCGACGGGCTCTCGCTCAAGATCAACCTGAGTGTGGAGACCAATCCCAAGAACGCCAAGGGCTCGTTCGCGCCGGAGGAGGTGAAGGTCGACGACAGCCTCACCGTCTACAAGAAGTACTCCGACACCAGTCACCCCCGCTGCGAGATCTCCTGGCCGTACCGCGCCACCGAGGGCACCAAGGCCGAAGTGGTGCAGGTCGAGGTGACCAACGTGCCCAACACGGCGGGATATGACGCCTGCGGCAAGGCCATCGGCGTGGTCAAGGCGCTCAAGGCGAAGTTCCCCAAGGTCTAGGTAGCGGCCCCGAGGTCCCCGGAGGGCGGGCTGACAGCACCCCGCACGGACGACTACTGTGCGGTAACAAGGTCCGTGCGACGTTGAGCTGGTTGAGCTGTCGGAGGCGCCGATGACCGGGGCGGTACGCGAACAGGCCGAGTCCTTCACCTCGTTGGACCCTCGGACCTCCGAGGTGGTCGGCGAGTACCCGGTGCACTCCGCCTCGCAGGTGCGCGCCGTGGTGGAGCAGGCGCGGGAAGCACAGCTGTGGTGGGGCGAGCTGGGGTTCGCCGAGCGGAAGAAGCGACTGGACGCCTGGCGGCACCTGCTGCTCAAACGGCTGGACGAAC
This sequence comes from Crossiella sp. S99.2, assembly GCF_023094165.1. Classification (GTDB taxonomy): domain Bacteria; phylum Actinomycetota; class Actinomycetes; order Mycobacteriales; family Pseudonocardiaceae; genus Crossiella. The sequence continues at coordinate 57,755 of NZ_JALMDK010000021.1, read as the reverse complement.
TCGCCGGGGTGATGTGCGCCGAGACCGGCAAGCCGCTGGACGACGCGCGGCTGGAACTGGTGCTCGTGGTCGACCACCTGCAGTGGGCGGCCAAGAACGCGGAGAAGGTGCTCAAGCGCCGCAAGGTGTCCTCGGGCGTGCTGATGTCCAACCAGGCATCCACGGTGGAGTACCTGCCGCTGGGCGTGGTCGGGGTGATCGGGCCGTGGAACTATCCGGCGCACACGCCGATGGGGTCCATCTCCTACGCGCTCGCGGCCGGCAACGCGGTGGTGTTCAAGCCGAGTGAGCTGACCCCAGGGGTCGGTGCCTGGCTGGTCAGCACCTTCGCCGAGGTGGTGCCGGAGTGGCCGGTGTTCTCGCTGGTCACCGGGTTCGGTGCGACCGGGGCGGCGCTGTGCACGTCCGGGGTGGACAAACTCGCCTTCACCGGGTCCACCGCCACCGGCAAGCGGGTGATGGCCGCCTGTGCCGAAACGCTGACGCCGGTGCTGGTGGAGTGTGGCGGCAAGGACGCGCTGATCGTGGACGCCGACGCCGACCTGGAGGCCGCGGCCCAGGCCGCGGTGTGGGGCGGGATGGCCAACGCTGGGCAGACCTGTGTCGGCGTGGAGCGGGTGTACGTGGTCGACTCGGTGGCGCAGGAGTTCATCGAGCGGGTGACCCGGATCGCGGGGCGGCTCAAGCCCGGCGCCGAGCCGACCGCGGACCTGGGTCCGATCACCATGCCGAGCCAGGTGCCGATCATCCAGTCGCACATCGAGGACGCGCTGAGCAAGGGCGCGATGGCCGTGGTCGGCGGCAAGGAATCGGTGCGCGAGCCCTACGTCGAACCGGTCGTGCTGGTGGACGTGCCCGAGGACTCGCTGGCGATCACCGAGGAGACCTTCGGGCCGACCCTGACCATCAACCGGGTGGCCGATGTGGACGAGGCGATCCGGCTGGCCAACGGGGTGCGCTACGGACTGGGCGGCGCGATCTTCTCCCGCGCCCGCGGCATGGAACTGGCCCGCAGGTTGCGGGCGGGCATGGTCGCGGTCAACTCGGTGGTCTCCTTCGCCGCGGTGCCCGCGCTGCCCTTCGGCGGCATCGGCGACTCCGGGTTCGGGCGGATCCACGGCGCGGACGGCTTGCGCGAGTTCGCCAGGACGCAGGCGGTGACCCGGCAGAAGTTCAAGGCGCCGTTGCAGCCGATGTCCTTCGCGCGCGGCTCGCGGACGGTTCGGCGACTGCTGCGGATCCTGCGATTGGTGCACCGGCGCTGAGCTGAGGGCTGAGGCGCGGCGCGGTTGGCGCCCGGTCGGGCAGCGGGCGTGCCGGGCAGGCGGCTGCGCTGAGCAGGCGGCCGAGCCGGGCAGCCATGGTGCGCCCGGCAGCGTGCAGGGGGCGGCCGATGGCGCGCCCCCTTCGCTTGCCGCTGTGCTCAGGCGAGCAGGCGTTCCAGGTCGCCGAGGATGGACTCCGCGGAGAGCACGCCCAGGCCCAGGTACCAGGTCTCGTCGTTGACGGGGTGGGACCTGCCTGCCTTGACCGCGCTGAGTTGCTGCCAGAGCGGGGAGCCCTGCACGTCCTTCTGCGCGGTCTTGGCCGGGTCGCCGTAGGTGCCGATGAAGATCACGTCGCCGTCGGCCTTGGCCAGGTTCTCCGCGCTGACCTCCACCGCGAGGTCGTCGACCTTCTGCGGTTCCGGGCGGGGGAGCCTGGCGTCCTTGAGCACGGTGCCGATCAGCGACTTGTCCGCGTACAGCCGGATCTTGCCGGGCATGAACCGGACCATCGACACCGTGGGGCGCTTGCCCTGTTTGGCCTCGATCTTGTTGCCGGTGACGAGGGCGTGCGCCTCGAAGTCCTTGATCATCTTGTCCGCGTCGGCCGAGCGGTCCAGCGCGGCGGCGTTGAGCCGGAAGTTCTCCTTCCAGGTGTACCCAGGACGGAGGCTGAACACGGTGGGCGCGATGGCGGAGAGGACCTTGTACTGGGCCTCGGCGCGCAGCTTGGAGCCCAGGATCAGATCCGGCGCCAGCTTCTTGATCGCTTCCAGCTTCAGCGCGTTGGCGCTGCCCACGTTCTCCGGGGTGCCCGCCTTGTCGCGCAGATAGGCAGGCATCTCGGGGCTGCCCTCGGTGAAGGCCACGCCGACCGGCTTGAGGCCCAGCGAGACCACGTTGTCCAGCTCGCCGGTGTCCAGCACGATCACCCGCTCCGGGCGCTTGGGCAGGGTGGTCTCGCCCATCCCGTGCTTGATCACCCGGGGGAACATCCCTGGCGCGGCGGTGGTGCCGAACTGGGCCGACTGCTCGCCAGCCTTGCCGAAGTCGGCGCCGCCGACCGCCACCGCGGGCACGTCCGCGGGCTTGGCCCCGCCGCAACCGGCGAGCAGGACGAGCAGCCCGCCCATCACACCCGCCGCGAGCCGTCTGGTCCCGTTAGTCACCGGTTTCTCCTGCCTTCCTGAGGTTAGGCTCACCATAACTCCGGGAAAGTGCTCGTCAGGCACATCGTGCATGTGCCCTTTGGCACTGGGGCGAAGGCGGTGTAGTAAAGACGATCAGTCCCCCAACGGCGAGGAGACCGACGTGAAGAAGATCATCAATGATCCGGCTGACGTGGTGTCCGAGGCGCTGCGCGGGATGGCGCTGGCGCATGCCGACCTGCTGACCGTGCGCCCGGACCCGGCCGTCATCCACCGCAACGACGCCCCGGTCCAGGGCAAGGTCGCCCTGGTCTCCGGTGGTGGCTCCGGCCACGAACCGCTGCACGGCGGCTTCGTCGGCCCCGGCATGCTCGACGCCGCGGTGCCCGGCCCGGTGTTCACCTCGCCCACCCCGGACGGGGTGCAGGCCGCGATCGAGGCGGTGCACGGCGGCGCCGGGGTGCTGCTGATCGTGAAGAACTACACCGGCGACGTGCTCAACTTCGAGACCGCGGCCGAGTTCGCCGCGATCGAGGGCACCGAGGTGCGCACCGTGGTGGTCGACGACGACGTCGCGGTGAAGGACTCGCTCTACACCGCGGGCCGCCGGGGCGTGGCCGGCACCGTGCTGGTGGAGAAGATCGTCGGCGCGGCCGCGCAGCGCGGGGATGACCTGGACGCCTGCGAGGCGTTGGCGCGCAAGGTGATCGGCCGCACCCGCACCCTGGGTGTGGCGCTGAGCGCTGGCACCGTGCCGCACGCCGGGCAGCCCGGTTTCACCCTGGCCGAGGACGAACTGGAGCTGGGCATCGGCATCCACGGCGAGCCCGGCCGGGCCCGATTGCCGATGGAGCCCGCCGACGCGCTGGTGCGCAGGCTGGTGGACGCGGTGACCGAGGACCTGCCCTACGCCGAGGGCGATGAGGTGCTGCTGCTGACCAACGGCATGGGCGGCACCCCGCAGATCGAGCTGTACCTGGCGCACGGCATCGCGGCGGAACTGCTTGCCGGGCGCGGAATCACGGTGCGGCGCCACCTGGTCGGGTCCTATGTGACCAGTCTGGAGATGCAGGGGATGAGCCTGACCTTGCTCAAGCTGGATGACGAACTGGTTGATCTTTGGGACGCGCCGGTGCGGACCGCGGCGCTGCGCTGGGGGATGTGATGGGCTGTTCCACGGAAGACCTCCTCGCCGCGTTGCGAGCCGCGGCGGAGGTGGTCATCGAACACCGGGACGAGCTGGTCGAGCTGGACCGGCTCATCGGCGACGCCGACCACGGGGAGAACCTGCGCAGGGGCTTCACCGCTGTGGTGTCCACAATGGACGGAGGAGGATGGTCGGGGCCAGCCTCGGTGCTCAAGGCGGTGGCGAAGACGTTGATCTCCACGGTGGGTGGGGCGGCGGGGCCGTTGTACGGCACCGCGTTCCTGCGCGCGGGCGCCGCGCTGGACGGGCTCGCCGAACTGGATGCCCCGGCCGTGGCCACGGCCCTGCGCGCCGCGCTGGACGGGGTGCTGGCCAGGGGCAAGGCCGAGCCGGGCGACAAGACGATGGTGGACGCGCTGACCCCGGCTGTGCACGCCGCCGAGTCCGCCGCGGCCCAGGGTGCGGATGTCGCGGCGACCTTGTCGGCGGCCGCAAGCGCGGCGGCGGACGGCGCGGCGGCGACGGTGCCCCTCGTCGCCCGCAAGGGCCGCGCCTCCTACCTCGGCGAGCGCAGCGCGGGGCATCTCGACCCGGGTGCGCGCTCGACCTCACTGCTGCTGACCGCGCTGGCCACGCACGCTGGCGGCGCGCGATGAACCGCCGGGTGGGACTGGTGATCGTCTCGCACAGCGCGAAGCTGGCCGAGGGCGTGGTGGAACTGGCCCAGCAGATGGCGCCGGAGGTGCGCATCCTGGCCGCGGGCGGCCTGCCCGAGAACGGCGGCCTCGGCACCGACCTGGACACCGTCTCGGCCGCGCTGGAACGCGCGGACGACGGCGAGGGCGTGGTGCTGCTCTACGACCTGGGCAGCGCGCAGATGATCGCCGAACTGGCCGTGGAGGTGCTGGGCGACCCGGGCCGGGCGGTGGTGGTGGACGCCCCGCTGGCCGAGGGCGCGGTGGCCGCCGCGGTCTCCGCCCAGGGCGGGTCCACTTTGGACGAGGTGGCCGACGCCGCCGCGACCGCGACCGCCTTCGCCATCGGCGAGACCGTGGACGAGCTGTTCCTGGGCGCCAACGGCCAGGACCACGGCCACGGACATGGGCACGACCAGCCCAGCTCCAGCGGGCTGGTCGAGCTGGACATCGAACTGCGCAACGAGATCGGCCTGCACGCCCGGCCGGCCGCGCTGCTGGCCCGCGCCGTGGCCGAGCTGGATGTGGAGGCCTCGGTGCGCTTCGGCGACCAGGAGGTCAGCGCGGCCAGCGTGCTCGCGCTGATGGGCCTTGGCGCCCGCGGTGGGGACACCATCACGCTGCGCGCGGTCGGTCCGGACGCCCAGGAGGCACTCACTCGGGTGGCAGCGCTCGCCGAACGCGGTTTCGACGAGTGAGCCCGCTGATCCGCGCTTACGCTGCGGATCATGGCTGCCAGAGCGATTCTGGCCTGCGTGGTCCTGGTGACCGTGCTGGTCGGCTGTGGCACGCCGCAGGCCGGTCCGGGCGCGGCCGCCCCCGCGCCCGACTGGCCGCGGCTGGACCCGTGCAGCCTGCTCGCCCCGGACGCGCTGAGCCGCTTCGGCGGCCAGTTCCCCGGCCCTGAGCTGAACTTCGACGACTGCCGCCTCGCACTGCGCAACGGGGTGGCCGAGCTGACCGTGACGCTGGGCTCCGGCGGCAGGCTGGCCGAGGCACACGGGGCCGAGCAGCTCGGCTTCGAGCTGGTCGAACGGGACGGGGTGCGGGTCGGCCGGGCCAAGGCGGTCGCCGACTCCTGCGGATCGGTGGTGGTGCTGCCCGATCTGCGTTACGTCACGGTGGACGTCAGCGGCGAGGACGCCCAGCTCTGCGCGGTGGCCGAGGCCGCGGCCGAATCGGTGCGCACCGTGCTGCGCGCCGGCGGCACCCGCGGCCGCGCCTACCCGCCCAACTCGCTGGCCGTCCTGGATCCCTGTCCGCTGGTGCCCGCCGCGCTGGCCGCCAGGGTGCCCGGCATCGACACCCCGATGCCGCACGGCGACGGCAACCGGCACGTCTGCCAGTGGGGTGGCCGCCGCGGCGACTCGCCCTCGCTGCTGGTCAGCTTCAGCGTGGTCGACCCGGATCCGGCCGCGCCCGCGGCGATCGAGCGGATCGGCGGCCGCGAGTCCCTGGTCCGCGCCCAGCCCGCGGGCGGCGGTCTGCTGCCCTCCTGCCGGGTGGACACCAGGCATATCGCCTTCGGTCAGGGCTACCGGGAGAACGCCAGGGTGTCGATCTACAGCGCGCTGCCGCCGGAGGAGAACTGCCCGCTCGCGCGCGAGGTGGCCACCGCGGTCTGGCCGCGCCTACCCGCTCTCTAGGCTTGTCCCCGTGGCGAACCTCACCGGGGAAAACAACACGCAGCGTGGCACTATCACCACAAGTTACTGGCCCGTAGCACCCGTCAGCGGGTCCCCCGATGTCGTGGGAGGCAGAGTCGTGACGCGTGAGTTCACCACCGTCGGAGTCGTCGGACTGGGCACCATGGGCGCCGGTATCGCGGAGGTGTTCGCGCGCACCGGGCTCAAGGTCATCGCGGTCGAGGTGACCGAGGACGCGCTCGCCCGTGGGCGTGGCCACGTGGAGCACTCCACCGACCGCGCGCTGCGCCGCGGCAAGCTGGACGAGGCTGGCAAGGACGCGCTGTTCGCCCAGATCGAGTTCACCACCTCGCTGCAGGCGCTGGCCGCAGCCGATCTGGTGATCGAGGCGGTGCCGGAGCGGATGGAGCTGAAGGCCCAGGTCTTCGCCGAGCTGGACCGGATCTGCCCGCCGGAGACGATCCTGGCCTCCAACACCTCCTCGCTCTCGGTCACCGAGCTGTCCGTGCACACCTCCCGGCCGGGCAAGGTCGTCGGGATGCACTTCTTCAACCCGGCGCCGGTGCTCAAGCTGGTCGAGGTGATCCGCACCGTGGTCACCGAGCCCGAGGTGGTCGAGGACGTCACCGCGTTGGCCGAGCGGCTGGGCAAGGTGCCGGTGGTCATCGGCGACCGCGCGGGCTTCATCGCCAACGCGCTGCTGTTCGGCTACCTCAACCACGCCGTGCGCATGTTCGAGGGCCGCTACGCCACCCGCGAGGACCTGGACGCGGCCATGAAGCTGGGCTGCGGCTACCCGATGGGCCCGCTGGCGCTGCTCGACCTGATCGGGCTGGACACCGCCTACGAGATCCTCGACACCATGTACCACCAGTCCCGCAACCGGCTGCACGCCCCCGCGCCGCTGCTCAAGCAGATGATCACCGCGGGCCTGCTGGGCCGGAAGACCGGACGTGGCTTCTACACCTACGACGCCCCCGACTCGCCCACCGTGGTGGACGCGGTCAGCGCCGAGGGTGACGCGGGCGAGCAGGTCCGTGAGGTGCAGCGGGTCGGCGTGGTCGGCACCGGGACCATGGCCACCGGCATCGTGGAGGTCTTCGCCAAGTCCGGCCACGACGTCATCGTGCGGGCCCGCAGCGAGGGCAAGGGCAAGTCCGCGCTGGAGGCGCTGCGCCGCTCGCTGGACAAGGGCGTGCTGCGCGGCAAGCTGACCGAAGGGGACCGGGACGCCGCGCTGGCGCGGGTCCAGGTGACCACCGACCTGGGCGATCTGGCCGACGCCGACCTGGTAGTCGAGGCGGTCGCCGAGGAGCTGTCGGTCAAGAAGGCCGTTTTCGCCACCCTGGACGAGGTGTGCAAGCCGGGCGCGGTGCTGGCCACCACCACCTCCTCGCTGCCGGTGATCGAGCTGGCCGCGGTGACCAGCCGCCCCGGCGACGTGGTCGGCCTGCACTTCTTCAACCCCGCGCCGGTGATGAAGCTGGTCGAGGTGGTGCACACCATCTCCACCGCGCCCGAGGTGGTCAGCACCGCCCAGGCGGTCTGCCGCAAGCTCGGCAAGCACCCGGTGACCTGCGGCGACCGCGCCGGGTTCATCGTCAACGCGCTGCTGTTCCCCTACCTCAACGACGCGGTGAAGATGCTGGAGGCGCACTACGCCTCCGCCGATGACATCGACAACGCGATGAAGGTCGGCTGTGGCCTGCCGATGGGCCCGTTCGCGTTGCTGGACGTGGTCGGCTTGGACGTGGCCCTGGCCATCCAGCGCGAGCTGTACCTGGAGTTCCGCGAGGCCGGCTTCGCCCCCGCGCCGCTGCTGGAACACCTGGTCACCGCAGGTCGGCTGGGGCGCAAGACCGGCAAGGGATTCCGCGACTACACCGGCTGAGCGGGCTGGGTAGCCTGAGAGATCGTGGAGGCCACGATCGACGAGCTGATCAGCAGGCTGCGCACCGCCGAGCACTGCCACGAGGAACTCGACCTCGTGCGGGGCTGGGCCGATGCCGGCCGGATCGACGAGCTGCTGCACCTCGGTGAGGCGTTGCTGGCGGCCGACGGCCCGGCGGCCGATGAAGTGCTGTGGGGCGTGATCACCGCGCTGGCCGCCCGCCCCGGCGCGTTCAGTGTGGTCGCCGCGCTGCAGCTGGCCGGGGACGAGCGGGTGTCGGTCGGCCAGAAGCGCCGGGCCGCCGCACTGCTCGCCGAGGGCCAGCCGCTGGAGAACCTGGACGCCTTCCTGGCCGACGCCCGGCCGGAGGACGAGGTGCTGGCCTGCCTGCTGCACGAGACGGTGCTGCGGCACGGCGACCTGACCGGGGTGCCGGAGGCGGTGGCCTACGCCGAGCAGCTGCACGGCGCGCACCCGCTCGGCGAGTTGCCGCTGAAGCTGGCCGGGTTCGAGCTGGGCGAGGAGGGCGCGGAGCCGTTCCGCACCCTGCCGCTGTGGCCGGAGGCGGGCGGCCCGGAGCCGGTCACCGAGGTCGAGCGGCTGTCCTGGAACGGGGACCAGGTCACCGCGGGCTTCCGGCACTGGACGAACATGGGCGGCGGCCACCTGGAGAGCGGGCTGTTCCGGCTGAGCGCGCCCTGGCAGCCGGATCTGCTGACCAGCCTGCCGCTGGACTGCCTGGCCGGGGCGCAGGCCGTGCGGGTGAGCCCGTCGACGCTGGACGAGGCGTACTGGTCGCTGTTCGACCGGATGCAGCGGGACGGGGCCTACCGGCACAGCCCCGGCCTCGCCTACACCCGGCTGCACGCCCGCTGGGCGATCGCCGGGCTCGCCGGGGTGGCGCGGCCGGCGGAGTCCGACTGCCAGTGGTGGGAGTTCGACGCGTCCGGGCCGTGGTTCTACGACATCGCCTGGGACTTCGGGCTGCTGGCTGCGCGGCCGGACGGCACGGTGGCCGTCCTGGCCGCGAGCGACACCGACTGAGCCCGCAGGCTCAGTTCTGCGTGCGGGTGCGCAGTTCCGCGCCCGTGGTGGTGGAGCTGTTGGTCACCGACTGACCGCTGCTCTTCTGGAAGGTCACGTCGTAGGGCCCGGTGCTGCGCTCGACCTTGACGCCGTTGATGCTGACGCCGGTGGTGTCGTTGGTCAGGAACGCCGGCCTGCCGTCGTTCTTCTCGAACTCGAAGGTGCTGCCGACGAACTTGATGTCCTTGGCGTGCCGGATCCAGAAGCCGAAGGACGGCCGCACGCCGAAGATCCGCGGCGGGTACTCGGTGCTGTTCTCCGGCGGCACCCGGTTGGCGTCGGAGGCCGGGTGGTTGCCGGGCACGTTCAGCTTGACGTTGGTGAAGGTGACGTTCTCGATCATCGAGTCGGTGCGGCCGGTGATCGTGCTGGTGTGCTCGGGGCCGCCCGGCACGCTGGTCGGCGAGGTCAGGTTGGCGCCGCTGATGTCGGTGAAGTGGATATCGCGGATCTTGCCGGCCGGCGGCTTGCCCGGGCAGCGCGAGCGCTTGCCGACGTGCAGGAAGATCGGCGTGGTGGTGCGGGTCAGGGTGATGTTGTTGTAGTGGATGTCCTCGATCACCGAGCCGTCCATGGACACGATGCCCAGGCCCGCCTTGCCCGCGCCGGTGACCTTGAGGTTGCTGAACCGGATGTTGCGGAAGTTGCCGCAGGTCTCCGAGCCGAACTGGAGCGCGTTGTTCTCGGTGGACTTAATGGTGGAATCGCGCACCACGTTGTTCTGGCTGACGAAGGTCTTGCCAAGGGCGTAGTCGCTCTTGAAGACCACCGCGTCGTCACTGGCCTCCACGATGGAGTCGGCGACCTCGACGTTCGAGCTGTTGATGATGTTGATCCCGTCCCGGTCCTCGGAGGTGAGGATCTTGACGTTGCTGAACTTCATCCCGTCGCAGCCGTTGGCCAGCACCGCGAAGTGCCCGCCCTGGCGCATGGTGATGCCGGTCAGCGTCACGTTCTTGCAGAACTTCAGCGAGATCGCCTTGTCCGCGATGCCGGAACCCGGGTTGTTGCTGGTGTCCAGCTTGTTGTCGCCGTCGATGGTGCCGGTGCCGGTGAAGTGGATGTTGGCGACGTTCTCGCCCCAGAGCAGGGCGTTGCGGAAGTGGCTGTGCCCGAAGTCCTGGTAGTCGTCGAACTCGTTGGGCTCGGGTTTGTCCATGCCACTGCCGGCCGCGATGATCTTCGACCCGGCGGCCAGGTTGATGGTGATGTTGCTCTTGAGGTGGATGGACCGGGACAGGTAGGTGCCGGCCGGCACCTCGACCACGCCGCCACCGGCGGCACTGGCCGCGGTGATCGCCTTGTCGATGGCGGGCGAGTCGATGGCCTTGCCATCGCCCTTGGCGCCGTAGTCCCGGATGTTGAAGGTGGCGTTCGGCGCGGCCAGGCCGGGGGTCGCCATGGCCAGCACGGTGGCGCCCGCGGCGCCCAGGACGAGCAGGCGGGATCGCCAGGATCGGTTCATCAGCGGGGTCCTCCTCGGTGCGGTTCCTCTGACCCGCGTGGCGGCGCAGGAGCTGCTGCGAAGAGGCGGCGGTCAAAATGTAAGCGTTTGCAACGCTAGGAGCAGGGCGTGCCCGGCGCAAGGGGCCAGCCGGAGGAGACCATCGGGAGGACCGTGGTCAGCGCAGCTCGCAGGCGGTGATCGCCCACAGCTGCGGGCCGTACTCGATGCGGAAGATCCGGTAGCAGTCCAGGAAGGTGACCGCGGCGCAGGCCAGGTCGGCGAGCAGGATGCCGGCGTCGGCCTCGCTCATCGCGTAGGACACGCACTCCTCGGCGTCGGCGTGCGCGGTGGCCGCCGGTCCGGCCAGCGCGGCGCCGACGATCGCCGAGGTGAGAACGATGGCCAGTGGCCTGATCATGTGTTTCCTCCGAGCTGCCGGGCGTGCCTTCCTGGTTAGCCGGTCCAGGGCGGGCTGGGTAGCGCGGTCGCCGGTTCGGGTGGGCCGCGCCACCCGGTCAGGGCAGCTCGGGTGCTCCCGGTCAGCTGGAGGTCAAGCGGTGCTCAGCCGCAGCAGCCGCCACCGCAGCAACCCCCGCCGCCGCCTCCGGCCGGCGCGGGTGCGCTGCCGCCGCGGCCGGTCATGCCGAGCGTGGTCAGCAGTTTCACCGTGTCGGTGTGACCGCCGGGGCAGGTCGCCGGGTCACTGGAGGCGCTCATCGGGCGGGACAGCTCGAAGGTGTTCCCGCACTCGCGGCAGCGGAACTCATAACGCGGCATGCCGCCATTGTGCGGCATCGGCGGTTACCGTCGGGCTGTGCCGAGGACAACCGAGTGCGCCTGCCTGATCTGCGAGCCGCCGGACGCCCGCCAGGACCAGCGGTGGTCGCGGGAGATCGGCACTGTGCGCAGGCACCGGTGGGGTGTGGTCGGCATCGTGGACGAGCCGGGCTGGGCGTTCAGCTACGGGTTGTGGCATTCCTTCCGGCAGCCGGAGATCGCCATGTTCGGGCTGCGTGGGCCGGACATGATGACCTGGCTCAACGAACTCGCCGACCGGATCCCCGGCGGCGGCATCCTGCAAGACGGCGCCGAGCTGACCGATGTGCTGGCCGACCAGCCGGTGCGGCTGCGGGCGGCCGACGCGAGCTGGAACGACGGGCTCTTCGGCACCGCGGTCGGCTTCTACCGGCAGCAGACCCCGCCGTTCCTGCAGGTGATCTGGCCGGACCGGCACGGGCACTGGCCCTGGCACCCGGAGGCGGGGGACCGGTGCCGGGACTGGCAGCCGAACCTGTGGCTGCCGCTGGCCGAACACCCCGGCGAGTTGTGGCCGCGGATCGCCACCGAGGTCTGACCGCGCCGGGCTGATCCGTCCGGGTTACCGTGTTTTCTCGTGCCTCGCCGTAATCGATCCCATGGCGCCGACGGTCATCGACCGCTCGGCGGCGGACTGGGTGATGCCCGCACCGAGTCCGGTTCCGACGGCGACTGGATCGTCCGCTCGGTGCCCGGCGCGCAGACCACGAAGATGTACCGGTGTCCGGGCTGCGATCACGAGATCCGGCCAGGGGTGGCGCATGTGGTGGCCTGGCCCGCGGACGATCTGGGGTCGGCCACGGACCGGCGGCACTGGCACAACGGGTGCTGGGGCGCGCGGTCGCGGCGCGGACCGACCCGGCGGTGGTCGTGACCGAGGTCGAGATCCGGGCGAACACCGTGCTGCCCGCCCTCCGTGAGCCGATCACGCTGCGCACCGCCGACGGCCTGTCCCTGGTCGGCGAACTCGCGCTGCCGGTGGACCGGCCGCCACGCGCGACCCTGGTCTGCCTGCACCCGCTGCCCACCCACGGCGGCATGATGGACTCGCACCTGCTGCGCAAGGCCGCCTGGCGACTGCCCGCGCTGGCCGGATTCGCCGTGCTGCGGTTCAACACCCGGGGCACCGCCAGCGAGGCCGGGTGCAGCGAGGGCGCCTTCGAGCGGTGCGTCGGCGAAGGCCAGGACCTCGCCGCGGCGCTGGAGTTCACCCAGGCCAGGGGACTGCCCGAGGTGTGGTTGCTCGGCTGGTCCTTCGGCACCGATCTGGCGTTGCGGCACGGGTCGCACCCGGCGGTGCGCGGGGCGGTGCTGGTCGCGCCGCCGCTGCGGTGGAGCGGGCCTGCGGAGCTGGCGCGGTGGCGGGAGTCGGGGTTGCCGGTGACCTGCCTGGTGCCCGAGCACGACGACCACCTGCGGCCCGAACAGGCCCGGACCCGATTCGCGCCGTTGGCGCAGGCGGAGGTGGTGACCTTGCCAGGGGCCAAACACCTGCTGGTGGGCTACGCGGACGTGGTGCTGGACGAGGTAGTGCGGGTGGTCGCGCCGGAGCTGGCGACGCCCTTGCCGCGGCGAGTCACGCTTCCGGCGTCGTGACGGCCGGGTCGCGGTAGAGCGCCGAGGTGCCCTGGCCGCCGTACTCGGTGCTGCCGACCAGGACGAAGCCGAGCTTCTCGGCGACCCGGATGGAGGCCGTGTTGTCGAAGTGGGTGACCACGCTGACCGGCAGCTCCGGCCGGGCCCGCCGCGCCCAGTCCACCGCGGCCCTGGCCATTTCCGGCGCGTAGCCCTGGCCCCAGGCGGACGGGCGGAAGCGGTAGGCCAGGTTCAGCGTTGGCTGGCCGTCGACGGTGGCGTGCCGCAGGCCGCCGTAGCCGAGCATCTCGCCGGTGTCGGCCAGCCGCACCGCCCAGTAGCTGATGCCGTCGCGGGCCCAGTCCTCGACGATCCGCTGGTGTAGCTCGGCCACCGCCGCCGGAGTGGCCGGCTTGCGGCTGAAGCGGTTGGTCTCCGGGTCGGACTGGATCTCGCTGAACCCGGCCAGATCGTCCGGGCCCAGCCGGTGCAGCCACAGCCGTTCGGTGTGCAGTTCCTCGGGCTCGGGCAGCGGTTTCCGGTACAGGGCAAGGCCTTTGATCGCGTACTCGTCGGTGCGGCCGATCCGGGCCATGCCGAGTTTGGCCGCCACCCGGATCGCGTTGTCGTTCGCGGTCGCGGTGGCCACGTGCACCGGCCGGTCCGGCAGCGCCCCGGCCGCCCACTCGATGGCCGCGGTGGCCATTTCCGGCGCGTAGCCGCGGCCCCAGGCACTGGGCCGGAACCGGTAGTACAGGTTCAGCACCGGCCGCCCGCCCAGCACGTGCGGCTCCAGGCCGCCGATGCCTGCCACCTCACCGGTCTCGGCCACGATGACCAGCCAGTAGCCGATGCCGTGCTCGGCCCAGCTCTCCAGCCACTCGGTCAGCTGCCCGGTCACCTGCGCCGAACTGGGTGGCGCGACCTTGTACTGGTTGGTCGCCGGATCGCCCTGGATCTCCTGCACCACTGGCAGATCCGACCGCCGCACCCGGCGCAGCCACAGCCGTTCGGTGTGCAGTTCGTCCGGGGCCGGGCGCGGCCTGCGGAACAACGCCAGCACCGGCTCGCCTTTGTGCGCGAACTCGTCGGTGACCCCGATCGGCGCCATGCCGAGTTTGGCCGCGACCCGCTTGGCCGCGGTGTTCTCCGGCACGGTGACCACGAGCACCGGCCGGTCCGGCGCCGCCCGCTCCGCCCAGTCCAGCGCCGCCCTGGCCATCTCGGTCGCGTAGCCCTGACCCCAGGCGCTGGGCCGGAAGCGGTAGTACAGGTTGAACCCGTCCTCGCCCGCGATCCGGCGCACGGACAGCCCGCCAAGGCCGATGGTCTCGCCGGTGCCGGCTTGCACGATCGCCCAATAGCCGATGCCGTGCTCGGCCCACTCCCGCAGCCAGCCGGCGTGCAGCTCCGTCACCTGGGCCGGGGTGGGCAGCAAGGCGTTGAACTCGTTGGCGGCCGGATCGCACTGGATCTCCACCACCGCGGGCAGATCCGCCTGCTGGACCCGGCGCAGCAGCAGCCGTTCGGTGCGCACCACCGCCGGCGGGTCGGACAGCAGGCTGTCGGGCAGCCGGTCCAGGATCTCGCGCACCGTCCCGGCCGGGGTCTGGCCCGAACTGTCCAGCCACAGGCCCAGCCGCGGGGTGTCCGCGCGGAACATGCTGTCCAGCACGTCCACCGTCCACTCGCCGCCGTAGCCGGTCTTGTCCCTGGCACGCTCCCGCGCGCCAACCGCGCCGGTCTCCGGGGCGAGCACCACCAGGTGCACCAGCGGGGACCGCACCGCGGCCAGGAAGGCGCGCAGCCCGTCCCCGATGATCACGTCCTCGACCACCGCGGTGAACCCGGCCTCGACGAAGGAGTCGGCCAGCGCCGCGGCCTGCCGGTAGCGCAGGTGCAGCTGGTCAAGGGCCTGCTGACCGGGTTCCGGGGTCATGTCGATCCGGCCGGTGCGGACCATCTCGCGCACCTGGTCGCCCTCGACGAACGCGCCGCGCTCGAAGGACTCGGCGAGCAGGCGGCCCACGGTGGTCTTGCCCGCGGCGGAGATCCCGGTCAGCACGATCAAGCGTGGCGGAGTCACAGCAGGCAGGATAAGAACCCGTGCCCGTCAACGACACTGGATTAGGCGTTCCGCTGGTGCTGCTGCACGCGTTCCCGCTGGATTCCCGCATGTGGGACCCGGTGCGCGACACACTGGCCGCCCAGGCCCGGGTGATCACCCCGGATCAGCGCGGCCTCGGCCGCACCCCGCTCGGCGCGGAACCCCCGTCGTTGGAGGTGGTCGCGCGCGATGTGCTCGGCCTGCTCGATCAGCTGGGGCTGGACCGGGTGGTGCTGGGCGGCTGCTCGATGGGCGGCTACGTGGCCATGGCACTGCTGCGGCTCGCGCCGGAACGGGTGTCCGGGCTGGTGCTGGTGGACACCAAGGCGGTCGCGGACACACCGGAGCAGCGGGCGAACCGGCTGGCGATGGCGGCCCGGATCGAGGCCGAGGGCGTGGACTGGCTGCCGGACACCGTGATCGAGGGCCTGCTCGGCCAGTACACGCATTCCGAGCGGCCCAGGGTGGTCGCGGCGGTGCGCAGGCTCATCGCCGACCAGTCGGCCGAAGGCGTGGCCTGGGCGCAGCGGGCGATGGCCGCCCGGCCCGATTCGACCGCGACCCTGGCCGCGGTGACCGTGCCGACGCTGGTGCTCACCGGCCGGGAGGACGCGCTGATCCCGCCCGCGCTGGCCAGTGCCATGGCCGGGGTGGTGCCCTCGGCGGTGCTGACCCAGCTGCCGCGCAGCGGGCATCTGCCCTCGCTGGAGACCCCGGCCGAGTTCAGCGCGGCGGTGCTGGAGTTCCTGCGCGCGACCGGCTGAGCGCGGCCCCGGTCTCGTACAGGCAGATCAGCAGTGGCCGCAACGCCAGGCCGGCCGCGGTGAGCCGGTAGCCGACCCGGGGTGGGAAGGCGTTGACCTGCTCGCGGTGGGCCAGGCCGCGGGCGGTCAGCTCGTGCAGGCGTTCGGTGAGGATCTTCGCGCTGAGCGTGGGCAGGGCGGCGCGCAGCTGGGAGAAGGTGCGTTCGCCGGACATCAGCTCGCGCAGCACCAGCGTGGTCCAGCGCCCGGAGATCGCGGCCAGGGCCACCTCGACCGGGCAGTCCGGCTCGGGCCGGGCGGTGCGGCCCCGCTCGTCCGGGACCAGCTCGGCGTCCCAGCCGTGGGTTTCCGTTTGGTGACCCGCGGCGGGTGCGTCTTGGCTGTCGGCATGGACCACAGCACCAGTGTGCGGCTGACCGAGGATCCCGGCCAGCACCCGCACGTTTTCGCCGCCGCGTTCAACTCCGGCGACCCGGCCGCGGTGGAAGCCTGTTACGAACCCGGCGGCCTGCTCGCGCCCAGGCCGGGCCTGCCGGTGACCGGCGCGCAGCGGGCCGCCGCCAACGCGCACCTGATGTCCCTCGGCCTGCCGATCGAGGTCAGGCCGAGGCACACCTATGTCATGGACGACCTGGCGTTGCTGATCGTGGACTGGGAGATCGGCGGCGAGGGCCCGGACGGACCGGTGCACATCAGCGGCACCGCGACCGACGTGGCCCGGCGCGGGCCGGACGGGCGGTGGCGATACGTGATCGACAACCCGAACGGCTGCGCCTAGCGGGTCAGCGGCGGGGCGGGTTCTGCGGTCCGGCCGGCGGGGCCGGCTTGCGCAGCTGCTTGGTCGGCGCGTCCAGATCGGCCTGCGGCTGCTGGGCCGGGGGCTTCTTCATCGCCGTGGTGGGCGGGTCCATGGTGGGACGCGGGGCCGCGGGCTGGCGCTGCGGGTGCGGCGACTGCGGGCGCTGCCCGCGCACCGGCTGCGGCGGCTGGGAGGCCGGGTTCTGCGCCTGCACGTTGGGGGTGCGCTTGGCCGGGTTGCCCTTGGGCGCCTGCATCGCGGTGGTGCGGTCGGCCGGCGGCTGACCCGGCTGGCCGGGACCGGACTGGGCGGCGTTCTGCGGCACGGGCTGGCGCTGGTTGCCCGGCGCGGGCGGACGTCCGCCCTGCGGCACACCGGCGGGGGAGACAGGCGGCTGACCACCGGGGACCTGCTGCGGCGCGACCTGCTGCTGGTTGCCGGGGCCCTGCGGCTGGCCAGGCTGGACCGGTGCGGCCTGCCGCGGCTGACCGCCCTGCTGGGCCTGCTGCGGCTGCGGCGCCGGGGCCGCGGGCTGCGCCTGAGTCGGCTGCGCCTGGGCCTGCTGCGGCTGAGCGGCCTGAGACTGGGCAGGCTGCGGCTGGGCGGGCTGGGACTGCGCGGGCTGGGCCTTGGTCTGCTGGGGCTGGGCGTTCTGCGGCTGGGCCGGGGCGGTGTCCTTGGCCTCGGCGGCGGGCTCGGCGGGCTTGGCCTCGGCCTTCGGCTCCGGCTTGGGCTCGGGTTCCGGCAGCACCGGCTGGTCCAGGATCAGGCTTTCGTCGTCGCCCTCGGCCAGCAGCGGGGTGGCGTCCACGAACAGGCCGTGGATGGCCTCCATCTCCGAGTGCATGGCCTTCAGCTCGGACTGCATGGTGCTGAGCTGCCCGGTCACCCGGCCGCGCAGCGCGCGCAGCAGCTCGACCCGCTTGGTCGCGTACTCGACCCGCTTCGTCGACTCCCTGGTCGCCTCGGTCAGGCGCTTGTCCGCCGCCTCGGTCGACTCCTTGGTCAGCTTCTCGGACTTCTCGGTGGCCTCGCGGACCATGGTGGTGGACTGTTCGAGGGCGTCCGCGCGGCGCTTCTCTGCTTCCGCGGTGGCCTCGCGGACCATCGTGGTGGACTGCTCCAGGGCCTCGGCGCGGCGGTTCTCCGCCTCCTCGGTGGCGTCCTTGACCAGCTTCTCCGCCTCGGCCTTGGCCTCCGCGCGCCGCTTGGCCGCCTCGTCCGTGGCCTCGCGGACCATGGTGGTGGACTGCTCCAGGGCGTCCGCCCGGCGCTTGTCCGCCTCCGCGGTCGCCTCGGTGACCCGCTTGTTGGCCTCCGCGGTGGCCTCGCCGACCAGGCGCTCGGCCTCGGCCTTGGCGTCGGCCCGCCGCTTGGCGGCTTCCTCGGTGGCCTCGCGGACCATGGTGGTGGACTGCTCGAGGGCGTCGGCGCGGCGCTTCTCCGCCTCGGCGGTGGCCTCGCGGACCATCGTGGTGGACTGCTCCAGCGCGTCCGCCCGGCGCTTCTCCGCCTCCGCGGTCGCCTCGCCGACCATGGTGGTCGATTCGGCGATGGCGTCGTTGCGGCGCTTGGTGGCTTCCTCGGTCGCCTCGAACAACCGGCGGTTGGCCTCCGCGGTCGCCTCGGTGAGCCGCTTGGTGGCCTCCTCGGTGGCCTCCCGCACCCGGCGCTCGGCCTCGGCCTTGCTCTTGGCCTCCTGCTCGGCCAGTCCGCGCATGGACTCGGTGCGGCGGGAGGACATCGCGATCTCGAAGTCCTCCTCCACCTTGGTGCGCACCGCGAGCGAGTCGGCGTCCAGCTTGGCCGCCTTGGCGGTGGCCTCGCCGATGATCCGCTCGGCCTCGGTGCGCGCGTCGGCCAGCACCTTCTGGTGCTCGGCCTCCATCTGCACCCGGCGGGCGTCGAGTTCGGCGATGAGCTGCTCGTACCGGCGGCGCAGCCCGGCCGCGGCCTTCTCGGCGTCGGCCTGGGTCTTGGCCGACTCCTCCTCGGCGCGGGCGCGGGTCTCGTGGGCCTCGTCCTGGGCGAGCTTGAGCATCCGCTGCAGACGCTCGCTCAGGCCCTCCAGGGTGGTCGGCGGCTTGGACAGCCGGTCGACCGACCCCTTGAGGTCCTCGACCTCCATCCGCTTGGACTCCAGCTGCCTGGCCAGATCCCCGGCCTGGGACACCGCGGCGTCCCGATCGGCCGCCAGGATGCGAAGATCGGCGTCCAGCCGCTCCAGGTGCTCTTCCACCTGGCTGCGGTCGTAACCGCGCCGCACCGTGTCGAAGCCGGAACCGAGTGGCACAAGCTCACCGCTGCCAAGACCCATGGCCTCACGCTACCCGCACCGCGCGCCGGACTGTGCTCGCGCCACCCGCTACGCAGTAGGCCATCCGTGGGAAAACGCGAGAAAACCCTCACACACCACGGAATCGGTTGATCGCATCCTCATGCGCCGCACGGAATTCGGGATCGCGCACACCCAGGCCGGCCTCCGGTGCGAGACACAACACACCAACCTTTCCCTGGTGTGCGTTCCGGTGGACGTCGTAGGCCGCCTGACCGGTGTTCTCCAGCGAGTACACATTGGACAGTGTCGGGTGGATCCGGCCCTTGGCGATCAAGCGGTTGGCCTCCCAGGCCTCCCGGTAGTTGGCGAAGTGCGAGCCGACGATCCGCTTGAGGTTCATCCACAGGTAGCGGTTGTCATAGCTGTGCATGAACCCGCTGGTGGACGCGCAGGTGACGATGGTGCCGCCCTTGCGCGCGACGAACACGCTGGCCCCGAAGGTCTCCTTGCCGGGGTGCTCGAAAACGATGTCCGGATCGTCTCCGCCGGTCAGTTCGCGGATCTTCGCGCCGAACCGCTTCCACTCCGACGGGTCCTGCTCGTGCTCGTCCTTCCAGAACTTGTAGCCCTCGGCCGAGCGATCGATGATCAGCTCCGCGCCCATCTTGCGGCAGATCTCGGCCTTCTCCGGACTGGAGACCACACACACCGGGGTCGCGCCGCCGTTGAGCGCGAACTGGGTGGCGTAGGAGCCGAGGCCGCCGGAGGCGCCCCAGATCAGCACCGTGTCGCCCTGCTTCATGCCCGCGCCGTTGGTGGAGACCAGCTGCCGGTACGCGGTGGAGTTGACCAGCCCTGGACTGGCCGCCTCCTCCCAGCTCAGGTGCTTGGGCTTGGGCATCAGCTGATTGGTCTTGACCAGGGCCAGTTCGGCCAGGCCGCCGAAGTTGGTCTCGAAGCCCCAGATCCGCTGTTCCGGGTCCATCATCGTGTCGTTGTGCCCGTCCGGGCTTTCCAGCTCCACGCTGAGACAGTGCGCGACCACCTCGTCGCCCGGCTTCCAGTTGTTCACCCCGGCCCCGGTGCGCAGCACCACGCCTGCCAGGTCGGAGCCGACCACGTGGTAGGGCAGGTCGTGCCGGGAGGCCAGCGGCGAGGTGCGGCCGTAGCGCCGCAGGAAGCCGAAGGTGGACACCGGCTCGAAGATCGAGGTCCACACGGTGTTGTAGTTGATCGCGCTGGCCATCACCGCGACCAGTGCCTCACCGGGGCCCAGCTCGGGGGTGGGCACGTCGTCGAGGTGCAGTGAGCGCCGCGGGTCCTTCTGCTTCGTCGGCACGCCCTCGAACATGCCCGCTTCGTCGGCATGCACGGTCACTCCTCGGTAGGACTCCGGCACCGCGAGTTCGGCGAGTGCCTCGTTCTCACCGGCCAGGATCGCGTCGAGGATCTTCTGCACGGGGGACCTCCGTGGGTGTTGTATGCCATCGGCGCAGTTCGGGGGAGGTTACTCACGAGTAAACGATCCAGAAGCCGAGTTGTGAGCCACTGCACGGCGAGGTTCGTCCGATCGTGACCCTGGGAACGCGCGGAATTCTTGACCGGGCGGCCAATCAGGGAGGACTCTGGGAGCTAGGAAGACCCTTTTCGGCCGTCAATGGAGGTGGTCGTGATGGAGAAGGCATGGAGCCGCTGGCAGGACTGGGCCGCGGTGGTCATGGGCGTGGTCGTGCTGCTGAGCCCGATGGTGCTGGACAGCTCCGAACGCTCGATGTGGACCATGGTGTTGCTGGGCGCGCTGCTGGGTGTGTCCGCCCTGTGGTCGCTGGCCCAGCCGGGCTCGGTGGCCAGTGAGTACGTGCACATGGGCCTGGGCGCGCTGCTGTTCCTGGCGCCCTGGGTGATGGGCTACAGCACCGAACTGATGGCCGCGGCCTGGATGTCCTGGGTCGTCGGCGTGCTGGCCATCCTGGCCGGCGCCTCGGCCCTGCCCGCGGCCAACGCCGCGCACGGGCTGGCCGGATCGCACTGACCGTCGGCTGAACGCGGGCCGGTCGTCCCTGGCGGCGACCGGCCTCCTGCTGTGCCAAGGAGAAATCGCCCTGTCCGCCAAAGATCGCATCCTGGCCGCGGCCGAGACCCTCTTCGCCGAGTCCGGCTTCGACGCCACCCCCACCTCCCGGATCGCCGAGGCGGCCGGGGTGCCCAAGGCGTTGGTGCACTACTACTTCCGCCGCAAACCGGACCTGCTGGCCGCGCTGGTCGACCGGCTGCCCGAACACCCGGTGGACCTGGAAACCGTTGTGGTGCCTGGCGATGTCGCGGCCAGCCTGCGCGCGCTGGTGGCCGAGCTGGACGCGCACCACGACGATTCGACCCTGCTCAGCCACCTGCTGTGGCGGGAAGCCGACACCCACCCCGCGGTGCGCGATGCCTTGCACGCCCGGTTCGAGCGGACCGTGGGCCACGCCCAGGAGGTGATCGCCGCGGCCCGGCCGGACGCGCCCGCGACCACGGTGACCGCGGCGGCCACCCTGCTCGCGCTGGCCGTGGGCTACCGGCACTCGGTGGCCCGGCACCACCCGGACTGGCCTGCCGCCCAGGCCGACCGCCTGGCGGCCGAGGTGGAGCTGATCGCGCGGGCGATCGGAACCCTTGATCCACCTGTCAAGTAGGGCTTAATAACGCCGAAACTTCCTGGTTTGCCCCGAGGTCTCCAGATATCAAGGACACGTGTCCTTCCGTCATCCGATCAGGTGACAACGAGACATGAACTGGGGCTGAGTTCAGCATGACACGCACGGCACGATTCTTCTTGCGAGGAAAGAGAAAGGGGGCGTTGCTGCTGGCCGGTGTGCTGGCAACCGGTGTGATCGCACCGACCGCCCTCGCCGAACCAGCGGGTCGCAGCACCACCACCGTCCAGGTCGCCGGGCTCACCGCGCCGGTGCGCATGGTCCTGGACAAGTGGGGCGTGCCGCACATCTACGCCACCAACACCGCCGATGTGTACCTGGGGCAGGGCTTCAACGCCGCCAGGGACCGCCTCTTCCAGCTCGACCTGTGGCACCGCCGCGGGCTGGGCACGCTCTCCGAGGTGCTCGGCGCGGGGTACGCCGAGCTGGACAAGGGCGCCCGCTCGGTGCTCTACCGCGGTGACCTGGCCAAGGAATGGGCGGCCTACCCGCCGCAGGCCAAGGAGGTCGCCACCAAGTTCGTCGCCGGGATCAACGGCTACCTGGAATGGCTGGCCAGGAACCCGAACGCGTTGCCCGAGGAATTCCGGACCCTCGGTTACCGCCCGGCGAAGTGGCAGCCCGAGGACGTGGTGCGCATCCGGCACCACGCCCTGGTCACCAACGGCTACTACGAGGCGCTGCGCGCGCTGACCAGTTGCCTGGCCGGCAGCCCGGAGGCCGACGCGATCCGGCAGAACCTGGAACCCAAGCACGCCGTCTCGGTCCCCCAGGGCCTGGACGTCTGCGCGGTGGCCCAGGTGGCCGAGCCGCTGCTCAACGCCTACGGGGCCGCCGTGCTCCCGGTGACCTTCGACGCGGGCGCGGGCAAGATCAGCGTCAGCAAGGCGCCGCCCGCGCAGGGCAGCAACAACTGGGCCATCTCCGCGGCGAAGTCGGCGACCGGGCGACCGGTGCTGGCCGATGACCCGCACCGGCTGATGACCCTGCCGTCCTCGCGGTACCTGGCGCACCTGTCCGCGCCGGGGCTGGACATCGTGGGCGCCGGCGAGCCGATGATCCCTGGCCTGTCCCTGGGACACAACGGCACCTCGGCGTTCGGGCTGACCATGTTCCCGGCCGACCAGGAGGATCTCTACGTCTACCAGCTCGATCCGGCCGACCACAGCCGGTACAAGTACGGCGACGGGTACGAGTCCTTCCGCACGGTGACCGAGAAACTGCCGGTCAAGGGGGAGCAGAGCCGGGATCTGGCGCTCTCCTTCAGCCGGCACGGACCGGTGCTCTACGTCGACGCCCAGCGGCACCTGGCCTACGGGCTGCGCACGGTGTGGATGGAGCCGGGCACCTCGCCCTACTTCGCCTCGCTGGGTTACCAGACGGCACAGACGGCACAGCAGTTCGGTGAGGCGCTGAAGAAGTGGGGCGCGCCCGGCGCGAACCACGTCTACGCCAACACACAGGGCCAGATCGGCTGGCTGCCCGGCGCGCTGGTGCCCAAGCGGCCCAACCACGACGGTCTGCTGCCGGTGCCCGGCGACGGGCGCTACGAGTGGAACGGCTTCTACTCCGGCGACGACCTGCCGCGCACGATCAACCCGGCCAGTGGCTGGGTGGCCACGGCCAACGAGATGAACGTCCCGGCCTCGCACCAGAAGCTGGGACTGGGCTACGACGCCTGGTCGGACCCGTACCGGGCGCAGCGGATCGCGGAGGTGCTCAACGGGAAGCCGAAGCTGGCCTTCGAGGACTCGCTGAAGCTGCAGAACGACTTCCTGTCCATCCCGGCCCGCAAGATCACCGCGGTGCTGGGCTCGCTCACCAGCGCTGATCCCAAGATCAAGGCATCGCTGGAGCTGCTCAAGGGCTGGAACCACGTGACCGGGCCGGAATCGGGTCCGGCCGCGCTGTACGAGACCTGGTTCACCAAGCACCTCGGCCCGCAGTTCACCCGGACCGTGCTGCCGGGGGTGGACTTCTTCACCAAGCCGGACACCCAGGTCCTGATCGACGCGCTGGAGCACCCGGAGAACTACTTCGGCGCGGACGCCAAGGCCAAGCGGGACAAGCTGTTGCTGGACTCGCTGGTCAGCGCCAGGGCCGAGGTCGAGCAGAAGCTCGGCGCGGACCAGGCCGCCTGGCAGTGGGGCAAGTTGCAGCACACCCGGTTCGAGAACCCGATCTCGCCACTGGTCGACGAGGCCGCCCGCAAGCGGCTCAACGTCGGCCCGTTCCCGCGTGGCGGGGCCTCGGACACGGTGAACAACTCCGAGTACGAGTCGGCCGACTTCCGGCACATCGGCGGCGCCTCGCTGCGGGTGGTCATCGACGTCGGCAACTGGGACGGCTCGAAGGCGGTCAACGCGCCGGGCCAGTCCGGCAACCCGGCTGACCCGCACTACAAGGACCTGGCCGAGAGCTGGCGCAAGGGCGAGTACTTCCCGCTGCTCTACAGCAAGGCCGCGGTGGAGCGGAATGCCGAGCGGTA
Source organism: Crossiella sp. S99.2 (assembly GCF_023094165.1). GTDB lineage: Bacteria > Actinomycetota > Actinomycetes > Mycobacteriales > Pseudonocardiaceae > Crossiella. Next base: position 33,907 of record NZ_JALMDK010000021.1, on the reverse strand, counting down.
CCTGATCCTGGTGCCCAAGTCCTCCTGAGTGCTGGTGGCGTTCCCGGTGCGAGCCGGGAACGCCACACCCAGGTCAGTGGCCGTTCTTGGCCGGTTCCACCAGTTCGACCAGCACGCCGCCGGCGTCCTTGGGGTGGATGAAGTTGATCCGGCTGTCCGAGGTGCCGCGCTTGGGCTCGGCGAAGAGCAGCCGCAGGCCCTTGGCCTTGATCGCCGCGCAGGCCGCCTCGATGTCGGTCACCCGGTAGGCCAGCTGCTGCAGGCCGGGGCCGCTGCGGCCGATGAACTTGGCGATGGTCGAGTCCGGCCGGGACGGCGCGAGCAGCTGGATCTGGGTCGCGCCGGTGACATCGCCGGGGGCGCGCAGCATGGCCTCCCGCACGCCCTGCTCCTCGTTGGTCTCCTCGTGCGCCACCTCCAGCCCGAAGGTCTCGCGGTGGAAGGCGATCGCCTCGTCCAGGTCGGGCACGGCGATGCCCACGTGGTCGATCGCGGTGACGAATTTCCCGAGTTCCTGCTGCATAGGGGCAGACTAGTAACTGACCGGCCGGGTTACCCGTGCTTTCTGTGGGCGTCCTCACAAGGCAGGCTGTCGCGTACCGGCGGTATGGTCCAAGCCAGTCCCAACAGACCAATTCCCACCCGCAGTGTCGCTGGAGGCAGCCGTGTCTGGTTCGGTCATCGTCGCCGGAGCCCGTACCCCCATGGGGCGGCTGCTCGGCTCGCTCAAGGACTTCTCCGGCGCCCAGCTGGGCGGGGTGGCCATCAAGGCCGCGCTGGAGCGGGCCGGGGTCGCGCCGGAGGCCGTGCAGTACGTGATCATGGGTCAGGTGCTGACCGCGGGCGCCGGGCAGATGCCCGCCCGGCAGGCCGCGGTGGCCGCGGGCATCCCGATGAGCGTGCCCTCGCTGACCATCAACAAGGTGTGCCTGTCCGGCCTGGACGCGATCGCGCTGGCCGACCAGCTCATCCGCGCCGGTGAGTTCGACATCGTGGTGGCCGGTGGCCAGGAGTCGATGACCCAGGCCCCGCACCTGCTGCCGAAGTCCCGCTCCGGGTTCAAGTACGGCGATGTGACCCTGCAGGATCACATGGCGCACGACGGCCTGTTCTGCGCCTTCGACCAGGTCGCGATGGGCGCCTCCACCGAGAAGTACAACCAGCGCTACGGCCTGACCCGGGCCGAGCAGGACGCCTTCGCGGCCCGCTCGCACCAGCGCGCCGCCGCGGCCACGGCCAACGGGATCTTCGAGCAGGAGATCGCGCCGGTGGCCATCCCGCAGCGCAAGGGCGAGCCGGTGCTGTTCGGCACGGACGAGGGCGTGCGCGCGGACACCACCGTGGACACCCTGGGCAAGCTGCGCCCGGCCTTCGCCTCCGACGGCACCATCACCGCGGGCTCGGCCTCGCAGATCTCCGACGGCGCGGCCGCGGTCGTGGTGATGAGCAAGGCCAAGGCGGAGGAGCTGGGCCTGACCTGGCTGGCCGAGATCGGCGCGCACGGCGTGGTGGCCGGTCCGGACGCCAGCCTGCACGAGCAGCCCTCGAACGCGATCAAGGCCGCCTGCGCCAAGGACGGCATCGACCCGGCCGAGCTGGACCTGATCGAGATCAACGAGGCCTTCGCCGCGGTCGGTGTGGTCGCCGCCCGCCAGCTCGGCCTGGACGAGGCGGCCGCGGACGCCAAGGTCAACGTCAACGGCGGCGCGATCGCCCTGGGCCACCCGATCGGCATGTCCGGCGCGCGGGTGGTGCTGCACCTGGCACTGGAGCTGCAGCGGCGCGGCGGCGGCGTCGGCGCGGCCGCGTTGTGCGGCGGCGGCGGCCAGGGTGACGCGCTGGTGATCCGGGTACCGTCTGTCTAATGGTCGACCCTGGCGAGCAGGTCTCCGTCTGACATGGCCCGAGCGATCGACGTCGCCGACCTGGTCGAGCGAGCACGGGAGGGTCAGCCGCGCGCGGTCGCGCGGCTGATCTCCCTGGTCGAGGACGCCAGCCCGCACCTGCGCGCGGTCGCGGCGGCACTGGCCCCGCACACCGGCCGCGCGCAGGTCATCGGTCTCACCGGATCGCCAGGCGTCGGCAAGTCCACCTCGACCTCCGCGCTGGTCACCGCGTTCCGGCAGGCGGGCAAACGGGTCGGCGTGCTCGCGATCGACCCGTCCTCCCCGTTCTCCGGCGGCGCCCTGCTCGGCGACCGGATCCGGATGCAGGAGCACGCCACCGACCCCGGCGTGTTCATCCGCTCCATGGCCACCCGCGGCCACCTGGGCGGCCTGTCCTGGGCCACCCCGCAGGCGCTGCGGGTGCTGGACGCGGCGGGCTGCGACGTGGTGCTGATCGAAACCGTCGGCGTCGGCCAGTCCGAGGTCGAGGTGGTCGCGCTGGCCGACACCACGGTGGTGCTGCTCGCCCCCGGCATGGGTGACGGCATCCAGGCGGCCAAGGCCGGCATCCTGGAGGTCGCCGACGTGTTCGTGGTGAACAAGGCCGACCGGGACGGCGCCGACGCCACCGTGCGCGACCTGAAGTACATGATCTCCCTGGGCCGCAAGGAGATCCGCGGCGCGATGTGGCGCCAGCCGATCATCAAGACGGTGGCCAGCCGGGCCGAGGGCGTGCCCGAGGTGGTCACCGCGCTGCTGGACCACCGGGTTTGGATGACCGAGCACGGCGAGCTGGACCAGCGCAGGCAGCGGCGGGCCGAGGCGGAGATCGAGGCCATCGCACTGGCCGAGCTGCGCAGTCGGCTGGGCGATCTCCGCGGCGGCACCGCACTGACCGACCTGGGCAAACGAGTGGCCGAGGGCGAGCTGGACCCCTATGCCGCCGCGGACGAGCTACTGGCCGGACTGCGCGGCTGACCCGCCGCGCGGCCGCGGCTGATCACCGTCACCGCCACCAGCACCGCCAGCAACCCGGCCGTCACGTGGATCGGCGCCCCCGAGAACGTCGAGCCCAGCACCAGCACCGCCGTCACCGGGAACCCGATCGACAGCGCGCCGCCGCTGCGTGGCCCGATGTGCAGCAGCCACACGCTGAGCAGGAACACCGCCACCGGCACCGTGGTCGCGAAGCCCGCGGCGGCCGTGGACAGGTGCGCGCGATGCAGGTCGTAGTCCACCGCCACGGACAGGCCCGCGCCGACCGCCGCGGCCGAGGCGAAGATCAGGTAGTGGCCGTAGCCCCAGCTCAGCGCCTTGCCCAGGCCGTCGAGGGCGGGTGCGGGCTGGTCGAAGTACAGCCACCACAGCGAGAACAGGATCACCAGCCCGGCCACGGCCAGCGAGATCAGGATCGGGATGTGTTGCTGGGCGGACAGCCCGGCGCGGATCGCGGTGGTCGCGGCCAGCACCGACTCACCCAGCACGATCAGCGTGAACAGGCCGTAGCGCTCGGCGATGTGGTGCGGGTGCCAGCGGGTCGGGCCGCGGCGCTCGGCCCAGACCGGCACCAGCATCTCCAGCACCGCGAGCAGCAGGAACCCGGGCAGGAACAGCGACTCGGGCAGGAACAGCCTGCCGATCCAGCCCAGCTGGACCAGCGCGATGCCCAGCGCGAACCGGTGCGCGCAGGCCCGGCGCGGCGGATCGGCCCTGGCCGCGCGCAGCCACTGGACGATCATGGCCAACCGCATCACCAGGTAGCCGATGGTGATCACGGTGTAGTTCTGCTCGAAGGCCAGTGACACCCCGGCGGCCATCACCAGCCCACCGGCGATCTGGACCAGGACGGTCAGGCGGTAGGGGACATCGTCGGTGTCGTAGCTGGAGGCGAACCAGGTGAAGTTGATCCAGGCCCACCAGATCGCGAAGAACACCAGCACGTAGCCGAGCACGCCGGAGCCGAGGTGGTTCTCGCTCAGGCCGTGGTGCAGCCCGGCTGCCGCGGCGGCCACCGCGACCACGAAACACAGGTCGAACAACAGTTCCAGCGGGGTGGCCGCGCGGTGCGCTTCGGTGGCGTCGCGGGCGGCCATCGGCCGGTGCCAGGGTCGCATGCGCTGATTCTGCGGCAGTTTCCCGCGATTGTCCTCTGTGGACACCGGGATGGAGGACCGACGAAAGTTGGGTGCGAAAGCCACCAGCGTCACCCCCGAGCACCCCGCGCGCGGGCCTATGCTGGAGGGGTGAGCGGGCAACAGCGGGTATCCCAGATGGACAACGTGACGGTACGAATCCCCAAGGCCCCTCCCCGGAACCTTTATCCCGCAACGAATTTCGGCGGTCGCCCACCCGTGCACACGCACTCCGGCAACCCGCTCGGCCCGCGCGTGCCCACCGCGTCCACCGGTGTGCTGCTCGACCTCAGCTCCAAGGCGCGGCGCAAGGTCTTCGTCGGCGCCGTCGGCGCGGGCGTGCTCGGCCTGGTCGTGATGCTGCTGGCGATCTTCGGCGTGATCGGCGCGGGCGGCGTGCTCCGGGTGACCACCGGCGCGCTCGGCGCTGGCTTCCTCGGTCTGTCCCTGATCGCGGTCATGTGCTGGCGGGTGATCTCCCGCGACCGGCGGCTGCGGATCTCCCCGCACGGCCTGCGCTGGGACGAGGACCACGGTTCGCCGTTCACCCTGCGCTGGGCCGAACTCGGCGCGGTCGAACTGACCCGCGGCGAGCGCGGCAAGATCAGCCTGGACCTCTACCCCGGCGACTCCAACTTCCGCCAGCGCCACCCGGAGATGGAACACCTCTACGGCCGGCACGGCATCGACAACGGCTACCGCCTCCCGCTCGGCGACTCCGTGCAGCTGCTGCCGCCGGTCGAACTGGCCCTGCGCCGCTACTGCCTCAACCTCTACCGCGGCGTCCGCTAACTCGGGTGACCCTGCGCGACAGCCTGATCACGCAGGTGAGAGCGTTGTCCTGACCTGTGGATGAGCGCACGGACCAGGGGCTCGGCCGAGGTATCTTGAGGGTTCGAAGACAACTCGATCCGAGCAGGAGTCAACAACGATGAGCGCTGTGTGGTGGGTGCTGCTCGCCCTTCCGGTGGGTGTCGCACTGGCCGTGCTGGTGCTGCGACTCTGGCCGGGTGAGCGCACCGGACCGGGACAGGTCTCGGTGGAGGACCTGCGGGAGCGCGAGGACGTCGACTCCCTGCCGTACTACCCGACCGGCACCTTCCCGATCCCCAAGCTGGACGCGGAAACCCTGAAGCAGCACCTGGACGAACGCGAGCCCAGGCGGGGGTAAGCGCCCCACCTGGGCTCGCGAGCGCGCGAACTCAGCAGCTGGTCCGGTAGAAGTACTCCTTCTTGCTGTCCATGTCGTCCTTGGTGATCGCGACCAGGTTGGTCTCGATCTCCTTGGTCGTGGACTTGCCCTCCAGCGCGTTGACCACCTGCTGCACGCCCTGGCGGCCGATGCCCGCCGGGTCCTGCGCGATCAGGGCCTGGACATCGCCGTTGCGCAGGCCGTCGACCTGCTTCGGGCTGGCGTCGAAGCCGACCAGCTTGACCTCGCCGCGCTTGTTCGCGTTGCGCAGGCCGGCCGCGGCGCCCTCGCCGGAGTTGAGGTTGGTGGCGAACACGCCTGCCAGGTCCGGGGTGGCGGCGACCTGGGCGGAGACGATGTTGGCGGCCTGGGAGGGCTCGTTGTCGCTGTACTTCTGGCCGACGTACTTGATGTTCGGGTACTTCTTGATCTCCTCCTCGAAGCCCGCGGCGCGGGCGTCCGTGGTGGAGGTGCCGGCCTTGGTGTTGATCACCAGGACCGAGCCCTTCTCGCCGATCAGCTTGGCCAGGGTCTGCGCGGCGAGCTGACCGCCCTGCTTGTTGTTGGAGGAGATCGCCGAGGCCGCGATGGAGCGGTCCTTCAGCTTGGTGTCCACCTCGACGACCTTGATCCCGGCGCTGGTCAGCTGCTTCATCGGAGTGCCCAGCGCGGTGTCGTCGGTCGGCGCGATCAGCACGCCGGAAGGCTTGGCGGCCAGCACGCTGTTCACGATCGGCACCTGCAGCGCGGCCTCGAACTTCTCCGGGGCCTGCACGCTCAGCTCGTAGCCGAGCTTGCCAGCCTCCTCCTTGGCCCCACACTCCATCGAGATGTAGAAGGGCTCGCCCTTCACCCCGGGCAGCAGCGCCAGCTTCTTGTTGTTGGCAGGCGCAGCGCCGCCGGGAGTCTCCCCGATCTTGCCGCCGCCGCAGGCCGCGAGCGCGAGCACGGTAGCCAGCGCGGCCCCCATCGTCAGCGCGGTCCGTGATGCGTTCATTTTTCCCACCTTCACACTTCGTTGTGCTCCGAGAGTCTCTCTACCTGCTGTTTCGCGCCCGGCGGCGGAGCTGGTCGAACCAGACCGCCGCGACGAGCACCGCGCCGATCGCCACCGGCTGCCAGAACTGCGGGACGTCGATGATCAGGAAGCCCTTCTTGAGCACGGTCGGGATGAACACCCCGATCACCGTGCCGATCACCGAACCGACCCCGCCGAACAGGGAGGTGCCGCCCAGCACCACCGCGGCGATCGCGTTGAGGTTCTCCGTGGTGTGCCCGCTGATCGTGGTCGTGCCGTAGTAGGCCAGCGACATGAAGCCAGCCAGCCCGGCCAGCGCGCCCACGTAGGTGTAGATCAGCACCAGGTGCCGGTCCACCTTGATCCCGGAGCGGCGGGCCGCCTCCGGGTTGGAGCCGATCGCCAGGGTGTACCGGCCGAACCGGGTGGTGGCCAGCAGCCAGGCGCCGACCGCGGTGACCAGCACCGCGACGATCACCAGGTTCGGCACGATGCCGGTGGCGCCGAAGCCCAGCCAGTCCCGCAGCAGGGTCGGCACGGTGCGCACGTCCACGCCGTCGGTGAGCAGCTGAGCCGCGCCCAGTGCCGCGCCGAAGGAGCCGAGCGTGACGATCAGCGCCGGGATCTTGGCCTTGGCGATGAGCAACCCGTTGAGCAGGCCCCAGGCCGCACCGCCGACGATGGTGATCAGGAAGCCGACCAGGATGACCTCGACGCCAGCGTTGGTGGCATCACCACCGGGGCTCATCGCCTCCATCACCTGCGCGCCGACCACGCCCGCGAAGACCAGCACCGAACCGACGGACAGGTCGATGCCGGCGGTGATGATCACGTAGGTCATGCCGACCGCGAGCACCAGCAGCACCGATGCCTCGATGAACAGCTGCTGGAAGTTGAACAGGGTGAGGAAGCTGTCCGGCCGCAGCGCGCTGAAGACCACCAGCAGCACGAGCAGGACCAGGCCGATCCACAGCGTGTTCGCACTGGCCAGCCGCTTGGCCAGCGGCCGGGTGCCCTCGTTGATGAACTGGCCGCTGTCCGCGGGGGTCTTGGCGGTGTCGTTGGTCATGCCGCGTCCTCCTGGGTCAGCGCGCCGGTCATGGCGCCGACCAGTTCCTCCAGCGTGGTCTGCGCCGCGTCGAACCGGGCCACCCGGCGACCCAGTCGCAGCACCTCGATGCGGTCCGAGACCTTGAGCACCTCGGGCATGTTGTGGCTGATCAGCACCACCGCGATGCCGTTGTCCCTGACCCGGCGGATCACGTCGAGCACGCGTTCCCGCTGCACCACGCCGAGCGCGGCGGTCGGCTCGTCCATGAACACCAGCTTGCTGGCCCAGGCCACCGACCGGGCCACCGCGACGCTCTGCCGCTGCCCGCCGGAGAGCGAGCCGATCGGCACGTCCAGGCTTTGCAGGGACACCCCGAGCTGGGTGAAGTGGGTGGCCGCCTGGCGGCGCATCTCCTTCTTGTCCAGCATGCCGAGCTTGCCGAGCAGTCCGCCGCGGCGCAGCTCCCGGCCGAGGAACAGATTGGCCGCCGGATCCAGGTCCGGGGCGACCGCGAGGTCCTGGTACACGGTCTCGATGCCCAGCTCGCGCGCGGTGGTCGGCCGGTCCAGGCTGACCTCCGCGCCGTCCAGCAGGATCTGCCCGGAGTCCGGCTGTTCGGCCCCGGAAAGGCATTTGACCAGCGTGGACTTCCCGGCGCCGTTGTCGCCGATGAGCGAGACGACCTCGCCGGCCCGCAGCTCGAAGGAGGCGCCGCGCAGGGCCTCCACCGAGCCGTAGTGCTTGACCAGGTCGCGCGCTTCCAGCAGCGCGGTCATGACGTAGAACCTCCCACGATCGGCGGACGGCAGCGGACCAGCACCAGGTCGCCGTCCACTCGGCACGATCCGGCGGCGTGCGGCAGGACCACGGTGTTGCCGCGGACCAGCTCCAGCGAGCCACCGGTTTGCGTCGACAGGCCGCCGGAGCCCGCCAGCGCGACCAGCACGGCGAAACCGGGGTCGAACTCCACCGGCGACTCGGTGTGCACGCGGTCCGCGCGGAAGAACTCCAGCGACTGCTCGCCCAGCAGGTCCACCGAGGGACCACGCTGGTCAGCGGTGTGCCGGACCAGTCCGTCCAGGCGCGCAGCGCCCCAGCCGGACCGGTCGACACAGCCGAGAGCGGCCTCGAAACCGAGGCCGAGGTGCACCGAGGAGTCACCCTCCTCGGCGAATCCGGTCCACTCCAGCAGGACCGAGAAGTCGGTGGGCTGTTGCAGCTCCACGATGAACACGCCGGCGCCGATCGCGTGCGGCAGCCCGGCTGGCACGAACACGGTGTCCCCGGCCTTGACCGGCACCTCGTTCAGCGCGTGCAGCATGGTCGAGGTGTCCTGGCTGGCCACCCAGGCCGCCACCGTCGCCTCGTCCACACCCTCGCGGAAACCCACGTACACCACGGGATTCGGGCCGGTGGTGCCCACCACCACCCACGCCTCGGTCTTGCCGAAGCGGCAGTCCAGGTGGCTGGCCGCGAAGGAGTCCGAGGGGTGGCAGTGCACCGGCAGCCGCTGTCCCGCGTCCAGCAGTTTGACCAGCAGCGCCGGGTTCGCGCCGAACTCGGCCACGTGCTCGGCGCCCAGCCAGGCAGCCGGGGCGGCCTCGATCGCCGAGCGCAGCAGCTCGCCACCGGGCAGGGCGGCCAGCCCCGCGGTGTGCTGACCGAACAGCGTGGTGGTGGAGGCGACCCAGTCCTCCGGCCCCCACTCCGCGGCGTTCACGGCCCCGCGCAGCTCGGCGATGGCCGCGCCGCCGCGGTAGAACCGTTCGGGCTGGTTTGCCTCCAGCAGGACGGGCTTCACGTTTTGCGCCCAACCTCTCCTGATCCACGTGCGACTAACCGCGCCGGGAGAACCACCCGGCGTGGAGGTGAGTTGTCCCCGTCGAGCCGGGCGAACAGCAGTTCGGCCGCGGCCCGCCCGAGCAGCGCGACATCGTGCGCCACCACCGTCACCGGCGGGGAGAGCAGATCGGCCAGCTCGAAGTCGTCGAAGCCCACCAGGGCGGGGCGGTCCGGGCGCTGGGCGAAGGCGCGCAGCAGCAGCACGGTGATCCGGTTGTTGCCGGAGACGATCGCGGTGGCCGGGTTGCGGCCGTCCAGCAACCGGCGCAGCACACCCGCCACGCTGTGCTCGTCGTGCGGGCCCATCGCGACCAGGTCCTCCGGGTACTGCAACCCGGCCCGCGCGCAGCCCTCCCGGAACCCGCGCAGTCGCTCGGCCGCGGTGAAGATGTCCGGGGCGTCGCCGAGGAAGGCGATCCGGCGGTGGCCCTGGTCGGCCAGGTGCCGCACCGCCTCGGCCGCGCCGCCGATGTTGTCCACCAGCACCGTGTCCGCCACGACATCGCCTGCCGGCCGGTCCAGGAACACCACCGGCATGCCGGCCCGCATCTCCGGCACCAGGTAGCCGTGCTGCATCCCGGCGGGCACCACCAGCAGGCCGTCCACCCGGCGGGCGCAGAACTCCAGTGCCAGCTCGCGTTCCCGGCCGGGATCCTCATCCGAGGAGCCGGTCAGCACCTGGCGGCCGTGCGAGCGCGCGACCTCCTCGACCGCCCGGGTGAGCTGGGAGTAGAAGGGGTTGGCGACGTCTTCCAGGATCAGCCCGAGGGTGCCGGTGGACGAGCCGCGGCGCAGGTTGCGCGCGGACAGGTTCCGCCGGAAACCGAGCTGGTCGATCGCGGCGAGCACGCGCTCGGCGGTCGCCGGATGAACTCCCGGCTCGTCGTTGACGACCCGGGACACCGTTTTGATGCTCACGCCCGCGAGCCGCGCCACATCGCTCATGGTGGCGCGTCGCACGCGGCGGGCTCCTTCGGACAACGTTGTCATTTGAGGCCGGATTGGACACGCTCGCGCCTGGGGTTGTCAACGGTTCCGGCCCGACTCGTTACGCCGAACGGGATCTCAATCGGTTCCGTTGGCTGCGTGGACGCCGATAACCACCCATCGGCGCTTGACGTTGATCTCGCCAGATCAGCAGGGTGTCGATCAGGGTCGAGCCATCCGACAAGGTTGTCAGGTGGGCCTGGCGACGTGGCCGTGCCCTCAGGAGGCGATCACGAGATGACCGCACGAAGTCGGCGCCTGCGCACAGCCTGCGCGGCCCTGCTCGGCGTGGCCGTGATGGTGGCGGGGGCTGGCCTACCGGCCGGCGCCGCGCCCGCGAAACGCGCGGTGGAGGACCTCGCGCAGTGGGTGAACCCGTTCGTCGGCACCAAACCGGGCGGGCCGGACCACGGCACCGGAGGCGGGGCCGGCAACAACTTCCCCGGCGCGGTCGCGCCCTTCGGCATGATGCAGTGGAGCCCGGACACCGTCACCCACCAGCACGGCGGCTACTACTACGACGACAACCGGATCAAGGGCTTCAGCCTGACCCACCTCTCCGGCGCGGGCTGCTCCACCTACCAGGACATCCCGATCATGCCCTTCGTCGGCGAGGTCACCACCTCCCCGGCCACCGACCCCGGCCGCTACGTCTCGACCTTCTCCCACACCAACGAGAAGGCCAGTCCCGGCGCGTACTCGGTCGGCCTGGACTCCGGCGCCAAGGTCGAGCTGACCGCCACCCAGCGCACCGGCCTGGGCAAGGTCACCTTCCCCGAGGGTCGTCCGTCCACCATCCTGGTCAACTCCTCCGGCTCCATCGCCGGGGCCGACGACGCCGAGACGATCATCGGCAAGGACTCGGTGAGCGGCTGGGCCAGCAGCGGCCGGTTCTGCGGTCAGCAGCAGAACAAGTACCGGGTCTACTACCACGTCCAGTTCGACCGCCCGTTCGCCTCGGTCGGGACCTGGAAGAACGGCTCGGTCAACACCGGCCAGACCCGCGAGCGCGGCGGCTCGGCGCCCAAGGTCGACCTGGCGGCGGTGAACGCGCCCAAGGCCACCGCGGACCAGGGCAAGCGGTCCGCGCCGCGGGCCATGGGCACCCAGGACACCGTGGTCTCCGGACCGGGCAGCGGCGGCTTCGTCAGCTTCGACCCCTACGACGGCGACACCGTGCAGCTGCGGGTCGGGCTGTCCTTCGTCTCCCTGGACGGGGCCAAGAACAACCTCCTCGCGGAGAACATCGGCAAGTCCTTCGAGAACATCGCCGCCGAGACCAGGGCCGCCTGGAACGAGCGGCTCAACACCATCCGGGTCAGTGGCGGCACCGACGCCCAGCGCACCACCTTCTACACCGCGCTGTTCCACTCCCTGGTGCAGCCCAACGTCTTCTCCGACGCCGACGGCAGATACATCGGCTTCGACGGGCGATTGCATTCGGCCGAGGCCGGACATGCCATCTACACCAACCTCTCCGGCTGGGACGTCTACCGCTCGGAGATCCAGCTGCTGTCGGTGATCGCGCCGGCGGAAGCCTCCGACATCTCCCGGTCCATGATCGCCTTCGCCGAACAGGGCGGGTCCTGGGACCGGTGGACGGTGGCCAACAGCTACACCGGGGTGATGGTCGGCGACCCGTACCACATCATGGTCGCCAGCTCCTATGCCTTTGGCGCCAAGGACTTCGACGCGCGCAAGGCACTGCTGCTGATGCTGCGCGGGGCCACCCAGAAAACCCAGGGCTACGAGGAACGCCCCGGCCTGGAGGACTACCAGAAGCTCGGCTACATCCCGCTGGGCGCGCCCAACACCTGGGGCCCGCCCGCGACCACGCTGGAATACGCCAGCGCCGACTTCGCCATCGCCGACCTGGCCCGGCGGCTCGGCGACGGCGCCACCTGGAGCGCTTTCAGCAAGCGATCCCAGCACTGGCAGAACATCTTCAACCCCGGCACCGGCTACATCCAGGCCCGCAACCGGGACGGCTCCTTCCTGGAACCCTTAAACCCCGGCGAGTCCAACAACTGGGTGGAGGGCAACGCGGCCCAGTACACCTGGATGGTGCCGCACAACGCGCAGGGCCTGATCACCGCGATGGGCGGCAACGAGGCCACGGTGAAACGGCTGGACCACTTCTTCACCAAGCTCAACGCCGGCCCCAATGAGCCGTATGCCTTCCTGGGCAACGAGCCGATCATGCACGCGCCCTGGCTGTACAACTTCGCCGGCGCCCCGCACCGCACCCAGGAGGTCACCCGGCGCGCGGTGAACGACCTGTTCGGCCCAGGGGCCAACGGGTTGATGGGCAACGACGACCTCGGCCAGATGTCCTCCTGGTACGTCTGGGCGGCCATGGGCATGTACCCGGTCATCCCCGGCCGGGCCGAACTGGTGCTCAACAGCCCGCTGTTCCCGGAGATCACCGTGACCCGGCCGGGCGGGTCCACCTGGACCATCAAGGCGCCCGGCGCCGCGGCGAAGAACCAGTACGTCAGCGGGGTCAAGGTGAACGGCCGGGCGATCAACAACACCTGGCTGCCCGAATCCTTCGCCGAACGCGGCGGCACGGTGGAATTCGCCTTGCAGAACACGCCGAACCTGAGCTGGGGCAGCAAGCCGGAGAACGCGCCACCGTCCTTCCGGGAGGGTGAGACCGGCGCTCGCGGCTCGGTCGAACCCGGCCGCCTGGTGCTGCCCGCTGGTGGTTCCGGCGCGGCGGTGATCGGCGCGCAGGACTTCTCCGGCAAGGGCGCCAAGGTCCGCTGGGCCACCCAGGCGCCAGCCGGACTGACCGTCACCCCGGCCAGCGGCGAGCTGACCGTGCCCCCCGGCGGCAAGGCCGGGGCCACCGTCACGGTCGCCGTCGCCGCGGGCACACCCGAAGGGGCGCAACGGATTCCGGTCACCTTCACCGGAGCGGGCGGGATGAACATGTCACCCGGCGCGCTGCAGGTCCTCGTCGCCGAACCGAACAGTCTGCGCGCGGCCTACAACAACGCGGGCGTGTCCCCGGACGACGACCCGGCCGCGGCCAACTACGACGGCGGCGGGTGGAGCTACTCCCGCAACGCCCTCGCCGGAGCGGGCGTCCGTCCAGGTGGAACGGTCACAGTGGACGGTCTGGCGCACCGGTGGCCGGACATTCCCAAGGGAGAGGCGGACAACGCCACCATGGCCGGGCAGACGGTGAAGATCACCGCACCGGCCGGCGCGACCAAGTTGTCGGTGCTGGGCAGTGCCACCAACGGAAAGTCCGTGGGCACGCTGTCGCTCAACTACGCCGATGGCACGACCGAGCGAGCCGAGATCGCCTTCAACGACTGGGCGGTCAACGCTTCCGCGATCGAGTTCGGCAACCGCGTCGCGGCCACCATGTCCTACCGCAACAAGAACGACGGCCCGCAACAGCTGACCGTGCACCTGTTCGCCACCGCGCCGATCCCACTGGCGGCCGGGAAACAACTGGTGAGCGTCACCCTGCCGAACTCCGCGCAGGGCGGTCTGCTGCACGTTTTCACTGTCACCGCCGGGTAATTCGCAAGGTGAACTAAGGATGAAGCGCAGGCATCAGGGGGCTGGAACTGAGTCCGCCCAGCCCCCTGATGTCAACCTACGAAGAGCCCTAACAAGACATGAATCTGTTGACTAGTTTCTTCCCTGTACCTGCTGCGGAGGCGCGGCCAGGGGCATAGACGCCCGTAGCAGCCACAAGCTGCGGGCCGGGCCGGTCAACTATGGCGGCGGGATCGGCCCGGCCCGCACCTGTGTTGGATTGGCGTGCTCCGCACGCTGGATTTTTCGCTCCTGAGTCGCCTCGTCGTGTACCCGCCGCACGCGAAGCAAGCTTCGGATGCGTCGGGCACACGACAAGGCAACGCGAAAAATCGGCACCCCGCCGCTGGTTAAGAGCCCGCCGTGTCGCTGCGCGCCACGCCTCTTTCGCAACAAGTTTTCGGCCTGTGGCTGTGCTTCAGGCCTTCTCGCGCGACTCTGGCTCGCTGCCTCGCCGGGCGTTCTCTAGTTGTTCTGCGGCCTTCTCTAGCCGCAGAGGACCAGCAGTGGGGTCACCACGGTGCAGGTTCTGGACGCCGTGTTGTTGGCCGGGTTGGGGTCCGTCGGGGTGGAGGAGTGCAGGGTGGCCGTGACCTTCTTGCCGATTCCGATGGTGAGCAGGCTCAGCGGCACCCGGAAGGTGATCTGATCCGAGGCGCCCGCGGCCAGGTTGCCGCCGCCGCAGGTGACCACGGTGCCTGCCACCGTGCACTCCGGGGACGGGGCGATCGCGGTGGTGCCCGCGGGCAGCTGGGCCTTGATCACGACGCCGAACGCGGTGCCGGGGCCGAGGTTGCTGGCCTTGACGGTGTACTCGATGGCCGGGATGAGGACGCCCAGGATCGGGTTCGTCGACAGCTCGACCTTGATGTCCGGGCCTGCGGCGGGGGCGGCCTGGGCGGCGGGGGCGAACACCGCGGCCAGCGCCATCGCGCAGCCGACAGCCTTGGCGGGCAAGGAAAAACGCATGACATCCCTTGGGTTCGATGGTGAGTGACCGCGCCGGACCGCGGCGAGCGTTGGTAACGCTCGGTGCTTGGACGTGTTCACTCTGCTTGCAGGTGCGGCCGGTCACAAGCGTCCATCCGGTGGTCGTGCGGTGCTGCGCGCGGACCTGTCCGTCTAGCCCGTCAACAGCTCCGCGACCCACCTGACCTCGGCGGATGCCTCGCATTCGCGCAGCACCTCGATGGCCTCTCGCCAGCATTCGGCCGCAGCGTCCGGCTCGGTGTGCGCCAGGCCGCGCACGGCCAGCGCGCAGCCGAGGAACAGCAGCTGGCCGGTCTGCCTGGCCAGTTCGACCGCCGCGGTAGCCAGACCGGCCGCCGCCGTGCACTCGCCGAGGCCGAGCTTGATGTGCGCCAACTCGGTCAGCACCGGGGGCTCCATGAACACCAGCCCGCCGGCGCGCACCTCGGTCAGCGCGTCCTCGGCCTGGGTCAGCGCCTCGGTGTGCCTGCCTTCCTCGCGGGCGATGCCGGCCAGGTTGGTCACCGCGTGCACCCGGCCCGCCCGGAAACCCATCTCCTCGGCGATCCGGATGGCCAGCTGGAAGTAGCCGGTGGCCACCGCGAGAGTGCCGCGCCTGCGGTGCATCGCGGCCAGGATGTTCAGTCCGTTGGCCTCGATCCGCCGGTCGCCCAGTTCCCTGGCCAGCGCCACCGCGGCCGCGGCCACCTGCTCGCACTCGGCCAGCTCGTCCCGGTCCCGGTGCACGGCGGCCAGGCAGCTGAGCACCGCGGCCTCGCCCACCCGGTTCCCGCCGTCCTGGTATCCGGCCAGCGCCAGCTCCAGTTCGGTCAGCGCCGTCCTGGTGCGGCCGACGGAGAACAGCGCGACGCCCAGGTACAGCCTGCCGTCGGCGTTGCCCAGGGCCACCGCCTGCTCGTGGAACTGGATCGCCTCGGCGAAGCGGCCGAGCTGCTGGTGCACCGCGCCCAGGTTGTTCAACGCACTCGACTCGCCCGCCCGGTTGCCGGCTTCCCGGTACAGGGCAAGGGATTTCGCGTGGTGCTCGGCCGCGGTCTGCGGCTGCCCGAGCCGCCCGTGCGCCATGCCCAGCCCGTCCAGCGCGACCGCCTGACCCAGCGGATCACCCAGCGAGCGGTACAGCTCCACCGCCCGCTGCTGGTGCACCGCGGCTTCCCGCAGGCTGCCCAGCCTGGTCTGGAACTGCCCGAGCAGTGCGTGCATCCTGGCCTGCGCCGGCCGATCGTGCACCGCCATCGCCGCGGCCAGCCCGGCCTCCGCGGTGGCCACCGCCTCCGCGCCACAGCCGCGCGCGCCGAAGTAGCCGTGCAGCGCGTCCGCGATCCGCCAGGCGTAGTCGGGCAGTCCGCGCTCGGCCGCGGTGCTCGCCGCGGCCACCAGGGACGGCCGCTCACCGTCCACAATGGAGGGTTCGGCGGAGGCGGCGGTGCGGGTGAGGAACTCATAGGCCCGGCGCAGCGCGGCGTGCAGTTCGGCCGGTGACTCGGTGTCCTCGGCGCGGGCGCAGGCGTACTCGCGCAACAGGTCGTGGCACTGGAACCGGCCGGAACCCGGCTCCTGCACCAGGTTCGCCGCGATCAGTCGATCCAGCAGGGCGCTGGTCTCCGGCTCGGTCAGGTCCGCGACCGCGGCGGCCAGCGGTAGCCCGAAATCCGGGCCGGGTAGCAGGCCGAGCAGCCGGAACAGCCGCTGTGCCAACGGGTCCAGCATGGCGTAGGACAGGTCGAAGGCGGCGTGCACGGCCGCCTCGCTGTCCCCGTCCACCGACAGCGCGTCCAGCCGGTTGCCCGCGCGCAGATCGGTGACGTACCGGGTCAGGTCCCGGTGCGGCCGGCCGGCGAAGTTGGCCCCGGCGATGCGCAGCGCCAGCGGCAGCCGGGCGCACAGCGCGGCCAGCTCCAGCGCGGCGTCCGGTTCCTTGTGCACCAGGTCCGCGCCGAGCACATCGCCGAGCAGCGCCACCGCGTCCGCCGCGGGCAGCACGTCCACGGTCAGCGTGGGCGCTTCCAGCGCGCGCAGGCTGTCCCGGCTGGTGATCAGCGCCGCGCTGCCCGGGGTGTCCGGCAGCAGCGGCCGCACCTCGGCCGCGCCCGCGGTGTTGTCCAGCACCACCAGCACCCGCTTGCCGGACAACGCCTTGCGGTACAGCGCGATCTGCTCGGCCAGCGCCGCGGGCACGTGGTCCGGCCGCACGCCCAGCGCGCGCAGCAGCCGGGCCAGCGCCTCGGTCGGCGGCATCGGCGGACTGGTCGCGTAGCCGCGCAGGTTCACATACAGCTGCCCGTCCGGGAACCGGCCGCGCGCGCCGTGCGCCCACTGCACCGCCACCGTGGTCTTGCCCACCCCCGGCGGCCCGGCCAGTGCCGCCACCACCGGCCGCGGGCCCGGCACGAGCAGGGTGTCCAGCCGGGTCAGCAGCTCCGCCCGGCCGACAAAACCGTTGGCGCCCGGCGGTAACTGGCACACCCCGGCCGGTCGCGGGGTGTCGATGACCTGCTCCGGCTGGGCCGGGGCGCCGCTGAGGATGGAGTGGTGCAGCGCGCGCAGTTCGGCGTCCAGGCCGGCCCGGAACAGCACGTGCGCGGCCCGGTAGGTCTCCAGCGCCTCGGCCTGCCGCCCGGCCCGGTAGAGCGCGAGCATGAGCTGGTACCAGAACCGCGGCCGGGTCGGGTGGTCCTTGGTCAGCGAGGTCAGCTCGCCGACGAGTTCGTGGTGCGCGCCCAGCCGCAGGTCCAGTTCCAGCCGCTGTTCCAGCGCGTCCAGCAGTTCCCGTTCCAGCCGCGGCGCCAGGTCCTGGCGCACCCAGTCGAAACGCAGATCGGCCAGTGGCGCGCCCCGCCAGAGGGTCAGCGCGTTGTGCAGCAGCGCGGCGGCCTGCTCGTCGGTCTGCCCGTCCCGTCCGGCCTCGGCGACCAGGGCGCGGAAGCGGTGCAGGTCCACCGCCTGCGGGTCGACCACGAGCTGGTAGCCGGTCGGCCGGGTGAGCAGCTCGACCCCGGGTTCCCCTGCCAGCAGCTTGCGCAGCGCGGCGATCAGCCCGTGCACCGCATTGCGCGCCGAGGCCGGTGGCGCGTTGTCCCACAGCGCCCGGACCAGCCGGTCCACCGGCACCACCCGGCCTGCCTCGACCAGCAGCATGCCGAGCAGGGCACGACGACGGGGCGGACCGGGCGGCAACGCCGTCCCGTCCCGCCATGCCTCCACCGAGCCGAGCACGCCGAACCGCACCGGGTCAATGTTTCATCCCGCCCCGGCACACGCCACGTTCGGCTAGCTTCTGCACGGTGGCCGCCGAGATCGTCATCGAGGACCTTGCCCTGGGCCGGGCGCTCCTCGGCGTGTCCCTGACCCTCGCCCGCGGCGAGCGGTTCGCCGTCTACGGCAGCTCAGGACGGGTGCTGGCGGAGCTGCTCACCGGTGTCCGCGAGCCTGACCACGGGGTGCTCCGGATCGAGGGCGGCGCGGCCCTGGTGGCCGCCGAACCGGCCCTGTTCGATCGACTGACCTGCCGGGAACAGCTCGCCGCGTTCGCCGCCCTGCACCACCGGCCACCGCCGGACCTGCTGGCCGCGGTGGGCCTGACCGAGTGCGCGAATATTCGCGAGGACCGGCTGAGTCCGGACCGGCGCCGCCGCCTCGGCCTGGCCTGCGCCCTGGTGTCCGAGCCGGGGCTGCTGGTCCTGGACGCCGACCCGGCTGAGCTGTGGCCGCTGCTGGACTCGCAGCCGCAGACCGTGCTGTTCACCACCGAGGATCCGGCCGCGGCCGCCCGCGCGGACCGGGTCGCGCTGCTCGGGCACGGCCGCCTGCTCGCCGTGGACTGCCCAGCCACCCTGGTCGAGGCGCTGGACGCGGAACGCCGCCTGCTCGCCCCGGAGGCCACCAGCGCCACCCTGGCCGACGTGCTGCGCCACCTGGGCGGCCGGGAGGCGGCGCCGTGAGCGCTCCGCCCGCCGTGCTCGGCCCGCTGGTGCTGGCCGCCGCCCGCGATCTGCTGCGCAACCGGGTGCTGCTGTTCTTCACCTTCTTCGGCCCGCTGGCCTACCTGACCGCCTTCGCCGTGCTGTTCAGTTCGGCCGGACCCGGTCCGCTGCGGGCCAGCGCGCCCGGCCTGCTCGGCTGGACCATCGCCTGCTCTGGCGCACTCGGCGTGGCCGTGTCCCTGGCAGGCTGGCGTCGGTCCGGCCTGCTCGGGCAGATCCGGCGCAGTCCGGCGGGCTGGCGGCCGGTGCTGCTGGCCCGGTTGCTCGCGCTGTGCGGGCACACCGCCTGGCAGGCCGCGGTGCACCTGGCGGTGGCGATCGCGCTGGGCCTACGCCCGGTGCGCTGGTGGCCGCTGCCGCTGTACCTGCTCGCAGGCACGCTGGCCTTCGCCGCGCTGGGCCTGGTGGTGGGCGCGCTGACCGCCTCGGCCGACCGGGCGGCCGCGGTCACCATGCTGATCCTGATCCCGATGGGCGTGGCCAGCGGCGCCTTCATCACCGAGGCCCCGTCCTGGGTGCACGCCCTGGCCGCGCTGCTGCCGATGCGTCAGCAGCGCAACGGCCTGCTCGCCGCGTTGTCCGAGACGGACCCGGCGGGCCTGTGGTGGCCGTTGCCTGCCCTGCTCGGTGTCGCCGCCGTGCTCGGCGCCGCCGGACTGTGGCTGTGCGCGCGCCGGGACCGGGTGCTCAGCCCTTGACCGCGCCGCCGGAGAGCCCCTCCACGATGTAGCGCTGGGCGAAGGCGAACAGCACCATCGAGGGCACCAGCGAGACCACGGTGGCCGCCGACATCGAACCCCAGTCGATGTCGTACTGGGTGATGAAGGAGTTCATCGCCACCGGGATGGTCTTGGCCTCCTCGTCGTCGATGAACATGATCGCCAGGAACAACTCGTTCCAGCACTGGATGAAGGCGAAGACGAAGGTGGCCGCGATGCCCGGCAGCATCACCGGCACCACCACCCGGAACAGCGCCTGCAACCGCCCGCAGCCGTCGATCATGGCCGCTTCCTCGATGGCCACCGGGATCCGCTCGAAGAACCCGCGCAACATGATGGTGCAGAACGGGATCAGCATCGCCACGTACACCAGCACCAGGCCCGGCAACCGGTTGAGCAGGTCCAGGGAGTTCAGCAGCAGGTAGAGCGGGCCGAGCGCGATGAACAGCGGGATCATCTGGGTCACCAGGAAGGCCAGCATCACCTGGCCGCGGCCGCGGAAGGAGAACCGGGCCAGCACGTACCCGGCGAGCAGCCCGATCAGCAGCACCACCGCCGCGGCGGCCAGCGACACCAGCAGGCTGTTGCCGATGTAGGTGCCGAAGCTGGCGAAGCCGAACAGCCGCTCGTAGTTGGCCAGCGTCGGCGAGCCGGGCAGGTATTCCAGCGGCAGCCGGAAGATGTCGCCCTGCGGTTTCAGCGAGGTGACCACGATCCAGTACAGCGGGAACACGGTCACGACCAGCCACAGGCCGAGCACGGCGAAACGGGCGAAGGCGGCTGCGCGCATCAGAAGTCCCTGCTCTTTTCCAGCCTGGTCGCGGCCAGGTAGAAGACCGTGAACGCGAACAGCAGCACCAGCACGATCAACCCGACCGCGGACGCCTGCCCGTAGTCCTGGGCGCCGATGATCTTGTTGATCATGTAGGTGGTGATGATGTGCGTCTTGCCCGCCGGACCGCCGTCGGTCATCGCGTAGATGATGTCCGGGAAGTTCAGGATCCAGATCACCCGCAGCAGCACCACCAGCACCAAGGTGGGGCGGATGAACGGGATCACCACCCGCCACAGCGCCTGCGCGTAGCTGGCCCCGTCCAGCCGGGCCGCCTCGTGCAGCTCCTGCGGCACCGATTGCAGCGCGGCCAGGATCATGATCGAGAAGAACGTGACGCCGTACCAGACGTTGGCGATGATCTGCCCGGTCTGCGCCCACTCCGGACTGGCCAGGAAGGCGATCGGCGCGTCCACGATCCCCAGCCGCAGCAGCAGATCGTTGACCACGCCGAACTCGGCGTTGAACATCCACCGCCAGATCAGGCCGATCAGGAACCCGGACATCGCCCAGGGGAAGAACACCAGCGCCTGGTAGAGCCCGCGACCGCGGAAAGCCTTCTGCAGCAACAGGGCCAGCCCGAAACCGAGCACGAACTGGCCGGTCAGGGAGAAGGCCACCCAGATGCCGGTGTTGGCCAGTGCGGTCCAGAACCCTGGCTCGGCAAGGACTTTCTCGAAGTTGCCCCAGCCGATGAAGCCGGTGTCGCTGAGGTCGAACAGGGTGTAGTTCTGGAAGGAGATGACCCCGCCGCGGATCATCGGGTAGTAGGTGAACACCCCGACCAGCAGCAGCGCGGGCGCCAGGCAGGCGGTGATGAACAGCCCGCGGTTGCGGCGCAGCACGAACGCGGGACGGGGCGCGGTATCGGTGCTCACGCGCCACCGGCCTTCTTCTGCTCGGCCCAGAACTTGTCCCAGGACCCGAGTACCTCGGCCACGGTTTTCTCCCCGACCAGCAAGGACTGCACGTCGATATCGGCCTGCTTCTGCCAGCGCCCCCAGCCCGGGTACTGGATCGGCCGCTCCACCACGACCTGCGCCGGGTCATTGGCCATGTCCAGGTATGCCTTGAACGCGCCGGTGGAGAACTGCGGATCCTGCGCCGCCGCGGTGTGCACCGGGATCAGCGAGTGCTCCTTGGCCCAGCGCAGCCCCTGTTCGGCCGAGCTGAGGAACTCCAGCAACTTCACCGCCGCGTCCCGGTTGCGGCTGAACGAGGTCACGCCCCAGCCCGCGTACCCGGTGGGCTGCAAGGCGAGTCCGGTGGGGCCCTTGGGAATCGGCAGCGTGGTCCAGGATCCCTTGGGCAGCCCGGTGGCCCGCTCGGTCGTCTTGATCACCTCGGGGTCCTGGATGAGCAGCGAGGTCACCCCGGAGGTGAAGCCCTGCACCATTTCCGGATAGCTCCAGGCCAGCGATCCCGGCGGCGACCCGGTCTTGAACAACCGCAGGAACGCCTCCATCGCGGTCACCGCCTCGGGGGAGGCGAAGATCGTGCTGCCGTCCTTGCGCCAGAACCCCTGCGCCGGATCCACCTGCGGCCCGGCATAGGCGGAGATGATCGAGACCGCGTAGTGGAAGGTGCCCGCGCCGCCGCGGAAGGAGTAGCCGAACCGGTTCTTGCCGGGTTCGGTCAGCTTCACCGCCGCCTCGATCAGCTCCGGCCAGGTCGCGGGCGGCTTGAGACCCGCCTCGCTGAGCCGGTCGGTGCGCGCGAACAAGGTGTTCTGGAAGAACCCGTACGGCACCAGGTAGGGCTTGCCGCCGACCGAGGCCGCCTTCTGCCGCGCCAGCGGGGTCAGCTCCGGCCAGCCGGGCCAGTTCGCCACGTAGGGGGAGAGGTCGAGCAGGCTCTGGTTGTTGACGAACTGCTTGACCGTGTAGTCCCGCACCTCCACCAGATCCACGTCGTTCTTGGCGCTGAGCACCTGCGCGATCTTCTGGTCCGCGCTCTGCAACGGCGGCGAGATCAGCCGCACATCGATCTCCGGGTTGGCCGCCTCGAACGCGGTGATCATGTCCCGCAGCAACGCGGTCCGCTCCGGACTGGTCAGACTCTGGATCACCCGCAAGGTGATCCCGCCGCCCGTGCCGCACCCGGTGAGCACCGAGGTCAACAGGGTCAGGGCCACCAGCCCGAACACGGCGGATCGTGGTCTGCGCATGCCACCCCCGAGACGTGTCAACGTTGTCAACACTGGCTGAGTCCGGCGAACGTAGCCGAGCCCCCAAGCCCGTGTCCAGGGCCTTCAGTAGTTGCCTCGACCCGGCCCGGCCAGGCGGAAACCCGCCGGAAACCCCTGCCTGGCTACCAAGTCCCCATGAGACAACGACTCCTGCTCCTACTCGCCACCGTCGCCGCCCTGGTCGGTCTCACCGCTCTGCCGGCGGGCGCGCTCACCAACGGCGGCAACGTCAGCGGCCCGACGCCGTGGATGGCCTCGTTGCAGGTGGGCGGCAAGCATGCCTGCGGTGGCACGCTGGTCGCCGCGCAGTGGGTGCTGACCGCATTCCACTGCGTGATCAAGCCGACGGACATCGAGCAGATCCGGATCGGCAGCCGTAACCACACCAGCGGCGGCGTCGTGGCCAAGCCGGTGGCGGCGGTCAAGCACCCCAAGGCGGTCTTCACCCCGCCCAACCTGTTCAGTGGCGTCGACCTGACCCTGATCAAGCTGGACCGCCCGGTGCCGTTCCGGCCGATGGGACTCACCGGCAGCTCGCCGGGTCCGGGCACCAAGCTGGACCTGCTCGGCTGGGGCTGGACCTGTTCGGACAAGCCGGACTGTGACAGCCCGGCGCACCTCAAGCAGATCCAGCTGCCGGTCGCCCCCGACGCCGAGTGCTTCCAGGGCAAGGACCGGCCGTGGTCGCTGTGCCTGCCTTCGCAGCGCGGTCAGGGCACCTGCTCCGGTGACTCCGGCGGCCCTGCCCTGGTCCGGAGCGGGCGCGGCTGGCGGCTGGCCGGGGTGACCTCCGGCGGCGGGCGACAGGACCCGGCCAAACCGGTCGAGTGCGGCAGCGACAACCACTACAACGCCTACACCGAGGTGGCGCCGGCGCTGAACTGGATCAAGGACACCACCCGCTAACCCAAGGTCTCGAACGCGGCGGCGAGATCAGCCACCAGGGTCTCGCCGTCCTCCAGCCCCACCGACAGCCGCACCAGCCCGACCGGGATGCCCATGGTCGCCCGCACCGACTCCTCCACGGTCACCGCCGGCGCGTTCACCAGGCTCTCGTAACCGCCCCAGGACACGCCGATCCTGAAGTGCCGCAACGAGTCCACGAACTTCTCCACCAGCGAGACGTCCTCGGTGTCCAGCTCGAAGGCGAACAGTCCGGAGAACCCGCTGAGCTGTCGCCGCGCCAGTTCGTGGTCCGGATGTCCTGGCAGCCCGGGGTAACGCACCGACCGCACCCGCGGATGCGCGTCCAGGAACTCGGCCACCCGCAGCGCCCGCTCGCCGTGCGCGGCCATCCGCACCCCGAGCGTGCGCAACCCCTTGACCACCTTGGCCGCGTCGTGCGGGGACATCGCCGCGCCGTAGAGCTGGTACTCCACCAGCGACAGCGGCCGGACCAGCGCCGCCGACCCGCACACCACGCCGCCGACCAGGTCGCTGTGCCCGCCGATGTACTTCGACAGCGAGTGCACCACCAGGTCCACGCCCAGCGTGATCGGCTTCTGGAACAGCGGGGTGGCCCAGGTGTTGTCCATGATCGTCACCGCGCCGTGCGCCCGCGCCAGCTCGACCACGGCGGCGATCTCCAGCACCCGGAAGGCCATGAAGGTCGGCGACTCGAAGTAGACCAGCCTGGTCTCCGGCCGGATCAGCTCCCGCGCCTGGTCCAGATCGGCCGCGTGCGTGTGCGTGACGCCGAACTTGGTCAGGTAGCGCAGGAAGCTGGTGGTCGGCCCGTAGATCGCGCCGATGGCCAGCACGTGGTCGCCCGCGGCGACCTGCGCGGAGATGGTCGCCGAGATCGCGCCCATGCCCGAGCCGAAGCATTTGGCCCGCTCGGCCCGCTCCAGTGCGGCCAGCTTGTCCTGCGCCAGCGCCACCGTCGGGTTGGTGCCGCGCCAGTAGACGAAGTTCTCGTCCTCGGCCCGCAGCGCCTTCCCCAGCGCGGCCGTGTTCGGGAAGGTGAACAGGGAGTTCTCGTAGACCGGTGGGTGCACCGCGCCGAGGAAGTGCTCGGCGTCCTCACCCAGGCGGGTGCAGATCCAGTCGTCGCTGTACACGTCGGCCACGAGCGCGAAGGCTACCCGGGGGAGGGGTGCGCATGACGCTGGAGTTCCGCCTGCTCGGCGTGGTCGAGGCCACCAGTGCGGGCAGGCCGCTGGAGGTGGGGCACGCGCGGCAGCGCAGCGTGCTCGCGGTGTTGCTGACCGAGGTCAACCGCCCGGTCCCGGCCGCCGTGCTGCTGGACCGGGTCTGGGGCGATCGCCTGCCGGACACCGCCAGGGACACCCTGGGCAGCTACCTGTCCCGGCTGCGCCGCACCCTCGCGCCGGCCGGGGTCACGCTGACCAGGGGCAACGGCGGCTACACCCTGACCGTGCCGGACACCGCCGTCGACCTGCACCGCTTCCGCGCGCTGTGCGCCAAGGCCCGCACCGCCGCGGCGCCGCTGCCACTGCTGGAGGCCGCCCTGGCGCTGTGGCGCGGCGAGCCCTTCGCCGACCTGGACGCCCCCGGCCTCGACCCGCTGCGCACCGCGCTGGCCCAGGAACGGCACACCGCCGAACTCGACCGGGACGACCTGCTGCTGGCCCAGGGCAGGCCCGCCGAACTGCTGCCCGAGCTGATCACCGCCGTCGAGGCCACCCCGCTGGACGAGCGCCGGACCGGCCAGCTCATGCTCGCGCTGTGCCGCCTCGGCAGGCAGGCCGACGCGCTGGCCCGCTACGCCGATCTGCGGGCCCGGCTGGCAGGGGAACTCGGCATCGACCCCGGCCCTCGGCTGCGTGAGCTGCACCAGCGCATCCTCACCGCCGACCCGGCTCTCACCTCACCGACCCGCGGCACCCCGGCGCAACTGCCCGCGCCGCCCCGGCTGTTCACCGGCCGGGATGCCGAACTGGCCGCGCTGACCGTGGGCGAGACCAGCGTGGTCAGCGGCATCGGCGGCATCGGCAAGACCTCGCTGGTGCTGTTCTGGGCGCAGCGGCACCTGCCCGCCTTCCCGGACGGCCAGCTCTACGTGGACCTGCGCGGCTTCGACCCGGCCAGCCCGCCGATGCCGCCGGGGGTGGCGCTGCGCGGATTCCTGGACGCCCTCGGCGTGCTGCCCTCGGCGGTGCCGGTGGACGAGCACGCCCAGGCCGCGCGGTACCGGAGCCTGGTCACCGGCCGCCGCCTGCTGATCGTGCTGGACAACGCCCGCGACTCCGAGCAGGTGCTGCCACTGCTGCCCGGCGGCGACACCTGCACCGTGGTGGTGACCAGCAGGCACCGCCTGGACGGCCTGCTCGCCACCCACCGCGCCCGCCCGGTGCCGGTCGCGGGCCTGGCCGAGTCCGACGCCCGCCACCTGCTCGCCCGCTACCTGGGCGCGGACCGGCTGGCCGCCGAACCCGCGGCGGTCACCGCGCTGCTGACCCGCTGCGCCCGGCTGCCGCTGGCCCTGGGCATCGTGGCCGCCCGCGCCGCCACCCACCCCGATTTCCCGCTGGCCGCGCTGGCCGAGGAACTTCGCGAGGACACCACCCGGCTGGACGCCCTGGACTCCGGCGAACTGACCGCCAGCCTGCGTGCCGTCTTCACCACCACCTACCACGCGCTCAGCCCGGCAGCGGTCGCCCTGGCCGGCCTGCTCGCGCACGCCCCCGGCCCCGACCTGGGCCTGACCGCGCTGCCCGCGCTGACCGACGAGCCACTGCCGGCCACCCGCCCCCGGCTGCGCGAACTGACCGCGTTGCACCTGGTCCAGGAACACACCCCCGGCCGCTACCGGATGCACGACCTGGTCCGCCTCTTCGCCGCCGAACACGCCAAGCCCGACGACACCGCGCACCGCAGGCTGATCGAGCACCAGCTCCAGTCCATCGCCGAGGACCCGGACCGGCTCGCGGTGGAATGGCCGAACCTGCTGGCCGCCGCCGAACTCGCCGCCCGCCGCGACTGGCTGCCCGAACTCACCGCACTGGCCGCCACCCTGCCGCACTACCTGGACCGGACCGGCCGCTACGACGACGCCATCGCCCTGCACACCCTGTTGCTGGACACCGGAAACCGGGAACTCATCGGCCCGGCCCTGGTCGGCCTCGGCCTCACGCACTGGCGCCGCGGCGACTTCGACACCGTGATCGAGCGCTTCACCCGGGCACTGGCGCACGGCAGGGAACTCGGCGACGACCTGATCATCGGCCGGTCGCTCAACGGCCTCGGCCTGTCCCACCTGCGTCGCGGTGACTGCGCGGAGGCGCTGTCCTGGCACCGCGCCGCGCTGACCATCGGCCGCGCCAGGGGTTTCCGCGACGTCGAGGGCTACGCGCTGGTCGGGATCGGGTTCGCCGAGCAGTGGTTCGGCAACTACGAGTCGGCGCTGAGCCACCACCGGATGGCGGTCACGGTGGCCGGGGAGTCCGCCGACGTGGAGCTGGAATGCCACGCCCGCAACGGGATCGGCATCGCCTGCGTGGCTCTGGGCCGCCCCGGCGAGGCGGTGCCGCAGCACGAGCAGGTGCTGGCGGTGGCCCGGCAGCGGGAGAACCGATACCTGCAAGGGCACGCACTGGTGTGCCTTGGCCTGGCCCGGCACTGCGCCGGTGATCTCGACGCAGCCCTGCCGCCGGTGCACCAGGGGCTGGCGCTGGCGGTGGAGATCGGCGAGCAGTACCAGCAGACCCGGGCCCACCAGGTCCTCGCCGCCCTGCACCAGGACCGGGGCGAGCCCGATCAAGCCGCCCACCACGAACGGCTCATGCTGGAGTTGCGCACCGCGCTTGGCCTGCCCGAGTTCAGGGCGCTGTTCCCGCCCCGAGGCTGACGATCCGGGCCCTGCCGCTGGGCAGAGCCCGGATCCCGTCGGCGAACGCCCCCATATCTCCGCTCGCCGCACGTCACCACTGTGCCCGCGCGCCCCTGCGGAAACCCTGCGCGTTCCTGGAATCCCCAGCTCAGCGCCACTTGCCCCGCCCGGCGTCCGGGTGACCGCGATCACCAATCACACTGGAGAGCGGACATTTCACCCGAGGGAGGGAGCGGCGTGTTCGCTACGCCCACAGCGCGTTTCCGTGCGGTAGCCATCGCCGAGGCGTTTTCCTGGGCCGGCCTGCTGGTCGGCATGTTCTTCAAGTACGTCATGGTCGGCAACGACCTGGGGGTCAAGATCTTCGGCCCGGTGCACGGAGTGATCTTCGTGCTCTACCTGTTCGTGGTGCTCATGGTGCGTGAGCCGCTCAACTGGGACGGGCGCACCACGACCTGGGCGCTGATCGCGAGCGTGCCGCCGTTCGGCACCATCGTGTTCGAGCGCTGGGTGAACAAGCGGACTCAGGCGGCCCCGGTCACTCCGTGAAGTCGCCGGTGGCGTGCCGGACCTTGGCCAGCAGGGCGGTGAGCTGGACCGTCTCCGGTCCACTCAGCCCCTGCAGGCCGAATCCGGCCTCCACCACCGCCTCGGTGGCCACCTTCATCCGGTCCCGCCCGGCGTCGGTGATGGCCACCAGCGTGGTGCGGCGATCGGTCGGGTGCGGCTCGCGCTGTACCAGGCCATCGCTCTCCAGCCGGTCCACGATGTTGGTGACGCTGGTCGGGTGCAGTTGCAGCCGCTCGCCCATCACCCGCATCGGCAGACTGCCGCGCCGGGAAAAGGTAAGCAGCACAAGGGCTTCGTACCTGGCGAAGGTCAGCCGGTGCGGTTTGAGCGCACCGTCCACTGCGGACTGCACGATCTGCTGCACGCGCATCACGCTGGTGACCGCGGCCATCGTCTCCGAAGGCCCGATGCGCTGGGTCCAGGATTCGGCGGCCCGCGCGATCGGGTCGAAGGGGAGTGGATGGCCGGTCACAACCTCCGAAACTAGCAGTGCGTACTGAGCAGTAGCAGCCTGAGATGGATCTTTTTTCACACCGTGGAACCAGGGAGGCCCCAGCGATGCTCGTCGCGTTCAGTGTCAGTCCGGCCGGTGGTGAGACCGGCGGCGTCAGCGAGGCGGTCGCCGCCGCGGTCAAGGTGGTCCGGGAATCGGGACTGCCCAACGAGACCAGCGCCATGTTCACCACCATCGAAGGTGACTGGGACGAGGTGATGGCGGTGGTGAAGCAGGCCGTGGACGCGGTGGCCGCTTTCGGTCCCCGGGTGTCGCTGGTGCTCAAGGCCGATATCCGCCCCGGCTTCACCGGCCAGCTCACCGCGAAGGTCGAACGCCTTGAGGCCCACCTCTCCGAGGGCTGAGTTGCCTGGCCGGTGAAGGTAGGTCGTCCTACTATTGGACTACCCACCACGGGCTGGAGGCGGCATGGATGTCGAGGCCGGACGGGAACGCTGGGTGCACCGCTACGCCGACGCGCAGCGGAAAGGCCAGGTCAGGGAAGCCGACTTCAACACCCTCTCCGGCCTGGAGGTGGACCCGGTCTACGGCCCGGGAACAGCGCCGGAGGGCTTCGAGCGGATCGGCTGGCCCGGTGAGTACCCATTCACCCGCGGCCTGTACCCGACTGGTTACCGCGGCCGGGCGTGGACCATCCGCCAGTTCGCCGGCTTCGGCAACGCCCGGCAGACCAACGAGCGCTACCGGATGATCCTGGCCCGCGGTGGTGGCGGGCTCTCTGTCGCCTTCGACATGCCCACCCTGATGGGCCGGGACTCCGACGACCCGCGCGCCCTCGGCGAGGTCGGCCACTGCGGCGTGGCTATCGACTCCGCCGCCGACCTGGACATCCTCTTCGACGGCATCCCGCTGGAACAGGTCACCACCTCGATGACCATCTCCGGCCCCGCGGTGCCGATGTTCTGCATGTACCTGGTCGCCGCCGAACGGCAGGGCGCCGACATCGGACGGCTCAACGGGACCCTGCAGACCGACATCTTCAAGGAGTACATCGCGCAGAAGGAGTGGCTCTTCGAGCCCGAGCCGCACCTGCGCCTGATCGGCGACCTGATGGCCTACTGCCAGGACAACATCCCGGCCTACAAACCGCTGTCGGTCTCCGGCTACCACATCCGCGAGGCCGGTTCGACTGCGGCGCAGGAGCTGGCCTTCACCCTCGCCGACGGCTTCGGCTACGTCGAACTGGGCCTGTCCCGCGGCCTGGACATCGAGAAGTTCGCGCCCGGTCTCAGTTTCTTCTTCGACGCGCACATCGACTTCTTCGAGGAAATCGCCAAATTCCGCGCCGCCCGCCGGATCTGGGCCCGCTGGCTGCGCGAGGTCTACGGCGCCAAGACGGACAAGGCGCAGTGGCTGCGCTTCCACACCCAGACCGCCGGAGTGTCGCTGACCGCGCAACAGCCGGACAACAACATCGTCCGCACCGCCGTAGAAGCCCTGGCCGCGGTACTCGGCGGCACAAACTCCTTGCACACCAACGCCCTGGACGAGGTCCTCGCCCTGCCCAGCGAACGCGCCGCGCAGATCGCGCTGAGCACCCAGCAGGTCCTCATGGCCGAAACCGGCGTGGTCAACGTGGCCGATCCCCTCGGCGGCTCCTGGTACGTCGAAGCCCTCACCGACAAGTTGGAAGCCGAAGCCGAACGCATCTTCACCCGCATCAAGGACCTGGCCGCCCTGGCCGCCCCCTCCGGCCACCACCCCATCGGCGAGATGACCTCAGGCATCCTGCGCGGCATTGAGGACGGCTACTTCACCGGCGAAATAGCCGACGCCGCCTTCGAGTACCAACAGGCCCTGGAAAAAGGCGACAAGAAAATGGTCGGCGTCAACATCCACACCGACGTCACCGCCGATTCCCTGGAAATCCTCCGCGTCAGCCACGAGGTAGAACTCGACCAACGCCGCACCCTCGCCGAACGCCGAGCCCAGCGTGACCAGCCCACTGTCAACCAGACCCTCGCCAACCTCCGCACCGCAGCCCAAGGCGACGGCGAACTGATCGAACCCATGCTCGCCGCCGCCCGCGCCGAGGCCACCCTCGGCGAGATCTGCGAGGTACTCCGCACGGAATGGGGCACCTACACCGAGCCCGCCCGCTTCTGATCAGGCCACTTATCACCCAAATCCCACGCCCCGCCCCCCGCGCCCCCACGCCCCGCCCGCACGCCTCCCGCGCCCGGGGTCCCCGCCACCCGGCCCCGCGCAACCCCCTCTTCTCCTCCTTCACCGCCCACGCGAGCGGTGCTCCGGCGGCCCGGCCGGGGACGCCCATCCCCCAATGCGGCGGGCGGCGCGGCGCGACATACCCGGGTCATGTCAGGATGGAAACCGTGACAAGGCCCGATCCTCGTAAGACCGCCGCACTGTCCGCCGCGCTCGCGGGAGCGGTGGACCTGTCCGCGCTCAAGGCCAGGGCCGACGCGGCGGCCCGCCAGCCGTCCCGTCCCGCCGCGGCCGAGCCCGGCGCGCCCACGTCCCCCGGCGATGCCGGGGACAGCGAGTGGGTCATCGACGTCACTGAGGCCGACTTCCAGGCCAAGGTCGTCGAACGCTCGCTGGAGATCCCGGTCGTGATCGACCTGTGGGCCACCTGGTGCGAGCCGTGCAAGCAGCTGTCCCCGGTGCTGGAGCGGCTGGCCAAGGCCGCCAACGGCACCTGGCTGCTGGCCAAGGTCGACGTGGACACCAACCCCCGGATCGCCCAGCTCTTCGGCGTCCAGTCGGTGCCCACCGTGGTCGCCATCGCCGGCGGCCAGCCGGTGGACGCCTTCGCCGGCGCCCTGCCCGAGCCGCAGATCCGCGAGTGGCTGACCACCCTGATCGACGCCCTGCGCGACCGCCTCCCTGGCATCGCCGCGGCCGAGGCCAACCAGGGCGCTCCCGCCGCCGAGGTCGAGGAAGAGCCGGAAGACCCCAGGTTCGTCGCCGCCGAGGAAGCCTTCGAACGCGGTGACTACACCGCCGCCGAAGCCGCCTACCAGGACATCCTCAACGCCGAGCCCGCCAACGAACTGGCCAAGGCCGCCGTGGCCCAGGTCCGCTTCGCCGCCAGGGCGGAAGCGGCCGACCCCACCGCGATCGCCAAGGCCAACGCCACCCCCGACGACCTGGACGCCCAACTGGCCGCCGCCGACGCCGAGTTGGCCGACCAGCAGGTGGACCAGGCATTCGCCCGCCTGATCGACTCGGTCCGCCGCACTGCGGGCGAGGACCGAGACCGAGCCCGCAAACACCTGGTCGACCTGTTCGAGCTGTTCGACCCAGCCGACGAACGAGTCATGAAGGCCCGCCGAAACCTGGCCAGCGCCCTGTTCTGAGCGCCACGTTCTGCGCAAGCCGGAATCCCTCAGGAGTCACCCACCCGCGAGGCCCAGCCCCGCACCACACCCCGACTCCTGGGGGCTTTCCCTTGCCGGCCTCAGCCAATCCCGGTCAGGCCCCGCGGCGGTTTCAATCAGCCCCTCCGCAGTGGCTCCCGTTCAGCCCCGCAGCGGTTCCCGGTCACCCCCGCAATGGTTCCCGGTCAGCCCCGCAATGGTTCCCGGTCAGCCCCGCAATGGTTCCCGGTCAGCCCCGCAATGGTTCCCGGTCAGCCCCGCAATGGTTC
>NZ_JALMDK010000021.1:0-1950 GCF_023094165.1 Crossiella sp. S99.2 | reverse complement strand
GTTCCCGGTCAGCCCCGCTCAGCGGTTCCCCGCCGAGGCTCCCGCCGCCGTTCCCGCTCAGCGGCGCCCTCCGCCGTTCCCGCTCAGCGGCGCCCTCCGTCGATCCCGCTCGGCTCTGAAGCCTTCCGACGCTCCGCGTGCAGGCCCCCGATCAGGCCCCGAAGTCCTCAACGCACGGCGCACTGCCCTCCATGAACCCGATCCGGAACGCCTCGATCCGCGCGAACCCGGACGGCACGTGCTTCCCGTTCACATCCGCCGCGATCAAGCTCTTCCCGGACAGCAACTCGGCCACCGCCTCGTCCAGGTCCCCAGCCGAGATCCGGATGGTGCCCACCGGATTGCGCCCACCGCTCGGCCGTTCCAGCAACGCCCCGCCCCAGGACCCGACCAGGCAGGCCGTCCGCAGCCCCGCGTTCGTGTCGTCCAACGGGAACCCGGTCGCCTTCTGCACGGACAGCACGTACCGCGAAGCCACCTCGGCCAGCGCCGCGAAGTCCCCGATCGCCATGCCCTTCTTCGCCCCGCGTTGTGGCGGGGCCCCGATCTCGGCGAGCTGCGCCAGTTCCAGACTGATCGTGTTGTTCGCCGGGCAGTAGGAGGCGGGCTGGGTCACCTTGCCGTTGGGGCAGGCCACCGAACCGTTGAGCACCTCCGGCGGCGCCGCCCCGGAATCCTTGAAGACCTGCTTCAGGTTCTCCACGATCTGCAGGATGTTCTCCGCCGTGATCGGCAGGTTCCCGCGGTTGCCGTCGGTGGCCTTGAACGGCAGTTCGGTGATCCGCCGCTGGATCTCCACCAGGTCGATCTGCGCACACCGCACCGGCCCCTGGCTGAACCCGAACTGGAAGGCCGACACCCGGTCAAAGGCGTTGCCATGCGCGTTCCGGCTGGTGAACGACGACCCGACCTGATCCCGCAAGGAGAACATGGTCTGCAGCACGCTGTTCAGACCCTCACCCGTGGACACCAGGAAATGCGGCGCCCGCCCCTCAGCCACGTGCTTGAAGAACGCCCCGGTGAAGCAGTCGGCCTGTTGCTCACTGACGATGGTCTGCGTCCCCGGCTTCGCCAGCCCGGCCCGCTGCGACACCGCGTGCCCGATCTCGTGCGCCAGCACGGTGACCACGGCCAGGTCCCCGAACTTCTCGGAGAGCTGCGGCAGGAGCTGTCCCCGGTCCCACGCGATGGTGTCCTCGGACGGACAGAAGAACGCGTTCACCAGCTCCTTGGTGTTGGTGCGGCACAGCTGGAGGTTCGCCCCACCGGAGTCATAGGAGACAAACCGGGACACCCCTTGGTAGGGCTTGCCGAAGTCCTTCGGGAACCGCTCGGTCCAGTACTCCTGGACATCGGCGACCGCATTGCGCGCCAAGATGTCCATCGGCCCGTCATCCCCGTTCTGCACGGGAACATCAGCTGGCTTGGCCCCACTCCGAGGCCCGCTGGCCCCCTCAGTGACATCCAGCCCGGCCACCTTGCCGGGATCAAGCACCGCCCCGGCCCGCTTGGCCTCCCCGCCAACCTTGACGGCACAGCCACCAACCAGAGCAACCAGCGCCAGCGCGCTCACCGCACACGAGAACGTAACCCGAACCGAGGGCCTGACCACCCTGACGCTCCTTCTCACCGACTCCGCAGACCGTACCGCGAACGCCCCTCACCTTCGGCCACTGTCCGGACAATCCACCCACCATCCCGCGCACACCTCGCGCGCGCCACACCCCACGCGCTCACCTGCACACGGCGCGCTCGACCACAGCACTGCTGGCCTAAGCGCCACGCCAGGCCACGCGTCTGCGGCAGCACGGCCGCGCCACCCACGACCGGCCCACCCTCACCGACGAGCACTGGCCCAGTCCGGTTCACTCTCCCCGCAGCCCGCAGCCCGCAGCCCGCAGCCCGCAGCCCGCAGCCCGCAGCCCGCAGCCCGCAGCCCGCAGCCCGCAG
>NZ_JALMDK010000020.1 GCF_023094165.1 Crossiella sp. S99.2 | reverse complement strand
CACACCCTGCTCACCAAGCATCGCTAGCCCACCACGATGCAACCACCACTAGAAACCGCCCAACGGCCAACACGGTGGCAGCGGCGGTCAGTCTCGGAAGGTGCCGGACAGGTTGGCGGTGTTGTTGCTGCCCGGGGAACCACTGCCGGCGGTCCGGGTCAGCGGCTTTCCGTTCACCGTGCTGGTCGCGGTCATGTTCCCGCCGCTGTGTTGCAGGGTCAGCCGCCACTCGTGCTTGCCGCCGCCGAAGGGCACCTCGACCGTCTTGCGCCAGGGCAGCTTGACCCCCTTCTCCTCGCTGACCTGCCCGTCCAGGGTG
The DNA here is from genome assembly GCF_023094165.1 of Crossiella sp. S99.2. Lineage (GTDB taxonomy): Bacteria > Actinomycetota > Actinomycetes > Mycobacteriales > Pseudonocardiaceae > Crossiella. The sequence goes on along the minus strand of NZ_JALMDK010000020.1, from coordinate 130,216 downwards.
AAGGTCAGCGTGGTGATGACGGCAGAGCCGGTCACCTCCAGCTCCAGCACATGCGGTTTGGCCGCCGGGCTCGCCGAGGTCGGCACCGTGGTCACACTCGTCTCAGCAGAAGCTGGGCCGGCCGGTGGCGCCGGATTCCCGCACGCCGCAAGCAATCCCAGCCCAAGCAACACCCCGACCGATCCACTCCGACACCACGTCACCCGGCAAGCCTGCCCCGCCGTGATCACTCCGGCCAGTCGGCGGCAGCATCCTGCCAGCCCCGCGCTCAGCCGACCCGGCGCCACTCCGCCCGCCCGAGCCGCACCGCCGACCCCGGGAACCCGAGCTGTCCTCCACTGGCCCGCAACGCGCGGTAGCCGCCATCGCCCAGGTCGACCAGGACCTCCAGCTCGCCGCGGCAGTAGGCGCGCAGCACGTGTTCCAGGTCCCGCAGATCCCGTTCGTCGTCCTCGGCGAACTCCATCGCCGCGGAACCGTCCACGTCGAGCAACGCCCCACCCTGCTGCACCCGCAGCACGAGGCGGTGCGGCGTGGGCCCGGTGAGTTCGACCTTGATCACCTGGTCTCCCCGGACCTGGGACCACCGCACCTCGATCCGGTGCACCAGCCCCGCCTCGATGGCATCCCCGACCAGCTCGGTAACCCAGGCCTCAAACTCAACGCTCACCGCCATACCCTAGGCCGAACACCTGGCGATGCCCGCGAGCGGTGTCCACATACTCCCGGACCCGGTGAATCAACCCACCCCGCGACTCGAAGACGAAGCAGTAGTCATTGCGGTAGTGATTGCCGTTGGCCAGCGTCGCCGACAACGTCGCCTCGACGGTCGCGCGTTCACCGTCGCCGTGCAGTCCGTGGAACTCGACGGCCACATCCCGGGTGAAGAGGCCGGGAAAGTCCACGGCGAAGAACCGCACGATCGCCGCCCGCCCCACCAGGTGATGCGTTGCCTTGAGCGCCACCGCGACCGCGTTCTCCGGCGGCGACAACCATTCCGCGTCCGCGGTGAACACGGCGGCGATCCGGTCGGCGTCGTTACTGGCAAGTGCCTGGAAGGCGTTCTGGATGAGGTCCATGCCCGCACTCTCATGGGGTAGGTGGGGCTTTGGTGGATGGGGAGGTGGCTTGGGTTTGGGGGCAGGTTGGGTTGGGGCCCAAGCGGGCTGCTCGGCTGGTCCGGTTTGATCGTGCGGTGCATCGGCTGGCGGCGGGGGTGGGGCGGGTCGCGGCTGAGGGTGGGTATGTGGATCAGTCGCATTTGCATCGGGATGTGGTGGCGTTCAGTGGGGTTACGCCGGTGACGGTGGCTGGCGGGCAATGGCTGGCGGTGGATAATCTGGCTTGGCCAGCACGTGCGGTCGCGCCCGCGGATCCGCTGCCCGGTGGTCGCCGAGATCCTTGAAGTCGCCGGCACCTCCCGCCAGCCTTCCATCACCCGAGCGGTCTCTCCGTTGTGACACAACGACATTCCGCATTCCAGCACCACTTGGGCCAACTGGTACGCCCGCTTGGGCAAAACCGCCGTACCAGTTGGCCCAACTCGCGGAAAAGGTGGTCGCCGCCCCAGGGTTTCTAGGAGCGCTCCCAGACCTCACCGTAGCCAGCTTCGGCGGGGCCGGTGGGGTCGCTGGCGGTCAGGAGGAGGTCGACGAGTTCGGGCAGGGTGCCGTCGACGGACCAGGTGCGGACCCACTCGGTGCCGGTGCGGCACAGGCAGACCACGGCGGCGGCGTCGTCCGCGCACACGTACAGCGCGTGCACCACGGTGACGCCGCAGCGGTCCGCGCTGATCCGGTGCAGGGCGTACTCAGGTGGACGGTCGGGGTTGTCCCGCTGCCGCACCGTCCAGCCGTGCTGGGGCGGGGCGAGCAGGCGGCGGATGTGTGGGTGGCGGTGGTGCAGACGGTCCGTGGCGGTGGTGGCGGTGGGATGGGTGATTACTGGTGTCACCTGAGTGAATTTTGCTCGGGTTCGGGTCAGTTCTCTTGTCAGAAAGCGAGCGGGAATGGGAAGTGCCGAGACTGAACGGTGTCGGATGGCTACTTGAAAAATGTGATTGACCTTGTACAACCCTGAACGGAGCTAGCGGTTCCGCCTGATCCGCGGGTATTCATGTGGGCCGGAGGTGGCGAGAATGAGCTTGTCGAGCCGGATGCTGCTCGGCCGGGCCGCGGAACTGGACCGGATTGATCCGTTGCTCGACGAGGTTGTCGCCGGGGCCGGGCACGCGGTGCTGCTCGACGGCGATCCCGGGTGCGGCAAGACCGCGTTGCTCGGCGCGGTGCTGGAATCCGCGCTGCACCGGGGAATTCAGCTGCTCTCCGGGTGTGCGGAGGAGATCGAGCAGCATCTGCCGTTCGCCGCGGTCTCCGGCGCGCTGGACCTGCGGACCTCGGCCACCGACTGGCGGCGGGCCTCGATCGCGCACCAGATCCGGCATGGTGGGCGGCTGGCGGTGCCGGTGGCCGACCGGGAACTGGTGGTGGTGGAGTCGATCCTGTCGCTGCTGGACGAGCTGTGTGTGGACGGGCCACTGGCCCTGGTGGTGGACGATCTGCACTGGGCCGACACCTCCAGCGTCCAGGTGCTGCACCAGGTGGGCAAAGCCTTGCGGGACCTGCCGGTGCTGTTGATCGGGGCGGCCCGCTCAGTGCCGCGCACCCCGGCGCTGGAACAGTTGCGGCGCAGCCTGGTCAGCCGGGGCGGGGCACTGGTGTCGGTGGGTCCGTTGCCCGCGGCCGCGGTGCGCGAGCTGGCCGAGCAGGTGCTCGGGGCGAGTGTGGGGCCGGTGCTGCTGGAGCTGCTGGGCACCGCGGGCGGCAATCCGTTGTACGTGCGGGAGCTGCTGGACGGGCTGCTGCGGCACGCGGGCATCGTGATCACCGGCGGCATCGCGGAAGCCACCGTGTGCCGGGTGCCGGGGTCGCTGAGCGCGGCCATCCTGGACCGGCTGGACTTCCTCACCCCCCAGACCACCGAGGTGCTCGGGGCCTGTGCGCTGCTCGGGTCCGGGCACACCGTCACCGAGATCGCCGTGGTCACCGGACAGTCGGTGCCGCACACGACTGCAGCGCTGGCCGACGCGGTGGCCGCCGGGGTGCTCATCGTCGAGCAGGACCGCCTGGTCTTCCAGCACGACCTGATCCGGCAGGCCCTGCACGACGCGATGCCCGCCCCACTGCGCGCCGTGCGGCACCTGGAGGCCGGGCTGGCACTGGCGAGTGCCGGGGTCACGGTGGAGCGGGTGGCCGAGCAGCTCACCGCGGGCGAACCCTCCGGCGACGCCCGGGTGCTGGCCTGGCTGAGCGAGTACGCCGAGCAGCTCGCGCTGCGCATGCCGGAAACCGCGGTGGCGTTGCTGGGCACGGCCACCGCGCTGGGCGATCCGGCCGACCCGCTGCTGGCCCGGCTGCGGGTGCACCTGGCCTGCGCGCTGATGCGCTGCGGGCAGGTCGGCGCGGCCGAGGACCAGGCCCGCCGCGCCTTGGCCGCACGACCCGAACCCGGGGACGAGTGCACGTTGCGCTGGCTGCTGGCGCACGCGCCCTACGCGGACGGCCGGCCCGACCTGGCCCTGGCCGAGATCCGGCACGCGCTGGACTCCCCCGCGGTCTCCCCGCTGGAGGCGACCCGGTTCCGCGCCTTCGCCTCGGTGGTGCTGTTCACCCTGGGCGAGTTCGGCCGGGCCGAGGGGTACGCGTGGGAGGCCGAGCGACAGGCCCGCGAACTCGGCGACACCCGGTCGCTGGTGGACGCCTACGAGACCCTGGCCGTGGTGCACCGACTACGCGGGCACAGCCAGGACGCGATGGACTTCACCGCCCGCGCGCTGCGGCTGGCCCCGGCCGCGGAGATCACCGGGGACCGGCTGATCGCCCTGCACCTGATCCGCGCCTACGCGCTGCTCGAACTCGGCCGGGCCGAGGACGCCGAGGCCGAGACCGGGCTGGCCCGCCGGATCGCCGAACAGCGCTGGGGCACCCTGGTCGCGCAGTGCCAGCTCGATCGCGCGGTGGTGTTGCTGGCCTGCGGCAACTGGGACGACGCGCTGGCCGAGGTGCGCTCCGGACCGGAGCCGGACGAGCGGTGGGAGGCGCTGCCGCTGCACAGCCTGGCCGCGATCATCGAGGCGCACCGGGGCAACCTGGCCGCCGCCCGCGGTTACCTGGACGCGGTGGCGGGCACCGTGCGCACCACCACCGGGGCGCCCTTCTACGAGTTCCTGCCGCTGTGGGCGCACAGCCTGGTCGAGCTGTGCGAACGCGGTCCGCAGGAGTCGTTGCGCCGGTTCCTGGCCACCGCCGACCGCGGGCTGACGCCGAAGATCCGCGCCTCGCTGGCCTGGCTGTTCCCCGGACTGGTCAGTCTGGCCCTGGACTCCGGGAACCAGACACTGGCCGAGCGGCTCACCGCGGACATCCGGGTGCTACTCGGACCCGGTTCCGGCGCGAGCCTGCACGCGGTGGACCAGCACTGCCAGGGGTTGCTGCACCAGGATCCGGTGGCGTTGCGGGAGGCGGCCCGGCTGTACCAGGGCACCTCCTGGGTGCTGTTCCGTGCCCGCTGCGATGAGGACCTGGCCGCGGTGCTGGCCGCCACCGGTGAGCCGGCCGCCGCCAGGGCGCCCTTCGACGCCGCTTTGGCGGTGTACCTGCGGCTGGGCGCGGACTGGGACGTGCACCGGGCCGAGTCCCGGCTGCGCGCGCACGGCGTGCACCGCGGCGCCAGGGGCGCCCGCAGCAGACCGAAGACCGGCCTGGTGAGCCTGACCGAGACCGAGCGCCGGGTGGCCGAGCTGGTCGCGGCCGGGCTGTCGAATCCGGCGGTGGCCGAACGGCTGTTCGTCTCCCGGCGGACCGTGCAGTTCCACGTCTCCAACATCCTGGCCAAGCTCGGCCTCAGTTCCCGGGTCGAACTGGCCGCGTTGCTCGCCCGCGAACCCGAAGGCACCGGGTAATCGTCTCCCAGGTCAAGTTACCGGCGAGTAACCCGCAACCTGGCCAGTGTTTCACCTCGCCCGCTGACCGAACCTTTCTCACATTCCGGGTTCGTTTACTCAGTCGTCAACAATCACCGAGGCCACCCTGTGCTTCCCGCGTCACTGGCGGAACTGCTGGATCCCTTCGTCGCCGAGACGAGCGAGTCGATCTGGCGAGAAATGGTGGCCAGGCCACCGATGTGCACCCTGCCCGACTCCACTTTCCTGCGCGAAGGAGCGCGGCTGCTGATCGAGTTGTTCATCGGCGGCATCCGGGACGGCAGGCCGCCGGGGCCGGAGCGCCTAGAAGTCTGCTGGTCGCTGGGCCGCAGGCTTTACCACCACGAGGTGCCGGTAGAGGTGGTGCGCTGCTGCCTGGCGGTGGCCACCAAGGTGGTCTGGCAGCACGTGGCCGAGGTGAACGCGGAGCAGCAGCTCAACGCCGCCGCGGTGGCCCGGCTCGGTGTGCAGGTGCTGGACTACATGGACGAGGTGGCCACCGAGGTGGTCACCGCGTACAAGGAGACCGCGGCCCGGGTCAGCGACCGGCTGCGCTGCCAGCGGCAGAAGCTCCTGGACGCGGTGCTGACCGAGGATTTCGCCGGGTCGCCGCTGGTCAAGGAGCTGGCCGAGACCAACGACTGGCCGCTGCCGGGCACCATCGCCGCGGTGGCGCTGGCCGATCCGGGGGTGGGCCAGAACCGGTTGCTGATGCTGCCGCCGGATGTGCTCATCGACGTGGACCGCAGGCGGCCGGTGCTGCTGGTGCCCGATCCGGATGGGCCGGGGCGGGCCGCCCAGCTGGCCAGGACCTTGCGCGGGTGGACCGCGGCGGTGGGGCCGACCGTGCCGCTGCACCAGGCCGGGCAGTCCCTGGGCTGGGCCCGCGATCTGCTCGCGGTCACCACCGTGGACGCCGGCCTGGTGCACTGCACTGATCATCTGAGCACGCTGATGTTGTTGCGGGACAAGGATCTGGCCCGGTTGCTGGTGCGCACCCGGCTGGCCCCGCTGCTGGCGTTGCGGGCGGACAAGCAGGAGTTGCTGGCCGAGACCCTGTTGCACTGGTTGCAGAGCGGGCACGACACCGAGTCGGTGGCGGCCAGGTTGTACGTGCACGCGCAGACCGTGCGCAACCGGATCCGGCAGCTACGGACACTGTTCGGCCCGGCGCTGGAGGAGCCGAGGGCACGGCTGGAGCTGATGATGGCCCTGTCCGCGCGGAAACTGCTGCCCGCTCACCGGGACTGAGCCCGTTGCGGGGCGCGGACCGGGGTCAGCACCGCGCGGGCGATGGCGTCGGAGTCGGCCAGGATCACCGAGCCCACGCCTGGCCGCACCCCGGCGGCGGTGGCCCAGTGCACGCCCTCGGTGGGCACGCCATAGGCAAACCGCCGGGGGTGCGGCCGACCGTCGGAACCGACCACTCGGTAGGGACGCGTGGTCACCGCGAGTCCGCCGCAGGGCACCGGGCCGGCGGCCGGGTCGGGGATGCGGTAGGGCTGGGCGCCGCCGGTGGCGATCAGTTTGCGCAGCAGCGGATCTCGGGTGCGGCGCAGGTCGACGTCGGGGACTCTGGCCTCGATCAGGGTGGTGGCGGTGACCGGTGGCTCGGGGATGGTGGTGGCGTCGACGAGGAAGCCGTGCCCGGCCGGGCGGACCCGCATGCCGGGTCCGGTGAAGCGCAGCACCCCGGCCTCGGCCAGGGCGATCATCTCCTCGATCCGGCTGGCGGGTGGGCCGATGGAGAGGTAGGCGTTGAACGGGGTGAACCACTCGGCCAGTTCGCGCTGGTAGGACTCGCCGGTGAGGCCGCCGTGGTCGACCAGCAGCCGGATCTCGTTGCGCAGATCGCGCAGCACGTCCAGCGCGGCCTTGAGTGGTCCGGCGACGTTGCCCAGTCTGGCTTGGGTGACGTCGGCGCGGAGGTGGTCGAGTAGCCAGAGTTCGAAGTCGGCGCGGCCGGTGAACCACCGGCCATGGTAAGGGCGGGCCAGCCGGTTCCAGTCCCAGCGTTCGCCGGGTTCGATGCCGTAGCGGGCGGGGAGTTCCGGGTCGCGGGTGGCGGTGAACTCGGCCAGGAAGTCCGCCGCCCGCCATTCACCATCCTTTGTGGACAGCAGGGCGTGGTGGTAGACGGCGCGCACCTCGGCGTCGAGCAGCGGCCAGATGTCGGTGCCGAAGCTGAGGCCGCCGCGACGGCGTAGCCCCGCGATGACCTCTTCGGTGAGGAACAACGGCTGGTGCCTGCCGAAGGCGCCCTTCTGGTTCTCACCGCGGGCATGGTAGGGCAGGCCGCGGCGGGATCCCGCGTACAGCACGGGTTCCGCGCCACTGGGGTGGTACTTCAGCCCACCGGCGGTGGACTCGAACCGGCCGCCACGGCCCTGGGTGAGCAGGGCCAGGTAGTCGCAGCAGTTCAGGCCGAGTCCGCGCACCGCCACTACCTCGCCCGGCTGGATGCCGGAGAGGTCGGCGTCGGCCGGGTTGGCCGGGGGCAGGTAGCCGAGGCCGTGGGTGCGGGCGTGCCGGGTGAGCTGGCGTTGACCGGCGGTGGGCACCACGTCGGTGTGGCCCTGGGCGAGCACCACCGCGTCCAGGCCACGGAGGCGGCGGCCGTCGTGCAGGGTGACCGACTGCCGTCCGCCCGGTTCGTCGGCCAGGGCGACCGCGGTGGCCCGGTGCACCTGGACGGTGACCTCGGCGGGTGCGGTGGCCAGGATGTGCTGGAAGACCCATTCCAGGTAGCGGCCGCACTGGGCGCGGGTCGGGTAGTCGTCGGGGCCGAGTGCGCCGCCTGCCCACTCGTACAGGCTCGGGCCTTCCTCGACGGGTCCGGCGCAGGGCACGCTGGCGTCGGTGAACAGGCTGACCTGGGCGGCCACCGTGTTCATCAGCAGCCCCGCGGACTGGTCGCTGCGCCACACCGCGCCCGCGCCCGGCGGGTAAGGGTCGACGACGTGCACCTCCAGCCTGGTGCCGAGGGCGCGACTGTTGGCGCACAGGCGTTCCAGCACCGAGGTGCCGCGGGGTCCGGCGCCGACGACGCAGACCACCGTCACCGGTGCGCCCCGAGGCGTTCGCGCAGCACCCGCTTGAGCACCTTCCCGGTGACCCCGAGCGGCACCTCCCCGGCGGTCACCGCGCGCGCCCGGTGCACTGGCGGAAGGTGTTCCGCGGTCAGCACCTCGTTCACCCACTCGGTCAGATCCTGTTGCGGGGCAAGGCCATTGGCGAACTGGAGCAGGGCGTGCGCCTCGCCGTTGTGGCCGATGACCGTGCACTCGCGCAGTTCCGGGCGGGACTGGAGCAGGAGTTCCTCGGTGCTGGTGCTGAGCACGGTCCCGGCCGCGGTGCGGATGGCGTCGGGTTCGCGGTCGTGGTGGTAGAACTCGCCTTCGGGGTCCTGGTGCACCAGGTCGCCGGTGAGCCAGTAGCCGCCGAGCTGCTGGCGGTGCCAGGTGCCGGAGTCGTTCCAGTAGCCGGGGGTCAGGGTCGGGGTGCGCACGCCGAGCCTGCCGACCTGTCCCGGCGGCAGCGGCGAGCCGTCCTCGCCGAGCACCACGGCCTGGGCGAAGCCGAGGGGTTTGCCGATCCGGCGGCCGAATCCGGTGTCGCCGGGCCGGTGGGTGACCAGGAACAGCACGTAGCCGATCTCAGTGGAGCCCAGGCCGTCGTGGAAGAGCGAGCCGGGCACCTGGCGCAGGGACGGGCCGGGTCCGGAGACCATGTGGTTGCCGTGCGCGGTGAGGGCGCGGATGTGGGTTTCGTGGGCGGCGTCGCCGGTGTTGTACCAGGCGCCGATGCCGGAGAGGTCGTGCGCGTCCAGGTCCAATGTGGACAGTTCGGCGTAGGTGCTGGCGAAGGCGAAGACCGCGCCGGGCTGGAACTCCTTGATCCCGGCGAGTACCGCAGCGCCGCCGCGGTCGCTGGACAGCAGGACCGGGACGCGCAGCAGCAGGGCGGACAGCAGCACCGAGATGGTGGCGTTGTGGTTGCCGGGCAACGCGACCAGGCGGCGGCCCTCATCACCGTTGTCGCCAAGGCGGATCCGCTCCAGGGGGGCGAGCAGCAGGGTGCGGTGGGTGTGCGGGACGGCTTTGGGCACGCCGGTGGTGCCGGAGCTGTGCGTGATGATCACCGGGTCGTCCGGGTGGTGCCGCCAGGGGTAGTCGGCGGGCAGGTGTTCGGCGTCCTCGGGGCGGATCTCCTTGCCGGAGTGGACAAAACCCAGTCCGGTGAGGTGTTCGTGGAGGTGTTCGGCGGCCAGTGCGCCGACCGCGTCCTGGCGGTCGAGGTAGGCGCGCAGGGTGGCCGCGGGCAGGTCGGCGTGCACCAGGGAGGGGATCGCGCCGAGTGCGGACAGGGCGAGGAAGTGGAGGGCGTACTCGGTGCTGGAGCCGGTGATCACCGCGACCACATCCCGTGGACGCACGCCGTTGTGGTGGTGGAATCCGGCGCAGGCACGCACCGCCTGGTCCAGTTCGCCGAGGGTGAGCATTTCCGGGGTGCTGCCGTCGGGGGCCTGCCAGGTGCGGTCGGTCCACAGCACCTGTTCGTCGGGGTTGCGGCCGTGTGCGAGCAGGCGGTGCAGCACGTTGCCCGCGCCCAGCAGGCCGTCGGCGCTGATGCTGGCGCGTTCAAGCTCAGTGATCATGTTGGGGGGACTCGCTTTCGGCGATGTGGATCTCGGGTTCGTCGGTGTACTCCGGCAGCGGCGAGGGCCGGGAGGTCAGGTGGAACCGGGCCGGTGTGCCCGGTTCCACCCGGACTCCGTTGCGGGCCAGGGCCAGCAGCACCGCCAGCCGGGTGATCCCGGGTGGCATGGTCACCGTGGCGGTGACGCCGCGCACCAGACCGCGGCGGGCCAGGTAGCCGGCCAGGTCGAAGACCCTGGCGCGCAGGTCACCGTCCACAGTGGACACTCAGCCGATCAGCGCGGGCAGGGCGGCGGGCTGGTGGTCGCGGCCCATGGCGGCGGCGATGGTGCGCAGTTCGGCGGCCAGCGCGGCGAAGGCGTCCAGGTCGAGGGACTGCGGCCCGTCGGAGAGGGCCTCGGCCGGTCGTGGGTGCACTTCCACGATCACCCCGTCGGCGCCGGCGGCGAGTCCGGCCCTGGCCATCGCGGGCACGTAGCGCACGTGCCCGGTGCCGTGGCTGGGGTCGACGATGATGGGCAGGTGGGTGCGTTCGCGCAGCACCGGGATGGCGTTGAGGTCCAGGGTGAACCGGGTGGACTGCTCGAAGGTGCGGATGCCGCGTTCGCACAGCACGACCTGGTCGTTGCCATGCGCGAGGAGGTATTCCGCGGCGTGCAGCCATTCCGCGACGGTGGCGGCCATCCCGCGTTTGAGCAGCACGGGTTTCCCGGCCCGGCCGAGTGCGGCGAGCAGGGCGAAGTTGTGCATGTTCCGGGCGCCGACCTGGAGCACGTCCACGACCTCGCTCATCGCGTCCAGGTCGGCCACGGTGAGGATCTCGGAGACGATCGGCATGCCGATCTCGGCGCGCACCTCGGCCAGTGCGGCCAGGCCTGCCGCGCCCAGGCCCTGGAAGCTATACGGGGAGGTGCGTGGTTTGAACACGCCGACCCGGAACATCGACGCCCCGGCGGCGCGGACCGAGCGGGCGGTTTCCACCAGCACGTCGGGGTGTTCGGCCGAGCAGGGCCCGGCGATGGTCACCGTGGCCGGGCCGCCGAGGGTGACCCCGCCGACGGTGACGGTGCTGTCGGCGGGCTGGAAGTCCCTGGAGGCCAACGGGAGCACGTGTCCTTCGGCGAGCACGGTCTCCACTTCGGACAGTGCGGCCAGTGCGGCGGCCAGGCGGGTGCCGGATTCCGGCCAGGCGACCAGCAGGTGCCGGTCAGCCAGCGCGCGGCAGGCGGCGCGGGCGCCGAGGGCGTGCACCCGGTCGAGCAGGCGGGTGAGGGCGGGTTCGTCGAGGCCGCGGCGGGTGAGGGCGAGGCAGTTGGTCAACGTGGTCAGCCCCTTCAGAGCCGGTGCAGCGCGGCGGCGATGGTCTCGGTGATCCGGTCCAGTTCGGCCGGTCCGTGCGCGGTGCTGAGGAACCACGGTTCGAGGGGGTTGGGGTGGAAGTAGACACCGGCCTGCTGGCAGAGCAGCTGGAGCTTGCGGTGCACCGGGTAGGCGATCAGCGAGACCGCGCCGTCGTAGGCTTCCTCGGTGTTCATCGGCCGGGCGAGCAGGGCCACCGAGAGCACCGAGCCGGAGCGGGCGATGCGCACCGGACGTCCTGCCGCGGCGAAGATTTCCCGAAGCCTGGACTCGAATCCGGCGCAGGTCTGTTCCAGTCTGCCGTAGACCCCGGGGTCATTCTTGATCTTGGTGAGCATGGCGGTCGCGGCGGTGATCGCGGCGTGGTTGCCGGCGAAGACTCCGGCGTGGAATGCCTCGTTGCGGGCCAGCGGGGCCATCATCGCGGTGCTGCCGCCGAAGGCCGCCACCGGGAATCCGCCGCCGAGCACCTTGGACACGATGGTCAGGTCCGGCAGCACACCGTACAGCTCCTGCGCGCCACCGGCGGCCAGCCGGAAGCCGGTGATCACCTCGTCGTAGACCAGCAGCGAGTTGTGCTTCTTGGTCAACTCGGCCAGCCGGGCCAGGAAGCCGGGTCGCGGCGGCACCACACCGGCGTTGCCGCACACCGGTTCCAGGATGACCGCGGCGATCTGGTTGCCGTCCTGGGCGAAGGCCCGTTCCAGTGCGGCCACATCGTTCCAGGGCAGTTCGAGGGTGTGGCTGAGCGCGCCGGGGATCATGCCGGGGGCGCCGGGTTCCGGGCGCGGGCGGTGCAGTTGCGGGCGGCCCGCGGTGATCGCGGAGCGGCGCAGCACGGTCTCGCTCCAGCCGTGGTAGTGGCCCTCGAAGGTGAGCACCAGGCTGCGGCCGGTGTGGAAGCGGGCCAGCCGCAGCGCGGAGGTGATGGCCTCGGTGCCGGAGTTGGCGAAGCGGACCTGCTGCACCGAGGGCACCAGTTCGGTGATCAGCTCGGCGGCCTGGTGGTCCAGCCGGTGCGGCAGTCCGGTGACCGCGGCCCTGGTGAGCTGTTCGCGCACCGGGTCGAGCACATCGCGGTCGGCATAGCCGAACAGGTGCGGGCCGTAGCCCATGTTCACATCGATCAGCTCGTTGCCCTCGACGTCGTGCAGGCGGCAGCCGCGGGCGCCGTCCACGACCAGCGGCGTGCTCATGCCGGCGTTGCGCATGTTGCTGCTGCCACCGCCGGCGATGACCGCCCTGGTGCGGGCGAGCAGGGCGGCGCTGGTGGTCAGCTCCTCGGCCAGGATTGTCTGGGACATCAGGGAAATCCTTCGGTTGAGGTGGATGCTCAGAGCAGGCAGCTGGTGGCCTGCGGCTGGTAGGGCCGGGCCGCCACGGCGGGTTTGAAGCCGACCACCATGGAGCGGGAGCCGGTCAGGTGTTCGATGCTGGTGTTGGTGAAACCGGCCTGCCGCAACCAGTTCTCGCATTCGGCGCCGGTCAGGTCGAAGCCGCCGCCGACGGAGAGGTTCATCAGCAGGCTGAGGATGGCGGCCACGAAGTTCTCGCCGGTGCCTGCCAGCGATTCGTCGATGATCAGCGCGCCGCCGGGGGTGAGGCTCTGGTACGCCTTGGCGATCAGCTGCTGTTTCTCGGCCAGGTTCCAGTTGTGCAGCACCTGGCCGAAGATCAGCACGTCGGCGGCAGGCAGTGGGTCCTGGAAGAAGTCGCCCGCGCGGAACTCGGCCCGGTCGCCGAAACCCAGTGCGGTGGTGTGCTCGGTGAAGCCCGTTTCCGCCGCGGGCAGGTCGAAGCCGATCGCGGACAGATGTGGCTGGCGGGCCAGGATCCGGGTGAGCAGCGCGCCCTCGGCGCAGCCCAGGTCGGCCACGCTGGTGTAGTGCTGCCAGGGGAATTTGGTGGCCAGCACCGAGGCCGCGCCCAGGCTGAAGGCGGTCATCAGGCGCAGGAACAGCCGGGCGCCCTGCTCGGTGCCGTACTGGCGCTGGTAGAAGTCGCGGCCGTCACCGGTCGCGGCGCCGAGGCGCAGGGCGGCGGTGAGGTCGAAGTCCTGGAGGTCCAGCATCTGCGCCAGCGCGTCGCCCAGGTAGGTGCCGGGTGTGCGCTCGTCCAGGTAGGTGGCGGCCTCGGCGCTGTTGCGGTACTGGTCGCCCTCGCGGTGCAGGAGTTCCACCGCGGTCAGCGAGTCCAGGAAGTCCTGGGTGGCGCGGCGGTCCCCGCGCAGATCCAGGGCCTGGGCGAGTTCCTCGGCGGTGCGCGGGCCGCCGGCCAGTTCGGTGCACACGCCGAGCCGGATCGCGCTCTGCAGGACCTTGGACTGCCAGCGGGCCCAGAACAGCTCGTTGAGCCGGGTCGGGGTCGTCGTCATGCCGCACAGCCTCACCGCCAGCCCGGCCGGGGATAACCCCAGTCACTCCCCTACCGCCCCCCGGTTCTCCCCGGCCCGGCGACCTGGGCTCGGGCGGCCAGGACTGGGGAGCGGGCAGGGGGCGCACAGGGGTTATCGCCGGGTGCGGGCGGCCGGAGGCTGACCTGGCAACGGGTTTCTCCCTGAAGGTGTGGTGACTGTGCTGCGAACCGACCTGATCCGACCGCTGCCGGAGCTGCTGGCGGCCAACGCCGCCCGCTTCGGCGACCGGATCGCCTACTCCGACGCGCGCCGCGGCGTCAGCTTCGCCGACCTGGACCGGCGCACCCGGCACCTGGCCGGGCGGCTGGCCCAACTGGGTTGCGAGCGGGGTGACCGGGTGGCGATGCTGCTGGGCAACCGGGTGGAGACGGTCGAGGCGTATCTGGGGATCGCGCGAGCCAGTGCGATCGGGGTGCCGTTGAACCCGCAGGCCGCCGACGCCGAACTGGACCGGCTGCTGGCCCATAGCGGCGCGACGGTGCTGCTCACGGACCGGCCGCGCCTGGACCAGGTGCGTCGGCTCGCGGCGGCGCCGGAGGTGCTGCTGGTGGACGATCCGGCGACGTGGACGGATCCGGGGGTGGCTGCCAGGGATGACCTCGGGGTGGATGAGGTTGGGTGGCTGCTCTACACCTCCGGCACCACTGGGCGACCCAAGGGTGTGCTGTCCACGCTGCGCAACTCGCTGTGGTCCCTCGCATCGCTGTACGCGCCGGTGCACGGACTGTCCGAAGAGGACTCACTGCTGTGGCCGCTGCCGCTGTTCCACTGCATGTCGCACCACCTGTGCGTGCTGGGGGCCACCGCGGTGGGGGCTAGTGTGCGGCTGCTGGACGGGTTTTCTGTTCCTGATCTGCTGGCCGAGTTGCGGACTGGCGCGCACACGGTGCTGTCCGCGGTGCCGACCATGTACCACCAGGTGCTGGCGACCGGGGAATCCCTGCCTGAGTTCCCGCGGATCTGCGTGGCCGGCGGGTCGCCGAGCAGTGTCGCGTTGCGACAGTCCTTTGTGGACACGTTTGGCGTGCCGTTGCTGGACAGCTACGGCTGCACCGAGACCTGTGGGCCGATCGCGGTGAGTCCGCCGGATGGTTCGGCCCCGCCGGGGTCCTGCGGGAAACCCTTGCCTGGGCTGACCGTTCGGCTGGTCTCGGCCGAGGGTGCAGACGTGCCGACGGGTGCCGAGGGTGAGTTGTGGGTGCGTGGGGCCAGTGTGATGGCCGGGTACCACAACGAGACGGCAGAGGTGCTGACCGATGGCTGGTACCGGACCGGGGATCTCGCGCGCCAGGACGAGCAGGGGTTTCTGACCATCACCGGGCGCAGCAAGGAGCTGATCATCCGGGCCGGGGAGAACATCCACCCGGGCGAGGTGGAGGACGTGCTGCGGCAGGTGCCCGGGGTGGCCGATGTGGCGGTGGCCGGGCAGCCGCATGAGGTGCTTGGCGAGGTGCCGGTGGCCTATGTGGTGGGGGCGGCGGAGCCGGCGGCGTTGTTCGCGGCGGCGCGGGAGCGGTTGTCCTACTTCAAGGTGCCGGAGCAGGTGTACACGGTCCGCGAGATCCCGCGGACGGCCTCGGGCAAGGTGCGGCGGCATGAGCTGGTGACCCAGCCCGCGCGGCTGGTGGCGGTGGGCACGCCGCACTACGAGTCGCTGTTCGAGGCCGACCGGCTGACCCGGGTGCCCACGCGGACCAGCGCACCGCCGATGGTCTTCGACCCCGAGCGGACCGTGCTGGTCACCGGCGCGGACGGCGAACTCGGCGCGGCAGTAGCCCGGCACCTGGTCGGCGCGCATGGGGTGCGCAGGCTGCTGCTGATCGGGTCCAGTGCGGCGGGCACGGCGTCGATCGACGAGCACGGACTAGCTGAGCTGGGCGCCACGGTCACCCTGGCCACCTGCGATCTCGCTGATGAGCAGGCGGTCGCCGCACTGGTCCGGCAGGTGGGCGGGGTGGTGCACACCGGCGACCTGGCGGGCGCGGAGGTGCTGCACCGGGTGACGGGTGAACTGTCGGCGTTTGTGCTGCTGACCGACGAGTTGTCGGCGGGGTTTGAGCTGCTGGCCAAGCAGCGGCGGGCGGCGGGGCAGCCTGCGGTGCTCCTTGGGGTTGAAGTGCCGGACTGGTTGCCGATGTTCGATGCCGCGCTCACCGTGAACCGGCCCGCGGTGGTGGCCCAGCGTGCCCCAGTGGCCGAGGCTCCGGTGCTCGACGGCTGGGACGGCGGGCTGCTTAAGCTGGTGCTGGCCGCGGCCGCGGCGGTGGGCGGGCTGCCCGAGGGCGAACTGCCGGAGCCGGACCGGCCGTTCAAGGACCTCGGTTTCACCTCGGCGCACGCGGTCCAGCTCCGCGACCGGCTGGCCGCGGCCACCGGACTCACCCTGCCCGCCACCATCGCCTTCGACCACCCGGATCCCTTGGCACTGGCCCGGGAACTGGCCGCGTTGCGCTCTGGCGAGCGGGCCGTGGTGACGGCGACCGGGGTCACCGGCGAGCCGATCGCGGTGGTGGGCATGGGCTGCCGGTTCCCCGGCGGGATCGCCTCGCCCGAGGACCTGTGGCGGTTGCTGATCGCGGAAACCGATGTGGTGGGCGAGTTCCCCACTGACCGGGGCTGGGATCTCGACCGGTTGTTCCACCCAGATCCGGACCAGCCGGGCACCAGCTACGTCGACCAGGGCGGTTTCCTGGCGGACGCGGCCGGGTTCGACGCGGCCTTCTTCGGTATCTCCCCGCGCGAGGCCCTGGCCATGGACCCGCAGCAGCGGCTGCTGCTGGAAACCGCGTGGGAGGCGGTGGAACGGGCCGGGATCAGCGCGACCTCGTTGCGGGAGCAGCCGGTCGGGGTGTTCGCCGGGCTGATGTCGGCGGACTACGGCGGCCGGGTGCCCGCCGATCTGGAGGGTTACGCCGGGCTGGGCACGGCGGGCAGCGTGGCGTCCGGGCGGATCGCCTACACCCTCGGACTCACCGGCCCCGCGCTCACCGTGGACACCGCCTGCTCCTCCTCACTGGTGACCATTCACCTTGCGGTGCAAGCACTTCGGCAGGGTGAGTGCTCGATGGCGCTGGCCGGAGGCGCCACCGTGCTGGCCACCCCGGCGAACTTCGTGGAGTTCAGCCGACAGCGTGCCCTCGCGCCGGACGGGCGCTGCAAACCGTTCGCGGCCGGCGCCGACGGCACCGGGTGGTCCGAGGGTGCGGGCATGCTGTTGCTGGAACGGCTGTCCGACGCGCGCCGCAACGGGCATCCGGTACTGGCGATCATCCGGGGTTCGGCGGTGAACCAGGATGGCGCCTCCAACGGGCTGACCGCACCCAACGGACCGGCTCAGCAGCGACTGGTCCGGCAGGCACTGGCCAACGCCGGGCTGACACCGTCCGAAGTGGACGCGGTGGAGGCGCACGGCACCGGCACCCGGCTGGGCGATCCCATTGAGGCACAGGCATTGCTGGCCACCTACGGGCAGGATCGGGAGCAGCCGCTGTTGCTGGGTTCGGTCAAGTCCAACCTCGGCCACACCCAGGCAGCGGCGGGTATCGCGGGGGTGATCAAGATGATCGCGGCCCTGCGGCACGGGGTGCTGCCCAGGACCTTGCACCTGGGCCGGCCGAGTCCGCACGTGGACTGGGATTCCGGCGCGGTGGAGCTGCTCGCCGAGACCCGGCCGTGGCCCGAGGTGGACCGGCCGCGCCGGGCCGGGGTGTCCGCGTTCGGGATCAGCGGCACCAACGCCCACGTGGTACTCGAACAGGCACCCGCCGACCTCCCGGTGGCCGATACTCCGGGACCGTGGCTTATTTCTGCCCGAACCCCAGAAGCCTTACGCACCAGCGCCGCACAACTGGTGTCCACTGTGGACACTCCTGGAATGGCCCACACGCTCGCCACCGGGCGCGTGCATTTCCGGCACCGGGCGGTGGTGCTCGGCGGTGACCGGGACGGGCTGGCTGCGCTCGCGGCGGGGCGCCCCTCCCCCGCGGTCGTCGAAGGCAGCGCGCACGGCACACCACGGGTCGCGTTCCTGTGCACCGGGCAGGGTAGTCAGCGGCCGGACATGGGACAGGGGTTGCGGGCGCGGTTCCCGGTCTTCGCCGAGGCGTTCGACGAGGTGGTCACGACACTGGATCCGTTGCTGCCGTGGCCGTTGCGGGATGTGCTGGACAGCGAGCTGATCCACCGCACCGAGTACGCCCAGCCCGCGTTGTTCGCCCTGGAAGTGGCGCTGTTCCGGCTGGCCGGGCACTTCGGGGTGCACCCGGTGGCGCTGGCCGGGCATTCGGTCGGCGAACTGACCGCGGCACACCTGGCCGGGGTGCTGTCCCTGGCGGATGCCGCGACCCTGGTGGCCGCGCGCGGCAGGCTGATGCAGGCGCTGCCCGAAGGCGGCGCGATGGCCGCGATCGAGGCCACCGAGGCGGAGGTGCTGGACTCGCTGCCCGGACCTGAGGTGTCCCTAGCCGCGGTCAACGGGCCACGGTCGGTGGTGATCTCCGGCGAAGCCGAGGTGGTGCTGGCGGTCGCGGAACGTTGGCGGGAGGCGGGACGCCGGGTCAAGCGACTTCAGGTGAGCCACGCCTTCCACTCTGCCCGGAT
Organism: Crossiella sp. S99.2; assembly: GCF_023094165.1. Classification (GTDB taxonomy): domain Bacteria; phylum Actinomycetota; class Actinomycetes; order Mycobacteriales; family Pseudonocardiaceae; genus Crossiella. The sequence goes on along the minus strand of NZ_JALMDK010000020.1, from coordinate 112,203 downwards.
GGAGCCGATGCTGGCCGAGTTCGGCCACATCGCCGCCGGGCTGACCTACCACCCGGCCCGGTTGCCGGTGGTGTCCAACCTGACCGGTGAGCTGATCACCGACCGGCTGGGCGATCCCGGGTACTGGGTGGCACACGTGCGCGAGCCGGTCCGGTTTGCCGACGGCGTGCGGGCTCTGGGTGGGCTGGGGGCCACTGCGTTCCTGGAGCTGGGGCCGGACGCGCTACTCACCGCGATGGCCCAGGACTCACTGCCCACGGCGGTCGCGACACCCGCCCTGGTCGCCGGGGAGGATGAGGCCGAATCATTCCTTGCGGCACTGGCTGCCCTGCACGTGCACGGCGCGCCGGTCGACTGGTCGGTGCTCTTCCCAGCCGGGCTACCAGCCGCGCTGCCGACCTATCCCTTTGAGCGGCAACGGTTCTGGCTCGACAGCTCTGGTCCGGAACGGGTGGAGCCAGTCAGCGAGCCGGACGCCGCGCCACGCCGGTCCGACCTGCTGGACCTGGTGCGGACAGCAGCCGCGGCCGTGCTCGGCCACACCGAGGTCAGTGCGGTGGCCCCCGATCTGGCGTTCCAGGAACTGGGTTTCGACTCCCTGGCCGCCGTGCGGTTGCGCAACCGGCTGACCGCCGCCACCGGCCTCACCCTGCCCGGTGCGGTGGCGTTCGACCACCCCAACGCACGCGCCCTGGCCGAGCACCTGCACACGCTGCTGACCGGCTCCGGCACCCCCGGCGAGTCCACCAGCCGAACCGCGACTGAGGAGCCGATCGCGGTGGTGGCCATGGGTTGCCGCTATCCCGGCGGGGTGACCACACCGGAAGACCTGTGGCGCCTGGTCGAGTCCGGCGTGGACGCGATCACCGGGTTGCCGACCGACCGGGGCTGGCCTCTGGACGAGCTGTTCGACCCCGACCCGGCGGCCATCGGCCGGAGCTATGTGCGGCACGGCGGTTTCCTCACCGGCGCACTGGACTTCGACGCCGCCTTCTTCGGGATCTCGCCGCGCGAGGCCCTGGCCATGGACCCGCAGCAACGGCTGCTGCTGGAAACCGCTTGGGAGGCAGTGGAACGCGCGGGCCTCAACCCCGGCGCACTGCGTGGTGAACCGGTCAGCGTGTTCACCGGGGTCGCCCACCATGACCACGGCGCCCGGCTCTACCATCGGATCCCAGCCGAGGTGGAGGGCTACCTCAGCATCGGCAGCGCGGCCAGTGTCGCCTCTGGCCGGATCGCCTACACCCTCGGGCTCACCGGCCCCGCGCTGACCGTGGACACCGCCTGCTCCTCCTCGCTGGTGGCCATTCACCTTGCCGCCCAAGCACTCCGACGTGGCGAATGCACCCTGGCGCTGGCCGGGGGCGCGACCGTGCTGGCCACCCCGGCCACCTTCATCGAGTTCAGCAGGCAGCGCGCACTCGCCTCGGACGGCCGCTGCAAACCCTTCGCCGCCGGCGCGGACGGCACCGGCTGGGCCGAGGGCGCGGGCATACTGCTGCTGGAACGACTCTCCGACGCGCAACGCCACGGGCACCCGATCCTGGCGATCATCCGCGGCTCGGCGGTCAACCAGGATGGCGCCTCCAACGGCCTCACCGCCCCGAACGGCCCGGCCCAGCAACGGGTGATCCGCCAGGCCCTGGACAGCGCCGGACTCACACCGTCCGAAGTGGACGCCGTCGAGGCACACGGCACCGGCACCACCCTCGGTGATCCGATCGAGGCACACGCCCTGCTGAAAACCTACGGGCAGCACCGGGACCGGCCGCTGTACCTGGGCTCGCTCAAGTCCAACCTCGGCCACACCCAGGCCGCCGCGGGTGTCGGCGGAGCGATCAAGATGATCATGGCTATGCAGCACGGGATGCTGCCCCGGAGCTTGCACGTCGACCAGCCGAGTCCGCACGTGGACTGGGAATCCGGCGCGGTCGAACTGCTCACCGAGTCCACCCCGTGGCCGGAGAACAACCGCCCACGCCGGGCCGGGATCTCCGCCTTTGGCATGAGCGGCACCAACGCGCACCTCATCATCGAATCCCCGCCCGCGCTGCCCACCGAACCCCGGCCGGAACTCGATCCCGGCCCGCTGCCACTCGTGCTCAGCGCCCGCGGTTCCACCGCACTCGACGCCCGTGTTGCCGCGTTGCCCGAGGCCAACCGGCTTGATCTCGCCTACACCCTGGCCACCACCGACGCCAGACTCCCGGATCGGGCAGTGCTACTGGCCGAGAACCTGGTGCGCGGCAACGCCACCGAGCCAGCGCGCACCGTGTTCGTCTTCCCTGGCCAGGGCGCGCAGTGGCCCGGCATGGCCTTGGAACTGCTCGACAGCACCCCGGTGTTCGCCCAGGCGCTGACCGACTGCGCGGAGGCGATCGAGGCGCACGTGGACTGGCGGCTGCTGGACGTGCTGCGGGCGCCCACGCTGGATCGGGTGGACGTGGTGCAGCCCGCCCTGTTCGCGGTCATGGTCGCGCTGGCCCGGCTCTGGCAGGCACACGGCGTGCAGCCGGAGGCGGTGGTCGGGCACTCGCAGGGTGAGATCGCCGCCGCGCACATCGCCGGTGCGCTGTCCCTGGCGGACGCGGCGAAGGTGATCACCCTGCGCAGCAAGGCGTTGCGCGCCCTCTCCGGCCGGGGCGGCATGCTCGCGGTCCGCCGGCCCGCCGCCGAGGTGGAGCAGCTGATCGAGCCGTGGCACGAGCTGCTGGCGGTCGCGGTGGTCAACGGGCCGGACGCGACCGTGGTCGCCGGGGACGGTCACGCGCTGTGGGAATTCGCCGAAACCTGTGCCAGCGCGGACATCCGGACCACCCTGCTGCCGGTGGACTACGCCTCGCACACCAACCACGTCGAGGCGATCCGGGACGAACTGCTGACCGCGCTGGCCGACATCCGGCCCCGGGCGGCGACCATCGACTACTACTCGGCCACCACCGGCGAACGGTTCGACCCACTCGGGCTGGATGCCCACTACTGGTACCGGAACCTGCGCGAACCAGTCCGCTTCGACCGGGCCGTACAGGCGCTGACCGAGGCTGGCCTGGACCTCTTCGTCGAGGTCAGCTCACATCCGGTGCTGGTCCCCGGGATCGAGGACGTCCGGACCGCGAGCACCCTGCGCCGTGCCGACGGCGGCCGGGACCGGTTCCTGCACTCACTGGCCGAGGCTTACGTCTGCGGTGCTCCGGTGGACTGGCCGCGCTGGTTCGACGGCCTTCCCGCGCGCCGGATTCCGTTGCCCACCTACCCTTTCCAGCGTCAGCGGTACTGGCTGGAGGTCCCGCGCACGGCCGTGATCGAGGGCCATCCGCTGCTCGGCCCGGCGACCCGGCTGGCCGAGGACGACGGTGTGCTGTTCACCAGCCGGGTGTCCCTGGCCACCCACCCCTGGCTGGCCGGGCACGCGGTGCGGGACGCGGTGTTGTTGCCGGGCACAGGTTTCCTCGAACTCGCCCTGCATGCCGCCGCCGAGACCGGCTGCGCGATGGTGGAGGAACTGACCATCGCCACCCCACTCCTGCTGCCACCCGAGGGCGCGCGTGTCCTCCAGGTCCGGGTGCACCCGCCGGACGACGCGGGCAGGCGAGCGATCAGCGTGCACTCCCAACGCGATGACGATCCGGACTGGATCCGCCACGCCACCGGTGTGCTCGCACCCACCACCGGGAAACCATTGCCAGGTCTGGAAGACTGGCCGCCACCCGGCGCCACGGAGCTGCCGATCGGCGGCCTGTACGCGGAGCTGGCCGAGTCCGGCTACCAGTACGAACCACCCTTCCAGGGCCTGCACCAGGCATGGCGGCACGACTCCGACATCTACGCCGAGGTGCGCCTGGACACCGAGTCCGACGGCTTCGGCCTGCACCCCGCGTTGCTCGATTCGGTGCTGCACGCCATCCCACTCGGCGCCGGCCCACGCGACCGATTGCCGTTCTCCTGGAACGGAGTCACCCTCGCCGCGAGCGGAGCCACCGTACTGCGCGCCCGGCTGACCCCACTGGGCCAGGACGCGATCTCCCTGCTGCTGGCCGACGCCACGGGCACACCGGTCGCCTCGGTGGACTCCTTGCTGCTGCGCCCGATCGCACCTGATCAGCTCAGCACCACACCGGAATCGCTCTACCGGATCACCTGGTCCGAAACCCCGGTGCCCACAACCACAATCCCCATCGCCCAGTACCCCGACCTGACCGCGTTCACCACCGCACTGACCACCGGGGCTGCGTTGCCCGAAGCCGTGGTGCTGCCCGCACCAACAGGCGAGGTCCGGGAGGCTGCCTGCCAGGCCCTCGACCTGGCCCAGCGCTGGCTGGATCCGCGGTACGGCACCAGCAAGCTCGTGCTCACCACCCGCGACGCGGACACCGATCCGGCGAGCGCGGCCGTGTGGGGCCTGCTCCGGTCCGCGCAGTCGGAGAACCCGGGCCGCTTCGTGCTGCTGGACCACGATGAGGACCTCACCCCCGATCTGCTCACCACCGCCCTCGCCACCGACGAACCCCAGCTCGCCCTGCACGCGGGCCAGCTGCGGGTGCCCCGGCTGATCCGGGTGCGGCCATCAACGGCCGGTCGGACCTGGGATCCCGACGGCACTGTGCTGATCACCGGCGGCACCGGCGTGCTCGGCGGACTGCTGGCCCGGCACCTGGTCACCCGGCACGGCGTCCGCCGCCTGCTGCTGACCAGCAGACGCGGCCCGGCCGCCCCCGGCGCGGCGGAACTACAGGCCGAACTGACCACACTCGGCGCTGAGGTGACCGTGGCCGCCTGCGACACCGCCGACCGTGCTGCCCTGGCCGCACTCTTCTCCGGGCTGATCCACCCACTCACCGCGGTGCTGCACCTGGCGGGCGCCCTGGATGACGGTGTGCTCTCCGCGCTCACCCCGGACCGCCTGGACACCGTGTTGCGCCCCAAGGCCGCGGCCGCCCAGCACCTGCACGAGCTGACCAAAAACCTCGACCTGGCCGCGTTTGTGCTGTTCTCCTCGGCCTCCGGCGTGCTCGGCGGCCCCGGCCAGGCCAACTACGCCGCCGCCAACTCGGTCCTGGACGCCCTGGCCCGGCAGCGACAGGCGGAAGGACTGCCCGCGCTGTCGCTGTCCTGGGGACTGTGGGCGGAGGCCAGCGGACTCACCGGTCACATCAGCGCCGCCGACCGCGGCAGGCTGGCCCGCGGCGGCACCCTGCCGATGAGCACCGAGACCGCCCTGGCCTGCTTCGACGCCGCCCTGCGCGGGGAGGACGCGCACCTGGTGCCGCTCCGGCTGGCCACCGCCGACCTGCGTGGCGAAACTCCGCCGCTGTTGCGCGGACTGGTGCGTCGCCGCCTGCCGGTCGCGGCGACCGAGGCCGCCGAGGCGTCCTGGTCCGACCAGCTGCGCGCACTGCCGCTCGCCGACCAGCGGGAGAAGCTGCTGGCCCTGGTGCAGCGGGAGATCGCCGAGGTGCTCGGGCACACCGGTCCGGCCGCGCTGGTGGCCGGGCGGGCGTTCAAAGACCTCGGCTTCGACTCCCTCACCGCGGTCGAACTGCGCAACCGGCTGACCACCGCCACCGGGCTCCGGCTGCCCGCCACGGTGATCTTCGACCACCCCTCCCCCGGTGCGCTGGCCGAACTGCTGCGCGCCGAACTCGCGCCCAGCGAACCGGAACCCGACCTGCCCGACCTCTTCGACGCCATGGACGCCGACCGGCTGGTCCAGCACGTGCTGGGCGCCACCACAACTGGAGTGCACACGGCATGACCACCACACCCGAACAGCTCGTCACCGCCCTGCGCGTGGCAGCCAAGGAGAACCAGCGGCTGCGGCTGGAGAACGAGTCGCTCACCGCGCGCAGCACCGACCCGATCGCGGTGCTCGGTATCGGCTGCCGCTTCCCCGGCGGCATCCGCACCCCCGAAGACCTGTGGGACCTGGTCGCCGCCGGCACCGACGCCATCGGCGGCTTCCCGGTGGACCGCGGCTGGGACCTGGACCGGCTCTACGACCCGGATCCCACCCGGCCGGGCACCTGCTACGTCCGCGAGGGCGGGTTCCTGCACGAGGCCGCCGAGTTCGACGCGGGCTTCTTCGGCATCTCCCCGCGCGAGGCCCTGGCCGTCGACCCGCAGCAACGGCTGCTGCTGGAGACCTCTTGGGAGGCGGTGGAACGCGCGGGCATCGACCCGATCACCTTGCGGGACCGGCAGATCGGCGTGTTCACCGGGGTGATGTACAACGACTACGCCTCCCGGCTGTACCGCCGGATTCCCGAAGAGGTGGAAGGCTATCTGGGCACCGGCAGCGCCGGCAGCGTCGCCTCCGGCCGGATCGCCTACACCCTCGGCCTCACCGGCCCGGCGATCACCGTGGACACCGCGTGTTCGTCCTCACTGGTCGCCATTCACCTTGCCGCGCAGGCACTCCGGCAGGGCGAATGCGAGCTGGCACTGGCTGGTGGGGTGACCGTGATGGCCACGCCGGGCACCTTCGTCGAGTTCAGCCGACAGCGCGCACTCGCCCCGGACGGCCGCTGCAAACCCTTCGCCGCCAACGCCGATGGCACCGGCTGGGCCGAGGGCGTCGGGGTGCTGCTGCTGGCCCGCCTCTCCGACGCCCAGCGCGCCGGGCACCCGATCCTGGCGATCATCCGCGGCTCAGCGGTCAACCAGGACGGCGCCTCCAACGGGCTGACCGCACCCAACGGACCGGCCCAGCAACGCGTGATCCGCCAGGCTCTGACCAACGCCGGGCTCACACCGTCCGAAGTGGACGCCGTCGAAGCACACGGCACCGGCACGAGGCTCGGCGATCCCATTGAGGCACAGGCCCTGCTGGCCACCTACGGCCAGGACCGCGAGTCACCCCTGTACCTCGGCTCACTCAAGTCCAACCTCGGCCACACCCAGGCCGCCGCCGGTGTCGGCGGCACAATCAAAATGATCATGGCTATGCGAAACGGGATACTGCCGCGCAGCCTGCACATCAACGAGGCCAGCCCGCACGTGGACTGGGATTCCGGCGCGGTCGAACTGCTCACCTCGGCCACCCCGTGGCCCGCACACGGCCGCGCCCGCCGGGCCGCGGTGTCCTCCTTCGGCGTCAGCGGCACCAACGCACACCTCATCCTCGAACACCCCGAACTCCCAGCGCCAGCAGCGGAACCCTCACCCGGCCCGGTCCCCATCCTGCTCTCCGCACGCACCCCGGAAGCCCTGCGCGCCCAGGCCGAACGTCTGCTCGCGCACCCCAGTCCAGACCTGCCCGCCCTGTCCACCACCCTGGCCGAGGGCCGCGCCGGCTTCGAGCACCGTGCCGTCCTCATCGCCGCCGACCAGGACGAGCTGCGCGCCGGACTGTCCACTGTGTCCACTGGCGACAGCGCACCCAACCTGGTCACCGGCACCGCCACCAACCCCGGCAAGGTGGTGTTCGTCTTCCCGGGCCAGGGCTCCCAATGGCCGGGCATGGCCCTGGACCTCCTGGATACCGAACCGGTGTTCGCCGAGGCCCTCGGCGAGTGCGCGCAGGCGATCGAGGCGCACGTGGACTGGCGACTGCTGGACGTGCTCCGCAGCGGTGAGCTGGACCGGATCGAGGTCGTGCAACCAGTGCTGTTCGCGATCATGGTCGCGTTGGCCCGGCTCTGGCAGACGCACGGTGTGCGACCCGATGCCGTGGTCGGGCACTCCCAGGGTGAGATCGCCGCCGCGCACATCGCGGGTGCGCTCACCCTGGCCGACGCGGCCCGGATCGTGGTGCGCCGCAGCAGGTTGCTGACCAGCCTGGTCGGTCGCGGCGGCATCCTGTCGGTGGCCCTGCCCGAGACCGAGGTCCAGGACCGGCTCGCGCCCTGGGCGAAGGAGCTGGCGGTGGCCGCGGTGAACGGGCCGCGATCGGTGGTGGTCGCGGGCGCCGATGACGCGCTCACCGAGTTCGCCGCGATCTGCGCTGCCGAGGAGATCCAGGTGCGCCGGATCGCCGCCGGGGTCGCCTCGCACTGTCACTACGTCGAAGAACTGCACGAACAGGTGCTCGACCAGCTCGGCGGGCCCGCCCCGCAACCAGCCAGGGTGCCGTTCTTCTCCACCGCGGCGGCCGACTGGGTGGACGGGACCGCGCTCACCGCCGAGTACTGGTACCGCAACCTGCGCCTGCCGGTCCGCTTCGAACAGGCCACCCGCGCACTCGCCGAATCGGGGCACGGGGTGTTCGTCGAGATCAGCCCGCATCCGGTGCTGACCGTGTCCATTCAGGACACTGTCCCTGCTGTGGTCACCGGCACGCTGCGCCGCGACCAGGGCGGCCGGGAACGATTCCTGCTGTCCCTGGCCACCCTGCACGTGCACGGCCTGCCGGTGCGCTGGCCCAGCCACCCCGGCGTCGCGCGGGCCGACCTGCCGACCTATCCCTTCCAGCACAAGCGTTACTGGCTCGACGCCCCCACCCACGGCGACGGCCGGGCAGCGGGCCATCCGCTGCTCAACGCGGTAATCGACCAGCCCGGCGGCCACCTGCTCACCGGTTCACTCCCGGCCGGGACCTCCACCACCGCACTGGTCGAACTGGTGCTGCGCGCGGGCGCGGAAGCAGGCTGCGACCTGGTGGAGCAGCTGACCATCGAGACCGAGCTGCCACCCGAACCAGTCGAACTGCGACTGCTCCTGGGACCGTCCGAAGTGGACAAATGGCCGGTGACGGTGTCCATCCGCACCGCGGACTCGGACTGGATCCGTTGCGCTACCGGCATCCTGGTCAAGGACGACCACTCCGGCCCCTGGCCAACAATCGGAGACTGCACCGAGGTCACGATGCCGGACAGCGCGGGCTACGACCTGCACCCCGACCTGATCAACGCAGCCCTGCGCGCGATCGGCACCCCGGTCGCCTGGCACGGCCTCCGCCTGCACGCGGTATCCGCGACCACGCTCCGGGTCCACCTGACCCCCACCGGAAACGGCTACGCGCTCATCGCGACCTGCCCCGCCGACCAGCCGGTGCTCACCGCCGACCTGGTCATCCCCGGCACCCTCCCGCCCCCACCACGCACACCCCGCCCAGCGCCGACCAGACCCCAGCGGCGAGTGGCAAGTGCTGCCTCCCCGGCCGCGGCCAACATGCTCGACCTGGTCCGCGCTACCGTCCGCACCGTGCTCGGCCACACCGAGGACCCCAACCTGCTCACCAGCTTCAAGGAACTCGGCCTGGACTCGCTCACCGCAGCCGAACTACGCACCCACCTCGCCGCCGCCACCGGCCTGACTCTGCCCGGCTCCCTGGTCGCCGAACACCCCACCCCACAACAACTCGCCGACTACCTGGACCGCAGACTCAGCGGCGAGGAGTCTACTTCGGACAGTCAGCTGCCAGTCGAAGTGAAGCTGGCCGAGGACATCCTCCCAGCAACAGAACGAATCGCGATGAGCGAGCCACCCAGCCAGATCCTGCTCACCGGCGCCACCGGCTTCCTCGGCGCGTTCCTGCTCCGCGATCTGCTCCGGGAAACCCGGGCGACCGTGCACTGCCTGGTGCGCGGCCGGGACGTGACCGCCGCGACCGAACGGCTGCGGGCCCAGCTCAAGTGGTACGGCCTGCTGGCCGAGGTCGACCTGACCCGGGTCCGGATCGTGCTCGGCGACCTGGCCGACCCCAGGCTGGGCCTCAGCGCCCGCCGATTCGACCAGCTGGCCCGGCAGATCGAGGTGATCTACCACGCGGGTTCGGCGGTGAACTGGCTGCACCCCTACCGCGAACTGGCCCCCGCCAACGTGAATGGCACCGAGGAGGTGTTGCGGCTGGCCGCCCGGCACCGCACCGTGCCGGTGCACCACGTGTCCTCCCTCGGCGTCTTCGCCCAACCACCAGCGGGCGCTGACCCACTGCGGCCGGCGGATCCGACCGGGCCGCTCGCCGCGCTGTCCAGTGGGTACCAGCAAAGCAAGCAGGCGGCCGAACAGCTGGTGCGGCAAGCGATCGAGCGCGGGCTGCCGGTGGTGGTGTACCGGCCGGACGTGATCTCCGGCGACCAGCACGCGGGTGCCTGCCAGCCCAACGACTTCCTCTGGCTCAGCCTCAAGGGCTGCCTCCAGGCGGGGATGCTGCCGGAGGACGCCGAGGCCGAGTTCACCCTCACCCCGGTCGACTACGTCAGCGCCGCGATCGTGGCGCTGTCCCGGCGACCCGACTCCCTCGGCCGCACCTTCCACCTGCACAACCCGGAACCGGTCCGCCTGACCTGGATCGCGGACGCACTGCGTGCACTCGGCCACCGGCTGGACCCGGTGCCCAGAGCGGACTGGCAGGCGGCCGTACGCGCCAGCCGGGGCAACGCGGCGCTGCCCCTGCTGGAAGTCTTCAACGCGCGCACCAGCGCGGGCGGGCCGCCGTTGCCCGCCTTCGACATCGGCGAGACCGACAGCGCACTGCCCGAGCTGCGCTGTCCGCGCGTCGACAAGGAGTTGTTCAGCATCTACGTGGAGTTCTTCGTGCGCGCCGGCTATTTCCCGCCGCCGAGCTGACGATGGCGGCGTGCCCCGGTCGCGGGCACGCCCACCAGCACGGCGGGCAGCGCCGCCCGGTTCCGTACCCGCAGTTTGCGGTAGACCCGGGTCAGGTGCTGCTCGACCGTGCTGCTGGTGACCACCAGCCGGGCCGCGATCTGCTGGTTGGTGTAGCCCAGCACGGCCAGGGCGGCCACCCGGCGTTCGGCCTCGCTGAGCCCGCGCAGCCGGTCCGCGGCCAGCTCGGCGACCGCTGGATCGTCTTGGTAGAGCGGCACCGCGCCGCATTGGCGGGCCACCTGACCGGCCTGCCTGCGCACCCCGGCGGCCCGGCGGGTGTCGCCGAGGGCCTCGAAGGCGCAGGCCAGGTCGAGCAGGGTGCGGGCCAGTTCGATCCGGTCGCCGCGGTCCTCCTGGATGGCCACCGCCTCGGTGAGCAGCCGGGGTCGTTGGGCGAAGGGCAGGTGCAGGGCCCGCAGGCGCAGTCCCATGGCATGACTCCTCGTGTGTTCGCCGTCGGTCAGGGCGAGTTGTTCCTCGATCAGCCGGTCCGCTTCCCCGGTCTGGCCCTGGTGGTGCAGGGCCTGCGCGGCCCCGGCCCGCCAGGGCAGCACCCCGGGCAGGTCCAGCCGCCAGGCAGCCATCCGGTCGCCACAGGCCAGGAAATCGGCCAGCGCCGCTGTCCAGCGGCCCATCGCCAGGTGCAGGCCGCCACGCGCGTACAGGTAGTGCAGGCCGGGCACGGTCTGGAACATGGTCTCCGGCACCGGCTGGGCCAGGCATTCCGCGGCCAGGTCGTAGTCGCCGGCCTGGGTGGCCGCCTGCACCAGGCAGCTACGCGGGAATCCGGCCACCACACCCCAGCCCTCGGGGCCGAGCTGGTCCAGTGCGGAGGCGGCCAGTTCCTGGGCGGTGAGCAGTTCTCCTTGGCGCAGCGCGATTTCAGCCTGCACGCTGGTCAGCAGCGCCAGCCAGGTCGGGGAGTGCCAGCCCGCGGCCTCGACCAGCATCCGTTCGCACCAGGGCCGGGCGAGATCGTTCCGGTCGGCGTAGATCAGCGTGAGCAGGGCCAGCAGCAGGGGTTCCAGGCCGAAGGAGGTGGTGTGCCGCAACCGGATCCCGCGCAGGATCTGTTCGGCCTGCGCCACCGCGACGTCCCGGCCGCCGCGACCCAGTTCGTCCGGCAGCGAGGCCGACCAGCGCAGCCACGGTTCGGTCACCGACTCCCGGCGGGTGCTGCCGTGCAGTTCCCCGGCCAGTGGCGGGCACAGCCGGGCCAGCCATTCCGCGCCGAGTTCACCCGCGGGCGCCTGACTGTGCGCCAGCACCCTGGATGCCGCGTCCAGCCTGCCGTGCCAGAGCAGCAACGCGGCCAGTTCCACCCCGTCCCGATCACCGAGCCTGCCCTGGGTCGCCGCGGTGATCAGCGGATCGAGGTGCCGGGCCGCGGCCACCGGATTGAGCCGCCACTCCACCCTGGCCAGGGTGACCTGGATCGCGAGCCGCTCCCGCTCGCCCTGGCAGCAGCGCAGGGCCAGTTCCAGGCAGCGCACGGCCAGCTCGATGTTGTTGTCCAGCAACGCCTGTTCGGCCGCGGTGCGCAACACCCCCGGTCCCCAGGAGCCGCGGCTGTGCCCGGCGGCGAGCAGGTGCCCGGCCACCTCCAGTGCGGAAGCCCCTTGGTCGTAACGTAGTCGCGCGGCCCGCACGCCTAGTTCGCGACGGTCCTTTATGGACAGTTCGGCGGCCAGCGCGGTGCGGGCGGCCGGGTGCCGGAACTGCTGCCCGTCCAGGATTCCGGCGGCGGACAGGGCGGTCAGCACCTCGGTCACCCGCTCCACTCCGGTCCCGGTCAACGCGGACAGGTCGGCCGGGGTCAGCTCCGCACCCAGCAGGGCCAGCACGCCGGCCAGGCGCACCGCGGCCCGGTCGGCCCGCCGGACGCAACGCAGCACAGCCTGGGTGAAGGCCGCCTGCTCGTCGTCCTCGGCCACCGCGTGCACCAGCAACGGGTTGCCGCCGGTGTTCGCCCAGACCTCTGCCGCCAGGGTGCGGGCCCGGATCGGGCCGAGCCGGTCCGCCAGCAGCAGTTCGACCCCATCCCGGCTCAGCGGGCCGAGCCGGATCCGGTGGCAGTGCGGCAGATCCAGGAGTTCGGTGCGGAAGGTGGCCAGGTCGGGGCGGGACCGGGGCACCTCGGTGAACACGGCCAGCACCGGTGCGGTGCGCAGGCGGCGCACCAGATACAGCAGGCAGCGCAAGGAATCCGCGTCCGCCTCGTGCACATCGTCGATCCGCAGCAGCACCGGCCGGCCCGCCGCGGCCGCGCGCACGTGCGCCACCAACCCGTCGGCATCCCGCACGCCGGGGGCGAACTGGCTGACCACACCCAGCGCGCAATCGCGTTCCGCGGCCGAACAGTTCGCGCTCAGCACCAGGAATCCGCTGTCGGCGGCCCGGCTGGTGGTGACCTCCAGCAGGCTGGTCCGCCCGCAGGTCGCGGGGCCGCCGAGCAGCACCACCGCACCCCGCCCGCGCACACACCCGACCAGCAACCCGGCCAGCCGGGCCAGCTGTTCGTCCCGCTCCACCAATAGCATCCGCGGATCTCCTTGGCCTGTCTCGGTTGTGGTGATCCAGTACACCGGTCCGGCGGACCCGGCCTCCAGCGCGAATGACCGTCTGGTGGAACAACACCCCTTTGCCCGGGAAAGACGACTGTCTACTTTGTGCCCCAACGGAAATCCTCGTTCCAAGGAGTAGTTCATGCACGTCCTCACCGCCCTGTACGGTCAGCCGGCCGATCCGGCCGCCTTCGACGAGTACTTCGCACGGGTGCACACCCCCATCGCCCAGCGGGTGCTGGATCGCGGTCTGCGCGGGGCGACCATCACCAGGTTCCGGCCCGAGCCGGACGGCACCCCGGCCGCCTACCACCTCAAGGTCGACATCGCCGCGGACTCGGCCGAGGTGATGGACGCCGCGCTGGCCAGTCCGGCCGGGCTGGCCGCCGCCGAGGACGTGGCCAACTTCGCCACCGGCGGGGTGGTGGTGCTGCGCGGCGAGGTCGACTGAGCCGTGGTGCGCGCCCCTGTCCGGCTCACCGGCCGGACAGGGGCGGCAGTTCGTGCCGGAGGATGGCCAGTTCGGTGTCCCGCAACTCCGGTCCCGGGCGCAGGCCCAGCCGGTCGGCCAGCACGATCCGGCTGCGTCGTCCGGCCGCGAGCGCGTCCGCCTGCCGTCCGGCCGCGTACAGCGCCCGCATCAGCAACACGCACAACCGTTCCCGCAGCGGTTCGGCCCGCACCAGCGGTTCCAGCTCATCGGCCACCAGCCGGTGCCCGCCCGCGCACAGTTCGGCCACCGCCCAATCCTCCATTGTGGACAGAAACTCCTGGCGCAACCCGGCCACCTCCGGCCAGTCCCGGCTCATCGGCAGGTCGGCCAGGGCCGGTCCGCGCCACAACGCGGCCGCCGCCCACAGCGATCCGGCCGCGGTCAGGGCCTCCCCCGCGGCCAGTTCCGCCCGGCCGCGCTGAACCAGGCGGCGGAACCGGACCAGGTCGAGATCGTCCTCGGCCACCCGGAGCAGGTAGCCGGGCGGATGGGTCAGCAGCAACGGCGAATCCGGCCCGGCCACCTCGGCCGCCAGCGCGCCGCGCAGTCCGCACACCGCGTTCTGCAGCATTTTGCGTGCCGTGCGCGGGCGGTTGCCCGGCCACAGCGCGCCGAGCAGCTCGCCGGTGGCGACCACCGAGTTGTGCCGCAGCAACAACAGGGCCAGCACACTCCGCTGGTTGCCGCCGCGCACCGGCCGCACTTCGAGGGGTACCTCCAGTGCGCCGAGCACCCGAAACCGCACAGCTCCGCCATCTCCTTCGCAGGTCGGCGACCGGTGCGCGGACCCGGGGCCGGATGGGGAGGTCCGCGCACCGGCCGGGTGGCGGCCGAACGGCTGGGGGTCCGTCCGGCCCGCCGCGTGCGGTAGTCACCGGGAGGAGTGACCACCGGGGTGGCTGGTGTCGCCCGCTCAGTCTGGCCCGGACGGGGTGGCGCGGTCTTGTCACCGGATGCGCGTGCTGAGCGCGGATCCGGGTGCATTTGTGTTGGCTGGCCAACAGGACCCAGCCGATGTCCGGCGAGTTGGCCCAACTGGTACGCCGAGTTGGCCCAAGTGGGCGTACCAGTTGGCCCAAGTGGTCTTGACCGCGAGGGTCAGTTCACCCGGAACTCCAGCAGGCAACGCTGTTCGGTCAGGTCGGTGACCGCGTCCAGCGCCAGCCCGTGCGCCGAGCCCAGGGCGCGGAACTCGTCCAGGGTGCGCTCCCGGCCGCCGAAGATGACCAGCATGGCCAGCTCGAACTCGGTGTTGGCCTTGCGCCCGCCGACCGGTTCGATGACCAGGATCCGCCCGTCCGCCGGCACCGCGGCCACGCAGCGGGCCAGGATGCGGTGCGCGTGCTCGTCGTCCCAGTCGTGCAAAATGTCGCACAGCAAATACGCCTGCGCCCCAGGTGGCAGCGGGTCAAAGAAGCTGCCCGCACTGGCCACCGCCCGGTCGCCGAGCCCTTGCTCGCGGAAGATCCGGTCGGCCACGGCTGCAGTGGGTTCGAGGTCCACCAGGTGGCCACGCAGGCCAGGATGGGCGGTCAGGATCGCGGCGAGCAGGGTGCCGACCCCGCCGCCGACGTCAACCAGGTGGTCGAAGCGACCCCAGTCGTAACCGGCCACGATCCGCGGCACCTGCTCGCGGAAGCGGTGCGTCATCTGCCGGTCGAAGGACTCGCGCAGCCGCGGTTGTTCGGCCAGGTCAGCCCAGAAGTCCTGCCCGTGTTTGCGGGTGTAGGCCGCCTCGCCGGTGGTGACGCTGTGCAGTAGTTCGGTGAAGGCCAGGTCGGCGCGGCCACCAGCCAGGTTGAAGTGCAGGAAGTTGGCCAGCCCGTTGTCCGCGTCAGTGCACAGGGCCGCGCCGAACTCGGTGGTCCGGTAGCCGCTGCCGGTACGTTCCAGGACGTCGAGGGCGGTGAGGTGGGCCAGCAGCAGGTCGAGTGCGATCGGGGACAGCCGCTGCTCGGTGGCCAGCTGTTCGGCGGTGGCGGGCGTGCCGCGCAGGCGGTCCGGCAGGCCCAGGGTCACCGCGACCCGCAGCGCCATCGGGGTGGCCAGCCCGGCCAGTGCGCGGAGTTTGCCGACGTGGTCGTCATTCACGGAGATCCACGGTGGCACACCTGTCAACGCCGAATCGGACCGCGACCGGCACAGCGTGTAGAACTGACTCCGGAGGGTCACCACAAGCACGGGAGGGAGCGCCGTGCCACGCGCGGAGCAGCCGCTGGAGTCCGGTGACGGCGCACTGCCGCGGTTCGCCGCCGACCTGCGCGCACTACGCAGACAAGCGGGCGGCATCCCCTACCGCACCCTGGCCAAACGCGCGCACGTCTCCGCCTCCGTGCTCTCCGCGGCCGCCGGTGGCCGCAAACTGCCGAGCCTGGTCGTCACCCTGGCCTACGTCCGGGCCTGTGCCGGTGATGTCGCCGGGTGGGAACAACGCTGGCATGCCGTGGCCGCCGAACTCGCCGACACGCCACCACCCGCCACCCCCGGCCCGGAGCCCTACCTCGGGCTCGGCGCGTTCCAGATCGAGGACGCCGCCCGGTTCTTCGGCCGGGCACAGCTGGTCGCGGAACTGGACGGGCTGGTGCGGCGGCATCGGTTCGTGGCGGTGGTCGGGCCGTCCGGGTCGGGCAAGTCCTCGCTGTTACGGGCCGGGCTGCTGCACCAGGTGCGGGCCGCCGGGCTGCCCACGGTGTTGCTGACTCCTGGCCCGCGGCCGGTGGAGGAATGCGCGGTGCGACTGGCCGCGCTGACCGGCCGGTCGGCCGCGGAGCTGCTGCGGGAGTTCGCGGATCCGGCAACACTGCACCTGACCGTGTTACAGGCGCTCGCGGACCGGCCGCCGGAGACCGAACTCGTGCTGGTGGCCGACCAGTTCGAGGAGCTGTTCACGCTGTGCGCCGAGGAGGCCGAGCGCGCGCGGTTCCTGACCTTGCTGAGCACCGCGGCCGGGGCGCCGACCAGCCGGGTGCGGATCGTGCTGGGCGTGCGGGCCGACTTCTACGGGCACTGCACCCGGTATCCGGAGCTGGTGCCGGTGCTGCGCGCGGCGCAACTCGTGGTCGGGCCGCTGAGCACCGCGGAACTGCGCGAGGTGATCACCCGGCCCGCGGTCGAGGCCGGCGCGGTGCCGGAGACCGCGCTGGTGTCCCAGGTGATCGCCGAGGCGACCGGGCGGCCGGGGGTGCTGCCGCTGGTCTCGCACGCGTTGCTGGAGACCTGGCGGCGACGGCGGGGCAGTGCGCTGACCCTGTCCGGTTACCAGGCCAGTGGCGGGATCACGCATGCCATCGCGCACACCGCGGAGACCGTCTACATCGGACTCAACGGGGAGCAGCAGGCGTGGGCGCGGCAGTTGTTCCTGCGGCTGATCGCTCTCGGCGAGGGCGCCGAGGACACCGGGCGGCGGGTGCGCCGGGCCGAGCTGGACCTGGCCGATCCGGCCGCGACCGAGGTGCTGGACCGGCTGGCCGAGGCGCGACTGATCGTGCTGGACACCGACAGTGTGCAGATCACCCACGAGGCGCTGATCCGCTGCTGGCCCCGGCTGCGCGAGTGGCTGGCCACCGACCGGGAGGGCCTGCGCCTGCACCGGCAGCTCACCGAGGCCGCCGCCCAGTGGGAGACCCTGGCGCGCGATCCCGGCGCGCTCTACCGCGGCACCCGGCTGTCCCTGGCCAGGGATTTCGCCGTGGCGCACCGGCCGATGCTCACCGAGGGCGAGACCCGGTTCCTGCGCGCCAGCGTGGCCGTGCACGAGGACGAGACGGCCAGGGCGGGCAGGCAGAACCGCAGGCTGCGCAGGCTGGTGGCCGCGGTGGTGGGGTTCGCGCTGGTCGCGGCGACCGCGGCGGTGGTGGCCGTGCAGCAGCGTTCGACCGCGCTGGCCCAGCGGGACGAGGCGGTGTTCCGGCAGACCGTGGCCGAGGCGGACCGGCTGCGGGAGAGCGACCCCTCGCTGTCCGCGCAGCTGCTGCTGACCGCGCACCGGCTGCGCCCGGCCGAGGAACAGGTGCGCACCCGGCTGCTCGGCACCCAGCGGAGCGCGCTGGCCACCGCGCTGAGCGGGCACGGCGGCAACGTCTACCTGACCACCTTCAGTCCCCGCGGCGAGCTGCTGGCCAGCGCGGGCGAGGACGGCCAGGTCCGGCTGTGGGACGTGCGGGACCGGACCAGTCCGCGCCCGCTCGGCCAGCCGTTGCGCGGGCACAAGGGCTGGCTCAGCGCCGCGGTGTTCAGCCCGGACGGCCGCGTGCTGGCCAGCTCCGGCGAGGACGGCACGGTGCTGCTGTGGGACCTCGCCAACCCGGACCGTCCGATCCGGCTGGGCGAGCCGCTGCGCACCGGCGAAGGCTCGATCTACCTGGTCGCGTTCAGCCCGGACGGCCGGATCCTGGCCGCGGGCAACGACAATCGCACCGTCCGGCTGTGGCAGGTCGCCGACCCGGCCCGCCCGGTGCTGCTGGAGCGGCCACTGGCCGGGCACACCGGTCCGGTGCGGTCACTGGCGTTCAGCCCGGATGGCCGGTCGCTGGCCTCCGGTGGCGATGACACCACCGCGTTGCTGTGGGACATCGGCGATCCGGCCCGTCCAGCGCGCCGTGGCAAACCGTTGACCGGGCACGGTTTCCTGGTGCACTCGGTGGCGTTCAGCCCCGACAGTCGCACGGTGGCCACCGGCAGTCAGGACAACACGGTGCGACTGTGGAGCGCCGCCGACGGCAGCCCGCTGGGCCCACCGCTGACCGGGCACACCGGCGGGGTCTGGTCGGTCGCGTTCAGCCCGGTCAACCCGGCGATCCTGGCCTCCGGCGCCGCCGACGGCACGGCCAGGCTGTGGAACGTGGCCAACCCGGGCACCGCCGCCCCGCTCGGCACGCCACTGGCCGGCGGCGGCGATGTGTTCGCGGTCGGTTTCAGCCCCGACGGCGCCACCCTGGCCACCGGCAGCTCCGACCACCTGGTCCGGCTGTGGTCGCTGCCGGCCGCGCAGCTGATCGGGCACCGCTCCACGGTCAACATGGTCGCCTTCAGCCGGGACGGCAGGCTCGCCGCCACCGGCGCCAAGGACAACACGGTCCGCCTGTGGGACACCGCCACCCCGGCCACTCCCCGGCAGCTGGGCGAGATCCCGGCCGTGCCCGGTGTGCTCAAGTCCTGTAGTGCCTGCCGCACCTACACCAGGTTCAGCCCCGACGGCCGCACCCTGGCGGTGCTCAGCCACGGCAAGATCCTCCAGTTGTGGGGCGTCGCCGACCCCGCCCGGCCCAGGCCGATCTCCTCGATGCGCACCCTGGGCACCCGGCACACCGCCGCGCTGGCCTACAGTCCCGACGGCCGCACCCTGATCACCGGCGACACCGAGGAAACCGGGCAGCTGTGGGACATCAGCGATCCCGCGCACCCGGCCCCGGTGTCCAGGCTGACCGGTCACGAGGGCTACCTCGGGCACGCCGAGTTCAGCCCCGACGGCCGGATCCTGGCCACCGCCAGCGGCGATCACACGGTGCGGCTGTGGCAGGTCGACAATCCCCGCGAACCGCGACTGCTCGGCAAGATCACCGGCCACCAGGGCGCCGTGGTCGCGGTCGCCTTCAGCCCCGACAGCCGGTCCCTGGCCACCGCCAGCGCCGACCAGAGCGTCCGCCTGTGGCGCATCGACAACCCCGCCGCCCCCGAACAGCTCGGCGCGGCCCTGACCGGGCACGGCAGATCCGTCTCCGCGGTCGCCTTCAGCCCCGACGGCGCCACCCTGGCCAGCACCAGCACCGACGCCACCCTCCGGCGCTGGCACACCGGCCCGGCCCCGGGCCCGCTGGGCGAACCGATCAGCACCGGCAACGGCGACGGCTACGCGCTGGCCTTCACCCCGGACGGCCGCCACCTGGCCACCGCCGACGGCTCCGGCGCGGTGCACCTCCTAGACCTGGACGTCGAGCAGGCGATCCAGCGCGTCTGCGCCACCACCCGGGGAGTGCTGACCGACCGCAAACGCGAAACGCACCTGCCCGGCGTGGCGAACCCCCGCCCCTGCGGTTGACCACTCCGGGAATCAGCGGGCCGTCCGCACTGTTGCAAGAGGACAGTGATCATCACGTTCTGAGGGGGCTGTTCATGCGTGCTGTCCGGATCCACCGCTTCGGCGGACCCGAGGTCCTGCGGGTCGAGGAAGTCGCCGAGCCGACCCCCGGACCCGGCGAGGTGCTCATCCGCACCATTGCCACCAGCATCAACCCGGTCGACGACAAAACCCGCACCGGCGCCATCGGCGACGCCACCCCACCCCGGCCCCTCACCCTGGGCTGGGATCTGGCCGGGGTGATCGTCGACGGCGGCACCAGCGAGTTCCGCCCCGGCGACCGGGTCATCGCCATGTCCCACCAGCTGGCCAGCACCCGCGGCACCTGGGCCGACCTGGTCGTCCTGGCCGCCGACGTGGTCGCCCCCGCCCCCAGCACGGTCAGCCTCACCGAAGCCGCCACCCTGCCGCTGGCCGGTCTGACCGCCCTGCAAACCTTGGACTGGCTGGCCGTCTCCGCGGGCGACCGTCTGCTCATCGCGGGCGCGGCGGGCGCGGTCGGCGGCCTGGCCGTGCAACTCGCGCGCGCCCGCGGCGCCCAGGTGCACGCGCTGGTCTCCCGGGAGGCCCAGCTGTCGGTGGTCAAGGAATTCGGCGCGGACTTTGCCACCACTGATCCGGCTGACCTGGCTGACGGCGGTTACGACGCGGTGTTCGACACCTTTGGCGCGTTTGTCACCGATGCGGTGGTCGACGGGGGTCGGTACGCCTCGATCGCCAGTCAGGCGGGGCCGGTGCCTGACCTGTCCGCGCGGAGCGTGCGCACGACGATCAACCAGGTGGTCGAGGACGGCGCTGGGTTGCGTGAACTCAGCGGGCTGGTCGACTCGGGGGCGCTGGTGTTGCGGGTGGCGGAGAACTTCCCGGTGCGGGAGGTGCGGGCGGCGCACGAGCGGTTCGCGGTGGGTGGCGGGAACGGGAAGATCACGCTGACCTTCTGACCTGCTGGCCCCGGACACAACGCGTGTCCGGGGCCGGCATCGGCTACTGGACTCCGATCACAAGCACAATCCGGTCCTGACGCAGACCCACCACTTCGACAGTTTCTGGGAGTAGTCCCACAGCTTCTTCGCTCCCGTCAGGGACAGTTTCTGCTTGTCGACCGTGCTGAACTTGTAGACGAGACTCCGGTAGATGTAGACCGCGTACACCCGGACGTAATGCTTGGCCAGGTAGTTGGCCACCGCGTATCGAGCAATCGCCCGGGACGCGCTGGCGGCGATCTTCCGCAGGATGCGACCCGCGATCACCACCACCTGGACCAGCGCCCGGACGACGAACCCCCAGAACTTCCCGTCCAGATCCTGCTTGTTGAGCGGGTCCGCGGCCGTGTAGTCGTAGTCGTTGGCCGAACCCCCCTCAACCGGATCCACCGACAGGAACCGCCCCAGCACCGGCAGATACGGCCGCGCGCCCATCTGCACCAGCGCGAGTGCCCCGGCATGTTCATACGGCCGCTGATGCTGCCCAAGCCAGCCATAATCCATCTGCCCCGGCTGGTTGTCCGGCACATTGTCCGGCGCCACAACACCATCGGCCTTCACCGGCTCACCAAACGGCGTGTAGGTCCGCAACTCGCCGACCTGCTTGCCATCCGCCCCGGTGGTCAGCGCGATATCCCCCCGCACACTCGGGTGATCCCAGGTGGACGCCGCACCGCCCTTGAGCGTGTGCAGCACACCCCCTGGCAACGCGATGGACCGGGAGATCAGTCGTTTGTCCGGGCCGAGGGTGATTTCCGAGGTGTCCCCGTCGGCCGTGTGGCCTTGGCGGACAACGCTGTTCTCGTCGCCCTTGACCGCGGTGCGTTGCACGATGCGGTCGGTGGCGTCCCGGACATAGCTGACCTCCGCCGGGTCCGGGCCCGAGGTGCGGGCGGAGATGTTGCGGTCCGCGCCGTCCCAGCCGAGCACGGTGGTGGCGGGGCCGCTGGTGAATCCGGTGGTGTTGCCGTGGCTGTCGTAGCTGAATCCGGTCAGGGCGTTGGCGCCGATGGTGGTGGTGATGCGATCGGCCGCGTCGTAGCAGTAGGCGGTGGTCGCGGTGCCGCTGCCGGTCTGGTCGTGCAGCCACATCCGGTTGGTGTTGCGGCCCGCGTTGGCCTGGGTGCCCGTGGGGCATTCGGCGTGACTGCTGCTGGTGTAGTCGTAGCGATACTTGTGCCCGGCGACCCAGGCTTCCTGCAGCCGACCGGCCGGATCGTAGGTGTAGTTCGGGCCGTCCGGGCGGGGGTCGACCCCACCCAGTGACTCGTCGATGACCGTGCCCGCGCGGGTTCGCTTGACGGTGGCGGCGATCTCCCGGCCGTCGGCGAGCTTCCAGGTGAGCCCGATGAGTCTGCCGCCGCGGTCCCTGGTCGCGGCCTTGAGTTGGGTGCCGTTGGCGTAGGTGGCGGTGGCCAGCTCGCCCGCCGCGTCGAATCCGGTCTTGACCAGGACGGTGTCGCCGAGCTTGGACTCGGTCAGCCGACCGGCGTGGTCGTAGCTGAAGCTGGTCAGCTGCGGCGGATCCGCGGTGTGCGGCGGGATCACCTTCTCCCACACCGCCCGCCCGGCGTGGTCGTAGCCGGTCTCGGTGCGGATGCCGTGCACATCGAGGTAGGCCACCGTCCGGCCCAGCAGGTCGACCGTGGTGGTGATAACGCCGAACTCATCGCCGATCGAGGTGGTCAGCGGGTCACCGCCAACCGCGTGGTCGGTACGCACGGTCCGGGCCGCGGCGGTCGGGGTGGCGGGGAACTTGTGTTCACTGACCCGGCCCCGACCGTCGTAGGAAAAGCACTGCCACGCACCGGAAATCGCCTTCGCGACGACCCGGCCCATCACGTCGTAGACCTCTTCGACGGTACGAGCCTCGCCGGTGCCCGGGGTGGCCGAGGTGGTTGTCCTGGCCAGTCCGGATTGGCTGACCGGGTCGGACTGCGTGGTGCACGGGTTGTCCCGGGTTTCGGTGTTTCCGTAGTAGCTGTAGGTGGTTTTCGCCCCGGTGGGCATGGTCTTGGCGGTCTTGCGCAGGAACCCCTCGCCAGGTTTCTCATACCCGGTACGGGTGCCGAGGTTGAGCCCCTTGGGATCCGCGGTGCTCGCGAGCGCCAGCCCGTAGGCCCGGTCGATCTCGCCCGCTTCACCGCCGTGGTGGGTCAGCGTTTCCCGGCCGGGAACGCCGTCGGACTCGTAGTCCAGCACCGTGGTGGCCAGGCCGTAGTCGGGCCGCAGTTCACCGGCGGGCACCTCGACCAGCGCGCCGCCATGCCGTTGCCACCGCACGTTGATCCCGCGGGTGGCCCGGGTCTGGTTGCCGGTGAGAGCGTGCTGCAGGTAGTCGACCCGGAACCGGTGCTGGCCCGGCGACAGGTCAATGGCCCGCTTGTCGCCGTTCACCGGTCCGGCCGCGCCGACCTGCCGGGCGATATCGCGCTCGCCCAGTGCGGTGTTGAAGATCGCGACTTCGTCCACAATGGACCGGGTGGAGCCGCCGACCGGGCGACGCCCGATCGCCAGTGGCACCGAGTTGGCCGCCGCCGGGTGGTCGAAGGTGGCCTCGCCGGACTTCTGCCCGTTGAGGTAGAAGGTGACCTTGTTGCGGTCATCCCTGGTCACCACAACGTGATTCCACGACTCGTTGGCGATCTGCTTGTCCGACAACCGGGCCTGCCAGCCGCCGCTCATCCCGACCTGCCGGAACTGCAGCCTGCCGTCCGGAGTGATGGCCAGTTCGTAGGGCGTGGTGTCGTTCTCGCGGAACTTGCTGATCAGTTCATGCCAGCCACCGCCCGCGTCATTGCGATACGGCTTGACCCACATCGAGATCGTCAGCGGGCCGGTGATGTCGAGCGCGTCGTGGTCGGCGATGAGCGCCCGGCCGTTGGTGAAGTCGACCCCGCGGTTGCTGTCATCCGGCAGCGCGCCCTCGGCGTTGCGACCCGGATTGTCCTCATACCGCCCGTCCCGCCCGTTGCCGGAGGCGTCGCGGGCGATGTCGTCGCCGTCGCCGAGCCGCCAGTAGCCGACCGGCTTCTTCTCCAGCACCGTTGGCGCGTAAGTACGATCGAGCACCAGGTTGTCGTCGATGTAGACCCGGGCGCCGTCCGTGGCGTCGTTTTCGGTTGTCTGGAAGGTGTACCGGCCGTTGTCGGCGACCCGGACCAGTCCGGTCATCCGGCCGGAGAACGCGCCGTTGGGATCGATGCCTGGCGCCGGTGGGGTGGTGCTCCAGTCGGTGTTGGGGGCCGCGGTGGAGTAGGCGGCCGTCTTGCCGGTCATCGTGCTGTTGGCCCACCAGGCACTGGACAGGCCGGTGTGCCCGCCGTCGTAATGGGTTTCCTGCAACGGCATCTGGTCGCAGCCCGCTGGTGCGGGGTGGGTGGGATAGCGGCTCTCGTCGTAGCAGTGCGCGGGA
This sequence comes from Crossiella sp. S99.2, assembly GCF_023094165.1. GTDB lineage: Bacteria > Actinomycetota > Actinomycetes > Mycobacteriales > Pseudonocardiaceae > Crossiella. The sequence continues at coordinate 88,124 of NZ_JALMDK010000020.1, read as the reverse complement.
GCCGGGCCGAACTTCAGGGTCGGGTTGCCCTTGTCGTCATAGATCGTGGTGGTCCGGCGGCCACCGGGATCGGTCTTGGCCAGTTCCTTGTCATCCTCGCCCCACTGGTACTGCGTGGTGCGGTCGGTGGCGTCGGTGTCGGTGAGCATCCGGCCGCCCTTGTCATAGGTCACCCGGCGGCTCCACCGGCCCGCGGGCAGCCCGCTGAGCCAGACCACGGTGGCCTTGTCCGCGCCGTAGTAGCCGTAACCCCGCGAGGTGCGCTGGGGCGGATTCTGGTTGAAGCCACCGGGTTCCGGCGAACGGACCTCCTTCACCATCCGCTGGTCGTGGTGGTAGTCGATCAGGTAGTCCACCGCGTTGGTGTTGCGCTTGTCCAGGTCGGCCCGGATCCAGTCCAGCGCCTGTGGGGTCCGCACGGTGGACAGCAGGTGATCGGCATGGAAGCCCAGGTGCATCCACTCCTCACCAGGGTTGACAAATCCGGCGAGCTTGCCGTTGTGGAAGTAGAGCCGGCTCTTGCCGCCGTCGGGGAAGGTGACCGCGCAGACGAATCCCGGCGGCACCGGGTCCCAGCCCTGGGTGTCCGCGCATTCGGCTTCCCCGGAATAGTGCAGGCCCAGCGACCGGTTCGACACCGGATCGGTGATCTTGGTCAGCCGCGCGATGGGGTTGGCCGCGTCGACCGGGGTCCACTGCATGGTGGCCGCGGCCGGTTTGCGGGCGTCGGTGGCCGAGGTGACCGATTCCAGGTTGCCCGAGGCGCTGAAGACGTAGGTGGTGCCATCGCCGTCGAGCAGAGTGAGCTTGCCCGCGCTGTCCCTGGCGAGGGTGCCGTACTCACCGGCGGGCGGCGCGTAGCCACCGTCGGAGAGCCTGGTGTAGGCATGGGACGCGCCGGTACTGTCCACAAGAGACACTCCGGACTCGGTCAGCACGGCCTTGGTGTAGCCGTTGCCGCCGCCGTCGAAGTCCGCGCTCATCGACCAGCCCGGCGGGAGCGCGGGTGCCACCGGGGACAGCCAGGAGGAGGGCACCGGGATGAGGTGGCCGCCTTCCCGCTGGGTCCACAGCTGCACGTGCGCGCCGCCGTTCCACTCCCGGTACTCCACCCGGATCGGATAGGACTTGCCCGCCTCCAGCTGGATCCCGGACCCGCCGAGCCGGGGCGCGCTGCCCGGCGGATACCAGTTCTTCCAGTCGTCGTAGAGCGGCTGGTTGTTGACCCACACCCGCATGCCGTCGTCATGCACCCCGCCCAGGAAGAACTTCCCGGTGTCGGGCACCTTGAGATAACCCTGCCAGCGAATCCGGTAGCCGTCATCGCCGATCACCGCCGGATAGGGCGAACCCGAACCCCAGTCGAAGGACACCTGGGGGTCGGTGCGGACCAGCACCGGGACATCGGTGTCCTTGATCCCGTCCACGGAATCACCGGTGAAGTAGGACCCCACGAGCCCGGATTCGCCGGTGCCCTGGGAGTTGTAGGTGAACTCCACGCCGACGTCGCCGCCGACGGTCTTCATCTTCGGCGTGGTCAGCTTGGTGATCACGTTGCCGTTGGACAGGTTCACCGTCACCGGCCCCGAACTGTCCGTGGGCACCGGCGCCTGCGCGCCGAGGCGCATGTCCACCCGCAGCTTGCGCGAGGCGGCGTAGAAGGTTTCCTCCTTGGACGCCACGTCCCTGGCACGCACGGTCCAGGTGTAGGTGACCCCGTCCTTGAGCACCCCGGCCGGGACAGTCCACTGTGGACTACCCAGCCAACCGGACAGGGCGACCAGCCCAGAGCGGCCGTCCTCGCCGGTGGCGATGGAGAACTCGTACTGCACCTCGTCACCATCGGGATCGGTGACCGGATTCGCGTTGAGCACCGGCTGTTTGGTGGACACGACCGCGCGATCGACCGGTTCGGTCAGGCCGGGCACGCCGGGCTTCTGGTTCGTCGTGCGGAAGCTCCACACCGGCGAGTTCACCCAGTCCGAATGCCCGTCGGTGGTCCGGGTCTGCCAGTAGTACTGCTTGTTCCACTGGAGTTGCCGGACCCGCCCGGAATGGGCGTGGTTGCCACCGGCGGGCACGTCCATCCCTTCGGCGTCAATGGGGTTGCCGATGACGTTCTGGCTCTCGGAGAGGTAGAACTCCACCCGCTGGGCGTCTCCGTTGGGATCGCCGACGCCGACCCCGAAGGTGAACCCGGTCTGGTGGTAGGTGGCGCCGTCGTTGGGCGAGGGCCAGCTCAGCGTGGGCTGATGCGGTGCGTCGTTGTAGTCGATGGAGAGCACCGGCGCGCCGCCCTGCTGGTTGGCCTCCGAGGCCGCCAGCTTCTTCCACGCGTTCTGACCGTCCGGGGCGTCCAGGGCGAACCCGTGATAGCCCCACCGGCCCGCGGTGAACTCGCGCACCCAGTCGGTCACGCCGACCATCGTCCCGCTGCCGCCGACTCCCTGGGCCCACAGTTCCGGCCGGCCCAGTGCCGGCTTGGTGTTCCAGGTGACGGTGTTGTGCTGCCAGCCGGAGTCGATGGGGCGGACCCGGAAGTTCGTCGGCGTCGGCAGGTTGGAATGCACCCAGTAGACGCCGAGGTTGGCGCCCAGGATCTGCTTGCCGTGCATCGGGCCGAGGTCGAACCAGAGGTAGGTCTCGTTCCAGCCCGCCCCTGGCCAGTACCCGACCTTGTTGATGTAGCCGTTGCCCGGCTCGTGATCAACGGTGTAGTTGTTGCGCGGGAACTCGCTGCTCACATAGGAGTCCAGCGAGGTCTGGTCGAACGTGCCGGGGTCCACGTGCACCGGGAACTTCCGCTCCGCCGCGTTCACCCAGGCGGCGTCGGCGGCGAGCACGATCCGCCACCCCTTGCCGTCACGTTCGAGCCGCTGCTGCACCGGCCCCTTGCGCCATTCGCCGGAGTCCTTGTCCCGCAAGGCGTCCCACATCGTCGCGTGCGGCACGGTGAAGGTCACCGCACCGGCGGCGTTCTTGATCAGCACGCTGCCGTCCGGCCGCGCCTCGGGCGTCTGGCCCGCGGACAGGTGCAGCCGGAAGGTCCACTGTGGACTCTTGACCGCCCGGTGCAGGACGAAGGTCTGCTTCACCCCCGAGGCGGTGGTCTCCAGCTGCAGGTCGACGCCGGGTTGCACCTCCCGGTAGGTGGCCACGGTGCCGTTGACCTCGGCGGCCTGGTCCCGCAGGCCCTCCAGCTCCAGGCGGGCCTGGGCCGCGGGCGCGCCCACGGTGATCGCCGCGCCGGGGTCGGTGCGGTCCGGCAGTTCCAGTGGCACCGCCGCGACCTTCGGCGCAACCACGCCGTTCTTGATCTCCAGGGTCGCGTCTACCGGCACCAGTTTCCCGGAGTTCTGCTCCGGCGCGTTGACCACGCCCTGGAAGACCTTCGCGGTCCTGGTCCCGTCCGGATTCCGGTAGATCGTCGCGGACGGACGGCGTTCCACCACCTCCGACTTGCCCTCGACATAGCCGGTGCGCTGCGGTTTCGGCGGCGCCGGCAACGGCGCCGACCGAGCGGTCGGGAGAGCTGCTTCCGCGCGCCGGGAGAAGTCCCCGGCCGGGTTCACCGGGGTGACCGCGTCGCCCGCCTTGCTGGGTAACCGCGGGATTTCCGCATGACTGCGCAGCTTGACGGGCTCGGGCGGCCGCGCGCCGGCCGGCGGTACCGATACGACCGAAAGACTCAACGCGGCCGTGGTCACCACGACCACGGCTCTTCGGAACAACGATGACCTTCGATTCGAACTCACTCTGACCTCGCGTCCAGTCGGCACACCGGGGAGACTTGTCAGCGAACTGACCCAGGGCAGTGGAAAACCGCGCTGGGAAAGGCGAATTCGTCGCAGGACCTACCCGGTCTCCCCCATTTCCCGGTAGATCACGAGGACCATATCCACGGCCCGGCGCGCCTGCCTCGGTCAGATGAGGGAGGACATTCCCCCATGAGAGGGAGCCGGGTGCTCGCGGGATCGACGCAAACCCGCCATCGCCTCCCCCGAACGGCCGGTTGGTAGGCAGGCGAGTTGTCGCACACTGGGCTGGCGGCCACCCGACCCCGAGGACACCGGCATGTCCGCCTTCAGTGACGCCCTGCGCGCCGCGATCGCCTCGCGCGGCCTGAGCCTGGAACGGCTGCGGCACCACCTGCGCCACCGCGACCTCCCGGTCAGCGTGGCCACCCTGAGCTATTGGCAGAGCGGGGCCTGCCGTCCCGAACGGCCGGTCTCGCTGCGGGCGGTGCTGGCCCTGGAGGACATCCTCGGACTGTCCCGGAACTCGCTGCTCACCCTGCTCGGTCCGCCCCGACCGCGCGGTCGGTGGCTGGATCACGTGCCGGGGTCGCTGCCGCTGGACCGGGTCTGCCCGGTGCACGCCGGGGTGGCCACGCTGCTGGACCGGATCCAGCACCGGCCGGACGGGGACCTGGCCTGGTTGAGCCATCATGACCGGATCGTGCTCGGCCCGGACCGGGAGGAACGCGCCATCCAGGGGCAGGTGGTGCTGGCCGCGCGCCGGGACGGGGTGGACCGGCATGTCGCGGTCTACCACAGTGATTCGCCGTTGCTGCCTGATATCCGGGTGGCCCGGCAGTGCCGGATCGGGCGGGTGCGGGAGGACCGGGTCAACGGGCTCACCGCGGTCGAGCTGATCTTCGAGCGGCGGCTGGCGGCAGGCGAAACCTATGTCCTGGAATACGAACTGGCCTACAGCGCGGGCGGTCCGCTGGCCACTGAGTATCACCGGGGGGTGCGTTTCCCGATCCGCAGCTACCTGTTGCAGATCCAGTTCGACCCGGCCGCGCTGCCCGCACGCTGCCACCGGATCTGGCGGCCCGACATCGGCACCCCCTGGACCGATCTCGCCGAACTGCCGCTGACCCGTTGGGGCGCAACCCATCTGGCCCAGGCCGACGCCCGGCCGGGCGGCCACGGCATCCGCTGGGAATGGGAGTGACGCGGCCGCCCGGGGTGACTCAGCCCGGGTCGTCCGGACCGTAGTTGCTCAGTGCCTGACCGACGTTGCGCCGCACCGTCTGGTGGGTGGCGTATCCGCTGTAGGCCCTGGTGCCCTCGCGGAAGGTCCAGCCGCCGATGGTGAGCCCGTTCAGCGCGGTCCACGCGGTGCCCTTCTTCACCGCGTAGTGCACGTGGTTGCTGCCAGCCGACCCGCCGCACGGGATCCGGGTGCTGGTCAGCCCGAGGTAGTCGCCGAGTTTGATCGGCGCGCCGTCCGGCTTGATCTCGTTGAGCAGGTGGTAGTACTCGGTGGTCCAGCCGTTGTCGTGGATGATCCGGATGTGCCCGCCGTTGCGGCACATCCAGTACGCCCGCCCGCTCTGCCCGGCCAGCACCCGCCGGTCACCGCCGTTGAGGTCCACCGAACTCCACGGCCGCGGCTGCCCGCTCCAGCCGTGCGGCCCGCCGATCATCGTCCAGGCCACCCCCGCCGGGTACGGCAGCGCGAGCCCGGTGGGCGCGGCCGCGTTGCGCGCGTTGGCCGCGAAGGTCGCCTTCTCCCCCGCCGACAGCACCGACTCCGGCGAGCGAGCGGCCAGCCCCGCGAACCCAGAACCGGTGTCTAGTGCGACTAGCCACCCACGCGCGGTGCGGCGAGCCAGGAACAGCCAGGAGTCCGGCGCCGCGCCCTCGACCGAGGGCGCGGTGAGCACGGCGGACCCGAACACCCAGCCACCGGTCACGTCTTGCCGCCGCACATCCACCTCGGCCGCACGGCCCTGGGCGGCCAGGGCGGGGGTGGTGGTCGCGCGTTCGGTCAGCATCGCCTGGACCACGGCGGGTTCCAGCGGGGCGGGGGCGGCGGTGGCGGGCAGGGGCAGGGCCGCCGCGAGCAAGGTGGTCAGCGCGACCACCGTCAAACGTAGTCTTCCCATAACTTCGTCCTCTCCGAACCACAAACGCAGGGGGTTCGACATGAGGCTCAGCGCCGCCCGCACACACCGTCAACGCCCTGCCCCAGTGCCCTGGACCTGGGCCGCAACAGTCTGAAAGCGATCAGGAAATCGGCCTGATCAGAACGGTGCGGGACTGCCCGGAGCAGCAGCGACGGCGGCAATACTCTGATGTTCCAGCCTGGTCGGTCCGCCGACCGACCGGTTGATTGGTGCGCGCGAGTTGTTTGTGCGGCGCCGGCCCGCCGACCGTAGACAACCCGCACGCGGTAGACAGGTGCACGCCACCGTCCGCAGCCACGGACGGACCCGCCCCTCGGTCTCCCCCTCGCCCCGGTACGACACCGAGCGGGCCGGAAACGGCACTCGCTGGGCCGGATCGGCGCCCCGGAACCCCGATCCGGCCCAGCGAATCCCACCCGGTCAGTCACCGGCGTCGCCAAGCCACTCGGCAATGGCCGCGGCCGTGGTGTCCGCGTGTTCGGTCAGCATCGAGTAGTGGTCGCCGGGAACCAGGCCCGGTCGCAGGTGCAGGGTCGGCACCTCCGGGGTGTTCTGCCAGCCCAGGAACAGCCGGACATACGCACCCAGTGCCGCCAGGCCAGGCTCGTCCATCTCCAGTGCCGAGCGCACGGGCAGTTCGTGCTGGTCCTCTTCGTCCAGCACCGGGAAGGTGTCTAGCAGCACTAGACACCTTGGCTGGATCTCCGCGGCCACGGCCTGGGCCACCAAACCCCCGGTCGAGCGGCCCAGCAGCACCACCGGGCCGTCCAGAGTCCGGATCGACTCCACGTGGGCGCGGACGAGGGCGGGGATGTCCTCGGGCACCGGGCCGCCGTCGTAGCCCGGGTGCGGGAGTTCCCATAGGTTCGGCAGGTGTTCGGCGAGGCGGCGGTACTCCCCGGGCGCCGAGGCCAGGCTCGGGAAGCAGACCACGGTGGGGCCGGGGCCCGCGCTCAGCTGCCGGGGGCGGGCGGGTTGTGGGGTCGGGGTGCTGGGCAGGGCCCAGGAGGCGGCGACCAGGAGGTGCATGGCCGCGCCGGGCCGGCCTGCCGCGCAGATGTCGCGGTAGAGGATGCGCAGGGGGCCGGGCTTGGCCGGGGACAGGTGCTGGGCGAGGGCTCTGGGGGTGGGGTGGTCGAAGACGGCGGTGGCGGCGAGGCGGGTGCCGGTGGCGCGTTCCAGGCGGTTGCGCAGGTCGATGGCGGTCAGCGAGTCGAAGCCCAGGTTGACGATCGGGGTGTCCGGGTCGATGTCGGCGTGGCCGAGCACGGCGGCGATCTCGGCGCGGACCAGGTCGAGCACGGGCAGGTTCGCGGTGCGCTGGGTGCGGCGGGCCGGGGCTGGGCGGCGGGCGCGGTCGAAGGCGAGGGGGACCAGGACGGGTTCGTCGGTGGTGAGGGCCGCTTCCAGCAGGGCCAGGCCGTCTGCCGGGCGTAGTGGCAGGAAGCCCTCGGCGGTGCGGCCGGTCATCATGCCGGTGGTCCACGGTCCCCAGGCCAGGGACAGCGCGGGCAGGCCCAGTGTCTTGCGGTGGCGGGCGAGTTCGTCCAGGTAGCTGTTGGCGGCGGCGTAGTTCGCCTGGCCGGGGTGGCCGAGCACGCCCGCGGCGGAGGAGAACAACACGAAGGCGTCCAGGTCCCGGTCCAGGGTCAGTTCGTGCAGGTGCCAGGCCGCGTCGGCCTTGGGGCGCAACACGGCGGAGAGTCGATCCGGGGTGAGCGAATCAAGGACGCCGTCGTCGAGCACCCCGGCGGTGTGCACCACGGCGCGTAGCTCGGGGAGCGAGTCGAGCAGTGCGGCCAGTTCGGCGCGATTGGTGACATCACAGCGGGTTTCGCCGGAACGGCTGGCTACGACGACGTGGATTCCCTTGGCGCGCAGGTGTTCGGCCACCGCGCCACCGAGGGCGCCGCCGCCGGTGATGAGCACCGTGCCCCGCCACGGGAAGTCGGGCCCGCCCGGCACCGGCACCAGTTCCACTTTGGGGGCAAGGGAAAACACCCGGTCGCCGTCGGTGTGGGCGAGGGTGTACCGGCCGGGGTGCTCTTCCTGGGCGACCCGGACCAGTCCGGCGACCGCGGCCCCGGCCAGGTCACCGGGCTGGGTCAGCACGGTCAGGTGTTCGCGGGGGGTGCGTAGTTCGGCCAGCACCCGGTGCAGGGTCTCGTGCAGTTCGCCCGGTGGCACCTGCAGCACCTCCCCGGCTGGCTGGATCTCGGTGCGCGCGAACTCCGGGCGGTGCAGTACGCCACGGTGAGGGCGCTGGGTGCGCACCTCCAGCGCCGCAACGTGTGCGACCGGCCTGCCCACCTGGTCGGCGACGGCGATCTCCCCGTCCCGGATCCGCACCCGCAGTGCGGTGGCGCCCGCGGCGAGCAGGTGCACCCCGCGCCAGGCAAAGGGAATCCCGTCGGCGAGCAGCCGGGCCGGGTGCAGGGCCGCGTCGAACAGGGCGGGGTGCAGGCCGTACCGCCCGGCCTCCGGCAGGTCCGCGCGGATCTCGCCGAACAGCTCGTCTCCCTTACGCCACAACCGGTTCAGCCCTTGGAAGGCGGGGCCGTACTCGCCGTGGTCGATCACCAGCTCCTCGGCTTCCGGCGGCCAGTCGCCGAGATCGAACTCGGGTGCGGGGCGGTCGCTGAGCACCCCGCTGGCGTGCAGCACCTCGCCCGCGTGCACCTCGACCGCCTTGGTGTCTCCCTCGGCCGGGCGCACCACGATCTGCACCCGGCTCGGGGTCGCCAGCGGCAGCGGCGCGTGCAGCACCAGCTCGTCCAGGACCGGCGTACCGGCCTCCGCGCCCGCCTGCAACACCAGTTCCACCAACGCGGTCGCCGGCACCAGCGCCGTGCCGCCCACCACGTGGTCGCGCAGCCACGGCGCGGTCAGCACCGCGGTGCACAGGACCTCGCCGGAGCCGGGCAGCACCGCCATCGACTCGATCAGCGGATGCCCGACGGTGTTGTCCAGCCAGAAACGGTTGCGCTGGAACGGATGTGTGCCCCGGATGATCTCGGCCGCCCGCTCGGGGTCCACTGTGGACACGATGTCCTCGTCGAGGGCGGCGAGGGTGTGGCCGGGTCCCAGTTCCACCAGCCGGGTGCCGCGCACCAGCGCGATATTGTCGCCGAACCGCACGGTCTCCCGCACATGCCGCACCCAGTACTCGGGATCGTCCGGCCGCGCCCCGACCACGCGCAGCCGCGGCGGGTGGAACTCCAGTCCGCGCACCACCTCGGCGAACTCGGCCAGCATGGGTTCCATCAGCGGGGAGTGGAAGGCGTGGCTGACCGGCAGACGCTTGGCGTCCGGGAAACGCGCGGCAATGGCCAGCACCTCCGCCTCCGCCCCCGAGACCACCACCGACCGCGGCCCGTTCACCGCGGCCAGGGAAGTGTTGGGGGTCAACGGGATCTCGCTCTCCGCGGCCCGGATCGCCACCATCGCGCCGCCCGCGGGCAGCGCGCGCATCAGGCTGCCGCGCGCGGTGACCAGCCGGGCGGCGTCCTTGAGCGAGAGCACCCCGGCCAGGTGCGCGGCGGCGATCTCCCCGGCGGAGTGGCCGATCAGCGCGTCCGGGAAGTAGCCCCAGGACTCGAAGAGCCGGTACAGCGCGACCTCGAAGGCGAACAGCGCGGCCTGGGCGAAGTCGGTGCGGTGCACCAGCTCGGTGTCCAGCGCGGCGGGCAGTTCGGGGTCCAGATGCGCGCACGCCTGCTCGAAGGCGGCGGCGAACACCGGGTGCCGCGCGGCCAGTTCCCGGCCCATGCCCGGCCGTTGCGCGCCCTGCCCAGGGAACAGGAACACCAGTGTGGGCTGTGGGTAGGACTCCAGCACCACGTGCGCGTTGGTGCCGGAGATGCCGTAGGAGGACACCGCCGCCCGGCGTGGCCGGTCCCGCACCGGCCACGGCTCGTGCTCAGTCACCAACCGCAGCGCCCCGGAAGACCAGTCCACGTGCGGGGTCGGCTCGATGACGTTCAGTGTGGCCGGCACGCTGCCGTGCCGCATGGCCTGCACCATCTTGATCACCCCGGCCACCCCGGAGGCCGCCTGGGTGTGCCCCAGATTGGACTTCACCGAGCCCAGCAACAACGGCTGTTCCCGCGCATTCCCATACGCGGCCAGCAAAGCGGCGGCCTCGATCGGGTCGCCGAGCGCGGTGCCGGTGCCGTGCGCCTCGACCACGTCCACCTCCGCGCCGGTGATCCCGGCATCGGCCAGCGCCGCCTCGATGACCTCCCGCTGCGCCTGCCCGTTGGGCGCGGTGAGCCCGTTGGAGGCGCCGTCCTGGTTGGTCGCGGTGCCCTGGACCAACGCGAGCACCGGGTGGCCGTGCCGGACCGCGTCGGCGAGGCGTTCCACCAGCAGCACCCCGGCCCCCTCCGCCCATGCGGTGCCGTCGGCGTTGGCGGCAAAGGGTTTCACCCGGCCGTCCGGGGCCAGCCCGCGCTGCCTGCTGAAGGCCACGAACGGCGCGGGCGTGGCCATCACCGTGGCGCCCCCGGCCAGCGCCAGGTCGCAGTGCCCGGCGCGCAGTGCCTCGGCGGCCAGGTGCAGGGCGACCAGGGAGGAGGAGCAGGCGGTGTCGAGGGTGATCGCGGGGCCACGCAGGTCGAGGGTGTAGGCGACCCGGCCGGAGGCGATGCTGCCCGCCGAGCCGAGCGCGAGCTGGGCCTCCAATTCGTGCGGCTGCCCGGCGAAACGGCCGGCGTAGTCGTTGTACATCACCCCGGTGAACACCCCGGTTTTGCTGCCACGCAAGGATTCCGGGTCGATGCCCGCCCGCTGCACGGCCTCCCAGGAGGTCTCCAGCAACAGGCGCTGCTGCGGGTCGGTGGCCAGCGCCTCACGCGGGGACATCCGGAAGAACGCGGCGTCGAACTCGGCCGCGTCGGCCAGGAATCCGCCCCGGGTGACGTAGCTACCACCCACCCGGTCGGGATCGGGGTCGTAGAGCGCGTCGAGGTCCCAGCCCCGGTCGGTCGGGAAGTCACCGGTGGTGTCGATGCCCGCGGCGAGCACCCGCCACAGGTCCTCCGGGCTGCTGATGCCGCCCGGGTAACGGCAGGCCATGCCCACGATCGCGATCGGCCCGGTCGCCCCCGGCCGGGTGACCCGCGGCCGAACATCGCTCCCGACCAAGTGGTCGGCAACGGCGCGCGGCGTGGGATGGTCGAAGACCAGCGTCTGCGCCGGCTCCACCCCCAGCGCGGCGGCCACCCGATCCCGCAACCGCACTGCGCCCAGCGAGTCCAGCCCCTGCTCGGCAAAGGTCTCCTCCGGGCCCGGCAACCGCCCGGTCAGCGCCTCGACCTCGGTGCGCACCACATCCAGGGCATGCTGGTGGGCCAGCCGCCGCCGAACCGGCTTGCCCGAGGGCGTCCGCGGCACCTCCCGGATCCGCAACACCCGGGCGGGCACCTGGTGCGGCGGCAACTCGCGGCGACAGTGCGCGTGCAGGGCGTCGAGATCCACCTCACCGACCGCGTAGAGCACCGGCACCTCGCCGAGCAGCTCATCGGCCACCCCGGCCACCGCCGCGTCCCGCACCCCGGGGAACCCGGCGAGCACCCGCTCCACCTCGGCCGGGTGCACGTTGTGCCCACCCCGGATGATGACCTCCTTGCGCCGCCCCGTGATCACCACCCGCCCGTCGTCCAGCCGCCCAAGATCACCAGTGGCCTGCCAGTGCTCAGTGCCGGGCACCCGGGCCTGGATCTCCCCCTCGACCACCCGCACCGCCACGCCGGGGATCGGCATCCCGTCGATGGCGATCTTCCCGCAGTTCTCGGTGCTCCCGTACCCGTCCCGCAACACCCGCCCGAACCGATTCCGGTACCAGGCAACCAGTTCCGCGGGCAGCGGCGCACCCGAGGACAGGCACACCGGCGGCATCGGCGCAGCCACCTCCCGCAGCTGCCGGAAGGTGGTCGGCACCCCACCCAGCACGGTGAACTCCTGTTCCCGCAACAGTTCCGCGCACTCCGCCACGCTGAACGCGGACATGAGGTGCGCGCTCGCCCCCAACGAGAGCACCCCGAGCACGCACATCGAGTGCGCGAACGCGTGGAACAGCGGCAGCGGCCACAGCAGGTGATCCGCCGCGGACAAGCCGAGCGCCTCCCGGTACGCGCCATCAGCGACAAGTAGCCAGGACCGCTGACTGGACGCCACCCCGACGGGCTCCCCGGTGGTGCCGGAGGTGTGAAACAGCCACGCGGGCTCGTCCAGCCCGAGGTCGTCCCGCGGCGGCACATCGTTGCGCCGCAACAACTCCTCGACCTCGACAACCGAGATCCCCGCCGCAGCCCGCAGTTTCGCCCGATTCACCCGATCCGTGACCACCACGGTCGCACCACACGCGGTCAGCCGGCGCGACAACTCCTCGGCCGAAGCCCGCGGATCCAACGGCACCCCAACAGCCGCCGCCCTGGTGATGCCCAGGGTGACCAGCACCTGCGGCACCCCGTTGCCCAGCACCACACCCACCCGCGCACCTCGCGCCACCCCGAGGTTCGCGGCGATCCACGCGGTGCGCTCGGCCAGTGCGCGGTAGCTGACCGCCTCGGTGGCGTCCCGGTAGGCGAGCTTGTCCGGCGACGCCGCCGCCCGGATCCGGATGAGGTCTGACACCGTGGCATCGGTTGCAGGACTGGCCATGATCGCCAGTAGATCAGCAAAATCGCGTCGTCCCCGGCCGCTTCCGGCCAGCCTGCCGGACGGTCTACAACTCCAGATCACCAAGCCGCGCACGCAGGTCCGCCGCCTGGTAGTCGCCAAACCGCTCGAAGATCGCCAGCGCCGCGCGCCAGGACTCGATCGCGCGGGCGGTGTCGCCGAGGTGCCGCAGCGAACTGCCCAGGATGTCGAGGGTGCGGGCGTGGTCCTGTGGCCGGGAGATGCGCTGCTCGCGGGCCAGGGCCTGTTCGCAGTGGGCGATCGCCTCGCGGTGTTCGCCCGCGGCCTGCCGAACCTGGGCCAGCCGGGTCAGCAGGTAGGACTCGACGCCGGCGTGACCGGTCCGTGCCAGCAGCGCGAGGCTGCGCTCCAGGTGCCCGCGGGCCTGGTCGTGCTCGCCCAGCCCGCCGTAGGCCACACCGAGATGGCACTCGACGAGGTATTCCATCCGCCCGTCCTGCGCGCCGAGGCACAGCGGCAGCGCCGCCAGCAGGTGCTCCCTGGCCTGGGCGAACAACTTCCGGTCGACGTGCAGCCAGCCCAGGTGGTGCAGCACCTCCGCGATCAGCCAACGGTCGCCGATCTCCCTGGCCAGGGTCAGCGCGATCCGCAAGGACTCCTCGGCCTCCCGCACCTCGCCGACACTCCACTGCAGCAGAGCCAGGTTCTCCGCCAACCGGCATTCGGCGGTGCGGTCGCCGAGCCTGCGGGCGGCGGCCAGCCCGGCCCGGCAGACCTCCAGCGCCTCGTCCCACAACGCGCGCAGCGAGAGCATCGTGGCGGCAACCCGGGCCAGGGCCACGGTCGAGTGGTCCAGACCGTGGCGGACGGCCGTGCGGACCACCGGGAGCACGTTGGCATCCGCCCAGCCAACCCACGCCCACGCCGCGGCGGCGTCCGCGAAGGTGATCTCCGGGGTGAGCCGTGCGGCCGGATCGGTGGCGCCGTACCACTCCGCGAGCATCGGCGCGATCGCCAGCACGGCGGCGGCGGTGTGCTGGGCGAACCACTCGATGTAGGTCCGGCGGGCCTGATCACACTCTGCCGGGGACTCGTCGTGCTCGGCCCGATCGGCGGCATAGGCGCGCAGGAGGTCGTGCAGGCGATACCGGTCCCGGGCGATCGGCTCGATCAGGTGCACCTCGGCCAGCGCGTCGAGCAACCGCCTGGCCTCGGCCACCCCGACCCCGCCTATGGCCGCGGCGGCGTACAGGCTGATCACCGGGCCGGGGTGCAGTCCGAGGCGACGGAACATCCGGGCCTGGGCGAGGGTGAGCAGGTGGTAGGACCAGCCGAACACCGGCCACACCGCGGTGTGCTCATCGGCGGGCACGCTCAGCGCGTCCCAGCGCCCCAGGTCACTGCGCAACTCCGCGACCAGCTCGGCGAGGGTGAGGTGCGGGTGTGCCGCCACCCGCCCGGCGGCGATCCGCAGCGCCAGCGGCAACCGCGCGCAGGTCTCGATCAGCTCGACCACCGCGTCCGGCTCCGCCTCCGCCCGGCGCGGCCTGAGGATCGTCCGCACCATTCCCTGGGCCTCCTCCGGGGTGAGCAGGTCCAGCGTGAGTCGGCTGGCGCCCTCGCCGACCACCAGTCCGGTCAGGCTCGCCCGGCTGGTCACCACCACCAGGCAACCGGGGTCGCCGGGCAGCAGCGGCCGCACCTGCGCGGCGGAGTTGGCGTTGTCCAGCACGATCAGCACCCGGCTATCGGCCAGCTCCGACCGGTACAGCCCGGCCCGCGCAGGCAGTCCCGGCGGGACCTGTTCCAGCGGCACCCCCAGCGCACTCAGGAACTCGCCGAGCACCTCACGCGGGTCGGCGGGCGCCCCGGCGTCGTAACCACGCAGGTTCACGTACAACGTGCCACCGGGGAACCGGTGCTGGACGCGGTGCGCCCAGTGCACGGCCAACGCGGTCTTGCCGACGCCTGCCGTGCCGTCCACGGTGGAGATGATCACCGCGCCGAGGCCGTCGTCCGCGCTGCCGGTCAGCAGCGCGTCGAGGGCGGACAGGTGTTCGCCGCGACCGGTGAAGTCCCGCACCGCCAACGGCAGCTGCCGGGGAATCCGGGGCCTGCCGGGCGGTTCGGCGGAAAGCGAGACGTGGTCAATGGACCCGGCTTGCACGATCGGGCCCGGGCCGCCGGCCACATTGCGCACCTCCGGCCGATTGTCCACGGAATCGAGTCTGTCCTCCGTCGGGACATCCCTCGGACAGCTCCGGTGAACACCACTCACCCGGGCTAACCGCGCACTACTTCCGGCAGGAGCACGCCACCCGCACGGCCGCAGGCGGGTGCGTTACTCCAGGTACGTCACCCTCGCCTACCGGCCGCGCCCCGCGACCGCCGCCGACTGGCCGCCAACGGTGCGACGGGCGGAATTCGTCACCGGCAACGCCTCGAACGCCCGGGTCCCGGTGGACATCAGCCGCCGGGGCCTGCCCGCGAGCCGCAGTGACGGCATCCGCTCGGCCAGTGCCCGGAACAGCACCTCGCCTTCCAGCCGGGCCAGGCTGGCGCCCAGGCAGAAGTGGATGCCGTTGGCGAAGGCGAGGTTGTCGGGTTCGTTCTGGCGGGTGAGGTCGAAGCGGTCCGGGTCGGGGTAGGCGGCTGGGTCCCGGTTGGCGGCGGCGATCAGCACGAACACCACCTGACCGGCCTTGATCAGCTGGCCGGCGAGTTCGACGTCCTCGTGGGCCAGGCGCGCGGTGAGTTGCGCTGCCGGGTCGTAGCGCAGGGCCTCCTCCACCGCGCGCGGCGCCAGTTCCGGTCGGGCGCACAGCAGCGCCCACTGGTCCGGGTGCCGCAGCAGGGCGTGCGCGGCGTTGCCGATCATGCCGACCGAGGTGTCGATTCCCGCGGCCACCAACAACAGCAGGATGGCCTGGGCCTCGGCGGTGGTCATCGTGCCGTCCGCCCTGGCCGCCGCGAGCCGGGCGGGCAGTTCGGCCGCGGGTGGGGAGGCGGCCAGCAACCGGTCGAACAGGCTGGTCAGCTCCTGGCCCCTGGTCAGCAGTTCCTCCGCGTCGCGGACCGACCGCACCCCGCCCAGGTTCGATCCGACCGCCAGGCTGTACTCGGCCAGTCCCGACCGCTCGGTCGGCGGGATGCCCAGCAGATCCCCGGTCAGGGCCACCGCGAGTGGGATGGCCAGGTCGGTGATCAGGTCGAACTGGTCCGCATCGGTCACCCGGTCCAGCAGTTCGTCCACCGTGGCCTGCAAACCCGCCCGGTAGTCGGTCATCCGGGACGGGGTGAACACGGGGGCGACCACTCGCCGCAGCCGGGTGTGCTCGGGTGGGTCCAGCTGGACGATGGAACGCGGGAAGTACCGGTTCACCGCGGTCACCGGCAGACTGCCCGGCGCGATCGGCACGCCGAACCGGCGGTCGCGCAGCACCTGCCTGGACACCGTATAAGACGTGGTCGCCCACACTCCGCTCAGCTGCTTGTGCAACGCGCCCCGGCGGCGAATGCGTTCGTAGAGCGGGTAAGGATCTTCCAGCGAGCGCGGCCAGTTCAGCCGGGCGATCTGGTCGCCGCAGGCGCCGAGCAGGCGGCCCAGCACGAACTCGGTGCGGATGCGCAGGCCGAGGCGCAGCGCCGCGGCGGTGCCCAGGTGAGTCACGGAATGCCCTTTCTCAGTCCCTTGTGGACACTCCGGTTTCCTTGGGCGCCACGCTTCTCGACCATAACCGCGGCGTTGGGCACGACCGGCCGATCGCGGACTTGATGATCCGATCGAGTGGACTGGCCGGAGCCAACACGTACGGTGTGGGGGTGGCGACGGCCGAACCCGCGCGGTACTGGCGGCATCCGAGCGTGCCCGGACTGGACCTGATGACAGCCCGGTTCCGCAGGCACGCCTTCAGCAGGCACAGCCACGAGACCTACGCGATCGGCGTGGTACAGCAGGGATCCGAGGTGCTGCAGGTCGGCTCGGACACCCGGGTGATCGGCGCGGGCGGGATCACCTGCGTCAACCCGGGCGAGGTGCACACCGGGCAGGCCACCGGCGCGGACGGCTGGGCCTACCGGGTGCTCTACCCCGGCCTGGACCTGGTCTCGGCGGCGGTGCGGGAACTCGGCGGGCCCGCCGGGACACCCGCCTTCCACGGCGAGCCGAGTTATGACCGGGAGCTGGCGGCGGCGATCCTGGCCGCCCACCGGGCCGCCGAGCAGCAGGCCCACCTGAGTTCGGAAACCCTGCTGTACCAGGCGATCGCGCGGCTCTGGCAGCAGCACGGCACCCAGGCGCGGGAGCCGCGGCCGGTACGGGCGGGGGCGGGCAGGCTGGAGCTGGCGCGGCAGCTGCTGCTGGCCCGGATGGCCGGGCCGCCGAGTCTGGACGAGCTGGCCGCCGAGGTCGGACTGGGGCGGTTCGTGCTGTTGCGCGGGTTCCGGGAGCGGTTCGGGCTGCCGCCGCACGCCTACCTCAACCAGGAGCGGGTGCAGCGGACCCGGGAGCTGCTGGAGCGCGGGATCCGCCCGGCGCAGGCCGCCGCCGAGGTCGGTTTTGTCGATCAGGCGCACCTGTCCCGGCACTTCCGGCGCATGGTCGGCGTGGCACCGGGCGGATACCTGCGCTGGCGGGCGCAATAACGTACAAGACCGCGCTGACCTGCGGTTCCTATCGTGGCGATCATGTCACTGGACCCGAGCCGCGCGGAGCTGGCCGCGATGATGACGGCCACCACCGAACTGACCGCCGACTTCCTGGCCGGCCTGCCCGCCGCGCCCGCCTCCCGGCTCACCGGCGCCAAGCCGTTCGACCCGCCCGCCGAGGAACCCGGTGAGTTCGCCGAGCTGCTGGCGGTGTTCCGGGAGGCGGCGGCCAACGCGGTGGACACCGCCGGACCCGGCTACCTGGCCTATTTCCCGGCCGGTGGGCTGATCTCGGCCTCGATCGGCGAGTTCCTGTCCACTGTGGTCAATCGGTTCACCGGGGTCGCCTCCACCGCGCCGGACCTGGTCGCGCTGGAGGACAGCGTGCTCGACTGGCTCTGCCGCGAGTTCGCCTTACCCGCCACCGCGGGCGGGCTGATCACCACCGGCGGTTCACTGGCCACCCTGTCCGCGGTGGTCGCCGCCCGGCACGACCGGCTCGGCCCGCGGCACGACCGCGGCACGCTCTACGTCACCGAGCACACCCACCTCAGCGTGGCCAAGGCCGCGCTGATCGCCGGACTGCGCCCCGACCAGGTGCGGGTGGTGCCGGTGACCGCCGAGCACCGAATGGACCCGGCCGCCGCCGAAGCGCTCATCGCCGCCGACCGAACGGTCGGTAGAGAACCATTTCTGCTGGTCGGCACGGCGGGCAGCACCAGCACCGGCACCATCGACCCGCTGACCGACCTGGCCGGGATCGCCGCCCGGCACGGCCTGTGGTTCCACGTCGACGGCGCCTACGGCGGCGGCTTCCAGCTCACCGAACGCGGCCGGGCGAAACTGCGCGGCATCGAACTGGCCGACTCGATCACCTTCGACCCGCACAAAACCCTGTTCCTGCCCTACGGCACCGGGGTGCTGCTGGTGCGGGACCGGGCCACCCTGCGGGCCGCGCACACCGTGGACGCGAGCTATCTCCAGGACCTGCGCCGGGATCCGTGGCCGCCCGACTTCTGCGACCTCGGCCCCGAGCTGACCCGCGAGTTCCGCGGCCTGCGGATGTGGCTGCCCCTGCACCTGCACGGCGTGGCCGCGTTCCGCCGGGCCCTGGACGAGAAACTCGACCTGGCCGCCGAGGTGCACCGCGAACTGTCCGCACTGTCCGAAGTGGACGTTCCAGTGCACCCGGACCTGACAGTGAACGTGTTCCGCCGCAAGCACGGCGACGACGCGGACAACCAGCGCCTGCTCGACCGGATCAACGCCACCGAACGGATTTTCCTGTCCAGCACCCGGTTGCACGGCCAGTACCTGCTCCGGCTGTGCGTGCTCAGCCACCGCACCGACGCGGCCAGGGTGGCCGAGGCGATCGAGATCATCCGGATGCTGGGACGCGAGTGAGATCGACTGCTTCCGGCGCGGTTGCCTTGCCGGGTTATCCGGAACGGCCTAGCTTCGGTAATGTCCGGTTTCCCTGCTGCAGATCGGTCGGCAACCACCCATGGCTGAGATCGTCTACCCCCCGGTCATCGCACTGGCGAAGACCATGTTCCGGGTGCTGGACATGCGGATCCGGATCGACGGGGCCGAGCACATCCCGCGCCAGGGCGGCGCCGTGCTAGCCAGCAACCACGTCAGCTACCTGGACTTCATCTTCGCCGGGCTCGGCGCGCTGCCCGCCAAGCGGCTGACCCGCTTCATGGCCAAGAAGGAGGTCTTCGACAACCGGATCTCCGGCCCGCTGATGCGCGGCATGCACCACATCCCGGTGGACCGCAAGGCCGGCGAGGCCGCCTACGAGCAGGCCCTGGCCGCGCTGCGCACCGGCGAGGTGATCGGGGTGTTCCCGGAGGCCACGATCAGCCGCTCGTTCACGGTCAAGGACATCAAGTCCGGCGCGGTCCGGCTGGCGGCGGCCGCGGCCGCGCCGCTGATCCCGATGGCACTGTGGGGCACCCAGCGGATGTGGACCAAGGGCCGCCCGCGCGCCCTGGGCACCCGGCACCTGCCGATCACCATCCTGATCGGCGAGCCCCTGCACCCCACCCCCGAACAGGACGCCACCGCGGTCACCGCCGAGCTGCGCGCCCGGATGGCCGAACTGGTGGACAAGGCCCAGCGCGACTACCCGGACAGCCCGGCCGCGGACCAGACCTGGTGGCAGCCCGCCCACCTCGGCGGCACCGCCCCCACCCCCGCCGAAGCCGCCGCCCTGGACACCCGCTCGCCCGGCTGACCCACCACCCAAACACCGAGTTGGCCAAACTGGTACGCATAGTTGGGCCAAGTGGGCGTACCACTTGGGCCAACTCGACGGCGGACCTGGGTCGGATCGTGGAAGGCAGGGCCACCAGCTGTGCCGGATGACAAACCGCGGGACCTGGTGGTCGGCGGAGAAGCACTGCACGAGCGCTTCACCCGGCAGTTGCCCGCGCTGGTCGAGCGGGTGCTGGTGGAGATCACCCGGCGGGTGCCCGCCTACCGCCAGCTGCCCGCCGAGGCGCTCGCCGGGGACATCAACCAGGTCATCGAGTCGACCCTGCGTTCCTTCATCGACATCCTGCGCACCCGGACCCTGCCCACCCGCGGCGAACTGGGGTTCCTGCGTGAGTCGGCGGCGCGCCGGGCCGAGGAGGGGCTGCCGATCGACGTGGTGCTCACCGCGTACCACATCGGGGTCCAGGTCCTGTGGGACTCGCTGCGCCCGGACGCCCGGCCGGAGGAGATCGAGGACGTGATGACCGTCAACGATCTCGCGCTGCGCTATCTGGAAGTGGTCGCGCCCGCGGTCGGCGCGGGGTATCTGGACGCCCGGCAGACCATGTTCGACGACGATCACTCCGCCCGGCACACCCTGCTGTCCTCGCTGCTCAGCGGCATCCCGGCCGAGGTCGCCGCCGGTCAGGCCGGGTTGCGGCTGCCGCCGTGTTACCTGGTGCTGGCGCTCGCGGTCGGGGCGCATCCGGACGAGACCGGGGACGGGGTGGATCCGGTGATCGCCGGGCGGCGCAAGCTGCGCCGGGTGCGGGCTGAGCTGGACCGGCAGATCCGCGATCCGGTGCTCTCCACGCTGACCGCGGAGGGCGGCACCGCGTTGCTGCCTGGCCCGGCGCCCGTGGCCGAGCTGACCGAGCGGGACTGGGCCTGGCTGGACCGGGTGGTGGCCGGACTGAGCCGGGCCGCGGGCGCGGAGATCACCGTCGGCGCGGTGGCCGCCGAACCGGCCGGGGTGGCCGAGGCCGCCACGGTGGCCGGGGAGGTCCTGGCGGTGGCCCGGCGGTTCGGCCGGCCGCCCGGGGTGCACCGGCTGCGGGATGTGCTGCTGGAGTACCAGTTGTCCCGGCCGAGCCCCGCCCTGGACCAGCTCGCCGGGGTGCTGGAACCCTTGTCCGGCAACGAAGAACTGGTCCAGACCCTCGAAGTGTTCCTGCGCGCGGGCGGTCGGCGGGCGGCCGCGTCCGAACTGCACGTGCACCCGAACACGGTGGACTACCGGCTGCGCCGGATCGCCGAGCTGACCGGGCTGGATGCCACCAGCACCAAGGACGTCGGGCTGCTCAAGGCCGCGCTGGCGGCGCGGGCGGCCACCCGCCGCTGACCGCCGCTCAGCCGCGGGCCGCCGCCACGATCGCCTTGCCGAAGGCGGCCATGCCCTGCGCGTTGGGGTGCAGCGGGGCCGCCGGGCTGGTCGGGATCAGGCCCTCCAGGTAACGCTGGGCGGGCGCGGCGCAGATGTCGTGCCCGACGGTGACCGCGGCGAAGTCCACGAACCGCGCGCCGCGCTGCTGCGCCTGGCCGCGGGCGACCGCGCTGATCCGGTCCAGCACGCTCTGCAGGTAGCGGCCGTCCCGCGCCCACACCGGCTGGACCGGGTGGCAGCCCTCCGGCCGGATGTAGGTGCCGTACCCGGTCACCACGATCCTGGCCTGCGGCGAGCGCTTGCGGATCTCGTCCAGGGCCGCGCCGAACTTGGGCGCCCAGGCGTCCACCGCGGCGGCCAGCTGGTCCCGGCCACCCGCGGTCAGCCGGTCCGCGCAGGACAGGCCGACCGGCTCCGGGAGCAGGTTGATGCAGCTCAGGGCCTGTTGGAACAGGCCGGAGTCGTTGGCGCCGATGGTGACCGAGACCAGGTCGGTGCTCGGTTTGAGCGCGTCGAACTGCGGGGCGATGAAGCCGAGTCGGCGACCCGCGAAGTCGGCCGTGGTGGCCCCGGAACAGGTCACGTCGCGCAGGCTCGCGCCCAGGGCCTTGGCCGCCACCGCCGGGTAGTTCCGGTCCGAGCGCAGGCAGGCCAGGTTGATGTTCTGGTGCGGGATCAGCGGTCCGGCCGCGGCCGAGTCCCCCATCGCCACGTACTCCGGTGCATCCGCCTGCGCGCCCGGTCCGGACAGCAGCGCGGCCGCCGTCATCGCCAGGGCCGCCGCCGCTCGGGCACGCATCCGCATCGAGACCTCCGTGGTTCCGGGAGAAACAAACACATCACATGATGCGGGTCACACCGGGCGGCCACGCTGGGTACTTTTCCAGAGTTGACGGGCCTCCGTTGTGATCGGACACAAAACCACCCTGTGTGTGCCGAACTGAGACCTGCGCACCCGAAACGCTCCGGCCCCCAGGACAGACACCCCCGGAGTGACTACCTGGGTGCTGCGCGCCGCCGATCTCTCCAGCCATCTCCGCTGGCGCTGGCTGCTCTCCGACGCCGACGGCCACCTGGTCGCCGACCATGAGGTGGACCTCGACCCGGCGAGCGCGGAACACGAGGCGTTCGACGACCTCGACGGCTACCTGCGGCGCAACGCCGCGCCCGATGACCGGGTGGCCACCGAGGCGGAGATCGTCGACTGGCTGGGCGAGTGGCTAGGCGTCGCGGTGCTCGGCCAGGCCATCGGGCACGCCATCCTGGACAGCGATCTGGACACCGTGCTGGTGGACCTGCCCGCGCGGGCCGCGTTCCTGCTGGACCGGCCCTTGGAACTGGCCCACGTCGACGGCGAGTCCCTGACCCGGCGCGGCATTCGGCTGGTCTACCGGTGGCCGGGGGAACGCCAGGTGCGCAAGGAACCGGTCGGCGCGGAGTTGCGGATCCTGGCGCTGTTCTCCATGCCCTCGCGGACCTCCGTGCTCGCGCTGCGCCGGGAACGCCACGAACTGGCCCACCTGGTGCGGTTGCTGGCCAAGCAGACCGGCAAGGCGGTGCACATCCGCGTGGTGCAGTACGGGGTCACCCGGGAACGGTTGCGCGGCTTCGCCGAGGAGTCGCCGGGCTGGGACGTGCTGCACGTGGCCGGGCACGGCGAGCACGGCCTGGTGCTGCTGGAACATGCCGACGGCACCGCTGATCCGGTGCACACCGCGGATCTGGTGGAGCTGCTGCGGCCGGCGCGGCGGCGGCTCAAGCTGGCGGTGCTGGGCACCTGTCACTCCGGCGCGGCCACCGCGGCGGAAACCTTGCAGCGCCTGGGCTTGGCCGAACAGGCCGAGCGGTTCTCCCGGCGTTCCGGGGACGGCGTGGCCACGGTCGGACCGGCGGTGGGGCTGGTGGAGGCGTTCGGGGTGGCCGCGGTGGGCATGCGGTACCCGGTCTCGGACGAGTTCGCGATCACCCTGACCGGCGAGCTGTACCGGCGGCTGCTCGGTGGCCTGCCGGTGGACCGGGCGCTGGGGCTGGCGGTGCCGGTGGCCGCGGGCCGGGTCTGCGCGGACCGGCCCGCGTTGTCCGTGGGCACCCCGGCGTTGTTCGGCTCCGGCGGCATCGGCTTGCGGCTGAACCCACCCGACCGGGAACCGGAGCTGGATCCGTACCGGCAGCGAATGCCCGGATTCCCTGATGAGCCAACGCGTTTTGTCGGACGAACCCAGTTGCTCATCGACGCCAGCACCGCGCTCGCCCCGCGTAGCGACCGGACCGGGGTGCTGTTGCTGGGCATGGCCGGGGCGGGCAAGAGCACGGCCGCGGTGGAACTGGCCTACCAGCACGAGAACGGGTTCGGCGGCCTGGCCTGGTGGCGGGCGCCGGAGCGGGAGACCGCACCGGGCGAGGCGCTGGGGCTGCTCGCCGACGCCCTGGAAGCGCAACTCCCCCGGTTCCGGATGACCGAGGCGCTGGGCAGTGCCGCGACCTTCCAGCAGTTCCTGCCCCGGCTGGCCGCGCTGCTGCGCGACGAGGTCGTGTTGCTGGTCCTGGACAACCTGGAAACCCTGTTGTCCCGCAACGGCTCCTGGCGAGATCCACAGTGGACGGACCTGGTGGATGTGCTCACCGGGCACCGCGGCGCCTCCCGAGTGGTGCTGACCAGCCGGGTCACCCCGGCCGGGCTGGGCACCGAGCGGGTGGCCGTGCTGCCGGTGCACGCGCTCTCGCTGGCCGAATCGGCGTTGCTGGCCAGGGAGCTGCCCAACCTGAAAGCGTTGCTGGACGGGGATTCCGGGCAGCGGACGCTGGTCCGCGAGGTGATCAACGTGGTGCAGGGTCACCCGGGTCTGCTGGAACTGGCCGATGCCGCCGCGACCGATCCGGGCCGGCTGCGCGACCGGCTGGACATGGCGCACGCCGCGGCCACGGTCCGCGGTGAACCCCTGGACTCCTTCTTCGCCACCGGATCCAGCGACCTGGACCCCGGCCAGTTCCTGCGCGCGCTGACCTCCTGGACCACCGGCACCCTGGCCGACCTGCCCGAGCCGGCCCGGCGGCTGGCGGAGTTGCTGGCCTGTCTGGAAGAGGACGACCGCCAGTCCGGGATCGTGGCCGCGCTCTGGCCCCGGCTGTGGGAACCCGGCGAGGCCGTGCCGCTGGCCGAACCCCTTGCCCTGCTGCGCGATGCCGCCCTGGTGCACCCGGACCCGGATCGGCGGATCATCCGCTACACCCTGCATCCCGGCGTTGCCGAGGCCATCCGGTCCGAAGTCCCGGCTGCCCAGCAGTCCACATTGGACGATCTGATCGGCGCGCTGTGGTGGGCGATCTGCCAGGACCGGATGGAGCGGGAGAACCAGGGCACCTCGACCACCGAGGTCGTGCACGCCGCCCTGGCCGCGGTGCCCTACCTGGTCCGGCTGGCCCGCTGGGGCGAGGTGGCCAAGATCCTGCACCACGTGCTGGGCCGGGACCGCTCGCCGGGCACCGCGGTGCGGCTGCTCGGCCACCTGGATCTGTGCCTGGCCCAGGAACTCGACCCGGCGGACCGGCTGCTGTGCGAGACGGTGCACGCGATCACACTGGCCGCCATCGATCCGGCCGGGGCGGAAACCCGGCTGCGCGCGGTGCTGGTCCAGGCCGACGCCCAGGGCCGGTCCGAGATGGCCGCGGTCGTCGCCGGCAAGCTCGCCGACCTGGCCCGCGACCACGGCCGCCTGACCGACGCGGTCGAACTGGCCCAGTCCCGCCTGCCCGCCGCCCCCGCCGGATCCTGGACCGAAGCCAGCCACGAAGCCACCCTGCTGCAGAATCTGGCTCTGCTGGGCCGTTCCGAGGAGGCCCTGGACCGCGCCACCACCCTCCTGACCCACCTGGACACCCTCGAACCCGAACCGGATGGCGCCCCGCCCTGGCAGGTGCTCGAACTGGTCCTGGACGCCGCCTGCCGGGCCGCCCGCGGTCAGGAGGACTGGGCGGGCGCGCTGGAGTTCAACCGCCGCATCCAGCACAGCGAAGGGCAACGCGGCGCGGGCAGGCACGAACAGGCCAGCACCCGCTTCAACGAGGCCACCCTGCTGGCCCGGCTGGGCCGCCGCAAGGAGGCCGAACGCCTGCTCCGGCACTGCCAGCAGGTCTTCCAGGACTTCGGCGACCTCACCCAGCTCGGCCGCGTCTTCAGCGCCCGCGCCCAGCTGGAACGCACCCGCCGCAGACCAGAACGCGCCATCGACCTGGAACAACTCGCGCTGCGCTATGTCTACCAGCGCGCCGAGGTGCACAGTATCGCCGTCTGCCACCACAACCTGGCCGGCCACCTGAGCGCCGCCAACCGCAAACCCGCCACCGCCATCGCGCACCTGCTCGCCGCCACCCTGCTCTGGCACACCACCGGCCACGAATCCGCCCGCGACGCGCTGGAAAACCTGTGCAGACTGGTCCCCCGGCCGGCGGGCGCGGTGCTGCCCCAGGACTTCGACGAGCTGGTGGCCAGGGTGGCGGTGGTGCCAGGGGTGCGGTTCGGGCAGGTCTTCGCCGGGTTGCTGCCGGTGGCGGCGGACCGGGAGGCACTGCTGCGCGAGATCGCGGACTTCGCCGAGCGGTATCTGTTGCTGGGTAACGGGATCAGGCCCGAAGAGTCCGGCTGACAGCGGCCGGGTCAGCCCCGGCCTGGCCATAGGTCCGACGGCCGGACCTATGGCCAGTGCCACCCGGCATCACTTGCGCAGGAGTTCCTCACCCCGCACAACCAGCGCGCCCCGTCGACGGGCCCGCCAGGCCAGCACCAGGTCCACCACCAGGAATCCCAGCAGCGAGACCCCGAACACCGGCAGCTGCCACATCAACAGCACCGCCGCCACCGCCAAACCGGCCAGCGCCACCGGATGCACGGCCCGCCAGCCGCCGCGTGGGAACGGCTTGCCCAGCGAGAAACGATCTCTGGTCGGGCGGCGGTGCCACCACATCCGGTAGCCCCAGAGGATCATCGCGATCAGGGTCAGGCAGACCGCGGCGAGCAGTAGCTGATTGGGCAGGCCGAACAGGACGCCCATGTGGCCGTCGATGCCCCAGCGGGCGAGTTTGGCGCCCAGTGGGAAGTCCTGGAAGCGCAGGGTTTCCAGGGGTTGGGCGGTGGCGGGGTCCAGGGCCACGGCGTCCTGTTTCTGCGGCCAGCTGCCCTTGATCTGCTTGACCAGGTATGCCTTTCCGGCCCCCGAGGGCAGGGTGATCTCGACCGGGCCGTCCAGGCCGGACTGGCGGGCGGTGGCCAGGATGCGGTCCGGTCCCGCGTCCGGGCCGGTGGTGCCGGTGGGTTGCTGGTGCGAGCCGTGCGCGGAGTGTTCGGACAGGCTGGCAGACAGCGTGGGGGTTTGCCAGGACAGGGCTTTGCGGAGGTCGGCGATGCTCTCGCCGCCGTACTCGGACCAGGTCAGGCCGGTGACGGACAGGAACAGCAGCGGCAGCGCGATCCAGGTGCCCAGCACGGCGTGCCAGGACAGCAGGCCGCGGCGGCCGCGGAGCTTGCGGTCCACCAGCAGCAGGCGCCGACGGCGGGCTCGTTGGCGTTGCCACCACAGGATCAGGCCGCCCAGTACCACCAGCCAGAGCCAGCTCGCGGCCAGTTCGCTGTACACGCGGCCGGCATCGCCCAGGTGCAGGCTGCGGTGCAACTCGTCCAGCCAGGTGCGGATCGGGGTCGCCTGGCTGGAGCCGTAGGTTTCCAGGGTGCCGCGGACCTGGGCGGTGTAGGGGTCGACGTAGGCGGTGAGCCAGTGGCTGGGCGCCAGGCCGGCCCGACTGAAGATGATCTGGGTGCTGTCCGTCTCGGTCGCGCCGGGACGAACCCGGACCAGGGTCGCGTCCGGCAGGGCCGCTTTGGCTGCGGCGATCTGCTGGGACAGGGGTTGTGCGGCTCCGGCGGGGGTGACGAAGAGTTCCTGGCTGTGCACAACGCGTTCCAGTTGCGGAGTGAACACGTAGAGCAGGCCGGTGAAAGCGGCGATCAACAGGAAGGGTCCAATGAGGACACCGGCGTAGAAGTGCAGGCGTAGCAACAGGGGGCGCAGCGTGCGCGACTGACTCGCGGGCGGCGCGGGGGTCGTCGCGGTGAGCTGGTTCGCGGTCATCCGGCTTCCTTAGCGGTGGAAGGGACTTCCCCCAGTAGTCGGACCGGTGACCCAAACGGTTCCACCGCTTTCCCAGGCAACAATTCGGCCACGGCCGGACGCCCATTCGGCGCAAACGCCACGGCAGGCACATCCGGCATGCAGGATCCCGGCAGCGCGGATCTACCGGTAGCTTCTGACAATCTCTGGGGGAGATCATGTTGGCTACACCTACCGCTGTGCCGTTGTTCGACGTCCCGGGCACCCGGCGCGCCTCGACCTTCAGCAACCAGCCACCGGCGGACTTCCACCTGTTGGGACCGTTGCGATCGCTGGGCGCCCTGGCCTGCACCCAAACCGGATTCCTGACCGACCGGGCACCGGATTTCCGGTTCCCCGGCCCGTTGCAGGCGATCCCGGAACTGTGCCGGACGGCGGCGGCCGAGTACCAGCGACGGGACGCCACCGCCTTCCGCGACTGGCTCAGCGCGCAAGCCGCTGCCCTGCCCTCGGCGGAAACCCTGTTGGGCCAGGCGGCCGAACTGCCCGTGGCGCGGGCCGAACTGCTCCTGGTGCCGTTGATCTACCTCAACCACCTGTGGCGGCAGGGCAGTCCCGAGGACGAACCCGCCACCGGCCCGAGCACGATGCCCGCACCGCTGGCCGAATTAGTGGTCTCGACCTCTAACACGGCCGGCACGATCCCGCGGTTCAACCAGATCGTGATGACCATGCTGGCCTGGGAACTCGACGGCGTCGCCGGCGGCGAAACGTTGACCTACCAGGACATCACCGCGCTGGACCGGATGCGGCCCGCGTTCTGGCTCAACCACGGCAACCAGAGCGAACTGGACCTCTACCGGGCGTTCTTCGCGGTGGAGGCGTTCGGGGCGCCGATCTACGGCTGGGGTTGTCACGCGCTGGAGTGCGCGAAGGTGGACGACCGGGCCGGGGCCACCGAGGCGTTGCGCATGGTGCAGGCCGCGCTGCGCAACGTCTTCATGGTCACCAAGCGGTTGATCCCGCTGATCGATCCGGACGAGTTCCGGCGGATCCAGGTCACCTGCGGCTGGATCGAGGACGAGGTGACCGGGGTGGCCTCGGGTTACCAGTTGCCGTTCCTGCTCATGCTGGACGCGCTCTTCCACGTCAACTTCAGCCATCCGGACGTGATCGCCGCCCGCGCCAACAACCTGCGCTTCGTGCCCGCGGACTGGCAGGCGTTCTTCCGGATGATCTACGACCACCAGCCGGTGTTCAAGACCTGGGTGCGTGAATCCGGGGATGCCGCGCTGGACAAGGCATACCGGTCCTGTGTGGACCTGTTCGGGCTGTTCCGCCAGATGCACCGGCACCTGGGCGGGCAGGCCATCAAGGGCGGCACCACCACCGGCCGGGTGTTCGGCAGCGCGGAGAAGAACTACGAGCAGTTCATGGCCGAGATGGCGGCGCTGGTGGTGGACACGGCCGCGGCCGGTGACCTCGCCGCCGCCGCGGTGCCGGACAGCCCGGCCGCCGCGGCCAGTCGCGGGGTGCGGCCGTGATCGCGGTGGAGATCGCCGGGACCCGCTTCGCGGTGCGGCCCGGCACGAGCATGCAGGAACTCTGCGACAGCCAGGACACCCCGGTGGTGTTCGGTTGCCGCGCGGCACAATGCGGCGCCTGCCTGGTCCAGATCCTGGACGGGGCCGAGAATCTGAGTCCGATCGCACCCGATGAGCAGGCGGTGCTGGACATCCTGGCCGAATCGGCCGACTGCCGCCTGGCCTGCCAGACCACCCTGCTCGGCCCGGTTTCACTGCGGATCGCGGACTAGGAGACATGACGATGAGCGAGCAGACCTACGTCCTGGCGCACTCCGCCGAGGAGACCCGCCGCCTGGCCACCCAGGCCCGCTTCTACGCCGAGTTCACCGATCAGCTGCTGCGCGCGGCCGGGATCGCCGAGGGCATGCACGTGCTCGATGTCGGGTGCGGCGCGGGCGATGTGACCTTCCAGCTGGCCCGGATCGTCGGCCCCACCGGCTCGGTGACCGGGGTGGACGCGGACGCTGGCGTGCTGGCTGCGGCCCGGGAACGGGCGGGTGCGCTGGGCCTGGCCAATGTCGCCTTCCAGCAGGCCGAGCTGCCGGATCTCGGCCTGGCACAACGGTTTGACGCCGCGGTCGGGCGGCTGATCCTGTTGCACGTGCCCGATCCGGTCGCCGCGATCAAGGCCAGTGCGGCGCTGGTGCGGCCGGGCGGGATCGTGTCCTTCCAGGACTTCAACACCACCCGCGCCCGGTCCGTGCCCGCGCTGCCGCTGCTCAACCGCAGCATCGGGCTGATCATCGAGAGCCTGCGCACCATGGGCCGCGTCCCGGACATCGGCGAGCAGTTGTTCAGCCTGTTCGGTCAGGCCGGGCTGCCCGATCCACGGGTCGCGGTGCGTGTCCCGGCCACCTCCGAGGCGGCCGAGCAGGCCGCGATCCTGTTGGGAGACACCCTGATCAGCGTGCTCCCCTTCGCCGAACGGGTCGGCATCCTGGCGCCCGGCGAGATCGACCCGGCCACGCTCAACGACCGGCTGGCCGCCGAGGCCAGGGCCACCCCGTCGGTGGTGTACCTGCCCGAGCTGGCCTGCGCCTGGACCCGGCTGCCCGGCTGAGCCCTCCCACCCGCGGTGGAGCCAGGCTCCCCCGCCCGGCGCCACCGGTCCCCCGCGGGTGGGAGGCGACCCCGGGCCGGACCGGAGATCGTCCTGGTGTGGGCGAACCGGCCCACCTGCCTGGGGAGGTTGTTGTGCACAGGTCAACACGGGTGCTGGGAGTCTCGATCGCGGTGACGGCGCTCGCGCTCACCGCGGGTTCGGCGCAGGCCGCGTCGCCGGAGCTGCCGAAGCGGGAGGTCAGCGTGACCGGGAACGCCCGGCTGGAGTACTTCACCAAGGCCGACGACGTGCGGATCAAGCTGGATGCGCACGCACTGCGGGTGCTGGGCCAGCCGGAGCCGGAACGGGCCTGGGGCACCGTGCGGCTCTCGCACTACTTCGCCAAGGAGAACATCACCCTGTGGGCGCTCGGCGAGGTGGACTGCGCCTCCGCGGGCGGCCGGTCGGCGACCGTGTCGGTGATCGTGTCGGACACCCACCAGCAGATCGCGGACTGGCGCGGCAAGCGGATCGGCTTCAGCCTGCACAGCGGCGGTGGCGGCGAACCCGCCCGCGGCTGGACCACCGGCCCGGTTGACGCCGACAAGCTCCCCAAGTGCCTGGCGCCCGCACCGGAACAGCGAGTGCTCGCCGGCGGATTCCGAATCAGCAGCCGCCCAGTCGGCTGAACCACCCCACCCCTCGCCGGCGTGTTGGCCGTTGTCGTACCCAGTCTTGGCCGAACTGGTACGCCACTCGGCCAACACACCGTCCATAACGGCCAACACACCGTACGACAACGGCCAACACGGTGCGGATGGGTGCTTAGGCCGAAGGAGTGATCAACGGGAACTCGCGTCGGGATCCGGACATGACTCTCGTAGGGGCGTCGGCCCCGGTTGTGTACTGAGGGGGTTCCATCGATGAGCCGAAGACCACGGATGCTGGCCGGGCTGCTGGCACTGGCCACCGCGAGCGCCACCCTGGCGGTGCTGCCACCGGCCGCCGCCGCACCGGCCGCCGCACCCGCCGCACCCATCGCGGGCAGCACCCACCAGGTCACCCTGATCACCGGCGACCGGGTCCAGGCCCGGCCGGGCGCCGGCGGGGCCTGGAACCTCGCCATCGAGGCGGGTCGCGAGGGCGCGGCGATCGGGTTCCGGCAGTTCCCGGTCACCCGCAACGATCGCACCGACTGGTACCTGGTGCCGTTGAGCGCGGAACGGCCACTGGCCGAGGGCCGCCTGGATCGCGAGCTGTTCAACATCACCGGGCTGATCCGGCAGGGCTTCGACGACGCGCGCAGCAAGCACCTGCCGTTGCTGGTGGAGTACCCGGAGGCGGCGGCCCGCGGGGCGGCTGCGGCCGGGTTGACGGTGCGGCGGGAGTTGCCGGAGGTGAACCTGGCGGCGGCGGAGCAGCAGAAGGTACGCGCGGCCGAGTTCTGGCAGGACCTCACCCGCTCCGGTCCGGCCGCGTTCTCCGGTGGGCTGCGCAAGATCTGGCTCAACGGCAAGGTTTCCGCCTCGCTGGACACCAGCGCCGGCCAGGTCGGCGCGCCGGTGGCGTGGCAGGGCGGGCACACCGGCAAGGGGGTGACCGTCGCGGTGCTGGACACCGGGATCGACGACACGCACCCGGATGTGGCCGGGAAGGTCAAGCACAGCAAGGACTTCAGCGGCAAGGGCAACGTCAAGGACGGCGACGGGCACGGCACCCACGTGGCGGCCACCGCGGTCGGCTCCGGCGCGGCCGAGGGCGGCAAGTACAAGGGCGTCGCGCCCGAGGCGGACCTGGCCGTGGGCAAGGTGCTCAACGACTACGGTCAGGGCAGTTTCGCCGACATCATCGCGGGCATGACCTGGGCGGCGGCCGAGGTCAAGGCCAAGGTGGTCAACCTGAGCCTGGGCGGCGGCCCGACCGACGGCGCCGACCCGATGTCCCAGGCGGTCAACACGTTGTCCCGCAAGCACAACACGCTGTTCGTGGCGGCCGCGGGCAATCAGGGACACCCGGGCTGGGTGGCCAGTCCGTCCACCGCCGACCTCGCGCTGAGCGTGGGCAGCCTGACCAAATCCGGGGTCCGCTCGGCGTTCTCCGGCATGGGCCCGCGGGACGGGGACGGCGCGGTCAAGCCGGAGATCTCCGCCCCGGGCAGTGACATCGTGGCCGCACGGGCGACCGGCACGGCCATGGGCACCCCGGTGAACGAGCGCTACACCAAGGCATCCGGCACCTCCATGGCCACCCCGCACGTGTCCGGTGGCGCGGCGATCCTGGCCCAGCAGCACCCGGACTGGACCGCCGAGCAGCTCAAGTCCGCGCTCGTGTCCACCGCGAACCCGGTGCCCGAGCACGGTGTGTTCGAGGTCGGCAGCGGCCGGCTGGACGTGGGCAAGGCCACCACCACCAAGGTGCACGCGAATCCGAGCGGGCACAACGTGTTCCTCAAATGGCCTGGAACCGCAACGGAAAACCGCACCGTCACCTACACCAACACCGGCCCCACCCCGGTGACGCTCAACCTCAAGCTCGACCTCACCGGTGTCCCCGGATCCGCCAGTCCCGTCAAGCTGTCCGCGGACACGGTGACCGTCCCCGCGGGCGGGCAGGCCGGCGTCACCGTCGGGTTCACCCCGCGCGCGGCCAAGCCGGGAAACTACACCGGCACCCTCACCGCCACCGGCGGCGGCGCCACCCTGCGCACCCTGATCGGCGCGAACGAGGAGGGCGAGCACTACGACGTCAACGCCAGGATCCTGCGCCGGGACGGAAAACTCGCCACACTGGAGGATCAGGGCAGGCTCTCGCTGACCAGGCTGGACGACGGCAAGGAATACCCGATCCCGTTCAGCGGCGCCACCCGGGTCCCGCCGGGCACCTACCGGATGGAAGGTTCGGTGTACACCCCGCGCCCTGGCGCGGAGCCGAGCATCACCACCTTCGCCAACCCGGAACTGCGCATCGGCAAGGCCACCACGCTGAACTTCGACGCGCGGCAGGCCAAGCAGGTCAAGATCAGCACCGACCAGCCCGCGGCCAGGGGTGGTTACTGGGTCTCGCAGATGTTCAGCCGGGACAAGCGAACCGGGCAGATGCTGGGCTGGGGCTTCGGGCTCAGCACCCGGTTCAGCGAGCTGTACAGCTGGTCCGCACCCGGGGTCAGCTCCCCCGATTTCGCCTACGCCAACAACCAGCGGCTGGAGGAACCGGACGTCGAGCTGTTCACCGAGGGCCCGCGCCGGAGCGAGCTGTACGCGGGCTGGTTGCGCGGGGCCACCCGGGAGGCGGTCGACCTGAAGCTGCCCAGCGTGCACGCCGGTGGCGGCACGGTCGAGGAGCTGGCCAAGGTCGACGCCAAGGGCAAGATCGTGGTCCTCGGGCTGGGCTCGATCAGTTATGACGAGGTGTACCAGCGGATCCGCAACGTCAAGGCCGCCGGGGGCGTGGCCACCGTGCTCTACCCCACCGACGAGGCGCCCTTCCGCGCCGGTGCGAAGCCCGACAGCGACGAGAACCCGGTGGTGCTGCCCTCGATCAAGGTCTACGGCGCCTCGGTGGCCAGGGTCGCCGAGTACGCCAAGACCGGCGGGCCGATGTCCCTGACCACCCGCACGGCCAGCAAATACCGCTACGACCTGGCCTTCCCCTCCCCCGGCAAGGTCCCGGCCAAGCTCGACTACCCGGTCAGAACCGCTGACCTGGCCGCGGTCACCATGGCCTACCACGGTTTCCGCGCGGACGATCCGGCCATCGTCGGCTCCTACATCTCCGCCTTCGGCGGCCGGATCGGTGTCAACGTGCACAACCAGGCGATCAGCTCCGGCGAACGGGTCGAGCACTTCACCCCCGGCGACTGGGAGATCAACGTCAGCGGCGTTTACCACGCCTCCGGCGACCTGGTGGCCAAGGTGCGGCTGGAGGGTGGCAAGTCCTACCGGCAGGAGTGGAACAAGGCGGTGCACAGCCCCGGATTCACCGGCACCACCAGCAACGAACTCGGCGAGAACCACCCGTGGGCCTGGGCCAAGGGCAACCTGATCGACGTGACCGTGCCCTGGTTCACCGACGCCGCCGGACATCCCAGGGTGGTGCAGCCCGCGTGGGGTTATGACACGGGCTCGATGACCCTCTACGGCGACGGCAAGGAACTGGGTCGGCACCACGAACCGGGCCGGGGCGTGTTCCCGCGCGGCAGGGCCAACGAGTACCGCCTGGAAGCCGACGTGACCAGGACCGCGCAGTGGTGGCGCACCGCCACGAAGATCCAGTCGGCCTGGACCTTCCGCAGCCCTCGCGACAGCGCGCTGCCGCTGTTCAACGTCCGCTATGCGCCACCGGTGAACATCCACAACCTGGCCCCCGCCGGCCAGGACTTCACCATCCCAGTCACGGTGCCCCGCCAGGACGGTACGGCCAAGGCCACCAACCTCACCGTCGACTACTCGGTCGACGACGGCGCCACCTGGCAACAGGCCAAGGTCGAACCGGCCCCGACCGGTTGGTCGGTAACCGTGCGCAACCCGGCCGGCGGCTTCGTGTCCTTGCGGGCCAAGGCATCCGACGGGGAGTCCTCGGTCGAGCAGACAGTGCTCAAGGCGTACGAGATCGGCTGATCCGGGTGGCACAGGGGCCGGGCACCCCGGCCCCTGTGCCACTGTGGACGCTGTCGGCGAACTCGCCTTGGCATGCCGATCTTCCGCCCACTTGGGCCAACTCGTACGCCGAGTTGGCCCAAGTGGGCGTACCAGTTGGCCCAACTGGTACGGGGGTGCGGATCTTGCCGTCGATTCGCCAACGGGGTCCACTGTGGACCGGCGAAAATCAGGTTCCCCCGGCAACCCCGCGGCCGTTAGCCTGCGCGCACAACGGAAAGGGGTTGCCATGCAGGACGCCGTGCGCCGGGTCGAGACCGCGTTGAGTGGATTGCCGCGCGCCGCCAAGATCGTCACCCTGCCCGAGGACGTGCCCACCGCCGCGGCCGCCGCGGAGCTGGTCGGCTGTCCGGTGGGTGCGGTGGCCAACAGCCTGGTGTTCGTCGGCGACCACGGCCCGGTGCTCATTGTCAGCAGTGGCGCGCACCGGGTCGACCTGCGCAAGGCCGCCGCCGAGTTCGGCGTGGCCAAGCTCAGGCGGGCCGATCCCGAGGTGGTGCTGGCGGCCACCGGCCAGCCGGTCGGCGGCGTCGCGCCGATCGGGCACCCGGCCCCGCTGCCCACGCTGATCGACGTCACCCTGGCCGGTCACCCGGAGCTGTGGGCGGGCGGCGGCGCCCGGCACACCCTGTTCGCCACGACTTTCGCCGAGCTGGTGGAACTGACCGGCGGCACCCCGGCCGATATCAGGAAGCAGTGACTTCCGGCCGACGCCGCATTCAAGCCGTCACCTATTTCGGTGATCATCTAAACCCATTCGGATGATCATCCAGCGAGACAAGTTTAACAGCCAATACCCGATGATCATCCGCAATTCCGCCCTGCTAACTTGCTCGCGCACATCGGCGAATAAGGGAGCGGCGAAACGTGGCCAAGCAACGGGCCGTGGTCATTGTCGGCGCGGGTCCATCCGGGCTCGTGCTGGGCAACCTGTTACGTGCCAGTGGAATTGACACGCTCATTCTGGAAAGGGCCAGCCGGGACCAGGTGTGGACCCGGGCCAGGGCCGGATTCCTCAGCGCGCACAGCGCCCGGGTGCTCACCGAGCACGGGTTAGCCGCCGGAATGCTCCGGAATGGGCGATCGCACGACGTATGCGCGTTCCGGGATGCGAACGGTGAATTCACTCTCCGTTACGGCCAACTGGGCCGCGGCGAGGTGCACACCGTTTATCCGCAACAGCACCTGGTAACCGATCTGATCAGCGAATACCTGAGCCGGGGCGGCGAACTCCGATTCGGCGCCACGGTCACCGAGGTCGACCCGCAGACGGCTACTGTCCGTTACCGCGACGCCCAGGGTGACGGGGAGGTCGCCGGCCGGTTCCTCGCGGGCTGTGACGGCGGCAACGGCGTGACCCGGCAGGCCGTGGCGGCGGCCTCGGTCTCCCGGCACACCCGCGATCACGGCATCACCTGGCTGGCCGTGCTGGCCCAGGCGCCGCAGAGCATGGCCGCTGTCACCTATGCCTTGC
Organism: Crossiella sp. S99.2; assembly: GCF_023094165.1. Taxonomy (GTDB): domain Bacteria; phylum Actinomycetota; class Actinomycetes; order Mycobacteriales; family Pseudonocardiaceae; genus Crossiella. The sequence goes on along the minus strand of NZ_JALMDK010000020.1, from coordinate 52,417 downwards.
ACGACAACGGTTTCGCCGGTCACATGGCGCGCAGTCCCGAGGTCACCCGCTACTACCTGCAGATCCCGCCGACGGACACCCCGGCGGCGTGGCCGGACGAGCGGATCTGGGCCGAACTCGGCGTCCGGATGCGGACCGAGGAGTTCGGCCCGCTGCGGCAGGGTCCGATCACCGAGCGTCAACCGGTCCGGCTGCGTTCCGACGTCCTGGATCCGCTTCAGCACGCCCGGCTGTTCCTGGCCGGGGACGCGGCCAGCCTGATCAGCCCGTCCGCGGCCAAGGGCGCCAACCTGGCGATCATGGCCGCCGAGGTGCTGGCCGGGGCCCTGGCCGACGCACTGCTCCGCGATGACGAACGCGCGCTGGCCGCCTACTCGCGCACCTGCCTGCCCCGGATCTGGCGGGCGCAGGAGTTCTCGCACTGGATGATCAACCTGTTGCACGGTCCGCTCGGCGCCGATCCGGCGGCGGACTTCCAGCGCGCGCTGTGCCGCGCCCGGCTCGACAGCCTGCGGGATTCCCGCGCCCACCAGGACTTCTTCGCCGAGAACTACGTCGGCATCTGACACCGCTGGAGCACACATGACCTCGACCCTCGCCCCCATTCTGGCCGGGGCAGACCGCACCCGTCTGCGAACAACCCTGGAACTGGTGCGCGCCAACGACACCGAGTCGGTGCTGGCCGCGGCGATGCCCACGCTGCCGCCGGCCGAACGCGCCGCGCTGGCCGGCCGGACCCGCTTCGCGCACGCCGCCGTGCTGATCTTCCCCGCCACCCTGGACGGGCTGCGCGAGGAGCTGGCCCACCACGGCCTCGACGTGGGTGCGATGACCCCCAGCGTGGTGGTCCGCGACCGGCTCAGCCGCCGCTACGGGGTGCCCGCCGCCGAACTCCAGGTCGGCATCCTGCGCGCCCCGGTCACCGATGCCGCCGGACAGCCGCGCGAGCTGGAGATCTTCGCCATGGCCACCCCGCCGGAACTGGCGCACCTGGCCACCGACGAACGCCGCCACGGCCGGGAGAACCACGTCGCGCTGGCCGTGCCTGCGGCCGATCCGGTGCTGCTCGCCGGGGTGCAGCGCATCGTCGCCGCGCACCTGCGGCCCGACGGCGGCGGCTACAACCGGCACGAGAACTGCACGGTGCTCTACTTCCGGGACGCCCAGCACCCGAACCCGGCCTTCCGCCGCCTGGAACTGATCTCCACCGGCGATGTCCAGCCGCTGCTGGCCGCGCACCTGCGCGAATCCGCACCCGGTCTGGGCCTGCTGCGCCTGCTCACCGGCGCCTGGGCCACCCAGGCCATCGCCGCCGCGGTCGAACTCGGCCTGCCCGACCACCTGGTCGGTACCGCCGCGGTGCCCGCACTGGCCGCGGCCACCGGCACGCACCAGGACAGCCTCGGCAGGCTGCTGCGCTACCTGGCCACCCTCGGCCTGGTGCGCACGGTGCCCACCGGCTACGCGCTGACCGAGCTGGGCGAACTGCTGCGCACCGACGTCGACGGGTCGATGCACTCCCTCGCCCGGATGTACGGCGGGCCTTTCTACCGATCGTTCGGCGCGCTGACCGAGGCCGTGCGCACCGGCGAGGAGTCCTTCGCCAAGGTCTTCGGCGCGCACCACTTCACCCACCTGGCAGGCGATCCCGAACTGGCCGGGCTGTTCCACCAGTCGATGGCCGCCAGCAACGCGATGTTCGGCGAACTCACCCGCCAGGTCGACTTCACCGCCGCGGGCACCGTGATCGACATCGCCGGCGGCAACGGCGAACTGCTCGCCCGCGTGCTGACCGCCAACCCCACTGCCCACGGCATCCTGTTCGACCTCCCCAGCGCCCTGGTCACCGCCGGTCCGACGTTGGAGCCGGTGGCCGAGCGGGTCACCCTGGTGCCCGGCGACTTCACCAAGACCGTGCCCGCAGGCGGTGACGTCTACCTGCTCTCCCGGGTGCTGCACGACTGGGATGACGCCCGCTGCCAGGAGATCCTGGCCATCTGTGCGGCGGCCATGCCCGAGCACGCGGAGCTGATGATCATCGAACGGCTGTTGCCCGAGGCCGGGCCGACCGATTCGCTCGCGGTGCCCTGGGACATCCACATGCTGTGCAACGTGGGCGGCCGCGAACGCACCGAGTCGCACTACCGATCCCTACTGGCCGCAGCGGGTTTCGAGCTGACCAGGACCACGCCGCTGCCGCTGGACGGCTTCCTGCTGCGCGCCCGCAAGGCGGGCTGAGCACAGCGCCTCCGCCCGGACAGCACGACACCTACGCCATTCGTGTCGTGCTGTCCGGGTGGAACTGCCCGATAGCGCAATACCACCCGCCAGGGCCTGTTTTCCGGCAGGCTGCGCACTACGTTGATCTCCGACCAGGCCGTCGCCGCAGGGCGGAACCGATGGGGGACAACACGATGGACCACGCGCACGACCCGGCGAAGAAGTTCGACCGCAAGCGCTTCCTGCGGATCGGCGGTATCGGGGCCGCGGCCGCGGTGGTGGCCCCGGCGGCCACCGCACACGCCGCACCGGCAGCGCCGGAGTCCGCACTGGTCTTCAACGTCAAGGACTTCGGCGCCCGCGGCGACGGAATCGCCGATGACACCGCCGGTATCGCCGCGACGATCAAGGCGGCCGTCGCCGGCGGCACCGTGTACTTCCCGCCCGGCGATTTCCGGGTCAACGGCGAGATTCTCATCCAGGCCAACAACATCCTCGTGCGTGGCGCGGGCTGGGCCTCCCGGCTCACCCAGACCGACGCCAGTGGCAAGGGCAAGGCCACCCTGCGGTTCGGCAACGCCGACGGTGTGGCGGTGCGCGAGCTGAGTTTCACCGGGCGCGGCACCGAACACGTTGCAGGGGAAGGGAATCTGTCCTACAACGGGGTGGCCGCGGTCCGCTTCGACGGCTGTACGAACGTCACCGTGTCCGGCTGCCGGATCGCCCACCACGCCGGCGGCGGCATCCGCTGGACCGGCTCGCTGCGTGGGGCCCTGTTCGCGGACAACACCATCACCGGCATCGGCGGCGACCCCGGCCCGATCCGTCGCGGTGACAACAACAACGACTTCGCCATCGGCCAGTGGAACAGCAGTCCCAACGAGAACATCGTCATCCGCGGCAACACCATCTCCGGCCACTGCTTCGGCATCGGCTCCGGCCACGGCGCCGGCCTGGTGATCAGCGGCAACGTCATCCACGGCATCCCGGGCCAGCACGGCATGTACCTCTCCGCGCCAGGCAGCGCGCAAATCGGCGGCAACGTCGTCCGGAACGTGGCGCTCAACTGCGTCAACGTGCAGATCGCCAAGTCGGCCGAGGTCACCGTGCCGTCACTGATGATCACCGACAACGTGCTGCACGACGCCGAGTCCGGCATCGTGCTCAACACCGCCAAGGACGTCGCCACCGCCGGGTTCCAGCAGCCGGTCATCGCGGGCAACTCGGTGCGCGCGATGAGCGAGTACGGCATCGCGGTCAACCGCACCTGGCACGGCTCGATCATCGGCAACACCGTCGCAGGCACTGGCGCCTACGGCTTGCTGCTCAACGGTTTCAGCGGCGCTGTGCGGAACAACACGGTGCGCGAGACCAACTGGAGCGGCCTGTACGTCGACCTGATCGGCGACACCCACTCCGCGGGCAACGTGTTCACCGACTGCGCGCGGAACACCACCGGCGCCCCGGCCGCGGACCGGCTGGCCTACTACGTCAACGCGGTGAAGACGACCACGGTCACCCCGCAGCCGGTCCTGCACAGCGAGGCCGACCTGCTGCACGCCGCGGCCCCGGAACCGGCCACCCTGCGCAAGTGCCTGCACAGCAGCGCGGGCACCGCCGTGCTCATCCGCGGCCTGGTCAACCGGACCAGCAAACCCTGGGAGTTCAAGGGCGAACTCCTGCACCTGGACTTCGCCTACTCACGCACCGCCGACTTCAGCGACAACACACACCTCAGCCCCAGCACCCCGGTCTACGGCCGCGGCCGCCGCGAACTGTACGGCCTCCAGGACCCGGCGGCAGCCGGCATGACCGCACCCTTCCAGCCCGGCGACACCTGCTGGCACGCCAAGCCCACCGCAGGCGGCACCCCCGGCTGGATCTGCGTCACCCCAGGCACCCCCGGCACCTGGAAAGCCATGGCCCCCCTCACCAGCTGATCCGCACTCTCGTACCACTTGGGCCAACTGGTACGCCCGCTTGGGCCAAACCGGCGTACCAGTTGGCCCAACTCGCCGCCCAGAACGGCCAACACTGTGCGGGTGCTAGCCGGGTTTGGTCCATGCCAGGGAGTACCGGCGCAGGATGTGCCGGCGGTAGCGCACGCCGGGCAGCAGGCGTTCCGCGGTGGCTCGCACCTGGCCGTAACTCAGGCGCGCCTCGGCCCCGGGCATCCCCTCGGGGCTGTGCGCGCGGCGTAACCGCTTGAGGCTCCACACGATCGGCGTCACCGCGGCCGCGAACGTCCGCTCCCCCAAGGTTTCCGAGCGGGCCAGCGCGACCACGACCAGGGTGCCGCCGGGGCGCAGCAGATCGCGCAGGCGGAGCAGGGCGGGTGCCAGGTCCACGTGGTGGATGGTGGCCACCGAGCAGATGAAGTCATAGCCCGCCGCGGGCAGGTCGGCGGTGCGGAAATCGTCCTCGATGAAGTCGAGGTCCGGGTGGTCGGCCGCGAGTTCGCGGGCGAGGGCGATCATCCGCGGTGAGCTGTCGATTCCGGTGACCCGCTTGGCTTTCGCGGTCAGCTTCCGGGCGAGCAGGCCGTCACCGCAGCCGATGTCCAGGGCTTCGCGGCAGTCCGCGGGGACGGCACGCAGGATGTCCGGGTGCCGGGCGACGTTGGTGTTCCAGTACGGCTTCACGCTGTTTCGTCCCCGGCTCGCTCCTGGTCTGCGAAGCGGGCCAGCAGGTCGTGCAGCTGCCGTTGTTCGCCGGGGTCGAGCACGGCGAGGAGTTCGACCATCGCCGCGCGGAACAGCTCGCCTGCCTCGCCCAGGCGCCGTTCGCCCTCGTCGGTGATCACCACCTCGTAGGCGCGGCGGTCGTGGTCGGATCGCTGCCGCCGCACCAGATCCCGGCGTTCCAGGTCGTCGACGATGCGGACCAGGGTGGACTTGTCGATGCCCAGGGTGCGGCCCAATTCGCGCTGGCTGTGCACCTCACCGGTGCTGATCGTGGTCAGCACCCCGGCGTGCTGCAGCTCGATCCCGGCCGGCCGGGCCGCGTGGTTGGCCTTGGCCCTGGCGAGCTGGTGGGCGCGGTACATCAGCAGTCCGAGGGCCATCGGGTCGATCGGTTGAGCTGCCATGGACGCAATGCTAACATCCGAGATAATCTCATTCGAGACGATCTCACTGGGAGGTTATTTGTGCGTGTTCTGATCAGCGGGGCGGGGCTGGCCGGCCCCTGCCTGGCACACGGGCTGCGGCGGCATGGCGTCGACGTGCTGCTCCTGGAACGGGATCTCGCCATCGACGCCCGCGCGCAGGGCTACCGGATCCACCTCAACGGCAACGGACACACCGCACTGCGCACCTGGCTGCCAGCCGAGGACTACGAGCAGGCGGTCGCCACCGCCTGCATCGCTGACGGCGGCGTCAGCTTCGCCGACCCACAGCTGCGCGGCTACACCGAGATCGACCTCCCGCCCGGCGTCCCCGGCATCACCGTCGATCGGCTCACCCTGCGCCGGATCATGCTGCGCGGGCTGGCGGACTCGACCCGGTTCGGCGCCGGATTCGCCCGCTACGAACTTCTGGACAACGGCGGCGTGCGGGTGCTGCTCACCAATGGGTCCACTGTGGACGGTGATCTGCTGGTCGCCGCGGATGGGGTCAACTCCGGGGTCCGTCGCCAGCTGCTGCCGGACTTCCCGGTGTCCGCGCTGGACCGCAGGCTGATCTACGGCCGCACCCCACTGACCGCGCGGACCCGGGAGCTGACCCCGGCACCCGCACTGGGTGGTTTTCTCGGCGTGGGCGGGCAGGACGGACGCGCGCTCGCGCTGGCCGCGCACCGGTTCCGCCGCGACCCGGCCGAGTTCGGCCTGCCCTCTGGCGAGGATTACCTCATGTGGGGCGCGACCCTGCCCGCCGACCTCTGCGGCCCCGGGTTCTTCGACCTCGGCCCGGAGCAGCTGCTGGAACTAGCGGTACGCGCCCTCTCGGACTGGCACCCCTCGCTGACCGCGCTGCTCCGGCTGGCCGACCTCCGGTACGTAGTGCCCGCGAGCATCCAGACCTCCAGCCGTCCCGCCCCGTGGTCGCCGGTGCCGGTGACGCTGGTCGGCGACGCGGCGCACCCGATGCCCCCGGCCGGGATCAGCGCCGGGGTCGCGGTGCACGAGGCCGGTCTGCTGGCCACCAGGCTGGTCTCCGGCGCGCCCCTGCTCGACGCGGTCCGCGCTTACGAACAGGAGATGCTGGAGCACGGTTTTGCCGCGGTGGCCACCGCGACCCGGATGAACGTCAGGGCGTCCTGAGCCGGGCCTTCGGCAGGCCGAACTCATTGCCTGCTGGATCGGCGGAGCTAACCCAGCAGCTTGGCCACCGCCTGCACGATGTGCTCGTCCAGGGCGGCATGCCGGGCGTCGGTGTCCCCGGCCCGGATGACCTCCAGCAGCACCGCGTGTTCCTCGGTGATCCGGTGCAGCCGCCGTGCCGGATCGCCCAGGCCCTGGAACTGCACGCGTAGCCGCCACTGGATGCTGCCCCACAGCTGACTGGTCTGCGGCGAGCCGCCCGCCTCGACCAGGGTCCGGTGGAAGCGCACGTCGGCCTCGGTGACCGCGCGCAGGTCGGCGCGCCGGGCGGCGGCGTCCATCTGCTCGACCACTTCGGCGAGCTGGTCGCACAGCTTGTCCCGGCCGGATTCCACCGCGCGATCGAGTGCGTACCGCTCCAGGTGCAGGCGCAGTGGGGCCAGGACCTCGCGCAGTTCGTGTTCGGTGATCTCGGCGACGAAAGAGCCGCGGTTGGGCGCGTGCACCACTAGGCCCTCGCTCTCCAGCTGGGCCAGAGCCTCGCGCACGGGGGCCGCGCTGACGCCGAACTCGGCGCCGAGCTGGTCCTGGCGCAGCTTCTCCCCCGGTGGCAGCTCGCCGGTGATGATCGCCTCGCGCAGGGTCTCGGCGATGTAGGTCCGCGTGGTGCGGGTCCCGTGGTTGTTCAGGCGCACCGGCTCACCCTAGCGCACTATCGGTTGACGATTATCGATAATCGTCGTAGCTTGCCGACATGCAGATCAGGGAGATCCGGGCCGCCGGGTTACGTGGCGGCACCCCGCCGGGCGGGTGGACCGAGGAGCTGACCCCCGAGGACGTGGTGCACACCCTGATCGCGGTGCACACCGACACGGGTCAGGTCGGCATCGGCAGCTGTTCGAGCAGCGAGGACCTGGTTCGCGCCGCGCTCGCGTTACTCGAACCGCTCTACCGCGGGCAGTCCGCGCTGGAACCCGAGCGGCTGACCGAACGCCTGCACCAGCACACGTTCTGGCTCGGCCGGGGCGGCGCGGTCACGCACGCGATCAGCGGGATCGACCTGGCGCTGTGGGATCTGCTCGGTCAGTCCAGCTACCAACCGGTCGGTAGATTGTTGGGCGGGCGGTACCGCGATCGGGTGCGGCCCTACGCCTCGGTGCTGATGGACCAGCCGCACCGGCTGACCGAGGAGCTGCTCGCCTTGCGCGCCAACGGTTTCCGCGCCTTCAAGATCGGCTGGGGACCGTTCGGCCGGGAGAGCGCGGCCCGGGATGAGGAGATCGTGCGGGCCGCCCGGACCGCGGTCGGGCCGGAGGCGCTGCTGGCCGTGGACGCCGGCGGCAGCGACGGCTTCTGGCGCGGTGATCTGAAGTGGGCGCTGCGCACCGCGAGCATGCTCGCCGAGTTCGCGGTGGCCTGGTTCGAGGAGCCGCTGCGCCCGGACGCGATGGCCGACCACGCGGTGCTGCGGGCGCGCTCGCCGGTGCCCATCGCCGGTGGCGAGGTGCTCACCCGCCGCCAGTCCTTCCAGCCCTACCTCCAGCAGGGCTGTTTCGACCTGGTGCAGCCGGACTGCACCAAGGTCGGCGGGCTGAGCGAGAGCCGCCGGATCGGCTGGCTGGCCGAGGCGCACGGGGTGCGGCTGATCCCGCACGGCTGGAACACCGCGGTCGGCCTGGCCGCCGACCTGCAGCTGGCCTCGGCGTTGCCGGACACCGACCTGGTCGAGTACCGCACCAGCGCGCCCTACCTCGACGAGATCACCACCGCCCCACCCCGGCTCGACCCGGACGGCACCCTGCCGATCCCGGACTCCCCCGGCCTCGGCGTCGACCTGGACCCGGACCGCCTGGCGCGCTACACCAACGCCGCCGCCCTGCTGATCCCCTGAACCCCGTACCACTTGGGCCAACTGGCACGCCCACTTGAGCCAACCCGGCGTACCAGTTGGCCCAACTCGCCGGAAGAAAGGAAACCGTGGTGGCACAACGGATGGTGGTGGTCACCGGCGGAGCCTCGGGCATCGGCCGGGCCGCGGTCGGGCTGCTCGGCCAGGCCGGCATCCCGGTCGCGGTGCTCGACGCGGACGCCGCGGGCGCGATGGAGATCGCCGCCGCCCAGTCCAGCGCGATCGGCCTGCACTGCGACGTGACCGACGAGTCCTCGGTCCGGCAGGCGGTGGCCGCCGCGGTGCGGCACTTCGGCACCCCGCCCACCGGTCTGCTGACCGCGGCGGGCATCGATCTGGGCGGCCCGGCGCACGAACTGCCGCTGTCGCACTGGAACCGGGTGCTGGAGGTCAACCTCACCGGCACCTTCCTGGCCGCCTGCACGGTGATCGCGTCCATGCTGGACCACGGCGTCGGCGGTTCGCTGGTGCTGTGCTCCTCCCCTGCCGCCTCGGTGGCCTTCGGCGACGGCGGCACCAGTGCCTACGCCGCAAGCAAGGGCGGGGTGTCCGCGCTGACGCGCGCACTGGCCATCGACTATGCGGCGCACGGGATCCGGGTCAACGCGATCGTGCCCGGCCCCACCGAAACCCCGCTGATGTGGGCCAGCACCCCGGAATCCGGCCGCACCGCACTGCGCGAGCGGCTGTGCGCGGAGGTGCCGCTGGGCCGTCTCGCGGACCCGGTCGAACCGGCCAGGGCGGCGATCTGGTTGCTGGGCGAGGATTCCGGCTACGTCACCGGCTCCCAGCTGGTCTGCGACGGCGGCGTGCTGGCCAAGGCGGCGGTGAGCGCGTGAACTGGTGGCGGGACGCGGTGATCTACCAGGTCTACCCGCGCAGCTTCGCCGACAGCGACGGCGACGGCATCGGCGATCTGCTTGGCCTGGTTGGCAAACTCGACTATCTGGCGGACACCCTGGGCGTGGACGCGATCTGGCTGTGCCCGGTCTACCCCTCGCCGCAGATCGACTTCGGCTACGACATCAGCGACCACACCGCCATCGACCCGGTCTTCGGCACCGACGCCGATTTCGCCGACCTGCTCACCGCGGCACACGCCCGCGGCCTCAAACTGATCATCGACTTCGTGCCCAACCACACCTCCGACCAGCACCCCTGGTTCCAGGAATCCCGTGCAAACAAAGACAATCCGAAGCACGACTGGTACGTCTGGGCCGACCCTCGCCCCGACGGCACACCCCCGTCCAATTGGACCAGCGAACAGGGCGGCTCGACCTGGGAGTTCGACCAGGCCACCGGCCAGTACTACCTGCATTCCTTCCACCGCACCCAGCCGGATGTCAACTGGCGCAACCCGGAACTCCGCGCGGCGATGCTGAACGTGGTGCGGCACTGGCTTGATCGCGGCGTGGACGGCTTCCGCATCGACGTCCTGCACCTCATCGCCAAGGACCCCGCCTTCACCGACAACCCACCCCGCCCACTGCCCGCCCCCAACGACACCGACCTGCAACACCCCGACTACGACACCCAATGGCACGTGCACGACCGCCTGCATCCCGATCTGGACTGCTATATAACGGAAATCCGTGCCCTGCTCGACGAGTACACCGTCCGCACCGGCCAGGAACGCATCGCCATCGGCGAGGTGGAAGCCATGCCCTGGACCGCCGCAACCCGTTTCCTGGGCGCACAACTCAACGGTGTGCACTTCACCTTCAACTTCGATTTCCTCGAAACCCCCTGGCACGCCAAGGCTTTACGCGCCGCCGTCGACGCCCAGGAAGCCGCGCTGCCCCCGGAAGCCTGGCCCAACTACGTCCTGTCCAACCACGACCGCCCACGCCTGCCCACCCGCCTCGGCCAGCAGCACACCCGCGTCGCCGCCCTGCTCCTGCTCACCCTGCGCGGCACCCCGACCCTGTACTACGGCGAGGAACTCGGCCTGCCCGACCTCCCCATTCCCCGCGCGCACTGGCAGGACCCGCTCGGCCGCGACCAGGTCCGCGGCCCCATGCCCTGGACCAGCACCGACCACGCCACCTGGCTACCCGCCAACGCCCACTACCTGGCCGGCACCGTCGAATCCCAACTCGCCGACCCGCACTCCACCCTCACCCTCTACCGCCGCCTGCTCGCCCTGCGCCGCGCCAACCCCGCCTTGCACCGCGGCGATTACGAGGCCCTGGACGACCTCCCGGCGCACTGTCTCGCCTACCTCCGCAGCACCCCGTCACACACCCTGGCGGTCCTCCTCAACCTCGGCCCAGACCCGGCCACGATCACCCTGCCCCGCCCCGGAAACGCACTGCTGTCGACCGCCGGCAAGGCACCTGACGGCACCCGGTCCGAGTTCCCGGTACCCGCCCACGCAGGGTTGATCGTGGCCCTGACCAGGTGCTAACCATCCAGCAGATAACGGATGTGGTTGGTGTCCGGCTCCGGGTACGACCGGTCCAGGTACCGCTGGTCGAGCGGCCGGACCAGCGCCCGCAACTCACGTGCCGCCCGGACCGGCAACACCTGCAACGCCAGCCGCAACGCCTTGCGACGCTCGACCGGATCGTCCCACTGGCAGCCAGGACAGGGACAGTCCTCCGGCGCGTAGGTGGCCAGCGTCTGCCTGGTGCCGTGCACAAACCGGGACCAGCCGGCGAGCGCTTCGGCGATCGCACCTGGTCGCAGATGGTCGCGTTCGAGATCGCGGATCGCGCTCATGGTGCGCGCGGAAACCCCGGAAACCTGGGGGATCTTCCGGCCGGACTGCTGATGCAGTGGCAGGCGGGCGCGGAGTGTTACCGGGCGCCTACGCGGCATGGCCCTTTCGGATCGTCATGCCCGTCATCCTGCCACGGGGAGCCGCCCCGGGGGATCGTTCAGCCAAGTCGGGCGAGGAATGCCGTGGAGCGTTGGAGCACGAGCGCCGCAGCCTCGGCGTCGTAGCCGGGCAGCGAGCTGTCGGTGAACAGATGAGCACTCGCCGGGTAGAGGAAGAGTTCGGCCAGTTCCGGCCCGGCGATCTCGACGAGTGCACGGGCAGCGGGCAGGTCCTCACCGAAGAACTCGTCGCCCTCAGCGCCGTGGATCTGCACCGGCAGACCCGCGGGCCAGGACCCAAAAGCCCATTCGCCGGTGATCGGGATGCAGGACTCGTAGAGCAGGGCGCCCACCGCACCCGGTCGCGTCTGCGCCAGGCGCTGGGCAACCGACTCCCCCGCGGAGAAGCCCCCGTAGACCAGTGCAGCGGGCAGGTCGCCGACCGCTCGGTCGGCCCGCCGGTCCAGCTCGTCACCGAGTTCGCGGATCAGCGCGAGCCCGGCCTCGATGCTCTCGGGGAGGATCCCGTCGAACAGGTCCGGGGTGTGCACGGTGTGTCCCGCGGCCCGGAAACCCTCGGCGAACCGGCGGATCCCTTCGGTGAGCCCCCGGGTGTGGTGGAACAGGACGATCTCGGCCATCACGTCTCTCCTGACTGTCGGGCAACTGCCCAGCACCGTAGCGATGGTTCAGGACGAATCCGTTCCGCATTAGGTTGGGATCCATGGCCGCAGTCAGTCCCGCCTCGCGAGCGCTCCGGGTGTTGACCCTGATCCAGGATCACCCAGGGATCACCGCCGACCGGCTCGCCGACCAGCTCGGGGTGACGCCCCGGGCCGCACGGCGGTACGTGGCGATCCTGCGCGACGCCGACATCCCGGTGGAATCGGCGCGCGGACCCTACGGCGGCTACCGGCTCGGGCGCGGCATCCGCCTGCCACCGCTGGTTTTCACCGCCACCGAGGCGCTCGGTCTGGTCATGGCCGTGCTCGACGGCAGCCACCCGGTGGATGACGGTCCGGTCGGGGCCGCACTGGGCAAGCTGATCCGGGCACTGCCGGAGCACGTCGGCCGTCCGGCGGCGACCATCCGGCAGCACGCCTCCGCCGTGCCCACCAGCCTGCCCCGTCCCGACCCGGAGCAGACGATCGCGCTGGTCACCGCGGTGGCGCGGCAGCGTCGGGTGTGCCTGGGCTACCGCAGCCGGGCCGGCGCGGAGTGGGCGGAGGAGGTGGACCCGTGGGCCGTCGTGGTGCGGCACGGCCTCTGGTACCTGCTGTGTCACTCCCACCGGGTCAACGCCGTCCGCACCTACCGGATCGACCGGGTCACCGCCGTGCGGGAGTGCGCGGAGACCTTCGAGCCGCCCCTCGACCTCGACCCCGTTCCGCTGCTGGAGACGCAGTTGGGCACGGGCCGGGAGTTCGAGACCAAGGTCGTCTTCGCCGCACGGTATGCGGAGGTGGCCCGATTCGTCACGCCGCCGATGGGACGCCTGGAACCACTCGACGACGACCGCTGCCTGCTCGTGGGCAGTACGAGCAATCCGGCGATGGTGGCCGGCGAGTGGCTCTCCGCCATGCCGTTCGCCTTCCGCGTTGAGGGTGGCCCCGAGCTGCGCGCGGCCGTCAGCAGTCTCGCCGAGCGGCTGTCCGCGGCGGTCTGAGGTGTGGCCGCGTAACGGGATTCCGGCGCGTGCGTTCGAGGCGATCTACCGGGCGAACTTCGCCGTGGTCACCGCGTTCTTCGCACGGCGCACCACCGATCGGCACACCGTCGCCGACCTGACCTCGGAGACCTTCGCGCAGGCGATCACCTCCTTCCGCACCTTCGATCCGGCCAAGGGCACCGCCCGCGACTGGTTGCCGGGCATCGACGCTGAACGTGCGGGCCGGGTCCTGCTCGGCGGCCTGGCCGCTCTGTCCACTGTGGACCCTCACCCGCCAGGTGCGCGGCCAGTTGCCGGGCTGCCTGCTCTCCCCGGCCTGATCGAGTCCAGAAACCCGTCCAGCAGAGCCAGTTGCCGCTCCGGCGGAAACCGGTCCGGGTCGAACAACGCCTGCACCACCAATCCGTGCGCGAAACTCGCGGCCGTGGCGGCGATGTCCTCGGGGTCCGCGGCCCCAGGGATCTCGCCCAGCCCGCACGCAGCCACCACATGCCCGCACAACCGGTCCCGCCAGCGCTGGTACCGGGCCCGCTGGCTCTCCCCCAGCTCCGCATCACCCAGCGCGGCATCCCAGAAACTGATCCACACCCGGCTCATCGCCACCATCTCAGCGGTCAACGGCAGCACATCGACCAGCGCCGCCCGCAACGCCGCCAGCCCGGGAGCCGCCGGAGGCTGCCGGGCCCGCACGGAAGTGCGCTGCTCCGCGACCTCATGGGCGTACCGCACCAGTTCCCGCTTGCTGCGGAAGTAATGCGTGAGCAACCCGGTGGACGCACCCAGCTCAGCCGCCACCGCCCGCATGGTCAGCCCAGCAAAGCCCTGCGCGGCCAGCACCCGCCACACCGCCTCGGACACCTCCGCGCGTCTCGCCTCGTGGTCACCTCTGGCCGGCATGCTGCTACGGTACACAACAAACGTTCTGTACCGAAACGGGGACTCATGCTGACCCGAACCCTGACCGACAACGCCGAACTCGCCGCCCTGGAACCCTGGCACGCCAACGAGTTCGCCACCCACGTGCACAACGCCAGGGAACACCTCTCCCCCTGGCTGCCCTGGGCGCTGACCGTGGTCGACACCGAGACCGCCGCCATGTTCCTACAGCGCTACGCCGACGAACAGGCCAAGGGCAACGGCCGCATCCTGGGCATCTGGCTGGACGGAAAACTTCTCGGCGGCACCCTGTTCCGGGTGTGGGACAGCCGGACCGGGGTGTGCGAGGTCGGGGTCTGGCTGGCGCCGGAGGCAGTCGGACAAGGGCTGGTGACCAAGGCGGTCGGCGCCATGCTGGACTGGGCGATTCGGGTGCGCGGCATGTCCAGGGTGGAGTGGCGCACCGTGCCGGACAACACGCGCAGCATCGCCACCGCCCAGCGCCTGGGCTTCACCAGGGAAGGCGTGCTGCGCCAGTCATTCCCGCACCGCGGCATCCGGCAGGACGTGGAGGTGTGGTCGCTGCTGGCGAGCGAATGGCAGCCGTCCTGACCTGCTCCTACACGCTCAGCCGGGCCGGGCTGTGGGTGCGTTCCTCGATCCGCCGGGCCGCCGCGTCCACCAGTTCATGCGACAGGTTCGACAACGCCCTGGCCGCGGCGATCTCCTCGCCAACGCAGGCGTCCGGGGTGTCGGCGGGGTTGCGGCGGGCGTAGCCGTGGCCGCGCACGTCCGGGGCGCCGGAGCCGGTGAGGGTGGCGGTGGCCATGGTGCGGGTGCCGTCCTCGTCGAACCGCAGTTCGATCATCCAACGGTTTTCCATCGTGCTCACCTCGTTCGCGCTGCACGCGCGTGTTCGGTCGCGGACTGCCCATCGTCTCGCCGTCCGGCGGCCCCGGCAACCGGGGTGCGGAGCCACGACCGGGTGGTTCCGCCGCCTGGGCGGCCGGTTTTCCCTGATCGGCGGCAGTGCCGGGCCGTCAACAGGCTCAACACTGGGTGGATGGACAGCTCGTCAGCGGACCGCCGCCCGCCCGTCGCCGTCTTCCGGGACCCCACCACGCCCGCCGCGCCACCCCGGTTCGCCACCGGGGTGCACGATCACGCCCAGCTCGCCGCCACCGCACTCGCCGAGGTGGCCACGCACGCGCCAGAACCCTTGCGCGGCAACGGGATCCGCCGGGCCATGGCCGCGACCGCGGACCTGGTCGCCGCGGTGTCCGGGCGGGTGACCCACCTGCCCGGCGAGGCGTTGCCGACGCACTCGCCCAGCGAGTCCTACTTCCGGGTGCGGGAGACCGTGCTGCCCGCGGAACAGGCTGCGCTGCACGGGGTTCTGGTGGTGTTGCGTGGGCTGGCCGATCTCGCGGCGGCCCCGGTGTCCGGTTCGGACCTGGCGCTGGAGCTGGCCGGGATGCGCCAGGCCCTGCTCGACCTGCTCGCCACGCCCGCACCGGGAGCCGCGCCGGCGCACGAGCAGCACCTCCCGGCGCCGGATCCGGTGCGGCAGGCGGATCCGCATGGCGAGTGGAGTGCGCGGTGGATCATCGGGCACCAGGTGCACGTGCTGTTCAACGTGGGTGCCGCGACCGCGGTGTTCGAGGCTGCCAGACACTTGCGACGGGAGGAGCCGGCCGCGGCGGTCGGGGCGTTGCGGCGGGCGGTGACGCAGGTGCGCGGGTTCCCGGCGGCGATGGCGCACGCCTGCGCGATGCCCGCCGAGCACTACCAGCGGGTGGTGCGGCCGACCATGGCCCCGCCCGCGGAGCCCCGGCCGTTGAGCGGACGCATGCACCGCGGCTACAAGTTCTTCCGGGCGGCCGTGCGGGAACTGCTCGCCGAACTGCCCGAGCCCTACGACGAGCTGCACGCCCGCGCACCCCGCCTCGCCACCGCCAGGGACGAACTCCTGGAGGCCGATCTGATCGACGCCGAACGGCACGCCACCCTGGCCTACTCGATGGTCTATCTCCGGCACTCGATCGCCCAGCATCCCGACGGATCGGCCAACGCGGTGGCCGAACTGCGCCAGATCCGGCACCGCCGCGCGGCCGCTTACGCGCCACTGACCCGCTTCGGCGACCGGTACACCGCCGCCGCGGTCGCCGCCCTCCGCGACTGACCACTGTGGACTTTCCAGGATTGTCCACAGTGGTCAGTCGCGACCACTCAGTTCCCGCGGCAGGGCGCCAGGAACGTGGTCAGCGCGGCCAGCACCTCCGCCGGGGCCTCCTCGGTGATCCAGTGCCCGCACCGCGGGATCACCACGCTGTGCACGTCATCCGCGGCCAGTCGCATCGTGTTCGCGATCCCCTCCCCCGCGCTCTCTCCGCCGCCGATCGCCAGCGCTGGCAGGGTCAGTCGCCGGGCCTTGCGTTGTTCGTTCTGCGCGATGGTGGTGTCCAGCGCGCGGTACCACTCGAAGCTGCCGCGCAACGCCTCGCGGTCCCGGGCCAGGGTGTCGATGTAGTGCCGGACCGCGTGTTCGGGCAGTGGGCGGTGGGCCGAGGCGGCGAACTTGGCGCCGAAGTAGACCTGCTCGCGGCCCTGGACCAGGCTTTCGTTCACCTCGGCGCCCAGGCGGTTGAAACCGAAGTGCCACAGGCGTTCGTTCGCCTTCGAGCTGCCCAGCAGCGGTGGCGACGGGGTCAGGCCGGGGATGATGGCTTCGGCCACGGCCAGGCGGTCCAGCCGGTCGGGGTGGTCGGCGGCCAGCGCGTAGCTGATCGGCATGCCGGTGTCGTGGCCGACCAGCGCGAAACGCTGGTGGCCGAGCTTGCTCATCAGCGCGACCAGGTCGGCGGCCAGGGTGCCGGTGTCGTAGCCGGTGCGGGGTTTGCCGGTCAGGCCGCAGCCGCGCTGGTCGACCGCGATCACCTGGAAATCCTTGGCCAGCGCGGGCATCAGCAGGCGCCAGGTGTACCAGGTCTGCGGCCAGCCGTGCAGCAGGAGCAGCGGCGGGCCCTGACCGCCGATGACCACGTGCTGACGCAGGTCGCCGGTGTCGATGTAGTGGCTGGTGAACGTCTTGCCGAAGCCACGCGGCAGGTTCGGCGCCTGGGACACCGAACCCGGGCCGACCGGGGTGTGTCGGCGCGGGGCGGCCGAAGCCGTTGGGGCACTGGCCAATCCGAACAGCAGCGCACCGGCGTCCGCGGCGCGGATCGCGTTACGCCGGGAGATCCCGGTGGGCTCGCCGGACATGGTGATCACCTTTCCTCGCAACGGTTGTGCCCCGGGTCAGTACGAGCCTGGGCAGCGGATCCGGGCCTCGGGCACGGCGCCGAACCTAGGTGGGCCGGGGTGGTGCGCGCGCCCGTCGGATGACGCTGTCCGGGTACGTCATCCGGTGCCGCTGCTGGTCAGGAGGGTCGGCCGCCGAACTGCCAGCGGTGGGTCTCGATGGCGGCGTACCGGTCCGGGGTCAGCACGGCCCGCGCCGCGGCCGGGTCCGCGGCCACCAGCAGTGCCGCCGTGCCCAGCCAGCCGGCGCCGTCATCGGAGAGCAGCGGGCCGTAGGCGATCAGCCCGGCCTGCTCCGGCACGGCGAGGTCGGCAGGCTCGCCCTGGCCGAAGCCGAGCACCAGGTAGCGGTCGCCGCCGGTGCGGCCGCCAGGGAACTCCCACATCGTGCGCCCCAGCCGGTTCTGCCACCGGCGCAGCAGCACATCCCGGTACGCCCCGGCCTGGTAGCCGGGCTCGTCGAAGGCGAACGCGCGGGCGGTGGCCGGATCAGGCAGATCGAGGATGTGCAGGCTGCCGGTGGCGATGTCGCCGTCCAGGGTCGGGCCGCGGGCGATCATCTGCTCGGCGAAGCGGTCCATATAGGACCAGTGCGCCGCCAGCAGCTCCATCCGCAACGGCATCGAGCCGGGCCGGTCGCGGTGGTAGCAGAGGAACTCCATCCGCCCAGTCTTGTCGATCACGCGCTGACCGTGTCCCCGGCTGTCAAGTAAATCTTGCGGTCTCCTTACCGAACGGTCGGTCGGCGCCCGGAATCCGCACGTCACCCGGTGTTTGGGTCAATACTGGGGACAGCCTGCCGCCGGCAGGGCCAGTCTGTCGCGAGGAGGAGCCGCGTTGTCCCTGATCGGACGGCAAGCAGAACTCGAACACCTGGCCGGATTGATCGAGGACATCCAGCACAGCGGTGGGGCCCTGCTGCTCTCCGGCGCGCCCGGCGCAGGCAAATCCGCGCTGCTGGCCGAGGTCAGGACGCACTGCGCGAGTGCAGGGGTGCGGGTGCTGGCCGCGAACGGGGTGCAGTCCGAACAGCAGGTGCCCTTCGCCGGGCTGCACCAGATGCTCTACCCCGTCCGCGCCGGGCTGAGCGGGCTTCCCGCAGGTCAGCGGGCCGCGCTCGGCACCGCGCTGGGCCTGGCCGACGGCCCCGCGCCGGAGGTGTCCCTGGTCGGGCTGGCGGTGGTGAACCTGCTGGCCGAGACCGCACCCCTGGCCGTGCTGCTGGACGACGTGCAGTGGCTGGACCAGGCCAGTCAGGAGGTGCTGACCTTCGTGGCCCGGCGGCTGTGCGCCGAACCCGCGGTGCTGATCGCCACCCGCCGCGCCGGCGAGCCGTCCGCGCTCACCAGCGCGGGCCTGCCCGAACTCGCCCTCGACCGGCTATCGGCCGAGGCCGCCGCCGAACTACTCGACCGTGTCGCCCCCGACCTGCCCGCACCGGCCCGCGCCCGCGTGCTCGACCAGGCCGAGGGCAACCCACTGGCCCTCACCGAACTCCCTGCCACCGCAACGGAAACCAGCCCGCTGCCGCTGACCCCGCGGCTGGAACGGGCCTTCGCCGCCCGCGCGGACGCCCTGCCCATCGCCACCCGGGACTGCCTGCTGATCGCGGCCCTGCACGAGCACGGCGCACTGGCCGAGATCCTGACCGCGGCCCGACTCCAGACCGAGGCGGGCGTGGCGGTGCTGCGGCCCGCCGTCGCGGCCGGGCTGATCACCCTGGACACCGGCGTGGTCGAGTTCCGCCATCCACTGGTCCGCTCGGCCATCGCCCAGACCGCCGATCTCGGCCAGCGGCAGGCCGCGCACCGGGCGCTGGCCGAGGTCCTCTCCGGCCAGCCGGACCGGCGGGCCTGGCACCGGGCCGCGGCCACCCTGGGCCCGGACGAACAGGTGGCCGCCGACCTGGAAACGACCGCGGACCGCGCCCAGGGCCGCGGCGGGGTGGCGGCCGCGATCAGCGCGCTGGAACGCGCCGCGCAGCTGAGTGAAGACCAGGCGGACCGGGTGCGGCGGCTGTTGCGGGCGGCCGAACTCGCGGTGGACTCCGGCCGCCGGGACATCGTGGACCGGGTACTGGCCGAGGTCCGCGCGCTACCGCTGACCGCCCGGCAACGCGCCCTGGCCGCCTGGCTGCCCAGTGCCTTCGACGACGGGGTCAGCGAGGGCGCGGCCGGCCCCGGCGAACTGCTCACCCTGGTCGAGCAGGTGCTGGCCGCCGGCGAACTCGACCTGGCGATGCGGATCTTCTGGGGCACCGCGATGCGGTGTTTCTGGGTCGAGCCGGGCAGTGCGGTCCGGGAACGGATCATCGGCGTGGCCGACCGGCTGCCGCTCCCGGCACGGGATCCGCGGCTGGTGGCGATCACCGCCTACGTGGCCCCGATCGAACGCGGCGATGTGGTGGTCGCGCGCCTGCGGGAGCTGGCGGCCGAGGTCGGCGGCGATCCGGTGACCTACCGGTACCTGAGCAGCGCGGCCCTGCAGGTGGGCGCGCTGACCGAGTCCGCGCGGTTCTCCGCCGCGGCGCAACCGGGTCTGCGGGCCGAGGGCAAACTCGCCCTGGTCGCCAGGGCGCTGGCGGTGCAGGCGTGGAGCTGTGTGCGGCTAGGCGATCTGCTCACCGCCGCGCCCGCCGCTGAGGAGGCCGCCCAGCTGGCCAGGGAAACCAGGCAGCCCTACATGTACGGCCTGGCCCGCGCGGTGCAGGCGGAGATCTGCGCGCTGCGCGGGGAGTACGAGCAGGCGGAAACCCTTGCCGCGGAAGCGGAACAGGTCGGACTGGCGGCCGCGGCCCGGCCGGTGCTGGCCAAGGTGCAACTGGCCAGGGGCATTGCCGCGCTCGGCGCTGGACGGTACCTGGACGCCTTCCTCGCACTGCGCCGGGTGCACGATCCGGCCGATCCCGCCTATCAGCTCGCGCTGCGCTGCTACCTGTTGCCGGAGCTGGCCGAGGCGGGCCTGCGCTGTGATCAGGCCGATGAGGTGCGCAAGATCGTGGCCGAGCTGGAGTCGGCCGCGCTGTCCACGTCCTCGCCTGCGCTGACCATCGGCCTGCGCTACGCCAGGGCCGTACTCGCCGCCGACGACCGGGCGGAAAGCCTGTTCCGGACCGCGCTGGAAGCGGATCTGACCCGGTGGCCGTTGGAACGCGGCCGGCTCCAGCTCGCCTTCGGGGAATGGTTGCGCCGCCAGCGCCGCCCGGCCGATTCCCGCCCGTACCTGCGCGCGGCCCGGGAAACCTTCGACGCGCTGGGCATGCCCGGCTGGAGCGAACGCGCCCGCCGGGACCTGCGTGCCACCGGCGAGGCCAGTCCGGAACCCCGCGAGGACGCCTACCACGAGCTGACCGCGCACGAGCTGAACATCGCCCGCCTGGCCGCGGACGGGCTGACCAACCGGGAGATCGGCGAGCGGCTGTACCTGTCACACCGGACGGTGAGCACGCACCTGCACCGGATTTTCCCCAAACTCGGCATCACCTCACGCACCGAACTCGGCGCGGCCCTGCAGCCCAGTCCGGCCTGAGCCGGCCGGACCGCGTCGTGTGACGGGTCCGGCCGCGGGCGGTCAGTGCATGTGCACCAACGGTTTTCCCTCTTCGATCACGTAGCTGGACAGCATCTTGGTGCGCACCTTGCCCACGTTGCGGGCGTTGTGCACCACGTTCGGCGGGATGGTGAACGGATCGCCGGAGTGCAGGCGCAGTGCGGGCCGGTCGTCGAACTCGATCGAGACCTCGCCCTGGATGATGTAGCCGATCTCCGGTCCGGGATGGGAATGCCTGCCGGATTCCTTGCCCTCGGGGATCTCCACCAGCGTCTGCACGATCTCCCAGCCCTTGGCCGGGGCCGGGAAGCGCTGGAGTTCGGCCCGGGTCACGCCGTCGGTGGGCCCGGCCCCGATCGGGGCGGAAGTGCTGCTGCTGGACGGAATCGGGTCGCTGGTGGCGGTGCCCAGGGCACAGGCGGCGGCCAGCACCACGGTGAGGGCGGCCACGGAGGCGCGCAGGACGTGACGGCGTTGCAACATAGGACTTCCTCGGGTGCGGAGGGGTACTGCGACCAGTGTTGCCAACGGTTGTGGACGATTTGTTGTCAGGAAGTTCAGCCCCTGGTCAGTTCCGCCTCCAGCAGCCGCCTGGCCCTGGGCACCGCGAAGCCCCGCCCCGCCACGAACCACAGCCCGAGCAGGATGATCAGCGGCGACTGCGAGGTGAGCGAGGACTCCACCACCGCGTCGGCGGACTGGCTGTAGATGATCACGATCCGCAGCACCGCGTCCGCGATCAGCACCACACCCAGCCCCGCGGTCATCGCCCGATACAACGCCCGGAACCGGCCGGACCGCAGCCAGGTCCGCTCGAACGCCTCCGCGCGGGACGGATCACCTTGGCTCGCAACAGGTTTGAGCACGGTACGCATCAGCGGCCGATCAGTCCAGGTGGTCGCCAGGACCACGATGCCGCCGATGGCCAGGTACATGGACATCCGGGCCAGCACAAAACGCGCGTCGCCACTGATCGAAGTAAGCACCACCCCCGCCGCCACCTCCACCAAGACGAGCACCGCGAACACGTCGACCCGGGGCCCAGATCGCGCACGAGCCTTGCCTCGCACCAGATCCGCGAGCACGATCAGTCCGGAAAGGACAGCGCCAAGCACCATGCTCAGAACATCGCCAAAGCCACCCAGGTAACAGCCGAGGATCACCACCGAGGGCACCAGTGCCGCGACCAGCGCAAGCCGCCAGCGGAACTCGCCGGACTCCAGCCGACCCCCGATCGCCTTGCCGCTCAACAGAGTGCCGCCGATGGCCAGCCGCACCGCGGCGGGCATGCCGGTCGGTGCGAGCGCGAGCAACACCACCGTCGGCAGCAACAGATCCACCGCGAGATTCCCGATCAGCAGGCCGAGCTGGGCGGCCTTGCGGCCCGCGCTGATCTCAGACATGGGAGACCTCCGTGGCGATGTGCTGGGCCCGCACCGCGAATCCAGCGGAGCGGTCGAGCGCGGCGCCCGCGGTGACGCGCATGTCCCGGTGGTAGGCCGCGACCGCCGAGGCGAGGTCGGTGGTCCGGTCCAGGTGGGACACCAGCAGGGCGGCGTCGGCGAGCGCGGTGTTCGCGCCCTCGCCACCGGCCGGCGACATCGCGTGAATGGCGTCGCCGAGGAAGGCGACCGGGATTCCGTTGCTGGGCGGCAGATCCGGGATCGTGGGCATCGCGCGCAGCGGGGTCCGGAAGGTGTCGGTGACGATCGCCGCGCGCAGGGCCGAGGTGGCGTGCCGGCCCCAGTTCGCGGTGCGGCGCAAGGCGAAGCGAAGCAGGTCGGCGGGGCCGGCGCCAGGGAGGGGAAGTTCCTCGGTGGGAGCCATCAGGACCCACATCAGGTAGGGGCCGCGTGCTGGTGGGGACGGTGGATTGTAGGCGCACAGGGCGAGAACGGTGGAATGGTCGACCACTCCACAGAAGCGACTGTGCCGGATGACCTCGGCCAGACGGCCTCCGTGCGTGACAGTCGGTTCCGCGCGACTCGCGGCAGGCAAGCCCTGCTCACCCGTGCAATCCAGCGGGCTGCGGCCGAAGATCGCCGTCCAGCCGAGTGGTTCGGGTCCGTTGTGCGGCAACAGTTCCCGCCGCAGCGCGGACCCGACCCCGTCCGCGGCCACCACCAGATCAGCCGGACCGGTCTCAGACAGTGAGGTGACCTCCCTGCCGAAGGTGATCCGGTCCGCCACCCCCTCGGCCAGCACCCGTCGCAACGCGCCCCGGTCAACCGCGCCGGGCACCGATGGCAGCTCGTTCCGGGACAGCAGCCGCAGGTCGGGGTCAAACAGATAGACCGCCGGATCGCGCTGACGATGCAGGATGCGGTGGTAGTCCGCCAACCGGACGGTCGGTAGGCACGCGTGCAGGGCTGCGTGTCCGGTCGCGTTGATGTTGATGCGGTAGCCCTGCTCGGTGTCGTCGAGGCGGGGCCGCGCTTCCAGCACCACCACGTCAAGACCCTTGCGCCGCAACCCGTTGGCCACCGCCAGCCCACCAAGCCCGGCCCCCACCACGACGACTCGCATCGCACACCCCGCACATTCTCTGCACGCGTCATTATTTCACTTGACTAAGAGAATGCCACGGTAAGGTATGTTGAGCGGGTGACGCAAGCCGACCCCGTCGATCCGGCCACCGCCGCCCAGCTACTCGGCCGCGACTTCGCCACCGCGATCGTGGTCTTCCACGAGTCCGTCGGGCGGTTGCTGGGACTCAGCGCGGTCGAACGCAAGTGCCTTGACCTGCTCAAACGACTCGGTCCAGTGACGGCGGGGGCCATCGGCGAGCACACCGGCCTCACCACCGGGGCGATCACCCGCATGCTCGACCGACTGAGCAAGGCCGGGTACGTGGAGCGCGTCGCCGATCCGCACGATCGCCGCAAGGTCGTGGTGCGGCTGCTGCCGAACGAGCGGATGGACGCGCTGCTGGCGATGGCCTTCGGCCCGTTCGCCGCGGACATGACCGAGATCGCCGGCCACTACGACCAGACCGAGCTGCGCGCGATCCTGGACTGGACCCGCCGGACCACCGAGGCGTTGCGGGCGAACACCCGGCGAATCAACGACTCCGTGAGCCCGGCGGATTGATCTCAGGCAGCAGCTGCTCTCAGGCGGAGGCGGCGGCCACGATGAGGTCCGCGACCGCATCCGGCTGCGACACCGCGACCGCGTGCGAGGCGTCGATCCGGCGCACCGTGGAACCGGCCCGGTCGGCCATGAACTCCTGCGCGGCGGCCGGGATCGCGTGGTCACCATTGGCGATCAGCGCCCAGGACGGCAGTTTGCGCCAGCCGGGGGCGCCATCGAAAGCCGCCGCCAATGCCTGCTCGGCGACTGGGCGCTGGGTGACCGCCAGGACCGCGGCAGCGGCCGGGTCGACGTCACCGGCGAAGACCTCGGCGAAGTCGGCCGGCTTGATCGACAGCTCCGCGACGCCCTGGTGCACAAGCACGTTGGTGGTGTCCGGGCCGAGCTTGCCGCCGGCGAAGCGGCCGGAGAGATCGAACACGCTCTCGCCCTCATCCGGCTGGAACGCGGCGATATAGACCAGGGCTTGCACGTTCGGGGTCTCGCTGGCCGCACGGCTGATCAGCACGCCGCCGTAGGAGTGCCCGACCAGCACCACCGGACCGGGGACGCTGTTGACCACGTCGGCGACGTAGGCCGCGTCGGATGCCACGCCGCGCAACGGGTTCGCCACCGCCAGCACCGGGAAGCCCTGCTCCCGCAGCCTCGGGACCACACCGTTCCAGCTGGACGAGTCGGCGAAGGCGCCGTGCACCAGGACCACCGTGGGCTTGTTGTCGCTCATGACCACTCCTCGCAAAGAACGAACGTTCTGTCTTCTCGAAGATTAGAGAGCAGGCGGGAGTCAGGCAAGGTGACAAGACCAACCTTGCAGAACGACTGTTCTTTCTTTAGGGTGGCGGCCCGCCGGGCCTGGCCCCGACCAGCGTGGTTAGTCGATGTGCAGGACGACCTTGCCGCCGACCCGGCGGCTGAGCAGGGCGTCGATCGCCTCGGCGATGGCGTGCCAGGAGTGTTCGAGTTCGATCTGGCAGTCGAGCCTGCCGTCCGCGACCAGGGTGCAGAGACGGATGAGGTCGCTGGTTCCGCTGTCGTGGGCGGCGGTCTCGTCGAAGCTGGTGAAGGTGTGGATCCGCGCGCCGGGCGAGCGGGTGAAGCGGGACATCCGGAAACTGACGGACTCCGCGGGGTCCAGGGTCGCGATGTTGACCAGGATGCCGCGTTTGGCCAGGTGCTCGATGGCCGTGCCGAGCGTGGCGCCGCCGACGCCTTCCACGATCAACTCGAAGTCCTCGGTCAGGGCGTCCACCACCGCGCTCGCGCCCAGACGCCGGAGCAACGGCTCCGCGGCGAGATCCCGGACGAGCGCGGTGACGTGTGCGCCACTGAGGCTCGCCAGTTGTACCGCCAGCCGGCCGACTCCCCCGGTCGCGCCCGTGATCAGCACTCGCTTGGCCAGCAGCAGGCCGCCGATCTCCAGCGCCCGCAACGCGGTCACGCCCGCGGTGGGCAGGGTGGACGCCTGGGCGTAGGACACACCGTCCGGGATCGCTGTCAGTCTGTTGGTGGGGATCGCCGCGAGTTCGGCCCAGGCGCCGACCCGGACCAGACCGACCACCCGGGTTCCCGCCGCCGGCCCGCTGCCGTCCGCGGCGGCCCGCTCCACCACGCCGGCCGCGTCCCAGCCCGTGACCGAACCTACCGGACGGTTGGGCAGGCCGAGGACCTCGCCGCGATTGAGCGAGAACGCCCTGACCCGGACGAGCGCCTGGTCCGGCAATGGGGTGGGGTCCGCGACCGTGGTCAGCGCGACGTGTGGGGCACCGGGCGCAACGGTCAACGCGAGCATGATGCGGACCCTAGCCCGGAACGTTGCCCCGGCCCTGGTGGATTGTGCGCGGGCCGGGGCGGCGTCGCGGCTAGGAGGCGTCGGGCGCCGGTGCGATCGGGCGGACTCCGGATTCGCGTTTCACCCCGGCGAGGGTGGACGAGCCGAGCGCGCTTTCCAGTTGCTCCCACCGGGTGACCAGGTCGGACATCATCAGCATCAGCACGTCCGGGAAGGCGTAGAGGAAGATCTGGTAGCGGTAGTGGTCGAGGTAGAACATCACCACGTGCTCGCTGACCGCGGTGACCGAGGTAGTGCGGGCGTTGAAGAACAGGTCGTAATGGCCGAGCAGCGCGCCGCGCCCCAGGACCGCGCGTTCGTAGATGCCGCCGAAATCGACCTCGACCTCGCCGCTGGCGACCAGGTACACGCCGTGTGCCTCATCGTCTTCGCGGCAGATGGCATCGCCCGCGACAAAGGGGATCTCGTCGAACATCGAGGCGAGGGTTTCCACTTCGGCGTCGACCAGCGCTTCGAACAGGTGCACGCCGAACGGGTCGACGCTGGTGCGCAGGCAGGTCACCCGGTCCTGGAGTTCGCGGTCGGTGATGTGGGTCATCCGCATGCGGGCGAACCGTTTCATGCGGTCGATATCGCGGGCCTGCCGACGGGAGGTGCCGGTGCTCGGCGGCGCGTACAGACTGGAATCCCCGCTGATCCGGGCGGCTTCGCGGCGGCCGGATTCGTACGCGCTGTGCACGCAGCCCCAGTGATAGGCATTGGTGCCCTCACCGGCGAAGAACAATTGGTCGCCGACCGGTTCGGCGAGCGTGCCCATGTCCTTGGGCGAGGCGTTGACGCCGACGCAGGTGTAGGCGCCCCTGGCAAAGGGGTCGCTGGACCAGCCGGTGCGCGAGACGTGTTCGGGCGCGGGTGCGGTGGCGCCGAAGATGTCCCGGACGATGGTGGCGCCGTAGTCGGCGACCTGCTCATCGGACCAGGTCTCCAGTTCGCGGCCGAGGGAGGCGCCGAGCAGGAGCACCAGAATGGGTTTGCCGTGCGATTTCCACATGCTGATGACGACAGTCGGGTACCGATCGGTATCGCGGCACAGGTAACCGAAGACGTACTGCTCCTGCGGCCAGAACGCTTCGCTGAAATGCAGGGCGATCTTGTTCAGGGTGCCGAAGCCGAGCCGGGCGATGGCCGACTGCTTGACCTCGGGCAGCGGCGGGTCGAAGGTCACCGACGCGGCCTTGAGCACCCCCAGCGGCAGGGTGACCAGCACCTTGTCCGCGGTGAACTCGCCTTGGTCGGTGCTGACTCGCACCGGCCCGGCGCCCTCCCCCGCGCTGATCCGGCGCACGATGTGGCCCAGCCGGACGTCGAGTCCCTCGGCGAGTGCGGTGACCACCGACTGGTAGCCCGCGTGCAGGATGCTGTCGCCGTAGCCGTAGACCAGGTAGCCGTCCTCCCAGAATTTGAAGGAGAGTTTCCCGGGGTCCTCGGCCACGTCCTCGCGCAGGATCACGTTGAGGTGGAAGCGGACCGCCTGTTCATCCTCGGGCGTGAGTTGCCGTTCGGCCAGGATTTGTGCAATGGCTTCGCCTAGTGGGAGATCGAGGTGGTCTTTTTTGCGCGCGGTTTCGGCGCGTTGTTCCAGGTCGTGCAGCACGCCGTCGGCCAGTTCTAGGGTGTGGCTTTTCCGGCTGTGATTGGCTCGGCTCTGGTCGGCGCCGTACAGGTCGAGATTGTCGAATCCGCCGGTGTAGGAGCTGTCGCCGCCGATATAGCTGTACGGGATGCCCAGCTTTTCCACCAGCTCGGTGATCGGGTTCCCTTCGGTGCCGTGAATCCAGTGTGCACCCAGGTCAACACCGTCCTGGTCGGTCCAGATCCGGCCGCCGACACGGTCGCGTGCCTCCAGGATGGTAACTGGGTAACCTAATTCGTGTAACGATTGCGCGGCGGTCAGCCCGGCGATCCCGGCCCCCACCACCAGCACACTGGGTAAAGATTCCGCACCATCTGACTGAGGTCGGCCATTCCCCGTATTTTCAGACATCGACAGATTATCTGACTAGTGACCTGGGTCCGGATATCCCCGATTCGTGTCTGGCGGTTGGGCCATTAGGACACTGGTCCGGGTCCTGCTGGTGCCCTGAGCGACTCGGCTCACTCGACCAGTTTGCCCTCGCTGCTGACCTCTCGCATGAGCGCGGCGATCTCCGCGGGCACCGGCGGGATCGGCTCTCGGGTGATCTTCCCTGGGCCCGACCAGACCAGGTTCACCCGCTGGGTCGGATCGAGGGCCGGGAAGTCCGAACGGTTGTGGCAGCCGCGGGTCTCCCGGCGTTCCAGTGCGGCTTCCAGGGTGGCGCGGGCGGCCAGCAGGGAGGCTTTGAGGTCGAAGGCGTGTGCGAGGTCCTGGTAGCCAGCCAGGTCGGGGTGCACGCCCAGGTCCCGGGTGCTGGCCTCGATCTCACCGAGCCGGATCAGGCCCTCGACCAGGCCCAGCTCGTCGCGGACCACGCCGGCGTGTTCGGTCATGATGTCGCGCAGTCCGCGTTGCAGGGCACGGATGTTCTCCGGGCCGTCGGCGGCCAGCAGCTCGTCCACCTCGCCGCGGGCTTCGGCCAGGGCGAGGGCGCAGCGTTGTTGCGCGCCCAGGTTGGCCGAGTACTTGGCCGCGTGCTCCCCCACGATCCGGCCGTAGACCAGGAGTTCGATCAGCGAGTTGCCGCCGAGCCGGTTGGCGCCGTGCAGGCCGCTGGCCGCCTCGCCGATGGCGTAGAGGCCCTCCACGCCGGTGCCGTGGTCCTCCGGGCGGACCCACACCCCGCCCATCGAGTAGTGCGCGGTGGGCGCGATCTCGATGGGAGTCCTGGTGATGTCGAGCATCTGGAGTTCGAGCAGGGTCTGGTACACCCGTGGCAGCCTGCGCATGATCGTCTCGCGCGGCAGGTGCGAGACGTCCAGCCACACCCCGCCATGGGGTGTGCCGCGGCCTTCCTTGATCTCGGTGTAGGCGGCCAGCGCGACTCTGTCCCTTGTGGACAGTTCGCGGCGCACCGGGTCGTAGCGCTCCATGAACCGTTCGCCGAGGGCGTTGCGCAGGATGCCGCCCTCGCCGCGGGCGGCCTCGGAGACCAGGGTGCCCGCCGCGGATTCGGGTTCGATCAGGCCGGAGGGGTGGAACTGGACCAGTTCGGGATCGCGGATGCGGCCACCGGCCAGCACGGCCAGCCGGAAGGAATCGCCGGTGTTCTCATCGCGGCGGGAGGAGGTGCGGCGCCAGATCCGGGTGTGCCCGCCCGCGGCCAGCACCACCGCGTCGGCGTGGATGAGGTAGCGGGCGCCGGTTTCCTGGTCGAAGCCGTAGGCGCCGAAGACCACGTTGTCCCGCACCAGGATCCTGGTCACGTAACACCGGTCCAGCACCGGGATGTCCAGCTGGGCGGCCCGGTTGACCAGGGTGCGCTGGATCTCCAGACCGGTGTAGTCACCGGCGAAGGCGGTGCGCCGGTGGGTGTGCGCGCCGAAGAACCGTTGCGAGATCCGGCCGTCGGCCTCGCGGGCAAAGGGCATGCCCCAGCGTTCCAGGTCCTCGATGCCGCGGGCGGCGTGCTCGGTGACGATGCGCACCGTCTCCGGATGCGCGAGCAGGTAGCTCTCCTTGATGGTGTCCGCGGCGTGCTGCTGCCAGCTGTCCTCGGCATCCATTGTGGACAGTGCGGCATTGATCCCACCGGCGGCCAGGGTGGTGTGCGCGTCGGCCTTGGCGCGTTTGCCGAGCACGAGCACGTCGATGCCGCGTTCGGCCAGTTCGATCGCGGCCCGCAGCCCGGCGCCACCGGTGCCGATGACGAGCACGGAGGTGGCCAGCTGGATCTCGGCGGGGTGGCTCATGCGGTTCTCCGTTCAGAAAGCGGCGGACCCGCGCGGGCGGCGACCGCCCGCGCGGGGACTACTCACTTGGCCAGCCAGTCCGACAGCGTGGTCTG
The DNA here is from genome assembly GCF_023094165.1 of Crossiella sp. S99.2. Lineage (GTDB taxonomy): Bacteria > Actinomycetota > Actinomycetes > Mycobacteriales > Pseudonocardiaceae > Crossiella. Next base: position 22,948 of record NZ_JALMDK010000020.1, on the reverse strand, counting down.
CCCGAGCAGCGAACCCTCGGCGGGCAGCAGGGTCTTCTCCTCCAGCAGAGTGCCGAAGTAGCGGGCGTTCGGGTCGGTGAGCACCTTGCGGTCGTCCTCGCGGGCGGCGAGCACGGTGCGGATCCAGCCGTCCATGCCGAAGACCTCGGGGCCGCCGATCTCCACCACGCCGTTCAGTGGCGCGCCGACCGAGGTCCGGGCCACCGCGGCGGAGACCTCGGCCGCGGCCACCGGCTGCACGCCGCCGTCGGGCAGGGTGACCACGCCGTCGACGGTCGCGGAGTCCGCGATGCCCGCGGCGAACTCGAAGAACTGGGTGGCGTGCACCAGCGAGTAGGGCAGCCCGGAGTCGCGGATCAGCTTCTCCTGGGCCACTTTCGCCCGCATGTAGCCGGAGTCGGGGGTGCGCTCGGCGCCGACCACGGACAGTGCCACGTAGTGCCCGACCCCGGCGTCCTTGGCCGCGTCGATCAGGTTGGTGGTGGCGGTGCGGAAGAAGGCGAGCACGTCATCGTCGGCGAAGGAGGGCGAGTTCGAGACGTCGACCACCACGTCCGCGCCGGCCAGGACCTCCCGAAGGCCCGCGCCGGTGATGGTGTTGACCCCGGTGTTGGGCGCGGCGGCGACCGGGTCGTGGCCGTGTTCCGCCAGCCGGGCAACGACGGTGGACCCGATCAGACCGGTTCCGCCGATCACGACGACCTTCATGGTGACTCCTTCTCGATCGCGTCCCGGCGGTTCCGGAACGCTCCGTTCTTCGCGCTCTACCAGCCAAGACAGCGCGGCCCGCCTGGTTGTGACAGGTCGGGGTGCTTGACTTTCACTAACCTGGATATTTAATGTCCAGGTTAGATCCGGCAAGTGAGGGGAGCGAACATGCGGAGGGTGTCGATGCCCGGCGACGGGCTGGCCGGGCCATGGGTGGAGGCCACGCCGTGGTGATCCCGGACCTACACTGTGGGCGAGATGAGAATGGGCAAGGGCGTCGAGTGGGCAGTGCACACGCTGCTCAACTTGAACATGGCCGAATCCGGGGCGCTGGGCACCCCGCAGCTCGCCCGCGCCCACGGTCTGCCGCCCGCCTACCTGAACAAGCAGCTCCAGCTGCTGGTCAAGGCCGGACTGCTGCTCTCCTCATCGGGTCCGCACGGCGGGTTCAGCCTGGCCAAGCCGGTCGAGGAGATCACCCTGCTCGATGTGGTGCTGGCCATCGAGGGCGAGGAGCCGCTCTTCCGCTGCGAGGAGATCCGCTGCGGTGGCCGGATCGGCGAGCTGAGTCCCCGGCCGACCGGACCGTGTCAGGTGAAATCGGCCATGCGCCGGGCTGAGCGGGCCTGGCACGAGGCGCTGGCGAGCCAGACCCTGGCCGACATCCAGGCCGAGCTGGACGAGGAGCCCGCGGTCCGCCGCATCGTCCGGTCCGCTTTGGACTGATCCGTCCACAAAGGACACACTCGCGCCAACTACTTTTCCGGCCTGCTCTGAGCAGCTGCCGGAAAGCGCTATCACAGCACCCGATGTCCTTTGCCATGCCCAAAAACCGAGGTGGAATAACGATGAACACCGAACACGGACACACATTGCCCAACCCCGGCACGTCCGGCCCGCAACCGGTGATCGAGGTCATCGGCACCGTGCCCGGTCCGCCGCCGATCCCGGCGGGCGCCGAGGCGATGGCCCTGCGGATCACCCTGCCCCCGGGCAGCCCCGGCGCTCCCCCGCACCGCCACGCCGGCCCCGCCTATGGCTACGTGGTCCAGGGCGAGATCATCTTCGAGCTGGAGGGCGAGCCGGAGCGGGTGATCAAGGCGGGCGAGGCGTTCTGGGAGCCCGGCGGCGACGTGATCCATTACCGCGGCGCCAACAACCTGCCGGATACCGAGGCCGTGTTCGCGGTGACCCTGTTCTGCGCGCCGGGCCGGCCCATCCTCACCCTGGTCAGCCCCGAGGAACTGGCCCAGCGCAAGCATCTCCGCGCGCCCCGGCCCTGATTTCCCCCAGCTGATGCCGGGGACGCGGGACCACCCGTGGGTGCGCGCCTTCCGGTTCCGTGCCCCCGGCATCACCCCATCGAGGCAATGATCAACAAGGCTCCGCGAGTAGGATCGAGGTGAGTGGTGTTGTGGATCACGCAGGTGCCGCGCGCAGGTGAGCGGGAGGACATCGCAGCCATGTCGGAGACCGCGAACGCGGACCTCGACCAGGCGTCCGCCGTCTTCGCAGAGGTGCGCCCGCGGTTGTTCGGCATCGCCTATCGCATGCTGGGCAGTGCCCAGGACGCCGAAGATCTGGTGCAGGAGGTCTGGCTGCGCTGGCAGACCTGCGACCGCGCGGCCGTGCAGTACCCCGCCGCCTACCTGGCCACCGCCACCACCCGGCTGGCCATCAACGCCGGCCGCAGCGCCAAGACCCGGCACGAGTACTACCCCGGCCAGTGGCTGCCCGAGCCCATCGACACCACCGCCGACCCGCAACTGGGCGCCGAAGCGGACTCCGCCCTGGAACTCGCCGTCCTGCTGCTGCTGGAGAAACTCACCCCCACCCAGCGGGCCGCCTACGTGCTGCGCGAGGCATTCGGCTATCCCTACCCGCTGATCGCCGAGATCATCCAGGCCACCGAGACCTCGGCCCGCCAACTGGTCAGCCGGGCCCGCCGCCAGCTGGCCGAACAACGGCGCACCCCCGCCAGCGCACCCGAACAACGCCGCCTGCTCACCGCTTTCGTGGCCGCCGCCCGCGAAGGCGATCTGCTTGCCCTGGAAGAACTTTTCGCCGCCGACGTGGTCAGCTACTCCGACGGCGGCGGGGTGGCCCGCGCCGCCCGCATCCCGGTGCGCACCGCGCCCATCGTGGCCAAGTTCGTGCGCGCGTTCCACACCCGGTTCTGGGTCGGGGTGCAGGTCGAGTGGGCTGCCGCCAACGGGCACACCGCGGCGGTGCTGCGGCGGGACGGCGAGACGTTCGCGATGATCACGGTGGCGGCCTCGGCCGAGGGCATCCACGAGATCTACTGGATGCTCAACCCCGGCAAGCTCACCGGGTACGGGGCGTAACCCGGGCAAGGAACCGGTGGCCCCGCTCCTGCACTGGTTCTGCACCCCAGGGCCCGGAGGTGCAGGCGCGCGCCAAGTCCACCGCCAGCACCGCTGAGTACGGTGGCGCCCAGTCGCTCGTACTCACCGGAGGTGTCCCTTGGGCGCTGTGCCCGCGAGCCCGGCCCAGGTGATGGCGGCGCAACACACCCGGTTGCCTTCGCTGACCGGAATGCGGTTCGTGGCCGCGGTGCTGGTCTTCGCCACGCACGGGATCTTCGTGAACGTGCTGGCCGATGAGGCGGTGCTGGCGGGGTACCGGGCGGTGGCGATCAACCTGGGTTCGGTGGGGGTGTCCTTCTTCTTCATCCTCAGCGGGTTCGTGCTCACCTACGTGGCGCCGCCGGGTGACTCGCTGAAACGGTTCTGGCGCAGGCGGTTCTTCAAGATCTACCCCAATCACGTGCTGTTGTTCGGGGTGACCGCGTTGCTGGCCGGGCTGCCCGCGCTCTGGCTGTGGCTGCCCAATCTGTTGCTGCTGCACGGCTGGTGGCCGAACTACCAGCTGATGACCAGCATGAACGCGGTCAGCTGGACACTGTCCTGCGAGCTGCTCTTCTACGCCCTGTTCCCGTTGCTGCACCACTGGATCTGCCGGATCCGGCCGGGCAACCTGGGGCGCTGGCTGGGTGGCGTGATCGCGGTGACGATCCTCATTCCGATCCTCTCGCACTTCGTCATCCCGGTCGGGCCGAAGCCGATCGCGAGCACCGAGATCGGGTTGTACGAGCTGTGGTTCTCCACCCACTTCCCGCCCACCCGGGCGCTGGAGTTCCTGCTCGGCATGCTGTGCGCGCGAATGTTGTTGCTGGGCCTGGCGCCGCGGATCGGCCTGGGCGCCTCCACCGCGGTGCTGGTGGCCTGTTACGTGCCGAGTCTGTGGTTGCCGCCGGTGTTCACCCAGGTGGCGATGTGGACCATTCCGCTGGCCTTGCTGACCACCGCGCTGGCCAGGGCGGACGTGGAGGGATCGTTCTCGCCGTTGCGGGGGCGGACCTTGGTGTTCCTGGGCGACACCACCTACGCGTTCTACCTGACGCACGCGATGATCCTGGGCACGGTGACCTACACCGTGCAGCAGTTCGCCGGGCCGGGCTCGGTCGGGCTCGGGGTGCTGGTGCTGGTGGGGTGTTTTGTGCTGGCGCTGGGCGTGGCCGCGTTGCTCTACGTGGGCTGGGAGCGGCCGATCATGCGGCGATTCAGCCGGCCGGGAGTGGCCGCTGCTCGGACCCGGTGAGGTCGGTTCGCGCCGTCACGCTCGGCCAGCGGACGATCCTGGACCTGGACCAGACCACCGCGGCATCCCGCACCGCATCGGCATCCCACACCGCCCGCGGCCACCAGCTGATCCTGAGTTGTCCACACAACCACTCATGATTGTTTGGTGGCCGCGCTCGGCTGCCAACACCCTCACCAGCCAGGGTCACGAGTCCGGGTGGCGTACAAGTGGGACCACTGTTGTTCGCCCTGGTTTCGGGGCTCCATAGGGCGCAAGGTGGGTGCCGGGCGCCCTCCCCTGTGCACAGGCGCCCACTCCACGTATCTCCACCCTGCTACGGAGGTCCGGCTATGCACCCGATTCGACTTTCGGCGACCACGGCGCTCGCCCTGATCATGCAGTGCGCGACCCCGGCCGTCGTGGCGGCTGCCCCTGCCGGGGCGCCGGTGGTCGTCGACCGGAACTGCGCCGACGGCGATTTTGTGCTCACCGTGGAGGATTTCCGGGAACCCAGCCAGTTCCCAGGCATCCAGGATCTGATCAACTCCTACCAATCGGCCAGCTACCTGAGCTTCATCGACGGTGTGCTGGCCCGGCGGTACCCCACCGGTAAACGGATCATCGACATCGCCGGGGGCAAGCCCGCGGTGGATCGCTGGCTGTGGTCCAAGAACACCGCATCCCAGGTGCTCGGCCAACTCAGCACGGTTGTGCACGAGGTCGGGCACGGCATCGACAAGAGCGTGCCGGAGAACCGGTACTTCGTCGCCCGGAGCAAGTCCGGCGCCGATGTCGTGTTCACCGCGCCGGGGATGCACGGCAAGGGCACCACCTCGAACAGCCCGAAGTACTCGATGGCACGCTCGCTGCTGCTGGCGGACCTGGACAACCGCAAGCGGCCACCGGCCCAGCGGGGCACGATCACCACCAGCAAGGAGTTCGGCAGCGGCAGTCACGGCAGTGACCGCGACTACGCGGAGACCTACCTCAATGGCGACCCGGCCAACACCAAGTTCGAATCCGGCGACCAGGGTTTCAACATGCTCGTCGAGGAGTGGACCCAGTACATCAACTCGATGGCCGTGACCTACTACCTCTCTTCCGGCGGCACCACCCGCACCAGTGACCGACATGCCCTGCTCACCCATCTGTGGTGGATCGAGCGGTACCTGGCGAAGATCCGAGTCGAGCAGCCCGACCAGTACTCCTACCTGATCGCGAGCGCGCCGTGGCGGCAGACCGTACTGTCCCTGTGGGGCCGTTCCTGGCGATACCTCACCAGCACGCTCCCTGGCATGGAACCAGACAGCGGCCAGGTGACCGAACTGGCACGTCAACCACATCTGCTCGACGAGATCCAACGGCTGCGGGCCGGGCACGGCTGCGACAACCCGGTGGAGCTGTTTCCCTGATCTCCGGCCGGGTGTGTCCGTGGACCACGGCGTATCGCCCATGAACTCGGCACAGTGAACTGCTGGACCACTGTGGTCGGACCGAAATCCGCGCGGCTACCGACCGGTCGGTAGCCGTGCGGATCCGGTCCACGCACGTCAGTCGGGGTGGCGCGGGCGTGCGAGGATGCGCGCGTGCGAGTGCTGTTGGTTGAGGACGACGAGCCGATCGCCGAATCGCTGCGCCGGGGCCTGCGCCGCTACGGCTTCGAGGTGGACTGGGTGCGTACCGGCGCCGAGGCGCTGGCCGCGGCCGAGGCGGAGCTGGTGCTGCTGGACCTCGGGCTGCCGGACACCGACGGGCTGGACGTGTGCCGGGAGCTGCGGGCCCGCGGGGATGTGCCGATCATCGTGATCAGCGCGCGCAGCGACGAGGTCGACCGGGTGGTCGGGCTGGAGATCGGCGCGGACGACTACGTCACCAAACCGTTCGGCGTGCGCGAGGTGATCGCCCGGATGCGGGCCGTGCTGCGCCGGGTCCGGCCTGCCGACCCCGCCGCGCAGGCCCAGCCGGACCGGTACGGCCAGCTCACCCTGGACCGGCGCGGCCGACGCTCCTATTTGGACGGAGCGGAGGTGTTGCTCACGCCCAAGGAGTACGACCTGCTGGCCTTCCTCACCGAGGAGCCGGGCGCGGTGTTCACCAGGGAACAGATCATGGAAGCGGTCTGGGACGCCAACTGGTTCGGCCCCACCAAGACCCTGGACGTGCACATCGGCTCGCTGCGGCGGAAGTTCCCCGGCGCCTTCGCCATCGAGACCGTGCGCGGGGTCGGCTTCCGGCTGGTCGTCTCCGCATGATCCGCCAGCTGGTCGCCAGCTACGTGCTGCTCATCGCACTGGCCATCGCCGCGTTCACCGTGCCGGTCGCCTTCACCCTGACCGCCCAGTTGGAAGGCGATCTGGAACTGTCCGTACGCCGGGAAGCCGACACGGTCGCCCTGCTGCTGGCCGCCCCGGACGAGCCCTCCCGGCAGGCACTCGACCGCTTGGTAGGCGCCTACCAGCAACAAACCCTGGGCCGGATCGAACTGCTGCCCGCCGACTCATCCGAAGCCAAGGCAGGCACGAACTCCGCGCGGTGGACCCACTCCCCCGTGCTCGGCGCGGACGCCCTGGTGCTCACCGTCCCCGCCCGCCGACCGGACGGGACCGTGGCCGGTTCGGTACGGGTCCACTACCCGGAAGCCCCCCTGGAACGGCGGCTGTGGCAGATCTGGGGCTTCCGCGCCGCCCTCGCGATCGGTGTGCTGGTGGTGGCGGCCGCGGCCGGCGTGCTGGTCGCCCGCAGGCTGACCCGGCCGCTGCGCGAGCTGACCACGATGGCCGCCCGGTTCAGCGACGGCGACCTGCGCGCCCGCTCGGCCGAGACCGGCCCGCCGGAAACCCGCACCCTGGCCCGCACCCTCAACTCCGGCGCGCAACGGCTGGGCACCCTGGTCGACGCGCAACGCGCCTTCGTCGCCGATGCCTCGCACCAGTTGCGCACCCCGCTGACCGCGTTGCGGCTGTCCCTGGACAACATCGGCGAGGAGATCACCGACGAGCACACCCGCGAGGACGTGGACATCGCCACCGCCGAGGTGGTGCGGATGAGCAGGCTGGTCAACGGTTTGCTCGCACTGGCCAAGGCCGAGGGCCAGGTGGCCACGCCGGAACCGGTGGGCGTGGCCGAGCTGGTCCGGGACCGGTTCGAGGTGTGGATGCCGGTGGCCGCCGAACGCGGGCTGCGCCTGCTGGCCGAACTGCCCGAGGAAGATCCGCACGCGCTGGCCGCGCCCGGCCACCTGGAACAGGTGCTGGACAACGTGCTCTCCAACGCGATCGAGGTCTCCCCCAACGGCGGCGCGGTCACCGTGCGCGCCACCGCCGAGGGCGACCGGGTGACCCTGGTGGTGCTGGATCAGGGGCCCGGCCTGTCCGAGGCGGAACGCGCGCGGGCCTTCGACCGGTTCTGGCGAGGGCAGGGCCTGACCGGGCGTGGTGGCTCGGGCCTTGGCCTGGCCATCGTGAAGCAGCTGATCGCCGACGCCGCCGGGAGCGTGCGGCTGGCACCGGCTCCCGGCGGCGGACTGGCGGTGTGGATCACCCTGCGGGCGGCGGGGCGCGGGGTTACTTCTCCGGCATCGCCGAGGAGTGGTGGGTGACGATCAGCCACCGGCCGCCGACCTTCTCGTACACGTAGCTGAACCGAGCGTCCACAGTGGACCCGTCGCTGAAGCTGAAGCGGTAGGTTCCGTTGCTGGTGGCGGTGTTGCGATCCAGCACGGTGATGGTGGAGCTGAGGATCCGGCCGCTGGGGCGCTTGGTCAGGAAGGTCTCGAAGTAGCGCACGATGCCGGCCCGGGTGGTGCGCACCTCGTTGGACACCGTGGGCAGCAGCACCGCGTTGGACGCATAGAGATCGGCCACCACGGTCGGCTTGCCGGTGGCCAGCGCGGTGTTCCACTTCTCGAACAGCGCGGCGATCTCCCGCTCACTCGGCCTGCTGCCGAGGTGCAGCCCCACCTCCGGCCCGGGTGCGCTGTTCGCGGCCTGGGGCTGGGCGAGCGCGGTGCCGGTGAACGCGGTGGCCGTGACGGTGGCCAGTAACGCCGCGCTGACCGCCGCGATCCGAACGCCCTTGCTGGTACGACGCATTGTTTCTCCTCTGTCCCGCTCAGTGGGTGTTGACTCCACTTTCGAGTGAGCGAGCTAGCGCCAGGACAGGAGATGGACAGCGCAGAGTAAGAACATCGCCAATTCGTGTCAGCAGGTCGGGGGAAATACGGTCGCGAGCCCCGAGCCGGTGGCCGAGGATGTGGCCATGCAGGCGATCGTCCAGTGCGTTCAGACCTCGTGGACCAAGCAGTCCCGGGGTGGAGTCGAGGCCGCCCGCCGCAACGCCGCGCCGAACGCGTTCCCGCTCCCGGCCCGGCGACCGCCGCTCACCCACGAGGTGCGGATGGACGAGCGGAGCGACTTCCAGCCGCGCTTCGACATCCGGGATGAAGAACTCCCGGACTCGCCGCTGAAGCTCCAGGAGTCCGACGGGCTACTTCGAGTCCAGCTCGACGTGCCGCCGTACGGGATGCCGCGCCGCTGGCGACGCCCGCCCGCGCGACGGATCGGGCCGGGCGAATGGCTGCGCTGGCAGGTCAACTACCGGTTCGTCAGCTGTTGCAGCGGCGAGTGGAACTACCGGCTGGACACGCTCAACATCGGCTATGGCGTCGAGGGAACCGAGGTGTTCCTGGGCACGCCAACGCACACCGTCGACGAGCGAGCCGGCCTTTTCTGACCGCACCGGCCCTGGTCGGCTACGGTGAGTTGTGGCTCAGGAGGAGGCCGGCCAGGCCGAGGTGAGGAACACGGTCAGCGGCCAGGATTTCGGTCCGGTGGTGCAGGCCAGGGACATCCACTTTCACGGCGACTTCCGGCAGCTGCGCGAGGCCACCCTGGGGCTGGACCTGCTGCCCGCCGACCTCCGGCTGGTGGACCCACAGAACCCCGATGACCTGGTCGGGCTGTTCACCGGGCGTGGCCGGCTGATCGAGGAGATCGACGAGTTCATCGCGGGCTGTGTGCGGGACCGGGTCGGCGGCCACCTGCTGATCGAGGCCGAGGCCGGGATGGGCAAGACCGCGCTGGCCACCTACCTCGCCTGCACCCGCGACTACCCGACGCACGTGACCCGGCTGCCCGGCGGCACCGCCCCGGAAACCGCGCGCACCAACCTGGTCGCCCAGCTCATCGCCCGCTGGGACCTCACCGAGGCCGCCCCCGGCGGAGTGCTGCCAGCCGGGCACGACAGCGTCGGCTGGCTGGCCAAGCAACTCCTCAACGCCGCCCGCCGCCGGGATGAGACCGCCCCTGACACACCGGTGGTCCTGCTGGTGGACGGGCTCGACGAGGCTCCGCCACCCCGGCCCGGCGATCTCCCGCTCGGACTGCCCCGGCAGCTGCCCGCGGCCACGGTGCTGATCGCGACCACCCGGCCGGGGACGCCGTTGCCCGCCGGTCTCGGCCGGGTCCGGCGGATCGAGGTGGAAAGCCCGGCCAACCGCCAGGACCTGCTCGACTTCCTGGACCGGGTGGCGCGGCGAGATACCCGGCTGGCGCAGGCGATCAGCGCGGCCGGACTGTCCACCGAACGGTTCTGCCGGGTGCTGGCCGAGCGCGCCGGCGGGGTGTGGATCTACGCCGCCTCGGTGCTGGACCAGCTCCGCGACGGCCACCCGGCCAGTGCGATCGAGAACCTGCCGACCGGCCTGGCGGGCTTCTACGCCAACAACATCCAGCGCTGGCAGGCACAGCCCGACTGGCCTGCGACCGGTCTCCCGCTGCTCGCGTTGCTGGCCGCGGCCCGCCGTCCGCTACCGGCACGTCAGCTCGCGTCCTGGGGCGGGCTTGACCTGGCCGGGGTGAAAGCGTTGCTGCGCGGTCCGTTCAAGCCGTTCCTGGCCGCCCGCCCGGATGCGGAGGGCGATCCGGACGTCTACGCGTTGCGGCACCAGAGCCTGCGTGACTTCTGCACCGGCGCGACCGCGGACGATCAGCTCCGGGAACTCGCGCACGACCTCGCCACCGCCACCCGCGAGGCTCACGCACGACTGGCAGATTCCCTTACCCCGCAAGCTGATTGGGCGGCGCTGCCGCTCTACGCGCGGGAACACCTCGCCGAGCACGCGGCGTTGAGCGGGCGCCTGGACCGGCTGCTGGAGGAGCCCGGTTTCCTCGCGGTCACCTCGGTGCCCGCGTTGCTCCGCCTACGCCGGCACACGAGCGACTCGGCGACGCTCGCGGTGGTCGAGCTGGCCGCCAACGCCTGGCGATCCGACGCCGACCGGCTGGACGCCCTGCACGTGGCGGCACTCAAGGTCGGCCACCACACGCTCGCGGCGCGCCTCAACCGACCGGTCGGTTGGCGCGCCCGGCACGCGTTGTGGCGCGGAACCGCGCACCGTCTGCTGGAGAACAGCAGTGCCCACCCGCATCCACTGGCCGCGGTGCCACTACCGGACGGCTCCACCCTGCTCGCCAGCGCCGGGGAGGAGTACGTGGTGCGGCTGCGGGAGGTCAGCACCGGTGAGCTGCGCGCCGAACTCCGCGGCCACACCGGGTCCGTGCAGGCGCTGACCTCGCTGGTGCTGCCGGACGGCACCCTCCTGATCGCCAGCGCGGGCGAGGACAACCTTCGGCTGTGGCACCCCGCCACCGGTACGCCGCGCAGCCAACTCGCCTACCCGCCGGGCGCGACCAAGGTGAACGCGTTGGTGACAGTGCCGATGCCCGACGGCACCACCCTGCTCGCGGGCGCCGGTCCCGATGAGGTGGTGTGGCTCTGGGACCCGGCCACCGGCACACTGCGCGGCGAACTGCACGGCCACACCAACACGATCTGGGCACTGGCGGTGCTGCCGCTGCCCGACGGCGGCACCGCGCTGGCCAGTGGCGGCGATGACGGGGTGCTGCTGTGGGACCCGGTCACCGGCACGCGATACGACCGCAGGTTCCCGCTGCCTCAGTTCAACCGCGTGTACGCGCTGGCGGCGCTGCCCATGCCCGACGGCACGGTGCTGCTCGCGGGCGCGGGCCACGACTACCACCACAACCCCGTGCTGAGCCTCAGCGAGCCATGCGTGGTGCGGTTGTGGGACCCCGCCACCGGTGAGCTGCGCCGGGAACGGCACGGGCACCTCGGCCCGGTCCACTGCCTGACCGCCGTACGGGCACCCGGTGGCGGCATGCTGCTGGCCAGCGGCGGCGAGGACCAGGTGGTGCGACTGTGGGATCCCGGGACCGGGGTCGAGCACAGCACGCTCGAAGGCAGTCCGGGCCGGGTGCACACCCTCGCCGCGGTGCCAATGGCGGATGGCGGGACCCTGCTCGCCACCGCGAGCGAGAACAGCATGGTGGTGCGCAGCACGATCCGGCTCTGGGACCTGGCCGCCGGTGGCCTGCACGGCACCAGCGCGGGGCACATCGGAGAGGTGAATGCGCTGGCCGCGGTGCCGATGCCCGACGGCACGGTGCTGCTGGCCAGTGGGGGCGCCGATCACGTTGTGCGACTGTGGGATCCGGTCACCGGCGAGCTGCACCGGGAACTGCACGGCCACGAGGTCCCGGTGACGGCGCTGATCGCGATGCCGATACCGGATGGCAGCACCGTCCTGATCGGCTCGGACGACAAGTCTGTGCGGCTGTGGGATCTCGCCCCGGGCTCGGCGGCCACGCCGGTGCAGGAGTACCGGGGGGACGACGGCGGCCACGAGCTGGCGGTGCTGGTGCTGCCGGACGGCACCCGGCTGCTCGCCCGCGGCACGGCCCAGCTCAGGGATGGTTACGACTACGACGACTACGCCAGCCCGATGGAGAAGTACGAGAAGTACGTCGATCTGGTGGAGGTCGGCAACCCGGCCTTCGACAGTGAGTACGCCTACGAACTCAACGGGCACAACGTGGACAGCATCGCCGCCCTGGCGGTATTGCCGATGCCGGACGGTGTGCCGCTGATCGCCAGCACCGAGGACGACGGAATCCGGTTGTGGCACCCCATTTCCGGCGAGCTGGTGCGACAACTCGACCACCGCGACGTGCATGCCATGACGCTGGTGCCGAGGCCGGACGGCACCACCCTGCTCGCGGCCGCCGACCAGGACCGCGTGCGCCTGTGGGATCCGCTGACCGGCTTGCCGCACAACGACTTCCGCATACCCGACCATTCGGCTTGGTCGCTCGTCGCGGTACCGGCCCCCGATGGCGGCACCCTGCTCGCCACTGCCGGAGACGGACGCGTGGTGCGGTTGTGGGATCCGGCGACTGGAGAACTCCTGCGCGAGCTGGAAGGCCACACCGCCAGCGTGTACGCCCTGACCACCCTCACCCTGGCCGACGGCACGGTTCTGCTCGCCAGCGGCAGCGGTCACGGTGAGATCATCGTGTGGGAGCAAGGGAGAGCGGCTGGATCAGCGGGTTGAGCCGCTGGACAGGTGCACCGGGTGGAGACCTGGGGCGGAGTGCCCGACTGGCTGGTGACCCGGTCCGCCGAGGCCAAGGAGCTGCTCGCCGAGCTGGCCGCCGCCTCCGCCGACGGCGGCCGTCGAGTTGGCCAAAGTGGGACGACCAGTTGGGCCAACTGGCCGTACGAGTGTGGCCAACTCGACGCTGGAACCCCTGGACGACCTAACTGTTACATGCTGTAATTCCGGGCTGTCGGGGGTCTCGCACAGTCGTGCCGAGGCGAGTTGCTGTCACTGAGCCGTGAGGGTTCTTGTCGTGCGCCTTCGTTCTGTCCTGTCCGCGTCCCTGGCCGGTGTGTTCGCCGTGCTGATCTCCGGCGTGCCGGTCGCCGCCGCCGCTGACGACCCGCCGCCGCTGGAGGAGGAGTACGACTACCCCGGGGCGGAGAAGATCTTCCAGGAGAAGGGCATCCGGCTGAAGAAGGGCGACGGGAAGATCACCCTGACCGACTGCCCGCGGACCGGTGTCGAGGGTGTGCTGGCCGTGCAGCGCCGCACCGACGGATCGCCGAACCAGGCGGGCCAGTACTGCTTCAAGCTGGCGGGCAACTCCGGGTTCATCACCATGGAGCTGCCCAAGGCCTACTTTGCCAAGGGCCTGTTCAGCACCGATGTCGTGCTGCGCACCGCCACCGAGACCAAGACCGTCCGGCTCAACGGGCAGGACTGGACCCCCATCGGCGAGGGCACCGGCGGGCCGGACGCGACCCTGCTCGAATTCCGGGTGACGGCATGAGAATCGCGTCCAGACTGACCGCCGCCGCGCTGGCGGTCGCGGTGCTGGCCGGGGTCGCGGGTGCGCCACTGGCGCCCGAGGCCGCCGCGGCCGCACCGCTGCCGCCCACCGACCGGGCCAAGGCCCTGCAGTTCCTGCGCACCGGCGGGCCCGGCACGGCCAGGGCCGCCGAGGCCGCGCTGCTCGGCACCGAGGCCGACGTCCGGGCTTTCCTCAGCACCGGGCAACCGGCCGCGACCGAAGAAGACGACCGGGTGCGTCTGGCCAAGCTCATGGCCGCGAGCGGGCGAGGTGTCCGGGAGGCCGGCAGCCGGGCGATGGCCGGTGGGATCACTCAGATCCGGGAGTTCCTGGCCGGTGGCTGGGTGGCGCCGTCGCGGGAGGACCAGCGGGTCCGGATCGGTCAGCTGATGACCGTCGGCGGGCGGGCGGTGAACGAGGCCGGGCAGCGGGCGCTGGCCGGTGACGACGCCGCGCGGCAGACCTTCCTGGCCACCGGGGTGCAGCGGGCCCAGGAGGAGGACGACCGGGTCCGGCTGGCCCAGATCATGGCCGCGGGCGGGCCGGAGGTGAAGCGGACCGCGCAGGTCGCGATGGGCGGCGGCCTGCCCGAGATCAGGGACTATCTGACGGTCGGCCAGCACATCGCGCGGGAACGCGACCAGGAGACGCTGACCCTCACCCAGCTGGTGGCCGCCGCGAAGGAGGCGGGCGCGACCGCGAAGGCGGAGACCGAGCTGGCCACCGAGGCATCCGATCAGGCAGTCCAGGCCGCCGAACTGGCCAAGGCAGCGGCCGAGCTGGCGGCGCGGGAAACCGCGGCGGCCAAGGACTCCGCGACCGCCGCGTCCCAGGCGGCCGGCCGGGCGGCGGATGCGGCCGGGCGGGCCGCGGTGGCCGCGCGGACCGCGATCGGCGCCGCCGCCACCGCCAACCAGGCGGCCAGGGTGGCGGCCAACGCGGCCGCCCGCGCGGCGAGTGCGGCGGTGCTGGCCAGCCAGGCCGCCGCCCGCGCCTACCAGGCGGCGGCCAACGCGGCCACCGACAACGCCGCGGCGGGGGTGGCCCGCCGGATGGCCGAGGAGGCGGCGCAGGTCGCCCTCGAAGTGGACGCCGCGGTGGTGGCCGCCGACGCGGCAGGCCGGGCGGCCACCGCCTCGGGTCAGGCCGCGGCGGCCGCGGGCGGCGCCTCGGCCAACGCGGAGCTGGCCGCGGCGGCCGCGGAACAGGCCGCCGGACAGTCTACTGTGGCCGGTGCGGAGGCCGAGCGGGCCAGGCGCGCCGCGGCCACCGCGCGGGCTGCCGCGGGCGCGGCCAAGCGGGCCGCCAACGACGCCGCCGGACTGGCCTCGGAGGCGGCGAAGGCCGCGTTCGCGGCCAAGGCGCACGCCACCGACGCCGCGGCGCACGCCAGGGCAGCGGCCGCGGCGGCCGCCGACGCGGCCGAACACGCCGGGAACGCGGCCACCGCGGCCAGGAAGTCCACCGAGCACGCGGGCAACGCGAGCAAGGCGGCCGAGACCGCGGCCAAGGCGGCCAAGTCCGCCGCCGAGGTGGAGAAGACCGCGCGGGACGCGGCGGCGAACCGGCTCACCGCCGAGACCGAGGCGAAGAAGGCCGAGGCCAGGCTGGCCAAGGAGAACTGGCTCAACCGCAAGGAACACGAGGACTGGGCCAGCGTCGAGGGCAGGCGGACCGAGGCCGAAACCAAGCGGCTGCTGGCCGAGGCCGCGGCGCCCGGCGTCGAACTGGCCGTGGTCGCGGCCAAGGGCAGGCAGGCCGCCGCACACCTGACCCGTTCCGGCGGCGCGTGGACCAGGGCTTTCGCCTACAGCGCGCTGGGCGGCACCGAGTACGAGGTGCGCGAGTTCGTCACCAGGCAAAGGCAGCTGGCCGCCGAGCTGGATGACCGGTCCCGGGTCGAGTACCTCGCGATGGACGCGCCGAAGACCGCGCAGCGCAAGGCCGCGGCCGCCGCGCTGGGTGGCGATCACGGTGCGGTGCTGGACTTCGAGCGCACCAGGGCCTACCCGGGCAAGGAGGACGACGACCGGGTCGCGATCGGCGTGCTCATGCACAACGGCGGCTCCGCGACCAGGGACGCGGGCAACCGGGCGCTCAACGGCACCGACGCCGACCGCACCGAGTTCCTGTTGCGCGGTCAGCACATCGCCGCCGAGCAGGACAACCGGATCCGGGTCGCCCAGCTGATGACCGCGGGCAAGGAGGAGGTCAAGGCGGCCGGTGCGATCGCCCTGGAGGGCCCGCCGAGCATGCTGGCGGACTTCCTCCAGGTCGAGCACCTGCGGGCGCAGCGCCGGGACCAGGACACCGCGGCGCACGAGGCGCGGGTCAAGGGTTACGTCGCCGACGCGGCCCGGTTCGCCTCGACCGCCGGGGCCGACGCGGCCGAGGCGCAACGGGTGGCCGCGGTGGCCAACAAGGCCGCGGAAGCGGCGGATGAGTACAAGCGCCAGGCCGCGGCCTCCGCGGCGCAGGCACAGGTGCACGCGGACGACGCGGCCAGGTCCGCGCGGGACGCGGAGGCATCGGCGGCGCAGGCCGCGCAGTCGGCCAAGGACGCCAGAGCGGCGGCGGCGTCCGCGCAGCGGGCGTCCTGGTCGGCGGACAGCTCGGCCGCGGCCGCGTCCACCTCGGCCGCGCAGGCCAAGGCTTCCGCTGCCTCGGCGGCGGACTCGGCGGCCAGCGCACGTGCCTCGGCCGAGGAGGCCAACGAGCACGCCGCCGCCGCGGCCAAGGCGGCCAGCGACGCGCTGGAATCCGCGCTGGCCAAGGAAAAGGCGGCCAGCGGCAGCGATGTCAACGCCGATGAGGACGGGACCGACATCGGTCCGCCGCCGAGTCCGCAGCAGGACAAGGCCGACGCGATCACCGAGTTCCTGGCCGCGCACTGCACCGAGCACACCATCGAGTGCGCCCAGGTCGACGGACGGGCCAGGGACAAGGCGATGGTGGTCACCGTCGCCAAGGCCTGCCTGAAGAGTCCGCTGTGCCGGACCCGCGCGGACCTGGAGTGGCTGCTCAACACGCTGGCCACCAAGTACCAGCAGGAGATCAAGGAGATCTTCGACCAGGGCCTCGACATCGTCGAGAAGCTGAGCGACCTGGTCAACAAGAAGGCATTCCGGGAGCTGAACGAGCGCGTCCGGGAGAACGCGCCCGAGACGCCGCCGCTGGACGGCTGGCTGGACGCGCGGGCGCTGACCAAGGTGCCGGACACCTTCGGGCTGCCCGGCCCCACCAAGAAGGGCGTCGGGGTCCGGTGGTTCGATGAGAAGAACCCCAGGGGCAACTTCATCCGCATCGACAAGGGCAACCCGGCCAGCGACTTCCCGTCCCAGCGGGTCGACCACGTGCGCATCACCGACAATGGCCGTCTCGTCGACCGGAACGGGAACAAGCTACCGCAGGGGACAAAGGTCTCCGACGACGGTTTGGCCACGCACATCCCACTCGAGGAATGGTTGCAGTGGAAATCGTGGAACGAGAAATGAGGCAGGTCAGGTTTCCCGGACTGCGGTTCCAGGTGCTGGCGGCGGTGCGCGCACTCGCCGACCGCGAGTACCAGGAACGGGTGTGGCTCGACCGGAGCAACGTGGAGAACCTCGACGAGTGCGTGCACGTGCTCTTCGACGACACCGAGGTGCTCTCCGACCCGGCGGCCGCGGTCGGGGAGATCCTGCACGCCAACGAGGTCGAGCCGCTCCGGCAGGCCGGGCTGGTCTTCGACGTGCTGATCACCGACCTCGGTGACGTGCGCGACGAGGTCTACCTGGCCGATCCGCGCTGGCCCGGTGTGCTCGCCAAGGCCGAGGCGGCCAGGGCGGTCATGACGGCCAACGAGGCCGTACTGCCGGTCGACCTGTCGGACTGAGCATCAGGCGGTGGTGTGCGCCGGCACGCCACCGCCGATGTCAGTGCGGCGGTTAGGGTGAACACCAGGGCGGTGGACCGGAATCGCCTGCGGCTGCGAGGTGATCTCATGGTTCTCCATTGTGGACTCGGTGGGTCCGGACACGGTGCGCGCCACGGCGGTGCCCGATGACCGTGCTGACCACCCGGGCGCTCAACCGCGCCGCCCTGGCCCGCCAGCTCCTGCTCGACCGCGCCGACCTGCCGGTGCTGGACGCGGTCACGCACCTGGGCGGATTGCAGGCCCAGGAACCCCAGGAACCCTTCATCGGCCTGTGGTCACGACTGTGCGCCTTCGATCCCACGGTGCTCTCCGACCTGCTGACCGGTCGGCAGGTGGTGCGCACCCACCTGATGCGCGGCACCGTGCACCTGATGACCACCGCGGACCCCTTGGCCTGGCGGTCCCGGCACAACGCCATGCTGCGCCAGCGCATGCTCGGGGTCTACCGCGCCGACCTGGCCGAGGTGGACCTGGACGAACTCGCCGCCGCGGGCCGGGCGGTGCTGGCCGACGGCGAACCCCGCTCCAGGCCCGAGCTGGCCAGGGCGGTGCTGGACCGCTGGCCGTCGGCGGGTCACCGGGCCCTCGGCGAAATGCTGGTCACCGCCCTGCTGCCGATGGTGCAGATCCCGCCGCGCGGGTTGTGGCGGGCCAAGGGCGGCGCGCGCAACGCGTTGCTCGCCGACTGGGTGGGCCGGGAGATCGACCCGCTGGACGAGGATCCCACTGACCCGGTCGGCCAAATCCTGTTCCGCCGCTACCTCGCCGCCTTCGGCCCCGCCGCCCCCGCCGACCTGCGGGCCTGGAGCGGTCTGACCGGACTGCCCGCCGCGGTGGCCGCGGTCCGCCCCGAACTGATCAGCTTCCGGGACGAGCGGGGCCGGGAACTCCTGGACCTGCCCGAGGCCCCGCGTCCCGACCCCGACACCCCCGCCCCGGTGCGCTTCCTGCCTGCCTTCGACAACGCGATCCTCGGCTACCAGGACCGCACCCGGATCATCGACGACGAGCACCGCAACCTGTCCGTGGCAGGCGAACGCGTGGTCCTGGTGGACGGCCGGGTCGCCGCGACCTGGAAGTCAGCCGAGGGCACCGTGCTGGTCACACCGCTGGGCAAGCTGCCCAAGGCCGACCGGACCGCGGTGGCCGAGGAAGCCGAACAGGTCGCGTTGTTCTTGTCCGACAAGGAAAGCAGCCGGGTAAAGATCGGCTGAACCAGGCCAGCTCCCGGCTCCGGCGTACCGACCTTCCGGCGAGTTGGGCCAACTGGTACGCCCGTTTGGCACAAGTGGGTGTACCAGTTGGCCCAAGTGGTACCGGGATTCGGCCAACGCGGTGGCGGGTGGGTGATCAGGCGTCGCGGTGGCGCAGGCGTAGGGCCGCCAGCGTCACCGCGGCAGTCACCCATCCGGTGAACACCAGCGCGCCGGTGGCCGGGGTCAGCAGCGCCGGGTCCTGGACGCTGTGCGTGAATGCCTCGATCGCCTTGGCTGGCAAGAACTTCAGCACGGTCTGCTGCCAGGACAGCGGCAGCAGGTCGCCGACGTTGGGCAGCAGGAACACCACCGCGATCACCGCGGTGACCCCGGCCGCCGTGCCGCGCAGGATGGTGCCCAGGGCCACGCCGAGCACCCCGATCCCGGCCAGCGCGGCCGCCGTGCCGACCACCCCGCGCAGCGCACCCGGATCCGTCAGCGCCGTGGTCGAGCCGCCGTTGGCGGCCAGCACACCCATCCCCGCCAGGAAGGCCGCGGCACTGGCCACCAGCATCACCGGGAACACCGCCAGCAGCACCGCGGCGATCTTGGCGAAGAGCACCGGCAGCCGGGCGGGCACCGCGGTGAAGACCACCCGGACCAGGCCGGTGGCGTACTCGGTGCTGACCAGCAGCACGCCCAGCACGCCGATGCCGAGTCCGGCGAACTCGGCGCCGCTGAGCACGGTCGCCACCGGATCCCGTTCCACCTTGGCCATCTGCATGGTGCTCCGGATGGAGAGCAGCAGCACCGCGGAGAACATCGCGACCACCGCGTTGAGCAGGCACACCGCGCTGGAGCGCACGCTGATCAGCTTGATCCACTCCCCGCGCAGCACCCCTGCGGCGCTGAGCCGGATCCGTTGCGCCGCACGGACTTCGGGCAGCGTCGTGGTCATCAGGCGGCCTTCCCGGTCAGGATGCCCTGGTACTGCACGGCATCCGCGGTCAGTTCCAGGTACGCCTCCTCCAGGGATGCCTGCTGGGCGGTCAGCTCGAACAGCGGGATGCCCGATTGCGCCGCGCGCAGGCCGATCTCCGGCGCGCTCCGCCCGGTCACGTGCAGCACACCGTTGCCCTGCGGCGTGATCGTGACGCCGGGGCCGTCCAGCGCCGCGGCCAGCTCCCCCGCCCTCGGCGAACCCACCTGGACACCGCGGGCCGCCGCGGCCACCAGTTCGGCCACCGACAGATCGGCCACCAGCCTGCCCCGGCCCATGATGATCAGGTGGTCGGCGGTGAGCGCCATCTCGCTCATCAGGTGCGAGGAGACGAACACCGTGCGGCCCTCCGCGGCCAAGTCGCGCAACAGATGCCGGATCCACCGGATGCCGTCCGGGTCCAGTCCGTTGACCGGCTCGTCCAGCAACAGCGTCCGAGGATCGCCGAGCAGCGCGGCGGCAATGCCCAGGCGCTGCCCCATACCGAGGGAGAAGTTGCCGGTCCGCCGGCGGGCGACCTCGCTCAGCCCTACCAGTTCCAGCACCGCGTCCACCCGGTCGGCCCGGATGCCGTGGGTGGCGCCGAGCGCGAGGAGATGGTCCCGCGCCGAGCGGCCGGGGTGGGTGGCGCGGGCGTCCAGCAGCACGCCAACCTCCCGCAGCGGCGCGGACTGGGTCCGGTACGCACGCCCGTTGACCCTGGTCGCGCCCGCGGTCGGGGTGTCCAGGCCGACGATCATCCGCATGGTGGTGGACTTCCCGGCGCCGTTGGGGCCCAGGAAACCGGTGACCAGGCCGGGCCGGACGGTGAAGCTGAGCCGGTCCACCGCGGTGGTCTCGCCGTAGCGCTTGACCAGGTCGGTCACCTCGATCACCGGGTGCTCCCCTGGGTGGCGCGGGTGCCGGTGAAGGCGATCGACATCATCGGCGCCTTGGCACTGCCGGTCATGGTGTCGCCGTCCAGAGAGGCGATGCAGCTGAACTTCATCGGGAACGGTGCGGTGAGCCGGGCGGTGAAGCGCAGCACGCCATCGGCGAGGGTGCCGTGCTCGATCGGCAGGCCGTCGAGGGTGCCGGTGGGTTGTGCGGTGCTGGTGTCGAGCACCAGCGCGAAGGTCCGTTCCCCGCCAGGGGTGCGGAAGCGCAGGGTCCAGGTGGTGGCCACCGGGTGGCGGCGGCGGTACTCGGCCGCGGCGGCCAGTGCGTGCTGGTGCTCGGCCAGGGTGTCCGGGATGTCGGCGGGGTCGAACTCCTTGGTGGCGAAGAACCGGTCCATCGCGTCGTTCGCGCCGACCGCGTGTTCGCCGCCGCGCGGTAGCATCACGGCTTCGTACCGTCGGATCGCTGTGTCCACAGTGGACTCCTCGGCCACCGCGCGGGCGAGTTCGGCGCCGTCGAGCATGGCCAGGTTCACCCCGAACCCACCCCACGGCGTCATCAGGTGCGCGGCGTCACCGAGCAGGGTCACCCCGGGCCGGTGCGCCCAGGTGAGCGGGGCGGGCAACGCGTAGAGCGGTCGGTTGACGAACTCGCCTTCGCTATCGGTGATGAACGGCAGCAGATCCGCGGACCAGTCGCTGAACTCGGCGAGCAGGAACCGTTGCACCGCAACCCGATCCGCCAGGTCCAGCCCGGCCTCAGCGAGCCAGTCCAGCGCAGTGCGCCGGGCGACGTAGCCGCGTACGTGCCCATTGCTGTTGCGCTGTCCGATGATCGCCCGCCCGGCGTTGTCGGTGGCGAACATCTGCCCGTCGCCGACCAGCTTGGCGATCCGCGGGTGCCGCTGGTCCACCTCGTCGAAGCGAACCTCCACAAAGGACACTCCACGATAGACCGGGTTGGCCGGGCTCAGCAGCGGCCGCACCCGGGACCAGGCCCCGTCCGCACCGATCAGCAGGTCGGTCTCGACGACGACGCCGTTGGCGAACTCCAGCCGGTGCACGCCCGCGCCGAGCGGGGTGGCGGCGCGCAGTTTGTGGCCCCAGCGCACGGTTCCCGGCGCCAGATGGTCAGCGAGCATGACCCGGAGCTGACCGCGGTCGATCTCGGTGGCGGCCTCATCCTGTTCCTCGGGAACGAAGGCGGCCAGCACAGTGCCGTGCTGGTCCAGCCGCGTCTTGGCCTGCCCCTCGGGCCGGGCCAGCTCCCGGAACTCGGCCAGTAATCCGGCGTCCTCCAAGGCGATCTGCCCCGAATCGGCCTTGAGATCCAGAGTGCCGCCGGCGTCGCGGGCGTACGGGCCGGGGTCGGTGTCGTACACGGCGACCTCGATGCCGCGCCGTTGCAGCACCCGGGCGCACAGCAGTCCACCGGGTCCCGCGCCGATGATCGCGATCCGCGTCTTGGTCATGTCCAGCCTCCTAGTTTCAGTAGCTATAAAATTACCGTAGCAGAAACAATGCAGGGGCTGGACTATGCTGCGGTCATGGAGGCGCGAACGGTGAACTGGACGGCGCTGCGCGGCCCGGCGGATCAGGCCCCCGCCGCCGAGGGCCTGCGCGAGCGCAAGAAGCGGCAGATGCGCCAGCAGCTGTCCGACACCGCGACGATGATGTTCATGGAGCGCGGCTTCGAGGCGGTCCGGGTCACCGAGATCGCCGAGGCCTGCGGCGTCTCGGAGAAGACCGTCTTCAACTACTTCCCCACCAAGGAATCCCTGGTCCTGGACCGCTGGGAGACCACAACCGCCTCCCTGCGCGCGGCCCTGGCCGACCCCGCGACCACCCCCGTCGAGGCAGTGCAACGGATCCTGGCCAGCGAACTCGACGACCTGCTCGGCTGGCTGGCAGACCAGGCGGACCCGGCTCAGACCCGGGTCCTGGTGCGCCGCTTCTTCGAGCTGGCCGGGGCCACCCCCGCGCTGCGCGCCCACCAGCGAGACGAGCTGGACAAGGTCGTCGCGGTGGCCACGGAGATCCTGGCCGAGCGCTCCGGGCTGACCGCCGAGGACCCCGAGCCGCTGATCGCGGCCACCGCGTTGCTCGGGCTGTGGGAGGTGCACACCCGCGCACTGCGGCGGTATCTCCAGGGCGAGCATCCGCCGGCGAAGATCCGGGCCCGGGTGACCGAGGAGGTGGGCCGCGCGGCGCGGGTGGTCGAGTCGGGCGTCAGCTCGCTGCGCGGCTAACGCACCACTTGGGCCAACTGGTACGCCCACTTGGGCCAACCGGGCGTACCAGTTGGGCCAACTCGCCGTCGGGAACGGCCAACGCACCGTACGACAACGGCCAACACGATGAATGAGGTGCCCCGAGTTTTCCGGACACGTCCCCAAGTAGAATTGACGGAGAGTCCGGAGGGAACGAGACGTGGCAAA
>NZ_JALMDK010000001.1 GCF_023094165.1 Crossiella sp. S99.2 | reverse complement strand
GGTGTGCGGTCGGGGCGGATCGGGAAGGTCATCGTGCTTCCTGACCTCAGACGATGCAACGACCCCTAGAAACCACCGAACGGCCAACACGCCGGGTGGGGTCAGATCGGGAGGACGGCTCGGATGAAGAGGGGGCGGTCGCCTGCGGGGGCGCCGCGGAAGGCGGGGGCGTGCGCGAGGCGGGCCTCGAACCAGGGGCCCTCGCCTGGGGCGCAGGCGCCCAGGACCAGGGCGGGGTCCGCGGTCAGTTCTGGTTCGTCGGGGTGGTGGGCGATGCGCAGGCCGAACAGGTTCGGCACGCTCGGGTCGACCGTGTTGGCGCTGCTGGGGAAGCGGTCGCCCCAGGGGAACAGCGAGCGGGCCCCGCAGGCCGCCGCGTGCTCCCACTCGTCCGCCGCCGGTAACCGCTGGCCCAGCGCGGCCAGTTCCGCCGCCACCTCGGCGTGCCCGCGCGAACCCGCGGCCACCGCCTCCACCGCGACCAGCAGCGGCGGCAGTGCCACCACCCGCGGCCGGGTGGTGCGCCGGGCCAGCCGGGCCCGGATCTCGGTGAGGTCGGCGTCGGCGAACTCCGGCTCGTACGGCGTGCTGCGCACCGGCTCGGCGGCCGGGGACAGCGCGTCCTCATCGCCCAGGAAGGAGGCCATCTCCTCCTCGCTCGGCGTCCAGCCCCGCTCGTCGAAGCCCAGCGGCACCGGGCCGCCCGGCACCAGCGCGAAGTCCCGCCCGGCCACGTCGAAGACGGCCACCGGCGCGCCGCGCCCGGCGTAGGTGTAGCGGAAGACCTCCCGCACCCCGACTCCGTGCCGCGCGGCCACGTCCTCGGCCACCCGGCGGGCGGCGGGGACGTCCAGGGCGGGCCAGCCGGCCGCGGTCAGTTCATGCGCTGCCACGCCGGACAGTGTGCCGTTCCACGCGCCCGGACTGAAGATCCAGGAATCCGAGCGTGACCTGCACGCCTGAGCACTGCGGAGGGTGACCAGTGATTCATCCGGACGGGGACTAGCCCCGCGGGTCCAGCAGGTCCAGGATCCGCTCCGGCGGCCCGGCCGGGCCAAAATGCCCGCCACGCGCCGCGTCCACCCCCACCGACTGCCACCAGTCGGCCTGCGCCTCATGCTCGACGCCGGTGACGAACACGGTCACCCCGGTCTCCCTGACCAGCCGCAGCAGCTCACGCAACGCCCTGGCCACCAGCGAGTCCTGGCCGGTGCGGTGCGCCTGCCGGTCCACCAGCGCCCTGGCCACCCGGACCGCGCGCACCGGCAGATCCTCCAGGCAGGTCAGGTCGGCGGCGGTGGCGCTGAACTCCAGCAGCTCGGTACGCACGCCCGCGGCGGCCAGCAGCCGCAGGTTCTCCGCGGCCTCGGTGGCCGGGTTGAGCAGCGCGGGCGCGGGCATGCCCAGCCACAGCCGGTCCGGCGGCAGCCCCGTTCTGTCCACAATGGACCGGACATGGCGGACCAGGTCCGGATCGGCGGACTGGTTGGCGGTCAGCGCGACGTGCAGCGGCACCTCGTGGCCCAACTCCCGCCACTGCTGGACCTGCGCGCAGGCGCGGCGCAGCACGGCCACACCCAAGGTCATGATCAGTCCGGTCTGCTCGGCCAGGTCCGCGCACACCTCGTGCCGCACCGGACCGCGCCGCGGGTGGTCCCAGTGCAGCAGCGCGTCCACGCCCAGCACCCGAGATCCGTCCATAGTGGACAAAGGCTGGTAGGCGACGGACAGCTGACCGGTCTCCCAGGCCCCGGGCAGCGCGGCGGCCAGGCCGGCCCGCTCCCGGTCCCTGGCGTCCTGGAACGGGTCGAACAGCGCCCACTGCGCGCAGCCGTTGCGCTTGGCCCTGGCCAGTGCCAGCTCGGCGGCCTCCAGCAGCTGCTCGGCGGAGAGGTCCCGCGAGGGCCGGTCCACCACACCCAGGCACGCGGTGGTGGCCAGTCCGGACTCGCCGACGTAGAGCGGTTCGGCCAGCGCCGCGGTGATCCGCTCGATCATCCGCACCACGTCCGGGGTGCCCGGCCCGTTCTGCACCAGCACCGCGAACTCGTCCGCTCCGAAGCGGGCCACCATCGCCTGTTCCTGGGCCACCACGGCCTTGAGCCGCCGGGCCACCGTGTCCAGCACCAGATCGCCGATCTGCCTGCCCAGCCCGTGCGTGATCAGCGAGAACCCGTCCAGATCCAGGTGGTACAGGGTGATCCCGGCCGCCGGGTCGGCATGCCGCAGCACCCGTTCCAGGTTGCTGCCGAAGTACTGCCGGTTCGGCAACTGGGTCAGCCGGTCGTGCAAGGCCTGGCGATTCATCTGGCCCTGCAACAGTTTCAGCTCCGAGCTGTCCTCCAGCACCGCGACCACCTGGCTGCCCGGCTCACCCGGCCGCACCGCGGCCAGGCACAGCACCGCCCAGATCCGCTCGCCGTCGGCGCGCACCAGCCGATGCTCGTTGCGGGTGCGGGTGCTGCGGCCCTCCAGCAACGAGCGGTAGGCGTTGCGCAGCGCGGCCACGTCCTCCGGGTGGCTCAGCTCGAACAGCGAACCGGGTGGCAGTTCCTCGTTGGCCAGCCCCAGGATCTTGGCCAGCGCGTCGTTGACCACCAGGATGCGGCCGTCGGCGTCGGTGACCGCGACCCCGCTGCTGGTGCCGGCCAGCAGGTGCTCGAACCGGGCGTTGGCCAGGGTCAGCTCCCGGCTCCGGTCCTGCAGGGTCACCCGCAGCGCCTTGAGCATGGTGTCCTGCTGGGACAACGTGCGCAGCCGCACCGCCTCGCTGTACCCGGCGGCCAGCGCGCCGAGCAGCTGCACCACCCTGGCCGGGTTGTGCGGCGAACCGGCCAGCTCAGGCAGCTCCAGCAGTCCCTTGCCCAGCACGTCCATGGTGTGCTGCAACGCCGCCGGGCCGGTGCAGCCCGCCTCGACCAGTCCGGCGCCGTGCGCGGCCGCCTGCTGCGGCTGGAACGGGTCCGCGCGGGCCGCGGTGACCAGCGCGTCCAGCATCGCGTCCAGGCTGCGCTGGAACTCCTCCGGTTCCAGCGGCACGTACTCGGTGGTGCTGATCTGCCCGGCCCACCGGCGGGCCAGCCGGGCCCGCGCCTTGGCGCGCTCAGCCGGAGAGAGCGGCACGGCCCCGATGGGCCACCCGCTCTCCGGTCTGGGCAGGGTCACCGGGACCCGCTCAACCCGGGAAGGTGGACCGCAGCCAGCCGCGGATCGCATCCCGGTGCATCGCCGCGCCCTGGCCCAGCGCCACCGCGTGCCCGGCCCCCGGCACCAGGTGCACGGCCAGTTTCGCCTCCGGGCTGAAGTACGGCCGCTCGCTGGCGAGCAGGGTCTGCTCGTCCTGGCAGGAGAACGCGCAGAACAGATTGTCCTTGTCCCCGTTGGCGATCAGCACCGGCACCTTGATGCCCAGGGACACCGGCAGGATGAAGCCGAACGGCAGCAGGTCGGCCACCACGGTCGCGGCCACCTGGTCCTTGGTGGCGTCGTCGGCGTCCACGACCGCGGGCTCCACCGCACCGCCCTCGTGGAAGACACCGCGGGTGCCCGGCCAGGTGGTGAGGTAACCGGGGTCCAGACCGCGGCCGCCGAGCACCGGGTCCAGCACCGAGGGCGTGATGCCCTTGACGAAGATCCCGGTCAGCGCCAGCAGATCCATCGAGTGCGTCATGCCGGTGAACACCACGCCGTCCACGCTGTGGTGCAGCGACGCGGCCAGCAGCACGATGCCCGAACCCATGGAGTGTCCGACCAGCACCACCCGCCGGTACTGGACGCCGCCGACCGCGCCCGCGCGCAGCTTGCCGGCGATCTGGTGCACCACCCCGGCCTGCGCGGCGCCGGTGATCAAGGCGCTCAACGGTTTTGAGCTGTCCCCGCTGCCGAGTGCGTCGATGGCGAAGGTGGCGTGCCCGGTGCGGGCCATGTCCCGCTGGTAGGAGTAGCGGCCCTGGGCGTAGGGCAGGTTCCAGTAGTGCCGGTTGTAGGTGCCGCCGTGCACCAGCAACTGCACCGAGCCGGGGGTCGCGCCGACCGGCGCGCAGTGCGTGCCGTGCACGGTCTCGCGCAGCAGGCCCAGTCCGAAGGAGACCGGGACCTCGACCTCGGCGCACCGCACCTGGGCGTCCGCGGCAACAGCGGTCAACGGGCTGGTCAGCAGGGTGAGGGCAGTGAACAGTGCGGTGCCAAGAACCCGGAGGGGTCGCACGGTGTTTCCTCTTCCCGAAGGGGACGGTCAACAGAGCGTGCATACTACAACCCTCTGCGTAACAAACCGCTACCAAATGACCCGATCCGGTTAACCTCCGGCTGCTTTCCGGGCGATACCCCTACCGTCTTCCCTTCCGCTGCCAGCACAGTGACTGCTTCGGCCCCGCACCCGGCCGGGCCGCACTGCCACCACACGATGGGATGTGCGTGCTGTGAGCACCCAGACCAGCTGGGTACCACCTGACATCGACGTGGACCGCGCCAGCCCGGCCCGGGTCTACGACTACCTGCTCGGCGGGGCGTGGAACTTCCAGGCGGATCGCGAGATGGCCCACGCGGCCGTGGCGCGGATGCCGTGGGTCCGGGACCTCGCCCGGTACAACCGAAGCTTCCTCGGCCGCGCGGTCCGGCACTGCGCCGAGGCCGGGATCAGCCAGTTCCTCGACCTCGGCTCGGGCATGCCGACCTCCAAGAGCGTGCACGAGATGGCCGTGGAGATCGATCCGGAGTCCCGGGTGGTCTACGTGGAGCAGGAACAGGTCGCGGTCGCGCACAGCGAGCTGATCCTGGCCACCGTGCCGGGCGCGGGCATCCTCGGCGCGGACATGCGCGCCGCCGAGGAGGTGCTGGCCAGCCCGGTCACCCGCGAACTGCTCGACCTCACCGAGCCGGTGGCCGTGATCATGGCTTCCTCACTGCACTACGTGCTCGACGCCGACGAGGCCGCCGCCCTGGTGCGCCAGTACCTGGACGCGGTCCCGTCGGGCAGCTACCTGGTCCTCTCGCACATCACCGACGACGGCGCCGAGGGCTCGGCGGAGGTCCGTCAACTGGTCGAGTTGTCCCGGTCCACCACCGCCGCCGGGGCGGCCCGTTCCCGGGACTGGATCGCCGGCCTGTTCGACGGGCTGGACCTGGTCGACCCCGGCCTGGTCTTCACCTCGCAGTGGCGCCCGAACACCCCGCTGCGGCTGGTCACCGACCTGCCCGCGCACGCTTCTCTGCTCGCGGCGGTGGCCCGCAAACCCTAGGCACGTCAGTGGAGGCCACCATGAGCGCCGTCCTGCCGTCCGTCCCGATCGCACCGGGCCGAGTCCCGGTGCTGGGCCACCTCCCGGCGATGAGCCGGGATCCGTTGCAGTTCCTGCAGAACCTGCGGCGGCAGGGCGAGCTGGTGGCCTTCCACCTGGGCGCCCGCCCGGTCTACCTGGTCAACGCGCCGGAGCTGATCCGGCAGGTGCTGGTGACCGACGCGGCGAAGTTCCACCGCGGCAAGGTCTTCCGCAAGGCCAGGCAGTTGCTCGGCAACGGCCTGGCCACCGCGGACAACCCGGAGCACCACGAACAGCGGCGGATCGTGCAGCCGGCCTTCCACCGCGCCCGGATCACCGGGTACGCCGCGATCATGCGGGCCGAGATCGAGCGGATCACCGCGGCCTGGCCCGAGGGCGCCCGGTTCCGGCTGGACGAGCAGATGGCCGAGCTGACCCTCAACGTCACCGCGAAATCGTTGTTCCACACCGATTTCAGCCAGGCCGCGGTGGCCGAGATCCACCGCTCGCTGGCCCCGGTGCTCAACGGGGTCACCAGCCGGGCCCTGCTGCCGGAGTTCCTGGAACACCTGCCCACCCCGGCCAACCGCCGCTTCGACGAGGCCCTGCTGCGGCTGACCGCCATCGTGGACCAGGCCATCGACGACTACCGGGCCTCCGGCGTCGACCACGGCGACCTGCTGTCCATGCTGGTCACCGGCGAACCCGTGCCCGATGAGGAGATCCGCGCGCAGGTGCTGAACCTGCTGATGGCGGGCACCGAGACCACCGCCACCGCGCTGTCCTGGCTCGGCTACGAACTCGCCGCGCACCCCGCGATCGCGGACCGGGTGCGCGCCGAGCTGACCAAGGTGCTCGGCGACCGTCCAGCCGGGCCGTGGGACCTGCCCGAACTGTCCTATGTGGACAGAGTGATCACCGAGACGCTGCGCCTGCACACCCCGGTCTGGCTGCTCATGCGCACCAGCGTCGAACCGGTCCGGCTGGGTGGCGCCGACCTGCCGGCCGGCACCGAGGTGCTGGTGGTCCCGCCCACCCTGCACCGGGATCCGTTGCTGTACCCCGATCCGCTGCGCTTCGACCCGGACCGCTGGCTGCACCCGGAGGCCAAGCTGTGGCGGCGCACCCGGTTCTTCCCCTTCGGCGGCGGCGCGCACCACTGCGTCGGCGACAACTTCGCCTGGACCGAGATGGCGCTCACCGTGGCCGCGGTCTACCGGCGCTGGGACCTCAGGCTCGCGCCCGGCGCCCGGGTCCGCGAGGTCACCCGCGCGTTCCTGAAACCCAGCTCGGTCCCGGTCCTCGCGACAAGGGTGGTAACCCCCCAATCCTGAACGATTTCCGCAGGTCCCTGACTTAGGTAGGGGACATGTAAGGGTTGTCCCGGGGGCTTTCCCGGATGGTCGGGCCCGCGCCGCCGACCAGTGTTGGCGGAGTGATCGATCTGACCGGACTGGCCGTGCTGCTCGCGGTGGTCGGCGCCTGCTGTTACGCCGGGGCCGCCCGCGTCCAGCACGCCGCCGTGCACGCCACCGGCGACGGCGCGAAGCTGCGACTGGCCACGCTGTGGCGGCTGGTCCGGGATCCGCGCTGGCTCTCCGGCCTGGCCCTGCTGGGCGCCGGAACCGTGCTGCACGCGATCGCGGTGGCCATCGGACCGCTGATCGTGGTCCAGCCGGTCGGGGTGCTGGCCCTGGTACTGGCCGCGGTGCTGGACGCGCGGCAGACCGGGCGACGCCTCACCGGCACACTGCTCGCGCCGGTGCTCACCGCCACCCTCGGCATGGGCGGCTTCGTCGCCTTCGCCGCGGGCAGTGCCGCCGGCTCGCCACCACCCGGCGCGCTCACCGACGTGCTGCTGCTCGGCGCGCTCGCGGTGACCGCGCTGACCATCCTCGGCTCGCTCAGCCGTGGCAACCTGCGCTGCCTCGCCCTCGGCGCGGGCGGCGGGGTGGCCTACGGGGTGGTCTCGGTGCTGGTCCGGCTGACCGCGCACCAGTTCCAGGCAGGCCAGGGCATCCCGCCGCTCGCGGTGGCCGGGATCGTCCTGGCGCTGCTCGGCGGCGGCTGGTGCGTGCAGCAGGCCTACGCCAGTGGCCGCCCGCACCACGTGGTGGCCTGCCTGACCGTGCTTGATCCGCTGGTCGCCGTCGCGATGGGCGTCGGCCTGCTCGGCGAGGCCGCCGGCACCCCGCCGTGGGTGGCCGTGGCCGAACTCGCCTGCGCCGCCATCGCGTTGGCCGGCGTCACCCTGCTCGCCTTCCAGCGGCCGCAGGATCTTCACCTCCCCGCCATGGACCAGTGCAAGCCTGCCTGGTCAGCCCAGAACAGGACGGCACCATGACCAGTCAGCGCGCGCTCCGCATCGTCATCGGCGCGGACACCTTCCCGCCGGATGTCAACGGCGCGGCCAACTTCGCCCACCGCCTGGCCAGTGGACTGGCCGCAGCGGGCCACGACGTGCATGTGCTCTGCCCGGCCCCGGACCCCTCGGTGGAGCTGCTCGCCGGGTCGCACGCGCTGGACGGGATCACCGTGCACCAGGTGCGGTCCTACCGCTGGCCCTTCTACCAGAAGTTCCGTTTCTCGGTGCCCTGGCAGGCGAACCGGACCGCCACCGAGCTGCTGCGCGAGTTGCAGCCGGACGTGGTGCACGTGCAGGCGCACTTCGTGGTCGGCCGCGCGCTGGCCAAGGCCGCGCCCGCGCTGGGCATCCCGCTGGTGGCCACCAACCACTTCATGCCGGAGAACCTGTTCGCGCTGGTCAAGATGCCCGGCTGGTTGCGCTCGACCAGTGCCCGGCTGGCCTGGCGGGACCTGGTGTCGGTGTTCGGCCGCGCCCAGGTGGTCACCGCGCCCACTCCGCGCGCGGTGGAGTTGTTGCAGGCCAACAAACTCGGCCGGGAGGCACAGGCCATCTCCTGCGGCATCGACATCGAGAAGTACCGCACCGCGACCGTGTCCGCCAAGGCTCCCGGGCGCACCGTGCTCTTCGTCGGCAGGCTGGACGAGGAGAAGCGGGTCAACGAACTGCTCCAGGCCCTGGCCAAGCTGCCAGGGGAACTCGACGTGCGCGCCGAGATCGTCGGCGACGGCAGCTGCCGCACCGGCCTGGAGGAGCTGGCCGACCGCCTCGGCGTGCGGGACCGGGTCACCTTCCACGGCCACCTCAGCGACGCCGAACTGCTCGCCGCCTACGCCCGCTGCGACCTGTTCTGCATGCCCGGCATCGCCGAGCTGCAGAGCCTGGTCACCATGGAGGCGATGGCCGCGGGCAAGCCGGTGATCGCCGCGGACGCGATGGCGCTGCCGCACCTGGTCACCCCCGGCCACAACGGCTGGCTGTTCCCGCCCGGCAACACGCACGTGCTGGCCGCCCGGCTGACCCAGACCCTGAGCAACCCGGACATGCTGGCCAGCATGGGCCGGGCCAGCCAGACCATGATCGCCAAGCACGCCATCGCGAACACCCTCGGCCGGTTCGAGTCGATCTACCGCGACCTGGTCGCCGCGGCCCCGGCCCAGCTCCGCCAGCGACCCAAGCGCACCCGCCTGCGCCGCAACCGCGAACTGTCCCGCACCGCCTGATCCCCGGCGCCGCGGCGGCCAGCCGGCCGTCGCGGCCGCCTTCCCGGGCAACCCGTCCACCCCAGGTCACGGCAGCCTCTAGAATTCACGGTCGCGGCAACCGGTAGTGAATTCTCGGAAGGAAGCACGTGACCACCCCGACCGAAACGCTCGAGTTCCAGTCCGAGGCTCGTCAGCTCCTGCAGCTGATGATTCATTCGATCTACTCGAACAAGGACACCTTCCTGCGCGAACTGGTGTCCAACGCCTCAGACGCACTGGACAAGCTGCGGCTGGCGACCTATCGCGACAAAGACCTGGACGCCGACACCGGCGATCTGCACATCGAGATCGAGACCGACCCGGCGGCGCGCACGCTGACCGTGCGGGACAACGGGATCGGCATGAGCCGGGAGGAGGTCGTCTCCCTCATCGGCACCATCGCCAAGTCCGGCACCGCGGAGTTCCTGCGCAAGCTCAAGGACTCCCAGGACGCGGCCGCCTCCCAGGACCTGATCGGCCAGTTCGGCGTCGGCTTCTACGCCAGCTTCATGGTCGCCGACCAGGTCACCCTGGTCACCAGGAAGGCGGGCGAGCCCGAGGGCGTGCGCTGGGAGTCCGCAGGCGAGGGCACCTACACCATCGGCCCGGCGCAGGACGCGCCCCAGGGCACCTCGGTCACCCTGCACCTCAAGCCCGAGGACGCCGAGGACAACCTCTTCGACTACACCAGCCCCACCAAGATCCGCGAGATCGTCAAGCGCTACTCCGACTTCCTCACCTGGCCGATCCGGATGGCCCCGCTGTCCACTCCCGAACCCGCGGAGGACGCCGAGGGCGAAGCGGCGGCCCCGGCCGAGCCGGAGCTGGAAACGGTCAACTCGATGAAGGCGCTCTGGGCCAGGAGCCAGAGCGAGGTCACCGAGGAGGAGTACGCCGAGTTCTACAAGCACGTCAGCCACGACTGGTCCGGCCCGCTGGAGACGGTGCGGCTGAACGCCGAGGGCACCTTCGAGTACCAGGCCCTGCTGTTCATCCCGTCCCGCGCGCCGATGGATTTGTTCATGCGCGAGCGCAAGCGCGGCGTGCAGCTCTACGTCAAGCGCGTGTTCATCATGGACGACTGCGAGGAACTGGTCCCCGAGTACCTGCGCTTCATCAAGGGCGTGGTGGACGCGGCTGACCTCTCGCTCAACGTCTCCCGGGAAATCCTCCAGCAGGACCGCCAGATCCAGCTGATCCGCAAGCGCCTGGTCAAGAAGATCCTGTCCACGGTGAAAACCCTCCAGGCCGACAAGCCGGAGTCCTACACCACCTTCTGGACCGAATTCGGCAAGGCGGTCAAGGAAGGTCTGCTCTCCGACCCGGACAACCGCAACGCTATCCTGGAAATCTGCGCCTTCGACTCCACCCACGACACGGAGAAGCAGACCACCCTGCGCGAGTACGTCGAGCGCATGAAGGACGGCCAGCAGCACATCTACTACCTCACCGGCGAGTCCCGCCAGGCCATCGAGAACTCCCCGCACATGGAGGCCCTGGCCGCCAAGGGCTACGAGGTCCTGATCCTCACCGACCCCATCGACGAGATGTGGGTGGCCGGGGTCCCCGACTTCGACGAGAAGCAGTTCCAGTCCATCGCCAAGGGCCAGGTAGACCTCGACACCGACGAGGAGAAGAAGGCCACCGAGGCAGCGCGCGAAATCCAGCAAAAGGACTTCGAGCCCCTCCTGACCTGGCTCACCACCACCCTGGAAGCCACCGTCAAGGAAGTCCGCCTCAGCACCCGCCTCACCACCAGCCCGGCCTGCATCGTCGGCGACACCTACGACCTCACACCAAACCTGGAAAAGATGTACCGCGCCATGGGCCAGCCCCTCCCGCCCATCAAGCGCATCCTGGAGCTGAACCCGGACCACGGCCTGGTGACCGGACTCCGGGCAGCGCATTCGGAACGGCCGGCGGACGAGTCCCTGCCGGAAACCGCGGAACTCCTCTACAGCATGGCCCTGCTCGCCGAAGGCGGCGACCTGCCCGACCCGTCCCGCTTCATCAAACTCCTGGCCACCCGCCTGGAGAAGACGCTCTGACCTGAGCCTGCCGACGAATCAGCCCCCGCCCTTTCTCCGGGCGGGGGCTGATTTCGTCAGTTCTCCGGCAGGTAGGCGTCATGCTCCGCGTACCAGACCACCGCTTCGAATTTCTGCGCGCTGTCCGGTACGGCCCCGTCGCGCTGGTCGGACCAGGCTTCGAGCACCTCCCAGGCGATGAACACCTCAAGCAGGTAGCGCATCCCCTCGGGTGTCTCGTCCTCGCGTTCTTCCGGCACCAGCACGGCCCGGGTTGACGGCTCCAGCACGGGAACGTCGTCGACGAAGATGGTCGAGCCCTCATCGCATTCGTGGATGGAATCCACCAGTTCACCAAGCGTCATATGAACACCGTAGAAAAAATCACGCCGGCCAGTGCGGCGAACGCCCCAGCGCCAACAGAATCCGATCCAGCGCCGTTCCCTCCCCCGGCAATCCCGGCCCGAACGGCGCGCCCGGCTTCCCCCGGCTCTCGTCATCCGGCACCGCCAGCGCGATCCCCAGCGCGACCTCCGCCAGTTCCGGCGCCAGCCGATACGAATCCCCCAGTGCCCGAGCCACATCCCACCCGTGCACCACGTAATCGATCAGGTGGAACCCGGCCGCCCGCCGCCCCGGCACCGTCACCCCGAACTCGGCCAGCGCGAAATCCCGCTCCAGCGCCCCCTCGACCGCGAACGCCGCCAGCACCCGTTCCGCCGCCTCCCGGTACTCCGCCACCGGATCCGCGCCCAGCGGCCGCACCTCCCACACCGCCGGGTTCGCGCCGTCGCCCTCGGCGGCCGCGGCGAAGCCGTGGTGCTGCACCGTCATGTGCGCCAGCAGGTCCGCCAGTGTCCAGTCCGCGCAGGGGGTTGGGCGGCCCAGGTCGGTGGGCTTGATCCGGTTCACCGCGGTCACGCTGTCCAGCACCGCGCGCCGGTGCTGCTGTTGCAACTCGGTCGTAAGCATGTGCACATGATGTGCATGCGCCTACGATCTCGTCAAGGTCAGTAAGCTGCCCCCATGACCGGGCGCCGTCGCGATCTCGCGGCCATGATCGGGCCGCTGGTGCGGGGGTTGATCGCGGCCGAGCTGCCGGTGTTGCGGGCGCACGGGGTGTCGATGTGGGCTTATTCGGTGCTGACCGCGCTCGACGAGGGGCCGGTGCGGACGCAGGCGGCGCTGGCGCAGGCCATCGGGGCGGACAAGACGCGGATCATCGGGGTGCTGGACGGGTTGCAGCAGCAGGGGTTGATCGAGCGGCGGGCTGATCCGGCGGATCGGCGGGTGCGGCTGGTGTCGATCACCGCGCGCGGGGCCGCACTGCGGCGGGCGGCGCAGGCCGACATCCAGGCCAAGGAGGAGCGGGTGCTGGCCCGACTGCCCGCGGCGGAGCGGGCCGCGTTCCTCGCGGCACTGGAAACGCTCTCGGCGGTGCCGCCGGAGGAGATCGCCGGGGCCTAGTGCGCCCATTCGCGGCGGAATTTCCGAAAATCACCCAGAGGAATTCCACAACAGGCACTGGAGGCTGACCTCCAGAGCATCACCATTGTCTATCCGGCGTGGTTTCCGGTTATGTGTACGGGTATTCCTGATCGACAAGAGGGGTATTCGACGCGACGGAGGAAAAAGCCATGCCGGGCGAGGCTGGGGTTCCGGAGAAGCACTTCCGCTATCTGCAGGGCACGCGCCGCATCGGGCACTACCGCGCGGTGCACGACGCCGCCCGCGAGGAGTGTCCGGGCTTCCGCAGCACCGCGGACGGCGGCTACTGGGTGGTCAGCCGGATGGAGCCGTTGCGCGAGCTGTTCGGCAACCCCGCAGCCTTCTCCAACAGTGGGCTGTCCCTGCTCGACCCGGATCCCATCGAGCCGGCCATCCCCATGCAGCTCGACCCGCCGGTGCACACGGCCTGGCGGAAACCGCTGATGAGCGAGTTCTCCCCGGCTCGGGCCCGCGCGCTGGAGCCGGTCGTGCGCGGCCACGTCACCGAGTTGATCGACGGGCTGCTGGCCAGTGGCTCCTGCGATTTCGTCGCCGAGTTCGCCCAGCGGCTGCCGGTCTCGGTGTTCCTGACCATGCTCGACCTGCCGCAGACCGAACTGGACCGCTTCCTGGCCTGGGAGGAGGCGGTGCTGCGGCCGGAGGAGGCCGAGGACGACCTGGACGCGGTGCGCGAGCAGGTGCGCGCCTACTTCGGCGAACTGGTCGAGAGCCGGGCGGCCGAACCCGGCGACGACCTGGTCAGCCGGATGCTGACCTGGCGGATCGACGGGCGCGAGCCGAAGCCAGAGGAACTGACGAACCTGCTGTTCGTGCTGTTCATCGCCGGTCTGGACACCATTTCCTCGCACCTGTCCTACGCGTTCTGGCACCTGGCCACCAACCCGGCGGACCGCGAGCGGGTGGTGCGCGAGCCGGAGATCATCCCCAGCGCGGTGGAGGAGCTGCTGCGCTACTACGACATCATCCTGGACGGCCGCCGGGTGACCGAGGACGTCGAACTGGCCGGTTGCCCGATGCGCGCCGGCGATCTGGTGCTGTTGCTCTCCGGCGCGGCCAACCGGGATCCGCGGGAATTCGACCGGGCCGATGAGGTGCTGCTGGACCGCAGTCCGAACCGGCATCTCACCTTCGGCTGGGGAATTCACCGCTGCGTCGGCGCGCACCTGGCCCGGCTGGAACTGAAGGTGGCGCTGGAGGAATGGCACCGGCGCATTCCGGACTACCACATCCCGGCCGGTTTCCCGGTGCGGGAACGGGCCTTCGTCCAGCTCAGTGTGGCGAGCCTGCCGCTGCGCTGGCCCACCGCGGGCTGACCGCCACCTCCCGGGAAGGAACACCGTTGTCCGGTTCTTTCATCGCCCAGGTCGCCGCGCCGGACCGCCGGGTGCTGGTGCGCGCCCGCGAACCCGGCGCCGCCGCGCCCGTGCTGCTGGTGCCCTCCCTCGGCGAGTACCCGGTCTACGACGACCGGCTCTACAGCTTCATGCTCAACGACCGGATCCGCAACGACTGCTACACCGCCGCCATCGGCAGGCACGCGCCCGGCCGCACCGTGCTGGACATCGGCACCGGCCAGGAGGCGGTCTGGGCGCTGGCCGCGGCCAGGGCAGGCGCCCGGCACGTGTGGGCGGTAGAGGTGCTGCCCGAGGCGGCCCGGCAGGCCCGCGAGGCGGTGGCGCGGGCCGGGTTCGCCGACCGGATCACCGTGCTGGAGGGCCTTTCCACCACTGTCGACCTGCCCGAACGCGCCGACGTCTGCGTCTCGGAGATCATCGGCAACCTGGGTGGCGCGGAGGGCGCGGGCGCGGTGCTGCGCGATGCGGGGCGCAGGCTGGTGCGGCCGGGCGGGGTGTTCATCCCGCACCGCAGCACCACCACGATCGTCGCGCTGGACCTCGACCACGCCGCGCCCGGCGGCAAGCCCGGCTTCGCCGAACTGGCGCTGCCCTACCTGGAACACGTGTTCAGCTCGGTGGGCAGGCCCTTCGACGTGCGGGCCTGCATCCCGGAGCTGCGCCGCCGCGCGCACCTGTCCGGGGTGGCCGAGGTGGAACCGCTGGACTTCGGCGGTTGCCTGGTCCCGGAGGGCGCCCAGGAACGCGAGCTGGTCATCACCCGGCGCGGCACACTGCACGGGTTCGCGCTCGGGGTGCGGCTGTGGGTGTCCGCGGCGGACAAGCCGATCGACTCGTTGTCCCAGCGCTGCAACTGGCTCCCGGTTTACGCCCCGCTCTCGGCCGGCGGCCTGCCGGTGCACCGCGGCGATCGGCTGTCGGTCACCTTCACCACCACCATCAGCAACGACGGCGTGCACCCGGACTACCGCCTGGACGGCGAGCTGCGGGCCCGCACCGGCACCGTCCCGCTGTCCTGGACCTCCACCCACCACGACGACGGCTTCCGGTCGAACTCCTTCTACCGCAACCTGTTCCCGGTCGGGTAGGGCGGGCCCTACCTCCGATCCGGGTGCTGTGTTCCCTGTGCGCCCGGCCCGGCCGGGCCAGAGTTGGCGTGGTGACAGGGAAAACAAGAGTGCTCAGTGTGCTGCTGGCGGCCGTGCTCAGCCTCGGCATGACGGCGGGGGTCGCTTCGGCGCGTCCGGCGGCGTTGGCGCTGACCGACACGGGCCCGGTGCTGGGGACCGTGGCGGCGGATCACCGTTCGTTCCAAGGAATTCCGTACGCGGCCCCGCCGGTCGGTGAGCTGCGCTGGGGCTCGCCGCGACCGGCGGCGCGCTGGACCGGGATCCGGGACGCCCGCCGCCCCGGTCCGGAGTGCGCGCAGAACCGGGGCATCCTCGGCGAGCAGGCCAGGGTGGCCGAGGATTGCCTGTACCTCAACGTGATCACGCCGAAAGCCCGCGGCGGGCGGCCGCTGCCGGTGCTGGTGTGGTTGCACGGCGGCGGTTTCCGCAACGGGGCGGGCAGCAAGTACGACCCGGCCGCGCTGGCCGCCCGCGGCGACGTGGTCGTGGTGACGCTCAACTACCGCCTCGGCGTGTTCGGCTTCCTGGCCCATCCGGCGCTGGGCGCGGGCAACCTGGGCATCGAGGACCAGCAGGCCGCACTGCACTGGGTGCGCCGCAACGCCGCCGCGTTCGGTGGAAACCCCGGCAACGTCACGGTTTTCGGCGAGTCCGCCGGCGGGGTCAGCGCCTGCGCGCACTTATTCTCACCGCGGTCGGCCGGGCTGTTCCACCGCGCGATCGTCCAAAGTGGACCGTGTGCGATGACCTCCTGGCCCACCTCCGGCACCTGGCTGCCCCGACCGAAGGCCAGGGCCGAGGCGGACGCGACCGCCTTCGCCACCCGGCTCGGCTGCACCGAGCCCGCCACCGCGGCCGTCTGCCTGCACGCCAAGCCCGCGGCGGAACTACTGGCCAAGGCCGGGCACGAACTCGGCCCGGTCACCGGCGACCACATCCTGCCGCTGGACCCGGTGACAGCGCTGGCCACCGGCCGGTTCAACCGGGTCCCGGTCCTGCACGGCACCACCAGGGACGAGCACGCCACCTTCCTGGCCCGCGAACTGCTCGGCCTGCCCCCGGTCTCCGCGGCGAGTTACCCAGCCGAACTGACCGCGATCTTCGGCCGGCCGGACGCGGCCAGGATCGCCGCCGAGTACCCGTTGACCGGCTACCGCAGCCCGTCCGAGGCGATGACCGCGGTGCTCACCGACGCCTACTGGGCGCGCGCCGCCGCGGCCACCCACCGCGCGCTGGCCCGGCACGTGCCGACCTACGCCTACGAGTTCGCCGACACCGAGGCGCCCTGGGTGAGCACGGTCGCGCCGCTGAGCTACCGGACCGGGGCCTTCCACGCCGCCGAACTCAACTATCTGTTCGCCGCCGAGTACTTCACCGGCACCCGGCTCCGCCCGGACCAGCGGGAACTAGGCAACACGATGATCGACTACTGGACCCGGTTCGCCCGCACCGGCGATCCCAACGGTCCGGGCCGCCCCCGGTGGGCGCCGTCCTCCCCGGCAACCGACCTGGTCCAGACCCTGGCCCCGGGGCACGGCGGCATCGCGCCGGTCGACCTGGCCGCCGGACACCGGGCCGAGTTCTGGCGCGGACTGGGCAGATGATCTTGCGCGAAGCCCCGACCCCAGGATCCGCGCACCGGTAGAGTCGGACTTAACAGACACCGATGATCGGAGATACGGCATGCGCGCAGCTCGTCCAGTGGCCACCGTTCTGCTGACCCTGGGCCTGTTCGGCGGCCTGGCCGGCTGCGGCGCGCTCCAGCAGGCGACCGACACCGCGAACAAGGTGGGCGACGTGGCCAACAAGGCCACGCTGTGCATCGACGCGCTGAAGCTGGCCGGCTTCACCCCGAACGCCGCGGACCCGCAGAAGGCCCTCGAAGAGACCCAGAAGAAGGCCAAGGAGCTGGAGGCGCTGGCCGCCAAGGCAGGCGACGCCACGGTCAAGACCGCCATCGACGACATGGCCAAGTCGATGAGTTCGGTGACGCTGAAGGACTTCGGCCCGGAGGCGCTGGCCACCTGGCTCAAGAACAAGACCGACCAGCTCACCAAGCTGAGCACCGCCTGCGGTAGCTGATTCGCCCGATATGCCCGGTCGCCGTGCGCGGCCGGGCATATCACCCGCGACCGAACGGATGACGCGGGTTGACGCTGTCCTCGGCACGCTCGTAGCCTCGGTTCCACCGCCCCAATGAAAACGTTTTCGACAACCTGAGAACGTCCGTTGCGGGAAGGATGGTCACCATGCTTCGTCGTCCACTGTGGACACTGCTGGCCGGGATCGTGTTGCTGGGTACGGCTTTCACCCCACCGGCGGCAGCCGACCCGGTACTCAAGCCCATGTTCGACGGGAAAACCCTGGACGGCTGGACCGCGTCCAAACCGGGTGAGTACCTGGTCAAGGACGGGGCGATCCACAGCACCGGCAAGTCCCGGGGCTGGCTGTACTACAACAAGCAGCAGGCAGGCACCTTCCGCTGGCTGTTCCACCTGCGCCAGGTCAAGGGCAACCACGCGCCCTCGGTGCTGATCTGGGGCGTCACCCAGCCGATCAACGGACTGGGCGCCATCCAGTTCCAGCCGCCCAACGGCGGCCACTGGGACTACCGGCCGGGACACAACAACAGCGGCAAGGAGTTCTTCACCAAGTACCCCCACCCCAAGTGGGATGTGCAGAAGTGGGCCCAGTGCGAGATCGTGGGCAACCAGGCCACCGGGATCGCGCGGATGGCCTGCTGCCCGCTGCCGGCCGGGGCGAGCAAGTGCAAGGCCACCGAGGTGTTGTCGTTCAAGGACAAGAAGGCGGCCAGGGTCGGACCGCTGGCGATCCAGATCCACAACTCCGGTATCGAGGACGAGTACAAGAACCTCCAGCTTGAATACCCGGTGGCCGACCCGGACAAGCTGATCACCACCTGAGCGCAGGCGGGCCGCCACCCGCCGCACCGGTCCAGACCAAAGTGGTCTGGACCCATTGGTGCTTTTGCCGTGACTTGATTCAAGTCATGCAGTAGGCTGACTCTCGCCCGCTGCCAGGAGGGATGTGTCTGTGAAGACACCGTCACTGGTGTGCGCTCTGGCCGAATCAATCTCACCCTAACAGCCGGTTCCCGCTAGCCGTGGAAACCGGTTTCCGGTAACGCGTCCGACGTCGCCGCCGCCCCCTGCCGCCGCGGCCCGGCTTCGTGCGCGCACCGCGACACCCGTTCAGCCCCTGCCCTGAAAGGGATATATCGTCATGCAATCGATTGCCATTCGTTCACGTATGGTCCGCTCTCGTTGGGCCACAACGGGAATCGCCCTGGTCACGGCGGCGGCCGCGATCACGATGGGACTCGCCGCGCCGAGTAGCGCGGCCCCGGTGGACCAGGCCGCCGCGGAACCGACCGCGGTGCAGGCGCTGCCGCCCGGTTTCCGCAGCGTGGGTTACATGCCGTCCTGGTCCGGCAACGTGAACAGCATCCAGTACCGCAAGCTCACCCACATCAACTACGCCTTCGCGCTGCCCAACGCGAACGGGACCCTGCAAGCCATCCCGGACCCGAACAAGCTGCGCTCGCTGGTGTCCCAGGGACACAGCAACGGCGTCAAGGTGTCGCTGGCGATCGGTGGCTGGAACGACGGCAACGACTCGGCCTTCGAGGCGCTGGCGCGTAGCGCGGGCACCCGGACCGCCTTCGTCAACGCGGTGGTCAACGTGATCAACCAGTACAACCTGGACGGGGTCGACATCGACTGGGAGTACCCGGACCCCGGCGCCTCCGGCAACAACTTCACCGCGCTGATGCAGCAGCTCAGCGGCGCGCTCAAGCCCAAGGGCAAGCTGCTCACCGCGGCCGTGGTCTCCGGCGGCACCACCGCCAACGGCGTGCAGCCCGCGGTGTTCGGCGTGGTCGACTTCCTCAACATCATGGCCTACGACGGCGGCAGCCCGCACGCCAACTACCAGTGGTCGATCGACTCACTCAACGGCTGGAAGGCCCGCGGCCTGCCCGCGAGCAAGGCCGTGCTCGGCGTGCCGTTCTACAGCAGGCCGAACTACCTGACCTACGCCCAGATCGTGGCCATGAACGCGGCCAACGCGCAGAAGGACTGCATCCAGGCCAGTGGCGCCCAGCAGTGCTACAACGGCATCCCCACCATCAAGCGCAAGACCCAGTGGGCCAAGACCAACGCCGGCGGGATCATGAACTGGGAGCTGTCCCAGGACACCACCGGGGCGACCTCGCTGGTCAGCGCCATCTTCGACGCGGCGGGCAGTTAGCCTGCCAGGTGTCCGGCCCGCCACCCTGCCGGCGGCGGGCCGGATGCCTACCGGCTGGACAGGCGGGACCGCACCGGCCGGATCGCCAGCACCAGCAGGGCGACCAGGGTGATCCAGATGTAGGCGTTGCCCGGGATGTGTTGCCAGAGGGTCCAGCGCAGTTCGCGGTCCTCGGAGCTGGGCACCAGGGCGAACAACTGCGCGCAGTACAGGGCGAGCACGCTCAGCAGCAGTGCCCAGTGCTGCCAGACCCGGGCGCGGGCGGCGGCGACCAGGAAGGCCGGCACGCACCAGACCCAGTGGTGGGACCAGGACACGGGTGAGGCGAGCAGGGCGCCGGCCGCGATGGCCAGCAGCGCGACGACCTCATCGCGGGTGCGCAGCGCGACGATGATCGCGAGCAGCATCACCAGCGCGGCAAGTCCCAGCCACAGCAACGACATCGCGTCCGGGCCGGGGTTCAGCCGGTGCAGCAGGCCACGCAGGGACTGGTTCGGAGCGTAGGCCAGGCCGCCGAT
The DNA here is from genome assembly GCF_023094165.1 of Crossiella sp. S99.2. GTDB lineage: Bacteria > Actinomycetota > Actinomycetes > Mycobacteriales > Pseudonocardiaceae > Crossiella. The sequence goes on along the minus strand of NZ_JALMDK010000001.1, from coordinate 1,296,306 downwards.
GCGGGTCGGGTCGGTGAGCGCGTGGAACCAGTACTCGGTGGAATCCGTTGGTGCGGCGAGGAATCCGATCAGCGCGAGGACCACGAAGGCGCCGACCGAGTTCGCCGCGGCCCGCCAATCCTTGCGCACCAGGAAGTACAGCACGAACACCGCGGGGGTCAGTTTGATCGCGGCGGCCAGGCCCACCAGCACCCCGCGCCAGCGGGGGTCGCGCACGGCGAAGCAGTCGATGACCACCAGCGCCATCAGCATGATGTTGATCTGGCCGAAGGCGAGGGTGGAGATCACCGGCTCCATGCCGATCGAGAGGACCGCGGCTCCTGCACCCACGGTCCAGGCGATTTCCTTGCGCTGGAACAGTTTCCCGGCCACCAGCACGCAGACCGCGGTCATCGCCAGGAAGCTGGTGACGAGCACGAGGGCGTTCATCAGCCAGCCCGGCAACGCGGCGAACACGCTGAACAACACCGCCGCCACCGGTGGATAGGTGAACGGCAGCCGCGGGCCCGGCAGCGGGCCGGGGAAGTCGATGTAGAGCGGAATTCCTTGCCACCACGCGAGTCCACCGTTGCGGTAGACCTCCAGGTCCAGGAAATACCGGCTCATGAAGGCCAGCGGCAGGCCGATCAGCATCAGCCACCACAGGCCCCACACGACCCGGCGGGCGAGTTCCCACCGGGGTGACAGGCCGGTGGCGGCTTGGGCAGACGACGGGGGTCCGGCCGCGACGGCTTGCTTGACCAGCGACTTCAGGTTCGGCATGGACACTCTTCGCCGCAGGCCGCGACCGCGTTCCCACTCCGGCGGTGTGACTGTCCTCATAGGAACGTCGGGGGGCCCATCGGCAACTAGTGTCCATGAGCACCACTCGTAACGCGCCGATGAGCCACGGGGAGTTCCTCGCGCTGAAGCGGTTCCCCGCCCTGGACGGGGTGCGCGCCATCGCCGCGCTGCTCGTCGTGTTCTTCCACAACGACGGCCCCGGTCTGCTGCAGGGCTGGCTCGGTGTGCAGGTGTTCTTCGTGCTGTCCGGCTTCCTGATCACGACCCTGCTGTTGCGCGAGCACTCCCGCACCGGGCGGATCAACCTGCCGAGCTTCTACCGCAGGCGCGCGTTCCGCATCCTGCCGGTGTACTTCGTGGTGCTGTTCCTGACCGCCGCCGGCCTGCTGGTCGCCGGGCAGTTCGGCTCGAACCCGCTGGGCCGGGATTTCGGGCTGTACCTGGTGTTCTTCAACGAGTTCGGGCTCGGCGGACCGTACGGGCACTCCTGGTCGCTGGGCATCGAGCAGAAGTTCTACCTGCTGTGGCCGCTGCTGGCGTTCACCCTGCTACCCAGGGCCCGTCCGCTGGTCACGGCCGGTCTGATGACGCTCTCGCTGGCCGTCATCCCGTTCACCGTGGCCGTGGACCCCAAGGGCTGGTCGGTGCACTACTTCACCGTGCTGATCGGCTGCCTGCTCGCGATGATCATGCACAACCCGCGCGGCTACGCCGTGTTCAAGCCGCTGACCAGGCCCTGGGTCGCGGGCGCGGTGTGCCTGCTCTTCCTCGGCGCGCACCTGTCCGTGTCCACCCTGTCCGACCTGCTGGACAAGGCCGTGTTCGACATTCCCGGTTTCGTCGCGGTGGTGCCGTTCTACGCGCTGGCCGCGGCGCTGCTGATGCCCGCGCTGCTCGGTCCCGGCCTGCCCCAGCGCCTGCTCTCCACCCGGGTGATGGTCTACCTCGGCGAGCGCTCGTACTCGATCTATCTGGTCCAGTCGATCGCGCACGGCATCGTGGTGGGGCTGGCGCCCGGCGCGTCCGGACTGCTGCTGGCGGTGCCGGTGTCCCTGGTCGCGATCGGCATCGCCGACCTCTGCTATCGCTGGGTGGAGCGCCCGATGATCGCGCTGGGCCGCCGCCGCGAGGCCAAGGCGGTACCGGCGCCCGAACCGGTCGGGCACACCGCGGAGCCGAAGTGACCAGCCCGCTGGACCAGGACACCTGGGCCCGGCTCTACCACCGCCACGCCCGTGAGCTGCACAGATACCTGTCCTGCCGGGTGGACACCCAGGTCGCCGACGACCTGGTGTCGGAGACCTTCCTGACCGCCTGGGAACGCCGGGACAGCTTCGAGCCGGAGCGGGCCACCCCGCGGGCCTGGCTGTTCGGCATCGCGGCCAACCTGCTGCGCAGGCACACCCGCGCGGAGGGCCGCCGCCTGCGGGCGTGGGCCAGGGAACATGGGCGGCGGGCGGTGACCGAACAGGTCGACGAGCACACCGCGGCGGTGGTGGACGCCCAGTCGATGGCCACCGGCCTGGCCGGGACGCTGGCCGGACTGCGCCCGGAGGAACGGGAGGTGCTGCTGATGGTGGCCTGGGCGGACCTGACCGCGGCGGAGATCGCCGAGGCCACCTCGACCCAGGTGACCACGGTGCGCACCCGGTTGTTCCGGGCCAGGCGGAAGCTGCGGGCCCGCTGCCTCGGCGGCAGGTCAGCGCTGGTCAGCGGCCTGGGCGCGGCGAGCTGACGGCCAGCCTGCGGGTCCGCGAGGCGCGCAGGTAGCCCATCACCAGCGATTCCAGATCGGGCCGCTCGGCCAGCCAGCCCTCGGGCGCGGCGCCGCCGCGGACCAGCACGGTCCGCTGCCGCTCGGTGCCGGAGGAGTCGATGACCGTGCCGGTGATGGCGGCGGCGGACTCGGCGGGCCCGACCAGCACCTGGTGCTCGGCCAGGGTGTCGCCGATGTCGCCCGCCAGCTGCACCCGGCCCTCGTCGAGCAGCAGCAGGTGGTCGCAGACGTCGCCGAGGTCGGTGAGCAGGTGCGAGGACAGCAGGACCGTGGTGCCGCGTTCGGCGACCTCGGTCAGCACGATCCGCAAGGTCTCGTCCCTGGCCAGCGGGTCCAGGTCGGAGAGCGGCTCGTCGAGCAGCAGCACCCTGGGCAGCCTGCCCAGCGCCAGCGCGATGGCGACCTGGGTGCGCGCGCCGACGGACAGGGTGCCCACCTTCGCGTCCCGGTCCACCCCGGCCAGCAGGTCGAGCACCTCCTCCGCCCGCTGCGCCGACCAGCGACTGTTCAGCGCCGCGCCGGCCCGCATCATCTCGCGCACGGTGAAGCCGTCGTAGAGCGGACGGCGCTGGGTCAGCAGCGAAACGTCGGGGTGCATCCGGCCGTGCACCGGCGCCCCGTGCACGCTGATCTCACCGCGGGTCGGCCTGGCCAGGCCCGCGATCAAGGACAACAGGGTGCTCTTGCCCGCGCCGTTCGGGCCCACCAGCGCGGTCACGCTGCCCGGCGGCAACGCGAAGTCGCAGTCCCGCAACGCCATCGTGCGGCCGAACTGCTTGGCCACGCCCGTCACCCGGACCGGGCTCGCGTCCGGACGCGGCAGCGCGGGGGCGTTCATGCCCGGCATTGTCCACCACCCTGTCTGGGACCGGCGAGCGCGCGCGTCAGGCCGGGTAGTGCGTGTCCCGCACGTCGGTGTAGATCGCGTCGACCTCTTCCAGCACAAGCCCGTCGGTGACCGCCCGGCCCATCCACTGTTCGAGGTCCTGCCGCAGTGGGGCGCCGAGTTTGACCGCGTCGGTGGCCAGGGACGCGGTGACGAAGGTGCCCATCCCGCGGCGGCCGGCCACCAGTCCCTCGTGTTCGAGTTCGCGGTAGGCCTTGAGCACGGTGTTGGGGTTGACCGTGGTGGCCGCCACCACCTCCCTGGCCGTCGGCAGCTGGTCGCCAGGGCCCAGCAGTCCCATCCGCATCGCCTGTTTGACCTGCGCAGCGATCTGGAGGTAGGTGGCCACCCCGGAGTGCCGATCGATGCGAAACTCGATCACGCCGTTCAGCATAGGTGTCCACCGGTCCCTGGCACTCCACCTTCACCTCACACCTGCCGCCGGACCGCCCAGATCGAGCCCAGCGTGAACAGCACCGCGAGCCCGAGGAAGATCGAGCCCTCGACCAGGTGCAACGAGGTCGCCGCGTCGGCCGGGATGAGGTCGGCGAAGGACTTCACCAGCCCGTGCTCGCGGTAGCAGGTCAGCTGATCCGTCGGCATGGCCTCGTTGCCGCGGGCGCCGCAGCCGCTGATCCGGGACCAGCTGTTGGGCAGCACGTTGCCGGCCGCGTCCAGGTGGCCGCTGTCCAGCACCAGCGAGCGGTCGCCGGTGGGCACCGCGGAGCTGGTCGGGTCGTCCGAGGTGATCCGCTTCGGCGTGAGCATGAACTGCTGCAGGCCGGTGAGCACGTACCGGATCACCACGAACACCCCGAGGGTGAGCGTCATCGCCATCAGCGTCCGCCGGGACAACGCGCCCAGGAACATGCCGAGGGTGTAGGCGAACAGCGTGTAGGCGAACGGGGAGATCCCGCTGGCGCCGAAGGTGGTGGCGGCGAACGGCCCGGTCTTCAACGGCCCCAGGCTGCCCGCGGCCGCCAGCCAGCCGCCGACCAGGAACTGCAGCGTCAGCAGCACCACCAGCGCGGGCACCGCGGTGACCAGGAACTTGCTCGCCATCCAGCGGATCCGGCTCACCGACTGGGTGAACGCGAGCACGTGCGTGCCCTGCTCGAACTCCCGCGCGAACAACGGCGCGCCGATGAACACCCCGACCAGCGCGGGCAACGCGAGCACCAGCGACTGCGCGATCTTCATCCGGTCGAACCAGGTGTCCTGGAACTCGGTGACCGCGGTGCCGGAGCAGGCCGAGCCCGGTTTGATCCCGTCCAGCACGCAGCCGGCGATGCCCCGGGCGTCGAGGTCCGCGGTCATTCCCGCCCGCAGCAACAACACCGCCACCACGCCGGCGAACAGTGCGACGGCGAGGCTGATCAGCGCGAGTCGCTGCTGACGCCACACGATCCAGGTCATGCCGCGACCTCCAGACCGGTGCCGCGCATGTAGGAGAGCGCGAGGTGGCCAAGTCGCGGCCGGTGCAGCTGCCAGCCCGGCTGGCGCCGGGCGGCGTGCGCGGGCACCAGCACCAGCTGCGCGCCGTTGACCACCTGGGTGTCGATGACCGATCCCGGCGCTACCGGACACGGCTGACCGGGCGGCCCGACCAGCAGGGCGTGCTCGTGCACCAGCTGGGCGACATCACCGGCGAGCCGCACCCGGCCACCGATGAGCAGCACCAGGTGGTCGCACACCCCTTCCAGCTCCGCGAGCACATGCGAGGACAGCAACACGGTGATCTCCTGCGCCCGGCACTCCGCCAGCAACGTCTGCAACACGGCCTGCCGGGCGAGCGGATCGAGGTCGGCCAGCGGCTCGTCGAGCATCAGCAGCCGCGGCCGCTTGCCCAGCGCCAATGCCAGCGCGACCCGGGTCCGCTGCCCACCGGAGAGCGTGCCCACCTTGGCCGTGAGCGGCACCGCGGCCCGCGCCACCAGCTCCTCGGCGTAGGCCTGGTCCCAGCCCGGATTGGCGTGTCTGCCCAGCCGGAGCGTCTCGGCCACGGTGAACTGCGGATACAGCGGCTTCTGCTGGGTCAGGAAGGACACCGAGGAGTGCATGCCGCGCCCGCTGGGCACCTCGCCGAACACCCCGATCCGGCCCACGCTCGGCCGAACCAGCCCGGTGACCAGGCCCATCAGCGTGCTCTTGCCCGCGCCGTTCGGCCCGACGAGCGCCACCACCCGGCCCGGCGGGATCTCCAGCGAGCAGTCCCGCAGGGCCCAGCCCCGCGAGTACCTCTTCCCCAGCCCCTCCGCCAGCACCGGCGCCTGCTGGTCCGTCATCCGCCCACTCCTCTCCGCTGTCCCATGCGGACGATGCTAACACCCTTTCACTAAGCAACTAGCGAAAGGGTGCGTGCGGAGAGGTCGACACACTGTCTACAAAGGACATACCGGGAGGCTGGCCTGCGACAGCGACCGCAGGTAGTCGACGATCGGCGAGGCATCGTCGATCGAGGCCGACGCGGCGAGGTAGGAATCAGGCCGCACCAACAGCAACCGATCCGGGTAGGGGGACTCGCCAGGAGTGTCGCGGATCTGAATCGTCCGCACGAAGGGGGGCAGCGCAAGATCCGGCTCGTCATCGCCAAAGACGAGAAGCGTGAAGAAACGATAGTCGAGCAACGAGTAGACCCGCGCCTGCTCGCCTACCGGCAACTCGCCATCGGGACCATGGACCATGAAGTCGAAAAGTCGCGAGCCCGCAAGTCCGCCCTCGCCATAGCGGATCCCCATGCCGGTGATGTTGCCCGCCTTCCGCTCGACGGTCTTGACATAATCCACCGCGTGGGTTCCACCCTCGGAATACTTGGTCGATCGCACCAGCGCGCCCGAGGTTTCCACCACACTCAGTGCGACCGGCTTACGCTCCTGCTCATAGGTTCGCAGAATATCCGGCGAGGACACCGCGTTGGCGGCCATGCCCAGCTTCCACATGAGGTTGAACGCGTCCGACAAGCCGGTGTTCAACCCCTGCCCGCCATTGACCGAGTGAATATGGCAGGCGTCGCCAGCCAGAAAAACCCGGTCGTCGACCGAGAAGCTCTCCGCAACCGACTCCTTGACGGAGAACCGGGAGAACCACTCGATCCGCTTCAGGGTCAGCTCATGCGGCCGCACGGCCCGCTTGATCTTGGCGATCACCTGCTCCAGGTCGAACTCGGCCACGTCCATGCGCACGTAGAAGCGATCGATCTCCCCTTCGCGCGGAATCCAGGCCACGTCCGAGGTGTCGACCTGGAAGACGATGATCTCCGGCACCTTGGGGAAGTCAGTCTCGAAAACCCCGTCCAGGACCGCCCAGATCAGCTCCGGCCGGGTGATCTCGAACGGGATGTCGAAGAAGTCCCGGACGGCGGACCGCGAGCCGTCCGCGCCGATGACGAACCGCGACTCGACCACCTCACCGGAGGACAGGACCGACCGGCAGCCACCCTCGGTGATGGCGACGTGGTCGACCGAGGTGTTCCGCCGCACCGCGCAGTCCAGCTCACCGACCCGCCGATCCAGCGACCTCTCGACGAATGCCTGGCCAAGCATCAGGAAATGCTTGTGAAAACAGCCCTCCAGATTGTCCCACCAGGTGGACTGGCGAGAAACGAACTCGCCGTCAGCCCAGACCGAGCTGGTATTGCAGGTCTTCCCCTGCGGATAGAGCTCTGCAAAAATCCCGACAATCTCCAGCAACTGCAACGAACGCGCGTTGAGCGCATCGGCTCGCCCCGTGCTGATGGGCGCCGCCGATTTGTCCACTATCAGCACCCGCAGGCCGTACAGTCGCCCGAGCAAAGCACACAGCAGACCGACCGGGCCCGCGCCAACCACAAGAACGTCAACCTTCGACCCGGTGGTCTCGTTCGACACGACAAACATCTCCGATCGGTCAGGAACGGACCAGCGCCGGGTTGTCCAGCGGCGGGTCACCGAGCACGTGCACCCGGCGCAGATGCCGGGGCGCGCGACTGGTGAATGCCTCCCGCCCGTGCAGCAGCGTGTAATTGTCGGACACGACCACATCGCCATCCTGCCAGGCGTGCGCGTAGAAATGGGCAGGCGAGTACAGCGCCTCCCGGAGACTCCGGTGGAAACGCTCCAGCTCCACCGCATCGACGCCGGTGAACTCGAGGTCGGGGTGGTTGATGAAGTCCGGGTCCCCGGCGATCGCGGGCTCGCCGTAGCGCAGCACCGGGAAACCACCCACCGGATGCGTGGTCACCACCGGGGACACGGCTTCGCTGTCGTAGAACTCCATTTTGCGGCGGTAGGTGCCGGTGACCCGCTCCCACAGCCGCCGGGTGTCCGGGTCCGCGCCGGCCAGCACCGCGGGGGTGTTCGAGAAGGTGGTCCGGCCGCCCTGATCCGCGCCGGGGGCGCTGACACAGTGGAAGATCTGGAACTCCGGCACCTGCTGCCGGTACATGCCGTCCCAGTGCAGCGGCACGTAACTGTGGTCGAAAATGTGGTCGTCGGGCCGGTCATGCTCGACCAGTTCGAGGACCGCGCCGAACGGCCACATCGCGAGTTCGCCCCATTCACCGCACCACCCGGTGAGTTCCGCCGGCCCCGCGAAGGCGGAGAAACCCCGCAGCAGCACCAGATGATGGGCCCTGGCCAGCTCCCGTAACCGATCCAGCGGCAACTCGGTCACCGCGGCACCGGACCGGGCCGGACGCACCACCGCCCCGAACGGGCTCAGCTTCTCCACGACGATGTCGGCGGTCATCTGCTTCTCCTTGTCCGGCAACATGTTCTAGGCGACTTCGACGCGAGACCGGGACAGCGCGAAGTGACTCGGCCGCCCGTCCCTGCTGACCAGTTCGGCCCCCGCGGCCTCGGCCTCGGCCCGCTTCATGAGCACAAACCGATCGCCCAGATCAACCGCGACGCTGTGCCAGGGGGTGAGCCAGCTGTCGGCGGTCTCGGCGAGGTGAATGCCCAGTTTTGTTGCGCCGCAAGGCTGTGGATGGATGGACAGGCGCACCGCCGAGGGGAAGTACTCGACCAGCAGGTCACCCCATGCCTTGCTGCGCTGCATCATCAGATAGGCCCGCGCCCGCGCGCTCCGCTGCAGTGCGGCCCGACTGCCCTGGTACGCCGGAGTGTCCCCGTCCTCGAACAGGAACCGGGTGAGAGCGCGGTACAACTCGACGTCGACGCCGGCCCGGACCCGCTCCCTGATCACATCCAGGTCCTCGGCAAATCCCTCCACCAGCAGTTCCCTGGCCCGGTGGTGGCCCTGACCGGCCAGCAGCGGAATGTCGTCGAGGGTGAACAACCGGATCCGGCGGCCCGGCAGGCCGTCAATCATCACCTGCAGTTCCCGCTGATAGGTGGTGATGTCCGCATCCGGAATGCCCACCACATCACCAAAAACCCGGCCGTCGGAGCCAATCACCAACTCGGCGCCGGGCGGATAGACCGCGCCAATGTCGGCGATGAGCGTGTCCAGGAACTCCAGCGCGAGCCGCTCGGCCAGATCCGGCACTGCCCCCAGCACCTTGGCCTCATTCGGCGATTTGCCGGGAAAAGCGGGCAACACGAACACGACCGGCACCCCGGCCGCCACGCTGCGCTCCACCTGCCCCAGCTGAGCGGCCAGACACCGCGCACAACGCGGCGCACAACCCCCCGCCGGCCCGCCAAGCTTGCGCTGATGCCGGAGCACCAGCTCCAGGACGGTCTCGGCGACCCGTCGTGCTTCCTCGGACATGCCACGCCTTCCAGCCGGTCTTCGCGATCTTCAGCGTGACCGAGTGGAATAGCCGTCCATACTGACATTTCGGCATAACCCGACGTAATGCAGACGACCCGCCCAGCCGACCGGCTATTCGCGGTCGAGGTCAGGACGGGTCGCACGCCAGGCCAGGCTCCACGACCTGGCCGGCACCGGTCAGCGGCGACCGGTGGCCAGGATGACCAGGAACTGGCCGCCGCCCGGCTCGATGCCTGCGGTCACCGGCAGCCCTGGCACCAGGCGGGAGAACCGGTCCACCAGCCAGTCCGCCGCCTCCTGGGCGTCCCGCCTGGTCGGGCAGCGGGCGACCATCTCGCGGCCGCCCTTGCGCTCCAGCCGGGTGGCGACGGTGCTCAGCGGGGCGGGTTCGACCACGTGCAGGCGGTCCGGCCAGGCGATGACGACCTTGACCGCGCCCTTGCGGGAGTTGCACCCGCGGTGCGCGAGGCGCTCGGCGATCTTGGCCTTGCGGTCGGCGGTGCGGCTGTCGACGCTGGGCCCCAGGGAGTCGTTGACCGACTTTCCGGGGTCGACCGGTTCGTCGCACACCCAGCAGCGCCAGCCGTCGCGCTCGGCCACATCTTCGAGGAGACCCATCCGAGCAACCTAGCCTGGTCACGCAGACTGGACGCATGTGGCTGCCACTGACGCAGGTTGAAGGACTTCCGCTGCTGGGCGGGGCCGGTCGGTACCGGGTGCCGCTGCGGACCGGGACCGGGTTGCTGATGGAGATCGAGTATCCGCAGGGGGTCAGTTCGCCGGAACACCAGCATGATCACGACAGCTTCATCTACCTGTTGTCCGGACACGTGCGCGGGACCATCGCGGGGCAGCCGTGCGAGTTGCACGCCGGCGGGACGCTGCTGCATCCACGGGGTGTGCTGCACTCCGTCGAGGCGGTGGTGACCAGCCGGTGGCTGGAGTTCAAGTCGCCGCCCAACTTGCCGGTGGCCTGACGGGGTGTTCAGGAGTGGAATCGGGTGGTCTCGGCGAGTTCGGCGCGGGCGACCCGGACGGTGTTGGCCGGAGCGGACTCCTCGGCGTAGCCGAAGGAGATCCCGAGCAGGACCTTCCTGTCCCGCACGCCCAGTTCGGCGCGGATGGTGTCGGCATAGAAGCTCAGCAGTCCCTGGGGGCAGCTGGCTATGCCGTACGCGGTCATCGCCAGCATGAGGGTCTGCGCGTAGATGCCCACGTCGGCGGCGATGCGCACCTCCGCGTTGGCCGGGGTGAACAGCAGCGCGACGTGTGGCGCGCCGTAGAAGCGCAGGCTCTGGGCGTTGTAGGCAGCGCGGGCGGCGTGGTCCGCGCGGCCGATTCCCACGGCCGCGTACAGCCGCTCGCCCGCGCACTGGCGCCGTCGCTGGTAGGCGCCCTGGTAGAGGTCCTCGCGGTAGGGGAAGTCCGGGGAGAGGTCGTTTCGGGTGTGCGCGGCCACCAGCGCTGCGCCGAGGCGGTCCCTGGCTGCGCCGCTGACCACCTCCACCTGCCAGGGCTGGGTGTTGGAGTTGGACGGCGCCGCGCCGGCCAGGGAGAAGACGGCGCGGAGGGTGTGCGCGGGGACGGGGTCGGGACGAAACGCGCGGGTGGCGCGGCGCGCGCGGATCAGGTGTTCGGCGTATTCGGGCAGGTGGCCGGTGGTCATGGCCTCGCCTCCGGATGGTGTCACACAGCTGAAGTAAACGGATCCGTTTACCTTGCGTCGGACCGTAGCAGGCGACCGGCATGAGGTAAACGGTGACGTATACTTCACGGCGTGGCTGAGCAGGACGAGGCCGCCCGCCGGCGCGGGCGCGGAGCACGAGAACGCATCCTGGCCGCGACCATGGCGCTGTTCGAGACGCAGGGGATCACCGCCACCGGCATGGAGCAGGTGGCCTCCCGCGCCCCGGTCTCCAAACGCACCCTCTACCTGCACTTCCCCACCAAGGACCAGCTGGTGGTGGCCTATCTGCGCCACCTCGCCGAGAGCGGCCACACGATCGACCACGCGCTGGACCGCCAGGACCTGTCGCCCAGACAGCGACTCCTGGCACTGTTCACCGTGCCCCGCACCGGAACCGGGCCCATCCGGGGCTGCCCGTTCATCGACGCCGCCGCCGAGTTCCCGGACCCGGACAGCCCGGTGCACGCCCACACCCGCCAGGAGAAGCAGCGCTTCACCCACCGCGTCATCGAGCTGGTGCGCCAGCTCGGCGCGGCACAGCCGGAGATCCTCGGCGAGCAACTCGCGATCCTGGCCGACGGAGTCGCCAGCAGGGCAATGGTGTTCAACGACCCCGGGTGTGGCGATCACGCCCGAGCGGCGGCGGAGGCATTGCTCGACGCGGCCACCGGTTCACTGTCCACAAAGGACTGATGAGCAGGCTCGCCGGCACCTGGCACGGATCTGGCACGAATGGCGGTAGCCCGGAAATGCCAGAAGCCCTGGGACACGTTGTGGACCGTGTCACCAGGGCTTCTGGGGCTATCTCAACCGAGTGGAGCTGAGGGGATTCGAACCCCTGCCCCCCACACTGCCAGATTAGGTAATCCAAGCCTCTGACCAGCATAAACAGAGACTCTGCTGCTATGGCGAACCCGGCGAGTGCCATTGCGTCCCGTTCAGCGGGGTCTAATTCGGTTCATTCGGAGCCGCTGCTCCAGGTTTGCTCCAGGCTGGCAGGCGCGAAGGAGGCGTCGAACAAGCCTCCGAGACGGGCGGCTGGTGTGCTGGGCGCCCCGGCCAGCCAGGCAGTCCTGGCCTGTGCAACCGCGATCACGACGCCGCAGCCGCGTTCTCCAACTGGGCTGTGGTCCGCCGCTGGCCCGCCTGGCTTGCCGACAACGCGGCCGTGCAAGTAACGGACTGGCCAGGGGCAGGCGACTCCACGGTGGTCACCCTCTCCCCTACGCCGCGGAGGCCGTCATGCTGCGCCGTGCGCTCGCCGTCATTCTGCTCGCCCTCACCGCGGCCGCGTTCGGGGTAGCGGCCTACTTCCTGCTGGCACCAACAGAGGTGACGTTGTCGGAGAACGCCCGCCAGCTCGGAACAGTCGACTGTGGAGACCTCACCACCGACTGGGAGGTCCCAGAAACCGAGCGAGTGCAGATGCCCGCCGAGGACCTGCGGCGCATCTGTGGGGAGGTCCGCGGTAACGATGTGGAGTGGGCCGGGCTGGCCACCCTGGTCGCGGTCGCAGCCGGGGCAGCCGGTGGGGTGCTGATGCGTTCTCGAGCTGTTGTGCACCCCAAGGACCAGGCCAAGTCAGCCAGTGCATGACCCCGAAAAGAGGTGACCGGACTGTCCCGCAGATCGGGAGTTCGCTCCGCGGCGGCGCCCGGGTAGGGCAAGCGGCGGGCACCGGCCACTACATGCTCATGCACCGTTCGCACCAGGGTGGGGCACGGCGGATGGGACCACGTAAGGTCTGCCTTCGACACCCGCAGGTGGTCACGGCTGGCCGATGGTCAGGACAGCTACCTAGCTAGAGATGATCTCCTCCGCCTGCGCTGCCTTCTGCAGCTTGGTCAATGCGCGGTGCTGAGCCGCCCGTACCGCCTTCTCCGTCATTTCCAGCGCCGCTGCAGCGTCCGTGGCACTCATCCCGACCACCACGCGCAGGATGAGAACCTCTCGCTGACGTGGCGGCAGAATCCCAAGCAAGGTGCTCAGATTCTCGGACAGGCCACCAACCTCATCGCCAAGGTCAGGCGAGCCACCTGCCACATCTTGTCCTTCGGCATCACCCCTGTTCCGATCTGCCACCTTGTGTGCGGCGATGCCGTAGAGGAAGGCCAGGAACGGGCGGCCTTGGCTCCGGTACGCCGGCAGTGAGGTGAGCACGGCCAGGCACACCTCCTGGGCCACCTCGTCCGCTTCGGCGTAGGAGTCAGTGCCGCGACCGATCCGAGTGCGGCAGTACCGGACTACGATCGGGCGGATCCAGCCGAGCAACCACGACATCGCCGAGCGGTCGCCCGAAATCGTTGCGGTGAGCACGCCCTCCAGCTCCTCATCTCCGTCCTCCCCCACCGGGGGCGGTGCGCTGGGGCGTAGGCCGGTCAGGGCCAGCTCGTCCTTGCTCTGTTGGATGACCGAGGTGATCTCGGGGATCTTGGCGAGCAGACGGTTGGCTTTCGCCCTAGCCGTGCCCAGGGAGGAGCGCTCCACCAGGCGCAGGAAGTCGAGTAGTTCAGCGACCGAGGTGTCCAGCTTCTCCTGAGTGATCTCCTCCTGGTGCTGAAGGTGGGCGAGCTGATTGCGGATCGGGCGCATCCGCTGGAGCAGCTCCTCCACATCCGGATCAGACGCGGTCTGCTGCTGGTGCTTAAGGAGGGCGTACAGGTGCAGGAAGTGTGCTCTGGACACCTGGTTCAATGACGGGTCCGGCTTGCCGTACTGGCTCATCGTTTTCACCCTTCCTCACGTCGCTGGAACTTCGTCCGCTCGCGGTAGAGCCGACCTTCCACCGCGCGGGTGGTGATCCCGTGCTCGGCAGCAATCTCGGAGAAGGTCTTGTCCTCCCAGGCCAGTTGGAAGGCCATCTCCCGGAGCTCGGCGGACTTGTTCATCAGACGCTCCTTGATCCACTGGCGACTGATGACCTCGGCCGCATGGTCCTCGCCCTTGGCGCGGGTGAGGTCGCGGATGTCCTCGTCCGCGGCGCAGAAGGAGGGGCGCCACCGTTCGCGGTGCCGCTGCCACCGGCGGTAGATGTTGGGAAAGACCGAGACGCAGGCGCCGACGAAATAGGTGGTCAAGGCCGCACCGCCGGCGGGGGTCCAGCCGGTGCCCGCGATGGCCTTGCGGTGGAAGAGAACCAGGGCCTTGGCGACGGTCTCGCCGGCCAGACCCACGCGCTCGTCTACATCCTGCAGGCCGGCGCGGTCGTAGTCGGTAACCGTCAGCGGGCGCCCCTGGTCCAGGGTGTGGGCGAAGATCAGGCCGCGGCGCAGCCAGGCTCGGATGACAGGTAGTGCGTAGGCGGCCAGCTCGTTGCGGAAGATCTTGTACTTCGGGCCCTGGAAGCCAGCGGCGCTAAGCTGGGTGTAGAGCAGATGGTCCTGTTCCTGGCGCAGGTGCCGAGCGCCACGGTGGGCGGCGTCGGAGTCAGCCTGTTCCTCAGTGTCGAACTCCAGCTCGGCTTCGGCCCGGCCCAGCTCGGCCAGCATGCCTGCGGCGACCTCGATCGTGCCCTCAGATTCGCTGTCCACCTGCTCCTCGTGCGCAGTCTCCTCAACGTGACCAGCGGAGCGGAGGTTGTCCTGCGCCGGGGTGGGCTTGTTGGCGCCGCGGCCAGCCTGGTCCTCCGGTTGTAGGCCGGTAACACGCCGGGGCGTCTCGCCGCTGGACCGCGCACCTCCCCTCGTCACGCCGTTCTCCCTCGCGCTAGGCCACCCCATGCCCCTAGAAGGGGCCCTGGGGTGGGCATCGCCCCTCTCCGCTGGCGCTCCGAGGGACGAAAACCAACCAATGTCCCCTTCTAGGTGGGGGCGGGGCCGGTACCCCACGACTTTTTTTCAAGATCTTTCTTGGAGAGGTTCCCGCGAAATTTCCGTGGGCTGAGCTGAGCGAATCAACCTATAGCCCGACATAGCCGGGCGAGCCCCGGTGACCAACAACGATGAGGAGCCGTGATGCCCGCCCCCGAGCCCGACACCACCGAGCCCACCCCACTGCTCGGCCTGCGCGCGGCGCTGATCCTGCTGCTAGCCGCGCTCACTGGCATCGGCGCCGGCGTGCTGGCTGCACTGGCCGGGCGCCACCCCGCCGAAGCCGTCTTGATTGGCGTCACCGCGCTCGCCGCAGCGGCCGCGTTCTTCAATTGGGCCGTCGCCCGCCTCTGACCCAATACCAGGCCCCTGCCCCAGGGAACCTGGATGGCTGGCGGATGAACCGACCGCTTCGGTGCGCAGAGATCCTCACAAACGCCGACCGCCTGGGACCCCAGAAGGGCCCAGGCGGTCGTGCTGAACTCCGGCTTAGCTCTACTTCTTCAGCGGGGCGACAACATCCCAGCTGGTGTCCGCCTCGAAGGAGTTGGGATCCTCATACCACTGGCCCCCACCGTTCTTGGCCGACCACATCTGTCCCTGGGTGTGGCGGATGTACCGGTCCGGCAGGTTCCAGGACTCCAGCGAGACACCCTTGCCGCTCAGCCCGTCGCGCGCGCACCAGGTGGCGTCCGCGGTCATCTGGGCGCTGCGGTCGTTGGTGTCCAACCGGATCCGGCCCTGAGCGTGACGCAGATAGGCACCGGGAACGTTGATCGCCTCGATGGAGTAGCAGCTCGCGTCGGCCAGGCCGGGCACGATCCGCCAGGTGGCATCGGCCTTGTTCAACTCGGGGCTGTTCTCCTCGACGACCTCGATCCACCCGAGTCCGTTGGCATGCCGGGCGTAGTGGTTGGCCAGCCCGGTGTTGGTCACCCGCAGCGAACGGTTCGGGTCAGCCGGGTTCACCAGGTCGTGGCGGGCTTTGCCGACCACGCGGACCTGCCACTGCTGGTCGCTGGTGTGCCGGTTGTCCGCCTGGGTCAGGAAGGTGCCCTCGCCGCTGCCGGAGCCGGTGGGCTGGATGACCTTGCCGGTGGCCTTGTTGCGGAGTTCGACGGTGTTGTCCTTGCCTGGCACCAGTTCCCACTGCTGACGGGTGAGATCCGCACGGCATTCGTGCTGTCCGATCGGCGCCCCATCGGCGGTGGCACCGCCGGTGACCTCCAGACACTTCTTGGAGTTGACGCTCTTGAACGAGTACAGGTTTGTGCCGCGTTCGATGACTTCCCACTGCTGGTTCGCCCGGCCGTGGCAGTTGGCGATCACGGTGCGGGCGTCGTTGTCCCAGCTGGCGAAGTACACATCCAGGCAGCGTCCGGAGTGCACGCCGCGGAAGTCCACGACCGCGTTCTGCACCACGCCGGGAACGCGACGGCCGTTGACGATCTGCTCGGCGATCCAGCTGGTGATGTTGTCCGCGCGGGTCTCGACAGCGCCCTTGCGGGTACCGGTCTCACCCGTGCACCCGTACTCCCAGGAGGTGCTGTTCACTCCGATCAGCTCGAACCGCCCGCCGGCCTCACGGAAAGCGGGTCCCCCGGAATCGCCTTGGCAGGTGGAGGCATCCGGTGAGCTGGAGCCGCTGATCGGGAAGCTGGTCCCGGTGGCCGAGTCGATCGAGTCGACGGTGAACACCGCGGTGTGAGCCTGGTTCGGGCGCCACTCATCCTTAGTGCGCCCGAAGCCACTGACCCGCAGCTTCTCCCCCGCGGCAGGCGCAGTGGCGCCGAGGTTCAGTGCCGTGATGCCGTTGACCGGGTTGGCGAGTTTGGCCAGGACCAGGTCTCGGTCCTGGCGTACGGCGAGGTGGGTGACATCGGCGGTGACCTGGGTTGTGCCGGTGCCGAACGTGGCCTTGGTCGGCTCCTGGGGTGGGCCGGCGGGGACCTGGATTCCCTGAGTCGGGTCCTTGACGAAGCAGCTGGCGGCGGTCAAGTTACCCACCGTGTTGCGACCGCCTGAAACCCACAGCAGGCTCACACTGCCGCAATGGTGATCTGAGCTACTTCTTCAGCGAGGCGACCACGTCCCAACTGGTGTCCGCCGCAAAGGATTCGGGGTTCTCCCACCACTGGCCACCGCCGTTCTGGGCCGACCACAGCTGGCCCTGGGCGTGGCGGATACTCCCCTACCAGCAGCCGTCCTGCCGCGCGCGGGCCGCATTCGGCAGCCCGGATGCCCATCCGGGCCGACAAGCCCCGAATGGTCCACCAGGACGCTCGACGAGGCGACGACGATCAGAGCGCACGGGTTGCGCCGCCGGAACACGACCTCAACTGGCGACGACTACGTCCTGATGCAGATTGGATCTTGAATTCCGCCCAGCCCCCGCCCGCGAGCACACATCGAGCACACATCAGACCACTGTGGACGTTCACCTGCGCAAACCAACAGTGTTTGCGCAGGTGAAACCAAGGTCGCGTGGTGGGCCGCGTGGGACTCGAACCCACAACCCGCGGATTAAAAGGGGCCCTGCACAGGGTGTCTCTTGCTGACGGTACAGCCCGTGTTGTGACGTTTCCGCTGATGGCGTAGTCACCGCTATGCCGACCGATGACGCGGTAGTTCAGTACCGCGTCCCGCCGCCGAGCACACCCGGAGCACCGTTCGACAGCGACAAGCCGCCGCCCAGCCCTCAGCAAACAGCGTCCGCATGACAACGCTCCCAAGCCTAGGCGCCATCACAACACGGGCCAGCCCTGACAGTCCCTAAGACATAGCGCCCTACGGAGGTCCCCAGACGAGGCAGTCAGCCCGTGATCTCCAGGCGCACCAGGGTAGACGGCTTTCCACCGGGTTCACCGACACCCACCTGTGCACTGCCGTTCGGGTTGAGGTTCACGGTCTTGCGCTCACCGGCCTCGCTCACGACCTCAGCCGTGCCCTTGTGGCCAGCTCCCGCCTGACGGCCATCACCCCGGATCTCGAACACGTCCGGCAGCGCCAGCGTCACGTAGCCACGATTGCCAGTCACCTTGAAACACACCACACCGTCCTTGTTCTTGCCGACGGTCGCGTCCGACGAGTGCACCTCGATCAGGCCGAGAGCACCCGACTGCGGCGTGCTGCAGTCGACATAGACGATGTGGCCGTCGCCCGCGATCAGCTTGACGTTGTCCTCGGCCTCGATTCTCGCCTTGCCCGGGTAAGCGTTGCGCTCCACCGACGAGGGCTGCTTGTCCGAGGTGGTCGCCTGGTTCGCCTGAGCCACGAAGACACCACCGGACACCACAACACCGACCGCTACAGCGGCCAAGAGCATACGTGGCAACGCTTTCATCTCACTCCCCACGGGTTTCGTCCTCCGTCAGCCGACGCCTGTCCGCCTCGCTCCACCGGATTGCCATCTCGATCAGCTCGTCGACCATCTCGTGCGTTCCGTCGTCCTCGCCGAGCGGAAATGCCTCTGTCACCGCTGGCTTCAGCTCCTGGCGGATCACTCTCACGATCTCCCCGGCCTGCGACTCCGAGTAGTACGTCAACGCAAGCCACGCATACCCGTCCTCGATGAACGTCTCCAGCGCGGCCGCGAGGTCGCGGTCACGCACCTGACAAGCCAGAAACTCGACGACCCACTGGAACGTTCTCCTCGGAACGTCCCAGATCTCGTTGTCCGTCGAGTTCTCTCGGTCGATCACAAACTGAGCAGACATCACACCACCAGGAAGACCTTGGGCCAGTACGGTTCGATGAAACCTCTGAGCTTATCAATCTGCTCGCCGGTCAGCCCCTTCGTGTAGACCGGCACGTAGTCGGCCTTCTCCTTTATGTGCGTGATGATCTGGTTCTGAATGTTCTGCAGATTCCACTGCTTGTCGAAGTGCTGACTCGGGATGGGGCCGATCGCGTCGTAGCGGATGCCGTTGATGTCGATCCAGTCCGGGCTCTTCTTGTTGAACGGTCCCGGCCACCGGAGAAGCGGGACGCCGAAGCGCTGCTCAAGCTTGATGGCGATGTCCATCTCGTCCTGGTTGAACTTGAAGTTCTTCGCCCCATCGATACCAAGGTTACGGATCCGTTGAACCTCGGCAAGGTCCGCGATAGCCGAGGATGCCTTGGCAAGCGCCCGCTGGACCGCACCCATCTCGACCGCGACCGACTCCAGCTGCGCGGCCACGCGGATGCCGGCGGCACCTGTCACTGCCCCCGCGTACGCGCCGGCCACCCAGGCGGGGTAGAAGGCCATTCCCTCAGGAGAAGCTGCCAGCATGATGCCACCGCAAACCACGGAGATCACGCATCCGACCACGCCAACGGTCGCGATGGTGATAGCCCCCGCGACCGCCCCGCCGAGAAGTGCCACGGCGGCAAGCTGAAGACCAGCCGCGAGGAACTCGATCTGCCGGTTCGCCTCGAAGTCAGGGCTGAGTGCGTCAGCCGTGCAGTTCTGGAAGCCGGGGCCCCCGCGAGCGTGCCCGTAGAGAACGTCGCACATCAGCCCGTTCTCGTAGGCTCGCTCGATCTTCTCCTCGTTGGTCTGACTGATCAGGCGGACACAGTTCTTGTACCTCTCGCTGCCCTCTTTATGGCGGGTAAGGCAGTACTCGATCTGCCGTGCCGCCGCCTGGACGATCTCCTCGTTGATCTTCTTGGTCGCGGCGGCGTACGCCTGCTCCGCGGCCGCGTTGGCTTCCTTGGAATCCTTTTCTGCGGCGACCGCGGAGTTGAAGGCCGCGCGAGCTGAGCTGACCGCATCTCGGGCGAAACCAACGGCCTGGCTGGCCGAGGCACGCGCGTAGATCGCCGACTGCATCGCCTGGCGGGCGGAGGTCTGGGCCCGGTTCGCGGACTCCTTCGCGGTGCGGGCCGAGCTGGCCGCCGCCTGCGCGGAACGTTCGGCGGAGCGTGCTGACTCCTGTGCCTGCCGGGCATAGGCAGCAGCGTCGTTGGCAGCGTTGCGGGCCTGCTCCGCGTGCCCGGCTGCTTCCTGCGCGGCGCCACGGGCATATGCCGCCGTTGCCTGTGCCTCGTTGGCGTTCCTGACCGCCGTCGCCGCGGCACTGGCGGCCTGGGCGAGGTAGCCGGAGACCTCCTCGATGTGCGCGGCCGAGTCGGCGTCCCGACGAGCAGCGACGAATCGGTCGGTCACCAGGAACTTCCGGATCAGCGACGGCGGACCATCCAAAACGGCCTGAGCCATCGCTTTGGTTTCCGGTCCGCTGTCTTTGCTCGCGACGAGGTGGTTGACCTCGATGCGGTCATCGATCGTGCTCGCGGTGAACTGCTCTTTGTCGAGAAACGCCCGGTAGGCGAGGCCAGTGTTCGCATCGAGTGCCTTCTGCGCGGCCTTGACCGTGGTGTTCCTGCCCGCGCTACGCGCCTCCGACTGAACGTTGTTGACCTTGATCCGGTCCTCGGTGTCCCGGCCCGGGTAGGTCGGGTCACGAAGGAACTGCCGCACATCAGCATCGGAGCCGGCGAGCGCAGCGTCCGCGGTCTCACGCAGTGCCTGGCTGCCCCGGTCAATGACGGCCTTGAGCGTGAGGCGATCATCTTGCGCGGCCGCCCTGGCGATACCGATACGGACGTACTCGCGCACTTCAGCATCCGCACCCGTCAGCGCCGCGGTCGCCTCGGTTTTCGTCCACTCACCCTTGGCGTTGGCCAGCCGCAACGCGATCCGACGGCCGTGGTTGAGCACCAGCGCAGGTTCCGCACCGGCGGCGCTGGCCTCGGTGATCAGCCGGTTCGTCTCGGTGTCCCGCAAGGTCTCCTGGTCGGCGTCCCATTTCGGGGACGCCTCGACCCGTTGGACCGCTGCCTTGGCGTTGCGCGCTGCCTCGGCTGCCGCGTCGGCGCGGATGGTGAGCCGTTCCTCGTCTGCGGTACGCGCGGCGTCGAATACCTGCCGGGCCTGAGCCGCGGCATCGAGTGCTGTCTGCGCGGCTGTGCTCGCGGCATTGGCGTGCCGGGTGGCTTCAGCTGCCGCGGTCGCGGCATTGCCCGCGTGCGCTGCTGCCGCGTCGGCTGCATCGGCAGCGGCCGATGCGTCCGCCGCGGCTCGGGTCGCTGCAGTCCGGGCCCGGTCCGCTGCGTTCGCGGCCACGTTCGCGAAGCTCATCGCTGCCTGGGCGGCGCGAGTGGCGCGTGCGGCCTGGCTACGCGCGGCGGCGGCGGCGTTGCGAGCACGGGTCGCATCGGCGCCGGCGCGGGAGGCGAAGTCGCCCGCTTCGACCGCGGCCTGGGCGGCAGCGGCGGCATTGTTGCCCGCGTTGCTTGCCGCTTGGGCCGCAGCACCCGCGTTGCGTGCCGCATCGCCGGCGGCCTTGGCAGCATCGGCGGCGCGCTCGGCACCCACCACGATGTCCCGCGCCGCCTGCGCGGCCTTGCGCGCATTCGATGCCTCGCCCGCGTCCTTGGCCGCGGCGGCAGCCGCGGAGTAGGCACGTGAGGCAGCCTGCCCCGCCATCGACGCCGCTGTCGCGGCACGAGAGGCGGCGGCCGCCGCGACCCTGGCCGCGTTGCTGGCGGCAGTGGCCGCGCCGACGGCGTCGCGGGCGGCGTCGGCGGCACGGTTCGCGGCATCCGCGGCAAGCCCCGCCGCGGCGGCCGCTTCGGCCGCGTTGCCCTTCGCGCTTTCCGTTGCGCGAGCGGCCTTTTCAGCCGCCGCCTTAGCTAGCACGGTTTCGGTGACCGCGCGGTCGGAGGCGACCGTCGCGGCTTGCGTTTCTTGGGCGGCCAGCTCACCGGCGACCTTGGCTACGTTCGCGAGTTCAGCGACTGAGGCCGTCTCCTGGTCACGCGCCTGCGCGAGCGGCCAGTCGAAGTCAAGGAACTGCTGGAAGGACTCAATGGTGCCCGCATCGAGCGCGCGCTGCGCCATCTCGCGCACCTTCGCCCCACCGACAGCCATGAGCTGGTTGACCCGGATGCGGAGATCCTGCGTCTCGGGGACGCGCCAGCCCTGGTCCAGGAAAGTCTTCAGCGCCTCCTCGGTGCCAGCATCCAGCGCGGCCTGCGCGGCCTCCCGGATCTTGGGGCCACCGACAGCCATCATCTGGTTGACCCGGATGCGCAGGTCCTGCAAGCGCGAGGTAGCCCAGCCGTTCTCCAGGAACTGACCGACCGCGTCTGGCGTGCCCACGTCCAACACTCGCTGCGCGGCGTCCTTGACCGCATAGCCGCCTGACTTGAGCATCTCGGCGACGCGACCGCGGTCGTCGGTCTCGGAGACGCGCTGCCAGCCTGCGTCGAGGAACGCCCGGATCCCAGCGTCGCTGCCGATTAGCGCCTGTCCCGCGGCTTCACGCAGCGCAGGGCCCCCCATACGCCACATCGTGAGCACACGAGCACGCTCGTTGCCGCGGTCGGCATCGCCAGCCACTGCGGGCGACGGCGGCACGGCGATCATGCTCGCCAGCGTGGCCACAGCGACCGTCAGCGCCGCGAATCGTCGTCTTCTACGGACATAGCCACTCATGCAAACCCCCTGAATTCGAGCACGCCGAACGCGTTCCTCAACATCCGCCCATGTGCACCAGACCGGACGCATGGCCCTGGCCTGCATTGAACTGAAAGCTCGTTGCAAGTCACGTGCACCCCAAGTCGCGCGACACCTACCTGCTGAAGATCACTGTCTCCACGCAGGCGAACCCTGGCATGATCACCGCGCCTCGCAAGGCGGGAGCGTGGTGATCATGCTCGCGAACCTCAGCGAGCGTTCGTCCATGGTTCACCGACGACCCAGGTGACGTCCTCGCTGTAGGACTGCGGGTTGTCCGAAGGACGTGAACCGGAGTTGTCGGCCAGCCACAACTCGCCGGAGTAGTGCCGCAGGCGGCGCTCCGGGAAGGTGAATGACTCGAAGCTGACCCCGCCGGCGCTTAGCCCGGTACGGGCGCACCAGGTCGCGTCTGCCTTGAATGTGGCGCTGTTGTCGTTGTCGTCCAGGCGGATCCGATAGTTGGCATGCCGCAGGAACGCACCCGGGATGTTGAACGACTCGAAGGAGTAGCAGCTCGGATCGGCCAGACCGGGCACGATCTTCCACGTGGCGTCCCGCTTGTCCAGATCCGGGCTGTTGGCGTCAATCCGCTCGATCCGTCCCAGGCCGCTGGCATGCCGTGCCGAGGCGAACAGCCCCGGTGTGGCGGTACGCAACGAACGAGTCTGTGTCTCCGGGGTCACCAGGTCGTGCTTGGCGGTGCTGGCCACCTGGACCTTCCACTGCTGGCCCGGCGAGTGATCCACCGCGTACTGCACCAGCCGCGCACCCTCGTGTGTGGCCGAGTTCTCCACGGCAGCCGCTCGCCCGGTCACCTCGTTACGCAGCACCAACGATCCGCCCTGGGACGGCACGACCTGCCAGCGCTGGTGAGATCGGCTCCCGGCACAGTCGAACTGCACCAGTGGCACGCCGTTGCTGGTGTTGCCGCCAGCCACCTCCAGGCACTTCTTGGAGTTGTTGTTCTTCAGCAGGTAGGTGTTGACTCCTTGGCCAATCAGTTCCCAGCGCTGGGTGGGCCCGGAGTTGCACTGCCAGTTGATCGCCTTGGCATCGTTGGCCTTGTCACCGCCGCCGATCTCCAGGCACTTGCCGGCCTGCACCCCGCGCAGCTCGATGATGTTGTCCGCGGCCACGCCCGGCATCCGCCGGCCGTTGACGATCTGGGTGTTGATCCAGTCGGCGAGACCATCCAAGCGCACGTTGGTGGCGCCGTTGCGGGTCTCGGTTTCCTCCAGGCAGCCGCGCTGCCAGGAGGTGCTGTTGATCGCCACCAACTCTGGAATGCCGTTGCGGTCACGGAACGCCGGACTGCCGGCATCGCCCTGGCACATGCCGGCTTCCTTGGGACTGTGTCCCAGGATCTCGATGGTCTGTGGGGTGACCGCGTCGACCGCGAACTCGGCGGTCTGCAACTGATCCGGCGCCCAGACGGTGGCGGTACGGCCGAATCCGTTGCCCCGCAACACCTCGCCCTTCTGCGGGGCGGCACCGCTGATCCGGACCGGCGCAACGTCAGTGACCGGCTCGGCGAGCTTGGCCAGCACCAGGTCCCGGTCAGACCGCGGCACCAACTCAGTGATGTCGACGACATGGCCGTTGGCCTGGGAGAGCAAGGTCCGACCAACGATGGTCTTGGCCGGTTTGGCCGGCTTACCCGCAGCGGGCTTGCCACCAGGCTCGGCGAAACAGCTGGCGGCGGTGGCGATCCACTGCGGATCGATCAACGCGCCGGTACAGCGGCCGAAATCACTCTCCACCTGGGCGGTGAAGGTGTAGGCACCGTTAGGGACTCCGGTCCCGTTGGTGATGGCGTGCGCGGGCGTGGCCAGTCCGATGGCAAGCCCGGCGACGACCACACCGGCCGACGCGCGCGCGAAACTCCGTGCTTGCGGCACGACTCTCCCCCTGAAGCAGGAACAACGACACTGCAACCCCAGAGGCCGGAGACCCTGACACGGCGACGTACACAGCCCCACCCGCGGCACCATGCTGGTCTCGGCCCGTGCACTAGATCGGCGGCCCAACAACTGCCGTTACGGGTACGTGATTGGAGTCACCAAAATTCGAAGTTTCATCTGGGTCGTCAGTTCTGTCTTCTCAGCCCTGTCGCATGCTGCGTTCATGGGTACCAGTTGAGCCCATTTCTGCCACGAGCATGCACCCTGAGCCATATTGCGTAAACAGGAGCAGGGTTGAGTCCCGGCGGTGACCGCAGCACGCTCATGACGGAAGCCGTTGGCGAAGAGAGCAGCGCGGGCGAGCAACTCGGTTTGTCGGTAGCCAGTTGTACGGTGCCGCCGTGTCCAAGCAGCAACGCAAGCGGACCGAGAAGCGCAGGAAGCGGGAACGGGCGGCACGGGCGGCTCGTTCGGGTACCGGCCTGCCAGCGTCCGTGAACATGTCGCTGGACGACGTGCAACGGCTGGAGCCAGACCTAGCGATGTCCGAGGCCCCGGAAGCGGCCATCGCACTGGCCCGCCGACATGTGAACGAGACGGTGGCGAAGATCGTCGCCACAGTCGCTCACGCCGATGCCTTCGACGTGCTGGACGCCATCAGCTTCCAGCACTCGCTGGTCGACCTGGAGACCTACCGTGAGAGCGAGCACGGCGCCACCGGTGCGGCAATCGAGCTGACCGCGCTCATCCTGGCCGCGCGGAGCAGTCGGGTGGACGCCGCTCCTCCAGAGGAGGCAGAGCCCGTTCCCGCCGGGGGCCTTGGCTCACTGCTAGGCCATCTGCAGGAATTGATGACCGCGGGCCAGGTGCTGAACATGCTCAGCATCGACCGCGGCGACCCACTGCACCACATCAGCTTCGGAACGCGGTTGCGCGAGGTGGCCGTGCGCAACGCCGCCTATCCCCACATGGTGGAAGACACCCTGGCCGGACGATCAACACGCACATCTGGCTCAATGACAGTCCTTTGCGGATCCGCCGAGCCCGGAGTTCAGCGCCAAAGGTGCCGGATGTGGCCGACCGCTGCTCACCCACCCTGTCTCCCCTCCACCTTTGACCGTAAGGCGGAAGCCACGGCCGTGCCGGGGTAATCAACGATGAGCCGCCGATCGGGTGATGATCATGCGCATCCTCGACATTCATCCAGGGGCCAGCAGGCTGGATGCGCGGCTACTCGGGCAAGTTGGGCGAGCGCGTAGTGCGGAAGTGCAGCAGCCACAACAACGAACGCCGTATGCGGGGCGAGCTGCCGAGCGGGGGTGCTGGCCCGCCAGGGGGGAGGGGCAGACCAGCACCCAACTCGTGGAGCCGCCAAAGGGGGGAGGTAGGCGACCCCACGTCGTCACAGCGTAACCACGCTCGATCCCCAGCGGGGCGGAGGCCAGCAGCATCGCTCACCCGGGTGACACCACCGCACGCTGCTCCTCAACGAGCAGCCGGGATGTTGCGCAGCACAGCCCGCGCGATCGCCTCCGCATACTCACACGCGTTGGGATACAACGGCTTGGTCAGGTCGGCCGCGAGCAGGCTCACCTCGAAGCTCTGCTCGTCACCGACCCCGACATGCAGCTTGCACGACTTCTTGTCATCCTCGGTCCGCACCGCCGGATAACCGTCCACAGTAGCCGATGTGAAGACAGGGAACTCCGACCTGCGCCGGTACAGCTGTTCCAGACCGGCGTCCTTGTACCTCTTGGTCACCCGGAGGTTGGCGATCGCGGACTTCCCTTTGTCGAAGTCAAGCCACGAGCACCGCCCGTAATTCTCCAGCGAGTAGTTCGACTCGAACTCATCGGTGTCGATGCCCAGCTCGGTCTGCTGGGCCTTGGTCAGCAGGCTGCACGGTGGCACTTCCCGCAGCTGCTTGGGCTGGCTTACCGGCGGTGGTGTGGCGGGTGCCGGCGGCGCGGAAGTGGTGCTGGAGACGGAGGTGGTGGTCGGGGTCGGGTACCAGACGGTGATGCCACACCCGGACAGGACCGCGGCCATGCCGACCGCGATCCCGCTGCGCAGCAACGCCATCCCTGCCCGGCCGCGCATCGCCCCAAAGGTGCTGCCGCTCATCCGTGCATCCAGTCGATGTCGGCGAAGTCCTCGTCGTCATCACCCGTCGGCCGCCGGGGTTTCACCGGGGCAGGCTGGGGCTGGTCGCCGTCCTGTCTCTGCTCGACCTGGTGCAACAGGTCGAACACCGCGGTAGCACTGGTCTGGGCCAGCGCCCGGTAGTGCGCATCTTCCTCGCGGCACTCGGCGACAACCCGCTCAGCGCGCGCGTCCATCTCGGCGCCGAGGTGGTCCAGCCGGTACAGGTAGGCCGTCAGCTGCTCCATGTGCTTCGGTCTCCTTTCCTGTCTCAGCTACCGGTAGGACGGGGCACGATGAGGGGGACACCGGCGAAGGCGTCCCGCGGGACTTCCTTGGCCACTTCGGCAAAGTCGGTCCACATCTTGTTGAGATTGTCCTCCGATGCCGTGCAGATCTCCTTGACGAACCGCTCGTACTTGTTCTTGAACGCCGGCTGGAACTGATCTGTCAGGCACTTCCGGAAGTGGGTGATCAGCCCCAGCCCCAGATCGATGGCCGATCCGGCCGCAGTCCCGGCATTCGGGATCGCCCCGGCGGCCGACTTGAGCCCGCCGCCGGTGACATCCAGGCCGGTGGCGAGGAAGTTGAGCAACGGGCTGTCCGACTTGCCACGCACGACTTTGATCATCTTTTCCACTGTGCCAGGCGAGTGACCGCCACAGTCGACGCTGTACAACCCCGCGGTCATCCCAGCCACGTGGCGGACGGCCTTCTCCAGGAGCCCGGTGTTCTTGCCGATAGCCCGGCCGAACTCCACGGTCCGCATGGTCACAAAGTCGGAGGCCCGGACGAACTTGTCGACGTGCTCACCTGCGGCGCGAGAGGCATCCCCGCTCCAGTGCGTGATCAGCCCGGTGAAGGACTGCTTCATCCGCCCATGACTGTCCGCCAGTGCCGTTCCGGCCTTCGTGAGGTGGTCCGCGTCGGCACGGAACGCGGCGAAGTTCATGCCGCGGAACTTGTTGTAGCGCTGGAGAATGTCATTCTCGAAGCTGTACTGCTCGTACGTCCACTCGTTGTAGAGCGGGAGATATCGCTGGAAGAACCGCAACCCGGGCTCGCCCGCGACCAGGATCTCATCGGAGGTGGCGAAGCTGCCTTCAGGTCGCGCGAGCAGGTCTCGGCCTGCGGCGAGATCCTTCGTGTCCTGCGCGACCTGTGGCATCAGCGTCTGAACTTCGCGCCCGAAGCGGTTGATTTCGTCTTGGGCGTCACTGCGACCAAAGGTGAAAAGACTCTCGCAGAACTTGCGGACATCGCTCCAGGTGTCGGCTGAGGCCATCTCAGCGCCCCCGGAACGACTGGGTGTTGCCACCTTCGGTCCGCCCGTAGTCCCCGGCGGACTCCAGCAGCACCGAACCGATGGTCTCCGACTGCAGACCGAAGGCATCCACCGAAGCGGCCAGCCGTTCCATGAGCTGACGGTAGCCCTCGCTATGCCTGGCGAATCCCTGCCCCATGGACTGGGCGGAGACTCCGCTGGTCCGCACCAGCGCATGCTGTTCCCGGATCATCCGGGCCTCCCCGGCGAAGACCTCGGCCACCTGCTTCACGTGCGAGGTGGCCACGCCCACGTGCCCCCTGTTGCTGTTCATTCCGCTCTACTCCCTCCCTGTTCCGGCCGGGTCGTCCCACCCGACCGTCCTTGTCCATCCGCCGCCACCTCCGGGCCCCATCCCCGGTGGGACTCGCGGCGAGGTGCGTCACCCGCGCTGCTCGTCCACCAACGCCCGCACCTGCGCCAGGAGTTGACGGTGCCCACCCGGAGTGATCGTGGCCCAACCGTCCCGGCGTACATGCACATACCGCCCCTGGTCGGTGTCGTGGAAGGCCACCACCCTCGGCGCGCGACGCAGACCAAGTCCTCGATCCCGGACCGTCACGCCGAACTGCCCGCCCCGCCGCACCGTGCCGAGCATGTGCGCCACCTTGCGTGCCACCACCGCGGGCTCTCCGCTCTCGGTGAGTGCGTCGGCGAAACCCGGTGCCGTCGTGGCCTGCCTGGCCGCATCCAGGGCCGCGGCGCGGACGCTGACCGACTCGCCTGGTCCGGCATCGCTCTCGCCGGCCAACTCGACCACGGTGGCCGCGACGGCGTAGTCGGGCAGAACGCCAAGCCGCACTTCCTCGCCGTAGCGCACCGCCACCGTCCCTTGTGGACCTGCCACCGCTCCCACCGCACGCACCAGCCCATCGGTGGCCCACAGCCGCGCGTCCACCGCCCAGTCGAACCTCGCCAGTCCCACCAAAGCCTCATGCAGCGCAGGGGCAAGTCCGCTGTGGACGATCAGACCTCGGGTGGCGAGGCCGGTCAGCAGTGCATGCCGATGGTGAGCGCGTTCCTCCCAGTCGGCGCCGCTGCTGGTGATCTCCAGGTTCAGCGGGGTCTCGCCGAGTTCGGCGAGTTCCCAGAGCAGATCGAACTCGGCGACCGTCAACGCGGTCACCGGCGCGGGGTGGGCGGTCATAGGTTGTGGTGTTCTCCGATCACCGGCGGCGGGATCCGCGGCAGATCGTCCAGACCGTAGATGTCATCGGAGCGGGTCTTGAACTTGTTCTCATGCTCGTCGTCCTCCTCCGGCCGCCCCGCCGCACCGGTCGGCGACTGCAAGAAGGACTGCCCGCCCACACCAGCACGCCCAGCACCCGCCACCGGCGCAGCGGCGCGAGCGCCTGGCTGGCCGGGAGCGACTCCCGCCTGACCGCCTGGCCCGCGCAGCCCCGCACCGGGACCGCCGGCACCGCTTCCCACACCACCACCGGCGGAGCCACCGCCGTAGAAGCCGCCCGCGAACCCACCGCCGCCACCGGTACCGCCCGGCTGGCCTGGACCGCCGACCGGTGGCGGTTCGACCCGGGGCAGCACCGTGTTGCCGCCGCCGGTACCGCTGGGGACCACGCCCTGCAACGTCGGATCCGGGGTGTTCTCCACCGGCCGCACCGGATCAGTCCCGGCGCCCGGCTGGACACGACCGGGATCCTGGCCTTGCCGGCCGGGGTCGGCGCCGGTGCCACCCGGGCGCGGGAGATCCCGCTGCCGCGGGTCACGCGGGTTCCGCCCGCCCGGCGGGACCGGCGGCGGCTGCGGCGGAGGCGGGGAGCCCCCACTGTCCAGGGCGATCTTCGGCGCCTCCGGCAACACCGGCAACGCGCCAACCCGGTCTCGCGCGGTGGACTCGTAGCCGTAGAGCGCCCGGTTGGCCGCATCATCCCGGGCCCGGTTGGCCGCCAACTGCTGCTGCATGTCGTGCTGCATCGCCACCACCACGGCCGGACTGAACGCACCCAGGACCAGGGCACCGACTCCGGGCTCCTGAACCGGTTGGTTCGCCTCGACTTTCGGCTTGGTCTCAGCGAAGGTCATCCCGTGCGAGGAGGCCGAGGTCCCGCCCGACAGCGCGGCATCCTGCGCCCCCTGAGCCCAGGCCACCGCCGGCCGCGCGGCCGCGGTCATGGCCTCCGCGGCCTGTCCGGCCCAGCCGACGCCGATGGCCTCCAGGCCCTTACGGACCGCGTGCTCGGCGTCGGCGGCGATGCGCTGCATCCCCCGCATGGCATCGATCGCGTCGTTCACCGCGCTCGTGCCTTGGCCCTGCTGCATCCAGGCGTGTTTCTGGTTCAGCGAAACGCCTTCGAACCGGTTCCGCCGAATCTGCGGTCCCTCACCCATGACAGCCCCCCGTTCCCGTTCTGTTTAGCCGCGTAGCTTGATCAAGCCCTGCGTCGCAAGCTCAGCCATCTCCAAAGCCTTGGCACACAACTGATCCGGCGTCAGCGGTACCGGCTGGCTGTCGTAGGCGTACTGGATCCCGAGCCGCTGACCCTCCGCCACACTGACGTCAACGAAGCAGCCCCGGCTGTCGGTCGGGCGACGGTTCTCCACCGCTGGGTATCCAGCGGCCGTCACGATTCGAGCCGTCACCGCGCCGCTGCGCTTGAGCCACTCTTCGGCACCTTGTTGTGTGGTCGGGGTAACGAGATAGGAGTATCCGTCCTTCGCCGTGGTCCTGGCGAACCGGCAACCCTTGTCGTTGAACTCCCCAACGTCGCTAGTCTCGTGGACCTTGTCCACGCCAAGATCCTTGATGCGCTGTTCCGGCACCAAGGCACACACCTGCTCCGGGGTAAGCCCGTCCAGTCGAATGTCCTTCGGACGGGGCGGCAACGCACCCCCTGCTGAGGTCACACTCGTCGGTGAGTCAGATGCCGTGGGCGTTCCCGGCGCATTTGTGCAGCCAGCCACGAGGATCGGCAAGACCAAAAGGAAAAGCAGGCGAGATGACCTAGTCAATGCGCTTGTACCCCTTCAGCGAACCGGCAATGTCCTCATCGGTGAACCCATACTCCTTGGCCGTTCGCTGAAGCTGCTCCGCAGTCGCCAGGAAGCTCTGCGCCAACCCCAGGTAACGGTGGTAGTAGGAGTCAGGAGCATCGACGAACTTCCAGGTCATCGCCTTGGCGGTGTCCTCGCTGACCGGATCGCCACCGCAAGGCGGGACTCGGAGCTTGTCCTGCAGCTTTCCCAGCTCGTACCGGAGCCGGTCGCCTTCGTTCTTGAAGATCGAGTACGCCTGGAGGACCTGCTCACGACTCACCTTGATCGTCAAGTCGCCGCCGCTTGGCGGTGGCGACTTGTCTTCCCACCGGTCGTAGTAGCCAGCCAGCTCGTTCATCCCCTACCCCCTACTCACACACTCCCCGCCGGTCACAGTAACGCAGACCGCTGGCCGCGGCCGACTGGTTCCGGTTTGGGCACGACTGAGGGGTTGCTCTCACCCGATTGGCGGCACCGAGTCCGGACCGGGCAGTTCTCCGCGGGCGGCCAGATATCGGAATCCCTGATCATAAAGCGCCTGCATGGCTCGACGAAGCTCCTCGACCACTACCAGGTCAGCCTGAGTGAATCGAGCCGGATCCGACGGGCAGATGACTATTTGTCGCGTTCTGGCCACTATAGTCAACCACGGTGCCCGGTCAGCTTGTTCAGCAGACTGAGCAAAAGCAAAATCGCCAAGAGGAAAAATAATCACTTCTCGCCACTGGTCAGCCGACTCGTTCATTACTGCTCCCGAATTGTCTGCGAGCTGGAACATTTTTGTTGCTGGACTACTGGTTCCAGCGGACGGCCTCACCGCGGACCGTGGCGGCGATCTGGTGCAGGTCGTCCTCGGTGGTGTTCTCGACAAGGCTGATCGCCAACGTGGTATCCACGACCGCCCGTGCCCGCAGGCAGGGCTGCCGGCGGCGAACGTGCTCGACGAATGCCGGTGCCTGATCGGCAGCGGTCAGCCGGTGACTGCCGATGCTGTTGGCCACCCCATGCGTCGTGGACAGGTAGGCGCTGAACTCCCGCGGGCGTTCCAAACCGATCCGCAACAGCGGGCTGTGCCCGTTCCATCGCTCCGGGCCATCGGGGGCACTGATCGTGAGCCCAGGCACATCCCGGAGCAGGTCGGTCAGCAGCTCGGTGGCGCGTTGGCGCTCGCCAAGTACTTCCGCCAGGTTGGCCAGGTTGGTGCGGGCGATCACGGCCAGTGGTTCGGCCAGCCGGTAGCTGAAGCCCACTGCGGACAGCGACCTTCCCCGCTCGGTCGTGCTGGCGCCGTGGGAGCGCAAGTGGCGGCACTGCTCGGCCAGACCCTCGTCATGGGTGAGCAGGAAGCCACCTTCGCCGGACCACAGCAGGTTGCCGTCGTGGGTGGAGAAACAGCCAACATCTCCGAACGTGCCTGCGTACGCCTCGTCAATCCGGGTGCCCACCGCGTGGGTGGCGTCCTCG
This sequence comes from Crossiella sp. S99.2, assembly GCF_023094165.1. Lineage (GTDB taxonomy): Bacteria > Actinomycetota > Actinomycetes > Mycobacteriales > Pseudonocardiaceae > Crossiella. Next base: position 1,264,317 of record NZ_JALMDK010000001.1, on the reverse strand, counting down.
ATCACCCGCAGCCCGCGGGCTCCGGCCAGTTCCACAATGCGGCAGAGATCGCCAGTGCGACCCCACTGGTGGACCAGCAGCAGTGCTCGGGTCCTCACGGTGATCTTGGCTTCGAGGTCTTCCAGGTCCACACCCGCGCCGCTGGGGCCGCAGTCGACGAACACTGGCACCGCACCGACGTAACAGACCGGCGCGATCGAACTCATCGGTGCGACGGCCGGCACCAGCACCTCGTCCCCGATACCAATGCCGAGGACGTTCAGTCCACAGTGGAGTGCCGCAGTTCCACTGGCCGCTGCGACAGCATGCGGTGCGTGGAAGAAGCGAGCGAGTTCGACCTCATAACGATCAACCTGCGAAGTGGTTGCACCGCAGGGCATAGCCTCCACCACTTCGCGAAGGAGTCCCCACGAATGCGAACTCATGCCGTACCACCTGCCTCTGTCGGGTAGAGATCACGATGCGGAATTCGTTCTGGGGCAAGAACATCTCGACCGCCCGCCGACTACTGCACGATGCTCAGATTCGACTGGCCTGTTTGCGCGCTCAGCGCGCTGAGCCGGTGATAGAGCAAGTGATTGGTCGCAACCTCCGATGACGCGCGGCCGGAGATGGCGTTCCACGCGTGCCACGCCGTTCGCACGGTCGAGTCGGAGTCGCGAAAACCTTCTGCTTCCGACATGCGGGCCATCGTCGGTGCGCCGATGAACTTCAGCAGTACCATCGCCCCGGCCAGACCGGGGTGCGCACCAGCGCCGAATGGCACAATCTGCACCGTCACGTTGGGTCGGTTCGCTGCGGCAATCAGCGCCCGGAACTGCTCTTCCTGTACATGCGGACTGCCGACCATGCGCAGCGCGGCTTCGTCGATCAGGAAATGGAACCGCACATCCAGTCGGTTCAGGATGGACTGTCGGGTCGTCTGAACGCCGACCAGGACCTCCCGGGTGCGTTGCGACAGGTACGGTTGGAGGTCAGCAAACAGGGCATCGGCGTACCTGGGGATCTGAAGCAGGCGAGGCACGAAGCCGAGGCTGTAGTCACGGATGACCTCGGCCTCATCCTCCAGTGGTATCTCCTGGCGCCAGGGTTCTGGCAGCTTGGCTCTGAACTTCGTCCACCAACCGGGGTCGCCGAGGTCGGCAAGCAGAGCGAGCATGCGTTCAGATCGAGCCTCGGGTACCTGGTAGAAGGCGAACAGTTTGGCGGCGTCGTCGTAGTGCAGGCCGCGCTTACCAGTCTCCATTCGCTGGAGCTTCGTCAGCGAGAAACCGACTGCCGCGGAAGCTTTCTGCAAGGTCAGCGTCCTGTCCTCGCGCAGTGCCCGCAGTTCGGCTGGCAGGTGACGCACCTTGCTGGGGACTGGTCTCATGAGGTGCACTCCGTTCGACTGACGCGGTTGTCCTGGCTCTCCCAGCACGGCCGGAATCGCGTGTGCTCCGGTTTCGGATGTATGCATCGCCGCGGTCGGCCAGCCAGCATCGAAGGTCCGTAGTCAAGATCATTTCTCTGCATGGCTTTCACCTGGCCAGCTTCATCGCCGACCGCGCGGGCGCAGGACGACTCCCGCTTTGACGAGCTGGGTGCGGACGACCGAAAAGGTCCACCCGAACTGCCTTCCCACCGTGCGAATGCTGGCGCCGTCCCGGTATGCCTTGACGAAATCCTCGGCCAGGCGGGTCGGTACCGGCTGCCGCGGCACGACGGCGATGACACCGCCCTCCACGAGGGTCCGCTGAATGACTCGCCGGTCGATCCCCGTCGCGTAGCTGAGCATGCCGATCGTGGCGCCGCCGCAGAACCTGACGCGTACACGCTCCTGGATCTCCGCCTCGGACATGCCCAGGCACGCGGCTTCGTTGTAAACCCCTGCCTCCGCAAGCAGCCGCCGCACCAACGTCGGATACCGGTTGACTGTCTGTGCGAACTGCCTGATGGCTGGCTCTCCCGCGGCTGCGAAACTGGTAGCGAGTTCGGCTGCGACCTGACGTCGGCGTCGGCCGAGGAGGACTTCGGTCGTCGGGGACATTCCTTACTCCGTAGTGGGTCTGGTCAATGGGTGCCGCTATTGCCGGCGTCGGTCTCCAACAGGGCCTGGCGCACCCGTCCACACTGCGGACAGGGGCCGACCGTGGGGCCGTCGCCCGCCGGGAACACCTGGTTGCACCAGGCGAAGACAAGCCCTCCCGGGAGGTGGTTCTTAACGTCGTGGCCGTAGCCCCCGCCTTCGGGGACCGCGGTCTCACTCTCGGTCATCGGGTGACCTCGATCCCTTGCTGCGGCCAGGGAACCTTGCTCGCCAACCGGAGGCAGGGGTCGCACGCCGGCAAGAGCAGGAATCCAGTCCGATCCGGCCAGTCATCGAGCCCTGCGGTCAGCTGACACATCGCAGAGAGCGAATCCTGGAGCGGGGCGGCGATCTCCTTGGACCACAACGCGTGGTATTCACCGTCCAAAGTGGACTTCCACCACACGAAGTGAGTGTCCTCGATCAGACCGGGGGTGTGGGCGCTCATGCCGCCCGCCCTGCTGTTTCCGCTCTCGACGGCCGTCTCGGCCGACATCAGGACGGCCGCGGACCCGGCCGCGGCCGCCTCTCGACTGATCCGGACGCGTCGCTGACAGACGGGTTCCCCAGCGGCGGCCGGTGTCGCGGCCACCATCGTCACTGAGTGCGCCTGCACGATGTGACCAGCGCGGCGCCAGACGGAGCCGCTCTGGGTGGGGACGGCCGTCGCGCGACGGCCGTCCCCGTCCTCTCCTGGCCCCATTGGCGTCATCCGTTGCTGGGCGCACGCCTTTCCCAGGAGAGGAGCCGGGGTGGTGGCGACGGCGGTGGGGGCTACCGCCGTCGCCACCCATGGCCCGTCGAGCTGGCGCGTCCGGGGGACGACGCGCTGTGGGAGGCAGCTCGGACGGGAGCGGGGAAGTTGGCGAGCTGCTGCCGGGCACTCCGCGCAGAGGTGCCTGACCGGACACCGTTGGGCCCGGCATTCGGCTCCATGCCGGTGTGCTCGGTGAACCTTTGCCCACGCGGCTGCCCGCGCGACCGGGTGGCCGAACAACCAGCGGGCCACGGCGGGCGCGCAGAACAGGGCCAGGTCGACGATCACCGACAACACCGCGGTCAGTTCATCACCGAGCAGATGCCACTCGTCCAGCCAAGGCTCACCCCTCATCGGAATCACCTCGCTCAAGTTGCCTGCGTTGAGCAGGCGCTGGGGCCACCTCGGTGAAGGCAGGAGCCTCGCCAGGCGCTCCGCCGGCCGACTGCTGGTCAACGACCGGGGCCTTCGCAACGCACAGAACGCACGGCATACCCGCGCTCGTGGGCTCGATGACATTGAGGGGCGCAACGTGACCGCATACGGCGATCAGCTCGGTCGGCCTCGACTCCGGGGTCAATCCGCTGATGACGAAGGCGTGGACCTGCTTGTCTTTCCAGGAACGCCACCAGGCCACATCCGATGCTTCTGGCCCATCGGGTTCCTCGTTTGCCGTGCTCATCGGCGCCCACCTCGATCCCACCGGTCGAGGACGGTCTGAACGAGCGAATCCCACGAGGTCCTGCACGATGCTCGCCTCCGTCCCAACCTTCGGCTGCTGGTAACGGCGCTGCCCAGAGGAACCACTTCTCTCGTGGCATCGCCGTGCGACAGGGCAGGTAGACCGGAGCAGAACCGTGGCCGATCCCGCCTGTCGCCCGTCTGATTGAGCAAGCCGGACAGCCTGGGAGGCTCTGATCGAGACCCGCGTTCATGGCCGGGCCGTCGTTCGGCTGCGCTCGACCTTGCCTACAACCGCGGCGCGGTCGACAGACAAGGCTCTTTCCTTGCACAGCAACGGTTTCACCCCGCCGCTGTCCCCTTTTGGGCTACGCCGATCACTCCGGCGCAAGTTTCAGCCCACGTAGTGCAGATGCGCGGGGAGCCCTGATCGGGGCCTTGAAACCTTCTAACTCTTGTACAAGAGTTATCGGAAGGCGACCGGGCCGCGGTCCACTCCGCCGCACATCGAAGGTAACACTTGTACAAGAGTTACGGGTGCTACCAGACGGGTGAATTGCGGATAGGCTGCGAGGTCCGATGTGTGGCAGGCAGGGAGGATCACCTGGTGACCGAGCAGCTTCAGCTTCCCAGCGCCGTGCTGAAGATCCTCCTGGGTCGCCTGCTCGCCAGGCTGCGGGACACCGCCGGCGTGAAGCAGGACGAGGTCGCCAAACTGCTGAACCTCACCCAGCAGGGGATCGCCCTCATCGAGTCGGGCATGGGCGTCAAGCCGCGCTACCTGGACAAACTGCTGGAGTTCTACCGCGCCGGCGCCGCGGACCAGGCGTACGCGCGGAACTTGCAGGCAGAGAGCGGCCGGCGCAGGCCGAAGGGCTCGTTCGCCACTCGGTTTCCCCAGCACGTCCAGCTGCTGATCGATATGGAAGGCAGCTGTCAGAAGTACTTCTCCTACCGGACGCTGACCATCCCCGGTCTGTTGCAGACCGCGGCGCTCATGCGGGAAAACGCCGAATCGGTTCGTCCCGCGTTGCCCGCAGACGTGATCGAGAAGAGCGTGTCCGATCGACTTGAGCGCCAGCCGGTCCTGGACAACCTGCATCAGCGGTTCTGGTTCCTGGTGGACGAATCGGCGTTGCACCGCATCAAGGACCGGGTAGTGCAACGCGCCCAGATCGCGCAGCTCGTCGAGACCATGGACCGGCCGAACGTCGAGCTTCGGGTGGTGCCGTGGCGCGCCGGTTACTACATGGGCCAAGGGCACGACTACACGATCTTCCGCTACGACGCCGAGCCCGCGGTCGATATCGTCTACCTGGAACACCACGACGACAACGGCGAGTACGTCAAGGGCGACCGGGTCTCGCGCTACCAAACGCTGTGGGAACAACAGATCGACGCGGCTCACGCCAAAGCGGAACAGACCCGTCAAACCCTGGTCGATCTCGCCAAGTCGCTGTGAACGAACCGCCGCAACGGACCGGATGGGGATGACGCGCGAGATGGACCGCGAGCACGAACCTGACTGCCCGCTCGACACCACCTTCACCAGGTGGCGAACGTCCTCCAGAACTCGCCCGCCCAACAACGACTGCGTCGAAGTCGGCTTCAGCAGCAACGCCGCCGGGGTGCGGGACAGCAAGAACCGCTCCGGCCCGACGCTGGCGTTCGGCCGTGTCGTCTGGGAGGCATTCCTCGACAACGTGAACGCCGGGACCTTCGCCCCTCCTGAGCGGCAGTAGGAATCCTCTGGGCACACCGCGCTCCTACGCCGCCTACCACCACACAGGCGTTCCGCGGTCCCTACCTGTGCTTCACGTCGCGTCCGCGCACACGGGTGGCCCTCGACTGCCGTCGGGAGCATCGGTTGCCGAGTTGTCTCGCCGCCCAGGAGTTGACCGCCCATCCCCTGGAGCGTTTCGCAACCACCGAGCTGTCCACCAGCCCATTCGGTTGGCGTGTTCCTGGTCACCAGGACAGTGACTGGACATATTGTGGACAGGTGTTGTCCAGCCAGGTCGTCAAGGCCGCGCTCAAGAAGCTCCGTCAGGGACCCGCCCTGGGACACCCGACCGCGGTACTCGACCTTGGCCAGGATATCCGCGAACACCTTCGTCCCCAAGGCGTCCGGGTCGGCTCACACGAAGAGGTGCAGCACCTGGTGGCGGTGCTGCGGAGTGCGGTAACGCGCCTCAGCGTTGACGAGCGGATCTACGCGGAGGCTGACCTCAACATGGCCAAGGCGCACAGGTTCCCAACCCTGACCGAGCGTCAGGAATCCCTTGCCACGGTGCAGAAATGCGCACTCAAGACGGTTCGCCGACGCGCGGAACACGCGCTGGACACCCTCGCCTTCCAACTCCTCGCCGGCGGGCCGGACCGTGCCGAGCCGTTGGGTACTGCGGAGCGGCCGGACACGAACACGTCCCAGCCCAACAGCATCGCGGGGTTCTGGAAGCTCGGTCCGTCCACGCGGGTGGACATCGTGTGCTCGGAGATCCCGGAGCAGGAACGTCCCTACTTCGCCTCGTCGAAGGACCGCAACTACCTGCGGTACGCCAAGTTCGCCGACCTCGACACGCTCATCTACCTCCGGAGCAGGTTCGCCCAGCTGGCCCCGGCTGCAACCGTGCGGGACTTCGCACCTTCGGAGTACTACGACAACCGGGCCGACATCCTGGTCGTGGCCGGTGGACCGCCGTGGAATGCCACGTATCGCGAGTTCCTGCCGCACCTGCCGTTCCACTTCAAGCCGAACCCACTCGGCGAGGACGACCCGTTGGTGGTCCCGACCCTGGACAACTTGACGATGGGCCCCCGGTGGACCGAACACCAGGAACTCCTGGAGGACCTCGCCGTGTTCAGCCGCCTCACCCTGGCGCACGGCACGACCGTCTTCCTGTTGGGCGGATGCCTGACGCTGGGCGTACTCGGCGCCGCGCACGCCCTGCTCGAAGGAGAACGCGGCGCCCGCAGCGTCGCCTACGTGGAGCGCAAGGTCGGCGCCGACGACTTCGTACTGGTCACCGAGACCCGACGGGTCGGCGCGTTCACCGATGTGGCCGACCTGACCGCGGAGCCACCGCTGTTGTTGCTCTCTCGCCGGAACAACAACCCGTTCTCCGTGGTCGAGGACAACACCGCCCGCTACCTGCTCGGCCGCACGGGGAGCGCCCCGAACCCGTGACCACCCCCGACGACATCCGCACCTACGTGATCAACCTCCCGCGCCGCCGAGACCGCCGGGAGTGGATGGAGCGCTCGGTCCCGCCCGAGCTGCGTGCCGCCTACACCTCCGACTGGCACGGCCCCTTCGACGGGCACGACCTCACCATCGCCGACCTGGACCTGGCCGGCTACAAGCTGTTCCCATGGCAGATCAACTCCAGCAACCCCTGGTGGAGCCGGCCGCTGAAGTACGGCGAGATCGCCTGCACGCTGGCCCACCTGGCCTGCTGGCGCGACGCTCGATCCGGCGCCGAGCCGTTCGTCCTTATCCTGGAGGACGACGCGATTCTGCCCGCGGACTTCCTCAATCAACTGCTCACCACCCTTGGCCGACTCGCCGCGCTGGAGAATTTCGACCTGCTCTACCTCGGCCGAGTCCCGCTCGAAGCCGACCAACCGACATCGATTCCCGGCCTCGTGGTGCCCGGCTACAGCCACTGCACCTTCGGCTACCTGCTCACGCGGAAGTCCCTCGACGTTCTACTCGACGCTGACCTGGAGCATGCGATCGTGCCCGTCGACGAGTTCCTGCCCGCGCTCTACATCGAGCACCCGCGCACCGATCTCCGCGCACGATTCCCCGGCCGGTTCAACGCCGTCGCCTGCGAACCACCGCTGGTTCGTCAGCGGTCGAAGAACGAGGCCGGCAGCGACACCGAGGACTCAGCCTTCGTCGAACGCTGACACCTGCGCACCGCACCTACCGGGGCGGAGCCGGTGCTCGCCGGGCCTGCCAGTGCCGGATGAGGTCCTGAAGACGCCGCCCTCGCCATTGCGCTGCCGGGGTCTGCACGTCGACGCCAGTCACCACGTGCTCCGGCGGCACGTCCTTCGTCACCACTGAACCGGCCGCGACGTAGCTCCGCGGACCGATGCGCACCCCACCGACCACCCGGGCGCCGTACCCGACCACGCTGTCTGCCTCGATCACCGGCGGGGCTTCGTCAACCTCCCACCAGTCCCGATGCGGCTGGGCGTACTCGTGCACCAAGTCGCCCATCACCGTGGCGCGGTCGCCGATCATGGTGCCGTCGCACACAAACCCCGCCAGCCGGACCTCCGCCCCGACCACCACCCGGTCGCAGACATAGGCCCCGTACATCAGGCGGCTCCGCGGCCCAACGCGGCAGTCGTACCCGATCCGGACCCGATCCTCGATCACGCAGTCGTCCTCGACCCGCACCCCTTCGTAGATCACCACCTGGTTGGCGATCAGGCAGCGCTCGCCGACCGACACGGGCGCACCGACCAGCGCGGTACCGGGCCGTTCCTGCTCTGCCCGCAAGCGCGCCTCCTTCGGGTAGCCGAGGGTGCAGTGCTGGCCGACGATGCTGGTCACCGCGATCTGCACCGGCGCCAACAGGGACTCCACGTTCACTCGCCACCCCCGCCGTTCCCGGTCAGCCAGTTCACCGTCACGGTGATCGCCTCGTCCTCCCGCTCACGCGAGTCGAATCCGTGATCGGAGCCGACCACGGTATGGAATGCGCATGAAGGCTTCGCCGCGGCGGCCTGCCGGGCGATGTCGTAGGAGACCGCGGAATCCCGGTCTCCGTGCACCACCAACGACGGCACCGAGCTGGCCACGAACTCCTCGAAGGGGTGGTAGCGGCGGAACTCCTCGAACAGCACCCGGCCAAGCTCGAACGCGCCGTCGACGAGCAGGAAACCCTGTGTTGTCAACAGCTTCTGCTGCTCGCTGCTGTAGTTCTCCTTCCCCCACGGCAGTTCTGGCTCTACGAAGGTCCGCCGGAGGTCCAGGACCGGGTTCCACAGGACCACCCGGTCGAGCCGATCAGCCATCCACGGCAATGACAGCGAGGTGGGCACCGCACCGAAGCTCGATGCGACGATCGACAGCGGCCCGGACAACTGGACCGTGGCGTAGTCGACCGCGGTCTGCAGGTCGAGCATCTCGCCGGCGATCGTCACCCCTCGGGGTGTTCCCCCGCTTCGGCCGTGGCCGCGGAAGGACACTCGGAGCACCGTCCAACCCGCGGCCGCCAAGCGGTCGGCGAGCCGGACGAACATGCCGCCCTCGTCCATGTCGACGGTGATGCCGTGCAACAGGAGTACCGTGCCGAGGCTCGGCTGAGCTTGCGGCCGGTGCACAGCACCTCGAAGTGGCGTGCCGTCGACAGACGTCAACTCCACCAACTGCATCCACCTGCTCCAATCCCCGATGCTCCGCAAGTGCGGAACATCTTGCCCGCACCAGTTGCAGTCAGCCGATCGAGCCTCATTCGCAGTCAAGGACGTCGGTTCGCGGCACCGCGCTCAGGGAGCACCGAGCGAGCAGTTCCGCCTGCCCGTTCGGTTGGGGCTGGTGTCATGGCCAGTCCGGCGGAGCCCATCGCGGCTGGCCACGCCCTCAACACATGGGGTTCGTGTCTACCGGGCGTCCCCACGGACGTGGGGCGTACGCGGCATCGCACCGGGTTGATGATGTACTCCGGAACATTCCCATGGGCGTGGGGCGCACCGTTGTGGACCGTGTCAGACAGGGCTTCTGGGGCTATCTCAACCGAGTAGAGCTGAGCGGATTCGAACCCCTGCTCCCACACTGTCGGCGTGGGTGCCGTCCAGCGGTGCCCAGCAGCGTTGCAACCGGCCTGCGGCTCCACGTTGCGCCAGGTCCAGCGGCCGGTCCGGCAACCAAGGTGCCCACCGTGTTGCGGCCGCCTGAAACCCACAGCAGGCTCAGGCGGCCGCAACACGGTGCTCTGAGCTACTTCTTCAGCGGGGCAACGACTTCCCAGCTGGTGTCCGCTGCGAAGGATTCGGGGTTCTCCCACCACTGGCCGCCGCCGTTCTGGGCCGACCACAGCTGGCCCTGGGCGTGGCGGATGAACCGATCCGGCAGGTTCCAGGATTCCAGGGACACCCCGCGGCCGCTCAGACCGTCCCGGGCACACCAGGTGGCGTCAGCGGCGAGCAGGGCGCTGCCGTCGTTGTTGTCCAAGCGGATCCGCCCCTGGGCATGGCGCAGGTAGGCGTTGGGGACGTTGACCGCCGCGATGGAGTAGCAGCTGCCGTCGGCGAGGCCGGGCAGGATGCGCCAGGTGGCGTCGGCCTTGTTCAGCTCCGGGCTGTTCTCGTTGATGACCTCGATCCAGCCCAGTCCGTTGGCGTGTCGGGCGTAGTGGTTGGCCAGGCCGTCGTTGGTGACCCGCAGCGACCGGTTCGGGTCGGCCGGATTCACCAGGTCGTGGCGGGCCTTGCCGACTACTCGGACCGACCACTGCTGGTCGCTGGTGTGCCGGTTCTCCGCCTGCACGAGGACGGTTCCCTCACCGGCGCCGGCGCCCGTGGGCTGGATGACCTTGCCGGTGGCCTTGTTGCGGAGTTCGACGGTGTTGTCCTTGGCCGGCACGAGTTCCCACTGCTGGCGGGTCAGGTCGGCACGGCAGTCGAACTGGCCGATGGGGGCACCGTCGTGGGTGGCGGCGCCGGTGACCTCCAGGCACTTCTTGGCGTTGAGGCTCTTGAGGGAGTAGACGTTTTGCGCGCGTTCGATGACCTCCCACTGCTGGTTCGCCCGGCCGTGGCAGTTGGCGATCACGGTGCGGGCGTCGTTCTCCCAGCTGGCGAAGTACACATCCAGGCAGCGTCCGGAGTGGACGCCGCGGAAGTCCACGATCGCGCCCGGCACGATGCCGGGGATGGCGCGGCCGTTGACGATGCGCTCGGTGATCCAGGCGGTGACGTTGTCGGCACGAGCCTCCACCGCGCCCTTGCGGGTGCCGGTTTCCCCCATGCAGCCGAACTCGTAAGAGGTGCTGTTGACCGCGACCAGTTCCACGCGCCCGTCGGTCTCGCGGAAGGCGGGCCCGCCGGAGTCGCCCTGGCAGGTGGAGGCATCAGGCGAACTCGAGCCGCTGATGGGCAGGCTGGTGCTGGTGGCGGCGGAGTCGACCGAGTCGACGGTGAACACCGCGGTGTGGGCCGGGTCGGGCCGCCACTGGTCCCGGGTGCGGCCGTAGCCGCTCACCCGCAGCTTGTCCCCCGCCTTGGGCGCTGTGGTGCTCAGGGCCAGCGGGCTGATGGTGTTGACCGGATTGGCCAGTTTGACCATGGCCAGGTCTCGGTCCTGCCGCGCGGCCACCTCGGATGCCTCGACGGTCAGCTGGCTCGCACCGGTGCCGAAGGTGACTGTGGTGGGCTCCTGCGGTGCGCCGGGCGGAACCTGGATTCCCTGGGCCGGGTCGGCGACGAAGCAGCTGGCGGCGGTGACGACCCACTGGGGATCGACCAGCGCGCCGGAACAGGCTCGGCCACCGATCTGCAGGCGCGCGGTGAAGGAGTACGCGCCGTTGGCGGTGGGTGAGCCGTTGCTCAGGGCCTGTGCGGAGGCGGGAGCGAGCAGTACGGCCGCGGTGCCGGCGGCAAGCACGCCGATGACCGACACCGGTAGCGAACGATTCATGAACACAGCGGATCCCCCTGCGAAACAGTCGACATCAAAAGGAAGGAATAGAGAGGTCAGGAACTGGCCCGTAGCTCAAGAAGAGTCGCAGGTCCGTTCGGCTCACTGATCCCCTCACCGACGGACTTTCCTTCGTTCTTGGGGATACTGACGTTCTCTTCTCGCTCCTTGACCTTCAACTTGGCCTTGACGGCGTGCCCGGCGGCCTGGATGTAGAAGACCTTCGGGATCTCCACACTCAGGTAGCCAGTGGGAGCGGTGACTCGAAAGCATGCGGTGATCAGACCGGTCGCGTTGCGCGCCTTGACCACGATCTGATCTTCGCCGTTCACGCACTCAACCGACTGGATGTTTCCGTCGCCCTTGCGCACGACGATTCCACGGTCCCGCAGGATGGCATCGGCCGCAGGATGCTGGAAGTTCTCTACGATGAACTTCGGCGCGTCGGCCACTGGGCCCCTGGGTTCGGCGACAGACGCCTCGTCAACACTGATGATCAGCGAAGACACGGCTACGACCCCTAGGGTCGCCAGACGCGGGACAAGCCTCACGAGTTCTCCCCTTGAAATGCTGACCTCAAGGAAGACGAGCGCAAGATCAGCAACCCACATGGCTGCGAGAACCATGCAGAGCGGTGATGTCGCGCCCCTGCTTCCCTCCCCCCACAGGAGAGGACTCGACGTTATGCATAAATCACCACTGCAATCAAATTACTGTGACCAGGATCACAGTGTGTAACATCGACTGACTGTACCTCGTTCAGAGCAACGGGCTGACAAGCGAGAAGGATGTGCCTTAGTGTGCCACTGCTCGCGGCACTTTGCCCGCAGGCACAGGGGGGACACGGGGGGCATGACCACTATTCACGCGCGCCATGCGCTGATCTTGTTAAATTCCTGCGCCCTCATTCTTTTCTGCACACTCGGACCGCGCGGTTAGCCGCGAAGATCCGGTAAGTGGCGAAAATTCCAGCTCTCAGTTGGTGAAGGGACAGGAACAGGGTGAAGTGGAAAAGAGAAACCGTCGCGCCTGGGCGCGCGGTGATCGTGACAGCGACGGCACTGGCCCTCGTGGCCAGCCTCCAGGGCACTCCGGCCCTCAGCGCTGAGGCCGCCGCGCCCACAGATCGCGACCAGGCGCTGACGTTGTTGAAGACTGGTGGCCCCGGTGTGGCGTACGCGGCCGAGGCCGCGCTCCTGGGCAGTGACGAGGCCGTCGCCGAGTTTCTGCGAACCGGCAGGCATCAGGCGAAGGAAGCCGATGACCAGGTCGCGGTCGCCCAGATCATGCACCGGGGCGGGCCCGGAGTCCGCGCGGCCGCCAAGACCGCGTTGGCCGGGTCGGCCGCGGACGTTCGCGCCTTCCTCGACACCGGGCAGTACTCCGCCCAGGAAGCCGACTTCCAGGTCCAGCTCGCCCAGGTCATGAACGCGGGCGGCCCCGCGGTCCATGATGGGGCGAAGGCCGCGCTCAACGGCACCGCCCAGCAGGTGTGGCAGTTCCTCGGCGACGGCCAGCACTCCGCCCGGCAGGCGGACAACCAGGTGCTGGTCGCCCAGATCATGAACGCCGGTGGTCCCACGGTGAAGGCAGCGGCCAAGGCCGCGCTCAACGGCACCGACGAGGACGTGGCGGAATTCCTGGCCCGAGGCCAGCACGTGGCACGCGCCCGGGACGAGGAACGGGCCAGCGTCGCCGAACTGACGGCGATCGCCAAGGCGGCCGAACAGCGCGCGACCGCGGAGACCGAAGCGGCCAAGGAAGCCTCCGCACGAGCTGTCGACGCCGCGGAGAAGGCCAAGCAGGCAGCGGAGATCGCCGCCGCCGAGACCGCGGCGGCGAAGGAACAGGCGGGCAAGGCCGCTGCCGCCGCCTCGCGCGCGGCGGATGCCGCCGAACGCGCCGCCGACGCCGCCAAGACCGCGATCTCCGCGGCGCGGGCAGCCAATAACGCTGCCGCGGTGGCCGCCAACGCCGCGTCCAAGGCGGCCTCCGCCGCCTCGGCTGCCGGGCAGGCCGCGGCCAACGCACGCAACGCCGCCACCGCGGCGGTGGGTGACGCCAAACAAGCCGCCGCGGCGCGCAAGGCTTCGGACGAGGCCCTCGCGATGGCCAAGCTGGTTCAGCAGATCGCCGAAGCGGCCAAGGCCGCCGGTCGTGCGGCCGAGGAGGCGGGCAAGGCGGCCGGGGCCGCCAGGAACGCCAGCCAGAACGCCGACCTGGCGGCCAACGCCGCCCATGCGGCGGGTAGCCACTCACACGTCGCTTCCGCCGAGGCCACTCGCGCCAAACAAGCCGCGGCCAACGCCAAACGCAAGGCAGGTGAGGCTTCTCGCGCGGCCGGGGTCGCCGAGTCACTGGCCCGGGAAGCGGGCCGCGCAGCGAATGAGGCCTACCTGGCGGCGAATGCCGCCGCAGGACACGCCCACGCGGCAGGGCTGGCCGCGGCTCACGCGGCCGAGCACGCCGGCCAGGCCGCGGACCTGGCCAGGATAGCCACCGAACACGCCGAAGCGGCCAAGGTGGCCGCGGATGCCTCGGCCGCGGCCGCCAGGCAGGCCACCACGATCGAGGAGAACGCGCGCAGGGCCGATGCGGAACGGCTCACCGTGGAATCCGGCGAGGCCATGCTGACGGCCGAGGACGCCAAGGCGGAACACGAGACACGCAAGGCCGATGCGGCTTGGGAGGCGGCCGAAACCGCCCACCGGGACGCGGAGACCAAGCGGTTGCTGGCCGAGGCGACCGCTCCCGGGGCACCCGCTTCCGTGGTGCTGGCCAACGGGCGCAAGGTCGCCGCCCGGGTGCTCAAGGCCGGTGGGCAGTGGAGCAGGAAGACCGCCGAAGCCGCACTCGTCGGCGCCGCGGCCGATGTCCGGGGGTTCCTGCACACCCAGCTCCCGTTCGCCGCGGAGCAGGATGACCGCTCCCGCGTTGCCTACATCGCCGACCACACCGAGATCCCGGCGCAGAAGAAGGCCGCCGAGATCGCGTTGGCCGGTCCCTACGCCGGGGTGCTGGAGTTCCTGCGCACCCGTGACTACGAGGGCAAGGACGCCGACGACCAGGTCAAGATCGCCCAGATCATGAACACCGGCGGCCCGCAGGCCAAGGAGAGCGGCCGGGCCGCTCTCAACGGCACTGTCGAGGACCGCCGCGCGTTCCTGGCCACCGGTCAGCACGTGGCGGCCGAGCAGGACCATGAGATCCAGGTCGTGCAGATTCTCGATGCGGGCGGTCCCGAGGTAAAAGCCGCGGCCCGGGTCGCGCTCGCTGGTCCCCCGACTTACCGCAAGGACTTCGTCCGGGTGGGGCAGCACAAGGCCCGTCAGCGTGATCAGGAAGCCGGCTCGCACGTCGCCGAGGTTCATCGTTTTGTCGCCGACGCCGCACGGTCGGCCGCCAACGCACGGGAGAAGTCGGCGGAAGCCGCCCGCGCGGCCGCGATCGCACGCAACGCCGCCGCCGAGGCCGACGAGCACGCGCGACGAGCACGGGAAGCGGCCAACGAGGCCGCGGGCTACGCCGCCCAGGCCCGGCAGTCCGCCGAGCAGGCCCAGGAATCGGCCAACCGGGCAGCCGCCTCAGCGCGAAGTGCCCGTGAGGCCGCGGTCAATGCCCAGCGCGACGCGCAGTGGGCTTCTCAGTCAGCGGCCGCGGCGACCGCGTCGGCCGCACGGGCACAGCAGTTCGCGGCTGAAGCCACCCAGGAGGCCAACAGGGCCAGGGAAGCCGCCATCGCCGCCGGCAAGGACCGGGACGCCGCAGCCGCTGCCGCCAACGAGGCGTGGCGCGTGGTGGCCGAGCGTCAACGCGCCGCCGATGAGCAGAAACGCAAGGCAGGCTCAACACGTCCGCCGTGGGCACAGACCGAGGACGACATCAAGAAGGAGTTGGCCGCACGCTACAACTCGGCGAACTTCGAGGACATGGTCGGCCCGAATGGGCTGCCGCCGCACCTGCGGGCGATGGCGCTCGATGAGTACGCGGAGCGGATGTGCCAGGCCCGCCCAGGCGATTGCAACCAGATCCTCGCCGCAATGTCCGCGGCGGCGGTGTGGCGAGCCGCGCCACGGGGCATGACAGAACACAAGGCGGAATCCGCGGAGATCGTCCGCAAGGCCACCGAGCGGGTCGTCAACGTTGACGCGAATGTCCTCATGGAGAGACATCTCACCAGGGCTGAGTTGGACTACTTCAACAGTCTTCCCTACGAGGCACGGGCGGCATTGTGGCGCCGGTACGCCGGAACCGCGGTCCATCGAGCCGTCGCGGAGGCACTGAGAAATGAATATCCGGGCCGGTTCAGGTATGCGGCCTCTTGGCATCCCGACTTCTACGACACGAAGACCCGAACCTACGTCGAGCTGACCACGGATGCCCAGATCACTCGGCACATCCTTCGCGGTGGCGCCTACCCTGGAGCGGCCTACATCGCGTACAGTATCCCGTACGGCATGGGACTCCGATGACATCGAGCAGGATCCAATGAACATAGGCAAGATCGAGGCCGGGCGCCTGCTGATAACCAGCAAGAACGTCAAGGACGCCGACTTCTCCGGACACCGGAGCCAAGTGTGGGAAGTCGTGGAGTCCCGGTTCGAGCGGTGCAAGTTCGAGAACCTTCGGGTCAAGGATTTCTGCTTTGGCGCGGGCAAGAAGTCGACGGACTACATTGACTGCAGCTTCGACGGCTCCCACATCCGGGCGCTCATCCCGGGGCGCGCCCGGTTCATCCGGTGCTCGTTCCGGAATGTCCGGCTGGAGAAGTGGCTCTGCAACGACGCCGAGTTCATCGACTGCGTCTTCACCGGCACCCTCCGCGAGATCAACTTCAACCGGGCACTCGACAAGGAAGCCCATGGCCAGCTAGGCAGAAAGGAGAACATCTACACCGGCAACGATTTCTCCGGCGCCACCCTGGAGTGGGTAGGCTTCATAGGCGGCGTCGACCTGACCGCCCAGCGACTGCCCACTGGCGAACAATACCTGTACCTGCCCGAGGCGGAACGGATCCTCGCCGCGGCCTTCGCCGAGGTCGATCAGTGGCACCAGGCCGACCGGGATGTAGTCAGAGGAAAGCTGGAGACGGCGCGCAACAGCGTGCACTACGGTCAGCACCAGTTGTTCTTCGGCCCGGAAATGTTCAGCGCCCGCTCCCCCGAGACAGCGAAGACATTCGGTCGATTGCGCGAGGTGCTCCTCGCAGCCAAGGCGAACCTCGAACAAGCCGGAGATTCCGCCGGGATCGAACTCCCGAATCTGGCCATCGACCGCCGTACGGTCCACGGACACGGCTTCGTGTACTTCCGCGCCCGTGACCAGGGCGACGCCGGGCGCTCGCTCGGCCTGCCCGCCGGTCCACTCACCAAGGACGCCGCCGGAGTCGCGGCGTTCGACGGCGTGACCGCACACGCGGTCGAGCCGAACCTGGCCCTGGGTGAGCTGGTGGCGCTCGCACAGGGCGTGCGGTGGCATCTTGGATTGTCCCGGATCGTCAGTGTGTGGCCCCCAGCGGAGACCGAGCCCCGCTCGATCGAGGAAGCCATGGCATTGCCCGAGGACTCCTCCTGGCGGGAGCCAGGCCCGGGCCTGCAGGAACTGGGTATCGCCACCCGGGACAGCCTGGCCGCCATCCGGGAGGAACAGCAGACGCAGATCGCGGCGCAGTGGTCCAAGGCCACGGTGTTCACCCACTTCCAGGACACGGACCCCGACAGCATGCTGACGATCGTCCGCGAACTGGTGCATCTCGCCCAACGAGCACGAGCCGCGGACGAGCAGCTCTACTGCTGGATCCCCGGTGCCGCGGAGGCGCCAGGATCCGACCGCTGAGAACACCTCACTCGGTCGTTCAGGTGTGGTTCAGGGGATAGATCAAGACCCCGGCTGCGCGACGAGGCCCGGCAACCGACGCAGGTTGCCGGGCCTCGTCGCGCAGTGGTCAGTCAACGAGGTAGTGGGCTTCGATGTAGGCGACGGTGGAGTCATACGGCTCCCCCACCGGCTTCAGCATGTACCGGCGGAAGACCGCGGCGGTGGCGCGGCGGACGCCTCGGTTGCGAGCGTCGGCGTTGTCCCATGACCGGGCGAGGGTGCGGGTGACCACCTGGTCGATCTCCTCGGCCAGGTTCCTCTCCGTGACGGTGAAGCCGGGCGGCGCGTGGTCGCGGATGATCCGCGACAGGACACCCACGTGGTCGTCATCCAGCACGACGACGGCTACGTCGGGGTGCTTCTCGGCGTTCACGATGGCGCGAGCGACCCGGAGTGCTTCGGACAGGAATTCCAGGGCGTCCTGGGCGTTCTGCACGATCCGGTCCCGCAGCAGCCTGATCCGCTCCGCCAGGGCGGTGTACTTCGCGGACCCCGGTTCGACACCCTTGTCGAGGGCGGCCTTGATGCGATCCAGGATCTCCGCCGCGGACGGCGGCGTCCTGTCCTCCCCGTCGTCCTTGCCGGGCTTGGGGCGGACGAGGGCCAGCAGCTCCTTGAGGACGGCGATGCCCTGGGAGTCCAGGACGAGGGCTTCCTCCTGGGAGGCGACCACGGAGAAGGAGTGGATGTGGGCATTGATGATTTCCAGGACCATCGGCCCCAGCTCGCCGAGCCGTTCCTTCCTCTCCTCGTCGGAGGACTTCTTGAACAGCGTCGTGTACACGGACCCGAACAGCCCGAAGCCGTCCCGGTACTTGGCGACCCGCTTGTCGGTGTTGATCAGCGGGTACAGGCGGGCCAACAGCCGGTAGTCCTTGGTGAACACCGCGGCGGCGGCCGGGTCGGTGTCCAGGAAGACGTTGATGGCTCGCACGGACTCGTATCCGTGGACCGTGAGGTCCAGGCCGTCCACGTCCACGAGGAGGTCTTCGATGCGGGCGAAGGTGGTGCGGAACTCGGCGACCAGCTCGGACAGGTCAGTGACGAACCCGCCCCCCTTGCCCGCGCCCTCCGCGGTGGGGTCGACGACGGCCCGCTGGACCTCTTCGGCCAGGCCGATGTAATCCACGATCACGCCGGAGGTCTTCACGAACCCGGCCGGGGACACCCAGGTGCGGTTCGGGCGGGTGATCGTCTGGAACAGGTTGTGCGCCTTCAGCGGCTTGTCCAGGTAGAGGACACCCTCGTTGGGGGCGTCGAAACCGGTCATCAGCTTCGCGGTCACCACCAGGAAACACAGCGGGTCATCCGGGGCGAGGAACCGCCGCTTCTGTTCCTCCTCCTCGGCCTCCGAGAGCTGGAACTTCCGCATGGCGGGGTCTTCGTCCTTGGCGTCCGAGACGGAGATGTTCACCTCGGCGGTGATCCGGTCATGCTTCTCGACCTCAGCGAGCACGCGTGACGCCTCGAAGCCGCCCAGCAAATCGTTGATCTTGTCCGTGTACGCCACGGCCAGATCCCGGTTGTAGGCGACGACCTGGGCCTTGAGGCCGTTGCGGTAGGCGCCGGCCAGGTAGTGATCCACGATGTCCTGGCAGACCGCGTGGATGCGGTCAGGGTTGGCGAACACCGAGGTGAGTCGCCCGAACTTACGGGACAGGGCCTCACGATCGGGGTCGTCGAGGTAGAAGCCATCGGCGAACTGGTCGAACTCGGCCTGCAACGCCTGGTCGTTCATCTCGAAGGAGACCGGGCGCGGGTCCAGCATGACCGGGACGGTCGCCTCATCCTGCAGAGACCGGGACACCGAGTACCGGTGCAGCACCCTGCCCGGGTCGGTCTCCTCGCCGAAGAGGGCGAAGGTGTCGGTGGCGAGATTCCGGACAGGCGTGCCGGTCATGCCGAAGAACTTCGCGTGCGGCAACGCCGCACGCATCTGCCCGGCCAGGGACTTCGACCTGGCGGACTGGGTGCGGTGTGCCTCGTCGACCAGCACGATGACGTTGTCCCGGGTCGACAGGTTCTTGCCGGCGTCGGCGAACTTGTGCACGGTCGTGGAGATGACGCCGCGCACGTCGTCGGCCAGCAGGGAACGCAGCTCCTGGCTGGTGGCGGGCTGGTGGAAGTAGGCGTCCCCCATCGCGGAGGTGAACACCCCGGAGGTCTGCCGGACGAGCTGGGTCCGGTCCGAGAGCAGGATGATTGTGGGCGACTCGGTGCGGGTGTCGGCCAGCAGCAGCGAGGCGGCGAAGACCATCAGCAGCGTCTTCCCGGACCCCTGGTGGTGCCAGATCAGGCCCTTCGACCCGCCCGCCAGGATCCGCTCGTGAATCAGGTGCGCGGCCTCCATCTGCGGGTAGCGGGGCAGGTATTTCTTGTCCGCGCCACCCCCGGAGGTGTCGAAGAGGGCGAAGTTGGCGAGCATGTCCAGGATCGTGGCCGGGTTCATCAGCAGCTCGACGGAGCGCCTCACGTCGGCCTGCCCGGACAGGTTCTCGTCGTCGGCGGTGGACCGGAACGGCTGCCACAGGTTCGTGGGCGCGCCTGCGGCGCCGAACCGCAGCTTCAGCCCGTCGGAGGCGACGGCGAAGACGTTGGGGGTGAAGAACCACGGGTACTCGGCGGCGTACACGTCGTTGATCTCGCGGGCGGCGTCGGCCCAGCCGGACTTCGCGGTCGGTGACTTCACCTCCACCACTACCAGCGGCAGGCCGTTGACCCAGTACACGAGGTCGAACCGGCGGGAGGTCTTGCCGGGGACGGTGATGGTCACCTCGTCGGACACGACCAGCGTGTTGGTGGTCGGGTGCTCGAAGTCGATGACCTTCAGGGCGTGCCACACGCCGTCGGCGTCCCGGAACTCCTTGAGCCCGCGCAGCAGGTGCAGCACCTGCTCGTTGGCCCGCACCAGCCCGCCTTCGACGGCGTTGACCGTAGCGACGATCTCCTCGACCACCGCGTCCACGTCGAACCCGCCGATTAGCCCAGGGTTGAGCCGGACGATGGCGTCCCGCAGCTGGCCGGCGACCACCGTCTGCGTCGTCTCCCGCGGCAGCGACCTGCCCGCTGCGAAACCCCAGCCCAGCGGAAGGGACCACTGGATCATCAGGTTCTGGAACTCACGCTCCCGAATGCCCTTCACCACGGCTCAGACCTCCAACTCCGCGGACTCGATATCGATGGTGCGATCTAGCAGGCCCGACAGCAGAGCAGCACGGACCTGGCGAAGCCTATTGGCCTCTGCTCGAGAAACAGCTCCGAATGAATACATCGAAAGAATCATCGAAGCAACCTTGCGCTGCTCAGCCAGTTCGGGCCTCGGCACTTTGAGCTCAGCGATTTTCGACTGACTGATGTTCTTCATAGAAGCTGAGCCGGACGCAGCCATAGCGATCTGCCTCCGCACCGTCGAAAGCGCCATGGCGATAACCAGGAAGTCCGGGTCAATGCCATCGGCAGGAACCATACGAAGGGTCTTGTCGCTCAGGTATAGACCACCCCTAACGTCCGAGGGGACGCGACAGGCCGCACCGACACGGTTGATGGTTCCACTCGCCCGAGTGACCAGGACGTCTCCTGCCCGCACCTCGGCGGACTCTGACATCTCCGTTCCCGGAGCGAGTTTCTTGGACTCGTCTGCCGCAAAATGGAAGGCCGCGACCGCACTGACCTTTAGGACGCCTTTCTCGTTTTCTGCGGGTGGAGTATCGACCGCCCGCGGACTACGGCCACCCTCGATGCGATCAAGGTAGTTTCCGATCCGGACACGAGCGTAATGATCCAGAATCGACTCTGCAATTGCGCCAGCTGCCGCCTCGGCAGCATTTGCTTCACTATCGAGCGCGATGATCTGATCATCAACTGCGTCGAGTACCTCAACGATCCGTACTTGTACATCGCGGGGCGGGATTGGAAATTGGATCTGCAAAAGTTGCTCTGGGTTGAGGCGCTTGCGCCGCTGGACTGTCCCGCTCACTCGGTTCTTCATTTCTGCCCATAGTCGCGGTGAGCGGCAAACGTGCCTCATCCAGTCGGGCACTAGTTCTGGGCCAAGCGTGAACGTTGGGAACTCGTTGCTGACGACGAATCTGTCGAACTCGGCCGACACTACGGTGATCGGGCCTTCCCACGCGGTCAGTTTTCGCATCACGACCTGGTTGACGCGCAGCACGTTCATTGCCGCGTACTCCGTGTCTCCGCCGTCGAGTTCACCTTTACTGATAAGCCCCTTTCCTGCGTTCAGGACTCCAGCCAGACGATAGGTGGTTGCAGGCATCATCGGTGTGCGCTGGATGTCGAGGCGCATCACCTCTCCCAGCGGACGAAGCGGATAGCCGTCACGCATCGAAGCCCTCGATCCCGGCGGCGGCGAGGACAGCGAGCATCCGCTGTTCGGACTTCTGGCGCTCAGCACGGGCGATGTTGTAGGCGTCAATGAGGGTGCCGAGGTCTTCCTGCTCAGCGGCGACCTGCTTGATGTACCGCCCGATGTTGAGGTCGTACCCGTTCGCCGTGATCTCTGCGGTGGGGACAAACCGGACCGCGAGTCCGCCATCGCCGTCGGGATCGAAAGGGTTCCCGTCGGTGTCGAATTTCGCATGATAGGCGGTCACGACACCGGCGATGTCCGCCTCGGTGAGGATATTGCGGTTCTTGGCTTTCGCGAATCGGGTTGAGGCGTCGATGAACAGCACCCCGTCCCGGCGCTCCTCTGCCTTGGTGCCTGGGGCACGGAGCACAAGGATGCAGGTCGGGATGGAAGTCGAATAGAAGAGGTTCGCCGGCAGACCGATCACGGCTTCCAAGAGGTCGTCGTCCAGGACACGCTGGCGGATGGCGGCTTCCTGGCCGCCGCGGAAGAGGACGCCGTGGGGCAAGACGACGCCGGCACGGCCCTTCTTCGGGCCCATGCTGGCAATCATGTGCTGCACGAACGCCCAGTCTGCCGTCGACTGCGGGGCGACACCGCCGAGGGCCCGCGGATCCTTGGCCCAGGGCTTCCACTTCAGGCTGTAGGGCGGGTTGGCGACGATCACATCGAACTGCTCGACGGACCCATCCGACTTCTTGAAGCGCGGGTCCTTCAGGGTGTCGCCGATCTCGACCTGGAACTGGGTGAGGTTGTGCATGAAGAGGTTCATGCGTGCCACACCCGCTGTGTCCGGTACTGCCTCCTGCCCGTGCAGCTTGAGCGTGTAGCCCCGCCCGCCGCGGGCCTTCAGGAGGTTCGCCGACGCGATGAGCATGCCGCCCGACCCGCAGGTCGGGTCGTAGACCGACTCAAAGCCCTTGGGGTCCAGGATCTCGACGATCAGTTCGACGACCTCGCGCGGAGTGAAGAACTGGCCGGCGCGAGTGCCGGACCCGTCGGAGAACCGCTTCAGCAGGTACTCGTACGCTCCGCCGAGCACGTCGTGGGACATGTTGCCCTCGTGCATTTTCGGGGTGCGGTCCATCGTCTGCATGACCGCCGCCAGCACCTCCCCCGGCAGCACCTCTTCGGAGGTCCAGGTCATGGACCCGAACAGGCGGGAGAACTTGTCAGGGTTGGCCGTTTCGATGGCTTGCAGGGAGGAACGGACCCGCTGGCCGAGACCGGGCTGGGTGATGGTGGCGAGGATGGACGACCAGGAGGCACGACGCTCCCGGACGGTGCCGGGGTGGATGAACGGGATCTCGAACAGCTGGTAGTCGCGGTACTCGATCTCGTGGGCTTCCTCATCGGAGAGAGCGTCCAGGCCCTCGTTGTCATCCAGGAAGTTGTCGGCCAGGAACTCCTGGTGGTGGTGCTCCCAGGTGTCCGACAGGTACTTCCAGAACATCAACGGGAAGACGACCGACGAGTACTGCGCTTCGGGCATCGCCACGCGCAGCTCGTCGGCGGCGTCCCACAACCGGTTCTCGATCTCCTGCTGGGTCACTGCCATCAGTAGGGGGTGTCCTCGTTCGTCAAAGGGTGGCGACCCGAAGGCCGGGGTCTTCCTGCTGGTCACCCTATTTCGGGCACGCCCGGCAGGTGCACGCCGGGCTTGCCCTGGCGGGTGAACACACGCGGGGTGTCATATTCCCTGCGCGGGCGACTCACCAACGATATCCCTCCTCCTGATCACGAAATGCGACAACGGCCCCAACATCGGCGTGCCGGTGCTGGTGATCGCGGCGCCGTCGCGGCCTTCGGCGAACAGGCGGGAGGTGTCGAGCAGTTCCCGAAGGTGCGCCCTGGTCAGGGCTGAGCAGGTGGCGGTGCCATCCGCTCCTGCCCCCTGATGGACAGATCGGCGGCGGCGACAACACGGGTCGCGAACACCAGGGTGACCAGCGCCTCGATGATCGACACGGCGAGCAGGTCCGCGCGCACGTCCTCGGCGGCCCAGTAGAGCGCGGTCGACAACAGCGATGGGACCACGAACATCAGCAGATCCACTGCCAGCTGCGTGAACTTGTCGAGTCGCCGCAGCGGGCCGCACCGGTGGACGGACTCCCAGGCGAGCACCCCGCCCGAGCGACCATCGGGCGCCACCAACGCGGGGGCCAGGTGTCGACGCAGGTACCTGCCAATCGCCGAGATCTTCTCGTCGTTGGCGAGGTAGGTCCACCCCAGGACGACGCATACCAAGGGCAGCAACAGGAGAAGGTGCGGCCGTCCGGCTGGTTGGACCACCAGTGCCAGCGTCGCTATGAGGGCGGCGAGTGCGGCATACATCAACCGGTCCCGCAACACGATCCGCGACGTCTGCTCTGCTTTGAGGGCGTCGTACTCCGCTAACAGGACATCCCTGACCGCGTTTTCTGCCGTAGTCCCGCCAACTTGGGTTCGGCTCATCTGCTCGTCCTCACTCCTCCGGTGCTGACTCCGTGCGTGCGAGGGATGTCCAGCTGGGCGCCGCGGGGCGCGGCCCGCTTGGCCGGTGCGCCGGCCGGGCGCACGTCAGTCCGACCAGGTACGTGACCACAGGTCACGGCGGCCGCGTTCGAGGTCGATCCAGGCACGGCCCTGGTGGGCCACGGCCTCCAGAACGGGGAGGGCCGTGTCCATCCCGGAGGTCGCCGCGGCGAGTCGCTCCAGCTCAGCCTCGTCGTCGACCTCGGTGTCGCTCTCGGAGTCGAGGCGCTCATTGACCTTGATGATCTCCGCGCCGTCCAGCAGGCGGAGCCGGAACTCCCGGTAACGAACCTTGTGCCCAGGCTCGCCGGGGCCCTTCCTGACCGTCTTCTCGAGCATGCGCAGCGAGGCGGACGCGATGCGGTCGTACCCGAAGACGTCCCAGTTCTCGTTCTTGACCTCGCCGGTGGTGAAGTTCAGGTACACCCGCGAGGCCCGGATGCCGTACCGGGTCAGCAGGATGACGGTGACCAAGTACGCCGTGTAACGCGGTGGCCCGTGGGGCACCGCCCCGCGCCGGGCGCCCGGCGCATGGTGGTTGATGACCACGTGCGAGACGAGGTCCTGCTCGGCGATGTTGCCTCCGCGCAGCGCTTCTGCCTTGAGGTGTGCCTTGTCCAGCGCCAGCCAGCGGGCCAGCTCGCTGTCGGTCGGGCGGTCAGCCAGTTCCTCAAGCCACCGGCGATACTCGGCCATCTCCTCGGCGAAGAGCGCATCGGCCTGTTTGATCGGGAGCAGGGCGGCGCGGCGAGCGGCGATGACCTCCAGCAGCGCGGGCAGCGCGAACCAGCCACCCACCGCGAGCGGCACGACCTGCCAGCGCTGCGCCACAAGTAGCAGGGCCAGGCCGGCCACGGTCACCAGGACACCAGCGGCCTGCCACCGACGGGCGTCGCCACGGGCAGCGGGTTCCGGCTGGACGTGCGGGTCGTGGTAGGGCCACCGTTGGGCGACCCGCTGCGCGTGCCAGTCGAACAACCACTTCAGCTGGTTGACGGGTTGATCGCGGTACCGGAGCTGGGCATTGAACCTCTCTTTGAGGCGTGCGCGGTACCCGGCGGCGTATCGCGGCCAGTCCGGGGCGTACTCGGGACGCGCGTCACGGAAGCAGCGTTCGATGAGCTTGTCCACCGGTGTCGGTCCACCCCACTTGTCTTCGGGGTCGGCGGCGTCGCGTCGGCGTGCGGCGTGCAGCAGGTGCGCGGTGTGCTCAATGCCGTAGCGGGCCATGACGGAGCAGCCCGCCGCCAGCAGCAGCACCCCGCCCCAGAAGGGAAGTGTCATCTGGCCGAAGAACAGGCCACCGAATGCCAGCACCGCGATCAGGCCCCCGATGACCGCGGATCTGCGGTCGTTGAAGTTCGGGAGGGCCATCCGGGGCTGGTACCGGGTGGGCGCCGCGGGATCGGGCTCGAAGAACTTTCGCGCCCGCTCAATACGGTTCCTGGAGAAACGCTCGGCACCGACCTTGTGCTTGCGCTCGACGTCCAACCGCTGCTCGACGACACCGCCGACCAACAGCGACAGGTGTCTGCTGATCTCGTCCTGCCGCTCGGCCGGCAGTCCACCGAAAGCGGTGACCGCCGTGAACGAGCCGTCGCCGTTGTTCGACTGGACGTGATCGAGGAGGCTCCGGACGACGTGGTGGGCTCGTGTCCAGTCGTCTTCCGGCAGGGACGCGCAGATCTTCCAGGTGTCGCGGATGCTGGTGACCAGTTCCGCTGTGAGGTCTCCGAAGCCACGTTCGCTGAGCACCGAGAGCACGTAGTAGTAGGTGCGTTCGGTCGACTGGTGATCGTTGAAGACAAGTGCGCTGAACAGGTCCTCGGCGCGGCGCGGGACGCCGCCGGTGAGGTAGGCGAGTGCGACCTCGTGCTTGCGCTCGGCGGTGTCGCTCTCGCTGACGGTGTAGATGGTCGCGTTGTGGTAGACGCTCTCGACGTTCTGCACGCCGATCTGCTGGTCGACGTGGGCGTTGTCGGAGGCGATGTTCTGGTTGTCGATGTAGGCGCTGGTCGTGTCCTCGGTCATGGGAATCGCCGGGCGGAGCCGAAGTTGACGCCGATCTGCTGGCCCACGCGGGCGTTGTCCCGCGCGGTGTTCGTGTTGTGGATGACCGGGACCGCGGGTGGCGGCGGCTCCTCGCCGCCGGGGGTGTCCTCGTCCGGTTCGAGTGCGGTGATCAGGGCGATGGCGAATGCCGCGGCGTTGCGGGCCGCGAGCCGCTGGCCGCCTGAGCGGTCCGCCGCGGCCTTGCCGCCGTCGGCGTGGTCGCTGATGCCGCGCACTGACACCGCGCGCACCTGGTCGCCCAGGTGGGCCGCGTGGGCGAAGCCGGAGCCCTCCATCTCGATGGCGACCGCGTCGTTGTAGGAGGTGTGCAGCCTGCGGGCCAGCTCAGAGGTGCGGGAGTTGAGCACGACGTCGCCCACCGCGATGGGCTCGAAGTAGGCGACCGGGGGGTCATTCTCGGTTCGGTCGGGCAGGAACGAGTGCCAGGCGTTGCCGCGCAGCAGTCTTCTGGCCTCCTGGTCGAGGCGGTGTGCGACGGACCAGGCGGAGGGGCGCACCAGGAACTCGTCGTTCTCGCTACGCCCGCCTTGGTAGGAGTAGATCTTGGTGGCCACGACGACGTCACCGATCGCCAGCCAGTCGCGCAGGCCGCCCGCGACGCCGACGAACACCATGGCTGTGGGAGCGAACTCGGCGTTGGCACGCTCGGTGAGTGTGGCGGCGGCGGTGGTGCCCGCCCCGGTCATCGTCAGCGCGACGCGGTGCCCGGGGTGGCCTGCCACCGTGCCGACGTCGAACACGGTGCCAGCGGGGTGCCGGTGCGGCCGCACGTCGACCAGGTGTTCCAGCACCGCTGCGTGCTCCACATCCAGCGCAGTCATGATCACATTCACCGGTTCTCACTCCAACACGGTCAGGGGCGCCTCGGGAACGGATGCCCACCAGACGTACGACGAGATCGGGCGTGGTGTGGCAACGGCGCCAGATCAAGACCGCACCACCACTCTTATTGTCACGATGACACTAACTTGCGTGCTGCGCAAGTGTCGCGACAGAGCCAATGGTCAGTTTGACAAGAACGGGTTCACGCCCCGAAGCGTGACCGCATCATCGGCGGGACCAGTTCAGTCGCCCCACCCGCGCGGTACAGGGCAGCGGGCCTGCCGGTGAGCGAAGGCCGCTTGCCGCCGGTGGACACGACGAAGCCATCGGCGTCGGTGACCTTGCGGTGGAAGTTCGACTTGTCCAACCCGACCCCCCATACGATCTCGTAGACCTCACGCAGGTCGCCGATGGTGAACTCGGGGCCGCAGAAGGCGGTGGCGATCGTGCTGAACTGCAGCAGAGTGCGCGCCAGGTCCACCGCGTCGACCAGGATGTGGTCGTGGTCGAAGGCCAGTTCCGAACCGGTGGCCTCAGCGACTGGCACCCACCGGGCGGCGCGCGCATCCGATCCGGCGACCGGCACCGGCAGGTCGGGGGCGATGGCGAGGTAGGCGCTGGTCACCACCCGGGGACGCCGCGGGTCCCGGTCGGGCGCGGAGTAGACACCCACCTGCTGTAGCCGCAACGCCCCGGCGTCGAGACCGGTCTCCTCGGTCAGCTCCCGGGTCGCGGTCTGTTCCAGCGATTCCTCCCCGCGCAGGAAGCCACCGGGCAACGCCAGCCGGCCCCGGAACGGTTCATTTTCCCGCTCCACGAGCAGCACGCTCAGCCCGCCGTCCCGAATGGTCAGGATGACCAGGTCGGCGGTGAGCGTGACCGTCTGCCGGGCGCGGTTCATGCGCGGAGACTACCTACTGGCACCGATGCCTATTGACGTGCACGGATGTACTTTTCGGCACCCGCGACCACGGTGGAGGCACCGATCTCGACCAGCGAGTCCAGGTCGAACGTGGCCAGCGCCACCAACCGCGCTCCGATGGCGAGGACCACAAAGATTCCACGCCCGAGTGTTCTGAACTGGAAGTACGGCTGCTCAGCTTTACCCACCCAACTCGGCGCGTCCTGTGGTCTCGGTGGCCGGTCATGCCTCGTGGACCAACAACGCCGGCCTGTTGTGGGGGAACAAGCCGTAGCGGCCACGGTCTGGGTTCTTGGTGAAGGAGATGTCCCGCGACCCGGTCTCCAGTGCGTTCGGCGGGTCCTCGTTCTCCAAGATGATGATCTGACCCGAGAAGTTCGTCTGGACGTCGGCGAAGAACCGGCCGGCGAGGCTGGCGGTGTCGAGGACGTCGCCGCTGTTGTCGGGTTCGGCATCGGGATCCGGGGGCCGATAGACGACCAAGGGTGAGTCGAGCACGACGAAGCCGGGGTGTGGCAGGCCGTTGTCGAAGCAGTACTGGGCGAGGGAGATGGTGAACGCGGCATGCAGGACGGCACGAACGCCCTTGCCGTGGGCAGAGCGCAGCTGGCCGCCCGACACGACGTCTTGGGTGTCAAACCCGTAGCTGGTGGTATCTGCTTCGGGGAAGCCCCAGGCCCGCAGTCGGTCCGCGATCATGCGCGACAGGTTGTCCACAGTACTGCGCTGCAAGCCCGCGGTGGGCGCCATCGCGTCCGGCTTCGGCTCGGCCTCGATTTCGGCGCGGAGGGCTTCGAGCCGCTGGATGCGCCGAATAGTCTCGACATCTCGTTCGAGCTGCGACGACGAGCTGATCAACTCGCGCAGCTCGAGTTGCTGGGGGTCGAGCAGTCCGTCCAGTCGCGCGATCGTCGACCGCGCCTCTGCCGCCTGATCGGTGTAGGCATGAAGCCGTTGGGCTTTCTCCGCGCGATCGGTGCGCAGCCCGGCGATGGCCTGAAGCAGGTCCTCGCGGAGCGAAGTCGTTTTACGTTGCTCTTCGCGTACGGACGCCGCGAAAGCGGTCGTGTCGTCGGCGCAGTCCTCGTTGAGGTGTTGGTGCTCGGGCTCTGCACCGCAGAACACGCAGGTTCCCGGGGTGAAGTAGCCCAGCAAGGACCCGGCCTCGGCGACGGCCTCCAGTCGAGCCAAGTCCGAGGTGTACTGCTCGTGCAGCAGCGTGAACCTCGCGTCGAGGGTGTCAAGCTCGGCGAGGCTTCGCCGTGCGGCAGTGACGAGCCGCTCGCTGTTGGACAGAGCGTGCCCCCACTGCTGCCTTGCTGCGGCGGTCTGCTCGATGGTGCCGGTCGACTCCATGATCGTCGCCTGCAGGCGGCCGAGACGGTTGACGACCTCCTGGAGCGTCTCGTCGGTCTGGAGCTGTTGACGCAGCTCGGCCAGCAGCGTGTCGATGACGTCGTGCTTGGCGACTTTGGACCGGCGCTTCTCGGTCTCCGATTCGCCGGGCTCAATCGCGGAGTCGTCCTCGCCCTGCAAGAGCAAGCGAAAGGTAGAGATCTCCACGGTCCTCAGCGTGTGCTGCCCCGTCACAACGGGCGCGGTCCTGGCTTGGATCTTGGTCTCGTCCACCAGGAACAGGGGAGCCAGCATGCGCAGGCTCAAAGATTTCGTCCTTCCGGCACCGTCCTTGCGAACGACCTTTCCATCGAGACCGATCTTGCCCAAGAGGTAGTGCGAAAGGTTCTTGAAGTCCTTGGCGCTGTGCTTTGCCGACAGCGGCTCGTGTTCGACAGGCAGGGGGTAGGCGCGGTGGTCGCCGCGGAAGAGACGGAACCCGCCACCCTGGGTGGCCCGGGACAGGGTGGCGTTCTCACCGTTAGGCAGACTGATGCCGAGCAAGACGGTGTCGTAGCCGTCCAGCTCCGTGATCTCGTCCAGCCCCTTACCACCGAGCATGAAGTCTATGGTCTTGGCGATGTAGGACTTTCCCGTGTCCGACGGTCCGCGGACCAGAGTGAGTTTGGGGCCGAACTCGACAGTGGCGGGGCTGACTGACGGGCCGATGAAGGTCAGGTGCAGCAAGCTCAACCGCTCCATATACCTTCCTCCCTCTCTCGGTCGCCGGTGTCGTCATCGTCGGGCCGGCTGCCGAAGATCGCTGCCGTCTGCCGCCGGATCTCCACCTCGGACAGCGTCCCGAACTGCTCAACTACCCACCGGCTGCGGTCGCGCAGCTCGCTGATGTAGCTCGACGCGAGCGCGCTGATAAAGCTGTGGGCCTCGTTGCCAGCCTCGTAGCAGATACCGGCGCTCGAGGCCCGCATATCGGCTAGGCGGGCGCGCAGCATCACCCTCAACCCTTCCTCGACGCTTGCGCGCCGCACACCCAGTTCTCCAGCGTGCAGTGGGTGCGGCGGGTGGATGCTGGGCGGTCCGCCGAGCTCGGCGGTGTGCAGCACACTGTGGTCGAGCAGGACCAGGTGGTTGATGTCCAGCTGCTTCGGATATGCCTCGGTGAGCATCACCAGGACACGGACGCCGTACTCCAGCGGACCGTTGAGGGGACTTCTCACGGCTCCTCCACCCAGGTCAGCCGGTCGTCGTTGGCGAGCTGATGGCAGACACCCTTGCGGTCGTCGATCTCGGTCACGTTGATGAGCTTGTGCCGCTTGAGGTCGAGGCTGCCCACGTGCGTCAGCACTTGGCTCAGCCTCGTGAATCCGTCCGGGTGGTCGATTTGGGTGATGTCGATGACGCCGGAGTGGATGTCGTCTTGGAGCTTCTCGAAGGTACCCGGAGGTACTGCCCCGGCGGAGTAGGCCTTGAGCGACTCCGCGCGAAAGAAATTCACCCGCTGCTGCTGCAGATGTCTGCTCAGCTTCGGGACACCGGCCACGGATTCCAGACTGGTGATCTTGTCAGGGTGGCGCTCCGCATACACGGCCAGCAACTGTTGCAGGAAGCGGGCCTCGCCGGACGTGTACTCCTCAGGAGGGGGCTCACTGTCACCGCGTGCGGGTAGTGATGTGGCGAACCGGGCCGCGTGCCACCTGGTTCGGCTGTGAGTGCCCAGCGCGTCCAGTAGCTCCACTGACCTGAACCTGGCGAAGTCGGTCGCCGCCGCCAGCGTCCGCACCGCGTCGAGAGTGGCTCCGTTCAGCTTCTTCACCAGCGCCTCGCCCACGACGAGCAAGGCCAGGAACTTCTCGCGCAGAGTGGTCGGATTACTGATCAACATGTTGAACGGAGTCGACAACCCCTTGGGAGCCAGGAACTGGTAGGTGTCGGGCAGGCTGTACGCCCCCTCGATCACGGATACGAATACCTTGAGCATCTCGGCGGCGGCAACGGTGAAGCTGAGCGGCTTCTCGTAGTGCTTGGCCTGGAAGCAGTCCCACGGCCCCTCGAACTGCCGGTCGGTCTTGAACCCGACGATGTCCGTGCCCTTGTCGCCCGCCCCGCCGAGCAGCTTGATCTGGACGTAATCCTCTTCCACCGCGGTGGCCCACTCGCGGATGAACTCCTCCCACTCGTCGGGTGAGTACAGCCGGATGCGCCCCACTGGCGGGACAGGCGGGCCGTCCAAGGTCACACACGGGGCCGAGTCGGTGGGCAGGGTGATGTTGCTGAGGGCTGCACGCCCGCCCACCTGCTGTTCCCCCGTTGTCACGTTGCGCCCTCCCTCCGTCTTCTTGGTCGACTACTCACCCTAGCCGGGACGGGGTGGATGCGGACGCATCTGCTTGTGAGCGGCACGCGTGCGGTTGGCTGGCCAGACGGCGAACCGGCTGTGCACCGTAAATCTCGCGGCCCGGAATATGGCGGTCGGCGCCGCCACGCGCACCCCAAACAGGAAACAACGTGGCAGCAGGCTCTCATTCGCCTGTCGTCGAACTTCCGCTATTGCCGCAGACCGGGCGTTTGGCTCGGCCCTCGGCCTGCGCCTCAGAACGAGTGGCCGACCAGTTTGAGACGCGCCATCGGTAGGCGGAGAAGCGCTGGGGAGCACGAGTGAGGAGAAAATGGGGAGCAGACAGGTGAGCTGAACGGTCCTGAACTGTATCCAATGGTTCTGAACGGAACTATGCTGACCTGCGGAAATTACGGTTCCGCAGGTCAGCGCATGATGTCGTCCCTAGTTCACACATATGGGGTCAAGTCCAACGAAGCCCGCGGCGCGCGCTGACCCCTGACCCCCCACACGCTGTCCCAGCCCCAGGGTGTGCGGTCAGGCCCCCTCATGGGCAAGCGTCTGGGCGAAGCGCCACGCCGCCCATGCCTGGCAAGCGTCACCCTGCTCCAGGCACCCCGAAAGACGACTCGATGACCAAGCTTCCGGCACGAATCCCTTGCCCAGCCCTGTTCCCATCCTTTGGTGATCCCTCCGTGGGCACCAACCTGCGCAGTACTTCAGCAACCGATCAACAGGAACTTGGGTGCTCCGTGGTCGCTCCACTGCGGCGAACGTGCCGTCAAAGCACGGCAGATACCGACACAGTGAACTTGGCTCGAACTGCGAGAACGGTACGCAGCGACCCCATCCGACACGACCCGATACGAAACCGCGCCGTCTCTTAATCAGTGGGTAGCTGCAGGTCGCCGCCGCGGCCTCCCAGACGGCAGCCCACGATCCACCACGCCAGCCACGTCCCGACGCAGCTTCTGACAACCGCCGCGATCCAGTAGTCGGCCAGTAGGACGACCCGTTTGGGGTTGCCGTCGGGGGCCGAACGTGGAGCAGCAGGGCGACCCCGTTTCACGGCGGTCGCAGGCGTGCTCCAGATCTGCTCCAGAAAATGGCCGAAATCCAGACCACTGTCCACAAAGGACAAACAAGCAAGATCATCGGAACCTCAGCCGAAAATGCCAGAAGCCCTGGTCAACACGTTGTGGACCGTGTCGACCAGGGCTTCTGGGGCTATCTCAACCGAGTGGAGCTGAGGGGATTCGAACCCCTGACCCCCACACTGCCAGTGTGGTGCGCTACCAACTGCGCTACAGCCCCGTCTCCGGTGCGCTGACCTGGAGTTTTTCTCTCCCGTTCAGTGCTTGGATACCGTACCCCATCTCCCCTCATGAACAAAAATCGGGGGTTGGCCAACGGTGTTTGGGCTGGTAGACCCCGTGCATGCGCACAGTGAACCCGGTACTGACCGATCCCGACGCCGAGGGCGCCTCGCCGGAGCGGCGGGCCGTGCTCCAGGAACGGCGGTTGCGGGGGGTGGTGGATCGGGTGCTGGGGGCCGGGGGTGTGCTCGCGGGGCGGTTGCGGGAGTGCGGGATCCACAGTGGACGGGATGTGCGGTTGGACGAGCTGCATCTGTTGCCCACCTTGAGCAAGCGGGATCTGTGGGATCACTACCCGTTCGGGTTGCGGGTGGCCGAGGAGCAGGACGTGGTGTGCGTGCACGGGTCCTCGGGGACCGGTGGGCGGCCGACGTTGATCCCCTACACCGCGCACGACGTGGACGTGTGGGCGCGGGTGATGGCCAGGGCGCTCGGTGGGGCCGGGGTGACCGCGCGCAGCCGGATCCACAACGCCTACGGGTACGGGCTGTTCACCGGTGGGCTGGGCGTGCACCACGGGGGGATGCGGCTGGGCGCGACCGTGTTGCCGTTGTCCGGTGGGATGACCGAGCGGCAGGTGCGGTTGCTGGTGGATCTGCGGGCGGAAGTGTTGTGCTGCACGCCTTCCTACGCGATCCACCTGGGTGAGGCGTTGCGGGCGGCGGGGATTTCGCCGGAGCAGCTGGGGTTGCGGGTGGGGGTGTTCGGGGCGGAGCCGTGGACGCCGGAGATGCGGCGGCAGATCGAGGAGCTGCTCGGGTTGCGGGCGCTGGACATCTACGGGCTTTCCGAGATCATCGGGCCCGGGGTGGCCTGCGAGTCGCTGGACTCCGAGGGGATGCTCAACGTGGCCGAGGACCACTTCTACGTCGAAGCGGTGGACGCCGACGGTGTGCCGGTGCCGGACGGCACCCCGGGCGAGCTGGTGTTCACCACGCTGACCAAGACCGGGATGCCGCTGATCCGCTACCGCAGCGGGGATGTGGCCAGTCTGGCCGGGCCGGTGGCGGGTTCGGCGCGCACGTTGCGGCGGATGAGCAAGCTGCTGGGGCGGGCGGACGACATGCTGGTGGTGCGCGGGGTCAACGTGTACCCGACCGAGATCGAGTCGGTGCTGCTGGCCGATGAGCGGGTCAGCCCGCACTACCTGGTGGTGGAGGACCGGCGGGTGGCCGCGCGGCCGGAGCTGCGGGTGGCGGTGGAGCCGTTCGCGGCCGCGGTGGACGGGGAGGCACTGCAACGCGAGCTGACCGGGGCGTTGCGCGAGCGGCTGGGCATCGGCTGCGCGGTGACCGTGGTCGAGCCGGGCGTGGTGCCGCGCACGGAGACGGGAAAGGCGCGTCGCCTGGTGCGGTGGAGCACCGGGGACGCGCCTGTTCCGGGAATCGGCTGAGGACTACTTCTTGAACAGGTCCTCGAACCAGGTCGGGGTGTTCTGCAGGTCGACCTTCTTGCCGTCGGCCACCACGGCCGGGGTGCCGGTGAAGCCGCCCGCGTCCTTGAAGCCGGGGTCGTTGTCCACGTTGGCGAAGGAGTCCTGCAGCGCCTGGTTGTTGGTGCCGTTGCGGATGTCGTTGGCGAAGTCCTCGCCGGGCACGCCCAGGTCGCGGGCGAGCTGGATCAGCTGGTCCTTGGTGTAGCCGGCGCCGTTCTCCTTCGGCTGCTTGCCGTAGAGGCTGGCGAAGAAGTCCGGGAACTTCTCCGGCGCGGCCTTGGCCACGGCCAGGGCCGCGTTGGCCGAGTCCAGCGAGTAGCCCTCCGGCTTGGACAGCTTCACCAGCATCGGCAGCATGTGGTAGCGGACCTTCAGCTCACCGGAGTTCAGCTTGTCCTGGATCTGGGTGCCGTACTGCTTCTCGAAGCCGCCGCAACCGGGGCAGAGGAAGTCCGCGTACAGGTCGACGGTGGTCTTCGCGGTGTCCTTGCCCGCGACCACGATCGCGTTGTCCCTGGTCACCGGGTAGGTCGGGTTGACCTGGACCTTGGGGATCGCGCCGGAGGTGACGGAGCTGTCGGTCTGCGCGGTGAAGTAGATGCCGCCGAAGATCGCGGCGGCGATGACCACGACCACCCCGACGCCGACCCACATCTTGGTGCGGTCGCTCTTGCGGGCCGAAGCCATCGCCTTGGCCGCCGCGGCGGCATCCTGCTTCCGCTTTCGCGCGTTGCGCTCGGCACCGCCCACGTCTTGGTCCTTTCCAGCGACGAACCGACCGCCGTGCGGCGGTCTCGGCCGCAGCCTAATGGGCATCGGATGAGAACCCCGTGAGTCGAATGTCGGTTTTCCCGGCAACGCCCTAACGTAAATTTCATGACCGCAGCGGAAAGCAGTGGCGCCGAGGAAGTCGGGCACGTGCACTCCGATGTCTCCGGCGGCTGGCTGCGGCCTGCCGTCTTCGGCGCGATGGACGGGCTGGTGACCAACATCGCGCTGGTCGCGGGCGTCGGCGGCAGCGGGGCCGGCGCGCACTTCATCGTGTTGTCCGGGGTGGCCGGGCTGGTTTCCGGGGCGTTCTCCATGGCGCTGGGCGAGTACGCCTCGGTGGAGACGCAGAACAACCAGGTGCGGGCCGAGATGGAGGTGGAGCGCACCGAGCTGCGCGAACACCCCAGGGCCGAGCTGGCGGAGCTGGTCGAGTCCTATGTGGACATGGGGCTGACCGAGGACACCGCGCGCCGGGTGGCCGCCGAGGTGCACCGGGACCCGGAACTGGCGGTGCGGGTGCACCTGACCCAGGAGCTGGGCGTGGACCCGACCGAGCAGCCCTCGCCCTGGCTGGCCGGGATCTCCTCGTTCTTCTGCTTCGCCGTGGGCGCGCTGTTCCCGCTGCTGCCCTACCTGCTCGGCTTCGACTCGCTGGTGGCTGGTCTACTGGTGGGCGGGGCCGGCCTGGTGATCGCGGGCGCGGTGGTGGCCAGGTTCACCACCAGGCCCTGGTGGCTCAACGGCTTGCGCCAACTGCTCTTCGGCGCGATCGCGGCGGGTGCCACCTACCTGGTGGGCTCACTCATCGGGGTGAGCGCGGGCGGGTGAGCGAAGTTCCCTTGAATTACCGTCGGAACTTTCCGGCGGTGACCCGGCGCGCAAACGCGCATACCGCCGGACGACCCTGAACTGCCGTTTTCAGTTCAGGACTGGATTTCGCCACAACTGTTTATCAACAGCG
The DNA here is from genome assembly GCF_023094165.1 of Crossiella sp. S99.2. GTDB lineage: Bacteria > Actinomycetota > Actinomycetes > Mycobacteriales > Pseudonocardiaceae > Crossiella. Next base: position 1,228,346 of record NZ_JALMDK010000001.1, on the reverse strand, counting down.
GGTAGCGCCGGACCCGACTACCGCCGGGAGTGCCCATTCCCTAGTACGGGTGACGACCTGCACACTCGGCGGACACGTGGGGGGCCGGTTGCGAGGGCGCCGGCCCCCCACGTTCCCAAGTCTCAGGCCTCGGGCTGACGGGGCTTCCCGGCCACCCTGGCGCCCAGCGGCACCTCGGGCCCCTCGTCCAGGCAGCCGCACTCCGCGGCCACCGCGACGCCCCGGTTGGATTCCGCCGCCTTCTCCTCGGCCTGCTCGACCTTGCTCGGCAGGGTTTCCGGCGCGGCCAGCCACACCAGCGCGGCGAGCAGGCTCAGCAGCCCGGTGACCGCGAAGGCGGCCTGGTAGGAGATGGTCTCGGCGATCGCCCCGGCGGCCAGCGGGCCGATGATCGCGCCGACGTCGGCGGCCATCTGGAACCCGGCCAGCACCGGACCGCCGCGGCCCCGGTTGCCGATCACGTCGGCGACCGCGGCGTTCTGCGGCGGGTTGAGCAGGCCCGCGCCCAGCCCGGCGACCAGGCAGGAGGCCAGGAACATCGGCACCGAGGTGGTGAAGCCGACCCAGATGGTGCCGATGGCGGAGATGACCAGGCCGATCAGCACCAGTGGTTTGCGGCCCTGCCGGTCGGCCAGCCAGCCTGCCAGCAGCAGCATGGCCGCGTTGCCCACCGCGAAGACGGTCATCGCCCAGCCGGCCATGCTGGGCTGTTGCAGCAGCACCGCGGAGACGAACAGCGGGATCAGCGAGACCCGGACGCCGAAGACCGCCCAGCCGTTGGCGAAGCTGGAGGCCAGCGAGGCCACGTAGGCGCGGTGCTTGAGCGCCTCGCGCACGGTCAGCACCGGGCCGTTGTCGTTCTTCACCGGCGCGGCCAGGGTGGAGCGGCGCAGGAACAGCCAGGCCACGAAGGCGGCCAGCACCAGCGCGGCGGCGTAGCCGAGGAAGGGCAGCTTGAGCGAGATGGACACCAGCACGCCGCCGAAGATCGGCCCGATCACGTTGCCCAGCAGGAAGCCGGTGCCCCACAGCCCGGAGGCGCGGCCGCGCAGGTGCGGCGGGCTGAGCCGGACCAGCAGGGCCACCGCGGACACGGTGAACATGGTGGACCCGGTGCCGCCGAGGGCGCGGAAGAGCAGCAGCTGCCAGTAGGAGTCGGCGAAGGCGCAGGCGCCGGTGGACAGCGCGACGATCAGGATGCCGATCAGGTAGATCGGGCGTTCGCCGAACCTGGTCACCAGCTTGCCGCTGACCGGGGCGAAGGCCAGTCGCATGAAGGCGAAGGCGCTGATCACGATGGAGGCCGCGGTGACGCCGACGTCGAAGCTGGCGGCGTAGCTGGGCAGCGCGGGGGCCAGGATGCCGAAGCCGATCGCGATCACGAAACTGGCCACAACCAGCACCCAGACCTCGGCGGGTAACCGCTGTGCGCTCTGGTCGGTGGACTCCTCGGCCGAACGCACCCTGCCTCCATGATCTTCGTTAGCTTTACTAACTAGTTCACCAGAGGACAAGCGATCTCAGCAAGACGTTATTCCGTTGTCACGCAACGGATTTGGTCGAACTCAGCGGGTGACGGAACGACCTCGCCAGGTCGCGGTGCCGCGCAGCACCTGACCGAGGCTGGCGGCCAGCACACTGCCCAGCGCGGCCCAGGACAGCGGCGCGAGCACCGCGGGCGCGACGGGCTGGCCGAAGAACCGGGCGAAGAGCAGGTGCCCGTAACTCTGCGCGGCCCAGCCGATCAGCCCGGCCAGCGCGATCCGCCGGTCGCGGCGCAGCAGGCCGGTGACCGCCGCGATCGGCGGAGTGAGGCCGAAGATCAGGCTCACCACGGCCCCGGCGGCCAGCACCGGCACGTTGCCGCCGCTGCCGACCACGAAGCTCTTCCGCAGCGACCGCCAGAGCTGGCCGAACCCGTCGTGGCCCTGGGCGACCAGCTCGGCGGTGGCGTCCACGATCAGCACCCGGCCGCCGGTGTCCCGGATCCGGGTGCCCAGGTCGACGTCGTCGGCGGTGGAGCCGGCCAGCGCGGACCAGCCGCCGATGCGGTCATAGGCGGAGCGGCGCAGCAGCAGGCACTGGCCGATGGCGAGCACCCGCCTGGTGTCGCTGTTGGGCGGGATGACCTCGAACATGGCCACCGTGGCCGCGGGCGCGAGCAGACCGGCGCCGGCGCCGCGGCGCATCCCGCCGGGGCTGGACACCAGGTCCGCGCCACTGGCTTGCGCGGCGGCCAGCAGGCGGCCGAGCAGGTCCGGACCGGCTACCCCGTCGGCGTCCATGAACAGCAGCCACTCCGGCTCGCCCGCGGCACGCACCCCCGCGGCCATCGCGGCCACCTTGCCGGACCAGCCCGGCGGCGGGCCCTCGCCGCGGACCAGGGTGACCCGCTCGTCCAGCGCTGCCTGGGCGGCGACGATCTCCGCGGTGCGGTCGGCGGAGGCGTCGTCGACCACCACGATCCGCAGGTCCGGGTGCCGCTGGGCGCGCAACGCGGCCACCCCGCGGCCGATGGTGTCCTGCTCGTCCCTGGCCGGGATGATCACCGCCACCTCGGCCGGGCGGTCCAGCGGCTCGGCGGGCAGCGGCGCGACCTTGCGGATGACCCGCGCGTAGTTGGCGATCCGGCCCACCGCCAGTGCGGCCACCCCGATCGCCAGTCCGGCGCCGATCCGCCCCAGTGCGCTCATGCGGCCGAGTGTGCCAGGGCAGACTGTGTGGCTGTGGAGCTGCCCGACCTGCCGGTTCGCCCGGCGCTGCCCGAGATCGTCCGCACGCTGACCGCGCACGGGGCCGCGGTGCTGGTCGCGCCGCCGGGCACGGGCAAGACCACCCTGGTGCCGCTCGCGCTGGCCGAGGGCGGGGCCCGGGTGGTGGTCGCCGAACCGCGGCGGCTGGCGGCGCGGGCGGCCGCGGCCCGGATGGCCCAGCTGCTGGGCGAGCCGGTCGGGGAGACCGTGGGCTACGCGGTGCGCGGGGATCGCAAGCGCTCGGCGCGCACCCGGATCGAGGTGGTCACCTCCGGACTGCTGGTGCGGCGGCTGCAAAACGACCCCGAACTGTCCACTGTGGACATCGTGGTGCTGGACGAGTGCCATGAGCGGCACCTGGACGCGGATCTGCTGCTCGCGCTGCTGCTGGACGCGCGGGCCGGGTTGCGCGAGGACCTGCGGCTGCTGGCCACCTCGGCCACGGTGGCGGCCGAGCAGGTGGCCGGGCTGCTCGGGGACGCGCCGGTGATCCGGGTGGACGCGCGGACCTTCCCCACCCAGACGCGGTATCTGCCGCCGGTGCGCGGGCAGCGGATCGAGCAGGCGGTGGCCCAAGCGGTGCGGGTGGCGCTGGCCGAGGGCGACGGAGACGTGCTCGCCTTCCTGCCGGGGGTGGGCGAGATCAACCGGGTGGCCGCGGCGCTGGCCGGGCTGGACGCGGACGTGCTTCCCCTGCACGGCAGGCTGTCCTCAGCGGCGCAGGACGCGGCGTTGCGGCCGGGACCGCGGCGGCGGGTGGTGCTGGCCACCGCGGTGGCCGAGTCCAGCCTGACCGTGCCGGGGGTGCGTGCGGTGGTGGACGCCGGACTGGCCCGGGTGTCCACTGTGGACCATCGGCGCGGCATGTCCGGGCTGGTGACCACCAGGGTGTCCGCGGCAGTGGCCGAACAGCGCGCAGGCCGGGCCGGGCGGGAGGCGCCGGGCCGGGTCTACCGCTGCTGGCCCGAGCACGAGCAGTCCGCCCTGCCGCGCTACCCCGAACCCGAGATCCGGCTGGCCGATCTGACCCGGCTGGCCCTGGAACTGGCCGTCTGGGGCACGCCGGACGGCTCCGCGCTGTCCTGGTGGGACCAGCCCCCGGCCGGCGCGCTGGCCGCGGGCCGGACCGTGCTGCACGCCCTGGGCGCGCTGGACGCCGAGGGCGAACTCACCGCGCGCGGCAGGGAACTGGCCGAACTGGGCACGCATCCGCGCTTCGCCAGGGCACTGGTGGACGGTTCGCGCCGGGTCGGGTCGCGGCGGGCGGCGGAGGTGGTCGCGGTGCTCGACGACGACACCCTGGCCGCCTCGGCGGACCTGACCGCCTCGCTGCGGCGGCTGCGCAACGAGCGCGGCCCGGCCGGCAGCCGGTGGCGGCGGGAGGCGGACCGGCTGGCCCGCTCCCTGCCGGACACCCCCGGCGGCAAGGACGATCCGGCGCTGATCGCGGCGCTGGCCTACCCGGAACGGCTGGCGCGCAAGCGATCCGGGCAGACCGGGGTGTACCTGATGGCCGGTGGCACCGCGGTGGAACTGCGCGGGGACGGCGACGGGCTGGGCGAGGCGGAATGGCTGGCGGTGGCGGTGGCCGACCGGGAGCCGGGGCGCACGCACGGCCGGATCCGGCTGGCCGCGGTGGCCGATGAGGCGCTGGCCGTCTCGGCCGGGGCCAGTCTGCTGTCCACTGTGGACGAGATCGGCTGGGCGGACGGCGATGTGGTGGCCCGGCGGGTGCGGCGACTGGGCGCGATCACCTTGTCGGACAAGCCGTTGCGCGATCCGGACCGGGCCGCGGTGCAGGCCGCGCTGACCGAGGGGTTGCGCAAGGAAGGGCTGGGCCTGCTGCGCTGGACACCCGATTCACGCGGACTGCGGCAGCGACTGGCCTTCCTGCACCAGGTCTTCGGCGAGCAATGGCCCGCGATGGACGAGGACACCCTGCTGGCCGGCCTGGACAGCTGGCTCGGCCCGGAGCTGACCACCGCGCGGCGGCGGGCCGATCTGGCCAAGGTGGACGCCGGCCACGCGCTGCGCCGGTTGCTGCCCTGGCCGGTGGCCGGGCGGCTGGACGAACTGGCCCCGGAGCGGATCGCGCTGCCCTCGGGCAACCGGGCCCGGCTGGACTACGGCGAGGCCACCCCGGTGCTGCCGGTCAAGGTGCAGCAGGCCTTCGGCTGGACCAGCACGCCGCGGATCGCCGACGGCCGGGTGCCGGTGCTGCTGCACCTGCTCTCCCCGGCCGGCCGCCCGGCCGCGGTCACCAGTGACCTGGAATCCTTCTGGCGCAACGGGTATCCGCAGGTCCGGGCGGAGCTGCGCGGGCGCTACCCCAAGCACAAGTGGCCGGAGGACCCGTTCAACCCCTGAGCAGGTGCGCGGCCAGGGCGGTGCGTGAGGGCTGGCCGGTCTTGGCCAGGATGTTGGACACGTGCGTGGTCACCGTGCGTTCGCTGAGCACCAGGCGTTCCGCGATCGCCTTGTTCGGCAGGCCCTGGCTGATGAGGCCGGCGACCTGGTGTTCCCGCGCGGTCAGCTCGCCCGGCGCCACCCGCCCGGCCGCCCTGGACACCCGTCTGCCCAATCCGCGCTGGACCCGCATCACCTGCTCCTGCAACCGGTTCGCCCCGAATTCGGCGAACAACGCGCTGGCCCGCTCCAGCTCGCCCAGCGCGGCCGCCCGCTCGCCGAGTCCGGCCAGCGCGGCGCCCGCGACCAGTCGCGCCCTGGCCAGCCCCGGCCGCAACGGGGTCCGGGCGAACCCGTGCGCCGCCTCCCTTGCCAGCCGCACCGCCCCGGCCCACTCGCCACCGGCCAGCAGCAGCCGCGCGTCGGCCAGCAGGGCGTAGGCCAGCGCCCCCGGATCGAGTGCGGCGGCGCGGCAGCGGCGGGCCCAGTCCGCGGCCTCGGCTGGTTCGCCACGGCGCAGCGCGCTTTCGGTGAGCCGCTCCAGATGCGGAGAGAGCAGGTGGTCCCGCACCTCGTCCAGGAAGTCCGGCGGCACCGGCAGGTCCAGCGCCCGGCGCGCCTCGCACAGTTGCCAGCGCACCTGTGCCCACCACGGGTGGTCACTGGCGGGGGCCAGGTCGATGGACCGCTCGGCGAAGTCCAGTGCGGCGGCCGGTTCGCCGCGTTCACCGGCCAGGTAGCCGCGCAGCATCATCGCGTAGGCCAGCACCGGCGGGCGGCCGATGTGCGCCGCCTGCTCCTCAGCCTCGTCCAGGCTGGCGTCGGCCGCGGCCCAGGCGCCGGTGATCACCTGCGTGTAGGCCACCCGCAGCTGGCTGCGCAGCAGCACCAGGCGCTGCCCGGTGTCCCTGGCCACCGCCCGCATCCGCTGCCCCTGCCGCTGTGCTTCGGCGTAGCGGCCCAGATGCAGGGGGACGCCGATGCACTGCTCCGCGATCGTCAGCCACTCGGCCAGTTCCGCGGTGGTGGCCTCCTCCAGCAATGCGACCACCCGGTCCGCCGCCCGCTGGGCCGCGGTGTGCCCGCCCTCGATCCAGTGGTCGTAGGCCAGCAGCGCGTGACAGACCGCGTGGATCAGCGCCGCGTCCTTGGGCAGCGGGGTGCCGGCCACCTGCGCGGCCAGCCGGACCGCCGCCATCCGGTCGCCGGTGTTGTGCAGCGCGCAGGCCAGTTCGGCGCGCATCGCGGCCAGCTCGACCGGGTCGCCGTCCGGCCAGCAGGCCAGTGCCCGGCGCAGCACCGCCCGCGCGGTCAGGTTGCGGCCGAACATCCGCTCCACCGCCGCGTACCGGAGCACCGCCCTGGCCGCGATCGGCCCCGCCGTGCCCACTGCCTCCTGGAACAACGCCATGCCCTCGTCGGTGCGCCCGGCCGCGATGAGCACGTCGGACAGTTCCAGCCGCACGTCCGGCGCCGGGCACAACCGCTGCGCCGCGGCCAGCCAGCGAGCCGCAAGGTCGGGTTCCTTGCCCCGAACCTCCCGCGCGGCCCGCACCAGCACCTCGGCCGCGCTCCGGTCCCCCGGCCGCGCCGCGAACTCCAGCTGCCGGGCCCGCTCCGGCGCGGATGCCCGCTGCGCCCGCAACACCTCGGCCACCCGCCGATGCGCCTCGATCCGCCAGCTGTGCGAGGCCGAGCCGTACACCATCCGCCGCACCACCGGATGCCGGAACTCCAGCACCGCCCCGTTCTCCCGCAACAGATCCGCGGCCACCGCCGCGTCCAGCGCCTGCCGCACCCTGGCCGGCGGGCAGTCACTGGCCGGCGTGACCAGGTCCGCGGTGATCGCCTCACCGACCACCGCGGCGGCCCGCACCACCAGTGCGCCGGTCTCGCCCAGTCCGTCCACTTCGGACAGCAACGCGGCGCGCGCCCCGGCCGAGGGACCATCGGCCAATGCCTTGAGATAACAGGGATTCCCACCACTGGCCGCGTGCAACTCGGCCACCCGGGCCGGACTCGCCTCCCCGAGCAGCTCAGCGCACTCCGCCGGGGCGAGCGGCCCCAGCTCCACCCGGAGCCCGTCCACCTCGTCCAGTAACGCCTGCACCTCCGGCGCGAGCTGCCGCGGGCGGTAACAGAGCAGCACGGTCAGCCGCAACCGGTCGGGACACCGGATCAGCCTGCCCAGCAGGGCGAAGGTGTCCGGACCGGCCAGGTGCAGATCGTCCAGCAGCACCACCGGCGCCCCGGCCAGGCCCGCACGCAGGTCGGCGGCGAACTCCAGCTCCGGCACCGCCCGGCGGGCCCGGTCGACCAGCGCGGTCTTGCCCAGCCACGGATCGCCGGTCACCTGCGCGAACCGGACCTCCCGGGTTCGTTGTGCGCCAAGGAAAGCAACCAGTTCGTCCAGCTCGCGGGACCGTCCTGCCCAAGCCATGAATCCCCCTTGGTCCCACCGTAGCGAGTGGACACAGCCGACCCCCGATCCCTTTAGGGCAGACAAAGGGCCATACGCGCTTCCTACGAGCCGCCGACCGCCCGGTCCTGATCACCTTGCCCGGCAAACCCTCAGCTGGAAGGACCTCTCATGCGGAAGTCGAACAGAGTCCTACTGACCGCGTTGACCACCTTCAGCCTGCTGGCCGCGGGCGCCCAGGTCACCGCCACCGCCGAACCCAGCGGCGCGAGCGATGTGGGCACCCCGATCAGCAGTCACACCGACGCCTCCGGCCGCATCACGGTGACCGTCTTCGAGCGGCGCAGCCACCAGCAGCGGCTGCACCGCGATCACACGGTGACCATGCCGGACGCGGAGATGGCGGTGGTCGGTGGTGGCGCCGTCGCCTGGAAGCAGGGTTACGGCGCGCTGCTGACCGCCTCCTACCCCAGCGAGGACAAGCGCGGCTGGCGGGCGACCTCGAAGGACCACGTGGAGGCGCAGTCGCACGACCTGTCCGTCTACGTGATCGGCATGAAGATCGCCGGGATCAGTGGGCACGACCTGCGGGAACGCTACATCCACGTGAACAAGAACCCTGGCAGCATGGCCGCGCACGCGGAGGCCGAGGTGGGCCCGCCGCCCACCGGCGGTCCCTTTGAGATGCTCGGCGGCGGGTTCAACGTGAAGTGGGGCGGCGCCGGCAACCTCGCCACCGCCTCCTACCCGAGTTCCGCGCTGTCCTGGAAGGCCAAGTCGAAGGACCACATCGAGTCCGACCCGGCCGCCATCGACGCCTACGGCATCTTCATCAAGAAGCACCTGCCGGTCGGGACGGTGGCCGCGGTCCGGGAGCCCGGGCACGCGGGGCACTCGGCCCACCCCGAGGCGGCCGCGAGCGTCGGCGCCGACTACGCGCTCACCGGCGGCGGAGCCGAGGTGCACTGGCAGGGCGCCGGCAACATGCTGTGGCAGCTCCGGCCCGCGGCCGGCCTGACCCGGACCTTCCAGGCAGGCGCCAAGGACCACCGGCACGACTCGCCCGCGACGATGTCGGTGTGGGCACTGGGCATCCGCCTGTTCTGAGTCCGCGCACCCCGGGTTGGCGGCGCGCGACCCGTGCGCCGCCAGCCCGCGCTCCTTTTCGGGCAAGAACCGGTCGTACGCACTTCCTACGAACCCCCCGGCCGCCAAACCAGGTTTGCTGTCGCGGTCACCCCTGACCACCGAAGGGCATCCCGTGCGCAAGCCGAACAAGCTCCTGCTCATCACGCTGACCGCGGTCAGCCTGCTGGCGGCGGGCGCCCAGGTCACCGCCGCCGCCGAACCCTCGGACGCGGGCACGCTGGTCAACACCTACCGGGACGCCTCCGGCAAGGTCACCGTGACCGTGTACGAGCGGGCCGGCGCGGTGGCCGCGCACACCCGGGACCACCGGGTCACCATCCCGGACGCGGACGTGGTGGCCGTCGGCGGTGGCGCGGTCGCGACGAATCAGGGCAATGGCGCGCTGCTCACCGCCTCCTACCCGCTGCCGGGGTTCACCGGCTGGGCCGCCAGTTCCAAGGATCACCACGGCAGTCAGCCGCACAGCCTGCGGGCCTACGTGATCGGGTTGAAGATCGCGGGGATGAGCGCGGACCAGCTGCGTGCGCAACTGCGGGTCACCGAGGCCACCAGCGCGGTCGCCGCGCACCCGGAGGCCGAGGCGCCCAACCCCGGCGCGGACTCCTGGGCGCTGCTCGGCGGCGGCTTCACCATCCAGTGGACCGGCGCGGGCAACCTGGCCACCGCCTCCTTCCCGACCGGCGGCGAAACCTGGAAGGCCCGCGGGAAGGACCACAACCAGGGCGATCCGGCCAAGGTGGTGGCCTACGGCGTCTACCTCAACCGGAACCTGCCGGCCGGCCGGGTCTCCGGCAGCGTGCTGCCCGGGGGTTCCGCCTTCACCAACCACCCCGCGGCGACCGCGACCGTGGCCGAGGGCTTCGCGCTGACCGGCGGTGGTGCCGAGGTGCACTGGCAGGGCGCGGGCAACCTGCTGTGGCAGCTGGAACCGGTGGCGGGCAGCGCGCGCGGCTACCGGGCCGGGTCCAAAGACCACGGCGGGGCCTCACCCGCCGCGCTGACCGCGTACGCGGTGGGCATCCGGCTGAGCTGACCGGTTCAGTCCCCGTTGGCGGCGCGCAACATGTGCGCCGCCAGCGCGGTGCGCGAGGGCAGTCCGGTCTTGGCCAGGATGTTGGACACGTGCGTGGTCACCGTGCGTTCGCTGAGCACCAGGCGTGCCGCGATCGCCTTGTTCGGGAAGCCCTGGCTGATCAGCTCGGCGATCTCGGTCTCCCGCACGGTCAGCTCCCCCGGCGACACCCTGGGCGCGGCCTTGGGCACCCGGCGGCCCTGTTTGCGTTGCAGTTTCACGGTTTGCTCGACCCAGCGGTCCGCGCCGGACTCGGTGAACAGCACGATCGCCCGGTCCAGTTCGGCCAGCGCCTGGGCGCGCTCGCCCGACTCGGCCAGTGCCGCGCCCAGGGTGAGGTGCGCCTTGCCCACGTTGAAGGGCAGGCCGTCGGCGGCAAAGCTGGCCACCGCGGCGCGGGCGAGTTCGACGGCCCGGCCGGATTCCTTGCGGGCCAGCGACAACAGGGCCTCGGACAGCAGGGCGTGGCCGGTGGAGCCGCGGATCAGCTCGTGCGCCAGGGTCTGGCAGTGCTTGAGCGCCTGCTCGGCGTAGTGGAGATCGCCGGCCGCGATGGCGTGCGCGACCAGTTGCTCCAGCTGGAAACTCGGCAGTTCCCACACCCGCCGGGACGGGTGCTGGTAGCTCAGCTCGGCGAAGTCGGCGGCCAGGTCCACCGGCCTGCCGGAGATCCGGCGGGCCTCGGCGAGCTGGAACACCGCAGGGCCCATCGAACGCAACTCGTGCTTGCGGGCCAGCTCCACCACCTCCTCGGCCAGTCGCACCGACCGGTCCAGATCACCCCGGTCCGCGGCGATCTCGCTGGTCAGCAACAGGCTCAGGGCCAGCTCGAAGGGCTGGCCGACCAGAGTGGCGACCTCGATGGCCTCCTCGGCGAACTGCTCGGCCTCGACCAACTCGCCCAGCATGTACAGCGCGGTGGCGGCGCGCAGCTGGCTGCGCAGCACCACCAGGTGGTGCCCGGAGCCACCGGCCAGCGCCAGGATCCGCTTGGCCTGCCGGACCGTGTCCGGGTAGCGGCCCTGGAACAGCCCGGCCCAGTGGCTGTGCTCGATCGCGAGCAGGTGCTGGGCCAGCTCGTCGTCGGTGAGCGCGTCGAAATCGGCGATGGAGCGGTCGATCCACTCCGCCGCGGCCGGGATGTCCCTGGCCTGAAACCGGTTGTAGGACAACAGTCCGCAGGCGCTGGCCTGCAGGCCGCGCACCTCCGGCACCGGGGGTGTGCCGGCGACCGCGGTGGCGTGCGCCTCGGCCACCGCCTGGTTGCCCAGCGCGTGCTCGACGAAGGCCAGCTCGTGGTGCAGGGTGGCCGCGGTGACCGGATCGGACTCGTCCACCGTGGCCAGTTCGGCGCGCAGCACCGGCGCGACCGCGCGGAACTGGCTCAGCCAGCGCTCGATCGTGGACCACAGCACCACCGCGCGGGTCTGCGCGGGCGAGCCACCGGGCCTGCGGCCGCGGATGAGCCTGCGCAGCACCTCGACGCCCTCCTCGGTGCGCCCGGCCGCGGTGAGCGCGTCGGCCAGTTCGACCTGGAGTTCCACCCGGTCCTCTGTGGACACCGCGGGCACCAGGCCGAGCGCGGCGGCCAGCCAGCGGGCCGCGGTGGCCGGCGCCCGGAAGCGGACCCGGCGGGCCGCCTCGACCAGCACCTCCACCGCCGCGGTGTCGCCGGGCCGGGCAGTCAGCTCCAGATGCCTGGCCCGGACCTCCGGGGCCGCGCCGCGCCGGTGCAGCACCTCGGCCAGCCTGCGGTGCGCGCCGTCCCGCCAGCTCAGCGGGGACGCGTCGTAGACCAGGTGCCGCAGCAGCGGATGCCGGAACTCCACCGCGCGAGCGCCGGTGCCGCCGCGGAAGACGTCCGCGGCCAGCGCCTCGTCCAGCGCGGCGCGCACCTGCACCACCGGCAGCACACTGGTGACCGCGACCAGTTCGGCGTCCACCGGCTCACCGGCCACCGCCGCGCCACGCACCACCAGCCGGGCCAGCGGACTCAGTCTGTCCACTTCGGACAGCAGCGCGGCCCGCACGTGCGCGGGCAGTTCCTCGCTCAGCTCGGCCGGGGTTTGCTGCCACAGCACCGGATCGGTGACGGTGGCCAGTGCCTGGAGGTAGAACGGGTTGCCCTGACTGGCCCGGTGCAGCCCGGCCACCCTGGCCTTGCCAGCCTCGGCGCCGAGCAGCAGCGCGGTGGCCTCCTGGCTGAGCGGGCCCAGTTCCAGCCGGTGCCCGTGGCCGTCGCTCATCGCCCGCGCCAGCATGGTGTGCCCGGCCACCGAGAGCTGCCGCGGCCGGTGCGCGACCACGAAGGTCAGCCTGCCCCGGCCCGGCCTGCGCACCAGGTGGTCCAGCAGTTCCAGCGAGGCGACATCGGCCCAGTGCAGATCGTCCAGCACCACCACCAGCCCGGCCCGGCCGACCACCGCCTCCAGCGCGGCCCGCACCGCGCGGTGCAGCACATGGCGTTCCGCGCCGAGGTTGTCCTGACCTGGCGCGCCGAAAGCCGGGAACACCGCGGCGCAGCGGGCCACCGTGACCGCGCCCAGCCGTTCGTACCAGGCCGGGCCGAGGGCGGCGAAGTGGTCGTCGAGGGCGTCGGCGAACACGCCGAAGGGCCGGCAGGTCTCGAACTCCGAGGCCCGGCCGAGCAGCACCTCCTGGCCCTTGTCCCGGGCCGCGTCGGCGAGTTCGGCGAGCAGGCGGCTCTTGCCGATGCCCGGCTCGCCGGCGATCTGCACGAACCGGAACCGGGCCGACGGCGGTCCGTCCACAATGGACACAAGCTCGGCGAGTTCCCGGTCCCGGCCGACAAAAGCGGACCTGCCCGGCTGCACACGGACCTGTGGCACAGCATCCCCCCGCGCTCAAACCCGGTGACCCCGGTGCAGGACCGTACTGGTGCACCTGGAGCAACGGGCGCTGCGTCAGTTTTCTCTATCCGGCTGTGCCCATTCGGGCGTACGGCCGGGGCTCACTTTAGTGCCGAAGCACCCACGTACGTAGTTGTGCCGAAGCACCGCGACCGCCCCCGGCGCTTGGCTGTGCCCTGCGAATCCGACCCGAGCACAGGGGGAAACACCTTGCGAAACCTGTCCAAGCTGGCCGCGCTCACCGCCGCGGTCGCCACCCTGGTCATCACCCCGGCCGCGATGGCCTCGCCGACGCCGATCCCGGCCAAGTCGATCACCCTGGACGCCGCCTCCTTCGCCGGGCAGCTCCCGGCCCCCGGCGCCCACCTGACCAGGGCCAGTGTCTTCTTCCACACCAACGACGAGGACAAGGACCACGACACCCACATCACAGTGACCGCCGTCGACCGCAACGGCACCACCGCGGCCAGGGTGGCCAACGCCTTCGGCGACTTCGACGACCACAGCGACAACGGTCCGTTCGGCATGTACATCCACAACCCGAGCCGCTGGGAGCTGCTGCAGGGCGGCAACCTGCACCTGCGCATCGACCCGAACGGCAACGACACCTGGCGGTTCAACTTCCGGGTGGACCTGCAGTTCTCCGACGGCAGCCAGCTCTCCTCCTGGGGCGACCGGCTCCAGATGAGCCAGAGCGACCGCACCCGCAACTTCCCGATCAGCTGACCAAGGTCAGGCTCCGGCAGGCGTCATCCCGTCGATGACCTGCTGCCGGTAGGGCCGCATGGCCCGAGCGCTGTTCCAGCCGACCGCGCCGGTCACCCGACCGGCGCGGCGGTACAGCGCCACGAACTTGCGCGAGTCCAGATCGCCTTCCACCACCTCGACCTCGTCCTGCGCGGCGGGCAGGCCGAAGCCCTGGATCTTGAGGTCGTACTGGTCGGTCCAGAAGTAGGGCAGCGGCTGGTACGGCTGGGCGTTGTCCGGTCCGGCCAGCAGGTTCTTGGCCACCGCGATGCCCTGTTCGGTCGCGTTGGTCCGGTGCTCCAGCCGGAGCTGGGCGCCCAGGCCGAGGTGCGTCCAGCTGGCCACGTCACCCGCGGCGTAGACCCCTGGCGCGGCCTGGCAGGTGGCGTCGCATTCGACCCCGGCCGCGCTGATGGTCAGCCCACTGCCCTGCAACCAGCCCACCGCCGGGTTGGCGCCGATGCCCAGCACCACCACGTCCGCGGGCAGCTTGGTGCCGTCCTCCAGCAGCACCGCGGTGACCCGGCCCATCGAGCCGGCCAGGCTGGCCACGCCCACCCCGGTGCGCACCGGCACCCCGTGGTCGGCGTGCACCTGGCTGATCAGTCCGCCGATCCGCGCGCCCAGCACCCGCACCATCGGCGCTTCCAGGGGTTCCACGATGGTCACCTCGGCGCCGAGCTTGCGCGCGGTGGCGGCCACCTCGCAGCCGATCAGCCCGGCGCCGACCACGACCACCCTGGGCCCGGTCAGCAGGTCGGCGCGCAACGCGAGCGCGTCGTCCAGGGTGCGCAGCACGTGCACCCCGGCCAGGCCCTCGGCGCTGGGCAGGGTGCGGGCGGCCACGCCGGTGGCGATCACCAGCCCGTCGTAGTCCAGCCCCGCGCCGTCAGCCAGCCCGACCCGGGCACGCGCCGGGTCCAGGCTGGTGGCGGCGTTGCCCAGGACCAGTTCCACGTCCAGGCCGTCGAGGTGGTCCTCGGCCCGCAACCGGGCCCGTTCGGGCGCCCAGTCCCCGGCCAGCACCTGCTTGGACAGCGGTGGGCGGTCATACGGCAGGTGTGGCTCCGCGCCCACCAGCGTGACCTTGCCCTCGTACCCGCCCCTGCGCAGGGCCTCCACCGTGGTCAACCCAGCGGCCGAGGCACCGACCACGACGACCTGACGCAACACCGTGTCTACTCCACTACTGAGATCGCGGCCGCGGGACAGCGGCTGACCGCATCATCCACCAGGGCGCGCTGGGAATCATCGGGAGTCGGGTCCAGCAACGCCACGATGCCGTCCTCCTCCCGCTGGTCGAACACCTCCGGCGCGGCCAGCACGCAGGACCCAGCGCCGCAGCAGCGGTCCTGATCGATCAGCACCTTCATCGGCGGAATTCCTCTCTCACCAGCGCACGGGCAGCTTGTGCACGCCGTAGATGGCCATGTCCGAGCGGAACGGGATCTCCGCCAGCGGCGCGGCCAGTTCCAGCGTGGGGAAGCGTTCGAACAACGTGCTGAACACCACCCGGAGTTCCATCCGGGCCAGTTGCTGGCCCAGGCACTGGTGCGGGCCGAAGCCGAAGGTCAGGTGCGCCACCGGCTGGCGGGTGATGTCCAGCCGCTCGGCGTCCTCCAGCAGCGCGGGGTCGAAGTTGGCCCCGGAGACGTGCAGCGCCACGATCTCGCCCGCCTTGATCAGGTGGCCGCCGATCTCCACGTCCTCCAGGGCGCTGCGCTGCAGGCCCAGGTGGATGATGGTCAGGTAGCGCAGCAGTTCCTCGACCGCCTTGTCAGCCAGCTCCGGCTTGTTCCGGAGCAACTCGAGCTGGTCCGGGTTCTCCAGCAGCACCGCGGTGCTCAGGCCGATCATGTTCGCGGTGGTCTCGTGCCCGGCGACGAGCAGCAGGAAGGCGAAGCTGACCAGCACCTCGTCGTCGATCAGTTCCTCACCGGCGTCCGCGCGCGCGATCAGGTCGGACAGCAGGTCCTCACCGGGGTCCAGCCGCTTGGTGCGCACCAGCACCCCCAGGTACCGGTCGAACTCGTCCACCGCCGCCTTGCGCCGCTCCGGCGGGGTGTCCAGCCGGAGCAGGTCCACGGTGACGGCCTGGAAGTGGTCCCGGTCGGCATACGGCACGCCGAGCAGCTCGCAGATCACCAGCGAGGGCACCGGCAGCGCCAGCTCCTCCACCAGGTCGACCACCCCGCCCTTGGCCGCCATGGCGTCGAGGTGCTCGTCCACGATCTGCTGGATCCGCGGTCGCAGGTGCTGCATCCGGCGGACAGTGAACTCTCTGGTCAGCAGCTTGCGGTAGGCCGGGTGCTCCGGCGCGTCCATGCTCAGCAGCATGCCCCGGCGGATCGGCTGCGGTTCCTGCTGGAGCTTGCTGAAGAGGAACCTGCGGTTGCGCACGGTGAACCGGGGATCGGTGAGCACAAGCCGGATGTCGGCGTGCCGGGTCAGCAGCCAGCCCTCGTCACCGCTGGGAAAGGTCATCCGGGAGATCGGCGTCGCGCTGTCGCGCAGCTCGCCGATCTCCTGTGGCGGGTGGAAGGGGCACTGCCGCTGCATGGGGAACGGCGGTGCGGCCATGGTCTCGGTCATCGCGGAGCCCTCCTCGTGGGAACGACTCCAGGTGACCAGGACCACCTGCCGGTTCACCGAATGTCACCTGACAGTTTGCTGACGTCGGGCGCCCCGCGCGGGATGACCACGGTGAACGCCGCGCCCTGCCCCGGCTGCGAGTCCACCCAGACCGAACCGCCGTGCGCCTCGCTGATCGCCCGCACGATGCTCAGCCCCAGTCCGGCCCCGCCCCGGCCGCGGGAGGAATCACCGCGGTAGAACCGCTCGAAGACCCGGCCCAGCTGGTCGGGGGACAGCCCAGGGCCCTCGTCGGCGACGACCACGCCGACCCCGCCCGCGCCCACCCCGCGTACCGCCACATGCACCGGACTGCCCGCCGGGGTGTGCTGCAGGGCGTTGCCGAGCAGGTTGCGCAGCACCTGGCGCAGCCGGTTGGCATCACCGCGCACCACCGCGTTCACCGTGGTGACGGCCAGGGTGATCTCGCGTTCGCCGTCGACCACCATCGCGTCGGCCACCGCGTCCCCGGCCAGCACCCCCAGGTCCACCGGTTCGGCCACCAGCGGCCTGCCCTGGTCCAGCCGGGCCAGCAGCAGCAACTCCTCGACCAGCGAGTGCATCCGGGTCGCCTCGTCCTCGATCCGGGTCATGGCCAGCTCGACCACCTGCGGATCGTCCACGCCCTGCAGGTAGAGGTCGGCCCAGCCGCGGATGGTGGTCAGCGGGGTGCGCAGCTCGTGCGAGGCGTCGGCGATGAAGCTGCGCAACCGTTCCTCGGAGCGCTGCCGGGCGTCGAAGGCCAGGTTGACCGCGTGCGCGAGCTGGTCCACCTCGGTGTTGCCGCCGGTCACCCCGATCCGCCTGGTGTGATCGCCCGCGGCGATGGCGGTGGCGTTGGCGGCCATGTCCCGCAACGGTTTCAGCCCGACCCAGAGCACGCACAGGGACAGCATCGCGAGCAGGCCGACGGTGCCCAGGGTGGCGATCAGGCCGAATCCGGCGAGTCCGGCGAGGGTGTCGGCGTTGGGGCGCAACGAGGTGGCCACCACGACGGTGTGCGCGAGGCTGCCGCTGGGGGTGTGCAGCGGCTGATTCAGCGATACGACCAGCGTGCGGTACTCCAGATCGGGATTTCCCTTGGCCAGCACGGTGTACGGCTCGCCGCCCGCGACCCGTCGCTGCGCGTCGGAGAGGTCGGGCACCGGCTCCGGCGGGCCACCGGGGCCGTCCGGCTGGACCTCCCTGATCACCTGCCCGGCGCCGTCGACCAGGGCGAAGTAGCTGCCGCTCGGCCCGAGCGCGCCCATCGCCTCGACGGCTTCCCTGGTCAGTTCCCGGTGATCCTTGTCGATCTGCTTGACCCGCAGCTCCACCACCCGCAACGCCTGGTCCACCCGCACCTGCAGGTAGTGCTGGAGCCCGAGGTAAGCGGCCGCGTCCACCACCACGATGCCGATGGTGGCCAGCAGGATGGTGCCGGCCAGCAACCGGCCGCGCAGCGAGGCGAACCGCCAGGCCACGCCGTCAGCCCTTGGCCGGGCGCAGCGTGTAGCCGAAACCGCGCACGGTGTGGATCAGCGGCGACCCCTCGGCGTCGACCTTGTGCCGCAACCGGGAGATGAACTTCTCCACCACCGCCGCGTCCCCGCCGAAGTCGTACTGCCACACGTGGTCCAGGATCTGTGCCTTGGACACCACCCGGCCGGCGTTGACCAGCAGGTAGCGCAGCAGTTTGTACTCGGTCGGGGACAGCTCCAGCTGCCGCCCGGCCCGGTGCACCTCGTGCGCCTCCTCATCCAGCACCAGCTCCCCGCAACGCAGTGCCGCGGACTCCTCCTGCCCGCCCCGGGTGCGCCGCAGCACCGCCTGCACCCTGGCCAGCACCTCGGCCACGCTGAAGGGTTTGGTCACGTAGTCGTCGCCGCCGAGGGTCAGCCCGCGCACCTTGTCCTCGGTGGAATCGCGCGCGGTCAGGAACACCACGGGCAGCCGCGGCCGGTCCAGCCGCAGCCTGCGGCACAGCTCGAACCCGTCGGTGTCGGGCAGCATGATGTCCAGGATCAGCAGTTCGGGGTTGCCGCTCTCCGCGGCCCGCACCGCCTCGGCCCCGCTGCCCGCGGTGAGCACGTCGTACCCGGCCAGCCGCAGCGTGGTGGCGAGCAGCTCGGTGATGTAGGGCTCGTCGTCGACCACGAGCACCTTGGTCCCCGCAGTCGCGGCCATCGCGTCCAGGCGCATCGCTCCGCCACCGCTTCCCGTCATCGACACCGGTCAAGGCTGTCACGACAACCCATCACCCTGACTCCCGACAGACCGTAGCCTGACCGTTTCCTGACGACCCGGGAAGTGGCCTTCCGGCTCTGGCGTGGTCTGAACCAGCCGGAAAGGATGCTGGCCATGAGACGACCCGCCGCACTGGCCCTGGCCACCACGCTGCTGCTCACGGCCACCGCGACCGCCGTTTCCGCCGCCCCGGAAGCCCCCGCGAGCCCGCCCGCCCAGACCAACCTCGCCCCGAACGAGGCCCCAGCCGCCCCGCACGCCCCGGCGAGCCTGCCCGCCCCAGCCTCCCTCGCCGCTCTCGATGCCCCCACCGCCCCGGTCACCTGGCCCATCGGCCCCCGCCCGGAAAGCGCTGTCCAAGCCTGGCAGGGCCGCGTCTACGTCTCCGTCCAGGGCGAAGCCACCCCCGGCCGCGATGACGGCGAGATCCGCACCCTCGACCCCGCCACCGGCCAGGTCAGCACCTTCGCCACCGGCCTGGACAACCCCCGCGGCCTGGCCTTCACCGGAAAGTTCCTGATCGCCACCGACTTCACCCGGGTGTGGCAGATCGACCGCACCGGCGCCAAGCGCGTGCTGGCCGAGTCCACCGCCTTCCCGCACCCGGTGGCCGCGCTCAACGACGCCGTCGCCGAACCCGGCGGCCAGGCCGTCTACGTCACCGAGATGGGCGCCAGGGAGAAGATGCGCGACCCCAGCGGCACCCTCTGGCCGGTGGACAGCCCCCAGGCCCTGGACATCCCGGCCCGCGCCCGCGTCTACCGGATCTCCTTGTCCGGCAAGGTGACCGAGGCCGCCGCCCCGTCCCGCCGGACCCTGATCCACAACGGCATCGCCCTCGGCAACCGCCCCGGCACCCTGCTCGCCGCCGAGTTCTTCTACGGCAACCTGACCGAGATCGACCTGCGCACCGGCCGCCAGAGCATCCTGGCCACCGGCTTCCGCGCCGCCGACGGCATCGAGCAGGCCACCGACGGCACTGTCTACGTCTCCAGCTACGACCAGGGCGCGGTGTGGCGGGTCGACCGCGCCGGCGAGCACCCGAAACTCCTGCTCGCCGGCCTCGGCTCGGGCGGCACCGCCGACTTCCTGCTGGACGAGCGCGGCAAACGGCTGCTCATCCCGGACACCACCCGCGGCACCGTGACTGTCCTGCCACTCAGTTGAACACGTTCTACCTTTGGCCGGACAACTTCCTTCTTTTGGCAGAACACAGCCACTCGCCGAAACTATAACCTGTTTCACATTATCCCCCGACCCAACGGAGGGCGGCGATGGCGGAGTTCGACGTGGTGGTGGTCGGTGCCGGAGCCGCGGGGATGACCGCGGCCCTCACCGCGGCCAAGCGTGGATTGCGGACCGTCGTGCTGGAGAAGGCGGCGGTCTTCGGTGGGTCGATGGCCCGCTCGGGCGCGGCGATCTGGATCCCGAACAACGAGGTGCTGCTGGCCGCGGGTGTGCCGGACACGCCGGAGAAGGCCGCCACCTACCTCGCGCACGTGGTCGGCGACATCCCGATCGAGCGCCAGCGGGCCTACCTGTCCAACGGCCCGGCGATGCTCTCCTTCCTGCAGCGCAACAGCCCGCTGAAGTTCACCTGGATGGAGGGCTACTCCGACTACTACCCGGAGTTCCCCGGCGGGATCCCCGCCGGCCGCTCGATCGAACCGCAGATGATCGACGGCCGGATCCTGGGCGCGGAGCTGGCCAACCTCAATCCCCCTTACATGGCAACGCCACCGGCCACCGTCGTCTACGGCGTCGACTACAAGTGGCTCACCCTCATCGCCCGGCACCCGCGCGGCGTGGCCACCGCCAGCACCATGGTCGCCCGCGGCATCGCGGCCGGTCTGGCCGGCCAGAAACCGCTGACCATGGGCGGCGCGCTGGCCGGCGGGCTCCGCGCGGGCCTGATGACCGCCGGGGTCCCGGTCTGGCTGAACACGCCACTGGTCGACCTGCTGGTGGAGAACGGCCGGGTCACCGGCGTGATCGCGCAACAGAACGGCGCCCAGATCCAGGTCCGCGCCCGGCGCGGGGTGATCGTCGGCTCCGGCGGGTTCGAGCACAACGAACGTATGCGCAAGGAGTACCAGGAAGAACCCATCGGGACCGCCTGGTCTGTCGGCGCCAAGGCCAACACCGGCGCCGGAATCGAAGCGGGCCAACGGATCGGCGCCGCCACGGACCTGCTCGACGACGCCTGGTGGGGCCCGGCGATCCCACTGCCCGAGGGCCCGTACTTCTGCCTGTCCGAACGCACCCTGCCCGGCTGCATCCTGGTCAACGGCGCGGGCAAACGCTTCGTCAACGAGGCCGCGCCCTACAGCGACGTCGTGCACGTGATGTACGAGAAGGACCAGCCTGGCGCCTCGCACATCCCGGCCTGGCTGATCACCGACCAGCAGTACCGGAATCGCTACCTGTTCAAGGACATCGCGCCCCTGCTGCCGCTGCCGCAGGCCTGGTTCGACAGCGGCGCGATGGCCAAGGCGGACAGCATCGAGTCGCTGGCCGCCCGGATCGGCATCCAGCCGGTGCTGCTGCGCGAGACCGTGGACCGCTTCAACGGCTTCGCCCGCGCAGGCCGCGACCCGGACTTCAAACGCGGCGACAGCGCCTACGACCACTACTACGCCGACCCCACCAACACCCCCAACGCCTGCCTGGCCCCCATCACCCAGGGCCCGTTCTACGCGATGAAGATCGTCCCCGGCGATCTGGGCACCAAGGGCGGCATGCGCACCGACGCCCGCTCCCGGGTCCTGCGCCCCGACGGCACCGTCATCCCCGGTCTCTGGGCCTCCGGCAATTGCACCAGCGCCGTGATGGGCCGCAGCTACGCAGGCGCGGGCTCGACCCTCGGCCCCGCCATGACCTTCGGCTACATCGCCGCCCACGACATCGCCGACACCCCGGCCCGCTGACCCGTCACTTCCCCAGCCCGGCCAACAAAGTTCCCACCAACCGCTCCGCCACCTGATCCAGCGACTCCGCGGGCTCGACGAAGTGCCCGAGGAACGCGTGCTGCATGCAGGCCCCGGTCAGCAACTCCGCCGCCCCCACCGGATCCACCCCGTCCGCCAGCCGCCCACCCGCCTGTTCCGCGGCCAGGTACCCGGCCACCGCCTGCCCGACGAACTGCGGTCCGTTGCCCCGTTCGCGCAGCACCGCCCGATGCGCCGCGAACAACTCCGGCTCGGCGAACAACGAGGCCGCCATCGGGAAGGACTCCCCGAAGAACACCAGCATCGCCCTGGTCAGCTCCACCAGCGTGCCCCGCACCGCACCGGCCCCGACCCGCTCGGGCAACGCGGTCAGCCGCGCCAGCAGCTCCCCGGGCACCCGCTCGCCCAGCACCGCGAGGAACAGCTCGGTCTTGCCCGCGAAGTGCTTGTACAAAGCGGCCTCGGACAGCTCCGCCGCCTTGGCGATCTCCTTGGTGGTGGCCCGCGCCAGGCCCTTGGTGCGCAACACCGACGCCGCCGCGTCCAGGATCCGGCCCCGAGTACTCACACATCCTCCGCTCACCGCCGACGGTTGACAGGTTAGTGAACACTCACCCACCATAGTAGTTAGTGAGCACTCACTAACCATTGGGGAGTCCATGAACATCACCGTCTTCGGCGCGTCCGGCCGCACCGGCGAGCACGTCGTCCAGCAGGCACTCCTGGCAAAACACCAGGTCACCGCGGTGGTCAGAAACCGGGCCAAACTCCAGCTGCACCACCCCGCGCTGACCATCGCCCAGGCCGACGTGCTCGACCCCGCCGCCATCACCGAACACCTCATCGGCCGCGACGCGGTCATCTCCGCCCTCGGCGCCGGCAACCTGAAGCCCACCACGATCTGCACGGACAGCGCCGAGTCCATCCTGCGCGCGATGCCCAAGGCAGGCGTCCGCAGGCTGGTCGTGGTCAGCACCTCCGGCGCCACCACCGAAGGCGACGATCCCGCCACCCGCTACCTGCTCAAGCCCATCCTGAACCGCGTTTTCCGGCACCCCTGGGGAGATATGCGCCGGATGGAAGAACTGATCATGGCCAGCGACACCGACTGGACGATCGTGCGCCCGCCTCGCCTGACCAACGCCGCGCACACCGGCGTCTACCGCATCGCCAACGGCCGCAACATCCCCGGCGGCAACAGCATCCCGCGCGCCGACCTGGCCGACGCCCTGCTGCACGCCCTGACCATCCCGTCGACCGTCGGCACCGCCCGAACGGTCGCGACATGAGAAAACCCTTGCGCCGCACCCTGATCGCCCTGGCCGCGAGCACCGCGGTCCTCGTTGCCGGCACCGCCGCGCTGGCCTACGCGGCCTTCCTCCGCGCCCCGGAGAACTCCCCGTCCGCCTACCAGAACCGCGCGAAGGACCCCTCGGTGCGCCAGGTCCTGCTCGCCGTGGGCTCCAGCTCCACCCGCGGCACCCTCAGCACCGACTGGGTAGGCGCCCGCACCCGGCTCGGCCCAGCGACCGCGGTGATCAACGCAGGCGTCAACGGCGACACCACCACCGACCTCCGCCACCGCCTGGACACCGACGTCCTGGCCTGCCAACCCACCGCGGTGACCCTGCTCATCGGCGCCAACGACGCCCGCGACCAGGTCCCCCTCCCCACCTTCACAAACAACCTCACCAACATCCTGACCCGCCTGAAACCAACCAGGACAGCGATCCTCTCCCTCCCACCCCAAGGCGAAAACCTGACCTCCCAAGCAAACCAGGCCCTAACCCCCTACAACCAGGCCATCAAAGACCTGGCCGTCCAGCACAACATCACCTACCTCCCCCTCAACGAAGCACTGACCACCCTGCTCCGCGAACACAACGGCACCCCCACCGCCCAGGACTTCACCTTCCTGGACACCTTCGCCATCGCCATCCAGCGCTACCTACTAGGCCGTTCCTGGAACACCATCTCCAGCACCAACGGCCTACACCTGCTCACCGACAACCTGCACCTGAACGACCGCGCAGGCGAGGTGGTCACCACCCTGGTCACAACCTGGCTGTCCACCCCGGATCCCGCCCGGTAAGCCCCAAAACCCGATCCACTGTGGACGCAGACGAAGACACCACAACCTCCTCCCCATAAACCCCCATCTCCCGCCCCTGCTGCGCGGTCATGGACACCTGCTCGAACAGGAAATCCACCAACCCCGCATCCCACTCCACCACCTGCCCAGTAGCCCGAGCCAAATCCCACCCATGCACCACAAGCTCGGCAACAACCATGCCCCCCACCACAGCAGCAGGTATCTGCTCAGCCCCACCCATCCAGGTCAATCCCTCCCAAGCCGACCCCTGCCCCCAAGCCTCCACAGTCCGCCCAACCTGCCCCGCCAACGCACCAACCCACCCATCCCCCACCAAATCAACCTCGCCTTCGCTCGCCGCAGGCGGCGGCACAGATTCCTTCCGCCCCGCCCCCTCCAACGAGGGCCCCCAGAACAACAGGTGATTCACCAACCCCCGCACGTCGTACTCGGAACAAGGCGTGGCAGCTCCCAACGACTCCCCAGTCAGATTCCGCACCACCGCGCCCAACGGCGCCCCCACCAACAACATGTGCTCAGCAGACATGTCCCCAACCTAGGCACGCCCAGCCCCCGCGTATTGAACAAACGCGACATAAAATCCCCCCGTGCCCAGGGACCCACGCGAACTGGCCAGCGCCTGGAAGAACTTCCAGCGCCACACCTACACGGCCCCGTCCCCCGACCTGGCCCCCTACGTAGACCAGTACTGGTCAGTCACCTGGGACTACCCCGAGCCCTACCAACAAAAGATCGTCCCCCACCCGCACATCCACCTGACCTTCCAGGACAACAACGCCACCATCAACGGCGTCCGCACCCGCTTCCACCACAAACTCCTGGCAGGCAACGGATCCGTCTTCGGCATCCGCTTCCACCCCGGCTGCTTCCGCCCCTTCCTCAACCACCCAATCTCCCAAATAACCAACAAAACCCTAGACGCCACAACACTTTTCGGCCCACCCCCACCATCCCCAACAACAGTGGAAGCCGCCGAAACCTACCTACGCCAACACCTCCCACCCCCAGACCCCCGCGCCCAAGAAGCAGCAGCCATCGTCAACACCATCGCCACCACCCCCACCCTGTCCCGGGTAGAAGCAGTAGCCCAAGCCCACAACACCACAGTCCGCCAGCTACAACGCCTCTTCGCCGACTACGTAGGCGTAGGCCCCAAATGGGTAATCCGCCGCTACCGCCTACACGAGGTAACCCAACGCCTCAGCACCGGCGACCAGATCAACTGGTCCACCCTCGCCACCGACCTCGGCTACGCCGACCAACCCCACTTCACCCGAGACTTCAAATCCCTCTTCGGCGAACCCCCCACCACCTACGCAGCCCGCTACTGAGGCGCAAGTCGAGAGCAGGCGCAGAGCGACGGTGCGACGACACAGGGGACGCAGGAGGACGGACGGACGGCGGGCGGGGACACCCGGAAGCCCAGGGTCGGTGAGAGAAAGGCCGAGCAAGGAGAGGCAAGGCGGAAGGCGCGCGGCAGGCGGAAGAGCCGGACCGGAGGCCAGAGGCGGGTGCGGGAGAAGAAGGGATGGAGCCGGGACGAAGGGGTTGGGGCAAAAGGGTTTGGGGGAAAGGGGAAACCCCAAAAAGCAGCAACCCCAGCAATCCCTCGCAACTCGCACCGACGATGGGGGTCCGGGGGCGCAGCCCTCCGGCTGGGGGCCTGGGGGGCTCGGCCCCCCAGAGCAATGACGACACCGAGCCCCGCCCGCAGCTTCTCCGCGGGCAGGGCTCGGCCAATCGGTGGAGGTGCCGGGAATCGAACCCGGGTCCTCTGCCGCTTCGACAGGACTTCTCCGTGCGCAGTCTGCTCTGTCTCTACTCGGCCCTGTTGATCACACAGACAAGTTCAACATGACGGGCCCAGCCACTGTGGGTTTCCCCGTTGCTCCCCGTGACCGGGAACGCGGGTAAGTCTCCTAGCTGATGCCGGACACCGGGTCGGAGACGCACCCGGGCCGACAGCTTCACTCTTACCGTCAGGCGGCGAGAGCGAAAGCGCGCTGATTGTTGTCGGCGCTTGATTTTTTTGCAGCGACGCTTGCGGTGGTCATCTGCCTGCACCGGCACGCTTCCCCTGCCTAAACGTCCAGAGTCGAAACCGTTCACCCCCGTGGGTTGTGGATGTGCCTGCACAGAGGATAACGCTTCGGGCGGCGCTGGTCATTCCGGTTCCTCCTGGCGGGGTGGGGACAGCCCTACCCCCAGGTGACGGGGTCGCTCCATGGTCGTTGCCGAGGGTGATGCAGCAGGCTTGGGCCATGACGGAGACCACCGCCCCGAGCCGAGTCGGCGGCAGCCTGAAATACGCTGCCCGCTCCGCGCTCTACCTGCTGTCCGGGTTCCCGCTGAGCACGTTCTGGTTCGTGCTGTTCGTGACGCTGCTCTCGGTCAGCGCGGGCACCGCGATCATCTGGGTGGGCGTGTTCCTCTTCTTCATCACGCTGTTCATCGCCCGCGGCGCGGCCAGCCTGGAACGGCTGTGGCTGGGCATCGTGATGGGCCATGACGTCTCGCACCCCTACCGCCCGCTGCCGGTCGGCGGACCGCTGGGCAAGCTCAAGAGGATGATCACCGATCCGGCCACCTGGCGGGATCTGGTCTTCCTGGTGGTGTTGTTCCCGGTGCGGTTGTTCGGCTTCGTGTTCGGGCTGCTGCTGGTCACGGTGCCGGTGTCCTTCCTGGGCGCGCCGTTCTGGTACTGGACGGTGCCCGGCGGCATCCAGGTCAACCTGGGCATCGACTGGAGCATCGACACCCTCGGCGAGGCGCTGCTCGCGGTGCCGATCGGACTGCTCCTCGCGATTCCCTGCGTGGCCGGGCTGCGCGGGCTGGGCTGGGTGTACGCCCAGCTGGCCGCCGGTCTGCTTCGCCCGAGTTCGGTGCAGTCGCTGACCACCGAGGCGACCGAGCTGCGAGCCAGCCGGGCCCGCGGGGTGGACGCGGCCGAGGCCGAGCGCAGGCGGATCGAGCGGGACCTGCACGACGGGGCGCAGCAGCGGCTGGTCTCGGTGGCGATGGAACTCGGCCGGGCCAAGGCCAAGCTGGACTCCGATCCGGCGGCGGCCAGGGTGCTCATCGACGGCGCGCACAGCGAGGCCAAGCAGGCCATCGCGGAACTGCGTGACCTGGCCCGCGGCATCTACCCGGCGGTGCTCGGCGACCGCGGCCTGGACGCGGCGCTGTCCGCGCTGGCCGGCCGCTGCCCGGTGCCGGTGCACGTCTCGGTGGAGCTGCCGCAGCGGCCGCCGACGGTGGTGGAGAGCACCGCCTACTACATCGTGGCCGAGGCGCTGACCAACGTGGCCAAGCACGCCAAGGCGGTCACGGTCGCGGTGACCGTGCAGCGGCACGGCGACCGGGTGCTGGTGGAGATCTACGACGATGGCCGCGGTGGCGCCACCGCCGCGCCGGGTGGTGGACTGGCCGGGCTGGCCGACCGGGCTGCCACCATCGACGGTGTGCTGACCGTGGACAGCCCCGAGGGCGGGCCGACGAAGATCCGGGCGGAGTTGCCGTGCACGTGGTGATCGCGGAGGACTCGGTGCTGCTGCGCGCGGGCATCGAGCGGCTGCTGGCCGATGAGGGCATCCGGACGGTGGCCACCACCGCCGACGGCGCGAACCTGCTGGACCTGGTCACCGAGCACCAGCCGGACCTGGCCGTGGTGGACGTGCGGATGCCGCCGACCTTCACCGACGAGGGCCTGCGGGCCGCGCTGGCGGTACGCGAACGCCACCCCGGGTTCCCGGTGCTGGTGCTCTCCCAGTACGTGGAGGAGCGCTACGCGGTGGAGCTGATCGGCGGCGGCGCGGCAGGCGTGGGTTACCTACTCAAGGAGCGGGTGGCCGATGTGGCCGAGTTCGTGGACGCGGTCCGCCGGGTGGCCGGTGGCGGCACCAGCATCGACCCGGAGGTCATCGCCCAGCTGCTCGGCCGCCGCCGCGATCCCCTCGAACAGCTCACCCCGCGCGAGCGGGAGGTGCTGACGCTGATGGCCGAGGGCAACTCCAACCTGGCCATCGCGAAATCACTGCAGGTCTCCGACGGCGCGGTGGAGAAGCACATCGGCAACATCTTCGCCAAGCTCGCGCTGGAGCCCACCCCGGACGAACACCGCAGGGTGCGGGCCGTGCTGACCTACCTAGGCCACCACTGACCAGCTGCGCAGCGCGGCGAGGGCCCCGTCCAGCGCGGCCTCTAGCGGGGCGTGCGAGCGCATGCTCTGGCTGAGCAGCTTCCCGCCCTGCAGGGCCGCGAGCAGCACCAGCGACAGCTGCTCCGGATCGGCCTCGGCCCGCAGCAACCCGTTGTCCCGCATCCGGACCAGCCCGGCCAGCAGGTAACCACGCCACCGCTCCATGTGCCCGTGCAGTTCGGCCGCGAGCTTCTCGTCATTGCCCGCGACCTCGGCGGCCACCGCGCCGATCGGGCAGCCGAAGTGCGGTTGCCCGGCGTAGTGCGCGAGCACCGCGTCCCGCCAGCCGTCCCAGTCCGCCCAGGTGTCCAGGCGGTCCAGCCAGGGCCGCTGGGCGTCGACGAAGCGGCCGCTCTGGAAGCCCGCGATGGCGCCGACCAGCTCGGATTTGCCGCCGGGGAAGTAGTGGAAGAGCTGGCTCTTGCTGGTGCCGGTGCGCTCCCGGATGTCGTCCAGGCTGGTGCCGCCGACGCCGTGCGCGAGCAGCAGATCCGCCGCCGCCTCGACTATCCGGGACCGCGTGGCCGCACCTCGCGCGGTGAGGTTTGCCGAGGTCATGGGCCCTACCCTACGCGCTCTGGACCGCACGGTCCACTTCTGTGCTAGCTTCTGGACCGTACGGTCCACTCTGCTCGGAAGGATCCGCCATGCGTTTGGCGAACAAGACCGCCCTGGTCACCGGTTCCACCAGCAATCTCGGCCGCGCCATCGCGCTGGCCTACGCCGCCGAGGGCGCGCACGTGCTCGTCACCGGCCGCGATCCTGGCCGCGGCACGGCCGTGGTCGCCGAGATCCAGGCCGCCGGCGGCCGGGCCGATTTCCTGGCCGCCGACCTCAGCGGCTCCCCGGCGGCGGCCCGCGAGTTCGCCGCGAAGGCCACCGGGGTGCTCGGCGGCCGGATCGACATCCTGGTCAACAACTCCGGCGCGATCGGTGGCCGCACCACCACCGACACCGACGAGGCCGCCTTCGACCAGGTCTTCGGGGTCAACGTGAAGGCGCCGTTCTTCCTCACCGCCGCCATCGCGCCCGCTATGGCCGCCCAGGGCGGCGGTGTGATCATCAACCTGGGTTCCTGGGTAGCCCGCCTCGGCATCCCGATCGGCGCGGCCTACGCGGCCTCCAAGGGCGCGCTGGAGACCCTCACCCGGGCCTGGTCCGCGGAGTTCGGCCCGGCCGGGGTGCGGGTGAACGCGATCTCGCCCGGCGTGGTGCACGCCGACACCGAAGGCCACCCGGCCGCGGCGATGATGAAGGGCACGCCCTACGGCGCGATCGGCCAGCCGGAGGCGATCGCCCAGGCCGCGGTCTACCTGGCCAGCGCGGACGCGGCCTTCGCGCACGGCACCGTGCTGGACGTGGACGGCGGCCGGCTCGGCGTGGCGGTCCTGGCGGGTTGAGTCAGCGGCCGAGCAGCTTGGCCGGGGTGTCGTGCAGAACGGCCCGCAGGAAGTCCGGCCCCAGGTCCTCGGCCCAGCCCGCGATGGCCCGCAACTGCTCGCTGTACTCGTACGGAATATTCGGGAAGTCGGTCCCGAGCGCGATCCGGTCGCCGAACTCGGCCAGTCGCGCGTTCCAGTCCGCGGGCAGCGGCGCGCCGCCCACGGTGAAGGGCACCCCGACCATGGTGGTGTCCAGGTGCACCCTCGGATAGCGGGCCACCAGGTCCAGCGCGCCCGAGTAGTCCGGCAGGCCGGCGTGCGCGAGCACCGCGGTCAGCCGAGGATGCCTGCGCAGCACCGGCTCGAAGACCTCCAGCCCGGTGAACCGGCCGGGCAGCGGCCCGTGTCCACAGTGGATCACCACCGGCACGCCGGATTCGGCGATCAGGCCCCACACCTTGTCCAGCAACGGATCCGCCGGGTCGTAATCGCCCACCTGCACATGCGCTTTGAGGCAGCGCACGCCCTCGGACAGCGCGCGGGCCAGGTAGTCCGCCGCGCCCGGCTCCGGGTAGAAGGTGCCGGTGCGCACCGCCTCCGGCACCTGCTCGGCGAACCCGGCCGACCACTCGTTGAGCCAGTCGGCCATGCCGGGCTTGTGCGGGTAGACCAGCGGCGCGAACCCGATCACGCCGAACCCGCGCAGCAGCTCCACCCTGGCCTGCTCGTCCACCCGGTAGGTCACCGGCCATGGCGTGCCGTAGTGCTCCGCGGCCGCGTCGAAGTAGGCCCACACCTTGGCCAGCACCCGCTCCGGCATGAAATGCACGTGCAGGTCGACCAGACCGGGCAGCCCGAGCCCGCGTACCCAGTCGCGGATCTGCCCGTCGCTGCCCGGCCCGGTCACCACTTGCCCTTGCGGATCCGGCCGGCGACCTTGGCCACCTCGCGCTCGGCGTCCCGCTTGGCCAGGTCGTGCCGCTTGTCGTAGGCCTTCTTGCCGCGGGCCAGGGCCAGTTCGATCTTGACCTTGCCGTCGTTGAAGTACATCGACAGCGGCACCAGGCTCAGCCCGCTCTCCTTGAGCTTGCCGATCAGGCGCTCGATCTCCCTGCGGTGCAGCAGCAGCTTGCGGTTGCGCCGAGGGGTGTGGTTGGTCCAGGTGCCCTGGAAGTACTCCGGGATGTGCAGGTTCCGGAGCCACACCTCGCCGTCGTCCACGGTGGCGAAGGCGTCGACCAGCGAGGCGCGGCCGAGACGGAGGCTTTTGACCTCCGTGCCGACCAGCACCACGCCGGCCTCATAGGTGTCGACGATCGCGTAGTCGTGCCGAGCCTTGCGGTTCGACGCGATCACCTTGCGACCAACTTCTTTGGGCATGAAAACGACCTTACGTGCGGAGAAAACCCATTTTACTGCCGCACGTACAGCCGCAGCGTCACGTAGCCGGTGACCGCCGAGATCACCACGCCGACCAGGAACAGCCAGGGCGAGACGTAGAGCACGTCACCCATGCCGATCGGCGGGAGCACCGCGTTCTTCACCGGCTCGGCCATCATCGGGTCCACCACGGTGGCCTTGAGGATGGACAACCCGGTGACCGCCAGGATCGAGCCGATCACCCCGGCCACCACGGCCTCGATGAGGAAGGGCAGCTGGGTGTACCACCGGGTCGCGCCGACCAGGCGCATGATGCCGACCTCGGTGCGTCTGGTGAACGCGGACACCTGGATGGTGTTGGAGATCAGCAACAGCGCGGCCAGCGCCTGCAACAGCGCGATGAAGAACACGCCGTTGCGCAGGCCGTCGAAGAAGGCGAACAGCTGGTCGATCAGCGCCCGCTGGTCATTGATCTTGGCTACGCCTGGTTTGTCCTTGTACTCCTTGGCCAGCGCGTCGAACCGGGTCGGGTCCTTGAGCTTGACCCGGAACGAGGCGGGCAGCGATTCCGGGCGGACGATCTCCACCAGGTCGCGGTTGGTCGCGTAGATCTCCTTGAACCGCGCGAAGGCCTTGTCCCGGCTTTCGTAGGTGACGGTGTCCACGAGCGGGCTCTCGGACAGGCTCTTCCGCAGCGCGGAACAGATGTCCTGGGCGCATTCCTTGTCGTTGGCGCTGAGATCGCCGGACAGGGTCACACCGACCTGGAGCTTGTCGTAGTACTGGTTCTGCACCTTGTCGATGAGCCGCACGATCAGCAGGCCACCACCGAGCAGGCCGAGGGAGATCGCCGTCGTCAGGATCATCGCGATCGTCATCGTGATATTCCGGCGCAGGCCGGTGATGACTTCGCTGAACACAAAACTGGCGCGCATCGGGCTTCGGCGTTCCTTGGGTAGTCGGGCAGGAGTCGGGGGTCGGACCTAGCGGCCGACGCCGTACACCCCTCGGGCGTCGTCACGGATGACCTTGCCGAGGTGCAGCTCCACCACCCGGCGGCGCATGGCGTCGACGATCGAGTGGTCGTGCGTCGCCATCAGCACGGTGGTGCCGGTGCGGTTGATCCGCTCCAGGAGCAACATGATGTCCTGGCTGGTGTCGGGGTCCAGGTTGCCCGTTGGCTCGTCGGCCAGCAGCAGCAACGGCCGGTTCACGAACGCTCGCGCGATCGCCACCCGCTGCTGCTCACCACCGGACAACTCGTTGGGCAGCCGGTCCGCCTTGCCGTCCAGACCGACCAGTTCCAGCACCTCGGGCACCACCTTGCGGATGGTGTGCCGGGGCTTGCCGATCACCTCCAGCGCGAACGCCACGTTCTCCGCGACGGTCTTGTTGACCAGCAACCGGAAGTCCTGGAACACGCAGCCGATGCGCTGGCGAAGCCGGGGCACACGGCGCCGTGACAGCTTGCCGACGTTGTAGTCGGCCACGTGCACGGTGCCCTTGCTCGGCGTCTCCTCCCGCAGCAGCAAACGCAGGAACGTCGACTTGCCGGAGCCGGACGGACCGATGAGGAAGACGAACTCGCCCTTGTCCACATGCACCGACACATCGTCGAGCGCGGGACGGGTCGAGGTCTTGTAGGACTTGGACACGTGTTCGAGCCGAATCACGACGCCGGAGTCTACTCATGCGACGTGTGAGTGCTGTGCGACGCAAGCCCGCAAGTGGGTATTCGGTCGGTTACATGGGGTGAACGGTAGGTCTGTTTGGTCCTGTTCCGTGGATCTTGTGCGTGAGCGCCGGAGTCCAGGTCGTTCCTGGTGGTGCCGCCGCGACGGCCTCGTACCGGGCGTACTTGGTCGTTGTGGCGGTGCCGCCAGGGGCGGCCTGGGCCCGGCGATCGTGTGCAAGATCCACGGAACAGGACCTGGGTCCTGTTCGTTCGACTTATTCGCTGGTCCGGCGCCAGCGGATGCCCGCCTCCAGGAAGCCGTCGATGTCCCCGTCGAGCACTGCTGAGGGATTGCCCACCTCGTGCTCGGTGCGCAGGTCCTTGACCATCTGGTACGGGTGCAGCACGTAGGAGCGCATCTGGTTGCCCCAGGAACCGCCGCCGTCGGCCTTGAGCGCGTCCATCTTGGCCTTCTCCTCCTGGCGGCGCCGCTCCAGCAGCTTGGCCTGGAGCACGCCCATGGCGGTGGCCTTGTTCTGCAGCTGGCTGCGCTCGTTCTGGCAGGAGACCACGATGCCGGTCGGGATGTGCGTGATGCGCACCGCCGAGTCGGTGGTGTTCACGCCCTGGCCACCGGGGCCGGAGGAGCGGTAGACGTCGATGCGCAGGTCCTTCTCGTCGATCTCGACGTGGTCGGACTGCTCGACCACCGGCACCACCTCGACCGCGGCGAAGGAGGTCTGGCGGCGGCCCTGGTTGTCGAAGGGCGAGATGCGCACCAGCCGGTGCGTGCCCTGCTCGACCGAGAGGGTGCCGTAGGCGAAGGGTGACTTGACCCGGAAGGTGGCCGACTTGATGCCCGCCTCTTCGGCGTGTGAGACATCGAACACGTCGGTGGGGTAACCGTGCCGCTCGGCCCAGCGCAGGTACATCCGCATGAGCATCTCGGCGAAGTCGGCGGCGTCCACGCCACCGGCCTCGGCGCGCACAGAGACCAGCGCCTCCCGGGAGTCGTACTCACCGGAGAGCAGCGTGCGCACCTCCAGCGAGGCGATCGAGTCCCGCAGGAGGGCGAGTTCCTTGTTCGCGTCGGCGACCGAGGACTCGTCCTCCTCTTCCTCGGCCAGCTCGTAGAGCACGCCGAGGTCGTCCAGGCGCGAGCGCAGCTCGGTCACCCGGCGCAGCTCGCCCTTCTTGTGGGAGAGCCGGCTGGTGACCTGCTGGGCCCGTTCCTGGTCGTTCCACAGGTCCGGCTGGGCGACCTGCTCATCGAGATCGGCAACCTCGGCACGCAACTTGTCGAGGCCCATCACCGCCTCAACACTGGCCAGCGTGGCGGAGAGGTCCTTGAGGTCGGCTGCGACGTCGGGGTTCACAGCCCTAGAGCGTACTGGGAAGCCGCCGCTCAGGTGACGGGGATGGCGTCGAGCAGCTTGATGACTGCCCGGGTGTGCGCCACGGCGAAGTCCGCCGCGGCCTTGGCGTAGGGGTCCTGGGCGGCCTTGGCCGAGTTGCGGGCCTCGTCCAGCTGGCCGTTGTAGGCCTGCTTGGCGGAGTCGACCAGCGTCTGGCGCTGCTTGGCCGGCAACGAGCCGGCGTGCATCAGCCGCAGGATCAACGGGCTGCGCAGGTGGTCGGGTCCCGGCTCGGTGGCAAGCCAGGCCTTGAAAGCCTTCTTGCCTGCGGCCGTGATGAGGTACTGCTGGCTGGAGCGCGGCCCCTGCTTGCCGAGCTTCAGCAGGCCGCCCTCAGCCAGCGCGGGCAGTTCCCGGTAGACCTGGCTGCGCGTGACGCTGAAGAACGCACCGAAGCGTTCCGTTGCGGCAGCAACGAGCTGGCCGCCGGTCTTGGGACCGTCGTGCAGCAGGCCGAGGAGAGCCGCGGCAGTCGCGTTCAGTTCTGACACATGTTCAACGGTGCCACGGCTTTCCTCCGCTGTCCACATTGGTCAGCCGTTCTGTCCATTGTGTATGGTCGCGCTCTGGGCCGAACGGGCCTGGTGATCACCCGAATGGCCCTCTGCGGACTGAGACCGCCGGCCGCGGGGATCTCCGCTCGCGCACCAGATGTCCTGGACTGGGCATGGGCCCGGTGGGCACCTCCACCAGCGCGGGTTCGGCCAGGTTGATCGCCTGGGCCACCGCGGCGCAGAGCGAGTCCGGATCGCTCGCGCGGAAGCCGCGCACGCCGAAAGCCTTGGCCAGGCCAAGGAAGTCCACGCCTGCCGGGTTCTCGTTGAACACCACCGTGACCACACCGATCCGATAACGCTTGGCGGTGGCCAGCTCCTGCGGGTTCCAGGCCGAGACCCCGTCACCGAGCAGCGCCACCACCGGCCGGTCCGGTTGCGCCAGCTTGGCGCCCAGCGCGGTGGCGAAGGCGCCGCCCAGCCCGCCGTCCTGTCCGGCGGCCAGGAAGGTTCGCGGTTCCAATACCGGGTAGGCCGAAGGGACCACACAGCCGATCGGGCCGACCTCGTCGACCAGCACGCCGTCGGCGGGGATCGCCTTGCGCAGCGCGGAAACCCAGCCGAGCTGCGGGCCGCAGGCGGTCAGCTCGCGCGCGGTCCACGCCCAGATCCGGTCCACAGTGGACACCGGCCAGCCCCGGTCGCGCAGCTGGCCGACCGCCTCGGTCAGCGCGGCCAGGCCCAGCCGGGCGTCGGCGTGCACGGTCACATCCGGCTCGCGCGGGGCGCCCAGATCGTGCTCGTCGGCGTTGAGCAGCACCAGCCTGGTGTGCGCGCCGATCCGGTTGGGCTCGCCGGTGGACTCCAGGAACCGGGCGCCAACGGCCAGCACCACATCGGCCGCTCGCAGCAACTGCCTGCCCGCCAGGTGGGGGAAGGCCAGCGGGTGATCGCCGGGAATCGCGCCGGGACCGCCGAGGCTGGTGACCACCGGCGCGCCCAGGGTTTCGGCCAGCGCGAGCAGTTCGGCGTCCGCGTCGGCGGCCTGCACGCCCCAGCCCGCGTACAGCACGGGTTTGCGTGCGCCGCGCAGCAACTTCGCGGCGGCCTCGATCTCACCCTGGTCCGGGCGCACCGGACAGACGGTGTCCAGGCCGGGATCCAGCAACCGGATGTCGGCCTCGGCGGCCAGCACGTCCGGCGGCAGCTCCAGCGCCACCGGGCGCGGCCGGCCCGTGCGCAGCGCGCGGACCGCGGTGCGCACCATGGCAGGCACCTGCTCCGGCCGCCTGGCCAGTGCGCAGTGCGTGGTCAGCGCGGCCAGCACGCCGGACTGGTCGGGCAGTTCGTGTGGCAGCCCGAGTCCGGCGCCGAGCAGGTGCGAGGGCACCTGACCGGCCAGCAGCAGCACCGGGGTGGACCGGCTGTGCGCGGTGGCCAGCCCGGACAACGCGTCCAGCACGCCTGCGCCCGGTCCGACCAGGCAGACCCCGATCCGCCCTGACGCCCTGGCGTAACCGTCGGCCATCCGGGCCGCGGCCTGCTCGTGCCGCGCGGTGTAGCAGCGCAGTGCGCCGCCGGTGCGCGCGATCGCCTCGGTGGCCGGGCGCAGCAGGTCGTGCGGCACCCCGGCCAGATCGCGGACGCCCTCGGCGAGCAGCTGCGCGACCAGGGCCTGTCCGCCGGTCATGCGCATGAGCGGTCCCCGTTTCCTCGCTTCGCACCGGCAGTCTTGATCACCGAATGGAGCAACGATTGTCCGTGCGCGCACGCACACTGGTTGGCAACGCACGCACTGACCCGGTTCACTGGTCGGATAGAGGAGGAGGCCCGCCCATGCCCGTGCTCGTGCACACCAGCACCGTCACCGAGCGCGACCGCCTTGACTTCTGGCGGGACGCGGGCGAACGGGCGGCGATGCCGATCGAGATCACCGACGCGCGGCCGGGCGATTTCCGGGCCCGCCTGCGTGGCCAGCGCTTCGGCGCGGTGCAGGTGAACGAGATCACCGCCAGCCCGCACATCATCCGACGGGCCCGGCGCGGCGGGGAGACCGGCACCGAGCTGTGCAAGACCACCTTGGTGGCACAGGGCAACTGCGTGCTGAGCCAGGACGGGCGGCGGACCGAGCTGGGTCCAGGCGACCTGGTGCTCTACGACGGCTCCCGGCCCTACGAGATGGTGATGCCCGAGCAGGTGCGGCTGCTGGTGCTGCAGTACCCGCGCAGGCTGCTGGCCGGGCTGGACGAGTACGACCGGCTCCGTGCGTTGCGGCTGCCCACCTCGGCCGGGCTCGGCGAGGTGGTGGCCCAGCTGATGCGGCACGTGGTGTCCACAATGGACGAAACCGACGGCGCGGCGGGCGTGCGGCTCACCGACAACCTGCTCGACCTGCTCGGCGTGTTGCTCGGCGAGCACCTGGCGCCGCGGTCCATCGAGCCGGACTCGGCCCGGCGGGCGCTGCTGTTACGGGTGCTCTCCTTCGTGGAGACCCAGCTGCACGATCCGGACCTGGACCCGGAGTCGATCGCGGCCGCGCACCACGTCTCCACCAGATACCTGCACAAGTTGTTCCAGGACCGGCCCGAATCACTGGCCGCCTATGTGCGGGCCCGGCGGCTGGAGCGCTGCCGCAGCGATCTGCGCGATGTCACCCAGGCCGGCCGCCCGGTGGCGGTGCTGGCGGCGGCGTGGGGGTTCCGGGACGCCGCGCACTTCAGCAAGGTGTTCAAGAACGCCTATGGTCTACCGCCCGGCGAGTACCGGCGGTCCTTCACGCAGCGCAGCCAGCAGCGCGTTCCGTAGCCCCACGCGGGTGGTTCGCCCCGCGCGGACCGGTGTTTCCCGCGCACAGGTCTACCCCGGACGGCCGAACAGCCCGGAAGATCACTCGGCGCGGGGCTCGTCCAACGCCGTACGGGCTCCGTCGTCCGCCGACGAGCAGATCCTGTGACGGGGAGGTTCCTGCCGTGCATCGCAGTTGGTTCCGAACGAAGTTGGCCGAGAAGAAGGACGAGGTCACGACCAAGGTCAAGAGCAACGTGACCGCGCGGGCGAAGGCGTTGATCCCGCAGAAGCTCACCGAGACCGGACCACGAGACAACTGCATGGTGTGCGGGAAGAAGCTCAAGCCGCACTCCGTGGCCAACGGCGACGGCCGGGTGTGCTCACCCGGTTGCGCGCATGCCTGGGTGAAGGGCCTCTGAGCCAGGA
Source organism: Crossiella sp. S99.2 (assembly GCF_023094165.1). Classification (GTDB taxonomy): domain Bacteria; phylum Actinomycetota; class Actinomycetes; order Mycobacteriales; family Pseudonocardiaceae; genus Crossiella. The sequence continues at coordinate 1,191,255 of NZ_JALMDK010000001.1, read as the reverse complement.
GTAGGCGGGCCGGTCCCCAGGTTGGCGGACCGGCCCGTTCTCCCCCTCAGTCGCCGACCCGCAACGGCAGCGACGCGTAGCCCCGCAGCAGCGCGCCAGGGCGCCGGAGCAGCTCGGCGGCGGGCACCGCCAGCTCCAGCTTGGGAAAGCGGCGCAGCAGCGCGCTGAAGGCGATCTCGCCCTCCAGCCGGGCCAGCCGCGCGCCAACGCAGAAGTGGATGCCGTGTCCCAGCGCCAGGTGCGGATTCGCCGGGCGGTCCAGGTCGATCCGGTCCGGGTCGGCGAACTCCCGCGGATCCCGGTTCGCCCCGCTGGTGGACAGCAACAGCAGCGAACCCGCCGGCACCGGCACGCCGCCGACCTCGGAGTCCTCGGTGGCCACCCGGACCAGCCCGGGGTGCACCGGCCCGTCCAGCCGCAGGAACTCCTCCACCGCCGCCGGCACCAGTTCGGGCCGCTCCCGCAGCCGCTCCAGCACATCCGGCCGCTGGAGCAGCAGCACGGCGCCGTTGCCGATCAGGTTGACCGTGGTCTCGTGCCCGGCGTTGAGCAGCAGCACCCCCATGGCCACCAGTTCCTCGGCGGAGAGCCGGTCGCCGTCCTCGCTGATCGCGATCAGATCGCTGATCAGGTCGTCGGCCGGGGCCGCCCGCTTGGCCTCGATCAGCCCGGCCATGTAGGCGACCAGCCCGTCCACCGCCGCCGCGGCCTCCAGGATGACCTGCTCGGAGTCCAGGTAGGCCAGCATCTTGTGGGACAGCGAGCTGAAGTGCGCCCGGTCCTGCGCGGGCACCCCGAGCAGCTCGCAGATCACCAGCACCGGCAGCGGGAAGGCGAAGGCGGCGACCAGGTCGATCTCGGACTGGCCTGCCACCTCGTCCAGCAGGCCCTCGGCCAGTTCGGTGATCCGCGGCCGCAGCGCGTCCACCCGCTTGGCGCTGAAGGCCCGCACCACGAGCTTGCGCAGCCGGGTGTGGTCGGGCGGGTCCACGTTGAGCATCGAGGAGCCCAGCAGATCCTGGAACTTCTGCAGCACGATCGCGGTCGGCCCCTGGATCTGACTGACCGTGTCGGTCAGATCGCTGCTGAACCGCGGATCGCCGAGCACCCGGCGGACATCGGCGTACCGGGTGACCAGATGCCGGGTCAGCCCGTCCGGGAACTTGATCGGGACCACCGGCGCGAGTTCCCGCGCCTCCGTGAGCAGCGCGAACGGCTCCGGCCCCATCAGGGTGAGAAATTCAGTGGTGGGCGTCGACATGACACACTCCCCCAGATTCTGGCCCAGACTCTACGGATGTAGAGGCTCTACAGCCGTAGAGTACACCGCAAGACGCCGAGGTGCGAGCAACCATGAGCAACGAGCAGCCCACCCGCCGCGAGGCCATCGCCGACGCGGCCATCGAGGTGCTCGCCGAACACGGCTCCCGGGGCCTGACGCACCGCGCGGTGGACGCCAAGGCCGGTATCGCGGCCGGGTCCACCTCGTACTACTTCCGCACCCGCCTGGCCCTGCTGGCGGCCGCCCAGGACCGGGTGGCGCAGCGCCAGCTCGCCCTGATGACCTCCTTCACCGAGGCCGCGCCCAAGACCGCGCTGGAACTGGCCCAGCTGATCACCGGCAACATGCACGCCATCCGCGCCGACCCCACCCTGACCATCGCCATGATGGAACTGACCCTGGAGGCGGTCCGCCGCCCGGAACTGCGCCAGGGGGTGGCCGCGGCCAGGGAGCGGTTCGTGGACTGGCAGGGCCGGATGATGCGCGCCATCGGCGGCGCCGAGCCGTCCCCGGACCTGAACCAGCTGCTGGCCAGCCTGGGCACCGGCATGGTGGTCGAACTGCTGAGCCTGGGCGACGCGGCGCCGGCGGCGTTCTTCGACGCGGAGGTCCAGGCCCGCAACTTCCACCGCCTGCTCGGCAACTACTGAGCCGGTGCGGCCGGGGTCTCGGCGCGAGCCCCCGGCTCGAACCTCGACAAAGGACAAAAAGAATCCGGCCCCCAGGGTGTGAAACCCTGGGGGCCGGATCTAGTAGCGGGGACAGGATTCGAACCTGTGACCTCTGGGTTATGAGCCCAGCGAGCTACCGAGCTGCTCCACCCCGCGCCGTCTAGCTTTTGGTGCTTTGGAGCTTCTTGCTTTTTTTCTGTCGTTCTTGCTGACAGGAACTACTTTACACGGCGGTCCAACCATTTCCAAATCGGGGGGTAAAACCGCCCCTGACCTGCGGGAACTGTCGTCAGCCTACCGCAGCCCGGCCGCGACCCGGAGATCACGACCCCGCCCTCGCGTACCCCGGAAAAGCGGAAAGGCCCGGCGAACCGGGCCTGACCATGACTTTCGCGCTCCGGAAGCGCGGGGTGAATCACCTGGGGACCCAGAAATGTGATCCACCCCGCACCCGGAATCAGCCGCCCGGCTTCGAGGTGGGCGGCGGCTGGTTACTGCTCGAAGGCGGCGGCTGCTGCGGCGGCGGCGCCTGACGGGCCGTGTCGAACCGCTTGGACGCGTCGTCGAGGTCCTTCAGCGCCTGACCCTGGGTCGCGTAGTCCCCATCGGTCTGCGCCTTCTTGTACTTCGCCCAGGCCGAGACCATGTCCGCCGCCGCACGTTGCGCGGCGTCGTTGAGGCCACCGGTGTTCGGGTTCGGCGGCTGGCCCGGCGTGGTGGTGCCACCGCCCGGCTGACCGGGGTTCGTGATGTTCGAACCCGCGCCGGCCCCGAAGACCTGGTCCAGCGCCTCGGCCAGGGTCGGCTTGAACCCGACCCGGTTCCCGAAGCTCACCAGCACCCTGGCCAGCTGCGGGAAGGCGTTCTGGTCCTTGCGCTGGATGTAGATCGGCTCCACGTACAGCAGACCACCGGCCACCGGCAGCGTGATCAGGTTGCCGTTGACCGCGCTCGCGTTCGGGTTGCTGAACAGCGTCCGGTTCTCCGTCACCTCAGGTGTGGAGAAGAACCTGTTCTGCACCTGACCAGGACCCTCGGTCTGGGTGTTGGTCGGCAATCTGAGCACGTTGATCTGACCGTAGGTGTCCGGATCGGACGAGGCGCTCACCCAGGCCGCCAGGAACTCCCTGCGCAGACCGGTCAACGCACTGGTCAGCTGGAAGGTCGGCTTGGTCTGGCCGTTGAGCTGGGCCACCACGTAATACGGGGGCTGCTTGCCCTCGCGGTTGCCGGTGGCGGTGGAGGTGCCCACGGTCTCGTCGGTCGGATCGTCCGGCACGTCCCAGAACTCGTTCTGGTTGAAGAACACACCGGGCTGCTCGACGTGGTAGCGGGCCAGCAGGCTGCGCTGGACCTTGAACAGGTCCTCCGGGTACCGGAAGTGCGACCGCAGCGAGGGCTTGACCTCGTTGTTGCCCTTGACCAGGTTCGGGAACACGCCCCGCCAGGCCTTGAGCACCGGGTCCTGCTCGTCCACCGCGTACAGGGTCACCGTGCCGTCGTAGGCGTCCACGGTGGCCTTGACCGAGTTGCGGATGTAGTTGATCTGCGTGTTGGGCAGCCGCGGCTGGCCCGGCAGCGAGTCCTGCACCGTCTCGCCGAGCGAGCTGCGCTGGGCGTACGGGTAGTTCTGCAGCGTGGTGTAGCCGTCCACGATCCACTGGATCCGGCCGTCCACCACCGCGGGGTACGGATCGGCGTCCACGGTCAGCCACGGCGCGGCCTTCATCACCCGGTCCCGCGGGTTGCGGTTGTAGATGATCTTGGAGTCGCCGCCGATCGCACCCGAGAACAGGATGTTGCGTTCACCCTCGTTGGCCGCGAAGGCCAGCCGGTTGAACCAGTTCCCGATCGGCACGCCGCCCTTGCCGGTGTAGGTGTACTTGCTGGAGTCCGTGTCGTACTCCGCGGCGGCCTGACCGGCCTTGCCCACGATGGCGTAGTCGGTGATCTTCTCACCGAAGTAGATCCGCGGCTGTTCCACGTTGAACGCGCTCTTCGTGGAAAGGTCGCTGACCTGGTAGTTCGGGTAGCCGCCCTGGCCGCTGCCGTCCTGCAGCGCGGAGTTCACCGTGTTCGCCGGGGCCGCGACGAAACCATCGCCGTGGGTGTAGGTGAGGTGCCGGTTGAGCCAGTCCCGCTGGTTCTCCGCCAGCCCCGCGCTGTTCAGTTCCCGGACCGCGACGATGTAGTCCTGGATCTTCCCGTCGAGGGTGTAGCGGTCGATGTCCAGCTTGTCGCCGAAGGAGTAGAAGTTCTTCCGCTGCTGCTGCTGGGTGAAGGTGGGCGCGAGCACGCCCGGGTCCAGCAACCGGATGTTCGGGATGGTGCCCTGGTCCGCCTTGACCTCGGCCTGCGAGGAGTCGGACTTGCCCGCGTACTCGGTGTACTTGACCTTGTCCGGGGTCAGTCCGTACGCGTTCCTGGTCGCCGCGATGTTGCGCTCAATGGATTGAGACTCGCGGGCGATCGGGTTCGGGCGCACCGAGAACTGCTCCAGCAGCAGCGGCCAGGCAGCGCCCAGCAGCACGCTGGAGAGCACCATCAGCACCGCGGCGATCACCGGGATCTGCAGGTTGCGCACGAACGCGCCGACGAAGAAGGCCACCGCGCAGATCACCGCGATGATGGTGAGGATCAGCTTCGCCGGCATCACCGCGTGCAGATCGGTGTAGGTCGCGCCGTTGAACTCGGCCTTGCGGGTGCTCAGCAGCAGCCCGAACCGGTCCAGGTAGTAGGAGACGCCGTAGAGCAGCACGAACACCCCGGCGAGCACGGCGAGCTGGACGCGGGCGGGCACGGAGAGCTGCCCGCCGCGGCCGGCCAGCCGGATGCCGCCGAAGATGTAGTGCGCGATCAGTCCGACAAAGAACGCGCCGGCCACCGCCACGAACGCCCAGGACACCAGCCATTCGTAGAAGGGCAGGCGGAAGGCGTAGAAGCTGATGTCCCGGCCGAACTCCGGGTCGTTGACGCCGAAGGGCACCGAGTTCAGGAACAGCTGGACGCGTTCCCATTCACTCTGCGCCGCGGTGCCGGCCACCAGGCCGACGGCGAGGGGGATGCCCCAGCCGACGATCCGCACCCGCGCCAGCACCGCGGTGCGGTAGCGCGAGACCGGGTCGTCGGGACCGGCCACCGGCACGAACACCGGCCGGCTGCGGTAGGCGAAGTAGAGGCTCAACCCGACTGAACCGCCGATGAGCACGGCGACCGCGACGAACAGCGCGATCCGGGTGAAGAGCACGGTGGTGAACACCGAGCGGAAGCCGACTTCGCCGAACCACAGCCAGTCGACATAGGTGCCGAGCAGCTGGGAGGCCAACAGGAAGGCGCCCAGAATCAGCGCGCCGACAATGAGCAGGATCCGACTACGCCGGGATAGCTTCGGCATCCCGACCGGGGGCCGCATGGCCACGTGAGCACGCTCCTGGGTCGCGGTCGATCAGTTTTCAGCGGTCTGGGCCGGATGTCGTCCAGGCCGAGAGCACGGCTGAGCAACGGACAGGCATCGTCCCGTATGTCCAACTCTACGGACGGCCGTTTGGGTTCCTGACTCGCCTCGTGTTATCGAAGTGCGACGATGTGCGCCGTGTCTTCCGCACCCGACTTCACCGCAGCCCTGCCCGCAGCCGCACGAGAGGTGGACGACTTCGTTGCGACCGGTGGCTGGGACCAGCCGCCGCAGCTGTTTGCGCTGGTCCCGACGGTCGCGCTGCTCCAACAGGAGCCCGAGCTGGCGGACAGTCTCGACCCGGACGCGATGCTCACCCCGATCGCCCAGGACAGCCTGCCCGACGGCGACCTGGGCACCGCGTTGTCCCGGATCGTGTGGCCGGACGCGGTGGCCGGCTGCGTGGTCACCCAGGAGATCGTGGTGCTGCCGCCAACGGCCGAGGAGCAACTCAACGGGACGGAGACCGACCCGGCGGAGGCGGCCAGGATCGCCGCCGAGCACCCGGACCGCCGGGAGGCCCGGCTGGTGGCCGCGGTGCTGCGGGACGGCACCGGCGCCTGCGTGCTGCGGGTGCGCAAGGCCCCGGACGGTCCAGGGGACGAACTGGTCGAGCAGCCCGACCTGGCGCCGAACCTGCTTGAGGCGCTGCGGCAGACCTTCCAGGACTGAGCAGGCCGCGCCGGCCGGGTTCGCCGTGGACCCGGCCGGCGCCGGCTCGACTCCGCTTAGCAGTTCGAGCCCACTCAGCAGGCGGGCGTCGGCTGGTTGTTCCGCAGTGCCTCCAGCGCGCTGACCGCCTGCCCCAGCGAACCGACCTTGACCAGCTTGAGCCCGTCCGGGGTGCGCTGCTTCGCCTCGGCGCAGTTGCCCTCCGGCACCAGGAACACGGTGGCGCCCTGGTTGCGGGCGGCGATCATCTTGAACGGGATGCCGCCGATGGCGCCCACCTTGCCCTCGGCGTCGATCTCGCCGGTGCCCGCGACGGACTGGCCGCCGTTGATCTCGCCGGGGGTCAGCTTGTCCACGATGGCGAGGGCGAACATCAGTCCGGCCGAGGGGCCGCCGACGTCCTTGAGCGCGATCTTGATCTGGAACGGCACGTCCGGACGCTCGGCCGAGGTCACCCCGAGCACGCCCTGCGGCCGGTCCTCGGCCTTGCCCAGGGTCACCCTGGCGGTCTTCTCCGGGTCGGCGTTGTGCTGGTAGCGAACATCTACCTGGTCACCCGGCTTGGATTTCTCCAGCGCGGCCCGCACCTCGGTCGCGTTGGCCACCGGTTTGCCTGCCACCGCGAGGATCCGGTCGCCCGGCTCCACGATGCCCTTGAGCGCGCTGTTCTCCTCGACCTTCACCGCGAGCACCTTGACCGGGTATTTCAGGAACCGCAGCGCGGCGATCTCCGCGCTGGACTGGGAGTCCTGGAATGCCTTGCTGTTCTCCTGGTCGATCTGCTGCTTGGTCTTCTCCGGCGGGAACAGCTCCTCGCGCGGGGCCAGCGCGTAATCGCCGGAAAGCCACAGGCCGAAGGCGGTGAGCAGGGTCATGCCGTCATTGAGCGAGACCGTGGTCATGGACAGCTTGCCGCCGGTCGGGAAGGTGTTCTCACCGCCGATGTCGACCACCGGGGTGTCGCTGACCTTGCCGAGGGTGTCGTAGACCGGGCCGGGCCCGAGCGCGACGTAGGGCACCGGCAGGAGTGCGCCGAGCAGGCCGAGCACCAGCACGAGCACGGAACTGAAAAGCAGCGTCCAGGTACGGCGGGTCACGACGACACAGCGTACGGGGCGCTCGACGTCGCCGGGTGCACCCTCCACGGTCCGCGTACCGTGGAGGCATGACGGACCAGCCGTTCGGCTTCAGCGCACCGGACCCGGACGAGGGCGACGGCCGCAAGCGCTCCGAGGGAGCGGGCGGCCAGCAGAACCCCTTCGGTTTCAACATTCCCGGCATGCCGCCAGGGGGTATCCCCGGCCTGCCGGGCATGCCGCCCGGCGGCAGCATCGACATGGGCGCGCTCGGCCAGATGCTCAGCCAGCTCGGCCAGATGCTCAGCCAGTCCTCCGGGCAGACCGGGCCGGTCAACTACGACGTGGCGAAACAGATCGCCGTGCAACAGCTCATCGACAACGGCGGCAACCTCAACCCCAGTGGTCAGCAGGACTCGGCGGTCGCCGACGCGGTGCGCCTGGCCGAGCTGTGGCTGGACCCGGCCACCGCGCTGCCGGTGGGCGCGCGCAGCACGCAGAGCTGGTCGGCGATGACCTGGGTCGAGCAGACCCTGCCCAGCTGGCGACGGCTGTGCGATCCGGTCGCCCAGCGGGTTTCCGGGGCGTGGGTGGACGCGCTGCCCGACGAGGCGCGGCAGGCCGCCGGTCCGCTGCTGTCCATGGTCGGGCAGATGGGCGGACTCGCCTTCGGCTCCCAGCTCGGCAACGCGCTGGCCCAGCTCGGTTCCGAGGTGCTGACCTCCACCGACGTCGGCCTCCCGCTCGGTCCGGAGGGCGTGGCCGCGCTACTGCCCGCCAACGTGGAGAAGTTCACCGAGGGCCTGGGCCGCCCGGCCAGCGAGGTGCTGGTGTTCCTGGCCGCCCGCGAGGCCGCGCATCAGCGGCTGTTCGCGCACGTGCCGTGGCTGCGGCAGCGGCTGATGGCCACGGTCGAGGAGTTCGCCAACGGCATCAAGGTGGACGTGGCCGCGCTGGAGAACCTGGCGGGCCAGCTCGACCCGAGCAACCCCGCGGCGCTGGAAGAGGCGATGGGCTCCGGCGTGCTCAACCCGGAGCACTCCCCGGAGCAGAAGGCGGCACTGGCCCGCCTGGAGACCATGCTGGCCCTGGTCGAGGGCTGGGTGGACGTGGTGGTCGGCGACGCGGTGGGCGACCGCCTGCCCGGCGCGGACGCGCTGCGCGAGACGTTGCGGCGCAGGCGCGCCAGCGGCGGCCCGGCCGAGCAGACCTTCGCCACCCTGGTCGGTCTGGAGCTGCGTCCGCGCAGGCTGCGGGCCGCGGCGGCGCTGTGGCGGGTGATGACCGACCAGCACGGGGTCACCGGCCGCGACTCGGTCTGGGAGCACCCGGATCTGATGCCCACCACCGAGGACCTGGACGACCCGCTGGGCTTCGCCGAGCGCTGGGGCCAGGACAACGCGGACCTGGACGACCCGATCGCGGCGATCCAGCGCGCCGAGGAGGCCGAACGCCGCAAGAAGGACGACGAGCCAGAAGGCAAGTGAGCAAGGCCAGTCGGCGGGGCTGTCCGGCCCGCGACTAACGACTCTGGCCACGGCGGGGCAGGGCAGGGTGCCATGAAGTGGTGCCAGCCGAACTGCCCCGCCGCTCCTTCCTCCGCACCGCGGCCGCCGCGCCCCTGGCCGGAGCCGCTGTCGCCGCCGGAGCCCCCGCGGCCACCGCGAGCCCGGACACCACGGGCTCCCCCGCGTCCCACCGCCGCCGGATCCGGTTCGGCGTCAACTACGTCCCCAGCAAGAACTGGTGGTTCAGCTGGGCCGACTGGGACCGCGCCTCGATCGCCCGCGACCTGGACCGGATCGCCGCGCTGGGCATGGACCACATCCGGATCATGTGCGTCTGGCCGGAACTGCAGCCCAACCCGCACTACGTCCGCGCCGAACAGCTGGACCGGATCGCCGACCTGCTCGATCTGGCCGACCGCTACCGCCTGGACGTCGAGGTCACCGTGTTCAACGGCGCGGTCAGCGGCCTGCTGTTCATCCCGCCCTGGCTGATCGACAACGGCACCGGCAAGGTCCGCGACTTCTTCACCGACCCACCGGCCCTGGCCGCCCAGCACCGCCTGCTGGAAGCCCTGGCCGCCCGGATCGGCAAGCATCGCCGCTTCCTGGGCTTCGACCTGTCCAACGAGGTCCACTGGGCCGGCATCCCGCTGGGCCTCAAACCCACTCCGGCCCAGGGCGACGCCTGGCACAACACCCTGTTCGCCACCTGCGAACGGCTGGCTCCCGGCAAGCTGCACGTGTCCGGAATCGACCACTACCCCTGGCTCAACGACGCCTATTTCAGCCGAGACGGCCTGGCCACCAGCGGCACCGCCAGCGCCGTGCACACCTGGGCGGGCTGGACCAGGGTGATCCAGGACTTCGGCCCGCTGTCCACCCCGTCGGTGCACTACTCGGAGTACTTCATCGAGGTGATCAAGGCATTCCATCAGGATCCGCACCGTCAGGTCTGGGTCGAGGAAACCGGTGTCTCGACGAAGTGGATGGCCGCGGAGCTGATCCCCGAGTGGACCGAACGCTCGATCAGAGCCATGGCCGCCAGCGGCGACCTGTTCGGCATCACCTGGTGGTGCTCACACGACCTGAACCCGGCCCTGTCCGGTTTCAACCCACTCGAATACGACCTGGGCCTGCTCACCAACACCGGCGCGCGCAAACCCATCGCCGCCACCATGACCCGCCTGATCCGCGAGTACGACCACCAGCCCCCGACCCCGCTGCCCCGCCCGGTGGCCCTGGTCCTCCCCGAGGGCCACATCCCCGGCCTGGACTTCCTCAAGGCTTTCGCCCGCCTGATCGACCGCGGCATCCGGCCCGCGGTGGTCAAGCAATCCCGCAGCACCGACCCGGCCTACCTGGCAGGCCGCCGCATCGAACGCCTGGTCCGCCCGGAGGAGGCATAGCCCAGCCGGCCGGCTCCACCTCAGCCCCCGGGCTCAGCCGCCCGGCCATCCCGATCCCGCGCCCCAGTCCCCGCCCTCAGTCCCCCTCGACCTCGATCCCCAGCCCCGCCGCCGCGGACAGTCCCTCCAGGAACCCCATCGCCCGATCGGTTTTCGGATAGACCCGCACCAGCTTCCAGAAATCCGCCCCGTGCCCCGGCACCAGCAGGTGCGCCAGCTCGTGCACCAGCACGTAGTCGAGCACCCACGACGGCACCTCGCGCAGTCGCTCGCTGATCCGGATGGTGGCGTCCCCCGGCGTGCAGGAAGCCCACCGGGTGCGCATCGGCGGCACCCAGCGCACGCTGCTGGGGCTCGCCCGGCCGGCGAAGTGCTTCGCGTTCAGCTCGGCACACCTGGCCAGCAAAATCTCGTCGGAGGAGCGTGCGGGCGAACGCCGCCGCGTCTCACTGCGCTGGAGCTTGCGCAGCATCTCCTCGACCCAATGCTCTTCTTCAGCCCGGCTCATCCTCGCCGGTAGCAGGACAATGATCTTGTCCCCCTCCCGGTACGCGGTGACCGTGCGCCGACGCCGCCAGCTGCGGCGTACCTCGACCTGCGCCTTCGCCACGAGGTTCACCGTACGGCCAGCACCGACATTTTGGTCGCAACCATCCACAGGCAAGGTCGGGTGAAGCGGGCACACCGTGGCTGTGTCGTTCCGGCGGTTCGCAGAAACCACAGGTAGCGTGGCCGCGAGTCGCGAGCGAGGCGGGCGGGCCAAGCTCAGTCAACCCCGGTCGTGGGAGATCGGGGCCACAACAGCCAAGGGAGGTCGCCGTGGCCGAGAGCTACAACGGCTACTGCGTGAAGTGCCGGGAGAAGCGGGACTTCGAGGGCCAGGTCGAGGAAAGCAACAACCGTCGGATGGCCAAGGGCACCTGTCCGGTGTGCGGAACCAAGATGACCCGGATTCTCGGCAAGGCGACTGTCTGACCGAACAGACTGTCGCCGCAACACGCGGCACCACACGATTCGAGGGGCGGCTCACCACGAGCCGCCCCTCTTTCACGCCCTCTACCAGCCCAAACACCACCCCAACACCCCCACCGCCAATCTGTGGATAACCCACCCCCCTGTGGATAGATTTTTTCCACTTTCGCCCCCGCCCTGCGACCGTGGCCCCATGACCGCAACCCTCCAGCCCACCGCCCCCACCCCCGCCACGACCAGCACCGACGACCCGCTCTCCCAGGTCAGGCCGCGCATCCTGCCCTGCCTGCCGGTGCTGCGCCGGGAGAACAACATCGTCCAGCTCGGCCTGGATCGCCGACACGGCGTGCTGCTCGACCGCCTGTCCCCTGACCAGGTGAAAACCGTGCTGCGTCTGGACGGTGGGCACACCGTGGCCGACCTGCACGAGCTGGCCCCGCCCGAGCAGGTCGACCAGGTGCTGGACCTGCTGACCGAGGCCGGGCTGCTGGACCAGCCGGTCGGCCCCGGTGCGGGCGGGCGGCTGCGCAGCGACCGGGCCACCTGGGCCTTACGCACCGGCTCACCCCCGGAAACACTGATCGCGTTGCGCGAGCACGCCGCGGTGCAGGTGCGGGGCCGCGGCAGGCTGGCCACCGCCATCGCCGGACTGCTCGCCACCGCGGGCGTCGGGCACGTGCAGATCGAGACCTCCGGCGCGGTCGACGTGGACGATCTGGGCTGCGGGTTCACCGAGGCCGATATCGGGCGGCCCAGGGCGGAGGCCGCGCGGGCACACCTGCTGCGCTGCGCGCCCGCGGTGCGCACCGAGACGCTCACCGGCCGCCGCCGGCCGGACCTGGTCGTCCTCACCGACTGGCACGCCCCGGACGCGGAGCTGCTGGGCAGGCTGATGACCGACCGGGTGCCGCACCTGGCGGTACGGGTCAGCGAGGGCGTCGGCTACGTCGGACCGTTCGTCCGGGCCGGGCGCGGGGCCTGCCTGCAGTGCGTCGAACTGCACCGGGGCACGGCCGATCCGCACTGGCCGCGGGTGTCCGCGCAGTTGCTGTGGCGCACCCCGCCGCCGGAGCTGAGCTGCGCGCAGGCCACCGCGGCGCTGGCGGCCACCCAGGTGCTGCTCGCCCTGTCCTGGCCGGACAACGGGCGGGTGCCGCCGCCGAGCTGGTCGGCGGTGCTGGAGATCGACCCGATCAACGCGTCCATGGGGAAGGAGGTGCTGACCTCGCATCCGGATTGCCCCTGTGGCGCTGGCTCACCCCATGCTGATTACATGTAGGCAGACAACTGGGTGGGCCGGTCCCGGTGTGACCGGGTCTGTCCCGACTGCCGTCGAACTCGGGGGAGAATCGCTCGGTGACTGAGATCCCGCGCCGTGCCGTCGCTCGCACGGCCAAGCTCGCCAGCCTGCCGCTCGGCGTGGCGGGACGTGTCGCCGCCGGCTGGGGCAAGCGCCTGGTCGGGCGCAGCGCCGAGGAGATCAGCGCGGAGATGTCCGCCAAGACCGCGGAGCAGTTGTTCGCGGTGCTCGGGCAGCTCAAGGGCGGGGCGATGAAGTTCGGCCAGGCGCTGAGCGTGTTCGAGGCGGCCATTCCCGAGGAGATGGCCGCGCCGTACCGCGAGGCGCTGACCAAGCTCCAGTCCGCCGCGCCCGCGTTGCCCGCCAAGACGGTGCACCGGGTGCTGGCCGAACAGCTCGGCAGCGGCTGGGCCAAGCGGTTCACCGAGTTCTCCGACGAACCCGCGGCCGCGGCGAGCATCGGACAGGTGCACCGCGCGGTGTGGCACGACGGGCGCGAGGTCGCGGTCAAGGTGCAGTACCCGGGCGCGGACGAGGCGTTGCTGGCCGACCTGCGCCAGTTGGAGCGCTTCAGCCGGTTGTTCCAGGCCGTGGTGCCGGGCATGGAGGTCAAGCCGCTGCTCACCGAGTTGCGGGAGCGGATGGTCGAGGAACTGGACTACCGCAACGAGGCCACCAACCAGCGCACCTTCGCCACCGCCTTCGCCGGGGACGAGCGGGTGCTCGTGCCCAGGGTGGTGGCCAGCGCGCCGAGGGTGATGGTCACCGAGTGGGTCACCGGCACCCCGCTGTCGGCGATCATCCGGGACGGCGAGCGGGTGGAACGGAACGAGGTCGGCGGCCGGCTGGCCGAGTTCCACTTCTCCGCCCCGGCCCGCACCGGGCTGCTGCACGCCGACCCGCACCCCGGCAACTTCCTGGTGCTGCCCGACGGCAGGCTGTGCGTGCTCGACTTCGGCGCCTGCGCCCAGCTCCCCGACGGCCTGCCCGAGACCCTGGGCGTGGTCACCCGGCTGGCCCTGGAGGGCCGCTCCGACGACATGCTGGACCGGTTGCGCGGCGAGGGTTTCATCCGCCCCGACGCGGAACTCTCCGCCGAGGACGTGCTGGCCTACCTCGGCCCGTTCGTCGATCCACTGCGCACGGACCAGTTCCACTTCACCCGGTCCTGGCTGCAGGGCCAGGCCGAACGGATCAGCGACCTGCGCGGCCCGGACTTCCGCACCGGCCGGTCCCTGAACCTGCCGCCGCAATACCTGCTGATCCACCGGGTGACCTTCGGCTCCATCGGCATCCTGTGCCAACTGGACGCGGAAACCTCCCTGCTGGACATCGTGACCCGCTGGCAACCCGGCTTCGCCAACGAAGACTGAGCACCCACCACCAGGCCGGGGCGGCACGGGTCGGGTCACCCGACGCGCGAAATCGGGCCTGGGCCTGCGGAACCTGCCTGCGGACTGGGTCGGTGAGCTGCGATCAGCGTGCTTGGCGCAGGGGTCCGCCTGCGCGCGCGAGCGGTTACACGGGGGCGCGACTGGGTGCGGAAGCGTCGGCGCCGCTCGGCGCGGCGCGACTGCGCGGGGCCGGAGAGGGCGGCTGTCCGGAGTGGTGCTGGGTGGGCCGGCTGGCCGAGGAGGGCTGGGCCCGGGGCAGGGTCACCAGTACTCGTCGGGCAGTTTGCCCTCGATGTCGCGCACGTGGGCGCGTGCGCAGTCGGGGCACAGCCAGCGGGTGCCGCGGGTGGTGCGTTCGGCTGACCAGGCGAGCAGCACAGCCGGATCGCTGTCCTGGTCACGTTGGCTGCCGCAGCGGAGGCACATCGGCGGGTCAGGCTCGCCCATGTGCTGACGTTAGCGCCTAGTTGATGATCGCGGCATCGTGGGCGATGAGCGCGGCCTGCACCCGGTTGTCACAGCGCAGCTTGGTCAGCATGCGGCTGACGTGGGCCTTGATCGAGCTTTCGCTCAGGCACATCACCCTGGCGATCTTGGCGTTGGCCATGCCCTTGGCGACGTGCACCAGGACCTCGCGTTCGCGCTTGGTCAGGGCACGGACCCGGTGGGAGGCCCGGTCACGGCGGTCCGCCTCGGCGCCTGCCACGTGGTCGACCAGGCTGCGGGTGGCCGCCGGGGACAGGATGGCGTCCCCCGCCGCTACCACGCGGACCGCGTTGACCAGCTCCTCCGGCCTGCCGGTCTTGGGCAGGAAGCCGACCGCACCCGCTCGCAGGGCGGGCAGCAACAGCTCGCCCGCGGCCGGGTTGGCCAGCATGACCACGCGGGTCAGCGGAGAGTGACGGCGGATCACCCGGAGGGCGGCCAGCGCGTCCGTTCCGGGCATCACCGCGTCGAGCAGCAGCACCCGTGGCCGGTGCGTGCGCACCAGGTCCACGGCGCCGTGGCCGTCCTTGGCCTCGCCCACCACGACGATCTCCGCGGCGCGGTCCAGCACGCCGCGGACGCCGGTGCGGATGAGGATCTCGTCGTCGGCGATACCGACTGTGATCAAACCCATGCGGTCGGGACTAGGAACACTGGATCGCTCCGATGTGTGGTCTCGTCGAAGGACTGGCGCTGTTCTCGTCATCAGCGTCATCTCTGCACCCCAACAGATTTTTCGCACTGTGGATAGGTATCCCAACCAGATAGGTCGGATGGCTAAGTCTGGCCTGGATCCTGACTGACTGGCTAGTCATCCAGTCGGCCGAGTCTGGCGAACGTGCCGGAGCGGCGACGAGCAGTGGTTCACCCGCCGTTTGCCGAGCCGTTTACCGAGCCCACGACGATGTGACTGACCAGTATTCTGAGTATGCACCCGTTCGGGTTACCGCTGAGCAGCCGAACGGCCGTCCTCCACGCTGGGCCGAACACGCGCGCTCCTAGCCGTTAGCGCATGAGTTGCTGGCGGAACGAACAGCCAAGCTTGCCCAAAAGTGTCTGGCGGACAGAAACAGCGTCGTGGAAATCTTCGCCGCTGTGTCGAGCCACCAGGACTGTCCAGAGCCGGCGATCCAGCGTCTGCTGGCTGAGCCCGCGATGCCGGAGCACACCACTTCCAGCGCGTTCCGCACTGTCGCCGCGCTCACCGACGGCCACCTGGACCCACTGCAGACCGGCTGGTTACTGGACACCCAGCACCGCCACGGGTCCTGGGGCGGCGCGATCCCGTTCGCACCGGACCGGTGCCTGAACACACTGGCCGCGGTGGTCGCGCTGACCGAGGCCGACCGGGCCGATCCGGACGACGGACCGGACGTCCTGCCCGCCACCCACGCCGGCGTCGCCTACCTGTGGAACGCGCTGTCCGGGGTCCGCGAGGACGATCCGCGCCGCCCGCCGCACTTCGCCACCCACCTGTCGATCCTGCTGCACCGGGCCCGCGAGCTGAACCTGCCGCTGCCCTACCCCAACCTGGCCGACCTGGTCGCCACCCACTGCGAGAAACCCTTGGCGCCCAACGATTCCAGCCTCTGCCTCGGCACGGTCGAGGAGCTGGAGACGCTGTGGACGGCGCTGACGCTGGCCCGGTCGGAGGTGCCGGGCGAGCTGCTCCGGCAGTCGGTGGCGGCGCTGGGTGTACCGAGCGGGGACGGACTGGCGAACACGAGCGCGGGTGCGGGCGGAGGTGCTGAGGCTGATCGACTAGCGATCTTGCTGGCGTTGCGCGGGTATTGCGGACTGCCGGTCGATCAGGATCTCATCGGCCTGCTGACCAGCAGTGATGTCGATCCGATCCATCTGATCGGGGCGCTGGCCACTGATCCTGGGCGGCATTCGGCCGCGCTCGCCGACGTGCTCGGGCAGCTGCGCGATCACCGCTCGGAGAGCGCCTACTGGCAGCACCGCTGGCACCTCTCGCCCTATCACGCGACCTGGCTGGCGCTGGCGGCGGCGGACGGGTTGGACGACGGGGTCCGGGGGGACGCGGTGGACTGGCTGATGTCGACCCAGCGGGCCGACGGGTCCTGGGGGGTCGGGGGTGGGACGGTCGAGGAGACGGCCTACGCGGTGAGCAGTTTGCTGGCGATGGCGCCCGGGTCGCTGGTGATGCGGCAGGCGGTGGCCATGGGGATGGATCACCTGGAGGCGTGGCGGAACGAGCCCTGGCCGGAGTTGTGGGTGGGGGCGGTGTTGTTCGCGCCGCGGCGGGTGGTGCGGGCGGCGGTGCTCGGGGCTCGGTACCGGTACAGCCGGTGGCTGGGTGAGCAGGGGGCCGAGCACAGTTGCGAGGTACTGCCCGCTGGTCAGTAGGACTAAGTGGACTAGACCGGTGGAACGCCGACAGGCGCCGCTCACGGGTAGCGGCGCCTGTCGGGGTTGAAGGGTCAGCTGGGGTGTGGGCTCAGGACGCGGAGAACCGCTCCGCGCGGCGGGCCGCCCACTGGGACAACCTCCGCCACCGGCGCGCCGACGCGAGGTCGCAGGCAAGCCTGCGCTCGGCCGACACCCGTTGAGCCTCTTGTATTCGTACTTTGGACAGTTCTTCGTACAGATGCATGGTCTTGAATCCCTGGCTCGAGCGTTCGACGTTCATGACGAGGAAAAAGGTGGCATCGCCGCTGGTGTTCACGCCGCTGCCTCCTCAGTGCGGGTCGCGACCGGGGTCGCGACGGTGTCGGTCTTGCGGGGCCGGCCACGCGGGCGCTTCTTCGCGATGACCACACCGCGCTCGAAGATCTCGCCGCCCCAGACGCCCCAGGGCTCGCGACGGGTAAGCGCACCGGCCAGGCACTCGGCGAGCACCGGGCAGCCAGCGCACAAACCCTTCGCGACCTCGAGGTCGGCGGGGGTGTCGGCGAACCACAGGTCGGGGTCGTTGACGCGGCAGGGCAGGCTCAGGCCCGCACCTGACGCGTCATCCAACAGGTCAGTCACACCGGCCGAGGTGTCCCAGCCGGTAGGGGCCACGTCACGAGTGGACGGAGCAGTGACGGTAAACAAGGTGTTTCTCCTTCAGTACCAACGGTTTTGTGCTTTTTTTGGGGTGGAGCGACAAAAAGGCCGCGGTCCCTGGTGGGGGTCCGCGGCCTCGAGAGGTTGGTCATTCCTGACCTGGGGTCAGGGACTTCTCTCCAACGCGGACGTGCGACGCTCATCGGTGTTCGGCACATCGACGACGCTCGGGATCAGGGCGGTGACGGTGGTGGGGGCCCACGCTGCGAACACAGTGGTCCCCTGGATCTGGGCATAACGCCGGGCGGCAAGGCCGACCCGCGAATTCACCCCGGCGCCCAGGGCGCCGCCGTTACCATTGATGCCGTGGCCGGACAGGCCGAATTTTCCGGTCAAGGGGTGGGCCGGAGTTCCGATGATCATCAGGTTCTTCACGACATCCACCCCCTTCCCCAGTTGGCGAGATCGAGTCTCGCGGGCTCGGGGCTCTTCGCACCCGGCTGTTGCAGGTTATTGCTCGGTCCCGCGGACATGCAACCGCTTTTTACAAAATGCTCTTCAACTGCCCGATCGTGTGTCTTCCCCGTGGTCAGACGATTGCGCGCCGTGCACAAGCGCGAGCACGTCCGCGCCGAACCGGGTCAGCTTGGTGGCGCCGATGCCGGAGATCGACACCAGCGCCGCGTCGTCGGCGGGACGCTGTTCGGCGATCGCGGTGAGGGTGGCGTCGGTGAAGACCACATAGGGCGGGACCTTGAGTTGTTTGGCCCGCGCACCCCGCCAGGCGAGCAGCCGGGCGAGCAACTCCTCGTCCACAGTGGACGGACAACCGGCACACCGGCCGAGCTTGATCGCGGTGGTGCCGATGAGCGCGCCACCGCAACCGCGGCACCCCGGTTTGACCGATTGCCGAGACAGTGTGTTGCCGGACACACCGTGCGCGCGGGCCGGTAGTGCGGCCGGGTGGTCCTCGGGCATCAGTCCGTTGAGGAAACGGCTGCGCCGCCGGTACCGCTTGCCGCCCTCGGCCCTGGACAGCGCCCAGGACAGCCACAGGTGCTCCCTGGCCCGGGTGATCCCGACGTAGAAGAGCCGCCGCTCCTCCTCGATCGCCGCCGCGTCGGCCGGGGTGTCGCCGATGGCGTGCTGGATCGGCAACGTGCCCTCGACCAGCCCGACCAGGAACACCGCGTCCCACTCCAGGCCCTTGGCCGCGTGCATGGAGGCGAGGGTGACGCCGGCGACGGTGGGCGGGTGCTGGGCCTCGGCGCGAGCGTCGAGTTCGGCGGAGAAGCGGCGCAGGTCGGCCTCGGGCAGGGCGGTGAGCAGTTCGTCGGCCACGCCGAGCAGGCCGGAGAGGGATTCCCAGCGTTCGCGGGCGGCGCCGCCGGCGGGGGGCTGGGGGGTGAGGCCGAGGGGGGCGAGCACGGCGCGGACCACGGCGAGCAGGTCGAAGAGGCGCGGCCGGGGGGCGACGGCGGGGGGCGCCTCGGCACCGGCGGGGGCGGGCTGGGCCTCGGGGTCGGCGACGCGGGACTGGACGCCGGCGGCGCGGTGGGCCAGGGCGGTGGCGGTCGCGGAGTGGGGGCCGGGCGAGTACGGCTCGGCGGTGGGGTCGGCCGGGTGCGACTCGGCGGGGCGGCGGGGCTCGGCGACGGGACGGGCCAGATCGGCGGGGCGGGACTCGGCAGCCGGGCGGGGCTCGGCGCCGGGGCGGAGCTCGGCGGCCGGGTGCGACTCGGTGACGGGGCGGGCTGAGTCGGCGGGGCGGGGCTCGGCGGCCGGGTGTGGCTCGGTGGCCAGGTCAGCCGGGCGGGGTTCGCTGCGGGGGCGGGTCAGGGCCGCGGCGCGGATGGACTGCATGGCCTGGCGGACCTCGGGGCGGTTGAAGAAGCGTTCGCCGCCGCGGACCAGGTATGGGATGTCGGCCTCGGTGAGGGCCTGTTCGTAGACCTCGGACTGGCCGTTGACGCGGAACAGCACCGCGATCTCGTGGGCCGGGACGCCTGACTTGAGCAGTTTGCCGATTCGGCGGGCTACCGCGTGGGCCTCGGCCGGCTCGTCGTCGAACTCGGCGAAGTGTGGGCGGGGGCCCTTGGGGCGCTGGCCGATGAGTTTGAGGCGGGAGCCGCTGGGGCGGTCGCGGGCGCCGCTGATGACCTGGTTGGCCAGGGAGACGACCTCGGGAGTCGACCGGTAGTCGCGTTCCAGGCGGACGATGGTGGCTTCGGGGTAGCGGCGGGGGAAGTTCAGCAGCCAGTGCGGGGCGGCGCCGGCGAAGGAGTAGATGGTCTGGTTGGCGTCGCCGACGACGGTGAGGTCGTCTCGGCCGCCCAGCCAGGCATCGAGGACTCGTTGCTGGAGGGGGGTGACGTCCTGGTACTCGTCGACGACGAAGCAGCGGTAGCGGTCGCGGAACTCGGTGGCCACCTCGGGGTGTTCCTCGAAGACGGCCGCGGTGTGCAGCAGGTAGTCGTTGAAATCGAGCATGCGGGCGCCGGATTTGAGCTTCTCGTAGCACTCGTAGACCGCCACGATCTGCGCCGCGGCGGCGGGCAGGTCGCGGGTGGCTTTGGCTGCGGCCGTGGCGTAGTCGACAGGGGCGATGAGTGAGGACTTCGCCCAGTCGATCTCGCCCGCCAGGTCGCGCAGCATCTCGGTTTCGGTGGACATGCCGACGCGGCGGGCGGCCTGGGCGATGGCCCGCATCTTCCCGTCGATGAGCTGCCAGGGATCGCCGCCGACCACGCGCGGCCAGAAGTAGCGCAGCTGCTTCATGGTGGCGGCGTGGAAGGTGCGGGCTTGGGCCTGGTGCACGCCCAGGTCGCGCAGGCGGGTGCGCATCTCACCGGCCGCGCGGCTGGTGAAGCTGACCGCGAGCACCTGGCCGGGGGCGACCAGGCCCCGGTGCACCAGGTAGGCGATGCGGTGGGTGATGGTGCGGGTCTTGCCGGTGCCTGCTCCGGCCAGCACGCAGACCGGGCCCCGTGGAGCCTCTACCGCCGCGCGCTGTTCCGGATCCAGTCCCGCAAGAAGCGTCTCGGCGTCACCCACCGGGTCATCCTCGCATTGCCGCCCAACCCTCGAGCATGCGGCGCGCGATGGAGGTCTCCGGCGGCAGGCGCAGGCCCGGGATCTCGCCGCCTGCGGCGATCGCGGCCCGCACCTGGTCCCGGTGCACCCAGTTGGCTTCCTCGATCTCGCCCTCGGCGGGAGTCAGCGTGGCGCCCGGATCGGCCAGTGCGGCGAAGCCGACCATCAGCGAACGCGGGAACGGCCAGGGCTGGCTGCCCAGGTAGCGCACGTCGCGGACCTTGACGCCGACCTCCTCGGCGACCTCGCGCACCACACAGGCTTCGAGGGACTCACCAGTTTCCACAAAACCGGCCAGCACCGAGTAGCGCTCCGGCGGCCAGATCGGCTGGCGGGCCAGGATGACCTGGTCCGCGCCGTCGTGCACCAGGCAGATCACCGCCGGGTCGGTGCGCGGGTACTCCTCGCGCCCGCAGCCGGTGCAGCGGCGCGCCCACCCGGCCCGTTCGGGCTTGGTGGACGCGCCGCAGCGCGCGCAGAAACCGGAGTGCCGGTGCCAGGTCAGCAACCCGACCGCGGTGGTCAGCAGACCCGCGTCGGTGTCGTCGAGCAGGGCGCCGGTCATCCGGAGGTCCTGCCAGTTCTCCTCTTCCAGCTCCTGCTCGGCCGGCACGGCCCAGTACGAGCGGCCGTCCTGGGTGCCGAGCAGCACCGCGGTGTCACCGGGTTCGGGCGAGTGCTCGACGGCGGGGCGCAACCGCAGTCCCGCACCGCCCTCGCGCAGCTCGACCCGGCCCCGTTTGTCGACAACGAGCAGCTCCGCCGTGCGCCAGAGTTCGGCGAGGCGGGCCGCGTCGTCCCGCAGCAGATCGTCGCGGTCCACCGTGGACCTGGACAGTGCGGGCAGTCGGTCGAGCTGGAAATCCTGGGTCACGGAAGGAGAACTCCGCCAAGGGCGCCCATTGTTCCGGCCAGTGCGTCCGCGTCGCCGACCACGACCCCGGTCCAGGCGCCCGGCGCGAAGAACTCGCGGGCCGCCTCGGCCACCTCCTCCACACTGACCTGCGCCAGCCTGCGCTGGTGCGCGCGCAGCCAGTCGAAGTCCAGCCCGAAGGCGGTCAGCGACAGCAGCGTGTTCGCCAGTCCGGCCTGGGATGCCTCGGCGATGAGCTGCATGCCGATCAGGTAGTTGCGGGCGGAGTCCACCTCGGCCTGGGTCGGCGGCGAGACCACCATCCGGCCCAGTTCGTAGCGGATCTCCAGCAGCGCGGCGGCGCTGACATCGCTGGCGGTGTCCGCGTCCAGCAACAGGGTGGCGTTGCCGGGGGTGTACTCGAAGGCCGAGCGGGCCGAGTAGGTGAAACCCTTGTCCTCGCGGATGTTCTCCACCAGGCGGGAGGAGAAGTAGCCGCAGTAGACCAGGTTCGCCAGCTGCAGCGCGGCGTACTTGGGGTGGTTGCGCGGCACCGCCTGGGTGGACAGCCGGAACTGGGACTGCACGGCGCCGGGCCGGTGCACCAGTTTCAGGTCGCCGCCCGTCAGCTCCGGCAGCGCGGGCAGCGGCGTCGCACTGCCCTCGCCCTGCCAGCCGCCGAGCTTGTCCGCCACGACCTCGATCATCTTGTGTGGGTCGACATCGCCGACCAGCACCAGGATCGAGCCGCGCGGCAGCAGGTTGTTCTTGTGCAGCGCGCGGACCTGCTCGGCGGAGACCTCCGCGACATCGGAGTGCAGCGGCACCTCCTTGACGAACGGGTGGTCGCCGTAGCGGTGCTTCTGCAGGGCCTCGCGGGCGATGGTGCCCGGTTCGCTGCGGGCCAGCGCGATCGCGTTGACCAGCCGCTCGCGCTCGCGGAGCAGCTCGTCCTCGGGGTAGCTGGCGCCGGTGAGCAGGTCGCCGAGCACGTCCAGCTGCACGTCCAGGCCGCTGGCCAGGCCCTCGCCGCTGAAGGAGAGCCGTTCCGGGTCGACCGTGGCGCTGATCGAGGAGCCGACCAGGGCCAGCTCGTCGGCGATCTGCAGCCGGTTGCGCCTGCCGGTGCCGGTGGTCACGGTGGCGGCCAGCAGTTCGGCGATGGCCGGGTGCTGGGGGTCGGTGCCCGCGAAGGGCACGAACAGCCGCATGCCGACCAGCGGCACGGTGGCGCGCTGGGCGGCCACCACCCGCAGCCCGTTGGCCAGCGTTTTGTCCACAATGGACACTTCGGTGGCCACGTTCTGCTCGCCCAGCGGCGGCAGCGGGCGCGGACCTTGTTCGGTGCGGCCGATTTCCTCGGCGGTGCGTGGGCGGCGCTTCAGCCCCTCTGTCACAGTGGACTCGGTCACTGGTCTCCTCCGGCGTTGAGCACGAGCACGGCGCGAGAGTCCGGGCGCAGCGCCTTGGCCGCGGTTACCACGTCCTCCTCGCTGACCCCGGCGATCCGCCGCGGCAGTTCGCTGATCAGCTCGGCCCGCCCGAAGAGCAGTTCGGCCGCGCCGAGGGCGAGCGTGCGCGACATCAGTCGGTCGTGCTCGGAGTACAGCGCGGCGGCCCAGCGGGCCTCCACCCTGGCCAGCTCGTCGGTGTCCGGACCGTCGGAGGCCAGCCGGTGCAGTTCCTCGTCCAGCGCGCCGATCACCCTGGACACGTCCACTGTGGACGGATGGATGGCGGTCACCGTCAGCGTGTCCGGGTCCCGCGCGTCCAGCGCGCTGCCCAGCAGGCCGCAGCGGGCGCCGACCTCGACCACCAGCTCCTCGTCCTGGGTCATCCGGCGCTGCAACCGGGAGGAGTCCCCGTCGGTGAGCAGCGCGGTGAGCACCACGTAGTTGAGGTAGGAGTCCAGATCGCCTGCCGGGTCGGGCAGCCGGTAGCCGACCGCGACCCCGGGCAGGGTGGCGTGCGCGTCGGTGTACTCCCCGCGCAGCTCGCCCTGCGGGAACGGCTCGGCGAAGGAGGGCCGCACCGGCACCGGGCGGGCCGGCACATCGCCGAAGTGCTTCTGCACCAGGTCGATCGCCTCGTTCGCGGTGAAGTCACCGGCGACGGTGAGCACCGCGTTGCCCGGGGCGTAGAAGGTGTCGAAGAAGGTCGCGCAGTCCTGCAGACTGGCCTGCTCCAGGTCGGAGAAGTCACCGTAGCCGTTGTGCGCGTTGGCGAAGGTGGAGTACAGCACCGGCGGCAGGGTGATCCACGGGAACCCGCCGTAGGGCCGGTTCAGCACGTTGAGCCGGATCTCCTCCTTGACCACGTCGACCTGGTTGCGCAGGTTCTCCTCGGTCAGCTTGGGCGCGCGCATCCGGTCGGCTTCCAGGAAGAGCATCCGCTCCAGCGCCGCGGAGGGCGCCACCTGGAAGTAGTCGGTGTAGTCCGGATGTGTGGAACCGTTGAACACCCCGCCGGAGCCCTGGACGTGCCGGAAATGGGCGAGTTTCTCCAGGCTCTCGCTGCCCTGGAACATCAGGTGCTCGAACAGGTGCGCGAAACCGGTGCGACCCTCGGGTTCCGACCGGAAGCCCACGTCATAGTGCACGCTGACACACACCACGGGAGCCGTGCGATCGGGCGCGAGCAGGACGCGCAGTCCGTTGGCGAGAGTCACCCGGTGCAGCTGGGGATCTGACATGACGTAAGACTACGGGCCCTACCGAAGTGCGCGCAGGTGCCCGGCCTCGGCGAGCACCCCGTCCACCGCGGCCAGGAACAGCGGGAAGTGCGCCGCGAACCGCCGGAGGTCCGGCGTGGACTCCTCGCCCTGGGCCGATTCCCCGTACCAGTACAGGCCGGGCGTGCCGTCCGCGTCGGAGTCCAGGGTGGCGAAGGCGCGCAGCCAGCGGTCGGTCTCGCCGAGCACCACCGCGTAGGGCAGCGAGCGGGAGAAGACCATCTCGCGGTCGGCAGGCGGGATGTCGTCCACCTGGACCGTGTGCAGGTAGCCGCGCAGGCCGCGGACCTGGGCCAGCAGCGCGCTGCCCCGGCGGGTGCGGGCGGGCATGGAGCGGGCGCCGACGGTCAGCGCGACGCCTGCCACGATCACCGCGAGGCCGAGCACGGCGTAGGTGGTGGTGAAGGCCATCACCAGGGTGGCCGCAATGCCCAGGCCGGTCAGGCCGAGACCGATCCACCACCAGCGGGTGCGCTCGGTGTCCGGGCGGCTGGTGAACCACTGCCGCTCGACCACGTCGGTGTAGAGCGCGTCGCGCACGCCGGTCAGGTCCAGGCCGCCGCCACCGCGCAGCTGGGAGAGCAGCACCTGCTCCCGGTCGCCGGTGAACAGGGTGTCGTAGACGGCGCGCTCGTAGTCGGTGAGGTAGTCATCCGGCGGGTTGCGCCGCACGATCCGCCAGTTGGCCACGCCGCTGCCGCCGTGGATCTCCTCGATCCACAGGTAGTTGCGCACCGCGAGGTCGACCACGGTGGCCGAGACGTCGACCACGTCCACGTGCTCGTCCACCACGGTGCCGACCTGGCCGGGCAGCACGCCGTCCGGGGAGGCGAAGCTGACCCGCTGCTCCTCGTCCGCGACCAGCACCTGCACCGGGCCGACATCGCTGGCCAGCGCCTTGGCGTCGCGACCACGGGCGAACCAGAGCAGGGCCACGCCACCGAGCAGCAGCAGCGCGAGGCCGCCGAGTCCGCCCAGGGTGAGCGGGGTGAGCGCGAAGGCCCTGGCCAGGGTGGAGCCCTGGTCGAAGCGGGCGTTGGCCGGCACGGTGCCCGGCTCCAGGCCGACCGCCAGGTCGACCCGCTCGCCCTGCTTGAGCCCGATGTTGCGCGCCGAGGCGGCCTCACCGGCGACCACCTGGGCGTTGGTGCACAGGGTCGCCGAGCCGGGCACGCCTGCCAGGCAGGTGACCGAGGTGGGCGGCTTGGGCGAGACGAAGCTGACCGAGACCGAGTCCAGGTCCGCGCTCCAGCCGCCGGAGACCTGCCAGCGCACGTCCTGGGCGTCGCCGGATTCGCTGACCGCGCCCTCGACGGTGTAGGTGATCTTGGTCTGGCCGGCGTTGAGCCGGAGCGTCAGCTCCTCGGCGTTCTGCTCGACGCTGCCCTTGCCCTCCACCGCGGCCTTGCTCACGGTGAACACCCGTTCCACGTCGTCACCTGCGGCGATGCGCAGTGGCACGGTCCGGGTGACCGTCTGTCCTTCCGGCACGGCGACCTGCTCGGTCACACTGAGCTTGCCGTCGCGTTCCAGCCGGAGCGAGACGTCGGCGGCGATCGTGCCGGGCAGCCCCTGAGGGCCGCTGGGCTCGACTCCGCCCGAGGGCGGCGGGGGCACAGCGAGGAACGCGACAGGTGCCAGCACGGCTGCGGAGAGCACGGCGCCCCAGTTCGTCAACACGGCAGCGGAGAATAGCGGCATCGACCTATGCTTCGGGGCATCGAGTGGGAAAAGAGGGGTGAAGACGCGATGACGGCGCCTTCTGGGCCGGGTCAGCCGCCGGAGCACGGCGGGTCCGCGGGCTCGGGCTACCCCGGGTACCACGATCCGTATCCGAGCTATGCCGACTACTCCGGCTACCTCGATCCGGAGCCGCCGAAGCCGCCGCGCCGCCGCAAGAACTCGCCGCTGACCATCCTGCTGGTGCTGGTCGTGCTGGTCGGGTCGGTGGTGGTCTACGCCAAGGTCACCGGGGACAACGCGGGTGAGCCGGACGCCGCCGCGCAGTCCTCGCCGAACAGCCCCGGCACCACCGCCGCGCCGGATTCCGCCCAGCCCTCGCCCGCCCCGCTGCGGCCGCGCCCCACCCGCAAGCTGGAGGACCACCCACTGATGGTCGACGGCGGCAAGCTCGCCTTCGCCCAGTGCGACCTGCCCAAGATCGGCCGGGCCACCGATCAGCTGCGCACCTACTACCTGGCGGGCATCGACTGCCTGGAGCGGGCCTGGACGCCGCTGCTGGAGGCGGCCAACCTGCCCACGCACAAGGTGGAGCTGGACACCTCGGCAGACATCACCGAGACCGCCTGCGGCAAGGCGGACAAGGACGAGCAGTTCGTGGCCATGTACTGCTCGCGGAACTCGATGATCTACATGCCGACCAAGCGGCTGCTGCGGGTCTACGGCACCAACTCCCCCGGCGGGCACCTGGCCACGCTGGCGCACGAGTACGGCCACCACATCCAGGCGCTGAGCGGGATGCTGGCCGCGGCCGGGCAGAAGCAGGAGGAGGCCGGGGAGGGCACGCCGGTCTCGGCCGAGTTGTCCCGCCGCATCGAAATGCAGGCAAACTGCTTCGCGGGCATGTTCCTTGCCGCTACGGTCGGCCGCGGCACCGTGACCAAGGCGCTGGCCGACAAGGCGGTCAACGACTTCCGGCAGGCTGACGACTCGCCCGACAGCCAGTCCAGTCACGGCACCGGCAAGAACCAGGGAGCCTGGGCCAAGCGGGGTTATGCGTCCAACAACGCGAAGGACTGCAACACCTGGGCGGCCAAGCCCGCAGACGTGAAATGAGCTGAGCACCGAGCATGACCACGCCGCCCCCTCCCGGCTCGTGGCCGCCGCCGGGCGCCGGACCGCAGCAGGGTCCGCGCGCCGGCTGGCCGCCACCCGCGCCGGTCGCCCCACCACCGCGGCCGGCGCCGATCGCCCCGCAGGGCACCCGCCGGATGCCACCGCCCGGTGTGGTGCAGCCGCCGCCGATGCCTTCCGGCCCGTACCAGCGGCCGCCGATGCCCAGCGGTCCGCAGCCTGTGCCACCGCAGCTGCCCGGCGGGCCGCCGCCGATGCCGCCGGGTCCGCCCGGCGGGATGCGGCCGGGAATGCCGCCGATGCCCGGCGGTGGGTTCGCGCCGCCGCCGCGGGCGGTGATGCCGCCGCCGATGGCCGCGCCGCACAGCGCGCCGCGGCCGCCCGGTCACGGTGGCCCCGGTGGCCCGCCGCCGCCGTGGATGCCGCCGCAGCAGGCCTGGCCGATCGGGTACCCGCCGCCGCGCCGCAAGTCCGCCGGACCGGTGGTCGCGCTGGTGCTGGTGGGTTCGCTGGTGGTGGGCGCTGGGCTGATCGCGCTGCTGGTCGGCACCGGGCGCAAGGCCCCGATCGCCGAGCCCGGCTACACCTACCCGAGCTACACCGGGGTGGCCCGCACGACCGGGTACGGCACCACCGCCACCACCACGTCCACGACCGGCACCACCACCGGTCGCAGCACCACACTGCGCAGCACCAGCGCGACCAGTTCGGCCCCGCCGCAACCGCGCCCGGTGCCCAAGCTGGTGGACAACCCGCTGCACCTGGCGGGCAAGCCGGTGGTGGCCGCGAACTGCAACCTGCCAGGGTTCAAGTCCAACCCGGACGCGCTGCGCGCCTTCTACGGCGCGGCGATCCGCTGCATGCACGAGGCGTGGGCGCCGGCCATGCGCGCGGCGAACCTGCCGGATGACCCGCCGGGCCTGGAAGTGGTGGTGGGCAAGGACAACAGCCCGTGCAGCTCCGGCGGCTACTCCAGCGGCGCGTTCTACTGCGGGCGCAACCACACGATCTACATGAACGCCAGGGTGGAGCGCAACGACGGGCAGAACGTGCAGGCCGGTCCGAGCCTGGGCGTGCTGGCGCACGAGTACGGCCACCACGTGCAGTCGATGAGCGGCATCCTGGGCGCGGCCTGGGACCAGATGTACGACGCCGGTCAGACCTCGGCCCGCGGGCTGGAGTTGTCCCGCCGCAAGGAACTCCAGGCGAGTTGCTTCGCCGGGATGTTCCTGGCCGCCGCCTCCGGCCGCGCCTCGGTGAACCGGAACCTGGCCAACGCGGCAATCGCCGACCTGGGCGAACGCGGTGACTGGCCGAACAACAAGCGGCCCCGCGACCACGGCTCCCCCGGCAACAACAAGGCCTGGGCCACCCACGGCGCGAAGTACAACAACAGCCGCGACTGCAACACCTGGAACGCCAAAGCGGACATCGTGAGCTAGTGGCGAGCGTGCCCCGGGACCGGTTCGTGCCGGAGGCCGACGAGCGGTCCGACGCGATCTGCCGGATGCCCGCCGAGGAGCTGGCCCGGTTGCTCAACGCGGCCAAGGCGAAGCCCGGTCACCGCATCCTGGTGACCGGGCCTGGCCTGGGTTACACCGCCGCGTTGCTGTGCCAGCGGTACGGCAGCGAGCAGGTGACCGTCACCGGTGCGGAGGCCAAGGCGGTACGCCGGGTCCGGGACCGGCTGGCCAGGGCGGGTTACCGGCCGTCGGGCCGGATCAGCCCGCCGTACCAGCGGATCATCGTGGCGGCGCCGTTGCGCGGGCTGCGGATTCCGGCGGAGTCGCTCGCGCGGTGCGAGCCGGGCGGCAAGATCCTCGCGGTGTCCGGCACCGGGATCGCGGTGCTCGTGACGGTCACGGACGAGCGGCACGGGACCGGGCGTTTCCCGTGGCCGGTGTACCTGCAACCCACGTTCACCACCGAGAACGAGACGCCGGATCCGATGCACCCGGAGCGGAGCACCGCGGTGCGCGCGACCGAGTGCGACCACGGCGCGCCCGCCGGGTTCCGGCTGCACGTCCAGCTCACCATCGGCGAGATCGGTTACCGGACCTGGGGGTGGAGCGGGGGTGTCAGCTGCTCCAGCTTCCGGCACGTGGACGGGTCTTGGGCGAATGTGAACACCGGCGGCGACGGCGGCTGGACGGTGGTCGAGGGCGGGCCGCGGCGGTTGTGGACCGAGGTCGAGGCGGAGTACGCGCGCTGGCAGGGGCTGGGCAGTCCGGACATCGGGCGGTACCGGCTGGTGATCGCCGGGGGTCGGCACATCGTCCGGCTGGATGCGGAGAACAGCTGGGAACTGCCGGGCTGATCTCAGCCCCAGCCCAGAGTGCTAGCCGGTCGCGTCGTCGAGTGCGTCGCCCCAGAAGTCGCGTAGCAGCTTCAGCGCGGTGGGGAGGGTGTCGGCGGTTTCGGTGAGCCGGTGCGCGGACTCCGGGTACTGACTGTCCCACCGCGGCGGCGGATCGGGCACGGTGACCGGGAACGGGTGGGTGCCGCGAACAGTGAACAGGTGGCGAACCACGTCGACCAGGGCGCGGTTGGCCTGCAGCCCGTTCTCGATGAGCAGGACCAGGTCAACCAGATCCTTGACCCGGGTGTTGGGCCGGTCACCGTAATCCCGGGTCAACGCGTGCAGTTTCTCCGCGAAATGTTGCCGCGGTTCCACGGCCTCGATTGACCGTGCCGGGATATCGGCGAAGTCCAGCAAACCCGGAAGCCGCAGCTGTTCGGTGACCGCCAGCTCTTCCCCGCGCGCGGCGACATCGAGCCGGATGGCGGCGAACATCTTGCCCGCGAGCCAGGCCTCAACGGAAAATCGCCAGGCTCCGCGTCCCGCGGTATCCGTGGCCAGTGGTACCGGCGGCTGGACCCGGAACGAGAACCAGTCGCCATCCAGGTCTTCGGCCAGCGCCTCCAGCAGAAGTTCACGCACCGCCAAGCCGTCCGCGGCACCGTTGGTGAGCGCGAGATCGAGATCCTTCGTGGCTCTGGCACGCTCACGGAGCCGGAACTCCAGTACTGCGCCGCCCTTGAGTACCCACTGGGCTCCGTCGGCCGCGGAAAGGCGCACGGCCACCCGGTCGAACACCACTCGGCGGCGGAGCCTGCCAAGATCGCTGTTCTCGCGCTCGGACTGCTGTTTGAGCCGGGTCTCCAGCGCTCGGCGCAGATCGATCGCGGTCCGGTACCGCGTCACGCCGCCTCCGCTCGCAGCGCTCGTTCGACGGCCAGTTCCGCCCGTGCCCCCATCTCCTGCGCCGCGTGCAGCAGCAGCCGCCGACTTGTCAGTCCCTTGGCTAGAAGCTCGGCGACTGCTGAATCGACGATGTCCTGATCAATCCCAGCCGAAGCCGTCTCGATGACGGCGCGGAGCGGGGTGGTGACCCGGAATCCCTCGTGTACCTCGACGTCCTGGTCAGTCAGCCGCGACCGGTGCAGCACCACCGCGCTGTTCTGCTGCCGGAAGTCGGGTGGCACGGTCAGATGGATCTCCACGGGGTTCGCGATGCCGAGATCGTGCACCGCGAGCGCGCTGGTGTGCGAGACGACAGCGCGGTCGCGACTCCACATCGACCAGCGGACGAACTGGTCCGTGGCTTCGCTGGGCAGGTCCTGGTACTCACGGAAGCGGTAGATGCCGCGATCGACCCGCGTCCAGTTCCCCCGTTTCCGATGGAACTGCTGCGCTTGGTAGGAGTAGCCGGCCGCGAGGGCGTCCGCCGTGGTGAAGTAACCACGCTGGCGGGCGGCTACCTGCCAGAGCCGGTCACGTGGGCCTCGCTCGTCGAGCATCGCACCATGGTACCTCATACTCAAACTAA
This sequence comes from Crossiella sp. S99.2, assembly GCF_023094165.1. GTDB lineage: Bacteria > Actinomycetota > Actinomycetes > Mycobacteriales > Pseudonocardiaceae > Crossiella. The sequence continues at coordinate 1,160,701 of NZ_JALMDK010000001.1, read as the reverse complement.
GTTTTAGTTTTGCGCATGTGCTCCGCATGAAACTAAAAGTTTCTTGTAGTTTAGTCCCAGCCCAGGGTGCGGGCCAGGTCGGCGAGCATGCGCTGGACCTGGGCGGTCACCCGGGCCGGGTTGCCGGGGGCGACCGTGGTCCAGGAGGCGCCGTCGTAGGTGCCGCGTTGTTCCAGCAGGTAGCGACCTCGTTCGGTGTCCAGGAAGCTGACCGTGTGGGCGGCCGCGTGGCGGCGGCCGGCGCGGTCGCGCATGGCGGCGCCGAACTGGCCGCCGCCGGTGATGCCGCTGAGCATGTGGCCAAGAGCCTCGGCGTCGATGGCCCGGACCCGGCGGGCGCGCAGCGCGCTGGTCAGGTCCTCGGCGCCGTTGTAGGCGCGGCCACAGGCCTCGTCGAAGACGCCGCTGGGCAGGCTGACCGAGCGGCCGGGGCCGCCGCGCAGGGTGGGCGCGACCGAGACGATCAGCCTGGGCAGGGCGGTGCCGAAGGCGGGGCGCAGCCGGATCAGGCCCGCACTGCGGGTGACCAGCAGGCCGGCGTCGCCGGAGGCCACCGCGACCGCCCAGATCTCGGGCTGGCGGGAGACCAGCACGGTGACCTCGCGCTGGGCGGTGGCCAGCAGGCGCAGGGCCGGGGCCAGGTCTTCCTCGGGCGGCATCGGTGGACCCGGCCGCTCGGGACCTGCTGGGGTCGCCAAGGCGGCCGGGGGCACGCCCAGGCCCAGCCGTTTCCAGCTCAGGGCGAACTGGCGCGGGTCGAGTCTCAGTTCGGCGCGGCGCGTTCCCGCGGTCACGGCAACGTCCCCATGGGCTGCCCCTCTCCGCTGTTGCGACGGTGCGGAGGTGGGACGGAAAACGGGACTCCCAGGTTCCCTAAGAACTCGGCTGAGCTGTCCGACGTCTGGCCGAAGGTGCAGGGGAGGTGCCCGGCGAGGCATTGACAATCGCCGGCGAGTGGTTGTCGATCATGGCGCACTGGGACCGTGGGTGTGGTCAGCGGAGCACAACGGGAGGGGAATTCCAGTGCGAGCAACGGGAATCCGGACGCGGTGGGGCCGGGTGGCGGCAGCGGTGCTGGCCTTGGTGTCGGGTGTGGCAGGGACGGGTTTGCTGGCGGCCTCGCCGGCGGCGGCCGCGGCGCAGCGGCCGGTGTACGCCATCGCGCACCAGGTCAACACGCTCGGCGGGGTGAGCGCGGCGCTGGACCACGGCGCGAACGCCATCGAGATCGACGCCTGTGCCTGGTGGAATCCGAACGAGTGGCGGGCCTGGCACGACTGCAGCAGCGCCGGGAACAACCGGTACGGGCCCAGCATGGACAGCATGTTCACCCGGATCCTCGAAGAGGCCAACCGGGGGCGCAAGCTCGCGCTGGTGTGGCTGGACCTCAAGGATCCGAACTACTGCGGTGAGCAGCCCAACCGCGCCTGCAGCGTGGCGGGACTGCGGGACATGGCGTTGCGGCTGACCAGGGCGGGCATTCCGGTGCTCTGGGGCTTCTACGAGTACCACCCCAGCAACCCGGATGTCGGCGGCCGCGGCTGGCAGAGCCTGCAGGGACGGCTCGGCCCGCTGGAGGGGATCACCACCACCGGATCGCTGGACAAGGTCCGCGGGGTCTACAACAGCCACGGCTCGGGTCTGCCGAATGGTCGCCGGGTGATGGACTACGGGGACTCCGACATCCGCAACGGGTTCGGCAACTGCACCGAGCCGAGCTGGAACACCTGCACCGAGTTGAAGAAGGCCGTCGGAGACCGGGACGCGGGACGGTTCGCCGCCACGTTCTCCTGGACGACGACCTACCACGACACCTGGTACGTCGACCGGCTGCTGGGCGTGGCTGGCGTGAACGGCATCATCGCCGGGTACGGGGCGCAGACCGGCGCGAAGGACTACGACAACTCGTGGCAGTGCGGCAACGCCATCCGGCAGATCCGCGACTGGGTGGCCGGGCACGGCGGTTCGCACCGGATGGCCACCGCGGGCGACCGGCTGTTCTCCTAGCTAGGACTGGCCCACCGGCTGGACTTTCGCCCGGCGCGGCATCGGCAGCCGGACCCGGAGCAGGAAGCCGTAGAGCGCGCCGGCCACGCAGGCCAGGGCGAGCAGCACCGAGCTGAGCCTGCCCTCCAGGCCGGGACCGGTGGGCGCGGCGCCCGCGGGCAGCACGACCAGGTCACCGGCGGCCACCGGCACGGGCAGGGCGACCTTGAGCGTCTCGCCCTGGCGGTGGCCGCAGCCGTCCAGTTTGGCCTGCCGTTTCTGGCCGTCGACCTCGATCTCCACCACGTCCCTGGCGGCCTGGCCGGTGCACGGCGTCGAGGTGATCACCACCGCGCTGACCTCGCGGGTCTGCGCCTGGGTCGAACCGCCGGCGAGCACCGGGCGCAGCCACACGACCAGCGCGGTGCCGAGACCGACCAGCCCGACCGCGAGCAGGATCAGTCCCCAGCGCACGGGAGCGGGTCGGGGAGCCACTCTGTCGATGGTGGCAGACGGCTCCCCGGCCCGGTCAACCGGAGCGCTACCGCTTGGCCGGGACCTGGACCAGCCGCTCGGCCTTGAGCAGCGCGCCGCCGTCGACCGCGTCACCGCGGACCGAGACCAGGTCGCCGACCTTGGGCTTGTCCTGGATGCCGGCCAGGTCCACCGGCACGGCCAGCCCGGACTGGCCGAGGATGGTCGCCCGGTCCCCGTCCAGTTTGGTCACGGTGCCGGTGACGTGCGCCTTCGGTGCGGTGACCCGCAGCGCCTTGTTCTCCTTGCTCACCCGGACCGCGACCCGGTCGCCCGCCTGGAGACCGGTGAGCGCGTCCTGACCGTTGCCGCGCACCCTGGTGCGGGCGTCGGCCTCCACGGTGACCTCGCCGCCGCCGTCCCTGGTGACGGTGAGCTTGCCCGGCGCCACCGACTTCACCGCGCCGAGCAGCAGGGTGCTGTCCGCGGGCGCCCGACGCTGCTTGTTCTCCTTGGGGCCGCGGGCCTGCCGGTCCTGCGCGGCCACCTGGAGCACCTCCGGTTCGGCGGCCAGCGCGATCTCGCCGCGCGGCGCGGCCGACCCGGTCAGGCCGCCGAGCAGCACGGCCCCGACCGCGGCGCCGGCCACGCCGATCACCGCGACCAGCCCGAGTGCCTTGAGCCCGCGCCGGCGCGGCGCGGCGGACTCGGCGGGTGCCTGCTCCGGGACGGGCACGATCAACGGCTGCTCGTTCACGGTTCCTCCACGACGACTGGGATGCTGCGCTGACTGGGTTGGTGCGGCAGCGACGCTCCTCGGCGAAGCTGAACCGGAGCTGAAACACCCGGTTCGGCGCGAGTGCCTTCAGCCATGCTTCAGCCTGGTGGGCTCACAATGGGACCGGTGAGCACCGCTGCACGAGTTCTGCTCGTCGAGGACGCCGAGGCCATCCGGGTCGCGGTGGCCTCCGCGCTGTCCGCCGCCGGCTACGCGGCGCAGGCCAGGCCGGATGGCCGGACCCTGGAGACCGACCTGGACTCCTTCCGCCCGGACCTGGTGATCCTGGACGTGATGCTGCCCGGCCGGGACGGGTTCGCGCTGCTGGAGGTGGTGCGCAGCCGGTGCGATTCGGCTGTGGTGCTGCTCACCGCGCGGGACGGCGTGCACGACCGGGTGCGCGGGCTGCGTGGCGGCGCGGACGACTACGTGGTCAAACCGTTCGAGCTGGCCGAGCTGATCGCGCGGGTGGGCGCGGTGCTGCGCCGGCTCAACCGGGTGCCCTCCACCACCCAGATCGCCGACCTGGTCATCGACGCCGACGGCGGGATCGTCTCCCGAGTCGGGGTGAGCATCGAGCTGACCGCGACCGAGTTGCGGCTGCTGTCCTACCTGGCCGCCCAGCGCGGGCGGGTGGTGAGCAAAACCCAGATCCTCACCGCGGTGTGGGGTTATGAGGACTACGACGCGAACCTGGTCGAGGTGCACGTGAGCGCGTTGCGCCGCAAGCTGGAGGCGCACGGGCCGCGGCTGCTGCACACCGTGCGCGGGCTGGGCTACGTGCTGCGCGCGAACGAGCCGTGAGCATGCCCGACGGCGTGCCGCCGCCACTGCGCACCGGATCGCTGCGCCTGCGGGTGTCCTGGGCCTCCTTCGGTGTGTTCGCGCTGGCGGTGATCGCCTTCATCGTGCTGGTGGACTGGCGTTTCGGCGTGCAGTCGGCCCGGGAGCTGAAGGACCGGGTGCAGGCCCGCGGGGATCTGGTGGTCAGCGCGGCCAGGGACAGCCGGGACAACCACTACCTGGCGAACAAGGCCACCGGCAACGGCATCCGCGGCACCATCGTGCTGCCCAACGGCCAGGAGATCACCGGCCCCGGCCAGGGCGAGCCGGTGGATCCGCTGCGGGTGGAACGCCAGCTCACCGGCAAGCGCAACCTGATCCTGGTCGCCGACCGCACCGAGACCTCCGCGGCCCAGCGCAGGCTGCGCCAGCTGCTGGCGCTGCTCGGCGTGGGCACCCTGGGCGCCGCGGCGCTGGTGCAGGCACTGGTGATCCGGCTGTCGCTGCGCCCGCTGGACCGGATGACCAGCCTGGCCCGCTCCATCGCGGGCGGGCACCGCGGCGGCAGGCTGGCGCCGACCAAGAAGAACACCGACATGGGCCGCACCGCCGCGGCCTTCGACGAGATGCTGGACGCGCTGGAAGGCGCGGAACGCCAGGCCAGGGAATCCGAGGAACGGGTCCGCCGATTCCTGGCCGACGCCGCGCACGAACTGCGCACGCCGCTGGCCGGGGTGCAGGCCGCGGCCGAGGCGGTGGTGCAGAGCAGTCCGGAAAGCAGCTTCGAGGACCGGGAACGGCTCAACGTGCTGATGGCCCGCGAGGCAAGGCGGGCTGGCAGGCTGGTCGAGGACCTGCTGTCCATCGCCAAGATCGACGAGGGCCTGGAACTGCGCTGGGAACCGGTGGACCTGCTCGCGCTGGCCCGCTCGGAGGCCGAACGGATCCGGTTGCTGGCCAACCACGTGCAGGTGGTGGTGGCAGGCACCGCGGTGACCGTCTCCGGCGACGCGGACCGGCTGGCCCAGGTGCTGGCCAACCTGCTCGGCAACGCCCGCCGGTACTCCGAACGCGGCGGCGTGGTCTCGGTGCACGTGGGCCAGTACGGACCGTGGGCCTTCGCCGAGGTGGCCGACGCCGGGCCAGGGGTGCCGATGGCCGACCGGCAGCGGATCTTCGACCGGCTGGTGCGGCTGGACGCGGCGCGGGACCGGGGATCGGGCGGGGCCGGGCTGGGACTGGCGATCGCGCAGGGGATCGCGCGGGCGCACGGCGGGAACCTGGAGTGCGTGGAGCCGCCGCCGGGTCAGCCGGGGGCGTTGTTCCGGCTGATCTTGCCCGTTCAACCGCTGCCGCACTGAGCGCACCTGCGCCGAGTTGGCCCAAGTGGGACGACCAGTTTGGCCAACTAGGCGTACGACTTGGGCCAACTCGGCGGCGGGCGGGTTGCGGACAGAGGGTCTGGCTCAGTCCCCCTCGGGTGGCGTGACCTTTTTGACGTAGAGCAGGCGGTCACCGGCCTCGATCGCGTCCGCCTCGGCCGCGTCCACCCGGTACAGCTGGCCGCCGCGGACCACGCCCAGCACGATGTCGGAGATGTGCCGGGGGGAGCCGCCGATCTCGTTCGGCTCGACATCGCGTTCGGCGATGGCCAGGCCGGCGTCCGGGGTCAGCAGGTCCTCGAACATCTCCACGATGGACGGGGTGGTGGTGGCCATGCCGAGCAGGCGGCCGGCCGTCTCGCTGGAGACCACCACCGAGTCGGCGCCGGACTGGCGGAGCAGGTGCACGTTCTCGGCCTCGCGGACGGAGGCCACGATCTGGGCGGTGGGGGCCAGTTCGCGGGCGGTCAGGGTGACCAGGACCGCGGTGTCGTCGCGGTTGGTGGCCACCACGACCGCCTTGGCCTGCGGCACACCGGCGATGCGCAGCACGTCGGAGCGGGTGCCGGAGCCGTGCACGGTGACCAGCTTCTGCTGGGTGGCGGCTTCCAGGGACTCGTGGTCGGTGTCGACCACGACGATGTTGCCGGGGTCGGCGCCGTCGCCGAGCAGGGCGCTGACCGACGAGCGGCCCTTCGTGCCGTAGCCGATGACGACCACGTGGTCACGCACGTTGGCCCTCCACTTCTGGATCTTGAAAGCCTGGCGGGAGCGTTCGGTGAGGACTTCGAGGGTGGTGCCGACCAGCACGATCAGGAAGAGCACCCGGAGTGGGGTGATCACCAGGATGTTGGTCAGCCGGGCTGTGGGCGAGACCGGGGTGATGTCGCCGTAGCCGGTGGTGGACAAGGACACCGTGGCGTAGTAGATCGAGTCGAGCAGGGTCAGCCCGTTGTCGTCCACATCCCGGTAGCCCTCGCGGTCCAGGTACACGATGACCACCGTGACGGCCAGCGCGATCGACGCGCCGATCACCCTGGTGATGATCGAGCGCACCGGGCCGCGCCCGCCCTCGGGGATCTTGATGACCCCCACCAGATCGTGGTCGGGACGGTCGGTCAGCTGGCTCACCGACCACCTACGCCGGATCATGCCGCACTCCCCCGATCGGTCAGGCCGGACGCACGGGCGCCGGCGGTGCGCACCAGTGTGGCGAGTGCCTCCGCGTGCCCGTGCAGCGAGGGCAGGTCAACGCGTTCGTCGGCGCCCGGACCCGGCGCCGCGGACAGCGGCGGCGGGCCGGGCAGCTCGCGGATGCCCAGTGCGGTGCGCAGCAACGGGACGGCGTGCGCGCGCACCTGTTCGGCCGCGCAGCACAGCAGCAGATCGCCGGTCAGCTCGGCCGGGTGCTCGCCGAGCAGCTCGTACAGGCTGGCCGCCGAGGGCACGCCGGCGCCGTCGGCGAGCAGCCGCAGGCTCGGCATGGGACGCTGCCCGCCGGTGGCGGCCAGGTGTGCGCGCACGCCCAGGCGCAGGGCGGCGATCCGGCCGCGGCCGCCGCGCACGCCCAGTCCGTACAGGCTGCCCGCGCGCACGGTCGGCTCGAACGGCGGGAACCGCCAGTCGGCCAGCGCGGTCGGGGCGGGCACGTCGTGGTGGGCGTAGAGCAGCAGGGTCGGCGCGCCGGGATCACCGGGCCACTCGGCGTACACCGAGGGCACGCCGCGCAGGTCCCAGCGGCGGATCCGCGGCCAGCCGTCCCGGTCCAGGCCGCGGGCCAGTGCGTCGGCGGAGCGGGACAGGTCGGTCCGGTGTGCGGGATCGGCGCTGATCGCGGGGATGGTGGTCCACTCACGCAGGTCCGCCAGGTAGGTCTCGGCCAGGGCCGCTACCGCCTGTGCTTCGGCGGAACCCGCGCCCGGATGGTGCTCGTCGGTCACGGCGAAGCAGGCTAGGGCATCGGCCGGACCGCGCGCCGCCGACACGACCTATGCTCACCGTCATGAAGCGTGCCAAGGCCGCGGTCGTGCTGGCCGGGTTCCTCAGTGGGATGGGTGTGCTGCACTTCGTGCGCCCGGAGCCCTTCGACGAGCTGGTGCCCAAGACCCTGCCCGGCGGGCCGCGGACCTGGACCTATCTCTCCGGGGTGGCCGAGCTGGCGGTGGGCGCCGCGGTGGCCGTGCCCAAGACCCGGAAGCTGGGCGCGCTGGCCGCCGCGGCGCTGTTCATCGCGGTGTTCCCGGCCAACGTGAAGATGGCCTGGGACTGGCGGGACAAACCACTCAAGCAGCGGCTGATCGCCTTCGGCAGGCTGCCGCTGCAGATCCCGCTGGTGCTGTGGGCGCTACGGGTGCGCCGCAACGCCGGTCAATAGCGCCTCAGAAATAGAGCACGTCCCAGTGCGGCGGGTTGGCCTCCCGGGTGTAGATGTTGCCGGCGTTGGACACCCACTGCTCCACGCCGAAGGTCGGCTGGCGCTGGGTGAAGCTGCGCCGGATGTAGCCCTCGATGCAGTCCGCCCGGCGGAAGTCGACCTTGTAGCCGTTCCAGTGCGTGTAGGTGCCGCCGCCGTGGCCGGTCTCGGTGCCGCCGGTGAGGTGCACCGCGCAGCCACTGGCCCGCTTGAGCGTGATGACCTGGTCGATGGTGCCGGAGAAGATCTGGTCGAACGAGGTGCAGTTGGGGTTGAGCCGGTCCGAGCAGTTGCCGCTGGAACCCCAGGTGATCCCGGCCGCGCTCAGCCGGGCGGTGGCGGTGGCGTGACTGATCTTGACCCCGCCGCGCGGCTGCGCCGGAATGTCGAATCCGGCCAGTCGAACACGCTCGGGCGTGCGCTGCTCGGTGGACGGGACGGCGGTCGCCGAGGCGGCAGGCGCGGCGGTGACCAGGCTGATGGCCGACAGGGTGACGGCTAACAGGCCTCCGAGAATTTGTGTACGCATGGGTCTCCTAAATCGCAGGGGACGGAAACCATGCGGTGCCGAATGGTTGGATGGTCACAACTTGACGCAGAGATAAGAAAAAACCCACCAAATGGGGCAACTCGCTGGACAGAACGGACGAAAACTCCGCTCGGCCAGGCGGCCGACGCACCGATCATCGAGCGATCGGCCTAGGATGCCTGGGTGCCGCCACTCCAACACGCCGCTACGGCGCTCGGCTGGCGCGGCGTGGTCATTCCCGACGTCGCCGTGCTCGGTCAGCAGGTGTCCGCGGTGGTCCGCGTCCTGGACCACGTGCACCAGTGGCGCACCGAGAACGGCTGGCCACCGGAGCCGGATCCGTCCTGGTTCCGGTCCTGGTTCGAGCCGGACTTCCACGACCAGATCCCGGTGCCCGCGGTGGAACTGCTGGGCGTGCTGGTGATCGAGTCCTCGGTGGAGTCCGCGCTGAACTCCTGCGGCACGCTGATGACGCTGGCCCCGTGCGCGGTGGTGCTGCCCGCGCCGCAGCCCGCCGACGCCTGGCCGCTGATCGAGCTGGACTACTACGGGATCGGCGTGGTCACCGCGGACACCGACGGCGCCGATGTGCTGATCGCGCCGGAGGACCGGTCGCGGGAGTTCGGGCCCTCGCTGTTCGGGCGCTGGTTGCAGGAAGTGCTCTACGAGCAGGCGCTGAAGCTGACCACGCAGACGGTGCGCACCCGCAACTGATTCTCTAGTTACCCGGATTCCCGGCCACTCCGTGGCGGGAACTGACGAATTCCGCGCGGCCCGGCCGGATCGAGCGTGCCTAGCCTGGATGCACCGAGCAGAACGGAACTCCGATGCTCGACGAACTGGTCGACAAGGTGGCGGAGATCCTTACCGCCGGCCGCTGAACCTCGGCTCAGAGTTTCGGAATGCCGCGGACCAGTTCGCGCAGGCCCTCGGCGTCGAGCAGGTCGGCCGGGCGCAGGGTGGTGTCGGTGCGCACGTAGTGGAAGGCGGCGCGCACGGTGGCCAGGTCGGCCCCGGCCAGTGCGGCCCAGGCCAGCCGGTAGGCGGCGAGCTGCACGGCCAGCGCGGGCAGGTGCGCTTCGTCGGGGACGGCGCCGGTCTTCCAGTCGACCACGGTCCAGCCGCCGTCGGGGTCGGTGAAGACGGCGTCCATCCGGCCGCGCACGGTGATGCCGTCCACCTCGGTCTCGAACGGGACCTCCACATCGTGCGGGGTGCGCTCGGCCCAGGTGCTGGCCAGGAAGGCACGCTGCAGGGCGTCCACGTTCTCCTCGGTGGGCAGGTCGGCGTCGGCCGCGCCGGGCAGCTCGTCGAAGTCGAGCAGGCGGCTGGCCTGGTAGCGGTGTTCCAGCCAGGCGTGGAAGGCGGTTCCCCTACGCGCCAACGGGTTCGGCGGGAACGGGAGTGGGCGGCGCAGGCGGCGGGCCAGGGCGTCCGGGTCCTTGGCGAGTTCGACCAGCTGACTGACGGAGAGCTGTTCGGGCAGCAGGACCTGTTCGCGGCGGTTGGCGGCGGCGGCGCGTTCGGCGAGCAGGACGTCCACGTCGCGGGCCCAGCCTTCGGGGTCGAACTCGTTGGCGGGGGCGGGTTCCGGGGCGTCGGCGGCGTCGGGCGCTGGAGCTGGTTCCGCGACGGCTTCGGCTTCGGCGCTGGGCTCGGGCTCGGGCTCGTCGAAGTAGGGGTCCTCGGGTGGGTATTCGTCGTCTTCCGGCGGCACGAAGTCCTCCTCCGGCGGGAGGTAGTCGTCCTCCGGTGGCAGGTATTCCTCGTCGCGGGCCAGGTAGTTCCCGGGTTCCGGGGCATCCTCGTCGGCGGGTTCCGGTTCGACGGGCGACTGATATTGGTCCACTGTGGACAGTGCTTCCCGGACCAGGTCCGCGCCGTCGGTGACCGCGGAACGCCTGCGGGCCAACGGGTCCACCGGCCAGGTGAGGCTGTTGCCCTGGGCGGCCAGTGGGTTGACCTCGTCCTCTTCCGGGTGTGGGGCCCAGTGGTGCACGATGCCGACCCGGTCGCCCGCGGTGATCACCTCGTGGATCTCGGTGAGGAATTCCGAGGGCCCGCGCGGTTTCTCGCCGGTCTCACCCCACCAATGCCCTGATACCAGCAGGGTTTCCTCGGATCGGGTGAGCGCGACGTAGAGCAGTCTGCGTTCCTCGGCCAGTCGGCGTTCCTCGAACTCCTCGGAGTGCACGGCCAGGGCTTCCTCGATCTCCTTGCGGTTCTCGCAGGAGTGCAGGTTGAGGCCGGGCAGGTCCTGGGCGTCGCCGCGCAGCACCGCGGGCAGCTGGTGCGGCACCCGCAGCCAGGAGGCGGATTTGCGGCGGCCCGGGAAGACGTCCTTGACCAGGTGCGGCACCGCGACCACGTGCCATTCCAGGCCCTTGGCCGCGTGCGCGGTGAGGATCTGCACCCGGTCCGGGGAGACCTCGACCTCGCCGGGTTCCAGGCCGTCCTCGGCGCGTTCGGCGGTGGCCAGGTAGTCGAGCAGGCCGTTGAGGGTGGGATTGGCGCTGCTGCGGGCGAATTCGGCGACCACGTCGGCGAAGGCGTCCAGGTGTGCGCGGCCGACGCCGGAGAGCCGGGACAGCGATTCGATGTCCAGCAACAGGGTGCGTTCCACATCGGCGACGAGTTCGCCCAGTGGCTGGTCGCCGCGGCGGCGCAGCGCGGCGAGTTCGCCGCCGAGGCGGCGGATCCGGCGGAAGCCCTCGGGGCTGTACTCCTCGGGCGGGCCGGGATCGTCCAGCGCGTCGACCAGTCCGGCCTGTTCGGCGTGTTCGCCCGGCAGCGCGTCGGCGAGCGCGTCCAGGGGGTCCGGGCCGCCGCGTTTGCCCTCCGGGGTGGCCAGCAGCCGGGCTCGCCGCCACAGCGCGGCCAGGTCGGCCACGCCCAGCCGCCAGCGTGCGCCGGTGAGCAGCCGCATGGCCGCGGTGCCCGCCAACGGGTCGGTGAGCATGCGCAGCGCGCTGACCAGGTCACGGACCTCGGGTTCGTTCAGCAGGCCGCCGAGGCCGACCACCTCCACCGGCAGGCCGCGTTCGCGCAGGGCGGCGGCGATCCCGGCCATGTCGGCGCGTCTGCGGACCAGCACCGCGGCCGTGGGCGGCGCGCCGGTGGCGTCCACTGTGGACTCCCAGCGGGCGGCCACGGTGTCGGCCAGCCAGGCCAGTTCGGCGTGCAGGTCGGGCAGCAGCGCGATCCGGACGTCGCCGACGCCCGCGTTGTCCTTGGCCCGCAGTTCGGCCACGCCGGAGCGCAGTTGGGCGGAGACCTGGTTGGCCAGGGTGAGCACTTCCGGCGGATTCCGGAAGCTGGTGAGCAGGCCGTAAGTGGTTGCGGGCACCCATTTTCCGCGCTGGTCGCGGGTGGGGAAGTCGGTGGCGAAGCGGGGCAGGTTGGCCGCGCTGGCGCCGCGCCAGCCGTAGATGGCCTGCACCGGGTCGCCGACGGAGGTGACCGGCAGCACCGGCCGGTGCGAGCCGCCGAACAGGCCGCGCAGCAGCACTCGCTGGGCGTGTCCGGTGTCCTGGTACTCGTCCAGCAGCACCGCGCCGTAGCGCTCGCGTTCGATGGCCACCACGTCCGGATCGGTCTCGGCCAGGCTGGCGGCCAGCGACATCTGGTCGGCGAAGTCCATCGCGGCCTCGCGCCGTTTCCGCTTCGCGTATGCCTCCACCAGTGGCAGCAGCGCGACCCGGAGTCGTTGCGCGGCAACGATCTCCTGCAGGGCGACGGGCAGGCCCTCGCGTTGCCGGGGCGCGCGCGGGGCGTCCTCGATCAGGCGGCAGAACTCCAGCGCGTGCGCGCGCAGCTGGTCCGGGCTGACCAGGTGCTCGCCGAGTTCACCGGCCAGGGACAGCAGGTACTGGGTGACGGTGGCCGGGACCTTGTCGGTGTCGATGTCCTCGGTCCACCCGGCGACCACCCGGTGCGCGAGCTGCCAGGCCGCGGTCTCGGTGAGCAGCCGGGCGCCGGGTTCCACCGGCAGCCGTAGCCCGTGTTCGCCGACCAGCCGGCCCGCGTAGGCGTGATAGGTCAGCACCGTCGGCTCGCCGGCGGTGACCGCGGCCCGGCGGTCGCCGCTGGGGTCGAGCCGGTCCAGCAGCCCGGACCCGGCCAGTCTGCGCAGCCGGGCGCGCACCCGGTCGCCGAGCTGGCGGGCGGCCTTGCGGGTGAAGGTGAGGCCCAGCACGCGTTCCGGGGTGACCAGGCCGTTGGCCACCAGCCACACCACCCTGGCCGCCATGGTCTCGGTCTTGCCGGCGCCCGCGCCCGCGATGACCAGCGCGGGTTCGGCCGGGGCGGCGATCACCTCCGCCTGTTCCGGGGTCGGTGGGTGCAGGCCGAGTGCCGCCGCGACCTCGTGCGGCGTGGCGAACTCGGTCACTCGCTCACCTGCCTGCCGGCATCCTGGGTGGGACAACAGGTTCGCGCCGGGCAACGGGAGCAGTCGGTGTTCTCGGTGGCGACGAAGGTGGGGCCGATGCAGGCCGCTCCGGCGGCGTAGACCGCGTCCAGCCAGACCTTGACGCCTTCCTCGTTGAGCGGGGCCTGGTTGCGTTCGGCCGCACCGGATTTCTTGTCCGGCTTGGCCACGTAGAGCAGTCGCGCGCCCCCGGGCTGGGTGCCCAGGCCGAGTGAGGAGAACGCGCCGAGCGCGGCGGCGAGCTGGTAGACGGCCAGCTGCGGGTGCTCCTCGGCCTCCTTCTTGCTGACCGCGGTGCGCGCGGTCTTGATGTCGACCACCACCGGGCGGTTCTCGCCGTCGGTGTCCAGCCGGTCCACTCGGCCCTTGACCCGCAGCCAGGGCCCGCCGTCCTCCTTGGGCGGCAGCTCGACGGTGATCTCGTGCTCGACCGCGACCTGGGTCAGCTCGGCCCGGCTGCGCACCAGCCAGGCGCGGAAGGAGTCGACCATGCCCTCCACCCGGGCCCGTTCCTTGCGGGAGAACCAGGGCGCGCCCGCGTCCACCGCGGCCCATGCCTCGTCCAGGGTGCGTTGCAGGGTGTCCGGGTCGGCGCCGGAGGAGGCGGCCTGGACCAGGGCGTGCACCAGGGAGCCGGTGATGGAGGCCAGTTCGGCCGGGTCCTGGCCGCCGTGCCGCTCCACCATCCAGCGCAACGGGCAGCGAGACAGAATGTCCACAGTGGACGGTGAGATGCCGACGGCATCCACATCGGTCCACAGTGGACGTTCGGTGCTGGTCGCGCCAAGGCCGTACCAGGAGTCCGGGTGCGCGCCGGGCACCCCGGCCGCGGCCAGCCGGGCGAGCTGGGTGGCGGCGCGGTCCCGCTGGTCCGGCTCGGCCCGTGGATCGCAGACCGCGCGGCGCAGGTCGCCGACCAGGTCGGCCAGGATCAGGCCGCGGCTGGGCTGGAACACCGGGCGGATCGCGTCGGCCTCGTCGCTGCCCTCGAAGTCCGCGCCGTCCAGCTCGTCCAGGAACCGGGACGGGGTGTCGTCCTCGCCGCGCACCGCGCTGACGATCAGCGACTGCCGCGCCCGGCTGGCCGCGACCAGCAGCAACCGGCGTTCCTCGGCCAGGATCGGGGCCACCGCGGACACCTTGTCCTCCACCCGCACCCCGGCCAGCAGGTCGATCAGCCGTTCCACCCCGAGCAGCGAGCCGCGCAGCCGCAGATCGGGCCAGATGCCTTCCTGGACACCGGGAATGGCCACCAGGTCCCACTCCCGGCCGACCGCGGCGTGCGCGGTGTGCACCGCCACCGCCTCGCCCTGCGGCGCGGCCGCGGCCAGGGTGTCGCCGGAGATCTGTTGCGCGGTCAGGTAATCGGCGAATCCGGCCACGCCGGAGCCTGGCAGCCGGTCGGCGTAGCGGGCGGCCGCGTCGAACAGCGCCACCACCGAGTCCAGGTCCCGGTCCGCCTGCGCGCCAACGGGTCCGTGCCGACCGGCCAGGGTCAGCCAGCGCTGTTCCAGCCCGCTGGCCTGCCACACCTGCCACAGCACCTGCTCCACGCCCTCACCGGCGGCCACCGCCTCGCGGGCGATCCGCAGCAGCATGGCGACCCGGCGGGCCGGCGCGGCGGCCTCGTCCAGCGCGACCAGCTTCTCATCGATGGTGAGTGCCTCGACCAGCAGTTCGCCGCTGGCCCGGTCGCCACCGGCGGCCAGCTCCAGTCTGCGCAGGCCGCGGCGGAGTTTGCGCAGGGCGAGCGGGTCACCACCGCCGAAGGGCCCGGTGAGCAGGGCGGCGGCCAGGTCGGGGTCGAGCAGGTCGGGCCGCGCGGCGCAGTGCAGCACGGTGAGGAAGGGCCACACCGCGTTCTGTTGCGGCAGCGGCAGTTCGTCCGCGGGCACCGCCACCGGCACGCCCGCGGCCAGCAACGCCCTGCGCAGCACCGGCAGCGTGTTCCCGGTGCTGCGCACCAGCACCGCCATCCGCGACCACGGCATCTCCGCCAGCAGGTGCGCCCGGCGCAGCTGGTCGGCGATCCAGGTCGCCTCCTGCGCGGCCGAGGCCAGCACCCGGATCTGCACCGACCCGGACGCCCCGTCCGTCCGTCCGCGCAGTTCCCGCTGCGGTCCGGCCCCGGGCAGCCGTCCGGCCAGCCGGGACACCGCGGCGCGCACCGCGGGCGCCATCCGATGGTCCTGGGTGAGCACCACGGTGCCGCGCTCCCCCGGCACCTCGGCCAGCAGCCGGCGCGGATCCGCGCCGCGGAAGGTGAACACGGCCTGGTCCGGATCGCCGAACAGCAGGCATTCCTGGGCGGCGTCGCCGAGCCGCCGGATCAGCGTGTGCTGCAAGGGATCCAGATGCTGGCCGTCGTCGACCAGCAGGTGCCGCACCCTGGCCCGTTCGGCGGCCAGCAGGTCCGGATCGGTCTGCAGGGCCAGCAGGGCGGACCCGACCAGCTCGGCCGCGTCCAGCGCGGGCGCCGCGGCCTGCGGCCCGGTCGAGCCGACCACCCCGCGCAACAAGGTCACCTGCTCGTACTGCAACCCGAAGGTGCCTGCCGCGACCCACTCGGGCCGCTCGTGCCGCTCACCGAGTTCGATCAGCTCCTCCGGCCCGACCCCGCGTTCGGCCGCCCGCAACAGCAGATCCCGCAACTCCGCGGCGAACCCCGGCAACCCCAGCGCGGGCCGCAACCGCTCCGGCCAGTCCGGTGCCCCCGCCTCGATGTCCCCGGCCAGCAGCTCCCGCACCACCGTGTCCTGTTCCGGCCCGGACAACAGCCGCGGCGGCGGCATCCCGTCCCGCGCGGCCTGCAACCGGAGCACCGCGAAGGCATAGGAGTGCACGGTCCGCACCAGCGGCTCCCGGATGGTGCGCAGCCCGTCGGGCTGATCGGCGGTCAGCCGCGCGGTGATCCGGGCCCGCAGGTTGATCGCGGATTTCCGGCTCGCGGCCAGCACCAGCACGTGCTCGGGGTCCTCGCCCTGGCGGATCCGGTCCGCGGCGACCTCGGCGAGCAGGGTGGTCTTGCCGGTGCCCGGTCCGCCCAGCACCCGCAGGAACCCGCCGGTGTGCGCGAGCACCGCACGGGCCGCGTCGTCCCACCGCGGCGGCGGAACCGGCTCGGCCGTCCGGCGAACCAGCGCAGGCGGACGGAGAGACACCCTGGCATCGAAGCACGCCGGGTGGTGGGGAGGGTGAACTGGGCCCGGCGCGTTGGGCGAACAGCAGCCCACGGTGACCTCGCGGGCACGCTGGAGCACGACCTCCGCGCGCTGCCTGCCGGAGCGCGGGTCGTGGGCGCCCAACCAGTTCGCCCGACTGAGCGCACGAATGCGCACATGTCCGATGTGACCCTTTGGCCGCCACCATTCGGCTGTTTGCGCACACAAGTGGCAAATCGTTCCCCGGCGGATCATGGGATGGGTGCCGGTTCGATAACACACGATCTGCAAAGCCTTCTGCGACATGCGTCACGCTTGCCCATTCGGAGCAGTGCTGCCGCGTTCTGTGCGCTGCCGCATTCGTTTGTCTGCGGCAACCGGGTTGAGACACCGCCAAGCGTTCGTCAGAAATGCGGAGAGCCGGTCACCGTGTGCTAACTCAACCACCGATTCGAGTGGTCGTGCACCCTGCAATGTTTGCCCCCAGACAACTAACAAGTCCCCCGGTCAGGTGACTTCACGCGGCCGAACACGCGGTGCTAGCTTCGCCCTGACCGGACATGAATGAACGACACAACCTCTCGGACCACAACCCGAGAGGCTGCGTCACGCGCTCAGACAGACATTTTCCCCAATCGTTTTCTTCTTTTTCACCCAACTAATTCTTGCCCTTTTTCGCATGCGTAGAAATTGGTGGTGTACGCGGTGACTGAATCGTTGGAGTCCGACGTCCGGACCGACAGCAACGGCAACGGCAACGGGCATGCCCCGCTCAGCCTTGGCACGGCGGCGGCGCGGAACCTGGCGACGACAACCAAGTCCGTCCCGCAGATGCAGGCGATCTCCTCCAGGTGGCTGCTGAAAGTGCTGCCCTGGGTGGAGGCCAAGGGTGGCGCGTTCCGGGTCAACCGGCGGTTGAGCTACACCGTCGGCGACGGCCGGGTCACCTTCACCTCCAACGGCAGCATCCGGGTGGTGCCGCCGGAGCTGTGCGAGCTGCCGATCCTGCGCGGCTTCGACGACGAGGACGTGCTGGTCGCGCTGGCCAACCGGTTCCAGCAGCGGGAGTACCAGCCCGGTGATGTGATCGTGGAGTTCGGCAACGAGTCGAACGAGGCGTTCCTGATCGCGCACGGCAAGGTCAACAAGCTCGGCCTCGGCGAGTTCGGCGACCAGACCGTGCTGGGCACACTGGCCAACGGCGACCACTTCGGCGACGAGTCGCTGACCGATCCGAGCAGCATCTGGGACTTCACCGTCAAGGCGGTCACCCCGGTGACCGTGCTGACCCTGGACCAGCGCGCCTACGACGAGGTGGTCGGGCAGTCCCCCGCGCTGCAGGAGCACATCGCGGCCTTCGTGGCCGGCCAGGCACGCAAGGGCAACCCGCACGGCGAGGCCGAGATCGAGGTGGCCTCCGGGCATGAGGGCGAGTTCGACCTGCCCGGCACCTTCGTGGACTACGAGCTGGCCCCGCGCGAGTACGAGCTGAGCGTGGCGCAGACCGTGCTGCGGGTGCACAGCCGGGTCGCCGACCTCTACAACCAGCCGATGAACCAGCTCGACCAGCAGCTGCGGCTGACCATCGAGGCGCTGCGCGAGCGCCAGGAGCACGAGCTGGTCAACAACCGGGACTTCGGCCTGCTGCACAACGCCGATCTCAAGCAGCGCATCCACACCCGCTCCGGCCCGCCCACCCCGGACGACATGGACGACCTGCTGGCCACGGTGTGGAAGGAGCCCGGGTACATCCTGGCCCACCCCAAGGCGATCGCCGCCTTCGGCCGGGAGTGCAGCAGCCGCGGCATCTACCCGACCGCGATCGACATGAACGGCAACAAGGTGCCGTCCTGGCGCGGGGTGCCGATCCTGCCCTGCAACAAGATCCCGGTCACCCAGAACAACACCAGCTCGATGATGTTGCTGCGGGTCGGTGAGCACAACCAGGGCGTGGTCGGCCTGCACCAGACCGGTCTGCCGGATGAGTACCAGCCGGGCCTGTCGGTGCGGTTCATGGGCATCAGCGAGAAGGCGATCATCTCCTACCTGGTCAGCGCCTACTACTCCGCCGCGGTGATGGTGCCGGACGCCCTGGGCATCCTGGAGAACGTGGAACTCGGCCGCCACGATGGCTGACCAGCCCTTCGAACTGCCTGACTTCTACGTGCCGCACCCGGCACGGTTGAACCCGCATCTGGAATCGGCGAGGGCGCACGACAAGCAGTGGGCCGTCGAGATGGAGATGATCGGGCCGACGAAGGACGGCGGACCGGAGATCTGGAGCGAGGCCTACTTCGACGGCATGGACATGGCCGGGCTGTGCGCCTGGGCGCATCCCGATGCGCCCGGCGACCGGCTCGACATCGTGACCGACTGGTACACCTGGGTCTTCTACTTCGACGACCATTTCCTGGCGTTGTTCAAGCGGACCAAGGACCAGCAGGGGGCCAAAGCCTATCTGGACCGGCTGATGGCCTTCATGCCGCTCGATCTGTCCGACCCTCCACAGTGGACGAACCCGGTGGAGCGCGGACTGGCCGACCTCTGGGCCCGCACGGCGCCGCGGATGTCGATGGACTGGCGCAAGCGGTTCGCGGTGAGCACGGAGAACCTGTTGGTGGACTGCGGCTGGGAGCTGGACAACATCGCCAACGGCCGCATCCCCAACCCGATCGACTACATCGGCATGCGCCGCAAGGTCGGCGGCGCGCCGTGGTCGGTCGGACTGGTCGAGTACACCGAAGGCACCGAGGTCCCGGAACGGGTGGCGCACAGCCGCCCGCTCCGGGTCCTCCGGGACACCTTCGCCGACGGGGTGCACCTGCGTAACGACATCTTCAGCTACCAACGGGAAACCCAGCAGGAGGGCGAGGTGAACAACGGCGTGCTGGTCATGGAGACCTTCCTGGGCTGCGACACCCAGCAGGCCGCGGACACCCTCAACGACGTCATCACCTCCCGGCTCAAGCAGTTCGAGAACACCGTGGCCACCGAACTGCCGCCGCTGTTCGCCGAGCACCGGCTGCTGGCCGACGAGCAGATCGCGGTGGCCCGCTACGTCAAGGGCCTGCAGGACTGGCAGTCCGGCGGGCACCAGTGGCACCTGACCTCCAACCGGTACATGAACGAGCACGCGGCGCCGATGCCGGGTCAGCGGCGGGGCGGCAAGTTCCTCAGCGGGATCGGCACCGGCTCGATCTCCGTGGGCGGTGCGGGATGACCGAGGCCGCGACCACGATGCTGGGGCTGTCCGGGCCGGGCATGGGCCTGACCCGGATGACCGCTTTCGCCTCCGCGGTGAACACCGAACCGTTGCAGCCCAACGGGATTCTCTTCGGCGGCGGCGCGCTGCCGGAGTTCTACATGCCCTACCCGGCCAAGACCAGTCCGCACCTGGAGCGGGCCCGCGCGTTCGCCGCGGACTGGACCCGGCGGATCGGCATCGCGCGCTGCGGGGTGTGGACCGACCACTGGACCGACACCCAGGACTACGGCTTCTGGGCCGCGGTCTCGGCGCCGGACGCGCCCGCCGCGGCGGTGGACCTGGTGGCGGCCTGGGGAGTCTGGGGCTTCCACTGGGACGACTTCTTCGACGACCGGTTCAAGCGGACCCGCAACCTGCCGGCCGCCAGGGCCTATGTCGACCGGCTGATGAGCTTCATGCCGCCGGACCTGGCGAAGATGCCAGCGCCGGAGGACCCGGTGCAGGCCGGGCTGGCCGACCTGTGGACCCGGATGGCGCCGAACCTGCCGCCGTCGGGCCGGGCCGCCTTCCCCGGCCAGCTCGGGGAGTTCCTCTACGCGCCACTGTGGGAAATCCAGAACGTCATCCAGGGCCGGAGCCCGGATCCGGTGGACTACGTGGAGATGCGCAGGCAGACCGGCGGCGGGATGTTCGCCTACGCCCTGGCCATGGCCGGGCTGGGCGGCGACCTGCCGGCGGCGGTGCGGGAACACCGCACCATGAAGGCGATCGGCGAGATCTTCGCCGAGGTTCCCCCGCTGCGCAACGACATCATCTCCTACGACAAGGAGATCCACCGCGAGGGCGAGATGCACAACGCGGTGCTGATCACCCAGCAGTTCTTCGGCTGCGACCGGGAACGGGCGACCGGCATCGTCAATGACCTGCTCACCGAGCGGGTCAAACAGTTCCAGCGGCTGGCCGCGGTGGAAGTGCCGCGGATGGCCAGGGAACTGGAACTGGACGCCACCGACCGAGCGACGGTGGCCGCGGTGGTGACCGCGCTGCGGGACTGGCTGGCCGGTGACTGCCACTGGGCGCCGCGCTGCGCGCGCTATCGCTGACCGAACTTTTCTCTTGCACCAGAACGACAACGGAGGAGTCGCACGATGACCACAGTCCAGCCGCGGAGCACCGAGTACGGCAAGCCAGTCCTGCGCAGCGACTACCAGCGCTCGGTGGCGGCGTACTGGAACGCCGAGAAGGACCCGGTCAACCTTCGGCTGGGCGATGTCGACGGCCTCTACCACCACCACTACGGCCTCGGCGACTACGACCCTGCGGTGCTGGAAACCCCGGCCGCGCAACGGGATCAGGCCATCATCGACGAGATGCACCGGCTGGAGACCGCGCAGGCGGAGGTGCTGCTGGACCATCTCGGCGACGTCCGGCCCACCGACAAGCTGCTGGACGCGGGCTGTGGCCGCGGTGGCAGCAGCATCATGGCCAACCTGCGCTTCGGCTGCGAGGTCGACGGCGTCTCCATCTCGGAGAAGCAGGTGGAGTTCGCCAACGAGCAGGCGCGCAAGCGCGGCGTGTCCGACCGGGTGCGGTACCACTTCAAGAACATGCTCGACACCGGATTCGAGACGGCCTCCCGCAAGGCCATCTGGAACAACGAGAGCACCATGTACGTGGATCTGCACCAGCTCTTCGCCGAGCACGCCCGGCAGCTGGAGATCGGCGGGCGCTACGTCACGATCACCGGTTGCTACAACGACGTCACCGGCGGCCGGTCCAAGGCCGTGAGCCAGATCGACCAGCACTACACCTGCAACATCCACCCGCGCAGCCAGTACTTCAAGGCCATGCAGGCCAACAACCTGGTGCCGATCAGCGTGATCGACCTGACCGCGGCCACCATCCCGTACTGGGAGCTGCGGGAGAAGTCCTCGGTCGCCACCGGCGTCGAGGCCCCGTTCCTGCAGGCATACCGCGAGGGCAGCTTCCACTACCTGCTCATCGCGGCCGATCGGATCTGACGAGCCGATGAGCGACTCAGTCGCCACCGAGACGGTCCCGGCCAGCCTGCTGGCCGGGCCGTCCGGCCTGGGCACCTCAGCGGCTCGCATCGCCAGCGTGTTCGGCAAGGTCCCCGCGCCCGCGCCGGCGCCGGTGGTCGCGCCCGCGCCGGTCCCGGCGGCGGCGACCGGTGGTGATCCGTCCTACGTCGAGCAGTCCTGGGGCGACGGCAGCTACCCCCCGCTGTACGTGCCGGTGGTGGAGCGGATCAATCCCGCGCTCGGCCAGGAGGTGGACCTCCGGGTGGCGGCCTGGGCCGAGGAGTGCGGGTTCTCCGAGCAGGAGAGCGAGATGATGGGCAAGGCCGGGTTCGGCAGGCTGGCCATGCTCACCCACCCCGACGCCGAGGACCCGGACCAGCTGCTGATCGCGGCGAAGCTGAACGCGGGCTGGTGGGCAGCGGACGACCTCTACGCGGACAGCACCGAGCACGGGGCCACCCCGACCGAACTGCCGTTCCGGCTGACCCTGGCGATGGCGGCGATGGACCCGCTGCCGCCTGCCGGGGAGTTCACCCCGCCGCTGGAGGAGAAGATCGCCGGCGAGCGGGTGCTGGTGGCGCTGCGCTCGGCCACCCAGTACCTGGCCGGCCGCAGCACGCCCTCGGTGGTGCACCGGTCCAACTACTCGACCTTCGCCATGTTCGTCAGCTGGACCGCCTACGCGGCCTGGCGGCACACCGGGGAGTACCCGACCGCGTGGGAGTACCTGGCCGCGCGGCAGCACGACAACTTCTACACCTCGATGACGCTGATCGACGCGGTCGGCGGCTACGAGGTGCCGGCCAACATCTACTACGCCCCGGACGTCCGGGAGGCCGCGTTCCAGGCCGGACTGGCCGCGGTGCTGGTCAACGACCTGTTCTCGGTGGCAAAGGACGCCGCGGACGAGGTGCCGGTGTGCAACCTGGTGCTGCAGATCGTCGCCGACCGGGGTTGTTCGATCGAGGAGGCCACCGAGGTCACGGTGGAGCTGCACAACCAGATCGTCCGGGACTTCGAGGCCGCGCACCAGCGCCTGGCGGCCGTGCCCTCGCCGGAGCTGCAACGGTTCCTGCGCGGGCTGCGGGCCTGGATGGGCGGCGGCTACGAATGGCACGCCACCAACCCGAGATACCAGAGCTGAACCCCCGACCCCCCTTTGATTCCTGCTCGTACAAGAGAACTTGGCGGTGTGCACGGTGACAGAAGCGTTGGAGTCCGACGTCCGGACCAATGGCAACGGGAACGGCGCTCAACTGAGCCTGGGCACGGCGGCGGCGCGAAACCTGGCGACCACCACCAAGTCCGTGCCGCAGATGCAGGGCATCAGCCCGCGCTGGCTGCTGAAGGTGCTGCCCTGGGTGGAGGCCAAGGGCGGCGCGTACCGGGTCAACCGGCGGATGACCTACGCGGTCGGCGACGGCAGGCTCAGCTTCAGCAACGTGGGCACCCAGATCCAGGTGGTGCCGCCGGAGCTGGGCGAACTGCCGCTGCTGCGCGGTTTCGAGGACCTGGAGGTGCTCACCGCGCTGGCCGGCCGGTTCGAGCAGCAGGAGTTCGCCGCGGGCGAGGTGCTGGTCACCCAGGGCCAGGCCGCGGACCGGGTGATCCTGGTGGCGCACGGCCGGATCACCAAGCTGGGCACCGGCGAGTTCGGCAACACCACCTCGCTGGGCACCCTGGTCGACGGCGACCACTTCGGCGATGAGGCGCTGCTGGGCGAGGCCACCTGGCAGTTCACCGCCCGCGCGGCCACGCCCGGCACGCTGTTGTCCTTGCCGCGCAGTGTGTTCGAGCAGGTGGTGAGCCAGTCCGAGGCACTGCGGGACCAGGTGACCGCCTACCGGCTCAGCCCGCGCAAGGCGCAGAACGCCAAGGGTGAGGCGGAGATCGACCTGGCCTCCGGGCAGGACGGCGAGTACGACCTGCCGGGCACGTTCGTGGGCTACGAGCTGTCCCCGCGGGAGTACGAACTCGCGGTGGCGCAGACCATCCTGCGCGTGCACACCAGGGTCACCGACCTGTTCAACCAGCCGATGAATCAGCTGGACCAGCAGCTCCGGCTGACCATCGAGGCGCTGCGTGAGCGCCAGGAACACGACATGATCAACAACACCAACTTCGGGTTGCTGCACAACGCGGACCTGAAGCAGCGCATCCCCACCCACAGTGGCCCGCCCACTCCGGACGACCTGGACGACCTGCTGTGCCGCAGGCGCAAGACCAAGTTCATGCTGGCCCACCCCAAGGCGATCGCCGCTTTCGGCCGGGAGTGCAACAAGCGCGGGGTCTACTCCGAGACGGTGGACTTCGGCGGCACCCAGGTGCAGGGCTGGCGCGGAGTGCCGATCCTGCCCAGCAACAAGATCCCGATCAGCGAGACCGGGTCCACCTCGATCATCGCCATGCGCGTGGGCGAGGACGACCAGGGCGTGATCGGCCTGCACCAGACCGGCATCCCGGATGAGTACCAGCCGGGGCTGAACGTGCGGTTCATGGGCGTCAACGACAAGGCGATCAGCTCGTACCTGGTCAGCACCTACTACACGGTGGCGGTCCTGGTCCCGGACGCGCTCGGCGTGCTGGAGAACGTCGAGATCGGGCACTGATATGGCGAGTGTGGAAACAGCCCCGGTACTCGGCGCCGACACCATTGGCGAGGTGCTGGCCTGGAGCCGGGGCATGATCGAGCCGGCGATGCGGGACGCGGTGGAGGGTTTGCCGCAGGCCATGCGCCGCATCGCCGGCTACCACTTCGGCTGGTGGGACGAGCAGGGCAGGCCGAGCGAGGGCAGCAGCGGCAAGGTGATCCGCCCGGCCCTGGTGCTGCTGACCGCGGAGGCGGTGGGCGGCATCCCGGCCGCCTCCGTCCCTGCGGCGGTCGCGGTGGAGCTGGTGCACAACTTCTCCTTACTGCACGACGATGTGATGGACGGGGACACCACCCGGCGGCACCGGGCCACCGCGTGGAGCGTGTTCGGGCTGAACGCGGCGATCCTGGCCGGGGACGCGTTGCTGTCGGTGGCCATGGAAGTGGTGGCCACCAGCAAGCTGCCCGATGCCAAGCACGCCACCAAGCTGCTCAACGCCGCAGTGCTCGACCTGCTCGACGGGCAGTTCGCCGACCTGGCCTTCGAGGACCGCACCGACGTCGACGTGGACGAGTGCGTGGCGATGGCCATCGGCAAGACCGCGGCCCTGCCCAGGGTGGCCTGCGCGCTGGGTGGCATGTACGGCGGCGGCAGCGCGGAGCAGGTGACGCACCTGGCCAAGTTCGGCGAGGACGTCGGGCTGGCCTTCCAGCTGGTGGACGACCTGCTCGGCATCTGGGGCGATCCGGCGGCCACCGGGAAGTCGATCTACTCGGACCTGCAGAACCGCAAGAAGTCGCTGCCGGTGGTCTTCGCGCTGACCTCCGGCACCCCGGCGGCCCGCGAACTGGCCGCGCTGTACCAGCGCACCGATCCGCTGGACACCGCCGAACTGGCCCACGCGGCCGCGCTGGTGGAGGCGGCGGGCGGGCGGGACTGGGCGCAGCAGAAGGCGGACGACCTGCTCGCCCAGGGGCTGGCGCACTTGCAGGCCAGCTCACCGCGGTCCAGGGCGGGCGGTCAGCTCACCATGCTCGCCCGCTTGATCACCCAGCGAGACCGCTGAGGCGATTCCCGCACCTGACAAGGCAAAGGCCGTCCTCGCTCTTTCACCGCGAGGGCGGCCTTTCCGTTTTGTCCCCCGATAGAGTGGATGGATGCTCAACGAGGCCGCGCTGGCGGTGGGCCGGCAGGTGGTCCGGCACGTGCTGCGGACCTGGCTGAGCCAGCGCCGGGCGGAGTCGGACCGGCGCCTCCCGCTGGCCGAGCTGATCACCGTCGCGGTGCCGGACGCCTTCTCCCGGCGCAAGCTGGAACGCCGCCTCGCCGATATCGGCGACCAGGCCGCGCACCGGTTGCAGCCCTGGTACGACGTGGAGTTCCGGCACCTGCCCGAGCACGAGCGGCAGGCCGCGCTGGCCGCGGTGGCCGACGCGCTGGGCGAGGCGGACCTGTCCGACCGGACCCTGTTCGAGGCCGATCTGGACCCGGCCAAACTGGCCAGGCTGGTCCGCGACCGGGTGCCCTCGGCGGTGCTGCGGGCCGGGCTGAGCGATGCCGCGGCCGACCTGTACTCGGCGGTGCTGGACGAGAGCTGCATGGCCCTGGTCAGCGTGGTCCGCCAGCTGCCCGCCTTCGGTGAGCGCGCGGACGCGGAGTTCCTCAGCCGGTTCACCACGGTGGCCGCCCAGATCGAACTGCTGCTGCACCGACTGCCCAGGACCTCCCTGGACGCCCCGCACGGCAGCGGGCAGGACGCCGAGTTCCGCAGGCGGTACCTGGGTTTCCTCAGCGAGACCCTGGACGAGCTGGAGCTGTTCGGGGTGGACACCCGGAGCTACCGGCCGCGCACCTCGGTGTCGGTGGCCTACCTGAGCCTGAGCGTGACCCGGTCGGTGGATGAGGACGACGACTGGTCCGGCCGGGGCTGGGAAAGCGCGGACGGCGGGCTGCGGGTGGAGTCGGCGCTGGCCGACCGGTCCCGGACGTTGCTGCGCGGGGACGCCGGCTCGGGCAAGACCACGCTGATGCAGTGGCTGGCGGTCTCCGCGGCCCGCGGCACCTTCACCGACAAACTGGCGTCCTGGAACAACCTGGTGCCGTTCCTGGTGCGGCTGCGGGCCTACGCCGACGCGGAACTGCCCGAACCGCAGGACCTGGTGGCCGCCAACGCCGCGCCGATCGCCGGGCTGGCGCCGACCGGCTGGGTGCACCGGCTGCTCTCCGACGGCCAGGCGCTGCTGCTGGTGGACGGCGTGGACGAGCTGACCGCGGACCGGCGGCCCCGGGTGCGGCGCTGGCTCAAGGGATTGC
Source organism: Crossiella sp. S99.2 (assembly GCF_023094165.1). Classification (GTDB taxonomy): domain Bacteria; phylum Actinomycetota; class Actinomycetes; order Mycobacteriales; family Pseudonocardiaceae; genus Crossiella. Next base: position 1,134,615 of record NZ_JALMDK010000001.1, on the reverse strand, counting down.
TGGTGGCCTACCCGGATCTGCGGGTGGTGGTCACCGCACGGCCGAGTGCGGCGGACCGGGGCTGGCTGGACGGCGAGGGTTTCCGCGCGGTGCGGCTGGAACCGATGACCCCGCTGGACATCGCCGAGTTCACCAACCGCTGGCACGAGGCGATCCGCGGCGCGGCCCTGCCGTGCGAGCCGGAGGAACTCGACGAGTACCGCACGGCGTTGTTGCGGCACCTGGAATCCCGGCCTGCGCTGCGCATGCTGGCCACCAACCCGTTGCTGTGCGCGCTGCTGTGCGCGCTGAACCTGGACCGCCGCAAACAACTGCCGCCGGACCGGATGAAGCTCTACGAGGCGGCACTGGAACTGCTGCTCGACCGTCGCGACGCCGAGCGGGAAGTGCCTGCGGCACAGGAACTTTCCCTTGAAGGCGCGACCAAGCTCGGCGTGTTGCAGTACCTGGCCTGGAGCCTGAGCATGTGCGGGCGGACCCAGCTGGACCTGGACGCCGCGGTGGAACACGTGCAGCGGGCACTGGCCCGGATGCCCTCGGTGCAGCTGCACCCGGCCACCGTGTTGCAGCACCTGCTGGAGCGCAGCGGCGTGCTACGCGAACCGGTGGAGGGCAAGGTGGACTTCATCCACCGGACCTTCCAGGAATACCTGACCGGCAAGGAGATCGCCGACCACCACCTGGTGGGTTTCCTGGTGGGACAGGCACATCTGGACACCTGGCGGGAGACGGTGGTGCTGGCCGCCGGGCACTGCTCGGTGCCGCTGCGCGCGGAACTGCTGGACGGGATCCTGGACCGGGCGGACACGGAACGCCGGCATGCCCGGAAGTTGCGGCTGCTCGCGGTGTCCTGCCTGGAGACCACGCACACCGTGCCGGAGGAGGTCGCGGCCCGGGTGGACGCGGTGCTGGGGCAGCTGGTGCCGCCGCGGGACAGCCGCGAGGTGCGCTCGCTGGTCCTTGCCGGAGAACAGGTACTGCGCAAGCTTCCGTCCACTGTGGACGGTTTGAGTGACGCGGTGGCCACTGCCTGTGTGGAGACGGCGGCGCTGATCAACGGGCCGGGTGGACTGCGGGTGCTGAGCCGGTATGCCTCGGATCCGCGGATCTCGGTGCAGCGGGACCTGGCCTGGGCCTGGCGGCATTTTGATCCGGAGGAGTACGCGATCCAGGTGCTCGGCAAGGCGCCGCTGCTGGGTGGCAGTGCGCTGGTGCACGAGTACAACCAGCTGCCGCACCTGCACCACCTGCGGAATCTGCGCTGGACCCGGATCGACATCAGCAGCCAGGCCAGCGCCGGAGCCGGCGATCTGGACTTCCTGGCCGAGGTGCCGCGATTGCGCTCGCTGAACCACTACAACAATCCCGAGGCCGACCTGCACGAGCTGGCCGAGCATCCGGAGCTGGCCTACCTGCGGCTGTACAACCCCTGCGCCAGCCTGGACTTCCTGACCAGCCTGCCCAGGCTCCGCACGCTGGAGCTGAGATTTCCCGGCGTCACCGACCTGTGGTTCGTCGCCGATCTGCCGGAACTGCGCGAACTGGACCTGACCGGTTGCGCGGAACTGCGGGAGATCTCCGGCGTGGCCACCGCCCGGAACCTGGAAACGCTGCGCCTGCGCGGAGCGGTGGCCCTGACCGACCTCGCGCCGCTGGAGTTGTTGCCCGCGCTCACCGAACTGCACCTGACCATGTCCAGGCTGCCCGGCGGAGTCACCGGGCTGGGTTCGCTGCTGCCGCGACTCACCCGGCTGTCGCTGTACGACACCCAGATCGAGGATCTCGCACCGCTGGCCGGCGGCAAGCTGGCCGAGCTGAACCTGGGCTTCACCGGGGTGCCGGACCTGACCCCGCTCGCCGGGCTGGACACCTTGCGGCGGCTGGACCTGCGGGACAGCCACACACACGACCTGGCGCCGCTGGCCGGGCTGTCCCAGCGGATGACCCTGCTGCTGCAACACGACCAGGAAGTGCGCAACCTGGACAAGCTCGGGCCCAACATCCGGATCGTGCGCCGGTAACACTGTCGGTGCCGTGCGCCACAATGGCCGCGTGGACGAGGAGACCATCGAACGCGTGCGCACCGCCGTGCAGTCGATCCCGCCCGGTCAGGTCGCGACCTACGGGGATGTGGCCGATGTGTCGCGGGCGCCGTCGCCGCGACTGGTGGGACGGGTGCTGTCCGAGGACGGGCACGACCTGCCCTGGCACCGGGTGTTGCGCGCCAACGGCACCTGTGCGCCGCACCTGGCCCGCGAACAGCTGGAGCTGCTGCGGGCCGAGGGCGTGCTGGCCGATGACGGGAAGATCAACCTCCGGCAGTACCGCTGGGAGGCCGTGCCCCCGCCGGAGGAGCCGCCGAGCCTGTTCTAGATCCGCTCGTCCGTCGAACCCAGGTGCGGGACCTGCCGAGGCTGGACCGTGGCGAGCCGACCTGCCTGGTAGTCCTCCACCGCCTGGATGATCTCGGCGCGGGTGTTCATCACGAACGGGCCGTAGCGGGCGACCGGTTCGTTGATCGGCCTGCCGCCGAGCACCAGCACCTCCCAGCCGTTCTTACTCGCCTGCGGCTGGGTGTCCGCTGCCCGCAGCGTGACCGCGGAACCCTGGCCGAGCACCGCGAGCTGGCCCTCCGCCAAGGGTTTGGCCTCCGCGCCGACGGTGCCGCGGCCGGAGAGCACGTAGACCATGGCGGTGAAGTCCTCCGGCCAGGGCAGGTCCAGGCGGGCGCCGGGGCTGACCGTGGCGTGCAGGTAGGTGATCGGGGTCCAGGTGACGCCCGGTCCGGCGTGGCCGTCCAGCTCACCGGCGATCACCCGCACCAGCGCGCCACCGTCCACACTGGACACCAGGCCGACGTCGTTCGCGCCGATGTCCTGGTAGCGCGGCGGGGTCCACTTGTGCGAGCGGGGCAGGTTCACCCACAGCTGCACGCCGTGGAACAGCCCGCCCTTGGCCACCAGTTCCTCGGTCGGCAGCTCCGAGTGCAACACGCCTGCTCCCGCGGTCATCCACTGGGTCTGGCCGTCCGCGATCACGCCGCCGCCACCGGTGGAGTCGGCGTGCTGCCAGGCCCCGTCGATGACGTAGGTGACCGTCTCGAAGCCGCGGTGCGGGTGCCAGGGCGCGCCCTTGGCCTCGCCGGGGGCGTACTCGGTGGCGCCGAGGTGGTCCAGCAGCAGGAACGGGTCCGCCGCCGGCAGGTCAAGGCCCGGGAACGGGCGCCGGACCGCGAAGCCCTCGCCCTCCAGCGAATGGGTCGCGTTCACCGTGCGCCGCACCGGCCGCCAGGCGGTCAGCTCCTGGGGCAGTTCGGGCAGGCGGGGCAGGGTCAGGGTGTCGGCGGTGACGGCTGGCATGGCTGCCTCCTGAGGTCCACCGGCCGCCCTGGGGTGGCGGCCACTGCCCCCGTCAACGAGGTTGACACGTCAACTATTCCCGGGGCAGTGGCCGGTCCCGCCTACCTGATCTCGTAGCTGTCGCCGTAGACCTTCCACTTCAGCGGCGTCTTCAGGTCGAGGTTGCCGTTCCTGAGGAAGACCCGCTGGGCGGTGTCCACCCGGCTGGTGTTGGAGTGCGCGGGCTCCTGCTTCATCGCCCACACCCGCGCGTCCAGGAACGCGTTCAGCCAGGTGGTCTCGTTCCCGCCCTGCGACGGCGGCTTGGCCTGACCGAGCGCACGACTGCGGATATGACTGAAGTCGAGCGCGCCCCAGCCGTCGCCGTGCATGACGATCGCGTCGAAGTAGGCGAACTGACCGAGTGCCCGCACCCCGTCCCGCTTGGCCTGGGACATGGCCGGGTTGAAGTACACCCGGTCCCGCTCGGACTCCTGGGCGTCCCGGAAGACCTTGTCCTTGGCCGCGCTCTCCCAGTCCCCGGTGTAGGTCGGGTCCAGGCCGGCGTGCGAGGGCGTGCCGTTGACCTTGCGCAGGGCGGGCAGGTACTTCTCCAGGATGTTGCCCGGCTTGCGCTTCTGGTACAGCTCGACCAGCTTGAGCATGTCCCCGGTGCCGGAACAGAAACCGATGATGCCCGCGGTGTAACCGCGTTTGTCCTTGATGTCCTCGATGTAGCCGAACCTGCCCCGCCAGTTCAGCGTGGAGTTCTCCGCGCTGGCCACGATTTGCATGGCGATGTCCTTCATCCGCGGGTCATTCAGGTCCGGCGCCGCCGGCGCGGCCTGAGCCGAACCGGTGACCAATGCGAAACAGGCGAGCAGGGCGGCCGTGATTCGACCAGGAATCCTCACGTGGCTTCCTCCGAGTCTGCAAGGGACCCGGCGGCGGTGCGGTCACGGTAAACGGCCCGCACCGCCCACCACAAGAGCTTTGATAGGAAAACTTACAAACCTATTCCGCCGGGAGCTGGGTGAGCCGCCAGTGGTTGCCGAAGGGGTCGCGCAGGCCAACGTCGATGCCGTAGTCGTGCTGCTCGGGCTCGCCGATGAACTCCACGCCCTTGGCCTTGAGGTCCCGGTAGGTGGCCCAGACGTCCTTGGTGGCGAACCCGCCTGGACACATGTGCCCGGCCGCGACCAGCCCGCGCACGGTGGCCACGGTCTCCTCGTCCATCAGCGGCGGCAGCGGCAGGTTGAGCGCGATCGGCAGGTCCGGCTGGCCGGGGGCGGTCACCGAAAGCCAGCGCATGTGCTCGAACTGCACGTCGCCGTGCGGGCTGAAACCCAGTGTGTTGACGTAGAAGTCGTACGCCTCGTCCTGGTCCAGAACCCAGACGTGCACCATGCCGACACCCGTGATCATGTGAAACCTTCCGCTAGCCGCTTGCTGTCCACTCACCGTAGGCAGGCAGCCCGCCGACTGGCTTCTCCAAAACTGCTCACTCCCGCGGCCGGGTCATCATCCGGACAAAACACCCGGGCACCGGGAGAAATGCCGGATGTGCCCGTTCCCGGTAGGAACTGGGACTTTCCCCGACAAATCGGCGGAATTGCGTGCTGAAGGAGCCGAGGCTGGTGAATCCGACCGCGAGGCAGACCTGCGTGACGGTGAGTTTCCGGTTGCGCAGCAACGCCTGGGCGCGTTCCAGCCTGCGGGTGAGCAGGTAACGGTGCGGGGTCTCACCGAAGGCGCGCTTGAAGCAGCGGCTGAAGTGGGACTGGGAGACCCGGGCCGCACGGGCCAGCGCGGGGATGTCCAGTGGTTCGGCGTAGCTGCTGTCGATCAGGTCCCGCGCCCGCAACAGGTGTCGTGCCAGCGGCACATCCCGGCCCATGCGGTCATTGTCGCCGCCGGGTCAGACAATCGCGTCCCGGTAGCGCCGGACGATCAGGTCCACCACCCGGTGGTGCGGACCGAGGGGTTCGGCGACCACCGCGTGCCCGGCCACCCGCAGTGCCTGGTGGAACAGGCCGGGCGCGAGCAGCCAGGAGGCCACCGACACCCGGCGGCCGGTGCGGCGGGCGGTCTCCAGGGCGGTGCCCAGGCCGGGTGCGGCGGTGGTGACGTAGCCGATGGCCACCTCGTCGCCGAGGCGGTCGGCGAGCAGGGCGGCGGCGGTGCGCACCTCGGCGAGGGCGCCTTCGTCGGAGGAGCCCGCCGCGCCCAGGACCACCGCGTCACCGGAACGCCAGCCCGCTTCGACCAGGCGTAACGCGGCCACGGCGACGAGTTCGGGGGCCGCGCCGAGGGCCGGGGTGAGGGTGATGTGCCGGCGGCCGCTGCGGGTGATCTCGGCCGGGACGTCGACCCGGACGTGGTAGCCGCTGGCCAGGAAGGCGGGCACCACGACGGCGTGGTCCATCAGCACCTGGGACAGCCGGGGCTCGCGGACGTCGGCGTAGGCGACGGTGACCGGGAGATCGAGTTCGTGGCTGACCGCGGTGGCCAGGGCTTCGGTGGTGAGCGCGCCCGCCGGGTCCTTGGTGCCGTGCGCGACCAGCACCAGGGGCCTCATCGCACGGCTCCGGCTGGGGTGTCCAGGGCGACCCGGTAGCCGCGTTTGACCACGGTCTGGATCAGCCGGGGTTCGCCGAGGGCGGTACGCAGCCGGCCAACCGCGGTCTCCACCGCGTGTTCCTCGCCGCCGGTGGGCAGCGCGTCCAGGAGTTCGGCCCTGGTGGCGACCCGGCCGCAGCGGCTGACCAGGGCGCGCAGCACGGCCATCGGCGCGGGGGCGACCGGGCGGTATTCGCCGTCGACGACGACGGCCTGGCCGCGGAGTTCGAGGGCTTTGCCAGCCACTCGCAGGCGGGGCGCGCGGGCGGCGAGTTCGGCGCCGAGGTGGCGGGCCAGCGCGCCGATCCGGCCGCGGTCGGGGGCGATCACCGGCACGCCCAGGGCGACCAGCGGGGCGGCGGTGATGGAGCCGACGCAGGCGACCAGCAGGTCGGTGCGCAGGGCAGCGAGCAGGTCTTCCCGGCGGTTGCGGGTTTCCGCGTGGGACAACAGGTTCGCCGCGGCGGGGGCGCTGGTGAAGGCCAGCGCGTCGACCTGGCCGAGGCTGATCGCGTCGAGCAGGCGGTCCAGCGGGGCCACGTCGGCGGGGCGGGACCAGCGGTACACCGGGACCGGGACGACCTCGGCGCCGGCCGCGCGGAGTGGGTCGACGAACTCCGGCACCGGCGCGCCGTGTTCCTGGACCACGATGCGGCGACCGGCCACCCCGACGGACAGCAGGTGCTGCAACAGATCCGCGTTGGATTCCGAGGCCGGGGAGAAGGATTCGACCAGTCCGGCGGCCCGGATCGCGCCGCGGGCCTTGGGGCCGCGGGCGAGCACGGTGGCCCCGCCGAGCTGGTGCCGCAGCGCCGGGGCCAGGCCCCAGCCCTCGGCCGCCTCCAGCCAGCCGCGGAAGCCGATCGCGGTGGTGGCCACCACCACGTCCACCGGCGCGGCCAGCACATCCCTGGTGGCCGCGAGCAGGTCGGCGTCGTCGGCCAGCGGGGTGATCCGGATCGCCGGGGCGTGCAGCACGGTGGCGCCCCGGCGTTCCAGCAGTGCGGCCAGCTCCTCTGCGCGGCGGGCGGCGGTCAGGCCGACCGTGAACCCGGCGAGGGCGGGCAGCGCACCGTCCATTTCGGACGGTGCGCTGTTCACGGCAGCTCCACGTAAACGGTCCCGGCATGCACCCGGACCGCGTAGCGGGGCAACGAGACCGCGGGACTGTCCAGGCATTCGCCGGTGCGCAGCGCGAACGGTTGCTTGTGCATGGGCGAGGTCACCACCGGCTCGCCACCCCGGTCGCCGACGATGCCGCGGGAGATCACCGCCGCCTGGCTGAACGGGTCGATGTTGCCCAGCGCGTGCACCTGGCCGTCGTGGGTGCGGAACAGGGCCACCTGCACACCGCCCGGCAGCAGGGCGGCGGCCCCGCGTTCGGGCAGCAGGGCGGTGTAGCGGCACACCGGAACCCAGGCGTCGACTGCGGTCATGTGGCGGTCACCTCCGGTATACCCAGCTGCACGGGCACTGGTTGCCCACGCTCGCTGCGGAACGAGATGCTCGGATCGGGGGTGCCGGGCGCGTTGACGAAGGAGGCGAAGCGGCTCAGCTTCTCCTCGTCCTCCAGCACCCCGCGCCACTCGTCGGCATAGCCCTCGACGTGCTGTGCCATCGCGGTTTCCAGCTCGGCGCCGATGCCGAGGCTGTCCTGCACCACGACCGCGCGCAGGTGGTCCAGGCCGCCGTCCATGGCCTCGATCCAGCCCGCGGTGCGCTGCAACCGGTCCGCGGTGCGCACGTAGAACATCAGGAACCGGTCGATCAGCCGGATCAGCGTCTCTCTGTCCACATCGGACACCAGCAGGTCGGCGTGCCGCGGGGTGAAGCCGCCGTTGCCGCCGACGTAGAGGTTCCAGCCCTCCTCGGTGGCGATCACACCGAAGTCCTTGCTCCTGGCCTCCGCGCATTCCCTGGCACAGCCGGACACGCCGGCCTTGATCTTGTGCGGGGAGCGCAGGCCGCGGTAGCGCAGTTCCAGTTCCACCGCCAGGCCGACCGAGTCCTGCACGCCGTAGCGGCACCAGGTCTGGCCGACGCAGGACTTCACCGTGCGCAACGCCTTGCCGTAGGCGTGCCCGGACTCGAAGCCCGCGTCCACCAGCCGCCGCCAGATCAGCGGCAACTGGTCCACGGTGGCGCCGAACAGGTCGATCCGCTGACCGCCGGTGATCTTGGTGTACAGGTCGAAGTCCCTGGCCACCTCGGCGATGACGAGCAGTTTGGCCGGGGTGATCTCGCCGCCGGGGATGCGCGGCACCACCGAGTAGGTGCCGTTGCGCTGGATGTTGGCCAGGAAGTGGTCGTTGGTGTCCTGCAGGGTGGCCTGTTCGCCGTCGAGCACGTGCCGGGAGCCGAGTGAGGCCAGGATCGAGGCCACCACCGGCTTGCAGATGTCGCAGCCACGACCGGTGCCGTGCTTGGCCACGAGTTCGCTGAAGGTGCGCACGCCGGTGGCGCGCACGATCTCGAACAGTTCGGCCCTGGAGTGGCTGAAGTGCTCGCACAGCGCGGTGGACTGCGCCACGCCACAGGCGGTGAGCAGTTGTTTGAGCATGGGCACGCAGGAGCCGCAGCCGGTGCCCGCCTTGGTGCAGGACTTCAGCGCGGGCACGTCCGCGCAGCCGTTTTCGGTGATGGCACACCGGATCTGGGCCTTGGTGACGGCGTGACAGGAACAGACCTGGGCGTCCTCGGGCATCGCGCTGATGCCCACACCCGTTCCCGCGCCGGGTCCGGCGAGCAGGGCGCCGGGTTCGCCGGGCAGTGGGCGGCCGACCAGCGGGCGCAGCAGCGCGTAGGCCGAGGCGTCGCCCACCAGGACCCCACCGAGCAGGGTGGACGCGTCGTCGGAGACCACGAGTTTCTGGTAGCGGCCGGACACCGGATCGCTGTGCACGACCTCCAGGGCGTTGGGCGCGGTGGCGTGCGCGTCGCCGAAGCTGGCCACGTCCACGCCGAGCAGTTTGAGCTTGGTGGCGGTGTCCGCCCCGGTGAACTCGGCCGCGCCGCCCAGCAACCGGTCCGCGACCACCTCGGCCATCGCGTACCCGGGCCCGACCAGGCCGTAGACCTGGCCGCCCGCGAGTGCGCACTCGCCGATCGCGTACACGTCCGAAGCCGTTGTGCGGCAGGCGGAATCGACCACGATGCCACCGCGCTGGCCAACCCCGAGCCCGGCCGCGCGGGCCAGCTGGTCCCGCGGCCGGATCCCGGCGGAGAACACCAGCAGCCCGGTCTCCAGCGCGCCGCCGTCGGAGAGGGCCAGCCGCAGGCCGGGTTCGACGGACTGGACCGATACTCCACAGTGGACAGTGATGCCCAGGCGCTCGATTTGCCTGCGCAGCAACGCGCCGCCGCCCTCGTCCACCTGCACCGGCATCAGCCGCGGGGCGAGTTCGACCACCGAGGTGGTCAATCCCAGGCCGCGCAACACGTTCGCCGCCTCCAGGCCGAGCAGTCCGCCGCCCACCACCACGCCGGAGCCGACGTCCTTGGCCGCGGCCCGGATCTCGTCCAGGTCGGCGATGGTGCGGTAGACGAAGCAGCCGGGCAGGTCGTGGCCGGGCACCGGCGGCACGAACGGGGCCGAGCCGGTGGCCAGCACCAGCGCGTCGTAGCCGATGACGCGCCCGGCGGTGGTGATCACCGTGCGGTCCGCGGTGTGCACCGCCGCGACAGGCTCACCGAGACACAGTTCGACCAGGTCGTCGCCGTCGAACTCGGCGCCGGGCAACCGCAGCGCCAGCTCATCCCAACTGTCCACATAGGACGAGAGCGCGACCCGGTCGTAGGCAGGACGCGGTTCCTCGGCCAGCACCACGATCCGCCAGGCCCCGGTGAGATCACGTTCCCGGACCGCCTGCACCAGGCGGTGGCCGACCATGCCGTTGCCGACGACGACGAGCGTGCGAGACATGCACTTCCTCCTCATCCGCCGGTGCCGGGTCCTGCCGCCATCGTCACGAGCGGCCGTGTCGGGCCCGGGTCACCGGTGTTGCACCCGCGTTACGAAAAACTCCCGCTCCTGGTCAGGGCGGTGTGCGTCACACGCCCGCGTGCGCGAGGCTGGGCACCCGCAGCGCGAACACCCGTCGCCGCAGGTAGCACCACCAGGTCACGGCCAGGCAGAGCCCGTAGAAGGCGAGGAAGGTGTAGAGCGCCGGGGCCAGCGAACCGCTGCTGGTCAACGACATCGCGAACGCCCTGGTGATCAGGAAGCCGCCAAGCGCGCCGACCGCGCCCGCGATGCCGATCACGGCCGCGGCCTGGCGTTTGGCCTGCGCGGGATCGGCGACCCTGGCGGCGAAGATGGCCGGGATCATCCGGTAGGTCGAGCCGTTGCCCACGCCGGCGGTGATGAACAGCCACAGGAACGCGCCGAGGAAGAGCGGGAAGCTGTGCTGGGCCAGTCCGGCCAGCACTCCGGCCACGCCGAAGCCCATGGTGACGAAGGTCCACAGCGTCACCCGCCCGCCGCCCCAGCGGTCGGCGAGCCAGCCGCCGATCGGCCGGGACAGCGAGCCGACCAGCGCGCCAAGGAAGGCGAAGTACCCGGCCTTGGACTCGGGGAAGGTCCGGTTGATCAGCAGCGGCAGCGCGGCGGAGTAGCCGATGAAGGAGCCGAAGGTGCCGATGTAGAGGAAGGACATCACCCAGGTGTGCGGCTGCCAGATCGCCGCGGCGTAGGAGCGGAAGTCGGAGCGGGCCACCGTCAGCGAGTCCATGAACAGCCAGGAGCAGGCCACCGCGATGATGATCACCGGCAGCCACATCAGCCCGGCCCAGACCAGGTTGATCCCGGTCGCGGTGGAGATCACCAGCGGCACCGCCAGCTGCACCACGGCCACCCCGAGGTTGCCGCCGGCGGCGTTGAGCCCGAGCGCGAAGCCCTTGCGGGATTCGGGGTAGAAGAAGGAGATGTTGGCCATCGAGGAGGCGAAGTTGCCGCCGCCCAGGCCCGCCGTGCCCGCCGCGAGCAGGAACATCCAGTACGGCGTCGTGGGGTCCGACACGCACCAGGCGAGCAGGCCGGTGGGGATGAGCAGCAGGGTGGCGCTGACCGCGGTCCAGGCCCGGCCGCCGAAGCGCGGCACCGCGAAGGTGTAGGGCAGCCGCAGCAGCGAACCGAGCAGCGTCGGCAACGCGACCAGCCAGAACAGCTGGTCCACGGAGAAGGCGAAGCCCGCCGCGGGCAGGCTGACCGTGACCACGCTCCAGAGCAGCCAGATGGAGAAGCCCAGGTGCTCGGCCAGGATGGAGAACACCAGGTTCCGGTTCGCCACCCGGCGCCCGGTACGCGCCCAGAAGCCGGGGTCCTCGGGTTCCCAGTGGTCGATCCAGCCTCGGCGCGGGGTGCGAACGGTGGTGGTCACGGCGGCCTCCAGTTCTCGGGGACGCGCCGAAGTTAGGCAGCCGGGATTACCCGGGATGTTCCCGCGTGTGACACAGCCGCGAACTCCTCCGCACGGCGCCACCCACCCCCCTGTGAGGCCCCCGCCCGCCGAGTTGGCCCAAGTCGTACGCCAAGTTGGCCCAAGTGGGCGTACGAGTTGGCCCAAGTCGGCCGGTGGGCTAGTTCTCCTTGGCCGGGGACTGCTCCTCGATGACGTCTTCGATCGGGCCTGGCAGGCGTTGCCACTTGAGTTTGACCTCGAAGTGGCCCTGCATGCCGGTGCGCGCGATCACCGCGCCGGCCTGGGCGTCCAGCTTCACGCCGAACTTCAGCTCGACCTCGTCCGGGGCCAGGGTCTGGAACTGGCGCAGCGCGGCCATCGCGGCCACCTGGACCTCACCCAGCGCGGCCTCGAAGCTGGAGCGGGCCTTCTGCAGCACCTGGCCGGGGCGGGCGGCGCGCACCACACCGGGTTGCTCCTCCACCTCCACGGTGACCTCGCCGCCCTCGGCCAGCTCGAATCGCACCAGTTCGCTCACAGCTCTCCCCTCGACTCACCGTCCACAAGAGACGGTCACCCAGTCATAACGCCGGTCCTGGTCGTCCTGCAGGGTCCGCCGCACCTGTTCCAGCCGGTTGAGCAGTTCGGCCAGCTTGTCCCGGTCCGCAACGTACTCCAGCACCGCGCGGTAGAACATCGTGCGCAGTTCCACCGGCATCAGGTCGGAACCGTCGAAGCACAGCGTGTCCTGGCCCAGCAGCCGTTCGCGCAGCCGGTTGTCCAGCTCGGGCGGACCCGGCTGCAGGGCCTGGCGGCCGGCCAGGAACCGGATCAGTCGTTCGGCGGCCGGGTTGGCGGTGAACCGGGCGGCCAGGTCGGCCGCGACCGGGCTGGCCGGTTGCGCGCCGGAGAAGGCGGGGAAGGGCTGGTAGTCGAAATCGGCGCGGTAGGCCGGGGTCCGGCCGTCCGGGCGTTTGGTCTGGTAGCCGGCGGCGATGAAGGAGGCTTGGTGTTCGCGGCGGCAGCCGGGCTCGGCGTCGAACATGCCGCGGCCGGCGTCGGCGAAGTCGGTGAGCAGGGCGGCGGACCCGCGCGGTCCGGCGATCCGGCCGAAATCAACCCAGGCCTGACGCACCTGCGGGCTGGTCCAGGGCAGGTCACCGGCCACCCAGCGCTGGTACACCGCGGGCCCGGCGCGTTGCAGCAGCAGGTTCTCCACCCAGTCGGTGCCCGGCCAGCCGGAGGTGGTCGGCGAGCCCAGGCCCAGGCACCAGTCCCCGGCGGCCAGCAGGCCCTCGGCGGTGGGCGCCGGCTCGCCTGGCGGCCGTGGCCTGGACCAGACCAGGCCCTTGAGGTCCTTCTTCACCGGCACCGCGTACAGGTGCGGCAGCCCACCGCGACTGAGCCGGTCCCACTGCGGGCCGTCCCGTTCGGCCAGTTCCGGCACTGTCTGCAACGGGCTGACCAGCTTGTCCCGGATGTAGGGCAGCAGATCGCCGAACCCGGGCAGCACCGCGACGTCCGGCGGCCGCCCACCGGCCACCTCGGCCTTGAGCACCTGGCCGAGCGCGCGGGTGCCCCGGTAGTCCACCTTGATCCCGGTCTCCCGCTCGAACACGTCCAGGCCGGCCAGGAAGGCCCGCTCCTCCTCCCCGGTCCAGGTGGCCAGCACGCTCACCTGGCCCGCGGCCGGCGGTGCGGTGCAGCCACCGGCCAGCAGCAGGGCGGTGGCCAGCACCGCGGTCAGCCGTCTCATCGGCGCACCCGCGACCGGTACTCGGCCAGCCGGGCCTGGAAACCGCGCAGCACCAGTGCCAGCACCAGCGCGGCCAGCACCGGGATCCCCGGCCACCAGGAGCCGCGGCCGCCGACCTCGCGCACCTGACCGGCCAGCCGCCCGGCCTCCTCGGTGAGTCCCGGTTCGGCCGGACCGTCCGGGATCGGGTGCAGCCCGGCCAGGAACGCGCCCACGCTGGGCCCGCAGTCCCGGATCTCCGGGCACTGCTGCCGCATCAGCTCGCCCAGCCAGCGCTGGCCTTCGGCGTCGATCTCCGCGTCGAGCCGGAGCCGTTGCGCCACATTGTGTTCCAGGCCGCCCCTGGCGCTGTCCAGTTCCCGCTGCGAGTCGAACACCGTGGTGGTCAGCACCAGCAGTCCGGCCACCGCGCCGGTCGCGGCCAGCAGCCACGGGTTGAACCGGCGACGGAACCGCCGCCAGAACAGCCATTGCACGCCGAGCAGTCCGAGCAGCAGCACGCCGCCCGGCAGCAGCCAGAACGCCACGCTGACCGTGGTCGGCTGGGCCTGGGTGAGCGCGCCGCGGAAGGCGTCCCGTTGCAGCAGCGCCACCTGGTCGAGCTGGCGCAGCACGCCGTCCGCGCTGTGCAGCAGCCGGGATGCCTGCCACAGGTCGGCCGCGCCGAGCACGGGTCCGCCGCCGGGCAGCCGGTGCTGGGTGGCGGCCTGTTCCACCGAGGCGGAGTAGGTCGCCAGCAGGCTGTCCACCAGCTGCAACTGCCTGCCGCCCGCATCGCCCGCCAGGTTCGCCTCGGCCACCCTGGTCAGGCTCTGCGCAGCGATGGCCAGCTGGTCCCGGTAGCCGTCCCCGGCGCCGATCAGCGCGGCCGCGCCGGTGCGGAAGCTGCGCAGCACCTCCCAGTCCGCGCGGACCAGCGCGGTGCGCGCGGTGCTGACCTCGCGCAGCACCGGCACCGAGCGGCTGCCCGCGGTCTCGGCCGCGTTGTGCACCCGGAGGTAGCCGATGGTCGCGCCGGTGAGCATGATCGCGGTGAGCCCGAGCAGGGTCGCGCGCAGCAGGTGCAGCAGCCGCCGGGTGTCCAGGCTCATCCGGTCAGCTCCTGCCCGGTGATCTCGCAGAAGTTGGCGCTGCCCGGCCAGAGCAGGTCACAGCAGGCGCAGCGCCGGTCCGGCCGGACCGGTTCGGGTTCAGGTTCGGGTTCCGGCGCACTGGCCGGGGCGATCACCGAGAGCACCGAGCCCGCCTCGGCCGCCAGCAGGTCCACCGGCTCGACCCGGTCCCGGATCCGGACCTGACCGGTGGCCGCGTCCAGGATCTCGACCAGGCGGCCGATCCGGGTGAGTTGTTCGGTGTTGCCGGAGGAACTGGCCAGCTGGACCGCCTCGCCGAGCAGGTTCGCCGCCCGGTTCCGGTCGCCCTGGTCGAGGGCCTCGCAGCCCGCCAGCACCAGCTGCCGCAGCCTGGCCTGGCCGAGGTAGTGCTCCACCGCCGGATCCTCCTGGCGGGCAACGGGTTCGGCCGCACTCCAGTGCACCAGCAGCGGTTGCGCCGCGCCGAGGGGTTCGGCCCTGGTCCGGCCGGGCCGGGCCGCGGCCAGTCGCACCGAGCCGACCTGGACGTCGGTGTGCCGCGGCGCGCCATCCGGGTGCACGGCCAGGCCCAGGTGGAAGTGCCGGAGGTCCGCGCTCCACGAGCCGGTGGCGAACTCAGCGGTGTGCTCGTCCAGCGCCACCGCCTCTGCGGTCAGCTCGATCTCAGTCGGGAACACCTGTTTGACGAACCGGATCCGGGTGCCCGGCCGGGTTTCCACCCTGATCCGCACATCCGGCAGCACCTTGCGCATGGCCTCGGTGATCATGCCGGCGAAGTCGCCGACCAGATCGGCCTCGGCGCGCACCGCGTCCGCCCGGCCGCGCAGCGCGGTGGTGATCCGGTGCAGTTCGCCGGGGTCCCAGTCCGCGCCGATCCCCCTGGCATCGCAGCTGAACTCGCCCGCGCACTCGCGCAGTGCCGCGGCCAGTTGTTCCGGCGTCTCACCCACGTTCTGCCCGTCGGTCAGCAGGATCGCGTGCCGGATGGCGCCGGGGTGCGCGGCGAGCAGGTCGCGGGCCAGCAGCAGCCAGCTGCCCATCGCGGTGCCGCCGCTGGCGATCATGTCGGCCGCGGCCCGGCGCGCCTCGGCCCTGGATGCCGCGTTCGCGGTGGCCATCTGAGCTGCTCGCGGGTAGAGCAGCCGGGCCGTGTCGGTGCCCTGCACCAGGGCGAAGCGCACGCCGTCACGCAGCGCGTCCACCGCGGCCGCGGTGGCCCGGCGGGCGGCGGCGATCTTGGTGGGGGGCAGGGACATCGAGCCGGAGCAGTCCACCACGATCACCTCGGCGGCCGCGGGCGGCACGTCCCCGCCGATCAGCCCGGTGGCGTCCACTTCCAGCACCACGGAAAGTTGTCGCTCCGATGTGGACAGCCAGCGGTGTGAGTTGACCCTGGTGCGGAATTCCATTGTCACCACCACGATTTCGGCCGCAGCCGGTTGGCCTGGTCGACCAGCCGGGTCACCTCGGCGGTGGTCCCGGCGTGCCCGGCCAGGCTGCGGTAGGAGCGTTCGAGCAGTCGGCGCAACGCGGGTTCGGCCGGTTCCGGGCCGAGCACCTCGGTCGCGCCCAGTGCGCTGAAGTCCTTGCCGCGCAAGGCGACCTCCTGCACCAGCGCGGTGAGCCGGGCCCGGCCGGAGCCTTCGGGCTCGCCCGCGTCCAGGTACAGCTCGGGCAGGCGTTGCGCCGCCTCCCGCACCTGCTCGGCCTCGGGTTCGGCCGAACCGATGGTGCCGCACAGGATGCGGAATCCGGCGATCCGGGCGGCCGCGTGGTGCAGGGAGGCCTGCGGCACCTCGTCCAGCACCCGCACCGCCTCGGCCCGCTGCCCGGCCCGCAATCGCAGCCGGGCCAACCCGAAAGCCGCGCTCACCCGCACCCGGTCGCGGGACCACACCGCCTGGTACCGGCCCTCGGCCTCGGCGTGATCACCGCGGTGCTCGGCGCAGAAACCCAGTGCCAGCTTGACCGAATCCTCCCCGGCCAGCCGCCCGGTGATCTCGCGCAGGCAGGCCAGCGCGGCGGGCAGGTCGGCGCGGGCCAGTGCGACCAGGGCCGCGTGCCAGGTGATCCGCCAGTTCGCGCCCGCCGGCCGCTGGTCGAGATCCTTGGCCTGCGCCAGGGATTCCGCGGCTGGTTCCGGCTGGCCGAGTTCGAGCTGGGCGCGGCAGTCGGCGAGCAGCACGCCGACCGTGCGCTGCCGCGCGGTGCGCAGTTTGGCCAGCAGCGCCTTGGGTTCATCCGCCCGCACCACGCTGAGGAAGGCGGCCTCCGGGTCCAGTGGATCGGGTCGCGGCACCGGCAGCCGACTGGCCGCCTCGGGCAGGGTGGGCAGGCCGAAGTCCAGTGCCGCCAACGGATCCGGCCGTGGCCCTGACCAGACGGTGAGCAGCGGCACCGCGCCCAGCCCGGCGTCGAGCACCTGCGCGCTGGGCCGGAACAGCTTGCTGGGCAACGGCCGGTCCTGCCCGTCGCGCAGAGACTGGACCTCGAAGAGCAGTCCGGTGAGCTGACCGGCCAGTTCGGCGGCCGAGTCGAACCGGCGGGCCGGATCCTCGTCGGCGGCCCTGGCCAGCAGCGCGAGCAGTGAGTCCACCGTGTGCGCCAGCGGTCCGCGCGGCCGGTCGCCCTGGGTCAGCGCCCGGCCTTCCGGGGTGACCTCGAACAGCGCGCCGAGGGTCCGGCCCACCGCGAACAGGTCCGAGCCCACGTTGAGCCCGGTGGCCGCCCATTCCCGGGCGCCGACCTGGAATTCCTCGGTGTAGGTGAGCACGCCGGTCCGGTCGCCGATCAGCCGCACCCCGCCGAAGTCGATCAGCTTGATCCGGTCCTGGCCGCGGATGACGTTGCTGGGCTTGAGATCGCAGTAGAGCAGCCCGCGCTCGTGCAGGTAGCGGAAGGCGGCCAGCACCTCCAGCAGGTACATCAGCGCGTGCTCCAGCGGCAGCTCCGCCCGCCGCTCCCGCACCCGCTGGCACAGCTCGTGCAGGGACAGCCCGCTCACGTGCTCCATCACGATGTACTCGTTGTCCTGCCGCACATCCGGGTCGGGATGCCGGACGAAGTTGTGGATGCGCACGATGTTCGGGTGGTCCAGCGTGGTCAGGGTGTCCCGTTCGCGCGCGGACAGCTCGGCCGCCGCGGTGGCCGCGCCGCCGGTGTTGATCAGTCCTTTGAGCACCACGTGGCTGTGCAGGTGGTTGTCCCTGGCCAGGTACACCCAGCTCTGCCCGCCGCGGGGCAGGCAGCCGAGCACCTCGTACCGCTGCTCGACCACCTCTCCCGGCGCCAGTTTGGGCAGGAAGGCGTAGCGGGCCCCGCAGTTCGCGCAGTGGCCCTCGGTGCGGCCCGGGCGGCCGGCGTAACCGCGGCCGACCGGGTGGCCGCAGCGTCCGCAGACCCGCTGATCCTCGGCGACCGGCCGCGGTTCCACCACGGTGGTCTCGGGATCGGGCACCGGCAGCGCGGGCAGGTGCAGGAATTCCCCGCTGGTCCAGCGCATCCGGCCGGCCGGCTCAGCCATCACGCACCCGCCGCACCACCGCGCGCAGGTACGCCTGCACCGCGGCCTCGCTCTCGGCCAGCACGCACGGCCTGGCCAGCATCCGGTCAAAAGCGGTGCGGTACAACGGGTCCAGCTCGGTGTCCTCGGCCAGTCCGTGCTCGGCGGCCATCCGCTGGTACGCCTGAGTCAGTCCGCGCAGCTCCCGCAGCCGTTCCCGGTGCACGACCAGCCGGTTGCGCAGTTCGGTGGCTTTGCGCAGCCCCCGGTCCACCCGCAGCGCGCACTCGGCCAGCCGTGGCCCGCGTTCGGCCGCGGGCATCCCGCGCACCGCGCTCAGCCAGGGCCGGAGCTGACCGGCCCGGTCCGGCGGTTCGGGCAGTCCGGCGAACCGCGGTCCGCTCGCCCCGCCCCACAGTCTGCGCACGTCCTCTTCCAGTGCGGCCAGGGCACCGATCCGGGCCACCAGTGAATCCGGCCGGGGTGGGGCGGCCGGGGGTTCGACCGAGCTGACCTTGCCCGGTGAGCGCAACGCGGCCAGGCTCGGCGAGTCCAGTGCCCGGTAGCCCGCGACCACCGCGGTGCCCTGTTCGGCCAACGGGTTGAGCACCTGGCGCACCAGCGCCTCGGGTTCGGCCGACTCGTCCACGCCGACCAGCAGCAGGGTCACCTGCCGGGTTGCCTGCTGTCCTACGCGCAGTCCGGCCAGCGTCGCGATCAGCCCGGACACCTCGCCGGGGGTGCGCCCGCCGGCCTCGATCACCACCGCCGAGGGCCCCAGTTCCCTGGCGATCTCGCGCAGTGCCTCGGCCCTGGCCGAATCGGCTTCGCCGATGCGCAGCACGCCGATGTCGCCGGGCCTGCGCTGCCGCAGCCAGTCCAGCAGTCCGGGCAGGTCCACCGGCGGCAGCGGGGTGTCGTCGGTCCACTCGGCGAGCACCGGCAGGTAGCGCAGGATCGTGGCCACCGGCTGCATCCAGGCCACCACCGACCCGTCCGCGCTGTACTCGCTGACCACCAGCCCGACCACCGCGCCGCTGGCCTCGTCCAGCACCCCGGCCCCGCTGAACCCGCGCCGCAGCCGATTGCCCTGGTGCACCGCGTCCAGCTGCACCCACTCCGCGCCCGGCCCGGCGGCTCTGGACAGCTCGGCCCGCGCCCACATCCCGTGCGGCGCCCCGGCCGGGAACCCGTAGGCGGCCACCGGACGTCCCGGCACCAGGCGACCCGCTCGCAGTCGCGCACTCCAGCCGGGTGGCTGGTCCTCGGCCAGCGCCAGCAGCGCGAGATCGCCGCCGCCGTCCGGTCGCAGCGGGGCCAGCTGGTTGTCGATCACCTTGGCCGGCACCGGCGCGTGCCCGCCGACGCCGATGAGGTCGACCAGGACCTCGCGTTCGGGCAGCACGTGCGCACAGGTCAGCGCGTATTTCCCGCCGAGCAGCGCACCGGCGCCGAGCACACTGCCGTCGGCCGCGCACAGGCGCAGCCGCCAGGGCTGCTCCGCCCGCGCGCCGACCGCCGTTTCCCCAGTGCCGGCCCCCATGGCCCCGACGATACGGTGGGTAGCCGGGCGATGCCGGTCGGTCAGCGCAACTCACTCCGCGCGGACCAGCCCGGCATCACCCGGACAGCGCAACCACTCAGGCCGCCACCGGCAGCCCGGTCAGCCCGCGGAAGGCCGCTGACCTGCGGAAGACCGGTTCCCCGGTGCGGCGCAGGTTGGGCATCCGCTCGACCAGCGCGCGCAACGCGATCTCGCCCTCCACCCTGGACAGCGGCGCGCCGATGCAGAAGTAGCGCCCGGCGGTGAAGGTGAGGTGCTCGGCCGCGTTGGCCCTGGTGATGTCGAAACGCTCCGGCTCGGTGAACACCGCAGGGTCGTGGTTGGCCGCGGCGAGCAGCACCAGCACCGGAGTGTCCACGGGCAGCACCTGCCCTTCGATGTCGACTTCCTGGTGGGTGATCCGCGGGACCATCAGCGTGGAGGAGTCGTACCGCATGGTCTCCTCCAGCGCGTTGCCGGACCGGGACGGATCCTCGATCAGCCGGGCCCACTGCTCGGGGTGGTCCAGCAGTGAGTTGACCGCGTTGCCGAGCACGTTCACCGAGTTCTCCGACCCCGCGATCAGCGCGGTGACCAGCAGTGCCTCCAGCTCGCTGTCCGGCACCTCCTGCTTGGTCGAAGCCAGCAGCAGCGAACCGATCATGTCGGTCGGCTTGTCGTCGATGCCCTCGGCCCTGCGCTGGTCGAGCAGGGTCGCGAACAGCTCCTTCAACTCGATGAGCAGCGCCCGCAGCTCGCGGATCTTGGCCACCCCGTTGAGCTGGTCGGTGACCAGCCCGACCCGCATCGCGCACTCGCCCAGCCGCTGCCGGCACCGCTCCGGCACGCCGAGCACGTCGGCGATCACCAGCAGCGGCACCGGCTGGGCGAAGTCCCGGACCAGGTCGAAGGAACCTTGCCGCTGCGCCTTGTCCAGCACCTCGGTGACGATCCGCTCGATCCGCGGGCGGTACATCGTGTTGGCGCTGGGCGAGAAGGTCGGGTTCATCAGGCTGCGCATCCGGGTGTGCACGGGCGGGTCCACGCCCATGAACGGGTCCAGGTCCAGCCCGTCCAGCGCGGTCGCGATCACCCCGACCGAGGACCGGTTGCCGGAGTCGCGCACGCCGAAGCGCCGGTCGCGCAGGATCGTATTGGCGGTGCCGTGCCGGGCCGTGGTCCACAGTCCGGTTGTGCTGCGCACCAACGGAGCCTGCCCGCGCAGCCGGGCGAAGTAGGGATAGGGCGAGTCACCGGCGCGCGGTCTGGTCAGTTCACCGGCCACATCACCGAACTGGCGTAGCAGCCAGGCCCCGAATCGATCGGTCTGCAGGCCGGCGGCAAGTCGGAGGTCAGTCGCGAAAGTCATCTGGCTCCCCTTTTTCCGGGCAGCCGCCAGCGCTGGACGTGCTCCCCAGAAAACGTGTCACAATCGGCGGAAGAATACGTACGCAAATTGACCCGGACGGCGTAAATACGTACTAATTCTTGTATATCAGGGGAGCCTGAAGTGCCAAATAGCTCGCGAGAGTGGGACCCGGGGCGATCTTCGGCCCGGGTCCACTCGTCCTAGTTACACCCTTCGGCGGGTGTCAGGCGGCCACTGGAAGTGCTTTGAGGCCACGGAATCCCACCGAGGTCCGGTACACCGCATGGCCTGCCCGCCGCAGTCCCGGCATCCGCTCGGCCAGCGCGCGCAATGCGATCTCGCCCTCCAGCCTGGCCAGTGGCGCGCCGACGCAGAAATACCGGCCGGCCGCGAAGGTCAGGTGATCGGCGGCGTTGGACCGGGTGATGTCGAAGGTCTCCGGGTCCTCGAACACCGCCGGGTCGTGGTTGGCCCCGCCGATGAGCAGCACCACCGGATCGTTGGCCTTGAGCCGGCAGCTCTCGATCTCCACGTCCTCATGCGGGTAGCGCATGGTGAACAGGGTGGTGGAGTCGTAGCGCATGGTCTCCTCCATCGCGCTCAGCGACAGCGTGGGGTCGGCCACCAGCCGGGCCCACTGCTCGGGGTGTTCGAGCAGGTTGTGCACGGCGTTTCCCAGCAGGCTCACCGTGTTCTCGGTGCCCGCGACCAGGGTGGCGATCAGCAGCGCCTGGATCTCTCGCAGCGGCACCTCCTGCTTGGTCGAGGCCAGCAGCAGGGTGCCGATCATGTCGGTGGGCGCCTCGTCGATGCCCTCGGCCCGGCGCTGCTCGACCATCTCGCCGAACATCGCCTTGGTCTCGATCATCAGCCTGCGGATCTCCCGCAGCCGGGAGAAGCCCACCAGCGGATCGGTGAGCAGGCCGATCTGCTTGGCGATGTGGGCCAGCCGGGCGTGGTACTTCGGCGGCGCGCCCATGATGTCGGCGATCACCGCCTGCGGGATGGGCTCGCCGAAGTCGGTGACCACGTCGAACGGGCCGCGGCTGGGCACCCGGTCCAGCACCCGGTGCACGATCTGCTCCACCCTGGCCCGGTAGATCTTGTTGGCACTCGGCGAGAACGAGGGCGCCATCAACGCGCGCATCCGGGTCTGGCCGGGCGGGTCGAGGCCGAGGAACTCGTCGATCTCCAACTCGGCCAATGCCTTGGCCAGCACCGCGGCCGAGGACACACCCGCATTCGTGCGCACGCCGAAACGGCGGTCCCGCATGATGGCGTTGGACGTGCTGTATCGCCCGGTCAACCAGACCCCGGACTTGCTGCGCACCATTGGCGCCCGTTCCCGCACCCCGGCGAAGAACGGGTACGGGGACTCGCCGGTGAGTGGTCTGGTCATTTCGCCGAGGACATCACCGAACTGGCGCAGGAGCCAGACGTTGAGCTGTTCGGCCCGCAGACTGACTGCCAGGCGTGCGTCACCCATGATTGTCATGCTTTCCCCCAGAGGAAATCAGCCATGGGCGGGCTGGTTCCTTGTATAGCAGAGGGAATGGTGTACGAAAAATGGCACTCCAGAGATCAGGCTGATCTTTCTGCCGGTTCGGTATCCTGCGCGCCCAGCCAGTCCAGGATGCCGCAGACCGCGTCCGTGCAGCCGCCGCAGCCGGTGGTGGCCCTGGTGCCCTTGGCCACCGCGCCCAGGGTGCGCGCCCCGGACTTCCACGCGGTGACGATCCGGCCCTTGCTCACCGTGTTGCACCGGCAGACCACCGCGGCCGCGGGCAGATCGGCCGGACTGGCCGCCCGGGGCGTGTCCAGCGCGGTGCGGCCCAGCAGCAGGCCGAGCCGGTCGGCGGGCGCGGGCAGGCCGCGGTCGTAGAGCTGGGTGATGATGGCCGCCGCGTCCGGCGCGCCGAGCACGATCGCCCCGGTCACCCGGTCCTCGCGCAGCACCAGCTTGGCGTAGCGGCCGCGGGCCGGGTCCTCCAGCCGCAGCACCTCCGCGCCGGGCGCGTCCACCTCGCAGTGCACCTCGCCGAGCGCGGCCAGGTCGACATCGCGGGCCTTGAGCCGGGTGACCACCGGGGTGCCGTGGTAGCGGGCGGCCGGATCGGCGCCGGTGAGCAGGTCGGCCAGCACCGCGGCCTGTTCCCAGGCCGGCTGCACCAGGCCGCTGATCGTGCCGGGGTGGCTGGCGCAGTCGCCGATGGCGTGGATGCGTGGATCGTTGCTGCGCAAGGCATCGTCGATGAGCACACCGCGGTCGCAGGCGAGTCCGGCGGCCTCGGCCAGCCTGGTTTCCGCGCGCACGCCCGCGGAGACCACCACCAGGTCGGCGGGCACGCTGCTGCCGTCGTCGAGTTTGAGGCCGTCGCCGGGCACGTACCCGGCCGCGAGCACGCCGAGCCGGAACTCGATCCCCAGCGCACCCAGCGTTTTCGCCAGCACCCGGCCGGCCCCGGCGTCGAGCTGCCGTTCCATCACGTGCCCGACCGGGTGGATCACGGTGACCAGGTTGCCGCGCCCGGCCAGTCCCCTGGCCGCCTCCAGGCCGAGCAGGCCGCCGCCGAGCACCGCGACCGGCGCGCCGGGTTTGGCCGCGGCCACGATCCGGGCGCAGTCGGCCAGCGTGCGGAAGGCCACCACGCCCTCGGCGGGCGCCCCGGTCTCGTCCACGAGTCCGTCGGTCGGCGGCAGCCAGGCCCGGCTGCCGGTGGCCAGAACGATTGCGTCGTAAGGGAGTTCGGCGCCATCGGCCAGCCGCACCACCCGGCGCGGCCGGTCGATCTCAGTCACCGTGACGCCGGGACGCAGGTCGACGTGGTGGGTCTCGGCCCAGCTCTCCTCGTGCAGCCGCACCGCCGCCGCGTCCAGGGATCCGGCCAGCACACTGGAGAGCAGCACCCGGTTGTAGGCGGGTTCCGGCTCCTCGCCGATCACGGTCAGCGCGACCCGCTCGCCTGCCGGATCTCGTCGGCGGATCTCCTCGGCCACCCTGGCCCCGGCCATGCCGTAACCGATGACGACCACCCGGCGTGCGTTCATGACAGGGCCTCCAGCCGGACCGCGCAGACCTTGAACTCGGGCATCCGGCTGGTCGGGTCCAGCGCCGGGTTGGTGATCAGGTTGGCGCGCTGGTCGCCGGGGAAGTGGAAGGGCAGGAACACGGTGTCGGTGCGCAGGCTGGGCACCGTGCGCACCTGCGCGAGGACCGTGCCGCGCCGGGAGATCACCCTGGCCCAGCAGGCGTCTTCCAGTCCGGCGCGGGCCGCGGTGTCCGGGTGCACCTCGACGAACATGGCAGGCACCGCGTCGTTCAGCTCGGGCACCAGGCGGGTCTGCGCGCCGGACTGGTAGTGCTGCAGCACCCGTCCGGTGGTGGCGTACAACGGAAACTCGGCGTCGGGCGCCTCGGCCGGACCGCGGTGGTCGACCGGGATGAACCGGGCCTTGCCGTCGGGGGTGTTGAAGCGCGTCAGGAACATCCGCGGTGTGCCGGGGTGATCGTTGTCCGGCACCGGCCAGTACAGCGCCTCCCCCGCGCGCAGCCGGTCGTAGTCGATGCCGGAGTAGTCGGCGGCGCCGCCCTTGCTGGCCGCGCGCAGTTCGGTGAACACGGCCTCGGCCTCGGTGGGGAACCGTTCGGCCGGCTGGCCGAGCCGGATTGCCAGCTCCGCCAACAGGTCCTGGTCGCCGCGCACTCCGAGCGGCGGGGTCAACGCCTTGCGCCGCAACAACACCCGGCCCTCCAGGTTGGTCATGGTGCCGTCCTCCTCGGCCCACTGGGTGACCGGGAAGACCACATCCGCCTGGGCCGCGGTCTCCGAGAGCACGAAGTCGGCCACCACCAACAGGTCCAGCGCGTCCAGGCGTTCGGCGATCCGGTTCGAGCGCGGCGCGGAGACCAGCACGTTGCTGCCGAAGACCAGCATCGCCTTCGGCCCGCCGGGCTGACCGAGCGCGTCGAGCAGCTCGTAGGCGGAGCGGCCGGGTCCTGGCAGCTCGTCCGGGTCGATGCCCCACACCCCGGCCACGTGCGCGCGGGCGGCCGGATCGGCGATCATCCGGTAGCCGGGCAGCTGGTCGGCCTTCTGCCCGTGCTCGCGCCCGCCCTGCCCGTTGCCCTGGCCGGTGAGGCAGCCGTAGCCGGAGCCCGCGACGCCGGGCAGGCCGAGCGCCAGGCACAGGTTGATCCAGGCCGAGACCGTGTCCGCGCCGCTGGCGTGCTGTTCCGCGCCCCTGCCGGTGAGCACGTAGGCACTCTTGGCCTGGGCCAGCAATCGCACCGCGGCGCGCTGGTCGGCCACGCTGACCCCGGTGACCCGCTCCACCTGTTCCGGCCACCAGCGCGCGGCCATCCGCCAGGCCGCCTCGAAACCGGTGGTGCGCGCGGCCACGTAGTCCGCGGCGAAGTGCCCGTCGGCCACCGCCAGGTGCAGCAGGCCCAGCGCCAGGCACAGGTCGGTGCCGGGCGCGGGTTGCAGGTGCAGGCTGGCCAGTTCCGCGGTGGCGGTGCGCCGGGGGTCGATCACGATCAGCCCGCCCCGGTCCGCGGCGTGCCGCAGGTGCTGGGTGAACGGCGGCATGGTTTCGGCCACGTTGCCGCCGACCAGCACCACCGCGTCGGCGGTGTCCAGGTCGGTGACCGGGAACGGCATGCCGCGGTCCAAGCCGAAGGCCCGGTTGCCCGCGGCGGCGGCCGAGGACATGCAAAACCGGCCGTTGTAGTCGATCTGCGAGGTGCCCAGCGCGAGCCGGGCGAACTTGCCCAGCAGGTAGGACTTCTCATTGGTCAGCCCGCCGCCGCCGAAGACCGCGACCGAGTCCGGCCCGTGCTCGGCCCGCAGCGCACGCAGCTTGTCCGCGACAAAATCGAGGGCGATGTCCCAGGTCACCGGGCGCAGCACGCCGTCTTCCCGCAGCAACGGCGTGGTCAGGCGGCCGGGGGTGGTGAGCAGGCTGGCGGCGGTCCAGCCCTTCTGGCACAGCCCGCCGCGGTTGGTGGGGAACTCCCGGGGGTCGACGCGCGGGGCCTGTTCGTTCCCGCTGACCGCCATGCCGCACTGCAACGCGCAGTAGGGGCAGTGGGTCGCGGTGGCGGTGGCGGTAGCGGTCACCTCACCGACGCTAGGTCCAGCCGGTAACCCGCGGATAGCCCCCTGTTGCGTTTGTGCCAACGCCCCCGCACAACCCGCAGGTGGGCACGGTGAGGCCGGGGCCGGTGTGACTCAGATCAGCTGCGACTCAGATCAGATCGAGCAGCACGTTGGCGGCGCGGTCCAGACCGGTGAGTGAGGTCGTGGTCGAGCGCGGGTGCAGCGCGTGCACGGCCAGCCGGAACAGCAACGCCCGCAACAGCACCTGCGGCCAGTCGATCAGGTGCGACCAGCGTTGCGGCAGCCCGTTGTCGGCTCCGCCCCAGGCCAGCGCGTCCACCACGACCACCCCGGCGGCCCATTCGGCCGGCCGCCAGTAGGGGCTGAAGTCCATGATCCCGGGCGGCGCGTTGCCGGCGAAGAGCACGTTGCCGAACAGGTCGCCGTGCACCACCTGCGGGTCCAGCTTGACCGGCCGCCGGGACCCGGCCAGCGCGCCGAAGAGCCTGCCGCCCTTGTCCGGCGGCAGTGGAACGCCGTCCTCGCCCCAGGCCATCCGGTCGGCCAGCGCGTAGATGTCCCTGCGCTCCTCCAGGAATCGCGGGCGGGGCAGTCCGGCGGTGGCGTTGTGCAGCCGCAGCGAGACGGAGACGACCTCGTCGTGCCTGGGTTCGGGCTGTCCGGCCAGATGCCGGGTGGCCGACCAGCCGGAGACCACCCAGCGCCCGTCGGTGGAGCGCAACGGCCGGGCCAGGCGCAGGTTCTCCACGTCCAGGTTGTCCAGGGTCTGCGCGACCCAGGCCGCCTCGGAGGGATTCATGGCCGGGCGGATCACCGCGTCCCCGCACAGCCAGGCCGGACCGGAGCCGACCAGTTCGGGTTCCGCGGTGCGGGCGCCGAAAGCCGCTCGCACGTGGGCGGGGGGCGGTTCCGGGGTGGCTGTCACGGCAGGGACGCTACCTGTTGCCGCGCGAGTTGTGTGGGAGGCGATGTGACCTTCCCGTTTACCCACAGTGGGAAAGTCACATCGCCATGATCACCTAACGTCAGTACGTCGGCAGGCTCGGATCGATTTGCCTGGCCCAGGCGAGCACCCCGCCACCGACGTGTACCGCATCCCGGAAACCGGCCTGGTGCAGCGCGGCGAGGGCTTCCGCGGACCGGGCGCCGGACTTGCAGTGCAGCACGATCTGGCGGTCCTGCGGCAGTTCGGCCAGTGCCGCGCCGGAGAGGATGCGGTCCTTGGGGATGAGCACCGAGCCGGGGATCCGCACGATCTCGAACTCGTGCTGCTCCCGGACGTCGACCAGCAGGAACTTGTCCTCCCGGTCGATCTTGTCCTTCAGCTCCTGCGGCGTGATGGTGCTGCCCGCGGCCGCGTTCTGCGCCTCATCGGAGACCACCCCGCAGAACGCCTCGTAGTCGATCAACCCGGTGATCGGGTCGCCCTGCGGGTCCTTGCGGATCTTGATGGTCCGGTAGGTCATCTCGAGTGCGTCGTAGACCATCAGCCGCCCGAGCAGCGTCTCGCCGATACCGGTGATCAGCTTGATCGCCTCGGTCACCATGATCGACCCGATCGAGGCGCACAGCACGCCCAGCACGCCGCCCTCGGCGCAGGAGGGCACCATGCCCGGCGGCGGCGGCTCCGGGTAGAGGTCCCGGTACTGGATCCCCTCCCGGCCGTCGCTGGGGCTGGCCCAGAACACACTGGCCTGACCCTCGAACCGGAAGATCGAGCCCCACACGTAGGGCTTGCCGAGCAGCACCGCCGCGTCGTTGACCAGGTAGCGGGTGGCGAAGTTGTCCGTGCCGTCCAGGATCAGGTCGTAGTCCCGGAACACGTCGAGGACGTTGCCCGACTCCAGCCGCAGCTGGTGCAGGTTGACCTTGACGTAGGGGTTCAGCTCGGCGATGGCGTCCCGCGCCGACTCGGCCTTGGGCCGGTCGATGTCGGACTGCCCGTGGATGATCTGCCGCTGCAGGTTGGACTCGTCCACCACGTCGAACTCGACAATGCCCAGCGTGCCCACCCCGGCCGCGGCCAGGTACATCAGCGCCGGACTGCCCAGCCCACCGGCGCCTACCACCAGCACCTTGGCGTTCTTGAGCCGTTTCTGCCCGTCCACCCCGACATCCGGAATGATCAGGTGGCGGCTGTACCGGGCGACCTCTTCCTTGGTCAGCTCCGCGGCTGGCTCCACCAGGGGCGGCAACGTCGAGCCCGACATGGGCGCTCCTCCTAGTCCGGTGCACGGGAGCCGGGTGTCCGACCTCCCTTGGGGTGCAACGACCTGGATACACCACTTCTTCCACCCTGGGACGACTTCCCAGCCAGTGGACCGGTCGCGAGCCAGGGTGGAATACCGCCAGGCAATCACCATCGGTAGTCGACCGACTCCAGCGCGCTACTCTTGGCCGATGCGCACTGCTCACGTCGACGAGGCTGGCAGCGGGCTGCCCGGAGGCGGTCGGCTCTACGTCGTGGCCGCTGTGCTCAGCTCAACCGCCGACCACCCGGCGATCACCGCGGCCCTGCGCGAGCACCTGGTGAACGTCCCGGTGCTGCACTTCCACACCGAGTCCGATTCCCGGCGCACCGAGATCGCCAAGGTCATCGCCGATTTTCCCCTGCACGGCGCGATTCTGGTGACCACCCCGACCTCGCATCGCGAGCAAGAGGATGCCCGTCGCCGCCTCATGTGCGAGTTGCTGCCACGGCTGTACCACGTGGAGGGAGTCCGGCAGGTGGTGGTGGAAAGCCGTGCTGGAAGCGATGTGCACGACCGGAAGGTGCTGAACCGCCTCCGCCGCAGCCACCAGGTCCCCGGCGAACTCCGCGTGGACCACCGGAACAAGAACGAGCCGATGCTGTGGGTGGCCGACTGGGTGGCATCCAGCTACATCGCCGCCATCCGGCACGCGGTGACCGAGCCGTGGGAACTCATCAACGCCGCGCACGCGGTCGAGGTCACCGCGATCAAGCCCTAGACAGCGCGAAACCGGGGGTCCCGTCATCCGGCGGGCACTTTCCCCGGTTCACTTCTGGCCGCGTCCGCGGACCGACCAGCACACCACGCAGCCTACCCGATCTCCTCCACCAAGAGCCAGCGCGACCAGCGGATCAGGTGACCGGCCAGGGGTTCGGCCTGCACTCCTTGCCGTCCTTGGGCACCGCGTTCTTGTCGCCGCCGTCGACCTGGTTGAGCTGCCAGACGTAGTTGTTCGCGGTGCCGAAGGACTGCTGCATCATCACCGGGGCCAGGGCGCCGTTCTCGCCGCAGGGCTTGTGCCGCTGGCCGAAGGCGTGGCCGATCTCGTGGTTGATCGCGTACTGGCGGTAGAGCAGCAGGTCGCTCTCGAAGGCGACCGCGCCGTAGCGCCAGCGGGCCAAGTTGATCACCAGGCGTTTCTTGCCGTTGTTCCAGCAGGATGCCTCGTACTGGATGGAGAAGTTGCAGTAGTCGGGGCGGCGGGCGGTGTCGGAGGTGGTCAGGCTGATCCGGATGTCCGCGGTGCCGGAATCGACCCGTTGCAGCCGGATGTTGCCGCCGCCGATCCAGCTGCGCTGGTCGTCCAGGGTGCCGTCGATGGTCTTGGCGAAGGCGTCCGCGCCGCCGTAGGTGGAGGCGTCGATGCCGTTCTCGATCTCCACCGAGTACTTGTAGAGCTTGCCGCCCTTGCCGACCACGCCGGTGGTGCCGCGCACCACCTCCCAGGAACCGCTGCCCTTGTCCCGGTAGTTCTTGATCCCGGGCAGTTCGGCGCTGGGGATGTCGGCGTTGAGCTTGCCGGAGGGCGCCTCGCCCATGATGTTGGGTTCCGGCTCCTCGCCACCGCTGGTGGTGGTCGCGCCGGTGCTGCCGCCGGGCTGGGCGGCGCTGTCCGGGGCCGGGTCGTTCATGTTCATCAGGGCCAGCACGGTGAGCACCACCAGCACCGGCACGGCGTAGATCCGCCAGCCGTAGGTGCCCAGCACGCCGCTCTTCTTGCGCCGTGGCGGCGGGGTGTCCTGCTTGTCCGGGTCCGGGCGCCAGGACGCGGTCAGCGGTTCGCCCGCGGTGCGGCGCTGGCCACGCTGATAGCGCCCCTCGTCGGGGTTGCCACCACGCCGCGTCGCGGCGTCACGGGGTCCTTGCGTCGTCCGGGCCACGCACCCAGATTGCCACACCAGGCGTGCGTGGCCCGGACGCACCACGCCTCACGGACGAGTGCCGGTCAGCAGTACTGCTCCAGTTCCCGGCCCAGGAGCTGGGCGAACTCCCGGCGCAGGGTGGTCAGGAAGATCAGCACGACCTGGTCGGCCGCGGTGCCGGTCAGTGCCGGGGAGAACTCGCCGGGGGCGTAGACCGAGCCGAACCGCCAGCCCTCGGGCACCCGGTCGATCACCAGCACGCCTTCGGACATCGCGAAGGAGTCGTCGTCGAAGCTGAAGCTCGCCCGGTCCGCCGCGGGCACGGCCAGCCAGCGGCGCAGCGCACCGGCCAGCTTGACTACCGGGAAGTCCTGCTCGGCGTACAGCTCGCGCCCGTCGGCCAGCAACCGCAGCGTGCCCTCGACGTTCTCGCTGATCTCGGCCGCCGAGTGCCCGCCGGATCCCGGCCCGGCCAGCCCGGTCAGCTCCAGTTCGACCATCACCACTCCCCGCGGTCCACGGCCTCGATCATGCCCAGGCTGGCCCTGGCCACGGTCAGCGGCTTCTCCATCTGGGCCACGTGCCCGGTGCGCGGCAGCACCAGCAGCCGGGCGCTGGGCAGCAGCCGGGCCGTGCGCGGCGCCTTGCCCACGCTGACCAGCCGGTCCTCCGTGCCCCAGATCACCGTGGTGGGCGCGCTCACCTTCGGCAGCAGCCGCCACAGCGAGCCCTGGGAGAACTCCAGCCAGGCCCGGAACAGGCCCATGGTGGTCCGGCCCAGCGCCTCGCCCGCCCAGCGCATCTGCCTGCGTTCCAGGTACTCCGCCTCGGCCTCGGCCATCCGGTGCTCCGGCACCAGTTCGGGCTGGGCGAAGCAGAGCCGGACCAGTTGTTCGGCCCGCTGACGTGGGGTGACCTCGGCCAGCTGCCTGCGCACCCGGCGGCCCACCAGCGGCAGCAGGGCCAGGAAGAACCGCGGGTCGGAGAACCGGCGCGGGTCCGGCCGCAGGTCTGGCACGGCCGGGGAGACCAGGGTCAGCGTGCGCACCAGGTCCGGCCGGCCCGCCGCGACCAGCAGCGAGACCACGCCGCCGAGGGAGTTGCCGAACAGGTGCACCGGGCCGCGGTCCAGGCCCTCGATGAACCTGGTCATCAGGGCCGCGGTGGCCCGCACCGAGTAGTCGTGCCCGGCCAGCGGCTCGCTCCTGCCGAATCCCGGCGCGTCCAGGGCCAGGCCGTTCATCCGGCCGGAGAGCAGGTCGGCCAGGTCGGTCCAGTTCGTGGACGAGCCGCCGAGCCCGTGGATGTACACCGCCGTCTCCTCGGCGGGCCCCGGCGTCTCGCGCACGTGCAGCCGCACCCCGCCGGAACTTCGCACCTGCCCTGGCCAGGGCTTACGGGTGAAGTCGGGTTCCGGCAGCGGGGAGACGGACAGCGGCGCGCGGCTCAGGGGGGCCAGGCCCGCGCCACCGGCCGTCCGTAGGGACGGTTCGGTCATCCGTCCAGGATGCGTGATCGACCTGAGAAGCGCCTGAGTGGGAAAGGCTTGCCCAACCTGGGTCTACTTGCGAGTAAGGTTCGTGCGGAACGAGCACCAGGGTGTGGAGGGCAGCATGACCGACACGGCGCAACCAGGCACCGACCAGGTCGTGCGCGGCGTACGACTGCCGCGTACCGCGCGACGCGCCCAGCTGCTGGCCGCGGCCCAGGACGTCTTCGTGGCCAACGGCTATCACGCGGCGGCCATGGACGAGATCGCCGAGCGCGCCGGGGTCAGCAAGCCAGTGCTGTACCAGCACTTCCCCGGCAAGCTGGAGCTGTATCTGGCGCTGCTGGAGACGCACACCGACGCACTGGTGCAGCGGGTCCGCGGGGCCATCGAGTCCACCACGGACAACAAGCTGCGGGTGCATGCCGCGGTGGCCGCCTACTTCGAGTTCGTCGACGGCGAGGGCCAGGCGTTCCGGCTGGTCTTCGAGTCCGACCTGCGCCGTGAGCCCGCCGTGCAGGACGCGGTGGACCGGGCGACCGCCTCCTGCATCGACATCATCGCCGAGGTGGTGGTCGCCGATGCCGGACTCACCGCCGACCAGGCGAAACTGGTCGCGGTGGGCTTGGTCGGACTGAGCCAGGTGACCGCGCGGTACTGGCTGGACGGCGAGCGCGCGATCCCCAAGGAAGAGGCCATCGGCCTGATGTACACGCTGGCCTGGAAGGGCATCGGCGGCGGTTTCCCGCTCCAGCACTGAGACAGCGAAAGGCGCGCGCCAGCCAGGCTGACGCGCGCCTTTGTCACACCTGCGCGGGCGCCTCGACGACCACGTTGACCAGCCGCGCGATCCGCTCGGTGACCTGCACGTCCCGCTCCAGCGGCAGCATGTGCCCCGCCCCGGGGAAGACGATCAACTCGGCCTGCGGCAGCTCCCTGGCGATCCGCTCGGCGTGCTTCTGCGGGGTCAACCGGTCGTTGCTCCCGGCCAGCACCACCACCGGCAGCCCGCGGAAAGCGGCCAGGGCCTCGCGGCGCTCATGTAGGAACAGATCGTCGAGGTAGCCGGTCAGGGTCAGCGGGCTGCATCCGGCGATCACCGCGGTGGTCTCGGCCACGTCGACCTTCGCCGGCCGCCGGCCGAACAACATCCACTTCATCGCGGGCCGGATCGCCGCCGGGTACTTGCTCAGCCGGCGCACCTTGCGCTTGACCAGGGCTTTCCCGAACGCGCTCTGCCCGCGGATGGCTGCCCGGCCCAGCGGCCTCGGCAGGCCGAGGGTACTGCGGCTGAGGCCGCCGCTGGCGGTGGCCACCAGCGCCACCGCGGCGATCCGCTCGGCGAACAGCACCGGGTGCCGCTGCGCCAGCGCCATCGTGGTCATCCCACCCATGGAGTGCCCGGCCAGCACGATCGGGCCGTCCGGGACCAGCTGGACGAGCAGTTCGGCCAGGTCGTCGGCGAGCTGTTCGATGGTGGTGCCGCCGGGCTGGGCCTGGTCGGACTGGCCGTGGCCGCGCAGGTCGTAGCGGAGCACGCGGATGTCCCCGCACCGGCCGGGCAGCGCCTGCGCGACCCGGCGCCAGCTCTGCCGGTCCAGGGTCCAGCCGTGCGCCAGGACGACCGTGACGGGGGCATCCGCGCGCCCCTGTTCCTCGACGGCGAGGCAGGTGCCGTCGCGGGTGATGAAGGTGGACACGCCCATATCGCCGCTCACTTCTGTCCGAGGAAACCGGAGGCCCGCCACAACGCCCGGCCGGGTCCGCCGATCAGGCCGGCCTCGTCCAGGAAGCCGGTGATCCGCTCCCCGGCCCAGCCCATGGTGGTCCGGAAGTTCGGATTGCCCAGCGCCGCCCGGCGAGCTTCCTTCGGGTCCAGCCCGACCGCGCGGTAGACCTCCGGGTGGACCAGCGAGCGGGAGACCACGAACGCGGCTCTGGCGGTGATGAAACGGTGGTACTGCAGGGCCGGACCGGAGCACTTCTGCATCGAGCGCAGCAGTTCCTCCCGCGCGTAGCGCACGTGCCGCGCCTCCTCCAGCACGTGGATGCGGTTGACCATGCGCACCAGCGGCTGCACGGTCTCGTCCATGGTGGACTCGCGCTGCAGCCGGTCCAGGATCTCCTCAGCGATCAGGATGCTGGCGAACATCGACGGGCCGCGGCCGATCGTCTTCATCACGTTGCCCAGCACATGCGGCAGCCGCTGCGGGCCATAGGCCGGCACGCCGAGCTTCTCCACCAGCTTGGCGAACATGATCGAGTGCCGGCACTCGTCGGCGATCTCGGTGAGCGCGTACTGCACGTGCCGTTGCTTGGGGTCCAGGTGGTAGACGTGCCGCACCAGCAGCTCCATCAGGATCACCTCGAACCAGATCCCGACGCTGGCCACGCAGCCGACCTCGTGCTTGGACAGCTCGATCCGCTGCTCCCGGCTCATCCGGTCCCACAGCGGCGTGCCGTAGAGGGAGACCCGGTGCTCGGGCACGAAGAACTTGTCCTCGGCCAGCGGCGCGTCCCAGTCGATGTCCACATCGGGGTCGTAGGAGTTCTTCGCTGACGAGTTCAGCAGCCGCTCGGCGGTCTTCTCCCGGTCCCCGACCTGCAAGCTCCGGCTCATGGCGTCGCCACCCTCCAACTGGATGAAGTGTTACCGGAAGTAACAGCTACCAGTGGTAACGTCCCGTGTATGGCGGATTCTGTCAAGGGCCAACCGAGCAAACGGGGCGATGCCCGGCGCGAGCGCTGGAAGGAACACCGCAGCGTGCGCCGCGCGGAGTTCGTGGAGGCGACCATCAGGGCGCTGGCCACGCACGGCCCTGACGTGGGCATGGACGAGATCGCGGCCGAGGCCGGGGTGACCAAACCGGTGATCTACCGGCACTTCTCGGACAAGGCCGACCTCTATCTCGCGGTCGGCGCACGGGCCACCGATCTGCTGATGGAGCAGATCGTGCCGGCCATCGAACGCCGGGGCAGTCCGCGCGAGCGGATCAGCGCGGTGATCGACGCCTACCTGTGCACCATCGAGGAACGGCCCGAGCTGTACCGCTTCATGACCCGCCGCTCCTTCGCCGACCGCCCGGTCGACGCGGACCCGGCCAGCCGCACCGAGGCGATGATCGCCTCCCGGCTGGCCCGGCTGCTCGGTGAGTACATGCGGCTGCTCGGCCTGGACTCCGGCGCGGCCGAGCCGTACGCCTTCGCCGTGGTCGGCGCGGTGGAGAAGGCCGGTGACTGGTGGCTGGAGCGCCAGACCATGAGCCGGGAGAACCTGCGCGACTACCTGGTCAACATCGTCTGGCACGCCATCGACGGCTTCACCCGGATCAGCGGCGTCGAGATCGACCCGGACCTGCCGCTGGACTTCGACCTGCCGTCCACCCAGTTGCGCCTGGTGCGGGAGGACCCCGACCAGCAGGAGAACCGGGAGACCTCATGAGCGAGCACGAGCACGAGCACGACGAAGAGGGCTACCAGGGCAGCGCCACCCTGCTGGTGGAGGGCCGGGAGCTGCCGGTGGAAGTGCACCTGCGCGGGCACTTCGAGCCGATCGACGGCCGCTACCACTGGTACGGCCGGATCGCCACGCACGCCGAACTGACCGAACTGGTGCGGCAGCGCCGCCCGGAGGCCACCCTGCGCACCCCGGCAGGCGAGGCCGCCGGTGACCTGTCCGATCCGGACCCGTGGGGCCGGTACCGGATCGCCGGACTCGGCCGCCCGCCGTTCGAGGTGGACGACGTCAACACGGTGCCGCCCGCCGAGTGAGCTGATCCTGAACACAGCGCGGCCCGGTGACCGAGTTCACGGTCACCGGGCCGTCAGCTGTGATTCGCGGGAGCCTCAGCTCCCGACGGCGAAGCCCACCCGACGCGCGTCCGACACGCCGATCTCCACATAGGAGACCTTCGCGGAGGGCACCACGTACCGCTTGCCCTTGTCGTCGACCAGGCTCAACAGGCCCTTGGTGTCACGCAGCGCCTCGGTGACCACGGCCTCGACCTCGTCCTGGGACAGCGCGCTAGAGACGACAAGCTCCCGCGGGCTGTCCGCGACGCCGATCTTGACCTCCACACCGACCTCCGTGTGCTCAAAGTGTTTTGTACTGATCGTCAGCCTAGTCGCGTCCACACCGCCGCCGTGGACCGCCCGCTCCGCCCTGGGCGAACACGATCGGGCATCAGCCGAGGCCGAGCGCGCTCATCCGCTGCGAGTGACCGGTCTGCAACCGCTTGAACAGGGCCGCGATGCCGGCGAGGTCACCGGAAGCCCGCACCAGCAACTCGGCCAGCGCGTCCCGTTCGGCCACCACGTGCTGGGCCTGGGTGAGCGCCTCGCCGAGCAGGCGGCGGCCCCACAGCGCGAGCCGGTCGCGCACCTTGCGGTCATCCGCGCAGGCGGCCTGCACCTCGCGTTCGGCGAAGGCGGAGTAGCCGGTGTCGGTGAGCACCTCCAGCACCAGTTCCTTGGCGGGAGATTCCAGCCAGCCGGCGATCTCCCGGTAGAAATCGGCCGCCAGCCCGTCCCCGACGTAGGCCTTGACCAGCGATTCCAGCCAGTTGTGCGGGGCGGTGGAGGCGTGGAAGGCGTCGAAGGGGGCCACGAACGGGGTCATCGCGGTCTCCACGGCCACCCCATGCAGCGCCAGGTGCTGCTCCAGCAGCCGGAAGTGGCCGATCTCGGCGGAGGCCATGGTGGCCAGCGCGGCGCGCCCGGAGAGCGTCGGCGCGGTCCGCGCGTCCTCGGCCAGCCGGTCGAAGGCCGACAGCTCGCCGTAGGCCAGCACACCCAGTAGATCGACGATGCCGGCGTCGGCACTGCCCGTCTCGGTCATGCGGGAGAGCGTATCCGGCCACGACACCCCCTGGAGAGGCGTTCCAGCCGCTAGAATGCCTCTCGACGCCCGGCGCGCGCTGCCGAGAAGGACGATGAGGACACTGCGCGGCGCGGGGCGAGTAAGACGGCGACAGCAGTCGCCCAACGGAAAGGTGCGCGTACGCCTCGCCCTCCCGTGCCGCAGGCAGGAGTGACCGACCCCGGTCACCGCCCGGCTCGGTCGAGCGCATCCAGTGGCTGTACGTGCTGGTATGAGAGAGGCGATCACGCTGACCTTCGACGACAACACCACCGACCTGCGCGAACTCGATCACAGCGAGGCCGGGCTGCCCGATGAGGGCGACACCTCACATCCGCTGCGCGGCGACGCCCCGGTTCCGCCGGACGCGCCGACCTTCGCCGAGCTGGGCGTGGACGAGCGCATCGTCCGCGCGCTGGCCGAAGCCGGCATCGTGCGGACCTTCGCGATCCAGGAACTGACCCTCCCACTGGCCCTGCGTGGTGAGGATCTCATCGGCCAGGCCCGCACCGGCACCGGCAAGACGCTGGGCTTCGGCGTGCCGCTGCTGCACCGGCTGACCATCCCCGGCGACGGCACCCCGCAGGTGCTGGTCGTGGTGCCGACCAGGGAGCTGTGCCTCCAGGTCACGCACGACCTCAGGGACGCGGGCAAGCACCTCGGCGTGCGCGTGCTCGACGTCTACGGCGGCCGCCCGTACGAGCCGCAGGTGGCGGCGCTGCGCAAGGGCGTCGACGTGATCGTCGGCACCCCCGGCCGCCTGCTCGACCTGGCCGAACGCCGGGACCTGGTGCTCGGCAAGGTCCGCGCCCTGGTGCTGGACGAGGCCGACGAAATGCTCGACCTGGGCTTCCTGCCCGATATCGAGCGGATCCTGCGCATGGTGCCGGAGAAGCGGCAGACCATGCTGTTCTCCGCGACCATGCCGGGCCCGATCATCACCCTGGCCCGCACCTTCCTCACCCAGCCCACGCACATCCGGGCCGAGGAGGTCAACGCCGGGCAGACGCACGAGCTGACCGAGCAGTTCGCCTACCGGGCGCACTCGCTGGACAAGATCGAGGTCGTCTCCCGGGTCCTGCAGGCCACCGACCGCGGCCTGACGATGATCTTCACCCGGACCAAGCGCACCGCGCAGAAGCTCGCCGACGACCTGGCCGAACGCGGTTTCGCGGTCGCCCCGGTGCACGGCGACCTGGGCCAGGGCGCCCGCGAGCAGGCCCTGCGGGCCTTCCGCAGCGGCAAGGTGGACGTGCTGGTCTGCACCGACGTGGCCGCCCGCGGCATCGACGTCGGCGGGATCACGCACGTGATCAACTACCAGTGCCCCGAGGACGAGAAGGCCTACGTGCACCGCATCGGCCGGACCGGCCGCGCGGGCCGCACCGGTGTCGCGGTCACGCTGGTCGACTGGGACGAGGAAGCGCGCTGGAAGCTGATCAGCGACACCCTCGGCCTCGGCAAGCCGGAGCCGGTGGAGACCTACTCCACCTCCGACCACCTGTTCACCGACCTCAACATCGACCCCAAGTCGACGGGCAGGCTGCCGCTGTCCCAGCGCACCAGGGCCGGCCTGGACGCCGAGCACCTGGAGGAGGACGCCCCCAAGCGCGGCGGCCGCAACCGCGGCAAGCGGCCCACCAGGGGCGCGGGCAGTGACAAGCCGGTCGGCGGCAGCCCGGACAAGCCGGAGTCGGACGACCCCGGCGCGCGCCCGGCCACCAAGCGCCGCAGCCGCCGCCGCACCAGGGGCGGGGAGAACGTCGGCGGCGAGGCCACGCCCGCCGAGTCCACCGAGGCAGGCGAGCCTGCCGAGGCCAAGACCAGGACGCGCACCCGCACCCGGTCCCGCGCCAAGACCGCCGACGCGCCCGCCAAGGCCGAGGTGACCACCACGACCGAGGCCCCGGCCGAGGTCGTCGCGGCCCCGGCCAAGGCCAAGGTCGCCGCCAAGACCGACGCGGCCAAGACCGAGGCTCCGGCCGAGGCAGCCGCGAAGCCCGCGACCACCCGGGTCCGCAAGGCCAGCACCGCGGTCAGCTTCACCGCCCCGGAGGCGCCCGCCTTCAACGCCCCGGAGGCCCCGGCCGCCGACGGCGAGGCCCCGGCCCGCAGGCGGCGTCGCCGCCGCACCGGCGAGGCCCCGGCCGAGTAACCAGCGCCAGCACGAACGGCCCTTCCCAGCGGGGAGGGCCGTTCCGCGTACCCGGGCCGCCGAGGGGACTACGGTGGTCCCCGTGCCGCCCGAGCAGAACGCCGCGCCCGAGGACCCCACCGCCCCGGCCGCCGCCCGCGACGCCGCCCAGGACCAGGCCGAACAGCCCGGCACGGTCGCCGAGCCGCCAGTCAGCGCCCCGGGCGACACCGAGCAGCCGAGCGCCGAGCCGGGCGAGCCCGCCGCCGAGGCCCCGGCCGCGAACGCCGAGCCGGGCGAGCCCGCGACCGAGGTCCCCGCCGAACCCGCCGCAACCCCGGCCGAGCCCGTGGCCGCCGCGATCCCGGGCGACACCCCCGCCGAGCCACCGGCCGCCGTGACCGAGCCCCCGGCCGACGCCCCCGCCGCCCCCGCCGCGGCCGTCGCGGCCGCGCCCGAGCCGCTCCTGGCCGCTCCCCTGCTCCCCGGCGCCCTGCTCCCCGAGCCCGCGACCGGCCCCGGCGAGGCCGAACCCCCGCCCCCGGTCCCGCCCCGCTCCTTCGTCACCCGCTGGGACCTGGTCGCCACCGCCGTCATCACCGTCACCGTGCTCGTCGCCGGTCTGCTCGTCTGGACCTTCAGCGACGCCCGCGCCACCGTCTCCCAGACCAGCAACCCGCCGCTGCCCATGCTCGACGGCCCCACCGCGCTGCCGCCCACGCTGGCCGAGGTCTGGCGCTCGCCGAGCACCGCGACCCAGAACGCCGTCACCACCAGCCAGGTCGTGGTCACCGCGGACAACGGGGCCGTGGTCGGCCGCGATCCGCTCAGTGGCCAGGAACGCTGGCGGTATCAGCGCGATCTGCCGCTGTGCACCGTGGCCCCGGCCTTCGGCCAGATCCTGGCCGTCTTCCAGCGCGGGGACACCTGCAGCGAGGTCACCGCGCTGGATCCGGCCACCGGCAAGCGCGGGGCGCAGCGCAACGGGGACGCCGAGGTGGGCACCCGGCTGCTCGTGGACGGGGTGCACCTGACCACCACCGGCAAGAAGTACCTGGAGGGCTGGCGCTCGGATCTGGTCAAGACCCAGGAGTACGGCCAGGTCAGGGCCATGGTGCAGCCGGGAAAGCAGCTGCGGACGGGGTGCGCCTACGGCTCGGTGGCGGTGACGCCCAACCGGGTCGGCGTGATCGAGCGCTGCCCGGACGACCCGGGTGACCGGCTCACCGTGTTCAAGCCCAACCCCAAGGACTTCGACAAGCCCGAAGCGTCGATGAGCGTGGTGCTCAGCGGCGCGGGCGCCCGGGTGATCGCGCTCGGGCCGGACCGGGTGGCCGCGGCGCTGCCCGACCCGGCGCGGCTGGCCATCTACGACGGCAACGGCGCGCCGGTCTCCGAGGTGCCGCTGAACCTGCCCGCGAGCGACCTCCAGGGCGATCCGGAGGGTGGGGTGGCGCCGACGACGATCGCGCTGAGCGCGCGCTGCTCGGACGGCACGGCCACCCCGCTGACCTTCGCCGCGAACACCACCTGCCCGAGCGGGGAACCGGCCTCCACGGTGCCGACCGTCGTCTACTGGTGGACCGGCTCGCGGACGATCGCGCTGGCCTCGGCCACCATGACTCCACTGTGGACGATGGAGAACACGCTCGGCCCCGGCACGCTGTACGCGGGCAGGCTGATGGTGCCCACCCCGGCCGGACTGTCCGTGGCGGACCCGAACACCGGCGCGCTGCTGGGCCGGTTGCCGCTGAACCGGGAGGGCTACCGCGGGCCGGTGACGCTGGCCAGTGCCGGACCGGTGCTGGTGGAACAGCGTGGCGGCACGCTGGTGGCGCTGCGCTGAGCAGGTTTCGCGATTTCCGGGCTTCGGTGAGGCAGACTCAGCACGTGAGCGTGTCGCCCTACTCCCAGCTCAGCCCGCACCGGGCCCGTCGCGTCGACCTGGCGGGCGACTACGGACCGATCGCCGCCCTGCACGCGGTGCCGTCGGCCGCGGCCGACCGGGGTGCGATCGCGGTGCTGCTGCCCGGCTACACCGGGTCCAAAGAGGACTTCGCGCCGCTGCTGGACCCGTTGGCGGAGGCCGGTTTCACCGCCTACGCCCTCGACCTGCCCGGCCAGTACGAGTCGCCGGGCCCGGACGACCCGCACGCGTACCTGCCGGCCGCGCTGGGCGGGGTGATCGCCAAACTGCTCACCCAGCTCGCCGCCGGCGGCCGCAGGGTGCTGCTGCTCGGCCATTCCTTCGGCGGCCTGGTGGCCAGGGGCGCGGTGCTCTCCGGCGTGCGGGTGGACGGGCTGACGCTGCTGTCCTCCGGCCCGAACGAGCTGCCCGAGGGCGAACGCCGTCGCGCGCTGGAGGCCGGTGAGCCACTGCTGCGGGCCGGCGGGGTGTCCGCCGCCCAGCAACTCCGCGAGACCCGCGACGCCGCCTCGGCGAACTGGGAGAACACCCCCGAGTCCCTCAAGGAGCTGTTCCGGGTTCGCTTCCTGGAGTCCAACGCGGCCGGCCTGCTCGGCATGGCCGAAGGCCTGCGCCGCGAACCGGACCTGGTGGGCAGGCTGGCCGCGGCCCTGCGCACCGGCGGCACCCCGGCGCTGGTGGTCTGCGGTGAGCACGACGACGCCTGGTCGGTGGCTACCCAGCGGGACATGGCCGACCGGCTGGACGCCGATTTCGCCGTGGTCGCCGGCGCCGCGCACTCGGCCAACACGGAGAACCCGGAAACCCTGCTGGCCACCCTGCTCCCGACCTGGCGGGCCTGGCTGTGTTGATTGGCGCGCTCCGCGCGCGGGATTTTTCGCTCCCGAAGTCGCCTCGCCGTGCATCCGCCGCACGCGAAGCAAGCTTCGGATGCGTCGGACACACGGCAAGGCGACGCGAAAAATCAACCGCGCTGAGGGCGAACGGCTCGCCGTGTCGCTGGCGCGCCACGCCTTTTCGCGAGCCGTGAGGTGAGCCGTAGGCTGCGACCGTGCTCCGCCACGTCACCGCGACTCGTTACGTCACCCCGCTCCGCGAGGGTGGTTCGCTGCCCGGCCTGATGGAGGCCGACGACCTGGGCACCTACGTGGTGAAGTTCCGGGGCGCGGGCCAGGGCCGCAAGACGCTGGTCGCCGAGGTGATCGTCGGCGAGCTGGCGCGGGCGCTGGGGCTGCCGGTGCCGGAGCTGGTGACCGCGCAGGTGGACCGGGCGATGGCGCCGAGTGAGCCGGACGAGGAGGTCCAGGACCTGCTCAAGGCCAGCCACGGGCTGAACCTGGGCATGGACTTCCTGCCGGGCGCGCTGGACTTCGACCCCGGCGCGTTCACCGCCGAGCCGGACTTCGCCGGGCGGGTGCTGTGGTTCGACGCGCTGACCGGCAACGTGGACCGGTCCTGGAAGAACCCGAACATGCTGTACTGGCACGGGAAACCGCAGCTCATCGACCACGGCGCCACGCTGATCTTCCACCACAACTGGCCGGGCGCGGCGGCCTCCGCGGCCCGTCCGTACAACGCCGCCGACCACCTGCTGATCGAGTTCGGCCCGGATGTCCCGGCCGCCGACGCGGCGCTGGCCCCACTGGTCACCACGGAGTTGCTCACCGAGGTGCTGGCCAAGGTCCCGGACGACTGGCTCGCCGACGAACCCGGGTTCGACAGCCCCGACGAGCTGCGCCGGGCCTACGTCACCCAGCTCAGCGCCCGCCTCGCCGCCCGCGACACCTGGCTGCCCGGCTTGGTGGAAACCGCGGTGAACCGGGGAAACGACCGGGTGGTCCCGGAACGGGGCCAAAACCGCCCGGAGTGGCTCAAGCACCTGCCGGGGGACGTGCGATGACCGAGCAGCGCTACCCATTCGAGTACGCGGTACTGCGGGTGATCCCGCGGGTCGAGCGCGGCGAGTCCATCAACGCGGGCGTGCTGGTCTACTGCCACCGCCTGGACTACCTGGGCTCCCGGGTGCACCTGGACCCGGACCGGCTGCGCGCGCTGGATCCCACCGCGGACCCGGCGGCGATCACCTCGGTGCTGCACTCGGTGGCCGGGACCTGCGCCGAGCCTGCCGTCGGCCCGGCGGCGGGACAGAGCCTCGGGCAGCGGTTCCGCTGGCTGACCGCGCCGAAGAGCACGGTGATCCAGCCCGGCCCGGTGCACACCGGCCTGACCACCGATCCGGCCGCGGAGACCGAACGCCTGCTGCGCCTGCTGGTGCTGCCCTAACTGTTCAGCGCGGCCGTCAGCTCGGTCCGGCCGGACACGCCGAGTTTGCGGTAGGCATTGGTCAGGTGCATCTCCACCGTGCGCACGCCCACGGTCAGCTCGGCCGCGATCTGCGGGTTGGACCGGCCGTCCGCGGCCAGCGCCGCCACCCGCCGTTCGGTGCCGGTCAGCGCCGCCGGACCGGTGTGTTCGGCCCGCCGCTGCCGGCCACCGGCCGCCCGCAAGCCGGCCCTGGCCCGGCGGCCCACCGCGATCGCACCGCACTGCTCGGCCACGGCCAGCGCCCGGCGCAACGTCTCCCGCGCCGACTGCTCCGCGCCCAGCCGGTGCCGCAGCAACCCCAGCTCGGTGAGCACCTCGGCGTGCACCAGGCCCACCTCGGCGTGCTCGACCACGGCGAGGGCCTCGGCCAGCAGGGCTTCCCCGGCCCGGCCGCCGGTGATCGTGCCGGCCACCCGCAGCACCGTGCCCAGTGTCCAGGGCAGCCCCCACTCCCGGGCCGCGGCCAGCTCGGGTTCGAGCACGGCCAGCGCCTCGGTCCGGCGGCCGGCGGCGTGCAGGGCGAGGGCCTGGTAACTGCGCCACGGGATCACCGCCGGGTTGCGCACATCCCAGCACGCCAGCCTGCGGCCGCATTCGGTGAAGTCGGCCAGCGCGCCGTCCAGGTCGCCCAGGGCCAGCCGCAACCGGCCGCGCACGTCCAGGACCTGGTTGAAGTGCCAGAGTGCCGGGAGTTCGCCGTCTAGTTCCATCCGGTAGAGCAGTTCCAGGGCGTCGTCGGTGCGATCCAGGGCGAGCAGCACGTCCAGGTAGTGCGCGTAGCGG
This sequence comes from Crossiella sp. S99.2, assembly GCF_023094165.1. GTDB lineage: Bacteria > Actinomycetota > Actinomycetes > Mycobacteriales > Pseudonocardiaceae > Crossiella. Next base: position 1,091,245 of record NZ_JALMDK010000001.1, on the reverse strand, counting down.
TGCGCGGCCAGGGGTTGCCAGCCGGGATCGCGGTCGCCGATGGACTCCTCGGCGTCGGCCAGCGCCAGGTCGAGCCGACCCTGGCGGAGCCGGACCTGCACCCGCAGGCAGGTGGACAGCGCGTAGCGCAGGAAGGAGCCCTGCCGCCGGGCGTGCGTGACCGCCTCGCTGGTCACCGCGGCGGCCCGGTCCAGGTCGTCGCAGCGGATCAGGGTCATCACCGCGGACATGTGCGGGCCCCAGTGTTCGGTGTAGAGCGCCGGACCGGCCAGTGCCCGCCGGGCCTGAGCCAGGGCCAGCGCGGACGAGCCGAGCCGGAACACCTCGTGGCAGGACCGCAGGCCCAGCAGCCCGGACTCCGCCACCTCGGTCAGGTCGGCCAGCCGCTGGGAGATCATCGGCGCGGTGCCGCTGTGCTGCCAGCACAGGAAATACAGCTCGCTCTGCAGGTAGCCGTGCTCGGTGCTGCCCTCGGCCGCGGTCACCGCCGCGGTGATCAGGGACAGGCCCTCGGCGCCCCTGCCGACGGTGAGCAGTGCCCTGGCCAGATCCACGGTCAGCCCCGGCCGGGCCGCGGCGCCGGCGCGTTCGTGCGCGATGCCCAGGGTGCGCACCGCGGCCAGCCCGTCGAAATGCAACTGCGCCCGCCCCAGCTCGGCGTACAGCTCCGGCTCGACCTCCGGGCCCTCCTCGATCGCGCGGGCCAGGTAGGCGGCACTGGTCTCCGGCGCGCCCCGGGTCCTGGCCACCGCGGCGGCCGCGCGCAACGCGGTCACCCGCCAGGCCACGCCGGCCGGCGCCACCGGCAGCAGATGGGTGGCCACCTGGTCCGGCCCGGCCCGCTCGAACCCGGCCGCGCGGGCCTGCATCAACTCGGCCACCCGCTCGTGCAGCGCCGAACGCGCCCCGGTCGGCAGATCCCGGTAAACCACCTCGCGCACCATGGGGTGCACGAACTTCGGACCGTCCACCACGAACAGTCCCAATGCGACCAACCGCCGCACGCACGCCTGCACCTGCGGCCCGCCCAGCCCGGTCAGCCGCTCGACCTGGGCGAGGGTGGCCGCGGGCCCGAGCACCGCGACCGCGTCGGCCACCTGGCCGGTCTCCGGCGGGCACCGGCGCAGCCGGCCGAGCACCCCGGTGGCGATCGCGGCCACGCCGAACTCCGGCACCAGCCCGGTCTCCGCGGCCGCCCCGGTGACCCGGTGCGCACGCAGGCCGCGGAGCAATTCGGTCAGCAGCAACGGATTCCCGCCGGTGGAGTCCACACAGGCTGCCGCGAACTCGGCCGCCACCGGCCCGCCCAGCTCGACCCTGGCCAGGTCCCCGACGGCCGCCGCGGTCAACGGCTCCGGCCGCAGCACCTGACACAGTGGACTGGCCAGGATCTCCTCCACCGCCCGCGGATCAGCGGGCGTCTCGCCCGCGCGCACCGCGAGCAGCAGGCCCACCGGCAGCCCGTCCAGCCGCCGGGCCAGGTAGGCCAGCCAGCGCAGCGAGGACAGGTCGGCCCAGTGCACATCGTCGACCAGCACCAGGAACGGCCCGTGGTCGGCGAATCCGGCCAGCAGCCAGTACAGCCCGTGCAGGGCCGCGCCGAGCGCGTCCGCGGGCACCGCGTCCACCGGACCGGGCGCCTCCTCCAGCACCGGCCGGGCGAACCGGGCCGGGCCGGTGAACCACTGCTCCCGGCGGGCCGCCCCGGCCGCGGCCAGCCGCGGTTCGATCAGCTGGCGCACCACGCCGAAACCGAACTGCCGCTCCAGCTCGCTGCCCACCCCGGTCACCACCGGCAGCCCGGCTGCCTCGGCCCGCGCCCGCACCGAGCGCAGCAGCGTGGTCTTGCCGATCCCGGCCGGGCCGTCGAGCACGACCAGCGCCGAGCCCCCGTCCCGCACCCGGCGCACCAGGTCGTCGAGCACGGCGAGTTCGGCCCCCCGTTCCAGCACGGTCCGTTCCGGCATGCGCTCCCCTCGGCTTTGTGCCGATGCTAGTGAGCCGCCGCCGGTGAGGCCGATCACATTCGTTTTTCGAGTCACTACCCCAGCCGAAGGACTTACCGAAGGGATAGACCGCCGCCGCAGGTCGGCGCAGCCGCCGGCCGTTCCGGCGAAACCCGTTGTGCCACCGGCAAACCCCACGGTTGCCCCGGCCGGTCGCCGGTGCCTGGATGGAGGCGGCGGAAAGGACGTGCCGGTGCGAGTGGCGGTGATCGGGGGCGCGGGGTTCGTCGGCGCCCGCCTGAGCACCGAGCTGACGGCCAGGGGCCACACCCTGCTCAGCCCGGCGGCTCGCGGGATCGAGGTCCTCTTCCTCACCGCCCGGCTCAGCCCGGCCACCCTGCGCCGGATCCTGGCCTGCGCCCCGCGCCGCCTGGTCTGCCTCAGCTCGGACGCCGCGGTCCAGTACGGCAGGCCCCTGGTCAACGCCACCGAACTGACCCCACGCCAGCCCCGTTCGCCCTCACCCCAGGCCGCCGCCACCGCCCGCGCCGAGGCGGCGTTGCTGGCCACCGGCCTGGACACGGTGCTGATCCGGCCCCGATTGCTGTGGGGCGCGGGCGATCCGCGCACGCCCCGGCTGCGCACGGCGGTGCGCGCGGACCGGTTCCGCTGGATCGGCGGCGGTTCCCAGCTGACCGACACCACGCACGTGGCCAACGCGGTGCACGCGCTGCTGCTGGCCGCCCGGCGCGGCCGTCCAGGCGAGAGCTACTTCGTCACCGACCACGATCCGGTGGCCTACCGGCACTTCATCGCCGACCTGCTCGCCGCCGACGGCCTGACCGCCCCGACCAGGACCATCGGCTACCGCCGGGCGCACGCCCTGACCACGCTCAGCGAGACCAGCTGGCAGGCCCTGCGGCTACCCGGCCCACCGCCGCTGGACTACCTGACGCTGTGGCGCGCGGGTCTGGAAGGCACCCTGGACATCAGCAAGGCCCGCGTCCAGCTCGGCTACGAACCGGTGCGCACCCGCGGTCAGGGACTGGCCGAACTACGCGACGACCTGGCCTTCGCGAACTAACTCCACCACCACAGCCACAACGCGGCCCCGGCCACCACGAACACGCCGATCCCGGCGCCCCAGGCCCCGGCCCCGGTCCGCCGGTCGGCGAAGAACTGCAACAGCACCGCCAGCACCGCGGCCACCACGTGCCCGAGCACCGCGATCCAGCCCGGACCGGCCCAGGACTCGGTGGCGGCGAAGATCTGCGCGCCGATCACCAGCACCGCCAGCAGCACCACCGCGGCCGCCACCGACCCGCTCAGGCCGCGCAACACCGCCCCCAGCCGGACCCGGCGCGGCGTCTCCTCCAATGCTCCGGTCATGGCGCCAGCATCGCCCACGGCTCAAGCTCCGGTGCGGCCGCCCGGCCTTCCGGGCAGTGCCTGCGGAAATCGCACCAGGTGCAGTGCCGCCCGGTCACCGTCGGGAACAACGCCTCCCGGTCGCCGCCGGCGGCCAGCTCCTCGCCTGCCGCGGACAGCTCGTCGGCGGCCTCCTCGGCCCGGCGGACCTGGCGGGCCAGCGACTCGTCGGTGTGCTCCCAGCTCAGCACCTGACCGGTGGGCAGGTGATGCAGTTCGACCTGGTGGCAGGGCCGCCGCAACGTCCGGGCCGCGGCCAGCGCGTAGAGCGCCAGCGCCTGCGAGCCCCGAGCGTCATCGGTGGTCAGCGCGTGCCTGCCGGTCTTGTAGTCGACGATGACCAGCTCGCCGTCCCGCTCGTCGATCCGGTCCACCCGGCCCTCGGCCACGATCCGCCCGGTCGGCGCGGACACCCAGCGCTCCAGCCCGACCGGCTCGATGCTCACATCCGCGTTGGCCACGTACTCGTGCACCCAGCCGCGGGCCCGTTCCCGGTAGGTCCCGGCCTGTTCGCCGTCCTGGAACCCGTCGCCCTTCCAGTGCCGGACCACCAGCGCCTCGGCCTGTTCCGGGGTGCGCCGGGCCACCGGCAGATCGAAGAAGGCCCGCAACGCGTTGTGCACCACCGCGCCCAGCGTGTTGTGCGCCCAGGCCCCGCCACGCGGCAGCGCCGGGCGGTCCAGATAGCTCATCCGGTACCGCCGCGGGCACCCGGTCCAGGTGGCCAGCTTCGCCGGCGTCACCCGCACCAGCTTGCGCGGCATGCCTTCCAGTTCCAGTCCAAGCTGACCCACGACGCCCACGGTACGCACCCCTGCCGACACTCTCCGCGTCGGCGGTCACACTCAGCCGAGCACCGGCACCGCGCTCGCCTTGGCCACCAGCGCCTCCAGCTGCTCCGGCGCGGTGGTCTCGGCCGCCAGCCGGACGGTCTTGTTGGTGCCGTGGTAGTCGCTGGACCCGGTGATCACCAGGTTCTCCGCCTGGGCCAGCGCGCGCAGCTCGTCCCGGTCGGCGGGCTCGTGGTCGGGGTGGTCGACCTCCACCCCGGTCAGCCCGTGCCGGACCAGGTCCCTGATCACCTCGGCCTCGACCACCGGACCGCGCCGCCGGGCGAAGGGGTGCGCGAACACGGTCACCCCGCCGGCCGCGGCGATCATCTCCACCGCACGCCGCACCGGGGTGTCGGTGCGCGGCAGGTAGTAGGCCCCGCCGTCGCGCAGGTACTTCGCGAACGCCTCGTCCACCGTGTGCACCAGCCCGGCCTTGACCAGCACCCTGGCCAGGTGCGGCCGGCCGACCGAGGCGTCGGGGGCCAGTCCGGCGAACATCGCGTCCGGGTCCACCGGCACCCCGTCGGCGGCCATCCGCTCGGCGATCAGCCGCAGCCGGGTGCGGCGCTCGGCGCGCAGCCGGGTCTGCTCGGCCACGATCGCGGGCGCGTCCGGGTCGAACAGGTAGGCCAGCAGGTGCACGGTCACCTGGCCGCCCCGGCCGTCCGGCGCGATGCAGGACAGCTCCGCGCCCCGGACCACGCGAAGGCCGGCCGGGCGAGACTGCTCAGCCTCGGCCCAGCCGGCCGTCGTGTCGTGATCGGTGATGGCCACCGTGTGCAGTCCGGCGGCCGACGCCGCGGCCATCAGCTCGGCCGGAGTGTCGGTTCCGTCGGATGCGGTCGTGTGGGCGTGCAGGTCGATGAGCACGTCCACGAGTGTGGACTACTCAGCCGATGATCTTCTTACCGGCTGTTTGCTTCTTGGCCTTCATCATGGTGAAGCGCTCGGCCTGGGCCTTCTTGTCACCGAACACCAGCTCGGAGATGGCGTCGTTGATCTGCTCCGGCTTCGGCAGGTACTCGATCTTGTTGAGCGCCTGGATCTGACCGGCCGACTCGACCACGATCGTGCCGTAACCGAGCATCCGCCCGGTCATGGTCCGCTCGAAGGTCAGGTCGGTCACCTTGGTCACCGGCATCATGGCCACCTTGGTGGTGAACACACCACTGGTGATCATGAAGCGTTTGTCCGTGATGACCAGTCGTTCGACCCACCAGTCGATGACGATGTAGGCGAACCGGAGCAGGATGACCAGCGCCGCGTACCACAGGAGGTTCTGGATGATCCAGGCATCCGGTGGCAGCAGGTAGGAGATCATCACTGCTCCGGCGAGCAGCGCCATCGCCTCGAAGATGTCCCAGAGCAGACTGGCCCAGTGCCGGCGCACGCGGATGACGCGTCGCTCGGTGTCGAGCAGGTACTCGTCTGAGTCACGAGGCGAGAACACGTGTGGCTACCCCCGGCCGCTAGTTGAACAGCGACCGGACGAAGGTGATGATCGACTCTGCCGCGCCACGAAGCGTGCCGAGGATGCCGGTGACGCCGTCCGCTGCCTGCGTTGGCTGTGTAACGAGCAAGAAGAGAACCAGAGCAACACCTGCGAAGATCAGGATCTTCTTCAAGTTCATGTAAACCAACCCCGTCCGCTAACGGCCTTGTTGGCGCCTGCGGAACCGTTGTACCGCACTCCGCCGCGCTATGGCAGATTTGTACCGCACTTGGGGCAGCGGATCACGTGGCCTTCCCAGGTGAACTACTCTCCGTGGTCATGCCGGAGGCCCAGGACCAGCGCGTCCGCTGTGTCGGCGCAGTCGTCTTCGACCCGATCGGACGCATTCTGCTGATCCGTCGAGGCCAACCTCCCTCAGCCGGTTCCTGGTCCATCCCGGGGGGCCGGGTGGAGCCTGGAGAAGATGATCACAGGGCTGTGATCAGGGAGTTGTCCGAGGAGACCGGGCTGACCGGGGCGATCGATCGCTGGATCGGTTCGGTGGAGCGGCCGTCACCGACCGGCGTTTATGTCATCCACGACTACGCCGTACGGGCGAACGCCGGGCTTATCCGGGCTGGTGACGACGCTTCGGCGGTGGCCTGGATCGACGGTGTGATCTTCGACGCACTGCACAGCGCAGGGTCCCTTTCGCCCGGTTTGGCGGAGGCGCTCGCCGAGTGGGGAGCGCTCCCCGCCGGCGCCAGGGCCGGAACCTCGCCCGGCTAGTTCGGACCGAGCCAGGTCAGTCCGTGGGTCAGCCGATCGGCGGTAGCCAGTCTGCGCACCCGGACCGTGCCGTCGACCCAGTTGATCACGCTCAGCACCCGGTCCGCCTCGGCCAGGTGAGCCGCCTCCGCGCGAAGTTCGGCCGGGAAGGCCGGGTAACTCTCCTGGCTGACCCACCACAGTGGACGGTGACTCGCCAGCGTGCGCAGCGCGTCCACCCAGGCCGTCGCGAAGTCGCCGGAACGACCGTCGAGCAGGCCGCAACTGGTGACCACCAGGGGGTTTTCCGCCGGAATCCGGGCCGCGGCGGCAGCCAGTCCGGTGACCGGGTCGGTCCGGAGCAGGGGTGGTTTGGCCGCCACAACCTCGTCCGCGGCCAGCCGGAGCAGCCGCAGCCGCCGCGGCTGGTCGGGCCGGACGCAGGCTTCCAGCCAGGTCAGCTCGTCCTCGTCGGCCACGTCCACCGGGTCCGCGTCCAGGCCGACCCGTTCGGCGATCGCGGGCAGTTTGGCCTGCTTGCCGAATGCCTCGGCCGGTTTGCCCGCCTGATCGGTGACCTGGCAGTCCAGCACCAGCCGGGCCGTCTTCTTGCCGCGGCTGATGTCCGGCCCGCCGCCGGCGACCGCGTAGCGGAAGCCGTAGCGGTCCAGCACCAGCCGGAAGCCGGCCCCAGCTCCGGCCTCGACCAGGCCGATCGGGGTCTTGCCCGCCTCCTTGGCCACCACGGCCAGGCCCGGGTAGAGCAGCGCGGCCGGGCGGACCAGCTCCTCCCGCACCGAGCGCTCGGCCAGCAGCGGGCGGATCGAGTCGGCGCGTTCGAGCACGAAGGAGCGGAACAGCGGCCACAGCTCGCCGTCCGGACCGTCGGCGCCGCCCAGCGCCGGGTAGTAGCGGGTCAGGGCGTGCCAGGGCTCGCGGAAGAGCACCCGCTGGGCCGCGGCCAGGAACAACTCGGGCGAGGCATCGCCCACCAGGGCGGTCACCCCGGCGTCCTCGGCGGCGCCCGCGGCCAGGCATTCATACAGCGGGGAGGCGGCGGACTGCGCCGCCGCGAACTCGCGCAGCCGCTCGGCGGCCGGTGCGCTCATCGGGCTCAGACCTTCGGCTCGGGGCGGCCGGGCTGCTCGCCGCCGCGGGCTTCGCCGTAACTGCGCTTGGGCACCATCACCTTGCGCCGGAACACGCACACCACGGTGCCGTCCTGCTTGTACCCCTTGGTCTCCACGTAGACCACTCCCCGGTCGTCCTTGGACTTGGACTCGGTCTTGTCCAGCACCTCGGTCTCGCCGTAGATGGTGTCACCGTGGAAGGTCGGCTTGATGTGCCGCAGCGACTCGACCTCCAGATTGGCGATGGCCTTGCCGGAGACATCGGCCACCGACATGCCCAGCAGCAGCGAGTAGATGTAGTTGCCGACCACCACGTTCTTGCCGAAGTCGGTGGTCTCCCCCGCGTAGTGGGCGTCCAGGTGCAGCGGGTGGTGGTTCATGGTGATCAGGCAGAACAGGTGGTCGTCGTACTCGGTGACCGTCTTTCCCGGCCAGTGCTTGTAGACCGCGCCGACCTCGAACTCCTCGAAGTACCGCCCGAACTGCACGCTGCCTCCCAAGGGTGGTGTCCGATCCAGCAAGACCGGGGAGGACAGTCTTGCCCGGGTACGGGTAGTCTCGACAACCGGTCTGTGAGCGAATCCACCGTTCCGGCCACGGCCCCGAGGAGGTGAGATGCGATGAGTACGGACAGCAACCCTCCCAGTACCGACCGCGTCCTCACCGGTGGGCTTTCTACAACGAGGTAGGACCCATCGACCGGTCGGGACGCGCTCTCGTGCCGGAACCCCAGCCTGGTTCCGGCCGCACACCCGTGTTCGCGTCGCGTTCGACTGGAGCCTTCCATGTCCGTTCTGCCCACGCTCGGCCTGCGCGGCCGTGCTCCCCGTAACGGAAGTGCCATGCCGCAGCAGATTCCCGTGCCGCTTTCCGCTTATGTGGTGGACTGCGGTGTCTACGTAGACGGCAAGCGGTTGCCGGGCCGCTGGACCCACACCGGCGCGGTGGAGGAGGTCCGCAAGCGCGGCACCGGCTTCGTCTGGATCGGTCTGCACGAGCCGGACGAGCAGCAGATCCAGAGCATCGCGGAGACCTTCGGGCTGCACGAGCTGGCCGTGGAGGACGCGGTGCACGCGCATCAGCGGCCGAAGCTGGAGCGCTACGACGACAGCCTGTTCATGGTGCTCAAGACGGTGCGTTACGTCGCGCACGAGTCGCCGACCACGGCGAATGAGATCGTGGAGACCGGCGAGGTGATGGTCTTCGTCGGCCGCCACTTCGTGATCACCGTCCGGCACGGCAAGCACCAGGCGCTGGCCGGGCTGCGCGCCGAGCTGGAGCAGGATCCGGCCAAGCTGATGCTCGGCCCGGCCGCGGTGCTCTACGCCATCGCCGACCACGTGGTGGACACCTACCTGGAGGTCACCAGCGCGGTCGAGGACGACATCGACACCCTGGAGGTGGAGGTCTTCGACCCGCGCAGCGCGGTGGACCCGGAGCAGATCTACCTGATGAAGCGCGAGGTCATGGAGCTGCGCCGGGCGGTGGGTCCGCTGGCCACCCCGCTGCGGCGGCTGGCCGAGGGCTACATCCCGCTGGTGCCCGATGAGGTGCGCACCTTCTTCCGGGACGTCGACGACCACCTCACCACCGTGCACGACCGGATCGTCACCTTCGACGAGATGCTGACCACGCTGATCGACGCGGTGCTGGCCAAGATCACCATGCGGCAGAACAACGACATGCGCAAGATCAGCGCCTGGGTCGCGATCATCTCGGTGCCGACCATGATCGCCGGTATCTACGGGATGAACTTCGACGTGATGCCGGAGTTGAAATGGACCTACGGCTATCCGATCGTGCTGATCGTGATCCTGATCGCCTGCACCGTCCTGTACCGCATCTTCCGCCGCAACCAGTGGCTGTGACGACATGATCATCAAAGCCGCGCGCAGCCCGCGCTCCTGGATCGTGCTCTTCGGCATCGTGTGGATCGCCACGATCATCATGATGATCTCCAACCGCCCCGAGCGCGGCACCCAGACGGTCGAGGAACTGGCCGGCCGGGTCACCGAGGCTCTACAGGCCGCCGACTCGGCCCAGCTGGCCGAACTGGTCTCGCTGAAGTCCGGCGCCGACGAAGCCGCCCAGGCCACCGTGGCCGGCTTCGCCGAGGCCGGGATCACCGATATCTCCGCCCGCTCCGAGCTGATCAGGGGGCGGGTGCAGCTGACGATCAGCTACCAGCGGCCGGAGGGTTCCCGGGGCCTGCTGCACGTGCCGACGGTGCACCTGGACGGGCGCTGGACGATGACGCCGGTGTCGCTGCCCTGATCCTGGGGTGATCCGACGGGCTGTGTGACAGGACACCGGGCGCACCCGACCTTCGGCTGGTCAGCGGGCCGGTGGCGGCGTTCATCATCGGGATTCCTCGCCCAGCCGCCAGGGGGTCCCGGTGTCCCGTCTTCGCCTTGTGCTGCCCGCGTTCGCCCTGCTCGCCTGGATCGTGATCGGCGCGATCGGCCTGCCCGACCTGGGCAAGCTCTCCCAGGTCCAACGCAATGACAACGCCTCCTTCCTGCCGGCCAGCGCGGAGGCGACCAGGGCGGCGAACGAGCAGAAACTCTTCGCCGAGGCCGATGTGCTGCCCGCGGTGCTGGTCTTCGAGCGCGATTCCGGGCTGACGCCGGCGGATCAGGACGCGATCGCCCGGTCGGTGCGGCGGGCGTCCACTGTGGACGGCCTCAAAGGACCGGCGTCCCCGGTGGTTCCGGCGCCCGATGGCAAAGCGGCGCAGGCGCTGGCGCCGGTGGACGGCAGTGACGGGTTCCGGGCCGGGGAGACGGTCAAGGCGTTGCGGGACAAGGTGCGCGAGGGCCTGCCCGGCGGGCTGCGCGCACACGTGACCGGACCGGCCGGGATCGTCGGGGACTTCGCGGCCACCTTCGGCGGCATCGACGGGTTGCTGCTGGGGGTGACCGCGGCGGTGGTGGCGCTGATCCTGGTGCTGGTCTACCGCAGTCCGCTGCTGCCGGTGGTGGTGCTGGCCTGCGCCGGACTGGCCTTGCTTGGCGCGGCCGCGGTGGTCTACCGGCTGGCCAGGGACCAGGTGCTCACGTTGAACGGGCAGAGTCAGGGCATCCTGTTCATCCTGGTCTTCGGCGCCTCCACCGACTACGCGCTGCTGCTGGTGGCGCGGTACCGGGAGGAGCTGCGGCAGGCCGGGCCGCGACTGGCCATGTGGCGGGCCTGGCGGGCCTCCCTGGAACCGATCTGCGCCTCGGCCGGGACCGTGGTGCTGGGCATGCTGTGCCTGCTGTTCAGCGATCTCAACTCGAACAAGGGCCTCGGTCCGGTGGCCGCGATCGGCATCGTCGCCTCGCTGCTGGCCGCGCTGACCTTCCTGCCGCCCGCGCTGATGTTGCTGGGGCGCGGCGCTTTCTGGCCGCGGAAACCGGTGGCGGCCAAGGACGGGATCTGGGGCCGGGTGGCGAACCTGGTGGGCCGCAGGCCGCGCTGGACCTGGGTGCTGACCACCGCGGTGCTGTTGTTCGGGGTGGCCTTCGTGCCGCAGCTCAAGGCGGACGGGGTGGCCCAGACCGACGTCTTTCTGTCCACAGTGGACTCGGTGTCCGGGCAACAGGCGCTGGGACGGCATTTCCCCGGCGGCAGCGGCTCGCCCGCGGTGATCGTGACCTCGGCGGCGACAGTGGATCCGGTGCTGGCGGCGGCCCGCGGGGTGGCGGGCGTGGCCGAGGCAGCGGCGTTGCCGAAGGTGGTGGACGGCCGGGTGGAGATCAACGCCACCCTGCGCTCGGCCGCGGACAGCGAGGCCGCGATCGAGGCGGTGCGCGCGCTGCGCACCGCGGTGCACGCGGTGCCAGGGGCGGCGGCGGTGGTGGGCGGGCCGACCGCGGCCCAGCTGGACGTGCAGGACACCGCGTTGCGGGACCGGGCGCTGATCATTCCGTTGGTGGTGCTGGTGATCCTGGTGGTGCTGGCCCTGCTGCTGCGCTCGCTGCTGGCCCCGCTACTGCTGATGCTGACCGTGGTGCTCAGCTTCGCCGCCACGCTGGGCGTGTCCGCGCTGGTGTTCAACCACGTCTTCGACTTCCCCGGCGCCGATCCCGGGGTTCCGTTGTACGCCTTCGTGTTCCTGGTCGCGCTGGGCATCGACTACAACATCTTCCTGATGACCAGGGTGCGCGAGGAGGCCGCGCGCCGGGGCACCGAGGCCGGCACCCTGGTCGGGCTGTCGGTGACCGGCGGGGTGATCACCTCGGCCGGGGTGGTGCTGGCCGCGACCTTCGCCGCGCTGGCGGTGCTACCGATCCTGTTCCTGGCCCAGATCGCCTTCCTGGTCGCCTTCGGCGTGCTGCTGGACACCCTGGTGGTGCGCTCGCTGCTGGTGCCCGCGCTCGCGGTGGACCTGGGCCGGGCGATCTGGTGGCCCAGCAGGCTGTCCCGGCCTCGACCGGTGTCGGTGCTCAGTGACGCCGCAGCAGCACGGCGAGCGGCGCGCTCAGGATGACGGCGGCCGCGGCCACCAGCACGGCCAGCTGCATCCCGTGGGTGAAGTCGCGACCGCCGTCCAGGATCGAGCCCAGCACGGCGATCCCGGCCAGGCCGCCGAGTTGACCGGCCACCTGCTGCACCGCCGAGGCCAGGCCCGCCTCCTCGGGCGGGGCGGTGGCCAGGATGGCCTCGGTGGCGGCCACCAGGGCCAGTCCGCCGCCCAGGCCGAGCGGTCCGGTGGCCAGCGCGACCTGGGCGGCGCCGGAGTGCACGTCCAGGGTGGCCATGGCGCCCAGTCCCACCGCGACCAGCAGCAGCCCGGCGATGGCGGGCGGCATCGGGCCGTACCGGCGGGTGAGCGCGCCGCCGAGCGGGGCGCTGAGCACCACCACGCCGGTCACCGGGACCAGCCAGAGCCCGGCGGTCACCGGGTCCAGGGACTTGAGCGTCTGCAGGTAGAGGGTGAGCAGGAACAGCACCCCGAACAGCGCGCCGAAGTTCACCGCGACCAGGGCCACGCCGACCCGGAACTGCCTGGGGCGCACCAGGTTCAGCACGGTGCGCACCCGGAGTGCCTGTCCGGAGCGGGATTCCCGGACGAAGGCCAGGGTGAGTGCGATGGCGAGCAGGCCGACCGGCAGGTTGACGTAGAAGATCGCCGACCAGCCGCCGGCCGCCACCAGCAGGCCGCCGAGCAGGGGTCCGGCGGCCAGGCCGAGCGCGGCCACCGCGCTCCACACGCCGATCGCCGGACCCAGTGTCCTGGTGGGGAAACCGGCCCGGATCAGGCCGAGGGCAGCCGGTTGCAGCATCGCGCTGAATACGCCTTGCAGGGCGCGCAGGGCGATCACCAGCCACACCTGGCCGGACAGCGCGATGGCCAGCGAGGTCAGGGTGAATCCGGCCACCCCGCAGAGGAAAACCGCGCGCCGGCCGTAGCGGTCGGCCAGCGCGCCGGCCGGCAGCAGGGCCAGCGCGGTGGCCAGCAGGTAGGCGTTGGCCACCCACTGCAGGTCGGTGATGGAGGCGCCCAGGTCGATGGCCAGGTCCGGGCCGGCGATGGTGAGCGCGGTGCCGTCCACACCGGTCATCACCGAGCCGACGGCCACCGCGGCCAGGGTCAGCCAGGGCGATCGAGTCAGTTCCGCGGTATTCACGTATTTATCCCTCACCATGAATGGAGGCTGGTGGCATGCCCAGTGAACGCTGGCGTGACGAACGAGTGGTCGACATCCAGGTGAAATCTTCCGCACTCCGGCGGGAGACGGAACTCACCCTGCTCGTTCCCCAGCAGTGGCGAAAGAGCGCGCATAGCTGGCCGACGCTGTACCTGCTGCACGGCGCGGGCGATGACCATACCTGCTGGCTGCGCTGGACAGATATCCTTCGGTTGGCCGACGAGGCGGGGATCCTGGTGGTGATGCCACCGGGCGGCCGGGTCGGACTCTACAGCGACTGGATCGCGCCGGATCGGACGGGCACGATCCCACACTGGGATGAATTCGTTTTCAGCGAACTTCCCGCACTGTTGGAAAAGCATTACCGGGCCAACGAGGTGCGCGCCGGAGCCGGGGTGTCGATGGGTGGTTACGGCGTGCTGCGCGGCGCCCAGCGGCATCCCGGCTTCTTCCGCGCGGTCGCCTCCTACAGCGGACTGCTGCACACCACCCGCCGCGGCATGCCGGCCTTCGCCCGCGCGATGCTCCGTCGCGAGGGGGAAAAGACCAGCTCACTGTGGTCCTCGCGGGCGAGCTGGCTGGCCGAGGACCCCTACCGCAACGCCGAGGCGCTGCGCGGCACCCCGCTCTACCTGAGTACCGGGGACGGTCGGCGCGGTCCGCTGGACCGGCGATTCTCCGGCGGTTCGGTACTGGAATGGATCATCGGACCCGGCACCCTCGACCTGGCCGCGCGACTCACCGAGCTGGGCATTCCGGCGACCGTGCACGCCTACGCCGGAACCCACACCTGGCCCTATTGGCGACGGGAACTGAACACCTCCTTTCCTTTTCTGCTGGAGGTACTACGAAAGTAGGGTCTGCCGCGTGCGGGGGTTCACATACCCCAGCATCTTGCTATCCGCCGGATCCGTTCGACAATGGATTCACACCGGCCATTCGACGACGCGCGGCCAGTACTCCTGCCTCCCTTCCCGAAAAGGGTGACCCCGATGACTCCCATCGAATTCGCCGTGCCCGAACAGCACGACTTCACCGGGTCGATGCCGCTCACCGGATTTCTGCACCGGAACGCGGAGCGCGAGTGCCCCGCATTCACCTTCGTCGACTACAGCGCGGACCGGGCCGGGATCGAGCACACCCTGACCTGGCGCGAACTGGACGTGCTGGCCAGGGCGCTGGCCGCGCAGCTGCGCCAGACCACCGCGCCCGGCGCCAGGGTGGCCATCCTGACCCCGCACGACCTCAACTACGTGGTGGCCTTCCTGGGTTGCCTGTACGCGGGCGTGATCGGGGTGCCGCTGTTCGCGCCCGAGGTGAGCCTGCACGGCTCCCGGCTGGTCGGCGCGCTGGCCGACTGCGATCCCGAGGTGTGGCTGGCCACCGAGCACGCGCTGCCCCAGGTGCGCAAGCTGCTGGACGGCGAACTGGCGCCCAGCCCCAAGCAGGTGCTCGCGGTGGACAAGGTGGATCCGCTGGCCGCGGTGGGTTTCCGGCCCGCGGTGGTGGCCATGGACGATCCGGCCTACCTGCAGTACACCTCCGGCTCCACCCGCGCGCCCAGCGGTGCGGTGATCACGCACCGGAACCTGGTGGTCAACTCGGCCCAGATCGCCGCCGCGTACCAGCTGGACCAGAGTGTCACCTGCTCCGGCTGGATCCCGTTCTTCCACGACATGGGCCTGATGTCGATGCTGGCGGTGCCGGTGCTGCTGGGCGCGCGCGGGGTGTTCTGCACGCCGTTCGCCTTCCTGCAGCGGCCGGAACGCTGGCTGCGGCAGCTGGCCGCGCACCCGAACACGCTGACCGCGGCGCCCAACTTCGCCTTCGACTACACGGTCGCGCGCACCAGCGAGGAGTTCAAGTCCACTGTGGACCTGTCCAGGGTCAAGATCATGATCAACGGCAGTGAACCGGTACGGGCCAAGACAATCGAGCGGTTCAACGCCGCCTTCGGCCCGGCCGGACTGCGGCCGGAGGCGCACCGACCGTCCTACGGACTGGCCGAGGCGACGGTGTACGTGACCGCCACCGGCGCGGCCGGACCGACCGTGCTGCACGTGGACCGGACCGAGCTGAGCGCCGGTCGGCTCACACCGTCCACTTCGGACACCGCACTGGCTTTGGTCGGCGCGGGCAGCGGGATCGCGGTGCAGGTGCTGGTGGTGGATCCGGCCACCGGTGCGGCCCTGCCCGAGGGCACGGTGGGCGAGGTGTGGGTGCACGGGCCGAACGTGGCCAACGGGTACTGGCAGAAGCCCGAGGAGTCCGCCGAGGACTTCGACGGTCACCTCACCGGCGGGCCCGAGTCGGCCCCGCGGCGTGGCTGGCTGCGCACCGGGGACCTGGGCGCGTTCCACGAAGGCGAACTGTTCATCACCGGGCGGGCCAAGGACCTGATCATCATCGACGGCAAGAACCACTACCCGCAGGACATCGAGGGCACCGTGCACGAGGCGCACCCGGCGATCCGGCGGGACTACGTGGCCGCGTTCGCGTTGTCGGACCACGATTCCGAGCGAGTCGTGGTGATCGCGGAGTACTCCCGGCACGCTGCGGAGGAGGACCGCGATCCCGACCTGGTCGGGCTGGCCGTGCGTCAGGCGGTCGCGGCCCACCACGACCTGCGGCTGGCCGATTTCCGGCTGGTGCCGCCCGGCAAGGTGCGCCGCACCTCCAGCGGCAAGATCGCCCGCAACGCCACCCGCGAGCAGTACCTCGGCGGGGTTTACGGGGAGCGGCTATGACCACCCAGCAACAACTCCAGGACTGGTTGCTGCGCCGGGTCGCGGAGGCCACCGGCCGCCCGCCCGAACAGCTCGACATCCACCAACCCCTTGACAGCTATGGGCTTTCCTCCCGGGACGCGGTCGCACTGTCCGGGCAACTGGAGGAGCACCTCGACCGCAGTCTTCCGGCGACGCTGGTCTGGGAGTACCCGACGATCGCCGGAATCAGCGCGGCCCTGCTCGGTGTGGCCGCGCCGAAGGCCGCTGACGCCGCCCCGCCCGCGGCGTCAGCGGCCCCCCAGCCAGCCGAACCGATCGCGGTGGTCGGCCTCGGCTGCCGCCTGCCTGGCGGGGTGCACGGCCCGAAAGCCTTCTGGGACCTGCTTTCCAGCGGCCGGGAGGCCATTTCCGAGGTGCCCGAACAACGCTGGGCCGGGCACGCGGGCTCGCCGGAGGCGGCCGAGGTGCTGGCCCGCACCACCCGCTGGGGCGGCTACCTGGACGACATCACCGGCTTTGACGCCGACTTCTTCGGCATCAGCCCACGCGAGGCCGCCGGGATGGACCCGCAGCAACGCCTGCTGCTGGAGGTGAGCTGGGAAGCCCTGGAGCACGCGGGCATCGCGCCCGCCGGGCTGCGCGGCAGCCGGACCGGGGTGTTCGTCGGGATCAGCGGCAACGAGTACGGGCAGCTGGCGATCAGCGAGGCCGAACGGATCGACGCCTGGAGCGGCACCGGGGCGGCGCTGAGCATCGCGGCCAACCGGCTCTCCTACGTGCTGGACCTGCGCGGACCCAGTGTGGCGGTGGACAGTGCCTGCTCCTCCTCGCTGGTCGCGGTGCACCTGGCCATGCAGAGCCTGCGCGCCGGCGAGACCGCGGTGGCGCTGGCCGGGGGCGTGAACCTGTTGCTGTCGCCAGGAGTCACGGTCAATTTCGACCAGATGGGCGTGACCTCGCCGGATGGCCGGTGCCGGGCCTTCGACGCGGCGGCCAACGGCATGGTGCGCGCCGAGGGCGCCGGTGTGGTGGTGCTCAAGCGACTTTCCGATGCCCGGCGGGACGGGGATCGGGTGCTCGCGGTGCTGCGCGGGTCGGCGGTCAACTCCGACGGCCGCTCCAACGGCATCACCGCACCCAACCCCGAGGCCCAGGAAGCCCTGCTGCGCACCGCCTATGCCAACGCTGGCATCGAACCGTCCGAAGTGGACTATGTGGAGGCGCACGGCACGGGTACGTTGCTCGGAGACCCGATCGAGGCAGGCACCCTGGGTGCGGTGCTCGGCGCGGGCCGGGATCCGGCGGCGCCGCTGCTGATCGGGTCGGTGAAGACCAACGTGGGCCACCTGGAGGCCGCGGCGGGCATCACCGGGCTGATCAAAGTGGTGCTCGCGCTGGCCAACGACGCCATCCCGGCCAGCCTGCACTTCACCGAGCCCAACCCGCACATCCCGTTCGACCGGCTGGGCCTGGCGGTGGCCAGTGCTGCCCGGCCGTGGCCGCGTCAGGACCGCCCTGCCCGCGCCGGAGTCTCCGGCTTCGGTTTCGGCGGCACCAACGCGCATGTGATCGTCGAGGAGGTAGCCGCGACTGCCTCCACTTCGACGGCGGAGGGGCCGGACGGCTACCTGTTGTCCGGCCCCTCTCCAGAACGCATCCGGGACACCGCGGGCAGCCTGGCCGAATGGCTGGTCACCGCGGAGACGGATCTTGGCGCGGTGCGGCACGCGCTGCACCGCCGGTTCGCCGGACCGAGCCGGGCTCTGATCACCGCCTCGGACAAGGCAGAACTCCTTGCTGGGCTGCGCACGCTGGCCGCGGGCCGGGTCGCGCCGAACATCGCCGCGGGTCGCGGGGACCGGCTGGGCTCGGGTGTGGTGTGGGTGTTCTCCGGGCACGGCTCGCAGTGGACGGGCATGGGCGCGGAACTCCTGGCCACCGAACCGGCCTTCGCCGACGCACTGTCCGAAGTGGACGAACTGGTGCAGGCACTGGCCGGGTTCTCGCCGAAACGACTACTGCTGGACCGGGCCGAGCTGGACGGTTTCGCCGTGGTGCAGCCGACCTTGTTCGCCGTGCAGGTGGCCCTGGCCGAGCTGTGGCGCTCCTACGATGTGCGGCCGGACGCGGTGATCGGGCATTCGGTGGGCGAGGTGGCCGCTGCCGTGGTGAGCGGCGCGTTGTCGCTGGCCGACGGGGTGCGGGTGGTGACCGCCCGGTCCCGGCTGGCCGCGGCACTGGCCGAACCCGGCGTGATGGCGGTGCTGGAACTGCGGGCCGAGGAGGTCGCCGCGGTGGCCGCCGGACTGTCCGATGTGGACATAGCGGTGCACAACGCGCCGGAACAGACCGTGGTGGCCGGACCCGCGGGGTCGGTGGCGCGGCTGGTCGAGCGGGTCGAGGCGAGTGGGCGGATGGCCCGCCTGGTCAAGGTGGATGTGGCCAGCCACTCCGCCAGGGTCGAGCCGGTGCTGCCCGCGCTGGCCGCCGAACTGCGTGGGCTGCGCGGCCGCAAGCCGGAGATCCCCTTCTACAGCACGGTGTCCGAGCGGCCCGCCTTCGACGGCGGGTACTGGGTGGCGAACCTGCGGCAGCCGGTGCGCTTCGCGGACGCGGTGACCAAGGCGCTGGCCGAGGGTTACGGGGTGTTCCTGGAGATCGCGCCGCATCCGGTGCTGGCCCAGGCGATCACCGAGACCGCGCGGGCGCACGGGTCCGAGCCGGTGGTGCTGGCCAGTCTGCGCCGGGACGAACCCGAACGCGCGCAGTTGCGGCACGAGTTGGGCCGGTTGCGACTGGCTGGACATCCGTTGCCCCGCAGCAAGGGCACGCCGGCCGAGCTGCCGACCACGCCCTGGCGACATCAGCCGTACTGGGTGGCGCCGAGCCGCCGCCGCGGTGCGCTGCCCGCCGGACATCCGTTCCTGGGCACCCATCTGGAACTGCCCGAGGACGGCCGGCACCTGTGGTCGGCCGAGGTCGGCCTGGAGGCGTTGCCCTGGCTGACCGATCACCGGGTGGACGAGGTGCCGGTGCTGCCGGGCGTGGCCTACGCGGAGATCGCGCTGTCCGCGGCGAGTGCGGCCTTCGGCCTGCCGATCAGCCAGGTGCAGGCCAGTGATGTGGCCCTGCACCGGCCGCTCGCCCTGGGCGCGCGCACCGGGCTGACCACCGTGCTCATCCCCGGCGGCGACCTGCGTGGCCTGGTCAACATCTACAGCCGGGCCGAGGACGACGTCTGGCTGCTGCACGCCACCGCCAAGGTCGCCGCGGCCGAACCCGTGTCCAGCACGGACCCCGATCCCTTCGACGGCTCGGATGTGCTTGCCGGGGAAGGCATCGACCGGGCCGAGCTGTACCGGCGGCTGCGCGCGCTCGGTCAGCAGCACGGCCCGGCCTTCGCCGGGGTCACCGAGGTGCACGCCACCGGCGACGGTTGCGCGGCGGCCAGTGTGGTGCTGCCCGAACAGGCCCCGCCCAACCCGCGCTTCGCCGCGCACCCGGCGGTGCTGGACTCCTGCCTCCAGGTGCTCGGCGCGGCGCTGCCCCCGGCCGCGGACAACGAGTTGCACCTGCCGATGGAGTTCGGCGCGATCCGGGTCTACGGCGAGGTCGGCCGGGGCGGACTGTGCCAGGTCACGGTGTCCGGCGAGGGCGGCGGGGTGCTGGCCGACGTGCGGCTCAGCGATCCGGACGGCAGGCTGGTGCTGGAGATCAACGGCGTGTTCGTGCGCCGGGTGCAACGCACCGAACTGACCGTGCCACTGGGTGAGCTGCTGCTGGAAACCGTCTGGCAGCGCGCTGATCCACCACCCGGCCCGGTCGCGGAGACCAGCGGGACCTGGCTGGTGATCGGCGAGGACGACCGGCTGACCTGCGACCTGTCCGACGGCCTGCTCGCCGCCGGCAGGCACCCGATCGTTCTGTCCACTGTGGACATAACCCCCGAACTGCTGACCAGTGTGCTCGACCAGACCGCACCGGCCGGGATCGTCCTGGTGCAACCGGAACCGGACGGTCCCGAGGGCCTGGACGCGGCGCTGCGGCTGACCGTGGCCGCCTCCACCCTGGTCGGCGCGCTCGCCGACCGCGCGCT
Organism: Crossiella sp. S99.2; assembly: GCF_023094165.1. Taxonomy (GTDB): domain Bacteria; phylum Actinomycetota; class Actinomycetes; order Mycobacteriales; family Pseudonocardiaceae; genus Crossiella. The sequence goes on along the minus strand of NZ_JALMDK010000001.1, from coordinate 1,071,250 downwards.
CACGCCCCGGTTGTGGCTGCTCGGCGCGGGTGGCGCGGATGTGGTGGGCGCGGAACTGGTCCGCCCGGCCGCGGCCGCGCTACGTGGTCTGGCCAGGGTGCTGGCCTTCGAGCAACCGGCGCTGCGGGCGAGCTGGGTCGACGTGGATGACACCGCGGCGGTGACCGGGTTGCTGACCGAACTGCTCGGCGGCGGCACCGAGGACGAGGTGGCCTGGCGCGGCGGGATCCGGTACGCGACAAGGCTTCGCCGGGCCACGCTGCCCGAGCCGGGCGAGGCCCCGGTGGTGCGTTCCGGCGGCGCGTACGTGGTCACCGGCGGACTCGGCGGGCTGGGCCTGGTGCTGGCCCGCTGGCTGGTCGAACGCGGTGCGGGCAAGGTCGTGCTCAACGGCCGGTCCAACCCGAACTCGGCCGCCCAGCAGGTGATCGCCGACCTCCGCTCGCACGGCGCGCTGATCGAGGTGGTCACCGGGGACATCGCCGATCCCGGTGTCGCGGAACGGATCGTGGCCACCGCCCAGGACGGCGCGAGCCTGCGCGGCGTGGTGCACGCGGCCGCGGTGCTCGACGACCGGGTGCTGGGCAGGCTGGACGCGGACAACGTGCGCCGGGTGTGGCGCCCCAAGGCTTATGGCGCCTGGCGGTTGCACGAGGCCACCGCCGGACTGCCGCTGGACTGGTGGCTCGGCTTCTCCTCCGCGGCCGCGCTGCTCGGCTCCCCCGGCCAGGCCGCCTACGCCGCCGCGAACGCCTACCTGGACGCGATCACCGCCCGCCGCCGCGGCGAGGGCCAGCCCGCGGCCACCATCAACTGGGGCACCTGGGCCGAGGTCGGCCTGGCCGCGGACCGCGAGGTCGGCGCGGTCGCCCCGATCACCCCGGAACAGGGCCTGACCGCACTGGAAGCGGTACTCGCCTCGGGTCGCGCGGCCACCGGCGTGCTGCGTCTGGACGTCCGGGCACTGGCCGAACTGTTCCCGGCAGCAGCCCGTACCCCGTTCTTCGCCGATCTCATCCCGGCCGCACCCGCGGCCACCCCGGACTGGCCCGGCGTCTCCGCACTGTCCACAGTGGACCCCGTTGAGGCGCGGCGGATCGCCGGTGGCCAGTTGCGGGCTCGGATCGCCGGACTGATGGGCTTCGCCGCCGAGGCGCTACCCGCCGACACTCCACTGACCGGGCTGGGCCTGGACTCGCTGCTCGCGGTCCGGGTGAAGAACGCGGTGCAGCACGATTTTGACCTCACCCTGGCCACCTCGGTGCTGCTGCGCGGGGCCAGTCTGGCCGAGCTGGAAAGCTGGCTGTTCGCCGAACTCGCGCTCGGCGCAAGGGAATCCGGCCCGGCCAAGCCAGTGCTGGTGCCCCCGAGGGACGCGGCGGAACGCCTGGTCGGCGCGGTGTGGCAGGAGGTGCTGGTGCGCCCGGTCGGCGTCACCGAGACCTTCGAGGCGGCGGGCGGCACCCCGGTGCAGGCCGAGCGGATCGCCGCGTTGCTGGCCGAGCGCAGCGGTCGCACGCTGCGGGTGGACGAGCTGTTCGCGGTGCCCACGGTGGAGGGCATGGCCCGCTGGGTGCGGGAGCGGGAGGTCGGCAGCGGGCAGTCCCCGCTGCGGGTGCTCCGCCGCGACGGCGGCCAGCCCCCGCTGTTCTTCTTCCACCCGGCGGGCGGCGACACCGCGGTGTACCGGCAGCTGGTCGATCTGCTCGATGCCGATCAACCCGCCTACGGCCTGGACCGCGTCGACCACGTGCGCGAGCTGACCGAGAAGGCCGGGTGCTACCTGGACCACGTCCGCGCGGTGGCGCCACACGGCCCGTACCGGCTGGCGGGCTGGTCACTGGGCGGGTTCCTCGCCTACGAGGTCGCCCAGCAACTCACCGCGGCCGGCGCCGAGGTCGAGTTGGTGGCGATGTTCGACTCGCTGAACCCGCTGCCGCTACCCGCGGGCCTGGACGAGGTACGGCTGGCCGAACTCCGCTTCCGGCGGTTCGCGGACTTCCTGGAAACCAGCTACGGCAGGCGGATCGAGCTGCCCTACGACGTGCTGGCCAGGCTGGGCGATGAGGAGCAGATCGATCTGCTGATCGAGCAGATGACCACGCACGAGCTGGTCAACGTCGAGGTCAGCACCGCGATCCTGCACCACCAGCGCACCTCCTTCCTGGACACCCGGGTCCTGGAGCGCTACCAGCCCGAGCTGTACGACGGCCGGGTCGTGCTCTACAGCGCCGCCGACAAAACCCCCGGCGGCCTGAAAGACCCCCGCTTCGACCGCGACGACCCGCCCCTGGGCTGGGACGAGTTCTGCCCCGGCCTGGAGGTGATCCGCGTCCCCGGCCACCACCTGTCAGTCCTCGACCCACCCAACGTCGAGGCCATCGCCACCCACCTCCGCGACCTCCTCCGCTCCCTCACCCCAACCCCCCACCACCCCTGACGCCGAGTTGGCCCAACTGGTACAGCCAGTTGGGCAAACTCGCCGTACCAGTTGGGCCAAGTGAGCGGGCTACAGCTCTGGGTCGGATTCGACCACTCGCCAGCTGACCGAGCTGATCCCGGGTTCCAGGCTCATCCGGCTGACCGCGGATTCGAGTTCGGTGCCCTGTTTGCCCTTGCCGGACAGTCTCGCGGTGACCTCGACCTTGCCGGAGGCGCCCAGGTCCTCGCTTTCCAGGCCCTGCAACACAAATCCGGCCGAGGTCACCGACTGGACCACCAGGGCCCGGATGTGCGCCTCCTCGGCGTCCCGGCAGACCGCCTTGAAGTCGTACAGGTAGCGGCGATCCGTCTCGGACTGGGTGCGGTCCACCTTGCGGGCCAGGGAACGCAGGACCACGTTGGCCAGCACGATCGCCACCGCGCCTGCCGCGGCGATCGGGTACAGGCCCGCGCCGGAGAGGCAGCCCACGCCCGCGGCGCCCCAGATGGTGGCGGCGGTGTTGATGCCGCGCAGGCTGACGCCGTCGCGGATGATCACACCGGCGCCCAGGAAACCGATGCCGGAGACCACCTGGGCGGCGATCCGGGTGGGGCTGCCCTCTCCTGGGGTCAGCACGCTGAGCAGCACGAACAGCGCCGCGCCGGTGGCCACCAGGGCGTTGGTGCGCAGGCCGGCCATCCGGGCCCGCCACTGCCGTTCCAGGCCGATCACCGAACCGAGTACCAGGGCCGAGCCCAGGCGGGCGCCGACCTCCCACCACAGCAACGTCATGACCGCTCCCCATCCGCCAGCACCAACTCGTGTGCGACCGCGTCGAAGTCGAACAGCTCGCCGTAGCGTCCCCAGTCCACCGCCACGGCGAGTTGCCGCATCGCCTCCTGTTGGGTGAAGCCGCGGCGCAGCAGATCCAGGAAGAAGGTCTGCCGCAGGCGGCCGGTGCGGCTGGTGCGCAAGGCGTGCGTGATCATGCCGATCAGCGGGGCGTTGGCCTCGGCCAGCTTGGCGAACTGGCGCTTGCTGTCCGGGATGTTCGCCTCGGCCCAGGCCTGGCCCTCCAGGGTCAGGTGCGCGCCCGCGCCTGCCACCTGGACCAGGCCGAGCATGCCCGCCGCGTCCACCAGTGGCATCAGGTCGTCGACCTCGAAGGACAGCTTGGCGGCCAGCTCGGGCAGCTCGGCCCGGCCGCCGCTGCCCGCGACCAGCTCGACCAGTCCCGCCAGGCCGCCGACGGTGGCCTCGGGCAGTGGGCGCATCAGCGGGGTGCGCGGGTCCGGGATCGAGCGGCCGGCCGCGGACCCGGTGAGCGCGGTGTAGATCTGGTCCACGACAGCCAGGAATCCGGCGCCGCGCCGGTCCCTCGGCCTGCTCAGCGGCACGCTGATCTCCGCGGTGATCCGGCCTGGGTTCGCGCCCAGCACCAGCACCCGGTCGGCCAGCAGCACCGCCTCCTCGATGTTGTGTGTCACCACGCAGATCGCCCTGGTCGGGAACTTCGCGCTGCCCCACAACGCCATCAGCTCACTCCGCAGGTTCTCCGCGGTGAGCACGTCCAGCGCGGAGAACGGCTCGTCCATGAGCAGCGCGTCCGGCTCCAGCACCAGCGCGCGGGCGAAGCCGACCCGCTGCCGCATGCCGCCGGAGAGTTCCTTCGGGTAGGCCCCGGCGAACCCGTCCAGCCCGATCAGGTCGATCATCTCCTCGGCCCGCCGCCGCCGTTCCGCCGGCGCGACGCCCCTGGCCTGCAGACCGAGTTCGACGTTCTCCCGCACGGTCAGCCAGGGCAGCAACGCGAAGCTCTGGAACACCATGGCGGTGCCGGGGTTGGCCCCGCGCAACTGCTCGCCGCGGTAGCTGACCCGGCCGCTGCTGGGCTCGACGAGTCCGGCGATGGTGCGCAGCAGGGTGGACTTGCCCGAACCGGACTTGCCCAGCAGCGCCACCACCTCACCCGCGCGCAGTTCCAGGTTGATGTCGGCCAGCACGGGCAGGCCGGTGAAGTTCTTGGAGACGTGCTCCAGCGCCACGATGGTCATCTCGGTACTCCTTGTGCTCAGAGGCGGTAGCGGCGCTGGGCGTGGGCCTGCAATGGCCGCCAGCAAAGCCGGTTGAGGGCGACGACGTAGACACTCATGACCACGACGCCGATCAGGATGTGCGGCTGGTTCCCGCCTTCGGTGGCGGTCTTGATGTAGGCGCCGAGGCCGGTGGCGGTGAGCGTGTCCCCGCCGTAGGAGACGTACTCCGAGACGATCGAGGCGTTCCACGCCCCGCCCGCCGCGGTCAGCGCGCCGGTCACCCAGGCCGGGAACACCCCGGGCAGGATCAGCCGCCGCCAGCGCAGCCAGCCGCGCAACCGCAGGTCCGCGGCGGCCTCCCGCAGGTCGGCCGGGATCGCGCTGGCCCCGGCGATCACGTTGAACAGCACGTACCACTGCGCGCCCAGGCTCATCAGCAGGATGCCGCCCCAGTCCAGCGTGACGCCGGTGCCGATCAGCAACGCGGTGACGAACGGGAACAGGAAGTTGGTCGGGAAACTGGCCAGCACCTGCACCACCGGCTGGGCCAGCCGGGACACCCTCGGATGCAGCCCGATCCACACCCCGATCGGCACCCACACCAGCGAGGACACCGCCACGATCAGCAGCACCCGGCCGAAGGTGACCAGCCCCAGCCAGGCCGCCTCGCCGACATCGGCCCAGCTCGCGGTGCCGGAGAGGTAGCCGACCGCGGACACCGTGCCCCAGCTCAGCAAGGCCAGCACCGCCACCAGCAGCAGCGCGTCCCCGAACCGGCGGCGACCCGGCGCCACCGACCAGTCCGCCCGCGGCCTGCCGAACACCCTGGCCACCCGGTCCAGCCCCGCACCGAGGGGTCGCAGCAGCGCAGCCAGGCGGCGGGGCAGGCTGGAGCGGCGCAGCAGGTCCAGCACCAGGCTGCGTGGGGCGGTCGCCGCCTCGGCCTCCTCGATCCGGAACCGCTCGGCCCAGGCGGTCAGCGGCCGCCAGAACAGCAGGTTCACCGCCAGCACCAGCAACACCATCGCGCCGATCGCGAGCAGCAGCCGGTCGTCCTGCGCGCGTTCGGTGGCCGCGGCCACGTAGGAGCCGATGCCGGGCAGCGCGTAGGTCTGGTTGAGCACGCTGATCGCCTCGGCGGCCACCACGAAGAACCAGCCGCCGCCGAAACTCATCATTCCGTTCCACAACAGCGGAATCACCGTGCTCGGCGCGTCCAGCTTCCAGAACCGTTGCCAGCGGGTCAGCCGCAGCATTGTCGCGGCCTCACCGAGTTCCCGTGGCTGGGCGCGCAATGCCTGATACCAGGCGAAGGTCATGTTCCATGCCTGCGAGGTGAAGATGGCGAAAATCGACGCGCATTCCACGCCGAGGGTGGAGCCGGGGAAAAGCCCGATGAAACCGGTGATCGTGATGGACAGGAAGCCCAGGATCGGCACCGACTGGAGAATGTCCAGCGCGGGCAGGATGACCCGCTCGGCCCGCCGGGACCGCGCCGCCAGCGTGCCCACCACCATGGTGAAGGCCAGCGAGAGCGCGAACGCGGCGAACATGCGCAGCAGCGTCCGGCCCGCGTAGTAGGGCAGCACCGCGGGATCAGTGCTGATCCGGGCCAGTGAGTGGTCGGCGGGCAGCGGGTCGAGAGTGCCCGCGCCGAGGCGGATGGCGAGGTAGAGCAGCAGGCCGACGCCGAGCGCGACGGCGGCGTCAACCGGGACGGTACGACGGCGTGCGGGCACGCCAAGGACTGCGAACATGACAAGGTTCCGAACTGTGCGAAAGCCGGAAAAGGGCAGCAGAAGTCACCGGCTACGCCAGCTCAGGGCGCACCGGGAAATAAGGAAAGAAAGAAGTCAGAAGCGACTACTAGGAGGATCACCGAGAGTCATGGGCGATCACCTCCTAGCGCGCGAAATCGAGCAAACCTTCAGCAGGCTAGCAGCGATTCCGCATCAGCTCCAGCGTTGCTCGTCCCATGTGAACGGGATCCCATGTCCGGACCCGCTGCCGAGGTGGAGAGAAATTCCAGCCGGCCACAACCGCAGCAACAGGTCGAACCGGAACAATCCGCCCACCCGTTCCCTGGGTTCGTAGACCAGCAGCGCGAGCGGACTCTCCGGCGTGGCCTGTGCCGCGGCCTCGGCCAGCACGGTCCGCCCCTGCGCGCGCTGCGCGGGCGAGACGTACTGCCACACCACCGAATGCCAGACCACGGTGAGCACGCCCGGCCGCGGCTGGGCCAGGTGCCGCCGCAGCCAGTCCGGTCCGGCGGCGCGTTCCACCTTCACCGGATCGTCCACGGCCAGCCGCATCGCGCGCTGCAACCGGCGCCAGCGATCCAGCTGGTCCGGCCAGACGAAGGAGGAGAGCTGCCGCTGACCATCCAAAGTGGACACATCCACCGGCTTGAGGTCACAACCGGCGCGCTCGACGAGTTCCAGCGGCACGTCCAGGTCGGTGGGCGGCAGGCCGGTCCACTCCGGGTCCAGCTGCAACCGGCTGCGTTTGTCCCCGAGCACCCGGCCGTCGGAGAGCCGGTAGCCGACCCGGTGCGGGCGCAGGTTGAGCCCGCCGCTCGCGCCGATCTCCAGCAGCCGCACCGGATACGGCTCGGTGCGCCCGGCGGCCTGGGCCGCCCGGCCGGCGGCCACCAGCAGCCCGCCGTAGAGCGGGGCGGTGCGGCCGGGCTCGTTGGTCTGCACGACCGTGGAGCGCACCAGGCCACGCAGTTCGTCGGCGTACTCGGCCAGCACCGGTTCGGCGTCCGACCAGAGCTTGCCCAGATCAGTCGCGCCACCGACGCTGGGGTAATGCTTTGCCAGGCCGGGGGCCTTGCCCTCCAGCACCAGCCGATGCAGTGAGCCTGCGAATCGCAGACCGGGGACAGTTCCGCGGCGGTCCCGCTCGGATCCCGCCATCACCGACGCCGTGACGCCACCGGCGGCCAGATCTTCGGCAGCGGCGGTCAGCAAGGCGTGGTTGAGCGGACTCCGCTGGCGGCAACCACGGGCGGCATCCTGGAAAAGCTCCACGAGCACAGAGGCGAGGCTAGTCCCCCGGCGCGCTGATCGGCAGTCCCCCCAAGGGTTTTCACCCTGCTGCCCAGCGTCGCCGGGGGTGCCGCTGATCACTACCGAATGTCGACCGCGACCGCGTTGTAGGGCGTGGTCGGCGTGGGCGGAGTGGTGAACCGGGCGTTCGGCAGGTACAGCCGGTGACCGAACTGGGCGACGGTGGCTGGCACGTCGAAGCGCGGGTCGGTGATCGACCGGGTCAGCTTGCCGCTGCCGCCATCCGCGGCGAGCTTGAACTCGGTGACCACGTTGAGCCGGTTCTGCACCACGTAGAGCGTGCGGCCGTTGCGCAGCAGGCCGTCGCCGTTGGTCAGCAGCGCGCCACCCAGGTCCACCGCCTTGGCCACACCGGTGCGCGGGTCGACCCGGAACAGCTTGCCGGTGTTGGACTGCACCACCAGCAAGGCGTCCCCGGCCGGCGTGGTGACCAGGCCGTTGGCGTTGACCCCCTCGCCGACCTGGGCGAAGTCCCCGGTCAGCGGGATCTTGGTGAACTTGTCCGCGGCGGGCAGCGCGCCGTCGCGACCCAGCGGCAGCCGGTACAGCGCCGGGTTGCGCGAGTCGGTGAAGTAGGCCGCGCCCGGGGTCAGCACCACGTCGTTGATGAAGCTCTTGCCCGCCTCGGCGAAGGCGTAACTGGCGAGGACCTTGCCGGACCGGGTGTCCACCACCCGCGCGTCCCCGCCGGTGCCGCCGGCGACGAACAGCCGGCCGCGCCAGTCGGTCTTAAGACCCAGCGATGGCGTGCCGGGCCCCTTGCTGAACACCGTGCCCTTGCCGCTGGCGAGGTCAACCTGGTAGATCGAACCGTCCACTCTGGACCCGAAGTAGGCGCTGGTCCCGCCGATGGCCACGCCCTCCGGCTGGAACCCGTTCGGTAGCGCGAACTCGGTCGGGAAGGGCGCCGTTCCGGCCACCGCGACCGGCGCCCCGGCCAGCGCGGTCACCACCACCGCGGTCCCCGCCAACAGTCTCCGAACGCGCATCGCTTGTTCCTCTCACCCAGGGCGAAACCTGACAGCTGGACCCTGTCGGACCCACCTGATGGTTCGCTGAAGATGTTGGCGCGACGGGGATTCAGGGGTTCATGGTGCGCGGTCCGTTGCGTGGAACGACACCCCGCCGGATGGAATCCTCATGGGTCAGCCGGACCCACAGCCGCACCCGAGGGCGGCTGAGCAGGACCAGCACCGCCACGCACGCCGCGAGCATCACAAAGGTGCCCAGCGCGGGCAGCAGCCCGACCGAGATGCCCCGCATCAGCGAGCGGACCAGGCCGATCGAGCAGATCAGGATCGGCAGCGCGGTGGCCAGCTGGGACTGCTGCAGGTTGGGGAAGTCCTGGTGCGCCAGGGAGAACGCGCCGAGCAGGTTGAGCAGGCCGGGACCGGCCACGATGACCGCGATCGGGATCATCACGACCAGACTGCCCTCGCCGCCGATGCTCGCGGCCAGGATGACCGCGCCGAAGGCCAGCATGCCGAGCGCGAGCAGGTAGTTGAGCCCGATCGCGATCGAGACCTCGCTCGGGCGGTTCGCCTGCCCGGGAAGGACCTGGTGGTACCGCGGCTGCGTCATCGTCTCCCCCTGGCTGGACTGCCCCGGCAAGCTACCGCACCCGGCGGCCGAACGGCCTACCCTCGGCCCCATGACGCGGGTGCTGGTGGTCTCCGACGAGGTGGTGGCGCAGCTCTGGACCGAGCAGGTCCGCCAGCACCGGGTCGACCTCATCCTCGGGGCAGGCGACCTGCCGTTCGACTACCTGGAATACCTGGTCAGCGCACTGGACCGGCCATGCGTGTTCGTGCCGGGCAACCACGATCCCGACCTGTCCGGCTACAGCAACGTGCGTGGTCTGTGGACCAGGGACGGCATGCCAGCGCGCTGGCCGGGCCCGGCCGGGGCGGCCAACATCGACGGCGCGGTGGTGGACGTGGCCGGGTTGCGCATCGCCGGACTGGGTGGCTCGATCCGGTACAACACCGGGCCCAACCAGTGGACCGAACGCCAGCAGGCCCGGCGGGCCCGGCGACTGGTCCGGCAGGCGAACTGGCGCAGGCTGCGCGACGGCAAACCGGTGGACCTGCTGCTCACCCATTCCCCGCCGCTGGACTGCGGGGACCGGGACGATCCGCCGCATCGCGGCTTCGCCTGCCTGCACGACACCGTGCACCGGCTGCGCCCGCGACTGCTGCTGCACGGCCACATTCACCCGCACGGTGAAACGACACCCGATCGTCGGCTCGGCGACACGCTGGTGCGCAACGTTGTGGGCTATCACCTGCTGGACATCGGATCGACCGAGGAGGTTCGGCGTGCGCGGTGACACCGGTTTCCCGCGGGCCGACGCGGAGCACGACTTCCTGCGCGCCCGGCGGCGGCAGGTGCTGTCCCGGCTGGCCGCCTGGCTGCGCCGGGAGCCCGACGACGTGAACATCATGCTGCCCTTCGACGAGGTGGTGGCCGCGCTCGGCAGGCAGAGCGAGCGGCGGCTCGGACTGCAGGTGATCCGGCTGGACTCGATCGTCGGCAGCGTGGACCGGACCAGGGATTTCGACCGCCGGTTCCGGCCGACCTCGGCCAGGGTGCGGGAACGCTGGCAGCGGCTGGCGCTGGCCCAGCGGCGCGGGGAGAGCGTGCCGCCGATCGAGGTCTACCGGATCGGCGACCTGCACTTCGTCAACGACGGGCACCACCGGGTCTCGGTGGCGCACGCGCTGGGCCTGCGCACCATCGAGGCTTACGTGACCGAGGTGCGCACCAAACTGGATCCCTACGGCGTGCGGCACCGCGGCGACCTGATCGTCAAGGACTACCGGCGGATCTTCCTGGAGCGGGTGCCGCTGGTCGGGCAGGCGCGGGCCGCGGTGGTGATGAGCGATCCGTGGGACTACGCCGAATTGGGCGAGTCGATCGAGGCCTGGGGTTTCCGGCTGATGCAGGACGAGGGCAAGTTCAGCGACCGGGCCACCATCGCGCGACGCTGGTTCGCCGAGGAGTTCACCCCGGTGGCAGGCATGCTGCGGCAGGCCGACCTCATCGGCGAGCGCACCGAGGCCGAGGCGTACCTGGTGGTCAGCGGCGAGCGCTACCGGCTGATCCGCACGCACCGGTGGAGCGATGAGGTGGTCAACGCGCTGCGGGACCGGATGCGGTCTTGATCGTGGCCCAGGCGACTCGCCTGCCGTCGCCGGTGGGCGTGTAGCCCCAGGTGTGCGCGACCGCGGCCAGCTCCCGGCCGCGGTCGACACCGCCGCCGAGCTGGGGCAGGAACGGGTCGTCCACCCGCACCGCCACGGTGAGCAGCCCGTCGCACAGTTCCACCCGCAACAGCAGGCCATCGCCCCAGGAGGCGTCCCCGGCCAGCGCCTCGAAGATCAGCTGCTCGGCCACCGTGGTCGCCGGCCCCGCGGCCCGCGGCACACCCCAGTTCCGGCACACCTCGCCGACCACCTCGGCGATCCACGGCGGGCTGACCCGGCGCACCGGCACGCTGAACCGCACCCGGTCGCGCGGCGGCGCGTCCAGCACCGAGGCCAGCGCCTGATCCACGGTCGGGAACACCGGCACGAACTCCAGCACGGTGCTGCGCTCCATCACCGCCCGCAGCTCCGGGCCGGGCTCGGCCAGCAGCAGCGGCACCCCCGGCCAGCGGGCCACGGACAGCCGGACCACGGCGAAGACCGACAGCGGCGCCGGCGTGTGCGCGGTGAGCCGGGACAGGTCGACCACCAGCGCGTGCGGGGCCGGATCCACCGCGTGCAGCAGCACATCGCGCAACTGCGGGTAGGAGCTGGAATCCAGCAGACCGTCCACCCGCAGCACCGCGGCGGCACCCCGGGGTTCGATCTTGGTCGCCAGGACGCTGTCCTCGACCGACATCATCTCCAGCCTCGATCTCGGGCGGCCCGCGAGGACTCTGATCAGGGATTAGTGGCGGTGGCGTCGATTCGAGGGGGGAGTTCGGACATCGACGCCACCCGCCTCCGGCACGGCCACGCAGGGGTCAGCAAACGCGTCGCGCCGGTCCTGAGGGCTCCCGGGGGGGTGGAACCCTCTGCCTGACATCGTCGGTCCCGCGCGCCGCCGAAAGGACGGGATAAATACCTATCTTTGGCCCGAACCGCCGGGGTGACCACGCCGGTGCGCCACCCAGGCCGCGATCCGGGCCCGCGAGCTGAAGCCCAGTTTCTGCAGGATCCGCTCCACGTGGCCCTCGGCGGTGCGCACCGCGATCACCAGCCGGTCGGCGATCTCCTTGTTGGACAGGCCCTCCGCGACCAGCTCGGCGACCTGCCGCTCCCGCCTGGTCAGCACGCTGGGCTCGGCCGTCCGGTCCGGCCGGGGCCGGGCAGCCGGGCGTTCGCCCAGGGCCAGGTCGATGGCGGCGTCGGTGGTCAGATCCCGGCCGCGTTCGTGCGCCGCGGTGAAGGCGGCCGCGCTGATGGCCGCCCTGGTGGTGTCCGCGCACCGGGCGTGCGGTTCGGTGAAGTAGCGCGAGCCGAACAGCGGATAGCCGACCGCGCCCCACTGCGCCTCGGTCGCGCCCAGCAGCACCGCGGCCCGCTCCGGCTGACCTTCGGCCGCGGCGACCCAGGCCAGCAGCTCCACCGCGAGCACGATGCCGAGCAGGTCGTGGAAGTCCCGCTTGGCCCGCAGCGCGGCACAGGCGCCCGCCCGCGCGGCGGCCAGGTCACCGCGGCAGAAGTCGACCAGGCCGAGGCAGAAGGTGGCGTAGGCACGGGCCCAGTGCTCACCGGCCGCGGTGCTCAGCGCGCAGGCGGCGTGGCACAGCTCGGCGGCGCGGTCGAACTCGCCGCGGAAGGCCAGCGCCACGGCCAGTTCGACGTAGCACATCAGCACGTGCCCATCGAGCAGGCCGAGCCGGTGGTAGTGCGCCATCGCGGTCTCGAACAGCTCGACCGCCTGGTCCAGGTCGTCGCCGATCAGGCTCAGGCAGCCCTGCCGGTGGATGGCGTAGGCCAGCGCCATGTCGTCGCCGTCGGCCTCGGCCAGCGCCCTGACCTCGGTCAGGGCGGCCACCGCGATGTCCACCCGACCCTGCAGGGTGGCCACGTAACCGTTGACCCACAACGCTTTGCGCCGGGCCGGGTGGTCCGCCGGGCTCAGCTCCAGCGCCCGGCCCAGCCAGTAGCCGCCCTCGGCCAGGTAACCGCAGCCCGCCCAGTAGCACCACAGCGCCCCGGCCAGCCGCAGCCCGTGCTCGGTCCGGTCCGCCTCACTCAGGCAGAACTCCAGCGCGGCCCGCAGGTTGGCGTGCTCGGACTCCAGCCAGCGGAAGGTCTCCAGCTGCCGCGGCCCGAACCACTCGTGCTCGGCCCGTTCGATCAGCCGCAGGTAGTGCCCGCAGTGCTTGATCCGCACGGTGGACCGGGCGGCCGCGCCCAGCTTCTCCCTGCCGAACTCGCGCAGCGTCTCCAGTAGCCGGTAGCGGGCGCCGCCGGGGTGGTCCTCCCGGCTCAGGATCGACTTGTCCACCAGCCCGGCGACCAGGTCGAAGACCTCTTCCACCAGCAGCCCGTCGCCACTGCACACCGCACCGGCCGCGGCCAGGTCGAAGGTGCCGGCGAAGACCGAGAGCCGGGCCCACAGCAGTTGCTCGCGCGGGGCGCACAGCTCGAAACTCCAGTCCACCGCGGCGCGCAGGGTCTGGTGCCTGGGCAGGGCGGCCCGGCTGCCACCGGTGAGCAGGCCGTAGCGGTCGTGCAGGCGTTCCTCGATCTCGCCGACGGTCAGCGCGCGCACTCGCACCGCGGCCAGTTCGATGGCCAGCGGCAGGCCGTCCAGCTGCTGGCACAGCCGGGCCACGGTGGGCCGGTTCTCCGCGGTCAGCGCGAAGTCCGGGGCCACCGCGGTGGCCCGTTCGGCGAAGAGGGTCAGCGCGGTGTCCGGCTGGGCGTCCGCGGCCGGATCGGGCACGACCAGTGGTGGCACCGGCCAGACCTGTTCCCCGGCCACGCCCAGCGGTTGCCTGCTGGTGGCCAGCACCCGCAACCCCGGCGCGGCCCGCAGCAGCCGGGCGGCCAGCGTGGCGCAGGCGTCCAGGAGGTGTTCGCAGTTGTCCAGCACCAGCAACAGGGTCCGGGCACGCAGTTGTTCGGCGAGCACCTCAAGGCGGTCCCGGCCGGTGTCGTCGTGCAGGCCGAGCGCGGTGGCCACCGCGTGCGGCACGAGTTCCGGACCGGTCAGGTCGGCCAGTTCGACCAGCCAGACCCCGTCCCGGAAGGAGCGGCGCAGTTCGGCGGCGGCGCGGGCGGCCAGTCTGGTCTTGCCGACCCCGCCCACCCCGGTCAGGGTGAGCAGCCGGGTGCCGCTGAGTTGTCGTTTGACCTCGGCGATATCCGGACGGCGCCCCACCAAGGTGTTCACCTCGGCCGGCAGGTTCCCCGCCGGTCGCGGTGACAGCGCGCTCCCCACGGGACGACCCTAGGTTGCCAGGGGTAGTCAATCAACCACGGTCAGCGTGGTGCGCCCGACCGGTCCACCGCTTCCTTGATCGCCCGGTCGACCGCCTGCTGGAACGCGGTGACCACGGCCCGGGTGGTGGCCGGGCGTAACTTGCGCAGGGCGACGATCAACTGCTCGCGCTCCTCGGGCAGACCGCCGTGTTCCCGGTAGGGCCGCAGCACCCGGTCGGCGAAGAGCTTGCGCAGGTCCAGCGCGATCCGCTCGGCGTGCTTGTTGATCACCTCGCCGGCGTCCATCAGCAGCTCGAACGGCATCGGCAGGTCGACCAGCTCCAGCGCCAGGGAGAACTCCACCGCGCTGGCCACCCGGAACCGGCCCTCGCCCAGGTCCTCCAGCACGTGCAGCATGACCAGCCTGCCCAGCTCCGCGTCGGTGAGCCGCCGCCCGGCCCGCCGGTCAACCGCGTCCCGGTCCATCTCCTCGTACTCATCGGCCGCCCAGGGCGCGACCAGCGCGCCGTGCAGGGCGATGTCCTGCACGGTGGCATCCGGTTCCAGCCGGGCCATGTAGCGCTCGACCGCGGCCAGGGTGAAGCCCAGGTTCTGCAGTTCGCGGATCAGGTCCAGCCGGGCCAGGTGCTCGGGGCCGTACAGACCGACCCGGCCGCGCAGTTGCGGCGGCGGCAGCATGCCCTTGCCCGCGTAGAAGCGAACCGTGCGCACGGTCATCCCGGCACGCGCGGCCAGCTCGTCCACGGTGAGCATCGGATCGGCGGCGTTGAGCACGGAGTGGACAATACACCCCTGTTGGTGTGACAGTGATGATGTCACACTCATCACGGCACGTTGACCTGACGGAGGTACGGCATGGCTGGCCCGCTGAGCGGGATCCGGGTGGTCGAGCTGTCCGGGCTCGGTCCTGGCCCCTTCGCCGGCATGCTGCTCGCCGACCTGGGCGCCGATGTGGTGATCGTGCAACGCCCCGGCGGCACCGCGCTCACCGGCGGCGGCGGCCGCTACGACCTGCTCAACCGGGGCAAACGCTCGGTGCTGGCCAACCTCAAGGACCCGGCCGACCGGGACACCGTCCTGGACCTGGTCGAACGCGCCGACGTGCTGATCGAGGGCTTCCGCCCCGGCGTCACCGAACGCCTGGGCCTGGGCCCCGAGGACTGCTGGTCCCGCAACCCCAAGCTCGTCTACGGCCGGATGACCGGCTGGGGCCAGGACGGCCCCTGGTCGGCCATGGCCGGCCACGACATCGGCTACATCGCGGTGACCGGCGCGCTGGGCGCCATCGGCCGCGCCGACGGCCCGCCCCAGGTCCCGCTCAACCTGCTCGGCGACTTCGGCGGCGGCGGGATGTACCTGGTGGTCGGCGTGCTGGCCGCGCTGCTCAACGCCAAGACCACCGGCCAGGGCCAGGTGGTCGACGCCGCCATCGTGGACGGCACCGCGCACCTGTCCACCCTCATCTTCGGCATGCTCGCCAGCGGGGGCTGGCAGGACCAGCGCGGCGTCAACATGCTCGACACCGGCGCCCCGTACTACGACGTCTACCCCACCGCGGACGGCCGCCACCTGGCCGTGGGCGCGATCGAACCCCAGTTCTTCGCCGAGCTGCTGGCCAAACTCGACCTCACCGACACCGCCCCACCCCAGCACGACCCGGCCCGCTGGCCGGAACTCCGCGGCCAGATCGCCACCGCGATCGCCGCCCACCCGCTGTCCCACTGGACCAAGGTCTTCGACGGCAGTGACGCCTGCGCCGCCCCCGTGCTGACCCTGTCCGAAGCCCCCAGCCACCCACACCTGGCTGCCCGCGACACCTTCACCACCCGCGACGGCGTCCCCCAGCCCGCCGCCGCCCCCCGCTTCTCCAAGACCCCCAACACCCCCACCGCCGCACCCCCCACCCCCGGCCAGCACACCGAGGAAGTCCTGTCGGACTGGGGCGTCCCCCGGCATGCCTGACCCCGCCAGCGCCGAGTTGGCCCAAGTCGTACGCATAGTTGGCCCAACTGGTCGTCCCACTTGGGCCAACTCGACGGCCCAGCGGCCCTGGGCCCCGCACCACGCCCCTGACACCACTTCCGGCCGCGCCGCCGCGGCCGCACCGACAGGAGACTCCGATGCGCCGCGAGATCTTCACCAGCGAGCATGACGAGTTCCGCGAGCTGGCCCGCACCTTCATCGCCAAGGAGATCGAGCCGAACCACGCCCGCTGGGAGGACAACGGCATCGTCGACCGCGAGGCGTGGCTGGCCGCGGGGCGGATCGGGTTGCTCGGCATGGCCGTGCCCGAGGAGTACGGCGGTGGCGGCGCGCTCGACTACCGGTTCAACACCGTGCTGGCCGAGGAACTCGTGCGCGCGGGCGCCAGTGGGCTGGCCCTGCCGCTGCACAACGACATCATCCTGCCCTACCTGCTGAACCTGGCCACCGAGGAGCAGAAACGCCGGTGGCTGCCCGGGTTCTGCTCCGGCGAGCTGATCAGCGCGATCGCGATGACCGAGCCCGGCACCGGCAGTGATCTTCAGGGCATCGCGACCACCGCGGTGCGGGACGGGGACGACTACGTCCTCACCGGGCAGAAAACCTTCATCAGCAACGGGATCCTGGCCGACCTGGTGATCGTCGCGGCCAAGACCGACCCGAACGCCGGAGCGCACGGAGTCAGCCTGCTGGTGGTCGAGCGCGGCATGACCGGGTTCAGCCGGGGACGGAACCTGGACAAGATCGGGCAGAAGGCGCAGGACACCGCCGAGTTGTTCTTCGACGAGGTCCGGGTGCCCGCGGCCAACCTGCTGGGCGAGGAGGGCAAGGGCTTCGTCTACCTGATGCAGAACCTGCCGCAGGAGCGGTTGTCCATCGCGGTGGCCGCGGTCGCCGGGGCCGAGCGGGTGCTGGAGCTGACCAAGCAGTACTGCAAGGACCGCGAGGCGTTCGGGCGGCCGATCGGCAAGTTCCAGCACAACCGGTTCCTGCTGGCCGAACTCGCCACCGAGATCACCATCGCCCGGGTGTTCGTGGACCGCTGCATCAGCGAGCACAACAACGGCGCGCTGGCCATCGACGAGGCCGCGATGGCCAAGTGGTGGACCACAGAGCTACAGACGAAGGTGGCGGACCGCTGCCTTCAGCTGCACGGTGGGTACGGCTACATGACCGAGTACCCGGTGGCGAAGGCATTCCTGGACGGCCGGGTGCAGACGATCTACGGCGGCACCACCGAGATCATGAAAGAGATCATCGGCCGGACGATGGGGTTCTAGCGGGAAGGATCGCACCATGGGGCGTTACCGGCGGCTGGAGATCATCCGAAGCCTCGACCCGGTCGAGGACCACTGGGAGATCTACCGCCTGTCCGCCAGTTTCGAGTTTCCCTGGGACTACCGGAAAGCGCTGGAGTTCGCGTTGTTCCGCACCTACGCGGTGCCGAGCATCTCCGCGCTGCTGGACAAGACGCGGGAGTTCGCACAGCGCCCGCAGCGGCGCTACGACGACACCCTGCTGCTGATGGGCGCGCTGACCGAGCACGGCTACGACTCCGCGTCCGGCCGGGCCGCGCTGCAACGGATCAACCAGATGCACGGCCGCTACGAGATCAGCAACGAGGACATGCTCTACGTGCTGTCCACCTTCGTCTACGAGCCGATCCGGTGGCTGGCCAAGTACGGCTGGCGCGCGCTGCACGAACACGAGCGGCTGGCCGCCTTCCACTTCTATCGCGAGGTCGGCAGGCGGATGGGCATCAAAGACATTCCTGCCGGCTACGGGAAATTCGAGACCTTCAACCGGGACTACGAGCGCGAGCACTTCCACTACCGGGACACCAATGAACGCGTCGGCACCGCCACCGTGGACCTGTTCTGCTCCTGGTACCCCGCGTTCGGCAGGCCCGCGGTGCGCCGCGCGCTGTACGCGGCCATGGACGAACCGCTGCTGCGCGCCTTCGGCTTCCCGCGCCAGCCCGCCTGGCTGGAGAAGGCGGTGGAACGCGGGCTGGCCGGACGGGGTCGCCTGGTGCGGCACCTGCCGGTGCGGCGCCACTCGCGCAGCGCGCGGGACCCGGGCAACCGCACCTACCCTGGCTACCCCGAGGGCTACCGGATCACCGATCTGGGGGTACCACCCCAGTGAGTTGGGTCTCACCGGCCTCCCGGGGCTACCATGACATCATTACTGTCACATCACCAGTGCACGATTCACGAGCCGCGATCAGGGAGGCTCCCCGCCGATGACGTCAGAGGCCTTTGTCTACGAAGCCGTGCGCACCCCGCGGGGTCGCGGCAAGCAGAACGGATCGCTGCACGGCACCAAGCCGATCAGCCTGGTCGTGGGGCTCATCGACGAGCTGCGCGCCCGGCATCCGAACCTGGACCCGAACTGGATCTCCGATGTGGTGCTGGGCGTGGTCTCGCCCATCGGCGACCAGGGCTCGGTCATCTCCCGCATCGCCGCGCTCAAGGCCGGCCTGCCCGACACGGTGGCCGGGGTGCAGATCGACCGGTTCTGCGGCTCCGGCCTGGAGGCGGTGAACCTGGCCGCGCAGAAGGTCCGCTCCGGCTGGGAGGAACTGGTCATCGCGGGCGGCGTGGAGTCGATGTCCCGGGTGCCGATGGGCTCCGACGGCGGCGCCTGGTTCCACGACCCGGAGACCAGCTACGCGGTGGACTTCGTGCCGCAGGGCATCAGCGCGGACCTGATCGCCACCATCGAGGGCTTCAGCCGCGATGACGTGGACGCCTTCGCGGTGGAGTCGCAGAGCCGCGCGGGCAAGGCCCAGGCCAACGGGTACTTCGACCGCTCGGTGGTCCCGGTGCGCGACCGCAACGGGCTGACCGTGCTGGAGCGGGACGAGTTCCTGCGCCCCGGCACCACCCCGCAGGCGCTGGCCGGACTGCAGCCCTCCTTCGCCGGCATCGGCGAGCTGGGCGGCTTCGACGCGGTGGCGCTGCAGAAGTACCACTTCGTGGAGAAGATCAACCACGTGCACCACGCCGGCAACTCCTCCGGCATCGTCGACGGCGCCGCGCTGGTGCTGGTCGGCTCCGAGCGGGCGGGCGCCGAACTGGGCCTGACCCCGCGCGGGCGGATCGTCGCGGCCGCGCTCAGCGGCGCGGACACCACGATCATGCTCACCGGTCCGGCCCCGGCCGCCCGCAAGGCACTCGGCCTGGCCGGGCTGACCGCGGCCGACATCGACCTGTTCGAGATGAACGAGGCATTCGCCGCGGTGGTGCTGAAGTTCATGCGGGACCTGGACATCCCGCACGAGAAGGTCAACGTCAACGGCGGCGCGATCGCGCTGGGCCACCCGCTGGGCGCGACCGGCGCGATGCTGCTGGGCACCGTGCTGGACGAGCTGGAGCGACGCGGCGGCCGGTACGGCCTGGTCACCCTGTGCATCGGCGGCGGCATGGGCGTCGCGACCATCATCGAGCGACTCTGAGAGCGGAAGGCGACATGTCGGAACACACCTCCACCATCCGCTGGGACGTCGACGAGGACGGCATCGTCCTGCTCACCCTGGACGACCCTGAGCAGAGCGCGAACACGATGAACGAGCGGTACCACCGTTCGATGGCCGAGACCGTCGACCGGCTGGAGGCCGAGCGCGAGCAGATCACCGGTGTGGTGATCACCTCGGCCAAGAAGACCTTCTTCGCCGGCGGCGACCTCAACGACCTGCGCCAGGTGACCCCGGCCGACGCGCAGCGGTTCTTCACCGGGCTGACCGAGATCAAGGCGCAGCTGCGGCGGCTGGAGAAGCTGGGCCGCCCGGTGGTGGCCGCGCTCAACGGCACCGCGCTGGGCGGCGGCCTGGAGATCGCGCTGGCCTGTCACCACCGCATCGCCATCGACGACGGCCGCAGCAAGTTCGGCCTGCCCGAGGTCACCCTGGGCCTGCTGCCCGGCGCCGGTGGTGTCACCCGCACCGTGCGCATGCTCGGCATCGCCGACGCGCTGCTGAAACTGCTGTTGCAGGGCCAGCAGCTGCGGCCGGCGCAGGCCAGGGAAACCGGCATCGTGGACGAGCTGGTGGGCAACCGCGAAGAGCTGATCGCCCGCGCCAAGGAGTGGGTCAAGGCCAACCCGGACGCGGTGCAGCCCTGGGACGTCAAGGGACACAAGATCCCCGGCGGCACCCCGTCGAACCCGAAGTTCGCGGCGAACCTGCCCGCGTTCCCGGCCAACCTGCGCAAGCAGCTCAAGGGCGCGCACTACCCGGCGCCGCACAACATCCTGTGCGCCGCGGTCGAGGGCAGCCAGGTCGACATCGACAACGCGCTGGTGATCGAGAGCCGGTACCTGACCGAGCTGGCCGCCGGGCAGATCTCGAAGAACATGATCAAGGCGTTCTTCTTCGACCTGCAGCACATCAACAACGGCGGCTCCCGCCCGGCGGGCGTGGCCAAGTACGAACCGCGGAAGGTCGCGGTGCTCGGCGCGGGCATGATGGGCGCCGGGATCGCCTATGTCTGCGCCCGCAACGGGATCGAGGTCCTGCTCAAGGACGTCTCGCCGGCCGCGGCGGAGAAGGGCAAGGCCTACTCCGAGGGCATCCTGGACAAGGCGGTCTCCCGGGGCAAGCTCACCGCGGACAAGCGGGCCGAGGTGCTGGCCCGGATCACGCCCACCGACAACGCCGCCGACCTGGCAGGCGCGGACCTGGTGATCGAGGCGGTCTTCGAGGACGTCTCGTTGAAGCACAAGGTCTTCGCCGAGGTGGAGCCGGTGGTCGCGCCGGACGCGCTGCTGGCCTCCAACACCTCCACGCTGCCGATCACCGGCCTGGCCGAGGGGGTGTCCCGGCGGCCGGACTTCGTCGGCCTGCACTTCTTCTCCCCGGTGGACAAGATGCCGCTGGTGGAGATCATCCGCGGCGAGCACACCAGCGATGAGGCGCTGGCCAAGGCATTCGACGTGGTGCTCAAGATCAAGAAGACCCCGATCGTGGTGAACGACAGCCGCGGCTTCTTCACCAGCCGGGTGATCGGCACCTTCCTCAACGAGGGCGTGGCCATGCTGGCCGAGGGCGTGCCGGCGCCCAGCATCGAGCAGGCATCGGCCCAGGCCGGTTACCCAGCCCCGGTGCTCCAGCTGATGGACGAGCTGACCCTCACCCTGCCGCGCAAGATCCGCAACGAGACCAAGGCCGCCTTCGAGGCCGCGGGCCAGACCTGGGTGTCCCACCCGGCCGAGCAGATCATCGACCGCCTGGTCGAGGAGTTCGACCGCAAGGGCAAGTCCAGCGGCGCCGGCTTCTACGACTACGCCGACGGCAAGCGCACCGGCCTGTGGCCGGGCCTGGCCGAGCACTTCCCGGCCACCCCGAACGAGCTGCCCTTCACCGACCTCAAGGAGCGCATGCTCTTCATCGAGGCGATCGAAACGGTCCGCTGCTTCGAGGAGGGCGTGCTCACCTCAGTGCCGGACGCCAACATCGGCTCCATCTTCGGCATCGGCTTCCCAGCCTGGACCGGCGGCGTGATCCAGTACATCTTCGGCTACGAAGGCGGCGTGGACGGCTTCGTAACCCGAGCCACCCAACTCGCCGAAAAATACGGCGCCCGCTTCACCCCACCCGCCGTCCTCTCCGACCCCTCAGCCCGAGAAAAACTCCTCGGCGCCTAACCCTCACAGCGGCCAACACTCCGAAGAGCTTGGAGCCCTTCGGAGTGTTGGCCGCTGTGGTACGGCTCGTTGGCCGTTGTGGGAATGGGTCAGGCTGAGTAGGTCAGGTTCTTGCCGGACTGGGGGTCGAAGAGCTGGATCTTGTCCGGGTCGAACCAGACTTCCAGGTGCTGGCCTTCGGTGGCGGTGGAGGCCGCGGACAGGCGGGTGATGATGGCGCTGCCTTCGGCTGAGCTGGAGCCCAGGTCAGTCAGGCCGGCGTCGGCGGCCAGTTCCTCCAGTTCCGCCGAGCTGGCCCGCTCGCCGGAGACGGTGAAGTAGGCGTACTTGTCCGAGCCCATCGACTCCAGCACGTCCACGTGCGCGGTGAACACCGCGCCGCGGGCCTTGGCGGCCGGGTCGACGACGGCGGCGTCCTCGAAGTGCTCGGGGCGTACGCCCATGATCACCTCTCGGCCCGCGCCCGCCTGTTCGACCAGCCGGCGGACCCGGTCGGACAGCGGGATCTTGCCCAGTCCGCTACAGGCCCGGCCCTCCTCCAGCCGCGCCGGGATGAAGTTCATCGCGGGCGAGCCGATGAAACCGGCCACGAACAGGTTCGCCGGGTTCTCGTAGAGGAACTGCGGAGCGCCGATCTGTTGCACCAGGCCACCGCGCATGACCACGACCCGGTCGCCGAGGGTCATCGCCTCGGTCTGGTCGTGGGTCACGTAGACCATGGTGGTGCCCAGCTTCTTCTGCAGCCGGGAGACCTCGGTGCGCATCTGCACGCGCAGCTTGGCGTCCAGGTTGGACAGTGGTTCGTCCATCAGGAACGCCTTGGGGCTGCGCACGATCGCCCGGCCCATCGCCACCCGCTGCCGCTGGCCACCGGAGAGGTTCGCCGGTTTGCGGTCCAGGTGCTGACCCAGGTCGAGCACCTCGGCGGCCTCGTTGACCTTGCGGGTCACCGTGGCGTTGTCCACCTTGGCCAGCCGCAACGGGAAGGCCATGTTCTCCCGCACGGTCATGTGCGGGTAGAGCGCGTAGGACTGGAACACCATCGCGATGTCCCGGTCCTTGGGCGCCCGCTCGTTCACGCGCTCACCACCGATGCGCAGTTCGCCGGAGGTGATGTCCTCCAGCCCCGCGATCATGTTCAGCGTCGTGGACTTCCCGCAACCAGAGGGACCCACCAGGATGATGAACTCGCCGTCGGCGATCTCGACGTTCACCTCCGAGACGGCGAGCGCGCCGTCCGGGTACTTCTTGGTCACCTTGTCCAACACGATGTCGGCCACGACTCACCTCACCCCTTCACGGCGCCGGACGTCAGTCCGGCGACGATGCGGCGCTGGAAGAACAACACGAACAGAATGATCGGCACGGTGATCACGACCGCGGCCGCCGACGTGGACCCGGTGGGGTCCTCGAACTGCGAATCGCCGGTGAAGAACGCCAGTGCGGCTGGCACGGTCCGCGAGGTCTCGGTGGAGGTCAGCGAGATCGCGAACAGGAAGTCGTTCCAGCAGAAGATGAACACCAGGATCGCGGTGGTGAACACGCCGGGCGCCGCCAGCGGCGCCACCACCTTGAAGAAGGCCTGGCTCGGGGTGGCCCCGTCCATCTTGGCCGCCTTCTCCAGCTCCCAGGGGATCTCCCGGAAGAACGCCGAGAGCGTGTAGATCGCCAGCGGCAGGGAGAAGGTGATGTACGGCAGGATCAGGCCGGGCCAGGTGTCGAACAACCCGAGCGAGCGCTCAATGTCGAACAACGGCGAGACCAGCGAGACCTGCGGGAACATCGCGATCAGCAGCGAGACGCCCACCAGCAACCGCTTGCCGGGGAAGTCCAGCCGGGCGATCGCGTAGGCGGCCATGGTGCCCAGCACCACGGCGATCGCGGTCGCGATGATCGCGATGCCGATCGAGTTGAACAGCGGCCGGAGGAACCCGGTGCTGCCGAAGATCGCGCTGTAGTTCGCCAGCGTCCACTCGGTCGGCCACAGGCCACCGTCGGCCAGCGCCTTCTTGGTCTTGAACGAGAGCGACACGATCCACAGCACCGGGAACATCGCGTACACCACGACAATGGTGTTGATCAGGCCCCAGCCCCATTTGCGGCCGGTCGTCACGGCTCCACCGATAGCCATCAACGCCTCCCCTGCGGGTCGCTGCCGGGTGCCGCGGTGCCGAACACCTTGATGAAGACAAAGGCGATGATCGCCACCGCGAGGAAGATCAGCACCGACATGGTGGACCCGATGCCGAGGTTCAACCCCTTGATCAGGTTGTTGTAGGTCAGCATCGACACCGAGGACGTCTGTTGCCCGCCCGCGGTGAGCACGAAGATGTTGTCGAAGATGCGGAACGCGTCCAGGGTGCGGAACAGCAGCGCGACCAGGATGGCCGGCTTCATCATCGGCACGATGATCCTGGTGAAGCGCTGCCAGCCGGACGCGCCGTCCAGCGCGGCGGCCTTGAGCAGGTCATCCGGCACCAGCGCCAGGCCCGCCATCAGCAGCAGGGCCATGAACGGCGTGGTCTTCCAGATCTCGGCCAGCGAGATGATCAGCAGCGACGGCACCCGCTCGGTCAGCGGCGCGCCTGCGCCGGCGAACCACTCGGCCAGGTAACCGGTTCCTGGGGTCCAGGCGTACTTCCAGGAGAACGCCGCGACCACGGTCACGATGCCGTACGGGATCAGCGCGGCGGTGCGCACCAGTCCGCGGCCGACGATCGTGCGGTGCATGACCAGCGCGAGCGCCATGCCCAGCACCAGTTCCACCACCACGGTGGCCAGGGTGACGATGGAGGTCACCCCGAAGGCGGTCCACCAGTAGCTATTGCCGAGCACCGCGATGTAGTTGTCCAGACCGATGAATTCCTGCTTGTCCGGGAACTTCAGGTCGAACCGCTGCAGGGACAGCCAGACCGAGTAGATGATCGGCCAGCCGGTGACCGCGACCATCACCAGCGCGGCGGGGGCGCACAGCAGCAGACCCAGCCGCCGCTCAGCCCGTTTTCCTTCGCTCAGAACAGCTTTCCCCATTACGGCAGCACCCCCTTCGAGTCGATGGCGTCCTGGATCTCGGTCCGCAGCCGGGCCGCGGTCTTGTCCGGATCGATCGCCGAGGGCGGGGACAGCACGGTGGAGAGCACCGAGGAGACGTTCTGCCAGGACGGCGTCAGCGGCCGGTTCGCCGCGTCCCGCAGTTCCTCGCGGATGGTCTCCTTCATCGGGTACGCCTCGATCATCTCCGGCCGGTCGTAGACCGAGTCGATGGTCGGCGGCACCCCGTCGTTGACCGCGGAGAACAGCTGGTTCTCCGGGCTGCGCAGGCACAACGTGGCCGCGAACGCGAGGTCGGGCTTGCGCGAGTGCTTGCTCACGCCCCAGTTCGCGCCGCCCAGGGTGACCTTGCTCGGCACGCCGGGCACCGCGCCCGGGTAGCGCGCCCACTTGAAGTTCTTGGCCAGCGTCGGGTTGCCCTTCTGCATGGCCGGGTAGACGAACGGCCAGTTCAGCTCGAAGGCGGAGTTGCCGGTCTCGAACTCCCGCTGGATGTCGCCCTCCTCCGAGCTGGTCAGCGAGGCGCTGGCGATACCGGCGGTGGCGAACTCCTTGAGCGTGCGCAGGGCCTTGACCGCACCCTCGTCCACCACGGCCTTGCTGCCGTCGTCGGAGACGATCTTGCCGCCGTAGGAGGCGACCAGGGTGTTGTACTGCACCACCAGGCCCTCGTACTGCTTGCCGGTGATCAGCGCGGTGTGCGGCTTGCCTGCGGCCTTGAGCTGCTTGGCCTGGGCGATCATCTCGTCCCAGGTCGCAGGCGGGGTGGTCACCACGTCATCGCGGTACCAGAGCAGCTGGACGTTGGTGTTCTTGGTGGCCGCGTAGGTCTTGCCCTTGTACTGGGTGGACTGCAGCGGGCCGGCGAGCACCCCGGCCTCGGCCGCCGCCTTGTCCTGGCCGGTCCACTCGCGCAGCCAGCCCGCCTCGGCGAACTCGGCCAGCCAGGGGTTGTCCAGGTAGAGGATGTCCATCTCGGTGTCGTCGGCGGCCAGCCTGCGCACCATCTGCTCACGCTGACCGTCCGCGCCGCGGGGCAGCTTGTTGTACACGATCCGGTACTTGCCGCCCGCCTGCTGGTTGCAGGTGTCGACCACCTTCTGAAAGTTCTGCTCCGGTGCGCCGTAGAGGTTGATGATGTTGCCGCCGGACTCGCCGTTGCCGCATGCCGCGAGCACGGGTGCGGCGACCACGGCGGCGGTGAGCAAACCTACGACCCGAGTGCTTCTGGACCTAGCGCCTCGCCAGGGGCCATCCATGCGCCCTGCCTCCCTTCCTGCTGAAACCCGGAAGGCAAGCCTGGACCGCGTGCAGACGGCCCGGACCGACAAAGCGAGAAGTCGGGCACCTCGTCGTGCCCTCCGGAGTTGGCTCCCGAACCTAGAGCCGCTGATCAGTGGCCGCAACCGGCAAGCAGCAACGATTCAGATACACGGAAGTGGGAAAATTTTCCTACCCGTTCGGCCTAGGAAGTGCCCAGTCATCCGGGCTGCTGCCCCGGCCCGCGCAGGGCGAGCTGGGCCAGCATGTCCCGGCCCTGCTCGGCGTTGCGCGGCGAGCAGAGCACGTCGTAGCGACCGGCCACCAACTGACTGGCCGAGACGAAGTCCCGCTTGCCGCGCTGGGTGGCGTACCCGGCCGCGGCGAAGATCATGAAGAACACCACGCCGGTGACCAGCGAGATCAGGATCGGCCCCAGCGCGATCCCGTCCTGGTTGAACAGACTGAGCAGCACACCCACGAACAGGCCGAACCAGGCGCCGGAGGCCGCGCCGGTGCCCAGCACCTTGCCCCAGGTCAGTCGCCCGGTGACGCGCTCGACCAGCATCAGGTCGACGCCCACGATGGTCACGTCCTGCACCGGGAAGGAGCTGTCCGCGAGGTGATCGACCGCGCGCTGCGCCTCCTCGTACTTGACGTAGGAGCCGATCGGCCACCCGGTGGGCGGGGTGGGCAGGCCACCGGGCCGGGCACCGGAGAACGAACTGGTCACGACAAGCACCTCCGCAGGACTGATACCCCAATCCTGCCAAGGTTGCCCGGTTTACGCCGCCTCGACGCGCACGGAACTAGCCACGGAGTCCATAGTCACGCAGCAAGCCCCGGCTGATGATCGTCTTCTGGATCTCGCTGGTGCCCTCGCCGATGAGCAGGAACGGCGCCTCGCGCATCAGCCGCTCGATCTCGTACTCCTTGGAGTAGCCGTAGCCGCCGTGGATGCGGAAGGACTCCTGGGTGACCTCGACGCAGTACTCGCTGGCGATCAGCTTGGCCATGCCCGCCTCGACGTCGTTGCGCGCGCCGGAGTCCTTGAGCCGGGCCGCGTTGACCATCATCAGGTGCGCGGCCTCGACCTTGGTGGCCATCTCGGCCAGCTTGAACGCGATGGCCTGGTGCTGGGCGATCGGCTTGCCGAAGGTGCTGCGCTGCTGGGCGTAGCTCACCGCCAGCTCGAAGGCGCGGATGGCGATGCCGCAGGCCCGCGCGGCCACGTTGACCCGGCCGATCTCGACCCCGTCCATCATGTGCGCGAAGCCCTTGCCGGAGGAGCCGCCGAGGATCTTGTCCGCGCCGATCCGGAAGTCGTCGAAGACCATCTCGGTGGTGTCGACGCCCTTGTAGCCCATTTTGTCGATCTTGCCGGGCACCTTCAGGCCGGGCAGCACCTCGCCGTAGCCGGTGGGCTTCTCCACCAGGAAGGTGGTCAGGTTCTGGTGCGGCTTGGGCGCGCCCTCGTCGGTGCGCACCAGCACGGCGGTCAGGTTGGAGGTGCCGCCGTTGGTCAGCCACATCTTCTGGCCGTTGATCACGAAGTCCTCGCCCTGCCGCACCGCGCGGGTGCGGATGGCGGCCACGTCGGAGCCCAGTTCCGGCTCGGACATGGAGAAGGAGCCGCGCAGGTCGCCGGTGGCCATCCGGGGCAGCAGGTCCTGCTTCTGCGCCTCGGTGCCGTGCTGCTTGACCATGTGCGCCACGATGAAGTGGGTGTTGATCACGCCGGAGACGCTCATCCAGCCGCGCGCGATCTCCTCGACCACCAGCGCGTAGGTGAGCAGGGACTCGCCGAGCCCGCCGTATGCCTCGGGGATGGTGAGCCCGAACAGGCCCATCTCCTTCATGCCCTCGACGATGTCGGCGGGGTAGCTGTCGCCGTGCTCCAGGGCCTGCGCGTGCGGGATGATCTCCTTGTCCACAAAGGAGCGGACGGTGCTGAGGATCTCCTGCTGGATCTCGGTGAGACCGGCGGTCTGGGCAAGCCTGGCCACGACTTTCCCCTCTCTCTACAGCACTGTAGGCGCGGTTTGTTACCGGCGAGTATGGCTGCTGCGGGGTGGTCGCGCGCTGTGAAGGTGCTCACCACAGCGGGTCAGCTGGCGACCAGCTCCAGGCTCGCACCGCAGTGCCGGCAGGTCTCAGCGAAAACGTGGACCTGGGCGTCGCAATCGCCGCAGGGCCGCAGACTGCGTTCCAAAAGATCATCGTCGGTGCGTTTACGGAAAAAGAACATGCCAGCAGACTCGCTGGTCAGCACCCCCGGAAGGCAAATCAGGTTGCGTTTTCGTGCGCCATCTCACTAATTCCGGCAACAATTAGTATTCAACCCATTGTGCCGCGTAGTTCGATCATGAATTACCTGGAGAACTCGTGTGGCCTGCGCTCCGGCAGCGGGTCGGTGAGGCTGGCCAGCGCGGTGACCGCGTACCCGGCGAGCACCGCGCAGGTGGTGAACCACCACCCGATCGGCAGCGCCTGGTCGGCGAAGAGCAGCGCGCCACCGGCGAAGACGGCCGCGCCGAGCAGGGTGGCCAGCACCCGGCGGTCCACCCGCATCCAGCAGGTGGCCAGCCAGGTGGTCAGCGCCGCGCCCACGGTGATCGCGGCCGGACCGAAGGCCAGTCCGGCCGAGGCCGCGTACAGCCCGCCGACACCGACCAGCACGGCGAGTCCGGCCAGCTCAGCCGGTCGCCGCACCCCGCCGGCGGACTTGCGGCGCACCGCGCGCACCGCGGCCCGCGCGGCCAGGAAGATCACCAGCGCGGTGACCACGACCAGCGCCCAGCGGCCGAAGTCCCAGCTCGTCGGGCCCAGCCGGGTCCACCAGGGGATGTCGATCCAGTCGTCCGGGCGGTGCGCGGTGAGCAGCCCGGCCAGCGCGACCGAGGCGGCCAGCAGCGCGCGCTCGGGTGCGGTGAAGAAGAACAGGAAGGCCAGCAGCAGCGGCTTGAACACGGTCATCGCCACCCGGGCGGCGATCATCGGCACTGTGTAGGACTCGGGTTTGACCGTGCGATGGGCCAGCAGGCCGAGCCGGATCGCGGTGCGCGCCACCCGCACGTCGCCGAGATCCTTGATCTCCTGGTGCCCCACCTCGTACTCGGCGGTCCGCTGCTCCAGCACGCCCGGCGGCAGCGGCGGCGCGGGCTCGGACACGACCGGGTGCGCACCAAGCTCGACACCGTCCACAAAGGACAGTTCGGCGGCCAGTACCGCCCACTGCACGCGTTCGGTGAGCGCGGCCCTGGTCTGGCGCAACGCGGGCGGCACCGGGTTGGGCGCGAGCACCTCGGCCAGTTCCAGCCGCACGGCGTCCTTGCGAGCCTCGAAGCGCTGGCCGAGGAAACGCCGCCATTCCTTGTCCGGCACCGGATTCGTGCTGCCGAGTTCGGCCGCGCCGGGCGGGGTGGTGGCGATCCGCTCGATGTC
The DNA here is from genome assembly GCF_023094165.1 of Crossiella sp. S99.2. GTDB lineage: Bacteria > Actinomycetota > Actinomycetes > Mycobacteriales > Pseudonocardiaceae > Crossiella. The sequence goes on along the minus strand of NZ_JALMDK010000001.1, from coordinate 1,041,894 downwards.
GGCGAACAGCTCGTCCAGGTCCCGGCCGCGGGCGAACTCGCGCAGCCGGGCCGGATCGGTGAGCAGCGAGACCAGGCTGGCGGCGGCGTCCAACCGGCCCCACATCCAGTCGTTGGCCCGCCATTTCGCCGAACAGAACGCGGCGAACGCGCCAAGGTCGGTGCCGCACAGCTTGTCGTCGGGGGTGAGGGTTTCCTTGCCCGCCAACAGTTTCCGGAAGTCGATCGGGGTGGGCGCGTCACTGGCGATGCGCATGAATCTGATCCGGCCGCCCGCGCTCTGCGCCGCGTGCAACGGCGCGGTCAGCGCGACCACCTGGGCCAGCACGATGGGCAGGTCCGGCGCGGTCTCCAGGAGCTGGTGCACCACCGCGTCCAGCTCGCTCTCGGCACTGCGCGAGCGGCGCGGCGCGGCCTCGGCCAGCCGGGTGGCCGCGGTGAAGACGGCGGGCCAGACCAGGCCGAGCCCGTCCACCGACCGGGGTTCCAGGTCCTCGTCCCGCTGCTCGACGCCGTCGGCCTCCAGCTCCTCGGCGAGTTCGAGCAGCCGTTCCTGGAACCGCTTGTTCGCCTCGATCTGCTCCTGCTCGTCGCCGGGATCGGGGGTGAGCGCGGCCTCCAGCACCCAGCCGAGCGGATCACGCACGCCCGGCCCGAGTTCCCGCTGCGCCTGCCGGTACTCGGTGAACGCGGTCTGCGCCCAGGCCCGCAGGTCGGTCGGCTCGCCGCTCTCCGCCGCGGCCAGCGCCAGCCAGCGCCCGTCGGCGTGATCGGCCAGCACATCGGCGATCTGGCGCAGCCGGTAGAGCACCGCCTTGACCTCGCCGATCGCGGGCAGGTAGTGCTCCTCGGCCCATCGTTCCAGTTCACGGGCCCAGCGAATGCACAGGTCGACGGCCGCGCCCAGGGCGGTGACATCGGTGAAGACGGTCTCCGGGTCCTCGGCGGCCGCGGTGCCGAGCACCTCGGTCAGCCGCGGCGCGAGTGAGCGCCGGGCCTGCGCGGACCAGGCGGCCACCGGATCGTCCTGCAGCGGGGCCCGGCGCAGCAGGCCGGGCGGGCGCTTGGCCGGGTCGAGCAGCACGCCGGTGATCCGCTCGGCGTCCAGGCAGGCCCGCAGGTGCGCGTGCACCGGCCCGACCCGCCCGATGAGTTCGGTGAGCCCGGCGGCGCGTTCGGTGGCGGGCAACGCGGTCAGCGGCGCGAACAGGGCCTGCCGGCGCAGTTCGATCCGGCGCACCTCCCGGTTGTGCGCGTCCAGCTCCTCGATGTCGGTGAGCAGCGATTCCTGGTTGTAGCGCGCGGCCAGCGCGGCCAGCCCGACCGGTAGCCCGCGCCGCCGCTCACTGACCGGTTTGGCGGTGGTGCCCACGATCGGTTCCGGGTTGAGGTAGACCAGCCAGCGATCGGTCGGCCCGTCCGCGGGCGAAGCCGCGATGGCCTTGATCGCCGCGGCCACCGGAATGTTGTCCAGCACCCCGCCGTCGATCACCTGGAACGCCTTGCCCTGGGCAGGGGCCGATTCGGAGAAACACCCCATCAGGTCGACCTCGCCGGCCGGGGTGTCCGGCTGGGCGCGCACGCTCGCGGGCTCGAAGGCCAGCGGGAAGGAGGAGGTGGTGCGGGCGGCCTGGGCGAGCTGGGCCGCGGTCCGCCGCGCCTCACTGCCCGCGGCGAAGTCCGACAACGGATCCCCGGCCGAGCCGCGGTGCCGAAACCGGAACGCGGCCGAGCGCCGCCGCTCCCGGATGGTGGCCAGCCGGTCGTCCCAGCGGGTGACGGTCACCGGGTCCAGCAAGGTCGCGGTCAGCAGCAGATCGACCCGGTCGGCGAGGGGTCCGCGCGCGGGTTCGGCGACCAGCTTCTGCAACCGCTGCCGCAGCTGTTGGCCGAAGTACCCGTCACCCTCCAGCAACGACTGCGGTTTGGGCTGGAACATCCGCGGCGTGGCCCGGCACATCGCGTCCAGATCCCCAAGCTGCACCCACAAGTCCCGGATAGCGTCGAACCGGAACCCGTACACCAGGCTCGCCGCCATGATCGCGCTGTTCAACCCACCGGCCGAGGCCCCGGTGAGCACGTCGATCCGCACCGACTCGTAGCCGGCCAGCCCCGCGAGCCCCGCCCACGGATTCCCCGGCTCGTCCGCGGCCAGCGCACACCGCAACCGCGCGATCTCCGAAGCCGCCCCGCCAATCCACACGGCAAGGGACACCCCACCCCGCATGGACAGCGCGAGCCGCAGCTCCTGGCGGTTGTGGCCAGGCTCGGCGGGGACGGTCTCGGCTGCGGGGTCGAGTGGGCCCATGTTGACCAGTGTCTGATCAACGGGACACGTTCGGGTTGCCGCGCGGGAAGTACACACGGTTGGCCGAGCGGGGCCGCGCAGTCGGGTGCCCGATCGGGCAGTCAGTTCACGCGCTGTGCGCTCGCCCCTTCATTGGCCGGACGGCCACCGATCAGGTTCTTCTCCCAGATCTCGCCGAGGGTGTACTCCTCCAGCCAGATCCGCAGCGCGGCTGGATCAGGCCGGTGGAATCGCGACGAACCGCCCTCTCGTTCGACGACGACAACCTCTTCCACGGCGAACTGGTTCATCAACGTCACCGACTGGGTCGCGATCAACACCTGACTCCGTATCGACGCCGCCCGCAACAGATCGGCGAGCTGAACGAGCGCGAACGGATGGAGACCGAGTTCGGGCTCGTCCAGCGCGACCAGAGCAGGAAGTTCAGGGTGCGACAGGAGTGTTGCCAGGCAAATGAACCGCAGTGTGCCGTCGGACATCTGGACCCCGGAAAGGACGACATCCGAGCCCTGCTGACGCCACCGAAACTGCACCCGGTGCGACTCGTCCGGTTCGAGCACAAAATCCCGCACGAAGGGCGCGACCAACTGAACCGTGGTGACAATTTGGTCGTAGGCCGCCGCGTGAGCAGGAAGATCGTGGTCGCGCAGCGCCATCAGCACAGCAGCGAGGTTGCGCCCATCCCGGTGCAGGGTCAGGTTGTCGGCCGTCGGGGTCAGCCGATTCGGCGGGGTGCCCACCGCGGCGTCATGGAAGTGAAAGGCATGACAACCATGCAGCAGTTCCAGCGCTCGGATGAAGTTGCTCTTGCCCGCGCCGTTCGCGCCGACCAGCACGTTCAACCGGCCGAGTTCGACCGACGCCGATTTGATCGAGGTGAAGCCCTCGATCTCGATCTTGCGCAACAGCCGCTCGGTCACGCGATCACTCTACGGCCGGGCGCCGCGGCCGGTCAGCCGCAGCGCCGTGCCCGGCTCAGCTCTCCGGCGGCGTCCAGCGATCCGTGCGCGCCATCCCCGCCGCCCGGCCCTTCGCGCTGATCACCAGCGCCATCTTGCGCGAAGCCTCGTCGATCATCTCGTCGCCCAGCATCGCCGCCCCGCGCTTGCCACCGGCCTCCGAGGTGAACCAGTCGTAGGCGTCCAGGATGTTCTCGGCGTGGTCGTAGTCGTTCTGGTTCGGGCTGTAGGACTCGTTCGCGGCGTCCAGCTGGCCCGGGTGCAGGACCCACTTGCCGTCGAAGCCCAGGGCGGCCGAACGGCCCGCGACCCGGCGGAAGCCGTCGACGTCCTTGATCTGCAGGTAGGGGCCGTCGATGGCCTGCACGTCGGTGGCGCGGGCGGCCATCAGGATGCGCATCAGGATGTAGTGGTAGGCGTCGCCCACGTCGTAGCCGGGGGGTTGTTCGCCGACGACCAGGGACTTCATGTTGATGGAGGCCATGAAGTCGGCCGGGCCGAAGATGATGGTCTCGATGCGGGGGCTGGCGGTGGCGATGGCGTCGACCTCGACCAGGCCCTTGGCGTTCTCGATCTGGGCCTCGATGCCGATCTTGCCGACCTCGAAGCCCATGGTCTTCTCGATCTGGGTCAGGGTCAGGTCCAGCCAGGCGATCTGGTCCGCGGTCTGGACCTTGGGCAGCATGATGCAGTCCAGGTTCGCGCCCGCGCCCTCGACCACCTCGACCACGTCGCGGTAGGTCCACTCGGTGGTCAGGTCGTTGACCCGGACCACCCTGGTCTTGCCCTCCCAGCCGCCCTCGTTCAGCGCGGCCACGATGGTCTTGCGGGCCGCCGGCTTCGCCAGCGGGGCGCAGGCGTCCTCCAGGTCCAGGAACACCTGGTCGGCTGGCAGGGTGCGGGCCTTGTCGATCATCTTCTGGCTCGAACCGGGAACGGCGAGACAGGAACGACGGGAACGCCTGCGGTCGACCACTGCGGACCTCCTTGTACCGACCAGTAACAACGCGGTGTGGCCGAATGCTGGCACGCCGATCAAGACTCGGCCACTCCGCTGAGGTCTCTCTCACAACGCGTGCGATGCTGAACCGGTGGAGACCACCCGACTGCTGGACGCGGCCCTCCGCAAAGCGGCCGCGGTGTGGATCGCCCCGCATGGCCTGCGCGCGACCCTGGTGTGGGCATTGTGGCGGGATGGCGCGGTGTGGGTCGCGGTCGGGGGTGGCGAGCAGGAAGTGCCGGGGCTGACCGACGGGGTCGGCTGCACCGTCACCGTCCGCTCGCCCAGCACGCACTCGCACCTGACCGAGGTGCCCGCCGTCGCGCACCTGGTCGAACCGGATCCGGATCTCCGCGCGGCGCTGGCCGCGGCCCGGCTGAACGCGGAACCGCGCTACACCCAGGTCTTCCGGGTCGAACCGACGTGATCGCGGTACCCGACCGCTTCGCCGCCGAGACCATCGCCAGGCAGGGCGATTCCGCGCGGCCCTGGCTGGACCGGCTGCCCGGAGTGGTGGGCGAGCTGTGCGGGTACTGGGGCGTCGAGCCGGAAGGGCCTGCCACGCACGGCGCGCAGGCGCTGGTGGTGCCGGTGCGCAGTGGCGAGGAGCGCTACGCGATCAAGGTGACCTGGCTGGACGAGGACACCCGGCACGAGGCCACCGCGTTGCAGCGCTGGGCGGGCAACGGCGCGGTCCGGCTGCTCGGCGAGGACCCCGCGCACGGCGCGATGCTGCTGGAACGCCTGGACGAGACCCGGTCGCTGGAACGGGAACCGCACGACGAGGCCTGCGGGATCATCGGCAACCTGGCCCGGCGGCTGTGGGTGCCGCCCCCGCCGAGCGTGCCCCGGCTGATCGACGAGGCGCTGCTGTGGGCCGCCGACGCGCACCACGAATGGGACCGGGTCGGCCAGCCGGTGCCGCACCGGCTGGTCGGGCGGGCGGTGCGCGCGCACATCGAGCTGACCTCCGGCGGCTACCGGCCCTCGCTGCTGCACCGCGACCTGGACTTCGCGCACGTGCTGGCCGGCCGCCGCGAACCCTGGCTGGCCATCGACCCGAAACCGATCTCCGGCGACCCGCACTACGAGCTGCTGCCGTTGCTGCGCGGCCGGTTCGCCGAACTCGGCAGCGCGGCGGGGCTGCGCAGGCGGATCGCGTTGCTGGCCGATGCCAGCGGTCTGGACCTGGCCCGTTCCCGGGAGTGGGCGCTGGCCAGGGCGGTGGACGAGTGGATCAGCGCGGTCGGCCGCGGGCCCGCCGGTCAGCAGCAGGCCGCGGTGGTGCGCACGGTCGCGGAGTGGCTGGCCGAGAGCTAGCCGGGAATCCGGATCCGGCCAGCGCCGACCTCGACCACCCCACCCCATACGGTGACCTCGGTGGCCCGGCCACCGGTCGCGGTCACTGTGCAATGCAGTTCGGACGGACGGCCCAGCCACTCGCCCTGGCGCACCAGGTATTCGGCGTGGCCGTCGGCGGGCAGCAGGCCGCGGGCCACCAGCCAGACGCCGAGGCCGAGCGCGGCCGATCCGGTCGCCGGGTCCTCGCCGCCGGTGCCGCGGAACATCCGCACGGTCGCGGTCCGGGTGGCCGGATCCCAGGCCACCGGCACGATCCCGCGGCCGACGACCGCGGCGAGCACCTGGTCCGGGCGGGCAGCGGCGGCAGGCAGTTCGGCCGGGTCGGCCAGGAAGTAGTTGAAATCCAGGCCGCAGCCCGCGATCCCGGCGGCGATCGCCGGATCGGCCGGGCGCAGGCCCAGCGCGGCGGCCAGCACGGCCGCATCCAGGTCCGCGCCGAGTTGCGGGGTGCCGCCGGTGAGCCGGGCGCCGTGTTCGTCCACCGTCACCGGCAGCAGGCCGGCGCCGCACTCCTGCGTCACGGTGCCGTGGCCGAGTACGCCGTCCCTGGCCAGCACCCAGGCGGTGCCCACGCTGGGATGTCCGGCGAAGGGCAGTTCCACCAGCGGGCTGAACGCGCGCAGCCGGTAGTCCGCGCCGGGCTGGGCAGGCGGCAGTGGGAAGGCGGTCTCGGACAGGTTCAGCTCGCGCGCGATGGCCTGCATGGCCGCCGTGCTCAGCTGCTCCGCCCCATGCACCACGGCCAGCGCGTTCCCGGCGAACGGGATGCTGGTGAACACGTCCACGAGGTCCATGCGGAGGGTCTTACCCGGTAGTGCCACAGCCCTGACGTTAGCCTGCGGTCATGGCCGGTCCGAACAGGGTTTTCGCCGCACAGCTAGCCGGTTTGACGGTCTTCGGGCCGGATGGGGAGTCCATCGGCAAGGTCCGGGACGTGGTGGTGGGCCTGCGGGTGGACCGCTCGCCGCCCCGGGTGCTCGGGCTGGTGGTGGAGTTGATCACCCGGCGCCGGATCTTCGTGCCGATGCTGCGGGTGACCTCGATCGAATCCAGCGCGGTCGCGCTGGCCACCGGCTCGGTGAACCTGCGGCACTTCCACCAGCGGCCGAACGAGGCGCTGATCATCGGCGAACTGCTGGACGCGCACGTCACGCTGCCCGACGGCGGTTCGGCCGTGGTGGTCGACGCCGGGCTGGAGCCCACCCGCACCCGGGACTGGCTGGTGCAGAAACTGGCCGTGCGCCAGCGCACCGGCAGGCTCGGGCGACGCGGACCGGTGCAGGTGCTGGCCTGGGAGAAGGTCAGCGGACTGGCCCGCGCGCAGATCGCCGAGCAGCCGCAGGGCACCCAGCAGCTGCTGGCCGTCTTCGACGGGATGCGCGCGGTGGACGTGGCCTCGGCCCTGCACGAGCTGTCCCCCAAGCGCCGGTTCGAGGTGGCCGACGCGATGGACGACGAACGGCTGGCCGATGTGATCGAGGAGCTGCCGGAGGAGGACCAGAAGTCGCTGCTGCGGCACCTCGGCGAGGAGCGGGCCGCGGACGTGCTGGAGGCGATGAACCCCGACGACGCGGCCGACCTGCTGGCCGAGCTGGACGAGACCGACAAGGACCGGCTGCTGGAGCTGATGGAGCCCGAGGAGTCCGCGCCGGTGCGCAGGCTGCTGGAGTACTCCTTCGACACCGCGGGCGGTCTGATGACCCCCGAGCCGATCGTGCTCACCCCGGACGCCACCATCGCCGAGGCGCTGGCCAGGGTGCGCAACAGCGATCTGACCCCGGCGCTGGCCAGCATGGTCTTCGTCTGCCGCCCGCCCAGCGCCACCCCCACCGGCCGCTACCTGGGCTGCGTGCACTTCCAGCGGCTGCTTCGCGAACCACCGTCGGACCTGGTGGCGGGCATGGTGGACAAGGATCTGTCCCGGCTGTCCCCGACCGCGACCCTCTCCGACGTCACCCGCTACTTCGCCGCCTACAACCTGGTGTGCGCGCCGGTGGTGGACGAGGGCGAGCACCTGCTCGGCGCGGTCACCGTGGACGACGTGCTCGACCACCTGCTGCCGCAGGACTGGCGGGAGAGCGGACTGCCCGACACCGAGGTCACCGAGGATCCGAGCACGGAGGACCGTTCCCATGCCTGAGCTGCTGCCCCGCCGCCGGCTCGACCAGCCCCGTCAGCCGCGCAGGCTGACCTTCGACGTGGACCCGGAGGCATTCGGCCGCTTCTCCGAGCGGATCGCCCGGTTCCTGGGCACCGGCACGTTCCTGTTCTGGCAGACCATGCTGGTGATCGTCTGGATCGCGATCAACCTGCTCGCGGTGTCCCTGCAATGGGACCCCTACCCGTTCATCCTGCTCAACCTGGCCTTCTCCACCCAGGCCGCCTACGCCGCGCCGCTGATCCTGCTCGCGCAGAACCGCCAGGACGACCGGGACCGGATCTCGCTGGAGGAGGACCGGGCCCGCGCCGAACGCACCAAGGCCGACACCGAGTACCTGGCCAGGGAACTGGCCGCGCTGCGCATCGCGGTGGGCGAGGTGGCCACCCGCGACTACCTGCGCGGCGAACTGGACCGGCTGCGCTCGGACCTGGCCGCGCTCAGCGGCAACGGCGAGCGCAAACCCAAGCGCGACAAGCACCGGGACAAGACCGCCGACCGGGTCCGCGAGGACCCCCGGTGGGCCGAGGATCGGGTCTAGGGCGAGGCGGCAGGTCTCGCGCTAGGCCTGGGCTCGGCGGTTCGAGGCGACCGGTAGCTCGCCGTCGGCGAGCTGGGCGCAGGTGCGGCCCAGTGAGTCCAGTTCCGCGTTGCCCAGCAAGGACACGAAGTGCTTGCTGATGCCGCTCAGGTGGGTGTCCGCGGCCGACCGTAGCCGGTCCAGGCCGCGGTCGGTGAGCACGGCGACCACCCCCCGGCCGTCGCCGTCGGCCCGCTCACGGCAGACCAGCCCGGCTCGCTCCAGGCGGTCGACCAGGCGGGTCACCCCGGAGCGGGAGAGCAGCACGGCTTCGGCCAGCTCGGTCATCCGAAGCTGGCGCTCCGGGGCCTCGGCGAGCTGGACGAGGACGTCGTAGGCGGCAAGGGACAGGCGCTGTTCGGTGATGAGCTCGGCTTCCAGCCAACGGGTGATGCGGGCGTGGGCGCGCAGGAACGCACGCCAGGTCGCCAGCTCGCTGCTGGTGGGTAATCGAGCCGTACCGGGGTCCGACACGATCCACCATGTTACGGAGAGCTGCAAACCGATCGCGGAGTGCCCCGTCAATTCGGTCTGAAAAAGTGGTGGAACCTGCCGGTGGGCGGGGTTGAACTGCCGCTGGACGTAGCATGGACGGGTGACCTCTTCACGTGTCAGCCCGTCCGTCGACGCCATCCGCGAGGCCCTGTCCCACGTCCAGGACCCGGAGATCCGGAAACCGATCACCGAGCTGGGCATGGTCAAGGACGTCGAGGTGGCCGAAGACGGGTCGGTTGACGTCTCGGTCTACCTCACGGTGGCCGGCTGCCCGATGCGCGACAAGATCACCAAGGACGTCACCGAGGCGGTGTCCGCGGTCGCGGATGTCACCGGCGTGCGGGTGCACCTGGACGTCATGAGCGACGCCCAGCGCACCGAACTGCGCAAGAGCCTGCGCGGCGGCCAGGAGGAGCCGCGCATCCCCTTCGCCGAACCGGGGTCGCTGACCAGGGTCTACTGCGTCGCCTCCGGCAAGGGCGGGGTGGGCAAGTCCAGCGTGACGGTCAACCTGGCCGCCTCGATGGCCACCAAGGGGCTCTCCGTCGGCATCGTGGACGCCGACATCTACGGCCACTCCATCCCGCGCATGCTCGGCGCCACCGGCAAGCCGACGCAGGTGGAAAAGATGATCATGCCGCCGTCCGCGCACGGCGTGAAGGTGATCTCGATCGGCATGTTCACCCCCGGCAACACCCCGGTGGTGTGGCGCGGCCCGATGCTGCACCGCGCGCTGCAGCAGTTCCTGGCCGATGTGTTCTGGGGCGACCTGGACGTGCTGCTGCTCGACCTGCCGCCGGGCACCGGCGACGTGGCCATCTCCATCGCCCAGCTGGTGCCGAACGCGGAGATCCTGGTCGTCACCACCCCGCAGCAGGCCGCAGCCGAGGTGGCCGAGCGGGCGGGCGCGATCTCGCTGCAGACCCGGCAGCGGGTGGCAGGCGTGATCGAGAACATGTCCTGGCTGGAGCTGCCCAACGGCGAGCGGATGGACGTCTTCGGCACCGGCGGCGGCCAGATCGTGGCCGACTCGCTGAGCACGGTGATCGGTTCCCCGGTGCCGCTGCTGGGTCAGGTGCCGCTGGACCCGCGGCTGCGCGAGCAGGGCGACGCGGGCGAGCCGATCGTGCTGGCCGCGCCGGAGACCGCCGCAGCCAAGGTGCTCAACGGCATCGCGGAGAAGCTGAGCGTGCGTTCCCGCGGCCTGTCCGGCCGCCTGCTCAGCGTCAGCCCGGCCGGCCGCTGAGGCCTGATCCCGGACGCGATCGTCAGGTCGCGTCCGGGTCGAACGGCGGGCGCTCGTTGTAGCCCAAGGGCCGCTGCACCGGCGGCTGGACCACCGGGGCCTGGCCGGACGCGCTGGGCGCGTGGCCGTTGGGCTTGTGCTGGTAGTCGTCTTCCAGGTCGTTCAGCAGGTGCTTGGTGACCGCGCGCCGCGGGTCGAAATCGCGGATCTTGCGCAGGTCCTCCAGCGGCTTGCGGAACTCCTCGAACTCCGGGCCGATCTCGGACTTGAGCTGCTCGCGCGCGCCGGTGGCGTACTCGCGCACCTTGCGCAGCGTCTTGCCCAGCCAGGCCGCGGCCTCCGGGAGGCGTTCCGGGCCGAGGATGAACAGGCCGGCCACGATGAGCACGAGGATCTCGGCCCACCCGATGCTCTCGAACACCCCAAGCCTCCCTAGCCCTTGCCCGACGAGCCCAGACTAGTCGGACTTGAGCGTGACGTTGAGGGTCAGTTGGCGGCCCTGCCGGGCCAGCAGCACCGGCACCGTCTCGCCGATCTTGTGCTGCTGCACCGCGACCAGCAGCTCGTCGGCGTTCTTGATGTTGCGCTCACCCAGCTTGAGGATGACGTCGCCCTCCTGGATGCCCGCGGCCGCGGCTGAGCCGTTCTGCACCACGTTCTGCACCTGGGCCCCGCTGACGGTGTTGTTCATCACCGACTTGAGGTTCAGGCCGATGTCCGGGTGCTTGACCGAGCCGCCGCGGATGAGCGCCTCGGCGATGACCTTGGCGTCGTCGATCGGGATGGCGAAGCCCAGGCCGACCGAGCCGCCACTGCGGGAGACGATCGCGGTGTTGATGCCGATCAGCGCGCCGGTGGAGTCGACCAGCGCGCCGCCGGAGTTGCCCTGGTTGATCGCGGCGTCGGTCTGCACCGCGTTGAAGACCACGTCCTCGATCCGGAACGGCCGGTTGACCGCGGAGACGATGCCCTCGCTGACCGAGCCTGCCAGGCCGAGCGGGTTGCCGATGGCGATCACCTTGTCGCCGACCTGCAGGTCACCGGACTTGCCGATCTGGGCCACGGTCAGGTTGGACACCTCGACCTTGAGCACGGCCAGGTCGTTCTTGGGGTCGCGGCCCACGATCCGGGCCGGGGCCCGCTGACTGTCGTGGAAGACGACCTCGACCTTGGCGTTCTGCGCGTTGGCCGCCATCTCGACCACGTGGTTGTTGGTGATCACGTAGCCCTTGCCGTCGATCACCACGCCGGAGCCGAGGCCGCCGCTGTCGCCGAGGCGGACCTCGATGGAGACCACCGAGGGCAGCACCTTCTTGGCCAGGCTGGCCAGCGAGCCGGGCTCGCGCTCCTTGCCGGGCGAGACCTCGGCCAGGGTGGCGTCCGGGTCGTTGAGCGGGTTGGCGCCCTCCGCGGTGAGCCTGCCGACGATCCCGCCGACCAGGCTGATCACCAGCACGAAGCCGACCAGGCCGAGCAGCGCGGCCGGGGTCAGGCGCTTGCCGAAGGCCAGTTCCCGCAGGCTGAGCCGGGCGCCGGGTCCGGTGAGCACCGGCCGCTCCGACGGCGGCGCGGCGGTGGCCGCACCGGCGGGCGGGCCGAGCACGGCGCCCGCGGCCGGATCGCGCCAGGCCGGGCCCTCGGGCTGGCCGTTGGCCGACCACAGCACCGGCTCGGGCTCGGGCCGAGGGTCGACCGGCTGCTCGCCGGGCGGACGCTGGAGCAGTTCCGGGGAGCCGGCCGGGCGGCCGAAGGCCTTGCTCAGCGCCTCGGGCGGCGGCGCGGCCAGCCGGATGCCGTTGCCCGGGGTCTCCGGACGATGCGGATCGAAGGCGCTGGGCACGCCGGTGGGGCGGCTGAACACCGCGGACTGCGCCGGGTCGACGGCGGGACGGTGCAGCGGGCGCGGTTCGAGCCGCGGCCGCTCACCCGCGCCGGGCTGACCTGTGCTGGGCTGCTGCTCGCTCATCGTGGTCGAGCCTGCCAAAGAGTTGGTGAAGTCCTCGTACGAGGAGGAAGTGTGCGATCTACCGGCCGGTCAGCTGCGCGGGAATGCCCGCGGGGACCTTGCCGATGAGGCCGCCCTGGGAGGGCTGCTGGTTGACGTCGGCGACCGGCGCGGAGGCAGCCGGGACGGCCAGGGCGAGCGCGCCGAGCATGAAGCCGGAGACGACCATGCCCGCGCCGTTGCGCACCCGGCGGTTGCCGAGTCCGAAGCGGCGCTGGCTCCCGAAGGACGGGCCCGCGCCGAACGGAGTGCTCCCACCCAGCACGGGGCCGGAACCGAAACCACTGACCGGGCGGGCGGCGGCGGCCGCGCGGGCGGCGTTGGGCCGCTGCACGGTGACGAGCTGCCCGTCCGCGGTGACCGCCAGCTCGTCCGGCATCGCCGGCAGCTCGACCTCCTGCGGGATCGCGCACAGGGAGGCCATCAGGCGGTTGGAGATCCCAGGGGTGCCCGCGGCTCGGACCGCGGCCTGGGCGCAACGCTGGGCGGAGACCTCGGCCGCGCACCGTGGGCACCTGGCCACGTGCGCGGACGCTCGGTCGTGGGCCACCGGCGACAGCTCCCCGTCGACGAACGCGACGATCGCGTCCGGGGTGAGGTGCTGTTCCGACCTGACCCAACCGCGCAGGTCCGTCATCCGTTCTCCTCCAACGAAGCGAGTTCGCGGTGCCGCTCCAGCGCCGCCTTCATTGCCTGCCGGCCCCGGTGGATCCGGCTGCGCACGGTGCCGAGCTTCACGCCCAGCGTCGCGCCGATCTCCTCGTAGGACAACCCCTCGACGTCGCAAAGAACAACAGCGGCGCGAAACTCCGGCGGAACCTCGTCCAGCGCGGCCTGCAGCTCCGGGCTGAGGTGGGTCTCCTCGTAGACCTCCTCCGGCGTGGGGCCGTCGTCGGCGATGCGGTCCTGGTCGTCCGGCAGGCCCTCCATCTTGACCCGCTGCTTGCGCCGGACCATGTCCAGGAACAGGTTGGTGGTGATCCGGTGCAGCCAGCCCTCGAAGGTGCCGGGCTTGTACGCGGTCAGGTGCCGGAAGACGCGGATGAACGTCTCCTGGGTGAGGTCTTCGGCGTCGTGCTGGTTACCGGTCAGGCGGTAGGCCAGCCGGTACACCCGGTCGGCGTGCTCGCGCACCACCTCGTCCCACGTGGGGACCTTCCACTCGGCCACCTCAGCCGGGACGGCGGTCGCCGTGCCGGTGGCCAGGCCTCTCTCCTGGGTACGCATCGTGCGGGTTGGCACCTCCTGCGGGCGGTTGCTCCGCCCTGTCGAGTCAACGCTTCGGGGTTTGTCTTTAGTTCCCAGGACGCGCCACGGGTACTTCTGGTTCACCCTCTGCTTCTTGTTCGACCTACTGTGTCCGAGGCCGGTGAGGGCGGGGTTAGAGCGAGCTGAGAACAGCCTGAGAATCCTCCGGAACCGCCGTCCGGGTGTACTTGCCCGCCGTGCACTGCCCTGATGGGCGTTCGATACGGCGCGTACACCCGCGCGGTGGGTTGCTGCCAGTAACCTTCCCGCTCGTGACACCGGAGACGCCGACCACCTCTGCATCGGCCCTGCGCGACTACGTGGAGGACTACCTCGCCGAGGACGAGGTGCTGGCCGCCGCCCGCGCCCGCGGCCGCGAACTGGGCTGTACGCCCATCGCGCCCAGCGGCGGCTCGGCGCTGCGCTTCCTCGCGGCCGCCCTGCAGGCCAGGGTGGTGGTGGAGGTCGGCACCGGCGCCGGGGTGAGCGGGGTGTGGCTGCTCCGCGGCATGGCCGCCGACGGCGTGCTGACCTCGATCGACCTGGAGCCGGAGCATCAGCGGGCGGCCCGGCGGGCGTTCGTGGCCGCCGGTGTCAGCCCCGGCCGCACCCGGCTGATCCTGGGCCAGGCCCTGGACGTGCTGCCCCGGCTCACCGACGGCGGCTACGACCTGGTGTTCGTGGACGCGGCCAAGGCCGAGTACCCGCGCTACCTGGAGGAAGGCGTCCGGCTGCTGCGGCCCGGCGGCGTCATCGCCTTCGACAACGCGCTCTGGCACGGCCGGGTGGTCGATCCGGCCTACAAGGACCCGGACACCAACGGCATGCGCGAGGTGGCCCGCCTGGTCCGCGCGGACGAACGCCTGGTCCCGGTCCTGCTCCCGCTCGGCGACGGCCTCCTGCTGGCCGCCAAGGCAGGCTGACACCCACTTGGCCCAACTCGTACGCCGAGTTGGGCCAACTTGGCGTACCACTTGGGCCAACTCGCCGTACGACAACGGCCAACTCGCCGTACGAGTTCGGCCAACACGCGCGGTTAGTCGGCTCGGACGCCCTTGCCTAGGACGACGATGCCGCCGGCGGACACGGTGTAGCGCTCGCGGTCGGCGGACAGGCTGACGCCGATGCCCGCGCCTGGGGCGACCACCACGTTCTTGTCCAGGATCGCGCCGCGGACCATCGCGCCGCGGCCGATCCGCACGCCGGGCATGAGCACGCTGCCCTGCACCTGGGCGCCGGCCTCGATGAGCACGTCGGAGCTGATCACCGAGTTGCTGACCAGGCCGGAGACGATCGAGCCCGGTCCGACGATGGACTCCTGCGCGGTGCCGCCCTGCACGAACTTGGCCGGGGCCAGCGGCGGGGTGGCGGTGCGGATGGGCCAGGCCTGGTTGTAGAGGTTGAACACCGGGTGGATGGACACCAGGTCCATGTGCGCGTCGTAGTAGGCGTCCAGGGTCCCGACGTCCCGCCAGTAGCCGCGGTCCCGGTCGGTGGCGCCGGGCACGTGGTTGTCGGCGAAGTCATAGACCGCGGCCTGGTCCCGTTCCACCAGCATGGGGATGATGTCGCCGCCCATGTCGTGGTCGGAGTCGGGGTTGGCCGAGTCCTGACGCAGTGCCTCCAGCAGCGTCTCGGTGCGGAAGATGTAGTTGCCCATCGAGGCGAAGGTGACCTCGGGGTCGTCCGGGGTGCCCGGCGGCTCGCTGGGCTTCTCCAGGAACCGGGTGATCTTGCCGCTGGCGTCGGCGTCGATGCAGCCGAATGCCTTGGCCTCCGCCCGCGGCACCCGGATGCCGGCCACGGTGACCCCGGCGCCGGATTCCACGTGCTGGCGGATCATCTGCGCCGGGTCCATCCGGTACACGTGATCGGCGCCGAAGACCACGATGTGGTCCGGCCGTTCGTCGTGCACCAGGTTCAGCGACTGGTAGATCGCGTCCGCGCTGCCGGTGTACCAGCGCGGACCGAGCCGCTGCTGGGCAGGCACCGGGGTGATGTACTGCCCGAGCACGCTGGACAACCGCCACGTGGTGGAGATGTGCCGGTCCAGGGAATGGGATTTGTACTGCGTCAGCACGCAGATCTGGGTCAGCCCGGCGTTCACCAGGTTGGACAGCACGAAGTCGATCAGGCGGTAGTTGCCGCCGAACGGCACCGCGGGTTTCGCCCGGTCCGCGGTCAGCGGGAACAACCGCTTGCCTTCCCCGCCCGCGAGCACGATTCCGAGGACGTGCGGCTGGCCTCTCACGATCACCGACCCTATATGTGACGCTTCGCTGCGACTAGCCTCCCGAAGCGTGCGAGTTGCGTTGCTGACACGGGAATTTCCGCCGGACGTCTATGGCGGGGCTGGTGTGCATGTCGGGTTCCTGACACCGGAACTGCGGTCCATCGTGGAGGTGGACGTGCACTGTTTCGGTGCACCGCGGCCGGATGCGGTCGCGCACTCCGTCCCACCTGGACTGGAACGGGCCAACCCGGCGCTGAGCACGCTGGGCGTGGATCTGTCCATGGTGGACGCGGTCGGCGGCGCGCAGCTGGTGCACAGCCACACCTGGTACGCCAACATGGCCGGGCACCTGGCCGGGCTGCTGCACGGCATCCCGCACGTGATCACCGCGCACTCGCTGGAGCCGCGCAGGCCGTGGAAGGCCGAGCAGCTCGGCGGCGGTTACCGGCTCTCCTCCTGGGTGGAGCGCACCGCCTACGCCGCCGCGGACGCGATCATCGCGGTCAGCGAGGGCATGCGGGCCGACGTGCTGGACTGCTACCCGGAGCTGGACCCGGCCCGGGTGCACGTGGTGCGCAACGGCATCGACAGCGCCAAGTACCACCCGGTCCGCGAGACCGACGCGCTGGAGCGTTTCGGCATCGACCCGGACCGGCCGATCGTGGCCTTCGTCGGCCGGATCACCAGGCAGAAGGGCGTCGGGCACCTGGTCGCGGCCGCGCATCGGATCGACCCGGCCGCCCAGCTGGTGCTGTGCGCAGGCGCGCCGGACACCCCGGAGATCGCCGAACAGACCGCGGCCGCGGTGGCCGAGCTGTCCGCGGTCCGGCCAGGGGTGTTCTGGATCCAGAAGATGCTGGAGCAGCACGAGGTCCGGCAGGTGCTCTCGCACGCCACGGTGTTCGTCTGCCCCTCGGTGTACGAGCCGCTGGGCATCGTGAACCTGGAGGCGATGGCCTGCGGCACCGCGGTGGTGGCCTCCGACGTGGGCGGCATCCCGGAGGTGGTCGACGACGGCGAGACCGGGCTGCTGGTGCACTACGCGGAGGCCGAACCGGCGGCCTTCGAGGCCGGGCTGGCCACCGCGGTGAACGAGCTGCTGGCCGATCCGGCACGGGCCCGCGCCCTGGGCGAGGCGGGCAGGCGGCGGGCCGAGACGGAGTTCTCCTGGGCCACGATGGCCGCGCAGACCGTTGACGTGTACCGACGTGCGCTCGGCCAGTAGTACGCCGAATGGCCGTGACCGTCATCACAGTTTGATCTTTCTGTAACCATACAACCCCGCAACCCGATTCTGCGCCTTAGCCGGTAGAGGGAATTGATCTCCACTACCGGAGGGGTTTGTCGTGGCGGTGTGTGCCGACGGAGTACTGCGTACGAGCGTGCTCGCGGTGGTGCTCCTGGGCGCGGGCTGTGCCGCGCCGCCGGAAGCGCCCAAGCCCGACCCCGCGCCGGTGCCCATCGACGTCTCCATCAGCGGCAAGCGGCTCAGCGGCGGCCAGCATCTGCAGGCCGCGGCCGAGGCGTCCATCACCAGGGCGCTGGCCCAGCAGAAGGTGGCCCGCTCCGGGGACGGCAGTGTGCACTGCTGGTTCGCCAAGGTGGACCCGAACACCCAGACCCAGCAGGGCCGGGCGGTCGATGTCACCGACACGCTCTGGTGCGGCCCGGTGCAGGTGCCCGGCACCGGGCCCGCCCCGGACTGGATCCCGGTGCCGCTGACCCAGCAGAACGGCCAGTTCGCCGTGGGCGAGCCGAAACTGCCCGAACCGGGCACCTCCAGCACGCCCTCGACCGAGATGGTGCGGGTGGACGGCACCCAGGCCAAGCCCACCGGGTCCGAGCAGCGCAGCGCCGGTCCCGGCTTCTTCGCGGTGGTCGCGGACAACGGCGGCAGGACCAACGGCGACCTGGGCCTCATCCCGGTGGACGCGATCAAGGTCCGGGACGATTTCCTCAGCGTCAAGGCCACCGGCTGGGGCAACCCGCAGCAGTTCACCCTGCCCGACGGCGGGGTGCTCAGCCCGGAACCGGGCAGCAGGCTGGCGGTGCTGCGCCTGCACAGCGACCGGATCAGCCAGCTGGACCAGGAGCTGACCGAGCTGGCCTGGAGCCGGGGCGCGCCGCCGCGGCCGGAGCTGGCGCTGGACCTGCCGGATGGCTGGCACGACGTGCCGGACTCCCAGCTGCCCAACTTCGGCGGCTTCTTCCTGGTCTTCACGCTGCCGGCCAAGGACACTGGCCAGGCCCCGCCCCGGCTGGTGCTGCGTTCCAAACCCAGTCCAGGGGTGGAGCAGCAGATCGAACTGCCCAGCGGCAAGTCGAGCTATCCGCTGCCGGAAGCCCTGCGCCGGGCGGGTTCCGGGGCGGCCCCGACCACCGCCGGTCAGGACCTGACCTTCCAGCACAAAGGCAGCTCCGGCACGGCCCGGCTCACCGTGCAGGGCGTGCGGCTGGGCCTGCAGCGCCCGGTCCTGGACAGTTCGGGACGGCTGCAAGTGATCACCGCGGAGCCGGGCAAGGCACTGCTGGAGATCAGGGTCCGCGGCGAGGGCAGCCTGCCGGAGGCGCTGGGCGGACCGCTCACCGGCGAGCACATCGTGGTGAAGCTGCCCAACGGGACCAAGGCCCCGCTCAAGGGCCTGCGCTACGGCGGGGACGTCTTCCCGACCGCGCTGGTGGTGGAGGTCCCGGCCACCGTGCCCTCGGTGACGGTGGCGCTGTCCTCTGGCACCGTCACCCTGCCCAGCCGCGGCTCGTTCAGCTTCTCCGCGACCAGTCCGGCGATGACCTTGTCCCTGGACTTCTGAGCCGGCCGGACCCCGCGGTCGGACCGCCAGGCCAGGCCCGCGGCCAGGGCCGCGCCACCGGCGGCCAGCACCCAGCAGCAGGACATGATCACCACGCCGCCCCAGCCGAAGGGCGCGTAGACCAGGCCGCCGAGGGTGCCGCCGACACTGCTGCCCAGGTAGTAGAAGAGCAGGTAGATCGCTGAGGCCTGACCGCGTGCCGCGGCCGGGGCGCGGGCGCCGACCCAGCCGCTGGCCACCGCGTGCACGGCGAAGAACCCGCCGGTGAACACGGTCAGGCCGACCACGATCAGCGGCACGTTGTCCGGCAGCGTCAGCAGCAGACCGGTCAGCACGAAGCCGATCGCGCACAGCAGCACCGGCAACCGTCCACGCCGGTCGGCCAGCTTCCCGGCCAGCGCCGAGCCCCCGCTGCCCGCGGCGTAACAGAGGAAGACCAGCGAGACCACCGCCGGCGCCAGTGAGAACGGGGCGTCGGTGAGCCGGAAGGTCACCACGTTGTGCACCGCGACGAACACCCCGGTCATCAGCATGGCCACCGCGTACGGCCCGAACAGCACCGGATCGCGCAGCGCGGTGCGCACCCCGGCCAGCACCGCGGGCAGTCGCAGCCCGGGCCGACCGGCCCGGGAACGCGGCATCAGCACGATCGCGCACAGGCCGCTGACCGTGGCCAGCGCCGCCGCCGCGGTCAGCCCGCTCTGCCAGCCGCCCCAGCCGGTGGCCAGCCCGGAGATCAGCCGCCCGGACAGTCCGCCGAGTGAGTTGGCCCCTACGTAGCGCCCCATCGCCGCGCCCACCCGGCCCGGTTCGATCTCCTCGGCCAGGTAGGCCATGGCCACCGCGGGCAGTCCGGCCACCGCCAGGCCCTGGGCCGCACGCAGGATCAGCAGCGTGCCGAAGTCCCCGGCCAGCGGGCAGAGCAGCCCGATGGCGATCGCGGTGACCAGCG
This sequence comes from Crossiella sp. S99.2, assembly GCF_023094165.1. Taxonomy (GTDB): domain Bacteria; phylum Actinomycetota; class Actinomycetes; order Mycobacteriales; family Pseudonocardiaceae; genus Crossiella. The sequence continues at coordinate 1,022,539 of NZ_JALMDK010000001.1, read as the reverse complement.
CGCCGATCATCACCGGCCGCCTCCCCACCGCCTCGGACAGCATGGCCAGCGGCAGCACCCCGACGGCCAGCGCGAGGGTGGCCAGGGTGACCGAGAGCGCGGCCTCCGCCTCGGTCAGCCGGAAGCCGGTGGCCAGCACCGGCAGCACCGACTGCGGCGCGTAGAGCAGCGTGAAGACGGTGAATCCGCCGGCGGCCACGCCGAGGGTCAGCCGGGCTTGCCGCCAGCGCTCCGAGGTCATGGCCCCGACCGTAGGAATCGTTTTCTAATACGTCCAATGTCGGAATGTGCGACGATCCATACCCTCATGGATGAGTCAACCGAGCCACTGGTCAACGCGCTGGCCCCGCGCCTGGAACTGCTGCGCGCGCTGGCCGAGCACCGGCACGTGACCCGGACAGCCGAGTCCCTCGGCGTGCCCCAGCCCACAGTGACCCGATGGGTGGCCGAACTGGGCCGCACCCTGGGTGCCCCGCTGGTCACCCGGCAGGGCCGCGGCATCCGGCTCACCAGGGCCGGTCAGCTGCTCGCCGAGGCCGCCGGCGAGGCGCTCGCGGTGCTGGAGGGCGGCTGCCGCCGGGCCGCCGAGGAGGTCGATCCGGAACGCGGGCACGTGGCCCTGGGCTTCCTGCACGGCTTCGGCCGCTCGCTGGTGCCGGACCTGCTGCGCCGCTTTCACGCCGAGCACCCCGGCATCCGGTTCAGCCTGGCACAGGCCGCGCACATCCACATCGTGGCCAAGCTGCTCACCGGCGAACTGGACCTGGTGCTCACCGCCGCCACGCCCAGCGGGTTCCCGGACCGGCTGCACCGGGTGCCGATCCTGGAGCAGCGCCTGGTGGCGGTGCTGCCGGAGCAGCACCCCCTCGCGGGCCGGGCCGAGATCGGCGTGGCCGAACTGGCCGAGGACGATTTTGTGCAGCTCGAACCCGGCTTCGGCCTGCGCCTGATCACCGACGAGCTGTGCGCCGCGGCCGGGTTCACGCCGCGGATCGCCTTCGAGGGACAGGAGACCGAGACCCTGCGCGGCCTGGTCTCGGCCGGCCTGGGCGTGTCCCTGCTACCCCCGGCCGAGCGGGTGCCGCCGCCGGGGGTGGTCGAGGTGGAGCTGACGCCCCGGCTGGTGCGGACCGTCGAACTGGTCTGGGCCGCGGGTCAGCGACTCCCGCCCGCGGTCCGCGCCTTCCGGGACTTCACGCTGCGCGCGGCCCCGGCTCAGGCGTAGCCGGCGACCAGTTCCACCAGGGTGCGCGCGGCGAAGCCGGTGGCGCCGCCGGTCACCTCGTCGTAGGCCTTCTCCGCGCGGGCCGGGCCCGCGATGTCCAGGTGCGCCCAGGGCAGTCCGGCGGTGAACTCGCGCAGGAACAGCGCGGCGGTGACCCCGCCCGGTCCCGGCGGGCACTGCCGCAGATCGGCCAGCTCGCTGCGCACATCGTCCTCGTGCGCGGCCAGCAGTGGCATCCGCCACCAGGCCTCGCCGACCCGCGCGCCCGCGCCGGTGATCCGCTCGGCCAGGTCCTCGTCGGTGGCGAACAGGCCGCCGGTGCGAGTGCCGAGGGAGACCTTCATCGCGCCGGTCAGCGTGGCCACGTCGACCAAGAGGTCCGGCTGGTGGGTGACCACGCCGTAGGCCAGCGCGTCGGCCAGCACCATCCGGCCCTCGGCGTCGGTGTTGGTGACCTCGGTGGTGGTGCCGCCGTAGTGCCGGACCACGTCACCGGGCCGATAGGCGGTGCCGGAGACGTGGTTCTCCGCGCACGGCACCAGGCCGGTCACCTTGACCGGGAGCTTGAGCGCGGCGATGCCCAGCAGCGCGGCGATCACCGCGGCCCCACCGGACATGTCGGTGCGCATCAGGTGCATGCCGGCCGCGGGCTTGATCGAGATGCCGCCGGTGTCGAAGGTGATGCCCTTGCCCACCAGCACCAGGTGCGGGGAGTCCGCGCTGACCTGTTCGGGCCGCCAGGTCAGTTCGACGAAGCGCGGCGGGCGGGACGAACCGCCGCCGACCGCGAGCACGCCGCCGAAGCCCTGCTTCGCCAGCCACTTCTCGTCCCGGACGGTCACGGTCAGCCCGTCGACGCCCTTGCCCAGCCGGGCCGCGGTGCTCGCCAGCCAGGCCGGGTCCTTGACATCCGAGGGGGTGTTAGCAAGATCACGTGCGATCGAGGTCACCCGGGCGCGTTGCGCGGCTCCGGCGACCGCATCGGCCAGCTCCGGGGCGGCCACGCCCTCGGGCAGCACCAGCTCGACCGCCTTGGTGACCGGGGCCTGCTTGCCGCCGGTGACCTTGAACTTGTAGCCGCCCAGCGCGACACCGGTGGTGAACGCGGCCACCCGCTCGGCGTCGGCGTCCGAGGGCAGCAAGACCTGCAACTGCTTGGCCGGGGTGCGGCCGTTCTCCTCATCCGCGGCGGCCCGCGCGTCGGCCGCCCGGACCAGTGCCGCGCCCGCCGAACGCCAGTCCTTCACCGTGCCCGCGCCCAGACCGAGCACCCAGGCCAACCCGCTGCCGGACTGCGGCACCACCCGGGTCTCGCCGGCCGAACCGGTCAGCGCGAGCGCCTCGCTCCAGCCGGCGGGCAGGTCGAGGGAGTCCGCGCCGGTGCCGACCTCCGGACCCTGTTCGCCCTTGTGCGCCAACACAACCGGCGGCGCGGCCTTACGCCGTTTGCGCGCGATCGTGACTTCGGGCACCGGGCTGGGCGCGGTGGGCACCACGGATGGCACTGAAGGACCTCCAGGGCGAAACGACTGGGAGCGTGCGGCGGAGTTGAACCTTCGCACACCGTCGTGTGAACGTAACAAGTCCCCGGCTTGCGTGACGCAAACCGGGGACTGAAAGAAAGCGGAACCTGGTGTACGGCGTCAGCCGGCGGCGGCCTTCAAGGCATCGCCCAGGTTGCTTGCCTCCTCCGCCGACATCTCGACGACGAGGCGCCCCCCACCTTCCAGCGGAACGCGCATGACAATGCCGCGGCCCTCCTTGGTGACCTCCAGGGGACCGTCACCGGTCCGGGGCTTCATGGCCGCCATCGCGTGCTCCCTCCGTCAACAACCTTCCCCGCCGGCACATCCCCCGACATACCGGTAGGTCTCCATTGTCCCCCATATGTACGCACCTGCGAAACCGAACCGATCATCTCGTGTCGCGCTCGGGCTGGTCGAGGAGTCTTCGGACTGACAGACTCGGCCGTCGTGCGGGCTCGTTCAGCGTTGTTCGACGTCTATGGCGGACATCTTCGTGCCAGGGGCGGTGCGGCGACCGTCGCCGCGCTGGTCCGGCTGTTGGAGCCGTTGGGTTTCGCCGCTCCTGCCGTGCGTACCGCGGTGTCGCGGACGGTCCGTCAGGGCTGGTTGAAGCCCGTTCGGCTGCACGGGAGCCCAGGTTACGCGCTCACCCCGCGAGCCGAGCGGAGGCTCGACGAGGCGGGTGCGCGAATCTATCGAACGCGTCCGTCCACATGGGACGGCCAGTGGCATCTGGTGGTCCTGGAGGAGCTGCCGGCCCGGCCCGAGCGGGAGGAACTCACTTCCTCGCTGAAGTTGCTGGGTTACGGAGAGTTGGGTCCAGTGACTTGGGTCGCACCCCGCTTCTCAGCTGAGCTTTCCGAGCTGCTGAGCACCGAGAAGATCGCCGCGCGCACCTTCTTCGCCGCGCACGAGGGCAGCGATGTGGAGCTGGCCGCCAAGGCCTGGGACCTGGGCGCACTGGGTGCGGACTACCAGCGTTTCGTGGCCGACTGGGAGCCCCGACTGTCCGCAGTGGACCCGGCTTCGCCGCCCTCGGCCTTCGCCGCCAGCCAGGAGCTGCTGCACGCGTGGAGAAAGTTCTTGTTTCGTGACCCTGGCCTGCCGCCGCAGCTGCTGCCCGCGGACTGGCCGGGGCACACCGCGGCCCGGTTCTTCGACACCAGCACCCAGAAGCTGGCCAGGGGCGCGGTCGCGTTCCTGGAGAGCTGTCTCGACTGACCAACTCAACGCTGAGGAGTCCACTGTGTCGCTGCTCATCGACGATTCCGACGGGGTCCGCACGTTCACCCTGAACCGGCCGGAGTCGTTCAACTCCTTCACCGTGGCGTTGAAGGAGGGCCTGCTGGCCGCCCTGCACGAGGCGGCCCAGGACCCGGCGGTGCGCGCGGTGGTGATCACCGGCGCGGGCAAGGCCTTCTGCGCCGGTCAGGACCTCAAGGAACACATCTCGCTGCTGGAGCAGGGCGATCCGATGCCGTTGGAGACGGTGCGCAGGCATTACAACCCGATGGTGCGCGCGGTGACCGGGATGCCCAAGCCGGTGATCGCCGCGGTGAACGGGATGGCCGCCGGCGCGGGCGCCTCCCTGGCCTATGCCTGCGACCTGCGGATCGCGGCCGAGTCGGCGAAGTTCCTGATGGCCTTTGCCAACGTGGGGCTGACCGCGGACTCCGGCGCGTCCTGGACGCTGCCCCGGCTGATCGGCTACGGCCGGGCGATGGAGCTGATGCTGCTGGCCCAGCCGATCGCCGCGCCGGAGGCCAAGGAGATCGGCATGGTCAACCGGGTGGTGCCCGACGGCGAGGCCCTGTCCGCGGCCCAGGAGCTGGCCGCGCGGCTGGCGGCCGGGCCGACCACGGCCTACGCCATGCTCAAGGAGGCCATGCTGACCGCGGCGGGCGCCGATCTGGAGGCCGCGCTGGAAACCGAGGGCCGCACCCAGGCCGAAGCCGGTCAGACCACCGACCACCGCGAGGCGGTGGAAGCCTTCGTGGCCAAGCGAAAGCCCACCTTCACCGGCCGCTGACCACTTGGGCCAACTCGTACGCCGAGTTGGCCCAAATTGGCGTACGAGTTGGGCCAACTCGGCGCTAGGCGGCGATCCAGCAGTCGGTGAGGTGGTCGTCGACCATGCCGGTGGCCTGCATCAGGGCGTAGCAGGTGGTGGGGCCGACGAAGGCGAAGCCGCGTTTCTTCAGCGTCTTGGCCATGGCGGTGGACTCCGGCGTGATCGCCGGGACCTCCGCCATGGTCTTCGGCCGGGGACCTGGTTGTGGCGCGAAGGACCACAGCAGCTCGTCCAGGGGCTGGTCCAGTGCGGCCAGCGCGTTGGCGTTGCGGATGGTGGCCAGGATCTTGGCCCGGTTGCGCACGATGCCCGGATCGCCCAGCAGGCGGTCGATATCGGCCTCGCCGTAGCCGGCGATCAGCACCGGGTCGAACCCGGCGAAGGCGGCCCGGAAGTTCTCCCGCTTGCGCAGGATGGTGATCCAGGACAGCCCGGACTGGAACGCCTCCAGACACATCCGCTCGAACAGGGCCTGCTCGCCGCGCAGCGGACGGCCCCATTCGGTGTCGTGGTAGTCGAGGTAGTCCGGGGTGGAGGCGCCCCAGGCGCAGCGCAGCCGCCCGTCCGGGCCTGCCACCGCGCCGGTCACGGGCGGCGGTCCCGGCACACCCTGGCGAAACGGTCCAGCGAGCGCCGCAGACCCCAGGTGAAGGCCGGGCGCAGCAACGGCCAGCCCGCCTTGCCCAGCGGGCCGTAGGGCAGTTCCAGCCGTTCCCACCAGATGATCTTGGACAGTTGGTCCGTGGTGGGCTCGATCCGGAATCCGCCGAGGCCACGCAGCAGCTTGCCGGTGTGCCGGACCTCGCAGCTGCGCGGCGGGTCCCAGCCGGTGATCTCCATGGAGTCGAAGAAGCCCAGCCCGGCCACGCCGGTGAAGGCGACCATGGTCGACCCGGCGCTCTGCCCGTCGCCGCCGGTGCGGTGCACCTCGGTGCCGAGCATCCACTCGCCCTGGTTGGACCAGTCCGAGGCCACCGCCCAGGCCACCTCGGCGGCGGCGGGCACGGCCACCGTCAGGGTCACTTCCTCACTCACCGGCGACGGCCTCCTGCTTCTGCTCTTCCAGTTCCGCGACCCTGGCCCGCAGCAGGTCCAGCTCATCGGCGGCGCGCTGCAGCACCCAGTCCACTTCGGACATCTTGTAACCGCGCACGACCTGCTGGAACCGCACGGCGCGCACGTCCTCGCCGCTGACCTCGCCCGCGGGCAGCTCGGTCGGGGTCGCCCCCGGCGCCAGCGGCGCGAGCTGCTCACCACGGCCGAAGACCAGTGAGGCGACCAGGAACACCACGGCCGCCACGAAGACCATGACGACGAGGTAGATGAGGGCGGTGGTCACGCCAGAGATGGTGGCATGAAGCGGTGGGGTCGTGTGCGGGGGAGGTTGGTCATGAGCGTCGGAGTCCAGATTGTTCCTGGTCGTGTCGACGTGGTGGCCTCGTACCGGTGTTGTACGTGGCCGCCGCGGCGGCGCGGTCAGGGGCGATCTGGGCCCGGCGATCGCGACCAAGATCCCCCGCACACGACCCGGGTCTCAGGCGGCTGACAACACGAAGCAGCGGCGGGTCAGATGTACCAGGTAGGCCAGCACGAACGCGGCGGCCAGCGAGGTCAGGAGGGCCGAGGGGTGTAGTAGCAGGCCGTCCATGGCCATGCCGCCGATCACGATCGGCAACTGCAGCACCAGGTAGCCGCCGAGCATGATGGTCATGAACGCGCCCGCCGAGCGCCCGAGCATCCGGGCCGACACCCAGCGCTGCGCCACCCGTTTACCGACCACCAGGGCCAGCACGGAGAACACCGCGATCAGCACCCAGACGTAGTCGATGGCGTTGGTGAGCATCAGGAACCAGTCCGGCGGCAGCGTGTCACCCTGCCAGAGCGCGCCTTCCCACACCTGGCGGGAGGCCTGGTGGATGACGTGGATCAGCGGGATGGCCAGCAGCAGCGAGCGGATCGCGTGTGTGCCGTGCGCGGCGGCCAGCTCGGCCTGGTACTCCCGGGCGATCATCGGGATCGGGCCGAACTCGCGCACTGCCCGCGCCTCGGCATCGGCGATGCCGGCCTCGGTGTACGCCTCGGCGACATCGCGCAGGCTGTGCTCAGCCTCGGCCAGCAGGTCGGCCTTGGCCGCCCGCGGACCGCTCAGTCGCGAGTCCAGCTCGCTCAGGTAGGACTCGATCAAGCCTTTGCAGGCCATGGTCCGCCTCCGAGTACACCCTCGATGGCCGCGGTGAACTCACGCCAGGCGGTGCGTTCCGCGGCCAGTGCCCGCTTCCCGGCGCCGGTCAGCTGGTAGGTGCGCCGTTGCCGCCCGGCAACCGTACTCCACTCGCTGCGGACGTATCCGGCCCGTTCCAGCCTGCGCAGCGCCGGGTAGACCGTCCCGGTCGGCAGGTCGAGCGCTCCGCCGCTGAGTAGCTGCAATGCCTCGATGATCGCGTAACCGTGGAGCTCCCTGCCGTCGAGAGTGGCCAGCAGCAGGGCGTCCAGGTGCCCACGTAGAGCGTCCGACTTCACACGTTGAGTGTAGGGGAGCCTAAGTAGATCAGGTAGCCCCACTACACATGCGATGGATCTCACTCATCGGCGGCCGGTCTACCAGCGCGATCTCGGTCGCGTCGGGCAGCCATTCGCCGGCGACCTGAGCGAACTGGATGTAGGGCCCCGCATCCGCCTCGACCTCGCAGCGGGACAGCGCGGTGCCCAGGATCTGCCGGGCCATCACGCCGAGCTGGGCCAGTGAGCGGTTGCGGTGTTTGCGCACGCCGAGGTTCACCTGGGCCAGCCCGTTCAGGCCGTACCGGGCGTGCGCGTCCAGCAGCAGACCGATCTCCACGCCGTAGCCGGGGGCGAAGGGCACCGAGCAGAGGAAGTCCCGGCGGGCGGCGTACTCCCCGCCCAGCGGCTGCACGATCCCGGCCAGTTCCGGGCGCAGCGCGTTGAGCACCGGGCGGGCCAGCAGTTCGGTGACCCGGCCGCCGCCCTCGCTCTCCAGCCGCAGTGGACGCCGGTAGAAGCCCTTGACCAGCGCGACCTCGGGTTCGGTGAGCAGCGGGCCGAGCAGCGCGGGCAGGAAACCGGGGTCGAAGTCGACCAGATCGGAGTCCAGGAACACCACCAGGTCGCCGGCGGTGGCGGCCAGCGAGCGCCACAGCGCCTCGCCCTTGCCCGGCCGCGGCGGCAGCTCCGGCAGCACGTCCTCCCGGCGCACCACCCTGGCCCCGGCCGCGGCGGCCACCTCGGCGGTGGCGTCGGTGGAACCGGAGTCCAGCACCACCAGCTCATCGGCCAGCGGGCGCGGCCCACTGGCCATCGGCAGCAGCGCCGCGACGATCGCGCCCACCGTCTTCTGCTCGTCCAGCGCGGGCAGCACCACGCTCACCGTGCGCCCGGCCTTGGCCGCCACCAGCTCCTCGGCAGTCCACTGTGGACTCTGCCAGGAACGCGCGCCGAACCAGTCCTCGATCCGTTGCCGCACAAGGGTCCTCTCAGGTCAGGGCGCGCAGCACCGCGGCGGGTGGCCGGCTGCCGTGGATACTGGCGGCCATTTCCAGCGCCTGCCGCACCCTGGGCACCTCGCGGGTGCGGAACACCCGCACCCCGCGCCAGGCGGCCAGCGCGACCAGTGCCAGCGCCTCGTCGCCAAAACCGTTGTCCGGCAACGTGATCAGCCGCGGCCACTCGGCCGGCTGGTCGAGCCGCCGGAGCAGATCCGGTCCGGGCGGGCAGTCCAGCAGTACCCCCGCCGCGGGCACCTGCAACCACTGCGACCAGTCGGCCGCCTTGGCCGTGGGCGCGATCAGGCCGACGCCGTACTGGGCGGCGGTCTCCGGGATCTCGGTGTCGCCGCCGGTGCCGTCGAGCAGGTCGATCCCGGCCTCGCACTGGCCGTACATCTCGCCGGGGGTGGCCGCCAGCACCAGGCGCGGGTGCCGGGCGCGGACCTCGGCGATGAAGTCCGGTTCGGCCGCACCCAGGTCAAGCAGGTCGGCGCCCTCGGCCAGCGCGGTCTCCACGGCGGTCACGTCAGGGTCGACCACGGCCAGTACCAGCGCGCGGTCGCCCGGCAGATCGCGGTCGGCTGACCCGAAGCGGAGTGGCGTCACCCCTCGATCGTGCCACCCCGCATCGAGTGCGCATTATCGGCGACCTCGCTGTGACTTCAGACACAACAGCGTCACCTTTGTGTCCCCGATCACTTTGTCCTACTGACCGGTAAGGGCCAATGGAGGTCACATGCGTCGGTTCGTCCTACTCCTGCTGGCAGCGCTGACCGCGCTGGTGACCAGCGGTTCGCTCGCTCCCGTGGCGAGTGCGGCTCCGGCGGGACCGGAGTTCCTGACCATCACCGGCAAGGACGGGACGAAGCTGGGGGCGCACGTCTTCCGCCCGGCTGGACCCGGGCCGCATCCGGCGGTGGTGCTGATCTCCAGCTGGAGCGTCAACAACCTGGAGTACATCGCGCAGACCCGCAAGCTCGCCGAGGCCGGTTATGTGGCGCTGAGCTACACCACCCGCGGGTTCTGGGAGTCCGGCGGCACCATCGAGGTGGCCGGTCCGGAGGACATCTCGGACGCCTCCAGCGCAATCGACTGGGTGCTGGCCAACACCAGCGCCGACCCCGCGAAGATCGGTCTGGCCGGGGTGTCCTACGGCGCCGGGATCAGCATGCTGACCGCGGCCAAGGACAAGCGGGTGCGCGCGGTGGCCGCGCTGAGCGCCTGGGCCGACCTGGCCGCCGCGCTGCTGCCCAACCAGACCTGGAGCCAGCAGGCGATCGGCCTGCTCGCGCTGGCCGGCAAGCTCACCGGCCGCCCCGGCCAGAAGCTCAACGACACCCTGGCCGCCTACGACCGCAACGACCGGGTCGAGGCGATGAAGCTCGCGCCCGAGCGCAGCCCCGCCCAGCAGCTGGCCGGGCTGAACGCGAACAAACCCGCGGTGCTGATCGCCAACGGCTGGTCGGACAGCCTGTTCCCGGCCGGCCAGATCGCCGACTTCTACAACCGGCTCCAGGTGCCCAAGCGGCTGGAATTCCAGCCCGGTGATCACGCCGTCCCGGAGCTGACCGGCCTGATCGGGCTGCCCAACGACACCTGGACCTCGGTGCACCGCTGGTTCGACCGCCACCTGCGCGGCGCGGCCAACGGCATCGACAAGGAGGCTCCGGTGCAGGTCCGCCCGACCCTGGGCGGCAGCTGGAAGGGCTATGACAGCTGGGCCGCGCTGGAGGCCGCGCCGAAGAAGCTGTACCTCTCCGGCTTGACCCCCGTGGTGGACCGCACCGGCGAACTGGCCGGCTCGGCCCGCACCGGCTGGTCGCACGAGATCGGCGCGGGCATCGACACCATCGCCAACGGCGGCACCGCCATCCTCACCGGCGGCGCGGAAGCCCTGGGCATCCCCCAGTTCGCCTGGCTCCCCGGCGTGCTGCGCACCAACGCCGGCGTCTGGCAGACCCCGGTCCTGACCAGTCCGGCCACCGTCCGCGGCACGCCGAAACTGCACGTCACGGTGACCCCGAGCAGCGCCCGCAGCACCGTGGTGGCCTACCTGTACGACGTCGGTCTTACCGGCACCGGCCGCCTGCTCACCCACCAGCCGCACACCCTGCTCGACGTGGCTCCCGGCACCGCCAAGACCATCGACATCAGCCTGGACCCGCTGGTGCACCCGGTGCCGGCCGGTCACCGGATCGCGGTCGTGCTGGACACCGTGGACGGCCTGTACCGCGGCGAGAGCAAGATCGGCGGCTCGGTCACCTTCAGTTCCCCCGCGAACAACCCGTCCCGCCTGGACCTGCCGCTGGGCTGAGGCTGTCGGTGGCCGGGTCTAGCGTCGCGCCATGCCGACCACCTGGAACCTGACCATCGACTGCCGGGACGCGGTCACCATGTCCGCCTTCTGGGAGGTGGCGCTGCGCTACGTGAAGCAGCCACCCCCGGAAGGCTGGGCCAGCTGGCAGGCGTTCTTCGACTTCAAGGGCTACCAGGACACCGACGACTTCTTCGACGGCGCCTACCTGTGCGACCCCGAGGGTCACCGGCCGAACATTTTCTTGCAGCAGGTCCCGGAAAAACATGCCGGCAAGAACTGGATCCACCTGGATCTCAAGGTCAGCGGCGGGCGGACCCGGCCGGCGGCGGAGCGGGCGCCGCTGATCGAGGCCGAGGTGGCGCGGCTGGTGGCCGCGGGTGGCCGGGTGCTGCGGCGGGTGGAGTGGGACGGGGAACTGGACTTCGTGGTGCTGCTGGACCCGGAGGACAACCAGCTCTGCGTGGCCTGAGCAGTGGCCACGCTCCGCCACCAGGGGGGTTCACCCGTCCGGGGAAAGGGCTGGGTTCCTAGAGTGCGGGCCCATGTCGCGCAGCTTCCGGGTGGACATTGAGCTGGCTGAGTCGCGTCACGAGGATGTGGCGCTGAGTTGGGGTGGGTGGTCCTCGCAGCGGCGGCGGGATGTGCCGGGGTTCGGCTGGGATGTCGAGCTGCCGGTGGTGGTGCGGTTGCTGGAGGCGATCGAGGGTGGGCGGACCTCGGCGGCGGAGGCGCGGGCGGAGTTGCTCGCGGCGGCGCGGGCCTGTGTGCCCAACAGCGGGTGCTGTCCGCGGTGTGAGGACCGGGCCGAGGGGTACCGGCGGGCGCTGGCCGAGTTCGAGCAGGCGCGGCGGCGGTTCGCGGACGCGGGGCGGTATCCGTTCCTGGTCAACAGCGGCACCTTGCACCGCTGGGACTGCCCGACCGTGCCCGGCGCCGGGCCGACGCATCCGGGGCGCAGCCTGCAGCAGTACGTGCACGAGGCGCGCTACTCCTGGCACCCGGGACAGCGGCGGCTCAGTGACGCCGAGGCGGCCCGGTTGGCGCCGGACCGCCACTGCGTCACCTGCCGACCGCTGAGTCAGCCGGGCTGACCGGCGCCACGCTCGGCGAAGGTCTTCAGCGCGCGCAGCGGGTCCTCCTCGACGAAGACCAGGTCGCGGTACTTGGGCGCGACGAACTCCTCCTCGACCGCGTGGTTCACGAACTCACGCAGCCGCTGGTAGTAGCCGTCCACGTCCAGCAGCGCGATCGGCTTGCGGTGGATGCCGAGCAGCGCCCAGGTCCAGACCTCGAACAGCTCCTCGAAGGTGCCCAGGCCACCGGGCAGCGCGATGAAGGCGTCCGAGAGGGCCGCCATCTTGGCCTTGCGCTCGTGCATGTCGGCCACCACGTGCAGTTCGGTGAGCCCGTGGTGGGCCACCTCGCGGTCCCACAGGCCCTGCGGGATCACGCCCTGCACCCGCCCGCCCGCGGCCAGCGCGGCGTCGGCCACCACGCCCATGGTGCCGACGCTGGCGCCGCCGTAGACCAGTTCCACGCCCTGTTCGGCCAGGACCGTGCCGAGCCGCCTGGCGGCCTCGACGTACTTCTCGCCCTTGCCAGGGGACGAACCGCAGAAGACGCAGACCCTCATCAGTGCGCGTCTTCCCAGGCCTTGTACGCCTCCTCGACCACGCGCACCGCGTCGTCGATGTCGTCGGTCAGGTGCAGCAGGGCGAGGTCCTTGTCCCCCACCTTGCCGGACTTGGCCACCGAATCGCGCAGCCAGTCGTAGAGCCCCTGCCAGTACTCGGTGCCGAAGAGCACCACCGGGAACTTGGTGACCTTCTTGGTCTGCACCAGGGTGAGCGCCTCGAACAGCTCGTCCAGGGTGCCGAAGCCGCCGGGCAGGCAGATAAACGCCTGGGAGTACTTCACGAACATGGTCTTGCGGGTGAAGAAGTAGCGGAAGTTGACGCCGAGGTCGACCCAGGGGTTGAGGCCCTGCTCGAACGGCAGCTCGATGCCGAGGCCGACCGACTTGCCGCCCGCTTCCTGGGCGCCGCGGTTGACCGCCTCCATGGCGCCGGGGCCGCCGCCGGTGATCGAGGCGAACCCGGCCTCGGCCAGCGCCTTGCCCAGCTGTCGGCCGGTCTCGTACTCCGGGTGGTCTCGCGGGGTGCGGGCCGAGCCGAACACGGTGACCGCGCGCGGCAGCTCGGCCAGCGCGCCGAAGCCCTCGACGAACTCGGCCTGGATGCGCATCACCCGCCACGGGTCGGTGTGCACCCAGTCGGACGGACCGCGCGAGTCGAGCAGGCGCTGATCGGTGGTGGTGGCCTCCACGCTGCTGGAGCGGCGCAGGGTGACCGGGCCTCGCTGCTTCTCGCGGACATCGACTTCGGGGCTGGACGCGAGGTCCTTGGGGTCGAGCGTCATAGCACACAGCCTAGTGAGACCGGAGAACGCGGACCGGCCCCGGGCGTCCTCGCCCCGGGGCCGGTCTCCTGCGGGTTCAGCCGACATCCCTGCGGCGCACCAGCCACACCGTCAGCGCGGCGAAGGCCAGGGTGTACGCGCAGGCCAGACCCACCGCGGGCCAGGCGGTGAGGGTGTCCACCACGCCGGGCGCGCCGCCCTGGGACACCGGGGTCGCGCCGAGCGCGGCCACCAGCGAGCCTGCCACCGAACCCGGCAGCACATCGGTGACCGGCGCCAGCCAGTCCAGCGCCCCGGCCACCCCGCGCAGCAGGTTCTCCACCGCGAGCACCCACACCACGCCCAGGCCGACGGCCAGCGCCGGGCTGCGGGACAGCGTGCCGAGGGCGACCCCGGCCGAGGTCCACATGCCCAGCACCAGCAGCGCCCCGGCGACCGCGCGCAGCACCTGGCCGATACCCGGGTACACCAGCTCCTGGCCCTCGGCCAGCGCGACCGCGGTGGAGATGCCCAGGTCCACCACCAGCGTCGTCAGCACCACGGTCAGCACCACCAGGGCCAGTCCGGCCACCATGCCCGCGAGCACGCTCAGCCGGCCACGGCCCTGGGTGAACGCGGTTTTCCAGGTGCCCCAACCGAATCCGCTGCCCGCGGCGAGCGCGCCCAGGGTCAGCATGATCGCGCCGCCGAACATCGGCGTGCCCTGGGCCAGCCCGACCGGCACCCCGGCCGGCAGCAACCGCTCCAGCAGCAACTCCTTGGGCGTGCCAGCGGCGAAACCGGAACCGTCCACATAGGACAGATAGTTGAACACGTAGACGAAGATGATGTTGAGCACCAGCCAGGCGCCGCCAATCACCCAGACCGCGGGCCACTTGCGCAGCCGGAACAGTTCCGCCCGGCTGGTCGCCACCATGGCGTTCATCGGTTGTCCTCCTTGGTCATCTCGAAGAAGACCTCTTCGAGCGAGCGTTCGGACGGCCGGATCTCGTGCACGTCCACCCGCGCGGTCACCAGCGCGCGGTTGATCTCGGCCGCGCGTTGTGGATCCACCCGCAGTTGCAGCGCACCGTCCACAATGGACACGTTGTGCTCACCGGCCACCCGCATGCCCACGGCCAGCGCGACATCGAGCGGATCGGCCCGCACCAGCAGCCGCCCGGAGCCGCGCAGCTCGCCCACGGTGGACTCGGTGACCAGCCTGCCGCGGGAGATCACCCCGACCCGGTCGCAGATCTCCTGCACCTCGCTGAGCTGGTGGCTGGAGAGCAGCACGGTCTGCCCGGCCGCGGACAGCTCCGCGATCAGCGCGCGCATATCGCTGACCCCGGCCGGGTCCAGGCCGTTGGTGGGCTCGTCCAGGATCAGCAGTTCCGGATCGCCGAGCAGGGCCGCGGCCACGCCGAGCCGCTGCTTCATGCCCAGGGAGTAGGAGGTGAACCGGTCCTTGCCGCGGCCGCTCAGGTCGACCTTGTCCAGGGCCGCCTCGACGTGGGCATCCGGCAGGCCGCGGTGCCGGGCCAGCGCCCGCAGGTTGTCCCGGCCGTTGAGGTAGGGGAAGAAACCCGGCCCCTCGATCAGCGCGCCGATGAGGCGGTTGGCCGCCGGGGTGCCCGCGCGTTCGCCGAGCACGGTTGCCGAGCCGGAGGTGGGCCGGACCAGGCCGAGCACCATCCGCAGGGTGGTGGTCTTGCCCGCGCCGTTGGGGCCGAGGAAGCCGTAGACCTCGCCGCGGCGCACGGTCAGCTCGACCCCGTCCACCGCGAGGTGCGCGCCGTAGCGCTTGGTCAGTTTCCGGGTGCGCACCGCCGGTGTCTCCGGCGGCGCCAGGGTTGCCGTGCTCAGCTGCGTTGTCATGCCGAGAAGCCTGGGCGCACGGGTGCTGCCGGGTCGTCACCGTGACGGCGGCTGCTCGCCTACGCGGGATCGCGTAGCCCGGGTACGCGCCGGTGGGGACGCCGGATCGGGCCCGCGCTCCTATCGTCTGCTGACGTGAGCACCGAAGCCGACCGGCCGACCCTGTGGGACGTGTGGCCCGCCCTGCCGTTCCTGGCCGCGGGCCTGATCGGCACCCAGGCCGCCGCCTTCTTCCAGCCCGAGTCGAGCAGGCCGGACTTCCTGGCCTACCTGCTGATCGTGGTGGCCGCCGGCGCGCTGGCCGCCCGGCACTGGACCGCGCCCGCGCTGGCGGCCAACGGGGTCGCGGTCACGCTGTACCTGACCCTGGGCTACCCATGGGGGCCGATCCTGTTCACCGTGCCCGCGATCGTCTGCCTGGTCTCGATCCGCTGGCCGGTCAAACGCGCGCTGGTCGCGGTGTCGGCCTACCTCGGTGTGCTGATCATCGCGATGTTCACCAAGCACCTGCAGGAGAACACCCTCGGCGACCTGGTCCGGCTGTTCACCGTCACCCTGGTCTGGGTGCTGATCCTGGCCGCCGCGCTGGTACTGGGCACCGCGATCCGGATGCGCCGGGCCGCCCGCGCCGACGTGCGGGTGGCGCAGGCCCGCCGGGTGGTCTCCGAGGAGCGGTTGCGGATGGCCCAGGACCTGCACGATTCGATCGGGCACGGGCTGGCGGTGATCGCCATGCAGGCCGGGGTGGCGCTGCACGTGCTGGAACGCAGCCCTGGCGAGGCGCGGGCCGCGATGGAGGCGGTGCGCGCGACCAGCCGGGAATCGCTGGAGAACCTGCGGTTCGCGCTGGAGGCGCTGCGCAGTCCCGGCGCGGCCGAACTGCGGCCCGCGCCCGGCCTGGCCGACCTGCCCCGGCTGATCGACCGCGTGCTGGCAGGCGGGGTGGAGATCACCCTGGACGGGGCCGCGGGCGAACTGCCGCAGCCGGTGGACGCGGCCGCCTACCGGATCGTGCAGGAGGCGCTGACCAACGTGCTCCGGCACGCGCTGGGCGCGACCGCGCACATCAGCCTGACCCGGACCGCGGACGCGCTGCTGGTCGAGGTGACCGACACCGGCGGCGCGGGTGGCGGAGTCCCGGCGGGCGCGGGCACGGGCATCCGCGGCATGCACGCCCAGGCCGAGGCGCTGGGCGGCACACTGTCCGCGGGCCCCCGCGCTGGCGGCGGCTTCGCGGTCGCGGCGCGGCTGCCACTGGACGGGGAGGGCGTGTGAAGGTCATCCGGGTGGTGGTCGTGGACGACCAGGCGCTGGTGCGGGTCGGCGTGCGCACCCTGCTGGGCAGCGAGCCGGACACCGAGCTGGTCGGCGAGGCCGCGGACGGGATCAGTGGCGTGGCCAGGGTGCGCGAGCTGAAGCCGGATGTGGTGCTGATGGACATCCGGATGCCAGGGCAGGACGGGCTGGCCGCGCTGCGTGAGATCACCGCCGACCCAGCGCTCAACGAGGTCCGGGTGGTCATGCTGACCACCTTCGGGCTGGACGAGTACGTCTTCGAGGCACTGCGCTGCGGGGCCAGCGGGTTCGTGCTCAAGGACGCCGAGCCCGAGGAGATGCTGCGCGCGGTCCGGGTGGTGGCCACCGGCGGCTCGCTGCTCTCGCCCTCGGTGACCAGCAGCGTGATCGCCCGCTTCACCCGCCCCGGCGGCCCGCCGCGGGTGAGCCACCCCGGCGTGGCGCACCTGACCGAGCGGGAACGCGAGGTGCTCGGCTGGGTGGCCACCGGCATGTCCAACGACGAGATCGCCGCCCAGCTGGTGGTGAGCAGCGAGACGGTCCGCACGCACGTCAGCCGCGCGATGCTGAAGATGCAGGCCCGCGACCGCGCCCAGCTGGTCGTCTTCGCCCTCCAGTCCGGCCTCGGCCCGGCCTAGCCACCACTCTCCCGCCGACTTGGGCCAACTCGTACGCCGAGTTGGCCCAACCGGGCGTACGAGTTGGGCCAAGTCGTACGCGCGGTCCGGCGAACGCGGGTGGGTCAGCCGGTGACGAAGCGGCGGAGGACGTCGGCGCAGTGGGTGATCTTGGCTGCGGGGACGTGTTCCTCGGGGGTGTGGGAGAGGGACGGGTCGCCGGGGCCGAAGTTGACCGCGGGCATGCCGAGGGCGGCGAAGCGGGCCACGTCGGTCCAGCCGAGCTTGCCCACCGGGTCGGCGCCGGAGGCGGCCAGCAGCTGCTTGGCCTCGGGCGCGTGCAGGCCGGGCAGCGCGCCGGGGGACACGTCGACCACCTCGACCTCGAAGCCGGCGAACAGCTCGCGCAGGTGCGCCTCGGCCTGCTCCGGGGTGCGGTCCGGGGCGAAGCGGTGGTTGACGGTGACCACGCAGTCATCCGGCACCACGTTGCCCGCGACCCCGCCGCTGACCTTCACCGCCTGCAGGCCCTCGCGGTAGGTGCAGCCGTCGATCTCCAGCACCCGCGGTTCGTACCCGGTGAGCCGGTTGAGCACCTCGCTGGCGGCGTGGATGGCGTTGCTGCCCATCCAGGCCCGCGCGGTGTGCGCGCGCTTGCCCCTGGTGCGCACCTCGATCCGGATGGTGCCCTGGCAGCCCGCCTCGATCACCGCGCCGCTGGGCTCGCACACGATGGCCAGGTCCGCGGCCAGCCACTCCGGCAGCTCGCGCTCGATCCGGCCGAGGCCGTTGCGGACCGCCTCGATCTCCTCGCAGTCGTAGAAGACGAAGGTCAGGTCGTAGGCGGGTTCGGTGACGGTGGCGGCCAGGTGCAGCATCACCGCGTCGCCGCTCTTCATGTCCACCGTGCCGCAGCCGTGCAGCACCAGGTCATCCCCGGAGCCGGTGCGGCGGTGCGGCACGTTGTCCACGATCGGCACCGTGTCCAGGTGCCCGGCGAAGATGATCCGGGAGGACCGGCCCAGGTTGGTGCGGGCCAGCACGGTGTCGCCGTTGCGCAGCACCTCCAGGTGCGGGGCCTGTTCGCGCAGCGCGGCCTCCACGGCATCGGCCAGGGCGGCCTCGTTGCCGGAGACGCTGGGCACGTCCACCAGCGCGGCGGTCAGCTCGATCGGGTCAGCGGCGAGGTCAAGGCGCGTGGTCACGCCCGGCAGGCTACCCAGCGCCGGGTGCCGCGGCCGGTTGCGGACCCCCGGTAAGGACCGCTACCCGGGTGCACCGGTTACCATGCTCCGGTGAGCACCGAGCAGACCACTGATCCGCAGGTCACCGGCGCGTACGGCGTCGGCCTGGCCACCATCGCCGCTGACGGCACCGTGCTGGACACCTGGTTCCCCGAGCCCACGCTCGGCGAGCCGGGCCAGGGCGGCACCGAACGGCTCTCCGCCGAGGACGCCGCGACCGCGCTCGGGCCCGACGTGACCGCGCTGCTCGGCCCGGACGCCGCCCGCGGCGTCGAGGTGGTCGCGGTGCGCACCGCGATCGCCAAGCTGGCCGACCAGCCCCTGGACGCGCACGACGTCTACCTGCGGCTGCACCTGCTCTCCAGCCGGCTGGTCCAGCCGCACGGGCAGAACCTGGACGGCATGTTCGGGCTGCTGGCCAACGTGGTGTGGACCAACCACGGCCCCTGCCTGGTACCCGGCTTCGAGGCGACCCGGCTGCGGCTGCGCGGGCGCGGCCCGGTGACCGTGTACAGCGTGGACAAGTTCCCGCGGATGGTCGACTACGTGCTGCCCGCTGGCGTCCGGGTCGGCGACGCGGACCGGGTCCGCCTGGGCGCGCACCTGGCCAGCGGCACCACCGTGATGCACGAGGGCTTCGTCAACTTCAACGCCGGCACCCTGGGCGCCTCCATGGTCGAGGGCCGGATCTCCGCCGGGGTCGTGGTGGACGACGGCTCCGACGTCGGCGGCGGCGCCTCGATCATGGGCACCCTCTCCGGCGGCGGCAAGCAGACCATCAGCATCGGCAAGCGCTGCCTGCTCGGGGCCAACGCGGGCATCGGCATCTCCCTCGGCGATGACTGCGTGGTGGAGGCCGGGCTCTACGTCACCGCGGGCACCAAGGTGGCGCTGCCGGACGGATCCACGGTCAAGGCGGGCGAGCTGTCCGGGTCCACCGGGCTGCTGTTCATCCGCGACTCGGTGACCGGAGCGGTCATCGTCAAGGCGCGCAAGGGCACCGGGGTGGAACTCAACTCCGCCTTGCACGCAAACGACTAACGGCCACTAGCATCGGCTGGGTGCCGAAGATCACACGGAAAGCCAAGCTCGGGCCGGGCGATCCGGTGCACCTGCACGTGCGGGCGGCACTGGAGGCCCGGCTCGCCGCGTTGAAAGAGCACGAGGCCGGGACCCGTTCCGGGGCCGATGCCGAGGACCTGCACCAGATGCGGGTCGCGGTGCGGCGGCTGCGGGCCATGCTCAAGGCGGCCCGGCCGTTCCTGGACCGCAAGATCGCCGACCGGCTGCGGGCCGAACTCGGCTGGCTGGGCCGGGCGCTCGGACCGGTGCGCGATCTGGACGTGCTCCTCGAACGGCTCACCGCCGAGGCCGAGCACTTCCCGAACGAGGAACGCGCCGCCGTGCACACCCTGGTCGCCGGACTGCACGCGGAACGCGAGCAGGCCCGCGCCGCCCTGCACCAGGCCCTGGACGCCAAGCGCTACCAGCGGCTGCTGAGCGCGCTGGCGGCCGAGGCGGCCAGCACCGAGCCCGGACCACCGGTGGACACGCTGACCGCGCTCTCCGGGCTGGTACGGGGCGAATTCGACCGGCTGGCCCGCGCGGTGGCCAAGGCCGGACCGGAACCGGTCGACGACGTGCTGCACGCGCTGCGCATCGACGGCAAACGGCTGCGCTACACCGCCGAACTGGCGCTGCCGTTGCTGGGCAAGAAGATCCGGCCGCTGCTCAAGGCGACCACCGACTTCCAGGACGTGCTCGGCGAGCACCAGGACGCCTGCGTGGCCCAGGACCGGGTGCGGGCACTGCTGGGCGCGCACGGCGAGGTGATCGACTTCGACCTGGCCTTCGTGGGCGGCAGGCTGGTCGAACGGGAAGAGGCCCGCCGGGTGAGCCGCCGGGCCGCCTGGTGGACGGTCTGGCTCACCCTCGAACAGACCGGCCGCTCAGCCTTGTAGGCGCTCTGCGGCAGCCGCCACCCGCTCGTCCGAGGCGGTCAGCGCCACCCGCACGTGCTTGCCGCCACCGGGCCCGTAGAAGGTGCCGGGAGCGACCAGGATGCCGCGCTCGGCCAGCCAGGACACCGTGTCCCAGGCGTCCTCGCCGCGGGTGGACCACAGGTACAGACCGGCGGTGGAGTGCTCCACGGTGAACCCGGCCGCCTTCAGCGCGGGCAGCAGCACCTCGCGCCGGGCCCGGTACCGCTCCCGCTGGCGCGCCACGTGCTCGTCGTCGGCCAGCGCCGCGGTGACCGCGGCCTGCACCGGCCGGGGCACCATCATCCCGGCGTGCTTGCGGATCTCCAGCAACCGCGCCACCAGGACCGGGTCCCCGGTGAGGAACCCGGCGCGGTAGCCGGCCAGGCTGGAGGACTTGGACAGCGAGTGCACCGCGAGCAGCCCGTCCAGGCTGCCGTCGCGGACCTCCGGGTGCAGCGCGGAGACCGGTTGCGCGTCCCAGCCCAGCGACAGGTAGCACTCGTCCGAGGCGACGACCGCGCCGACGGCTCTGGCGGCGCGCACCGCCTCGGCGAGCCGGTCGGCCGGCAGCACCCGGCCGGTGGGGTTGGACGGGGAGTTCAGCCACACCAGCTTCGTGCCAGGCGGCGGGGCCTGGCCATCAGCCAGCCGGACCACCTCGGCCCCGGCCAGCCGCGCGCCGACCTCGTAGGTCGGGTAGGCCAGCTCGGGCAGGGCCACCACATCGCCGGGCCGCAGCCCGAGCAGGGTGGGCAGCCAGGCCACCAGTTCCTTGGACCCGATGGTCGGCAGCACCGCCGCCGGGTCAAGGCCGGTCACGCCGAACCGCCGGGCCATCGCGCCGACGGCGGCCTCGCGGAGTTCCGCGGTGCCGTGCGTGGTCGGATAGCCCGGGATCCCGGCGACCGAGTTCAGCGCGGCCTGGAGCTTCCCGTCAACCTCGTCCACGGGGGTGCCGACGGACAGGTCGACCACCCCGCCCTGGTGCTTACGCGCCTGGGCGGCGTGGCCGGAGAGCGAGTCCCACGGGAAGTCGGGCAGCGTGAAGCGGTCCGGTGTGGCTGAGGTGCTCACTCGCCCCTGGGCTCCAGCGCCTTGATGAAGTCCGGGTCAGCGGAAACCTTGCCGACCTTCGAGGCCCCACCCGGCGAGCCAAGCTCGCTGAAGAAGTCCACGTTGGCCTTGATGTACTGGTTCCACTGATCCGGGGTGTCGTCTTCGTAGTAGATGGCCTCCACCGGGCACACCGGCTCGCAGGCGCCGCAGTCGACGCACTCGTCCGGGTGGATGTAGAGCATCCGGTCGCCCTCGTAGATGCAGTCGACCGGGCATTCCTCGATGCAGGCCTTGTCCAGCACGTCGACGCAGGGCTCGGCGATCACGTAGGTCACAGCAGGTCTCCTGCTCCTTGGTCCGTTCCAGCCGCGCTGTCGGGCTCAGCGCGACACCAGGCAAGTATTCCTTGCCCGCCGGTGACAATCACACCTGGTGGGCTCGCTCACAGCGAAATTAGGTGCGCCTATCTTCTGCCGCCAGAAGAACAAAGAGGTGATAGTGCCCAGGTCAGCGGGGCTGCGGCAGGGTAAGTCGGGTGCCTAGGGCGGCCGCTCCGGCCAGTGAACCCACTGACAGAAGAACCAGCGAGCGCCAGTCGTCGGTCAGCAGCACGTCCCCGCCGGGCCCGGCCACGCCGAAGACGACCACCGCGCCCAGCCAGGCCAGGAACGGCAGCGCGACCACGATCATCCGGCTGCTGCACCTGGCCGCGGCCAGCACCAGCCAGGGCGTGGTGACCGCCGCGATGAGGATGGTCACCGGCAGCGGCCAGTTGTAGGCACGCGGCACATCCGGCCAGAAGTCCCACACCCGCAGCGGCAGGAAGAGCAGCTCCAGCCAAGCCAGCAGCACCGCGTCCAGGATGAGCACCACCAGCACGACCGGGTTGGCCAGCACGGCCACGCGTTCGAGGAGCGGCCGTCGTCGTCGCTCTTCGACCGGTAGCTCCTCGACCTCGGTCACCGTGTCCCGCCTCCGTCCGTGCCGGGTGCACCTCCCCCGCCGAAGAGGTCGGTGGCGATCCCCTCGGCGCTGCCGCGGGCCAGCACGAACTGCTCGGTGGCCAGCACCGGCTGGGCGATGCCGTTGGACAGGGCGTACGCGGCCGCGCCGTCGTTGCCCTGCCACACCTGCACCTGGGTCGCGTGCGCGCGCAGCGCACTGAGCTTGGCAGGTACGTGATCGGCGATGTCCACCGAGGTGGTGATCAGCGCGTCGTCCACCGCGGGCAGCTCGCCGTCCTCGGGCAGCCGGAAGGGCAGGCTGTCCAGCTCCTTCAGCCCGGCCACGCCGAGGTCCAGGTGCGCCCGCGCGGTCACCGTGTGGAAGACCCGGTCGATGCCGGGCACCTCGGCGGTGGCCGCCATGGTGACCTCGTGCGCGCGGATGTGGTCCGGGTGGCCGTAGCCGCCGAAGCTGTCGTAGGTCACCACGACCTGCGGCTTCACCTCGCGCAGGATCGCGGCCAGGGCCGCGGTCTGCTCGTCGAGGTCACCGGCGACGAAGCAGCGCGGGTGCTTGTTGGCCGCGGTCCCGGCCATGCCGGAGTCCCGCCAGCGGCCCATGCCGCCGAGGAAGCGGTGGTCGATCACGCCGAGGGCGGCGCAGGCCCCGCGCAGTTCGCCGACCCGGTAGCCGCCGAGCTGGTCGGCGGCCTCCGGACCGAGGCCGCGCAGGCCTTCGGGGATGACCTCGCCCTCTTCGCCCAGGGTGCAGGTGACAACGGTCACATGCGCGCCATAGGCGGCATAACGGGCGATGGTGCCACCGGTCCACAGGCTCTCGTCGTCCGGATGAGCGTGTACCAGCAGCAACCGTGGTGGGGCGGTCAGTGTCACCGGAATAGCCTAGTGGCTCAGAGTTGAACCGTTTTGCCAGATGTCACCACAGCGCGGTAACTCTTCAGTGTGACGCTGCGCGACATTCAGCCATCAGGGTTGCGCTGACACCTAGTCGCTGACTTCCCACTCGGCCACATTCCAGGTCACGCCCAGCCGCGGGTGGTAGGTGACCTTGTCGATGGTGTCCCGGTAGCCGACCATCGTGGGCACCTGGAACAGCGGCAGCGAGGTGATCTCCTCGGCCAGCGTGCGGTCCACGTGCTGGAGCAGGTCGGTGCGCTTGGCCGAGTCCAGCTCGAAGCCGACCTGGTTCAGCTCGGCGTCCACGGTCTGGTTCGACCAGCCGCTCCAGTTCTGCCCGCCGGTGCTGGCGTACATGCCCTTCTTGTCCGACTTCCACTGGGTGCCCACCCAGCCGAAGAGCGCCACGTCGTAGTCGCCCCGGCTGTTGCGCCCGTCCAGGAAGGCCGGATCGGTGTCATCAACGATCTTGATGCCGGCCAGTTCGCAGGAGGCCTGGATCAGCTCCACGGTCTGCTTGCGCCGGGGCAGCCCGTTGTGGCTGATCCGGATCTCCAGCGTTTTGCCGCCCTTGTCGAAGTACCGGCCGTCCCGCCGCCAGCCCGCGGCCAGCAGCGTCTTCACCGACTCCTCCGGGCTGTCCAGCATGAAGTTGCCGTAGTTGTCCCGGTAGCCGTCCTCGCTGGGCAGGAACAGCAGGCTGTTCAGCGGTTTGGCCGAGGGGTCCACGCCGCGCACCACCTTCTGCACGATCTCCCCGCGCCGCACGCACTGGGCGAAGGCGTGCCGGACCGCCTTGTCCTGGAACAGCGCCCGCCGCCAGTTCAGGTCCAGGTGCTCGAAGGTGAGCCCGCCGCCGGCGGAGTACTTCACGCCCTGGGCGCCGAGGCCGCGCAGGGTGGCCGCGGTGTTCGGATCCGGCTGCGGCGCGATCACCTGCATCTTGTTCTCCTGCAGGGCGCGCACCTGGTTGGCCGGATCGGCCTCGCTGCGCAGCACCACCGAGGCCGGGCCGCCCCGGTTGCCGATCCACTTCTCGTTGCGCACCAGCCGGACCTGCGAGCCTGGCTGCCAGCTCTCGATCCGGTACGGCCCGGAGCCGGGCATCAGCCGCGGGCTGAACCCGGTCCAGCCGGTGTTCCAGAACTTGGACGCCTTCTCCAGCTCGGCGTCCGGGGAGTTCGGGCCGACCTTGGTGATGTCGGCGATGCCGGTCTCCCGCTCCAGCACGTGCGCGGGCATCAGGTGGGTGGCGTCGAAGCGGCTCTTGTAGTCAGGGAAGGGCTTGTCGTAGGTGGTGACGAAGGTCAGATCGTCCTTGCACTGCGGGGTCATCAGCTCGTAGCCGGTGCTGGCCGCGGGCCGGAAGTACTTGGCGGGCTTGCCATCCGGGCCGGAGACCGGGGCGCCGGTGGCGTCGTTGCGCACCGCCTTGCCGCTCTGGGCCAGCCAGGCCAGGTAGAAGTCGTCGCAGTCCCACGGCGCGCCGTCGGACCACTGCACGCCCGGCCGGATCCGGTAGGTGACCACCTGCGGGGCGGTGGAGGTCAGCTCCACGCTGAGCATCACATCGGTGTTGAGCAGCGGCAGCAGCGTGTCGTCGTGCACGAACGGACCGGCCAGCACCGGGGTCAGCACCAGGGTGTTGTTGAAGTTGCCGGCGTCGGCGACCTGGTTGTTGAACACGGTGTAGGGCAGGTCGTGGCCGATGACCACCTCGCCGCCGGAGCGCACCGCGGGCAGCTTGTAGCGGTCGGAGCCCGCCTCGCGGCCCTTGGCGCCGGTGCGCTGGCTGTCGCCGTTGAGGCCGGCGTCGTCCGTCGCGGAGGAACAGGCGCCCGCGACCAGCGCGAGGCAGGTCAGGACCGCCACAAGCGCGCGGACGGGTACTCCTACCGTTGACAGGGACACGTGCGGAGGTTATGGAGACCTGCAGCGGCGGTCACCATCAGGCCACGGATCGTGACCAAAGGGTGATGCCGTTATGCGGAGCGTTACTTGGGCAGGTTGCGCTTCCAGGTGTTGGCCGTGGTGAACGGACCGGCGAACGGCGGGCCAGGGTCCACCCCGGTGACCTCGTTTCCGGTGGCGAGCACGTCGGCGAGCTGGAACAGCGGCACCGCGACCACCTGCTGCCACAGCGTGGTCTCGATCCCGGGCAGCACCTGGGCCAGCGGCGCGGCCCCGGTCAGCGCGGAGTCGATCACCGGTTGCAGGGTGCGGTCGCAGAACCCGGCCGGGTTGGCCGGGGGGTCGGTCGGCACGGCGGGGCAGCCGAAACCGGAGGCCAGCACGGTGGCCGGATCGCCGTCCACCACCTGCGGCACCACCGCCAGGTCGACCACGCCCGCGTCCACGCTGGGCGTGCCGGTGGTGGAGGTCGGCGGGGCGCTGGTGCTGCTGCTCGGCGCGGTGGTGCTGGTGGCCGTGGGCGGGGTGCTGGGCAGCATCTCGCCGAAGAGCTGGTCGCCACCCGAATTGGTGATCTTGGCGTCGATGCCGAAATCGGCCAGCTGCCGCCGGATCAGACCGGCCAGCGAGGCGTAGGGCTCGCGGTCGGTCGGCGCGCCGATGGTGATGCCCAGCGGCCTGCCCTCCCTGGCCCACTTGCCCGCCGCGTCCCGGCGGTAGCCCAGTTCGGTGAGCAGCGCGTCCGCCCGGCCGTGATCCGGCCGCGCCGCCGGGCTGTCCGCGGGCATGGTCGGCGCGTAACCGGCCTGCACCGGCCCGTAGATCTGGGCGTCGGCCCGCTGGTTGGCCGCCGGGCCGTTGCCGGTGCCCGCGGCGATCAGCGCGTTGCGGTCGATCACGCTGACCAGCGCGGTGCGCATGCGGACATCGGCCAGCACCGGGCTGACCGGGCGCAGCAGCAGCTGCACCGTGCTGCCACGCGGGATGGTGGTCAGCTTGGCCACCGGCCCGAGCGCGTTGAGCTGTTCCATCGCCGCCTGGTCAGGGGTGAGCACCACGAGCTGGTCGTTGCCGCTGCGCAGCGCCCCGGTCAGACCGGGCACATCGGTGCGGCGCAACACGATCCGGCCCAGCGTGGCCGGGGTGCCCCAGTAGCGGTCGTTGCGTTCCAGCGCCACCTCGCCGCGGACCAGGTCGAGCTGCCGGATGGAGAACCGGCCGCCGGAAGCCGGGAAACTGGTGTCCAGCACCGCGTTCCAGCCGCCGAAGGCATCCTTGAGCAGGTGCGCGGGCAGCAGGTTGCGGAACAGCGAGCGCCAGCCGGGGTAGGGCTTGCTGAAGACCACCTCGACCGTCTTGCCGCTGTCCCGGGAGATCACGTTGCTGATCAGCCGGTAGCCGGCCGGGTTCACCGTGCCCGGCTGAGTGGTCATCTGCCGCCACAGGTAGTCGAAGTCCTCGGCCGCGATCGGCCCGCCGTCGGACCAGGAGGCGTCCTTGCGCAGCGAGTAGGTGACGGTGAACGGCTCGCTCTTGGTGACCTGGGCGCTGTTGAGCACCGCCGGATCGGGCCGCGGCACGCCGTCCGGGCCGGGCCGGAAGGCCGAGGGCAGGATCAGCGTGGCCAGCGCGGTGGTGGCCACCGACTGGTCGGCCAGCGCGTGCGGGTTGAACCCGCGCGCCAGCCGGTCGACACCGACCAGCACCTCGTTGACGTCGATCACCTTGGTCGGCCCGCCCTGCGCGCCGGAGGTCACCAGCGGCGGCGGTGGGGTGCTCGTGCAGGCGGCCAGCACGCTGACGCCCAGCAGGACGAAGGCGAAACGCCGTGTCCTGGATGCGGCCGAGCCCACTCGGCACTCCTCCCTGGATGATCACCCCAGCCAACGCCAGGCTGGTGGTGCAGAGGCTCCCAGACCGTAGTCGAAGCCCTGTGAACGGGACGTCTGAACCCCGCTTCAGGTTGTGCGGGAGGCCCTTCGAAAAGCGGACGCCCCCGCGAACAGCGGCCCGCGGGGGCGTCCGGTCAGACTTTCAGATCACGCCTTGTCGCGGGTCTTCGCGCGGGAGCGCTCGCGGCCGCGCAGGGTGCTGTCCAGGATCAGCTTGCGGACGCGGATGACGCTCGGGGTCACCTCGACGCACTCGTCGCTGGAGCAGAACTCCAGGGCCTCTTCCAGGCTCAGCTTGCGGGGGCGGGCCAGCCGCTCCAGCTCGTCGCCGGTGGAGGAGCGCATGTTGGTGAGCTTCTTCTCCCGGCAGACGTTGACGTCGAGGTCCTCCGAGCGCGGGTTCTCGCCCACGACCATGCCCTCGTACGCCTCGGCGCCCGGCTCCACGAAGAAGGTGCCGCGGTCGGCCAGCTGGATCATCGCGTAGCTGGTGACCGCGCCGGTGCGGTCGCACACCAGCGAGCCGGTGTGCCGGGTGCGCAGTTCGCCCACCCACGGGAAGTAGCCCTCGAAGACGTGGTTGGCGATGCCGGCGCCGCGGGTCTCGGTGAGGAACTCGGTGCGGAAGCCGATCAGGCCGCGCGCCGGGATCACGTAGTCCAGCTTGATCCGGCCGGAGCCGTGGCCGGACATGTTCTCCATCCGGCCCTTGCGGTTGGCCAGCAGCTGGGTGACCGAGCCGAGGTGCTCCTCGGGGGTGTCCACGGTCAGGCGCTCGAACGGCTCGCAGAGCTGGCCGTCGATGGTCCTGGTGACCACCTGCGGCTTGCCCACGGTCAGCTCGTAGCCCTCGCGGCGCATCTGCTCGACCAGGATGGCCAGCGCCAGCTCGCCACGGCCCTGCACCTCCCAGGTGTCCGGACGCTCGGTGGGCAGCACCTTGATCGAGACGTTGCCGACCAGTTCGGTGTCCAGCCGGGCCTTGACCAGGCGGGCGGTCAGCTTGTCGCCGCCGTTGCGGCCGGCCATCGGGGAGGTGTTCACACCGATGGTCATGGAGATCGCGGGCTGGTCCACGGTGATCCGGGGCAGCGGGTCCGGGTTGTCCAGGTCGGCGAGGGTGTCGCCGATGGTGATCTCCGGGATGCCCGCGATGGCCACCAGGTCACCGGCGGAGGCGACCTCGGCGGGCACCCGCTCCAGCGCCTCGGTGATCAGCAGCTCGGTGATCTTGACTCGCTGCGTGGTGCCGTCCTCGCGGCACCAGGCCACCCACTCGCCCTTGCGGATCTGGCCCGCGTGGATGCGGCAGAGCGCGATCCGGCCGAGGAAGGCGGAGGCGTCCAGGTTGGTGACCAGGGCGCGCAGCGGGGCCTCGGCGTCGCCGGTGGGCGGCGGCACGTGCTCGAGCAGCACGTCGAAGAGGACGTCCAGGTTCTCCGTGTCCGGCAGGCCGCCGTCGGCGGGCTGCTCCAGACTGGCCTTGCCCGCGCGGGCGGAGGCGTAGACGACCGGCAGGTCCAGCACGGCCGACATGTCCAGGTGCTCGACGCCCTCGGCGTCCAGGTCGGAGGCCAGCTCCAGCAGCAGGTCGTGGGTTTCCTCGACCACCTCGGAGATGCGCGCGTCCGGCCGGTCCACCTTGTTGACCACGAGGATCACCGGGAGACCGGCGGCCAGGGTCTTGCGGAGCACGAACCGGGTCTGCGGCAGCGGGCCCTCGCTGGCGTCCACCAGCAGCACCACGCCGTCGACCATGGCCAGGCCGCGTTCGACCTCACCACCGAAGTCGGCGTGGCCGGGGGTGTCGACCACGTTGATGGTCATGACCCCCTCGGGGGTGAGTCGCTTCACGGCGGTGTTCTTGGCGAGAATGGTGATGCCCTTCTCGCGCTCCAGTTCACCGGAGTCCATGACGCGGTCGACCAGCTCGGCGCGGGCGGCGAAGGCCCCCGACTGCCGGAGCATCGCGTCGACGAGAGTGGTCTTGCCATGGTCGACGTGCGCGACGATGGCGATGTTGCGAAGATCGGTCCTGACGGTGGCCGGCGCGGCGGTGGGCACGCGAAACTCCTCGGAATCTGCCTGTTGGGAGATGGCCACCGGCTTCTGCGCCGCTTCGTAGCCCACCCCATGCTATCCGCCCGGAAGCACCTCGCCGGACGGATCCCCTAGTTGATCAGGTAAGCCTAACCTACTATGAGGCGAACCTAAGGGAGTGGGAGCCACCGCGTGGGCAAGGTCAAGAAGAAGTGCTGCCGCTCAAAACCGCGTTGTAAACGATGTCCGGTACTGGCTCTCAAAAAGGCCAAAGAGAAGTTAAAGAAATAGCAAGAAACATGGAGTTGTGGCCCCGCCGGGCACAGCGGACAGGAATACCTGCCGGGGGCTGCCGACGGGAGCCGGCGAATGGTGGACGTAGCGGTGTGACGGGCTGCAACGGACTGCTGGACTCAGCTCGCGAGCAACTCGTTGTAGGCGAGCAGTGCGGGCGCGGTGCGGGAGGCTTCGAAGTCGATCACCTCGTGGCGGACCACTCGGCGCAGCTTGAAGGGGTCGGTGGCCAGGATGGCGTCCAGGTGACCGCGCACCATGGGGCGGGTGACGATCAGCCGGTCATGACGGGCGCCCAGGGTCCGGCAACGGCCGGAGAGCAGGAAGTTGCCTGCCGCGTACTGCCGGTCGAGCCACGCTGCATGCTCCGGCAGTACCAAATCGACCTCGTCGGTCGAGACGGTGTAGTTCAGCAGCACGATGTACATAACTTGAAAATACGCCCGTGAACCGAGTTTGGATCACATGGCCATTTCGACTTATACGCTTTCTTAACACCCCCCTGCCGGGGTATTACCACCGTGTCGGCGAGCACGATGTGTCATCGGACACGTTCGGCCGAACCGTGATGGTCTAGGATGCTCCTCATGCGCTTGATGTCCAGTCTCTGGCGGGCCGCCCACCGGCGGCCCTAGTCACGCGCACCCATCCTGACCACAGGCCGCCGCTGCGAGGCGGCCTGTGGTGTATATGCAGCACATCCGGTCCCCGCGGCGGCGCACGAACCCGCGAGGAGACCCTCGATGACCCAGTTCTCCGGCATCCAGCCGACCGGCCTGACCCACCTCGGCAACTACCTCGGCGCGCTCCGGCAGTGGGCTGCCCAGCACGGTCCGGATGATCTTTTCTGTGTCGTTGACCTGCATGCGATGACCATTCGGCACAACCCGAACGTGTTGCGAGCCCGTGCCAGAGAGCAACTGGCGATGCTGCTGGCGGCCGGCGTGAATCCGGACATCGCGTGCGTTTTCACCCAATCGGACCTCATCGAGGAGCACGGCGCCCTGACCTGGGTGCTGGAGTGCGTGGTGTCCTACGGCGAGCTGGCCCGGATGACCCAGTTCAAGGAGAAGGCCAAGGGCCAGGACGGGGTGCGGGCCGGGTTGTTCACCTACCCGGTGCTGATGGCCGCGGACATCCTGCTGCACGGCGCGGATGAGGTGCCGGTCGGCGATGATCAGCGGCAGCACCTGGAACTGGCCCGCACGCTGGCCAAACGCTTCAACGCGACGTACGGCGAGGTGCTGACCGTGCCCAGGGCGGTGACCCCTCGGGTAGGCGCCCGGGTGGCCGATCTGGCCGCGCCGGAGCGGAAGATGTCCAAGTCCAGCGGCGACCAGTCCGGCACCGTGCTGGTCATGGATCCGCCGGAACTGGTGCGCCGCAAGATCAAACGTGCGGTGACCGACCAGTTCGGCGAGGTCCGGCACGACCCGGAGCGGCAGCCGGGCGTGACCAACCTGCTGGACATCCTCGGCGCCTGCACCGACCGAGATCCGCGGCAGCTGGCCGGGGAGATCCGGGGCTACGCGGAGTTGAAGGAGCAGACGGCGGAGGCGGTGGTCGAGACCTTGCGGCCGGTGCGCGAGGGCACCACCGCGCTGCTCGCGGATCCGGCCGAGCTGGACCAGATCCGCGCGCACGGCGCGGAACGGGCCAGGGCCCGCTGCCGGCACCGGCTGGACGCGGTGCTGAAGGTCACCGGCCTGCGCTGAAGGTCACTGGTCCGCGCTGACCTGCTCGGTCAGCGCGACCAGGGCGGGCACCAGCACCCGGTCGGCGGCGACCCAGTCGAGTCCGGCCAGGTGCGCCGCCGCCACCCAGCGCACCGCCCGGTGCTCCACCGCGCGTGGCTGGACGTCCGCGGCGTCCAGCCACGCGGTGTGCGTGCGCAGCAGGCCGACCCCGGGCAGCGGGATGTCCGGGCCGAGCCTGCCCAGCGGGCGCACCACCACGCCCATCTCCTCGTGGCACTCCCGGACCAGCGCTTCTTCCTCGGTCTCCCCTGGCTCGACCCGGCCGCCGGGCAGTTCCCACTTGCCTGCCAGGCTCATCGGGTAACTGCGTTGCTGCACCAGCAGTGTGCCCTCGCGCACCACCGCGGCGGCCACCACGATCTTCGCCGCGGCCAGCTCCAGCGAGCGCAGCTCCACCTGGGTGCGGTGCGCGGCCAGCAGGCGCAGCACCAGCCTGCGGAACATCAGCAGATCGCCGAGTTTGCCCAGCGGGTTGTTCCAGCTCAGGCTCTCGGTGACGAGCACGCCGCCGCCGGTGTCGGCCACCCGCACGGTGACCCCGCCGCCGTTGTCGGTGACCAGGCTCAGCCCGTGCTCGTCCACGTGGTCCACCCGCAGCCGCTGCGCGGGCAGCAGCGGGAACGCGCACTTCAGCTCATCCCCCAGGACCAGCAGCGCACCCTCGGCGTTGACCTGCAACCGGCCGCCGGCGGCGGCCACCGCCTGCCCCCAGGTCGTGACCTCCCGCAGCGCCGCCGCTACCGTCCGCACCGGCGCGTCGATGAGGACCGTGGACCGCAACACACCCATGCCCGAATCCTGTCAGCCGCGCCTGACGGGTCAGGGTTTGGGCCAGCGGATCTCGAACCGGGCGCCGCCCTCCGGCGAGCCCGCGGCCCGCACCGTGCCACCACGCCTGCGGACCAGATCGGCCACCAGGGCCAGCCCGAGACCGGCTCCGCCGCTGGCCCGGTCCCTGGCCTCGTCCACCCGGTGGAAGCGGTCGAAGACCTGGTCCCGGTGGTCCTCGGGCACGCCGGGGCCGTCGTCCTCCACCAGCAACCGGCCCTGCGCGCCCGCGGGCAGCACCAGCACCCGGACCAGGGCGCGGGCGTAGCGGGCGGCGTTGCGCAGCACGTTGTCCACCACCAGCTCGACCTCGCGGGGGGCGGCCAGCACCAGCACCGGGGTGGGCGCCTCCACCCGGACCACGATGCCGCGCTCACCCAGCCGGGCGGCCGAGGCCCTGGCCACCGCGACCAGGTCCACCGGCTCGGCCTCGGGCAGGTCCACCGCGTCCGCGCGGGCCAGCATCAGCAGGTCGTCGACGAGCTGGGAGAGCCGCTCGGCCTCCACCGCGATATCGGCCAGCGTCTCCTGGGCCAGTTCCGGATCGGGGTGGGCCACCGCGACCTCGGCCTGCACCCGCAGCGAGGCCACCGGGGAGCGCAGCTCGTGCGCGGCGTCCCCGCTGAACCGGCGCATCCGCTCGGCCGCCTCGTCCCGCCGGGCCAGCAGCGCGTTCAGCTCCTCGGCCAGCGCGCGCAGCTCGTCCCTGGCCTCGGGCACCGGCAGTCGCTGACCGGGCGGCAGCGCGCCGGCTGCGGCCCGCATCCGCTGCACCGGGCGCAACGCCAGCCGCACCGCCACCCAGGCGGTGCCGGCCACCGCGAGCATGGACAGCAGCGCGCCGGGCAGGAACCAGTAGCCCGCGCGCTCGAAGACGCTGAGGTAGGCGGTGAACTCGGTGCCGACCACGACCAGCCGCTGCACCCCGTCCGGCCCGCTGACCACCTTGCCGACCCAGCGCACCGCGGGCCCGAACCGCTCCTGGCCCTCGGCCTCGTCCTCGTCCGGGTTGAAGAAGCCGGGGAAGACCGACACGCCCTGACCCGCGCGCAGCTGCCGGACCTGCCAGTCGTGCAGCAGCACCGGCGGCAGGCCGTCGGCGACGCCGCCGGAGCTGTCCAGCACCCGGATCCGCTGGTCCCGCGGCCCGGCCCCGGCCGGGCGGCCCGCGGTGATGTCGGCGGAGACGCTGTCCAGGGTGGCCCGCAGCTGGCCGTCCACCTGGTCGGTGAGCGCGGAGGCGAAGATCGCCGAGGTCACCTGGGCGATCCAGCCGAAGACCAGCAGCGCGACCGCGGCGACCACCATGGTGATCCGGGCGCGCAGCGTGCGCCGGACCCACCACTGGCGCGCCGCCCGGAACATCACGCCTCCCGCGGGGCTTCGGCGCTGGCCAGGTAGCCGTGCCCGCGCACGGTGCGCACCAGGTGCCCGGCGCCCACCGCCTCCAGCTTGCGCCGCAGGTAGCCGACGTAGACCTCCACCGCATTGCGGGTGGCCGCCTGCTCGTCGCCCCAGGCCGCCCGCAGCAGCTCGTCCTTGCTGACCACCACGCCCGGCCGGCCGGCCAGGGTGGCCAGCACCGCGAACTCGCGCGGGCTCAGCGCGACCGGCGCACCGGCCCAGCTCACCTCGCGCACCGCCCGGTCCACGATCAGCTCGCCCAGCCGCAGCACGTCCCGCGGTCCGCTGTCCGCGCCACTGCGCCGCAGCAGCGCCTTGACCTGGGCCACCAGCACCACGAAGGAGAAGGGTTTGACCAGGTAGCCGTCCGCGCCCAGGTCCAGCCCGTCGGCCTGGTCGACCTCGCCGTCCTTGGCCGAGACCATCAGCACCGGGGTGCGCACGCCCTCGGCGCGCAGCCGCTCCAGCACCCGGTAGCCGGACAGGCCGGGCAGCATGATGTCCAGCAGCACCACGTCGAAGGAGCCGGTCAGCGCCGCGCGCAGGCCGGAGTTGCCGTCGGGGGCGGTCACCACCTCCATGCCCTCCGCGCGCAGGCCGCGTTCCAGCGCCCGGCGCACCCCAGGTTCGTCGTCCACCACCAGCACTCGTGCGCTCACCGGGCAAGCATGCCGGTGTTCGCGCAGGTCGTGCGGGAGGCTCTCAGTGCTCTCTCAGCGAAAGGGCGGCATTCTCAGTGGTGTCTCAGCAGGGCGGGGCCAGTCTCGGCTGCACGGGACGACCCCGATTCGCAAGGAGGAGACATGGACCGAAGGAAGGCCACAGTCACGGCGGCCACGGCCGGCGCGATGGCCGGTGTCGTCGGGCTGGCGCTGCTGGCGCTGCCCGGTGGGGCCGGCGCGGCGCCGACGTTGCCGTCGGTGGCCGCCGAGGACCTGGTGCAGTCGGTGCTGACCACCACGCCGCCCGCACTCGGGGGCACCGTCGAGGTCACCAACAACCTCGGCCTGCCCGCGATCCCGGGTGCGCCCCAGGTGGCCGCGGGCAACAGCAAGCTGCGGGTCTGGACCGACGGGGCGGGCAAGAGCCGGGCCTCGGTGCCCGACGGGCAGAACGAGAAGACCATCGTCCAGGACGGCACCACCGTCTGGAGCTGGGACTCGGCCGAGCGCAAGGTGACCAAGTCCAGCGTGGACGCCAAGACGCTGGAGCAGAAGAAGGCCGAGTTCGACAAGGACAAGAAGGTCCAGCCCACCGATCCGGCCAGTGCCGCTCGGGAGCTGGTGAACCTGGTTCGCCAGCAGAGCGACCTGTCCGTGGACGGGACCGCCGAGGTGGCCGGGCGGCCCGCCTACGAGCTGGTGCTGACGCCGAAGCCGAACGAGCGCACGCTGCTGCGTGGCGTGCGGGTCGCGGTGGACGCGGAGAAGCGCATCCCGCTGCGGGTGACCGTGCTGACCAACGGCACCGACGCCCCGGCGCTCCAGGTGGGCTTCAGCCAGCTCAACGTGGGTCCGCAGGACGCGAACCTGTTCAAGTTCACCCCGCCCGCCGGGGCCACCGTCGAGGAGAAGAAGCTCGACGACAAGGTCAAGGAGCACAAGGCGCCGACCCCGGCTGAGCTGGACAAGGCCAAGCAGGAAGCGGCGAAGGCCTTCCAGGTCGTCGGCGAGGGCTGGGACACCACCATCGTCGGCAAGCTGCCGGAGCAGGCGCTGAAGCAGGCGCCCAAGCCGGCCGAGGGCACTCGGAGCCAGCGTGGCGGCGGCGTCGCGGGCAACCCGCTGGACCTGGTCAAGCAGCTGGGCAAGGCGGTCAACGGCTCCTGGGGTTCGGGCTGGGTCATCGAGACCAAGGTCGGGACCGCGCTGGTCACCTCCGACGGCCGTTTCGCGGTCGGCGCGGTGCCGCAGCAGGTGCTGACCGAGGCGATCGGTCAGGTGAAGTGACCGCCGGACTGGCGGGCACGGAGATCGGACAGGCGGGGGTGGCTCCGGCCGCCCCCGCCCCCTCCGGCACCCTGGCCGCCCGCACCAGGGGTCTGCGCAAGGTCTACGGCAAGACCGTCGCGGTGGACCGGGTAGACCTGGATGTGCCGCAGGGCGCGGTGCTGGGCATGCTCGGCCCCAACGGCTCCGGCAAGACCACCACTATCCGGATGCTGCTCGGCCTGGTCCGGCCCACCGCCGGTGAGGTGGAGCTGCTGGGGCACCGGATGCCGGATGGCTCGACCGCGGCGCTGGCCCAGGTCGGCGCGCTGGTCGAGGGACCGGGTTTCCACCCGTTCCTGACCGGCCGGGACAACCTGCGGCGGCTCGGCGCGGCCGAACCGCTGCTGGAGACCAGGGCGATCAAGGGCGCGGTGGCCGACGCGCTGGAGCGGGTGGGGCTCGCGCACGCCGCCGACCGCAAGTTCCGCGGCTACTCCCTTGGCATGAAGCAGCGCCTCGGCCTGGCCGCCGCACTGCTGGTGCCGCGCCGGCTGGTGATGCTGGACGAGCCCACCAACGGCATGGATCCGGCCGGTACCAGGGAGATCCGCAAGGTGATGGCGCAGCTGCACGCGGTCGGCACCACCGTGGTGGTGTCCTCGCACCTGCTCGCCGAGGTCGAGGCCACCTGCACGCACGTGGCGGTGCTGCACCAGGGCACCGTGGTCGGGCAGGGCCCGCTCGCGGACCTGCTGGAGGCGGGCGCGCCCACGCTGACGGTGTCCACTCCGGACATCGCCGACGCGGTGGAAGCGTTGCGCTCGGCCAGGATCCCCGCACGGGCCGCCGACGGTGGCGTGCGGGTGGAGCTGACCGGCGCCGAGGCGCCGAAGGTGATCGAGACCCTGGTTCGGGCGGGGGTCTCGGTGCACGAGGCGCATCGGGAACGCACCGGTCTTGAGGAGCTGTTCGCCCGGCTCACCGAGGAGGACGGGGCATGACCGCCACACTCGCCGAACCGACTCCCGCGGCCACTCCGGTCGCGGTGTCCACCGGCCCCAAGCAAGCCTCCGCCTGGCGGCTCTACGCCTCCGAACTGCGCTGGATCCTGCGCAGGCCGCGCACCATCGTCGCGCTGGTGCTGATGTCGCTGGTGCCGATCGCACTCGGCATCGGGGTCACCGTGATCGGCGGCAGCATGCCGGGCCGCGGCCCTGGGATGATCATGGCGGCGGTGGGCAACGGGATGGTGCTGCCACTGGCCGCGCTGACCATCTCGATGACCATGCTGCTGCCGCTGGTGGCCACCATGTCCGCCGCGGACGCGCTGGCCGGCGAGGCATCGCACGGCACGTTGCGTGGGCTGCTGATCGCCCCGGTGAGCCGGGTGCGGCTGGTCGCGGTGAAGGCCGCGGGCGTGGCCACCGTGATCGTGATCGCGGTGTCGCTGATCTCGCTGCTGGGCATGCTCACCGGGATCATCATCGTGGGTGGCACCGAGGTGGTCTCGATCTCCGGCACCACGCTGCCGATCGGGGAGGCCCTCGGCAAGATCGGCCTCGCCGCCGGGTGGGCCGCGTTCCAGATGATGGCGCTGGCCGCGATCGCGCTGGCCGTCTCCGCGCTCACCGAACACCCGCTGGTGGTGCTGGCCGCCACCCTGGGCGGGCTGATCGTGGTGCAGGTGCTGGGCGCGATCCCTGGCATGGAGTGGCTGCAGCCGTACCTGCTGCCCAACGGCTGGACCGCGGTGGCCGATGTGCTGCGCGATCCGATGCCCTGGGACGGCCTGGTGGACAGCACGGCCAAGGCCGCCTGCTACCTGGTGATCGGGTTGTCGCTGACCTTCCTTCGTATGTCCACAAAGGACGGATGATCAGGCGGGCAGCACCGCGACCGCCTCGGGATCCAGGCGCAGCCGCACCGGATCCCCGGCGGGCGGTGCACCGAGGACCGGCCCGACCGCCTCGACCTCGCTGATCTCCGGCAGATCGGCGAGGTCGAGTCGTACCACCAGGCGGATGTGGTCGGTGCGGTGCACCCGGCGCACGACCAGCCCGGACAGCGGCCCGTCGGCATCGGTCCGCAGCGCGGCCGCGCGCAGGCCGAGCCGGGCCGGGCCGTCCGGGAAGTCTTGTGCGGCAACGGATCCAACTGCCGAGACGGCCACGCCGTCGCGCACCAGCGCCGGGATCAGCGTGCCGCAGCCGAGGAACCGGGCCACCTCGACATCGGCGGGCGCGCGCCAGACCGACTCGGGGGTGCCGAACTGGCGGATCCGCCCGGCCGACATCACCGCGACCCGGTCGGCCAGGGTGAACGCCTCGTCGTGGTCGTGCGTGACCACCAGCGCGGTCGCGCCCGCCTTGCGCAGCAACGTGGCCAGGTCCATCGCCAGCTGCTCACGCAGTGCCCGGTCCAGCGCGGAGAGCGGTTCGTCCAGCAGCAGCAACCGCGGCCGGGGCGCCAGCGCGCGGGCCAGGGCCACCCGCTGCGCCTCGCCGCCGGAGAGTTCGGTGACCCGCCGCGGGCCGTAGCCACTGAGCCCGACCAGTTCCAGCAGTTCGTCGATCCGGACCCGCTGCTCGGCCTTGGGCACCCCGTGCATGCGCAGGCCGAAGGCGATGTTGCCCGCGACATCGCGGTGCGGGAAGAGCTGGCCGTCCTGGAAGACCAGGCCGAAACCGCGCCGATGCACCGGGATCGGCGCCAGGTCGTCGCCGTCCCAGGACACCGTGCCCGCGGTGGGTTGTTCGAGTCCGGCGATGGCGCGCAGCAGGGTGGACTTGCCGCAGCCGGACGGGCCGAGCAGGGCGAGCACCTCACCCTCCACAATGGACAGATCAACTCGGTCCACCGCGGTGGCCGCGCCGTAGGTGACGGTCATGCCGTCGACAGTGAGACCCATCAGAACTCCCCGGTGCCGACTCTGAGCTTCTCGATCACCAGCACCGCCAGGCCGGTCACCACCATGAGCAAGGTGCAGGCCGCGTAGGCCATGGCCTCGTTGAGTTCGCCGGGCCGGGCGATCAGCCGGGCGATGGCCACCGGCAGCGTGGGCGCCTCCGGCCGGGCCAGGAAGCTGGTCGCGCCGAACTCGCCCAGTGCCACCACAAATCCGAACCCGGCGGCGGCCAGCATGGAGCGCAGCGCCAGTGGCAGGTCCACCTCGCGCCAGACCCGCAGCGGCCCGGCGCCCAGCGTCGCGGCGGCCTGGCGCAGCCGGTCGTCGATGGCCCGCAGCACCGGCAGCACCAGCCGCACCACCAGCGGGGTGACCACCAGCGCCTGAGCCAGCGGCACCAGCAGCGGGGAGGTGCGGAAGTCGCCGGGCAGGGCGTCCATGGTGACCAGGTAGCCGAAGCCGACGGTCACCGCGGACACGCCCAGCGGCAGCATCAGCACCAGATCGAGGGCCTCCCCCGCGCCCCGGCGGCGCACGCGGGAGAGCACGATCGCCGCCAGCAGGCCGATGACCAGCGCGAGCAGAGTGGCGTCCCCGGCCGCGCGCAGCGAGTTGAGCGCGGCCTCGAACCCGGACACGGCCAGCGTGCCCTGGGCGCCGCCGGTGGCCAGCGCCCGGTAGCCGTCCAGACTCCAACCGTCCTCTGTGGACAGTGAGCGGAGCAGCAGGCCGAGGATCGGCACCAGCAGGGCCAGCACCACCAGGGCGGCGCCCGCGACCACGAACCACTCGCCGCCGTGCGGCTTGCGCAGGCTTTCCTCGGCGGCACGCAGTTTCAGCTGCGCCTCCCTGCGGCGGCGCGCGACCGCGCCGATGACCAGCGCGGCGATCACCGCGGCGAGTTGCAGCAGGGACAGCGCGGCCGCGCCGGAGAGGTCGAGCAGGTTGACCGTGCGCAGGTAGATCTCGGTTTCCAGGGTGCGCAGCCGGGAGCCGCCCAGGATCAGCACCACGCCGAAAGCGGTGGAGCAGAACAGGAACACCACCGCGGCGGCGGAGCCGATGGCCGGGCCGAGCGCGGGCAGGGTGACGCTGACGAAGGTGCGCCAGCGGGAGGCGCCCAGCGCGCGGGCAGCGTCCTCGGCCCTGCGGTCCAGGTGCGCCCACAGGCCGCCGACGGTGCGCGCGACCACGGCCACGTTGAAGAAGGCGTTGGCCAGCACGATGCCCAGCGCGCCGGCGTCGCCGAGCACCGCGCGGAAGGCCAGGCCCACCACCACGGTGGGCAGCACGAACGGGATGGTGATGGCCAGCCGGACGAAGCCGCGCCCGCGCACCTGGCAGCGGGCGAGCAGGTAGGCCACTGGCATCCCGGCCAGCAGCGCGACCGCGGTGGCCGCGGCGGCCTGGCCCAGGGTGAAGGCGACCAGGTCCCAGGTGGCCGGGTCGGCCAGGGTCTTGCCGACCCCGGTGCGGCCCAGCCCGAGCCCGATGATCGCGGCCACCGGCCAGGCGAAGAAGACGGCCAGGAAGCCCAGCGGCACCGCCGCCGCGACACTGAGTCCGATGCGGGCTGCCCGCCCCGTATCTAGCCCTGAACGAGCTTGCGCCACTGCTCCACCCAGCGCTCCCGGCCCTCGGCGATCTTGGCCGCGGGCAGCGTGGCGGCCTGCCGCGGCTGCGGCGCGACCTGCTGCCACACCGCGGGCAGCGCCACACCCTCGCGCGCCGGGTAGACATACATCTGCTCGGCGACCTGGGCCTGGAACTTCTCCCCCAGCAGGAAGTCGACCAGCCTGCGCGCGGCCTCGGGCTGCTTCGCGCCCTTGAGCACGCCGGTGTACTCGACCTGGCGGTAGCAGGTGTCCAGCAGCGCCTTGGTCTTCGGCTTGCCGTCCGGCCCGACCTCGGCCGCGGGCGAGGAGGCGTAGGAGAGCACGATCGGCCGGTTTCCCTTGCCGCCCACCGAGAACTCCTGCTTGTAGGCGGTCTCCCAGCCGTTGACCACCTTGACCCCGTTGGCCTTCAACCGGTTCCAGTAGCCCGCCCAGCCGTCCTCGCCGAACTTGGCCACCGTGTTGAGCAGGAAGGCCAGGCCGGGTGAGGAGGTCGCCGGGTCGGAGACCACCAGCAGGTCCTTGTACTTCGGATCGGCCAGCTCGTCCAGGGACTTCGGCTCGGCCAGCCCCTTCTGCGCGAAGTAGGCCAGGTCGACGTTCATGCACACATCGCCCAGATCGACCGCGGACAGCGCGCCGGAGCTGTCCGCGGCGTAGCGCTGCGGGCCCTTGGCCGCCTCCGGGCTCTGGTAGGGCTCCAGCAGGCCGTTGTCGATGGCCCGGGAGGCGAAGGTGGAGTCCACGCCGAAGACCACGTCGCCGAGCGGGTTGGCCTTGGTGAGCACCAGCTGGTTGGTCAGCGCGCCCGCGTCGCCCAGCGCCCGCTGCTCCACGGTGATGCCGCTCTGTTTCTTGAACTCGGCGAACAGGCCCTCGCTGACCGCGAAGGACTCGTGCGTGAGCAGCACCACCTTGGTCTCGCCGGGCGGGGCCGGGGTGGTCCCGGAACCGCCGATCAGCGAGCAGCCGGTGAGCATGGCAAGGGTGGTGACCAGCGCGAACGCGGCCGTGGTGCGACGCAAAGTTCCTCCTGACGCAATCCCTACACCGGCATGATCCGGATCAGGTGCGGACGGTCGAGAGCTGACCGCTCTCCTCTCAGCCCGGCTACACCGGACTCCCGTGGCATCTAGGGGGATGACCTTACGCCGGGTCGCGCGGACGCACCCGCACGAGGACCATGAAGGCATGGCCGAACTGCTGAGCGACGACCAGATCCACGATCACCTGCTCCGGCTGCCGCAGTGGCTGGCCGAGGGCACCGCGCTGGTGCGCACGGTCGAACTGGACAGCTTCCCGCAGGCCATCCAGGTGGTGAACCGGGTGGCGGAGATCGCGGAGAACGACAACCACCACCCGGACATCGACATCCGCTGGCGCACCCTGACCTTCCGCTGCTCCACCCACTCCAAGGGCGGTATCACCACGCTGGACGCGGCCCTGGCGCAGGAGATCGACGGTGTGATCGAGGCGATCGCCGGCTAGGTCCGGAACGGCCCGGTGACCTCGTAGGTGATGCCACCGCTGCTGGACCCGCTGGTGCCGCGCTGGGAGGAGAAGTAGAGCCGGTTGCCGGCCGGGCTGAACGCGGGTCCTGTGATCTCCGACCCGCTCTGCCCGGTGATCCGCAGGAACGGCGCGACGATGCCGGCCGGGGTGATGATGCAGATCTCCATGTTGCCGCCGTCCTCGGCCACGAACAGGTCCCCGCTGCTGGTCCCGGTGACATTGTCCACCCCGGTCAGCGGCGCGGCGCCGCCGGTGACCAGGTTGTCGTCGTAGGTCAGGCTGATCGAGCTGGTGCCGGCGTTGTACGCCCAGACCCGGTTGTCGCCCTTGGTGGTGAACCAGCAGGTGCCGCCCGCGTAGTAGCAGCCCTCGCCGCCGTTGAAGCGTTTCGCGCCGACGACCTGGTTGCGGGTCGCGGTCGGGCTGCCGTCGACATCGCCGACAACGCCCCAGGTCACCGGGCCACTGGTCTGCGAGCTGGTGCCCTTGAGGACCTCCAAGGTGCCGGCGGAGAGATCGCCCCAGATGGTGGGTTTGAAGCGGTAGAAGCAGCCGTCCGACACGTCCTCGGTGAGGTAGACGTAGCCGTGGTCGGGGTCGGCGGCGCAGGCCTCGTGCTTGAACCGGCCCATCGCGGGGCGGCGGATGGCGGCCTTGACTCCCCACGGATCGGTTTCGTAGACGTAGCCGCGGTCGACCTCCTCGCAGGACAACCAGGTGTTCCAGGGGGTGGCGCCCCCGGCACAGTTGACGTTGGTGTTGGCCAGCGTGCGGTAGGCCCCGGTGATCTGGCCACTGGCGTTGAACTTGACCGCCCCGACCCCGCCGGTGCTGGACACCTCGCTGTTGGAGACGTAGATCCAGCCGCTGCCGTCGGCGAAACAGGCCCCGCCGTCCGGCGCCGGGTGCCAGGTGTAGCCGGTCCCGGTCACCTGCTGCCCGGTCCGCGCGATGACCCGGCTGGTGAAGCCCTGCGGTAACTGGATGCCGTTGCCGTCCGCGGCCAGCAGCGGACCGTACGGACTGGCCCCCGGCTGCGCGCCGTCGGCGAAGGCGTCCCGCCAGGCCGCCCCGCCAAAGGCCGCGGCCGCGGCGCCGACCACGGCGACTCGCAGGAAGTTGCGTCGTTCCACGGTGAACTCCCGTCAGTTCGGGTGACACTCAGGAGTCTTGCGAGCGCCAAGGGTCACCGGTACGGGCAAAAGTCCGGTGAACGAAAGATGAAGCGCGCCAAAAGGATGAGCGCCGATAGCCGACTGTCCACAGTGGACACAGCGGGACAGGCGTGCCGAGTTTGGCTATGGTCGTGGACGTGTCTGAACCCGAGCGTCAACTCGTCAGGCCCACTGTCCACGCGGTCGTCCTGCACGGCGACCGCCTACTGGTGCGGCGATCCAGTGATGCACCGGAGGGCACCGGCTACGCCTTCATCGGCGGCCAGTGCGCCCCGGGCGAGACCTTCGAAACCCGGCTGCGCCAGGCAATCGACGAGCAGACCAGCACCCGGTTGGTCCAGTCCGAGTACCTGTTCGTGGTCGAGCATTTCTTCACCGAGGCGGACCAGCCCGCGCACGCGGTCGAGCACTACCTGTGGGCCTCGGTGGACCGGGTCGCGGTGAGCGGCCGCACCCCCGGCCACGACTACGAATGGCTGCCGCTGGCCACCCTGGCCGAGTCCGACCTGGCCCCGCACCCGGTCCGCGACCTGATCGCCGCGGGCAGGCACCGGGACCCCAGGCACCTGGTGGTCCGGGACGGCGAACTCGCCTGATCAGTTCACGCACGGACAGGCCCAGCGGCGATGCCAGTGCGGGGCCTCGGCCGACTCACGGATGCCGAGCCGGTCGAAGACCTCCCTGGCCTCCCGCCAGGCCCGGTGCGCCGCGGGCTGGTCCCCGGCCGCCGCGTGCGCCGCGCCCACGTCCCGCAGGGTCCGGGCCCGCCACACCGGCAGCCGCAGCTCCGCCCAGCCCGTCAGCGCCAGGTCCAGGTAGCGCAGCGCGGGTTCGATCTGGCCCTGGGCCAGGCGGCTCTCGCCCAGGGTGCGGTGCAGCAGGGCCAGGCCGAAGGTGTCGTGCAGGGCCTGGCTGGTCTGGGCGGCGCTGAGCAGGGCGGCTTCGGCCTGTTCGGGGCGGTGCTGGCGGATCCAGACCTTGGCCAGGGCCTGGGTGGTGTCGCAGCAGAGCAGGTCGTCGGCGACCGCGCTGACGATGCGGTGACTGCGGCGGCAGTACTCCTCGGCCTCGTCCCAGCGGTCGGCGGCCCGGTGCACCAGGCCGATGCCACGCAGGGCCAGCGCCTCGCCGCGTTCGTTGCCCGCGGCGCGGTAGGAGCCTGCCGCGGCGGTCAGGGTGTCGATGGCCTCGGGGTCCTCGCCGAGTTCGCGGTGGGCGTAGCCGATGCCGTAGAGGGCGTGCGCGACGCCTTCCTCATCGCCGCTGGTGGCCAGCATGTCCCTGGCCCGGCGCAGGGCGGGCAGCGCGGCGGCGTGGTCGGCGAGTTCGCGGCCGACCATGCCGATGCCGTTGAGCGCGACCGCCTCGCCCCTGGTGTCGCCGACCTCGGTGAACAGCGCCCGCGCGGTGCGGAAGTGGGTGCGGGCCAGTTCGTAGCGGTCCCGTTTGTAGTGCAGCTGGCCCAGGCTGCATTCCAGCGCGGCCTCGCCCCTGCGGTGGCCGGTGCGGCGCAACGCGCTGATCGCGGCCTCGTGCGTGCGGGCCCAGCCGTCGTAGCGGTTGCGCACCGCGAAGAAGCTGAACACCAGCGCCTCGGCCAGTGCCGCGGCCAGCTCGGCCAGGTCCAGTTCGGCGGCCCTGGACACCGCGGCCACCAGCGCGGGCTCCTCCTGCTCGAACCAGCGCTCAG
Organism: Crossiella sp. S99.2; assembly: GCF_023094165.1. GTDB lineage: Bacteria > Actinomycetota > Actinomycetes > Mycobacteriales > Pseudonocardiaceae > Crossiella. The sequence goes on along the minus strand of NZ_JALMDK010000001.1, from coordinate 978,610 downwards.
CGCCGGTGATCCGCGGCCGGGGCTGGGTGCTCAGGTCGGTGTGGCAGAGCCTGGGCACGGCGGGCGGCAGTGGCTCAGCCAGCTCGTCCACCGCGGCCAGCAGCGCGGTCACCGCCCTGCGCACCGCCTCCCGCCGCTCCCCTGCGGTGTCCTCCAGTTCGGCGCGTTCCCTGGCGTGCAACCGGACCAGGTCGTGCATCCGGTAGCGCAGCGGTTCGGCGGGCGCGCTGCTGACCTCGATCAGCTGGGCGTCCACCAGCTGATCGAGCACGTCCTCGGCGGTCTCCTCCGGCTCGCCCAGCAGCGGCGCGGCCAGCCAGCCCGGCAGGTTGCCGTAGCCCAGCGTGCCCAGCAGCCGGTAGGCGCGGCGGCTCGGCTCGTCCAGGCCCAGGTAGCTCACGGCCAGCCCGGTGCGCACGGCCAGATCGCCCACGGACAGCTCGTCCAGCCGCCGCTGCTCGTCCCGCAACCGGCCCAGCAGCCGGGACACCGGCCAGTGCGGGCGGGCGGCGAGTTTCGCCCCGGTGATCCGGATCGCCAGCGGCAGGTACCCGCACAGCTGCGCTGCCTCGGCCACCGCCGCGGCCTCGGCACTCACCCGCTCCGCGCCCAGCAGCCGCACGAACAGCTCCCGCGCGTCCACCGGCGGCAGCACGTCCAGCGCGACCCGGCGCACCCCTTCCAGACCGGACATCCGGTGTCTGCTGGTCACCAGCACCAGGCAGTCCGCGCCACCGGCCAGCAGCGGCCGGACCTGGCTGGCCCCGGCGGCGTCGTCGAGCACCACCAGCACCCGCCGCCCGGACAGTTCGGCCCGCCACAGCGCGGCCCGCTCCCGCAGTCCCTCCGGAATCCGCTCGCCCGGCACCCGCAGCGCGCGCAGCAGCGCGTCCAGCACCTCCTCCGGCGCGAGCGAGCCCAGTTCGACGAAGAGCTGCCCGTCCGGGTAGCGCGGGGCCAGCCGGTGCGCGGCCCGCACCGCCAGGGCGGAACCCACTTCGGTACCCTACTCTGGTCGTATGACCCAGCCAAACGACGTTACCGCAGGTCAGAACCCCTTGTTCCTCCCCGTGATCGACTCCTACGGCCGTCTCTCCCGGGTGCCCGACACGGGCGAACTGGAGAAGATCGAGACCCAGTGGGACGACAACCGCGCCCGTATCGCGAAGGTCGGCAAGCTGGGCCTTGAGCTGTCCGACGGCTTGAGCGCGTGGAAAAAGGGAGTGGTCCGGCCAGACTGGGAAAAGCTGCTCGAACGGGTCCGCGCCGGAATCTCCCAAGGTATCTGCGTCTGGCACGTTGACCGCCTGTTCCGCAGACCGAAAGACCTGGAAACCCTGATCGAACTCGCCGACAACGGCTTCGTTGTCATCTCCTCCCACGGCTCACGAGACCTGTCCGACCCGGATGACCGGTTCATCCTGCGGATCGAGGTAGCCCACGCGGCACGCTCCAGCGATGACACCCAACGGCGCGTGAAACGACGGAAGCAGGAAAACCGCGAGCAAGGACTCACCAACGGCGGATCACGAGCCCTGGGATTCCCGGGGCGAAACCGCCGCGTAGTCGGAGAACGGAAAAAGCGCATGGAAACGGGAGACGCCCTAGAAACGATGGCCGAAGCACCAGCGGAACAGGTTCTCTGGGAACGCGAGCAGATCGCGCAGGCATGCCAGGACCACGCTGACGGAGTGGCACTCAAAGCGATCTGGCGACGCTGGATCGACAGTAATCTGCTCAGCGTTTCCGGCCAGCCCATGAGCCCCCAAGCAGTCGCCGCTATCCTCAACCGCGCCAGCAACGCGGGACTGATCGAGCATGACGGGGTCATCGTCGGCAAGATGCGCGACCACGAGAACGTCAGAATTATCGAGCCGGAACTGTTCTATGAGCTGCGCGCGAAGTTCGCGGCCCGCCGAAGAGGGAACGTCGTCGGCGAGAAATGTGTAGCCTCCGGCATTCTCCGGTGCGGCACATGCGGAGTCACCATGTACTCCCGCTGCCAGGCAGACGGGAAACGCGCCTACCGGTGCCGACTCGACCGCAAAGGCTGCGGGAAGACTCAGGGTTCGATGACGGGAATCGATGAGCAGTTGCGAGAACTGGTGATCGCACGCCTGTCAGATTCCCGTTATGCCGCCGCGATCTCCGCCGCACGCGAAGCCGTGTCCGAGGAACTGAACACAACCACGGACAGCATTGAGCGAATCAAGAGGATTCAACGCGGCCTGGCGGAGCGACTGGGCACGGAGGAAATCGACATTGACGAGTTCGACGCGGCGAACCGCCCGCTGTCGAAACGCCTGAAAGAACTACTCGCGACCCGGGAACGGCTGACCGGCGGCCAGATCGACGGGCCCGTGAAAGCGATGTCTGCGGAAGAGGTGGAACATCAGTGGAAAAAAGGCGAGATTCCGGAACGGCGCGTGCTGCTGACCCGTGCGCTGGGCACGGATCGGATCGTGCTGGACAAGGCCACAGCCAAGGGCGGCAATGGGTTCGATGTGGAGCGGTTGCGGCTGGTTCCGCATCAGGCGTGGGTCAAGGAGTTCGGCGAGTAGGCAGAGCGAGACGGACTCGCTGGCTGGGCTGCGATCGCGTCAGCGACGCTGCCCGGCAGGGCATGCACACTGGAATGAGTGGCTACAGAAGCCAGTCGGAGTTGCGACATCAGTCCTCCTCGGACGGGGTGAGCTGCGGTTTATCAGGGGACGGCGTGTCCCATTCACTGTCCCGCTGTATACGGGACAGTGAATGGGACACAGAATGGGATACTGAATGGGACGGTGAATCACTCGCCCTTGCCGACTCAGCCGATCCGCCCGATTCTGGTCGTTCCAGTGCGCCGGGCGCGGCGGTGAGGCGTCGCCGTGTCGCGGAGTCGGCGCGTTGGGTGAAGCTCAACCCGGTCCGTGCCCGCGAGGCGGTCCGCAGCGTCTATCAGGCGGCTGTGTCCTGGCCGGAGATCCGCCGCAGAGTCGCCCCCACGCTGTCGATATCGCGTGTGGTCATCGGCGGGGCGGTGGCGGCCACCACGGCCCAGTACTGGGCGTTGTCGCACGCGGTGGCCTCCGGCGCGCACAGGTCGGCTGGGCTGCATTCCAGCGCCGTAGCCAGCCTGGCCAGCACCGGCCCGGCCGGGGTGTGTGTCCCGGCTTCAGCGGCACGGACCCGCTCCGTGCTGACCCTGGCCAGCCGGGCCAGGGCGCGCTGTGCCAGGGCACGGCGGTGGCGGTAAGCCCGCAGACGGGGCGGAGAGAACACCCGCGCCCCTAGGGCAGGGCCAGGGCCGCTGGAGCGGCCCTGCCGCGTCTCAGCGGCCGGGAGAGCCTGCGGGATGTGGTCGCGGTGACCGGGAACGGCGTCGGCTGACATCACGGCCTCCGGGGCACGGGAAGCGGGTTGCCGTGGTCGACAACCCTGATGCCCTGAAAACCAAACGTGACACCGTTATTGGACATCGGGGAAGCGAACAGTCCCCGGAGGGATCGGGCTGTGCGCCCGCCCGGCCCGCGCCGAACTGGATCAGATCCCTAATTAGGTACCGAGTCGGGCGAAGCACCGGTAGCCCTGCAATAGCCACTGACCAGCAGCAACAGCGATGCTAGGGGCTACCGCTCTAACAGGTCACTCGATCGGACCGGGGTCCGGACCGTAGCCAGGACGCTCGATGAGCGCTCACGCCCACGGCGCACGCTGCGGATGACCGCGTGCTGCGGCTCTGCCCTGTGCGCGGTGGTGTTGCCGACCGTGACGCGCCGGGGCGGCACCTGTCCGGTCCTGTGTGGACAGCGGTTGCGGCCGGGCCGGGTAAGTCCAGCGTAATAGGGCTGCAATAGCCGCATAGTCGCCAGCTAGTAGCCGCATAGTAGATCAACAACGGTGAGGGCGGAGGCTGCGGCACGCTCTGGTGCCGGTGGCCTCCGCCCTCACCGGTCGGGGTGGTGCGGTCGGTGTTACGTGGTCTCGTCGCGGCGGGAGATCCGCCGCAGGATCGCTCCAACACTGTCGATATCCCGTGTCGTCATCGGCGGCGCGGTCGCTGCCACGGCCGCCCAGTACTGGCGGTTGTCCCGGGCCTCGGGCTCCGGGGCGTACAACTGTTCCGGGGTGATCTGAAGGGCCTCAGCCACGGCGGCCACCTTCTCCGGGGTGGGGTTGTGCGCTCCGGACTCCACCGCCTCCACCCAGTCCGTGCCGACCCCGGCCCGGTGGGCCAGTGCGTGCGCGGTCATTCCCTGCCGGTGCCGGTGGGCCCGCAAGCGTGGTGGGCTGAACACCAGGGTGGCCGGTGGTGGTGATGGTGGTTCTCCTTTCCTGGGTCGGGGGATCTTCGGGGGCACGGTGGGGGTCTCGGGGGTCTGGGTGATCACCCCCGTTCCCGGTAGGCCGCCTGGATCGCGGCCCGGTCATAGCCGTTGCGGTTGCGGCCGTCGCGCTTGATCTGCTGGGAGCTGATTCCCCAGGGGCGCAAGGCATCCGCGATCTGTTCGGCACCCCAGGACCGGTAGCGGGGGAACTGGGCCGTCAGGCGCACGATCAGTTCTTCGGTCCACAGCCGGGCCTCGCCCCGGAACACCGAGAGGATGTCCGCGACGGCCTGTGGATCGGCCTGCGGCTCAGCCGCCCGGTGCTTGCCCGCGACCGGGGCTGAGAGCGCCGGAGAGGGCCGCAACCGCTGGGCCCGCGCCCGGGTGGCCGCGTCCATCTCCGGACGACCCAGCGAGGCCCGGTGTTCGCCGCGTTCCCACGCATGCTCGGCGGAGAGTGCGCGGATCTTGCTCACGATCGGTTCCCGCGACCCGATCGCGTCCATGTAGAGCTTGCCCGCGTCCTCGGGGTCGTCTCCGGATGCCGCGTTGAGCCGATCCGGCCGCCAGCCCTCCGCGATCCTGTTGGGCCCCAGCATCAAGCGCACGTCGGCGTGCCGACACGGCATCAGAATCCGCAGGGCGGCCGATTCGGCGATGGCCTCCCCGAGGGTGTCCGAGGTGGCCTCGGTGGTGCCGAGGATGACCGTCACCCGCGACTTGCGGCCGATGCCCAACAGCCCAATGGTCAACGCCTTGGCCTCCGGGGTGAGCCGGGCGTACTCATCGATGAAGACCACCAGCGCGGGACGCTCGGCACTGGGCCGCCACGCCTCACCCATGCCCAGCGCGGAGAGCATCCCCGGCCGGGCCGCAGCGTAGGAGTAGGCCACGGTCAGCGCGTCGGTGATCTCCTCGGGGGTGCGGGCCCGCCGCCCCACGGCGTCACCGAAGCAGTCCAGGCCGTTCCCTGCCGGGTCCAGATCCCATGCGATGGCATCCCGGCAGGCGGTGACCACATCGGCCAGCGCCCGCAGAGCCACACTCTTGCCCGCACCGGAGAGGCCCACCACGATGCCGTGAACCCCTTGCAGGGCAACGGAAAGGTCACCCCCGTCCATCCGGCGGCCGATCACGTGGGGGTCGCGGATGGACAGAGAGTTCGGGGCCCGGTACAGGGCCTCGGGCAAGCCCTCGAACGGGTCCCGTTTGGCCATGCGCAGCACGATCCGCGCGGCCCGGTGCCGATCGGGGGTGGCCAGCACACCCCGGGTCGGCAGGTCCAGGGTGGTGGTGATCGCATCCAGTTTGGACACCAGGTCGGCCGGGGTGCCGCGCTTGAGCACCGCAGCGGCTTCCCAGCCCCACGGCTGGCGGGCCACGTCCTCAACGGAGCGCAGTTCGATACGCTCAGCTAGGAGGGCCCGCCGCAGGCATTCGGCGACCTCGGCCCGGGTGTGGGCATCGGCCAGCGGGTAGGGCTCATCCGGGCCCGCTTCGGCCTCGGGCGCATCCTCGGGCCCGGGGGCACCCGGGCGGACCCGGGTCCCGATGAACGCGCACACGGCCACCGCCGCGAGCACCAGCCCGACCTCGGCCGGGTTGCCGAAGCGGGCGAGCAGCCGGGTAGCGCCCCACCACACCAGGGCGGCCAGCACGCCCAGCAGCAGCGTGCGGCGGATCGCGGTCTTGCGCCAGGTATCCCGGAAGTGCTTGGCACGCTTGGGTTTTCCGTCTCGGGTGGCCTCGGCCACCAGGGGGGCGAAATCCAGGGCCAGGCAGTAGCGGCCCAGCACACCCAGCAGCCAGACCAGCCCGATCACGGTGGAGGTGATCAGCCTTCCCAGCACCCGGGGGCCTCGCCGCAGGGCGCGGCGTGCCTGCCGGGCCAGGGCGCGCCGCAGCAGCGGCGGGGCGGTGTGCCGCAGCCACCCGAGGGCGTCGCGGGCCGGGGGTTGGGCACGGTGCCAGACCCAGCGGGCCCCGGCCGCGACGTGGCGGCCCAGGCAGCGCCCGGCCCGGCCCAGTAGCGCCCAGCACCGCCAGGCCCGCACGCGGCCGGTGGTGTGCCATGCCCAGGCCCTCGCCTGGCCCAGGGCGAGGGCGACGCGGACGGCGAACACGGAGCGGCCCAGCCAGAGTGAGAGGGCCCCGGCCCACTCCAGCCGGGCGGCCAGCAGAGCGTTCCACCACGCGGCCAGCCCGAGCCGCAACCCCGTCCCGCGGGCTTCCCGCGGACCACTCTTGTTGATCTTGACCGGGCCCCGCCGGCCGCTATGTTGATCTTTATCTGTGCTGATCAGGGGAGTGGTTGCCGACCCGGTGACGGGGCCGGACTGTGCGCGCGGGTCGCCCGCGCCGTCATCGGGCCTCAAGCGGCATCACCCGCGCCACGGAGGGGCCCGGCCGCCGGAGGGCGGTCGAGCCGCTCGCACTCGTCGATGTATTCCCCGGCCGCTGTCGCGAGCAGGGCGCATTCGGTCTCGATCTCCCGGTACAGCCACGTCGTGACCGGCCCGGCCGCGACGGTGCCCAGCTCTTCGGCCAGCACGGAGAGCCTGACCAGTCGTTCTTGCATGTTTTCCCAGGTCATCATGGGTGCGTAGTGCCTTTCGGTCGTGTGATGGTCGGCGGGGCGCTTCCCCGCCTGACTGCTCTATCGCACTGCTATAGAGCAGTGTTACGAAGCACCATAACACGACTGGACACACTGCTGTAGAGCACCTAGCCTGAGCAGTGCGCAACAGCAGACACCGACAGAGGCCGACAGAGGCCACAGACACCAGCGAGACACCGGAAGCAGCGCAGCCGCCACAGGCGGCACCCAAGGTCAGGAAGCGACCATGACGACGTACCTCTACCGCGACATTGCCGACAAGATCCGCGCCCAGATCACCAGCGAGGAACTCCGGCCGGGCGACCCCATCCCCAGTGACCGCGCCCTAGTCCAGGAATTCAGCGCTTCCCTCGGCTCAGTCCGCAAGGCCGTGAGCGTGCTCCGCGAGGAAGGCTTGATCCAGAGCTTGCAGGGCCGGGGTTCCTTCGTGCGCGACCGCCACCGCACCACCCGCACCTACCCCCGCAGCCTGGCCAGCCAGCCCGCCAGCCACCCCGGGGCCGCCGTTGGGCTGACCGACCCGGACGCGGCGGCCTGGACCCCCCACGGCGAACCTCTGACCTACCGGGTCGAGGCCGATCGGCAACTGGCCTCCCTGCTGGGAATCGCCGAACATACGCCGGTGTTCGTCTGCGACACGGTGCACGTGGCCGAGGGCGGCCGGAAGAGGACTCACCGCCTCTACGTGCCGTTCACCACCGCCAGCGCGATTCCGGAACTCAAAGAACATCCGTTCCGGGACCCGAATGACCTCTATGGCATCCTCGCCGGTCACGGCACCGAACTCGACATGGTCGACTACGTCACCGCCGTTATGCCCACACCCGATGACGCGGCCACCCTCAACATTCCCCCGGCTACGCCCATGCTGGTTATTCGCAGGCAGGTCCGGGATGAGAACGCGCATGTATGGGCGGCCGAGGAAATCCACATCTGCGCCGATGCGGCGCAACTGGCCTACCCGGTCCGCCCGGCCGCCCTGGCCACATCCTGACTTTCCGCCACAACAAGACCCGGCCGGTCCTTCTCCGGCCGGGTCTTGTCACGTCAGGCGGCTGCGTCGTCCTGTGTGGACAGCGCAGCCACCTCCCGTATCAGCCTGTCCCAGGCCACCGCCCCGGCCGGGGTCATGACCACGGTCACCTGAGCCAGTCCGGCCGCGCTCACCCCGGGGACAAGGTAGAGGACATCCTCGCTCAACCCGTTGTGCGCCAACAGCTTTCGCAGCCACTCCGCCCACTGCGCAGCCTCCTCCCACGTGCCCACCAGCTCGGCCGCCCCGCCCGCAGGCACCGACAGGAACGGCACGCCCCCGCACTCCGCGTGGTACTCGCCCTGCGTGGTCATCGTGTGTGCCCTTTCACCGTCTCCGGTGATCGCACACGACCCGCGCATGACGATCACCCCCTGTACGCTCTGGTACAGGGGGTGGTGCGCCATCCCTCGGCCGGGCCGCCCCCGTCTCTTTCCGGGAAATCGGGGCGGTTCGGTCCCTATCTACTTCGGCGACACAAAGTTTCTCGATTTCTGCATGCAGGCGAAGCACTCAACAGCGCCGGGGCGAGCACCCCACCCAATCTTGGTCGTGTCGCGGTAGAGATAGCAGCCGGTGAGAATCTGACTGCCGCGTTTATCCGTCCCTGCCACGATGACGATATGGGTTTTGCCGTCATAGGCGCTGTCGAGTAGATGGACCCGACGACCGGCCGGGTAGTCATTTTCTCCCACCGGCCTCTCCCTGATGCGCCGCATGGTGCCTGGAACTGCGGTAGACCGCGACGGATCTGCGGTGATCTCCTCCCGGAGCTTCAATCACCATTCGCGAGATGGTTCTCCGAAATGCCGGGTCCCTGTACGAGAAGGGAAGAATCGCCCAATGCTTCTCGGGCAGGAACAGGGCGCATTGGTGACAGATGACCGAGGCGGGACCAATGGCCGCCAGCTCGACATTGACCGCGCCGAGACTCCGCCCGCAGTACAGTTTCACCCGTTCCGGCAGGCAGCCTTTCTGTTCCTTCACGTATACGTGTTTCGGGACGGCGCTGATATGGATAATCGGGATACCGACCGGCGGCTCAGCAGTGATCACCAGACCGACGTGGATCATATCGCCGGACTGTGCGGACGCAGATTTCCGGCCGGTCATTGCGCGCCCGCCTTTTCCTCTCCCGATAGAAGGCTGAAGACGAGTTCGGCCAACTGCTTCCGGAAGGCTAGATCCTGATAGATCGGGGGCAGAACGTCGTAAAATTCCTCGGGAATCGACAAGGCGCACATGAGGCACAGCGTCGAATCCACGTGAATCTCCGCCTCTTCGACTTCTGCGGACTTGACCACGGCCAGGCAATACAACGTGATCACCTCCGGCAAGCTCTCCTCACATTCGCCCCCGACTACCGCCACAGGTGCGATATGAGTCAACGGAAGCGAACGCACAGACCCGTTCCCGTCACTCGGGAGGATCACGCCCACCTGTCGCACCCGACACGAGCCCACCGGGTCCCCGTTAACCCACATGGCGAACCTTCTTCCTCTTCGTTCCGCCCATTCGGTCAGCGGGAAGCGGAGTGGCACCGGCCAGCCACTTCCGCATTCCGGGCCGCTGGTATCGCGTCGGCAGGAACCCCAAGTGTTCCTGCGGCACTGCGAGAACACAGCCTTTGCAGACAATCGAATCGTTCCGGAGGTCGGCCGAGACAGCTTCGGATCGGGCATTGGAGAGAACACGTCCGCACAGCAGGGAAAGTCGCCGAGCCGGTAGAACACCCCTATTCTCGTGAGCCAGTTCCGCAGGCCGGGCCTTAATGGTTCCCATGTGAACGGCAGGCATGTGCATGTCGGCACGCAACGTCAGGGCGATTAGCTCATCCGTCATGGCTGCCACCCTTGCTTAGCGGCCGACACAGGCAGCGGAATGCATACCTGAGAAAACCGACACGGGCATGTTTGGGCCGCGCGAGCGATGCGCATGAATCTGGAGCCTCTAGCGGCTTCATAAACTTCCTGCCCGGAAACACTCTTGCCGTCAAGCAGGAAGTGCACCGACACCGGGGAGGAGTCACCATAGGGGCAACCTGAATGGATACGCCACAGAGCGTGCTGTACCTACCTTTGTCTTGAGCAATACCGCTAGCTATGGCGGCCAGCGTCACATAGTGGCTTGTACCGTCACGGGACGTCATCTCAGCAGCCCGGATGGTTTCCGCAATTTCATTCGTCACGGCGGGCCCACCCTTCCGTCACTCACCTAGTCATGGCCGTCAGCACCTATCCGCATCGGCAGTTGTGTGCTGAAAGGTGCACTCTGGGCACCTGTGGTGTAACCATGGACTGATGGAGGCAGCAACAGAGACGGCACTCACTGCAAGACCCTGCAACTCACCGCAAGTTTCCTACGCGCACCCGTGGCGCAGGCGGGGAGGGCCGTACAGTCGGGCTCGGTGGGTCACGGATGGCGGTACGGCTGAAAGGGTGAACGGGCTATGAAGGCACCCGCCAACCGACTCGATCAGTTGATTCGGGAACGATCTTGGGATGTCATCGATTTTCGGCGGGCATATCGAGAGATTGGAGGGGTAGAGCTACCCGACCGAACCGCTCATTGGTGGGTATCTGGAAATGTTGCGACGCGCCCCCGTGGTGCACAGGTTAAGGAGACGCTGGAGAAGCTGTTCCACGAGGGCGTTGACAGCCTATTCGGGCCTCCCGCAAAGCCCAGTACTAGCAATTTGGTTACGCTCAACAGAATGACGGAGGTGGAACGGGTAATGACCGCCGGGCGTGAATCGGTAGAGCATGCGCGTGCGGCCGCCGCGTCTATCCAGCCGGGCCCTATCGAACAGGTACTGGCAGACGCGCGCCTTGCAGCAAGCGAGTACTTCAATAAGCCGCCCTTTGCGCTACTGGTAGACCTAGTGAGTCAGCGCAATGCAGTCTACGATCTTCTTAAGATGACGAATAAGCCACGACAGAAGGCAGAGCTTTATGCAGCGGCGGGGCAACTCTGCGGACTTTTGTCCTCTGTCAGTTGGGATCTTGGACAGCCCGCTGTTGCGGCGGATCAGGCCCGCGCGGCTTACACATATGGGCAGCTAATCGATGAGCCTAGCCTTTGTTCCTGGGCGCGCGCACTGGAGGTAACCATTGCGCTATGGTCGAGTAGGCCCAAGGATGCGAAGCGAATCGCAGAGGCTGCGATTCTCGAAGCTCCGCGCGGGACCGCGCGAGTCAGGCTGTACGCGGTTTACTCCCGCGCTCTGGCAATGCTTGGTTCCCGCAAGGAAGTAGAGTCAACCCTAAATCTTATGCAAGACGAATTGGAGCTTGCCGGACAGGATCTATTTCTTGATGAGACAGGCGGAGAGCTGGCTTTTGATCGAGCGCGGGCTACACTTTGCGCAAGCTCCGCATACGTCGCGTTGGGAGATTCAGAGAACGCCGAGAGTAACGCAAACCTTGCCCTGGGCCTTTTCGCGGAACAAGAAGAAGAAAACCGCTGGACGGCCGGTCAACTTGCGGCACGTATCGACTTGGGAGCCGCCCGGGTTATTGGTCGAGACCTTGCCGGGGCCGAGGACTCATTGCTACCAGTTCTCAGACTGAGCAGAGATATGCGCACTGAAGCGCTAATCAAACGACTTGAGAACATGGATAAGGTCCTCGGCACCCAGCAGTTCAGAGGGTCTATTGAGGCTACTCGAATCTCTGAGCGAATTAAGAGCTTCGCGGGTGATGCAATCGGGCGCGTGAAGCGACCTGAGATCGAGTCCGGACTCAGCTAATGGACCTTGCTTGCCCATTCTGCCAGAATCCTAGCCTCCTTTTCTGGTGCGATTCCCTGTTCTCCCTGTCGTTCGTGCTCAACCAGGCTACCGTTAGCGGTAAGCCACTCCCAGGTATCCGACACGGTTTCCGTGATTGGCCTGCAAGTAAGGCCCGCAGCTCGCGCATTCGATGAGTCCACGTTCCATGCGCCAGCGTAAGTCCGCCATAGCGGAATCTCGGTCCATTGCTTGACTCCGTGTTCGATGAGGAGATCCTCAGCAACCCATTCGAAAGTCGCATCACTCTTCGTCACTTCTTTGCACGAAGTCAGGAAGTCGTTAAAAGTGTCATGCCCTTCGGCAGTGGCGTTGAAGGTACCCGGAAGCCCGCCCGCACATTTGGCTGCAAACTGTGCCACGTCTCGAACGTCGATCGGCTGAATAGAACGGCCTGGGTTACCCGGAGCAAGAATCTTGCCTCCGCGCTCGACTCTTCTCAACCACCACGGAAGCCTACCGACGTACTCATACGGCCCAAGAATTACCCCGGGTCGAATTACGGTTGTGGCAGCCTCCCCAAAAACGTGCTTGACCGCAGTTTCTGCCCCCGCCTTCTGAAACCCGTACATACTCGGCCCCGGGTCGCCCTCGAAGCCGAAATCTTCCCCTGCATCGTACGGGCACTCCAAAACTGGCGAAATTTCCGTGAGTGGCGAAATCGGCCAACCTTCGTACACAGAAACCGTGGATATGAAGACGTATCGACTAGCCACAGTCTCTAGGGCCTTAGCTGTTTCGAGTACTACCCGTGGAACAAATCCGCTCGTATCGATCACGGCGTCCCAAGGGCCCTGCTTGGCTAGATTCCTCAAACTGTCCGGATCTTCCCTATCACCCTTGATCAGCTTGACCCCGGGGACACTGTGACCGGTCTTGCCACGGCGAAACGACGTGACATCCCATCCCTGGGACAGCGCGGCTTCAACGATGGTCCGGCCGAGGAACCACGACCCGCCCAACACCAGCAGTCTCATACAGCCATCCTGGCCCATGGCTCCGCCGTCCGCGAAGGGACGACCAGGGTCTACTGAGGTAGGCACCGGCAGACCTTGCACTGCCGGGCGATAGCTATGGTGACCTGCCGGGTAGCGGGTAGAGCCGGGTAGCGGGCCCTACCGGTACCCGGTCGGTTTTCCCAAGATCCGGGGCCACAACGTGTGAGTACGGGTGCCTACCTCTACCCCGCCCGGTCACCCCGGCCGGTGGTCACTGACAGGGGCGGATGTCGATCGTTTGGCAGTCTTCGCAGGTCACAGTATGGGTACCAATTCTGGGTCCGCCAGCGCGGTCTTGCCCACCCCGGTCGGCCCGTCCAGCCACCACACCGGCAGCACCCCGGAGTCCCGGCCGCCCACCGCGCACAGCCGGGTGAGCTCGGCGGCGCGGCCGGTGAAGTCCGGCACATCGCGTGGCAGGTGGTTGCGGCTGACCGGCGCGGACGCGGACGCGGGACGGGGTTCGGCGAGCAGTTCGCGGTGCAGTCGTTGCAGTTCCGGGCCGGGTTCCACGCCGAGTTCGGCCACGGTCAGCGCGCGGGCCTCGTGGAAGACCCGCAGTGCCTCGGCCCGCCGTCCGCTGCGGTGCAGCGCGGTCATCAGCTGGGCGCGCATCCGTTCCCGCAGCGGGTGTTCGGCCAGCAGCGCGGGCAGTTCGGTGACCAGTTCGGCGTGCCGGCCCAGCCGCAGGTCCGCGTCCATCCTGGCTTCCAGGGCGGCCAGCCGTTCTTCTTCCAGCCCGGCGAAGAACCGCTCCCGCATCCGGTCCGAGCCGATGTCGGCCAGTGGTCTGCCCCGCCACAGCGAGAGCGCCCGGCGCAGCAGGATGCCTGCCTGCTCGGGGTCGGACTCGCGCCGGGCGGCCGCGGTCCAGGCCCGGAAGCGGTGCAGGTCGACCTGGTCCGGCCGCACGGACAGGACGTAGCCGGGTGGGCTGTGCCGCAGTGGCACGGCGAGCAGCTGACGCAGGTGCGAGATGTGCACCTGGAGCGCCTTGCGCGCGTTCGGCGGCGGCGACTCGCCCCAGACCGCGTCGATCAGCCGGTCGGTCGGGGTGATCACGCCGGGGTTGAGCAGCAGCAGGGCCAGGATCTGCCGGGCGCGCGGCGGCGGCTGGTCCTTCGGCAGCCCGGACGACCAGATCTCCACCGGACCGAGAATGCGAAATTCCTCCACCATTGGCCCCCGGCGCAGACGGCTGAACGGCCATTGTTGGGCCCGATTCAACCGGTTGTCTGCCCCCGAGGGTCGCCCCGCGCACTCAAGAACCTGATATCGAAACGATCAGCCGGGCGGATTCGAGACCCCAGCCGCCCGGCTGATCATTCCCGCGCTGCCCTTACGGCCTGGTGCCGCCGTAGAAGGTGCTCCCGCTGAGCGTGCGGGTGACCCGGCGGACCGCGTTCTGCTGGTTGCCCTCGATCATCTTCACCGTGCTGCCGGAGCGGGATTCGATGATGCCGATGTGCGTGCTGGTGGACGGACTGGACGGCCCGGTGCCGAACAACAGCACATCACCCTTGACCGCCGAACCCAGGTTCGCCTTGCTGTAGGACTTGCCGTTGCGCTGGCCCCACTTGTAGACGTCGCCGGTGAACGGGTACTGCGGGATGCTCACCCCCGCCTTGCGCCAGACCCAGGTGCTGAACAGGGCGCACCAGGCCACGCACATCGAGGAGTACTTGGTGCAGTTGCTGCCCGCGGGCCGTTCCCCATTGCCCAGCTCCGCCGCGGCGAACCGGACGATCTGGTCCCGGTCCGCCAGGGTGCCCGCGGGCGCGGCGGCCTGCGGCACGGTGTCCGGCTGGGTGGCCGCGGTCCTGGCCGCGTCCTGGACCAGGAACTCCCGCAGCGCCTCGCCGGTGAGCGGGCGGCCGTCCAGATCCTCGACCGCGAGCACGGCGGGCGCCACGGTGTCCGGATCCTCCGCCGCGATCGCCGGGCCGGTGACCACGGACGAGGCCAGCACCAGACTGACCCCGACCCCCAGTACGGTCAGACCGCGAACGAGGCGCCGCGGGATCATCTTCTCCATGGCAGTTTTCCCCTCATCGGCATCACCGCGCTTTCCGCGGCGAAGTCAGGGTCGACCAGCCCGCCTAATACCCAGCAAAGAAACGGTTAAGCCAGCAATCGGGTGAATACCGGCAAGTTTGTGCACTGAAGAAGGACCAGTGCTACGAGAGTGCTCCCGCAACGATTCACCCACGCGCGCCCGCTGCGGCCTTTCGGCGACTCCGCTCATCACCCTGCCGCTGTCCCTGGTAGGCGGTCCGCGCCCTGCGCGCCAGGGGCTTGGCCAGGGTCGCGCTGACCGGCCGCTCCCTGGGCTCGCTGGCCTCCTGACTGACCGCGAGCCGCATCCGGAACGTGGGCGCCGTGGTGCTCAACCCCGCCCCGTGGACCCCGGACTGGATAAAGACTGCCGCGACCCGACGCAGTGCTGATCAGCTCGAAGCTGGGCGGAGACTCGTGCTCAGCTCGGCCTGCCGCGCCCCGCTGAGCACGTTCCGCTCGCCGAGTGGGCGGACTGGTCAGTGCGGTTTACCCTCCAGGTGGGCCAGCAGAGCCCGGATATCCGCCGCGTCCATGACCGCGAGGCTCGGTTCGTCCTCCTGAAGATCGCCCAGTTGCCGGACGGACGGGTCGTCCAGGATGCGCCCCATGAACTCGAGTTTCTCACCCAGGCGCATCGCGACGACCTCGTCCACTGTCCGCTGAGCCGCCAGCACGGTGACCCTGGTTTCCGTGCCAGGCGCCAGCCCGAGCCTGTGGATGCGGTCAAGGCTCTGCAGGAACCGGCCTGCCATGAAGTCACGATCTACGTAGACGGCGTCGTGGCAGACCTGGTGCAGGCTGATGCCCTCACCGAGCGTTGCCGGGTTGGAGAGCAGGACCATGCAATCCGGATCCTGACGGAACCGCCTGATCTGCTCCTCACGATCCTCGGTACCACCGTGCACCATCGCGGGCTGGTACGGAGCCAGCAGTCGTTCCAGGGTCGTGATGCTGCGGACGAACGTCGACCAGACCAGGGTCTTGCGTCCCGCGGCCGCGTTCTCCGCGACGATCCTCAGGGCTTCCTCGTACTTGGGCGACAGCTCATGACTGGGCAGGTTCTTGATCAGCGTGTCCAGGGAGTCCTCCGGAGACGCGGCGAGCGGGGGGACCTGGTAGGCAAGGGGCTCGTACCTCGTCGTCCCCTCAACCAGCAGGGCGGGGCTAGTCGCGGCCATCAGCATCCGGAGCATCGCTTTCCCTAGCGACTCCAGATCTCCGGAGCGTGCGGAGGGGTTGCCCCGCAACGCGTCGTAGATCTCCCGGTGCAGCGGCGGCAGCTCCACCAGCCGGATCTTCGGCTCGAAGGGGGGCAGGCCCAGTTCCTTCTTGGTCGTGCGGGTGAACAACGGCCGGAGTACCGCGCTCGCATGGGCCAGATCACCGCCGCCTACCGCGTCAGCCACAACCCGCTTTCCGTGACCGGGCCACACGAATGACAGGAGACTCTCCAGATCCCGGGCGCCGTTCGGCGCTGGTGTACCGGTAAGGATCAGGCGTCTCCGCGCGAGTGGCCCGAGGGCGAGGCAGGCAGCACCGTACGCCCCCCGCGCACCAAGTTTCATCCGGTGGGCCTCATCGAGGATGAGCATCGCGGGCGCGGAACGGAGCCAGGTGGCCAGGCTGCCGACCGACCGGCTGAGCCGTTCGTAGTTCACGATGAGCAACTCGGTACCGGAATCGGGGCGGCTACCCATCACGCCGGCCCGGAGCGGCTGCTTGAAGACGGTGTAGTTCTCGTACTGCCAGGCCTCGTACGCTGATTTGGGGCACACCACGAGCAGGCGCTGGACCTCTCCCTGAGTCCGCATTGCGGCGAAGAGGGCCAGGGAAGCGCGGGTCTTACCTGCCCCGGGAACACTGAAGTTCGCACCATGGCTAAGTGCCAGGAGCCGGGCGATGTCCCTGCGCTGGAACGAGGTCAGATCCGCGATCCAGTCCGGCCCCAGCAACTCATCGAGGTCCTCGGGCGCGGCAACGGTGGACGGGCCCCCACCATCCCGGAGATTGTTCTCCGCCACATCCGCATCGTCGAGAACACTGGCCACCAAGCTGGACAGCTCCGGCTCCCAGACCACGCCGTCAGGATCGGGCCAGCTGGCCAGGTCGCTGATGCCGACCAGGAAGTCATCCAGGTCGATCTCCGCGCTGAGCGGGCCGCGCTGACCACCCCTGGCAATGCTGGAGGCCAGCGCGGCGAACTCGCTCCGCAGATCAGCCCTGGCCCGCAGGATCACCCGGGTCCGCGTGACGTCGAAGCTGAGCTGGAGCGAGTATCCCGCCGGCTCCTGAGTGGCAGTCACTGGTCTACGGCCGCGACATTCCGGAGCCAGGCAACGCCTTCCTCCGGCAGCTGCACGCTCTTGGCCGCCTCCTTGGAAAGCCGCCCCAGGATGGTGCGCAGGTTGAGGAGCGCGTCATCGAAGGCACCCTCATCGAGACTGTTGTTACCCCGCGCCAGCACAAGGTCAGTGATGCACTGCTCCAGGTCCTTGCAGGCGTCATTCACCCGGTCCGGAGCAGCCAGCCGCTTCTTGCGCTCGCGCACGAACTTGCCCGCGTACTCAATAGCCTCCTCGAAGACGCCCTCCAGCTCAGAGATCTTCTCGGACGCCTCAGCGAGCTGCTCAGCTGGCACCTGCCCACCCATGACCTGCACCGCCTTGGCCTTCAACACCGAATCAGTCAGTGCCCTGGCGATGGAAACTTTCGGGCTCGCAGCCTGGACCGTCCTGTTGAGCCCGGGGATCTTCAGTGCGGCTGGCGCCTCGGGAACAGTCGGCTGGAGGTACTCGGGCAACCTCTTGTCCAGGAACCGGACCTGGAAGTCGGATTCGATACACCGGACGTCAGTCTTGGCAAACCCCAGGACGATGGCGCTCAGTCGCGCCTCCCTCAGCAGGTCGGCCTGTTCCTTGTTCTTGGAATATTCCTTAGCATAGGCGCGGTACAGCTCGAACAAGCGTTCCTTGGCGTTCTCAAAGTCCATCAGGCGCAGCGCCAGATTCCCGTTCTCGCTACGCCTGATCAGTTCCCGGAGTTGTCCCAGGATCCAGCCATCCCGTTCGCAGGCCGGCACCGTGGTCTGGAAGTTCTTGGCGATCTCGGCTAGCTGCCGCCCAGCTTCAACCTGCTCATCGAGGGCAAGCAGGTGGTTGACGTAGGAGTAGTCCCGGCGGCGGTCCGGCCGCAACTGCAGGGACAGTTCCACGGCCTGCACGTCGTCCCAGGTGGACGACGCAGGCAGGACGCCCACCCGGATACTGGGTACCCCCAGCTTCTTCAGTGCCGCCTGCCGCGTGTTCCCGTTGACGAGCACTCCGTCACGGGTGATCAGCCCCGGCTCGTTCTGCTTGTATTCCCGCAGGCTCTCCAGCAGTTCGTCGAACTTGGGGTCCGGCTTCGAGGGATCAGCCGGCGTCGCCGCCAGCAGGTACTCCAGGTAGTCCTGGCTCTCCTCGCTCCACGGGTCGTCCTGCAGCGCGCGGTCCTTCAGCAGATCGTGGCTGCGCTGTGCCCGGACGCGATGCGTACCCGGGTTGTAGTAGAGCTGCGTCACCGGCATGTCGATCACCTCGACGTGCTTGGGCAGCCCCCGGAACTCGATCGTGAGCGTCTCCGGGACACCCTGCCCCGCACGCGCTTCCTGCACCCGCTCCTCGACGAGCTGGCGATTCTCCTTCGCCTTCGGCGGTACCCCGAAGCCAGCCGGCATTGCACCCCTCCACTGAAAGATCGGTGACGACTGTACGGGTGGTGCGGGCCCGCCGGGCGTTCCCGCACCACCATCCCCTCACGCGAGGGCATCCCGCACGTGCACGCGGGACTCGGCCGGCAGCGTCCGGTAGCCAGCCCAGATGTCCTCGATCTCGCTGAAGCCCCGTCGGTCCTCCGCGACCCAGGCGGACAGGATCTTCTTCTCGATCGCCGGCAGCTTGTTGATCCGGCCCAGCAGGCGCCCGAGGTTGGCCACCAGCTCCCGGTTGCCGATGCGACAGCGGTTGCACTCGATGACCAGCTGAGTCTTGGTCGTACCGTCCGGCAGCAGGACATCGCGGCGGGCGACATCCAGCTGGGAGGTGACATCGGTGCCTACGTAGGCCTCCCCCGGGCCGATACCGCAGGACCGGCACTTGTGCCCGTCCCGCATCAGGGCCTCGTGCCGCTGCGCCGCGGTCACCGTGACCGCCGCCCTGCGAGTCGCCTTCCCAGGTACCCACACAGGCTGACCGACCTCGACCAGGCGCTGCTCATGGGTTCCCAGCCCTACGTCCTCCCGGTTGGTGTGGATCTTCCAGTCGAAGTCGCGCAGGTCCCGCAGCCGGCGGTCGATCTGGGCGACCTCCGGGAACGCCTCGCGCAGCTGGTTCTTCGTGAACGTGTTGCCGAGGCCAATCACCTGGATAAGCCAAAGCGCGACACGCTTCATGCCCCCCAGCTTCGTATCCATCCAGGACGGCATGTTGTCCATTGACCTGCTCACCCTTCACTACACGGAACTGCGCCTCAAAGATGCGCAATATTTCATCAGCAAGGAAACGTCATATCGGACCGGAAGTGAACCCCGAGACAGTCCCAGGTTTCGGCAACTTTCTGTCCCAACGTGAAAATTTCCAGATGCAACTCATCAAGTGCAAGTTACAGGCAAGAGTTGGGACACATTCGCGAAAAGTTGGGACAAAAAATCATTCCATTCAGCAGTCTTCTATGCTCAGATGACCTTGAAGACCGCTGTACCTAAGGGCACAGATCACGACAGGGGGCGACGTTGACAAGACCTGGCCAGGTTCCTGGCAAAGAGACCCGAACGAAGTCACAGCTAGAGCTTTCAGACCTGGTCATGAGTCTCATCGATCTTATAGTCGCCTTCCCGCCACCACCGGATACAGATAAACGAAGGATGGACCAGGCTGCCTGGCGGGGACGGCCTGGTACCGCCAGGTGGGTGGAACTGTTCGTCCCGACCGTGACAAAGTCAGTCGCTGACAGGCTCATCAGGGGGGTCCACGCTGGCCTGACCGGATTGTGGACCCTGTACGAGGCGGCAGGGGCCGCGCACGCACACCTTGTGGTAGCCGATTCCAACTACGACGACTTGGCTCCACCACTGTCGTGGGACCAGGTGGAGCACGTGTACGACGCCGCGTGGGCAGATTGCAACCCGAACTCCAAGCGCCGCAAGCCGGCTGGCGCGACCGTCGAGCCGCAAGGCCATTCCGGAATGTTGCCGGTCCCCCCTGCCGAGGGGGACCGGCAACTCAGTGAATCGGATAGCCCCCTCGCCGGGGAACTCAAAGAGCTTGCGCGCCACTTCGCCGCGGGCAAGCAACAGGACGCGGCGGTGATCCTGCACTACTTCGGCACGACAGCCCCAGCGAAGGAGACAGCAGCGGCGATCACCTACTGCCACGCCCAGAACCTCGGTGATGCCGCCAGCTACCTAATCGAGTACAGCGCACAGCGCCCGGAGAAGGAAGTGTTGATCATCGTTCGTTCGCTCAACCAGAGCGGTCAGCGCGACCTGGCCGACAATCTGCTGGCGCTCACCGAGGAGTAATACCGAGGCCGGCACAGCCGACAGGCCCTGCGACATGAGTGAGGCCGGTCAGCCACGTAATCGCGTGACTAGCCGGCCTCTCACCAGGTAGTTGTCAGACGTTGAAGCGGAACTCCACCACGTCGCCGTCGACCATCACGTAGTCCTTGCCCTCGATGCGCACCTTGCCCGCGGACTTCGCGGTGGCCATCGACCCGGCCTCGATCAGGTCGGCGAAGGAGACCACCTCGGCCTTGATGAAGCCGCGCTCGAAGTCGGTGTGGATGACGCCGGCGGCCTGCGGGGCGGTGGCGCCCTGCGGGATGGTCCAGGCGCGTGATTCCTTGGGGCCCGCGGTGAGGTAGGTCTGCAGGCCCAGGGTGTGGAAGCCGGCGCGGGCCAGGGAGTACAGGCCGGGTTCGTGCTGGCCGATGGACTCCAGCAGTTCGGCGGCGGACTCCTCGTCCAGCTCCAGCAGTTCGGACTCGACCTTGGCGTCCAGGAAGACGGCGTCGGCGGGGGCGACGAGTTCGCGGAGTTCCTTGAGGCGGGGCTCGTTGGTGAGCACGGACTCGTCGGCGTTGAAGACGTAGAGGAAGGGCTTGGTGGTGAGCAGGCTCAGCTCACGCAGGTCCTCGAGGTCGACTTCCTTCTGCGCGGCGAACATGGTCCGGCCGCTGTCCAGGATGTCCTTGGCCTGCTTGGCCGCTTCCAGGACGGGGCGGCGGTCCTTCTGGGTGCGGGCTTCCTTCTCCAGCCGCGGGATGGCCTTCTCCAGGGTCTGGAGGTCGGCCAGGATCAGCTCGGTGTTGATCGTCTCGATGTCCGAGCTGGGGTCGACGCGGCCGTCCACGTGCACCACGTCCGGGTCGTCGAAGACCCGGATGACCTGGCAGATCGCGTTCGCCTCGCGGATGTTGGCGAGGAACTTGTTGCCAAGGCCCGCGCCCTCGGAGGCGCCCTTGACGATGCCTGCGATGTCCACGAAGGACACCACGGCCGGGACCTCACGTTCGGAGCCGAACACCTTCGCCAGCTGGCCGAGGCGCGCGTCCGGCAGCGGGACCACGCCGACGTTGGGCTCGATGGTGGCGAACGGGTAGTTCGCGGCCAGGACGTCGTTGCGGGTCAGCGCGTTGAACAGGGTGGACTTGCCCACGTTGGGCAGGCCGACGATGCCGAGGGTGAGGCTCACGACCAGCCAGTCTAAGGGGTGGCCCGCAGCCACTCGTCCAGCAGGCCACGCAGGTGCTCGCACTCGGTCGCCGGGTGCTCGGCAACGCAGTTCAGCGGATGCCGGAGCAGGTCGCTGGCGCGCTGGGCGCGGGCGATCCGGGCCTGGAGTTCGGCCACGTGCGCCTCGATGATCCGCTGCCATTGCGCGCGGTCGGCCAGCAGCAGCGCGCCTAGGTCGTCCAGGCTCAGGCCGAGTTGCTGACCGGCCTGGATGAAGGCCAGGCGGCGCAGGCCGTCCTCGTCGTAGTAGCGCGCGTTGCCCCGGCGCTGGGCGGGCTTGAGCAGGCCGCGGCGTTCGTAGTAGCGCAGGGCCGAGGTGGCCAGGCCGAGGCGGGCGGCGGCCTCGCCGATCGGGACCAGGGTGTCCATGCCGGCATCTTGACTTGAACCTGGGTTCAAGCGGAACCCTCGGGGCATGTCGTGGATGACGGATCGCCCGCTGAACCAGTTCGCCCTGCCGCGTGGCTGGCGTGGCAGGCTCGCGGGCTGGGTGATGGCCCGGACGAACGGGACCGAGATGGCCGAGGTGCTCGGGGAGCTGGGGCCGGTGCGGGGCCGGGCGGTGCTGGAGGTCGGGTTTGGACCCGGACTGCTCAGTAAGGCGCTGACCGGCGCGGATGCCCGGGTGACCGGAGTGGATCCGTCCGAGGTGATGCTGCGGCAGGCTCGCCGCCGCGCCCCTGGCGCCCGGCTGCGGCTGGGCAGCGCGCAGCGGACCGGGGGTGCGGACGGCGAGTTCGAGGTGGTGGTGTCGATGAACAACCTGCCGATGTGGCCCGACCTGGACGCGGCGCTGGACGAACTGCACCGGGTCACCCGGCCGGGTGGGCGGCTGGTGCTGGCCTGGCACGGCGGCACCGAGCCGACCCGGCGGACCCTCGGCATGCTGCTGCCCGCCGCGGCCGCCGAGCGGGTGCTCGCGGGGCTGCGGGCCAGGTTCGCGAGCGCGGAGCTGACCAGGACCAAGCACTGCGAGATCTTCGTCGGCACCCGCTGAGTCAGCTGCCCTCGTGGGTGAGCAGCCAGCGCTTGACCTCCGGTCCCCAGCGGAACCCGCCGAGGCCGCCGCCGGTGCGCAGCACCCGGTGGCAGGGCACGAACAGCGCCGCGGGGTTGCGGGCGCAGGCGGTGGCGGCGGCGCGCACCGCGGCCGGGCGGCCGGCCAGCGCGGCGTACTCGGCGTAGCTGACTGGCGCCCCGGCGGGCACCGTGCGCAGCACCCGCCAGGCGGCCTCCATGAACTCGCCGCCGCGCTGGCGGACCGGGGTCTGGGCCACCGCGGCCAGATCGCCTTCGTGGTAGGCGAGCACGGCCTTGGTGACCGCGCCCAGGTCGGCGCGGGTGATCAGCTCGGCAGGACGGATCGAGGCGTGGATGAGCGGGTGCAGGGCGCCGGGGTCGGCGGTCCAGCCCGAGGCCAGCACCGCGCCGTCGGTGTCGACGATGGCGCTGAACGGACCGGCCTCGGTGTCCACTGTGGACACGGCTGCGGTGGTCATGCGGTTCTCCTGTCAACGTTCTCCGCACCGGTGGTGCGCAGCAGGTGGGCGGTGGCATAGGAGCGCCATGGCCGCCAGGCCCGGGAGCGGGCGGTCAGGGCCGGGTCGGGCACCCGCCAGACATCCGGCGTGCCCAGCACCCTGGTGACGATCTCCGCGGCCATCACGGGGGTGATCGCGGGGTAGGACAACAACTCCGCGGTCAGCTCGTCGGTGTCGCGGCCGAAGTGCACGTCCAGCGAGCCGTCGGCCAGCGCGGTCACCACCTCGCGTTCGTCCGCGCTCAGCTCGACCGCCAGCACGGCGGCCGGGGCCGGGAACAATGCGGTCAGCTGACCGTCCGAAGTAGACAGTGGTTCGCCGAGTGGCAAGTCCCGCAACAAGGTTCGCAGCACGGTCTCGGCGCCGTCGACGCTGCCGGGTACCCGGATGCCGGGGGCGGCGGCCACCAGCGGGGCCAGCAGCGGGTCGGCACCGAGCAGTTCGTCCACCGCGCACGGGTCGGCGTCCAGGTCCAGCAGGCGACGGACCCTGGACACCGCGCTGCCCAGATCACGCAGGTCGGTCAGGGTCAGCGTGCAGGCCACGTGGGTCGGACCGGGCTCCAGCCAGACCGTGGCCGGGCCGTGTGCCAGCCGCAGCGTGCGCCCGTACCGGCCGGGCTCGGCCTGCTCGATGCCCGGGATGGCCTGGGCGGCCAGGGTTTCCAGCAGTCCGGCGGCGTCGAAGGGCGGCCGGAACGGCAGCCGCAGGCTGATCGCGCCGGGTGGGGCGGGCAGTTCCCGGCGGCGACGGCGCAACGCTTCGGCCCGCAACTGGGTCGGGTTGACCGCGAACACCGCGCGGATGGTGTCGTTGAACTGGCGCACGCTGGCGAACCCGGCCGCGAAGGCGACATCGGCGAAGGTCAGCTCGGTGGTCTCGATCAGCAGCCGGGCCGCGTGCGCCCGGTGCGCGCGGGCCAGCGCGAGCGGACCGACGCCCAGTTCGGTGGTCAGCACCCTGGTCAGGTGCCGTTCGGAGTAGCCGAGCCGGGTGGCCAGGCCGGGCACGCCGTCGCGTTCGACCACCCCGTCGGTGATCAGCCGCATGGCACGGGCGGCCAGGTCGGCGCGCAGGTTCCACTCCGGGGAACCGGGCACCGCGTCCGGCAGGCAGCGGCGGCAGGCGCGGAAACCGGCGGTCTGCGCGGCGGCCGCGGTGAGGTGGAATTCGACGTTGCGCCGCTTGGGGGTGACCGCGGGGCAGGACGGGCGGCAGTAGATGCCCGTGGTGCGCACCGCGAACACGAAGCAGCCGTCAAACCGGGCGTCGCGGGCGGCGACGGAGCGGTAGGCGCGTTCCGGATCGAGGAGCATGACACCGATCCTGCCAGCGCCAACGCGTCACCGCTGGCGGTATTCGGACACCACCCTCAGCGTGATCCGGGGCACCCTGAGTTGACCTTGACACTAGCGTCAAGGTTCACGCTCACGGCATGACTGACGCACCTCTTCCCTACCTGATCCGCGGCTCCGGCCCCGGCCTGCTGCTCGCCCACGGCGCCGGCGGCGGCGCGGTGTCGAACTGGACGCCGATCCTGGACGAGCTGGCCGAGCACTTCACCGTCCTCGCCCCCGACTACCCCGGCTCCGGCGACAACCCGCGCGCCACCGATCCGCTCCAGCTGGACCGGCTCGCCGATGACCTGGTGGCCACCGCGGTCGCGGCCGGCCTGGACGAGTTCGCCATCGCCGGGTACTCGCTGGGCACCGCGGTGGCCACCACCGCCGCGGTCCGGCACCCGGACCGGGTGCGCAAGCTCGCGCTGATCGCCGGGCTGACCCACGCCGATCCGTGGCTGCGCCAGGCGATCCGCACCTGGCTGGCGCTCTTCGGCGGCGATCCGGTGCCGCTGGGCCACTTCTCCCTGCTGATGGCCGCTGGCGCGGACGCGCTGACCGAGGGCGTCACGGACGAACTGGCCGCCACGGTGGGCAGCTCGCTCGCGGCGGGCGTGCCCGAGCAGTTCGACCTGGTGTCCAGGGTGGACATCCGGCCGCTGCTGCCGCGGGTCACCGCGCCCACGCTGGTGCTGGCCACCGGCCAGGACAACCTGACCCCGCCGCATTTCTCCCGGGCGCTGGCCGACGGCATCCCGGACGCGAAGCTGGTCGAACTGCCCGCCGGGCACAACGTGTTCGTCGAAGCCAAGCCGGAGCTGCTGGCCGCGCTGCTGGAGTTCCTGCCTACACAGTGATCTCCAGGGTGGAGCCGGTGCGAGCCTTGCGCACTCGCAGCCGGGTGGGGATCCGGCTGCGCAGCTCCTCCACATGCGAGACCAGGCCGACCACCCTGCCCCCGGCCCGCAGCTCGTCCAGGGTGTCCATGACCAGGTCCAGGGTGTCCGCGTCCAGAGTGCCGAAGCCCTCGTCCACGAACAGGGTGTCCAGCACCGCACCGCCGGTCTCCGCGGCCACCACGTCGGCCAGGCCCAGCGCCAGCGACAGCGAGGCCAGGAAGGACTCGCCGCCGGAGAGGGTCTTGGCCGGGCGCTGCTGACCGGAGTACTCGTCCAGCACGTCCAGCCCGAGCCCGCCGCGGGTGCCGCGCGGACCGGCCACATCGCTGTGCACGAAGGAATAACGCCCCTGGCTCATCCGCCGCAGCCGGTGTGTGGCCGCCTCGGCGACCTCTTCCAGCCTGGCCGCCAGCACGTAGGAGCGCAGCGACATCTTGCGGTTGTTCTGGCCGCGCCCGTTGACCACGTCGGCGAGCGCGGCCAGTTCGGCGTGCGCGGCCTGCACCGGGGCCAGCGCGGCCAGCGCGTGGGTCAGCCGCGCGGCCAGCGCGTCCACCTGCCGTTTCCGCTCCGCCGCCGCCCTGGCCAGCGCGACGGCCGCTTCGGCGGCCTCGCGGGCCAGCCGGACGGCCTCGCGCGGGGCGTCCAGTTCGACCTCGGTGTCCGGGCTGATCCCGGCGAGTTCGGTCAGCACCGCCTTGGCCGCGGCCTCCCGGTCGTCGAACCCGCGCAGCCGCTGTTCGACCTCGGCCACCTCGGTCTCGGCCCGCACCGCGGCCACTGCTGTTGGCACGTCTGGGAATCCAGCCGCGCTGACCGCCTCGGCCAGCTCCCGCCGCTGGTCCTCGGCCCGCCGCCGGGTGTCGGCGAGCGCGGCGCGGGCCTGGGCCAGGGTCTCGATCGTGGTGGCGAAGTCCAGCAGGTGCTGCCGCCGGGCCGCCACATCGGGGTGCTCGCCACGCGCCGATTCCAGCCGATCCGCCCGCGTCGCAACGGTTTCCGTCAGCGAAGCGTGTTCGGTCTCGGCCGCGGCCACCGCCTTCTCCGCCACCGCCAGCCGCTCCCGCAGCCGCTGCGCCTCGGCCTCCAGTTCGGCCACCGCGCCGACCTTGGCCGGCACAGTGGCCTTGGCCGCGGTCACCAGCCGCAGTGCGGTCTCGGCCTCGGCGAAGGCCGCTTCCAAAGCGACGGATTCGTTGTCCCCCAGGCGTTCCCGCAACGCGGCCAGGTCCTGCTCGGCCTGCTGGGCGGCCCGTGCGGTCTGATCCCGGCGTTCGCCGGTGCGGGCCTCGGCGACCTCGGCGGCGCGTTCGTCCTCGGCGCGCACCCGGTCGGCCACCGCACCCGCGGGAGCCGGGTGTTCGGTGCCACCGCACACCGGACAGGACTCCCCAGCCCGCAACCCTTCGGCGAGTTCGGCGGCCATGCCGTCCAACCGCCGCTGCCGCAACAGCTGCCGCTTGTCCCTGGCCGCCTGGTGCTCGTCCACCGCGTGCCGATGCGCATCGGCCGTCCGGCCAGCCGCCGTCTCGGCCGCGGGCAGTCGCCGCGCGTCGGTACGCAACGCGGCCAGCTCTTCTCGCCGGGCCGCCACCCCGTCCAGCCTGGCCGCGGCTTCCTGGGCAGCCTCCAGGCACGTCCTGGCCGTCAGCAGCCGCTCCGGCAGCGTGCCCAGGTCCGCGCCGACCTGCTCGACCTGCCGCCGCGCCTGATCGGCCTCGGCCCGCACCTGGATCAGCCGCCGCTGGTCGACCTGCTGCCGCTGCGCCTCGGCCACCAGTCCGGCCAGTTCACCCGCCGACTCCCGATGCCCAGCGGCCAAAGCCCGCAGCTGCACCGCATCACTGTCCACAATGGACTCGTCATAGCGGGCCACCGCCGCCCGGCCCCGGGTCGCCTCGACATCGGCGGCGCCCAGTTCCCGCTCGATCCGGACCAGCACTCGCTGCGCCGCCTGCACCGGCAGGGCCCGCCGGGCCTGAGCCAGTTCCGCGGCCCAGGTGGCCCGGTTCGCCGCGGCGGCCTCGATCTCGGCCAGTTCCGCACCGGCCCGCCGGACCCGGCGCACCCGCTCGGCCAGTGCGGTCCGCTCGGCCAGCAGCTGCTCGGCCGCCTCCCGCTCGGCGCGTGCTTTCCCTTCCACCACAACGGTGTCCGCGAGTTGCTCGGCCGCCTCGGCGGTGAGGACGCCCAGCCAGTCCTGCTCGTTCTGGCCCTCGGCGGGATCGCTGCCCGCGGCCTGGGCGAGCCGGGCGATCAGCGCCCTGGTGTCCTGCTGCCGTTCCTCCAGCGTGCGCGCGGAGTCCTGGCGGCGGTTGGTGAACCACTGCTCGATCTCGCCGAAACGCTCGGTGCCGAACAGCTTTTCCAGGAGCTTCTGCCGCTCGTCGGTGTCCGAGCGCAGGAACCGGGCGAACTCGCCCTGGGGCAGCAGCACCACCTGGAAGAACTGCTCGGCGGTCATGCCGACCAGGCGTTCCACCGTGCGCGCGATCTCGTCGATCCGGGACAGGCCCTCCGCGCTCTGCCCGGACGGGGCCTGGCCGATCCAGGTCAGCGAGGCTTTGGCCTGTTGCTTGGTGAACCCGGTGCCGCGGGACTTGGGCCGCTGGTATTCCGGTGAGCGGGCCAGCCGCAACCGGTGGCCCTGCACGGTGAGTTCCAGCGCGACCTCGGTGGGATCGCCGGGGTCGGCGTAGTCGCAGCGCAGCCGCTTGGCGTCGTTGCGCGCGCCGGGGACCTTGCCGAAGAGAGCGAAGGCGACCGCGTCCAGCAGCGTGGTCTTGCCCGCGCCGGTGTCGCCGTGCAGCAGGAACAATCCGTCGATGCCCAACGCGTCGAAGTCGACGGTCTCCCGCCGCGGGTAGGGGCCGAACGCCTCGACCTCCAGCACGTGCAGCCTCATGCCTCCCGCCCCCGCACCGATTCGATGGCCGAGGTCAGCAGGGACAGTTCGCGTTCGCTGGGTGGCGCGCCGCGGCAGTCGTCGACGAAGCGTTCGGCGATCTGGTTGTCGGTGCGGCCGCGCACCGCCTCCAGGTAGCGCAACTGGGTGGCGCCGCCGCCGTCCGGCCGGAAGTCCAGGTGCACCGCGTACGGGAACCGTTGTTGCAGGCGGCGCATTGCTTCCAGCGGGCGGACCGGGTCGGTGAGAGTGAGCGAGAGGTAGCAGTCTTCCAGCTCGGCGTAGTCCGGTTCGGTGAGCAGCTCGTCGATCCATCCGGTCGCGGTGGCCAGTTTCCGCGGCACCGGCAACGCCTTGCGCTGCACCCCGGCCAGGCCGTGCGCGTCCAGTTCGACCAGCCAGACCGCCTTGTGGTGCCGGGCCTCGGAGAAGGAGTAGGCCAGCGGACTGCCCGAGTACCGCAGGTGCTCGGCCAGCACCTGCGGGCCGTGCAGGTGCCCGAGCGCCACGTAGTCCACCCCGCTGAAGGTGCCGCCCGGCACGTGTTCCACCCCGCCGACGGTGATCCGCCGCTCGGACTCCGATGCCTCGCCGCCGACCACGAACGCGTGCGAGAGCACCACCGAGCGCACGCCCTCACCGCGCCCGGCCAGGTCGGCGCGGATGCGGCGCATGGCCTCGCCGAGCACCGCCTCATGTCCGCGGCAGCCGGTCAGTTCGAGCGCGTGCAGGGCCGGATCCGGGTCCAGGTAAGGGATTCCGTAGCAGGCGACCGGCCCGTGCGCGTCGGCCAGCAGCACCGGCGCGCTCAGCGTGGCGATCCGGGTGCACAGGTGCAGCCCGCCCGCGCGGGCGAAGCCGCCGAAGGCGCCCAGCCGCTGCGCCGAATCGTGGTTGCCGCTGATCAGCACGATGTCCGCGCCCGCGGCCCTGATAGCGGTGAGGATGCGGACGCAGGTCTCCACCGCCTCGGCCGAGGGCACCGCGCGGTCATAGAGGTCGCCCGCGATCAGCACCGCGTCGATCCGCTCGTCCACCACGACATCGGCCAGTCCGGTGAGCACCGACTCCTGTTCGGCCAGCAGATCGCGGCCGTGGAAGGTGCGACCGACATGCCAGTCCGAGGTGTGCAGGAGCCGCATAGCGAACAAGGTAGGCCGCCGGCGAACACTGTCGGTGGGTGGGTCCATCATCGAGGGGTGACCGAAGTGATCACCACCGCGCTGATCGTCCTGACGCTGGTTCTCGTTGGGGCGCTGGTGCTTCTGTGGCGGCTGTACAACGACTCCGTGCGCCGCACCGACGCCGCGATGGCCATGGTCGAGGGTGAGCGGGAGCGGGCCGCGCAGCACCAGCGGGCCTTGCACCGGTGGGAGGTGGCGTTCTCCTCGGTCACCGGAAGGGGTGAACTTGGCGAGCAGGTGCTGGTGGAGACCGCCCGCGCGCTGGGGCTGCGCGAGGGGCTGCACTTCTCCGTGCAGACCGATCTGGCCGGTGGTGGCGCGGCAAAACCCGACCTGGTGCTGAATGTCGGCGGCGGACGGCAGGTGCCGGTGGACGCCAAGGCCAGCCTCGCGGTGTGGATGGAGGCGGCCGAGACCGACGACGCGGGCGAGCGGGCCGAGGCGCTGCGGGTGCACGTGCGCAACATCCGGTCCAGGGCGGCGGATCTGGCCGGCAAGGGCTACCAGCGCTGGGCGGACGCCATTTACGGCACGATCATGTTCGTGCCCTCGGACGCCGCCGTGGTCTCGGCCATGGACACCGACCCGAACCTGTTGCCCTGGCTGCTGGACCGGCGGATCTTCCTGTGCGGGCCGACCGGGTTCGCGGTGCTGGCCTCGGCCGCGCTGTTCGCGGCCACCGAGCGGACGCTGGCCGCGGACGTGGAGGCGGTGCGCGGGCACGCGATGAAGGCGCACCGGGCGGCCAGCGGTGCGGTGGACGCGGTGAACCTGTCCAGCACGCACCTGCAGCGGTTCCTCTCCGCCCGGCGGCGGGAGCTGGACGCGCTGGAGAGCTTCCGCGGTGCGGCCCAGCCACTGACCGAGGCGGCGGCCAGCCCGACACCCGTTCCGGGGATCCGCCGGGCCGAGGAATTGACCGTGGGCGGCCTCACCGCCGAGGAAGACGAGGGGGACCAACCAGCAAGTTGATCTTCTAACTGAATATCCGCACTGGTCAGGGCGTTCTGGATGTGCTGCCTGAGGTCCGATTCGTGCCTGTTGGGTAGAAGCCGGTTGCCCTACTCGGCGGTTACCCAGCAGACTCGATCGCACCCAGTCCAGCGCGCGTCCGGGCACACCCCTTACCGGACGGGCTAACGTGTCACGCGTGACCACCACCCGCGACCGTCGAAGCGACGTGGAACAGGACCGCGCGGAGTCCGACTGGGCCTACCTGTCCCTGTTCGGCTCCTCCCGGGGCGTGCCCTGGTGGGCAGCGGTGTTGCTCGCCTTCGGGGTGTCCATCCTGACCGCCTTCGTCAGCCGGGCGCCCAACGGCCAACTCGGCTGGCTCTTCAATGGCGGCTACTTCCTCAGTTGCGTGCTCGCGGTGTGCTGGGTGCAACGCAAGAGCCTGTTCGGGCCGATGGTGCAACCGCCGCTGGTCGCGGTGGTCGTGGTGCCCACGGTCGCCCTGATGACCGCCAACACCCCGGCTTCCGGCGGGATGACCGCGCGCCTGCTGACCGTGGCCCAGCCGCTGGTCACCTCCTTCCCGGCGATGGCGGTCACCACCGCGGCCACCGTGCTGTTGGGCGTGGTCCGGATCTTCCTGCAGAAGCGCCCGGCCGCCCCCGTCGAGCCCACCCGCGGCGCCCGGTCCCGGCCGGCCCGTGACGAGGACGAACCGGTACGTCGCCCGGCCAAGCCCGCGGCTGACGAGCGCCGTCCGGCCGCGGGCCGCACGGCCGCGCCACGCCCGCAGTCCGGCGGCCGTCCCGCACCCCGCGACGGCGGCCCAGCCCCACGTGGTGGCGGCGGCGCTTCCCGTGGCGGTGCGGCAGGCGGCGGCGCCGCCGGCCGAGGCGCCGCAGGTGGTGGCGCCGCTCCGGGCGGTGGCCGTCCGGTGCCGCCGCGTGGTGGCCAGCCCGGCCGTCAGCAGCCGCCCCCGCCCCAGCGCGGCGGTCCCGCGCCCCGCGGTGGCGGTCAGCCGCCGCGGCAGCAGCCGCCCGCACCCCGCCGCCGCCCGCCGCGCGAGGACGACTACTAAGCGCTCGCCAGGCACTGCCGGTCATCGGGAAAGCACTATGGGTGATCCTCGGGCACAGCCGCTGAACTGGGGAAATCCCGGCAAAGCTGTCAGTTAAGCTGCCGGTCCGCCAATCAGCACTACGTGGCGCGGCCCGCTGGGAATGCGCTTTCCGACGGGAGCCGTCGCGCGTTTCCCGAAGGGTAAGAAGCCTCAGATGGGTCCCCGTTCCCGCCCGGCACGCATTCCGGCGCTCAAAGCGATCGCGTTCGCGATCGTCATCGGTCTGCTCACCGCGGGCAGCATCGTGGTCTACCTGCTCGAACGGCAGGACGGCCAGAGTCAGATCACCCTGGGCGACCAGAATTCTCCGGACCGGATCGACATCAGCGTCTTCGTGCAGAAGACCGACCCGGTGCTGCAGGAACTCTCCGCGCAGGTGGAGATCGATCCGGTCGGCGCGCTCGCCGAC
This sequence comes from Crossiella sp. S99.2, assembly GCF_023094165.1. Lineage (GTDB taxonomy): Bacteria > Actinomycetota > Actinomycetes > Mycobacteriales > Pseudonocardiaceae > Crossiella. Next base: position 946,683 of record NZ_JALMDK010000001.1, on the reverse strand, counting down.
GAGGACGGGTTCCCGCGCCAGGACATCACCGTGCACACCAACGGCGTCCGGGGCGACACCCTGGCGTTCAAGGCGGGCCGCAGCCCGAGCGTGGCCGACCTGCGGGTGGCGCTGAACGACGGCGTGATCACCGACTACCCGTTCGACAGCTACCAGATCGACTTCGGCTTCGCCGCCGAGGTCGCGGGCAAGAACGTGCCGATCAGTCTGAGCTTCGTCAACGCCGACTCGTTCTTCAAGATCAAGCCGAAGGACGTCAAGGACCTCGGCGGCGGTCTGGTCTTCGCCGCCGAGGCCGTCCGCTCCACCGGCACCTTCGCCTTCGCGCTGTTCGTGATGGCGTTCATGTGGTTCCTGAGCCTGGCCGCGGTCATCGCCGCCTGGTTCGTGATCAGGGACCGGCGCGGCCTGCTGTGGCCGTCGATGAGCTTCATGGGCGCGCTGCTGTTCGCGCTGGTGCCGCTGCGCAACGCGGTGCCGGGGTCGCCGCCGATCGGTTCGGTGGTCGACTTCGGCTCGTTCTTCATGGCCGAGGCGCTGGTCTCGTTGTCCCTGATCACCACCGTGATCACCGGCTACCGGGTGGAGCGGGCCAACGCGCGCGCCGCGGCCGCCGAGGCCGCCGCCGCGGCGGCCGAGGCTGAGGCCCCGCCCGCCCCCGCGCTGGCCGGGAGCGCCAAGTAACCGGCTCCTGACGCGAACCGCCCGGCTGGGAATCCCCAGCCGGGCGGTTCATAAGCGCAGGTCAGCCGATCAGGACTCCTTGGCCGCCTTTTCCTTCATTTCCTTGCGCAGCTCCCGCGGCAGCGAGAAGGTGATCTTCTCGTTGGCGGTGGTGACGGTTTCCACGTCGGCCCAGCCACGCTCTTCCAGGTGCACGAGCAGCTTCATCACCAGCTCGTCCGGCACCGAGGCGCCCGAGGTGACGCCGATGGTGCCGACGCCCTCCAGCCAGGCGTCGTCGACCTCGTGCGCGAAGTCGACCAGGTAGGAGGCCTTGGCGCCGTAGTCGAGCGCGACGTCGACCAGCCGCAACGAGTTGGAGGAGTTCGTGGAGCCGACCACCAGGACCAGGTCGCACTGCGGCGCCATCACCTTGACCGCGGTCTGCCGGTTGGAGGTGGCGTAGCAGATGTCGTCACTCGGCGGGGCCTGCAGCTCGGGGAACCGGCCCTTGAGCTGGTTCACCCGCACCATGGTCTCGTCGACCGACAGCGTGGTCTGGGACAGCCAGATGACCTTGTTGGGGTCGCGGACGGTGACCTTGTCCACGTCCTCTGCGGTGTCCACGAGCTGCACGTGGTCGGGGGCCTCACCAGCGGTGCCCTCGACCTCCTCGTGCCCCTCGTGGCCGATCAGGAGGATGTCGTAATCCTCCTTGGCGAAACGCTTGGCCTCCTGGTGCACCTTGGTGACCAGGGGGCAGGTGGCGTCGATGGTGCGGAGGTTCCGGTCTGCCGCCTCCGCGTGCACCATCGGGGACACGCCGTGTGCCGAGAAGACCACCATGGCGCCCTCGGGCACCTCGTCGGTCTGGTCGACGAAGATCGCGCCGCGCTCGCGCAGCGTGTCCACGACGTGCTTGTTGTGCACGATTTCCTTGCGGACGTAGATGGGAGCGCCGTAGGTCTCCAACGCCTTCTCGACGGTGATCACGGCCCGGTCCACGCCGGCGCAGTAGCCGCGAGGGTTGGCCAGCAGCACGCGCTTGGGCTTGGCAGTGGTCATGGTGTCCAGGGTACGGAGCGTTTTGGCGGCAAGTCGATTCGTTCGGTTGACCAGAAGAATTAGGGTGCGCCCCGCCCAGTCACCCGGATGGCCCAGCGAAGAGTTTCCCTGATCCGCCGGACTGCGGCAGGCTGTACCACATGAAACCGCTGCCACTGCCGGTCCGCGTGGCCGCCGGGCTCGCCGCGGCCGCCGTGGAGCAGGCCCGCAAGCTGCCGCGTTCGCTCGCCGGACTGCCCGTCACGGTGGCCAGCACCGCGATGCAACTGTCCATGCGAGCCCAGCAACACGTGACCGAACTCGCCATCAAGGGCGATGAGATCCTGGCCACCCTGCGCCCCGCCGAGGAAACCCCCGAATGGGCGACCTTCGACGAGGACCTGGACGCCCCGCCCGCCCCGCCCGCCGTGGCCGAGCGGCTGCCCGGCCGGAAGAAGGCCGGTGAGGTCACCGTCGAGGAGTCGGACGCCCCCGCCGCCAACGGCGCCGCGCGGCCGAGCGGGCGCAAGAAGGCGGGCGAGGTCACCGCCACCGGCGAGGTCGAGCGGCTGCCCGGCCGTCCCAAGGCGGGCGAGGTCAGTGCCGCGGCCGAGCCGTCCGATGTGGACGGGCCAGCCGGCGTGCCCGGGTACGACGACCTCTCCCTGGCCCAGGTGCGTGCCCGGCTGCGCTGGCTCTCCGTCGACCAGCTGGAGGAGCTGCTCGCCTACGAGCTGACCGGCCGGGGTCGCGAGGAGTTCGTCCGGATGCTGACCCGGCGGATCGCCACCGTGCGCGAGTCGTGACCGCGCCCAGCACCGCGGAGCAGCCGTGGCCGGTCCGGACGGTGGCGCGCAAGATCGCGGAGTGGATCGCGCGGCTCGGCTCGGTGTGGGTGGAGGGTGAGGTCACCCAGATCTCCAACCGGCCGAACACCTCGACCGCCTTCATCACCCTGCGGGATCCCTCCGCCAACGTCTCGGTGACCGTGACCTGCGCGACCGCGCTGCTGCGCGGCCTGGAAACGCCGCTGACCGAGGGCGCGCGGGTGATCATGCACGGGCGGCCGGTGTTCTACGAGGGCCGCGGCACGATCAGCCTGCGGGTGGACGAGATCCGCGCGGTGGGCATCGGCGAGCTGCTGGCCCGGATCGAACGGCTGCGCAGGCTGCTCGCCGCCGAGGGCCTGTTCGAGCCGGGACGAAAGCGGAAACCGCCGTTCCTGCCGCAGTGCGTCGGACTCATCACCGGCCGGGCCTCCGCGGCCGAGCGGGACGTGCTGACCAATGCCAAACACCGCTGGCCCGCGGTGCACTTCCGGGTGATCAACGTTGCGGTGCAAGGACATCTGGCCGTGCCGCAGGTGCTGGAAGCGCTGTCCACACTGGAGGCCGACGCCGAGGTGGACGTGATCGTGATCGCCCGCGGCGGCGGCAGCGTGGAGGATCTGCTGCCGTTCTCCGACGAGGCGCTCTGCCGGGCGGTCGCGGCCTGCCGCACCCCGGTGCTCAGCGCGATCGGGCACGAGCCGGACACCCCGCTGCTGGACCACGTCGCCGACCTGCGCTGCTCTACTCCTACGGACGCGGGCAAACGGGTGGTTCCGGACGTGGCGGAGGAAACGGCCAGAATCGGCCAGCTCCGCGACCGGGCCCGCCGGGCACTACACGGCTGGGTGGATCGGGAACACCGGTTGCTGGCTCAATTGCGTTCCCGCCCAGTGCTTTCCGACCCGTTCGGTCCATTGCAGCGCCGAATGGAGGACGTGCACGCGTTGCGCGAGCGGGCCCGCCGGGCCACGCTCTCCCGGCTCGGGCACGAACAGAGCGGGTTGGACGGTGTCAAAGCACGCTTGACGACCCTGGGGCCGGCGGCCACTCTGGCCCGCGGATACGCAGTCGTGCAGCGCGTCGCCGACGGCGCCCCGGACGGGGTGCTCCGCTCGGTCGCCGACGCGCCGCCGGGAACGCTGCTGCGGGTCCGAGTCGTTGACGGAGCGGTGCACGCGATCGTGCCCGAAGACACCGATGCGGTGAACGGAGGTAGCGGTGGCGTCGCTGGCCCATGAGCCGACCTTTCTCCCGCTGACCGTCGCCGCGGCCAGGACGGCGGCGCAGAGCCAGGCCGACCCGCCCGCGCGGCAGGCGGCCGGGGTGGTGCAGCGCAGGGCCGAGGAGGCCAACTCCGCCGCGGCCGAGTGCTGGGCCGCGCTGCTGGCCGGCTGCGACGCCCCCGGCAGGCGTGCCCTGCCGTCCCGGTTGCGCGCGCTCTCGGAGGCCACCTCGAACTACGTGGGCAGCCACTGGTGGTTCAGCACGGGGTCCCCGCATCGCCGCCGGGTGAGCGAGGCGGAGAATCGCATCGACGAAGCCGCCATGGAGGGCGACGGCGCCGAGTTCGCCGAAGCCTTCATCGGCTACGACCAGGCGGTGGCCACCGCCGTGGTCCGGGTGCAGAGCACGATGGGGAGCCCCACCGCGTGACACAGAACAACACCGACGCCGCGCTCGGCTACGAGGCGGCGCGCGACGAGCTGGTCGAGGTCGTCCGCAAGCTGGAGGCAGGCGGTCTCTCGCTGGAGGACTCGCTCGCGCTGTGGGAACGCGGCGAGACACTGGCCAAGGTCTGCGAGAAGCACCTCGCCGGCGCGCGGGACCGGGTCGAGCAGGCACTGGCCACAGTGGACAACGCTGAGCCGAACGGTTGACCTGACACGGTTCAGCAATCGGTTCAGTGAGTGCGAATCGTCACTGTCACCCCTGCTCAGCTCACGCTCCGTCGTCACGGTCTGCCAGGATCGACAAGCAGTTTCAGCGTCGACCTGCGCAGACCAATGGAGGCGGAACATGGCCGCGAACACTGCCCCGCGACGTCGTGAGGCACCCGATCGCAACCTCGCCCTGGAACTGGTCCGGGTCACCGAAGCCGCCGCCATCGCGGCCGGCCGCTGGGTCGGCCGCGGGGACAAGAACGGCGGCGACGGCGCGGCCGTGGACGCCATGCGCAAGCTGATCGGCACCGTCTCCATGCGCGGCGTGGTGGTCATCGGGGAGGGCGAGAAGGACGAGGCCCCGATGTTGTTCAACGGCGAGCAGGTGGGCAACGGGGACGGCCCGGACTGCGATGTCGCGGTGGACCCGATCGACGGCACCACGCTGATGGCCAAGGGCATGCCCAACGCGCTGGCCGTGCTCGCGGTGGCCGAGCGGGGCGCGATGTATGACCCATCCGCGGTGTTCTACATGCAGAAGCTCGCGGTCGGCCCGGACGCCGCGGACGTGGTGGACCTGAACGCGCCGGTGGCGGAGAACATCCGCCGGGTGGCCAAGGCCAAGCACACCGACGTGGCCGACGTGACCGTGTGCATCCTGGACCGGCCCCGGCACGAGGCCCTGGTCAAGGAGGTCCGCGAGGCGGGCGCCCGGATCCACTTCATCAGCGACGGCGATGTGGCCGGCGCGATCTCCGCGGCCCGGCCGAGCACCGGTGTCGACCTGCTGCTGGGCATCGGCGGCACCCCGGAGGGCATCATCGCCGCGGCCGCGCTCAAGTGCATGGGCGGGGCGATCCAGGCCCGGCTGTGGCCCAAGGACGACGAGGAACGCGAGCGCGCCCTGGCCGCCGGGCACGACCTGGACCAGGTGCTGACCACCGACGACCTGGTGCGCGGGGACAACGTGTTCTTCTGCGCCACCGGCATCACCGACGGCGACCTGCTGCGCGGCGTGCACTACCGCTCCGGCGGCTGCACCACCCAGTCCATCGTGATGCGGTCCAAGTCCGGCACGCTGCGGATGATCGACGGCTACCACCGGCTGACCAAGCTGCGCGAGTACTCCTCGGTCGACTTCGGCGGCGACCCGGAAGTGCCGCCGCTGCCCTGAACGAGCTGATGAACCGGGCCGCCCGCCGACTGACGGGCGGCCCGTTCGTTGCTCAGTCCTCCTGCTGCGGCGCGGCTCCCGCGTCCACCGGTTCGTCCGCCACGACCGCGAGGCTCACCGGCGCCGCGCCCGCGTCCTGGTCCTCGCCGAGCACCTGGACGGCGGCCTGCTGCCCGGCCCGCTCCTGGCCGATCCGGATCACCAGACCGGCCGCGATCTCGGCGCTGTCCAGCTCGATCTCGATGCGCATGCTCTTCTCCCCGCTCACGCGTTCAGGATCGCGTAGCGACCCTCGAAGGTGACCGGGATCCCGGTCAGGTTCCGGACGGTGATCCAGTACGTGCACAGCGCCGCACTGGTCCGCTCGACGGCGACGTCCCAGTCCAGCTCGGGTCCGCCGGTCACCGGGGTGACCGGCATCAGGTGCCAGATCACGTGCTGGGCGGCGTTCCAGCTGTGGTTGAAGTAGCGCACGGTGGCCCCGGCGCCGATGGTGACGGTGAACGCTGTTCCGGCTCTCATCAACGGCTCCAGGTCAGGTGAGGTAGTCGTAGCGGGCCTCGAACCGCACGGTTCGCCCGGTGAGGTTCTGCACGGTGATCCAGTAGGTGCACAGGTTCCCGTCGGTGCGCTGCACCGCGACCTCGTGCCGCACCTGCGGGCCACCGGAGCAGATCGAGGTGGGCATGACCGTCCAGAGCACGTGCCGGGCGGCGTTCCAGCTGTGTGTGAACCAGCGCGCGGTCTGCCCGCCGGCCAGGGTGCCGCGGAACTGCACGCCAGGGGCGGCGGGCTGGCAGTGCGCGTACGGCGGCGGGCCGGACGCGGAGTTGGACCGGAGCTGGAGTTCACCGCGGTAGCGGGCCAGCACCTCGTTGGTGAGGCGGTAGTCCGGGTCGAACCGGTGCGGTGCGTAGTGGTTGTGGAAGATGTCCCAGCCGGTGGGCTCCAGCCGGGCGCCAGGGTCGCCCTGCACGCTCTTCCAGGTGTCCTGGGTGACCGGTCCGTCGAACAGCGCGGGGTCGATCACGTAGGTGACCCCGCCCGCCACCAGCGTCGGGGCCACGTGCCAGCCCCAGCCCACCACGCAGTCCGGCTTGTTCGCGCTGTTCACCCGCAGCCTGCCGTAGATCCAGACCTTGTCCGGGGTGATGCCGTTGGCGATCATCAGCCGGGCCATCTCGTGCGCCCGGCCCCAGCAGCCGTCGTCGGGGTAGGTGAACGGGATGCCGGGCGCGGTCGGGTTGGCCGAGCAGGCGGTCTGACCGGCCACCAGCCGGTACATCTGCACGGCCTGGGCGTAGCTGACCGGTGTGCCCAGCGCTGCCGGGACACTCTCGGTGAGCTGCTCAGCTACGGCTTCTTTTGGGGCCGGGCGGACATCGATGATCGCGTGCTTGTCGAGGGTCTCGGTGACCAGCACGGTGTCCTGGCTGTCCCTGGCCGCTTCGAGCAGGGCCAGCAGTTCCGCGAAGTCCGGGTTGTCCCGGCGCAGGTAGTGGTGGGCTTGCGAGGGCTCCAGGTCGACCTCGACCAGGTCCTCGCCGGGGCTCAGCGCGATCACGGCGACCCGGTGCGGCACCAGCATCTCGGTGACCAGGCCGGTGTCCGGATCGAGTTCGACGTAGACGTCCAGGCCGGCCGCGCGCAGTTCGGTGAGCGCGCCGACCCAGCCGCGCGCCCGGGAGTCCCGCAGGTCCACCCGGGCCGCCCGGCCACTGGAGAAAGCGATATCCAGGTAATTTTCCGCCGACTCCGCGGCGGCCGTCATGGCCGCCGGCGGATCGACCACTGTGTCGACCAATGCATTTATTCGGGGCACGGGATCAACGATTTTCCACCTGGTGAGATCAAATCAACTGAATGCCCCTACCGCTGACCAACTTGTTGCCTTATCGCGCTATTCGCCTAACATCGGGCCTTTGCCCACACGTCCGCCCGAAGGGGCATGCAACAGCGGCCATCAGGCGGTACCACTCTCCGATTACGGGCGATTACCGTCCGTGTCAGCTCTGGCAGAGGGCGCCGGAGCTGAGAGGAGAAATCCCTGTGCGAGCGAAAAGAATGGTCGTCGGGTTACTCGCGGCCGTGGCCACCGCGTTTGCCGGGCTGAGCGGGACCGCCACCGCGTCCCCGAACACCTCATCCGATGTCGATCCACTCATTGTCGGCGGCGTCAACGCCACCCAGGTCTACAGCTTCATGGTGTCCTTGCAGAACACCACCGGCGGCCACTTCTGCGGTGGTTCGCTGATCAAGTCGAACTGGGTGGTCACCGCCAAGCACTGCGTCCAGGGCAAGGCGCCTGCCTCCGTCCGGGCGCGGATCGGCACCACCAACCGCACCGCGGGCGGCAGTTATGTCGCCGCCGCGGCCATCCACCTCAACCCGACCAGGGACATCGCCCTGGTCCGCCTGGCCGCGGCGGTGCCGCAGGCGCCGATCGCGGTGGCCGCGGCCTCCGGACCGGTGGGCACCGGAACCCGGCTGCTCGGCTGGGGCCAGACCTGTCCGTCCCCCGGCGGCTGCGGCGCGCCGGTGATCCTGCAGCAGCTGAACACCTCGATCGTGGCCGACGGCCTGTGCAGCGGGATCTTCGGCGCCCAGGAGATCTGCACCAACAACCCTGGTGGCACCAGGGGCGCCTGCTACGGCGACTCCGGCGGCCCGCAGATCAAGCTGGTCGGCAACGTCTGGCAGCTGATCGGCGCGACCAGCCGTTCCGGTGGCGGCTCGATCTGCGCGGTGCGGCCGTCGATCTACGTCGATGTGCCTGTCTTCCGCCCCTGGATCAGCGGAATCGCCGGTCCCGTATAACGAATCGATAGCCAACGGGCCCGCGGTGTTTCGCCGCGGGCCCGTCCGGTCAGCGGCCATACACCGTTTTATGGGGACACAAAGCCGGTCGGCCGCCCTACTTATGCAGGGTTCTCGGTTGTGATCAGAACTACTTACGGTGCACCTCATCTCCGGCGGATCCGCCGGGAGTTGAGAGGAGAGAACCGTGAGGGCACGTTCTCTGATCGTCGGAATCCTGGCCGCGGCCGCTACCGCGCTCGGCGGGCTCGCGATGCCGGCCGCCGCGGCGCCGGCGACCACCGCCGGTGACGTCGATCCGTTGATCGTCGGCGGCACGAACGCGACCGAGACCTACAGCTTCATGGTGTCCCTGCAGAGCACCTCCGGCAGCCACTTCTGCGGTGGTTCGCTGGTCAAGGCGGACTGGGTGGTCACGGCCAAGCACTGTGTGCAGGGCCGCCAGCCGTCCTCGATCCGCACCCGGATCGCCACCACCAACCGCACCACCGGTGGCGTCACCGCGGGCGTGTCCCGGATCATCAACCACCCCAGTGCCGACCTGTCCGTGCTGCAGCTGTCCAGCCCGGTGACGGTCAAGCCGATCTCCATCGCACCGGAGTCCGGCCCGGTCGGCACCGCGACCCGCATCATCGGCTGGGGCCAGACCTGTCCCACCCGCGGCTGTGGCTCCGCGCCGATCAACCTGCAGGAACTCAACACCTCGATCGTGGCGGACAGCCGGTGCTCCGGCATCAGCGGCTCCTCGGAGATCTGCACCAACAACACCGGCGGCAACAAGGGCGCCTGCTACGGCGACTCGGGCGGCCCGCAGGTGAAGGGCACGGCAGGCAACTGGACGCTGGTCGGCGCGACCAGCCGCTCCGGCGGTGGCGCGACCTGCGCGACCGCGCCGTCGATCTACGTCGACGTGTCGTTCTACCGCTCCTGGGTGAGCACGAACGTGGGCGGGCTCTGACCCCTCCGCGACACCTGACCGAACGGCCCGCCGCCTCCTGTAGCGGCGGGCCGTTTTGTCACAGTTCGAAACGGGTAGGCCGTTAAGGCAACCTCGGGATCCCAAGGGACGTCATTCTCGTTGCTGGAGTGATTAGCCGCCCGCATGCCGGGCGAAGAACTTGGGGTGAGCGATGCGAGGCAGGAAAAGCTCTTTGGTGCTGGCGGTGACCGCGACCTTCGGTCTGCTGCTGGCCGCGTGCGGCACGCCGGAACAACCACAGCTGGCCGGCAACACCGGTCCGGCCACGAGCAACAGCTCGTCGCCGAGCGCGGCCCCGGCACCGTCCACTTCGGAGCCGGGAAGCAGTCAGCCGTCCTCCTCGACCACCAAACCGGCGCCGCCCACCACGACGCCACCCAAGCCGAAGCCCAAGCCCGAGGCGAAGAAGGACACCCCGGAACCGGTGTCGGACAACGCCACCCCGTGCAAGAACGCGGCCGCACGGGCCTGCATCGACCTCTCCGCCAACCGGGCGTGGATCATGTCCGAGGGCAAGGTCGTGCTCGGCCCGGTGCCGATCACGCACGGCCGCAAGGGCTGGCTGACCCCGCCCGGCACCTTCAAGGTGAGCTTCAAGAACCGCCACCACAAGAGCAGCATCTTCGGCAACGCGCCGATGCCGTGGTCGGTGTTCTTCAACGGCGGCATCGCCTTCCACCAGGGCAGCCTGCGGGAGAAGTCGCACGGCTGCATCCACCTGTCGCCGTCAGCGGCCCAGCGCTTCTTCGGCCACCTGTCGGTCGGTGACATCGTTCAGGTGGTGCCCTGATCACTCCACAAAGGACGAACGGCCCCGGTCACCGTGACCGGGGCCGTTTCCGTTGGGGCTCAGGGCAGGTTGCTGGAGTGGCCGGGGAACAGGTGCGCGTCCGGGTTGAGCGCGACCGCGATGTTGTTCACCGCGGTGGCCGCCTCGCCGAAGCCGGTGGCGATCAGCTTGACCTTGCCGGGGTAGGTGGCCACATCGCCCGCGGCGTAGACCAGCTCCCGGCTGGTGCGGCAGGTGCTGTCCACCGCCACCATCCGCTTCTCCAGGGTCAGGCCCCAGCTCTCCAGCGGGCCGAGGTCGGCGAGGAAACCGAGCGCGGCGACCACCGCCTGGGCGGGCAGCACCTTGCGGTCACCGTCCTTGAAGGACAGTTCGACCTCGGTGATGGTCTCGCCGCCGCGGATCCCGGCCACCTCGGCGTCGGTCAGGATCTGCACGCCCAGCTCGCGGACCTGCCGGACGGTGGCCTCGTGCGCGCGGAAGAGCGCCCGCCGGTGCACCAGGGTCACGCTGCGCGCGATCGGGTGCAGGGCCAGTGCCCAGTCGAAGGCGGAGTCACCGCCGCCGACCACCACCACGTCCTGGTCCCGGTGCACCTCCAGCGAGGGCACGAAATAGGACAGCCCGCGCCCGGCCCAGTCCTCGCCCACCGGTAGTGGCCGGGGACGGAACTCGCCCATCCCCGCGGTGATGAGGACCGCGCCCGCGCGGATCACACTGCCGTCGGCCAGGCCGACGTCGAACCCGCCACCATCCACTGTGGACAGTGTGCGGGCCTTGCGGTTCAACAGGTAGTTCGGTTTGTACTGGGCAGCCTGCTCGACCAGCGCGTTGACCAGATCCCGGCCGCGGACCGCGGGAAAACCGGCCACGTCGAAAATCATCTTCTCCGGATACATCGCGGTGACCTGGCCACCCGGTTCGGGTAGCGAGTCCACCAGCGCGATGGACAGGTCCCGGAAGCCCGCGTAATAGGCCGCGAACAGCCCGGTGGGTCCGGCTCCGACGATCAACAGGTCTACCTCGGTATGGCTGTGCTCGGACGGTGCGCTCATCGACACCTTCTCGCTCTCTGCCAGTCCTGGGAACCCGATCCAGCGTAGGTGGTGCGCACCACGGTGCCCAGCAACGCGCAGTAAGCGCAGAATTCGGGTATGAGCGACGAGGCATTCCGGATCGAGCACGACACCATGGGCGAGGTCAGGGTGCCCGCCGACGCGCTGTGGCGGGCGCAGACCCAGCGCGCGGTGCAGAACTTCCCGATCTCCGGGCGGGGCCTGGAGCGGGCCCAGATCCGGGCCCTTGGCCTGGTCAAGGCAGCCGCGGCCCGGGTCAACGGGCGGCTGGGCGTGCTGAGCCCCGAGGTGGCCGCAGCCATCGCGACCGCCGCGGACGAGGTCGCCGCCGGCGGGCACGACGCGCACTTCCCGATCGATGTCTTCCAGACCGGCTCGGGCACCTCCTCCAACATGAACGCCAACGAGGTCATCGCCACCCTGGCCACCCGCGCGCTGGGATCCGAGGTGCACCCGAACGACCACGTCAACGCCTCGCAGTCGTCCAACGACGTCTTCCCGACCACCATCCACCTGGCCGCCACCGAGGCCGTGCTGCGGGAGACCATCCCCGGCCTGGCGCACCTGGCCCAGACCCTGGAGCGGCGGGCCGCGGACTGGGCCGAGCTGGTCAAGGCCGGGCGCACGCACCTGATGGACGCGGTGCCGATCACGCTGGGCCAGCAGGTCGGCGGCTGGGCCCGGCAGGTGCGCCTGAGCGTGGACCGGCTGGACGGCACACTGCCCCGGCTGGCCGAACTGCCCATCGGCGGCACCGCGGTGGGCACCGGCATCAACACCCCGGCCGGTTTCGGCGCGGCCGTGGTGGAGGAGCTGATCAAGTCCACCGCGCTGCCGGTGACCGAGGCGGTGGACCACTTCGAGGCCCAGGGCGCGCGCGATGGCCTGGTGGAGGTCTCCGGGCAGCTCAAGACGGTCGCGGTGAGCCTGTTCAAGATCGCCAACGACCTGCGCTGGATGGGTTCCGGCCCGCGCACCGGCCTGGCTGAGCTGCACCTGCCGGACCTGCAGCCGGGCTCCTCGATCATGCCGGGCAAGGTCAACCCGGTGATCTGCGAGGCGGCCATGATGGTGGCCGCCCAGGTGATCGGCAACGACGGCACGGTGGCCTTCGCCGGCGCGGCGGGCAACTTCGAGCTGAACGTGATGATGCCGGTGATGGCCCGCAATGTGCTGGAGTCGGCCCGGCTGCTCGGCGCGGTGGCCCGGCTGCTCGCGGACAAGGTCATCGTGGGCGCGGAGCCCGATGTGGCGCGGCTGCGCGAGTACGCCGAGTCCTCGCCCTCCGTGGTCACCCCGCTCAACCGCTACCTCGGCTACGAGGAGGCCGCCGCGATCGCCAAGCAGTCGCTCAAGGAGCGCAAGACCATCCGCGAGGTGGTGCTGGAGCGCGGGCACGTGGACAACGGCAAGCTCACACTCGCTCAACTGGACGAGGCCCTGGACGTGCTGAAGATGGCGCACGGCGGCCGCTGACCAGCCGGGCGCGCTGACCGAGGGCACAGCCCACGGCAACGGTCAGCGCGCCCGCCGCCGCGGTCATCGTCAGCGGCTGCGCACCGAGCAGCACCGAGACCGCGAGCCCGGACACCGGGATCACCCCGGCCAGCACCCCGGAGCGCTCCGGGCCGACCACCGACACGCACCGGTAGTACAGGCCGAAGGCCACCGCGGTGACCAGCAACCCGAGCACCACCAGCGCGCTCCACTCCACCGCGGTCGGCATCGGCCATGGGTCCGCGGCGAAGAACGGGCTCAGCACCGCGCTGCCGACCGCCGCGACCACGCAGGCGTACGCCGAGGTGGCGATCCCGCCGATCCGGCGCACCACCCCCACCGCGAACAGGGTGAACCCGGCCTCGCCGAGCATGGCCAGCAACGCCAGGCCCAGCCCCGGCAGCGACCAGCGCCCGCCGCCGGAGATCACCAGCACCCCGGCGAAGACCAGCCCGGCGCCCAGCACCGCGGTCAGCCGCGGCCGCCTGCCCAGCGCCAGCGGCACCACCAGCGCGATGACCAGCGGCGAGCCGCCGATGATGGCGGCGACGAACCCGGGTTCGGCGTAGCGCTGGCCCTCGATGATGGCCACGTTGAAACCGACCATGCCGGTCACCGCCAGCGCGAGCAGCGCCAGCAGGTCCCGCCCGCCGACCCTGGGCAGCCCGCCGCGGCACAGCAGCCAGCCCAGCAGCACCAGCGCGCCGATGGCGTACCGGATCGCCTGCGCGGACAGCACCGGGTACCCGCTCAGCAATCCGTTCACCGGCACCGCGCCGCCCACCAGGCATAACGCGGCGATCCCGCCGCCAATGGCCAGCGCGGGTGACTTCGAGGTGGTCATGGCGGACAGCCTGGATCAAAAAGTGGTCTGGCCATAAGCTCCACTTCAATGGCGAAGGATTGGACCACTTTGCGGGAGCTGCTGCTCCCCGCCGTGTCCGGACCGGGCGCCCGCGGCAAGGCCCTGGAACAGGCGATCCGGGAGGCGGTGCGGGACGGCCGGTTGCGGCCGGGCGTGCGACTGCCCTCCAGCCGGGACCTGGCCGCCCAGCTCGGCCTGGCCAGGGGCACCGTGACGGCGAGCTACGAACAGCTGGTGGCCGAGGGCTACCTGACCGCCCGGCACGGCTCCGGCACCCGGATCGCGGCGGCCGTCGGCCCGGCCGAGTCCCCGGCGCCCGCGCCCGCGACCGACCCGCAGTGGCGATTCGATCTGCGGCCGGGTCTGCCCGCGCTGGGCGCCTTCCCGCGCGCGGCCTGGCTGGCCGCGACCAGGGCGGCGCTGACCGAGATGCCCGATGCCGCGCTCGGCTACCCCGATCCGTCCGGACTGGCCGAACTGCGCGCCGAACTGGCCGGGTACCTGGGCCGGGTGCGCTCGGTGGTCACCGATCCGGCCGGGATCACCGTCACGCACGGCGCCGCCGAGGCCCTCGCCCTGCTCGCCCAGGTGCTGCGGGATCGCGGGCTGCGCGAGATCGCGGTGGAGAACCCCAGCCACCCCGGTCAGGCCGAACTCCTTGCCGCGCAAGGACTCCGGCCGGTCCCGGTGCCGGTGGACTGCGACGGCGTCCAGGTCGACGCGCTGGCCCGCACCGGCGTGCGCGCGGTGCTGGTCACCGCCGCGCACCAGTTCCCGCTGGGCACCGCGCTGACCGCGCCGCGCAGGCACGCGCTGCTGGCCTGGGCGCGCGAGCGGGACGCGGTGGTGATCGAGGACGACTACGACGCCGAGCACCGCTACGACCGGCCCTCGGTGTGCGCCACCCAGTCCCTCGACCCGAGCCGGGTGGCCTACATCGGCAGCGTCAGCAAGATCCTCGCGCCCGCGCTGCGGCTGGGCTGGCTGGTGCTGCCTGCCGACCTGCGCGGCGCCATCGCGGACCGGAAACGCCTGCACGACCTGGGTTGCGGGCCGATCCCGCAGGCCGCGCTGGCCCGGTTCCTGCGCGAGGGCGGCTACGACCGGCACCTGCGGCGCACCCGGCTGCTCTACCGCGGCCGGCGGGACGCGCTGCTGACCGCGCTGGCCGAACACCTGCCGGACTGGCGCACGGTGGGCATCGCCGCCGGTCTGCACCTGGTGGTCCGGCTGCCCGCGGGCATGGACGACGCGGCGCTGTCCGCCCGGCTGGCCGCGGCCGGGATCAACGCGCCCGCGCTCTCCGGCTACGCGCACCCGCCGGTGCCCGCGCCCTATCCCGGGCTGGTGCTCGGCTACGCCGCGCTCAGCACCGACCGGCTGCGCGCGGCGGTCGGCGAGATCGCGCGGATTGTCGGTGCCGTGGCGAAGATGGAGGCATGCGCCTCGCCGAGCTAGTGCACACCTCCGCCACGGTCGCGGGCACCCGCGGGCGCAAGGCGAAGATCGAGACCCTGGCCGCCCTGCTGCGCGGCGCCACCGACGCCCGCGACGTCCGGCTGGCCACCGCCTACCTCATCGGCGTGCCGCCCCAGGGCCGCACCGGCGTGGGCTGGCGCGCGCTGTCCACCCTGGACACCCCACCGGCCGCCGAATCGAGCCTGACCCTGCACGCGGTGGACGACACCCTGGACGCACTGGCGAACACCGCAGGCGCCGGGTCGGCCCAGCGGCGCAAGGACCTGCTCACCGCGTTGTTCGGCCAGGCCGGTCAGCCGGAACAGGACTTCCTGATCCGGCTGCTCACCGGCGAACTGCGCCAGGGCGCCCTTGAAGGCGTGATGGCCGACGCGGTGGCCGCCGCCTTCGAGGTGCCCGCGGCCGTGGTGCGCCGGGCGCACATGCTGCACGGCGACCTGGCCGCGGTGGCCGAGGCCGCTCGGGACGGTGGTGAGGCGGTGCTGGCGGAGTTCCGGTTGCAGGTCGGGCGGGCGGTCCGGCCGATGCTGGCCTCCCCCGCGGAATCCCTGGACAGCGCGCTGACCGAGCTGGGCGAGGTCAGCGTGGAGTACAAACTGGACGGCGCCCGGATCCAGGTGCACCGCGACGGCGACGAGGTCCGCGTGTTCACCCGGACCCTGCGGGAGATCACCGCCTCCGTGCCCGAACTCGTCGAGGTGGTCCGCGGCCTGCCCTGCACCTCGGTGGTGCTCGACGGCGAAACCCTGGCACTGACCGACGACGGCCGCCCGCGCCCGTTCCAGGAGACGATGAGCCGCTTCGGCGCGACCTCGGCCCGGGAACTGTTGCTGCACCCCTATTTCTTCGACCTGCTGCACCTGGACGGCGTGGACTACCTGGACGCGCCACTACGTGAGCGACTGTCCACTTTGGACACAATCGCCGGCGGTCACCGCATACCGTCCACAATGGACCCGACCGCGGCGGCCACCCTGCTCGACGACGCGCTAGCCGCCGGGCATGAAGGTGTGATGGTCAAGGCCCTCGACTCCGCTTACGCCGCGGGCAGGCGCGGGAAGTCCTGGCAGAAGGTCAAACCCGTGCACACCCTGGACCTGGTGGTGCTGGCCGCGGAATGGGGGCACGGCCGCCGTACCGGCTCGCTGTCCAACCTGCACCTGGGTGCCCGCGATCCGGACGGCGGGCCGCCGGTGATGGTGGGCAAGACCTTCAAGGGCCTCACCGACGAACTACTGGCCTGGCAGACCACGGCGCTGCGCGAACTGGCCACCGGCGCCGACGAGTACACCGTGCACGTGCGACCGGAACTGGTGGTGGAGATCGAACTGGACGGGGTGCAGGTCAGTCCGCGTTATCCGGGCGGGGTGGCGCTGCGTTTCGCCAGGGTGCTGCGGTACCGGCCGGACAAGGAGGCGGCCGAGGCGGACACCATCGATTCGGTCCGGGATTTGCTGCCCTGATAGATTGGCCGCAATGCGCAGGATTCCGGTGGTATTCGCGGTGCTCATCGCACTCGTGCTCGCCGCCGTGCCGTTCGCGCCCGCCGCCTGCCCGGTGACACTGGCCGCGGCCAAGTCCACCGGTGTCCACCTGAGCCAGCCCCAGCCTGTCCCGGACTGCGCGGTGGCCGAGCCAAACCCGCAGCTCAACGCCGCTTTGCCGCACAGCCCGAACAAGGCGGTCGCGCCGGTGTCCGCGCACACCGCACCCGTTCCGCCGGCCTTGCCCGCCCCGCCGCAGGCCAGGGGCACCCCGCACGCCGTGGATCTGCACGTCCTGTCCGTGTTGCGGATTTAAACCGACCCGGTTTTTCCGCAAGCACCCGACGACGCCCATTTCCAGTGGAGTGTGTGATGAAACTCGACAATTTCGCCTGGCTGCCCAATCTGCTCGCCCGCCTGACCGTCGGCTTCATGTTCGCCAGCGGGGCGGTGGGCAAACTCGGCGGACTCGGCAAGTTCACCGCCGACTTCCGCGGCTGGGGCATCCCGCTGCCCGAGGTCACCGCCCCGGCCACCGCGGTGGTCGAACTGGTCGGCGGCCTGGCCCTGATGCTCGGCCTGGCCACCCGGATCGCCGCCCTGCTGCTGGCCGGGACCATGCTCGGCGCGCTGGTCGTGGTGGTCGCGCCGCCGCTGCTGGCCAAGCACCCGGACGCGTGGAACTTCCCGAGCTATCTCTTCTACAGCCCCGAATGGCTGCTGATCTGCCTGCTGGCCCTGTTGACCTGCGTCGGAGCCGGAAAGGCCAGCCTGGACCGCCTACTGTCGCGGACATGACACGGTTCTGCGCGGTGATCATCCTGTCCGCCTATCACGGGGACACCGCGACGCTGCACCAGGAGAACATCGTGCTGCTCGACGCCGACTCACTCGAGTCGGCGCGGGCACGCGCGCAAGCCCACGGCCTGGCCGGCGAGCACGAGTACCGCAACGGCGACGGCGACCTCGTGACCTGGCGGCTGGCCGCGGTGGTGGACGTGGCCGAGGTGGACGATCAGGCCCTTGGCGACGGCGCCGAGGTCTACACCCGCCATTTCCGCGACTACGCCGCCTATCGCCGATTCGAGCCACTCCTGGGCGGCGAACCGCTCTGATACCCACCCGTAGACAGCATAAATCGCGATCTGTCAAATAGTTCAGCCAGATTTGCTTCAGCAAAGTCCTATGTGCGTGTGGACTTCTTTTTCCCCTACGGTCGGCGGCCGAGGGAAACGAAAGCACTGGAGGAACTCATGACAATTCTGGTGACCGGCGCGACCGGCTCGGTCGGCAGGCACGTGGTGGACGGCCTGCTGGCCAAGGGGCAGCAGGTCCGGGCCACCACCAGGGACCCGCAGACGGCCGCACTGCCCGCGGCGGCCGAGGTGGTCCAGGCCGACATCACCGACCCGGACACCTTCCTGCCTGCACTGGAAGGCGTGGACAAGCTCTACCTCTTCCCGCACTTCGAGCGCCTGGAATATTTCCTGGAGGCAGTGCGCAAGGCCGGGGTGCGCCGGGTCGTCACCCTGTCCTCCTCCTCCACGGTGCAGCGGCTGCGCACCAACAAGGAGGCCGGCGACGAGCACCTGCGGGTGGAACAGGCGGTGGAGGACACCGGTCTGGAATGGACGCACCTGCGGCCGGGAATGTTCGCCGGGAACACCGGTGAATGGGCCGAGAGCATCAAGTTGAACGGGCTGGCCTATGGCGCCTATCCGCAGGCCAGGATGGTGCCCATTCACGAACGGGATATCGCCGACGTCGGTGTCGCGGCATTGCTGGAGGACGATCACGTTTATGCCCGATACAGCCTGACCGGCCCGGAACAGCTCAGCCGGGTCGAACAGGTGCGGATCATCGGCGAGGTGCTCGGCCGGGAGCTGAAGTTCGTCGAGCAGACCCCGGCCGAGGCGGTGGCCTTCTTCCTGGCGCAGGGCTGGCCGGAGGACGTCATCACCATGATCGAGGGCTACCGGGCCGAGGCCACCCAGCGGGCGGACGAGGTCAGCGACGTCACCGAGCGGGTGCTGGGCCGCCCGGCGCTGACCTACCGCGAGTGGGTCCGGGACCACGCCGACTGGTTCCAGTGAGCTGATCCCCGTCCAGGTCGCGCGCGAATCCGTATCCTGGACTCTCGTGCGCTTCCTGGACGGGGTCAGCCCCGGATACGACCTGACCTACGACGACGTCTTCCTGGTGCCCCGCCGCTCCGGCATCACCTCCAGGTTCGACGTCGACCTGTCCACTGTGGACGGAACGGGCGCCACGATCCCGATCGTGGTGGCCAACATGACCGCGGTGGCCGGCCGCCGGATGGCCGAGACCATCGCCCGGCGCGGCGGCATCACCGTGCTGCCCCAGGACGTGGCCCCGGAGGCGGTCGCCGAGATCGTCTCCTGGGTCAAGGGCAGGCACCCGGTGTGGGACACCCCGCTGGTGGTGGCGGCCGGGGCTGCGGTGGCCGACGCGCTGAACCTGCTGCACAAGCGGGCGCACGGCGCGGTCGTGGTGGTCGACGCCCAGGGCGCGCCGCTGGGCGTGGTGGACGAGGCCGCCTGCACCGGGGTGGACCGCTTCGCCAGGGTCGAGGACGTGCTCAACGAGGAACTGCTGGTGCTGCCGCTGACCGCGCAGCCACGCGAGGTCTTCGAGCAGCTGCACGGCCGCCCGGCCAAGGTGGCCCTCGCGGTGGACGGTGAGGGCAGGCTGGCCGGGGTGCTGACCGAGGTCGGCGCGCTGCGCGCGGACATCTACCGCCCGGCACTGGACGAGCGGGGCAGGCTGCGGGTGGCCGCGGCCATCGGGGTCAACGGCGATGTGGCCGCCAAGGCCGCCGAACTGCTCGCCGCCGGGGTGGACACGCTGGTCGTGGACACCGCGCACGGCCACCAGGACAAGATGCTCACCGCGCTGAAGGCAGTGCGCGCGCTGGACCCGGCGGTGCCGCTGGTGGCGGGCAACGTGGTCACCGCCGAGGGCGCCAGGGACCTGATCGAGGCCGGCGCGGACATCGTCAAGGTCGGTGTCGGCCCCGGCGCGATGTGCACCACCCGGATGATGACCGGCGTGGGCCGCCCGCAGTTCTCCGCGGTGGCCGAATGCGCCGAGGAAGCCCGCAAGTACGGCAAGCACGTGTGGGCCGACGGCGGCGTCCGGCACCCCCGCGACGTCGCGCTCGCCCTGGCCGCCGGCGCCGCCTCGGTGATGATCGGCTCCTGGTTCGCGGGCACCTACGAGTCGCCGGGCGACCTGCACCACGACGAGCAGGGCAGGCTGTACAAGGAGTCCTTCGGCATGGCCTCCAAGCGCGCGGTCAGCGCGCGCACCCGCACCGACTCGGCCTTCGACCGGGCCCGCAAGGGCCTGTTCGAGGAGGGCATCTCCAGCTCCCGGATGCGGCTGGACCCGGCCCGGCCGGGTGTGGAGGACCTGCTGGACGCGATCTGCGCCGGGGTGCGTTCCTCCTGCACCTACGCGGGTGCGACCACGGTGACCGAGTTCCACCAGCGGGCGCTGCTGGGCGTGCAGTCCGCGGCGGGCTTCGCCGAGGGCAGGCCGCTGCCCACCGGCTGGTAGCCGGACCCGGTGTGGTCGGCGCGAACATCGGCCGACCACACCACAGGGTTATCGGGCCGTCCCGGTCCAGGTGACCGGCAGCTCGTGCACGCCGTAGATCCGCATGTTGGTCCGCAGCTTCACCTCGCCGGCCGGGATGGCCAGTTCCAGGGTCGGGAACCGGCGCAGCAGTCCGGCGAACCCGGCCCGCATCTCGATCCGGGCCAGCTGCTGGCCGAGGCACTGGTGGATGCCGTGCCCGAAGGCCTGATGCCCGCGGGCCTTGCGGTGGATGTCCAGGGCACCGGGGTTCTCGAAGCGCTGCGGATCGTGGTTGGCGGCCAGCAGGGAGACCAGCACGGTGGAGCCCCGCGGGATGGTCTCGCCGCCGAGTTCGAGGTCCTCGGTGGCGTAGCGGAAGAAGATGTCCGCGATGGACAGGTAGCGCAGCAGCTCCTCGACGGCCTCGGGCAGCAGCGCCGGGTCGGCGTGCAGTTCGGCCAGCTGGTCCGGGTGCTCCAGCAGTGCGAAGGTGCCCAGCGCCAGCATGTTGGCGGTGGTCTCGTGCCCGGCCAGCAACAGCAGGAAGGCGATGCCGGTCAGTTCCTCGATCGTGAGGTCTTCCTGGCAGGCCAGGTCGGAGAGGATGTCCTCGCCGGGAGCGGCACGCTTGCTGGTGACCAGTTCGGCCAGATAGCCGGTCAGCGCCATGTACGCGGCGATCTTCTCCTCGAACGGCAGGCTCATGTCCATGAACCGGTTCGAGTTGACCTGGAAGGTGTCCCGGTCGGTGTAGGGCACGCCGAGCAGCTCGCAGATCACCAGCGAGGGCACCGGCAGCGCGAACTCGGCGACCAGGTCCACCGGCGGGGTCAGGCCGGCCAGGTGGTCCAGCTGGCGCTCCACGATCTCGCCGATGTGGTCTTCCAGCTGCTTCATCCGCCGGACGGTGAAGGCGCCGGTGAGCCTGCGGCGCAGCCGGGTGTGATCCGGCGGGTCCATGGCCACGAACACGCCCGGCACCTGCGGGGAGGGTTCGGTCGCCACCGGCATGCCGGGGATCTCGAACGGCTCGTGGATCACGCCGAGGTCCAGCCGGGAGCTGAACCTGGTGTCGGCCATGACCTGGCGGACCGCGTCGTAGCCGGTGACGATCCAGCCCTGGTGGCCGTCGGGGAAGACCAGCGGGCTGACCGGACGGGTTTCCCGGAGCCGGGTGCGGTGGCTGGGCGGGGTGAAGGGACCGGCATCGCGTTCGGTGGGCAGGCCCGGCGTGGTGGGAGCGGGGTGGCGCGTCATGCGACCAGGCTCCAACCCTGACGCAGCGTCAAGGTCAACCCATTCCGGCGAAGAAACTCCGGTCACCCCAAAAACGGACCCCATGCCTCCCCCCGAAGGAGGCATGGGGCCCGTGGGTGGCGAGCTGCCCCGAGCAGCTCGTAGTTGGTTCTTACCCTCAGACGGCGACCGGACCCGCGGCGCGAACCACGGGCTGCACCCCGGACTCCCCTTCCGGCCCCCGAGCCGGCTTGGCGAGCTTGACCGTCCGGCCCGTGCCGGAGACGACGACCGGGAGCAGCATGAGCAGCACCACGAGCACGCTCAGCACGGCTCCGGTCCAGGTCAGCACCATCTCGATCATCGGTTCTCCTCGGGCTCGCTGTGTTGTGCGTTCAGCTTCGCCCAGGACCGGGGACCGGCGGATCGGCACTACGGCCACTGTGCACCCGGCCGATCGGCCACCCTGCTCAGCCGATCGGCCGATCGGCTGAGCAGGGGCGCGACGATCAGCTCAGGTAGTCGCCCTCCAGCATCTCGGTGACCAGGGCCGCGATCGGGGAGCGTTCCGAGCGGGTGAGGGTGACATGCGCGAACAGCGGATGCCCCTTCAACTTCTCGATCACCGCGGCGATGCCGTCGTGCCTGCCGACCCGCAGGTTGTCCCGCTGCGCCACATCGTGGGTCAGCACCACCCTGGAGCCGGTGCCCAGCCGCGAGAGCACGGTGAGCAGCACGTTGCGCTCCAGCGACTGCGCCTCGTCCACGATCACGAACGAATCGTGCAGCGACCGGCCGCGGATGTGGGTCAGCGGCAGCACTTCGAGCATGCCGCGGTCGAGCACCTCGTCGATGACGTCCTTGCTGACCATCGCGCCCAGGGTGTCGAACACGGCCTGGGCCCAGGGCATCATCTTCTCGTTCTCGCTGCCCGGCAGGTACCCGAGTTCCTGCCCGCCGACGGCGTAGACCGGCCGGAAGACCACCACCTTGCGGTGCAGCCGCCGCTCCATCACGGCTTCCAGACCGGCACACAGCGCCAGCGCGGACTTGCCGGTGCCCGCTCGCCCGCCGAGCGAGACGATGCCGACCTCGGGGTCCAGCAACAGGTCGAGCGCGATCCGCTGCTCGGCCGAGCGCCCGTGCAGCCCGAATGCCTCCCGGTCGCCGCGGACCAGGCGCACCCGCTTGTCCGGGGTCACCCTGGCCAGCGCGCTCGCGGTGCCGGCCAGCAGCCGCAACCCGGTGTGGCAGGGCAGATCCCTGGCCTCGTCCAGGTCGACCACGCTCTCCTTGTAGAGCGTGTCCACGATGTGCGCGCCGACCTCCAGGTCCGCCGTCCCGGTCCAGCCGGACGGGGTGACGTCCTGGGCCCGGTACTCATCGGCCGCCAGACCCACCGCGCTGGCCTTGACCCGCAGCGGCATGTCCTTGGTGACCAGGGTGACCTGGTTGTTCTCCGCCGCCAGGTTCAACGCGCAGGCGAGGATCCGGGCGTCGTTGGAATCGGTGCGGAAGCCGGAGGGCAAAACGTCCGGATCCGAGTGGTTCAGCTCCACATGGAGGGTGCCGCCGTCCTCGCCGATCGGAACGGGCGAGTCCAACCTCCCGTGCAGGACGCGGAGGTCATCGAGCAAGCGCAGTGCCTCGCGAGCGAACCAGCCCAACTCCGGGTGGTGTCGTTTCCCCTCCAGCTCGCTGATCACCACGAGCGGCAGCACCACCTGGTGCTCCGCGAACCGGGTGATCGCCCAGGGGTCGGACAGCAGCACCGAGGTGTCCAGCACGTACAAACAGCCCTTGGCGGCTGTCGCACGGCGGGCACCGCTGCGGGCGGAACGGGTCGAGGACTGTGCTGGGGACCGTCGTGCGCTCACGGCAACTCCCTCACGAACGCGGCACCCGCGTTCGGTGCTCGGTGGGCCAGGCACTACCCTGCGGGTCGGTGTTCCTACGCCGATGGCTTCGGCGCCGGGAACACACGGCCACGAGAGCCGGGTGCCGGCCCCCGCGTGCGCGTCAACGTCACGACCAGGGCCTCCCTGGACGAGTCGATCGGGTCGACCCGTCAATGGCAAGCTACCTGCGGGCACTGACAATCGGCACGAAGCCACACAGGTGATTTGTTTAATTGTCACCGCAACGCTACGTACTGCACACATACCGCGACCGCGAGCAGCGATGATGTCCTTATTGTCGGATTTTCGTCACTCTCGGTACGTGTTCCAGCCAGTCCCGCGGCCCGATGTTCTGCACCCGGATCGCCGCCACCTCCGCCGCCCAGGCCAGGTGCCCGGCGAACTCCGCCGGGTCCCAGCCGCTGTGCGCCACCGAGGCCGCGAACGCGCCGTGGAAAGCGTCTCCCGCGCCGAGCGTGTCCCGCACCGGCACTCGCGGCACGGCCAGTTCGCCGGTCCCGTGCTCGCGGTCCCAGTGCGCGATCGGCTCGCCGCCGCGGGTCATCGCGCCGGTGCGGGTGATCCGCCGGAGTTCGGCGATGGTGTCCTCGCGACTGTCCTGACCTGGTAGTCGGTAGTCGCCGGAGCAGATGACCACGGTGGCGGCGGCCAGCAGTTCGTCGTGGTGCGGGCGGTAGCGGCCGGCGTCGAAGACCACGGGCGCGTTGCCCCGGACGGCGGCCGCGGCCAGGGCCGGATGGTGGCCGTCGATGAGCACGACGTCGGTTTCGGCGAGCAGCGCGGGCAGGTCCGCGGGCGGTTGGGCGGCGATGCCGCCGGCGTCGGTGGAGACGATGCTCCGGTCCCCGGTCCGCTCGTGCACGGTGATCGCGGAGACCGCGGGAGACTCGCGCCGGTCCGGCGTGCAGTCACGCACGGTTATGCCGAAACCAGCCAGTTCCTGATGCACGAGACGTGCCAACGGGTGATCTCCGAGTGCGGTCAGGAGAGTGACGGCCGTTCCCGCCACCGCGCCGGTAACCGCGGCGTTACATGCCGGACCACCTGCGGCAATGTCCTGTCGAAGTGCCGTGACCTTTTCGTTGGCGGCCGGGAGCCGCGGAACGCGGTGCAGCAGGTCGACGGTGGCCAGTCCGACGCACAGCAGGCGGCCGCGCACCGGGTTCACCCGACTCGCGGCACGGCCGGGATGTCCGCGGCGATCTCGGCGCGCACCCCCGCCGGGATCAACGGCTCGTCCAGCAGCCGCCGGTACCGCTGCGCCACGGTCTGGCCGGAGGGCCGCGCGTTCAGCCAGGTCCGCAGCAGCCGGTACCCCTCGACGTAGGTGGTGGTGTAGGCCCGCCACAACGGGTCCGACAGGAACCTGATCATCTGCCGGGCCCGCGCGTCGGTGCACAGCAGCCAGCGGCGCAGGAACATGGCCACCTCGTCCACGTCCGCGCCGCGGTCGTGCAGCATCAGCGCGGCGTCCTGGCGCACGCTGGCGAGTTTGCCGAGCGCGCCTTCCATCCGCTCCTGCTGCTCGCCCTCCATCCGCAGTCCCAGGTCGCCGACGATCTCCTGGGTCCAGCGCCCCCAGCCCGCGCCGATCACCGCGTGCAGGCCCAGATCGGCCAGTCCCTCGGCCATCAGGCATTGCGGGGTGTTGACCAGGAAGATGGTCTGCTCGGCCTGACCCTGCTTGGCCACCAGGCCGGATTCCTTGCGGCAGTGCTCGGTGTGGTGCCCGGGGTAGGACTCGTGCGCGACCAGGTGTGGCAGGTTGGCCATCCGGTGGCCGAGGTCGGCGTTGATGGCGACCTTGGAGTGGTAGCCGCCCAGGTAGTAGTTGAAGCCGCTCCAGGGTTTGTCCGTGACGATCTCGTACTCGACCACCTCCTCCTCCGGCAGGCCGAAGGTGCTGCGGACGGTGTCCCGCAACGTGCTGGAGAGGGCGTGCACCACCGGTTCCAGCTTCTCCGGCGGGACCAGGTCCCGGCCGCGGAAGGTGTTCAGCCGGGTTTCCAGCGAGGACTCACCGGGCAGCAGCGCGGACAGCTCGGCGTGCGCGGCGCGGTACTCGTCCTGATCGCCGGGGGTGATGCGGACCTGGAAGTAGGACTCGACCTCCTCGACGAAGGAGACCGCTTCCCCGGCCAGCTTGCGGCCGGAGCACTCCAGCGCGATCAGGTGCGCGTCCAGGAAAGCGACGCGTTCCGGCTCCAGGTTGATGCCCGGCAGCTCGGCCCGCAGTTCCCTGGCCCTGGCGGCCAGCGCGGCCGGGTCCGGGCGGGGTTCGGCGCCGACCTGCCTGCGCAGCAGCGGATCGCCGGTGTAGGCGTCCACAAAACCGTCGACCAGGCGGTCGAAGCGCAGGCCGAGCAACAGGTACTCGCGTACGAGCTGGTGTCCCTCCACCGCGCGGACCCTACGCCAGCGCGGCCGGACTACGAGCCGAAACGCCGGTGCCGCACCGCGTAGGCGCGCAGCGCGCGCAGGAAGTCGATGCGGCGGAACTCCGGCCAGTACGCCTCGCAGAACCAGAACTCCGAGTGCGCGGACTGCCAGAGCAGGAAGCCGGAGAGGCGCTGCTCGCCGGAGGTGCGGATGAGCAGGTCCGGGTCGGGCTGGCCGGAGGTGTAGAGGTGTTCGGCGATGTGGTCGACGTCGAGCACCTCGGCCAGTTCCTCGATGGTGGTGCCCGCTTCGGCGTGCTGCAGCAACAGTTTGCGCACCGCGTCGGCGATCTCCCTGCGGCCGCCGTAGCCGACCGCGACGTTGACCTCCATGCCCTTGCGGTCCCTGGTCCGCAGGGCAGCGGCGGAGAGCCGGGCCGCGGTCTCGGTGGGCAGCAGGTCCAGCGCGCCCACTATCCGCACCCGCAGGCCGGTGGCGGGTTCGGTCAGCTCGTCCACCACGCCGGCGATGATCTCCAGCAGGGGGTTCAGCTCCTCCGGCGGACGATCCAGGTTGTCGGTGGAGAGCAGCCACAGGGTGACCACCTCGACGCCGACCTCACGGCACCAGCCGAGCATCTGCTCGATCTTCATCGCGCCGATCCGGTGCCCGTCGTTGACGTCGGCGAACCCGGCTTCCTTGGCCCATCTGCGATTGCCGTCCAGGATCACCCCGACGTGGCGGGGATGTTCCATCCCGACCATGCCGCGGCGCAGTCGCCATTCGTAGCCGATTTCGAGAAGGTCGCGGACCCGCTGACGTACACCCACGTCCGCGCAGCGTACGCCGACACCCGGGCACACTGTTCGTGTGCACCCCCAGTGGCAGGACCCCGAGGTGATCGCGCGACTCGTGCGCACCGCCCGCACCGTGGCCGTGGTCGGCGTCAGCGCGCGACCGGACCGGCCGAGTCACCAGATCGCGCACTACCTGCACCGGCAGGGGTTGCAGGTCTTCCCGGTGAACCCGGCACTGCACGAGGTGTTCGGCCTCCAGGTCTACCCGGATCTGGCCGCGGTGCCCGAGCACATCGACATCGTGGACGTCTTCCGCCGCTCCGAGGTGGTGGCGCCGGTGGCCGAGCAGGCGATCGAGGTGAAAGCGGGCGCGCTGTGGCTGCAACTGGGCATCGAGGACGAAGCGTCCTGTGCGAAGGCCGCGGCGGCCGGGCTGGACGTGGTGGTGAACCGCTGCCTGATGGTCGACCACCGGAACCTGGCCGGCTGAGCGCGTGTGGACCTGACCACAACATAACCGGTGCGTAACCTACGGTGCCGTAACCTTGGCAGGTGCCAGCCGCGACCCTCCCACCCACTGCCCCGGCCCAGTACGACAAGCCGCTGATGCGGGGCCGGATCCACCAGTGGTCGTTCTTCATCTCGCTGGTCGCGGGAGCCACCCTGATCGCCATGGCCGCCAGCACGGTCTCCGCCCGCGCCGCCCTGGCCACCTCGATCTACACGGTCACCATCCTGGGCCTGTTCGGCATCAGCGCGCTCTACCACCGCCGCACCTGGCTGACCGAGGGCGCGCTGCGCTGGATGCGCCGCCTGGACCACTCGATGATCTTCCTGTTCATCGCGGGCACCTACACCCCGTTCTGCCTGCTGGCCATGGATCCGGGCCTGGGCAACGTGATCCTGGCCGTGGTCTGGGGCGGCGCGCTGGCCGGCGTGACGCTGAAACTGGCCTGGCCGGAAGCCCCCCGCTGGCTGGGCGTGCCGATCTACATCGCACTGGGCTGGGTCGCGGTCTTCGTCCTGCCCGAACTCGGCGCCCGCGGCGGAGTGACCGCCCTGGTGCTGCTGCTGGTCGGCGGCGCGTTCTACACCGTGGGCGGGATCATGTACGGCATCCGCAGGCCCAACCCGTGGCCGAAGGTCTTCGGCTTCCACGAGTTCTTCCACGCCGCCACCGCTTTGGCCGCGCTCAGCCACTACATCGCGGTCTGGCTGGTGCTCTACCCCTGATGCCAGCCGGGGTGCGGGCACCCGCCGCCTGCCCGCACCCCGGCAACTTCAAATGTTGTCACAAACCAAGAATCACTTTCCGAAGGACTTCTGCCCGAATTTCTCGATTCGTTTTCTTATTTGACCCCTGCACAACGGCAAGCCGGTAGTTTCGCGACCTGTTTGAATGCTGTGCCTTGTACTCATCGGCAAAGTCCGTCAACCTCGCCGCGATCTGCGCCGCCTCAGGAACCACGCCCTCGCCGGCAATCTTGATCACAGCCGCCCACAGCGAGTAGAAGTCAGCCAAATTCTTGAAACGAAATGACTTGAACGGATAGAGGTTAGCAACTTCACTTATACGGCGAAGTGCCTCGTCGCATACATAGTCAGCTTCCGCCTCCCCTTTGATCTCCTCATCGTAGTCAGCATAGTAGTTGTCCAGACTTTCCTTGTCCTGAATCCCGTCCATGGCTACCACATACAGCTCTGACACCATCTCGACATCCAACATTCTCCTGACCCGTGATGGTGTCACCAGTCCAATCTCCGCCCAGAGCGGGTGATCAGCCAACTTCTCGACCTTGGCGACAAAGGCCCCGCTGTACCTGGCATGTCGTAGCTCTTGAGGATTCAATCGCGCGACGTTTCTATTCAGTCGATCAAACGCCTCGTTCAGCTCGACAGACGACGCGCCCTTGATAGTTTCAACAGTGAAAGCGTACTCCTGAAGCGAAATCCTGGTCCCATCCGGCAGATCCGAGCAGTAGCGCCCGCCAAGCCCTAGGTCATCTAGATAACCAGAGGTCGCAAACTCGTCGTTGACAAAGTCCAGGAGCGCCGTCAACCTCTGCTTACCGTCAATTACACGGTACATCGTCTGCTGCCCAGGAAGATTCTCGACCTGCAGAAAAATAGTTGGAGCTGGATAGTTCCGAATGAGAGAGTCAATGAAGAACTGCTTGTAGGCTAGATTCCAGACGCTGCGCCGCTGATAAGGCGGATCCAGGTCCAACCTGCCATTACCATGCAGATCCAGGAACCAGTTTGCCGTCTGGTTGTTGATAGTTCTCTGCAGCCTTGTCGGGTATGTAGCCATTGACGCATCCTGCCAAATGCCACATTCCGGACAGTTATCTGGGTAACGCTATGTATTCAGCTGCACACTGAACGTCACATCGATTCCGGCCAGAGCGGCTACAGCCCCGGACCCTTCGCGCGCAGCTCGTCCACCTTGGTCATCGCCTCGCGCAACTCGCCCAGCCACTCGTCCGCATGCTTGCCCACCAGCCGCACCGCCCAGGCGAGCGCCTCCGAGCGGGAACGGGCGACGCCCGCGTCCACCAGGGTGTCCAGGATCAGGCGTTCTGGTTGGCGGAGGCGGGTCATGACCGGGACGGACAGGCGGGTGAAGCGTTCCTCGGTGCCGCCGAGGCGGGCGGCCCAGGCGACCTTGCGGCCGTAGCGGTGCTCGGCCTGGCGGGCGATGTCGATGCGTTCCTCGCGGGTCTGCTCACGCCAGCGGGCGATCCGGCCCGCCTCGGCGGCGGCACGTTCGGCGTCGTCGGTGTACTCGCCGTCCAGGGCCGGGAGTTCGCCCAGGATGGTGATCTCCTCGCGGTCGACGATGACCTCCGGGGCGCTGGTGAACCAGCCGTCCGGCAGCCTGCCGGCGAACCAGCCCGCTGCTTCCTTGCCACTCTCGTATCGGTGCCCCATGGCTTGCTCCTCTTGTCCTCGTTGCTCTGATTACATGCTTACACCTCTTTCAACGCCGCTGGCGAGTACTTCGTTTCGCGGTCGCGTTCGCCCGTGGAGAACAGCGAAGATGAGGTCATGGGGTCGGACTGGGACTGGGAGATGCACCACGCCGTGCCGTGGACACCTGCCCGGATCGAGCGGATGCTGGCGCTCTTCGCCGACGGCGGCTGGCGACTCGCGCCGCGCATCCACCCGCATGCCGCCGAGGACGGTCCGGAGGATGGACTCCGGGAGGTCAGCCGGGCGGAACTCGTCATCGGGCTGGCCGAGGCACGCCGGTGCATCTCACTGTGGGACGCCGAGGAGCATTCAGTCTCCCTGCACACCACTCCCACCTCGGTGGGCCTGACGCTCTCCGGCGGGACCTGGCGCGAACCTCGGCCCGAGGCGGACGGGTACCGGCTGCGGCACCGGGGGCTGACCGAGTTGTGGGTGGAGCTGGGTGAGCGCTTCGACGGGTTGTTCGGGCGGGTTGAGGACGAGTGGTCGCTGGAACAGGTGTGGTCGCTGCTGCCCGACCCGCTCGGGGACGACGTGCCGCCGCCCGGTCAGTGGCCGCACCGGCTGGGCTGGTGGACCTACTTCAACGCCGAGCGCGCCGACCTGCTGCCCAACCCGCCGGCCGGGCTGCGACTGACCCCGCGCGGGGCGGTGCTGGCGCTGCTGGACGATCCAGCCGCGGTGGACGTAATGGAGTTCGAACGCATCCACCTGGGCATGCTGGCCCGCTGAAGCAATTCGATCAAGGAATTGTTGGTCATTCAACTTGATAACCGGCCGGTAACCCGATGGGGTTGTTTTGCTTGTCGGGGGCGTGTCGTAGTGTCTCTACTCTCGACCGTCGAGAAAGGACACCGGATGGCACCTCCCGATTCCGGGGCCACCATGCGGATCAGTCCGGAAAGCGCGGCCAGGCTGGCGGCGCGACTCCGGCTGGTGCTCGATCGACTTGAGGTGCTGCGCAGCAGGGGGCTGCAGGCGACCGGGCTGGCGCCACCGGCGAAAGACCCGGTCAGCGCGCTGGCCATGGCCAGGTACCGGGATCTGGTCGACCGCGGGCCGGACTCCTTCCTGGCCGAGATGGACCAGGCGATCATCGAACTACGACGGCAGCTCAGTGCCGCCACGGCCATGGCAGCCGATTACCGGACCGTCGAGCGTGACAATTCGCACGTTCAGGGTTTACCTAGCGAAAAATAAGCCGGGCACGGGGGGCGGGAAATCTTGACCACCTGGAACGAGGGAATCATCTGGTGGCCGGAGGCGCCGATCGCGCGAATCTGCGCTGATGTGCACACCGGAGCCGGGACCGCTCCGCTGTACCTGACCGCGGATCACTGGCACCGGATCTGGGCTGAGCTGGACGAACTGCGCGGCGACTACGACCGGGCCTTCGCCGAGTTCACCCGGCACAACACCGACCGCGGTGCGTCGGTGGCCACCGATCTCGCCTCGACCACCAGCGCGCTGCTGGTCGACGCGCACGCCCAGGCCGCCGCGGCGCGGGAACTGCTGTCGACTGTGGCCACCGAGTTCGACCTGGTGCGCACCAGCGTGCCTGCCCAGCTGCCGCCGCCACCCGCGCACAGCACCGGGTTCCTGGACACCACCAGCGCGGCCTGGCTGCACACCCCGGACCTGCACGGGGCGGAACTGCAGGTCCGACAGGTCACCGATCGGGCGCGGGACGTGCTCGGCGGGTACGAGCGGGCGGTGCTGTTCGGCCTGCCCACCCGGCCCGCGGCGGTCCGGGTTCGCCCGGCCCCGCCGCCGCCCCCACCCCGGGTGGTGCGCGCGGCGGAGGCGGAGACCGAACCGATTCCACTGCCGGGCAGCTTCGGGCCACGGGGTTCGCGGCCCGTCGCACCCCCGCCACCGCCTGCCCCCGCACCCGCCCCGCCGCCAAGGTGGGAGGAGCCGGAACAACGCTATCTGCGGCACCTCGTGGCGGATCCGGATGATCCGTTCAGCACGGACCTGACCGTCGTGCCTCCGGTGATCGGCGAATAGCCATGTCGTACTTCAGCCGAGAACCGTTGTCCCGCTTGGCTTTCAGCACGCTCTGGCAGGCGGTGCACGAGGACCGGCCGCAGCCGGTGGTGCTGGACGTGGCGCCGGAGACCGGTGACTATCCGGACCGGGCGGCGAGCCTGCGCCAGGGCATGGACGAGTTGGCCGCCAAGGGATACCGGGACGACCGGCGGATCGCCGAGGACGTGCTGGCGCTGGTCCGGCTGCTCGCCGAGCACAGCCGGTCGCTGGACCTGAGGCTGATCGGCCGGGGCGGCTGGGTGCGCGCGCTGGCCGCCGCGGGCGGGCCGGACCGGGCCGGGCTGGCCGTGCTCACCCCCGCGGGGCTGACCCTGCGGGAAGTGCGGGACACCGGGCTGGCCACGGCGTTGCTGGCCGAACTGCCTGAGCACCCGCGCGGCACGCTGCGTCAGCTGTCCGTGCCCACCACCCAGCTGCGCGCGTTCACCGTGGGCGGCCCCGATCCGTGGGACCGGCCGCTGTCCAAGGCGGACCGGGGTGTGCTGGCGCCGCTGGTGGCCGATCCGGTGGTGCGCCGCGCGCAGATCGGCGGCACCGTCCGGGCCGGCTGGGACACCCCGCGGCGGATCGAGCGGCAGCTGCTGGTCAACGACGGCGAGCGCTGCGGCAGGCACCTGGTCTACGCCGTCGGCACGCACACCACGCTGGTCCGGGCCGATCCGAAGCTGCTGGCCCGGACGGTCGGCGAACTGCTGGACCCGCGATGACCGGGCGGTGGATCGAGGGCCGCTGGCGGCGGGAGCGGCTGCCGCTGGCGGTGATCGGCATGACCTTCCTGCCGCTGCTCGTGGTGGTGCCCTGGCTGCTGATCACCGGCCAGGAGTTCGGCCAGAGCCCGATGCTGACCAGCACCGCGCTGGCCACCATGGTGCTGACCGGGTACACCGCCTGGCTGGCCGACCGGCGCAGGCGGGTGGAGGAGGAACGCGCGCAGCTGGACCGGGAGAAGGCCGAGACCGAGCGGCAGAAACAGGCGCTGGAACTCCAGCGGCACGAGCTGGACCAGCTCAAGCACGAGCAGGAGCGGCAGCGGGTGGCCGATGAGAGCTTCGTCGGCACGGTGGAGTTACTGGGCAACGCGGCCGCGCAGGTGCGGGTGGGCGCGCTGTACGCGCTGGCCGGGATCGCCGCGGCCCGCCCGGCCATGGCCCAGCAGGTGGTCGACATCGTGTGCGTGTTCCTGCGGCAGGCGATCCCGGCCGAGGAGCCGGGGGCGCGGCATCTGCGCCGGGAAACGCAGAAGGTGCTGGACCGGGTGCTGCGGTCGGCGCCTGGTCAGCTGGTGCTGGACCTGTCCGACACCGTGCTGGACGGGCTGAGTCTGGCCAGGCTGTCCTTCACCAGCGTGGACCTCAGCCGCGCGGTGCTGCACGGCCCGACCAGCCTGCGCGAGATCCAGGTGGCCAGGCGGCTCACCCTGTGCGACGCCGTGTTCCACGGTCCGGCGCACTTCGAGCAGGCGCGGCTGGGCGAGCTGACCGCCGACCGCGCCGAGTTCCGGCAGGCCGCCGGGTTCGCCTCGATCAAGGTGCGGGAGCAGGTGAAACTCGCCCAGACCCGGTTCGAGCGGGCCGCGGAGTTCCGGCAGGCCAACTTCGACGGTTCGGTGCACTGCATGGCCGGTTTCGCCGACCGGACCGACTTCACCGACTGCCGGTTCGCCGGGCTGGTCAGCCTGACCGGTTCCTGGTTCGCCCGGCGGCCGGACTTCGCCTGCACCTTCTTCGCCGCGCCGCTGCGGCTGGACGGGGTGCGGATCGGTCCGGACCCGGCCTCAGCTCCGGACCGCGCGGCGAATGGCTCCGGTCAGCTCCACGACTGAGGTGACCGGCCGCTCGCAGACGTAGCCCCGGCACACGTACCCGGCGGCGGTGCCGTTGACCAGCGGGCGGGCCGTCAGCAGTGGCACGCCCGGCTCGTCCGGCTCGCCGCCGATCAGCACCGCGCCCGCGGGCAGCGCGGAGCGGGCGGCGGCCATCAGTTCCCAGCGGCGGTTGTCCGCGCCGGAGCTGACCACCGCGACCTGCACCGGACCGTGCTGCACCGCCTCGGCCACGGCCAGCCACCAGCCGGCGAACCTGGGCGCCCGTGCGGCCAGCACGCCGGCCCGGCTCAGCGCGCTCTCCGCGGCCACCCGGTAGGTGCTCGCCCGGTCGGAGCCGGCCAGCACGGAGGCGGTCAGCAGGGCGCCGGCCAGTGCGGCGGCGCCGCTGGGGGTGGCGTTGTCGGAGACGTCGCTGGGGCGGCGGACCAGTTTCTCCGCGTCGGCTGCGGTGTCGAAGAAGACGCCGGGGTGTTCCGGGTCGGCGAACTGCTCCAGTGCGGTGTCCAGCAGGCCGCAGGCGTGGGTCAGCCAGCGGGACTGGCCGGTGACCTGGTGCAGCACCAGGAATGCCTCGGCGGTGGTGGCGTAGTCCTCCAGCACGCCGACCGCGGCGCCCGCGGTGCCCTCGCGGGAACTGCGGCGCAGCCTGCCGTCCACCAGGTGGGTGCCCAGCAGCAGGTCGGCGGCGAAGACCGCGGCGTCGATCCACTGTGGCCGGTCGAAGTAGGCGCCGCCCTCGGCCAGCGCGGCGATGGCCAGGCTGTTCCAGGCGGTGACCACCTTGTCGTCCCGGCCAGGCTGCGGGCGGGCGGCCCGCGCCGTGCGCAACACGGCGCGGATCCGTTGCCAGCGCGCCGGATCGTCCGGGTCGGCGAGCAGCTGGAGAGTGGACATGCCGTCCTCGAAGGTGCCGGTCTCGGTGACCCGCAACAACTTCGCGGCCCAGGTCCCGTCCTCGGCGCCAAGCAGCTCGGTGAGCTGGGCCGGGGTCCAGGCGTAGGTCAGGCCCTCCACGCCGTCGGTGTCGGCGTCCAGTGAGGAGGCGAAGCCGCCCTGCAGTGTGTGCAGGTCGGTGAGCAGGAACTCGGCGGTCTCCACCGCGACCCTGCGGGCCAGCGCGGAGCCGGTGCGGCGGGCCAGGTGGGTGTAGACCCGCAGCAGCAACGCGTTGTCGTACAACATCTTCTCGAAGTGCGGCACCACCCAGGCGGCATCCACACTGTACCGGGCGAAGCCGCCGCCGAGCTGGTCGTAGAGGCCGCCGCGGGCCATGGCCTCGCAGGTGCGCTCGGCCAGCGAGAGCGCCTCGGGCGAGCCGGTGCGCTCGTGGTGGCGGAGCAGGAACTCCAGCACCATCGACGGCGGGAACTTCGGCGCGCCACCGAATCCGGCGTGCACCGGGTCGAACTCCTGGGACAGCGCGGTCACCGCCTGCGCCAGCACCTCACTGTCCACAGTGGACTGTGGCAGTGGCCGGGCGGATTCGGTCAGCTGGGCCACCACCGAGCGGGCCGCCTCGCGCACCTCGTCCCCGCGTTCGGTCCAGGCCTCGTTCACCGCGGCCAGCAGCTGTTGGAAGGACGGGATGCCGGGGCGCGGCTGCGGCGGGTAGTAGGTGCCGCAGTGGAACGGCTCGCCCTCGGGGGTGAGGAAGCAGGTCATCGGCCAGCCGCCGTGGCCGGTCATCGCCTGGGTGGCCTCCATGTAGACCGCGTCCACGTCCGGCCGTTCCTCGCGGTCGACCTTGACGTTGACGAACCCGGCGTTCATCAGCTCGGCGATCACCGGGTTCTCGAAGGACTCGTGCGCCATCACGTGGCACCAGTGGCAGGCCGCGTAGCCGACCGAGAGCAGCACCGGCACGTTCCGGCGGCGGGCCTCCGCGAACGCCTCGTCGCACCACGGCCACCAGTCCACCGGGTTGTCGGCGTGCTGGAGCAGGTACGGGCTGGTCGCCGCGGCGAGGCGGTTCGGCATGAGTGCGTCTCCCGAGCGTCGGTGGCGAGGTCAGTCTGGCCGATGCAGGTG
Source organism: Crossiella sp. S99.2 (assembly GCF_023094165.1). Classification (GTDB taxonomy): domain Bacteria; phylum Actinomycetota; class Actinomycetes; order Mycobacteriales; family Pseudonocardiaceae; genus Crossiella. The sequence continues at coordinate 911,296 of NZ_JALMDK010000001.1, read as the reverse complement.
CAGGGCGAGCCACAGCTCGGCGCGGATTCCGGGTGATTCCAGGTCCTTGCCCAGCAGATCGGCCACCCTACGCATTCGGTTACGCAAGGTGTGCCGGTGGACACCAAGCTGTTGCGCGGCCGGGTCCCACTGTCCATGGTGGCCAAGCCACGCCCTCAGGGAGGTCAGCAAGTCGCCGCGGCCGGTGGCATCGTGCGTGCTCAGCGGACTGAGCAAGGCTTCAGCGAAGGCGGCGGCGCGGCGCGGGTCGAGCAGCCCGAGCAGTCCGGAGCCCGCCAGGTCGGCGAATTTCAGGACCACCCGGCCGTGTCGGCGGGCGGCGTCCGCGGCGGCCAGGGCCTGCCGGTGGCCTTCGGCGACCTCGGTGACCGGGTCGGAGATACCCAGGGTCAGGCCGGGCACCCTGGCCGGCAGCTCGCGGCACCAGGCCAGCAACGCGGGTGATTCGGCCAGCACCAGCACCTGGTCCTCGACCTCGGCGAAAAAGCAGGGTTCGGCCATGCCCTGGGCGCTGAGCAGGTCGGCCGCGGCGGTGCGGGCCGGGGCGGCGCCGGTCAGCGCGAGCACCCGCAGCGGCGGCGCGGGCAGCGCGCCCCACAGCGGCCGGACCACCTCGGCGACCAGGTCCCGCTGCCCGGCGGCGAGCAGCTCGAACAGTCCGGCGCGCAACCGGCGCGCGGCCGAGTCCAGGCCGCCGGTCTGCGCCAGGGCCAGCGCGAGCAGCGAGGCGGCCGCGCCGAGCAGGTGCTGTTCGGCCACCGTCCAGGCGCGGGCACTGCCCAGCAACAGGAAGGCCCTGGTCCGCCTGCCCGCGCCGAGGGCCTGCGCGGTGACCCGCTCGCCGTCGGCCTGCACGGTGACCGCGGCGGGTGGCCGGGCCGCACGCAGCCGGTCCAGCAGTTCGGCGGCCCCGGCGACCCGGCCGCGGGCACTGGCCGGGGCGGCCCGCAACGGTTCGCCGGCGACGTCGAGCAGCACCACCCAGGCGTCGAGTTCGCGGGCCAGCCGCCGCAGCACCGCGCCGAGTCCGTCCACCCCGGTGGCCGCGCCGGCCAGGGCCTGCAGCGCGCCGCTCATCCGGGTCGCCTCGGCGTGCGAGTCGGCGGCCAGCGACCGGCTGACCGCCTTGGTGACCGCGATGAACGGGGTCGCCCTTGGCACCTCCAGCAGTGGGAAATCCCGCGCCCGCGCGGCTTTCACCAGTTCGGCCGGCACCTGCTGGTGACTCAGCCCGGTGCCGAAGGCCAGTCCGGCCGCACCCGCCGCGGCCAGCCGGTCCAGGTAGGACCGTCGCTCCCGCGCGCCGCGCGGCAACGCCAGTCCGGTGCTCAGCAGCAGTTCGCCGCCCTCCAGGAACGGGGTGGGATCGGCCAGTTCGCTGACGTGCGCCCAGGGCAGCGGCCGGTCCAGGCCGGGCTCACCGGCCAGCAGCCGGAGGCCCAGGTCGGGCAGCTCCAGCAGCGCGCGCAGGGTCAGCGGCACGAGAACCTCTACACAGTGGAGTGGTGGCGAGACCAACCTAGCCAGTTTGTCGACTTCCCGCCGGGTGTGGCGGCTCGCACACTCGGGCCCATGGCCACCCTGGAACGCACCCTGCGGCAGCGGCACCTGTCGATGATCGCCATCGCCGGGGTGATCGGCGCCGGGCTGTTCGTGGGCTCCGGCGCGGCCATCGCCAAGGCAGGCCCGGCCGTGCTGATCTCCTACGCGGTGGCCGGGCTGCTGGTCGTGCTGGTGATGCGGATGCTCGGCGAGATGGCCGCGGCCACCCCGGAGACCGGCTCCTTCTCCACCTACGCCGACCGGGCGATCGGCCGCTGGGCCGGGTTCTCCATCGGCTGGCTGTACTGGTGGTTCTGGGTGGTCACGGTCGGCATCGAGGCCACCGCGGGCGCGGCCATCGTGCACCGCTGGCTGCCCGCGATCCCGCAGTGGGGCTGGGCGCTGGCGCTGATGGTGCTGCTCACCGCGACCAACCTGTTCTCAGTGCGCTCCTACGGCGAGTTCGAGTTCTGGTTCGCCTCGGTCAAGGTCGCCGCGATCACGGTGTTCCTGCTGCTGGGTGTGGCCGCCATCGCGGGCACCCTGCCCGGGATCACCTCCCCCGGCACGGACAACCTCGTTGGCCACGGCGGGTTCTTCCCGAACGGGGCCGCGCCGGTGTTCTCCGCGATGCTGGTGGTGGTGTTCTCCTTCTTCGGCGCGGAGATCGCCACCGTGGCCGCGGGCGAGTCGGCCGATCCGCAGCGCGCGGTGCGGATCGCGGTGCGCTCGGTGGTGTGGCGGATCCTGGTGTTCTACCTGGGTTCCATCGCCGTGGTGGTGACCCTGCTGCCCTACGACGACGCCAGCGTGGCCACCAGTCCCTACGTCGCGGTGCTGGCCCGGCTCGGGCTGCCGGGGGCGGCCACCGTGATGGACGTGGTGGTGCTGACCTCGGTGCTGTCCTGCCTCAACTCCGGCCTGTACACCGCATCCCGGATGGCCTTCTCACTGGCCGGACGCGGTGAGGCGCCCCGGTCCTGGCAGCGACTCAGCCGCAGCGGATCGCCGCGCCGGGCGGTGCTGGTCTCCACCGTGTTCGGCTTCGGCACCGTGGCGCTCAACTACTTCGCGCCGCAGGACGTGTTCACCTTCCTGGTCAACTCCTCCGGCGCGATCGCGCTGCTGGTGTGGCTGGTGATCGCGGTGTCGCACCTGCGTTCGGTCCGGTCCAGGGCGGTGCTGACCTGGCTGAGCATCCTGGCCATGGTCGCGCTGCTGATCGGCATGCTCTTCGACCCCGGCGCCCGCCCGCAGCTGCTGGTCAGCCTGGGCGTCGCCGCCGCCGTGCTGGTTGTTTCCCTTCTGCGCCAACGAAACCAGAGGAGCGTCACGTCATGACCCGACAGGCCGGACCGCCCCAGCAGCGCACGCTGGCCACCGCCCTGCCCGGCCCCAGGTCGCAGGAGTTGCTGGCGCGCAAGGAGAACGCGGTCGCCCCCGGCATCGGGGTGACCGTGCCGGCCTTCGCCGCCGAGGCGGGCGGCGGGGTGCTGGTGGACGTGGACGGCAACTCGCTGATCGACCTGGCCTCCGGCATCGCGGTGACCGGGGTGGGCAACGCGGACCCGGTGGTGGTCGCGGCCGTGGCCGAGCAGGCCGCCCGGTTCACCCACACCTGCGTGATGATCAACCCGTACGAGAGCTACGTCGAGGTGTGCGAGCAGCTCAACGCCATCACCCCCGGCGAGTTCGACAAGCGCTCGGCGCTGTTCAACTCCGGCGCGGAGGCGGTGGAGAACGCGGTCAAGATCGCCCGCTACGCCACCGGCCGGGCCGCGGTGATCGTCTTCGACCACGCCTACCACGGCCGCACCAACCTCACCATGGCCCTGACCGCCAAGAACATGCCGTACAAGCAGGGCTTCGGCCCGTTCGCACCCGAGGTGTACCGGGTGCCGATGTCCTACCCGTACCGGGACGGGCTCACCGGCCCCGAGGCCGCGGCCAGGGCAATCGAGGCCATCGAGACCCAGGTCGGCGCGCGGAACGTGGCCGCGGTGCTGATCGAACCCATCCAGGGCGAGGGCGGCTTCGTGGTCCCGGCGCAGGGTTTCCTGCCCGCACTCTCCGCCTGGTGCACCGCCTCGGGCGCGCTGTTCATCGCCGATGAGATCCAGACCGGCTTCTGCCGCACCGGCGACTGGTTCGCGGTCAACCACGAGCACGTGGTCCCCGACCTGATCACCACCGCCAAGGGCATCGCGGGCGGCCTGCCCCTCGCGGCGGTCACCGGCCGCGCCGACGTGATGTCCGCGGTCCACCCCGGCGGTCTGGGCGGCACCTACGGCGGCAACCCCCTCGCTTGCGCCGCCGGACTGGCCACCATCGCCCGGATGCGCGAACTCGACCTGGCCGCCGCCGCCCGCCGCATCGAAGCCCTGGCCGGTACCCGGTTGCGCGCGCTCGCCGCGACCACCCCGAGCATCGGCGAGGTACGCGGGCGGGGCGCGATGCTGGCGATCGAATTCGTCCAGGACGGCGGCGAACCGGACGCGGCGCTGGCCAAGCGGGTCGCCGCGGACTGCCACGCGGCCGGGGTGATCGTGCTCACCTGCGGCACCTTCGGCAACGTCATCCGCCTGCTGCCGCCGTTGGTGATCGGCGAGGACCTGTTGGCCGAGGGCCTGGACGTGCTGGAGACGGCGATCCGGGAGGCGGCTTCAGAAGCTGCTTAATGCGAGAGCGGGGAGCAGCGCGAGCGGGGATACTCCCTGCTCGTGCTGTTCACCCTGACCACTACCCATCAGCCGGCGACGGACCTCGGCTTCCTGCTGCATAAGCATCCCGGCAAGGTGCAGACCTTCGAGGTCGCCGCCGGGACCGCGCACGTGTTCTACCCACAGGCGGAAGAGCATCAGTGCACGGTCGGGCTGCTGCTGGAACTCGACCCGATCGAGCTGGTGCGGCGAGGCCGGGAGAACACCGCGTTCAGCCTGGGCCGCTACGTCAACGACCGGCCCTACGTGGCCTCCTCGATGCTCGCGGTGGCGCTGGGCAAGGTCTTCCGCACCGCACTGGGCGGTCGCTGCGAGGCCAAGCCGGAACTGGCCGCCACCCCGCTACCGCTCCAGGTGCACCTGCCCGCCGTGCCCTGTCACGGCCCAGCCGACCTGGTGACCAGGCTGTTCGAGCCGCTGGGCTGGACCGTGGACGCCCGGCCGATCCCGATGACCGGCTGGGGTGACTCGCCGTATGTAGACCTGCGACTCACCGGCACCCTGCGGCTGGCCGAGGCGCTCAACCACCTCTACGTGCTGCTCCCGGTGCTGGACAACGTCAAGCACTACTGGGTGGCCGAGGACGAGGTGGAGAAGCTGCTGCGCGCCGGCGCGGACTGGCTGGGCGGGCACCCGGAACGCGAGCTGGTCAGCCGTCGGTACCTGCGGCACCGCCGCGGGCTGGTGGACGCCGCGCTGACCCGGCTGGCCGAGGCCGAGGACACCGAACCCGAGGCCCTGGACAACGCGCTGGACCCGGCCGTGATCACCGAGACCCCGGCCAGGGAACCGCTCGCGGCCACCCGGCGCGACACGATCATGGCTCTGCTCAAGGAGATCGGCGCCAAACAGGTGGTCGACCTCGGTTGTGGTGGCGGGGCGCTGCTGCGTGGGCTGCTGGCGGATCTGCACTTCACCCGCATCCTCGGCGTGGACGTCTCCGCGCAGGCGCTGGCCAACGCCGAACGCGGGCTCAACCTGGACCGGATGTCCGAGCACGTGGCGGCGCGGCTCACCCTGCGCCAGTCCGCGCTGACCTATGTGGACGCCGGACTGCGCGGCTTCGACGCGGCGGTGCTGATGGAGGTCGTCGAGCACGTCGACCCGCCGCGACTGCCCGCGCTGGCCCGCGCCGTCTTCGGCGGAGCGCAGCCCGCATCGGTGCTGGTCACCACGCCCAACGTGGAGTACAACGTGCGCTTCCCGGACCTGCCCGCAGGTGAGTTCCGGCATCCGGACCACCGTTTCGAGTGGACCCGCGCGGAGTTCCGGGACTGGGCCCAGGACATCGCCCAGCGCTACGGCTACCACGTGGAGTTCCGCCCGGTCGGCCCGGCGGACCCCGAGGTCGGACCGCCGACCCAGCTCGCCCTGTTCCGCCGCACGGAGGTGACCCGATGACCGAACTGTCCATCCCGGACAAGTCGCTGGTGCTGCTCATCGGCGTCTCCGGCGCAGGCAAGTCCAGCTTCGCCGCCAAGCACTTCAAGCCGACCCAGGTGCTCTCCAGCGACTACTTCCGCGGTCTGGTCAGCGATGACGAGAACAGCCAGGAGGCCACCGCGGACGCCTTCGACGCGCTGAACTACGTGGCGGGCAAACGACTGGCCGCCGGACTGCTCACCGTCGTGGACGCCACCAACGTGCAGCCCGGCTCCCGGGCCGCCCTGATCGCACTGGCCAAGCAGCACCACGTGCTGCCGGTGGGCATCGTGCTGGATGTGCCGGAAGCGGTGTGCGTGCAGCGCAACGCCGCACGCGCTGACCGGACCTTCGGCGCCGACGTGATCGCCCGCCAGCGCTCCCAGCTGCGCCGCTCGCAGAAACACCTGGTGCGCGAGGGCCTGAAGAAGGTGCACACCCTGCACGGCCAGGAGGAGATCGACGCGGCCACCATCGTGATGCAGCCGCTGATCAACGACCGCACCGGGCTGACCGGACCGTTCGACGTGATCGGCGATGTGCACGGCTGCCGCGGCGAACTGGAGTCACTGCTCATCAACCTGGGCTGGAACCTGGAGTGGGAGAACAAGAAGGCCGTCGGCGCCAGCCACCCGGAAGGCCGGATCGCGGTGTTCGTCGGCGACCTGGTCGACCGCGGCCCGGACACCCCCGGTGTGCTGCGGCTGGTGATGAACATGGTCGAGGCCGGCACCGCGATCTGCGTCTGCGGCAACCACGAGCAGAAGCTGCACCGCGCGCTCACCGGCCGCAAGGTCACCGTCTCGCACGGCCTGGCCGAATCCCTGGACCAGCTCGCCGGGCAGCCCAAGGAGTTCCAGACCAGGGTGGCCGAGTTCTGCTACGGCCTGGTCTCGCACTACCTGCTCGACGGCGGCAACCTGGTCATCGCGCACGCCGGGCTGCCGGAACGCTTCCACGGCCGCGCCTCCGGCCGGGTGCGCAGCTTCGCGCTCTACGGCGACACCACCGGCGAGACCGACGAGTACGGGCTGCCGGTGCGGTATCCGTGGGCAAACGACTACCGCGGCCAGGCCATGGTGCTCTACGGGCACACCCCCACCCCGGAGGTGGAGTGGGTCAACAACACGATGTGCCTGGACACCGGCGCGGTCTTCGGCAACAAGCTCACCGCGCTGCGCTACCCGGAGCGCGAGATCGTCTCGGTGCCCTCGGCGAAGGTCTGGTACGAGCCGACCAAGCCGCTCATCCCGGCCGCTCCGCCGGAGCGCGAGCCGGATCTGCTGGAACTGTCCGATGTGGCGGGCAAGCGGGTGATCGAGACCAAGCTGCACGGGCGGGTCACGGTGACCGCCGAGCACGCCGCGGCCGCACTGGAGGTGATGAGCCGGTTCGCCCTGGACCCGCGCTGGCTGCTCTACCTGCCGCCGACCATGGCCCCGGTGAACACCTCGGCCGTGCCGGACCTGCTGGAGCACCCGGCCGAGGCGTTCACCGCCTACCTGGCCGACGGCGTGCGCGAGCTGCTGTGCGAGGAGAAGCACATGGGCTCGCGCGCGGTGGTGCTGGTCTGCCGCGACGAGGACACCGCGCGCAAGCGGTTCGGCGTGGCCGGGCCGGGCGTGATCCACACCCGCACCGGGCGTGACTTCTTCGCCGATGACCGCGGTGACGAGCTGCTCGCCGGGGTGCGGGACGCGATCGGCGCGGCCGGGCTGTGGGCCGAGCTGGACACCGACTGGCTGCTGCTGGACGCCGAACTGCTGCCGTGGAGCGCCAAGGCCGGCGGGCTGATCCGCGAGCAGTACGCCGCGGTCGGCGCCGCGGCCACCGCCGCGCTGCCGGTGGCCGCCGACACCCTGCGCCAGGCTGCCGGACGCGGGCTGGACGTGGCGGAGTTGCTGGCGCGCACCGAATCCCGGCTGGCCAACGCCGCCGCCTTCGACGTGGTGCACCAGCGCTACTGCTGGCCGACCGACGGCCTGGACGGCCTGCGACTGGCCCCGTTCCAGCTGCTGGCCTCCGAGGGCCGCAACCACGCGGGCACCGCGCACGCCTGGCACCTGGCCCAGGCTGACAAGATGATCTCCGTGGCGCCCGGTCTGTTCACCGCCACCCGCACCATCGCGGTGGATGCCGAGGATCCGGCGTCCGTGGCCAAGGCCGTCGCGTGGTGGGAGGAGCTGACCGCCACCGGGGGCGAGGGCATGGTGGTCAAACCGGCGGCGAACGTGAGCCGGGGAAAGCGAGGACTGGTGCAGCCGGGCTTGAAGGTGCGCGGGCGGGAATACCTGCGGCTGATCTACGGACCGGACTACACCGAACCGGCCAACCTCCAGCGAGTGCGCCAGCGCAAGATCGCCGGCAAGCGGTCCCTGGCACTGCGCGAGTACGCACTGGGCATGGAGGGCCTGGACCGGCTGGCCGCGGGCGAACCGCTGTGGCGGGTGCACGAGTGCGTGTTCGCGGTGCTCGCGCTGGAGTCCGAGCCGGTGGACCCGCGACTGTGATCGTCCTGGACCTGGTGCGGGAGCACACGATCCTGTCCGCGGTGATCGGCTCACACGCCTACGGGCTGGCCGGGCCGGACTCCGACATCGACCGGCGCGGGGTCTACGCCGCGCCCACCGAGTTGTTCTGGGGCATGGTCAAGCCCCCGGACAGCGTGGAAGGCCCAGAGCCGGAGCGGATGAGCTGGGAGGCCGAGCACTTCTGCCTGCTCGCGCTCAAGGCCAACCCGAGCGTGCTGGACCTGCTCGCCTCCGACCGGGTCGAGCAGTGCACGGCGGTCGGCACGGAGTTACGCGCGCTGCTGCCCGCCTTCCTGTCCCTGCGCGCGGTGAAGACCTTCCGCCGGGCCACCGAGCAGCAGTTCACCCGCGCCCAGGCCACCATGGCCGAGGGCGGGGACCCGAAGTGGAAGCAGGTCATGCACGGGCTGCGACTGCTGCTGGCGTGCGAGCACCTGGTGCGCACCGGCGAACTGAGCATCGACGCCGCGCCGTACCGGGACGAGCTGCTGGAGATCAGATCCGGCGGCCGGGACTGGGAATCGGTGCGCACCAGGGTGATCGGCGTGCAAGCAGATATCGAGCTGGCCGAGCAGAAAAGCCCGCTGCCGCCGATGCCGGATCGGGCCGCGGTGGAACGCTGGCTGGTCTCGGTGCGTCGACGGTCCGTGGAAGGAGAGCTGACGTGAGCTTGCAAGACCTGAGCACCGCCAACCTGGACGCCACGGCGCTGACCGGCATCGTGGCCGAACAGGACCGCCCGCTGGTGTTCGCCACCGTCTCCGGGGCGCACCTGTACGGCTTCCCGTCGAAGGATTCCGACGTGGACCTGCGCGGGGTGCACCTGCTCGCCACCAGCGAGCTGGCCGGCCTGCGCTACGGACCGGAGACGGTCGAACGGATGTGGGAGCACGAGGGCACCGAACTGGACCTGGTCACCCACGACATCGCCAAGTTCGCCCGATTGTTGTTACGCCCCAACGGCTATGTCGCCGAACAGCTGCTCTCCCCGCTGGTGGTGCACAGCACCGAGGCACACCAGGAGCTGATCGCGCTCGCGCCGGGGTTCCTGACCAGCAGGCACGCCCACCACTACCGCGGCTTCGCCAAGACCCAGTGGCGGCTCTTCGAACGCAACGGCGAGCTGAAACCGCTGCTCTACACCTTCCGCGCGCTGCTCACCGGGGTGCACCTGCTGCGCACCGGCCAGGTGCTGGCCCACCTGCCCAGCCTGATCGAGGCCCAGGGCGGACCCGGCTACCTGACCGAGCTGATCACGGCCAAGGTCGAGGGCGAGCACCGGCCACTGGACTCGGTCTCCGGCGCGCCGGACGCGGAGACCCTGGCCGCGGACCTGCTCAGCTGGCTGGAATGGCTGGACGTGGCCGAGAACGGCTCCGCGCTGCCGCAGGAGCCGTCCGTGCACGAGGACATGCACCAGCTGGTGCTACGGCTGCGGCCTTAGGAAGCGCCGGAGGTGGCCTCGGGCTTGGCCTTGGACTCGGCGGGTTTCTCCGCCGGTTCCGGGGCCGCCGGGGTCTCCTCGGCCGCCGGGGCGTCCTTGTCGAAGCTGGCGGGCAGCTTGCGCAGGTGCTTGTTCATCGAGCGCACCAGGAAACCCACCGCGATGAAGAACAGGATCAGCAGGACCAGCCCCACCGGGCTGGACTTGCCGAAGTCCTCGCCGCGGCCGCCGGGCTCCTCCGGCTTCTTCGGCTGAGCCACCACGAGAGCGGTCGTCTCGTGGTGGCCAACCGTGTCGAGCAAAGTCATGTACGCACCTGGGTCAGGACGCCGGCGAACAGGTCATCCTCCGGCAACGTGGTGTCGACCAGCGAGCGGGCCAACTCGTACTCCTCGGTGGGCCACACCTCCCGCTGGAGGTCCAGCGGGACCGCGAACCACCTGCTGGTCGGGTCGATCTGGGTGGCGTGCGCCTTCAGCGCCTCGTCCCGGACCTCAAAGTACTCCCCGCACTCCACCTGGGTCGTCACCCGCTCCATCACATCGGGCTTGTCCGAGTCCCAGTGCTTGAGCCACTCCTCATACGGCGACTCCAGCCCGCGCGCGAGCAGGGTCTCGTGGAAGGTGATCAGCTTCTTCCGGGAGAAGCCGTGCGAGTAGTAGAGCTTCAGCGGCTGCCAGGGCTCGCCTGCCTCGGGGAAGCGGTCCGGGTCGCCCGCGGCCTCGAAGGCGGCCACCGAGACCTCGTGGCAGCGGATGTGGTCCGGGTGCGGGTACCCGCCGTTCTCGTCGTAGGTGATCATCACGTGCGGGCGGAACTCGCGCACGATCTTGACCAGCTCGGCGGTGGACTCCTCCAGCGGCACCAGCGCGAAGCAGCCCTCGGGCAGCGGCGGCAGCGGGTCGCCCTCGGGCAGGCCGGAGTCGACGTAGGGCAGCCAGTGGTGCTGGACCTTGAGGATCTCCGCGGCCCTGGCCATCTCCTCGCGGCGCACCGCGGCCAGGTTGTTTACGATCTCCGGCCGGTCCATCGCCGGGTTGAGGATGCTGCCCGCCTCGCCCCCGGTGCAGGTCACGACCATGACCTCATGCCCGTCGGCCACCAGCTTCGCCGTGGTGGCGGCGCCCTTGCTGGACTCGTCGTCAGGGTGGGCGTGCACCGTCATCAGGCGCAGCTTCTCTGCCATGGGTGTTCGTGGTCCTCTCGTCAGCCCGGCGCGACCCCCAGTCGGCGCGGTCATGGATACTCAACGCGGGCGTCGCAGCCCATTGTTCCCTGCGGGTACGACAAAGACGGCCAGGAGGTCCGCGTCGATGGGTGAGCGTCCACTGCCGGAGGGTCGTTATGGCCGGTCCTCCGATCGAAGGACACCCCCCTGGGTGCGGGTAGCACTGCTGGTCGCGGGCCTGTCCGTGGGCGGGGTGCTGGCTTTTGTCGGCTACCGCAACCTCGGCGTCACGCCGATCGAGGGCAAGCAGACCGCGTACGAGGTGCTCGATCCCACATCGGTGAAGATCAGCTTCGAGGTCGCGCGGGACCAGCCGGAGCGCCCCGCGGTGTGCGTGGTCCGGGCCCGGTCCAAGGACGGCGACGAGGTCGGCCGGCGCGAGGTCTACATCGCGCCCAGCGAGAGCACGGTGATCGAGTCCGCCGTGATCAAGACCTCCCGGCCGGGCATCACCGCGGTGGTGTTCGGGTGCTCATACCAGGTCCCGGAGTACCTGTCGACCACCACGCGGCCAAGCGGGTGAACTGCGCCTGCCAGCGGTCCTCGCCAGCCGTAATTTCCACCCGCTGAACACGTAACCATGTTACCCTCGCCTGACAGCACGGCCCCGGCGTGGGCCGTGTTTTTCCGTTTCCTGGTGCAGCCCTGCCAGGAGCGACCAGCCCACAGCCGTGGGCCTGGAGGAGACGAGGAGTGGTGACCGTGGCCGAGACCGTGACCTGGCTGACCCAGGATGCTTTCGACCGGCTCAAGCACGAGCTGGACGATCTCATTGCCAACCGTCCGGTCATCGCCGCGGAGATCAACGCCCGCCGTGAGGAGGGCGACCTCCGGGAGAACGGTGGCTATCACGCCGCGCGCGAGGAACAGGGCAAGCAGGAGGGCCGGATCCGGCAGCTCCAGGAGCTGTTGCGACAGGCCAAGGTGGGTGAGGCGCCCACTGACTCGGGCATCGCCCAGCCGGGCATGGTCGTCACCATCCGCTACGACGGTGATGACGAGAAAGAGACCTTCCTGCTGGCCACCCGCGAGGAGGGTTCGCACGGTGACCTGGAGGTCTACTCGCCGAGTTCCCCGCTGGGCGCGGCGCTGCTGCAGGCCAAGGTCGGCGAGACCCGCGAGTACGCGACGCCGAACGGCCGCACCATGAAGGTCACCCTGCTGGACGCGGTGCCGTACCAGAGCTGACCAGCGCTTTCACTGAGCGGGCCCGGGACTTCCCCGGGCCCGTTCGGTGCGTTCAGAGCAGGCTGAGGTGGTTCATCCCGGCGGGCCGCGCGAGCACCGCGGCCGGCGGGTAACCAAGATCACCGAGGATGGGCAGCCGGGCTCCCCGCGACAGTTCGGTCAGGCCACCGGGAACAGCCAGCTCACCGGCACCGTGACCGACTCCATGGTCGGCCTGCTCACCAGCGCCCCGGACGCGGCGTCCACCAGGACGCCCTGCACCAGATAGTCCACCCCCGCCGGCAGGCCCATCCGCTGGGCCTGTTCGGGCGGCAGCGGCAGGCTGACGTTGTGCCGGTCGATCACCCGGACCCCGACCACCGCGGACACCTCGCCCAGCATCGCGCCGGCGCCGGTGACGGTCAGCTCGAACTCGTCCGGTCCGCTGAACAGCCAGGCCAGGGTGCCGTGGTCGTGCTGCGGCCGAACCCGGTAGGTCGCGCCGATCTCCACCTCGTGCGCACGCATACCTCCCAGGATGGGCTCATCGCCCGTCGCCGACCAGCCGTTCCAGCAAAGGTCTCACTCTGGTGCGGACCGGGGTGGACAGCGCGATCGAGGTGGAGGTGCGCCGCACGCCCTCGACGTCGACCACCTCGTCGATCACCCGCTGCAGGTCGTCGTTGTCCCTGGCCACCATGCGCACCAGCAGATCGCCCTGGCCGGTGGTGGCGTGCACCTCGCACACCTCGTCGATCGCGGCCAGGTGCGCGGTCACCTCGCCGCGGTGGCCCTGGGCGATCTCCAGCACGGCGAAGGCGGTCAGGCCGTAGCCCATCGCGGCCAGGTCCAGCGCGGGCGGGAAGCCGCCGAGCACACCCCGGCTGACCAGCCGGTCCAGCCGGGCCTGCACGGTGCCCCGGGCCACGCCCAGCCGCCGCGAGCACTCCAGCACGCCCAGCCTCGGCTCGTCGGTCAGCAGCAGCAACAGCCGGGCATCCAGCGCGTCCAGCGCCTCGTCGTCGGCGGGAAGCACGCACACCTCCTGGTCAGTCTGCTCACTCTGATCGGATATTACCTGGTGGTACTGAGCAGATTGCCCAGTGAATTTACTGAGTGTTGCACAGCTTGTCACGCGACCTCATGCTGCGGACACCGAATTGACCGCCAGGGCAAGTTGGAGGAAACGTGACCGAGACGATCAGCCACAGCCCGGACAAGAGCATCGACGACGTGAGCTTCGACCAGCTCCGCCAGCTCGTCGGCCTGGTCGACTACGACGAGAGCCGGGACCCGTTCCCGGTGAAGTCGATGGACGCGGTGGTCTTCGTGGTCGGCAACGCGACCCAGACCGCGCTGTTCTACCAGGTGGCCTTCGGCATGGAGCTGATCGCCTACTCCGGCCCGGAGACCGGCAACCGGGACCACAAGTCCTATGTGCTCAAGTCCGGCTCGGCCCGCTTCGTGATCACCGGCGGGGTGCGCCCGGACAGCGCGCTGCTCGACCACCACCGGGCGCACGGCGACGGGGTCACCGACCTCGCGCTGGAGGTCGCCGACGTGGACAAGTGCATCGAGTGGGCCCGCAAGCAGGGCGCGACCGTGCTGGACGAGCCGCACGACGTCTCCGACGAGCACGGCACGGTGCGCATCGCCGCCATCGCCGCCTACGGCCAGACCCGGCACACCCTGATCGACCGCAGCCGCTACACCGGCGTCTACCTGCCCGGCTACCAGCCGAGGAAGGGCGCCTACCGCAAGCCCGAGGGTGCGCCCAAGCGCGTGTTCCAGGCAGTTGACCACTGCGTGGGCAACGTCGAACTCGGCAAGATGGACTACTGGGTCGAGTTCTACAACCGGGTCATGGGCTTTGTGAACATGGCCGAGTTCATCGGCGACGACATCGCCACCGACTACTCCGCGCTGATGAGCAAGGTGGTCGCCAACGGCAACCACCGGGTGAAGTTCCCGCTCAACGAGCCGGCGGTGGCCGCGCGCAAGTCCCAGATCGACGAGTACCTGGAGTTCTACGGCGGCCCCGGCGTGCAGCACATCGCGCTGGCCACCAACGACATCCTGGCCACCGTGGACCACATGCGGGCCGCGGGCATCGAGTTCCTGGAGACCCCGGACTCCTACTACGACGACCCGGAGCTGCGGGCCCGGATCGGCAACGTGCGGGTGCCGATCGAGGAGCTGAAGCGGCGCAAGATCCTGGTCGACCGGGACGAGGACGGCTACCTGCTGCAGATCTTCACCAAGCCCACCGGCGACCGGCCGACGGTGTTCTTCGAGATGATCGAGCGGCACGGCTCGCTCGGCTTCGGCAAGGGCAACTTCAAGGCCCTGTTCGAGGCCATCGAGCGCGAGCAGGACCGCCGCGGCAACCTCTGACGAACTGAACCGCGCGGCCGGGCGAACCGTTCCTTGGGATAGCGATCCCGGGGAAGGTCCGCCCGGCCGCGCGGTGTTCGGTAGGCTTACGCGAGGGCTGGGCTCGGAGGTGGCCGGATGGCACGAGTGCGAAGCAGCGGTGCGCTGCCGCTGGCGGTCGCGCTCAGCACCGCCGCGCTGCTGACCGGGGCCGCGGTCTTCACCGTGGTGCGGGTGAGCTGCCACGATCCCGGCCAGTACGTCCAGCACAACGGCATCGTCGAGCTGATCGGCGGCTGTGTGGAGCGGGACGACCTGCCGGTGGGCCCCAAGCAGCCCGAGCCGGTCAAGCCGGCCGAACAGCAGTCCCCACCCGGCGTCTGATCACTTCGGCAGGTCCGCTTCCCGCACCTCGTGCAGGTGGATCAGCACGTCGTAGGCACGGGCGAGCGCGACATCGGCCAGCGGGTGCGGATATTGGGTGCCGAAGCCACGGGTCGGCCGGGCGCGGTTGAGCCAGTCCCTGGCGGTGGGCGGCGCGGTGCGCAGGTCGAGGTAGTAGTCCCGGTGGCGGACCCGGTCCAGGGTGTGCTCGTTCCAGCCCGGCCTGGCCGCGTCCACGGTGAACTTCTTCCAGTCCCCGCCGAGGGCGGTGTCCTTGGCCAGCATCGAGCCCTGGTTGAAGGTGAAGCCGACCGGCAGGTAGTCCGGGCCGAGCCGCTCCCGCAGGAACGCGCCTTGCGTCTTGGGGTAAGCCTTGGGGTCGCTGGCGACGTACCCGATGTGGTCGTTGTGCGCCGAGACCAGGATCTTGTGCCCGGTGCGCCGCTGCCACCAGAGCACGTTGTCCGCCATCGCCTGGTCCCGGAACCGCTGGAACTCCGCGAGCCCGGCCGGGTCGGCCGGATCCAGGGTGAGGAAGTGCGCGGTCTGGGCGATGGAGCGGGCGTTCTGCACGGCCCACTCGAACTGCTCGCCGTGCCGGGGCAGGCCACTGAGCAGGTCCAGGGCCTGCTGGGCCCGCTCGGCCAGCCGCCTGCGTTCCTGGACGGGCTTGCCGAGGTAGGCGAAGACGTCATCCAGTGGGCGCAGGCCGGTGTAGTACTCGTGCAGCGCGGGCAGGTAGCCGGTCACCCGGTCGAAGAATTCCGCGCCCACCCTGGGCGCGCCGAGGTCATCGCCGACGAAGTGCACGGTGCGGCCGGGGTTGCGCCGGTTGTGCTCGCGCATCCACTGGATGAGGCTGACGAACTCCTCGCGATCCCAGGGTGAGCCGCTCAGCGTCTCCTTGGCGATCGCGCGCGCGTCGCCCTCGCCGGTCTGCAGAAACTCGTTGATCTTGAGCCCGGCCGGCCAGCTCATCTCCAGCGCGAAAGCCCGGAAACCCTTCTCCTGCACCAGGTGGCGGAAGACCCGCTCCTTCATGGTGAAGAACTCGTGCGAGCCGTGGGTGGCCTCGCCGAGGCCGACCACCTTGGCTTCGCCGATCATGCGGCCCAGGGCGCGCAGGTCGGCGTGGCCACGACCAGGTTCGGTGCCGCGCAACGGGTGTGCGGCTTGTTCGAGCGCACGCACCGGGTCCGGTGCGGCCTGGGCCACGACGGGGGTCAGCAGCGCCCCTGTCACGACCACCGCGGTCGCGAGCAGTGCCCGCCTGCTGAGCTGAGTTCGCTGACTTGCCATGCGGTCCATGCTGGTCGGCGAGCCCGCGCCGGGCACTGGCGCGGGCTGCCGACCTCGTCCGGGGGCAGGCTCTACCCCCGCGTGCTCAGTCCAGCGCCTGCAGCAGGTCGGCGACCAGGTCGGCGCCGTCCTCGATGCCCACCGAGACGCGCACCAGGTCGGCCGGGACCTGCAGCAGCGAGCCGGCGGTGCTGGCGTGCGTCATCTTGCCCGGGTGCTCGATCAGCGACTCCACCCCGCCGAGGGATTCGGCCAGGGTGAACAGCCGGGTCTTGGCGCAGACGTCCAGCGCGGCCTGCTCGCCGCCGGTGACGGTGAAGGAGATCATCCCGCCGAAGCGGCGCATCTGCTTGGCCGCCACGTGGTGGCCGGGGTGGTCGGCCAGGCCCGGGTAGAGCACCGCGCCGACCCTGGGGTGGTCGAGCAGGGCCTGGGTGATCAGCTCGGCGTTGTCGCTGTGCTTGTCCATCCGGACCGCGAGGGTCTTCAGGCCGCGCAGGGTCAGCCAGGCGTCGAACGGGCCGGGCACCGCGCCCGCGCCGTTCTGGATGAACGCGAACTGCTCGGCCAGCTCGTCGTCGCTGGTGATCAGCGCGCCGCCGACCACGTCGGAGTGGCCGCCGATGTACTTGGTGGTGGAGTGCAGCACCACGTCGGCGCCGAATTCAAGGGGGTTCTGCAGGTACGGGGAGGCGAAGGTGTTGTCCACCACCAGCTTCGCGCCCGCGGTCTGGGCCACGCCGGCCAGCGCGGCGATGTCGGCGATGTTGAGCAGCGGGTTGGTGGGCGTCTCCACCCACAGCAGCTTGGTGCTGGGCCGGACCGCGGCCCGCACGGCGTCCACATCGGAGACCGGGACCGGGGTGTGCTCGATGCCCCACTGCGAGAGCACCTTGTCCACCAGCCGGAAGGTGCCGCCGTAGGCGTCGTCCGGGATGATCAGGTGGTCGCCGGGGCGCAGCACCGAGCGGAGCACCGCGTCGGTGGCGGACATGCCGGAGGCGAACGCGCGGGCGTGCCTGCCGCCTTCCAGCGAGGCCAGGCAGGTCTCCAGCGCGGTCCGGGTGGGATTCCCGGTGCGGGAGTACTCATAGCCGCCGCGCAGTCCGCCGACGCCGTCCTGGGCGTAGGTGGAGGTGGCGTGGATCGGCACGATGACCGACCCGGTCGTCGGGTCGGGGTCCTGGCCGGCGTGAATGGCCCTGGTCGCGAAGCCGTCGTTCATGGGGCCGAGCCTACGTGCTCGGCAAACGATCAGCCCCCGGCCTTGGCAGGCCGGGGGCTGAAGTTTCGTTTACGGTTTTCGCGCTACGGCTCAGTAGCCGGGGTAACCCCCGCCGCCACCGCCGTAGGGCGGCTGCTGCTGGCCGTACATGCCCGGCTGCGGGCGTTGCGCCTGCTTGAGCTTCATGCCTGCGGTGGTGGACGGCAGCCACCAGAGCACCAGCACGGCGATCCAGAGCAGCAGCGGCAGGATGCTGAGAATCCCGCCGACGGCGACGCCGCTCAGTCCGCCGAGCACACCGAGACCGGCCAGCACCGAGATGGTGATCCGGGCCCAGTTCGCGCCCTGCGAGCCGCCGAGGAAGCCCAGCACGATGACACCGATGGCGACCAGGAAGCCCACCACCACGCTCACCCAGACCATGCCGGTGACGTAGCGCGAGGGGATGCCCAGCACGGTGATCAGGCTGAAGATGTTCAGCAGCAGGCCGAGGCCACCCGCGCCGATGGAGACCCACATGGCCGCCGGGAGCGTGTTGCCACCGCCCGCGGCCTGGCCGTACGGCTGTCCGTAGCCCTGCTGGGGCTGACCCCAGCCCTGCTGCGGCTGGCCGTAACCCTGCTGCGGCTGCTGCTGGCCCCAGCCCTGCTGCTGACCGGGCTGTGCCTGGGCCTGGCCCCACTGCTGCTGCGGCTGCGGGCCGGTGCCCGGCTGCTGGCCCCACTGCTGCTGGGGCTGGCCGCCGGTCTGCGGGTACCCGGGCTGCTGCTGGGGCTGCTGGCCCCACTGCTGCTGACCGGGCTGCTGTGCCTGAGGCTGCTGCCCCCACTGCTGCTGCGGCTGGGCCTGCGGCCCGGTCGGCTGCTGCGGCGCGGGCTGCGGCTGGGCGAAGGACGGCGGCGCGTACTGCGGCGTCACCGGCGGCTGCTGGCCCGGCGGCACCACCTGGGTGGCATCCGGCGCGGGTGCGGCCGGCGCGGCGCCGCCCGGCTGGACCACCTGGGTGGCCTCCGGGTTGGCGGGCTGCGCAGACTGCCCCGCGGATGCGCCCAGCGCCGAGGAGATCACCTGGGTGGTGTCGGCGTGCGGCGTGTGCGTGGTCGTCGGCAGACCCTGCGCCGGGGACGGCGTCGGGTCGGCCGCGCCACTCTGCGGATCAGCCTGCGGCTGCCCACCCTGGCCTGGATACGGCTGCTGGGGCGGCTGCGGAGCGCTCATCGGGTTCCTTACCCCCTTCGGGGTGGCTGGCCGTCGTGTGGTTGCGGCAACGCTATCGGATGCTCCGAACGGGCGTAGTCCCAACGCGCATTATCGGCCCGCGAGAAAGCCCAACACGTCCTGTCGGGTGACAACGCCGGCCGGTTTGCCGTCGATGAGCACCATCGCGCCGTCCGCGTCGGTCAGCGCCTTCATCGCGGTGCTGATCGACTCGCCTGCGCCGATGGTCGGCAGCGGCGGCGACATGTGCGTCTCCACCCGGTCGGCCAGCGCGGCCTCGCCCGCGAACAGCGCGTCCAGCAGGTCCTTCTCGTTGACCGCGCCGGCCACCTCGGCGGCCATCAGCGGCGGCTCGGCGTTGACCACCGGCATCTGCGAGACGCCGAACTCGCGCAGCACCGAGATGGCGTCCGCGACGGTCTCGTTCGGGTGCACGTGCACCAGCTCGGGCAGGGTGCCGTCCTTGCGCCGCAGCACATCGCCCACCGAGGCGCTGCTGTGGTCGGCGGTCAGGAAGCCGTAGGAGGCCATCCAGGAGTCGTTGAAGACCTTGGACAGGTAGCCGCGGCCGCTGTCCGGCAGCAGCACGACCACCACGTCGTCCTCGGTCAGGCCCTCGGCCAGTTTGAGCGCGGCCGCCGCGGCCATTCCACAGGAGCCGCCGACCAGCAGGCCCTCCTCGCGGGCCAGGCGGCGGGTGATGTCGAAGGAGTCCGCGTCGGAGACCTCGATGATCTGATCGCACACGGTGCGGTCGTAGGTGGTCGGCCAGAAGTCCTCGCCGACGCCCTCGACCAGGTAGGGCCGTCCGGTGCCGCCGGAGTAGACCGAACCGTGCGGGTCGGCGCCGATGACCTTGACCTTGCCGCCGGAGACGTCCTTGAGGTAGCGGCCGGTGCCGGAGATGGTGCCGCCGGTGCCCACGCCGGCCACGAAGTGGGTGATCCGGCCGTCGGTCTGCTTCCACAGCTCGGGGCCGGTGGAGTGGTAGTGCGACTCCGGGTTCTGCGGGTTGGCGTACTGGTTGGGCTTCCAGGCGCCGGGGATCTCGGTGACCAGGCGGTCGGAGACGTTGTAGTAGGAGTCCGGGTGCTCCGGCGCGACCGCGGTCGGGCAGACCACGACCTCGGCGCCGTAGGCCTTGAGCACGTTGCGCTTGTCCTCGCTGACCTTGTCCGGGCAGACGAACACGCAGCGGTAGCCCTTGCGCTGGGCGACCAGGGCCAGGCCGACGCCGGTGTTGCCGGAGGTCGGCTCCACGATGGTGCCGCCGGGCCGCAGCTCACCGGATGCCTCGGCCGCCTCGATCATGCGCAGCGCGATGCGGTCCTTCACGCTGCCACCGGGGTTGAGGTACTCCACCTTGGCCAGCACCAGCGGCTTCAGACCCTCGGTCAGGGAGTTCAGCCTGACCAGCGGGGTGTTGCCGACCAGGTCCATCACGTGCTCGGCGTACTCCACCGCGCGGTCCTCCCAGTAGTTGAGACGTCCGGGTCAGCGTAGCTGGCGCAGCGTCACCCGATCGCTGCTACTCCGTGGCACGGGCCACTCTTGGACACCCTCGTCCACCGCCAGGTCACGTATTCTTGGCCTGTCGGAAAGATCCGTTCCGAGCCGGTCTCGCGTCGGGGGTAGCCATGAAACTCACGGTGCACCTGTTCACCACCGACGCCCTCTCCTTCGGGGACGCCCTCACCCTGCCGGGCCGCGGCACGCCGGACATCGTGTGCCTGCTCCCCCGCACTGAGCTGGACTTCTCCTGTGCGCTGGCGGTGCGCGCGCAGGACGGCGAGCCAGGTCCGGAGGAGCTGGCCGAGCACTTCACGCTGGCCGGGACGGGCGGCGCCGACTCCGCCCTGCTGGCCGAGGTGGACGGCCGCCTGTTCGCGCTGACCTTCGGGCGTGGCGCCGAACTGCTGGAGCCCGCGCTGCTGGAGCCGGAGTTCGAGGGCAAGGCCATCCCGTTCCCGCTGGCCGGGCTCGGTCACCAGCTGTCCGCGCTGCTCGGGCACTACGACGACCCGCTGCACCGGGCCGAGGTCCCCTTCTCGGCCGAACGCGCCTGAGTCGAAGCTCACGATCAGGCTAATCCCGTTGGGCGGCTTCGAATTTGTTTGCCTCACCCGAAAGTGGGAAGTAAAACCATCTACCCTCCGTTAACCCGTTTGGCCTTATGTACGGAACACTGGGTGAACAACTGGTGTGTGGGGCCATTGGGGGAACCACCAGGCGGAGGGGAGGCACGAGCCGTGTTCGGACTTCGTATTCTCCGCGCCGCGGTCTTCACCGCGGGTGCGGTCGGCGGACTGTCCGGCGCCGCGTACGGGCTGCTCACCGAGCAGTCCAAACGGGCTCGGAAGATCATCGGAGTGCCGGCGGCGCCGCTGCGCGCCGACGGCGTGTACCTGCCGGACGGCAGCGGCCCGCTCGCGCCGACCGACCCGCGGATCACCGGCGATCCCCTGGTCTTCGCGGTGCTCGGCGACTCCTCCGCGGCCGGGGTCGGCTGCGACACCACCGAGGAACTGCCCGGAGTGCTGCTGGCCCGCGGGCTGGCCGAGGAGTCCGAGCACCCGGTGCGGCTGCTCACCCACGCGATCAGCGGCGCGACCAGCCGGGAGCTGGCCGGGCAGACCGAGGCCGCGCTGCGCACCCCGCCGGACGTGGCACTGGTGATCATCGGCGGCAACGACGTGACCGCCCGGCTGGGACCGGCTGCCTGCGCGCTGATGCTGGGCGCCGCGGTGCGCGGACTCACCGAGACCGGCGCGGCCGTGGTCGTGGGCACCTGCCCGGATCTGGGCGCGATCCGGCCGATCGCGCAGCCGCTGCGCGCGCTGGTGCGCTCCTGGAGCCTCACCCTGGCCAGGGCCCAGCGCCGGGCCGTGCAGGCCGCGGGCGGGCGGCCGGTGGCCCTGGCCGACCTGCTCTCGCCGGAGTTCCTGACCCGGCCCAGCGAGCTGTTCAGCAAGGACATGTTCCATCCCTCCGCGGCCGGGTACGCCGCCGCGGTGGGCGTGCTGCTGCCCGAGCTGTGCGTGGCCGCCCGGGTCTGGGACGGCGGTCCGCTGCCCGCCCAGCCCACCCGTTCGGCCGCCGCCGAGGCCCGGCGGCCCACCGCGAAGCTGGTGGCCGGGCTCAACCGGCGGCTCAAGCGGGTGCCCCCGGCAACGTCACACTCCGCCGCCGTTACCGGACAGTAGGCTGCGCTTCAGGCGAACAAAGGAGTTCTCGACATGCCTGAAGCCGTGATCGTGGCGACGGCCCGCTCCCCCATCGGCCGCGCCAACAAGGGCTCCCTGAAGGATGTCCGCGCCGACGACCTGACCGCGAAGATGGTCAAGGCCGCACTGGCGAAGGTGCCCGAGCTGGACCCGCGGGAGATCGACGACCTGATGCTGGGCTGCGGGCTGCCCGGCGGTGAACAGGGCTTCAACATGGCCCGCGCGGTGGCCGTGCTCGCCGGATACGACCACCTGCCCGGCACCACCGTCACCCGGTACTGCGCCTCCAGCCTGCAGACCACCCGGATGGCCCTGCACGCGATCAAGGCTGGCGAGGGCGACGTCTTCATCAGCGCCGGGGTGGAGATCGTCTCCAGCTACGCGCGCGGGAACTCCGACGGCTGGCCGGACACCCAGAACCCGCTCTTCGCGCAGGCGCAGGCGCGCACCCAGCACGCCGCTGAACACGGCGCGAGCGAATGGGTCGACCCGCGCGAGTCCGGGCTGCTGCCCGACGTCTACATCCCGATGGGCCAGACCGCGGAGAACCTCGCCCTGGCCAAGGGCGTGACCCGCGAGGACATGGACCACTTCGGCGTCCGCTCGCAGAACCTGGCCGAGAAGGCCATCGCCAACGGCTTCTGGGCCCGCGAGATCACCCCGGTCGAACTGGCCGACGGCACCGTGGTCAGCACCGACGACGGCCCGCGGGCGGGCACCAGCTACGAGAAGGTGTCCACCCTGCAGCCGGTGTTCCGGCCGGACGGGCGGATCACCGCGGGCAACTGCTGTCCGCTCAACGACGGCGCCGCCGCCCTGGTGATCATGAGTGACACCAAGGCGAAGCAGCTCGGCATCACCCCGCTGGCCAGGGTGATCTCCACCGGCGTGTCCGCGCTGTCCCCGGAGATCATGGGCCTTGGCCCGGTGCAGGCCTCCCAGCAGGCGCTCAAGCGGGCCGGGCTGACCGTGGACGATGTGGACCTGGTCGAGATCAACGAGGCCTTCGCGGCCCAGGTGATCCCGTCCTACCGCGACCTGGGCATCCCGCTGGAAAAGGTCAACGTCAACGGCGGCGCGATCGCGGTCGGCCACCCCTTCGGCATGACCGGCGCCCGGATCACCACCACCCTGCTCAACTCGCTGTCCTGGCACGACAAGACCATCGGTCTGGAGACCATGTGCGTCGGCGGCGGCCAGGGCATGGCCATGGTGCTGGAGCGCCTCAGCTGAGCTGACCAGCCCCGGACAACGAGGAAGGCCCCCGGCGAACCGGGGACCTTCCTCGTGTCTAGGTACTGAGCCGGAGCGTCAGTCCTGCCTGAAGTAGCTCAGCAGGCGCAGGATCTCCAAGTACAGCATGACCACCGTGGCGGTCAGGCCGAACGCGGCGTACCAGGCCCACTTGGCGTCCATGCCGGAGCGGATCATCTCGTCGGCCTGGTCGAAATCGAGCAGCAGCGCGAACGCGGCCACCCCGATCACGATGATGCTGAAGATGATCGCGATGGCGCCACCGCTGCGGAGGCCGAGGCCGCCGGGCACGATGAAGCTCGCGACCAGGTTCGCCAGCACCAGCACCAGCACGCCCACCAGCGCGCCGATCACCCAGCGGGTGAGCTTCGGCGTGACCCGGATCGCACCGGTCTTGTAGACGACCAGCATGCCCGCGAACACGCCGGCGGTGCCGATCAGCGCCTGCACCACGATGCCCGGGAAGCGCAGGTTCACCAGGGCGCTGATCGCGCCCAGTGCCACGCCCTGGGACAACGCGTAGGTCAGCGTCAGCGGCGCGGAAGGCCGCGGACGGAACGACAGGAACAGACCGACACCCAGCCCGATGAGCACCGCGGGCAGGGCCAGGTAGTAGGCCTGGAAGAAGGCGGTCAGGAAACCGGCGACCAGAGTGACACCGAAGGACGTGGCGGTCTTCATGACCACGTCGTCCACGGTCATCGGACGCTCGGAAATCCCGGGCCGCGAATCGTACTGCTGGTAGCCGGGCTGCTGCTGGTAGCCAGCCTGGTAGCCGGCGGGCTGGCCGCCGGTGTTGAACGTCGCGTAGCCAGACCCCTGGTGGGGCAGGTTACGGAACGCCGGGTTACTGCTAGTGCGCACCTGGTCCTCCTGGAGCGTGCTCGCGCCGTCATCCGGTTCAACGTCCGAAGGCGCGGACCGGTTCCATGACAGGTAAAGCTGACTTTACTCGCTCCCGCATCGTCCCATGAGCACCCCCGTCTTCGCTCTGGGTTATGAGGACGAGTCCGATCGTGGGGGGAACGTAGGCCGACAAGATCAGCGCGATGCGCCGAATGGTCTAGACGTCAAGGTGAGAGACACCACACAGTCACCTGCTTGCTTAGTTCTAAAGGCCGATTGCGACTCGCCCGGGACGGCCGCCAGCATGCGTGGCGACAGGCCGTAGCAAGCAAGGAGCTTTCATGCCAGGCCTTAGAAATCTGCTGGTCGGGGCGATGAGCGTGACGCTCGCCGCCGGCGGCCTCGCGCTGGCGATACCCGGTTCGGCACTGGCCGCCGGGGAGCGCAGCGGTGAGTACACCAAGCCTCAGGAGTACCAGGGCCGCCCCAAGGGGGATGACTGGATCGGCTCGTACACCTGGCGCGGCCGGCAGGTGTGGTGCGTCCGGTACGCCCTCGACGAACCGGGTGACGCGCTCGAGTACACGCCCAGCAAGGACGGGCTGACCACCAAGTGGAACACCCCGATTCCCGCCGAGACCAAGGCCAAGATCTCCTACCTGCTGCTGCGCTACCAGGACACCGCCTCGAAACCGGAGGCCGCCGCGCTGGCGCACCTGCTGCACAGCTGGACCTCGGGCACCAAGGACCCGAAGCTGCTGGCCAAGACCAACAACTTCACCCGCATCGGCTACGACGTCGACTTCCACCTCAACGGGTTGTCGGCCGAGGCCAGGCAGGCCGTGGGCCGGTTGCAGGCGGACGCGGACGCGCACTACGGGCCGTGGAAACTGACCGTGGCCGCGCCCAAGGACGGCCAGCTGATCGGCAAGCCGGGGAACTGGACCATCACGGTCACCTCGGCCAAGGGTCAGCCGGTCTCGGGTGTGCCGGTCAAGCTGAAGGCGATCGACGCCGAACTGGCCGGGGAAGCCAGTGACGGCGCCGTGAAGACGCCGGCAGGCGGCAAACCGCTGGTCATCGCGGTGACCCCGAAGGGCCCCAATCCCAAGTTGGTGGCCACCGTGGAGAGCCCGAACGCCGATCCGGTGCTGCTGCTGCCGAACAAGCCCACCGCGCAGCGGGCGCTGACCACCGGCGGGCAGACCCCGATCTCGGCCGAGGCCACCGTGCCCGCGGTGACCCAGCCGGGCATCGTCAAGATCGGCAAGGTGGACGCGGCCAGTGGCGCGGCCATCCCCGGCGTGACGCTGCGGATCACCGGGCCGGACAAGGAAGCGCCCGCGCTCAAGCAGGACGGTTCCCCGCTGACCGGCGTGGACGGCAAGCCGCTGGTGGTCAAGACCGGCGACGACGGCCAGGTGTCCGTGGCCGACCTGCGCACCCCGCAGGAGATCTGCCTGATCGAGCTGATCCCGGCCAAGGGCTATGAGGAGGGCTTCGACCCGAAGAAGCCGCCGACGGTCTGCGGCACGGTCGCGCCGGGCAACACCCTGGCGTTGTCGCTGACCAACAAGGCCAACGTGCCGAAGAAACCGGTGGTGCCCAGGGTGATCCCGGCGGGCGACCAGCCCGACCTGCCGGTGGCCCAGGCGGCCACCGTGACCCAGGTGGAACCGGCGGGACTGGTCGGATTCGCCATTTTCACGCTGGTCATGGCTACCCTGGGCGTCATGGCTCTGCGTCGACGTCTGCACCAGCGGTGACCCATGGGGAGATCGCTGTATCCCGGTGAGACCAAACGCGACAACCGCGCCCGGATGGCCGGACTCGGCCTGCTCGGGGTGGCCGCGGTGTGCGTGGCGGCCGGACTCGGCGCCTCCCAGCTCAGCACGACGGTGGTCGGCGAGCCGGTGGCGGTGGAGTCCCCGCCACCGTCTCCACTGCGGGCCCGCCCGCTGACCGATATCGGCGACGCGCCGCTGATCCGCTGGGGCCAGCCCGGCGGCGGGAACCCGGCGCAGACCACCACCCCGGCCAAACCGGGTCAGCCCAACCAGATCGTGCAGCCGGCCGGCGGGCAGCGACCCGGCACGGTGCGGCTGCCCGAGGGCGGCACCGCCACCCTGGTCCGCCGGGAGGTGGCCCCCGACGGGGTGCTGCCGGTGCCCGACGGGATCCGGGACGCCACCTGGTGGGGCGCCGGCCTGGACTCGGCCAAGGGCGCCACGGTGCTGGCCGGGCACGTCAACTGGAAGGGCTCGACCGGGCCGTTCGCCGAGCTCTGGCGTAGTGACAAGGGCCAGCAGGTCACCGTCAAGGACGCCACCGGCAAGACCTACACCTACCGGATCACCGAAGTGCACACCGTGCACAAGGACCAGCTGCCGCAGCGCGCGGAGTCGTTGTTCGCCCAGAGCGGCAACCACCGGCTGGTGCTGGTGACCTGTGGTGGCCAGTGGATCGGCGGCAGGCTGGGTTACGACGACAACCGGATCATCATCGCCGAACGCGGGTGAAACAGGGCTTTCCGGCCGTTGCCGAACGGCCGGAAAGCCTTTTTCCGACTCCGAGGCGGATACGCCGATGACCGCACTGACCATGCGGCACGTGCCCGACCGATCCGTGGACCTGTTCCACTCCGGCGTCCGGCTGCTCAGCTACCACTACCGCCCCGATGACCCGCCGCGGGAATCACCGAAGCCGTACTTCCACCCACTGCGCACCCTGCGCGGCGCCCTGGTCTCGGACTACCGCCCGGCGGACCACACCTGGCACAAGGGCCTGCAACTCGCGGTGGCGCACGTGGACGACACCAACTTCTGGGGCGGCCCGACCTACCGCGCCGGTGCCGGGTACGTGGACCTGCCCAACAACGGCAGCCAGCTCCACCTCGGTTTCGACCAGGTGGCCAGCACCGGCACCACCTTCGAGCTGCGCCAACGCCTGAGCTGGCGCACCGCGACCGGCGCGGAACTACTGGCCGAACGCCGCCACGTCCAGGTCACCGTGTCAGCCCCTGACCAGGCCTGGCAGCTCACCTTCGACACCTGGCTGCGCAACACCACCGCGGCCTCGATCCGCTTCGGCAGCCCGAGCACCAACGGCCGCCCGGACGCTGGCTACGGCGGCCTGTTCTGGCGCGGCCCCAGGGAATTCCTCGGCGGCCGGGTGCTGGTGCCCGGTGCGCGCAATCCGATGGGAGCCAGGGCGAGCTGGGCCGCCTACATCGGTCGGCAGGACGAGACCGGCACGCACTCGACGGTGCTTTTTGTGGACTCACCAGAGAATCCTGGCCACCCCACCCAGTGGTTCGCCCGCAGCTCGGACTACCCCGGCCTGTGCCCGGCGCCGTTCTACAGCGCGGAAGTCCGGTTGCCGCCGGGCGAACAGCTCGCGCTGCGCTACACGGTGGTCTTCGCCGACGGGGCCTGGGACGAATCCCGGATCACCGATTTCCTTGGGCGCTAGCCCTCGCTGCGCAGGATGCGGTCCGGCGCGGGCGCGTTGGAGGTGGTGATCCACAGTGACCCGTCCGGCGCGGGCTCCACCGTGCGCAGGCGACCGAACTCCTTGTGGTACAAGGCTTTCGGCGTGCCAGTACGGCCGTCGCGCAGCGGCACCTGCCAGAGTCGCTGGCCCACCAGGCCGGCCACGTACAGGCTGCCCTTGTAGTAGGCGAGATCGCTGGGGGTGGCTTCCTCGGTGCGCCAGACCACGAGTGGATCGATGAAACGCGGGTCGCCGCACTTGCCCTCGCAGAGCGGCCAGCCGTAGTTGCGGCCGGGCAGCACCCGGTTCAGCTCGTCCCACTGGGTGTCGCCAGCCTCGGCCAGGAACAGCCTGCCGTCGCGGTCCCAGGTGAGGCCCTGCGGGTCGCGGTGGCCGTAGGAGTAGACCAGGGTGCCGAAGGGGTTGCCGAGTACGGGTTTGCCGGTCGTGGTCAGTCGCAGGACCTTGCCTGCCAGGGACTTCGGGTCCTGGGCGAGTTCCGGGCGGGCGGTGTCGCCGGTGGTGGCGTACAGGTGGCCGTCCGGGCCGAAGGCGAGCCTGCCGCCGTTGCGCTTGACGCCCAGCGGGATGCCGGTGACCAGCGGCGCCGGCGGCTGGCCGAGGCGGAGCTTGGCGATCCGGTTGTCGGTCTTGGTGGAGTAGTAGACGAACACCGTGCGATCGCGCTGGTAGTGCGGCGAGATCGCCAGGCCGAGCAGGC
This sequence comes from Crossiella sp. S99.2, assembly GCF_023094165.1. Taxonomy (GTDB): domain Bacteria; phylum Actinomycetota; class Actinomycetes; order Mycobacteriales; family Pseudonocardiaceae; genus Crossiella. The sequence goes on along the minus strand of NZ_JALMDK010000001.1, from coordinate 883,206 downwards.
CGCCGTGGCCGCCGGTGGGCTGCGCGTCGGCGATCTTCTGCACCTCGGTGGCCTTGCCGCCGCGGATGGTGAGGATGCGGGCGGTGTCCCGTTCGGTGACCAGCGCGCTGCCGTCGGGCAGGAAGCCGACGCCCCAGGGCACCGCCAGCCCGCCGGTGACCTCGGTGGGTGGCCGGGTGGCGGCCTGGGCCGGGGTCGCGGCCAGCAGGCCGAGGGTGACCGCGGCGGCGAGCGCGGCGAGCCGGGCAACGGGCATGGCGAACTCCTGGCACGTGCTGCGGATGTGGGCGGGGGCCCGTGTCCGGTCCCAGGTCACGGGCCCCCTGTTCGAGTGACGGCTTGGTCAGTTGCCGTCAGAGGTGTAGATCCCACCAGGGGTGATGATCCACAGCGAACCGTCCGGCGCGGCGTTCGCGGCGCGCGTGCGGCCCAGGTTGGTGTAGATCTTGCCACCGGAGCCACTGGTATTTGTCTTGTATGTCCCACCCTTGAGTGAGGCGATGTACAGGCTGCCCTTGTAGTGGGCCAGCCCACTCGGGGTCGCCTGCGAGGTCGGCCAGGTCTTGACCGGGTTGGTCATGCCGCCGGTGCCGCAGGAGCCCTCGCAGTTCGGCCAGCCGTAGTTCTTGCCGGAGTCGATCTTGTTCAGCTCGTCGACCTTGCTGGCGCCGATCTCCGAGGCGTAGAGCTGGCCGCCGACCCAGGTCAGGCCCTGCACGTTGCGGTGCCCGAAGCTGTAGACCCGGCTGTTGAACGGGTTGCCGGGCGCGGCCGCGCCGTCCTTGGTGATCCGGAGGATCTTGCCGCCCAGCGAGTTCTTGTTCTGCGCGTTGGCCCCGTTCTGGCCGTCACCGGTGCCCGCGTAGAGGAAACCGTCCGGCCCGAAGGCGATCCGGCCGCCGTGATGGAACTGGGAACCACGCGGGATGCCGGTCACGATCGGCTGCGGGGCCTGGCCCAGCTTGAGCTTGGCGATCCGGTTGTCGCTGCCGGTGGTGTAGTAGATGAAGACCAGCTGGTCGGCCGCGTAGGTGGGCGAGACCGCGATGCCGAGCAGGCCGGCTTCCTTGGTGACGCTCACCCCGGGGATGGTCTGAACGTCGGAAACCTTGCCCGCCTTGTCAATCTTGCGGATCTTCTTGCTGTCCTTCTCGGTGAACAGCGCGGTGCCATCGGGCAGCCAGTCCACCGCCCACGCCTGATTGAGTCCGGAGGCGATCTGTTTGATCGCCATCGGGGAGACCTCGGACGCTGTGGCGACCGGTGCGGTGAACGCGGCCGCGGCGGTGGCGGTCGCGACCAATGCTCCGATGACTGTCCTGCGTCGAGCGTGCATCGTGCCCCTCCTGATCATGCCTGTGGAGTGCGGAAACGGCGGCGGCAAGGGTGGCGGCACAGCGTCGGATGTAAACGCTTGCAGTGGGTCCGACCCTAACCCAAGGCAAGCGCTTACCGCTAGGGCTGTCAATGCCGTCTGGAAAGTTCCCTGAAAAATACGATCGGCCCATAGCGGGATCAAGAAAAACGTGTCTAGCGTGGTGTCGCTCGCCATGAGCACAGGAGAGGGCGGTTCGGCGGCGGACCGCCCGTGATCCGAGGAGTGAGCGTTATGGAAACTCGTGAAGTGTGGACCCGTCCGGAATTCACCGAGTACGACACGCCCATGGAGGTCACCGCGTACGCGGCCCGCATGGACTGATGCTCATCCAGGGCAGGGAGCCACGGCCCTGTGGCTCCCTGCCCGCCTCCGCCGCCGCCAGCACTGTCGCCAGTCGTTCTCGAGAGGTAGTGCGGAGATGGCCACCAGCCAGGATGTGTTGTCGCGTGAGGACTTCCTCGCCGCGTTGCAGGCTCTGTCCCATCGCTACTGGGGAACGCACCCCTTCCACCAGCGGATGCACGCCGGTGAGCTGACCGAACACGAGCTGCGGACCTGGGCGGCCAACCGCTGGTACTACCAGTGCATGCTGCCGCAGAAGGACGCGGCGATCATCAGCAACTGCCCGCTGCCCGAGGTGCGCAGGCTGTGGCTGGACCGGATCGTCTACCACGACGGCAAGGCCGAGGGCGAGGGCGGCGCGGAGAGCTGGCTGCGACTCTGCCAGGCCGTCGGTCTCAGTCGCGAGGAAGTGCTGGACCAGCGGCACATCGCGCCCGGCACCCGGTTCGCGGTGGACGCCTACGTCAACTTCGCCCGGCAGCAGCCGTGGATCATCGGCGTGGCCTCCGGGCTGACCGAGATGTTCTCCGGTCACCTGATGCGCCAACGGGTTTCCGATGTGCTGGCCGGGTACAGCTGGATCCGGCGGGAGGACCTGGCCTACTTCACCACCCGGATCGACAAGGTCTCCGGCGAGGGCAAGGAAACCGTGGACCTGGTGCTGGAGCACTGCGACAGCAGGGAACTCCAGGACGCGGCGGTGGCCGCGCTGAGCTTCAAGTGCGATGTGTTGTGGAGCCTGCTGGATTCGATCGAGCGCGCCGCGACGAAGGGCTGACCCCGATGAGCGAGATCACCGGGACCTCCCGGCCGAGGCTGCGCCGCGGTGTGCGGCTCAGCTATGACAAGGTGCGCGAGACGCACGTGCTGCTCTTCCCCGAGGGCGTGCTGGTGCCCAACCCGACCGCGGCCGCGGTGCTTGAGCACTGCGACGGGGTCAACGACGTCGACGCGGTGGTGAAGCTGCTTTCCGAGCGCTACCAAGGGGTTTCGGTGGCCGATGTGGCCGGGTTGCTGGCCGCGCTGATCGAGCGGCGGATCGTGGAGCTGGCGGTGGCCGATGTCTGAGATCCCGGTGTCCCCCGCCGAGGCCCCGCTGGGCATGCTCGCCGAGCTGACCCACCGCTGCCCGCTGCACTGCCCGTACTGCTCCAACCCGCTGGAACTGATCGCCAAGAACAACGAGCTGACCACCGATCAGTGGCGCTCGGTGCTCACCCAAGCGCGTGAGCTTGGCGTGCTGCAGGTGCACATGTCCGGCGGCGAACCCCTTGCCCGCCATGACATCCGCGAGCTGGTCGAGCACGCCAGCGACCTCGGCTGTTACGTGAACCTGGTGACCAGCGGGCTCGGCCTGACCGAGCCGGTGCTGCAAGACCTGGCCGATCGCGGACTGGCGCACGTGCAACTGTCCATTCAGGACTCCGATCCGGTGCGCGGCAACCAGGTGGCAGGCGCCCGCGCGCACGACCGCAAGCTGGCCGCGGCGCAGGTGGTGCACAAGGTCGGGCTGCCGCTGACCGGGAACGTGGTGCTCACCCGGCTCAACCACGACCGGATCGGCGAGATCATCACCATGGCCGAGTCGATGGGCGTGGACCGGCTGGAACTGGCCAACACCCAGTACTACGGCTGGGCGCTGAAGAACCGGGCCAAGCTGATGCCGACCAGGGAACAACTGGCCACCGCGGAGCCGATCGTGCGCGCGGCGAGCAAGCGGCTGGCCGGGCGGATGCAGGTGGTCTACGTGGTGGCCGACTACTACGAGGACTACCCCAAGCCCTGCATGCACGGCTGGGGCGCGCGCCAGCTCACCGTAGCGCCCAACGGGGATGTGCTGCCCTGCCCGGCGGCCACCGCGATCAGCACGCTCAAACTGGACAACGTCAAGGACCGGCCGCTGGCCGAGATCTGGTACCAGGGCGAGAGTTTCAACGCCTACCGCGGCACCGAGTGGATGAGTCCGACCTGCCAGGTCTGCCCGCGCAAGGAGACCGACTTCGGCGGCTGCCGCTGCCAGGCGTTCCTGCTCACCGGCGACGCGGCGGCCACCGACCCGGTGTGCTCGAAGTCCCCGGACCGGCCGCTCATCGACACCATCCTGGCCCGCCACCACCAGGCGCCCGAGCCGCTGGACGCGCCGCTGGCGATGCGCTGGCCGGCCGCCGAACGAGGAGCACGATGAAGGTTCTGCTGCTGGGCACGGCGGCGGGCGGCGGTTTCCCGCAGTGGAACTGCGCCTGCCGGATGTGCTCGGCCGGCCGGGACGGCCTGCTGACCCACCGCACCCAGGACGGCATCGCGGTCAGCGCCACCGGCGAACGCTGGTTCCTGGTCAACGCCAGTCCGGACATCCGGGCGCAACTGCTGGCGCACCAGGAGTTCCGCCCGAAGCCGCCGCGGGACACCCCGGTCAAGGGGGTGCTGCTGACCGACGCCGAACTGGACCACTCGCTCGGCCTGATGCTGCTACGCGAGGGCGACAACCTCCAGGTGTGGGCGCCGGAAGCGGTGCTGCACGGGCTGACCGAGGACTTCGGCCTGCGCGGCACCGTCGAGCACTACCGGCGCTGGGACTGGCACACCGTCTCCCCCGGCGTGCCGGTGCACCCGGCAGGCGAGCTGACGGTGACCGCGTTCCCGGTCAGCGGCAAGCGGCCCCGGTACGCGGCAGCGTCCACAATGGACGGACCGTGGGTGGTGGCCTACCGGATCACCGACCCGGCCACCGGCGGCACGCTGGTCTACGCGCCCTGCCTGCGCGAGTGGCCTGCCGGCTTCGACGAGTTCGTCGCGGACGCCGACTGCGTGATCATCGACGGCACCTTCCACTCCGCCGCGGAGATGTCCGGCGCCACCGGCAAGAAGGCCGACGCGGACCAGAAGTCCATGGGGCACATCCCGATCGCCGGTCCGGGCGGCGGACTGGACGTGCTGTCCCGTTTCCCCGGCAAGCACCGGATCCTGACCCACCTCAACAACACCAACCCGGTGCTGGACCCGGCCTCGGCCGAACACGCCGAGGTGCTGACCGCCGGGGTGTCCGCACCGCCGGACGGGACGCTGTTCGAGCTTTAGGAGGCCGCCAGCAGGACCTCGGCCTGCGCGCTGCGCTGGTAGAGCACGAACCGGCCGTCCCGGCTGGCGGTGACCAGGTTGGCCCGGCGCAGCGCGCCCAGGTGGTAGGACACGGTGCCCGCGGCCAGCTTGTGCCGCAGCGCCAGCTCGGCGGTGGACCGCGGCGCGCCCAGGTCGGCCAGCAGCGCGGCCCTGGTCGCGCCGACCACCCTGGCCAGCTCGGCCGGATCCCGCCGGGCCCGCACGCCGACCCTGGCGGCCGGGTAGTACAGCGCGACCTGCTGCTGGTCATCGCACTGGATCATGAACTTCGGCCAGCTGAGCACCGAGGGCACCAGCACGATCGGCTGGCCGGACACGTTGACCTCCACCTGGAACGGCTTGTCGATCGCCACCGCCGCGCCGGTCCAGCTGCACCTCGGATCGAGGGTGGCGAGCAGCTCGCCGACCCCTCGGGTGGCGAGCAGCCGGGCCCGGTCGGCGAGGTCGGCGTCGGCCAGCGCCTCGATCTCGCCCCAGCCCTCGGCCAGCGCCCGCCGCCAGAAGGTGCCCAGCCCGGCCGCCAGCCGCCCGGCCAGCCTGCCGGTCTCCGCCAGCCGCCGCACCCGCGGCGACACCGGTCGCCGCCAGTGCTTCTCGGCGAAGCCCAGCTGCTGGGCCACCAGTTCCGCCGAGGTCTCGGCCAGGTCGGTGAGCTGTGCCTCCAGCGCCTCGCCGGAGCTGCCCGGCCGGGGTTGTGGGGTGAGCAGGTCCGGGGTGTAGTGGTTGCCGTCCAGCGGCAGCAGATCGGTGACCAGCTCGACCTCGGCCGCGCCGAGCGCGTCCCTGGCCAGCGCGCCGGGATCGCCGAAGACGGGATGCCTGCCACCACCGGCGGCCAGGCCGAGCCAGGTGACCGCCTCCATGATCGGCGAGTGCGACAGCCGGATGTTCGCCACCGTCGTGGCGTCGCATCGCAGCAGGATCACCGGCCGAACATAGCGCGGATTCGAGCGGGTTCGAATGAGTTCCCCTGGCTGCCGGAACGCGGTTTTCTTGCGGTGGCCGGTGGATTGCCGCTCTGGGGGGCAGCGATCCACCGGCCACCGCACTCGCCCGCACCCACCGTTCACCTGCCGCCGTTAGCCTGCGCGCATGCGGTGGTCACGACTGGTCATGTCGGTATTGGCACTCACCCTCGGCCTGGCCGGTCCGGCCGAGGCCGCTCCCGCCGAGGTCCGGGTGCTCACCTGGAACATCTGGCGCGGCGGGCTCGGCGCGGGCGCGGACAACCTGCCCCGGCTGCTGGACCAGATCGTGGCGGTGCGCCCGGACGTGCTGCTCGCGGTGGAGACCTACGGCGCGGGCGAGCAGATCCGCCAGGCGCTGACCCGGCGAGCGGGCAAGGGCGCCTACTCCGGCACCCAGATCACGCCCAGCACCACCGGCGGCGACAACCTGTGGATCTTCACCCGCTACCCGGTGACCAAGACCTACCCCGCGCCCAGCGGCGGCAAGGTCACCGCGTTCAACTTCGGCGGCGTCCAGGTCCGGCTGCCCGGCGGCCGACCGCTGAACCTGTTCGACACCTGGCTGCCCTACACCGACCCGTGGAGCGGCTACCTGATCGACGAGAACGCCGCCGCCATCCGCGCCGGTCTGCCACCCCGGCACACCCCGGCGGCGGTGGCCGCGGCGGAAACCGCGCAGACCGGCTACCTGTCCGAGATCATCGCCCGGCACCTGCCTGCGGGCCCGGCCGTGCTCGGCGGCGACTTCAACACCCCGGCGGCCAGCGACTGGACCGAGAAGTGGAAGGACTGCCCGAACCACTTCGGCATGGCCTACCCGCTGCGCACCACCGATCTGCTCGTCGAAGCGGGCTTCACCGACACCTTCCGCGCCGCGCACCCCAGCCCGTGCACCGCCGAGGGCCGCACCTGGAGCCCGCAGCCCACCGAGCGGATGATCACACCGCAGCGCATCGACCTGACCTTCGCCAGGGGCGCGGTGGTCACCGGCAGCCAGGTGCTGGACACCCGGCTGCCCCGGCACGGGCCGGGCGTCTTCTACTCCGACCACGCGGCCCTGCTGACCAGCCTTCGAGTGAACTAGAAGACTGACACTCTCTGCAACATCATGTGCCGCTGAGTAACAGCTCGCTCCTATTTGATCAGTTCATTTAGATGCCGCGCAGGTGTATCAAACTCGCGGCGAGGTGAGCTGGGCCTGGTGCGGGCCAGAAGCGGAGCAGTCGTGGCGGGCAGGGGACGGCCGAGCCGGGCCAGTGTCTACCGGCGGCTGGAACACGCCCTGACTGAACTGGACACCCGATTCGGTGGCCTGCCCAGCCCGAAGGAAGCCCAATCGATCTGGGACGACATCTGGCATCTGGAGGCCCACCACTCCACCGCGCTGGAGGGCAACACACTGGTGTTGCGCGAGGTTCAGGCGCGGCTACGCCGATGCCGCCCGCTGGGTGTACCGCCAGGCCCTCGAACCCGACAGCTGGCATGACGGCCGGCTGCTGACCATCAGCGAGGTCCGGCGAATCCACCACACCGCCATGACGCCGGTGTGGGACGTGGCCCCGCACAAGGACGCGACTGACCGGGAGGGACCGGGCTGTTTCCGGGAACACGACATCCAGCCGTTCTCCGGAGGCATGACGCCCCCGGCCTGGCCGCTGGTGCCGGTTCTGATGCAACAGTGGGTGGACGCTGTCTGCCTGGCAGGGCGAGGCATCGGCGCCAACGGGCAGGCGGACCTGCCGCTGACCGAGGAACTGGCCCGGCTGCACAACGAGTTCGAGCGGGTACACCCGTTTCTCGACGGCAACGGGCGGACCGGACGGCTGGTCCTCAACCTCGTCCTGGTCCGGCTCGGCTATCCACCGGTGGTCATCTTCAAGCGGCAACGGGATGCCTATCTCACTGCACTGCAACGAGCCGACAGCGGTGACTACGGCGCACTGGGCGAACTGATCGCCCGTGCCATGTACGACAACCTCAACAGGTTCATCGTGCCCAACATGGCAGGCCCGGCTCGCCTGGTCCCGCTCGCCGCGCTGGTGACCGAGGATTTCACGCTCGCCGCGCTGCGCCAGGCAGCGCGGCGCGGTCGGCTCGACGCCGTGCAAGGGCCAGACGGGGTCTGGCGAAGTTCACGCAAGGCCGTGGCCGCGTACCAGGACAACAAGCACAAACGCCGCCGTTCGGCGGGTTGACCGTCCACAACAGACACCCAAACCGCGCCGCCGCTGAGTCCACAATGGCCGGTTGTCCGGACAACCCTCGCTCTGAGGACGCCATGCGGCCTAGTCCCCAGGTCGGAATCCTTCCGGGGGCTACCTCCATCGCGGGTGCCGAACTCGCCACCGGTAGCCGAGGTGCGCGGGCGGCGTTCCGGGGACGCTGACGGGGCAGACCTGGCGTGCGTGCCCAGGAAGGTGGTCGCGGTGTCCGCTCCGCTTGCGCCGGACTCCGGCGCCTACTCGGTCGAGCAGTACCGCGCGTTGCTGGCCGGCACCCCGCTGCCGCGGCTGGAGGAAGTGCACGCGGCGGTGTGGCCGCGACTGTCACCGCAGGTCAGGCGGACAGTGCTGGTCTGCTTCGCGCAGCGGTCGGGGGAGGAGGAACTGGGTGGAGGCGGCGAACTCGGAACGGTCGCGGCGGGCGCGGCCGGGGGCTTCGCCGGCGAGCAGGCCACCGACTACCTCTTCGCGGACCCCGATCCGGGCGATGCCGTGGCAACTCGGCCACCAGGACCCGAACCACCCGAACCACCCGGACCCACAGAACCGGCAGAACAGCAGCCCGAACGCCCCTGACCTCAGCGCGCACACCGGCGGTAGGTTGGGGGGTACTGCCCTGGTCGCGCAGTGGTTCGGAGCCCGCATGTCCACACCGCTCGGCTGGCGTCCGCCGCGCCCGCTGCAAAACCTGAGTGCTCGTCAGGCGGACCTGCTGGTCGTGGTGATCGTGCTGCTCGCGGTCGAGCTGCCGCTCGGCTTCGGCCTCGGCGGCGGCCCGCCGCCCTGGTGGGGTTACCTGGTCGCGGCCTCGACCGCGCTGCCGTTGCTGTTCCGCAGGCAGGCGCCGATGCTGACCATGATCGCGGTCAGCGTGGCCGAGCTGGTCTACATCGCGCTGGACCTGCCCGACATCTGGAGCATCTACGGCCCGCTGGTGGGCGTCTACACGGTGAGCAGGAACAGCGAGCCGCTGATCCGCCGGATCACGCTGGCGCTGGCTCTGCTCGCGGTGGTGGTGCACTCCGGGCTCGACCAGATGGACTTCCAGGAGTTCACCTTCCTGACCACCTGCTCGGTGACCGCCTACCTGGTGGGCTGGGCGGTGCGCACGAACGCCGCCTACACCGTGGCGCTGGAGGAACGCGCGCACCGGCTGGAGCAGGAACAGCAGCTGGAGGCCGAGCGGGCGACCAGCGCGGAACGCGCCCGGATCGCCAGGGACATGCACGACATCCTCTCCCACGCGGTGGCGCTGATCGTGGTGCAGGCCGAGTCCGGACCGCTGGTGGTGCGCGCCGATCCGGCCCGCGCCGAGGCCAGTTTCGACGCCATCGCCACCGCGGGCCGGGACGCCATGGCCCAGCTGCGGCGGCTGCTCGGGATGGTGCCGAGGGATCCGGCCGAGCTGCGCCGGGCGCCGCAACCGACCATGGACGACGTGCCGCGGATGATCGAGACGGTCCGGGCCACCGGACTGCACGTGGAGCACAGCGTCTCGGGCGCCCCGGCGCCGCTGCCGCCGGACACCGAACTGGCGGTGTACCGGCTGATCCAGGAGGCACTGACCAACACCGTCCGGCATGCTCGGGCCGGCCGGGCCGAGGTGCGGCTGAGCTGGTCAAGGGCCGAGCTGGCGGTGCTGGTGCTCGACGACGGGATCGGCGCGGACAGTCCGGCGCCCGGTCGCGGCGGACGTGGGCTGGTCGGGATCAGGGAACGGGTCGGCGCCTGCGGTGGCGTGGTGCGGATCGGCCCGCGCGAAGGTGGCGGGTTCATGGTGACGGCGGAGATTCCGCTGGCGCACAAGGACTTCCCGGTGAGCCGGGTAGAACGGGGGAGTTGACCGTGGTGAGCGAGCAGAGCGTCGAGCCGATCCGCGTGGTGATCGCCGACGACCAGGAGCTGGTGCGGGCCGGCTTCCGGCTGATCCTGGACAGCCAGCCCGACATCGAGGTGGTGGCCGAGGCCGAGGACGGCGCGAACGCGGTCTTCGCCACCCGGATGCTGCGCCCGGACGTGGTGTTGCTGGACATCCGGATGCCCACCATGGACGGCATCGAGGCGGCCAGGGTGATCTGCGCCGAGACCGAGGCCAAGGTCGTCATGCTGACCACCTACGACCTGGACGAGTACCTCTACGACGCGCTGCACGCCGGGGTGAGCGGCTTCCTGCTCAAGGACGTGCGCCGGGACGACCTGGTGCACGCGGTGCGGGTGGTGGTCACCGGCGAGGCGATGCTGGCCCCGTCGATGACCCGCCGCCTGGTGCAGGACGTGGTCAGCCGCGCGCTGCGGCCCACCCCGGACAACCCGGACCCGCGGCTGGACACGCTGACCGCGCGCGAGGCGCAGACCCTGGAGCTGGTGGCCCGCGGGTTGTCCAACGCGGAGATCGCCAAGGCCATGGTGCTGTCAGAGCACACGGTGAAGACGCACGTCAGCAGCCTGCTGACCAAGCTGGACCTGCGGGACCGGGTGCAGGCGGTGGTCTTCGCCTACGAGTACGGCGTCGTCGGCAGCGGCCGAGTCTGAGCCACTTAAACGGGACCGGGTCAGCGGGACCGGGTCAGCCGGTCCCTGATCCGCATCCGCACGGCCTGCCACACCTGACCGGCCACCGACGGCCGCCGGGTGCCGCCGCGGGCCCGCGGGGGCATCCGGCGGCCGTGCAACTCCCCCGCGACCTCGGCCGCCACCCGCGGATGTCCCAGCGGCACCGGCGCGACGCCGCGGTCGAGCACCTTCACCCGGACCCCGTGCCCGATGAGCATCTGCTCGATCGGCCGGGACCGGGGTTCCGGGTCGACCAGCAGCACCGAGCGGACCTGCCTGGCCTCGCCACCGGCGAAGGACTCGGTGGCCAGCAGCATGGCCGGTTCGGCGGCCGCGCCCTCGGCCACCAGGTCGATCGGGCCGCCGCCCTCGGCCAGGCGTTCCAGCACGTCCCTGGCCCTGGGCATGGCGGCCTCGGCGGCGGGCAGGCGCAGCCAGGCGATGTGCGTGGAGCGGGCGATGCCCCGCCAGCTGGCAGGCAGGTGGCCGTGCCTGCCCAGGCCCGCTGGATCAAGGACGAAGAGCACCTCGGCGTCTTCGGGTCCCTGTTCCACCAGGTCCGGGCCCTGGGCTCGGGTGGGCTTCGATTCGGGTGCGCTCATGGCCTGCCTTTCCGGGTGACCCCCGCGGGGGGATACCCACTAGGCCGTTCGGTCACACACCGAGGCGATCCGGGCCTGCGCCGCCCGATAGTGCGGGCCCTGCCGGAGTGAGGTGGGCAGGGCCAGCAGCACCAGCCGCAGCGAGCGGGCCAGCGCGGTCGCGGTCAGCTCGGTGCCGGGCAGCCCGGTCAGGCCGTAGCCGCGGCGGGCCCAGTCCGGCAGCAGCGAGTAGCTCAGCGCGGCCAGCGCGGCCCAGGCCGGGCGGGCCGGGGTGAACAGCTGCACCGGCGTCGGCATCGGCGGGAACAGCAGGAACCGGGCGGTGCGCCGGGCCGCCGCGGTGCACCGGATCACCGGGCGCATCCGGGCGAAGTAGTCGGCCAGCGCGTCGACCGAGTCCGGCACCATCGCCTCGGGCACGCCGACCAGCCGGGCCGCGCGGACCTGTTCGGCCAGGTAGGCGTCGGCCTCGGCGGCGCGCAGCCGCATGCCGCTGCGCCGGGCGGTGTCCAGGAAGGAGTCGACCTCGCAGTTGTGCACCCACAGCAGCAGTTCCGGATCGGTGACCCGGTATGCCTGGCCGGTCTCCGGCTCCACTCCGGTGAGCCCGCGGTGCGCTCGCCGGACCACCGCGCCGATGGCCTGGGCCTGGCTGAGCGAGCCGTAGGTGACGGTGCCGACGTACTCGGCGGTGCGGATCAGCCTGCCCCACGGGTCGGCCTGGAACTGGGAGTGCTGCGCCACCCCGGCCATCGCCAGCGGGTGCAGCGCCTGCAGGAACAGCGCCCGCAGGCCGCCGAGGAACAGCACCGGATCCGAGTGCACCCGCCAGGTGACCGAGTCCGGCCCGAAAAGTCCTGTCTCTTCCGCGCCCATTGCCACTCAGTGTCGCATCGCAAGGACACTTTCGAGTGAAACTTTCAGCGGGCCAGTGGCAGCAGGATCTCGAACCGGCATCCCGGACCGTGATTGCTGGCGCTGATCCGGCCGTGGTGGGCCTCAACCAGCCCCCTCGCTATGGCAAGGCCCAGACCGGCGCCGGCGGCCTGCTCGGGCTCTGGAGTCCGTGCCGCGCTGCCCCGGTAGGCCACGTCGAAGACCCGGGGCAGTTCGCCGTCGGGGATGCCGCCGCAGCCGTCGTCCACGGCCAGCCAGCCCTGCCCGTCCACCTCGCCCGCGGCCACCGCGACCACGCCGCCGCGATCGGTGTGCCGGATGGCGTTGCTGAGCAGGTTGCGCAGCACCCGGCTCAGCTCGCGCGCGCTGCCGTGCACCACCGGCCACTCACTGGGCACCTCGGCCAGGGTGACCCCGGCCCGCTGCGCGATGGCGGCCTGCGCGGCGACCTCCTCGCTGACCAGATCACGCAGGGGCAGCGCGGTCAGTTCCAGGTTGAGCGCGCCGGCGGTGATCCGGGAGAGCTGGAAGAGATCGTCGACCATGGCGGAGACCCGTTCGGTCTCCCGGCCGATGCCCAGCAGGTAGCCGCGCACCTCGGCGGGTTCGGTGACCACGCCGTCGGTGAGCGCCTCGGTCATCGCGCGCATGCCCGCCAGTGGGGTGCGCAGGTCGTGGCTGATCCAGGCGACCAGTTCGCGCCGGGCCGCCTCGGCCGCGCGTTCCCTGGCCCTGGCCTCGCGTTCCCACACGCTGCGCCGGGCGATGGCCCGGCCGAAGAGCATCGCGGCGGGCACGGTGACCAGGCCGACCAGCACGCAGATCACCACGGTGGTGGTGAGCTGGCTGGTGAACATGAACCCGCTGACCGCGGTCACCCCGGCCAGGGTGGCCAGCAGCGGGGTTAGCACCGCGACGGTGATGGCCGCGGTGAGCGAGCGGTCCCGGCACCAGTGCAGGAACAGCGCGCCGAGCAGCGCGACCGGGACGGAGAAGCTCAGCGCGTAGGTGGCCGCGTGCGCGAGTTCGCTCATGCCGGGCTCGGGTCGTAGCGGTAGCCGACGCCCCAGACGGTGGCGATGCGCACCGGGTTGGCCGGGTCGGATTCGATCTTCTCCCGCAGCCTGCGCACGTGCACGGTGACCGTGGCCGCGTCGCCGAAGTCCCAGCCCCACACCAGTTCCAGCAGTTTCGCCCTGGTGTAGACCTCGCCGGGATGGGCGATCAGGAAGGCGAGCAGATCGAACTCGCGGGTGGTCAGCGCCAGCTCGGCGCCGCTCCGACTTGCGCGGCGGGCCACCGGGTCCAGCCGCAGGTCGCCGTCGGCGAGGTGGTCCAGCCGGGGTGGCGGCGCGGGCACCCGCAGCCGCCGCAGCACCGAGTTGACCCGCAGCACCAGCTCGCGCGGGCTGAACGGTTTGGTCACGTAGTCGTCCGCGCCGAGCTGCAGCCCGGCCACCCGGTCCTCCTCCTCGCCGAGCGCGGTGAGCATGACCACCGGGACCGCGCTGTGGCGGCGCAGCCTGCGGCAGACCTCCAGGCCGTCGATGCCGGGCAGCATCAGGTCGAGCACCACCAGGTCGGCCGCGGCCTGCTCGAACAGGGCCAGCGCCTGCTCGCCGTCACCGGCCACCCGGACCTGGTGCCCGGCGCCCTCCAGGTAGCGGCGGACCACGTCGCGCACGGTGAGGTCGTCGTCCACGACCAGCACCCGTCCGCGCACCTGCGCCTGTCCCGGCTTCTGTTCCACCGGATCAGCCTAGGACGGCGGGTGCGCACCGGTCTGGCGACAACCATGACGGTTCTCTTTCGGATGACCGGGCGATCACCCCGCCTGATGATCAACTACAGTTGGTAATGGTTATCAGGAAAGACAGAAGCGGCGCCGTTCGCCTAGGTGTCAGCCGAACGGAATCGTGCTGACCTGGGCGGACGGCACCGCTGTTGAGTGCCCCCGGACGGATTCGAACCGTCACTCGGACCCTTTTAAGGGGCCTGCCTCTACCGATTGGGCTACGGGGGCAGCGGGCAGCCTAAGCCGTGGAAGGTCGCTTTCGGGTCTCAATCGCGACAACTCGCCCGTGCGGCCGAACACACGTGGCCCGACCGGCCGCACGAAAGCGCAGCTCGCGGGGCCCGTGCGGCCTATAGCCCGGCACGGGCGTCGAGTAGCTGGGCGAAGCGGCCCGCCACCCAGTCGTGCACCGCGTCGGAGACCTCGGTGCTGCCGGCGCGGTGTTCGAACCAGCGCCAGTCGCAGCTCACGTTGATCTCCAGGAAGACGTGGTCGTCGTCCACCCGCAGTAGGTCGAACGCGGCGACCTGGACGTTCCAGTGCCGGGCCAGCGCGAGCAGTTTCGCGGCCAGCTCGTCCGGGATCTCGGCCCTGGTCACCTTGACCGCGTCCGGGTCGACCCACAGCTGCGCCGGGTCCAGCTTCTCCACCCAGTAGCTGATCAGCTTGTCGTCCACGACGAATACCCGCAGCTCGCCGTCGGCGTTGAGGAACTGCTGCACGATCACCGGCGCGGACTCGGGGCTGTCACTGGCCCGGCTGGTGTCCAGCGGGCGCGGGAACAGCCCGTGCAGCGCGCCCGGCCGGGGCTCCAGCAGGTGCTGGCCCGCGGTCTTGACGATGCAGCGGCCGCCGCCGGGCCGGGTGCGGCCGGGCTGGGTGGTCACCGCGGTGCGCGGCACCTTCAGGCCGAACGCGGCGGCGTCGGTGAGCTGGGTGAGCCGGTCCAGCTGGCAGGTGGCCCGTGTCGGGTTGACGTGCTCCCAGTCGGTGCGCTGGGCCAGCCAGTTGATCACCGATCGCCACTGGTCGGCGGCGTAGGCGCCGCTGATGGTGCGCTGGTCGACCGGGACCGCGGAGATGTCGAAATGCCGCCGCCAGACCAGGATCGGCCGCAGCAGCCGCAGGTCCAGCTCGACCAGCGGGGCGTCGGTGTAGATGGTCAGCGGCAGGTTGAGGCAGCGGTCGGCGTCGATGCGGACCATCCGGATGCCGCGTTCGGCCAGCGCCAGGGAGAGTTCGTTCATCTCCATGTCCGCGGCCCTGGCCAGCACCAGCACGCAGGGCAGCGGATCGCCGCCGTCCTCTTCGACCAGGCCCATCTCGTGCACCCGCTCCTGGAAGTCCAGGCAGGTGCTGGGCGAGCGGTAGTAGTAGTCCTGACCCTGCAGCAGCAGCGGGGTGGTCCTGGACGGACTGGCCGGGAGCGGGACGGCGGCAGGCGCCACCTCGGTGGGCGTCGACTCGGGGTCGATCACCTCGGTGGCGGCAGGCGGACCAGGTGGCCTTGGTGCGGCCTCCTGCCCCCGTCCGGCGGCGGTCACGTGTCAGTCGTCCTTCTTGCGGAAGACCTTCCGCGCCTTGGCGTACTCCGCGGCGTAGTCGGCGAGCGCGCTGTCCTTGGCCTTCCCCTCGCGTACCAGGGCGGCCAGCTCCTCGATCGACATGGCGGTCACCTCTCTTCGGTGTGATGCTTCACACGTTCAGGTGCGGCACCGGGCGTAGTCTCAAGTTCCAACTCACAGAATGTCAAGACAACCTCAAGTTACATTCCGTACGTCGCTGTGTCGAGGAACTCCAGACGGAGTAACCCGTACGCCCGAAGTATGGAATTTTGACCCTCGGTTGCTCAACTCGCTGTGGCGCGGGCGAACTCGGCCTTGGGATCATTGATCTGACCGAGTGACACCACCTCGCGCCGGAAGACTAGCGCAAGGGTCCAGTCGATCACGACGCGGAACTTCCGGTTGAACGTGGGCATCCGGCTCACGTGGTACGTGCGGTGCAGGAACCAGGCCGGGAAGCCCTTGAGCTTGATCCCCATGACATCCGCGACGCCCTTGTACAGGCCCAGGCTGGCCACCGAACCCGCGTACTTGTGCCGGTAGGGCTTGAGCGGCTTGCCGCGCAGCGAGGCCAGGATGTTGGCCGAGAGCTGCATGGCCTGGCGCACCGCGTGCTGCGCCGAGGGGCTGCAGGTGGCGTTGGGGTCCTCCTCGGTGCGGGACAGGTCCGGCACCGCGGCGTTGTCCCCGGCGGCCCAGGCGTCCGGCATGCCCTCGACCTGCAGGCTGGCCGTGCAGCGCACCCGGCCGCGGGCGTCCCGCGGCAGGTCGGTCTGCTCCAGCACCGGGTTGGCCTTCACCCCGGCGGTCCACACGATGGTCTCGGCGTCGAACTCGGTGCCGTCGCTGAGCACCACGTGCCCGTCCACCATGGACTCGACCCTGGTGTCCAGGAAGCACTTGATGCCACGCTCCTCCAGGGTCTCCACGGTGTAGACACCCATCTTCGGGCTGACCTCGGGCATCACTCGCCCAGCCGCCTCCACCAGGACCCAGTTCATGTCCTCGGGCTTGATGTTGCGGTAGTAGCGGGTGGCGTACCGGGCCATGTCCTCCAGCTCGGCCAGCGCCTCGATGCCTGCGTAGCCGCCGCCGATGACCACGAAGGTCAGCAGCTTCTTGCGCAGCTCGGGGTCATCGGTGGTGGAGGCCAGGTCCATCCGGGACAGCACGTGGTTGCGCAGGTAGATCGCCTCGCCCACGGTCTTGAACGAGATGCCGCGTTCGGCGAGACCGGGGATCGGGAGGGTTCGGGCGACCGAGCCCAGGGCCACGACGAGCACGTCGTAGGCCACGGACTCCTGGTCGCCGGTCGGCGAGGCGACAGTGGCTCGCTTGTCGGCGTGGTTGATCTCGGTCACGCGCCCGGTGAGCACGTGACAGCGTTTCAGGACCCGGCGCAGCGGCACGACGACGTGCCTGGGCTCGATCGAGCCGGCGGCGGCCTCGGGGAGGAACGGCTGGTACGTCATGTGCGGCTGCGGGTCGACGACCGTCACGGACGCCTCACTCGCGCGCAGCTTGGCCTGGAGCTTCAAGGCCGTGTACATACCGACGTAGCCCCCACCGACGACCAGGATCCGGGTCGGTTGCGACTTCACAGCAGCCATACCTGAATCGTCGCACCCACCAGGTATGACCGCTTACCGGAACCGGGGTGTTCTGCGCCGCAGTGCGGCGTTTTGGGCCGTGTTCTCCGCCACGCCTGCGGGCCTCAGCCCGGCCCCCGCACCCCCGCCAGCCAGGACTCGGCGTGGTCGAAGTCGGACTCCCCCAGCCCGGTCCGCGGATTGACCCGGACCAGCTCGGTCGGGGTGTCCCCGCGACCGGCCAGGAACTCGTCCCTGGCCAGGGGGTAGAGGTCGAAGTCGTCGTCGAACCAGAGCAGGGTCCGGCCGTGCGCGTACCGGGCGACGGCCGGGTACTTCCAGACCGAGTCGAGCACCGGCTCACCGAAGTAGATCACCGGCAACTCGGGCAGGCCGAGCAGCGGGGCGAGCTGGCTGTTGGCCCGGTGTTCCCAGGTGGTCGCCCAGACCAGGTCGGCGCCCGCGCGTTCGGCCAGTGCGGTCAGGCGCGGGCCGTGGGCGGGGTTGAGCCAGAGGCGGAGCTGGGGTTTGCGGCGCCAGCGGGAGAGGCGGAGGCGGTGTTCGCGGTAGCCCTCTGGGAGGGCGTCCGGCTTGGCGGCAAAGGGGTTGAGCGGGCCGTCGACGTCGAGGAGCACCAGCGGCCGCATGCTGGCCAGCATGGCAGGACGGGCGCGGTCATGGTGCGAGTGCGTACTGCCCGAGGAGGTCCTCGATCAGGATCGCCGTGGACTCCCGGGTCACCTCCTCGTCATCCAGGCCGACGACCGCGGTGGCGGCCAGGGTCGCGATCGGACCGTCCCGGTCGGCGCCGTGCTGCCGCAGCGCCGTGATCGCACTGCGAATGACAGGTCCGGCCAGCCCATCAGCCTCCAGTTCACGCAGGCGACCAGCGGTCTCGGCCGGGTCGAGCACCCGGAGCAACCGGAGCACATCCAGCCCGTCCTTCGCCTTCTGCCGGTGCGGCGGTTGCGCACGGCGCTCGTCGATCTTGATGATCTTGGCCACCAGCAAAGCGACCGGACCGGCGACGCTGAGCCGGCACTGCCGCGGATCAGCCGGATCCAGCGCGCTCAGCTCGTGGATCTCGTTGTCCACCAGCGCTGGTTCCAGGCCGTGGGTGCGACGGGCCGCGTTGCTGCCGTGGCCGGGGATATGCGCCCGTCGACGACTGGGGGCACCGCTGAGTGCCTCCGGGACCATGAGGTCGATGGCCACATCGCCACGCCCGCGCCAGCTGCCCGGGTTGGCGCCGGCCACAAACCCGGCCGCACGCAACGCGTCCTCCAGTTTCGGCTCATCCCGAAGACTGCCAGGGGCGAGGGCGATGTCGGCGTCGGTGGTCATCGGGGCGGTGACCAGGTCGGCTGCCCCGGTGTGCAGGTACACCGCCTGCGCGCCGACCAGGACGATCGCGGGCAGGTGGTCCCGCAACGCCGCCAGCGCGTCCAGGAGGACCGCCCTGGCGGCGACGTACTCCGGGGCGATCACGCGGCCCAGCTCGCGTCCTCGGCGGCAAGGGTCGCCAGCAATTGTTCCGCCTCCTCCGGCGCCCGTCCCGGGCCGGTGAGCAGGTCGGCGACGACCTGCGCCGGGTCGGCGTAGGCCAGGCCGTCGACGGTGCGGGACCTGGCGTACACGAGGTCGTCGAAGGGACTGCCGAGCAGCATGTTGGCTCCCCGGCTCGTTTCTCGCAGGCTGGCGGCGCGCATCAACACCGCTGGGTTCTCGGCATAGACCACCAGGGTCATGAGCGGGGCCACCGGAACAACACCCGATGGGAGATAGGCGTGCGCCGCCGCCGAGCCCGTGATCACGTACCGTTGCCGACTTTCGCGGAGCTTGTCCAGCACATTGCCAATGCCGCGTGGATCAATCACCGCGGACAGCGCGTTCGAGCGGGTCAGGCCGTAGTCCTGGATCCAGCGACGGATCAGTGCCTGTTTCCGCACGGCGGTGACCTGGCCCTGTGCCCCCCGGTCGAGCACCGCCTCCCTGGCGAGCAACTCCAGCACCCGCGCACTGGTCGCTGGTCCCACCTCGGCTCGTTCGGCCAGCTCGCGCACACCGATCGGCAGTGCCTCCGCGCAGAGGTCGAGCACGACCCTGGCCGATCCGGCGCCGCGGAGGGACTTCAGTCTGCGGTCGGCCGGGTCTCGTTCCGGTCCCCTGTCGGCTCCCTGGCGGTCGATGAACACACTCGGCCGATCGATCATGAGCCGGAGGTTGCCCATGAGGTCGAACCAGCCGATCCCTTCCTCGGCCAGCCGTCGCCGCGTCATGGGCGAGACGAAGGGACTTGCCATGACGAGGGCGCCCGAGCGACGGTCCCGAGCAGCCGCGGCGATCCGGGACACGTCCCTGGGCTCGATCCGGTTCTTCACCTGCACCGCGAACACGGCGGTTGTCCCGTCCGGCGCGAGGCCACGAACCGTGAAGTCGTGGCGGGAGTCCGGCTCGGTCGTGACGAGCCAGGAGTTGGGCAGGGTCGCGCGCAGCACGCTGACCAGTGCCTCCGCAAACTGGTGCGGCGGCACTGTTCCGCGTTCTGCGCTGTTCCGCGTCACGTGGAACAGGTTAGAACGCGGAACAGCTAGGGGCAACTCAGTCCGGCCAGGGATTTCGCCCTGGTCAGCACCTCTCGCAGCATCGCCTGGGTCAGGCGGCCGGTGTAGGTGTTGTGCGGGGAGACGTGATAGCAGCCCAGCAGGTGCAGCACCGTGTCGCCCGGGCCGGCCAGGTCCACCTGCACGCCGTGGCCGAACTTGGGGCGGGGCCTCGGGATCCGCCAGCCCGCGCTGGCCAGCACCGGGAGCAGGGCCTGCCAGCCGAAGGCGCCCAGCACCACCACGGCGCGCAGGGTGGGGCGGAGCAGAGTGAGTTCGGTGGTCAGCCAGGGGCGGCAGTTGTCGCGTTCGGTGGGGGTGGGTTTGTTCTCCGGTGGGGCGCAGCGGACCGGGGCGGTCATCCGGAGGCCGTGCAGTTCCAGGCCGTCGTCGTGGGCGCGCGAGATCGGGCTGGAGGACAGGCCGGTGGCGTGCAGGGCCTGGTAGAGGAAGTCGCCGGAGGGGTCGCCGGTGAACATCCGGCCGGTGCGGTTGGCGCCGTGCGCGGCGGGGGCCAGGCCGACCAGGGAGATCGCCGCGTCCGGTGGGCCGAAGCCGGGGACCGGGCGGGCCCAG
The DNA here is from genome assembly GCF_023094165.1 of Crossiella sp. S99.2. Taxonomy (GTDB): domain Bacteria; phylum Actinomycetota; class Actinomycetes; order Mycobacteriales; family Pseudonocardiaceae; genus Crossiella. The sequence continues at coordinate 862,996 of NZ_JALMDK010000001.1, read as the reverse complement.
TAGGTCTGATCGCGGAAGGCGGCGCGTTTGACCGTGGCCACCTCCTCCCGCCAGGCGACCAGGCGCGGGCAGCGGCGGCAGTGGATGACCTCGTGGTCAAGGTCGGTCAGGGTGGGCACGGCGGCTCCTGGGGGCGGTGTTATCCAAGTGTTGAACACAGTTGTCGGGTTGTGCCTTCTGTGCGGTAATCGCCGTCTAGGGTGCGCACATGGCAGTCACGGACACGCCGGTCGACGGCGAGTCGGCGCGGGGAACCGGGGAGCGCGACGGGGCGGTCGTCCCACGGCCGGAGCCGGTCGACGACCTGGTCACCACGCACCACGAGCTTTCCACCGGTGAGCGGACCCTCTCCTACACGGCCACCACCGGCCGGATAGTCCTCCGCCAGGAGGTGCACACCGACGGCACGTTCAGCGGGCACACGGCCAAGGCCGAGGTCTTCGTGACCGCCTACACCCTGGACGAGGCCGATCCGGCCACCCGGCCGGTGACCTTCGCCTTCAACGGCGGGCCCGGCTCCTCCAGCGTGTGGCTGCACCTGGGCCTGCTCGGTCCGCGCCGGGTGCTCACCGGCGACGCGGGCGCGCTGGCGCCGCCGCCCTACCGGCTGGCCGACAACCCGGAAACCCTGCTGGCGCACAGTGATCTGGTCTTCATCGACCCGGTCTCCACCGGGTACTCGCGGGCGGTGCAGGGCGAGAAGCCCGGGGATTACCACGGCTACACCGGGGATCTGGAGTCCGTCGGCGAGATGATCCGGCTGTGGACCTCGCGCAACGGGCGCTGGGGTTCGCCGAAGTTCCTGGCCGGTGAGTCCTACGGCACGCTGCGCGCGGCCGGGCTGGCCCAGCACCTGCAGTCCCGGCACGGGATGTACCTCAACGGGCTGATGCTGATCTCCGCGGTGCTGGACATGGGCACCATCCGGTTCACCGAGGACAACGACCTGCCCTACCCGCTGTTCCTGCCCACCTACGCGGCCATCGCGCACCACCACGGCCGGCACGGCGACCGGCCGCTGGCCGAGGTGCTCGCCGAGGCCGAGGAGTACGCCGAACGGGACTACCCGTGGGCGCTGGCCCGCGGGAACCGGCTCACCGCCGCGGAACGGGCCACCGCGGTGGCCAGGCTGGCCCGGCTGACCGGGCTCACCGAGGACTACGTGGACCGGGTGCGGCTGCGCATCGAGCACCTGCGTTTCTTCGCCGAACTGCTGCGCCCGGAACGCCGGGTGGCCGGCCGGCTGGACGGCCGGTTCTCCGGCCACGACGCGGATTCCGGCGCCGAGCACTTCGCCGAGGACCCGTCCTACTCGGCCATCCTGGGCCCGTACTCGGCCGCGCTCAACCAGTACGTGCGGGCCGAACTGGGCTACGCCAACGATCTGCCCTACGAGATCCTCACCGGCAACGTGCATCCCTGGTCCTACAAGGAGTTCGAGGGCGCGCACGTGAACGCGGCCGGGCGGCTGGCCGAGGCGATGCGGGCCAACCACCACCTCAAGGTGCACGTGGCCTGCGGTTACCACGACGGGGCCACGCCCTACTTCGCCTCCGAGCACGTGCTGGCCCACCTGGCCGTGCCGGACGAGCTGGCCGCCAACATCGAGACCCGCTACTACCCGGCGGGGCACATGATGTACGTGCACGAGCCGAGCCGGGTCCAGCAGTCCGCCGACCTGGCCCAGTTCATCCGCGACTCGGTGCCGAGGGACTGAAAAACAGTGGCGGGGCACGGAAATCCCCGTGCCCCGCCACTGTCCACATCAGACGATCACACCACCACGTGCGGCTTCTCCTCCGCGAAGTGGCAGGCACTCGGGTGCGCCGCGCCCGGCTCGGGCAGCCGGATCTCCAGCAGTGGCGCTTCCTCGGCGCAGATGTCCTGCGCCTTCCAGCAGCGCGTGCGGAACCGGCAGCCCGAAGGCGGGTTCACCGGGCTGGGCACGTCGCCGGTGAGGCGGATGACCTCGCGGCGGCCGCGCAGCGACGGGTCCGGCACCGGCACCGCGGAGAGCAGCGCCTGGGTGTACGGGTGCGTCGGGTGCTCGTAGATCTGCTCCTCGGTGCCCAGCTCGACCATCTTGCCGAGGTACATCACGCCGACCCGGTCGGAGAGATGCCGCACCACGGACAGGTCGTGCGCGATGAACACGTAGGAGAGCCCGAACTCCGTCTGCAGGTCACCCAGCAGGTTCATCACCTGCGCCTGGATGGAGACGTCCAGCGCGGACACCGGCTCATCGCAGATGATCACCTCGGGGCGCAGGGCGAGCGCGCGGGCGATGCCGATGCGCTGCCGCTGGCCGCCGGAGAACTGGTGCGGGTACCGGTGGATGTGCTCGGGGTTGAGCCCGACCACGTCCAGCAGGTCCTGCACCTTCTTCCGCCGCTCGCCCTTGGGGGCGACCTCGGGGTGGATCTCGTAGGGCTCGCCCACGATGTCGCCGACCGTCATCCTCGGGTTCAGCGAGGTGTACGGGTCCTGCAACACGATCTGGATGTTCCGGCGCAGCTTGCGCAGCTCGCCGCCCTGCATCTTGAAGATGTCCCGGCCGTTGAAGCTGGCCGACCCGCTGGTCGGCTTCTCCAGCCGCATCAGCACCTGGGCCAGCGTGGACTTGCCACAGCCGGACTCGCCCACGATGCCCAGCGTCTCGCCGCGGCGGAGGTCGAAGGAGACCCCGTCCACCGCCTTGACCTGGCCGATGGTCTTCTTGAACAGGATGCCCTGGGTGACCGGGAAGTGCTTGACCAGGTCCCGGACCTCAAGCACGTGGTCGGTGTCAGCCACCGCTGACCACCTCCTCCGCGAAGTGGCAGGCGCTGACCCGGCCGAGACCGAGCGGGACCTGCACCGGGACCGACTGCGAACAGATGTCCTGCGCCCGCGGGCAGCGCGGGTGGAACGGGCAGCCAGGGGGCACCCGCATCAGGTTCGGCGGCAGTCCCTTGATGGTGTTGAGCGCGGTGCCCTTCTGGTCCAGCCGGGGCAGCGAGTCGAGCAGGGCCAGCGTGTACGGGTGCCCCGGCTGCTTGTACAGCGAGGAGGCGTCCGCCTTCTCCACGATCCGGCCCGCGTACATGACCGCGATCCGGTCCGCGACCTCGGCGACCACGCCCAGGTCGTGGGTGATCAGGATCATGCCCATGTTCCGCTCGCGCTGGATCTCGTGCAGCAGGTCCATGATCTGGGCCTGCACGGTGACGTCCAGCGCGGTGGTCGGCTCGTCCGCGATCAGCACCTCGGGGTCCAGCGCCAGCGACATCGCGATCATCGCGCGCTGCCGCATACCGCCGGAGAACTCGTGCGGGTACTGCTTGACCCGGCCCTGGGGGTTGGGGATCTTGACCAGGTCCAGCAGCTCGATCGCGCGCTTGCGGGCGTCCTTCTTGCTCATCCCGTTGCGCACCCGGAGCTGCTCTTCGATCTGGAACCCGACGGTGAAGACCGGGTTCAGCGCGGAGAGCGCGTCCTGGAAGATCATCGCGATCCCGCTGCCCCTGACCTCGCGACGACGTTCGTCGCTGGCCGTGAGCAGGTCCTCGCCGTGGTAGCGGATGGACCCCTGGGAGATGTGACCCGGCGGGATGTCCAGGATGCCCATGATGGTCTGGGCGGTGACGGACTTGCCGGACCCGGACTCGCCGAGCACGGCGAGGGTCTCACCGGCGTCGAGCTGATAGCTGACGCCGTTGAGGACCTTGGCCACGCCGTCCCTGGTGCGGAACTCCACGTGCAGGTCCTCGACCACCAGCAGGGGTTCGCCGTCGGCCGTGCGGCCGGCGATCGGGTCCACAGTGGACTCGTTCTGCGACACTGTGAACTGCCTCCTAACGAAGCTTGGGGTCGAGTGCTTCCCGGACCGCGTCGCCCAGCATCACGAAGGCGAGCACGGTGATCACCAGGAAACCGGCGGGGAAGTACAGCAGGTGCGGCGCGATCCGGATGTAGTCCCGCGCGTCCGCGATCATCACGCCCCAGGACACCGCGGGCGCCCGCAGGCCGAGGCCCAGGAACGACAGCGTGGCCTCGGCGCCGATGAACGCGCCCAGCGCGATGGTGCCGTAGACCAGCACGGGCGCCAGGCAGTTCGGCAGCAGGTGCTTGACGATGATCCGGCTGTTGCTGGCCCCGAGGGCACGCGCGGCCTTCACGAAGTCCTGCTGCTTCACCGTGATCGCGGCCGATCTCATGATCCGCATGGCCACCGGCCAGGACAGCAGCGCGATGGAGAGCACCACCAGGCTGACGATGGTGAACGCGCCGGGCGAACCACCGCCGGAGAGGAAGGCGGAGAGGATCACGATCGCGCCGAGCACGAACGGCAGGCCGAAGAAGACATCGGCCACCCGGGACAGGATCGCGTCCACCCAGCCGCCGAAGAAGCCGCTGAGCAAGCCCATGATCCCGCCGATGAGCACGGTGACCAGGGTGGACATCACGCCGACCAGGATCGACCACCGGGTGCCGTAGACGACCCTGGCGAAAATGTCCTTGCCCTGGGTGTCGTAGCCGAACCAGGCTTGCGCCGAGGGCGCGACCCTGGAGCGCTGGAGATCGCCCGCGTCCGGGTCCACCGAGGTGAACAGCCAGGGGAAGGCGGCCACGATGAGCAAGAACAGGATCACCGTGGCCGAGATGATGAACAAGGGCCTGCGGCGCAGGTCTCCCCACGCGTCAGACCAGAGACTGCGGGGCTTGTCCTGTGTGGTGGAAGCGTGCTCGGCGTCCGACACCATCTGGTGCGCTTCGATGGTGGAGCCGGCGGCGGCAGCAGACGGGTCAGTCATAACGGATCCTCGGGTCCAGCACGGCGTAGAGCAGGTCGACGAACAGGTTGACGATCAGGAAGACGATCACCAGGAGCACGACGACACCGGTGACGGTGATGCCCTCCTTCTGGAGAATCGACTCGTAGACCAGACCGCCGATCCCGCGGATGCCGAAGATGCCCTCGGTGACGATGGCGCCGCCCATCAGCGAACCCAGGTCGGTGCCGAGGAAGGTGATCACCGGGATCACCGAGTTGCGGAGCAGGTGCACCCCGACCACCCGGCTCTGCGGCAGGCCCTTGGCCACCGCGGTGCGGACGTAGTCGGCGCGCTTGTTCTCCGCGATGGAGGTGCGGGTCAGTCTGGTCACGTACGCCATCGAGAGACTGCCGAGCACGAAGCCCGGCACCAGTAGCTCGACGAACGTCGGATCGTCCGACACCACCGTCGGGATTATCTCCAGTTGGAACCCGAGCACCTGCTGCAGCACGAAGCCGGTGACGAAGGTGGGCAGGGAGATCAGGAACAGGGTGGAGACCAGGACCAGGTTGTCCAGGAAGCCCCGGCCGCGCAGACCGGTCAGCACACCGGCGATGACGCCGATGACGGCTTCGATCAGCACCGCGACCAGCGCGAGCTTGACCGAGACCGGATACCGCAGCGAGATCAGCTCGCCGACCGAGGTGCCGTTGAAGGTCTCCCCGAAGTCGCCTTGGAGCAGGCCGCCGAGGTACTTGAAGTACTGGATGAGGATGTTGTCGTTGAGGTTGAACTTCTCCGTCATCACCGCGACGAACGCGTCTGGGCACCGACGCTCACCGCACATGCTGGCGAAGGGATCACCCGGGAGTGTCCAGACCAGCACGTAGATCAGGAACGTGGTGCCGAGGAAGACGGGAATGAGTTGTAGCAGGCGCCGAATGACATAGCGGCCCATGGAAGCGAACTCCTTCTACCGCGACAGGGGCTGGCCCACGACGTTGTGGGCCAGCCCCTCGTTGCTAATGATCAGGCAACCTCGACCGTGGACAGGTCGAGTTCGCGGTACGCGCTCATGGTCGCGTTCTTCAGCCGGTTCGACCAGCCGGCCTGGCTGGGAGTGCTCCACAGCGGGATGGCGGGCATGTCGTTGGCGATCAGCTTCTCGGCCTCGTGGTAAAGCTTGTAGCTCTCCGCCTCGGTGCCGGCGCGGTCCGCCTCGGCCAGCTTCGCGTCAACGGCCGGGCTGGAGTAGCCACCGTCGTTGGAGGAGCCACCGGTGCGGTACAGCGGGTTGAGGAAGTTCTCCACCGACGGGTAGTCGGCCAGCCAGCCACCGCGGTAGACCTGGGTCATCTCGTGCGCGTTGATCTTCTTCCGGATCTCGCCGAAGGTGGCGACCGGCGCGAAGTTGCACTCCAGGCCCAGTGCGTTCTTGATCTGGCCACAGGCGGCCTCGATCCACTCCTTGTGCCCGCCGTCGGCGTTGGAGGTGATCTCCAGCTTGCCGGTGAAGCCGCTCTTGTCGAACAGCTTCTTGGCCTCGGTCGGGTTGTAGGTGCACAGCTCGCCACAACCGCCGGGGGACCAGCCGGTCACACCGTCGACCGCGTAGCCGTCGGTGGGCTTACGGGAGCCCTCGAAGATCTTCTCGGTGATCTCCTTGCGGTTGATCGCCATGGAGATCGCCTTGCGGAAGTCCGCGTTCTGGTACTTCTTGTCGTACAGCGGGAAGTTCAGGATCTGGACGGACAGACCCTGGAAGGACTGGGAGCGGCCCTTCAGGTCGGTCTTCCAGAGGTTGCCTGCCAGGCCCGACGGCGGGATGGTGTCGAGGAAGTCGAGCTGGTTCCCCTTCACCGCGGCGTAGGCGGCCTCGGTGCCGGTGTAGATGGCGACCTTGACCTTCTTGATCTTCGGCTTGTCGTCGCCCTTGTACTCCTCGTAACGCTCAAGCTTGATGTCCTGCTTGGGCGTGCGGGAGATGAACTTGAACGGGCCGTTGCCGATCGGCTTGGCCTCGAAGCCCTTCGGGTCCTTGAAGAAGGCGTCGGGCAGCGGCATGTAGGCCGAGTAGCCGAGCTTGACCTTGAAGATCACGTGCGGCTCGGTGAAGTCCACCTGGATGGTGTAGTCGTCGACGGCCTTGAGGCCGGACATCTCCTTGGCCTTGGGCTCAGGAGCCTTCTGCGGACCGTTGGCGCCATCCGGGTCGACGGTGTTGACGTCGCGGAAGCCCTTGATCTGCTCGAAGAAGCTGGCCGACTGCTGCCCGTTGGGCGAGTAGGCGGTGTAGTTCCAGGCGTCGATGAAGTTCTTCGCCTTGACATCGGTGCCGTCGTGGAACTTCCAGCCCTGCTTGAGCTTGATCGTGTACTGGTCGGGCTTGGTCAGCTCGATCGACTCGGCCATCGCGTTCTTGACCTCGAACGAGTTCGAGTACTTCACCAGACCGGTGAAGATCGCCTGCACCACCTTGCCGCCACCGGTCTCAGTGGTGTTGCCGGGCACCAAGGGGTTCTCCGGCTCAGTGCCGAAGATGCTCACCTCGGTGTTCTCGTTGCCGCCCGACTGGCTCCCGCCACCGCCGCCACAGGCCGTCAAGACCAGCGAAGCCGCGATCGGCAGCGCGATCAAGGACAGCGCGCGTCCCTTCCGCATGTACGTCCTCCCACCTACACGGCGCGTCTCACGATGAAGTTCGTGAGCGCCACCCAAACGGCCACGGGAACCCTTCCCGAACCGTGAGAGGGACCGTAATCGGCTCAACCCAACGAACTACACCGGAGTACGGTCACAAAGCGGTCACGATCGTCAATTTTGTCAACTGAATAACAAGTTACAACTACGCAACGTGACCGGATTCTTCACGGAAAGATGTCCGTCAATCGATTGACGGAGTGTCGTTCAAACGGTCGACAACGCGATGCCGTCGAGAATGTCGTGCTCGCTGACGACCAGCTCGGTGATTCCAGCCCGTTCGCGCAGTTCTTGGGCGATCTTGGCCACCACTAACGCACCGCCACCGATGACGTCGACCCGGCCCGGGTGCATGACCGGCAGGGCGGCCCGATCCGCGCGCGAGAGGGTGAGCAGAAGTTCGATCGTCTCGTGCAGCTCGCCCATCTGGAGTCTTGACAGATGGATGGCCTCGGAGTCGTAGCTGGGCAGGCCCTTGGCGATGCCGGAGAGGGTGGTCATCGTGCCCGCCAGACCGATCCAGGTGCGCGCGCTGCTGACGTCCACCGCGGCGAATGCCTCGGCCAGTGACTCGGCGATGACCCGCTCGGCCTCGGCACGCTGGGCCGGGGTGGGCGGGTCGTCCGGCAGGCAGCGCTCGGTCAGTCGAACGCAGCCGATGTCCACCGACCGGGCCGCGGTGACCTTGGCCCGCACGCCGTCCCAATCGCCCAGCACGACCTCGGTGGAACCACCGCCGAGGTCGACGACCACAAAGGGCCCTTCCTCGGGCTCCAGATCGCCCACAGCGCCGGTGAAGGAGAGTGTCGCCTCCTCGTCCCCGGTGATGACTTCGGCGTCGACTCCGAGCGTTTCACGGACCATGCCGAAAAAGTCGTCCCGATTGGCCGCGTCCCTGGTGGCGGAGGTGGCCACCATGCGCACCCGTTCCACGCCCTTGCGGCGCAAGATGGCGGTGTAGTCGGCCAGCGCGATCCTGGTGCGCGCCAAGGCTTCCGGCGCGAGCACGCCGGTGGCGTCCACGCCCTGCCCGAGCCGCACGATGCGCATCTCCCGGTGCACGTCCCGCAGCCAGCGGCTGCCGTCCTCGCGTTCGGAGACATCGGCGACGAGCAGCCGGATCGAGTTCGTCCCGCAGTCGATCGCACCTACCCGTGGCACAGCCCACCCCAACCCTCGCGAAGCTTCCGCGGCAACCCTACTGCGGCGGCTGCGCCGCGTTGGTCTTGGCCACCGTCGGCGTGCTGCTGGTGGAGCTGGGCGTGGGGGTGACGCAGGCGGGCAGGCCGGAGCTGCTGGTCGGCGTCGGCGAACTGGAGGGGGAGGTGCTCGACGGCGGCGGGGTGGTGCAGGTCGGCGTCGGCGAGGTGCTCGTGGACGGGCTGGTGCTGCTCGACGGCGACGGGCTGGTGCTGGACGGCGGCGTCGGCGAGACCGAGGAGGACGAGCTGGAACTCGAGCTGGAACTCGAACTCGAGCTGGTCGGGCCGGGATTGCCCGGGCCAGGCGGCGGGTTCTGCGGCGGCGGGGTGACCCCGCCCTGCGGCGGCGGCTGGGTCAGGTTCGGGTCGGTGGGCACCAGCGGGTCGTCCGGCAGGATCGTGACGCCCTTGGCGTAGCGCTCCATCCAGGTCAGCACGTTGCGCACGTAGACGTTGGAATGGTTGTAGCGGAACACCGCGGTGGCCAGCTGGGCCGGGTTGCTCAGGTCCAGACCGCCGGAGCACAGGTAGTTGCCTGCGCCAAGGGCCGCGTCGTAGACGTTGTTCGGATCGGACCTGCCGTCGGCGTTGCCGTCGGCGGCGTAGCCCCGCCAGGTGCTCGGGATGAACTGCATCGGGCCGACCGCCCGGTCCCACTGGGTGTCGCCGTCCAGCGCGCCGTTGTCGGTGTCCCTGATCGCGGCGAAACCGGGGCCGCCGGAGAGCTGCGGGCCCAGGATGCGCGGGCTGGCGTTGCCGTTGATGTCGACCTTGCCGCCGCGGGCGTGGTTGGACTCGATCTTGCCGATACCGGCCAGCAGCGACCAGTGCAGCCGGCAGCCGGGGGTGGTGCCGGCCAGGATCTCGGCGGCCCGCCGGTAGGCCTTGAGCACCTCGCCGGGGATGCCCTCCACGGCCGAGCCGGGGTCGAACGGGTCCGGCGGGGGCTGCTGGCTGGGGTCGCGCAGCGCGGCGACCAGCTCCGGGCTGACCGAGTCCGCGCTGGGCAGCGCGCCGTTCACGCCGACGCTGTTGTTGTCCTGCAACAGGGCCAGGATGTTGCCGGGGCGCGGGGTATCCAGGCCGGTGATGTCGGCCACCGGGAGGATGCCGAGCGCGCCAGTGCCCGCGGCGAGCAGGCCGGGGGCGATCAGGGCGGCGCTGACGGTGGCCGCGGCGAGCAGTCTCCGACCCTTGCGCCGTTGTCGTGTCGTCGCCGCCACGAAGCCAGGCCCGTTCGGAGCACCCACCTGCAACCTCTCCCTCACCACATCCCGCGGCCGGTCGACGGCCGTGCCTCCCCCATACCCACACGCACTGGGCCGCCGCAAGCCTGCCTGATCAGCGAAGCCGTGTCACCGGTTCTCACCGTACTGAGCACAACGAGCCGGTACCAGGAATGTCACGTAACACGGCCGGAACCTGTCCAACTGAATTGAACCGGGTCATCACGCGCGCTTATCGGCGGCGCAACGAGACGAGATCGGCAGGCGAGAGGGTGACGATGAACGGCTCGCTCAGCGTGACCGACTCGGTGCCGCGCGCGAATGCGACCTCCACATAGCGGCCATCCCGCAAATGCCAGCAGCGCAACGCCGGTTCGTCCGGATCGACCACCCAATAGTTCGGGCATCCGGCCGCCTGCATACGCGCCCGCTTGAGTTCCAGGTCGAATCGCCGGGTGCTCGGCGAGAAAACCTCGACCGCGAGCACCGGCGGGCCGAAGAGCCCGCGATCGGTCCAGTCCACCGTGCGCGCGATCACGATGTCCGGGATCAGCACGGTGTCCTCGGCCAGCACCACGTCCACCGGGGCAGGCAGGATCTCCAGCTCCTCGGGGCAGTGCGGTTCCAGCGCCATGATCAGTCGCAGGATGGCGCGCTGGTGGAGTGGACGGGGTGACGGGCTCACGGTGAGCACCCCGTCCACGAGCTCGTAGCGATGACCGTCATGAGGCATCGCCTCCAGGTCAAACCGCGTCAGTGGCCTGCTGTGAGGAAGCGCGGGGACACTACCCATGGTGGCTGTCCTTCCGCTGGCATTCCACCCTCGTTGCGAGGCGGTGACCTGGCCGAACCCGGTGCTGAGCACGAGATACGCGAGTGTAGCGACTCGACCGGTGCAGCCGAAGACCGCGAGTTCCCCAGAGAGCCCAGCGCGCGCTACACGCAGCTACCGGAGCGCCACCAGTCAGTCAGCCGATCAGCCGATTCATCACCAAAAGGGTTCACTCCGCGCCCACAGGCAAGTGCATGTGCAACTTGTACGTGCAAGCACTTGACCCGGTCCGGCATTCCGCCCGCGGTGACCCCGGTGCCCAGCGACTCGATCCCGTCGCGCTCGGCGAGATAGCTCTCGTGCGCCTTCCGGTACTGGTCAGCAAGGCCCTCATCGGTTTCGAGGCGGTCGGTCATCTCCTTCATCAGACCGGATGCCTCCTGCGTCCCCAACATCGAGTTCACCCGGGGGCAGGTCGAGTAGTACATGGTGGGGAACGGGGTGCCGTCGTCCAACCGGGGGTTCGTCTGGAGCACCGCCGGGTTGCCACACGGACAGCGGTACGCCACCGCCCGTACACCGCGTGGTGACCGGCCCAGCTGCGCGGTCACCGCCGCGCGATCGGCCTCGGTCAGCTCCTCCCGCACCGGCGGGACGTCCAGTCCCAGGCGCGGTTTTTCCTTGCTCACGAACCACTCCCGGTGATCGAGTCCCATAGCCGGTCGTACCAAGGCTTGTCGTTCTTGCGTTGTTCGGCCTCCGCCGGCGCGGCCGGGGTGGTCGGCTGCGGCAGCTGCACCACGTACGGCGTCTCACCCGGCCGGACGTAGCGCAGCCTGCGCCGGGCCTCGGCCTCGATCTGGGTCGGGTCCGAGAGCTGGGTCTTGCGCTCCTCGAGCTGCTTGGCCACCTCGTTGAGCTGCTTGACCTTCTCGGTCTCGGCCTGCATCTCCGACTTCTGACTCCAGTAGTTGCGCAGTGGCACCGCGATGGACAGCGTCAGCGCGCAGGCGATGATCGCCAGCAGCGCGGCCCGCCGGGTGGAGGAGAGCTTGAACGCCCCGCCCGGTCCCGCGGTGGGCCTGCGGGTCCGGGTGCCGGGCGTGCCGCGGCGGGTGGTCTCACTGCGGTCCCGCGCGGACCGGTCCCGGGCGGAGCGGACCTCCTCGGTGCTGGAGGAGGCCGCTGCCGCGCCGGTCCGGTCCGGTCGTTGCCACTTGCGGCGCGCGCGCTCCGGCCGGCGCGCCGAGGAGGCGGAGGAGTTCTCCGTCCGCCTGCGCCGCCGCTCCCTGTCGTGCTCGCGCCCCGCCATCGGGCTCAGCCCTGGGTGTCCGGGGTGAACCGCGGGAACGCCAGCTCGCCCGCGTAGCGGGCCGCGTCGCCGAGGGTCTCCTCGATCCGCAGCAGCTGGTTGTACTTGGCCACCCGCTCGCTACGGGCGGGCGCGCCGGTCTTGATCTGACCGCAGTTGAGCGCCACCGCGAGGTCGGCGATGGTGGTGTCCTCGGTCTCGCCGGAGCGGTGGCTCATCATGCTGCGGTAGCCGCAGGACTGCGCCAGGCTGATCGTGTCCAGCGTCTCGGACAGGGTGCCGATCTGGTTGACCTTCACCAGCACCGAGTTCGCGGCGCGGCGGGCGATGCCCTCCTCCAGGCGCTCCTGGTTGGTGACGAACAGGTCGTCGCCGACGATCTGCACCCGGTCGCCGACCTCCTTGGTCAGCTGCACCCAGCCGTCCCAGTCGTCCTCGGACAGCGGGTCCTCAAGGGAGATCAGCGGGTAGTTGTTGAGCAGCTCGGTGTAGTACCCGGTCATCTGCTCGGCGCTGCGCTTGGACTTCTCGAAGTGGTACGAGCCGTCCTTGTAGAACTCGGTGGCGGCCGCGTCGAGCGCGAGCGCGACGTCCCGGCCCACCCGGAAACCGGCCTTCTCGATGCCCTGCACGATCAGGTCCAGCGCGTCCCGGTTGCTCGGCAGGTTCGGCGCGAAGCCGCCCTCGTCGCCGAGTCCGGTGGCCAGGCCCTTGGCCTTGAGCACCGACTTGAGCGCGTGGTAGACCTCCACGCCCCAGCGCAGCGCCTCGCGGAAGCTCTCCGCGCCGATCGGCGCGATCATGAATTCCTGGATGTCGACATCGCTGTCGGCGTGCGCGCCACCGTTGATGATGTTCATCATTGGCACCGGCAGCACGTGCGCGTTCGGGCCGCCGACGTAGCGGAACAGCTCCAGCCCACTGGACTCGGCGGCGGCCTTGGCCACCGCGAGCGAGACGCCGAGGATGGCGTTCGCGCCGAGCCGGGACTTGTCCGGGGTGCCGTCCAGGTCGACCAGCTTCTGGTCCACCAGCCGCTGCTCCACGGCCTCGATGCCGATCAGCTCGGGGCCGATCTCATCGAGCACCGCGGTCACGGCCTTCTCGACACCCTTGCCGAGGTACCGGTTGCTGTCGCCGTCGCGCAGCTCAACCGCCTCGTGCTCGCCCGTGGACGCACCCGAGGGCACGGCCGCGCGGGCCAGCGTGCCGTCATCCAGTGCCACCTCGACCTCGACGGTGGGGTTGCCGCGAGAGTCCAGGATCTCGCGGGCGCCTACCTGTTCGATGACCGCCACGTGCGCTCTCCTTAATCACCCAGCCTGGGACTTGACCACTGCCGAGCCTAGCCGGACCCCACCCCCACCCGTGCGCACGCCGTACCAGAACGGCCAACACGGCCGGTGGGGTGTGGATCATGGCCCGGATGGCGGGCGCGCGATCGGCGAAGACGTCGTACCGTGGGGTGACTATGACCGAGGGCACCTTCGAGGCGTATCGCAGGGCGGAGTCGCTCCTGGCCGCGAACCGGCCGCTGGACGCACTGCGCTGGCTGGAGCCCGTCCTGGAGTCCAATCCGGACCTGCCGAGTGTTCATCTGCTCGCCGCCCGGTGTTATCTGCACTCCGCCCAGTTCACCCGCGCCGAGCGGTCCTTCCGCCGGGTGCTGGAGCTGGATCCCACCGATCACTACGCCCGCTTCGCGCTGGGCCGGACGCTGCAACGGCAGAGCAGGCTGTCCGAGGCGATCACCCAGCTGCGGATGGCCGCGGCGATGAACCCGAAGCCGGACTACCTGGAGGCGGTCAACGAGGTCCGGGCCCGGATCATGCTGCGGGAGAAGGACACCGGCACCTGAACCGGCTTCAGCGCTGGCCGAGGCTGCCGCGGGCGTAGCGGTCGGCCAGGCCGAAGACCTTCTGGCCGTACTCCACCGAGTTGTTGTAGGTGAAGGTCGCCGCCCACCAGTCCTTGCCGGTGCCCAGGTCCCGGTTGGCCGAGCACAGGTAGCGGCCGGCGGCCACCGCGGCGTCGTCGATGTCCTGCGGATCGGCCTTGCCGTCCCCGTCGCCGTCGGCGGCGAAGCGCTTCCAGGTGCCCGGGATGAACTGCATCGGGCCGACCGCGCGGTCCCACTGGGTGTCGCCGTCGAGCTGGCCCTTGTCGGTGTCCGGGATGGCCTTGAAGCCGGGTGAGCCGTCCAGCGGCACGCCGATGATCGGCTTGGACGGGCGGCCGTCCTCCTGCAGGGTCGCGCCGCCGTAGCGGTTGTGGTTGGACTCGATCCGGCCGATCGCGGCGATGGTGGCCCAGGTGATCCGGCAGCGCGGCTTCTCCGCGCGCAGGGTCAGGTCGGCCACCGCGTAGGCGCGTAAGGCGCGGGCCGGGACCTCGATGGTCTCGCTGACCCGGTTGGCCCAGTCGCCGATCGGGTCCGGGGCCGGACCGCCCTGGGCCGCGGGCGGCGGCTTGCGGTCCGGCGGCGGCTGCCGGTCCGGCAGCACGTCGCCGGGCACCGCGGACCCGGGTTCCACCGGCACCGCCACGATCGGCGGCTCCACCCGGCGCGGGGTCCGGTCCGGCTCGGTGACCTGGGTCAGCGCCCAGATGCCCGCCCCGGCCACGCCGATGACCACACCGGCGATGACCAGCCGCCCGGCTACACCGCCGCGACGGCGGGGCGGCTCAGGGGTGGGCGTCGGCAGGGACGGTGCAGCAGGGGTGACCACCAGACCAGGCTACGCACACCCGGCGCGGGCGGGTCAGTTCTCGCGGCTGGCCCGGCCGTAGTGATCGGCCCGGTCCAGCACGTCCTGGCCGTAGCGGCGGCTCTCGTTGTAGGTGGTCACCGCACGCCACCAGCCCTCGGCCGTGCCCAGGTCGCCGCCGCTGGCGCACAGGTAGCGGGCGGCGGAGAGGGCGGCGTCGTCGAGGTCGTCCGGATCGGTGCGGCCGTCGGTGTCGGCGTCGGCGCCCCAGTCCTTCCAGGTGGTCGGGATGAACTGGAGCGGGCCCATGGCCCGGTCCCACACGGTGTCCCCGTCCAGCCTGCCGCCGTCGGTGTCCTTGATCGCCTTCACGCCCGGCCGCCCGTCCAGCGGGATGCCGCGGATATCGCTGGTGGGGCGGGCCGAGGCGTCCAGCTTGGCGCCGTTGAACCGGCCGTGGTTGGACTCGATCTGGCCGATGCCGGCGAGCGCGGTCCAGGTGATCCGGCAGGCGGGCCGCTCGGCCGCGGTGAGCGCGGCGGCGTAGCCGTAGGCCTCCAGCGCGCCCTTGGGCACGTTGAGCTTGTTCGAGTACTGGGCGGCCCAGCCGGCCAGCTGGGCCTGCGGGCGGGCGCCCGGTGGCTGCGGGGTCAGCTCGGGCAGGGCCGCGCCGGCGTTGGGTGGGGCCAGGGCGGTGGGCAACTTGAACTCGGCGACCGGTGGTTGCCGCATCGCGGGCGTGGCGGCCAGCTCGCCGCGCACCACCACCGCGCCGAGGGTGACCAGGGCGGCTCCGGTGGCCCCGAGCAACAGGAAGGCCCAGCGTCGTTCGCTTCGGGTGTGGCCGTCGGCGTTCATCGCCACCCAGTGTGCCTGGGAACCCGCTCAAGGTCATCGTCAACCCACACGGCGGGTCACGAATTCATTCCGATTAACCCAATCAGGGGTAGCCCGTCTCGCCCGTTCAGCCGGTTGAGCTGTCGCCGCGTGAGCCGCCGTTGAGCTGTTCAGTGGGCCAGTACCGGCGCCAGCCGTCCGCGTCCAGCGCGGCCGGATCGGCGCCGTCGGCGCGGGCCGCGACCTCGGCGGCACGCAGGGTGCGGCCGAAGCCACGGGCCACCGCGCGCAGTGCGGACTCCGGATCGCCGCCGTCGAGCTTTGCCCTGGCGGCCACCGCGAACAGGGCCCGGCCGGGGTCACCGCCGTCGGGCAGCAGGTCGACGGGCACCCCGGCGCGACCGGCGCGCTGGGCGAGTTTGGCGGCCAGGGCCACCGCGGGCTGGCCGAGGGCGACCCCGTCCACCGCGGACTCCCGGCGCTTTTCCATCTGCTTCAGCTCTTCCCAACGCTGCTGCTGGGTGTGGCTGTCCCGCACCGCGGGGTCGCCGTGCTCGGCGAAGACGTGCGGGTGGCGGCCGACCAGCTTGGCCACCAGTTCGGTGGCCACCTCGTCGATGGAGAACGGGTCGGCCCCGTCCTCCTCGGCCACCCTGGCGTGGAAGAGCACCTGGAGCAGCACGTCGCCGAGTTCCTCGCGCAACGCGGCCCGGTCGCCGTCCTCGATCGCCTCCAGCAGCTCGTAGGTCTCCTCGACCAGGTACTGCCGCAGTGAGTCGTGCGTTTGCTCGGCGTCCCAGGGACAGCCGCCCGGCGAGCGCAGCCGGTGCATGACCTGGGCCGCCTCGACCAGCCCGGCGCCACGGGGCTCCGGGGTGCCGATCAGCTTGGCCCCGGCCCGCACCAGCGCGGCCGCGGCCGGGCCCTCGGCGTCCAGGGTCAGCAGCACCAGCGGCGCCTCGGCGGCCAGCGCGAGCAGCTCGGCCGCCGGTGGCGGAGCGGGAAAGCCCAGCTCGGCCGGGTCGGCGTAGACCTCGGCCGCGGTGCGCACCACGGGCACCGCGGCCAGCGGTAAGACCGCGCCGAGGCGCTCGCTGAGCAGGACGACGGCGCAGCCCTGGAACACCGGCGTCACTTCTGGACTTCGGCCCGCGCCGGGATGCTGAAGGTGGGGGCCGGGTTGCCGGGGCCGGTGATCCGGGCCTGGGTGTCGGTGGAGGTCGGCTCCCAGACGCCGTAGCGCGGGTTGATCTCGATCTTCTGGCCCGCGGCGTAGTGCGAGATCACGGCCTGGCCGACCAGTTCGAGCTGGGACGGGCCCGCCTGCTCGGCCACCTCGCCCGGCGAGGTGCCCGAGGTCGGCTGGTCGGTGCGGCTCTTCACCCTGGCCACGATCCACTGCTGCGCGCCGCCGCCCTGCTGGCCGGAGTTCAGCGAGACCCCGACCACGGTGCCCGCGGGCACGGTGAACAGCGACATCAGCGCGCGCGGGGTCTGCTGGCCGAGGAAGTTGGTCACCGGCAGCGTCTGGTTCAGCCTGCTCTGCTCGGCGGACTGGCCGGTCTGCGGGTTGGCCGGCATGCCTGCCACGTCCTTGCGCACCAGCGCGGTCGCGGCCTGCTCGCTCTGCGCCATCTCCTTGGCCTTGCGCTCGGCCTCGGTGCGGCTGGTCGCGGTGGTGAAGTCCATGGTGATGCGCAGGTTCTGGATGTGCCTGCGGCCGATCGCGGCCGCGAGCAGCTGGGCCCGCACCGACTGGTGGTAGTTGGCCGGGGTCTCCAGGGTCTGCGCCGCCGCCTCGGTGGAACCGCCCACCTGCTTGATCAGCTCCTGGACCTCTTCCTCGCTGTAGGTCACGCCCTCGGCCTTGGCGACCTGGCGGACCAGCTCGCGGCTGACCAGCACGCTGGCCTGCGCCCGGCCCAGGTTGGCCAGGCCCTGCCGCTCCCGCTGGGCCCCGGAGCCGTCCGAGTAGGCCGCCAGCCAGGCGTCGAAGCGCTGCTGCACGGTCTCCAGCGGGATGGCGGTGTCGCCGACGATCGCCGCGCTGCCGATCTTGCTGGGGCCACCGGCACAGCCGGTCAGGAACAGGCCCGCGGTGATCGACACGGCGACCAGGCGGGTGCGAGTCATGGCCTTCGTCACAGCTCCGTACCTTCTCACGATCGGGTGGCGCAGGTCGTCACGAGTCTTGCCCATCAGGCCCTTCCCGCCCCAACGGGGGTACCCGGAGTGGCTCCGGCGAGGTTGCGCAGGAACTGCGCGCACCAGTCCAGCAGCGCCTCGTCGCGCAGCGGCGGCGCGCCCATCCGCCCGCCGGCCGGGCCCTCGGTGGGCCGCGGCACGTTGATCAGGTGGGTGGCCTGCTTGTACAGCGCCTTGGGGTAGAGCCGCTTGAGCCGGATGGTCTGCGAGTCGCGCAGGTCCATCGGGGCGAACCGGATCTGGCTGCCCTGCAGGGCGATCTCGGTGACCCCGTGCTCCCGGCAGGTCTGGCGCAGGGTGGAGACCGACAGCAGGTGCTCCACCGCCCTGGGCAGCGGGCCGTAGCGGTCGGTCAGCTCCGCGCGCACCGCGTCCAGGTCGGCCGGGCTGACCGCCGCGGCGATCTTGCGATACGCCTCCAGCCGCAGCCGCTCGCCGGGCACGTACTCGTGCGGGATGTGCGCGTCCACCGGCAGCTCGATCCGCACGTCGGCCAGCTCGGTCTCCTCGGCCTCGCCGTCCCCGGCGCCCGCCTGCTTGCGGAAGGCGTCCACCGCCTCGCCGACCAGCCGGACGTAGAGGTCGAAGCCGACCCCGGCGATGTGCCCGGACTGCTCCGCGCCCAGGATGTTGCCCGCGCCGCGGATCTCCAGGTCCTTCATGGCCACCGCCATGCCCGAGCCCAGCTCGGAGTTCTGCGCGATGGTGGCCAGCCGGTCGTGCGCGTGCTCGGTGAGCGGGGACTCCGGCGGGTAGAGGAAGTAGGCGTAGCCGCGTTCCCTGGCCCGGCCGACCCGGCCACGCAGCTGGTGCAGCTGGGAGAGGCCGAGCAGGTCGCCGCGTTCCACGATGAGGGTGTTGGCGTTGGAGATGTCCAGGCCGGTCTCCACGATGGTGGTGCAGACCAGGACGTCGTACTCCTTCTCCCAGAAGCCCTCGATGATCTTCTCCAGCCGGTCCTCGTTCATCTGCCCGTGCGCGGTGACCACCCTGGCCTCGGGCACCAGCTCACGCAGCGACCTGGCCGCCTTCTCGATGGTGCTGACCCGGTTGTGCACGTAGAAGACCTGGCCGTCGCGCAGCAGCTCACGCCGGATGGCCGCGCCGACCTGCTTCTCGTTGTGCCCGCCCACGTAGGTCAGCACCGGGTGCCGCTCCTCCGGCGGGGTGAGGATGGTGGACATCTCGCGGATGCCGGCCAGGCTCATCTCCAGCGTGCGCGGGATCGGGGTGGCGGACATGGTGAGCACGTCCACGTGCGTGCGCAGGGACTTGATGTGCTCCTTGTGCTCGACCCCGAAGCGCTGCTCCTCGTCCACGATGACCAGGCCGAGATCCTTGTAGCGCACGGTTTTCTGCAGCAGCCGGTGGGTGCCGATGACCACGTCCACGCCGCCGTCGGCCAGGCCGGCGAGCACCTTCTCCGCTTCCATCGGGTCGGTGAACCGGGACATGCCCTTGACCGTGACCGGGAAGGCGCGCATCCGCTCGGTGAAGGTGTTGAGGTGCTGCTGGGCGAGCAGCGTGGTGGGCACCAGCACCACCACCTGCTTGCCGTCCTGCACCGCCTTGAACGCCGCGCGCACCGCGATCTCGGTCTTGCCGTAGCCGACGTCGCCGCAGATCACCCGGTCCATCGGCACCGGGCGGCGCATGTCAGCCTTCACCTCGTCGATGGCGGCCATCTGGTCGGGGGTCTCGGTGAACGGGAAGGCGTCCTCCAGCTCCCGCTGCCACGGGGTGTCCTCGCCGAAGGCGTGCCCCGGCGCGGACTGCCGGGCCGCGTAGAGCTGCACGAGTTCGGCCGCGATCTGCTTGACCGCCTTGCGCGCCTTGGCCTTGGTGGCCTTCCAGTCCGAGCCGCCGAGCTTGTTCAGCGCGGGCAGTTCGCCGCCGACGTAGCGGGAGACGTCGTCGAGCTGGTCGGTGGGCACGAACAGCCGGTCGCCGGGCTGGCCGCGTTTGCTGGAGGCGTACTCCAGCACCAGGTACTCGCGGGTGGCGCCCTGCACGGTGCGCTGCACCATCTGCACGTACTTGCCGATGCCGTGCTGCTCGTGCACCACGAAGTCGCCGGGCTTGAGCGCGAGCGGGTCGACGGCGTTGCGGCGACGGGAGGGCATCCGGCGCATGTCCTTGGTGGAGGTGCCGCCGCGGCCGCCGGTGAGGTCGGTCTCGGTGAGCACCACCAGCGCCGGGTCGGTCAGCACGAAGCCGTCCTCCAGCGCGCCGCGGACCACGGTGACCAGGCCGGGAGCCGGGGCCGCCGGCAGGCCGTCCTCGGCCCAGCGGCAGGGCACCTCGGCCTCGCCGAGCTGTTCGCAGGCCCGCTGCCCGGTGCCGGTGCCGGGCACCACGAGCACCGCGGCGCCGCCGGCCGCGGCGTGCGCGCGCAGGTCGGCGAAGGCCCGTTCGACCTCGCCGCGGTAGGCCTCGACCTGGCGGATGTCCAGCCGGATCGGGCGGCGCTCGCCGTCCACGTCGTCGGTGGTGAGCTGGCTCAGCGACCACCAGGGGCGGCCGGTCTCGCGGGCGTGCTCGGCCACGTCGGAGAGGCTGCGGTAGGCGGAGGCGCCCAGGTCGATCGGGGCCTTGCCGCCACTGGCCGCGGCCATCCAGGAGGCTTCCAGGAACTCCTGGCCGGTGCGCACCAGGTCGTGCGCGCGGGTGCGCACCTTCTCCGGGTCGGCCACCAGCACGTGCGTGCCGACCGGGACCACGTCGGTGAGCAGTTCGAGCTGGCCGGGCAGCAACGCGGGCAGCAACGCCTCCATGCCCTCGCACGGGATCCCGTTGGCGATCTTGTCCAGCATCTCGGCCAGCTGCGGATCGCCCTGATGCTCCGCGCCGAGGCCGGCCGCGCGGGCCCGGACCTCGTCGGTGATCAGCAGTTCCCGGCAGGGCGGGGCGAACAGCTCGGGCACCGGATCGGCCAGCGAGCGCTGGTCGGCCACGGCGAAGGCGCGGATCTCGGTGACCTCATCGCCCCAGAACTCCAGTCGCACCGGGTGTTCGGCGGTGGGCGGGAAGACGTCCAGGATGCCGCCGCGCACGGCGAACTCACCGCGCTTCTCCACCATGTCCACCCGCACGTAGGCCAGCTGCACGAACCGCTCGACCAGGGTGTGGAAGTCGTGCTCGGAGCCGACCCGCAGCCGTACCGGCTCCAGTTCGCCCAGGCCGGGGGCCATCGGCTGGATCAGGCTGCGCACGGTGGCCACCACCACCCGCAGCGGCCCGAACTCCTCGGGGTGGGCCAGCCTGCGCAGGATGGACAGCCGCCCGCCGACGGTGTCCGCGCGCGGGGAGAGCCGTTCGTGCGGCAGCGTCTCCCAGGACGGGAAGACCGCCACGGTGTCCGCGCCGAGCAGGTCGGACAGGGCGGTGCCGAGTTCCTCGGCCTCCCGGCCGGTGGCGGTGACGACCAGGGCCATCCGGTCCGCGCCGAGGGGGGCCGGTGCGGCGAGGGTGGCCACGACCAGCGGCCGGGCCGAGGCCGGGCCTTCCAGTTCCAGATCGTGCGCGCCGACCGCGGTGACGACCTTGCGGAGGGCCTCGGACTTCGCGGTGGCGAGCAGCAGACCGGCCAGCGGTGCGGAGGTGGTCATGACGGAGTGCGATCCCCTCGGTGTTCGAACGCGAGACAGACCTCTGCCCGGGATGTTGCCCCGGAGAGGGGTCTCGTCAGTCAGCCTACGTCGGCCGCGCGCTCGTCGCCCGCGACCCACCAGTCGAGCAGTCCCGGCGCCACCGCGATGGCGATGAGCAGGCCGGGGTTGAACCAGCCCCAGTGGAACTCGTTGAGCCAGAAGCTGACCGCGAGCACCGCCACCAGCACCGGGATCCGGTGCCAGCGGTGCACGAGCGAGCACCCGATCCGCTTCACGTTCCCCGCCAGGCTCATCGCGGGGCCAGTGCGTCCAGGATGTCCACCACCGCGGCCGGGCGGGCCAGGAAGCCGAGGTGGCTGCTCGCCACGGTGTGCACGTCGAAGGGGTGCTCCGGGTTGGCCGCGTCCGCGTCCGCGATGAGCAGGTCCTGCCAGGCCGGCGGCAGCAGCCGGTCCCCGGCCAGCCGGACATAGCTGCGCGGCACCCGGCCCCAGCGCGCCGGGTCCAGGCTGGTGTCGCCCTGGGTGATGTGCACCGACTCGTCCGGGTCCAGGGTGTTGATCGCGGCCAGGAACTCGGCCTCGGTGCCCTCGGCGAACATGGCCTCGTGCACGAGGGCCAGCCGGGCCGGATCGCCGGTGCGCCAGTTCATCCGGACCAGCCCGGCCCGCATCGGATCGGCCACCACCAGCGCCTGGCCGGTGGCCATCGCCATGCCCTCGGTGTACTCCGGCGCGGTCACGTAGTCGAGGACCGGCCGGGTGCAGCACCAGGCGGCGATGTAGACGATCCGGTGCAGCAGGTCCGGGATCGCGTTGCCCACCCCGCCCAGGGTGAACCCGCCGAGGCTGTGCCCGACCAGGATCACCGGCCCGTGCTCGGCAGCCCGGCGCACCACGGCCACGGTGTGCTCGACGTAGTCGGCCAGCGTGGCCGCGGCCACCGTGGAGGGGGCCGCGGCGAACGCGTCCAGGTCCTGGGGTGACTGGTAGGCGGGGCTGAACCCGGCCTGGAAGCCGTGTCCGGGCAGGTCGACGGCGAGGGATCGGTGGCCGCGCAGCGTGAGTTCCCGCTGCACCGCGGACCAGCTGAAGGAGTTGGCGTTGGCACCGTGCACGAGCACGAACGTGGCTGTCATCCCGCGCAGCGTGCCACGCGAGGCTCGTTGCGCCCTACCGAATTCCGCCGGTGATCCGGACATTCACGGCGAGACCACATCAGATGCCGCACTCTGGAGAACATGAACTCGCGGGTCGCGATCATCGGGTTGTCGGTCCTGCTCACAGCGGGCTGCGCGGGCGGGGTGGGCGGCAGCGCGCCGTCCACGAGTCCCTCGCCCAGCCTGGCGGTGGAGGTGGTCACCGACAAGCTCACGCACGGCTGGGAGATCGGCTTCCTGCCGGACGGGCAGGTGCTCGTCAGCCAGCGGCCTGGTCGGCTGGCCCTGCTGTCCGGGTCCAGGCCGGGGGCGAGCGTGACCGAGGTGCGCGCGGACTTCACCGACGTGCTGGTGCGCGGGGAAGGCGGGCTGATGGGCCTGGTGGTGCACCCGGACTTCGCCACCAGCCGCAAGTTCACCACCTGCCAGACCTACCAGCAGGACGACCGGCCCATCGACGTCCGGCTGGTCACCTGGACGCTGGCCGCGGACGGCCGCAGCGCGACCAAGAGCCCGAACCCGCTGCTGGCCGGGTTGCCGGTGAGCAGCGGACGGCATTCCGGTTGCCGGCTGCAGCTGGCCCCGGACGGCGCGCTGCTGGTCGGCACCGGGGACGCGGCGCAGGCCGCGGCCGCGCAGGACCGGCACGGGCTGGGCGGCAAGGTGCTGCGGATCGACCTGAACACCGGGGCGCCCGCGCCGGGCAACCCGTTCGCCAGCTCCGGCGACGCGCGGGAGCGGCTGATCTACACCCTCGGCCACCGCAACGTGCAGGGCCTGGCGGTCCGGCCGGGCGGGGACCAGGTCTTCGCCGCCGAGCACGGGCCGACCCGCGACGACGAGGTGAACCTGCTCAAGGCCGGCGCCAACTACGGCTGGGACCCGGCCCAGGGCGGCACGGTGACCAGCTACGACGAGAGCGTGCCGATGACCGATACCGAGCGGTTCCCGGACGCGGTGCCCGCGGTGTGGAGTTCGGGCTCCTCCACCGAGGCGGTGTGCGCGGTGGACTTCCTCAGCGGCGCGAACTGGGGCGAGCTGGACGGCATGCTGGCCATGACCACGTTGAAGGGCAGCAAGCTGTTGCTGCTCAGCCTGGACGAGACCGGCGCGGTGAAGTCGGTCTCGGCGCCAAGGGAGCTGGACGACACGCACGGCAGGCTGCGCGCGGCCCGCCGCGGCCCGGACGGCGCGCTGTATGTGACCACCTCCAACGGCACCGGGGACAAGCTGCTGCGGATCACCCGCCGCTGAGCGCGGGCGAGGTGTTCTCCAGCCGGCGCACACTACGGCTGGCCAGCATGAACAGTGTGGCCAGCGCGATCACCCCGGCCGCGGCGTAGAGGGTCTCGGTGACCCCGAACGCGTGCGCGGCCGGGCCGATCGCGATCTCGCCGACCGGCACCGCGAGGAAGGACCCGATCGCGTCGTAGGAGTACACCCTGGCCAGCCGGTCGGCCGGGATGTGCTGCTGCATCGAGGTCTCCCAGGCCACCCCGAACTGCTCCAGCCCGATCCCGGCCAGGAAGGCCATCAGCACCAGGGTCCAGGTCTGCGGGCTGATCGCCATGGTCAGCGGCAGCACCGCGTCCAGCAGCATGCACACGCAGCCGACCAGCAACAGCCTGCGCACCCGCAACCGCATCGCGATCACCGCGCCCACCGCCATGCCCGCGGTCTGCGCGGCCAGCACCAGTCCCCAGGCGGAGCGGCCGATGCTCTGATCAGCCACTGCCGGGCCGAGCACCTGCAGCACGCCGACCGTGGCCGCGTTGAGGAACATGAACGCGACCACGACCACCCACACCCAGCGCCGGGAGACGAACTCGCGCCACCCGTCGATCAGCTCCCGGACCATGGTGGTGCGCTCGGCGCTGGGCTCGGCCTTGGGCAGCCGGATCAGCAGGAAGCACAGTCCGGCCACCGCGAAGGTCAGCGCGTCCAGCGCCAGCCCCCAGCCGGGTCCGACCACCGCCACCAGCAGCCCGCCCACCGAGGCGCCGACGATCTTGCCGCCGCTGATGCCCAGCCGGACCAGCGCGTTGGCCTGCTGCCAGGTCTCCGCCGGCGCGGTCTGCGGGGTGATCGCGGCCGAGGCCGGCCAGGAGAAGGCGACCGCGGTGCCGTTGATCGCGGCCAGCACGGCCACCGCCGGCACGGTCGCGGTGCCGGTGAGCACCAGGGTGGCGAGCGCGGCCTGGCTGAGCGTGCTCACCGCGCTGCTGCCCACCAGCACCAGGTGCCGGGGCAGCCGGTCCGCGATCACCCCGCCGAAGAGCAGGGAGAGCACGGCCATGATCGAACGCAGACCGACCACCAGCCCGAGCGTGATCACCGAGCCGGTCAGGTCGAGCACGGCGAAGGCCAGCGCGATGGTGGCGACGGAATCACCCAGCTGAGTGATCACCCGGCCTACGGTCAGCAGCCGGAAGGCGGGATACCGCAGGGGTGCGAGCACCCGGTCAAGTTATCGAGAGATGCGCAGCTTGGGCGCCGGATCCAGGTGTGACAAACCCTTCCAGGACAGGTTGACCAGGTGCGCGGCCACCTCTTCCTTCTTGGGCTTGCGCACCTCCAGCCACCACTGCCCGGTGAGCGCGACCATGCCCACCAGCGCCTGCGCGTAGAGCCCGGCCAGCTTGGGGTCGTAGCCGCGGGAGGAGAACTGCAGCCCGAGGATGTGCTCGACCTGGCTGGCGATGTCGTTGAGCAGGCTGGAGAAGCTGCCGGTCGCACTGGCCACCGGCGAGTCGCGGACCAGGATCCGGAAGCCGTCGGCGGACTCCTCGATGTAGTCCAGCAACGCGGTGGCGGCCCGTTCCAGCAGATCACGGGGGTGGGTGGCGCCGGAGAGGGCGCTGATGACACCTTCCAGCAGCAGGTCCATCTCGCGGTCCACGACCACCGCGTAGAGGCCCTCTTTGCCGCCGAAGTGCTCGTAGACCACGGGCTTGGACACGCCGGCCCGGTGCGCGATCTCCTCGATGCTGGCCGCGTCGTAGCCCTTCTCGGCGAACAGCGCCCGCCCGACGTCGAGGAGCTGCTGCCGCCGCTCCTTGCCGGTCATGCGCACCCGCGGCACTGGCGGGCGCGCTGCGGCGACTTCGCTCTGCGCCCGCTCGCGTCGTCGTGCTGCCATCTCCCCCACCCTAGATGCTTTTCCTACCGCAATATGCCAGCGGCCCAGCTCACGCCGCACGTGAACTGGGCCGCCGAAGCGAAAACTGCCGGTAATTCAGTGCGCCGCCTCGGTGACCGTAATGCGGGCGAGTCGCTGCTCGCTCGGCCAGCGAACCGAGTGCACCCAGCCGAACTTCTCGAAGATCCAGATGATCCGGGCCGAGGTGTCCAGCTGCCAGCGCTTGACGCCGTGGCGGGCGCTGGTCGGGTCGGCGTGGTGCAGGTTGTGCCAGGACTCGCCGAAGCTCAGGATCGCCAGCGGCCAGAAGTTGGCCGCCTTGTCCTTGGACTTGAACGGGCGGTCGCCGATCAAGTGACAGATCGAGTTGGTCGACCAGGTGACGTGGTGCAGGAAGCCCACCCGGACGATGCCCGCCCAGAAGAACGCGGTCAGCGCGCCCCACCAGGACCAGGTGATCAGGCCGCCGAGCACACCGGGCAGCACGAAGGTGGCCACGGTGAACAGCGAGAAGTACTTGTCGACCAGCTTGATGTCGTTGTCGGCCAGCAGGTCGGGGGCGAAGCGCTCGGCGTTGGTCTTGTCCCGGTTGAGCGTCCAGCCCATGTGCGCGTGCCAGAAGCCCTTGGTCAGCCCCCACGGCGTGGTGCCGTGCAGCCACGGCGAGTGCGGGTCGCCCTCCTTGTCGGAGAAGGCGTGGTGCCGCCGGTGGTCGGCCACCCAGTGCAGGATCGAGCCCTGCACGGCCATCATCCCGGCCACCGCCAGCCCGATCCGGACCGGGCGCTTGGCCTTGAACGAGCCGTGCGTGAAGTGCCGGTGGAAGCCGATGGTCACACCGAGCCCGGACAGGTAGTAGAAGAACACGGCGAGGCCGATGTCCACCCAGCTAAGCCCCCACCCCCAGGCCAGCGGCACCGCCGCGATCAGCACCAGGGTCGGGATGATCACGAAGGCGCAGATGGTGATGTGCGCGGTGGTGGAGCGCGGCTCGCCCAGCATGGGCTTGGGGCCGCGCGGGGTCTCCTCGGTGGGAGCGGGAGTCTCGACAGTGGTCGTCATTCGATAGCTACCTCAGCGATGTGGGGGAAGGTCGAGGCTGGTCTCGGTCCAACTTACGGCACCGTAACTTACGCAAGCGTAAGTAAGGTAAGCCCAACTCGCCAGACCCCGTGGCGCAGGTCTCGGCGTTTCGGTTTCCCCGGGCGTGTCGGTTCACCCGGAGCTGACCTCCGGGCCACCTGGGCGGCGCCCGCTGGACATGATCAGGACAATGCGCTGGTGGAGAACACCTCGGTCCGGATCGACCCGCCCGCCGCGCCCGCGCGGCCCCGCCGCACCGGACGGCGGATCGTCGCCGCGGTGGTGGCCACCCTGGTGGTGCTGACCCTCGGCGCGGGCGGCGTCGGCTGGTACTACAGCGGGGAGTTGCTTGTCCCCTACTCGGGTGAACCGCAGTTCCGGGACCTGGTGGTGGCCACCAGCACCGGCACGGTGACCCTGGAGGACAGCGAGAACTCCCGCCAGCCGGGCACGTTCACCCTGGTCTGGCCGGGTGGCGCGACCCGGGTCGGGGAGGTGGTGCGCCGTTCCGGCGAGCAGGTGGAGCGCCAGTTGGTCGGGGCCGGCACGGTGACCGCCGGGACCAAGGTGCGCTTCGACAACGACGTGTTCGACGGCGATCCGAAGCGAGCGCACGGCCTGGACTTCACCGAGGTGCCCATCCCCTCCGAGCTGGGCCCGATGCCCGCCTGGCTGGTGCGGCCGGAGACCGGCAAGGACACCGGGGTGTGGGTGGTGCAGGTGCACGGGCGGGGCGCCAGCCGGGACGAGACGCTGCGGATGATCCCGGCGATCCGGAAACTCGGATACACAAACCTTTCGGTTACTTACCGCAATGACAAAGGCGCGCCAATTTCACCCGATGGGCTGTATCACCTGGGTGACACAGAATGGCGGGACGCGGAAGCCGCGGTGCGGTTCGCGGTGCAGAGCGGCGCCCGCAAGGTGGTGTTGTTCGGTTACTCGATGGGCGGGGCGATCATCGGCCAGCTCCTGGCCCGCTCCGAACTGGCATGGGGCGTGGCCGCGGTCGTGCTGGACGCACCCGTGCTGAGCTGGAAGAAGACCCTTGACTGGCAGGCCGGTGAACGTGGTCTGCCGAAGTTCCTGACCCCCATCGCGACCACGGTGTCCAGCTGGCGCTCCGGCATCGACTTCGACCGCCTGGAGCTGATCGAGCGCCCACCGGCGGCCAAGCCGCCCACCCTGGTCATCCACGGTTCGGCCGACGGCACGGTGCCGGTCCAGGCCAGCCGTGACCTGGCCGAGCAGTCCCGGCGACTGGCCTGGCCGGTGCAGTACGAGGAGGTGCCCGGCGCCGACCACGTGGCCGCGTGGAACCTGAATCCGGCCGGTTACGAGCAGATGATCAGCGCTTTTCTCACCCGGCTGCCGGGGCTGCGCCCGTCCTGACCAGCGCGGCGACCGGCAGGACCGAACCGGCCGAAAGTCGCCAGGGCGACGTTCAAACATGGCAAACCCGGCCGGATGTCACTGCCCGGTGCCCGGATATGTAACGATGTCCGGGCGGACGCGCAGCCGGTGTCCGTGATCCGCCGTGGTGTAACGGCAGCACCTCGGATTTTGGTTCCGATGGTCCAGGTTCGAATCCTGGCGGCGGAGCGGTGCGGACTCGGGGAGGGTCCAACCCGAACGGTGGACAACCGGCGGCTATGCGACACGTCAGTAAGGGGGTGTGCGCCACTGTCCTCGGAAACGGTCGACAGGCGGGACGGCCCCTTGCCCACGCGGTCTGAACTATCCGAAGCGTGGTTGGTGGGGCGTGCCCGCGAACTGGCCGCGGTGGCGCAGAACAGCGAGCTGGGCATCCAGCTCAACGCCGCCGAGGAGACCGACGAGCTGCTCACCGAGGCGCAGCGGCGCGGCGAACCCTGGATGGTCGGCGAGATCCTGCGCTGTGCCGCGGTGGTCCGCCTGGTCACCCCCAGCATCGCCGATGACGCGGAACCGCTGCTGGAGGAGATGATCGCGCACACCCGCAGGCACGGTCTGCTGGTGCTGGAGGCCGACGCGCACGCGTTGTCCGGCCGCCGCGCGCTGATGGCCGACCGCGAGGACGCGGCGCTGTCCTCCATCGCCAAGGCGCTGGCCATGCTGGACGACGAACCCGCCCCGGACGCGCTGTTACCGCGCCGCGCCTGGGACCGGCTGCTGGTCTCCGCGCTGGTCGACATCGGCCTGGTGCTCACCCAGCTCGGCGTCTACGACATGGCCGACCAGGAACTGGCCAAGGCCAACCAGCACATCCGGCACTCCGGTGGCCCGCACGACATCGCGGTGCACCTGATCAACCGGGTCCGGCTGCAGCTGGGCTGGGGCCTGCGGCTGGAGCGGGTGGACCGGGACGAGGCGGCGCTGGACCGTTTCGCCACCGCCTCGGCCATAGCGGTCGCCGTGGAGGGCCCGTGGCGGGAGTCGCTGTTCCCGCGCCGCACCGATCTGCCCGCGGCCGCCCAGGTGCCGGTGCTCGGCGCCGCGCACGCGCTGGCCCGGCCGGGGATGGAACACGTGGAGGGGCTCAAGGACCTGCTCGACCAGGCCATGTACCCACCCGAGATGATCATGACCTCGATCGCGCTGGCCCGCTGCCTCGCCGAGGGCGACCGGCATGAGGAGGCGCTGTCCGCGCTGACCAAGGTGCGCATGCAGCTGGAGCACGACAGCTCCGAGCCCTCGCTGCGGCTGTGCCTGGTGCGCGAGTTCGCCCGGTTGTCCGGGCCGGACAGCCGGGCCACCAACACCGCGCTCTCGGAGTACGCCAACGAGCTGGAGAACGAGCTGTGGGGACTGGCCCGCACCCGTGAGTCCACCCTGCGCACCCGCCTGGACCACGAGCGGCTGACCCGCAAGCACGGCGCCATGGCCCAGCAGGCGCTGCAGGACCCGCTGACCGGCCTGCCGAACCGGCGCGCGCTGGACGAGCGGATGGACACCCTGTTCAACGCGCCCGGCGCCTACCCGCTGTCGGTGGCGCTGATCGACCTGGACGGGTTCAAGGGCGTCAACGACCGGCACTCGCACGCCGAGGGCGATGACGTGCTGCGCGCGGTGGCCAGCACCATCCGGGACGCGCTGCGCGGGGACGACCTGGTGGCCCGCTACGGCGGCGACGAGTTCGTGGTGCTGCTGCCCGGCGCCCCGATCTCGGCCGCGGAGGCCGCGCTCAACCGCGCGGTGGACGCGGTCGACCGGCTGCCCGTGCACCTGTCCCGCGGGGTCACCCTCTCCATTGGCGTCGTCGCCGTGTTCCCGCAGGAAAGCCCAGGCCAGGCCCTGTCCAGAGCGGACTCGGCGATGTACTGCGCCAAGCGCGAGGGCGGCAACCGGGTCTACGGCGGCCCGGCGGGCGCCGGTCTGGAGAGCTTGAGCGGCCCCGGACTGCTCCCGCCGATCGCCCCGTAGGATCGGCGGGCGCGGCCCCCGTCGCGGGGTGGTCCGCGCTCGGACTTTCCACAGACGGCAGGCAGGGAGATCAACCCCATGCTCCAGGGCGACGTCGGCCCCATCACCGCGATCGTGCTCGCCGCAGGCGAAGGCACTCGCATGCGCTCGGCCACTCCGAAGGTGCTGCACCGGCTGGCCGGCCGCACCCTCGTCGAACACGCGGTGCGCGCCGCGGCCGAGCTGGGCCCGGACCACCTCGCGGTGGTCGTCGGGCACGGCCGGGAGGCGGTGCGGGACCACCTCGACACCGTCGGCAAGGCCCTGGACCGCGAGATCCGGATCGCCGTGCAGGACCAGCAGAACGGCACCGGGCACGCGGTGAGCTGCGCGCTGGACACGCTGCCCGGCGAGCTGTCCGGGGTGGTCGTGGTGACCTACGGCGATGTGCCGCTGCTGGACGCGGAGACCCTGCGCGGCCTGCTCGCCGAGCACCGGCACGCGGGCAACGCGGTCACCGTGCTCACCGCGAAGGTGGACAACCCGACCGGCTACGGCCGGATCGTGCGCGACGCCACCGGGGTGGTCACCGCGATCGTGGAGCAGAAGGACGCCGACGAGGCGCAGCGGGCCATCCAGGAGATCAACTCCGGCGTGTACGCCTTCGACGCGGCCGTGCTGCGCGGCGCGATCGGCAGGCTGTCCACCGACAACGCCCAGGGCGAGCTGTACCTCACCGACGTGCTCTCCATCGCCCGCGGCGACGGGCTGCGGGTGGGCGCGCTGGTCAGCGCGGACGCCTGGCTGGTGGAGGGGGTCAACGAC
Source organism: Crossiella sp. S99.2 (assembly GCF_023094165.1). Classification (GTDB taxonomy): domain Bacteria; phylum Actinomycetota; class Actinomycetes; order Mycobacteriales; family Pseudonocardiaceae; genus Crossiella. The sequence goes on along the minus strand of NZ_JALMDK010000001.1, from coordinate 832,082 downwards.
CGGGTGCAGCTGGCCCGGCTGGGCGCGGAGCTGAACCGGCGGCTGCTGGAGCGCTGGATGCGCGAGGGCGTCACCGTGATCGACCCGGCCTCGGTCTGGCTGGACGCGGACGTGGAGCTGGCCAGGGATGTGCTGCTGCACCCCGGCGTGCAGCTGCGCGCGGGCGTGCGGGTGGGCGAGGGCGCGGAGATCGGCCCGGACACCACGCTGGCCGAGTCCGAGGTCGGCGCGGGCGCCAAGGTGATCCGCACGCACGGCACCGGCGCGGTGATCGGCGACAACGCCAGCGTCGGGCCGTTCGCCTACCTGCGGCCGGGCACCCGGCTGGGGGTCAAGGGCAAGATCGGCACCTTCGTGGAGACCAAGAACGCCAGCATCGGCGAAGGCGCCAAGGTGCCGCATCTCACGTACGTGGGCGACGCCACGATCGGCGAGTTCTCCAACATCGGCGCCGCTTCAGTTTTCGTGAACTACGACGGGGTCAGCAAGCACCACACGACGATCGGCGCGCACTGCCGGACCGGCTCGGACAACATGTTCATCGCGCCTGTGACCATTGGCGATGGCGTCTACACCGCCGCCGGATCGGTGATCACCAACGATGTGCCGCCGGGGTCCATGGCGGTGGCAAGGGCCAAGCAGCGGAACATCCCCGGTTGGGTGGAACGCAAGCGTCCCGGCACCGCCGCCGCGGATGCTGCCGCGCGAGCACTCGCTGTCACCAGCGATGATGGGGGCAAACACCAGCCAAACGGGGAGTGAAAATACCGTGAGCGCGATGTCGGCGACCCCCAAGAAGAGCTTGATGCTCTTCTCCGGTCGCAGCCACCCCGAGTTGGCCGACGAAGTGGCCAAGCACCTGGACGTGACTGTGACCCCGCAGTCGGCGTACGAATTCGCCAACGGGGAGATCTTCGTTCGGTTCGAGGAGTCGGTGCGCGGCTGCGACGCGTTCGTCATCCAGAGCCACTGCGAGCCGATCAACACCTGGGTGATGGAACAGCTGATCATGGTGGACGCGCTCAAGCGCGCCAGCGCCAAGCGGATCACCGTGATCATGCCGTTCTACCCGTACGCGCGGCAGGACAAGAAGCACCGCGGCCGGGAGCCGATCTCGGCCCGGCTGATCGCCGACCTGTTCAAGGTCGCCGGGGCCGACCGGATCATGACCGTGGACCTGCACACCGCGCAGATCCAGGGCTTCTTCGACGGCCCGGTCGACCACCTGCTGGCGATGCGGCTGCTGGCCGACTACGTGGGTGAGAAGTACTCGGGCCGGGACATCACGGTCGTGTCCCCCGACTCGGGCCGCACCAAGCTCGCGGAGAAGTGGGCGGACACCCTCGGCGGCTGTCCGATCGCCTTCATCCACAAGACCAGGGACCCGCTCAAGCCGAACGAGGTGGTCGCCAACCGGGTGGTTGGCGATGTGCGCGGGCGGCTGTGCGTGGTGATCGACGACATGGTCGACACCGGCGGCACCATCGCCAAGGCGGCCGACCAGCTGCGGGCCGAGGGCGCGGCGGACGTGATCATCGCGGCCACCCACGGCATCCTCAGCAACGACGCCCCGAAGAAGCTGGCCGCCTCCGGGGCCAGCGAGGCCATCTTCACCAACACGCTGCCCATCCCCGAGGAGAAGCAGTTCCCCGGGCTGAAGGTGCTCTCCATCGCTCCGCTGCTGGCCAAGGCCATTCACGCGGTGTTCGAGGACGGCTCGGTGACCAGCCTGTTCGACGGTCACGCCTGATCTTGCGGCAGTAGTTCCGTCACGCGCCGGGCCCCCCGCTCCAGGGGTGCCCGGCGCGTGTTTCGTAAGGGCCCCAAGGCGGAAAACCCGGATGGCGGTACCCCCGATTGGGACCGGGAGCCCGTACAGGCATACACTGGTTGGGTTGCCTCGGCGAGGGTGTTCTTCTCGCGGCTCCGTGATCGACGCGGCGGCGTTCATTCGCCGCGTGTTGTCATTTTCCGCCGCGCTGGGTACGCCGCCGCAGGTCACCACACACGACTGAGTTTTATTCTGCCCGACGTCATGCAAGGAGAGCATCGCCGTGTCCGAGGTCCGTCTCGCAGCCGAGCCGCGCACCGAGTTCGGCAAGGGCGCCGCTCGCCGTACCCGCCGCGCTGGAAAAATTCCCGCGGTGCTCTACGGCCACGGCTCCGACCCGAAGCATGTAGCCCTGCCCGCTCTGGAGTTCGCCCGCGTCGTGCGTGAGCACGGCACCAACGCGGTGCTGACCCTGGACCTGGGCGGCGCCGCCAACGAGCTGGCGCTCACCAAGACCGTCACCACCCACCCGCTGAAGAACTACATCGAGCACGTCGACCTGCTGCTGGTCAAGCGGGGCGAGAAGGTCACCGTCGAGGTGCTGCTGGTCATCACCGGCGACGCCGTGCCGGGCGCCCTGATCACCCAGGAGATCTCCCAGCTCCAGGTCGAGGCCGACGCGCTGAACATCCCGGACCAGGTCGAGGTCTCGATCGCGGGCGTCCAGCCGGGCACCCAGATCCACGCCTCCGACGTGATCCTGCCGGAGGGCACCACCCTGGCGATCGACCCGGAGGCCCTCGTGGTCAACGTGGTCGCCGCGCCGACCGCCGAGCAGATGGAGGGTGGCGCCGAGGAGTCGTCGGCCGCCACCGAGTCCACCGAGAGCTGAGCCCTCGACGTCGGGCATCATGCTTGAACGGCGCGCTGTCCCAGCCCGGGACGGCGCGCCGTTGGCATCTTCGCGCCGCTGGTTTCTTCAGGAGGGGTTCCGTGTCCGAGGACGAGCTGCTGCTGGTGGTCGGCCTGGGTAATCCCGGCCCGCAGTACGAGGGCAACCGGCACAACATCGGTTTCCTGGTGCTGGACGAGCTGGCCGCGCGGATCGGCGGGAAGTTCAAGGCGCACAAGGGCGGCGCGGCCGTGTCCGAGGGCAGGCTGGGCGGTCGCCGGGTGGTGCTGGCCAAGCCCCGCTCGTACATGAACGTCTCCGGTGGCGCGGTCGCGGGCACCGCCCGCTTCTACAAGATCGACCCGGCCCGGATCGTGGTGGTGCACGACGAGCTGGACCTGCCCTACGGCAGCATCCGGCTCAAGCTCGGCGGCGGCGAGAACGGGCACAACGGCCTGCGTTCCATCTCCAAATCGCTGGCCACCAAGGACTACCTGCGGGCGCGCTTCGGCATCGGCCGCCCGCCCGGCAGGCAGGACCCGGCCGACTTCGTGCTGAAGGACTTCTCCAGCGTGGAGCGCAAGGAACTGGCGCTGCTGATCGACCAGTGCGCCGACGCGGTCGAGGCACTGGCCGCCGACGGCCTGGAAGCCGCGCAGAACCGCTTCCACGCCCTCTGACGCCAACTTGGCCCAACTCGGCGTCCCAGTTGGCCCAACTCGGCGTACGACTTGGCCCAACTCGATGTGTGGGTGAGTTAGAGCCACTCCCCCAGGCGCTCGCGGACCTCGGTCCGGCGCAGCTTGCCGGAGGGGGTCTTGGGCAGTTCGCCGGGTGCGAGCACGACCACCGCGTTGGGTCGCACGCCGAGCGCGTGCACGACCTCGGCGGCCACGTTCTTGCGGATCAGCCGTTCCGCCTCGGCCTCGCCCGCCCTGCGGGATTCGACCACCACGGCCAGCCGTTCCCGCCCGTTGCCGTCCCAGCGCACCGCGACCGCGTTGCCGGGACGCACATCCGGGGCGGCGCAGGCGGCGCGTTCCACGTCGGTGGGGTAGATGTTGCGGCCGCCCAGGATGATCACGTCCTTGCGCCGGCCGCAGACCACCACCTGACCGCCGGCCAGGTAGCCCTCGTCGCCGGTGGACAGCCAGCCCTGCGCGTCCTGGGTGGCGATTGGGCCGTCCACGGTGAGGTAGCCAGCGGTGACCGCGGCGCCGCGCACCTGGAGTTCGCCGATCTCGTGCTCGGGCAGCACCGCTCCGTCCGCGCCGATCGCCCGCACCTCCAGGCCGGGCAGTGGCGGGCCGAGCAGTGGGAAGCCACGCACCTCGTCCAGGGCCAGTCCGGTGCGCACCGGCGCGAAGGAGACCGCCAGGGTGGCCTCGGCCATGCCGTAGGCGCACAGCACGCACTCGGCGGGCATGCCGAAACGCGCGCCCTGTTCGGTGAAGCCGCGCATCACGGCCGGGTCGATGGGTTCGGCGCCGCTGAGCGCGATCCGCAGCCGGGACAGGTCAAACCGGCTCTCATCGTCCACTTTGGACAGTTGGCGGGCGAAGACCGCGTAGCCGAAGTTGGGCGCGGCGGTGATGGTGCCGCGGTAGCTGGTGATCAGTTCGGGCCAGCTCAGCGGGGAGCGCAGGAACTCCACCGGAGTGATCTTGACCAGCTCCATGCCCACCGTCATCGGCACGGTGAGGAAGCCGACCATGCCCATGTCGTGGAACAGCGGCAGCCAGGAGACCATCACGTCGGTCTCCGGCGCGAGCTGGGCCGCGGTGCGCATCGCCTCGATGTTGGCGATCAGGTTGCCGTGGCTGATCACCACCGCCTTGGGTTCGGCGGTGGAGCCGCTGGTGAGCTGGAGCAGCGCCGCGTCGGACTCGGCCGAGTGCACTGGCTCGGCCGGCGCGCCACCGGTCAGTTCCAGCACCGGCAGCACCCGGATGCCCTTGTCCCGCAACGGCTCGGCCAGCGCGGCGAAGGTGTCGTCCAGCACCACGGTGACCGAGGAGATCATGCCGAGGGTGCGCACGGTGTCCCCGGCCCAGGCCACCAGGTCGGTGCGCGGGGTGGGCTGGTGCAGCATGGTCACGCTGGCCCCGGCCAGCCAGATGCCCTGCACCGCAGGGGCGATCAGGCCGGGATCGGCGGCCAGCACGCCGACCGCGTCCCGGGGCGAGACCCCGGCGGCGAGCAGGGCCCCGGCGATCCGGCGGGCCTGCAGGTGGACTTCGGACCAGGTGCGGCGGATCGGCTCCTGCGGGGCGCCCGTGGTGATGCCACGTTGCACTGGGTTCCCCGCGGTGGCCACCATCGTCTCAACGAACCGGCTCACAACATCGAAAGTAGCGCGAGTTATCGTCCTCTGGTGGCCCTGAACCGATCTTCCACCGAGACTGCCGAACTGGTGGTCGGCACGGCCAAGAAGGTCATCGCCGATCTGAGCGAGGTCACGGCGGAGGGCACGCCCAGTCTCAAGGTGTACGCGGAGCTGATGGCCGACCACCCTGACCTGGCCCTGTACGAGGTGACCTTCTACCCGGAGCGCTGGGAATCGGTGGTCGGCAGGGACGCTCCGGGCGCCGCGGAATCGGATCCGGAGTTCATCGCGCGGGCCGCCGAGGAGTTGCAGCAGCTGGTCCGCGAGCACCGTGGGTTCGACGCGCCGCGCTGCCCCGGCCATGACCACCCGGTGACGCCGGTGGCCGCCGAGACCGCGCGGTGGACCTGCCCGGAGGACCCGGCGCATTTCAACGCGGTGATCGGCGAGTACCACCAGCGCTGAACTCGGTGTCGTAGCGCGCACCCAGCTCGGCCCGCAGCCGCTGTTCGATCCGGCTGACGTCCTGGCGTTCGGCGGGTGGCAGCGGCGCGCCGACGGCCGCCCGCAGCGCGGTGGCCTCGCCCAGCAGCCTGGCCCCCTCGGCCGGGTCCGCGGTCGAGCCGGCCAGGCCCTCCAGGGCCAGCGCGATCGCCCTCGGGTCAGCGAGGCGCTCGGCGATGATGTGGCCTTCCCGGTGCAGGGCAAGGGCCTGGCCCCGGTTGCCACGGATCTCGGCCAGGAAGCCCAGTTCGGCCAGCAGCAGCGGCGCGCCGTAGTAGGGCTGGGCCAGGCCGCGGTTCCAGGCCAGTGCCGCGCTCAGCAGTCGCTCGGCGGTGTCGGCCTCGCCCTGGCGGCGGGCGCCCAGGCCGAGGCCGACGTTGGCGAAGGTCTCGGCGAACGGGTTGGCCTGCTCCACGGCCAGATCGCGGGCCCGCCGGTGCAGGTCGGCGGCGCGCTCGTGTTCGCCGGTGAGCAGGGCGATCCGGCCCAGCCCGGAGAGCCGGTAGGACACGTCGGTCCACAGCCGCAGGTCCTGGGCGATCCGCAGTCCGGCGGCGTGCAGTTCGGCCGCCCGCGGGTAGTCGCCGGTGACCTCGGCGGCGTAGGCGAGGACGTCCATTGCCTGCAACCGGCCCCAGTCGTCGCCGAGTTCGGTGAACAGCGCCAGACTGTCCCGCCCGGCGGCGCCGGTAGCGGCCAGGTCGCCGTGGAAGCTGGCCAGTTTGGCTCTGGCGATCAGGGTGGCGGCGGTCAGCCAGGGATCGCCGGGATGCTCGCTCAGCAGCCCTTCGGCGGCGGTGGTCTGGCCCAGGTGCAGGTGCGCCCAGGCCAGGAACCAGGTCGCCAATGGACTGTCCACAGTGGACAATTCGGGGCTGGTTTCGCCGATGAGCAGGGCGAAGGCGGCCTGCCAGGGCCCGGTGGTGGCGGTGTGCGCGTCCCGGTAGCGGCCGCGCAGGAACCAGTGCCAGGACAGCGCGGCGCTCAGGCGAGTGGCGGTGGGCGGGTCGGCCAGGTCGACCGCGGCCCGCAGGTTGGCGGATTCGGTGTCCAGGCGGGTCAGCCAGTCCCGCTGGGCCGGGCCGCGCAGATCGGCCTGTTCGGCCAGCTCGGTGTAGTGGGCGAGAAAACGTTGCCGGATCTCGGGTTCTTCGCCGCTGTCCGCGAGCCGGGTGCGGGCGTAGGCGGCGATGGACTCCAGCAGCCGGTAGCGCGGCCCTGGCAGGGCGAGCAGCAGCGAGCGGTCGACCAGGCCGGTCAGCGCGTCCAGCACGTCCAGGCCGTCCTGCGCGCAGATCGCCTCGGCGGCGGCCAGGGTGGCGCCGTCGGCGTGCACGGACAGCCTGCGCAGTACCAGGCGTTCCGGTTCGGTGAGCAGGTCCCAGCTCCAGTCGATCACCGCCCAGAGCGTGCGCTGCCGGGCCGGGACGCCCCGGGATCCGTTGGCCAGCAGGCGAAACCGGTCATCCAGCCGCTCGGCCAGCAGCCGCACCCCGAGTGCGCGGACCCGGGTGGCGGCCAGTTCCAGGGCCAGCGGCAGGCCGTCCAGCCGGGTGCAGACGGCGCGGACCGCGGCCGAATCGTCCAGCACCCCACCGGTGGCCTCGACCCTGGCGGTGAACAGGCTGATCGCCTCCGGCAGGGGCAGCGGCGGCACCTCGTACCGGATCTCGCCGGGCAGCCGCAGCGGTTCCCGGCTGGTGGCCAGCACCCGCACCCCGGGGGCAGCCCGCAGCAGGGCGGCGGTCAGGTCGGCGGCCTGCTCGATCACGTGCTCGCAGTTGTCCAGCAGCAGCACCAGGTTCCGGCCGCGCACCGCCTGAGTCAGCCGGTGCGCCGGATCGCCGGTCTCCTCCCGGATGCCCAGCACCGCGGCGACGGTGGCGGCGAGGGATCCGGTGTGCCCGGCGAGTTCGACCAGCCAAACCCCGTCCGGCGCGGTCAGTTCGCGGGCGGCGGCCAGCGCGAGACTGGTCTTGCCCACCCCGCCGGGCCCGGTGAGGGTGAGCAGCCGGGCTTCGCCGAGCAACTCCCGGACCCGCTGCTGGGCCTGCGTGCGGCCGATCAGGCCGGTGAGCGGGGCCGGCAGGTTGCCGCCGCGGCGCACGGGGGTGAGCGCCGGGTCCTGGGTGAGCATCGCCTGGTGCAGCGCGGTCAGCTCGGGCCCGGGATCCACGCCCAGGTCCTCGGCGAGCCGGTGCCGCAGGTCTTCGTAGGCGGCCAGGGCTTCGTGCTGGCGGCCGGCGAGGTAGAGCGCGCGCAGGTGGGTGGCACGCAGGCGTTCGCGCAGTGGATGCTCGCGGGTCAGCGGGCCGAGTTCGTCGGCCACCCGGGTGTGTTCGCCGAGTTCCAGGCGGGTCCGCGCCAGTTCCTCCAGCGCGGTCAGCCGGTGTTCGGTCAGCCGGGTGCGGGCGGCCTGGGTGAAGTCCGCGTCGGCGAAGTCGGCGTAGGCGGGCCCGCGCCAGAGCGCGAGCGCGTCGACGAGCAGCCCGACCCTGGTGCGCGGATCGGTGTTCGCGGTGGCCTGGCGGGTCAGCTCGGCGAAGCGGTCCGCGTCGACCTCGGCCGGCTGGAGCCGGTAACCCGCCGGTTCGTGCGTCACCGCCTCCCGGCCGAGCACCCGGCGGAGCTGGGAGACCTTGGTCTGCAAGGTGTTCAGCGCGTTGCCGGGCGGCTGCTCGCCCCAGAGGTCGGCGATCAGCCGGTCCGCGCTCACCGGTCCGCCGTCCTGCGCCAGCAGGGCAGCCAGCAGGGCACGGACCTTCGCCTCGGGCACCCGCACCGGGCTGCCCTCGCGGGTCCACACGGCCAGTTGTCCCAGCACCCCGAAACGCATGCGCTCACGCTAACCGTCAGAAAATCATCAGTGGCCCGTGCGCGGCCGCTGAGACAGTCCTGACCATGACGACGAAGACCCGCGAGATCCACCTGACCGCCCGCCCGGCCGGCGCGCCCGGACTGGAGCACTTCACCATCACCGAGGCCGAACTGCCCGCCCCCGGCCCGGGTCAGATCCTGGTCCGCAACAGCTGGCTGTCGGTCGATCCGTACATGCGCGGCCGGATGAACGCGAGCGAGAGCTACATCGAGCCGTTCCCGGTCGGCGGCCCGCTGCAAGGGCACGCGGTGGGCGAGGTGCTGGCCAGTGCGGCGCCGGAGATCCCGGTCGGCGCGACCGTGGTGCACTTCGACGGCCTGCGGGAACACGCCCTGCTGGACGCGGCCTCACCCATGGTCACCGTGATCGACCCGGCGCTGGCCCCGCCGCAGGCCTACCTCGGCGTGCTGGGCACCACCGGCCTGAGCGCGTAAGCCGCGGTCAAGGAGGTCGCCCCGGTCCTGCCCGGCGACGTGGTGTTCGTCTCCGCGGCGGCGGGCGCGGTGGGCAGTGTGGCCGGCCAGGTGGCCCGCAAACTCGGCGCGACCCGGGTGATCGGCTCGGCGGGCGGCCCGGTCAAGGCGGAAAAACTGGTGCGCGACTTCGGTTACGACGCCGCCCTGGACTACCGCGCGGGCGACCTGCCCGGCCAGCTGGCCAAGGCCGCCCCCGACGGCATCGACGTCTACATCGACAACGTCGGCGGCGACCACCTGCAGGCCGCGATCGGCGCCATCCGCCCGCACGGCCGGATCGCCATGGTCGGCATGATCAGCGGCTACAACACCCCGGTCCCCGGCCCGGACAACCTGTTCCTGGCCGCCAGCCGGGAAGCCACCCTGCGCGGCATGCTGGTGACCAGCTACTTCCACCTGTTCCCGGACTGGATCGGCCAGGCAGCGGGCTGGCTCGCCGACGGCACCCTGCGGACCGCGGAAACCGTGGTCGAGAGCCTGGACAACACCGCGGCGGCGTTCCTGAGCGTGTTCGAGGGGGCCAACACCGGCAAGATGCTGGTGCGGCTGCCGGGGTGAGGTCCGGGGGCTACTCGGCGGCGTCCGCCGCCAGCAGCCACTGCTCCTCCACGTCCGACTTCTCCGCCAGCACCGAGCGCAGTTCCGCGTCCAGCTTGAGCAGCCGGGTCGAGTCCGTCGCGGCCTCGGCCAGGGCGGCGTGCAACTCGGCCTCGCGCTTGGCCAGTTTCTCGAACTGGCGTTCCAGGCGGGCGAGTTCCTTGCGGGCAGCGCGGGTGTCGGCGGCGCTGGGGCCGGTGGGGGCCGGGGCGGGGGCGAGGGGTTCGGCGGCGGCCAGGGTGGCACGGGCGATCAGGCCCAGCTGGCCGCTTTCCTCGCGGCGGCGCAGGTATTCGTCGATGCCGCCGACCAGGTGCGCGATCTTGCCGTCGCCGAAGAGCGCGACGACCTGGTCGCAGACCCGTTCCACCAGGTAGCGATCGTGGCTGACCACCACCAGGGTGCCGGGCCAGGAGTCGAGCAGGTCCTCCAGTTGCTGGAGGGTGTCGATGTCCAGGTCGTTGGTGGGCTCGTCCAGCAGCAGCACGTTGGGCTCGGCCATCAGCAGGCGGGCGAGCTGCAGCCTGCGGCGTTCGCCGCCGGAGAGGTCGCCGACCGGCGTCCACTGGCGTTGCGCTGGGAAGCCGAAGAGTTCGGCCAGCTGGGAGGCGGACAGCTCGCGTTTGCCGAGCGTCACCCGGCGGGCGACCTCCTCCACCGCCTCCAGCACGCGCTGGGTCGGCGGCAGGTCGGTGAGTTCCTGGGACAGGTGCGCCAGGCGGACCGTCTGGCCCTGGATGCGTTTGCCCGCTTCGGGTTCGCGTTCGCCGGCGAGCAGTCGCAGCAGGGTGGTCTTGCCGGAGCCGTTGACGCCGACCAGGCCGATCCGGTCGCCGGGGCCGATCCGCCAGGTGACGTCGGTCAGCAGGGCGCGGTCCGGGATGGACAGGTCGACGTTCTCGATCTCCAGCACGGTCTTGCCCAGGCGGCGGCGGGCGAAGCTGACCAGTTCGACGGTGTCCCGCGGCGGCGGCACGTCGGCGATCAGGCTCTCCGCGGCCTCGATCCGGTACCGGGGCTTGGCGGTGCGGGCCGGCGCGCCGCGGCGCAGCCAGGCCAGCTCCTTGCGGGCCAGGTTCTTCCGCTTCTCCTCCAGGGTGTCCGCGACCCTGGCGCGCTCGGCGCGGGCGAAGATCCAGTCCGCGTAGCCGCCCTCGTACTGCTCGACCTTGCCGCCCACGACCTCCCAGGTCGTGGTGCACACCGTGTCCAGGAACCAGCGATCGTGGGTGACCACCACCAGCGCGCCGCGCCGGGTGAGCAGGTGCTCGGCCAGCCAGCGCACGCCCTCCACGTCCAGGTGGTTGGTCGGCTCGTCCAGCACGATCAGGTCCAGCTCCTGGACCAGCGCCGCGGCCAGCGCGACCCGGCGGCGCTCGCCACCGGACATCTCCTCCAGCGGGCTGTCCAGGCCGAGCGCGGTCACGCCAAGCCCGTCCATCACGTTGCGCGCCTTGGGATCGGCCGCCCACTCGTGTTCGGCGGCGAAGCCGAGCGGGTCGAGCACCAGCGAGCGCACGGTGGCGCCTGCCGGGAGTTCGCTGCGCTGGGTGACCACGGCCATCCGCAGGTCGCGGCTGCGGCTGACCCGGCCCTCATCGGGTGGTTCGATCCCGGCGAGCACCTCCAGCAGCGTGGTCTTGCCGCCGCCGTTGAGGCCGACCACGCCGATGCGATCGCCTTGGGACACGCCGAGTGAGACCGCGTCCAGCAACGGCCGAACGCCGTAGGACTTGGACACGGACTCCAGGTTGACCAGGTTGACCATCAGAAGTTCGCGTTCTCCACTTGAGTTGCCGACCGCGCAGGACCAGCAGGTCCTAGGCGTGCACCTCGGGCGGAGCGGAACGAGGGGCTTCCTCGACGCTCATCACCCTGGCGCCGTGCACCGGCCCCTGTGCCACTCGCACGGTACGGCACACGCCGACCCCGGACAGCTCCGCGGCGACCCGGACCGCGGACTCGCCGTCCTGGCAGAGGAACGCGCAGGTCGGGCCGGAGCCGGAGACGATGCCGGCCAGCGCGCCCGCGTCCACCCCGGCGCGCAGGGTGCGGCGCAGCGCCGGCCGCAGCGAGACCGCGGCGGCCTGCAGGTCGTTGCCCAGCAGCAGCGCGAGCTGGCGCGGGTCGCCGGTGGCCAGTGCCTCCACCACGGGCTCGACCGCGCCGACCCGAGGCGGTTCGCCCTCGGCGCGCAGCCGGTCCAGTTCCTTGAACACCGAGGGCGTGGACAGGCCCTCGTGGTCGAGCGCGAGCACCCAGTGGAACTGGTGCCTGGCCAGCACCGGGACCAGCCGGTCGCCCCGGCCGGAGCCGAGCGCGGTGCCGCCGTGCAGGCAGAACGGCACATCCGCGCCGAGCGCGGCGGCCACATCGGCCAGCTCGTCCTTGCCGATCTCCAGCTTCCACAGCGAGGCCAGCCCGACCAGGGTGGCGGCCGCGTCCGCGCTGCCGCCGGCCATGCCGCCTGCCACCGGGATGCCCTTGCGGATGTGCACCCGGACCTTGGGGTCCTTCGGATCCCGGCCCACGTACTCGGCCAGCGCCTGCACTGCCTTCCAGGCCAGGTTGGAGAAGTCGGCCGGGACCATCTCCGCGCTGTCGCCGACCACCTCGATCCCCGGCTCGTCGGCGACCGCGACGGTGACCTCGTCGTTCAGGGACAACGCCTGGAAGACGGTCAGCAGGTCGTGGTAGCCGTCCTTGCGCACATCCCCGACGGCAAGATGCACATTGACCTTGGCCGGGGCGCGGACGATGACCGGTGGTGGAACGACTGCCAGCACGCTCCCAGCCTACGTGTTCGATCGACAAAACATGTCCGGCTCCCGCACCGCGGACGACTTTCTGCCGGTTGGCGAAAGTCTGCCACGGGCGGGAGCCGGACGGTCGCGCTCAGTTCCCGGTTGCAGCCGTTCAGGCGGGGATGACCGCGCCCGCGAACTGCTTCTGGATGTAGTCCCTGGTCTGCTGCGAGGTCAGCAGCTCGGCCAGTGCCTTGATCCGCTTGTCCTCGACCAGCTCCGGCCGGGTGACCAGGCCGTTGGCGTAGGGGTTGTTCTCGGCCTTCTCCACCGCGAGCGAGCCCTTGATCGGGTCCAGGCCGGCGTCGATGGCGTAGTTGCCGTTGACGATGGAGGCGTCGGTGTCGTCCAGGCTGCGGGCCAGCTGGGCCGGCTCCAGCTCGACGAACTTGAGGTTCTTCGGGTTCTCCCCGATGTCCTTGAGCGCCGCGCCCGCCTCGGTGCCCGGCTTGAGCTTGAGCACGCCGTTGGCCTGCAGCAGCTTGAGCGCGCGGGTCTGGTTGGAGGCGTCCTGGGACAGCGCCACCTTGCCGCCGCTGGGCAGGTCGGCGATGTTCTTGACCTTCTTGGAGAACACCGCCAGCGGCTCGATGTGCACCGGGGTGACGAACTTCAGGTCGCCGCCGCGCTCCTTGAGGAACTCGGTGAGGTAAGGCACGTGCTGGAAGTAGTTGGCCTCCAGCTGCTTGTCCACCAGCGAGGTGTTGGGCAGCACGTAGTCCTGGAACTCCACCACCTCGATCTTGAGGTTCTTGCTCGCGGCCAGGTTGTCCTTGACCCAGTTGAGGATCTTGGCGTGTGGCACCGGGCTGACCGCGACCCGAAGGGTGGCCTCCTGGTTGGCGGCGTTGTCGGCGCCGCCGCCGCAGGCGGTCAGGGTGAGGGCGGCGGTGACGACGGTCGCGATGAGGGCGCTGACGCGCATGGAACTGGTCCTATCTAGACGGTGATCTGGCGGCGACGGTCGACCGTGCGCGAAACAAGATCAAAGAGGTATTGCACGAGGAAGGTGAGCGCGGCGAGCGCGGCCACCGAGGTGTAGAGCAACCGGGAGTCGAAGCGCTGGTAGCCGTAGGTGATGGCCAGGTTGCCCAGGCCACCGCCGCCGACCGCGCCGGCCATCGCGGAGTAGCCGATCAGCGCGACCGCGGTAACCCCGATGGCCGAGATCAGCGCCGGACCGGCCTCCTTGACCAGCACACTGCGCACGATCTTGGGCTTGCTCGCGCCGGTGGTCAGCGCGGCCTCCACCACGCCGACCGGCACCTCCCGCAGCGCGGACTGCACCAGCCGGGCCAGGAACGGGATCGCGCCGATGGTCAGCGGCACGGTCGCCGGACCGCTGCCGATGTAGCTGCCCACCAGCGCTCGGGTCAGCGGGATGAGCGCGACCAGCAGGATGATGAACGGCAGCGACCTGGTCAGGTCCACGATGAAGCCCAGCACCCGGTAGATCAGCGGTTGCGGGCGCAGTCCGCCGGGTGCGCTGGCGTGCAGCAGCACGCCGAGCGGGACGCCGCCGAGCACCGCGAACAGGGTGCCGAGTCCGACCATCAGGCCGGTCTCGGCCCCCGCCTGGGCGAGCTTGTCGAATACTTCCGCCCAGGGTGTTGCCTGTTTCACGCGGCTGCTCCTCCAGCGAGCACAGTCGGCCGGCGGCGGACGACGGCGCCGCGCTCGGCGATCCAGTCGAAGGCCGCGTCGGCGTTGGCTCCGGTCAACGCGACCCGGAACCGGGCCACGGGGGTGTCGGCGAGACGGGTCATCCCGCCGCCCAGCAGGTTCAGGTCCACCTCGAAGCGGCTGGCCGCCTCGGGCAGCAGCGCGCCGACCGCGGCGAAGCCGACCAGCACGACATCGGCCACCCGGTCGAAGCGGGCGTCGGTGTCCCCGGCGCGCACGATGTCCTCCACGCCCGGCAGCAGCGCGCCGGAGGTGCGCGAACCGGCCTGGGTGACCAGGTCGAGCACCTTGCCGTGCTCGACCACCTGGCCGCGGTCGAGCACCGCGACGTCATCGCAGATCCGCCGCACCACGCCCATGTCGTGCGTGACCACCAGCACGGTCACGCCCAGTTCGGCGCGGGCCCGGTCCAGCACGGTCAGCACCGAGGCGGTGGTGTCCGGGTCCAGCGCGGAGGTGGGCTCGTCGGCCAGCAGCACCGAGGGGTTGGCGGCCAGCGCGCGGGCGATGGCGACGCGCTGGCGCTGCCCGCCGGAGAGCTGGTCCGGGTAGTTGCCTGCCTTGTCGGCCAGGCCGACCAGGTCGAGCAGTTCGACCACCCGCTTGCGCCGGGATTCCACCGGCGCGCCCGCGGCCTCCAGCGGCAGCGCGATGTTGCCCGCCGCGGTGCGCTGACGCAGCAGCGAGTCGTTCTGCGGCACCACGCCGATCTGGCGGCGGGCGGCGCGCAGCGCGGAGCCGCGCAGCGTCACCAGGTCGGTGCCGTCGACCAGGATGCCGCCCGAGTCGGGCTGTTCCAGCAATGCGATGCACCGGGCGAGCGTGGACTTGCCCGCGCCGCTCTCGCCGACGACGCCGCACACCGTTCCAGCGGGGACCTGGAGCGAGACGCCGTCGAGTGCGACGGTCGTGCCACTGCGGCCCCGGTAGGCCTTGGTCAGGTTCTCAACTGTGATCACGATGTCTCCATGGCAGGGCGGAACCGCGCTCGGCGGCCCGCGCACACCTGTTGCCCGGTTGGTCCCGGGCAGAAAGCGGGTAGAGCGTTCTGGTGGAGGAGAGCGCGCCGTCAGACGGGCGGCAGACCGGTCAGGATCGACAACCGGTGACCGTGCGACGGCCGTGATCGACTACGCGTCGGCGCGTAAGTACGTGCATGAGCTTCATGTCTGCTCCATCGCTCCTGGCGGTAGCACCTGCCCAGGGACTGGGCGGTTGCTGCGGCTTCACAGATCCAGGTCTCTCGGCCGCTCGGGATGGATTTACTCGGACAGTACAACGGACCCACTCGAAGAAAAGCAAGTGGATCCGCCCGTTCGGCCGTGGTTCGTTCGCCAGATCACATGCTGTAACGAACAAGCAGGTGCGACGAACGCACCCCTTGAGGTCAACACGGCACCCAGCGTGGTTATTCCCCGAGTTCCGCCTCGGTTTTGGCGATCTTGACGAAGGCGTGGATGTCGAGCTGCTCGCCCCTGGCGGTCGGCTCGATCCCGGCCGCGGCCAGCACCCGGCCCGCCCGGTCGGCGGATCCGGCCCAGTTCGCCAGCGCGGCGCGCAGGCCCTTGCGGCGCTGGGCGAAGGCGGCCTCGATCACCGCGAACACCGCGGCCTTGTCCGCACCCTCGGGCTCGGCCCTGCGGGTGAAGGCGACCAGCGCGGAGTCCACGTTGGGCACCGGCCAGAACACCGCGCGCGGCACCGCGGAGGCCCGGCGCATCCCGGCGTACCAGGCGGCCTTGACACTGGGCACGCCGTAGATCCGGCTGCCGGGGCCGGCGGCCAGCCGGTCGGCGACCTCGGCCTGCACCATGACCAGGCCGGTGCGCAGCGAGGGCAGTTCGGCCAGCAGGTGCAGCACCACCGGCACGGCCACGTTGTAGGGCAGGTTGGCCACCAGCGCGGTCGGCGCGGGCTCGCCGAGGTCGGCGGCGCGCACCCGCATCGCGTCGGCCAGCACCACCCGCAGGTTCGCCGCCAGCTCCGGCGCGCGTTCGGCGGCGGTGGTAGGCAGCAGACCGGCCAGCACCGGGTCGATCTCCACCGCGACCACGCCAGCGCAGGCGGGCAGCAGGGCCAGGGTCAGCGAGCCGAGTCCCGGCCCGACCTCCAGCACGACGTCCTCGGCGGTGAGCCCGGCCTCCCACACGATGCGGCGCACCGTGTTGGGGTCGTGCACGAAGTTCTGCCCCAGCTTCTTGGTGGGACGCACGTCCAGCTCGGCGGCCAGCCGACGCACATCGGCCGGGCCGAGGAGCGAGACGCCCTGCGGCCCGGCCGGTGCCGGAGTTTCAGTCACCCGCCAGAGACTACTTGGGCAGGCCCAGCTTCGAGGAACAGTGCGGCCAGGCGCCGTAGCCACCGCGGGCGTCCCGGAGCTTGGTGGCCACCGCGATCTGCTGCTCCCGGGTTGCCTGGTGCGGCAGCGGGGCGTACTGCGCGCCGCCGTAGGCCCGCCAGGTGCTCGCGTTGAACTGGAGGCCGCCGTAGTAGCCGTTGCCGTTGTTGATCGCCCAGTTGCCGGTGGCCTCACACTGGGCCAGCTTGTCCCACACCGCGCCGTCCGCCGGCATCTTGGTGCCGACCCGGAGCTTCTTCGGCTTGGCTTCCTTGACGACCTTGGTGCCCAGCTTCTCCCGGGCGGTCTCCTTGCCGTTCTTCATGGTGACCCGGTAGGTGACCATCTGCTCGCCGGGCGTGCCCGGGTCCTCGACCTTCTGCTCACCGCGCATCATGGTCGGGTCCTCGGTCTTCTCGACCGGGGGCTCGATGGCTTCCTTCTTGTTCACCACGGTCACGCCGGTGCGGCTGACGTGGATCTCCGCGCCGTCGCTGATCTTGCCGTCGGCGCCCAGGTTGACCGCGTCGGAGGGGCCGAGGCTGAGCTGGAGCTGCTGGAGCAGTTCGGAGACGGTCAGCGCGGTGGTCTTCATCCGCTGCGGCTCGTTGCCGCCGTCGAAGAGCGTGACGTTCTTCGGGGTCTTGATCTCCAGCGCCAGGCCGTCCACCGGGATGGCCGCGGTGCGGTCCTTGGACAGCCAGGCGCCGTCGTGGTTGATGCCGAGCTGGTTGAGCGCGTCGCCGACAGTGCGGGCGCGCACCCAGGACTCGGTGGGCTGGCCGTCCACGGTCATCTTCAGCTGGCGACCGCGCTCCAGCACGATCTTGCCGCCGTCGGCGATGGAGGCCTGCGGGGACGGGCTCAGCGCGTCGTGCGCCTTGGTGGCCAGTCCCTGGTCCTCCAGGACCTGGGCGACCGTGCTGGCGTAGGTGCGCACGGTGTGCTGGGTGCCGTCGATGTCGACGGTGACCTGCTTGTCCATCGCGACCGCTGCCGCGCCACCGCCGGTGAGCGTGATCAGCGCGGCGGCCACACCGGCCTTGAGGAAGCGACGCTTCCAGTCGGTGACGGCTTCCACCAGCACCGGCGGGACCTCGCCACGGGCGCGGGCCTCGCGGTCCGCGTCGTCCTCCGGCCGGAGGTCGCGCAGCGCCGGGAGCATGGTGGTCTCGGCGTTGAGCAGGCCGATCAGTTCGTCGATGTCGACGTCCACGCTGTCCAGCAGCGCGTAGGCGTCGGGGCCGAGGACCTGGAGCACGTCATCGGTGGTGACGCTCAGGGACATCGACGGATGGCTGGGGTGGTCCAGGTTGACGCCCCGGAACGCCGGCCGGTCCATAACGGCGACGTTGTGCGCGGGGTTCTGTTCAAACCAGGAGTCCGAAGAAGAGGTGTCCTCGAACGTTCCAGTACCCACGGCAACACCACGGGGTCTGCCGGTTCCTGTCACGGGGTCGATACCTCCAGGAGGCGGTGTTCATGCAAGGCACGCCACGGTTGGTCGACGAGCCCCGACACACGTCTCCCTGTTTGGTGCGAACCGTCCCCGAAACCTGGTGTCCCGGGAACGATCACGGGACAGTAACGAGTCCCAGGGGGTTGCGCAAAGACCCCATTGGCGTTTTGTGACCTCGACCACAGCAACGAAAAAGGGTT
Organism: Crossiella sp. S99.2; assembly: GCF_023094165.1. Lineage (GTDB taxonomy): Bacteria > Actinomycetota > Actinomycetes > Mycobacteriales > Pseudonocardiaceae > Crossiella. Next base: position 814,154 of record NZ_JALMDK010000001.1, on the reverse strand, counting down.
ACCAAGCGTCCTCAACGGGTAACCGACCGCTCTGCCAGCCGGAATACCCGTTCGGCCGTCGCCGAGGTGATCGCGGCGATCTCGGCCACATCCACTCCCCTGAGTGACGCGATGACACGCGCTGTATAGGTAACGGCGTAGGGCTCGTTGGGTCGGCCGCGGTACGGATGCGGGGTCAGGAACGGAGCGTCGGTCTCGATCAGGAACTGGTCGTCCGGCACCAGCCGGGCCGCTTCTCGGAGGTCGGCGGAGTTACGGAAGGTCACCGGACCGGCGAAAGACAGCACATAGCCCTTGTCCACACACTTCCGGGCAAACGCAGCGTCACCGGAGAAGCAGTGGAAGACCACGGTGTCCGGCGCCCCCTCCTCGGCCAGGATTCGCAGCACGTCCGCGTGCGCGTCCCGGTCGTGGATCATCAGCGCCTTGTCCAGCCGCTTGGCCAGGTCGATGTGCCAGCGAAAGGCCAGGTCCTGGGCCGCGGGCGGGGCGTAGTCCCAGTAGTAGTCGAGCCCGGTCTCGCCCACCGCGACCACCCGCGGCGCGGCGGCCAGCTTCTCCAGCTCGGTCCGCTCGGCGTCGCCGAACACGCTGGTCCGGGTGGGGTGCAGGGCGACGGCGGCGAACACCCGCTCATCCCAGCCCGCCGCCTCCACCACCCACCGCGCCGAGGGCAGGTCATCGGCCACCGTGATCACCCGTCCCACGCCGACCGAGGCGGCCCGGTCCAGCGCGGCCCGCACCGAGTCGGGCTCGGTGAAACCGCAGGCATCCAGATGGGTGTGCGCGTCGACCACCGGCGCCGGAAGCGGTTCCGGCATCGGCGGCGGGTCGCCCTTGCGTCCGTGGTCAGCCACGGAGAACGAGCCTAGGTGACCCCGGCAGGCGAGGCCGGAGTACCCGGCCGGCGTGGATCCACACTCCCGCACCACTTGGGCCAACTGGTACGCCCGCTTGGGCGAAACCGGCGTACCAGTTGGCCAAACTCGCCGGAAGTTCGGCTGGCCACATTCACTGTTCTGAAACAGCCTCACCGGTCATGATGCGCGCGTGCACGTGCTCACCCGGCCCGTCGGCCGCCACATCGCCCCGGAACTGGTGTTCCGGCGGCTGGTGGCGCGCGCCAGCGAACTGGGACTGCCGCCGCCCGCCGCGCTGACCGGCGACTGGTTTGACTCGCGGGCGGTGCTGCTGCCCTCGGTGCAGGTCAATCCGGTGGTGGACGGGGTGGCGGAAACGGTGCCCTGCCTGCAGCCCACGGTGACCGGGCCGGTGCCGCCGGGCACGGTCGGCGGTGGCTGGTTCGGCTACCTCGGTTACGGGCTCACCGATCCAGGGACCTGGACCCAGCCGCGTGGACTGGCCAACGCGGTGTGGGGCTGGGCCGATCACGTGCTCCGGCTGGACCACAATGGACAGTGGTGGTTCGAGGCGCTGGTCCCGGACAACCGGGACGAACCCGTTGCGCTGGCGGCGGAACTGGCCGAACTGGTGGCCGCGCGCGGTGAGCCCGCGCCGCGGCCGTGGCGGGCCGGACCGTTGCGCCGGGCCTCGGCGAGCAGGCACCAGGCCGCGGTGGCGGACTGCGTGGACAACATCGCGGCCGGGGAGATCTTCCAGGCCAATGTGTGCACCCAGTTCACCGCCGAGTTCGAGGGCGAGCCTGCGGAGTTGTTCGCCGAGGGGGTGGCCCGGCTGAACCCGGCCCGCGCGGCCTTCGTCGCCGGGGACTGGGGCGCGGTGGTGTCCTTCTCCCCCGAGCTGTTCCTGGCCCGGCACGGCCGCACCGTGCGGTCCAGTCCGATCAAGGGCACGCTGCCCCGCCGCGGTCCGGAGGACGAGGGCAACGCGGCCCGGCTGCGCCGCTCCGCCAAGGATGTGGCGGAGAACGTGATGATCGTGGACCTGGTGCGCAACGACCTGGGCCGGGTCTGTGTGCCGGGTTCGGTGACCGTGCCGGAACTGCTGGTGGTGCGGCCCGCGCCGGGGGTGTGGCACCTGGTGTCCACCGTGCAGGGCGAGCTGCGGCCGGAGGTGGACGACGCGGTGCTGCTGGCGGCGACCTTCCCGCCCGGCTCGGTCACCGGCGCGCCCAAGGTGCGCGCGCTGGAGATCATCGCCGATCTGGAGGACCAGCCGCGGCAGGTCTACTGCGGCGCGCTCGGCCTGGCCTCGCCGGTGGCCGGGATGGAGCTGAACGTGGCCATCCGGACCCTGGAGATCCAGGGCGGCGAGCTGCGGCTGGGCGTGGGCGGCGGGATCACCGCGGACTCGGATCCGCGGGCGGAGTGGCAGGAGTGCCTGGCCAAGGCGGCGCCGCTGGAGCGGTTGCTGGCCAGCGGCGCGGCCGTGCCCTGCCAGGTCAACCAGCGGGCTCGCTGAGCACCAGCGCGGCCAGTTCCTCGGCCAGCTGCGGGGTGGCGGCCGCGATGCCGGACCAGCGGCGGGTCAGGTCCACGTCCAGTTCCAGCGGACGGCCCCTGGCGTCGATCACCACGCCGCCCGCGGCGGGCACGGTGACCATGGCCGCGGCCAGGTCCATGATCCGGTGGGTGTCCGAGCCGGGGTCCACATAGGCGTCCACCGAGCCCTCGGCGACCAGCGCGCACTCCAGCGCGGTGGTGCCCAGCACCCGCACCCGGGACGCCCTGGCGGCCACCCTGGACCAGGTGGCCTGGTTGTTCTTGGGGCGTTGCAGGCAGAGCTGCGCGCCGTCCAGGGCGGTGCGGCCGGTGGTGCGGTAGGCGGTGGGCTCGCCGGTGCGCGCGTACCAGCTGTGGCCGGTGTCGAACCAGCAGGTCAGCGCTTCCAGGGGCTGGCCGTCCAGGGCGAGCACGCCGGCGAAGCAGCTCAGCGGGACGCCCGCGGCGGAGTTGCCGGTGCCGTCCACCGGGTCGACCACCAGGGTCAGCGCGGAGCCGTGGTCCAGGAACCCGGCCTCCTCGCTGAGCAGGTTGACCCCGTTGCGGGCGGCGGCCTCGGCGATGGCGTTCTCCACCAGGTCGTCCACCCGCTGGGTCGGCGTGCCGTCCGCACCCATCCGGACGACCTCGCTCAGTTCCTCGCGGTCGAAGCGGTGCCGGGCGGCGCGCAGCGCGGTGGCCGCGGCGCGGGCGGCCTCGGCCAGCGCGTTGTGCACCGCGTCGGGCAGCTCGGGCTCGGGCACCGGCCAGGTGATGCGCCGCGGGCTGGTCAGCTCGACATCGGTCACTGCTGGCTCCTTCTCCGGGCGGGCATCTCCACTAGTTCGTACCCCGGGACTGGCGCGTGGCAAGCGTCAGGCGCACAATGAACGAAAGAATAGATCGTTCATTGATTCACAGGAGAGGTTGTGCCTGCCCCCTTCGACGAGCGGGACCGGGCCCGGATCAGGGCGGAGTTGCTGGCCAGCGGCCGGGAGCTGTTCGTGGCGCAGGGACTGCGCAAGACCTCCCTCGCGGAGCTGACCGCATCGGCCGGGATCGCCAAGACCAGTTTCTACGCCTTCTTCGCGGCCAAGGAGTCCCTCTACTGCGAGCTGATGCTCGCGAACGCGCCCGCGATCCGGTCCCGGCTGCTGTCCACCCTGGACGGTGAGCCGCGAGCGGCGATCGGGGCGTTCCTGCGCGCGGTGCTGGCGGTGCTGGACGAGGATCCGTTGTACCGCAGGCTGATCACGCATCCGGCCGAGCTGGCCGCGGTGACCGCGCGGCTCTCGCCGGAGCGGGCCGCGGAGTTGCACGAGCAGGCGATGCTGCCGATCGGGGAGTTCCTGGCCCGCACCGGACTGACCGGCCGGCGGCCGGAGGTGGTGCTCGGCCTGTTGCGCGCGGTGCTGCTGCTTCCGTTGCACCGCACCGAGTTCGGCGCGGTCTACGACGAGGTGACGGAGCAGCTGATCGAGTTCGTGGCGACCGGGCTGACCCGGTGAAGGACGTCGAGGCGGGCGAGCTGCCCGGCGGATTCCCTTACCTGGCAGTGGGTTCCGGGCGGCCGCTGGTGTATCTGCCGGGCTTCACGCCCGAGCACGTGAACCCGGCCGGGCTGCCCGCGCGGATGGCCATCCGGTCGGTGCGGCCACTGGCCGAGGGCGGCTGGCGGGTGCACCTGGTCAACCGCCGGCCGGGGCTGCGGCGCGGGATGTCGATGGCCGAGATCGCGGCCGAGCACGCGGCGGCGATCACCGCGCGGTTCGGTGAACCCGTTGCGCTGGTGGGACATTCCACCGGCGGCACAGTGGCATTGCAGCTCACCGCTGATCATCCGGCGGTGGTATCCCGGGTGGTGCTGGCCTCGACCGCGTACACGCTGGGGCCGGTGGCGCGGAAGGCGCAGTGGGCGATGGCGCACCGGCTGGCCGAGCGCAGACCCGGCTACCACCTGCTGGCCGACGGCTTCACCAGGAATCCGGTGCTGCTGCGGGTGTTGCGCGGGCTGATGTGGACGGTCGGCAACTTCGGGCCGTGGCCGTTGAACCCGGTGGACATGCTCGCGATGATCGAGGCCGAGGACCGGGTCGACCTGCGCGCGCGGCTGCCGGAGATCGCCACTCCGGCGCTGGTGGTGGCCGGGGCGCGGGACTACTTCTGGACGCCGGAGCTGTTCACCGAGACCGCGGACCTGCTGCCGAACGGGCGGCTGGTGCTCTACCCGGACGCCGGGCACGCGGTGAACGTGAGCCGCCGGTTCTACCGGGACGCGCTGGCCTTCCTCGCGGAGGGCAACGCGTCCCGGTAGAGCGGGAAGTCAGAGGCTCTGGACGTCGGCCTGCTTGGCGCGGACGGCCTCGGCGGCCTCCTTGAGCGCGGCCAGCTCGGTGTCGGTCAGCTCGGTCTCGACGACCTTCTTGATGCCGCCCTTGCCCAGCTCGGCGGTGACGCCGAGGTAGACGCCCGCGATGCCGAACTCGCCGTCAACCCAGGCGCAGACCGGCATGACCGCGCCGGAGTCCTCCTGCACGGCCTTGGCCATGCGGGCGGCGGCGGCGGACGGCGCGTAGTAGGCCGAGCCGGTCTTGAGTAGCGCGACGACCTCGGCGCCACCGTTGCGGGTCCGGGTGACCAGCTCCTCGATCTTGTCGGCGGGCAGCAGCTCGGCGAGCGGCTTGCCGTTGACCGAGCAGGCCGAGGGCACCGGCACCATGGTGTCGCCGTGCGAGCCCAGGGTCAGCGTCTTGACCGAGCCGACCGGCACGGCCAGGGTCTCGGCGACGAAGTTGGTGAAGCGCGCGGTGTCGAGCATGCCGGCCTGGCCGATGACCCGGTTCTTCGGGAACTGGGTGGCGAGCTGGGCCAGCGCGGTCATCTCGTCCAGCGGGTTGGAGACGACGATCACCACGGCCTCGGGGGCGTGCTTGGCGACGTTCTCCGCGACCTGGCGGACGATCTTGGCGTTGGTCTCGATCAGGTCCATCCGGCTCATGCCGGGCTTGCGCGGCAGACCGGCGGTGATCACCACGATGTCCGAACCCGCGATGGCCTCGTAGCCACTGCCGTCGCGACCGGTGGTCTGGCCGACGACCTTGGTCTCGAAGCCCTCGACCGGGCGGGACTGGTTCAGGTCCAGCGCCAGGCCCTCGGCCTTGCCGTCGATGATGTCGGTCAGCACGACGGTGTCGAAGATGTCGTACTCGGCCAGCCGCTGCGCCGTGGTGGAGCCGTAGAAACCGGCGCCGATTACGGCGACCTTGCCGGAGCGTGCCACTGGGGAAGTCCTTCCGATCCGCATGTTCTTCCATGGGGTGGGTCCACGGACGCGCTGCGAAAAGACCGGTAAGGCCTCCGGCGGCGGTCACAACCGCGGGACCGCATCACCGGGCTGTGCGCCCGGCTCCCGGAGGTTACCAACACCGGTGGGAGCCGGAGTTCTCCGGTGAGCAGCGTCTCTCGTCAGGGGCCGATGGTCATGGCCACATATGTGATCATCGTCGCGAAGCCGCCGTAGGTGAGCACGTCGATCGGCCTGCTCCGGATGGCCAGCAACAGACAGACCTCCGGCGGCAGCGCGGCCCGGAACACCGCGGCCAGGAACAGCCCGCCGGCCAGCGTCACCGTGCCGCGTTTCCAGTGGTACATCAGGATCAGCACGAACCCGAAGATCACCATGGCCATCACCACCAGGAACGGCACCACCCGCAGCCAGCCGGGCCGCTGGTCCTGGCTGGACGGCACGTCCCTGGCGGGCGGCAGGCCGGCGGTCACGCTCATCCCGCCGCTCGCTCGGCCGCCTCGACCACGTTGCTGACCAGCAGCGCCCTGGTCATCGGGCCGACCCCGCCGGGGTTGGGCGAGAAGAATCCGGCGATCTCGCGCACGTCGGGGTGCACGTCACCGGACACACCGCTGTCGGTGCGGCTCACGCCCACGTCCAGCACGGCCGCGCCGGGCTTGACCATGTCCGGCGTGATCAGCGCGGGCACACCGGCCGCGGCGATCACGATGTCGGCCCGGCGGACCTCGGCGGCCAGGTCCTTGGTGCCGGTGTGGCACAGGGTGACCGTGGCGTTCTCCGACTTGCGGGTCAGCAGCAGGCCCATGGACCGGCCCACGGTGATGCCGCGGCCGACCACGACCACGTGCGCCCCGTTGATCGGCACCTCGTACTGGCGCAGCAGCCGGATGATGCCGTGCGGGGTGCAGGGCAGCGGCGCCTCCTTGCCCAGCACCAGGCGGCCCAGGTTGACCGGGTGCAGGCCGTCGGCGTCCTTGGCCGGGTCGATCCGCTCCAGGATCGCGTTCGCGTCGATGTGCTTGGGCAGCGGCAGTTGCACGATGTAGGCGGTGCAGTCCGGGTCCGCGTTCAGCTCGTCGATCACCTTGGCCAGTTCGTCCTGGGTGATCTCGGCCGGCAGGTCGCGGCGGATCGAGTTGATCCCCAGCTGCGCGCAGTCCTTGTGCTTGGAGCGCACGTACATCGCCGATCCCGGGTCGTCACCGACCAGCACGGTGCCCAGGCCGGGCACGATGCCCCGCTCACGCAGTGCGTCCACCCGCGGCCGCAGCTGCTCGAAGATGGCGTTCTTGGTCGCCTTGCCGTCCAGGATCGTTGCCGTCACGACCTCAATAATCCCATGTCACGTGGTGCTGGGTTGCTCGACCCGGTCCAGCCAGATCTCCCGCCAGAACGGGACGAACTCGCGCGGGCAGTTGCCGTTGTAGAGCCCGAGGCAGATCACGCCCTCCAGCACGATGCACGGGTTGCCCAGGTGCAGCATCCGGCCGGTGCGCTCGTCGATGCAGCGGTCCACGCTGGCCAGCACCCTGGCGGTGCGACCGCAGAAGTGCGCCATCTCCTCGTCGAAGCTCATGCCGCGGTTGCGCAGGTTGTCGTCCAGGGTGGCCTCGATCTCCGCCCTGGACCGGATCCGCACCAGCTCGCCCGGTTGCAGGTTGAGCTTGACGCTGGGGGTCTTGCCCGGCTGGCCCGCGTTGAGGAAGCCCCAGTCGCGGCCGCCCTTGAACAGCACCTTGGCCGGCAGGCGTTTACGGGTCTCCACCTGGATCCGGTTGAACACCCCGACCAGCAGGCCGCGCAGGGCCAGCAGCGGGCCGACGTTGCCGGTGCGCACATCGGTGAGGTACTGGCCGAGGCTGAGCACCGGCATGCAGATCGGCGCGGCCCGCAGCAGTTCGGTGGCCTGGCAGGAGTAGCGGGCCTCGCCGTCGGGGTCCGCGCCCTTGGTGGTGGCGTTGACCAGCAGCGGCAGATTCGGTGTGCCCGCCGGTTCGGGCCTGCGGAGGTTGAGCTGACCGGGTTCGATCCGGCGCAGCCAGTCCTCCTTCCAGTACAGCGAGCAGGCGGTCTGGCAGCCGCCGTGCGCGGAGCCGTCGCAGCGCGCGCCGGTCAGGTGCACCGCGCGGGCCATCCGGCGTAGTCCGGTCTGGGTGATCGAGTCGCACAGCTTGTGGGCCACCTTGTGCACGGTCATCCGCTGCCCGCAGTAACGGAGCATCTCCGGCATGAACGGCAGCTCCTCCAGTTCGCCGCGTTCGTCCAGTGTCGCCAGAATCTCTTGCGCGCCAAGGACTTCGACCACGTCACCGACCTTCAGGCTCATGTCTCCGTGGTCCCACACCGCGACCCCGGGCGGCAACGCACCGTAACCGGTTTGTGACTCAATCGCGCTTGGGGAGCGCGGCCACGCCGACCGCGAGCAGGGTCAGCAGGGTGCCGGTGACGGTCGGCCAGGACAGGTGCGTGTCCGCGGCCGGGAGGAGCAGGTCCAGGGCGAGCGCGCCGAGCAGTTGCCCGGCCACCGAGCCGAGGCCGAGCAGCAGCACGCCGGTGACCCGGACCAGTGCGGCCGCCCCGGCGATGAAGGCCACGCCGACCACACCGCCGAGGTAGAGCACCGGGTCGCCGGGCAGTTCAGCGGGCAGGCCCGCGGTGGCGAAGTGGATCAGGCCGAGCACCAGCAGCGCGGCGGTGCCGGCCAGGAAGTTGACCAGCGCGGCCGGCAACGCGGCCCCCGCGACCTCTTTGACCTGGCCGTTCTGCGCCTGCTGCCAGGCCATGCCGATCCCGGCCAGCAGCGGCAGCACGGCCAGCGCCAGTGTGCCCGGGTTGCCCAGCCGTTCGGACACCGCGACCAGCACTGCGGCCACCGCGAGCAGCGCGCCGGTGATCCGGGTCGCGGTCAGCGGTTGCGGACCGGCCGGTCCCAGGCCCGCACGGTCCACCGCCAGGCTGCTCAGCGCTTGTCCGGCCACCACCGCCACGGTGAACACCGCGACGCCGAGCGAGGCCACCGCCACGCCCTGGGAGAACACCAGCAGCGCGCCGCACAGGCCGCCCAGGGTCTGCCACCAGCGCAACTGACCGGTGCGCAGGGCCTGGCCGACCCGGCGGGTGGCCCGGCGGCTGCCGGGCAGCACCAGGATCAGCGCGAGCACCAGCAGCAGCCCGCTGCCGAAGGAGATCAGCGCGGCGCCGATGCCGTCGTGCATCCGCCTGCCGAGTTCGCCGTTGAGCCGGGACTGCAGCACGATCAGCACGCCGATGCCGGCCGCGCCGAGCAGCCCGAGCAGCTTGGCGCGCGGGCTGACCTGGGGCGCGGTGGTCCGGGGCGGTGCGACGGTGGTCATCACGCCCAGCCCAGCACAAGTTGGTGGCCAGGTCATCCCATGTTTGCTCACACCGCGTCGGACGCCTCGGATTCGCGCTGGTCAGCCGCTGGGGTTGTGCGCCGGACCACAGTGACCGACCAGGCCATCATCGCGGTGGCGAAGACCATCACGACCGCGGCGCCCCCGGCCGCGGCGGCCGGGCCGAAGCGGTCCAGCAGCCAGCCGGCCAGCGGGGCGGCCAGTGCGCCGCCAGTGGTGGTGAAGCTGGCCATCCAGCCGACCGCCTCGGCGGCGCGGCCCTCCGGGGCCAGGTCGCCGATGCGCTGGTTGCCCGCGGAGATGGTGGGCGCGATGGCCAGGCCGCCGATGGCCAGGATCAGGCCGATCAGCACCGGCGAGGTCGGGTCCAGCACCGGTGGCAGCACCGGGATCAGCGCGGCCATGCCGACCCCGACCAGCGCCGTGCGCAGCGCGGGCCGCGGCTGCCCGCGCAGTCCGCCCGCGATCAGACCGCCCGCCAGCGAGCCCACCGCCCACACCGCGATCAGCGCACCGGCCACCGTGGGCATGTTCAGTTCCCGGCCCAGCGCCACGATGGCCAGGTCGACCATGGTGAAGGCCATCACCAGGAACAGCGAGGCGCCCAGCGTCAGGGCGAGGCCGGGCGTGACCAGCACCGAGCGCCGCCGGGTCCCGGCGGGCAGGGCGGGCCGCGGCGCGGGCTGGTCCATCCCGGCCTGCCGCAGCACCACGGCGAAGGCCAGGTTGGCGCTGAGCGCGACCACCGCGATCAGTCCGAGTGCCCAGTGCGGGCCGAGCGCGCCGACCGCGAAGGCGGTGAGCACCGGGCCGAGCATGAAGGTCAGCTCGAACAGGGTGGCCTCCGCGCCATAGGCGGCCGTGCGCGCCTGGCTGTCCTCGATCCTGGTGAACGCGCCGCGCACCACCTGGGTGGCCGGCGGCATGCTCAGCCCGGCGAGGAAGGCGATGACCGGTGCGGCGTACCAGGCCGCGGCGGGCAGCACGACCAGCACGGCCAGCCCGGTGACGTAGCAGAGCACGGTGATCACGATCAGCCGCGGCGCCGAGGTCCGGTCGGCCATCCGGCCGCGCCACGGCCCGGACACCCCGTTGCCCACGGTCAGCGCGCCCATCACCAGACCGGCCAGCGCGTAGGAGTCGGTCCACTCGACCACCAGGAAGGTCAGTGCGATCGAGGTGCCGGTGTAGTGCATGCGGGCGAGCACGGACCAGACCAGCAACGAGGCCAGGTGGGGGACGGCGAGCAGTTGCCGGTAGGGACGGAGCACCAGCCCAGTGTGGCCAGGGGGTCCGACATTTCGCGCTCGATTTTTCTCAGGGCTTACGGCGGGTGGAGATCAGCGCGGACAGGGTGGCGATCAGCGCGGCCACCGCCGCGCCGCCTGCCGCGGCGGCCGGGCCGACGGTGTCCAGCAGCCAGCCGGCGAACGGGGCGGCCAGCGCGGTGCCGGTGGTGGTGAAGCTGGCCAGCCAGCCGAACGCCTCGGCGGCCCGGTCGGCCGGGGCGAGTTCGCCGATGCGCTGGTTGGCCGCGGCCACGGTGGGCGAGATGGCCAGCCCGCCGATCGCGAGCAGGGTGCCGATCAGCATCGGCGAGGCGGTGCTCAGCGGCGGCAGCGCGGGCACCAGGATGGCCACCCCCGCGGTGAGCAGGGCCATCCGCAGCACGTACCGGGGTGTGCCGGAGCGGCCGCCGGCGACCAGTCCGCCGATCATCGAGCCGATCGCCCAGACCGAGACCAGCGCGCCGGCCACCGCGGGCAGCGCCAGTTCCCGGCCCACCGCGATGATCACCAGGTTCACGCTGGAGAAGCCCATCATCAGCAGCATCGCCGCGACCAGCGCCGGGGTCAGCCCCGGCACCGCCAGCACCGAGCCACTGGTCACCGCGGTCCCGGCCGCCTTGGGCGCAGGCTCGCCGAGGCCGGCCCGGCGTAGCGCGGCGGCGAAGGAGAGCACGCTGGCCAGTGCCAGTGCGGCGATCAGCCCGACCGCCGCGCGTGGCCCGGCCAGGCCGACGGTCAGCGCGGCCAGCAGCGGACCGCTCATCACGGCCAGCTCGAACAGGGTGGCCTCGGCGGCGAACACCGCCGAGCGAGTGTTCCCGTCGGCGAGCCGGGTGTAGGCGGCGCGGGCGACCGGGCCGACCGGCGGCGTGCTCAGGCCGATCAGCAGCGCGAGCACCGGGGCGGCAGGCCAGGCCCAGCCGGGCAGGCAGAGCATGGCGATCATGCCCGCGGCGTAGAGCAGGCAGGTGGTGGTGAGCAGCCGGGGCGCGGACCGGCGGTCGGCCAGCCTGCCCCGCCACGGCCCGGACACCCCGTTGCCGAGGGTGAGCGCGCCGATGACCAGTCCGGCCAACGCGTAGGAGTCGGTCCAGGACACCACCAGGAAGGTCAGCGCGAGCGAGGCGCCGGTGGCGTGCACCCGGCCGAGCACGGACAGGAACAGGATCGGTCCCAGGTGCGGGACCCGGAGTAACTCGCGGTAGGGCTTGAGCATCGGGTCAGTCCACGACCAGGCCGTGCGCGGCGGCGAAGGCGACCGCGGTGCCCAGGTCCACCCGCGCGCCGAGCAGCTGGGCCTGCACCAGGGCGTGCGCGTCCAGCCGGGCCTCGCGCAGATCGGCCTCGCCGAGCTTGGCGCCCTGCATCCGGGCGCCCATCAGGTCCGCGCCGGTCAGGTCGGCGTGCCGCAGGTCGGCCTCGACCAGGTTGGCCTCGCGGAACCGGATCCCGCGCAGGGTCAGTCTGCGCAGGTCCGCGCCGCCGAGCGCGGTCAGCGAGAGGTCGGTCTCGCGCAGGGTCCACGGCCGCAGCCGACAGCGCTCGAAGCTGGAGCCGACCAGCGAGCAGTTGTCCATTGTGGACTCACTGAGCACCGTGCCGCGGAAGGTGCAGCTGCGGAAGGCACTCGCGGTGTGCTTGGACTCGCCGAGGTCGGTGCCGGCGAAGAGGCAGTCGGTGAAGGTGCAGTTCGCGGTGACCAGCCCGCGCAGATCCGCATCGGTGAAATCGCAGGCGACGAAGTGCCGCCCGGTCCAGCTCTGCCTGCCCAGCACCGCGTCCGCGTAGCTCTCGCCGGTGATCGTCTCGGTCACGCCTGCCCCCAGTGGATGGTGTCGAAGATCGCGCGCAGCCGCGCCGCCCGTGCCGGATGGGTGGCCCCGACCCAGCCGATCCGGCCCAGCAGGTGCGCGCGGAAGTCGGGGTGCCCGGCGTGATTCTGCGCTGCCGGCGCGGTCCGGGCGCAGTTGTGCAGCACCGCCCGCAGCCGCTCGTAGTCCGTCCTGGACACCGCGGGCCGCACGTTGACCACCAGCCCCGCCAGCCGCTGCCGCTGGTGCGCCGCCGCGATCCGGGTCTTGCCGGGGTGCAGCCGGAACCCCTCGTCCAGCGCGATCCGCCGCACCCCGGCGCGCAGCCGGTCCACCGGCAGGTCACCGGAGAAGGCCAGGTCGTCGGCGTAACGGGTGTAGGTCGCGCCGATCCGCCCGGCCAGCCCGGCCAGGCGGCGGTCCAGCCGCGCGGCCAGCGCGTTGGCGATGGCCGGCGAGGAAGGCGCGCCTTGCGGCAGGTGCGGGACGGCCAGCCGATGGCGCTCGGGGCCCGCGGGTGCGGCGCGCAGGACCTCGGGCGGGGTGGCGGTGGTGAGCAGGCCGGTGAGGGCGACGGCGAGGTTGCCCGGGTAGCCGAGGTGGCGGAAGTAGGCGCGCAACCGGGCGGCGGTGATCGAGGTGAAGAACCCGGCCAGGTCGAACCGGGCGACCAGGAGCTGCCCGGCGTGCGGGGCGGCGAAGGTGGCGGCGGAGCGGCCGGGGCGGAAACCGTGCGCGGCCTCGTGCACCGGCAGGCGGCTCAGCAGCAGGCGGGTGAGCCTGCGCTGGATCTCGGCGAGGCGGGGTTTGGGGACTTCGAGCGGGCGGCGGCCGAGCCAGTGGTGCCGGTAGTGGCGCAGGGGTGTTGCGGCACGGCGGTTCCAGGTGCGGGCGTCGGCGAACCAGTCGAGTTCGCCGGGAGTCAGGCGCAGGGCTGCGGCCAGGTCGGCCGGGGTCTCCCAGCGCGGGACCTCGGCGCGCCAGCGTGGGCGCGGCGGGACTGGGGGCTCGGCCTGGCGGGGCAGCTCGGCGAGCAGGCGGGCCAGGGCCTCGGGCGGGCCGAAGAACGGGCTCGGGCTGAGGTCGAGCAGGCGGGCGGCCAGGGCCTCGGGGTCGGGGTTGGGCGCGGTGTGCAGCGGGACCTCGGCCAGCCGGGCGGCCAGGGCGGCACGGGTCCAGGCACCGGCGAGCGCGGCCTGCGCGATGCCCAGCAGGTCGGGTGCGGTCATCGGACGCGCCCTGGGGTGTGCGGCGGGGCGGGGCGACCTCTGCCATCGTGAGCCGCGTGGGGCCTGCACGCGGAGCGTACCGAGCCACGCGGGGCGCACTGACCAGCTAAAACACTGCTCCCCGGGGTAACCCCGGAGGGAAGGGCGAGCACTGGGCCACCCCTCGTCTCGCTCCCGCCCCGCCGCACCCCGGTGACGCTAGCCGCTACCCCCGACAGGCGGTGCGGTGCTCCCCCTCGGCTCCAGCCTGGGCAGCTCGTCCTGCACGTCCTGCGCGGGCAGTCCGCCGACCAGTCCGAGCAACCGCCGGGCGGCGCGGGCGCCGAAGGCCGCGGTGTCCCGGACCAGCGCGGTGAGCTGGGGGTGGGTCAGGCGGCAGAGCGCGGAGTCGTCCCAGGCGACGATGGACAGCTCGGCGGGCACTCGCACGCCGAGTTTGCTGGCCTCGCTCATGCCGGCCACCGCCATCACGTCGTTGTCGTAGATGACCGCGGTGGGGCGCTCGGGCGCGGTGAGCAGCCTGCGGGTGGCCCCGGCGCCGGCTTCGACGCTGTAGTCGGTGGCCAGCGAGGGTTCCGCGGTCAGGCCGTGCCGTTGCATGGCCTGTTGGAAGGAGCGGACCCGGCGTTCGGTGTGGATCAGTCTGGGCAGGCCGGCGATGTGCGCGATCCGGCGGTGGCCCAGGCCGACCAGGTGATCGACGATGGCGCCCATCGCGGCCGCGTCGTCCACCCAGATGCTGGGCGTGCCACCGGGGCACGGGCCTCCTATCACCAGCGCGGGCACCCCGAGTTTGGCCAGCAGCGCCGGGCGCGGGTCGACCAGCCGGGGGTCCACCACGAGCAGTCCGGCCACCCGGCGTTCGGCCCACCAGCGGCGGTACAGCTCGCATTCGGCGGAAAGGTCCTCGACCACCTGGAAGAGCAACGCGGTGGAACTGCGGGCCAGTGCGGTCTGAATTCCGGAGACCAGCTGCAGGAAGAATGGCTCGACACCCAGGGTGGCGGCCGGCCGGGCGAACACCAGGCCGACCACGTCGGTCTTGGCCGCGGACAGCGCGCGGGCCGCGCTGTTCGGCCGCCAGTCCAGATCCTCGGCCACCTTCAGGATTCGCTGGCGAGTCTGCTCGGACACGCCGGGCCGGTTGTTGAGCGCGAACGAGACCGCGCTCTCCGAGACCCCCGCGGCTCGGGCGATGTCCCTGATGGTGACCCGTCTGGCGGCTGCCTCCACCGGGTGTGCACCTCCCGAAGTAAAGCGGTTTATCGATTCCGAGATAAAGCGCATTAGTTCAGGCACTGTCGCGCGGGTGAACACGGCCTGTCAAGCACTGGACAAGAAAGTGGACAGGGCTACTCTCCGGTGTTGACGCAGCCCGATCGACAGCGCAATTTTCACCCCACCTGGAAACCCGCCGAAGGAGTTCTCGTCATGCGCCTTGCCAGAGGGTCGACAACGGTGTTGGCCGCGATGACGGCGGCGGCGCTCGCGCTGTCCGGCTGCGGACTGGGCGGGTCCGGGCAGCAACCGGGGAACCAGGCAGTCACCGGTGAGATCAAGGGGCAGGTCAGCTTCCAGACCTGGAACCTCAAGAGCAAGTTCGGCGACTACTTCACCGGCCTGATCGCCGAGTTCGAGAAGCAGCACCCCGGCACCAAGGTCGAGTGGCTGGACCAGCCCGCGGACGGCTACGCGGACAAGCTGAGCGCGGACGCCACCGCGGGCACGCTGCCGGACATCATGAACCTCTCGCCCGACCTGGCCTACCCGCTGTACCAGAAGAAGCTGCTGCTCGACCTGGACACCGCGGCGCCGGAGGCGAAGAAGGACTACCTGCCCAACGCCTGGGCCGGGTACGTGATGCCCTCGCCCGACCCGGCGCTGCGCCGCAACGCGAGCTTCCCCTGGTACCTCAACACCGGCCCGTACTTCTACAACAAGCAGCTGTTCGGCCAGAACGGCCTGGACCCGAACAAGCCGCCGAAGACCTATGACGAGCTGAAGGAACAGGCGCTGCGGCTGGCCAGTGTCAGCGGCGGCAAGGTCGCCATGCTCGGCCAGACCCCCGGCATCGAGGACTTCGGCCTGTACGGCGTGCCGCTGATGGACGAGGGTGGCACCAAGTTCACCTTCAACGACAGCAAGGGCGTGCAGCTGATCGAGCTGTACAAGGCCATGTACGACGCCAAGGCACTGCTGCCCGAGGCGCTCTCGGCCACCTACACCGGCGCGGGCGCGAAGTTCCTCGCCCAGCAGATCGCGTTGTCCTCCGGCAGCGCCTACGACCTGCAGAAGTTCCGCACCGACGCGCCCGGCCTGTACGCCAACATCGGCATCACCGAGCCGATGAGCAACACCGGCAAGGCCAACATGTACCTGCAGGGCCTGTCCATCGCCGCGCAGAGCAAGAACAAGCCGACCGCGATCGCCTTCGCCCGGTTCGTCACCAACGCCAAGAACCAGCTCGCCTTCGCCAAGATCGTCACGGTCTTCCCGAGCACCGCGGGCACCCTGGACGACGGCTTCTTCACCGCCGAGGACGGCACCGACGTCGGCCGGGTCCGGGTGGCCGCGGCCAAGCAGCTGGCCGGCGCGGTCAACTACACCCCGGTGCAGCTCTCCGACCAGATGAAGACCATCCTGCGCAACGAGATCGCCAACGCCATGCTGGGCAAGCAGTCCGCGAAGCAGGCACTGGACAACGCGGTCGCGCAGAGCGACAAGCTGTTGCGCCCCAATGGCTGAGCTAGCCCAGCGGCGCAAGCCGGTCAAGCGGGAGTGGTGGCTGACGCCCTGGCTGTTCCTCGCGCCCGGCCTGGCGGTGGTGCTGCTGTTCAGCGTCTACCCGTTCCTCAACACGGTGCTGCTGTCCTTCACCGACGCGACCGCGCTCGGTGGCGGGCAGTTCACCGGGGTGGACAACTTCGTCCGGATGCTGGACGACCCGCAGTTCTGGACCGCGATCACCAACTCCTCGCTGTACGTGGTCGGGGTGGTGCCCGCCCTGGTCGTGCTGCCGCTGCTGCTGGCCCTGCTGGTGCGCAAGCAGGTCCCGGGCATCACCTTCTTCCGCTCGGCCTTCTACACCCCGGTTGTCGCCTCCATCGTGGTGGTCGGGCTGATCTGGACCTGGCTGCTGGACAGCCGCGGTCTGGTGAACAGCCTGTTGCAGGGCCTGCAAATCGTGTCCGAGCCGATCCCCTTCCTCACCGACGAGACGCTGCTGCTGATCAGCGCGATGGTCGTGACGGTGTGGAAGGGCCTGGGCTACTACATGATCATCTACTTGGCGGCGCTGGCGAATGTGCCCAAGGAACTGCACGAGGCGGCCGAGGTGGACGGGGCCGGGCCGATCCGCCGGTTCTTCTCCATCACCGTGCCCACCATCCGCTCGACCATGGTGCTGGTGGCCGCGCTGTCCGCGGTGGCCGCCTTCCGGGTCTTCGCCGAGATCTTCATCCTCTCCGGCAACTCCGGCGGGCCCGGCGGCGCGGACATCACGCTGGTGATGCTGATGCGCCAGACGGCCACCGGCCTCAACGGCGACCTCGGCTACGCCTCCGCGCTGAGCCTGGTGCTGTTCGTGCTCACCCTCGGCCTGATGTTGCTGGTGCTGCGGCTGAACCGGAAGGAGGACGAGGCGTGAGGATCCGGCTCGTGCTCCGCTACCTGGTGCTGGTGGCGGTGCTGCTGCTGTCCATCGGCCCGTTCCTGTGGCAGTTGTCCACCTCGCTCAAGGGCGTCGGCGAGGACATCTACAGCTATCCGCCCGCGTTCCTGCCCAGTGATCCGACGCTGGCCAACTTCGGCAAGGTCGCCGACGTGGTCCCGGTGTGGGACTTCGCGTTGAACTCGCTGATGGTGGCCAGCGCGAACGTGGTGCTCAACTGCCTCGGCGCGTCGATGGCCGGCTATGCCTTGTCCCGCATGCGTTTCCGCGGCCGGGGCTTCGCGGTGCTGGCCTTCCTGCTGGCGCTGCTGGTGCCCGGTGAGGCGATCCTGGTCTCGCTGTTCCTGATGATGCGCAGCCTCAACCTGGCCGACACGCTGGTCGCGGTGGTGCTGCCCGGGGCAATCGGCGCGCTCAACGTGTTGTTGATGCGCAACGCCTTCAGCGCGCTGCCCGCGGCGGTGGAGGAGGCCGCGGTGATCGACGGGGCGAACGCCTGGCAACGGTTCACCCGGATCGCGCTGCCCTCGGTGAAGGGCTCGGTGGCCGTGGTGGCGATCTTCTCCTTCATGTTCAGCTGGGACGACTTCCTGTGGCCGTTGATCGTGCTGAGCAACCCGGAGAACTACACGCTCACCATCGGCCTCAACTACCTCAAGGGCACCTTCGCCCTTGACCAGCGGCTGGTCGCGGCGGGCACCATCATCGCCGTGGCGCCGCTGATCCTGATGTTCGTGAGCCTGCAGCGGTACTTCTTCCGCGGGGTCGGTGAGGGGGCGGTGAAGGGTTGAGCGTGCGATTCGGCGTCAACTACACACCTGCGCGGGACTGGTTCTTCCACTGGCTGGACTTCGATCTGGACGCGGTGCGGCGGGACCTGGACTCGATCGCGGGCCTGGGCCTGGACCACATCCGGGTGTTCCCGCTGTGGCCGGTGTTCCAGCCGAACCGGAACCTGGTGCGCGGCAACGCGGTCCGGGATCTGCTGGCGGTGGTGGACGCGGCAGCCGAGCGCGGTCTGGACGTGGCCGTTGACGGGTTGCAGGGCCACCTGTCCAGCTTCGACTTCCGTCCATCGTGGACGGTGAGCTGGCACCGGCGGAACATGTTCACTGACCAGGATGTCGTTGCGGGAGAAGCCTTCTACCTCAACACGCTGGCCACCGCGCTGGCGGAGAAGCCGAACTTCCTCGGTATGACGCTGGGCAACGAGGTCAACCAGTTCTCCGACAAACCGCATCCGGACCCGGATCCCGTTGGCGTGGACCAGGCCGAGTCCTGGCTGCACCAGCTCCTGGCGGCCTGCGAGGAGGGCGCGCCCGGCAAATTCCACACGCACTGCGCCTACGACGCGGTGTGGTTGCAGGACGGGCACCCGTTCACCCCGGCGCACGCGGCCCGGATCGGCGCGGCCACCAACGTGCACTCCTGGGTGTTCAACGGCACCGCGCAGCGCTACGGCGGTGACTCCGCGGCCACCGCGCACTACGCCGAGTACCAGGTCGAACTGGCCGCGGCCTGGGCCACCGATCCAGCGCATCCGGTGTGGTTGCAGGAGGTCGGCGCGCCCGCCCCGCACATCCCGGCCGAGCGCGCCGGCGAGTTCGCCGCGGCCACCGTGGCCAACGCGTTGTCCTGCCCGAACCTGTGGGGCATCACCTGGTGGTGCTCGCACGATGTGAGCCGGGAGCTGGCCGACTTCCCCGAACTGGAGTACGGGCTCGGCCTGTTCACCAACGACAACCAGCGCAAACCCGCCGGGCAGGCCATCGCGGACGCGGTCGCCGCGCAGAAAACCGCGCCTGCCCAACGGATTGTGCGCAAGACCGCGCTGGTGCTCGACGTCGGCGACGAGCACACCGCGCCCGCCCGGTCCACCTGTGGCCCCGGCGGGGAATTCTTCGAAGCCTGGTTGCGCCTGGCGCAGCAGGGCGCCCGACCGGCCGTCGTGCGCGCATCGGTCGCCCACGACGCCGAACACCTTGCCGCCCGCGGCATCTCCGAGGTTGTGCACGTGCCGGACGTCTGGAGTAGCAAGCATGCATGACGACCACAAGCTGATCGAGGGCCGGATCGAGCGGGTGCTGCGGGAGCGGATCCGCCCCGCGGTCTACCCCAGCTCGGTCGGCGTCGACCTCGCCGTGTGGCACGCCCCCGGTGAGCCGGTGCCCGCGGCCGAGGGCCTCGCCGCCGAGTACGAGCCCAGTGCCGTTGGCGCGCAATGGGGTCCGGCCTGGGGCACCAGCTGGTTCCGGCTCACCGGCACGGTGCCGCCGGAATGGGCCGGGCTGGCCGTAGAGCTGGTCTTCGACCTCGGCTTCGACGAGAAGATGACCGGGTTCCAGTGCGAGGGCCTGGCCTACCGCGCCGATGGCACCCCGG
This sequence comes from Crossiella sp. S99.2, assembly GCF_023094165.1. Classification (GTDB taxonomy): domain Bacteria; phylum Actinomycetota; class Actinomycetes; order Mycobacteriales; family Pseudonocardiaceae; genus Crossiella. Next base: position 794,690 of record NZ_JALMDK010000001.1, on the reverse strand, counting down.
TGAAGGGCCTCAACCCGCGCAACACCTGGCTGCCGGTCGGCGATCCGGCCCAGGGCGGGGAGCAGGTCGTCTACTACCTGGAGGCCGCGGCCAACCCGGTGCTGCTGGACTACATCCCGTTCCAGCCCACCCAGGAGGGCGACCGGCTCACCTCCAGCGACGCGCCGCTGTACCGGATCGCGCGCGCCGACCTGGCCGTGTTCGACCACCAGGTGTGGCACCTGGTGCAGGACATCGAGGTGCTCTACCAGCTCATGCTGGAGCTGCCGCTGACCGAGGCCCGGCGCTGGGAACTGTTGCGCGCCTTGGACCGCGCCATCGACGCGGTGGACCTGCAGGACGTCAACGGCACCGCCAGCGCGGCCCGCGCCGAACTGGTGGACATGCTCAGCCGTCCCGCGCACACCAGCGCGCACCAGGTCTCCGCGATCGGGCACGCGCACATCGACTCGGCCTGGCTGTGGCCGCTGCGGGAGACCGTGCGCAAGGTCGCGCGCACCGCCTCCAACGTGACCAACCTGATGGACGAGCACCCCGGTTTCCACTTCGCGATGTCCCAGGCGCAGCAGCTGGCCTGGATCGAAGAGCACCACCCGAAGGTCTTCGCCAGGGTCAAGGAGAAGATCGACACCGGGCAGTTCGTGCCGGTTGGCGGGATGTGGGTGGAGTCGGACACCAACATGCCCGGCGCGGAGGCGATGGCCCGGCAGTTCGTGCACGGCAAAAACTACTTCCTGTCCCGCTTCGGCATCGAGACCAACGAGGTGTGGCTGCCGGACTCCTTCGGCTACACCGCGGCGATGCCGCAGATCGTGCGTGCCTCGGCCTCCCGCTGGTTCCTCACCCAGAAGATCAGCTGGAACCAGACCAACAAGTTCCCGCACCACACCTTCTGGTGGGAGGGCCTGGACGGCACCCGGATCTTCACCCACTTCCCGCCCGCGGACACCTACAACTCCGAGCTCAGCGGCAAGGAGCTGGCGCACGCCGCGCGCAACTACCAGGAGAAGGGCAAGGCCACCCGCTCACTGGTCCCGTTCGGCTGGGGCGACGGCGGTGGCGGCCCCACCCGCGAGATGCTTGCCCGGGCGGCTCGACTGTCCGATGTGGAGGGTTCGACCCGGGTCACGGTCGAGCCGCCGGGTGAGTTCTTCCGCAAGGCCGAGGAAGAGTACCCGGACGCGCCGGTGTGGGTGGGCGAGCTGTACCTGGAGTTCCACCGCGGCACCTACACCAGCCAGGCCAAGACCAAGCAGGGCAACCGGCGCAGCGAGCACCTGCTGCGCGAGGCCGAGCTGTGGGCGGCCACCGCGGCGATCCGGCTGGACGCGGCCTACCCGTACGAGCGGCTGGACCGGCTGTGGAAACTGGTGCTCACCAACCAGTTCCACGACATCCTGCCCGGCTCCTCGATCGCCTGGGTGCACCGGGAGGCCGAGGAGACCTACGCCGCGGTCGCCGACGAGCTGAACGAGATCATCGGTGCGGCGCAACAGGCCCTGGCCGGGGCCGGGGCCCAGCCGGTGGTGTTCAACGCGGCCCCGCACGCCCACGCCGAGGTCCCGGCCGCGGGCGCGCTGACCCGCGGTGAGTTCACCGGACATCCGGTCACTCTGTCCACAGTGGATGGTGTGACAGTGCTGGCCAACGAGTTCGTCACCGTGACCGTGGACGGCGACGGCCTGATCAGCTCGATCCACGACCAGCTCGCCGACCGCGAGGTGATCGCACCGGGCGCGCGGGCGAACCTGTTGCAGCTGCACCCGGACTTCCCGAACATGTGGGACGCCTGGGACGTGGACTCCTTCTACCGCAACAAGGTCACCGACCTGACCGCGGCGAAGCAGGTCAGCGTGGAGACCAACTCGCCAGAGCTGGCCACCATCCGGATCGAGCGGTCCTTCTCCGTCTCCACCGTCACCCAGCTGCTCACCCTGCGCGCGGGCAGCCGGTCGGTGGAGATCGACACCGAGGTGGACTGGCACGAGACGGAGAAGTTCCTCAAGCTGAGCTTCCCGGTGGACGTGCAGTCCGACCGGGTGGCCGCGGAAACCCAGTTCGGGCACGTGTACCGGCCCACGCACACCAACACCAGCTGGGACGCGGCCAAGTTCGAGATCTGCGCGCACCGCTGGGTGCACCTCGGCGAACCGGACTACGGGGTGGCGCTGGTCAACGACTCCACCTACGGCCACGACATCAGCCGGAGCGCCCGCGAGGGCGGTGGCACGGTCAGCGTCATCCGCGCCTCGCTGCTGCGCGCGCCGCGGTTCCCGGACCCGCAGACCGACCACGGCGTGCACCGGTTCCGGCACGCGCTGGTGGTGGGCGCGGACAAGGCCGACGCGGTGCGCGCCGGGTACCGGATCAACCTGCCGGAGCGGGTGGTGCCCGGTTCCGGCGCGGCCATCACCCCGCTCGTCACGGTGGACAACCCGGCCGTCGTGGTCGAGTCGGTCAAGCTCGCCGAGGACCAGAGCGGCGATCTGGTCCTGCGGCTCTACGAGGCGCTGGGCTGCCGCGCCAGGACCCGGCTCACTCTCGGCACCGAGGTCGCCGCCGCGTACTCCACCGACCTGCTGGAACGCCGCTGGGACGAGACCGTCGAGTACGAGGTCACCGGCAACGGGTTCGACCTGAGCCTGCGACCCTTCGAGATCATCACCGTGCGACTCCCTCGAACCCCTGTCACCGAAGGAGATCACTGATGCGCAAGCTGCTCACGGCGGCAGGCGGGGCGCTGGTCCTGTTGCTGGCCATGGCTTTGCCCGCGCAGGCCGCGCCCTACCAGCGCACCGTCGTCTACTACCAGACCCAGTACAGCAACGGGGCCACCGGTGACTACGTCTCGCCGTTGCCGTTGCTGACCAACAACACCGGGGTCACCGACCTCATCGTGGCCGCGATCCACCTCAACGCGGACAAATCAGTGCACCTCAACGACCACCCGCCGGCGCACGAGCGCTACACCCAGATGTGGCGGGACCTCAAGACCATGCAGGACCGCGGTGTCAACGTAATCGGCATGGTCGGCGGCGCGGCCCAGGGCACCTACGCGAACCTGGAACGCGACTTCGGCGCCTTCTACCCGTTGCTGAAGAACGTGATCACCACCTACGGGCTCAACGGCGTCGACCTCGACGTCGAGGAGAAGATGTCCCAGGCTGGCATCACCAAGCTCATCGACCAGTTGCGCGCCGACTTCGGCAGCGGCTTCATCATCACCCTGGCCCCGGTGGCCAGCGCGCTCTACGGCGGCGGCAACATCTCCGGCTTCGACTACGAGACGCTGTACCGGGACCGCGGCAGCAAGATCGACTGGTTCAACGCCCAGTTCTACTGCGGCTGGGGCAGCATGGCCAACACCAGCGGCTATGACCGCATCATCGACCGCAAGCTCATCCCGGCGGCCAAGGTGGTCGCCGGCGTGATCACCAACCCGGCCTCCTGCGGCGGGTACGTGGAGCTGGACACGCTGAAGACCACCATCCGCGCCCTGGTCGCCAAGTACCCGACCTTCGGCGGCGTGGACGGCTGGGAGTACTTCAACTCCAACCCCGGCGGCACCGCCCGCCCGTGGGAATGGGCCAAGGAGATCACCGCGGCCATGCGCTGAACCCGGCAACCCGGTGCGCTCACTGGAAATCGCGTGAGCGCACCGGGATCCGCAGGTCCAGCACGGACAGGTGCTCCGCGCGCAGACTGATCACCGCGCCGACCCGCTCCACCACCCCGCGCACCACCAGCGCCGAGGACAGCCGCGCGATCCGCCGGTAGCGGGCCCACACGCCCTGCACGCACACCACGTTGACCATGCCGGTCTCGTCCTCCAGGTTGAGGAAGGTGACCCCGCCCGCGGTGGCCGGGCGCTGCCGGTGGGTCACCGCGCCGCCCACCGCGACCCGCCGCCCATTGTCCACAGTGGACAGTTCGGCGGCGCTGAGCACACCCCGCTCGGTCAGTTTCCCGCGCAGGAACTGGATCGGGTAGCTGTCCGGGGAGATCCCGGTGGCCCACACATCCGCGATGGCCTGTTCCAGTTTGTCCATGCCCGGCAACGGCGGCGCGGCGTGGCCGACCGTGGTGCCCGGTAGTTTCTCCGGCCCCTCCCTGGCCACCGCGCCCGCGGCCCACAGCGCGGCCCGGCGACTCAGCCCGAAGCCGCTGAACGCGCCCGAGGTGGCCAGCGCCTCCAGTTGCGGCAGGGTCAGCCGGCAGCGGCGGGCCAGGTCGACCATGTCCACGAACGGCGCCCTGGCGCGTTCGGCCACGATCCGCTCGGCCAGCGGCAGACCGACCGTGCGCACCGCGGCCAACCCCAGTCGTACCACGGGTTTGTCCGGCTCGCCGGGTTCCAGGCCGGCCTGCGGCAGGCTGGCGTTGATGTCCGGGCCGAGCACGGTGACCCCGTGCCGCCGGGCGTCGGCGACCAGGGACTGCGGGGAGTAGAAGCCCATCGGCTGGGCGCGCAGCAGCGCGGCGCAGAACGCGGCCGGGTAGTACAGCTTGAACCAGCTGCTGGCGTAGACCAGCAGCGCGAAGCTGAGCGCGTGGCTCTCGGGGAAGCCGAAGTTGGCGAAGGCCAGCAGTTTGTCGTAGATGCGCTGGGCGCGCTCGCCGGTGATCCCCTTGTGCCCCATGCCGGTGAAGAACCGGTCCTTGAGCCGGGCCATCCGCTCGCCGGAACGCTTGGATCCCATGGCCCGGCGCAGTTCGTCCGCCTCGGCCGCGGAGAACCCGGCCACCTCCACCGCGATCTGCATGAGCTGCTCCTGGAACAGCGGCACGCCAAGGGTTTTCGCCAGCACCGGTTCGAGCAGCGGGTGCTCGAAGGTGACCTTCTCCTTGCCGTTGCGGCGGCGGATGTAGGGGTGCACCGAACCGCCCTGGATCGGGCCGGGCCGGATCAGCGCGACCTCCACCACCAGGTCGTAGAACTTCTCCGGCCGCATCCGGGGCAGGGTGGCCAGCTGGGCCCGGCTCTCCACCTGGAACACACCGATCGCGTCGGCCCGGCACAGCATCTCGTACACCGCGGGATCGGCCAGGTCCTGACCGAGCTGGTGCAGGGTGACCTTCCGGTCGTGGTGCTGCTCGACCAGGTCGATCATGTAGTGCAGGGCGGAGAGCATGCCCAGGCCGAGCAGGTCGAACTTGACCAGGCCCATGGCCGCGCAGTCGTCTTTGTCCCACTGCAGCACGCTGCGGTTCTCCATCCGGGCCCACTCCACCGGGCAGGTCTCGCCGATCGGGTCGTCGGAGATCACCATGCCGCCGGAGTGGATGCCCAGATGCCGTGGCGCGCCTTCGAGTTCGGCGGCCAGCTCCAGCACCGGCAACGGGATCTCGGTATCGTCCACAGTGGACTCCATCGGCCCCCAGCGCTCGATCTGCTTGCTCCAGGCGTCCTGCTGGCCGGTGGAGAAACCCAGTGCCTTCGCGGTGTCCCGCACCGCGGACCGGCCGCGATAGGTGATCACGTTGGCCACCTGCGCCGCGTGGCTGCGACCGTAGCGTTCGTACGCGTACTGGATCACCTCCTCCCGCCGGTCGGACTCGATATCCAGGTCGATGTCCGGCGGCCCGTCCCGCGCCGGGGCGAGGAAACGCTCGAACAGCAGCTGGTACTTCACCGGGTCGGCGTGCGTGATGCCCAAGGCGAAGCAGACCGCCGAGTTGGCCGCCGATCCCCGTCCCTGGCACAGGATGTCCGCCTTGACGCAGAACCGCACCAGATCCCACACCACCAGGAAGTACCCGGCGAACCCGAGGTCTTTGATCACCGCCAGCTCATGCTCGACCTGCCGCCGCTGCGCGGCGAACTCCGCCCCCTCGGCGACCCGCTTGCGCAGCCCCAGGTAGACCTGTTCGCGGAGGTAGCTGTCCTCGTCGTGGCCCGGCCCCACCGGGTAGGGCGGCAGCCGCGGTTTGACGCTGTTGAGGTCGAAGCGCAACCGGATGCCCAGTTCGGCGGCGGTGGGCACCGCGGTGGGATAGCGCCGGAACCGCTCGGCCATCTCCGCGCCGGAGCGCAGGTGCGCGGCCCCCGCGGCAGGCAGCCAGCCGTCCATCTCGTCCAGGCTGCGCCGGGCCCGCACCGCGGCCAGCACGGTGGCCAGCCGGTGCCGGTGCGGCGCGGCGTAGTGCACCGCGTTGGTGGCCACCACCCGCAGCCCGGCCCGCTCGGCCAGTCCGGCCAGCCGGTCGTTGCGGATGGTGTCGCCGGGCAGCCCGTGATCGGTCAGCTCGACCACCACGTGCTCCCGCCCGAACAAGGCCACCAGCCGGTCCAGTTCCCGCCCGGCCGCGTCAACGCCACCGGTGGCCAACGCCTGGCGCACCATGCCTTTCCGGCAGCCGGTCAGCACCAGCCAGTCCTCATTCGCCTGCGCGGCCACGTCTTCCAGCTCATAGACCGGCTTGCCCTTCTCCTGCCCCGCCATGTGCGCCGTGGTGATCGCCCGGCACAGCGAGCGGTAGCCGTGCGCGTTCCGCGCCAGCACCAGGAGATGACTGCCCTCCGGATCCGGGATCCCGTTCTGCGGCATGGTCAGGCCCAGGCTCAGCTCGGCCCCGAACAGCGTGCCCAGCCCGTGTGCCCTGGCCGCCTCAGCGAAGCGCACCACGCCGTACATGCCGTCGTGGTCGGTGATGGCCAGCGCGGTCAGCCCCAGTCGCGCCGCCTCGGCCGCCAGTTCCTCCGGATGGCTGGCGCCGTCCAGGAAGCTGAAGTTGGAGTGGCAGTGCAGTTCGGCGTAGGGCACCCGCGGCGGCAGCTGGCTGGGCGGCAGATCCGGTTCGTAGGCGGCGCGGCGGCGGGTCCAAGCCGGGCTATCCCCGCCGTCGCCGGGATGTTCCTCGTCCCGAGGCTTGCCGGACAGCGCCCGCTCGAACTCCTGCCAGCTCACCGGCGGGTTGTTCCAGCCCACTAGTCGTACACCCCTTCCACCTGCCAGGACCCGTTGACGCAGGCCAGTAACAGCGCCTGCCCGTCGGCCAGCAGCACCTGCAACCGGGCCACCCGGTTCGCGCCCTGCTCCGGCGGCAGCCACCAGCGCTCCTCCACCGTCCACGGCCCGGCCCAGGCGGTCACCAGCCGCGACCGTCCACTTTCGACAGTCACCTCATACGGCACGCCGCTGATCCGCTGCCGCGCGCTGACCCCGATCAGGTTGCCGAGCCGATCCCGCACGATCGCGGCCACCGGCTCCTCCGGCACCAGCGTCGGCGAGGGCGCGGGCAACTGTCCCGGCCACGGCGGTTCCGGATCGTGCCGGGCCCGCGGCTCATCCCCCCAGGGCACCAGCCGGACACGCTCCCCAGGACCGCGCCCACCGCCGAGCACCCCGGTGCACACCGCGTCCGGCCCCAGCATCCCCTGCACCCGGACGAAGGCCCGGCCCGCGCGTTCGGCCAGTTGCGCGGCGCCCTCGCCCTTCCACAGGTCGAGCTGGAGCACCCCGGCGTCGACCACTTCCTCCGGCTCCACCCGCAGCAGGCTGATCCCGGCGGTGGGCCCGCCGGCCCGCAGCCAGCCGTCCAGCTGCCAGCGCACCCGGTCGGCGATCCCGTTGGCGGTCAACGGTTCCGCACAGCGCCACACCCGGCTCAGCTCCTCCCCGTGCTCGGTCCGGGCCTGGATGCCCAGCCGGGTGCAGGCCAGCCCGCGCGCGGTCAGCAGCGTGTGCAGTTGCTCGGCCAGCGCCCGCGCCGCGAACGCCGCCGCGTCCACCCGCTCCACCGGCGGATCCAGCACCTGGGCCACGGCCAGTTCCGCGGGCGGCAACCGCCGGTCCGCGGGCCGTTCCTCCAGCCCACGCGCCAGCCGATGCGCCCGCACCGCCCCCGCCCCGAACCGCGAGGCCACCTCCCGCTCCGGCAACGCCCCGAACTCCCCCAGCGACCGCAACCCCAGCCGCCGCAACAAATCCACCAGCTCCCCGCGGCCGCTCAGGCGCTCCGCGGGCTGGTCCAACTCCCCAATCCCCAATGGCGCCAAGAACTCCGGGCTCCCACCCGCCGGCACCAACACCCCCCGATGCGCGGCCAGCGTCGCCGCGAACAACCCATCAGCCACCCCGACCTGGCACTCCACCCCCGCCAGCGCCCCCACCTGGTCCACCAACCGCTCCGCGGCCCCCGCCGCCCCGAAGTACCCCACCGGCCCCTGAGCGGGCAACGCGACCAACCCCGGCCGCACGATCTCGATCCCCGGCGCGAGTTCCTCGATCCCCAACGCCACCGGCTCGAACAGTCGTGCGTCCCGGGTCTGGTCGTCCTCGAACACCACCAACTCCGGACAGCGCCCCTCGGCCTCCCGCCGCCGCAACCCACGCCGGATGCCCTCCACCCGCGCGGTGACCGAGCAGGCGAGCACCTTGCCGCCCGCGAGCACGGCGCAGGGGGTGCGCGGGTCGAGCCCGGCAGCGGCGATGGCGGCGGTCACCGGCCAGTCCGGGCACCAGAGCACGAGCAGGCGCAGCGGTCGGTAGCCGGCGGGGATCGCGGGCAGCGCGGCTTCCGGGACCCGGTGCGCGAGCCCGGCATAACGCGCCAGCCCGGTACCGCCGCCGGTAGGGCGGGGAGGGCGGCCCGGCTCCGACGGCGCAGATCCCGGCGACTCGGCCTCCAGCCCGCAGCCACCCCGCCGGTCAAACGGCTCCGGCGCCAACGGCACGGACTCGGGCAACGCGGGCCCGGAGAACGCGGGTTCAGACACCGCGGGCTCTGCCAGCACGGACTCGGACAACGCAGGCTCGGAGAACGCGGGCCCGGACAGCGCGGCTCCCACCGTGCTGCCGCCACCCCGGCCGGACTGCCCCGCCCCCGGTTCGGCCGCCATCATCAGCCCGCCAGCGCCGCGTCCGCCGCGACACCCACGGTCGCAGCACCCATCGCCGCAACATCCGCCGCCGCGGCATCTCTTGCCCCAGCCCTCCCTGCCGCAGCAACCACCGCGGGAACTCTCCCCGCCGCGGCGTCCACCACCGCGACACCCGCTGGCGCGACGCCCACCTCGCCGAACTCATCCGGTGCTGGCGTGCCCGGTCCCTCCAAGCTCAGCCAGTCGCGGCGGGGGCGGGTGGCGGCGCGTCTGCCGCTGACCTCGATCAGCAGCTCGCTGCGGGTGAACTGGCCGTGGCCGTTCGCCAGGCCGTGCCAGCGGATGTCCACACAGGACAGTTGGAGGTCGGCGCCCGGCCAGGTGCCGAAGGCGAGCAGCACCGAGCCGCGGTGGCGGGCCCGGACTTCCAGCTTGCGGGCCTGGGCGGGAGCGAGCGCGGCCGGGTTGGCCAGGACGACCAGGTCCAGGCCGTCGAGCAGGGCGGCGGTCACCGCCGCCGATTCCCGGCGCGGCCGTGGTACCAGGGCCAGGCGTTGTACCGCCACCCCCGCTTCCGCGGCGGCGACGAGCCCTAGCCCCGGCAGCCCAACCACGGCGGCCCAGGAACCGGCGGCGGTGGCCGTCGACAGCAATCCCAGCAGGAGTGCTGTCGACCCGCGCACCGCTACGGTGCTGCCGCGGCGCAGGCCACCCCCTGGGAGAATGGCAGCCAGCTCCGCGCGCACCGGCAGCATCCGCCCCAAGGCGCGATCGCCGGTGGTCACGGCAACCCCATTTGCCGTGACCACCTCAGCGAGCGCTGCCAGCGAGGCAACTGCCACCTCAACACCGCCTTCCCACGTTCACGTGCACGCACCCAGGTGCACGTCACAAGCCGTGGGAAGTCGGCTGATCGAGTTCCCCGGAACCCCGGCACCGGTTTCCTCGACTCAATCGAACAGGTGTTCGATCGATGGGAGTATCTAATCGGGTCGAGGGGGCGAAGGTCAAGTGACGTCACCCGTTTTTTCGAACTGACGTTCGAGCGCCACACTGTCGGGCAGAACGATGTTCGACCGTCACGCTCTGGGGGTTTGATGACCGCGGTTCCACCACCCGGCTGGGGGATGCCGAAGCCTCGCCGGCATCGCAGCACCATCCCGCTGGTGATCCTGCTCGTCGTACTGGTACTGATGATCATCGGTGGCGGGATCTTCGCCTACATCCAGTACCAGTACGCGCACAAGGACTACGGCACATCGCCGAACACCCTCAGCTCGAACGCGTTGTGCGACAAGGTGTCCGGGCCGGCCAAGGAACGCGCCCGGACCACCAACCCGGACAAGGCCGAGCTGAAGAAGTACGACAACGGCAGCCAGATCGCCTGGTGCGGCTGGCGGCAGACCAAGGGCAAGGACGGCGAGGGCCAGCGCTTCCTGCAGGTCGAACTGGCCGACTCCACCGAGAGCACCGACACCCGGCGGGCCGAGGACCTGGTGGAGCGGCTGGAACTGGCCAAGCGCTACGCCGGCGGCGATTACCAGGTGGACAAGCTCGACGGCGTGGGCGACGAGGCCTACTTCGCGGTGAAGAAGCCGGCCACCACCAGCATCACCACCGTCGAGGTCCAGGTGGGCGCGCGCAACGCGAACGGATTCGTCAAGGTCACCTACAGCGGCTTCGACGTCGGCACCTTCAGCAAGCGCCAGCCGAACCTGGACGACCTGAAGACCGCGGCGGTCGCGGTCACGCAGGACGCCCTGCGCTGACCACGACCGCCGCCGGTCCCAGGATCAGTGTGCGAAGTGCCGGGTCCCGGTGAGGTACAGGGTGACCCCGGCGGCCTCCGCGGCGGCGATGACCTCGGCGTCGCGGACCGAGCCGCCGGGCTGCACCACGGCCCGCACCCCGGCGGCCAGCAGCACTTCCAGGCCGTCCGGGAACGGGAAGAAGGCGTCCGAGGCGCCGACCGCGCCCTTGGCCCGCTCACCCGCGCGGGAGACCGCGAGCCGGGCCGCGTCCACCCGGTTGACCTGGCCCATGCCGCAGCCCACGGTGGCCCCGTCGGCGGCGAGCAGGATGGCGTTGGACTTCACCGCGCGGCAGGCCCGCCAGGCGAAGGCCAGATCGGTCAGGGTGGCCTGGTCCGCGGGCGTGCCGCAGGCCAGGGTCCAGTTCGCCGGGTCGTCGCCGGTGGCGTCGATGGCGTCGGCCTGCTGGACGAGCAGCCCGCCGGAGACCGGGCGCAGCTCGATACCGCCCCGCTTCGGCGGTTCGGCGACCAGGATGCGCACGTTCTTCTTGCGTGCCAGCACATCCACCGCGCCGTCGGCGTAGCCGGGGGCGATGATCACCTCGGTGAAGATCTCCGCGACCTGCTCGGCCAGCTCCACGGTGACCTCGCGGTTGACCGCGATGACCCCGCCGAAGGCGCTGACCGGGTCGCAGGCGTGCGCCCGCCGGTGCGCGTCCGCGATGGCGCCAGGGTCACCGTCGGGCAGCGTGGAGACCGCGATGCCGCACGGGTTGGCGTGCTTGATGATGGCCACACAGGGCAGCTCGTGGTCGTGCGCGGCCCGCCAGGCGGCGTCGGAGTCGACGTAGTTGTTGTACGACATCTCCTTGCCGTGCAACTGCTCCGCGTTGGCCAGCCCGCCGCCGCGGTGGCTGGAGGTGTACAGCGCGGCCTGCTGGTGCGGGTTCTCGCCGTAGCGCAGCACCGAGGCGCGCTGCCAGGTCGCGCCGACCCAGCCGGGGAAGCCGGAGCCCTCGTCGTCGGGCGCGAGCGTGCTGCCGATCCAGGAGGCGACCGCGACGTCGTAGCTCGCGGTGTGCCGGTAGGCCTGCGCGGCCAGCCGCTGGCGCTGGGCCAGGGTGAAGCCGCCGGCCTGGATCTGCTCCAGCAGCCAGCCGTAGCGGGTCGGGTCGACCACGACGGCCACGTTGGCGTGGTTCTTCGCCGAGGCGCGCACCATCGCCGGGCCGCCGATGTCGATCTGCTCCACGCACTCCTCCGGCCCGGCGCCGGAGGCGACCGTGGACTCGAACGGGTACAGGTTCACCACCAGCAGGTCGAACGGGGCCACGCCGAGCTGGCCGAGCTGCTCGACGTGCTCGGGCCGCCGCACATCGGCGAGCAGCCCCGCGTGCACCCTCGGGTGCAGGGTCTTGACCCGCCCGTCCAGGCACTCGGGGAAGCCGGTCAGCTCCTCCACCGGGGTCACCGGCACGCCCGCGTCGGCGATCCGCGCCGCGGTGGAGCCGGTGGAGACGATCTCGATGCCCGCCGCGTGCAGGCCGGTGGCCAGCTCGAGCAGGCCGTCTTTGGCGGAGACGCTCACCAGTGCGCGGCGCACGGGACGTCGTTCGTCCACCGGGGACTCTGTGGGTCGAACCGTCGCATCAGGCGCAGCGGTCACGGAATGCTCACCTCTCGTCCGGTCACGGTGCAGCCGTGTGCGGCCAGCCTGGCGATGGTGTCCACCAGCAGGCCGCGCTCCACCGTCTTGATCCGTTCATGCAGCTCGTCAAGGCCCTCGCCGGGCCGGACGTCCACCGCGCCCTGGGCCAGGATCGGGCCGGTGTCCACCCCGGCGTCCACCAGGTGCACGGTGCAGCCGGTGACCTTGACCCCGTAGGCCACGGCGTCGGCCACCGCGTGCGCGCCGGGGAAGGCGGGCAGCAGCGCGGGATGGGTGTTGACCACCCGGCCGCCGAAGCGGGCCAGGAAGTCGGGTCCGAGGATCTTCATGAACCCGGCCGAGACGACCAGGTCGGGTTGGCAGGCCTGGACCGCCTCGGCCAGCGCGGTGTTCCAGGCCGCCCGGTCGGCGTGCTCGCGCAACCGGACCGTGAAGGTCGGGATCCCCGCGCGCTCGGCGCGGGCCAGCCCCTCGATGCCGCCCCGGTCGGCGCCGACCGCGACCACGGTGGCCGGGTAGTCCGGCGCGGCCGCGGCGTCCAGCAGCGCCTGCAACAAAGTGCCGGAGCCGGAGACGAGGGCGACGATGCGGACCGGTGCGCTCCACCGCAGCCGTTGGACTGCCGGGGCGAGGTCCGGTTCGATAGTGCTCAGCGTGGTCTCCTGCGGGCCGGATCCGGGGCTGCGACCAGCGTAGGCGCTGCCCCGTTCGGCCCTGTGGCCAGGGGCGGCCTAGCGTTTCCCTGGTTCCTCTGGCGGTTCCAGGAGGGCTTGTTCCAGCTCCTCCTCGCCGACGAAGTCCTCCTCCTCACCCGCGGGCGGCGGCACCTCCTCGGCCACCGGCTCGGGCTCGGGCGTCACCTCGGCCGCGTCGTCCTCAGCGACCTCCGGCTCCTGATCCGGCTCGTCCTCGGCCACCGGTTCCGCCTCGTCAGCGTCCTCGACGGCCTCCGCAGCCACCTCGGCAGCGTCCTCGGCCTCGGCGTCGGTTTCCGCGCCGTCAGCGGCATCCTCGGCCGCCTCGGCGTCCTCCTCCTCGACGGCCTCCGGATCGTCCTCATCCTCGATCTCGTCCGTCTCCTCGCGCGGCCCGGCGACCCAGGCCACCACCGCCGCGGGCCCGGCCACCCAGCAGAACAACGCCACCGCGAGCAGCCCGGCCTGGATCCGGAAACTCGTCACACCCAGGTTCCCACCGGTCAGCGCCGCCGCCACGAAGGCCGCCGCGGCCACCACCGCGCCGGCCACCCCGACCACCAGCACCCGGTTCTGCGGCTGCGGATCCGCCCGGCGGCACACCCAGCCCAGCAGCACTCCGGCGCCGATCGGCAGCAGCAGGCACACCAGCCACCACCGGGTGCCGGACTCCGGCAGCGCGGCCAGCAACGGAAACGGCGGTTCCAGTCCGCCGATCACCCGCAGCGGACTCACCACCACCGCACCGAGGTTGAACCCCGCACCGGCCACAAAGGACAGTGCGGCGACCACCGCGTTCGGCAGGTACAGCAGGCACACCAGCAGCAGTCCGAACCCGCCGATCCCGGGCGCCAGCTCGGCGAAGGCGCCGCGCACCGAGCCGAAGGACAGCGCCAGTGCCAGCGCGACCAGCAGCGCACCCATGGCGCACAAGGACATCAGCGCGACCCGGGCCGCGCGCAACCCGGCGTACCCGCCCTCACCCAGCCGCCGCCGGAGCAGCGCGGTCAGCCCGCACCCGCGGGCCACCCCGGTGGTCGCGGCCAGCGCGGCGATCAGCCCGCAGGCCAGCGCGCCGGTGGCCGGGGCGGCGGCGAAGGGCGGATCGGTGAACGCGGCCAGCATCCCGCCGACCACCAGGTGCGCCACGCCCATGGTGGCGATCACCCGCACCGCGTCGGCCGGGCGACTCAGCCGCAACCGGCGGGCCAGGCCACCGGCGGCCTTGGCGGACAACAGGAACACCAGCACGGTGGGCAGCAGCGGCAGCACGCCGAGGGCGAAGCCGCGAATGGTCAGCGGCACGTGGTGGGCGGCCAGCCACAGCGGTCCGGCGGCCGCGGACACCGCCTCCAGCGAGATCACCGCGCGGTCCGCACCGGCCAGCACCAGCGCGATGACCGCGGCCGATCCCAGGTAGCCCAGGGCGATCACGCCGAGGGCCACCGCCAGCGCGGCCCGCACCTGCTGCGCCGCGGTGGCGGGCGGCGCGGCAACGCCGGGGCCGGGGACGCTGCCGTGCGTAGTCGGTCGGAGCACGGTCACCCGGCCACCATCGCACCCCGACCTGGGCGATTCGCCGAGGCACGCCGAGCTAACCAGGTATCTGCACACCACCGGGGGTGACTCCGAGTGTTCGGAATCACCCCCGGCGTCGCACTGTCCGCTATGGACAGTGCGGGTGGCTCAACTCTGTTGCGGGCCGCCGAATCCACTGGGCGGCGTGCCCGGGTGCTGGAACTGCCGGGTCGCCTCGGGCGAGCCGAAGCCGCCACCGGCGGGCGGCGGCTGCTGTGGCTGCCCGTACTGCTGCGGCTGCCCGAACTGGCCGGGCTGCTGCTGCGGCTGGCCATACTGCTGCGGCTGCTGGCCATAGGGGGGCTGCTGCTGCGGCATCGCGCCCGAGGGCGGGTTCCAGCCACCGGGCTGGCCGCCGTAGGGGTTGGCCGGCGCGGCGGGCTTCGGCTCGAACTTGATCATGCCGATGTCCAGCAGCAGCGCGGCGGAGACCGCACCGGCCTGGAGCACCGCGGCGATCAGCACCACCACGTACAACCCGGCCACGCTCACCGTGTTGGTGATGTTGACCAGCAGGTCGAGCATGCCGACCACGGCCAGCATGGCCGCCACCCACAGGAACTGCGGCGCCTTGGGCAGCAGGGTCATCCCGGTCAGCACGGCGCTGGCCAGCATCAGCGCGATGCCGAAGGGCAGGCCGAGCCGGGAGACGTCATCGGAGAAGGTGCAGAAGAAGATGACCAGGCCGAGCCCGGCCGCGACCAGCGCGAGGATCAGGCCGAAGTTCGGTCCGGCGGCTGGCTGCCCCGGCTGCTGCTGCGGCTGCGGCGGGGGAACGCCGAATGGCACGGACATGACCGGTTGTCCTCCTCGTTCGAGGTGACCGCGAGTGACGGCTCTGCGCCGGAAACGCTAGCCGATATCGATCGGGTGAGATGCCCCGGGACCCCGGAACGACAGCGGCCGGGCGCCCCCGTTGGGCACCCGGCCGTGTCCGTCCACAAAGGACTATTGGGCTCAGCCCAGGTTCTGCATGATCTCGCGCATCAGCGCGGCGGTCGCACTCGGGGTCTTGCCGACCTTGACGCCTGCGGCCTCCAGGGCCTCCTGCTTGGCCGCGGCGGTGCCCGAGGAACCGGAGACGATGGCGCCCGCGTGGCCCATGGTCTTGCCTTCGGGGGCGGTGAAGCCCGCGACGTAGCCGACCACCGGCTTGGTGATGTGCTCGGCGATGTAGGCCGCCGCGCGCTCCTCGGCGTCGCCGCCGATCTCACCGATCATCACGATCGCCGCGGTCTCCGGGTCGTCCTGGAAAGCCTGGAGGGCGTCGATGTGGGTGGTGCCGATGATCGGGTCGCCACCGATGCCGACCGCGGTGGAGAAACCGAAGTCCCGCAGCTCGTACATCATCTGGTAGGTCAGGGTGCCCGACTTGGACACCAGACCGATCTTGCCCGGCCCGGAGATGTCGGCCGGGATGATGCCCGCGTTGGACTTGCCGGGCGAGATGACGCCGGGGCAGTTCGGCCCGATGATCCGGGTCTTGTTGCCGGTGGCGTTGGCGTGCGCCCAGAAGTAGGCGGTGTCGTGCACCGGGATGCCCTCGGTGATGACCACCGCGAGGCCGATGCCGGCGTCGATGGCCTCGACCACGGCGCCCTTGGCGAACTTCGGCGGCACGAAGACCACGGTGACGTCCGCACCGGTGGCGGCCATGGCCTCACCGACGGAGTTGAACACCGGGAGCAGGGTGCCGTCGAAGTCGACGGTCTGGCCGCCCTTGCCGGGGGTCACGCCGCCGACAATGGTGGTGCCGGACTTCAGCATCCGCTTGGTGTGCTTGGAGCCCTCGGCACCGGTCATGCCCTGGACGATGACCTTGCTGTGCTCGGTCAGGAAAATAGCCATCGGTCATGCCCCCGCAGCAGCGAGCTCGGCGGCCTTGTCGGCCGCGTTGTCCATCGTGTCCACCACGGTCACCAGCGGGTGGTTGGCCTCCGCCAGGATGCGGCGGCCCTCTTCGACGTTGTTGCCGTCCAGGCGGACGACCAGCGGCTTGGTGGCCTCGTCACCGAGGATGCCCAGCGCCGCGACGATGCCGTTGGCCACCGCGTCGCAGGCGGTGATGCCACCGAAGACGTTGACGAAGACCGACTTGACGTCGGTGTCGCCCAGGATGATCTCCAGGCCGTTCGCCATGACCTCGGCGGACGCGCCGCCGCCGATGTCCAGGAAGTTGGCCGGCTTGACGTTGTTGTGCTGCTCGCCCGCGTAGGCCACCACGTCCAGGGTGGACATGACCAGGCCCGCGCCGTTGCCGATGATGCCGACCTGGCCGTCGAGCTTGACGTAGTTGAGGCCCTTGGCCTTGGCCTTGGCCTCCAGCTCGTTCTCGGCGGCCTTGTCGACCAGCTCGGCGTGCGCCGGGTGCCGGAAGTCGGCGTTCTCGTCGAGGGTGACCTTGCCGTCCAGGGCGATGATCTTGCCCTGGGGGTCGCGGACCAGCGGGTTGACCTCGACCAGGGTGGCGTCCTCGGCGACGAAGGTCGCCCAGAGCTTCACGATGACCTCGGAAACCTGGTCGGCCACCTCGGCCGGGAACTTGGCCAGCGCGACGATCTCGTCCGCCTTGGCCTTGTCCACGCCCTTGATCGGGTCGATCAGGACCTTCGCGAGGGCCTCGGGCTTGGAGACCGCGACCTCCTCGATGTCCATCCCGCCCTCGACGGAGGCCATGGCCAGGAAGGTGCGGTTGGCCCGGTCCAACAGGAAGGAGAAGTAGTACTCCTCCGCGATGTCGGAGGCCGGGGTGACCAGGACGCGGTGCACGATGTGCCCCTTGATGTCCAGGCCCAGGATGGCTTCCGCCTTGGCCTTGGTGTCCTCGGGGCTCTCGGCGAGCTTGACGCCGCCGGCCTTGCCACGCCCGCCGGTCTTGACCTGGGCCTTGACCACAACGGTCGTGCCGAGGTCCGCCGCGATCGCGCTGGCTTCTTCAGGGGTGCTGGCCACGTTGCCGGGCAACACCGGCACTCCGTGGGCGGCGAAGATATCCTTCGCCTGGTACTCGTACAGGTCCACTAGAAGTCTCCTGCGACGCCGGTGTCGGACTGGCAGACCCTATCGACACCAGACCCTTGACACGCGCCCCTACCCGGTGAAGTCCGTCACCGTGAGCAACGGCACTACTGCGCAGGCACGTTCCCGCGGACCCAGTCCACGATTTCCTGGGTGGTCGCGCCGGGGGTGAAGACCTTCGCCACGCCCAGCTCACGCAGCCTGGGCAGGTCGTCGTCGGGGATGATGCCGCCGCCGAAGACGACCACGTCCGCCGCGCCTTTCTCCCGGAGCAGTTCGATCACCCTGGCGAACAGGGTGAGGTGCGCGCCGGAGAGCACGGACAGGCCGACCACGTCGGCATCCTCCTGGATGGCGGTCTGCACCACCTGTTCCGGCGTCTGGTGCAGGCCGGTGTAGATGACCTCCATGCCGGCGTCCCGCAGTGCCCGCGCGACCACCTTGGCGCCCCGATCGTGGCCGTCCAGACCGGGCTTGGCCACCACCACGCGAATGCGACCGCTCATGCCGGCACGCTACTCCGTGGAGCGCGTTGCTGACGAGCGTCGCGACCACGCGACACCCGCCCCGGCGAGCAGCACGATCAGCGCGCAGATCCCGGCGAAAAGTCCGGCACCGGCAGAACCGCCACCGCGGATCGGCAGTTCGGCCACCCGCAACGCGATCACCAGCGCGGCCCCGGCAAGCAGCGCGGTGCCCCTGGCCGGCCGGGCGCGCGGGGCGAGCAGGGCCGCGGCCAGCACGGCGGCCGCGGCCAGCAGCAGGCCCCAGCTCTCGGTGCGGAAGTCGCCGAGCAGCCCGCTGGCGAAGTCCGGGCTGTCCACCACCGGCAGCAGGTAGGCGGCCAGCCCCAGCACGGCCGCGAGCAGCGCCGGGACCAGCACCACCCGGTCCGCGCTGATCTCGGACAGGTCCACGGTGTCCTCCCGCTCCACCCCGCCGGCCAGCAGGGTGAGCAGCCCGGCGACCGCCGCGCAGGCCACCGCGATGATCACCAGCACCGCCGCCAGCACCGCCACCGGCGTCCCGTTGACCTGGCTCAACGCCGTGTCCAGCACGTCGAGGCCGGTGACCGGGACCGCCACCCAGGCCACCGCGAGCGCGGGCCGGGTGCTGGTCGCGGTGTCCCGGAAGAGCAGCAGCAGCCCCAGCCCGAGCAGGATGAACCCGGCCGGGGCGAGCATCCGGGAGGAGCCGACGGTCTGCGTCACGCCCGAGGCGAGCCGGGCGATCGGCAACGCGCTGGCCGTCACCGCGAGCACGCCGGAGACGGTGGCCAGGATGCCCGCGGCGAGCTGGAGCTTCTGGTACCCGGCCAGTCCGATCTCGAAGACCAGGTCCCGGCGTAGCCCGGCCACCCAGGCGAAGACCAGCAGCGCCGTCAGCAGCAGCGCGGTCAGCAGCGCGCCGATCCAGTGCAGCAGGCCGAGCTCCAGACCGGGCGTGGCCAGCGCGGAGATCATCGGCACCAGCGTCTGACCGGCGAGGACGGCGACCAGGCCGATCAGCCCACCCCTGGCCACCGCCGGATCGGCCGCGCTGGCGAAATACCCGGCGGCGAACAGCACCGACCCGGCCAGCAACAGTGTGCCGGCGAACGCCAGCGCCGGGGTCTCAGTGATCACCCGGACCGGCAGGAACGGCTCGGTGGAGCCGAAGGCGGGCAGGAACTGCAGCAGCACGACCGCGCAGGCCACGCCCAGCACACCGAACATCAGCCCCGGCCGGGACCGCGCGGCCTCCCTGGCCTCGACCTCCCCGCCGCTGCCCGCGAGCACTCCGGCCGCGGCCAGCAGCAGCCTGCTCAGCAGCAACAGGTAGAGGCCGCCGCTCGCGGAGAGCTGCACCAGCGCGGTCGGCACGAACAACTCCGGCCGGGTCACGCTCCACGGGTCGGCCAGCACCTGGAGATCGGCCAGCAGCAGACCGGGGGTGAGCATCGCGGCGGCGCGCAGGATCCCGGCCGCCCCACCGTGGTCGCCACGCACCGTCCAGATCAGCGCCAGCACCGCCGGTAGCGCGCTGACCAGCCCCAACAGCAGCCAGGACGGGTAGCTGGGCGGCATCGCGGGCGAAACCGACCCGATCAGCGGAGCGAGTGCGGCGAACGGGACCGCGAGCGCGGCCACACCGATCGCGGCGCGTAGCCGGGCGGGCGAGACGGGGGATCCGGACGTCACTGCGCAGATCGTAGGTGAGCCGGGTGGCCCAGGCGCGGCGAATGATCTCCAGCCAACCCTGGTTCGCGCTGGTGGGAACCCACATAAAACGATGCGATCGAGGGCGGCGAATATGGTCCAGATCACTTACCGTGAGTTGTATGGGCAACGATGCCACGACCGGGTTACTGGGGTTCGCCAGCGGGCTGCTCCAGCAGGCCCGGCATGGCGTGGACGGGGCGGTTGAGGTCTCGTCGGAGACGCTGCGGTTCGTCCGGTCGCTGCTGACCCCCGGCGGGTTGCGCGGGGCGACCATGGAGACGGCCTGGCTGGCCGCGCACGCGGTGCTCTACCCGTGGGGCGCGCTGACCGAGCAGCTGCGTTCCGAGGGGCCCTACGGCAGCTACCGCACCGACGGGCTGCCGCCGATGCAGCGCGGGCTGGTGTGCTCGGACCTGGAGGCGGCCGGCACGCCGATCGTGCTGGTGCACGGGATCGGCGACAACCGGTCGATCTTCACCTTCCTGGCCGCCGCGCTGCGCAGGCGCGGCTTCGGCGTGGTGCACGCGGTGAACTACAGCGTGCTGACCGCGCTGACCGGCGACATCCGGGCCGCCGCGGAGTACCTGGGCAGGCACCTGGAGCGGATCTGCGAGCAGACCGGGGCCGAGTCGGTGCACCTGGTCGGGCACTCCCTCGGCGGTGTGATCGCCCGCTATCACGTGCAGAAACAGGGCGGGGACGCCCGGGTCCGCTCGCTGGTGACGCTGGGCTCGCCGCACGCGGGCACGATGACCGCCTACCTGCTGCCCACCCGGCTGGCCCGGCAGCTGCGGCCGGGCTCCAAGCTGCTCGGCGAGCTGGCCGAGCCCGCGCCCGGCTGCCGGACCCGGTTCCTGGCGGTGTGGAGCGAACTGGACCAGATCATGATCCCGCAGCGGACGGCTTGCCTGGAGCACCCCGATCTGGACGTGGTCAACCACCGGGTCCGGGATGTGGGTCACCTCTCGCTGCCGGTGGACCCCGCGATCGTGCACACGGTGCTCACACACCTCACTCGATCGGATGGACTGAGGCAGCACCCAGTAGCGAACAGAAGTGAGCTGGGTCACATGATCGCGGATACTGAGTGTCATCTCAGCAAGTCTCAGACTTGCCAGTAACCCCCGTTCAGCAGAATCTCCGCCCAGGGGTTTGCCCCTAGGGGCGCCGCGCCGTTACTGTCCCCGGGTCCGTTGTCACGGTCCGATCACAAGAGGACACGGAGCCGGTTACCCCGACCAGCTCCACCAGGATCCCCCGCCTGGTTCGTCCAATCGGACTCCCCGAGACGGAAGGGCAGGCATTGACTCAGCACCGCTCCCCCGGCGGCGGTCATCCCTCCCACGCTGTCGACGTGGTCGAACAGCAGAAGGGCGAAGTGCGTCCCCGTGGCGCGCACCGGCTTCCGCCGCCGTCCTCTGCCATGCGTGGCAGGGTTGTCGTAGCAGCAGTAGCAGCAGGCGCTTTTGTCGCCGCAGGGTCATCCCTGGGCACCGGCAACAGCACTGCCGCGGCCAATGACGAGGTCACCCCACTGGCCTCCGGCGCGGACGCGTCGGCCAACTTCACCGCCGTCGGCGGCGACTCCCTGGAGGTCCTGCCGCTCTCGCGGTCCACGGACTCCTCGGTCGAGTACCAGAAGCTGGCCAAGAGCGAGCGCCTCAAGCAGGACCGCGCGGCCCGCGACGCCGAGGCGCGCAGGCCCATGTTCGTCCCGCCCGCACAGGGCGTGTTCACCTCCGGCTTCGGTGGCCGCTGGGGCACCACGCACTACGGCATCGACATCGCCAACCGCCTGGGCACCCCGATCGTCTCCGTCGCTGATGGTGAGGTCATCGAGGCCGGCCCGGCAAGCGGTTTTGGCCTGTGGGTCCGCGTGCAGCACAAGGACGGCACCATCACCGTCTACGGCCACATGGACCGCATCACGGTCAAGGAAGGCCAGAAGGTCAAGGCCAACCAGCAGATCGCCACCATGGGCAACCGCGGCTTCAGCACCGGCGTGCACCTGCACTTCGAGGTCTGGAGCCCCAGCGGCAAGAAGATCAACCCGCTGCCCTGGTTGAACGAGCGCGGCGTGTTCGTGAAGTAACCCGCGCCCAAGCCTGAACCGCGCCCGCCCGGGTGTCGCATTCACGTGCGGCACCCGGGCGGATGCGTGTCCCCACAGTTCCCCGGCCGGTTGTCTCCCGTCGGACCCGGCGGCCCCCGAAACACGCCGCCCAAGCCCTCAACCGCCGAAGCTCTGTCTCTTGGTAACTACCCGTTGTCCTCCCCGGTTATTCCCGCCCGTTCGGGTGCCGATGACGATCTAACACCGCCCCACCGACAAAACTTCCCGGCCCGCGCGCCCGGGTGCCTGTCGAGTTCCTGTTGGGGTGGAGTCGCAGGTCAGGGACTTGGCCAGAATTGGTCAGGGGCGGTTGTGGATGTCCGGAGGGGCAGCCCGCCGCGACCGTTAGGCCAAACGGGTCAGGACATACCGGCTGGTAGCGTGCTCGGCGGTGTCAGAGGGGAGGCTGCACCACCCCTCTCGCCATGTCTGTGTTCCGACAGTGCGGGGAGGCGCTGTGGCTGGAATCAGCCTGACCGAAGAACAAATCCGCCAGGCAGGCCAGGCCTTCGTCAACGAGGCCGCCGTGATCGGCGAACAGGAACGCACGGTGGCCGCGGGCACCGTGGACGCCACCGCGGCGGGCCGGACCTTCTTCGCCGACGCCGAGGCCTACACCACCGTGATCGACCGCCTGCGCGCCGCGGTACGCGACTCCAGCGCCCGCGCGAGCCGGATCGGCGACACCCTGATCACGAACGCGGGCGACTACGCGAGCACGGAAGGCACGAACACCGGCCACCTGCGAGCCGCCCAATGAGCTTCGTTGTCACCATCGCCAAGCTCCAGGAAGCCTTCACCCCGGGACTGACGGGCTACGCGAAAACCCTGGAGCAGGCCATCTCGACCGGGGAGGCCTACGACCGGTCCATCGCGCAGGACACCCAGGCGCTGGAACGCGGCCGGCAGGTCATCGCCAAGGCTCCCGGCGACCTCGGCAAGTCCGACGAACTGCTGGACGCGGCCCGCCCGGCGCTGCTCTTCTTCGACCGCTTCCTGCCGCTGTACAACAAGTGGACCTACTCCGCGCTGAGCCTCCAGGAGGAGGTCTACGCGAAGTTCGACCGGTTCCGCGGCATCGATTTCGCCCGGTTCCGTGCGGACAGCGAATCACTGCGCTCGGTGCGGCAGGAACTGGTCGGCGCCGACGCGGTGCTGCGCAAGGCTCACGACGGCCTGAGCACGCAGTGGCGCGGCAAAGCAGCGGATGGCGCCACCGAGCACATCGACCGGTACCTGACCGTCACCGACGAGGTGAACCGGCGCTTCACCACCATCAGCGCGCACACGGACAACCTCACCAACGGCCTGGTGCGCGACATCCAGCGACTGGCCACCGAGGTAATCGCACTGCACTCCGCGGACTGCGGCGGTTACACACCGCATCAGGTGGACGAAATGATCAACTTCGTCCGCGGTGAGACCGGCATGCCGCTGGCCAACGCCTTCAGCAAGGTCCTCTCCTGGACCGGCGACACCTCGGCCGATGTGGTCAAGGAACTCCCGAACGTCGGCTCGGCGGCGGCCGCGGGTGTCATCAAGGTGCTCAACGCCATCCGCAAGAGCTTCGAGGAACGGCTCAACGAGCGGTTCGCGAAGAACTTCACGGAGAAGCTGAAGACGTTCCAGGACACCCTGTGCAAGGGGCGCGAGGCCGCCATCCGGGAGATGTGGGACGGGTTCAGGGGCGCGACCGCCAAGTTCACCGACCACCCGTTCGAGAAGGTGCCGCTGCTGCCGCCCAGGGGGAAGTGACCATGACTCAGGACGAGCACCGCTTCGCCGAGGAGATCGACCGGATCCTGGCCGCCACCCAGGAACGCACGGACACCGCCCTCGCCGAGCTGCACCGCGCCGAGGAGGGGTTCCGGGAGGTGGCCGCCGCCGAGAACGCCCAGTTCGAGGCTGAGGCCGACGCCGCCGTCAGAGCCGTGCGGGAGGCCGAGGCGCGCCCGACGCCCGGCGGCGCTCCGGACCTCAAGCTCTACGACGACTCCTGGGAGGAGCGGCCCGCCCAGCCCAGGCCACCGGCCAGGAAACCGGTTCAGCACCCGGCGGACGAGGACGAGGACTTCTCCGAACGGAAGTGGACCTCATGAAGGGACCGGCACGCCGATGACCTGGCAACCACCCATGCCGCCCCAGCCGCCGAGCTACCCACCACCGCTGTTCCAGCCGCCACGCCGACCGGCGGCGGTGGAAGCGGCCTTCGCGCTGCTGCTCATCCGATCGCTCGTCCTCATGGGCTTGCTGAAGCTGCGCATCGACGCCAGCAACGAGGCGAACCGCTCGCCGGGCGTCTCGCTGCGCCCCGAGATCGAAATCCTGTCGGTGCTGTTTCCCCTTGGCGTGCTGGCGTTGCTGGTGATGTTCGCGGTCAAGATCCGGCGTGGGTCCGGCGCGACCGCGATCGGGATGAGCGTGCTGTTCGGCTTCCTCGCCGTGTCCGAGGTGACGGGGCTGTTCAGTGCCGCCACCCCGGTCGCGCTGGTGACCGGTCTGGTGAGCATCGCGCTCAGCGGCACCATGATCGCGCTGCTGTGGCTGCCGTCCTCGCGGGCCTACTTCGAGGGCATGCGGCCGTTCCGGGCGAAACGGCCGCCCATGCCGCCACCCGGCTGGCAGCCGCCCCCACCGCCGCCGCAGCGCTGGGGGCCGCCGCCGGGTTAGAGCTTCACCATCGGCACGCCGCCGATGAGCATCAGGCGGACCTTGCCGGAGCTGCCGAAGTCGATGGTGGCGGTGGCCTGTGGGCCGGTGCCGTTGGTCTCCACCACGGTGCCAAGGCCGTACTTGTCGTGGCTGACCCGGTCGCCGACGTCGAGTTGCATGGCGGGGGTGTTCTGCCAGTTGCGGGCGCCGGGCATGCGGGAGCCGCGCAGCGGGGAGGTGACCGTCTGGCTGCTGCTGGCGGCGCGGTCGAAGCCGCGGCGGCCCCAGGTGGTGGCGGCGGCCGGGCCGGCGCGGTCGGGTTCGACCCGGCGCCAGTCGAGCAGTTCGGCCGGGATCTCGTCCAGGAAGCGGGAGGCGGGGTTCATCATCGGCTGGCCCCAGGCCGAGCGCATCAGGGCCCTGGAGACGTAGAGGCGTTCCCTGGCCCTGGTGATGCCCACGTAGGCCAGCCTGCGCTCCTCGGCCAGCTCGGCCGGGTCGCCGAGGGCACGCTGGTGCGGGAACATGCCGTCTTCCCAGCCGGTGCAGAACACGACCGGGAACTCCAGGCCCTTGGCGGTGTGCAGGGTCATCAGGGTGACCACGCCGTCGCCCTCGTCCGGCAGCTGGTCGGAGTCGGCGACCAGGGAGACGCGTTCCAGGAAGGCGGCCAGCGAGTCCTGGGCCGGCAGGCCGTCGTCCTCGGGCAGCGGGGCGACCTCCGCGTCGTCCTCGCCGTCGGTGGGGGTGGCGACCTGGAGCTGGACGAACTCGCGGGCGACGGTGACCAGTTCGGTCAGGTTGTCCAGCCGGGAGGCGTCCTGCGGGTCCTCGCTGGCCTCCAGCTCACCGCGGTAGCCGGTCTTGTCCAGCAGGGTGTCCAGCACCTCGGCCACGTCCTGGCCGACCTCGACCAGGCCGCGCAGTTCGGTGATCAGATCCACGAAGCCGGTGATGGCACGCTGGGAACGCGGGTTGAGCAGCGAGATGCGGTCCGCGGCCGCCTCGCGCAGGGCGGCGGCGAAGGAGATCCGCTCGCGTTCGGCGTGCGCGGCCAGCACCGCCTCGGCCCGGTCACCGATGCCGCGCTTGGGCACGTTGAGGATGCGGCGCAGGCTGACCGTGTCCTCCGGGTTGTCCAGCACCCGCAGGTAGGCCAGCGCGTCCCGGACCTCGCGCCGCTCGTAGAAGCGGACGCCGCCGACCACCCGGTAGGGCAGGCCCAGCCGGATGAAGACCTCTTCGAAGACACGGCTGGAGTTGTTGGTGCGGTAGAAGACCGCGATATCGCCGTTGACCGCCTCGGCCGAGTCGACCAGCCGGTCGATCTCGTTGGCCACGAACGCGGCCTCGTCGTGCTCGTTGTCCGAGACGTAGCCGACGATCTTCTCGCCGTCGCCGGAGTCGGTCCACAGCCGCTTGTCCCGGCGGCCGGTGTTGCGCGCGATCACCGCGTTGGCCGCGGACAGGATGGTCTGGGTGGAGCGATAGTTCTGCTCCAGCAGGATGGAGCGCGCCTGCGGGTAGTCCCGCTCGAACTCCTCGATATTGCGGATGGTCGCGCCGCGGAAGGCGTAGATGGACTGGTCCGCGTCGCCGACCACGCACAGCTCGGCGGGCGGGACGCCGTCCGCCCCGGTGCCGACCAGCTCGCGGATCAGCACGTACTGCGCGTGGTTGGTGTCCTGGTACTCATCGACCAGCACGTGCCGGAACCGCCGCCGGTAGTACTCGGCGACGCCGGGGTGCTGCTGCAGCAGCTCCACCGTGCGCATGATCAGGTCGTCGAAGTCCATCGCGTTGGCCTGGGTCAGCCTGCGCTGGTACTCCCCGTAGACCTCGGCGACCCGGCGCTCCAGGTCGTTGCCCGCGCGCTCGGCCGCGTCCGCCGGGACGAGCAGCTCGTTCTTGAGGTTGGAGATCTGGATGGCCAGGTTCCGCGCCGGGTAGCGCTTGGGGTCCAGGTCCAGATCCCTGGCCACCAGGGTGATCAGCCGGCGGGAGTCGTCGCTGTCGTAGATGGAGAAGTTGGAGTTCAGCCCGGCGGACTTCGCCTCCCGGCGCATCACCCGCACGCACATAGAGTGGAAGGTGGACACCCACATCGCCCGCGCCCGCGGTCCGACCAGGGCGGTGACCCGCTCCTTCATCTCCGCGGCTGCCTTGTTGGTGAAGGTGATCGCCATGATCTCGCCGGGGTGCACCCCCCGCGCCGCCAGCAGGTAGGCGATCCGGCTGGTCAGCACCTTCGTCTTGCCCGAACCAGCGCCGGCCACCACCAGCAGCGGCGCCCCGCTGTGCTCGACGGCCTCGCGCTGCCGTGGATTGAGCCCGTGCACCAGCTCGGCCGGATCGGCGACGACCGGGCGGCGGGGGGCGGGTGGGTCCTGAAGTTCGAACAAGGCGTCCATCGGGAGACCACGGTACTCGGGGCCACTGACACCCCAGGGTTTGCGTTCAGGGACGGCCCAGGGTCGTTCCCCGATTCTTCTCACCAGGTTCAGCGACAACATCACTACTAGTCCGATCGACCTAGTAAGAGGGATGTCATGAACCTGATGCCGGACCTTGCTGGGCTGGGACCGCTCACGGTTCTGCTCATCATCACCGCGCTGTGCGTGGTCGAGGCGACCCTGCTGATCGGTTCCCTGGTGCCGGGCGAACTGGTGGTCATCGCGGGCGCGGTGGCCCTGGGGCCGGAGTACTTCCCGCTGGTGGCCATCGCCGCGGGCCTGGGCTCGCTGCTCGGCCAGACCGGCGGCTATCTGCTGGGCCGCGGCACTGGCGGCCGGATCAGGTACAGCTGGGCAGGCCGGAAGCTGGGCGAGCACCGCTGGGCCCGGACCGAGGCGCTGGTCAACCAGGCCGGACCGAGCATGATGATCGCGGTCCGGTTCGTCGCGGTCGGGCACACCCTGGCGCCGATCCTGGCCGGCGCGATGCGGGTGCCGCCGCGCCGGTTCTTCTTCCTCGCCGCGGTCAGCTCGATCGGCTGGTCGAGCGTGTGGGCACTGCTCGGGTTGTTCGCCAGCAGCCTCGGCCAGGCGATGGACAGCCAGCTGATGGCCCTGGCGCTGGGCGTCGCCGGCATGGTCGTGGCCGGGATCCTGCTCACCAGGGCCGCCAACAAGGCCCTGCCGGTCGAGGTCAGTGGTCGTAGCTAGTCACCTGGATGTTGACCACGTTGTTGGTGTGGTTCTGCTCGGAGCGGCGGTGGCCGTCCGCCGTCACCGGGATGAAGGTGTGCGAGGTGCTGCCGTCCGTCACCCCGCTCACCCTGATCTTGGGCAGGCTCTGCCCGTGCTCCAGGTTGACCTGGTTCATGCAGAAGAACGACCAGGACTCCGCGGGCTCGGGCACGCAGTCCCAGCCCTCGCCGGTGGCGGTCAGCTTCAGGCCCTTGATCCTGGGCGCGTGCACCGCGCCCACGCTGCCCGCGACCGTGCCCAGGTTGGTCACGGTCAGCTCGAAGTTGAACGCCTCCCCGTTGTAGGCCTGGATCTCGGTGACGTTGCTGGCCATCGCGATGTCGTACTGCAGCGCGGGCGCGGCGCTGGCGACCGGCGCCGTGACGGCGAGCATGGACAGTCCGACCGCGGTGAGGGCGAGCTTGCGCATGTGGGTTCCTCCCAGTGAGTGGATCTAGCTACCCAGCACATTCACGCACAAACAGGCCGTCAGGTTGCCCGGTATGCGGGACACGGGTCGACGCGGGCCGATGATCGTGCCAGAATCGGCACGTGGCTCACCGCGCGTTCTATTTTTTCTACGGGTACCGGACTCCGGCACCCGTGGTCAGCTGACGCCAGCCGAACCACGACCGATGCCCCGGAGTCCTTGGACCCGGGGCTTTGTGCTGCGGGGACCGGGATAGCCGGGTCAGCCGACCCGAGCAGATGAGGATCACCATGAACGCCGCGCTCGACAGCGACTCACAGCCCACCAGCACCGACGGCGACATCAGTTCGCTGCGCGAGGAGATCGACCACCTCGACGCGGAGATCCTGCGGTTGATACAGCGTCGTACCCAGGTCTCGCAGACCATCGGCGCCGCGCGGATGGCCGCGGGCGGGCCCAAGATCGTGTACAGCCGGGAGATGGCGGTGCTGGCGCGCTTCCGCGAACTCGGCCCCGAGGGCAAGGAGCTGGCCATGATCCTGCTCCGGCTCGGCCGCGGCCGCCTCGGGCGCTAGAGCTTCCAGAACGGGCGCAGCGCCGACCGCACCAGGTCCAGATCGGCTGTGGTGCGGTCGGGGTTTCGCGCCGAATCGTCCGGCAGGTAGGCCAGTGGGTCGGCCAGCAGTGGTTCGGTGTGGCCGAGCAGGCCCTCGATGAGGGCGTGCAGGCACAGGGCCGCGTAGCCCCGCAGGTAGCCGCCTTCCTGGGTGAGGACCGGGCCGTGGCCGGTCAGTTCGCCGGCCAGCGCCGCCACGCGGCCGCCGATCCAGCGGTAGCCGGCGGCGGTCAGGTTGTGCCTGCCGTTCGGGTCGAAGGTGGAGCCGTCGAAGCCGGAGGCGCCCAGCAGCAGGGTGGGGCGGAACTGGCGGAGCACGGGTTCGGCGATCTCGGTGAAGGCCCGGCGGTAGGCCTCATCGCCCGCGCCGAGGGACAGTTCGATGTTGACGTTGTGGCCGGCGCCGACCTCCTCGGGCGCGCCGGTCTGCGGGTGCGCCTCGCCCCAGCGGCCGTGCCGCATGTGCACCGAGATGGTGAGCACCCTGGGGTCGTTGAAGAAGGTCTCCTGGGTGCCGTTGCCGTGGTGCACGTCCCAGTCCAGGATCGCCACCCGCTCGACGCCGCAGGCCAGTGCGTGCGCGGCGGCCACGGCCACGTTGTTCACCAGGCAATAGCCGTCGGCCTGGGTGGGCTGGGCGTGGTGGCCGGGTGGGCGGACCAGGGCATAGGCGGTGGTCGACCGGCCGGAGCGCACAGCCTCGGTGGCGGCGATGGCGGTCCCGGCGGCGGCGCGGACCGCGTCCCAGGAGCCGGGGCCGACGACGGTGTTCTCCTCGATCGCGACCAGCTCGCCGGTCGAGCAGGCCGCCTGGAGGTCGGCCAGGTAGGCGGGGGTGTGCACGGCGGTCAGTTCGGCGGGAGTGGCGTGCCTGCCCTGGTGCCAGCGCAGGGCGTCGGCGACCGGGCCGTGCTGGAGGGCGTGCCGGAAGGTGCGTAGCCGGGCCGCGTTCTCCGGGTGCGGTTCGGGCTCGTCCAGCCAGTCCCAGCGGCCGGGCAGTTCCCACAGGCCTGCGCCGGTGTCGTGCGCCAGGCAGTCCGGGTGCCAGTAGACGTCGATCACCGGGGGAGCATTTCAGGGATGTCACCGATGCCGCCGCCGTTTTACCGGCGCACACTGGGCTTATGCATCTCATCGCTGTTCTCGTCGCGCTTGTCGCCTTGCTCGCCGCGCTGGCGAACGGCGGCTACCTGGCCATGTTGAAGTCCGCCGCCGCCAAACGGGCCGGTGGCGAACCGGTCGTGCACTACGTGCAGGAGCGGATGCCCAAGGTCGGGATCACCGTCGTGCTCGCCGTGCTGGCGCTGGTGATGACCTCCGGTGGGTTCATCCTGGACGTGCTGGCCGTCGTGGTCGCCGCCGGAGCCGGGGCCACCGCCGCCAAGGAGCTGCGCTCCACTCACGAGCGGTATGGCAAGGCAAGCTGATCTTGCTCCCGGGCGGGTGGAATACACCCGTCCGGGTATCACTCCGGGTAGTTAGAGGGACCCGGAGCGCAACCAGATGGCGGGACACCTACCCTGGGTGAGATGGCTCACGGACCCGCTCTCGACGACCACG
The DNA here is from genome assembly GCF_023094165.1 of Crossiella sp. S99.2. GTDB lineage: Bacteria > Actinomycetota > Actinomycetes > Mycobacteriales > Pseudonocardiaceae > Crossiella. Next base: position 764,393 of record NZ_JALMDK010000001.1, on the reverse strand, counting down.
ACATCACCCGCGCCCTGGTCGTCGCAGCTCACCCAGACGACGTCGACTTCGGCGCCGCCGGGACGGTGGCCGCCTGGATCAAGGCGGGCGTCGACGTCGCCTACTGCCTGTGCACCTCCGGCGAGGCGACCGGCGACCTGGCCACCCCGCGCGCGGACATCGCCGAAGCGCGCGAACAGGAACAGCGCGCGGCCGCCGAGATCGTCGGCGTGACCACCCTGTACTTCCTGCGGCACCCGGACGGCCGGGTGGTGCCGGGGCTCGCCCTGCGCCGCGACATCACCAGGGTGATCCGCACCTTCCGGCCGGACCGGGTGCTCACCTGGTCACCGGAGATCAACTGGGACCACATCGTCACCTCGCACCCGGACCACCGCGCCGCGGGTGAGGCCACGCTGGCCGCGGTCTACCCGGACGCCCGCAACCCGCACGCCTACCCCGAGCTGCTCACCCAGGAAGGGCTCCAGCCCTGGACGGTGCGCGAGCTGTGGCTGGCCGACGGGCCCCGGCAACGACGCAACCACGCCGTCGACATCACCGACCTGATGCCACTCAAGCTGGCGGCCCTGCGCGCGCATCAGTCACAGACCGAAGGAATGGCGGGGCTCGAAGAGCAGCTCCGCGGCGAGTTCGCCAACCAGGCGAACTACGCCGGCCTGCCCGCGGGCAGGCTCGCCGAGACGTTCCAGGTGGTCAACACGGCATAGGCGGGAAACCGCCCTGCTGGGGCGAAAGAGGTCAGCGAGATGAACAGCGGACAGGGGCCCCCTGAGCGGTACCGGCCACGCCATGGCCGGCACCGCCCGGAAGCCAACGCGCTGTCCTGGACGCCGGAGGTGTCGCGGCCGGAGCCGCCACCCCTGGTGGACCCGGTGGCCGACACCGCGCCGCCCGGTCTGCGCAAGTTCGACCTCGGCATGGTCCCGGCCTCGGTCACCCCGCCCCGCACCTGGAAGCGAGCGGCCTGGTTCGCCGGGCTGTCCTCGGCCACCGTGCTGCTGGTGCTGGTCGCCGCGGCCACCGCGCTGGTCAGTCCGGGCGGGGACGACCAGCTCGAAGCGCTGCCCGGTTATCCCAGTGACATGGTGCTGCCCGAGGGCAGCAAGTCCGGCACGCCGAAGCCGGCCATCAGCAGCGGCGCCCGCGCGGGCAGCCGCACGCCCAGCGCCGGGCCCAAATCGCCGCGCACCTCCGGCACGCCGTCCGGACCGGCCCGGCTCACCGGGGGCGAGAGCAAGCCCGGCAGCAGCGCCTCGCAGCCGCCGATGACCACGGTGACCAACGACCGGGCCGTGCCGCTGGTCCCGGTGGACAAGCTGGCCGGGCAGACCATGGCCTTCTTCGCCGCGCTGCCCGAGGACCCGCAGCGCGCGTTCGAGGCGCTGACCGGCCCGGCGATCAAGGACAGCGGCTTCCCCGCCTTCCAGCAGCGCTTCGACAACCTCCAGCGGGTCGAGGTCAAGACCATCCAGGTCGATCCGGGCCGCGGGGTGACCACCTCGGTGGTCGAGGTGGTGGCCAAGGACGGGTCGCTGAGCACCCAGCAACGCGAGCTTGTGTTCACCGTGGCCGAGGTGCCATTGGTCAACGGCGAACGGCTGGTGTCCGCCGCCGAACGGTGAGCCCGGACCTCTGCCGGACTCAACGCACGCAGTGACCATTCATCCGTTCGACTGGCTTTTTTCGACCGCTTGTCGACTCGAACGGGTGAACTGTGGCCAGTCGCTGGCTCCCGCTGCCGATGTGACGGTACGAGTCCTGACGACCACAGAACGTACGGAGGCCACCACCGTGGAGCGTTCGACGACTGGTCGTCGGCACCACCGTGCCGGATCAGTCACCGTGGCGGATCTGATCAGGCAGCAGCCCTGCCCGGTCCGGATCCCGCCACGCGAGGTAGTCGAGACCGAGGAATTCGTCGACGAGCTGCTCGGCGAGGAGACGACCGTGACGGTCGCCCCGCCGCAGCCGGTCGAGCGCACCAAGCGCTCGACCCGGCTGATCGGCATGCTCATCGGCGCCATCGTGCTCACCGGCGCGGTGACCGCTGCCTCGGCGATCACCTCGAACAACTGGACCAGCCCGCAGGCGAGCCCGGCCCCGGTGCAGCGGGCGACCGAGCTGACCGGTGCCATGGTGCTGCGCCCGGATCTGCTCACCGCCGAACTCGTCAGCTCGCGCACCTCGCAGCGGGCCCCGGCCGAGCGGAGCCCGGCCCCGCTGCCCGGGGTGCTGGTGGCCGAGGCGACCAGCTCGCCGCTGGCCGTGCGGCCCGGCAAGCCGGTGGTGACCACCACGCCGGTGGCCCAGCGCACCGCGACCACCCAGCCGCCCGCACAGGGGTTGAACACCCCGGCGGGCGTGGTCAAAGAGTTCTACCAGCGGCTCGGCCAGAAGCAGCCGGAGACCGCGGCCGGACTGCTGACCCCGAACCTGCTCGGCGACCTGGCCGCCTTCATCCGGTCCTGGACCGAGCTGCGCCAGCTGGAGCTGAAGGAGACCGAGACCCGGCCGGACGGCTCGGTGCTCGCGGTGGTCCGGTTCCAGCAGGCCGACGGGAGCTGGCTGCACGTCGAGCAACTGCTCCGGCTGGCTAACTCGGTACCCATGCGGATCACCGGTGCGGAGCTGCTTTCAGCCCAGCGCGGCTAGGCCATTAGGCCGAAGATTGCGCATAAATTCACCCGAATTGGTGGCACACAACACCTCAAGTCCGGTATCTCAACCCCGTTGAGAAGCTCCCCGGCCGGAAGGTGATTGCGGTGCGCAAGGGCAGTTCACGGGATACCGAGTCCCAGATCCTGGTGACCGACCTGCTCCGCAGGGAGGGCCAGACGCCCAAGGCGGAACGCCGCCCGAAGACGGGGCTGCGGGTGCTCGGCGCGGCCGCGGGTGTCGCGGTGCTGTGCGGCACGGTGGCCCTGGGCATCACCTACGCGAACTACGAGGACGGCCCCAAGACGCCGGCCGCGGCGCAGCAGAACCTCTCCGGCATCGTCGGTGGCAAGGCGCTCTCGCCGAACGCGATCAACGCGCAGACCGGCCAGGAGGGCGGCGGCGAGCAGCCCGGCGGCGGCACCGGTGGCGACCAGCCCGGCGGCCAGGGCGGCAACGGCGGTCAGGGTGGCCAGGGCGGCAAGCAGGGCGGCGCCGGGACCGGCGGCGGTCAGCAGGGCGGCAACGGCGGCACCGGCAACGGTGGCGGCCAGCAGGGCGGCAACGGCGGCGGCACCAGCACCGACCCCGCGCCCACCGGCGGCCAGACCAGCCAGACCGGCGTCCCGGCCACCAGCGCGGGCAAGCCCACCTCCAGCGCGCCCAAGCCCACCTCGGCCGCGCCCACCAGCAGCAAGAGCGGCGGGATCCTGGACCCGATCCTGGATCCGATCCTCGGTCTGCTGGGCAAGGCGCCCGACCAGCCCGAGCAGGCATTCGCGATGCTCGCCCCGGAGATGCGCACCGGCGGCGTCGAGGAGTTCAAGTCCGACTGGGCCGGGGTCGAATCGGCCACCATCGCCGAGTCCCGCGCCGACGGCGCAGACGCGGCCGTGGTGACCGTGGACTACCGCTGGAAGGACGGCCGCACCCTGCGGGTCGAGCAGCGGATGACCGTGGACAAGGTCCAGCGGAAAATCACCAACGCCAAGGTTCTGTCCAGCAAAGGGCGTTGACCAGCACTGATGGCATTACCTCCAGGAGCGGCTGCACCCGTGTTGACCAGCCGCAAGTCAACCCGTCCGGGTGATACCCCTAACCTAGGAGGCGTGACCGACACCGGGACCCGGGCTGACGAGCGCCGCTGGCACGCCCCGATCCTGCCGGTGCGCAGGACGGAGGAGCTGTGAGCGACGAAGGCCGCCTGGTCTCCGGGCGCTACCGACTCACCAGGCGGATCGGCGCCGGTGCGATGGGTGTCGTCTGGCAGGCCAAGGACGAACGTCTCCAGCGGGTCGTGGCGGTCAAGCAGCTGCTGCTCCAGCCCAACCTGGAGCACTCCGAGGCGGAAGAGGCCAAGCAGCGGGCGATGCGCGAGGGCCGGATCGCGGCCCGGTTGCAGCACCCCAACGCGATCGGCGTCTTCGACGTGGCCGAGGACGACGGCGCGCCGTGGCTGGTGATGGAGTACCTGCCCTCGCGCAGCCTGGCCGCGGTGGTCAGCGACGAGGGTCCCTTGCCGCCGCGCGAGGTCGCCCGGATCGGCGCGCAGGTCGCGCTGGCGCTGTGGGCGGCGCACCAGGCCGGGATCGTGCACCGGGACGTCAAGCCCGGCAACATCCTGATCGGCGACGACGGCACGGTGAAGATCACCGACTTCGGCATCTCGCGGGCTCAGGGCGATGTCACGGTGACCCGCACCGGCATGCTCGCCGGCACCCCGGCCTACCTGGCCCCCGAGGTGGCCAAGGGCTACGAGCCGGGCGCGCCCTCGGACGTGTTCTCGCTGGGCTCCACGCTGTACGCGGTGGTCGAGGGCGAGCCGCCGTTCGGGCTGAACGAGAACACCCTGGCGCTGCTGCACTCGGTGGCCGCCGGCGTGGTCCGGCCGCCGCAGATGGCCGGTCCGCTGACGCCGGTGCTGATGCACCTGCTCCGGCCGCAGCCGAACGACCGCCCCAACATGACGCAGGCGAGCGAAGCCCTCTCCGCGGTGGCCGCGGGGCGGCAGAGCGCGCTCAGCACGCCTCCGGGCGGCTGGGCCACCGTGGTGACGCCGACCACCCAGCTGCCCAACGGGCCGTCCGCGCCGACCCAGTCGATGCCGCCCGCCCTGCAGTCGCATCCGCAGGCGTTGCAGTCGCCCCGGCTGCACCAGGGTTCCGGCCCGCACATCCAGAACCAGCAGCCGATGACCCGGCTGGACGCGCGGCCGCTCTCCGACGCGCCGATGACCAGGGTGGGTCCACCCACCCCGCCGCCGCGCCCGCACCCGGCCACCAGCACCGGCGGCCGCCCGATCGGCCCGATCGGCCCGGTGGGTCCGGGCGGACCGGCCAAGAGCGCGCCGCCGCCGGAGCGCTCGCGGCGCAAGACGATCCTGCTGGCCGCCGCGGCGGTGGTGGTCGCGGCGCTGGTCGGCGTGCTGATCGCGAACTACGCGCTCAACAACAACACCGGCAACGCGGGCACCCAGACCTCGAACGTGGTGGTCCCGCAGACCACCGCCTCGGCCACGAAGAAGACCACGCCGAAGAAGACCACCGCCGAGTCCACCTCCAGCAGCACCACCACCAGCGCCACGACCACCTCGGCCGCGCCGACGCTGGCGCCGGAGGACATGGTCTCGGAGGTCAAGAAGTACTACGCGCTGCTGCCGGACCGGGCGGAGGCCGCCTGGCAGCGGCTGGGCCCGGCCATGCAGCAGAAGACCCCGTTCGCCTCGTACAAGAAGTTCTGGGACGACATCAAGGATGTCGAGGTCGGTGACGTCACCGCGCAGGGCAAGGACAAGGTGAAGGTGCAGCTGACCTACACCAAGAAGAACGGCGAGCAGAACGAGTCCTCCGAGACCCGGGTGCTCACCATGATCCCCAACGCCGACACCGGCGCGGCCCAGATCAACGGCGACCAGCGCACCGGCGGCGGTAGCAACTAGCTACCGGGCGGCCGTGCGCGCGGCCGTCTGGAGCGCGCCGAGCAGCGCGCGCAGCACCGGGCGGCCCGCGTCGGCGGTGCGCACCGCGGCGTAGATCCGGCGCACCGGTTCCGGGTTGCGGACCTTGCGCACCAGCACGCCGGGGTGCACCGCGCCCAGGCCCAGTTTGGGCACCAGGGTCAGGCCGAGTCCGGCCGCGGCGAAGCCCTGCGCGGTGGGGAAGTCGTCGGACTCGACCACGAAGCAGGGGCTGAATCCGGCGCTGGCACAGGCTTCCAGCACCGCCTTCCGGCAGGGTCCGCTGGTGGCCATGCTGTCCACCAGGGGTTCGCTGCCCAGGTCAGCCAGGTCGATGACCCGTTTCGCGGCCAGCCGGTGGCCCTTGGGCAGGACCAGCCGGTAGGGGTCGTCGAAAAGATGGGTGAGCTGGATGCCGGGCACCGCGGGCTCGTCGTCGAAGACCACCACCACGGCCAGGTCGGACCGGCCGGCGATCACCTCGGCCAGGGGGCTGTCCGGGTCCTTGAGGGTCAGGTCGAGCCGGACCGTGGGGTGTTCCCGGCGAAAGGCGGCGACCGCGGGCGGGACCAGGGCGGCGCCCGCGGTGGCGAAGAAGCTCACGCCGAGCCGTCCGGTGCGGCCTTCGCGCAGGTCGGCCAGACTGCGTTCGGCCTCGGCGAGCTGGGCGGTGATCACCCCGGCGTGGTCGGCGAGCAGCCTGCCCGCCGCGGTGGGGCGCACGCCGCGGCCGGACTTCTCCAGCAGCGGCAGGCCGGCCTCGCGTTCCAGCGCGGTGATCTGCTGGCTGATCGCCGAGGGCGTGTAGCCCAGGTTGGTGGCCGCGGCGGTGACCGAACCGCTGGTCACCACGGCTCGGAGGACTCGCATCCGGCGCACGTCGAGCATGGTTCGACTGTACAGATTCGCTAAAGGGTCGTGTAGAAGTATTCACTTGTGCTGACAGGTTGCGGAGCGCACCGTTGTTGACGTGACATCCAAGGGCAATCTGGTGCGGTTGGGCCTGCTGGCGCTGTTCTGGGGCTCCAGCTTCCTGTGGATCAAGTTCGCGCTGACCGGGTTCTCCCCGGTGCAGATCGTGCTGATCCGGGTGGGGCTGGGGGCGCTGGTGCTGCTCGCGGTGGTGCGGGTGCAGCGGCTCCGGCTGCCGCGTGGCGGCCGGCTGTGGGGGCACCTGGTGGTGGCCGCCTTCTTCAGCAACGTGCTGCCGTTCACCCTGTTCGGCATCGGCGAGCTGACCGTGGACTCGGGCATGGCCGGCGTGCTCAACGCCACCGTGCCGCTGTGGACGGTGCTGCTCGGCCTGGTGGTCGGCCAGGAACGGCGGATCAGCATGGTCCGGGCGATCGGCCTGGCGATCGGGTTCGCCGGCACGCTGGTGATCTTCGCCCCGTGGCAGGGCGCGACCTCGGAACTCGGCGGCGCGCTGGCGATCACCGCGGCCGCGGTGAGCTACGGCATCGGCGCGCTGTACATGGCCAGGTTCCTGGCCGGCGAGGGGCTGCCGCCGGTGGTGGTCTCGGCCGCGCAGATGATCTCGGCCACCGCACTGATCGCGCTGGCGGTGCCCGTCGCCGGGCTGCAGCCGGTGCACCTGAGCTTCGCCTCGGTGGGCGCGGTGACCGTGCTCGGCGTGCTGGGCACCGGGATCGCCTTCATCTTCTTCTACCGGCTGATCGCCGATGAGGGCCCGACCAGCGCGACCACCGTGGCCTACCTGATGCCGCTGGTGTCGGTGCTGCTGGGCGCGCTGGTGCTGCAAGAAGAAATCGGACTCCGGGTGGTGCTGGGCATGGTCGTGGTGCTCGCCGGGGTCATGCTGGCCCGGCGCCAGCCGAAGGTGGCCGTCGCCGCACCGGAACCACTGCCGGTGCCCACGGCGGCCACCGCCGGGAAATGAGCGGTGCGGCCCGGCGCTCGCCGCCGGGCCGCGTCGCTCAGACCAGCCGGCGGTCGGAGGCCCAGCGGGACAGCTCGTAGCGGTTGGACAGCTGGGTCTTGCGCAGCACGCTGGACACGTGCGTCTCCACCGTCTTGATCGAGATGAACAGCTCCGAGGCGATTTCCTTGTACGCGTAACCCCTGGCCAGCAGGCGCAGCACATCGCGTTCGCGCGGGGTGAGCAGGTCCAGCTCGGGGTCGCGGATCGGGGCGGCGCCCGGCCGGTCGGCGAAGGCGTCCAGCACGAAGCCGGCCAGGCGTGGGGAGAAGACCGCGTCGCCCTCGCGCACCCGGCAGACCGCGTCCACGAGTTCGCGGCCGGAGATGGTCTTGGTGACGTAGCCGCGGGCGCCGTTGCGGATCACCGCGATGACGTCCTCGGCCGCGTCGGAGACGCTGAGCGCGAGGAAGACCACGTCCGGGAATGCCTTGCGGGCGCGGCGCAGCACCTCGTTGCCGCCGCCGTCGGGCATGTGCACGTCCAGCAGCACCACGTCCGGGCGGAAGTGCCCGATGCCCGCGACCGCCTCGCCGACCGACCCGGCCTCGCCGACCACCTCGACCTCGGCGTGCGCCTCCAGTTCGGCGCGCACGCCCGCGCGGAAGAGCGCGTGGTCGTCGACCAGGAAGACCCTGACCGGTCCCTTGGCCTCCGCCGGGGTCCCGGTGCTCTCGACCTCTTCGCTCACGTCCGTGCCTCCTTGCTCGCCCTGGGCATCTCGAGCTGGATCTCGGTGCCCTCACCGGGCGCGGTGCGCACGCGCACCTTCCCGCCGTTGCGCTCCATCCTGCCGTGAATCGAGTCGGCGAGCCCGTGCCGGTCGGCAGGCACCGCCTCCGGGTCGAATCCGGCGCCCCGGTCGCGCACGAAGACGTAGACCACCTCGGGCTCGACCTCGGCGTACACGCTGACCTCGCTGACCCCGGCGTGCTTGGCCGCGTTGACCGCGGCCTCGCGGGCGGCCTGCACCAGCGCGGCCAGCCGGTCATCCAGCGGGCAGTCGCCGACCACGACCTGCTGCACCCGGATGGCGAAGGTGTCCTCGACCTGGCCGCAGGCGATGGCCACCGCGTCGGCCACGCTCTCCCCGGCCACGCCGTGCGCGGGTTCCTCGGCCTCGGGGGCGGCGGCGCCGCGGCCGTAGCCCGCCGGGCCGTAGAGCCAGTTCCGCAGCTGACGTTCCTGGCCGCGGGCCAGCCTGCTGACCTCGCGCGGGTTGTCCGACTGCTTGAGGATCAGGGCGAGGGTCTGCAGCACCGAGTCGTGCAGGTGGGCGGCGATCTCGGCGCGTTCCTCGGTGCGGATGCGCGCCCGGCGCTCCTCGTTCAGGTCGCGGACCAGGCGCAGCCACCAGGGCACGGTGAGCACGCCGACGCCGAGCAGGGTGGTGATCACGGCCAGCACGGCCAGCTGGGCCTGGTTCAGGTCCACGCTGCCGACCAGGAAGAACACGATGCCCGTGGCGGCGAACAGGATGCCCGCGCCCATCCGGAGCACGGCCATCCGGCCGCCCTGGCCGAGCATCCCGGACTTGGCCGAGTCCCGCCAGCGCCGTTTCTGCGCCTCGTCGGCCTCCCGCCAGACCAGGGCGGCGCCGGCCAGCGCCACGCCCAGCGGGCCGACCACCCAGCCGCTGATCGCGCCGCTCCACATGCTCAGCGCGAGCGCCATGGCCAGGCCGATGGCGATCACACCGATGGCCTGCTGGCGCTGCACCGGGGTGTCGGTCTGCGGTTCGGCCCCGGCCATCCGCTGCGGCACCAGCAGCCACAGCAGGCCGTAGGCGAGCACGCCGGCGCCGGCGAAGGCGACCAGCACGGTGAAGGCGACCCGCACCCACAACACGTTGACGCCGAGGTGCTCGGCGAGGCCGCCGGCGACCCCGGCGAGGATGCGGCCGTTGCGGCGGCGGTACATGCGCAGCGGGAGCACCATGGTGGCCTCGCCCGTGCTGACGGGCGGCTGGCCCACGCCGCTGCGGTCGGTGCTGCCCGACGTGGCCTGGGAGTTCACCATGGCATGGTCACACGCGGGCAGTAGGGCCCGCATCGGGGCGGAACCCGGAGACCAGGCCTCGGGGTGAGGTCGGGGGGCTTCCCTGATGTGGCGGAGCGACCGGATGACCGAAGCTGTTCATCGTGAGCGGGACGGACGGAAACATGCGCGTCGAGGAGACGCTGCGCGACCTGTGGTCGTCGCGGCCACGGCGGCCCAAGGACGATCGCAAGATCGCCGGGGTGGCCGCCGCGATCGGCAATCGCTATGCGCTCGATCCGGTCGTGATCCGGGTCGGGCTCGTGGTGACGGCGGTGTACGGCGGCATCGGGTTGATCGTCTACCTGGCCGGGTGGCTGTTGCTGCCTGGTCCGGAGGACCGGGTCTCCCCGCTGGAGTCGCTGCTCGGGCGGGGCCACAGCGCCACGCCCAAGGTGCTGACGCTGCTGTTGCTCTTCGGCATGCTGCCCGCCTTCGGCTGGGCGGCCACCACCTTCATCGGCGGCATCTTCGCGCTGGTCATGGTGGTCGGACTGGCCTACCTGCTGCACCGCAGTCGCGGCAAGATGCCCGCGCCGCCACCCGCGGCGAGCTTCGTGCCGCCGCCGATGCCGCCCTTCCCCGCGCCGGAGACGACCATGAACCCCGGGCCGTACGTGCCCCCGGCGCCGCCGGAACAGCCGACCATGGACCTGCTGACCCCGCCGCCGCCCGCAGCCCAGGAGACCTCGGCTGCCCCGGAGCCCCAGCACACCGTTGACCTGGGCATCCACCAGGAGCAGGTGACCAGCCGGGTCGAGCCGGTGGCCGAGACGAGCACGCAGGCCGCGGACGCGCCGGTGACCGGGACGACCGCCGGGCACCCGGCCGAGGCGCCGCAGGTCACCCAGTCGATCAGCACGCCGGAGACGCCGGAGGCGCAGGCCCGCCGCGAGCAGCTGCCCGCGCCGAGCTTCCCGCCGGTGACCTATCCGGCCGTGACCTACCCGGCCGCGGGCACCCCGCCGCAGTGGGATCCGCTGGGCGCCGCGCCGTTCGCCTGGGACCTGCCGGAGCCGCGCCGCACCACCGAGGTGGAGGCCGAGCCGGAACCCAAGCGCAAGACCAGGGTCACCGCGGTGACGCTGGCGCTGGCCTTCATCGTGGGCAGCGTGTCCGGCATCCTGGCCGGGCTGGTGCCCTGGTTCACCGCACCGCACGTGGCGGGCATGGTGGTCGCGGTGCTGGCCATCGGCACCATGGTCGGGGCCTTCCGCGGTGGCGGCAGACTGCTGGTGGTGCTGGGCTTCCCGGTGGCCATCGTGGCGATCGGGCTGACCGCCTCGCAGTACTGGACGCAGACCGTCGGCGACCGGAACTACCGGATCACCTCGGTCAGTCAGCTGGAGCCGACCTACCGGCTCGGCGCGGGCTCGATCGAGCTGGACCTGAGCGCGCTGGACCTGAATGACCCCAAGGTCAACGCGAGCACCAGCATCGTGGTGGGCGCCGGGACGATCCAGGTGATCGTGCCCAAGAACGTGGACCTCGACCTCTTCTGCAAGTCCGCGATCGGCTCGGTCCAGTGCCTGGGCAACGAGCGCAACGGCGGCGGCGAGGTCAAGTTGGACGACAACGGGGCCGACGGCCCCGGCGGCGGCAAGTTGCGGCTGCGCGCGGAAGTGCAGGGACCGGGAAGCGTGGAGGTGCACCGTGTCGGCTGAACAGCAGACCGAACGCAAGCCGAAGGCAAGCCTGTTCATGGTGTTGTTCGGGCTGTGCGGCCTCGGTGTCGCCGCCTACGCGCTCACCGACGGGGTCATCTGGCAGGTGGTGGACGTGCGCTGGGCGATCGCCGCCATCGCGTTGTTCATCGGGCTGGCACTGCTCGGGAACTCCCTGCGTCCACGCAGGTAGGAGACCTGCCGGAAATCAAATCGATACTGAATTCACGTTTGACCCGATTGCGTCGCCCCGGTGGTTTCTTCCCACCGGAGCGGCGCATTCGGCTTTTTCGATCCATATCTGTATTAATAGCGGGGTGAAGACGCCGCCAGCCCTGCACGGAATCGGCCGCCCCACCCTGGAAGACGTGGCCGCGGTGGCGGGTGTGTCCCGCGCGACCGTGTCCCGGGTGATCAACGACTCGCCCCGGGTGAGCCCGGAGGCGCGCGAGTCCGTGCACGCCGCGGTCCGCCAGCTCGGGTACGTGCCGAACAAGGCGGCCCGGACGCTGGTCACCCGGCGCACCGAGGCGATCGCACTGGTGCTCTCGGAGGGCGAGAACAAGGTCTTCGACGACCCGCACTTCGCCACGGTGGTGCGCACCGCCACCGAGGAGCTGGCCGCGATGGACACCCAGATGGTGCTGATGCTGACCCAGGACGAGACCACGCACGCCAGGGTGCTGCGCTTCCTCGGCGGCGGGCACGTGGACGGCGCGCTGCTGCTGGCCCCGCACAAGCAGGATCCGCTGCCGGAGGCGGTGGCCAACCTGCCCATCCCGGTGGTCTTCGGCGGCAAGCTGTGGCTGCCCGAGGACGGCCTGCACCTGGTGGACAACGACAACGTGGGCGGCGCCCGGATGGCCACCGAGCACCTGCTCGGCCTGGGCCGCCGGACCGTGGTGACCATCACCGGCCCGTCGGATGAGAAGGCCGCGCTGGACCGGCTGGCCGGCTGGCGGCAGGCGATGAGCGCGGATCAGGACCGGGTCGCGCGGCTGAGCGCCTGCGGTGAGTTCACCCGGCAGGGCGGCGAGCAGGCCATGCGGGAACTGCTGGCCAGGGTGCCCGAGCTGGACGGGGTGTTCGCGGCGAACGACCTGATGGCCGACGGCGCGCTGCGCGCACTGCGCGCGGAAGGCCGCCGGGTGCCGGCGGAGATCGCGGTGATCGGCTTCGACGACCAGCCCGCGGTGGCCCCGCTGTCCGACCCGCCGCTGACCACGATCCGGCAGCACCCCGGCGAGCAGATGCGCCGGATGGTGCAGATCCTGCTCCGCCTGGTCGCCGGCGAGGACGTGCCGCCCGGCCGGGAGATCCTCCCGACCGAGCTGATCCGCCGAGCCTCCGCCTAACCCGCCGAGTTGGCCCAACTCGTACGCCCGGTTGGCCCAAGTGGGCGTCCCACTTGGGCCAAGTCGGCGGCGGTGGGGGTCATTCCCACTCGATGGTGCCCGGGGGCTTGCTGGTGACGTCGAGGACGACCCGGTTGACGTCGTTGACCTCGTTGGTGATGCGGGTGGAGATGCGTTCCAGGACGTCGTAGGGCAGCCGGGTCCAGTCCGCGGTCATCGCGTCCTCGCTGGAGACCGGGCGCAGCACCACCGGGTGGCCGTAGGTGCGGCCGTCGCCCTGCACGCCCACCGAGCGCACGTCGGCCAGCAGCACCACCGGGCACTGCCAGATGGTGCGGTCCAGACCGGCCGCGGTCAGCTCCTCGCGGGCGATGGCATCGGCCGCGCGCAGCAGGTCCAGGCGGGCCGCGGTGACCTCGCCGATGATCCGGATGCCCAGGCCCGGTCCGGGGAAGGGCTGGCGGTGCACGATGACCTCCGGCAGGCCCAGCTCCAGGCCGACCCGGCGCACCTCGTCCTTGAACAGCGCGCGCAGCGGCTCGACCAGCTTGAACTGGAGGTCCTCCGGCAGGCCGCCGACGTTGTGGTGGCTCTTGATGTTGGCCGCGCCGGTGCCGCCGCCGGACTCCACCACATCCGGGTACAGGGTGCCCTGGACCAGGAAGTCGTAGTGCTCGCCGGACTGGCCGGCCTCGGTCTGCAGATCGCTGGCGGCCTGCTCGAAGACCCGGATGAACTCGCGGCCGATGATCTTGCGCTTCTCCTCCGGGTCGGTGACCCCGGCCAGCGCGGTGAGGAAGCGCTCGCGCGCGTCCACGGTGACCAGGCGGACGCCGGTGGCGGCCACGTAGTCCCGCTCGACCTGGCCCCGCTCGCCGGCGCGCAGCAGGCCGTGGTCGACGAAGACGCAGGTCAGCCGGTCGCCGATGGCCCGGTTGACCAGCGCCGCGGCCACCGCGGAGTCAACCCCGCCGGAGAGGCCGCAGATGGCCTTGCCGTCGCCGACCTGGGCGCGGATCAGCGCGACCTGCTCGTCCACGATCGAGGAGGTGGTCCACTGCGGCCGCACGCCCGCGATCTCGTGCAGGAAGCGGCGCAGCACCTCCTGGCCGTGCGGGGAGTGCAGGACCTCGGGGTGGTACTGGACGCCGGCGAAACGGCGCTCGACGTTCTCGAAGGCCGCGACCGGGGCGCCGGTGCTGGTGGCGGTGACGGTGAAGCCCTCGGGGGCCTTGGTCACGCAGTCGCCGTGGCTCATCCACACCGGGTGGTGGCCGGGCAGGTCCTCGTGCAGCACCCCGCCGTCCTCGGCGATGGTCAGCTCGGTGCGGCCGTACTCCCTGGTGCCGGTGTGCTCGGTGGCCCCGCCGAGGGCGACCGCCATGGCCTGGAAGCCGTAGCAGATGCCGAACACCGGGATGCCGGCCTCGAACAGCTTCGGGTCGACCTGCGGGGCGCCGTCCTCGTACACGCTGGACGGGCCGCCGGAGAGCACGATGGCGGCCGGATTGCGCTTGATCAGCTCGTCCACCGATTCGGTGGAGGGCACGACCTCGGAGTACACCTGGGTCTCGCGGACCCGGCGGGCGATCAGCTGGGCGTACTGCGCGCCGAAGTCGACGACGAGCACGGGGCGGTCGGTGTTACTGGCCACCGTGGCGAACCTCCAGGTCAGGACCGGGATCGGGGAAACCGATTCTCCCAGCCGCACGGGCCCGGTTAACGTCCGGGGGTGGACGAGGAGCAGCTGCTGGGCGCGGGCGTGACGCAGGTCGCGCGGGCCGGGGACACGGTTCGACGCACCGCCAGCAGGTGGACACCCGCCGTGCACGAGCTGCTGCGTGGTCTGCGCCGCGCCGGGTTCACCGAGGCGCCGGAGCCGCTGGGCTTCGACGAGCAGGGCCGGGAGGTGCTCAGCTTCGTGCCGGGCGAGGTGACCGACGACCCGCGCACGGAGGCGGCGGTGGTGTCGGCGGCCCGGCTGCTGCGGCGGTTCCACGACGCGAGCGCGACGCTGGTGGATCGGCTGCCGCGCACCGGCTGGCAGTTCCCGGCACTCGAACCGGCCGAGGTGATCGTGCATGGCGACTTCGCGCCGTACAACCTGGCCTTCGCCGGGCCGGACGCGGTCGGCATGATCGACTTCGATACGGCCCGGCCGGGTCCGCGCTGGTGGGACATCGCCTACGGGGCCTACCGGTTCAGCCCACTGCCCGATTTCGCGCACCGGGCGAACCTGTTCTGCACGGCCTACGGGCGCGAGCTGGCCGAGCCGGAGCTGCTGCCCGGCCGGGTGGTGCGCTACCTGCGCTGGCTGGCCGGGCTGATCAGGGAGCAGGCCGCGGCGGGGCACCCGGCCTTCTCCCAGCACCTCGCCGAGGGCCACGACCTGGGCTATCTGGCCGACGCCGAGCGGATCGCCGGGATCACCCTGTGCTGAGGCCGGGGGCAGGCTTACGGTGATTCCATGACCGACCTCGAGCCCCCGAAACCCCGCCCGTCCTGGATCGCCGGCAGCGCCGAACCCGGGGTGACCGAACTGGTCGTGCGCCATCCCTTCGACGGCAGCGAGGTGGCCACCGTCGGGGTGCCCGGACCGGAGCAGGTCGAGCGCGCGGTGGCCGCGGCCGCCGCGGTGTTCACCGAGTTCCGCTCCTCCCCCGCGCACCTGCGGGCCAACGCGCTGGCGCACGTGTCGAAGCGGCTGGCCGAGCGCACCGAGGAGATCGCCGAGATCATCACCGCCGAGAACGGCAAGCCGCTGAAGTGGGCCGTGGGCGAGGTCGGCCGCGCGGTGCACACCTTCCGGCTGGCCGCCGAGGAGGCCCGCCGGTTCACCGGCGAGCTGACCCGGCTGGACACCGATCCGGCCGCCGAGGGCCGGGTGGCGATGATCAAGCGGATCCCGCGTGGCCCGGTGCTGGGCATCTCGCCGTTCAACTTCCCGCTCAACCTGGTGGCGCACAAGGTCGCCCCGGCGCTGGCGGTGGGCGCGCCGATCATCATCAAGCCCGCCCCGCGCACCCCGCTGACCGCGCTGATCCTGGGTGAGATCCTGGCCGAGACCGATCTCCCGGCGGGTGCGTTCTCGGTGCTGCCGGTGGGCAATGAGGCGACCGCGGCGCTGGTCAAGGACGAGCGGCTGCCGGTGGTCAGTTTCACCGGCTCCGGGCCGGTGGGCTTCTCCATCATGGACTCGGCGCCGCGCAAGCACGTGGTGCTGGAGCTGGGCGGCAACGCGGCCGCGGTGGTCTGCGGGGACTGGAGTTCCGAGGCCGACCTGGACTTCGCGGCCAAGCGGATCGCGTTGTTCAGCAACTACCAGGCCGGGCAGTCCTGCATCGCGGTGCAGCGGGTGCTGGTGGACCGCTCGGTGTACGAGGACTTCCTGCCCCGGCTGGTCGGCGCGGTCGGCGCGCTGCGCACCGGCAGCCCGCACGACCCGGACGTGGAGGTCGGCCCGCTGGTCGACGTGGCCGCGGCCGAGCGGGTGGAGCAGTGGATCGCCGAGGCGGAGCGGGCCGGGGCGAAGATCCTGGCCGGCGGCACCAGGGACGGGTCCACGGTGGCGCCGACCGTGCTCACCGAGGTGCCCAAGGACGCCAAGGTGTGGTGCGAGGAGGTTTTCGGGCCGGTGCTCGCGGTGGCCGCGGTGGACGGCGTGGACGAGGCATTCGCCGAGGTCAACAACTCCGCGTACGGGTTGCAGGCCGGGGTGTTCACGCACGATATCCAGACCGCGTTCCGGGCGGGCACCGAGCTGGAGGTGGGCGGCGTGATCATCGGCGATGTGCCGTCCTACCGCGCGGACCAGCTGCCCTACGGCGGGGTGAAGGGCTCCGGCGTCGGACGCGAGGGCGTGCGCACCACGATGACCGACTTCACGCAGGAGCGGGTGGTGGTGCTCACCGGCGTCAGCTGGTGAGCCCCTGGGCGAAGCGGAACACGCCGTCCGGGTCGTACCGGGCGGCGGCCGCGCGTAGCCGGGCCAGGTTCGGGCCGTAGTAGGCCTGCGCCCAGTCCCGCTGCGCGGGGTCGAGGTAGTTGACGTAGCTGCCCTTGCCGACCAACCCGGTCAGTGTGTGCTGCACCTCGGTGACCGCGCTGGTCTGCTTGGCCAGGTCGGCGCGCTCGGCCGGGGCGTAGATCTGCACGCTGGCCAGGGCTTGACGGTGCGGGAAGGCGGTCTCGGCCACGCCGATGTCGCCGACCGCGCCGCCGAGTCCGTCGAAGAGCAGGTCCATCTTGCGGCCCTGGAGCTGGCTCACCACCTGGTCCAGGCCGGTGATCTTGTGCTCCATGATCCGGGAGGCGGCGGCGAAGCCCTCGCGCTTGCCGCCGCCGCTGCCGGCGAAGTGCCGCATCGCGTCCAGGTAGCCCTTGGGCTGCACCAGCCGCTGGCCTGGGCGCGCGCCGGTGGCGCTGATCAGCCGGTCCAGCAACGGGTTCAGCCCGGCCGCGCCGCCGACGTAGCAGCCGGCGACCACCGGCACCGGGGGCGCGCCGCCGAGCAGGTGGCAGATCGACCACAGCTCGGGCGGGGCGGCGGTGATCCAGTCCTGCCAGGCGCCGAGCACCGCGGCCCCGGACCCGGCCGGGAAGCGCAGCGAGAACACGGTCAGCCCCGGCGCCGGCACGGTGCCGAACTCGAACTGGGTGACGATGGCCAGGTTGCCGCCGCCGCCCCCGCGCAGGGCCCAGAACAGTTCCTGCTCGGAGTCGGCCGAGGCGGTGCGCAGCGACCCGTCCGGCAGCACGACCTGGGCGGAGCGGAGGTGGTCGCAGGTGAGACCGAATTTCCGGGCCAGCACGCCGATCCCGCCGCCGAGGGTGAGTCCGGCGATGCCCACCGAGGGGCAGGATCCGGCGGGCAGCGCGCGCCCGGCGCGGGCCAGCCCGGAGTAGACATCGGCGAGTTTGGCACCGGCGCCGATGATCGCGGTGCCGTCCGGCCGCACCCGCACGGTGTTCATCGGCGAGACGTCCAGCACCAGACCGCCGGCCGGTGCGCTGTACCCGGCGTAACTGTGCCCGCCGCTGCGCGCGGCCACCGGGATCTTGGCCCGGCGCACCACGTCCAGGCAGGCCTGCACCTGCTCGGGGGTGCCGCAGCGGGCCAGCGCGGCCGGCGGGGCCGGGGTGAGCGCGGAGTTGAACGGGGACCAGGCGTTGGCGAACTCCGGGTCCTGCGGCAGCAGCAGGCTGACCTTGCCGCGCAGACCCGCCCAGTCCGGCGGCGGGGGCGGGCCGGTGCTGCCGGGCGGGGGCGGCGCGCTGCCGCTGGTGCCGCTGATCGGGGCGGTCTCGCCGCTGCCGCACGCGCCGGTGGCCAGTGCCGCGGCGCCGATCCCGGCCAGCCGCAGGAATCCACGACGGTCCATCCGTTCACCTCCTGCCGTACAGGAGACGCCTGATGGGGTGCCCGCGTTGGGTGTAAGCCCGGTCACCACCCGGTCGCGCGACGCAACGCGCTGACCAACCCGGCGCCGAGGTCCCCGGCACGCAGCACCGCGGCCAGGTGACCGTCCGGCCGGACCAGCGCGGCCGAGCCCGGCGGCATGCGCAGCGCCTCGGCCAGCGCGCCGCCGTCGGCGGCCTCCTCCAGCGGCTGCACGTGCACCGGCGGGCCCTTGGGGATGCGCGGCCGGGAGGCCACGGTGAGCAGGTGGAACTCGGGGCCGAAGTGTGGACGTAGTCGCCCGTGGCCGGTCAGCGGGGCGTCCGGGCAGAGCACACCGGGCAGCGGTGGCCGGGCCTCGCCGGGATCCCGCGGGAAGGCGGCGATCTCGGTGGGCTGGGCCGGCGTGGTCAGCGGGGAGTCCAGGTAGTAGTAGGGCTCGGCCAGCTTGCCGGAGTCGATCTTGGCGCGGGCCGCGGCCTCGCGCACGCTGCGTTCCAGCACATCCCGGCGGTAGGCCTGTTCGGCGCCGGTGCGCGGCACCAGGAAACGCATGGTCTCGCCGGTGACCCGCAGGTTCTCCCTGGCCGCGGCCCGGCGTTCGGCGTCGTAGGAGTGCAGCAGCACCGGCCCGCCCCAGCCAGCCCGGTCGAAGGCGATCTTCCAGGCGGCGTTCTCCGCGTCGGCGATGCCGGAGTTGAGCCCGCGCGCGCCGAAGGGGCTCATCACGTGCGCGGCGTCCCCGGCCAGCAGCACCCGGCCGATCCGCATCGCGGGCACGCAGCGCTGGTGGAAGCGGTAGACCGAGGCCCATTCCAGCTCGTAGTCGGCCTCCCCGACCACCGAGCGGACCAGGGTCTCCAGGCCGCCGTTGTTGCGCTGCTCGGTCAGGTCGAAGTCATCCGGCACCTGCCAGTCGATCCGCCAGCGGCCGCCGGGCTGCGGGTGCACCAGCACCTGGCGGCCGGGGTTGGCGGGCGGGTCGAAGTAGAAGCGGCGTTCCGCGGCGTGGGTGAGCGGGGCGCAGATGTCGGCGATGAGGAACTTGTCCCGGAAGCTGTAGCCCTGGAACGGCAGGTCGAGCAGTTGGCGGACCAGCGAGCGCGGGCCGTCGGCGGCCAGGCAGTGGCTGCCGCGGAAGGTGCGTTCGCCCACCGGCGCGGCCACCGTGACCTCGACGCTGTCCCGGTTCTGGGTCAGTCCGACCACCTTGTGCGCCAGGTGCACGGTGATCAGCGGTTCGGCCGCGACCCGCTCGTCCAGCAGCCGTTCCAGGTCGGTCTGCGGCAGGTTCACGAACGGCGGGAAGCCCGGCCGGTGCGGCAGCCGGACGGTGAGCACCTCGTGCTCGCGGTAGTAGGTGCGGCCGGTGTGCCAGGTGACCCCGGCGGCGGCCACCCGCTCACCGAGTCCGACCCGCTCCAGGATGTCCAGCACATCGCCCTGCACGCAGATGGACCGGCTGCCGACCGCGGACCGCCGGGGGGCCGCCTCCAGCACGATGCTCGGCACTCCGGCCCTGGCCAGGAGCAGCGCGCCCATCAGACCGACCGGGCCGCCGCCGACCACGAGCACACACTCCGCACTCATGCCCGCTCCCTGACGTCCTCTATCGGCTGATCCATCCCCACACTGTGCCAGCGGTCACACTCGCGCGGAACATTCCGTGATGGATCAGCTACATGCCGTACCCCAACGGCCGAGATCGTCACCATTCCGCCCACTGAGCGTGATCTCCAGGGGCGGAATGAGGTCAGCTGACGATGGGCAGCCGGAGCGCGCCGGGCGCGGCCGTGGGCACCGCGGGACTGACCGGCGGGACCGGCGCGAGCCGCTGGTACGGGGCGTCCTGGGCCGGGCGGATGTCCGGCTCGCCCTTGTTCGGCCACAGCGAGAGCGCCCGCTCGGCCTGGGCGGTGATGGTCAGCGAGGGGTTCACCCCGAGGTTCGCCGAGATGGCCGAGCCGTCCACGATGGACAACCCGGGGTAGCCGTGCACCCGGTGGTAGGGGTCGATCACGCCGTGCTCGGCGTCCAGGCCGATCGGGCAGCCGCCGAGGAAGTGCGCGGTCATCGGGATGTTGAACATCTCGCTGATCGCCCCGCCCGGGATGCCGTCGATCTTGTCCGCGGCCAGTTCGGCGGCCTTGACCCCGGCCGGGATCGAGTTCGGGTTGGGCGCGCCGTGGCCCTGTTTGGAAGTCAGCTTGCGGCGCCCGAGCCAGGTCTTGCGGGTGAAGGTGGTGATCGAGTTGTCCAGGCTCTGCATCACCAGCAGGATCACCGTGCGCTGGCTCCAGTCCCGCACCGAGAGGTTGCGCAGGGTCAGCAGCGGGTGCCGCAGCATGGTGGCCACCGCCGGGGCCTGCAGCAGGCCCATCGCGTTGCTGCCCTTGCCATAGCGGACCGGCTCGATGTGGGTGACCTCGTCCGGGTGGAAGGAGGAGGTGATCGCCACGCCCCTGGTGAAGTCCCGGCTCGGATCGATCTTGGACGCCTTGGCGCCCAGGATCGCCTCGGAGTTGGTCCGGGTGAGCTGGCCCAGCTTGCCGGAGAGGTTGGGCAGCGAGCCGTTGTCCCGCAGCTTGTGCAGCAGGTTCTGGGTGCCCCAGGTGCCCGCGGCCAGCACCACCTGGCCGGCGGTGAAGGTGCGGCGGCCCTTGCGCAGCCAGGACCCGGTGCGCTCGGTGCCGATCACCCAGCCCCCGCCCTCGCGCCTGCGCAGCCCGGTGACCGTGGTCAGCGGGAAGACCTCGGCGCCCTTGCGCTCGGCCAGGTAGAGGTAGTTCTTCATCAGGGTGTTCTTCGCGCCGACCCGGCAGCCGGTCATGCAGGAGCCGCATTCGGTGCAGCCGGTGCGCTCGGGCCCGGCGCCGCCGAAGTACGGGTCGGCAGCGGGTTGGCCCGGCTGGTCGAAGAACACGCCGACCGGGGTGGTGGTGTAGGTCCCGGCCACGCCCATGTCCGCGGCCACGTCCTTGATCACCTGATCGGACGGGGTGGTGGTCGGGTTCGGCACCACGCCGAGCATCCGGGTGGCCTGCTCGTAGTAGGGCGCGAGTTCGGCCTCCCAGTCGGTGATGTGCGCCCACTGCGGGTCCCGGTAGAACGGTTTGAGCGGCCGGTACAGCGTGTTCGCGTAGTTCAGCGATCCGCCGCCGACGCCGGCCCCGGCCAGGATCAGCACGTTGCGCAGCATATGGATCCGCTGCACGCCGAAGCAGCCGAACCTCGGCGCCCACAGGAACCGCTTGAGGTCCCAGGAGGTCTTGGCGAACTCCTCGTCGGCGAAGCGGCGCCCCGCCTCCAGCACCGCTACCCGGTAACCCTTCTCGGCCAGTCTCAGCGCCGAGACGCTGCCACCGAAGCCGGAACCGATCACCACGACGTCGTAGTCGTTGTTACTGGCGAGTTGGGTCATGCAGCCAAGGTAGGCAGAACGCGTCGCCGCCGCTAGAGGGTGTTACCCGAAGTAACGATTAAGACGAAGGCAGATCCGATCGGAGCATTCCGTAGACCACGATGTCCCGGCGCGCCCCGTCCCGCAGCTGGGCCCCGCGCAGCACGCCCTCCCGGCGCAGCCCGGCCTTCTCCAGCGCGCGCTGCTCGGCCCGGTTCTCCACATCGGTGGATGCCTCCACCCGGTCCAGGTCGGTGCTGGCGAACAGGTGCTCGACCAGCAGCCGCTGGGCCGCCACGCCGAGCCCCCGGCCCCGGGCCGAGGGCAGCAGCGCGATGCCGAAGTTCCACGCCGTGCAGGCGTAGGACGGGCCGTAGGAGACCGGGTGCCAGGAGACGTCGCCGAGGAGCTCGCCGGTGATCTGGTCCACCACCACGGCGTGCCCGGCCTCGAAGCTGATCAGCTGCTCCCGGTGGTCCCGGTCCACGTCGAAGGCGCCGTCGCTGCCGTTGTCCAGCAGCTCCTTGTCCCCCGGCGCGAACTCGGCCAGGGCGACCAGGTCGTTCTCCGCCAGGATGTCCCGGACGGTCACGTGCGCACCGTCAGTCCGACCTTCTGGAACTCCTTCAGGTCCGAGTAGCCGGTCTTGGCCATCGCCCTGCGCAGCGCGCCGAAGAGGTTCAGCGTGCCGAACGGGCTGGTGGCCGGGCCGAACAGGACCGACTCCAGGCTGTGCCCGCTGGTGTAGCCGGCCACGTCGCTGCGCGGCAGCGAGGGGTGCGCGGCGGCCGCGGTCCAGTAGTAGCCCTGGCCGGGCAGGTCCTGGGCCTCGGTGAGCGCCTCGCCGAGCATCACCGCGTCCGCGCCGCAGGCGATGGCCTTGGCGATGTCGCCGGAGTAGACCAGGCCGCCGTCGGCGATCACATGCACGTACCGGCCGCCGGTCTCGTCCAGGTAGTCCCGGCGGGCGGCCGCGGCCTCGGCGATCGCGGTGGCCATCGGCACCCCGATGCCCAGCACCCGGTTGGTGGTGCTGGCGTGGGACTCGCCGTAGCCGACGATGACCCCGGCCGCGCCGGTGCGCATCAGGTGCATCGCGGTGCGGTAGTCGCCCACCCCGCCGGCGATCACCGGGATGTCCAGGTCGGCGATGAACCGCTTGAGGTTGAGCGGTTCGCCGTCCCTGGAGACGTGCTCGGCGGAGATGATGGTGCCCTGCACGATGAGGATCTCCACGCCCGCGGCCAGCAGGTCGGGGGTCAGCTCCTCGGCGTGCTGCGGGCTGACCCGCACCGCCACCGTGTTGCCGGACTCGCGCACGGTCCGGATGGCCTCGGTGAGCAGGTCCACCCGGATCGGCGCGGCGTGCAGCTCCTGCAGCATGCGCACCGCGGCGGCCGGGTCCTCTTCCTCCTCGGCCGCCTGCACCACGCGGAAGAGCGCGTCCTCGGCGTTGGCGTGCCGGGCCCACACCCCCTCCGCGTTGAGCACGCCGAGCCCACCCAGCTCACCGAAGCGCACCGCGGTGGCCGGGGAGACCACCGCGTCGGTGGGGTGGGTGATCAGCGGGATGTCGAAGCGGTAGGCGTCGATCCGCCAGTCCAGCGACACGTCCTTGGAGGAGCGGGTGCGCCGGGAGGGCACGATCTCGATGTCGTCAAGCCCGTAGGCACGCAACGCGGTGCGCCCCGCACCGATCTCCACCTGGTCCCGCACGTCGATCCTCTTTCACTCATCCGAAATGCACTGTCCAACCACGATCATCCTGGCAGGACGAGTCAGCGGGTGGTGTAGTTCGGCGCTTCCACGGTCATCGTGATGTCGTGCGGGTGGCTCTCCTTGAGCCCGGCCGCGGTGATCCGGACCAGCTGCGCCTGCTGGAGCTGGGTGATGGTGGCCGCGCCCGCGTAGCCCATGCCCGAGCGCAGACCGCCGACGAGCTGGTGCACCACGTTGGACAGCGGGCCGCGGAAGGGGATCCGGCCCTCGATGCCCTCGGGCACCAGCTTGTCCTCGCTGAGCACGTCGTCCTGGAAGTAGCGGTCCTTGGAGTAGGACTTGGCCTGGCCGCGGGACTGCATCGCGCCCAGCGAGCCCATGCCGCGGTAGGTCTTGTACTGCTTGCCGTTGTGCAGGATCAGCTCGCCCGGCGCCTCGGCGGTGCCCGCGAGCAGGCTGCCCAGCATCACCGTGCTGGCCCCGGCCGCGATGGCCTTGGCGATGTCGCCGGAGTACTGGATGCCGCCGTCGCCGATGACCGGGACCCCGGCCGCGGCGCAGGCCAGCGATGCCTCGTAGATCGCGGTGATCTGCGGCGCGCCCACGCCCGCGACCACCCGGGTGGTGCAGATGGAGCCGGGGCCGACCCCGACCTTCACGCCGTCCGCGCCCGCCTCGACCAGCGCCTGCGCGCCCGCCCTGGTGGCCACGTTGCCGCCGATGATGTCGGTGGACTCGCCCAGTTCCTGCTTGAGCTTGGCCACCATGTCCAGCACGTTGCGCGAGTGCGCGTGCGCGGAGTCCACCACGATCGCGTCCACGCCCGCGTCCACCAGGGCCATCGCCCGGTTGTAGGCGTCATCGCCGACGCCGACCGCGGCGCCGACGACCAGGCGGCCGTCCGGGTCCTTGGTGGCCAGCGGGTACTGGTCGGTCTTGACGAAGTCCTTGACCGTGATCAGCCCGCGCAGCTTGCCGTCACCGTCGATGATCGGCAGCTTCTCGACCTTGTGCCTGCGCAGCAGCCCGAGCGCGGCCTCGGCCGACACGCCGACGTGCGCGGTGACCAGCGGCATCTGGGTCATGACCTCGCGCACCGGGCGGGAGTGGTCGACCTCGAAGCGCATGTCCCGGTTGGTGATGATGCCGACCAGGCGGCCCTGCTCGTCGGTGACCGGCAGGCCGGAGATGCGGAAGCGGCGGCACTTCTCGTCCACCTCGGCCAGGGTGTCCTCGGGCGAACAGGTGACCGGATCGGTGACCATGCCCGCCTCGGAGCGCTTGACCACCTCGGCCTGGGCGGCCTGCTCCTCGACGGAGAGGTTGCGGTGCAACACGCCGACCCCGCCCTGGCGGGCCATGGAGATGGCCATCCGGGCCTCGGTGACGGTGTCCATCGCGGAGGAGACCAGCGGCACACGCAGGGTGATGTTGCGGGAGAGCCGGCTGGAGGTGTTGACCGCGCCGGGCACGACGTCGGACTCGGCGGGCAAGAGCAGGACGTCGTCGAAGGTCAGGCCGAGCATGGCGAACTTCGGCGGGATGCCGTGAGCGGTGAGCTCGCTGGTCATGACTGGTGTCGGCCTTCCTGGTGCGCCGGTCCCACGGTGGTTCCCGCCGGCCCGGTGGAGCCAGCGGAACGGGTGACCACATGCTAACCGGCCGACCGGCGGCAACACCTCCGGCCGCGAGCCAGGTACCGTGCCCACGTGCCGCACAACGCGTTGCCGCCCGATCCCTTCGCCGGGGATCCGGAGGACCCGGCCCTGGTGCTGGGTGAGGCAGAGGAGGAAACGGCCGAGCCACTCGGCGAGGACGAGCGTGCCGACCTGCTCGCCGACCTGGCTGATCTGGCCGTCTACCAGGCACTTCTGGAGCCGCGTGGACTCCGTGGCATCGTCGTGGACTGCGGCGACTGCCGGGAGCCGCACTACCACGACTGGGAGTTGCTGCGTTCCAGCCTGCAGCAGCTCCTCGACGACGGCCGGATGCGCCCGCACGAGCCCGCCTACGACCCCGACCCGGCCAGCTACGTCAGCTGGGAGTACTGCCGGGGTTACGCGGATGGCGTAACTCACACCGAGGGCGAGCGGTAATTCAGCTCACGGTCGACCCGCCCGCCTGACTCATCCCATTCGGTGAATCGGGTCGACGACCTGGCCCGCGCCCCGGACGGGAGCACGGGACCTAGGTCATCGGGTTTTTCACTTCAGTGCGGCGAGCGTCAAGGTCGTTCGATGCGGCTGTGCACCGCGGCGTTGTCGTTACGCGCCTGCTGCCGGTTGGCCGGGGTCACACACACGTCGTCACCGGGCCAGGCATCCCGCCAGACAAAACCCTGCACGCAGGTGTGCGGGCCGTACGGGCCGTTGTACCAACGGGTGTTGGCCAGGTTGTTGTCCGTGGCCGTCTGCTGCCGGACCGCGTGGCTGACGCACACGTAGTCCTGCTGGTCGCCGTCCCGCCACACGAAGCCGCTCTTGCAGGCGTTGGGGCCGTAGGTATTGCCCTGCACGGTATTGGTGCTCACGGTGACCGTGGCGGTGTTGCCGCTGACACTGTTGATCCGCACGGACACGCCGTTGGCGTCCAGGGACTGCACCGGGTGCCGGTCACCGCCGCGGGTGCGCAGCAGGTACGGGGTGCCGTTGCGCACCTCGTTGAGCATCACGATGTCCGCGGGGATGCCCGCGCTCCAGCCGGTCTTCTTGCGGAATTCCACCGTGTAGTAGCGGTACGGATCGTTGGCGTCGAAAGGGATGCGCAGCAGCTGGGTGCCCGCGGTGCCCGGGGTCTCCAGCGCGGAGAGGGTGATGGTGCGGGTGCGCACGCCGTCCGCGCCCAGGGTGAACACCCGGTCCCTGGCCAGCCAGCCGAGCTTGTCCCGGAAGTAGCCGTTGAGCCCGACCGCGCTGGTGCCGAAGCGCGCGGTCTGGAAGGTGTGGATGTTCATCGCGGACTGGATGTCCCACGGGTTGTCGTACTCGCCGATCTGCGCCCACTCGACGTTGCGGTAGGTCGGGTCGTCGGAGAAGGAGTGGCCGAGGCCGTAGCCGTGCAGCATCTCGTGCGCGGCGAAGCCGACGTTCCAGGCGCCGGGGTCGAGCAGCACCCGGTCACCGGCCGCGCCGGAGTCCACCCAGTCGTTGAGGATCGCGATGATCCGGTGCCCGGCCGGCACGCTGTAACCGTTGCTGGCAGCGGTGTTCACGCAGTCCTGGATCCGGTCCCAGCGGGTCTTCGGCCGCTGCTGGTCCAGGGTGAACGGCATGGTGTACCAGCCGCGCACCGTCGAGCCGTGCAGGGTCACCCGGCCGCGGGACTGGTCGGCGAAGTAGTCGGCCAGACCGCCCTGGCCCGCGCCGTCCTGGGTCAGGAAATCGCGGAAGAACTGCGGGTTCTGCGGTTCCTGGGCCTTGTCCTTGAACTTGCACAGCAGCACCGACCAGCCGGTCTGCCCGCGTACCGGCACCGCCTGCGCCGGATTGGCCAGCACCAGTCCGATGCCGCCCACCAGCAGGGCCAGCGCCAGCGCCGCCCATGTCCGCCGTTGTCTCACGTCACTCCTCCAAAGAAGTTGGCGGAGCGGAAACTAACCAGCGAAAACGACTAAATCGGGCAGCTGCCCGCGCTGCCGCACCTTGGGGCGGCAGCCCTGCCCTATCGCCCGGTCAACACGCCGATCGCGATGCCCAGCAGGGCGGTGTTGTACAAAAAGGACATCGTGCTGTGCACCAGCACGGCGTAGCGCAGCTCGCGGCGGCGCACGGTGACATCGGAGACCGCGAACGAGGTGCCGATGGTGAAGGCGAAGTAGGCGAAATCGGCCAGGTTCGGCTCCTCCTCGTCCGGGAAGCCCAGGCCCTGCCCGCCAGCCAGCTCGTAGTGCAGGTGCGCGTACCGCTCGGCGAAGCCGAAGTGCAGCATCAGCCAGGCGAAGATGATGGTCGGCGCACCGATCAGCTTGATCAGGAAGGTCTGTTCGCCGTCCATGCCGAACCGG
The DNA here is from genome assembly GCF_023094165.1 of Crossiella sp. S99.2. GTDB lineage: Bacteria > Actinomycetota > Actinomycetes > Mycobacteriales > Pseudonocardiaceae > Crossiella. The sequence goes on along the minus strand of NZ_JALMDK010000001.1, from coordinate 737,267 downwards.
TCGTAGAGCACGATCATCAGCCCGGACAGCACGCCGACCAGACTGGCCAGCACGGTGGCCACGAAGCCCAGCCTGCGCCCGGCGACCGTGTGCAGCCAGGCCGGCGAGCCGTCTTCCCGCTCCTCCATGCCCAGCCGCGCGTGGCGCACCCGGCGCCAGCGCAGCAGCACGTAACCGAAGGCCACCAGGTTCCACACCGCCAGCAGCAGCACGCTGGACACGCTGACCAGTTCGCCCAGCACCGCGGCCAAGCCGAGCAGGATCAGCACCAGCTCGCCGAGGCGGTAGACCAGCCTGCGCGGGCTAGCCACGGCTCGCCCGCCGGGCCGGGGCGAACACCAGCGCGCAGCCGAGCGCGAGCGCCACCGTGGTCAGCACACTGGCCTCCAGGCCGAAGGCCGCGCCGTTGAGGATGCTGGGCTCACCGGCGTGCAGGCTCAGCAACGCGGTCTGCACCGAGGTGCCCGAGACCGAGGCGCCGAAAACGTTGCCCTGCACCCAGTTCCACATCAGGTGGAAGCCGCAGACTCCCCACAGCCCACCCTCGGCGATCGCCCAGCCCGCGGTGAACAGCCCGTACAGCACCAGATTCAGCACCGCGAGCACCTGCAACCCGCCCACGTTCCCGGTGTGCAGCGCGGCGAACAACGCGGCCTGCACCAGTACCGCGGCGAGCACGCCCCAGCGCCGGGTGAGCGCCTGCAGCAGGAAGCCGCGGCACAGCAGTTCCTCGGTGGAGGCCTGGATCGCGTACGCGGCCAGCGCGATCAGCACTCCTGGCAGCAGCGACCACCTCGGCTGCCCGGCGAACTCCATCTGTCCACTCAGGACAGTGACAAGCACGATCGCGGTGAAGGCGAGCAGTGCCGCCAGCATCCCGCCCAGCGCCCGGCGCGGGGGCGTGCCGAAGCCGACGGAGGCCAGCGGGCGGCCTTCCTTGAACCGGATCCACAGCCACAGCGCGAGCGCCACCGGCGCGAACCCGCCGAGCAGCATCGCCACCTGACCGCGCAGGGTGCCCTCCGGCGCGGTCGAGCCGGTCAACAGCAGGTTGGCCGTCAGCCCGCCCGCGCCGCCGACCAGCAGCATCAGCAGCACCACCACGACCAGGGCGAGCCAGGGACCGGTAGGACGCCGCGCGGTGTCCATACCGGAGAGGAAGGGACTCATCAGGCTCCTCGCTGCTCCAGGGCGAGACGAGCATGCCGCACGTCGTGCCGGGCCCGGTCGACGGAGGGGTCCAGCTCGTGATCCGTGCTGTTCTCCAGCGCGATGGCCAGTGCCAGCTGCGCGTCCTGGAGCTGATGCATCCGTTGCGCGCCAACGCTTCCGTACTGCCGCCGGGCAAGGCGGCGAGCCTTGCGCCTGGCCCGGCCGGTGCGCAGCGCGTACACCTCGTGCGGGGTGATGATCTCCGGGTCCTCATCGTGCACGGTGGCGGCGAACCAGGCGAACTCCTTGCGCGCGGTGTACCGGTAGACCAGCGCGAACAGCAGCACCAGCACCGCGTACTTGGCCAGCGCGCCAAGCACGCCGAGCTGCCCGAGCAGCGGGGAGTTCCACAGCACGTGCAGCCCGTACCCGGTCAGCACCGCCCCGGCCGCGACCAGCGCCCGGTGCCCGTGGGAGCGGTCGAGGGCGGTGCGCGCGTAGCCCAGGCCGAACCCGGCGATGCCGGTGAAGATCACGTGCGCGCCGACCCCGAACAGCAGCCGGGCCACCGAACTGCCCAGCGCGGCGGAGAAATCGTCGTTGACGTCGGTGAGCGCGGCGTTGACCGCGTAGCCGAAGTTCTCCAGCGCCTCGAAACCCAGCCCGACCATGGCGCCGTAAACCAGCCCGTCCAGCGACCGGTGCAGGTGCTCGCGGGCGATCACCAGGATGGCCACCACCCCGAGGCCCTTGAGCCACTCCTCGGACAGCGGACCGGCCAGCGCCGCGCCCCAGTCCGCGGCGAAACTCGCGCCGCCGGTCTTGCCTGCCAGGCTGAGCAGCGCGCCGTTGGCCGGGGCGGCCACCGCGGGCGCGACGAAGGCGCCCCACAGGAAGGCCAGCGCCAGCAGCACCGGCGGTTCCTTCTCGAACAGGTCCAGCCGCCGGATCAGCACGGTGAACAGCACCACCAGCAGGCACTGCGCCAGCACCGCGGTGAGCGCGGCGATCGGCGCCCCGCCCGCGGCGTAGAGATCGCCGCCGGCGAACGAGCGCAGGCCGAAGAGCAACAGGATCAGGTAGGCCCAGAACATCGGGCGGCGCAGCAGCACGGTCCAGCCCGAGCGCGGGGCCACCGGCGAGGTGATCGTCACGGCTCGATCACCACCCCGTCCAGCAGCCGCCGCAGCACCGGCGCGCCCAGCCCCTGCGCGGACACGGTCACCACCGGACCCGGCCCGCCCAGCAGCACCAGCGTGCCGCCGCCGAACTCACCGGCCAGCCCGGTCAATCCGGTCGCGGTGCGTAGTTCACCCAGCGGGGTGACCGGCCGCCCCTGCAGCTCGTACAGCCGGGCGATCCTGGCGAAGGTCACCGCCGGGTCGAGCACCCCGGTCTTCAGCTCCACGGTGACACTGGCCTGGTCCTGACCGGCGGAGAAGCTGTCCGGCGGGGTGCTGGCGGGCTGCCGGAACCCGGCCAGCGGACTCAGGTCCAGCCGCGCGTTCCCGGCGCCGTCGGACCGCAGGGCCGCGGTGTCCCCGGCACGCACGGTGACCGTCGGCTCGACCAGCACGGCATCGGCCAGCAGTGGCAGGACCAGCATGCCGAACACCCCGGCGAGCAGTCCCAGCGCGCCCCACAGACCACGCCACTCGAACCCCGGACCGCGCCACCGTGTCATCCGCACGCTCCCAGCCAGCCGATTCAGACGCTCCACAGTGGACCCGGGACTGCCCGGCGGCAAGAGCGCGAACACCCCCTGTTCGAGTGAGTCGAACAGGGGGTGCGCGGAGCTTTTCTCAGTTGTCCACGGCCGCCGGGGTCTCCTGGACCGTCTGCGGCGCGGTGGCCGGTGGCGGCGGAGGCGGTGGTGGCGGGTTGTTCTCGGTGCTGCGACCGCCACCGCTGCTGCTGTTGCCACCGCTGCCGGTGGGCGCCTCGGACGGCGAGGTGCTCGTCGTGCTCGACGGCGGTGTGGTGCTGGTCGGCACCGTGGTGGTCGAGGACGGGGTGGTCGTGGTCGGGCTCGGTGGCGGCGGTGGCTCCGACTTGGAGGTGGTGGTGGCCACCACCACCGGCGGCGGCTGCACCGGGGACGGGTTGCCGGTGTTCGGGTTGGGCGGCTCGCCGACCTGCTCCTTGAGCGTGTCGTGCTGCTGGGCCAGGGTGTCCTTGCCGTCCTCGGCCGCGACCGCGGCCAGCGCGGCGGCGGCCCGGTCCAGCGCGGCCTTGGCGATGTCCGGCCTGCCCTGCCGCAGTGCGTTGGTGGCGATGTCCAGGTCCGCGCGCACCGAGGCTGCGGCCTCCACCGACCGGGCGTGGTCGGCGTAGAGCACCCTGGTCAGTCCCCAGAGGGTGTCGCCGGGTTCGGCGGAGCGGGCCGCGAGGCCGACCCCGGTGAACCCGATCGCGAGCACCGCCGCGGCCGTGGCCAGCGGAATGAGAAAGCGGTGGCGGCGACGGCTCTGTGTCTTGGCCGCCTCGATGGTGGCCAGCGCGGTGTCCAGGTCGACCAGCTCGCCGATCGGCTCCGCGTCCACATCCCGTCGCCAGGACAGCAGCAGCGCGGAGAGTTCCTGGTCGCCGATGGAGCGGTTCACGTCCAGGTGCGTGGCGGACAGGCTGTCCAGCAGCATGTCGTCCGCGCGGACCGCCATCAGGTCGACCGGGCCGTCGACCTCGCCGTGGTCGGTGGTCAACGGGTCCTCGGGCGCCAGTGCCCCGGCGCGCCGCCGTGCCAGTTCGACGTCACCTTGGTTGTGCTGCTCGGCCATGTTCAGACCACCTCCTCCGGTGCCAAGGTCTTGCGGAGCCTGGCGAGCGCCCGGTGCTGGGCCACCCGCACTGCTCCCGGGGTCGAGCCGACCGCGTCCGCGGTCTCCTCGGCGGACAGCCCGACGACCACCCGGAGAAGCAGGATCTCCCGTTGCTTCGCGGGCAGCACCCGGAGCAACTGGGCCATCCGTTCGGACAGCTCACCGTGCATGGCCCGCTGTTCCGGACCGGCCTCGGTCTCCGGGGCGTCTGGCACCTCGGGGACCGGTTCCGACCGGTTGCGGGCGGCGCTGCGATGCGCGTCAGCCACCTTGTGCGCGGCAATGCCGTACACAAACGCCAGGAACGGGCGTCCCTGGTCGCGGTAGCTGGGCAACGCCGTCAACACGGCGAGACACACCTCCTGGGCAACATCGTCCGCGGAAGCGTACGAACGTTCCTGCCTGCCTACCCGGGCACGGCAGTACCGCACCACCAAGGGACGGATCGACGCCAGCAGACGGCCGATCGACTCTCGGTCGCCGCCGATCGCGGCGCCTACGACGGCGTCCAGTCCGTCCCCCGTGTTGGTCATCGTGGTGAGTAGCCCTGGTGTTACGCGCTGGCGGACTGACATAAAACGATTCACCGACCGTGGCCCGCCCTCCCGGTCCGCTTCACCGTACCCGCCGGGGTGCGGAGAAGAGAGTGCCGGGGCGCAGACCGTGGGGAAAGCGAGACCGAGTGCCCAGGGGGCCTGGCCTCGCGCGAATGGGTCACGGGGCGCGTCCGGCGGGCAACCGCCGAACACACCCCGGCATGGCAGCAGGTAGCCCGGCGAGACGCCGAGCTACCTGCTTCGTCAGCGAGTATGTGGCCGCAGCGGTCAGGAGACCAGACCGCGGCGGAAACCGTGCGCGACCGCCTGAGCGCGGTCCCGGACGCCGAGCTTGCGGAAGAGCCGCCGTGCGTGCGTCTTCACCGTGTCCTCGGACAGGTACAGCTCGCGACCGATCTGTCCGTTGCTCTTGCCCTGGCTCATGCCCCGCAGCACCTGGAGTTCACGCTCGGTGAGCTGAACGCCGGGGTCGGAGGGCTGCCGGGGAGCGGGCACCGAGGTGCTCGCCAGGGTGTGCGCCAGCGCGGCGACAAGTTCGGGCCGCGAGGCGTCCCAGCGCAGGTAGCCGCGGGCGCCGCCGGCGATGGCCGCGGCGATGCTGCCCGCGTCGTCCGGAGCGCCGAACACGATCACGTTGGCCTGCGGGTGCGCCGAGACGAGACGCCGAGTGGCCTCCACCCCGGTCGGCACCGCGCGCTGGGTTCCCACCAGGACGACGTCGACCGCCTGCCGGGAGAAGCGCGCGAGCAGCTCGTCGCCGTGACCGACACAGTCGATGCGGCTGACCCCAGGGACGGCCGACATCACGCGAGTGAGACCCTCCCGGACGCTTCGCCGGTCATCACAGATCAAGACCGTCGTCACCGGGGACTCCTTCCTACAGCTGAGTGACGTTCCAACTCCCCTATCGGACGCTGACGGCGGAACCTTGACACGATCTGGTGCTTAATCCGTCAAGAAATTCATCCGGCTGGCCGCATCCCCCGGTTCACTAGAACGGAGCAACCACGAGGGTAACCACGCTGATCGGGCGGCCAACCGCCGTCCGGACGCGTCAGTCCGGCCTAACACCGTGGTCAGAGCCTCGCGAGCGCCATTCCGGTGATATCCGACCCGATCGGGTTCTGCCTCCGAGAGCAGTAACGCAGAGGGCCAGACGAGCGGCAGCAGGCCGTGCCGACCCCCGTTTTTGATCACCCTGCGTAGAAAATCCACTCCGGTGGGTAACCCGAGGACCTGCTGCGTCACGCCCAGGACCAGCCCTGACTTGGTTTGATGTCGCACCGAAGACGTGGTGTGAGCTAGGTCACATGCATGTTTACTCGCTGGTAGGGCCTGGTGCGGCGCCCCTTGGGCGAGGGCGATCTCGGCCGCCACCCACCCGATCCGGACCCGTGGCCGCCAGCCGGGGTCACTTCCGAGAGTCAAAACCGCTTCGCCGTGCAGCCGGGCCGCCGCGCTCAGTCGGCCGCGGCCGATCGCGTCGGCCGCCAGACCGAGCAGGACGTCCACCACCACCGAGCGCAGCGACTCGGGCGAGGGCGGCGCGATCGTGTCCTGGGTGAGCGGGTAGAGCCCCGCCTGGGCCAGCCTGCGCAGCGCCTCCCCGTCGTGGCCGGCGGCCGCGGTGTGCGCGCCGAGCTGGCGGCGGTGCGAGGCCAGCGCGGTCCAGGCGGCCGCGGCCAGCACCGGGTCCCGGCCCTGCCCCAGCCGGGTGAGCGTGGTCAGCGCGGCGGCGTAGTAGCCCTGGCCGCCGAGGGCGACCGCGGCGTACCAGGCGGCCCAGCCCCCGGCGGCGGCCTCGGCGAAGACGTTGTCGGCCGGGCGGTCGCCGAAGGCGGCCGCCCGCACCCGATCCAGGTTCACCCCAGCGATGCTGCCAGTCGTTGCACCGCGTCACCCGGGCCGCCCACCCGGCGCACCTGCGGCGGCAGATCGATCTCGGCCCAGCCCGGTCCGGCCGCGAACAGCGGGACCCGGCCCCTGGTCCGGTGGAAGAAACGGGGTTCGGCCTGCTCCGGGCAGCCGGCCCAGAACAGGATCGCGGCCGGGGACAGCCTGCGCACCAGCGCGGCCAGCGCCTCGGCCGGGAAGGCGGCCAGCAGCACCGTGCGCGGGATGCCGCGCTGGGCCAGCGCGGCGGCCAGCACCCGCGGCGGCAGCGCGCCGGGGTCGGCGCAGAACAGCAGCACCGGGTTGTCGGTGGCCGGCAGCGGGGAGCCCACCTCGGCGGCGGCCAGCGCGGCCCGCACGCACTGCCCGGCCAGGTGGCTCACCAGCGGCAGCCCGCGCTCGGCCAGCGCGGCCAGCACCGGCCCGGCCAGCAGCTCCCAGGTGCGGGTCACCCCGTCCTCGGCAATCGCCTCGGCCAGCACCTCCTGCGCGGCGGCGGCGTCCATGGCCAGCAGCGCCCGGCCCAGCCCGCGGGCCCGGCGGCTCGCTCCCGGCAGCCGCAGGCCGCGGCCGATCCGGTGCGCCGAACTCCGCGGCGGCTCGGCGGGTGGCTCGATGTCCTCGACGGTGCTGCGGGCGTAGCGGGCGGCCTCGGCCGGGGCGGCCCCGCGCAGCAGCGCGCGGTGCATCCGCTCCAGCCGGGCGATGTCGGCCGGGCCGTAGCGGCGGTGCCGTCCGGTGGTGTGCCCGCCGGGGCCGAGGCCGTAGCGGCGGTCCCAGGTGCGCAGGGTGGCCGGGGCCACGCCGAGCCTGGCGGCCATCGCGGCCACGGTCAGCCGGAGGGAGGACTCCTCGTCGCCAGTTCTCGGGACGAGTTCGGGCGACGTGGCATTTTGCCGCGTCGGCCGGGGTATACCCGGACCTGTCGATCTCGTCACGTGTTCAGTTTCAGGTCGGGGTCACCCGGTCGGCAACCTGAGTCAGGTGGCGCAGGCCGCTGACATGCCGTTTTGATCACCCGGCGTTGAACTAGGTCTGACGAGCCGAGCGATTGAACAAGTATTGGCGCGGTTCTACGGTTGATCAAGGTTAGATCCGGGCACCCCACGGCACGACGACACATCAACTCCGGCAAGAAGGTGGTCGCGATGGCTGACACCCGGCGACTCCCCGGCCCGAACGCGGACCTGTGGGACTGGCAATTGCGCGGCTCCTGCCGCGGTATGGACAGTGCGTTCTTCTTCCACCCCGACGGTGAGCGGGGACCAGCAAGGGCACGGCGCGAGGCCAAGGCCAAAGCGGTGTGCGAGGCGTGCCCAGTGCTCGCCCAGTGTCGTCGGCACGCCCTCGCCGTCCAGGAGCCGTATGGCATCTGGGGCGGCATGTCGGAGGCCGAACGAGAGTCGATCATCAGCAACCGCCGGCGCAAGCTGGCCCTGACCCCAGCTTCGGCCTGATACCGCCGAAGTCCGCCGCCGCAACCAGCGCAGCCACCGCTCAACCCCTCTTGACGACTTAGGGCGACACCCCCGGATCCGGGAGGTGCCGCCCTTGTCGTTTGTCAGCCGTGCTTCGTTACCCCGTGAAGGTCAGTGGCCGTGCCCGTGACCGTGGCCGTGGCCACCGGCGGGCTCGTCGTCCTTCTTCTCCACCACGGACGCCTCGGTGGTGAGCACCATCCGGGCGATGGAGGCGGCGTTGGCCACCGCGGAGCGGGTGACCTTGACCGGGTCGACCACACCGGCGGCGAGCAGGTCGCCGTAGGTGAGGGTGGCCGCGTTGAAGCCCTGGCCCCACTCGCCTTCCTGGACCTTGTGCACCACGACCGAGCCTTCCAGCCCGCCGTTGGCCGCGATCCAGTACAGCGGCGCGTTCAGCGCCTCGCGCACGATGGCCACACCGGTGGCCTCGTCGCCGGTCAGGCCGAGGTTGCCGGCCAGCTCCTTGGCCGCGTGCACCAGGGCGGAACCGCCGCCGGGCACGATGCCCTCCTCGACCGCGGCCTTGGTGGCGGCGACCGCGTCCTCGATGCGGTGCTTGCGCTCCTTCAGCTCGGTCTCGGTGGCCGCGCCGACCTTGATCACCGCGACGCCACCGGCCAGCTTGGCCAGCCGCTCTTCGAGCTTCTCGCGGTCCCAGTCGGAGTCGGATGCCTCGATCTCGCGGCGGATCTGCTCGACCCGCGCCTCGAGGTCAGCCTTCTCGCCACCACCGTCGACGATGGTGGTGGTGTCCTTGGTGACCACGACCCGGCGCACCTTGCCGAGCACCTCGAGACCGACCTCGGACAGCTTCAGGCCGACCTCGGGGGCCACGACCTGACCACCGGTGACGGCGGCGAGGTCGTCCAGGAACGCCTTGCGGCGGTCGCCGAAGTACGGCGCCTTGACCGCGGTGACCCGCAGCGTCTTGCGCAGGGAGTTGACCACCAGGGTGGACAGCGCCTCGCCCTCGACGTCCTCGGCCACGATCAGCAGCGGCTTGCCGGCCTCGACGGTCTTCTCCAGCACCGGCAGCAGATCGGCCAGCGCGGAGATCTTGTCGCGGTGCAGCAGGACGAAGGCGTCCTCCAGCACGGCCTCCTGCGCCTCCGGGTCGGTGGCGAAGTAGGCGGAGATGTAGCCCTTGTCGAACTGCACCCCCTCGGTGACCTCAAGCTCGGTGAGCAGGCTGGAGGACTCCTCGACGGTGATCACACCGTCCTCGCCGACCCGCTCGATGGCCTCGCCGAGCAGCGCGCCGATGGACTCGTCGCGGGAGGCGACGGTGCCGACCTGGGCGATGTTGTCGCGGCCCTTGACCGGGGTGGCGCGCGCCTTGAGCGCCTCCACCACGGCGTCGGAGGCGGCCTGGATGCCGCGGCCCAGCGAGGCCGGGTTCGCGCCAGCGGCCACGTTGCGCAGACCCACCCGGACCATGGCCTGGGCGAGCACGGTGGCGGTGGTGGTGCCGTCGCCAGCCACGTCGTTGGTCTTGGTGGCGACGGTCTTGGCCAGCTGCGCGCCCAGGTTCTCGAACGCGTCCGGCAGGTCGATCTCGCGCGCGATGGTCACGCCGTCGTTGGTGACGGTGGGCCCACCGAACTTCTTGTCCAGCACGACGTGCCTGCCACGCGGGCCAAGGGTGACCTTGACCGCGTCGGCCAGCTGGTTCACCCCGCGCTCGAGCGCGCGGCGAGCCTGCTCGTCGAAGCTGATGTGCTTAGCCATCTTCTTCCCATCTCCTTCTCGTGCCCTGCACGTAGAACCGCCCCGTGACCCCGGAAGGGGCCGCCGGGGCGGATCACATGCTCAGCAGCAGGTCGTCACTTCTGGATGACGGCCAGCACGTCGCGGGCGGAGAGGATCAGGTACTCCTCGCCGTTGTACTTGACCTCGGTGCCACCGTACTTGGAGTAGATGACGACATCACCGACCTCCACGTCCACCGGGACGCGGTTGCCCTTGTCGTCCACGCGACCCGGCCCAACGGCCAGGACGGAGCCCTCCTGGGGCTTCTCCTTGGCGGTGTCCGGGATGACGATGCCGGACGCGGTCGTCGTCTCGGCCTCGCTCGCCTGGACGAGGATCTTGTCCTCGAGCGGCTTGATGTTCACGCTCACCGGTTTGACCTCCGTAGGTCTTCGAAAGCGTTGGCAGGTAGTTGAGTTACGGCTCCTACCATCCCGTCGTCGCGGGTGCCGGGGCGGTGAAGCGCCGTTCGATTGGCACTCTACCCCTGAGAGTGCCAACGCTCAACGACGGCCCCTGGGAATGAGTGAGCGGTATCTCTCCGCCTCGGCTGCCAGCCCCATGGCCGTGGCGAGTTCCGCGAGGTCACGATACGCACCCGGCTCACCCGCCGTGACCAGACCCAGCAGTTCGGTCTCGGCCTCGGCCAGCCTGCCGTCGGCCCAGAGCAGGTGCGCCAGGTTGTACCGGGCCAGGTCGTCCCCGTCGGCGATGGCGGTGCGGTAGATCTCCTCGGCCGCGGCGGAGTCGCCGAGGTGCTCGCTGTAGTAGTTGCCGAGGGAGTTGACCGCCTCGCTCTCCCCGGCGGCGATGCCCGCGCGCAGCAGTTCCACCCCGGCGGGCTCGCGGCCGGTGTCGATGAGCTGGTCGGCCAGCTGCACCCGGGCCATGGCCAGGTCGCCGGGGTGGGTCAGCTCGGCCATCGCCCGCCACAGGATCTGCTCGGCCTCGGTGCGCCGGTCGTCCAGTTCGGCGATCTCGGCCGCCTCGAAGAAGGTCTCCGCGTCGCCCAGGCCCATGCCCAGGTCCAGGGCGGCGAACATCTCCTGGCGTTCGCCCAGGTCGCGGTGGGCGCGGGCGAGCTGGGCGTAGGCCTCGGACAGCCCGGCCGTGGCGGCCTCGGCGAAGACCGCGACCGCGTCCCTGGCCCGGTGGTTGCGGCGGAGCAGGCGGCCGAGCTTGAGCAGGGCCTGCCGCTCACCCAGGTCGATGGCCCGGCGGAAGGCGGGTTCGGCCCGGTCCGCGGCGTGCCAGTCCTCGTCCAGCAACAGCGCGTACTGGTAGGCGGAGTGCCGCTGGCCACGGGCAGCGCCTTCGGCGAGCAGGGTCTCGGCCTCGGCGGCGCGGGTGTCGAAGCGCAGCACGATGCCCAGTTCGGCGCGGGCGCAGTCGGCCAGCACCGGGTCCTCGTCGGCGAGCAGCTCGCGCAGCAGCCGCTCCTGCTCGCCGGGTTCGCCGTCGGCCTCGGCGAGCTGGGCCTGGCCCATCACCGCCCACTTGTCGCCGAGCCGGGCGGCCACGGCGAGCTGTTCGCGGGCCTCCTCGGTGTACTGGCCCAGTTCGATCAGCGCCATGCCCAGCGCCTGATGCGCCTCCAGGCAGCCGGCCACCACGGCCTTGCGGTAGCTGTGCACGGCCGCGCGCAGCAGGTCCCGGTCGCGGCCGGGCAGGTAGCGCTGGCGCAGCACGTTGCCGAGGTTGTAGTGGGCGTGCTCGCCACCGGCGGCGATGGCCCGGCGGAAGCAGTCCTCCGCGGCGGGCCAGCGCTTCTGGTCGGCCAGCGCCATGCCCAGCTCGTTCCACTGCATGGCGGTGGCCCCGTCGCGCTCTGCCCGGCGCAGCCGGTCATCCAGCCAGCTCATGGTTCAACCGTAGGCCCGGAGTTGCCGGAAATTAACCTCGCCGTGCCGATGTGGCTACCGATCGTGGCTGGCGGATGTCATCGGCACAGGCATGGGATCAAAGAGTTCCCTGCTGATTCATTGTCGACCCTGACAAGCAGGTCTCCGGAGAGGTTCCCACCATGCGAGTGACCCGACGCACCGCCCTGCTGGGCGGCGCGGCAACCCTGGCATTGACCACCGCCCTGCCCGCCGTCGCCGCCCCGTCCCGCAAGCTGATCGACCCGTTCACCCTGGGCATCGCCTCGGGCGATCCGACCCCTGACGGTGTGGTGCTGTGGACCCGGCTGGCGGTGTCCCCGCTCAACGAGGACGGGCTGGGCGGCATGCCGGACCGGGTGGTCCCGGTGCACTGGGAGGTGGCCGAGGACGAGCGGTTCCGCCGGATCGCCCGGCGCGGGGTGGCGCATGCCCGGCCGGAGTCCGCGCACACCGTGCACGTGGAGGTCGGCGGCCTGCGCGCGGGCCGGGAGTACTGGTACCGGTTCCGCACCGGCGGCGAGATCTCCCCGGTCGGCCGGACCCGCACCGCGCCCGGCCCCGAGGTGCTGCGCTCGGAGCTGACCATGTGCTTCGCCTCCTGCTCGCACTACGGCCAGGGCTACTTCACCGCCTACCGCCGCCTGGCCGAGGACCACCCGGACCTGATCCTGCACCTGGGCGACTACCAGTACGAGTACGCCGCCGGGGCCAACGAGGTGCGCAAGGTGCTCGGCCCGGAAACCCGCACCCTGGCCAACTACCGGCTGCGGCACGCCCAGTACAAGACCGACCCTGACCTCCAGCTCGCGCACGCCACCGCACCCTGGGCGGTCATCTGGGATGATCATGAAACAGAAAACAATTGGGCGGACGAGATCCCCGAGCAGCCGGACCCGGACTTCCTGGCCCGCCGCGCGGCCGCGTTCCAGGCCTACTACGAAAACATGCCGCTGCGCCGGACCTCCAAGCCCAACGGCATCGACCTCCAGCTCTACCGGCGGATCCGCTGGGGCGGGCTGGTCGACTTCCACCTGCTGGACACCCGCCAGTACCGCAGCGACCAGGCCTGCGGCGACGGGGTGAAGGCGGGCTGCGAGGCCCGGCTGGACCCGGCCCGCTCGATCACCGGCGCGGACCAGGAGCGCTGGCTGCTGGACGGCCTGCACCGGTCCAGGGCCCGCTGGAATGTGCTGGGCCAGCAGGTCTTCTTCGCCCAGATCGACCTCACCCCCGGCACCCCCGAGGGCTTCAACATGGACGCCTGGGACGGGTACAAGGTCAACCGGGACAAGATCGCCGCCGGGCTCGGCCAGACCCGCAACGCGGTGGTGCTCACCGGCGACGTGCACCGGCACTGGGCGGCCGACATCAAGGCCGCCTACGGGGACCCGGCCTCGAAGACGGTGGGCGTTGAGCTGGTCACCACCTCGATCACCAGCGGCCGGGACGGCAACGACGATCCGAACGCGGCGGTGCTCGCGGAGAACCCGCACGTGAAGTTCCACAAGAACCGGCGCGGGTACGTGCGGACCAAGTTCACCGCGGGTGAGCTGCGCGCGGACTACCGGACCCTGCCCTACGTGACCAGGCCGGACGCCCCGGCGGAGACCGCGGCCAGCTTCGTGGTCCAGGACCGGCAGCCGGGACTGCACCGCGCCTGATCACGGGATTTTTGGGTCGCGTCTGGTAGCAGTGGGGGCGTGGACTTCTGGGAACGGCTGATCAGCGTGCAACCGGCGCCGCCGCAGTGGGTCGTGCTGGTGACGGCGCTGGTGGCGCTGATCGTGGTGCTGGCCAACGGGCCGTGGCTGCTGGCGCGCAACGTGGTGACGATCGTGCACGAGGCCGGGCATGGGCTGATCGCGGTGCTGGTCGGACGGCGGTTGAGTGGCATCCGGCTGCACTCGGACACCTCGGGGGTGACCACCTCCCGGGGCAAGCCGACCGGCCTCGGCATGATCCTCACCGTCCTTGCCGGGTACATCGCGCCGTCTCTGCTCGGGCTTGGCCTGGCCGCACTGCTCGGCGCGGGCATGATCACGCTGCTGCTGTGGGTGTGCACCGCGTTGCTGCTGCTGGTGCTGATCATGATCCGCAATGTCTACGGCGCGCTGTTGCTGCTGGTCACCGGCGGTGCACTGGTGGCGGTCTCGGTACTGGCGGACAGTGCGGTGCAGGCCGGGTTCGCCTACCTGGTGACCTGGTTCCTGCTCATCGGCGGGGTGCGGCCGGTGCCGGAGCTGCAGCGCAAGCGGCGGCGGGGCCGGGCCAGGGACTCCGACGCGGACCAGCTCGCCCGGCTCACCGGCCTGCCCGGGATCCTCTGGGTCACCGTGTTCGGACTGGTGGCGCTGGGTGCGCTGGCGCTGGGCGGGAACTGGCTACTGGCCGAGGTGCTGGACGGCTGGTCGCTGCGGCCGTGACCGCAGCGGCGAGCACGCCGAGCACCAGCACCGCCAGCGCGGTCAGGGTCAGCGCGTCCGGGCGCAGCAGCGGCTGGCCGCGCAGGGCCTGCCAGGTCACCAGGGCGAGCAGGCCGAAGTAACCGGCCCCGGCGATGATCACCAGCCGGGCCCGCAGCAGCGCGGGCAGGCGCAGTGCGGTGAGCAGCAACAGGAACAGCGGCAGCACCTGCAGCGCGTGCATGCCGAGGAAGTGCGGGATGCGCAGGTCGCCGCCGGTGCTGCTCCAGCCGGTGAGCGCCAGCCCAGGGTCGCCGTCGGGCGCGCCGACGCTGTGCGCGCCGATCACCGGGCCAGGCACGGGCTGGCCCGCTGTGGGCAGCACCATCAGGCCGCCCAGGGCCAGGCCGAGCAGGGAGATGCCGGTGCCCAGCCGCAGTGCCCAGCGCCGCGCGGCATCGGCGATCGGCGTGCGCAGCACCCGCAGGGTCAGCGCGGCCGTGCCCAGCCACAGCACCACCACCGCGATCCCCATGGCCAGGTAGAGCACGGTGTCCAGCGGGGTGGCCAGGTTGAAGTGGCTGGGCCGCCCGCGCAGCGCCTGGCCGAGGATGATCGCGAAGTCGAAGACCATGATCACCGCGGCCAGCACGCACCAGCGATGCGCGCCCCTGCCCAGCAGCGAGGCCAGCCAGGCCCAGGTCACGCCGTAGAGCGCGTTGGACACCGCGAACTTGAACGGTTTGAGCCACAGCGGCGCGCCGAGCACGGTCCGCTCGTCCAGAGCCAGCCCGGCCAGGCAGACCAGCGCCAGCACCGCCATCGCGGCCGAGCAGATCAGTAACGGGCGATGCCAGTCGGTCATATCTCCTCCAAATGGAAAGTCATACTTTCCGTTTTGGAAAGCTACGCTATCCATATGGCGCTGACAAGTAGGTTGACCGGCATGCGGATGGCGGAGCTGAGCGCCGAATCGGGCGTCCCGGTCGGGACGATCAAGTTCTACCTGCGCGAACAGCTGCTGCCGCCGGGTGAGCGAACCAGCCCGAACCAGGCCCGCTACTCCGCCGATCATGTGCGGCGGCTCAAGCTGGTCCGGGCGCTGATGGAGACCGGTGGCTTCTCGGTGGCCGAGGTGCGCCGGGTGGTCGACTCGCTGGACAACCGCGCCGGGCTGTTCGACACCCTGGCGGTGACCCAGTACGGCCTGACCCACCCGGCCGCCGAGGACGCGGACTGGGCCTATGACCGGCTGCGCGCGGCAGCCGCCGACCGGGGCTGGGTGATCGATCCGGCCGATCCGGCCGGGCGCACCGCAGCCGGGCTGCTGAACACCTTCCGCGAACTCGGCCACGAGCGGTTGCTGGACAAGCTGGAGCGTTACGTCGAGCTGGCCGAGGGCGTGGCCAAGGCCGACCTGGACCAGCTGGACGGGCTGGCCAGTCCGGAGGCGGTGGTGGAGACCGCGGTGGTGGGCACTGTGCTCGGCGACGCGCTCTTCGCCGCGCTGCGCCGCCTCGCCCAGCAGCAGGAGGCGGCCAGGCGGTTCGGCTCAGGCGAGTCGGCTCAGGAGCCGTAGACCAGCGGCAGCGACGGGTCGGCGGACAGCGTCAGCGGCGAGGGGGCCGCGCCGGCGGCCACCACGTGCGCGCCGAGCGCGGCGATCATCGCGCCGTTGTCGGTGCACAGCCGGGGCCGGGGCACCCGCAGTTCGATACCCGCGGCGGCACAGCGTTCGCGGGCCAGTTCGCCGAGGCGGGAGTTGGCCGCGACACCACCGGAGATCACCAGCGTGCCCACGCCCAGTTCCTTGGCCGCACGCACCGCCTTCATGGTGAGCACGTCGGCGACCGCCTCCTGGAAGCTGGCCGCCACATCGGCCACCGGCACCGGCTCGCCCGCGCGCTCGCGCTTCTCCACCCAGCGGGCGACCGAGGTTTTGAGGCCGGAGAAGGAGAACCCGTGCCGGGCGTCCCGGGGTCCGGTGAGTCCGCGCGGGAAATCGATCGCCTTGGGGTTGCCGGTCCTGGCCAGCTTGTCGATGGGCGGACCGCCGGGGTAGGGCAGGTCGAGCAGCCGGGCCACCTTGTCGTAGGCCTCGCCCGCGGCGTCGTCGATGGTGGAGCCGATCTCGGTGATCTTGCGGACCAGGTCGTCCACCAGCAGCAGCTGGCTGTGTCCGCCGGAGACCAGCAGGGCCAGGCAGGAGCTGGGCAGCGGACCGTGGTCCAGGGTGTCCGCGGCCACGTGCCCGGCCAGGTGGTTGACGCCGTAGAGCGGTTTGCCCGCCGCGCTGGCGTAGGCCTTGGCCGCGGAGACGCCCACCATCAGCGCCCCGGCCAGGCCCGGCCCGGCGGTGACCGCGATGGCGTCCACATCGGACAGTGACAGCTTCGCGGTGTCCAGGGCCCGGCGCATGGTCGGCACCATGGCCTGCAGGTGCGCGCGGCTGGCGATCTCGGGCACCACACCGCCGAAGCGGGCGTGCTCCTCGACGCTGGAGGCGACCTCGTCGGCCAGCAGTTCCAGGTGACCGTCCGGACTCCGGCGCACGATGCCGACGCCGGTCTCGTCGCAGGAGGTCTCGATGCCGAGCACGATCATGCGGTCCTCCCTGCGCTGGTCCTGGTCTCGACGGGAGCCAGCCGCCGCATGGTGAAGGCGTCCGCGCCGGAGGGCTGGTAGTAGCGCCTGCGCACGCCGAGCTTCTCGAAGCCCTGCCGCTCATACAGCGCGATGGCCGGCTCGTTGTCGGTGCGCACCTCCAGGAACACGGTGGCGTTGACCTGCGCCACGTGTGCCAGCAGGTCCAGTAACAACGCCTTGCCGATGCCGTTGCCCTGCCAGTCCGGGTGCACCGCGATGGTGTGCACCTCGGCCTCGGCCTGCGGCGGGCCGACCAGCAGCGCGATGCCCGCGTAGCCGATCAGTTCGTCCCCGGCGTAGGCGCCGATGTAGTGGTGCCCGCCGTCGAGTTCGGTGGCGAAGGCGGCTGCCGACCAGGGGTCGTCCCCGGCGAACAGCTCCGCCTCCATTTCCGCGCAGCGCTTGAGATCCCGCTTGCGCAACGGTCCAATGTGGACGGTCATGCCGGGCTCACCCGCTTGCGCGCGGCGGGTTCCACCGCGTCGGGGCGGCGCAGGTAGAGCGGGATCAGCGGAGCTGGTTCACCGCCGAGCGCGGACTCGGCGGCACGGAGCAGTCCGAGCGGAGTCGGGTAGTCCGCGTCCAGGGGCTTGAGCCCGAACAGGTCCGCGTGCTGGGCGGCGACGTGCCCGGCGACCTGGGTGATGCCCAGTCCGGCCAGTTCCCCGGCGAGTAGTTCGGCGATCACGTCGGGGCGTTCCACCCGGGGGCCGGTGACGTTGCGGCCGTCGGCGTCGTAGGCGGAGAAGTACAGCTCGCGGCGGCGGGCGTCGGTGACCACCAGCAGCCCGGCCTCGGCCCGCACCCCGGCGGCGATCGCGTCCAGGGTGCTCACCGGGTGCACCGGCTTGTCCAGGGCGTGCCCGAACGCGGCCGCGGTGACCATGCCGGCCCGCAGGCTGGTGAACGGGCCGGGCCCGACCCCGGTGACGATCGCGGACAGCTCGCTCAGCGCGATCCCGGCGGCCTCGGCGGCCTGGTGGATCTGCGGGGTGAGCAGCTCCCCGGCGGCCCTCGGGTCGACGGTCACCCGCTCGGCGAGCAGCCGCGGACCGGAGCCGGTCAGCGCGAGCACCCCCGCGGTGATGGCGGGGGTGGCGGTGTCCAGGGCGAGCACGAGCACGCGAACAAGCCTACGACCACCTGGGTGCCACGGGTCGTCCGAGGTCTTGACCAGCCGATCGGCCAGCGGCTAAGCACGACCCGACATCCGGACTCTGGGGAGGCACACTCGTGCTGACAAGCCGTAGAAGACACCGTGTGACGGTGTTTGCCGCCGCGGTGCTCACCGCGGGCACCGCCCTTTTGGGCACACCTGCCGTCAACGCCGCCCCCGCCCAGCCGGAGCGGGTGACCAAGGGCGAGGACCCGGCCAACGGGCCGGAGCGCAACGAAATCGCGGCCACCGACACCGCGACCGGGCGCAGCGGGCTGCTGCGGGCCTTCGGCGAGAACAAGGTCACCAAGAAGGACGGGTACCCGCGGCAGACCCAGCTCCGGGTCTACCCCGAGGACCCCAGCGACTCCTCGATCAAGCTGGGCCTGGCCCCGTACCACGCGATCGCGCCCAAGCTGAACGAGATCCAGCAGCGCAGCGACCGGGTGTCGGTGGAGGTGATCGGCCAGTCCGGTCTCGGCCGGGACCTGTACCTGGTCACGCTGACCGCGCCGGAGCGCGCGCACGAGACCCGGCAGCAGGACGCCTGGCGCGAGGAGATCGAGAACAACCCGCGCTCGGCGGCCAGGGACAACCGGCTGCGCCGCGAGTACAAGGCGCCGGTGTGGATCAACGGAAATATTCACGGCGACGAGTACGAGGGCACCGACGGCGCCCTGCGGATGATCGACTACCTGGCCACCACCGGCGATCGCAAGGCCCTGGATCTGCTGAAGCAGCACCGGGTCTACTTCAACGTGACCGCGAACCCGGACGGCCGGGTGACCGGGGTGCGGCCGAACGCGAACAACTTCGACCTCAACCGCGACTTCGTCACCTCCGCCCAGCCCGAGGGCCGGGCCATGCGGGACATCGCGATCCGCACCCAGCCGGTGGCCATGCTGGACGAGCACGGCTACGTCGGCGGCACCCTGATCGAGCCGACCGGCCCGCCGCACGGCCAGAACTACGACTTCGACCTCTACATCAAGCACGGCTACGCCAACGGCCTGAAGATGGAGCAGGGCGTCAAGGCGCTCGGCCACGCCGAGGCGCAGAACGTGCAGATCCCGTTCCGGGACTACCCGGTCGGCGAGTGGGACGGCTGGGCGCCGGTGTTCACCGCGCAGTACGCCATGTTCCACGGCGCGGTCTCCTACACCATCGAGATCCCGTTGCAGGTCAACCGGGGCGCGTACCAGAGCCTGCCGGTGAGCGAGCTGCGCCGCCGGTCCTCGATCAACACCGACGTGGTCGAGTCGACCATCCGCAGCACCCTGGACTACGTCTCGGCCAACCGCGCCGACCTGGTGGCCAACCAGATCGAGATCTTCCGCCGCGGCGCGGCCGGTGAGGCACTGCGGCCCATCCCGGACGGGTTCGTGCCCGGCTTCGGCCCGGAGGACCGCTACAGCACCAAGTTCCCGCGCGCCTACGTCATCCCGGCCGGTGGCACCCAGCGCTCCGGCTCGGCCGCGGCCCGGCTGGTGGACCACCTGGTCGCGCACGACGTCAAGGTGACCAGGGCCGAGCGGGCCTTCCAGCTCAACGGCCGCGGCTACCCGGCGGGCTCCTACGTGGTGGACATGCACCAGCCGAAGCGGGCGCTGGCCAACGTGATGCTGGAGCAGGGCGGGGACGTCTCCGAACGCGCGCCGCTGATGTACGACATCTCCGGCTGGAGCCACCGCCTGCTCTGGGGCGCCTCGGTGGACGTGGCGGTCTCCGGCGACCTGCGGGTGCAGGGCAAGCCGGTGGTCGCGGCCGCGCCGACCGGTGGGGTGGACGCCGCGCCGGGCAAGGACCTCACGCTGACCGTGCGGGACGGCAAGGACGCCGGCGCGATCAACGATCTGCTCGGCCGGGGCATCGAACTGCGCCGCCGCGCGGACGGTTCGATCATCGTGCCCGCCGCCGCGCGGGTGGACGCGATCCAGGTGGCCGACCGTTACGGCGTGCGCTTCGGCCTGGCCGCCGCCGGTGAGCCGGGCAGCCCGCTGCGCAGGCTGACCATTGCCGCCGCGGTGGGTCCGGACGAGCTGTTCGCGTTGCGGGACATGGGCTTCGACGTGCGACCGGTGTCCACCACGGTGCTCAACAACGGCTTCGACCTGAGCCGGGTGGACGTGCTGTTCGCCTCCTCCGGCCTGTCCTTCACCGGCCTCAACCCGGCCGCGAAGACCGCGCTGCAGACGTTCCTGGTCAAGGGCGGCGTGGTCACCCGCGGCGCCACCGGCAGCGCGTTCAACACCCAGGCCGGGCTGCTGCCGGTCAAGGCGGTGCAGGGCAAGGGCGATGCCAACGGCGTGGTCACGGTGGCCAACAACGCGGCCGGCGTGGTCGGCGCCGAGGCGCTGCCCAACTCCTTCGTCTACTCGCCGCAGTGGTTCACCGAGATCGGCGCCGGAGTGACCGTGGAACAGCGCTACGGCACCGGGAACCCGCTCGCCTCGGGGCACTGGACGTCCAATGAGGACGGTTCGGGTGGCCCGTTGGCGGCCGGTGGCCAGGCCGCGGTGGTCTCGGGCACCGACGAGTCCGGCGCGCGGGTGGTGCTCTTCGGCACCGAGCCGCTGTTCCGGGCGCACCCGAAGGGCCTGTACAGCCAGGTCGCCAACGCCCTCTACTGGGCGGCGACCCGCTGAGTGATCCAGGCTCCGGTGGGGCTCAGCCCTGCCGGAGTCCGGCCAGCAGCCGGGGTGTGCCGGAGACGGTGGCCACCCGGGTCTCGTCCTCGCGCCGTTCCAGCCGGATGAGCAGGTGCTGCTCGGCCAGGCCCTCGGCCACGCCCTCGCCCCACTCGACCACGACCGCCGAGGTGCTCAGGTCGGTCTCCAGGTCGAGGTCCTCCATTTCGTCGAAACCGCTGAGCCGGTAGGCGTCCACGTGCACCAGCGGGATGCCGCGCTCGCCCGGCTTGTGCGCCCTGGCGATCACGAAGGTCGGCGAGCTGACCTGCCCGCGCACGCCGAGTCCGGCGCCGATTCCCCTGGTCAGCGCGGTTTTCCCGGCGCCGAGCGGCCCGGCCAGCAGCACCAGGTCGCCCGGGGTCAGCAGCGCGCCCAGCCGGGCGCCGAACGCCTCGGTATCGGCGACCTCCGGCAGCTCGATCGTCCACAGTGCACTGTCCACAGTGGTCATGCCCTTCGCCACCAACGCTTTCCGCCGCCGCTGCTGGCGCAGCGCCGGATGAGTTCGGTCAGTTTCCCGGTCACCAGGTCGGCCTGTTCCAGCATCACCATGTGCCCGGCCCCGGATGCCCGCACCAGTTCGGCGTCGGGCAGTTCGGCCGCGATGGCCTCGGAGTGCGAGAACGGGGTCAGCCGGTCCGCGTCGCCGCCCAGCACCAGCACCGTGCAGTGCCGCAGCCCGGCCAGTGCCGCGTACCGGTTGTGCGTTTCCAGGGTGGGCAGGAAGTCGGTCATCACCTCGACCGGGGTGTCGTCGATCATCCGGTCCATGAAGTCGACCAGCGAGGGGCTCACCGCGCGGTCGCCGAAGGCCAGCCTGCGCACCACGCTCCAGGTGATCTCGCCGCCCACCCGGCGCACCCACTCGACCATGCCGGGCAGCGTGCCGGCGATCTTGCCGACGCCCAGGGTCACCGGGTTGTACCGGGACAGCACCGGGCGGGGCAGGCCGGAGCTGCCGATCTTCCCGGCCGCGGTGCCGATCAGCGCGACCCCGCGCACCCGCTGCACGAACAGCTCCGGCTGCTGCTCGGCCAGCGCCATGATGGTCATGCCGCCCATGGAATGGCCGACAAGCACCAGCGGACCGCTCGGCGCGATCGCGCGCAGCACCGCGTCCAGGTCCTTGCCGAGCTGCTCGATGGTGGCCAGGTCCCGGCCGGACCGACCCGAGTGGCCGTGCGAACGCTGGTCGTACAGCACCAGCCGGACCCGTGGATCCACCAGTTCGGGCAGGTCGCGGCGCTGGAAGTGCCAGCAGCGGCGGTCCAGGGTGTAGCCGTGCACCAGCACCACGGTCAGCTCGGCCTTGCCGCCGTCGGCCGGGTCGATCTCCTCGACCACGATCGGCGTGCCGTCGTCGGCGGCCACCGTGGACTGCCGGTCCGGCCGCAACTCGCCCAGCGGCTCGTCGGCGAACGGGTCAGCCTCGGCGCCGTCCTCGCGCTGGGCCTTGATCCGGCGGGTCTGGGTGGCCGCGCCGACCGCGCCCGCGCCCACGGCCGCGCCGATCACGCCGCCCGCGATGCCGACGGCGCGCCAGATCCGGTTCATCCGCGGCCCCGGTAGCTGCGTTTCACCCGCGGCCGGTACATGCCGGTGACGATCTCGTAGTGGATGGTGCCGATCTTGTCCGCCCACTCCTGCGCGGTGGGTTCGCCCTGGTCGCCGGGGCCGAACAGGATGACCTCGTCGCCCTCGGCCACCTTGGCCTCCCCGCAGTCGACCACGATCTGGTCCATGCAGACCCGGCCCACCACCGGCAGCCGGCTGCCGTTGATCTGCACGTCCATCCGCCCGGACAGCGCCCTGGGCACGCCGTCGGCGTAACCCACCGGCACCAGGGCCAGGCTGGTCTCCACCGGCGCGGTCCAGGTCAGGCCGTAGGACACGCCGGTGCCCGCGGGCACCCGCTTCACCCTGGCCACGCTGGAGCGGAAGGTCATCGCCGGGCGCAGTTGTTCGCCGCCGTGGCCGGGCACCGGGTTGAGGCCGTAGCCCGCGATGCCCACCCGGACCAGGTCGAAGTGCAGGTCGTCGCGCAGCAGGGTGGCCGCGGAGTTGGCCAGGTGGCGCAGCGGGGTCAGGCCCAGCTCGACCGCGAGCCGGTAGGCGTGCAGGAAGATCTGGTACTGCGCACCGGTGGCCTCGCTGGCCGGTTCGTCCGCGCTGGCCAGGTGCGACCACAGGCCGATCACCTTGAGCACGCCGTCGGCCTGGGCCTTGGCCGCGGCCTCGAACAGGCCCCGCCAGCGGCCGGGCTCGGCCCCGTTGCGGGACAGGCCGGTGTCGACCTTGAGGTGGATCCGGGCGATCCGCCCGGTCGCCTCGGCGCCGGCCAGCACCCTGGTCAGCTCGGCCATCGAGGAGACCGACAGGTCGATGTCAGCGGCGATGGCCTCGGTGAAGTCCTGCTCGGCCGGGTACAGCCAGCACAGCAGCGGTGCGGTGATCCCGGCGGCCCGCAGTTCCAGGGCCTCCTCGATGGCGGCCGTGCCCAGCCAGGTGACCCCGGCGGTGAGCGCGACCCTGGCCACCTCGACCGCACCGTGCCCATAGCCGTCGGCCTTGACCACGGCCATGGTGGCCGCCTCGGACTCGGCGGCGAGCGCGGACAGGTAGGCGTAGTTGTGCCGCAGCGCGTCCGTGTCGATCACGGTCTCGGCGCGGGCGGCGCGCGTCTGGTCAGCCATAACACCCTCAATGGTGTCACAAGGAGCGGTCGGGCTTCCCGGCGAAGGCGGCCCGCGCGGCCTGGGTGTCGAGTCCGTCCTCCCATTTGGCGACGACGAAGGTGGCCACGCAGTTGCCGAGCAGGTTGGTCACCACCCGCATGGTGTCCATGATCCGGTCCGCGCCGAGCAGCAGTGCGACCGCGCCTGCCGGGATCACCCCGACCGAGGCGGCGGTGGCCGAGAGCGCCAGGAAGGCCGAGCCGGGGATGCCCGCCATGCCCTTGGAGGTCAGCATCAGCACCAGCAGCACGGTGAGCTGCTGTCCGATGGTCAGCTCGATGCCCACCGCCTGGGCCATGAACAGGGTGGCCAGGGAGAGGTAGATGGAGGCGCCGTCGAGGTTGAAGGAGTAGCCGGTGGGCAGCACCAGCCCGACCGCCTCCGGTTTGCAGCCCGCCGCGCGCAGTTTGTCCATCATCCGCGGCATCACCGACTCGCTGGAGGCGGTGCCGATGGCCAGCACGAACTCCGCGCGGGTGTAGCGCACGAAGGCCCACAGGCTCAGCCCGGTGAGCACCCGCAGCAGCAGCGCGAGCAGCACGATGAACAACGCGGCCGCGCCGTAGCTGACCCCGATCAGCTTGCCGTAGGTGACCAGCGAGGACAGCCCGTACTGGCCGATCAGGTAGGCCAGCGAGCCGAACACCGCGATCGGGGCCAGCCGCATCACGTAGCCGACGATCTTGAAGATCACTTCGCCGGCCTGCTCGACGAAGCCGAGCACCAGCGGCGCCCTGGCCGGCCCGAGGTGCACCAGCGCCGCGCCGAAGAGCACCGCGAACAGCAGCACCTGGAGCAGCTGGTTGTCCGCGAACGCGCCGATCACGCTCTCCGGCACCACGTGCAGCAGGAACCCGCCGACGCCGGGCAGTGCCGCGCCACCGGTCTTCTTCTCCACCGCCGCGGAGTCCAGGGTGGCCGGGTCCACGTTGAGGCCGTCACCTGGCCGGACCAGGTTGCCCAGCACCAGGCCGAGCACCAGGGCCAGGGTGCTGACCACCTCGAAGTAGATCAGCGCCTTGAGCCCGATCCGGCCCACCGAGCGCAGGTCGCCCGCCTTGGCGATCCCGGTGACCACCACGCAGAACACCAGCGGCGCGATGATCATCTTGATCGCCCGGATGAAGGCGTCGCCGAGCAGTTTCAGCGCCGCGCCGAACTCCGGCCACAGCACCCCGACCAGGATGCCCAGCACCGCGGCCACCAGCACCTGGAGGAATAACGAGGACAGGATCCGCTGAGTGCGGGAAGCGGTTTCCGGGCCGGTTTCAGTGACCATGGCGGGACCCTGCCTTCCCCACGTTGCGCCCAGGTTTCGACTGCGAGAACCAGCCGGTCGGCCGGAGTGGCTCAGCCCACCCGGCGGCGGGCCAGCGCGTCCAGCTCGGCCCGGTCCGCACCAACCGCCGCGGTCACCTCTGCGGCTTCCAGCGCCCCGCAGTCCAGGCCGCGGACCAGCGCGATCGCCATCGCCTGCGCGGTGGCGGGTTCGTCCAGCACGGTCCCGGCGATCCGCTCCCGGTAGCCGCGCAGCCGCGCGGCGGCGGCCGGGAATGCCTCCCGGTAGAAGGCGTAGGTGGCCAGGAACCGGGTCGGCAGCTGGTGCGGGTGCAGGTCCCAGCCCTGGTAGTAGGCGCTGTCCAGGGAACGGCGGATCAGCCGGGCGTGCAGCCGCCAGCCCGCGTGCACCTCGGCCGCCCCGCCCACCGGCAGGATGTTGGTGGATCCGTCCGAGAGCCGGACCCCGGTGCCCGCGGCGGCCAGCAGCATCACCATCTTGGCGTGGTCGGCCACCGGGTGCGCCATGCTCTGCAGCGCCGCGGTGACCCCGCAGGCCGCGCTGTAGTCGTAGGTGCCGTAGTGCAGACCGACGCAGCGGCGTTCGCTGGCGTGCACCATCTCCGCGACGGTGGCCCGCCCGTCCGGCCCGAGGATGGCCTGGGTGGTCTCGATCTGCAGCTCGAACTTCAGCTCGCCCTCAGCCAGCCCGAACTCGCGTTCCAGTCGCTCGCACAGCCACACCGCGGCCGAGACCTGGCTGACCGAGGTGACCTTGGGGAAGGTGATCACGAATCCGGGCAGTCCGGATCCGTCCAGCAGCTCGGTCAGGAACAACGCCAGGCTGCGCAGCCCGCGCCGGCGCAACGCCGGTTCCAGGCCCTTGGGCCGCACGCCGAAGAACGGCGGTGCGGTGCCCGCCGCCAGGTCCGCGCGCAGCGCCCGCCCGGCCGAGCGGGCCGCCGCGTCCTCCTCGGCCTCGCCGGGCGCGCCGAAGCCGTCCTCCAGGTCCACCCGCAGGTCCTCGACCGGCTCCGCGCTCAGCTTGGCCAGCACCCGGCCGCGCAGCTCCGCCGCGCCGTCCACGCCGGTGGCCGCGGCCAGCGCGGCCCCGTCCGGCGCGTGCTCGGCCAGCACCGCCCTGGCCTGGGCGCCCCAGGCGGCGGCGAGGCCGGGCCGGACCCGGTCGGCGGGCACGTAGACGGTGTGCACCGGCTGCCGCCCGCCGGGATCGCCGGGAAAGGCCAGTTCCCGCTCGTAGTCCACAGTGGACAGTTGCTGGTCCAGCTCGCCGGCGATCCCGTCCAGATCCACTGTGGACTCTCTCCCTAGCTGGTCACGATGCGCTGGTAGGCAGGCAAGGTCAGGAAGTCCGGGTAGTCCTTGGCCAGGGTGACCTGCTCGAACAGATCGGCCGCGGCGTCCAGGTTGGGCAGGTGCTCGCCGCGCAGGTGCGCGGTGATCTCGGCGAGCACCCGGCGCACCAGGTCCGCGGTGACCGGCTCGCCGGTGTCCAGGCCGACGTCGTTGTAGATCCACTGCCAGAGCTGGGACCGGGAGATCTCCGCGGTGGCCGCGTCCTCCATCAGGTTATGGATGGCCGCCGCGCCGTTGCCCGCCAGCCAGGAGGCGATGTAGCGCACCCCGACGTCCACCGCGCTGCGCAGCCCGGCCAGCGTCGCCGACCCCTCGGCCGAGGCCACGTCCAGCAGCTGCTCCGCCTTGACCTGCACATCGTCCCTGGTCCGGGCGAGCTGGTTGGGGGCATCGCCCAGCTTGGCGTCGAAGACCTCGCGGCAGACCGGCACCAGGTCCGGATGCGCCACCCAGGACCCGTCGAAGCCGTCCTCGGCCTCCCGCTGCTTGTCCTCCCGCACCTTGGCCAGCGCGGTCGCGGTGACCTCCGGATCGCGCCGGTTCGGGATGAACGCGGCCATCCCGCCCATGGCGAACGCACCGCGGCGGTGGCAGGTGCGCACCAGCAGTTCGGTGTAGGCGCGCATGAACGGCGCGGTCATGGTGACGCTGTTGCGGTCGGGCAGCACGAACTCGGGCCCGGCGTCCCGGAAGGTCTTGATGATGCTGAACAGGTAGTCCCAGCGGCCCGCGTTCAGCCCGGAGGCGTGGTCCCGCAGCTCGTAGAGGATCTCGTCCATCTCGAAGGCGGCCGGGATGGTCTCGATCAGCACGGTGGCCCGCACGGTGCCCAGCGGGATGTCCAGCTCGGCCTGGGCCTGGGTGAACACGTCATTCCACAGCCGGGCCTCGAGGTGGCTCTCCAGCTTGGGCAGATAGAAGTAGGGGCCGCTGCCACGGGCGATCAGCTCGGCGGCGTTGTGGAAGAAGTACAGCCCGAAGTCCACCAGCGCGCCGGCCACCGGCTCGTCGTCGACCAGCAGGTGCGCCTCGTCCAGGTGCCAGCCCCGCGGCCGCACCACGATCACCGCGTGCTCGACGTCCGGGCTCAGCGCGTACCGCTTGCCCTCCGGCGTGCTCAGCTCGATCTTCTTGCGCACCGCGTCGGCCAGGTTGACCTGCCCGGAGACCACGTTGCGCCAGTGCGGGGTGTTCGCGTCCTCCAGATCGGCCAGCCACACCTTGGCCCCGGAGTTGAGCGCGTTGATCGCCATCTTCCGCTCGGTCGGCCCGGTGATCTCCACCCGCCGGTCCCGCAGATCAGCGGGCGCCTCGGCGACCCGCCACTCCGACTCGCGGATCTCCCGCGTCTCCGGCAGGAAGTCCAGCCGCCGGTCCCCGGCGGCCAGCGCCCGCCGCTCGGCCCGCCGGGCGAGCAACTCGGCCCGCCGCGCCCCGAACGCCCGGTGCAACCCGGCCACGAACTCCAATGCGGCCGGGGTGAGCACCTCCTCGCCCCGCTCCACCGACTCGCCCAAGACGCGGACCTGACTCATCCACTCACCCCGCTGTGTCCGAAGCCGCACACCTGGGCTCACCCTATGGACATCGGGGGGCTGTCGGCACCCTCAAATGGTCATCGAACTGCCGGTTTTCTACCTGAATCCAGCCGCTACCCACGGCTTTCCGGGTGACAATTGCCAGCAGCCAGCTCTCGGTTGTGGATAAGTGGGCCAAACCCCGAAGAGGGCCTGGCCAGGTCGCTACGGTCGCCTGATGAGGGTGGGGATCTACGTCGACGGGTACAACCTCTACTACGGCGGCCGGAAACGCTGTGGCCGGGGAACCCCGGGCTGGCGCTGGCTGAACGTGCGCGGGCTGGCCCGCACCACGGTCGCCGAACAAGGGCAGCGGTGGCCGGCGGCGACGGTCACCCGGGTGGTCTACTGCACAGCCCGGATCGACGGCGCCACCAACCCCAGCGGCTCCGCTGACCAGGACGTGTATCTCAGAGCACTGCGTGCCTCCGGCAGTGTCGACCACATCGAGTACGGCAACTACATCAGCAAGGTCATCAAGCGCCCGCTGGCCGTCGCGGGCAACCGCAGGCGCCCGGTCCTGGTCGAGCCCGACTGGCCGGTGAAGATCCAGCGGCACGGTAGGCCGGTGCCTGACGCGAAGTTCATCGCCTCGGTGGCCACCTGGGAGGAGAAGGGTTCCGACGTCAACGTCGCCACCCACCTGCTGGTCGACGTCCTCTCCCAGGCCGTCGACGCCGCGGTCGTGATCAGCAATGACAGCGACCTACGCCTACCTGTCCGAGAAGCGTGGCATCGAGTGCCGGTCGGCGTCGTCAACCCCGGCAGCGGCTACACCGCGGGCGACCTGTCCGCCGACGCGAACATCGGCGTCGGCCGCCACTGGTGGCGCACTCTCACCGCGGCCGACTACACCTCGCACCAGCTCCCGGACCCCGTGCGTGCCTACCACCGGCCACCCGGCTGGTAGTCCAGTTGTCTCCCCCTCCGCCAGGGGGTACTGTGGCCTCATACCCGCCCGGCCCCTTGTGGGCCGGGTTTTTCTTTGGGCCAGATCACCTGAATCCAGCCGCTACCCGCAGGGTTCGAATAGCTTGCGGCAGCACCTCGACCAGCACCGAGGCCGAAGTGGGCGCATCGCGTGCGGCCAGCTGACCGGCCAGCTCGTGCGCGCGCACCGCGCAGCCCGCGGCCAGCCAGGGGTCCAGCCCGCTCGCCAGCAGCGCGCCGATCAGGCCGGAGAGCACGTCACCCGATCCGGCGGTGGCCAGCCAGGCCGAGCGGGCCGGGTTGACCAGCACCCGGCCGTCCGGGGCGGCGACGATGGTGGCGTGGCCCTTGAGCAGCACCACCGCGCCGGTCCGTTGGGCGGCGCGGCGGGCCGCGGCGATCCGGTCCGCGCCGACGGCGCCGGCGAAGCGGGCGAACTCGCGGTCGTGCGGGGTGAGCACCATGGGGGTGTCCGGATCGCGCTCGTCCCACCGCGACTCCTCGGCCGCCAGCAGGGTGATCGCGTCCGCGTCCGCGCACACCGGGACTCCGGCGGCCAGTACCCGGCGCAGCGCCTCGGCGCCCGCCTTGCCGGTGCCCAGGCCGGGACCGACCACCCAGGACTGCACCCGGCCGGCGTCGGTGACCGAGCCGGTGGCCACCACCTCGGGCCAGCGGTCGCGCACCGGGTCGGCGGCCTCGCCGGCGTAGCGGACCATGCCGGAGGTGGCCCGGATGGCCGCGCCGACGGCCAGCACCGCCGCGCCCGGGTAGACCGCGGAACCGGCCGCGATGCCGGTGACGCCCTGGGTGTACTTGTCGTCGGTGGGGCCGGGCACCGGCCAGCGGGCGCCGACCTCCGCGTCGGAGAGCACCACCAACTCGGGTTCGCCCAGGTCAGGGCCGATGCCGATATCGACCAGGTGGATCTCGCCGCAGTGCCCGGCGGCCAGCACGTGCACCGGCTTGAGACAGCCGAAGGTGACCGTGGCGGCCGCGTGCACCGCCGCTCCGGCGACCACGCCGGTGTCCGGGTCGACGCCGCTGGGCAGGTCCACGGCCAGGATCGGGGCCTCGACCTGCTCGACCAACTCGGCCGCGGCGGGGCGCAGCGGGCCGCGGGCGGACAGGCCGACGATGCCGTCGAGCACCAGGTCCGCCGAGCGCACCGCGGTCAGGTGATCAGCCGCGATCCGGCCGCCGGAGCGGCGCAGCGCGGCCAGTCCGGCCGGGTGCGCGCGATCCGGGTTGAGCAGCACGGCTTCCACCGCGACCCCGCGCCGCCGCAGGAAGTGCCCGGCCCACAACGCGTCCCCGCCGTTGTTGCCCGCGCCCACCAGCAGCGTCACCCGCCGCCCGGCCACCCCGCCGGTCAGCTCGGCCAGCATGGTCATGGCGTAGCCGGCCAGGCCGAAGGCGGCCCGGCGCATCAGCGCGCCCTCGGGGACCCGCTTGAACACCTCGTGCTCGGCCGCCCGGACCCGGTCGGCGCCCCAGACCCCGCTCACTCGACGGTGACCGACTTGGCCAGGTTGCGCGGCTTGTCCACGTCGTAGCCGCGGGCGCGGGCGATCTCGGCCGCCAGCACCTGCAGCGGGATGGTGGAGACCAGCGGCTGCAACAGGGTGGGCACCGCGGGCAGTTCGATCAGGTCGTTGGCGAAGGGCCGCACCGTCTCATCGCCCTCCTCGGCGATCACGATGGTGCGCGCGCCGCGGGCCCTGATCTCCTGGATGTTGGACAGCAGCTTGCTGTGCAGCACCGCCCGGCCCTTCGGCGAGGGCATGACCACCACGACCGGCAGCCCCTCCTCGATCAGCGCGATCGGCCCGTGCTTCAGCTCACCGGCGGCGAAGCCCTCGGCGTGCATGTAGGCCAGCTCCTTGAGCTTGAGCGCGCCCTCCAGCGCCACCGGGTAACCCACGTGGCGGCCAAGGAACAGCACCGCCTTGGAGTCGGCCAGCTCCCTGGCCAGCTCGCGCATCTTGTCCACAGTGGACAGAACCTGGGCGACCGCGGCCGGCATCGCCTCCAGCTCGTGGAACTCGCGCGCGACCTCGTCCGGGTACTTGGTGCCGCGGGCCTGCGCCAGGGCCAGGCCGACCAGGTAGTTGGCCGCGATCTGGGCCAGGAACGCCTTGGTGGAGGCGACCCCGATCTCCGGTCCGGCGTGGGTGTAGAGCACCGCGTCGGACTCGCGCGGGATCTGCGCGCCGTTGGTGTTGCAGACCGCCAGCACCCTGGCCTTCTGCTCGCGAGCGTGCCGCACCGCCTCCAGGGTGTCCGCGGTCTCGCCGGACTGGGAAACCGCCACCACCAGGGTGGAGCGGTCCAGCACCGCGTCCCGGTAGCGGAACTCGCTGGCCAGCTCGACCTCGACGGGCAGCCGGGTCCAGTGCTCGATGGCGTACTTGGCGACCAGCCCGGAGTGGTAGGCCGAACCGCAGGCCACCACGAACACCTTGTCCACGTCCCGCAGGTCCTGGTCGGACAGCCGCTGCTCGTCGAGCACGATCCGGCCGTCCTGGAAGTGCCCGCGCAGCGTGTTGGCCAGCGCGTCGGGCTGCTCCTCGATCTCCTTGAGCATGAAGTACTCGTGGCCGCCCTTCTCCGCGGCCGCGAGGTCCCAGTCCACGTGGAACGGCGTGCTCGGCGCGTCCTCGCCGTGGAAGTCGGTGACCCGGTACCCGGCGCGGGTCAGCTCGACCACCTGGTCCTGGCCCAGCTCGACCGCGTCGCGGGTGTGCTCGATAAAGGCGGCCACATCGGAGGCGACGAAGTTCTCCCCGTCGCCGACCCCGACCACCAGCGGCGAGGACCGGCGGGCGGCGATGATCAGGTCCGGGTGGTCGGCATGCGTGACGACCAGGGTGAAGGCGCCCTCCAGCCGGCGGCAGACCAGGCGCACCGAGGCGGCCAGGTCACCGGCGGCCGGGCCGTCGAGGTAGGCGGCGGCGATCAGGTGCGCCGCGGTCTCGCTGTCGGTGTCGCTGGCCGGTTCGATCCCGGCGGCCTCCAGCTCGGCGCGCAGCGCGATGAAGTTCTCGATGATGCCGTTGTGCACCACGGCGAGCCTGCCGCTGGTGTCCTGGTGCGGGTGCGCGTTGCGGTCGGTCGGCGCGCCGTGCGTGGCCCACCGGGTGTGGCCCATGCCACTGGTCCCGGCGAACCCGTCCCGGCCGACCTCGTCCAGCCTGGTCTCCAGGTTGACCAGCGGCCCGGCCTTGCGCTCCACGGCCAATCCGCCGTCGCCGTCGAGCACGGCCACGCCCGCCGAGTCATAACCCCGGTACTCCAGCCGCCGCAACCCGTCCAGCACGACGGTCAGGGCCGGCCGATGACCTACGTATCCCACGATCCCACACACTCGGGACAGGGTAGGCGCTGCTGCCGGAGGAGTCGGATTGGTCCAAACCTCGGGCCGACGCCAGCCCGGCGGGCCGGTATCCACTACCTTTCGGGGCATGGCACGCGCGGTCAAGGCCCTGACGGCCAAGCAGGCGCTGGTGACGTTGTCCCGCCCCGGTCCGCACAAGGTGCTACGCGGGGACCTCGGCCTGATCGGCCTGCCCGGCGTGATCGTCACCCCGGCGCGGGGACTCGGCCTGCCTGCCGTCGCCTTCGGCCACGGCTGGCTGCAGCCCACCCGCCGCTACCTCGGCCTGCTCAAACACCTGGCGAGCTGGGGCATCGTGGTCGCCGCCCCCGGCACGCACACCGGCGCGCTGCCCAGTCACCGCCTCTTCGCCGCCGACCTGCGCACCACGCTGGACGTCTGCACCGGCGTTCGCCTTGGCGAGGGCCAGATCAGCGTGCACCCGGAACGGCTGGCCCTGGCCGGTCACTCGATGGGCGCTGGCGCCGCGGTGCTGGCCGCGGCCGAGGACGAGCGGATCCGCGCCGTGGTCACCCTGGCGCTGGCCGAGACCCGGCCCTCCGCGCTGGACGCCGCGCACCAGTGCGCCATGCCCGGCCTGCACCTGTCCGCGGCGCAGGACCTGGTCGCCCCCACCGTCGGCCACGTGGAGCCGGTCGCCCAGGCCTGGGCCGGACCGGTGCAGCTGCGCGGCATCACCAAGGCCACCCACCTGGCCTTCACCGAGGGCAGACACTGGAGCGACCTGCTGTTGGACGGCCGCTCCCACCACACCACCCAGCGCCTGACCAAGGCCCTGGCCACCGCGTTCCTGCTGCGCATCCTCACCGGCACCCGCGCCTACAGCGCACTGCTGGAGGAGGAGGTCCGCGGCTGCACCATCGACTACACCCGCGGCCCGCTGCCCACGCCCGCGCGCCGCTGACTCAGCCCGGCGGCCGGCCCTGGTGGCCGCCCTGCTGCTGCGGCGGCGCGCCCCAGCCCGGCTGCCCGCCGAACTGCTGTGCCGGGAAGCCCATCGGCCGCGGCTTGCCCAGCGCCCGGTTCACCGGCGGCAGCAGGTACAGCAGCAGTCCGATCAGCCAGAACAGCACGAACCAGATCCGGGTGACCAGCTCCAGCACGTCCAGCCCGCGCGGCAGCATCTCGATCAGCCGCCACAGGTGCACACCCGCGAAGACCAGACAGGGCCCGAGCAGGACGAACCTGGCCCAGTTCTGCCGGAACAGGGTCAGCACCGCCAGGAGCACGGTCAGCAGCATCGCGCCAGGGATCGCGTAGTACCCCAGGATGTCGTTCTTGACCTGACCGACGCCGAGGTGGAACCCGCCCTGGCGGCTACCGCCGGCCGCGCTGAGCCCGAAGCCGACCTCGACCCCGGCGCTGACCAGCACCCAGACGAACGCGATCACCACCGCGACCAGCGACGGCTTCCGCGGGCCAGGGGCGAGGCCGGGCGGCGGATAACCGCCCGGCGCCTGTCCCCACTGCGGGGCCGGTCCGGTCACCGGTCGCGGAACCCGTCATCCCCGAGCACGGGGTTGACCCACTTCCGCTCGCCCTCCTCGTCAATGGAGAAGTACTGGCCCTGCGTGCGCCAGTTGCTGGCCTGCCGCTCCTGGTCGCCGCCCTGGCCGCCACCGGCGCCCGCGCCGCCGCCCATCGGCATGCCGCCACCCATCGGCGCACCGGCCGGGGGCTGACCGCCCATCTGCTGCTGGTTCCACGCGCCGCCGTCGGGCACCGAGGCCAGCCCGGCGCCACCGGAACCGGTGGCCTGCGGGCTGTTGGTGTCCGACAGGCCCGCGCCACCGGAGGCAGGCTGGCCCGGTCCGCCGCCGAAGGCACTGCCCGCGGACGGGCTGCCCGGGTTGCCGCCCGCCGAGGTCGTGGTGTGGCCCAGGTCGTAGCTGCCCGAGGCGGCCGAGGCCGTCCCGGTGCCGTCGATGAAGCCCTGCGGCGGCGGGAACGGCCCGCCG
Source organism: Crossiella sp. S99.2 (assembly GCF_023094165.1). Taxonomy (GTDB): domain Bacteria; phylum Actinomycetota; class Actinomycetes; order Mycobacteriales; family Pseudonocardiaceae; genus Crossiella. The sequence continues at coordinate 703,587 of NZ_JALMDK010000001.1, read as the reverse complement.
GCGAAGCCGGGCTGCGGCCCACCCCAGTTCGGCGGCGGCGGGGGCGGCGGCTGCCACCCCGGCGGAGGCGGCGGGCTGCCCTGCGGCGGCCCGCCCTGCCAGCCCTGCTCGTGGCCGAACTGCGGCGGCGGCATGTGCTGCGGTGGTGGCGGCGGCTGCCAGCCGGGCGGCGGAGGCGGCGGACCGCCGTGCTGCATCGACATCGGCTCCTGCTGCCAGTGCGGCATCCCTGGCGGCGGACCCATCGGCGGACCCTGCGGCGGGAACCCGGGCGGCGGACCGCCCTGCCAGCCAGGCGGGGGCCCACCCTGCCAACCGGGCGGCGGACCCTGCGGCGGGCCGCCCTGCCAGCCGGGCGGCGGACCGCCCTGGGCGCCCTGCGGCATCATCGGCTCGCCGCCACGCCCGAAGGCGGGCTCCGGCTGCATGTGCTGTCCCGGCGGCAGGTGCTGACCGGGCTCCATCCGCCCGAAGGCGGGTTCGGTCTGGTACGGCCCCTGCTGCTGGAACGGCATCGGCTCGGCCCGCATCGGCCCGCCCTGGCGGATGTCGCCAGGCTCGCCGCCGATCAACGGCATCGGCCGCGGCATCCCGCCCTGGCCACCCTGACCGCCGGGACCGCCCTGGCTGCCCGGCCCCTGGCCAGGCCCGCCCTTGGGACCCTCGTCCTCGAAGTTCACCGTGTACGTGGTCGGCGGCTTGCCGTCCATGTTGTCGATGGTGACCTTCATCTGGTCACTCGACCCCGGCACCAGCTGGGTGGTGATCAGCGAGTTGCCGTCCCGGAAGGAGGCGGTGCCATCCGGTCCGGGCTTGATCTGGGTCGGCTGCTCGCCACCGGGCTTGCCGGAGACGTCCAGCCGCTCGTGCGGCGCCCCAGGCATGCCACCCTGCTGACCGGGTCCGCCGGGCTGTCCGGGCATTCCCGGCTGACCGGGCTGGCCGGTCTTCTCACCCGGCAGCTGGAAGTCGATCTCGTATGGCTTGGGCTTGCCGTCCGGCCCGGTGACCATCAGCTTGACCTTGCCGTCATCGGTCGGCTCGGTCACCTGGATCTTGCGCCCGCTGCCGTCGTCGATGGTGACGGTCTGCTGGTCGTTGGGCACCGGCACCTTGGACGGGTCGGTCTGGTCCAGCAGCTTGGACGGATCCTGCGCGCCCGGGATCTCCGGCTTGGGCAGCTCCGGCATGGACGGCGGCTTGGGCATGCCGCCCCCACCGCCGGAACCCGTGCCGCCCCCACCGCCACCACCGGAGCCAGAGCCGCCACCGCCGTTGCCGCCGGTGTCACCCCCGCCGCCGGTGCCGTCCTTGGGGAACTTCGGCTCGTAGCCCTTGAGGAAGTTGTTGATCGAGTCCCACTGGGCGTTGACCGTGGTCAGCGCGGCGTTGCAGGAGTTCTCGAACTGGGTGATCTTGCCGCCGAACTCCTTGTCGAAGGGACCGTCGGCCCACTTCTTGCAGGTGTCGCGCACCATCGTCTTGGTGGATTCCTCAAGGTCTCCACAGTCGTCGTCGTCCAGCGCGCGCGAGGTGGCGCTGCCGGTCGTGCGGTCCAGCCAGCTCGCCACCTCCTTGATCTGGTTGCGCTGCGCGTCGTCGTCGCCGGTGAGGCCCTGCATCGCGATGGTGACGATCTTCTTGGCCATCTCCGGCGGCGCGCCGCCGATGTTCAGGGTGAAGGCGTTGGTCAGTTCCTCGCACTTGAGCTTGCACGCCCGGTAGATCTCGCCGACCGCCTTGGACAGCGTCTCGCCCGCGCCGCCGAGCTGCTTGACCAGCTGGTCCAGCTGCGGGCGCACCGCACCGCTGTAGTGCTGGCTGGAGGCGCTGGCGGCCTTGCCGTCCCAGGCGCCGTAGAGGCTGATCAGCTGGCCGTCGACATCGTCCATGTACTGGTCGACCGCGGCCTTGGCCTTGGTGAACTCATCGGCCTCGGTGAGGAACTTCTGGAAGTCGATGCCCTTCTGCTCTTCCCACCGGAGCTGGATCCCGGTCTGGAAGTCGACGTGCTTGACGCCGCGCATGTTCCAGGCGGGCAGGTAGCGCTTGAACATCTCCAGGTTGCTGGCCGCACCGTCGAACAGCTCGTTGGAGTTCTTGGTGCCGCCACCGCCGAGCGCGGGTGGCTGGGCCTTGCCGATCTTGTCCTTCGCCTGGTTGTTGGCGTCGTTGGCCTTCTTGTCGCTGCCCTCTTTGTTGTCAGCGTCAGAGGCTTCCTGCTTGCCCTTGGCGACGGCCTCGTCGAGTTCCTGTTCCTCGTCCTCGTCGTCATCGTCGCCGTCGAACTCGCCCTCGTCCTCATCGTCGAGGTCGTGGCCAGGCGAGTAATCCTTGATGTACTTCTTGTGCTCATCGTCAATCCGGTCGTCCTCGCGCGTGTCGAGGTATTCGTCGAGAATCTCGCGCTTGGTGTCCGGATTGACGTTGGGGTTGTCAAGGATCGCCTTGACTTCGTTCCAGTCAGCCTTGGCCATCACTTGCCCCCGGAGCTACGCACATTGCCCGCGTTGGTCGACTCGGAACCGCGATAGGTGCCCGCCGACTGCTTGACCTTGTTGGAGAAGGCGGTCATCGACTCGACCATGCCCTTGACCCCGTCGGCCAGCTTCTGCACGCCGTCGCGGTACGGGCCGCCCTTTTCCTGGTGCTTCGTGCCGAAGTCAGCCGGATTGGCCTGGCTGGCCACGAAGTCCTTGACCCCGTCACTGGTCTTGGTCGCGCCGTCTGCGATGGAGCCGGCGACCCTGTTCATCGTCGCCGGATCAGATCCGTAACCTGCCACGGTCCCTTCCTCCCCATTGGAGTGTTCACAACGCAGACGTCGCCGTTCCGCCCGCCGTTCCCGGCCGCGGTCAACGGTTTGCGCGCGCACACCGCACGCGGCGCCTGGCCCGCCTGGGGCCAACGCTCACTGTGGCACACCGGCCTGCCCGGCACACACGGTTCAACGGTTCCGCCGACCGGGCGAGTACTCCGGGTAGGGAGCCGGGGTTCGACTCAGCCCTGCGGCTGACCCCATCCGGGTGGGGGCTGCTGGCCGGGGTGGGCCTGCGGCTGCGGCGGGAAGGGCTGTCCCACCGGTCCGGGCGGCCCGGGCGGCGGCCCGAAGGACACGGGCGGCTGACCCACTCGCCCGGACTTGCCGAGCTTGACCAGCACCATGATCGAGATCACCAGCGCGGCCAGCGCGGCGGCCGTGGTCACCATCAGCAGCACATCCGACACGTCGGTGGGCAGCACCCTGGCCAGCACCTGCGTTGTCCTCGGCATCTCATCCCCACCCCGGTTGATGTCAGCGCGGGCACCCTACCGCGCGAACGCGTGGGTCGTAGTTGAATGGGCCCGGACGTCAGCGCATCGGAGGAAGGCGGCACACCCCGTGGAGGACCAGGTCGAACGCATCCGCGCGGTGATCAGCAGGGTGCTCGGGGTCGAACCGGAACGGGTCGGGCCGGACACCTCGTTCCTGGCCGAGCTGGGCGCGGACTCGATGATGCTGATCGAGCTGCTGGCCAACCTGGAGATCGAGTACGACATCGAGGTGGACGAGTCCGAGCTGGCGCACCTGGTCGACCTCCAGTCGGTGCTGGACGTGCTGGCCAGGGCGCGCCAGGCGTGACCGGGCGGCGGGTCGCGATCACCGGGATCGGCGTGGTCTCCAGCATCGGGATCGGCGCCGGGGCCTTCCGGGACGGCCTGCGGGCCGGCCGCAGCGGGGCCAGGCCGATCACCGCCTTCGACACCACCGGCTTCGACCGCACGATGGGCTGCGAGGTCACCGGCTTCGAGGCGGCGGACTGGCTGCGGGTGGTGGATCCGGCCGCGCTGGGCCGGGCCGGGCAGTTCGCCGCGGCCGCCGCGACCATGGCCGTGCGCGACGCGGGCGCGGACCTCGACCGGCTGCGCGCCGGGCACGGGCTGATCTCGATGGGCACCACCGACGGCGGCGCGCCCACCCTGGAACGGCTGGTGGCCGCGGACCTGGCGGCCGAGCACGGGCACCGGGACCCGCTGCTGGCGGCCCAGGTGCCCGCCGCCCGGCTGGGCCTGGACATCGCCACCGAACTCGGCCTGCGCGAGGTCGAACTGTGCACCCTGGGCACGGCCTGCTCGGCGGGCAACTACGCGATCGGCAACGGCTTCGACGCGATCCGCTCCGGCGAGGCGGACTTCGCGCTGTGCGGCGGCGCGGACGCGATGTGCCGGCTGACCTTCACCAGCTTCTACCGCCTTGGCACCATCTCTCCCGACGTGTGCCGCCCCTTCGACGCCGACCGCCAGGGCATCCTGACCGGCGAGGGCGCCGCGGTGCTGCTGCTGGAACCGTGGGAGTCCGCGGTGGCCAGGGGCGCGCGAATCTATGCCGAACTGCTCGGCTACGGCCTGAGCTGCGACGCCTACCACCAGGTCGCGCCGGAGCGCGCCGGCATCGCCCTCGGCATGACCCGCGCGCTGGCCAACGCGGGCATCGCGCCGGCCCAGGTCGACCTGATCTCCGCGCACGGCACCGGCACCAAGGCCAACGACGTCACCGAGACCGCCGCCATCCGCGAGGTCTTCGGCGAGCACCCGCCCCGCACCGTCTCGCTCAAGTCGATGCTCGGGCACACCATGGGCGCGGCCACCGCGTTGTCGGTGGCCGCCTGCGCGCTGGCCATCACCGAGGGCTTCATCCCGCCGACGATCAACCACCGGGTCACCGATCCGGAGTGCCCGATCGACTGCGTGCCCAACACCGCGGTGCCCGCCCGGCTGCGAGTGGTGCAGAGCAACGGACTCGCCTTCGGCGGCAACAACGCGATCGTGCTGCTCGGGGCCGCCGCGTGAGCGGCCTCGCGCTCACCGCGCACACCGCCGCCTCGGCCTACGGCCTGGCCACCGAGTCCCTGCTGGCCGGTCTGCGCACCGGCCGGGCGCCCGACGGCCGCGCCGTGCCGGACCTGGACATCCAGGCGTTGCTCGGACTCAAGGGCACCGCCTCGATGGACCGGGCCGCCGCACTGGCCGTGCTCACCGTCGGCGAACTGCTCGCCGCGCATCCGGACCTGGCCGATCCGGACACCGCGCTGGTGCTGGGCACCACCAGCGGCAGCGCGGGCACCCAGGCCAACGTGGTGCGCGGTTCGCTGACCCGGCGCAGGCCCTACTTCATCGAGCCCTCGCTGGTGCCGTTCGCGCTGATGAACGGACCCGCCTCGATCTGCGCCATCCGGCACGGGCTGCGCGGCCCGAACGCGACCGTGGCCGGCGGCCGGGCCGCGGTGCTCGGCGCGTTGCGCTACGCGAGCAGGCTGATCGGCGGCGGCCAATGCGCGCGGGCCCTGGTCGGCGGCACCGAGGAGCTGACCCCGGAACGCGAGTGGCTGGAAGGCCAGTACCCGGTGCAGGCCGGGCCGCTGGGCGAGGGTGCCGGAGTGCTGCTGCTGGAGCCGCCGGGTCCGCGGCCGGTGCTGGCCGAGGTGCTCGGCTTCGGCTCCCGGCTGGTGGCCGGGGACCAGGTCCAGGACGCGGTGACCGACTGCGTGCGCGGGCTGCTGACCCGGCACCGGATCAAGCCCGGCGAGGTCGGCCTGGTCAGCACACCGGTCGAGCTGTCCGGCCTGCTCAGCGCGGCCAGCGCGGTCAACCCGGCCGGGTTGCTCGGCGACACCGGCGCGGCGGCCGGGCTGTTCCAGCTGATCAGCGTGCTCACCGCCGGGATCAGCGGCGCGGCCGTGGTGGTCTCGGTCGATCAGGGCCACACGGTGGTCGCGGCCCTGCTCCGCCTGCCCTGACCCAGCCTGCCCTGGGTCAGCTCAGCCAGGACTGCTGTTCATAGTCGTCATCGTCGTCCGCGGGCCGCCGGGCGGGTGCCCGCCTGGCCACCGGCGGCGGGGCCACCGGCGGCGGGGGCGGAGGCGGCGGCGGTGTGGGCGCGGAGTAGGCAGGCGCGGGCCGGTAGCCCTCTTCCTCTTCCTCCCCGCCGAAGCGGAACTGACCGTCCCCGCGATCCATCACCGAACTGGTGGCCCAGCCGCCGCCCTTGCGCTGGCGCTTGGCCAGTTCGGTGATGTGCGCGGTGACCCGGTCGGTGACCTTGCCCTGCTGGTCCAGCTCCTCCTTGGCCGAGGCGGTGGCCTTGGCCACCTGCGACTCGCGCATGTCCCGGAGCAGCTCGTTCTCCCGGGTGGCCTCGTACTGCTGTCGCAGCGCGGCGGCCAGCCTGTCCTCAACACTCATCTCACGGCCCCCAGGGTCTTTCCACGTCTGGGAGAGAAATGTACCTGGCCACCGGTTGAGCGGGGGCCGCTACTGAGGTCCGGGGCCGTTGGGCGGGTACTGGCCGGGCGGCGGCTGGTGTCCGTTGGGCGGGTACTGACCAGGCTGCTGGTAGTAGCCAGGCGGCGGGTACCCGGTCGCCTGGCGCTTCTTCCGGCGCGCGGCCAGCACGGCCACCAGCACCACCGCGCCCATCACCAGCACGAAGAGCAGCACCATCATCTGCGGCACACCGATCATCACACCCGCACCCTAGCGCGGCGGCTGATCAGCGGACCGCGGAAACCACCCCGGCCAGCCGCTGGGCCGCGTCCTGGGCGGCGTCCTGGCTGGGCGCCTCCACCATCACCCGGACCAGCTGCTCGGTGCCGGAGGGGCGCAGCAGCACCCGGCCGTTGCCCGCCAGCTCGGCCTCGACCGCGGCCACCGCCTCGGCCACCGAGACAGCGTTGGCGACCGCGGCCTTGTCGGTGACCTTGACGTTGATCAGCACCTGCGGCAGCCGGCGCATCACGCCCGCCAGGTCGGCCAGGGACTTGCCGGTCAGGGCCATCCGGGCCATCAGGCGCAGCGCGGTGAGCAGGCCGTCGCCGGTGGTGGCGTGTCCGGGCAGCACCACGTGGCCGGACTGCTCGCCGCCCAGGGTGTAGCCGTTGGCGCGCAGCTCCTCCAGCACGTACCGGTCGCCGACCGCGGTGGTACGCAGGTGCACGCCGTGCTCGCGCATGGCCAGGTGCAGGCCCAGGTTGCTCATCACGGTGGCGACCAGGGTGTCCTCGGCCAGCTCGCCCGCGTCCTTCATGGCCAGTGCCAGCACGGCCAGGATCTGGTCGCCGTCGACGATGTTGCCGTCGGCGTCCACGGCCAGGCAGCGGTCGGCGTCGCCGTCGTGCGCGATGCCCAGGTCGGCGCCGTGCTCCAGCACGATCTTGCCGAGGCCGTCGATGTGGGTGGAGCCGCAGTTCTCGTTGATGTTGAGGCCGTCCGGGTCCGCGTGCACCGCGATGACCTCGGCGCCCGCCCGGCGGTAGGCGTCCGGGGCGACCGCGGCCGCGGCGCCGTTGGCGCAGTCCACCACGACCTTGATGCCTTCCAGCGGCTGACCGGTGGCCAGCAGCAGGTGGTCCACGTACCGCTGACCGGCGTCGGCGATGTCCCGCACCCGGCCGACCCCGGCGCCGGTGGGCCTGCCAGCCGTGGTGTCGGCGAGCTTGGCCTCGATCTCGTCCTCGACGGTGTCCGGCAGCTTCAGCCCGCCCGCGGCGAACAGCTTGATCCCGTTGTCCGGCATCGCGTTGTGCGAGGCGGAGATCATCACGCCCAGGTCCGCGCCCAGCTCGGCGATCAGGAAGGCCACCGCGGGGGTGGGCAGCACGCCGACCCGCAGCACGTCCGCGCCCGCCGCGGCCAGGCCCGCGGTGACCGCAGCCTCCAGCATCTCGCCGCTGGCCCTGGGGTCACGGCCGACCACCGCGATCGGGCGGTGCGAGCGGTCGTGTTCGGCCAGGACCTGCGCCGCCGCGGCGGCGATGGAGAGCGCTAGCTCCGGGGTCAGGTCAGCGTTGGCGAGTCCGCGAACGCCGTCGGTGCCGAACAGTCGAGCCATGACGGGGGGTCCTCCGGGAACTGGGGGCGGCGGATGACAAAAAAGCGGGAGCAGCTCTCCGTATACGGATAGCTGCTCCCGCTGGTTGCCTTGCGGCGGTAAATCAGCGCTTGCTGTACTGAGGCGCCTTACGGGCCTTCTTCAGACCGTACTTCTTGCGCTCCTTGACCCGCGGGTCACGAGTGAGGAAGCCGGCCTTCTTCAGCGGCGGGCGGTCCTCGCTGTCGACCTCGATCAGGGCGCGGGCGATCGCCAGGCGCAGCGCGCCTGCCTGGCCGGAGGGGCCACCGCCACGCAGGTTCCCGAAGATGTCGAAGGCCTCGACCTTCTCCAGGGTCACCAGCGGCTCCTTGATGAGCTGCTGGTGCACCTTGTTCGGGAAGTAGTCCTCAAGGGTCTTGCCGTTGAGGAGGAACTTGCCGCTGCCCGGCACCAGGCGGACCCGGACCACGGCTTCCTTGCGGCGGCCGACGGTCTGGACCGGCTTGGACAGCACGGGGATCGTGCGGACCGGTGCGGCGTCCTCGTCGGTGTCGCTCTCCTCGGCGGCAGCCTCGTCGGTGGCGGTCACCTCGGCGGCGACCTCCTCCGCGGACTCCTCGACCTCGGGCGCGACGGCGTCCTCGACGACCTCGGCGGCAGCGTCGAATTCCTCGACGGCTGCGGTCTCTTCAGTGCTCACGCTGGCTTCCTCGAAGTTCTCGTCGGCCGCGGTCACTGGGCGACCTTCTTGATCTCAAACGGCTGCGGCTGCTGGGCCGCGTGCGGGTGCTCCGGGCCGGCGTAGACCTTGAGCTTCTTGCCCATCGCGTTGCCGAGCTTGTTCTTCGGCAGCATGCCCTTGATGGTCTTCTCGACCAGCTTGGTGGGGTGCTTGTCGATCATCTCGCCGAACGAGCGCTTGCGCAGACCGCCCGGGTAACCGCTGTGGCGGTACACGAACTCCTGGTCGCGCTTCTGGCCGGTGAGGGCCACCTTGTCCGCGTTGATCACGATGACGAAGTCGCCGGTGTCGATGTGCGGAGCGAAAATGGGCTTGTGCTTGCCGCGCAGCAGAGTCGCGGCGTGGGTGGCGAGCCGGCCGAGCACCAGGTCCTGGGCGTCAATGACGTGCCAGGTGCGCTTCACCTCGCCGGGCTTCGGGCTGTACGTGCGCACGGGTCTACCTCGTCGTCCTCACATCACGGGATGTCACTGCGGTGATGCGTTTGAGCTGGAGGACCAACTCGAAAACGCGCGGCGGACCCTAGTCGCACCGTATACCGCACAACAGCGGATCAGGTTACCCGCTGGCCCTGCGTAGGGTCAAAACGGCCGCTAACGGGCGTCGTGATCCGGACTGCACAGGTGTGACCGGGCCCGACCAGTGTAGATGACGCCGGAGATGATCCTGACGGGTGGGGGCGCTCCGGCCGGTGAGCAGCGTCACCGGCCGTTCACCGCCGGTTCAGACGGTGGCGGGGGCCCGGCGCAGCTCGGTGGCGAGCGCGAGCAGCTCGCGCACGTCGTCGTCCAGCCCGTCCCCGGCCGGCAGCGCCAGCGACATCGCCTGCGGGGCCACCTCGGTGCCCTCGGCGTGCGCGCGCAACCCGGCCCGCAACGCCTCGGCCAGCGAGAGCGCCTCGGACTCGGCGCGCACGTGCGCGAGGTAGGGGCTGATCCGCACCAGCCCGTCCCGGCACTCGATGACCCGCCGGTAGTAGCGGCGGTGCACCCCGCGCAGGCTCAGCGCGTCCCGCACCGGCCGCACCGGGCCGCGGGTCAGCGAGTCCTGCGGGAAGGCCCGGTGCAGGGTGGTCCACAGCGGCCGGAGCTGGTGGTAGACGCGCAGGTGCTGCCACCACACCCGCAGCGCGGCCAGCCGCATCAGCACACCCGGGTAGCTCACGCCGATGATGAACATCAGGATGCCGGGGAAGAGGATGAAGGTGGACAGCGTGCGGGTCCAGTCCGGCATCGGCACGCCGGCCCACATCAGCGCGACGGTCAGGCAGGTGCCGCCTGCCGCGGCGATCAGCAGCACCTCGCCGATCGAGGTGATCAGCAACCCGGTGCGCAGCCTGCCGGTGGCGCCGCGGGCGTAGCGGCGGGTCCAGCGCAGCGCCACGGCCACGCCGTAGGCCAGGTAGGCGTCGGCGAAGAGGTAGAACCCGGCCACGGTGGCGATCGAGTAGCCGCCGGGCCCTGGGTCGGCCGGCGCGGAGAAGGTGACCGCGGCCAGCCCGGCCAGGCAGACCAGCAGCGGCAGCGCCTGCCACCAGGCCCGCACCCTGGCCCGCGCCGGGTCCAGCGCGGTGAACATGAAGAACAGCACCAGGGTGTAGATCACCGTCATCAGCAGGCTGTACTGCGCCCAGCTGTAGAAGATGACCGCGATGGTCGGTTCCGCGGTGCTGCCGGCGAGCAGGCCCAGTGGGTAGGCGAACCCGGCGGCGACCAGGCAGACCGTCACGATCCGCAGCGAGCGGTCGTGCGGGGCCCGGCTGAACTGGTAGAGCTTCCAGAACAGGGCGCCGTAGAGCAGCACGCCCTGGAGCACGGTCATGACGATGGTGGTCGGGTTCACAACCAGCCCAGCCGGTCGCCGAGCGCGTTCTCGATCCGCTTGGTTGGCACGTCGGCGGAGTCACCGGGCGCGACCCGGTCCAGCACCGAGGCCCATTCCAGGATGATCGTCGCGACGGTTTCCGCCTCGAGTTCCTGCGAGTCGTCATAGCTGGTGCGGCGCAGCGCCCTGCGCACCGCGTCCGGCTCGATGTCCGGGTAGAGCGCGGTCAGCATCGGGTCGTCATGCCCCTCACCACTGCGGTGACCGGCCAGGAGATGGCCGAGTTCGTGCAGGATGATGTGGTTCTGGTGCGATTTGGTGGTGCGCTCCTGGTACAGGATGTAGTCGGCCGTCTCGGTGGCGATCCACACCCCGAAGGGCCCCGGCACCGGGATCGGGTGCGCCACCAGCCGGATCGGTTTGCCGCGCCGCTCACCCACACGACGGCACAGCTCGGTGACGTCCAGCGGTGGGCGGATGTCCAGTTCGTTGAGCAACCGCCGGCACCGACGTCGTAGATCGCGTTCCCGCACGGGACCGCCCCTTTCACCCGCCCGCGTTCTCGCCCCGCTCGGCCTGTTCGAGCCGGTAGACGACGTCGAGCAGGTCCATGACCTGTCGGCGTCCCTGTGGAGAAAGTTCTCCAGCGCGCATGGCCATGAGCTGCGCCTCACTGCTGCCCGCGAGCTGGCGAAGCCTGGTCCGCTCTTCCTTCAGATCGGCCAACTGGCGATCGACCCTATCCGTAACCTCGTCATCAAAGAAGTAGCTGACAGGAACTCCGAAGAAACCTGCCAGAGCTTGCAGATGTTTGAAGGTCGGATTGTCCTTGTTTCCCTTGCGCAGCTGCCAGATGTAACTCTGCGAGATCGTCACACCACTGGCCGTGATGGCAGCAGCTACATGCTCGTTGCTGTACTCCTGCCCCGCCCTCGGCGCCGACACGGCGAAGAGGTGGTTCAGCTTGCCGGCCAGGCTCTGACCTGCCCGCTCAGCCATGGGGCCTCCCCTAGACCACTTCGAATATTTTACTGATAGAAAGGGCCATACGGGTGACGGCCTTTTCCTCAGTTGAAACCCTGGTACACCAACCATAGACTTCGGAAGTGACCAAGCTCAACCGTCATCCAGCAGGTTGACGACCGCAACAGGTGCCCGGCATACGAGATGAACTCGGTGGGGGTCGATCCGGCGATGTACTCAGGAACCACTGCTGACACAGCCCACGGCCTCAGCTGTCACGCCTGCGGCCAGCCCTACGGTTACTGGGCGACGGATCCGCTCACCGGTTTGCTCGACCGCAGGGGCTGGGCCGAGCAGGCGCCCGCCGCGTTGCACCACGCGGGACAACGGGAAAGCGTCCTGCTGGTGGTGGACCTGGACCGGTTCAAACTGGTCAACGACGAACACGGACACCTGGCCGGGGACTCGGTGCTCCAGGCAGTCGGTCAGGTCTTACGGTCTGTCGCCCACGACAGCGGTATCGCGGCGCGATACGGCGGTCACGGCGGCGATGAGTTCCTGGTCTTGTTCCCGGCGAGCGACCGGCAACGGGCGATAAGGGCAGCGCGCCGGATCCGGGCCAAGATCAGGGAAATGGCCGTCCCGGTGATCTCTACCGACGGGAGGCCGGTAGTGATCACTGGGATGGCCGCCTCAATAGGCGTCGCGGTACACACCCCCGACTCAGGCCACGACCTGATGTCCCTGGTCCGCCGCGCCGACGCCGCGGTCCTCCAGGCCAAACGCAGCGGCCGCGACCAGATCGCCCTGGCAGGCGACTGACCCAGGCCACCCGGCACCAACTCTGGTTAGCATCACAGCATCTCGACAGGGGGGCTGTTGATGAAGCCGATATTCGGCGTGCTCGGACCACTGCTGACCCCAGCCGGAACAATCGGCGCGGCCAAACACCGGATCCTGCTGGCCGGTCTGCTGCTCCGCACCGGCGAACCCGTCTCGGTCGAAGAACTGACCGGGCAACTCTGGGAGTTCGACCCGCCGGCACAGCCACGGGCGGCGATCCAGACCTACGTGCGTCGCCTGCGCCAGTCGCTCGGGGCGTCGGTGATCCGGACTTCAGGACGTGGGTACCTGGCGGAAGTGCCGCCGGAGTCGGTGGATGTGTTCCGGTTCCGGGAGCTGGTCCGGTCGGCGGAGGCGGCGGGCGCGGCGGAACGGTCGCGATTGCTCGGCGAGGCGCTGCGGTTGTGGCGGGGGCAGCCGCTCGCGGACGTGCCATCGCAGCTCCTGCGTGAGCGCCATGTCGCCCGGCTGACTGACGGACGAATCAGGGCCATGGAGCTGCGGTTCGCAGTGGAGCTGGAAACCAGCGGAAGCGGAGAACTGGTCGCCGGTCTGCGAGCGGCGACCGCAGAGTTCCCGCTGCACGAGGAGTTCTGGGCTCAGCTGATGACCGCGTTGTACCGCAGCGATCGCCAGGCGGAGGCCCTGGAGGCATTCGCCGAGGCCGCAGAGATCCTCAAGGTAGAACTGGGAGTCGGCACCGGCCCGCGGCTCCGCGAACTGCATCAAATGATCCTGACCCAGGATGGCTCGATTGGTTCACCTAGACCGCTCGCTCCTGCCCATCCCACGGTGCTCCCAGCTCAGCTACCTTTGGATATTCCGGACTTCGTCGGACGAACCGAGGCAAGCGCCAAGATCATCTCGTTGCTGCGCAAGTCCGTTCCAGTGATTATCTCCGGACCTCCGGGCGTAGGGAAGACCGCGCTGGCCATCCGGATCGGGCACACCCTGCGCCGAGACTTCCCCGACGGCCAGCTTCACGTGAATCTCCGTGGATTCGATGTCCGCGTGCCCATGTCACCGGCACAGGTACTTTCTCGTTTCCTCCGCGGCCTCGGTGTCGCCGCAGAGCAGATCCCGGTCGAACAGCAAGAGCTGGCAGCTCGCTACCAGGAGTGCGTGCGCAACCGCCGGATTCTGGTCGTCCTGGACAACGCTGCTTCCATCGAGCAGGTTCACGACCTCCTGCCTACCGGTCCAGGTTGCGGGGCGATCATCACCAGTCGCAACAAGCTGTCCGAGCTGACCGAGGCCCATCATCAGCAACTCGACGTGCTGACCCTCAGCGAATCAAAGACGTTGTTGTCCTCAACCCTTGGCTCTGCAGTGGTGGCGGCGGAGCCACAAAAAATCGACACACTCGCCAACCTGTGTTCCTTCCTGCCCCTCGCCCTTCGGATCGCTGCGGCCAACATCGCGAGTTCCCGGCGACCGAACCTGCACGGCTTCATAGCAGAGCTACAGAGCAGTAACCGGCTCAACAATCTGTCCATCAGCGGCGACGAGCAATCTGCAGTGCAAACCGCCTTTGATCTATCCTATCTAGCCCTTGGTTCCGAGGAACAAAAACTGTTCGCACGACTGAGCCTTGTCCCAGGAAGCGACTTCACCCTGGCGGAGGCCGCAGTACTGATGCAAATGTCGCCCGATCAGGTCGAACCTGCATTGAACCACCTTAGCTCCGCCCACCTGATACAGAAGCAGCACGAAAACCGTTACAGCCTACACGACCTGCTGCGCCTGTACTCATCCCACCAACTCCGCGAGTCCGCCCATGAGAATCAGTCCAGGGACCTCAAATCTGCCCTGTACGGCCACTATTTGACATCAGCAAGAGCAGCCTGCGCCACACTCTACCCAGGAATTTTTCACCTATATCCAGAGGAATTCCCCACCTCTTCGGGCAGCGTGTTCACCAGTGTCGAACTAGCGCGATCATGGCTGGAATCCGAGGTCGCTAACCTAGCGGCAGTAATCACCAGAGCACTCGAAGAACAGTTCACTGAAACCGCCTGGGGAATTGCCGACGCTATCCGCAGATACATTCAGTCAGCTGGGATGCACCTGGAGCAATTGGCCATCGGATCATCTTGCCTGGAATCGGCCCAGGAGGTTGGCAATCGCCCGGCCGAGGCATACATGTTGGCAACCATATCCCAGAGCTACTTCAAAAGCGCCAACTACGAGAAGTCCAGGAAAGCAGCACTCGAAGCCCAGGTGATCTACCGCGAATTGCGATCTGACACAGGAATGCTGCACACCTCAAACATGCTCGGCTTGATCGACAACAAGACAGGGGACATCGATTCGGCAATCAGACACTACGAGTCTTCACTTAGTCTGTCGAACGCCTCCGGCAACCGAGTCGGCGGGGCAATTGCACTGAACAACCTCAGCTCCGCATACTGGATGACTGCGCGACTGGACGACTTTTACACAGCAGCCGAGGCCACCGCAGAAAGCGCCCAGGAATTGGGGATTTCGGAGCTTCTTATGGTCGCCCAGGTGAACATGGCGGCCGCACTCAACAGTATTGGACAATTTTCCAAGGCAATCCCGGTGGCAGAGAAATCACTACTAGACTCCAAGAGAGTGGGCGCCAAAGAGAATCAGATCCTAGCCTACAACGAGGCCGCAATTGCCCATTATAATCTCGGACAGTATGCGGCCGCCCTCAAAGAAACCGAGGGAGCACTCGAAGTCTCCCACAGTATGACCCTATACTTCGCCGAAGCCTACAGCCTCTCGCTCAGGTCACTTATTCTCAACAAGGTCGACGATGCGGACGCGGCCATCGAGTTCAGCAATCGAGCAGTAAGACTGAGCGAAGAGAAAGGGCTTCCAGAGAATCTTTCCTTCGCCTTGAATTGCAGGAGCAATATCCGGCGGACAGGCGCGCTCGAGTCCGCGATCCAGGATGCGAGCCGGGCCGTCACCATCTCGCGTGAGCATGGCCATCTGCTTCGCGAACATCAGGGACTGACCACCCTGGCGTCCGCCTGCACGCTGGCGGGAGAACTCAAAACAGCGCAAGAAACCGCGACCGCGGCGCTCAACTGCCATGTAGCCACCGGCCATGTGCCGGGCCAGGCACACACACTCCACGTACTCGGCGACGTAGCGCAGAAAGCCGGCGAGACCACTGCCGCGCTGTCCTACTGGCAAGAGGCACACAAGCTTTTCTGCTCGATGCGAATGATGGAGGCTGCCGAGGTTGGCGCGAGTATCGCTGCCGCTCGCGATTAGATTGAACATGACTTGGCCCCGAGGCGATATCGCCTCGGGGCCAGAAGTCGTCAGGTCAGAGCCTGGTCACCAGGAGCCGGCGGACTTCGACTCGTTCTGCTGGTAGGCCTCGGTGGCGGTGCCCAGCGCGATGCCGATCTTGGCCAGGATCTCCTGCAGCTTGACCGCGGACTGGTCCCATGCCTTCTGGTGGACCTGGTACGCCTCGGCAGCGCCACCGGTCCAGGTCGAGATCAGCGGCTGGAGGTTGGACTTCAGGTCGTCGAGCTTGGTCTGCATGTTGCCCGCGGCACGCTGGCAGCCGGACTGACCCTCCTGGAGGGCACCGAAGTCAATGTTGATTTCCACGTTCAAACCCCTTTGGCAAGTCTTACGAAGAATGTGTGCGAATCAGCGAGACTGGAGCAGCAGGTCAGCCGTCGAGGCCAGCGGCAATGCCGGAGATGTTCGACGAGGCTTCCTCTTCCTGGAGCATGTAGCCGCCGGACTGCTCCTTCAGGGTGGAGGCAATGCCGCCGAGAGCCTGGTTCAGCTTCTCGGTCTCGGCGCCCCACTGCTCCATCAGCTTGCCGAAGGAGGTGGCGGCCGAGCCCTTCCAGATGCCGATCAGGGGCTCGAGGCCGCTGCGCAGCGAGCGGAGCTCGGAGGTGATCTCGTTGTTCACCTTGTCGACGTCGTTGGCAGCCTTCGCCATGCCTTCGGCGTCAAGACCGTATCCACTTGCCATTTTGAGGAACCCCCTAGTTGGGTCGTTCTTGTCGGACATCGTTGTGACGCTGACCCTGCCATGGTCGGTTCCATCGCGTTGTCAGGTTTCCGGAAGCCGTTGCGACAGTAAACGTCGCGGGGCGGAACCCGGGGTCAGTAGAGGATTTGCTCCTGGGAAAAGTCCTCGTCATCGCCGGTGCGGCGAGGGTTTTGCATTCGGGACGGCCAGGCGTTGGCGCCCTTTGTTTGCTTTTGCGTTCCCCGTTCGGGGGATGGTTCTGGGGGTGGGGCGAGTAATTGTTCGCCATCGGGAAGGTCTTCGACCGGGAGGCGCTGGGCGGTGCGGAAGTCGGTGGCCTGGGTGCGGGCTCCCGGCTTGGTGAGGTCCTCGCGGGCCGGGGTGAGCTGGCCCTTGCGGATCTGCTCGGTCAGGTCGCGGGTCTGGCCGCGGAAGGTGTCGCTGTGTTCCCTGGCCTCGGCGGCGGCGCGGCCGCCCCGGTCGACGGCGGCGTTCACCTCGGCCCGGAAGCGGGCGATGACGTCGTGCACCGGTACCTGATCCCCCATGACGCTGTTGCCCTTCCGAACCGCTCTCAACCTGTGATCGACAGGGTGGCGACCACCTGTTCGCAGCCGGCGCGCACCCGTTCCCGTCCTCCGGCCGAGGACTGGCAACCGACCGTGACCTGGGCCCTGCCCTGGAAGACCACGTAGAAGTCCACTGTCGCATCACCGGCGGTGCGCCGGTAGTAAACGACGTCCTTTCCCGCGAAGCGGTGACTCTGGTTGAACCCGGAGTAACCGTCGGCCTCGACCTTCTGGTACTCCGACCGGAGTTCGCTCAGCGCGCGGTTACGGTCCGTGGTGCTGTCGTAGGTCAGCGCGCGTTCCTCCACCGCCACCACGTCCGGGCCGGTGGTCTCGCCGTCCGGGCGGAGCTGGACCTTGCGGGTCGGGCCGTCGCCGCCTGCCTGGTACCAGCCCTCGGGCAGGCTGAACCGGTAGCTGTACTGGGCGATCTGCTGGCCGGACGGGGTCTGGCTGGTCGGGGTGGGGGTGCCGCTGGTGCTCGCATGGGGGTTGCCGGTGGTGGTCAGGGCGACGGTGATGGCCACCGCGGCCACCGCCGCGACCACCGCGCCGCCGATCAGCCAGGGGGTCTTGGACGTCTTGGCCGGTGCGGGAGGCGGGGGTGGGGGCGGGGTGTAGTGCGACGGTGGGGGCAGGCGTGGGGGTGGGGGTGGCTGGGGTGGGAGGTTGGCGGTGCGGTGCGGGTCGGCGGCCACGGCACGCAGGGCGCCGCGGGCGACCACGGTTTCCGGCTGGTCCAGGGTCGTGGGGACTATTCCGGTGGCTTCGTGTACCAGGCGGGCCACCAGCGGGATCCGGCTGGAGCCGCCGACCAGGAAGACCGCGCTGAGCTGGGCCGCGGTCAGGCCGGCGGTGTGCACCGTGGCCTGGACCAGTTCGGCGGCCCTGGCCAGCGGGGTGTGGATCAGGCGTTCCAGATCCGCCCTGGTGACGTGCGCGTCCGGGAACGGGGGCGGCAGCGGCACGTCGGTGTAGGCGTGCCGGGACAGGGTTTCCTTGGCGCCGCGGACGTCCTGGCGCAGCACCCGCCTGCGCCGCCGGTCGGCCAGCTCCCTGCCCTCGACCAGCGAGCGCCAGCCGTCCGGGTCGACCGCGCTGACCAGCACGCCGACGTGTTCGAGCAGCAGCTGGTCGATGTCCGCGCCGCCGAAACCGGGATCGCCCCTGGTGGCCAGCACCTGGAAGGACTCGCCCTGCCTGCGCACCACGCTGGCGTCCACCGTGCCGCCGCCCAGATCGAGCACGGCCAGCGCCGCGCCGTCGGAGAGCACGTGGCCCGCCGAGTGGAACACCGCCGCGGCCACCGGTTCCGGCACCAGCACCAGTTCGCTGGCCAGCCGGTTGCCCGCCTGGCGCAGCACCCTGGTGCGGATGGCGCCCCAGTCCGCGGGGTGGGTGAGCACCAGCAGGTCCACCGGGGCCCCGCCGGCCAGCCGCCTGGCCTCGGTGACCGCCCTGGCCAGCACCGCGCGCACCACGTCCAGCACCGGCAGCACCGCGCTGCCCAGCAGCAGCTCGCCCTCGTCGATCCGGCGCTTCGGGTTCGGCTCGTAGCGCGAAGGGTCGACCGCGGCCTGCCGTTCAGCCTCGTGACCGACGAACAGGGTGCCGTCCGCGGCGGCGTACACCGCGGACGGCATCACCGAGTCGGCGCCGTCCACCACCACGAGCTGCGGTTCCCGCCCGTCGACGGACACCGCGACACAGGTGCTGGACGTCCCGAAGTCGATCGCGACGCGCAGGCTCAACGAGCCCTCACTCTCAGTCTCCTGGCAGGTAGGCGACCTGAACGAGCGCCTGACCGGCCTTGCGGCTGACCAGGGTGCCGCGTCCCGGCGGCATCTGGGACGGTTTCACGTTGCCCAGCAGCGCGCCCTCGTCCCGGTTTCCGCTCATCACGATGCCCGGGCTGGCCTGCTCGCGCATCTTGCCGATGATCGGGTCGAACATCGCCCGGCTGGCGCCGCCGGAGTTGCGCGCCAGGATCACGTGCAGGCCGACATCCTTGGCCTGTGGCAGGAACTCCGAGAGCGGGGCCAGCGGGTTGTTGCCCTGCGGGGCGACCAGGTCGTAGTCGTCGACGATCAGGAACAGCTCCGGGCCGGTCCACCAGGACCGGTTCTTCAGCTGCTCCTGGGTGACGTCCGGACCGGGCAGTCGCTTGGTCATCGACGCCTTGATGTCGTTGACCATGCCGCCGAGCTGGTTGGACGAGGCCGCGTAGGCCAGCAGCAGCTCGTCCGGGACGAACCCGAGCATGGTGCGCCGGTAGTCGACCATGATGATCCGGGCCTGCTTGGGCGTGTACCGGTCGCAGATGCCCTTGGTGATCGCGCGCAGCAGCGCGGTCTTGCCGGTCTCCCGCTCGGCGAAGGCCAGGAAGTGCGGCTCCGCGTCGAAGTCCAGGTACATCGTGGCCAGCTCGTCCTCGTTGATGCCGATCGGCACCATGTGCCGCGGCAGCTCCGGGTTGACCTGGAGTTCCTCGTAGTGGAGCACGTCGGGCAGCATGCGCACCCGCGGTGCGACCGGACCCCGCCAGGCGGCGGTGACCTTCTGCGCCGCGTCCGCGATGCCGGCGCCGACATCCTCGGTGGAGGGCATCGCGTCGATCCGCGGCAGCGCCACCAGGAAGTGCAGCTTCTCCACGGACAGACCGCGGCCGGGCCGGTTCTGCGGGATGTTCACCGCGACCCGGCGGTCCACCTCGGACTCACTCGGGTCACCCAGGCGCAGCTCGAACCGGGTGCCGAGCAGGTCCTTGAGCGCGGGCCGGATCTCCGCCCAGCGGG
The DNA here is from genome assembly GCF_023094165.1 of Crossiella sp. S99.2. Lineage (GTDB taxonomy): Bacteria > Actinomycetota > Actinomycetes > Mycobacteriales > Pseudonocardiaceae > Crossiella. The sequence continues at coordinate 684,026 of NZ_JALMDK010000001.1, read as the reverse complement.
TCGCGCCGATCACCACGTGCACGCCGAAGGACAGACCCTGGGAGGCGATGCTGACGACCTGCATCTCCAGGTTCTCGAACTCCTGCTTGAAGTTCAGCCAGCCGTCGATGACCAGGAAGACGTCGCCGTAGAGGTCGCCGGGGATCTCCCCGCGCCGCTTGCGGTTGCGGAACTCCACCATCGAGTCGATGCCGAGGTCGCGGAAGCGCTGCTCGCGCTCGTTCATCAGCGAGGTGACCTCGGCGATGGTCCGGCGCACCTTGTCCGGGTCCAGTCGCCCGGCCACGCCACCCACGTGCGGCAGGCCCTGCAGCGAACCCATGGTGCCGCCACCGAAGTCGAGGCAGTAGAACTGCGCCTCCTGCGGGGTGTGCGTGAGCGCCATGGACATCACCAGGGTGCGCAGCACCATCGACTTGCCCGACTGCGGGCCACCGGCCACCGCCATGTGTCCGGCGCCGCCGGACAGGTCGGCCCACAGCAGGTCCCGGCGCTGCTCGTACGGCTTGTCCACCACGCCGATCGGCACCGTCAGCCGCCCGTTGCCGAAGAAGCCGGGCGAGGTGAGCCCGCGGTCCTCGGTCGGGGCCAGCATCGGCAGCAACTGGTCCAGGGTGGGCGGTTCCACCAACGGCGGCAGCCACACCTGGTGCGGTTTGGGGCCCTGGTTCTTGGTGCGCTGCACCACGATGTCCAGTTCGGAGGGCTCCACCGGGGCGTCCGGCTTCTTCTCCTCCTTGGGCTTGTCCACCGTGACCGGCCGCACCGGCTCCTTCGGGATCTCCACGAAGTCCGGCACGAACAGCTTCGGCCTGCGGTCGCCGCCGACCGGTGCGGAGGTCTGCACGGCCTGCATGCCCGGCGGACGGTACGGGCCGGAGACGTAACAGGCCTTGAACCGGATCATCGGTTCGGTCGCGCCGTACTTGAGGTAGCCCGAGCCCGGGATGGACGGCAGCTCGTAGGCGTCCGGGACGCCGAGCACCGCGCGGGATTCGGAGGCGGAGAAGGTCTTGAGGCCGACCCGGTAGGACAGGTGGGTGTCCAGACCGCGCAGCTTGCCCTCCTCCAGCCGCTGCGAGGCGAGCAGCAGGTGGATCTGCAGCGAGCGGCCCAGCCGGCCGATCGCGACGAACAGGTCGATGAAGTCCGGCTTGGCCGAGAGCAGCTCGGAGAACTCGTCGATGACGATGAACAGCGCGGGCAGCGGGTCGAGGTCGGCGCCCTTCTCGCGGGCGGCCTCGTAGTCCCAGACGTTCTTGAAGTTGCCGCCGTTCTTCAGCGACTCCTGCCGCCGGTTCATCTCACCGGCGATGGCATCGCGCATCCGGTCGACCATGGTGAGGTCGTCCGCCAGGTTGGTGATGACCGCCGCGACGTGCGCCGCGCCGTCCAGGCCGGCGAAGGTCGCGCCACCCTTGAAGTCGATCAGGATCAGGTTGAGCTGCGCCGAGGAGTGCGTGGCCATCAGGCCCAGCACCAGCGTGCGCAGGAACTCCGACTTACCCGAACCGGTCGCGCCGATGCACAGGCCGTGCGGGCCCATGCCGCCGACCGCGGCCTCCTTGATGTCCAGCTCGACCGGCTGACCGAACTCGCCGACGCCGAAGGGCACCTTGAACCGGTCGCTGATCGGCTTGGGCCGCCAGGCCTGGGCGATGTCGAAGGTCATCGGGTCACGCAGGCCGAGCAGCTCGAACAGGCCAACGTTGGAGCTGAGCAACGGCTCGTCCTCGTTGGCCTCGCCGCCGCCGGTGGCGGTGCGGTACGGGGACAACCGCCGGGCCAGCGCCTCGGCCTCGGCCACGCTCAGCGCGTCCGGCGCGCCGAACCACTCCACCCCGCTGGCACTGCGCGCGCCGAGCCGGGTGGGCTCGACGACCAGGCGCAGGCCGCGCCGGGAGGCCAGCGAGCCGAGGCTGTCGGAAAGATCCAGCAGCGTGACGCCGGTGAACCCCTCCGTCATCAGGATGTTCTCTTCCCTGGTGACGTCGCCGTCGTCGATGACGATCACGATGTGCGGCTCGTCGGTGCTCGGCGGCGCGTTGCGGGTGAACCGCTGGCGGTCCCGCAGCGGCTGCTCGAGCTGGTCCAGCCACTCCTCGATCTGGGCCAGCGAGCCTGCCATCATGCGCAGCTGGCCGATGCCGTCGACCAGCTTGGGGTGCTGGGCGTGCGGCAGCCACTTCGCCCATTCCCACTCGGCCTTGGTCTTGCCCGCGGTGACCACCGCGATGAGCAGGTCCTCCGGGGTGTGGAAGGTGGCCAGCTGGGCCAGCATGGCCCTGGCCAGCGGCCGGGTCAGCTCCCGCTCCCCGTGCAGGCTGATCGCGGCGAACCCGCGCATGGTGATCGAGATCGGCAGGTCCGGCACCAGCGAGTGCGCGCGCACGAAGCGGCGCAGGGCCAGCGTGGAGATCGGCTCCAGCTCGTCGACCGGGCCGGTCTGCGGCGGGACCAGGCGGGTGGCCAGCCGCTGGGTGCCGACGCAGATGCGCACGTGCACGAAGTCCGGGTCGTTGGCCCGGCGCTCCCACATCCGGCGGCTCTTCTTGGCCGTGAGCGACCACAGCATCTTCGGGTCCGGGTGCACCCACTCGCGCTCGGCGCGCTGTTCGGCGATGGCCTCCCTGGCCCGCTGCCGCATCTGACCGAGGTAGCGCAGGTAGTCCTTGCGGTCCTCGTTCATCTCGGCCTTCTTCTGGCCCTTGCCGCCCCCGCCCATCCCGCCGCCGGCCATCATGCCGATGGTCGAGATCAGGAACATGCCGCCGAAGAGCAGCGACTGGGGGTTCTTGCCCCCGGTCTGGAACATGAAGATCATCATGCCGACCGAGGCGACGATCATCACGAACGGCAGCACCTTCATGAAGATGTTGCCGGGGATGACCCTGGGCACCTCGGGCGGCGGCTCCAGGTGGACCTCGCCGCCGGGGGGTCGCGGCGGGCTGAGCCGCGGCGAACGCTTGAACTGAAGCGTGCTCACCGAACGGATACCTCTTAGTCGCTCGTCATCGGCCAAACCGGTGCACCCGCCACCCAGACGGGGGCCCAGGGAGACTTTCCTACCCCATTCCGCCCGAACCCGGGGTGCCGGGAACATCGGTGCGGCCATACTAGGGGCGCTCACCGACCGCTAGGGCCAGTTCGGGCAATGCGCCCCGAACCGGGTACGAATGACGCGGCACGAGCCGAGACCGACCCAAGTACACGAGCAAGGGGGCGCCTGGTGGCGACCGGGACGACGGTGTTCAGCCGAGTGACCGTGGTGGCACCGCGAACGCGCATCGACGTCGCGCTTCCCGCGGATGTCGCGGTGGCCGACCTGCTGCCGATGCTGCTGGAGATGGCCCAGGAGAACAGCCCGGACGGTGGCGTGCGCCACGGTGGCTGGTGCCTGGCCAAGATCGGCCAGGATCCGCTGGAGCCGGGCCGCACACTGGCCTCGCTGGCCGTGGTCGACGGCGACATCCTGCAGCTGCGCCGGCGGGTGGAGAACCCGCCCAAGGCGCTCTACGACGACGTGGTCGACGCCATCGCCGACGCCGACCCGGACAGCTTCCGGGCCTGGGACGCCGACACCGCGCGCCGCCTCGGACACTGGGCCGGTGGCCTGGCCTTCATCGCCGCCGCGGCCACCGTGTGGCTGGCCGGCGGCGCCTTCTCGCTGGCCGCCGCGATCACCGCGGGCGTGGCCGCGGTGGTGTCGGTGATCGTCGGCGCGGTGGTCGTGCGCTCCTACGCCGCGCCCACCACCGGCATCATCATCGCCGCCACCGGCGGACTGCCGATGGCCTTCGTGGCCGGGCTCTACGCGGTGCCGGGGGTGCCCGGCGCGGCCAACCTGCTGCTGGCCTTCGCGCTGGTCGCGGTGGTCGGCGGCGCGGCGCTGATGGTGATCGGCGCGGGCGTGTCGGTGTTCATCGCCGCGGTCACCGTCGGCGTGATCGGCCTGCTGACCTCCACCGTGGCCATGTTCGTGGACTACCCGCCGCACGGCTTCGGCGCGGGCGCGGCGGCGGCCGCGCTGGTGGTGCTGTCCACGCTGCCGCAGATGACCATCAAGATGGCCAAGATCCCGCTGCCGCACGTGCCGAGCAACGCCGAGGACCTCAAGGAGGACCAGGGGTTCCCGGATTACGAGGTGATCGAGCGGCGCGCGGGCCTTGCCCACGAGTACATGACCGGCATGATCATCGGCTGCGGCCTGATCGCCGCCGGTGGCGCGACGCTGGCCAGCACGATGCCGAAGTTCTGGGGCCCGATCTTCGGCGCGGTGGTCACCGCGGTGCTGCTGCTGCGCGCCCGCACCTACGCCAATGGCAGCCAGGCGGTGGCGCTGCTGTCCACCGGCATCCTGTCCGCGGGCGGTCTGCTGGTCGGCTGGATGCTCACCGCCAGCCCGTTCGGCCAGCTGCTGTGGGTGTTCGGCACCCTGGTCGTGCTCGCCGCGCTGAGCCTGGTGCTCGGCGTGGTGTTCCCGACGCAGCGATTCTCGCCGCCGATGCGCCGCTCGGTCGACGTCGCCGAGGCGATCTTCATCGCCGCGGTGCTGCCGCTGGCGCTGGCCGTCATGGAGCTGTACTCCGCGATCCGGCACATGTGATGGCGCGGCGGATGCGTTGTGCCGCGGCGCTGACCGGCGTCACGGCCACCTTGCTCGCGCTCAGCCCGTTCTCGGTGGCGCAGGCCCAGCAGCCGACGACCTCGGCCGCGTCCCAGCCGGATGACGTGTTCCCGAAGCCCCCGCCTCCGGGCGCGCCCGCCGGACTCGCGCCCGCGGTGAAGGACATGCCGTACGAGCAGAAGCAGAACTGCATCGTGCCCGGCAACAACGGGCTGACCGTGGAACCCCGGCCGTGGGGCCAGATGGTGCTGCAGTTCGAGAAGGCCTGGCGCTTCGCCACCGGCAAGAAGCAGAAGGTCGCGGTCATCGACACCGGCGTCAACCCGCATCCGCGGCTCAAGGGGCGGCTTGAGGGCGGCGGCGACTACGTCCAGGACGGCAAGAACGGCACCGAGGACTGCAACGGTCACGGCACCCTGGTGGCCGGGATCATCGCCGCGGACAACGACGACAGCACCGAGGGCTTCAAGGGCGTCGCGCCGGACGCGAAGATCCTGGCCTTCCGGCAGACCGACCCGTTCTGGAAGGCCAAGGACACCAGGACCGGGCAGGAACGCTCCGCGGGCCGGCTGGACACGCTGGCCCAGGCCATCCGCCGGGCGGCCGACGACCCCGAGGTCACGGTGATCAACATCTCCGAGACCATCTGCGGCCCGGTCGGTTCACTGGCCGACCAGGCCACGCTGCGCGGCACCGTGCGGTACGCGGTGAAGACCAAGAACAAGGTCATCGTGGTCGCGGCCGGGAACACCTCCGAGGGCGACGAGTCCAGCAGCTGCAAGCAGAACAACTCGCCGGGCCGGGCGAACGTGGTGGCCAGCCCCGCCTTCTTCGACGACGACGTGCTCACCGTCGGCGCGGTCACCTTCGAGGGTGAGCGGGCCACCTTCTCCATCGGCGGCCCGTGGGTGGACATCGCCGGGCCGGGCACCAAGATCACCTCGCTGGACCCTGGCAGGGGCGCGACCAAGCTGGCCAACCGGATGCTGGACAACAGCGGCAAGCCCACCGAGATCCAGGGCACCAGCTTCGCCGCGCCGTACGTGGCAGGCGTGGCCGCGCTGGTCCGGGAGCGGTACCCGGACCTCAGCGCCTACCAGGTGATGTCTCGGTTGCAGCAGACCGCGCAGCACCCGGCGGGCAAGGGCGGCCGGGACTTCTACCTCGGCTACGGCATGGTCGACCCGATCGCGGCGCTGACCGCGGTGCTGCCGGAGGAGGCGGGCGTGACGCCCATGCCGCCGGTGCGGGACACCATGCCGCTGAGCCCGCCGGTGGAGAAGAACTGGACGCCCATCGTGGTCGCGCTCGCGGGCGCGGGCGGCGGGCTCGGGTTGCTGTTGCTGACGCTGTTCATCGTGCGCACGGTGCAGCGGGACAAGAGGGCCGAGGAGGAGTCCGCGCTGCGGCCTCTGCACTAGCCCCGGAAACGACAAATGACGGTGGCCGTCCCCCAGGTTCGCGGGGGACGGCCACCGTCGTGTGTGGACTGTGGTGTGTGGACTGTGGTGTGTGGACTCAGTCCTCGCCGATGACCGGCGGCGCGGCCTTCTTCGGCTTGCCGAACAGCTCGCTGGAGCTGGCCGTGACCCTGGTCTTGGACTTGTGCTCCTGGTCGCCGCCCTGACCGCCGCCACCGCCGCCCATCATGCCGCCCATCGGCATCATCCCGCCCATGCCACCGGCGGCAGGCGCGCCCGCGCCAGGACCGATCGGACCGGCCGCGGCCGCCGCGGCCATCGGACTGGCCGCCGGGCCCTGCACCGCCGCCGCGGCGCCACCGGGAGCCAGCGGCGCGGCGGGCGCGGCGCCGGCGCCACCGCCGACCGAACCTCCGCCGCCCAGGCCACCACCACCGCCGCCGAAGCCGCCGCCTCCACCGCCGGCCCCGCCGCCGCCCTTGGCAGCCTTGGTGCCGTCCTCGGTGCCGGTAGGCGGTTTCGGGGCCTCGAAGGACCAGTTGGCGGTCGGCATGGTGTGGCTGAGCTTGAGCGTGGCGAAGGCGTCCGCCTGCTCGAAGCCGTCGCACAGGCCGACCAGGGCGGAGAGCACCTGGCGGGCCGCCTCGAAGAGTTCCTTGGTCGGGCGCTGCTGGTCGTCCAGGTACTTCTTGGCCCTGGCCTCGCCCTGCACCGGCACGATCATCGCGCCCGAGATGTTCTCCGCGCTGTCGGCGAGCACCTCGACCAGGTCGCGCACGATCTGGCGCAGGCCGTCCGCGGTGGCGTCCAGCGCGTCGGCCAGCGCGACCATCGCGTCGGAGACGCCGGCGCCGGCCAGGCCAACCTTGCGCATGTGGTCCAGGAAGGCGTCGGAGTCCGCGCCGTCCCACACCGAGTCCAGCCCGCCCAGCGGCCCGGTCACCCGAGCCGAGACGTCCTCCAGGCCGCGGGCCGCGGTGCGCCAGCGGACGGCCTCGGCGTGCATGTCGTTCCACTGACCGACCACCGGGCCGAAATATTCCTCGACCGGGTCGGGCACGCCGAGCTGGCGGGCGGTGCTGGACAGGTAGTTCAGGTGGTCGTCCAGGCCACGGGCGACCGCCCGGCCGTCCGGCCCGCTGGTGGGCGCGGAGACGGTGAGCGGTTCGGGGTGCGCGCGCAACGAGTTGAAGTCCACGGTCACCGCCCGCCCTCGGTGCGGCGCAGGCCGGCGGTGCTGTCGAACTCGCCGCCCTTGTAGTGCGTGACCACCTCGCCCAGCTCGACCCCGGCCGAGCGCAGCACCTCGCCTGCCCGGTTGAGCTGACCGCGCAACAACTCCGCGGCCCTGGCGTAGGACTCCGCGCTGCCCACCTCCCGGCCCAGCTCGCCGAAGGCGGCCGGGCCGAGCGGGCTGGTGTTGAGCGAGCCTGCGGCCCGGCCCAGTTCGTCACCGGCCGCCGCGACCTGCTTGGCGTACCCGTTCAGCCAGTCGGTGTCGACCCTGACCTTGCCTGCCATTCCAGCCCCCATTCCCGGTGCTCGTCCGCACCGGTTCGGACGGCGCGCCCGCGTGCCCGGTTCCCGTCCGGGCGAAAGCGGCTCAGCCGCCCGAGGCCGGATTGGGCGTGGGAATCACCCGGCGCTTGCCGCCGGTCTCGTCCAGCTCCACCGCGTCGAACATCCGGGCGGCTTCCTTCGGGTCCAGGATGGGCCCGGTCGGCAGCGTGCGCAGGATGACCTCGGGCGCCGGCGCGTAGTTGGCGCCAAGGCCCAGGCCCTCCGCGGTCTTCTTGTCCGGGATGCCGAAGCGCACGCCGCGGTCGGAGACCAGGAAGATCGGGCCGGAGTTGAAGTTGTTCTCCGAGGTCGCGCTGCGCACCACCGCGGCCTTGCCCGGCGGCATGAAGAACTTGTCGACCTTGTCCCCGCTGCCATCGGCCTGGGCCAGTTCGACCGGCCTCAGGTTGGGATCCGAGGTGGGCGTGGCGTTGGCCAGGCCGACCCAGGTGACCGGCTTGTTGTTCTGCACGCCCCAGTTCAGGCAGGTGGTGGTCTGCTCGGAGATCGGCACGACAGTCGGGACGATCTTCGGGAAGTCCTTCATCTCGACCGGGTTCTGGGTGTTCGGCGCGTTGTTCACATCGGCCAGCGACACCGACGGCCAGCCGCCGCTGGCGCTGGAGGCGGTCTGCATGAGGTCGGCCACGGCCTGCTGGATCTGCTGCACGCCGTCCTTGAGCAGCAGGTAGTAGGCGTAGCTGGAATCCGCGCGCTGGGTGCGCACCACATCGCCGACCTTGCGGCCACCGGTCATGGTGTACGCGCTGATGCTGCTGCCCTTGTCCGGGACCTCCAGCGCCTTCAGCTCGTTCACCTCGGGGATCGAGTTGATCAGCGCGGTGGAGGCCAGTCGCGGCGTCGGGTTGCTGATCCGCAGCGCGCTGGTGATCACCTTGTTGGTCAGGTCGATCCTGGCGCGCACCGCGCCCGCGCCGGGCAGGCCCTTCTCCGGATCGCTGGCGAAGACCAGGTAGGTGTTCCCGTTGGGGGCCTTCAGCAGCAGCCCCTCGCTCTCCTTGAGCTTGCGGCCCAGGTTGGTCACGCCGCCGAAGACGGTGGTGTCCACCGCGGGCTTCTCGTCCCCGCGCACCGCGCTCTGGTCCACGGTCAGCTGATCGCAGACTCCCCAATCGGGTGAAACAATCTGCTCGCCGGTGGGCAGCAACTCGGGCGCGCCGGGGATGCCGGTGAAAGCGCCCCTGGAGATTCCGGTCAGCGCGGACTCATCCACCGTGCTGGGCGCGGCGCCCGCTCCGGCGCTGCCGCCCTTGGCCACCAGCAAGAGCTTGGCCGAGGCCAGGTTCGGCGTCGCGACCAGCATCCTCGTCGGGCTGTTCATCACCACATACACGGCGCCCGACTGCTTGCTGATCACGATGCCGTCCTCGTTCGGCAACGTGCCCTTGGGGCTGAGGAGACTGAATACGTAGAAACCCAGCATGCAGACCACGGCGAGGATCGCCCCGACCACGGTCGCGCGTGTCTGGGTTCGGGTGGGTTCGTGCAACATCACCGCGTCCTTGCGGACCAGCGCGGATTCCATCCTGCGAATCACGAACTGGTACGCGTGAACCTGGGACTTGGTGGTAGGTGTTGAGGGCATTCTCGGCCTGCTGCTCTCCCGGTCGCGGTACGGTTCGGCACGATAGCCGGTTCGGCGGGTCGCGTGGGTGCTGTTGGGGGAACCCGACACTCCTTCGGCGGAGCCCGGCGCACGTATATCGTCCACCGGCTGCCACATGCCAGGTCCATCAGGGGAGCGTTTTCGTGCCCACGAGGGGAACTACAGAGGGCGGATGTCCGTGACCACACCTCAGTCAGCCCAGCAGCGTCCGCCCGCGCCGCCGAACCCGGCGGCCATGGCCGGCGCCGTGCGCACCGTGATGCGGGCCCGGCGGCGCGAGGTCGGCGCCACCCTCGGGGCGCTGCCGGTGGCCAACCTCATCGTGCTCGAGGTCGGCGTCGCGCTCGGGCTGGTCGTGCTGGCCGTCAACACCAGTCTGCTGCCGGTGGGCGCGGGCGTGGCCGGGCTGGCGCTCATCCTCGCGCTGACCCGCTGGCGCGGGCGCTGGCTCACCCAGTGGATCAGACTCACCACCAGTTTCCGGTTCCGCTCGCACACCAGGGTCGCGCACCCGGTGCCGCCGGAGCGGGCCGTCTCGGCCGCCGACACCGACGCCAAGGTCACCGGCACCGAGGACGTCCGGGTCGGGCTGCTGCGGCTGGCCTTCCCGGACCTGGTGGTCGCGCACAGCAAGGACCACGAGGACCGGCCGATCGGGCTGGCCTGGCACGAGGGCACCTGGACCGCGCTGCTGCTGGTCGACCCGGCGCCGCAGATGGTCTCGCACGTGGGCGCCACCCCGCCGCTGCCGCTGAGCGCGCTCGCGCCCTGCCTGGAGGACCGGGGCGTGGTGCTGGACTCGATCCAGGTCATCACGCACTGCTACCCGGGCAGCGCGGCGCTGCCGCCGTCCTCGCCCGCGCTGGCCTCCTACCTGGAGGTGCTGGGCCCGCTGCCCGCGGCCGCCCGGCGCACCACCTGGATCGCGGTCCGGCTGGACCCCAAGCGCTGCCCCGCCGCGGTGCGGGAACGCGGTGGCGGCGTGGTCGGCGCGCACCGGGCGCTGATCGGCGCGGTCTCCCGGGTGCGCAACGCGCTGGAGTCGCGGGGCGTGCCGATCCGGCCACTGGACGCCGACGAGCTGCTGCGCTCGGCGACCTCCGCGGCCGAGCTGAGCAGTGCCACCGGCACCGGCAAGCCGGTCAGCCTGGTCGAGGGCTGGACCGGGGTCACCGCGGCCGGTATCGGGCACGCCAGCTACGCGATCACCAGCTGGTCCAACAAGGGTGTGGCGCAGAGCCTGAACGTGCTCACCGGCATCCGCGCGCTGTCCTCCACGGTGTCCGTGGCGATCGCGCCGAGCGGGGAGAGCGGTCAGGTCGGCCTGCGCGGGCTGGTGCGGGTCAGTGCCCGCAACCCCGCCGAACTGGAGACGGCCGACGCGCGGTTGCAGCAGGTCAGCAACCACATCGGCATCACCCTCACCCCGCTGCGGGGCCAGCAGCTGGACGCCTTCGCCGCCTCGTTGCCGCTGGGAGGGAACACATGAGCAGCCGCATGATGGAGAACAAGGCGGCCGACCTCGGGGTCGCGCCGGAGTTCCTGGTCGCCCCCGAGATGCTGGACGCGATCAGCCCCTCCGGCGACCGCGGCGGCATGGTGCTCGGCTCAGGCGTCAAGGGCGAGCCGCTGACCGTCTCGGTGCTGCGCAACCAGCCCACCCGGATCGTCTCGGTGGGCGGGCTCTACCTGGCCCGCCAGGTGGCGCTGCGGGCGATGGCGATCGGCGCCTGGGTGGTCATCGCCACCGGCCGTCCGCAGGCCTGGCAGATGCTCACCAGGGCCGCCGGACAGGGCCCGGAGGCACAGCAGATGCCGCTGGTGCAGATCCGCAGGCTGTCCCCGATCGAACTGCCGAGGGCCTCGGAGGACGGGCCGCTGCTGGTGGTGCACGACGGTGGCGCGGTGCCGCAGGAGATGTTCCCGCCCCGCTCGGCCTGGCAGACCACGCTCTACGTGCTGCCGTACCTGCACCCGCAGGCCTCGGCCACCGCGAACAACGCCGACCTGGTGCTCATGCAGCGCCTGCCGGTGGGTCAGGCCCAGCTGGCCGGGCGGATCTGGCGGCTGCCACCGCCGATGGTGAACCAGCTGACCCAGCTCAAGGACGACGGCGTGGTGGCGCTGGGCGCGAACCTGTGGCGTCCGCTGCGACTGGTGACCACCCCGAAGGAACAGCAGATCCTCGGCCCGGTCCGCCGCGGCGACTGACGTGGGAAGACCGGCTGCCGCGGGAACTCAGCGGCAGCCGGGCAGCACGCGCACGTTGCGGGTGATCTCGGCCCTGGCAGCCAGGTCGGCGTCGGCCGGGTAGTCGACCCGGACCAGCACCAGCCCATGCGCGGGGGCCACTGTGACGCCGTTGGCGCGTTCGGTGGACCGGAGCAGTTCGGCCGGCCAGCTCACCGGCTTGCGGCCCTCGCCGACCGCGAGCAGCGCGCCGACCAGGCTGCGCACCATGGAGTGGCAGAAGGCGTCCGCGGAGACGGCCGCGACCAGCACGTGCTCGCTCTCCACCCGCCATTCCAGCCGTTGCAGTTCCCGGACGGTGGTGGCGCCCTCGCGGCGCTTGCAGAAGGCGGCGAAATCGCGTTCGCCGAGCAGCAGCGCGGCGGCCTCGTTCATCGCGGCCAGGTCCAGCTGCCGCGGCACCGAGACGATCCGGCGAGCGTCCAGCGGCGGCACGCCGTAGGGCGCGGTGCCCACCCGGTACTCGTAGTGCCTGCGCAGCGCGGAGAACCGCGCGTCGAAGTCCGGGGTCAGCACCCTGGCGGCGAAGACCCGCACATCGGCCGGCAGCAACCTGGCCAGCCTGCGCGGCAGGCCGGGCACGTCGTACTCGGCGGGCAGGTCGAGGTGGGCCACCTGGCCGGTGGCGTGCACCCCGGCGTCGGTGCGCCCGGCCACGGTCAGCGTGATCTCCCGGCGCAGCACCCGGGAGATGGCCTCCTCCAGCACCCCGCACACGGTGCGGCGGGCGGGCTGCTTGGCCCAGCCGGAGAAGTCGGTGCCGTCGTAGCCCAGGTCGAGGCGGACGCGCACGAGCCCGCCATCCCCAGTGGGAATGGCGGGCTCGGCGGACTGAAGTTCAGTCGTCACTTCTCGGACTTGGCGTCCTTGGCCTCGGTGTCCTCAGCCTTGACCTCGGTGACATTTTCGGCCTTGGGGGCCTCCTCGGCCTCGGCCTTGGTGTCCTCGGTGGTCTCGGCCTTGGTCTCCGCGGCTTCCTCGGCCGTGGTGTCCACGACCTCGGCGCCGGTGGTGGCGTCGACCTTGGCGGCGTCCTTGGCGAACTTGGTGCCGCGGGCCTTCTCCGCCTCAGCGGTGACGGTCTTCTCCCCGACCAGTTCGATGATCGCCATCTGGGCGTTGTCGCCCTTGCGCGGCATCGACTTGATGATCCGGGTGTAGCCACCGGGACGCTCCGCGAAGTGCGGACCGATCTCGGCGAACAGCTTGTGCACAACGTCCTTGTCGCGGACGGTGCGCATGACCTCGCGGCGGTTGTGCAGGTCGCCGCGCTTGGCCTTGGTGATCAGCTTCTCGGCGAGCGGACGCAGCCGCCGCGCCTTGGCCTCGGTGGTGGTGATCCGACCGTGCTGGAACAGCTGAGTGGCCAGGTTGGCCAGCAGCAGCCGCTCGTGGGCCGGGGACCCACCGAGCCGGGCTCCCTTGGTGGGCGTGGGCATCGGTTACTCCTCTAGATCAAGCTCAACGCTGTGACGTGTCAGCGTCCACAGTGGACGGACAGCTCAGAGCTGTTCCGTCTCCGCGTAGTCCTGGCCATCGTCGTGGCCCGTGTCAACGTGCCCACTCGCCCAGCCCTCACCGGTGTACTCCGAGGCCGCCGCGGACGGGTCGAACCCAGGCGGGCTGTCCTTGAGCGCGAGCCCAAGGCCGGCCAGCTTCAGCTTGACCTCGTCGATCGACTTGGCACCGAAGTTGCGGATGTCGAGCAGGTCCGCCTCGCTGCGCGAGACCAGCTCGCCAACGGTGTGGATGCCCTCGCGCTTGAGGCAGTTGTAGGACCGGACGGTGAGGTCCAGGTCCTCGATCGGCATCGCGAAAGCCGCGATGGTGTCCGCCTCGGCTGGCGAGGGGCCGATCTCGATGCCTTCGGCGTCGACGTTGAGCTCACGGGCCAAGCCGAACAGCTCGACGAGGGTCTTACCGGCCGATGCCACCGCGTCGCGGGGGGTGATCGACGGCTTGGTCTCCACGTCCAGGATCAGCTTGTCGAAGTCCGTGCGCTGCTCGACACGGGTGGCCTCGACCTTGTACGTCACCTTCAGCACCGGCGAGTAGATCGAGTCGACCGGAATCCGGCCGATCTCGGCGCCGGCCTGCTTGTTCTGCATGGCCGGGACGTAGCCGCGACCGCGCTCGACAACGAGCTCGATCTCCAGCTTGCCCTTGCCATTCAGGGTGGCGATGTGCAGGTCGGGGTTGTGCACGGTGACACCGGCCGGCGGCACGATGTCGCCAGCGGTGACCTCACCGGGGCCCTGCTTGCGCAGGTACATGGTGACCGGCTCGTCCTCTTCGGAGCTGACGACCAGCTCCTTGAGGTTCAGGATGATGTCGGTGACATCCTCCTTCACGCCGGGCACCGTGGTGAACTCGTGGAGCACGCCGTCGATGCGGATGCTGGTCACGGCCGCCCCCGGAATGGAGGACAGCAGCGTGCGCCGCAGCGAGTTGCCGAGGGTGTAGCCGAAGCCCGGCTCCAGTGGTTCGATGACGAACCGGGAGCGGGTCTCATTGACCGTGTCCTCGGCCAGCGTGGGCCGCTGGGAGATAAGCACTGTGGAACTCCTTTACCTGTCGGCGCCCGCTATTTGACGCCGTACTGGGCTTGCACCGCAGGCACACCATTCGTGCCGACGGTCAGACGCAGTACCGGGGCGACCGTCGAAACGGTCGCCCCGGGTCACGTCACTTCGAGTAGAGCTCGACGATGAGCTGCTCCTGGACCGGCGTGTCAATCTGCGCGCGGACCGGGAGCGAGTGCACGAGCACACGCAGCGTCGACGGAACAACCTGGAGCCAGGCCGGCACCCCGCGGTCGCCGAGGGCTTCCTTCGCGGCCAGGAACGGCAGCGTCGGCAGCGACTTCGGCTTCACGTCGATGATGTCGTACTGGGACACCCGGAAGCTCGGGATGTTGACCTTCTTGCCGTTGACCAGGAAGTGGCCGTGGTTCACCAGCTGGCGCGCCTGGCGCCGGGTGCGAGCCAGGCCGGCCCGGTAAACGACGTTGTCCAGCCGCGACTCGAGGATGATCAGCAGGGCCTCACCGGTCTTGCCGGTGACGCGCCGAGCTTCCTCGAAGTAACGACGGAACTGCTTCTCCAGCACGCCGTAGGTGAAGCGAGCCTTCTGCTTCTCCTGCGACTGCAGCAGGTACTCGGACTCCTTGATGCGAGTCCGTCCGTGCTGACCCGGGGGGTACGGACGGCGCTCGAAGGAGCGGTCGCCGCCGATGAGGTCAACCTTGAGCCGACGAGACTTACGAGTCGCGGGACCGGTGTAACGAGCCATCGTGAATTACTCCTTCCCGCGCTTAGACCCGGCGCCGCTTGGGCGGGCGGCAGCCGTTGTGCGGCTGCGGGGTCACGTCCTGGATAGTGCCGACCTCAAGGCCGGCGGCCTGCAGCGAACGGATCGCGGTCTCCCGGCCGGAGCCAGGACCCTTCACGAACACGTCGACCTTGCGCATGCCGTGCTCGGCGGCCTTGCGGGCCGCGTTCTCGGCGGCCATCTGGGCGGCGAACGGCGTCGACTTCCGGGAGCCCTTGAAGCCGACGTGGCCTGCGGACGCCCAGCTGATCACGTTCCCGGCCGGGTCCGTGATCGAGACGATCGTGTTGTTGAACGTGCTCTTGATGTGGGCGAACCCATGAGAGACGTTCTTCTTTTCCTTGCGCCGGATTTTCTTGACCCCGGCGCCCGTACGGGACTTCGGTGGCATGTTGCGGTGATCTCCTAGCTAGCGCGAGGTTACTTCTTTCCGGCCTTCTTCTTGCCGGCGACCGTCTTCTTCGGGCCCTTGCGGGTGCGCGCGTTGGTCTTGGTGCGCTGGCCTCGCACGGGCAGGTTGCGGCGATGCCGCAGCCCCTCGTAGCAGCCGATCTCGATCTTCCGGCGAATGTCGGCCTGAACCTCGCGGCGGAGGTCACCCTCGACCTTGAAGTGGTTCTCGATGTACTCGCGCAGCTTGACGACGTCGTCGTCAGTCAGTTCGCGAACACGCAGGTCGGCGCTCAGGCCGGTGGCGCCCAGGATCTCCCGGGAGCGGGTCCGGCCAATACCGAAAATGTAGGTCAGCGCGATCTCCAACCGCTTCTCGCGGGGAAGATCGACGCCAGAGAGTCGTGCCATTCGGCGACTTTCTCCTTCGTCGTAGCTCCAGGTCTTCTCCCCGACCGCCCCGCGAGTCGACTCAACTGCTCGCGGGCCCCGGCCTGAAGTCCGGGGGTCAGTCGCGGTACCGCGGTACCGGACAGGTTCGGGAAGGCTTGTGGTTGCTTGTCGTCCGGGATCAGCGAACGAAAGTGCGGGTGATCAGCCCTGACGCTGCTTGTGACGCAGGTTCTCGCAAATCACCATGACCCGCCCGTGACGGCGGATCACCTTGCACTTGTCGCAGATCTTCTTGACGCTCGGCTGGACCTTCACGGTCGTGCACTCCTGCTTGGCCGCGTGTCCTGGGGGCACCAGGACACCGTGGAGGTCACTTGTAGCGGTAGACGATGCGGCCACGGGACAGGTCGTAGGGCGAAAGCTCCACGACTACCCGGTCCTCGGGCAGGATGCGGATGTAGTGCTGCCGCATCTTGCCGCTGATGTGTGCAAGGACCCTGTGGCCGTTCTCCAGCTCGACGCGAAACATCGCGTTGGGGAGCGGCTCGACTACGCGGCCCTCGACTTCAATGGCCCCGTCCTTCTTGCCCATGTCCTCCGCGTTTCGTGACGGTGATGATCTGGCAAACCCGACCAGGGCGGAAAAACCCCTGATCAGGCGGTTCACGGGCACCGGAGGAACCCGCTACCTTCGAGACCCTGGATGACCGCCGGATGCGCACTGAAGTGCGGAGAACCGGTCGCCAGGCGGCTGAAGAACAGCCACGGGCACGTCGGAACGGGCACAACCAGATGCGCCGTCGCTCCAGTGTAGGCGCAGTATGCGCTGGTCTCCAAACCGGGGCCGGTTCAGCCGGGCCGCCGGCCGTCCCGCTTGCTCATCCAGCTGAACAACTCGATGGCCCCCCAGATGCCGATCGGCCAGAGGAACCAGGGGTAGACCGCGGCGGCGGACAGCAGCGAGGTGCCCGCCCACACCGCGATCATGACCGCGCTGGCGATGAGCCAGACCCGCACTGATTCACTCACGCCGGCCAGCGTGCCAGCGTGATCGGTCCCCGGTCGTCATCCGCGATGCGGATTCGAGGGGGTCCCGTGGGCGTAGGCCACTCGCGCGTCAACGCCCGTCCGGCGGAGGTCGCCCGAGCAGGTACAGCGTGAGCACCACCACCCCGGGCGGCCCGGCCACCCAGAGGAACCACGGGTAGGCCAGCTCCAGCTCGGTCACGCTGACCAGGCCCCAGATCACCAGGTTGATCAGCACCGCGAACAGGTACACCCCGAGCACCGCCCGGAAGAACCGTCGCGGCCGGGGCTCCGGGGCCGGGACGGCGGGCACCGGGGACTGGGTGGCCAGGTCCGGCAGATCGCCGGTGACCGCGGCCAGCTCGCCGTAGGTGCGACTGGCCCAGACCAGCCGGACCCGTTCGTCGAACTCGCCGAGGGTGAGCCGCCCCTCGCCCTGGGCCTGGCGTAGCCGCCCGGCCACCGCCTCCCGGTCGGCGTCGGAGATCCGCATCCGCTCGTACGGCATCGGCTCACTCACACCGGTGATGTTCGCAGATCCGGTGGATGGGGTGTTATGGCCGGGGCCGGGCCGGACACAGACCGCGGTGAAAGGGGGTGCGATGAACGAGCCCGAACAACGCTTCACCGCGCTGTACCAGCTGCACTACGAGGACATCGCCCGGTACGTGCGCCGCCGGGCGCCGGAACTGGACTGCCGGGACACGGCGGCCGAGGTCTTCCTGACCGCCTGGCGCCGCTTCGCCGAGCTGGAACGCAGTCCGCTGCCGCTGCCCTGGTTGTACGGGGTGGCCCGGCGGGTGCTGGCCAACACCTTCCGCGGCGCCCAGCGAGCGAACGCGCTGGTAGAGCGGGTAGCCGCGCACGCCGGTCCGGGCCAGGCGCCGGACCACGCCGAGCAGACCGAGACCCGGCTGGCCGTGGCCCGGCTGTTCGACCAGCTGCCCGAACCCGACCGCGAGGCGGTGCGGCTGATCGCCTGGGAGGGCCTGACCAGCCGCGAGGCCGCGGCGGTGCTGGGCTGCAACCCGGCCGCGCTGGCCATGCGCCTTCTCCGGCTGCGGCGGCGGCTGCGCGCCCGGCACATCGAACTGATCCCGGCCCTGCCGGGGACTGGAGGAATCCGATGAGGGGCGTCGAGGACGAGCTGCGCCTGCACTACCAGGCACTGGACCCGGCAGCGGGGGACGGACTGCCCACGCTGGAACAGCGGGCGGCGGACCTGCGCCGCATCCTGGCCGAGCCGGCCGGCGTCACCCAGCTGCCCGTGCGGCCCGCGGCTCGCCCCAGGTCGTTGCCCCGGCGGCGGCTGCTGGCGGTGGGACTGGTTGCGGCGACCGTGGTCGCCGGGACCGCGATCGGGGTGACCCTGCTGGACTCCGGCCTCCAGTCCGCGGGGGGCCAGCAGTTCAACCCACTGGTGGTCGAGCCCATCGGGCCCGGTCAACCACCGGCCGCGGACCTGCTGCGCCAACTCGCCGCGAAGGTCGAGGCCATCCCGGACTCGGTGGGGCTGGGCGCCTGGGAGGAAGTGCGGTCGGTGACCTGGGTCCTGGACCGCCCGGTCGATCGCTCCACCGCGACCCAGCAGCGCACCATCGACTTGGAGGTGGTGACCGAACCGGATGGCACCCGCCTGCTCGGCCGCCCCCACGGCAGTGGCCCGCCCACGTTCGAGCACTACCGGCCGGGCGGCAAGGACGACAACTACCTGGGAGCCATTCCCCAGGACGAGGCCGCCTTCGGCCCGTGGCTGTGGCAAGGTCCGGTGCTGCGCGGCCACACCTTCTACCGGGTCGCCGAACTGTTCGGCACCCGGGCGCTCAACCCGCGCCAGCGGGCTTGGGTGCTGCGCCAGCTGGCGACCGTGACCGATCTGAACAGCCCCGGCCGGGCCACCGATCACGCCGGTCGGCGGGGCCTCGCGATCACCATCGACGACGTGGATGCCCCCGGTGGCTTCGGCAAGCCCGTCCGGATCACCCTGGTGCTCGACGAGACCGACGGCAGCCTGCTGGCCAGGGAGACGGTGCTGACCAAGGATCCCGGCCACTTCGACGACGTGCCGCTCCCGGCGGTCTGGGTCTACCAGGAGTTCCGGCCAGTGGTGCGCCGGATCCCCGCCAAGTGAACGACGAAGGGCGCCCCGGAGCCGAAGCTCCGGGGCGCCCTTCACGCGTGCTTGCTCAGTCCTCCAGGGCGGTGAGCACCCAGGGGCCGTTCTCGGTGACCGCGACGCTGTGCTCCCAGTGCGCGGCCCGGGAACCGTCGTCGGTGATGACGGTCCAGCCGTCCTCGAGTTCGACGGTGTCGTCGCTGCCCAGGGTGACCATCGGTTCGACCGCGATGGCCATGCCCACCTTGAGCTTGGGCCCCTTGCCCGGCTTGCCGCGGTTGGGCAGGAAGGGCTCCATGTGCATCTGGCTGCCGATGCCGTGGCCGCCGTAGTCGGCGACGATCGCGTAGTCCAGGCCGTCGCGCTTGGCCGCGGCCAGCACTGCGGTCTCGATGGCGTGGCTGATGTCGCTGAGCCGGTTGTCCGGGCGCACCGCGGCGATGCCGGCCAGCATCGACTCGCGGCAGGCGTTGGACAGCTTCACTTCCTGCTCGGTCACCGTGCCGATGGCCAGGGTCACCGCGGAGTCGCCGTGCCAGCCGTCCAGGATGGCGCCGCAGTCCACCGACAGCAGATCGCCCTCGGCCAGCACCTGCTCCCGGTTCGGGATGCCGTGCACGACCTGCTCGTTCACCGAGGCGCAGATCGAGGCCGGGAAGCCGTGGTAGCCCTTGAACGAGGGCACCGCGCCGGCGTCCCGGATGGTCTGCTCGGCCAGCTCGTCCAGCTCACCGGTGCTCACCCCGGCCTTGGCCGCCGTGGCGACCGCGGCCAGGGTGCGGGCCACCACCAGGCCGGCGGCCCGCATGGCCTCCAGCTCGGTGTGCGTCTTGATCTCGATTCCGCGTCCGCGCCTGAGCACGGGCCCCGCCCTTCTACCTACGGTTGTTGAGCGCGTCCAGCGCGCGGCCGGTGATCTCCTCGACCGTGCCCACCGCGTCCACCTTCAGCAGGATGTTGCTGTAGTAGTCGAGCAGCGGGGCGGTCTCCGAGCGGTACACCTGCTGGCGCCGCCGGATCACGTCCTCGTTGTCGTCGGACCGGCCGCGGGCGAGCAGGCGCTCGACCACGACGTCCTCCGGCACCGCGAACTCCAGCACCGCGTCCAGGCCCTCGTCGTTCTCCTTGAGGATCTGGCCCAGCACGTCGGCCTGCGCGGTGTTGCGCGGGAAGCCGTCGAGCAGGAAGCCGTTCACCGCGTCCGCCTCGGCCAGCCGCTCCCGGACCATGGAGTTGGTGACCGAGTCCGGCACCAGCTCACCGGCGTCCAGGTAGCGCTTGGCTTCCTTGCCCAGAGCGGTCTCCTGGCCGACGTTGTACCGGAACAGCTCGCCGGTGGAGATGTGCGGCACGCCGAGCTTCTGGCTGAGCACGGTGGCCTGGGTACCCTTGCCCGCTCCGGGCGGGCCGACAAGAACGAGTCGCACTAGCGGAGGAACCCTTCGTAGTTACGCTGCATGAGCTGGCTCTCGATCTGCTTCACCGTGTCCAGGCCGACGCCGACCATGATCAGCACCGCGGTGCCGCCGAACGGGAAGTTCTGGTTCTGCCCATCGCCGGTGACACCGAGGAAGAAGTTCGGCAACACGGCGATGATGCCCAGATAGAGCGAGCCCGGCAGGGTGATCCGGCTCAGTACGAACTGCAGGTACTCCGCCGTCGGACGGCCGGGGCGGATACCGGGGATGAAGCCGCCGAACTTCTTCATCTCGTCCGCGCGCTCGTCCGGGTTGAACGTGATCGCGACGTAGAAGTACGTGAAGAAGATGATCAGCATGAAGTACAGCGCGATGTGCACCCAGCTGCGCTGGTTGACCACCTGGTCGCGCAGGAAGATCTGCCACCAGCTCGGGTCACCGGTGGAGGCGGTGAGGCGGGTGATCAGGTCCGGCAGGTACAGCAGCGAGGAGGCGAAGATGACCGGGATGACACCGGCCTGGTTCACCTTCAGCGGCAGGTAGGTCGAGGTGCCGCCGTACATCCGGCGACCGATCATGCGCTTGGCGTACTGCACCGGGATCCGGCGCTGCGCCTGCTCCACGAAGATGACGCTGGCGATGATCACCAGGCCGAACACGCAGATGATGGTGAAGGTGACGCCACCCTGGCGCAGGATGTTGGCGCCCTCGGCCGGGATCCGGGCCGCGATCATGGTGAAGATCAGCAGGGACATGCCGTTGCCGATGCCGCGCTCGGTGATCAGCTCACCCAGCCACATGATCACTGCGGTGCCCGCGGTCATCGTGATCACGATGACGATCAGGCCGAAGATGCCCTTGTCCGGGATGATGTCCAGGGTGCAGTTCTGGAAGAGCTGACCCCGCACGGCGAGCGCGGTGAACGCGGTGGCCTGCAGGATGGCCAGCGCGATGGTGAGGTACCGGGTGTACTGGGTCAGCTTGCCCTGACCGGCCTGACCCTCCTTGCGCAGCTGCTCGAACCGCGGGATGACCACGGTGAGCAGCTGGATGATGATGCTCGCGGTGATGTACGGCATGATGCCCAGCGCGAAGATCGACAACTGCAACAGCGCACCACCGCTGAACAGGTTCAGCAGGGTGTAGATGTTGTTGGCGTTGTCACCCTCTGCCTCGCGGATGCACTGCTGGATGTTCGGGTACGACACCCCGGGCGAAGGCAGAGTCGCGCCAAGGCGGTAGACCGCGATGAGCGCGAGGGTGAAGAGGATCTTGCGGCGTAGGTCAGGCGTCGCAAGAGCCGAGCGGAAGGCGCTGAGCACGCAAGACCTCCTCGGCGTGGCCGGCCCGGTTGGCCGACTACTGACGGACCCGGCCTCGCTGGCCGGCTGTGCACCACCTGGCGAGCGAACTCGCGCAGTCCAGGGACGCATCGCACCACCACAGTACGAAGCGTGCTGACGACTCTAACAGCCGGGATCTCCGTGCCCACCCCTACCGTCGGATTGACCTTGGGAATGGGTGAAACGGAGTATCAACCGTCTATCCGCGAATCCGCTTGCCGTGTAAAGCAGGAACGGGCCGGCAGGTCGCCCTGCCGGCCCGTCCACGAGCTAACAGCTCACAGCTCGGTGACCGAGCCGCCAGCCGCGTTGATCTTGTCCATCGCGCTCTGCGAGAACTTGTGCGCGGTGATGTCGAGCTTCACCCCGCCGAGGTCCCCGTTGCCGAGCACCTTGACCAGCTTGCCCTTACGGACCAGACCGGCGTTGACGATGTCCTCGACGCCGATGCTGCCCCCCTCGGGGAACAGCCGGGCCAGGTCGGTCACGTTGACCGGCTGGTACTCGGTGCGGAAGGGGTTCTTGAAGCCCTTGAGCTTCGGCAGCCGCATGTGGATGGGCATCTGCCCACCCTCGAGGCGCGCGGGGACGTTCTTGCGCGCCTTGGTGCCCTTGGTACCACGACCGGCGGTCTTGCCCTTGGAACCCTCACCACGACCCACGCGGGTCTTCGGGGTGTTGGAGCCAGGGGCCGGACGCAGGTGGTGCAGCTTGATAGTCATCAGTCAGCGACCTCCTCGACCGCCACCAGGTGCCGCACGGTGTGGATGAGTCCACGAACCTGCGGAGTGTCCTCGCGGACCACCGACTGGCGGATCTTGCGCAGACCCAGGGTGCGAATGGTGTCGCGCTGGTTCTGCTTGCAGCCAATAATGCTGCGCAGCTGGGTGACCTTGAGCTTGGCCATGGGGATCAGGCCCCCTGTCCAGCACGGGCCCGCAGCATGCCGGCCGGAGCAACGTCCTCCAGCGGCAGGCCACGACGCGCGGCGACCTCTTCAGGGCGCTGCAGCATCTTCAGCGCGGCGACGGTGGCACGCACGATGTTGATCGCGTTGTCGCTACCCAGCGACTTGCTCAGCACATCGTGGATACCCACGCACTCCAGCACGGCGCGCACCGGACCACCGGCGATAACACCGGTACCGGGGCTCGCCGGACGCAGGAGGACGACGCCAGCGGCGTCCTCGCCCTGCACCGGGTGCGGGATGGTGCCGGCGATACGAGGGACGCGGAAGAAGCTCTTCTTCGCCTCCTCGACGCCCTTGGCGATGGCGGCCGGAACTTCCTTGGCCTTGCCGTAGCCGACGCCGACCATTCCGTCGCCGTCACCCACGATCACCAGCGCGGTGAAGCTGAAACGACGACCACCCTTGACCACCTTCGCGACGCGGTTGATCGCAACCACGCGCTCGATGTGCAGGCTCTTCTCCTGGGGAGCTCCGCCACGACCGGAGTCGCGACGGTCGCGGCGGTCACGCCGCTCGCCACGCTCGTTGCCCTGGCCACCCGGACCGCCCTGGCCGCCGCCGAATTGCCGTGTACGTCCCGGCATCAGGCGTTCCTTCCTTCAGTGCTCTGCATGACTCTCAGAACTCCAGCCCGTGCTCGCGCGCGGCGTCGGCCAGCGCGGCGATGCGGCCGTGGTAGTCGTAGCCACCCCGGTCGAAAACGACCTTGGCGACGCCGGCTTCCTTGGCCCTGGCCGCGACCAGCTCGCCCACCTTGGCGGCGCGAGCCTTCTTGTCGCCGTCCAGCGCACGGATGTCCGCTTCCAGCGTGGAGGCGGAGGCCAGGGTGTGACCGGCGAGGTCGTCGATGACCTGCGCGACAACGTGCCGCGAGGACCGGGTGACCACCAGACGCGGGCGCTCCGGGGTTCCGCTGATCTTCTTGCGGAGCCGGAAGTGCCGACGCGTACGGGCCACGCGACGCAGGGTGGAGACGTCCTTGCCTGCGCGCTTGCGCTTGACGGTTGCTGTCTCGCTCATGCTCACTTACCCGTCTTTCCGACCTTGCGGCGGATGATCTCGCCCGCGTAGCGCACGCCCTTACCCTTGTACGGGTCCGGCTTGCGCAGCTTGCGGATGTTCGCCGCAACCTCGCCGACCTGCTGCTTGTCGATGCCCGCGACCGAGAACCGGGTGGGCGACTCGACGACGAAGGTGATGCCCTCGGGCGGAGTCACCTTCACCGGGTGGCTGTAGCCGAGCGCGAACTCCAGCTCGGAGCCCTTCAGCGCCACGCGGTAACCGACGCCGTGGATCTCGAGCTTCTTCTCGTAGCCCGCGGTCACACCGACGACCATGTTGTGCACCAGGGTGCGCGACAGACCGTGCAGCGCGCGGCTGCGACGCTCGTCGTTCGGGCGCTTCACCTGGAGCACGCCGTCCTCGTCCCGCTCGACCAGGATCGGCTCGACGAGGGTGTGCGCGAGAGTGCCCTTGGGGCCCTTCACGGTGATGCTGGGGCCGTCGATCTTGACGTCCACACCGGCGGGCACGGGGATCGGGAGCTTACCGATACGCGACATGTGTACTCCCCTCCCTTACCAGACGTAGGCGAGGACTTCCCCGCCCACACCCTGCTTGTTGGCCTGCCGGTCGGTCAGCAGACCGGTCGACGTGGAGATGATGGCAACGCCCAGTCCGCCGAGCACCTTCGGCAGGTTGGTGGACTTGGCGTAAACCCGCAGACCGGGCTTGGAGACGCGCCGGAGGCCGGCGATGCTCCGCTCACGGTTGGGGCCGTACTTGAGCTCGACGACGAGATGCTGGCTCTTCTCGCCCTGCTCGGTCCGGTGGCCGGAGATGTAGCCCTCGCGCTGCAGGATGTCGGCGATCGACGCCTTCAGCTTCGAGTGCGGCATCACGACCTGGTCGTGGTACGCCGAGTTGGCGTTGCGCAGACGGGTGAGCATGTCTGCGATCGGATCGGTCATCGTCATGGTGACCTTGTCAACCTTTCTCGCCGGGGTTCCCGCACGGGCCTACGGCGAAGTGGAAATCAGCGGGGCGTGGGCCAGTAAGCCTGGATCACCAGGAGGACTTGCTCACGCCGGGAAGCTCGCCCCGGTGGGCCATCTCGCGGAGGCACACCCGGCACAAGCCGAACTTACGGAAGACCGAGTGCGGACGGCCGCAGCGCTGGCAGCGGGTGTAACCCCGAACCTTGAACTTCGGCTTGCGCGCGGCCTTCTGGACAAGCGCCTTCTTCGCCATGGATCAGTTCTCCTTGAACGGGAAGCCCAGGAGCTTCAGCAGCGCCCGGCCCTCCTCGTCGGTGCCGGCGGTGGTGACGACGGTGATGTCCATACCACGCGGGCGGTCGATCGAGTCGGGGTCGATCTCGTGGAACATCGACTGCTCGTTCAGACCGAACGTGTAGTTCCCGTTGCCGTCGAACTGCTTCGGGGACAGACCGCGGAAGTCACGGATACGCGGCAGCGCGATGGTCAGCAGCCGGTCCAGGAACTCCCACATGCGGTCGCCGCGGAGGGTGACCTTGGCGCCGATCGGCATGCCCTCGCGGAGCTTGAACTGCGCGATGGACTTGCGCGCCTTGCGCACCTCCGGCTTCTGGCCGGTGATGGTGGCCAGGTCGCGGATGGCGCCCTCGATCAGCTTTCCGTCGCGGGCGGCGTCGCCGACACCCATGTTCACGACGATCTTCACCAGACCGGGGATCTGCATCCGGTTGGCGTAGACGAACTGCTCCTGCAGCGCGCCCGTGATCTCCTCGCGGTAGCGGCCCTTGAGCCGCGGAGCGATCTTCTCTGCGGTCGTCATGATCAGATGTCCTTACCGTTCCGCCGCGAGATACGGACGCGACGACCCTCGTCGTTGGTGCGGTAACCAACGCGGGTGGGCTTGCCGTCGGAGTCCACGACCATCACGTTGCTCACGTGGATCGAGGCCTCCTGGGTCACGATGCCGCCGGTCTGGGCGCCACGCTGGGTCTGCGAGACCCGCGTGTGCTTCTTGATCCGGTTGACACCTTCGACGAGGATCCGGTCGGTGTCCGGGTAGGCCTGAATGACCTTGCCCTTGGCGCCCTTGTCCTTGCCGGCGATGACGACGACCGTGTCGCCCTTCTTGATCTTCATGTCAGAGCACCTCCGGCGCCAGCGAGATGATCTTCATGAACTTCTTGTCCCGCAGCTCACGGCCAACGGGCCCGAAGATGCGGGTCCCGCGGGGCTCGGTCTCGTTCTTGATCAGAACGGCCGCGTTCTCGTCGAACCGGATGTAGGAACCGTCCGGACGGCGGCGCTCCTTGACCGTGCGAACGATGACCGCCTTGACGACGTCACCCTTCTTCACGTTCGCGCCGGGGATCGCGTCCTTGACGGTGGCGACGATGACGTCACCGATACCCGCGTAGCGACGCGCTGAACCACCGAGAACGCGGATGCAGAGGATTTCCTTCGCACCCGTGTTGTCGGCGACGCGCAGTCGCGACTCCTGCTGAATCACTTACCTTCTCCTTGACCCATACTGGCGTGCCAGATTTCCGACCTGACACGCGCGGTCCCGCCCCGCTCGCGCCGGGCGGTGGTGTTACTTGGCCTTCTCCAGGACCTCGACGAGCCGCCAGCGCTTGGTGGCGGACAGCGGCCGGGTCTCCATCAGGAGAACACGGTCGCCCACACCAGCGGTGTTGGCCTCGTCGTGCGCCTTCACCTTGGTGGTGGTGCGCAGGACCTTGCCGTACAGCGGGTGCTTCTTGCGGTCCTCGAGCGCGACCACGATCGTCTTGTCCATCTTGTCCGCGACAACGTAGCCCTCGCGGGTCTTACGGTTGTTGCGGTCTTCCGTGCTCTCGACATTCTCGCTCATGCTGCACCTTCACCTTCAGCGGATGCCGCGACCTCGTCCGGCGAGACGGACAGGCCCAGCTCACGTTCCCGCATCACGGTGTAGATACGGGCGATCTCGTGCCGGATGGCACGCAGACGCCGGTTGTTGTCGAGCTGCCCGGTCGCCATCTGGAAGCGGAGGTTGAACAGCTCCTCCTTGGCCTCCCGAAGACGCAGCACGAGCTCCTCGTTGGTGAGCTCACGCAGCTCGGAAGCGGTGTTCGTCGCTGCCATCAGAACTCACCACCCTCACGCGTGACGATGCGGCACTTCATCGGAAGCTTGTGGATCGCGCGGCGGAGCGCCTCGCGGGCCACGGTCTCGTTCGGGAAGCTCATCTCGAAGACGACGCGACCCGGCTTGACGTTGGCCACCCAGTACTCCGGCGAACCCTTACCGGAACCCATGCGGGTCTCGGCAGGCTTCTTGGTGAGCGGACGGTCCGGGAAGATGTTGATCCAGACCTTGCCGCCACGGCGGATGTGCCGGGTGATGGCGATACGAGCGGACTCGATCTGCCGGTTGGTCACGTAGGCCGGCTCCAGAGCCTGGATGCCGAACTCGCCGAACGTGACCCTGGTGCCACCCTTGGCGGCGCCGGAGCGACCGGGGTGGTGCTGCTTGCGGTGCTTGACCCTGCGCGGGATGAGCACGACTCAGCCCTCCGTCTTCTCAGCCGCGCTGTTGCCAGCCTCGGCCGCGGCGGGGGTGGTGTCGACCGGCTCGGTCGCGGCCTCAGCCGCGGCGCGCCCGGCCTCGGTGCTGGTCGGCGTGGTGCCCGAGGCGCCGGAGCGACGACGGCTCGGACGCTCGCGCCGCGGGGCGCGGTTGTCCGGTGCCGCGGCGGCGACTGCCTCGCGACGGCCGCCGATGATGTCACCCTTGTAGATCCACACCTTCACGCCGATCCGGCCGAAGGTGGTGCGCGCCTCGTAGAGGCCGTAGTCGATGTCCGCGCGCAGCGTGTGCAGCGGGACGCGACCCTCGCGGTAGAACTCCGAGCGCGACATCTCGGCACCGCCGAGGCGGCCACCGCACTGCACCCGGATGCCCTTGACCTGCGGCGAGCGCATGGCGGACTGGATGCCCTTGCGCATCGCGCGCCGGAAGGACACGCGGTTGGACAGCTGCTCGGCGACCATCTGGGCGACCAGCTGGGCGTCCGACTCGGGGTTCTTGACCTCGAGGATGTTCAGCTGGACCTGCTTCTTGGTGAGCTTCTCCAGCGCACCGCGAATACGGTCGGCCTCAGCGCCACGGCGTCCGATGACGATGCCGGGACGAGCGGTGTGGATGTCGACGCGAACCCGGTCACGGGTGCGCTCGATCTCCACCTTCGAGATACCGGCACGCTCCATGCCGCGGGCGAACATCTTGCGGATCTTGACATCCTCCGCGACGTACTCCGCGTACTGCTTGTCTGCGTACCAGCGGGACTTCCAGTCGGTGGTGATCCCCAGCCGGAAGCCGTGCGGGTTGATTTTCTGGCCCACTACCGGCCACTCCCCTTCACGCTGGACTTACGAGCCTTGCTGACCACCTTCGGACGGGACTCCACCTCGACGGTGATGTGGCTGGACCGCTTGAGGATCCGGAACGTGCGCCCCTGGGCGCGCGGCTGGATCCGCTTCATGGTCGGGCCCTCGTCAACGAACGCCGCGCTCACCCAGAGGGTGTCGGGGTCGAGTTCGAGGTTGTTCTCGGCGTTGGCCATGGCACTGGCGAGCACCTTCGCCACCGGACCGCTTGCGGCCTGCGGCGCGAACTGGAGCACGGCCAGGGCGTCCTGGGCGTTACGGCCCTTGATCAGCTCGACCACGCGACGCACCTTCATGGGCGTCATGCGGACGTAGCGGGCCCGCGCCACTGCGCGCGGAAGCTGCTCCACGCCTGCGGCATCGTTACCCATTGCTGTTACCCCTTGCTCTTTGTTCGTGTCACTGGCCGCGGTCAGCGGCGACGCGACTTCCGGTCATCCTTGATGTGGCCCTTGAAGGTGCGGGTAGGGGCGAATTCGCCCAGCTTGTGCCCGACCATGGACTCGGTGACGAACACCGGGACGTGCTTGCGGCCGTCGTGCACCGCGATGGTGTGACCCAGCATGTCCGGGATGATCGTGCTACGACGGGACCACGTCTTGATCACCGTCTTCTTGTTGCCCTCGTTCTGCGCGTCCACCTTCTTGAGCAGGTGGTCGTCAACGAAGGGGCCCTTCTTCAGGCTGCGAGGCATCCTTCACTCCCTTCCTGCTCAGCGCTTCTTACCGGTGCGACGACGCCGGACGATGAGCTGGTCGCTTGCCTTGCGGCGGCGGGTCCGGCCTTCGGGCTTACCAGCGGGGTTCACCGGGTGGCGACCACCGGAGGTCTTGCCTTCACCACCACCGTGCGGGTGGTCGACCGGGTTCATGGCCACACCACGGACGGTCGGGCGCTTGCCCTTCCAGCGCATGCGGCCTGCCTTGCCCCAGTTGATGTTCTGGTGCTCGGCGTTGCCCACCTCGCCGACGGTGGCGCGGCAGCGCACGTCGACATTGCGGATTTCGCCCGAAGGCATCCGCAGCTGGGCGTACGGACCGTCCTTGGCCACCAGCTGAACGCTGGCGCCCGCGGAACGGGCGATCTTGGCGCCGCCACCCGGTCGCAGCTCGATCGCGTGGATCACGGTGCCGACCGGGATGTTGCGCAGCGGCAGGTTGTTGCCCGGCTTGATGTCGGCCTTCGGGCCGTTCTCAATCGGGTCGCCCTGGCGCAGGTTGTTCGGCGCGATGATGTAGCGCTTCTCGCCGTCCACGTAGTGCAGCAGCGCGATGCGTGCGGTGCGGTTGGGGTCGTACTCGATGTGCGCGACCTTGGCCGGCACGCCGTCCTTGTCCGCCCGGCGGAAGTCGATCAGCCGGTAAGCACGCTTGTGACCGCCGCCCTTGTGCCGCGTGGTGATCTTGCCGTGCGCGTTACGGCCGCCATGGCCGTGCAGCGGGCGGATCAGCGACTTTTCCGGGGTGGAACGAGTGATCTCGGCGAAGTCCGAGACGCTCGAGCCACGACGACCCGGGGTCGTAGGCTTGTATTTGCGGATGCCCATCTCTAACGCGTCCTCAATCCCTTAGGCGGCCGGGCCGCCGAAGATCTCGATGGCCTTGCTCTCGGCGGACAGCGTCACAATCGCGCGCTTGGTGTCCTTGCGCTTGCCATACCCGGTGCGGGTCCGCTTGCGCTTGCCCTGGCGGTTGATCGTGTTCACCGACACGACCTTCACACCGAAGACCTTCTCGACAGCAATCTTGATCTCGGTCTTGTTGGCGTCGGGAGACACGATGAAGGTGTACTTACCCTCTTCGAGCAGCCCGTAGCTCTTCTCCGAGATCACCGGAGCGAGCAGGATGTCGCGGTAATCGGGGATCACTTGTCACCCTCCTCTGCGACAACCTCGCTGGCGCGAGCGCTGGCCTTGACCGAGTGGCCCGAGGTCGGACCGGCGATGTAGAGCGCCAGTGCGTCCCTGGTGAACACCACGTCGTCGTTGACGAGCACGTCGTAGGTGTTCAGCTGGTCCTGCACGAGCACGTGCACGTTGTCCAGGTTGCGCAGGCTGACCCAGGTCAGCTCGTCCGCGCGAGTCACCACGACAAGCGTGCGCTTGCCGGTGCTGATGGACTCGATGATGCGGCGAGCGCCCTTGGTCGACGGGGTGTCACCCTCGACCAGGGAGGTCAGCACGTGCAGCCGGCCGTTGCGCACCCGGTCGGAGAGGGCGCCACGAAGAGCGGCGACCTTCATCTTCTTGGGCGTCCGCTGCGAGTAGTCCCGCGGCTTCGGGCCGTGCGAGACGCCACCACCGGAGAACTGCGGCGACCGGGTCGAACCCTGACGGGCGCGGCCGGTGCCCTTCTGCCGGTACGGCTTCTTGCCACCGCCGGAGACCTCGGCACGCGTCTTGGTGCTGTGCGTGCCCTGCCGCTTGGCGGCCAGCTGCGCGATCACGACCTGGTGCATCAGCGGGATGTTCGCCTGAACGTCGAACAGCTCCGCGGGCAGCTCGATGGTGCCGTCGGTCTTGCCGTCCGGAGTCCGGACGTCAACGCTCGTGGTCATCACGCACCACCCTTCGCGGCCGTCTTGACCAGCACCAGTCCACCCTTGGGGCCGGGAACGGCGCCCTTGATGAGCAGCAGGCCGGCCTCGGCCTCGATGCGGTGCACGGTCAGGTTCTGGGTGGTCACGCGAGCGCTGCCCATCCGGCCGGCCATGCGCACGCCCTTGAACACGCGACCCGGGGTGGCGCAGCCACCGATCGAGCCGGGCGAGCGGTGCTTGGCCTGAGTGCCGTGGGAAGCGCCGAGGCCAGCGAAGCCGTGCCGCTTCATGACACCCGCGTAGCCCTTGCCCTTGCTGGTGCCGACCACGTCGACCACGGCGCCGGCCTCGAACAGCTCAGCGGTGATCTCCTGGCCGACCTCGTACTCGGCGGCGTCCTGGGTGCGCACCTCGACCAGGTGGCGGCGCGGAGTCACGCCGGCCTTGCTGAAGTGGCCGCTCTCCGGCTTGTTGACCTTGCGAGGGTCAATCGCGCCGAATGCCAGCTGGACGGCCGAGTAGCCGTCATTCTCCTGCGTACGGACCTGAGTCACCACGCACGGCCCGGCCTTCACGACGGTAACCGGAACGATCCGGTTGTTCTCGTCGAAGACCTGGGTCATACCGAGCTTGGTGCCCAGAATCCCCTTGATCTGCCTGTCAGACATGGGTCTCGTTACTTCCTCGCCCCAAAAATCGAACGGTGCGTCCGGCTATTACTGGATGTTGACGTCGACGCTCGCCGGCAGGTCGATGCGCATGAGCGCGTCCACCGTCTTCGGCGTGGGGTCGAGGATGTCGATCAGACGCTTGTGGGTGCGCATCTCGAAGTGCTCCCGCGAGTCCTTGTACTTGTGCGGGGAGCGGATGACGCAGTAGACGTTTTTCTCCGTGGGCAGCGGCACCGGCCCGACCACGCGAGCGCCGGTGCGCGTCACGGTTTCCACGATCTTGCGTGCGGACGCGTCGATCGCCTCGTGGTCGTAGGCCTTGAGCCGGATGCGGATCTTTTGTCCCGCCATGGTGGCTTGCCGTTCCTCTTCTCGTACCGCTGCGGTGCTGGCCAGCTGTGCCTTGGCCCGCTCTGGGGTCTCGGCCGCGCCAGGCGCCGCCTCTGTTGAGATGTCACGGTTCCCGGTCCACGCGGTCGGGCGTGTCGCGCCGCGAGGCACAGACCGGTCCCACTGACTTGAACCTGTGGGATGGGCCCTGACGGGCCCGGGTCCTACTGTCCTGGCTACGTACGCAAAGCAGCTAAGCCTCACGAACGCGGGACTACTCGTGGTGGGGCGGCCAGACGATTTACCCTTGCCTGGCCGCCCCAACGAGCAACCCGTACAGAATGCCACACCGAGGTATGGCGATCCAAATCGGGGCCGTGACGGGGAGAGGCAGCTCACGCCACCTCTCCCCCGGACATCACTTGATGATCTTGGTAACCTGGCCGGCGCCGACGGTCCGGCCACCCTCGCGGATGGCGAAGCGCAGGCCCTCCTCCATGGCGATCGGCTGGATCAGCGCGACCGTCATGGAGGTGTTGTCGCCCGGCATGACCATCTCGGTGCCCTCGGGGAGGGTCACCACGCCGGTCACGTCCGTGGTCCGGAAGTAGAACTGCGGACGGTAGTTGTTGAAGAACGGCGTGTGCCGGCCACCCTCGTCCTTGGACAGGATGTAGGAGGTCGCCTCGAACTCGGTGTGCGGGGTGACCGAACCCGGCTTGCAGATGACCTGGCCGCGCTCGACGTCCTCGCGCTTGATGCCGCGGACGAGCAGACCGACGTTGTCACCGGCCTGGCCCTGGTCCAGCAGCTTGCGGAACATCTCGACACCGGTGACGGTGGTCTTCGCCGACTTCTCCTTGATGCCGACGATCTCCACCTCCTCGTTGACGTTGACGACGCCACGCTCAACACGACCGGTCACCACGGTGCCGCGGCCGGTGATGGTGAAGACGTCCTCGACGGGCATGAGGAACGGCTTGTCGATCTCGCGCTCCGGCTGCGGGATGGACTCGTCCACCGCGTCCATGAGCCCGATGAGCTTCTCGCCCCACTCCTTGTCGCCCTCCAGCGCCTTCAGCGCGGAGACGCGGACCACGGGGAGGTCGTCGCCCGGGAACTCGTACTCGGAGAGCAGCTCGCGCACCTCGAGCTCAACGAGCTCCAGGATCTCCTCGTCGTCCACCATGTCGGCCTTGTTCAGGGCGACCACGATGTACGGCACACCGACCTGGCGGGCCAGCAGCACGTGCTCCTTGGTCTGCGGCATCGGGCCGTCAGTCGCGGCCACCACCAGGATCGCGCCGTCCATCTGCGCGGCACCGGTGATCATGTTCTTGATGTAGTCCGCGTGACCCGGGCAGTCCACGTGCGCGTAGTGGCGCTTCTCGGTCTGGTACTCGATGTGCGCGATCGAGATGGTGATACCGCGCTGCTTCTCCTCCGGCGCCTTGTCGATCTGGTCGAACGGCGTGAAGGGGTTCAGGTCCGGGTACTTGTCGTGCAGAACCTTCGAGATGGCCGCGGTCAGCGTGGTCTTCCCGTGGTCAATGTGACCGATGGTTCCGATGTTGACGTGCGGCTTCGTCCGCTCGAACTTCGCCTTCGCCACTGGATTGTCCTCCTGGACTTCTTGTCTTGCCGCCGTGCCAACTGATCGTGGTCGGTCCGGCGATATCAGGGCCGGAGTGCGGACCCTGGGGAAGGCTCCCCGTTTTTGGCCCGCACGGGACGTGCGGTTCCGGCTGGAGCCCGCCCGGCCTCAGATCGAGGCCGGGCCGGCTCCCGGGGTCATTCCCCCGTCGCCTTCGCGATGATCTCCTTCGCCACGTTCTGCGGAACCTCGGCGTAGGAGTCGAACTGCATCGAGTAGTTGGCGCGACCCTGCGTCTTGGAACGCAGGTCGCTCACGTACCCGAACATCTCCGACAGCGGCACCAGCGCGTTGACCACGCGGACACCACTGCGCTCGCCCATGGACTGGATCTGCCCACGGCGGGAGTTCAGGTCGCCGATGACCTCACCCATGTAGTCCTCAGGGGTGGTCACCTCGACCGCCATGACCGGCTCAAGCAGCGCGGGGCTGGCCTGACGGGCAGCCTCCTTCAGCGCGATGGAGCCCGCCACCTTGAACGCCATTTCCGAGGAGTCGACCTCGTGGTAGGCGCCGTCCGTCAGGGTCACCTTCACACCGACGAGCGGGTAGCCCGCGAGCACGCCGTACTGCATGGCGTCCTGCGCGCCCTGGTCCACCGACGGGATGTACTCCCGCGGGATGCGACCACCGGTGACCTTGTTGTCGAACTCGTACATCGCGCCCTCGGAGGTGTCCAGGGGTTCGATGTTGATGATGACCTTGGCGAACTGGCCAGAGCCACCGGTCTGCTTCTTGTGCGTGTACGAGTACTTCTCCACCTTGCGGCGGATGGTCTCGCGGTAGGCGACCTGCGGCTTGCCGACGTTCGCCTCGACCTTGAAGTCGCTCTTCATCCGGTTGACCAGCACCTCGAGGTGCAGCTCACCCATGCCGGAGATGGTCGTCTGACCGGTCTCCTCGTCGAGCTTGACCTGGAAGGTCGGGTCTTCCTCGGCGAGCTTCTGGATCGCGATGCCCAGCTTTTCCTGGTCAGCCTTGGTCTTCGGCTCGATGGCGACCTTGATGACCGGGTCCGGGAAGGTCATCGACTCAAGGACGATCGGCTTCTGCGGGTCGGCCAGCGTGTCGCCGGTGGTGGTCTCCTTGAGACCGGTCACGGCGTAGATGTGGCCAACCGCGGCGTCGTCGACCGGGTTTTCCTTGTTCGCGTGCATCTGGAAGAGCTTGCCCAGACGCTCCTTGCGGTCCTTGGTCGCGTTGATGAGCTGCGCGCCCGCGGCCACCTTGCCCGAGTACACCCGGATGTAGGTCAGCTTGCCGAAGAACGGGTGCGTCATGATCTTGAACGCGAGCGCCGCGAACGGCTCGGAGGCGTCCGCGTTACGGACCGCCTCGGTGACGCCGTCCTGCAGCGTGCCCTTGACCGACGGCACGTCGAGCGGGGTCGGCAGGTAGTCCACCACCGCGTCCAGCATCGGCTGCACGCCCTTGTTCTTGAAGGCGGAGCCACACAGGACCGGGTAGGCCTGGCTGTTGATGGTGATGTGCCGGATGCCGGCCTTGATCTCCTCCACGGTGAACTCGCCACCGTCGAGGTACTTCTCCATCAACGCGTCATCGGTCTCGGCGACGGCCTCGACCAGCGCGAGGCGGTACTCCGCGGCGCGCTCGACCAGGTCGGCCGGGATCTCCTCGACCGCGTAGTCCTCACCCTTCTTGGTGTCGCCACGCCAGGTGAGGGCCTTCATCTGAACGAGGTCGACCACACCCTCGAACTCGCTCTCGGAGCCGATCGGCAGCTGGATGACCAGCGGCTTGGCGCCGAGACGCTCGATGATGGTCTTGACGGTGAAGTAGAAGTCCGCACCGAGCTTGTCCATCTTGTTGACGAAGCAGACACGGGGCACGTCGTACTTGTCGGCCTGGCGCCACACAGTCTCGGACTGGGGCTCGACGCCTTCCTTGCCGTCGAAGACCGCGACGGCGCCGTCCAGGACGCGCAGCGACCGCTCCACCTCGACGGTGAAGTCGACGTGACCCGGCGTGTCGATGATGTTGATCTGGTGGTCGTTCCAGAAGCAGGTGGTCGCGGCGGAGGTGATCGTGATGCCGCGCTTCTGCTCCTCCTCCATCCAGTCCATCGTCGCCGCACCGTCGTGCACTTCACCGATCTTGTAGTTCTCACCGGTGTAGTACAGGACGCGCTCGGTCGTGGTGGTCTTGCCCGCGTCGATGTGGGCCATGATCCCGATGTTGCGGACCTTGGCCAGGTCAGTCAGCACGTCGCGTGCCACGGGTCTTCCTCGTTTCCTGATTGCGTGAGGCGCGCGTTGTCAAGCGCGGGAAGGCGGATGGCGCCGAGTAGGCCCCATCCGCCACGTCATCACCAGCGGTAGTGCGCGAAGGCCTTGTTGGACTCGGCCATCTTGTGCGTGTCCTCGCGGCGCTTGACGCTCGCCCCGAGACCGTTGCTGGCGTCGAGCAGCTCGTTCATCAGGCGCTCGACCATGGTCTTCTCGCGGCGCTGGCGGGAGAAGCTCACCAGCCAGCGGAGCGCGAGAGTGGTGCTCCGGCCGGGCTTGACCTCGATCGGAACCTGGTAGGTGGCGCCACCCACCCGACGGCTCTTGACCTCGATCGTCGGCTTCACGTTGTCGAGCGCGCGCTTGAGCGTGACAACCGGGTCGGCGCTGTTCTTCTCGCGGGCGCCCTCGAGCGCCTTGTACACGATCTTCTCCGCGACCGACCGCTTGCCGTCGACAAGCACCTTGTTGATCAGCTGGGTGACCAGGGGGGAGCTGTAGACCGGGTCGGAGATCAGCGGCCGCTTGGGGGCAGGACCCTTGCGAGGCATTAGCTCTTCTCCTTCTTCGCGCCGTACCGGCTGCGAGCCTGCTTACGGTTCTTCACGCCCTGCGTGTCGAGCGAACCGCGCACGATCTTGTAGCGAACGCCGGGGAGGTCCTTCACACGACCGCCGCGCACGAGCACCATCGAGTGCTCCTGCAGGTTGTGGCCCTCACCAGGGATGTACGCCGTGACCTCGATCTGGCTGGACAGCTTGACGCGAGCGACCTTGCGCAGCGCCGAGTTCGGCTTCTTCGGGGTAGTGGTGTAGACGCGGGTGCACACACCGCGCCGCTGCGGGCTCCCCTTGAGCGCCGCGGTCTTGGTCTTCGTGACCTTGTCCTGCCGGCCCTTGCGGACCAGTTGCTGGATCGTGGGCATGGACCGTCTTTCTCTGTTCGCCTCTGATGTGTCCGGGGTTCTGCGGGGCTCCTCCGTAACCCGAGGTCGGGCGTGTCGCCCGATACCGCGCCCCATTTCCACCTGAGACGTCCCACTGGGATTGGGAGGATTCCGCGCGTGTCACCTGGAAGTCAGCCCGGCTGCGACACACGGGCTGCGCCTCTCAGGCACGCGGAGCGGCCCGACGCAAGTCGGGCACGAGTAGCAAAGATACCTGGCGTCCACCGGGAGGGTCAAAACGGGGGCCGCCCCGGCTGTGGATACTCCCCGCGCAGGTGGTGACGGGTGTGGATGGGATGGATCAGCGCACACCGTAACCGGCTTCACGGTAGCTTCCCTGTGACCACGCGGCCCACCCGCGCCAGGCCCGACCCCGGGAGCACCCGCATGTTCGACTTCGACGCCGAGAACGCCGAGCTGGAGTCGCGCAACGCCCAGCTGCGCGATCGCGTCGACGACATGATGCGTGACCTGCGGGAGAAGACCGACAACCTGCGCGAGGCGCAGGCCAGGATGGCCGCCGTGGTGGGCGAGGCCAGCTCACCCGATGGTGTGGTGACCGCCACGGTCGGGGCCAACGGCGTGCTGAACAAACTCACCCTCTCCGCGCGGGCGTTCGAGCGGGTCACCCCGGAGAGCCTGGCCCGGACCATCACCGGCGTGGTGCGCGAGGCCGCGGCCAGGGCGCAGGAGCAGATCCAGGAGGAGCTGGCCCCGCTGGCCACCGAGGACGAGCCCATGATCGACCTGCCGGACCTGCTGCCCGGCGCCCCCTCGCTGGCCGATCTGCTCCGGATCCCGCCGGTGGAAGAAGTGACGGAGAACACGAAACCGGCGCACCGCCGTCCAGAGTCCGAGGAGGACGAGGAGGGCTACGGCTCGGTGTTCCGGAAGGACGGTTGGTGATGTCGGGCAAGACAAGGCAGAACGCCGACGGCATCCGTGCCGGGGCGGGCAGGCTCGGCCGGGTCGGCGACGACCTGGCCAAGGCGGCCACCGCGCTGCAGTCCTCGCTCACCGGTGAAGGACCGTGCTGGGGCAACGACGAGTCCGGCCAGGCCTTCAGCAAGGACTACGTGCCCGCCGCGGACGCGGTGAGCAAGGGCATCGCCGATGTCGCCCAGGGCCTGATCAACGTGGCCAAGGGGCTCAACGACCAGGCGACCACCATGGAGCAGGCCGACACCGGCAACGCGGCCGAGCTGAAGGCAAGCGGCAGTTGAGCAGGGGCGCGCGCCGCTAGCGGCGGGATGGGGAGCACAGGCTCGTGGGAATCGAACTGCCCGGCTGGTTGCAGTGGCTGGCGCCGATCGTGGTGGGGTCGGAGTGGCCGGAAGGTGACGAGACCGCGCTGATGCGGCTCAGCCAGAGCTGGGAGAAGGCGTCGGGGGACGTCGAGACCGCGCTGCGCAACGCCGAGAACGCCGTCCGTGAGGCCCGCGCGAACATGGAGGGCGAGGCCGCCCAGAAGTTCGACGAGTTCTGGAAGAAGATCGCCCAGGGCGGCGAGGGTGCCCTGCCCAAGTTGCAGGAGCTGACCAAGACGCTCAGCTCGGCCTGCAAGAACTGCGCGTTGCAAGTCGAGTACGCGAAGTTGTCGATCATCGCGGCGCTGATCCTGCTGGCCGCGCAGATCGCGGCGATGATCGCGGCCGCCTTCGTCAGCTTCGGCGCGAGCACCGCGGGCATCCCGGTCGCCCAGATGGCCACCAGGGTGGTCGTGCAGGGCATCTTCCGCAGGCTGATCCAGACCATCATGCAGCGCTTCGGCACCAACCTGCTGCGCCGGCTGGTGATCAACGTGGGTGTCGAGGTGGCCGCGGGTGTGGCCATCGACGCCGGCGTGCAGCTGATCCAGATGGCCAAGGGCAGCCGCGACTCCTGGGACACCAGCCTGACCCTGGACGCGGCCAAGTCCGGCGCGATCTCCGGCCTGGTCGGCGGCGCGGTCAGCGGCGGCATGGGCAAGGCCTTCGGTGACGGCATCGGCGACGGCATCGGCAAGACCATGGGTAAGAACGCCCTGGAGGAGGGCGTCACCGGGGCGGTGTCGGCCGCCGCCGAGGGCGTCATGAGCGGCAACTTCAACCTCAAGGACGTCGCACTCGGCGGCACCTCGGGCGCGGCCTCCGGCGCGGTCGGCGGCGCCAAGGAGAACTTCGACGCCCGCAGCATGGCCAACCTGGCCTCGCTGGACACCAACCTGGGCAACGTCGGCGGCACCGGCGACGGCGGCGGCCGCTCGGCGCCGCCCGCCGCGCCACCGGCTCCGGACCTCTCGAGTGGGTCTTCTCACTCCGGCGGCTCCGCCGATTCCGGCAGCGCGCACACCGGCGGTCCGGGCGGCTCGGGCGCCGGCTCGGGCAGCACCGGCGGTCCGGGTGGTTCCGGTGGCGGTTCGGGCGGCTCGCACAGCGGTGGTTCGGGCAGTGGCGGGTCGGGCGGCGGTTCCGGCGACGGACCGGCGCCCCGCGGCAACCAGGACAGCACCGCGACCTCCGGCGTCGCCCCGCCGGAGGCCCCGCAGGTGCGCCCGCAGGCCGACG
This sequence comes from Crossiella sp. S99.2, assembly GCF_023094165.1. Lineage (GTDB taxonomy): Bacteria > Actinomycetota > Actinomycetes > Mycobacteriales > Pseudonocardiaceae > Crossiella. Next base: position 645,199 of record NZ_JALMDK010000001.1, on the reverse strand, counting down.
GCCCTCCGCAGGGCCAGCCACAGCAGGGCCCGGCGCAGCAGCAACAGCAACAGCAGTTCGGCCCGTCCGGCCAGCAGCAACAGGGCGCCCCGCCGCCCGGCGGTCAGCCACCGGCAGGCGGTGGCGGCGCACCCGCGCCGCGCGCGCCGATGGGTGGTGCGCCGCCGATGGGTGGTGGCGGCGGCCCGGTCGGCGGTGGACCGAGCCACAGCCCGGCGGGCGGCTCGACGCCGGCCGGGGCCGGGCCCGCGCACACACCGGGCGGCAGCTCCACGCCGAACACGGGTGGGCCGACGCCCGGCGGTAGCTCGCCGACCAGCCCCACCACCAGCAGCCCCGCACCGGGCGGCCCCACTCCGGGCAGCCCCGCACCGGGCGGCCCGACCCCGGGCGGCACCGGTCCGGCGCACGGCCCCGCGGGCGGTCCGCCGCCGGGCACGCCCGGTGGTCAGCCCAGCACGCCCGGCGGCCACCCCGGCACGCCTCCGCCCGGACAGCAGCCGCACGGCGGCCAGCCCGCCGGGCAGCCCCAGCAGACGCCGGGACAGCAGCCGGTCGGCGGGCAGCCGCGCGCCGGGTTCGGCCCTGGTTTCGGGCCCGGCTTCGGCCCCGGCGCCGGTGGCCCGCTGCCGGGCGGTGGTCCTGTGCCGCATCACGGCTCGCCGCCGCCCGCGTCGATGCCGCACCACCAGCAGGCTCCCCCGCCGCCGATGCCGATGCGCGCGGACGGCTCCCCCGCCATGACCCCGGACGTGGCGCTGGTGTCCACGCCCACGCCGGTGGACACCTCCGGCGGTCAGCAGCAGCCGGGGCACCGGCCAGCCGGTCCGCCGCAGCACGGTCCGGTCACCCAGCCCGAGGCGCCGCCCGCCCGGCCTGCCCCGGCCGCGGCCGCGCCGCCGCCCGCGCCGCGGCAGCCCGCGCCACTGCCCGAGCACCTGGCCGGGCTGGAGCCCAACATCCGGCGCTCGGACGCGGGCATCGTGCTGGACACCTTCGACCACAAGTTCCCCGCGCAGTCCAGCGCGGGCATGCGGGTAGCGCCCGACCCCGGCCGGTTCACCGTGGACATGCACGGCGCGGCCGACCGGGTGCGGGTCGGCGACCAGCGCCTCTCCGCCAAGGACCTGGCCGACATCATCCGGGCCAACCCGGACTGGGACGGCGAGCAGCCGATCCGGCTGATCTCCTGCCAGACCGGCCGCAACGACGACGGCTTCGCCGCCCAGCTCGCCCAGGAACTCGGCGTGGACGTGCTCGCGCCGACCAAGGACGCCTGGATCGACGCTGACGGCAACGTCTTCGCCAGCAGCGCCCACCTGGACGGCCGCGGCCAGGACTTCCGGCCGGGCTGGCCGCCCAACGGCGAGTGGGCCACCTTCCGCCCGGACGGCACCAGCACCGCGCACAACCAGTCCCACCCGCCTGGCCACACCCCGACCTGGGGCAGCGATCTGCCCGAGCGCGGACCGCGCGATGTGTGGCGGCGCGGCGAGCACGAGCCGCCGGACTCCTCCATGGATCCGCGGCGATTCCAGCCGCCGCAACCACATTCGGCCGCCCCGCCGGGCACCCCGCCCGCGTCCCCGACCCCATCTGTCCACAGTGGACAGTCCGAGTCGCGGCCGCCGCGCACGGGCGAAGCGCAGCGTCCGGCCGCGGCCGCCACGCCGCAGCAGCGGGTGCACGCGACAGTGGACCCACCTGCCGCTCGTGATCTGTCCACTTCGGACAGTCCGGCCGAGCAGACCGGCCCGCTGCCAACGGAATCCGGTCCGAGCGATCGCGGTACTGAGTCCACTGTGGACTTCCCGCGGGATCCGGACTACCTCGCCAACCCGGACCAGCGGGCCACCGAGGCCGATCTCGCGCACATGCAGAACTCGCCCTATGTGCAGTCGGGCGCCTTCGCCGAGGACCTCGCGACGCTGGAGGACGTGCTCCGCCGCAGGCCCGAGGTCGCGGCGGCGCTGGAGGGTGTGCCGAGGGAGCACCTGGCGGCGCTGGTCGGCTACGCGATGTCGCAGTCCGCGGACATCAACACCGCCCTGCGCACCAGCGATCCGGCCGGGCTCGCCGAGCGGGACGGGCAGATCCGCCTGATCGCCTCGGTGCTCAACGAGTTCCCCCGGCACGAGGGCACGGTCAACCGGGCGATCTACCTGCCGGACGCCGTCGACCTCGACGCCGCGCTGGACCGCTACGCCCCTGGCTCGACGGTCACCGAACGCAGCTTCACCTCCTCCGCCGCGGTGGAGGGACGCAAGCTCAAGGGCAACCTGAAGTTCGTCATCGAGTCGGTGTCCGGCCGGGACATCTCCTCGATCGCGCCGCGCAACGAGTCCGAGGTGCTGTTCCCGCCGGGGACCAGCTTCGAGATCACCGGCAGGCACCAGGACGCCAGCGGCACCTGGGTGATCGAGATGCGCGAGGTGCCGACGCCGCGCCTGCCCGACGGCAGCCTGGCCGACCCGCCGCTGAGCACGACGGAACGGCCTGCCCGCGCGCTCAGCACCGATCTGGGCGGCGGCGACCCGGTACCGGCGCCGGTGTCCCGGCTGGACGCCATGTCCAGGCTGGACAACCCGCCACCGCCACCCGCCCCGCCGGTGCGTCAGGACCCGCCGCCACCGCCGCAGGCCCCGCCCGCGCAGGGTCTGCCGGACCGCAGGCCCGACCAGCAGCAGGTGGACCCGAACGCGGCGACCCCGCCGCGCGGTCTGCCCCGGCAGGGCGAGCCGGGCCCGGTCCGCACCCCCGAACCACCGGCCCGGCCGGTGGACCCGAACGCGCCCACCCCACCGCAGGGCCTGCCCCGGCAGCAGCCGGGCGGGTTCCCGCCGGTGCGCGGCCCGCAGGACCTGCCGCCCGGGCCCGGCACCAGGCCGCAGGCGGATCCGGCGCTGGGCCAGCACCGGCCGCTGCCGGAGGCGGGCCCTGGCCGGCCGCAGTTCGACCCGGCCGCCGGTCAGCCGAACCGGCCGGGGCAGTTCCCGCCGCCCGGCCGAGGGCCGGATCCGGCCGCGGGCACCCAGCCCGGCAGGCCGCCGCAGGACGTGCCGCCCGGCCGGATTCCGCAGGACCCGAACCAGTTCCCGCCGCAGGGCAGGCCCCAGTTCGACCCTGGGCAGCAGTTCGACCCGTCCCGCGGCCGCACCCAGCCGAACCTGCCCGCCGCCGACTTCCAGGGCAGGCCGCCCCGGGTGGAACCACCGCCGGGTGGCGGTCGTCCGCCGCAGTTCGGCCAGGGCCAGCCGCCGATGGGCGCGCCGGTGCGCCGCCCCACCGGGCCGATGCCGCCACCGCCACCGCGGGGCTTCCCGCCGGGTGGGCCGAACCCGATGGGCGGCCGTCCCAGCGGCCCGAACCCGATGCCACCGCCCGGTGGCCGGCCGATGCGGCCAGCACCCGGACCGCGCTGGAACGGGCCGCCGCCCGGCGCCCCGCTGCGCCCGGCGCCCGCGCCGGAACCCGCCACCCCGCGGGACCCGCGGACCACCTGGGGTCAGACCGACGGCGTGCGCTTCGGTCCGACCGGTTCGGCCTTCCCCGAGGCGCAGACCCGGCCCGAACAGGCCCGGCCGGTCGAGTCCACCGCGGACTTCCGCAAGCGGATGGACGACCTGGAACTGCGCTACGAGAACGGCGAGGTGCTCGCCACCGGTGAGCACGTCGAACTCAACCGGCACCGCGCGGAGATGGAACAGCTCAAGGCCGAGCGCATGCGGGCCAACGAACAGCGCAGGCTGGGCGTCTCGCCGATGCCCGACCCCGGGCGCGGCCGGCCACTGGGCGAGCGACTCGGGCTGGACGACAACGATCCGCGGTCGGGACTGCGGCCGGGCGACCTCAGCCGGATGTACGCCACCCCGGCTGGCATGTCGGTCTTCCCGGACGCCGAGGGCGCGCACCGGGCCAGTGCCGCGCAGGTGCGGCCGGATCCGCACAGCTTCACCGTGGACCTGCACGGCTCGCCGAACGGGGTGATGTTCGGCGGCCACAACGGCGGCCGGGTCGACCCGCACACGCTGGCCTCGGTGATCAGGGCCAACCCGGACTGGGCGGCCAACCCGCGGCCGGTCCGGCTGCTGGCCTGCCAGACCGATCCGCACTTCGCCGCGCAGCTGGCCGCCGCACTCGGCCAGCCGGTGACCGCCAGCCGGTCCGACGTGTGGGTGGACAACAGCGGCAACGTCTTCGCCAGCAACACCACGGTCGACAACGGCATCCGCCGCCCAGGCTGGCCGCCCAACGGCGAGTGGGTCACGATCAACCCGGACGGCTCGCTCGCCCGGGTGCACGGGCCCTACCCGCCCGGCCCCGCGCCCACCTGGGGACCGCACCAGCCGGACTTCGCGCCGGAAGCGCACCAGCGCGGCGCGGAGGGTCCGCCGACCGGCGACAGCCCGGTGCCGCCGGACAGCCCGGCCGATCCGGGCGGCACCACCGACGACCCGGCGGTGCCCGGTCAGCAGGTCACCTTCGACGACGGGACGCCGTACCAGACCCAGTTCGCGGACAACCAGCTCGACGCCTCGACCGGATTCCCGGCCAACCTGGACCAGATCCTGGCCAACGCGGGGGTCTCCCGCGCGGACTTCGACCGGATGCGCGCGCAGTCCATCGAGGACTTCGTGGGCAACGACGCCGATATCCAGGCGATGACCCGGATCCGCGAGCAGGTGCAGGCCCAGCCGGGCGAGATGCTGCAGCGGGCGCTGACCGCGGAGGCGGCGGCGAACCTGCTCGGCAACTCCTGGGTGCCGGGACCGCCGTTCACCGACGACGGCGGCCGGTTCGGCAGGCCGGACCAGACCAGGGGCTTCACCGCCCGGTACGCCGACGTGGCACACCTGCAGACGCCGAGCCAGGTCATCGAGGGCCTGCGGCTGGACTACACCGACAACGGCTATATCGACCGCAACGGCAGGCCGCCGTACGACTTCGGCGACGAGTTCGTGGCCACGCTGCGCTTCCCGTTCGACCCTGGCTCGGTCAACCTCGGCCCGAACCACACCGGCGCGGTGACCCCGGATCAGGCGATGCCGATCGCCTACGGCAACCACGACGCGGCCGATCCGTTCCCGATGGGCGGCAACGGTCGCAGCAACCCGGCCCCGTTCGCCGGGCACGGGTTCACCGCGAGCCAGGACAACCCGGTGCCGGAGTTCGAGCTGCACCCGCACCGGTTCGACCAGGCCGAGATCTGGCTGACCGACCGCGCGGGCAACTCGGTGCTGCTGGGGGCCTACGACCCGAATCTGGACAACGGGGCTGGCAACCCGCCGGGCGGCTGGCGGCTGACCGATGACGGCCAGACCTACACCGGCGACCAGCAGCAGCGCGCCGCCGATCACGCGGCAGCCAAGGCCGCCGCGGCGGCAGCCAGCGCCAAGCCGGACAGCGGTGGGCCGGACACCGACCCGCCCGCCGCGGCGGCTCCGGCCGGACCGCCGCCGAGCGATCCGCCACCGCCAGCGCCCGCCGCGGCGGGCACCAGCGGTGGCCGGACCGAGCCACGGGACACCGTCCCGGCGGAGGCAGCCTCGGCCGGGACCGTGCCAGGCGAGACCGTGCAGGTCCCGCCCGACCAGTCGACGATGAACTTCGCCGCCGACCAGCCGACCGACGCCGTCCCGGACCAGGGCGACGAGGCGGCCGGGCCCAGGGACGAATCCCGCACGCTCGACCTCACCCCACCGGCCGAGGACTCCCCCGCGGACGCGGCCACGCCGCAGGCCGAGGGCCTGCCTGGCGCGGGCGCGGAGTTCCGGATGGACCCGGCCGAGGAGGGGCTCAGTGAGGCCGAGCGGGAACTCCGGTCCCGGCACGCCATCGGGTACGAGGAGTTCGGCGACACGAACCACGTGAACCCGGCCTTCGAGGTCTACTTCGACAACGACACCTCGGCGATGTACAAGCCCGCCGACGGCGTCCCCGAGGGGCTCCGGGAGGGCATCCCGCACACCGAGCTGGCCGAGCGAGAGGTTGCTGCTTCCCGGGTGGACGAGCTGCTCGGGTTCGGGCTGGTGCCGACCACCACGATGGTGACCGGTCCACTCGGCGACGGCTCACTCCAGGACTTCGTGGACGCCTTGCCCGGCCGGGCGGCCGGGGACTACCCCCTGGTCCAGCAGGAGCGGCTGGCGGTGCTCGACTACATCGCGGGCAACACCGACCGGCACCGCGGCAACTACCTGACCGACCGCGACGGCAACCTGGTCGCGATCGACCACAGGTACTCCTTCCCGGAGTCCCCCGATCCCGACTACGGAATCCGCTCCGACTTCACCGCTGCCCTGTTCCAGCTGCCGCTGAGCCCGGAGGTGCTGACCCAGGTGCGTGCGATCGAACCGGACGCGTTGCGGGCGGTGCTGCACCGGATGGGCCTGAGCGAGGACAGCGTCGAGGGCGCGGCGGGCAGGCTGGTCGAAGTCCAGGCGCACGGCATGATCAACGGCGAGGCGTGGCCGGGGCGGTTGCAGAACGCCGGGCTGCTGACGGTGCGGGGGTCGAGGCCGTGAGCGCTGACAGGACGCCGAGCCGGATTGCACTGCACATGCGGGCGCCCCGGGGCTGGACGAGGGTCGCCGAGTCCCTGTTGCTGGCCGACGGTTCGGTCGGGCTGACCGTGCTGGACGCCGAGCACGGCGAGATCGCCCGGCACTTCCACACCAACGGCGTCGACCTGCACGCCGAGCGCCGGATGGTGCGGCCCGACGAGCCCGCGGCCTACCTGGGCGCGCTGCTGAACCAGCCGAACCTGAGCTACTACCGCTTCACCGACGAGAGCGACACGCCGGAAGCCTCCGCGCCCTGACCGGGGGAACACGCTGAGGTGGTCCAAGCACGGAGGAGGTGACATGGGCCAGCACACCGCGACACCCGTCCTGCCCGTGGTCATCGACACCGACGCGGGCGGCGACCCGGACGACGCGCTGGCGCTGGTGGCCGCGGCCGGCCTGCCCGAGCTGGCGCTGGTGCTCACCGGCGACGAGCTGCCCGGCGGCTACCGGGCCCGGTTCGTCCGGCTGCTGCTGGACCTGCTCGGCCGCCCCGAGGTGCCGGTGGTGGCCGGCCGCGATCTCGGCAACACCCGGCTGAACTGCGTGCGCGACCTGGTGCCCGGCACCGTCCCTGCCCAGTCCGGCGACGTGCTCGCCGCGGTCGAGGCGGTCTGCGCGGGCCCGGTGCGCTGGGTGGGCCTCGGTCCGATGTCCAACCTCGCCGACGTGCTCACCGCCCGCCCCGGCCTAGCCGAGCGGATCCGGCTGACCCAGATGGGCGGCGCGCTGCACTACCGCGATCCGAGCCGGGCCGAGCACAACATCCGGGTGGATCCGGCCGCCGCGCACACCGTGCTGGCCAGGGCGCACCGGCCGCGGCTGGTGCTCTCCGACACCACGTTCACCCCCGAGCTGGAGATCCGGGTCGCCTCGGCCACCCACCGGCGGCTGGCCGATCCGGCCGCGCCAGCCTGGGCCGGGCTGCTCGCCGCGCACCTGGCACAGTGGTTCACCGACTTCCACCCCGGCACCATCCAGCACGACGCGCTCACCCTGTCCGCGGCGCTGGAACTGCCCTTCGTCGGCTTCACCGCCGAGCGGGTGGCGCTGGACGGACTCGGCCGGATGAGCCGGTCCGAACAGGGCACGCCGGTCGAGCTGAGTGGCCCCGCCGACCACCGCGCCTTCCTGGACTGGCTGCACCGGCTGCTGGACCCGGCGAGCAGGGCGGAGGTGGCCTGAGCGTGCTGCACACCATCGAGATCGCCGCCTTCCGGGCGGACACCGTCTTCCTGGACGCCGGGACCACCCAGGCCAGGGCGGAGTACCAGCGCGGGCAGGACGAGGACGCCCTGGTCCGCGTGCACGGCCCGTGGGGAATCGGCGAGGCGCGGGCGCACGATGTGTACGAGGCGCTGCTGCGGGTGCGCCGGGAGCTGGAGGAGCTGGGCTGGTTCCTCGCGGTGAACGGGGCCCGGCGGGACGTGGTCTGCCTCGGGCAGACCCGCAACTGGTCCGGCGGCACCGAGGTGCACCGGCCGGACACCGAGACGACGACCACGCTCGCCCTGTTCGGCCCGGCCGATCCGGCGCTGGTCGGTACGGTGGCCGAGCAGGAGGAGCTGACCAGGGAGCACAGCCCGGCAGCCGACGAGCCACCGGAGATCACCGAGGAGATGCGTGCGGTCGCCAGGCACCAGCCGAACAGCTGGATGTACTCGATCGACGCGGAGTTCGACCCCAGCAGCGTGGTGCCGCCGTGGGGCGTGCGCGGGGGCTACCGGGTGGACGAGCACGGGCACTTCGGCGAGTACGTGCCCAACCCCGGCTACCGGCCGGGCCCGCAGGCGCTGGGCTGGCCGCGGCCGACCAACCAGCTCGAACGCGATCTGGAGCTGGCGTTGAGCGGCTACGGACCACGGGAGACCGCGTTGCGCACCCTGCTCGACTGGGAACTGACCATGGCCGAGTACCCGGACCACCCCGGCGAGCTGTTCCTGTCCGAGGAGGCCGGTGGATCGGTGCTGGACGCGTGCACCTCGCCGGAGCGGCGGCCCGAGACGTGGACGAGTTGCCAGGCGGCCCAGGGCAAGGCGCTGCTCGGCTTCGGCGGAGTGCGGCTCCGCCTCAACGCGGGAGTGACCGGCGCGCTGTCGGCCACCATCCCGCTGCAGGACCTGATCGACTTCGCCGCAGGCGAGCAGCCCGTTCCAGGGGAGAACTGAGCACATGATCATCAATCAGCACCCGCACAACGGCGCCTGGGCGTACTGGCAGGACCAGCTCTTCCAGTACCGGTCCCAGCCTGGCAAGCCCGCCTACCTGGTGGCGCCGCCCGGGGTGGTCCCGACCGGTGACTTCGAGCAGTCCGGCGAGACCTTCCTCAAGCAGACCGGCCCCGGCGAGGCCGAATCGATCTTCACCAGCCAGGCATACGGCTTCGTCGGCGACGAGCCGTACGAGGTGACCTACGACGTCGAGGGGCTGGCCCCCGGCCTGGCCAGGGTGGTCTGGCCGCAGCAGGGCGGGCTCACCCAGGAGCAGGTGGCGCAGCGCGGCCTGCAGACCTACGACCGGCTCACCTTCGGCGGCGAGAAGCCGCTGGCCGAGGTCAGCAAGGTGATCCAGGTCCGCGGCACCCAGGTGCGCTCCCGGCCCGGCCTGGACGGGTTCCCCGCCCCGGCTGACGTGGGCCCGGCCACCCTCGACGAACCGGACTTCGCCGCGGTGCTCGGCGGCCTCGCCACCGAGGCGCTGGGCGGCCTCGCCGCCGCGGTGGCCGCGACCGCGCCCGAGGGCTGGCAGGGCGCCGGGATCCTCGCCCGCGCGCTCGGCGGCAGGCTTGAGCTGACCACGGTGGTCACCCTGGCCGACGGCCAGGAGTACTACTGGGCGCCGCCGCCACAGATCGGCCAGTGGGTGCACCGACTGCGCCTGGCCACCTACCGGCCGGAGACCGGCGCCTGGTTCACCGCCGACTTCAGGCTGGTGCCCGGCGGCGAGCCCACCATCGAGTTCGACTTCCAGACCGCGCCGGACTGGGCACTGGACTTCGCCGCCGGCGAAGCCGCGCTGACCGAGCTGGCCATCCTGCCCCGCTCGGCCGCGGCCACCCCGCCCTGGCTGTTCCAGCAGGCGTGGCAGGCCTACCAGGACCTGATCCACCACGACCGGATCCGCACCCAGCAGGCCGTGCAGCAGGGCGAGAACGCCAAGCCGGTGCCGCAGCCCGAGCTGGCGCTGGCCCGGTTGTTCGACAAGGTCGCCGAGGGCGAGCCGCCGGTGGCCTACCGCACCCGGCTCAGCCACACCGAATGGCTCGCGGTGCAGACCTACCTGCAGGCCGCCCCGGTGGTGCTGTCCTCCCGCGGTTACGCGCCCGACCTGCTGCACCCCGAGCAGGAAAGCCTGGTGCCGATGGCCTACCACACCGACGGGGTGTGGGTCTGGAGCGCGGCGCTGGCCTACTACCTGCGCGAACACGATGTGGTGCCGCCGCTGGAACTGCTCGACCACCTCCGCGGCCAGGACTACCGACCGCCGGTCGCCCTGCCCAAGCGGGTGCTCCAGCGGGCCACCTCCCTGGTGATGGACATGCCGGAGACCCATCCCGGCGCCAAGGACGACTGGGAGCGCGCGGTGTTCTCCGTGCGGGACTTCGCCATCCGGTTCAGCATCAGCCGCCGCTACCTCAGCTTCGGCGACTACGCCGACCAGGCGTGGTGCCTGTTCCGCGAGGCGGACGAGCGGTTCACCGTGTTCTGGTGGTGGGCCGACGACAAGCGCCGGGAGCTGGAGGCCCGCTTCGACGACGTGTCCCAGGCGGCCACCTACCTGATCGGCCAGCTCTACCTGAACTACCCGAACCTGCAGCGGGCCGACGACGAACCGCTGCTGCCGGAGGAGTCGCCGATCCAGGCGATGGGCAACGACCCGGCGATCTCACGCTACGACGAGATCGACTCGGTGATCGTGCCCGAGGGCCACCAGGTCGAGCGGTACGGCCCACCGGATGGCAACACCCTCTTCGACGCGGGCACCGGCTTCGAACGGACCACGCTGCCGCCGGAGTTCGCCCAGGGCCCCTACGGCCGGTTCCGGCTGGTCGGCGACTGGAAGATCATCGGCGCCCGCACCCGGCCGAGCGAGACCCAGCCAGGCGGCGCCCGGGTGTACCTGCTGCCGCAGCCGCTGTCGGACTACCTGGCCCGCGGCCTGCTGGTGGAGATCCCGCCAGGGGAGGTGCGGCAGTGAGCACGCCCGTGCGCCCGGCCGAGACCGGCATGCCGCTGGACCGCAAGTTCGGTCTGGCCAAGGACCGGCTGATCGGCTGCTACGTCGGCCAGGCCATCGGCGGCTCGATCGGCGCCGGGGTGCGGACCCTGGACCGGGCCGAGCTGTCCACGGCCGAGGGCGCGGCCTGGCCGGAGGAATATCCCCCGGTCTTCGGCGGCCACGGGCTGATCACCGGCGAGACCCAGGTGTCGCTGTTCGTGCTGGACGCGATCCTGCGCGCGGGCATCCGGCGCAGGCGCACCGGGGTCGCCGATCCACTCGGCGAGGTCCGGCTGGGCCTGCGCCGCTGGCTGCAGACCCAGGAACCGCGGCTGGACGGCCCGGCCGACGGCTGGTGGCCGACCCGGCCCGGGCTGGCGGCCAAGCGCTGGCCGGACCACAGCACGCTGACCCTGGTGCGCGCGGACACCCTCGGCACGCCCGAGCAGCCGGTCAACGACTCCCGCTCGGCCACCGTGCTGCCCAGGGCCGCCGCCGCGGCGCTGTGGAGCGCGGACCCGAAGCAGGTGTTCGACCTGGGCGCGCGGATCGCCGCGCTGACCCACGGCCACCCGATCGCCTGGCTGTCCGCCGGCGCCTACGCGGTCCTGGTGCACACCTTCCTGCGCGGGCTCAGCAACCCGTCCAGGGCCGTCTACGCGGCGCTGGACGAACTCGCCGGGCATCCCGGCCACGAGCCGGTCAGCGCGGCCCTGTCCGAGGCGCTGCGGCGCTTCGACGACGGGGACGGCGAACAGGTCACCGCGACCCAGGTGGCCGCCCTCGGCGCAGGCTGGGACGCGCACGAGGCGCTGGCGATGGCGGTGCACGCGGCCTTCTCCAGCCCGCGCTTCGACCTGGTGCTGGGCTGCGCGGTGGGTCACCCCGGCAACACCGGCACCGTGGGCTCGCTCGCGGCCAGCCTGCTGACCTCGGTCTACACCTTCACCTCGGTGGTCCCGGTGCCGCTGATGCGCGAGCTGGAACTGGGTGAGGAGATCGCCACCCTGGCCGATGGCGCGGCCACCGAGTTCGGCCCGGAGCCGTTCACCGGCTCGGACTGGTTCACCAACTTCCCGATCAAGGACTGACCCCGGCAACGGGAAAGGCCCCGCCAACCGGATTCCGGTGGCGGGGCCTTTCCGTGTGGTACTGGCTTCGTCAGCGGTAGTCGCGGCCGAAGTCGTAGTCGTCGAGCGGCACCGCCGCACCCGTGCCGGCGCCGAAGACGTCCGGGGTGTAGTAGCCGTCGTCGTAGGACGGGATCGCGTAAGCCGCGGCCCGTGCCTCCTCGGTCGGCTGCACCTGGATGTTGCGGTACTTGTTGATGCCCGTGCCAGCCGGGATCAACTTACCGATGATCACGTTCTCCTTCAGGCCGATCAGCTTGTCGCTCTTGCCGTTGATGGCGGCGTCGGTGAGGACACGCGTGGTCTCCTGGAAGGAGGCCGCGGACAGCCACGACTCGGTGGCCAGCGACGCCTTCGTGATGCCCATGAGCACCGGACGGCCCGAGGCCGGCTCGTTGCCCTCGGCCACCATCTGGCGGTTCTGGGTCTCGAAGTCGCTGCGCTCGACGGGTGCGCCCGGGAGGAACTCGGTGGCACCGGAGTCGATGATGATCACGCGGCGGAGCATCTGGCGCACGATGGTCTCGATGTGCTTGTCGTGGATCGACACGCTCTGCGTGCGGTACACGTTCTGCACCTCGCGGACCAGGTGGAGCTGAGCCTCACGGGGACCCATGACGCGCAGCACCTCGTGCGGGTCGACAGCACCTTCCAGCAGCTGCTGGCCGACGCTGACGTGGTCGCCGTCCTGCAGCGCCCGCTCGGAGTCGTCCACGCTGATCGTCGCGAGCCACTGCCGCTTGGACAGCTTGTCGTAGACGATCTCCTCACCACCGTCGTCCGGCACGATGGTGATCTTGCGGAACCGGTCGCCCTCTTCGATCTGCACGCGGCCGTCGGCGTCGGCGATAGGCGCCTTGCCCTTGGGCACGCGGGCCTCGAAGAGTTCCTGAACACGCGGCAGACCAGCGGTGATGTCATCGCCAGCCACACCACCGGTGTGGAAGGTACGCATCGTCAGCTGGGTGCCGGGCTCACCGATGGACTGCGCGGCCACGATGCCGACGGCCTCGCCGACGTCCACCAGCTGGCCGGTGGCCATCGAGCGGCCGTAGCAGGTCGCGCAGACACCGACCGCGGACTCGCAGGTCAGCACGGAGCGGACCTTGGCCTTGGGCACGCCTGCCCGGACCAGGGTCTCGATCGCCGGGTCGCCGAGGTCGGCGCCCTTGCCGATCAGCAGGTTGCCCTCGCTGTCGAAGATGTCCTCCGAGGCGTTGCGGGCGTACACGCTGGTCTGCACGTGGCGGTGCTTGACGTAACCGCCGTCGGCCGTGGGCTCGGTGAGCGGCATGATGACGCCCCGCTCGGTGCCACAGTCGATCTCACGCACGATGACGTCCTGCGAGACGTCCACCAGACGACGGGTCAGGTAACCCGAGTCGGCGGTGCGCAGCGCGGTGTCGGCCAGACCCTTGCGGGCGCCGTGCGTGGAGATGAAGTACTCCAGCACGGAGAAGCCCTCGCGGAAGTTCGCCTTGATCGGCCGCGGGATGTACTCGCCCTTGGTGTTGCTGACCAGACCCTTCATGCCCGCCAGCTGGCGGACCTGGGTCATGTTGCCGGCCGCACCCGACTTCACGATCACCGAGATCGGGTTGTCGTCGGGGAAGTTGTCCTCCATGACCTGGGCGATCTCGTTCGTCGCCTGGGTCCAGATCTGCACCAGCTCGTTGTTGCGCTCGGTCTTGGAGAGCAGACCGCGCTGGTACCGCTTCTCGACCTGGTCGGCCTTGGCCTCGTACCCGTCCAGCAGGTGCTGCTTGGTGTCGGGCACGACCACGTCGGAGATCGCCACGGTCACACCGGAACGGGTGGCCCAGTAGAAACCGGCGTCCTTCAGCTTGTCCAGCGTCTGGGCGACGGTGACCATCGGGTACCGCTCGGCGAGGTCGTTGATGATCTCGGCCTGGCTCTTCTTCGGCAGCTGCCGGTTGATGAAGGCGTAGTCCGCAGGCAGCAGGTCGTTGAACAGCACCCGGCCCAGAGTGGTCTCGGCCAGCCAGATCTGACCCGGCTCCCAGCCCTCCGGCTCGCTGCCACGGGTGGGCAGGCGGTCGGTCAGCCGGATCCGGATCTTGGCCTGCAGGTGCAGCGCGCCCAGGTCGTAGGCCATGATCGCCTCGGCCGGGGACGAGTACACGTTGCCCTCGCCCTTGGCGCCCTCACGCAGCTTGGTGAGGTGGAACAGCCCGGTGACCATGTCCAGACGCGGCATCGCCAGCGGCCGCCCGGAGGCGGGCGAGAGGATGTTGTTGCTGGACAGCATCAGGATGCGGGCCTCGGCCTGCGCCTCGGCGGACAGCGGCAGGTGGACTGCCATCTGGTCGCCGTCGAAGTCCGCGTTGAACGCCTCACACACCAGCGGGTGCAGCTGGATCGCCTTGCCCTCGACCAGCTGGGGCTCGAAGGCCTGGATGCCGAGGCGGTGCAGGGTGGGCGCGCGGTTCAGCAGCACGGGGTGCTCGGTGATGACCTCTTCGAGGACATCCCACACCTGCGAGCGCTGGCGCTCGACCATCCGCTTGGCGGACTTGATGTTCTGCGCGTGGTTGAGGTCGACCAGCCGCTTCATCACGAAGGGCTTGAACAGCTCCAGCGCCATCTGCTTGGGCAGACCGCACTGGTGCAGCTTCAGCTGCGGGCCGACCACGATGACCGAACGGCCGGAGTAGTCGACACGCTTGCCGAGCAGGTTCTGCCGGAACCGGCCCTGCTTGCCCTTGAGCAGGTCGGAGAGCGACTTGAGCGGGCGGTTGCCCGGCCCGGTCACCGGCCGGCCACGGCGGCCGTTGTCGAACAGCGCGTCGACGGCCTCCTGCAGCATCCGCTTCTCGTTGTTGACGATGATCTCGGGCGCGCCGAGGTCGATCAGTCGCTTGAGGCGGTTGTTGCGGTTGATCACGCGGCGGTACAGGTCGTTCAGGTCCGAGGTGGCGAAGCGGCCACCGTCGAGCTGCACCATCGGGCGCAGGTCCGGCGGGATGACCGGCACGCAGTCCAGGACCATGCCCTGCGGGTTGTTGCGGGTGGCCTGGAAGGCCGCCACAACCTTGAGCCGCTTGAGCGCGCGCAGCTTCTTCTGGCCCTTGCCGCTGCGAATGATCTCGCGCAGCTTGTCGGACTCGGCGTCCACGTCGAAGGTGCCCAGCAGCTGCTGGATGGCCTCCGCGCCCATGCCGCCGGTGAAGTACTCGCCGTAGCGGTCGATCAGCTCGCGGTAGAGCATCTCGTCCGCGATCAGCTGCTGGACGTCCAGCTTGACGAAGGTGTCCCAGATTTCGTCGAGGCGGTCGATCTCGCGCCCGGCCCGGTCCCGGAGCTGGCGCATCTCACGCTCGCCACCCTCCTTGACCTTGCGCCGCACATCGCTCTTGGCGCCCTCGGCCTCAAGCTCGGCGAGGTCGGTCTCCAGCTTCTGCGCGCGGGTCTCCAGGTCGGCGTCGCGCTTGTCTTCCATGCGCTTGCGCTCGACCTGGATCTCGTTCTCCAGGGTCGCCTGGTCGTTGTGCCGCATCTCCTTGTTCACCGACGTGATCACGTAGGCGGCGAAGTAGATGATCTTCTCGAGGTCCTTGGGAGCCAGGTCGAGCAGATAGCCCAACCGGCTCGGAACGCCCTTGAAGTACCAGATGTGCGTGACGGCCGCGGCCAGCTCGATGTGGCCCATCCGCTCACGACGCACCTTGGCGCGGGTGACCTCGACGCCACAGCGCTCGCAGATGATGCCCTTGAAGCGGACACGCTTGTACTTACCGCAGTAGCACTCCCAGTCCCGGGTGGGACCGAAGATCTTCTCGCAGAAGAGTCCGTCCTTCTCGGGCTTCAGGGTGCGGTAGTTGATGGTTTCAGGCTTCTTGACCTCGCCGAAGGACCACTGCCGGATGTCGTCCGCGGTAGCCAGTCCGATGCGGAGCTCGTCGAAGAAGTTGACGTCTAGCACGTCGGTTCTTCCCCTTGATAGTTCGGGTTCAGAGGCTGAGTCGGGTCGGGGTGGGACGGGCTGGGCTGATGCTCAGCCCGTCCCACGCCGACGGCGAGGTCAGTTGACGATGTCGTCGACCGAAGGCGACTCGGACCTGGACAAGTTGATGCCCAGGTTCGCGGCGGCGCGCTCCAGGTCCTCATCGTCGCCGTCGCGCATCTCGATGGCAGCGCCGTCGCTGGAGAGCACCTCGACGTTGAGGCACAGCGACTGCAGCTCCTTGAGCAGCACCTTGAACGACTCCGGGATACCCGGTTCGGGGATGTTCTCGCCCTTGACGATGGCCTCGTAGACCTTCACCCGGCCGATCACGTCGTCCGACTTGATGGTCAGCAGCTCCTGCAGCGTGTAGGCAGCGCCGTAGGCCTGCATGGCCCAGCACTCCATCTCGCCGAATCGCTGGCCACCGAACTGCGCCTTACCACCCAGCGGCTGCTGGGTGATCATCGAGTACGGGCCGGTGGACCGGGCGTGGATCTTGTCATCGACCAGGTGCAGCAGCTTGAGGATGTACATGTAGCCGACCGAGGTCGGGTACGGGTACGGCTCACCGCTGCGGCCGTCGAAGAGCTGAGCCTTGCCGTCGCCCTTGACCATCCGCTCACCATCGCGGTTGGGCTGGGTCGAGGAGAGCAGACCGGTGATCTCCTCCTCGCGGGCGCCGTCGAACACCGGGGTGGCGGTGTTCGTGCCGGGCTCGGCGTGGAACAGCTCCTCGGGCAGCTTGCGCGCCCAGTCCGGGTTGCCGTCGATGCTCCAGCCCTGTTTGGCGATCCACCCGAGGTGGGTCTCCAAGATCTGGCCGATGTTCATTCGACGAGGCACACCGTGGGTGTTCAGCACGATGTCGACCGGGGTGCCGTCCTCGAGGAACGGCATGTCCTCCACCGGCAGGATCTTGCCGATGACGCCCTTGTTGCCGTGCCGGCCGGCGAGCTTGTCGCCGTCCTGGATCTTGCGCTTCTGCGCCACGTAGACGCGGACCAGCTCGTTGACGCCCGGGGGCAGCTCGTCGTCGTCCTCGCGGGAGAAGACCCGGATGCCGATGACCTTGCCGGTCTCACCGTGCGGCACCTTCAGCGAGGTGTCGCGCACCTCGCGCGCCTTCTCACCGAAGATCGCGCGGAGCAGGCGCTCCTCGGGGGTCAGCTCGGTCTCGCCCTTGGGCGTGACCTTGCCGACCAGGATGTCGCCGTCGCGGACCTCGGCGCCGATGCGGATGATGCCGCGCTCGTCCAGGTCGGCCAGGACCTCCTCGGAGACGTTCGGGATGTCCCGGGTGATCTCCTCGGCGCCCAGCTTGGTGTCGCGGGCGTCGATCTCGTGCTCTTCGATGTGAATCGAGGTGAGCACGTCGTCCTGCACCAGGCGCTGGGACAGGATGATCGCGTCCTCGTAGTTGTGCCCCTCCCACGGCATGATCGCGACGAGCAAGTTCTTGCCCAGCGCCATCTCGCCGTTCTGGGTGCACGGACCGTCCGCGATGACCTGTCCGACCTCGACCCGGTCGCCCTCGTTGACGATCGGCTTCTGGTTGATGCAGGTGCCCTGGTTGGAGCGGCGGAACTTGTGCAGCCGGTAGGTCTGGCGGGTGCCGTCATCGGCCATCACGGTGATGTAGTCGGAGCACAGCTCCTCGATCACCCCGGCCTTGCTGACCACGACCACGTCGCCGGCGTCCACCGCGGCCCGCAGCTCCATCCCGGTGCCGACCAGCGGCGACTCGGAGCGGAGCAGCGGCACGGCCTGACGCTGCATGTTCGCGCCCATGAGCGCGCGGTTGGCGTCGTCGTGCTCGAGGAAGGGCACCATCGCGGTCGCCACGGACACCATCTGCCGAGGCGAGATGTCCATGTAGTCGACGTCGTTCGGCGGGATCAGGTCCAGTTCGCCGCCCTTACGGCGGACCATGACCTTGTCCTCGAGGAAGTTCCCGTCGGTGTCGATCGGCGTGTTGGCCTGGGCCTTCACGTACCGGTCTTCCTCGTCCGCGGTCAGGTAGTCGATGTTGTCGGTGACCCGACCCTCGATGACCTTGCGGTACGGGGTCTCGATGAACCCGAACGGGTTGACCCGGCCGAAGGAGGACAGCGAGCCGATCAGGCCGATGTTCGGGCCTTCCGGCGTCTCGATCGGACACATGCGGCCGTAGTGCGAGGGGTGCACGTCACGGACCTCAAGACCGGCCCGCTCACGGGAGAGACCACCGGGGCCGAGCGCGGACAGACGCCGCTTGTGCGTCAGGCCGGCCAGCGGGTTGGTCTGGTCCATGAACTGCGAGAGCTGGGAGGTTCCGAAGAACTCCTTGATCGCCGCGACCACCGGGCGGATGTTGATCAGGGTCTGCGGCGTGATCGCCTCGACGTCCTGAGTGGTCATCCGCTCGCGGACCACGCGCTCCATGCGGGAGAGGCCGACCCGGATCTGGTTCTGGATCAGCTCACCCACCGTGCGCAGGCGCCGGTTGCCGAAGTGGTCGATGTCGTCGACCTCGACCGGGACCTCCACGCCGCCGGGGGCGGTCATGGCGGTCTCACCCGCGTGCAGGCGCACCAGGTACTCGATCGCGCAGACGATGTCGTCCTCGGTGAGCACGCCGGTGGTGAACGGCTGGTCGAGGCCCAGCTTCTTGTTCACCTTGTACCGGCCGACCTTGGCCAGGTCGTAGCGCTTCTCCTTGAAGAACAGGTTCTCCAGGAGGGTCTGCGCGCTCTCCTTGGTGGGCGGTTCGCCAGGGCGCAGCTTGCGGTAGATGTCGAGCAGGGCCTCGTCCTGGCCGGCGGTGTGGTCCTTCTCCAGCGTGGCCATGAGGGTCTCGCTGAAGCCGAACCGCTCGCGGATCTGCTCCGCGGTCCAGCCGAATGCCTTCAGCAGGACGGTGACGGGCTGGCGGCGCTTGCGGTCGATGCGGACACCGACGGTGTCGCGCTTGTCGACGTCGAACTCCAGCCAGGCGCCCCGGCTCGGGATGATCCGGACGCTGAACACGTCCTTGTCGGTGGTCTTGTCGACGTTAGTGTCGAAGTAGACACCCGGGGACCGCACCAACTGCGACACCACGACTCGCTCGGTGCCGTTGATGATGTACGTGCCCTTGTCGGTCATCACGGGGAAGTCACCCATGAACACCGTCTGGCTCTTGATCTCGCCGGTGTTGTGGTTGGTGAACTCCGCGGTGACGAACAGTGGGGCCGCGTACGTCATGTCCTTGTCCTTGCACTCCTCGACCGAGGCCTTGACCTCGTCGAAGCGCGGATCGGAGAAGGAGAGGGACATGGATCCCGAGAAGTCCTCGATCGGCGAGATCTCGTTGAGGACCTCAGCGAGGCCGCCAATCGGATCCTCATCGCCGGCATCGATACGGCGCTGGAACCACTCGTCGGCGCCGACGAGCCATTCGAAGGACTGAATCTGCAGGTCAAGCAGATCGGGCACCGTGAGGGGTTCGCGGATCTTCGCGAACGAAACCCGCTTCGGCGCCCCAGGGATCCCCGACGTGGAGTTGGTCGCAGCAGTGGCCTTGGTCGCGCGGGAGACTGCCAAGATGCGTCCTTCCAGGGACTGTTGCTGGCTGGAAGCTGCCCCGACGCGCGAGCGCCGTGGCAGTTGTCAAGGGTGCGGCGCGGCCATCATCTCGGGACCCTGGGCAGGGTGAACAGAAAATGGACAGCGCAAAGTGGCAGTCTAGCCACACAGACGGCGGCTGTCGAGCGGGGTCCAGAGCGGACACCCGAACTCGTGCTTACGGACAGAGTGAACCCGCCAGCGCTCACAGTCAAGATGCCGCGCGGTGATCACTCCCATGGCGCAAGCCCAACTCACCTGGCGTAACCGTTTGACCAGGTCATCCTGTGGGCAGCACCCGAAGAGCGGGTTTTCTATACCCGATTCCGGCCTTGCCGAGAGGGGTTGAGGAACGTCACACTGGTCCGCTTGCCGACCAGAACGACCACTCACCGCATGAATTCCCCTGGTCACCGAGTGTTCCGACTTTGCAGCGAGGACACTTCGCCGTCATCAGCGACCGCTCGTCGCAGCCACGACCGGGTGACCACAGTCCGGCCAACTCCACAGACCTTGATCAACCTGTGACCCAGACCCCGGCAGAACGGGTCCGGCTCCGCGACCTTGCGGAGAACGAGCACTCCGCGTCGCCGAACGGCGACTCCCCGCGATCTCCCACACGGCTGGCACTGCGCTGTCCCCACCGCGGAAACCCGGGTCGCCGAACTTGATCAAGGATACCGGTTTCCGGCCCCGGCGGCCATGAGCCGATCGGCGCTGACCCGCGGTCCGGGATGGGCCGATCGGCCTCGACCCAGGTGGCCAAGGCGGCGGTGTGCCCGGCCGGATCGCTGTGTTCGGCCGGAACGCTCTTGCCCGACTGGATCGCTCTTGCCCGGCTGGGTCACTGTGGTCTCCCGCCCGCGGGCACGGGGCCGGCGATCGGGCGGGCCCGGGTGACGCGGTCGAGCAGGAAGTGCGCCTCGGTCTCGTGCCGGTGGCACCAGGCGAGCATGATCCCGCTCTCCAGGGTCAGGTCGCTGACCACGCGCGGGGCCGGGGCGCCCGCCGGACTCCGGTAGACGATCTCGACCGCCCCGCCGTCCCTGGCCGCCGCGGCCAGCCAGCCCCGGTCCGCCGCGGGCAGGTCGGGCGCCTGGACGCGCAGCTGGGTGTCCGGGTCGAGCGGCTCGTCGGCGCCGGTGGAGTCGGCCAGCACCTCGGCCAGCGTGGCCGGGGTGGTGACGTGGTCCTCGGGCCGCCACGGGGCGGGCTGGGCCCTGCCCCGCCGGGGTGTCTGGTCCTCGGGGACCTCGTTGCCGGTGAAGTCCTCGCCGACCGGGGTGAACCCGGCCCGCCGCAACAGCGCGAGCGTCTCCGGCCGAGGCCGGGGGCTGACCAGCACGGCGGGCGCCACCTGCCGCAACGCCAACCGCGCCAGCGGCCGCGAGTTCAGGATCTCCAGGGCCTGGATCTCGTCGGCGGTGTGCAGCACGCAACCGGCGTCGACCACCCGGATCGAGCCGTGCCGCCGGGACACGTCGCGGACCAGGTAGGCCAGCGGCTGCGGGACACCGTCCGGAGCCACCGCGGCCAGGTCGGCGAGCAGGTCCTCGGCGGTGGCCCCGGTGTCCAGGGCCCGGCGAACACTGGCCGGGGAGAACCGCCAGACCCGGGCGGCACTGCTGGACTCCAGATCGGCGACGGTGTCGAGCAGGCGGACCAGGTGCTGGGCCGGGTCACCGGTGACGACGGCGGTGAGGTCGGACTGGAGACGCGTGGTCTCGGCGGTGGCCGGGAGCAGGGCGGTCACCGCGGCGAGGAGCGCGGCCTCGGGGTCCTGGGGGACGGCTGGGGCATCCGGGACGGCAGCTGGCTCCGGGGTGGAGGTTGGGAGCGGGGCGGGAGTGCCGGTAGCGGCCACTGAGGCGGGGGCGGCGGCCGGGGCCGGGGCCGGGGCCGGGGCCGGGGCCGGGGCCGGGGTGACGGTTCCGGGTGTGGCGGCGCCAGTGGCCGGGGCACCGGCGGGGTCTGGGGCGGCGCTGGCGGAACTGGTGGGGAGTTGGGTGGTGTGCAGGAGAGCCGCGCCGGGTGGGGTCAGCTGGTCTTCGGCGAGGATGCCCAGGAGGTGGGCTTCGGTGATGGCGGCTCGGGTCAGGGCCACGTTGTGGTCGGAGGCGGTCAGCTGGGGGGCGTGCCAGGCGACGGCGTGCAGGACCGCGGCGGGGGTGGCTCGCCGGGTTGGCGAGAGGGTGGCGTAGGTCGACAGGACGGCCTGGCGCTGGGCTTGGGCGGGGCCGGGGTTGGGGACCGTGGGCGGGATGGGGCGGCCGTCGGGGGTGTGGCGGTGAGTGGGGGCTTCCTGGAGGGTCAGCCAGGTGCGGGCGAGGGTGGTCCAGCGCGGGGCCGCGGGTTGGGTGCGCCAGGTGTCGTAGGCGGCGGTGGGGGCGTAGCTGTCGACGTGGTGGCCCGCGTGGTGATGGCCCAGCAGACCCGCGGCGTGCACCAGGTCCAGCCAGAGCGCGGCCTGTTCCGGTGGGCAGGCGAGGGATCTGGCGAGGCGGCGCAGCTCTCTGGTGCCGATGCCGCCGGAGAGCAGAGCGGGGATAGGGTCCGCCTCCGCGTTCTCGAGCAGGGTGGTGGCGCTGCGAACCGCCTCGGCGGCGGCCACCGCGGCCTGGTTCTCGGCCAGTTCCGGGGTGGCGGGGCTGGTGGCGACCTGGGGTGGGCCGGTCAGGCGGTGGCGGTGATGGTGGAGCAGGGCCAGGCCGACCTCGCGGGGGATCTCGGCGGCGGACTTGCCGCGGCGCAGCAGGATGCCGAGGTCGAGCAGGGGGGCCGCGGCGGGGGCCAGGCCCTCGTCGGCGAGGTCCAGGCGGGGGGAACTGTCGCGCAGGGTGGTCAGCAGCTCGGTTGCCTCGGCCGGCAGGGAGTTCAGCAGGCGGGTCAGACGGGGGTGGTCGCCGAGGCGGGTGGCGAACTGCTGGGTCAGGACGGCTCGGGTGACCTCGGCGGGGAGTTTGTGCCGGGCGGCCAGGGTGCGGATCTCCGGGAGGGGGTACTGGGCCAGCAGGTCGGCCGCCGGGGCGCCCAGGCCGAGTGGGGTGGGCCACCAGGTGGCGAGGCGGGGTGGGTAGGCCAGGTGAGGCTCGGCGGCCTGGGGATCAGCGGTGTGGGGATCAGCGGTGTGGTTCGCAGGCGGGTGGTTCGCCGTGGCGCGGTTCGCTGCCGGGAGGTTCGCGGTGGTGCGGGTGGCGGCCGGGAGGTTCGCGGCGATGCGATTCGTGGCCGGGCTGGTCGCCGCGGTGCGGTTGGCAGCCGGATGGTTCGCGGGGATGCGGTTCGCAGGCGGGTGGCTCGGCGCGGTGCGGTTCGCGGTGGGGTGGGTCTTGGTGGTGGGGTTCGGCGGCTCGGGGGGTTGTGGGGTGGGCCAGGCCAGGGCGCGTTCGGTGAGGCGAGCGAGGGCGGCGTTGACCAGTGGTTGCGGGGAGTCGAGGGTGGTGGCCAGGGCGGTGGGGGTGGCGCCGGGGCCCAGGACCTGGAGGGCCTGGGTGAGGGTCAGGGCGTCCTGGTCGAGGTGTTGCAGGGCTTGGTCGAGGGAGGTTCGGGTGGTCAGGGCCTTGGCCAGGCCGTCCCAGTGCCGGGGCGCGGGTTCGACCAGGATGTCGGGCCGCAGCTCGAACAACCGCACCAGCGCTGTCCGATCGAGGCCACGCAAGTACTCCGTGAGCTTCATCCGCCTGACTACTCCCGCCGTATCGTGATCACTCCTCCCCTGCCCTGCGCATGTAGTCACCGGCAACCGAGCTGAGTTCCACGGCGCTGTCGACGTCGTCCCTGGCGAAGGCCCGGCCCGACTCGGCGATCAACGCCAGTCCGGTGAGCAGGTCGGTGAAGGACTCCTTGGCCTCCTCGCTCGGCTGATCGCCAAGCTCCGCCTGCATGTCGCCGACCAGCTCGTCCAGCCGATCGGCGAAGCGTTTGCCGTCCTCGCGAAGCGCCACCAGCGCGGCTCGCCGGGCATGCCACCAGTCGAGCAACTCGTGCCTGCGCTCCGAGGGCAGGTCGGCGAGGAACGCCACCTGCTCCTCGGTCAGCTCGGTGATCCCGTCGGGCTCGGAGTCACGCATGGGCGACGACTATGCCACAGCCACCGTTAGCGTTTCGTGACCGATTGGGACTTCACAAAACCGAGCTGGCACTACCAGGCACGACTGCGAGGAACTCACCCAGTTGTCGTAGCGCGGCGGGGGTCTGGCGGTTGTGGTGGCGCGGGGTGTGGTGGTGCGGGGTGGCTGCACGGGGTCTCCCTGGGGTGGTGGTTCGACATCACGAGAGTGCGCTGTGCCGGGTTGGCACAGCCACTGCAGCGGGTGACACGAACGAATGAACCGGCGGGGAGAGCCGTGACCTGCGGGAATGTGGTGGCGGGGGTGGGTTTGGCGGGTGGTGGCGAGGAAACCGGTGCTGTGGGTGCGGGGTTTGGGGTCGCGTGATTGTGCCCTGTGACCGGGTGGCAAACAGGGGTGGCGGCTCACACGATGGGAGGCAATTGGGCGGGGTGGGTCAGCGGGGCTGGATCTCGGTGATCTTCCACTTGCCGTCGACCTGCTGGAGGTTCACCACGACCTGCAGCGCGGTGTCGCCGCGGTAGCCGTCGCTGGCGCGTTCGCTGTGCTGGTCGGCGAAGACCAGGACCATGGCGCGATCGCCCTCCAGCACCCGCACCGCGGCGGAGCGGACAATGGTGCTGTACACCAGTTTCTGCTCAGGGCCGCTCTTGCGCAGGCCGGTCAGGATGGTGTCGTAGTCCTGGGTGGCCTTGCCCATCAGCACGGCCTTGGCGGCGTCCTCGTTCTTCTGCGGCTCGGCGAAGTTGTAGGACAGCACGGTCTGGATCGCGCTGGTCACCTGGCCGACCACCTCACTGGTGCGGGCATTGTCGACCAGGGCCTGGTTGCTGCCACCGCTTTCGGCCTGGAGCGACTCACCGCGGAACCAGAAGCCCAGCACGGTCAGCACGGCGGCGACCAGGACCAGCGCCGCGGGCAGCAACCAGCCGGCAGACCGTTGCGGGACAACGGTTTCCGCGACTGGCTCCGGCTCGGGGGCGGGTTGGGGCTTGGCCGCGGACTTCGCGCGGGCGGCGGCCCGGGGACGTGGTTCGTCCGCGGGCGATTCCGGCGCAGGGGCCGGTTTTGGCTTGGCTGCGGGCTTTGCCGCCCTCGCCGGGGCCGGTTCCGGGGTGGCGGGGGCTTCGGGTTCCAGGACGCCCTGCGAGGACAGCTCGGCAGCGGTGTCCTCAGCAGCGCCGGTGTCCTCGGCGGGGGCGGCGTCCGCGAAATCGGCGGGGGCGGCAGTGGGGTCCTCGAACCGGTCGGTGGCCGGGCGGGTCCGGGTGCCCGCGACCTTCGGGTGGCGGACCGGGCCGCCCGCGGGGCGGTGACGACGGATGGGGGGCACGGGGTGTGTCTCCTCCTCAGACGGCCGGGGCGGGGCGAACGGCGTCCAGCGCGGACAGCCGCCAGCCGTCGGGGGTCCTGGTCAGTTCCACGGCGACCCGGCCGGTGGACACCTGCGGCTGCTCCTCGCCGGACTTGCCGGTCAGCTCGACGATGGCCAGCATCTTCGCCTTGCCCGCGCGCAGGTCCAACTCGGTCAGCGCGCTCTCCCTGGCCTTGGCGGTGGTCACCAGCTTGCGGTCGTTGAGGTACTTCTTGGTGGCCTCCTTGTCGGCGGCCAGCGCCTCGCTGAGCGGGCTCGTGGTGGCCGACTTCAGCTGCTCGAAGATCTCGTCGTACTTGCGGTAGTCCTGGTGCAGCAGGTTGACCACGTGCTGCTGACCGACCAGCACCACCTCGTCCCGCTCCCTGGCGAAGTCCAGTCCGTCATCCGACCCGGCCACCGCCCACGACACCCCGTACCAGCCGGCGAACAGGGTCGCGAGCACGACGAGCACCGTGGCGCCCAGCACGAGCACGCGACGCGGATCCGCGCCCTGCGGTGGATCCGTGCTGAAGTCAGTGGTCGATCGATCGGTCATGACGCTCCAAAAACTCGCTCAGCCGGGCAGGCCGAGCATCTGGGCCAGACTGCGCGGCGCCTGGCCTCCTGGCAACTGCAACAGCGCGAGCAGGCCGGAGGCGGCGCCGGCCTGGGGCTGCCGGGCCGGGCCGACCAGCCTGGTCGATGGCGGCGGGGTCATCGGCTTGCCGCCGTAGGGCGCGTTCTGCGCGCCGCGCACCTCGATCGGGCTACCCGGCCCCTCGGCGCAGTACGCCTGGCTGTTCAGCGCGATCGGCCCGGTGACATCGCCCGGCCTGCGCTTGGTCTTCTCATAGCCCTTGGTGCACGGCGGCGGGTCGAACAGGTTGATCGCCAGCCCGAAGTGCGCGGTGCCGTCGCCGGGGGCCACGGTGAACGCGCCGCCGACGACCATCGGGTAGGTCACCATGGCCTGTTCCAGCCCGTCCTTGCGCGGCAGCGCGACATCCACCGTGGTGAGCAGGTTCGCGGTCAGCTCGGAGATGCCCTGGCCGGACTCCCGCAGCAGCCCACTGACCTGCCCGGCGGCCTTCGGCGCTTGCTCGATCAGCTTGCGCAGGTCCGGATCGGACTTGCCGAGCTGTTCGGCGATCAGCTTCAGGTCCCGGCTGAACGAGGTGATCGAGGATGCCTGCTGGTTCTGCGTGCCCAGCACGGTGCGCGCCTTACGCAGCAGCTCCAGGGTCTGCGGCAGGTTCTTCACCGCGTCCTTGGTGAACACCGAGGTGGTGTCCAGCAACCGCTGCAACTGCGGGCCGGTGCCGTCGAAGGCGGTGCCCAGCTCGTCCACCACGGTGCGCAGCGAGTCGAGCGGCACCGAGGTGGCCAGCCCGTCCAGGTTGGCCAGCAGCGTCTCCACCGGCGGCGGGGTCGCGGTGCGGTCCACGCTGATCACCGAGCCACCCGCCAGGTACGGCCCGGTGTCGATGTTGGGCCGCAGGTCCACGTACTGCTCGCCGACCGCGGACCGGTTGGTCACCACGGCCTTGGTGTCCGCCG
Organism: Crossiella sp. S99.2; assembly: GCF_023094165.1. GTDB lineage: Bacteria > Actinomycetota > Actinomycetes > Mycobacteriales > Pseudonocardiaceae > Crossiella. The sequence goes on along the minus strand of NZ_JALMDK010000001.1, from coordinate 618,755 downwards.
GGATCCGGTCGTGGCCCTGCTCGATGTCCAGTTCGACCTCGAGCCCGGTCTCGGTCAGCCGCAACTGCCCGACCCGGCCCACGGTGACCCCACGGTAGGTGACCTCGGCGTTGGTGAAGATGCCGCCGGAGTCGGCCAGCTTCATGGTCACCAGGTAGCCGCGCGGGCCGAAGAGCCGGTCCAGCCCGGCGTAGCGGGCCCCGGCGTAGCTCACCCCGACCAGCGCGATCACCACGAAGGCGATGATCTGGAGACGGATCCTTCGGGTCATCATCAGCGACCACCGCCCAGCAGCGAGCCGATCAGGCCGCCGAGTCCGCCCTGCTGCCCGCCACCGCCCGGCCGGTTCGGCGTCGGCGGCGAGGGCAGGCCGGGCAGACCTGGCAGCAGCGGTGGCGTGGCGCCGGGCTGCGGGTTACCCGGCGGCGGGCCGAGCAGGCCCTGCCGGGAGCTGCCCAGGTTGTCCAGGATGCGGCTCAGGTCCAGGTCGATCTTGGCGTGCAGGTTGGTGTAGTCACCCTTGACCGCCTCGGTCGCGGAGTCCGGGAACGGGAAGGTGAACAGCATCTCCAGGCCCTTGGGCAGGTTCTGCCCGGCCTCGGCGAGCTTCTGCAGGGTGGGCGTGAGCGCCTTGAGGTCGTGGATGATGTCGTCCTTGCCGCGGTTGACCACATCAGTGGCCACCCCGGAGAGCCGGTCCAGCGCCTGCAGCATGCCGACCAGCTGTTGCCGCTGCTCGGCGAGCACCTTCAGCCCCGGCTCCAGCCCGTCCAGCGCGGTCTTGATGTTGCCGATCTGGCCGACCAGGGTGGCGGAGAGCCGGTTGAGCCCGTCCAGCGCGCGGGCGATCTCGCCCTTGTGCCCGTCCAGGGTGGTGACCAGTTTGTCCACATTGGACAGCAGCTCGCGCAGCTCCGGCTCACGCCCGGACAGCGCCTTGTTCAGCTCCTTGGTGATGGTCTGCAGCTGGGCGACACCACCGCCGTTGAGCAGCAGCGACAACGCGCCGAAGACCTCTTCGACCTCCGGGTTGCGGTTGGTCCGCTCCAGCGGGATCAGCGCCCCGTCGGCCAGACTGCCCTGCGGCGACTTGGGCGCGGCCAGCTCGACGAACTTCTCCCCCAGCAGGCTGGACTGGCGGAGTTTGGCGTCGGCGTTGGCAGGCAGCTTGACCCCGCCGTTGACCAGCACGGTGACCTCGGCGGTCCAGCCGTCCTGGGCCAGCGCCACGTTCTCCACCCGGCCGACCGCCACGTCGTTGACCTTCACGCCGGCCTGCGGCACCAGGTCGAGCACGTCCTTGAACCGCACCTTGACCCGGTACGGGTGATCGCCCAAGTCGGCCCCGCCGGGCAGCGGCACGTTGTACAGCCCGGTGAACTCGCCGAGGCCACAGCCGGCGAGCAGGCAGCCGGTCAGCGCGAGTCCGGCCAGGCGCAGTGCGGTCGGCCTCATCGTGACCCCTTCCCGCCCGGGACACCCAGCAACGGCGGCAACTGCGGCAGTTTCCCCTGCTGCAGCGAGGTGATCACCTCGGCCACGCTGGGCAGCTTCACCACCCCGTCGACCACCCCGGCGAGCTTGCCGCAGATGTCGGCGAGCACCTGCGGGAGCTGCTTGGGCGTGGTCTGGCGGAGCAGCTCGCAGACCATCACGATCGGCGGCCTGGTCAACTCGTTGATATTCGTCCGGGTATCCAGGGTGCCACTGGAGGCGTTATAGGTGTTCTGCAGGTTGCCCAGGGCCAGCGGGGCCACGTCGAGCACCTCGGCCAGTGCGGCCCGCTGGTCCACCAGCACCTTGGTGATGCTCGCCAGCTTGTCCACATTGGACTTGAGCTGCTCCCGGTTGTCCCGGATGAAGCCCTCCACGCTCATCAGCGCGCCGGCCAGTTCGCGCACCGCGGCGCCCAGGTCCTCGCGTTCGGCGGCCAGGAACCGGTTCACGTCGGCGAGCTGGGTGTTGAAGGTGCGCACCTGCGAGTCGTTGGCGGCCAGCATCGAGGTGAACTTGCGCAGGTTGTCGATGGTGCCGAACAGGTCATCCCGCGCGCCGTTGAGGGTGCCGGCGGCGTCGCCGAGGCCGCGGATGGTGTCCTGCAGCTTCTTGCCGTTGCCTGCCAGGTTGTCCGCGCTGACGTCGAGCAGCTGGGACAGCGCGCCGTTCTTGTTGGCGCCCTTGGGTCCCAGCGCGGTGGTCAGCTTGTCCAGGCTGCCGTAGACCTCGTCCAGCTCCATCGGGGTGACCGTGCGCTCGCGCGGGATCACCGTGTTCTCACCGAGTTTCGGCCCACCGGTGTAGACCGGGGCGAGCTGCACGTACCGGTCGCTGACCACGCTCGGGTTGACCACGGCCGCGTTCGGCCGCTCCGGCAGCTCCACGTCCCGGTCCACCCGCATCTCGACCTTGACCTGGGTGCCCTGTGCCTCGACCTTGTCGATGGTGCCGACCCGCACGCCGAGCACCCGGACGTCGCCGCCCTCGTACACGCCGATCCCGGCGGAGAAGTACGCGGTGACCAGCCGCCCGGCCGGCCGGGCGAAGACCCACCACAGGGTGGCGGTGAGCAGCAGCACCACGACCGCGCCGAAGGCGATCAGCCGGGCCAGGTCCGGACGGGCCTTGAGTGGGGTGCTCATGGGCGGCACCCCTCGGGGTTGATCGGGCCGAGCGAGGGCGGCAGCAGCCCGCAGATGTAGGTGTCGAACCAGCGCCCGTTGCCCAGGGTGTTGGCGAAGACCCGCACGAACGGGGCCAGCAGGTTGATGCTGCGGCCGAGGCTGTCCTGGTTGCGCTGCAACATGGTGGTCACCCGCTCCAGCTGTTCCAGCGCGGGACGCAGCTGGTTCTTGTTGTCGGCCACCAGTCCCTGCAACTCCCTGGACAGCTTCTGGGTGCCGGTCAGCAGCGAGCTGATCGCGTCCTTGCGCTTGCGGATCTCGCCCAGCAGCCGGTTGCCGTCGCCGAGCAGCTTCTCGAACTCGGCGTTGCGATCGGCCAGGGTCTTGCTGATCGAGTTGGTGTTGGCGAGCAGTTTGGCCAGCTGGTCGTCCCGGCTGTAGATCGTCTTGGACAGCGCGTTGAGTCCGTCCAGCGCGCCGCGCACCTCATCCGGAGTGTCCCGGAAGGTGGTGGCGATGGTCTGGAAGCTCTTGGCCAGCTGTTCGGTGTTGATCTGCCCGACCGTGCTGGCCAGGCCGGTGAACGCCTCGGTCACGTCGTAGGGCGACATGGTGCGCTCGCGCGGGATGGCCTGGCTCGGCTTGAGCGGGGCGCCGCCCTGCGGGTCCAGGGCGAGGAACTTCTGCCCCAGCAACGTCTTGATCTTGATGGCCGCTGTGCTGCGGTCGCCGACCCAGGCGTCGTCCACCCGGAAGGTGACCAGCACGTGGTCCTGCTCCAGCTCCACGTCGGCCACCTTGCCGACCTTGACCCCGGCCACCCGCACCTCGTCGTCCGGTTTGAGCCCGGCGGCCTCGGTGAACTGGGCCCGGTAGCTGGTGCCGCCGCCGACGATCGGCAGGTCCTCGAAGAAGAACGCGCTGAGCAGGCCCAGGGTCAGCACGGTGAGGCCGACCAGGCCGATGGTGATCGGATTGCGCGCGCGGAAGGGTTTCATGCCTTGCACCTCGGCTGGGTGTTGGGCATGACCGGGATCTCCACCGGCTTGTTGATGATCGGCACGGTGACCTGGCCGCTGGCCTCGCACAGGAAGAAGTTGAACCAGGAGCCGTAGGTCGCGGTGCGGGTGATCGTCTCCAGCTTCTTCGGCATCCGCTGCAGGATGCCCTCCACGATCTCGTTGCCGTCGCCCAGGTTCTTGGCCAGCTTGCCGAGTTCGCCGATGTCCTTGCGCAGTGGTTCGCGCGCCCCGTTGAGCAGTCCGGCGGTGGCGTTGGTCAGCGAGCCCAGCGCGGTGATCGCCTCGCCGATGGGCTGGCGGTCCTTGGCCAGCCCGGAGACCAGCTGCTGGAGCTGCGTGATCAGCCCGGTGAGCTGCTGGTCGCGGTCGTTGACCGTGCCCAGCACCTGGTTGAGGTTGTCCACCACCTCGCCGATCACCTTGTCCTTGCCGGCGATGGTGGTGGTCAGCGAGGCGGTGTGCGCGAGCAGGCTGGTGATGGTGCCGCCCTCGCCCTGCAGCACCTGGACGATCTCGTAGGACAGCTTGTTCACATCCTCCGGGTTGAGCGCCTGGAACAGCGGCTTGAACCCGTTGAACAACGCGGTCAGGTCCAGCGCGGGCCGGGTGCGCTCCAGCGGGATGACCCCGCCGGGCGGCAGCGTGCCCGCACCGCCGGAACCCTGCTCCAGCGCGATGTAGCGCTGGCCGACCAGGTTGCGGTACTTGACCGTCGCGGTCACCGCGGCGGGGAGTTTCCGTTGCTGCTCAACGGAGAACCGGACCTCGGCCAGCCGCCGGTCGGCGACCTTGACCTCCTCGACCTGGCCCACCTTGACCCCGGCGATGCGCACGTCGTCACCGGGGTTGAGCGAGGTGACGTCGGTGAACCGGGCCAGGTAGCCGTCGGACTCGCGCAGGTCGGAGTTGGCGATGGTGATCGCCAGCAGGGTGGTGGCCAGCACGGTCACCAGCACGAACGCGCTGAACTTGATCAGCGGCGCGGTGAGTCCCCTCATCGCAGCGTCACCTCCGTCCCGCGCAGCGCCGGGCCGAGCACCAGGCTCGCCCAGCTGGGCACCTGCTGCGGCGCCACCCCGAGCTGGCCGGCGATCAGCGCGGCCAGGAAGTCCTGTTCGGCCGGGGAGTTCGCGATGCCGAGATCGGCCACACCCCCGGAGGCGGCCGACGGCGCGACATAGCCGCCGTTCTGCACGTTGATCGGCGGGTTCAGCCCGTCGTTGGCACTGCGCGCGGCCGGTGGCGGCTTGCTGCCGTCCTTCACCGGGCCGTCCGGCGGGTACTGCGGGAACGGCTCGGGCCGCGGGTGGATGTCATAACAACGCGGTCCGCGCTTGTCGGCGTAGCGGGGCTCGTCCTGGTTCGGCACGTACTTCCCACGGTTCGCGGTGATCTCCATGGTGATCCGCAGGCCCGGCGTGCTGGTGCCCTTGCCGAAGGCCTTGTCCAGCCGCGGCGCCAGCTCGGTCATCCCCTTGAGGAAGCAGGGATATTCCGGCGCGTACTTGGCCAGCACGTCCAGCAGCGGCCTGCTGTCGGCGGCCACCCGGATCAGGTTGTTGCGGTTGGCGGCCAGGAACCCGGTGAGGTCGGCCGAGGTGTTGCCGACGCTGGTGTAGAGCGTCTGCAGGTTGCTGCGCTGCTCGGCCACGGTCTTCGTGGTGGTGGTCAGCTCCGCCAGGGCCTGCAGCAGGTCCGGCGCGGCCTTGTCGTAGACGCCGCTGACATCGGCCAGCGCGGAGATGTCCGCCTTCAGGTCCGGCAGCGCCGGGTTCAGCTCGCGCAGGTACCGGTTGAGCAGGGTCAGCGTCTCGCCGAGCTGCTCGCCGCGGCCGTCCAGCGCGGTGGCCATCGAGCCGAGCGTGCCTGCCAGTTTCTGCGGCTGCACCGCCTGCAGCACCGGCATCAGGTTGGACAGCACCCGCTCCAGCTCGATGGCCGAGCTGCTGCGGTCCTGGCTGATCACATCGCCCTCGGCCAGGTGCCCGCCGCCGGGCTTGCCCGGCACCAGCGCGACGTAGCGCTCGCCGAAGAGGGTCTTGGGCAGCAGCCGCGCGGTGACGTCCTTGGGGATCAGCGCCAGCTTGTCCGGTTGCAGGGCCAGTTCCAGCTCGGCCCCGTCACCCTTGCTGGAGATGCGTTTGACCTCGCCGACGATGAGCCCGCGCACCTTCACGTCGGACTCGGTCATCAGCTGGTTGCCGATGTGGTCGGTGCGCAGGGTCACCGCCGCGGTGTGCTCGAACACGCCGCGGTAGACCGACACGGTCAGGCCGAGCACCAGTGCGATGACCGCCAGGAACACGACACCGAGCAGTCGGCGGCGTAGCACGGACAGGGTGGAACGAGCGGTCATCCAGCGATCCTCACCGTGGTCGTCGTTCCCCAGATCGCCAGGCTGAGGAAGAAGTCCAGCAGCGCCGTGGTGACGATCGCGGTGCGCACCGCGCGGCCGACCGCGACGCCGACACCCGCCGGTCCGCCGCTGGCCCGGTAGCCGTAGTAGCAGTGGGTCATGATGATCACCACGCTGAACACGAGCACCTTGCCGAAGGACCAGAGCACGTCCTCCGGTGGCAGGAACAGGTTGAAGTAGTGGTCGTAGGTGCCAGCCGACTGCCCGTAGAACTCGGTCGTGATCGTGCGTGAGGCCAGGTAGGAGGTCAGCAGGCCGATCACATACAGCGGGATCACCGCGACGAACCCGGCGATGACCCGGGTCGTCACCAGGTACGGCAGGCTGGGCACGCCCATGACCTCCAGCGCGTCGATCTCCTCGGAGATGCGCATCGCGCCGAGCTGGGCGGTGAAGCCGGAGCCGACCGTGGCGGACAACGCGAGCCCGGCCACCAGGGGCGCGATCTCGCGGGTGTTGAAGTAGGCCGAGACGAACCCGGTGAAGGCCGAGGTGCCGATCTGGTTCAGCGCCGCGTAGCCCTGCAGACCGACCACGGTGCCGGTGAAGACCGTCATGCCGATCATCACGCCGATGGTGCCGCCGATGACCGCGAGCGCGCCGCTGCCGAAACTGACCTCGGCCAGCAGCCGCAGCGTCTCCCGCATATACCGGCGCAGCGCGCGTGGCACCCAGGCCAGCGCGCGCAGGTAGAAGGAGAGCTGGTCGCCGAGTGCGTCCAGGCCGTGCAGCGGCGCCTTGGCCGCGCTGCGGAACTTGTCGCCGACGGTCGCCATCACATGCCCTTCGCCGGGACCAGCTGCAGGTACACCGTGGTCAGCACGAAGTTGACGAAGAACAGCAGCAGGAAGGTGATGACCACGGACTGGTTCACCGCGTCGCCGACGCCCTTGGGTCCGCCGGCCGGGTTGAGCCCGCGGTAGGCGGCCACGATGCCGGCGATGAAGCCGAAGATCAGCGCCTTGATCTCGCTGATCCACAGGTCCGGTAGCTGGGCCAGCGCGGAGAAGCTGGCCAGGTAGGCCCCTGGCGTGCCGCCCTGCATGACCACGTTGAAGAAGTAGCCGCCGAGCACGCCGACCACGCTCACCATGCCGTTGAGCAGCACCGCGACCAGCATCGCGGCCAGCACCCTCGGCACCACCAGGCGCTGGATCGGCGAGACGCCCAGCACCTCCATCGCGTCGATCTCTTCCCTGATCTTGCGTGAGCCGAGGTCGGCGCAGATCGCCGAACCACCGGCGCCCGCGATCAGCAACGCGGTCACGATCGGACTGGCCTGCTGGATCACCGCGAGCACGCTGGCCGCGCCGGTGAAGGACTGGGCGCCGATCTGCCTGGTCAGCGAGCCCAGCTGCAACGCGATCACCGCGCCGAACGGGATCGCGACCAGCGCGGTGGGCAGGATGGTGACGCTGGCGATGAACCAGCACTGCTGGATGAACTCGCGGAACTGGAACGGCCGCTTGAACATCGACCTGGTGGTGTCCAGGCCGAGGGCGAACAACCGGCCGGTCTCGGCGAGCGCGCCCGCGCCGGGGAAGTTCGGGGCGGGGCGGGTCATGCCTCGCCTCCCGGCCTGGTCCAGGGCGAGGGGGTCCACGGCTCCCGCGGCTGCGGGCTGGGCGGCGCGATCGGCTGGGTCATCCGCTGCGGCGCGCCCGCACCGGCGTAGACGCCGAAGTAGGCCTGCTCGTCCGGGGTCAGGCTGGCCACGATGGCCTGCTGCGCGGTCGGCGGCAGGGTGTGCAGGATGCGCATCACCCGCTCCTTGCGCCTGCGCACCGCGGCCCGCAGCGGCAGTCCCGGGCTGACCTCGATCTGCGGCACGATGCCGGTGCCGCCACCGCCCTTGGGCCCGCCCAGGGTGCTGCCGCCGTTGGCGGCCAGCGCGGCGAGTTCGGCGGCGGCCTGGGCCGCGTCCTTCTCCTCGCTCATGCCGATCGGCCCCTCGCGGCGGCCGTTGAGGAACTGCTCGACCACCGGTTCGGTGGAGGTGAGCAGCACCTCGCGCGGGCCGAACATGACCAGCTCGCGGCGGAAGAGCATGCCGATGTTGTCCGGCACCGTGCGCGCGGTGCCGATGTCGTGGGTGACGATCAGGAAGGTGGCGTCGATCTGCGCGTTCAGGTCGACGATGAGCTGGTTCAGGTAGGCCACCCGGACCGGGTCCAGACCGGAGTCCGGCTCGTCGAAGAGGATGATCTCCGGGTCCAGCACCAGCGCGCGGGCCAGCCCGGCGCGTTTGCGCATACCGCCGGAGATCTCCCCGGGCAGCTTCTTCTCCGCGCCGATGAGACCGACCATCTCCATCTTCTCCAGCACGATCCGGCGCACCTCGGCCTCGCTCTTGCGGGTGTGCTCACGCAAGGGGAAGGCGATGTTGTCGAAGAGGTTCATCGAGCCGAACAGCGCGCCGTCCTGGAAGAGGACGCCGAAGAGCTTGCGGATCTCGTACAGCTTGTGCTCGGAGCAGCTGCAGATGTCGACCCCGTTGATCATCACCCGGCCGTGTTCGGGCCGGAGCAGACCGACGAGTGATTTGAGGAAGACGGATTTTCCGGTACCCGAGGGACCCAGCAGCACACTGATCTCGCCCTGCGGCAGTGTCAGCGTGACATCGCCCCAGATGGTCTGCTTGCCGAAGGACTTGCTCAGGCCTTCGACGACCACCTCGACGCCCATCGCACCTCCCGCTTCACTGCGGCTCGTCCGCGTCGGCCCAGGACAGCTGACGCCGGAGCGACCGGCGTCACACTGGTGCAACGAGCGTTGCCGCAGCAAGTTACTGCCCAGTTGGGTTAGCGGTCACAGGTGCATAACGCGGCCGGACAAAGGTGCGGCTAAACGACAGCGGGGCGGGCTCCCGAGTGGGAACCCGCCCCGCCGTGCGGCTAAGCGGCTGTGCGCGAGCGGCCGAGGCCGCTCAGATCACTTGACAGAGATCTTGGCGCCGGCGGCTTCCAGCTTCTCCTTGGCGGCCTCGGCGGCCTCCTTGGCGACCTTCTCCAGGACGGCCTTCGGCGCGCCCTCGACGAGCTCCTTGGCCTCCTTCAGGCCCAGGCCGGAAACGATCTCCCGCACGACCTTGATGACCTGGATCTTCTTGTCACCGGCGGACTCGAGGACGACGTCGAACTCGTCCTGCTCCTCGGCGGCCTCAGCCGGCGCAGCGGCGCCACCGGCGACGGCGACGGCGACCGGCGCGGCAGCGGTGACCTCGAAGGTGTCCTCGAACTCCTTCACGAACGCGGAGAGCTCGAGCAGGGTCATTTCCTTGAAGACGTCGAGCAGCTCTTCGGTGCTGAGCTTCGCCATGGTGGCGTTCCTCTCATACATTGCGCCGCGGTGATCGCGCGAACGCGGATTTCGGTTTGGTCAGCTCTCGGCAGGCGCGTCGGCGGCGTCGGCCGGCGCCGCGGCGCCACCCTCCGCAGCACGCTTGTCCGCCAGGGCCTGCGCCAGACGCGCGACCTGCGACGCCGGAGCGGCGAACAGACCGGCGGCCTTGGCCAGGTTGCCCTTCATCGCGCCCGCCAGCTTGGCGAGCAGCACCTCGCGGGACTCGAGGTCCGCGATTCGGTTGACCTCATCAATGGAGAGCGGCTTGCCCTCCATGAAGCCACCCTTGATGACAAGGGCCTTGTTGTCCTTCGCGAAGTTGCGCAGCGCCTTCGCGGCGTCGACCGGCTCACCCTCGATGAAGGCGATCGCGGTCGGGCCGACCAGCAGCTCCGTGAGCGAGGCCATGCCTGCGTCCTCGGCGGCACGCTTCACCAGCGTGTTCTTCGCGACGGTGTACGTGGTGCCCGTACCGAGGGCACGACGCAGCTCCGTCAGCTGCGCCATGGAGAGCCCGCGGTACTCGGTGACAACCGTGGCCGAGCTACCACGGAACTTCTCCGTGATCTCGGCGACGGCCTGAACCTTGTCGGGCTTCGCCATGGTCGCCTCCTCTCCAAGCTCTGATGAAATGGGGCCCGGAGACGACGAACGCCCCGGCGCACAGGCACGGGGCGTGAGAGAACGCGCGAAAACGCGCGAAGCTTGCCTCGTCCTCCTGCGCGGGCCGCCCTCGTAGTCACGGGGCCTTCGTCTCCCTGACCGGAGAACCGGACAGGGAAAGACCAGCGGTCTTTGGTGGAACTGCGAACAGACTACGCGACGGCCGGTCAAGGCTCCAAATCAGCCCGGCGGTCGCACATGGCGGGTGACCGAGACGGCACCATGTGTCAGGACAGGAGGTAGTGGTGGACCCAAAGTTCGAGGACCAGGGCGCGGTGGAGAAGCGGGACGCGAGCCAGCGCGAGCTGGAGTTGCGACAGGTCGAGGACCGCATCGTGCAACGCCTGGAGAAGCGCCTGCCCAAACAGCGGACCTGGCGCAACCGGCTGATCAAGTACGGCGTGATCGCGGCGGTGCTGATCTTCGCCTACTTCTACTTCTTCAGCTGCGAGGACAGCCCGCTGCGCGGTGGTGGTGGCGCCGGCGGCGGTGCGGGGCAGCAGGACCAGACCGTGCAGCAGACCTCACCCAAGGAGGCGGTGCGCACCGTCTACCACTACGTGGCCGGTGATCCGAAGCAGGCGTGCGCGGTGTTCTCCGCGACCGGCAAGGCCGCGTTCGCGAAGAGCTTCGGCGTGCCGGACTGCCTGCAGGCGGCCCAGGCCGCGGCGGCGAAGGTGACCGACAAGTCCCGCTACGCCAACCCGGACTTCCCCGAGAACGCCGCCTTCACCAGCGGCAGCACCTCGGAGATCCGCTCCTGCGATCTCGGCGTCACCGGCGGGGACCGGCTCGGCGTGTTCATCCTGACCAAGCAGGGCGACGGTGGCTGGGTGATCACCGGGCACGAGAAGGAGCCAGCGGACTGCCTGACCGGCTGAGCCTCCTTCCGCACACACGAAAAAGGGCGCCCTCCTCGCGGAGAGCGCCCTTTTCTCGTGCCGGCGGACCGATCAGGCAGTGGCCTCGTCAGTCAGCAGGTTGCGGGTGCGGGCCGGGTCGACCGGGATACCCGGGCCCATGGTGGTGCTGAAGGTGACCTTCTTGACGTAGCGGCCCTTGGCGGCCGAGGGCTTGGCCCGGAGGACCTCGTCCAGCGCGGCCGCGTAGTTCTCGACCAGCTTGTCCTTGTCGAAGGAGGTCTTCCCGATGACCAGGTGCAGGTTGGCCTGCTTGTCAACGCGGAAGTTGATCTTGCCGCCCTTGATCTCGTTGACGGCCTTGGTGACATCCGGGGTGACGGTGCCGGTCTTCGGGTTCGGCATCAGGCCACGCGGGCCGAGGATGCGGGCGATCCGGCCGACCTTGGCCATCTGGTCCGGGGTGGCAATCGCCGCGTCGAAGTCGAGCCAGCCGCCCTGGATGCGCTCGATCAAGTCTTCGGAGCCGACCGCGTCCGCGCCGGCGGCTTCGGCCTCAGCGGCCTTGTCGCCGACGGCGAAAACGATGACGCGGGCGGTCTTGCCGGTGCCGTGCGGCAGGTTCACGGTGCCGCGGACCATCTGGTCGGCCTTGCGGGGGTCGACGCCCAGGCGGATGGCGACCTCGACGGTCGCGTCCAGCTTGACCTTGGAGGTCTGCTTGGCCAGCTCGGCGGCCTCGAGCGGGCTGTACAGCCGCTCGCGGTCGACCAGCTCGGCTGCCTGGCGGTAGGCCTTGCTGCGCTTCATGGTGCTGTCCTTTTCTTCAGGTCAGTTGTGGTAGCGAGCCAGCGCGTGGCTCTCCCACGGGGTGATCAGGTGATGCGAAGAACGGCGGAACTCAGCCCTCGACGGTGATGCCCATGGAGCGGGCGGTACCGGCGATGATCTTCGCGGCCTGGTCGATGTCGTTGGCGTTGAGGTCGACCATCTTGGTCTGGGCGATCTCGCGCACCTGGTCCATGGTCACCTTGGCGACCTTGGTCTTGTGCGGCTCGCCGCTGCCCTTCTCCACACCCGCGGCCTTGAGCAGCAGGCGAGCAGCCGGCGGCGTCTTGAGCGCGAAGGTGAAGGAACGGTCCTCGAACACGGAGATCTCGACCGGCACCACGGTGCCACGCTGCGACTCGGTCGCGGCGTTGTAGGCCTTGCAGAACTCCATGATGTTGACGCCGTGCTGACCCAGCGCGGGGCCAACGGGCGGTGCCGGGTTCGCCTGACCGGCGGTGATCTGCAGCTTGATGATCGCTGTCAGCTTCTTCTTCTTGGGCGGCATCTCGTCTTTCCTTCTGCCGTGTTGAGGTGGGCGCCGAGCCACGGTGCCCACCGGATGTCCACGTCGAGGTTTGCCTGACCCCGGCGCGGCCGCCGCGCCTCCTGCCGAGGCGGCGCGGTCAGATCTTGGAGACCTGGGTGAACGACAGCTCGACCGGAGTCTCGCGGCCGAAGATCGACACCAGGACCTTGAGCTTCTGCGCGTCCGCGTTGACCTCGCTGATCGTCGCGGGCAGGGTGGCGAACGGGCCGTCCATGACGGTGACCGATTCGCCGACCTCGAAGTCCACCTCGATGGTGGGCTTGGCGACGTTCGCGGCGGTCTGCTTGCCGCCCTTCTCGGGCTTGGCCTGCTCGACCCGCGGGAGCAGGAACTTCAGCACCTCGTCCAGCGTCAACGGGGACGGCTTGGAGGTGGCGCCGACGAACCCGGTGACACCAGGGGTGTTGCGCACCGCGCTCCACGAGGTGTCGGTCAGCTCCATCCGGACCAGGATGTAGCCGGGCAGCACCTTGCGCTGGACCAGCTTGCGCTGGCCGTTCTTGATCTCGGTGACCTCTTCGGTCGGAACCTCGACCTGGAAGATGAAGTCTTCCTGGTCCAGGGTCTGGATCCGGGTCTCGAGGTTCGCCTTGACCTTGTTCTCGTAGCCCGCGTAGGAGTGCACGACGTACCAGTCGCCGGGCGCGTGCCGCAGTGCCTCACGCAGCTCGTCGGCGGGGTCGCCTTCCTCGGCGACGGGCTCGGTCAGCTCCGCCTCCTCGGCGGGCGCCACGGCGTCGTCTTCCGAGTCTGTGACCTCAGCGGACTCCTCGGCGTCCGTACCAGCGTGCTCGACCTGCGCGGAGTCACCCTCGATGCCGGGGTGCTCCTGCTCGTCGGTCACGCCGGCCACTTCCTGGCCGCCGTCGTGTGAGGTCACAGTCGGTCTCGCTTCCTATCGAACGTTGCTCGTGTGGCCGACGACCTCACGCCGACCCCAGCGGGCGGGCGTCACTTGTTGTCGAACAACCACGTCACGCCTTGCACGAAGGCCAGGTCAAGTCCGGTGACCAGCGCCACCATGAAGGTGACGAACACCAGGACCACCGCGGTGTAGGTGACCAGCTGCTTGCGCGTCGGCCAGATGACCTTGCGCAGCTCGGAGAACACCTCGCGGAAGAAGCGCCCGAGCCGCTTGATCGGGTTGCCCTTGCGCTCCTTGGTGCGCCGGGCCGGGGTAGCCCGGCCCTTGGTGCCCTTGGCCTCGGACTCGTCGGCCTTCTTGCCGGGACGAGTCCGCTCCGGGCGGGCGGAAGCACGACGTTCACGCCGCGATGCGGCGGTAACAGGGCGGGAGGAGTCCTTCTTCTCTTCCTCCGGCCGCGTTTCCTGCTCGCGGTCTTCGCTCACGCCGCCGCCCTCCGCTCGACCGACCACTTTGACGCAGGGGCGACAGGAATTGAACCTGCAACCTGCGGTTTTGGAGACCGCTGCTCTGCCAATTGAGCTACGCCCCTTCGCAATCCGGCACTCAGTTTACAGACTGCCCAACCGCGATTTAGGCCGCCCTCCACCACCCCCACGTGGGGCGTGGGGCTCGGTGTTCGGACGTCCCAGTTCGATGAGTGTAGAGCACACCTCACCGAAGTCCCCAACCGCGTGGTCGGAAGGGGTGTCGACGGCGAAAATGGGGCCGGATCAGGCGGGTGTCCTCTGCCACGATGCCCTCATGGGCGCACGCATCTCAGCGCGGATCGGCGGCATCGCCCCCTCCGCCACCCTCGCCGTGGACAGCAGGGCCAAGGCCCTGCAGGCCGCGGGCCGGCCGGTGATCGGCTTCGGCGCGGGTGAACCCGACTTCCCCACCCCCGACCACATCGTCGCGGCGGCCGAGGCAGCCTGCCGGGACCCCCGCAACCACCGCTACAGCCCGCCGGGCGGCCTGCCCGAGCTGCGCGCGGCGATCGCGGACAAGACCCGCCGGGACTCCGGCCTGGACATCCAGCCCGGTCAGGTGCTGGTCACCAACGGCGGCAAGCAGGCCGTCTACACCGCCTTCGCCACCCTGCTCGACCCCGGCGAGGAGGTGCTGCTGCCCGCGCCGTACTGGACCACCTACCCCGAGGCGATCACGCTGGCCGGCGGTGTGCCGGTGGTGGTGCCCACCGACGAGTCCACCGGCTACCTGGCCACCGTCGAGCAGCTCGAGGCCGCGCGCACCCCGCGCACCAAGGTGCTGCTGTTCTGCTCGCCGTCCAACCCCACCGGCGCGGTCTACCCGCCGGAGCAGGTGGCCGCGATCGGCCGCTGGGCGGCGGCCAACGACGTCTGGGTGCTGGCCGACGAGATTTACGAGCACCTGGTCTACGGCGGCGCCGAGCACGTCTCGATGCCGGTGGTCGCGCCGGAGCTGGCCGATCGCTGGGTGGTGGTCAACGGGGTGGCCAAGACCTACGCGATGACCGGCTGGCGGGCCGGCTGGCTGCTGGGCCCCAGCGATGTCGTGACGGCCGCGACCAACCTCCAGTCGCACCTGTGCTCCAACGTCGCCAACGTGACCCAGCGGGCCGCTCTGGCCGCGGTGTCCGGCCCGCTGGACGCGGTGCTGCGGATGCGTGCGGCATTCGACCGCCGCCGCGGCCTGATGGTGGACCTGCTGAGCAAGATCCCCGGCGTGACCTGCCCAACCCCGCAGGGCGCGTTCTACGCCTACCCGTCGGTGCGCGAGATCCTCGGCAAACAGATCCGCGGCCGCCGCCCCACCACCAGCCTGGAACTGGCCGAACTGGCCCTGGAGGAGGCCGAGGTCGCGGTGGTCCCCGGCGAGGCCTTCGGCACCCCCGGCTACTTCCGCCTCTCCTACGCCCTGGGCGATGAGGACCTGGTCACCGGCGTAACCCGTCTGGCCGACCTCCTGTCCGAGGCCCGCTGACCAGCTCCCAGAAGACGCTGATGGGGGCGGCACCAGGGCCGCCCCCATCAGCGCTTCAGCTCTAGCTCGACTCAGGCCAGGCGCACGATGGCGTAGGCCCGCCCGAAGATCGACTGCCCGCCGAACCGGGCGGTGATGTCCACCCGCACGGTGTTGTCATCCCGCTTCTCACCGATCTTGGCGGTGACCTCGACGGTGGCGCCCTCGTCGTCGTCGGGCACGACCACCGGGCGGCCGAAGCGCACCTGGTAGTCGATGATCGCGGCCGGGTCGCCGGTCCAGTCCGAGACGATCCTGGCCACCATGGCCATGGTCAGCAGACCGTGTGCGACCACCCCGGGCAGCCCGGCGGCCTCGGCGGCCCGGTCGCTCCAGTGGATGGTGTTGCAGTCGGTGGACACCCCGGCGTAGCGGACGAGGTCGCGGCGGGTGATCCGCAGCTGCAACGGCGGCAGCTGGAGGCCCTTCTCGACGTCGTCGTAGCGCGGCAGCGTGGTCGCGATGCTCATGCGGAGTCCCCCTCCTGGGCGGCAACCGGCTTCTCGCCGCGGACGATCAGGGTGGCGATGGCACTGCAGATCGCCTCGCCGTCCTCGGTCAGCAGCTCGGAGCGCAGCGTGATGTAGTCGTTGCCCATGCGCGAGGAGATGTCGTCGACGTGCACCTCGCAGACGAGGCGGTCGCCGGGCTTGATCGGCCGGTGGTTGATGAACCGCTGACTGCTGTGCATCATCCGGCTGTAGTCCATGCCCAGCTCGGGGTCGTCGGTCACCACGTGGTGGGAGCGGACGGCGAGCACGGTCGCGAAGGTCGGGGTCGCGACGATGTCGGCGTGCCCGAAGCTCTTGGCGACCTCGGGGTCGCGGTAGGCCCGGTTCAGGTCGCCGATCGCGTACGCGAGGTCACGGATGCCCTCACGGCCGACCTCGTAGACCCAGGGAAGCCGGTATGAGCGTCCTACGAAAGACTGGTTAAGCGCCACGGCGGGCAGAGTACCCGGAAACAAAGAAGCTGCCCTGCTCCGAACAGGGCAGCCTCTCAGCCAGCAGTCTTGAATGTCTTATAGCCCACAAGCAGGGCCTACGCTCAGCGAGTTTCCTTGTGCGCACGGTGCGTGCCGCAGTTCGGGCAGAACTTCTTGATCTCCAAGCGATCCGGGTCGTTGCGCCGGTTCTTCTTGGTGATGTAGTTCCGGTGCTTGCACTCCTCGCAAGCCAGCGTGATCTTCGGCCGAACATCAGTAGCAGCCACAGGGCAGCCCTCCCAAACCAACTCGGAAAACCGGCCCCGCCAAGAGCGGGGGGTCCGGGGGCACACCCCCGGCTGGGGGTCTGGGGGCTCGGCCCCCAGTGTGATGCGAAAGCGAACCCGCCTGCCGCCCAAGAGCGGCAGGCACAGTCCA
Source organism: Crossiella sp. S99.2 (assembly GCF_023094165.1). GTDB lineage: Bacteria > Actinomycetota > Actinomycetes > Mycobacteriales > Pseudonocardiaceae > Crossiella. Next base: position 602,179 of record NZ_JALMDK010000001.1, on the reverse strand, counting down.
CCCATTCGCGTAGCGGTGGCCGGACTTGAACCGGCGACACAACGATTATGAGCCGTTTGCTCTACCAGGCTGAGCTACACCGCTATCCGAGGAGACTAGGTCCCCTCACACGGACAGGCCGTGGCGATCATTGGATGATCACCCCGGCCCACCCGTAGAGCCCCAATACGGAATCGAACCGTAGACCTTCTCCTTACCATGGAGACGCTCTACCGACTGAGCTATTGGGGCGTTGCGCTTGTCCCGCTTGGAGGTTACTGCCCTCGCGGCTGGACGTGGAGAACTTTACAACAGGCCTCCCCCAGAAGCGAAATCGGGGGGTGGGTCACCGGACCAACGTGAGCACCATCTCGTCGTGCCTGCCCCGCGCGCGCACCGTGCGAGCCCGCAGCCAGGCCTCGAAGCGGTCCTCGGAGAGCGGCCGGGAGATCAGGTAGCCCTGGGCGATGTCGCAGCCCATGCGCACCAGCGCCTCCTTGGCCGCGTCCTCCTCCACGCCCTCGGCGACCACCTGCAGGCCGAGGGAGTGGCCCAGTTCGACGATGGAGCGGACCACGGCCAGGTCGCCGAGGTCGGTGCCCATGCCGAGCACGAAGCTCTTGTCGATCTTCACCTCGTCCACCGGCAGCTGGCGCAGGTAGGCCAGCGAGGAGTAGCCGGTGCCGAAGTCGTCCACGGCCAGCACCACGCCGAGCCCGTGCAGCCTGCGCAGCACCGGCAGGCAGCGTTCCGGGTCGGCCATCACGCCGGACTCGGTCAGCTCGAAGGTGAGCAGCCTGGGCGGCACGTCGTGGCGGCGCAGCGCGTCGGCGACCTTGTCCGGGAAGGTCTCGTCCTCCAGGTTGCGCACCGAGAGGTTGACCGCGACGGAGAGCCGCAGCCCGCGGTCCAGCCACTTGCGGATGCGGATCAGCGCGCATTCCATGACGAACCCGGTGAGCGCGTCGACCAGGCCGGTGGCCTCCACCGCGGGCACGAACTCGTCCGGGTCGACCCGCCCGAACTCCGGGTGCACCCAGCGGACCAGCGCCTCCACCCCGACCACCTCGCGGCTGGGCAGGGCCACCTTGGGCTGGTAGTGCACCTGCACCTGGCCGCTGTCCAGCGCGTGCCGGAACTGGGTGACCAGCTGGAAACGGCGCAGGAAGCCCTGGGTCATGCTGGGCAGGTAGCTGCGCACCGCGTCCCCGCTGGAGCGGGCCGCGCGCACGGCCACGTCGGCGTGCTGGAGCAGGGTGTCCACGTCCTGCACCGGGCTGCCGTCCTCGGCGATGGTGGGCACGTAGCCGACCACCGCGGTGGCCTCCACAGTGAGCCGTTCCACCGGGTAGGGCGCGGCGACCTGGGCGCGCAGTTTCTCCGCGATGCCGTGCGCGGCCTCGGTGGTGCAGTCCACCAGCAGCGCGGCGAAGGTGCCGCCCTCCAGCCGCGCGAGGGGCACCTCGGCGCCGAGGGCCTCCCGGATGCGGCGGCCTGCGGCCACCACCATGCGGTCGCCCCAGGCATGTCCGAGGGCGTCGCTGACCTGGCTGAGCACGTCGAGGTCGAGCCGGATGACCACCGAGCGCGGGGACTGCCGCAGTGGTTCGGCAGCGGCCTCGCGCAGGCCGGGCCGGTTGAGCAGGCCGGTGAGCGGATCGTGGTAGGCGTCGTGCCGGAGCCGGGCGAGCAGCCGCCGGTTGTCCAGCGCGGTGGCCAGGTGGCTGGCCAGGGTGCGCAGCAGCCGCACGTCGGCCCGGCCGAACCCGCGCCAGCGGCTGAGCCGGTCGTGCGTCTCGACCGCGCCGAGCAGCTGGTGCGCGCCGCGCAGCGGTACCACCAGCGCCTCGTGCGCGCCGCGCCGTTGCAGGGCCTCGCGCACGTCGTCGGCGGCGTCCACGGTGCGGAAGTAGCGGACGTGGCTGCCGGGCAGCTGCAGCATGGGGTCGTCGCGCAGTTCGACCGCGTCGCTGGCCGGCGCGCCCTCGGGCAGCGGTTCGCCGGCGACCAGGGTGCGCACGCCGGCAGGCGGGTCTGGGCGCAGGTGCAGCACCACCCTGGTGGCGTTGAGCTGTTCCCGGATCCGCTCGGCGATCTGCTGCCATTCGACCGTGCTGGTCGGGGTGTGCAGTTCGCTGTAGTTGTTGTCCGCGCCCGCGGGTCTGCTGACCGCCTGCTGGCCGGAGCGCGCGACGGTGAGACTGACGTCGCTGAGCGCCTCCAGGTCGCGCTGGTCGCGCAGCAGGCCGGAGTAGGCGCGGTAGAGCAGCACCAGCGCGGCCGAGACCAGGACCACCAGCACCCAGCCCCAGGGGGTGCTGCGCACGATCTCGTAGCCGACCAGGCCGGTCGAGGTGTTGAGCAGGCCGATGACCAGGGTGCGCAGGCCGAGCCGGGCGGCGCCGGCCACCCGCATCTCGCCGCCAAGCACGTACACCGCGGCCAGCGCGAAGATCACACTGACCAAGGGAGAGGTGACCGTGCCGAAGACCGCGCCGAGCCAGGCCGGGCCGTCGGTGATGGTGCGCTGGACCAGGGTGGCCACGGTGAACGGGACCGCGATCTCCAGGCACATGACGCCCGCGTTGTAGAGCACGTGGTCGCCGCCGCGGCGGCCGAGCTGGGCGCCGAGCCCGGCGACCAGGTGCGCGGCCAGCACCACCTCGAACGGGGCCACCAGCAACCCGATGACGAGCGGGATCTCGGTGAAGGAGATGGTCCAGCCGACGGTGCGCACGTCGACGTCGATGGTCAGCTGTTCGGCCAGCAGGAAGGCGGCGGCCAGCAGCGGGCCGATCCAGAGCAGCTGGGGGTCCAGTTCGGTGGGCAGCCACCAGGACACCGCGGCGGCCGCGGCGAGACCGACGAACAGCACGACTAGGGAGAACCGGGTGAACGCCCGGCCGCGGGCGGCGTGGTCCAACGGGCTCGCCAGCGGACGCGGGGCGTCAGGGGGCGAGTCCGGGTCCAGTGGCCGTCGGCGATCCGACATCCACCCTCCTTACACCTCGATTTGCAGCTTGCAAACCGCATCAACAGCCGATCGTGACTGACGTACGGCCGCTTGACCAGAGCGATGACGGAGCGTTCTCACCCACCTGGCAAAGACGCCCGGGTAGTGGTGTCACAGATGGGGGAGCAGCGCAATGACAGCGGTAGCTTTGACCTGCAACTTAGCCCGATCAGATGAAGGTCAACCGGCCCAGAGTGTGAACATTAGCCCTCCGCAAGGGTCACTCCGCGTGGTTTCGCCCACAGCTCCAGGCCGTTCTGGACCCTCACGCGCTCATCACCTCCGATGCTCAATGGCATCGATTTCTACTATTGGACTGCGTGAATGTCTCGAAGAAGAATCGGCGACATGACAAGCGGAGCACTTCCCACCGTCCCCCTCGGCAGCACCGGCATGGACATCACCAGGGTCGGCTTCGGCGCGTGGGCCATCGGCGGCGCGGACTGGGCTCTATAACGGTCGGCCCTGACGAGCAGGCCTCCGCAGCCTGGGGTGCCCAGGACGACGCCGACTCAATCGCCGCCATCCGGCACGCGATCACAGCCGGGGTGAACTGGATCGACACCGCCGCGGTGTACGGCCTCGGCCACTCCGAGGAGGTGGTGGCCGCCGCCCTGCGGGACATCCCCGAGAGCGAGCGGCCGTACGTGTTCACCAAGTGCGGCATGGTCTGGGATCCCGCGAACCCCGCCGAGGAACCGGCAAGGGCGGGCGCGCCGGACAGCATCCGCCGGGAGGTCGAGCAGTCGCTGCGCCGCCTCGGCGTGGAGCGGATCGACCTCTATCAGATGCACTGGCCGGCCGATGACGGCGCGAGCGTCGAGGATTACTGGCAGACGCTGCTGGACCTCAAGGCGGAGGGCAAGATCCGCGCGGCCGGGCTGTCCAACCACAGCGCGGAACAGCTCACCCTGGCCGAGAAGCTCGGGCACGTGGACACCCTGCAACCGCCGTTCTCCGCGATCCGGCGCGGCGTGGGCGCGGCCGAACTGCCGTGGTGTGCCGAGCACAACACCGGCGTGATCGTCTACAGCCCGATGCAGGCCGGTCTGCTCACCGGCGCGTTCAGCACCGAGCGCGCGGCCGCGCTGCCCGCCGACGACTGGCGGTCGCGCAGCGCCGACTTCACCGGTGCCGGCCTGACCGCCAACCTGGCGCTGGCACAGGCCCTGCGGCCGGTGGCGCAGCGGCACGGGGTGAGTCCGGGCGCGGTGGCGGTGGCCTGGACGTTGTCCTGGCCCGGGGTCACCGGCGCGATCGTGGGCGCCCGCAACCCGGCGCAGATCGACGGCTGGCTGCCAGCGGGCTCACTGGAGCTGACCGCGGCCGACCTGGCCGAGATCACCGCGGCGATCCAGCGCACCGGCGCTGGCAGCGGCCCGGCCCAGCCCGAGGCGCTCTGACGCGGAACGGCCACGGTCCGGACACGGTGGGCCACAACCCGGACACAGGACGATGACGCCGGTTAACCGAGCCACGACTGTCCACGATGGACAGACCACCTGGAGATCAACAATCAACAGGAGGTCCGGCTCGTGGAGGTTCGCATCACGCACATCCACCTGAGCGGTGGCTCGACCTACCGGCATATCCAGTCCGTGCGCTGGCAGAACGCGGACAACAGCAGTGAATGGGACACCGACAGCACCGCGACCATGGTCGGCCGCCTCCGGCGCGGCTGGCGGGTGTTCGTCTGGAGCGGCTGGTCCAAGGTCGAGGTGGTCGCGGTCGGCGGCCGGTACCTCAGCACCGAGACCGGCGGTCAGCTGAGCCAGGAACTGCTGAAGCTGCCCCGGTTCTAGCCGGTGTTCTGCCCGTAGCGGCGGCGCAGGTGCACCTCGACCAGGTTGAGGAAGGCGTCCACCTCGTCCGGGTCGTAGCCGGTGCCGGGGTGCTCGGTGAAGCGCACCCGGCGCACGTCGTGCGGGGTGAGGGTGTCCGCGCCGAGCAGGGTGCCCTCGATCCGGTCGAGGAAGCCGTCCACCTCGTCCTCGTCGTAACCGCGGCGCCCCGCCCCGGCCCCCACCAGGTGGAACCCCACGTTGTGCACGTCCGCCGCGGTCAGCGTCGCGGGCGAGGGGCCACCACGGACGGGGACCAGCTGGGGCCGGGGCGGCGCGGCGGCGGCCCGTTGCAGGGTCAGCGCCACCTGGTCCAGGAAGGCGTCCACCCCGCCCCGGTCGTACCCGCCCCGCCCCACCGGCGCCGCCGCGAACTCCACCGCCTGGACGTCCTGCGGCGTCAGGTCATCCGCCCCGCGCAAACTCGCCTGCACCCGCGCCAGGAACGCGTCCACCTCGCGCTCGTCGTACCCGATGACCCCGGGCTTGGGCCGCTGGAACCCCACCTCGGCCACATCGGCGGCGGTGAGCCTGCCCTGCTCGGCCAGTGCCCGCTGATCCAGCACGGTGGCCACCAGATCGAGGAACAACTCGACCTCGTCCCGGTCATACCCGTTGCCGTCCACCACCGCGGGCGGGAACCGCGCCTTCAGGACGTCCTGCGCGGTGATGGTGTCCTGCCCACCCAACGTGCCGGCGATCCGTTCCAGGAACGCGTCCACCGGCGGCTCGTCATACCCCTTCACGTCCGGCGGCGGCCGGTGGAACCGGACATCACGCACGTCCTCGGGAGTCAGCGTCATGGCGCCTCCAGGAGACTTGGTGCGGCCATAGTGCCCGGGTTTGGGCATGGCGGAACTCCGCCTGACGGCCCAGCCACACACCCCCGTACGGATGTCGGCGGCGGATGGTTCAGGGAATGTTCACGCGAACCCAAAAAAGCACAGCCCCCGACTCAGTTGAGTCAGGGGCTGTGCTGGCTGTTGTGGCAGGTGAAGGATTCGAACCTTCGAAGCTTTCGCGACGGATTTACAGTCCGTTCCCTTTGGCCACTCGGGCAACCTGCCGTGCAGTCGATCTCTCGGCTGCGGGGACAAGCTTACATACCCTTGGGCAGGGGCATGCAAGCGGGTATGCAGCGGGTAGCGTCTTGCCCGCGAGGAGCCTCGGTGGAGGCTCGGGTTCACGGCTGGGAGAGGTGCGGCAACGTGGCGGACCCGTCATTCGACGTGGTGAGCAAGGTCGAGCGGCAGGAGGTGGACAACGCGGTCAACCAGGCCGGGAAGGAGTTGACCACCCGGTTCGACTTCCGGGGTGTCGACGCGAGGGTCACCTGGGTCGGTGAGGACGGGATCGCGATCCAGGCGGAGACCGAGGAGCGGTGCCTGGCGGCGATCGAGGTGCTCAAGGAGAAGTTGATCAAGCGGGGGATCTCGCTCAAGGCGTTCGAGGTCGGCGAGCCGCAGTTGTCGGGGAAGATCTACAAGGTCACCGGCAAGGTCATCGAGGGGATTGCCTCGGACAAGGCCAAGGAGATCGCCAAGGCGATCCGCGATGAGGCCCCCAAGGGTGTCCAGGCGCAGATCCAGGGCGATCAGCTGCGGGTGACCGGCAAGAAGAAGGACCATCTGCAGGACGTCATCGCGCTGCTCAAGTCCAAGGACTTCGGCATCGCGCTCCAGTTCACGAACTACCGGTAGGGAAAAGGCGGGGCGATGAAGGGGATCATCCTGGCGGGGGGCAGCGGGACTCGGCTGCACCCGATCACCCAGGCGGTGTCGAAGCAGCTGTTGCCGGTCTACGACAAGCCCATGGTCTATTACCCGTTGTCGACGCTCATGCTCGCCGGCATCCGGGAGATCCTGCTCATCTCCACCCCCGCCGACCTGCCGATGTTCCAGCGGCTGCTCGGTGACGGGTCCCAGTTCGGCCTGCGCCTGTCCTACGCGGAGCAGGCGCAGCCCAACGGCCTGGCCGAGGCCTTCGTCATCGGCGCGGACTTCGTCGGCGACGACGACGTGGCGCTGGTGCTGGGCGACAACATCTTCTACGGCCAGGGTTTCTCCCGGCAGCTCCAGCAGCTCGTCGGCAACCTGGACGGCTGTGTGCTCTTCGGCTACCCGGTGAAGGACCCCGAGCGCTACGGCGTGGGCGAGGCGGACGCGGCGGGCAACCTCATCTCCATCGAGGAGAAGCCCAAGCGCCCGCGCTCCAACCGGGCCATCACCGGGCTGTACTTCTACGACAACGAGGTGGTGGAGATCGCCAAGGGGCTCTCGCCGTCGCCCCGGGGTGAGCTGGAGATCACCGACGTCAACCTGGCCTACCTCAAGCAGGGCCGGGCGAAGTTGCTGGACCTGGGCCGTGGTTTCGCCTGGCTGGACACTGGCACGCACGACTCGCTGCTGGAGGCCGGACAGTTCGTGCAGGTGCTGGAGCACCGGCAGGGCGTGCGGATCGCCTGTCTTGAGGAAATCGCGCTGCGCATGGGCTACATCGACGCCGACGCCTGTTACGCGCTGGGCGCTGGGCTGGCGAAGTCGGGTTACGGGCAGTACGTGATGGACGTCGCGCTCAACGCGGGGGCGAGCCCGGCTGCCCAGTAGTCCGGCCGGTCAGTAGCCGCCGTAGCTGCCGCGCTTGGCCATCTCCTCCAGCCGCCGGATCCGATCCTGGATCGGCGGGTGGGTGGAGAACCAGCGCGCCATCGACTCGCCCGCCCGGAACGGGTTGGCGATCATCAGGTGCGACTGGGACATCAGCTGGGGCTCGGGCGCCAGCGGCGCGGCCTGGGTGCCCAGTTCCAGCTTGCGCAGGGCCGAGGCCAGGGCGAGCGGGTCGCCGGTGAGCGCCGCGCCCGACTCGTCGGCCTGGTACTCCCGGGAGCGGCTCACCGCGAGCTGCACCACGCCCGCGGCCACCGGGCCCAGGATGGCGATCAGCAGCACGGCCAGCGGACCGGGCCGGTCCTCGTCGCTGCCGCCGAAGAGCCCGGCGAACATGGCGATGTTGGCCAGGAAGGTCACCACGCTGGCCAGCGCGCCGGCCACCGAGGAAATGAGAATGTCCCGGTTGTAGACGTGCGCCAGCTCGTGCCCGAGCACCGCGCGCAGCTCGCGTTCGTCCAGCAGCTCCAGGATGCCGGTGGTGCAGCAGACCGCGGCGTTGCGCGGGTTGCGGCCGGTGGCGAAGGCGTTGGGCGCGGCGGTCGGGCTGATGTAGAGCCGCGGCATCGGCTGCCGGGCCGAGGTGGCCAGCTCGCGCACGATCCGGTACATCCCCGGCTGTTCCCACTGGGAGACCGGCCGGGCGTGCATGGCGCGCAGCGCGAGCTTGTCGGAGTTGAAGTAGGCGTAGGCGTTGAAGGCCAGCGCGCCGAAGAGCGCCACCCACAGCCACGGGCCGCCGAACAGCGAGCCGATCAGCACGATCAGCGTGCTCAGTCCGCCGAGCAGCAGGGCTGTCTTGAGCCCGTTGAAGTGCTTGTGCATGGGTCCCTCGACCTCCTCCTGGCCTGGTCGGACAAATCGGCCTGCCGATGAAGTCAACGTGTGAAGGAGGCGTCAGGTTCCTGGGCGGGTGCCCCGACCGCCCCTGGATGCCGCCTCCGGGGCCACTTCGGCGGCCGGATCCAGCGGCGGGGGCGGCGGCGCGGCGGCCACCCACTCCCCCAGCCGGTCCCGCTCGTGCACCAGTTCGGCCACCGCGCCAGTGCCGTCGGGCGAGCCGGTGCCGGGGTAGCCGAAGTCCGGTGCCCAGTGCAGTGCGTCGAACGGGCAGACCTCCACGCAGATGCCGCAGTAGAGGCACTGGCCGTAGTCGATGGCGAAGCGGTCCAGCACGTTGCGCTGCCGGGCCCGCGCCGATCCCGGCGTCTCCACCGTCTCGGTGTGCGAGGTGATGTGGATGCACCAGTCCGGGCACTCCCGCGCGCACAGCATGCACACCGTGCAGTTGGCCTCCAGCAACGCGATCACGCCTCGGGTGCGCGGCGCCAGGTCCTCGGGCTGGGTGGTCACTGGGCTCCCTCGTCTCGGCGCGGTCCCCATTCGGGGCCGGGCACACCTGGTGGCGCGATCCGCCTGCGGCTGGGCGCGCCGGTCCCGTCCTCGCCGGGTTCCAGCGCGCCGGGCCAGGGCCGGACCACACGGGCGGCCAGCACGAAATCCTTGCGCAGCGGGTGTCCGGAAAACGAATCCGGCAGCAGCAGCCGTCGTGGATCGGGGTGTTCGGCCAGGTCCAGGCCGAACATCTCGGCCGCTTCCCGCTCGTGCCAGGCCGCCCCGGCCCACACCGCGGCCACGCTGGGCAGCGCTTCACCCGCCGGCACCTCGGTGCGCAGCAGCAGGCCGGCCCATGGCCCCGGCCGCAGCACGTGCAGGGTCACCGCGTGCGTGCCGCCGAGGGCGCCGGGGCGGCCCGCGTCCTCCGCGCCCAGCCAGTCGAAGAGCACGCAGCCCAGCTCGTCCCTGGCCTGCCGGGCGGCGCTGGCCCAGGCGGCGACCGGCACGTGCGCGGTGCTCTGCCCGAAGGCGGTCTTCACGGTGATCTCGGGCAGCAGGGCGGCGAGTTCCCCGGCGAGGGCGAGGCTGGTCATGACCGCACCAGCTTGTGCAGCGCGACCATGCCCTCCAGCAGCGCCTCCGGGCGCGGCGGGCAGCCGGGCACGGCCACGTGCACCGGCAGCAGCTGGTCGATGCCCTTGGTCACCGCGTAGGAGTCCCAGTACGGGCCGCCGGTGTTGGAGCAGGCGCCGACGGAGAGCACGTATTTCGGTTCGGGCAGCTCGCGGTAGGTGGCCAGGATCGCGGGCAGCATCACGTCGGTGACCGTGCCGGAGACCACCAGCACCTGGGCCCGCTCCGGGCCGCCCGCGGGGTCGATCCCGTATCCGGCCAGGTCGGATCCGTTCAGGGCGGCCATCACCTCCACCCCGCAGCAGGCGAGGCCGAGATCGAGCACGGTGACCTGGTAAGTGGTCCCCCAGTCCAGCTCTACAGCGGTGTTCACAGCTCCCGAGAGTAAAAGACCGCCCACTTGGAGCAGCGATTGACATGGGTTTTGTAGGCGGACCGTAGCTAGTTGATTACGGAAAGAGAGTACCCTGGCGATCGGCAACTGCGACTCGAGAGGGGCCGATCCAGTGGCTGAGGCGGGCTCTGCGTACCGGGTTAAATTCCGCGGCATAGCCGATGAACTCCGAACCGCCATCTCCTGCGGCAAGTACCCGCCCGGCGCGCGTCTGCCCGGCGAGAACGAGCTGATGGAGCGGCACGGTGCGGCGCGGATGACGGTTCGGGCGGCGTTGGAGGTACTGAAGAACGAGGGTCTGACCTGGTCACGCCGGGGTTCGGGGGTCTATGTCCGGGACGACCGGCCGATCAGGCGCAACTCGCCGCAGCGCCTGCGCGGGGATCGCAGCGCGTCCTGGCCGAGCCGGTGGGAGACCGATCTCACCGGTCGCACGCTGACCATCGACAACGTCGAGGTGGCCGAGGAACAGGCGCCGCACTACGTGGCGCGGGTGCTCGGCCAGCACGAGCCGGCCCGGGTCTGGGCCCGGCGGCGGCGCAACCTGGTGGACGGTCACCCGGTGATGCTGTCGGTGTCCTACTTCCCGGCCTCGCTGGTCGCCGGTTCCGCGCTCACCAGGGCCAATCCCGGCCCCGGCGGCGTGTACGCCCGGCTGCGCGAGCTGGGCAAGCCGGCCGCGGCCTTCCGCGAGGAGATCAGGGCCCGGATGCCGCGCGGCGAGGAGGCCAAGGCGCTGCGACTGGAACCAGGCACCCCGCTGGTGGTGATCGTGCGCACCGCCTTCACCACCACCGGCGAGGCGATCGAGGTCACCGAGATGACCCTGGACGCGGGTTCCTACGTGCTGGAGTACGAGTTCCCGGCCTGAGCGGCACCGGGTAACACCGGCCACGGCGGCCGCGAATACAGGCTCAGCTCATTTTCCGATGAGACGGGCCGCGGCAGCCGAGGGGACACGTGGCAGACAGGGACAGTCCCGGGGAACCGGGACGGGGGACGGCACCGGTTCTCGCCGACGTGCGCAAGGAGTTGCTGGCCACGATCAGCGTGGTCGTGGCGGTGGTGGGATCGGTGCTGCAGGCCAGACTGGCGCTGTGGCAGGGCGTCCGGGTGCTGGCGGCGGTCGTGCTGCTGCTGGCCGGGTTGTTCCTGCTGGTGTGGCTGGTCTGGGGCCGCAGGCACGGTGGTCACGGCAGACCGGCGAGCACGTTGCTGGCGCTGAGCTGTGTGCTGACGGTGAGCGCCGGGTTGTGGCTGTGGCTGACCGTTCCCGGCGGCACCGCCGGGCCATCGCCCACCGCGCTGCCCACGGCCGGCACCGGGCCGTCGAGCGGTCCGGCCACCGACGCCCCGCCCAGCTCCTCGACGGGCGCCTCGCCCAGTCCGGCGCCCAGTCCCAGCGGGCTGTCCGGGCGGCCACCGCCCGGGACCACGTCACCGGGCGGCTCACCGACGGAACGGCCGCCGCTGCCCCCGACCACCACCGGCGAGGACCGGCGGGACACCCCGGGGCCGAGCACCGGGCAGGCGCCACCGGTCAACGAGCAGCGCGAGGTCACGCTGAACACGACGCCGGGCGATGACTCGGTGTGGATGGACTACTGGCGGCAGCAGCGTGATCGCGACGGCGACCTGAACATGGACGGCGCCGGGATCGCCACCGCGCTGGGCGCGCAGCTCGCGGTGATGGCGGGCGGCGAGCCGGACTGGTTCGCCTGCCGCAACGCCAAGGGCATGACCGGCCGGGCGAACTTCAGCGCGCTGCGGGTCGGCACGCACCTGTGCGCCCGGAGCCGGGAGGGTCGCTACGCCCGGCTCCGGGTGATCGCACTGCCATCCTCACCCGCGGCCAACGGCCGGTTCGTCTTCCACGGCCTGGTGTGGCACAAGGGCCCGTGAGGGCTCAGCCGCGCAGCTCCATCGTGCAGCACTTGGGGCCGCCGCCGGACTTGCGCAGTTCGGAGATGTCCACGTAGACGGGGTGGAATCCGCGCAGTGCCAGGCGTTCGCCCAGTGCGGTGGCCTCGGTGGGCAGGATGACGTTACGGCCGTCGGAGACGCCGTTGAGGCCCAGGCAGGCCGCGTCCTCGGCGGTGGCCAGCACCGCGTCCGGGAACAGCCAGCGCAGGACCTGCTGGGAGCCGGTGGAGAAGGCCTCCGGGTAGTAGACGACCAGGCCCTGTTCCGGGCGGTCGTCGAGCACCGCGAGCGCGGTGTCCAGGTGGTAGTAGCGCGGGTCGACCAGCTGCAGCGAGACCACCGGGACGCCGAGCACCTCCTGGGCCTCGGCGTGCGCGCCGGGGTCGGTGCGGAAGCCGGTGCCGGCCAGCAGCAGGCGGCCGGTCCAGGCGAAGTCGCCCTCGGCCTCGTTGACGCTGGTGGGCATGACCACGTCGCGGTAGCCGTGCGCCAGGAACCACTGGCGGAAGTGCTCGGCCTCGTCCGCGCGCTGGGGTGCGCGGAAGCGGGCGCCCAGCACCCGGCCGTCGACCACGGTGCCGGAGTTGGCCGCGAAGACCATGTCCGGCAGGCCGGGGGCGGGTTCGATCACCTCGACCTGGTGGCCGAGGGACTCGTAGCTGGTTTTGAGCGCAGTCCACTGCTCCAGCGCCCGGTCCGCGCTGACCGGCTGGCTGGGGTCCATCCAGGGGTTGATCGAGTACTCCACCGCGAAGTAACGCGGCGGGCACATCAGGTAACGACGACGAGTCGGCGTGCGCACCGCCGGGGCGGTGATCGCGGAGGTCTCCACCGAGGCGGCGGGCGAGACGTCGAGAGCGGAGGACATGATTCGAAATGTAAATGGCCACCTGACGTTCGTTCAACACCGCATCGCGCCCGGATTGGGGCAGAATGTTGCGCATGGACACCATCGACCATCGAATCATTTCGTGCCTGGTCGCCAACGCCCGATCCAGCTACGCGGAGATCGGTTCCAGCGTCGGTCTGTCCGCCCCCGCGGTGAAGCGGCGGGTGGACAAATTGCTGGATACGGGCGTGTTACGTGGCTTCACGGCGGTGGTCGACCCGGAGGCGCTCGGCTGGGGCACCGAGGCCTTCGTGGAGGTGCACGGGCAGGGCAACGTGACCCCCGGCAAGATCCGCGCCGGCCTGGAATCCCTGCCCGAGGTGGTGGCCGCCTACACCGTCTCCGGCTCGGCCGACGCGATCGTGCACCTGCGGGCAGGCGACATCCACCACCTGGAGACCGCCCTCGAACGGCTGCGCGCACTGGACTTCGTCGACCGCACCGTCTCCACGGTCATCCTCTCGACCCTGCTGGAGCGCCCGCCCGCGCCGGAACCGCCTCGCTGAAGAGGCGGAAATCACCGCCCGGATCGGCACTTCGCCACCGCGATGCGGCAGGATCACGGCCATGTCAGCTGAGGTGCTCCTGGAGCAGCGTGGCCGGGTGGCGATCATCACGGTCAACGCGCCCGACCGCCGCAACGCCCTGACCCCGGCCATCTCCACCCGCCTGGCCGAGGCGATCACCGCCTGCGAGCACAACGGCGAGGTGAACGCCGTGGTGGTCACCGGCGCCCCGCCCGCCTTCTGCGCCGGCGCCGACCTGACCGCGCTCGGTGAATCCCGCGAGGCTGGGCTGCGCACCATCTACGCCGGTTTCCTCGCGGTGGCCAACTGCGCGCTGCCGACCATCGCCGCGGTCAACGGGGCCGCGGTGGGCGCCGGGCTGAACCTCGCCCTGGCCTGCGATGTGCGGCTGGCCGGTCCGCTGGCCCGCTTCGACGCCCGCTTCCTGCAGCTGGGCATCCACCCTGGCGGCGGCATGACCTGGATGCTGGACCGCATCGTCGGCCCGCAGACCGCGCGGGCAATGGCCCTGTTCGGCCAGATCCTGGACGCCGAGGCAGCGGAAAAGGCCGGTCTGGTGTGGGCACGGACACCCGGCGAACCGGCAGATGTGGTGGACGCGGCGGTAGAGCTGGCCGCCGCTTCTGCCGGGGCGCCGCGCGAACTCGTGCTGGCCACCAAGCAGTCCATGCGCCGCACCGCGGCGGTGACCGAGCACGCCGAGGCGGTCGAGGTCGAGCTGGTCTCCCAGCTGATTTCGATGAACAGCCCGGCCTTCGCCGAACGTCTGGCCGCGATGAAGGCCCGGATCAGCGGGAAGTGAGTGTTACCGTCGAGTAACCGCTCCCCGCGGTGGCACTGGCTGAGATGCCGGGTGTGACCTGCGTCTCCTCGGGAAAAGCACAGCAAGGGCAGCCTTACCGTGTGTATGCGGTTGTCAAGGCAGTTCCAGCAAATCCGAACCGTGAGTTCCCCGACGCCGAGCGTCCCCGACGCGGACTACCCTCGCTGGGGGAGCATCGGCGTTAGTAGCGGCCGATCAGGCGCGTGAGGTGAGAGAGGGATCGCGAGCCCATGAGTGTGAGCACCCCGGGCCACGAGACCGCGGAGGTCCGCAAGCTCGACCGAGTGGTCATCAGGTTCGCCGGCGACTCCGGTGACGGTATGCAGCTGACCGGAGACCGGTTCACGTCGGAGGCGGCGGCCTTCGGCAACGACCTGGCCACGCTGCCCAACTTCCCCGCCGAGATCAGGGCGCCCGCAGGAACCCTGCCCGGGGTGTCCAGCTTCCAGCTCCACTTCGCCGACTACGACATCCTCACCCCGGGCGACCGGCCGGACGTCCTGGTCGCGATGAACCCCGCGGCGCTGAAGGCGAACATCGAGGACCTGCCGCACGGCGGCATCCTCATCGTCAACACCGATGAGTTCAACAAGCGCAACCTCAGCAAGGTCGGCTACGCCGCCGACCCCCTGGAGGACGGCTCGCTGGAGCCGTACGCGGTGCACAAGGTGGCCATGGCCACCCTGACCCGCGGTGCGCTGGAACCCACCGGGCTGTCCAAGAAGGACGCCGAGCGCGCGAAGAACATGTTCGCGCTGGGGCTGCTGTCCTGGATGTACCACCGGCCGACCGAGGGCACCGAACGCTTCCTGCGGGAGAAGTTCGCCAAGAAGCCCGACATCGCCGAAGCCAACGTGCTGGCCTTCCGCACCGGCTGGAACTACGGCGAGACCACCGAGGCGTTCGCGGTGACCTACCAGGTCGCCCCGGCCAAACTGGCCGAGGGCACCTACCGGCAGATCACCGGCAACACCGCGCTGGCCTACGGGATCGTGGCCGCCGGTCAGCGCTCCGAACTGCCCGTCTTCCTCGGCACCTACCCGATCACGCCGGCCTCGGACATCCTGCACGAGCTGTCCCGGCACAAGCACTTCAGCATCACCACCTTCCAGGCCGAGGACGAGATCGCCGGCATCGGCGCGGCGCTGGGCGCGGCCTACGGTGGCGCGCTGGGCGTGACCACCACCTCCGGCCCCGGCATCGCGCTGAAGTCGGAGACCATCGGCCTCGCGGTGATGACCGAGCTGCCGCTGCTGATCATCGACGTGCAGCGGGGCGGCCCGTCCACCGGGCTGCCGACCAAGACCGAACAGGCCGACCTGTTGCAGGCCATGTTCGGCCGCAACGGTGAGGCCCCGGTCCCGGTGCTGGCCCCGGCCACGCCGGCGGACTGCTTCGAGATGGCCGTGGACGCCGCCCGGATCGCGCTGAAGTACCGCACGCCGGTGCTGCTGCTCTCCGACGGCTACATCGCCAACGGGTCCGAGCCGTGGCTCATCCCCGATGTCGACACCCTGCCCGACCTGCGGGTCAGCTTCGCCACCGAGCCGAACGCACCCGATGGCTCCGGTGAGTTCTGGCCGTACCTGCGCGACCCGGAGACGCTCGCGCGTCCGTGGGCCGTGCCGGGCACACCGGGACTGGAGCACCGGATCGGCGGGCTGGAGAAGGGCGACGGCAAGGGGAACATCTCCTACGACCCGGACAACCACGACAAGATGGTCCGCCTGCGCCAGGCCAAGATCGACGGCGTGGACGTGCCGGACCTCGTGGTGGACGACCCGACCGGCGACGCCGAGGTGCTCGTGGTCGGCTGGGGCTCCACCTTCGGACCGATCGGCGCCGCCGCGCGCCGGGTGCGCAGGCTGGGCCTCAAGGTCGCGCACGCCCATCTGCGGCACCTGAACCCGTTCCCGAACAACCTGGGTGAGGTGCTGGGCAGCTACAGCAAGGTGCTCGTCCCGGAAATGAATCTCGGCCAGCTCGCGTTGTTGTTGCGGGCCAAGTACCTGGTGGACGCGATCAGCCACACCAAGGTCGCGGGTACCCCGTTCAAGGCCGAGGAACTCCAGGACGTGTTCATCGAGATCATCCAGGGGGTCAAGGCATGACCGCGGTCGACATCGGGTTGCCGATCATCGGCGGCCTGGACGGTGTTCCGACGACGGATGAGAAGCAGACCGCCAAGGTCTTCAAGTCCGACCAGGAAGTGCGCTGGTGTCCGGGATGTGGTGACTACATCATCCTGAACGCGATGCAGAGCTTCCTGCCGGAACTGGGGCTCAAGCGGGAGAACATCGTCTTCGTCTCCGGCATCGGCTGCTCCTCGCGTTTCCCGTACTACATGAACACCTACGGGGTGCACTCCATCCACGGACGGGCACCCGCCATCGCCACCGGACTCTCGGTGTCGCGGCCGGACCTGTCGGTGTGGGTGGTCACCGGGGACGGCGACGCGCTCTCCATCGGCGGCAACCACCTCATCCACGCGCTGCGCCGCAACGTGAACCTGAAGATCCTGCTGTTCAACAACCGGATCTACGGGCTCACCAAGGGCCAGTACTCGCCGACCTCCGAGATCGGCAAGGTGACCAAGTCGACCCCGATGGGTTCCCTCGATCACCCGTTCAACCCGATCTCGCTGGCGCTGGGCGCGGAGACAAGCTTCGTGGGCCGGGCGCTGGACTCCGACCGGGCCGGGCTGACCGACGTGCTGCGGCAGGCCGCCGCGCACCGGGGCAGCGCGCTGGTGGAGATCTACCAGAACTGCCCGATCTTCAACGACGGCGCGTTCGACGTGCTCAAGGAGCCGGGCGAGAAGGAACGGCGGATCGTGCCGCTGGAGCACGGCAAACCGATCCGGTTCGGCGCCGAGCAGGAGTACGGCGTGATCCGCGAAGGCCAGCACGGCTCGTTCGTGGTGCGCAAGGTAGACGAGGTCGGCGAGGACGCGCTCGTGGTGCACGACGCGACCCTGCAGGACCCCAGCTACGCCTTCGCGCTGTCCCGGCTGGGCGGGCAGAACCTGGACTACACCGTCACCGGTGTGTTCCGCTCGGTGCCCCGCCCGACCTACGACGACCAGGCCCGCGCCCAGGTGGAGCAGGCCAAGCAGAGCAAGGCCCCCGACCTGGCGGGTCTGCTCCGCGGCAAGGACACCTGGACCGTACTGGCCTGATGTCCTGACATAGCAACGAGAAAGGCCCCCGGGAGAACTTCCCGGGGGCCTTCTTCATGTCACTGCTTGTCGGGATCGATCACCGGCTCGAACAACGACCGGGACCGCTCACCCTGCGGCGGCGCGGGCGGTTCGGCCGGTGCCACCGGGGGCGGCGGCTGCTCGGCCGGGGTCACCGGCCGCGGCGGCGCGGGCGGCACCGGCGGCATCTGACGCGGCGGCGCCGGCACCGAGGGCGGCACCGGTGGCGGATTGCCGGGACCGCTGGCGGCGGCCAGGTGCTGGAAGTAGGCGGTGTCCCTGGCCTTGAGGTCCTGCGGCGGCAACGGCCGCGGCGGGAACTGCGGCGGCGCCACCCGCTGGGCCGGCCGCGGCGGCCGGGCCGGCCGGTGATCGGCCAGCTCGGTGTCGGTGACATCCAGCTCCGGCGGCGCGCTCACCTGCGGCGCGGGCGGGGCGGGCGCCGGGACCGGGCGCTGAGCCTGGCGGGGTTCCGGGTCCTCGTCCAGGGCGTTGAGGATCTCGTTCTTCGGGATGCCGTAGGCCGGGGTCTCGGCCTCGAAGAACAGCGGGCGGTCGTCCTGCTCCGGCTGGGGCTCGGACTCCGCCGGCCGGGCTTCGGCGGCGGGCTCGCCGACCGGGGCGAAGAGCGCGGTGGTCGGCTGGTCCACGCCGCGGGTGACCGGGGCCGGGGGTTCGGACTGGGTGGCGGACCAGGGCTGCTGGTCGTCTGCCTCCAGGTGGGACGGGGCGGGCTCGTCAGCCGGGGGCTGGGCGGACCACTGCTGAGTGGGCGCGGGCTCGGACCGGCGGAAGTCCTCATCGGCGCGCTGGGCCGACCACTGCTGGGTGGGGGCCGGTTCCGGGTGCCGGGAGTCCTCGGGGCGCTCGGCGGGCCACTGCTGGGTTGCCGCAGGCTCCGGGCGGGCGGACTCGTCGGCCCGCTCAGTCGACCACTGCTGGGTGGCGGGCTCGGCGCGCTGAGTGTCTTCTGCGCGCTCGGCGGACCACTGCTGAGTCGCGGGCTCCGCGCGCTGGGTGTCGTCGGCTCGCGCCGCGGACCACTGCTGGGTGGCAGCGGGTTCCGCGCGACGGGTGTCGTCGGCGCGGTCGGCCGACCAGGCCTGCGTCGGTGCGGGCTCGGACCGGCGGGTGTCGTCCTCGGGGCGGTCCGCGGACCGCTGCGGTGCGGGCTCCGCGCGGCGGGAGGAGGTGTCCTCGTGCCACTGCAGGGCGGGTTCCTCGTCCTCGGTGCGCGGGGCCGACCACTGCTGGGCGGGCGCGGGTTCCGGACGGCGGGTGTCCTCCGGGCGCGGGGCGGACCACTGCTGCGTCGGCGCGGCCTCGGCGGGCTGGGACCAGGTGGGCTCGCGGCGGCGTTCCCACGGGGCCTCGGCCTGGGTGGTGGGCTCCTCGGCCGGGGTGAAGATCGAGGTGCGGGGTTCCGGCGTGGACACCGGGCTGAACAGGGCGGTCTTGGGCTGCTCCGCCTTGGGCTGGGCAGGCAGGACCGTGGTCTCCTCGCCGGAGGCGATGGGGCGGACCGGCTTCGGGGTGGGGAGCGGCTCGAAGACGATCTCGTCGTCCTCGTCGTGGCGGATCACGGTCGGGGCGACCGGGTCCGGGCGGCGGGTGGCGCGCTCGTCCTCCAGCGCGGCCAGCTCACGGCGGGCCGGGGTGACGAAGAGCACCCAGGTGGCCAGGCCACCGATCACGAATGCGAGCAGGCTCCACAGCCAGACCTGCCCGAACAACGACGACACCGCGACATCCCTCCGGCCTTTTCCACTTTCTTTGGCGCTTTCCGCGCGCAGGTGAAACCTTGCCGAACCCTAACCCGCAGGGCCGTCCGCCGCGTCCGGTTGACGAGGTAGCGGAAGTTGATGTGACGAAGTTACTTGTCGAGCCGACAATGTCGCGGCGTAGGCTCGATCCGTGCCGTCGTCGCCTTCCTCCTCGGCCGGCGCGGCCGGCCTGGCGTGCGGGGCGGGCGCGTACGTGCTCTGGGGTTTCTTCCCCGCCTTCTGGCCCCTGCTGGCACCCGCCGGTCCACTGGAGATCCTGGCACATCGCCTGGTCTGGACCCTGGCGGTGATGGTGTTGGTCACCCTCGTGCTCCGCCGAGGCAAGATCCTCTGGCGGCTCTCCCCCGGTGGCTGGCTGATGGCCGGGACCGGGGCGGTGCTCATCGCGATCAACTGGGGTGTCTACATCTACGGGGTGACCAGCGGGCAGGTGGTGGAAACCTCGCTCGGCTACTTCATCAACCCACTGGTCTCGGTGCTCTTCGGCGTGCTGGTGTTCAACGAGCGGCTGCGCCGGGCGCAGTGGGCCGCGGTGGCCGTGGGCGGCGCCGCGGTGTGCGTGCTGACCTTCGAGCACGGGAACGTGCCGGTGATCGCGCTGGTGCTGGCCGCGAGCTTCGGCACCTACGGGCTGATCAAGAAGACCTCGAAGCTGGCCGCGGTGGACTCGCTGACCGCGGAGAGCCTGGTGCTGGGCCTGCCCGCGATCGGGTTCCTGGTCTGGCTGGGCGGGCAGGGCACCTTCAGCACCGGGCTCACCGGCCACGACCTGCTGCTGATGGCCTCGGGGCCGATCACCGCGCTGCCCTTGCTGCTGTTCGGGATCGCCGCGCGGCGGGTGTCCATGAGCACACTGGGGATCCTGCAGTACCTCGCGCCGATCCTGCAGTTCGCCTGGGGCGTGCTGGTGCTGCACGAGCCGATGTCGCCCGCCCGCTGGGCCGGGTTCGCGCTGGTCTGGGTGGCCGTGATGGTCTTCACCGTGGATGGCGTGCTGGCCGCCCGGCGGGCGCTGCGGAGCCGGGTCGAACCGGCTCCGCAGGTCACCGTGGACTCCTGAGCTACTGGGAGCGGGCCACCACGAAGTTCGCCAGTGCGGACAGCGCGGACCGGGCCGGGCAGTCCGGCAGGTCCACCAGGGCGGCGTGCGCGCGCTCGGAGTACTCGCTGAGGGTCTTGCGCGCCTCTTCCAGCCCCGAGGACGCCCGGAGCAGTTCCAGTGCCTCCTCGACCTCGGCATCGGTGTCCAGCGGCCGGGACAGCAGCTCGCGCAGCCGGGCGCCGGAGACGTGGTCCTCGGCCAGCGCGTAGAGCATCGGCAGCGTGCGCACGCCCTCACGCAGGTCGGTGCCCGGGGTCTTGCCGGACTCCACCGCCGGGGAGGCGATGTCGATGATGTCGTCGGAGATCTGGAAGGCCGCGCCGATCACGTCGCCGTACCGGCACAGCGCCTCGACCTGCTCCGCCGGCACCCCGGCGAACATGCCGCCGAAGCGGCCCGCGGTGGCGATCAGTGAACCGGTCTTCTCGTCGATCACCGACAGGTAGTGCGTGACCGGGTCCGCGCCCTCGGCCGGGCCCACGGTCTCCCGCATCTGGCCGGTGACCAGTTCGGCGAAGGTGTTGGCGATGATCCGGGCCGCGTCCGTGCCCAGATCGGCCACCAGCCGGGAGGCGTGCGCGAACAGGAAGTCGCCGGTGAGGATGGCCACCGAGTTGCTCCAGCGGGCGTTCGCGCTGAGCGCGCCGCGCCGCATCGGGGCCTCGTCCATCACATCGTCGTGGTAGAGCGTGGCCAGGTGGATCAGCTCCACCACGACGGCGGAGGTGATGACCTCCTTGCGCCCCGGGTCGCCGAAGTGCGCGGCCAGGAGGGCGAAGAGCGGGCGGATTCGTTTTCCGCCCGCCTCCATCAGGTGCAGGGATGCCTCGGTCGCGAAGTCGAGGTCGCTGCGGACCGAGTCCTGCAGCAGCTCCTCGACCGCGGCCAGCCCGGCCAGAACCGTGGCCTCCAGGTCGGGGTCTGCCAGCACGATGCCGGCGCCCCGACCGGCCTGCTCACTCGTCGTCACACTTGCAGCCTACGTAGCACTCAGAAGGCGAACACTCCGAGGTCCGCCCAGTCGAGGGCGAACTGCGGCACGACTCCGAGCAGCAAGGTCACGGTCACACCGAGTGTGATGGCCATGACCGTGAACGCCCCCGGCACGGTGACCGTGGGACCGTCCTCCGCGGGCTCCTGGAAGTACATCAGCACGATGATCCGCAGGTAGAAGAACGCCGCGATCGCGCTGGTGACCAGGCCGACCACGACCAGCGGGGCGGCCCCGTCCTCGATCGCCGCCGCGAACACCACGAACTTGCCGATGAACCCGCTGGTGAGCGGGATGCCGGCCAGTGCGAGCAGCAGGAAGGAGAACACCGCGGCCACCAGTGGCGACCGCTTGGCCAGCCCGGCCCACTGGGAGATGTCGGTGGCCTCCCCGTGCGAATCCCGGACCAGGCTGATCACACCGAAGACCGCCAGCGTGGTGAAGCCGTAGGCCAGCAGGTAGAACATCGTGCCGGACAGCCCCTGCGGGGTGAGCGCGATCGAGCCGACGAGCAGGAAGCCCGCGTGCGCCACCGAGGAGTAGGCGATCATCCGCTTGATGTCGCTCTGCGTGAGACCGAGCACAGCGCCGATGACCATGGACACGATGGCCACTGCCCACAGCACGTACTGCCATTCCCAGCTGCTGGACTTCAGCGCCACCTGGAACACCCGCAGGATCGCGCCGAAGGCCGCCACCTTGGTGCAGGCGGCCATGAACGCGGTCACCGGGGTAGGCGCGCCCTGGTAGACGTCCGGGCTCCAGGTGTGGAACGGGCCGACCGCCGCCTTGAACAGCAGGCCGACCACCAGCAGGCCGATCCCGGCGAAGAGCAGGGTGTCGGAGCGGTCGTTGCCAGCGGCCGCGTTGGCGATCGCGGCCAGGTTGACCGAACCCGCGTAGCCGTAGAGCAGCGCCAGGCCGTAGAGGAAGAAGGCCGAGGCGAACGCGCCCAGCAGGAAGTACTTGACCGCGGCTTCCTGCGAGATCAGCCTGCGGCGGCGGGCCAGCGCGCACAGCAGGTACAGCGGGAGGCTGAGCACCTCCAGCGCGATGAACATGGTCAGCAGGTCATTCGCCGCGACGAAGGTCATCATGCCGCCGAGGGCGAACAGCGCCAGCGCGAAGACCTCGGTCTGCATGCCGGTGGTGGCCGCCTGCGCCCGGTCCTGGATGGTGCCGGGGCGGATCGCGGCGTGCGCCACGAAGTAGCCGCCGCGCTCCACCGAACGGTCCGCGATCAGCAGGATCGAGCCGAAGCCCAGCGCCAGCAGGGTGCCCCACAGGAACAGCGTGGGGTAGTCCACCGCCAGCGCCTTGGCCATCGGCAGCACACCGGTGCCCGCCTCGCCAAGGCCCTTGGTGACCAGCACCGCACCGGCCGCGGCGATCGCGAACAGGCTCAGGAACACCTGTACCGACCAGCGCAGATGCCGGGGCAGCAGCGCCTCGAAGAGCACCGAGACACAGGCCGCGCCGAGGATGATCAGCACCGGCACCATGTGCTCGAGCAGGAAGTCCGGCAGTTCCAGCAGCGGTTGTTGCTGCGGCTGCGCCAGGTGAATCAGGGACACCACGTCACTTGCCTTCCTTCACCAGGTCCTGCTGCCCGGCCTCGGTCATCGTCGCCGTGACGGACGGGTTGATCACGTCGAGCACCGGCTTGGGGTAGACCCCGAGCGCGATGATCAGCACCACCAGCGGAGTCAGCACCGCCAGTTCGCGCTTGGACAGGTCGGCCACCTTGGTCTTGGCCGTCTCCGAGGCGGGATCCACCGCGGAGCCGGGACCACCGGCCAGGCCCACCAGCGCGTTGCCGCGCACCGGGCCCTGCATGACCCGCTGGTAGGCCCACAGCACGTACAGCGCGGCCAGCACCATGCCGACGGTGGCGATGATGGTGAAGACCGGCTCCCGCGGGAATGACCCGATCAGCACCAGGAACTCGCTGACGAAGGAGTTGGTGCCGGGCAGGGCCAGTGAGGAGAGCCCGGCGATGAAGAACATGCCGCCGAGCACCGGGGTGAGTTTGGCCATGCCGCCGTAGTCGCTGAACAGGCGGGAACCACCGCGCGCCATGACCATGCCGACCACCAGGAACAGCATGCCGGTGGAGAGGCCGTGGTTGACCATGTACAGCACCGCGCCGGAGATCGACTGGGTGCTGAAGGCGAAGATGCCCAGCGCGATGAAGCCGAAGTGCGCGATCGAGGTGTAGGTGACGAACCGCTTCATGTCGGTCTGTCCCGCGGCCAGGATCGCGCCGTAGATCACGCCGATCACCGCGAAGGTCAGCACCCAGGGCGCCAGGATCCGGCTGGCGTCGGGGAACATCGACAGGCCGTAGCGCAGGAACCCGAAGGTGCCGACCTTGTCGAGCACGCCGACCAGCAGCACACCGACGCCCACCGGGGCCTCGCCACCGGCGTCGGGCAGCCAGGTGTGCAGCGGCACCAGCGGCGCCTTGATCGCGAAGGCGATCAGGAAGCCGAGGAACAGCCAGATCTGGGTGCCCTGCGGGATGTCCTTGGCGATGCTGACCAGGGTCGCCCAGTCGAAGGTGCCCTTGCCCAGCTTGCCGCTGGCCACCACGTACACCCCGATCACCGAGGCCAGCATGACCAGGCCGCCGAAGAGGGAGTACAGGAAGAACTTGACCGCCGCGTACTGCCTGCGCGGTCCGCCGAAGCGGCCGATCAGGAAGTAGGCGGGCACCAGCATCGCCTCGAAGAAGACGTAGAACAGGAACACGTCGGTGGCGGCGAAGACCCCGATCATGAAGGTCTGCATCACCAGCAGCAGGGAGAAGAACCCGGCGACCGTGCGGCCCTCGGGCAGTTTCTCCTCCCAGGAGGCGCCGATCACGATCGGCACCAGCACCGCGATCAGCGCGATCATCACCAGCGCGATGCCGTCCACGCCGAGGGCGAAGCGCACCCCGAAGGCCGGGATCCAGTCCACCCCGAAGGCGAGCTGGATCCGGTCGCCGCCGGGGGTGAACCCGGCCCAGGCCACCGCGGCGAGCACCAGCTCGGCCAGGGCGAACCCGAGCGCGGTCAGCTTCGCCGCGCGGTCGTTGCCGCGCAGGAACGCCACCACCAGGCCGCCGAGAAGCGGCAGCAGCAGAAGTGCGAGCAGCACGAGGCCGTTCATCCCGCCAACCTCACCATCAGCAGGGCGGCGATCAGCAGAACCGAACCGCCCAGCATGCTCAGCGCGTAGGAGCGCACGAAACCGGTCTGGAGCCGGCGGACCCGGCTGGAAACGCCCCGGAGCAGCACGGCCGTGCCGTTGACCACCCCGTCGACGCCCTTGTTGTCGAAGAAGAGCAGGAACCTGGTGAGCAGGAAGCCCGGGTTCGCGATGAGCCCCTCGTTGATCGCGTTGGCGTAGAGGTCCTTACGCGCGGCCCGCACCGGGAAGGAGACCTTCTCCGGACGTTCCACCGGGACCGGCTTGCGACCGAAGATCAGCCAGGCGGTGAGCGCGCCGAGCGCGGCCAGTGCCACGGTGAGGATCGGCACCAGCGAGTGCGGCAGCACCCCGTGCTCGGACTCGACCAGCTTGCCCAGCGAGGGCTCCAGCCATTCCGCGAGCCGGTGGCCCTGGCTGAAGAAGAAGCCGGCGCCGACCGAACCGACCGCCAGCACGATCATCGGCACCGTCATGCTGGCCGGGGACTCGTGCGGGTGGTAGTCGCGGCCATCGCCCGACTTGAGCTTCTGCCAGCGCTTCTCACCGAAGAAGACCAGCAGCATCAACCGGGTCATGTAGAACGCGGTCAGCCCGGCGCCCAGCAGGGCCGCGCCGCCGAAGACCCAGCCGCGCCAGCCGCCCTGGCCCAGCGCCGCCTCGATGATGGCGTCCTTGGAGTAGAAGCCGGACAGCAGCGGGAAGCCGATCAGGGCCAGGTAGCCAAGGCCCCAGGTGACGAAGGTGACCGGCATGTGCCTGGCCAGCCCGCCCATCCGGCGGATATTGCCCTCGTCGTTCATCCCGTGCATCACCGAACCGGCCCCGAGGAAGAGCCCGGCCTTGAAGAAGCCGTGGGTGAGCAGGTGCATGATGCCGATCGCGTACCCGGCCGGGCCGAGGCCGACGGCCAGGATCATGTAGCCGATCTGGCTGACCGTGGAGTAGGCCAGCACCTTCTTGAAGTCGTCGTAGGCGCAACCGATGATGCACCCGATCACCAGCGTGATGGCGCCGATGATGACCACGACCAGGCGGCCGTCCTCGGTCAGGTTGTAGATCGGGTTGGACCGGGCCACCAGGTAGACACCGGCGGTGACCATGGTCGCGGCGTGGATGAGCGCGGAGACCGGGGTCGGGCCCTCCATCGCGTCCGGCAACCAGGCCTGCAGCGGGAACTGACCGGACTTGCCGCAGGCGCCCAGCAGGAGCAGCACCGCGATCGCGGTGACCACACCGGGGGACAGCTCGCCCGCGCGGGCGAAGACCTCGGTGTACTGGGTGGTGCCCAGGTCCCGGAACATCAGGAAGATGGCCAGCGCCAGGCCGACGTCGCCGACCCGGTTCATCAGGAAGGCCTTCTTCGCCGCGGTGGCCGCGGCCGGCTTGTGCTGCCAGAAGGCGATCAGCAGGTAGGAGGCCAGACCGACGCCCTCCCAGCCCAGGTACAGCGTCACGAAGCTGTTGCCCAGCACCAGGACCAGCATCGCCGCGACGAAGAGGTTCAGGTAGGCGAAGAACTTCCGCCGGTCCGCGTCATGGCTCATGTAGCCGATCGAGTAGATGTGGATCAGCGAGCCCACACCGGTGATCAGCAGCACGAAGGTCATCGACAACGGGTCGATGCGCAGGCCGAACTCGACCTTGAGCGCGGCCACGTTGAACCACTCGAACACCGGCAGGTCGGCGACTCGCGAGCCGGCGTCCTTGCCGATGGTCTGCACGAACAGCACCGCGCCGTAGACGAAGGACAGGATCGCCATCGCTGAGCCGAGCAGGTGACCCCACCCGTTGACGCGCTTCCCGCCGACCAGCAGCACGGTGGCGCCGATCAGCGGGAGCAGGATCAGCAGCCAGGCGTACTGGGCCGCGCCGGTAGCCTCCACCACCTCGGCGGCGGCCATTACATTTCCCTTCACCGTCTGCACCTCAGTACTTGAGCAGGTTGGCGTCGTCGACCGAGGCCGAGCGGCGGGTGCGGAAGATCGACATGATGATCGCGAGTCCGACGACCACCTCGGCCGCCGCGACGACCATCACGAAGAAGGCCATCACCTGGCCGTCCAGCGCGCCGTTGATCCGGGAGAAGGTCACCAGGGTCAGGTTCACCGCGTTGAGCATCAGCTCGATGCACATGAACACGACGATGGCGTTCCGCCGGACCAGCACGCCCACCGCGCCGATGGAGAACAGCAGCGCGGACAGCAACAGGTAGTAGGTGGGGGTCATGCCTTCCCCTCCTCGGTACCGGGCTTGTCGGTGTCCTTATCGGACGGCCCGGTGAGCGCGTGCGCGTCCGGCTGGGCGCCGGTGCCCGCGACCTCGGTGATGTCGTCGGCGAGGCGCTCACGCGAGGTGGCCTCGATGATCTTGGACAGCGATTCCGGCGCGACCGAGCCGTCCGGCAGCAGCGCCGGGGTGGCCACCGAGTTGGCGGTGGCGAACACACCGGGACCGGGCAGCGGCGAGGGCCGGTCGTGCTCGCCGCGCAGGCGGGCGCCGACCAGCTCGCGCTGGCTGCGCTTGGTGGAGTGTTCCTTGTCCACGAAGGCCAGCAGCATCGCGCCGAGCGCGGCGGTGATCAGCAGCGCCGAGGTCAGCTCGAAGGCGAAGACGTAGTCGGTGAACAGCTTCTGTCCGATGCCGACCACGTTGCCGGGGCCGCCCTCGCCGTTGACCTTGCTCAGGCCGACCGAGGGCACCGAGGTCAGTGCGCGGGCCAGCGCGGAGACGATCAGCGCGGCGAAGCCGAGGCCGAGGAAGGTGGCCGCGAGCCGTTGCCCGCGCAGCACCTCCACCACCGAGTCCGAACTGTCCCTGCCGACCAGCATCAGCACGAACAGGAACAGCATCATGATCGCGCCGGTGTAGACGATGATCTGCACCACGCCCAGGAACGGCGCCTGCTGCGCGATGTAGAGCACGCCCAGGCTGAGCATGGTCAGCACCAGGAACAGCGCCGAGTGCACGGCGTTGCGGGCGAAGAGCATGCCCAGCGCGCCGGCCAGCGCGACCGGCCCGAGCACCCAGAACAGGATCTGCTCACCGAGGAACATGGTGTCCGGCGCCGCCGGCGGGGCCTGGGCGAGGATGGCGATGACGGAACTCAACGCACGGCCCCCTCGGCAGGCTTCTCGCCGCGGGCCAATTGCGGCCCGTTGACGTAGTAGTCCTGCTCGTTCTCACCGAGGCGCATCGGGTGCGGCGGCTGCTCCATGCCTTCCAGCAGCGGCGCCATCAGCTGTTCCTTGGTGTAGATCAGGTTCTGCCGGTTGTCGTCGGCCAGCTCGAACTCGTTCGTCATGGTCAGCGAACGGGTCGGGCAGGCTTCGATGCAGAGACCGCAACCGATGCAGCGCAGGTAGTTGATCTGGTAGATCGCCCCGAAGCGCTCGCCCGGCGAGAAGCGGGCCTCCTCGGTGTTGTCACCGCCCTCGACGAAGATCGCGTCCGCCGGACAGGCCCAGGCGCACAGCTCGCAGCCGACGCACTTCTCCAGGCCGTCCGGGTGCCGGTTGAGCTGGTGGCGACCGTGGTACCGCGGCGCGGTGACCTTCATGACCTCGGGATATTCCTCGGTGACGACCTTCCGGAACATCGTCGAGAAGGTGACGCCGAAGCCCTTGATGGGATCAAACAGTCCCATCGCCAGCCTCCTTTCCGCCTTCGGTGCCGATCGCGGCCGGCGTGGAACTCTGCTGCGCGGCGGCCACGGGGGTCCGGCGCTTGGGGGGCTTGGGCACCGCGAGGTCCAGCGGCGGGATCGGGTAGCCGCTGCCGGCCACCTGGATCCGTTCCTCCGGCACCTCGCGCTCCGGGATCAGGAAGACCAGCAGGATCAGCACGGCGAGGCCGGCCCCACCGAAGATCAGGTACTGGGAGGTCGAGATGTCCGGGGTGGTGTTGATGTACTTCACCACGGTCACCGCGACGAACCAGACCAGCGCGCTGGGGACCAGCACCTTCCAGCCCAGCTGCATGAACTGGTCGTAGCGCAGCCGGGGCAGGGTGGCGCGCAGCCACACGAAGAAGAACAGGAACGCCAGCATCTTGCCGAGGAACCACAGCACCGGCCACCAGCCGGTGTTGAGGAACCCGTCGCCGATGAGGTGCAGCCCGAACGGCGCCTGCCAGCCACCGAGGAACAACGTGGTGGCCAGCGCCGAGACGGTGGCCATGTTGATGTACTCGGCGAGGAAGAACATGGCGAACTTCAGCGAGGTCGAGTACTCGGTGTGGAAGCCACCGACCAGCTCCGACTCGGCCTCGGGCAGGTCGAACGGGGCCCGGTTGGTCTCACCGACCATGGAGATCACGTAGATCACGAAGCTGGGCAGCAGGGTGATCACGAACCAGACGCCGTGGGACTGCGCGGCCACGATGTCGGCGGTGGACAGCGACCCGGCGAACAGGATCACCGAGACGATCGAGAGGCCCATCGCGATCTCGTAGGAGATCACCTGCGCGGCCGAGCGCAGCGAGCCGAGCAGCGGGTACGGCGAGCCGGAGGCCCAGCCGGAGAGCACGATGCCGTAGACGCCGACCGAGGCGCAGGCCAGCACCACCAGGATGCCCACCGGCACGTCCGCGATCTGCAGCGCGGTCTCGTAGCCGAACATCTCGACCTTCGGCCCGAACGGGATCACCGAGAAGGCCAGGAAGGCAGGCACCGCGGAGAGGACCGGGGCCAGGAAGTAGACCCACTTGTCCGCCATGACCGGCCGGATGTCCTCCTTGAAGGCCATCTTCAGCGCGTCGGCCAGTGACTGCAGCATGCCGAAGGGGCCTGCCCGGTTGGGGCCGGGCCGCTGCTGCATGAACCCGACCACCCGGCGCTCGCCCCAGACCAGGCCGATCACCAGGACCACCAGGAAGATGAAGACGGCGAGCACCTTGATCAGGCTCAGCCACCACGGATCGTCGGCGAGCAGCCGTCCGACTTCGCCCGGGTTCATGCGTTTCCTCCGTCGGTGACGGTGACGAGAGCGCCGTGCCCGGCGCCCAGGGTGCGGCGCACGGTGGAGGTGCCCGAGTTGCCGGGCAGCCACACGACCTGCTCGGGCAGGTCGGCCAGTTCCAGTGGCAGCGTGATCGAACCGGCTTCGGTGGCCACGCTGACAGGGGCGCCCTCGGTCAGGCCGAGCTTGTCGGCGGTGGCCGGGGCCAGCCGGGCCACCACCGGACGGGCGGTGCCCGCCAGCGCGGGTTCGCCGTCCTGCAGCGAGGAGTTGCCCAGCATCTGGGTCCAGCTGGCCAGCACCAGGTGCCCGTTGGTCAGCAGCGGGGCGCCGGGGTCGGCGGCCGGGGTGAACACCGGGCGGGCGCCGCGGTGCGTGCCCAGCCGGGCCAGGTCCGCGGCCGCGGCGGCCGGGGTCTGGGTGAACAGGTCGGAGTCCATCTCGATCGCCAGGGTGTCCAGCACCCGGCAGTCCGGGACCACGCCCGCCACGTCCAGCGCCGCCTTGAACTCGCGGCGGCGGCCCTCCCAGTTGAGGTAGCTGCCCGCGCGCTCGACCGAGGCGGCCACCGGCAGCACCACATCGGCGTGCTCGGTCACCGCGGAGTGCCGAAGCTCAAGGGAGACAACAAAACCAGCGGCCTTGACGCCGGCCAGCGCGGCGGCCGGGTCACCGAAGTCACCCGGGTCGACGCCACCGACGAGCAGCGCGTCCAGCTCGCCGTCGACGGCCGCGGCGAGGATGCCCGCCGCGTCCCGGCCCGCGGTCGCGGGCAGCGCACCCGCCTCCACTCCCCAGGCCAGTTCGATCTCGGCGCGGGCGTCGGAGTCGGTGACCGGGCGGCCGCCGGGCAGCAGCGTGGGCAGCGCGCCGGCCTCGACCGCGCCGCGCTCACCGGCGCGCCGCGGGATCCAGGCCAGGGTGGCGCCGGTGGCGGTGGCCAGCTCGACCGCGGCCGAGATCAGGCCGGGCACCTCGACCGCGCGAGCGCCGAGCAGCACCACGGCGCCGCCACCGCGCAGTGCGGTGTCCGCGTCGGCGGGCAGCGCGCGCAGCGTGGCGGGTTCGCCGCCGGGCACCGCGGGGATCAGCGTGCCGAAGGTCTTGCGCACCGCGGGGGTCGTGTACTGGCCGAGGTGGAAGACCTTGGTCCGGCCCGTGCGCGCCGCCTTGCGCAGGCGCAGGAACAGGATCCCGGCTTCCTCCTCGGGCTCCAGGCCCACGCAGAGCACCGCGGGCGCGGCCTCGACCGCGCCGTAGGTGACCCCGGTGTCCGGGGTGACGCCCACGATCGAGGAGGACAGCAGCGCCAGTTCCTCATCCGAGTGCGGCCGGGACCGGAAGTCGATGTCGTTGGTGCGCGCGGCGACCCGAGCGAACTTGCTGTAGGCGTAGGCGTCCTCGACGGTCAGCCTGCCGCCGGGCAGCACGCCGACGCCCTTGCCGTCCCTGGCCTTGGCCAGGCCGTCGGCCGCCACCCGCAGCGCCTCGGTCCAGGAGGACTCGACCAGCTCGCCGCTCTCATCGCGGACGAGCGGGCGGCGGATCCGGTCGGGCAGGGTCGGGTAGACGAAGGCGAAGCGACCCTTGTCGCACAGCCATTCCTCGTTGACCTCGGGGTCGTCCCCGGCCAGCCGCCGCATGACCTTGCCGCGCCGGGTGTCGACGCGGGTCGCGCAGCCACCGGCGCAGTGCTCGCACACACCGGGGGTGGAGACCAGGTCGAACGGCCGGGAGCGGAACCGGTAGGCCGCGCTGGTGAGCGCGCCGACCGGGCAGATCTGGATGGTGTTGCCGGAGAAGTAGCTCTGGAACGGCTTGCCCTCGGCGATGCCGATCTGCTGCTGCGCGCCGCGTTCGAGCAGTTCGATGAACGGGTCGCCGGCGATCTGGTCGGAGAAGCGGGTGCAGCGCTGGCAGAGCACGCAGCGCTCGCGGTCCAGCAGCACCTGGGTGGAGATCGGGATCGGCTTGGGGAAGGTGCGCTTGGTCTCGACGAAGCGGGACTCGGTGCGACCGTGCTTGAGCGCCTGGTTCTGCAGTGGGCACTCGCCGCCCTTGTCGCAGATCGGGCAGTCCAGCGGGTGGTTGATGAGCAGCAGCTCCATCACGCCCTGCTGGGCCTTGTCCGCCACCGGCGAGGTGTGCTGGGTGCGGACCACCATGCCGTCGGCCACCGTGAGCGTGCAGGAGGCCTGCGGCTTCGGCATCGGCCTGCCGCCCATCTCCACGTCCACCAGGCACTGGCGGCAGGCTCCGGCCGGCTCCAGCAGCGGGTGGTCGCAGAAGCGCGGCACCACGATGCCCAGCCGTTCGGCGGCGCGGATGACCAGCTCGCCCTTGGGCGCGATGACCTCGCGCTCGTCGATGGTCAGCTTGACGTGCCCGGCGGGCACCGGGGCGGTCTCGGAGTTCTTCTCGGGTGCGACGGTCATGTCAGTGCGCTCCTGCTCCGGCCAGTGCGGCCTGCGCGTTGCCGGCGTTGCTCGCACACAGTTCGAGGAACTCGTGCCGGAAGTACTTGATGGCGCTGGTGATCGGGCTGGTCGCGCCGTCGCCCAGGGCACAGAAGGACCGGCCGAGGATGTTGTCGCAGATGTCCAGCAGGGTCTCCACGTCGGCGGGGGTGCCCTCGCCGCGGACCATCCGCTGCAGGATCTGCACCAGCCAGTAGGTGCCCTCCCGGCAGGGGGTGCACTTGCCGCAGGACTCGTGCTTGTAGAACTCGGTCCACTTCATCACGGCCCAGGGCACGGACACGGTCTCGTTGAAGATCTGCAGTGCCTTGGTGCCCAGCATGGAACCGGCCTCGGCCGCGCCCTCGAAGTCCAGCGGCACATCGAGGTGCTCGGTGGTGAACAGCGGGGTGGAGGAACCACCCGGCGTCCAGAACTTCAGCGGGATGCCGTCCTTCATGCCACCGGCCAGCTCCAGCAGCTCGCGCAGCGTGGTGCCCATCGGCGCCTCGTACTGGCCGGGGTTGGTGACGTGCCCGGACAGCGAGTAAATGGTCGGCCCGGGGGAACGCTCGCGGCCCATCTCGCGGAACCAGCCGGAGCCGCCGTTGACGATGTAGGGAACCGAAGCGATGGTCTCGACGTTGTTCACCACGGTGGGCGAGGCGTACAGACCCGCGGTGGCCGGGAAGGGCGGCTTGAGCCGGGGCTGGCCGCGCTTGCCCTCCAGCGAGTCCAGCAGGGCGGTCTCCTCACCGCAGATGTACGCGCCGGCTCCGGCGTGCACCACGATGTCGAGGTCGAACCCGCTGCCCAGGATGTTCTTGCCGAGGTACCCGGCGGCGTAGGCCTCCTGCACCGCGGCGTTGAGCCTGCGGATGCAGTGCAGGACCTCGCCGCGCACGTAGATCGCGCAGAAGTTGGCCCGGATCGCGTAGGAGGTGATGATGCAGCCCTCGATCAGCGAGTGCGGATCGGCCATCATCAGCGGGATGTCCTTGCAGGTGCCCGGTTCGCCCTCATCGGCGTTGATCACCAGGTAATGCGGCTTGCCATCGCCCTGCGGGATGAAGCCCCACTTGAGGCCGGTGGGGAAGCCGGCGCCACCGCGACCGCGGAGACCGGAGTCCTTGCACAGCTGGATGAGCTGGTCCGGGTGCGCGGTGAGCGACTTGCGGAGGGCGGTGTAGCCCTCCAGCTGCTCGTAGGTGCGCAGCGTCCAGGATGTCGGCGAGAGCCAGCGCTTGGTGAGCACCGGCGTCAACGGCTCGGGCATGCCACCCTCACTTCTTCTCTGGGACGGCAGGCAGCGGGACGTCCTCCGGCATGACCGGAGCGGTCCAGCCGCGCTCGTGGGCGATCTTGGCTCCGCGCAGGGTCTCCACCGCGGCGGAGGGGCCTGCCACGTCGGGCTCGCGGCCCTCGAAGAACCCGGCGAGCTGGAGTTCGGCCTGCTTGAAGTCGGTCAGCGGGGCGCCGCGGGTGGGGTTGGGCTTCTCCCCGCGCTGCAACGCCTTGACGAGTTCCAGTGCCGTTTCGGGCGTCTGGTTGTCGTAGAACTCGTAGTTGACCTGGAGCACCGGGCCGAGGTCGCAGGCGGCCAGGCATTCGGCGTGCTCGATGGTGACCGAGCCGGGAGTGCCGGGTTCCCCCGCGGTCTCCTCGTGGCCGACGCCGAGGTGCTCGCGCAGCTTGCCGTAGATCGCGTCGCCGCCCAGGGCCGCGCACAAGGTGTTGGTGCAGACACTCACCAGGTGCTCGCCGCAGGGCTTGCGCTTGTACATGGTGTAGAAGGTCGCGACCGCGCTGACCTCGGCCTTGGCCAGGTCGAGCTGCTCGGCGCAGAAGGCGATGCCCGCCTGGCTGACGAAGCCCTCCACCGACTGCACCAGGTGCAGCATGGGCAGCAGCGCGGACCGGCTTTGCGGGTAGCGCGCCACGATCTGCTTGGCCTTGTCAACGATGTCCGCGAACAGCGAGGCATCAGCACTGTCCACTTCGGACACTCGTTCCGGGGTTGTCGTCATCGGTCCACACCACCCATCACCGGGTCGATCGAGGCCACCGCGGCGATCACGTCGGCGACCAGGCTGCCCTCGCTCATCGCGGGCATCGACTGCAGGTTCACGAAGCTGGGTTCGCGCACGTGCACGCGCAG
This sequence comes from Crossiella sp. S99.2, assembly GCF_023094165.1. GTDB lineage: Bacteria > Actinomycetota > Actinomycetes > Mycobacteriales > Pseudonocardiaceae > Crossiella. The sequence continues at coordinate 568,313 of NZ_JALMDK010000001.1, read as the reverse complement.
CGGGCGGGTGCCGCCGTCGGAGACCAGGTGGTAACCCAGTTCGCCGCGCGGGGACTCCACCGGCACGTACACCTGCCCGGCCGGCACGTCGAAGCCCTCGGTCACCAGCTTGAAGTGGTGGATGAGGGATTCCATCGACTGGCCCATGATCTTGCGCACGTGTTCGAGCGAGTTGCCCATGCCGTCGGAGCCGATGGTCAGCTGCGCGGGCCAGGCGATCTTGCCGTCCGCGACCATCACCGGGCCGGGCTCCAGCTTCGTCAGGCACTGCTTGACGATCTTGAGCGACTGGTGGATCTCCTCGACCCGCAGCAGGTAGCGGGCGAAGCAGTCGGCCTCGGTGGCGGTGGGGACCTCGAAGTCGTATTCCTCGTAGCCGCAGTAGGGCTCGACCTTGCGCAGGTCCCAGGGCAGCCCGGCCGAACGCAGGATCGGTCCGGTCATGCCCAGCTGCATGCAGCCATCGAGGGGCAGGTAGCCGACGCCTTCGAGGCGGCGGCGCCAGATGGGCTGGCCGGTGAGCAGCTTGTCGTACTGGGGCAGCCGGGAGTCCATCACCTTGAGGAAGTCGGTGATCTTCTCGTGGTAGTCATCCGGCAGGTCCTGGGACAGCCCGCCTGGCCGGATGAACGCGTGGTTCATCCGCAGGCCGGTGAGGTGTTCCAGCAGGTGCAGGACTTCTTCGCGCTCGCGGAAGCCCGCGGTCATCGCGGTCAGCGCGCCCAGTTCCATGCCGCCGGTGGCCAGCGCGACCAGGTGCGAGCTGATCCGGTTGAGTTCCATCAGCAGCACGCGGATGGTCTGCGCGCGCCGGGGCGCCTCGACGCCGAGCAGCTTCTCGATGGCCAGGCAGTAGGCGGTCTCGTTGTGCAGCGGGGCCAGGTAGTCCATCCGGGTCACGAAGGTGACGCCCTGGGTCCAGTTGCGGTACTCGACGTTCTTCTCGATGCCGGTGTGCAGGTAGCCGATCACCGAGCGGGCCTGGGTGACGGTCTCGCCCTCCAGTTCCAGCACCAGGCGGAGCACGCCGTGGGTGGAGGGGTGCTGCGGACCCAGGTTGATGACGATGCGCTCGTCGTGGGTGGCGTCCTCGAGCACCTCGTCCCAGTCACCGCCGCTGACGGTGTAGACCGGGCCCTCGGTGGTGCGACGGGTGTCCGCGGCGTACGGATCGTTTGCACCGGCCTTGGTCTCGGCGCTGTCGCTGCCCTCGGGGCTGGTGTCGGTGCCGTTGGTGACGTCGGCGAGACGTTCGTGGCTCATGAGTAAGACCGCCTCTGGTCCGGCGGAGGAATTTCCGCGCCCTTGTACTCGACCGGGATCCCGCCGAGCGGGTAGTCCTTGCGCTGGGGGTGGCCGTCCCAGTCGTCCGGCATGAGGATCCGGGTCAGCGCGGGGTGGCCGTCGTAGACGATGCCGAACATGTCCCAGGCCTCGCGCTCCTGCCAGTCCGCGGTCGGGTAGACCTCGACCACGCTGGGCAGGTGCGGGTCCTCGATGTCCATCGCCACTTCCAGCCGGATCCGGCGGCGGTAGGTCATCGAGGTCAGGTGGTAGACCGAGTGCAGCCGCTGCGGCACGTCCACGCCGTAGTCCACGCCGGATACCGAGCTGCACAGCTCGAAGCGCAGCGCCTGGTCGTCGCGGAGCAGCCTGCACAGTTCGAGCAGGTGCTCGCGGCGGATGTAGAAGGTGATCTCGCCGCGGTCGACGGTGATCTGCTGCACCGCGTCGGCCGGGATGCCCTTCTCCGCCATGGCCATGGACAGCTCGTCGACGAACTCGTCGAACCAGCCGCCGTAGGGCCGCTCGCTGGGCGCGGGCGCGTAGGCGGGCAGGACGAGACCGCCGAAACCGGAGGTGTCGCCCGAGCCGCTGACGTTGAACATGCCCTTGCGGTTCTTGCCGGCCACGACACCGCCCGCGGCCAGGTGCTCCTCGTGGTCGGCCTGGGTCATGTCCGCCGAGCTGTGGGCGCCGCCCTTGGGCTCGGGAAGATTCGCGTCAGTCACTGCCGATCACTTCTTCTTGGCGTACCGGACGGAGGACGGGATCATCTCGGTGCGCGCGCCGCTGGCGGCACGCAGCGCGGCCCGTTTGGGCCCGAGCGGCTCGTCCATGATCTTGGCGTGGATCTTCAGGATCGCGTCCAGCAGCATCTCCGGCCGCGGCGGACAGCCCGGCAGGTACATGTCCACCGGCACGATGTGGTCGACGCCCTGGACCACGGCGTAGTTGTTGAACATGCCGCCGGAGGAGGCGCACACGCCCATCGCCAGCACCCAGCGCGGTTCGGGCATCTGGTCGTAGATCTGGCGCAGCACCGGAGCCATCTTGTTGGTGACCCGGCCCGCGACGATCATCAGGTCGGCCTGGCGCGGGGAGGCGCGGAAGGCCTCCATGCCGAAGCGGCCGAGGTCGTAGCGCGGGGCGCCGGTGGTCATCATCTCGATCGCGCAGCAGGCCAGGCCGAAGGTGGCGGGCCACAGTGAGGACTTGCGCGACCAGTTGACCAGTTTCTCCACGCTGGCCAACAGGATTCCGTTGGGCAGCTTCTCCTCAAGACCCATGACTCAGCTCCAGTCCAGGCCGCCGCGCCGCCACACGTAGACGTAGGCGAAGCCGACCGTGCCGATGAAGAGGGCGATCTCTACCAGGCCGAACAGACCGAGCTGGCCCGCGGTCACCGCGAAGGGGTAGAGGAACACCATTTCGATGTCGAACAGGATGAACAGCATCGCCGTCAGGTAATAGGCGACTGGCATCCGCCCACCGCCGACCACTGGCTGGGGCGAGGGCTCGATTCCGCACTCGTACGCGTCGAGCTTGGCCTTGTTGTACCGGCGGGGCCCGATGTAGGGCGCCACGGTCACCGAGCCCAGGGCGAAGACCAAGGCCAGCAAGAACATCAGCACGAGGGGGAGGTATGGGTGGAGCACTGTCCCGCCGCCGTCCTTTCCACATCCGCGCTCGTCAGCAGCCTTCACAGCCGCCGTCCGATGGCACCCTAGGCACCCGGTGCGGCACCCCTTGTAGTAAGGTTCACCTAACTACTTCGAGAGCCGCTGGCGGAGCTTGTGAACTCGTTCACGAACTCCAATGGGCAAGTGTATGACCTGTCCCACCGCTCTCGCGCGCCGGGACCAAGCCGTCAACCCCGTTCGCCAGGCCTACTCCGTCAAGATCAGTAGGTACCACCGAACGGCCCACCCCGCAGCGCAAGTTGGCCCAACTCGTACGGCCACTTGGGCAAAGTGGGCGTACGAGTTGGGCCAACTCGTCGGGTGGGTCAGGCGCTGGGCGCCAGCTTGGTGGCGGCGTTGATCACGCGGTCCATCGCGTCGCCGTCCTTGGGGTCGTACAGGCCGGCCAGCAGCTTGAGCACGAAGCGCATCAGCGGCTTGATCGGCATGCCGTACTTGGTGGCGGTGCGCATGATCGTCGGGTTGCCGATGAGCTTGCTGAAGATGTTGCCGAGCCGGTAGTAGCCGCCAAGGGCCTCGGAGACGGCCACCGGGTACCGGTGCAGGGCCCGCTCGCGGCTGAGCCCCTCCGGCCGGGCCAGGGCGTGCACCACGCATTCAGCGGCCAGCCGGGCGCTTTCCATGGCGTAGCCGATGCCCTCGCCGTTGAACGGGTTGACCATGCCGCCCGCGTCGCCCACCAGCAGCAGACCGTTGCGGTAGTGCGGGGTGCGGTTGAAGCCCATCGGCAGCGCGGCGCCGCCGACCTTGCCGATCGCGTTGGCCTCGCGCAGGCCCCACTCCTCGGGGGTGCCGTCCAGCCAGGAGCGCAGCAGCTGGCGGTAGTCGACCTTGCCGTAGGCCTTGGAGGTGGACAGGATGCCCAGCCCCACGTTCACCGTGCCGTCGCCCATGCCGAAGATCCAGCCGTAGCCGGGCAGCAGCTTGGGCTCACCGGGCGTGGCCTTGTCCCACAGCTCCAGGTGCGATTCGAGGTAGTCGTCCTTGCTGCGCGGGGAGTCGTAGTAGCGGCGGACCGCGATGCCCATCGGGCGGTCGTCCCGCTTCTCCAGGCCGACCGAGAGGGCCAGCCGGGCGGAGACGCCGTCGCAGGCCAGCACCAGCGGGGCGCGGTAGGTGACCGGGGTCTTCTCCTTGCCCGCGTTGGCGGTCACGCCGATCACCCGGCCGGTGCGCTCATCGGTCACCGCGCCGGTCACGTGCGTGTTCTGCACCAGCCGGGCCCCCGCGAGCTGCGCGGTCTGGGCCAGCATCTCGTCGAAGTCCTGGCGCGGGCGGACCACGCCGTAGGGCGGGAAGGTGGCCAGGTCCGGCCAGTCCAGCTCCATGGTGACGCCGCCGCCGACCACCCGCAGGCCGCGGTTGTGCAGCCAGCCCGCCTCTTCGCGGGTGTCGATGCCCAGGTCGATGAGCTGCTTCACGCCGCGCGGGGTGAGGCCGTCGCCGCAGACCTTCTCGCGCGGGAATTCGCTCTTCTCCAGCAGCAGCACGTCCAGGCCCGCACGGGCCAGGTAGGTGGCCGCGGTGGAGCCGGCGGGACCGGCGCCGACCACGATGACCTCGGCGTCCTCATGGGGCTGACGTCGGCTGGTCGCGGTGGTCATCGAGGCTCCTCAGTCATTCGGGGCAAGCTTGTGAACTTCTTCACGAAGTCCTGATCGGAGTGTAGTCGGTGGTCAGGGCTTGACCGCGCGGTGCAGGGCGACCACCCCGCCGGTGAGGTTGCGCCAGGCCACGTCCTCCCAGCCGGCCGCCGAGATCAGCTCGGCCAGCGCGCGCTGCTCCGGCCAGTCCTTGATGGACTCGGCCAGGTAGGAGTACGCGGTGGAGTTGGAGGAGAACCGGCGCGCGATCACCGGGAAGGTGCGCAGGTAGGTGTGGTAGCCCAGCCGCATCGGACCCCAGACCGGGCGGGAGAACTCGCAGATCACCATCCGCCCGCCGGAGCGGGTGACCCTGGCCAGCTCGGCCAGCGCGGTGGCGGTGTCCTGCATGTTCCGCAGCCCGAAGGAGACGGTGACCGCGTCGAAGACCCCGTCGGCGAAGGGCAGCCGCAGGCCGTCGGCGGCCACCATCGGCAGCCCGCGCCGTTTGCCGCGCTGCAGCATGCCGAGGGAGAAGTCCGCGGCCACACACCAGGCCCCGGTGCTGGCCAGGTCCGCGGTGGAGGTCGCGGTCCCGGCCGCGAGGTCCAGCACCCGGTCGCCGGGCTTGAGGTCCAGCGCGCGGGTGGTCTTGACCCGCCAGCGCCGGTCCATGCCCATGGCGAGCACGGTGTTGGTGATGTCGTAGCGCCGCGCGACGCCGTCGAACATCTCGGCTACTTCGCGCGGGTTCTTGTCCAAACCAGCCCTGACCATGAGGGCAGCGTACTTATGGACTTACCTGCATCGCCGCGAGCATCCCGTCCACGGCCCGCGGCCAGGGGAACTGCTCGGCGCGGGCGCGGGCGGCGGCGCGGCGGCCGTCCTCTGGCTTGTCCAGCAGTTCGGTGACCGCGCCTGCGAAGGCGCGGGCGTAGTCGGGCACGGCCGCGCCGCAGTTCGGGCGGACGATCTCGCGCAGCGCGGAGGACTGGGAGACCACCACCGGGGTGCCGGAGGCCAGTGCCTCCAGGGCGGCCAGGCCGAAGGTCTCGTGCGGGCCGGGGGCCAGCGAGACGTCCGCGGTGGCCAGCAGGTCGGCCACGTCGGTGCGCGAGTTCACAAAGCCAAGGAAGGTCACCGGCAGGCCGGCCGCCCTGCGTTCCAGGGACTCCCGGCGCGGGCCGTCCCCGGCGATCACCAGCCGCACGTCCTGGCCGGACTCGTGCAGCTCGGCCAGGGTGTCCACGCTGCGCTCCACGTGCTTCTCCACCGACAACCGTCCACAGTGGACAAGCAGATTCTCCGCGCCGCCGGCCAGCTCGGTGCGCAACGCGGCGTCGTGCCGGGCCGGGGTGAAGGTCTCCAGGTCCACGCCCAGCGGCACCCGCAGCACGTTGTCCGCGCCGATCCGGTCGAACTCCTCGCGGGCGAACTCGGTGGTGCACACCACGGTCTCGTACCCGGCGGCCATCCGGGTGTTGGCCCAGTCGGCGACCCGGCGGGCGGCCGGTCCGGGCAGGAAGAACTGCTCCAGCAGCCGGTCGAAGCGCTCATGCGAGATCACCACGTTGGGCACCCCGCGCTTGCTGGCCCAGCGGCCCATGCCGCGCAGGGTGATCCGGTCGGAGACCTCCAGCCGGTCCGGCCGCAGCTTGCTCAGCAGCGACTGCACCCGGACCGGGTCGACCACCCGGTAGCCGGCCATGAACGGCACCTTCGGCGCGGGCAGGGTGATCCTGCGCACGCCGGAGGCCAGCACCTCGTCGTCCCGGCGCGGGCCGGGCACGATCAGCACCACCTCGTGCCCCGCGGCCACGTACCCGGCGCCCAGGTGGTTCAGCGCGGTGCGCAGGCCGCCCGAACGCGGGCCGTAGAAGTTCGCGAGCTGCACGATCCGCATCGGGCACCGGTCCTTGTTAGTCGGGAGCTGAACCCCTCCAGGGTGCCCTACGCGGCGTGGCTGTCCGCCGCCGGCAGGGATGTGACCTCGGCGTAATGGCCGAGGAGTTCGTCACACACGGCAGGCCAGGTGCGCCGGAGCACCGATTTCCGGGCCTCCGCGCCGTACTTCGCGCGCAGCACCGGGTCTCGCAGGGTGTTGATCGCGGCGCACATCGCCTCGGCGTGCGCGTCGGCGTCGAAGGGCGGCAGCAGGAAGCCGGTGCGGCCGGGGGTGACCAGGTCGCGCGGTCCGCCCGCGTCCGGGGCCAGCGCGGGCACGCCGGAGGCCAGCGCCTCCTGCACGGCCTGGCAGAAGGTCTCATACGGCCCGGTGTGCACGAACACGTCCAGGCTGGCGTAGGCGGTGGCCAGTTCGTCGCCGCCGCGGAAGCCGAGGAAATGCGCGTCCGGCAGCAGCTTGCGCATGTGCCCCAGTTCGGGACCGTCGCCGACCACCACCACCTGCACACCCGGCATGTCGTGCAGCGGGCCCAGCCGGTCCACGCACTTCTCCAGCGCGACCCGGCCGACGTAGCCGACCAGCAGCTCGCCGTTGGGGGCCAGCCGGGCGCGCAGGGCGTCATCGCGCTTGCCGGGGTTGAACCGGACCGTGTCCACGCCGCGGGCCCAGCGGTGCACCCGCGGGATGCCGTGTTCCTCCAGGGCCTGCACGGCCCAGGTGGAGGGGGCCAGCGTGCGGTCGGCCATGGTGTGCAGCCACTTCGTCCACTTCCAGGCGGCGCGGGCGGTGAGCCCGAGGCCGTAGGAGGAGGCGAAGCCGGCCACATCGGTCTGGTAGACCGCCACCGCCGGGATGCCCAGCTTGCGCGCGGCCACCAGGCCGCGGGCGCCGACCACGAACGGCGAGGCCAGGTGCACGACATCCGGCCGGAAGTCCTGCAACGCCTTGAGGATCTTGCGGCTGGGCCAGCCGATGGGCTGGGCCTTCAGCACGGGCAGCTGTAGTTCGGGCACCCGCACGACCGGGTAGCCGCAGTATTCGGTGACGCCGTTGCCGGGCGCGATGACCAGCGCCTCATGCCCCGACCGACGCAGATGTTCCAGTACCCGCATGACGGAGTTCGTCACGCCGTTCACCTGCGGCAGAAAGCTCTCGGTCACGATCGCGACTCGCACGGGACTCACGGTGCCGCCAGCTCCGGCCCATGGGCCGACACCGGCATGACGTGCCGCGGAACTGTTGTCGAACTCCTCGTTGTCCTGCTCGCTCACGGTGCCGCCACCTCGCCTGCTCAGCTCCCTTCCGAACTACCCCGGCAGAAGGCCGAACCGCAGTCTTGACCTGGTGATCCCCGACACGTCACCTTCGCTTCGCGTCACTGACACCGTACGCGGTCAGGCTAGGTCGGCATGACCGTCGTGCCCCCAGCGCCACCACACCCCGTCGAACCAGGGCTTTTGTCCCGGGCGCTGGAGGTGGCGGGCCGGCTGGCCAATGACGCGGCCGACGTGATCACCGCCACCGCTGGCCGCGGCGCGCACCCGGAGACCCGGGCGAATCCATTCGACTGGGTGACCGACACGGATCACACCCTGGAGCGGCACACCCGCCGGGTGCTGGCCAAGGAGTTCCCCGGCATCCCGGTGATCGCCGAGGAGTTCGGCGCCGAGGCGCATCCGCCCGGCGCGGAGTACCGGTGGCTGGTCGACCCGGTGGACGGCACCGCCAACTACGTGGCCGGCATCCCGTGGTGCGCCTACAGCCTGGCGCTGATGGACAGCGCGGGCCCGGTGGTCGGCGTGGTGGCCGATCCGTACCGGGGCCAGATCTACGCGGCGGCCAGGGGCCGGGGCATCCGGGCCAACGGCGCGCCGGTGCGGCTGGACCCGCACGCCGGGGTGGCCGGCGGGATCGTCTGCGCCGAACTCACCCGCGCGGGCCCCTGGCCGGGCATGGGCGAGTTCATCACCGCCGCGGCCCAGGCGCACACCGGGGTGCGGGTGCTGGGCTCGGCCGCGCTGGCGGTGGCCCAGGTCGCGCTCGGGCACGCGGTGGCCGCGGTGCTGGACAGCTACCAGGAGTGGGACGTGGCCGGCTCGATCGCGCTGGCGCTGGAGTCGGGGGCGGTGATCCTGGACCGGCACGGGCGGCGGCGCTCGCTGCCCGCGGACGGGATGCTGGTGGCCACCCCGGCCGCGGCCGCTGACGTGCTGTCCTGGTGGCAGGCGGGCGTCAGTCCTTCGCCCCACCTTGGCTGACGCCGCCGCCGACGTCCCTGGCCTGCACCGATTTCCCGTCCACGTTGCCGCCGACGAAGTTGAGGCTGCCGCCGGTGTTGTCGATGTGGTTGTTGATCACCTGGTTGGCCCTGGCCTGGAACTCGACCACGGACAGGCCGCGGGTGGTGAGGAACTCGCCGATGGCGCGGAAGGCCCGGCCCTCCAGCAGCTGGAGATAGCGCTCCAGGTCCTTGCGCTGGAAGTAGTTGGCCAGGTCCTCGTCGGCGGTGAGTTCGCGCAGGCTGGCCGCTGCGCCGTACTTGTCCGGCACCAGCATCCCGTGTGGTTGCGGCAGCGGGCGCAGGGTGCGGAACAGGGCCTGGACCCGGCGCGGGGCGGTGACCGGCAGGCTGAGCAGACTGCCGATGGCGTGCCGGATCGGCGCCCACGGGGTGGCCGGGCGGCGGTCGGCGATCCGGTAGTGCTCGGCCACCGGGCGCAGCACGCACGGGGTCCACTCCAGGTAGAGCATCCGGTCGTCCGCGCCCAGGTGCAGGTAGATGGAGACGACCAGGTTGCGGTCCCAGGTCTCGACCTGGAAGCAGCGGTAGTAGCGCATCCACTCCAGTGGGCGTTCGCGCAGTTCGGCGACCTGGTCGGCGGTCAGCGTGCGCTTCGGGGCGGCGTCCACGTCGGGCAGCACCCAGCCCGCGCGTTCGTCGTGCAGGTGGTCCAGCAGGGTTTCCGCGGAGACCACGACCTGGTGCCGGGGGGTGAGGCCGCCGAGCCGGCGTTCCGGGGACAGCGAGGCGGAGCCGCCGAGTTTGCCCAGTTCGACGGTGACGTGCTCGTACAGCTCGGTGAGGGTGAACGCGGCCGGCACGGTCTGGCCTGCCGGGTCCAGCGGCAGCGCGATGGACCAGGGCTGGAACGGGACGCCGCTGCCGACGAAGGGGTGGTAGTCCCGGTACACCAGCACATCGCTGTCCTGCTCGGCCTGCTCGAACCGGGTCAGTTCCCGGCGCATCCGGCGCGAGCCGAGGCCGCGGAACAGCTTCTCCCCCGCCCAGGTGTCCCGGCTGGGGTTGGCCTGGAAACCCGGTCCCGCGCGGAAACTGCGGCTCAGCAACGCGGCCAGCACGAACTCGTCGGCGAGCACCACCAGCAGGCCGGTCAGCACGAAGAACCAGGGCAGCAGACCGCCGTCGACCAGTTCCGGGGTGGCCGCGGCCCGGCGGGTCTGCGCGGGCGCGAACTGGTTGGCCGCCAGCAGCGCGGCCAGCACCAGGAACAGGATCAGCACCCAGCGGCGGGTCCGGCGCACCACCTCCAGCTTGACCACCCCGCCCCACTCGCGCAGCAGGGTGGAGCGCTGACCGGCGGCGTGCCGGGGCGCGAGGTAGCTCCAGGCGATGGCGTAGAGCAGCCACAGCACGAACAGGTAGGTGCCGGTGTAGAGCACGCCGAGCAGGCAGAGCAGCAGGATGGCGTCCCGGATCCGGCGGCGCATCCGGGCCGCCACCGCCTCGCGCAGCACCGCGCCGAGGTTGACCCCTGGGGTCGGCGGCACCGCGCGCAGCGGTTCCACCAGCGTCTCCCGGATGGCCTGATCGGCGAACTCCTGGTCCAGGTGGGCGGCCGAGCACAGGTAGCGGGTGGTCTCGTCCTCCCGCCGCCAGGGCGCCCGTTCCGCGTGGCGGTTGGCGGCACTGGCCCAGGGCAGCACGCTCTCGGTCACCGCTGGCCTCCGAATCCACCGAACGGGCCGGTGGTCGTGGTGGTCTCACCCGTGGTGGTGCTGAACCAGCCTGGGGTGGTGGGCGTCGTGCGGCGGGTGGTGGTGGTCCGGATGGTGGTGCGGAAGGTGGTCGGGTACGGCTCGGTGGTCCGCACCGTCGTCTCCACCGGGTACTCCTCGTAGCTGTCGCCGGTCAGCGTGACCAGCGCGATCGCCGCACCGCTCGCGGTGAGCCAGCCGAGCGCGAGTAACGCGCCCAGCGCCAAGGAACTGAGCTGCCTGGGCTTGCCGTCTGGAGGCACTCGTGGAAGCTAGCCCCGGCGGAGCAGCCCCACTGCGTCATAGGTCACAGAACATTCGACCGTTATCGCGACACTTCATCCATGACCACCGAAGTCCAGACGGACCGGCTGCGGACCATCGTGCACAGCAAGTGGCGACCGGACGGGTCAGCTGACTCGCCCGCGCGGGAGCAGGTGCTGGCGGCCGACGAACTGGCCATGGCCGGCGACCACGAGGGCGCGCTGACCGGCTACCGCACCGCGCTCGCCCAGGACCCGGGCAGTGAGGTCGCGGCGCTGGGCGAGGTGGTGGCGCTGCTGGCCACCGGCGCCACCCAGCCCGCGCTGTCCATCATGGAGTCCAGGTTCGCCCGGCAGCACGGCGATCCGGTGACTCGCTTCCACCTCGGCCTGGCGTTGTGGGCGCACAGTCTTGATATCCGGGCGCACACCCGCGGCGGCGCGCCGATGATCATCTCCCGGTCGCAGGCGGCGACCTGCCGGGCACTGGCCGACCGGATCCTCGGGCTGGGCCTGGCGGACGCGCCGCTCACCGAGGCCGCCACCGCCCTGCGGACCGAGGCCGAGGCCGGCGAGTCCTGGGTGTGGAGCCCCGGCGTGCGCTACGCCCCGCTGGTGCTCGGTCTCGGGGTGAGCCTGGTGCTGCTGGCGCTGGGCATCTGGGCGGAGGCGGTCGGCCCGATGGTGTTCGCCGGAGTGCTCGGCGCGGTCACGCTGTTCCTGCACGTGCTGCTGAACCGGCGGCAGCGCCTGGAACTGCGCGGCCGCCGGTACGCACGTCTGCTGACCCACAAGGGGACCTAGATCCCGGAGAGCACCAGCTCGGTCGCCTGGTTGACCGGTCCGCACGGAGCAGGCGGCACCGGTTTGCCGGTGGCCGGCTTGCTGAAGTCGATGGTCAGGTCGGCCTCCACCTGGACCAGGTGGGCGCTGAACTTCACGTCCTTCTCGCCCGGCTTCACCGTGAGCGAGGTGAAGCAACTGCCGCCCCGGCCCACATCGGCGGAGGTCCGCCGGATCCCGGACAGGCCGCCCATCTCGATCTTCTCCACGCGCTGGCTGCCGAAACTGGTCAGGCTGGGCTCGTCGTCCCGGTCCCAGGTCACGCTGACCAGCAGCTTCAGCGGTTCATCGCCCTTGACGAAGCGGATCCGGCAGTCGTACGGATTGACGTACTCCACGGCCTGCAGCTGGTACTCCGGGTACAGCCCGACGATCTGGTCCTTCTTCGCGCACGGGTCCTTGCCCAGCAGCCTGCCGTCCGCGGCGGCGGTGCGCGCGGGCGGGGACTCCAGCTTCGGCGCGAGCAGGGCCAGGTAGGCGCCTGCCTGCTGGCAGCGCTCCGGCCAGGGCGCCGGCTTGCCGGTGTTGGGCACCATCCGGGCACGCATGGTGGCGCCGAAGTCGGTCTGGCCGAGCTGGATCTTGGCGTGGCAGGTGTCGTCGTTGGTGCCGCTGACGTTCGGGAAGTAGACCTTGCGGCCGCCGACGTCCTCGGACTTGTCCTTGGTCCGGTCCTTCGCCTCATACGGTGCGCCGAGCACCAGCTCGAACAGCCAGAAGTGCTCGGCGTTGGGCGTGCCGCCGATCCCGGCGCAGCCGTTGAAGCCCGGCCCATTGGTGCTGACCACCTTGGGCCCGAACTTCTTCAGGAACTCCTGGTCGTGCAGGGCGCAGATGTCGGTTTCCTGGATCTTCTTCATCAGCGCGACCACGGTTTCGGAGGACTTGTCCGCCTCCGGGGGCGCGCCCGGCCGACCGGTGCTGCTGGGCCGGGCGGCGCCGGTGGGCGCCTGCGCACCCGCCGTCGGGGTGCCGGAGACGGTGGTGGTGCACCCGGCCGCGAGCACGGCTAGCGCGAGCACTCCGGTGAGCAGGCGAAACTTGGCTGACATGAGGTCCTCTGACGCACTCGGTCCGGCCCTCCCCCCATTCGGCCGAACCGTAACAGCGGGACCGGGCCTTCCGCCGGGAAACGAACTGATCAGGCGACGTCTGCTCAGTCGGCCGGACGCAGGTGCGGGAGCTGCTGCTCCAGCAGCTGGAGCTGGTTGTCCACCCGCTTGAGATCGGGCTGGGCGACCAGCTGCGTGATCACCTCGCCGATCCGCCGCTCGGTGGCGGCGAACTCCTGGGTCGCGGCGTAGAGCCTGCGGTAGAGCGGGTGCTCGTTCAGCCGGGGCTGCCGGTCCGGGTGCAGGCGGCGGCCGGTCTCGGCCAGGCCGCGCGCGGTGGGCAGCTCGGCCCGCATGGTGGCCACGATCTGGCCAAGCCAGTCCTTGGCCGGTGACGGCGGCACCGCGGCCAGTGCCTGGTCACAGCGCTGCACCGGCTGCTCGCAGGCCTCCAGCAGCCGGGACCAGGCGTCGTTGACCCGCGGCGGCGGCAGCGGCATCCGGTAGGGCTGCTGCGGGGGCAGTGCGGGGCGGTTGCGGTCGGCGATCGAGGTGACGCCCATGACCACGCCGCCGATGAGCAGGCCGGGCAGCCCGCCGACCAGGGCCGGGCCGAACAGCAACGACAGCACCGCGATGACCGCCGTGCCGCCGACGAAGGACCCGCTGACCAGCAGCAGCAACAGGAACGGCAGGAACACCACGCCGTAACCGATGAGGAACCCGGTCAGGACCGGATTGCCCGGCCGGCGATTCCGGTCAGTCATGGTGGTTCTGACGCAGCAGCGGGAGCTGTTGTTCCAGCATGCGCAGCTCATCACCCACCCGATGCAGCTCGGGCGCTCCGGCCAGTTTCACGATGATCTCCCCCAGCTGCCGTTCGGCGGCGGCGAACTCCTCGACCGCCGTGGCCAGCCGCACCCTGGCCGGATGGTCCTCGCCTGCGTGCAGCCGCCGCCCGGTCTCGGCCAGCGCGCGGGCCACGTCCAGTTCACCACGCAGGGTGCGCAGGATCCGCAGCAGCCAGTCCCTGGCCGGGGAGGCGGGCATCAGCAGCACCGTGGCCAGCACGCAGATCAGCGCGCCGCCGCCCGCGCCGAGCAGCATCGGGGACCGCAGCCGCGGGTCCCGCGCGTGCGCCAGCGGACTCGGCGAGACGCGCTCGGGCAGCCCCGGGATGCCGGGCAGTGTGCTCACCCTCCCAATTTACGGCCGCGCGCAACCCGGTCAGGCGTCGAAGTCCACCGTCACCTGATCGGTCACCGGCAGCGCCTGGCAGGTCAGCACGAACCCGGCCTCGACCTCGTGCCGCTCCAGCGCGAAGTTGCGCCGCATCCGGACCTCGCCGACGGTGACCTTGGCCCGGCAGGTGCCGCACACCCCGCCCTTGCAGGCAAACGGCAGATCGGCCCGCACCCGCTGCGCGGCGTCCAGGATCGGGGTGTCCCGGGGCAGCGCGAGCACTGTCTCCCGGCCGTCCAGCAACACCACCACCTCGGCCGCGTCACTGTCCACAATGGACTCTTCCACCCGGTTCAGCTCGGGCGGCGGCTCGTCGACGTAGAACAGCTCCTGGTGCACCCGCTCGGCAGGCACCGCCCGGTCGAGCAGCACCTGCTGGGCCGCGGTGACCATGCCGTAGGGCCCGCACAGCCACCAGTGCGCGATCTCGGCCACCGGCACCAGCAGGTCCAGCAGCTTGCCGATCCGCCCGGCGTCCAGCCGTCCGGCGAACAGCTCGACGTCGCCGCGTTCCCGGCTGAGCACGTGCACCAGCTGCAGGCGGCCGCGGTAGGCGTCCTTGAGGTCGGCCAGCTCCTCGGCGAACATCACCGTGTCGCTGCGCCGGTTGCCGTAGAAGAGGGTGACCCGGCTGTCCGGGCAGTCGGCCAGCAGGGTGGCCGCGATGGAGAGCACCGGGGTGATGCCCGAGCCCGCGGCCAGCAGCACGTGGTGGCCGCCGAGTTCGGTCGGGCTGAACCCGCCGGAGGGCGGCAGCACGTCGATCCGGTCGCCCGCGCGCAGTTCGTCCACCAGCCAGGAGGAGAACAGCCCGCCGTCGACCCGGCGCACGCCGATCTGCGGGGCCCGGCCGCGCGGGGCGCAGATCGAGTAGGAGCGCCGTTCCTCCACGCCGTCCGGGCTGATCCGGCGCAGGGTCAGGTACTGGCCGGGCCGGAAGGCGAACTCGGCGCGCAGGTCATCGGGCACCGCCAGGGTGACCGCGACCGCGTCCGCGCAGAGCTGGTCGACCCTGGCCACCTCCAGGGTGTGGAAGGCCGCGCGGGCACGCGACATCGCCGGAGCGGCCATCAGATCTCCTTGACGTGCTCGAAGGGTTCGGCACAGGCCGAGCAGCTGCGCAGGGCCTTGCACGCGGTGGAGGAGAACCGGGACAGCTCCACCGTGTCCCGCGATCCGCAACGCGGGCAGGGCACCACCGCGCTGGGCGGGTCCAGCCGCAGCGGGATGGGTCCGGCCAGCTTGGGGCCGATCCGGCGGGGCGGGGCGATGCCGTGTTCGGCGAGCTTGCGGCGGCCGTCCTCGCTGATCCAGTCGGTGGTCCAGGCCGGGCTCAGCACGGTGCGCACCTCGACCCGCGCGAACCCGGCTTCGCGCAAGCCCTTGCGCAGGTCGGCGCGCATCTCGTCCAGGGCAGGGCAGCCGGAGTAGGTGGGCGTGATGGTGACCAGCACGGTGTCCCCGGCCAGTTCGACCGCGCGCAGCACACCCAGTTCGGCCAGGGTGAGCACGGGCAGCTCCGGGTCGAGCACCTGCTCGGCCACCTGGCGCGCGTAGTCCACTGTGGACGGTGCCATCGCGGTCACCAGACCGCGTCCGGCTGGGAGCGGGCGATGTGCTGCAGTTCGGCCAGCAGGAAGCCCATCGGCCGGGAATGCACGCCGTCCCGCCCGGCCCGGCCGCTCACGGTGGCCATCGGGGCGAGGTCGGGGCGGGTCAGGGTGGCGGCGGACAGGACCTGGTCCAGCACCGCGTCCACCTCGGCGCGTAGTTCACCGGGATCCACCGCGACGCCGGCGGCGGCCAGCCGCTGCTCCACCGGGTGCGTGGTGAACAGCTCCTCCAGGTAGGGCCAGACCCGGTCCAGCCCGGCCTGCATCCGCCGGTGCGATTCCTCGGTGCCGTCGCCGAGCCGGACCGTCCACTGCGCCGCGTGATCGCGGTGGTAGGCCAGCTCCTTGACGCCCTTGGCCGCGACCGCCGCGAGCACCGGATCCGCGGAGGCAGAGAGCCGGACGAACAACGCCAGCCGGGCGCAGGAGAACAGCAGCAGCCGGGCGATGGTCTGCGCGAAGTCGCCGTTGTCCTGCTCGACCAGGCGCACATTGCGGAAGTCGATCTCGTCCCGGAAGTAGGCCAGCCGGTCCTCGTCCCGCCCCTCGCCCTCGACCTCGCCCGCCCTGGTGAGCAGCAGCCGGGCCTGGCCGAGCAGGTCGAGCGCGATGTTGGCCAGCGCCACGTCCTCCTCCAGCTCCGGGCCGTTGGAGCACCATTCGGCGGTGCGCTGGGACAGGATCAGCGCGTCGTCGCCGAGCATCAGCGCGTACGCGGCCAGATCCGCGCGGTCCACCGCTGCCGGGATCGCTCTGTCCACTGTGGACATCTCGTCGTGGAAGCCGGAACCGTAGGCCCACCGGGCGTCGTCGTGCTCCTCGGCGAGCCCCTCATAGGCGTTGTCGAAGGACATCAGAGCCTCACAGGTGCGGAACGCCGTCGGGGATGTCGTAGAAGGTCGGGTGCCGGTAGACCTTGTCCCCGGCCGGGGCGAAGAACGGGTCCTTCTCGTCCGGACTGGAGGCGGTGATCGCCTCGGCCTGGACCACCCAGATGCTCACGCCCTCGTTGCGCCGGGTGTAGAGGTCGCGCGCGTTGCGCACGGCCATGTCCGCGTCCGGGGCGTGCAGCGAGCCGACGTGCACGTGGTTGAGGCCGCGGCGCCCGCGCACGAAGACCTCCCACAGCGGCCAGGACGAACGCACCTCGGCCATCACGCAACACCCTTCGCTCGCGCCGCCCGCTTGGCCGCGTAGGCCGCGGCCGCCTCCCGCACCCAGTCGCCGTCCTCATGCGCCCGCCGCCGGTGCTCGATCCGCTCGGCGTTGCACGGCCCGTTGCCCTTGACCACCCGCATCAGCTCGGCGAAGTCCGGCGTGCCGAAGTCGTGCTGCCCGCGCTCTTCGTTCCAGCGCAGTTCCGGGTCGGGGAAGGTGACCCCGAGCGCCTCGGCCTGCGGCACGGACATGTCCACGAACTTCTGCCGCAACTCGTCGTTGGTGTGCCGCTTGATCCGCCAGGCCATGGACCGCTCGGTGTTGGGCGAGCTGTCATCCGGCGGCCCGAACATCATCAGCGACGGCCACCACCAGCGGTCCACCGACTCCTGCACCATCCGCCGCTGGTTGGCACTGCCGCGCATCATGGTCATCAGCAGCTCGTAGCCCTGCCGCTGATGGAAGGACTCCTCCTTGCAGACCCTGATCATCGCGCGGGCGTAGGGCCCGTAACTGGTGCGGCACAACGGAACCTGGTTGCAGATCGCGGCGCCGTCCACCAGCCAGCCGATCACGCCGACGTCGGCGAAGGTCAGCGTGGGGTAGTTGAAGATCGAGGAGTACTTCTGCCGCCCGCTGATCAGCTTCTCGGTCAGGTCGGTGCGGTCCGCGCCCAGCGTGGCCGCCGCGGCGTAGAGGTAGAGCCCGTGCCCTGCCTCGTCCTGCACCTTGGCCAGCAGGATCGCCTTGCGCCGCAGACTGGGCGCCCGGCTGATCCAGTTGCCCTCCGGCTGCATGCCGATGATCTCCGAGTGCGCGTGCTGGGCGATCTGCCGGATCAGGGTGGCCCGGTAGGCATCGGGCATCCAGTCCCGCGGCTCGATCCGGCCGTCCGCGGTGACGGTGGCGGTGAACTCGGCTTCCAGCTCGGGCGATTCGGTTTCGAGCACGGCAGACACCTCCGGCCGGTTCGGGAACAGGATCGATGTTACACCGAATCGCCGAAATTGGGAGAAAGTGTCACATCGCGAGCCTGAGTCCACCCAAGGCGAGAGAGAGTGGTCAATCACTCATACCTCGCGGAATGCGAGGCCGGGCTGGCTGCGGGGACGTGTCGCGAAGGTGCGATGGGTTGCTCGGGTGCGGCGGGTTGCCCAGGTGCGGCGGCCCGGTCAGGTGCGGCGTTTCTCCAGCCGGCGGACCAGCGGGTAGGCGATCACCCAGGCCCCGGCGATGACCGCGACCACCGGCCAGATGTTCATCCAGGCGTTGCGGCCCTCGACCCGGACCAGCTCGTCCGGGAAGTACAGATCGTACTCGACCCTGACCAGGTTGCCCTCGGCCAGGCCGGACGGGTACAGGATGCCGCGGGTGGGGCTGTGGATGGCGCCGTCGGGGGTGTTGTAGCGGACGATGGTGCGGGCGAAGGTGACGGCCTGGACCTCGGCCACCGCGGTGCCGGTGCGCTTGCCGATCTTGTAGTCGTTGACCAGCATGGCGCCGAAGAGCACCACGCACATCAGGGTGAGCAGGCTCGCCACCGCCAGCACCGCCACGGACGTGCGGCGCAGCCGGCGCGGCTTGGGCAGTGTCGCCACGCGCCGGCGCAGCCGGTCCAGTAGTCCTGCGTTCTCCGCCACAGCACGAACTGTAGTGCGCGCACTCCGGCGGGCGCGGGCCATACGCTGCTGGGGTGACCTTCGCACCGTCTCGCAGCAGTGCGCGCGCCGTGCGGGTGCGCACCCGGGAACTGCCCGCCGGAACCGAATCAACTGTCGACCCTGGCCAGCAGGTCTCCGCCCTGCTGACACAGCTCCCCTCCGCCGACAATGTGCTCGCCTGGGTGCGGGATGGGGACGGGCTGGTCGGGTGGGGCGTGGCGGCCGAGTTCCGCTGTGCCGGGCCGGATCGGTTCGCGGCGGCGGATGCCTGGTGGCGGGAGTTGCAGGGCACCCTCGACGTCGAGGACGAGGTAGGGCTGCCGGGCACCGGTGCGGTGGCCTTCGTGAGCATGACCTTCGCCGACGGGCCTGCCGAATCCGTGCTGGTGGTGCCGCGGGTGATCCTCGGGCAGCGGGACGGGCGGGTGTGGCGGACCGAGGTCGGCGGGCCCGAGGCGACGCCAGTTCAGACAGTGCGCGGGCCGGGGCTGGTGCGTTACGCCGAGGGGCAGCATTCGGTGACCCGGTACCGGGAGGCCGTGCGGACCGCGGTGCGCCGGATGCGCGGCGGGGAGCTGGCCAAGGTGGTGCTCGCGCACGATCTGCTGGCCAGTGCGGCCGAACCGTTCGACCCGCGGTTCCTGCTGGCCGGACTGGCTCGGCGGTACCCGAGTTGCTGGGCCTACGCGGTGGCCGGGCTGGTCGGGGCGACGCCGGAGTTGTTGTTGCGGCGCAACGGGTCTGACTTCTCCTCCCGGGTGCTGGCCGGGACCATGTGGCCGCGGCCGGAGATCACCGAGGACGAGCTGGCCGCGGAACTGCTGGCCTCGGCCAAGAACCGGGAGGAACACGCCTACGCGGTGCGTTCCTTCGTGGACCGGCTCGGCCCGCTGTGCGCCGCGTTGGAGGCACCGGATACACCGGAAGTGTTGCGGCTGCGCAATGTGCTGCACCTGTCCACCGATGTGCGCGGGCGGTTGCACGATGACGGCTCGCTGTTGCGGCTGGCCGAGGCGGTGCACCCGACCGCGGCCGTCGGCGGCACGCCCACCCCGGACGCGGTGCGGCTGATCGCCGAGCTGGAGGGCATGGACCGTGGGCGCTACGCCGGACCGGTCGGCTGGATCGACGGCGCGGGCGACGGGGAACTGGGCGTGGCATTGCGGTGCGCGCAGCTGGCGGGCAACACGGCGCGGTTGTTCGCCGGGTGCGGGATCGTGGCCGATTCGGAGCCGGACACCGAGGTGGCCGAGGCGGGGGCCAAGCTGATCCCGGTGCGGGACGCGCTCGAAGGAGCATAAAGAAAGGCGGGATCCCCTTCACGTGGAAGGGAATCCCGCCGTCCTTTGTGGACTTACTTGCCCGCGCGAGCGGACAGGTCGTGCAGGATCTGCTGGTTCTCGATCGCCTTCTTGGCGTTCTTCGGCTCCTTCACCTTGGCCGAGCGCTCGGTGCCCTGGGTGGAGACCTCAGCGGCGAGCTTCGGCTTGCCCTTGGTGAACAGCCAGGTGTTGAAGACCTCGTCCAGCTTCTTGCCGGAGAGCACCTCGGCCAGGGCCTTGAACTCCTCGATGGTGGCGTTGCCGTACTTCTTGTTCTCGGTCCAGGTCTTCACCGTCTGGAAGAAGACCTTGTCGCCGACGGTCTTGCGGATCGCGTGCAGGGCCATCGCACCCCGGTCGTAGACCGCGCCGTGGAACTCGTTGCCCGAACCCGGCGCACCGATGACGACCTGCCAGAACGGGTCGTTCTCGGCGTAGCGGGCGTAGGTGAAGTCGAACCACTCCTGCGCGGTGCCCTCACCGGCGTGCTCGGACCACAGCCACGGGGCGTAGGTCGCGAAGCCCTCGTTCAGCCAGATGTTGCGCCACTTGGCCACCGACACCGAGTCGCCGAACCACTGGTGCGCCAGCTCGTGCACCACGACGTTGATGTTGTTGCCGTTGCGGAAGAACCCGGGCGCGTAGGTCGGCCGGGTCTGGTTCTCCAGCGCGAAGGTCAGGCCCTCCTTGGGCACGACCCCGCCCTGGGCCTCGAACGGCCACTCGCCGAAGACGGTCTCCAGGAACTCGATCACCTCGGGGGTGCGCTCCAGGGAGGCCTTGGCCGGGCCCTCGATCTCGCCGAGGCCCTCGGAGTAGGCCGTGATGAACGGCTGCCCCTTGTGCCCGGTGCTCTGGTGGATCTCGAACTGGCCGATGGTCAGGAAGGCCAGGTAGGTCGCCTGCGGCTTGGTGGAGCGCCAGTTCCAGCGGGTCCAGCCGCCCGGCTGCACCGCGCGGCTCTTCAGCGCGCCGTTGGAGATCACCTCGACGCCGGTGGGCACCGCGACGCTGACGTCGAAGGTCGCCTTGTCCGTCGGGTGGTCGTTGCTCGGGAACCACCAGCGGGCGATGTGCGGCTCGTTGATCGCGACCGCGCCGTCGGAGGTCTTCTTCCACAGCGTCTGGCCGTTGACCTTGGTCTGCGAGGGAATGCCCTCGTACTCGACCACCACGGTCAGCAGCGAGCCCTTGGCCGCGGTGCGCGCCGGGGTCACCACGACCTCGGCGTCCGCGGTCTGGGTGAAGCCCGCCTTGGCGCCGTTGACCCGCACCGACTTCACCGGCAGCGCGAAGTCCAGGTTGAACCGGCTCAGCTCCTGGGTGGGCGCGGCCACGATGGTCGTGGTGCCGGACAGCGTGTCGCTGGCTGGCTGGTACTTCAGGCGGATGTCGTAGTGCGAGACGTCGTATCCGCCGTTGCCGTCGTTCGGGTAGTACTCATCACCAATCCCCGGAGCCCCGGTCGAATTGGTGCCAGCCGACGCCGGCCACGCGAGCAGGGCCACGGCCGCCGCCGCTGCCGCCGCCACGCGGAAGCTGTGTCGTCGAAGCACGGTTGTCCCCTCCTGTTGAGAGCGACCATGCAGGCGGTCGCGCTGGCAGGGAACATAGCCACGTGCGCAGGTCAGCACCAGGGTTTACCCGTTTGCCCACGGCTTGGGATCAGGCGAAATGGAAAAACTGAACAGCATCAGGGCGCGGTGATCACCTGGCGCACCCTGGTTCGCAACTGCTCGTGCACGGTGCGCAGCCGCTGCCGGTCCGCGCGCACCTCCACCACCCGGATCCCGGGCGCCGGGCGCAGCGCTGCCCGGAAGTCCGCCCCGTCCCTCGCCAGGTGGTACGGCACCCGGTATCCGGCGCAGAGCGCGCCGAGGTCGGAGCCGTGCGGGGTGCCGAAGACCCGCTCGAAGGAGGCCGAGTGGTCCGGCGCGCCCTGTTCCAGCAACGAGAAGATGCCGCCGCCGTCGTCGTTGAGCACCACGATGGTCAGGTCCGGCCGGGCCTCCAGCGGGCCCAGCAGCAGGCCGTTGAGGTCGTGCAGGAAGGTCAGATCGCCCAGCAGCGCGTAGCCCTGGCCGACCCGGCTGTCCGCGCTGACCGCGCCGAGCACCGCGCCGATCGCGCTGGACACGCTGCCGTCGATGCCGGCCACACCCCGGTTGGAGATCACCACCGGCCCGGCCCGGCGGGCGCCGACCAGGTCGATATCGCGCACCGGGTTGGAACTGCCCAGGAACAGCACCGAGTCCTCGGGCAGCTCGGTCATCAGCGCGCGGGCCACGTGCAGGCCGGTCGGCCATGCCTCGGTGGCCAGCAGCTGTTCCACCGCGGCCGAGGCGAGCGCGTCCGCGCGCTGCCAGTCGGTGAGCCAGGCCGGATCGCCGGGGAAGGTCTCCGCCCAGCTCCGGCTCTCCAGCTCGGCGTCGGTGGCCAGGTAGTTCAGGTCGTCCAGGCCGAGATAGCCGGTGACGTGCGTGGCCACGTGCTGCGGATCCGCCCAGGCCTGCCCGCTGCGCACCACGTGCACCACCGGCGACTGCTTGAGCAGCTTCTGCACCCCGCGGGACAGCGTCGGCCGCCCGATCACCACCACCGAGTCCGGCCGCAGCCGCTCGGGCAGCGCACCGGCGTTGAGCAGCAGCGAACCGTGTTGCAGCACCACCGCGCCGGAGGCGACCGGGCCGCCCATCGCGGTGGGTTCGGTGACCACCGGCCAGCCGAGTTTGGCCGCCACCTCGCAGGCCGAGGCGGCCGAGGCCGCGTCGGTGTCGCCGACCACGACCAGGGTGCGCGGCCGCAGGTGGAAGATCGGGCCGCCGCCGATCGGATCACTGCCGACGAAGCCGGAGCTGACCGAGGTCCAGCGCTCCTGCTCGGGTCGTCCGTCCAGGGATTCCGGCCAGTCGGTCTCGTCCCCGTCCGGCACCAGCGGCTCCCGGAACGGGATGTTGACGTGCACCGGGGCGCCCGCGTCGGCCCGCACCACGGCGCGGCAGACCAGCCCGCGCCACACGCCGTTCTGCCCGGCGCGGCGCTCGGCCACCGGGAAGTCCACCGTGGCGGCCGCGCCGCCGTAGACCCCGCTCTGCTGGATGGTCTGGTTCGCGCCGGTGCCGTAGACCTCCGGCGGCCGGTCCGCGGTGACCACCAGCAGCGCGGCGCCCGAGTGGTACGCCTCCAGCACCGCCGGGTGCAGGTTGGCCACCGCGGTGCCGGAGGTGCACACCACGGCGGCGAACCCGCGCCGGTGTGGCCGGTGCGCCAGTCCCTTGGCCAGGCCGAGGGCGAGGAAGCCCGCACTGCGCTCGTCGATGCGCACGTGCAGGGTGAGCCTGCCTGCCGTCGCGGCCTCGTAGAGGGCGAAGGACAGCGGAGCGTTGCGCGAGCCAGGGCAGAGCACGACATGACGCACGTCGTTGCGGATCAACTCGTCAACGACGACCCTGGCCTGCGCTGTGGAAGGGTTCACGGTCGCTTCGGGAACTTCCCGAAGTCGGGCTTGCGCCGCTCGGTGTAGGCGTTGCGGCCTTCCTGCGCCTCTTCGGACATATAGAAGAGCAGGGTGGCGTCACCGGCGAGCTGCTGGATGCCGGCCAGGCCGTCGTCGGCGGCGTTGTGCGAGGCCTTGAGCATGCGCAGGGCCAGCGGCGAATGCTGGAGCATCTCGCGGCACCACTGCACGGTTTCCTTCTCCAGGTCCTTCAGCGGCACGACGGTGTTGACCAGGCCCATCGCCTCGGCCTGCGCCGCGTCGTACTGCCGGCACAGGTACCAGATCTCGCGGGCCTTCTTCTGCCCGACCATCCTGGCCAGCAGACCCGAGCCGTAGCCACCGTCGAAGGATCCGACCTTGGGTCCGGTCTGGCCGAACTTGGCGTTGTCCGCGGCGATGGTCAGGTCGCACACGATGTGCAGCACGTGGCCGCCGCCGATGGCGTACCCGGCGACCATCGCGATCACCGGCTTGGGCGTGCGCCGGATCTGGATCTGCAGGTCGAGCACGTTGAGGCGGCCGATGCCCTTCTGCGCGACCTCGTCCTCGCCGATGTAGCCGTCGTTGCCGCGGATGCGCTGGTCACCGCCGGAGCAGAAGGCCAGATCGCCCTGCCCGGTCAGGATGATGACGCCGACCTGGTCGTCGTCGCGCGCCCGGTTGAAGGCGTCGGAGAGTTCGAAGAGGGTCTGCGGCCGGAAGGCGTTGCGCACCTCGGGCCGATTGATCGTGATCTTGGCGATGCCCTCGGCGGTCTCGTACCGGATGTCGCGGTAGTCGCCGTCGGACTTCCAGTCGGCGGCAAGCTCGATCGAGGAGTGGGCGGGGTCGGTCGCGGTCACAAGATTAGGCTAACCCTGATGCGCCCCCGTCCGATTCTGACCCTGACCTGCGACAACACTGCGGGGTCGGCACGTGATGCTCACCACGCCCTGCGCGCCGCGCTGGAAGGCGGTCCAGCGCTGTTGCCGCTGGCCCCGGGCTTGGCCGGGGAACGGGTGGCTGCCGCGCTGCGCCCGGAGCAGGGTGAGCAAGACCTCGATGTGGCACTGATCGTGCCCACCTCCGGTTCCACCGGGACTCCCAAGGGCGTGCTGCTGACCGAGGCCGCGCTGCGTGCTTCGGCCGCGGCCACGCACGAGCGGCTGGGCGGTCCCGGGCACTGGCTGCTCGCGCTGCCGGTGCACCACATCGCCGGGATCCAGGTGCTCACCCGGTCGCTACTGGCCGGTTTCGACCCCTGCGTGCTCGACTCGGCGACCGGCTTCCGGCCGGAAACCTTCGCCGCCGCGGCCGGGCCGCTGCTGGCACAGGGCCGGGCCTACACCGCGCTGGTGCCGACCCAGCTCTCCCGGCTGATCGCCGAGGCCGGTTCCGGACTCGCCGCGCTGCGCGAGTTCGCCGCGGTGATCGTCGGCGGCGCGGCCACTCCCCCGGCCCTGCTGCGGGCGGCCAGGGACGCCGGGGTGGCGGTGAGCACCACCTACGGCATGAGCGAGACCGCGGGCGGCTGCGTCTACGACGGGCTGCCGCTGACCGGGGCGCGGGTCCGACTGGGCCAGGGCGACGCGGTGGAACTGGGCGGGCCGATGCTGGCCAGGGGCTACCGGCTGGCGCCGGAAGCCACCGCGGCGGTCTTCGCCGAGGGCTGGTTCCGCACCGGTGACCTGGGCCGGTTTGCCGCGGACGGGCGGCTGGAGATCCTCGGCCGGGCCGACGACGTGATCATCACCGGTGGCGAGAAGGTGCCACCCGCGCTGGTCGAGCGCGCGCTCACGGACTGCCCCGGCGTGCGGGAAGCCTGCGTGGTCGGGGTGCCGGATCCGGAGTGGGGACAGGCGGTCGCGGCCGTGGTGGTGCCGGCCGAGTGGACCGCGCCGCCGGCCGCGGAACAGCTCCGCGAGGCCGTCCGGGATGTCGCCGGGCGGGCCTGCGCGCCGCGCCGGGTGCTGTTCCTGCCCGAACTGCCGTTGCGCGGACCGGGCAAGGTGGACCGGCGCGCGGTGGCCGAACTCCTGGCCCAGGACGACTGACTACTCCAAACTGGTTACCAACTTTCAACTAGTTCATGTGATTCGTTGACAGATCACCACAGGTCCGGTTTCCCTGATCGAGCGATCCGGACATGCGGCCCCTGCTGCGGTTGATCCGCTCCGCGTGCTCCGGGGAACGGAGCGATCATGCGCGCCCCGAACAAGGCCGGCACCCGATTACTCGGCCTCGCAATGCCAACGATTGCCCTGCTCGCCCTGCTCAGCACCCCCGCCGTCGGCGCCCCCACCGGGCCACCGACCTGGACCCCTGATCTCACCGTCATCGACGAGGACGACAGCAACGTCCGCAGCACCGCTGGCGCGGTCACCCTGGGCGGCACCGCGGCCGAACACGCCAGTGCCCGCACCGGCCTGGCCACCGGTTTCCTCCAGCTCACCCCGCACCAGCTCGACCAGCCGGTCAACCGCGTCGCGGCCGCCGTCCGCAGCGAGGTCCCGGCCGGCACCGAACTGGCCATCGACGTCCGCGGCCAGTTCGGCGAGGACGAGTGGACCGAATGGGCTGAGGCGAAACCCGGTGAGCCAGCGGTGATTTCCGCGCCAGCCAAGGTGATCCAGATCCGGGTGGCGCTGACCGCGCCCAAGGGCCAGACACCAAAACTCACCGCGCTCACCCTCAACGCCGACCTCGCGCCCAGCGCCCCGTCCGCCCAGGGCGCGGCGGGCCTGAGCTACCGGGTGTTCGCCACCAGGGAGGGCCTGGTCGGCGGCACCACCGCGAACGGGCATGTGATCGTGGCCAGGGACCACTTCGTCGCGCTGCCTTCCCGGCGCGGCCTGGCCAGCAAGGGCACCGGCACCTACAGCGTGAAGGTGTGCGCGGCCAACGGGCGCTGCGAATGGGCGCCGGTGTGGGACGTGGGTCCGTGGAACATCAAGGACGACTACTGGAACCCCTCGGCCACCAGGGAGATGTGGAAGAACCTGCCGCAGGGCAAGCCACAGGCCCAGGCCGCCTACCAGGACGGCTACAACGGCGGCAAGGACGGCTTCGGCCGGACCGTGGCCAACCCGGCCGGGATCGACCTGGCCGACGGCACCTTCTGGGACGGGCTCAAGCTCACCGACAACTCCTGGGTGACCGTGGAGTACCTGTGGACCGGCGGCGGGACCTTCGGCACTGTCCGCACCGCGGGCGACACCCTTAACGTGCGCACCGGCGCGAGTTCGGCCAACGCGCAGGTCGGGTTGGCCGCCAACTTCGCCAGGGTCAAGGTGGAATGCCAGGTGACCGGGGAGAACGTGACCGGGACCCAGGGCACCAGCAATGTCTGGTTCCGGATCAGCGCCGGGAAGTTCGTGGCCAAGGCGTATATCGCCGGGGTGGGCACGGTCGGTCGCTGCTGACCGGCCGACGCGTGCCCGCCCGCGCGGGGGCGGGCACGCGTTCCCCGTCGGCGGTGTTGCAGGATGGCGGCATGCCGACAGTCGCCCAGTGGGTTGAAGGTGCTCGTCTGCGGACCCTGCCGAACGCGGTCGCGCCGGTGGTGGTCGGCACCGGGGCCGCGTACGCGGTGGACGGGTTCAATGGGTTGCAGGCCGGGCTGTGCCTGCTGGTGGCGCTGAGCCTGGTCATCGGGGTGAACTTCGCCAACGACTACTCCGACGGCATCCGCGGCACCGACGACAACCGGGTCGGCCCGTTGCGCCTGGTCGGATCCGGTGCGGCGCAGCCGAAAACAGTGCTGCGCGCGGCGCTGGCCTGTTTCGGCCTGGCCGCGGTCACCGGCCTGGCGATCGCGGTGACCTCGGGCAACTGGTGGTTCATCCCGGTCGGCGCGATCTGCATCGCGGCGGCCTGGTTCTACACCGGCGGCAAGCGTCCCTACGGCTACGCGGCCATGGGCGAGATCGCGGTGTTCCTCTTCTTCGGGCCGGTCGCGGTGCTCGGCACGCTCTACATCCAGGCAGGCGAGATCAGCGGCGCCGGCATTGGCGGTGCGGTGGGCGCGGGCCTGTTCTCCGCCTCGGTGCTGGTCTCGAACAACCTGCGGGACATCCCCTCGGACCGGGAGACCGGCAAACGCACCCTGGCCGTGCTGCTCGGCGACCGGGACACCCGAGGGCTCTACACCGCGCTGGTGGTGGTGCCGTTCCTGCTGACCACGCTGGTCGGCTTCCGGCAGCCGTGGGCGCTGCTCGGCTTCCTGGCCGCACCGCTGGTGTTCTTCTCGCTGCGCCGGGTGCTGCGCGGCGACACCGGGATGCAGCTGATCCCGGTGCTCAAGGACACCGCACTGGCCATGCTGGTGTGGTCCCTGGGCACCGGGATCGGGCTCACGCTCGGCTAGTCACCAGGCTGGTCACCAGGAGTCGTGCCGCAGCACGATGTTCTCGCCGCCGTCATCGTCATCGTCGTTGTTCCGGCGCTGGGACTGGCGGTGCGCCTCCACCACCTCGTCCAGGGTGTGGCCCTCCTGGAAGAGCTGGTACGTGGTGCCCATCCGGCCCAGGTTGGGCTCCAGCGCGGCCCGCACCTCCGGATCGTCGTAGGCCCGGCCCTCCAGCACGTCCCGCCAGCTGAGGTCACCCGCCTCCACCTTGGCCCGCAGCGCGCGCAGTTCGGCGGGCGCGTCCGGTTTGGCGGCCTCGCGCTCGATCGCCCGGATGTCCTCCTCAGTGGCGGTGATCTCGGCCGGGCGCAGGCTGTCCTGCAGTTCCTGGGCCGAGCGCAGCACCTCCTCCATGGCCTCCATCGAGGCGTCCAGCTCGGCCTCGGCCCGCCGGACCTCCGGGGTGCGCCAGTCCTGGTCGGGAGTGCTCATCGCGGGTTCGCTCCAGCCGGTTTCCGCAGGTGGTCGTTGAGGTCCTTGGCGTCCTTGCCGGTCTCCCGCCCGGCGGCGCGAGCCTCCTTGGCCGAGTCGCCGATGCCGCGGGCGTCATCGCGGATGCTGGTGGCCCCGTCCTTGATGTCGGTGGCGCTCTGCTTGAGATCCTTGCCGACCTCGATCGCGTCCTCGACGCTGCGCACGTCCTTGATCTTGCCGAGTTGCGAGGGCACCTGGGAGATCGTGTCGTGCAGCTGCTTGGCGGTCTCGATGATCCGCTTCACCGCCTCCACGATGTCCATGATCTTGCGGTAGATCTGGTAGGCGTCCCAGACCAGCTCGGCCGCCTTGATCCAGCCGTAGGCCGGGATCCACGCCTTCTTGATCGCGTCGATCAGCTTGTTGACCAGGAACTTGATCAGGTCCAGGGCCTTCTGGCAGAGCTTCTTGGCGCCCTCGGCGACCTTGTCGAAGCCCTTGGCGATCAGCTTGGCGACCTGGGCCTCGGCCAGCAGCCCGGCCTTCCACACCGCCTTGACGAACACCTCGTGCGCGACCGCGGCCGCGCCCTCCCAGGTCTCCCGGACCTGGTCCACCCCCGCGTTGAGGTTGGCGGACATGACGTCCATCGCCTCGGCCCCGGTGCGCCAGGCGTCGCCGTTCATCTGAATGCGGGTGTAGTCCCCGGTGATCGGCATGATCACCTTCTGCACGATGCTCTCGCCGGTGACCTTGGTGAAGGCCCAGTCCACGGCCTGCACCTGCCAGCCCTGCTCCTTGATCAGCTCCTCGATCTTGGCGCCCGAGGTGTCCTCAGGAGCCTTGAGCACGCTGCCCAGGTCGGTCTTGTCCGCGTACCCGGTAGCCATCAGGCATTCACCTGCCCAAGCTGGTCGTTGATCTGCGCGAATGCCTGCGCGACCTGCCGGTCGGTGCGCTCGTAGCCCGCCGCGATCTGGGCCATCCGCTCGGCCGAGCCGTGCATCCGGTCCTGCCCGAAGTCCAGCGCCAGGTCATAGGCGCCGCGGACCAGGTCCACGCCCGGCTGCAGGATGGTGAGCAGGCCGGTGAAGCCGCTCTTGTCGCAACCGTGCTGGTGCAGGTAGTTCTTGACCTGGTCGAACTGACCGGCCACGGTGCCGAGGTAGGCCGCGTAGGCCTTCAGCTCCTCGGTGTTGTGCCGCTGGACCATGTGCTGGACCCCCGATGCGCGCCGTCACTGACCGCCTTTGGACGGCGCGAGGCTACCGAGGGTTCCCGATCAGTCGCGGACGGCCCACTCGCCGGTGCGGTGGAACTCGGTCACCCGCGCCCTCGGCTCGGTCAGATCGAGGTCCTGGGCGGCCAGCCACTCGTCGTTGTAGTAGGTCGGCGCGTACCGCTCGCCGCCGTCGCACAGCAGCGTGACCACACTGCCCGCCCTGCCCTGCGCGCGCATCTCGGCCACCAGCTGGAAAGCGCCCCACAGGTTGGTGCCGGTTGACCCGCCGACCCGCCGCCCGAGCAGCTCCTCGGCGTGCCGGATCACCGCGATCGAGGCCGCGTCCGGCACCTTGATCATCCGGTCGATGACCTGCCCGACGAAGGAGGGCTCCACCCTGGGCCTGCCGATGCCCTCGATCCGGGAGCCGCGCAGACCGGTCAGCTCCGGATCGCTGTCCCGCCAGGCGTCGTAGAAAACGGAGAACTCCGGATCCACCACGGCCAGCCTGGTGCGCAGCTGCCGGTAACGCACATACCGCCCGATGGTCGCCCCGGTGCCGCCGGTGCCCGCGCCGACCACCACCCACTCCGGCTCCGGGTGCCGCTCCAGCCGCATCTGCTCGAAGATCGACTCGGCGATGTTGTTGTTCCCGCGCCAGTCGGTGGCCCGCTCGGCGTGGGTGAACTGGTCCATGAAGTGCCCGCCCAGCTCCGCGGCCAGCCTGCGCGACTCGTCGTAGATCGCCCCCGGCGAGTCGACGAAGTGGCAGCGCCCGCCCTCGCGCTCGATCAGCGCGATCTTCTCCGCCGAGGTGGACCGCGGCATGACCGCGATGAAGGGCAGGCCGAGCAGCCGGGCGAAGTAGGCCTCGGAGACCGCGGTGGAGCCGGAGGATGCCTCGATCACCGGGGTGCCGCCGACCACCCAGCCGTTGCAGATGGCGTAGAGGAACAGCGACCGGGCCAGCCGGTGCTTGAGCGAGCCGGTGGGGTGGGTGGACTCGTCCTTGAGGTAGAGGTCGATGCCCCACTCCGGCGGCAGCGGGTAGGCGAGCAGATGGGTGTCCGCACTGCGGTTGGCGTCCGCCTCGATGATCCGGACTGCCTCGTTGACCCAGCTCCGGGTCTTGTCACAACAACGATCCACCACGGCCATACCGCGAACTCTAGGCAATTGCCGCCAGGTCGGCGGTTCAGCCCTCGCCGCGGAGCTGGGCGCGCAGCCGGGCGCGCTCGTCCTTGCGCTGTTCACCGCGGGCGGCCAGGCCCCTGGCCACCCGCTGGCGCAGGCCGGCGAAGAGCACGAAGGACAGCGGCAGCGCGGTCACGAAGGCGACCGCCATGGCGACCAACAGCGGCACGCCGACGGCGGCCAGGATCGCGGCGAACAGGACGACCAGGCCGAGCCGGGCGACGGTGTAGAGCGCCAGGTCTCGGTTCAGGGTGCCGTTGGTGTCCGGCGTGTCGGTGACCTCCACGGGACTGAGGCTACGCGCCGCGGTTCGGGCTGTCGCCGGGTGGCGGGTCGGCGATGGAGCCGGGGGTGTTCGGCCTGCCCTCGAACCGGGTGCTGAGCACCACCGTGGTCCGGGTGCGGGCCACCCCGTCGATGCGGCGCAGCCGGACCAGCGAACGCTCCAGATCGTCCACGGTGGACACCCGGATCTTGACCACGAACGCCTCATCGCCTGCCACCGCGTAACAGGACTCGACCTCGGGCAGGGCGGCCAGGCTGGCCGCGATCCGGTCCTCGTCGCCGGTGTCGGAGGGGTGGATGCCGACCAGCGCGGTCACGCCGAGGCCGACCGCCATCGGGTCCACCATGGCGTGGTAGCCGGTGATGACGCCTCCGTGCTCCAGCTTGCCCACCCGCTCGTGCACCGCCGAGGCGGACAGCCCCACCTGTCGGCCCAGGTCGGCGTAGGTCGCCCGCCCGTTGGCCCGAAGCGCCGCGATGATCTGCCGATCCACGAGATCCATCAGCAAACCCTATGTGCTCCCATGATGGGCCGTTCGAGTGACCGATTCGTCCCTTACCTGCCCATTACCTACAGACAAACGTTCGAGTACCTGACGGGTGAAATGCCACCATTCTTCCGAGTACGGACCCGAGGATCTCGGGCCCGTGGTGAGGAGGGAAAAGTGACCACCATGCGTCCGGCGCCCCGTCCCGCGGGAGCGGAGCGTCTGCTTACGCCAGGTGAGGTCGCCGGCCTGTTCCGGGTAGACCCCAAGACCGTGACCCGGTGGGCCACCGCCGGCCGCATCGGCTCGATCCGCACCCCTGGCGGACACCGTCGTTTCCGGGAGTCCGAGGTCAACGCGCTGCTGGCGGAACTCACCACGCCGGGACCAGCACTGGGCTGAGCCGCCATCGGTGACCAGGATCACCTCGGCGAGAACGGCCGGAAACGGCCCGTTCTCGCCGATCGGCTTTTAGCTCTCTTTACCTTTCGGGTGCACCTCGGGGTGCGCCGCCCACCACGCGGCATAGCTCGGGTTGGCCCCCACCAGGCCCAGGTAGGCGTCCACCGCGGCCTCCCGCGCCAGCGGCTCGTCCACCGGGCCGGTCTCGCTCCAGGCCACGTCCAGCCGCCGCACCAGCGGGTCGCCGCGCAGTGGCCGGATCACCAGGCCGAGCCCTTCCCTCGCGGTGGCCTGGGCCAGGCTCACGCACAAGCCGCTGGAGACCGCGCCGCGGGCCGCGCTGGTCTCGGTGGCGTGGTGCCTGATCAGCGGCTCGAACCCGGCCTCCTGGCAGCGTCGGCGCAGGTGCGCGGTCTCGCCGGAGTCCATCAGCGGGTCCACGATCCAGGGTTCCTTGGCCAGGTCGGCCAGGTCGATCACGGCCTCGCCTGCCAGCGAGTGGGTTTCGGCCAGCGCGACGAAGACCGGTTCCACCGGCACCAGCGGGGCCCGGCGCACCCCGGCCACCGCCGGCAGGTCGTGGCCGCTGAACTCCTCCACCACGGCCACGTCCATCCGCCGCCCGCCGAGCAGGCCCAGCATGGCGAAGGAGGATTGCTCGGCCAGGCTGTGCACCTCGATCTCACCTGGGTAAAGACGTTGCAATGACAGCGCGAGCCGGGCGGCGATCGGTCCGGGCACACTGCCCACCTGGACCTTGGTCACCCCGGCCGCGGTGCCCGCCTTCCCGGCCCAGGAGCGCAGCTCGTCCAGTTCGGCCAGCACGGTGCGCGCCTTGGCCAGCACGAACCGGCCGACCGCGGTGGGTTGCACACCCTCGGCCGAGCGGTCGAACAGCGGCGCGCCCATGCTGGTCTCGATCCGCCTGAGCTGGGCGGACAGACTCGGCTGGGACAGCCCGAGGGTGGCGGCGGCCTTCGAGACACTGCCGGCATCGGCGACGGCGAGCAGCACCCGGAGGTGACGGACCTCCAGTTCCATAACCCGCATGCTATGGCCAGCCGGGATGTGTGCAAGGTCATTCCGGACTGCCAAGGTTGAGTCACAGCGGCAGGCAGAACCTCAAGAGCAGCCTGGGAACCAAGGTGGCCTGGAACCCACGGCGCCCCTGCCGCAGGACCCCGGCGGGGCCGGTTGGATCACTAAGGGCGATCCGCCGGCCTCACCGGGGTCTTCTTTGTGTCCTTACCGGGCCCTTTCGCCGCCAACTCCACTACGTCGGCTTCCGTTAACCTCGGTGTGGGCATGTGATCGGAGCCAGAGGGGAGAGGAGGCAGCGTTGCTGTACCTGTACCTGCTCGCGGTCATCGGGGCGGTCACCGTTGGCGCGCTGATGTGGCGGGCGTTCGGCCCGGAGAAGCGCCCGCGCAGCTACCGCGCGGCGGGCGGTCCGCTCGCTCCGGATGACGACCCGGATTTCCTGCGCAGGCTGGATGAGAACCGCCGGGACCAGAAGCGCAAGGACACCGACGAATGAGGTGAGACCAGCCGGGGCGACTGCCAGCCGCCCCGGCGCAGGTCAACGGGTGCTGAAGATCAGCGGGCCCGGGAGCGGGCGACCGCGTGCGGGAAGTCATCCGCCACGGTGGCCGCCAGTTCCAGCATGGCGATCCGGGTGTTCGGCGCGAGGCGTTCCAGCTCGATCTCCGCGCCCTCCTCCAGGTGCGGGTCGAACGGGATCCGGCAGACCGCGCGGCAGCGGGCCGCGAAGTGCTCGCTGAGCCGGTCCAGGTCGACCTTGCCGGAGCCGGGCCGGACCGAGTTGATCACGGCCACCGAGCGGGAGACCAGTTCGCGGTAGCCGTGCGCGTCCAGCCAGTCCAGGGTGGCCGAGGCACTGCGGGCGCCGTCCACCGAACCGGAGGAGACGATCACCAGCGAGTCGGCCAGTTCCAGCACGCCCTTCATCGCGGAGTGCATCAGGCCGGTGCCGCAGTCGGTGAGCACGATGTTGTAGAAGACCTCCAGCAGCGCGACCGTGCGGCGGTAGTCGTCCTCGCTGAACGCCTCGGACACCGCCGGGTCCTGCTCGCTGGCCAGCACCTCAAGGCGGCTGGGGCCCTGCGAGGTGTAGGCGCGCACATCGCTGTAGCGGCGGATCCGCTGCGCGTCCCTGAGCAGGTGCCGCACGGTGGCGGTGGTCTCCAGGGGGATCTTCTGCGCCAGGGTGCCGCGGTCGGGGTTGGCGTCCACCGCGACCACCCGGTCCCCGCGCAGCGAGGAGAAGGTGGAGCCGAGGCTGGCCGTGGTGGTGGTCTTGCCGACCCCGCCCTTGAGGCTCAGCATGGCGATCTTGTAGCAGCCGTGCACCGGCTGGTTGACCCGGGTGATCAGGTCCCGGCGCTGGACGTCGGCCGGGCTCTCACCGAGGTTGAGCAGGTGGCCGGAGGCCTTGTAGACCGCGCGCCGCCAGCCTGCCGAGGGCGGCCGCTTGGTCTGCCGGAGCAGCTGCTGGGAGGACAGGTCCTGCTGGCCGGGATGCTGCGGGCGCGGCTGGGCCTGCGCCTGCTGCGGGTAGCCAGGCGGCGGGGCCTGCTGCGGCTGGTACTGCTGCTGAGGCTGGTATGCCTGCTGCGGCTGCGGGCCGGAGGCGGTCTGCTCGACGTAGTAGGCGCCCGAGGAGTTCGGGTCGACCTGGTGCGGGCCGGAGGGGCCACCGCTGACCGGGTAGGGACCGGACGGGCCACCGCTGACCGAGTACGGGCCGGAGGGCCCGCCACCGACCTGGTACGCGCCAGACGGGCCGCCGCCGACCTGGTTCGGGCCGGAGGTGGAGGGGTCCACCCGGTACGGGCCGGACTGACCGCCGCCCACCTGGTAGGCGCCGGAGGTGGACGGGTCCACGTAGAGCGGTTCCGGCTGTTGCCCGTGCTGGCCCTGCTGCTGTTTTTCCGGCGGCACCCACTGGACGTTCTGGGTCTCGGGCTCCTCGTACCGTCCGGTCACCGTTGGAGTCCTCCATCGCCGGCGTCGCGTTTGTCAACTCCTGCGACGGTAGCCGCCAGGGCGGGGAGCGTGCGAGCCGGGGTGGCGGTGTGTCGGGTCAGACTCCCGCGTAGGAGTGCAGGCCGGCCACCACCATGTTGATGAAGAACAGGTTGAACACCACGGTGGCCCAGCCGAAGATGTTGATCCAGGCGGCGGGCT
This sequence comes from Crossiella sp. S99.2, assembly GCF_023094165.1. Taxonomy (GTDB): domain Bacteria; phylum Actinomycetota; class Actinomycetes; order Mycobacteriales; family Pseudonocardiaceae; genus Crossiella. The sequence continues at coordinate 533,592 of NZ_JALMDK010000001.1, read as the reverse complement.
TGCCGCGCCAGCCCGCGGTGGCCCTGGCGTGCAGGTAGGCGGCGTAGACCACCCAGGAGACGAACGCGACGGTCTCCTTCGGGTCCCAGCCCCAGTAGCGGCCCCAGGCGGATTCGGCCCAGATCGCCCCGGCGATGATGCCGAAGGTGAGCAGCGGGAAGGCGAACACGGTCACCCGATAGGAGATCCGGTCCAGCGTGTCGGCCTCGGGCAGCTTGGTGGCGACCCTGGCGAAGCGGGCCGGGTTGGCGTCGTGGGCCTTGCGCACCAGGTACAGCATGCTGGTCACGCCGGGCAGGATCAGCAGCCCGCTGCCGATGACGATCACCGAAACGTGGATGACGATCCAGTACGAGCGCAGCGCGGGCACCAGCGGCGCGGCCTTGGCGTACAACACCGCCCAGGCCAGGAACAGCAGGATCACCAGTGGCAGCAACACGAACAGCCCGAGCCTGCGGATGTTGTGCCTGCGCAGCAACACCAGCCAGGCCACCACGCCGACCAGGGCCACCGCGGAGACGTACTCGTACATGTTGCCCAGCGGCATCCGGCCGGTGGCGAACCCGCGCAGCAGCAGCGAGGCGAAGTGGAACACCGCGCCCAGCCCGGTCAGCAGCACGCCGATCCGGCCGGCCCGCTCCGGCACAGTGGCCCGCGGCGGCTCCACGATCACACCCGGCCGCGGCGGCTCGGGCACGACCGGCGCGCCCGCCCCGACCAGCTGACCGGCCTCGGCCCGCTCGGGCTTGCGCCCGAAGGCGTACTCCGCGGCGTAGGCGCCCATGGCCAGCACGTACACGGCCAGGCCACTGGCGTAGGACCAGTCGCTGTAGGTGGACAGGGTCTCGTTGACCGCCATCACTTGTCCTTTCCACGTGCCGCGAACAGCTCGGAGGCCACTCGGGTGAACTCCTCGCCGTAGCCAGCCTGGTCGGTGCGCGCGAGGCCACCGACCTCAATCAAAGTACGACCATCCCCGGCGGGGCTCAGCCGGACCCACAGCCGCCGCCGCTTGATGATCAGCGACAGCCCAAGCCCGACCAGCACCGCCAGCCCGGCCAGCAGCACCGCGAACTGGGCCGGGTCCGAGGAGACCTGCAGCGAGACCCACGGCACCACCCCGTCGAAGCGGACCTTGGTGCCGTCGTCGAGGGTGACCTCCTCGCCAAGGGCGAGGTTCTTGCGCAGCACCTTGGTCAGCCTGCCGGAGTCGACCATGGACTTGTCGATCTCGAAGATGGACTGGCCGCGGCCGGACTCGTTGCCCAGGTCGCCGCGGTAGATGTCCACCGCCACCGCCGGATCGCTGGCCGCCGGGAAGATCGAGGTGAGCACCGAGCCGTGGTAGCCGGCGGTGGGCGCGAACAACCCGGTGATCGCGAGCTGCTTCTTGCGCCGTTCCTCGGAGTCGGTGACGCCCGGCGGGTCGAACTTGGTCGCGCCCTCCGAGAGCAGGGTGACCATGTCCATCGGCTTCCACTGCACCTCCCCGACGCGCTGCTCGCCGCCGGGGAAGGTCACCACGAAGCGGGGCGCGTAGCCGGTGCCGAGCAGGTAGACCCGGTCGCCGGAGAGGCGCACCGGGGAGTTGACCTCCAGCTCGGCGGTGCGCCAGTTCGTCCCGGACAGCTCGTGCTCGTCCTGGTAGGCGACCTTGGCCCGGTACACATCGGGCTGCAGGTCGTCGAAATAGCGGCTCTCCATGCTGTCCACCCGCACGCAGAACGGGTTCAGCTCGGTGCCGTCCACGGTCAGGCCCGGCCGGAAGGAGTCGTAGGCGTAGATGCCGGAGTTGCAGAACTGGGAGCCGTTGGCCAGCACGATGACCTGGCCCTCGTAGCCGAACAGCTTGCCTGCCGCCATCCCGAGCAGCAGCGCGACCAGGGCGAAGTGGAAGACCAGGTTGCCGGCCTCGCGGGTGAACCCGCGTTCGGCGCTGACCGTGGCCACGCCCTCGTCCTCGGTGCGCTCGATCTTGCGCCAGCCGCGCAGGCGGCCCTTGGTCGCGGCGAGCACTTCCTCGACCGGACCGTCCACGGTGGTGCTCGCGTGGTGCGGCAGCCGGGAGAGGTTGCGCGGCACCAGCACCGGCTGCTGGCGCAACTGGCGGGCGTACTCCACCGTGCGCGGCAGCAGGCAGCCGATCAGCGAGACGAACAGCAGCACGTAGATCGCGGCGAACCAGGGCGAGCCGTAGACGGCGAAGAAGCCGAGGTCGTCCAGGATCGGGCCGAGGGTCGGGTACTGCTTGACGTACTCGGCGACCTTGACCGCGTTCAGCGAGTACTGCGGCAGCAGCGCGCCGGGCAGCGCGGCCACCGCGAGCAGGAACAGCAGGATCAGCGCGGTGCGCATGCTGGTCAGCCCGCGCCAGGTGTTGCGGCCGAAGGCGAGCGCGGCGGCGGCGCGGCCCTGCCGCTGAGGGGTGCTGGACTCGGTCATCTCTTCGCTCACAACGGCAGGGTGAAGTCGGCGACAAGGCTGATCTGGATCCAGGACACCAGCTGCCCCCACAGCCCGGTGACCAGCAGCACGCCCACCAGCACGAGCATCCCGCCGCCGAAGAGCTGCACGCCGCGGGTGTGCCTGCGCAGCCAGCCGGTGGCCCGCACCGCCCAGCGCGCGCCGAGCGCGAGCACCAGGAACGGCAGGCCGAGGCCGAGGCAGTAGGCCAGGATCAGCACGATCCCGCGCAGGCTGCCGCCGCCGGTGCCCGCGGCCACGGTGACCACGCCGGTGAGCATCGGGCCCATGCACGGCACCCAGCCCAGTCCGAACAACGCGCCCAGCACCGGCGCGCCGGCCAGGCCCAGCCGCGGCACGTGGTGCGAGCGCACATCGCGTTGCAGCATCGGCACCAGGCCCATGAAGACCAGGCCCATGAAGATGGTGACCACCCCGCCGACGCGTTGCAGCAGCGGGCCGTTCTCGATCAGCGCGTCGGCCAGGCCGAGCACGCCGAGCATGCCGATGGCGAAGACCACGGTGAACCCGGCCACGAACAGCAGCGCCGCGCCGGCCACCCGCCAGCGGCCGCGGCGGGCCTCGGCGGCCTCGTCGGCGTTGATCGGCGGCTGGTCGGCGCCGACGAGTCCGGCGAGGTAGGAGAGGTATCCGGGGACCAGCGGCACCACGCACGGGGAGGCGAAGGACAGCGTCCCGGCGAGCACAGCCACGAGGGCCGCGAGGAAGAGCGGCCCCGAGATGGCGAGCTGAGTGGCGGGGTCCACGAGTAGCCAGAGTACGTAAGCCGAACGAGGACCTGCTCGCCAGGGTCCGACCATGGCTGCGGCGGTTCACTCCGGCGGGTTCCCACATGACCCTTGACACACTGTCCAGTTGGGACAAACGGAGTCTGGTTCCGGCGGCCCAGGGCACCTAGCGTCTACCCGTGCTTCGCCCTCTCGCCGCACTCGCCGGCGCGCTTTCCACTGCTGCCCTCCTGCTCTCGCTGACCCAGCCGGTGGCCGCCGCCCCGCGGCAGTTCGAGCTTCGCGAGGTCTTCTCCCCGGACGGGACCATCAGCAAGGTCCGGGTCCCGGTCGCGCCGAACCAGCCCGATGTGGCCGACGAGATCCTGGCCCAGATCGGCATCGTGCATAACACCGGCCCGTCTGACCAGCGCTTCGACCTGGTTTTCGTCGGCGACGGCTACACCATGGCCGACTTACCCGCCTACGAGCAGCATGTGCGGGAGAAGTGGGCCGAGCTGGCCCAGGTGGAGCCGTTCAAGTCGCTGACCGGGCACCTCAACGTGTGGCGGGTGGACGTGGTGTCCACCGACTCCGGCGTGGACCACGACCCGGCCCAGGGCGCGCTCAAGGAGACCGCGCTGGACATGGGCTTCTGGTGCCAGGGCCGCAGCACGACCGAGCGGCTGCTCTGCGTGAACGAGGGCGCGGCCCAGCAGTACGCCGCGCTCGCCCCGCAGGCCGACCAGGTGATCGCGCTGGGCAACACCGCCAAGTACGGCGGCGCGGGCGGTCCGGTGGCCACCGCGGCCGGCGGCAACCCGCAGGCCGGGCAGATCGCCATCCACGAGCTGGGCCACTCCATGGGCGGGCTGGCCGACGAGTACTTCTCCCCCGGCGACCCCTACACCGGCCCGGAGCTGGCCGAGCCGAACGCCTCGGTGCTGACCGAGGCGCAGATGCGCGAGCAACAGGTGAAATGGCATGCGCTGATCGGCCAGCCGACCCCGGACGGCGGCGTGATCGGGGTCATCGAGGGCGGGCGCTACCAGGAACGCGGCATCTTCCGGCCCAGCCAGGACTCGATCATGCGCACCCTCGGCCGGGAGTTCAACCTGATCGGCCGCAAGGCGATGACCGACGCCATCCTGGCCAAGTCGCAGCCGCCGGCGGACCCACTGGCCCTGCTCCGGCAGCTGCGACTGCTGCCGAATTAGCGGACTTCTCCGCTGTGTCTACTTCTCCTGGGAAATTTCCTTCACCACCGGCAGCAGTTCGCTGTCAGTGAGCTTGCTCAGGAACACCGCGGCCACCCGGTGCTGGCGGTCCAGCACCAGGGTGGACGGGACCGCGTTGCGCGGGTAGCCGCGCAGGCCCAGCAGCGACCGGCCCGGCGGGTCGTAGATCGACGGGTAGGTCTGCTTGTGGTCGCGCACGAAATCGGCCGGGGCGCTGCGGATCTCATCCCGCACGTCGATGCCGAGGAACTGCACGCCGGAGTCCTTGGTCTGCTCGTAGACCCGCTCCAGATCGTCCACCTCGTCCCGGCAGGGCGCGCACCAGCTGCCCCACAGGTTGAGCACCACGACCTTGCCGCCGAAGTCCGAGACCTTGAGCGTCTTGCCCTGCTCCAGCAGGCTGTCCCCGCTGATCTCGGGCGCCTTCTGCCGCTGCGCGGGCTCGTACCGGATCCGGGACTGACCGCCGGGGGCGACGAACTGGAACTCGCCGCCGCCGGCCACCACCGCGTCGGTGCCGGTGGCGCACCCGGTGAGCACCAGGGCCGCGAGCACGGCAGGGAGCAGCCGCCTCATGCCCCGGTCACCCGGGGATCGGTGCGGCCGACCGGTTCGCTGTAGGCGATCCGGACCAGCTCCTCGTCCTGGAAGACCAGGCTGGTCAGCGAGGCCAGCGAGCACTGGCGGCGACGCGGGTCGTGCCACATCCGGCGGCCCTCCAGGAACCGGCGCACGGTCCAGATCGGCAGCTGGTGGGACACGCAGACCGCCTCGTGCCCGGCCGCGGCCACCCTGGCCCGGTGCACCGCGCCGAGCATCCGGTGCGCGATGTGCAGGTACGCCTCGCCCCAGGACGGGCGGAGCGGGTTGTACAGCTTGGGCCAGTGCCGCGGTGAGCGCAGCGCGCCGTCGCCGACGGAGACCTTGAGGCCCTCGAACTTGTTGCTGGACTCGATCAGCCGGTCGTCCACCGCGACCTCCAGCTGATGCGAGTCGGCCAGCGGCCGGGCGGTCTGCTGCGCGCGTTCCAGCGGCGAGGCGACCACGTGCGTGATGTCCCGCTCGTTGAGGTACTCGGCGACCAGCTTGGCCTGCTGCTGCCCCGCGCCGGAGAGCCGGAACCCGGGCAGGCGGCCGTAGAGGATGCCGTTGGGGTTGTAGACCTCGCCGTGCCGGAGCAGGTGGACCACGGTGCGTGTCACGAGTTCTCCTTGGCTGCCGCCGCGGCCGCCGCCGCGTGCGGCAGGGCCTCGGTGATCCGCTCGAAGGCCGCGTCATCCAGTGCCGCGGAGACGAACCACGCCTCGAAGGCGCTGGGCGGGGCGTACACGCCACGAGCCAGCAGCTCGTGGAAGAACGGGGCGAACCGCCAGGTCTGGGCCGCCTTGGCGCCCGCGTAGTCGCGGACCGGGTCCTCGGTGAAGAACACGCTGACCAGGTTGCCCGCGTACTGCACCCGGTGCGGCACGCCCTCGGCGGTGAGCGCGTCGCCCAGCAGCGAGCCGAGCTTGCGCGCGTTGGTGTCCAGCGCGGTGTAGACCTCGGCGGTGGCGTTGCGCAGCGTGGCCAGGCCCGCCGCGACCGCGACCGGGTTACCGGAGAGCGTGCCCGCCTGGTAGACGGGACCGGCCGGGGCCAGCTTCGCCATTACGTCCGCGCGCCCGCCGAAGGCCGCCGCGGGCAGCCCGCCGGACATGACCTTGCCGAAGGTGTAGAGATCGCCCGCGACCCCCTCCAGGCCGAACCAGCCTGCCGCGGAGACCCGGAACCCGGTCATCACCTCGTCCATCACCAGCAACGCGCCGTTGGCCGTGCACAGCTGTTTGAGCAGCGCGTTGAAGCCCGGCTCCGGCGCGATCGCGCCCATGTTGCCCGCGGCTGCCTCGGTGATCACACAGGCGATGTCCGCGCCGTGCGTCGCGAAGACGGTCCGCACCGCGTCGACGTCGTTGTAGGGCAGCACCAGGGTGTCCTCGGCGGTGGCCCCGGTGACGCCCGGTGTGGTGGGCAGGCCCAGCGTGGCCACCCCGGACCCGGCCTCGGCCAGCAGCGCGTCCACGTGCCCGTGGTAGCACCCGGCGAACTTGACCACCTTGCGCCGCCCGGTGAACCCGCGGGCCAGCCGGATCGCGCTCATGGTGGCCTCGGTGCCGGAGTTGACCAGCCGCACCTGCTGCACCGGCGCCACCCTGGAGATGATCTCCTCGGCCAGCTCGATCTCACCCTCGGTCGGCGTCCCGAAGGACAACCCGCTGGTCGCGGCGGTGCGCACGGCTTCGACCACCGCGGGATGCGCGTGTCCGAGGATCATCGGCCCCCAGGAGGACACCAGGTCGACATACTCGAAGCCGTCAGCGTCGGTGAGGTAGGCGCCCTGGCCGGACACCATGAACCGCGGCGTGCCGCCCACCGACTGGAAGGCCCGGACCGGCGAGTTCACCCCGCCCGGCGTGGCCTTGGCCGCCCGGTCGAATAGCGCGCGGGAGGTGGCGACGGAGGCTTCGTCACTGCGTTTGCTCACTGGCGTCGACGTCACTTGTCCAGTGTCGCAACCCCCGGTCGGGTGGTGTCGTGGGGGCTGTCAGCACTCGACCGCCATGATCACGATGACGTGGACCGATTCGGTCCGGTGCTCCACCCGGGCGAACGCGTTCCCGCTCGGAACCTCGATCCGGTGTTTGGTGTGGTTCCCGGACGGCGGCGGATTCTGCGCCCACACCGAGATGGCGCCCCGGATCTGCTCACGACGCGGGGCACTCAGCATCTCTAGGGTTTTCCGGGCTCGTTCTTCGTACTCGACTCGGTAGCCAGCCATGACCATTGCCCCCTGTCTTCGGGCGTGACGCCCTCTTCGAACCATTCCGGCGCGGGATTCATCCTTGACGCGACGGTGTCGTCGTCGCCGTCCTCGATCGCTTCCAGGATTTCCTGGGTCGAGGTGTCATGCAGGATTACCGCGGTTTCTCCCCATTCAGCGGCGAGATCCGCCAGCCGATGGAATGGGACCTCAAGCATCTCCTGGCGGAACTTGGAGGCGAGGCCGGGCGGCAGCAGGGCGAGGGTGTCGCTGATCGTGGTCGGGTAGGTGTGGAACTGGAGGTCGGGCGGGGTCGGCGGCAGGGGCTCCGACAGGTCGCGGCGCAGCTGGGAGCGCTCGGCGTACTTCGAGACCCAGCCGTTCTTCTCCCGGACCTCGGGGGGATGCCACTCGAATGCTCCGGCCATGTCCGCCATGGTGGCACCGAGCTTTCATGAACGCCAGGCCCCGGTAATCACTCCACTACTGTGGGTGACTACCAGGGCCTGGAGTCACGGAATGTCACTCGTGGCGCAAAGCCTGGATCGGATGCAATTTACTGGCCCGGTTGGCTGGAAGCGCACCGAAGAACAGGCCGATCAATGCCGACACCGCGAATGCCAGCAATACCGACTCCGGCACCACGACCAATTGCAGGCCGCGAATGCTGAACTGCCCGGCGATGACGCCGACCACCACGCCCAGGAATCCGCCGAACATGCTCAGCATGGTGGCCTCGGCCAGGAACTGGCCCATGATGGCGCCCCTGGTGGCGCCGATGGCCTTGCGGATGCCGATCTCGCGGGTCCGTTCGGTGACCGTGACCAGCATGATGTTGGTGATGCCGACCCCGCCGATGAGCAGCGCGATGCCGCCGATCGCCAGGATCAGGTAGGTCAGCACCGTGTCGATCTGCCTGCTGCTGCGGGTCAGCTCGCGCGGGTCGCTCACCTCGAAGTCGGCTGGCTTGTCCGCGTCGATCCGGTGCTTGGCGCGCAGCACCTGGTTGATCGCGGCCCTGGCCGCGTCCATCTTCTCCACCGAGTGCGCCTGCACCATGAACTGGCTCAGCGGCTGCTTCGGCCCGGTCAGGGTGTTCTGCAGGGTGGACAGCGGCATGGCCAGCATCTCGTCGGTGGAGCGGCCGCGGCCACCCTCACCGGCTTCCTCCAGCACGCCGACCACGACGAACTGCATGCCGCTGATGATCACCTGGCGGTTGACCGGATCGGCGCCGTTGAACAGTTCCTTGGCCAGCTTGCCGCCCATCACGATGACCTTGCGGGACTCGGTGACGTCGGCCTTGCTGAAGTAGGTGCCCTTGGCCAGCAGGGCGTTGTTGAGCTGGAAGTAGTCCGGGTGGGTGCCCAGCACCTGGGCCTGGTCCTTGGTGCGCACCCCGTCGTTGACCGAGCCCGAGGTCCACACCCCCGGCACCACGGCCTTGATCTTGTCGGCCAGTTCGGGCGCGGCCAGCGCCTCGGCGTCATCCAGGGTCAGCGGCCGGCCGGGGCCGGCTTCGGAGTAGCGCTGGTAGACGCTCAACGTGTGCGCGCCCAGGCTGTTGATGCTGTTCATGATCATGTTGGAGGCGCCCTGGCCGACCGCCACGATCGCGATCACCGAGGCCACCCCGATGAGAATGCCCAGGGTGGTCAGGATGGAGCGGAGCTTGTTGGCCAGCAGGCCGCGCACCGCGGAGAAGAGGACCTCGCCCAGTCTCATCGGGCCACCCCCACCGCGTGCCGGGCCGAGTTGTTGTGTTCCTCGTGCACGATCTTCCCGTCCACCATGTGCAGCACCCGGCGGGCGTGCTCGGCCACATCGCGCTCGTGCGTGATGACCACGATCGTCCGGCCTGCCGCGTTGAGGTTGTCCAGGATCGCCAGCACCTCGGCGGTGCTCTTGGAGTCCAGGTTGCCGGTCGGCTCGTCGGCGAGCAGCAGCGCCGGTTCGGTGACCAGCGCGCGGGCGATGGCCACCCGCTGCTGCTGACCGCCGGACAGCTCGGTCGGCAGGTGCTTGACCCGGTCGGCCAGGCCGACCGTGGCCAGCGCGGACAACGCCCGGCGGCGGCGTTCGCTCTTGCGCAGCCCCGCGTAACTCATCGGCAGCTCCACATTGGACAGTGCGTTGAACCGGGGGATCAGGTTGAACGACTGGAACACGAACCCGATCTTGTGGTTGCGCACCTTGGCCAGCTGCCTTGGCTTCTGCTCGGCCACGTTCACGCCGTCCAGGAAGTACTCGCCCTCGGTGGCCGGGTCCAGGCAGCCCACGATGTTGAGCAGCGTGGACTTGCCGGAGCCGGAGGCGCCCATGATCGCCACGTAGTCACCGGTGGGCACGATGAGGTCGACCCCGGCCAGCGCGTGCACGGTGGCCTCGCCCTTGCCGTAGGTCTTGCGCACCCCGCGCAGCTCGATGACCGGGCGGATCCCGGGCGCGGGCTGGGTCACCGGGCCACCCGCACCGGCGCGGACTTGCCGGGGAACCCGCCCTCGGGGAAGCGGCCGGGGCCACCGGAGTCGCCCAGCAGCACCACATCGCCCTCGCGCAGACCGGAGGTGATCTCGATGATGTGGTCGCTGCGCACGCCCAGCTGCACCGGGGTCGGCTTGGGCTGGCCGTTGGCCATCACGGTGACCGTGCTCTTGCCGTCCACGGTCTGCACCGCGCCGGAGGGCACCTGCAGCACCGAGTCCGCCTTGGCGGTGGTGACCACCACGTTGGCCGACTGACCGGGCTTGAGTTCGGCGGAGGTCTCGTCCAGCTCCAGCAGCACGCCGTACTGGACCACGCCGGAGGAGCTGGCCGGCATCAGGTCGACCTGCACCACCTTGGCCGGGAACTTCTTGCCGCCCAACGCGTTCACCGCGACCTGGGCGGCCTGGCCGACCTTGACCTTGACGATGTCGATCTCGGAGAAGGTGGCCGCGATCTGGTAGCCGGTGAGGTCGGTGACGGTCAGGAAGCCGCTGCCGGAGGAACTCTGGTTGGGCACCGACGGGACGTCCGGGATGCCGCTGGGCCCGCCACGGCCGCCGCCGGAACCACCCTGGCCACCCGAGCCCGCACCGGACCCCGAGCCGCCGCCGGTGTTGCCCGCGGAGGTGCCGCCACCGCCGGAGCGCTGGCCGACCGCGCCGTTCATCGCGGTGACGGTGCCGGCGAACGGGGCGTAGATGATGGTGGAGCGCACGGCGTCCTGGGCCGTCTCCACCTGCAGCTCAGCCTGCTTGACCTGGGCGTTGGGCCCGGTGGTCGGCTGCTTGGCCTCCTTGGCCGCGGTCACCGCGGCCTTGGCCGACTCCAACTGGGCCTTGGCCGCGTCCAGCTGCGCCTTGGCCTGCCGGTCGTCCACGGTGGCCAGCTTCTGGCTCTTGCTGACCTTGTCGCCGAGCTTGACGAAGACCTTGTTCACGATGGCGCTGGTGCCGAAGTCGACGTTGGCCGACCGGGACGCGCGCAGGCTCGCCGCCGCCGACACACTGTCGACGACCGAACCCCGGCTGACGGTGGCCGTCGGCGGACCCGATGGACCGCGCTCGGCGGCCGAGGTCGGCGACAGCATGCGGTACCCCAGGTATCCGCCACCGGCAACAACGATCAGAGCGACGACGCCGACAATGATCCACCTACGGCGTCGTGGACGTGGTGACATTTCGCCACCCTATCCACACAGTTCATAGCCGGATCAGGGGAATACCCTGATTCCGGCCTTCTGTGACGTGGCTATTACAAACCGGCGGTAATCCCGCGCTCAGGCGCGGCGGCGGCCACCGGCGCGCAGGGCCAGCATCAGCTGCCGGATCGCGTCCAGCACGGCCACCAGGGCGAGCATGCCCAGCAGCGCGGACAGCCCGAGCCAGGGGCCGACGTACCTGGTCAGCTCGTACGGCGGCCCGCCGGGCTTGGCGTTGGGCAGGGTCATCGGCACCAGGCCGCGCTGCCAGGCCCAGAGCGCGCCCAGCACCAGCAGCACCGCGAGCAGGAGTTCTCCCAGCACGATCAGCGCCCGCCAGGGCTGGTGCAGCCGGGGCTGGACGGGCGCGGCCTGCGGCTGGCTCGCGATCTCGGGAGAACTCACGCCGGACAGCTTCTCACGACCGCGCGTCCAACCGCCGTCGCAGTGCGTCACGCAGCCCCTCGGCATCCCGGGCCCAGGCCAGCAGCACCGAGCCGTCGGTCAGCCGCACCGGCAGTTCGTGGCAGCCCTTGGGCGCGCTCCACCCGCCGCCGAGCACCCTGGCGCCTGCCGGCACGCCCACCTCGCCGACCTCAGCCACCTGCTCGACCGCGAGCAGCTCGCGGCCGCAGCGCAGGTGGTACGGGGTCAGCGAGACCGAGCACAGCCGCCGCCTGGCCTGGGTCCAGACCAGCGCGGCGACCGCGAATCCGCCGCCGACGAGCAGCCAGGCCGCCCAGTTCACCCGGCCGCCGGTGAGCAGTTCCACCCCCAGCGCGACCGCGGCGAACCCCGGTCCCCAGAGCACCGGCCAGTAGCTGGAGCCTGGCTCGGCGAAGAGGACCGGGGCCGGTTCGTCGGGCTGGATCACCGCGCGGTCTTCACCGCCAGCAGCCAGTCGGTGCTGGTCCGCCACCAGGAGGTGAGCAACGCCCCGGCGAGCAGGACCGCGATCAGCAAGCCCTCCGCGGTCAGGCCTTGGCGCAGGGTGAAGATGAGGTGCAGCACGGCGGTGACGGTCAGCGCCACCCGCGCCCAGTTCCGGCCCTGCCGCAGCAGCAGCCCGAAGGCCACGTAGAGGATGCCGAAGAACACCATCGTGGTGCTGTGGAAGGTGAGCAGGGTCGTGGCGACCTTCTCCGCCTCCGGCACCTTCTCCCGGACCAGCGCGTCCCGCACGGTGTCGTACTGGGTCCAGTAGAAGATCGTGTTCAGCACGCCGAAGGTCGCGGTGGCCAGCCAGAGGCCCACCGCGACCCTGATCGAGGCCGGGTGCGGGATCCCAGCCGCCATCAGCTCTGCTTGAAGTAGTAGTTGGCGTTGCGGTGGAACATGAACACGATGCCCGCGATCGCGCACAGCGGCGGCAGGTAGCCCAGGTAGGTGCCGACCGAGGTCATCCCGGCGGCCGGGATCGGCCCATCAGCGGGCAGGCTGGCCAGGAAACCGGCGCCGGCCAGGCTGAACAGCCCGCCCACGATGCCGATACCGCCGAGCACGGTCAGCACGACCCGCGCCCAGTTCCGGCCGTTGCGCATGAAGACGCTGAACATCACGAACAGGCCGGCCATGATGATGCCGAAGACGAGCCCGACGATGAGGGCCGTGCCGCCGATCGATTCCGCGGTCTGCTGGATCCGCTGCTGGAGTTCCGGCGGCAGATCGGCGTTCACCGTGCGCTGGCTCTCCATGATCGAGGCGATCTGCTGACGAGCCCCGATGAAGCCGAGCACCGAGCCGATCACGCTGACCACGGCGCCGGCGATCCAGATCCAGAAGGCCAGCTCGACCTGCTGCGGGCGGGCCACCGGGCCACCGCCGCCAGGCATGCCGGGCGGCAGGTACTGGCCACCGGGCTGCTGGCCGTACTGCGGCTGCCCGTACTGGGGCTGGCCGTAACCGGGCTGCGGCGGCTGGCCGTAGCCCGGCTGCTGCTGCGGGAAGCCCTGCGGAGTGGACGGGTACCCCGGCTGCTGGGGGTACTGCGGTTGACCCTGGCTGGGGTCGTACGGGTTGCTCACGCGCTCACGCTAGGGCCGACCACCGACACTGTCCAACGGCTATGCCGGTGTGTTACCTGGTCGGGTCCTGCGCACGCCGATGAAGTAGGCCCTGGAGTTCGGGTGGAACATCATCGCCAGCGCGGCCACGTCCAGTCCGAAGACCACCACGGACAGCGTGACCTGGATGATCCCGAGCTGAGCCACCACCGCCGAGGCCGAGCCGGCCACCAGTCCGAGCACCCCGAGCAGGCCGAGGCCCACGCTCATCCCGCCGAGCACGGTGAGCACCACGCGGGCCCATTCCACGCCCTGCACGGTCCGGGTGGACAGCCACCAGAACAGCGCGATGACGCCGAGCCGGAGGGCCACCGTCATGACCACCGCGAGGTTCACCGCGCCGTCGACCTGACCGAGGGTGAGCTGCGGAGCGAGCTGGCCGAGCATGTCGTTGAGCCCGCGCCGATCGGCGAGCCGGAAGATCACCGCGACCAGCCCGGCCACACAGCTGGCGATCCAGAGCCGCCGGGACAGCAGCAGCTGGCGAGGCGGGATGAGCACCTCGGTCATCCGCGGTCCAGCCACTGCGCGGCCTCGGTGGCCCAGTAGGTCAGCACGATGTCCGCGCCGGCCCGCCGGATCGAGGTGAGGGTCTCCAGCACGGTGCGGTCCCGGTCGATCCAGCCGTTGGCCGCGGCCGCCTCGACCATCGCGTACTCACCGGAGATCTGGTAGGCCGCGACCGGCACATCGCTGTTCTTGGCGACCTCGCTGAGCACGTCCAGGTAGGGCAGCGCGGGCTTGACCATGACCAGGTCGGCGCCCTCGGCCAGGTCCAGGGCCAGTTCGCGCAGGGACTCGCGCAGGTTGGCCGGGTCCTGCTGGTAAGTCTTGCGGTCGCCGACCAGCTGGGACTCCACCGCCTCGCGGAACGGGCCGAAGAGCGCGGAGGCGTACTTGACGGTGTAGGCCAGGATGCCGGTGTCGGTGAGCCCGGCGGCGTCGAGCGCCTCGCGGATGAAGCCGACCTGGCCGTCCATCATGCCGCTGGGCCCGACCAGGTGCGCCCCGGCCTTGGCCTGGGCGATCGCCATCTCGCCGTAGAGGGTCAGGGTGGCGTCGTTGTCCACCGAACCGTCCGGGGCGAGCACGCCGCAGTGGCCGTGGTCGGTGAACTCGTCCAGGCAGCAGTCCGACATGAGCACGGTGGCGTCGCCGAGTTCGCTGCGCAGCTCCCGCAGCGCGACGTTGAGGATGCCGTCCGGATCCACCCCGCCGGAGCCGGTGGCGTCCTTGGTCGTGGGCACGCCGAAGAGCATGATGCCGCCGACCCCGGCCTGCACCGCCTCCACCGCGGCTTTGCGCAGCGAGTCCATGGAGTGCTGGTACACCCCGGGCATGGAGCGGATCGCGTTCGGTTCGGCCGCGCCCTCCTTGACGAACATGGGCAGCACCAGGTGCTGCGGGCGCACGGTGGTCTCGGCGACCAGGCGGCGCAACGCCGGGGTGGTGCGCAGGCGACGGGGACGGTGGGACGGGAACACTGCCGGTACTCCCTTGCGAATACGAGTCCGAAAAGGACAGTGGCGCTCCCCGGTCAACGCGGGAGCGCCACTGCTATCTCACTGCTTCAGCTTCAGCGCCGCGCACGCTTGGTCTTGCGGGGCGGCGGCAGCGCACCCTCGGCGCGCAGCCGGGCCGCGTGGTCGGCCAGCGCGTCGACCAGGGAGGGGACCTGGGCGAGTTCGGGCTGCACGTCCACCCGCAGGCCGAACTCGATCGCGGTCTCCGCGGTCTGCGGGCCGATGCAGGCCACGATGGTGCGGGTGTGCGGCTTGCCCGCGATGCCGACCAGGTTCCGCACGGTGGAGGACGAGGTGAAGCACACCGCGTCGAACCCGCCGGTCTTGATCATCTCGCGGGTGTCCGCGGGCGGCGGCGCGGCGCGCACCGTGCGGTACGCGGTCACGTCGTCGGGCTCCCAGCCCCGCTCACGCAGGCCGGCGGCCAGCGTCTCGGTGGCGATGTCCGCGCGCGGCAACAGGATCCGGTCCACCGGGTCGAAGATGTCGTCGTGCGGCGGGAAGTCGGCGAGCAGGCCCTCGCTGGACTGGTCGCCGGAGGGCACCAGTTCCGGGGTGATGCCGAAGGAGCGCACCTTCTCCGCAGTCGCCTCGCCGATACAGGCGATCTTGACGCCGGAGAACGCGCGGGCGTCCAGGCCGAACTCCTCGAACTTCTCCCACACCGCGCGGACCGCGTTGGTGGAGGTGAAGATCACCCACTGGTAGCGCCCGTCGACCAGGCCCTTGACCGCGCGCTCCATCTGAGCGGGGCTGCGCGGCGGCTCCACCGAGATGGTGGGCACCTCGACCGGGATGGCGCCGTGCGCGCGCAGCCGGTCGCTCATCTCGCCAGCCTGCTCCTTGGTGCGCGGCACCAGCACCCGCCAGCCGTAGAGGGCGCGGGACTCCCACCAGGAGAGCTTGTTCCGGTTGCCCACCGAGCTGCCCACGGTGACCACCAGCGGACCGGTCAGGTCACCGGCGTCGGCGGCCAGCGCGGCCAGCGTGGAGTCGATGGTGCGCTGGGCGCAGCTGGTGCCCTCGGTGGTGACCGCGGCCGGGGTCTGCGGCGCCAGGCCGTATTCCACCAGCGAGGACGCCGCCTCGGCGAGGTGGCTGGCCGAGGCGTGCAGCACCAGGGTGCCGGGGGCGCCTGCCAGTGCGGCCCAGTCCACGCTGCCGCGGACATCGGCCTCGGTGTGCACCGCGCCGAGCGCGACACCCGCGTAGGCGGGCACCGCGGTGCCTGCGGCGACACCGGGGATGACGTCGAAGGCGACGTTGGTCTTGGCCACGGCCTGGGCCTCGGCCACCACCGCGTCGGCGGTCAGCGGGTCGCCCGCGACCAGGCGGATCACCGAACGGCCGTTGCGGGCCTCGGTGGCCAGATCCTTGGCCACATCGGCCGGGTCACCCACGGCCGGGCGGACCTCGATGCCCTCGGGGGCCAGCGCCAGCACTTCGGCAGGCACGTCGGGGTCGGTCACCACCAGCTCGGCGGTGGTGAGCAACTGCTGCGCCCGGACGGTGAGCAGGCCCAGGTCGCCGGGACCGGAGCCCACGAAGGCGATCCGTCCGGGGGTCTTGCGTGCGCGGGTCATCAGGCACTCCCCATTTCGTTCACTCCCCTGGGGCCGCTGAGCGCGGCGGCGCCAAGGTCGAGCAGCTCAGCGGCCAATGCCTTGCCGAGCTGCTCTGCTGCGGTCATCTCTCCGATGGCGGATGCGCGCAGCAAATCGTTCTGCGGCGTCGCGGCTACCCCACGCAGGGACAGCCGCTCAACCACGCGACCGTCCTCGTCCAGGTCCTCCACCACGTCGGCCAGCGCGCCGATCGGCGCGCTACAGCCCGCTTCCAGAGCAGCGAGCATCGCTCGCTCCGCGGTGACCGCGGCGCGGCTGGCCTGATCGTCCAACGTGGCCCGGAGCAGGTGCTCGGTGTCCACGTCGGCAACGCGGCATTCCACCGCGAGGGCGCCCTGTGCCGGCGCTGGCAACATCTGCAACGGGTCGAGCGATTCGGTGATCGCGTCCAGCCTGCCGAGCCGGGCGAGCCCGGCCCTGGCCAGCACCACCGCGTCCAGCTCGCCGTTGACGACCTTCTTCAGCCGGGTGTCCACGTTGCCGCGGATCGGCTTGATCTCCCAGCCCAGGCCCAGCGCGTTGAGCTGCGCGGTCCGCCGCGGCGAGCCGGTGCCGATGACCGCACCCGCGGGCAGTTCGCCCAGCGTGAGCCCGTCCCTGGCACACAGCGCGTCCCTGGGGTCCTCGCGCCGGGGCACCGCGGCCAGGGACAGCCGGGGGTCGGGCGCGGTGGGCAGGTCCTTGTAGGAGTGCACGGCGACGTCGATCTCGCCCGCGGCCAGCGCGTCGCGCAGGGCCGAGGTGAACACCCCGATGCCGATCTCCGGGATGGGCGCGGAGGAGCGGTCACCGGGGGTGGACACGGTGACTATCTCCACGGTTGCGCCTGCCTGCTCCAGAGCCTGCGCGACAGTGCCGGTCTGGGCGAGGGCGAGGGCGCTTCCCCGCGTGCCGATGCGCAAGGTCCGCTTCACCGGGCCTCACCGTCCACTGTGGACATTGCGATGTGGTGGTTGGTCACACTCTCTGCTTCCGTTGCAGGCGTTGCAGGCGTAGCGCTCACGGCGGCGGCGGACTGCGGGTCCAGGGCGAAGAGTTCGCGGAGGGCGTCCGCGTAGCTCGATCCACCCGGCGCGGCGGCCAGTTGCTTGACCCGCACGGTCGGCATGTGCAGCAGCTTGTCGACGACCCGGCGCACGGTGCGGGACAGCTCGTCCCGGACGGCGGAGTCGAGTTCGGGGAGCCTGGAGTCCAGTCGCAGCAGTTCGCTGTCGACCACCTCGGCGGCGCGGCGGCGCAGCGCGGTCACCGTCGGGGTCACCTCGGCCGAACGCTGCGCGGCCAGGTATGCCTGCACCTCTTCGGCGACCAGCTCACCGGCCCGCCGGGTGTCCAGGCCGCTGGGGGCCTCGCGCAGCCGCTGCTGCATGGTCTCCAGGTCGACCACGTGCACGCCGGGCAGGTCCGCGACCGCAGCTTCGACATCGCGCGGCAGACCGAGGTCGCACACCACCAGGGCGCCAGGCCCGGTGCGCGCGGCGCGCACGGTCGCCGCGTCCAGCACGGGGCTGTTCGCCCCGGTGCAGGCCACCACGACATCGGCCAGCGCCAGCTCGGCCACCAGCGATTCCAGGCCGATGGCCACCGCGGGGGTGCCGTCGGCGGCCAGCGCGGCGGCCAGCCGTTCGCCGTTGGCCGCGGTGCGGTTGGCCACCGCGATCCGGCCGATGCCGGCCCGGCGGAGCTGGGCGGCGGCCAGGCCACCCATCGACCCGGCGCCGATGACCAGCGCGCGGCGGCCGGTGAGGCCACCGAGCACCCGCTCGGCGTCGGCCAGGGCCTCGGTCACCACCGAGGGGCCGGCGTGGTCGATGCCGGTCTCGGTGTGCACGCGCTTTCCGACCCGCAGGCCGTGCTGGATCAGTTCGTGCAGGGTGCGGCCGACCGTGCCGGCCTCGGTGGCCGCGGTGTAGGCCGAGCGCAGCTGGCCGAGGATCTGGGCCTCGCCGACGACCATCGAGTCCAGGCCGGCGGAGACCCGGAACAGGTGGTCCACCGCGCCGGCGGCGTAGTGCACGTAGAGGTGGTTGCACAGGGTGGACACGTCCACACCGGACTGGCGGGAGAGCACCCCGGAGATGTCGGCCAGGCCGCCGTGGAAGGTCTCCACCACGGTGTAGACCTCGACCCGGTTGCAGCTGGAGACGAGCACGGCCTCGGAGACGTTCGGGCACTCCAGCAGCTCGGCGAGCAGCTTGGTGACGTCGTCACCGCTGACCACGGCGCGCTCCAGCATCGACACCGGCGCGGTGCGGTGGGAAAGGCCGACCACAAGCAGGCTCACGGACGCACCCCCACCTGGTCGGCGGCTGCGACCCGGGCCCCGTTGGCCCTGGTGGCGGCGCCGGCGGACGCCTCGTGCTCCGTCGCCTCATCGGCGCGACGGGCCACGTGGAAGGACAGGATCTGCATCTCCACCGCCAAGTCGACCTTGCGCACCTCGATGTCGTCCGGGACCTGGAGCACGACCGGTGCGAAGTTCAGGATGCATTGCACACCGGCGGAGACCAAACGGTCACAGACAAGCTGAGCTGCCGCCGGCGGCGTGGCGATGACCCCGATGGTCACCTCGCGCTCGGCGCAGACGGTCGGGATGTCGTCCACGTGCTCGACCGGGATGCCGCCCACCGGGACGCCCATCAGGTCCGGGTCGACGTCGAAGAGGGCGGCCACCGGGAACCCGCGGCCGGGGAACCCGCCGTAGTTGGCCAGCGCGTGGCCCAGGTTGCCGATGCCGACCACCGCGACACTGTGCTTGCGGGTCAGGCCGAGGATGCGCTCGATCTGGTCGACCAGCACCTCCACGTCGTAGCCGACGCCGCGGGTGCCGTAGGAGCCGATGTAGGAGAGGTCCTTGCGCAGCTTGGCCGAGTTCACCCCGGCCGCCGCGGCCAGCTCCTCGCTGGAGATGGTGGTCACACCCTGTTCGGCCATGGTGGAGAGCACGCGCAGGTAGACCGCGAGCCGGGCGACGGCCGCCTCCGGGATGGCCCTGGCGCGTTCACGGGCGCTGGGCACCTCGGGGGCGAGCGAGTCCTGAGCGACCGTCTCGGAGCTGCCGGCCGGGGCCGTTCGCCCCTCGTTCCGCTGCGCCGTCACGCGTTAACTCCCTCACCGAACACACTGAGGTCACCGACACAGGTGCCTGAGCGCGCTGAGCCCCGAACTCGCACGTCCACCCGGGTGACTGCTTATACGGTAGCCACTTGTGAACACATGCACAAAGTCGCCGAACAAGGGCGTGACCAGCGTCCTTCGGAGTTGTGCTATAGGGGCCTGCGCGCGCTGAGGCGGATGTGGTCTCGCTCACGACGCCGAGCCGTCTACCTGGGCTGTCAAGCCCCCGGCCGGGTGTCCGGCGAACCCGGGCACTCGGAGGCAGGCGGAGCCGTCCGCGGCGGCGGCCGGGATGCCGCCGTCCGGCTGTCACCGGATCCGGTGATCTGCGCCTTTGCCCGGTTTATCACGATCAGGTCACGGTGAAGAATTTCGAATGCCACCCGGTCGCCCCGTCCGGCACCACCTCGGCCCGCTGGGCGGTCTGGACGTAGCCGGCACGATCGGTGGCCCGGCATTCCACCGTGTGCCCGCCGGGCGCGAGGTCGAACTCGGTCCGCCACATCCGCCAAGTGTCCACAGTGGACTCAGCACTCAAAGTGGCTGTGCGCCAAGGGCCGCCGTCCATCCGAACCTCCACTGTGGACACTCCGGTGTGCTGGGCCCAGGCCGTGCCCGCCACCACCACCCGGCCCGCGGGCACCTTGGCGAAGCCGGTGGGCCGGTCCACCCTGGACTGGGTCTTGACCGGTCCGAGCCGGGCCCAGCCGCGGCGGATCCAGTACGGGTCGAAGTCGGCGAAGGTGGTCACCTCGGCCTCGGTGATCCACTTGGTCGCGCCCACGTACCCGTACAGCCCCGGTGTGACCATCCGCACCGGGAAGCCGTGCTCGGCGGGCAGCGGTTGCCCGTTCATGCCGATGGCCAGCAACGCGCCCCGGTCCGGCTCCAGCAGCACCGAGAGCGGGGTGCCGCAGGTCCAGCCGTCCGAACTGGTGGTGGCCAGCTGGTCCGCGCCGGGTTTGACCCCGGCCTCCAGCAGCAGTTCGCGCAGGTCCACGCCGGTGAAGGTGGCGGTGGACACGTAGGGCCCGCCGACCTCGTTGGACACGCAGGTCATGGTGATCGTGCGCTCCACAAGCGGCCGGTTGACCAGGTCGGCGAAAGAGATCCGCAGTTCCCGCTCGACCATGCCGTGGATGCGCAGCTCCCAGTCCTCGGCGCGCAGCCGGGGCACTGAGAAGGCGGTGTCGATCCGGTAGAAGTCGGCGTTGGGGGTGAGGAAGGTCGGGGTGCCGTCCGCGGCGAAGTCCGCGCCAGGCGGGATCGGCGCCGCCTTGGCCGCCCGCGGCAGCACCGGGGCGACGGCGTTCTGCGAGGCGGCCAGGTCGACCCGGCGGCCCAGCAGTTGCCCGGCCAGGCCGCTCAGCCCGGCCCCGGCGGCGAGGGCGACCGACCCCAGCAGGAACCGGCGGCGGTCTTCGGCCAGGCCGTCAGCGGCCCGCACAGCCAGCGCGCGGCCATGCAGCCAGGTGAACGCGCCCAGTCCGGCGAACAGGCTCGCCGCGGGCGCCAGCAGGGCGAACTGGCCGAGGTCGGGCCGGGTGTACACGGCGAGCATCGCCAGCGCGCCCAGCGCCACCGCGAGCGCCTGCCCGGCCCGCGGCGCCCGCCGGGACAGCAGTCCGGCCAGCACGCCCAGCCCGGCCAGCACCACGGCCATGCCCGCCAGCAGCACCAGCTTGTCCGCGGTGCCGAAGGCGCGCACCGCGAAGTCCTTGACCACCGCCGGGGTCAGGTCGATGGCGGCGTTGCCCACGGCCACCAGCGGCGAGGCGCCCGGCTCCAGCACCCCGGCGACCAGGTGGCCCGCGCCCAGCGCGGCGAGCACGCCCAGCAGGCCGATCAGGGCGGCGGCGGGCGCCGGGATGCGCGGGGTGTCCATGTCCTCCATTCGACGCCTGCCGCGACCCGGTTCACATCAGGTAACGGCGGACCGTCAGAAACCGGTAAGCATTGGCGAAGGCACCATTCTCGGGGGGAACCACCATGGACCAGCAGGAACCGGCCGTCACGCTGCCGCCGTCACCCGTCTTCGGCGCGGGCATGAACCCACTGCCGCCGGAGTACGAGGCCGCAGGCCCGGCCAGGACGGGCAAGCCGCTGCTCATCTCGCTGATCGTGGCCTGCGCGCTGCTGCTCACCGGCACCACGGTGCTGGCGGTCATGCTGACCCAGGCGGAGAGCCGGGCCGCGATGAACGGCCTGCAGGCCGAGCAGAACCAGCGCCGGATCAAGGACGCCGACAAGCGGATCAGCGCCGCCCGCGCGGAGGCCGACACCGCCCGCGACGAGGCCAGCGCCGCCCGCCGCGAGGTGCTGGAAATGCACATGAAGCGCCTGCAGACCGGCGAATGCGAGATCGCCGCCGGCGTGGTCAAGGACGCGATGACCCGCGGCGACCGGCTCTACCTGGACGCCACGCTCAAACAGCTCGCGGAGAAGTGCAAGCGCTAGCCCCAGCTGCGCAGGGCGGCCCGGAAGCGCTCTTCCTCGACCTTCCAGTAGCCGTGTTCCTCGCCGTTGATCAGGATCACCGGCACCATGTCGCCGTACTCGGCGCGCAGTTCGGTGTCGGTGTCCACGTCGACCACGGTCAGCTCGATGCCGATCTCGCCGCAGATGCGTTCGAGATCGGCCTTGGCGACCTCGCAGGCGTAGCAGTCGACCCTGCCGAGCAGGGTCACCTGGTGCTCGCTCACCGCTGCTTGACCAGCGCGCGGCCGATGACCATGCGCTGGATCTGGTTGGTGCCTTCCACGATCTGCAAGACCTTCGCCTCCCGCATGTACCGCTCCACCGGGTAGTCCTCGACGTACCCGGCGCCACCGAGCACCTGCACCATGTCCGTGGTGACCTTCATACAGGTGTCGGTCGCGATGAGCTTGGCCATGGCCGCCTGGGTGGCGAAGGGCAGGCCCGCGTCCTTGCGGCGGGCGGCGGCCAGATAGAGCTGGCGGGATGCCTCGATGCCCGCGGCGGCGTCGGCGAGCAGGAACGAGACGCCCTGGAACTCCGCGATCGGCTGGCCGAAGGCAGTGCGTTCCCTGGCGTAGTCCACGGCCACGTCCAGCGCGGACTGGGCCACGCCGACCGCGGCGGCGGCGATGCCGAGGCGGCCGGAGTTGAGCGCGTCCATGGCGATGGCGAAGCCCTGGCCCTCGGCGCCCAGCCTGCGGTCGGCGGGGATCACCGCGGCGTCGAAGATCACCTGGGCGGTGACGGATGCCTTCATGCCCATCTTGCGTTCCGGCGGCGCGGCGGTGACGCCGGGAGTGTCCGCGTCGACCAGGAAGGCGGAGATGCCCCTGGGGCCGTCCTCGCCGGTGCGCGCGAGCAGGGTGTAGAAGTCGGCGACCCCACCGTGGGTGATCCAGGCCTTGGTGCCGGAGACGGTGTAGTCGCCGGTCTCCCCGGTCTTGGCGGTGGTGCGCAGCGCGGCCGCGTCCGATCCGCAGTGCGCCTCGGACAGGCAATACGCGCCGAGCAGCTCCCCGCCGATCAGCTCGCCCAGCCAGCGTTCCCGCTGCTCGGCGGTGCCGTAGCCGGCCAGCGCGTGGCAGGACAGGGTGTGCACGCTGACCCCGAGGCCGACCGCCAGCCAGGCCCGGGACAGCTCCTCCACGACCTGCAGGTAGACCTCGTAGGGCTGACCGCCGCCGCCGAACTCCTCCGGGTAGGGCAGGCCCAGCAGACCGGCCCGGCCCAGGGTGTGGAAGGCCGCACGCGGGAACTCGCCGGCCGACTCCGCGGCGGCGGCCCGGGGCGCGAGTTCCTTGTCCGCGATCTCCCTGGTCAGCTCGAGCAGCGCGGTCGCCTCGTCGCCCGGGAGCTGTCGATCGATCACGGGAGCACCCATGTGTTGCCACCTCCGAGTGTCGGCACGGCTGTGTGCCAGGGGCTTTCCACCCTGCGAGACCAATTGTGGGGTCTCCGACACTCGGAAGTCCAACTAACAGATCAGTGACCGCCGCCACGCCTGAACGGGCTAGCTCAGCGCAGCGAACGCCGAGCGAGTTTGCCGGTCACCGAGTGCGGCAGGGTCGCCACGAACTCGACCTTGGTCGGCACCTTGAACTTGGCCAGCAGGCTCGCGCAGTGCGCCACCACGTCCGCCTCGGTCAGCTCCGCGCCCTCGTCCCGGACCACCACGACCTTGACCGTCTCGCCGGTGCCGGCGTCCGGCACGCCGACCGCGGCGGACTCCACCACCCCGGGCAGCAGACCCAGCACGTGCTCGACCTCGTGCGGGTAGACGTTGAAGCCGTTGACGATGATCAGGTCGTTGGCCCGGTCGACCAGGTGCAGGTCGCCGCCCTCGTCCAGGTAGCCGACGTCGCCGGTGCGGAACCAGCCCTCGGCGTCCGGGCCGTGCGCGCCGTCCGGCCAGTAGCCGCTGAACAGGTTCGGACCGCGGACCGACACCAGGCCGGCGCCGCCCTCGTCCTCCTCCTCCAGCGGAGTGCCGTCGGAGTCGACCAGGCGCAGTTCCACCTCGGGCAGCGGCTGGCCGACCGAGCCGGGCTTGGGCACCCCAGTGACCAGGGTGGAGGTCAGCACCGGGCCGGTCTCGGTGAGGCCGTAGCCCTCGAAGACGTCCAGGCCGGTGGCCGCCTTGACCCGGCGTAGCACCTCGCCGTCCAGCGGGGCCGCGCCCGAGGTGAGCAGCCGCAGCGTGGCCAGGCCCTCGCGCAGCTCGTCCTCTGGCAGGCCGAGCAGGGCGGTGTACATCGGCGGCACGCCGACGAAGGTGGTCACCCGGTGCCTGCGGATGGCGGCCAGCGCACCCTCGGCGTCGAAGCGCTCCAGCAGCACGCCGGTGGCGCCGGCGGCCGCGGTCTGCAACAGGCCGGGGCCCAGGCCGTAGGCGTGGAAGAGCGGGATGGCCAGCAGCACCCGGTCGGCCGCGGTGACCGGGGCCGGGCGCAGCCGGGCGCACTGGCGGGTGTTGGACACCAGGGCGCGGTGGGAGAGCATCACGCCGCGCGGCACCCCGGAGGTGCCCGAGGTGTAGGCCAGCACGGCCAGGTCCTCATCGCCGCCCGCGGTCTCGAACGGCTCGGCCTCGGCCAGCGCGGGCGCGGGCAGCACCTTCACGTTCCCGGCGATCCCCGGCACCTCGCCCTCGGCGACCAGCAGCCGCGCGCCCGAGTCGGTGAGCACCCTGGTCAGCTCCGGCCCCGGCAGGCCGGGCGCCAGCGGCACCACCACGCAACCGGCGCGCAGCGCGCCGAAGAGGGCGACGCAGAACTCGATCCCGGTGGGCAGCCGGATGGCCACCCGGTCCCCGGCCAGCGCACCTGCCATCCGCAGCCGGTGCGCCTGCGCGTCCACCGCGGAATCCAGCCTGCCCCAGCTCACCTGGCTGCCATCGGCGGCATCCAGCAACGCGGGGTGGTCGGCTTCCCGGAGTGCCGCGGACCTGATCAGGTCCGCGACGTTGCCGACGACGGTCATCTGTCCTCCCGATGGCCGAGGCGAACGGACCCGAAGTCTGACACGGGTGATGTTCGTCATGCATCCGCCTGTGGGGCGTCTGGGAGAAGGACCGGGAAATACCGACGACCAACGCTACCTACTTTGGAGTAACAAAAGGTATGGTTCGGTCAATCCCCGGTCCGACCGCCGCCAGGACCGGGAACCGCGAGCAAGGGAGCCGCGCATGCCCCCACCGATGGGTTGGCCCTGCTCACCGGGGCGCCCTTCGCAGGCCGAGGTCGTGCAGCCGCCGCCTCCGGCCGGGGAAGCATGGGTATTGGTACAGGCGGCCCAGGCCGGGGACAGCGACGCCTTCGGCCGGCTCTACGACCAGTACGTGGACGTGGTGTTCCGCTATGTGCTCTTCCGGGTGGGCGACCGCAGCCTGGCCGAGGACTTCACCAGTGAGACCTTCCTGCGCGCGCTGCGCCGGATCAGCTCGGTCAGCTACCAGGGCCGGGACGTGGGCGCCTGGTTCGTGACCATCGCCAGGAACCTGATCCTGGACCACGTGAAGTCCAGCCGGTACCGCTTCGAGGTGCCCACCGCCGAACTGTCGGACAACTCCGAGCCGCTGGCCGGACCCGAGCAGGCGGTGCTGGCCGAGGCCACCAACACCGAGCTGCTCAAATGCGTCGGCCAGCTCAACACCGACCAGCGGGAGTGCATCGTGCTGCGCTTCCTGCAGGGCCTGTCGGTGGCCGAGACCGCCGAGGTGATGGGGCGCAACGAGGGCGCGATCAAGGCCCTGCAGCACCGCGCGGTACGCCGATTGGCCCAGCTCCTGCCAGCCGGACTGCGTTAACCCGTACGGACGTCCGCGTAACTCATCGGGTCACTGCTTCGTTGTTGTGCTGAGAGTGCGGGCCTGCCGGGGCCCGTGCCACCGGCCAGCCGAAGGACACACGTGAGCACGGATGAACCGCCCTCAGGGCCATCCGAAGGACCTGCGCAGTTCGCGCGCGTGCTGCCCGCGCTGGCCGCCTACGAACAACACCTCAACCCGGACGCGGCGGCCAGAGATCGGATGCGCGCCCGCCTGATGGCCGATTTCCCGGCCGCGGTGCGCGAAGCCCAGTCCCGCTCTGAACCCACGGCCAGGCGGCGGCGCTTCGCCGTCGCGCTGGCCGCCTGCGTGGCCCTGATCGCCTCGGTGACCGGGATGTCGGTGCTGCTCAGCCGGGACGCGGTGCCAGGGGACGCGCTCTACGCGGTCAAGCGCAGCGCGGAGAGCGCCGAGCTGGGCCTGATCTTCCGCGAGCATCCCAGGGCGTTCAAGCACCTGGAGTTCGCCGACTCCAGGGTGACCGAACTGGGCGCGCTGCTGGACCGGCCGGGCGCCCCGGTGGCGGATTTCGCCAGGGCGCTGGCCGATTTCGAGTCCGACGCGGCGGCCGGGTCCCGGCTGCTCACCGAACTGGGCGCGGACACCGACGACCAGCTCTTCGCCGCGCTGGCCGACTGGACCACCCGGGAGATCAGCCGGTTGCGGACCGCCTCGGTCGCGCTGCCGCCGGCCGCCCGGCAGCGGCTGGAGGTGACCATGGCGCTGCTGGAGCGGATCCGGCAGCGGGCCAGCGAGCTGCGCCAGCGCGCGGGCTGCCTGACCATCACCTCCGGCGCGGCCGACGACATCGGCGCGCTGCCGGCCACCGAACGCTGTGTGCCCGTGCCTGCCCGGGAGGTGAGCCCGCTGCCGAGCACCGGGGCGAGTGGACGGGCCGTGGTGAGTTCCCCCACGTCCACCCCCGCGGTCGCGGACACCCCGGCGCGCACGCCGTCCCGGCACACCCCGGCCCCGCCGCCGATCCCGCTGCCGCAGCCCAGCCTGCCCCAGGTCAGCACGCCGCCACCGGTGGAAGTGCCCGCGCCGCCGACCGGGTTGCTGCCCGGGCTCCTCGATCTTCTGAAACTCCCCTTCGGCCTGCTCGGTCCGAACCGGTAACGTGCGGCGATCGCTACCCTGGGGCGGGTGAACCCGCTGACGCAGGAGGACCTGGAGGGGACCGCGGTGGCCAACCGGCGGGCGAACGAGGACCGGCCCGAGCACAAGAGCAGCGCGGCCCTGGCCGGGGAGGCATCGGCCGAGGCCGCGGTGGCCGCGGCGGCGGAGTACGACGCGGCGGTGCCGCAGGACCTCACCGCGGCCGCGTTCTTCGACGTGGACAACACCATGATGATGGGCGCGTCGATCTTCCACTTCGCCCGTGGCCTGGCCGCCCGCAAGTACTTCGCCAGCTCCGACCTGCTCGGTTTCGCCTGGCAGCAGCTCAAGTTCCGGATCGGCGGCAAGGAGAGCCCGGAGGGCATCCGGTCCAGCCGGGAGCAGGCGCTCTCCTTCGTGGCCGGGCGCGAGGTCAGCGAGCTGGTCACGCTCGGCGAGGAGATCTACGACGAGCTGATGGCGGACCGGATCTGGGACGGCGCCAGGGCGCTGGCCCAGATGCACCTGGACGCCGGTCAGCGGGTCTGGCTGGTCACCGCGACCCCGGTGGAGCTGGCCACCATCATCGCCCGCAGGCTGGGCCTCACCGGCGCCCTGGGCACGGTCTCCGAGCACGTGGACGGCGTCTACACCGGCCGCCTGGTCGGCGATCTGCTGCACGGCCCGGCCAAGGCGCACGCGGTGCGCGCGCTGGCCGCCCGCGAGGGCCTGGACCTGCGCCGGTGCACCGCCTACTCGGACTCCTCCAACGACGTGCCGATGCTGTCGGTGGTGGGCACCTCGGTGGCGGTCAACCCGGACCAGCGGCTGCGCGATATCGCCAGGGCCCGTGGCTGGGAGGTGCGCGACTTCCGCACCGGCCGCAAGGCGATGAAGATCGGCATCCCGGCGCTGCTCGGCGCGGGTGCGCTGGCCGCGGCCTTCGCCGCCGGCGTGGCCTACCGGCGCAAGCGCATCGGTTAAGGCTCCTCCTCGACCCACTCCAGCAGGTCGCCGGGCTGGCATTCCAGCACCCGGCACATGGCCTCCAGGGTGCTGAACCGCACTGCCTTGGCCCGGCCGTTCTTCAGCACGGCCACGTTGGCCGGGGTGAGCCCGACCCGTTCGGCGAACTCACCGACGCTCATCTTGCGCCTGGCCAGCTCGACGTCGATGCGCACCACGATCGGCATCAGATCACCGCGTCCAGGTCCGAGCGCAGTGCGGTGGCCTGACGCAGCAGCTCGCGCAGCACGAGCACCACCAGCCCCAGCACCGCGACCCCGATGGAGAGCAGGAACAGCACCATCGGCAGCCCTGGGTCATCGGCGTTGAGCACCACCACGGCCGCGATGCTGACCAGCACCAGCCAGCCCGCGAAGATCGCCCACACAATGGCGTCCACCCACTTCAGCGACGCCGTGGTGAAGATCCGGTCGGTGCGGACCAGGGTGAGCAGCTGCCAGGTGGCCACGATCACCACCTGCACGCACAGGATCATCAGCGCCGCCACCGCGGTCAGCGGCCAGCGCAGGTACGCCTCCTCCGGCCGCACCTGCGCCATGTAGGCGAACTTGCCGGGGAAGGACAGGGTCTGGAACACCAGCAGGATCCCGAAGAACAGCACCAGGAACACCCGGAGCGGCAACACCACTCGCTGCATGGTCAACATGCGTCGAGTATCGCCAGCTACCTATCGAAAGTCAATCGGTAGCTATCGCTTCATGATCGACCTTGCGGGCCAGCAGGTATGCCTGCGGGGTCCGCTCCTCCGGATCGCGGGCCCGCCGCAGCACCGCGCGCACCTCGAACCCGGCCGCGGTCAGCAGCTCGCCGATCCGGTCCGGTTCACCACGGTGGAAGTCCAGGCCGACCTGCTTGCCCAGCGCCTCGGCCAGGTGCAGGGTGCCCTCGCCGACCTGGAAGGCCAGCTGCAGGTGCCCGCCGGGGCCCAGCACCCGGTGGAACCCGGCGAAGAGCGCGGGCAGTTCGGCAGGCGGGATGTGGATGATCGAGTACCAGGCCACGATGCCGCCGAGCGCGCCGTCGGGCAGGTCCAGCTCGGTCATGGTGCCCACCTCGAACCGCAGGCCGGGGTGCTCGCGCCGGGCGATCGCCACCATGGCCGGGGACAGGTCTATACCGAAGACGTCCACGCCGAGTCCGTGCAGGAACGCCGAGACCATGCCGGGACCGCAGCCGAGTTCGGCCACCGGGCCCTCGACCAGTTCGGCGAAGGCGGTCAGCGCGGCCCTGGCGAAGGGTTCCCTGGCCAGCGCGACCCTGGCCAGCTCGGTGTATTCGGCGGCCACCGCGTCGTAACCGGCGCGGGTGGCCGCCTGGTAGGCCGGTTCGATCACTGCTGGGGCGGCTGCTGCTGCTCGGGGACGATGAACACGGCGGTGCCGTAGGCGGCGATCTCGGTGCTGCCTGGCACCACCTCACCGCTCTCGAACCGCATCGCGATCACCGCGTTGGCGCCGCGCTGGGCGGCCTCGGCGCGCATCCGGTTGATCGCCTCCCAGCGGGAGTCGCTGAGCAGCTTGGTGTAGCCGACCTGCTCACCGCCGAACATGCCCTTGAAGCTGGCGCCGATGTCGGAGAAGGCGTTCCGGCTGCGCACGGTGAGGCCGAAGACCTCGCCGAAGACCTGGACGATCCGGTAGCCCGGGACGTCGTTCATCGTGCTGACCAGGATCGGTGGCGGCTGCTGCGGCTGCATTGGGTGTCCCACGCGGCGCAGATTAGCCGAGGAAGACGTTCCTCCGCTGGGTCAACAGGCGATACAGGGTCTGCTGGATGGTCTCCCGGACCTGGTCGGTCAGGTTGAACACCAGCATCGGGTCCTCGGCGGCCTGCTGGTCGAACCCGTCGGTGCGGATCGGCTCGCCGAACTCGATGTGCCACTTGGTCGGCAGCGGCACCAGGCCGAGCGGGCCCAGCCAGGGGAAGGTCGGGGTGAGCGGGAAGTAGGGCAGGCCGAGCAGCCGGGCCAGCGGGCGCAGATCGCCCAGCATCGGGTAGATCTCCTCGGCGCCCACGATCGAGCAAGGCACGATCGGCGCCCTGGTGCGCAGTGCGGCCGAGACGAACCCGCCGCGGCCGAAGCGCTGCAGCTTGTACCGGTCCCGGAACGGCTTGCCGATGCCCTTGAAGCCCTCCGGCCAGACGCCGACCAGCTCGCCGTTGCGCAGCAGCCGTTCCGCGTCCGGGTTGCAGGCCAGGGTGTGCCCGGCCTTGCGGGCCATGGTGCCCAGCACCGGCAGCCGGAAGACCAGGTCCGCGCCGAGCATGCGCAGGTGCCGCCGGCCGGGGTGGTGGTCGTGCACGGCCACACCGGTCATCAGCGCGTCCATCGGGAACATGGTCCCGGAGTGGTTGGCCACGATCAGCGCGCCGCCCTCGCTGGGCAGGTTGGCCAGCCCGTGGGCCTCCACCCGGAACCACTTCTCATACAGCGGGCGCAGCGGGGTCATCAGCAGGTTGTCGGTGAGGTCGGCGTCGAAGCCGAACTCGTCCACCTCGTACTCGCCGGTGAGCCTGCGGCGCAGGAAGGCCAGCGCGTCGGCCAGCCGCTGCTCGAGCACCGAGGGGTCGGCCTGGGTGACCGGGATCGGCCCCCGCGTGCTGCCGTTGTTGCCGCGCGGCTCGGCGGTCCGCTCGCGTCCGCCGCCCCTGATCGGGATCACCCGTGCCTCTGCCACCGCTTCGCTCACCTCATCCTCGCTCGCTGCGGGAGAACATCGACTTCAGTGTCCGCTCCACGCCGGTGATCATCTCTGGGTCCAGCACCGGCCGCAGACCGCGGCCGCGCACGTAATCGTCGAAGGCCTGCTGGGTGGTCCAGCGCGGCTGGAAGCCGAAGTCGGCGACCAGCCTGCCGGTGTCCACCACCCGGCCGAAGTTCAGGAAACGCATCTGCTCGGGGGAGAAGTCCACCAGCCGCGCGCCGCGCACCAGCTGACCGAAGGAGGGCACCAGCGCGCTGGGCACCGGCAGCGGCACCCGGCCCGCCCGGCGGATGGCCTGGGAGAGCATCAGCACGCCGTCCCCGCCCACGTTGTAGACCCCGGGCAGCTCGTGCATGGTGGCCCGTTCCAGCACGGCCAGCGCGTCCTCGGAGTGCAGCAGCTGCATCCTGGCGTCGTAGCCGAACACGGTCGGGATCACCGGCAGGGCGAAGTAGCGGGTCAGCACGGTGTCGATGCGCGGACCGATGAAGTTGGTGAAGCGCAGCGTGGTGACGTCCACGTCCGGGCGGCGCCTGCCGAAGCCGCGCACGTAGCCCTCGATCTCCACCGCGTCCTTGGCGTAGCCGCTGGAGGGCAGGTCCTTGGGGCCCATGTCCTCGCTGAAGACCGCGGGGTCGCGGGAGCTGGCGCCGTAGACCGCGCTGGTGGACTTGACCACCAGCTTGCGCATCGACGCCGACTTCTGGCACGCGGCCAGCAGCTGCATGGTGCCGATGACGTTCATCTCCTTCATCGCGGTGCGCCCGGTGGAGCCCGGGTTCGCGCTCACCGAGGCGTGCACCACGGTGTCCACCTTCGCGGTGGCGATGACCTTGGAGATGAGCGGGTTGCGGATGTCGGCGCGCACGAACTCGGCCCGGCCCATCCGGCGCAGCAGATCGCGCGGCGGCGGCACGGTGTCGACGCCGAGGACCCGTTCGATGGACGGATCGGCGGCGAGGCGGGCGGCGAGGTGTCCGCCGAGGAAACGGCTTACCCCGGTGACGAGGACGATGTTGGGCGCCATGCGACTCCCTGGGCACGGGCGGTGACGGAAGGCGATGCTACCCGCGCCATCGGCTCCGGCATGCCGCCTTGCGGGGCGTTCCTGGTGAAGTTCCCAGGTCAGCCCGGTAACGCGAACCGCCGCCGGTATCGAGGCTCACACCTCGGACGCGGCGGCGGTTCGTTCGGTCTCAGGCCATCATCAGCACAACGAGCGAGAAGCGACCTCAGACCCGAGGGTCACTTGCCCTGCTTGCGACGCGCGTGACGCGTCTTGCGGAGCAACTTGCGGTGCTTCTTCTTCGACATGCGCTTGCGGCGCTTCTTGATGACCGAGCCCATACGGGTTCCTCTTCACTATCGATGTTGGTGTGCTGAGCTTTCGCGTGTCGTCAGCGCGCGCTGCGGCCGCCGGCCGGGCGGCCGAATGACACGAACGGTCTACCAGGGTACCCGGGGGGTGAAACCGCCCCTCAGCCCGCGTTGTAGTACGCGTTCTCCAGGTAGGCGTGCACCTCGTTCTCGGGCACCCGGAAGGACCTCCCGACCCGGACCGCGGGCAGTTCGCCCGAGTGCACGAGCCGGTAAACCGTCATCTTGGAGACACGGATGAGCCCGGCCACTTCGGCAACCGTGAGAAACCGAACCTGACCGAGTCCAGCGTGATCCGTCTCCTTCTTCGCCGGCATGAGTCACCGTGTCTTTCGGCACGTGGCGCGCCGCCGGCTTCCCCACCGACGGAATCGACACGCACGTGCTGCCTACGAGGGTAGCCGCCCTGCCCGCACGCTGCGAGGACTCGACTTCCGATACCGTTCCGTGATAACGCGCTTACTTCTCGTGCGCCTTGCCCAGCTCGATCGAGCGGTCCCTGGCCGCCTCGATGGCCGCGATCAGGGCCGCCCGCACCCCGTGCTTCTCCAGTTCCACGATGGCCGAGATGGTGGTGCCCGCCGGCGAGGTGACGGCCTCGCGCAGGGCCACCGGGTGCTCCCCGGAGTCCCGCAGCATGGCCGCCGAGCCGACCGCGGACTGGATGATCAGATCCGCCGCCACCGCCCTGGGCAGCCCGAGCAGGATGCCCGCGTCGATCATGGCCTCGACCAGGAAGAAGAAGTAGGCCGGACCGGACCCGGACAGCGCGGTGACCGCGTCCTGCTGCGCCTCGGGCACCCGCACCACCTTGCCGACCGCGGCCAGCATGGCCTCGGCCAGCGCCAGGTGCTCCGCCTTGGCGTGCCTGCCGCCGGAGATGGCGCTCATCGCCTCGCCGACCACCATCGGGGTGTTCGGCATGACCCGGACCACCGGGACGCCCTCGGGCAGCCTGCGCTCGAACAGGGCGGTCGGCAGACCGGCGCACAGCGACACGATCAGCGTGCCCGGCCGCAGCACCGCGCCCAGCTCGTCCAGCAGCGGCTCGATGTCCTGCGGCTTGACCGCGACCACGAGCACATCGGCCAGCCCCGCCGCGGTCGGCACGTCGACGCCGCGCACGCCGTAACGCTTGGTCAGCTCGGCGCTGCGGGCCGGATAGCGCTCGGTGAACAGCAGGTCCTCCGGACTGCGGCCGGACTGGAGCAGCCCGGACAGCAGCGCCTCGCCGATCTTGCCCGCGCCAAGCACAGCGGTGGTCGTCATGCGCGAAAGCTTAGGACGGCCGCGGACAGCCCCGGAGAAGGCATGGCGCACCACCCCCGCCCACTTGGCCCAACCGGTACGCCCGGTTTGCCCAACTGGGTGTGCCAGTTGGGCCAAGTGGTGCGGGAGAGGGGGCTAGTCGAGTGGGGTCAGGGCGAGCTGGCGGGTTTGGCAGACCAGGCGGCCGGTGGAGTCGATGACGGTGGTGTCCTCGTCGAACCACTGCCCGTAGACGGCCTTGGATTCCACGGAGAGGCGCAACCAGCCCGGGGCCGGGCGGGAGCGCAGCAACGCGGTCAGTTGCACGGTGGGCGACCAGGACAGGCGGCCCAGGTTGAAGGTGACCGGCATCGAGATGTCGCCGGCGACCAGGGCGAAGAGGGGGTCCGGCTGCCCCTCGCGCGGCCGGACCCACAGGCGCAGGCGCAGTGGGCTGGTGTGGTTGTCGGTGAGGAAACCGGCGCCGTCGGGGTCCAGCATCAGTTGGCAGGCCTTGGCCACCCGGAAGACCTTGGCGGCCTGGGTGGCGCCGACCTCGATCGCCCTGGCCGGCGGTTCGGCTGGCAGTTCGGGCAGGTCGGTCCAGGCGGCGGGTTCCTCGGGCAGGCGGCCGGTGGTGACCATGGCGTGCACGCACACCCGGCCGCGCTGTTCCAGTTCGGTCTTGACCACGGTGACCGTGCGGCCGGACTTGAGCACGCTGGTGCGCAGCAGCACCGGGCCCAGTTCCGGCGGGTGCAGGAACTCAGCGCTCACGCTGAGCGGGTCGGGTGCGGCGCCGTTGCCGGTACCGCCGGTCTCCGCGGTGGTGATCGCGGCCCTGGCCAGCAGGGCCAGCAGGTAGCCGCCGTGCGGCTTGCCCGCGATGGTCCAGTCCGCGGCCAGCTCGGCGGTGAAGCTGCCATCCCCCATCGGGCGGACCGCGGTGGCCAGCCCGAACGGGGTGATGCGCAGTGGATCCGTCCGGACCCTCACCGCTTGCTTGCCAGAGCCCGCAGGAAGAACGCGGTGTTCGCCGGTCGTTCGGCCAGTCGTCGCATCAGGTATCCGTACCACTCCTGGCCGTACGGGATATAGACCCGGACGGTCTCGCCCGCCTGAGCGAGACGAAGTTGTTCTTCCGGCCGGATGCCGTAGAGCATCTGGTATTCGTACGTGCCCGGCTTGCGATCGTGCCAGCGGGCGCGCTCGTCGATGATGCCCACCAGCCGGGGGTCGTGGGTGGCGAACATCGGGTAGCCGTCGCCCTGCAGCAGCGTGTTGGCGCAGCGCACGTAGCTCAGGTCCACCTCGTGCGGGGCCTGGTAGGCCACCGACTCGGGCTCCTTGTACGCGCCCTTGCACAACCGCACCCGGGAACCGGGGCCCGCCAGTTCGCGGCAGTCGTCCAGGGTGCGGCGCAGGTATGCCTGCAGCACCGCGCCCACCCACGGCCAGCTCCGGCGCAGTTCGCCGAGCACGCGCAGGGTGGAGTCGGTGGTGGTGTGGTCCTCCATGTCCAGGGTGACCGTGGTGCCGCACTGCTCGGCGGCGGCGCAGATCCGGGAGGCGTTGTCCAGCGCGAGCCGCTCGTCCAGCGCCTGGCCGACCGCGGACAGCTTCACGCTGACCTCGGCCGAGCCGGACAGGCCCGCGGAGTGCAGCTGGTCGAGCAGCTCCAGGTAGGACTGCACGGTGACCTCGGCCAGCTCCCGGTCAGTGGTGTCCTCGCCGAGGTAGTCCAGGGTCACGGTCAGCCCGTCGTCGACCAGGGCACTGGTCGCGACGACGGCCTCCGCGGTGGACTCCCCGGCCACGAAACGGCGCACCACGTCCCTGGACACGGGAGCGGTGCCGACCAGACGCCGGATGCCGTTGTTGCCGGCGGCGGCGAGGATCAAGGCGCGCAACGGGTTCACAGGGCGGAACTGTACGTGAACCACCCGGATGGGTCAGGCCCTGAACCGGCTGTTCCCGGCTCCGATATGACCGAAGACACGTTCCGTGACATACACCGAATTACCGGCCCAGGTGCAACCGGGCGAACAGCAGTGCCTCTGCCAGGTCGGCCACCCGGTCCTCCCTGGTCCTGGCCTTGCGGGTGCTGACCTCCAGCACCACCGTGCCGGTGAACTGGTTGGCAACCAGCTCCTCGCACAACTTGGCGCAGGGCTGGTCGCCGCGGCCGGGCACCAGGTGCTCGTCCACCGGGGCGCCGGTGCCGTCGGCCAGGTGCACGTGCCGCAGGCCGGGGCCCATCCGCTTGGCCAGTTCCAGCGCGTCCATGTGCGCGGCCGAGGTGTGCGAGGTGTCCAGGGTGTAGTTGCGGTAGCCCACGTCGGTGGGGTCCGGCGACGGCCGGAAGCCGGAGACCCGGACCTGGCGTTTCCGGCCGAGCGGGCGCAGCGGGAACATGTTCTCCACCGCCACCGCGATGCCGCTGACCTCCTCCAGCTCACTCACCAGCGCGCTGAAGGTGTCGGCGTAGCGGCGTTGCCAGCGAAACGGCGGGTGCACCACCACGGTCTCCGCGCCCAGCGCGCCGGCCGCGGCCACCGAGCGGCGCAGCCGGACCTCCGGATCGGCCGACCAGACCCGCTGGGTGATCAGCAGGCAGGGCGAGTGGATGGCCAGGATGGGCACCTTGTGCGCGGCGGAGAGCTTCTCCAGCGCGCCGATGTCCTGGCTGACCGGATCGGCCCAGACCATGACCTCGACGCCGTCGTAGCCCAGTTCGGCGGCCAGCTGGAAGGCGGTGGCGGCGGGCTGCGGCCAGACCGCGGCGGTGGACAGCCCGATCGGGATCTCCGGGCGCCACTGGCCTGCCGGATGCGCGCGGGCCGGGCTCACTTGCCGACTAGCAGCAACGCGGCCGGGGACACCGTGACCACCAGGCCGACCAGCACCGCGAGCAGGATGGTCTGCAGGTCGTCCGCCTTGCGGATCTTGCGGACCAGCCAGACCATGCCGCCGATCACGGCCAGCGCGAGGAAGAGCGTGATGGACGGGATGGCCCGCCACAGCCACTGGAAGCCCAGCCACAGCCCGGCGCCGCCGATGACGCCGCCGCCCAGCTGGACGACCATCATCAGCCATTCCTTGGCCGGTGAGCGCGGTTCCTCGTCCTCGTCCTCGTCGTAGTCGTCCGGGACCTCGGCGTCCTCGTCCAGTCCGGCCGGACCGCGGGCGGGACGCGGTTGTTCGTCCTCGTCCTCGGTCTCCGGCTCCGCCTTGGGCGCGGAGGCGCGCAACGCCTGGTACTGGGTGGTGTGCTCGGCC
The DNA here is from genome assembly GCF_023094165.1 of Crossiella sp. S99.2. Taxonomy (GTDB): domain Bacteria; phylum Actinomycetota; class Actinomycetes; order Mycobacteriales; family Pseudonocardiaceae; genus Crossiella. The sequence goes on along the minus strand of NZ_JALMDK010000001.1, from coordinate 497,316 downwards.
TCGTCCTCGACGTAGGGCTCCTGGTACCCGGTGTCGGTGAACCAGTCCTCGCCCTCGCGCGGCGGCGCGTCCGGATCGGTCTGCGGCGCGTCCGCGATCACCGGGAGCACCTCGGTGACCGGGTCCGGCTGCACCCTCGGCTTGCTGCGCGGGGCCGGTTTCGGCGGCACCGGCGGCGCGTCAGGGCGCGGCAGGCGGCCGCTGGTGGCGGTGCCCGGTGCGACCGGCGGCTCGGTGATGGCCGGGTACGCGTCGGTGATCGCCGGGACCTCGGTGGTCAGCTCGGCGGCGTCCGGGGCGGCCACCGGCGGGGGTGCCGGCGGCACCGGACGGGTCGGCGTGGCGGGCCGGGCGAACCGGCCGCTGGGCGTGTCGTAACTAGGCAGGTCGCGCCGGGAGGGCGTCTCCAGATTGGCCGCGCGCGGTGGCGCGGCCGGCGGCTCCTCGACCAGCGCCTGCTCGTCCCGCAGCGCGCGCATCGTCCCCGAATCGGAGTTGATCCGGTCGATGATCTGCTGCGGTGCGGTCTCGTTCGCGTCCTCGGCACGACGACGGCGGCGCCTGGGCGCGGCGTTGCCCGACCCCTCGCCGTACTGCGCGAGGAGATCCGCAACGGTGCGCTGGCTGTCGCGCTCCGACTCGTTGTCCCGGTTCATTGATTCCACCGTGCCCCGTGCTGGCCCATCCGTCCAGTGTTGTGACCTTGCTCCTGCCCAGCGTCAGGCCCGGAGCCGTTGGTCGCAGCGGCTCCGCCAGGGTCGGACACAGTGTGGTCGTCGCCGTCCGTCTGGTCCAGCCGCCGGAGAATGACACCCTCACGGAGGGCCCACGGGCAAATCTCCAGTTGTGGGAGTGACAACGCTCGCATCGCGGCCTCGGCCACCAGCGCCCCGGCCACCAGCTGGTGCGAACGGCTGGCGCTGACGCCCTCCAGCTCGGCCAGATCGGCCGCGGACATCCGCGAGATGAACGCGGTGAGCTGGCGCAGGCCGCTGTCGGTGAGCACCCGGCTGACCCTGGGCCCGGCTGAGGAGGGCGCGGCCCCGGTGAGCCTGGCCAGGGTGCGGAAGGTCTTGGAGCTGGCCACCGCCCGGTCGGGGGCGCCGCTCTTGCGCAGCACCCTGGCCACCTCGGCCAGCTCCTCGGTCAGCCAGTCCCTGGTCGCCTTGATCTCGCGCTGGGTGGGCGGGTCGTGCCGGAACCGGGTGCGGGTGAGCCGCCCGGCGCCCAGCGGCACCGAGAAGGCCAGCTCCGGGTCCTCGTCCATGCCGGTGGCCAGCTCCAGCGAGCCGCCGCCGATGTCGACCACCAGCAGCCTGCCCGCGGACCAGCCGAACCAGCGGCGCACCGCGAGGAAGGTGTAGCGGGCCTCATCGGCGCCGGAGAGCACCTTGAGGTCGACCCCGGTCTCCTTGCGCACCCGCTGCAGCACCGCGGCGGAGTTGCCGGCCTCGCGCACCGCCGAGGTGGCGAAGGCCATCAGGTCGTCACAGCCCAGTTTGGCCGCCTCGCGCTTGGCCGCGGCCACGGTGCGGACCAGGTTGTCCGAGCCTGCCCTGGTCAGGCGGCCGTTGCGATCGAGCTGCTCGGCCAGCCGGAGCATGGTCTTGATCGAACTCATCGGGGTCGGATGGGCACCCCGATGCGCGTCCACCACAAGGAGATGGACGGTGTTCGAACCCACGTCGAGCACCCCGAGCCGCACCAGAGCACGGTACCTGGCGGGATCGGCAGGTTCACCGGCACCGGTCGGATCTGCACCGATCTCGGGAAAATGCACGGCTAGCAAGATCACTAAGCGTGCATTTTCCCATGATCATTAAGCCGAACGGCTCAGCTCTCGAACTTATAACCCAGGCCGCGCACGGTCACCAGGTGCCGAGGGGCGCCGGGGTCGGGTTCGATCTTGGAGCGCAGTCGCTTGACGTGCACGTCCAGCGTCTTGGTGTCGCCGACGTAGTCCGCACCCCAGACCCGGTCGATCAGCTGGCCGCGGGTGAGCACCCGGCCGACGTTGCGGAGCAGGTACTCCAGCAGGTCGAACTCCTTGAGCGGCAGGCTGACCTCGCCGCCGGAGACGGTCACCACGTGCCGCTCCACGTCCATCCGCACCGGGCCCGCCTCCAGCACCTGGGGCAGCAGCTCCTCGGACTCGCCGCCGCGGCGCAGCACCGCCCGGATCCGGGCGATCAGCTCGCGCGCGGAGTAGGGCTTGGTGACGTAGTCGTCGGCGCCCAGTTCCAGCCCGACCACCTTGTCGATCTCGCTGTCCCGCGCGGTCACCATGATCACCGGCACCGCGGAGCGCTGCCGCAGGGCCTTGCAGACGTCGGTGCCGCTCATGCCGGGCAGCATGAGGTCCAGCAGCACGATGTCCGCGCCGTTGCGGTCGAACTCCTCCAGCGCCTCCTGCCCGGTGGCCGCGACCGCGGTCGCGAAACCCTCCTTGCGGAGCAGGAACGCCAGCGGGTCGGCGAAGGACTCCTCGTCCTCCACGATCAGCACCCTGGTCACTGAACTCCTCCATGCTCGACGCTGCCCGCGTTGACGGGGCGCGGCTGCTCCGCGTCCCGTACGTCCACTGTGGACGGATTCGGGGTTCCGCCACCATGGTCGGCCCGGTGTGCCGGGATGCGCATGGTGAACGTGGAACCGGTGCCGGGGCGGCTCCACAGCCGCACCTCACCGGCGTGGTTGGCGGCCACGTGTTTGACGATGGCCAGCCCCAGTCCAGTGCCGCCGGTGGCCCGGGAACGCGCGGGGTCGATGCGGAAGAACCGCTCGAACACCCGGCCCTGCAACTCGGCGGGAATGCCGATCCCCCGGTCGGTGACCGAGATCTCGACGAAGTTGTCGACCAGCCGCCTGCTGATGGAGACCGGGCTGTCCGGCGGCGAGTAGGCCACCGCGTTGTCGATCAGGTTGGCCAGCGCGGTCACCAGCAGGGTCCGGTCGCCGTCCATGATCAGGCCGCTGCCCTCGTCCACCGCGATCTCGATGCCAAGGGACTCCGCGGCCAGCCGGCACCGGCCCAGCGCCTCGGTGACCACCGAGTCCAGTTCGACCGGGGTCAGCTCGGGCAGCCGTTCGGCGCCCTGCAGCCGGGACAGCGCGATCAGCTCGGTGACCAGGGTGCCCAGCCGGTTGGCCTCGTGCAGGATCTTGCTGGCGAAGCGGCGGACCTCGTCCTCGTCGTCCACCGCGTCCAGCACCGCCTCGGCCAGCAGCGCGAGCGCGCCCACCGGGGTCTTCAGCTCGTGGCTGACGTTGGCCACGAAGTCCCGCCGGATCGCTTCCAGGCGGACCGCGTCGGACTCGTCGGAGGCGTCCACCACCACGAAGCCGTCGCCGAGCAGCCTGGCCTCGCCGAGCACCGCGGCGGGCTGGCGGCTGGACAGGGTGGCGCGCTCCAGCGGGGAGAGGTCGACCTCGAGCATCTCGCCGGTCTCCAGCACCACCTCGGCGGCCTTGCGGGCGCGCGGGTCGGCCCGGCCGTCCTGCACCACGCCCAGCTCCTCCGCGCGCGGGTTGTGCAGCACCACGTCGCCGAAGCGGTTGAGCACCGCGACCGCGTTGTGCGAGGCGTGCACCACCCGTTGCATCAGCTCGGCCACGGTCAGGCCGGGCGGTTTGCGGGTGGCCCTGGCGGTGACGGAGCGGCCGAGGAAAAAGCCGAGGACCGCGGCGACGACGGCCGCGCAGATCGACAGGGCGAGCAGGCCCGTTGCGGTCACGGCCGCATGGTAAGCAGCCGAACGGCCTCCCGGCCTACTCTCGGAGGGCTATACGTGACCGTGGTGACACCAGAATGGTGTGACGTACACCGCACGTTGGGCAGGGTGTCATCCGGTGTTCATCCAAGCCACTCCAACGAGCGAAATCCGGCCCCAAATGAAGAACGCGCCCGGACCTGGTCCGAGCGCGTTCTGCCGGTTGTCGGAGGGGGTCAGCGGCCCTGGTTGGCCACGGCCTTGATGGCGTCCTCGGCCGCGGACGGGTCGAGGTACTCACCGCCGGCCTTGACCGGCTTGAGGTCCGCGTCCAGCTCGTAGCGCAGCGGGATGCCGGTGGGGATGTTCAGCCCGGCGATGTCCTCGTCGCTGATCCCGTCGAGGTGCTTGACCAGCGCGCGCAGCGAGTTGCCGTGCGCGGCGACCAGCACGGTCTGGCCCGCGCGCAGGTCGGGCACGATCTCGCCGTCCCAGTACGGGAGCACCCTGGCGAGCACGTCCTTGAGGCATTCGGTGCGCGGCAGCGCGGCGCCGATGCCCGCGTAGCGCGGGTCGCCGTCCTGGCTGTAGGTGCTGCCCAGCTCGATCTCGGGCGGCGGCGTGTCGTAGGAACGGCGCCAGAGCTTGAACTGCTCCTCGCCGTAGGTCTCCAGGGTCTGCTTCTTGTCCTTGCCCTGCAGCGCGCCGTAGTGGCGCTCGTTGAGCCGCCAGTCCCGCTTGACCGGGATCCAGTGCCGGTCGGCGGAGTCCAGCGCGAGGTTCGCGGTGGAGATCGCCCGGCGCAGCAGCGACGTGTGCAGGATGTCCGGCAGCAGTCCGGCGTCCCTGAGCAGTTCACCGCCCCGGCGCGCCTCGCCCTCCCCCTGCTCCGACAGCGGGACGTCCACCCATCCGGTGAACAGGTTCTCGGCGTTCCAGACGCTCTGGCCGTGACGGAGCAACACCAACGTGCCTGTCATGGGCCACAGCCTGCCAGATCACCGTTCGTGGTGACGTCGCCACCGACCGCCGGTTCCAGCCCGCAGGCCAGCCGCCGCAGCAGGTCACGGGACTGCTCGGCCCCCAGGCTGAGCCGCCGGAGGCTGTCCAGGACAGTCTCGTAACGATCAAGCGAACTCGGGTGTTCGAGGAACAGGCTGGCCGTCTCCAGCTCCACGTGCACCACTGGGCGGTGATCGCGGAAGGTCAGCCGGGTGAAGGCGTTCACGCTGGTCCGGGCGGCCGAGACGGCCAGCGGCAGCACCCGGATCCGGCAGCGCGCCCACTCCACCCTGCGGGCCAGCAGTTCGAGCTGGTTGCGCATCACCAGCGGGCTGCCGACCTGGGCGCGCAGCGCGGCCTCGTGGATGTAGAAGGTGGCCATGGCCAGGCTGGGCAGGATCGCCTGGCGGGCCAGCCGCGGTGTCGGGTCGGCCTCCGGGCCGAGCAGCGCCCTGGCGTAGGACTCGGTCTGCAGCAGCGGCGGCACCACCGCGAGGTCGTAGCTGGCCAGTGTGCAGGCGGTGGTCTCGTGCAGCAGCAGGGTGCGCAGGCTGTCGGCGAACCGGCCGGAATGCGGGCGGGCCCAGTAACCGGTGTCGGGTTCGCGGAGAATGCCGAGCAAGCGGTCGACCTCGTCGTTGGGCGTCCGGCAGTAACCGAGGAATCGGGTCACATCGCTTTCCGAGATTCCGCGTTTTCCGGCCTCCAGCCGGGAGAACTTACTGGCCGACCAATCGAAGTGGGCGATCAGCTCGCCCCGGGTGATCCCAGCCAGTTCCCGCTGGATCCGCAGGGCTTCCCCCAGTTCGCGCCGCTGCGCGGTGCTGTCCTCCTCCACCACGTGGGCAAGATATCCACACCGGAGCCGATTTCCGGCCAATTTCCAGAAAGAGTCACCCCATAGCGGAATTTCGATCTGTTTTATTGCCCAGCCGGTCTGAATTTTGCCATAGAAACCCCGATTTAAACGGATTTCCACCAGTCACGGAGGGATTCGACGGCCATTCGGTATTCCGCCGCGCGGGCGGTCATTCTGGCCACCCCGGCCGGGTCGGGCTGGTGTGCGCGGACCACCTCGGCGGTGGCGGCGGCCTCGGTCAGCCCGGCGAAGCGGCGCAGGCCGATACCGGCCAGCAGCGCCGCGCCGCGGGCCCCCGGTTCGGCGCCCGCGGTGACTTCCAGGGGCAGGTCGACCGCGTCGGCGAGCAGCTGGCTCCAGGCCGGGCTGCGCGCGCCGCCGCCGGCCAGCCGGGCCGCGCCGGTGATCGGGAAGGCCGAGCGCAGCGCGCTCAGGTGGGTGCGGTGGTTGAGCGCCACGCCCTCGCACAGCGCGCGCAGCAGGTCACCGCGGGTGTGCCAGCCGCGCAGGCCGAGGAATCCGGCGGAGGCGGCTGGCCCGTGCTCGACCGGCGCGCCGAACAGGAACGGCAGGTAGAGCGGCAGGTCGGGCCGGGTGCTGGCGGCGATCTCGGCCGCGACGAACTCGAACGGGTCCGCGCTGCCCGTCGCGGCCTCCGGGCAGAGGGTGCGGACGAACCACTCCAGGTTCGAGGAGGAGGCCGGGCTGGTGGACATGGCCAGCCAGTGGCCGGGTCGCAGGAAGGCGCGGGCCTGCCAGCGGTGGTCGAGCCGGATCTCGTCGGTGACCACCTGGTTGATGCTGAAGGTGCCCATCACGATCGACGCCGCGCCGGGGGTGACCGCGCCCATGCCGAGCGCGCCCGCGTCCACGTCGTGCGCGCCGGTGACCACCGGGGTGCCCGCGCGCAGCCCGGTCAGCTCGGCCGCGGTGGCGGTGACCCGGCCGGCGATCTCGGTGCTGCCCAGGATCGGCGGCTGTTTCCCGGCCAGTTCGGTCAGGCCGTACAGCTCGAAGGCCGCCGGGCTGTACCGCTGGGTGCGCACGTCGGTGAAGGAGGCGGAAGCCTCGGTGGGGTCGGTGGCCACCTCGCCGGTCAGGCCGAGCCGGAGCCAGTCCTTGCAGAAGAGCAGCCAGCGGGTCCTGGCCAGCGCCGCGGGTTCGTTGGCCAGCAGCCATGCCTGCACCGCAGCCGGGCTGGCCGCGAACGGGGACTGGCCGGTCAGCGGCAGCGCGGCGGCGGCCGCGCCGGAGTCCTGGTAGCCGCGGACCTGCTCGTGCGCGCGGGAGTCCATGGCCAGGATGGCCGGCCGGACCGGGCGCAGATCGGCGTCCACCGGGTAGCAGCCGTCGTTGTGCCCGCACAGCCCGATCGCGGCGATCCGGCCGCCGTCGACGCCGGTCAGCACCGCCCGGATGGCCCGCACGCAGCCGTCCCAGACCTGGTCCAGGTCCCGTTCCACCCAGCGCGGGTGCGGGGTGGACACCGGCACCCTGGCCTGGCCGACCGCGATCTCCCGCCCGGTGTCCGCGGCCACCAGCACCGCCTTGGTGACGGTCTGCCCGGCGTCGATACCGAGCAGCAGATCGGTCATCGCCAGCCCAGCAGATCCGCGTTGGCCGCGCTGCGCACCCGGCCGGTCTCGGCGAACTCGGCCACCGCCTCGGCGACCAGGGCGGCGGAGGTGCGGTTGGTCTGCTCGGTGTCGCCGCCGAAGTGGGTGGTCAGGGTGACGTTGTCCAGCGCTCGCCATGGCGAGTCCGCGGGCAGCGGCTCTTCGTCGAAGACGTCCAGACCGGCGCCCGCGATCCGGCCGTTGGCCAGTGCGTCGTAGAGCGCCGCGGTGTCCACCACCCGGCTGCGGGCCACGTTGACGAAGTAGGCGCCCGGCTTGAGCAGGGACAGTTCACGGGCGCCGATGAACCGGTCGGTCTCCTTGCTGTGCCTGGCCTGCACCACCACGAAGTCCGCGCCGAGCAGCAGATCGTCCAGGCTGGCGGCCCGGCGCACCCCGGATTCGGCCAGTGCCACATCCGGCGCGTAGGGATCGTAGGCGACCAGCGTGCAGCCGAACCCGCCGAGCTTGCGGGCGAAGTGGCGGCCCACGTGCCCGAAGCCGATCATGCCGACCGTGCTGCCGCCCAGTTCGACCCGGCGGCCGGGGAACTCCTTGCGCCAGCCGCCGTTCTTCACCGAGGCGTCCGCGCGGGCGATGTCCCTGGATTCGGCCAGGATCAGCCCGATCTGGAGTTCGGCCACCGCGGAGGCGTTGCGGCCGAAGACCGGCACCACGCCGATGCCGCGGGCGCCGGCGGCGTCCAGGTCCACGTTCTCCAGTCCGGTGCGGGCCACCGCGACCAGCCGCAGATCCTCGGCGGCGGCCAGCAGGTCCGGGCCGACCGGGGCGAAGTGCACGCACAGCACCTCGGCCCCCGGCACCGCGGCGAGCAGTTCGGGCGGGGCAGGCACCGCGGCCGCGCCGCGCACCTCCATCAGCTGCTGGGCCTCGTGCTGATCGGCCTTGGCCCCGGCCCAGTCCGCCACCGTGACCGGGCTGCCGGGCAGCCGGGCCTCGATCTCCTCGGCGAAGGTGCCGCCGGGAATGAAGCGATCGCCCGCGATGAGGACCTTCATCGGCGCTCCTGTAGTTCGGTGGTGGTGACCAGCTCCGGTGCGACCGGGTGGTCCGGAAGTTCGGCGGTGCCCGCGGCCAGGCAGGCGCTCGCGCCCCAGGCGACCGCGCGGGTCAGCCGGGCGGCGGCCGGGCCTTCGGCGGCCAGCCAGCCCGCCAGCAGCGCGTCCCCGGCCCCGGCGGTGTTGATCACGGTGATCGGCGGCGGCACGGCGTGCATGGCGGTGCCGTCCGGCCGGATCAGCACCGCGCCCAGTGCGCCGAGGCTGACCAGCGCGGTGCCGGGGCACAGGTCCGCGGCCACATCCGCCGCGTGATCCGGGCTGGTGACCGGTTGGCCGGCGAGTTCGGCCAGCTCCTCGGCGTTGGGTGCGACCAGGTCAGCGCCCGCGCGTACCGCCTCGGCCAGCCCGGCCCCCGAGCTGTCCACCGCGACCGCGGCCCCGGCGGCGTGCCCGGCCGCGACCAGCCGGGTGACCAGACCGGGTGGGGTGCCCGGCGGCAGCGAGCCGCAGATGGCCAGCCAGCGGGCCCGGTGCTCCCGGACGGCCTTGCCGGTGGCGGCGACGAGTTCGTCGAGTTCCCGCTCGGTCAGTTCGGGGCCGGGTTCGTTGAGCTTGGTGGTGCCCGAGCGCGAGCCGAGCACGGTGATGTTGCTGCGGATCCGCCCGGCGATGGGCACCGCGGTGAACGGCACCCGCTCGGCGGCCAGCAGCGCCCGCAACTCGGCCCCGGTCGCGCCGCCCAGCGGCAGCACCGCGGTGGAGTCGATCCCGTTGGCGCGCAGCACCCTGGTCACGTTGACGCCCTTGCCACTGGCCTCGGTGCTGCTACCGGTGGCCCGATGCACCTTGCCCGGCCGCAAGGGGCCGGGTAACCGCAGCGTGCGGTCCAGGCTGGGGTTCGGGGTGACCGTGACGATCATGGACGCACCGCCTTCCACAGGCTTGCGAATCTGCCCGCTCCGGCCCGGCTCGACAACTCGAACCCACCGGGTGGATCAACCGGGTGCGCCCGCCCTGGCCTTCGCGGGCGTCCGGCCGGGCAGCAGCAGCGCGGTGAGCACCGCGCCGAGCAGGGCGGCGGCCGCGGCCGTCCACACCGCGGCGGCCATGCCCTCGGCGAAGGCACGCACGGCGGCCTCGACCAGCTCATCACCGCGGTCCCCGGCCTGGGCGCGCACCGCCAGGGTGGCGCCGAGGGAGTCGGCCGCCTCGGCGCGCACCGCGGCGGGCAGCAGTTCGGCCGCGGGACCCAGGCCGTTGCGGTAGCCCACCGAGAGCACCGAGCCGACCAGCGCGATGCCCAGTGCCGCGCCGAGCTGCCGGACGGTGCTGTTCACCGCGGACCCGGCCGCCGCCTTGGCCGGCGGCACCACGCTCATCGCGGCCGCGGTGGCCGGGCCGAGCACACACCCGAAGGCCAGGCCGAACACACCGAAACCCAGTTCCAGCAACCAAACCGGGGTGGACGGGGTCCAGAACGCGCTACCGGCGAAGAACAGCCCGGACACGGCGAGGCCGCCGCCGACCACCACGTTCGCGCCGAAACGCTGGGCCAGCGCGGCGCTGCGGGTGGAGGCGATCACCGTGCCGACCGCGACCGGCAGGAACAGCAGACCGGTCTCCAGCGGCGAGTTGGCCCGGACCAGTTGCAGGTAGAAGACCAGTGCGAAGAAGCCGCCGGACTGCACGAAGAAGCCGATGGCCACCGCGCTGGACCCGGCGGTGAACACCGGGCTGCGGAACAGGCTCAGGTCGATGGCCGGATCCGCGATCCGCCGCTCGGCCAGCACGAACAGCACCAGCAGCAGGACCGCGCCACCCAGTGGCAGCAGCACGCCCGCGCCGAGCCAGTCCCCGGCCTCGCCGCCGTGGATGATCGCGTAGACCAGCAGGCCGATGCCGCCGATGGAGCACAGGGTGCCCAGCGGGTCGATGGCCCGGCGGCCGGGGCTGCGCGATTCCGGCACCAGCCAGGCGATCAGCGCCAGCCCGGCCAGCACCACCGGCACGTTGACCAGGAACACCGAGCCCCACCAGAAGTACTCCAGCAGCACCCCGCCGACCACCGGGCCCAGCGCCACGCCAAGCCCGGACACGCCGGACCAGATACCGATGGCCCGCGCCCGCTCCGCCGCAGGGAAGACGTGGGTGAGGATGGCCAGGCTGGTCGCGGGCATCGCGGCCGCGCCAATGCCCTTGATCGCCCGGAACAGCACCAGCTCGCCGGGGCTGCTCGCGAAGGCGCACAGCGCGGAGGCGATCCCGAAGGCGAGCAGGCCGAGCAGCAGGATCCGCTTGCGCCCGAAGGCATCGGCCAGCGCGCCGGTGGCGAACAGCAGCGCGGCGAAGACCAGCGTGTAGGCGTCCACCGCCCATTGCAGCTCGGACTGGGTGGCGCCCAGCTCGGCCTGGATCCGTTGCAGCGCGACCTGGAGGATCATGGTGTCCAGCACCGGGATGAGCAGACAGATGCTCAGCACGGCGAGAATGCCCCACCGCCGCCGGTGCGTCAGCTCGTCCATGGCTGCCAGTGGGCCAGTGCGCCCGCCGCGGCACAAGGCAGCCCTCGGACTTTTGATATGCCGCCCCAAAGGGCAGGCGGATGAGCGCCGTTCAGCCCACGCGAACCCGGCCGGCCGGGCCCTAGCGTCGAGGCAGGGGTACGTCATCGTCCACAGGGGGTTCCATGGCTGTGTCCGCGTTCACCCGCGTCTGTGCTCCGGTGCTGGCGCTGTCCCTGCTCCTACCCGCCACACCCGCCGCCGCCGCACCCGCTCCGGAGTCCATCGCCTCCTTCCAGGGCTCCGACGAGATCGGCGGCCATGAGCTGCACCGGTACGACAACGGGGCGGGCACGGTCGCGGACAGCGCCTATCCCAAGCCGCGCCAGTTCAACGGGGTGAGCACCGAGTCCCGGCTGATCGGCGCCTCGCTGGGTGGCCGCCAGTCGCTGTTCCAGGCGATGACGGCGAACCCGGACGGCACGCTCAGCCTCGCGGTCGGCGCGCCCGGCGGCACCGAGCTGCGCTCCTGGAACCAGCGCTTCGCCACCGCCGAGACCCCGTTCGACCTCACCCCGGACGCCCGCGGCGTGGTCACCACCGAGCCGGTCGGCGAGACCGAGACCGTGCTGCGCCGCTACCCGGTCGGCAGGGCGGGCGCCGGGGTCGTGCTGGCCCGGCTGCCCGAGGTGCGGCGGTACCCGGACGGGGTGGGATTCCAGTACAGCGGCAACTACAACCGGCTCACCGGCAGGCATGTCAACATCAACCTCGGTTACGGCCAGGACCGGCTCTACACCAGCCTCGGCGGCCGCCCGGCCTGGGCGCGCTACGGCGGCGCCTTCGGGCCGATCGTCACCCCGGACGGCGCCACCGCGGACCGGATCCTGTTGAGCGCCAGCGGGATCGCGGTGGTGCGCACGCCGAAGAGCTTCTGGCGGATCAGCGCGGGCCGGGTCGAGCCGCTGGCCGCCGGGATGTTCGGCGCCGACCGCGGGGAGCGAGTCCTCGGTGAGAACTTCAACGGCAACGACCACCGCTCGGCGCTCTCGATCACGGGCGACAAGATCGCCTACGCGGTGCCCCCGCCCACCCTGCCGGACTTCGAGTCCCTGGTGGTGCTGGACCTGCGCACCGGCACGCACTCCCGGTACGCCCTGCCGCCCAACGCGATGACCTTCCCGTTCATCCCCTGGATCCTGGGCTCCACCGCCTGGTCCTGGCGGGATGACTCGGTCTACCTGATGCGGCACAACCAGTGGCTGTCCCCGCACCAGCCTCGAATGCTGACCGTGCAGGCGCTGAAGATCGCCGACGGGTCGGTGCGCACGCTCTGGCCCGCCGACGGGCGCAGCGTGCCGGGCTGGCAGGGACCTCGCATCCTGGGCGCGGACGTGCACCCCTGACGGGCCGGGGCTGACCCCGGCCCGTCCAGGTCGGGATCAGCCCCGCTCGCGGGCGCGCAGGTCCTTGCGCAGGATCTTTCCGCTGGCGGACTTGGGGATCGCGGTCAGGAACTCGACCACGCGGACCTTCTTGTGCGGGGCCACCTGCCCGGCCACGAAGGTCATCACCGCGGTCTCGTCCAGCTCCTCGGCGCCCGGCTGGCGCACCACGAACGCCTTGGGCACCTCCTCGCCCTCGGCGTCCCGCACGCCGATCACCGCGGCGTCCGCGATCTGCGGGTGGGTCAGCAGCAACGCCTCCAGCTCGGCAGGGGGCACCTGGTAGCCCTTGTACTTGATCAGTTCCTTGACTCTGTCCACAATGGACACAACGCCGTTTTCGTCGATCACCGCGACATCGCCGGTGTGCAGGAAACCCTCATCGTCCACAGTGGACTTAGTGGCTTCCTCGTTGTTGAGGTAGCCCTTCATCACGTTGGGGCCCTGGCACCACAGCTCGCCGGGCTGACCGGGCAGCGACTCCTGCTCGGTGGCCGGGTCGACCAGCTTGCACACCATGTTCGGCAGGATCAGCCCGACCGTGCCCACGTTGATGTCCGGGCGGTCGCTCGGGATGGCGTGGCTGACCGGGCTCATCTCGGTCATGCCGTAGCCCTGCCGCACCGCCACACCCAGCCGCTTGGCCACCGCGTTCGCCAGTTCGGCGTCCAGTGGCGCGGCGCCGGAGAAGAGCATCTTCATCGCGGACAGGTCGTACTCGTCCACCATGGGGTGCTTGGCCAGCGCGACCGCCACCGGCGGGGCGATGTAGACGTAGCTGGTCCGGCGCTCGGCGATGATCCGCAGGAACTCGGCCAGATCGAACTTGGGCATGGTGACCACGGCCGCGCCCACCGCGAGCGCGTGGTTCATGGTCACCTGCATGCCGTAGATGTGGAAGAACGGCAGCACCGCCAGCACCCGGTCGGCCGAGTCGATGTGCACGACCTGCTTGAACTGCTCGATGTTGGCCACCAGGTTGCGGTGGGTCAGCATCACGCCCTTGGCCCGGCCGGTGGTGCCCGAGGAGTAGGGCAGCACGGCGAGATCCTCGGCCGGGTCGAACTCGATCACCGGCGGCGCGGCCTCGGTGGCCAGCAGTTCGGCCAGCGCGGGATGGCCGTCCAGACCGTCCAGGAAGATCACCTCGGCGATGCCTGCCGTCTTGGCCGCGGCCAGTGCCCGCTCGGCGAAGGCGGAGACGGTGAACAGCAGCTTCGCCCCGGCGTCGATGAGCTGGTGGGCCAGCTCTTCGGCGGTGTAGAGCGCGTTCACCGTGGTGGCCACCGCACCGGCGCGCAGCACCCCGTGGAATACCACCGCGTAGTAGGGCGTGTTCGGACTGAAGATGCCGACCACATCACCCTTGTTGATACCGCGGGCAGCCAGTCCGGCAGCGGCCTTGTCCACCAGCGCGGCCAGCTCGCCGTAGCCCAGCGTTCGTCCGCTCGGCCCATCGATCAGCGCAGGCGCGGCGGCCTGTGCCGGGCTCAGCGCCCCGAACAGCAGCTCCGGCAGCGAGACGTCCGGAACCGCGACATCGGGGTACGGACTGCGAAATGCCATGGGTGTTCCCTCCAACGGCGGACGCCAATCGGGCGATCAATCGTGACTACGCTCACAGGCCCCAGTCAAGTTGCTGTCAACAGCGGCCGACCAGACATCATCCCGTTATCCCACCGAGCTAAGTACACTCGAATGGAGCAGTGGGCCAGGCTTGTGATTGCCACATCGAATCTGCCAAGTTGACATCACTCTTTCAGATCGGCTCCCACACACTCCCCGATCCGAGAGGGTGTCCATCGCGGTTCGTATCCCCCGTCGAACCGCGTCCCGCCCGGACCCAGGGCTCCCCCCGCCCGCAGTGGTCCGACGTAGCGGGAGCTTGTGGACGCGGGGCGGCTCGAGCTCGCGACTCCCCCTCTCTCCCGGGCCGCCCCGCGCGACACCCTTCAGCCCACCGGGTTCCCGGTGGCCACCGGCTCGGCCGGGGCAGCGGCATTCCGGCGGCGGCGCAGCAGCACGATCACCAGCGCGCCCGCGATGCCCAGCACCACCAGGAACGGCAGCGAGGCGCCCAGGGCGATCAGCAGTCCGTTGACCGTGCCCAGGAAGGCCCGCCAGCCCGCGGCCAGCGCGTCCAGGAAGCCGTCCCCGCTGGGCGCGGCGGCCTGGTCCTCGCGCACCAGGGACACCGACACGGTGGCCATGGCGACCTGCTTGGACATCGACTCCAGCCTGCGCTGCAAGGACTCCAGCTCGGCCTGCCGCTTGGTCAGCTCACCCTCGACCTGCACGATCTCGCTGACCGTGTTGGCCCGTTCCAGCAGCGCGCGCACCCGGTTCACGCTGGCCCGCTGCGATTCCAGCCTGCTCTTGGTGTCCACCAGCGCGTCGGTGACGTCCTGGGAGCGCTGCTCGCGCACGATGACCTTGCCGAGGTCGTCGAGCCGGTTGAGCGCCTCGTCCAGCTTGTCCGCGGGCACCCGCACGGTCAGCGTGGCCCGCTGCTCGCGCGCGTTCTCCTCGCTGGCGAACCCGCCGAGGGCCTTGGCCTCTTCCTGGGCCTTGCGCACGGCCTCCTCGACCTTGGCCACGCTCAGCTCGATCCGCGCGGTCCTGATCAGCTGCCGGGCCTCCAGCGCGGCCGGTTCCGGGGCGCTGGCGCCCTTCTCGACCGCCGCGCCCTTCTCCATCGGCGCCTTGGCGTCGCCGGGACCGCCGCTGAAGCCCTGCTGGGCGGATCCGCCAGCCGCGGGTTCGGCGACCCCGACCGCGGTGTTGGCCCGCTCACCCGCCCCCGAGCATCCGGCCACCAGCACCAGGCTCAGCGCGCCGAGGGCGAGCAATGATCGTCCTGCCATGTCGTCCGACCCCCATCGTCGTCTGCGATACAACGATCGGACGGAGAGCGGGGTGATGGCCGTTGCCCGGCGCCGGTCACGATCAGGACTCGGCGTGCACCGGACCCTCGTGCGGGGAGGTCACCAGGTGTTTGAACGCCTGCAGGTTGGCCAGTGACTCGCCGCGGGAGACCCGCCAGTCCCACTCCCGCCGGATGGCCCCGGCGAAACCCAGTTCCAGCAACGTGTTGAAGTCCCCGTCGGCGGCTTCCAGGACCTGGCCGAGCACCCGGTCCAGCTCGTCCGCGGTGACCGCGTGCAGGCCGATCCGGCCGATCAGGTAGATGTCGCCTGCCGGGTCCACGGTGTAGTGCACGCCGTAGAGCCGGGCGTTGCGGCGCAACAGGAATCGGTAGACCTGCTCGTGGCCCTCGTCCGGGCGGCGGCACACGAACGCCTCCACCAGCAGCGACTGGCGGCCCAGGATCAGCCACAGGTTGGTCTGGAGCTTCTTCACCCCGGGCAGGCTGACGAACCACCGGCCCTGTTCGCGCTTGGTGTGCTTGAGTTCCTGACCGTCCAAAGTGGACTCGATCAGCTGGTCGAGGCTCATACCGCGATCTCCAGGGTGGTGCGCAGCGCGGCGGCCGCCTGGCCGTACACCGCGAGCAGCCGCTCGGCGGTGTGGTCCCAGGAGAACGCCGCGGCGTGCGCGGGGGCGGCGGCGGCGAACTCCCGCCACCGGGTGGGCTCCAGTGCCAGGCGCCCCAGCGCGTCCGCCCAGGAACCCGCGCGGTGGTCCGGGACGAGCAGTCCGGAGACCCCGTCGGCGACCGCGACCGGCAGCCCGCCGACCGCGGCGGCGGCCACCGGCGTGCCACAGGCCTGGGCCTCCAGCGCGACCAGGCCGAAGGACTCGGAGTGGCTGGGCACCGCGACCACGTCGGCGGCCCGGTACACCGTGGCCAGCGCGGCGCCCGGTCGCGGCGGCAGGAAGCGGACCAGTTCGGCGATGCCCAGCCGGGCGGCCAGCTCGTGCAGCACGGTTGGCCGGTCCAGTCCGGTGCCGGAGGGCCCGCCGACGATCAGCACCACCAGCCTGGCCCGCAGCCCGGGATCGCGGTTGATCATTTCGGCGGCGGCGTGCAGCAGCACGTCGGGCGCCTTGAGCGGCTGGATCCGGCCGACGAAGGCGAGCACCACGGCATCCGGGGCCAGGCCCAGCTCGGCCCGCGCGGCGGCCCGGCCGTCGGGGGTGAAGCGCTCCAGGTCGACCCCGGGCGGCACCACGGCCACCTGCTCGGGCCTGGCCTGGTACAGGTCGGTCAGCTCCTGCGCCTCGATCTCGGTGTTGACCACCAGCTTGTCCGCCTCGGCGACCACTTGCTGCTCGCCGATCACCCGGACCTGCGGTTCCGGGGCCTCCACCGCGGCCAGCGCGAGGTTCTTGACCTTGGCCAGGGTGTGCGCGGTGTGCACCAGTGGCACCCCCCAGCGGTCCCTGGCCAGCCAGCCGACCTGGCCGGAGAGCCAGTAGTGCGAGTGCACCACGTCGTAGTAGCCGGGCGCGTGGCTGGCCTCGGTGCGCAGCACGCCCGCGCTGAACGCGCAGAGCTGGGCGGGCAGGTCGTTCTTCACCAGGCCCCCGTAGGGACCGGCAGGCACATGCCGCACGGTCACCCCCGGCGCGAGTTCGACCGTGGGCGGCAGCTCGGAGGAGGTGGCCCTGGTGAAGACCTCGACGGCGGTGCCGCGCTGGGCCATCCGGACCGCGGTCTGGGCGATGTAGACGTTCATCCCACCGGCGTCGCCGGTGCCGGGCAGTTCAAGTGGGGAAGTGTGCAGGGACAGCACGGCTACTCTCCCCGCGCGACCGATGCCTCTGCGTCTCACAACCCCATTTTGCCGTGCTCCACGTGGCAGCGCGTCAGGAAGTGGGCCAGCTCAACGTCGAAGTCGGCCGGACGCTCCAGGAACGGGGCGTGCCCGCAGCCTGGGTACCAGCTGGCGGCCGCGCCGGGCACGGTGTCCGCGGCGTAGCGACCGGCCACCGGCAGCACCACCTCGTCGGAGTCCCCGTGCAGCACCAGGGTGGGCACGGTCACCGCGGTCAGCGCCTCGGCACTGCCGATGTCCCGCTTGAACACGGCCTTGCGCACCGCGGCCGGGGTGGCCAGCGCGGTGCCGAGCTGCCGGTCCTGCTCGTCCTGACTCATCGGCACGGCGGTGCCGCTCGCGATGAACTCGCGCAGCGCGGGCCGGGCCACCTCGTCGTCCGGGGAGAGCATCTCGCGCAGCCCTGCGGTCATCACCGGGCCGGTGGCGCCGCCCGGCCGGTCCGGGCCGATCTCGGTGACCGCGCCGACCAGCACGATCCCGGCCAGCCCGGCGTCACCGCACACCCGCAGGTAGTCCGCGATGACCAGTCCGCCGTAGGACCAGCCGAGCACCACCGCCGGTCCGCTGGCGTGTTCGAGCACCGCGGCCAGGTCCCCGGCCCAGGCGGCCGGGTCGTCGTAGCCGCTCTCCGGCGCTTCGGAGTCGCCGTGGCCGCGCAGGTCCGGCGCGAGCAGCCGGTACCGCTCGGTCAGGCCGGGGTCGGCCAGCAGCCGCCGCCACACCGCCGAACTCTGCGCCCAGCCGTGCAGCAGCACCAGCGCCGGCGCGCCCACCGGCCCGGCGGTGCGCAGCGCGAGCCGCGTGCCGCCGTGGCCGGTGATCGTGGTGGTCACTTCAGCGCCGACTTCGACAGCCAGGTCGGCCAGTCGATCCGCCAGTCGTAGGTGTCCGACACCGCGCCCTTGGTGCCAGCCGAGCCGGAGATGATCACCGGGTCGCCGATCAGCGCGCTGTCGAAGTACTTCTTCGCGTCCGCCTCGCTCAGGTTGATGCAGCCGTGCGAGGTGTTGCGCTTGCCCAGGTTGCCCGCGTTGTCCTGGTTCTCGTGGATGAACTCACCGCTGTTGGCGATGCGCACCGCCCACTTCTTGACGACGTCGTACTTGTACTTCTCGTTGACCATGCGCTCGGTGGCGTTGCGCTCGGAGACCATGTAGATCCCGTTCGCGGTGCGCAGGTCCGGCTTGCTCTCATCGCCGAGGCTGGCGGGCAGGTTCATCAGCTCCCGGCCGTCCCGCTTCACGATCATGCGCTTGCTGGCCACGCTGGCCTCGACGATCTGCGCCCGGCCGATGGTGAACTTGGTGCTCAGGCTGGCCCGGCCGAACACGTTCTTGCCATAGGGCACCGCGAACAGGTCCGCGGTCACCTTGACCTGGGTGTTGGCCGGCCAGAACTCCTTGGGCCGGTAGTGCACTTCCTTGGGGTTGAGCCAGGCCCAGGCCCCCTCCACCGGCACCGAGGTCTCCACCTTGAGCGCCTTCTCCACCGCGGCCCGGTCCTGCGGGGCCTCGTCGAACTCGACCTTGACCGGCATCGCGATGCCCACGGTGGCGTTGTCCACCGGGTTGATCGTGGCCCGCATCAGCTTGCCCGCGGCCTGGGTGGCGAAGCCGCCCTTGATCTCGACCTTCTTGCCGTCGGTGCCGGTGGCCGAGCCGCCGAGGGTGTAGCTCTTGCCAAACTCGAGCGCCTTGTCCGGCGCCCAGGTCTTCTTGTCCGCGGCGATCTTGCCCGCGACCGCCTTGCCGTCCGCGGTCAGCGTCACCTCGTCCAGCGAGCCCTCGGCGACCGAGACCTTGACCGGCGCGCGCGGGCTGAGGTCCTTGGCGCCGTCCCCCGGCTCCACGCTGACCTTGGCGACCGGTGGCGCATCGGCCTTGTTGGTGCCGCCGCCATCCCCGCCCTCGCCGCCGGTACAGGCGGAAAGCAGCAGCGCACCAGCGGTGAGCAACCCCATCAAGCCGAGCAGGGACCGTCCCCGTCCCCGTCGTTGAGCAACCACAGTCGACCTCCACGCATCCGGCACCCCGTCAAGGGTGCCCTCATCTCCAGGACGCCCCATGCCCGTAAGGGGGTGCCCCAAAGCGATGTGTCACTTCTCACATTGGGGTTGCGGCTGAACCGGATGATCAGGATGGGCCGTTCTAGGCCAGCACCACATCCAGCTCGTCGAGCACCCGGGTGATCGGGTTGGCGAAGCCGCTGCCGCCGCCCAGGGTGCCCGCGCAGTGCAGGCCCACCACCTGGTTGTCCGGGTCCACCAGCACCGCGCCGGAGTCGCCGCGGTCGCCGAAGATCCCCTCGGCCGCGGTGACCCGGATCTGGTCCCGCAGCCGCCGCCTGCCCAGGCTGTCGCCGTAGTCCAGGCAGAGCGTGACATCGGTGGAGACCACCACGCCCTGGGTGAGCCCGGTGGTCCGGCCGCGTTTGCGCACCAGGCTGCCCAGCAGCGCGGGCGCGCAGCCGCCCGGTCTGCCCAGCTGGGCGATCTCCCGCCGCCACGGCCGGTCCGGGGTCAGCGCGATCAGCGCCGCGTCCACACAACCGGACAGCGCCGAACTGGCCAGGCAGCCCACGATGTCGGCCGGGCAGCGGCCGCCGTCGACCCGGGACGGGTGGGTCATCGCATCGCCCACCGCCCAGGCGTCGTCCACGCAGGCGATGTGGAAGTTGGTCAGGCCGAACACCCGCCGCCGGTCCGCGCGGGCGGCCACCAGCAGGCCCAGGGTGCCCACGGTGACGTACTCGCCGGGCTCGGGGGCCTGCGGCGGGAGCATCTGGATGGACCGGCACGGGCCGACGCTGATCCCGCCGACCAGCGCGGGGTAGGACTCGCCGGAGCGTTCCGGGGCGGCGTCGGCGCGCAGCAGTGCGGGGTGCAGCAGGACGTCCTCCTCGATGACGTCCACCGGCACCCCGTCGATCTCGGCAGGCAGCAGCTGGCCGTGCGCCACCGTGACCGCGGGCCGTTTCACCCGCACCGACACCACGATGGCCGGCCGGCCGGTGCGCAGGCCACCCGTGGTCTGCGCGCCGATATCCACCGCGACGACGCCGGGCAGGTCGAGCAGGGTGTCCTCGTGTCGCCGCTTCACCGGCCGGATCGCCGCCCTGCGCCTGTTGTCCTCCGCGCTGGTCATGCGAACTCCTCGATCCGGTACTTCACCGTCCATGAAACACTCGGGGTGAGGAGCCCGTCACTTGGCGTCACTCGTTTGGCCGGTTGCCCAGCTCACACGAGTTTTGTTCCCGCAGGTCAGAGCGCGCAGCCGACGAAGACTGGTTCCGGGTGCAGATCGACCTCGAACGCGCCGCGCACGCCGTCGCGCACCTCGCGGGCCAGCGTCAGCAGGTCCTCGGTGTCGGCCTTGCCGCGGTTGGTCAGCGCCAGGGTGTGCTTGTGCGAGAGCGAGACCCGGCCGTCGGCGGCCTCGTGCCCGCGCAGGAACCCGGCCCGCTCGATCAGCCAGGCCGCGGACAGCTTCACCTTGCCCGCGCCGCCCGGGTAGCGCGGCACCTTGATCTCCTGGCCGAGCCGGGCGTGGATCAGCGAGAGCACCCTGGGCAGGTCGGCCTCGGCCACGATCGGATTGGTGAAGAAGGACCCGGCGCTCCAGGTGTCGTGATCGTCGGCGTCCAGCACCATGCCCTTGCCGGTGCGCAGCGCGAGCACCGCGTCCCGCACCTGGGCGGCGGGCACCCTGGCGCCCAGTTCCACGCCCAGGGTGTTGGCCAGTTCGGCGTAGCGGACCGGGGCGGACTGGCCGCCGGTGCGCAGCGCGAAGGAGACCCGCAGCACCACCGCGTTGTCGGTGCCCTTGAGCACGCTGGTGCGGTAACCCAGGCCCAGTTCGGCGGTGCTGACCTGACGCACCTGGCCGCTGCGCCGGTCCAGCAGGTCCACCGAGAGCAGCAGGTCGGCCACCTCGACGCCGTAGGCCCCCACGTTCTGCACCGGGGTCGCGCCGACCAGGCCGGGGATGCCGGAGAGCGCCTCCAGGCCGCCGAGGTCGTTGGCCACCGCGCCGGCGACCACGTCGTCCCAGTTCTCGCCGGCCTCCACGGTCAACCGGACCAAGCCGTCGCCGAGCGGGTCGTGCCCTCGGCCGCGGGTGGCGATGCGCACCACGGTGCCCTCGAAGCCCGCGTCGCCGATGACCAGGTTGGACCCCCCGCCCAGCACGAGCAGGGGTTCACCCGCCTGGTCGGCGGTCCGGACGGCCTCGATGACCTCGGTGGATTTCGTTGCTTCCAGGAACACCGAGGCCGGGCCGCCAAGGCGCAGGGTGGTGTAGCCAGCCAACGGCACGGGTGTGGTCACGACGTTCAACGGTAGCGTGACACCCCGTGGCAACCAGCACCGAGACCTCGCACGGCTACTCCTTCCCCGCCGCACGGGTGGCCGCGACCATGGTCGACGAGACCTATCTGCGCGACCGGCTGGCCGCGGTGGGCGGCCCGAAGGGCGAGTTGATCTCGCGCACGGCCACTGGCGCCGAGACCGTGCTCAAGCTGCGCCAGGGCATCCCGGCGGACAAGCTGCCCTCCTTCGTGCGCACCCTGATCCCCGGCGACCTGGTGATCGAGCGGGTGGAGACCTGGCGGCCCAGCGGCGAGGGCGCCACCGCCTTGGTGCACGCCACCGTGCCCGGCGCGCCCGCGACCATCGAGTGCTCGATCGCGATCAGCGCCGCGGGTGCGGGCTGCCGGGTGGCCGGGCGATTGCAGGTGTCGGTCTCGCTGCCCTTCGTCGGCGGCAAGGTGGAGCGGGCGGTCATCGAGCAGGTGTCCAGGCTGCTGGACACCGAGCACGAGTTCACCCAGCGCTGGCTGTCCGAACGCTCGTGAACCAGGTCCGCAAACGGGCGCCGCGCTACGCCGCCGGCCGGGCGCGCACGCTCGGCCTGCCCACCAGGGGCACCACCAACCCGAACCGGCTGCGCAAGGTGGACCGGTGGATCGCGAGCACCCCGCTCACCGCGGACGCGCTGCGCGCCGCGGCGGATCCGCTGGTCATCGACCTGGGCTACGGGTCATCGCCGATCACCGCGGTGGAGCTGGCCGACCGGCTGGGCGGGCTGCGGCCGGATCTGCGGGTGCTCGGCCTGGAGATCGACCAGGAGCGGGTGGACG
The DNA here is from genome assembly GCF_023094165.1 of Crossiella sp. S99.2. Taxonomy (GTDB): domain Bacteria; phylum Actinomycetota; class Actinomycetes; order Mycobacteriales; family Pseudonocardiaceae; genus Crossiella. Next base: position 475,283 of record NZ_JALMDK010000001.1, on the reverse strand, counting down.
CGGCCAAACCGGCCGAGCGGCCGGGACTGGAGTTCCGCCGCGGCGGGTTCGAGCTGGCCGGGCGGCGGCCCGCGCTGGTGCGCGCGTTCAACGTGCTGCGCCAGTACGAGGAGGCCGCGGCCGCGGAGGCGTGGGCCACCATGCAGTCCCGGCTGGCCCCCGGCGGGCTGCTGGTGGAGGGCACCTGCGATGAGATCGGCCGCCGCTGCTGCTGGGTCACCCTGGACGCCGATCGCCCGCTGACCTTCACCCTGGCCTGCCTGCCCTCGGACCTGGAGCAGCCCTCCGATCTGGCCGAACGACTGCCCAAATCGCTGATCCACCACAACGTGCCCGGTGAGCGGGTGCACGCGCTGCTGACCGAACTGGACGCCTGCTGGGCCAGCGCGGCCCCGTTCGCGCCCTACGGCCCGCGGGCCCGCTGGGTGGAGGCGGTGCGGTTGCTCGCCGAACGGGACTGGCCGGTGCTCGATCGCCGGAACCGGTGGCGGCTGGGCGAGGTCACGCTGAATGCGGACGCGGTCTACGGCCCGCGTCCGTAGGCTCTGTGGGGTGGAGCACACCGACTTCCTCGAGCAGATCCGAGTTCATTCCGAGGCCATGCGGGCAGCCGCGCTCAAGGCCGGTCCCGAGGCGCAGGTCCCGACCTGTCCTGACTGGACCGTGCAGAAGCTGACCGCGCACCAGGCCCGTGCGCAGGCCTGGGCGGCGGACAACCTGACCGCGGGACTCGTGGACGTGCGGCCGGAGTTCCCGCCCGCGCCCCAGGACTGGGCCGAACTGCACGCCTGGTGGGTGGCCGAGCAGGAACGGCTGATCGGCCTGCTCACCGAGAAGGGCCGCACGGCGCCTGCCTGGACCTTCGGCATGCCCCTGCCCGAGCCCGGCGCGATGTGGGCCCGGCGGATGGCGCACGAGGTGGCCATCCACCGGCTGGACGCCGAGCACGCGCTGCACGAAGTGGCCGGTGGCGTGGACCCGGCCAGGGAACTGCGGTTCGAGCCCGCCTTCGCCGCGGACGGCATCGAGGAGGCGCTGGTCATGGCGCAGTTGTTCCGCAAGCACGAGGAACGCACCGAGCAGGGCACCATCCTCTTCCACGCCGCCGACGCGGGTCTGGCCGTGGTGCTCACCCTGACCCCGGGGCAGGTCGCCAAGGTGGGCCCGGTGCAGGGCAGCGGCATCGACACCGACACGGTGGTCGCGGGCACCGCGGACGCGATCTACCGGCGGCTGTGGAACCGGCCGAACACCGCCGTGGTGACCGGGAACTCTGAGTTGCTCGACCAGCTGGGCACCCCCTGACCAGGTGAACGCGGCCGCGAAGGGCAGACTGACCAGCCATGTCCGCCCGTGAACGACGCTATGTGATCACCCTGGGCTGCCCGGACCGCACCGGCATCGTGGCCCGGATCTCCACCTTCCTCGCCGAGCAGGGCGGCTGGATCGTGGAAGCGGCCTACCACACCGACACCGACACCAACTGGTTCTTCACCCGCCAGGAGGTGCGTGCGGACTCGCTGCCCTTCGACGTGGCCGAGCTGCGGCACCGGTTCGCCGCGGTGGCCAGGGAACTGGGTGTGCAGAGCGACTGGCGGGTCACCGACACCGGCCAGAAGCGCCGGGTGGTGATCCTGGTGTCCAAGGCCGGGCACTGCCTCTACGACATCCTGGGCCGGGTGGCCTCCGGCGAGCTGGACGTGGACGTGCGCGCGGTGATCGGCAACCATGCCGACCTGGCCGGGATCACCAGGGCGCACGGCATCCCGTTCCACCACGTGCCGTTCCCGGTGGCAGGCAAGGACCCCGAGGGCAAGCAGGCGGCCTTCGCCCAGATCCGCCAGCTGGTGGACTCCCAGCGCCCGGACGCGGTGGTGCTGGCCCGGTTCATGCAGGTGCTGCCGCACGAGCTGTGCGCGGCCTGGTCCGGCAAGGCGCTCAACATCCACCACAGCTTCCTGCCCTCGTTCATGGGCGCCCGGCCGTACCACCAGGCGTATGCCCGCGGCGTGAAACTGGTCGGCGCGACCTGTCACTACGTCACCGCGGACCTGGACGCCGGGCCGATCATCGAGCAGGAGGTGGGCCGGGTGGACCACACCGACTCGGTGGCCGACATGGTGCGCAAGGGCACCGACATCGAGAAGGTGGTGCTGGCCAGGGGACTGCGCTGGCACGTGGAGGACCGGGTGCTGGTGCACGGCAACAGAACTGTGGTTTTCCACTAGCCGGAGCCGTCCGGGCCTACCCTTGGCCGGGTGCGGATCGAGATCGGTGAGCTGGAAGTACTGCGGGAGCACCGGGCAGCCGGGCGGGACCTGCGGCACACGGTGCTGGTCGGGCTGGACCTGACCGGCGCGGCGGAGAACGAGTTGCTGCGCACCAGCCTGGACGGCGCCCTGCTGCTGGGCTGCCGGCTGGCCCCCACGGCCCGCGACCGCGCCGAGGCCAGCGGCGCCCTGGTGTTCCCGGACATCCCGGAACTGCCCTACCGCGCCTACCGCTCCACGCTGTACACCGTCGCCGAGCTGTTCACCGGCCTGGACCCGCGCCACCCGGAGACCTACCGGGACACCCCCGACGCCCGGGTCTACCGGCACAGCAGGTCGATCGGCGGCAGCACCGGCCACCACCCGGACCCGTTGCACGCCCTGGCCGAACGCCTGCACGACCACGCCATCACCGAGGCCCTGGAAGACCTGCTGGCCGCCTGCGCGGTGGCCGGCCGGGCCAACCCGGTCGCGGTGATGGGCGGCCACGCCTTCCGCCGGGACAGCCCCGAGTACCGCCAGGCCGCCGAACTGGGCCGCGCCATCGGCCGCAGTCCGGCGAGGTTCACCGTGCTCACCGGCGGCGGCCCCGGCGCCATGGAAGCCATCCCACTGGGCGTACGACTGTCCACAATGGACGACGACCAACTCACCAAAGCCTTGTCAGAACTGGCCGCAGCCCCCGCCTTCCACGCCACCAATTCGTCCACAGTGGACGATGCCACCATCGGCCGCTGGGTGCACGCCGGCCTGTCCCTCGACCTACCGGAACCGGAATCCCTGCCCCGCACCATCGGCATCCCGACCTGGTTCTACGGCCACGAACCGCCCAACCCCCTGTGCGAACTGCACGCCAAGTACTTCGCCAACTCCGTCCGCGAGGATGGCCTGCTCACCGTGGCCACCGGCGGCGTCCTGTACACCCCAGGCCGCGCGGGCACCGTCCAGGAAATCTTCCAGGACCTGACCCAGAACTACTACGAGAGCGTCGGCCCCGCCGCGCCCATGGTGTTCCTGGGCAAGCGATTCTGGACCGAGGAGATGCCGGTGGCGGACCTGCTGCACCGACTGGCCAAGGGGCGGGCGGCGGAGCGCTGGATCCTGATCACGGACGATCCGGCGGAGGCGGTCGCGCTGCTGGAGGACTACGCGGGCAACTGAACCGGCAGCAGCGTGCCGCTACCCCTACTTGCCGTAGTGGTAGCGGCACGCCGCAATCCGGATCTCATCTCCGGCGATCTTGTAGACCAGTCGGTGCTCATCGGTGACCCGACGCGACCAGTACCCCTGGAAGCCGTGTTTCAGCGGCTCCGGTTTGCCGATGCCCTCGTTGCCATTGCGGACGATGTCCTTGATCAGGTCGTTGATCCGCTTGACGACCTTGCGATCCTCGGTCTGCCACCAGAGATAGTCATCCCAGGAGTGCTCATCCCAGATCAGCTTCATTCCACGAGTTCGTGCTGTGTTCCACCGCCGGACTCCAGCCGCTCGATGGACGTGATCAGTCGTCGCGCGTTCTCCGGGCTACGCAGCAGGTAGGCCGTTTCTTTGAGCGACTGGTAGTCGGCAAGCGACACGATCACGACGGGCTCGTGCCCGGCGCGGGTGATCACGACCTCTTCGCGGTCGTTGACCACCGAGTCGAGGGTCTCCGCATACTTCGCGCGAGACTCGGAGTAGCTCATGGTCTTCACTAGCACCCTCCCTTCGACGTACAAGATACTGTACGTCCGCGGAGAGCCCTCGGGCAATGGCAAACCGGTGGGCGGCTGGTCACACTGCCACCGGCTGAGCCAGCCCCGGCAGGACCTCGGCGTTGGGCAGCTTGGCCAGCAGCGCCCCCGGCACCAGCAGCTTGCTGTGCCGGACCCCGCTGCCGATCACCAGTTCCGGTGCCTCGGCGACCTCCGCCGACAGCAGGATCGGCCAGTCCGCTGGCAGCCCGATCGGCGTGATCCCGCCGTAGGCCATCCCGGTGCGGCTGACCGCCTCCTCCATCGGCGCGAAACTCGCCTTGCGCGCGTCCAGCCGCTTGCGGACCACGCCGTTCACATCCGCCCGGGTGGACGCCAGCACCAGGCAGGCCGCGTAGCGCACCACGTCGCCGCGGCGGCCGGCGACGACCACGCAGTTGGCCGAGGCGGACAGTGGGGAGCCGTATTCGGCGCAGAAGGCCGCGGTGTCGGCCAGGTCCGGGTTGATCTCGGCGACGCCGCAGCGCTCGGCGTCCAGGGTTCGGAGCAGGGTGGTCACCGGGGCGGCAAGCAGGTCGAGGCGGTCCAGGGCGGGGTGCACGGCGAGGGTGCCTGCGATGGTCCAGCCGGTCATGGTCGCAGGCTAGCTTGCCCAGTCGGCGAGCAGCGCGCGCAGCTCGCGGCGGTGGGTGACCAGGGGGATCAGCGAGGGCAGCACTTCCAGCCGGGACAGCGCCAGTGCGGCGGCCACCGACTTGGCCACGTGTTCGGGGTGCAGCGGGTCGCCGGTGGCCGAGACCACCAGCACCCGGGCGGTCACCTCGGCCAGCGTCCGCACGTCGGGGACCGGGACCTGGGCGGGCAGGCTGGTCAGCGCCTCGCGCAGGCGCAGCAGCGCGGCCACCCGCTTGTCCACGTAGTCGGCGAAGTCCTGGCCGGGTGGCAACTCGCCCGCGACCACGGCCTGCAGACGGCTGTTGTCGCCGGTGCTCAGCGCGTGTTCGGTGGCCTCGGACATCCGGGCCAGCGGGTCGGCGCCGGCTTCGGAGACCTGCTCGCTCAGGGTCGACCGTGACACAGCACGCGGCTGGTCGAGCACCGCGGGGATCAGCAGGGCCAGGCGCTCAAAGCGGGTGGGGTGAGCCGCGGCGATGGCAAGCAGGGCGCTGGCGCCGAGGGAGGTGCCGATGGCGGCGGTCGCGCCGACCTCGTCGGCCACCGCGAGCACGTCGGCGGCGATGGTCTGGTAGCGGAAGTAGCCGGGTGGCGCGTCCGGGGACTCGCCGTGGCTGGGCAGGGTCAGCACCACCCTGGTGCCTGCCAGGCCGACCGCGGGCAGCCGGGCCTCGCCGGGGGTGGCGCCCAGGCCGGGGATGAGCAGGGTGACCGGGCCGCCGGTGCCGTGCGCGCTCCAGCGCACGCCGTTGGCCTCGGCCTGGGCCAGACTCACCAGCGCGGACCGCGCTGGGCGTCACTCACCCGGGGCCGGACGTCGACCAGGTAGACCAGCACCGCCACCATGCCGGCCATCCAGAACAGCGAGCCCGGACCGCCGAAAGCGAACAGGGCCAGCGCGGCGGTGCCGCCACCGGTGATGCCGAGCCAGGCCGGCTTGCTGAGCTTCTCCGCCGCGGCGAAGGCGTCCGCGCGTTGCATCAGGGCGTGCACGAACGCGAACAGGCCGACCGGGATGGCGGCGAAATGGATGATCGTCATGATCCACATTGCTGGCGCGAGCACACCACCAGGGTACGGCGAAGCGCGGGCGGCGCGGAGCGGGTCGGAAACGAAAGCCACCGCCGACCAGTTCGGGGCAGGTCGGCGGTGGCAGGTTGTGCGGTTGCGCCAGGTCAGCTCGTGGTCTTGCGCGAGCCGGTGGTGCTGGGGCCGGTGGTCTTGCGGGCGCCGGTGGCGGGCTTGGCGGCCGGCTTGCGGGTGGCGGTCTTGGTGGCGGCAGCCACGTTCGCGCCTGCCTCCTCGACCTGCACCGCGACGTCCTCGATCTTCTCAGCGGCCTTCTCCGCGGCGGCGGCGGTCTTCTCACCGGCCACGCGGGTCCGGCGGGTGACCTTGCCGAGCACGTCGTCGGCCAGCTCGCGAACCTCGGCCGCGGCCTCCTCGACCCGGTGCTGGGCGGTCTGCACCTGCGGGTTGCTGCGCAGCTTGTCCAGGGTGGCCTCGCCGCGCTCGGCCAGGTAGCCGTAGAGCTGCTGGGCGGCCTGGGTGTAGGCGTCCACGATCTTGCGGAACTCGGCCGGGTCCAGCTTGTTGCGCAGCTCGCCCAGCTCGGCGGGCAGGTCGTTCACCGCGGTGGTGGCCTTCTCGGCGCGCTCGCCGACGGTCTCGCGGGCCTTGGTCAGCGCGTCCACGACGGCCTTGGCGGCCAGGTCACCGGCGCCGAGGGCGGCCAGCAGCGGGGTGCGGGCCTGCTCGATGGCGGTGTTGAACACGATCGCGGCCTGTTCGGTGGCCTTGCGGACGTCTTCGGCGGTGGGCAGTGCGGGCATTACTGGATCACTCCTCGGTGGGTGAATCGGCTGGCGGGGTCGCGGCGGCGTTCTCCCGCCGGAACGACTCGTAGACGTCGAGCAGCACCTGCTTCTGCCGCTCGTTCAGGTCAAGGTCGGCGAGCACGGCGTCGATGACGGGCCCACCTGGGCGCTCCTCCAGGATTCCGGCCTGGACGTAGAGCGCTTCGGCGGAGATCCGCAGCCCCTTGGCGATCTGCTGCAGGATCTCGGCGCTCGGTTTGCGCAACCCGCGCTCGATCTGACTGAGGTACGGGTTGGACACACCGGCGAGCTTGGCCAGCTGGCGCAACGAGATCTGCGCGTTCGCCCGCTGGGTGCGGATGTAGTCACCGATATCACGGCCGAGATCAGCGACCACCTGGTTGACCGACTTGTTGTTGTCCTCGCCCATGGGGGTCACCTCCTCTCGCCTGTCTTCGACCGTACGCAAGAGTGCTAGCTGTTGCAAGCGGCCTGCTACCAGTTCCCCGGTGGCCTCGCACACACCCGATCGGGCCAGCGCCTACCGTGGTCGGATGCCGGTTCTGCTGCTCATCTCCGCCGGTGGCGCCCTCGGCGCCCTGGCGCGCCACGCCATCGGGCTGACCCTCCCCGGCCCCTGGCCGACGGTCGGCGTGAACGTCCTGGGCTGCTTGCTGATCGGCCTGCTGATGAGCCGGACCGCCGCGGATTCCACGTTGCGCCCGTTCCTGGGCACCGGGGTGCTCGGCGGCTTCACCACCTTCTCCGCCTACGCCGTGGACGCCGTCCGGCTGGTGCACGAGGGCCGCGCCGCCGAGGCCGCCGCCTACCTGGCGATCACCCTGCTCGCCGCGCTGGCCGCGGTCTGGGCCGGGCACCTGCTCGGCGAGCGGATCGGCAGGTGACCGCGCTGCTGGTGGTGCTGGGCGCGGCCCTCGGCGCCCCGCTGCGCTACCTGGTCACCCAGTGGGCCACCCGGCGCTTCCCCGGTCTGCCCTGGGGCACCTTCGCGGTGAACACCGCGGGTTCGCTGCTGCTCGGCTGGCTGGCCGGGGCCATGGTGGCCGCACCGGCGATGGCATTGCTGGGCACCGGTTTCTGCGGCGCGCTGACCACCTACTCGACCTTCGCGCACGAAACCCGGCTGCTGCCCAGGGGCAAGGCGGCGCTCACCGTGGCGGGCAGCGTGGCCGCCGGAGTTCTGGCCGCCACCACCGGCTTCCTGCTGGGTACCCTGGTCTGGTGATCTGCCCGAAGTGCCAGGACATCATGCAGACCGTGGACCGCACCGGTGTGCACATCGACGTGTGCCAGGACTGCAAGGGCATCTTCCTGGACCGCGGTGAGCTGGAACGCCTCGTCGACGCGGCGCTGATCTACCGCCAGGCCGCCGAGGCCCGCGAGCGCGAGGAGGCCGCCGCCGCGAGCACCGCCACCAGCGGCGCGCACCCGGTGCCGGTGGACCAGCCGGTCGCCGCCCAGCCCCCGCCGTACCAGCCGGAACCGGGCTATCCGGCACCGCCGCCCGCCTACGGGCAGCCGCCGGGTTACGCCCCGCCGCCGGTGCCGCCGGGCTACGGCCAGCCCGCGCCGTACGGCCACGACCCGTACGCGCACGACCCGTACTACCGGCGGCGCAAGAAGAAGAAAGACATTCTCTCCGAGCTGTTCGACCTGTGACTCAGACGAGTTCGTCGGCGATCTTGGCGATCAGCGCGACCGAGTCCTTCTGACTCATCGCGGCCATCGTCAGGTGGTCCATGGCCAGCTTGTACCGGCGCACCTCGGCCGCCTTCTTCATGCCCTGCCAGCCAGCGGAGTTCTCCAGGAACACCACCGGCGGGTCCACCGGGTCGGGAAACTCCAGCAGCGCCACGTTGTCCCCGATCAGCGGGTGCGCGCCGGCCGCGTTGGGCAGCACCTGCACGGTCACGTTGGCCCGGTAGGCCAGGTGCAGCAGATGCCGGAGCTGCTGGCGCATCGCGTCGGCGGGCACCACCAGCCTGCGCAGCGCGGCCTCCTCCACCACCGCCCACAGGCTGAGCGGGTTGACCCCGGTCAGCCGCTCCTGCCTGGCCAGCCGCAGCGCCAGGCTGCTCTCCACGTCGGTGCGCTCCACCGGGGACCAGGCGTTGAGCAGCTCGTAGGCGTACTCCTTGGTCTGCAGCAGGCCAGGGATCAGGCCGCTGCTGAAGGTGCGCAGCGAACTGGCCGCGGCCTCCAGGCCCAGGAAGGTGTCGAAGCCGGGCGGCACCGCGCCGGTGCCGTAAGACTGCCACCAGCCCTTCTGCTTGGAGTCCTTGGCCAGGCCCAGCAGGATCTCGACCCGGTCCTCGGCCGCGCCGTACAGCTCGGCCATGGCCCGGACCTCCAGGGTCCGCACCGGGACCCGGCCGGTCTCGATCTTGGAGATCTTGCCCTGGGAGCAGTCCAGCGCCTCGGCGACCTGGACGTGGGTCAGCCCCGCCGCCTCGCGGAGCTGACGTAGTTCGGTGCCGAGTCGACGGCGCCCCACGGTCGGGCTTTGCACCTGGGCCACGCGTCAGCTCCCCTGTTCGGCTCTACTGCTGGCCGCAGTGTCGCGCGATCGGGGACCAACCCTCAACAGGGCTCACCGTAGGTCACGAAAACGACCCGCATTCGGCGCATCGCCGCGCTGAATATTCTCATCTAGCGTCGAGGTGGCCGGGCGGTGCGCGCGCCCGCACCGCCCGGTCACCTGGAATATGTGCGGCTCAGAAGCCCCAGTCCACGCTCCCGAGCAGGTTGCCGCCGCTGGCCAGCACGCAGAACCGGGCCACCCGGCCGATCAGCGCGGCGGGCAGCAGCACCTTCAGCGGCAGCCGCCCGGCCCCGGCCACCACGACCAGGATCGTGTACGGCGGGATGCCCACCGAGGCGCTGAGCAGCACCACGAAGAAGCTCCACCACGGCCGGTGCGCGCAGGTGTCCTGGAAGTGCCGGAACCAGGTGGCGAAGCGCCCGTTGGAGGCGTTGATCCGCCGGGTGATCCAGGGCAGGTTGAGCACTCCGCGCGCGGCGTAGTAGTGCACCATCTTGCCCAGCACGTGCCCGACGCCGGTGACCAGACCGGCGGCGAACCAGTGCAGATCCGGCCGGACCGCGGACAGTCCGACCAGGTACAGCTCGACGCTGAAGATCGGCAGGATGCCACTGCCGACAGCCGCGCCGAACAGGGTGAGCAACGGCCAGCTCATGCCAGGGTCACTCGAAACGCAAACCGCTGGGCCGGACCGCGGAACGCAGGGCCGGCAAGGTTGACAGGGTCACCAGGAAGATCAGCGCGGCACCCGCGCCCAGAATCATGGCCACGTCTCCCCAGTTCACCACAATCTGGCGGACCCGGGAGCCGCTGCCGCTTATGACCCGCAACACCAGCGCGGCCAGTCCCACCCCGGCCGGCGCGGCCAGCGCCAGTCCGATCGCGGTCGGCACCGCGTTCTGCCAGAGCGTGGCCCAGCCCAGGGTGCGCCGCGGCACGCCACTGGCCGCCAGCACCGAGTACTGCCTGCGCCGCTCCTGCAGCTGATCCACCGCGGCCACCACCAGGCTCAGCACCGCGAGCAGCACCACCACCACGGTCCCGGCCAGCACCCCGCCGCGCACGCTCTGGAAGGCGACCACGGTCGAGTTCCGGGTCATCGGCAGGTCCAGGGCCCGGATGGCCAGATCCACCCTGGCCGCCGCGGTCAGCACCTTCTCACCCAGCTGCGGATCGTCGGCGGGCCCGCGGACCCAGATGTAGCTCACCGGCATCGTGTCCAGCCGCGGGTCGGCTCCGGAGGCTACCAGTGTCGAGGCCAGGTTGCGGCCCAGCCAGCCGTTGCCGTTCTCGGCCCGTTCCACCGCGGGCACCCGCCAGTCGAAGGCGGCCCCGTTGCCGGTGGGGCGCAGCCGGACCACGGTGCCGGGCCGGAACTGCTCCCGTGAGTTGCTCGCCTGGTAGACCTTGCCGGGCCGGCAGTCGGTCACCTCGAAGAGCTGCCGGATGGTGGCGCAGTCGGTGACCTGGAGCGCGCGGTTGTCCTCGGTGTAGGCCGGGCGCAGCTCGCCGGTCTGGGTCACTCCCGGCACCTTGCCGACCTCGGCGCGCACCCGGGCCGGATCGGGTTTGCCCTCGGCCCCGTAGAGCATGACCTCGCCCGGCGTGGTGTTCGGGAAGTAGCCGGACGAGAACTCGGTGCGGGCGATGGTGGTCAGCAGCACCTGCAGCGCGATCGCGCCGATCAGCACGGTGACCACGCCGGCGGCCACCCTGGTGGTGGCGTACTCGAAGCGCAGCCGCCGCACCGCGAGCAGCGCGGCCACCCACGGCGGCCGCCAGTTCTCCGCCACCCGCTCCACCAGCCAGGGCAGCAGCGCGGCGGCCCCGGCCAGCACCAGCGCGATGCCGATGGCGAGCAGGGTGCCGCGCCAGTCCTCGGCAACGCGGTCGAAGCCGCGCAGCGGGATGTTGGCGGCCAGCACCAGCACCCCCAGCCCGGCCAGGGCCAGCCGCCAGTTCAGCCTGCGCGCAGGCGGATCGGCCCGGCGGACCACGCCGAGCGGCCCGATCTCCAACCGCCGCAACGCGAACAGCGCCGCAGCCACCGCGGTGGCAGGCACCCCGAAGACCAGCAGCGTGGTGATCGGCGCGCTGGGCACCACATCGGCGGGATGGAAGCCGATCTGGTCGATCTCCACCACCGCGGCCAGCGAGCGGGCCAGCAGGAACAGCCCGGCGCCCACGCCGAGGCCGAGCACCGCGGCGGCCAGCGACTCCCCGGCCGCGATCCGCCGGGCCTGGCCCGGATCGGCGCCGACCAGCCGGATCGAGGCCAGCCGCTGCTCCCTGGCGCCCGCGCCGATCTGGGTGGCGACCAGCACGAACACCCCGATCGGCACCAGCAGCGCGGCGGCGGCCGCGGTGAGCAGCAGCTGGAACAGCTCGTCCATCGGCTGGGTGTCCACGGTGCTGCCGATCCGCAGCACCGGGGAGGCTTGCGCGCGCAGCTGCTCGGGCAGCCCGGTGTAGAAGAACAGCTCGCCGGGCCGGTCCAGCCCGGCGTCGCCGATCCGGCCGACCTCCTTGCTGGGCAGGCGATCCCGCAACAGCTCGTGGCCGGGTTCGGCGAGCAGCCGGGACAGCGCGGGCGAGGCCACGATCTCCCCCGGCCCCGGCAGCCGGTCCAGCCCTGGCGGCAGCCGCGGCACCTCGCCGTCAGCGCCCAGTTCGACCCCGGCGATGTACTGGCCACGCCAGTACTGGCCGACGTCCCTGGACAGCAGGTGGGTCGGGTTCCCGGCGCCGACCTTGCCCGGCTCGCCCTTGGTCAGTTCGCGGGCGGCGATCCGGTCGGCCTTGCCCTGCTGCGCATTGCCCACCGAGGCGGCCAGCAGCAGCACCATCACGCCCAGCCCGATGCCGACCGCGGAGAGCATCAGCCGGGCCCAGGCCGCGCGGCCGCCGGTGAGCGCGAGCCGGGCGCCGAGCAGCAGCTCACCCAGCCACTGCCCGATCCGGACCTCATCCGCAGGCGACCGCTGCCTCATGCCAGTGCTCATTCCGCTCGTAGGCCCTCCGGCCGCATGGCTCGCAGCACCGACGGTAGCGTCAGCAGGCTCACCACGAGCGCCGCCAGCACCGCCGCGCCCGCGGACACCCCGACCGAGGTCCAGTCCAGCAGCAGCGGCCTGCGCACGGTGCGCAGCAACAGCGCGCCGAGCCCGATCCCGGCGCCGGCGGAGACCACCGCGGCCAGCAGCACCGGCACCGCGTTCTGCCACAGCACCGAACCGGCCAGGGTGCGCCGCGGCACCCCGTTGGCCGAGAGCACCGCCAGCGGCCTGCGTCGTTCCCGCACCTGCTCGAAGCCGATCACCAGCAGGCTGGCCGCGGCCAGCAGCAACGCGACCAGCACGCCGATGAGCACCCCTCGGCGCACGGTGGCGTAGCTCTGCGCGCGCTCCCGGTTGTAGGAGTTGTCGTTGTACTGCGGGTGCACCGAGGCCCGCCAGTTGAACGGGCCCAGCACGTTGCGCACATGCTCGGCGGCGTCCGGCTGGGCCGGGTCGACCCGCAGGTAGGCCGACAGGTAGAGCTGCTTGGTCAGCTCCGGGGACAGGCCGCCGGTCGGCAGCAGGATGCCGGTGCCCAGCGAGTAGTCGCTGCCCGCACGTGCCTTGGCCGGGATGAGCTTGGCGGGCACGGTCCAGTTGGGCTGCCACGCCGGGCCCCTGCCGCTCCCGTCGACATCGATCATCAGCTGCTGGCCGGGGGCAGGCGGCGGGGCCGGGTCGGTGCTGCCGGGATTCGGCGCCACCAGCCAGGCCTTGCCCGGACGGCAGTCGGTGATGTCGGTCTGCCTGCTCAGTTCCGCGCAATCGGCCAGCACGACCGAGTAGAAGTCGTTGTTGCCCGGCCCACGCGCCAGCGTGCTCGCGATGCCGGTGGCCGAGAGCAGGCCGGGGGTGCGGCGCAACTGCCCGAGCACCGCCTGCGGATCGACGGCGCCCGACCGCACGCTCACCATCAGCCTGGTCGCGTCCGTGGGCCGTTCCGCGGGCGGGAAGTCCCGCTCGGCGGTCATCAGCACGGTCTGCAGCGCGATGCCACCGGCCAGCACCACCGCGAGCCCGCCGATCACCCTGGCCGAGGTGCCGCTGTCCAGCTGCATCCGGCGCACCGCGAGCTGCCAGGCCGGGCGGCCGCCGTGGAAGAGGCCGACCAGCTTCTCGATCGCCCACGGCAGCAGCAGCGGAATGCTCAGCAGCAGCAACATCACCCCGGTCGCGATCAGCACGACGGCCCGGGTGGAGCCGGAGCCCGCACCGCTCGAGGTGTTGATCAGACCGCCTGCCTGCACGGCCAGCAGCCCGGCGCCGAGCACCAGCGGAACCAGCCGCCAGGCGAGCTTGCGGGTGACCGGTTTGGCCTGCCGGACCGAGCCGAGCGGGTCGACCAGGGTGTTGCGCAGCGCGGCCATGGACACCACCACCGCGAGCGCGGGCACGCCGAGCGCGATCAGCGCGACCAGCCACAGCGAGGGCCGCACGTCCGCGGCGAAGATGCTGGTGCCCCACAGCTCGACCAGTTCCACCAGCTGCCTGCCGAGCAGGAACACCGCCCCGCCCAGCAGCACTCCGAGCACCGCGCCGATCAGCGTCTCGCCCGCGGCCACCCGCCGGGTCTGCGCCGCGTCCGCGCCGACCAGCCGCAGCGCGGCCAGCCTGCGGTCGCGGGCGGCGGCGGCCAGCCGGGTGCTGGTGGCGATGAAGACCACCACCGGGATCAGCATGGTGCTGGCCCCGACCAGCACCAGCAGCAACAGCAGCGGTTCCAGCGGCTCGGGCTTGTGCGTCTCGCCGAAGGCGTAGACCGCCCTGGCATCGCCCGCCCAGCTCAGGTCGGCCACCCCGGCATAGAAGAACAGCTCGTGCGGGCCGACCAGGCCGTCGCTGTCGATCAGCCGCCGGGGCCCGTCGAAGCGGGGCCGCAGCAACTCGCCCTCGGCCGAGTCGAGCAGCTTGGCCAGCGCGGGCGAGACCAGGTACTCACCGGCCTTGGGCAGCACGCTGACCCCGGGCGGCAGCGCGGTCTTCGCGCCCTGGGGCTGGACCAGCACGCCCTGCACGCTCTGCCCGCGGAACTCGGTGCTGGTCCGCGCGGCCGGCAACGGGTCGAGTCCGGGCACCGGCTGCTGCGCCGCCGAGGGCACCACCCGGCCGTACCGGCGGTCGTCGTGATCGTTCTTGATGTTGAAGAAGGAGGCCGCGAGCAGCAGCACGGCCACCCCGACGCCGATGCCGACCGCGGTGAGGGTGAGCCTCGCCCAGGAGTTCCTGCTGCCCCCGACAGCCAGCCGGACCCCCAGGGCGAGGTCGTCGACCCAGCGGCGAACAGCCGTCCGCGTGTCCCTTTCGCCCTTACCCATCACGCGCGACTCCCAAACCCGGGCCCGCGCATCAGCCGACCAGCTCGACGTCGCGGGTCCGCCCGTCGCGGACGACGACCTCGCGGTCGGAGTAGGCGGCCACCCTGGCCTCGTGCGTCACCAGCACCACCGCGGCGCCGGTGTCCTTGGCCGCGGTGACCAGCAGCCGCATCACCCGCTCGCCGTTGAGCGAGTCGAGTGCGCCGGTGGGCTCGTCCGCGAAGATCACTCGCGGGCCGGTGACCAGCGCGCGGGCCACCGCGACCCGCTGTCCCTGGCCGCCGGAGGTCTCGCCGGGCCGCTTGTCCCGCACATCGGCGACCTCCAGCCGCTCCAGCCACTCGGTGGCCCGGCGCTCGGCCTCCTTGCGCTTGACCCCGCCCAGCCGCAGCGGCAGCGCCACGTTCTCCACCGAGGTCAGCTCCGGCACCAGCTGGCCGAACTGGAAGACGAAGCCGAACTCGGTGCGCCGCAACGCACTGCGCTCGGACTCGCCCATCGCCGACATCTCCCGGTCGCGGTAGCTGACCCGGCCCGAGTCCGGCACCAGGATCCCGGCCAGGCAGTGCAGCAGGGTGGACTTGCCCGAGCCGGAGGGCCCCATCACGGCCACCACCTCACCCGGGCTGACCTGCATACCCGCGCCGGCCAGCGCCGGGGTGGGGCCGAAGGTCTTGTGCAGGTCGAATCCGGCCAGCAACGGCCCGTTCACGTTGGTCATGCCCCGACTTCCTTGGCTAGCTGGTCCAGACGGGCGGCGGTCAGCTCCAGCCACCGCAGATCGGCTTCCAGGTGGAACAGCGCGTGATCGCAGATGAGCTGGTCGGCGAGGTCGCCCGCGCTCTTGCGCTGGGTCAGCTCACGCATCAGCCGCAGGTGCTCGGCGCGCTGGGTGTCCAGTAGGTCGGCGGCACTGCGACCGGACAGCAGCGCGAGCACGACCTTGGTGTACAGCGTGTTCTGCAGGTACGGCTCGGGCTTCTCCGGCGTGGCCAGCCAGGCCCCGACATCGGTGATCCCGGCGCCGGTGATGGCGTAGCGCTTGCGCTCCGGCCCCTCGCCCTGCTCGACGCCCTCGACCTGCACCAGTCCGTTGCGGAGCAGCCGGGACAGCGTCGAGTAGACCTGCCCGTAGTGCAGTGGGCGGTCGTGCCCGAAGCGCTCGTCATAGGCGCGTTTGAGGTCGTAGCCGTGCCGGGGACCGCCTTCCAGCAGTCCGAGCAGCGTGTGCCCGATTGACATGGGAGCAACTCTACACGGGGGGTATACACACGGTCTATACATGGCCTGAATAGGACATTCGGGCCAACGTGCAACCCGCCACCCGGCTGCCCGCGTATCAGCGGCAGAGAGGAGGTCGCGCGTGCGACGGAAGATCATCGGCCTGACCCTGGCGATCGGCCTGACCGGGGCGCTGATCGGCGTGCTGGGCACCACCGGGGTGTGGCAGAACGCGGCCGAGTGGGCCGGTCTGGACGCCGCGGCGAGCCCGACCACCAGCGGCGCCAGCCCGCCGGCGCAGACCTCGGTGGAGGTGGTGGCGGTGCCGACCAACCCGGCCCGCCCGCCGAACACCCCCGGCCCGCAACCCGAGCCCCAGCTGGACAAGAACGGCAAGCCGGTCTGCGCGGTGGACCCGAGCTACTTCGACAAGAAGGTGGACGGGCTCAAGGACGCCGCCGAGGCGGCCTGGAAGCAGGTCCGGCAGGTGGCCTGGGAGGCCGGCCTGACCCTGTGCGTGCACGACGGCAAGCGCAGCGCCGCGGCCCAGCAGGCCGAGTTCGACGCGGCGGTGGCCCTGCACGGCAGTGTGGCCAAGGCCCGGCAGTTCGTGCTGCCGCCCGGCAGATCCCTGCATGTGCAGGGGCTGGCGGTGGACGTGCAGCCCCGTCCCTCGGCAGCATGGCTGGAGCGGACCAAGGGCGAGTTCGGCTGGTGCCGCCGCTACGCCAACGAGCCCTGGCACTTCGAGTTCGACGCCAAGTACAAGACCCAGGGCTGCCCGGAGCTGTTGCCGCACCCGTGAGCTGCCGTCAGCGTGTTCGCCCCCCGACATGCGGGCGGCACGGCTGGACCGCCCGGACCCTGCGTCCGGGCGGTCCGCCTCGCTCAGTCCGCGATCAGGCAGAACGGGTGCCCGGCCGGGTCGGCGTAGACCCGCCAGCCCTCCTTGGAGGTGCCCTGCACCTCGCCGAGGACCACCGCCCCGCAGGCCAGCGTGCGCTCGTGCTCGGCGTCCAGGTCGTCCACCCGCAGGTCCAGGTGCAGCATCTGCGGGCGCTCACCCGTCGGCCAGGTCGGCGGCTGGTAGTCCTGGACGCGCTGGAAGCCGAGCCGGGCCACCCCGTCGTCGTCATACAGGGCCAGGAAGTCCTCCCGGCCCTTGATGGTCTGCCAGCCGAGCAACCTGGCGTAGAACCCGGCCAGCTCCCTCGGGTTCGGGCAGTCGATCGCGGTCAGTTCGATGCGGACGCCGGAAGCCATCTGCCTGTTCACCTCTCCTAGAACAGCAACTGGGACACAGTGTGAATACCCAGTCCGGCCAGCGCGCCCACCACGGTGCCGTTGATCCGGATGAACTGCAGATCCCGGCCGACCTGCAGTTCCACCTTGCGCGCGGTCTGCTCGCCGTCCCAGCGGTCCACCGTGTCGGTGATCAGCGTGACGATCTCGGCCTGGTAGTTGGTGACCAGGTAGACCGCGGCGCCCTCCAGCCAGCCGTCCACCTTGGCCCGCAGCTCCGGCTCGGCGCCGAGCTTGCCGCCCAGTGTGCGCAGGCCGTCGCGGACCCGGACCCGGAACTCGCTGGAGGGGTCCTCGGCGGCGGCCAGGATCATCTTCTTCGCGGTGCCCCAGGCCGAACCGACCAGGTTCTGCACGTCCGGGTGGTCCACCACCTGCTGTTTGACCGCCTCGGCCTTGGCCATGGTGTCCGGGTCGTGCTGCAGGTCGTCGGCGAACTCGGCCAGGAACTTGTCCACCGCCAGCCGCACCGGGTGCGCGGGCTCGGTCTTGACCGCCCAGGCGAAGGCCAGCAGCTCGTTGTAGACCTTGTCCGCGACCAGGCCCTCCACGAACTTCGGCGACCAGGACGGGGCGCGGTCGGAGACCAGCGATTTGAGCGTGTCCTCGTTGGTCAGCACGTAGTCGTAGGCGCGGTCGAAGAGCAGGTCGACCAGCTTGTGGTGGGCGCCGTCGGCGAAGGTCTGGCCGAGCAGCCTGCCCAGCGGCGGTCCCCACGGCCGGTCCACCAGCTTGCGCACCACGGCCTGTTCGAGCACCGCCTGCACGTCCTCGTCGCGCAGCACGGTGACCGCGCCGCGCACCGCGGTGGCCAGCTCCTCGGTGACCCGCTCGGCGTGCCCTGGCGCGGCCAGCCACTGGCCGAGCCGCCCGGCGACGCCGACCCGGCTGAGCTTGTCCCGGACCACCTCGGTGGAGAGGAAGTTGGCGCCGACGAAGTCGCCGAGGCTGGTGCCCAGTTCCTTCTTGCGGGTCGGGATGATCGCGGTGTGCGGGATCGGCAGGCCCAGCGGCCGCCGGAACAGCGCGGTCACCGCGAACCAGTCCGCGAGCGCGCCGACCATGCCGGCCTCGGCCGCGGCCCGGACGAAGCCCACCCAGGCCGGCGCGCCCGCCGACTCCTGCCAGCGCGCGAAGACGTAGATGACCACCGCCCCGAGCAGGAACGAGGTGGCCACGGCCTTCATCTTGCGCAGTTCGGCGCGCTTGACGATCTCGGCGGGTGTCAGCGTTTCCACACCTGCGATTGTGGCCCAGCCCGGTGAAGTTGCAGGATCTCTGACGTGACCATTCCCGCTCTCGTCTCCCGGCTCCAGCCGTTCACCTCGACGATCTTCGCTGAGATGACGGCGTTGGCGCAGCGCACCGGCGCGGTCAACCTGGGTCAGGGTTTCCCGGACACCGACGGCCCCGCCTCGATGCTCGCCGCCGCCCAGCAGGCGATCGCGGACGGGATCAACCAGTACCCGCCCGGCCCCGGCCGCCCCGAACTGCGCGCGGCCATCGCCGAGCACCGCGCAGGCCAGTACGGCCAGCAGTTCGACCAGGACACCGAGATCCTGGTCACCGTCGGCGCCACCGAAGCCATCGCGGCCAGCCTGATCGCCCTGGTCGAACCGGGCGACGAGGTCATCCTGATCGAGCCCTACTACGACTCCTACGCCGCCTCGGTGGCCATGGCCGGCGGCGTGCGCCGCGCGGTCGCGCTGCGCCCCGACCCGGACACCGGCCGCTTCACCCTGGACGTCGAGGCCCTGCGCGCCGCCGCCGGCCCCAAGACCAAGGCGCTGCTGCTCAACACCCCGCACAACCCCACCGGCACCGTGCTCACCGACGCCGAACTGGCCGAGATCGCCGAACTGGCCCAGCGGCACGACTTCCTGGTGATCTCCGACGAGGTCTACGAGCACCTGCTCTACGACGGCAGGCAGCACCACCCCATCGGCACCCTCCCCGGCATGGCCGAACGCACCCTGACCATCTCCAGCTGCGGCAAGACCTTCAACGCCACCGGCTGGAAGATCGGCTGGGTGTGCGGCCCGAAGGAGCTGATCGCCGCGGTCCGGGCGGCCAAGCAGTTCATCACCTTCGTCGGCGGCGCCCCGTTCCAGCCCGCGGTCGCGCACGCGCTGCGCACCGAGCTGCCCTGGGTGGAATCCCTCCGCCAGGACCTGCAGCGCAAACGCGATCGGCTGGCCGAGGGCCTGGCAGGCGCCGGTTTCAAGGTCCTGCCCAGCGAAGGCACCTACTTCATCTGCACCGACGTCCGCCCGCTGGGCTTCGAGGACGGCGCCACCCTCTGCCGCGAACTGCCCGAACGCATCGGCGTGGCCGCGATCCCGGTCCAGGTCTTCTGCGACGACCCGGCCACCGCCCGCCACCTGGTCCGCTTCGCCTACTGCAAACGGGACGAGGTACTCGACGAGGCCCTGCTCCGCCTGGGCAAACTGACCGCCTGACCAACACAGACGAACCCCCGGTGCCCGTGCACCCGCTGCACCGCGGCCAGCGCGGCCGCCGGGGGTTCCCGCCGCAACCGCTCGTGCAGCGCCAGCATCATCGCCCCGGTCCCGGCGTCGGCGACCTCCAGCACACTCGCCACCACCACCCCGCGCGCCCACCCCAGCGCCCGCCCGACCCCGCAGGCCGACAACACCACCGTCCCCGCGGCCCGCGGCAGCAACTCGGCCACCCGCACCCGCCCATCGGCCAACTCCAGCCACCCACCCTGCCGCCCATGCGCCGCCACATGCACCAGCCCGGCCCCCGCCACGGCCCGCACCGTCCGTACCACGGTCGCCTGAGCCCCGGCCAGCAACCGCCCGCCAAACCGCCGGTGCAACGCCCGGACCTCGGCCACCGCCCCCGGCAATCCCGGCCCCGCCACCCACACCGGCGCCCCCGCCGCACCCTCGACCGGCTGCCACCCGGGTGGCAGCACCGAGACCGCCCGCCCTGCCAGCGACGGCAGCCCGTTCCACGGCACCCCGGCCAACTCCACCGGCGCGAGCACCCGGACCGGCCCGGTCCCCGCCGCAGGCAACAACAACCGTTCCAGCCGCTCGACCGACCCACCGCCCAACCGCAGCCCGGCCACCTCCTGCCGCACCTCCGCCACCTCGGCCAACCGGTGCACCCGCCCCCGGTACCCGACCCAGACCCGGTTCTCGTGCACGAAGTACTCCAGCACACCGGGCCCGGCCAGCTCATCGCCCCGGCACCGCCGCGCCCAGCGCAGCACCGTCGCCGCATCCCCACCGGCCAAGGCAGCCCCCAGCCCGACCTCGGCCAGTTCCTGATCCCACCGCGCGGTCAAGCCGCGCCGACACACCCGGAGCACCTCCCCACCCTTGGCGAGTTCCGCCCGCGCCCGCCATCGGGTAGCCCGTCCGTGGATCTGCCCCAACAGCCTGCGCCCCAAAGCTTCCCGACCGTCCTGCAGCGCGATCCGGCCAGCCACCAGCCGCAGCTCGTCGGCCTCCATCGGCCACCCGGCTCGGGCGCACCGGTCGGCGCACCGGCCTGCCTCCCCCGGGCTTCCGCCAGTGCCGCTCAGCAGTGTGGCGTGCAGCCCCAGTGCCCTCGCCAAGGCCGCCCAGCCCGGCCGCCGCTGCCGCCGGAACAACTCCACCGCCTCCCGAGCCGCATCCGCCGCCGCGCCAAACTCCTTGCCCCGCAACGAACATCGCGCCAGCGCCACCATCGCCTCGGCCAGCTTCCGCTCCTTCCCCGCCGCCCGGAGCAACACGATCGCCCGCCGCAACACCGGCGCCGCCTCCGCCGGCGCCAACGCCTCCGCCCGGTCCAGCAGCATCTCCGGATGCCGCAACGGATCCGCCCCCGCCCGCTCCGCCGCGTCGAACAACCGCAGCGCCGCAACGGAATCCCCACTCCGCAAGGCCGCGAACCCCTGGTTGTGCACACACACCGCGGCCCGCTCGCGCAGCCCGAGCCCCGCCAGAATCCCTTCCGCAGCGGCAAAATCAGCCCGCCCACGCGCTGCCTGCCCTCGATAACAGGCATCCGCGCCCCGCACGATCAACGCGTTCGCCAGCCACCTCGGCTGCTCGGCCAATCCGGCCACCGCGGCGTTCAGCTCAGCCGCCGCCGGTTCCCGCAACGCGAAGTACGCCGCGCCACGCAGGCACCGGGCCTTCGCCAGCTCCACCCCGGCAAGCCCACGAGCCCGGTCCAGCTCGGCCAGTGCCGCCCGCGGCCGTCCCCGGTCCACCGCGAGCCAGGCCCTGACCAGCCGCACCGACCCCGCCAAGCCACTGAGCCCAGCCCGTTCCGCCGCGGCCAGGGCCAGGTGGGCATGCCGGGCCGCCGGTGCGGGCTCGCCGAGTTCGACGTGCGCCAGCGCGGCCGCCAGCCGCAGTGTCACCCGCTCCGCGCCCCTGGCACTCGCCAGCGCGGCCACCGCCTCGCGCAGGACCGCCTCCGGTTCCGTGGCGGCTCGATCAACCAGGCTCACCACGTCATCCACCCCCCGACCAGCAGCGCCGCGCCGTGCACCCGCAGGCTCACCGGCCCCCTCGGCAGCCCCTCGACGGTGAACCGGCCCGCCGGGTCGATCTCGGCGAACCAGGAACCACCCGGAGTGCGCAGCTCGACCACGCCACCTGTTCCGGTGACGACGCCGGTCACCGCCTCGCCCAGTTCCACCCGGACCGTGACGCCGTAGGCGCACAACATGATCAGGTCGTCGCCGCGCATGCCCGGCGCGGGATCGACCTCGTGCAGCCGGATCCCGCGCGGCGCGGTCACCGCACCCGCCGCGGCAGCCGCGGCCAGCACCGGCGGCGGCAACGGATCCGTGCTCGCCACGACCTCGGTCAGCTCCGCGAACAGCTCGTCGTCGGTCATCCCGCCGCCCCCAGTTCGCCGACCAGCCGACGGCGCAACGCGGCCAGGCACCTGCCCCTGGTCGGGCCGATGCTGCCGACCGGCATGCCCAGCAACTCGGCGACCCGGACGTAGCTGAGGTCCGGCGCGTAGGCCGCGATCCACAGCAACTGCCTGCACCGCAACGGCATCCGGGCGAAGGCCCGCCACAGCCTGCCCGCCCGATCGCCCGCGATGACCAGGTCCGCGGGGTCCGGCGCGCGGAAGCGGTCCAGGTGCGCGACCCGGCCCAGCGTCTCCAGGTCCAGGCAGCGCTCGCGCCTGCGGGCGGCCAGCGCCCGCAGGGATTCCCGGCGGGCGGTGGTGACCAGCCAGGCCTGCACGCGGTGCGGGAGTGTCAGCTCGCCCCGGCGTTCGGCCAGTTTCAGCCAGGTGGTCTGGCTGACGTCAGCCGCCTCCTGGTCGGTGAGCCGGTGCGAGCGGGCCACCGCCCACACCAGCCGCGCGTAGCGGCCGACCAGCCGTTGCCATTCCTCGTCCATCTGCGCTCCCCTGCCTCCGGCGACCCGTCGGCAGTTGGAAGCGGCTGGAGCTGTGGCGGATCCGTCAGCCGCCCGAAGGCGTGACAACGCTCACCCGCCTGAACGACCCTCGCCGAGTGTGACCTCGCCCCAGTTCACCAGCCGAGGAAACCGCTTCCCCACCTGGAATTATCGACGCAGGGTGATCGTTTCGCGCACGTCCGGAGCAACACGACCCACCTCCGGGTGGAAACCCGCCAGTACGCTCGCGCATCCCGCCAAACGGGCCAACCATGGTTGACGCACGTGTCTTTCGTTCAGTCATCCGGTGATCGGTAGGTGGTGGTGACGGTGACCAGCGCCGGGGCGGTGCGCAGCTGGGGAGAGAGGCTGCGCCCCGCTGCCGTCCGGCTGGCCATTGCCGGTGGCCTGGCTGCGGCCGCCTGGCTGGCCGGAGCTGTCGCCGCCAATGCCGACGAGTCACCGGCCCGCGTGGACGTTCTGAGCCCGTCGACCGATTCGGAGTTCCAGGAGCCGGCCAAGACGGATGCCGTCGCGCGGGCCGGTGGCCTCGGCGCACGCATCACCGAACGGCTCAACGCCAAACTGGGCCGCCCGTCCACCGCGCTGACCACGCTGGTCGCCGAGGACGACGGCCTGGACGCCAAGGGCGGCAGCCTGGCCACCACCGGCTCCGCCGAGGTCCAGCCGATACCCGAGGACGAGGGCGCGGCCCCGGCGTCGATCAGGACGATCCGCACGCCGAAGTCCGCCGAGGGCACGGCCAGCGCGTTCCGCCAGCCAAAACCGGTCCCGCCGCCGGCCGAGCTGCCCGCGCCGCCACCGGTGGTCGAGCCCGAAGTGGCACCGCCCCCGGCCGAACCTGCGCCCACCGTGGCCGCCCGCACCGTGACCACGGTGCGGCAGGCCATCGGCAAGGTCGTGCCGCAGCCGAGCACCGACCGGGCCGAGCACCAGGACTTCCCGGACCTGCCCACCGGTCCGGATCATCGCCAGCCGACCCCGCACGCGCCGTCCTCGGCCTCGCTGGGTGGCACGGCCTCGGACAACGGTGGCGCCCGTGGCGCCACCGCGCTGATCACCGCTCCGCTGCCGCAACTGCCCAAGCCGAGCCTGGTGACCGTCGAGCGCCCGCGCACCGCGGGTTCGCCGCACAACACCCCGGGCCTGCCGCCCACCTCGCCCGACTGACCGAGGTCGGTCTTACGCCATCGGTGTGCGTGCACAGCCTGTGACGGCTTGCGCCATCCGAGCGGCATTCCCGGCGCGGCTTTTCCGCCGCACCTGCGTTGAGCAGGAACAACC
Source organism: Crossiella sp. S99.2 (assembly GCF_023094165.1). Lineage (GTDB taxonomy): Bacteria > Actinomycetota > Actinomycetes > Mycobacteriales > Pseudonocardiaceae > Crossiella. The sequence goes on along the minus strand of NZ_JALMDK010000001.1, from coordinate 451,678 downwards.
TCCCGCGTGATCCAGTGATCGGCCATTCGTCGCCGCGGTTGCCGGACTTTCCGAGCAACGCCGACCGAGTCGGCCAGCGTCCTGTGGACACGCCCCTGAACTCCCAACCGGCCGACCGCGCCCGGCCGTGTTGGGTGCGCAGCCCCGGTACCGCGTTGCCCCCGCGGTACCGGGGCTCCTTATTTGTCCAGGTCAGGTCACTGCGACCAGGTCAGCGCCGGTCCCGGTGAGGGTGGCCGCGGCCCGGGTCAGCCGGTGCACCGCCTCGGTCAGCACCGCCGGGTCCTGGGCGAAGGACAGCCGCAGCCACCGCTCCAGCCCGCCGTGCACGCCGAAGCGGGAGCCCGGCACCAGGTGCAGTCCGTGGTTGACCGCGGCGGCGGCCAGCCGGGTACTGATCGGCCCGTCCAGCCCGCACCACAGGCTCAGCCCGCCACCCGGCCTGCGGATCCGCCAGGCGGGCAGCTGCTCACTCAACGCGGCGATCATGGTGTCCCTGGCCGCGGCGAACTGGGCACGGCGGCGGGCCAGCAGCGGTTCCGGATCGGTGAGCAGCTCGGTCAGCACCAGCTGGTCCAGCACCGAGGAGCCGAGGTCGATCGAGGCCCGCACCCCGGCGAGTTGCTGGGCCAGTTCGACCGGCGCCCGCAGCCAGCCCAGGCGCAGCCCGCCCCAGAGCATTTTCGAGGCCGAGCCCGCGGTGATCACCTGCTGCTCGGCGAAGGCGGCCAGCGGCGGTGGCCCGGTCAGCGGGTCGCCGTCCAGGTCCAGCTCGGCCAGGGTCTCATCGACCAGCGCCAGCGTCCGGGTCCGGCGCAACGTGGCGGCCAGCTGCTCCCGGCCCTCGGCGTCCAGCCGCAGACCGGTCGGGTTCTGGAAGTCCGGCATCAGGTAGGCCAGCCGGGGCGCGCCCTGGCGCAGGGTGGCCTCGATGCCGGGCAGGTCCCAGCCATCGGGGGCCAGCGCGACCGGCACCGGCTGGGCGTGCGCGGCCCGGATGGCGTCCACCGCGTTGGGATAGGTCGGGTTCTCCACCAGCACCCGCTGTCCCGGCATGACCAGCAGCCGCAGGGTCAGCGCGAGCGCGTGCTGCGCGCCGCTGGTGATCATGACCTGGTCCGGGCCGGTGGGCAGGCCGCGCCGGGTGTAGCGCTCGGCGATGCGTTCGCGCAGCGGCAACAGGCCCATTGGCGCGTACCCGGGTCCGCTCAGGTATTCGGGCAGCCGCAGCCGGGCCGCGTCCACCGCGGCGGCCAGCTCGGCGGGCGCGGCCGGGGTGGCCTGGGCCAGGTTGATCGCCTCGGCTTCCGGCAGCGGGCAGAATCCCTCCCGCGCCACCGGCCGGCCGGGCAGGGTGATCCAGGAGCCGGCGCCCCGGCGGCTGGCGATCAGGTCCTGTTCGCGCAGCCGGTCCAGCATCGCGGTGACCGTGGTGCGGCTGAGGTCGAGCGCCTGGGCCAGTTCGCGTTCCGCGGGCAGCCGGGTGCCCACCGGCAGCCGCCCCTCCAGCACCAGCAACCGCAGTGCGGCGGCCAGATCGGCGGACTGGGCGCGGTGCGGACCGTTGCGCCAGCAGCCGAGCAGATCGGCGAGGTGCGGCGCGGAGATCCGGCCACCGGCGGGCAATGCCTGACTCATGTGGGCCAATTTTTCCACTTTGGCCCTCGAAGTAAAGGCCAATCCCCGCACAGGATGGCGGCATGGCGTCCCCGACAGTCCCCCTGCACCCGCTCCCGGTCCGCTTGCGGCCGCTCCGGCGGCTCACCCAGCTGCTGGCCGGGCTGCTGCTCTACGGCGCGAGCATGGCGCTGATGATCAGGTCCGGGCTCGGCCTTGACCCGTGGGACGTGCTGCACGAGGGCCTGACCCGGCACATCCCGCTCAGCTTCGGCACCATCACCGCGATCACCGGGGTGATCGTGCTGCTGGGCTGGATCCCGCTGCGGCAGCGGCCGGGCATCGGCACGGTGGCCAACGTGGTGCTGATCGCGGTCGCGGTGGACGCCACCCTGTTCCTGCTGCCCGCGGCCGGTTCCTGGTGGCTGCGCGGGATCTTCCTGGTGACCGCGATCGTGCTCAACGGCCTGGCCACCGCCGCCTACATCGGCGCCCGCCTCGGTCCCGGCCCACGCGATGGGCTGATGACCGGCCTGTGCGCGCGGACCGGCTGGTCAATCCGCCTGGTGCGCACCGGGATCGAGATCGCGGTACTGGTGCTGGGCTTCTTCCTGGGTGGCACGATCGGCATCGGCACCCTGCTGTACGCGATCACCATTGGGCCACTTGCCCAGTTCTTTGTGCCGTTCGTGGCACTGCGTACTCCGGCTGAGTGGAAAACGGCCCAGTAGCAGGCTTTCCCGGGTTTTCGCATTACTGTCCCGATCGTGCCGGCGATCGAGATGGCGGAGCGAGCAGGGGTCCACCTCACCGGCGGTTTCGCCGAGAGCGAGGACCGCATCGTGGTCCTGCCGAACGCGGTGGTGCTCCTGGACGGCGCGACCCGGCTGGAGCCGGGACGGCACACCGGCGGCTGGTACGCCGAGCGGCTCGGCGACCGGCTGCGCAGGCAGCTCACCGCCCAGCCCGACATCGACCTGGTGGAGCTGCTGGCCGCCTGCATCAGTCAGGTGGCCACCGACCACGACCTGGAACCGGGCAAGGCGCCCTCCAGCACGGTGGCCCTGCTGCGCTGGGACGAGGAGCGAGTGGACGCCCTGGTGCTGGCGGACAGCCCGGTGGTGGCCTTCACCGTCGGCGATGTGCACGTGCTCAACGACACCCGGCTGGCGAACCTGTCCGTGCCCCGGCGCACCGGCTACCGCGAACAGCTCCGTGACGGCGCCGGCTTCTCCGGCGCGCACGTGGACGCACTGCGCGAATCGGCCACCGAGGTGGGCCAGTGGCGCAACCGCGAGGGCGGTTTCTGGGTGGCCGAGGCCGATCCGGTCGCGGCCAAGCAGGCGATGCGCGCGCACTGGATGCGGGACCAGGTGCAGGCGGTGGTGATGGCCAGCGACGGCGTGTCCTGCGGGGTGGAGGACTACGGCGTGTTCACCGACTGGACCGCGCTCTACGACCAGGCGGTGCAGGACGGCCTGCACACGGTGCTGGACGCGGTGCGCAAGGCCGAGGAGTCCGATCCGGACGGCCGCAAGTGGCCGCGCCCGAAGCGCCACGACGACCAGAGCCTGGTCGTGGTGCATTTCGACGACGACTGGTTCCCCCGCTTCTGAGGTCCTACCCTCCGACCATGCCGCCGGAGCCGACCCCGGACCCGTTCGCCACCGCCCTGCGCGCGGCCATCGCCCGCCGCGGCCTTGGCCTGCACCGCATCCGCGAACACCTGCGCACCAGAGGCGTCACCATCTCCGCGGCCACCCTGAGCTACTGGCAGTCCGGCCGCAGCCGCCCAGAACGCCACGAGTCCCTGACCGCCCTGCACCACCTGGAAGAGGTCCTGGCCGTCCCCCCAGGAGCCCTGACCGCCCTGCTCGGCCCGCCACGCCCCCGCGGCCTGCACCGAGTCCCCGAACTCCCCGAGATCGGCGCCTTCTGGCCGGCCCCCACCGAGGTCGAGGAAGCAGTCAGCGACATCGACACCACCTGGGACGCCCGCCTGACCCGCCTGAGCCAGCACGACACCATCCACATCGGCCCCCACCGCGAAGAACTCTCCTTCATCTCCCGCCAGGTCCTCAAAGCCAACGCCGACGGCCCCGACCGCTGGGTGGTCATCCTCCACCTGGACGAACACAACCACCCCCTCCCCGAAGTGAAACCCCTCCGCCACTGCACCCTGGGCAGACAAACCACCAACCCCAAGAACGGCCTGCTCGCAGCCGAACTCCTCTTCCCCAAACCCTTGCAACGCAACGAAACCATCATCACCGAACACGAACTGACCAACCACGCCCCGCACCCCACCGCCACCAACTACGAACGCAAATTCCGCCTACCAGTACGCGAATACGTCCTGGAAATCCGCTTCCACCCCAGCTGCCCCCCAGCCACCATCACCCGCCACACCACCACCAAAACCACCCACCACACCGAACAGGTCCACCTGGACGAACTCTCCTCAATCCACGGCGTGGCAACAGATTTCGGCCCCGGCACCTACGGCTTCCACTGGACCTGGCCATAAAAAAGTGGGGCGCCCCAACCGGAACGCCCCACCCAACTCACACAGTCACAGACCAACTGTTCAACGTGCCCACATCCCCAGGCCCGTTGTCCCCAATCCGCAGCGTCCAGTTCCCCCCAGCCAACTCACTGGTCCGCACCGTGAAGGTCCGGCTCCCGGGGAACGCGTGGCACTCAAAGCCCCCAGAACGCTGCAACGAGTAGTACCGCCCAGACGGCCCCACCAGATTGATGTTCAGATCCTCCTGGCAGCTGTGCACCGCATCCACCACCACAGTCACCGGCACAACCGCACTCCCCGAAGCAGTGGACCGCACCGGACTCACCGCCACCGCAAAGTCCCGAATCGCAAAAGCGTTGCCATTGCTGAAGGTCCGAGCCCCCGCATCCCCCTTCGCGGTACGAGCCGTCACCACCGCACTGGCCCCAGACCGGTTCCCGGCAGCATCCCGAGCCCGCACCACAAACGAGTACTCCGTATCAGCGGCCAACCCGCCAACACTCACCGAAGTCCCCGCGGAACTGGCCACAACCTCCTCCCCCCGGTACACGTCGTACCCAGTCACCCCAACGTTGTCAGTGGCCGCATCCCACCCCAACGCCACCGAAGCGGCAGTGACCCCGGTAGCCCGCGGGTTCCCCGGCACCGAGGGCGCCTCGGTGTCCCCACCCGGATCCCCGGTCACCAACGTCAGCCCCCACTTCTTCAACGCCTCACCCACCGGCTGAAAGATCGACTGGTTGTCCGCTCCCCCCGGCTCACAAGACGACTGCCCACCCGAGTGCAACCCCACAGCCTTGTCCCCAACCAGCCACCCCCCACCAGAGTCCCCACCCTTGGAGCAGGCAGTGGTCGTGGCCAACCCCTCAATAACCACGTTCCCATAGTTAATCGTCTGATTAACCGCAGTAACCCGCCCACACTGCCACTTGGAAGTATTCCCCGAGTGACAAGTACTCTGCCCCACCACCGGCTCAACAAACCCAGCCACCGTCACAGCAGCCCCACCCCAGGTATTAACCGAGGCAGAAAGCCCCCACCCGGCCTCCGTAACCGCAACAACCCCCATGTCCCCTTCACGCGCATTAACGCTACGGGACCCACCAACGTTCGACGTACCAACCCGATTCTGCTGCCCAGACTGCCCAAAAGCAGCCTGATTAGCATCGTTCGTGCAGTGCCCAGCGGTCAGGAAATGCTTGCCCCACTGGCATCAGCAGCTCCGAACCCCACCGAGCAGTTGCTCTCACTCCCCGGCCACCACGGGTTCCCCGTCCGAACCTCCCCACCCTGCTGCACAGGCGCGGACGCATCCACCACAACCCGCACAGCCTCCCCAAACCCCCGGATCCGCGCCACCACATCAGCGCTAGCCGCAGCCACAGTCCGAACCACCACCTGCGCACTAACCGGATCAATCCCCCAAGAGGTAACCCCGGTCGGCCCAGCAGCAATCGAACCAACCCGCTGAACAATCCCATCCAGCTCAGCCCGACTACGCGAAACAACCTGAACCCGAGCCCCAGTCTGCCGAACCCGCTCAGCAGCCCCCTCCCCATAAACAGAAGTAACCAGCTGCCCAGACCCCGGATCAATCCACTTCCCAACAACATCACCAGCCTCAGCAGAAGCACTGGCAGGAAATACCAACGAAAGTAGTACCGCAGGAATAAACGCCTTCATCAGGTTCCTTCCAAAGCAGGGAACCCAAAGCTAGAACGTGACACCCAACGCAAGGGAGGGTTAACAGTTAACCAACCCCAGTTAAGCGTTAACACCTGTGGACAACCTGTGGATAACCCCACAACACACCGCCACCCACGCAACCACGCTGGTTCAGAGCCAACCGCCACGTGGGGGTCCGGGGGGCTCGGCCCCCCGGGTCGGATGCCACCGAAAAAAGCGAAATCCCCCAGCTCGGGGATGAGCAGGGGGATCCCATTTCGGTGGCCAGGGGCGGGGTCGAACCGCCGACCTACCGCTTTTCAGGCGGTCGCTCGTACCAACTGAGCTACCTGGCCGAAAGGGGCCCGCTCCACGGAGCGAACCCCTTTTGCGACCCAGACGGGACTCGAACCCGCGACCTTCGCCGTGACAGGGCGACGCGCTAACCAACTGCGCCACTGGGCCTTGCATCGTGCTGTACTGCGTACCCCCAACGGGATTCGAACCCGCGCTACCGCCTTGAAAGGGCGGCGTCCTAGGCCACTAGACGATGGGGGCCGGATGTTTCTGACTCCAGTGAATCAGAAGTTCTCCTGCACCCTCAACGGCTTTCCGTTGGGAGCATGGATAGCTTAGGGCACGGGGGGCCGAAGTTCCAAAACGGGGGTCCAGAAAGCTCGCCACCAGGGAAAACGCTCACCGAGCCAGCGCATCCGGCGATCAAGACGCCCCCGCCCGACCTGCCGAAGTCACCCATCCGAGCCCACTTACCCGGATGGAGCAGCGGCAGCCGAACCCCTGTGAGTTCCGCCACTGCCCCATCCGCCCGGTCATGGGGTCGGCAGTGCCCGCATCAGCTCGCAGAACTCGACCAGCTCCGCCTCGGACAGCGTGTCGGCCAGGGTCCGGCCCATCGCGTTGTCGGTCAGCTCCTCGGCCTGGCGCCAGCGGCGGGGCAGGTCGGGGTTGGCCTCGGTGCGCGCGATCAGCGCGTCGGCCTCCTCCTCCTGCCAGGCCAGCCTGGTCATGATCTGCTTGCCGCTCTCCGGGTTGACCGCCAGCGCCTCGGCGATGCCGATGCCGCAGGCACGCAGCGCACCGAAGTGCAGGCCGCCGCGGTACTCGCGCACCAGGTTGAGCGCGTGCGCCAGCCGGGCCGGGGTGTCCTCGGGGCGCGGGGCCTCCCGCCAGCCGGCGAACAACGGCAGGTTGCCGGCGTCCGCGCCGTCGCTGATCTGGAACAGCAGTTCGGCGGTGCGGGCGGCGTCCGGGACCTCGGCCAGCGCCTCGCGGCCCCACTCCCAGCAGGCCGCGGAGAACTCGGCCACCGCGGCCGTGGCCGGCAGCAGCTGGGTGACCTGCGGGATCACCGCGTGCATCAGCCACTTCGGGAAGATGCCGTACAGCTCGGCGACCACGGTGGAGGACGGATCGCCCAGCACCGCGGACCGGCCGCGGAAGTACAGACCGCCCCTGGGCAGTTCAAGGGCCTTGGTGTGCGCGTTCATCTGGGGCGAGGTCATGAACACTCCGCCCAGCTTCACCAGCGGTTTCCGGGTCGCCTCGGCGACCTCGACCGGACTGGTCACGTGTTGCCTCCTCAGCCGCCTCCCGCGGAGGCGGTTCGCCATTGGGTCAGCCACTCATCAGTGGCGATACCAGGCAGCAGCACCCGCCACGCCTGGTCCATCCGGGCGACGTAGTCCGCGTACCCGGTCAGGGCCGCGGCGATCTCCCGGTTCCCAGCGAACACGGCGTTGAGCACCCGCGCCACCTCCACCGGATCGACACCGGGGCGGAGCAGTCCCTCGTCCTTGGCCCGTTCGGCCAGCACGGTCAGCAGGGATTCCCAGTTCAGGTACTGCGGGCGCAGTCCGGAAGCGTGCACTTCGGGGTCGGTGGAGAGGCGGACTCCCGCGCGCACAATGGGGTCGCCGGAGATCATCTCGACCGCCTGGGTGGTGGAGCCGATCAGCGTGCGCAGGGCGTCCAGGCCGCGTTCGTCCCAGCGGCGGGTCAGCTCCGGCCACAGTGCCTGTTCGGACTCCATGATGGCCGCGGCCAGGGCGATCTTGGACGGGAAGTGGAAGTAGAAGGCCCCCTTGGACACGCCGCAGCGTTCCAGGATGAGGCTGAGCGAGACGGCGGCATAGCCGAGCCGGTCGAACTCCGACGCGGCGGCGACCATGATCGACTCTCGGGTGACCTGGGCTCTTGGCTGCGTGGGCATGGCGGCTCCGTGATCACTGGCGGCACCGCAAGTTACCTCTTCAACGGGATTCCGCACAGCGGTCCTACCACCGGGTGAAAGGCCATCACCCTGTGCTGTCCGCGACACCATGAAACTGATTCATTGCCGGACCAGCCGACCGCTCGGTATGTTTTGCCGCGGCAGCCCGAGGCGGGCGCCGGGGGGTGTGCGTCTCGGGGGTGCGGGGCGTGGCTTCCGCGGCCACGTCCCGCACCGGCCCAATCGTTTGTCGCGCCCAGGCGCTACCGCCGCACCGGCGGGATGCCGTCCTCCTCACTGGGCACCAGTCCCAGCATGTCAAGCAGCATGCGGCAGTCCTCGGCGTCTAAAGCGCCACGCGCCACGGCCATGCGCGCCCTGTGCACCTGTTCCGCGGAGATCCGGGATGGCTCTCCGTTCCGCGGCAGCGGCACTCCACTGCCCTTGGCAACCGTGTCGTCCTGTTCCCACAGGTACTTCCGCACCTCGAGCGACCCGTGCATGGCGCCTCCCCGACGTTGGCTTCGCAGGCAGGCTAGCCACTGGTTTCCTCGCTCACAGCCCCCCGCCGAGTGATTCATCAAGAACCCTGTGTAATCAACGGTTGGCAATCTGTCTCTTGACAGGACAAGCGTTCTGTGAGCCAGGCCACCTCTCTGGCATTTACCCCTACCCCCTAGGGGTATGCTCACAGCATGGCCGAGGAGCACAGCCACCCGTACAGCAAACGCAAGGACGCCCACCTGCGCCGACTCCGTCGAGTCGAGGGGCAGGTCCGCGGACTGCAGCGGATGGTCGACGACGACACCTACTGCATCGACGTGCTGACCCAGGTCTCGGCCGCGACCAGGGCACTACAGGCCTTCGCCCTCGAACTGCTCGAGGAGCACATGGCCGGCTGTGTCGTGGAGGCCGCGCGCACCAGTGACGAGGCGGCCCAGGCCAAGGTCCGCGAGGCCGCTGAGGCGATCGCGCGCCTGGTCAAGTCCTGACCGCACGTCCTGTCCGAACGCCCTGCTGCCGGGATCCGTAGTCGTGAGCGGGTCCCGTTTCCCCTGAACCTGAACGAGGAGCACTCATGTCCGTCAGCGCCACCTACACCGTCACCGGCATGACCTGCCAGCACTGCGTCAGCTCGGTCACCGAGGAGCTGTCCGAGGTCACCGGGGTCACCGGCGTCGCGGTGGACCTGCCCACCGGCGCGGTGACCGTGACCAGCGAGCGCGAGCTGAGCGCGGAGGAGGTCAAGGCCGCGGTGACCGAGGCCGGTTACCAGCTCACCAGCTGACCAACTTGCAGGCGAGGCGGAGGGGAGCGGTTGTGACGACCACGGAGGCCGGCCGGCGGATCGAGCTGGCCATCGGCGGGATGACCTGTGCGGCCTGTGCCGGGCGGGTCGAACGCAAGCTGAACAAGCTCGACGGCGTGACCGCCACGGTCAACTTCGCCACCGAGCGGGCCACCGTGTCCTACCCGGACGGCCTGGACGTCGGCACGCTGGTGTCGGCGGTGGAGACCGCCGGGTACACCGCGACCCCGCCGCAACCGGCCAAACAGTCCATTGTGGACGATGAAGACACCGACGAGCGAGCCGAGGATCTCAAGGCGCGCTTCGTGATCGCCGCGCTGCTCGGCCTGCCGGTCATCCTGCTTTCGATGATTCCGGCGTTGCAGTTCCCGTTCTGGCAGTGGGTCGCGCTGGCGCTGTCCTCGCCGGTGGTGCTGGTGTGCGGCTGGCCGTTCCACCGCACCGCCGCGGTGAACCTGCGGCACGGCGCGACCACGATGGACACCCTGGTCTCGATGGGTGTCGCGGTGGCCTACCTGTGGTCGGTGTACGCGCTGATCTGGGGCGGGGCCGGGATGCCGGGCATGGTGCACGAGTTCAGCCTGCTGCCACGGGAGTCCAGCACCGCGGACATCTACCTTGAGGTCGCCGCGGGCGTGACCATGTTCCTGCTGCTGGGCCGCTGGCTGGAGGCCCGCTCCAAACGGCGCAGCGGCGCGGCGCGGCGGGCGCTGCTTGCCTTGGGCGCCAAGGATGTCGCGGTGCTGGCGGACGGCAGGGAGCGGCGGATCCCGGTGGACGCGCTGACCGTGGGCACGCTCTTCGTGGTGCGGCCGGGCGAGAAGGTGGCCACCGACGGCGTGGTCGAGGAGGGCACCTCGGCGCTGGACCGGTCGATGCTGACCGGGGAGTCGGTGCCCGAGGAGGTCGGGCCGGGCACGGCGGTGGCCGGTGGCACGGTGAACGCGGGCGGGCGGCTGATTGTCCGGGCCAGCCGGGTCGGCGCGGACACCCAGCTCGCCCAGATGGCCCGGCTGGTCGAAGCGGCCCAGGCGGGCAAGGCGCAGGTGCAGCGGCTGGCCGACCGGGTCTCCGCGGTGTTCGTGCCGGTGGTGCTGGTGATCGCGGCGGCCACGCTGGCCTTCTGGTTGTTGTGGGGCGCCACCACTTCCTTCGCGCTGACCGCGGCGGTGGCCGTGCTGGTGATCGCCTGCCCGTGCGCGCTAGGGCTGGCCACACCGACCGCGCTGCTGGTCGGCACCGGGCGGGGCGCGCAGCTCGGCATCCTGGTCAAGGGGCCGGAGGTGCTGGAGTCCACCCGCCGGGTCGACACCATCGTGCTGGACAAGACCGGCACGGTGACCACCGGCGTGATGACGCTGGCCGGGGTGGTCCCGGCCGAGGGCGTGGATCGGGCCGAGCTGTTGCGGCTGGCCGGGGCGGTGGAAGCGGCCTCGGAGCACCCGATCGCACGGGCCATCGCCGACGGCGCGGCTAAGGAGGTGGGCGAGCTGCCCGCGGTGGCCGAATTCGGCAACAACGAAGGCCTCGGTGTGCAGGGAACGGTGTCCGGGCGGGCAGTCGTGGTCGGTCGGCCGCGGTTGCTGGCCGAGCGCGGGGTCGAGCTGACCGCGGAGCTGGCCGAGGCGGTGCGGGTGGCCGAGGGGTCCGGGCGCACGGTGGTCGCGGCCGCGGTGGACGGGGTGGCCGCCGGGCTGCTGATGGTCTCGGACACGGTGAAGCCGACCAGTGCCGAGGCGGTGCGCCGGTTGCGTCAGCTCGGGCTGCGGCCGGTGCTGTTGACCGGGGACAACGCCACGGTGGCCGCCGCGGTGGCCGCGGAGGTGGGCATCCCGGCGGCGGATGTGATCGCCGAGGTCATGCCGGCGGACAAGGTGGCCGCGGTGCGCAGGCTGCAGGGCGAGGGCCGGGTGGTGGCCATGGTCGGCGACGGGGTGAACGACGCGCCCGCGCTGGCAGCCGCCGACCTGGGGCTGTCCTTGGGCACCGGCACCGATGTGGCCATCGAGGCCGGCGATCTGACCCTGGTGCGCGGGGACCTGCGGGTGGCCGCGGACGCGATCCGGCTGTCCCGGCGCACCCTCGGCACCATCAAGGGCAATCTCTTCTGGGCCTTCGCCTACAACGTGGCAGGTTTGCCGCTGGCCGCGGCCGGGGTACTCAACCCAATGCTGGCCGGTGCGGCCATGGCGTTCTCTAGTGTGTTCGTGGTCACAAACAGCTTGCGCTTGCGCCGATTCCGGTCTTGGGCCGAGTGAGATCGGTTTTAATCCACACTGTGCACAAACTCGGTCACCCGATGTTCATAACGTCGTTTTGGTGAATAAGTACAGGACTTAAACAAAAAAGTTCCACGACATCCCTGGGCACCGACGAGTGAGCATGCAACAATCACTTTGCTGACACACCCCCGGTCAGCGCCTGTGGAGATCCCCTCCGGCCCCCGTGCTCCTCCCCCTGGCGCGGGGGCCTCTCCATGTCAATAGCCCGTTCGCGGTGTTACACACTGACGTGTAGGTCACAGGTCTCGTATCCTCGACACCGGTTCGTTACCGTGTCTGCCGTGCTTCTCAGTCGATCGAAGAACGGCCGTCATCGCCCGGCTCCGGCAGCCGAGACCGAACTGCTCGCTCCCGACGCGGAGCTCGACAACTACCTCGCCGCGCTGGCCCCCGAGGCCGACGTCGAGACCACGGCCACCGGCCGCCGCTTCGGCAACGCCGAGGTGCACCAGCTCCGCCTGAGCCTGATCGCCAACGAGCAGCTCCGCGAACTGGCCGCGCAGCGCCAGACCTCCCCGATGGCCCTGGCCCAGGAGTGGGTCATGCAGCGCCTCGACTGGGAGTTCCGCCAGCAGGCGCACTGAACCCAGCTCAGCAGGGCGCGCTGAGCATCCCGAGCCTCAGCGCGCCGCGACCGCCCTGGTCACCGGCATCAACCGCACCACCTCATCGGCCGCGGCCGCTTCCCCGAGCAGCCCGGCCTGGTAAGCCAGCGCCACCGCGTGCGCCCGGTCCCGCGCGTCGAGCTTGCGCAGCATCCGCCGGACATGGGTCTTCACCGTCTCCTCGGAGACCTCCAGGCGATGCGCGATGTTCTTCGCGGTCAGCCCGTCCGCGATCAGCCGCAGCACCTCGAACTCCCGCTTGGACAGCGCAGGCCCGGAGCCGCGTTGCGCGCCGATGACCCGGCCGGGGGTGAGCAGCGCGGTCAGCGCGGGGTCCACGTACAGCCCCAGCTCCACCGCCTGGCAGATCGCCTCCGGGAGCCGGGCCGGGTCCAGTTCGCGCGGCAGGAAGCCTTTGGCGCCCGCGCGGCGGGCGATCTCCACCTCGCCCGCGGCCCGCTGGCCGGGGCGGAACAGGGTCATCACCACCAGACTGGGCTGCATGCCGGTCAGCATCCGGCACAGGTGCGCGCCGGGGTCCAGTTCGCAGTCGATCAGCAACACGTTCGGTTGGGCGGCGCGGCAGAGCTGCACCGCGCTGCCGGGGGAACTGGCCGCGCCGACCCACTGCACCCGCGGGTCGCGGCCGAGCACCGCGGCGACCCCGTGCTGGAAGAGCGGAACGGCATCGATCTGGGCGACCCGGTAAGCGCCGACTCGTGCGCGCACCCCGGCGGCTCGTGCACGCAGTGTCACTGGATCCACGGCGGTCCCCTTTCGACGTCTTGCCTTCTTGGAGTCGCCTCACACTCGATCGTGACGCCACCTATGAAGGTAGTCGCGTTCCGCCGGGGATTCTGACGTTGGAACCTGCACTTCCCGCCGATCGTCGTCACTCGTTTGGAGGACAAAACCGACCCATCGGTCTACTTGTCTCCAGGCGAACGATCGGCGCAGCGTTGCTAGATCATTCGGCCTAGTTTGTGCCCTATTTCGCTGCGTGGTCAACTAATTACGCTGCGATTCAGGAGGTGGCCATGACTACGCGCCGTGCACTACTGACGGGCCTGGCGGGGGTGGCCGGGGCGGTGCTCACCGGCGCCGGTCCGGCCTGGGCCGGGAGCAGGCAACCGCCTGCCGAACTCGCCGCGCCGGGACGGCCGGAGCTGGCCGTGCGGCTGCGCACCAGGGTGGAGTGGGGCGCGGACGAGAAGCTGCGCTTCGGCCAGCAGGGCGAGGTCTGGCCGGCCACGTTCAGCCCGGTGCAGTGCCTGACCGTGCACCACTCGGCGATCGGCGTCGGCGCGGACCGGGCCGCGGCGGTGCGCTCGATCTACCACGGCCACACCGTGGCCAAGGGCTGGGGCGATATCGGCTACCACCTGGTGATCGACCCCGAGGGCACGCTCTACCAGGGCAGGCACACCGGCGGACCGGCGGTGTTCCGGCAGCCGCCGGTCAATGGCAGCGCGGAGACGGTGACCGCGGGGCACGTGCGCGGCCACAACCCGGGCAACATCGGGATCTGCCTGCTCGGCGACTTCACCGGCGGGCAGCCCGATCCGCGCGCGGTGGGCACCCTGACCAGGACGCTGGCCGCGCTGAGCCTGCTCTGCGGGCTGGACCCGCTGGCCCGGCTGAACTACCACAACGTGGAGGACGGGCAGCGCTACGACGGTCCGGTGCTGGCCAGGCACCGGGACTGGGTGGCCACCCAGTGCCCCGGCAATGCCTTCGCGGGCAGCGGCTTCGAGCCGGTGCGGCAGGAGGTGGCCAGGCTGGTCCGCGGTCAGGGTCGCCGGGCCTAGCGCGGGGCCGGGCAGCTCTTGCCCACCCAGTCCTGGTCGTACTCGAAGTGCCACCACTCGCGGTCGATGGTGCGGCACAGGCCCCACTGGTTGCCGTTCTGCTCCAGCCACTTCGCGCCGGACTGCGGCTTCACGTCCACCGCGGTGCCCTTGACGTGCGCGGACTCCTCCGGCGGCAGCACCCACTTGCGGGCCTCCGCCTCCGAGCCGCGGTTCTTGATCTCCTGCCGGTACAGCCTGCGCTGCTCGGCCGCGGTGCGCTTGGCCGATTTGACCAGGATCTCCACCCCGTCCTGTTTGGCCGCGCAGCGGGCCTGCTGGAAGGCGTCCCGCATCTTCGGCTGCAGCCGGTCCGGCTCCAGCTCGCTGGGCACCTCCAGGCGTTCGGCCTGCTGCGGCGGGAAGGTGCAGGACGGGCCGGTGGTCCCGCCGGCCCGGGTGTTCGCGCTCGTGCCGCCGGTGAGGCCGCCGAAGAGCTGGCCGCCGGGGTTCTCCGGCGAGGGCAGGCCGTAGATGACGAAGCCGGTGACCAGCAGCAGGGTCAGGCTGAGCCCAGCCACTCCGCTCCAGGCCCGGAACCGGCGACGTGGCTTGGTTCCGGGCACCTGGATCGGTGTGGTGGGCGCGTCCAGGTAAGGGGTCTGGTTGCGCATGCCACTAACGGTCGGCCGCGGATGTCCACGGCTGGTCCGCGCCTTGTCATGGTTCTGCTACAGCCAGCCCGCCAGGTCGGCGGGCAGGGTCGGCGACCTCGATAATCGGTGCCATGCCGAGGGTGCTGTTGATCGAGGACGACCATGCCGTGCGCGAGGGCCTGCAACTGGCCCTGCGGCGGCAGGGCTACACCGTGGACGCGGCGGCCACCGGCGAGCTGGGCCTGGACGCGTGGCGCGCGCAGGCCCCGGACATCGTGGTGCTGGACCTGATGCTGCCCGGCATCGACGGGTTCGAGGTGTGCCGCCGGATCAGGGCGGGCGGCGAGGTGCCGATCATCATGCTGACCGCGCGCAGCGATGACATGGACATCGTCGGCGGGCTGGAGGCCGGGGCCGACGACTACGTGGTCAAGCCGGTGCAGCCGCGGGTGCTGGACGCGCGGATCCGGGCGGTGCTGCGGCGCGGGGCGAGCGAGCAGATCGCCAAGGAGCGGCACGGAGCGCTGGAGATCGACCGGCAGGCGCTGGTGGTGGCCAAGGACAGCCGGCAGGTCGGGCTGACCCCGACCGAGCTGCGGCTGCTGCTGGAACTGTCCGCCTCGCCGGGGCAGGTGTTCAGCCGCCAGCAGCTGCTGCAGGCGGTCTGGGAGCACGACTACCTGGGTGACTCGCGGCTGGTGGACGCGTGCGTGCAGCGGTTGCGGGCCAAGATCGAGGACCGGCCGGCCAGCCCGGTGTACGTGCAGACCGTGCGCGGTTTCGGCTACCGGTTCGGCCCGGTATGAGCAGGCTGCTGGACTCGCTGCCGGTATGGGCCCGCGGGCTGCGCGCCCGGCTGGTGTTCGCCTTCCTGGCCATCGCCGCACTCGGCGCGGCCGCCGCGGCCGGGGCCAGTTACGTCTCGGCCCGCACCACCGTGCTCAGCTACGCCCAGAACCAGATCATGGACAACGCCAGGACCGCGGTGAACCAGCTCGCGCCGGAGATCAGCTTCCCGCCGACCCAGACCACCCTGGACCAGATCTCCACCAGGCTGCCCGGCGGCGCCGTGGTGGTGACCTACCAGAACATGACCTCCCGCCCGCAGGGGTACCGGCTGGCGGACTTCCCCGGCGAGTTGCGGGCCGCGGTGCGGGACCGGGGCATCGTGATGTTCCAGCGCGGCCAGACCCCCGGCGGCAACGGCACGGTGTTCTTCGTGGGCATGCCGGTGATGACCAAGAAGGCGGGCGAGGAACCAAGCCCGACCGGCATGGAGATCTACCTGCTCCGGGACCTGTCCGGGCCCGCGCAGCAGATCAGCGCGCTGGCCAACAGCGCGTGGCAGACCAGTCTGCTGGCGCTGCCGCTGGCCGCGCTGCTGGCGCTGCTGGCCGCGCGCGGGGTGCTGCGGCCGGTGCGCGAGCTGCGCGGGGCCACCCGGCGGCTGGCCGGTGGCGACCTGGGCGCGCGGCTGGAGGTCAAGGGCTCGGACGAGCTGGCCGATCTCGCGCACACCTTCAACGACACCGCGGCCGCGCTGGACCGCACGGTGACCGGGTTGCAGCGGATGGAGGCGGACGCGCGCCGGTTCGTCGCCGATGTCTCGCACGAGCTGCGCACCCCGCTGGCCGCGATGACCGCGGTGACCGATGTGCTGGACGAGGAGTCGGCGAACCTGCCGGGGGACGCCCAGATCGCGGCCCGGCTGGTCGGGCAGGAGACCCGCAAGCTGGCCCGGCTGGTGGAGGATCTGATCGAGATCTCCCGGTTCGACGCGGGCGCGGCCAGGCTGGTGCTGACTGAGGTGGACGTGGCCGAGGCGGTGCGCAACACGCTGCGCGCCCGCGGCTGGATCGACTCGGTGCGCACCGAGCTGCCCGAGGGCGTGCTGACCAAGCTGGACGCGCGCAGGCTGGACGTGATCGTGGCCAACCTGGTGGGCAACGCGCTGCGGCACGGTCAGCCGCCGGTGGTGGCCACGCTGACCGCGAGTCCACAGTGGATCGAGTTCAGCGTGACCGACCACGGGCCAGGACTGCCGGAAGCGGTGCTGCCGCAGGTGTTCGCCCGCTTCTACAAGGCCGACTCGGCGCGGGCCCGCTCCGAGGGCAGCGGCCTTGGGCTGGCGATCGCCTGGGAGAACGCGCAACTGCACTACGGCACGATCGAGGCGGCCAACGCGCCGCACGGCGGGGCCCGGTTCACCCTGCGGCTGCCCAGGCTGGCCAGGGGGATCGAGGCGCAGGCGTTCGAGGAGGGTGGTCCGTGGTGAAGCGGCTGACCGCGGTGCTGGCGGCGCTGGCGCTGCTGGCCGGGTGCGGGGTGCGGCCGACCCCGCCGTTGAGCGGCGGCGACGGTCCGCGCGGGCTCGCCGAGGGACCGACGCTGTACTTCCTGCAGGGCAACCGGCCGACCCCGGTGGTCCGCAAGATCGGCAAGCTGGGCGACTACAACACCGCGTTGCGCGAGCTGTTCAACGGGATCACCGAGGACGATCCGCGCGGCCTGTCCACCGCGCTGCCGGGCAACGGGGTCGGCGAGCTGAGCGCCACGGTGACCGAGCGCAACACGGTCGAGGTGGAGGTGCACGGCGCCGACGGCTCTCTGCTGCCGCTGAACTCGTGGGCGGTCAACCAGATCGTGTGCACGGTCGCGGCCCGGCACCTGGCCACCGGCGGGATCTACGGGGTGGGCACGGTGCTGGTGAACCGGACCTCGGTGCGCTGTCCGGTGTCCGTTTAGGCGATCTTGCCGCGCAGCGCGAGCACGTCGAGCTGGTCGCGGGAGGAGTTGAGCCTGCGGGTCCAGGAGGTGGCCAGCCCGGCGATCTCCTCCGGGGTGAGGTACTTGGCGGCTTCGAGCTGCCAGCCCGCGGTGGCGTAGGCCTTGGCCAGCACCTCGGTGGCCGATTCCGGGGTGGGCTCGGCGGTCTCGCCGACCTCGGGCACCGGCGGGCGCCAGGCGTGCAGGTTCAGCGTGACCAGGAAGTCCGCGCCGGGGCGGCAGCAGGCGGCCAGCTGCCGCAGCAGCGCGCCCTCGGTGTCCAGCACGCCGCGCAGCAGGCTGCCCCAGGGCATCAGCACGTGCAGTTCGTCGATATCCCGCAGTTCGGGCGGCAGCGCCTCGGCGGCGTGCCAGAGGTAGACCAGGTTGGCCAGCCCGCCCTTGGCCGGTTTGGCCGCGGCCTTGCCCGCGGTCTTGCGGAAGTTGTCCGGCGCCGCGTCCAGGCCGATGACCAGCTGGTCCGGGTGCTTGCGGGCCAGGTGCAGCGGATGTTTGCCGTCGCCGGTGCCGACGTCGAGCAGGACCGAGGTGTACTGGGCGCGGAGTTCGGTGAACTGCTCCGCGGTCAGGTCGACGACCTGCTTGCCGGTTACGCGACGCACCTCAGGAGCCTATGTCCTTGAGCTGCTGGACGGCGTCGTAGGCGGTGCGGCGGGTGAAGCCGGGCAGGTCGGCCAGGCTCTGCGCGACGCTGCGGGCCGGCACGCCCTGCGCGAGCAGGCCGGTGACCAGCTTGTGCAGCAGCGGGTCCAGGCCCTGGGTGGCGGCCGGGTCGAGGCAGAGCCAGAACTCGCCGCGGTCGGGCAGGGCCAGGGCGCCGATCTCGCCCCAGCGCGGGCGCTCGCTCTCCGCGTAGGGCTCGGTGGCCACGGCCAGGGTGCGGGCGCCGCGGTCGCGGGCGGCGGCGAGCACCTTGTCCGCGTGTTCGGCGGCCAGGCGGAGCACGACCTTGGCGTCCAGGGGGGCACCGCGCAGGGCGTCGGCGGGTTTGCGGGCCGGTTCGGTCAGGAAGATCCCGGCGGGCGAGGGTGAGGCGGCCGCGGCGGCCAGGCCAGGGGGCAGGCCGATGACCTCGGTGCGGTCGCCGAGCAGGTGCCGGACGGTGCGGCCGGGCAGGTCCTCGGTGGCCACCACCAGGGTCCGGCCGCCTTCGCCGGTGGAGCGGCCGACGAGCGCGCGGGCGCCCGCGTCCTCGGCGATCACCGTGTCGGCGGCGGCGAGTTCGGCGCGCAGGCGAGGGCTGGAACCGTTGGCGTGGAACAGGACCAGCGTGCCGGGGTCCTCCACCGCGGCCACCTCGACGGTGATGGCGACGGCCGGGTCGGTGAGCTGAGCGGCCAGGTCGCGGGGCAGGTCGGCGGCGGACAGGTCCGCGTCGGTGGCCAGGGTGTTGGGCAGCCGGACCGAGCTGCGCCGGATGACGGCCGGGCCGCCGGGAACCCAGTTCGGGTTGCCGACGGCCCGCACCAGCACGCTGTGCTCGCCCACGCTGATCCGCAGCTGCACCGGACCGGCCAGCGGGCCGCCCTCGGCCACCGCGCGCACGCCGAGCACGCAGGTGGCCCGTGCGGTCAGCTCGGCATCCGGGGTCAGTTCCCACGTTTTGTTGTGGGTGGCTCTGATCTCGGGGTGGCCGTGGGCTCGGATCGTCGTCATTTCCCGAAGACCTGCTTGCCAGGGTCGAGCATCATGACAGCCAGTGTGCCTGGTCAGGCGAAGGTGAACGCGCCCCGGTCCAGGGTGACGCCGCCTTCCTTGGTCTCGGTGCGGAAGGCGACCTCGGTGCCCTCGGCCCAGGCTTGCACGATGAGTTCCTGACCGGGCAGCACCGGGGCGGTGAACCGGCCGTAGATCCGGCGCACCCGGTTGACGTCGCCGCCGCAGAAGTGGCCGATGAGCAGCCGGGCGGTGATGCCGTAGGTGCACAGGCCGTGCAGGATCGGGCGAGGGAATCCGCCTCGTCCGGCGAAGGCCGGGTCGGAGTGCAGCGGGTTGTGGTCCCGGCCGCCCAGCCGGTACAGCAGGGCCTGGCTGGGCGTGGTCTGGAAGGTGAGCACCGCGTCCGGCTCGCGCTCCGGCGGCGCCCAGTCCACCGACGGCCCGCGTTCGCCGCCGAAGCCGCCCTGGCCGCGGACGAAGACCGAGGACATGGTGGACAGCAGCGGTTCGCCGTTGATCGTGCTGCCCTCGGTCTTGGCCACGACCAGGGCGCCCTTGCCCTTGTCAAAGACGTCGGTGACCGTGCGGCGCAGGCTCATCCGGCCCTCGGCAGGCAGTGGCCGGTGCAGCACCAGCTCCTGCTCGGCGTGCACCAGCAGCGCCGGGTCGAAGTCGCCGAAGTCCACCCCAGGCCCGCTGAACTGGGCCAGCACCACGCCGAAGGTGGGCAGCACCTGCTGGTCCACCTCGGCGGTGTTCTCGGTGGTGTAGGCCAGTTCGGCCAGCGGATCCTCGGCGCCCGCGCCCACGCCGAGGGCGTAGAGCAGGGCCTCCTCCGGTGTCCAGCTGCGTTCCCACGGGCCTACCGTGCGGCCCACCGCGGACAGGTCGATCGGCACCTTGTGGCTCCCCTCAGCCGAGCGTGCCACGCACCGTGGCGTGGCCCTTCAACAGGTTCCGGGCGATGGTGCGGCGCTGGATCTCGTCGGTGCCCTCGTAGATGCGCAGCAGGCGCAGCTCGCGGTACCAGCGCTCCAGCGGCAGTTCCTTGGTGTAGCCCATGCCGCCGTGGATCTGCAGCATGCGGTCGACGATCTCGTTGGCCTTGACCCCGCCGTAGAGCTTGGCCATCGACTGGCCCTGCCGGGAGTCCAGGCCGGCGTCGACCTGCCAGGCGGAGGAGAGCACCAGCCAGCGCAGCGCCTCGATCTCCACCGCGGAGTCGGCCAGCATCCACTGGATCGCCTGCCGCTCGGCCAGCAGCTCGCCGAAGGTCTCCCTGGTGCGGGCGTAGTCCAGGCCGAACTCGACCAGCCGGACGCAGGCGCCCAGCGCGCGGGCGGGCAGCAGGTAGCGGCCGCGGCCGATCCAGCTCATCGCCAGCGCGAAGCCCTGGCCGACCTCGCCGAGGATGTTGGCCTCGGGCACCCGGACGTTGTCGAAGACCAGCGCGGCCGGTCCCCACTGCCCCATGGTGTCGATCGGCTCGGACTTCCAGCCCATGTCCCGGTCGACCAGGAAGCAGGTGACGCCGCCGTTGGCGCCCTTGTCCTTGTCGGTGACCGCGAAGACCATCACGAAGTCGGCGTCGTTGCCCTTGGTGATGAAGGTCTTCTCGCCGTTGATGACCCACTCGTCGCCGTCCTTGACGGCACTGGTGCGGATCGCCTTGGCGTCGGATCCGGCGCCCGGCTCGGTGATGGCGAAGCAGGAGATGCGGTCGCCGGCGATGGTGGGCAGCAGGTAGCGCTGCTTCTGCTCCTCGTTGCCGGCGTAGAGGATGTTGTCGGCCTCGCCGCCGAAGTAGAAGGGCACGAAGGTGTAGCCCAGCTCGCCCTCCACCAGCGCGGTCATCACCGCGCCCAGACCCATGCCGCCGAAGGCCTCCGGGGTCTGGATGCCCCAGAACCCGGCCTCCTTGGCCTTGAGCTGGAGTTCGCGCACCTCCGCCTTTGTGATGCCGGGCTGACCGGCGCGCTCCCGGCGCAGCAGCTCCGGCTCCAGCGGGATGAGTTCCTTGCGGACGAAGTTGCGGACCCAGTCGCGGATGTCGCGTTCGGTGTCGTTGAGGGAGAAGTCCATTGCGCTGCTTGCCTTTCTAGCGGCCACCGTCGACGTAGAGGATCTGACCGGTGATGAAGGAGGAGTCCTCGCTGACCAGGAAGGCCACCGTGTTCGCGATGTCCTCCGGTTTCCCGGTGCGGCGCACCGAGATCTGCTCGGCGGCGGCCTTCTTGAACAGCTCGAAGTCCACGCCGACCCTGGCCGCGGTGGCCGCGGTCATGTCGGTCTCGATGAAGCCGGGGGCGATGGCGTTGACGTTGACGCCGAACGGGCCCAGCTCGATGGCCAGGGTCTTGGTGAAGCCCTGCAGACCGGCCTTGGCCGCGGCGTAGTTGGCCTGGCCGCGGTTGCCCAGCGCGGAGGTGCTGGACAGGTTGACGATCTTGCCGAACTGCTGCTGCACCATGTGCTTCTGCGCGATCTGACTGCACAGGAAGGCGCCGCGCAGGTGCACCGCCATGACCGTGTCCCAGTCCTCGTCGGTCATCTTGAAGAGCAGGTTGTCCCTGGTCACCCCGGCGTTGTTGACCAGGATGTGCAGCCCGCCCAGCTCAGCGACCACCCGGTCGAACGCGGCGGTGACCTGCTCGCGGCTGGTCACGTCGCAGCCGATGCCCACGGCCCGGCCGCCGGCGTCGGTGATCGCCTTGACGGTCTCGGCGGTGGCCGCCTCGTCCAGGTCGATCACCGCGACCGCGGCCCCGCGTTCGGCCAGCGTGCGGGCGGCGGCCGCGCCGATCCCGCGCGCCGAGCCGGTCACCACCGCGACGCGTCCATCCAGAGTTCCCACGAGTTTCCCTTTCCTCACTTGACTTTGCCCTGCGCGACCCAGGCCCGCAGCTCGCGTTTGAGCACCTTGTGGCTGGGTCCGAGCGGAAGTTCGTCGACCACGACGACCCGTCGCGGGTACTTGTGCCCGCCCAGGCGCTCCCTGGCCCAGGCGATCACCTCGGCCGAATCGGCCTGCGCGCCGGGTTTGAGCACCAGCACGGCGCAGACCTCCTCGCCGCTGCGCTCGTCCGGCAGGCCGATCACCGAGACCTGGGCGACCGCGGGGTGCCGGATCAGCATCTCCTCGACCTCGCGCGGGTACACGTTGAAGCCGCTGCGGATGATCAGGTCCTTCTTGCGGTCCACGATGGAGATGTACCCGTCGGCGTCCTTGCTGCCGATGTCGCCGGTGCGGAACCAGCCGTCCACCATGGCCGCCTCGGTGGCCTCCGGGTTGTCGAGGTAACCGGCGAAGACGTTGTGGCCACGGATGATGATCTCTCCGGCCTCGCCCGCGGGCAGGAAGTCGTTGCGCTCGTCCACGGCCGGGTCCACCACCTCGACCTCCACCCCCCAGACCGGGTGGCCAACGGTGCCCGCGCGGGCGCCGAAGACCGGCTGGTTGCAGGTGGCGGTCGGCGAGGTCTCGGACAGGCCGTAGCCCTCCAGGATCTGGGTGCCGAAGCGGGCCTCGAACGCCTCCAGCACGGCCACCGGCAGCGGCGCGCCGCCGGAGGTGCAGCCACGCAGCTGGGGCAGGTCGGACTCGCCCTCGCTGACCTCCAGCAGCCGCAGGTACATGGTGGGCACGCCGAGGAAGAGCACGACCCGGTGCCGCCGCATGATCTCCAGCGCCTCCGCGCCGTCGAAGCGTGGTTGCAGCACCAGGGTGGCCCCGGCCCGGAAGCAGGAGTTCATCGCGCTGGACTGGCCGAAGATGTGGAACAGCGGCAGGCAGCCCAGCATCACCTCGCCCGGTTCGATCCGGTCCACGTCGAAGGCGGCCACGGTGGCGTTCATGACCAGGTTGAGGTGGGTGAGCACGGCGCCCTTGGGGCGGCCGGTGGTGCCGGAGGTGTAGAAGACCACCGCCGGGTCTTCCGGCGCCCTGGTGACGAAGCGGTCCACCGGTTCGCTGGCCGCGGCCAGCTCGGACAGCGAGGGGTGCTCGGGAGTGGCCGGCCCGAGGGTGTGCAGTTCGACCCCGGCGGCCTGGGCCGCGGGTGCGCCCAGTGGCAGCTGGGAGACGTGGCAGAGCACCAGCTTGGCCTTGGCGTGCGAGATCAGGTAGGTGGCTTCCTCCGGCACCAGCAGCAGCGGGATCGGCACCACCACCGCGCCCGCGGCCAGCACGCCGAAGTAGGACTCGGCGAAGGCGATCACGTTGGGCGCGATGATCGCGACCCGGTCGCCCTCGCGGATGCCCAGCTCACGCAGGGCCGCGGCATGCCGCCGGGCCCGCTCCCACAGCTCCGGGTAGCTGAGCTGCTGATCGCCCTGGATGAGCGCGATCCGCTCCCGGTGCAGCCGCGCCGACTCGGCGAGGACCATCGCCAGCGAGAGAGTCATCCGGCCTCCGTGACTTCATCGTCTTGGGTGCTGCCCCGGAAAACTAACCGTGTTAGTTTTCATCGAGGCTAGGACTGCGGAGAGCCCACGGCAAGACGTCGGCACGAAGTCGGGCGAGACTCATCCACGAGGAGTAACGGTGCCAAGACCGCCAGCCCCGCTGCTATCGGTCGACCGGATACGCACGGTCGCGCTGGAGATCATCGACCAGCACGGGCTGGAAGCGCTGACCATGCGCAGGCTGGCGCACCGGCTCGGCGTGCAGGCCGCCTCGCTGTACAACCACGTGCAGACCAAGGAGCAGCTGCTGCACGATGTGGCCAACGAGCTGGCCACCGAGGTGGACACCTCGGCGTTCGGCAGGCTGGACTGGCGCGAGGCGCTGACCATCTACCTGCGCTCCTACCGGGCCGCGCTGGCCAGTCACCCCAACATCGTGCCGCTGCTCTCGGCCGGGCCGGGCAATCGCGAGTCCGGGCTCAAACTGGCCGACGCCGTGCACGGCGGCCTGGTGTCGGCGGGCTGGCCGCCCAAGTACGCCACCATGATCGGCGCGGCCACCAAGTACCTGGTCTTCGGCGCCGCGATGGGTTCCTTCTCGCACGGCTTCATCGACGACGAGCAGCTCTACGCCGAGCGCTACCCGAACCTGACCCAGGCGCACCTGCTGCGGGCCAGGGCCGAGATCGACACCGAGTCCTTCGAGCTGGCCTTACGCGTGATGCTGGACGGGCTGACGAACCTGTGGGAGCGCCTGGAGCGCCCCGAGCGCCAGCACCGCGACGACTCCGCCGGCGACCAGGGCCACCGAGACTGAACTCGCGTCCACCACCACCCCGCCGAGCAGCGCCCCGGCCGAGAGGGTGGCCTGGAACGAGGCGGTGAACAGCACGGTCGCCGCCTCCGGCGCGTGCGGTGCGGAGTGCGCCAGCCAGGTCTGCGCGCAGGCGGGCACCGCCCCGTAACCCAGTCCCCACACCACCAGCAGCGCGGGCGCCCAGTCCCCGAACACCGGCAGCAGCAGCGTGGCCAGCGCGATCAACCCCGCCGCCACCGCGAACGTCTCCCGCGTCCTGGTTCCTGCCCAGCGACCGGCGAGGAAGTTCCCCGCCACCCCGGCCAGCCCGTAGACCAGCAGGTACGGCGTGGGACTGGCTTCGGTGAGCTGGCGCAGGTACGTGGTCAGGTAGGTGTAGGTGCCGAAGTGCGCGAGCACCACCAGGAAGGTCACCGTCAGCCCGGCCCGGACACTCGGACGCCGCAGCAGGTCTCCCAGGAGCCGCAGGCTGGTCGCCCGCTCCGGCGGCAACGGCGGCAGGAACACCAGCAGGGCCAGGAAAACCCCGACGGTCAGCACCCCCATGACCACGAACACCGCCCGCCACCCGGCCAGCCCGCCGAGCCAGGTCCCGGCGGGCACCCCGAGCACCGAGCCGAGCGGCACCGCCGCGAAGATCACCGCGGTGGCCAGGCCGACCCGCAGCGCGGGCACCAGCCGTGGGGCCAGCCCCGCGCCGACGGACCAGAACCCGCCGATGACCACGCCGACGAGCACCCGGGAGATCAGCATCAGCCAGTAGCCGGGGGCCAGCGCGGCGAGGAAGTTCGCCAGTGCCAGCACCAGGATCAGCGCGCCGAGCAGCCGCCGGCGGTCCAGCCGGGCGGTGGCCGAGGTGACCAGCGGGGCGGCCAGGGCGGCGAGGAAGCCGGGCATGGTCATCATCAGGCCCGCGGTGCCGGGGGAGATGCCGAAGGTGGCGCCGATCGGAGTGAGCAGGCCGATGGGCAGGATCTCGGTGGTGACGATGACGAAGATGCCCAGCATCACCGAAACGACGGCGGGCCAACGGGTGTGAGCTGACATGAGGACCAGCCCAGCAGCCGGAGGCCGGGCTGGGCTGGCGGAATCACGACGGGGCAGTGCGGCGCCACCACCAGGTCGGATTCCGGCTCAGGCTTCGGCCAGCTCCTTGAGGTTGACCAGGGTCGCGTCCATGTTGCGCTGGTTGCGCTCCAGCCGGTCCTTGATGCCGACGATCCGGTTGAACAGCCACTTGATCACCGGGTGCCGCAGGTCGGTGAAGGATTCGGTGACCCGGCAGCCGGTCTCGGTGGGCTCGATGGTCCAGCCCCAGTCGGCGACCTGGATGGGGCCGGAGCCGACCCGGTAACCGAAGGCGCGGCCGGGCTCGGCCTTGGTGACCGTGCAGACGGTGGACCACTTGGCCTTGCCAGCCTGGTTGTGGCCGCGGAAGCGGGCGCCCACCGTGGGGCCGGTGGCCGGCGGCAGCCAGGCCGCGGACCGGCATTCCCTGGTGAACCGGTGCTGGTTCGGGATGTCGGTGACCAGGGCGTAGACGGCCTCCGGGGTGGTGGCGATCTCGATGGTGCTGCTGACCTGATCGGTCATCTCGGGCTCCGCTCACAGGGTGGGGTGGCCGGGGCCGCGCGTCGCGGCGGCCCCGGCCAGCGGCCCTCAGTAAATCGGATAGGCCCGGCCGAGTGCCATGGAGATGGCCAGGGTGTCCTCGACCACCCGGTACTCCTGAATCAGCCCAGCCCGCACGGAAAGGCTCACGGCGAAATCCTGGGCAAACACCCTGCCTGTTCCGGTGGCGCGGTATCGGCCGCCGCCGAACACCACCGCGTCATCGCCGTCAACCAGTACCTTTCGTACCGTCACCGCGTGGAACTCAAGCCGGTGGAACAGCGCCAGGAAGAACGCCTCGATTTCCCGGCGACCTTGTGAGCGAACCGGCCACGGATCCCCGGGGATCTCCGAGGAGTGGCATTGGGCGTCCTGGTGGAATAGCTGCGCGATACCGGCGGCGTCCTGCGCGCCGAATCGGGTCAGTAGTCGCTGCACCATTTCCAGGGTGGACGGAGCCCGATTCGTCATGACACCGGTCCGGATTGGCCGGAGCCGGTGTCAACCCGCCAGACCGCGGTCGCCGCCCTGGCGCCGTCCTGTTCCACCGCGGTCCAGTACAGCCCGCCGGCGGCACGCAGCACGCTCACCTCGGCCGGGCGGTCCAGCTCGACGAACTTGCTGGTGCGCGCCTGACAGGAGGCCAGGTGTCCGGGACCCACGACGGCCCGGACCGCCTGGCGCATGGCCGCGAAGACCACCATGCCCGGCACGTGGTCCACCGGGTGGTCGAACAGCGCCGGGTGCGTGGCATCCACCAGCAACCCCCAGCGATTGGACTTGTTCACGCTGGTCAACAACACATCCCTGACATCCTGACGTCCCACCAGCCCGGGTGCGACCGGTTGCGGACGCTCTTCCACCATCTGCCTGGGCACCCGCGGCGGCCGCAGCCGGGCGTACACCGCCGGCGGCAGCGCGCCCAGCGAACCGCTGCCCTGACCGCACCGGTTGCCGTCCCGGTACAACTCGACCTCCACCGCCAGGGTCGAGGCGTGCCCGGGGCGCACCCTGGGGTCTCTGGTGCGCACCAGCAGCTGGAGCTCCACCGGCCGGTCGCGCATCCGCAAAGCCGAAGAATCTACGGCGAAACTCATCCCCCGCATCACAAACCGATGGTCAAGTGGTATGTCCCAGCCGGTGTGCGCCACCAGCAACCCGGCCTGCCGAATGGTCTCCAGCACCAGCAGCGGATCCGCCCGGCCCTGTTCGGGCTGGTAGAAGGCGTGCGCCCGGGGTAGCTGGGCACACATCCAGAAGTCGCCGGTGCGCCGCCGCGTCCATCTGGTCAGCAGCACCTCGGCCACAGACTCGCGGTGTACCAGCCTGCGCGGTACGGTCGTGTCGAATCCCTCCTCTCCACTCATTTCGAGTGCAACGAATAGTGAGTCTTTGCTCTTCGGCACCTGGTCGTTGCCCAAACGCAACATGTCGGCCAACATACCGGTACAGATTAGTTTCGACGGCAAGAACACCTGGATGGCGGAGCAGTCGATGTTCAAGCGTGAACAATCGAGCAACACCAAGCAAAGCCTGCTGCTGGCGGCAGCGAACACTTTCGACCGGAAGGGCTTTCTCGGTACCAATCTCACCGACGTGTGCGCAAGTGCGGGCGTCACAAAGGGGGCACTCTACTGCCACTTTCCCTCGAAGGAAGCACTGGCCGTAGCATTGATCGAGAGCCAGTTACGTCTCTGGCACGAAGTCCACCACCATTTGGCCCAGCAACCACTGAGCCCGATGCAGTCGCTCATCGATCTCTCGCACGAGTTCGGCAACCGGTTGCGCACCGATGTCCGGGCCAGAGTGGGGGTCCGGCTGCTGTTCGAGGCCGACCTGTTCGACCGCGAGGCCGGCGGTCAGTTCCACGGCTGGGTCACCATGGTGCGCGAGTTGCTGCTGCTGGCCGACGCGGCCGGGCAGCTGCGGCCGGAGGTGCACCCCAGGGAGGCGGCGGAGTCCTTGGTGGCCGCCTTCACCGGCACCCAGTTGCTCTCCAGGGCGACCAGCGGGCATGACGACCTGGAGGCCAGGTTCACCGCGTTGTGGCGGCTCTGGCTGCCCGCGCTGGTGGTGCCGACGGAGCTGGCCGCGCTGCGGGTCGGCCCACCCTCGGCCGAGCCCGATCTCTTTGTGCCAGTTCAACAAACCGCCGGTA
Organism: Crossiella sp. S99.2; assembly: GCF_023094165.1. GTDB lineage: Bacteria > Actinomycetota > Actinomycetes > Mycobacteriales > Pseudonocardiaceae > Crossiella. Next base: position 423,564 of record NZ_JALMDK010000001.1, on the reverse strand, counting down.
TCACCTGATCTGATCCGGCCACGGCGGCGGCGGGCGCGGCAGGGTGAGGACCATGCGCGAGAAGCGGTCCCGCCCGGCAGGCTCCGCCGTCGACTGGCAGGAGTGCCTGCGCCTTCGGCCCGCGCTGCTGCGGCTGGCCCGGCAGCGCTGCCCGGCCGGCGCCGAACCCGAGGACCTGGTGCACGAGGCGCTCACCCAGGCCGCCGAACTCGGCCGGGTGCCACCGGACCGGCTGGCCGCGTTCCTGGCCCTGGTGGTACGCAGGCTGTGCGCGGAGGAACACCGGCGGCAGCACGAGGACGCGGAACTGTTCGACCACCCGCGGCTGCGGCCGGGCACGCCGGAGGATCCGACCGAGCGGGTCAACGACCGGCTGGAGGGGCGCTGGTTCCGGCAGCGGCTGCGCGAGTTCTCCACCCGCGACCGCAACCTGTTGCTGCTCTTCGCCGACGGCCTGCCGCACACCGAGATCGCCAGGGAGCTGCGCACCACCGTGGGCGCGACCCAGTCCGCACTGCACCGGATCCGCGAACGGTTGCGTTAGGTAACGATCCGAGGCCCGGCCCAACGACCGGGTGAACCTGCCTGCTAGATGTACGGACATGCGCGTCCACCACCTCAACTGCGCCAGCATGGCCCCGCTCGGCGGCAGGCTGATCAACGGCGACGCCCCGCCGCACCGGGCGGCCACGCTGGTCGCGCACTGCCTGCTGATCGAGACCGGGCAGGGCCTGGTGCTGGTGGACACCGGACTGGGTGTGGACGACGTGCGCACGCCGGGCAGGCTGGGCGCCCTGTTCCGGTTTTCCTGCCGGCCGAAGCTGGTCGAGGCCGAGACCGCGGTGCGGCAGATCGCCCGGCTGGGTTATTCACCGGCCGACGTCCGGCACATCGTGCTGACCCACCTCGACCTGGACCACGCCGGCGGGCTGGCGGATTTCCCGCAGGCCAAGGTGCATGTGCATGCTGATGAATACGCCGCGGCAATGGCCAGGCGGTCGCTGGGGGAACGTTCGCGCTATGTGCCCGCGCAATGGGCGCATCACCCGGACTGGGCCACATACAGCACGCGCGAGGGCGAGCGCTGGTTCGGCTTCGAGGCCGTGCGGCAACTCGACGGACTACCGCCGGAGATCCTGCTGATTCCACTGGCCGGACACACCCACGGCCATAGCGGAGTCGCGGTGGCCGCGCCAGGGGACCGCTGGCTCTTGCACGCGGGAGACGCCTACTTCTTCCACGGCGAGGTCAATGCGCAACCGTCTCGCGGCACACCAGGGCTGGACCTATTCCAAACCGTGGTGGCGGTCAACCGGACAAAACGTCTGGACAACCAGCGCCGCCTGCACGCGCTCGCGGCGGCCGAACCGCAACGGATTCAGGTCTTTTCCGCACATGATCCGCTGGAGTTCGAACGCTGCCGCGAAGGCGCTGCCTGACCCGTCCAGACAGGCTTCGCCTTCGCGGCAGCGCGAAGAACCGCGAGTCAGGAAGCGTGTGCTTCCTGGAACTTCACGACCAGTTCCTGCGGGATACGGCCGCGCTCGGACACCTGGTGGCCCTGGGTGCGAGCCCACTGCCGAATTTCCTGGTTGCGGTCGCGCTCGCCGGCGGCCTTGGCGCCGCCGCCGCGGGTGGCCCGCTGCTTGCGACCGCCGGTACGCCGGGCTGCCCCGACATACGACGCGACCGCGTCGCGAAGAGCCGCCGCATTGTCCGCGGACAGGTCGATGACGTAGTCGACACCGTCAAGCCCGAAGGAGACACTCTCCTCGGCCTTGGACCCGTCGAGGTCGTCCACCAGCTCGACCGTGACTTTCTCCGCCATTTGCACTCCCCGTTTGGATAGGTGGCTCGTGGCAGTAAATATCCGAACGGGCGTGAAGTCAAATTTCCGGGTGGAGCGGCAACCAAGATGTGACCGGGTCGTGTGATGGGGCAACCGGAATGATAAGGACTTCGGAGACCTGCTGGCCAGGGTCGACAGTGATTTGGAGACCTGCTGGCCAGGGTCGACAGCGATTCAGCGGACGGCCGCGCCGTGGTAGAAGAAATCTCCGAAGCCGATGGTGAAGACCAGCAGGCCATAGAGCCCGTGCTCGACCCAGGCGGCGAACAGCGAGCGGGTGCGGCGGTATCGGTTGCTGAAGATCCAGCCGCCGATGACCGTGAGTACCACGCTCAACACGTTCCCGAAGATGATGTGCACGAAACCGAAGGCAGCGGCACTCGCGGCGACCATTCCCAGCCCGTTGCCGAACACCGGGGCGTACCGGTGGAACAGGAACGCCCGGAAGATGAGTTCCTGCGGGTAGACCGACAGCAGCGGGTAGAACAGCATGACGAACAGCCACACCGTCGGGTTGTTCCGCGGCAGCTCGAACAGGCGTTCCGGACTGAACAGCCACAGCGAGACCAGGCCGAGCACGGCGGTGGCGCCCCACAGCAGCAGCATCCGCGGCAGCACCGGCCACAGCGCCCTGGCCCGCCAGAAGTTCGCCCGGTCGAAGTCGGGCTGGCGGCGCAGGTAGACAACCGCGACCACGCCGAGCACGACGAGCAGTGGAATGGGTCCGCCGGGAATGCGGAAGACGGTGTAGATCGTCACCGCCCCGAAGAACAGCAGGAGGAACTCGGCGGCGAGGTAGTTGCGGCGACTCCGGCCGACACCGGGTTCGACCGCGTCGGCGGTGGTCGTCATGTCCGCCGACCTTACCCAGCACAACTGAGGATCTCTTCAGTTTTCCCTCGGCCAGTGCCCGCCGCGGAGCAGTTCCTCCTGTTTCGCCCGTGACCAGTAGTCACCGGCCCGGTCGGCCAACTGGGCGTAATGCGCACAGACCGCGCCGAGCGCGCTGGCCACCACCTCGGCCGGCAATCGGCGCAGCCAGGCCGCCCACACCGGGCGGTGAATGGGCGGGTCCACCGGCAGCACCACCACGTTGTCATCCGGCCAGGCCCCGGCCAGCGGGGTGGCCAGGCTGACCGCCTGCCCGGAGGAGACGAGGTTGCGCACCGTGTTCGAGGAATCAGCCACGTGTAGCACGTGTGGGCGAATTCCGGCGGAGGCGAACACAGCGTTGCACACCTGGGCGAGCACGGTGTCCGGCGGCGGTGCGACCCAGCGGTCCACGGCCAGTTCGGCCAGGTGCACCGAATCCGCCCCGGCGCACCGATGGGCAGCCGAAAGGGCCACGTAAATCGGTTCATGCAACAGAATTTCGGCTTGGGCACCCGGCGGTAACGAGGGTTGCGTCCCTGGCGGGCCATAGCCGAGCGCGAGATCGGCTTCCCCGCGTTCCAGTGCCTGCACGGCCAGGTCGGGGGTGGTGGTCAGGGTGGCCACCTGGACCTCGGGCAGGGCCTGGGTGAGCCGGGCGGTCAGCTCGGAAACGCCGATCGGGTAGGTGGCCAGCCGGAGCTGCACCTGCCCCTGACCAGCGGCGGCGACATCGGCCCTGAGCTGCTCGGCGAGTTCCTCGGCGCGCCGGGCGTGGCTGTAGAGGGCGTGCCCGGCGGGGGTGAGCGCGACCGCGCGGGTGCTGCGCCGCAGCAGGCTGGCGCCCAGGCTGCGCTCCAGCCGCTGCACCTGGCGGGACAGACCGGACTGCGGAACACCCAGACGTGCCGCGGCGCGGGTGAAGTTCAGCTCCTCGGCGAGCACCCGGAAAGCCTTAAGATGCCGGAACTCGATATCCATGCCCACCCTGCATCAATCTTGGTCACCCGTTGGTATTTCCGCTTGTCCGTCGGCCGCTGTTGCAATGCGCGCGGCGCATAACCGCAGTTCGTTCCGTGAGCGTGCCGCTTGGACACGGAGGTGTCCAGCCGGGCCACGTCGAGGAGGCAATGAACGTGAAGGTCAAGAAAATCCTGACAGCCGGGCTGGCTGTGCCGGTCGTGGCAGGTTCCCTGCTGCTGGCCGGTGGCCCGGCGGGTGCCGCGGGCACGGCATCCCAGCAGGCCCAGTCCGACTACACCGTGCTGGTCGCCGACGGCGCCAGCCGGGAAGCCGCGATCCGCGCGGTGCAGGATGCCGGCGGCACCGTGACCAAGGAGAACGCCGCCATCGGCGCCCTGGTCGTGCGGGCCCCGCAGCAGGGCTTCATCACCCAGGTCGCCGGCAACAAGGACGTGGGCGGCGCGACCAGGGCCCGGCCGGTCGGCCAGGCGCCCAAGCAGAAGCTGGAGAAGGCCAAGCGGGACGCGGTGGAGAAGGAGTCCGCGGGCAAGCAGGCTCCCGAGGAGAAGAAGGCCCCGGCCGCCGTCGGCATGGACCCGATGGACGAGGCGCTGTGGGGCCTGAAGATGCTCCGCTCCGACCTCGCCCGGTCCAAGCAGCCCGGCAGCAAGAAGGTCGCCGTCGGCATCCTGGACACCGGGGTCGACGGCAGCCACCCGGACATCGCGCCGAACTTCTCCAAGGAGCTGTCCCGCAACTTCACCACGGACCTCCCCTATGACGAGAACGGCGCCGTGGTCGACGGCGAGTGCGAGTACCGCGGCTGCGTGGACCCCAACGACCACGACGACAGCGGCCACGGCACGCACGTCGCGGGCACCATCGGCGCGGCGGTCAACGGCTTCGGCGTCTCCGGCGTCGCGCCCGGCGTGACCCTGGTGAACATCCGCGGCGGGCAGGACAGCGGCTTCTTCTTCCTGCAGCCGGTGGTGGACGCGCTGACCTACGGCGCGGACGCGGGCCTGGACGTGATCAACATGTCCTTCTACGTCGACCCGTGGGCGTTCAACTGCGTGGCCAACCCGGCCGACACCCCCGAGCAGCAGCTCGAGCAGCGCACCACGATCAAGACGATCAACCGCGCGCTGAACTACGCGCACAACAAGGGCGTCACGCTGGTCGGCGCGCTCGGCAACAACCACGAGGACCTCGGCAAGCCGCGGACCGACAAGTCGAGCCCGAACTTCCCGGCCGGGAACACCCACGAGCGCCCGATCGACAACGCGAGCTGCTTCGACCTGCCGGTCGAGGGCGCGCACACGATCGGCGTGTCCAGCCTCGGCCCGTCCGGCAAGAAGTCGGACTTCTCCAACTACGGCCTGGAGCAGATCTCGGTGGCCGCCCCCGGCGGTTACACCCGCGACTACTTCGGCACCCCGTGGTTCAACGCCAACGAGAACCGCATCCTGTCCTCCTACCCGAAGAACGTCCTGCAGGCGGAGAACCTGGTGGACGCGGCGGGCAACATCACGCCGGAGGGCGTGAAGGCCGGGGTGCAGAAGTACGTGCAGGGCGACAAGGTCGGCTACTACCACTACCTGCAGGGGACCTCGATGGCCTCCCCGCACGCGGCCGGTGTGGCGGCGCTGATCGTGAGCCAGTACGGCAAGAACGACAAGAAGCACCCCGGCACCCTGACCCTGGCGCCGGACAAGGTGGAGAAGGTGCTCTACGGCACCGCGCAGAAGCGCCCCTGCCCGACCCTGCGCACGGTGGACTACCTGAAGGAGGGCCGGAGCGCGGAGTTCACGGCCACCTGTGAGGGCGACACCAAGTTCAACGGGTTCTACGGGCACGGGATCGTGGACGCGTGGAACGCGGTGACCCGCGGCGCGGAGTTCGCCAAGTAGTCACTGGTTTTTTCGGTCGCCCCGCGGATCTTTCTGGTCCGCGGGGCGATCGTCGTTTCGAGGCCGCCAGATGACCTGCAGCTCGGCGCGGTCGTACAGCGGGCCGCCGAGGACAGTGGAATCCGCACAGGTGATCTCCAAGCGGCGCAGGGTCTTCATCGCCAGGATCGAGGTGACGTCAAGATTCACCGGGCTTCCGTTCGGATCGATGCAGAGATGCTCAAGCCGAGGCGCGGATCTGAGTGCGGACAGATCGCTGATGTCCTCGATGCGGCTCAGGCGGAGCATTCGCAGCTTGGGCAATGCGGGCAGCGTGCTCAGGTCTGTCGGCCCGGTCACGACGAGTTCGCGCACCCCAGGCGGGACATATCGCAGGTCGCCGCCCTTGGAAACGTACAGGCGCCGGAGCCCGCGCAGATGACGCAATGCCGGATCGACGTCCTGCACCAGCAGCACAGTCTGGTGTTCAGCGAGCACGACCCGCGCGTACTCGTCCCGGTCGAACCGGTCCCACACCGCCAGTAGTTCGCGCCGGGCTGTTCCCTGCACCCCGGCGAACCTGGCCAGTAGCGGTATCGCCTCGGGCAGCCCGGTCTCCGCCAGTGCTCTGATGGTCGCCACCATTTCCTTGTCCGTGCCGGGATTGACGTTCGCAAGCAGGTCGAGGGCGAAAGCTCCGACGGAGGCGAATACCCGGGCCTGGGTGCGGGACTTCGGCGGCATCAGGTCGGCGGCCTGGCGCTGGATTTCGGCTCGTAGTTCCGAGTTGAGGTCCGGGGCGGTTTCCAGGCAGGCGAGGGCGAGTAACTGAAGATTGCGTTTGCCCTTGGTCGCGGTGAGGCCGGCGAGCAGGGCCTCGCGCTGGCGGCTTGAGGCGTGGCCGACGGCCAGTACAAAGACTTCGTGCCAGCTCGACGCGTTCTTGAGCAGCAGGTCGACATCGTCAAAATCCTGCATGGCGGCGCGGGCGGCCAGGTACTCCTGGAAGGTCCGGTGCACGAAATCGACCCGGCCTTCCACCGGTTCGCGAAGCAGGCCGGAGCGGACGAGCAGATGCCGGTAGACCTCTTCCGGCTCGGCCTGGACCTGGGCCATCGAACGCAGTCTGCGACCCAGGTGCTCGATGGCGCGGTCGGTTTCGATGTCGCTGCGTTCGTTGCGGATCAGCCAATAGGCGAGATCGCCCAGCAGCAGGGTTTTCTCGGTGCGGTTGAGGCCGGCCGGGGTGGGAATGCGGCGTTCGGCGTCGCGGCGTTCCAGCAGCATGTGCAGGGCGACCTCGTACAGCTCCATCCGGTTGTCCGGCAGCGCGGCCCGGCGGTCCTTGTGCAGCGCGCATAACAGGGCGCACAGCAGTGGGTAGCCCGCGAGGCGGCGGAGGTGGTTGCGGGTGTCCAACTGGGTGCGCAGGTTCTGGTGGTAGGACTCGATTTCCGCCTTGGCCTCGTCGTCCGCGCACATCGACTGCATGGCAGCGTGCCAGCGCTGCACGAAAGTGCGGACATCAGCGGGCGTCATCGGCTGGAGGTCCAGGCTGAGGAAACCGTCGGTGGCCAGCCAGTCCGGTTGAGCCGCGCCGGGGCGGGAGGTGATCACCCAGCGGGCTTCGGGGAAGGTCAGGGTCAGGTAGCGGAGCCAGTCGCGGGCCTCTTCGCGGCGGTGCGGGGCCAACTCGTCCACGCCGTCGATCAGGACCACCGCGTGGCCGCCGCGGAGGTGTTGCTGCACCCAGCCCTTGGGCATCTCGTCGGCGATGTGCCTGCCGACCTCGTCCAGGAACCGTTCCGGGGTGGGCAGTTCGCGGTCGGCGTAGCGGCGCAGGGGGACGAAGAACGGGATGGTGTTGTTCCAGGCGGCCAGGGTTTCCGGGAAGTCGCGGCGGGCACTGCGGACGGCGATCCAGTGCAGCAGGGTGGTTTTGCCCAGGCCGGCCTCGCCGCGGATGAAGAGTTTGCTGCTCCTGGCCAGTAGTTCCTCGACCCGGGCCGCTCTGCCGTCCTCGGTGTCGGCGGTGAGGCTGATGTAGGCGACGCTGAGCGGATAGCGCCTGCTGGCGTCGTCCAGGGTGACGCCGAAGAGTTCGACGTAGTCGAGTTTGCGGGCCACCTGCTGGCGGTAGTCGTAGTCGAAACCGGCGCCGCGGTCGCGCTGGGGCAGGCGGGCCAGCACCTCGCGGATGCCGTTGATGATCTCGGTGTCCCGCTTGAGCAACTCGGTCAGCGCGGCGGTGCTGAAGGTGGGCAGGCCGCGGGCGATCTCGATGACGTAGCCGCAGGACTCGCGCAGCAGCAGCGCGTAGAGGGCCTTGGCGTCGGTGGCCAGCAGGGTGTCGTGGCCGGGAGCCTGGCGGCGCAGCGCGCGGTCGAGGTGGCGGGCGTCCAGGTCGGCGGCGAAGAGGTCCTTGTCCACCAGGGCGGCCTGGGTGAAGGTGTCCTGGACCGCGAGCACCGTGGCGGTCCGCTCATGCTCGGGCAGGGTGGCGAACTCGGTGTCGATGATGGGTTCGAGCCGGTCCACCACGGCTTCGGCGAAGGTCTCCAGCATCCGGGCGAAGCGGCGCTTGTCCCGCTGGCTGCCGAACCGCTCGGACACCAGGTCCACCGCGCTGGCGCCCACCTCGGCGGCGATTTTGTCGTCGGCCAGCCACAGTTTGGCGGCGGTGCGCACGGCGGCGGTGCCCAGCTTGAGCAGGGCGGCTTCGACCAACACCTGGCCCATTCAACACCTGAGCAGGCACGCTAGTCATCCGACAAGGTCCATTGTGGACTTTCGAATGGCGATCTGGCCAGTTGTTGGTTCTGGTTCAGGTTATGAACAAGAACCTGCCGGTGTTCCAGACCCGGTTCCTCCGAGTTGTCATGGCGCTGCTGGTGGCCTTCGGGGCACTGGCGGTTGCTCCGGTCGCGGCCGCCTCGACCGCCGAGTCCGGTTCGACAGTGGTCGAGCAGCAGGGCAAGAAGAAGGCCAAGGTCAAGACCAAGGCGAAGAAGCAGAACAAGGTCAAGAAGGGCGAGGAGTTCACCATCGAGGGCTCGATGGAGGACCTGACCGGCGAGCGCTCCGCCGCCCTGTTCGGCTCGGTGATCCTGCAGTCCCAGACCAGTGCGGGGCTGTGGGTGAACCTGGGCAGCCCGAGCCCCTGCCGCCCCAACGGCACGTTCACGCTGTCCCTGCGCGTGCAGACCTCGTTGACGCTGCGGGTGTTCGCGCCGGAGACCGATGTCTACGTGGCGGCCTCGTCCTCGGTGTTCGCGGTCATCGCCATCTAGTCCGGTGTGGGGAGGCCACGGTGGAGTCGGGATCGGGGCCCTGACACCGACCCCACCGTGACCTCACACCGGAATCCGCCTGGCCAGGGGCAGCGCGTGAGCCTCGGCCAGGAGGCGTCCGGTGCTGGTGGGCACGTCCGCGCGTGCTGGCGCGGATGGTCAGTTCCGGGACCCACCACTAGGTTGTCGCCCGGGACCGCCGCGTCCCGCAAAAAAATCTTCCCGGCTTTTCGCCGACTGCCCTGACTTGTGCTGTGACCAGCCGAAACTCCGGAATTGTGCCCCACCACGAGCGGTGAACTTGCCCTTGCCCACCAGCGGCTTGGCCTTGTCCTTGCCGTGTGCGGGCGGGGTGGCCTTGTCCTTGCCGCCGCCGCGTGGCGGGGCCGCGGAGTCCGGTGGCCGGCCGGGAGTGGACCGAGCGGGATCAGACTGGGTGGTGTTGGGCTGGGCCGGCGTGACCGGTGCGGTGCCAGCGACCGGGCCCGGGTCGGGTGAGATCGGCTTCGGCAGTTCGACCAGCGCCAGCGGGGGTGGTTCCGGGGTGGGGCCGGTGCCCGGCAGGCTGGGCAGCACGGCCAGCGAGCCCAGGGCCAGCGGGACCGTGACCGCGGTCAGCGCGACCTTGACCCCGGCCGCCTTCCCTGCGCCCAGCCAGCGCCAGAGTCCGCCGAAGGCCAGGCAGGCGGGCAGCACCGCGGCGGCGGCCAGCCTGCGCAGCAGCCGACGGGCGCGGGTCAGGTGGGATTCGACCGAGCGGGCGCTCAGGCCCAGCTCAGTGGCGATCTGCTCGGGCGGCATACCGGCGCCCGCGCGCTGGACCACCTCGCGGGTGGTGCTGGGCAGCTCGTCCAGTGCCGCTGCCATCCAGCGGGCCTGGTCCCGGTCGGCGATGGCCTCGGACGGGTCGCTGCCGGTGATCCGGGTCTGCGCGTCGCTGCGGGCCAGCGCGGTCTGCTCACGTCTGCGGCGGCGCAGCTGATCGACGAAACGTCGGCGGGAGACCGTGGTCAGCCAGGCCTCCGGCCGTTCGACCGGCGTGCGGTGCGCCCCGGCCAGCAGGTCGACCACCGCGTCCTGGACGCAGTCCTCGGCCTGTTCCTTGCTGGCGCCGGCGGCGCGGATGCGAACCACTGCCTGTTGGGTGGCGGCGGCAAGTCGCTCCTGGTCCATGCACTGCCCCCAGGTCGGCGCGTTTTCGGAGCACGATCGTGACACATGGCCGCGCGGACCAGCCAGCGTCGTTATATGGCCTTAGTGATGATTTCTTCCAGTACGCAGTTGCGGGCCTGGTGCGGAACTCCGCACCAGGCCCGCCACGCGGGACAGCTCAGGCGACCAGCTTGGCCGAGATGATCACGTTGTCCTGGTAGCTGTGCGCCGCCTTGTCGAAGGCGCCGCCGCAGGTGATCAACCGCAGGATCGGGTCGGGGCTGTCGCCGTAGACCGCCTCGGTCGGGAACTCGTTCTTGGGCTTCTGTTCCTTGGTGGTCACGACGAACTTCACCTCCTTGCCGTCACTGCGCTTGACGAAGACCTCGTCACCGGCGGCCAGCTCGTGCAGCTTGTAGAAGATGCCGGGCTGCTTGTTGCCGTCGACGTGGCCGAGGATGATCGCCGGGCCCTTGTCGCCGGGCACCGGGCTCATCCGGTACCAGGCGGCCTGCATCGGCTTGTCCGCCTTGGGCACCTCAAGCGACCCGTCCGGGTTGATCGCGGTGCTGATCAGCGAGGACTGCGCGTTGAGCTTGGGAATGCGCACATCCGTCGGCTTGAGCTTGGCGCCTGCTTCGGCCGCGGCCGGGGTGCTGGTCTGCGACGCGGAGGTCTGCGGGGTGGCGGGTTCGCCACCGCCGCACGCGCTCACCAGCAACGCGGTGGCCAGCAGGACGGTGGCCGCGAGCCCGCGGCCACCGGTCAGCTTGGTCATCTGCATGCTCAGGCGGTGCCGCCGAAACCGGTCTCCACGCCGCCGCGCGGGGTGAAGCCGATCTGCGAGTTCTTCTTGCCCTTGCCCGGCTTGCCGAGCACCGGGGTCTTGCCGCCACCCGGGGTCTCCTCGCCGATCACGCGGAAGGAGAAGCTCAGGGTCTTGGCGCCGCACTTGGCGGTGATCTGGTACTCGCCCAGCTCGACCCCGGCCTTGAGCTTGGCCAGCGCGACGTAGACGCGCGGGTCGACCTCGCTCTGGATGGCCTCGTCGATGGTCAGCGCGACCGAGCTGATGTCGGTCGGCTTGGCTGCGGCGCAGCCGATCACGATCGCGGCCTGGGTCGGGTCGTTCGGGTTGCTGACCAGGCCGAAGATCTGGTCCTGCCACGGCTTGCCACCCGGGTCCGGCTTCTCGCTGGTCGAGGTGGTCGGCCGGGTCGAGGAGGTCGACGTCGACGTGGTCGGCTTGGGGCTGGAGGTGCTGCTGGTCACCGGGCTGGTGCTGGACGGCGAGGTCGTCGGCACCGCGCTGGAGGTGGTGGTGGCCGCCGCCGAAGAGGTGGTGGCGGGCGGAGTGGTCGGAGTGCTGGTCTGCGCGAGCGCCATCGGCGCGGCGATGACAGCCAGCACGGCCGCGCCGGCGACGGCACGGGTCAACAGGCCCAAAGGCTTCTTCAAGGTATTCCCCACATTTGTGTACGCGCCCCCAGGCGCGATCCCAGTCCCCCCGGGAAGTCCGGTTGGGATGGGGCGAGCTTGCCCGAAGAGGCAGCTCAACGTGTAACCGGAATGGGGTGAGAAAAAGCACCGGAAAGTGACGTAACGATCCACATCGGACAACCGATACACACTGTCGCAGACGTCGCCCGGCGTAAAATGGTCCGGCCGCGGTGTCCTCACTCACCGCGACCGGCGATGATCACTCTAGGCGCGGCTCCTGAGCGTGCGCTGAAGATACGCGTAGAACCCCGGCGAGGGGGTACCCGAGACCATGAGATCCGGTGCGGCGCAACAAGTTCCCACGGTGAGCGCGCGCGTCGGCCGCCGGGTCGGGCGGACCCGCGGCCGGATCGGGCGCGCCTGGGCCTTCGCCTATTTCCTGCTCGGCCTCCAGGTTTTCACCCTCGCCCTGGGCACCCACGGTGACGCGGCCCTGCAGTACCTGGCACTGCTCGCGTTCAGCCTGTTCCTCTACGTGCTGCGGCATGAGCCGAACGTGGCCAAGGTGGCCGGGGTGGTGGTGTTCTTCGCCGGGGCCCGGATGCTGGCCCTGGACGAGAGCCACGCGGGCTGGCTGGTCGGGCTCGCCGCGCTGGCCGGACTCACCGTGGCGCTGGTGCCGAACTGGCCGCAACCCACCCCCTGGGCAAGATCCGCTGACGCCCGCGGACCTGACGAAAGTCAGGGGTAACCGTTGCCGATCGCGCACTGTGGACAGTGGGGTGCGCTGCCTAACTTTCGGTGAGTGTCCCTGATACCCGACGTGAGCATTGACCTCTACCGCGCAGTCACCGGTTTCGCCGCAGACACCCCGGAATGGGTGCGCACGGCAGTCGAATTCGGCACCGACGGCGGCCTTCTCGTTTTTGGCGCCTTCTTCCTGATCCTGTTCTGGCGGGCCCGCGACCGCGCGCCAGCGGCGCTGGCCACCGCGCTCGCGGTGCCGCTGGCGGTGGCGGGCAGTTACCTGCTCTCCGAGGTGCTCAAGCTGATCCTGCAGGAGGAACGGCCCTGCCGGGCGGTCGCCGGCGCCGCGGTGCTGACGCACTGCCCGCCGGTGGGCGACTGGTCATTCCCCAGCAATCACGCCACCCTGGCCGCCGCCTCGGCCGCCGCGCTGGCCTACGTGTGGCGGCGCACCGCGCTGTGGTTGCTGCCGCTGGCGGTGCTGATGGCCTACTCCCGGGTGTTCCTGGGCGTGCACTACCCGCACGATGTGGTCGCCGGGTTCCTGCTCGGCGTGCTGCTCGCGCCCGCGCTGGCCTTCCTGGCCGTCCGGCTGCTGGAGCCGGTGCTGGCGCGATGGGTTCAGTCCAGGCCGCGGACCAGTCCGGCCTCGTAGGCCAGGATCGCCGCCTGCACCCGGTTACGGACGCCGAGCCTGCTCAGGATGGTGCTGACGTAGGCCTTCACGGTGCCCTCGACCAGGTGCAGGCGGCGGGCGATCTCCGCGTTGGACAGGCCGCCGCCGAGGAAGGCCAGCACCTCCCGCTCGCGTTCGGTGAGCCGGCCGGTCTGTTCCCTGGCCGCCGCGCCGCGGGCCATCAGGCCGCCGCTGAGTTCGGTGAGCACCCGGTGCGCCACCTTGGGCGAGAGGTAGGCCGCGCCCTCGGCCACCGCGCGCACCCCGGCGATCAGCTCCCGTGGATCGCCTGCCTTGAGCAGGAAGCCGCTGGCCCCGTCGCCGAGCGCACGGGCGATGTAGGCGTCCTCGGAGAAGGTGGTGAGCATGACCACCGCGGTCGCCGGGACCAGGCGGCGGATCTCGGCGCAGGCGGCCAGTCCGTCCAGCTTGGGCATCCGGATGTCCAGCAGCACCACGTCCGGCCGCAGCTCGCGCACCCGCTCGACGGCTGCCTGTCCGTCCGCGGCCTCGCCGACCACCTCGATCCCGGGGTCCACGGCCAGGATGGCCCGGACCCCGGCCCGGATCACCGCCTCGTCGTCGGCCAGCACCACTCGGATCACCGCAGCCCCCGTGGGATCACGTACTTGAGGATCAACGTCTCGCCCGCGAAGCAGAGCTGGTGCACGTCGACCTGGTTGAACACACCGGTCGAGGAACGGTAGTACGCGCAGCGCACCCCCGCCTCCGGCTGCACCCCGCGTTCCGAGGGCGGGTCGGCCATCTCGTAGCGCGGCAGCACCCCGGCCAGTTCCGCCCGGCTCTGGCCGGTCCGCAGCTCGGCGAACGGACCGGGTTTGAGCACCGAGTTGGCCGTGATGAACAGGTAGACCGCGAGCACGCCCAGCACCAGCACGATGCCCGCGCCGACCGGGATGAACACCGCGGCGAGCAGTCCGCGCCAGACCCGGCGCTGGGCGGTGGCCAGCTGACTGGCCGACTCCGAACGTTCGGGCGGATCCGCTTGCGGGGCAACGGATCTGCTCCGGTGCGGCAGCCGAGCGGCCACCCGGAACCCGCGCTGGTGCGGACCGGCGTCCAGGCTGCCGCCGAGCAGCCGGACCCGTTCCCGCAGCCCGAGCAGGCCGCGCTGCCCGGAGGCCAGTCCGGTGCCGGGCTGCCGCGGCTGCTCGTTGACCACGGTCACCGCGGTCTCGTCGTCGCCGTGCTCGATCCGCACGGTGACCAGCGCGCCGGGGGCGTGTTTGGTGGCGTTGGTCAGCGCCTCCTGCACCACCCGGTAGAGCGCGCGGTCCACCATCGGCGGCAGCGTCGCCGCGCCGGTGCTCATCAGCTCGATGGCCATGCCGGAGGCGCGGGCGCGTTCGACCAGCTCGCCGACCTGCTCGCCGACCGGTTCCAGCGGCACCGGATCGGTCTCGTCGCGCAGCACGCCGATGATGTCCCGCAGGGATTCGGTGGCCGCGGTGGCGGTGGCGCGCAGTTCCCCGGCCGCGGTGCGCTGCCGCTCACCCAGGTCGGGCGCGATCTCCAGGGCCCCGGCGCGCAGGGCGATCAGGCTCAGTTCGTGGCCGAGCGAATCGTGCATGTCCTGGGCGATCCGGGCCCGCTCCCGCAGCCGGGCCCGGTCGGCCAGGATGCGCTGCTGGCTCTCCAGCTGCTCGGCCCGCCGCCAGCCCGCGGAGACCAGGTCCTGGTAGAGCCGCCAGCACCGGCCGACCAGCACCGGGAAGATCACCGCGAACAGCAGCACGTAGACACCGGTGAACAGCTCGCCGACCGGCTGGGTGGCCAGGGTCAGCGCGAGCGCGCCGAGGGTGACCGCACCGGCCAGCCAGAGCAGCGGCGGTGGTCCGCGGTGCGGGCGGCGGCCGGCCAGGAAGCTGAGCGCGGTGAGCGGGAAGACGAAGTAGAGCAGCCAGGCGGTGCCCAGCAGGGCCAGGGCCAGCCCGAGGGCCGGGCTGATCCGGCTGACGAACACGGCCACCCCGGCCAGCAGCACGATGCCGGCTACGATCGGCCAGAACCACGGACTGGTCCGCGGAAGCTGCAGGCCACCGACGGTGATCAGGCTGAACGCCAGCCACAGCGACAGGTCGAGCAGCAGCGTCGACCGGGTCCAGCGAGAGCGCACGAGCGCGAGGCTACGCAGCCGGCTCTGGGCCGGGTACTGCCGAAAGTCAAGGAGCGGCTGGCCTCGCGGACACCCGCTGTGCCAGCATCGACACACAGCGCGACCGCCAGCCTTGGGAGAGCCATGCCGGAACCAGTCCTCGCCGACGTCGCCGCCGCGCTGGCCACCGGCGGTTATGCCGGACTGTACGAGCTGGTCAAGGTGCGCTTCGAGGTCGACCGGAAGGCGCAGCGGGCACTGACCGCGGCCAAGGGCGCCGCCGAGGACTCGCCGCGGGTGCTCGAACTGACCGCCACGCTGGCCAGGATCGTCGCGGCGGATCCGGAGTTCCGGAAGAAGCTGCACGGGGAGTGGGCCAAGGTGGACGTGTCCCAGCACGCCGAGACCGGCGGGGTGGTGAACCACATCTCCGGCAAGGTGACCGGGAACGTGGTGCAGGCCAGGGACATCCACGGCGACATCCGGTTCTGAGGCCGTAAGATCGCCGCTCGTGGCTGCGCAGCGGTGGGTGAAGGTGCCGATCGGGCCGCACAGTCCACAGTGGACCACGGTGCGGGCTGGGCGGACCGTGCTCGCGGTGGTGCACAACCTGACCGCCGCCACCCGCCTGCTGGACGTGCTGCCCCTGGTCGCCGACGATCCCCGGGTGCAGGTGGTGTTCACCTGTCCGGGCTCCTCGCCGTTTTCCGGGCGGACCGAGGAATGGCTGCACGAGCAGGGCATGGCGGTCATTCCGTGGAGCCAGGCGATCCAGGTCTCCTTCGACCTGGTGATAGCGGCCAGCTATGGCGGTGACCTGCGGGATCTGTTGGGCCCCTTGGTGGTTCTCCCCCACGGAATGGGCTACAATAAATACTCGCCCGGAAATCGGAAATCGGAAATCGGAAATCGGAAATCGGAAATCGGTTTTCGGTCTTTCGCCGCGCTGGCTGCTTTCCGATGATGAGCTGGTCCCGTCCCTGATCGTGCTCTCGCACGAGGAACAACTCACCCGCCTGACCCAGGCCGTGCCCCAGACCGCGGGCCACACCCTGGTCGCCGGTGACCCCTGCTTCGACCGCCTGCTCGCGGGCGCACCACTACGCCCCAGCTACCGCGCCACCCTGGGCACCACCGACACCCAGCGCCTGCTCCTGGTCACCTCCACCTGGGGCCCGGATTCCTTGTACGGCAACGATCCCCTGCTGATCCGCCGCCTGCTCGAAGCCCTCCCCCTGGACGACTACCGGATCGCGGTCGCCCTGCATCCCGCGGTCTGGGACGCCCATTCCCGCTGGCAGCTCAAGCGCTGGCTGGCCGACTGCACCCGAGCGGGCGCGATCGTGCTGCCACCAGAGGAAGGCTGGCGCGCCGCCACCATCGCCGCCGACCTGATCATCGGCGACCATTCCAGCCTCTCCTTCTACGCCGCCGCCCTCGGCCGCCCGGTCCTACTGGCCACCGCCCCCGCCAACGCCGTCGACCCGGACTCGGCAGTCGGCAAATTCCTGGCCATAGCCCCAAAACTCGCCCCCGATGCCGATCTCCGCAGCACGATCGACCACACCATCACCACCCACGACCCGGCAACTACCAGGTCCGTCACCAGCCTCGCCACCTCAGCCCCCGGCCAGTCAGCCTCGTTGCTGCGCAAGGCTTTCTACGACCTCCTGGCCCTCCCAGAGCCCACCACCCCGGCCCACCTGGCCGCCCCACCCCTACCCCCAGCAGCCCCGGAACCCGTTGCCGCCCAACTGGTCCAGGTCGACCTGGACCTCCCCAAGGCCACCATCACCCGCCACCCGGCCGAACTCCTCCGCCAGCACGCCACCATGCCCGCAGACGCCCACCTGGCCACCAACACCACCGAGCCCTACCGCGCCTGGCTCGACCTGGCCGAGGTGGTCCTGCACACCCACACCCCGATCACGCCCGAGTGGATCACCGCCACCCTGGCCGCCTTGCCGTCGTGCCAGGTCGCGGCCGGTCCGGTGGACGCGGACAGCTGGCTCGCGGGCACCCGGGACGGCCGGTTCTTCCGCTACCAGGCCGGCGTGTTGGCGGGGCAGCTGGTGGCTTCGGTGTTGTGCGTGGCGGGTGAGTTGCCGCCGGAACTGACCATCGAGGTCGGCGGCCGTACCGTTCAGGCGGTCCGCAGGTAGGCCACTGCCCGCTGGACCTGGCGCACCAGGCCCTGCCCGGCGTAGATGTCCGCCGCGGTCCGGTAATGCCGCTCCGCCAACTTCACCTCACCCTGCGCGGCCGCGAGTCCGGCCAGGGCCTCCTGCACCTCGCCACGATCGAAGTCGCGGTTCAGCCTGGTCATCGTGTCCAGCGCGGCGGCGAGCGGCGCGCCCGCCGCCGCCAGACGTTGGGCCTCGATGAGCTTCTTTCCCTGCCAGAGCTGGACTTTCGCCCCGTTGTACTCGTCATCCAGGTCGCTGAAGGTGGTGGCGGCGGCTTCAAACAGTTCGAGTGACCGAACCGGTTCCTCAGGCTTGGCGCAGTGGAACGCGGCGAGCGCGGTCCGGCGCTCGTCCTCGATCACCCGCGCACCGGCCAGGTTCTCCCGCAGCAACTCCAGTGCGGCCGGAACCAGACCCTGATCGAGGCGCATGAGACCAAGCCCCTCAATCGCGGTCAACCTCGCTTCCAGGTCCCCGGCCTCCCTGGCCAGTGCGATCCCGGCCTCGAAGGCGCGCTGACCGGCGTCGAACTCCTCGCAGTGCCGGTGCACGTACCCGATCTGGGTCAGCAACACGCTCTCCACCAGCGGCAATCCCAGCACCCGGGCGGAATCGGCCGCCGCCTCGAACACCGCCAGCGCCTCCTGGTGCCGCTTCAGCACCAGGAACAGCGACCACAGCACAATGCCGAACCGGACGACCTTGTGGTGCTCACCCGCCGCCTTGGCCAGTTCCATGATCGGCTGGAGGTTTGGCGCCTCGACGAGCAGCCACTTCTGGGCCCTCTCCTGCTTGACTCCCGCGCTCGTCCGCAGATCCGCGAACATCCTCCTGCGCCACGGGCGCCGCGGGCACAGCGTCTCGTCGACTTCCGCGCAGAGGACCAGGTAGCAGTCGACCGCCCTGGCCAGGACCAGGTCGTCGTTGTCCGCTGGGAACCGCCGCACCAGTTGCGTGGCATGCGACCGGATCCAGGGGTGCATGGCGTACCGGTCCGCCTTCGGTGGCTGCACCAGACTTCGCCGCTGGAGTTCCCGCATTCCTTGGCGCACCGCAGTTTCCGTCAGTCCGGTGGCCTCGGCCACCACCCCGACGGACAGCGCGGCGAATCCCGGGTGCAGGCCATAGCAGCGATAGCAGGCCGCGGCCTCGAACCCGAGTTTGCCGACCACCATGTCAAAAATCGCGTCCACCGGCTCGCCACCGGAGGTCAGCATCGTGGTCATGCCGTGCCCCGCCGCGCCCAGTTCGTCAAGCAGGTCCTGGAAACCGAGGCCACGGGTCTCCAGCAGCATCGCGCGCACCGCGTCCAGTAGCACCGGCACGCCATGGCAGAGGTCAATCACGGCCTTCATCTCGGCGGCCTGTGCTGTCATCAGCGGTATCAGCCGAGGCGCGAGCCTGAGGAACAGCTCGGCCATCTCCGGTTCCAGCGGCTCAAGCTCGATCGGCCGCGCGCCGTGCGCCTCCAGCGCGGCCAGATTGTCCGCGCCGATGGCCAGCACCACCGAGCGGCCCCGCCCCGGCAGCAACCTGGTCACCTGGTTGGCCGCGACGATGTCATCGAGCACCAGCAGGTACGCCTTGCCCCTGGTCAGCTCACGGAGCAGGCTGGACATCGCACCGAAGTCGGTCGGCTGCCCGGCTCTGGCACATCCCAGCTGCTCCAGCACGTCGGCGAGCACCTCGGCAGCACCACGTGGACGGTCGGTCCAGGCGCCGAAGCTGGCGTAGATCAGGCCGTCCGGGAATTCCTGTTCCCGCAGGTTCCCCCAGTACAGGCACAGCGCGGTCTTGCCGAAGCCCCGGCCGGCGGAGATCGTCGCGACGATCGGTTCGTGCTCATCCGGCCGGTCCGGCAACAACGCGTCGAGCGCGCCCAACGGGCCGACCTGGTTGACCAAGGTCTGCGGTCCGCTCGGCAGGCTCGGCTTCCGCATCGCGGAAAGCGAACCGTTGTAGTTGACGTGCACACCACCGTGCACCACACCGACCTGGACCAGGTCGCCCATCATCTGCTCGACCTTGTTGTGAATCTCCGGCTGTCCGTCCCGCATCGCCCGCTCCCCCGTCATCGACGAGGCCAGGCTACTCACAGGGTCACTGAGCCCGCACGATTTGTGACGAGCGGGCGAGGCGGAACAGTCCTTAGCGGACGGTGTGCCTGATCTGCGGCACCAGGTCGCCCTGCCGCCCCACACCGACCGCCCACACCGCGTTCGACCCGGGCACCGTGCTCACCGCCCTGGTCACGATCCCCGGATCGGACAGCCGCTCCCAGCTGTTCGCGGTGGGATTCCACCGCAGCAGCACCGAAACGGCCACCTTGCCACCCGCGGCCAGCAACTCACCACTGGCCGTCCGGCCGATCGAGCGCAGCCGACCGTCCGGAATGGACGGAACCTGGGTGCTCGCCCAGGTCGAGCCGTTCCAGCGCAGGGCGAGGGGTTGTTCCACGCCGTTGATCGTGGTCGCGCCGACGGCCCAGGCCTCGGTGGGGCTGAGGCTGGTGACGGCGCTGAGCCAGCTGTGTCCGGTGACGGTGGGGGCTGGTTCGGTGCGCCACTGGCCGTTGGTCAGGCGCAGGATCAGTGGGCGCTGGGGCTGGTCCGGGGTGGCGAACTGGGCGCCGACGGCGAGGGCCTGGCCGGCGCCGAGGGAGACGACGCCGTTGAGTTCGCCCTTGCCCAGGGCGGGCAGGGGCTGGCGGCGCCAGGCCGTGCCGTCCCAGCGTTGTACCGCGGGGGTGGCGTTCTTGATCGAGCCGGGGACCGCCTTGCCCGCCAGCCAGACGGCGTTGTTCTCCGCCAGGGCAAGGGATTCCGGGGTCATCGTGCCCCCGGGGTCACTGGCCGGGGCGCGGCGGACCCAGCTGGAGCCGGTCCACTGGGCGGTGCCGGCGCCCGCGGCCCACATGTCGGTGGCGGAGCGGACCGCCAGTGTTTGCGGGAAGCTCTCCGCGGGCAGGGTGGAGTGCTGGGTCCAGCTCCGGCCGTCCCAGCGCAGGGCCAGTGCGTCCACCGCGGTGTTGCTGCGCAGGCGATAGCCCACCGCGTAGGCCTGGGTGTCGCCGAGCGCGGCCACCGCGGTGAGATCGCCCTTGGTCACCGGCGCGGGCAGCGCCCGCCAGTCCTGGGCCACCGCGTTGGAGGTGGGCGCGGCCAGGATGCCCAGCGCGCACAGCGCGGTCATGGTCGTCGCGGCCCAGCGCGACACGGTCCGCCCGCTCATCGCACGCTCCGCTTCACCACGAAGTCGAACCGTCCGCCGTAGGCGTTGGAACCGTTGGCGTTCAACAGGATCGTGCAGGACCGGTTGATCAGCGCGTCCTGTGCGTTGAGCGCGGCGAAGTCCCGTCCGTAGGCCACGGTGTTGTCCGGGAAGTACAGCTGCGTCACCAGCACCGGTCCGCCCGGCGCCTGGACCTGGGTGTGGATGTGCGGGGCCCGGCGGCCCCAGCGGCCGTAGTAGTCCCGCGGGATGATCGTCTCCAGCCGGTAACCGCCATCGGCCCCGGTGCGCTGGTGCCCGCGCAGCGAGAACCCGCTGACGTCGTAATCGCCGTGCTGGTCGCACTGCCAGAACTCCAGCAGCGCACCGGGAATCGGCTTGCAGGCAGGGTCGTAGACCACCCCGCGCAAGGACAGGAACACCCCGGTGATGGACGGGGTGCGCAAATCGGTCCGCTCCGGCGACTCGGGCCGGAACAACGGACCCTCCATCGCCGCCGGGGTCTCATGCCCGGAACAGGCGGGTGTCACCGGCAACGGCGAACCGTCGCCTGGCGGCCGAACCGGTTGCCCCACCGCCGCCACCGCGGGCTGACCACTGGCAGTGACCCCGCCGGCCACCAACGCCGCCGCGGTCACCCCCAGCGCACCGGATCGGATGAACTGTCGTCGGGAACTTGCCTGCGTTGGTGCGTCATCGCGCCACATGATTCAAAGTTAAACTAGAGTGACCGAGTCAGGGGTCCCCCAGAGGACGGATGGCCACCAGACTTTCGTGGTTAAGGTCTGGATATGTCGACGCGCCAGGACACCCGCCAGGTGCTCTTCGTCGTGCACACGGTGGCCTCCGCCAACCGCCTGCTGGACCTGGTGCCGATATTCGACTCTGACCTCCGCGTCGAACTGCTGTTCACCTGCCCGGACGCCTCGGCCATTCCCACCGGAGTCGACCACTGCTTCGCCCAGCTCGGCATCCTGCCGATTCCCTGGCCCCAGGCGCTGGAGCGCAAGTTCGACCTCGCCATCACCGCGAATCACCGGGGCGACCTGCGCAAACTCAGCGCGCCTTTGATGATTGTCTCGCACGGAGTCGGCTATACTAAGAATTCAGCCCGGAAAACGGAAAACGGAAAACGGAAAACGGAAAACGGAAACACGGTCTACGGTCTGACCCGGGACTGGCTGTTGCACGACGGCGAAGTCATTCCGGACGCCCTCGTCCTTTCCCATCGCGAGCAGTGGCACCGCCTGGCCCGTGACGTGCCGGAAGCGCTCGGCACCGCCGTGCTCGCCGGCGACCCGTGCCTGGACCGCCTGCGCGCCAGCGCCTTCCTGCGCGAGCGCTACCGGGAACGCCTCGGCGTGCGCCCGCACCAGCAGCTGGTGGTGATCTCCTCGACCTGGTTCAGCCGCTCGGTCTTCGGCTCGTGGCCGGACCTGTTTCGCCAGCTCATCGCCGAATTGCCGGTCGACGAGTACCGGGTGGCGGCGATCCTGCACCCGCACGTGTGGTTCGGCCACAGCCCGCACCAGCTGCGCCTGTGGCTGGCCGATTGCCTGCGCGCCGGTCTGCTGCTGGTGCCGCCGGTGGAGGGCTGGGGCGCGACGCTGGTGGCCGCGGACGCGGTGGTCGGCGACCACGGTGCGGTGACCACTTACGGGGCCGCGCTGGACCACCCGGTGCTGCTGGCCGCGTTCCCGGAAGCCGATGTGGCGCCGGGGACCTGCGTGCACGAGCTGGGTAGGCGGGCGCCACTGCTGGACCGCGACCGCCCGCTGCGCCCGCAGCTCGACCAGGTCATCGCCGAGTTCCGCCCCGGTCAGCATCGCGCCGTCGCCGACCTGGTCACGGACCTGCCGGGGGAGGCCGCGGCCCGGCATCGCGCGCTCGCCTACGAACTGCTGGGCCTGGCCGAACCAGCGGAGCCGGTGCTGACACCCCCGCTCGATCCGGACCGGCTGCTCCCCGGCACCCACGGAAAACCCGGTTCCGCCTTGGCTTTCCGGGTCACCGGCGAGGTCAGGGCGGATGGCGTGGTCACCCTGCGGCGGCATCCGGCGGATGTGTTCCGGGCCCGGCCGCTGGCCGCGCCCCGGCTGACCGACCAGCACCTGGTGGTGCACACCGAGCATCCCGACCCGGCACTGCGGCAGGCCGCGGAGATCGTCTTCTGCCACCCGGCGGAACTGGGCGGCGGCCCGGAAATCCTGTTGGCGGCCAACCCGTTCTGCACCCTGCTGGCCGAACTGACCGCCGACGGCTGCGTGCTGCACCACCGCGACGGCACCCGAACCCGGCTGACTCCCGAAGCCGCCGTCGACCCGCTGGTGCTCGCCTCCGCCGCGTTCCTGCACGAGGAGCTGCCGGAACGGTTCGTCGTGGCGATCGCGGCACAGCAGGTGGGTGTCCGGGTGACGCCCGGTTAGTCCGCGATGCCGAGTCGCGCGTTGATCTCCCGGATCTGTTGCCGGTACTGCTCGTCTCCGGTGAGGTCGACCAGCAGGCGCAGCACGGTCAGCATGCTGCGCACCGAGTCGTCCGCGGTGAAGATCGTCAGCGCTTGGCGCAACAGCTCGGCCGCGCCGGGATCGGCCAGCCCGGCCAGCGCCTCGCCGTTGACCTGCAACACCTTCGCCCGGTTGTCCGATTCGCCCGCGGTGTCGAAGAAGCCCGCGATCTCGGGCTCGGCCAGCTCGCGCACCGCGTCCGCGAACCGCCGTTCCGCGACGAACAGCCGGGCGCGCTGCAGCCGGAGCAGGGCCAGCATCCGCGGGCGTTCCGCGGCGGGCGCCTCGAACGCGGCCGCCCAGGACCGCTCGTAGTACCCCAGCGCGCCCTCGGCATCGCCCAGCCTGGCCCGGATCTTGCCCAGCCACTCGTGGCTGCTCTGCACCTGGATCAAGCCGACCTCGCCACCGAGTGCCCCGGCGACCTCCAGCGCCTCCTGGAACTCCGCGGCGGCCCGCTCGTACTCACGCACGGCGAAGTGCGCGGATCCGAGCTGGGAGAGCATCCGCATGATCGCCGCCGGGTTCGCCGCCCGGCGCGCGGCGGCGAGGCCGGCCCGGTGCGTGGCCAGCCAGTCCTCGTAGTGCCCGTGCACGTGCAGCAGGCCCCACAGCGCCTCGCAGAGCTGCCAGGTCAGGTCGTCGAGCAGGTACTCCTCGGCCTGGAAGACGGCCAGCCGCAACATCTCGCGCTGCTGTTCGAGCTGGGCGAGCAGGCCGGCCCGCTGCACCCGGTCGGCCAGTGCCACCGAGAGGTAGGGCTGGTACAGCAGGTTGATCCGCGGTCGCCGGGACAGCCGCGCGTCTTTGTCCACAGTGGACTTCAGACACCGGGTGAGGATCTCCTCGACGGTGCTCCGGCGCTCTGGTTCAGGCAGCTCGGCTTTGACCTGGGCCCGCGCGTGCCACCACACCGGCCGATCGAGCCGGATCTGCTCGCCGTCCTCGGTGACCAGGTTGGCCCGCACCAGCTGGTCCAGCGCCCGCCGGGCCGACCGCTCGGGCAGTCCGGTCAGGTCCAGCACGTCGGCGACCCCGGCCACCGGGGCCGGGTGCAGGCCGAGCAGCCGGAAGAGCCCGGCCGCGTCCGTCTCCAGCCGCCCGCAGGCGAGCCGGAGGCCCTTGGCAACCAGCTCCTGGTCCTCGGGGTCCAGCGCGTCCAGCCCCAGCTCGACGAACTCCCGCAGGTTGATCTCGGTCCGCCGCGGTTCCCGGTGGAACAGCCCGGCCAGGATCTTGATCAGCTGCGGACTGCCGTGGCAACCGGCCAGCGCGGCGGTCACCAGCTTCGGATCGGCCTGGTCGAACCGGTCCCCGGTCAGCCTGCGGAGCAGTTCGGCGTCGTGCGGCTCGGTCATCCCGGCCACCTCCAGCAGGGTGAATGCCTCCTGGTCGACCCAGCGCTCCTGCTCGTCCGCGATCACCACCAGCGCGGATCCCGGTGAGTGCACCAGGAACGGCTCGATCTCGGCCCGGCCGCGCACGTCGGTGAGCACGATCAGCAGCCGCCGCGGGGCCATCAGGGTGCGCAGCCGCGCGGCCTGCTCGGCGAGACCGGCCGGGATCTCCGCCCTGGGCAGCCCGAGCGCGGCCAGCGCCTCGCGCAGGGTGGCCGCGGGGCCGAGCCGGTCATCGCGTTCCGCGCTGGACAACGAGATGTACAGCGTCCCGTCCGGGAACAGCTGCTCGTGGTCCAGGCCCGCCTTGGCCACCACGCTGCGCCGACCACTGCCGATCCGGCCGGTGAGCGCGATCCGGGCCAGGCGCAACTCGGTCCAGGCGGCCTGGAACTCCCGCTCCAGCGCGGTCAGCAGCTCGTGCTGGTTGGTGAACCGCGGATCAGGGGCCAGCAACTGCCGGGGGATGTCCACCCGTGCAACGTTGTTGATGGTCAGCGAGCCGATATCCCTGGCCAGGACCGCGTTGCCGGAGACATCGCCCCTGATCGAGTTCTCGGTCCCGTCCCCCTGCTGCTTCGCCACGCCATCCGACCCTACACACGCTGGTCACCAGCAGTGCGCGTTCCGTCACACCGGGCGCAGAACCTGCCCGACCGGGCGACCCGTCTCGGCCTGCCGCAGGTAGGCGCCCGCGGCGTGCGGCTCGGCGCCGTTGTCCACCAGCACGTGCGGCTCGACCACGTCCGCGGCGCCGGGGAAGAGCCGGTCCAGGTCGGGCCGGGCGGCGATCAGGTCGTCCGGGTCCAGGATGTTGACCCAGCGGGCCAGCCCCGGTGGCACCCGGGCCGGTTGCGGACGCAGGCGCTCGTAGATGACCGTACGCAGGCCCAGTGGCGAGCCGAGGGTGATCAGCAGTGGCAGTGGCCGCCCGAGCTGGTGCAGCGCCTCGTAGGCGACCACCGTGCCAAGCGAGTGCGCGATGACCACCCTGGTGTCCGCGCCGATCAGCCCGGCCACCCGCGCGCGCACGGCGGTCCGGATCCGCTCGTCGGTGAAGTACTGGGTGACCTGCCACAACGGCATCCGGACGAACCGTTCGGCAACACTGAACCCGTGCCTGCTGAAGGTGCTGACCCTGGTGATCGCGTTGAGCAGCGGGCGGACCAGTGCCCTCGGTCCCTGCGCGCCCGCGCAGTCGGCATCGGCCTGACGCAGCGCGCGTTCGGCCTGCCGCCGGTCGGCCGGTTCCGGGCCGCGTTCGGCAGCGTGCCGGAGCAGGTCGACGAGCAGCTTCCCGAACAGTGCTTCCTGTTCCGGGGTGCCCGCCTCGATCCCACCGCCCTGGCCGCCGGGGCGGCTGAACAGGTCGGCGTAGTAGGCCAGCCGGGCGGTCGCGGTCAGCGGCGGGTGGCCCGCGGCGGCCAGGCCCGCCGCCAGCGCGCTCACCATGGCCGTCTCCAGCTCGGCCTGGTCCTTGTTCTCCTGCCCGATCCCATGGACGAGCACGATCTCGGCCACTCCCGCCCCCTTCCGCGCACACCTGCGGGTGCACGGTAACCGGGACGCTTGCCCCCGGCCCTGGCCGTAGGGGATCTTGACCTGGTGGGTGGGCGACTGGTGCTGGTGATCGGGTCTCAGACCGACGGCGGAGCGCGGCTGGAGGTGCTGCCCGGGGCGGCGCACAACCTCGCCGAGGTGCTCACCCATCCCGATCTCGGCCGCTGCCGACCCGCGTTGCCCGCCGGGCCGACCGTGCTCGATCCGACCTACCGGGAGCTGGACGCGGCCCTGCACGAGGCATTCCGGCAGGCCCACGACCAGCGCGCCACGTTGATCATCGCCTTCATCGGGCACGGCGACTTCACTGACGACGACTACTACCTGATGGCCAGGGACAGCACCGGCCCGGACTCCCAGGACGCGCTGCTGGTCGGCCAGCGGATCAAGGAGCTGCTGCGCCGCTACCCCGACCTGGACGGCCTGGTGCTGCTGATCGACGCCTGCCACGCGGCACTCGGTCTGGAGGCGGTGGCCAGGGACTGCCTGGCGCCGATCCGCCGCTCGCTCAGCCGGTTCGAGGTGCTCACCGCGGCCGATGAGGGCAAGGCGTACAACGCGTGCATGTCCCGGTCGCTGGCCGAGCTGGCGCGAACCGGGCACCGCGGCTACGGCGAGCACCTGCGGGCCCAGGACATCCGGGAACGGCTGCTCAGCTCCTGCGGGTACCAGCTTGCCCTGCACCTGTCCTTCAACGGCACCGACGAGGTGCCCGGCAGCGACCGCGGCCTGTGGCTGCTGGCCAACCGCGGCAGCCACTGGCAGGGCTCACCGCTGGCCGGCACCGCGTTCGTGCCGGTGGCCGAGGGTCTGCGCACCCGCCTGGTCCGGCGGCCGGTGGAGGCAGAGGTGTCCCAGGCACTGGCATCGGACGGGCGGTGCGTGCTGCTACACGGGCCCGCGGAGAGCGGGAAGTCGACGCTGCTGGCCGGGCTGCTCCAACCCGCGCACGCCGGACTGCTGCTCAGCGGCGGTGAACTGCTGGAGTCGATCGCCGGTGAGCTGCGCCGCCAGCTTGAGCTGACCCTGGACGGCTTCGCCGAGGCGGTGACCGGCTACTGGGATACCGTGCCGGACCAGGCAGGCGCCAGTGCGGACGCCTTCGAGCTGAACGTGCTCGGCCCGCTGCGGCGGCTGGCTCCCATTGCCGAAGTGCGGATCGTGGTCGACGGCATCGACAAGTTCGCCGACGGCAACCGGGACCGGCTGTGGGGACTGCTCACCCGCCTGCTCGACGAGCCGGAACTCGCCGCGGTGCGCGTGATCACCGCCGCGCGGAACCCACCGGCCGGACTGCCCGCGACCGTCGTCGTGGTGCCGCCGGCCACCGAGGCCGAGATCGACCAGGTGATCCGCTCGCACGAGGTGCCGGGGCACCGGGTGCCGCAGCTCGTGCGACAGGCCGGGCAGAGCTGGACCGCGGCCAGGCTGTTCAGCGAGGCCGTGCTCGCCGCGGGGATCTCCGCTGACGGCGCCCGGCTGCCGCGCGAGCTGACCGAGGCATTCGACGAACTGCTGCGCCGGGCGAAGATCAGGACTCCCGGCGCGATCGGCGAGCAGGGCCGGGACGTGCTGGCGCTGCTGACCGCGACGGGCCCTGGTCCGGTGCTGCCGATCACCGTGCTGGCCGCCGCACTGGGCCAGGAGATCGCCGAGGTGCGCACCGTGCTGGCCCGGCTGGACGCGATCATCGTGCGGGCACACCCCGGCGAGGACCACGAGCTGGTCGGCCTCGCCCTGCCCGCACTGGCCGACTACCTCGCCGACGGCGCCGTGCTCGGCGTGGACCCGGCGCTCGGGCACGCCCGGCTCGCCGAGGTCCTGGCCGGGGAACCTCGGCGCGGCACCCCGGCCGCGGACTACGCGCAGGCCGCCGAGGTCCGGCACCGGTGGCTGAGCGGGCGACATGCCGAGGCGCTGGACAGCCTGGACCAGCGCGAGGCGCGGATCCCGGCGGAACAGCGGGAACGCTGGAGCGCGCTGGCCCAGCTGGTCAGCGAGCACTTCGGCGCCGACCATCCACTCAGCCTGCGGGCCGAGGGCCGGGTGGCCACCTGGACGGCCAAGGCGGGCGATGCGGCCGCCGCGTTGCGCGCCTTCGGCTACCTGCTCGACCGGGTGCACGCGCTGTTCGGCCCGGCGCACGAGGAGGCGCTGAACCTGCGGGAGAACATCGCCTTCTGGACGCATGCGGGCGGGAATCCGGTGCAGGCCAAGGAGAACTACGACCAGTTGCGCGCCGACTGCCTGCGCCTGCTCGGCCCCGACCACCCGCAAACCCTGATGACCAGGCACGACCGGGCGGTGGTGCTCTCCGCGACCGATGGCCCGGAGATCGCGCTGACCGAGTTCCGGGCGGTGCTCCCAGCCCGCGAACGAGTGCTGGGCCCCACCCACCTGGACACTCTCCGTACCCGGACCAACATCCTGTACCGGGAGTCCGACGTACCGCACCCCCCCCCCGTCGCCTCTCGGTGGTCGGCTCTGGTCGCCGATCTCAGCAACACGGTCGGGGCGGACCACCCGGACACGCTCACTGTGCGTTGCTTCGCGGCCATGTTCCTGGCCAAGTCCGGCGAGGTCGGACCGGCGCTGGACCTGTTGCGGCAGCTGCGACCGCCGACCGAGCAGGTGTTCGGCCGGTGGCATCCGCAGCTGCGCAAGGTGGACGAGCAGCTCGACTTCTGGCGCCGGTTCGATGAGGAATCCCTTGGCGGGTAACGCGGTGGCGGCGTGACGCGACCGTTGCGGATCGCGCTGCTGAGTTACCGCGGCGCCCCGCATTCCGGCGGTCAGGGCGTGTACGTGCGACACCTCAGCCGCGAACTGCACGCACTCGGCCATGCCGTCGAGGTCTTCGCCGGTCCGCCCTACCCCGACCTCGATCCCGGCATCCCGCTCACCCGACTGTCCACTTTGGACATATTCGGCGAGCCGGACCCGTTCCGGTTACCGCCACTGCACCGGGTGCGCGGCCTGGCGGACTGGGTGGAGTACCTGGATTTCCGGTACCGCGGCAACTACCCGGAGCCGCTGTCGTTCTCGTTGCGGGCGCTGCCGGAACTGTCCGCACGCCGGGCCGAGTTCGATCTGGTGCACGACAACCAGGGGCTGGGCTACGGCTTGCTCGGCCTGCGCTGGCTGGGGTTGCCGCTGGTGGCCACCGTGCACCACCCGGTGGCGATCGACCGGGACTTCAAACTCGCCGCCACCACCGGCGCGGACCGGCTGGGCGCCCAGCGCTGGCACCGTTTCCTCGGCATGCAGGGCCGGGTGGCCAGGCAGGCCACCTCGGTGCTGACCGTGTCGGCGGCCGCGCGGGCGGCGATCGTGCGCCGGATGCGGGTGCCGGCCGAGCGTGTTTCCGTGGTGCCACTGGGCGTGGACCACTCGGTGTTCCGGCCGGGGACCGGGCCGAGGGTGCCGGGGCGGATCGTGGTCACGGCCAGCGCGGACGTGCCGATCAAGGGCCTGCGCACCCTGTTGGCCGCCGTGGCCCTGGTGCGGCAACGGATTCCGGCCGAACTCATCGTGGTCGGACGGGCCAAGGCGGACAGTCCGGCAGCGGCCCTGTTGGCCCACCCCGATCTCGCCGGGGCGGTGCGGTTCCAGCCCGATCTGTCCACCGAGCGACTCGCCGGGTTGCTCCGGTCCGCCGAGGTGGTCTGCGTGCCCTCGTTGTTCGAGGGCTTCTCGCTGCCCGCGGCCGAGGCGATGGCCTGCGGCACCCCGCTGGTCACCACCACCGCGGGCGCGCTGCCGGAGGTGGTGGGCCGGGACGAGCAGGCCGCGTTGCTGGTGCCGCCGGCGGACCCGGATGCACTGGCGGCGGCGCTGTGCCGGGTACTCGGCGATGCGGAGCTGCGGGCGCGGCTGGGCGCCGGTGGTGTGCGCCGGGCGGCCGAGTTGACCTGGCGGCGCACCGCGCTGGCCACCGTCGAGCACTACCAACGGGTTCTCCCTGATCCCGCCTGCCACCGGAGCGCACTTGCTGACCATTGACTTCGACCGGTTTCCCATCCGCGCCGGGCACCGGGTGCTCGACTTCGGCTGTGGCCAGGGACGGCACGCCTACGCGGCCTACCGGCGCGGCGGGCGGGTGCTGGCACTGGACCTGGACGGCGCGGTGCTCAAAGAGGTCAGGGACATGTTCGGCGCGATGGCCTACGTCGGTGAGGCCCCGCCGGACGCGACCGCGCACGCGGTGCACGGCGACGGCGCCGCGTTGCCGTTCCCGGACAACGCCTTCGACCGGATCATGGCCGCCGAGGTGCTGGAGCACGTGCCCGACGACAACGCGGTGCTCGGCGAGCTGGCCAGGGTGCTCGCCCCGGGCGGGCTGCTCGCGGTGACCGTGCCGCGCTGGCTGCCGGAGCGGATCTGCTGGGCGCTGTCCAGGGAGTACCACGAGGTCGAGGGCGGGCATGTGCGCGTCTACCGGCGGCGGGTGCTGCGGAAGCTGTTGCGCGGACACGGGTTGATCCCGATCGACAGCCACCACGCGCACGCGCTGCACATGCCGTACTGGTGGCTCAAGTGCGCGGTCGGGCCGAGCCGGGAGACCAGGCTGGTCCGGCGCTACCACGAGTTCCTGTGCTGGGACATCGAACGCGGCAACTGGGCCTCGCGCACCGCGGACCGGCTGCTGAACCCGGTGATCGGCAAGAGCCTGGTCGTCTACGCGGTCAAACCGGCATGACCCCGGAGGACCGCGCCGGCACCGCGCGCTGGATCCAGGCCATCCAGCGCGCGGACGGCTCGATCCCCTGGGACGACCACGGTCATCTCGACCCGTGGAACCACGTCGAGGCGGCGATGGGCCTGGACGCGGCGGGCTGCCATCCGGCCGCAGCGGCGGCGTTGCGCTGGCTGGCCGGGCAGCAACGGCCGGACGGCTCCTTCGCCACCGCCTACCAGGACGGGGTGGTCACCGACCCGCACGGCGACAGCAACTACACCGCCTACCTCGCCGTCGGCGTGCGGCATCACCTGCGGCACACCGGAAATCTCGCGCTGGCCAGGGAACTGTGGCCGACCGTGCGCGCGGCCGTGGAGTTCGTGCTGGAACTGCAGGCCCCGGACGGGACCATCGGCTGGCACCGCAGGCCGGACGGCAGTGTGTGCGCGCTCGCGCTGCGCGCCGGGTGCGCGAGCATCCACCACGCGCTGCGGTGCGCGATCGCCCTGGGCCACCGGCTGGGCGAGCCCACCGCGGACTGGTCGGCGGCCGCGGACCTGCTGCGCACCGCGGTGCTCGACGCCACCCTGTTCCTGCCCAAACCGCATTCGATGGACTGGTACTACCCGGTGCTGGGCGGCGCGGTCACCGGTGCGGCGGCGCGGGCCTGGCTGCTGGCCGACTGGCACCGGTTCGTGCAGCCCGGCCTCGGCGTGCGCTGCGTGCACGACCAGCCCTGGGTGACCGGCGGGGAGACCGCGGAGCTGGCCCTGACCCTGGCGGTGCAGGGCGATTCCGCGCGAGCCAGGGCGCTGCTGGCCGACCTGGCCCTGCTGCGCTGCCCGGACGGCGGGTACTGGACCGGCTACCAGTTCGCCAACCGGGTGCGCTGGCCGGACGAGCGCACCACCTGGACCGCGGGCGCGGTGTTGCTCGCCACCGCGGCGCAGGCAGGCGACCGTGCCACACTCGGCACGTTCGCCCCGGTCCCCGCCGAGAAGGAAACGTCGTGAGCAAGCAGCAGATCCCGGTCATCGTGGTCGCCGGATTCCTCGGCTCCGGCAAGACCACCCTGCTCAACCACCTGCTGCACAACAACAACGGCGCCCGGATCGGGGTGGTGGTCAACGACTTCGGGCAGGTCAACATCGACGCGATGCTGGTGGCCGGGCAGGCGGATTCGATGGTGTCGTTGTCCAACGGGTGCCTGTGCTGCGTGGCCGACACCTCCGAGCTGGACGAGTTGCTGGACCGGCTGGCCCGGCCGCAGGCGCGGATCGACGTGATCGTGATCGAGGCCAGCGGACTGGCCGAACCGCAGACGCTGGTGCGGATGGTGGTCACCAGCGAGAACCCGCGACTGGGGTACGGCGGGCTGGTCGAGGTGGTGGACGCGGTGGAGTTCGAGGCCACCCGGGAGCGGCATCCGGAGCTGGCCAAGCACCTGCGGCTGGCGGATCTGGTGGTGCTCAACAAGGTCGACCGGATCGACGACACCGAACGCCTGCTGCTGCTCAACGAGCTGGAGCACCTGGCGCCGGGCACGCCGATCCTGCCCACCAGCCACGGCCGGATCGACACCGCGCTGCTCTTCGACCACGAACCGCGGGCCGAGGACCTGTCCCAGCCACGCCAGCTCACCCTGGACGAACTGCTCCGCGAACACGACGAGGACCACTCGCACGAACACCTGCACACCGCCTACGACAGCGTGAGCTTCACCGAGTCCGCGCCGCTGCACCCAGGGCGGCTGATGGACTTCCTGCGGGACCGGCCGACCGGGGTCTACCGGATCAAGGGCTTCGTCCACTTCGGACTCCCGGAGCACGACCAGCGATTCACCCTGCACACCGTCGGCAGCCACCTCCAGGTGAGCCGATCTCCTTGGCCGCGCGGGGAGAACCGGCTCAACCAGCTCGTGCTGATCGGCGCCGAGGTGGACGCCGAGGAGATCCGGCGCAGGCTCGCCGACTGCGTGGACCCGGACCCGGCGAGCACCGAGGAGCGCAGCATGCTGCGCTTGCTGGCGGCGCTGGACGAGCCTCAGCCGGAGAACTGACCCAGCACCGCCTCGAACCGATCCAGCCAGTCGTGATCTGGGTGCCAGTTGTCCTCACCGCGAGCCAGCAACAGCACCCGCGCGGGGACGCCGGCCTCGGCGTAGGCGGCCAGTTTGTGGTGCCCGTCCAGCACCGCGCCGACCAGGAACCGCTCCGGGAACTCGGCCTCCACCCAGGTGTCCTCGATCCAGCCGAGCACCACCGCCGCGGGCCGCACCCCGGCCGCGATGGCCGCGCGGTGCCGGGCGACGGTGTCCGGGTCGAGCCGGGGCTGGGTGGGCAGCAGCACGCCGAAGGTCGGCATCGGCCCCGGAATGCGTTCCGGCAGCTGGAAATGCGCGACCCCCGGCCAGTCCTCCGCGGCCATGACCGCACCTTCGCGCTCCGCCCAGCGGCGCACCCACCAGGACTTCCCGGGATCGGTCACCCGCTGCACCGGCAGGTCGACCAGGTAGGCCCGGTAATGCCCGGTCGGCAACTCCCGGACCAGCGGCGCGAGCGCGGCCGGCACACCGTCCACCAGTGAGTCCACAGTGGACAGTGCAGTGCGCAGCCGGTCCGCCGAGGCGGCGGTGACCCGCTCCGGCCAGCCGAGCAGTCGCAGCATGGTCTGGCAGGTGTCGCAGTCCGAACTGACCTGGTACAGCGGCTGCCCGCCGACCAGCAGCGACCGGTTCCAGCGCGGCCAGGCCAAGCCCGGCGCCGGCGGGTCGTAGTCGAGCCGGATCCGGCCACGGCCCTCGTGCAGCTCGAACTCCGCCCGCCGCGGCCCAGTCACCAGCTCCCGGATCTCCGGCTCGGCCCGCACCGCCGGATCAACCTCGGACCACGTGCGCCACAACGCCTTCCTGGATTCCGCGGACGGCCCGGTCCACAGCGGCAGCAGCGGATCCCGGCCGGTCAGCCGCACCAGCGCGTGCAGCAGGTCCCCCGGCGCGTCCGCCTCCTTGAGCTGCCGCACCAGGTATGGCACCGCGGCCGGATCCCCGAGCAGTTCCAGCGCGACCACAAACGCGGTGTGCTCCAGCCCGTCCACCTTCCCGAGCCGCCGCGCGATCGGCTCGGTCCAGCGCCGATCTCCCAACCGCCCCAGGGCAATCGCCGCCGCGGCCCGCTTGCCCGCGGTGTCCAGCCGCTGCCCGAGGTAGTCGGCGAACCCGGGGTCCGCGGCGAGTCCCATCGCGTGCAACACCGGCTCGGCATCGCCAAGATCCGCCGCCAGCCGCCACAGCAGCTCGCCCGGCACCCGCAGCCCACCGCGCACCGCCGTGCCGAGCAGGTCGTGCGCGTCGTCACCGGTGTGCGCGGCGAGCAACCGCAGCAACGCGGGTCCGGCCGAGTCCCCGAGTTGCCCGAGCACCCAGGTCAACCGCCGTCGCTGCGCGGACTCGACCTCGGCGTATCGCGCCTCCGCGACCTGCACCAGATCCGGCGGCCCCACCTCGACCAACTCTCCCAGCCCGGTCCACGGATCCACCGCCGCGAGCGCCGCGTCCAACGCCACCCGAGTCGTCCCGGCCATCAACACCCCCAGTCGCCGACCAGCTGCTCCTCCGCTACCTCGATCACGCTTCGGAGGTGCCGCTGACGCGATAACATTACTTTGGGGGGAAACAAGAATGCTCGCTGTCACATTGTCCGTACTCGGCTTGGCCCTGGTGGACAGCATCAACCCGTCCGTCCTCGGCGTCACGCTGTTCCTGCTGCTCAAGCGGCATACCGGCCGGTCTGCCACGGTCCAGGTGCTGACCTACCTGTCCGCGGTGGCCGCCACCTACTTCACCCTCGGCGTGCTGCTGATGTTCGGGCTGACCGCGCTGTCCGGGCAGCTCGGCGACCTGTTCCGGAGCCCGGCCGCCTACGCGGTCATGGGTGGGCTCGGCGTGGGTTTGTTCGCCTGGAGCTGGCTGGATTCCAGCCGGGACAAGAAAAACCCGGACCGCCACCGCACCCGCAAGCCCCGGCTACCGATCACCGACCGCCTGCCCGCACTGTTCGGCCTCGGCCTGGCAGTCTCGGTGCTGGAGTTCTCCACCGCGCTGCCGTTCCTGGCCGCACTCGGCCTGATGACCAACAACGGCCTGCCGGTCACCGCCTGGCTGCCCCTGCTCGCGATCTACGTGCTGATCATGGTGCTGCCGGAACTGGTCCTGCTGGCCGTGCACCGCCTGCTCAGCGACACCCAGCGGGCGAAGCTGGAGCGCCTGCGGGACCGGCTGGCCGCCAACACCCGCAAGACCGTGCAGTGGATCGCCGCCATCGTCGGTTTCCTGTTGGCGCGCAACGCCGTCTTCTACTTCGCCGTCTTCTTCGGTTGGTATGCGCCGAAGTCCTGACCGGACCAGACTGGGCCGATGCGCCCCGAGGAGACCGCCGCCATCGAGACCGCGCTGGGCAGCCGGGTGCTGGCGAACCGCACCCTGGCCGGCGGCTTCTCGCACGAGACCTGCCTGCTCACGCTGACCACCGGCCAGGTCGTCGCCCGGCTCGGCGGACCGGACCCGGCGATCGAGGCCGCGGTGATGGCGGCGGCGCGTCCGCACGTGCCGGTGCCCCAGGTGCTGCTGGTCCAGCCCGGCACCGCCGCCACCCGGCCGGTCATGGTCATCGAGTACCGCACCGGCACCCTGCTCAGCCACGTGCTCGCGGACGACTCACTCACGCCAGCCGACCTGCGTGCACTCGGCGCCGAGGTGGGCCGGGTCGCCGCGGCCATCAGCACGGTGGAGTTCGACCGGCCCGGGTTCTTCGCCGACCCGCAACTCACCGTCCCCCCGGAACGCCCCTGGTCAGCGCAACTGCCGGAGCTGGTCGCGAGCTGGCTGACGAACACCCCGGACGCCCGCCTGGACCCCACCACCCGCGCAGCCTGGCTGGAGTTGTGCACCACGCACGCCCCGGCGCTGACCGCGGTCGACGACCAGGCCCGGCTGGTGCACTCCGACCTGAACCCGAAGAACATCCTGGTCAGCCGGACCAACCCGGGCTGGCGGGTGGACGCGGTGCTGGACTGGGAGTTCAGCTACTCGGGCTGCCCGTACGGCGACGCGGCCAACATGGCCCGCTTCGGCGCCGAGTACCCAACCGGCTTCCTGCCCGCCTTCCACGCCGCCTTCGCCGCACACCAGCCCGTCCCACCGCCCGTGAACTGGGCTTATCTCGGCCAGGTACTGGACATGTTCGCCCTCGGCGAGCTGGTCACCCGCCCGGCCCCGCACCCGATCGCGGACCAGGCAGCAGCCCGCATCCGACACCTGATCGAACATATGTTCGAGTTGTCCACAGACTTGTCCACAGCAGGGGATAACTCGGAGGCTGTACCCATGACCGAGCCGAAGGCAGACCTGCACCAGTACCTCCAGGCCGCCCGCGAGGCATTGCTGTGGAAGCTGGACGGACTCTCCGAGTACGACGTCCGCCGCCCACTGACCCCGACGGGCACGAACCTGTTGGGGCTGGTCAAGCACGTCGCGGGCTGCGAGATCGGCTACTTCGGCGTCACCTTCGGCCGACCGTTCCCGGCGGAGTTCCCCTGGCTGACCGATACGGCCGAGCCCAACTCGGACATGTGGGCGACCGCGGCGGAGTCCCGCGCGGAGATCATCGGGCTCTACCGCCAGGTGTGGGCGCATTCGGACGCGACGATCAACGCGCTGGACCTGGAGTCGACCGGCCTGGTGCCACATTGGCCCACCGAACGTGCCACGCCGACCCTGCACCGAGTCCTGGTGCACATGATCGCCGAGACCCACCGGCACGCCGGCCACGCGGACATCGTGCGTGAGTTGATCGATGGCACCAGCGGCCTGCGTGCGGACAACGACAACCTGGCACCGGGCGATCGGGCCTGGTGGGCGGGCTACCGAGACCGACTGGAGCAGGTGGCCAAGGACGCCGGCGAGTGCTGATGGCACACGTCTGACACCAGGCCACGCCAAACACGACTTGCACTGGTGCCATTGTGGTGCCATTGTGGTGCCATGGACCTGACGCCCTACGTCGAGAACCTCCGCAACGAGCTGGCGGTGGCCGCCGAAGCCGGCGGCGCGGAAGCTCGGGCGCTGGCAGATCGGCTCAGCGCTCCGCTGGACTCAGCGGTGCGATTGACGCTGCTCGAGGCGCTGTCGACGGCCGCGGACGAGATCACCAGGGAGCTGGCTCCCGGGTCGGTCGACCTGCGACTGCGCGGTGGTTCGCCCACGTTCGTGGTCACGCCGGCACCTGGGGGTGTGGCGCTCGAGGACGTGACGCGGCAGCACGATGGTGCCACCGGTGTGCCATCGGTGGCACCAGAGGGCGATGACGGTCCCATGTCGCGGATCAACCTGCGACTGGCGGAACAGCTCAAGACCCGGATCGAGGAGGCCGCGGGCCGCGAACGGCTCTCGGTCAACGCCTGGCTGGTCCGGGCCGCCGCCGCGGCACTGGAGCCGGAACCCCCGGCTCGCCGCAGTGCGGACTTCGGCCAGAAGTTCACCGGCTGGGTGCGCTAGCCCCACCCGGTTCCAGCTCCACCCCACACGTTCCCCACCTGTGGGAACGCTCATCAACGACCCTGGAAGGGCACAGCCATGCCTATTTTCGACACTCCCGCCCCGATCACCGTCGAACTGTCGCTGATCTCGGCCAACATCCGGATCAACGCCACCGACCGCATCGACACCGCGGTCGAGGTGCGGCCGAGCACGGAGAGCAGCAAGAAGGACGTCGCCCTCGCCGACCTGACCGAGGTCCGCTTCAGCAACGGCACCCTGGTGGTGAAGACCCCCAAGCCGAAGCCGCTGCTGGGCGGCCGCGGCAGCATCGACGTGGTCATCGACCTGCCCGCAGGCTCCCGGCTGCGCGGCGACTCCGCCATCGCCGACCTGCGCGCCACCGGCCTGCTCGGCGAATGCCGGTTCAGCATCGCCAGCGGCGACCTGGAGTTCAACCAGACCGGCCCGCTGAACCTGAACACCACCAGCGGCCGGATCTCGGTCGAGCACGCCACCGGCCACGCCGACATCACCACCGGCTCCGGCGAGGTGTGGCTGCACCAGATCGACGGCACCGCCGTGATCCGCAACTCCAACGGCCCCACCACCATCGGCGACATCACCGGCGACCTGCGAGTCAAGGTCGCCAACGGCGACACCACCATCCACCGCGCCCAGTCCACCGTCGCGGTGAAGTCAGCCGCCGGCAACATCCGCCTCAACGAGGTCGTCCGAGGCTCAGTCGTCCTGGACACCAACGTCGGCGACCTGGAAGTCGGCATCCGCCAGGGCACCGCCGCCCACCTCGACGTCAGCGCCCTGACCGGCCGCCTGATCAACGAACTCGCCACCACCGGCGGCCCCGAAACCAACGACGAAATCGTCAAAATCCAAGCCCGCACCCTGGCCGGCAACATCCGAGTCCACCGCACCCAGCCACAGACCGTGTGACGCGAGGCGGCCCTGGAATTCGCCATACCGCACACGGCGAACCAGTTCGTCACCGTGGACGCCTAGTGCCTACGCGACAAAGGGCTCGTCACGGAAGATGCCGGTAACCACGGAACTGGTCGATCGACTACTCGGCGACCCCCACCGTGTAGCACGAATCAGGAGGCCAAGGCCGAACTCCGAGCAATGCCGCCTCCTGCGAAACTGGTTCCCCGACTGGCTGAATTCGCAAGCTGAACACGCCGACCAGACCCACAAAACCCTCAGGCTGCAGGCCTGGGGTTTTGTGCTGAGTAAGACCTCAGGGCGGAAGGTAGATCAGGCACAATGCGGCCACGACCAGAGTCAATGCACTTGAGGCGATAAACCAGGCTGAACTGCGCTTGTCTGCAGCACGCCAGGCCATGACAGCCAGGACTGACGCGATACCCCCAATGCTCGCGGCAACAATCGTGTCCACACGGGGGACAAAGAACGCGAGCAAGACCATCAGAAGCGCGAAAAGCAGGATGGCGATCCACAGCTGTTCACGGAAACGCCGCCACACGTCTGAGTTCTCGTAGTCCACCGGTTGACGGTACCGTAGCCAGGAGCAGAGCCACAGGGGAGGAACCGTGGGCTTCAAAGCTGACTACCGCATGATCGATGGGTACCGCCAGCTAATCAGACAGGCTTGGGACGACACCCAGTCCGCGCAGTCCTACGTCAACCAGCACTGCGACGTGCCGTTCGAGGACCAAGGATGGCTTCGCCTACTCGGTGACGCGCACAAAGGCGCGCAGGATGCGGTTAGCGATCTTCTTCAGCGAGTGCATTCCGTCGTGAACGCCGCACACGGTGAACTGACCGGTGTCGTCGACTACTACCGGACCACCGACGCCGGTAATGCGGAGACCGTCGACCGGACGTACCCGAAGGTCGATCGCGGCCAGCCAGGCCCGAAGTAGCAGGGGGAGCGTTCATGACTCAGGCCAGCGTCGGAAACGCCAGCGCTGCGACCCATCTCGTTCCGCCGGGCAAGCCCGAGGAGTTCGACGACCCACTGAAGATCATCAACGCCATCTCGGACGGCCTCAGCCCATCGTGGTGGCTCAACGAGATCCTGGCCGCCACCATCGGTGTGAACCCGTTGCAGGAACTGACAAACCAGCTCACCGGCGACTGGGAGAGCTACGCCCGGTGTGCGGCCGCCTGGGAGTCACTGGGCAAATGCATGAGCGCGGTCAGCGAAAGCCTGCAACGTGGCCTCGGTCCGCTGGACAGCGGCTGGCAGGGCAACGCCGCTGACAGCGCACAGGTCTACTTCCGGGACCTGTCCAAGGCGATCAGCGAGAAGCAGCAGATCCTGCATCAGCTGCACGAGGAGTACCTGACCGCGGCCCGGGGCGCCTGGGAGTTCGCGAAGGCCGCTGGTGATGTCATCAAGGACCTCCTGGACGCCGCGATCATCGCCGCCATCGAGGTCGCCGCCGGGGCGGCACTGGGCTGGACCGGTGTCGGCATCGCCATTGCCTGGGCACTTGCGGCGCTGGAATGCGCCAAGATCGTGAAGCTGTGGGCTGATTTCGTCAAGCTGCTCAACACCGCGCAGAAGGTCATGTACGGAGTGCACGGTGCGGTCACTACCGCGACCGGATTGCTCGGGAACGTCAAGAGCATCCCGTTCCCCGAAACCACCTACAACCACCCAGCCGTGAACTGAAGGTGCCGCCGTGCCCCACGACAACGACCCCTTGCTCGACATCGCCAAAGACCCAGTCCGGGCCCAAGCCCTGCGTCAGTCCCTGGAACGCCTGGCCGGCGGTGCGGGCGGCTCAGCACTGGCCGACATGGCCAGCGATGTGCTGGCTGGCCGCACCGACCTGCGCAGCGCGGTCCTGTCCGGGACGTATACGGAGGCCCTGAACTCCCGGATGCAGCAGTTCAGTTCCTGGTACCAGAACCTGTCCGACCAGGAGAAGGAAGAACAGGCTGAACGGGCCAGGGCACACCTGGAGCAACTGCGGCAGGGCGACCAGCCCGAGCCACCTGATCCTCCGCGCAGGCCAGGCCCGCCAACGGACGACGACAGTGACGATGAACCGCCAGCCACCTTCCTGCGAGATGCCTGGTAGCTGATACGGCCGACGAGCCGTGCCTGCCGCGGCCGCGCTTCAGCCCGCTGGACCGTGCACAGTCCAGCGGGCTACGCACAACTCACCCAGCACGCCGCTACCGTCCCACCACTGCGAGGTCCGGCCTCGTGCAATGGCTGGACAGTAGCGGCCAGCGGTCACGTCGCATCTGCGCGTGGCCAGCCGGATCGCGCGATTCTTGTTGCCGTGCAGCAGTTTCCGGCGCCGCTGGTCTCCAGTCGCGAACGGACGGGGCAGGCTAGCAGCGGCATTGTCGGGGCCCAGGTCTAACGTCGAACTCATGTTCGATTGCGCACCAACCCGGCTACGGCAGCGACCGCGGACTCCAGCGGCTCGTGCTCCCAGAACCGGGCGACAGTCCAGCCCGCCGCAGCGAGGGCCTCGTTCGCGGCCCGATCACGTTCCACGTTCCGCCGGAGCTTGGGCGTCCAGTACCACTCGTTCCGGGTCGGCTCTCGCCCGTGCACTGGACACACATGCCAGAAGCAGCCGTCAACGAAGACGGCCACTTTGCGTGCCGTGAACACGATGTCCGGCCGCACCCGCACTCCGTCGTCAAGCCGCAGCAACAGGTCCTTCCGGAAGCGGAGGCCGAGCCGGTGCAGGGCACTGCGCAACCGGACCTCGGGCTTGGTGTCCACGCGGCGATTCGCCTGCATGTTGCGGGACCGCCCCTTGTTGAGCGGCACCGGACGGCGTCTTGCCTCCTCCGCTCCTAACCGAGGTTGAGCAAGCCCGTCATCAGACACAAGAACTCCACTCCCGCAGGGTCCAGCCGCCTGAGGCAAGATACAGCCCGATGGGCGCTCCCCGGCCCTGTCTGTCCTGGAAGGAACACCGTTGGCTAAGGACGAAGTCCACGAAGTTATCGAGATCTGCGCCGGAGCAGGGGGCCAGGCTCTGGGGCTCGAGAAGGCTGGCTTCAAGCACAGGCTGGCCATCGAGCTGGATCCGAACGCATGCGCGACCCTCAGGGCAAACCGGCCGGATTGGGACGTCCGCCAAGGCGATGTGGCTGATCCCGAAAACTGGATACCCAAAGAGCAGACGGGTACCCATCACGGAGTTTCACTTCTAGCTGGCGGCGTTCCTTGCCCCCCGTTCACCATCGCAGGCAAACAGCTAGGGGCAAGCGACGAGCGGGACCTCTTCGCCTGGGCAGTGGAGAAGGCAAAGGAACTCCAACCCAAGGCAGTCATGCTCGAGAACGTCCGCGGCCTGAGTCTGCCGCGATTCGCCGGGTACCGTCAACACGTGCTGGAAGAACTCGAGAACGCCGGGTACATCGCCCACTGGGAACTCCTGCACGCCTCTGATTATGGCGTACCCCAACTCCGCCCAAGGTTCGTACTAGTCGCCCTACAGAAAGAGTACGCGCCATACTGGCAATGGCCAGAAAAGAGTTCTGGAATAGTCACAGTGGGAGAGACTCTTCGCATTCTAATGGGCTCCAACGGCTGGGACGAAGACAAACTGGAAACCTGGGTTGCCAATGCCTCCAAGATTGCCCCCACAATTGTAGGGGGATCCAAGAAGCACGGCGGCGCAGACCTCGGACCAACGCGGGCAAAAAGGGCCTGGGCGGAGATGCATGTGGACGCCATGGGCGTAGCAGACAGTCCTCCCGCTCGCGGAACCGATCCCAAACCTGGCCCTAAGCTGACTACCGAAATGGTAGCCCGCCTGCAGGGCTGGCTAGGAAAATACGATCAGTGGACTTTCACAGGCAAAAAAACATCGCGCTACCGGCAAAT
The DNA here is from genome assembly GCF_023094165.1 of Crossiella sp. S99.2. Classification (GTDB taxonomy): domain Bacteria; phylum Actinomycetota; class Actinomycetes; order Mycobacteriales; family Pseudonocardiaceae; genus Crossiella. The sequence goes on along the minus strand of NZ_JALMDK010000001.1, from coordinate 381,638 downwards.
TGGAAACGCATTCCCGCCACCAGTCGCCCACGCTCTCGGAAATAGCATCATGAGCGCCCTGAAAAAGGAGGGAACCGAGCGAATCATTCTCTTGCCGCAACATGATCCGATCTCAAAGGTTCTTCGCAAGTCCAAGAAACCTTTGACTGCGGAGCAGCTCATGCTACAAGCCGGGGTAAGCCTGACCGTAGGCGAATTCGAGCGTCGCATCACCTTGCTAGCTAAAGACTTCGACATGAAGATCGAAACCTCGAAGAGCGGCAAGGTCACCTACGAGCTGGGCGACTTCCAGGCCTTCCTCGGGCAGGACGAACACATCAGGAACGAGAAGTTCCAGAAGAGCCGGACCATCAGCTAACCGCCGAGAGAGCACCTGCAGCGATCATTCGGGGTATCGCGACAGGTGCTCCCGAGAGCGACCAACGGTATGAACCTAGTCCCTCACGCTGCCGCGAGGCACCACGGGCGCCGGGACAACAGGATCCCTGGATTCAGCGAGCCGCCATCGCCGACCTTCGATCTCAGCCGCCGGGCGAGGATCATCCTCCCGCGCCGGAACCACCCGCGCTGACACCAGCTCGCCTTTCATCGGCCTGGGCAGGGAAAGTGCCTGAGCGACATCGGGATCGTTATCCTGATGTCCCAGCACCAGAATTCCCTCTGGCCGGAGCTTGTCACGGGCGCCTCCATTACTACGCGCCCGCTTCATGAAATCGTCCTGCTGTGCAACGGTCGCCAGTACTGCCCTGCGCACAATACGCCGCTGCACACTCCGGAACAGTTCACATACCCGCGCCTGACCATGCTGGTTCCCGCGCCTGGCCTTAGCATCCAGGATACGCGAACGCACCTCACCCGGAAGGTGCAGGAGAAGATTCTCGTCCAGCCTCCCGTGTCCGAGCCAAAGCGGCGTGATCTGCGCACGCCCCTCCTGGCTCAGCCGCCCCTTCAGATCGCGGTTCGTCGAGCCGGTCATCAGCTTACGCTCTACCCTGATGAGCCCGGCCGACCACGAGCTTGTGGAATCATCGGCCCACATCAGCAGGCAGAGATGCCCGACAGACTCAGGTGGCAACATCCAGCCGCCAAACTTCATCGAGAACTTGCAGTCGACCTCGATGCCATCGATCGAATAGTCCGTTACATTACCGTCATCGAATTTGAACTCCCGATGGAGATTGATCTCGACCAGCGTGCCCATGTGCGTTTTCTCAGTCTTATGCAACTGACCATAAGCCCACCGGCCAGTGTGCTGGCCGTCATATAGCTGGTCGAGGGTATCCCGAAGGACAGCGGCGGTCCGATTACCATCAGGATCCCATTCGTACAACGCGCCAACAACGCGCTGCAACTCAGCATCGCCACTACCCGGAATCATCATCCAGTCTTCCCTCCAGTCTGGCGGGGATCGTCCCATGCCGGCCCGCACACCGGAACCGACCACGACCCAGCGCCGGAGTGGTGGATGCCCCGGGACAGGGCGACGGGGCACGCGGGCTCCGGGGTTCAGCGATCCGCCGTCGGCTCAGACTCACCAGGACGGCTGTCTTGCCAACTCCCGGTCGGGGTCCCGGCACGCAAAACCCCCAGGCCAACGACCTGGGGGTTTGGTGGGCCGCGTGGGACTCGAACCCACAACCCGCGGATTAAAAGTCCGCTGCTCTGCCAGTTGAGCTAGCGGCCCGGGGACACTCTACCGATACCGGGCTGGGGCGTGCGTCGTGGTTACGGTCACGGGGGGCTGGGGCGTTGCCAGTTGGCCAGCAGGGTGGGGAGTTCGGTTTGCAGGAACTCGAAGAAGTCCCTGGTGAGTTCCAGGCGGTGGCCTGCGGGGGTGGTGGGGCCGACGGCCTGGATGCCTTCCTTGACGCTTTGGACCCAGCGGGAGATCTGCTGTTCGCGGCGCATCAGGGACTCGAACCACAGGTCGTCGCGGACTCGGTAGTGGTCTCGGCGGGCGCCGGGGGAGCGTTCCTTGGTGGCCAGGCCGATGTCGGTCAGGTAGCGGACGCCTCCGCTGACGGCGGCGGGGCTGATCTGCAGGTGGGTGGCCAGGTCGGCGGCGGTGCGGGTGCCGTCGTCGCTGGCGAGCAGGCTGGCGAAGATCCGGGATGGCATGCGGGGCCAGCCCGCGTCGGTGAGGACCAGGGCGAAGCGTTCCACGAAGCGGGCCACTGCTGCCTCGTCCCTGGCGGGCGGGGTGGGACCGGTCATGTACGCCATCCTCTCCGTCACCCCCTTGACCTGCCGGTTTAGTTTAGCTGTTTCAGGAAGATGTGAAGCTAGTGCGGTGTGGTGGGGGCCACCTGGCGCGTCAGGGTTGCGGAAACGTGGCTGGGCGGGGCGTCAGGGGCGCGTAGGGACGGCTGACGGCGGGGGCTGGGCGGCGTTTTCTCGTCATTGGCGGGCAACGTGCCCGTGACAGTGCCCGCGGAGGCCGTCGTGACTCTGGAGTACCTCATACCGTCGCTGCACCGTTCGCTGCGCTCGCACCTGGAGCCGGGGATCTGGCCTGCGGGTACCGAACTGGGGCCGGACAACGACCTGGTGGTGGGGGGTGTGTCGCTGCGGCGGGTCGCGGCTGACTTCGGAACCCCGTCCTATGTGCTGGATGAGGCCCAGGTGCGGGGGCGGTGCCGGGACTATCGGGCCGCGCTGCCGGACATGGAGATCGCCTACGCGAGCAAGGCGCTGCTCACCAAGGCCGTGGCGCGGTGGGTGCGGGAGGAGGGGCTTTCGCTGGACGTGTGCTCGGCGGGGGAACTCGCCGTGGCGCGGGCCGTGGACTTCCCGGCGGAGCGGATCATCCTGCACGGCAACGCCAAGACGCCGGAGGATCTGAAGGCGGCGGTGGGGTACGGGGTTGGGCGGGTGGTGCTCGACTCCTTTGACGAGATCGAGCAGCTGGGTGCGCTGGCGCGGTATCCGCAGCAGGTGCTGGTGCGGGTGACGCCGGGCGTCGACGGGCACACGCACAAGGCGATCGCCACTGGGGTGGAGGACCAGAAGTTCGGGTTCTCGCTGGCCAGTGGGGCCGCGGCGGAGGCGGTGCGGCGGGTGCTCGGGCAGCCGAACCTGCACCTGGCCGGGTTGCACTGCCACATCGGCTCGCAGATCGGGCGGGTGGCCGGGTTCGAGCTGGCGGCGCGGCGGATGGTCGCCTTGCTGGCGGCGATCCGGGATGAGCACGGGATGGTGTTGCCGCAGTTGAACATCGGCGGTGGGCACGCGGTGGCCTACCTGCCGGGCGAGGACGAGTTCGACCTCCAGGGCTTCGCGGCGCGGATCCGGTGCGCGGTGAACTACGAGTGCTCGGCGCACGGGCTGCCGGCGCCGCGGCTGGTGGTGGAGCCGGGGCGATCACTGGTCGCGCGGGCCGGGGTGACGCTGTACCGGGTGGTCGTGGTCAAGGACGTGCCAGGGGTGCGGACCTTTGTCGCGGTGGACGGCGGGATGAGCGACAACCTGCGGCCCTCGCTCTACGGTTCCCGTTACGCGGTAAGGATGTTCGGCCGGGCCAGTCAGGCCGCGCCGCGCACGGTGACCGTGGTCGGGCGGCACTGCGAGGCCGGGGACATCATCGCCAAGGACGTGCAGCTGCCCGGTGACATCCACAGCGGCGACCTGCTGGCGGTGCCCTGCTCGGGCGCCTACCACCACTCGCTGGCGTCCAACTACAACCTGGTCGGCAGGCCGCCGGTGATCGCGGTGGCCGACGGGCGGTACCGGCCGATCATCCGGCGGGAGACGGATGAGGACGTGCTGGCTCGGGATCTGGGCTGAGTCGCACGGTGCTCCCTCGGCCGGTGCGTTCGCGCCAGCCGAGGGCGGTCACCGCCAGCACCAGCAGGCCGAAGCCCAGCCACTGGGTGCCGGACAGGTGCGCGCCGAGCAGGCCGACGCCGATCAGCGCGGCGGTGGCCGGGAAGGCCAGTTCGGCCAGGGTGGCTCGGGTGGCCGGGGTGTTGCGCAGGCCCAGGTAGTACAGGCTCAGCGCGAGCAGGCCGGGCACGATCGCGAGCAGCAGCAGGGCGGGCGCGTTCGCCCAGTCCACCAGGAACGGGGCGCCCTGACCGGCCACCACCACCGCGGTCGCGGGCAGGCCGATGGTGAAGCGCAGCACCGTGACGTCCCACGGGCGCAGGTCGGCGCTGACCAGCCTGCCGAGCACGGTGCCGCCAGCCCACAACGCGGCCGCGCCGAGCGCGAGCAGCGCCGGGACCGCCGCGCTGACCTGCACCCGCAGTGGATCAGGGAAGCTCAGCAGCCAGGCGCCAAGCAGGGCGGGCACCGCGAAGTACAGGTAGTGCGCGCGGGGGCGTTCGCCGAGTAGCGCGAAGGCAGCCAGCAGCACGAACACCGGCTGGAACTTCTGCAGCACCAGCGGGGTCACTGGATCGCCGTAGCGGAAGGCGGCGGTGAACAACGCGGTCGCCACCGCCGAGGAGCCGACGCCGATCACCAGCACCGCCACGCGCCGCGGCCAGCTCAGCCCGGCGAAGGCACGCAGTGCGCGCGGCACCCAGGGCAGCAGCAGGGCCACCACGATCAGGTGCTCCCAGAAGACCACCGTGGCCGAGGGCAGCGCCTGCGCGAGCGGCTTGCGGAGCAGGGCGTCCGTGCCCCACAACGCCGCGGCCAGCGCCACCAGCCAGGTCCGGTCCCGCATTCCTGCCCCCATATCAACCCGCCATACCATCGCTGCCTGCCGCTGCCGGAACTCACCGACCGTGCCAGGGTGAGCACCATGCGACGTCTTCCCCTTGCCGCGACCGGCGTCGCGGCAGTGTTGGTGCTGACCACCGGCAGCACGGCGCCCGCAGGCGCCGATCCGGTCAACTCGCTCTCCACCGATTCCATTCCCGTGCTCACCGTCGGCCGCTTCGCGCCCTATGCCGAGGGCGCCAAGGCCGTCACCCACGACCCCAAGCTGGTGCCGGTAGGCGCGGGCGTGACGGTCGCCGCGACCCACGTCCGGCGCGGCGGCACCCTGGTGCTGCTCGGGGTGCGCGGGCTGGTGCCCGGCCGCACCTACGGCGCGCACGCGCACACCAAGCCGTGCGGGGCGGCGCCCGCCGACTCCGGACCGCACTACCAGAGCGTGCTCGACCCGGTGCAGCCCTCGGTCGATCCCAAGTACGCCAACGCCTCCAACGAGATCTGGCTGGACTTCACCACCAACCGGCACGGCGTGGCGCTGAGCAAGACCGTGGTGCCCTGGCACTTCGGCGAGCGCAGGGCCAAGTCCGTGGTGATCCACTTCGAGAAGACCAGTACGCACCAGGGTCACGCCGGTACCGCCGGAGCGCGGCTGGCCTGCGTGAACGTGGACTTCTAAATCGAACCCAGCAACTTCGGCACGATCTGCTCGGCCAGAGCCTTCTCCAGGCCGCGACGGGCCTCGTCGGTGCGGTTGTCGCCCAGTGCCATCAGCCGCACCGCGAGCAGGTTGTCCATCTTGTCCCGCAGCAGCACCCCGGTGCCGCTGAGCACACTGCCCACCTTGGCCGGCCGGCCCGCGACGGTGATCGCCGTGCCGTTGTACAGCCCGCCGTCCAGCTTGGTGGACAGGATCTGGATCCACACCGTGTGCGCGCCGCCCTTGAACGGCTCGCCGCCGGAAATCGTGCAGTCGCCGCCGTAGGTGAGCTGCCGCTCGCGCACCGGCGCGCCCAGGATGGTCTGGAACATCTCGTCGGTGGCCGCGGTGCACAGCGCGGCGGCGCGCTGCGGGTGCGGCAGGTCGACCACGGCGCCGTCGGCGGGCGGCGGGAACGGGGTGAACGGTAGCGCGCCCTTCTCCCCCGGCGCCGGCGCGGCCGGGCCGGGCTTGGTCAGCTCGACGAGCAGCCTGCCCGCAAGCTCGTGCAGCACCTGCCGGGCCGCCTTGGGCGGGTTGTTGCCGGGGGTGGCGGTCAGGTGCAGGGTGCCCTTGGGCACCGCGTCCTCGCTGTTGCCGTACTTCTGCTGGTCCAGTTCCTGCTCGCCGAAGTGGTTGAACGGCACGCAGAGCACCTCGCCGCCGGAGTTGGTGCTCACCGCGGTCGCAGCCCGGCCCTGCACGTCGACCTGCTGCGGATTGGGCAGCGTCTTGCACGGCTGCTGCCAGCTCAGCGCCGCGTACACGCTCTGGTGCCCGCCCTCGATCAGGCAGCCACCCCGCTGCGACCACCGGCTCTGCACCGGCCCGCCCAGCACCGTGGACCAGTCCGCCGCGGACAGCGCGCCGCAGAGCAGCTGACCGGTCGGCTCCGGGTTGAGCAGGGACACCAGCTCGCCACCGGGCGAGGGGACCTTGCGCGCCGCGGAGCCACGCTTGTCGTAACCCTCGACCGGGTCGCCCGCCTCGGCCACGCCACCCACCTTGGTGCACCCGGCCAGCAGCGCGGTGGCGGCCAGCAGCAGCGCGCCGATACGGCGGGCGTTGGTCATCAGTCCTCCATTTGGCACAGCGGTTCCAAGATGTGATGTTCCCAGCAGGGGGCGAGCGCTGTCCTGGCAACTCCGAGAATCACGCGCGGCCGGTGTGATCTGGGCAGCACTCCCTTAATCGAGCTGATCTGGTTCCGAAAACAAATTCATGAGCGCGAGTCGCAGGCAGAGCGTGGTGGACGCGTTGGAGGCACTGGCCGGGTTCACCCCAGCCACCGTCAACGGCTGGCCGGATCTCAGTGGCACCGTGCAGGTGCTGCTCGCCGACACCTGGTGGGACCGGTTCGACCCGGCGGAGAGCGTGGGCGAGCTGCTGCGGGACCAGGCGGAAGCGGCCGCGGTCAAGGCCGCCGTGCAGCCGTTGCTGGCGGTGCTCGCGGACTACAACTCAGCCACCCCGGATGAGATCTACCTCACCCATCCGCGGTGGCCGGAGGTGGCGGCCAAGGCCGGTGCGGCGCACGAGTTGCTCGCGCGCCGCCCCTGATGGCGCCCGGCAGTCCGAACATGCCGGACAATGGACGAGTGAACGCTCGTCCGCCCTCGCTGCGGGTCGGCCCCTACCAGGTCGATCCGCCGGTGGTGCTCGCGCCGATGGCCGGGATCACCAACGTGGCCTTCCGGCAGCTCTGCCGTCAGTACGGGGCCGGGCTGTACGTGTGCGAGATGGTCACCACCCGGGCGCTGGTCGAGCGGGATCCGATGACCATGCACATGATCACCTTCAGTGCCGACGAGCACCCGCGGTCGTTGCAGCTCTACGGCGTGGACCCGGTGAACATGGCCAAGGCCGTCCGGATGATCGTGGACGAGAACCTGGCCGATCACATCGACATGAACTTCGGCTGCCCGGTGCCCAAGGTGACCCGCAAGGGCGGTGGGGCCGCGCTGCCGTACAAGCGGCGGCTCTTCGGCGACATCGTGCGGGCGGCGGTGCGGGAAGCCGAACCCGCGGGCATCCCGGTGACGGTGAAGTTCCGGATCGGGATCGACGAGGAGCACCTGACCTACCTGGACGCCGGGCGGATCGCCGAGGCGGAGGGCGCGGCCTGGGTCGCGCTGCACGGCCGCACCGCGGCGCAGCGGTACTCCGGGCAGGCCGACTGGTCGGCGATCGCGCGGCTCAAGGAGGCGGTGACCACGATCCCGGTGCTCGGCAACGGGGACATCTTCTCCGCTGACGACGCGCTGCGGATGATGGCCGAGACCGGCTGCGACGGGATCGTGGTCGGGCGCGGTTGCCTGGGCAGGCCGTGGCTGTTCCGGGACCTGGCCGCGGCCTTCGCCGGGCAGCCGGTGCCGCCAGGGCCCTCGCTGGGCGGGGTGGCCGCGGTGCTGCACCAGCACGCCGAGCTGCTCATCGACCACCTCGGGGCCGACAAGGGCATCCGGGACCTGCGCAAACACATGGCCTGGTATCTGCGTGGCTTCCCGGTGGGCGGCGACCTGCGACGCAGTTTCGCGATGGTGTCCAGCCTGGCCGAGCTGGAGGATCTGCTCGCCGAGCTGCCGCACGAGGTGCCGTTCCCGGAGGACGCGGAGGGGCCGCGCGGACGCCAGGGCTCGCCGGCCAAGGTCACGCTGCCGCACGGGTGGCTGGACGATCCGGAGGACGCCTCGGTCCCGGTCGGCGCGGAGCTGATGCACTCCGGCGGGTGAGCGTGCGGCAGGCCGCTGCGTTGCTGTGCGCGCTGCTCACCGCGGGCTGCGCGGTCGGGGTGGCCGGGACACCGGAGGCCGCGCCCGAGGAGGCGGTGGACGCCGGGCTGGTCGGTGGTTACTTCAGTGACGGGCTGGCCGCGGCACGCGGTGGGGCGGGGCCACAGCGGGCGTTCCTGCAGCGCACCCAGCACCCCGATTTCCGCACCGGCGCCTGCGACCTCGGCGACCTGGTGCTGGCCGTGGAACCCGCGCTGTCCACGCTGCGGCCGGACCCGGACTGGGCGGCGGGCCGGGGCGGCGTGCCGCGGGGGCGGGTGTACGTGGTGGCGGTCTCGGTGACCGCGAAACGGGATGGCACGACGGTCGGGGTCCAGATCGGGTCACAGCACGTGGTCGTCCTGGACGGGACGGCCTACGGATTCGCCCCCTGCCCACGCTGAGCGTGACCGGGCCCACACACCTTGGGCTACCGGCAGTTTCCTGCTGGGCCAAGTGGGTGGGCTATGGCCGAACAGCTTGGGACGCCCCGCCATTTCCGGGTACACAACCAAGAGCGTGGTGGATCACGCTGAGTCACCGGGTCGGAGCAGTTCACGGTCAACCAGTTAAGTGAAATGCGCCACCAGCCCGGTTCAGTGGCTCAAGCGTGCCGCCGTAGCCGACGACACCACCGTGGTAGGGAGGTGAACGCGGTGACCGTACTGCGACCTGACATCGCCGAGTCTGATCCGCTCCGCGATGGCGCGCGGCCGGTCTGCTCCGCGCCCACCCCGCCGCGCTCGCCCGCCACCGCCGCCGGTCATCCGGGCCCGCCTGCCACGCCGCCCGCCAACTCCGGGCTGGTGCAGTTACACGAGTCGATCGCCGCGCTGTTCGCCTCCAGGGGGCAGTGGCGGCAGGCCTACCAGCACCTGCGGTCCGCGCTGGACCTGCTCTCCTCCGAACAGACCAACCCGCCGCAGGTGCCCGAACAGCTGCGCCGCGAGGTGGACCGGCTGCGTCGTGAGCACGCCGAGGCGCGCGAGCAGAGCCTGCGGGACAGCCTCACCGCCAGCTACAACCGGCGTTACCTGGACCAGCGGCTGCTGGGTCTGCTCGGTGAGGCGGACCGGCAGGGCGGGCTGGCCGTGGCCCTGGTCGACCTGGACTTCTTCAAACAGGTCAACGACACCTTCGGCCACCTCATCGGCGACCGGGTGCTGCAACGCGTGGTGGAACTGCTGCAGGACGGGCTGCCCGAGGGCGCCTTCTGCGCCCGCTACGGCGGCGAGGAATTCGTGCTGGTGGTGCCGGGAATCGACACCGGGACCGCGGTCGCCGTCTGTGAAGCGGCACGTGCGCGCGTCGAGCGGTACCCGTGGACCCAGCTGGCCCCGGATCTCCGGGTCACGGTGAGTATCGGGCTGGCGCACGAGCTGACCGGCTCACCTGCGCACACGCCCGCGACCGACCCGAAGGAACAGCTGCTGCGCGCGGACAGCTTGCTCTACGTGGCCAAGCAGTCCGGCCGCAACGCCGTCGCGTACCGGGAAGAGGACGGGCGCGTTCGGCTCGCCGGAGCGGCCGGTGGGCGACGGGCTGTGGCCCAGCCCAGGCCGGTTGGCTATAACTGATCTTGCTCGGTACGGCCCCGATCGGGCTAAGCGACTCGGCAATTTTCCGTACAGGACGTGACAAAGCTCGCGGCCGTGCTCGTGTGTCCTACCCGTTATCCGTACTATCGGGCACCGGGCGATCCGTCGGGGGTTACAACCCGTGCGGTTCGCCCTGCGTCTTTAGTCGGAGAGTCACACGATCGGGAAGGAGCACGGGTGCCGGACGACCACCGCGAGGGCGGTTACGGTTCCCGCTCCGGACGACGTCGGCGGGCCGAGGACGACACCCCCGATCTGGACCAGCCGAGCAGGCGCCGCCGGTCCCTCGACGACGGTGGCGGCACCTCGGTCTCGGACCTGCTCGCCAAGCATGGCGGCACCTCGGACAAGCTCCCCCGCCCGGCCCCGCCACCGCCACCGTCGCGTGATCTCTCGCCGCCACCGCTGCCGCCCGTGCCGCCGATGCCGCCCCGGGAGAGCGCGCCGCCGCCCATGGCGCCGCCCCCGATGCCGCCGCGGGACCTGCCGCCGCGCGAGCCCATGCCACCCCGGGACGCGCCGCCGATGGCGCCCCGCCCCGCGCCGCCCCGGGGTCAGCCGCCGCGGCCGCCGATGCCGCCGCAGGGCGATCTGGGGCGGATGCCCTCGGGCGAGCACGGGCGGATGCCCGGTGGCGACCCCGGCCAGCCGTTGCGGCCGCCCATGCCGCCGCAGGGCGAGCTGAACCAGCCCAGTGGCGGGCAACTGCCGCCGCCCCGGTCCGCGCCGCCACGGCCGCCGCGAGGACGGCCGCAAGGTGGGCCGCCCCCGGGTGCACCGCCGCAAGGCGCACCGCCGCCGTTGGACCAGCCCTCCAGTGGTGGCTTCGCCGCGCTGGACGAGCCGTCCCGGCCGCCCGGCCCGCCGCCGGGTGCGCGTCCCGGCGGGCCACCGCCGGGCAACCGGCCGATGCGGCCCGGTGGGCCGATGGACCAGCCCTCCCGGCCGGCGATGCCGATGGAGCGGCCGGGGATCGACCAGCCGTCCCGGCCTGCCATGCCCGCGGGCCAGCCGCCCCGCCCGCCGCAGGGCGCGCCGCCACCGCCGCCGCAGGGTGGGCCGCCGCCTGCCGGCGCCCGGCCCGGCAACCGGCCGCCCGCCAAGCCCGTGGAGCCCGTTGTCGACGGGGAGATGGACGACAAGCGGCGCAAGATCGACGCGACGCTGTCCCGGTTCTCCGCCGTGCACGACGAGATGGCCGAGATCGAGGAGGCCGAACGGGAGCGGCGCGGCAAGCTGACCCAGTTCATCCGGATCGGCGGCAAGGACAAGGGCGACAAGCCCGCGGCCAAGGACGAGCCGGCGGAGCGGACCCAGCTCGTCGAACTGCCCGGGTCGGTGGATGTGGCCACCGTCGGGGTGCCCTACCACGAGCTGGTCGAGGACGACGAGGACGAGCCGCCGCGCGAGACCGGCCAGGCCAGCCCGCCGCCCGAAGACGATCCGGACGCGCTGCGCAAGCGGCGGCTGCTGTTGGTGGGCAAGGCATTGGTGGTCGCGGTGGCCGCGATCGTGCTGGTGGCCACCGGGATCGGCTGGGCGGGCAAGCAGTGGATCAACAGCCAGATCCGCGAGGTGTCCGCGCTGGACCCCAACGCCGATGAGATCCAGGACAAGGACAAGCAGTACGGCGCGGAGAACTTCCTCATGATCGGCTCGGACAGCCGGGCCGGGGCCACCGCCGAGGACGGCGTGGGTGACGAGAAGATCGCCGGCGGCGCGCGCACGGACACCGTGATGGTGGCGCACGTGCCGGCGGACCGGAAGCGCGTGGTGATCGTGTCCTTCCCGCGCGACATGGACGTCACCATCCCGGCCTGCGAGGGCTGGGACGCCAAGACCGGCAAGTACACCGGCAAGACCGAGCCGGTGCGGAAGAACCAGAAGCTCAACTCGGCCTACGCCATCGGCGGCCCGAAGTGCATCACCAAGCTGGTGCTGCAACTGTCCGGGCTGAACATCAACCACTTCGTCGGCATCGACTTCCACGGCTTCAAGGCCATGGTGGACGCGATCAAGGGCGTTGAGGTGTGCGTGCCCAAGCCGATGATCGACGAGAAGATCGGCCCGGTGATCACCCAGACCGGGCGGCAGACCATCTCCGGCGACACCGCGCTGAGCTACGTGCGGGCGCGCACGCTCAAGGGCGACCCGATCCAGAGCGACTACGGCCGGATCCAGCGGCAGCAGAAGTTCCTGTCCTCGTTGCTGCGCAAGGTGATGTCCCAGCAGGTGCTCACCAGTCCCGGTCAGCTGCAGGACTTCGTGAAGGCATTCGCGGGCTCCACCTACGGCGAGAACATCGGCATCGACCAGATGCTCACCCTGGGCACTTCGTTGCAGGGCCTGGAAGCCGGGCGGGTCACCTTCGTGCAGGTGCCGGTGCGCACGGTCGAGGTGGGCAAGGGCTACCGCGAGGAGTTCCGGGAGAAGGACGCCAAGAACCTGTTCCAGGCGATCATCAACGGAACCCCGCTGCCACAGGAGAAACCGGCAGGCGGCGGCAACCAGAACCCGGTGCCGCAGGCGCAGAACAACCCGCCGGCTGACCTGAGCCCGGCCGCGCTGGTGGACCCGAAGACGGTGAAGATCCAGGTGCTCAACGGCGCCAACAAGGCGGGCAACGCGAACAAGGCGGTCACCGGCCTGGAGGACCTCGGTTTCTCGGTGGTGAAGAAGGGCAACTCGCCGACGCCCAGCGACAAGACGGTGATCCGGTTCAGCGATGAACGCCGGGACGCCGCGCGCACGCTGGCCGCCTCGGTGCCGGGCGCCACGATGGTCCCGGATGCCGGCATGGGCGGCTCGATCCAGCTCGTGCTCGGCCCGGAGTTCGACGGCAAGATCGTCAAGCCCGGCAACGGAACCGGCGGCGGTGGCACGCCGACCTCGACCACCAAGCTGCCCGGTGATCTGTCCACTGTGAACGGTGCGGACAACAGCTGCACCTGATCCACCGCACACCGCCGCTGACCGGGGCTTGTGCACCAGTTGTTCGGGGCCCGTTTACGGCTGGTTCACCAATGGATGCAGACCCCGCGACCCGCGCACCGTAGGCTGACCACATGCGCGAGGCCTATCACGAGCAGCTCGATCGTTTCGCCGAGATCCTGGGCGACATGACCGCCGATGTCGCGAAAGCGATGGAGAAGTCGACCGCAGCACTGCTGAATGTCGACCTCGGCCTTGCCGAACAGGTGATCGACGAGGACGCGAAGATCGACGACGCCCGCGCCGCGGCGGAGGAGCAGGCGTTCGCGCTGCTCGCCCTGCAGGCGCCGGTGGCCACCGACCTGCGGGTCGTCGTCGCCGCGATCCACGCCGCCGAGGACCTGGAGCGGATGGGTGATCTGGCGCTGCACGTGGCGAAAGCCACCCGGCGCAGGCACCCCAACGGCGTGCTGCCCGAGCAGGTGCGCGAGGACTTCGCGCAGATGGGCCGGGTCGCGGTGGAGCTGGCCAAGAAGGCCGAGCTGGTCATCCGCAACCGCGATGTCGAGCTGGCCCACCAGCTTGAGCAGGACGACGACGAGATGGACGCCCTGCACAAGCACCTGTTCAGCGTGCTGATGGACAAGGACTGGCCGCACGGCGTGGCCCCCGCGGTGGACATCACGCTGCTGGGCCGGTTCTACGAGCGTTTCGCCGACCACGCGGTGGCGCTGGCCCGCCGGGTGGTGTTCATCGCCACCGGCAAGATGCCCGGCCGCGAGGACTGATTTCCCTTAGGACACAACAAAGGCCGGGTCCCTCCGATGGGGACCCGGCCTTTGTGGTTCCAGAAACCCTTGTGCTTTAACCGCTGTATCGATTGTTCGGCTCAGCCGAAGCGACCGGAGATGTAGTCCTCGGTGGCCTTCTGGGTCGGGTTGGAGAAGATCTTCTCGGTGTCGTCGACCTCGACCAGGCGGCCCGGCTGGCCGACGCCTGCCAGGTTGAAGAACGCCGTCTGGTCGCTCACCCGCGCGGCCTGCTGCATGTTGTGGGTGACGATGACGATCGTGTATTCCTTCTTCAGCTCGGTGATCAGGTCCTCGATCGCCAGCGTGGAGATCGGGTCCAGCGCCGAACAGGGCTCGTCCATCAGCAGCACGTCCGGCTGCACCGCGATGGCGCGCGCGATGCACAGCCGCTGCTGCTGACCGCCGGAGAGGCCGCCGCCGGGCTTGTCCAGCCGGTCCTTGACCTCTTCCCAGAGGTTCGCGCCGCGCAGCGAGCGCTCGCAGACCTCCTCCAGCTTCTTCTTGCCCTTCATCCCGGCCAGCTTCAGCCCGGCCACCACGTTGTCCCTGATGGACATGGTGGGGAACGGGTTGGGCCGCTGGAACACCATGCCGATGGTGCGGCGGACCGACACCGGGTCCACGGCGGTGGCGTAGATGTCCTCGCCGTCGAGCAGGACCTGCCCGTCCACCCTGGCGCCGGGGATCACCTCGTGCATGCGGTTCAGCGAGCGCAGCACGGTGGACTTGCCGCAACCCGAGGGTCCGATGAACGCGGTGACACTGCGCGGCGGCACCTGGAGGGTGACCCCGTCCACGGCGTGGAACTTGCCGTAGTAGATGTTGAGGTCTTTGACATCGATGCGCTTGGCCATTGCTCCTACCGCCCGCTCACTTGGTCTTGATGGCCGAGAGCCGCGAGATGATCGAGGCTACGAGGTTGAACAACATGATCACGATCACCAGGGTGAGCGCCGCGCCCCAGGTCCGGTCGAAACCGGCGGTCTCGGGGTTGGCGAACTCCGAGTTCATCATCAGCGGCAGGTTGGCCATGTTGCCGTCGAAGATGTTGAAGTTGATGAAGGGCGCGTAGGCCACCAGCACCAGCGCGGGCGCGGTCTCGCCCATCACCCTGGCCACGCCGAGCATCGCGCCGGTCACGATGCCGGACATCGCGGTCGGGATGACCACCTTGACGATCGTCTTCCACTTGGGGATGCCCAGCGCGTAGGAGGCCTCGCGCAGCTCGTTCGGCACGATCTTGAGCATCTCCTCGGTGACCCGGATGACCACCGGGACCATGAGCAGCATCAGCGCCAGCGTCACCGCGAAGGAGCTGCGGGAGAAGCCGAAGATGCTGATCCACACCGAGTAGACGAACAGCGCGGCCACGATCGAGGGCACACCGGTGAGGATGTCCACCATGAACGTGGTGATCTTGCCGAGCTTGCTGCCCACCCCGTACTCGACCAGGTAGATGCCCACCATCACGCCGATCGGCACCGACATGATCGCGGTGACCAGGCCTTGCACGATGGTGCCGAAGATCGCGTGGTACGCGCCGCCACCCTCGTCGTAGGGCCGCAGGCCGGAGAGCGAGTGGGTCCACCAGGTGCTGGACAGGATCGGGCCCAGGCCGCGGGACAGGGTGGTGTAGAGCACCCAGACCAGCGGCACGATCGCGATCAGGAAGGCCAGGCCCACCAGCACGGTGGCCGCCACGTTCTTGGCCTTGCGGGCGCCGCTGACCGGTTGGAAGGCCGGCGGCGCCGCCGGGCGTTCGAGGTCGACACTCGCCGTGGTCACGAGTACTCCTTCTTGCGGGCGACGATCGAGCGCGCGGTGGCGTTGACCGCGAAGGTCAGCACGAACAGCACCAGGCCCGCGGCGATGTAGGCGCCCGCGGCCAGCGGGCTGCTCGCCGCCTCGCTGATGCCCAGGGCGATCTTGGAGGCGAAGGTCGAACCACCGTCGAAGAGGCTGAAGAACGGCTGCTGCGCGGTGGTGGACAGGATCAGGTACAGCGCCATCGTCTCGCCAAGCGCGCGGCCAAGGCCGAGCATGGAAGCGTTGACGAAACCGGCCTTGCCGAAGGGCAGCACCGTGGTCTGGATGACCTCCCAGCGGGTCGCGCCGAGGGCCAGCGCGCCCTCGATGTGCTCGCGGGGGGTGCGGGCGAAGACCTCGCGGCTGACCCCGGTGACCGTGGGCAGGATCATCACCGCGAGCACCACGCCCGCGGTGAAGATGTGCCCGCCGCCCGCCGGGTTCACGTTGCCCTTGGCGAACAACGGGAACCAGCCGAGGTTGGCGGTGAGCCACTCGGCGAAGGGGGTCAGCACCGGGGCGAGCACCTGGATGCCCCAGAGACCGAAGATGATCGAGGGCACCGCGGCCAGCAGGTCCACCACGTAGGCGAAGGGCCGGGCCAGGCGGCGCGGGGCGTACTGGGTGAGGAACAGCGCGATGCCCAGGGACACCGGCATCGCCAGCAGCAGGGCCAGCAGGGAGGAGGCCACGGTCACCCAGAGCAGGTCCGGGATGCCGAAGCGCAGGTTGTTGAGGTCGTTGGTGTCCCAGGCGTAGGAGAACAGGAAGTTCGCGTTGTTCGCCTGGAGCGAGGGAATGGCCTGCAACAGCAGGAAGATCCCGATGGCGCCGATCAGCGCGACGATGAAGACGCCGGTACCGCTGGCGATGCCGCTGAAGATGCGGTCACCCGGACGTCGGACCGGCTTGCTCGGCGCGGTGGTCACGGTGGAGATGTGTGCCTCCGGTAGTTCCGGCGATGCGGGCGGTCCTGGTTGGGGACCGCCCGCATCGGGTCGCTCATGGCGTCGCGATCAGCTTGGCAGAGCCGCCGACCGAACGATGTGGGTCAGGAGATCGACTTGATCGACTCGGTGAGCTTGGTGCGGAACTCCGCCGGCAGCGGCACGTAGCCGATCTTGGGCAGGCGGTCCTGGCCGGTGGTGGAGGCCACGGTCAGGAAGTTCTTCAGCGCGGCCGCGGTGTCCGCGTCGGCGCTCTTGGCGCAGACGATCTCGTAGGTGACCAGCACCAGCGGGTAGGAGCCCGCGGTCTTGTCGGCGTAGAGCGCCTTGAGGTCGAGCACCAGGTCGCCGGGGGTGGTGGCGGTCTGCAGCTTGGCGTTGGCGATGGCCTTGCCCGCGCTGGCGTCGGTCAGCTCGACGCCACCGGCGCCGGAGTCCAGCTTGGCGATGCCCAGCTTGTTGGACTTGGCGAAGGAGACCTCGACGTAGGTGATGCCGCCCTCGGTGGCCTTCACCGCGCTGGCCACGTCGGCCGACTTGGCCTTGCCGTCGCCGATGCCGCCCTTGAACTCCTTGCCGTCGCCCTTGGTCCAGGACTGCGGGGCCGCGGCGGCCAGGTACTTCTGGAAGTTGTCGGTGGTGCCCGACTGACCGGAGCGGAAGACCACGCCGATCGCCTTCGCCGGCAGGGTGGCGGAGGGGTTGGCGGCCATGATGGCCGGGTCGTTCCAGGTCTTGATGACGCCGCTGAAGACCTTGGCGACCAGGTCCGGGGTCAGGGTCAGCTCGACGCCGGGCAGGTTGTAGGCGATCGCGACCGGGCCGAAGACCAGCGGCAGGTGCAGCGGGGCGGACCCGGCGCAGCGCTCGGTGGCCTTGGTGATCTCGTCGGCCTTCAGCGGCGAGTCGGAGCCGGCGAAGTCGACCTGCTTGGCGAGGAAGTTCTTGATGCCGTCGCCGGAGGAGGAGACGTTGTAGGCGACGTTGAAGTCCTTGCACGCCTCGACGTAGGAGGCGGTGAACTCGGTCATGGCGTTGCCCTGGGCGGACGAGCCGTCGCCGTTCACCGACTTCTTGCCGGCGCAGGCGATCGAACCGGCCGCGGAGCTGGTGGAGCCGCCGGTGTTGCCGGGGGCGTTGTTGTCCGAGCCACACGCCGAGAGCAGAAGCGCGCCCGCGGCCACCAATCCGAGCACGGCAGCGTGCTGCTTGATCTTCACCTGAGTCCTCCAGAACGTGGACGGGCGGCGGCACCCGCCCTGCAAACCGGGACGTTAGGGACCGAGGGTGGACAGGCGGCCGTCAGAAGATGAACGGAGGGTGAACAAGCCACCTTCAGTGACCATTCACACCCCATTGGTGTGAACCCGTGACCCGGGTGCGACCAGCACGTTTGCACTCCGTGACCCCACCGTCATCTGGCGGAGTTCCGGTCAGCGTGACCGCGCGTACTGCACATCGCTGTCCCAGTGGGTAAAGCCGAGCTTCTCGTAAACCCGGATCGCGGTGGTGTTGTCCGACTCCACGTACAGCATCACCGCGGGCAGACCGCGTTCGCGCAGGTGGCGCAGGCCGGCCAGGGTGAGCACCGAGCCGAGGCCGCCGCCCTGGGCGTCCGGGTCCACGCCGACTACGTAGACCTCCCCGATCGGTTGGTTTCCGGTGTCCGGGCGCGCCGCGTGCACCTTGGTCCAGTGGAAGCCCACGACCCGGCCGTCCCGGACGGCCAGGAAGAAGCCCGCCGGGTCGAACCAGGACTCGGCCTCGCGCAGCTCGATGTCCGCGGTGGTCCAGCCGCCCTGTTCCGGGTGCCAGGAGAACGCCTTGTTGTTGACCTCGACCACGGCGGCCTCGTCCTGACCTGGCACGAAGGCCCGCAGGCTCAGTCCGTCGGGCAGCGCGCGCTGGGGCAGGTCGCCGGTGAAGGCCATCTTCATCCGCCACAGGTCGCGGGCGCGGGTGAAGCCGAGGCGGGCGCCGATGGCCTGGCCGCCGGGGTGGTCGCCGTGCGCCCAGATGCGCAGGTCGTGCTCGCCGGCGCGCTGGAGCAGCTGGGTGACCAGCTCGGTGCCCAGGCCGCGGCGGCGGTGTTCGGGGTGCACGGCGAGTTCGGCCACGTAGCGGCCCTCGTTGTCGCGGTCCAGGTTGACGTAACCGCCCAGCTCGCCATCGACCTGGCGCGCGAGCAGGTGTTCTGCCGAGATCTGCTCGCAGGATCGAGCATGTTGCTGGAGGGTCATCAGCACGTGCTCGCCCACCGGCGCGCGGCCGTCGGCCTCGGCGGCCGCGGCCACCAGGGAGCGGACGGCTTGTGCTTCGTCAGGGGTCAGCTGGCCTGCCCACGTCATCTGCACCACGGCTTCACCGTAGTGCCACCAAACGCGGGCAGGCAGCCGCTGGTGATCAGGAGGACACGTAGTCCGGGGCGGGCTCGTCCTGGCCCAGCTCGACCCGGCTCGCGCCGGCCCGCGGCGGGCGGACGAACTTGTAGCCCACGTTGCGCACGGTGCCGATCAGGGTCTCGTGCTCCAGGCCGAGCTTGGCGCGCAGCCGTCGCACGTGCACGTCCACCGTGCGGGTGCCGCCGAAGAAGTCGTAGCCCCAGACCTCCTGCAGCAGCTGCGCCCTGGTGAACACCCGGCCCGCGTGCTGGGCCAGGTACTTGAGCAGCTCGAACTCCTTGTAGGTGAGTTCCAGCGGGCGGCCGCGCAGCCGGGCGGTGTAGGTGGTGTCGTCGATGACCAGCTCGCCGAGCACCAGCGCGCCGTCGTTGCCGCGGTGCGCGGCGGCGCGCCGGGAACGGACCAGGCGCAGCCGGGCGTCCACCTCGGCAGGGCCTGCGGCGGGCAGCAGGATCTCGTCGATGCCCCAGTCGGCGCTGACCCCGACCAGGCCGCCCTCGTTGACCACGGCGATCACCGGGACGTCGATGCCGCTGCTGGTCAGCAGGCGACAGAGGCTGCGGGCGCCGACCAGGTCGGTGCGCGCGTCGACCAGCACCGCGTCATGCGGGCCGGCCTCCAGCAGCGCGGAGACATCGGGCACCAGCGGGCGCACCTGGTGCGGCAGCAGCGAGAGGGCCGGGAGCACGGACTCCGGGTCGCGGTCCGTGGTCAGCAGAAGCAGGTCCACGCTGGTCATGGCGCCGCCTCCTTTCCACGCTCACCGGGTCGCCCCGGTCGCGCGAGGTAGTCAGGCTTCGGCGCCATTGCCGCTGGATGAACGGGAGAATACTCGGCATGGCACTCGTGACAACAGGCCACGAAACCGGTGTCACACTGCTGACCTCGGACAAGGTGCGGCTGAACGGGTTACTGCTCGGCCCGCGGACCCCCTCGGTGAACCCGACCGCGGTGGTCGTCGCGCACGGTTTCACCAAGCACACCGGCCGCCCCGATGTTCGTCGGTTGTTACGCCGATTGGCCTTGCGGCACACCGTTCTCGGCCTGGACCTGCGTGGCCACGGACGCTCCGGCGGGCGGTCCTCGGTGGGTCTGGACGAGCAGTTCGACGTGGCCGCCGGGGTGGAGTTCCTGCGCGGCCTTGGCCATCCGACCGTGACCACACTGGGATGTTCCCTTGGCGGGTCGGTGGTGTTGCGGCAGGCGGCGCTGGCCGAGGGCGCGGCCAAACCGGACGCGGTGGTGGCGGTCAGCCCGCCCGCGCGCTGGTGGGTGCGCGAGACCCCCAAGATGCGCCGGGTCAATCAGCTGCTGGAGCTGCCGGGCGGTCCGGCGTTCGGGCTGCTGATGCTGGGCGTCCGGCTGGGGCCGAGGTGGACGCAGGCGCCCGCCTCGCCGATCGAGCTGGCGCCGCGGATCGCGCCGACGCCGCTGCTGTTCGTGCACGGCACCGCGGACAACTACTTCCCGGTGGCCGATGTCACCGCGATGCACCGGGCCTGCGGGCCGGGCGCCGAGTTGTGGCTGGAAGAGGGCATGGGGCACGCCGAGTCCGCGTTGACGCCTGGACTGGTGGACCGGATCCGGGAGTGGCTGGGGGCAACCTCGGGGTCGCTACCCTCGTCTTTGAGGTAACTGCCTCCGACTTTCGGAACGGGTCCGTGTGAAGAAGCTAGCCATCGTCCTGGTCGTGCTCATCGGTCTGCTGGTCGCCGGTGATTTCGGCGCCGCCGCGGCCGCGGAGTACCAGGTCTCCACCCGGTTGCGCGCCCAGCTCAAGCTGGCCGACGACCCGGCGGTGCGGATCAACGGCTTCCCGTTCCTCTACCAGGCGCTGGCCGGGGACTACCGCGAGGTCGAGGTCAAGGCGAGCGGGGTGCCGGTGGCCGAGCT
The DNA here is from genome assembly GCF_023094165.1 of Crossiella sp. S99.2. GTDB lineage: Bacteria > Actinomycetota > Actinomycetes > Mycobacteriales > Pseudonocardiaceae > Crossiella. The sequence continues at coordinate 361,119 of NZ_JALMDK010000001.1, read as the reverse complement.
GCGCAACGTGGAGGTCGAGGCGACCCTGCGGCACGTGCGCGCGCCCCTGTCCGAGCTGCTCTCCGGCTCGGCCCAGAACGTGACCATCGACGAGGTCACCGGCCGGGTGAAACTGCTGGCCGCCGAGGTGGGCAAGCTGATCAACGTGGCCGACCTCAAGATCGAGCCGGCCAACCTGGACGAGCTGCTGGAGCGCAAGCCCAACGGCGATCCGATCGTGCCCACCGGCAAGCCGCAGGTGGTGGATGAGAAGACCGCGCCGGTGAAGCTGACCGGCAGCACCGACATCGCGGGCACCCGCACCCAGGTGACCGTGGTCGGGGTGCTCTCCCTGGTGGACAACCAGATCGAGGTCAGCCCGAAGCGGCTGCGGGTGAGCAACGAGACCGGTGAGGTGGCGCTGCCGCCCGCGGTGGACCGGCTGATCCGGCGGGCCTTCAGCACCCGGATCGACCCTGGCGGCCTGCCGTTCACCGTGGTGCCCACCGGCGTGCGGGCCGAGCATGGCGCGCTGGTCGTGGAGGGCAGCGCGAAGAACGTGCAGCTCGGCGGCGGCGCGGTGCCGAACCGGGGTGGTCAGTGACGCAGGTGTGGGTGGTCCTGGGCGTGCTGGTGCTGACCGGCGCGCTGGGTCTGCTGTACCGCTGGCGGAACGGGAAGGTGCGCGCCGCGGTGCCGATCGAGCAGTTGCCTGAAGAAATCCGGACCGTGTTGGCGGCCGCCCCGGCGATCACCCTGGTGCAGCTGTCCACCACTTTCTGCGCGCCCTGCCGGCACACCAAGGTGCTGCTCGGCGACGTGGTCCGGCAGGAGCCGCGGCTGCACCACGTGGAACTGGACGTCACCGAACGGCCGGAACTGGCCGAACGGCTCAAGATCATGCGCACGCCCACCACGCTGGTGGTGGACGCCAAGGAGCGGGAGTTGTTCCGCATCTCGGGACTGCCGAAGCGGGATGAGCTGCTCAACGCGTTGCGCCCGTTGCTCGACTAGGGCCTGTCCGCGGGGTCGCGTCTGCGAGAGTCGTGATGGAGGTGGTTCCTGGTGGTGCGGCCGGGCCGCCCTCATACCGGGCGTATTCGGGTGGTCCGGCCGTGCTGCCAGGGGCCGCCTCGGCGCGGCTATCGCGGGCGCGGCCCCGTGGACCGGCCCTTGGTCCCATCCAGTGGACGCCCCTCCCGCAGGGCGGGCTCCGCGAGTAACCTCGCCGTCGTGTACGTGCTGCTTACTCAACGTCGCGCGGTGGACAACTGCCGCGTGGACAGCAGCCTGTGTCGGCTCGGCTGACTTCGGCGGCTTGATCTGGCTTGCCCGCTGCGCCTGACGCGCGGATGTGCCGATAACCGCCACTGACGGACCCATTCCGTGTCCCACCGTCAGGAGGTCCCCCCATGCCCGGCGATGTTCCCGTAGACCCCCGAGGCCCGCGCTTCACCGCGTGGATGACCAGTCTGGTGCTGGTCATCGTGCTGCTCACCGGGGTCTGGCAGCTGCTGGCCGCGCAGACCGTCATCTTCGCGATGTGCGCGTTCATCGGGCTGCGCCTCAACCCCTACGGCCAGCTCTTCCGCACGGCCATCCGGCCGAGGCTCAAGCCCACCAGCGAGCGCGAGGCCCCTGAGCCGCTGCGTTTCGCCCAGGGTGTCGGGTTCGTCTTCGCGCTGGTCGGCACGATCGGGTACGCCTCCGGGCTGACCACGCTCGGAGTGGTGGCGACCTCGGCCGCGCTGGTGGCCGCGCTGCTCAACGCCGCGTTCGGGCTGTGCCTGGGCTGCGAGATGTACCTGGTCATCCGCCGGTTCGCCCCGGCCAAGAGCACCTGATCGTCCACAGTAGACAGAAGTAGACAAGAGGAGCCGCGTCAGATGAGCCGCGAGAACGTCCTGGTATCGGCCGCGTGGGTCGAAGAGAACCTCGACGCCGCCGGCGTCGTGTTCGCCGAGGTGGACGAGGACACCACCGCCTACGAGGGAGGTCACATCCCCGGGGCGGTCCGGATCGACTGGAAGACCGAGCTGCAGGACCAGGTCCGGCGGGACTTCGTCGACCGCGAGGGCTTCGAGAAGCTGCTGTCCGCCAAGGGCATCGGCAACGACGACACGGTCATCCTCTACGGCGGCAACAACAACTGGTTCGCCGCCTACGCCTACTGGTACTTCAAGCTCTACGGGCACCACAACGTCAAGCTGCTCGACGGCGGCCGCAAGAAGTGGGAGCTGGACGGCCGCCCGCTGACCAAGGACCCGGTGAGCCGCGCGGCCACCGAGTACAAGGCGCAGGAGCAGGACCTGTCCATCCGGGCCTTCCGGGACGAGGTCGTGGCCGCGATCAGCGCCAAGAACCTGGTCGACGTGCGCTCCCCTGACGAGTTCTCCGGCAAGCTGCTCGCGCCCGCGCACCTCCCGCAGGAGCAGGCGCAGCGCGGCGGGCACATCCCCAGCGCGATCAACGTGCCGTGGAGCAAGGCGGCCAACGAGGACGGCACCTTCCGGTCCGACGCCGAGCTGACCGAGATCTACGGCGAGGCCGGCCTGGACGGCGGCAAGTCCACCATCGCCTACTGCCGCATCGGCGAGCGCAGCTCGCACACCTGGTTCGTGCTGCGCGAGCTGCTCGGCCACGGCGATGTGAAGAACTACGACGGATCGTGGACCGAGTACGGCTCGCTGGTCGGCGTGCCGATCGAAACCGGCGCCGGAAAGTAAAGGGAGACAACATGAGTGACGGCTGCGGCGCTCCGGTCCAGGGCAGCGCGCTGCCCGCGGGCGTGGATGCGGGCAAGGAGATCGTGGTGACCGGCAAGGTCACCGCCGACGGGTCGCCGGTGGGCGGCGCGTTCGTGCGGCTGCTCGACTCGGGCGGCGAGTTCACCGCCGAGGTCGTCTCCTCCGCCGAGGGCGACTTCCGGTTCTTCGCCGCACCCGGCGACTGGACCGTGCGGGCGCTGCACCGCACCGGCACCGGCCAGGCCGAGCTGCACGCGGACGGTCCGGGGCTGCACAGCCTCGAGGTCGCGGTGGCCTGAGTCGACGTTCGACCAGTGGTCCCGGTTGCCCCGGAATAGGGGTGATCGGGACCACTTTTTTTATCCAGAAACACGGCAACCGGTTTTGCGAGCCAAGCGTGTCAAGGAGGTGAGGACGCCAGGGAATGGCCTGGCGACAAGAATCGAAACTTTCCCAGGGGGAATTGTCATGCGTAAGTGGGCTGCACGCGGAATGGTTCTGGCAATGCTGGCGCTGACCACCATCGGGATTGCTTCTGCCACCACCACACCACAAGCCTCGGCCTGTTCCAGCCAGGAGGACTCCTCGACCTATGCGGCCACGTTGCCGCAGGTCAACCTGGGTGACCGCGGCGCTGAGGTGAAGGGCATGCAGCTCCGGCTGCGCGAACTCGGTTACGGCCTCAACGGCACCGGGTTGTACGCGGACAACACCCTGGCCGCGGTCAAGGACTTCCAGCGCAAACACGGTATCAACGACAGCGGCATTGTCGGCGCGAAGACCTGGCAGCGGCTGGTCGGCGTTATGCCGAAGTTCCGCACCGAGAACCTCTGGCCCACCATGCCGCAGCTGAACCCGGGCGAGCGCAACCCGGATGCCGTGCTCCAGCTGCAGGACCACCTCATGCGGATCACCGACGCCGAGGTGCCGGGCGGGGCGAACGGCGTCTACGACGCGCCGCTGGCCGCCGTGGTCAAGGAGTTCCAGCGGCAGGCCGGCATCAACGACAGCGGCATCGTGGGGGCAAAGACCTGGCACGCGCTGAGCACCGTGGTCTCGGTGCGGGGCAACTGGGGCTGCTGACCTATAACGCTCATCACGGCCGGGGTGGCGGGGCAGGTGTCCGGTCGCCCCGGCCGTTATGCTGCGTCGTTGTGGAAATCTTCTTCACCGGCCTGCTCGTGGCGGCCTGCCTGGTGATCACCTGGTTCGCCGTGTACGTGGTGTACCGGCTGTACTCCGACCAGCGCTGACCCATGACGGAACCGACCACGCCCCAGCCCGGCAGCGGTGACGCGGCGATCCAGGCCGCCGAAGCGCGCGCCGCGGCCACCCGTGACCGCAACCTGCCGCAGTTCGACGATCTGCCGGTGGCCGCCGACACCGCGAACCTGCGGCTCGGCCCGAACCTGCACGACCAGCTGCTCGCCCTGCTGCCCCTGGTCGGGGTCTGGCGCGGCGAGGGCGAGGTGGCCTACAGCTCCCTGGAAGGCGGGCCGTACCGCTTCGGGCAGCAGATCACCTTCGCGCACGACGGCAGGCCGTTCCTGTACTACGAGTCCCGCTCCTGGCTGCTCAACGCCGACGGCAGCGTGCTGCGTCCGGCGGCCCGCGAGGTGGGCTGGTGGCGGGTGCAGGCCGACGACACCATCGAGGTCCTGCTCGCGCACGCGACCGGGATCATGGAGATGTACTACGGCAAGCCGCGCAACCAGACCTCCTGGGAGATCGCCACGGACGCCATCGTGCGCACCGTCGGCGCCAAAGAGGTCACCGCCAGCCAGCGGCTCTACGGCATCGTCGACGGCGGCGACCTGGCCTACGTGGACGAGCGCGCCATGGTCGGCGAGGAAATGCAGCCCCACCTGTCGGCCCGGCTGATCCGCATCGCTGGCTAGGCCGCGTCCCGTGGATCCCGCACACGATCGCCGGGCCCAGCCCGCCCCTGGCGGCACCGCCGGGACAACCACGTACAACCCGGTACGAGGTCGCCCCTGCGGCACCGCCAGGAACGACCTGGACTCCGGCGCTCACGCACTGGATCCACGGGACACGACCTAGTGCGGCTGCTGCCCTGCGGGGCGCACGCCCTGCTGGTCGAGCTGGACTCGGCGGCCGCGGTGCAGGCGGTGCACGCCACACTGCGGGCCGCCGGGCTGCCGGAGGTCGTCGACCTGGTGCCCGCCGCGCGGACCGTGCTGGTCGAGGTGCGGCCGGGCTCCGGGCTGGACAGCGTCCGGGCCGTGCTGGAGTCACTGGGTGAGCGCGAACCGCCGGTGCTGGGCCGCGATGTCCTGCTGCCGGTGGTCTACGACGGCCCCGACCTGGACCTGGTGGCCCGCACCGCGGGGCTGAGCGCCGCCGAGGTGATCGAGCTGCACACCGGCGCGACGTACACGGTGGCCTTCTGCGGGTTCGCGCCCGGGTTCGGCTACCTCACCGGACTGCCCGAAGCACTGCGCCAGCCCCGGCTGGACTCACCGCGGGAGCGGGTGCCCGCCGGGTCGGTCGGCCTGGCAGGGGAGTACACCGGAGCCTATCCACGTGCCTCGCCCGGCGGGTGGCGGCTGATCGGGCGGACCGCGGCGACGCTGTTCGACGTCGACCGCGACCCGCCCGCACTGCTCGCACCCGGTGACCGGGTGCGCTTCCAGGCTCAGTCCCGGTAGTTGGATTCGTACAGCTCGCTGAGTTCGGCGTGCAGGTCCGCGCTGGCCGCCACCGGCTGCCCGTTCAGCGTCCGGATCTGGGTGACCCGGCGCACGCTGGAAAGGAACCAGAGGCCGTCCGCGCTGGTCAGCTCCTCGGCCTGGATCGGCTCGATCCTGGTCTCCCAGCCGACCTTCTCCGCGGCGCGGAACAGCGCGGCCTGGGTGGTGCCGGGCAGGATGCCGATCACCGGCGGGGTGGTGCGCAGGGTGCGGCCGTTGGCCACCACCACGTTCGCGGTCGGGCCCTCCAGCACGCTGCCGTCGGCCGCGGTGAAGATCACCTCGTCCACCCCGTTGGCCTCGGCGTAGCGGATGGCGGCCATGTTCACCGCGTAGGACAGCGACTTCGCGCCCAGCAGCAGCCACGGCGAGCGCTCGGCCTCGGCCGGTTCGAACCCGCGGGCCAGGGTCAGCGCGGACACGCCGTCCTGGCGGCGGCGCACCACACCGGCGCCGATCTGCAGGCCCATCGCGTAGGCGGTCTGGCCCTCGCCGAACTCGGGGCCGCGGCTGTAGACCAGCTTGAGCGCCATCTCCGGGCTGGCCGCCCAGTCCCAGACGTCGATGACGGCCTTGGCGCAGTGCTCCCACTCGGCCGAATCCGGCTCGGGCAGGTCCAGCATGTGCGCCGACCGCGCCAGCCGATCCAGGTGCGGCCCCAGTTCGCGGGGTTTGCCGTCCACCACGAGCACGGTCTCGAAGACACCGTCACCGCGGAGCACGCCTAGATCATCGGCACGCAGCAGCGGGGCTTCCGGGTCGAGGATTGTTCCGTCCAGCAAGGCCAGCACGCGCATGTTGTCCAAGCGTAGACCTGCGAGGAACGCCTAGGATCACGGGTGTGGACACCGCGCCGGAGCAGCTTCGCCGGACCTTGCACGAACGTGGGCTGCGGATGACCCCGCAACGCCAGCTGGTGCTGGACGCGATCATCGCGCTGGCGCACGCCACCCCCGAGCAGATCTGCGCGCATGTGCGGCGGATCACACCCACGGTGAACATAACCACGGTCTACCGGACGTTGGAACTGCTGGAGCGGCTCGGCGTGGTCCGGCACACCCACCTCGGCCACGGCGCGCCGGTCTACTCCCTGGACGAGCACGAGCACGTCCACCTGGTGTGCCACCGTTGCGGCCAGGTGGACGAGGTCCCCTGCGAGGCGCTGGCGGACCTGGGCGAGGCGTTGCGGGCGGCCAAGAACTTCCGCCTGGACCCGAGCCACCTCGCACTTTCCGGGGTGTGCGGGCAGTGTGGTGCGAAAGAGTCGAGGGAGACATCGTGAGTTCACCGTTGCTGGGCAGGCCGGGCGCGATCCCCGCGCCGGAGGGTTCACCGGACCTGGGCGTGCCCTGGCACTTCGGTGACCCGCCTGCCGAGGCCCGCACCGCGGCCCGGCGCGCGGCCGTGGTGGACCGCTCGCACCGGGTGATCATCGCGGTGCCCGGTGCGGACCGGCTGGACTGGCTGCACTCGCTGACCTCCCAGCACTTCCACCAGCTGGCCCCCGGCACCGGCGGCGAGGCGCTGGTGCTGGACGCGCAGGGCCGGGTGGAGCACCACATGCTGGTCGCCCACCACGGCGAGACGATCTACCTGGACACCGAGGCGGAGACCGCGCCCGCGCTGCTGTCCTACCTGACCAAGATGGTCTTCTGGAGCAAGGTCGAGCCGAAGGACGTCAGCGCGGAGTTCGCGCTGCTCACCGTGCTCGGCCCGGACACGGCCGAGGTGCTGGCCAAGGCCGGCGCCGAGGTCCCGGACGTCGCCTACGGCCTGTCCGAACTGCCCGGCGGCGGGTTCGTCCGCCGGATGCCCTGGCCCACCCTGGACGTGGTGGACCTGCTGGTCCCGCACGCCGAGCTGATCACCTGGTTCCAGCGGCTGGCCGACGCGGGCGCCCGCCCCACCGGCACCCTGGCCTATGAGGCCCTGCGGGTGGAGGCGCTGCGGCCGCGGCTGGGCCAGGACACCGACAACCGGACCATCCCGCAGGAGGTCAACTGGATCGGGGTGGCGGTGCACCTGGACAAGGGCTGCTACCGCGGTCAGGAGACCGTGGCCCGGGTGCACAACCTGGGCCGCCCGCCACGCCGGATGGTGCTGCTGCACCTGGACGGGTCCGCGGACGCGGTGCCCGAGACCGGCGATCCGGTGCAGCTGGACGGCCGGGTGGTCGGCAGGCTGGGCAGCGTGGTGATGCACCACGAGCTGGGGCCGATCGGGCTGGCGCTGCTCAAGCAGTCCGTGCCGGTGGACGCCCAGCTGCTCGCCGGAGCTGAGGATCGGGTGGTCGCGGCCACGGTGGACCCCGATTCGGTGCCCGCGCCGACCGGCGAGCCGCCGGGCAAGGCCGCGCTGCGCCGGCTACGGGGCTGAGACTGCCGGGTGCTGACTTGGCCGGGTCCTGCCTGGCAGGATCCGGGCCATGACAGCGCCGTCGCCCACCACCGGCACTCTGCTCACGGTCGCCCCCACCGGGGCCGAGCACGAGAAGGCCGAGGTCCCCAACCTTCCGGTCACCCTGGACGAGCTGGTCAGGACGGCCGCGGACTGCCAGCGGGTCGGGGCAGGGCTCATCCACGTGCACATCAGGGACGATGACGCCGAGCCCACGCTCGACCTCGGCAGGCTCAAGGAGACCGTGGACGCGCTCCGCTCGGAGACCGACCTGGTCGTGCAGCTCTCCACCGGCGGCGCGGTGACCGACGCGGAGGAGGACCGGCTGGCGGTGCTGGACGCGCTGCCCGACTCGGCCTCCTGCACCATGGGCACGGTCAACTTCGGCGAGGCGGTGTTCATGAACCGCTGGGAGTTCATCGTCGAGCTGCACAAGCGGATGCAGGAACGCCAGATCGTGCCCGAGTACGAGATCTTCGACCTCGGTCAGCTCTCCTCGCTGCAGCGGCTGCTGGACCAGCACGGCCTGCCTGCGGGCGGGCACGTGCACGTCGACCTGGTCATGGGCGTGCCCGGCGGGATGCCGGGCGACATCACCACGCTGACCGCGGCGCTGCGGCTGCTGCCGGAGGGCGCTACCTTCTCCGCCACCGGGGTCGGGAGGAGCACGTTGCCCGTGCTGCTCGCCTCTTTGTCCGCGGGCGGTCATCTGCGGGTCGGGATGGAGGACACGCTCTCCTATGCCAAGGGCGAGCGGGTCCGGGACAACGCCCAGCTCGTCGCGCGGGCCGCGGCCGTGTCCAGGATTGCCCAACGTCCCCCGCTGACGCCGGAGCAGGCCCGAAAGCTGCTCGGGGTGCGTCAGGCTGGGTGAATAACCGGGAGAGGCGAAACGATTGTTGGCGGCTGACCGAAACGTCCCGCAGGATGGTCACGTGATGGAGGTCCGTCCAGGTGGGCGCCGGCGCATCGACCGGGTGCTCGCCCCGGACTACGCCCAGGACTGTGAGCAGCGAGCGCTGAACGAGGTGCGCGCGCTGCGGGACGAGGCCGCGCAGGAGGAGACCGACCTGTCCTACGTGCGCAGGCTGCTGCACGGCCGGATAGACATCGTGCAGGCCGAACAGCAGCGGCGGCGGGACGGCGGGTCGACCTCGGTGGTGGAGCAGCTGGTGGCGATCCTGGCCAAGAACGCGGTGGGCCCGGCGACCGGGCTCGGCCGCTACCAGACCCAGGAGCCCTCCAGGGCTGAGGCGCACCGGCGGCATGTGGAGGCGCTGGTCTCCGACGTGGACTTGTCGGATGTCACATCGCTCTCCGATGACAAGCTGCTGGAGACCCTGCGAGCCTATAGAGCCGAGGAAGAAGCCGTGTCCAGGCACCGGCGCGAGGTTCAGCTGGTCGTGGACCGGTTGAACGAGGAGATCGCGCGGCGCTACCGGGACGGCGGCGCCTCGGTGGACGAGCTGCTGAACGCGCAACGCACCCGGCAGCCGGTCGTGGAGCCACGCGAGGAGGAGTAGCCCTGAGCACCGAACTGGTCGAGGTGGTCCGTTCCGGCTTCCGGGAAGGAGTGCACCGCGGTTCGGTGGTCATCGTCCGGCCCGACGGCGTGCTCCGGCACGTGCGCGGCAACGGACGGCAGATCGTGCTGCCCCGCTCCTCGAACAAGCCGTTCCAGATCCTGGGCATGCTGCGCTGCGGCCTGGACCTGCCAGATGACGTCGATCTGGCGCTGGGCTGCGGTTCGCACAACGGCGAGCCGGAGCAGGTGGCCAGGGTGCGCGCCATCCTGGCCAAGCACGGGCTGTCCGAGGCCGATCTGCGCTGCCCGCCGGACCTGCCGGTGCACGAGGCCACCGCGGACGCGATCCTGGCCGCGGGCGGCAAGGCCGAGCCGGTGACCATGAACTGCTCCGGCAAGCACGCGGCCATGCTGACCACCTGCGTGCAGCGCGGCTGGAACACCGCGAACTACACCGATCCCTCGCACCCGCTGCAGGTCACCATCAGGGACACCATGGCCGACCTGGGCGAGGAGCCGATCACGGTGACCACGGTGGACGGCTGCGGCGCGCCGATGTTCGGGCTGTCCCTGGTGGGGCTGGCCAGGGCCTTCGGCAAGCTGGTGCAGGGCGCCGAAGGCAGCCACGAGCGGCGGATCGCCGATGCCATGCGGGCCAACCCGTTCATGGTGGCCGGCACCGGCCGCGAGGACACCCGGCTGATGAACGCGGTGCCGGGGCTGCTGTCCAAGGCCGGCGCGGAGGGTGTGTACGGGGCGGCGCTGCCGGACGGCACCGCGATCGCGATCAAGATCGACGACGGGCATCAGCGGGCCCGGCTGCCGGTGATGGCGGGCGCGCTCCGCTTCCTCGGCGCGGGAACCCCTGAGCTGGCCGAACTGGCCGAGGAGCCGATCCTCGGCGGCGGTCGCCCGGTCGGCTCCGCCCGGCTGCTGCCCGGCGTTTTCTGATCTCAGTCACCGAGAAAGCCCTCCCGGATCGTGGGCGGGCGATCTAGCGTGCGGTGCGTGACCACCTCTGGGTACCGCTGGGTCGTGCTGGCCGTCGGCGCGCTCGCGCAGGGGGTCAACGCGGCCGGATTCCTCGGCCTGCCCTCGATCTCCCCGCAGCTGCGCGCCCACTTCGGGCTGGACCTGGCCGAGGTGGGGCTGCTGGTCGGCGCGGTGAACCTGGGCAACGTGCTCGCGCTGGTCGCCTGGGGGCTGGCCGCGGACCGCTTCGGCGAACGGCTGGTGATGACCGTCGGCCTGTTCGGGACCGCGGGCTGTCTGGCGGTGGCCGGGCTGGTCGACTCCCCGGTGCCGGCCGGACTGGCCCTGCTGGCCTCCGGAATATTCGGGGCAAGCACCAACGCGGCCAGCGGCCGGGCCGTGATGACCTGGTTCGCGCACCGCCAGCGCGGCCTGGCCATGGGCGTGCGGCAGACCGCGACCCCGCTCGGCGCGGCCCTGGCCGCGGTGCTGCTGCCCGCGGTGGCGGCCTGGTGGCAGGCCCCGGCGGCGTTCCTGGCGCTGGCCGCGCTGAACGCGGTGACCGGGGTGGCGGTGGCGATCTGGGTGCGCGAACCCCCTGGCCGGACCCGCCCGGCGAGTTCACTCGGCGGCCTCGGCCTGCTGCGCGACCGCCGGATGCTGCGGATCAGCCTGGCCAGCGGATTGCTGGTGGTGCCGCAGTTCGTGGGCGCCTCGATGCTGGTGGAACTGCTGCACCGGTACGGGCTCTCGCTGGCGGCGGCGGGTGGACTGCTCGCGGTGGCCCAGGTGCTGGGCGGCGCGGGCAGGCTGGGCAACGGGGTGTGGTCGGACCGGGCGGGCAGCAGGCTGGGTCCGCTGCGGATCGTGGCCCTGGGCATCCTGGCGCTGTTCACCCTGGCCGCGGTGCTGGACCCACTGGCGGGCACGGTGCCGGTGTGGGTGCTGGTCGCGCTGTTGCTGCCCGCGGTGGGGCTGGCGATCAGCTGGAACGGGCTGGCGCTGACCGCGGCCGGGGAGATGGCTCCGCCGGAGCGCACCGGGGTGGCACTGGGCATGCAGAACACGGCGAACTACGTGGGTGCGGCACTCACCCCGGCCACGGCGGGCTGGGTGGCCACGGCGGTGTCCTGGCCGGCGGCGCTGTTACTGGCGGCAGCGGGCGGCGGCCTGGCCTGGGTGGTGCTGCGGGGCCTGAGAGAGGGTCGCTAGATCCTCACAACGCGGCGACGACCCCACTTGTTGCGAAACAGGCGTGGCGCGCAGCGACACGGCGGGCTCTTCACCGGCGGCGGGGTGCCGATTTTTCGCGTTGCCTTGTCGTGCGTCCGACGCATCCGAAGCTTGCTTCGCGTGCGGCGGATGCACGACAAGGCGACTCAAGAGCGAAAAATCCCGCGCGCGGAGCGCGCCAATGTGACAGCTAGTTGTGTTGTTCCCGGTTGACGAGTTCGTCCCAGAACTCGCGGAGTTCGGCGTAGCGCTCAGCGACTTCCTCGGCGTCGCCGGCTTCCAGGGCCGCGATCACGGCTTGGACGTCCTGGGCGGAGGTGTCGGCGAGCAGGGTGTCGTCGTCGATGAGCTGGACCAGGCCGCCGTAGTCGAGTTCGACCACCGAACGCGGGTGGAAGTGCGCCAGCCAGCGGCCGGTGTCGCGCAGCACCTTGGCCGGGCTCTCCTCGCCGAGGGCGTTGTGCACCACGGTGAAGGCGTGCGAGACCCGGCTGCGCGCGTCGGTCATGCCGATCCGCCAGCAGCACATCCGGTCCGGGTCGTCCGGGGCGGCCAGCACTAGGTGCCGGGCCTCGGGTTCGACCATGGCGAACCAGGGCAGCGGCACGCTCCAGGTGGCCGAGATGACGTGTGCGGCGCCGCCGGGCATCTCCGCCAGGGCAGCGGCCGCGCGAGCCTTCACCACGTCTGCGGGCTGCTGCAGGGCGGCGTCCAGTAACGGCAGGGTGGCGGTGCCGACGAAGCCGACCAGTCCGGCCGCGCTGCGCGCCCGGACGTCCAGGGGGCAGACCAGGGGTCCGGGGCCGATCTCCGTGCCCTCGGCCAGCGGAACCTCGGCCGGGTCCAGGACCAGCACGTCCAGCGGTTGCGCGCCGACCGTGTCGGCAGGCAGGAGGCGTGGCGGAGCGGCCAACTGTGATCGAAGCCACAGTTCGCGTTCTCGGTCACCCACTGCGTTCCGCGCCGTCCCGCCGACCCCAAGAGCCTGCTCCACTTGGGCGCGCAACGGCTGTTCCAGCACGGACAGTGGTTCGTACACCCGCAGGTAGGCGACGAACGGACGTGGCACGCCGGAATCGTGCCACGCGGGCAGAGCAGGGCCGCACCCCGGTCGGCGGAGGTGGTGTGACGCACGCCTGCACAGGCGTGGCCACGTCGCGATCCGGGGCACTGACACGGTACTGTGGCGGCCAGGAAAATACCGTTGAGACGAGTGGGGCCGCCGTTCCCCCGGCCGCCCCCGTCCCTGTGCGAGGGGGTCGAGCCATGGGGCGCGGCCGTGCCAAGGCCAAGCAGGCGAAGGTGGCCCGGGAGCTGAAATACAGCACTCGGTCCACGGACTTCGACGCCCTGCAGCGCGAGCTGTCGGGCGGCGAACTGTCGAGTGGCGATCAGTCCGATGGCGACCGGTCCGATGAGGACCGCGTCGACGACTCGTACGACGACGGACAAGACGACCGGCGTTGAATGACGCGCACTAGGCGGTGGCCGATCTTCCCGGCCACCGCCTAGTGCGCGCCTTCATGGTTGGGTCGCGCTTCCCCGAGTTGGCGCAGTGCGCAGGGACCGCTTCGGCGCTTGTTGCTGCCCTGCGCCGAATGGCCGATGACCTGGCGTGGGTCGACAATGCCGGGCATGGGTGACTTGCTGCTGCGGCGTTGGTGGTTGGTGGTCGTGCGCGGCGTGGCCGCGATCCTGTTCGGCGTGATCGGGTTGCTCTGGCCCGGGGTCACGGTGCTGGTGCTGGTGTTCCTGTTCGCCTTCTACACCCTCGTGGACGGCGTGGCCGCGATCGCGGGCGCCGCGGCGGACCGGGCAGCGCCCGCGGCGGACCGGTGGCTGGTGGGGCTGCTCGGCGGGCTGGGTGTGCTGGCCGGGCTGGTGGCCCTGTTCTGGCCGGGGATCACGGCGCTGGCGCTGTTGTTCGTGATCGGCGCCTGGGCGGTGGTGACCGGGGTGCTGGAGATCGCCACCGGGTGGCAGCTGCGGAAGGTGATCACCGGGGAGTGGCTGCTGTTCGTCAGCGGCGCGCTGTCGGTGGTGCTGGGGTTCCTGCTGTTCGCCTTCCCTGGGCAGGGGGCGGTGGCGCTGATCGTGACCATCGCCGCGTTCGCGATCCTGTGGGGGATCGTGCTGGTGATGCTCGGGGTGCGTTTGCGCCGGTTGGCGCGGGAGTGACCGGGGTCACAAAGCTGCGTTGAACCGTGTTGGCTCCACCGGCGTTTGAAAGGGCGCCGGACTTGGGAGCGACCTGGGTCCGAAGAACTCAGGGGTGCGTCAATGTCTCGAACTCGCTTTGCGATGCTTGCTGCCGTCTTGACCGCGGGCACCATTACCCTTTCCGCGTGCAGTGGCGGCGGAGTGGAAAATGTGGCGAATACCGCGGCGGCACCGGATACGGCCCAGGAGGCAAATCCGGAAGGTATTCAGTTGCTGTCCGGGACGGCGCAGGGGAACAAAGCCGCGATCAATACCGGGGACTGGGTGAAGCGGCGGGACAACGGCGAATCCGTTGATTCGGCCGCCGCGCAGCGATGGGTTCAGCTGTCCGCGGGCAAGGCGGGGGCGCTGGACCCGGTGGTGGTCGACGGCGGCGGGTTCACGCTGTACCGGTTCGACAAGGACACCGCGAAGCCGTCGAAGACCACCTGTGTGGACGAGTGCGCCAAGATCTGGCCGCCAGTGCTGCTCGCCAAGGGTGGCCGGGTGTTCGTGGACGGCGTGCAGCGCTCCGCGGTCGGCACCGTGACCCGGCCGGACGGCACCCGCCAGCTGACTCTCAAGGGCTGGCCGCTGTACCGGTTCAACAAGGACCTCAAGCCCGGTGATGCCAAGGGTCAGGGTGTGGGCGGCACCTGGTTCGGCATTACCCCGGACGGCAAGAAGGCCGGTCAGCCGACGGCCAGCCCGACCACTTCGGCGGGTGGACGCGGTTCCGCTGTTTTGCACGATGACGCGAATTTCAGTGACAATGGCGCGTCCCAGGGTCTGGCCGGGCCGGGTTGCCAGAATGTGGCCCGGGACAATGTCACCTCTTCGCTGCAGATTTCCGGCGGCCCGGTGAAGATCTGGACCGAGAAGAACTGCAAGGGCAAGTCGCTGGCGGTGGACGCCGATATCGCGGACCTGACGAAGGTCGGCTTTGACAACGACATTTCCTCGATCTTCTTCGGCTGATCAGCGGATCGGCGAACGGGCTCAGCTCAGATAACGGAGCTGGGCCCGTTTGCTGTCCTGCGCCGCGGTGTGGGCGGCGGTGATCTCGGCGCGGTGCGAGGTCTCGGGCACGCCGACCTCCCACCAGGCGCCTGCCTCGGTCCAGGAGGACGGATGGGTGCGGATGAGCACCACGGCGGGGCGGTGTTCGGTGCGCGCGGTGTGTTTGGCCTGGCGGTATGCCTGGGCCAGGCCGGTGAGGCTGTCCACCGCGGTGACCGCGCAGCCCATGCTGGCGGCGTGTGCGGCGAAGTCGACCCGGGGTTTGCCGCCGGTGGCGGAGCGGCAGTGCTCGTACATGTTGTTGAAGCCGGCGCCGCCCTGGCCCTGTTGCAGCCGGTTGATCACCGCGTAGCCGTCGTTGTCGCAGACCACCGCGACGAAGCCGTGGCCGGCGAAGGCGGCGGAGAACAGTTCGGCGTTGAGCATCAGGTAGGAGCCGTCGCCGAGCAGGGTGGTGACCACGCCGTCCGGGTGCGTTTCCGCCCTGGCCATGGCCGCGCCCCAGGCGCCGGCGAGTTCGTAGCCCATGCAGGAGAAGCCGTACTCGACGTCCATGGTCTGCGCGCCCTTGGCCCGCCAGCCGCCGATCAGCTCGCCGGGCAGGCCACCGGAGGCGGTCATCACGTAGTCGTGCTTGCCGGACTCCTCGTTGACCACGCCGACCACCTGGGCGTAGGTGGGCAGGTCGGCCGGGGTGGTGCGCAGGGACTCGATGTGGTTGTCCCACTGGGCGCGTTCGGCCTCGGCCTGGGCGGTCCACGATGCCGCGGCCTGCCAGGCGCCCAGGGCGTGGCCGAGTTCGCGGATGCCTTCCTGGGCGTCGGCGACGAGTTCCTGGGCGGCGTGTTTGACCGCGTCGAAGCGGGCGGTGTTCAGGCTGATGATCCGGACCTCCGGGGCGAACACGGTCCAGGAGGCGGTGGTGAAGTCCTGCAGGCGGGTGCCGATGGCCAGCACCACGTCGGCCTGCGCGGCCAGGGTGTTGGCCGAGGTGGAGCCGGTGACGCCGAGCGGACCGGCGTGCAGGCGGTGCTCGTGCGGCACCAGGGTGCGGCCCGCGGTGGTCTCGGTGACCGGGATGCCGTGCTGCTGAGCGAAGTGGAGCACCTTGCTGCCCGCGCCGGAGTAGCGCACCCCGCCGCCGATGACGATCAGCGGACGCTGGGCTGCGCGCAGGGTTTCCGCGGCGGCCGCGAGCTGGCGGGTGTCCGGGCGCGGGCGCGGGACCACATGCAGGACCGGCTCGAACAGCGCGGCAGGGAACTCGTATGCCTCGGCCTGGATGTCCTGGGGCAGGGCCAGGGTGACCGGGCCGCAGTCGGCCGGGTCGGTGAGGATCCGGGCCACCTGGGGCAGGGTGGACAGCAGCTGTTCCGGGCGGCTGATGCGGTCGAAGTAGCGGCTGACCGCGCGGAAGGCGTCGTTGACCGTGGCGGTCGGGTCGTGGAAGTGCTCGACCTGCTGCAGCACCGGGTCGGGCGCGCGGCCGGCGAAGGTGTCGCCGGGCAGCAGGAGCAGCGGCAGCCGGTTGGCGTGCGCCACGCCCGCGGCGGTGACCATGTTCAGCGCGCCGGGGCCGACCGAGCTGGTGGCCACCATGACCTGGCGGCGGTGGGTGGCCTTGGCGTAGCCGACCGCGGCCAGGGCCATGCCCTGCTCGTTCTGGCCACGCCAGACCGGCAGCTGCTCCCGGTGCTCTTCCAGGGCGTTGCCCAGGCCGAGCACGTTGCCGTGGCCGAAGATGGCGAACACGCCGGGGAACAGCGGGGCCTGCTCGCCGGTCAGCAGCTCGGTCCGCTGGGCGATCAGCCAGCGCACCAGGGCCTGGGCGGTGGTCAGCTTCACGGTGGACACGGGGGCGCTCCTCAGCGGTCGGTGCGGCCTGCGGCGGTGGTCACGGGGCAGCGCGGATCGGTCTGCTGATCGGCCCAGGAGTCCCTGATCCAGGTGTGCGCCGGGTCGTCGCAGAAGGCCATCGAACGTTCCTCGGCTGGTCCGGCCAGCACGTTGAGGTAGTACATCGGGTAGCCGGGGGCGGCCACGCAGGGGCCGTGATAGCCGCGGGGCACCAGGAAGACGTCGCCGTCGCGGACGGTCACGTCCTCGTCGATCTCGCCGTCGGCGGTGTAGGTGCGGTGGAAGCCGAAGCCCTCCCGGGAGGGGGTGACCTGGTCGCGGGCGGCGATGCGGAAGTAGTAGATCTCCTCGTTCACCACCTCGCAGTCGCTGGCCTCGTCGTGCTTGTGCGGCGGGTAGGAGGACCAGTTGCCGTCCGGGGTGATCAGCTCGCAGGCGTTGAGCTTGTCCGCGTGCTCCCAGACGCCGGGCACGCCGAAGCTGGTGACCTGACGGCTCGCGTTGCCCGCGCCCCTGGTCTCGGCCGGGATGCCCTCGGCCGGGCCGTATTTCGGGGTGAGGCGGCGGGTGCAGCGGGCCATCGGCAGCGCGATCTCGGCACCGGCGGCCGAGGTCAGCGTGACGGTGGCATCCCTTGGCACGTAAGCGAAATCGGTGACCCTGGTGAACACCGAGTCGCGGCCGGTCAGCTCGAAGCGCTCGCCGTCGGCCTCGACCACGCAGCCACCGGCCAGGGGCAGCACGAACGCCTCGAACTCGCCGGTCTCGATCACCCTGGGGGTGCCGGGGGCCAGAGTGAGCACGCGCAGGCCGGTGTAGGTCCAGCCCGCGTCGGACGGGGTCAGGTGGATCGGGTCGGCGCCGTCGCTGAGCGTTCCCAGTGGGCGGTGCAGGTTCACGCCGGGATCTCCTTGAGCAGCTGGGCGGCCTTGGCCACCGCGGTGGCCACGTCGCCGTCGGGCGGGTAGAGCAGGGTGCGGCCCACGACCAGACCGCGCACCGCCGGGTGCCGCAGTGGCGGGCCCCAGGTCTCCAGGTCGGTGTCCGGGTTGCCCGAGGGCACGCCGCCGAGCAGCAGGATGGGCAGGGTGGTGGCGTCCAGCACCGCCGGATCGGCCGGGGCGGGCAGTTTCAGCCAGGTGTGCGCGGAGGTGACGCCCAGACCGGCCGCGATGGTGACCGCGCGGGAGAGCGCGGCGGTGTCCTCCTGGAGCACCAGTTTGCCGTCGAGGCGTTGGTACGGCAGGGGTTCGACCATCGCCATCAGGCCGTGCCCGGCGAGCTGGGACACCGCGTTCGCGCAGGATTCCAGGGTGGGGATGGTGCCGGGGTCGTCGTCGACCAGGCGCAGCAACATCTTCCCGCCGTCCAGGCCATAGTCCACAATGGACTGTGCGTCGTACCCGGTGAAGCGGTCGTCGATCTCCCAGCAGGCCCCGGCCAGGCCACCGCGGTTCATCGAGCCGATGACCACCCGGTTGTGCAAGCCGTCCAGCAGCAGCAGTTCCTCGATCACGTCCGGTGTGCCGAGCACACCGTCCACCTCGGGGTTGGCCAGCGCGACGAGCAGCCGCTCCAGCAGGCCACGCCGGTCGGCCATGGCCAGCGGGTCCGCGCCGACGCCGAGCGCGCCGCGAGCCGGGTGGTCGGCGGCGACCAGGAACAGGGTTTCCTTGCCCGCGAACAGGTTTCGCCTGGTCCGGGCGGCGTAGGCGCGGCCGACCGCACCGGGGTCGGTGGCCCTGGTGCGCAACAGGTCGGCCCAGCGCTGATCGGTGATCACACTCGCTCCAGCAGCTCGTTGATCTCGGCCGGGGTGGGCATGGCGTCCGCGCAAGCCAGCCGGGAGGCGACCAGCGCGCCCGCGGCGTTGGCGTACTCGGCGATGCGCACCGGCTCCCAGCCCGCGAGCAGGCCGTGCGCCAGCGCGCCACCGAAGGCATCGCCCGCGCCGAGACCGCAGACGACCTCGACGGGGCACGGTGGCACGGTCCAGGAACCCTCTTGCGTGGCCACAAGAACGCCCTCGGCGCCCTTCTTGACCAGGGCCAGGGACAGGCCGCGGTCGAGCAGCCGGGCGGCGGCCTCGTCCGGGTCGGCGGTGCCCACGGCCACCTCGACCTCGGTGCGGTTGCCGACCGCGACCGTGACGTGGTCCAGCATCCAGCCGATCTCCCGCCGCGCACTGTCCACATCGGACCAGAACATCGGCCGGTAATCCAGGTCCAGCACGGTGTGCGCGCGGCGGCCGCGACGTTCCAGCATGGCCCGCTGGGTGCCGCGGGCGGGTTCGACGCACACGCCGGTGCCGGTGACCCACAGCAGCGGGACCTGTTCGACCACCTCCCACGGGACATCGTCGGCGGTGAGGGTGAGGTCAGGGGCGGTGGGCAGGCGGTAGAACAGCAGCGGCGGGTCCTCCGGCGGGTCCAGCGCGCAGAAGACCACCGGGGTGAGCAGATCCGCCGCCGTGCCAACGTGATCCGGGAACACGCCGAAGCCGGTGAGGGCCTGCCGGACGTAGTCGCCGAAGCCGTCCGGGCCGACCTTGGTGAGCACCGCGGTGCGACGGCCCAGCCGGGCCGCCGCCACCGCGACGTTGGTCGCCGTGCCACCGAGGGACTTGGCGAAGGTCCGCACTTCGGCGAGTGGCACGCCGGACTGCTCCGGGTACAGGTCGACGCCGACCCGGCCGACGGTGAGAATCTCCAGCCCGGTCACGACACCGCCCCGCGCAACTCGTGTTCCAGGGCCTCCAGTTCGGCGCCGCCTGCCATCTGCCTGGTCAGTTCGGCCAGGGTGATGTCCGGCTTGTCGAAGCAGCCGAGGCTGCGGCCGCGCTTGAGCAGCAGGAACCGGTCGGCCACCGGGTAGGCGTGGTGCGGGTTGTGCGTGATCAGCACCACGCCGAGGCCGCGATCCCTGGCCTGGGCCACGTATTTGAGCACCACCCCGGCCT
Source organism: Crossiella sp. S99.2 (assembly GCF_023094165.1). Classification (GTDB taxonomy): domain Bacteria; phylum Actinomycetota; class Actinomycetes; order Mycobacteriales; family Pseudonocardiaceae; genus Crossiella. Next base: position 341,520 of record NZ_JALMDK010000001.1, on the reverse strand, counting down.
GCTTCACGCCGAGTGCGGCGGTCGGCTCGTCCAGGATGAGCACCTTGGCGCCGAAGTGCACCGCGCGGGCGATCGCCACGCACTGCCGCTCGCCGCCGGAGAGGGTGCCCACCGGCTGTTCCACGTCGCGCAGGTCGATGCCCATGTCCGCCAACGCTTTCCGGGTGGTCTCCCGGGCAGCGCGGCGGTCCAGGCGGCGCAGCGGGCCCCAGCCGGTGGTGGGCTCGGAGCCGAGGAAGAAGTTGCGCCACACCGACATCAGCGGCACCACGGACAGGTCCTGGAACACCGTGGCGATGCCCCGGTCCAGCGCTTCCCGCGGTGAGGCCAGCTTGGTGGGCACGCCGTCGAGCAGGAACTCGCCCTCGTCGTGCTGGTGCGCGCCGGCCAGGATCTTGATCAGCGTGGACTTGCCTGCGCCGTTGTCGCCCAGCACGCAGGTGACCTCGCCCGCGTTGACCACGGTGGAGACCTCCTGCAGCGCGATCACGCTGCCGAAGCGCTTGCCGACGTCACGGACCTCAAGCAGTGGTGTGCTCATTTCCGGACCCTTTCCGCGCGCCGCCGGAAGGTGTTGTTGACCAGCACCGCGGCCAGCAGCATCACGCCGAGGAAGAGCTGGAACCAGTCGCTGTCCCAGCGGGCGAAGACAATGCCCTGCCGGGCCATGCCGAAGATCAGCGCGCCGATCGCGGCGCCGATGGCCGAGCCGTAGCCGCCGGTGAGCAGGCAGCCGCCGATCACCGCGGCGATGATGAACTGGAACTCCAGGCCGATGCCCTGGTTGGCCTGCACGGTGGTGAAACGCAGGATGTTGATGGTGCCGACCAGCCAGGCGGCGAAGGCGGTGGTCATGAACAGCAGGATCTTGGTGCGCATGACCGGCACGCCGACCGCGCGGGCGCTCGGCGCGGCCCCGCCCACGGCGAAGATCCAGTTGCCGAACCTGGTGCGCAGCAACAGCCAGCTGGCTGCCGCGGCGGCCAGCAGCCACCAAATGATGGAGATCTGGAAGGTGGTGCCGCCGATGTCGATGGTGGAGGCGAACAGGAATCCAGCGCTGGCGTAACCGTCCGCGGCGCGCATGCCGGAGACCTGCACGGTGCCGGTGACCAGGCGGGTGATGCCCAGGTTGAGCCCCTGCAGGGCCAGGAAGGTGCCCAGGGTGACGATGAAGCTGGGCAGGCCGGTGCGCATCACCAGCCAGCCGTTGAGCGCGCCCACCGCCAGCGCGAACACCAGCGAGGCGAGGATCGCCAGCCAGGTGTTCCAGCCGAGTTTGGTGGCCAGGATCGCGGTGACCAGCGCGGTGGAGGCGGTCATCACGCCGGCGGAGAGGTCGAACTCGCCGCCGATCATCAGCAGCGCCACCGCGACCGCCATGATGCCCAGGGTGGCCGAGTCGTCCAGCCAGGTGGCCACACCGAGCGGGGTCAGGAACCGTTCGGTGAGCACCGAGAAGAAGATCAGCACGGCCAGCGCGCCGAGCACCGAGCCCAGCTCCGGCCGGGCCACCAGCCGGTCCAGCGGGCCCTTCCTGGTCACTCGTTCGTCAAGGCTGCCAACGGCGATCGCCATGTCAGCGGGTCCCCCGTTCCGCATTCTTGCCGACCGCGTCCACATTGGACTTGTCAACGAAGCCGGGCCCGGTGAGGACAGGGCGGCCGCCGCCGACGGTGTTCGCGTTGTCCCGGTACAGCTTCAGGAAGACCACCGGCAGGTAGCCCTGGAGGTACTGCTGCTGGTCGACGGCGAAGAGCACCTGATCGGCCTTGATCGCGGCCACCACGTCCGGGTTGAGGTCGAAGGTGGCGACCTGGGCCTTGCTCGCCGACTCCTTGATCGCGTTCACCGTGTTGGCCGCGACCTGCGGGTTCAGCGTGAGCACCGCGTCGATGGCCGGATCGGACTGCAGCGCGCCCTTGATCCGGGCCTGTGCGTCGGTCGGGTTGCTGATGTCGACCTGCAGGTTGGAGGTGGCGCCGAAGCCGCGCTTGGCGCCGTCGCAGCGCTGGTTGAGGCCGATGTTGCCGGCCTCGTGGATCACGCACAGCAGCTTGGACTTGCCCGCCTGCTTGAGCCGCTTGCCCGCGTCCTCGCCTGCGATGCCCTCGTTCTGACCGACGTGGGTGACCGCGCCGAACTCGGCGCTGCGGCCCTCACCGGAGTTGATGGTGATCACCGGGATGCCCGCCTTGGTGGCCTTGCTGACCGAGTCACGCAGCGCGTCCGGGTTGGCCATGGACACCACCAGGCCGCCGACCTGCTGGGCCACCGCGTTGTCGATCAGCTTGGCCTGACCGGCCGGGTCGCCGTCGGAGTTGTACTCCACGGTGACCGCGAGTTCCTTGCCGGCGGCCTCGGCGCCGTTCTTGACCACGTTCCAGAAGGAGTCGCCCGCGGTGCCGTGCGAGATCACCGCGATCCGCAGCGGGCCGCCCGAGGGCTGGCCGGAGTTGGTGTTGGCGCCGGAGTTGGAGCCGGCCGGACCGCTGCACGCGGTCAGCAGCAGGAGACTTGCGGCCGCGGCGGTGAGTGCGCCGCGAGAGAGCTTGGACATCGTCGTCCTTCCCAGATTCAGCCGAACAGGGGGCGGAGATGATCAAGGCTCCGCGCGGTGTCCTTCTTCGGTCGCGCGGCCGCGTCGGCGTCGCCCTCGGCCAACGCGGTGTCCTGCTCCAGGACATACCAGCCCTGGTAGCCCGCATCGCGCAGGAAACGCACGATGCCTGCGATATCCACGTCACCGTCCCCGAGCGGCACGTACAGTCCCTGGCCTACGGCGGTGGCATACGGGAGTTCGCCGTCGCGAACCCGTGCCGCCACCTCGGCCCGGACGTCCTTGAGGTGCATGTGGCCGATCCGCCCCGCGTGCTCGCGGGCCAGTTCGACCGGATCGGTCCCGCCGATCAGCAGGTGCCCGGTGTCCAGGCACAGTTCCAGGTCGGAGTCGGCCAGGAACCGCTCCACCTCGGCCTTGCGCTCGATGTGCGTGCCCACATGCGGGTGCAGCACGGTGCGCAGGCCGTGCCGGGCGGCGATATCGCGGATCCGCCCGGAGACTCGGATGAGGGTGGCCCATTCGGCGTCGGTGAGCGCGGGGCGCTCGTCGTAGCCGTCCAGGCCGGTGGCCGCGGCCAGCACCAGCACCTCGGCGCCGGTGGCGGCCAGCAGCGCGGCGGTCCGTTCGGCTTCGTCCACTGTGGACTGTTCGACGGAGTTCTCGTGCAGCACCACGGCGAGGAAGCCGCCGATCATGCTCAGCCGGTGGCCGCCGAGCAGTTCGCGCAGCTTGGCCGGGTCGGTGGGCAGGTACTCGGGCGGGCCGAGTTCGGTGGCGGTCAGGCCCAGTGCGGCCATCTCGCCGAGCACGGTGTCCGCGTCGATCATGTGCCCCCAGCCGGGGACCTCGCACACGCCCCAGGAAATGGGCGCACCGGCCAGTTTCGGGGCGCTCACGCGGTCACCGCCGCGTTCGCCAGGCGCACCGGCTGGCCGGAGCGGCGGGAGGTCTCGCAGGCCAGTGCGAGTTCCAGACTGATCAGGCTTTCCCTTGCCGGCGAGGGGTTCTGCGCCTTGCCCGCGACCACGTCGGTGAACACCGCCATCTCGTTGAGGTAGGCGCGGTGGAAGCGTTCGGTGAAGCCGGGGTAGGCATCCGGGGCGACCTGGGGGCCGTCCGGTTCCAGCGAGGTCAGCGGGGTGCGCGGGTCGACGCCGACGGCCAGGGAGTCCTTGCTGCCGAGCACCTCGATCCGGTGGTCGTAGCCGAGCGCGTCCTGGCGGCCACCGGCCAGCACCGCGTGCGCGCCACTGGCGAAGCGCAGCGTGACCACGGCGTTGTCCACGTCGTCGGCCTGCGCGAACGCCTCGTGCACCAGCACCGAGCCGGAGGCGTAGACCTCCACCACCGGCTCGCCGAGCAGCCACGGCACCGCGTCCAGGTCGTGGATCAGCAGGTCGCGGAAGATGCCGCCGGAGGCGGGCAGGTAGCCGAAGTCCGGCGGCTGCGCGTCGTGGCCGATGGCCCTGGCCAGGTACACGGTGCCCAGCTCACCGGCGCGGATCCGGCGGTGCAACTCGACCACGGCCGGGTCGAACCGGCGCTGGAAGCCGACCAGCACCTCCACCCCGGACGCCTCGACCTCGGCGACCAGGGCGCGCATGGTGTCCAGGTCACCGGCGATCGGCTTCTCGCACAGGGTGGGCACCCGGGCGGCGATGGCCCGCCGCAGCATTTCCGGGTGGGTGTCGGTGGGGGTGGCCAGCAGCACCCCGTCGGCCGCGGTGAGCAGCTCGTCGAGGGTGTCCACCGCCGTGGCCCGCCCGCCCAGCGCGGCCGCCGAGGCCGCGGCCCGGCCGGGCACCGGGTCGAACAGCACGACCTCGTCGAGGGAGGGCAACGTGGCGAGGTTCGTGGCGTGCATGGTGCCGATACGCCCGACGCCCGCTACTCCGATCCGCATCCGGGGATCTCCGTCCTGGTCAACGCTACTTTGCGTTAGAGCGCTCTATTGGTTGGAGCGCGCTAATGCTGTAGCGTCCGTCCCGCCGGTGTCAAGGGTCACATTCGTCGGGGAGGGAAAATGGGCCGTCCGACCATGGAGGATGTGGCGGCGCGCGCCGGGGTCTCCCGCGCGCTGGTCTCGCTGGTGATGCGGGGTTCGCCCAAGGTCTCCGAGCAGCGGCGCTCAGCCGTGCTCAAGGCGGCCGAGGAACTCGGGTACTCCCCGCACGCGATGGCCCGCTCACTGGCCAGCCGCACCTCCACGGTGCTCGGCGTGATGGTCTCCGACCTGCACAACCCGTTCTTCGCCGAGGTGGTGGACGGGGTGGACGCGGCCGCGCGGGCCGAGGGCTTCGACCTGATCATCAACACCGGTGGCCGCAGCGCCGCCCGCGAGCGCGGCGCGCTGACCAGCCTGCTCTCCTTCCGGCCAGCCGGGCTGGTGCTACTCGGCCCGGTGGTCAGCGCGAGCGCGATCGGCGCGGCCGCCGAGCAGGTGCCGGTGACCCTGGTGTCCCGCTCCTCTCGACTGTCCACTGTGGACACTGTGAACGATGACGGCGAGGTGGGCTCACTGCTCGCGGTGGACCACCTGGTCGCGTTGGGGCACAACCGGATCGTGCACCTCGACGGTGGCGGCGGCTCGCAGTCGGCGTTGCGCAGGCGGGGTTACGAGCTGGCCATGCGGCGGCACGGGCTGACCGCCGAGGTGGTGCCCAGCGAGTACACCGACGCCGCGGGCGCCAAGTCCGTGCGCGAGTTCCTCAGTTCCCGCAACGGAAATCCACTGCCGACCGCGATCGTGGCGGCCAACGACTACAACGCGATCGGCGCGGTCTCCGCACTGGAGGAGGCCGGACTGCGGGTGCCCGACGATGTCTCGGTCGTCGGCTACGACAACTCCGCGCTCGCCTCGCTCCGGCACGTCTCGCTCACCACCGTGGACCAGCCGCGGATCGAGATGGGCCGGCTGGCCGCCGAGGCTCTGCTGGAACGGGTCCGGCACGGCCGCACCAGCCCGGTCCGCCATCTGCTGCACCCGTCCCTGGTGATCCGCTCGACCACCGGCTCTCCCCCAGGAGGTTCCTGACATGTCCCAGCTCGTCCCGCACTGGATCGACGGCGCCCGCAGCGAGGGCGTTTCCGGCCGCCGCGGCGAGGTGTTCGACCCGGCCACCGGCCAGGTGACCCGCGAGGTGGTGCTGGCCGAGCAGTCCGATGTGGACACCGTGGTCGCCTCCGCGGTCAAGGCGGCGGCGCAGTGGGGCGAGTCCTCGCTGGCCGCGCGGTCCCGGGTGCTGTTCGGCTTCCGCGAGCTGGTGCACCGGCACCGGGACGAGCTGGCCGCGCTGATCACCGCCGAGCACGGCAAGGTGCTCGCCGACGCCGCCGGTGAGGTGCAGCGCGGGCTGGAGGTGGTCGAGTTCGCCTGCGGCATCCCGCAGCTGCTCAAGGGTGATCATTCCGAGCAGGTCAGCCGGGGTGTGGACGCCTATTCGGCGCGGCATCCGCTGGGCGTGGTCGCCGGGATCACCCCGTTCAACTTCCCGGTGATGGTGCCGATGTGGATGTTCCCGATGGCGGTGGCCTGCGGGAACGCCTTCGTGCTCAAGCCATCCGAGCGGGACCCGTCCGCGGCGGTGCGGCTGGCCGAGCTGTTCTCCGAGGCCGGGCTGCCCGACGGCGTGCTCAACGTGCTGCAGGGCGACGCGACCGCGGTGAACGCCTTGCTGGACCACCCCGACGTGGCCGCGGTGTCCTTCGTGGGCTCGACCCCGATCGCCCGGCACGTGTACTCGCGCGGCACCGCCAGCGGCAAGCGGGTGCAGGCACTCGGCGGGGCGAAGAACCACATGGTGGTGCTGCCGGACGCCGATCTGGAGGTGGCCGCGGACGCCGCGATCAACGCCGGCTTCGGCTCGGCGGGCGAACGGTGCATGGCGATCTCGGTGGTGGTCGCGGTCGGCGACGTCGGCGACCGCCTGGTGCCGGCGATCGCGCAGCGGATGGCCGGGCTGGTCACCGGACCGGGTACGGACCCGAAGTCGCAGATGGGGCCGCTGGTCACCGGGGTGCACCGGGACCGGGTCAAGTCCTATGTGGACGCCGGCGTCGAGCAGGGCGCCGAGCTGGTGGTGGACGGGCGCGGGTTCGCGCCAGCAGGTCATGAGGACGGGTTCTGGCTGGCGCCAACGCTGTTCGACCAGGTGGGCGCGGAGATGTCGATCTACACCGACGAGATTTTCGGGCCGGTGCTCTCGGTGGTGCGGGTGCCCACCTTCGAGGCGGCGGTGGAACTGGTCAACGCCAACCAGTACGGCAACGGGACCGCCGTGTTCACCGCGGACGGCCTGGCCGCGCGGGAGTACCAGCGACGGGTGCAGGTGGGCATGGTCGGCATCAACGTGCCGATCCCGGTGCCGATGGCCTACTACAGCTTCGGTGGCTGGAAGGACTCGCTGTTCGGGGACACCCACGTGCACGGGGCGGACGGGGTGAAGTTCTACACCCGGCTCAAGGCGGTCACCGCGCGGTGGCCGAGGGAGTCCGGCATCGACCTCGGCTTCCCCACCCACGGCTGAGGCGCGGATCGGCCTGTTTCCCCTTGCGCGCCAGGGGAAACAGGTCATCGCTCACTTGCCGTGCGGCGGCTTGATCTTTTTGCAGTATTCGAGCTTCTCGAAGTACGGGAGCAGTTTGGGCTTCTTCGGCCCCGGCGGCGGCACGATGCTCGCACCGGGCTTCAGTGCCCCCGGCTTGCCCGGCCACACCCCGGGACACTCGGCAGGCCAGCAGTTGGCCGGAAGCATCGACACCCCGCCCGGCTGCACCACCGGGCCGCTACCGTCCTCGGTTCGCTGGCACACCACCTCACCCTCGCGCCCGGCCTTCTCGGCCACCTGGCCCGCGGGCCGCGCGCTGTCCGTACCGAAGCCGCCCGCGATCGCGGTGGTGCCGAAGCCCACCACCAGCACCCCCGCCACCACCCCGGTGGCCAGCAGCGCGCGGCCGCGGCGCAGGCTGCGCTTGGCCGTGCCCAGCACGCTCTGTGGATCAATCTTCATCGACGGTTCCTCTCCCAGTGCCCTGGCCAGCAGGTCGCGGGCCTCGGCGTGATCCAGATCGGACAGTTCGTAGTGGCTCATCGCCCTTCCTCCAGCACGAGATAGCCGGATAACGACTTTCGGAGTGCGGCCAGCCCTTTGGCCGACTGACTCTTCACAGTCCCCTCGGAACAGCCGAGGAGACGAGCCACCTCCTGGACCGGGAGGTCCTCCCAAAACCGGAGCACCACCACCGCGCGCTGGCGTTTCGGCAGGGCGTCCAGCGCCCGCCGGACGTCCAGCGCCACGTGGGGGCCGGACTCGGGGATGGGGAGGTCGGGCAGTTCCGCGGTGATCTTCTCCCGCCGCCAGAACCTGCGGGACTCCTCGATCACGATGCGCACCAGCACCTGCCGCGCGTAGGACTCCACCGCGCCGTCCAGTTCGACCCGCCGCCACGCCTTGTACAGCTTGATCAGCGCGGTCTGGGTCAGGTCCTCGGCCCGGTGCCAGTCGCCGCACAGCAGGAACGCGGTGCGGCGCAGGGCCGGGCCGCGGGCGCGGACGAATTCGACGAACTCGGCATTGCGATCCGCCAAGGTGACCTCCTCCCGGTCTACCCCTGGATACGAGGTGGACCGGGAGGAAGGTTGCCTCGATCGGCGCGAAGCTGGGGGACTAAACGCCGATCGAATCGCGATCGGACTGTTCGCGCTGGTCGTGGGAGGGGCGGCGGCGCTTCCGGAGCAGCGCGCCCACCAGCGGAGCGAACAGGATCGCGGCCACCACCAGGTAGACGGTGATGGAGAAGGGGGTGTTGACCAGCCCGGTGACGTCGCCGTCACTGAGTTGCAGGGCCCGGCGCATCTGGAGTTCGGCGGCCGGGCCGAGGATGACGCCGAGCACCGCGGGCAGCACCGGCAGGCCGTAGCGCCGCATGGCGAAGCCGAGCAGGCCGATGATGAACAGGACCACCAGGTCCAGCACGTCGCCGCTGACCGCGTAGGCGCCCACGCTGGCGAAGAAAAGGATGCCCGCGTACAGGTACGGCCGCGGGATGCGCAGCAGCTTGGCCCAGATCGGGGCCAGCGGCAGGTTCAGCACCAGCAACAGCACACTGCCGATGAACAGGCTCGCGATCAGCGCCCAGACCAGCGTGGACTCCCGCTGGAACAGCAGCGGGCCCGGCTGGATGCCGTACTGCTGGAAGGCGGCCAGCATCACCGCGGCGGTGGCCGTGGTGGGCAGGCCCAGGGTGAGCATCGAGGTCAGCGTGCCCGCGGCGGACGCGCTCGCGGTGGCCTCCGGACCGGCCACGCCCTCGATCGCGCCCTTGCCCCACTCGTCCTTGTGCTTGGACAGCTTCCGCTCCGCGGCGTAGGAGAGGAAGGTGGGAATCTCCGCGCCACCGGCCGGGATCGCGCCGAACGGGAAGCCGATCAGCGGTCCGCGCAGCCACGGCTTCCAGGACCGGCGCACGTCCTCCTTGCCCAGCCACGGCCGCCCGACCGGGATCGGCTGGGCCGGCTTGCTGCGCATGTGCGCGGCCACCCAGAGCGACTCGCCGATGGCGAACAGGCCGACCGCTACGATCACCACCTCGATGCCGTCGTTGAGGTGCAGCAGGCCGAAGGTGAGCCGTTGCTGGCCGGTCATCTCGTCCAGGCCGACCAGGCCCAGGGACAGGCCGATGAGCAGCGAGGCGAAGCCGCGGATCCGGGACTTGCCCAGGATCGAGGTGACCGCGATGAAGGCCAGCACCATGACCGCGAAGTAGTCCGGCGCGCCGATGTCCACCGCCAGACTGGCCACCAGCGGCGCGAGCAGCACCAGCAGCACGGTGCCGGCGATGCCGCCGATGAAGTGCCCGATGGCCGCGGCGGCCAGGGCTTGCGAGCCACGACCGTTGCGCGCCATCGGGTTTCCCTCGATCGCGGTCACCACGGCCGCGGTCTCCCCCGGCGTGTTGAGCAGGATCGAGGTGGTGGAGCCGCCGTACATGCCGCCGTAGTAGATGCCGGCGAACATGATGAACGCGCCGGTCGGGTCCAGGCCGTAGGTCACCGGCAGCAGCAGTGCCACCGCCATCGCCGGGCCGATGCCGGGCAGCACGCCGATCGCGGTGCCCAGCAGCACGCCGATCACCGCGTACAGCAGGTTCATCGGGGTCAGCGCGGTGCCGAAGCCGTCGATCAGATGGGCCAGCGCGTCCATGTCAGAGCACCCCAGTCAGCGGCCCGCCCGGCAGTGACACGCCGAGCAGGGAGTTGAACACCAGGTAGGTCGCGATGGACAGCCCGGCCGCGACCAGCGGGTCGCGCACGTAGTTCCGGCTGCCGAGCGCGTAGGCCGCGCCCCAGAACAGCACCATGCCGGACAGCGGGAAGCCGACCAGGTTGATCAGCACCACGTTGGCCAGGAAGGCCGCCGCGAGCTGGGCCACCACCCGCCAGTCCGCCGGCGCGTTCAGGTCGACGTCCTCACCGGCCTCGGCCTCGCCGCGCCCGCCCCGCAGCACGTCCCTGGCCAGCAGCCCGGCGACCAGCACCAGGCCGCCGCCGACCAGGTAGGGCACCAGTTCCGGGCCGACCGGGCCGCGCTGGGCGAAGTTGGCCGGGATGCGGATCGCATCGACCAGCACCAGCACGCCCAGGGCCAGCAACAGCACGCAGATGCCGAGTTCGGACCGTTCCTTCAGCCAGGCCAGCGCCGAGCGCCCCTGCACCTGCTCACTCATGCCAGCCCCAACTCCTTCAGCACATCGGCCACCCGCTTGCTCTCCGCGGCCAGGAACTCGCCGAACTTCGCCCCTGGCAGGAAGGCGTCGGTCCAGCCGTTGCGCTTGACCGCCTCCTGCCACTGCGGGGAGTCGTGCAGCTTCTGGAACAGCTCGACCAGCCGGGTGCGTTCGGCGTCGGAGAGGCCGGGCGGGGCGACCATGCCGCGCCAGTTGGTGAAGGTCACCGGCACACCCGCCTCGGACAGGGTGGGCGCGTCGATGTCCTTGATCCGGTTCGCCCCGGTGACCGCGAGCACCCGCAGTTCACCGGCCTTGACCTGGTCCACGTACTCGCCAACGCCGGACACGCCGAAGTGGATCTTGCCGCCGAGCACCGAGGAGAGCAGCTCGCCGCCGCCGTCGTAGGGGATGTAGCTGACCCGCCTGGGTTCCAGGCCGACCGCCTTGGCCATCAGCATCGGGGCCAGGTGGTCCGGACCGCCGGGGCTGGAGCCGCCACCCACGGTGACCGCGCCCGGGTTGGCCTTCCAGGCGGCGACCAGGTCGCCGATGGTGCGGTACGGGGAGTTCTTGCCGACCACGACGATGTCGGGTTCCTCGGTCAGCTTGGCGATCGGGGTGGTCTCGGCGAGGGAGTTCGGCGACTTGTTGGTGAACACGCTGCCCACCACGCCCAGGCCCATGGACATCACCAGGCGCTGGTTGCCGGTCTCGGCCACGGTGCGGCCCAGGCCGACCGTGCCGCCCGCGCCCGGCAGGTTGAAGACCTCGGCGTTGCGGGTCAGTTCGACCTCGTCCATGGCCTTGGCCGCGGTGCGCGCGGTGACGTCGTAGCCGCCGCCGGGCGCGTTGGGCACCAGCAGCCGCAGACCCCGCAGCGGACCGGTGGCGTCGCCGCCGGCCCCGGAGGTGAACAGCGGTGGCACGACCAGCGTCGCGGCCACCGCGGCCAGCCCCGCCAGCCAGTTGCGGATCGGCATCGATCCTCGCCTCCTCGTCTCGCAGTGAGCTAAGCCATAGTGACCACTTACGCTGAAAACCGTGTTCTTGCGTCCGCAGCGTTCGTTGTGGTCGTTGTGTTCACGCGATAGAGGCACGAGGAGGTGCGCGGCGTGGGTGTGCGTGGGTCGCTGGCGCGGCAGCTCTTCGCGTTGCAGTTCCTGGTCGTGCTGGCGCTGCTGGGCGCGGTGACCGCGTCCACGCTGAGCCAGTCCACCGCGAACTTCCGGGAGACCCAGGGCCGCCGGATGTTGCTGGTGGCCGAGCAGGTGGCCGCCACCGACGGGGTGCAGGACGCGCTGGCCGAGGAGCAGTACCACCGGCTGGTCACCTTCGCCGAGACTGCCCGCGGCCAGGCCGGGAACAGCTCGATCAGCATCGCGGGCGCCGACCTGCGGATCCACACCGCCACCGACCCCCGGCAGGTCAACCAGCAGCTCGCGATCGGGCTGCCGCGGGTGGCCAGTGGGCGGAGCTGGGACGGGGTGCTCGGCGATCAGGTGGTGGCGCAGGTGCCGGTGTATTCCGACGAGGGCCGGATGGTCGGCGTGGTCAGCGCGGGCCAGGACGAGCCGGGGCTGTGGGAATCACTGGTCAGCTCGCCCGGCGACCTGCTGCTCCACCTCGGGCTGGGCACCGGGATCGGCCTGATCGGCTCACTGCTGGCCGCGCGCTGGGTGAAACGGCAGACGCTGGGGCTGGAGCCCAGGGAGATCACCGGGCTGGTGGAGCACCGGGAGGCGATGCTGCACGGCATCCGGGAGGGCGTCCTCGGTCTGGACCAGCAGCACCGGATCACCCTGATGAACACCTCGGCCCGGGAGCTGCTCGCGCTGCCGGACGCCATCGGCACCCAGGTGGACGAGCTGGCCGATGCCAACGAGCGGCTGCGCGACGTGCTCACCGGGCGGGCCAGCGGGGCCAACCAGGTGGTGCTGCGCAGTGGGCGGGTGCTGGTGATGAACCGGATGCCGATCGGGCTGCACGGGCAGCAGATCGGCGCCGTGGTCACCCTCCGGGACCGGACCGAACTTGTTGCGCTGCAACAGGAACTCGATGTCAACCGGCATGCCACGGACACCCTGCGGGCGCAGGCGCACGAGTTCCGCAACGAGCTGCACACCATTGCCGGGCTGATCGAGCTGGGCGAGTACGACGAGGTGGTCCGCTATGTCACCCGCGCCAACCGGGCGCACGCGGACTGGAGCCGCGCGGTGACCGGGCGGATCGCCGATCCCGCGCTGGCCGCGTTGCTGATCGCCAAGGCCAGCCTGGCCGCGGAACGCGCGGTGGGCATCAAACTGTCCGAGGAGTCCATTGTGGACAGAGTTGACGACGCGCTGTCCCAGGATCTGGTGACGGTGGTGGGCAACCTGGTGGACAACGCGCTGGACGCGTTGCCGGCCGGGGCCGGGCAGTGGGTGGAGGTGCACATCGCCGCCTCGGCGGAACAGGTGCTGGTGCGGGTGCGGGATTCCGGGCCGGGCATCGCGCCCGAGCTGGCCGAGGAGGTCTTCGAGCACGGGTTCACCACCAAGGTGGCCACCCAGGGCGGGCAGCGCGGCATCGGGCTGGCGCTGACCAGGCAGATCTGCGTGCGTCGCGGCGGCTCGGTGTCGGTGCGCAACGAGGGCGGCGCGGTGTTCACCGCCACCCTGGGCCGGGCCACCGCGGCCGTGGGCACCCGTCCGCCGGAGGTGCGCGGGTGATCAAGGTGCTGGTGGTCGACGACGATTTCATGGTGGCCAAGGTGCACAGCGGTTACGTCGCGCGCACGCCAGGGTTCGAGGTGGTCGGGGTGGCGCACACCGCGGCCGAGGCCATCCGCTCGGTACGCGAGCTGCGGCCGGACCTGGTGCTGCTGGACATCTACCTGCCCGATGCCGACGGCGTGCACGTGCTGCGTGAACTGCGCGCCGGGGCGGCCGGCGAGCAGGCCGGGCACACCGATGTGATCGTGGTGAGCGCGGCCAGGGATGTGGAGACGGTGCGCGCGGCGGTGCGGGGCGGGGTGCTGCACTACCTGATCAAGCCGTTCGAGTACGCGGCCCTGCGTGATCAGCTCGCGCACTTCGCCGAGGTCCGCTCCCGGCTGACCGGCTCGGTGGACCAGGCCGTGCTGGACCAGGTCTTCGGCGCCCGCCCGACCTCGGCCCCGACCATGCCCAAAGGCCTGACCCCGCAGACCGCCAAGCTGGTCGAGGAGGTGCTGCGGTCGGCTGACGGCGATGTGTCGGCCACCGAGTGCGCGGGCCAGACCAACCTGTCCCGGGTCAGCGCCCGCCGCTACCTGGAGCACTTCGTCAGCGCGGGCCGGGCCGAGGTGCGGTTGCGCTACGGCAGCACCGGCAGGCCGGAACGCCGCTACCGCTGGGTGAACTAGCCAGACAGGTTGGTGACCAGTTCGGCGATCTCGCTGCCGGACAGGATCGGCCAGCCGCTGTTGTCGATGACCACCGCGCCGACCTGCAGGCCGGTCTCAGTGGTGACCAGCACCTCGCGTTCGGTGGTGGCGGTGTCGGTCTTCTTCACCCAGGAGTACCGGTTCTTGCCGCTGCGCATGACTTCGGCCCGGCAGCCGTCGGAGTCCCGGCAGTAGACCGGGTGCCCGGTGGGCGAGCGCACGGTGAGCACCAGCAGGCCGGTGTGGCCCTGCCGGTCGGTCAGCCGGACGCCGAGCCGGAGGAAGTCCTCGACCAGCTGGAACTGGCCGGGTTTGGCGCCGCTGTCGGAGACCGCGGTGTAGCCGGGGGGCGGCCACTGCTGTTTGGCCAGCAGGACGCTGTACCACTCGATGTCCTTCTGGGTCATCGGCGGGAACAGCGGCTTGTCCTTGGTGCTGCTCTGGTTTGTCGTGGTGGGGGTGACCGAGGGCGGCGGGGTGACCGAAGGCGGCGGTGTCGGCGAACTGGTGACCCCGGCCGATTCGACCTCGGCCACCGGCAGCAGCGCGAGGGTGCCGATCGAGAGCACGGCGAGCACCGCGGCCAGCACGATGGCCACCCCGATCCGTCGCCCGCGCACCACCCTGCGGCCGTCCCGCACGACATCGGCGCAGCTCACCGTGGGTGGTGGCGCCTCGACGGCCAGCACTGACCGCAACTCGCTCGCGCGTAGTTCCCCGCCTGGCACCGCTGACCTCCTTCCGCACTCACCGCTACTACGGCGAAACAGCGCGGAAGGTTGTCAGGGCAACCCGAACGTGGGAATCAGAACCGCGGGTGATCCCCGCGCAGCACGGCCCGGTCCTCGGGCTTCTCGCCCGGCTCGGTGCTCTTGCCGACCTCGCCGAGCACCCAGGCAGGCACGTGCCGGGCGGTGAGCACGGCCAGTGCGCGGTCGACCTCCTCGGGCGCGACCACGGCGACCATGCCGACGCCCATGTTGAAGGTCTTCTCCATTTCCGGCTTCTCCACCCGGCCGCGCTGGGCGATCAGCGCGAACACCGGCGCGGGCGTCCAGCTGCCGCGGTCCAAGTCGGCGACGAGGCCCTTGGGGATGACCCGGCCCAGGTTGGCGGCCAGGCCACCGCCGGTGATGTGCGCGAAGGTCCGGACGTCGGCCTCGGCGGCCAGGGCGAGGCAGTCCTTGGCGTAGATCCGGGTGGGTTCGAGCATTTCCTCGCCGAGGGTGCGGCCGAACTCCTCGACGTGGCCCTCCAGCGGCATCCGGCCGATTTCCAGCAGCACGTGCCGGGCCAGCGAGTAGCCGTTGGAGTGCAGGCCGGTGGAGCCCATCGCGATCAGCACGTCGCCGGGGCGGACCCGGTCCGGGCCGAGCAGCTTGTCCGCCTCGACCACGCCGACGCCGGTGGCGGACATGTCGTAGTGACCGGGGTCCATCAGGCCGGGGTGCTCGGCGGTCTCGCCGCCCAGCAGTGCGCACCCGGCCTGCGTGCAGCCTTCGGCGATGCCCTTGACCAGCGCGGCGATCCGCTCCGGCACGACCTTGCCGACGGCGATGTAGTCCTGCAGGAACAGCGGTTCGGCGCCGCAGACGACCAGGTCGTCCACGACCATGGCGACCAGGTCGATGCCCACGGTGTCGTGCTTGTCCAGGGCCTGGGCCACGGCGAGCTTGGTGCCGACGCCGTCGGTGGAGGAGGCGAGCACCGGCTCCTTCCACCGGTCCAGCTTGAGCTTGAACAACCCGGCGAAGCCGCCGATGCCGCCGAGCACCTCAGGTCGGGTGGCCTTCTCCGCCCACGGCTTGAGCTGCTCCACAGCTTCGTCACCTGCGGCGATGTCGACTCCGGCGGCCGCGTAGGTGGCCTTCCCGCTTTCGGCGTGCGCGGTCACTGCTCGTCCAGCTCCATCCGAGATCAATTGTCTAGCCAGGTCAGGGACGCCGAACGGCGTCTTCGGCACCGTACCCGCTGGGCAGCACGGGCTCCGCCGGACCGGCCACACCCTTCTCGATGTTCTCCAGCAGGTGCTTGCCGATCTTGAGGTCATCGGGCAGCGCGATCGGGTACTCGCCGTCGAAGCAGGCCGAGCAGAGCCGGGTCTTGGGCTGCTCGGTGGCGGCGATCAGCGCCTCCAGCGAGACGTAGCCGAGCGAGTCGGCGCCGACCGAGCGGCGCACCCCGTCCATGTCCAGGCCGTTGGCGATCAGCTCGGCGCGGGAGGCGAAGTCGATGCCGTAGAAGCAGGGCCAGCGCACCGGCGGTGAGGCGATCCGCACGTGCACCTCGACCGCGCCTGCCTCGCGCAGCATCCGGACCAGGGCGCGCTGGGTGTTGCCGCGCACGATCGAGTCGTCCACCACGACCAGCCGCTTGCCCCGGATGACATCGCGCAGCGGGTTCAGCTTGAGCCGGATGCCCAGCTGGCGGATGGTCTGCGAGGGCTGGATGAAGGTGCGGCCCACGTAGGCGTTCTTGACCAGGCCGGAGCCGTAGGGGATGCCGGATGCCTGGGCGTAGCCGATGGCGGCCGGGGTGCCGGATTCGGGCACCGGGATGACCAGGTCGGCCTCGACCGGGAACTCCGCGGCCAGCCTGCGGCCGATGTCCACCCTGGCGGCGTGCACGCCGCGGCCGGCGATGGAGGTGTCCGGGCGCGCCAGGTAGACGTACTCGAACACGCAGCCCTTGGGCTCGGGGTTGGCGAAGCGGGAGGACCGCAGGCCGTTCTCGTCGATGGCGATCAGCTCGCCGGGTTCGACCTCGCGCACGAAGGAGGCGCCGGTGATGTCGAGTGCGGCGGTCTCGCTGGCGACCACCCAGCCGCGCTCCAGCCGACCGAGCACCAGCGGGTGCACGCCCTGCGGGTCACGCGCGGCGTAGAGGGTGGACTCGTCCGAGAAGACCAGGCAGAACGCGCCCCGCAGGGTGGGCAGCAGGTCCATCGCGGCCTGCTCGAAACCGACGTCCGCGGCGGCCGCGGCGAGCAGCCCGCAGACCAGGTCGGAGTCGGTGGTGGCGCCCGCGGTGGCGACGCCGGCTTCCTTGGCCCTGGTCAGCAACTCGGCGGTGTTCACCAGGTTGCCGTTGTGGCCGAGGGACAGGGCGCTGCCGGTGGCCGTGTTGCGGAAGGTGGGCTGGGCGTTCTCCCAGGTGGTGGAGCCGGTGGTGGAGTACCGGCAGTGGCCGACGGCGACGTGGCCGCGCAGCGAGGACAGGACCTGCTCGTCGAAGACCTGGCTGACCAGCCCCAGATCCTTGAACACCACCACCTGGTGTCCGTCGCCGACGGAGATGCCCGCCGCTTCCTGGCCGCGGTGCTGGAGGGCGTACAAGCCGTAGAAGGTGAGCTTGGCCACCTCCTCGCCGGGGGCCCAGACACCGAAGACACCGCATTCTTCGCGGGGGGTGTCGTCCTGGTCGCGATCGGTCTGGCTGGGGTCGATGACCACCGAGAACTCCCTCGGGACGGGATCAGACACGCCTAAGTGTAAGTGCCCCGGAGTAGTGCTCCTGCCCCTTCTGGCCGGTGACGCGGCTCTCGTTCGGGCCAACTCCGGACCCCCCTCGCGCGTCTGCTGAACGGACGAGAGCCAAAAAAGAGGCGAGGTGGGTGCTCGTGCTGGAGTTGCTGAACGGCCGGTTGGACCGGGATCTGAACCTGGCCGAGCGGATTTTCGCCCGGCCGGAGGTGCTGGCCTACGCGGTCGGCGCGGGGCTGGTGCTCGGCCTGATCGGGCTGCTGCTGGGCCGGTTGTTCGGCTGGCGGGCGCTGTTCACCGGGCTGTCGCTGGGTTCGCTGGGCGGGGTGCTCGCGGTGACGCTGGTGCGGGTGGGCAGGCAGGGCGGCGAGTCCGCCTCGCTGGGCCAGGCGTGGGCGGAGTGCATCCAGAACGAGTTCTCCCTTGCCGGGTCCTGGCAGCGGCTGAACTTCGTGCTGTTGATGCCGTTCGCCTTCTTCGGCGCGATCGCGGTGCGCCGGTTCCTGCCGGTGGCCTTGCTGAGCGTGGCGCTGGCGGTGGGCATCGAGCTGTACCAGGGCATGACCGGGCTGGGCGCCTGCGAGACCCAGGACATGATCAACAATGGCCTTGGCGGGGTGCTGGCGGCGCTGGTCGGCTGGGCGGTGGCGGGTCGGCGGGGTGGCGGCAGGCTCCGGAACGCCACCCCGCCGGGCTCAGCCGGTCAGCACGCGGCCTTGATGTCCACCGCGCGCTGATGTTCGAGCTGCCGGGACCATTTTCCGGCCAGTCCCATCATCTCGATCTTGTAGTAAAGGTCGACCTTATAGGTGCCCTCGGCACACTTGAATGATTTTCCGGTCGCCTCGACCCGGCCGTCCACCGACTCCATGGTGGACATGTCGACATTCGACTTGGCGGCATCGGGCGCAGTCAGGGTGTACCGGGCCTCGGAGGTGCGGCATTTCGACGGCGGCTTGCCCCAGAACCAGCCCCCGTAGTTCCACTTGCAGTCACCCCTGACCACCACCTTCAACTCGCTCTCGGCGGCTGGGGTCAGGCAGATCCGGTGGTCGTACCCGGCGGCCTCGTTGCGGTCGCTGAACTGTTCGCTACAGGACTCCGAAGCGGCCGGCGTGGCCTGGGAAACGCTGCCAAAAAGCAGCAGGGCGAGTGCGGAAACTAGGACGAGGACAACCGGGCGAAGATAACCGATCATGCCCTCAATACTGCATATGCTGCTCTAATCAGGCGATAACCGAAACGGGGGTGCCGAATCGGGTGAGTGGTTACTTACGGACAGTTTCCGGCAGCCCGAGCAGGCACAGCAGGCTGATCAGCCCGGCCGCGGACAGGTAGGTCGCGACCAGCCAGGAGGACCCGCCTGCCGCGGTGACCAGGGTGTTGGCGATCAGCGGGGACAGGCCGCCGCCGAGCACCGCGCCGATCTGGTAGCCGAAGCCGACGCCGGTGTAGCGCAGTTCCGGGCCGAACAGCTCGGAGAAGTAGGCCAGCATCGGGCCAAAGATGGCCGCCGAGCCGCCGAAGGCGAGCACGATGCCGAGCACCGCGAGCGCCGGGTTGCCCGAGTCGACCAGGGCGAAGAGCGGGAAGCCCCACAGCGTGCAGAAGATCGCGCCCGCCATCAGCACCGGCTTGCGGCCGATCCGGTCGGTGAGGCGGCAGAAGTAGACGATCCCGGCGACCTGGGCGATGCTGCCCGCCATCGAGCCGTAGAGCAGCACCGACCGGGAGATGCCGACCGCCTGACTGCCGTAGGAGAGCAGGAAGGTGACCACGATGAACATGAACGCGTTGAAGCCCAGGTTGACCCCGGCGGTGAGCAGCACCAGGCGTTTGTGCTCGCGCAGCACCACGATCAGCGGCGCGCGCTCGGTGCGTTCGGTCTTGGCCAGCCGCTCGAACTCGGGGGTCTCGGCCACGTTGCGCCGGGCGAACAGGCCGACCAGCACCACCGCGATGCCTGCCAGGAATGGGAGCCGCCAGCCCCAGTCGTAGAGATCGGCCTCGGGCAGCAGCAGGACCAGCGCGAACGCGCCGTTGGCCAGGAAGGCGCCCAGTGGCGAGCCGATGGTGACCAGGCTGCCGTAGAGCCCGCGCTTGCCCTCCGGGGCGTGTTCGACGGCCAGCAGGGTGGCGCCCGCGGTCTCGCCGCCGACGGAGAGGCCGTGCACGATCCGCAGTGACAGCAACAACAGTGGCGCGGCGATGCCGATCGCGGCGTAGGTGGGCAGCAGGCCCATCAGCGCGGTGGACACACCCATCAGGGACAGGCTGATCACCAGCATCCGGCGGCGGCCGAGCCGGTCGCCGAAGTGCCCGAAGATGATCGAGCCGATCGGCCGCATCAGGAAGCCGACCGCGAAGGTGGAGAAGGCCAGCAGGGTGGCCGTCCACGGCTCGCTCTGCGGGAAGAACAACCGGCCGAAGACCAGCGCGGAGGCGGTGCCGTAGATCAGGAAGTCGTAGAACTCCAGTGAGCTGCCGACGCCGCAGGCCACCGCCAGCCGGGCGAAGCTGGGCCGGTCACGCTGCGCTGTCTCCGCCATGCCGAGCACTCTGCCGGAGCGTTCGGGGCCGAACAAGACGGATTCAGTGTGCTTGCACTCCGGAGAGCAACACCGGGTCCCCTTCGGCCATCGGCAGCTCGATCCGGCCCCACAACCCGTGGTAGAGCGCGGTGGCGCGACCGGTGGTGGTGGCCCTGGCGGCCGGGATGTCGGCCGGGTCGCGGACCACCTCCGGTGCCTCGCCGGGTTGCAGCCAGACCAGCCAGCGCTCCGGGCCGTCGGTGCAGGAGACCAGCACCGCACCGGTGGCGGCCGGACTGGACGCGGCGGTGTACCGGCTGGCCAGCAGGGTGCCGAGCACCTCGTCGATGCCGTCCACGGCCAGCGCGCGGTCGGTGGGGACCAAGGTGCGCAGGGTGGCCTGGGCGTCCCAGCGGCGCAGGTTCAGCTCGTGCGCGACCCGGCGGTGCCAGAACCAGGCCAGGCTGGGCGCTGCCGGACTGAATGTCCACAGTGGACGATTCGGCGGGCAGGCGGCGAGCAGCCGGAGGCAGTCGTCCAGCTGCTGGTCGAAGAAGTCCAGTGGGTCCTCGACGGTGGCAGGTTCCGGCACCGGCCGGGCCCGGTCGGCGCCGCCGGTGCGCAGCTGGCCGCCGACGATCTGCAGGAACCGCGCGGTGTGCAGCACCAGCTCGCGGAAGCGCCAGCCGGGGCAGGAGGGCACCGGCAGATCCGGGTCGGCGGCCAGCGCGGCCTGCCGGAAGGCGGTCGCCTGCTCGGTGGCCACGGCCAGCCACCAGGGGCTGTCCTGCGGTCCTGCCATCTCGTCTCCAGGGGAACCGGGGTCGGGTGTCTGCCGTCACAGACGTGCCGAGCAGCCCTGGAGGTTCCATGACCGAGCACATCCGTGTCGAACCGGACCGGTTGCGCGCGGCCGCCCGCGAGTTCTTCGCCGGGGCCGACGCGACCGCCGACGGCGCTGCCCTGCTCGACCACCTGCGGCTGGACCCGGCCCTGCTCGGCGAGGTGGACGGCGCGGGCGCGTTCGCCGCCGCGCTGACCCGCTTCGGCGCGGCGCACGGCACCGACCTGCGGCACGGCTCGGCCTGGTTCGCCGACGCGGCGCAGGCGCTGACCAGCAACGCGGACGGGTACGCCGAAGGCGAGACCGAGGCCAGGCGGTTACTGGGCGGCGCCCGGTGAACCCGGAGGCGCTCTACCAGCGGATGACCGGCGGGGATCCGGCCCGGCTGGCCGAGGCGGCGGATCCGCTGACCGGGGCGGTCAGCGCGGTGGACCGGGCGGGCGAATCGGTCCGGCACAGCCGGGCCGCGGCCGGTTCCTGGACCGGGGCGGCGGGTGTGGCCTTCACCGAACGCGGCGACCTGAGCCGCACCGCGGCCGGTGCCGCGGGGTCCAGGCTGCGCTCGGCGGTGGCGATCGTGCACGCGGCCGTCCGCGCCCAGCAGAGCATGCGCACCGGCGCGGACCGGGCCATCGCGATCTGGCGCGGCCGCTCGGCCGGGGCCGATCCGCTGATCGAGCGGGAACTCGCGGCGACCGTGGTCCGGGCCCTGGAAACGGTCCGCGCGCCCTACACCGAGCTGCTGCGTTCCCTGGCCGGTGCGCTGGATCGCCTGGCACCGGGGTTCGGCACGGTGGCCGGGCAGACCCCGGAATGGCAGGCACTACCGGTGCACGGCCTCGCGGTGCCACCGGCAGGCTCGGATCCGCGGCAGGTGGCGGCCTGGTGGGCCGGACTGTCCACTGTGGAGCGTGAGCGGCTGCTGCTCACTCAGTACGACCAGCTCGGCCGGTTGCGTGGACTGCCCGCGCCGGTGCTGGACGCGGCGAACCGGCGGCGGATCACCGAGGACGGCGCGCGATTCCGGGGCGCGCTGGCCGAGGCCGACCGCCGGCTCACCGACCGGGCCCGCGAACTCGGCCTGGACCCCGCAGACACCGAAAACCTGCGCAACGCCAACGATCCCGCACTGTCCCGCCTGCTCGACGAACGCGCCCAGGCGCAACGCCAGGTGCGCAACACCGACCTCGCCGCGGACCGCCTCGCCGAGGCCGAACGCCTGGCGGGCGAACGCGGCATCCCGCGCGAGGAAGTGCTGATCATGGCCTGGGAGCCGGACGGCCCACGCGGTCAGGGCGGACTCGCCGTGGCGTTCGGAAACCCAGACAAGGCAACAGATGTCGCGGTCTGTGTGCCCGGCACCGGCTCTGGTCTCGGCGGTTTCAGCCTGGGCCAGGCGGCGAACCTGCGCGCGGAGATGGACGCGGCCAGCCCCGGCGGCAACGCGACCATCCAGTGGCTGGGTTACGACGCCCCGGACGCGATCACCAACGCCCAGGTCAGCCGCCCGGACCAGGCGATCGAGGGCGCGGCCCGACTGGTCGCGGACGTGGACGGCTACCGGGCCGCGGCCGAGCACCGGCAGCACCTCACCGTGATCGGGCACAGCTACGGCAGCACGGTGGCCGGGTACGCGGGCATGACCGGACTGGCCGCGGACGAGCTGGCCTTCGTCGGCTCCCCGGGCGTCGGCGCGGCCAGCGCGGCGGAATTGCCGGGGCGGGTGTGGGCCGGGATGACCGAGCACGACCCGGTGGTGCGGGCCACCGACGGCAGCTGGTTCACCGCCAACGGCGCCAACCACGGGCCCTACGACGAGCAGTTCGGCGCCCGCGGCTTCGGCGCGAGCGAGGACTCCGGGCTGCGGCACGCGCACTCGGCCTACTTCGACCAGGGCTCGGAATCCCTGCGCAACCTGGGCAACATCGCCACCGGCCAGCCGGAGCGGGTGACCGGGGCCGGACCGGGACTCGGCGGCGAACTGGGGGAGGCCGGCGGAGACCTCTGGGACGGCGGCGGCCGGGTGATCGGCAACGCGCTGGACGGGAACTGGGACGCCGCGCGGAACGCCGCGGCCGACACCGGACGCGAACTGCTCAACGACCTCGGCGACGCAGCGGTCTCCGGGGCCGGCCGCCTGGTGGAATCCAGCCGCGACCTGCTCGGCGGCCTGGGCCGATTGTTCTGATCCCCGCCGACTTGGCCCAACTGGTACGCCCACTTGGGCCAATTTGGCGTACGACTTGGGCCAACTCGGCGGGGTCAGACCTGGAGCAGGGGCAGCCAGGCCGCGATTTCCTCGGCTCGGTTGCCGGAGGCGGTGAGGGCGCCGGTGTCCAGGGCGGTGGCCCAGTCGCGGCGGCCCAGCGCGAGTTCCAGCCAGGTGCGCGGGTCGGTCTCCACCACGTTCGGCGGGGTGCCCCTGGTGTGCCGGGGACCGGCCACGCATTGGACCGCGGCGAACGGCGGCACCCGCAGCTCCACGCTGCGGCCAGGGGCCAGGCCCTCCAGCGTGCGCAGGCTCAGCCGGACCGCGGCGGCCAGGGCGGCGCGGTCGGGCTGATCACCGCCGTCCAGCCAGGGCAGGACCTCGGTCACCGCGGCGCGCAGCTCATGCGGATCCACCGCTCTGCGTAGAGGCACGCCGAAGGCTAACCCGGACCTCCGACGATCGGACTGTTCTCCTGGACACGGCGCGCTCGCTGTCGCAGAGTGAAGGAGTATTAGTAATACTTTTGCCGATGGGAGGCTCATGGCACTCCGCAGTCAGGCCTGGTTCGGCGGCACCGGCAAGAACGGGTTCATCGCGCGGCACAGCCTGCGCGGACTCGGTTACGGCGGGCAGCACTTCGACGGCCGCCCGGTCATCGGCATCGGCAACACCTTCTCCGAACTGACCCCGTGCAACGCGCACCTGCGACTGCTCGCCGAGGCGGTCAAACGCGGCGTGTACCAGGCCGGTGGCTTCCCCCTGGAATTCCCGGCGATGAGCCTGGGCGAACCGCTGATGCGGCCCAGCACCATGCTCTACCGCAACCTGGCCGCGATGGAGATCGAGGAGCTGATCCGGGCCAACCCGGTGGACTCGGTGGTGCTGCTCACCGGCTGCGACAAGACCACCCCCGCCGCGCTGATGGGCGCGGCCAGCGCCGGGGTGCCCGCGATCCTGCTCACCGGCGGCCCGATGCTCAACGGCAACTACCGCGGCCGCGAGGTCGGCTCCGGCACCGACATCTGGCGGATGACCGAGGAACTGCGCGCCGGGACGATCACCGAGGCCGAGTTCACCGAGTTCGAGACCTGCCTGAACCGCTCGGCCGGGCACTGCATGACCATGGGCACCGCCTCCACCATGGCCTGTGTGACCGAGGCCCTGGGCATGCAACTGCCCGGCGCCTCCGGCCTGCCCGCGGTGGACGCCCGGCGCGGCACCCTGGCCGAACAGACCGGGATCAGGGCGGTCGCGCTGGCCACCGACGGCCCGCACCCGGCCGAGGTGATGACCAGGAAGGCCTTCGAGAACGCGATCCTGGTCAACGCGGCCATCGGCGGCTCCACCAACGCGGTGCTGCACCTGCTGGCCATCGCCGGACGCCTCGGCGTGCCACTGGACCTGGAGGACTTCGACCGGCTCGGCGCCCGGCTGCCGCTGCTGGTCGACCTGATGCCCTCGGGCCGGTTCCTGATGGAGCAGTTCGCCTACGCCGGCGGGCTGCCCGCGCTGATCGAGCGGATCAAGGACCAGCTGCACGAGGACGTGCTCACGGTGACCGGGCAGGGCCTGGTCGCCAACTGCGCCGGGTCGGTGGTGCACGACGACGAGGTGATCCGGCCGCTGACCAACCCGGTGCAGCCCGCCGACAGCGGCACCGCGGTGCTGCGCGGCAACCTGGCGCCCGGCGGCGCGGTGGTCAAACAGTCCGCGGCCGAGCCGAGGTTGTTGCGGCACACCGGTCCCGCACTGGTCTTTGACTCGGTCGAGGACTACCACGCGGTGATCGCCGACCCGGAGTTGCCAGTCACCGCGGACACCGTGCTGGTGGTGCGCAATACCGGCCCGGTCGGCTACCCGGGCATGCCCGAGGTCGGCAACCTGCCGCTGCCGCAGAAGCTCCTGGACGCCGGAATCCGGGACCTGGTGCGGATTTCCGACGCCCGGATGAGCGGCACCGCGTTTGGCGCCTGCGTGCTGCACGTCGCGCCGGAAGCCGCCGTCGGCGGGCCATTGGCCCTGGTGCGGAACGGGGACCTGATCACCGTGGACGCGCCCGGCCGACGGCTGCACCTGCACGTGCCGGATGCGGAGCTGGCGGCCCGCCGGGCCGAGTGGCGGCCACCGGCGAACGGACCGGACCGCGGCTGGGTGCGGCTGTACCGGGAACACGTGCAGCAGGCCGATCGCGGGGTGGACCTGGACTTCCTGGTCGGCTCGACCGATTCGGCCCCGCCGCGCGCGGCCTTCTGATGAGGAGTTTGTCGTTGTACCGATGGGAAACACTGGCCGCACTGGCCGGACAGCGGGTGTTCGGCATCGTGCGGGCCGGGGACGCCAAGATCGCGCTGGCCACCGCCGAGGCGATGATCGACGCCGGTCTGCGCACCCTGGAGATCGCGCTGACCACCCCCGGCGGGCTGTCGGTGATCGAGGAACTGGCCGGCCGGCCCGGGATCACCCTGGGCGCGGGCACCGTGCTGGACGAGGCCACCGCCCGGCTGGCCATCCTGGCCGGGGCCAGTTTCCTGGTCTCGCCCAGCCTGCACCCCGAGGTGATCCGCACCGCGCACCGCTACGGCGCGGCCGCGCTGCCCGGCGTGGCCAGCCCGACCGAGATCGTGACCGCCCTGGAACACGGGGCCGACGCGGTGAAGTTGTTCCCCGCCAGGGGTTTTGGCCCGCGCTGGCTGGCCGATGTGCGGGCCGCGCTGCCGCAGGCGCCGATCATGCCCACCGGCGGGGTGGCCCTGGACGAGGTGCCGGAGTGGGTGGCCGCGGGCGCGGTGGCCTGCGGGGTCGGCGCGGCGCTGACCGAGGGCGGCCCGGAGGCGGCGGCGCGACGCGTGCGAAGTCTGGTCGAATCACTCGCCGGCCCGGCTACCGTGAGTTGATCTGCTCATCAGCCCTCTGGAGCGATCATGACCCAGCGCGGTCTGCACGGTCAGCTGCTGGACCAGCTGGGCCAGGCCATCACCTCCGGCGCCATCCCCGGCGGCCGGGTGCTGCGGATCGAGGAACTCGCCACCCAGCACGGGGTCTCCCGCACGGTGGCGCGCGAGGCGGTGCGGGTGCTGGAGGCCATGCGGCTGGTGCACAGCAGGCCCAAGGTGGGCACCACGGTGCGGCCGAGGACCGAGTGGAACCTGTTCGACCCGCAGGTGGTGCGCTGGCGGCTGGGCAGCACGCAGCGCGGCGAGCAACTGCGCCAGCTCAGCCACGTGCGCGCGGCGGTGGAGCCCGCGGCGGGCTCGCTGGCCGCCGTGGCGGCCAGTCCGGAGCAGCGGGCGGAGTTGCTGGCGCTGGCCGCGGAACTGGGCAGGCTGGCCGAACGCGGCGAGGTGGATCAGTTCGTGGAGGTGGATGTGCGCTTCCACCGGCTGGTGCTGACCGCCTCCGGGAACGAGATGTTCGCCCATCTCGGTGACTTCACCGCCGAGCTGCTGCGCGGGCGCAACCGGCTGCACCTGATGCCCGCGGTGCCGGACGCGGTGGCCACCCAGCGGCACGTCGAGGTGGCACGGGCGATCGCGCAGGGGCAGCCGGACCGGGCCGAGGAGTTGTTGCGCCAGATCGTGGCGGGCGCCGCGGCCGAGGTGGCGGCACTGCTGACGCGGAAGTAGCTTCGTGGCCTTGCGATCTTCCCCGTACCCCAAGGCCACGAAGCCATGTGATCCACAAACACCGCCGATGGTGGGCTGGAAGGAGATCCGCAAACCACCCACCGACGAGTCAAACCTAGCGCGCACGCACACTCCGTGCACGGATGGCACGCCGACTGCACTCCATTGGGGAAGGTGATCACTCAGTCGTGCCAGTTGCCGTCACAAATTTGCTGACTGGTTCTCTAGAGTGATCAACGGTTGGGGCGCTCGTAGTCCTGGAACGGCGGGACCATCCGGCCCGGTCCACGCTGGTCGAAGCGGTCGCCGAAGCGGCCGTCATCCCGGTTGGGGCCCTTGCCGACGTACTCCCGGTCGTGGCGGTTGTGCCCACCACCGTGGCCGCCGACGGTGAGGCCGACCACCCCGGCGCCGACCACCGCGCCGAGCACGCCGACCGCCACCAGTTGCACGGCCTTGCGCTTGGCGAAGCCTTTGAAGCGGCTGGGACGGGGCGGCACGGGCGGAGCGGGGGCTTCCGCCGCCTGGGCCGCCGCGGGCTGTTCAGCGGGCTGAGCTGGGGCTTCCGCGGCCTGCTGGGCCTCGGGCGCTGCCGCGGCGGGTGCGGGCTGTTCCGGTTGCGCGGGCGTGGCCGCGACGGGCTGGGTGGGGGCGTCGGGGGCAGGCTGCTGGGCGCCGGGTTCCTCGGGAGAACCGGCCGCCCTCTTCTCGTTCTCCTCGGACATGTGCCGCTCCAAATCTCGGTGTCAGCCACCCGGCTCTGGGTGGCTGACACCGAGGATGCGCGCGCTAGCTGTGTCCTGGCTGTGAGAAACCTGTCGAAAACCAATCGGTCACCGGCGGTGCCGTTTCCGCAGGTCGCGCTGGGCCCGGTGCAGGTTGGGCGGGTTCACCTTCGGCGTCCCGTAGGACTCGAGCTTGGAATTCAGCGCGCCGGAGAAGTCCGGTTTGTCGATCTGGCCGAACTCGGTGACCTCGGAGATGCCGACCGTGGCGCTGAACGGGGCCACGTGGTCGATCTTCACGCAGCCCGCCCTGCCGTTGGTGACGGTGACGTTCCAGTGGGTGAACCGGGCGCCGTAGAGCGGTCCGGCGTTGGCGCTGCCGCCGTGCGCGCCGTCGTTGAGGATGCTGACCTCGGTGCGCACGTTGGCGAAGGGCAGTCCGCGGTGGGTGTCGAAGGTGCCTGCCTGCATCTCGCCCTTGGACCAGACGTTGCCGCAGGACAGGCCCTCCACGTTGATGCCGTGGTGGCCGGAGCCTGAGGTGGGCGGCTCGGTGAACTTGCCGATCCGGAAGTTCTCCACCAGGTTGTCGTGCGCCTGTTCCCGGCAGGCGTAGGAGTGGTGCTGGCCGCGGCCGTCCACGCTGGTCCGGGACAGGGTGACGCCCTTGGCTGCGACCAGCAGGAAGCCGTTGTCGCTGTCCACCACGGCGACGTCGTCGGCCCAGCAGTCCCAGGCGCACTGGAAGGCCAGGCCGTTGTAGCCCTTGTCCTGCAGGTGCTTGGGCCGGACGGTTTTGACCATGCGGATGGTCAGGCCCTCCACGCCCGCGCCGCTGATCGGCGGCGCGAAAGTGGTCAGCCGTGGCTTCCAGGCCAGCCGGGCGTCCACCGGCAACGGCTGTTCCAGGGTCACCTGGTTGCCGCGGACCCTGGTGATCCGCACCGGCCACTGGAACGGGCGGTAGGAGAGCAGCTTGTCCTTGTTCGACCACACGTACTCGGCGGTGCCGGGGCCGTCCCCGCACATGTGCCGGAGCAGCCCGTACTCGGCGTCGTCGTCAATCTGCACCAGCACCCGCTGGCCAGGGTGCAGAGCCCGCCCGTCGGCCACGGTGAGGGTGAATCCGCCACGGGCGGCGGGCGCGGTGACGGTGGTCAGGGTGCGGATGCCCTCGCCCTCGTTGCCCAGCCAGCCCTCCAGGGGCCACTTCTTCGCCTTGATGGCCGCCACCAGCGGCTGATGCCGGTCCCGGTGACTGACCCAGACCAGGCCGCCCGCCCAGCTCCAGGCCGAGTTCTCGCTGCCGTAGCGGCTGCGGTTGATGCCGACGATCTCCTCCAGGGACCGGGTGGCGTACAGCGTGGTCCGCCCGCTGCCCTCGCCGCGCAGCACCACGTTGTCGTACCCGAGCTGGATGATGTTGTCGATCCGGTAGGTGCCCGCCGGCAGCAGCACGGTGCCGCCGCCGCGCCTGCCTACGTCAACGATGGCGGCGTTGATGGCCGCGCTGGCGTCGGCCGAACCGTCCTTGACCGCGCCGTAGCGCAGCACGTTGGCCCGCACCGGCGGGTGCGGCCAGCGTTCACCGGTGCGATACCCGGCGAAGGAGATGTCCGGGATCTGCGGGTGGTTGTGCGGGTTGCGGACGTACTCCTGCCACAGCGCGGCTGTCGGCGCCTTCGCTTCGCCGGTCTCCGCTGCGACCTCGGTCGCGGCCTGCGCCGAACCTGCCCCGCTGGTCAGGGTGTAGGCCGCGGCCGCGACCCCACCGGCGAGGAATGTTCTGCGTTCGATCGTCATCGATCGTCTCCATCTCCCAAACGCGGGCGGCGGTTTGGTTGACGCGGGCAGCTTCACCCGCCGGAGGGCGGCACGGCAAGAGGGGAATTTCGTTCGTAAGGACCCTTGCCAAAGCAGGCGGTGACCAGCGAGAGTTGCCTGGGAAAGCCCCATCCAGCCGCCGCCATGTGGTTGCCGGGAGCGTTCAATGACCAGACGTCGTGCCCCGTGGCTGGCGGCAGCCGTCAGCCTTGCCCTCCTCCTGCCCGCCCTACCAGGCATGGCCGCCCCAGAACCCGCTGCCGCCGGACCGGCCTACCAGCTCGGCGCGACCCCGGCGGCCCCCGCCCGCGCCGCGCAGATCACCACCATCCCGGACTGGCGGTTGCAGTCCTCGGCGGTGGCCACCGGCACCGGGGCGGCGATCTCCGCGCCGGGCTTCAACGACAGCTCCTGGTACGCGGTGCCCAAGCGGTCCACCGTGCTGGCCGGTCTGATCGCCAACAACAAGTACGGCGACGTCAACTACGGCAACAACCTGCAGAAGGCCAACCGCAACGACTTCCTGGTGCCCTGGTGGTACCGGCGGTCCTTCACCGCGGACCCGGCGCCGGGCACGCACACCTTCCTCAAGCTCAACGGCGGGGTGATCTCCCGCGGCGAGGTGTGGCTCAACGGCACCAAGATCGCCGGCACGGACACCGTGATCGGCGCCTACCCGACGTTCGAGTTCGACGTGACCTCGTTGCTGCGCAAGGGGGACAACGCGCTGGCCATCCGGGCGAACTCGGCCGACCAGGACCGCGACCTGATCATCCACTTCATCGACTGGGCGCAGCTGCCGGCCGACCGCAACCAGGGCATCTTCCGCGACGTCCAGCTGGCGGCCAGCGGTGCGGTGTCCCTGCGCGAGCCGCGGGTGGACACCGACCTGCCGCTGCCCAGCCTGAACCACGCCGACGTCACGGTGAAGGTCAACGCGCGCAACAACACCAACGCGCCGGTCACCGCCGAGATCAGCGGCACCGCGGGCAACGTGGGCTTCCGGCAGACGGTCTCGCTGGCGGCCAAGGAGACCAAGACGGTCAGCTTCACCCCGAGCAACACCGTGGGCCTGCGCTTCCTGAACCCGCAGGTGTGGTGGCCGTTCCAGATGGGCGGCCAGCCGATGTACGACGCGGCGCTGTCCGCATCGGTGAACGGCGCGGTCACCGACACCGCGAAGACCAGCTTCGGCGTGCGCGAGGTCAGCTCCCGGCTGAACAAGGGCGGCCGCGAGTTCTCGGTCAACGGCAAGCCGTTCCTGGTCCGCGGTGGCGGCTGGGCCTCGGACCTGTTCCTGCGCACCGACCTGCGCTACCTGCAGGACCAGATGAACCTGGTGCGCGGCATGGGCATGAACACCATCCGGCTGGAGGGCAAGCCGGAGAACGACGAGTTCTATGACATGGCCGACCGGGCCGGGGTCATGCTGATCACCGGCTGGGAGTGCTGCTCGAAGTGGGAGAAGTACAGCTCCTTCACCGCCGAGGACAACCGGGTCGCCGGTGAGTCGGCCGAGGACGAGGCCAAGCGCATCCGCAACCACCCGAGCCTGCTCGCGTTCATGATCGGCAGTGACGCGGCGCCCGGCGCGGGGCTGGAGAAGATCTACCTGGACGCGCTGGGCCGGGCGGAGTGGAAGCTGCCGGTGATCTCCTCGGCCAAGGCGCTCAGCTCGCCGCAGCTGGGCAGCCCCGGCATGAAGATGGACGGTCCGTACTGGTGGGAGCCGCCGAACTACTGGTACAACGAGCAGCTCGGCGGGGCGGCCGGGTTCGCCTCCGAGATCGGGCCCGGCCCGACCATCCCGGAGATGGACGAGCTGAAGAAGTTCCTGCCGCAGGGCGACATCAACAAGCTCACCGACTACAACGCCACCCAGTACCACCTGTCCCGGTCGAGCACGTTCAACAAGCTGACCTTCTGGGGCACCGCGCTGGACGGCCGCTACGGCAAACCGGCGAACCCGGCCGAGGTGGTGAAGAAGGCCCAGCTGGCCAACTACGAGACCAACCGGGCCCAGTTCGAGGCCTTCGGCCGGGACTGGTCGGACACCAACAAACCGGCCACCGGCGTCATCTACTGGATGCTCAACAACGCCTGGCCGACCATGTACTGGCACCTCTACGACTACTACCTGGCCACCGGCGGCTCCTACTTCGGCGCCAAGACCGCGTTGCGGCCGCTGCACGTGCAGTACTCCTACGACGACAAGTCGATCGCGGTGGTCAACACCGGACTGGCCGACGTGCCGGGGCTTTCGGTGCAGGCCACGGTGTTCAACCTGGACGGCACGGTGAAGGCCGATGAGACCCGGCCGGTCAGCGCCAAGGCCAACGGTTCGGTGCGGGCGGGCAACCTGCCGCAGCCGAGCGGGCTGTCCACCACCTACTTCACCCGGCTGCTGCTCAAGGACGGCAGCGGAAAGGTGCTGGACCGCAACGTGTACTGGCTCTCCACCAAGGCCGACACGCTCAACTACGGCGCCTCCACCTGGTACCACACGCCGCAGTCCGGCTATGCCGATCTCAAGGGGCTGAACAACCTGGCCGCGGCCAGCGTGCAGTCCTCGGCGAAGTCCACTGTGGAGGGTGAGCACACGAAGACCACGGTGACGCTGACCAACAACTCCAGCGGCAAGCAGGTCGGCTTCTTCCTGCGTGCCAACATCCGCAAGGGCGCAGGCGGGCCCGAGGTGCTGCCGACGGACTGGAGCGACAACTACGTCACGCTGTGGCCCGGCGAGACGCTGACCCTCACCGGCAGCTATCGCACCGCGGACCTGGGTGGCGCGACGCCGAGTGTGGAGATCAACGGCCACAACGTGGCCAAGCAGGTGCTGTCCGCGTCTATCCGGTAGCCGAACCGGCAGTCGGACAGGTAGGACCTGAGGGCGGCTCTCCCGGGTACAGGGCTCCGGAGAGCCGCCCTCGGCCTGCGCCGGGTTCGTTGGAAATTTACTTCGTTAGGAGTCTTGTCGAAACTGGGCAACCAGCGGCAGAGTGCCGGACATGCGCCTGCCGCCACTGGTTCTCGGGATCGCCCTCGCCCTGTGCGCCTCGCTGACCCCGGCCGTCGCCGACCCGGCGCCCGATCCCGGGCTGACCGTGGCCGGACCAGGCACGACAGTGGTGCCGGACTGGCGGATGCAGACCTCGGCCAAAGCTGGGCTGGACGGCTCGCTGATCTCCAGTCCCCGGCATGGCGACCGCGGCTGGCTGACCGTGCCCGCTCGCTCGACCGTGATGGCCGGGCTGATCGCGAACCGGCGCTATCCGGACCTGAACTACTCCACCAACCTGCGGGACGCGGTGAACCCGGCCGATTTCAGCGTGCCGTGGTGGTACCGGCGGGAGTTCCTGGCCTTACCGCAGCCGGGCAGGCACACGGTGCTGCGGCTCAACGGCGGGGTGATCTCGCGCGGGGAGCTGTGGCTCAACGGGGTGCGGCTCGGGGACACCGCCGGGGCCTACCCGCGGGCGGAGTTCGACCTGACCGGGCTGCTGCGGCCGGGTCGCAACGCGCTGGCGATCAAGGCCATGCCGGCGGACCCGTTCCGCGATTTCACGGTGAGCTTCCTGGACTGGAGCCCGCCGGCGCCGGACAACAACATGGGTATCTGGCGGGATATCAGCCTGGCGACCTCGGGCGCGATCTCGGTGGCCGAGCCCAGGGTGGTGACCGCGCTGGAACCTGACCTCAGCGCCGCCCGGCTGACCGTGAAGGCGGCTGTGCGCAACCATTCCGACCAGCCACAACGCACCACGGTGACCGCCTCGATCGGGGCTGACCGGCTACGGCAGCAGGTCGAGCTGGCACCGGGGGAAAGCAAGATCGTCGCCTTCCCGGAGCTGCGGGTGGACCGGCCGAAGGTGTGGTGGCCCGCGCAGTTCGGCGAGCAGCCGCTGTACCGGCTGACCGTGTCGGCGGGTGAGTCGACGGCGAGCACCGACTTCGGCATCCGGGACGTGCGCTCCGAACTCACCCCGCAGGGCCAGCGGAAGTTCCTGGTCAACTTCCGGCCGTTCCTGGTGCGGGGCGGCGGCTGGGCCTCGGATCTGTTCCTGCGCGCCCAGCCGCGGCGGCTGGCCGAGGAGCTGAAGCACGTGCGCGATCTCGGCGTGAACACGCTGCGGCTGGAGGGCAAGCAGGAGGACCACGAACTGCTCGAACTGGCCGACCGGCTGGGTATCATGCTGCTGCCCGGCTGGGAGTGCTGCACCAAGTGGGAGAAGTACAGCACCTGGACCGAGGAGGACTACCGGATCGCCGGGGCCTCCACCGCGGCCGAGGCGGCCCGGCTGGTCAACCATCCCAGTGTGCTGGGCTTTTTCATCGGCAGTGACAACGCGGCCACCGCCAGGGTCGAGCAGACCTACCTGGACGCCCTGCGCGCGGCCGATTTCACCGCGCCGATCCTGCCCTCGGCCGCGGCCAAGAGCACGCCGCAGCTGGGCAAATCCGGGATGAAGATGGACGGGCCGTACTGGTGGATCCCGCCGAACTACTGGTACCAGGACAAACTCGGCGGCGCGGCCGGGTTCGCCTCCGAGGTCGGGTCCGGGCCGATGATCCCGGAGCTGGCCAGCCTGCGGAAGTTCCTGACCCCGCAGGAAATCGACGACCTCTGGCGGATGCCGACCAAACCGCACTACCACCTGGCAAAAAAGGAAGTGTTCGCCACACTGAGCCTGTTCGCGGACGCGCTGGCCAAGCGGTACGGCCAGCCCAAGGACCTGACGGACTTCCTGCGCAAGGCCCAGCTGGCCAACTACGAGGGCAACCGGGCCCAGTTCGAGGCCTACGGCCGGGACTTCGCCGATCCGGCCAACCCGGCCACCGGCGTCATCTACTGGATGATCAACAACGCCTGGCCGACGCTGTACTGGCACCTGTGGGACCACAACCTGGACGCGGCCGGGTCCTACTTCGGCGCGAAGAAGGCGTTGCGGCCACTGCACGTGCAGTACTCCTACGACGACCGCTCGGTGGTGCTGGCCGGCACCGGCCTGACCGATGTGCCGGGACTCAAGGTCCGGGCCACCGCGACCACCGTGGACGGCCGGGTGCTGGCCGAGCAGACGGTCACCGCCACCGCGCCGGCGAACTCCTCGGCCCGGGTGCTCACCCTGCCGGAGATCACCGGGGTCCAGGGCACCTACCTGGTGCGACTGCTGCTGGAACGGGACGGCGCGGAAATCGACCGGAACGTCTACTGGCTATCCACCAGCGCCGATGTGCTCGACTTCACCAGGTCGACCTGGTGGCACACCCCGGTCACCGGCTCGGCCGATCTCACCGGGTTGCAGGACCTGCCGATGACGTCGGTGAACCACAGCGCGCGGCGGGTGCCGGGCGGGGCCGAGGTGCGGCTGCACAACACCTCCGGCACGGTCGCGCTGGCGATCAAGGCCAGTCTGGACGGGGTCAGCGGGCCGGTTCGGTGGTCGGACAACTACGTGACGTTGTGGCCGGGCGAGTCGATCACCCTGCGCGCGGAGTACGCGGGCGGCGGCGGGCTGCCACCGGTCCGGCTCGGTGGGTTCAATGTGGGCGGATAGCCGTGTCCGGTCGGGCACTTGCCGGGTCTGACGCCTAACCTCGGTGGAGTGGCCGATCACGAGCTAGCCATCTCCGGTGGTCCGGGACCGATCGAGGACTACGCCCTGCTGTCCGATCTGCGCACCGCGGCGCTGGTGAGCAAGACCGGGTCGGTCGACTGGCTGTGCCTGCCCCGGTTCGACTCGCCGTCCTGCTTCGCCCGGCTGCTCGGCGACGAGCAGTCCGGGCACTGGCAGATCGCGCCCACCGGGCCGGTGGAGCACACCCACCGGCGCTACCGGGACACCTCGCTGGTGCTGGAGACCGAGTTCCACACCGCCGACGGCACGGTGCGGCTGATCGACTCGATGCCACCGCACGAGAAGAACATGGACGACCAGCCAGCCCTGGTCCGGGTGCTGGAGGGCGTCACCGGCGAGGTCGAGGTGCGGCTGCGCTGGGTGATCCGGTTCGCCTACGGGGACTCGGTGCCCTGGGTGCGCCGGACCGAGGCGCACGGTTCGGAGTGCATCATCGCGGTGGCCGGTCCGCACACCGTGGTGCTGCGCGGGGACCGGCTGCCCTACCGGGTCGCGGGTGAGCGGGCGCACGAGGCGGTGTTCACCATCGCCGCCGGCCAGCGACTGGCCTGGATCATGCAGTGGTCCACCTCCTACGAGGCGGTGGCCGAACCCCTCGATCCGGTGCAGGAAACCCAGGACAGCGAGGACTTCTGGCGGGAGTGGGCGGAGAACATCCGCTACGACGGCCCGCACGCCGACGCGGTGCACCGCTCACTGGCCACGCTGAAGGCGCTGACCTTCGCGCCCACCGGCGGCATGGTCGCCGCGCCGACCACCTCGCTGCCGGAAACCCTTGGCGGGGAACGGAACTGGGACTACCGCTACTGCTGGCTGCGCGATGCCACCTTCACCCTGCTGGCCCTGGACAACTTCGGCTGCTCCGGCGAGGCGGTGGCCTGGCGGAACTGGCTGCTGCGCGCGGTGGCGGGCGATCCGGCCGATGTGCAGATCATGTACGGCATCGACGGCGAACGGCACCTGATCGAATGGGAGGCGGACTGGCTGCCCGGCTACCAGGGCGCCAAACCGGTGCGGATCGGCAACGCCGCCTACCGTCAGCTCCAGCTCGACGTCTACGGCGAGGTCATGGACGCCTTGCACCTGTCCCGCGAACGCGGGCTGGGTGAGACGCCGGAGTCCTGGGCCCTGCAGCGCGGCATGATGCGGCACCTGGAAACGCTGTGGCAGCAACCGGATTCCGGGCTGTGGGAGGTGCGCGGACCGGACCGGCACTTCACCCACTCCCGGGTGATGGTGTGGGTGGCCTTCGACCGGGCGGTGCGCGCGGTGGAACAGCACGACCTGCCGGGACCGGTGGCCCGCTGGCGGGAACTGCGGGACGCGGTGCACGCGGAGGTGCTGGCCAAGGGCTGGAACGCCGAGCTGAACTCCTTCACCCAGTACTACGGCGGCACCGAACTGGACGCGTCCACGCTGCTCATCCCCGCGGTCGGCTTCCTGCCGGGGGACGACGAGCGGGTGGTCGGCACGGTGCGCGCGATCGAGCGCGAGCTGAAAAACGGCGACCTGGTCGACCGGTACAGCACCGACAGCGGAAAGTCCGATGTGGACGGTCTGCACGGGCGCGAGGGCTCGTTCCTGGCCTGCTCGTTCTGGTTCGTGGACGCGCTGGCCCTGTCCGGCAGACGAAATGAGGCGGCTTCCATGTTCGACCGGCTGGTGGCACTGGCCAACGACGTCGGCCTGCTGGCCGAGGAGTACGACGCCGCGCACGGCCGGTTCACCGGCAACTTCCCGCAGGCCTTCAGCCACCTCGCGCTGGTCAACAGCGCCGCGGTGCTCTACGGCGGCCGGACCAGGGACGCCAGGGACCGCACCGACGGGCTCGACGCGTGAAGGCCGTGGTCGGCGTGCCCGGCGACCCCAGCCGGACCGCCCTGCGCGAACTACCCGATCCCGTTGCGGCGCCAGGGGAACTGCTGGTCACCGGGTTGCTGGCCGGGGTCTGCGGCACCGATCGCGAGGTGGTCGAACAGGGCTACGGCGAACTGCCACCGGACCGGGCCGAGATGGTGCTGCTGCACGAGTCGCTGGGCCGGGTGCGCACCGCTCCTGATGGCAGCGGCTTCACCCCCGGAGATCTGGTGGTGGGCCTGGTGCGGCGGCCCGATCCGGAGCCCTGCGGGGCCTGCGCGGACGGGCAGTGGGACTTCTGCCGCAACGGTAAGTACACCGAGTGCGGCATCAAGGCACTGGACGGGTACGGCGCGCAGCTGTGGACGGTCGAGCCGGAGTTCGCGGTGCGACTGGACCCGGCGCTGGGCGAGCTGGGCGTGCTCACCGAGCCGACCTCGGTGGTGGCCAAGGTCTGGGACCAGATCGAGCGGATCGGCCTGCGCGGCTACTTCCGGCCGCGCACCGTGCTGATCACCGGGGCCGGGCCGATCGGCCTGCTGGCCGCACTGCTCGGCGTGCAGCGCGGACTGGACGTGCACGTGGTGGACCGGATGCGCACCGGCCCCAAGCCGGACCTGGTCTTCGGTCTGGGCGCCTGGTACCACGCCGACCTGGCCGAGATCAGCTTCGAGCCGGACCTGGTGATCGAGTGCACCGGCGCGCCCGAGGTGGCCTTCGAGGTGCTGCGCCGCACCTCGCGCAACTCCATCACCGTCCTCACCGGACTGTCCGGTTCGGACGGTGAGCTGCCGCTGCCGGCCGGGCAGATCAACAACAATATGGTGCTGCGCAACGGGGTCGTGGTGGGCAGCGTGAACGGCAACCTGCGGCACTACCGGCGGGCCGCGGCCGCGCTGGCCGACAGCGACCGGGACTGGCTGAACGCGCTGATCACCCGCCGGGTGTCGCTGGCCGACTGGCCGGAAGCGTTGGCGCGCAAGGACGAGGACGTCAAGGTCGTGCTGGACCTGCAGGGCTGAGCGCGGTGCCGCCGGGGCTACCCCAGTCCCGGCGGCACCGGCCTTTCAGCCTCCGGTCTGCTGGGCGATCCAGTCCCGATAGGCGGGCACCGCGGTGTACACCGAGGGCGCGGTGGCACAGGTGGTGCTGGTGCTGCCCGCGCGGCTCGCCGCGCCGACGAGCTGCCAGACCCCGCCGATCGAGCGCAGTTGTGGGCCGCCGGAGTCGCCGTAGCAGGCGCCGGAGTTCCCGCCAGGGTTGTTCACACACAACTCTGACTTGTCGATGCCGAGGCAGCGCCGGGCCTCGACCACGGTGGTGTCCAGCTGCTGCAACACCTTCGGCGTGCCACCGCAGCCGGGCCGGGCGCAGGTCTGGCCCCAGCCGAGCAGCCGGGTCGCGCTGCCGACCGGGACGTCCGCGGCGATCGGGATCGGGCGCTGGCTGACCGCGCGGTCGAGCTGGACGACCGCGATGTCGTAGTAGGCGGTCGGGCCCCAGCGCGGGTGCGCGATGATCCGGCGCACCCCGGTCAGGGTGCCGCCGCTGCCCGCGTCCCGGCTGCCGATGCGCACCTTCACCTGACCCGGCTGCTCGTCCTTGACGCAGTGCGCCGCGGTGACCAGCCAGTCCGGTTTGATCAGCGAGGCGCCGCAGAAGTGCGCGCCATAGCTGGTCTGCAGGCTGGCCATGAACGGGTAGTCCTGGTCCGCCGGGGTGCCGCCGACCAGGAACGGGATGATCGCGGCGGCGCTGAGCAGCTTGGTCAGCACCACCCTCACACCCCGGAGACCTGGCGGATCCAGTCCCGCACCGCGGGCACGCTGCTGTACTGCTGGGTGCTGCGGCCGTCCGCGGTGGAGGCCACGCCCACCTGGAGCCCGTTGAACACCTGCGGTCCGCCGGAGTCGCCGGACCAGGCGTTGCCGGTGATCCGGCTGGTGCACAACGCCTGACCGCCGTAGTAGTCCCGGCAGATCGAGGTGAGCCGGACGTCAGCCACCTTGAGCTGGGTGGCCGGCGGCGCGCTCTGGCTGGTCATGCCCCAGCCGTAGATCTGGTTGGTGCTGCCGGTGGCCGGGTTGGCATCGGCGAGTTTGCTGTACTCGCTGGTCTGCACCGGCGCGGCCAGCCGCAGCAGGGACTGGTCGGCGCGGGCGTGCGAGGTGTAACTGGCCACCGTGGCCAGGGTGCCCTGGGCGCGATAGACGTTGCCGACCCGGACGGTCAGGCCGCTGCCCACGCAGTGCTTGGCGGTGAGCACCCAGGTCGGGGCGATGATCGTGCCGGAGCAGGTGAAGGAGCCGTTGCGGTACACCGCGGCCGCCCACGGCGCCGAGGTGACGAACTTGCCGCCGATGATGAACGGGTCCGCGCTGGCCCCGGCCGGAGCAGCCAGCGGCACGAGTGCGGTGGCGGCCAGGGCAGTGGCGGTCAGAACGGAGGCGATCGGGAGCAGGCGGAGCAGACGCATGGGCACTCCTAGGCATTGCAGGGGACCCTGACGCTAGGAAGCCGTTGCCTGGGCACGAAACGGGGAAATCCCGGTCACCGCACCGGCTCGGCTGCGGGGTCCGGAAGGCGGAGCGCCAGTTCGGTCCGGGAGCGGACGGCGAGTTTGCGGTAGATCCTGGTCAGCGCGCCCTCCACGGTCTTGCCGCTGACGTTGAGCCGGGCGGCCACCTCCCGGTTGGTGGCCCCGCCCGCGACCAGCCGGGCGATCCGGTGCTCCAGCCCGGTCAGCGCGCCGCACGGTACCTGCTCCTGGTCCTCGCCCAGCACCGCCAGCGCCCTGGCCGCCCACGGCGTCGCACCCGCGCCGGCGAAGGTGCGGTGCGCCAGCCGCAAGGTCTCCCGGGCCGCTGCCCGGCGCCGGCGGCGGCGGGCAGCGATGCCCAGCCACAGCAGGCTGCGCCCGTACTGCACGGGCTGGCCGAGCGCGGCCTGTTCGGCACAGGCGGATTCCAGTGCCCGCACCGCCTGATCGGTCTGCTGGGCCAGCAGCAACCGGATACCGTCGGCCCGCGCCAGGGTCGCCAGCACCCCCCGGCGGCCGAGTCGCTGCGCTTGTTCGGCGGCGGCCGCGAGCACCTCGGTGGCCTCGGCCTGCGCACCGGTGGCCACCAGCGCCTCGGCCAGATCGGCCCGCAGCCCGAACACCGCCGGATCGACTACGGCCAGCTCGGTTTCCAGAACACCCGCGCGGCGCAACGGTTCCAGCGCCGCGGCCGGATCACCGGCGGCCAGTCCGGCCAGGCCGAGCGCGTGCAGGTTGCGCAGCACGAACGCCTGGTCGCCGTCGGCTTCGGCGGTGGCCAGGCCGGCCGCGGCCAGCTCGGCGGCGCGGGCCGGATCGCCGCCGACCGCCTCGGCCAGCGCGGCGGCGTAGCGGGCCGGGCCGAGGTCGGTGCCGGTGGATTCGGCCTGGCGCAAGGCTTCCCCGGCCCGCTGCCGGGCCTGCCCGCACCGGCCGGCGGCCAGCAGCACCTCGGTGGCGCTCCAGCTCATCGCGACCAGCTCACCCAGCTCGCCGCGTTCCTCGGCCAGCTCGAACAGGTTCGCCAGCTCGGTCTGGGCCGCGGGCAGCCGGTCGGCGAACAGGTGCAGCCGGGCCGCGGTCCAGCCGACCCCGCCGTGCAGCGCCACCGGTTCGGCCACCGGCACCGCGGCCGCGGCGGCCAGGGTGTCCTCGGCGGCCGGATCCCCCAGGGCCACCTGGCACAGCGCCAGCGAACAGCGGGCGTTGACCTCGGTGAGCTGATCACCGGCGGTGTGCGCGAGCTGGGCGGCCCTGGCCAGTCCGGCCGCGGCCGCGGGGAAATCACCGCCGATGGCCGCGTGCACGGCGTGCCGCAGCCGGACCGGGGCCTCCAGCGCGGGTTCGCCGCGGGATTCGGCCAGTGCCCGGCGGAAGATCCGCTCGGCGGTGGCCCTGGTGTGCCGGGCCGCGTCCACCAGCGCCAGGCAGGCGGTGACCCGCTGTTTCCGGGTGCTGTGCGGGCAGGTCAGCACCGCGGCGGCCAGCGTGCGGGCCAGTTCGTGCGCGCCCGCGGTGACCGCGTCGGTGGCCGCGGCCAGCCGCCGGGCCACCGCGGCCTTGGGCTGCCCCACCGGCGTGCGATCGGCGGCCAGCGCACCCAGCTCGGCCGCGGCGGCGGGCAGTCCGCGCTGCCGGGCCGAGCCGGCGGCCGCGGCCAGGGTGCGGGCCAGGTCCTCGGCCGGTGCGGGCCGGGCCCTGGCCAGCTGCCGGGCCTGCTCCACCGGGTCCGAGCTGACCGCGGCCAGCTCCTCGTGCGCCTGCCGGAGCTGCGCCGGATCCGCCTCCGCCACAACCAGATCGGCCAGCAGCGGCAGCCGGAAGGACAGCGCGCCGTCCACCGCCCGGTCCAGCACACCGGCCCGCAACGCGGTGTCCACTGTCGACTCCGGCTCGGCCAGCCCGCAGGCGTACAGCAGGCTCACGGTGACCCGCCCGGCCAGCGCGATGCGCAGCAGCACCGCTCGGTCGAGCCGGTCGAGCCGTTGGCGGAGCAGGGTTTTCGCCACCTCGGTGAGCCCGCCGCCGGACCGGCTCAGCTCCAGGACCAGCCGGGGATGCCCACCAGCGGCCTGGTGCAGCGCGGCCGGATCTCCTTGTCCACGCAACAGATCCGTGGTCTCGGCCAGGGTCAGCGGCGGCAGCTCCAGCACGGTGGCCGGGCTCAGCCAGGTGGCCAGCGGACTCGCCCCCGGCGCGACCAGCTCGGCCGCGGCGAACCTGGCCGCCGGGCCGGTCCGGCGGGCGGCGAAGGCGAGCAGGTCGACACTGTCCGAATCGGCCCACTGCACATCGTCGAGCACCAGCAGCACCGGTGCCTCCGCGCCCAGGACCCGCAGCAGGGCGAGGAATC
Organism: Crossiella sp. S99.2; assembly: GCF_023094165.1. Classification (GTDB taxonomy): domain Bacteria; phylum Actinomycetota; class Actinomycetes; order Mycobacteriales; family Pseudonocardiaceae; genus Crossiella. Next base: position 300,194 of record NZ_JALMDK010000001.1, on the reverse strand, counting down.
CCAGCCGCAGCGCGAGCCGGTCCAGGGTGCCGGGGTGGTCCCGGCGCACCGCCTGGCGCAGGGCGGCGCGCTGGGGTTCGGCCAGCAGTCGCCAGGGCTGCGGCGGCAACTCGTCGAGCAGGTCGGCCAGGGTGGTCCAGGGCACCGCGGCATCGGCCGGTCCGGGCGCGGCGCGCAGGATCCGGCCCCGCTGGGCCGTTCGGGTCACCAGCTCGGCCAGCACGGTGGTCCGGCCATAGCCCGCAGGGCCGTGCACCAGCACCGGCCCGGCGGTCAGCCCGGCCACCGCGCACCGCAGGATCTCCGCTCGCCCCGGCACGACCAGCTCCTTCATCACCCAGCAGTCCACAATGGACAGTCGCTACCCGATCGAGCGATCGACCGACCGGGTTGCCGACGCAAGAATCGTTGCGCCCATTGGGTATTCGCGACTCCGCCAAGTGAGGGAAGAACCTGGTAACGATCGCCGAACGGGCTAGTCACAACCGATCGGAGCCGCTCTAATGGCGCGGAGTTATGGACGTGCATATGCGGGACCTTCGATACTTCGTCGCGGTGGCCGAGGAACTGAGCTTCAGCGCGGCCGCCGAGCGGCTGCACGTTTCCCAGCCCGCGCTGAGCAAACAGATCCGGCTGCTGGAACGCAGTCTGCGCTCGGCGCTGCTGCGCCGGGACCGGCGCAGCGTGGCGCTCACCGCGGCCGGGGTCGCCCTGCTGCCCAGGGCGCAGCGACTACTCGCCGACTGGGGCGCCGCACTCGGCGAGGTCGGCCGGGCCGCAGCCGGGGAGCGGATGGTGTTGCAGATCGGCGTGCACAGCAACCTGGCGCCCGGCCTGTTCGAGCGGATCTCCGACCGCTTCGCCGAGCTGCTGCCCGGCTGGCGGATCGGCGTGCACCGCAGCGACTGGGACGATTCCTCGGCCGGACTGCGCGACGGCCAGGTCGACCTGGCACTGGTCTGGCTGCCCGTGGCCGACCAGGACCGCTACGCCTACCGGGTGCTGCTGGCCGAACCTCGCTGGGTGGCCCTGCCGGCCGACCACCCGCTGACCGCGGAGGCCGAGGTGGCCTTCACCGACCTGCTCACCGAACCGTTCGTGGCCCTGCCCGAGGCAGCAGGCCCGCAACGCGAGTTCTGGCTGGCCGCCGACGCCCGCCGGGACCGCCCGGCCACGGTGACCGCGGTGGCGAACAACCTGGCCGAGGTCTTCGCCGCGGTGGCCGCGGGCACCGGCATCGCCCTGGTGGCCAGCAGCACCAGCGAGTCCAACACCGGGGAGGACGTGGTGTTCCGCCCGGTGCCCGGCATCCGGCCGGGCCGGCTGGCCGCGCTGTGGCGGCTGGGCGAGCAGCGCGGCGCGGTGAACGCCTTCGTGCGCGCCTGCCGGGAGGCCACCGAGTAACTCAGCCGGTGCGGGCCGCGGAGATCAGTTCCTGCACCCGGTGCGCGATCCGCTGGTTGTCCGCCGCGCTGATGGACAGCCGTCCGCGCTCGCTGACCAGCAGGTACCGCCCGTCCTCGCTGTCGAACCAGGACACCACGGTGGGATCGCGTTCCATGTGCGTGGTGTAGCGCTCGGCCAGGCTGACCGAGAACTGCCCGCCCTGGTGCCGGTGCCTGCTCAGGAAGTCCAGCGTGTACGCCTCGTTGCGGCTCATCCCGGCGGCGACCAGCTGATCAACGCTGTCCCCGAACGGATCCAGCTTCTCCGGCCCGCTGGCCCGTTGCAGCCCGGCCAGCGGCGCGGACACCGGCGCCTGCCGCCCGGCCTGTCCCGGCGGCAGCGCGCTGACGATCGCCTCGGCCAGCCCGGTGTCCCGCACTTCCTGCAGGTGCACGGATTCGTCCTCGGTCTGCACCGCCAGCACCGCGCTCTCGCCCCGCGACACCGCGACCGCCAGCACCGGGGAGTCGGTGTACTGGATCAGCTCCACTGCCAGCGAATGCCGGGCGAGCAGCCCGAGCTGGTCCTCCAGCACCGGATCCAGCTCCCAGCGCGGCCCGCGTTCCCTGGCCAGCCGCCGCTGCCGCAGCCCTTCCAGCACCTGTAGCCGCAGCGCGGACCGTTCCTCCATGGTCACGCCGTGGCTGCGCAGCTTGAGCGGGTACGGCGCCCGCTCCAGCCCCAGTTCCTGCCAGGCGAAGTCCAGCTCCGTCGCGGTGAGCGTGGTCAGCACGCTGGTCATTCCCCGATCACCGGAGGCGCCACCCGCTGCCCGTCACCCCACACGTCCTCGGTCTCCTGGAGGTAGTCGGCCCGCTTGTGCTCCTTGTCCTCTTCCTTGCGACCCGCACCGGCGCCCATCGGCCCGCCGCCCATGCCCCCGGCGCCCGGTCCACCCCTGGCTCCGGCCGCACCGGCCCCGGCCACCGCGCCACCCAGCCCGGCGCCCGCGGCCCCACCCGGCCCGAAACTGCCCTTGCCAGCCCCGGTTCCGGTGCCCGGTGTGCCCCCGGCACCCCCGGTGAGCGCACCGAGAATGCCCCCGGGCGCGATGCCACCGGGCGGCTTGCCACCCGGCCCCGTCCCGGTCGGCAGGTTCGGCGGCACCGGCACCCGCCCGGACGGTTTGGTCGGATCGCCCGGCTTCGGCGGCGGCAACGGCCGGTCCGGCAGCTTGTTCTTGTCGGGCAACTTGTTCTTGTCCGGCACCGGCGGCGGCGGAAACGGCGGCGGCACCGGCGGCTTCGGCACCGGCGGCTTGCCCTTGGGCGGCGGTGGCACCGGCGGCGGCAACGGCCGCACCGGCACCGGAATCGGCGTGATCACCGGCGGCGGCACCGGCGGCACCACCCGCGGCGGCTGGATCACCCGCGGCGGATCCGGCGGCCAGTTCGGCGGCGGGTTCGGCGGCCAGGGCGGCGTCGGCTTGGGCGGCCACGGCTCCCCGGGAATCCCACCGATCGGCGGCGGCGGCGAGAACACCGGTGTGGTGGCATCCACCTGCCGCGAACTCGCCTCGTTGTTCTGCATCACCCGGATCGCGTTCTGATGCGCGTTGTCCGCTTCCTGGCGCTTGGCCGGGATGTCCTGCACCGCGGACTTGACCAGCCCGAGCAGCCCACCGGACTTGAACGCGTCCCGCATCATCTGGTTCTCGTCGAACTTCACCGGCTCGGGCATCCGGTTCTTGCTGTCCTCGGCGATCAGCCCGAGGTCGTTGGTCCGGTTCCCCATGTACTGACTGGTCTGCGCGGCATCGCCACCCCACTTGGCCAGCTTGAGCGTGGCCTCCCGCGCCGCATCGCCACCGAGGCCACTCCACCCGTGCTCGGTGGCCTTGATCAGCTTGTCCATCTCCTCAGAGGACTTCGCCATCTCATTGCCGAGCTTGGTCCACTGCTCGGCGACCGAGTAGACCTGACCAGGGTCGTTGTTGTTGGAGATCTGGTCATACATGGCCTGGTGCTCGACTCCGGCCCAGTTCCCGGTCTGGGTGAGCGCCCGGTCGGTGCCCATCTTCAGGCCCTCGCGCAGCTCGCGTTCCTGCGTGGCGACCGCGTCCCGGTCGTCCTCGGTCCCCATCACCGCCCGCCCGAAGGTCCCCTGGTCTGCCGGGTTGACCTTGGACTCGACCTGGCGGTAGTCACCGTTCTGCGGCTGGGTCATGACATCCCCCTGCTACTTCTTCGGCATTCTGGGCAGCACGAAGCCGACCATCTTCTCGGTGATCGAGCACACCGCTTCGGGCGTGTTCGCCTGGCGCAGGCTGGTCTGCACGAACACCACCTCGGTCTTGTTGACCTCGATGTTCACCGTGCACAGCGTGCCGTCGGCGTTGGGGTAGTAGTTGACCCGCCTGCCATCCACGGTGAGCTTGCGGATCCCGGCCTCATCGGTGTTCGGCGGGGTGCGCAGCTGGTCGATGCCGAACACCGGGTCGATGGTGACGTTGCCGGTCACCGGCGACGGCTTGGAGACATCGCGGAACTGGCACTGACGCTTCTTACCGAAGTCCTCCGGCTGGCCTGCCAGCAGACCGAGCGAAGCGGCCTCAGCGTTGGTCAGCAACGCGCAGGGCAGGACCGCGGACAGCGAAGCACCCGGACCGTCACCGGTCGAGGCGCTTGAGGTGGCCGCGCCGCTGGTCGCGGGGGTCGGCGTGCCCGCGATCGAGCCGCCCGAACAGCCACCGAGGAAGACAGCGGCAGCCAGCGCGCCACCAACAACGATCTTGCTACGACTCACGTCTACTTCCCGTGCTTTCCGAGGTCGGCGGCGCTACCGGTGTCCGCGCCCGTGGTCGCCCGGATCGCCTCATCCAGGACGACCTGGGCCTTCTGCAGTTCATCGATGTACAGGTTGACCTGGGTGGCGAAGGAGAAGTCCGTGCCGCTGGCACGCTTGCTCATCTTGTCCGCCATCTGCTGGCCCACCCAGTGGTTGCCAAGCGGCAACGCCTGCTCAAGTTGTGATGCGGTTTCCTGCCACTTCAGGGCCCGCGATTCCTGCTCCGTGAGGGCCTTCTTCAGCTGCGCTCCTGCTGCCGGGTCGAGCTTGACCCGGCCCGCGCGGACGTCCTCGCGCAGCTGATTCATGCCCTCGACCGACTTGTTCAGGCTGGTCAGGGCCGACATCGCCATGGCGGGGCCTGGTTGGGCGCTCTTCGGGTCGGTCACTGTGTTTCCCCTCCGTCACGCAGTGCGCGTCCACGGTCACCGTACCAACGACGCAGCACACCCACGGGTGGTTCCGTGAGCTGGGGAAGTGTCTAGAGCAGGCCGTCGATGCTGGCCGGGGGTCCTGGCTTGGCGAAGAGCCAGCCCTGGCCGGAGTCGCAGCCGATGGCGCGCAGGCGTTCGGCCTGGGTGGTGGTTTCCACGCCTTCGGCGGTGACGGTCAGGCCGAGGGCGTGCGCCAGGGAGACCAGGGTGGCCACGATCTGCTGGTCGACCTCGTCGCCGGCCGCGGCGGCGCGCAGGCCCTCCACGAACGAGCCCGCGATCTTGAGTTCGTGCACGGGCAGGTGGCGGAGGTAGGCCAGGTTGGAGTAGCCGGTGCCGAAGTCGTCGATGGCGATGCGCACGCCCATGTCCGACAGCGCGCACAGGGCGTCCAGCGGCTCGGCCGCGTTGCCCATGATGGCGCTCTCGGTCAGCTCCAGCTGGAGCTTGCCAGGGGGCAGGCCGGACTCGGCCAGGATCCGGGCCACGTCGCCGACCAGGCCGGCGTCGCGGAGCTGGCGGACGGCCAGGTTCACGCTGACGAAGGGGGCGGCCGCGCCGAACTCGTCGATCCAGCTGCGGGCCTGGCGGCAGGCCTGTTCCAGCACCCAGCGGCCGAGCGAGACGATCAGGCCGGTCTCCTCGGCCAGTTCGATGAACCGGTCGGGGCCGAGCCTGCCGAACTCCGGGTGCTGCCAGCGGACCAGCGCCTCCACCCCGACCACCGCGGTGTCGGTGAGCCGGACCAGCGGCTGGTAGTCCACGTAGAACTCGCCGCGCTCCAGCGCCGCGGGCATGGTCGCGGACAGGGTGAAGCGGGCCACCTCGCGGGCGTTGCGCTCGGAGTCGAACAGCGCCCAGCGGCTCTTGCCGTCGGCCTTGGCCCAGTACAGCGTGATGTCGGCGTCGCGCATCAGGTCGGCGGGGCAGGCCACGCTGGTCGGCCGCTCCACGATGCCGATGCTGGCCGAGATGGACAGCTCGTGCCCGGCCACCTTGATCGGTTCGACCAGCGCGTCCAGCACCTGCTCGGCGACCGCGATGACCTCGTCGTCGCCGGTGGTGCCGTCGAGCAGGATGACGAACTCGTCCCCGCCCATCCGGGCCACCAGCCTGCCGGGGCCGGACACGCAGTCGTCCAGCCGCCGGGCCACCGCGACCAGCAGCTGATCGCCGATGTCGTGGCCGAGGCTGTCGTTGATCACCTTGAAGCCATCGAGGTCGAGGTAACAGAGGCCGATCCGGGCCTGCGGCTCCTTGCGGGCGAAGGCGTTGGCCAGCTCGTCCAGGAACAGCGCCCGGTTGGACAGCCCGGTCAGCGGATCGTGCAGGGCCTGGTGCACCAGCCGGGTCTGCAGCAGGTGCCGGTCGGTGACGTCCTCGATCATGGCCACCACGTACCGCGGCGCGCCCTGCTCGTCCCTGATCAGCGAGACGGTGATGTGCGTCCAGATCTCCTGGCCGTCCCGCCTGGTCAGCCGGGAGTCCAGCCGGACATGGTCGCGGGCGCCGGAGGCCACCGAGGCGCACAGGTCGCGCAGGTCCGCCCGGTCCTGCGGGTAGAGCACGTCGTGCCCCTTGCGCTGGCACAGCTCTTCAAGGGAGTAGTCCAGCATGTGCTGCAGGGAGGCGTTGGCGTCCAGGAAGCGGCCGTTGGTGTCCAGGATGCCGATGCCGATCGCGGCCTCGGTGAACACCGCGCGGAAGCGGGCCTCGCTGGCCCGGCGGGCGTGCTCGGCGGCGTCCCTGGCGTCCAGCACCGCCTGGCGGATCGCCTCCTGCTCGTCCAGGGTCCGCTCGCGCAGCGCCTGGGCGTAGCCGGCGGCCAGCGCGCCCTGCAACGCGGCGATCCGGGCCTGCAGCCGCTCGTCCGGCTCCACCCGCAGCTCGCCGAGGAACTCATCGCCCAGCAGCGCGACGGTCCGGCTCAGCGTCTCGATTCCGGTGAAATGCGCCTGGACGAGCTGGAATCCGATCTCCCGTGCCGGAGTGGCCCGGAACGGATCGGCGAACAGCGCCTGCACCAGGCGCTCGGTGTGCGCGAGCAGCAGCTGCTCCGTCTCGGCAAGGCCAAGGGAGACGTAGCTGGTACCGGCGATGGCGCGGACCCAGCTTCGGGCGAATCGCGCACAGGCCTGGTGGGTTCGGTCGGCGCCGTCAGTCACCAGCAGCCTTCCAGGGCGGAAAGAATCGCTGTTCGTCGCACTCATACCCATCGCCCGACCGCGGCACACAAACCAGACTGTCCGGGTCGCCCGCTGTCCTCCTGGGTCCAGTTTGCCGTGGTCACGGTCGTCGAGACGAGCCCCTCATCAACAAATCCGAAGCTGACCGGCAATTCCATGACCTGGCGCACACTCGCGAAGATCAGCGAAGTGGGAGCGGGTCGGCACATCGTCCTGATCCTCTCACTCGTCACCTGCGGGGATCATCGCTGATGGGGGTAATAACTCTACGATAACGCCACCAGTGGCGACACTCCGCCACCGCGGCCGGAAAAGACGGGTCAAGTTCCCCTGACGCGTGGCTGGATCCAACCCTTCCGCGCAGTTCCGTAACGGTTCGACGCCACGAAGGGTAGCGGTGTCGCGGGCCCGCAGAAAGCCCGAAAACCCGGGAATGATTCCCATCTCAGTCGTTTCCGCTGGCCACATGGTCTAGACCTTCTGGCCGACCGCCGCGAAGCCGGCGAAAACTGCCGGATCCCCCTCGTACGGGGCTGCCGGGTCCGGTCGCCACAGCGGCAGCCGGACCAGTCCCGGCTCGACCAGCCGGGCCGGCCCGAACAGGCCCGCGACCTGGTCAACGGGCCGGATGGTCAGCGCGCTGCCCGCCCGGCGGTAGAGCTTCTGGTGGAACTCGGCCTGCTCGCCGACGCCCTCCAGGCAGGCGTGCGAGAGCACCAGGAAGCTGCCCGGCGCGACCGCGTCCAGGTACCGGCGGACCAGTCCGGCCGGATCGGCCTCATCCGGCACGAAGTGCAGCACCGCCACCATCAGCACCGCCACCGGCTGGGACAAATCCAGCAGGGCCTTGGTCTGCGGCGCGTCCAGCACCCGTTCGGGTTGTCGCAAGTCGGCCTGGACGATCTCGGAGAAATCGTTACCAGCGAGCATGATTCGGCTGTGCGCTACGGCAACCGGGTCAATATCGACATAGACCACCCGGCAGTCGGGGTCGAGTTCCTGGGCCACCTCGTGCACATTGCCCACGGTCGGTATTCCTGAACCGATGTCCAGAAACTGGCGTATCCCCGCTTGTACGCAGAACTTCACCGCCCGGCGCAGGAAGGCCCGGTTCGCCTGCATGATCATCGGTAGCTCGGGCCAGTCCTCGATGGCCACCCTGGCCAGCTCCCGGTCCACCCCGAAGTTGTGCGAACCGCCCAGGTAGTAGTCATAGACCCGGGCCGCGCTCGGCCGGGTGAGATCGATTCCCGGTGGCACCCAGCCGTGTTCCTGTTGCACCGCGCCTCCCCGGTTCAGGCCTTGTAACCGACGCCGGTGAACCCGCTGAGTTGCTCCGGCGAGCCCCAGTACTCGTCGTCGGGCTCCGGCCGCCACTGGGTCATCTGGCTCAGCCCCGGCGGCAGCAGCTCGCAGTCGCCGAAGTAGGTGAGCACCCGCTGGCGCGAGCGCATGAAGATCCGGCTGCCGGTGCGCTGGTAGAGGTCCTCGTGCTGGGCGGCCCGCTGCGGCGCGCCCTCGCTGCTGCCGTGCGAGAGCACCAGGTAGCTGCCCGAGGGCACCGCGTCCAGGTAGCGGCGGACCAGCCCGGCCGGGTCCTCCTCATCGGCGATGAAGTGCAGCACCGCCACGAACAGCACCGCGGTCGGCTGGGACAGGTCGAGCAGCTTGGTCAGCTCGGGCGCGTCCAGCACGTCCCCGGGGGTGCGCAGGTCGGCCTGGACGACCGCGGTGTTCGGGTTGTCGCTGAGCATCAGCCTGCTGTGCGCGACCGCGATCGGGTCCACGTCCACGTAGGCGATACGGCAGGCCGGGTCGAAGGCCTGGGCGATCTCGTGCACGTTGCCGACGGTGGGGATGCCGGAGCCGATGTCCAGGAACTGCCGGATGCCCTGGGTCAGGCAGAACTTCACCGCGCGGCGCAGGAAGGCCCGGTTGGCCCGCAGCGCCGCTGGCAGCAGCGGCCACTGCTCGATCGCCTGCCGCGCCTGGGCCCGGTCCACCGCGAAGTTGTGCGAGCCGCCGAGGTAGTAGTCATAGACCCTGGCCGCGCTCGGCACGGTGAGGTCAAGCTCGCCCGGCGCCCAGTTCGGGCGTTCCACAGTCCGCTCCCCTGTCCGGTTCGGGTGACCAGCGAGCATACGACCAGACGAAACGGACCGGTGCCGCTTACCTGGCGAACTACCGTTGGACGTTGAACGACCACTCGAATGGCGGCACGATCATCGCCGTGGACAACGGGTGGTGGCTGCTGGGACCGGGTATCGGCGGGTTCGTGGTGGCACTGGGGGTGCTCGGCTTCGGCATGCTGCGACGCAGGCAGGCGGTGGTGCTCACCGGCACCGTGCTGCTCGCGATGGGAGCGTTGCTGCTGGTCGGCGGGGGTTTGCTGGTGGCGGATCCGAAGGCGGGGCTGACCGAGGCGCTCAAGACCGGCGGGCTGGGCGCGGGGTCGGTGGTGGCGCTGTACGCGCTCTGGCTCAACGACCGGCGGCGGCAGGTGGAGGAGCAGCGGCAGCGGCTGGACACCAGCCGGGCCGAGCACGACCGGGAGCGGGTCAGCGACGAACGCTTCGCCAAGGCGGTGGAGCTGCTCGGGCACGAGGCGGACCAGGTGCGGGTGGGCGCGCTGCACGCGCTGGCCGGTATCGCGCGCAGCCGGCCCGAGTACGCCCAGACCGTGCTGGACATCTACTGCGCCTACCTGCGCCGCCCGTTCGAGATGCCGGATGAGCGCAAGGGCGAGTCCCGCTACTCCAGGGAGGGCGAGGTGCGGCGCAGCGCGCAGCAGCTCATCCGGGACCTGCTGCCCAAGGCGGGCACCGACGGCCCTCGGTACAACCTGGACCTGATGGGCGCCACGCTGAGCAGGCTGGACCTCAGCGGCAGGCTGATCGGCGGGATGCGGATCCAGGACGCCACCCTGTGGCGGGTCACTCACCTGGACCACGCCGAGTTCCACGGCAACGTCTACCTCACCAGGGCCACCTTCATGGGACCGCTGAACTGGGACGGGGCCCGTTTCCACCGTCGCTGCGGCCTCGGCGGCGTGACCTGGTCGCAGCGCCCCGACCCGGCCAAGGCCACCTTCGCGACCCCGGACCAACCCTGCGGATGACCCACCGGGGGTGGTTTTTCACTACAGTCGGGTCACAACGGTGCGTGTCGGGTGGACCACAGAATACGAAAGAAGGACTGCGGCCATGCTCGAAGTGTTCGGGATCGTCGCGATGATCCAGGGCTTCGGCGGGCTCATCGCCAGGCAGGTCGGTGGCGAGGGCTGGCTGTTGATGCACATGGTCCCCGAGCACCTGCAACTGCTCACCGGGCTCTCCCTCGGCCTGCTCGGCCTGGTCCTGCTGCTCACCGCGACCAGCCGCAGGCGAGCCACCAGCCAGTAAGCGAAAGGGGAGAGACCAGGTGGCCTCTCCCCTTGTCGCAGTGCGAAAAACTCAGTCGAACAGCGCGTGCAGCGTGCCCTCCCAGGCGGTGCGCAGCTCATCCAGGCCCACCGTGAACTGGCCCTGGACCTGCACCGCCTTGGACTCGGTGTCCACCACGCCCACCCGGCTGCAGGGCAGCTCGCGCGCCTTGCACATCTCGGTGAACCGCAGCTCCTCGCTGCGCGGCACCGCGACCAGCGCGCGACCGGCGGACTCGGAGAACAGGAAGGTGAACGGGTCCGCGCCCTCGGGCAGCACGATCCGGCAGCCGCTCTCGCCAATGATCGCGGCCTCCACCACGGTCTGGATCAGACCGCCCTCGGAGAGGTCGTGCGCGGCGGAAAGCATGCCGTCGCGGGACCCGGCCACCAGCACCTCGGCCAGCACCCGCTCCCGCTCCAGGTCCACCGACGGCGGCTGGCCACCGAGGTGACCATGGACGTGGTTGGCCCACTCGGAGCCGCCGAACTCGTCCTTGGTCTCACCCAGCAGCAGCAGGGTCTCGCCGTCCTCCGCGCCCAGGCCGGTGGGGGTGCGGCGGCTGACGTCGTCGATCACGCCGAGCACGCCGACCACCGGGGTGGGCAGGATCGCCACCGAGCCGGTCTGGTTGTAGAAGGAGACGTTGCCGCCGGTGACCGGGATGCCCAGCTGCTTGCAGCCGTCGGCCAGGCCGCGCACGGCCTCGCTGAACTGCCACATCACGCCCGGGTCCTCCGGCGAGCCGAAGTTGAGGCAGTTGGTCACCGCGTACGGGGTGGCGCCGGTGGCGGCCACGTTGCGGTATGCCTCGGCCAGCGCGAGCTGGGTGCCGGTGTAGGGATCCAGCTGCACATAACGGCCATTGCAGTCGGTGGAGATCGCCACGCCGCGGCCGGTTTCCTCGTCGATCCGGATCATCCCGGAGTCGGCGGGCTGGGCCAGCACGGTGTTGCCGCGCACGTACCGGTCGTACTGCTCGGTGACCCACTTGCGGCTGCACAGGTTCGGCGAGGCGATCAGCTGCAGTAAGGTCGCCCGCAACTCCTCGGCCGACCCGGGTCGCGGCAGCGTGTCCGGCACGTCCGCGATCAGCGCGTCCTGGGTGGCCGGGCGCTGGATCGGCCGCTGGTACACCGGGCCCTCGTGCGCCACGGTGCGCGGCGGCACGTCCACCACGGTCTGTCCGTTCCAGGTGATCACCAGCCGGTCGCCCTCGGTGACCTCGCCGATCTCGGTGGCGATCACGTCCCACTTGCGGCAGACCCGCAGGAACGCCTCGACGTCCTTGGGCTCGACCACCGCGCACATGCGTTCCTGCGACTCGCTGGAGAGGATCTCCGCGGGCGACATGCCGGTGGCGCGCAACGGAACCGTCTCCAGGTTCACGTGCATGCCGCCGTCACCGGCACTGGCCAGCTCCGAGGTGGCGCAGGACAGCCCGGCGCCGCCGAGGTCCTGGATGCCCACCACGATGCCCTCGCGGAAGAGTTCCAGGCAGCACTCGATGAGCACCTTCTCGGTGAACGGGTCGCCCACCTGCACACTGGGCAGCTTCTTGCGTCCGGTGCCGGACTCGTCGCCGGAGAAGCTGTCCGAGGCGAGCACGGACACCCCGCCGATGCCGTCCAGGCCGGTGCGCGCGCCGAAGAGCATGATCTTGTTGCCGGTGCCGGAGGCGTGCGCCAGGTGCAGGTCCTCGACCCGCATCGCGCCCACGCACAACGCGTTCACCAACGGATTGCCCGCGTAGGTCTGGTCGAAGACGACCTCGCCGCCGATGTTGGGCAGGCCGAGGCAGTTGCCGTAACCGCCGACCCCGGCGACGATCCCGGGCAGCACCCGGCGGGTGTCCGGCGCGTCGGCCGGGCCGAAGCGCAGCGGGTCCATCACCGCGAGCGGGCGGGCGCCCATGGCCAGGATGTCCCGGACAATGCCGCCGACACCGGTGGCCGCGCCCTGGTACGGCTCCACATAGGACGGATGGTTGTGGCTCTCCGCCTTGAAGGTCACCGCCCAGCCGTCGCCGATGTCCACCACACCGGCGTTCTCACCGATGCCGGCGAGCATGTGCTGCTTCATCTCCGGCGTGGTGGTCTTGCCGAAGTAGCTCAGGTGCACCTTGGAGGACTTGTACGAGCAGTGCTCGCTCCACATCACCGAGTACATCGCCAGTTCGGCGTCGGTGGGGCGGCGACCGAGGATCTCCCGGATGCGGGTGTACTCGTCGTCCTTGAGGCCGAGTTCGCGGTAGGGCTGCGCCAGCTCTGGCGTGGCCGCCGCGTGCTCGACGGTGTCCACTTGCTGTTCAGTCGTTGTCACGCCGCCACCAGCGAGTCGAGAACGGACAGGAACAGGCCGAGACCGTCATCGGTCGGGCCGGTGAGGGCCTCGATCGCGTGCTCGGGGTGCGGCATCAGGCCGACGATCCGGCCGTTGGCGCTGGTGATGCCCGCGATGTCGTCGAGCGCGCCGTTGGGGTTGCCGCCGACGTAGCGGAACACCACCCGGCCTTCGCCCTCGAGTTCGTCCACAGTGGACTTCTCCGCGACATAGCGGCCCTCGCCGGACTTCAGCGGCACCAGGATCTCGGCGCCCTGCTCGTACCGGGAGGTCCACGCGGTGGAGTTGTTCTCCACCCGCAGCCACTGGTCGCGGCAGACGAAGTGCAGTCCGGCGTTGCGGACCAGCGCGCCGGGCAGCAGCCCGGCCTCGCACAGGATCTGGAATCCGTTGCAGATCCCCAGCACTGGCAGACCCTTGGCCGCGGCCGCGACGACCTCGCCCATCACCGGGGCGAACCGGGCGATCGCGCCTGCCCGCAGGTAATCCCCGTAGGAGAACCCGCCGGGCACGACCACCGCGTCCACCCCGCGCAGATCCGCGTCGGCGTGCCACAGCGGTACGGCTTCGGCCTCGGCGTAACGCACGGCGCGCAGGGCGTCGACGTCGTCGAGGGTGCCGGGAAAGGTGATGACCCCGATCCGGGGGCTCATGACTCGATCCGGCGGACGGTCCAGTCCTCAATCACCGGATTGGCGAGGAAGGTCTCGGCGATCTTCGCGAGAGCTTCGTCGTCGACGTTGTCGTCGACCTCCAGCTCAAAATGCTTGCCTTGGCGGACGGAGGCGATGCCATCAAATCCGAGACGGGGCAGCGCATTCGCCACCGCCTGTCCTTGCGGATCGAGGATCTCCTGCTTGGGCATGACGTCGACGACGACTCGGGCCACGCGAATGCTCCTGGATTTTGCCGGGAAGCGGGACGAGAGGAGCCTACCTGACCTGCTTGTTCACTCCGCGCGCTCGATGCGTTACCGCTCTCACCGCCGTTCGCTCTGCGCGAGATCGGTCGCGGGCCGCGCATCGGTCCAGCAGGGTGTGGGCATGCGGATTCTGGTACTGGGCGGGACGATCTTCCTTTCGAAGGCCGTCGCCGAAGAAGCGTTGCGACGTGGGCATGACGTGGTCTGCGCGGTCCGCGGGGTCTCTGGACAGGTGCCCGCCGGGGCAGTCACCGCGGTGGTGGACCGGAGCGCGCCGGAGGGGTTGGCGGCGCTGGCCGGGGAGCGCTTCGACGCGGTGGTGGACGTGGCGAGGATCTCCTTCCCGTGGGTGCGGGACGCGCTGGAGAAGCTGGCGAAGACCACCAAGCACTGGACGTTCGTCTCCACCATCAGCGTGTACGCGGACAACGCGACCACGGGCCAAGGTGTGGACGGAAAACTGGTCGAACCACTCGTGGACGACGCGGCCGGGTTGCCCACCGCCGAGGTGGGTGAGCGCTACGGCCGGATCAAGGTGGCCAGCGAGAACGCGGTGCGCGAGGTCTTCGGCGAGGACGCGTTCATCCCGCGCCCTGGCCTGATCACCGGACCGGGCGATCTTTCCGACCGGTTCGGGTACTGGCCCGCCCGGTTCGCCCGCGGCGGCCGGGTGCTGGTGCCGGACGCGCCCGCACAGCCGTTCCAGCACATCGACGCGCGTGATTTCGCCGCGTGGATCGTGCTGGCCGCCGAGCAGCGGCTGGGCGGCACCTTCGACGCGATCAGCGAACCCGCGCCGCTGCCGGAGTTCCTCGGCGAAGTCCAGGACGCGCTCGGCGTCCCGGCGGAACTGGTGCGGGCGCCCGAGGCGAAGCTGACCGAACTGGAGATCAAGCCCTGGGGCGGGCCGGGATCGCTGCCGCTGTGGCTGCCCGCGGACTACGCCGGGATGACCTCGCACCAGGCCCAGCCCGCGCTGGACGCGGGCCTGACCATCCGCTCTGCCGCGGAGACCGCGGTGGACACGCTGGCCTGGGAACGCGAACTGGGCCTGGACCGGGAGCGCAAGGCGGGACTGAGCCCGGCTCAGGAGGCCGAGGTGCTGGCGAGCCTGTGACCCGGGCCCGCCCGGTCGATGGGGGTCGACCGGGCGGGCGGTGGCTCAGAGCAGGTTGCCGATCTTGGCCGCCACCAGGTCGATGCGCACGCCCTGGTTCGGGCAGCCGCCGAAGTGGTGCAGGCCGATCACCTTGTGCGTGTTGCCGGACAGGACCGGCGAACCGGAGGAGCCGCCCTCGGTGTCGCACATGTAGGAGATGTCGCTCTGCGAGCTGCTGCCGTTCACCCGCACCGCGCGGACCTGGCAGTTGCCGCTCGGGCTCTGGTCGTCCTTGAGCGAGAGCTTCTTCAGCTTGCCAGCCGGGTGGCCGATCACGTACATCCGCTCACCGACCGCGGGCACCCGGACGTCGAGTTCCAGGAAGCCGAAGCTGGAGATCGCGGCGAAGTTGTTGACCTCGAACAGGGTGTAGTCCAGGCCGGCGTCGGTGCTGAGCACCTTCGAGGCGAGCACCTTGGTCGGCGTGCTGGTGGTGCCGTTGCAGGTGGGGCACTGGTAGTTGAACCACACCTCGATGCCGGCGGTGCTGGTGAAGCAGTGGTTGTTGGTGAGCATGCGGTTCTTCGCACCGACCCGCCAGGCGGTGCACAGCGAGGAGCCGTTGCGCAGCAGCTTGGCCACCGGCTTGGTGCGGGCGAACTCGGTCGGGTTCGAGGTCTGGTAGCAGGCCACGTCCTGGTAGTTGTTCGCACCGCAGATGCTGCGGGTCTGCCTGTCCTGCGCGGCCTTGAACTCCGCCGGGGTGAAGCCGCGGGTCAGCTTGTCGATGGTGGCGGTGGAATCGGGCGAGGCCGGGCCACCGTCCTTGCCGGACAGGCTCAGCACCGCGGCCTCGCCGGTGACCGACATGGCCCAGAACCCGGTCGCGTCCGGGCTGGCGGCCAGGTCGTCCGCGCCGGTGTAGGTGTAGCTCTCCCGGCCGCTCGGGTCGGAAATGCGGAGCACATCGCCTGGCTGCAGTTTCAGGCCGGTGACGTGTGCCTTGACGTAGCCGGATTCCGCGCGCCGCAGGGTCAGCGCGCTGTCGCCACCGGCAATTGTGTGCGCCACGTTTTCCTCGGCGCCGATCTTCTCGTCCTGGGGCACACTGGCCGCGGCTGCCGGGGCCGGGGCGGAAAATCCGAACGAGCCCGCCGCCGGGATGGCCATGGCGGCAACCAGGAACAATTTCGTAATTCTGTTCATACGCACCTCACCGCAGGGTTGGGAGGGGACGATCTCGATCGTCCGGTGCGGTGATTGGCGCCGTCACTCGTTCAAGCGACGTAATTATCCGGCATTCAGCCCACGACGTTCGGCGATACGGCCCAGACCGAGGTCTGCATATGTCCCACCGAGCGCGCCCAGCGCCAGCGCGCCGCTGATCGCGCCGAGCACCGCGCGGGCCGGTTGCGGCCGGCACAACTCGGTCGCGTCCACCGCGATCCGGACCAGGCCGCCGCGCCGCCCACCGCGCAGCGCGGCCCGCGCCCACAGCTCGCCCCGGCCGACCTCGTGCACCCGGCCCCGGTGCCGCACCCCGGTGCGCAGATCGTGCACGCCCGCGGCGTCCGCGCAGACCTCGAACCCCTTGCGCCGCAACGCGATCACCGTGCCGGCGGAGGCCAGCCAGCTCGGCGGCGCGAAGCACTTGGTGCGTAGTTCCAGACGGTCCAGCACCGCGGTGGCGGCCAGCAGCCGCAGCCCGGCCTCGTGCGCGGGCAGGTCGGCGAACTCGGCCCGCCGCCAGATCCGGCCGCCCGCCCAGCTGGCCGCCGGGGCCAGCCTGGGCAGCGGCAGCCGGGCCCCGCTGGGCTGGGCCACGTGGTCAAAACCGTGCAGCACCAGGGCGTCCCCGGCCTGTTCGCGAGCCCTGATCCAGTCCAGCACGGGCGAGTCCCTGGTGGGGCGCTCGCTGTTGGGTTTGGGGGTCAGCAGTAGGGACAGCGGCAGGCCGCGCCGGTCCAGCGCGGCGGCGAACGCGGCGCACTCGGCCAGGGTCGCTCGGCCGATGCCCGAGAGCGAGACGAGCAGTCTGGGGCGCATGACCCTATTGCGCCATGGCCGCGTGACCACGACCTGCCGCTGAGGTTGCGCGCAGGCGCAACTCTGCTTAAGCCTGCGGGGACGGCCAGTCCGCCAGCGCGCGGCCGGTGATCCGCTCGTACGCCTCGACGTAGCGGGCCCTGGTCGCGGCCACGACCTCCTCCGACAGCGGGGGCGGCGGGGTGTCCGAGGCCCGGTCCCAGCCCGAGGCCGGCGAGGTCAGCCAGTCCCGCACGTACTGCTTGTCGAAGGAGGGCTGGACCTTGCCCGGGGTGTACCCGTCGGCGGGCCAGAACCGGGAGGAGTCCGGGGTGAGCACCTCATCGGCCAGCACCAGCTGACCGGCCTTGTCCACGCCGAACTCGAACTTGGTGTCGGCCAGGATCAGGCCCCGGCTCTCCGCGTGCGTGGCCGCCCGGCCGTAGACGGCCAGGGTCAGCTCCCGCAGCTGCTCGGCCTGCTCGGCGCCGACCGTGTCGACCACGGCGGCGAAGGAGACGTTCTCGTCGTGCGCGCCGATCTCGGCCTTGGTGGCCGGGGTGAAGATCGGCTCCGGCAGCCGGTCGGACTCGCCGAGTCCGGCGGGCAGCTCGACCCCGCACACCGCGCCGGTGCGCCGGTAGTCGGCCAGGCCGGATCCGGTCAGGTAGCCCCTGGCCACGCATTCCACCTGCGCCATCGCCAGCCGCCGGACCAGCAGCGCGCGGCCACGGACCTCGGCCGGGATGCGCGGGTCGTCCCAGGCCACCACGTGGTTGGGCACCACGTCGGCGAGCAGCTCGAACCAGAACACGCTCATCGCGGTGAGCACCCGCCCCTTGTCCGGGATGCCGTTGGGCAGCACGAAGTCGAAGGCGGAGATCCGGTCGGAGGCGACGAACAGCAGGTGCTCGTCGTCGACGGAGTACAGCTCACGAACCTTGCCCGCGGCGATCAGCGGGTAGTCGGCGAGGGAGGTCACGGCCTCACCCTAGGCAATGCACCGCACGTGACCTGCGTCGCACCACCGGTGTCAAGAACCGACGAACCGTGCCATCATCTCGGCAACAGTTTTCCGCCACCTTCTCGGGGATCGTCCGGCGGATTCGGGATCGCCCGGCTCGGGGGCTGGGCGATCCTTTTTTATTGCCGGACCATCGCGGTCGCCAGGTCCAGCACCAGCGATTCCGGCACCGTCTCGCCCCGCAGCCGCCGCTGCTCGAAGCCCAGCACCAGGGCGCGCACGCCCAGCGCCAGGTACCCGGCCCGCCGCTCGTCCACCACCAGGCCGCGTTCGTCCCGGCGACCGGTCAGCGATTCGGCGAACTGGCGGTCCGAGCGCACCGAGATGTCGCGCAGCCGGGTGCTGACCACCGGATCGCTCTGCGCCAGCCCGGACAGCTCGGTCTCGAAGGCCAGCAGCGGCGCGGCGTCCTTGGCATCGGCCGCGCGCAACCGCCCGGCCACGTAGACCGCGATCACCTGTTCCAGCGAAAGTCGCGGATCGCTGAGCTGTTGCAGGTCGGCAATGACACGTCGGTGAATGTCCTCGATGACCGCAATCAACAGGTCGCGCTTGCTGCCGAAAATCGAGTAAATGGCGCCGGTGGTGAGGCCGGCCCGGCCCGCGATCACGCCAAGGGAGGCCCCGCGATGCCCTTCCTCGACGATGACTTCCCTGGCTGCTTCCAGTAGCGCGGTGCGGTTTCGGGCCTTCCCCTCCATCCGTGCGACCAAAGTTCACTCCCCAGTGACCCCGACGTGTTGTCTCGCGAGTCATTCTCCGGGGCGATTGTGCGCAATGCCCCGGTACTTAGAGGGTTCCGAAGTACCGGGGCACCAGTTCTGCCGGTTCGAAACCGGTCTCAGAGGATGGCGCCGGGGCTGTACTTGGCCGCCTCCGGGTAGCGCGCCAGCACCGCTTCGATCCGCGTCACCACCGCGCTGACCTGCGCGCCCGCCGCGCCGGTGAAGGGCAGCCGGTCGGCCAGCAGCGCGTCCAGCGCGGCCCGGTCCAGCGGCAGCCGCTCATCGGCGGCCAACCGGTCCAGCAGGTCGTTCCGTTCCAAACCTTCGCGAAGTTCCAGCGCGGTGGCGACCGCGTTCTCCTTGATCGCCTCGTGCGCGGTCTCCCGGCCCACCCCGGCCCGCACCGCGGCCATCAGCACCTTGGTGGTGGCCAGGAACGGCAGGTAGCGGTCGAGTTCGCGGCCGATCACCGCGGGGAAGGCGCCGAACTCGTCCAGCACGGTCAGGAAGGTCTCCAGCAGCCCGTCGAAGGCGAAGAAGGCGTCCGGCAGCGCGACCCGGCGCACCACCGAACAGGACACATCGCCCTCGTTCCACTGGTCCCCGGCCAGCTCGCCGACCATCGAGGCGTGCCCGCGCAGGATCACCGCGAAGCCGTTGACCCGCTCGCAGGACCGGGTGTTCATCTTGTGCGGCATGGCCGAGGAGCCCACCTGACCGGGCTTGAAGCCCTCGGTGACCAGCTCGTGCCCGGCCATCAGCCGGATCGTCTTGGCCAGGCTGGACGGCCCGGCGGCCAGCTGCACCAGCGCGGTGACCACCTCGAAGTCCAGCGAGCGCGGGTAGACCTGGCCGACACTGGTCAGCACCTGGCCGAACCCGAGGTGCCCGGCAACCGCGGTCTCCAGCCGGGCGAGCCGGTCCGCGTCCCCGTCCAGCAGGTCCAGCATGTCCTGCGCGGTGCCCACCGGGCCCTTGATGCCGCGCAGCGGGTACCGCGCGAGCAGATCCTCCAGCCGGCCGAACCCGGTCAGCAGCTCATCGGCCGCGGTGGCGAACCGCTTGCCCAGCGTGGTGGCCTGCGCGGCCACGTTGTGCGAACGCCCGGCCATGACCAGCTCGGCGTTCTCGGCCGAGAGCGCGCCCAGGCGGGCCAGCACCGCGACCACCCGGTCCCGCACATGCTCCAGGCTCAGCCGGATCTGCAGCTGCTCCACGTTCTCGGTGAGGTCCCGCGAGGTCATGCCCTTGTGCACGTGCTCGTGCCCGGCCAGCGCGTTGAACTCCTCGATCCGGGCCTTCACATCGTGCCGGGTGACCCGCTCCCGCTCGGCGATGGAGCCCAGGTCGACCTGCTCCAGCACCCGCTCGTAATCGGCCAGCGCACCGGCCGGCACCTCGATGCCGAGATCCACCTGGGCCCGCAGCACGGCCAGCCAGAGCTGCCGTTCCAGGACCACCTTGTGCTCGGGCGACCACAGGCGGGCCAGCTCAAGCGAGGCGTACCGGGAGGCCAGGACGTTGGGAATGCGCGGCTTGGTCGAGGTCACGTCTGGATAGCCTAGTTGACCAGCGCGTATATGAGCACGTGGCGGTCGGCACCCCCAGTGTCGACCGCCACGTGGCCGGCGCTGAAGATCAGCGCCGGCCACTATGGGATGTCCGGAACGAGCGGTTGGTTCCGGCTACTTCAGGTTCAGCCCCGGATTGGCCACCAACCGGATCAGCTGCTCGTAGCTCATCGCCTCGGTGTGCTTGTCCACCGGGTTCTCGTACAACTGCACCATCGTGCCGTCGGTGCGGAAATGCATGACATTCAGGCCCCGCTTCAGTGGCTTCCGGTCGGGGGCATTGAGGGCCATGTTCTTCTCAATGCTGCTCCCCGCCTTGACCACCACGGTGCTGCCGTCCGGCTGCGAGATCCGATCACAGCGGCGACGCTCCGTCACCTCAGGGTCGTCCTCCGGCTTTCCCTGCGCGTCGACCAGCACCGCGCACTGCTCACGGAGCTGGACGCTTTGCATGATCAAGGCGGCCTTGCCGTAGATGTGCAGGTTGAAGCTCTGTTCCCCATTCGGAGCGGTGAACTTCACGGTGTTCGCGAGGTAGTCCCAACTGTTCGGCCCGCCGTACTGGGAGAACGCGTCTGCCGTCACCTGCGCGTCCGGCTTGACCTTCTTGATGATCCCCGGCAGCTCGCGCTCCAGCCGCTCCTTCTGCTTGCTGAGGTCCACCTTCGGGTCGGGCAGCCGGGGCACCTCGGTCTTGGTCACGGTGGGCCAGGGCGTCGGCGGCGGCGCCGCGACCGAGATGCTGTCCGCTTCGCCGGGCAGCACCAGGCTCACCGAGAAAGCGGTCGCGGCCACCGCCAGCGTGGTGCCGATGCTCACGCCCAGCAGCGCGCGTCGGCGCTTGTGCAGCTTGGCCGCGGTGTCGGCCACCCGGTCCGGGTCGAAACCCAATGGCGGCTCCGCGCCGCCGATCCCACGCAGATCGTCGATCAACTGGTTCTCGTTCATCACACGCTCCTCCCGGCGACTGGCACGTACTCGACGTCCAGCCGCTCGACGACCGCGCGCAGGGCGTCCAGCCCGCGCGCGGCCTGGCTCTTGACGGTCCCTTCCGAGCAGCGCAGTGCGGCCGCGGCATCCGCGATGGACAGGTCTGCCCAGTAGCGGAGGACCACGGCGGCACGCTGCCGCGGTGGGATCTCGGTGAGCGCGCGCAGCAGTAGGTCCCTGGTCCCCGTGGCCGGTCCGGCCAGTGCGGGATCAAGATCGGCGCCGGGCTGGTCGGGCACCTGGCCGTCGCGGTTCTCGACGGTGCGCCAGGGTTTCCTTCGCTCGTCCAGCCAGCAGCGGAGCAGGACCTGCCGCGCGTAGTTGTCGACGGTGTTCTTCCGTTGCACCTTGGGCCAGGCCCGGTACATCTTGATCAGCGCTGTCTGCGTCAAGTCCTCGGCGAGGTGCCAGTCCGCGCACAACAGGTAGGCCAGCCGCCGCAGCGACATGGCCTTCGTTCTGGCGAACTCCCGATAGCTCGCGTCATCCTCGGCTCGCATCCAGCGCCTCCCATCACCCAGATCCGCCTTTACTCACGGAGGCAGCCGGGAACAGGTTGCACGGTGTCAGCGGCGGCCGGGCAGGTTTGCCCGCAACATCCGGCGGGCGCCGTCCCTGGGGTCGGGGTTGCTCTCGATCAGCGCGTTCACCACCGCGCCGTCCACCAGCGCGACCAGCTCGTTCAGCCGTTCCCGGCTCACCGGGGTGCCGGAATGCGCGAACAGCTCGGTGAGCAGGGCCATCAGCTCCTCGCCGAGGCCGCGCATCAGCTCGGTGAGGAATGGCCGCCTGGCGCTGCCGACCAGGCGTTCGTAGCGCAGCAGCACCGGTTCCAGGCCACCGTCCCTGGACGCGCGGCCGAGCAGCAGGTCCAGCATCAGCTCGACCAGGTCCGCCGCGCACACCGGACCGTCCCGGTCGGACAGCTCATCCAGGCAGGTCCGGCCGAAGGTCAGCTCGGCCCGGGAGCTGTGCTCGATCGCGGCCGCCACCAGATCGTCCAGCGAGCTGAAGTAGTAGGTGGTGGAGGCCAGCGGCAGTTCGGCCCGCTCGGCCACCGCGCGATGCCGGATGGCGTCGAACCCGCCCTCGGCGAGCAGCGCGGCGGCCGCCTCGATCAGCGCGTGCCGCCTGCGCTCGCCCTTGGGCGTGCTCGCGGGATGTCTGCCGGGGGTCTCGGACATAACCCGCGATCGTGCCAGAAGCGGACTCAGAACACCTCGGAGAGCGCCTTCGCCAACCGTTCCAGCTCAGCGGCGTACGGCGGGGTGGCCTTGCCCTTGGCCGGTTTGCTGGACACGGTCAGCGGGGCGCCCTTGGCGGTGTGGGCGGTGTAGCCGCGGCTGCGCTCCGGCCCCTCGAATGCCTGGCCGTTCCTGGCCATCGGGCCGCCGTCCGGGCCGAGCACCACGGTCAGCACGCCGTCGGGCAGCTTCAGCGCGACGCCACGCGAACCCGGTGCCGTGCACAGCTCGCCCTGGGGCTGTTCCAGGGGAAGGGAGGTGACGGCCGGAAGCTCGACGGCGAGGGCGGCTGCGAGCTTCCGGTCCGCCATCCCGCACCCTTCGGTGCCACCGGCCGAGGGGCCGGCGCTCGCTGATGTTTCCCCCTGCTTGGAAACATCAGGCGAGGTCTTGGGGTTGGACCGGCTGGTGCCGGGATCCGCGGTGGAGGCATCACCGCCGGGGCCGCGCAGCACGCCGCCCTCCGCCGTGGCCTCACCCGAGGACGCCGTGTTCGCCGGGGTCGGCTCCGGTCCGAGCAGGTTGCTCACCACCAGCGTGCCGCCGAGCAGCAGCGCCGCGCCGAAAGTCGATCCGGACAGGATCAGCTTCCGTTGCCGCGCGCTCGCCTGGTGCGAGGCGGTGACCACGTCCTGCTCGTTGAAGGACGGCGGTGGCACCTCACGCACGGCATCGCGGAGGGCGTCCGCGAGTTTGTGCTCGTCCACCTACATCCACCTCCTCGACCCGATGATCCCGCTCATGTGGCGGACCTCAGATCGTCCAGTGCGTCACCCAGCGCCTCCCGCAGGGCATCGAGCCCGCGGGCGGTCTGACTTTTCACGGTTCCCTCCGAACAGCCCAGCGCCTTGGCCGCGGCCGAGACGTCCAGACCTTCCAGGAACCGCAACACGAGCACCGCGCGCTGCCGCGGCGGGACCCGCCGCAAGCCGTCGAGCAGAGCCGACCTGGTGGCCACCGAGTCACCGACCTCCGGTGTGCTCGCCGGAGTCTCCGGCAGCTCGTCCACGACGCGTTCGCGCCGCCACGGCCGCCGGGACTCGTCGATCGACGCGCGCACCAGCGTGCGTCTGACATAGGCATCCAGGGCACCCTTGTCCCTGACCTTGCGCCAGCGCCGGTGCAACGCGACGAACGCGGTCTGGGCCAGGTCATCCGCCCGGTGCCAGTCGCCGCAGAGCAGGTAGGCCGTCCGTCGCACCGCATCGCGCCTGGCGAGGAAGTACTCGGCGAACTCCTGCTCCTCGTGATGGTCCACGCGGAACTCTCCGCTCGTCTGCTTGCACCTACTGGACGAAACAACTGCGCACAACGGTTGCACGTTCCCGGGAAGAGATCCACGTCACCCCCCGCGTGCCCGAGCCCGCGAGCTGGGCATTCGCCGCTCGATCCGCGGCGGCGAGTGTGGTGTGATCGTATCGTGACCTACTCGGCTCCGATTGACCTGCGATCGGACACCGTCACCAAGCCCGATGACCGGATGCGCGCGGCCATGGCCGCCGCCGAGGTCGGTGACGACGTCCTGGACCGCGACCCGACGATGCGCGCGCTGGAGGAACGCGCCGCCGACCGGCTCGGCATGGCCGCCGCGCTGTGGGTGCCCAGCGGCACCATGGGCAACATCATCGCGCTGATGATCCACCTGCGCCGCGGCGACCGCTTCCTGGCCGCCAAGGACGCGCACGTGCTGCAGAACGAGCTGGGCGCGCCTGCCTGGCTGGCCGGCGGCATGCCGGCCGAACTGCCCTGCGAGCTGGGACCCGGCCGGATGGCGCCGGAGACCGTGCGCGCGGCGGCGGGCGCCGCCGGTCCGTACTACGCGCTGCGCACCACGCTGCTGTGCCTGGAGAACACGCACAACGCGGCCGGTGGCGCGGTGGTGCCGATCGAGGAGCACACCCGCCTGGTCGCCACCGCGCGCCAGACCGGGCTGCGGGTGCACCTGGACGGGGCCCGGATCTGGAACGCCTCGGTGGCCCTGGAGGTGCCACCGGCGGCGCTGACCGTGGGCGCGGACTCGGTGCAGTCCTGCCTGAGCAAGGGCCTGGGCGCCCCGGTGGGTTCGGTGCTGGCCGGGTCGGCGGAGTTCGTCGACGAGGCGCGCCGGGTGCGCAAGATGCTCGGCGGCGGGGTGCGCCAGGGCGGTGTGCTGGCCGCGGCCGGACTGCTCGCGCTGGAGCGGGTGAGTGAACTGGCCGAGGACCACGCCAACGCCCAGCTGCTCGCCGACGGACTGACCGAACAGGGCTGGCGGGTGCAGCGGCCGCAGACCAACATCCTGCTGGCCGGGGTGCCGGACCTGGACCTGGCCTTGCAGCGGCTGACCGGCGCGGGCGTGCTGGCCACCCCGATGGCCGGGCAGGTCCGGTTCGTCACGCACCGGGATGTGGACCGGGCCGGGATCGTGGAGGTCCTGCGCCGGATCGAGAAGGAAGACGTGCTCCGCAACCAGACCGCGGCGCGATAAGGCGAGAGGGAACACATGTACTGGGTGGTTTTCGACTACGGCGAGGTA
This sequence comes from Crossiella sp. S99.2, assembly GCF_023094165.1. GTDB lineage: Bacteria > Actinomycetota > Actinomycetes > Mycobacteriales > Pseudonocardiaceae > Crossiella. Next base: position 275,461 of record NZ_JALMDK010000001.1, on the reverse strand, counting down.
CTCAGCCGGAAGACGGCCGCGCTGCCCGCGCTGGCCCAGCAACTCGGCGTGTCCGCGGCGGAGTTCGAGCCCGCCTACTGGGCCGAGCGGGAGGCATACGACCGTGGCTGCCCGGATGCGCGGTACTGGCGTGCGGTGGGCGACCGGCTCGGGGTCGCGGTGGACGAGGAGACCGTGGTCGCGCTGACCAAGGCCGACGGCGAGGGCTGGCTGGTCTTCGAGCCGGAAGCCGAGGCGCTGCTCGACGAGCTGCACCAGAGCGGGGTGCCGCTGGCACTGCTGTCCAACGCGCCTGCCGCCTTCGGGCGTGCGGTGGAGCAGCGGGACTGGTCGGCCAAGTTCCGCACGCTGGTCTTCTCCGGCGACCTGGAATGCGCCAAGCCCGACCCCGAGATCTGGGCCGAGCTGGTGCGCAGGCTGGATGCCCAGCCGGAGCAGTGCGTGTTCTTCGACGACCGCCAGGTCAACATCGACGGCGCGCTGGCCGCGGGGCTGGACGCCAGGCTGTGGGCCGGGGCGGCGGACGCCCGCGCCTACCTGGCCGGGAAACTCAGTGGATCTGGCGGTTCTGCTTCTTGACCCAGGTCACCGCGGTGGCCCCGACGAAGATCACACCACCCACGATGGCCAGCCAGAACAGTCCCTTGACCAGGAACCCGATCACGGACAGGGCGATCCAGCCGACCAGCAGGATCCCGATGATCATCAACATAACGCTCTCCCCTCGCGAACCTCTCGGTCGATGAACGATCGAGCGGCCAGCGGAGTTCCATCCGGCCCGTTGGCAATAATGGCCAGGTGAGCGAACCACGCTGGCTGAGCGAAGCCCAGATGCGCGCCTGGGTCCACTTCCTGGACGCCAGCCGCCTGGTGGAGGAGCGGGTGGCCCAGCAGCTGCGCCGGGACCACGGCATCACGCACTTCGAGTACGAGGTGCTGGTGCGGTTGTCCGCGACCCCACAGCGGCGGATCAGGCTGGCGGACCTGGCGGCGCAGGTGGTGGCCGCCAGGCCGCGGCTCACCCATGTCATCGACCGGTTGCAGCAGCGCGGCTGGGTGCGCCGGGAGGCGGTGCCGGATGACGCCCGCGGGTACTTCGCGGTGCTCACGCCGGAGGGATACGCCGCGCTGGAGAGCTTCGCGCCCAGCCATGTGGAGACGGTGCGGGCCGCGCTGATCGACCAGCTCACCCCGGGGCAGATCGACGCGCTGGGCGATGTCATGTCGCACCTGTCGGTCAAACTGCGCTCGGACCGCGAGGGCGGTTGCGGCTGGCCGTCGGCGGGAGTGCGCGGCACCGGCACCGAATCCGGCTGATCAGCAGTCGTTGTACTTAGCGCCGATCGGCGGGAACTCCTGGAGATCGGCCCACAGCGCGAGACAGCGGCCGTTGGGGTTGAACGGCGAGGCGACCAGGGTCACCACGAACTTGGCCACCGGCCCGCACAGCGCGTTGGCCGGGGCGGGCACGATCACGCTGCACCCCAGTGAGACCAGGGTTTCGCCGCCGGTCTTGGCCGCGTCGTAGAGGAACTTGGTCTCCTCCTTGGTGAACTGGTGCCGCAGCCCCTGCTGGGCGACGGCGAGTTCAGCGCCGGAGAGGGTCATGACGGGCTCGGCGCTGGCCGGGGCGGACAGGCCGAGGCCGGCGACCACGGTGACCACGGCGGTGGCGGCCAGGCGGCGGAGGAAGGTCGAGGCGCGCATCCGTTCGTCCTTTCTGGACGGTGAGGGAAGGACGCCCCGACGCTAGGCGCGGGTTTTCCGCGGCTGCCGCCCCGTTGGTCGGGTATCGGCTATGCCCCGGGTCACAGCGTGGGCAGCCAGCTCCCGATGCGCGCCACGGCCTCGGTGATGGTCGCGGTGGCCGAGGCGAAGGAGAGCCGGACGAACCGGTTGCCGTGCACCGGGTCGAAGTCGATGCCCGGCACCACCGCGACACCGGTGTCGGCCAGCAGTTTCCGGCAGAAGCCCATCGAGTCCTCGGTGAGGTGGCCGATGTCGGCGTAGACGTAGAAGGCGCCGTCGGCCGGGGCCACCCGGTCGATGCCCAGCCCGGCCAGGCCGGAGAGCAGCAGGTCCCGGTTGGTGCGGTAGCGCAGCACGTGCGCGTCCGCCTCGGCGTAGGACTCCTGGGTGAAGGCGGCCACCGCGGCGTACTGGGACAGCGCGGGCGGGCAGAGGGTGAAGTTGCCGGTCAGGCAGTCCACCGCGCGGCGCAGTCCGGCGGGCAGCAGCAGCCAGCCCAGCCGCCAGCCGGTCATCGCGAAGTACTTGGAGAAGCTGTTGGCCACGATCGCTTCGCGCGAGGTCTGCCAGGCGCAGCCGAGCGGCTGGCCGTAGCTGATGCCGTGGTAGATCTCGTCGCTGACCAGCCGCACCCCGTTGGCCGCGCACCACGCCGCGATCCGGGCCAGCTCGGCCGGGTCCAGCCCGGTGCCGGTGGGGTTGGCCGGACTGGCCACGATCAGCCCCTTGATCGGCTGGTCGAGGGATTCCAGCAGCTCCACGGTGGGCTGGAACCGGGTCTCGTGCTCGCACGGCAGCTCGACCACCTCGCAGCCCAGCGCCCGCAGGATGTTGCGGTAGGCCGGATACCCGGGCCTGGTCAGCGCGACCCGGTCGCCAGGATCGAAGGCGGCCAGGAAGGCCAGCAGGAATCCGCCGGAGGACCCGGTGGTGACCACCACGTCCTCCGGGCTGACGTCCAGGTCGTAGGTGCGCCCGTAGTGCCCGGCGATGGCACTGCGCAGCTCCAGGATGCCGAGCTGCTCGGTGTAGCCCAGGGTCTGTTTGGCCAGCGCCTCGGCCGCGGCCGCGCGCACCGGCGCGGGCGCGGGACTGGACGGCTGCCCGGCGGCGAGGGAGAGCACGTCACCGCGTTCGCGTTGCCGCTTGGCCGCCGCGGAGACCACGTCCATGACGTGGAACGGCGGGATGTCGGCACGGGCGGCGACGGAGAACAGCGAGGTCGGCTGGGCCATGGCCGCAGCCTAAACAGCGCTCAGTAGCCGCGGTAACCCGATCCGGTCTTGACTCCCACCACACCCGGCACGTTGGACACCGAGCCGTAGCGCTCCACCGAGTACCGGATGCCGGCGATGATGTTGTCCACCGGGTTCCAGATGTCCTTGTGCCCTGGCACTGACCAGCGGTCGAAGGTGGGGTCGATGGTCTGCATGAGGCCCTTGGACGGGGTGCCCTTGGCCGCGTTGGAGTCCCAGTTGTTGATCGCCTGCGGGTTGCCGCCGGACTCCTTCTGGATGATCATCCAGATGTCGTTGGGGTTCATCTTGTCCACCGGGTAGCCCTGGGCCTTGAGGATCTCGATGGCCTGGTTGATCCACTCGGCCACCTGCCCCTGTGGCGCGGGTCCGCCGCCGGGCGGTGGTCCGCCGCTGGGACCCAGCCCGCCACCGCCGCCTCCGCCGGTACCGCCACCGCCACCGCCGCTGGAGCCGGACCCGCCGCCGCTTTCCCGCGGTCGTTCGGCCGGTCGTTCCTCCTTCTTCGGCTCGGGGCTGGGCTGCCAGTCCACCTTCTTGCCCGGTGCGGGCGCGAAGGGCTGGCCGTCGGGGGCGTCGAGCTTGGCGAACTTGGGTTCGGCGGACCGGCCGCGCAGGGCGCCGAGTGCGCCGCGCAGGGCGGTTTCGGCCTCGGTGACCTTGGGCTGGGCGTCGGCGATGGCCTCCTTGACGAAGCCCTCGATCACCGGCCGCACGTCCTCCTCGGGCTGGTTCCGGTTCTGCTGTTTGAAGGTGCGCACCCGGCTGAGCAGGTTCTCGCAGATGGTGTTCACCGACTGCTCGGCGCCGGAGAGGGCGTCCGCGGCGGCCCGGAGGTCGCCGGCGGCCTGGGTGAGGGTGGTCTGCGCGGCGGTGGCGGCGGTGTCGAACTTGCCCATGTAGCCAACGAAGCCGTCCGCGGAGCTGCCCTGCCAGGCGGCGTCCAGTCCGGCCACCGATGTGCGCACCGCGCCAGCGCACTCGCCCGCCTTGCCCGCGGCCTCGGTCCAGCGGGTGGCGACCGCGCGGATGGCCTCCGGATCGCCGTTGACCTTGTCGCAGATCTCGGCGAGGGCCTGGCCGCCGGGCAGGCCGGCGACCGCGTCCCTGGCGCTCACCGGCGCACCCCGTCGGCGTTGGCGCGCTCGGTGTCGGCCACCGTGCGCTGCACCGCGTCCAGTGCCCGGTCGATCTTGCCGAGCAGCACCTCGGCCGCGTTGAAGTCCTCGTTCATCGACTTGTCCAGGGCGTCCAGGGCCTGGGCGAACGCGCCGGAGTCGGCGAGTTTGCCGAACATGGCCGCGTTGCTCGCCGCCTTGGGGAAGCCGTCCCCGACCGCGCCGAACTGACCGGCCTGGCCGGCCACCGTGGTGCGGCAGCCTTCCAGCGCCTCCCGGTTGAACTTGACCATCCCCACACTGGGGAGGGTAGGACGTCAGCGGGCTGCCTGGGCTGCCTTCAGGGCAATGTCCGTTCGGTGGTGTGAACCGGTGAGGTGTACCCCGGCCACCCGCCGGTACGCCTCGGCGCGCGCGGCGTCCAGATCGTCCCCGGTGCCGACCACGGACAGCACCCGGCCGCCCGCGGAGACCACCGCGCCGTCGTCCCGGCGCCGGGTGCCGGCGTGCAGCACGCCCTCGGCGTCCGCGCCGGTGATCACGTCGCCGGTGCGCGGCAGGCTCGGGTAGCCCTCGGCCGCGACCACCACGGTGACCGCGGCGCCCTCGGCCCAGTCCAGCTCGGCCTGCTCGTCCAGCCGACCCTCGGCCACCGCGAGCAGCAGGCCGGCCAGCGGGGTGCGCAGCAGGGCCAGCACGGCCTGGGTCTCCGGGTCGCCGAACCGGCAGTTGAACTCGATCACCGACGGGCCCTCGGCGGTGACCGCCAGGCCCGCGTAGAGCACGCCCTGGAACGGGGTGCCGCGCTTGGCCAGCTCGTCCACTACCGGCTGGGCCACCGTGGTCACGATGGTCTCGACCAGGTCGGGGGCGGCCCAGGGCAGCGGGGCGTAGGCGCCCATGCCGCCGGTGTTCGGGCCGCTGTCGTTGTCGCCGACCCGCTTGAAGTCCTGGGCGGGCAGCAATGCGCGCACGGTGCGGCCGTCGGTGAGGCAGAACAGCGACACCTCGGGACCGTCCAGGAAGGACTCCAGCAGCACCGGGTGGCCGCCGTCGAGCAGCTTCATCGCGTGCGCGCGGGCCGCGTCCAGATCCCTGGTGACCACCACGCCCTTGCCCGCGGCCAGCCCGTCGTCCTTGACCACCCAGGTCGGGCCGAATCGGGCCAGCGCGGCGTCCAGCCGGGCCGGGTTGTCCACGATCTCGCTGTGCGCGGTCGGCACGCCCGCCGCGGCCATGATCTCCTTGGCGAAGGCCTTGGAGCCCTCGATCCGGGCGGCTTCCTTCGACGGTCCGAAGCAGGGGATGCCCGAAGCGCGCACCGCGTCGGCCACCCCGGCCACCAGCGGGGCCTCCGGACCGACCACGACCAGGTCGGCCTTCCACTCCGCGGCCAGCGCGGTGACCGCGGCCGGGCTGGTCGCCTCCACGCCGTAGTTCTCCGCGACCGCGGCGGTGCCCGCGTTGCCGGGAGCGCAGGCCAGCGCGGTCACCCCGGGATCACGGGACAGGCCAAGCAGCAGGGCGTGCTCTCGGGCACCGGAACCAATCACCAGGACGCGCACGGAGCGGCAGTTTAGAGGGTGCGGGGGCGGCGGGCCGAGCCGCGGTCGTCGAAGCCGGCCCGCTCCAGCAGGGCCGCGGACTCCAGCGCCAGCCAGCCCGCGAGCTGCACGGACAGCTCCCGCTCGGCGCGCGGCCCCGGCGCGGGGGCCTCCCCGGCGACCGGGCGTTCAGTGGGTGAGATGGCCGGGACCGTCCACTCCGGACCGAACAGCGGGCCGCCCCTGGCCACCGCCCGGTTCCGCCAGGCCGCCTCGGCCGAGGCGAAGACCACCCGCGCGGCCAGCACCGCCGCCGGGTCGTCGCGCAGGGCCAGCGCGGCCGAGGCCAGGTTGCGGGACAGGATGCCCAGCGCCGGACCGGGTTCGTGACCATGCAGCACGTCGTCGGCGTCGGCCAGCTTCTCGGCCACCGCGGTGACCAGCCCGGCGGTGGCCTCCGGCCAGCCGCGTTCGCCGGTGCTGACCGCCAGCCGGGCGCAGGCGCCGAGCACGTAGGCGTTGCCGGTCACCGAGATCGCCCGGTCCAGTGCGCCGGGACCGCCGTCCGGGGCCACGCTCAGGCCGGTGACCACCAGACCGTCGTCGAGCAGGTGCTGCAGCATCCAGTCCACTGTGGACCGGGCGCGGTGCAGATCGGCCTTTTCGCCGCCCTCGGTGGCCAGCTGGGCGAACAGCAGCGCGGCCGCGCCGTTGGCGAGCGCGCCCTTGCGCCCGGCCGGTTCGTCCGACCACAGGCCGCCGCCGGCGTGATCGCTCCAGCTCTCCCGCAGCCTGCGCACGGCCAGCCGGGCCAGCGCGGGCCGGGCGGGTGCGGCGGCCCGGCTGTGCGCGCGGTGCAGGGCCAGCGCGAGCGCGGCCAGTTCGGCGTTGCCCAGCTGTTTCGGCCGTGCCCGCAGCCCGCGGATCAGGCCGGTCAGCCGGGCCTGCCGGTCGGCGGTCGGCGCGCGCAGCCAGGCGTCCACCGCGCAGTCCAGCAGGGTGGCCCGCCACGGCGAGCGCTGCGGCGGCCGCAACCGGCTCGCCGGCCAGACGTCGAGTTCGCGCAGGCGGCCGGTCAGCAGGCCGCGGCGCAGCTGGCGGGCGCAGACCGCGCGTTCGGCCACCGCCGCCCGCGCCGCCCACAGCTCGGGCCGGTCATCGCCCCGGCCGCTCCGCCTGCCACTCATCCGCCCATGGTCCGGTTCGCCGGGGATGGATCGGCGCAACCGCCACCCGACGCACCGGGAATCTCACCAGGCCGTGTCCAGATCCGCGTGCGCCCGCACCCAGGCGTGCATGACGATGCCGGCGGCCACTCCCGCGTTGATCGAGCGGGTGGAGCCGAACTGCGCGATCGACACGGTCAGCTCGGCCGCCTGCGCCGCCGCCGGGGTGAGCCCCGGCCCCTCCTGGCCGAACAGCAGCACGCAGTCCCTGGGCAGGGTCACCGTCTCCAGCCGGGCCGCGCCCGGGGTGTTGTCCACCCCGACCACCACCAGGCCCTGTTCACGGGCGTGCGCCGCCAGCGCGGCGATGTCCTCGTGGTGGTGCACGTGCTGGTACCGGTCGGTGACCATGGCGCCGCGCCGGTTCCATCGTTTGCGCCCGACGATGTGCACCGCGCGGGCGGCGAAGGCGTTGGCGGTGCGCACCACGGTGCCGATGTTGTGGTCGTGCTGGAAGTTCTCGATGGCCACGTGGAAGCCGTGCCGCCGGGTGTCCAGGTCGGCCACGATCGCCTCCCGCCGCCAGTACCGGTAGGCGTCCACCACGTTGCGGCGGTCGCCCTCGGCGAGCAGGTCGGGGTCCAACCGCGGATCATCCGGGGCCGGACCCGCCCACGGACCCACCCCGACCTGCTCGGCGCCCCATTCGGTCGGGCCCGGTTCGTCGACGAACACAGTGCTCAGAGCCCCAGGTCTGCCAGGTCGAGCAGGTAGCGGTAGGGCAGCCCCTCGGCCTCGATGGCCTCCCGCGCGCCGGTGCCCCGGTCCACCACGGTGGCCACGCCGATGACCTGGGCGCCGACCTCGCGCAGGGTGGTCACCGCGGTCAGCACACTGCCGCCGGTGGTGGAGGTGTCCTCCACCGCGAGCACCCGCTTGCCGACCACGTCCGGGCCCTCGACCGAGCGCTGCAGGCCGTGTGCCTTCTGCGCCTTGCGCACCACGAAGGAGTCCACCGTGCGCAGCGCGGGATCGGCGGCGCTGGCGTGCATCATCGCAGTGGCCACCGGGTCCGCGCCCAGGGTGAGTCCGCCGACGGCGGCGTAGTCCCAGTCCGCGGTCAGCTGGGCGAGCAGGCGGCCGATCAGCGGGGCGGCCGCGTGGTGCAGGGTGGCCCGCCGCAGGTCGACGTAGTAGTCGGCTTCCTTGCCGGAGGACAGCGTCACCTTGCCGTGCACCACGGCCAGTTCACGCACGAGAGCGGCCAGCTCGGCCTTGGCCTGGGGGTTGATCTGGGAGGTCACGAAGGGTCAGCTAAGCACATCAGCTCGCCGGCGTACTCGGCGAGCCACCGCACCGCGGGCAGCTCGAACCGCCCCGGCCACCACACCACCAGATCACCCGGCCCCCAGCGCAGGCTGACCTCGCGGGCGTGCGGGTGGTGCAGCAGCCAGTGCCGCAGCCGCGGGTTGAGCAGGTGCCCGACGAACTCGGGCACCTGGCACTCGACGAAGAAGGCGTCGTCGAACACCGGATCGCCGGTGGGCTGACGCCGGGTGCCGAACAGCCGCAGCAGCCCCTGCCCGGCCCGCCGCTGGACCAGGGTCAGCTCGGGAGCCTGCGCCCGCAGCGGCAGGGCGAGCACCACGAAGTCGATGGTGGACTGGGCGTCGTGCACCTGCTGGCTGACCTGGGCGCGGAATGCCACCAGCGGCAGCCCCCGGTGCGTCCCGGTGATCGACTCACCGCTGGGCAGTCCCGGCCCGAACGGCGAGTTCCGCACGGTGAACCGGTCCCGCAGCACCTTGGGCGGGGTCCAGCCGTGCTGCCAGCCGAGTTGGGCCGCGGCCACGGTCAGCGCGGCCTGCCGCGCCTGCTCCCGGCGATGCGCCCACACCAGCAGGACCGGCACCCCGACCAGCACCACGGCCACGAAGACCAGCACCAGCACCACCAGGAAGGCCATCGCGGATCAGGTGCGGCCGCGGCCCCCGCCGACGCGGGAGGCCAGCCTGCGAAGCAGGGTGCGCGGCAGGAACTTGGTGACCGCGACCAGCGCCTTGTACTGGAGGCTGGGCACCGAGACGATCTTGCCGGCGCGCAGGTCGGCCAGGCTGTCGTGCACCAGGCGGTCGGCGTCGAGCCAGAAGAAGCCCGGGGTGCCGGACATGTCGATCTGCGCCCGCTGGTGGAACTCGGTGCGCACAAAGCCGGGGCACAGCGCCATGACCCTGACCCCGGTCCCGGTCAGGCTCATCGCCAGGCCCTCGGACAGCAGGGTCACGTAGCTCTTGCCCGCGCTGTAGGTGGAACCGCGGCCGGGGAAGAACCCGGCCACGCTGGACACGTTGATCACCGCGCCACTGCCGCGCTCGCGCATGCCGGGCAGCACCGCGTGGGTCAGCCGCAGCACGCTGGTCACGTTGACCTCGTGCTGGTGCAGCAGCTCCGCAGGCGTGTTCTCCAGGAAGTCCTTGCCGGTGCCCAGACCGGCGTTGTTGACCAGCAGGTCGATCGGCGCGGCGGTGTCCCGCAGCCGCGCCTCCACCGCCTCGCGCTGACCAGGGTCGGCCAGATCGGCGACCAGCACCTCGGCCTTGATCCCGTGCCGCGCGGCGAGCTGATCGGCGAGTTCACCCAGCCGGGTGGCATTGCGCGCGACCAGCACCAGGTCGTGTCCCTCAGCGGCCAGGCGGCGGGCGAAGGCAGCGCCGATCCCTGCGGTGGGCCCGGTAATTAGCGCGATCGGCATAACAAGCAACCTACCGGGCTGCACTCGGCGTAGAGAACTGGTAACGAAGTGGATATAACGGGACGAAGTCACCCGTGTAGGTGATCAAGCACTCGGGGGGACGTGCATGCGAACGACCATCACAGCGCTGGTGATCGTCTCAATCGGCTTGCTGGGCGGCTGCGGTCTGACCCTGCCCGCGCCGCCGACACCGACCACCCAGTCCACCTCGACCACCCCGCCGATCCCGAGCTTCGGCGGCCGGTTCGCCTGGCCGAGCGGCCTGGAGATCACCCTCGGCGCGGCCACCCCGCACACCCTGTCCGAACAGGCCCGCGGGCTGTACCCGAACATCGGCCGGGTGATGGCCTTCGCGGTCACCCTGGTCAACCGCACCGACCGCCCGGTCAAGCCGGCGATCATGGTCTTCTCCGCCCGCCGCACCGGGGTGCCCGATCCGGAGGCCGCCAAGGCACCCAGCATCCGCGACCAGGCGGCCAACATCGGCATCGGCCTGGACACGCCCGACCTGGCGCCGGGCCAGACCTTCCAGGGCACGGTCGCCTTCGGCCTGCCGGAACAGCCAGGGCCGCTGCGCGTGGAGGTGTCCCCTGACCTGGTCGGGGCGCAGCCGAGGGCGGTCTTCGAAGGCACCGCCTGAGCCGTCAAGTCCTGGCCGGGAGGTCTGCCCATTCGGGCCGAATAGGGTGACCAGGAAGTTGATCAGCGGAACAATGACATCCGGGGGCCGATCATTGTTGATCGAGGGGGAAACATCATGAAGCGTGCGGCTTTCGCCACCGCTGTCTGCGGCCTGACGCTGGGCGCGACCGGCTGCCTGCCGTCGCTGCCGGAGCAGCACGGTTCGACCGGGCAGTACACCGCGACCGTGCCGCGCACCGCGCAGTTCGGGCAGCGCTACAGCTGGGCCGACGGTGTGTCCGTGGAGTTCTCCCGCCCCACCCCGCTGCGCTCGCCGCTGATCGGCCCCGGCCGCCGCGGCGTGCAGCTCACCATGACCGTCAGCAATGGCGGCAGCGCGCCGCTGCGGCTGCCGATGACCAAGCTGGACGGCACCTTCTCCGAACGCGGCACCGGCCGGATCGTGGACGCCGAACCGCTGGTGGACAAGGTCGGCAAGATCGGCATCAGCCCGGACTCGCCGGAACTGCCCGTCGGCCGCAGCATCCACTGGCAGGTCGGCTTCTCCGTGAGCGAGTCGGCTGGGACTCTGCTGGTCGCGGCCTCGCCCGGCCAGGGCGCGAAGTACCAGGACGTCACCTTCGCCGGCGAGGTCTGACCGGCAATCCGGGCGCAGCTCTGGGGGAGATCAACTTGCGCGCAATTTCCATCGTTGTAACCGGCACCCTGTTACTCGGTTCGGCGGGCTGCACCTTCATCCCGGTGCCGGTCCCCGTGCAGCCGACCGGCCTGCCAGGACCCAGCTCCACAGCGGCGCGGACGGGCAAGTTCGGCGACGCGGTGGAGACCCCGGGCAAGGTGCGGATCGAGTTCGCCAAACCGGAGCCTTATCAGCTGGGCCAGACCCTCGACGAGGACGACCGCAAGCACGCCCGCGGGGTGCTGCTCGTCGCGACCATCACCAACAACACCGGGAAGACCCTCACCAACCTCTACACCGTGAGCTTCGGCTCCTTCACCGAGAACGGCGGCAAGGAGGTCGTCGAGGTCCGCGCGGTGACCGCGCCGGACACCACGATCAGCGTGCCGGACCTGCCGCCCGGCAAGCTGACCAAGGTCCGGCTCGCCTTCGGGCTCGGCGCGAAACCGGGTCTGCTCCGGCTGGACGTGCGGGATCTGGCCGGTGGCGCCCAGGTCTACTTCGAGGGAGAGGTGTGAGCGCCCGGCGCGGTGCGCTGCCGCTCGGCCTGGCGGTGCTCGCCCTGACCGCCTGCACCCCGGACCCACAGCCCGCACCACCACCGCCCGCGCCGCCCACCAGCACGGTCCTCCGTTTCGGCAACCCGCCCGGCACCGCCTTCGGCGCCGAGGTGACCCTGCCCGCGGGCTACCGGCTGACGGTCTCCACGCCCCGGCCGATCCCGACGGCCGAGCTGCCCGCGGACGCCCGGCGTCCCGGCAAGCGCGCTGTGGTGTTCACCGTGACCGTGGTCAACACCAGCCCGGCGCCGCAGCGCTTCCCGGATCCGACCTTCAGCGGCTCGTTCGCCGCGCACGACTCGGCCGAGGTGGTCAGTGCGACCGGCCGGCCCACCGAAGAGTTGATCAAGCTGCTCGACGAGGACAAGCCGATCCCCGCCGGCGGCACGGTGCGGGTGGACCAGTGGCTGCTGTTACCTGACCGACCGGGCGTGCTCCAGCTCAAAGGGCTCACCCGCGCCGCCGCGGACAGCGTCACCTACGAGGGCGAGGTCTGAGTCAGGGCCCAGGTTTGAGTCAGTGCGGGGTGTGCTGGGTGCCGTCGGCTGAGGGCGCCGCGGTGTCGTCGGCGGCGTCCACGTCGAACGGGTCGACGAAGTCGGCCACCTCGCCCAGATCGCTGAGCAGCCGTTCCAGCCGGGCCGGGTCGGCGTTGGGCGGGGCGGCGGCCAGCACCCAGGAGCCCTCCAGCCAGACCACCATGATGTCGTCGCCGATCTCGTCGATGGTGTCGACGAAGTCCGGCGTGATCAGCGGGTGCACGATGGCCATGTCGGTGGTGAAGCCGTAGCGGTTGCCCACCGGGCCGTACAAGTCCAGCTCGGCCTCGCGCTCGCGGGCGAACGGGACGCTGGGCTCCCACAGCTCCAGGATGGTGGGCACGGTGCGGCGCATCCGGACCGCGGCGATCACCATGGTCACCTTGTTCGACTGCTGGTGGTCGAGCACCTGCACCAGGCGGCGGCCGTCGGCGGTGAACATCGAGCCGGTCACCACGTCGACCGCGACACCCTGCTTGGAATAGGCGAGCCCGCCGTGCTTCCACTGGGTGAGCAGCACCTGGTCCTCATCGGTGAACCGCCAGCCGCGCAAGGCGGCCCAGCGGCGGCGCTCCCGATTGCGCGCTGTGCGTTGCGCCCGGTCCGTGCCCAGCAAGACCGCGCCGGCGATGGCCGCCAGCACGGCCACCGAGAACCAGATCCACGCAGGTATGCCCACAGTCGCAGCCTAGCGGTGCGAGCCGCCCTAGCCGAGATCACATTCGGTCCAGTAGGCCCCAATTGGCCCTGAAGTCGGACCCGGAACGGCGTAGCCCACCCGTCTGGCGGAGTGGGCCACGCCGATTACTGCCTTATGCCTTGGCAACATCCAGGCCGGAATTGTCGTCCCGAACATCGACCAGGATCTTGTCCCCGTCGGTGATCTCCCCGGCCAGCAGCTTGCGGGCGAGCTGATCGCCGATCGCCGAGGACACCAGCCGCCGCAATGGCCGCGCGCCGTAGACCGGGTCGAAGCCCTGCAGCGCCAGCCAGCCCTTCGCCGATTCGGTGACTTCCAGAACGAGTCGCCGCTCGGCGAGTCGCCGGGCCAGCCTGCGCACCTGGATGTCCACAATGGAGGTCAGTTCCTCGGTGGCCAGCGCGTGGAAGACCACCACGTCGTCCAGCCGGTTGAGGAACTCCGGCTTGAAGTGCCGCTGCACCACCGCGAGCACCGCGTCCTTGCGGGCCAGTTCGGACATGGTGGCGTCCGCGATCACCTGCGAGCCGAGGTTGGAGGTGAGCACCAGGATGGTGTTGCGGAAGTCCACCGTGCGGCCCTGGCCGTCGGTGAGCCTGCCGTCGTCGAGCACCTGGAGCAGCACGTCGAAGACGTCCGGGTGCGCCTTCTCCACCTCATCCAGCAGCACCACGCTGTACGGCCGCCGCCGGACCGCCTCGGTGAGCTGACCACCCTGGTCGTAGCCGACGTAACCGGGCGGCGCGCCGACCAGGCGGGCGACGGTGTGCTTGTCGCCGTACTCGCTCATGTCGATGCGGATCATGGCCCGCTCGTCGTCGAAGAGGAACTCGGCCAGCGCCTTGGCCAGCTCGGTCTTGCCGACGCCGGTGGGGCCAAGGAACAGGAACGAGCCGGTCGGCCGGTCCGGATCGGCGACTCCGGCCCTGGCCCGGCGCACCGCGTCGGAGACCACCCGGACCGCCTCGGCCTGACCGACCACCCTGGCCCCGATGGCCTCTTCCATCCGCAGCAGCTTGGCGGTCTCGCCTTCGAGCAGCCGGCCGGCCGGGATGCCGGTCCAGGCGGAGACCACATCGGCGACGTCGTCCGCGGTGACCTCCTCCTTGAGCATGGCCTGCTTGTCCTCGGTGACCGCGGTGGCCGCCTCCAGTTCCTTCTCCAGCGCCGGGATCCGGCCGTAGCGCAGTTCGGCGGCCCGGCCCAGATCACTGTCCCGTTCGGCCCGCTCGGACTCCCCGCGCAGCTGCTCCAGCTGTTCCTTCAGCTCCCGGATGCGGTCGATCGCGCCCTTCTCGCCCTTCCAGCGCACAGTCAGCTCGGCGAGCTGCTCGCGCCGGTCGGCCAGTTCGGCGCGCAGCGTGGCCAGCCGGAACCTGGACCCGGCATCGTCCTCTTTGGACAGCGCCATCTCCTCGATCTCCAGCCGCCGCACCGCCCGCTCGACCTCGTCCAGCTCCACCGGCCGGGAGTCGATCTCCATCCGCAGCCGGGAGGCGGCCTCGTCGACCAGGTCGATGGCCTTGTCCGGCAGGAAACGCGCGGTGATGTAGCGGTCGGACAGGGTGGCCGCGGCAACCAGCGCGCCATCGGTGATCCGCACGCCGTGGTGGACCTCGTAGCGTTCCTTGAGCCCGCGCAGGATGCCGATCGCGTCCGCCACGCTGGGCTCGCCGACCAGCACCTGCTGGAACCGCCGCTCCAGCGCAGGGTCCTTCTCGATGTGCTTGCGGTACTCATCCAGCGTGGTCGCGCCGACCAGCCGCAGCTCGCCGCGGGCCAGCATCGGCTTGATCATGTTGCCCGCGTCCATCGCGCCCTCGCCAGTGGCGCCCGCGCCGACGATGGTGTGCAGCTCGTCGATGAAGGTGACCACCTGGCCGGCGGAGTCGGTGATCTCCTTCAGCACGGCCTTGAGCCGCTCCTCGAACTCACCGCGGAACTTCGCGCCGGCCACCATCGCGCCCAGGTCCAGGGAGACCACTCGCTTACCGCGCAAGGACTCCGGCACGTCGCCGGCCACGATCCGCTGGGCAAGGCCCTCCACGATCGCGGTCTTGCCGACGCCGGGCTCGCCGATGAGCACCGGGTTGTTCTTGGTGCGCCGGGACAGCACCTGCACCACCCGGCGGATCTCCGCGTCCCGGCCGACCACCGGATCCAGCTCGCCCTTGCGGGCCCGCTCGGTCAGGTCGACGCCGTACTTCTCCAGCGCCTGGTAGGTGCTCTCCGGATCGGCGCTGGTCACCCTGCCCGAACCGCGCACCTTGTCGAATGCCTCGCGCAGTGCCTCGGCACTCGCGCCGTGGCGGCGCAGCAGATCGGCCACCTTGCCGCCCTCGGCGGCCAGGCCGACCAGCAGGTGCTCGGTGGAGACGAACTCGTCGTTCATCTCGGTGGCCAGCTGCTGGGCGTGGGTGAGCACCCGCAGGCTCTCCCGGGAGAACTGCGGGGCGGAGACCGTCGCGCCGGTGGCGGACGGGAGCTGCTGAGCCAGCCGGTCCAGTTCGGGCCGCACCCTGGCGACATCCGCGCCAACCGCGGCCAGCAGCGGCGCCGCGAGGCCGTCGGCCTGCGCGAGCAGCGCGCCCAGCAGGTGCACCGGCCCGACATCGGGATTTCCGGCCACCCCGGCGGCCTGCACCGCCGACGTGATCGCCTGCTGGGTCTTCGTGGTCGGGTTGAAAGCGTCCATCCCTCACCTCATCGGCACGTTCGTCCAGTCACAGGGATAACGTCAGAAAAGTTGAGCGTGTTCCGCTCAACTCCAACTTTGACAACCGAGATCCGGGCCACACGTCCCACAAGATATGGCGAACCGACTGCTGTACCTCCTCCGGCACGGCGAGGCGGCCGAGGACGACTCGCTCACCGAGCGCGGCCGCGAGCAGGCCCGGCGCACCGCGGACCGGCTGGCCGGGGTGTCCTTCGCCGCGGTGCACCACAGCACCACGACCCGTGCGACGGAGACGGTCAAGGCGCTCGCCGAAGCACTGCAAGGCGTTCCGCACTACCCCTCTGACCTGCTGCGGGAGTGCGTGCCGAGCATCCCGGACCACCGGTTCCTGACCCCGGCCCAGGTCGAGTTCTTCACCGGGTTGTCACCCCAGGTGCTGGCGGATGAGGGGCCTGGGCAGGCCGCGGCGGCGCTGGCCCGCTACGCCGGGACCGCCGAGGAGGACCGGCGGGAACTGGTCGTCACGCACGGGAACCTGATCCGGCACTTCGTGGCCGCGGCCCTGGGCGCGCCCAGCCACGCCTGGCTGAACCTGGCCGACTACAACTGCGGGCTCTCGGTGATCCTCTACCGGCCGGCGCGGCCGAGCGTCGTGGTGGTCTACAACGACGTCGGCCATCTGCCGCCGGAACTCCGCGGCACCGAGTTCCCGGCCGAGCTGCGGATGTGAACAGCGGGAAAACGCCGGGTTATTTGTCCACAGGTGGCTCATCCCCAGCTCAGAGCGGTTTTACACAGGGTTGTCCACAGCCTTGTCCACCGTCCGCCGGCAGCCCTCCACAACCTGGGCAAACCTGCCCCCAACTGCACTGATGGGCCGCGAAGGCGTCAACAGCCTGTCCACCGGCGTTGCCCGGTTATCCACAGCTTCCCCAGGGTTGTCCACAGGTTTTGGGGTGGCTGTGTGTTCACCTGTGGAGCCTGGCGTGTTGTTGCGCAGCGGGACTTCCTTGATCAGCGCGATCGCGACCAGGGCGACCAGCGCGAGCGCGGCGGCGATCAGGAAGACCAGGCCACTGGCATCGCCCTGGGCGTCCCGCACCGGCTCGCCGTGCCCGACCAGCTGGCCGACCCGGCCGGCCAGCACCGCGCCGAGCACCGAGACCCCGGCCGCGCCGCCGAGCGAGCGGAAGAACATCACCGAGGAGCTGGCCGCGCCGAGGTCGGTGGCCGGCACCGCGTTCTGCACCGCGAGCACCAGGTTCTGCATGGTCAGGCCCATGCCGATGCCGACGATCAACAGGTAGCCGGCGAGCAGCCAGACCGGGCTGGTGTGCGTGATGGTGGCCAGCAGGGCGAGCCCGGCGAAGAGCGCGATGGCGCCGGTGACCAGGTAGATCTTCCACCGGCCGGTCTTGGTGATCCGGCGGCCGGACCAGGTCGAGGTCAGCACGTAGCCCAGGGCCAGGGGCATGCCGAGCAGTCCGGCCACGGTCGGGCTGAAGCCACGGGCCTGCTGGAAGTACTGGCCGATGAACACCGAGGCGCCGAACATCGCGGTGCCGATCCCGAGGCTGGCCAGCACGGACAGCAGCACGGTGCGGTCCCGGAACAGCCGCGGCGGCACCACCGGCTCGGCCGCCCTGGACTCCACGAACACCGCGAGTCCGAGCGCGAGCAGCGCGCCCAGCAGGTAGAGCCCGCTGGTCGGGGAGATCCAGCCGAAGTCCTTGCCCGCGAAGGAAACCCACAGCATCAGCAGGCTGACCCCGCCGATGATCAGGGTGGCGCCCAGCCAGTCGATCCGGACCTTGCGGCGCAGCACCGGCAGGTGCAGCGTCTTGTGGATGACCACCATCGCGGCCAGGGCCAGCGGCACGACCAGGAAGAAGCAGTAGCGCCAGCCCAGCCACGGGGTGTCCACGATGAACCCGCCGACCAGCGGTCCGCTGACCGTGGCCACCGCGATCACCGCGCCGGTGTAGCCCGCGTAACGGCCGCGTTCGCGCGGGCTGACCATGGCCGCGATGACCACCTGGGCCAGTGCCTGCAGACCGCCGACGCCCAGGCCCTGCACCGCGCGGTAGGCGATCAGTTCGGGCATGGAGGTGGCGATCCCGGCCAGGATCGAGCCGAAGGCGAAGAGTCCGATGGCGACCTGGTAGAGCAGTTTCTTGCTGAACAGGTCGGCGAGTTTGCCCCAGATCGGGGTGGTCGCGGTGGCGGCCAGCAGGGTCGCGGTGACCACCCAGGTGTACTGGCCCTGGCTGCCGTGCAGGTCCTTGAGGATGCTGGGCAGCGCGTTGGCCACGATGGTGGAGCTGAGGATGGCCACCAGCAGGGAGAGCAGCAGGCCGGTCAGCGCCCGCAGGATCTCCCGGTGCGACATCGGCGCCAGTGCCTCGGGGTCCCGGGGTTCGGGCGGGCTCACCCGGTGGCCGCCACCCGCTTCGGACTCAGTCCGCCACGCAGGTCGCAGGTCAGCCGTTCGATCAGTCGGCTCGCCTTGGCGAGATCCTCGTCCGTCCAGTCCGACAGCGCGCTCCGCATCCACTCGATCTGCTCCTGTTTCCACTGCTCGATCAGCGTGATCCCGGCCGGGGTCGCGCTGAGCAACATGGCCCGCCCGTCCTCCGGCGAGATCCGGCGTTCCACCAGACCGGCGCGTTGCAGCTGGGCCACCTGCCTGCTCACCACGGAGGGATCGACCGCGCGTTCCTGGGCGATCTCGCCGGAGCGGCGCGGTCCGTTGACCACCAGCTCGGCCAGCAGGCCGACCGCGGCGAGGTGCAGCTCGCGTTCGTCCCGCCAGACCCGGTGCGCGACCGCGTGCCGGATCTGGACCAGGTTCTTCACCTGCCGCAGCAGTTCGAAGACGGAATCGGGTCGTGGGTCCACGTTGACCACCCCCATGGTTGCCTGACGCAACTATATCTCGTTAGTTGCAGATAGCAACCTTTTTACGGTCGGTAGCCGCTGAGGTCTCGATCACACCTTCGTGGAGTGGGTCAGAGATCCTGGTTGAGCCTGCCGAGCAGACTCGACAGCGATTCGAGGTCGCCGGTGCTCCAGGTGCGGAAGTGCTCACGCAGTTTGCCGCGCCGTTCGTGCCGCACCTCGGAGAGGCGCTGGCGGCCGGAAGCGGTCAGCTGGACCAGCCGGGCCCGGCCGTCGTACGGGTCGGCCACCCGCTCCACCAGCTCCAGCCGGTGCAGCTGGGCGATCTGCCTGCTCAGCGTGGACTTGTCCAGGCCGAGCTGTTCGACCAGGTCAGTGGCGCGCACCGACTCCCGGTCGTCGATCAGCAGCAGCAACGCGTAGGCCGCGGAGTCCAGTTCGGGGTGGATCCGGGCAGCCAGGGACATCGACATGCTCCTGGACCGGCGCATCAGCAGAGCCAGCTCACGCTCCACCGCCTCGGCCGCCGTCCGGCGTACCGGGTCGTCGCTGTCCACTCTTCTCCTTGAAGCCGGTCTGCCCCCAGAACCAGGACATACCGTACCCAGTGCAGGTCAAGACCCGGTGGAGTCCCGCCACGGCTTGGGCATCGCCTTGGCCTCGAAGTAGTCGCCGCCCTTGCGCTTGACGTCGTCGGTGCCCCAGTCCCGGTCCCGCAGCACCGGCACCATCCGCGGGATGTGCTTGCGGCAGTGCACGTAGGCCTCCTCGACCTCGACCACCACCCAGCGTTCCGGAGTACGGCCGCGCTCGAAGTCCGCGGGCAGCCGCGGGTGCTCGGCCCGCAGGTCGGCGTCGTCGACGATCCGGGCCCGGCCGTTGACGTGCAAACCGATCACATCGTCCACGAAGTCGATCATCATCAGGCCGACGTGCGGGTTCTCACTGATGTTGCCGAGACTGGCCAACACGCCATTGCCCCGGTACTCCGGGTAAGCAACATGCTTGTCATCCAGCACCTGGATAAACCCGCGCGGCCCAGCCCGAAGAGAAGAATCACACTCTCCGTGACCATCAGCAGTGGCCACAAACAGCATTTCCATCCGCCCGACGAACTCGGTCATCACCGGATTGAGGTGATCCAGCACCTGATCCGAGTAGAACCGGGCGGCCCTGGACTCGGTGCCGAAGGCCCGCTGCAACAGGTGCTCGCCGCGGGATCCGGGCAGGCCGGCGGGGGCGGGCGGCAGTGGATCGGCCGGGCCGGAGAGGCTGCGCGGGGGCAGTTCGATCCGCCTGGTGGTCTCCATGCCGAGGCTCAGTTGCTGCGCCGGCCGGGCGATGACCCGGGTGGGGGCATCCAGTTGGCGGGTACGCGCGGCTGAAGTGTCGTTACCGCTCGTCGCGCTGCGAGCGGAATCCGCAGATTCCTCGACTGGCACACTGGACGTGACGGCCTGCTGCCGTGTGTGATCACCGGGTACGACCGCCGCCACCTCGGTGACACGGGCCGGTGAATCGGACAGCTCCAGTAGCAACAAGTCAGGATCGGCAGTGCCGGTCGGGACCGGAGTGTCGGGCATCACGGTGCCCACCGTGTCACGAGATGGTGTGGTCACGCACATCGCACTGCCAACGGTCGCCCGTTGCGCGGAGCACATGTACACACGCAGTAAGCAAATTGCACTCGAACGTGGCATCAAGGCTCCGATGACCCGAGGGAGGGGTTAATGTCCAACTCTGTCGGGGGATGCTGGTCACCATCGGTGCGTCGGATGGGCGTGCCGAACAACGTGGAGAAGACTGCGCCCGGACTATGACCGCGAACGCCGTGCTCAACCCGACCCAGCCCCCGCACCGGGAACCTCCGCCAGGGGTCACCGCGATGGTGCGCCTGATCCGCGAGAGCTTCGCGGTGATCGAGCCGCGCGCCGAGGAAGTAGCCCAGTTCTTCTACGGGATGCTCTTCAGCCTCGCACCGACCACCCGTGAGCTGTTCCCGGCCAATATGGAGGTGCAGCGCAGCCGCTTGCTGCGCGCCCTCGTCCACGTCGTGCAGATGGTGGACCGCCCAGACGATCTGGTGCCCTTCCTCAAGCAACTCGGCCGCGACCACCGCAAGTTCGGTGTGGTCTCGGTGCACTACGAGGCGGTGGGCACCGCGCTGCTCGCCGCGATCAAGCGGTTCGCCGGCGACGCCTGGACGCCCGCCGTGGAACGCGCCTGGGCCGAGGCTTACACGATCATGGCCCAGACCATGCTCGAGTCGGCGGCCTCCGACGACAACCCGGCGTTCTGGACCGCCAGCGTGATCGAGCACCAGCGGCTGAGCTGGGACCTGGCCGTGGTCCGGCTCAAGCCCGACCACCCGGTGCCCTACCGCGCCGGGCAGTACCTGAGTGTGGAGACCCCGCAGCGCCCCCGGCTCTGGCGCTACTTCTCCCCGGCCAACGCGCCCAGCCCGGACGGCGTGATGGAGTTCCACGTCCGCGCGGTGAACAACGGCTGGGTGAGCCGGTCCGTGGTGGGCCACACCCAGATCGGCGACACCTGGCGGGTCGGTCCGCCGATGGGCCGGATGGGCATCGACCGCACCAGCAAGCGGGACATCCTGATGGTCGCCGGCGGCACCGGCATCGCGCCGATGCGGGCGATGCTGGACGAGATGGCCGCCTACGGGGAGAACCCGAAGGTGCACCTGTTCTACGGCGGCCGGGCCCGCGGCGACCTGTACGACCTGGACACCGTGCAGCGGCTGGCCATGGGCAACCCGTGGCTGACCGTGGTGCCGGTGCTGGAATCCGATCCCGGCGCCCGCGGCGTGGAACACGGCACCCTGGCCGATGTGGTCACCCGCTACGGCGCCTGGAACGACCGGGACGTGCTGGTGTGCGGTTCCCCGGCGATGATCAGGGCCACCGTGTCCCGGATGCTGGTGGCGGGCACGCCGCTGGATCGGATCCGGTACGACCCGTTCACGCTGGACTGATGCCGGACGGTGCCGCCCCCGGCGAGGGCGGCACCGGCGCCAGGATTATTCGGCGCTGATTTACTCGGCGGCAGCCAGTTCCAAGCGGGGGAAGACCGGCTTGGGCTCGGCCACGGTGTCGCCGCCGTCGCCGACCTGCTGCGCGATCCGCGCGGCGGCCGAGGGCAGGAACGGCACCAGGTGCTGGGCCAGTTCGCGGACCGTGGTCACCAGCTCGGCCAGCACCGCGTCCAGTGCGGCGGGCGGGGCGTCGTCCTTCTTCTCCGCCTTGGCCAGCGCCCACGGGGTGGTGGCCTCGACGAACCGGTTGGCCTCATCGCCGATCCGGCTGATCGACTCGACCGCGCGCCGGAAGTCGAAGTTGGCCAGCGCGTCGTCAATGGTCGGCCCGGCCTCGGCCCGCGCGGCGCGCAGTGCGGCGGCGGCCGGGTTGTCCTGCGCCACCGGCGGGATCGCGCCGTCGCGGTACTTGCGCACCATGGACACCGCGCGGTTGACCAGGTTGCCCATGTTGTTGGCCAGGTCCTCGTTCGCCCTGGTGACCAGCCGCTCGGCGGTGTAGTCGGTGTCCCCGGCCCTGGCCACGTCGCGCAGCATCCACCAGCGCATCGCGTCACTGCCGTAGGCGGCCACGATGTCGGCCGGATCCTCGGCGTTGCCCAGCGACTTGCTGATCTTCTGGCCGCCCGCGGTCAGGTACTCGTGCACGAAGATCGTCGAGGGCAGCGGCAGCCCGCCGGAGAGCAGCATGGCCGGCCAGTACACCGCGTGGAAGCGGATGATGCCCTTGCCGATCACGTGCACCTGCTCGACGTCCTCGGACCACCAGTGCCGGTAGCCGGCCTCGTCGGTGCCGAAGCCGGGGGCGGTGATGTAGTTGGACAGCGCGTCGAACCACACGTAGATGACCTGCTCGGGGTCGCCGGGCACCGGAATGCCCCAGCCCCGGGCCCTGGCCATGCTGCGCGAGCAGCTGAAGTCCTCAAGCCCGGACTCGATGAAGGCCAGCACCTCGCGCTTGCGGTGCGGCGGCTCGACCCGCAGCTTGTCGGTGGAGATCAGCTCGATGAGCTGGTCCTGGTACCGGGAGAGCCGGAAGAACCAGTTGTTCTCCTCGATCTCCTCCGGCACCGTGCCGTGCTCCGGGCACTTGCCGTCGACCAGTTCGGCCTCGGTGTAGAACAGCTCGCAGCCGATGCAGTACAGACCGGTGTAGCTCTTGCGGTAGAAGTCGCCCTGCTTGGCGCACAGCTCCCACAGCTTGTCCACGCCCGGCTTGTGCCGGGGGTCGGAGCTGGTCTTGATGAAGTCGTCGAAGGACAGCTCCAGCGCCTCGCCGAGCTTGAGGAAGTTCTGCGCCACCCGCTCGACGTATTCGGCCGGGGTGATCCCCTCGACCTCGGCGGCCTGCACGTTCTTCAGCGCGTTGTCATCGGTGCCGGTCTGCGCGCGCACCTCGTCACCGCGCTGCCGCCGGTGCCGCGCCAGCACATCGGCCTGGATCAGTTCCAGGGCGTGGCCGACGTGCGGCTTGCCGTTGACGTACGGAATGGATGTCATGACGTTGTAGCGGCTCATCGCTACCTTCCTGGCCCCGGGCGGATGGTGTCGGCCCGGTGAGGGGCCGCCGGTTGGGGGGCCTCCTCAGCAGTGGTCAGGACATGCGGAGGAGGCCGGAGAACATCATCATCCGGCCGCGCATGGTCATGCTGTCGCACGTCCTCAGCATGGGAGCAGGGTACACCCGAGCCGCAGGTCAGCCGCACCCAGCCGTTCCGCACCAGTTGGGCAAACCGGTACGCCCGGTTGGCCCAAGTTGGCGTACCAGTTGGGCCAAGTCGGCGGAGGTTGCCGCTGGTGGTCAGCGCTGCGGGGGCTTCCAGACGACCAGGGCGGTCTGCTGGGGGCGGAGCGGGACCAGGTCGCGGCGGTAGGAGGCGTGCACGGCGGCGGCCGCGTGGTCGGCGGCGGCGTGTGCGGCGGCGAGCTGGCGGTGCAGTTCCTCGACCTCGGCGCGCAGGCGTTCGGCCTCGGTGGCGAGTTCGATGATCCGCTTGACGCCGGCCAGGTTGACGCCCTCCTCCTGGGAGAGCCGCTGGACTTCCTTGAGCAGCGCGATGTCCCGCGCGGAGTACCGGCGGCCCCCGCCCGCGGTGCGGCCGGGGGACACCAGGCCAAGCCGGTCGTAGGTGCGCAGGGTTTGCGCGTGCAGTCCGGACAGCTGGGCCGCGACCGAGATCACGAACACCGGGCTGTCCTCGGACGCTCCGGGCGGGAACGGGATCCCGCCGCCCTGCTCACCGAACTGGCTCATGGCTCATCCCGTCCCAACAGTGCGGTCAGCGCCGGTCGTGGGTCGAAATCCGCGGTTGCCACGGCGTATGCCTCGAGTGCGGCGCGGGCTGCATCGTCCACAGTGGACGGAACCGCCACCTGCAGGGTGACCAGCAGGTCGCCGAAGGTGCCGTCCTTGCGGGCAACGCCCTTGCCGCGCACCCGGAGCGTGCGGCCGCTCGTGGTGCCTGCCGGCACCCGTACCGACACCTTGCCCTCCAGCGTGGGCACGGTCAACGTGGTGCCCAGCACCAGTTCCGGGAAGGTGCACGGGATGGTGACGGTGATGTCGTCGCCGTTGCGGCCGAACAACTCGTGCGGGGCCACGTGCACCCGGACGAACAGATCGCCCGCCGGCGCGCCGTTGCGGCCGGGTTCGCCCTGGCCGGCCAGCCGGATGCGCTGGCCGTCATCCACGCCTGCCGGGATCCGCACGGTCAGCGAGCGGGTACGGGTGCTGACCCCGTCACCGCCGCACTCCCCGCACGGGTCGTCCACGATCCGGCCGGAGCCTCGGCAGTCGCGGCAGGGCTCGCTGAAGGCGAAGGCGCCCTGGCTGCGGCTGACCACGCCGGCGCCGGCACAGGTGCCACAGGTGCGCGGCGAGGTGCCGGGCCGGGCGCCGTTGCCACCACAGGTGCCACAGGTGGCCGGGCTGGACAGGCGCAGCGACACGGTGGCTCCCCGGACGGCCTCGGTGAAGTCGATCCGGACCTCGGTCTCCACGTCCTTGCCGCGCTGCGCCCTGGTGGCCCCGGCGGCCTGGCCGCCACGACGACCGAACAGCCCGCCCAGGATGTCGCCGATCCCGCCGGAACCGCCGGCCTGGGCACTGCTGCTCGCCCCGCCGAAGAGGTCGCCGAAGTCGAAACCACCGGAACCGCCGCCACCGCCGAAGCCGCCGCTGGGCCGGAATCCGCCGGAGCCGAACAGCCTGCGGGCCTCGTCGTACTGCTTGCGCTTCTCGGTGTCCGACAGCACGCCGTAGGCCTCGGAGACGGACTTGAACCGGGCCTCCGCCTTGGCATCGCCCGGGTTCGCGTCCGGGTGCAGCTCACGGGCGAGCTTGCGGTAGGACTTCTTGATGTCCTCACCCGGCGCGTCGGGAGGGACACCCAGCTCGGCGTAGAAGTCCTTCTCGATCCAGTCCCTCGCGCTCATCCGGACGCCCCTCCCTTCCCGCTGTTTGTCATTTACTGCTGGGTGTTCTCGCCTGCGCCGGTCTCCGGCGCGGCGTGCCGCCCGGTGGCCTCCGGCGCCGGGGCCGCCGCGCCTGGCTCGTGGTCTGTGACCCCGACCATGGCCGGGCGCAACACCCGCTCGCCGAAGCGGAAACCGCGGCGCAGCACCGTGGTGACCGTGGGCCCGGCCACCTCGGGCGAGGTGTCGTGCTGCACGGCCTGGTGCACCGAGGGGTCGAACTCCTCGCCGTGCTGCCCGAAGGCTTCCAGGCCCGCCTTCTGCAGCGTGGTGACGACCTTGTCCGCCACCGCCTTGAAGGCGCCGGTCAGATCGCCGTGCTGCTCGGCGCGCTCGAAGTCATCGAGCACCGGCAGCAGTTCGGAGACCACGCCTGCCTTGGCGTTGGCCACCACCAGCTCGCGGTCGCGGTCGACCCGCTTGCGGTAGTTGGCGTACTCGGCCTGCAGGCGTTGCAGGTCAGCGGTGCGTTCCTCGAGCTGCTTCTGCAACTCCACCAGGGCATCGACATCCACCGGCGCCGCCGGGACGGTGGCTTCAGCGACCGCCTCCGCGGCGGCCAGCTCCTCGCTGGCCGCCGCGGAGCGAACCTCGCCGGTCTCCGGGTCGATGCGACGGCGGTCGCGAACCACCACGCGCTCGGATTCTGGCTGCTGTTCGGTCACTTCTTGGTGCCACCCTTGTTGTCGTCCTCGACGATCTCCGCGTCGACCACGTCATCGGCCTTGGCCTGACCAGGGGTCTCCGCGCCCGGCGCGCCAGGGGCGGCCTGCTCGTTGCCCTGGTACATCGCCGCGCCCATGGCCTGGGACTCGGTGGAGAGCTTCTCCATCGCGGCCTTGATCGCCGGGATGTCGGTGCCCTTCAGCGCTTCCTTGGACTCGGCGAGCGCGGCGTTGACCTTGTCCTTGACCTCGGCCGGGAGCTTCTCGTCGTTGTCCTTGACGAACTTCTCGGTCTGGTAGACCAGGGTCTCGGCCTGGTTGCGGACCTCGGCCTCCTCGCGGCGCTGCTTGTCCTCGTCCGCGTGCGCCTCGGCGTCCTTCATCATCCGGTCGATCTCGTCCTTGCCCAGGGCGGATCCACCGGTGATCTGCATGCCCTGTTCCTTGCCGGTGGCGAGGTCCTTGGCCGAGACGTGCACGATGCCGTTGGCGTCGATGTCGAAGGTGACCTCGATCTGCGGCACGCCACGCGGGGCGGGCGGCAGGCCGGTCAGCTCGAACATGCCGAGCTTCTTGTTGTACGCGGCGATCTCGCGCTCACCCTGGAACACCTGGATCTGCACCGACGGCTGGTTGTCATCCGCGGTGGTGAAGATCTCCGAGCGCTTGGTCGGGATCGTGGTGTTGCGCTCGATGAGCTTGGTCATCACGCCGCCCTTGGTCTCAATACCAAGGGAGAGCGGGGTGACATCGAGCAGCAGGACGTCCTTGACCTCGCCCTTGAGCACACCGGCCTGCAGCGCCGCGCCGACCGCGACGACCTCGTCCGGGTTCACGCCCTTGTTCGGCTCGCGGCCGCCGGTCAGCTCCTTGACCAGCTCGGCAACCGCGGGCATCCGAGTGGAACCGCCGACCAGCACCACGTGGTCGATCGAGCCGACCGGGATGCCGGCGTCCTTGATCACGTTGTTGAACGGCGCGCGGCAGCGGTCCAGCAGGTCGGAGGTGATCCGCTGGAACTCGGCGCGGGTCAGCGACTCGTCCAGGAACAGCGGGTTCTTGTCCGAGTCCACGGTGATGTAGGGCAGGTTGATGTTCGCGGTGGAGGTGCTGGAGAGTTCGATCTTCGCCTTCTCCGCGGCCTCCCGGATCCGCTGCAACGCCATCTTGTCCTTGGTCAGGTCGATGCCGTTGCTGGACTTGAACTTCTCCACCAGCCAGTCGACGATGCGCTGGTCCCAGTCGTCACCGCCGAGGTGGTTGTCACCGGAGGTGGCGCGGACCTCGACCACACCGTCGCCCAGCTCCAGCAGGGACACGTCGAAGGTGCCGCCGCCGAGGTCGAAGACCAGGATGGTCTGTTCCTTCTCGCCCTTGTCCAGCCCGTAGGCCAGCGCGGCGGAAGTGGGCTCGTTGACGATGCGGAGCACGTTCAGGCCGGCGATCTGCCCGGCCTCCTTGGTGGCCTGCCGCTGCGCGTCCTCGAAGTACGCGGGCACGGTGATCACCGCGTCGGTGATCTCCTCGCCCAGGTATGCCTCGGCGTCGCGCTTGAGCTTCATCAGCACCCTGGCGCTGATCTCCTGCGCGGTGTACGCCTTGCCGTCGATCTCGGTCTTCCAGTTGGTGCCGATGTGCCGCTTGACCGACCTGATGGTCCGGTCCACGTTCGTCACTGCCTGGTTCTTGGCGGGCTGACCCACCAGGACCTCGCCGTTCTTGGCGAAGGCGACGATGGACGGCGTCGTCCTCGAGCCCTCCGAGTTGGCGATAACCGTCGGCTCACCGCCCTCGAGGACGGTGACGACGGAGTTGGTCGTCCCCAGGTCGATACCGACCGCTCGCGCCATGAATCTTCCCTCCACTGCTGGTCACGCTGTACGTAGGCGAATCACGCAAGGTTGCCCTTGAGCGATCCTGGCTCAAGTCTGAGCGTAAGCGTCGCTCCTCGTCAAATGCGAGGTTGAGTCCGCCACACTCAAGCTTCTGACAGCTCCAACGGACGGCGCCGCGGCTTTGTTCCGGCCTCGTTTTTGGCTGTGTCCCGTGCCACAGTGGGATGTGGGTCGGGGATGACTCACAAGGGGGATTCTTGTGGCCGTCACTGGGGGCGCCGCGGACTTCGCGGGGCTGCTGGCTGCACTGAAGGCAAGGACAAACCGGAGCTACGCCGCACTCGCCAAGCGGGTCGGCCTGAGCAGTTCGACACTGCACCGCTACTGCACCGGCACCGGGCTGCCGCCCAGCCACGACCTGGTGCAGCGACTCGGCCGGGCCTGCGGGGCCAGCCGGGCGGAGCTGGCGGAGTTGCACGCCGCCTGGCTGCGGGCGCATTCGGCGCGGGAGCTACCCGTGCCGCAGCCCCGCGAGGACGAGGTCCCGGTCACCGCGCATCCGGCGCCGGAACTGCGGTTCGTCGCCGTCGTGACGCTGCTCAACATCCTGCTCGCGGTGTGGGGCGTGCTGCGCGGGATGTCCCGCCGCACATCCCGTCAGGTCACCGAACGCGCAGGTCAGCGGAGTTGATCCGGCCCGCCGTCCCGTTGCGTTGGCAGCGGGACGGCGGCCCGGAAAACCTGGGGACATGTTGGTGTTCCCCGATCTGGAGAGCCTGCTCGCCACCTTTCTGGACGCCCGCCCCGAACTGGACGGCGTCACCGTCACCACCGACCTGCCGCTGAACTTCACCGGCGCCACCGGGGCAGTGCTGATCACCCGGATGGGTGGCGAATTCCGGGACGACGAGCTGATCGACGCCGCCCGGATCCGGGTGGACGCCTACGGACCGGCCAAACCGGCCGCGCACCGGCTGGCGCTGCTCGTCCGCGGGCTGCTGCCACTGCTGCCCACCACCCGGCATGCCGAGGGCGTGCTGGTCAGCGAGGTGGTGGAGGAGTACGGGCCGGTCTGGTTCACCGATTCCCGGCGCGGGCACATCGCCCGCTACGTCACCAAGTTCCGCGTGCTGGCCGCCGTCCGGCCCGCGAGTTGAGACAGGAGCGCGTCAATGCCAGGAATGAACGCCAGCGAGATCAGGGTGGCCGGCACCGGCCGGATCCTTCTCGCGCCCGCGCACACCGCCGCCCCGGCGGATTTCACCAAGGACTGGGCCGCGCCCTGGGTCGACCTCGGCTACACCGCCAGCGACGGGGTGAAGTTCGTGCGCAAGGACAAACTGGACGCGGTGGACACCTGGCAGACGGTGGCCGCGATCCGCTACGTCTTCAGTGACCGGGACTTCTCGCTGAAGTTCGGCCTGTTGCAGGTCAACCCGGACACGCTGCCGTTCTTCTTCGGCGGCGGCAAGGTCAGCAACACCGCGGCCGGGATCAACATCGAGATCGCCGCCGCGCCGCGGCCGGACGAACGGGCACTGGGCATCGAGTTCAAGGACGGCCCGGAGCTGACCCACCGCTTCTACATCCCGCGCGGGGTGGTCACCGAGACCGACGAGACCCCGCTGACCCGCACCGCCGCGCTCAAACTGGGCGTCACCTTCACCGCGCTGACCCCGATCAACGCCACCGGCGGCGAACCCCTTGCCGTCTGGTCGATGAACAAGGTGACCGCATGAGCAGGCACAACGTCAACGCGGCCCGCGCGCAGCGGCTGGAGGCCCAGGGCGAGAAGTGGGAGTTCGAGCTGGACGGCGAGGTCTTCACGCTGCCGGTCGAACTGTCCAGGGGCGCCGTCAGCGCACTGTCCACTTTGGACGCCACAGATCTGGACGGGTTGCTGCGGGCGCTGCTGGGCGAGGAGCAGTTCAAGCGGTTCGACCAGCATGAGGTCAGCGTGCAGGACATCCAGGGCGTGCTGGAGGCCTACGGCCGGGACACCGGGATGACCCTGGGGGAACCATCGGCCTCGACGACCTCCTGACCGAGCACGCCGAGGCGATCGAGGCCGATCTGTTGCGGCACTACGGGATCGACCTGCTCGACCACTACCGCGGCCAGGTCTCCCGGCGCCGCCTGCGGGTGCTGATCCAGCACCTGCCGCGGGATGGCGCGCTGGCACGGGAACTCCGCGGCGAGGCGGCCGACTGGGGCCTGGGCGAGCAGTTGCTCGCGGCCGCGGTGGACCAGCTCGCCGCGGCCAACTGGATGTACGCCGCCGCGCACACCGCCGAGGGCGCGGACCCGCCGGAACGCCCGCTCCCGGTGCCCCGGCCCGGGATCGAGCAAACACCGGAGCCCGCCGGGGCCAGTCCGGCGCAGATCGCGGCGTTCTTCGGCGCCCCACTACCGCAAGGAGGGCAGCGATGAGCAGTCCGGCCGGTGACGCGACCGCCGCGGCCGCGGCCGCACAGGAGGTCGCGCGCAGCATCGTCGGCAACTTCGCCGAGGCGGTCTCCGACCAGGTCGGCAGGCTGACCGGGCAGTTCCGCGACCTGAACCGGCAGCTGCCGCAGAGCCGCGCCGAGGCCACCCGTTACGGCGTGGCGGTCCGGTCCATGGCGGGCAACCTGCACCTGCTCGCGGCCCAGGTGGCCAGGGCGCTGCTGTCGCTGACCCGGATCCCGGCGGCCATCCGCGCCATGGTGACCGCGGCCAGGGCGGCCTTCCTGACCGTGCGCTCGCAGTGGTTGCAGACCCTGTCCGCGACCACCATGGCACTGCTGCTGATCCGCCGGGTCAGCGACAACACCTGGCGCGCGCTGCCCAGGGCGGTGGCCGAGTCGATGCTGGCCATCCGGCGCACCGCGCTGCTGGGCTGGCGGCAGATCCAGCAGGTGATCCTGGTGGCGCTCAACGCGATCCGCCGGGCCAACGCGGCCACCTGGCTGGCCGTGCAACGCACCGTCAACCAGGTGATGCCGGTGCTGCGCCGGATCATCACCCTCAACTGGCGACTGATCACCACCGCCACCACCGGGGCGCACGCCCAGCTGCTCAACACCGTCCGGCAGCACTGGCGGCTGATCGTCGCGGCCACCACCCAGTCGCTGCGGACGCTGCTCAACCTCGTCCGGCAGTTCTGGCGGCTCATCCAGAACGCCGTGCAGCAGGCCGCGCAGCAGATCCAGCACCTCTGGCGGCGGGCCCTGGACGGGATGCTGGCGGCGACCAGCCAGTTCTTCGCCCAGGTGCTGGACCAGCTGGCCAAGTTCCAGGTCGCGCTGCTGGTGCGGGTCGGCATCCTGCTCGCGGCCCTCACCCTGGCGGTCGGCGTGTTCACCCTGCTGGTGCAGAAGCTGGTGTCCCGGTTGCTGGAGAACATCCTCGACCAGCTGACCAAGTTCCAGATCAAGCTGCTGCTCCAGGTCGCCGGGATCTTCGCACTGGTGATCGCCGAATGGGTCGCGTTCACCGTGGTGTTCGGCTCGCTGGTCGAGAGTTTTCTGGCCGGATTGCTGAAGAAGGTCAAGGACTTCGGCGAGGCGCTGGTCAGTTCGCTGGACGGCAAGCTCACCGAGCTGACCGGGAAGCTGCGCAACTACTTCCGCGACCTGGAGAACGAGCTGGGCCCGTTGCTGGACGCGATGGGCAAACGCCTGGGCACCCGGCTGGCCGAGGCGATCCAGACCAGCATCATCGAGACCTTCCTCTCCCCTGGGAAGTGGCTCAAGGCACTCATCACCGCGATCCAGAACGCACTGCGCAAGATCCCGCTGATCGGCGACGTGCTGGCCGGCTTCCTGGACGGGGTGAAGCCGGAGAGCCTGTCCACGGCAGGCGGGTTCGTGAACGCCTTCACCGTGCCCGGCGCGGCGCCAGGGGCGGCCGCCGCGGTGCCCGGTGGCACGTCAGTGGTGGTCAACGTCTATGCCCGGCCGGGGCAGTCGGAGTACGAGATCGGGCGGATCGCCGCCCGCGAGGTGGCCTGGGCGGCGAGACGATGACCGAGCCGATGGTGTTGCAGCGTCCGGTGTTCGAGGTGGACGGCTGGGCCGGCGGGACGGTGGACGCCGAGGGCGTGGAGTGGTGGATCACCCGCGAGGACGGCTGGTCCAGCACCCCGGAACTGCGGCTGGACCTGGTCAACCGGCCGCAGCGGGACGGCGCCTTCGACGCGCCCGGCTACCGCGGCGCGCGAGTGGTCACGTTGGAGGGCAGTGCGATCGCGCCCAGCGTGGCGGCCAAGGAACGGGCCAAGAACCGGCTGGCCGGGGTGCTCGCGGACACCGCGGGCCTGCGCGAGCTGCGGGTGACCGAGCAGGGCTTCGACCGGCACGCGCTGGTCCGGCTGGGCGCGGGCACCAGGATCGACGACGTCACGCCGTACCTGTTCACCTTCTCCCTGGTGCTCACCGCGCCGGATCCGCTGCGCTACGGCTCGCCCCGGCAGGCCGCCTGCGCACTGCCCCAGGCCGCGCCCGGCATCAGATTCCCGCTGACCTTCCCGCTGGTCTTCGGCCAGCCGGTGGGCGGGGTGCTGCTACTGGACAACGCGGGCACCGTGCGCAGCCAGCCGGTCTGGGAGCTGCGCGGCCCGGTGCGCAAACCGGTGATCACCCAACGTGGCACCGGCGCCCGGCTGGCCTTCGACCTGGACCTGGCCACCGGCGAACTGCTGGAGATCGACACCGCGGCGCGCACGGTGCGGCTGGGCGCGGCCTCCCGCCGGGCCGCGCTGGCCCCCGGCTCGACCTGGTTCGGCCTGCCACCAGGGCAGACCGCGGTCGCCTTCACCGCCCATCAGGACCGCAACGACACGGCCCGGCTCACCGCGCACTGGCGCGACGCCTGGGTCTGAGAGAGGACCGGACATGGCAGAACGGATTCCGGGCTGGGTCGACGGGATCGACGCCGCCTCCGCCCGGCTGACCACCGGCATGACCTGGACCAGCTCGGGCGACCTACCGGCGGATCCGGTGGGGGTGCGGGCCGGGATCAGGCCCGCGCCCGGCGCGCCCGGCCAGGTCAGCCTCAACGGCGACACGGTCACGGTCAACGCCTTCCAGGCGGTGCTGCCCGATCCGAGTGGGGCCGGGCCGTTCCTGGTCACCGTGGACGGGGCACGCAGGCTGACGCTGACCCCGCCCGGCAGGCTCATGCAACGGATCACCTGGGTGCTGGTGCAACTCACCGTCGATGCGGACGGCAAGCCGAACGGGATCGAGCTGCGGCTGCTGGACGGCCCGGCCAGCGATGTCGAGCATCCGGCCGTGCCGCCTGCTCCGCCCCCGCGTGCCCACCTCCTGCTGGCCGAGCTGTACCTGATGGACACGGCGCCGGTACGGGTGCGGGACAAGCGCCGGTTCATCGCGGCGGTCGGCGGCGTGCTGCCGGTGCTGGACGCTGCCGACCGCCCGGTCAGCGCTCCCCTGGGCAGCTACGTGCACCGGCTGGACACCCACGTGCTGGAGGTGGCCACCAAGGACGGCTGGCGCACGCTGGACCCCACCGACACCGGCTGGCAGGCAGCCACCCCGGAGCCGCGGTGGGCGCACAAGACCGACCGGCCATTGCAGGTGCGCCGCCTCGGGCGGATGGTGAGCCTGTCCGGCACCATGACCCGCACCTTCCCGGCCAACGCGATCAGGGTGGCCGCCTACCTGCCCGCCGAGTTCAGCCCGGGCGGCCAGGGCCACGTGTGGATCGCGCACGGTGTGCTCCGGCCGATGGGCGGCGAGGCCAGGTTCGCCGCGCTGTGCCTGTCCGCCTACCGGCACCCCGACGGGCGGACCCAGCTCAGCCTGGAGGAGAGCATCGACCACGTGGTCGAGGTGTGGTTCGACGTCACCTGGTCCGCGGACTGATGGCCACCTACACCTACCTGTTCGCCGACCTGCGCACCGGCCGGATCGTGGACGAGCTGCCGCTGTCCGGGGTCACCTTCAGCCGCAGGCTCAACGACGTGGGCGAGTTCCGCGGGCAGCTGCGGGTCACCGACGCCGAGGTCCGGCAGCGGCGTCCCCGGGTCGCGGCCACCCCTGGTCGCACCGCGCTGTACGTGGACCGGGACGGGACCTTGGTCTGGGGCGGCATCCTGTGGGCCAGCCGCTACGACGGCACCAGCGGCACGCTGGAGCTGACCGGGCACGACTTCTTCTCCTACTTCGAGCACCGGCGGCTGGTCCGGCATCCGCTGAGCAACACCGAACCGCTGTCCTGGCAAGGGGATCAGCTGATGATCGCGCGCGAGATCGTGGCACTGGCCCAGTCCCACCCCGGCGGCGACCTGGGCATCGAGGTGACCGGACCCGAAGTGTCCACTGTGGACAGATCGGTGAGCTATGCGGCGCACGAGCTGAAGCCGGTGGCCGAGGCGTTGCGCGAACTGGCCGAGGCGGACCGCGGTTTCGACTTCGCCATGGACACCCCCTACGGCCCGGACGGGCGGCCACGACGGTTGCTGCGCCTGGGTTTCCCGCAGCTGGGCGGGCGCGGCGCCGGGCACGTGTGGGAGTACGGGGCGAACCTGCTGGAACTGGTCTGGCCGGCGGACGCGGCGGCCATGGCCACCAGGGTGTTCGTGCAGGGCACCGGCGGCGAGGAGGACCGGATCGTGGTCTACGCCGAGGACGCGGCAGCGGGCGAGCAGGGCTGGCCGCTGCTGGAGGAGGCGGAGTCCTTCGTCGACTCCAGCGATCTGTACCTGCTGGCCGCCCAGGCCAGGGCCAGGCTGGCCGCGACCCGGCGGCCGGTGGTGCTGCCCGAACTGGTGGTGCGGGCCGATCTGGACCCGGTGCTGGGCAGTTACGCGGTGGGCGATGAGGCGCGGATCGTGGTGGAGGACCCGTTCTTCGCCGACGGCGCGCTGGACGTGCCGGTGCGGGTGCTGGGCTACGAGGTGGAACCGGGCGATGACGGCGGGCTGGAGCGGGTCACGCTGACCGTCGCACCGGTGCGGGAGGCGTGGTGAGGACGAACCGGCGGCCGGACCTGGCCGAGGAGTTGCGGGAGATCCGGCGACGGCTGCGGTTGCTGGAGGGCCTGCGCCCACCGGCGCCCCCGGCCGCCTTCACCCCGGTCCGGCCGCTGGACTGGCCGGGCACCGGCTCGGCGGACTGGGAGCCGCTGCTGGTCGCGGCCGTGCCCGCGGGCGAGGTGGAGATCTTGTTGTCCGGCTTGGTTTCCGCGGGCGCCGCGGCGGTCCGGGTGCTGGTGGACGGCGAGCCGGCAGGCGCGGAACTGGCCTGGGCCGAGGGAGTCGCCGGGGACACGATGCTCGTGCGGCTCGACCGGGCCGCGGAGATCACGGTGGCCGCGCGGGTGCGCGAGGACGGCGCGGAGGTGCGGGTGCAGGCGGTGCTGGGGACGGCCGTCCGGGCGGTGCTGGCCGTCCCCAGCGGGCCGGCCTAGCGACCGACCATCTCCTCAGCCCACCTCGCGGTGGCCTGGAAGAACTCCGAGGCGTTCGGCGCGTAGTTGAAGGAGTGCCCGTAGTTGGGCAGCACGAACGTGCGCAGCTGGGCGGCAGGCCCGAAGTTGGGCGCCTCGAACTGCTTGAGCGCCTCCGCCGAGGAGCAGTCGCTACCCAGCAGGCCACCGCAGAACACCTGGTCGTTGCCGCCCATGGCGAGCAGCACCGGCACCTTGATCAGCTTGCTCAGCGGCAGGATGGTGCCGAGCAGGATGCCGTCCACCGCCTCACCCGCGGCCAGTCCGTCCTTGTTCGCCTCGTCCTCGGCGACCGCGATCTCATCCAGCGGGCCGCCGCGGTGGAAGGCGGTGAAGCGCTGCCCGACCGCGGTGGTCAGGAAGGTCGGGTCCAGCAGCCGGAACGCCGGTTTGGGGTCCAGCAGCACCGGGGTCAGCGTGGTCAGGGTGGGGATGATGCCGGTCAGGTTCAGCCGGTGCAGCTGGCCGGCGATCAGCACGCCGTCCACGTTCTGGTGCTTGGCCGCCACGATCACCGAGATCGCCGAGCCCAGTGAGTGCCCACCGAGGATGACCTTGCCGAACCTCGGCCCCAGCGAACCGGACTTCATCGCCTTGACCACGTGGTTGACCGCGTTGGCCTGGGTGAAGGCGGTCAGCAGCGCGCCCAGCGGCTTGGAGCTGCGCCCGCTGCCGATCCGGTCCAGCGCGAGCGTGGCGAACCCGGCCTGGTTCTGTGCCTTCCGGTACGAGCGGGTCTCCGGCGAGTGCGCGATGTCCCAGTAGGAGCTGTTGTAGGTGCCGCCGGGAATCAGCACCTGCACGGTGTTGCTGCCGCCCGCCGGGGTGCACAGCCGGCCGTACATGGTCTGGTCCAGGCTGAGCAAGGGCAGGTCAAGCAGGGAAACCGGGATGGACAGGTCCCGGCAGGTCGCCTCGGCGGCGCCGGCCGGGATGGGGGCGATCAGCGTGCTCAAACCCAGGCAGGCGGCGGTGGCCGCCCCGATCCGGCGCAAGAACAAACGCACGGGAAAAACCTCCGAATGGATGATTTGCGAAGCAACTAATGGCGTGGAACTGCCGTCATCGGCAGGGCGTTCGGGTACGGCGCGTTGGTGAACTTCACCCGCACCGGCCGATCCGGCACCGGAACGAGTCGCCATTGCGCGGCGACCGTGGCGATCGCGGTCAGCAGCTCGGTCAGCGCGAAAGAGTTTCCGATGCACTGCCGGATGCCGGCGCCGAACGGGATGTACGCGCCCTCGGGCACCGCGGCCGTCCGTTCGGGCGACCATCGGTCCGGGTCGAACCGATCCGGGTCAGGGAAGGACCGATCGTCGAAATGCATGGTGTACGGGCTGACGATGACCTCATCGCCCGGTCGCAGGCGCAGCCCGCCGAGGTCGACCTCGCGGTTGGCCCGCCGCATCAGCAGCCAGAGCGAGTACATCCGCAGGCCCTCGGTGGCCACCCGCCGGGTGTACTCCAGCCGGGGCAGGTCGGCGAAGGTCACCGGGCGGCCGCCCAGCACCTCGTCCAGTTCGGCGTGCAGCCGCGCCTCGACCTCGGAGTTGCGGCCCAGTTCGTGGAAGATCCAGCCCAGCGCGAGCGCGCTGGTCTCGATGCCCGCGGTGAGCAGCGTGATGACCTCGTCGAAGACCTGCTGCTCGGTCATGCCCTCGCCGGTGTCGGCATCCCTGGCCAGTAGCAGCAGGGACAGCAGATCGCCGTGGTCGACGCCGTCCCAGCTGGTGATGACCTGGGTGACCACCTCGCGCATCCGGCTGATCGCGGCGTCGAAGGCCCGGTTGCCCGGGATCGGCAGGCGCTCGACGAAGTTGGGCGAGAGCGCCCGGATGATGCCTTGTTTGACGATCACCGGGATGGACCGGCGGGACTCCTCGATCGCGGGCCCGCCCAGTTCGGTGGCGAACAACGCGGCGCCGACGATGGTGACCGCCAGACCCTGCATGTCGGCGTCGACCAGCCGGACCTCGCCCGGCCGCCAGGAGCCGGTCAGCTCGGTGGCCGCCCGCACCATGTTCCCGGCGTAGTGCTCGATCCGCCCCTGGCGGAAGGCGGGCAGGATGAGCTTGCGCTGGCGCCGGTGGAACGCGCCGTCCGACATCGCCAGGCCGTTACCCATGTAAGGCCGGAACTTGTCGAACATGGCGCCTTTTCCGAAACTCGCGCCGTCCGTTACCAGTACGCGGTGGACCAGTTCAGGACTTGTGATGAAATAAGCCTGGAGTGGTCCCAGATACAGCTTGACAACGTCGCCATGATCGCGGAGTCCCGAGGTGAACCTGAATTTTCTGCGTAGCAAGGCCGGTGTGTGCCCAAGTAACGGCCACTGACCGGGTGCCACCCGGACGGGCATTCGCACTCCTTGCGCCGGGAAAGGGGAAGTGGCCACACTAGGGCCCATTCGGCCGCAGGCGACAGTACCCGTCCGAGTGGGGCGTCATCCCATTGGTCGATCATCAACTCGGGCACCAAATCTCGCTATGCTGGTCACCGCTACGAATCGAGGTGTTTTTCCGTGACGCGGACGCAGGACTGGGTCCCGGCCGGCGTCGACATAACGACGCCGAGCATCGCCCGGGTCTACGACTACGTGCTCGGCGGCAGCCACAACTTCGCGGTGGATCGCGCCACCGCCGAGACGTTGCAGCGCATCGCACCCAGCCTGCGCCGGGTGGCCCGGCTCAACCGCGCCTTCATGGCCAGGGCGGTCCGGCACCTGATGGCACAAGGGATCCGGCAGTTCCTGGACATCGGCTCGGGCATCCCGACCGTGGGCAACGTGCACGAGATCGCGCAGCGGATCGACCCGGCCTGCCGGGTGGTCTACCTGGACCGCGATCCGGTCGCGGTCGCGCACAGCCAGCTGATGCTGGAGCACACGCCCGGCACCGGCGTGGTGCACGCGGACATGCGCGACTTCGAGCTGGTCGTCGGCAGCCCCGCGGTCCGGCAGCTGCTCGACTTCTCCCAGCCGGTCGGCCTGCTGTTCATGCTGGTGCTGCACTGGCTGCCGGATGAGTCCAATCCCGCCGAGCTGATGCGCCACTACCGTGATCTGCTCGCGCCCGGCAGCCACCTCGCGCTCACCCACGCCACTCACGACGAGCAGAAGCAGGACCTCGAAGACCTCGGCGACGCCATCCGGCTCTCCCGCAGCGCGGACCAGGTCACCCCGCGCTCCTACGAGGAGATCATGACCATGTTCGGCGACTTCGAGCTGGTCGAGCCGGGGCTGGTCGGCTGTGCCGACTGGCGGGCCGACGGTCCGGGCGCCATCGCCGATCCGTCGAGCAACGAATACACCTACGCCGGCGTGGCCAGGAAGCGCTGAGCGACCCATGCCGGATCTCGGCCTGCAGACGAGCCCGGCGCCGCCGCCGGAGGATTGGCGGCGCAAGCGCCGCACCCTCGCGCGCAAATGGGCCTACGTGCTGGCCGAAACCGACTATGTGCCGCTGGTGCACACCGAGTTCGAGGACGAACTGGCCGGGCTGCTGGACACCTTGTGCGCCACGGTGCACAGCGAGCAGGCGGGCAACGCGGCGGCCGAGGCGGCCGGCGCCCGGCTGGTCGCGCTGAACTGCGCCAGCCAGCAGTCGCTGGCGCTGACCATGGACATCCTGGGCAAGGGCATGCTGGCGCTGCCGGAGTTCCGCGGCGGCAAGTCGGCCGAACGCGTGGTGGGCACGCTCGGCGCGCTGGCCGCCGGTTTCCTCGCGGCCGCGCAGCGGGCCACCCTGGAGCAGCAGGAGAGCATGAAACTCTCGCTGCTCAAGGCGGTGCGCGACGCCAAGTGGAACCTGCGCGCGGCCGAGGCCCGGTTCGAGGAGGTCGCCACCTGCTCGGCCAGCGGCATCCTGATCACCGATCTGGACGGCACGCTGCTGCGGGTGAACGGCTCGGTCGGCGCCATCCTCGGGCACACCGCGGCCGAGCTGACCGGCCGCAACCTGTTCGACCTGGTCCCGCCCGAGCACGCGTCCGCGCTGCGCGAGGACTACGCGGCCCTGCTCAGCGGCCGGGTGCAGCGGATCAAGCAGTCGCAGAAACTGCTGCTGCAGGACGGCGACCACGCCATGGTCTCGCTGACCGCCTCTTTACTGCGCGGCGAGGACGAGGCGCCAGCCAGTTCGTCACCGTGGTGGAGGACGGCACCGAACTGCTGCTGTTGCAGAACGAGCTGAGCAGGCAGGCGCTGCACGACGTGCTGACCGGGCTGCCCAACCGCCAGTACTTCGGCACCCACCTGGAATCCGTGCTGCGCCAAGCGGATCCGCGCTACGGCGTCACCCTGTTCCACCTCGGCCTGGACGCCTTCGCGGTGGTCCGCGACGGTCTTGGCGAGCACGCGGGCGAGCACCTGCTGGTGATGGTCGCCCAGCGGCTCAAGACGGTGGTGGCCGGGGAGAAGGCCATGGTGGCGCGGATCGACGGGTCCGAGTTCGCGGTGCTGGTGGAGAACTGCTCC
Organism: Crossiella sp. S99.2; assembly: GCF_023094165.1. Classification (GTDB taxonomy): domain Bacteria; phylum Actinomycetota; class Actinomycetes; order Mycobacteriales; family Pseudonocardiaceae; genus Crossiella. Next base: position 236,232 of record NZ_JALMDK010000001.1, on the reverse strand, counting down.
AGCACCCCGGCCCCGATGACCATGGTGCACATGATCCGGTGCGAGCTGGCCGAACCGACCTACGTGGACGGGCACGGGCTGGCCGCCTCGGTCAGCATCGGCGTGGTGCACCGGCCGCCGCCGGAGAGCACGCCCGCCGAACTGCTGCGCGGCGCGCACCTGGCGTTGCGCCGGGCCCGCGGCAACGGACCGGGGCAGTGGGAGCAGCTGCATCCCGAGCAGGACCGGCTGGACCGGGAACGGGACGCGCTGGCCGCCTCGATGCCGGGCGCGTTCGAGAACGGCGCGGTGGAACCGAGGTACCGGCCGCTGGTGCGGTTGGCCGACGGCCGGGTGCTCGGGGTGGAGGCGTTGCTGAGCTGGGAGCACCCGGAGCTCGGGCCGCTGCCGGACCGGCGGTGCCGGGAGCTGGCCGAGTCGACTGGACTGATGGCCAACCTGGGCGAGTGGCTGCTGCGCGCCGGCTGCCGGCAGACCGGCTGGTGGCGGCAGCGGCTGGGCCGGGATCTGGTGCTCGCGCTGAGCCTGACCCCGCACCAGGCGGCAGACGCGGACCTGGTGACCAGGGTGGTCGGCGTGCTCAAGGAGACCGCGTTCCCGGCGACCAAGCTGCTGGTCGAACTGCCCGCGCCGGTGCTGACCGCGGACCGGGGCGAGGCCAGGGACAACCTGCGCACGCTGGCCGACCTCGGCGTGCGCACCGTGCTCAGCGACTTCGGGCTGGCCGCGGGCGACCTGGCCACGCTGACCGAACTTCCGGTGAACTCGGTCCGGCTCAACCGTGAACTTCTCGGCCGGGCGGGCACCGCGGGTCCGGCGGTGGCCGATTCGCTGCGGGCGCTGCCCGGCCTGGCGCACCGGGCCGGTGCCACCGAGGTGATCGCGGACGGTGTGTCAACCGCTGAGCAGGCAGAATTCTGGCTGGCAGCCGAAGCCGATCTTGCTGTCGGTGATCATTTCGGACTGCCGTGCAGGCCAGACGAGCTGGCGGCGGCCTTCGGCGGCCCGGCCTGGCGAGTCAAATCTTCGTAACGAAGTTCGCACCTTTTTTCACAAACCCGGTCCCAAGTAGAGGGAACTACAGCTAGCTTCCCTGCGTCACCCCTCCGAGGTAACCCAATCGGGTCATGGTGGGGTCTGGGGAAGGAGCTAGATGAGCAAGGCAAGCCTCCGCCGGAGGGTGGGCGCCGCTGTTTCGGTGGCGGGTGTGCTGGTGCTGGGCACCGCGCTGAGCACGGGCATGGCGCCCGCGCAGCCGACCGAGGTCACCGCGGACGCGGTCGTGCAGTCCATGCCGGCCGAGCTGAAGGAAGCGATCCGTCGCGACCTCGGCAAGGACGCCAAGGAGTACGTGGCGACCGCACGGGCCGCGGACAAGGCCGCGCTGGCCGGTTCGCGACTGCGCAAGGAGCTGGGCGAGAAGTTCGGCGGCGCGTGGTTCGACAAGAGCAGCAAGAAACTGCACGTCGCGGTCACTGACGCCGCCGTGGCCGCCAAGGTGCGGGCCGCCGGTGGCGAGGTGCACCAGCGTGGGGTCTCCGCCAGCGCGCTCGACCGCGCCGCGGACACCATCAGCAACTGGGTCAAGGCCCTGCCCGCCGAGAAGAAGGCCGCGTTCCAGGCCGTCGCGGTGGACACCAAGGACGGCAAGCTGGGCGTGACCCTGTCCAGCTCGGAGGCGGGCAAGGCCCTGGCCACCGAGCTGCCCAAGGTGAACGTCCAGGTCGAGATCGGGCACAAGCAGGAAGAGCTGCAGGCCGAGAAGGACATCCGCGGTGGCGACGGCTACACCGTCTCCGGCGCGGGCAGCAGCCTGCGGCTCTGCTCCCTCGGCTTCAACGCCGTGGACAAGCTCGGCCGTGGCCAGATCATCACCGCCGGCCACTGCTTCGACGGCTTTGACGGCCGCAAGGTCAACGTCGAGATCAAGGGCGCGGGCAACCCGGTCGGCGAGGCCATCGGTCTCGGCGAGAACGTCCGGTTCGACAACGCCCCCGACGGCGACGACTCGGCCACCATCAAGGTGACCAACGGTGGCAACAAGCTGCTGCCCGAGGTCAACCGCTACAACGGCAGTGGCCTGAAGCTGGACGGCGTCACCGACCCGATCCAGGGCCAGGAGATCTGCAAGTCCGGCCGCACCACCGGCTGGCAGTGCGGCAACGTGGTCAACGTCGACGTGCAGGTGCGGATCAGCAACCACCTGCTCTCGCTGTTCCAGCACGACGCCTGCAGCATCCCGGGTGACTCCGGCGGCGCTGTGGTCCTGGGTTCCAAGGCGCTGGGCATCACCTCCGGCGGCGCGGCCAACCCCGGCGACAAGTGCCCCACCGCGGGCCAGCCGAAGGACCGCTCCTACGCCGAGTTCGTCGGCAGGGACATCCTGCCCGACCACAAGGGCGACGCCCAGCTCACCGTGCTGACCAGCAACGGTGACGTGGACGAGGACGGCGTGCTCGACATCGACGAGCTGAACGCCGACATCACCAAGATCAAGGACACCAACAACAACGGTGTCGCCGCCTACCGTGACGCCGACGAGCCGAACCTGTCCGCGCCGAAGCTGACCAGCCCGGCCGACAAGTCCCGGATCACCGAGCGCAAGCCGGTGCTCACCGGCACCGCCAAGCCCAACGCCGCGGTCACCCTGTCCTACAAGGGCCAGACCACGGAGATCAAGGCTGACGCGAGCGGCAAGTGGACGCAGGCCACGGGCGCGGAACTGGCCTACGGCGACCACGAGGTCGGCCTGAAGCAGAAGGTCGGCGAGCTGACCTCGCGCGAGGTCAAGTCCAAGTTCACCATCGTTCCGGCGGCTCCGGTCATCACCGAGCCCAAGGAAGGCGCCAAGAGCGAGAACGCCCGCCCGGTCATCTCCGGCACCGGCACCGCCAAGGCCACCGTCACGGTGACCGCCGGCGAGACCAAGCTGGGCGAGACCACCGTGGGCGCCGACGGCAAGTGGACGCTCACCCCGGCCGCTGACCTGGCCAAGGGCAAGCACACCATCTCCGCCAAGCAGACCATCGACAAGGTGGACTCGGACGCGGACACCGTGGCCTACGAGCTGACCAAGGGTGGCGCGGCCCCGCCGACCACCAGCCCCGCCGGCAACGGCGGCGGTAACGGCGGCCTGGCCAAGACCGGTGTGGACGGCGTGGTGCCGATGCTGATCGGTGGCGCCGTGGCCGTCGCCGGTGGCATCGCGCTGCTGGTGTTCTTCCGCCGCCGCAAGGCGGGCGTGCAGTCCTGAAGTAACTGAGTAAACACCGCGAAACGGGCGGTCGTCCTCCGGGACGGCCGCCCGTTTCTTTGCCATACCGCGACCTTCGTAACGAACCCGGCAGCGACCGGCGGAACTGCCCCTTCGGGCGGCTAGCGTTTGCCCACTCCCGTTGTCATGGGCGGGTTTGGGTGGTGGCGAAGAAGGTGCGGGATGCGCAGGGCGCTTGGGTTGTCCGGAGCCGCCTGCCTGCTCGTGCTGGGTGCGATGCCTGCGCAGGCCGCGCAGCAGCCCGGTGAGCAGGCGTTGCTGGCCGCGCACGCCGAGGCGCTGCCGCCGCAGCTGAAACAGGCGTTGCGCCGCGATCTCGGCCTGGACCCGGTGACCTACCTGGCCAACGGCCGCGCGGCCCGGCAGGCCGCGGCCGCCGCCGACCGGCTGCGCGCCGAACTGGGTTCGGCCTTCGGCGGCGCCTGGTTCGAGTCCGGCAACCGGCGGCTGCGGGTCGCGGTCACCGACGAGGCTGCCGCGGACCGGGTCCGGATCGCCGGCGCGGGCGCGCAGGTGCGGCCGGTCAACGCCGAGGCCCTGGACCAGGCGGTGGACGCGGTGGCCCGCTGGTCGGCCACGCTGCCGCCGGCCGAGCGGGCCGCGGTCTACGGCATCACCCCGGACGTGCGCGCCGGGAACCTGCGCCTGCTGCTGGCCGACTCCCCCATCGGCCGCAGGCTGGCGAACTCCTTGCCCCGCCCCGGGGTATCGCTGCGGGTCGAGCACACCGACCTGCCGCCGCAACCGCCCGCGGTGCGCGCCCAGGGCTGCGGCTACGGCCTCAACGCGCTGGACCGGCTCGGCCGCGCGGTCTCCCTCGGCCCGGCGCACTGCGCCCCGCTGGGCTCGGTGGACAAGTTCACCCTGGCCTCCCTGGACGGCGACGGCCCCGGCGACGATCTGGCCTCGATCCGGATCGCCGACCCGCACGCCACCCCGCTGCCCGAGGTGGCCGGACCCGGTGGCGCGCAACGGGTCGAGTCGCTCGCCGCGGCCATCCCCGGCGCCCAGGTGTGCGCGGCGGGCCGGGCGGGCTACTCCTGCGGCACGGTGTTCGCCCCGCGCTCGGTGTGGCGGCTCGGCGAGTCCGGCGGGATGGCGTTGCGCGGGTTCGAGGTGCACGGGCTGTGCGTGGACGGCGGCGGCGCGCTGCTGGCCGGTGGCGCGGCCCTGGGCTGGACCTCGGCCGCGCACCTCGGCTCGGCCGCCGGTCGCTGCCGCCCCGCGCCCGGCCCCAGCGGCCTGACCACGCTGGCGCTGGGCGAATCGCTGACCGCGGACGTGCTGCCCAGTTTCGGCGGCGAACTGCGGCTGCTGACCACCGAGGGCGACGCGGACGCCGACGGCGTGCGCGATGTGGACGAGCTGGCCCCGGACCGCACCCGGCCGCGCGATGCCAACCGGGACAAGCTGGTGGCCTACCTGGACCCGGACGAGCCGCGGCTGCGCGCGCCCACGCTGCTGGGCCCGCTGGACGGCAGCCGGGGCACCGAGGCGCTGCCGGAGGTGCACGGCACCGCCCGGCCCGGCGCGCGGGTGAGCGTGCGCCTGGACGCCAAACCACCGGTGCTGATCATCGCTGACGGCGAGGGCCGCTGGCGGCTGACGCTGCCGGAGAAGCTGTGCCTCGGCGGGCATCAGGTGGCGCTGAAGCAGAGCGTGGACGGGCAGGAGTCCCCGGAAACGGTCGGCAACTTCACCGTGATGCCGCCGCCACCGGTGATCACCACGCCCGGCCAGGGCGACCACGGCGACCTGCCCCGGCCGCAGATCGCCGGCACCGGCAAACCCAAGGCGCTGGTGACCGTCTCGGTGGACGGGGTGCCCGCCGGGTCGACCATGGTCGGCGCGGACGGCCAGTGGCGGCTGCGGCCCGGCGCCGACCTCAAGCCCGGCGCGCGTTCGATCACCGCGCGGCAGACGGTGACCAGGGTGGACTCGGCCGAGGCGAGCGTGCGTTACCTGGTCGGCGGTGCGGCCCCGCCCAGCCGGGACGCGGTGGAGACCGGCGCGAACCCCGGGCTGGCCGCCGAACTCAAGGGCGGCGGGCACCCGGTGGCGGTGGCGGTGACCCTGGGCGGCGGGCTGCTCCTGCTCGGCCTGGTGCTCGGGCTGCGCCGGTTCCGGCGGCGGGCTGGCGCGGATTAGCGCGTTGTGCGGCCGATGCCGCCTGTTCGGGGGTACCGTTGGCCGTCTGAACCTGGTGGGAGACAGGGAAGGAAGGCCATGGCGGCGGTCGTGCTCACGCCGATGGAGTTTTTCGTGAGCTGGGAAGACCTCGCACCGGGGGCCCGGCCGCTGGTGCTCGACGTCGTGCCCGATCCGGCCACCGACGAGGAGGCCGAGCAGATCCGCAGGTCGGCCTGGGTGGGCCTGGCGGACAAGGGCCTGGGCTGGCCCGGTCAGCTCAATTCCTGGTACACGGATCTGCTGCACCAGTTCGCCCGCCCGCGCACCGCCATCGACCTGCGCTTCAACCTGGACCGGGAGCGTTCGCTGCGGGCCATGGTCACCGGCAGCGGCGAGTTCGTGGCCTGCGGCAGCGTGATGGACAACCAGATCCGGATCTCCGAGATCGGCCCCACCACCATGCCCGAGGCCGCGGTGGAGCTGCTGCCCGAGCACCCGCCCGGCCACGGCGACTCGATCACCGTGCCCAACGATCTGCTCCAGTACGCCGCGGCCCGCGCCGGCAAGTCCTACGACGCCTTCGCGCACCAGCTGGAGCTGGGCGGCATGCCGGCCGGACCGGCCCGCGCGCTGGCCCAGACGGTCAGCGCGGAACGGCTGCGCGGCGGTCAGTTCGGCGCCACCGGCTGGGACCACTGGGGCGAGCGCAACCGCGCTGAGCACGTGGTTTCCGTGGTGGACAACATCGAGGGCCGCTACTCGGTGCGCGCGATCGGTCAATACACGACGGTCGCCCCGGCGGACACCGAGCGCTTGGTCGAGAATCTGTCCGAACTGCTGATCTCGGTCAACTAGCGCCAACCGGTGCGACACCGGACACGCCAGGTGGTTACTGGTGAGTAATATGGCGTAGTCTCCGGGCGAGGCAGGATACCGACGCCGCTATCACCTGGGAGGACTGCCGAGCATGGGTGCTGTGCATATCGTGTTGGGCCTGATTTCTCTGGCCGCCACCCTCGCCTGGGTCGTGCTGCTCTCCAGGGCCGTGGTCCAGATGGTGCGCACCGTGCGGCTAGGTCAGCCCGACCCGACCCGCAACGGTCCGCTGTTCGGCCGCCTCAGGACCATGCTGACCGAGATCCTCGGGCACACCCGGATGCTCAAGTGGGGTGTGGTCGGCGCGGCGCACTGGTTCGTCATGGTCGGCTTCGGCTCGCTGGTGCTGACCCTGGTGGAGGCGCACGGCGAGGTCTTCGACCCCTCCTTCGAGCTGCCCATCATCGGCGGCTGGTCGATCTGGGGCCTGTTCGTCGAGCTGATCGGCCTGACCACGGTGATCGGCATCCTGGTGCTGATCACCATCCGCCAGCGCAACCACCCGCGGCGTGCGGACCGCCAGTCCCGGTTCCAGGGCTCCAACTTCTGGCAGGCCTACTTCGTCGAGGGCGTCATCCTCAGCGTGGGCGTCTGCATCTTCGCCATCCGCGCGTTCAAGGCCTCCAGCGGGCTGTTCCACTACCCGGTCTGGGCCACCCCGATCTCGCACGGCCTCGGCGCCATCCTGCCCAGCGCGGCGATCATGGTCTCCATCTTCGCGGTGCTGAAGATCTTCATCTCGGCCGCCTGGGCGATCACCATCTCGCGCAACCTGAACATGGGCGTGGCCTGGCACCGGTTCACCGCCTTCTTCAACATCTACTTCAAGCGCGAGGCCGACGGCGGCGTGGCGCTGGGCGCGGCCAAGCCGATGATGAGCGGCGGCAAGCCGCTGGACTTCGAGGAGGCCGACCCGGAGAAGGACGTCTTCGGCGCGGGCAAGGTCGAGGACTTCTCCTGGAAGGGCTGGCTGGACTTCACCACCTGCACCGAGTGCGGGCGTTGCCAGTCCCAGTGCCCGGCCTGGAACACCGGCAAGCCGCTCTCACCCAAGCTGATGATCACGGCGCTGCGTGACCACGCCTACGCCAAGGCTCCGTACCTGCTGGCCGGCGGCCGCAAGGACATGGGCGGCGACGAGGTCGGCATCACCGGCGAGGACGCCGAGGCCCGGCTGGCCAAGATCGACGTGCTGGCGCTGGCCGAGTCCGAGCGCCCGCTGATCGGCGGCCCGGACGAGCTGGGCGTGATCGACCCCGAGGTGCTGTGGTCCTGCACCACCTGCGGCGCCTGCGTCGAGCAGTGCCCGGTGGACATCGAGCACGTGGACCACATCGTGGACATGCGCCGGTATCAGGTGCTGATCGAGTCGAACTTCCCGAGCGAGCTGGGCGGGATGTTCAAGAACCTGGAGAACAAGGGCAACCCCTGGGGCCAGAACGCCAAGGACCGGCTGGCCTGGACCGAGGGCCTGGACTTCGAGGTGCCGGTCTTCGACGGCGAACTGGGCGACACCGAGTACCTGTTCTGGGTCGGCTGCGCGGGCGCGTTCGAGGACCGGGCGAAGAAGACTACCCGCGCGGTGGCCGAACTGCTGCACCTGGCCGAGGTCAAGTACACCGTGCTCGGCCCCGAGGAGACCTGCACCGGCGACCCGGCCCGGCGCGCCGGCAACGAGTTCCTGTTCCAGATGCTGGCCCAGCAGAACGTCGAGGTGCTGAACTCGGTGTTCGAGGGCAGGCCCAAGGGCAAGCGCAAGATCGTGGCCACCTGCGCGCACTGCTTCAACTCGCTGGCCAACGAGTACCCGCAGCTGGGGGGCGAGTTCGAGGTCGTGCACCACACCCAGCTGCTCAACCGCCTGGTCCGGGAACGCCGCCTGGTCCCGGTCGCCCCACTGGCCGAGGACATCACCTATCACGACCCCTGCTACCTGGGCAGGCACAACAAGGTCTACACCCCGCCGCGCGAGCTGATCGGCGCCACCGGCGCGGCCTTCCGCGAGATGCCCCGGCACGGCGACCGGTCCATGTGCTGTGGCGCCGGCGGCGCCCGGATGTGGATGGAGGAGCGGATCGGCAAGCGGATCAACGTCGACCGCGTGGACGAGGCCCTGGGCACCGCCCCCACCAAGATCGCCACCGGCTGCCCGTTCTGCCGGGTGATGCTCACCGACGGCGTCACCCAGCGCCAGAGCGAGGGCCAGGGCGCGGGGGTCGAGGTGATCGACGTGTCCCAGCTGCTGCTCAGCGCGGTCAAGCGGGGCACGCCCGCGACGGCCGAGCCGGACCCCAGCGAGGGGTGAGCCAGTGCACCGGGGGCCTTTCGACCCACTCGTGGACTTCGACGGAATGTGGACCACGGCACTGGCGGAGCACTACCTGCCACTGCCGTATGTTCCGGCGGCCAAGTACGAGTGCCTGGACGGCAAGCTGATCATGAGCCCGCACGAGCCCTCGCAGAACTCCTACGCCGCGGCACAGCTGAGCTACCTGGCAATCCTGGCTGCCAAGGGGACCCCGTTCCGGGTGTATGGCACGGTCAACCTGCCGTTCACGCCTGAGCGGTGGATCCAGCCGGACATCACGGTGCTCAACGGCTCAGCGGAGGGTGCCGTGTGGGTAGAGCCCACTCTCGTGACGCTGGCGGGTGAGGTGGTCTCGCCAACCAGCCGCCGGGGCCGCATCGACAAGCCGACCCTGTGCGCCGAGGCGGGCATCCCGTTCTACCTCTGGGTCCAGGTCAATCACGCGCTGGAGCAGGCTGCGGTCCACCTGTACAAGCTGGACCACGGCACCTACCGGCCGTACGCCGGCGCGCTGGCCGGGCAGAAGTTCGAGACCGACCTGCCGTTCCCGATGTCCTTCGACCCGGCCGAGCTGCTCGACTACTGAGCTAGGGCCTGCGGCCCACCCACAGGTAGCCGTCGTCGTTGCCGGGGTCGCGGTCGCCGCCGACCTCGGGGCGTTGCCGGAACTGCAACGGCTCGGTCAGTGGGTGTTCCAGCACCACGGTCAGCGTGAGCGCGCATTCCCGGGCGCCGGGTTCGATCGCGTGCACCGAGTTGGCCAGCACGGTGGGGCCGGTGGAGACCACCGTCCAGTCGCCGCTGACCCCGGAGATCCGCACGCCGGCCGGTGGGTACAGCGAGACCGCCACCCGCTGGCCGGTGTCGCCGCGGTTGGTCAGGTGCACGGTGATCTTGAGCGGCTCGCCGACGGCCACCGTCTGCGGGTCGCGGTCGGTGCTGATGGCGAGGGTGCCGTCGTAGTGGGACTCGGCGTAGCCCGCGTCCACCCCGCGCACCGTCTCCCCGGGGCGAACGCGCAGCTCACGGGTGGTGTAGCTGCCCCAGGTGAAGGCGTTGTCCCGGCCGGGGCGGGTCAGGGTGAGCTGGGCGGGGCCTGCCACTGAACTGGCCTTGAGCTGGAAGCGTCCGGCGGGCAGGTCCTCCAGGGTGTAGCGACCGTCCGCGGCGGAGACCGCGTACCGGGTGACCGGTTTGACCGAGGAGAGCTGCACCTCGGACAGCGGAGGTTCGCCCTGGTCCCTGCGGCCATCCCGGTCGGTGTCCTGCCAGACCACGCCGGTGACGGTGGCGCCGCGGATGCCGAAGTCGGCCGGGCGGATGCCCTCGGCGGAGACCAGCACGAACCGGACCGGACCGGTGGTGGCCGCGTACTCGGCCCGGTGGTGGCTGACCTTGTACAGCCCGAACCGCAGCGCGGGTGAGGTGTACCGGCCGTCCTCGTCGGTGACCGCCTTGCCGGCCGGGCGCAGCCGCAGCACGTCGTAGAAGCTCACCTCGGCCTCCCACGCGCCGGGTTCGCCCGGCTGGGCCGCGCCGTCGGCGTTGCGGTCGAACCAGACTCTGCCGGTGACCACGCCGGTCGGGGCGGTGTCCTCGGCTTGGGCGGGCATTCCGGTCAGGGACAGCAGACTCACACCGGCCAGGACCACGGCAGTGCGCCGCAGGTTCATCTGGACTCCCATCGGCCTCGAAGTTGGTTGACATCCAACACACGTGCGATGTTGCCGGTTGGTTGTCCACAGCGGCGCGGATTCACCCCTCCGGCGGCACCGCGTGCCCGGTGTGCCGGAAACCGCTCTGGAGAGCACGATGTGCGCATGGCGGAGGAGAGCAAACCGGGCGGCGAGAGCACGCTCACCGTGGTGCTGGCACTGATCGTCAACTTCCTGATCGGCATCATGAAGGCGGTCGCCGGGGTGCTCACCGGCTCGGCGGCGCTGCTGGCCGAGGCTGGGCACTCGGTCGCGGACACCTTCACCGAGGGCCTGCTGCTGACCGCGCTGCGCCGCTCCGGCAAGCCCGCCGACGCCCGCCACCCGTTCGGCTACGGCAAGGAGCGCTTCTTCTGGTCGCTGATGGCCGCGGTGGCGATCTTCGCCTCGGGCGCGGTGTTCGCGGTGGTGGAGGGCGTGCACACGCTGCTCAGCGGGGACGACGAGCAGACCCGGCCGTGGGTGGCCTACCTGGTGCTGGGCCTGGCTTTTGTGCTGGAGTCGGTCTCCTTCATCCAGGCGAGCCGCCAGGTCCGGCGGGAGGCCAAGGCCGAGGGCCGCACGCTGACGGCCTACCTGCGGCACTCCGACGATCCCACGGTGAAGACGGTGTTCTTCGAGGACACCGCCGCGCTGATCGGCCTGCTGCTGGCCTTCCTCGGCGTGCTGCTGCACCAGCTCACCGGCTCCGCGGTCTGGGACGCGGTGGCCTCGCTGGCCATCGGCGTGCTGCTGGCCGGGGTGGCCTACCTGCTGGGCCGCACCAACCTCGGCCTGCTCATCGGCCGCCAGGCCGATCCGGTGCTGGTGCGCGCGGCCTACCGGCGGATCGAGGCGCAGCCCGAGGTGGAGGTGGTGGTGGACATCCTGAGCATGGTCACCGGCACCGACCGGGTGCTGCTGTGCGCCCGGCTGGACTTCGACGACAGCCTGGGCGCGGCCGACCTGGAACGCGCCTGCGTGCGCATCTCGGCCGAGTTGCACGCCGAGTTCGCCGAGCTGGACGAGGTCTTCCTGGAGCCGGTCCCCCGGGCCGATCCCGAGCTGCGGGCCAGGGTGCTCGCCCGCTACGGCGAGCTGTTCCCCCGGCCCGCGGACGGGCACTGACTCAGCTCCGGCGACGTCGGGTTCCGGCTACCAGCACCACGCCGAGCGCCAGCAACGCCAGCCCGGCCCACAGGAACACGGTGGGCGCGGCGCCGGTCTTGGCCAGCGGCGGAGGCGGCGGGGTCGGCCCGCCGGGCACCCGCACCGAGGCGGAATCGGTGTCGGTGACCGGGTTCCCCGGCCGTTCGGTGTCCGGCTGACCGGTCGCGGTGGCGGTGTTGACCATCGTGCCGCTGCCGGGCGCCGCGGCGGTGCAGGTCCAGGTCCGACTGTCGTTGACCGGCAGCCGGTCAAGGCGGCGGTCGCAGCCGGGCAGGCTCGGGTCGGCCACGGTGACGCCGATCAGGTCGACGGTGCCGGTATTGCGCACGGTCAGCTTGAACGTCACCGTGCGGCCGGGCGCGGCCTCGTCCTGGTCGGCGGTCTTGGTCAGGTCGATGCCCGGCTTGCCGAGCTTGGCGGTGGCCTGGTCCGTATCGGTCACCGGCCGGCCGGTGGGGTCGGTGCCGGTGGCGGTCACGGTGTTCTCGATGTTGTTGTCCCGCATGGTCACCGTGCAGGTCACCGGCTTGCTCGACTCCCCTGGCGCGAGGTTCCCGACGGTCACCGCGCAGCCGGGCGCGATCGGGTCGGTGAGCACCACGTTGGTCAGCGGCACATCGCCGGTGTTGCGCACCACCACGGTGAAGGTGGCGTCCTGGCCGGTCAGCAGTGGTTTCGCCGGGCCGGTCTTGGTCACCTCGATACCGGGGCCGATCACATCCAGCACCGCGTCGTCGGTGTCGGTCACCGGGCGGCCGGTCGGGTCGTTCCCGGTCACCGCCGCGGTGTTGGTGACGTCCTGGGTCGCGGCGATGGCACAGGTGCGGGTCTCGGTCCCGTCGACCGGCAGCAGCGGCAGGGTGAACCCGCAGCTCGCCTGCTTGTCGTCGGTGACCCGGACGTCGGTGAGCGGCACGTCACCGGTGTTCCGGACGACGATCGTGTAGGTGACCTGGTCGCCGGGCCGGGCGGTGACCGGGCTGACCGACTTGTCGATGGTCACTCCCGGGTGCAGCACGTCCACCGGTGCATCGTCCACATCGGACACATCCGGTCCGGTCGGCGGTTTTCCGTTGGCAGTGGCCGTGTTCACCACGTCGTCCGCGGGCGCGATCATCGTGCACGGGTAGGTCTCGACCGCGCCGACGGCCAGTTCCGGGAAGCCGCGGCGGCATTCCGGCGCGAGCTGGTCGGTCACCGTGACGCCGGTCAGCGGCACGTCGCCGGTGTTGCTGACCTTGATCCGGAAGGTCACCGAGTCCCCGGCGCGGAAGGGCCCGCCCTCGACGTCCTTGGTGATGGTGATGCCCGGGTGCTGCACGTCCACCCGCACGGTGTCCTCATCGGTGACCGGCGGCCCGACCGGCGGGGTGCCGGTGCCGGTGGCGGTGTTGGCGAAGTCCGCGGCGGGCGCGGTGATGGTGCAGGTGATCTGCTGCGCCGCGCCGACGGCCAGCTGCGTGATGGTGCGGCCGCAGTCGGGCGCCGCCGGATCGCTGATGACCACGTTGGTCAGCGGCACGTCGCCGGTGTTGCGCACGGTCACGGTGAAGGTGATCCGGTCGCCCTCACGCACGGTTTTCTTGTCCGCGGTCTTGGTGACGTCCAGGGCCGGGTGGATCACGTCCACGGTGGCGTCATCGGTGTCGGTGACCGGCGGCCCCACCGGCGGTGTCCCGGTCACCGCGGCCGTGTTGACCAGGTCGTCCTGCCCCGCGGTCCAGGTGCAGGTGTAGGTCTGGGTCTCGCCGGCGGCGAGCTGGTCGATGGTGCGGGCGCAGCCGGGCACGGCCTGGTCGGACACGGTGACCGCGGTCAGCCCGGTGTCGCCGGTGTTGCGCACCCGGATGGTGAAGGTGACGGTGTCCCCGGCCCGCACGGTCTCCGGCGCGGCGCTCTTGTCCAGTTCCACGCCCGGGTGCACCACATCGACCTCGGCACCGTCCACATCGGACACTGGCGGCCCGGTCGGCGGGGTGCCGGTGGTGCTCGCGGTGTTCTGGATGTCGTTGGCGGGCGCGGTCATCGTGCAGGTGTAGGTCTGGCTGGCGCCCGGTGCGAGGTCGGGCAGGGTGCGGGCGCAGTCCGGGGCCACCTGGTCGGTGACCGAGACCGCGGTCAGCGGGGCGTCGCCGGTGTTGGTCACGGTGATGCCGAAGGTGACGGTGTCGCCTTCCCGGAACGGCCCGCCGCGCACGTCCTTGGCGATGTTGATGCCGGGGTGCAGCACCGAGACGACCACCTTGCCGTCATCGGTGACCGGCGGCCCGACCGGCGGGGTGCCGGTGCCGGTGGCGGTGTTGGTGAATTCCTGGGCGGGCGCGGTCATCGTGCAGGTGATCTCCCGCTCGCCGCCGACCGGCAGTTCCGCGATGGTGGCGCCGCAGCCCGGCGCGACCGGATCGGTGACCACCACGTTGGTCAGCGGCACATCGCCGGTGTTGCGCACCAGCACGGTGAAGGTGACCTGGTCGCCCTCGCGCACGGTCTTCTTGTCCGCGGTCTTGCTGACGTCCAGGGCCGGGTGGATCACGTCCACCTTCGCGTCGTCGGTGGCGGTCACCGGCCGGCCGGTCGGGTCATTGCCGGTGGCGGTGGCGGTGTTGACCAGGTCCTCGCTGCCCGCGGTCCAGGAGCAGGTGTAGCTCTGGCTCGCCCCCGGCGCCAGGTCGGGCAGGGTGCGGGCGCAGGCCGGGACGGCCGGGTCAGCCACCGTGACCGAGGTCAGCGGCGCGTCGCCGGAGTTGGTGACCTTGATCGTGAAGGTCACCGCATCGCCCACCCGGACGGTGCCGGGTTCGGCCGACTTCTCGATGTCCAGCCGCGGATTCACCACGTCGACCACGGCGTCGTCGGTCGAGGTGACCGGCGGGCCGACCGGGGGTGTGCCGGTCACGGTGGCCACGTTGGCGAGGTCCTGGGTGGCGGTCAGCACGCAGGTGTAGGTCTGGCTGGCGCCACTGGCCAGGCTGGCGAACACCCGGTCGCAGGCCGGGGTCAGCGGGTCGGCCACCCGCACGTCGGTCAGCGGCACGTCGCCGGTGTTGTCCACCTTGATGGTGAAGGTGACCTGCTCACCGGCCCGCACCCGGGCGGGTTCGGCGGTCTTGGTGATCCGCACCGCCGGGTGCTGCACGTCCACCCGTGCGGTGTCCGTGTCAGTGACCGGCGGCCCCACCGGCGAAGTGCCGGTGGCGGTGGCGGTGTTGGCGAAGTCCTCCTGCGGCGCGGTCACCGTGCAGGTGAACCGCTGCTGCGCGCCCACGGCCAGCTGGGCGAGGGTGCCGCCGCAGCCGGCCGCGTCCGGGTCGGCCACCACCACGTTGGTCAGCGGCACATCCCCGGTGTTGCGCACCAGCACGGTGAAGGTGACCTGGTCGCCGACCCGGACGGTGCCGGGTTCGGCGGTCTTGGTGACCTCGATGGCCGGGTTGATCACATCCACCCTGGCGTCGTCGGTGTCGGTCACCGGCGGCCCGACCGGTGGGGTGCCGGTGACGGTCGCGGTGTTCACCAGGTCCGCGCTGACCTTGGTGCTGCACGTGTAGGTCTCACTCGCGCCGGGCGCGAGCCGCTCGAACTCCTTGGCGCACACCGGCAACGCCTGATCGGACACGGTGACCCGGGTCAGTTCGCTGTCCCCGGTGTTGGTCACCTTGATGGTGAAGGTGACGGTGTCCCCGGCCCGCACGGTCTCCGGCGAGGCGGTTTTCTCGATGTCCACCGCGGGTTTGAGCACCTTGACGGTGGCCTGCGCGCTCGCGGTGACGTCCTGCCCAGACCTGTCCCGCCCGGTCGCGGTCGCGATGTTGGTGGTGGTCTCGGTCAGCCGCGCGGTGCAGGTGTAGGTCTGGCTGCCGCCCGCGGGCAGTGCTCCGGACAGGGTGCGCGCGCAGTCCGGAGTGCGGTCGTCGGCGATGCGCACCGGGTCCAGCGGCGAGTCGCCGGTGTTGCGCACGGTGATGGTGAACGTGGTCTGGTCCCCGGCCCGGATGGTGGCCGGGTCGGCGGTCTTGGTCAGCTCGATGCCGGGCCGCACGATCGGCACCGGGGCGTCGTCACTGGCTTCCACCTTCAGTCCGAGCGAGTCGAAACCGCTGGCGGTGGCGGTGTTCACGCCGTCGGCCACCGGCGCGGTGGTGGTGCAGGTGAAGGTGCGGCTGGCGCCTGCGGCGAGCACCCCGCCGAGGTTGCGCGCGCAGTCGGGGACCTTGGCGTCGGCCACCTGGATCCGGGTGAGCGGCACGTCGCCGGAGTTGGTGACCTTGATGGTGAAGGTGACGGTGTCACCCGCGCGGTAGGCGGGTTTGTCCGCGTCCTTGGCCACGGTGATGGCCGGGTGGATCACGTCCACCTTCGCGCTCGACGTGCCCTCCAGCGGGTCGCCGAGGCTGCTGGTGCCGGTCACGTTGGCCACGTTGGTGACGTCGTCGGCAGGCGCGGTCCCGGTGCAGGTGTAGGTGCTGGACCGCCCGGCCGCCAGCGCGCCGATCACCCGGTCGCAGCCGGGGAAGGCCGGATCACTCACCTTGACCCCGCTGGCCGGGGCGCCGCTGGGATTGGTCACCGTGATGGTGAAGGTGACCTGCTCGCCCGCGTGCACCACGGCCGGGTCCGCGGACTTCTCGATCTGCAGTTCCGGCACCGCGACCGAGAACACCAGGTTCTGCGCCAGGTAGGAGTCGCCGTTGGTGACGAAGGACAGGTCGGCGCTGGTCGCCCCGGCGCGGATCGCGGTGGTGGTGAAGGACTTGGCGTCCACGCTCCAGTTGTTCACCGAGTCCGGGCTGGACCGCCCGTCGGCCAGCGAGACGAAGAAGTTGTCCGTGTTGCCGGTGCCGGGTTCGGGGATCGAGGTGTTGTTGACCTTGAACTCGTCCCGGGAGATGTTCCGGTCGCCCTCGTAGGCGGTGACGCCGATCCGGGTGGTCGCGGCGGCGGAGCGGAAACCGGTGACGGTGACCGTGGTGGCCGCGTCCGAGCTGTTCTGCCGCACGTGCCCGTCGTAGACGAACACCTCGCGCTTGCTGGGCGCGTTGACCGGGTCCCGCTCGGCGTACTTGTAGACCACCACCAGCGACCAGCCCGCCATGCAGCCGAACCCGTTGACGCCCCACACGTTGCCGGTGGTGATGCTCAGGTCAGACCCGGTGGCCGCGCCGGCGAAGGCCGAGGTCACGTCGGCGTAGGCGGAGTAGTACTGGCCGCCGCCGGTGTAGCCGCCTGCCGGATCCCTGGTCAGCGCCGCCGGGCTGACCTGCTGGGACTTCTCGCCCACGGTGAGCTTGACCTGCTGATCCTCCGGTGAGGCGGCCGCGCCCGCGGGCACGGTGGCCGGGATGAAGCTGCGGTTCTGGCACATCAGGGCCCGCGAACCGTCGTAGGTCCCGGTGTTGCCCGCCCAGTTCAGCCGAGCGAAATCGATCTTGGCGCCGGGCGGGATGCGCAGGGTGGCCCTGGAGGAGTTGAACGTGTCGGAGTCGCCGTCCACGTCCGCCTGGAGCATGAAGTAGTCGTCGTTGTAGTCACCCGAGCTGCCCTGCGGCACCCGCCCGCCGGCGGCGACCCCAGCGCAGGCGGCAGGCGTGGCGTTGCGCCACTGCGGTGCGTTGTCCGCCGTGGTCGGGCAGCGCAACGAGCCGTTGCCGACCTCCAGGAAGTCGCCGTAGCCGACCTGGTCGTAGTTCAGCTTGAACGCCTTGACCACGCCCGCCTGCGCGGGCACGCCAGCCAGCAGTGCACCGAAGGCGAGGAGCAGGGCGAGCAGGACCCGGAGCAGGCGCATACCCGGCACACTGGGCCCGCACCGGTGATCTCACCACCGGAGCACGCCGGACATTCCTCCGATGAGGGGAACGAGTTACCTCTTGGTGGTGGCCCGGTGGAAGTTCAGGTAGGCCCGCGAGGGTGTCGGCCCGCGCTGCCCCTGGTAGCGGGAGCCGGCCGCGGCCGAACCGTAGGGGTTCTCCGCAGGCGAGCTGAGCCGGAACAGGCACAGCTGGCCGATCTTCATCCCCGGCCACAGGGTGATCGGCAGGTTGGCCACGTTGGACAGCTCCAGCGTGATGTGCCCGGTGAAGCCGGGGTCGATGAACCCCGCGGTGGAGTGGGTCAGCAACCCCAGGCGCCCCAGCGAGGACTTGCCCTCCAGCCGCCCGGCGAGATCATCCGGCAGCCCGACCCGCTCGAAGGTGGAGCCGAGCACGAACTCACCGGGGTGCAGCACGAAGGCCTCGTCGTCCTCCTTCTCCACCAGCGAGGTCAGCTCGTCCTGCTGCAACGACGGGTCGATGTGGGTGTACTTGGTGTTGTCGAACACCCGGAAGAACCGGTCGAGCCGGACGTCGATGCTGGAGGGCTGGACCAGGTCGACGTCGAACGGATCGAGGTTGAGCCGACCGGCCTCGACCTCCTTGCGCAGGTCGCTGTCACTGAGGAGCACGTGCCCCAGCGTAACCCGGCCCGGCTGGACACAGTCCCGCCCAGTCCCTGTATGCTCGACCGCGCACGATCACGCGGGTAGTTCGCGGGTGTAGTTCATTGGTAGAACGACAGCTTCCCAAGCTGTAGAGGCGGGTTCGATTCCCGTCACCCGCTCCACTTCCGCCCCGGTTTGCTCGCCCTTGCGGGCTCGCCGGGGCGTTTCGCATCTCACTGGGGGCCGAGCCCCCAGGCCCCAGCCGGGGGTGGCCCCCGGACCCCCTGGTTGCGTGGGTGGCTGGGTTTGTTGGCTTGTTGGTTTGTTGTTGGCGCGCGGGTCTGGGTCTTGGCGACACGAAGGCCCGGATCTCGTCGAGATCCGGGCCTTGTTGCTTGTCTGGCTTGGGTTTGCGGGGGTCAGCGGCCGCCGTTGCGGGAGTATTCGGCGCAGGCGTCGACGTCGTCCAGGGTGATGCTGGGGTGCCGGGTGATGATCTCGGCGGGCGAGAGTCCCTCGCTCAGCAGGGCGTTGACCACCGCGACGGGCACGTCGGTGCCGGTGACGAACGGGACGCCGTGCGCTACCCCCGGGTCATGGGAGATCTGCTCTAGAGCCACCCCGTCAGTCTGCTTCCGGGGTCCGGGGTCGTCAATGGCCCGCGCGGCGGGTTTCGCGGATCTCGAAGGCCGCGATCACTGAGTGTGACCGGGCTTACCGGATATGGCGAAGACCACATTTTTCCGTTCGGAAAATGGTCTTGAACCATCCGGTTTGCCCGGTCTGAATTACGGTCCTGTCGCGGAGAGAAATGCGGTTGTCGCGTGTTTGACTACGCTCCGCCGCGCAGGTATTCAAGGCAGAAGTCCACGTCGCCGATCTCCAGGTCCGGGTGCTTCAGCACGATCTCCGCAGCGGTGAGACCCTCGCAGACCAGGGCAACCACCGTGGCGACCGCGATCTTGGTACCGGTGACGACGGGAACCCCACGGAGCACAGCGGGGTCCTGTGAGACCTTGAGAAAAGACATGAAAATATCCTGCGCCTTCGACCGGATTGATGTCGACTGCACATGGTAGCGAAAATTCTCCGCCCATTGGGGCGGTCCTGGTCCACCGACTGGCGGACCAGGACGCCCCGGAAACCCGGCGGAAGCCGGAAACCAATCAGGCCTTGGCTGCGACGGTCTCCGGTCCGGTCGGCTTGTCGGCCTCGTCGGAGTTCAGCGAGTCGATCAGTTCGTCACGGTCCGTGGTGCGCTCCGGCTTGACCAGGCCGACCACCAGGAACAGCACCACCGAGGTCAGCAGCGGGTAGGCGACCAGCGCCTCCTTGGCCACCGTGGTGCCCATCTGCTGCGAGATGTAGAGCACCGCCCACACCCCGAGCCCGCCCAGGGTGGAGGAGATCGCGGAGGTCGGGCCCATCCGGCGGAACCAGGGCAGCATGCCCAGCATCAGCGGCACCGCGATCGGGCCCATGGTGGCGGCCACCAGATCGACCACGACCTTGAGCACGCCGTCGTTGGTATCCAGGGACACCGCCATCAACATGCTCAGCCCGATGAAGCTGAACGTGGTCACCCGCGCCAGTTTCAGCTGGGCGGCGGCGGTCATCCGCTTGGCGCCCTTCCAGATCCTGGGCAGGATGTCCCTGGTGATCACCGCGGTGATCACGTTGGCGTCCGAGGAGACCATCGCCATGGTGTGCGAGAAGAACCCGGCCAGCACCAGACCGATCATGCCGGCGGGCAGCATCACCTTGCCCAGCTCGATGTAGGCATCGCCCGCCCTGGCGGCCAGGTCCGGCACGATCAGCGGCGCGGCCCACATCGGGAAGAACAGGACCAGCGGCCACACCAGCCACAGCACGCTGGACAGGATCGCCGAGCGCTTCGCCTCGCGGCCGGAGGGCGCGGCCATGTAGCGCTGCGCCAGGTTCCACATGCCGCCGTTGTACTCCAGCGTCTTGATCACGAACAGCGCCATGAAGAAGGTCGCGGTGTAGGGCTCGCGCAGCGGCTCGCTGTTGGCGGCCGGCAGCTTGTCCCAGATCTCCCACATGAACTGGATGCCGCCGAAGTGCGCGGCCACCGCCACGAACATCACGATGCCCGCGGCGCCCTGGATGATGAACTGGCCGAAGTCGGTGAGCGCGTCCGCCCACAGGCCGCCGAGCACCGAGTAGATCATCGTGACCACGCCGACGATCAGGATGCCCCACACGATCGGCACCCCGGCGAAACCGCGCAGCAGGATGGCCACCGCGGACCACTTGGCCGCGATGTCGACCACCTTGAGCACCGAACCGGACCAGGCCATGAGCTGCTGGGCGGGCACGTTGTAGCGCCGGGCCAGGTACTCCAGCGGCGAGGCCACCCCGTGCTTGGACCGCAGCCGGTTCCAGCGCGCGGCGAACAGGAACGCCCCGATGCCGATACCGATGCCGATGGTCAGCGCCCACCAGACGTAGACGGTCAGGCCGAGCCGGTAGGCCTCGCTGGCGAAGGCCACGAACATGACGGCGCTGTAGCCGGACATGTGGTGGCTGATACCGGAGAGCCACCACGGCATCTTGCCGCCCGCGGTGAAGAAGTCGACGACGTTGGCGATCCGGCCGCGCGACCACCAGCCGATCGCCACCATGACGAAGAAATACCCAGCGACCACAACCCAGTCGAGGGTGCCCATGACACCTCCAGCATCAGTACCCGCCACGGGCTGGCGGTCCCTAAGTTGTGGTCCGTCTTACGAGGTAACCCTTGGGTTACGGAACGATTTCCCATGAACCGAGTCACATCTGTGACGAACAGTCAGATATGTGAACACGAATGTGATAAAGCGCCGCGGATCTCGCCCACTCGGTCGCTTGCGGTGACACTGTCATCGTGGACCTCGTGACCTGGCCTTTCGTACTCACCTGCATCGCGGTGGTGGTCTCTCCCGGACCGTCGCTGGCGGTCATCGTCAATCAAGCGCTGCGCGCCGGGCGCACCACCGGCCTGGCGACCATCGCGGGCAACACCAGCGGACTGGTGTTCTGGGCCGCGGCCTCCGCGCTGGGGCTGACCGCGCTGGTGCGCACCTCCGAGGTGGCCTTCGTGGCACTCAAGGTGGCCGGCGCGCTCTACCTGTGCTGGCTGGGCGTGCAGACCCTGCTGCGCTCGCGCAGGCACCAGGAGCAGCCGCCGGAGGACCTGGCCGCCGGGGAGCGGCCACGGGGACTGTGGGCGGCCTACCGGGCCGGGCTGCTGGCCAACCTGAGCAACCCCAAGGCCGCCGCGCTCTACCTCGCGCTGCTGCCCCAGTTCCTGCCGCCGGAGGGGTCGGTGCTCGCCGGCACCGCGGTGCTGACCGTGGTGCAGATGGCGATCAGCGCGGGCTGGTACGTGCTGGTGGTGCTGGCCGTGGGCGCGGTCCGCCGGGTGCTGTCCAAGCCGGCCGTGCGGGCGCGGTTGGACCAGCTCAGCGGCTTGATCCTGGTCGGCATGGGAGTACGGATGGCCACCCTGACCCGTGCCACACTCTGAGTGAGCCGGGTCACAATCGACACTACCGCCAGAAGGGTGACCAATCCCGCCTTGCTGAGGGTTACTCACAGGTAATACTCTGTTGTTACCGGCCAGTAGGGGACCGGCCCGGAAGGCCAGCACCCCGCACAACACGGGAGCGACGAGATGGGCCACTACAAGAGCAACCTGCGCGACCTCGAGTTCAACCTGTTCGAGGTCTTCAAGATCCAGGAGCGCCTGGGCAAGGCGCCCTTCGAGCAGGCGGACGAGGACACCGCGCGCGGGATTCTCAGTGAGCTGAACAACCTGGCGACCGGCCCGCTGGCCGAGTCCTTCGCCGACGCCGACCGCAACCCGCCGGTCTTCGACCCCAAGACGCACTCGGTGTCGCTGCCCGAGTCGCTGCGGTCCTCCTACGCGGCCCTGCAGGACGGCGACTGGGGCAAGCTCTACCTGCCGGAGGAGCAGGGCGGCTACGGCCTGCCGCGCACCGTGCAGTGGGCCGCCGCCGAGCTGATCCTGGGCGCGAACCCGGCTGTGTTCATGTACCTGACCGGCCCGAGCTTCTCCACCATCGTGCACCGCAACGGCACCGAGGAGCAGCAGCGCTGGGCCCAGATCATGCTGGACAAGGGCTGGACGGCCACCATGGTGCTCACCGAGCCGGACGCCGGTTCCGACGTCGGCGCCGGCCGCACCAAGGCGGTGCTGCAGGAGGACGGCAGCTGGCACCTGGACGGCGTGAAGCGGTTCATCACCTCCGCCGAGCACGACCTCAGCGAGAACATCATGCACCTGGTGCTGGCCCGCCCCGAGGGCCCCGGCATCGAGGCCAAGGCGGGCACCAAGGGCCTGAGCCTGTTCCTGGTGCCCAAGTTCCACTTCGACACCCAGACCGGCGAACTGGGCGAGCGCAACGGCGCCTACGTCACCAACGTCGAGCACAAGATGGGCCTGAAGGCCTCCACCACCTGTGAGCTGACCTTCGGCCAGCACGACCTCCCGGCCAAGGGCTGGCTGCTGGGCGAGGTGCACGACGGCATCGCGCAGATGTTCCAGGTGATCGAGTACGCCCGGATGATGGTCGGCACCAAGGCGATCGCCACCCTGTCCACCGGGTACCTGAACGCGCGCGACTACGCCAAGGAGCGCGTGCAGTCGGCGGACCTGACCCAGATGCTGGACAAGGCCGCGCCCAGGGTGACCATCACCAACCACCCGGACGTGCGGCGGATCCTGATGCTGCAGAAGGCCTACACCGAGGGCCTGCGCGCGGTGTACCTCTACACCGCCACCTTCCAGGACTCGATCATCGCCCAGGAGAACACCGAGCTGGCCGAGCGGGTCAACGACCTGCTGCTGCCCATCGTCAAGGGCGTCGGCTCCGAGCGCGCCTACGAGCTGCTCGCGCTGTCCCTGCAGACCCTGGGTGGTTCCGGCTTCCTGCAGGACTACCCGATCGAGCAGTACATCCGGGACGCCAAGATCGACACCCTGTACGAAGGCACCACGGCGATCCAGTCCCTGGACTTCTTCTTCCGCAAGATCGTGCGGGACAAGGGCCAGGCGCTCGGCTTCATCGCGAGCGAGATCCAGAAGACGCTGGAGTCCGAGGTCGGCAACGGCAGGCTGAAGGAGGAGCGCGCGCTGCTCAAGACCGCCCTGGAGGACGTGCAGGGCATGCTGGGCGCGATGATCGGCTTCCTGACCACCGCGCAGGAGGACCCGCGCAACACCTACAAGGTCGGCCAGAACACGGTCCGGCTCTTGATGAGCGCGGGCGACCTGCTGGTCGGCTGGCAGCTGCTGCGCCAGGCCGAGATCGCCATCACCGCGCTGGACGGCGGCGGCGCCTCGGTCAAGGACCAGGCCTTCTACCAGGGCAAGCTGGCCGCGGCCTCGTTCTTCGCCAAGAGCGTGCTGCCCGAGCTGACCGCCCGCCGCAAGATCGTGGAGACCACGGACAACGGGCTGATGGACCTGGACGAGGCCGCGTTCTGAGTCTCACCACCTGACGCTGTCGGGGCCGCGACGGGATTCCCTCGCGGCCCCGCTGCACGTCCGGGGTCAGCCGCGGTGGCAACGAGCTTCGGCGAAGCAGTAGATCCCGAAGGCGGCCACGCCCAGTCCGACCACGGTGAGCAGGTAGGGGCCGTACTCGGCGTCGGCCAGCGTGCGCAGCGCCGCGTCGAGCCCACCGGCCTGCCGGGGATCGTGGTGCACCGCAGCCAGCCCGATCAGCACGCCGACCACCCCGTAGGCCACGCCCTTGGCCACGAATCCGGCCTGGCCCAGTCGCATGGTGAGCCGCTGGGTGCCTTCGGGCAGCTTGCCCAGTTCCAGCTCGTCGGTGAAGGTCCGGCGGATGCCCTTGACCGCGGCGGCCACTCCGACGCCGAGCACGATCAGCGCGAGCAGTCCGACCAGGAATTGCCCGTACGGCAAGGACATCAGCCAGCCGGTGATCTCCTGCTGACTCTGATCTCCTTGGGTGGCACCGGATCCGCTCAGCAACTGCACCGCGACCACGGTCAGCACGGCGGCGGCGAAGCCATGCGCGGCGGCGGAAATCCTTTTGGTTACTTGCCTTCTGCCGGAGAGCCAGTGGTAGCCGCCGACCGCGGTGAGCAGCTGCCAGAGGGCGAAGAAGGCGAGTCCGGCGGCCAGCGCGGTCAGCAGCACACCGCCCAGCGGCTGCTCCGCGAGCGCGGCCAGCGCGCCCTTCTGGTCCGCCTCACCGGCGCTGTCCCCGAAGGCGATCTGGATGGCCAGCCAGGCCACCAGCAGGTGCACGATGCCGAAGCACACCGCGCCGATCCGGCCCAGTAGCACGACCCACTGCCTGCCCTGTTCAGCACTCCGCGTGGACACCATGTGCTCGGGGTGTCCACGCGGAGGAGGTCAAAACGGGCTGAATGGCCCAGTCAGGGCGTCGGCGGCCCGCAGACGATCTTGTCCTGCGCCTTGTAGGTCACCGTGCGCCGCTCGGTGCGGCTCTTGCCGGTGGTGATGTCCTTGATCGTCCGGGTGTCGGTGATCGTGAAGCCTTCCAGGCCACCATTGGGCTTGCAGTCCGGCTTGTCGGTGACGTGCCGGGTGTTGGGCTGGGTGACGTTGCTGCGCTGGCCGTCCTGGGCCTGCACGTCGTAGGTCTTGGTGCCCCACAGCTGCACGGTGATCGAGTTGGAGGTCCAGATGGTCTGCACGTAGATGCCGGTCTTGCTGTCGTTGCGGAACTTCACGTCGATCAGGCTCTGCCCGCTGGGCCCCTGGAAGACCGTGGCCTCCCGGCCCGCCGGGTAGCGGCTGATGTAGTTGCTGTGTTCCTTGTGCTCCACGTCGACCATGCCCGCGTAGTAGGCGGCGTTGTAGATCGTGGTGGCCATCTGGGACACGCCGCCGCCGACCCCTCGGCCGGGCAGGCCGTGCTCCAGGATGCCCGCCTCGACGTAGCCGGTGGCCGCGGTCCGCGGGCCAGTGCGACCGTTGAGGCTGAACGTCTCGCCCGGCTTGACCACCGCGCCGTTGATCTGTTCGGCGGCCCGGCGGATGTTCTGCCCGGAGTCGGCCGCGAAGCCCTTGGTCTCGAACCGGCTGACCAGCTCCTTGACGCCGAGCTGGTTGGCCTGGTCGGTGGTCAGCTTGGCTGGCTGGTCGCCGTACTCGGCCTTGATGGTGCGGTTGTCCGTGCGGCGCAACACCTCGGGCAGGCCGGCCAGGGTCTTCTCCCAGTCCACGCCCCGGCCGTCCGCGGACTCCTTGACCACCGGCTTGCCGCCCTCGAAGGAGAAGGTGGCGTCCTTGCCCGGCTTCTCGGTGGAGGCCAGCTGCGGCTTGGCGTTGTCGACCACCTTGCCGTTGTCCAGCTTGGGGATCAGGTTGCCGCCCTCGTCGACCTCGAACTTGAGCGCGTTGGCGATCGCGGCGGGCGGCACGTTGGCGTTCTTGCCCTCGCCCTGCACCACAACGGGTCCGGAGACCGCGGGCTTGGCGATCTCCTCCACCGCCTTGCGCACCGACTCGGGGGAACTCTTGACCTGGCTGGCGCTGACCGGCAGCTCGACGACCTTGCCGTCGGCCCAGTCCGCGACCATGGCCGCGCTGGCCTTCTCCACGTCCAGCTTCTGCCCGGACTTCGGGTCCACCGCCACCGGCTTGGCGTTCTGGAAGCGCACGGTGCCCTCGACCGGGTCCCGGTCGGTCTTGCCGCGCAGGCCCTCCAGGGCCGCGGTGAGCTTGGGCCCGTCCGCGCGGGTGACCACGCCGACGTCCCGGGTGCCGAAGAAGGAAGTGAGGCGGGTCAACGGGTTCAGCGGCTGCGCGCCGGCCTGGTCCAGGGTCGCGGGCCAGTCCAGCGTCAGCCCGGCTTCCTGCGGGTTGACGCCTGCCTCGACGTCACCGGCCCGCACGGTCACCGGTTTGGTCAGCCGCGGCTCGATCTGCTGCCGCAGCTTGGTTTCGGCCGCGGCCCGGTCCAGCCCGCCGACGTCCACGCCGGCCACGGCCACCCCACGCGGCACGTTGCCCTGGGTCAGCAGCAGATCAACCCCGTACAGCAGGCCGAACACACCGAACGCGGCGGCCACACCCATGATCGTCCGGCGCTTGCGCCTGCTGCGCCGCTCGTCCGCGCCACCCTCGTCGAACCCGTCGGTGGGTCCGCCCGGCGGCGTCGGCGGCAACGCGGCCACCACGGTCGCGTCCGCCTCCCGCGCCGGGGCGGGCAGGTAGGAGGTGGCGGCCTCGATCTTCGGAATCTGGATGGTGTCGGCGTCCGGATCGGGCTGCCTCCCGGCGCCGAGCGGCCGCGGGATGGACTGGGTGGGCTGCTCCACCGGGCGGCCCCGCTTCGGCAACGCCTGGGTGGACTGCTCGACCTGCCGGGTCACCTGCTCGAAGGCCCGCGCCGGGATGGCCTGGGTCGGCCCGTCGACGGATCGCGCCTGCAGCTGCTCCATGCCCCGCGGCGGGGTCTGGGGACGGAGCTGGCCACGGGGCGGCGTGCCGGGGCCCTGCGGGCCGCCCTGGCCCTCCGGACCGCGCGGCGGGAGGTGCTGGGTCTGCTCCGCGAAACCCCGCGGCGGCGTGCCGGGAGCCTGGTTCTGGAACCCGCGGGGCGGCGTCCCCGGAGTCAGGCTCGCGAAGCCACCGGGCGGCGTGCCCGGGGCCTGGTTCGCGAAGTCCCGCAGCTGCGCTCCCGGAGTCTGGACTCCCGGTGCCTGGAATCCCGGCGGCGGCGTGCCCGGCCCCTGGCCGCCCTGCGGCGGGGTGCCCTGGCGCTGGCCCTCGAAGCCGCGCGGCGCGGGCCCCTGGCCGGGTGCGGTGAAGCCGCGGGCCGGAGTACCGGGTCCGCGGGGCGCGGTCTGCTCGACCGGGGTGTCCCGCAGCGACGGGTAGGACTGCGCGGACTCGGCAGGCCGGATCGGCGCGAACAGGCCCCTGGTCAGCGGCTCGGGCTGGACCGGGGGGTTCGGCGGCGGCGTGCTCTTGCCCTGTTCCGGGCTGTCCTCGGCCGATTCGCTCTCGGCCGCGGGAGTCTCCGGGGCGGTGGGCTGCGGAGCCGGGCTCTGCGGGGCCGAACCGGCGCGACCGGCCAGCTCGTCCAGCGGCGAGCGCTCGTTCCGGGTGACCGGCTCCTCGGTGCGGCCGGCCGGGTCGTGCTGCGGGGACGACCCGTTCGGCGCAGCCGGCTTGGCCGGTGCGGACAGTCCGGCGAGCCTGGCCAGCTCGTCCTGCGGCGCGGCCCCGTTCCGGACCGGCTCAGCCGGCGCGGACGAGCCGTTGTCCGCGGCCTGCACGGTCACCGTGGCCTCCTCGGCCGCGGCGTCGGCCACCGCCGCTTCGGCGCTGGCCTGCTCGGCCGATGGCGTCATCGGGCGGGTGCGCGAGTCCAGGTCGGGACGCGCGGTGAGTTGTTGGGTATGCGGGTCGAGCCCGTTGGCGGGCGTCCCGTCCTCGGCCGTGGGCTGCTCTACCGGCTGCGGGGCGGACAACACCGTCGTCTGCTCTGACCGCGGGCCGGGCCGCTGCTCTTCCTCCGGCACCGTGTCCCCTTCTGACGTGGGCGCGAGCACGCGCCTGGCTAGCTACCCGGCTGTCACGTCGAGGGCACGCGTCACAGGTACAAACCCGTGCCGTGCTCGGCTTGCTCGCTGGCGACGGCGTGCAGATCGCGCTCGCGCATCACCAGGTAAGCCTGGCCCTGTACCTCGACCTCGAACTGCTCCTCGGGGTTGAAGAGCACCCTGTCACCCACCTTGACAGTACGTACGTGATTCCCGACCCCGAAAACCTCGCCCCATGCCAGCCGTTTGGCCACCTGGGCAGTGGCTGGGATCACGATCCCGCCGCTGCTGCGTCGCTCCCCGCCCTCCTGCGCGATCCGCACCATCACGCGGTCGTGCAGCATCTGGATCTGGAGCTTGGCATCGGGCACCTTCGGAGTTTACTTGCCCCGCCGAGGCCGACGCGGGGCGGCTCTGCCTGCCTTATACCCCGGAGCACGCTGTTGAGCAGGCAACCAGCCCAACAGCGTGCGACAGATCACACCGCGGATTCGTCCATTCCGCCCATAACGAGCGCGAGCCGTACGGGCGCAGCCGACCGGATCTGGACCGGCACTCCCCAGTCCTGCCTGCTCAGACGGCAGGCCGGATGCTCGACACCCTCGTCACAGCTTGCTGCCTGGGCGACCACGTGGAGTACACCCGACGGCACGTCCGGGGCGATCACCAGCCGCCGCACCAGATCCGTGCCGACCCCCGCGCCCTCGACCAGCAGCTCCGGCGGCGAGGCGGTGACCTCCAGCCGGGTAGACGGCCCGTACCGCTCGTCCAGCTTCTGCCCCGGCGGCGGCACGAACACCACCGCCAGCTCCACCGGCCCCGCGGCCAGCTCACTCGGCGGCCGCCGAACCTGTTGCGCCGCACCGGAGACCAGCCTCGCCGCCACCCCGGGCGGCACCGGCCGCTCCAGCCGGTGCGCGGCGGAGGCGACCACGACCACCTCGCCGTCGAGCACCACCACGCCGGAGGGCTCGGCCAGCTCGCCCGCGAGCGTGCTCACCTCGCCGGATTCCGGGTCGTAACGCCGCAGCGCGCCGTTGTAGGTGTCGGCCACCGCGATGCTGCCGTCGGGCAGCACGGCCACCCCGAGCGGATGCTGCAACAGCGCCTGCTCGGCCGGACCGTCCCGGTGCCCGAAGTCGAACAGCCCGGTGCCGATCACAGTGCGCACGGTGAGCAAGCCGTCCTCGTAGGCCAGGTACCGCAATGCTGAGGTCTCGGAATCGGCCAGCCACAACCGTTCCCGCGCCGGATCCACCGCCAGTCCCGAGGTCTGCGCGAAGAACGCCTCGGCCGCGTCCCCGTCCCGCAACCCCTCCACCGTGGTCCCGGCAAAGCGCGACACCGTGCCCGCCACCGGATCGAACAACCCGATCGTGTGGTTCCCGGCCAGCGCGATCACCACCCCGCCTGCGGGTTCCCACCAGGCGACATCCCACGGACTGGTGAGGTCGATTTCCGTTGCCACACCGTCGGTTTCGCCATCCCGCCACTGCTCGCCGGTACCGGCCACAGTGGACACGAACCCATCACTGAGCCGCACCCCGCGCAGCAGGTGGTTGACCGTGTCCGCCACGACGACGTCGTACCCGACCCGCTCGGCGACCTCCGGCGGCAACAGCGAAAGCCCTGCGGGCTCAGCGAAACCGGCCTCCTCAGCCACTCCAGCAGCCCGCCCGCGAACACCGGAACCAATGCGCCGCAACAGGGTCTCCCCATCCGCGGCCAGCTCCGCCAGCGAATGCCGGGCCGAATCCGCCACCAGCAGGGTCTGCTGCGGAGTGACGATCGCCTTTGCGGGGAAGCGAAGTTCGGTCGCCGCGGCCACCGGCGGCACGTACGGCCCGTCCCCGCGGTGCAGCGTGCCCTTGGCGGAGTGCTCGGCGATCAGCTCGGCCAGCACCCGCCGCAACGCCTCGGCATGCCCCTCACCCGCGGCCACGTGCACCACGTAACCCTCGGGATCCACCAGCACCAGCGTCGGCCACGCCTTGACCGCGTAGGCCTGCCAGGTCACCAGCTCCGGATCGTCCAGCACCGGGTGGTGCACCTCGTACCGCTCCACCGCCGCGGCCAGCGCCACCGGATCCGCCTCGTGCGCGAACTTCGGCGAGTGCACCCCGACGGTGACCAGCACATCGGCGAACTCCGCCTCCAGCGGCCGCAGTTCGTCCAGCACGTGCAGGCAGTTGATGCAGCAGAAGGTCCAGAAGTCGAGCAGGGTGATCTTCCCGCGCAGCTCCGCGAGCCGGATGTCCTTGCCGCCGGTGTTCAGCCAGCCACGTCCGACCAGCTCAGGGGCACGGACGCGGGCACGACGTTTCGCAGTGGTCACATCCGTAGTCAACACAGCGATTGACCAGCGGTGTTCCCCGGCCCACCAGGTGAGACGGCAGCATGGCGGCATGAGCGAGTTGCGCTGGGACGAGGTCGCGGATCTCTTCGACCCCGACAACGGGGTGCTGCCGGACGTCGAAGTCGCCGGAACGACCGTGGCGGACTGGCAGACGGTGTTCGACCTGGTGCGGGCCCGCGGCTGGGAGCACCGGTACAACCCGGAGGTGGGGGACGCCGAACTGCCTGCCGCGGCGGAGATCTTCGCCGGTGGGGCGGTGCTGGACGCGGATTTGCACGTGTGGCCGGCGCCGGACGTGATGGCGATCTTCCGGTTCTACCGGGCGGAAACCGTGGACTTCGACGTGCATCTGGAGGAGTTGCAGGGGCAGGGGCCGCTGGATGTGTTGTGCGAGTTCTATCGCACCATCGGGCGGGCGCTGGGCAAGTCGGTGGTAATGACCTTCGAGGGGCACCGGGAGCTGCCGATGATCGGTTATGACGTTGGGCTGGACCGGGTGATCCGGCTCGCTCCGCCGGACTAGGGGGACGTGGTGGGCTATCCGGTGTCGATCAAGGGTGTGCTGGTCCGGGCGGGGCGGGTGTTGTTGTTGCGCAACGACCGCAGGGAGTGGGAGTTGCCCGGAGGGCGGATCGAGGCTGGGGAGACGCCGGAGTTGTGCCTGGCCAGGGAGATCCGAGAGGAGACCGGGTGCGCGGTGACCGTCGGGCCGATCCTGGACTCCTGGCTGTACCTGATCGAACAGGTGGGCCGGGAGGTGTTCATCGTGACCTACGGCTGTCATCCGGCCGATGACGTCGAGCCGACGCTGTCCGCTGAGCACCGGGAAATCGGGTTCTTCACGGCGGCTCAGGTCGCGGGGCTGGTCATGCCCGAGGGGTATCGGCGGTCGGTGACGCACTGGTTCGCGGACTCGCGGCGACTGTGATGCCGGTCACAGGTTGAACCGGGGCTGGGATTTGCTCGTCTTCGAGTCTGAAGCAAGGGACAAACAGGGACGGATGGGCCGGCTGGGCTCCTGATCCGCTGGTGCTGGGTGGCGCTGGTGGGGCGGGGTCCGGGCGGTGCCGGGGTGCTCGATGGGACGGGGTCAGTCGGTTCGGGCGGTGCCGGATCGGGTGGTTTTCGTCGGGCGCGGAACCGGTGTGGGCCGTCTCTGGGGACCCCGCGGCGCAGGGGCAGTGCTGTCGGGTCTCGGGTGGCCTGTCCATGGGCGGACAGGTCGCCGCGGT
This sequence comes from Crossiella sp. S99.2, assembly GCF_023094165.1. Lineage (GTDB taxonomy): Bacteria > Actinomycetota > Actinomycetes > Mycobacteriales > Pseudonocardiaceae > Crossiella. The sequence continues at coordinate 205,198 of NZ_JALMDK010000001.1, read as the reverse complement.
CGCGCGCCGGCTACTCCACACCGGCGCGCGGCCGCGGTTCTTTTTCCTGCGCGCCAACGGGATGGTCGCCCGTACCCCCACGGCCGGACGACCTTCCCCGCTCGCGCTCATGGCCTGGCTGCTCAGTTCTGGCACCACGCTGCTGCGCCGCGTTCGCCTCCTACACGTCCGGGCGGCGGTGCCGGTTGCCGGGAAAATCGGCCAATATCGCCGAATTTCCGGGGCAACCCCGGGGGGTGCTCAGACGTCAAACACTGTTGGCGGACAAGAAGAAAGGGGAGCCCGGAAACCGGACTCCCCTATGGGCGGTCACTCAGTTCAGTCGAGCACCCGCACGGTCACCTGGTACTCACCCGGCTCGACCTCGCCCAGCGCGACGTCGGCGTAGCGCACCGGTCCGGGCTTGATCAGCGGGGCGGCCGGGAACAGCGTGGACTCCACCCACGGCGAGTCGAGCCGCGGGCAGAGCTGCTCGTCCACCACGATGCCGACGTCGTTGCCGGGCAGCACGCCCTGCCGGTTGCCGGGGATCCCGTAGTAACTCACCGTCCGGTCCGCGTTGATCTCGATGGTCTGCACCGTGCCCGCGCCAGCCAGCGGCGCGGCGAGCACCGCGGTCCCCAGGGCGAGGGCGAACGCGGCGATGGCGGCTTTGCTTCTCATGGTCTTCCTCCCAGTGGCGACACGGCGCCCCCGCGCCGTGTCGCTATCCAGCCAAACTCGCTGGACTTTCCGGGCAACCGGCGACCCCGCCGGACGTCTGACGACGTTGGGACACAAGCGCTTTCAGCTCCGCACGCCACCCCGGCGGCGGCGCAGCAGCCAGCCGCCGAGCGCGGCGCCTGCCAGCAACGCGCCGCCGCCGGCGAGCACCCCGCCGAGGCCGGTGTCCGTGGTGCCGCCGCCACCGGTCTCCGGGGCGCCCTTCGGCTTGGTCGGCACCGCCGCGCTGGTGCTGGGCCGGGGGCGGGAGGTGGCCGGCGGCGGGGCCTGGATGGTGAACTCACCGCGGTAGGCGACCGGGCCGCAGGTGAAGGTCATGGTGTGCTTGCCGCCCTTGACCCCCTTGGGGATGGTGAACTCGCCCATCGCCACCCCGGCGCTGCCGCCGTTGAGCTGGATCTCGCCCATGCCGCTGAGCTTGACCTTGCTCGCCTTGTCCGGCGCGCAGTCGGTGCCGATCATCACCCTGGCCGGCAGGTGGAAGGTGCTGCCCGCGCCGAAGGTGGTCTTCCCGGCTTCGAAGTCCACGGTGTAGGCGTTGGTGCCAGGCTGGGCCATGGCGGCTGGTGCGGCGAGCAGCGCGGTGCCCGCGGCGAGGGCGAGGGTGGCGAGGACGGTCCTGGTCTGCATGGCGAGTCTCCCCGACTGTCTTGCCGTGACTGGTGACTTCTACACGTTGATCGCGCCCTAGTTGGTTGCCTGTTGACGAGGAAATCCCGGGGAGGATTTTGTGACCGGCGAACTCAACACCTACGACACCGCCACCGCGGCCGCCTACCGGCAGGCCAGGGAGATCCCGCGGCCGGGACTGACGCACTGGCGGGCGGCGATCGAGCGACACCTCGCCCCGGCCGCGGGCTCGACCGTGCTCGACCTGGGCGCGGGCACCGGGCTGTTCGCCACCGCGCTGGCCGACTGGTTCGGCGTCCGGGTGCTCGCGGTCGAGCCCGCCGACGCGATGCGCGCGCACATCCCGGCGCACCCGCTGGTGACGGTCGCGCCGGGGGACGCGACGACCGTCCCGGTCGAGGCTGGCTCGCTGGCCGGGGCCTGGCTGTCCACGGTCATCCACCACGTGCCGGACCGGGTGGCCGCCGGGCACGAGCTGCGCCGGGTACTGCGGCCGGGTGCGCCGGTGCTCATCCGGGGTGTCTTCCGGGAGCGGCCGCTGGAGTTGAACGTGCTCCGGCACTTCCCGGAGGGCAGGCGGGCGCTGGCGAGGTTCCCGACCGTGGCCGAGGTCTGCGCGGACCTCGGGGTGGCCGGGTTCGAGCAGGTCAGCCTGGAGTCGGTCCCTCAGACAAGTGCACCCGATCTGGGGACAGTGCTCGGCCGGATTCAGCAGAACGGTGACACTTTGCTGCGGGGGCTGAGCGTCGAGGAATATGCCGCGGGCCTGGACCGGCTACAGGCCGCGGTGGCGGCTGGCGCCAGCGGGCCGGTCATCGACCGGCTTGACCTGCTGGTTCTGCGCTGACCCCGGATATGGGAAACCCCGCAGTGCTGCCAGGTCGGGGGTCCGACAGCACCGCGGGGTCATCTAGAACATCGCTACGCCCCCCAAAGGCGTTACACCCGATTGGGTAAGTGACGTGGGTCACTACAGCGATGCGTGATTGTGCAGGTGAAACAGCACGACCCCGACCGGCGGGAGGCAAGTCGGGGCCGTGCGTCTTCCCCCGTGGGGTCACGGCGACGGGAGGGCTCGCCCAATCGAGGTAGGGCGTCCGCGCCGGACCGGGCTCAGCGGAGGGAGGTCACCTGGGCGGCGGCAATGGCCATCAGTTCGTGCCGCATGGCCGGAGTGGCGGCGGCGTCGATCGCGCGGTTCACGGCTCGCCGGGTGCGGGCCTGTGCACGGCGGGACCGGATCTTCGCGACGAGGTTCATCTGAGTTGCATCCCCTTAGTAAGCATCTCGTTGTCTGTGCCTCAAGTATGCACCACCCAAACCTCGATTGCACCCGATTATCCGGTGAGACGGGCCACAGGCCGATGATTCATCGGCAAAGCCCGGGAAGTTACCGGCGATTCGTCCGGTGTTCACCTAGTCACCGGCGGTCAGCAGGAAGCGGCCGAAATGCGGCACGGTGAAGGCGATCCGGCCCCGTTCGGCGGAGTAGACCAGGCCCTTCTTGATCAGAGAGTCACGTGCCGGGGACAGCGAGGAGGGCTTGCGCGCGAGGTGTTCGGCCAGGTGAGCGGTGCCGACCGGCTCGTCCCGGCCTTCGCTGAGCACCGCCATCCCGTGCAGGTACTCCCGTTCGGCCGGGGTGGCCCGCTCGTAGCGGGAGCCGAAGAAGCCCACCGCCAGCTCGCCCGCGGCCTCCGGTTCGGCCACCGCGACGTCCTCGGCGGTGATCGGATCCCCGGGGGCGGCGTCCCAGGCGGCCTTGGCGTATGCCTGCACAAAGTACGGGTAACCACCGCTGGCCTCGAACAACGCGGCCAGCGCGGCCGGGGCGATGCCCGCTTCCTCGCGTTCGATCGGCGCGGTCACCGCGCGGTCGTGCTCGGCCCGGTCCAGCCGGTCGATCTTGACGTAGCGGAACAGCCGCTCGGAGTAGGACTTGCTGGCCGAGAGCACCGCGGGCAGGTGCGGCAGCCCGGCGCCGACCACCACCAGCGGCGCGCCGGACTGGGACAGCTCGTGGCAGGCCGCGCACAGCGCCGAGACGTCCTCCGGCGGCACGTCCTGCATCTCGTCGATGAGCAGCGCGACCCCGGTGCCCACGTCCGCGGCCAGCTCGGCCACGTCGGTGAACAGCTCCACCAGGTCGATCTCGATATCGCCGGAGTCGGCCCGGCCGCTGGCCGCCGGCACGTCGATGCCGGGCTGCCAGCGGTCCCGCAGCTTGGCGCCCTCCGGGGTGGCCCGCAGCGCGAAGGCCTTGAGCACGCCGAGCACCTGCTCCACCCGGTCCGGCGCGCGATGCCGGACCGCCAGTTCGCGCACGGCCCGGTGCAGGGCGGCCGACAACGGCCTGCGCAGCCCGGAGTCCGGCCGGGCCTCGATCTTGCCCGCGCCCCAGCCGCGCCGGATGGCCATCGAGCGCAGTTCGCCGAGCAGCACGGTCTTGCCCACCCCGCGCAGTCCGGTCAGCACCAGGCTGCGTTCCGGGCGGCCCCTGGCGATGCGTTCCAGGACCACCTCGAACGCGCCGACCTCCCGGTCCCGGCCGGCGAGTTCGGGCGGCCGCTGGCCTGCCCCTGGGGCGAAGGGATTGCGCACCGGGTCCACGATCGGACCGTATCGGCGTTTCTAGGTCCACTCCGATACGGCGGCAGAAAGAGCGGTCCGCGTGTCGGCGGCGTCAAGATCAGCCCGACCGGGCTCAGGATCGCGTCAACGTGGCCGGGCGCGGTGGATCCGGCACCGCACAGTGCGGCGTGTGCTGACCCTGACTCGCGCCGAGGCCGGTGAGAACCGGCACCGGCTGACCGCCACCACCGGCGTCGCCGCCCTCGGCCTGGACGCGCTCGCCTCGGTTTCCTACGGCCCGCAGGCCATCGTGCTGGCGCTGGCCGCGGCCGGGGCGGCCGGCATCGGCTGGACGTTGCCGGTGACCGTGGCGATCGTGCTGCTGCTGGTGGTGCTGGTGGCCGCGTACCGGCAGGTGGTGCACGCCTATCCGGACGGCGGCGGCGCGTACACGGTGGCCCGGCGCAACCTGGGTGAGCGGGCCGGGCTGGTCGCGGCGGCCTCGCTGATCGTGGACTACGTGCTCAACGCGGCGGTGGCCACCGCGGCCGGGGTGGCCGCGCTGACCTCGGCGGTGCCCGGCCTGCTGCCCTGGACCACCGAGCTGTGCCTGGCCGTGCTGGTGCTGGTCACCCTGGTGAACCTGCGCGGGGTGGCCAGCAGCGCCCGCGCTTTCACCGCGCCGACCGCGTTGTTCGTGCTCGCGGTGCTGGTGGTGATCGGCATCGGCCTGCTGCGCGGCGCGCCGCTGAACCCGTTGCCCGACCCCGCGCCCGCCCAGACCACCGCGGCCGTCGGCGTGCTGCTGGTGTTGTCCGCCTTCGCCAACGGCTGCGCCTCGCTGACCGGGATCGAGGCGATCGCCAACGCCACCCCGTCCTTCCGCAGCCCGCGCCCGCGCCACGCCGCTCGCGCGCAGACCCTGCTCGGCCTGCTGCTCGGGGTGATGCTGCTGGGCCTGGCCGCCCTGGTCGAGCTGTTCGACCTGCGCCCGGTCGAGGGCCGCACGGTGCTGTCGCTGCTGGTGGAAGGCGCGGTCGGGGACGGCGCGATCTTCCTGGTCGTGCAGTTCACCACGGTGCTGCTGCTGGCCCTGTCGGCCAACACCTCCTTCGGCGGCCTGCCGGTGCTGGCCGCCCGGCTGGCCGCCGACCATTACCTGCCGCACGCCTTCGGGCTGCGTGCGGACCGGCTGGTGCACCGGATCGGCGTGCTGGTGCTGGCCGGACTGGCCGCGGCGCTGATCATCGGTTCCGGCGGGCAGCTCGACGTGCTGGTGCCGATGTTCACCATCGGTGTCTTCGTCGGGTTCGCGCTGTGCCAGACCGGGATGGTGCGGCACTGGCGCACCCGCGGCGAACGCGGTTGGCGGCTGTGGCTCAACCTGGTGGGCGCGGTGCTGAGCACGGTGGCCGCGGTGGTGGTGACGATCGTGAAGTTCACCGAGGGCGCCTGGCTGGTGGTGCTGGTGCTGCCGCTGCTGGTGTTCGCGCTGCGCCGGGTGCACCGGGCCTACGCGGTGCTCGGGCGGCAACTCGGCCTGGGTTCGCTGCCCGAGCTGCCCAGGCCGGAGGCGGCGCTGGTGGTGGTGCCGGTCGCCGGGCTGTCGGTGCTGACCTCGCACTGCCTGAGCACCGCGTTGTCCTTGGGGCACAAGGTGATCGCGGTGCACGTGGCCGGCGGCGGGCAGCCCGCGGAGTGCCAGCGCGAGCTGGGCGCGGACTGGACCGCCTGGCATCCGGAGGTGCCGCTGGTGCTGCTGGAGCGGTCCCGCGGCGGACTCGGCGCGACCATCGCGGCCTACGTGCGCGGCATGCCGGACCGGCAGGTGGTGGTGCTGATCGGCGAGTTGCGGCCGCGCAGCGCGTGGATCCGGTTGCTGCTCAACGGTCAGGGCGGCGGCATCGCCCGTGCGGTACGCGGCCGCAGCCAGGCCGCGGTGTGCCGGATGCACTACCGCCTACCCTGATCTAGCGCTTTCTTACGAAAAGGCTAGATATTGGTATACGCCGGAATCGTTGCGGGGCGGGCTCCGGGCGAGTTGGCTGGGCGGCGTGGCTGAAGTTGTGACGAAGGGGACCGGAGAAGTCGAGCGGATCGCCGATCGGGCTCAGTTGTGGGTGACCTTCGCGGTGACCGCCACCGAGCGCGCCGAGGCGGTCCGCCTGCTCGGCAAGCGGATCGAGCGGGTCGAACCACTGCTGACCCAGGACGGCGTCGAGGTGCGCTCCCGGCGGGTCTCGGTGCACCCGTACTGGAGCGGTGACAAGGGCGAACAGGCCGGGGTGCACGCCGAGCAGCAGTACCAGCTGCGGGCCGCCGACCAGGCTTCGCTGGAGACGCTGGTAGCCGCGCTGATCGGCCAGGAACCGACCGCGCTCAACGGCCCGGACTGGGAACTGAGCGATCAGGCCGAGGCGGCGCGCGAGGCCCAGGTGCTCGCGGTCGCCGACGCGCGCCGCCGGGCCGAGGGCTACGCCGAGGCGCTCGGCGTGCGACTGGGCACGTTGCTGCGGATCAGCGACGGCGACGATCAGCATTACGCGCCGATGGCCAGGGCGGCCGGGTTCGCCATGGAGGCCGACCGGCTGCCCAGCGTGCAGTCGCTGAACCTGGAACCGCAGGCGGTGGTGGTCAGCGCCCGCTGCACCACGTCGTGGTCGTTGCTCGACTAAGCGGGAGAAATGGAGAGGGCCGGTCCTTCGACCGGCCCTTCTCGCTAAAAACGGGGGCTCTGCTCGTTGAGCTACACCGGCTAGGCCGGGCCAGGACTCGCACCTGGGTCTCCCACGTTCCGCTGCTCACGATACACCTGTGGTTTGGGGGACGGAAGGAGTCAGACGTGCAGGCCAGCGGCGTGTGCCGCCGTGACCAGCTCCGTCTCGGACACACCCGTGGCCGTGTAATGGAACCTCGCCCAGCCACGTAGCTTCCGGTGTCGTTCCGCCGCGTTCTTGGCCGGTGGCCCATGTGCGAGGTAGTCCGCCACGATCAGCTGCGCCCACCGTGCACTGGGCAAAGCCGCGGTCAACATCCGATTGGCGTCCTTGGCCACGTTCTTCGTTGTCGCCAAGGCCATGAACATCTCCCCTACCCCAAGCTCGATCCGCACGCCCACGGCCAGGTTCACCGGGGAACGGCCGACAATCCTCTTCCAGTCCGCCGCGGCCATCGGGGACAAGGCACCCGCGCAATCCGGGACGCGCTGATCAATCACGCCACCGTTGTGGATGACGGAGTTGCGCATCTCCCGCAACACGTGGAACTGGGCCAGCGGGTCGGCTCGGAAGGTGCCGCCGGTGCAGGTCTCCAGGGCGCGGTGCAGATGCTTGACGGACTGGGGTGCTGTGCCTCCGGCGAGGGTGATGCAGGAACGCAGGAGGTCCTCGTGCAGGGCAAGCGCGTACGGGACGGCCATCATGCCCAGGTGCTGGTCAGCCTGAATCAGCACGTCCCTCGCCGCCGCAGAGGTCAAGTTGAAGCGGCCAACGTGCTCGACAGCGGGAAAGATCGTGGGCAGCAGGTGCTTGGAGCCGTCGGTCAGGCTCAGGAAGTTGGCAGCGATCTTGGCGCCGACGAGCAGGCCCATGATCGCGGTGTTCGCTTCCTCTCGGGCCTGCGTGTACTGCCGGAAGTCCGGGAAGTTGACCAGGGGTAGGTTTGCCGCCACCAGGGCATCTTACGGACAGCGACAGACAATCAGCAGAGCGTCATCGCTCCAGGATGGCGGTGACGCCCTGGCCGCCTGCGGCGCAGATGGAGATCAGGCCGCGGCCGGATCCCTTGCGGGCCAGCAGTTTGGCCAGGGTGGCCACGATCCGGCCGCCGGTGGCGGCGAAGGGGTGGCCCGCGGCCAGTGAGGAGCCGTTGACGTTGAGCCTGGCCCGGTCGATCTCGCCGAGCGGGGCGTCCAGGCCGAGCTTCTCCTTGCAGAAGGCGGGGTCGGTCCAGGCTTTGAGGGTGGCCAGGACCTGGGAGGCGAATGCCTCGTGGATCTCGTAGTAGTCGAAGTCCTGCAGGGTGAGGCCGGCGCGGGCGAGCATCCGGGGGACCGCGTAGGCCGGGGCCATCAGCAGGCCCTCGCCGCCGTGCACGAAGTCGACCGCGGCGGTCTCGCACTGGGTGAGGTAGGCCAGCGGGGTCAGCCGGTGTGCGGCCGCCCATTCCTCGCTCGCCAGCAGCACCGTGCTGGCGCCGTCGGAGAGCGGGGTGGAGTTGGCCGCGGTCATGGTGGCATCCTCGCCCTTGCCGAAGACCGGCTTGAGCTTGGCCAGCTTCTCCAGGCTGGAGTCGGCGCGCAGGTTCTGGTCGCGTTCCAGGCCCTGGAACGGGGTGAGCAGGTCGTCGAAGAAGCCGGAGTCGTAGGCGCGGGCCAGGTTCTGGTGACTGGCCACGGTCAGCTCGTCCTGCGCCTCGCGGCTGATCTCCCACTCCTTGGCGGTGATCGCCGCGTGGTCGCCCATGGACAGGCCGGTGCGTGGTTCGCCGTTGCGCGGGATGTCCAGGACGATGTGCGTCGGGCGCAGCCTGGTCAGCAGGCGCAGCCGCTTACCGAGGCTCTTGGCCCGGTTGAGGTCGAGCAGCACCTGGCGGAAGTCCTCGTTGACGCCGATCGGGGCGTCGCTGGTGGTGTCCACGCCGCCGGCCACGCCGACCTCGATCTGCCCGAGCGCGATCTTGTTGGCCACCAGGATGGCCGCCTCCAGGCCGGTGCCGCAGGCCTGTTGCACGTCGTAGGCGGGGGTTTCCGGGGCGAGTCTGCTGCCCAGCACGGTCTCCCTGGTCAGGTTGAAGTCCCGGCTGTGCTTGAGCACCGCGCCCGCGACCACCTCGCCCAGCCGCTCGCCCTGCAGGCCGAACCGGCTGACCAGGCCGTCCAGCGCGGCGGTGAGCATGTCCTGGTTGGATGCCCTGGCGTAGGGGCCGTTGGATCGGGCGAAGGGGATCCGGTTGCCACCCAGGACCGCCACTCGTCGCGTGCTCGCGGACATCGCGCCTCCTCGCCGGGATCTCTGGCTGCTAGCCTAGCGAGGATAACCTACTGACGAGTAGCCTTACTGGCGAGTAGGGAGTGTCACATGACCGATCGGTACCAGAAGCTGGCGCGCTCCGCGGTGGGCCGCACGCTGGTCAAACGGCTCGGCCTGCCCAATCCCGCCAAGCTGCGCCGGTACCAGCCGGGCCAGCCCGTGGTGGCGGGGCCGGTGCTGTTCGGCTCGGCGCCCAAGGGGCGGCTCGGCGAGGCGGTGCTGGATCTGCTCAAGGCGGTCGAGGCCACCGTGCTGACCAGTGCGGCCGAGGCCGATCCCGAGCAGCGCTACGGCGCGCTGGTCTTCGACGCCACCGGCATCGAGCGCAGCGAGGACCTGCGTGAGCTGTACCGGTTCTTCCACCCGGTGATCCGCCAACTCGGCGGCAACGGCCGGGTGATCGTGCTGGGCACTCCCCCTGAACTGGTCGATTCGCCGCGGCAGTCGGTGGCGCAGCGCGCGCTGGAGGGCTTCACCCGCGCGGTGGGCAAGGAGGTCCAGCGCGGCGGGACCGCACAGCTGGTCTACGTGGCCCCCGGCGCCGAGGGCAATCTGGCCGCCACGCTGCGGTTCTTCCTTTCCGCCCGCTCCGCCTACGTCTCCGGGCAGGTGGTCCGGGTCGGGGCCGCGCCGGTGGTCGAGCCCGCCGACTGGGACAAGCCACTGGCCGGCAAGGTCGCGCTGGTCACCGGGGCCGCGCGCGGGATCGGCGAGTCCATTGCCGAGGTGCTGGCCAGGGACGGCGCGCACGTGGTGTGCCTGGACATCCCGGCCGCGGGCGAGGACCTGTCCAAGGTGGCCAACCGGGTCAGCGGCACCACCGTCCAGCTCGACATCACCAGCGCGGAGGCCCCCGCGACGCTGGCCGCGCATCTGAGTGAGCGGCACGGCGGGGTGGACATCGTGGTGCACAACGCGGGTATCACCAGGGACAAGACGCTGGGCCGGATGGACGACGCGCGCTGGGACTCAGCACTTGACGTCAACCTCTCCGCGCAGGAGCGGATCAATGAGGTGCTGTTGCGGGACAACGTGATCCACGATGGCGGACGGCTGATCGGACTGTCCTCGATCAGCGGGGTCGCGGGCAACTTCGGCCAGACCAACTACTCCACCTCCAAGGCCGGGGTGATCGGCGTGGTGCAGGCGCTGGCCCCGGCGCTGCGCGAGCGTGGCATCACGGTCAACGCGGTCGCGCCCGGGTTCATCGAGACCCGGCTGACCTCCGCGATCCCGTTGTTCACCAGGGAAGCGGGCCGCCGGATGAACAGCCTGGCCCAGGGCGGACTGCCGATCGACGTCGCCGAGACCATCGCGTGGTTCGCCGGCCCGGGTGCGGGCGGGGTGACCGGGAACGTGGTGCGGGTCTGCGGCCAGAGCCTGCTCGGAGCCTGAGATGTCCACAGTGGAGGTTCAGGAACTGGACAGCGCGCCCGGTCTCGGGCTGCTCTACCCCAAGGCCGTGCTGACCGGATTCACCCGCAGTGGCAAGGAGTTACCGGGCACCGGGTACCTGCGCCGCGCGGTGGAAGTGGACCGGGCGCAGCTGGCCCAGTACAGCCGGGTGTGCGGGTTCGGCCTCACCGACACGTTGCCGGTGACCTATCCGCACATCCTCGCCTTCCCGATGGCGGTCAAGCTGATGACCGCACCCGGGTTCCCGTTCCCGCTGGTCGGGCTGGTGCACATCGGCAACCGGATCCACCAGCTGCGGCCGGTGCGGGCCGGGGAACCGCTGGATCTGCGGGTGTGGGCGCAGAACCTGGGTGCGCACGACCGGGGCCGTCAGTTCGAGGTGGTCAGCGAGGCGTCGGTGGGCGAGGAGGTGGTCTGGCGGGAGGTCAGCACCTACCTGCGCCGGGAGAAGTCCAGTGGGGGCAAGGAATCTCGGCCGGACACGCCGGAGCTGCCCGAGCCAGCCGCGTTGTGGCGGGTGCCCAAGGACATCGGGCGGCGCTACGCCAAGGTCTCCGGCGACAGCAACCCGATCCACCTGTACCCGTTGAGCGCCAAGCTGTTCGGCTTCCCCCGGCACATCGCGCACGGCATGTGGAGCAAGGCCCGCTGCCTGGCCGCGTTCGAGGGCCGGCTGCCCGATGTCTACACCGCCGAGGTGAGCTTCAAGCTGCCGATCCTGTTGCCCGGCAAGGTCGCCTTCCGCACCGAACACATCGGCGCGGGCTGGGCGTTCGACCTGCGGGCGGCCAAGGACGGCCGCCCGCATCTGGCCGGAACCATTTCCTAGCTGCCCAGAAGGATCAGCGCAGTGACTCCAGGGCCTTCGACGCGCCGGGGTGCATCGGGATCGGGTCGATCACGGTCGCCTTGTGCACGTCGATGTCCTTGGCCGCCGGGTGCACCTTGGCCAGGTCGTCCTTCTTGTCATAGATCAGCTTGGTGATCGCGCAGGCATTGCCTGCCGGGAAGTCCTCGCGCACCAGCAGCACGTTCGGGATCACCACGGTGGGCACCTCGGCCGGGGTGCGGTAGGTGGCCGCCGGGATCTTGGCCTGGTCGTAGACCGGGTTGATCTGCTTGAGCTTGCCCAGCAAACCGGTCACGTCGACGAATTTGGCCCGGTCCTTCAACGTGGTGGTGAGGTCGGTGATCTGCGCGGTGGGCAGGCCGCCGACCCAGACCAGGCCGTCGATGGTGCCGTCCTTCATACCGTCCACGGTCTTGGTCAGGTCCAGTCGCTGGGCCTGCACATCGCTGTCCGGGTTCAGTCCGGCCGCCTGCAGCAGCCGGTTGGCGATCACCTCGGTGCCCGAGCGCGGCGAGCCGGTGGAGATCCGCTTGCCACGCATGTCGGTGATCGAGTTGATGCCGGCGCCCGCGCGCACCACCACGTGCACGTAGTTGAGGTGGATCCGGGTCAGCGCCTGCACCTTCTGCGGCTTGCCGTTGAAGGAGTCCCGGCCGGCCACCGCGTCCGCGGCGGTGTCGGCCAGGGAGAAGGCGATGTCGTAGTCGCCCGCGACGAGTTGCTGGATGTTCTGCACCGAGGCTCCGGTCTCCGCGGCGGTGGCTTTGAGCTTGCTGTTGCCGCTGATCACCTGGGCCAGGCCGCCGCCGAGCACGTAGTACACGCCGCCCGCGTTGCCGGTGGCCAGGGTGACCCGGCCTTCGCTGGCCTCGCACGGCGCGGCGCTGGCGTTGGTCGCCGGGGTGTCCCGTTGTTTGCCGCCACAGCCCGCGGCGAGCAGGCTCAGTGCGGCGACGGCGGCGAGAACTCTGGTTAATCGCATCGGTGCTTCCCTCATGTTGTCCCCACAGGTTCGCGTTTGCGCGTCACGACATGCAGCACCACCGCCGCCGCGAACACCACGAGACCGGCGGTGATCGTCCACGGCTGCAGGTAGAGCAGGAGCAGCGCGGCCAGCACGCACAGCGCGCGTTCCGGCCAGCGCGCCGGGCCGAACAGCCAGCCGCCGGTGCTGATCGCCAGTGCGGCCACGCCGAGCACGGACACCCCGAACACCCACAGCACCTCGACCCAGGACCGCTGCAACAGCAACGCGGTGCCTGATTCGGTGAGCACGAAGGCGATCGGCACCAGGAAGGCGGGCAGGGTGTATTTCCAGGTCTGCCACATGGTGCGCATCACCGAGCCACCGGTGATCGCGGCCGCGGCCACCGAGGCCAGCGCGGTCGGCGGGGTCACCTCGGAGAGCACCGCGTAGTAGAACAGGAACATCGCCCGCGCCGGGTCGGAGACGCCGAGTTCGGCCAGGGCCGGGCCGAGCACCACCCAGGCGATGATGAACGAGGCGGTCACCGGCACCGCCAGGCCGAGGATGCTGACCGCGATCGCGGCGAACAGCACGGTCAGCAGCAGCACCAGGGTGGGGTTGCCGGTGAGGAACCGGGCCGCGGAGACCAGTCCGGAGGAGAGTTCCTGGCCGAGGCCGGTCTTGGTGATGGTGGAGGTGATCACCCCGGCCGCCGCGCAGACCGCGATCACCGGCAGCGCGCTGCGCACCCCGGTGGACAGCGCGGTGAACATGTCCAGCGCCCAGCTCCGCGGCCAACCGTCCTGTTTGGACAGAACCCGCTGGACGAGCGCGAACAGCGCGGCCAGTCCGGTGGCGTAGACCACCGCGGAGAAGGCCGGGATGCCCAGGGCCAGGAACAGCACGATGACGCCCAGCGAGGCGAAGTGGTAGCCGCCGGTGAGCAGCAGCCGCCACGGGCTGGGCGTGTCCACCTCGACCGCCTTGGCGCCGAAGCGGCGGGCGTCGGCCTCCACCGCGAGCACGATGCCCAGGTAGTAGAGCACCGTGGGCAGGCAGGCCCACAGCAGCACGTCCAGGTAGGGCACCCGCAGGTATTCGGCGATGATGAACGCGGCCGCGCCCAGGGTGGGCGGGGACAGGATCGCGCCGATCCCGGAGGCGGCCAGCAGCCCGCCCGCGTTCTCCTTGGGATAGCCGGCCTTGCGCAGGATCGGCCAGGTGACCGCGCCCAGGCTGACCGTGGTCGCGGTGCCCGAACCGGAGACGGTGCCGAGCAGGAAGCCCGAGAGCGCGGTGGTGCGGCCGGGTGCGGTGGGCGAGTTCTTGAAGCTGGCGAAGCTGATGTCGACGAAGAACTTGCCCGCGCCGGAGACGTCCAGCATCGCGCCGTAGATGGTGAACAGCACGATGTAGGTGGCGGCCACGTCCAGCGGGGTGCCGTAGAAGCCGCTGGCGTCGTTGTAGAGGGCGTTGACGATCTGCTCGAAGTCGATGCCGGAGTGCGCGATCAGCCAGCCCGGCGGCAGGAATCCGCCGTAGTAGGCGTGCGCGAGGAAGAGCAGGCAGACCGCGGGCAGCACCAGGCCGGTGGTGCGCCGGGTGGCCTCCAGGATCAGCACCAGCAGCACCGCGCCCGCGATGACGTCCATCGTGGACAGTGAGCCCTGCCGGTCCAGGAAGCCGTTGAAGCCGGTGACCACCGGGTAGAGCCCGGTGGCCAGGGACAACGCGGCCAGCACCCAGTCCACCGGATGCGGGTCGTCCGCGCCGGTTCGTCGTTTCAGCGCAGGGCGGTAGACCAGGAAGACCAGCGGCAGGGTCAGCCCGAGGAAGACGATCAGGTAGAACTGGCTGCCCGCGCTGAACGGGAAGAACACCTGGCGCAGCACCAGGAGCGCGATCGCGAAGGTCGCCACCGCGATACCGAGGTCCCACCGCCTGCTCAGCCGCCGGGACGGGCGTTCCTCGTCCTGTTCGGCCACCAGCTCATCGACCGCGGTCACCCTCGGGACGCTACCTGTGCCGGAGGTCACAATTGAAGACACAAGTTGCCGCGGGCTGAAATACCTGGCGTTCACCACGCGGTTCACCGGGGTTGGCCCTACGGTGGCCCGCACGACGCCATCCCGGGTGAAGGTGGCCCTTACTGAACGAGGAGGTCAGCACGATGTCTCATCCGTTACGGGCACTTCGGCTCGCCGGCGTCGCCGTCATGGCGCTCGCCATGTTGGGCAGCAGCACCCTGGCAGCCGCCCCTGCCACCGCCCTGGAGGTGAACATCGACCTGTCATTCGGCAAGAAGCCGGAGAAGTTGCTGGTGGTGGGCCACCGCGGGGCTTCGGGCTACCGCCCCGAGCACACCCTGGCCTCCTACGAGCTGGCCGCTCGGATGGGCGCGGACTACATCGAGCCGGACCTGGTCTCGACCAAGGACGGCGTGCTGGTGGCCCGGCACGAGAACGAGATCAGCGGCACCACCGACGTGGCCGCGCGCCCGGAGTTCGCCGCGCGCAAGGCGACCAAGGTGATCGACGGCACCAGCCTGACCGGCTGGTTCACCGAGGACTTCACCCTGGCCGAGCTGAAGACGCTGCGGGCCAAGGAGCGCATCCCGCAGTTCCGGCCGAACAACGTGATCTACGACGGCCGGTTCCAGGTGCCCACCTTCCAGGAGGTGCTGGACCTGCGCGCCCGGCTGTCCCTGGAGCTGCGGCGGGACATCGGGGTGTACCCGGAGACCAAGCACCCCACCTACTTCCGCACGATCAAGCTCCCGCTGGAGCCCGCGCTGGTCCGCACGCTGACCAAGAACGGGCTGAACCACCGCTCCGCCAAGGTGTTCGTGCAGTCCTTCGAGGTGGGCAACCTCAAGGCGCTCAGCCGTGAGCTGCGGGTGCCGCTGATCCAGCTGCTGGACTCCGCGGGCGCGCCGTATGACTTCATCGCGTCCGGGGACAAGCGCACCTACGCCGACCTGGTGACGCCCAAGGGCCTCAAGGAGATCTCCGGGTACGCCGCGGGCATCGGGCCGTACAAGGAGATGGTGATCCCGCGCGGTGCGGACGGGAACCTGACCGCGCCGACCCAGCTGGTGCCGGAGGCGCACAAGGCCGGCCTGAAGGTGCACCCGTACACCTTCCGCAGCGAGAACAACTTCCTGCCGACGAACATGCGGCTGCCGGGGGCGCCCTCGGTGCACGGCAACGCTTTCGCCGAGTACGAGGCGTATTTCAAGGCCGGGGTGGACGGCGTGTTCGCCGACAACCCGGACACCGCGATCGAGGCGCGCAGCACGTTCAAGCGCTGAGCAACGACAGCGGCGCCGCTCGGTTCACCAGGCCGAGCGGCGCCGCTGTTTTTTCCTCACCCCCGGCTCAGTCCCACTCTTGGGCGAGCAGTCCACGGGCGGCGAGTTCGGGGCGGACCCCTTCGCCGAACCAGTAGGCCTCCTCCAGATGCGGGTAGCCGGACAGGATGAACTCGGACACGCCCAGCGCGTGGTACTCCTCGATCCGGTCGGCGACCTCGCGGTGGCTGCCCACCAGCGCGGTGCCCGCGCCGCCGCGGACCAGGCCGATCCCGGCCCACAGGTTGGGCGCGATCTCCAGGCCGTCCCGGTTTCCGTTGTGCAGGGCCACCATCCGCTGCTGCCCGACCGACTGACTGGCGGAAAGGTGTTGCTGCGCCTTGGCCACCGCCGCCGGATCGAGTGCGTCGAGCAGTCGCTGGGCCTCGGCCCAGGCGTCCTTGGCGGAGTCCCGGGTGATGGTGTGCAACCGGATGCCGAACCTCAGCTCCCGGCCTTGCGCCGCAGCGAGTTCGCGCACCCGGCCGATCTTCTCCGCCACCGCCGCCGGAGGCTCGCCCCAGGTCAGGTAGACGTCGGCGCGCTTGGCCGCCACCGGCAGCGCGGCCGCGGAGGACCCGCCGAAGTAGACGGTCGGCAGTGGGTCCGGCGGGGCCAGCAGGGTGGCGCCCTCGGTGCGGTAGAAGGAACCCGCGTGATCCACCGGCTTGCCGTCCCAGATCGCGCGCACCAGGGCCAGGAATTCATCCGTGCGGGCGTAGCGCTCGTCGTGGTCCAGCCAATCGCCGAACCGGCGCTGTTCCACGGTGTCCCCGCCGGTGACCACGTTGAGCAGCAGCCGCCCGCCGGAGATGCGCTGGTAGGTCGCGGCCATCTGCGCGGCCAGCGTCGGGGAGAGCACGCCGGGCCGGAAGGCGACCAGGAACTTCAGCCTGCGGGTCTCCCGGATCAACGCGGCCGTGGTCAGCCAGGCGTCCTCGCACCAGGTGCCGGTCGGGGTGAGCACGCCGGTGAAGCCAAGCTTCTCCGCGGCGTGCGCGATCTGGGCCAGGTAGTCGATATCGGGTGGCCGGTGCGCGGGCGTGCCGCCGTCGGTGGCGTTGTGGAAACGGTCCAGCACGGTGCGGCCGTCGCCCGCGGTGGGCAGGAACCAGTGCAGTGCGACGCTCATGCCGGCCTCCTCATTTCAGCGCGGTCTGGATGTCGGCGTCGAACCGGGTGTCCACGAACTCGGCGAAGTTCACCTTGCCGGGCAACACCTTCGCCGTGGTGAAGGCATCCGCCAGCTCCTGCTCGGACCTGATCACCCCGGCGTCCAGCGGCACGTACAGGTCCACCCCGCGCTCCACCGCGGCGGTGGCCACCGGCAGCGACAGCCCGGTCTCCTCGGCCCAGGTCTTCGCGCGTTCCGGGCGGTGCGCGTCCGACCAGCGCTGTGCCTTGGCCAGCCGGGACAGGTAGTCCTTGATCGCGCCGGTCTTGCGGCTGTCGGTGAGCGCGGACCGGCTGGCCACCTGGAAGCTGTAACCGTTGGCCACGCCCGCGCCGTCCACCAGCACCCGCGCCTTGGCCTCCAGCAGCGCCTGGGAGGTGTAAGGATCCCAGACCGCCCAGGCGTCCACCCGCTTCTGGGTGAAGGCCGCGTACGCCTCGGCCGGGGCCAGGAACACCGGTTTCACATCGCTGAGCCGGAGTCCGGCGCGCTGCAGCACGAGCAGCAGCGAGCCGTGCGCGGAACTGCCCTTGGCCACCGCGATCTGCTTGCCGCGCAACGAACCCGCGTCGGTCAGCGGGGATCCGTCCGGCACCAGGATGGCGTCGCTGCTGGCATCACCCTGGGCCGCGGCCACCACGGTGATCTTCGCGTTGGCCGCGGCGGCGAAGATCGGCGGGGTGTTGCCGACCCCGCCGAGGTCGATGGCACTGGCCGAGGCCGCCTCCAGCAACGGCGGACCGCTGGTGAAGGTGGACCACTCGAGCTTGTACGGCAGGTCCTTGAGCAGTCCGGCCGCGCTCAGCAGCGACTGCGAGTTGCCCTTCTGGTCGCCGACCTTGAGCACCAGCTCGCCGGGTTCGGCCGCACCCGGCGAGCACCCGCTGAGCAGCAGGGCCGAGACGAGCACCCCGGCCAGCCGGGTTCGCTTGTCCCGCAACAGGGTCAGCCAGTCATCGCGCCAGTTCATGATCGATCACTCCCAGGTCGGCGAGCACCAGCTCGCGCAGGTGTGCGAGGTCGGCGCCCTCGGTCCGGTGCTCGGCGATGATGCGACCATCGGCGAGCACCAGGATCCGGTCGGCCAGGCGCAGCGCCTCGTCGATGTCGTGGGTGACCAGCAGCACCGAGGGCCGGTGCGCCAGCCACAACTCCCGCACCAGGCGGTGCATGGCCAGCCGGGTCAGCGCGTCCAGCGCGCCGAAGGGCTCGTCCAGCAACAGCAGCTCCGGTTCCCGGACCAGCGCGCGGGCCAGCGAAACCCGTTGCGCCTCACCGCCGGAGAGGGTCAGCGGCCACGCGTCGGCGTGCCCGGTGAGCCCGACCTCGGCCAGTGCCTTGGCGGCCACCGCGGCCGCGTCCGGACGGCGCAGCCCGAGGGAGACGTTCTGCCCGACCTTGCGCCAGGGCAGCAGCCGCGGTTCCTGGAAGGCCACCGACACCGTGCCCGGCACGCCGGCCTCGCCGGTGTAGCCGGTGTCCAGTCCGGCCAGCACCCGCAGCAGGGTGGACTTGCCGGAACCGCTGCGCCCCAACAGTCCCACGAACTCCCCCGGCTCGATGTCCAGGTCGAGATCGTCCAGCACCACCCGCTCGCCGAAGACCTTCCGCAGCCCGCGAACGGTCAGTGCACCGTGGTCACGCTGTGCCGCCATGCCAATGCCCTCCTCTCCAGTGCCCGCACCAGCGCGTCGGTGCCCAGGCCGAGCAACGCGTAGACCAGCAGCCCCACCACGATCACGTCGGTGCGCAGGAACTCCCTGGCGTTGTTGATCAGGTAGCCGAGGCCGGCCTCGGCGTTGACCTGCTCGCCGATCACCAGCGACAGCCAGGCCACGCTCAGCCCCTGGCGCAGCCCGACCATGGTCTGCGGCAGCGCCGAGGGCAGCACCACGTGCTGGATCCGCTCCCAGCCGGTGTAGCCGAGCACCGTGGTGGCCTCGATCAGCCGCCGGTCCACGCCGCGGATCCCGGCGTGCGTGTTGAGGTAGATCGGGAAGGTCACGCCGAGCGCGACCAGCGCGATCTTGGGCGCCTCGCCGATGCCGAACCACAGGATCAGCAACGGGATCAACCCGAGGAAGGGCAGGGTGCGCAGCATCTGCACCGGCGGGTCCAGCAGCGCGTCCCCCCACCGGGACAACCCGGCGAGCAGACCGAGGCCCAGCCCGGCAAACAGCCCGATGGCGAAGCCGAGCACAACCCGTTGCAGGGACACGGCGAAGGCGGTCAGCAGCTCACCGCTGACCACGAGTTCGACCGCGGAACTCAGCACGGTCAGCGGGGCGGCGAGTTTGTCCGGTGGCAGCAGACCGGTCGTGCTGGCCAGCTGCCACAGCAGCACGATCGCCACCGGGCTCAGCCAACGGCGTGGCCGCGTTTTGTCCACAGTGGACATAGACATGAAGGGGCTCCCGGACGCGGGGAGAACAAGGGCAGGCGAAAGCGGACGGCGAAGGCCGTCAGGCAGCGCGGGAGGGAAAAGCTCAGCTACAACAGAGGGCGCTGGCGTGCCGTCGCAGGTCGACGTGCAGCCGCGCAACAAGCTCCGTGCGCTGGGTCATGAAAAAGAGCCTGACCGCCCAGCCGTGATCATGTCAACGGCGGGCGGTCAGGCTCCCAGTGTCCGGGATTGTTTGCTCAGGGGGTCATCTCGTGCCGCACGATGGTCTGGTCGCGGCCGGGGCCGACGCCGATGGCCGACATGCGGGCGCCGGAGAGTTCCTCCAGACGCTCCACATAGGACCGTGCGTTGGCTGGCAGCTCCTCGAAGGTGCGGCAGTGGCTGATGTCCTCGAACCAGCCGGGCAGCTCCTCGTAGACCGGCTTGGCGTGGTGCACGTCGGTCTGGGTCATCGGCATCTCGTCCACCCGCTGGCCGTCGACCTCGTAGGCCACGCAGACCGGGATGGTGTCGTGCCCGGAGAGCACGTCCAGCTTGGTCAGGAAGTAGTCGGTGATGCCGTTGACCCTGGCGGCGTAGCGGGCGATCACCGCGTCGAACCAGCCGGTGCGCCGGGAGCGGCCGGTGGTCACGCCGAACTCGCCGCCGGTCTTGCGCAGCCGCTCGCCCATCTCGTCGTGCAGCTCGGTCGGGAACGGACCGGAGCCCACGCGGGTGGTGTAGGCCTTGAGGATGCCGATCACCGTGGTGATCCGGGTGGGGCCGATGCCCGAGCCGACCGCGGCGCCGCCGGAGGTCGGGTTCGAGGAGGTGACGAACGGGTAGGTGCCGTGGTCGACGTCGAGCAGGGTGCCCTGCGAGCCCTCCAGCAGCACCGTCTCGCCGCGTTCCAGGGCCTGGTTGAGCAGCAGGCGGGTGTCGGCGATGCGGTGGGCGAACTTGGCGCCGTGCTCCAGCACGCTGTCCACCACCTGGTTCGCGTCCAGGCCGCGCCGGTTGTAGACCTTGACCAGCACCTGGTTCTTGAAGTCCAGCGCGGCCTCGACCTTCTGCCGCAGGATCTTCTCATCCAGCAGGTCCTGCACCCGGACGCCGACGCGGGCCAGCTTGTCCTGGTAGGCCGGGCCGATGCCGCGGCCGGTGGTGCCGATCTTGGCCTTGCCCAGGTAGCGCTCGGTCACCCGGTCGATGGCCACGTGGTACGGCATGATCAGGTGCGCGTCCGCGGAGATCAGCAGGCCGGAGGTGTCGACCTTGCGGTCCTCCAGCCCGGACAGCTCCTCCAGCAGCACACCAGGGTCGACCACGACACCGTTGCCGATGACGTTGGTGACACCAGGGGTGAGGATGCCCGAGGGGATGAGGTGCAGGGCGAAGTCCTGGCCGTCGGGCAGCACCACGGTGTGACCCGCGTTGTTGCCGCCCTGGTATCGGACGACCCATTGGACGCGCTCACCGAGCAGGTCGGTGGCCTTGCCCTTGCCTTCATCGCCCCACTGGGCGCCGATCAGGACGATGGCAGGCATTGGAAACTCCCCGAGGTCCGGCTTCTGACAGGCTGATGCCGGTGGTTGAGGTTAAACCAGGAGCGGAACGTGCGTGTACTAGCCCTGTCCTGCGGAAACGATGACGTCGACGCAGAGTTGCAAACGTTGACCGAACGTGAGGGTATCTCACTGCGTTCGGGACCGGCTTTACCGGCAAAAGACGTGGTAGATCCCCTGCTGGCCGAGCTGGACGGTGCTCGGCTGCTGGTGCGCGGGAGTGACGCGGATCTCGCCGCGGTGGTGCTGCGGGTGCTCCGCCAGGACCGGCTCGGCGAGGTCACGCTGGGCTACCTGCCGACCGATCCGGGTAGCCGGATCGCCCGATTGTGGGGTCTGCCGACCGAGTTGGGCGCGGCCTGGCGGGTCGCGCTGGGCGCTGGTCCGGTGGGCGTGCCGCTGCTGCGCGACGACGTGGGCGGGGTGCTGCTCGGGCACGGCGAGATCAGTCCGGTGAAGGGCTCGGCCTACTGCGACGACGTGCACGTGCTCAAGGGCGCGGCGACCCGGCTGGCGGTGGGCCCGGATCCGGCCGGCGGCGAGGGCCTGCTGGTGCGGGTGCGCCGGCGGGGCCTGTTCGGGCGACGCACGATCGTGCAGCCCGGTCGCGCGCTGCAGCTGGCCTGCGAGCCGGCCACGGTGCTCCGGGATGGCGTCCCTCATGCCCGCCTGATGGAGAAGTGGACCTGGTACCGCCATACCGCTGACCTGCGGCTGGTCCGCGCGGGCTGACATCCGGCCGACAGCGGGGAGCCATCCGGCTGTCACCTTTTCGTGTTGCGCAAGTCACTCCAGTGGGTGACGGTCATGTCGTAGACGTGATCACCCCCACCACCTGGAGGTTGGAGTGAACGGCGCACGCCCCATCAGGGCCCTGCTCACCACCCTGCTGATCACCGCGGCTGTCTCGCTCGGTCTGTCCGCCCCTGCCAACGCGGAACCGCCGAACATCCCGAGCGCGAGCACCGCCCGAACCCAGCTCAACGGCCTGACCGTGGCCCCGGCCGGTTCGATGACCGGCTACTCGCGGGAGAAGTTCCCGCACTGGATCACCATCTCCGGCGCCTGCAACACCCGGGAGACCGTGCTCAAGCGGGACGGGCGCAACGTGCAGGTCAACGCGAGCTGCGCGGCCACCTCGGGCTCCTGGCACAGCCCGTACGACGGCGCGACCTGGACCGCGGCCAGTGATGTGGACATCGACCACATCGTGCCGCTGGCCGCGGCCTGGCGCTCCGGCGCGGCGAACTGGACCACGGCCAAGCGCCAGCAGTTCGCCAACGACCTGACCAACTCCCAGCTCATCGCGGTGACCGACAACGTCAACCAGGCCAAGGGGGACAAGACCCCTGACCTGTGGAAGCCGCCGCTGGGCTCCTACCACTGCACCTACGCCCGGATGTGGACCGGCGCCAAGCACGCCTGGGGCCTGACCGTGACCGCGGCGGAGAAGGGCGCGCTGAGCGGCATGCTCAGCAGCTGCTGATTCGCCCGTGATCCCCTGGGTACCCCGCTCCTCGCGGATGGCCGAGTGCCGCGGTTGGCGCTAGGTTGCCGCGAGGAGCGACCCAGGGAGGGTGTGTCGTGGAGGAACTGCGGACCTTGTTCAAGGCCGGGCCCGGTGGCGTGATGACCGACGACGTCGGCGTGATCACCGGTGATCTCGAGCTGCTGACCCGCTGCGATCCGGCAGGCGAGGTGACAACGCTGGTCACCTACGAGGGCGCCGAGGAGTGGTACAAGCTCACCGGCGGCGGCACCCACCTGCACGACGCCAAGGACCACGAGCCGCTGCACCGCACGCTGGCGGCGGTGTTGAATCGCCCGATCGGTTAGAGCGGCGGCAGCGCGGCGATCGCGTCGTCCCGGCTGACGCCGGTGGCCTGGAGCAGGTCGACGGCCAGCGAACGCAGCTGAGCGACCACCACGCGCACCGAGAACCCGCCTTCGCCGATCAGGGCCACGCTGGCCTCCTTCGCCGCCTCCAGGGCCAGCTGGCGGGCCGCGAGGGGCTCGTCACCGGCGGCCAGCTCGGCCCGCAGCAGGTCCACCGCGTCGGCGAGCTTGGTCAGCACCGCGGGCAGCTCGGCCGGCGCGGGCTCGCCGTCCCGCAACGCGGCCAGCGCACGCCGGATGAGCACCCTGGTGTTGCGCATGGCGTGGTCCAGCGGGACCGCGGCGGCCAGGTAGTTGTCCAGGTCGGCCCGGCGGCGCCAGCGGATCGGCGCG
Organism: Crossiella sp. S99.2; assembly: GCF_023094165.1. GTDB lineage: Bacteria > Actinomycetota > Actinomycetes > Mycobacteriales > Pseudonocardiaceae > Crossiella. The sequence goes on along the minus strand of NZ_JALMDK010000001.1, from coordinate 182,311 downwards.
ATCCGGGCGATCTCCGCGCCGGTGTCCAGCGCGGTGCGGAAGTCCTCGAACGCCTTGGTGGTCTTGCGCGCCCGGCTCAGCGCCGCGGCCGCCTTGCCCGGGTCCCGCCCGGTCACCGCCCCGGCCACCGCACGCAGCGCGGCGGCCAGCTCACCGAGCAGCACCTTGCCCTGGCGGTGCGCCACGGTCAGCGGGTTGGCCGGCAGCAGGGCGGCCACCGCGAGCGCGACCAGGCCGCCGATCAGAGCGTCGACCATCCGGTCCAGACCGCCGGAATCACCCGGTGGCAGCAAGGTGGCGACCAGCACCGCCGAGGATCCGGCCTGCATGGCGATGACGGTGCCGCTGTCCAGCAGCACCGCCGTGATCAGCGCCAGTGCCACCACCAGCATGATCTGCCAGGTGCCGGACCCGATCTGCAGGATCAGCAGGTCGCCGACGCCAATGCCGATGCTCACCCCGGCCACCAGCTCGGCCACCCGCCGCAACCGCTGGCCGAGGGAGACGCCGAGGCAGATCACCGCGGCGATCGGGGCGAAGAACGGGCGGGCGTGCCCGATGAGATCCGCCGCGATCAGCCAGGCGATCCCGGCGCTGATCGCGCTGTGCAGGATCGGCAACGCGGTGCGCCGCAGCCGCAGCAGTCGTCGGCTCAGCTCCTCGCGTACCCGGTGCACGCGGCTAAGTCTGCCTCCTGCGGCGGAAGGCGAACGCCAGGAGTGCGGCGGCGGCGAGTCCGGCCAGCAGCGGGGTGCTCGCGGACCGGCCCGGCGGGGGCGGCACGGCCTCCCGTTCGGCCGGGCTGGCCGCGGAACGGCGGGCCAGTTCGAGTTCCAGGCTGCGCAGGCCCTTGGCCATGGCCCAGTTGTGATTGGCCGAGAACACCGGCTTGAACACCGGCGAGCCCAGGCGTAACAGCGGTTTGTCCGCGCGGACCCGCCAGTCGAAGTCGACCTCGACCCGGTCGCCGTCCTGGCTCAGCCGCCACACGCCCTCGCCGCTGAGGTCGCCCTCGGCGGTGAAGGTGGAGGTGGTGCCCTGGTCGTGGCTGACCACCCGCATCCGCCAGCGCAGCGTGTAGGGCAGCCAGCCCTTGGTGTAGAGGTCGAAGGCGGAGCCGATGCCGCGCTCGTCGCCCTCGGCGGCGCGGCGGACGTCCATGTACACCGACGGCCACCAGCGGACCAGGTCCTCCGGATCGAAGAGCACGTCGGCGACCTCGGCCACCCGGCCCGGCACCGACCAGCGGGTGTGGAACGCGTAGTCGTTGCCGGGCACGGGTCGCTCCGTCAGATCAGCTCAGGCCAGACCGGTCGCGGCGGGCGCGGCCGGGTCGGAGTCGGCGAGGAAGGAGGCGCAGCGCTCGTGCTCCTCGGTCTCGCCGATCTCACCGGCGGACCTGGCCAGCGCGGCCAGCGCCCGCAGGAAGCCCTGGTTGGGCGCGTGCGACCACGGCACCGGGCCGTGGCCCTTCCAGCCAGCGCGGCGGAGCTGGTCGAGACCGCGGTGGTAGCCGGTGCGGGCGTAGGCGTAGCCGGTGACCGGGTCACCGGCGGCCAGCGCCCGCTCGGCCAGCGCGGCCCAGGCGGCGCTGAAGTCCGGGAACTCCCGCGCCACCTCGGAGGGGTCCTTGCCGCTGTCCAGTGCCGACTGCGGACCGGGCCGCTCCGGCAGCAGGGTGTCGGGCGGGCCGCCGAAGAGGTTGCCGAACTGGGTCATCGCGCTCAGCCCGCGATCATGCGGCCGGCGGACTTCAGGTTCTCGCAGGCGTGCGCGATGCGCGCGGCCATGCCCTGCTCCGCTGCCTTGAGGTAGCTGCGCGGGTCGTAGACCTTCTTGTTGCCGACCTCGCCGTCGATCTTGAGCACACCGTCGTAGTTGCTGAACATGTGCGCGGCGATCGGCCGGGTGAAGGCGTACTGGGTGTCGGTGTCGATGTTCATCTTGATCACACCGAAGGTCACCGCCTGGTGGATCTCCTCCAGCAGCGAGCCGGAGCCGCCGTGGAAGACCAGGTCGAAGGGCTTGGACCCGGCGGGCAGGCCGAGCTTCTCCGACACCACGTCCTGGCCCTGCTTGAGGATCTCCGGACGCAGCTTCACGTTGCCCGGCTTGTAGACGCCGTGCACGTTGCCGAAGGTCGCGGCCAGCAGGTAGCGGCCGCGCTCGCCGACGCCGAGGGCCTCCACGGTCTGCAGGTAGTCCTCTGGCGAGGTGTAGAGCTTGTCGTTGATCTCGTTGTCGACGCCGTCCTCCTCGCCGCCGACCACACCGACCTCGATCTCAAGAATGATCTTGGCCTTGGCCGCGCGGTCCAGCAGTTCGGTGGCGATGACCAGGTTCTCCTCCATCGGCACCGCCGAGCCGTCCCACATGTGCGACTGGAACAGCGGATTCTCGCCCCTGGCCACCCGCTCCTCGGAGATCGCGATCAGCGGCCGGACGAACCCGTCCAGCTTGTCCTTGGGGCAGTGGTCGGTGTGCAGCGCGATGTTCACCGGGTACTTCGCGGCCACCACGTGCGCGAACTCGGCCAGGGCCGAGGCGCCGGTGACCATGTCCTTGACCTTGGTGCCGGAGAGGAACTCGGCGCCACCGGTGGAAACCTGGATGATCCCGTCACTCTCGGCTTCGGCGAAGCCCCGCAGCGCGGCGTTGAGGGTTTCCGACGAGGTCACGTTGATCGCCGGGTAGGCGAACTCGTTCGCCTTGGCCCGGTCGAGCATCTCCGCGTAGACCTCGGGGGTTGCGATCGGCATCGAACCGTCCTCCTCATGGGCGCCTTTGTGCGCCCCACATCCTACGAGGCGGCACAGCGGCCTCCGTCACACGGAGGTGCTGGCCGGAAGTTCCCCCGGTGGGTCGATCTTGAATTCGTCGAACTCTCGGTAGCCTTCCGGGTACCGGCGGTGACCTCGTGCCCCGCCATCGGCGCCGGAGGTGGAGATGAGCTGGGACGTGGCCTGCCCCAGGTGCTCGGGCACCGGGAAGAACACCGAACCGGGAGCGGAAGAACTGAGCCAGGAGGAACTGCGCCTGCGCCGCCGCGCCGCCCAGTTCGTCCGCTCGGCCCCGGTGGCGCAGAAGCTGGCCGATCTCAAGGAGGAGTGGGAGGAGCTGAAGGCGCTGGCCACCAGCAAGGCCGCCGACGCCGAGGTGATCCCGTTCCAGGAGTACATCGAGCTGCGCGAGGGCGACAACGTGATCACCCGCGCGCACAAGACCGCCAACACGCACCCGGCCTGCCCCGACTGCAAGGGCAAGGGCAAGGAGCTGACCGCGGAGGGCAAGGCGTTGCTGGAGTTCATCAAGCGCTGGCCACCGGAGTGATCAGCCCGGCGTGATCAGCGCGGCCAGCTCGCGCGGCTTGGTCAGCGGCAGCAGGTGCCCGGCGCCGGGCACCAGGTCCAGCCTGCCGTTGCCGCAGGCGGCCAGGAACAGCCGCTCATCCGTCCGGAAGTGGTCACGGGCGCCGTTGACCAGTCGCACCGGCCCCGGATAGCGCCGCAGGTCGGCGAGCGGATCCAGGTCCAGCAGCCCGTCGAGCACCGCGGGCACCGCCGCGTACGAAACCCCGCCCGCGGTGAAGGCCGCTCCCGGTCCGGCCCCGAGGACCAGCCGCGCCAGCCCGGTGGTGAGCGCGAGCCCGCCATCCGGCAGCCCGGCCAGCGCCGCGGCCGCCCACCGGTAGGGCCGGACCAGGGCCGGGGTCGGTCGCAGCGTGCAGCCCACCGGGACCAGCTCCGCCACTCGTTCCGGATGCTCGGCCGCGGTCGCGATGGCCAGGTAGCCACCCAGCGAGTGCCCGACCAGCACCACCCGCCCACCGACCTCGTCGATGGCCGCCCTGATCACCGCGACCGCCCCGGCCACGGTGAACCGCTCAGCCGCCCGACTCCCGTGTCCCGGCAGGTCAGGAGCCCGCACAACGGTTCCCCCGGCCAACGCCCGCTGGGCCCGCCACATGCTCCCGCTGACCCGGATCCCGTGCACCAGCACGATCGGTGTCATGCCCACTCCCCTCGAATGCAACGCAACGTCGCGTTGCATTCGAAGCTACGTCGACCACCGACACAACGCAACGTCGCGTAGTGTTTCCCGCATGGTGAACGCGGCACGCCGGTCCGGCGACGGCCCCCGCCAGGCGCAGGCGATCTTCACCGCCACCCTGGAACTGCTGGCCGAACGCGGCTACGACGGCCTGACCATGGAGGGCGTGGCCGCGCGCAGCGGCGTGCACAAGACCACGATCTACCGCTGGTGGGCGGACAAGGACGCGCTGCTGGGCGCCGCCCTGCTGAACTCGGCCCTGCTGGAACTCCCGGTCCCCGACACCGGCACCCTGCGCGGCGACCTGCTCGCCCTGACCAGCCACGTGCTCCGCCTGCTGACCACCGAGCCCAGCGCCTCCGTGGTCACCGCGGCACTGACCGCGGCAGGCCGCCCAGTGCTGTCCCGGCTGGCCCACGAGTTCTTCGCCGACCGCCTGGCAGGCGAACTCGTCATCTTCGACCGCGCGCGGCACCGCGGCGAGATCCCCGCGGACATCGATCCCAAGCTCGTGGTGGACCTGCTCGCCGGCGCGATGTGGACCCGCGTCCTGCTCCGCCAGGAACAGCCACCCCCGGGCTTCGCGGCGCAGGCGGTCGACCTGGTGCTCACCGCGCTCGCCTGGTCCGGCTGACCGGCCCTTCCCGCAGTCCGAACTCGCTGACCTGACCCATGACGTCCAGACGCACCCGGTCGCCGTCGACCCGGTAGGCCCACGGCGGTTCGGCCCACGCCGCCCAGCGCCGTTGTCCGTCCACGGACCAGCCGCTCAGCTCCAGCTCGGCCAGCCCCAGCACCCTGTCGCCGTGCTGCGCCCAGCCGAAGAACCCCATTTCGGCGACGTCCTGGTCCACCCGGCGCACCTGGCCGGGGGTCAGCGCGTAGGTCAGCAGGTCCCGCCCCGCGCCGACGAAGAGCGTCTCGGTCGCGGGCACCAGGTGGATCGCGGGCAGGAAGACCTCGTCGGTCGGCGCGTAGGTCAGGGCCAGCGCGAGCCCGGGGGGCGGCGCCGGTCCGGCCGGCGACCAGGTGCACCGTGCTGGTCTCGCCCGGCTCGAACCGGCCCTCGCCCTGGTGCTCGGTCAATTCGGCGACCTCGCCGGGCGCGGACCAGTGCACCGTGACGGTCAGGCCGCCCGCGGAGATGCGGGTGGAACTCATGGCGGTCAGCCCAGCAGTGTCAAATCGAAAAGTCCAAGCGAATACCCGGAATGTCGCCGCCGAACAGGGTGTTTGCTTAGGTCGTGGCAAGAATCGGCACGAGTGACCTGGACGTCTATCCGCTTTGCCTCGGTGGCAACGTGTTCGGCTGGACCTCGGACGAGCAGCAGTCGTTCGCAGTGCTGGACGCCTACGCGGCGGCGGGCGGGAACTTCATCGACACCGCGGATGTGTACTCGGCCTGGGCCGAGGGCAACTCGGGCGGGGAGTCCGAGGCGGTCATCGGCCGCTGGCTGGCCCGCCGCGGTCGCCGCGACGACCTGGTGATCGCGACCAAGGTCGGTCAGCTGCCCACCGCCAAGGGGCTGTCCGCGGCCAATATCAAGGTCGCCGTGGAGGGGTCCCTGCACAGACTGGGCACCGACCACATCGACCTGTACTACGCGCACATCGACGACAGCACGGTCCCGCTGGCCGAAACGCTGGGCGCGTTCACCGAGCTGGTCAAGGAAGGCAAGGTCCGGCACCTGGCCGCCTCCAACTACGACACCGACCGGCTGGCCGAGGCGCTGGAGATCAGCAAGCGGGAGAACCTGGCTGGCTACGTCGCGCTCCAGCCCGAGTACAACCTGGTCGAGCGCGAGGGCTACGAGGGCAAGCTCGCCGCGCTGGTGGCCATCGAGGGCCTGTCCGCGGTGCCGTACTGGGGCCTGGCCAAGGGCTTCCTGACCGGCAAGTACCGCCCCGGCGTCACGGTGGACAGCCCGCGTGCCGCCGGCGCGGGCGCCTACCTGGACGACCGCGGCCTGCGGGTGCTCGCCGTCCTGGACGAACTGGCCGCCGCGCACCGCACCTCGGTCGCCTCGGTGGCGCTGGCCTGGCTGGGCGCCCAGCCGACGGTGGTCGCCCCGATCGCCAGCGCCCGCACCGTCGAACAGCTGGACGACCTGCTCGGCGCGGCCACCCTGGAGCTGGCCGAGGACGAGATCCAGCGCCTCACCGAGGCCGGCGCCCGCTAGTCAGCGCGTCCCCGGCGGCCAGTTCCGGTCGCCGGGGACGCGGGCTTGCACTCAGCCGGTGATCCACGCGCCGGTGACCACGGTCCACTCCCGGATCCGGGTCTCGGCGATCACATCGGCCGAGGCGTAGGGGTCGCTGTCCAGGATCTTGGCCAGCTCGTCCCGGTCCGCCGCCTCCAGCACGACCTGCGCGCCGGTGTCGTTCGCCCACGGCCCGCCGGCCAGCAGCACACCCTGTTTGGCCTGCTCAGCGGCCCACTCTCGGTGCGCGGGCCGAACCGCCAGCCGCTCGTCCCGGTTGGTCCCGAAGACCCACTCCACCACGAACCGCGCCATCGCGCCCCTCCTCGGCAAAACCCAGCCCCGCCGGCCGGCGAGACGACACGCCGACGCTACTCGCGGCCCCCGCCACCGGCCCGGCCCGGTGAGGTGATCCCAGGCACCGAGATCGCCAGCCCTTGACCAGCGCGGGTACCTTCTGTGCGTGGGTTGGGACGCGCCGCGCGGGGACAGCCGTGCCACCGGAAATCAGGCGCCGAACGTCGAAGCGACGGTCGAGCGCACCTTCAGCCATCTCCGGACCCTGGACGGCAACACACCGCAAACCGGTGGTGTCCAGGCTCCCGAAGCGCCATTGACCTTGGAAGACCTCTACCGCCAGCACCGCATGCGCCTGGTCCGCCTGGCCATCCTGCTGGTCGACGACCCGGCCACCGCCGAGGACGTCGTGCAGGAGGCGTTCACCGGCCTGCACCGCAACTGGGGCGGCCTGCGCGACGGCGCGGCGGCCGTCGGTTACCTGCGGACCGCCGTGGTCAACGGCAGCCGCTCGGTGCTCCGCCGCCGCAAGACCGCCCGCGAGTACCAGCCACCGCACCTGACCACGGCCCGCTCGGCCGAGTCCCTGGCCATGCTGACCGCCGAACACCAGGCCGTGGTCAGCGCTCTCGGCCAGCTCCCGCCTCGTCAGCGTGAAGTGCTGGTGCTGCGGTACTACGGCGGCCTGTCCGAACAGGAGATCGCCGAGTCCACCGGCATCTCCCGCGGCACGGTGAAGTCCACCGCCAGCCGCGCCTTGGACGCGCTGCAGAAGGCCCTCAAGGGCTGAGCCCCGCGCTCGGCCGCCGCCGGCACGCGGGGTCCGGCCCGGCCTCGACAGCCGGTCGCCCGGTCCCGGCGACCGGTCGCCCAGTCCCGGGCTGCCAGTCACCCGGTCCCGGGCTGTCGGTCAGAGCCACCGGCGGCCTCCTCCGACGGCTCCGAGCACGCGAAATCGCGCTTGGAATCGCTCTCACGCGCAATTTGTGGCATTCCCGTGGGCGTCGTTCGCGCAGAGGTCTAGACCAGAGTCGCCGCATGCCCCAGGATTCGAGCTGTGCCCAGCTCGCGAACCGTGGTCGCCGTTGACGTCGGCGGCACCGACATCAAGGCAGCCCTGGTCGAGGGCGACCCCGCCGCGCCCGTGCTGGTCGACCGGCTGCGCCGGGCCACACCGCGAGGCGCCACCGGCGCGGAGACCGCGGACGCCCTGGTCAGCCTGATCGCCGACCTGGTCAAGACCTGGTCGGCCGAGTCGGCCAACCCGGTCGAGGCGGTCGGCGTCGTGGTGCCGGGCATCGTCGACGCCGAGGCCGGGGTGGGCGTGTTCTCGGCCAACCTCGGCTGGCGCGACTACCCGTTCCGCACCGCCCTGCGCGAACGCCTCGGCCTGCCGGTGGTCTTCGACCACGACGTGCGCGCCGGCGGCCTGGCCGAGGCACGACTGGGCGCGGCGCGCGGTTTCACCGACGCCGTGGTCATGCCCATCGGCACCGGCATCGCCGCCGCCCTGCTGCTCGGCGGCCGACTGCACTCCGGCGGCGGCTACGCGGGCGAGGTCGGTCACCTCTCCCTCGGCGCCGGCGAGCTGTGCGGCTGCGGCCAGCACGGCTGCCTGGAGCTGCGTGCCTCCTCCGCGGCCGTGGCCCGCCGCTACACCGAACGCACCGGCCGCCCCGTGCGCGGCGCGATCGATGTCGCCAACGCGGTCCGCGCGGGCGATCCCGACGCCGCCGCCGTCTGGGCGGAGGCGGTCGAGGCTCTGGCCCAGGCCGTGATCCTGTTGACCACCCTGCTCGGGTTGCAGGCCGTGGTCCTCGGTGGTGGCCTGGCCATGGCGGGTGAGCTGCTGCTCGCCCCCCTTGGCGACCGGCTGGACGAGCTGGTCTCGTTCCAGCGCCGACCCGAACTGCGGTTGGCGGCGCTGGGTGACGAGGCTGGTTGCCTCGGAGCCGCGCTGCTGGCCATGGACCTGTTGGAGGGTTGATGAAACTCGTCGGCGGCAAGGTCGTCACTCCTGGCGGTGTGCTCGATGACGGCTGGGTTCGGGTCGAGGGCGGACTGATCACCGAGGTGGGCGCGGGCTCGACCAACGGTCAGCGCGCGACCGAGGAGGTCGTCGACGTCACCGGTCAGTGGGTGGTCCCCGGGTTCGTGGACATCCACTGCCACGGCGGCGGCGGCGAATCCTTCTCCAACCCCGATCAGCAGCGGGTGCTCAAGGCCGCCTCCGCCCATCGGCGGCACGGCACGACCACTCTGCTCGGGAGCCTGGTGTCCGGGTCCATCCCGGACATGTCCCGGCAGATCGCGGCGCTGGCCGAACTGACCCAGGGCGGCCTGCTCGCGGGCGTGCACCTGGAAGGCCCGTTCCTGTCCGCGGCCCGCTGCGGCGCGCACGACCCGGCGATCCTGCGTCCACCGGCCAAGGCCGATGTGCAGACCCTGCTGGACGCCGGTCGCGGCACCGTGCGCATGGTGACCCTGGCCCCCGAGCTGGACAACGGCGTGGAAGCCGTCCGCCAGCTCGTCGACCAGGAGGTCATCGCCGCCATCGGCCACACCGACGGCACCGAGGCCCAGGTCCGCCCCGCGGTGGACGCCGGAGCCAGCGTGGCCACACACCTGTTCAACGGCATGCGCCCGCTGCACCACCGCGAGCCCGGCCCGATCGGCGCCCTGCTGGACGACGAGCGGGTGACCGTGGAACTGATCTGCGACCTGGTGCACCTGCACCCGACCGCGATCCGGCTCGCCGCCCGGCACGCCGGTCTCGCGCGCACCGTCCTGATCACCGACGCCATCGCGGCCGCCGGGGTCGGCGACGGCGTGTACGACGTCGGCGGCCTGGAGGTCACCGTGACCGACGGCGTGCCAACGCTGGCCGGGGGCGGTTCGCTGGCAGGCAGCACCCTGACCATGGACGCGGCCTTCCGCAACCTGGTCCTGGAGTGCGGCCTCAGCGTCACCGACGCGGCAACTGCCTGCTCCACCCGCCCGGCGGCCCTGCTCGGCCTGACCAAGGTGACCGGCTCGATCAGCGCGGGCCTGGCCGCCGACCTGGTCGTGCTGGACGCCGGACTCCGTCCCACCCGGGTGCTGCACCGCGGCGAGTGGGTGTCCTGAGCGCGCATCAGCCGCACACCGCACTACGGTGTTGGCGTGGCCGCCTCGGACAATCCGGAGAAGCTGCTCGCTGACGCCCTGCGCGCCCAGGCAGCGGGCAGCCCGAGCATGCCTCCGGTCGAAGCGCCGTTCCCGCCGATGCCGGTGCTCCCGCTGGGCAACGACACCGGACCGACGGACCGGTTCACCTCGGCCCGCGGCATCGGCCTGCCACCGCCGTCACTGCCGGCCTGGGTGCTGCTGTTGTTCGCCGTGCTGCTTGGTCTGGCCGCGGGCGCGGTCATCGGTGTGCTGACGCTGTGGTGATCACCTCCGGTTCTGGGGTTTGTCGCTGCTGAGTGGCGACGGGGCGTGACTGCCGGGCGGTCGGGTGTGGGGCTGGTGGGCGCGCCTGGGACCAGGTTGTCGTGACTCCGGGTGGGCGGCAAGCGGCGGGGCTGCAGGCTGTGGATAACTGGGATGTTGTGGATAAGTGCGGATCTTGGTGGCTTTGAGCTGCTGTTTTGTCGGTGCTGGGCGGTAGCGTTGATGTCGTGGGGGTCCCCCTCGGGCGCGCGCGGGGTGGCGAGGGGGGTTGCGGGGTGTGACGGGCCCGGGTGGCTTTCGGGGCGGGCTGGGGCAGGTTTTGCGGGCGGGTAGAGGCGTGTGCTGGGGCTGTCTGGCACCGGGGGTGCGCCGGTTGTCCCGGCGGGGATGCTCCGCCTATTTCCGCGGGCGGGAGCTACGCCGCGGCGGTGTTGCGGCCTGGGCGGGGCCGGTTTCCGTGGGCGTTAGTCGCTGTCGCGGGTGGGGATTTGGGGTGGGGCGAGGATGGTCACATTGTCCGGTTTGTCGGGTGGTTGGGGCTGGTGGGGGTGGGTTTTCGGCGTGGCGGGGCCGGGTGGGGCGGGGGTGTTGTGGTAGTCCGGGGCGGGTTGCGGTGGGGGTCCCTGTACCGTGGGCGGGGTGACGACCGTTACTGGTGCGGCCGTGCCGCTCGCTCTTTTTGGGATCGACTGGCTGAATCCGGTCTTCCTTATTCAGCAAATGGGGCACTTCGCGCTGATCGGTCTGTGCCTGATCGTGTTCGCCGAGTGCGGGGCCTTCGCGTTCTTCCTGCCCGGTGACTCGCTGCTGTTCATCGCGGGCTTCTTCGCCGCCAGTGGCGCCTTTGGCGTGCCGGTCTGGGTTGTCGCGTTGTTGCTGACGGTCTCGGGCATCCTCGGCAACGCCGTGGGGTACTGGATTGGCTGGAAGGCCGGGCCCGCGTTGTTCAACCGGCCCAACTCCAAGATCTTCAAGCAGGAGTACCTCGAGAAGACGCATGAGTTCTTCGAGCGGTACGGGGCTCGGGCGATCATCCTGGCCCGGTTCGTGCCGGTGGTGCGGACCTTCATCACCGCGGTGGCCGGGATCGGCCGGATGGACGCGAAGAAGTACTTCACCTACTCGGTCATCGGCGGTATCGCCTGGGCCGCTGGGTTGACCTTCCTCGGTGCCGCGCTGGGTGATGTGCCGCTGATCAAGAACAACATCGAGGCCGCGCTGATCCTGATCGTGTTCCTCTCGATCCTGCCGATCATCTTCGAGTTCGTGCGGGAGCGGCGGAAGAAGCGCAAGCAAGGGCCGGTGGACCTCGGTGAGCAGCACACCCAGGTGATCCCCAAGATCTGAGTCCACGCTTCGAACACCCCGTGCCGGGTTCCGGCGCGGGGTGTTTTTTCGTGCTTCCCCGGTAGTTCGTTGCTGGGCTACATTAGTAAACAGTACTGTGCTGTTAACTAATGGGGGTCCCGGTGGAGACAGCGGTGCTGGTGGTCGGAGCCGGGCCCAGTGGGCTGGTGCTGGGGTGTTCGTTGCTGCGCCGGGGAGTGCCGGTGCGGATCGTGGACCGGGCGCCGGCGCCCGCGGTCACCTCGCGGGCGCTGGGGTTGCAGGCTCGGGGGGTGGAGGTGCTCGATCGGCTTGGAGCGCTGGGGGATCTGCCGGAGCGGGCGGTTCGGGTGGGTGGGATCAGTGTCAACGCGCATGGGACCGAGCTGGTGCGGATCCGGGTCGATCAGGTGCCGCTGGGCAGCCGTCATCGGACCTTGTTGATCTCCCAGGCGGCGGTGGAGGGGCAGTTGCGGGAGTTGCTGGAGCGGTTGGGGGGCAAGGTCGAGTGGGGGCATGAGGTGGTCGGGCTGAGCCAGGACGGGGGTGGGGTGTCGGTGGAGGTCCGGCACGGCACCGCGGTCGAGGTGAGCCGGGCCGACTGGGTGGTGGGGTGCGATGGGGCGCACAGCGCGGTGCGGCGGTTGGGGCAGTTCGGGTTTCCCGGGGCGCAGGTGGTGGAGAACTTCCTGCTCGCCGACGTTTACCTGGACTGGGGGCTGCCCAGGGACACCGCTTCGGCCTGGATCAGTCCGGACGGGGTGTTCGCCGCGTTCCCGTTGCCGGAGTCGAACCTGTGGCGGCTGGTCGCGCCGTGTGAACCCGGTGTCGGCGCGGACGATGTGCTCGGGCGGCTGAGCGAGTTGCTGCCCGCGCGCACCGGCTATCGCGGGGTGCGTTTCGACGGGGCGGTGTGGACCTCGGTGTTCCGCATCCACCGGCGGCTGGCCGAGCGGTACCGCCAGGGCCGGGTGTTGCTGGCCGGGGATGCCGCGCACATCCACAGCCCGTTCGGCGGGCAGGGCCTCAACACCGGGCTCGGTGACGCGGACAACCTGGGCTGGAAGCTGGCGCTGGTCGCCTCCGGCCGGGCGGACGCGGCACTGCTGGACAGCTATCAGGCCGAACGGCGGCCGGTCGCCGCCGCCGTGCTGGCTGGCACCACCGGGGCGACCCGGCTGGCGCTGGGTGAGGGGCGGGTGCGGCGGGTGCTGCGGGACCGGCTGGCCGCGCCGCTGCTCAACCTGCCCTCGGTGCAACGGCGGCTGGCCAAGGCCGCCTCCCAGCTCGGCGTGCACTACCGGCGCGGGCCGCTGGCGCCCTGGCGGTTCGCGCCGCTGGCCACCGGGTTGCGGGCCGGGGAGCGGGTGCCGGACCTGGTCTGCCGGCGGGAGGACGGCACGACGACCCGGTTGCACGCCGAACTGCGCGGCCGGTGGGCCCTGCTGGGCCGGTACGAACCACTGGCGCCGGTGGTGCGGGAACTGCTCGGGGACGAGGTGGTGCTGCTGGACCGGCCGATGGCGCAGGCCTGGCTGGTGCGGCCGGACGCGCACCTGGGTTGGCGTGGGCGGCCGGTACCGGCGAAGCTGCACCGGTGGCTGGCGAACGTGCTGCGGACCGGGCGGGCCGGGTGAGGGGCCGCCCCCGCGATCCGGGGAACGACACCGCGATCCTGCGGGCCGCCCTGGACATGTTCATCCAGGGCGGGGTGGAGGGCACCAGCATCGAGCAGGTCGCCAAGCGCGCCGGGGTCGCCCGGCTCACCGTGTACCGGCGCTGGGCGAGCAAGGAACTGTTGCTGGCGCAGGCGATCGAGTTCGGGCGGGACCGGTTCATGAACCCGGCCGAGGTGCTGGCCGTGTTCGCCGACGGGGAGGTCACCAGGGCCAAGCTGGTGGAGATCCTGGTGCAGGCGGTGGCCGATCCGGACTTCCGGCAGCTGGTCGGGCGGCTGGCCAGCACCTCGACCAGCCATCCCGAGCTGATGCGGGCCTACACCGAGACCTACGTGCAGCCGCGCAAGGAGGTCGCGCTGCAGGTGTTCCGGCTGTTGCAGGAGCACGGCGAACTGCCGCCGGACATCGACCTGGAGATGCTGATGGAGAGCCTGGCCGGGGTGGTCACCTACGTGATGCTGATGCACCCGGCGCGGCGCGGACCCGAGGAGGTCCGCGCCTACCTGAACCGGTTCCTGGACCTGGTGATCAGTCCAGCGCGAACATCGAACCCGGGTTGAACAGGTTGTCCGGGTCCAGCGCCCGCTTGATCGCCCGGTGCGCGTCCAGCCCGACCTCGCCGATCTCCCTGGCCAGCCACTCCCGTTTGATCTTGCCGATGCCGTGTTCGCCGGTGACCGTGCCGCCCAGGGCCAGGCCGACCTCCAGGATCTCGTCGAAGGCCAGCTTGGCCCGCTCGAACTGGTCGGCGTCGGCCGGGTCGTAGGCGATGGTGGGGTGCATGTTGCCGTCGCCTGCGTGCCCGACCACCGCGATCAGCAGCCGCTGCCGCGCGCTGATCTCCGCGCAGCCGCTGATCAGTTCGGCGATCTTGGTGCGGGGCACGCAGACGTCGTCGGTGAGCCAGGCGCCGTAGACCTCCAGCGCGGTCAGCACCGCGCGGCGGGCGGCCAGCAGCATCCGGCCCTCGGCCACGTCGGTGGTGACGTAGGCCAGTTCGGCGCCCGCGGACAGGCAGAGCTGCTCGATCTTCTCCAGCTCCCGTTTGGCCACCTCGCCGCCCGCGTCGGACTGGCAGATCAACAGGGCCGCGCTGCCGCTGCCCGCGCCGAGTTCGGTGTTGAGGTGCGCTTCCACCGCGCGGATCGAGGCCGCGTCCATGATCTCCATCAGGGACGGGACCAGGCCCTCGCGCACCACACCGGCGACCGCGGCGCCCGCGGCGGCGGTGGAGGGGAAGGCGGCGACCATGGTGGCCGGGGCCTGCGGCAGCGGGCGCAGCGCCAGAGTGGCCTGGGTGATCACGCCCAGGGTGCCCTCGCTGCCGATGAACAGCTTGGTCAGGTCGTACCCGGCCACGCCCTTGACCGTGCGCCTGCCGGTGCGCAGCAGTTCGCCGCTGGCCAGCACCACCTCCAGGCCGAGCACCGAATCGGTGGTCACCCCGTACTTCACGCAACACAGGCCGCCCGCGTTGGTGGAGACGTTGCCGCCGATGGTGCACCAGTCGTAGCTGGAGGGGTCCGGTGGGTAGAACAGGCCCTCCTTCTCCACCTCCTGCCGCAGATCGAGGTTGACCACGCCGGGTTCCACCACCGCGAGGCGGTTGTCCGGATCGATCTCCAGGATGCGGTTCATCCTGGTCATGGCCAGCACCACGCAGCCGTCGACGGCGTTGGCCGCGCCGGAAAGACCGCTGCCCGCCCCGCGCGGCACGATCGGTGTGCCCGCCGCGGCGCAGGCCCGGACCACGGCCTGGACCGCCGCGGTGTCCCCGGGCAGCACCACGGCCAGTGGCGCGCCGGCGGGCGCGAGCGGCATCATGTCCCGGCGGTAGCTCTCGGTGACATCCGGGTCGGTGATGACCCCGTCCGGCCCAAGGATCCGGCGGAGCTGGTCAAGCAGTTCGACGCTTTTCACCCGATCGTTCACTCGTCCACGGTAGTTCCACAGAAACACGCGCACGAGACGGAAAAAGTCGATGATGCGTTCACCCTGAGCCACGTAGTCTCGGATGTGATGAGCGTGTCAAGTGTGTCCACGACCCTGGCCTGGTCCCCGCTGGACTCCGCGGGCCCGGCGCTGGTGTGGATCATCGTGACCACGTTCATCTTCGCCGAGTGCGGCCTGATCATCGGGCTGTTCCTGCCCGGCGACTCACTGCTGTTCGCCGCGGGTGTGGTGCTGGCCAACCACGACCGGCCGATCGACGCTTGGGCGCTGGCCGGGGTGAGCACGCTGGTGGCGATCCTGGGCAACGAGTTCGGCTATTTCGTCGGCGCCAAGACCGGGACCAGGATGCTGGCCCGCGAGGGCGGCAAGGTGCTCAACCAGCAGAACCTGCAGCGCGCCAAGGACTTCTTGGACAAGTACGGGTTCTGGGCGATCGTGGCCGCGCGCTGGCTGCCCTGGGTGCGCACGCTGGCCCCGGCCATCGCGGGCGCGGCGGGCATGGACCGCAAGCGCTACACCTGGGCCACCATCACCGGCGCGCTGACCTGGTCGCCGATCCTGATCCTGCTCGGCTACTACGCGGCCGGGCTGCTCAACCGGTACCCGTGGCTGCAGACCGTGGCGGTGATCGGGTTCGTGGCCTTCTTCGTGGTGGGCACCAGCTACGGCGTGTACCGCTACCGCCAGGAGATGCGGCGGCCGATGCACGAGGAGTCCGACGTCAAGAACGGGCCGAGCTGACCTCCGGCCACCGGATCCCGCTCAGCACCAGGTCTGCCAGCTCGCCGGTGGCGTTCACCTGGACGGCGTTGTCCTGGTCCGAGCCGAGCGCGCGCTGCCGGGCCTGGGACTCGCTGCGGCCGAAGTCGCGGTGCCGGGCGATCAGCCGGGACAGCCGCAGGTCCTCGGCCGGGGCCAGGAACCATGCTTCGTCCAGCGCCGCGCGCACCCCGGACCAGGGCTGTTCGGTCAGCAGCAGGTAGTTGCCCTCGGTGATCACCAGCGGGGTGTCCGGGCTGACCGGGACCGCGCAGGCCACCGGCTCCTCGATCTCCCGGCGGAACTCCGGCGCGTACACGGTGACCGCGCCGGGGCGCTCCGGACCATTGGCGCGCAACCGGGTCAGCAGGTCGAGGTAGCCGTGGCCGTCGAAGGTGTCCGGGGCGCCCTTTCGCTCGGCCCGGCCCAGTCGCTCCAGTTCGCGCTGGGCCAGGTGGAAGCCGTCCATGCCGACCAGCACCGCCTTGCCGGGCAGGGCTTCGGCCAGCCGCTGGGCCAGGGTGGACTTGCCGGCGCCGGGTGCGCCCGCGATGCCGAGCAGCTGACGCCTGCCGGCCGCGGCGAGCCGCTCCGCCCTGGCCACCAGCTCGCTGAAATCCGCGATCACCTGCCGGTCTCCCCCGTCCGCAGCCCGGTGGTCACCGCGTGCGCGACCTCGGCCAGCTGCCCGTTCTCGTCAATGCGCAGGGCGCCGGTGATCAGGCCGACCACCTCGTTCATGGTGCGCTCGCGCGGGGACACCAGGGCCACCCGCTTACCCAGCCGGTGCACGTGCACGCGGTCGGCGATGTCGAACACGTGCGGCATGTTGTGGCTGATCAGCACCACCGGCAGGCCGCGTTCGCGGATCCGGTTGATCAGCTCCAGCACCTTGCCCGACTCGGCCACGCCAAGGGCCGCGGTGGGCTCGTCCATGATCACCACGCGGTTGCCGAACGCGGCCGCGCGGGCCACCGCCACGCCCTGCCGCTGCCCGCCGGAGAGGGTCTCCACGGCCTGGGTCATCGAGGAAATGCCGATGCCCAGTTCGCCGAGCACCCTGGCCGCCTCGGCCCGCATGCCCTTGGTGTCCAGTAGCCGGAACACCGAGCCGAGCACACCGGCGCGGCGGCGTTCCCGGCCGAGAAACAGGTTGCTGGCGATGTCCTGGGCCGGGGCGAGGGCCAGGTTCTGGTAGACGGTCTCGATGCCGTGCCTGCGCGCGTCCAGCGGTCCGGAAAGCCGGACCGGCTCGCCGTCGATGCGGATCTCGCCCTCGTCCGGGATGAGCGCGCCGGAGAGCGCCTTGATCAGGCTGGACTTGCCCGCGCCGTTGTCGCCGACCACGGCCAGCACCTCGCCGGGCTCCAGGTCGAAGTCGGCGCCGTTGATCGCGGTCACCTTGCCATAGCGTTTGACCAGGCCACGGGCCTGCAGCACCGGAGTCACGCCTGCCTCCCCCGGGAGAAGCGGTCCACCGCGACCGCGACGATGACCAGCACGCCGGTGGCGACGTCCTGGTAGAGGCTGTCGATGCCGGCCTGGGTGAGCCCGGAGCGCAGCACCGCCACGATCAGCGCGCCGACCAGGGTGCCGAGCACGCTGCCGCGGCCGCCGAACAGGCTGGTGCCGCCGAGCACCACCGCGGTGATCGAGTCCAGGTTGCCGGTCTGGAAGGCGTTCGGGTCCGCGTTGGGCACCCGGCCCAGCGCCTGCCAGGCGGCGAGGCCGTAGACCAGCCCGGCGACCAGGTAGACGCTGAGCACGGTGCGGCGGACCTTGATGCCCGACAGGCGGGCGGCCTCGATGTCGTTGCCGACGGCGTAGACGTGCCTGCCCCAGGCGGTGCGGGTCAGCGCGTACCAGGCGATCAGGTACATCACCAGCGCCAGGCCCATGCCGACGGTGACCTCGATATAGCCGAACAGGTACTGCCGGGTGCCGAGGAAGGTGAGCAGCTCGTCGGTGACCGGGTAGCTCTGGCCGCCGGCGTAGATGCGGGCCGCGGCGGTGACGATGGTGAGCATGCCCAGGGTCACGATGAACGGCGGCAGGCTGATCCCGGTGACCACGCCGCCGGTGACCGCGGCGATGCCGATGGCCACCAGGATGCCGATCAGCAGGGCCAGCGGGGCCGAGGTGCCGCCGAGCACGAGCTGGGCCATCAGCAGCGTGCCGAGCACCGCGATGGCCGCGTTGGCCAGGTCGATGCCGCTGGTGAGGATGACCAGGGTCTGACCGAGCGCTAGGGTGCCGATGACCAGGGACTGCTGCACGACCAGGGACAGGTTGTCCGTGGTGGCGAAGGTGTCGGTGGTCAGCGAGAAGATCAGCACCGCGGCCAGCAGCGCGAGCGCCGGGCCGACCGCGGGGGTGCGCAGTACCAGGGCCTTCATCCTCAGCCCCAGCAGTTCTGCAGGCCCCAGGCGGTGTCCTTGGCCTCGATGCCCGGCACCGGCTTGTCCGCGATCACGGTGACCCCGGTGTTGGTGAACCCGCTCGGCTTCTTGCCGCTCTTGGTGAACTCGACCCCGGCCTTGACGCCGTTCTCGGCCATCTTCTTGGGGAACTGCATCACGGTCAGCGCGTACTTGCCGTCCTTGACATCGCGCACGCCCTGGCAACCCCCGTCGACCGAGCCGACCACGACCTTGTCCGCCAAGCCCTTGGCCTGCAACGCGGCAAAGCCACCGCGGGCGGCGGGCTCGTTGATCGTGTAGACCGCGTTGACCGCGGCGGCGCGCTGGAGCAGGTTCTCCATCGCCTGCTGGGCCTTGTTCTGGTCGCCGTTGGTGGACTCCTTGCCGAGCACCTTCGGGTCCGACTCGGTCAGGCCGATGCCCTGCAGGAAGCCGTTGTGCCGCTGCTCGTCCACGGTGCCGCCGGGGCTGCCGTCGAGCATCAGCAGCTGCGGAGTGCGGTCGCCGAGGGCGGCTTTGACGTACTGGCCCTGCAGTTTCCCGGCTTCGAGGTTGTCGGTGGCGAAGGTGGCGTCGACGGCGTCCTTGGGGTTGGTCTCGGTGTCCAGGGCGATCACCAGGATGCCCTTCTCCCGCGCCTTCTTGATCGCGCCGAGGATGCCGGTGGAGTTGCTGGGCGTGACCAGGATGGTGTCCACGCCCTGCTGGACCAGGTTCTCCAGCGCGGCGACCTGGCCCTCGTTGTCGCCGTCGAACTTCCCGGCCAGTGCGATCAGTTCCGCGCCGTCCTTGCCTGCCTGGGCCTTGGCGGCCTCGCGCAGGGCGACGAAGAACGGGTTGCTGTCGGTCTTGGTGACCAGCCCGATCTTGATCTTGCCGTCGTCGTTGCCCCGGCCGTCGGTGGCCTTCTGACTGGAACAGGCGGTGCCGGCCAGGGCGATGGCGCCGGTGGCGAGCAGTGCGACCAACTGAGGACCTCGTCGTCCCATGGCTGCCTCCAACAAGCGTGTGGCGCGCAACGCTAGTGAGCGGGTTCACTGGCGGCAAGCGTTTGCGCAAGCGCTTGCGGGAGGTGGGTCGGATGGTCACCATGCGGGATGTCGCCGAGCTGGCGGGCGTGTCGATCACGACGGTGTCGCATGTGGTGAACGGGACCAGGCAGGTCGCCGAGGACACTCGCGGCCGAGTGCTGGCGGCGGTCGCGCAGACCGGCTACACCGGCAACGCGATCGCTCGTTCGCTGGTCACCGGGGGTACCCGCACGCTGGGCGTGGCGATCTCGCTGGTGGCCAACCCGTACTTCGCCGAGCTGATCCAGGCGGTGGAGAGCGAGGCCAGCGCGGCCGGGTTCACGCTGTTGTTGATCGACACCCACGACGAGCCCTCGGCCGAACAGGCCGCGGTGCGGGCGTTGCGCTCGCGGCGGGTGGACGGGCTGCTGCTCACCCCGTCGGCTGGCGCGTCCGGCACCTTGCTGCCGGAGTTACGCCAGCTCGGCACGCCGGTGGTGCTGATCGACCGGCTGCCCAGCCACGGACTGCTGGACCAGGTCGGCCCGGAGAACGCGGGCGCGACCGCGGCGCTGGTGGCGCACCTGGCCGAACTCGGCCACCGGCGGATCGGGCTGGTCAGCGGGGCGGCCGGGCTGACCACGACCAGCGAGCGGGTGCACGGCTACCGGCTCGGCCTTGGCCGGGCCGGGCTGGGAGTGGATGAGGCGCTGGTGGTCTCCGGGGAGTCGGCGATGGCGCCGGCCGCGGTGGCGTTGCGGCGGTTGCTGGCGTTGCCGGACCCGCCGACCGGGGTGATCACCGGGAACAACGCGATGCTGGTCGGGGTGCTGCGCACGCTGGGCGAGCTGGGGTTGCGGGCCGGGCGGGACCTGGCGCTGGTGGGCTATGACGAGGTGGAGTGGGCGGATCTGGTGGATCCGCCGCTGACCACGATGGCGCAGCCGATCACCGAGATCGGGCGGACGGCGGTGCGGATGCTGCTGGCCCGGATCGCCGAGCCGGACCGGGCGCCGCGCACGGTGCGGCTGCCCGCGCGGTTCGTGCACCGGCGCTCCTGCGGTTGTCAGTGATCGTGCAGGTGCTCGATCTGCCACTGCGGCAACGGGTCTGGGAGGGCGCGCCAGGATTCGGGGCCCGCGGTGAGTTCCGCGTCGGTGAGCAGGGCCGGGTCCAGGCGGAGGTAGGGCTCGTCGGGGCGTAGGTGCTGGCCGATGAAGACGATCTCCTGGCCGCGCGGGCCGTCGGTGGCCGACCACAGCGCGGCCGGGTCGATGGTCAGGTTGGGGCCTGCCTGGGACCACAGGGCCATGATCTCCGGGCGGGTGGCGAGCCAGCAGAAACCCTTGCTGCGCAACAGACCCGTCCAGTCAGCGAGGGCCTCGGCGAGGCGGGCCGGGTGGAACGGGCGGGTGGCCCGGTAGGTGGTGCTGCTGATGCCGTACTCCTCGGTTTCCGGCAGGTGGCTGCCGGAGAGCTCCTGGGCCCAGCCGGGGTGCTGGGCGGCGGTGTCCGGGTTGTGCCTGCCGGTGTTGAGGATCTCGGCGGGGTCGAGCACGCCGTGCCGGGTGCGCAGACGGCGGGCGCCGGGGTTGAGCTTGGTCAGCAGGTCCTCCAGCAGGCCGAGGTCGGCCGGGGAGACCAGGTCGGTCTTGTTGACCACCAGGGTGTCGGCGAATTCGACCTGGTCGATCAGCAGGTCGGCGATGCCGCGTTCGTCGTCTTCGGTGGCGGCGATGTTCCGCTCCGCCAACGCTTCCCCGGCGCGCAGTTCGGTGAGGAAGGTCGAGGCGTCGACCACGGTGACCATGGTGTCCAGCCGGGCGTGCTCGGCCAGGCTGGTGTCATCCGGGAAGGTCCACTCGAAGGTGGCGGCCACCGGCATCGGCTCGGAGATGCCGGTGGACTCGATCAGGATGTGGTCGAAGCGGCCGTCGCGGGCCAGTTCGCCCACGGTGTCCAGCAGGTCGGCGCGCAGGGTGCAGCAGATGCAGCCGTTGGTCAGCTCGACCAGGCGCTCCTGGGTGCGGTCCAGCCGGGCGTGCTCGGCGACCAGGCGGGCATCGATGTTGATCTCGCTCATGTCGTTGACCACGACCGCGACCCGCAGGTCGGCCCGGTTGGCCAGCACGTGGTTGAGCAGCGTGGTCTTGCCGCTGCCGAGAAATCCGGACAGCACGGTGACGGGAATCCTGGCAGGCATGGTTGTGAATGATAACGGTTATCGTTAGCGTCAGTGCTGGTGGTTCTGTCCAGGGAGGGCTTGTGATCGTTCCGGGTGTGGTGTCGGTGACCTTTCGGCGGCTGGCCGCGACCGAGGTGGTCGAGCTGACCGCGGCGGCCGGGTTGTCCGCGATCAGCTGGGCCGGGGACGTGCACGTGCCCGCCGGTGCGCTCGCGGTGGCCCGGCAGGTCGGCGCGGCCACCACCGCGGCCGGGCTGACCGTGGAGGGTTACGCCTCCTACTTCGACGCCGGGGACAGCGAGCCCGCCGCCTTCGACGAAGTGTTGCGCACCGCGGTGGCGCTGGGCGCGCCCACGATCCGGGTCTGGGCCGGCAAGCGGGCGCCGACGGACTCTGACGCCGAGCACCGGGCGCGGGTGGTGCGCGAGCTGGTGCGCTGTGCCGGGCTGGCCGCAGGCGAGGGCATCCGGGTGGCGGTGGAGTTCCACGTGCACACGCTGACCAAGACGCTGGACTCGGCGGTGAAGCTGTTCGCCGAGGCGGGTCAGGAGAACCTGGTCCCCTACTGGCAGCCGCGTGAGCTGCCCGAGGTCGAGGAGTGCCTGACCGAGGTGCGCGCGCTGCTGCCCTCGGTGGCCGCGGCGCACGTCTTCTCCTGGGGCGCGGACGGCTACGACGAGCGGCTGCCCCTGGACGCCCGGCCGGACCTGTGGCAGCCGGTGCTGGCACAACTGGCCGCGGACGGCGAGACCCGGCACGCGCTGCTGGAGTTCGTGGTGGACGACGATCCGGCGGTGTTCCGGCGGGACGCGGCCACCCTGCTGGGCTGGCTGGGCTGAGGTCAGCCCAGGCCGACCTCGGCCAGCAGCGTGCGCGAGTCCTGCACGCTGACCAGCCGGTTCAGGTTCAGGTCGGGGCCCTTGATCTCGGCCAGCGGTGGCAGCCGGTGCTTGGTCGAGCTGATCCCGGCGCGCACCGGGTACTCGGCGAGGTGATCGGCGAAGAACTGCTGGGCCGGCGCGGAGAGCAGGTACTCCACCGCCTTGTGCGCCAGCGGCACATCGTCACCGCGCAGCGCGCCGACCCCGGCGATGTTGACCAGCGCGGCTGGATCGCTGCCGCTGACGTGGTGCAGCTGGGCGCGCATCTTGTCCACCCCGACCCTGGCCGACTTCTCGAACCAGTAGTAGTGGTTGATCAGGCCCAGCGGGATCGCACCGCTGTCCACCGCGTCCAGCAGCTGCGGGTGGCTGTCGAAGCGGCGCGGGTTGTTGGCCTTGAACCCCCGCAGCCAGGACCGCGCGCCGTCCTCGCCGCGCAGCACCCGCAACGCGGTGACGAAGGAGAGCCAGGAGGCGTTGCCGGGGACGAAGCCGATCTTGCCCCGCCAGCGCCGCTGGATCAGTTCCTCGGTGCCGCGCGGGATGTCGGTCTGGGCGACCTGCTTCGGGTCGTAGGCGATCACCCTGGCCCTGGCCGAGGTGCCCACCCAGTGGCCGCTGACCGAGCGGAAGGCGCCCGGCACCGACTGCCGGAGGCTGTCGGGCAGTTCGGCCAGCAGGTCCTTGCTCTCCAGCAGGCCGAGCGTGCCCGCGTCCTGGGAGATGAACAGGTCGGCCGGGCTGTCCTGGCGTTCGGTCACCAGCTGGTCAGAGAGCTTGCTGGTGTCGCCGTAGCGGACGTCCAGTTTCACCCCGATGGCCTGCGCCATCTGACCCAGGATCGGGCCGATCTGCGCTTCGGTGCGGCCGGCGTAGATCACCAGGGTGCGCTGCTGCGGCGCGCCGGGAGGCGGGGTGGGTTGATCGGCCGCGCAGGCGCACAACGGGCTTAGTATCCCCAATAGCACCAGGCAGGACAGGGTGGTTCTGCCCCGTGTCCGTGGACGGAGCTGGGTCATGTGTTCTCCCGCCGAGTCAGCCGACACCCCTGAGCAAGGTAGGGGGATCGTCGGATGTTGCCCAGGGTGGGTGGTCGGTCGCGCTGGGTTCTTGATCAACCTGTCACCGGGACCACCGGCGTGTGGTTGGCGTCACTGGATTGGGTGAGCGCATGTCAGGATGACGTGAGTGACCGTCAACGCCGACGGTTGATCACGTGCCATCTCAACCAGATGGCGGCGGCGATGGTCGGCGCCGTCGCGCCCGACCGCCACAAGCGGTCGGCCGGCCCTTGCAGACGAGGAGAGGACGCCATGTCGTCGCCGGAGTACTGGACGCAACCCCGTGCGGGTGAACCGGATGCGCCCCATCCCGGAGTCCCCGCCGCCACCGCCGCCCGACCGACCGCGGAGCAGGTCATCGCGGGCCTGCGGGAAACCGATGGGGGTGGCGCGGACCTGGTGCAACTGCTGACGCCGGAGGGCGAGCGGGTGCACCACCCCGATTTCGACATCGACATCAGCCCCGAGGAGCTGCGCGGCCTGTACCGGGACATGGTGCTGGTCCGCCGGGCCGACCGGGAGGCCAACGCGCTGCAGCGGCAGGGCCAGCTGGGCATCTGGGTGCCGCTGCTGGGTCAGGAGGCCGCGCAGATCGGCGCCGGGCGGGCGATGCGGCCCACCGACATGGCCTTCCCCAGCTACCGCGAGCACGGGGTGGCCTGGTGCCGGGGCATCGACCCGGCACAGATCCTGAGCATCTTCCGCGGCACCGACCACGGCGGATGGAACCCGCTGGAGAAGCGGTTCCACCTCTACACCATCGTGATCGGCAACCAGTGCCTCAACGCCACCGGTTACGCGATGGGCCAGAAGTTCGACGGCGTGGTCGGCGATTCCGACGGCGAGGCCACCATGGTGTTCTTCGGTGACGGCGCGACCAGCCAGGGCGATGTGCACGAGGCCATGGTGTGGTCGGCGGTCTACGACGCGCCGGTGGTCTTCTTCTGCCAGAACAACCAGTGGGCCATCTCCGAGCCGCTGGAGCGCCAGACCAGGGTGCCGCTGTACCGGCGGGCCAGCGGGTACGGCTTCAAGGGCATCCGGGTGGACGGCAACGACGTGCTGGCCTCGCTCGCGGTGACCAGGTGGGCGCTGGAGGAGTGCCGCAGTGGCAACGGCCCGGTGCTGATCGAGGCGTTCACCTACCGGATGGACGCGCACACCACCTCCGACGACCCGACCCGCTACCGGCTGGCCGACGAGCTGGAGATGTGGAAGCTGAAGGACCCGATCGAGCGGGTCAAGGTCTACCTGGTGCACCAGCAGTGGGCCGACGCCGAGTTCTTCGACGCGGTGCAGGCCGAGGCGGACGAACTCGCCGCCCAGCTGCGCGAGACCTGCGTGAACATGCCCGATCCGGCGCCGGCGCAGATGTTCGAGCACGTCTACAGCGAGCAGACCGCGCAGCTGGACAAGCAGCGCGCCGACTACCTGTCCTACCTGGACGGTTTCGCCACGACCGGCGGGGGTGAGCGCTGATGGCCGCGCCGACCATGGACCGCGACACCGAGACCACGGTGCCCAGGACGCAGAAGGTCACCATCGGCAAGGCGCTCAACCTGGGGTTGCGCGCGGCGATGGAGGCCGACCCGAAGGTGCTGGTGATGGGTGAGGACGTCGGCAAGCTCGGCGGCGTCTTCCGGGTCACCGACGGCCTGCAGAAGGACTTCGGCGAGCAGCGGGTGATCGACACCCCGCTGGCCGAGTCCGGGATCATCGGCACCGCGATCGGCCTGGCCCTGCGCGGCTACCGGCCGGTGTGCGAGATCCAGTTCGACGGGTTCATCTTCCCCGGCTTCGACCAGATCGTCTCCCAGCTGGCCAAGCTGCACTACCGCTCGCGCGGACAGCTCAAGATCCCGGTGGTCGTGCGGGTGCCCTTCGGCGGCGGGATCGGCGCGGTGGAGCACCACTCGGAGTCGCCGGAGTCCTACTTCGCGCACACCGCGGGCCTGAAGGTGGTGGCCTGTGCCAACCCGGTGGACGCCTACTGGATGATCCAGCAGGCCATCCGCTGCGACGACCCGGTGCTGTTCTTCGAGCCCAAGCAGCGCTACCACGAGAAGGCCGAGCTGGACACCACGGTGACCCCGGGTCCGCTGTTCGCCTCCCGGGTGCTGCGCAAGGGATCCAGCGTCACCGTCGCGGCCTACGGCCCGACCGTGAAGACCTGCCTGGACGCCGCGGCTGCGGCTGCCGAGGAGGGGCTGGAGCTGGAGGTCATCGACCTGCGCGCGCTGTCCCCGCTGGACCTGGGCCCGGTGTTCGAGTCGGTGCGCCGCACCGGACGGCTGGTGCTGGTCAGCGAGGCGCCGTCGGAGGCATCGATCACCTCCGAGATCACCACCCGGGTGCAGGAGGAGTGCTTCTACTCGCTGGAGGCGCCGATCCTGCGGGTCACCGGCTTCGACACCCCGTACCCGGCCTCCAAGCTGGAGGACGACTTCCTGCCGGATCTGGACCGGGTGCTGCACGCCGTCGAACGCTCGCTGGGCTGGTGAGGGGACACAATGCCGCAGTTCAAGCAGTTCCCCCTGCCCGACACCGGTGAGGGACTGACCGAGGCGGAGATCCTGACCTGGCACGTCAAGCCGGGCGACACGGTCACCGTCAACCAGATCATCGTGGAGATCGAGACCGCCAAGGCCGCGGTCGAGCTGCCCTGCCCGTTCGCCGGGGTGGTCACCCAGCTGCACGCCCAGCCGGGGGAGACGGTGGAGGTCGGGGTGCCGATCATCACCGTGGACGTCGACCCCGGCGGTGCGCCCGCGGCTGAACCGCCGGCCTCCGACGGCAAGATCGGCGAGGAGATGCCGGGCGGGCGGATCGCCACCCTGGTCGGCTACGGCCCGCGCACCGGATCGGCCAAACGCCGGGCCCGCAAGGGTTCCGTGCCGGAGCCGGTTGTGGCGCAGGCACCCGTGGCTGTGCCCGTGGCCGCGCCGGTGGTCCCGGAGCCGGTGGCCGCCGGTGGCTATGTGCCGCTGGCCAAACCGCCGGTGCGCAAGCTGGCCAAGGAACTCGGCGTGGACCTGCGTGCGCTCAACGGCTCCGGCCGGGACGGCGTGATCACCCGCGAGGACGTGGAATCGGCTGCCCGCAACGGTTCCGATGTGTCCACTGTGGAGGTTCCGGGGTACGACCCGGCCACCAGGGAACGCCGGGTGGCGGTGCGCGGGGTGCGCAAGGCGACCGCGCAGGCCATGGTGGACAGCGCGTTCACCGCCCCGCACGTCACCGAGTTCCTCACCATCGACGTCACGCCGATGATGGAACTGCGGGCCAGGCTCAAGAACCATCCGGAGTTCCGCGACGTCAAGATCACCCCGCTGGCCTTCGCGGCCCGCGCGGTGTGCCTGGCGATCAAGCGGACCCCGGATGTGAACGCGAGCTGGGACGCGGCGGCGAACGAGATCGTCTACAAGTCCTACGCGCACCTGGGCATCGCCGCGGCGACCCCGCGTGGCCTGGTGGTGCCGAAGGTGCGGGACGCGGACGCGATGTCGTTGCGGGAGCTGGGGATCGCGCTGGAACAGCTCACCGCGACCGCCCGCGACGGCAAGACCACGCCCGCGGACATGCAGAACGGCACCTTCACCATCACCAACATCGGCGTGTTCGGCATCGACACCGGCACCCCGATCATCAACCCCGGCGAGTCCGCGATCCTGGCTCTTGGCGCGATCCGGGACATGCCGTGGGTGGTGGACGGGCAGGTGGTGCCGCGCAAGGTGTGTCAGCTCGCGCTGAGCTTCGACCACCGGGTGGTCGACGGGCAGCAGGGTTCGCAATTCCTGGCCGATGTCGGCGCGCTGCTGGCCGATCCGGCGATGGCCTTCACCTTCTAGGTCAGCAGTAGTTCCAGTCCCAGGTAACCACCACCACCGGCCAGGATGCCCACGGCGGCGCCGACGAGCACCTGGCCGGTGGTGTGGTCCCGCAGGGCGACCCGCGACCACATCACCCAGGCCGCGAGCAGTGCGGCCGGCCACAACCAGGGGCCGTAGCTGAGCACCAGCATCACCACCGCGCCCGCGGCGACCGCGGCGTGCAGCGAGATCTTCCAGCGCGCGCCCAGGGTGATCGCCGCGCAGGCGAGCAGCGAGACGAACATGGCCGCGGCCAGGGAGATCAGCTGGTGCGGGGCCTGGCCGAGGAAGAGGATCAGCCAGCCGGTGGACAGCGAGGCCAGGCAGAGCAGCAGCGGAACGGTGCGGCCCTCCAGGTTGTGCACGTGGTGGGTGTCGTAGCGGCCGGCCTTGGCGCCGCGCAGGATCACCAGCATCGGGATCACCGCGCCGGTCACCCCGACCACCAGGCCCCACAACAGGGTCGGGCCGAGCCGGTGCCCGGTGGCGGGCCAGGCGACCAGCAGGGGCAGCGCCAGCACCCAGACCCAGGGCGCCAGCACCTCGGTGGCGATCCGGGCCGCCCACGGCCGGGCCAGGGTGTCCTGTTGCTCGGTGGTCACTGGTCTGTCTCCCGTTTCTCCAGCTCGCCGACCTGCTCGATCATCACCATGATCAGGTGCTGGTGCAGTGGAGACAGCTCGCGCACCCGGTCCAGCAACGCGTCGGAGGCCCCTGGCTCGACGAGGCGGCCGTCGAGTTTGGCCCGGACCCGCTCGTGCACCGGCGGGTCCAGGAAGTAGCCGGCCGGCACGTCGAAGGCGGTGGCCAAGGCCCGGAGGTGACTGGCCTTGGGATCGTCTCGCTGACCGTTGCGCAGCATCCAGATGTAGCTCTGCGTGATGGCGCCGCCGTTCGCGCGAATCGCGGCCGCGATGTCCTCGTTGCTGAACATCCGGCCGTCGGCTCGCCTGCGCTTGTCGAACAGCAGGTTCAACGCCTCGGCGAAGGGCGGCGGCGCACCGCCATCGTGTTCCCCAGTACCCACCCTGAGCAGGGTACTTTCACGTGGGTGGAGAAACAACGTGGGTCATTTTCACTACTGTTGACACCGGTTGGCAACCTGTGATTACCTGAAGGTGCTTCAACGGGGGTGAAGACAGGGGGGCTTGATTTCGACGGCGGTGAACGTCGTCGACTGGCTTCACCGCAGGGGGGGACATGCGCTTGGGGGGCCCTCGTGCCCGTTGACGCTCCAGCCGCGGCTCCGCTTGGTCCCCAGTCGAGCGGAGCCGCGGCACCGGAGTCCACGGTCAGGGCAGCGGGACTTCCCAGCTCACCGTGGTCCCGCTGCGCGGCGAGGACGCCACCCGGCACCGCCCGCCGGCCGCGGCCGCCCGCTCCTCGATGTGCCGCAGCCCGCGCCGGGTGACCCCGCGCGGAATGCCACAACCGTCGTCGGCGACCTGCAACCGCAGCCCGTCCACATCCCGGTTCACCCGCACCCACACCGAACGCGCGCCCGAGTGCCGGACCACATTGGACAGTGCCTCGCGCAACGCGGCCCGCGCGTGGTCGGCCACCGCGGTGGGCACCTCGGTGAGATCGCCGTTGATCTGGAGTTTGGGTTGCACGCCAAGGAGTTCACCCGCGATGGCGATCTCCGCGCGCACCGAGTCGACCAGGTCAGGGGCCCGGTCCGCGCCGTCCGGATCGGCCGAACGGAGGGTGCGCACGGTGGCCCTGACCTCGGCGATGGTCTTGTCCAGCTCATCCACGGTGTCCGCGATCCGGTGCGCGTCCGCCTCGTCCAGGCGGCCGGCCAGCCTGCGCCCCAGCAGTTCCAGCTGCACGCCCGCCGCGTAGAGGCGTTGCACGATCACGTCGTGCAGGTCCCTGGCGATCCGCTCCCGCTCCTGGTAGACCGCGATCCGTTGCCGCGCGGTGGATCCCTCCGCCAGCACCAGCGCCAGCCCAGCCTGCACCGCGAAGGAGTTGACGACGTCCACAGTGGACTGCGCGAACGGCTTGGCCCCCTTGCGCCGGTACACCGCCAGCGCGCCGAGCCGCTGTTCCCTGGTGCCGAAGGGCGCCACCGCGAACGGCCCGTACCCGCGCAACGCCCTGGGCACGAACGGCGCGGTCCGCGGATCCTGGTTGAGGTCGTCCACCACCACTGGCACCCCGCTGCGCGCCACCCGCGCCGCCGCCGAGCGTGGCGACAGCACGGCGCCGACCGGGTCCTCCGCGCTCTGCCCGTGCGCGGCCTCCACGGTCAGCCCGCCGTCGTCGTTGCGCACCATGACCAGCCCGAGATCCGCCTCGGCCAGCTCCGCCACCCGCCGCACCACCAGCGGCAGCACCGCGTCCGGGTCATCCCCGGACAACGCCGCCGAGGTGATCTCGGTCGAAGCGGCCAGCGCACGAGCGGCGAGCGAGGGATCCATGACCAGAATCATGCCCCGACCCGCACAACCAGGTCCGCCCCCGCTGCCTCCGCCGCCCGGTGGGTGACGTGCACCAGCATGCTGCCCGGCAACTCGGCCCGGATCGCGGCCAGCACCCGCCGCGCGGTGGGTTCGTCGAGATGCGCGGTCGGCTCGTCCATCAACAGCACTCCCGTCCCGCGGGCGTAGAGCAACGCGCGGGCCAGGCCGAGGCGTTGCGCCTCACCGCCGGACACCGCAGCCCCACCAACCCCGACCTGGGTATCCAGGCGGTGCTGCCAGTCCTCAAGGGCGACGGTGCGCAGCGCGGCGCGGAGTTCGTCGTCGGTGGCGTGCGGATCGCCGAGCAGGAGGTTCTCCCGGACGGTGGTGGAGACCAGTTGCGGGTCCTGGGGGGACCAGGCGGCGGTGTCGGGGATGGTGGCGTGGCCCTGATCGGGGTGCAGGAAGCCGAGCAGGACAGCGAGCAGGGTGGATTTGCCCGCGCCGGAGGGGCCGACGATGGCGGTGTGGGCGCCGGGCGGGATGTGCAGGGTGAGGTCGCGCAGGGTGAGGGTGGGGGTGCCTGGCCAGCGGACGTCGATGTGGTCAAGGCGGATTTCGGGGGGCTGTGGATAGGTCGGGATTGTGGATAGGTCGCGATCTTCGCGGGGGTTTGGCGAGGTGGGTGGGGGTGGGGTGGGGCAGTCTGGAATTGGGGGGACCCCCTCGCGCGCGCGGGTGAGGGCGGGGGCGGGCGAGGGGGCGGCGATGTGGGCGGGAGTGGCGATGTCGGAGGTGTGGGCCGGCTCGGTGGGGGCGGGCACGCGGGTGGGAGTGGCGGTGGGGGCGGATTGGCTGGTCAGGTTGGTGTAGGCGGTGCGGAGGGGGCGGAGTTGCTGAGCGGCCGGGGGGAGCAGGGACAGGGTTTCGGTCAGGGCCAGGGGCAGCAGGGCCAGCACGGGGGCCAGCAGGGGGTTGAGGGTTCCGGCGGCTACTGCTTCGGCGGCCTGGTGGATGGCCAGGGTGGTCGCGGTGCCGGTGCACAGGGTGAGCAGGGCCAGAGCCAGGCCGTTGGCCAGGGCCTGGCGGCGGGATTGGGTGGCCAGGGCTTGGTCGGCCTGGGTGACTGACCGGTGGCGGGGGTGGGCGGCGTTGGTGGCCAGTAGGTCCGGGGCCGCGGTCAGCAGGGTGAGGATGGAGTTGGCGAGGGTTCTTCTGCCCTGGGACAGGTTGCGGGTGGCTTTGTTGTCGGCGAGTACCGCGAGCAGGGGGGCGAGGGTGGCGGCAGTCAGCACAGCCAGTGCCAGGGTGAGGCCCGCGGTGGGGAGGATGAGGGTTTGGATGGTGATGGCGGTGGTGGCCACCACGGCGGCCACTACCGGGGGGATGAGGACTCTGGGGATGAGGTCGCGGACCGTGTCGGTGTCGGTGACCAGGCGGTGCAGGCCGTCGGTGCGGGGCAGTGGGCCCTGGGCGACCAGGTCGCGCCACAGGCTGGTGCGCAATGTGTTGGCGGTGCGGAAGGCGGCGTCGTGGGTGACCAGGCGTTCCAGGTAGCGCAGCAGTGCCCGGCCCAGGCCGAAGGTGCGCACGCCGACCACCGCGACCAGCAGGGTCAGCATGGGGGGCTGGGTGGATGCCTTGGCGATCAGCCAGGCCGAGGTGGCGGTGAGGGCGATGCCGCTGGCCAGCGCGGTCGCGCCGAGCAGGGCGCCCAGTAGCGAGCGACGGGACAACAATGTCCACAGTGGACGGTGGCGCGGGCGGTGAGGGTGGGATGCCGCCCGCGCCACCTCGACACCGCCGAGGGGTGTCCCGGCGGTGGGTTCGGGGGTGGTGTGCGAGATCAGGACGACCGCGGCGCCGGCGGCCTTGGCCTGCTCGACCGCGTTGTGCACCGCGGTGGCGCTGGCCGGGTCGAGGTGCGCGGTGGGTTCGTCGAGCAGCAGCAGCCAGGCGCCGCGGCGCAGCCGGAGCAGGGCGCGGGCCACGGCCAGGCGCTGGCGTTCGCCCGCGGAGAGTTCGGCCGGGGGGCGGTGCAGCAGGTGGTCGATGCCGAGCTGGTGGGTGAGGTCGAGCAGTTCGGCGATGCGGGGTGGTTCGCCGGGCAGGTCCTGGACGGACTCGGTCAGTTCGGCGGTGACCGTGGCGGCGGCGAACTGGGGGCGTTGCGGGACCCAGCCGATCTGGCGTCGCCAGCCTTCTCTGTCCACTTCGGACAGATCGACGCCGTCGACGGTGATCTTGCCCTGGTCCGGGTCGCGGAAGCCCAGCAGCACGGCCAGTGCGGTGGACTTGCCGGTGCCGCTGGGGCTGTGCAGGTGGACCAGTTCGCCGGGAGCCACCGAGAAGGACAGGCCGTCGGGGGCGTCCCGGTCGCGGCGGCGGACGTGCAGGTCGGCCACGAACACCCGGCCGCGGTGCACCGGCGCGCTGCCTGACCTGGGCGTCGGCTCGTCCAGGATCTTGGCCACCCGGCGGACGACCTCCATGCCGTCCTCGCTGGCGTGGTGCGCGGCGCCGACCGCGCGAATCGCCTGGTAGCACTCGGGGGCGAGGATCAGCACCAGCAGGCCGACCTCCAGGGTCAGCCCGCCCGCGGCCAGCCGGGTGCCGATGAGCACCGCGACCAGCGCCACCGACAGCGTGGCCAGCAGTTCCAGCGCCAGCGCCGAGGTGAAGGCGATCCGCAACGTCTTGCCGACCGCGGTGCGGTGCGCCTCGCCGACCCGGTGGATCGCCTCGGTCTGGGCCTGCGCCCGGCGGAACGCGGTCAGCACCGGCAGCGCGCGGACCAGTTCGGCGGCGTGGCTGGACAGTCGCAGCGTGGCGTCCGCGGCCTTGGCCGCCACCTCCGCGGTGTAGCCGCCGATGAGGATCGCGAACAGCGGCAGCAACGGCACAGTCACCGCGATGACCAGCGCGGACGGCCAGTCTGTCCACAGGATCGCGGCGCCGACCAGCGGCGGCGCCACCGCGACGGTGACCAGGGCGGGCAGGTAGCGGGTGAAGTAGTCGTCCAGCGCGTCCAGGCCCTTGGTGGCCAGTGCGGTCAGCGCCGCCGGGCCGCCGCCGGAGCGTTCCGGGTCGGCGATCCACTCCGGGCCCAGCCGCAGCGCGTGCGTGAGCAGCGCGGTGCGCAGCTCCTCCTTCGCGCCCGCGGCGGCGCGGGCCGCGACGGTTTCGGTGCCCCAGGCCAGGATCGCGCGGGCGGCCACCGCGATGGCCAGCACGGTGACCGGGGTGGCCAGCTCGAACCGGCCGGCCACGATCCCGGCGAGCGCGGTGGCCAGTCCCCATGCCTGGGCGACCAGCGCCGAGGCGGTGAGGGCGGCGAGCACCGCGGTCACCGCCAGGGCGCGGCGGGTCGAACGGGACAGCGCGGGCAGGGCGCCCAGCGGGCCACGGTTCCTCATGGCGTGTGCACCGCCGGGATGTGCCGGGTGCCGATCCGCTGCCGGAACACCCAGTAGGTCCAGGCCTGGTAGGCCAGCACCGCCGGGGTGCCGAAGCCGGCCACCCAGGTCATCACGGTCAGCGTGTACGGGCTGGCCGAGGCGTTGGCCACGGTGAGCGAGAACGCGGTGTCCAAAGTGGACGGAAGGACGTCCGGGTACAGCGAGCCGAACAGGGTGGCGATCGCGGCCGCGGCCAGTCCGCCGAGCAGCGCGAACGCCTGCCCCTCCCGGCCCAGGCTCAGCCGCCACAGCGCGAGCGCGCCCAGGGCGAGCACGATTGCCCCGCCCAGCAAGGAAAACCCGAGCAGACCGGCGAGGGGCAGCAGCGCGAACGGGCCGACCCGCAGGGCCAGCCGGCGGGCGCGGTCCCTGATCTCGCCCTCGGTCTTCAACGCGGTGAACACCGCGCCGTGCACCAGGCTGAACCCGGCCACCGCGAGCGCGCCGAGCAGGGTTTCCCAGCGCAGCAAGGCGATCGGGCCGCCGACCAGGTCACCGCGGGCATTGATCGGCAGGCCGACCACGGTCGCGGTGAGCACCAGGCCCCAGCCCAGCGGCGGCAGCCAGGAGCCGAGCAGGATCACCCGGTCCCAGTTGCGCCGCCAGCGCGCGCTGTCCACCTTGCCGCGGTACTCGAAGGCCACCCCGCGCCCGATCAGCGCCAGCAGGATCACCAGCACCGGCAGGAAGGCGCCGGAGAGCAGCGAGGCGTACCAGGACGGGAAGGCGGCGAAGGTCGCGCCGACCGCGACGATCATCCACACCTCGTTGCCGTCCCACACCGGGCCGATCGTGTTGACCATGACCCGGCGCTCGGTGTCGTCGCGGCCGAGCACGTGCAGCAGCATGCCGACGCCGAAGTCGAAGCCCTCCAGGAACAGATAGCCGAACCACAGCAGGGCGATGAGCACGAACCAGATGGTGGCGAGTTCCACTGTGGACTCCTAGTAGGCGAAGGCCAGGACGTCGTCGGACTTCTTCTTCTCGCCCTCGTCCGGTTCCTCGGGTTTGGGGGGCATCACCCCGGCGACGCCTGCCATCGCGTAGCGGCGGAGCAGGAAGAACTCGACCACGGCGAGCACGCCGTAGAGCGTGGTCAAGGAGATCAGCGAGATCAGCGCCTCGGTCGTGCTGATCGCGGAGACCGCCTGCGCGGTGTACATCCACACCCCGTCCACGCCGCTGGGGTTGGGCACCACCACGAACGGCTGGCGGCCCATCTCGGTGAAGATCCAGCCGAAGCTGTTGGCCAGGAACGGGGTGGCGATCCCGCCGAGCGCGGCCCAGACGAACCAGCGGCCCTTGGGCAGGCGTCCCTTGCGGGTCAGCCACAGCGCGGCGGCCGAGGCGAGCGCGGCCAGCGCGCCGAAGCCGATCATCAGCCGGAAGCCCCAGTAGGTCACCGGCAGGTTGGGCACGTACTCGATCGGCTGGCCGGCGAAGGAACCCATCCGCGGGTCGTTGGGGTAGTTCTCGCCGTACTTCTGCTGGTAGATCTTGACCAGGTCCTCGATGCCCTTGACCTCGGAGTTGAGGTCGCTGTTGGCCAGGAAGGACAGCAGCGCGGGCACGGTGATGCTCTTGACGCTCTCGCAGTCCGGCCTGGTCACATCGCCGACCGCGAAGATGGAGAACCCGGCTGGTTTCTCGGTGTGGCACAGGGCTTCGGCCGCGGCCATCTTCATCGGCTGCTGCTCGAACATCAGCTTGGACTGCAGGTCGCCGGTGAGCGCGACCCCGGCGAAGGCGATCACGCCGACCCAGCCGCCCAGCTTCACCGAGGCCCGCCACACCGGGGTGTCGGTGCCCTTGCGCCGGGCCAGGTGCCAGACCGAGACGCCGACCAGCAGCGCGGCGGCCACCGCGAGCGCGCCGAACATGGTGTGCGGGAAGGCGGCCAGCACGGTGGAGTTGGTCAGCAGGTCGCCGATCGAACGCAGCTGCGGGCGGCCGTTGGGGCCGAGGATGGCGCCGACCGGGTGCTGCATCCAGGAGTTCGCGGACAGGATGAAGTAGGCCGAGGCGACCGTGGCCAGCGAGGCGGCCCAGATGCAGGCCAGGTGCACCCGCTTGGGCAGCCGGGACCAGCCGAAGATCCACAGGCCGAGGAAGGTCGACTCGACGAAGAAGGCGACCAGGCCCTCGATCGCCAGCAGCGAGCCGAAGACGTCGCCGACGAAGCGGGAGTACTCGCTCCAGGACATGCCGAACTGGAACTCCTGCACGATGCCGGTCACCACACCCATGGCGAAGTTGATCAGCATCAGCTTGCCCCAGAACTTGGTCATCGCCAGGTACTTGGGGTTGCCGGTGCGGTGCCAGGCCGTCTGCATGCCTGCCACCAGCAGCGACAGGCCGATGGTCAAGGGCACCATCAGGAAGTGGTAGACGGTGGTGATGCCGAACTGCCACCGCGCGATATCGAGGACCTCCACGGCTTTCAGCCTGCCCCGAACCCGGCCTGAGCAGCAGGTGCCGGAGTCCTCTCTCGCCCGGCCGAGGGTCCCCCGGTGGCGGGACCAAGGTCCCGGTGACCGGCCTCACCCCGCGCGGTAGCTCGCTTCGCCCGGATCGCCGGGTTAGGATCGCCTTGCCTGAGGGGAGTAGTTCCCGCAGTCGCCGCCGGTTCGCCGGCGGTGGTTCGGCGAGGTGATCGACATACTGAACGCCCATTGCGGCGTTCCGGTCCCTCACCCACGGTGTCCGTGGGCGAACGAGACCTCCGGCCGGGTTGACCATGCCCGGTCGGAGTCATCCTGCCTCCGTCTGGGTCGCATCCACGGAGAGGGACCCAGGCAGATGACGTTCTCCCTGCTCGCGCTGGGCGCCGCGTTCGCGCTGGTGCTACCGGTCGAGCTGCCGGACAAAACGCTGATCGCCACCCTGGTGCTGACCACCAGGTACCGGGCCTGGCCGGTGTTCATCGGGGTCACCGCCGCCTTCGCGGTGCAGTGCGTGATCGCGGTCGCCTTCGGCAGCGCGCTGACCCTGCTGCCCCCGCAACTCGTCGCCGCGGTGGTCGCGCTGATGTTCGGCATCGGCGCGTTCATGCTGCTGCGCGAGGGTTTCCGCAAGGTCGAGCAGGGCGAGGACGACGCGGCGGGCGCCGGCGAACAGGAGGTCCCGGCCTGGCGGGCGACGCTGACCTCCTTCGGCGTGCTGTTCGCGGCCGAGTGGGGCGATGCCTCCCAGCTGGCCATCGCCGCCCTGACCGCCCGCTACGCCGCACCGCTGGAGGTCGGCCTTGGTGCCTTCCTCGCGCTGGTGACGGTGGCCGCGATCGCGGTGCTGGTCGGCCGGAAGGTGCGGCACCGGCTGCCCACCCACCTGATCCAGCGGGTCGCGGGCGGGGTGTTCACCGTGTTCGCGTTGCTGGCCGCCGGGCAGGCCGTCTTCGGCGGCTGATTTCCGCCGGACTTCGCCGGGCAGGACGGCGAGGCTGGTCGCATGGGATTCGAGATCTTGGCTATTCCGCCTAAGACTTTGGCGGCGTTGCGCGCTCAGGAAGGCGCCGAACTTCTCGTCGACGAGGAGGGCGGCAGTCCGCTGCGGTGTTGTCTTGGCCGGGCCAAGGCAGGTGAGGAAATTGTGCTCGCGTCCTATGCGCCGTTGCGCGAGTGGGTGGCCGAGACCGGGGCCGATCCGGGGCCCTACCTGGAGTCGGGGCCGATCTTCCTGCACGCCGAGGACTGTGGCGGGCCGGTGGATCAGGGGTTCCCGGAGGCGCATCGGGGGGCACCGCGGGTTTACCGGGCTTATCGCCGGAATGGGCGGATTCTGGGTGGGCGACTGGTGCAGCCCGGCGAAGTCGCGGAGTGCGTGCTGGGGGAGATGTTCGGGGATCCGGAGATCGCGTTCATTCACGTGCGGGCGGTGGAGTTCGGCTGCTTCCACTTCGAGATCCGCCGTTTGCCACGATAACCTGAAAATAACGTTCTGATCACCGACCGCTAACGTGGCTGGGTGCGCACCGCCCACGTCGACGAAGCCGCCGCCCGTCTGCCCGACGGTCGGCGGCTCTATGTCGTCGCCGCAGTTCTGAGCAGCAGCGAGGAATGCGAGTTGCTGCCCCCGGCTGCAGCACGTGGAACGGGTGGATCACGTGGTGCTGGAGAGCCGGGCGGGTGGGGACCGGTTCGACCGGCCGGACCGCTGATCGGCTGCGCAAGACGCATCGGCTCACCGCGGAGCTGCGGCTGGATCACGCAGGCAAGGACCTCGCCCTGCTCTGGCTCGCGGACTTTGTCGCCTCGTCCTACGTGGCGGCCACGCGGCATGGCGAGCTGAAACCGTGGGAGATCATCAATGCGGCGCACCCGATCGAGGTGACCGAACTTGACCCCAGATAGCGCGAAGCCGGGGGTCCTGATTTCCCTCAGGCTCGTTCCCCGGCTCACTTCTGGCCGCGTCCGCGGACCGACCAGCTCTGCGGCAAGCAGACACCAGGGGGCGGGGTCAGCGCAGGGCGACGGCTACCGCGGCCGCGGCGGCCACCACGTGCGGGCCCACCTCGTCGGCCTTGAGCGGCTCGAAGGAGACCACGCCGACGCTGGCCTGCAGGCCGGGGACGCCGCGGACCGGGGCGGCGACGCCGTGCGCGCCCGCCTGGAGTTCGCCGGAGCTGGCGACCCACTCGGGGCCGTCGGCGGGCAGGTTGATGGCGCGGCCCGCGGCGCCGCGCTGGACCGGGTGACGGGTGCCTACCCGGTAGGCGACGTGGTAGGCGGTCCAGGAGGGTTCGACCACGGCCACTGCCTGGGCCTCGTTGCCGTGCACGACGGTGAGGTGGGCGGTGGCGCCGATCTTCTCGGCCAGGCCGCGCAGGGCGGGCAGGGCGGCGAAGCGCAGCTGCGGCAGCACCCGGCCGGCCAGTTGCAGCACGCCGAGGCCGAGGCGGACCCGGGAGCCCTCGCGGCGGACCAGGCCGCGGGCCTGGAGCGGGCCGAGCAGGCGGTAGATGGCTGCTCGGCTCGCGCCGATGGCGGTGGCCAGGTCGCTGATGCTGGGGGCCTCGGTGTCCGCGTCGGCCACCGCCTGGAGCAGGGCGAGCCCGCGTTCCAGGGTGAGGGAACTCTCCCTGGCCGCTCCGGGCACCGCTCCCATACCGCTCCTACTCTCCGCTCACCACAGTTCCGGCGACCTCGCTCAGGCCCACCAGCGAACCACCCGGTCCTGGCGCGGTGGCGGTCAGCACCACCGTGTCGCCGTCAGCCAGGAAGGTCCGCTCGGTGCCGTCGGCCAGGGTGACCGGTTCCTTGCCGCCCCAGGACAGTTCCAGGAAGCTACCGCGCTGGCGCTTCTCCGACCCGGAGACCGTGCCGGAACCGAACAGATCGCCCGGTCGCACGGTGGCGCCGTTGACCGTCATGTGCGCCAGCTGCTGGGCCGCGGACCAGGACATCTCGGCGAACGGCGGCTCCGCGACCAGCGAACCGTTCCAGTTCACCTGGATGCGCAGGTCCAGGCCCCAGGGCTGGTCCTCGACCAGGTAGTCCAGCAGCGGGTTCGGCGCGGGCGGGGTGGGCAGGCGGGCGTTGCTGAACGCCTCCAGCGGGGTGATCCAGGCCGAGATCGAGGTCAGGAAGGACTTGCCGAGGAACGGGCCCAGCGGCACGTACTCCCAGGCCTGGATGTCCCTGGCGGACCAGTCGTTGAGCAGCACCACGCCGAAGAGGTGCTCGGCCGCGGCCGAGGTGGACACCCTGGAGGCGACCGGGCCGCCGCAGACGAAGCCGACCTCGGCCTCGATGTCCAGCCGCTTGCTCGGGCCGAAGCCGGGCGTGTCCGCGCCGGGCGGGCGGCTCTGGCCGTGCGGCCGGACCACGTCGGTGCCGGAGACCACCACGGTGCCCGCGCGGCCGTGGTAGCCGACCGGCAGGTGGGTCCAGTTGGGCAGCAGCGGGTCGCCGTCCGGACGGAACATCCGGCCGACGTTCTCCGCGTGGTGCCGCGAGGAGTAAAAGTCCACGTAGTCGCCGACCCGGAAGGGCAGCAGCGAGCGGACCGCGGTCAGCGGCAGCAGGTCGGCGCCGACCGGCGTGGCTGGCAGCTCGACCAGTTCGGTCAGCCGGGCCCGCAGTTCGCTCCACAGCGGCCGTCCGGCGGCCAGCAGGTCGTCCAGGGACTCCCCGGCCACCAGCGGGCTCAGCCGGGCGCCCAGGTCCAGTGCGCGCAGCGGCAGCGCGTGGTCGCCCACCCGCACCGCCACCACCGGGCCGGAGCCCGCGTCGATCACGCCGTAGGGCAGGGTCTGCGGGCCGAACGGCGACTGGGCCGTGAAGGCCGGGTCCTTGATCCAGCTCACAACAGTCCCAGCCCTTCCAGGTCCTCCACCGGTTCGGTGAGCGAGCAGGAGCCGTAGGAGGCGAACACACCGCGGACGGCGTGCGCGGCGGCCTCCGGCAGCGCCTTGGCCTCCTCGGCGAGCGCCTCGGGATCGTCGCTGGCCAGCGCCTCGCGGGCGTCCTTGCCGGAGAGCGTGCGGGCGGTGGCGACCAGCAGGTTCAGGAAGCCGTGGTGGTTGAACCCGGTCTCCTCGTCCCGGTGCCGCAGCGCGTTGTGCAGCCCGGCGGTGGCCTTGAACGGCACCCCGGTGGTGCTGCCCACGCTGAGGAAGTCGGCGACCTCCTCGATGCTCGGGAACGCCTCCGGGGTCTGGCCGCCGCAGCGCAGCTTGGGCCAGCTGCCGTGCTCGGCCACCCGACGCACGCTGTCCAGCCATTCGCTGCTGGTCCCGGCCTCGGTGTTCTGGCTCGGGCGGCGTGGCTCGATGACCCGGATGACGTCCTCGGGCACGAACTCCGAGACACGTTCCAGCCACACGTCGTCGACCTCCGACGGCGCGGGCATCTCGACCATGCGCAGGGCGAGTAGTTCGGTGCGGGACTCGACGATGGAGATGGCCTTGGGCACGGCGCTCAGGCCGGTGTCGATCACCAGTGACAGACCCACCGGCTTGACCGGTTTGATCTTGATCAGCTCGGTGATCAGCTCGGGCAGCCGGGAGGCGTTGCACAGGAAAAGGCCGACCACACCGGACCAGGATTCGGTCCTGGCCTGCAGGTGATTGCGCAGCGCGTCCGCCATCGGGGCGTTGCCCGGCGGGAACAACGCCGCGTCGTCGACCAGCCTTGCGAGCAGGGGCGGTGTACCGCGCGGACCGGGCGCACGGAGCTCAGCGACGCTTGACACGGCTGACACGCTAGTGGTGTCCACGGAACCGAACAAAAATGTCCGGTCTCCGAACACCCGGAGGGAGCAATGCCTTACTACCGCGCGGTGGGTTCGATCCCCCAAAAGCGCCACACCCAGTTCCGCGATCCGGACGGCAAGCTGTACGCCGAAGAGCTGATGGGCGTGGAGGGTTTCTCCTCCGACTCGGCCCTGCTCTACCACCGGCATCTGCCGACCGCGATCGTGAACGCCGAGGTCGTGGCCGAATGGCGGGGCACGACCACGGCCAACCAGCCGCTCAAGCCACGGCACTTCCGCACCCAGGACCTGACGTGGGACGCGCCCGCCGAGGTGGACGCGGTCACCGGGCGGCGGTTGCTCTTCGGCAACGCCGACGTCGCGATCTGCTTCACCGCGCCGACCACGGCCAGCCCGCTCTACCGCAACGCCTTCGGCGACGAGCTGCTCTACGTGCAGACCGGCGCCGCGGTGATCGAGACCATCTACGGGCCACTCGCGGTCGCCGACGGCGACTACGTGGTCATCCCGACCTCCTGCACCTACCGGGTGGTGCCCACCGGCGCTGAGCAGCTCCGGCTGCTGGTGCTGGAGGCCACCGGGCACATCGGGCCGCCCAAGCGCTACCTGTCCAGCAAGGGCCAGTTCCTGGAGCACGCGCCCTACTGCGAGCGGGACCAGCGCGGGCCGACCGAGCCGCTGCTGGTCGAGGGCACCGATGTGGAGGTGCTGGTCCGGCACCGGTCCGGGCTGACCAGGTTCACCTACGCCAACCACCCCTTCGACGTGGTCGGCTGGGACGGCTGCCTGTACCCGTGGGCGTTCAACGTGCGCGATTTCGAGCCGATCACCGGCCGGGTGCACCAGCCGCCGCCGGTGCACCAGACCTTCGAGGGCCCGAACTTCGTGGTCTGCTCGTTCTGCCCGCGCAAGGTCGACTACCACCCGCTCGCGGTGCCGGTGCCCTACAACCACGCGAACGTGGACTCCGACGAGCTGATGTTCTACGTCGGCGGCAACTACGAGGCGCGCAAGGGCTCCGGGATCGGCATCGGGTCGATGTCGCTGCACCCTTCCGGCTGTACTCATGGACCGCAGCCGGGGGCCGTTGAGGCGTCCCTGGGGGCGGACTACTTCGACGAGACCGCGGTCATGGTGGACACCTTCCGGCCACTGGAACTGGGCGAGGCCGCGCAGGACTGCGAGGACCCGCGCTACGCCTGGTCCTGGGCCCGCCGCGGCCCCGACTGGACCTGAGTCGCATTACCAGTTCCGTCCCCCTCCGCTGCGTGTGCGGAGGGGGACGGACTGTCAGTGCGGGGCCCTAGGGTTCGGGCCGTGGATGTCGACGCGGTGCTGGCGCTGGCGCCCGACCAGCAGGTCGCGGCCAGCGCGGCCAAGCTGACCGCCCTGGCCGGCTGGGACGGGCTGGGCCGGGACGAGTCGCTGCTCTGGGGGTTGTGCCGGGGCAGCGGCAAAACGCCGTACCAGGTGTGCGTCGACCTGGGCGACCGCACGCCCAGGTGCTCCTGCCCGTCCCGGAAGTTCCCGTGCAAGCACGCGCTGGCCCTGCAGCTGCTGCACGCCCAGGACAAGGTGGCCGCCGACGTGCCGCCGCAGTGGGCCGGGGAGTGGCTGGCCAGGCGGGAGGCGCGCACCGCGCCGGTCGAGCCGGACAGCTCGGCCGAGGCGCTGACGCGGCGGGCGGCGGCCAGTGCGCGGACCGCGGCCAAGCGGGCGGCGGCGGTGCAGGCCGGGGTGACCGGGTTGCGCGAGTGGCTGGCCGATCTGGCCGCGGGCGGGATCGCCGGGCTGCCCTCGCGGGAGCCGGAGTGGTGGCGGGTGTCGGCGGCCCGGATGGTGGACGCCAAGGCGCCAGGGCTGGCCGAGTCGATCACCGAGTTGTCCGCGGTGGTGCGCGCGGGCGGGCGGCACTGGGCCGAGATCGCCACAGACCGGATCGGCGGGCTGCACCTGCTGGCCACCATCGCACCGGATCCGCCTGCGGAGCTGGCCGGGGTGGTGCGGCGGCGGCTGGGTTTCACCGTGCGCGAGGAAGAGGTCCGGGCCGGGGAGGGCTGGACGGATCACTGGGTGACGTTGCTGCTGCGGGATTCCGACGACG
Source organism: Crossiella sp. S99.2 (assembly GCF_023094165.1). GTDB lineage: Bacteria > Actinomycetota > Actinomycetes > Mycobacteriales > Pseudonocardiaceae > Crossiella. Next base: position 140,006 of record NZ_JALMDK010000001.1, on the reverse strand, counting down.
GGCGGATCCGCACTGTGCAGCAGTGGGCCTGGGCGCGGCAGCGGCGGGAGTGGGTGACCGTGCAGCGGCACGGGGTGCTCGGCGGGCCGGGGATCATGCCCGCGTTGCCGCTGGGCGGGGAGTTCGAGGGCACGCTGCACCCGTACCCGGCGGGCCTGCCGCGGCGGATGTCGGTGGGGGACATGGGGGAAGTGCGCGCGGCCGGGGCGATCGAGCTGCCAGCGGACTGGACCTCGGCGCTGGCCGGGCTGGAGCCCGCACTGGTGGCCGATCCGTGGCAGCGGCGGCATCCGCTGGGCTGCCAACAGGTTCGGCTCGGCGTGGCCGGTAACGAGCACGGGCTGGTGGACGCCGAGGGCCGGTGGCTGCCGGTGCGTCAGGACAGCGCGGTGGACCGGGCGCTGGCCCTGCACGGTGGCGGGTCCTTCGACGCGGTGTGCCTGTGGAACGGGTGGACCCTGACCCTGGGCGCGGTCGCCGCGCCGGGCGAGGCGCCGGTGGTGCTGACGTGAGCGCGTGGCTGGAGACCGTGCAGCGGCTGCTGGTCGGCGCCACTCGGTCCATTGTGGACAGTCAGGAGCTGCTGGCGGACTGCGCCGCGTTCGGGCTGGCCCGGCATGGCGCGGCGCAACCGCGCAGCGGCGGCATCGACCTGATCGCGCCCGCGCCGGAGGAGGGCAAACCGGCGGCCGCGGACCGCACCGCGGCGCTGTTGAGCCAGATCCTGGTCTGGGAGGACGCGCACCTGCTCACCGAGTGGTGCCTGGCGGTGGCCAGGGCGGGCAAGATCGCGCCGCCGCGGGCGCTGCCGGACCTGCTGGCCGCCGGGACCGCGCGCACCGGCTGCCGGCCGGAGATCGTCGAGGTGCTCGGCGGGCGGGGGCGCTGGCTGGCCGGGATGCGGCCGTCCTGGTCCTGGGCCGCGGGCACCCCGGAGACGCCGGACCGCCTGGAAGACCTGAACGACCTGCTCGATCTGCCGTTGCCGCAACGCAAGGCGGGGCTGCGCTGGGCCCGGCTGTCCGATCCGGCCGGGGTGCGGCAGCTGATCGCGGCGGGCTGGTCCGGGCTGTGGCGGGCCGGGGACCGGCGGCTGCTGATCACCGCGCTGGCCGACGGGCTCAGCGCCGATGACGAGCCGCTGCTGGAGTCCGCGCTGGACGACCGGGCCGGCGCGGTGCACAACGAGGCGGTGCGGCTGCTCCGGCTGCTGCCCGGATCCGCGCTGTCCCAGCGATCCGCGGCCCGGCTGCGGGCCGGACTGCACGTGTCCCGGGACGAGCTGACGGTGCGCGAGGACGGTCCCTACGGCACGGAGCCGGATCCGGCCGAGGTGCGAGACCTGTTGCGGGAAGGCACGTTGGAGAGCGGGGTCAGCGGACGGCTGCTCGGCGCGGCCAGCGGGGTGCCGCCGGAGCTGTTCACCGAACTGCTCGGGGCCGGCGCGGAACGGCTGCTGCGCGGCTCGCCGTGGGCGCCGATGCTGCTCAAGGGGATCGCCGCCGCGCTGCCGCGGTCGGCCGATCCGCTGCGCTGGCTGCCCGCGGTGGCTAAGGTGCTCTCCCAGGCCGATCTGCTGGACATCCTCAGCGAGCTGCCCACCGACCTGGCCGCACGGGCGCTGACCGGGCTGGTCGGCCGGTGGAACTACGACGTGCTCGACCACGCCTGCTCCGGGTTGCCCGGCCCGTGGCCAGCCGAGACCACCCGAGCGGTGCTGGCCCGCTACGCCGAGATGAGCGACCGCCGCTGGCGCCCCGGCTACCCGCCCGAACTGCTCATGCGCCGCGGCGATCTGGGCGTGCTGACCGAGCTGTGGCCGCGGATCAGTCAGCGCTGGCCCGAGCACGGCGCCGAACACTCAGTACTGGAACTGCGCACCGAACTGTTCCGTGCGCTCGACGATCGGAAGGACCCGGCGTGACGACCGAGACCGGCGGCGCACTCCGCCCCAGCGCCGAAGAGCAGTACGCCGCCGAACTGGCCGCGGTCGCCGCCGCGGACGACCGCCCGCGCCCGCCGCGCTGGCGGATGTCCCCGCAGGCGGTGGTGCGCTACGTGCTCGGCGGCAAGCTGCCGGACGGCACGGTGATCACGCCCAAGTACATCGGCGACCGGCGGCTGGTGGAGGTCGCGGTGGGCACCCTGGTCACCGACCGGGCGCTGCTGCTGCTCGGTGTGCCGGGCACGGCCAAGTCCTGGCTGTCCGAGCACCTGGCGGCCGCGGTCAGCGGTGATTCCACGCTGGTGGTGCAGGGCACCGCGGGCACCGGCGAGGACTCGCTGCGCTACGGCTGGAACTACGCCCGGCTGATCGCCGAGGGCCCGAGCGAGGCCGCGCTGGTGCCCTCGCCGGTGCTGCGCGCGATGCGCACCGGGGCGGTGGCCCGGATCGAGGAGCTGACCCGGATGCCCTCGGAGGTGCAGGACTCGCTGATCACCGTGCTCAGCGAGAAGGCGCTGCCGGTGCCGGAGCTGAACATGCAGGTGCAGGCCATCGCCGGGTTCACCGTCATCGCCACCGCCAACGACCGGGACCGCGGGGTCAACCAGATGTCGGCCGCGCTGGCCCGGCGGTTCAACACCGTGGTGCTGCCGCCGCCGGCCACCGAGGACGCCGAGGTGGAGATCGTCGCCCAGCGCTCGGCCCAGCTGGGTCGCGCCCTGCAACTGCCCGCCGAGCCGCCCTCGCTGGCCGAGGTGCGCCGGGTGGTGCGGATCTTCCGCGAGCTGCGCAACGGCGGCACCGCGGACGGCCGCACCCAGCTGAAGAAGCCCAGCGGCAGCCTGTCCACCGCCGAGGCGATCTCGGTGGTGACCAGCGGGATGGCGCTGGCCGCGCACTTCGGCGACGGGACCATCGGCGCGGACGAGCTGGCCGCCGGACTGCTCGGCGCGGTGGTCAAGGACCGGGTGTCGGACGCGGCCGCGTGGCAGGAGTACCTGGAGGCCGTGGTCAAGGAACGTCAGGAGTGGCGGGACCTCTACCGCGCCTGCCGGGAACTCGGCGTCTGATGGCCCGAACCCAGTCCCTGCCCGAGCGGGTCACCCTGCTCGGCATCCGGCACCACGGCCCCGGCTCGGCGCGGATGGTGCGCGCGGCGCTGGAAGCCTTGTCGCCCAAGGTGATCCTCATCGAGGGGCCGCCGGAGGGGGACGCGCTGCTGGCGCACGTGCCGGAGCTGACGCCGCCGGTGGCGTTGCTACTGCACGACGAGGCCGATCCGGCCAGCGCCTCGTTCTGGCCGTTCGCCCGCTTCTCCCCCGAGTGGCAGGCGCTGAGCTGGGGCGCCGAACAGGGCGCCGCGGTGCGCTTCTTCGACCTGCCCGCGGCGATGTCGCTGGCCAGGGCGGTGAATCCGCCCGCCGAGCCGGTCGAGCGGAAGGTGCTGGTCGATCCGCTGGCCGTGTTGGCCGAGGCGGCCGGGTTCGACGATCCGGAGCGCTGGTGGGAGGACGTGGTCGAGCACTCCGCCGCGGACCCGCTGGGCCTGGCCGAGGCGGTGGCCGAGGCGATGGGCGCGCTGCGCGAGGAGTTCGCCGACACGGTGGACGAGCACACGCTGCGGCGGGAGGCGGCCATGCGGCAGAACCTGCGCAAGGCGCTCAAGGACACCGACGGGCCGATCGCGGTGGTCTGCGGGGCCTGGCACGTGCCCGCGCTGCGCCAACTTCCGGCGGCGACCGGGGACGCGGCGTTGTTGCGCGGGCAGCCGAGGCTGAAGGTGGCCGGGAGCTGGGTGCCGTGGAGTCACGGGCGGCTGGCCGCGACCTCCGGCTACGGGGCCGGGGTGGACTCGCCGGGCTGGTACGCGCACCTGTGGGAGCGGGCCCCGGCCGGGGACGTGCTGCCGCGCTGGCTGGCCCGGACCGCGCAGGTGTTGCGGGATCAGGGTTTGCCCGCCTCCACGGCGAGCGCGGTGGAGGCGGTGCGGCTGGCCGAGACCCTGGCCGCGATCCGCGGGCGGCCCTCGGCCGGGCTGACCGAGGTCACCGAGGCGACCCTGGCGGTGCTCTGCGGCGGGGACGACACCGGGCTGAAACTGGTGCGGGAACGCCTGGTGGTCGGCGAGGAGCTGGGCGCGGTCGGGGACAAGGTGCCGCGCTCGCCACTGGCCGCGGACGTGGCCCGGTTGCAGCGGCGGCTGCGGCTGCACCCGGAGGCGGCCGAGCGGAACCTGCGGCTGGACCTGCGCAAGGACATCGACCGGGAACGCTCGAAGCTGTTGCGGCGGCTGCGGGTGCTGGAGGTGCACTGGGGCGAGCCGGAGGAGACCGGCGGGCTGGGCACCTTCACCGAGGGCTGGACGCTGCGCTGGGACCCGGGTCTGGCGGTGGCGCTGGCCGCGGCGGCCCGGCACGGCACCACGGTCGAGGCCGCGGCGACACAGGTGCTGGTCACCGAGTCCGCGCGGCTGTCCAGCGTGGCCGAGGCGGCCCAGGTGCTCGACGTCGCGGTGGGCGCGGAGCTGCCCTCGGCGGTGCTGGCCGCGCGAGCCGGGCTGGACCGGTGCGCGGCGGCGGCCACCGACGCGATCGAACTGCTGACCGCACTGCCCGCGCTGGCCCGCACGGTCCGCTACGGCTCGGTCCGGGACACCGATCCCGAACTGCTGCGCACCGCGTTGCACGGACTGCTCGCCCGCGGCGCGGTCGGGCTGCCGATGGCCTGCCTGAACATCGACGAGGAGACCGCGGGCCACGCACTGTCCATTGTGGACGGAGCCCATGAGGCGGTGCGGCTGGCCGCCGACGAGGAGCACGCGGCGGCCTGGTGGGAGGCGTTGCGGCGACTGGTCGAACTGGGCGCGCGTGATCCGGCCAAGGCCGGGCACGGGCTGCCCACCGGGCGGGCCTGCCGGTTGCTGTGGGAGTCCGGGCGGCTGGACACCGAGGCGGTGGCGGCCCGGCTGCACCGCGCGGTCTCGCTGCGCGGCGCACCCGGGGCCGCGGCCGCGTTCGTGGCCGGCTTCCTGCACGGCTCGGCCGCGTTGCTGGCCGCGGACACCCGGCTGCTGGGCCTGGTGGACGGCTGGCTGTCCGGACTGGACGGGGAGGCTTTCGCGGACGCGCTGCCGCTGCTGCGGCGCGCGGTGGGCACCTTCAGCGGCCCGGAACGCCGCACCCTGGCCGAGCGGATCGCCGCGGGCGCGGGCCGGACCGCGGTGGCCGACACCGACTGGGACCCCGGGCTGGCCGAACGGCTGACCGGATTCGTGCGTGAGCTGTACCGGAGGGCGGGCACCCGATGAGCGAGGCGGAACGACTGCGCCGCTGGCGGCTGCTGCTGGGCCCGGCCGCCAATGAGCTGGGTGAGCTGGACGCCGACGACCGGCGCCGGGACGCGGCGCTGACCGCGCTCTACGGCGGTGGCGGGCAGGGCATGCCGGGCGAGAGCGAGGGCAAGCGCAGCGGCGGGCTCAGCTCCAGCGCGCCGGTGCTGCACCGCTGGCTGGGCGATGTGCGCACCTACTTCCCGGCCTCGGTGGTGCAGGTGATGCAGCGGGACGCGGTGGAGCGGCTCGGGCTGACCAAGCTGCTGCTGGAGCCGGAACTGCTGTCCACTGTGGAGCCGGATGTCCGGCTGGTCGGCACCCTGGTGTCGCTGTCCAGGGCGATTCCGGCGCGCACCAGGGAAACCGCGCGGCTGGTGGTGCGCAAGGTAGTCGAGGAGATCGAGCAGCGGCTGGCCGAACGGCTGATCGCCGCGGTCACCGGCGCCATCGACCGCTCCCGCCGGACCCGCAGGCCGCGACTGTCCGATGTGGACTGGAACGCCACCATCCGGGCCAACCTGCGCAACTACCAGCCCGCCCAGCGCACCGTGGTGGTGGACCAGCTCATCGGCGCCCAGCGGCGCAGCCGCAGCTCGGCGCTCAAGGACGTGCTGCTGCTGGTCGACCAGTCCGGCTCGATGGCCGAGTCGGTGGTCTACTCCGCGGTCTTCGGCGCCACCCTGGCCTCATTGCGCGCGGTGCACACCCGGCTGGTCGTCTTCGACACCGAGATCGCCGACCTGACCGAGGAACTCGAGGACCCGGTGGACCTGCTCTTCGCCACCCAGCTCGGCGGCGGCACCGACATCAACCGGGCGATGGCCTACGCCCAGCAGCACATCCGCCGCCCGGCCGACACGGTGCTGGTGCTGATCAGCGACCTGTACGAGGGCGGCGTGGCCGGCGAACTGCAACGCCGGGTCCGGGACCTGGTGGCCAGCGGGGTGACCGTGGTGGTGCTGCTGGCGCTGTCCGACAGCGGCAAACCCGCCTACGACCACGAACTGGCCGCCCAGCTCTCCGCGCTGGGCGCACCTGCCTTCGCCTGCACCCCGGACCTGTTCCCGGACCTGCTGGCCACGGCGCTGCGCAAGGAGGACGTGGCGGCCTGGGCCGAGGCCGAGGGCATCCAGGTGGGGGCCTAGACCGGCCGCATGCCCTGGCTGAAGGTGGCCAGGCCGAGCACCGGGAAGCCGGGGTAGCCGACCGCGAACAGCTTGCCTGGCACCGGCTCGCCCGCCACCCAGAGACCGCCGACCTGCTGGATGTTGCCGATCAGGGCTGGTCCAGCGTCCGGTAGCCGGATCTGCAGCTCCGCGCCGTCGGCCAGGCGGATCACTCCGTGCGCATCGGCGGTGCCGGTCATGGGCGGCCGCCACGGGGCCAGGGAGATGCCGACCGGCTGCCAGGCACCGGCGCGGACCAGCTCGGGCAGGTCGTCCCACGGCTGGAACCGGCGACGTGCGGCGAGGTGGCGGCGCAACAGGATGGGGAAGCTGACTCCCAGCACGAGCACGCAGACGATGACGACCGCCGTCGTGACACCCTGAATCGCGACGAAGCTCAGCAGGATCAGGGCGAGCAGGCCAAAGGTGATCATGTATGGCCAGACGCGGTAGCGGACCGCGCGCCTGAGGACCTCAGCCCACGCGATGGTGACCGGATCCGCCGCGGCGGATCCGAAGGACTCCGCAGGCACCGGCTCGAGGTTGCCAGGGCCGGTCAGCTCGCGGCCCCACAGCGCGGTGCCGAGGCCGTCCACCCTGGCCAGGACCAGGCCGGAGGGGTCGGGGCCGAGCAGCCACAGCCGACCGGTGCGCCCGACGACCCGGTGCGCGACCCGGCCACCGATCTCCGGGATCCGCAGCCGCCTGCCCTCGGCCTCGACCACAAAATGCTTGCCGTCCAGGCCGAGCACGGCGGCCGGGGCCTGCCGCCAGGCATCCTTGGTCATCAGGACCTGTGCCTTGCGCAGCCGCGGGGCGTACCAGACCGCCATCCACACCAGCAGCGCGCCGAGCAGCACGGTCGCGACCAGGATCGGCGCCCAGACCCCGGGGCCGAAGTCCAGCAGGTACATCACCAGCCCGAGTCCGGCACAGGCCAGCGTGCCCAGCAGTGGGTTGCGCACCGCCAGCTGCCGGTAGTTGCGGATCGCGGCGGCGTCGGGGTCCTCGATCGCGGGACGGTCGGTCACCGGTTGGGCGACCACGGCGGGCGGGATGGGCTGCACCGGCCAAGGATAGAGATCGAGGTCGCTCGGTCGGTCGACTTTCCTCCAACCCGAACTCAAGTTAGCCTTGCCTAAGTTGGAGGTGATCCGTGGAGACCAAGAGTCGTCGCCCGCCGATGCCTGGAGCCGCAGAGCGGGCCAGGACGATGGGTGTCCGAGGCGGCAAGGCAGTGCTGATGCCCGCGGTGGAGGGGGAGACGCCGCGGGTGGAGCCCTTGCTGCACCACGTGCACGCGGACGGGTCGACCTCGCTGCTGCTCGATGAGGACCACGAGCTGGTCGGGCTGGCCTGGCAGGCCCCGCACGGGGAGCTGACCGCCATGGTCGAGCTGACCGATCCGGCGCCGGTGCGGCTGCGCGAGCCGGTGCGCGGACTGCTCTGGATCACCGGCTTCCTGCAGGCGCTGGACGAGCGCGGGGCCCGCGCCGAGGCGCTGTCGGTGGCCGTGACCAGGCCGGATCCCCGGCTGCTCGATGTCGGGCACGGGGCGACCATGCTGCGTCTTGTGCCTGCCTCGCTGGTGCTGGCCGACGCCGAGGGCACCTGCTCGCTGACCCCGCAGGAGTACACCAAGGCCGAGCCGGACCCGTTCTGTCTGATGGAGGACGACTGGCTGCGGCACCTGGAGCTGTCCCACCGGGATGTGGTGGACCTGCTCGCCCGGCACATCCCGGAGCAGTTGCGCGGCGGGCACGTGCGGCCGCTGGGGCTGGACCGGCTCGGGCTGCGGCTGCGGGTGGAGGCGGCCGACGGCGACCACGACGTGCGGCTGGCCTTCTCCAAGTCAGTGACCACCCAGCACGAGCTGTCCCTGGAACTGCGCCGCCTGGTCGGCTGCCCGTTCATGGCCTCCCTGCACAGCGACTGAGCGCACCGGGACCGAACGCAACACGAAGCCCGGCTCCTGCCGGGAAGCCGGGCTTCGTGGTTCGACCTGGGAGGGGGCCACGTCCTCCCGGGCCGGGGTCTAGCGGATGTGCATCCCCGAGATCTGCCGGGCGATCACCAGGCGCTGGATCTCGCTGGTGCCCTCGAAGATGGTGAAGATCTTGCTGTCCCGGTGCCAGCGCTCCACCGGGTGCTCGCGGGTGTAGCCGTTGCCGCCCAGGATCTGGATCGCCCGCTCGGTCGCCCAGACCGCGACCTCACCGGCCTTCAGCTTGGACATCGAGCCCTCGGCCGCCTCGAACTTGGCCTCGTTGCGCCCCATCCAGGCCGCCCGCCAGACCAGCAGCCGGGCCGCGTCGATCTCCATCTTCATATCGGCCAGGGTGAAGGCGATGGACTGGTTCTCGATGATCGGGCGGCCGAAGGTGATCCGCTGCTTGGCATAGTCCAGCGCGTACTCGTACGCCGCCCTGGCGATGCCGATGGCCATCGCGCCCACCGGCGGGCGGGTCAGCTCGAAGGTCTTCATCGCGGCCTGGGCGCCGCCCTTCTTGCCCTCCCGAGCCCTGGCCAGCTTCTCGTCCAGCTTGTCCTTGCCACCGAGCAGGCAACTGCCGGGCACCCGGACGTCGTCCAGGAACACATCGGCGGTGTGCGAGGCGCGCAGACCGTGCTTCTTGATCTTCTTGGTGGCGACTAGGCCCTTGGTGCTGGGCGGCACGATGAAGGCCGCCTGGCCGCGGGAGCCCAGTTCCTTGTCCACCACGGCCTGCACCACGTGCACATTGGCGATGCCGCCGTTGGTGGCCCAGGCCTTCTGGCCGTTGAGCACCCATTCGTCCTTGGCTTCGTCGTAGACCGCGCGGGTGCGCATGGCCGAGACGTCCGAGCCCGCCTCCGGTTCCGAGGAGCAGAACGCGGCCACCTTGGGGTCGTCCACCTCGCCGAAGCACTGCGGGACCCACTCCACGAACTGCTCCGGCGTGCCGGCGGCGAAGATCCCGGCGACCGCCAGGTTGGTGCCGAAGATCGCCAGGCCGATGCCGGCGTCACCCCAGAACAGCTCCTCCAGCACGATCGGCAGGGAGAGTCCGGTGGGGTCGGCGTAGAAGGTGGCCAGCGACTCGAAGTTGTACAGCCCGATCTTGGCCGCCTCCTGGATCAGCGGCCAGGGCGTCTCCTCCCGCTCATCCCATTCGGCGGCGGCTGGCCGAACCGAGTCCGCGGCGAACCCGTGCACCCAGTCACGGAGGTCCCGCTGCTCCTCGTTCAGTTCCAGTGAGAAGGTCACCGGTGCTACTCCCTCACGCCTTGGGGATGCTGAACAGGTTGGACAGGCCGGCCGCGAACCCCAGGTCGCCCTTCACCTTGATCTTGCCGGTCATGAACATCACCGGGGCGGAGCCGTTGCCGGAGGCGAGTTTGAGGAACTCGGCCGGGGACAGCGTCACGGTCACCCTGGGCTCGGCCTTGTTCTCCTTGTTCACCGAACAGGCGCCCTCGGCGATGACCGTCTCGTAGCGCTCGTAGTCCTCGCCGGTCTGGATCCGCCAGTGCACGACGGCCTTGGCCGTGCCCGCCTTCTCCGCCTTGAAGTGCGCCTCCATCCGGCGAAACACCTCGTCCAGCACCCGAACCCGCAGCTCGGGGCGGGCCATCACGGCCTCGATCTGGTCCTTGGACGCCCGGGAGATGAGCCGGGCGAAGGTCTGCGGGTCCATCGAGCTGAGGTCGACGACCTCCCCGCTGCTGGCCACCTCGGAGGCGGCGGAGAGGAGCGAGACGAACTCCTCCTTGCTGATCTTCTTCGGATCGACCTCGGCAAGGGCGGCGATCGGATCGCTGTTCGTCATCAAAACCTCCCGCTTACCTACTGAGGAGTAACTCTACTTTCGAGTAGGTTCCCTGACAAGAGTACCCTTCCTGTCACGTCAACGGGGGTGCCAATGACCGAGAACCGGGCTGAGTCCAACGGCGACCGACCCGCGCGCGCGAAACGACTGCCACGGGCGGTCCGGGAACGTCAGATCCTGGACGCCGCGGTGGCGGTGTTCTCCCAGCGCGGGTATCACGCCGCGTCCATGGACGAGATCTCCGAGGTGGCCGGGATCTCCAAGCCGATGATCTACGCCTACCTGGGCGCCAAGGAGGAGCTGTTCGCCGCCTGCATCCAGCGGGAGGCGACCAGGCTGGTGGAGGCGATCGCCGGGGTGGTGGACGAGAGCCTGCCGCCACGCGAGCAACTCTGGCGCGGTATCCAGGGCTTTTTCGCCTTCGTCGCGGACAACCGGGACTCCTGGCGGGTGCTGCACCGGCAGGCAGGCACCCAGGGGGAGCCGTTCGCGGCCGAGCTGACCGCGGGCCGCAAGCGGGCGATCTCGGTGATCGGGCTGCTGCTGGAGCACGCGGCGCGGGCGCAGGGCTTCGGCGCCTTCGCCGAGGGCCAGACCGAACCCCTGGCCGCCGGACTGGTCGGCGCGGGCGAATCGCTGGCCGACTGGTGGCTGGACCATCCCGAGGAGACGCCCAAGGCGATGTCCGGGCGGCTGATGAACCTGGTGTGGATGGGTTTCGGCAACCTGGTGCAGGGCAACGGCTGGCGGCCCTCGCAGGCCGAGGAGACGCAGCGCAGCAACGGGGTCAGCGCCTAGCCGCTGATCAGCCTGGCCGCGCCGACCAGGCCCGCGTCCCCGCCCAGGGTGGCCGGGACCACCCGCAGGCCGGCCAGGAAGGACAGGCCGGCGTGGGTGTCCAGGCAGCGGCGGATCGGGTCGAACAACAGCGGCCCGACCGCGGCCACCCCGCCGCCGATGACCACCAGGTCCAGATCGCAGACCGCGGCCGCGGCGGCGATGGCCAGGCCGACCGCGTGCCCGCCGCGCTCGAAGGCGGCCAGCGCCAGCTGATCGCCGGCACGCGCGTCCGCGGCCAGCGCGACCGTGTCCGGGCCGGTCCAGCCCTGCTCGCGGGCCCAGCGGGACAGGTGCGGGCCACCGGCCACCGTCTCCACGCAACCGCGTCCGCCGCAGGTGCAGGGGTAGCCGTCCGGCTCGACCACCACGTGCCCGATGTGGCCCGCGTTGCCGGTGCGCCCGCCGAACGGCTTGCCGCCCAGCACCAGGCCGCCACCGACGCCGGTGGAGACCACCATGCCCAGCATGAAGTCGGCGCCCTGACCGGCGCCGGCCCAGTGCTCGCCGAGCGCGGTGCAGGCGCCGTCCACGGCCAGTTCCACCGGCAGGCCGGGCAGCAGCGCGCTGATCCGGTCCCGCAGCGGGAAGTCCTGCCAGCCACTGATGTTGATCGGACTGACCGTGCCCCTGGTGGTGTCCACCGGGCCCGCGCAGCCAACGCCGATTCCGCGCACCGCGGCGCCGTCCGGCCCGGCAAGCGCTTCCTCGATCACCTCGGTAACCGCGGTCCAGGCCGCCTCGCGATCGTGTGCCGGGGTGGGGCGACGGGCCGTGCGCAGGAGGGTGCCGGAGCCGTCAACGAGACCAGCGGCGATCTTGGTGCCGCCTACGTCAACGGCCAGCGCAAGATCGGTCATCGGTATCTCCATCCACAGGCCCGCATGATCACTTGTCCACAGATTCCACAGGTTCATCCACACACGGCGAAGCGGCCGTCATACTGTCCACTGTAGACAGTATGACGGCCGCGCCGGTGTGCTGGGTCAGGCTTCGGAACGGCCCTGGTGGGTCGGATCCAGCACCCTGGCCAGGAAGGTCTGGGTGCGCTCCTGCCGGGGATTGCCGATCACCTGCTCGGCCGGGCCTTCCTCGACCACGTTGCCGTCGTCCATGAACAGCACCCGGTCGGCCACCTCGCGGGCGAACTGCATCTCGTGCGTGACCACCAGCATGGTCATGCCCTCATCGGCGAGCTGACGCATCACGCCGAGCACATCGCCGACCAGTTCCGGGTCCAGCGCGGAGGTCGGCTCGTCGAAGAGCATCAGCTCCGGGTTCATCGACAGCGCGCGGGCGATGGCCACCCGCTGCTGCTGACCGCCGGAGAGCTGGGCGGGCATCGCGTTCACCTTCTCCGAGAGCCCGACCCGCTCCAGGTTCTCCCGCGCGATCCGCTCGGCCTCGGCCTTGCCGCGCTTGAGCACCTTGCGCTGGGCCACTGTGAGGTTGTCCAGCACGCTCAGGTGCGAGAACAGGTTGAACGACTGGAAGACCATGCCGATCTTGATCCGGGCGCCGTCCAGATCGCAGTCGTCGTCGGTCAGCTCGACCCCGTTGACCACCACCTGGCCGGAGGTGGGCTGCTCCAGCAGGTTCACGCAGCGCAGCAGGGTGGACTTACCGGAGCCGGACGGGCCGATCACGCACACGACCTCGCCGCGGGCCACCGAGAGGTCGATGCCCTTGAGCACCTCCAGCGGCCCGAAGCTCTTGTGCAGCCGCGTGACCACGACCATTGGTTCGCCGGTCATCACTGACCTCCCTTCGCGGTGGTGTTGGCCTTGCGCTCCAGCCGCTGCTGCAGGATCGACAGCGGGATGGTGATGATCAGGTAGCACAGGCCAGCGACCACGAACGGTGTCATGAGCTTGTACTGGCTCAGCGCCTGACGGCCGAACTGGGCGAGTTCCTGCTGCTCCAGCGTGGAACCGATGAAGAACACCAGCGAGGAGTCCTTGACCAGCATGATCAGCTCGTTGGTCAGCGGCGGCAGGATGATCCGGAACGCCTGCGGGATGACCACGGTGATCAGCGTGCGGGCCGGGGACATGCCCAGCGAGCGGGCCGCCTCCACCTGGCCCTTGGGCACCGCCTTGATACCGGCGCGAATGGTCTCGGCCATGTAGGCCGAGGCCACGATGCCCAGCGCCAGCGTGATGGTCACCATGCGGTCGATCAGGGTGCCGGGGAAGGCCGTCGGGATGCCGTAGCCGACCGCGAGGAAGACCAGCAGCGCGGGCAGGCCGCGGAAGAACTCGATGTAGAGGGTGGCGATCCAGCGGTAGGGGCCGACCGAGGACAGCCGCATCAGCGCGAGCACAACACCGAAGACGATGCCGAAGGCAAAGCCCAGCGCGGTGTAGACGATGGTGTTCTTCAGCGCGATGACGATGATGTTCGGGAACAGCTGGGCCGCGACCTCGAAGTCGAAGAACGAGGTGACGATCTTCTCCCAGTTGGCGAAGAAGGCCACCACCGCGAGCACGACGACGAGCAGTGCGTACTGGATGCCCCGGAACAACCGGGCGCGCTGTCTCCGGCTGAGGCCGGTCTTTCCTGACATTCACAAGCTCCTGGCAAACAGACAGGGCCGGTGCGGATCACGCACCGGCCCCGGACGGTCGGGTCAGCCCTGCTTGGGCTTCTCCTTGAACCACTTCTCATAGAGGTTCGCGTAGGTGCCGTCGCTCTTGGCCTTGGCCAGCACCTCGTTGACCTTCTTCAACAGCGCGTCATTGCCCTTGCGGACGCCGATGCCGTAGTTCTCGTTGGTGTTGAACGCCGTCGTCATCTCGACGTCGGGGGTCTTGCGCGCGTAGTCCTTGAGCACGAAGTCGTCGTTGATGCCCGCGGCGACCGAGCCGTTCTTCACCGACTCCAGCAGCAGGCCGAGGTCCTCGAAGGTCACCAGCTGCACACCGGCGGGCGCGGCGTTCTTCTCCGCGTAGACCTTGCCGGTGGTGTCGGCCTGCACGCCCAGCTTCTTGCCCTTGAGCGAGTCCAGGTTCGTGACGCCGGAGCCCTTCTTGACCAGCAGCGCCTGGGTGGCCAGGAAGTACGGCTCGGAGAAGTCGAAGTTCTGCTTGCGGGTGTCTGTGATGGTCATCCCGGCCGCGGCCACATCACACTTGTTGATGTTGAGGTCCTGGCCGGAGGCGATCGTGTCGAACGGGCCGTCCACGATCTCCTGCTTGACGCCGAGGTCCTTGGCGACCAGGTTCACCAGGTCCACGTCGAACCCGACGACGTCGTTGCCCTCCTTGAACTGGAAGGGCTCGTACGGCAGGTGGGTGCAGGTCTTGATCTTTCCAGCCTCGACAAGCGGCACACCATTGGCCGTGCTGCCGCCACCGCCGCCGCACGCGGACGCGGCGAGCAGCAGGGCTGCCGCCGGCAGCAGGGCGAGCACCTGGTGTCTGGGTCGACGGGCCACGGTGTCACTCCTCGTAGTCAGTTTCCGGGCAAGTTCTGCGCATCCTGCCATCCTGATGGCCGGTAGCACAGCAGGTTGAGGGTTACGGGTCCATGACTATGCAGGCTGCGCTGCCTGGGCTAACGACGTTACGGCTTACTGGTTGAGCACTCCACCAAGCGGGTTGTTCTATTCCCCGAATAGTCAATTCGCCAGATCGCAGAGGCTGCCCAATCGTGCATTGACCCAGGCAACTCGGCGCTGCTAGACAAATAATCCGCCGATATCTCGACGCAGCCTCACTATCGAAAGGGCCGCAGCCTGCCATGGACGAGAAATCGATCTCTGCTGCCGTCAGCCAGTACGGCACCCCGTGTTACCTCTACGACGAGTCCTTGATCAGGCGAAATGCCGAACGCTTCACCGGCCTGGCCTATCCGGACAAGGCAGTCCATTTTGCCTCGATGGCCAACAACAACCCGGAGCTGCTCAAGCTGCTGCACGGGCTCGGAATGGGGATCTTCGTCAACTCGGCGCGGCACCTCAAGCTCGCGATGGACTGCGGGTTCGCTCCCTCGGAGATCATCTACACCTCGACCGGCGTGCGCCGCTCCGACCTGGAGCTGATCTCCGGGCTGGGCGTCGCGGTGAACCTGGACTCGCTCGGCCAGCTGGAGCTGTACGGCTCGATCGCGCCGGGCACCAGCTGCGGCATCCGGCTCAACATCGACGAGAACTCCCTGGGCAACGTCTTCATCGGCGCGGAGAGCCGCATCGGGCTGCTGGAGAACGAACTGGAGGTGGCCGCCAAGATCGCGGACAAGTACCGGCTCACCATCACCGGCACGCACGTCTACCTCGGCACCAACATTGTTTCCCTGGAAACGATGATGCAGGGCGTGGCTCGTACCCTCGAACTGTCCGATTTCTTCCCTGACCTGACCTACGTCGACCTCGGCGGCGGTTTCCCGGTGACCGAGGACGGAATCGAGGAGTTCGACTACGCGAAATACGACGAAGCGATCAGCAAGATGTTCACGAGCTATTCACAGAAGCGATGTCGCCCTATCAAACTGATCCTGGAGCCCGGTCGCGCGCTTTTTGGCGACACCGCGGTGTTCTGCACCAGCGTGCTGGATGTGAAGAACCGGCCGGACCGGTCCCTGGTCTGCGTCGACTCCAGCGCCACGCTGATCCCCCGTTCGCTGTTCTACGGCGAGTTCCACGAGGTGAGTGTGCTGGGCCGATCGGGCGAGCCGCCCGCGGACCGCCCCGCCGACGTGGTCGGGTCCACCACCTACTCCCGCGACTTCCTGGCCAAGGGCGCGCCGCTGCCGCCGCTGGCCACCGAGGACGTGCTGGTCTTCGCCAACGCGGGCAGCTACTGCTATTCGATGATCACCCAGTTCCTCGGCCAGGACGAGCCGAGTGAGGTGCTGGTGCACCCGGACGGCTCGCACACCCTGATCCGGACCGCCGAGCGTGGCTGAGCGCTGGACCGTCGAGGAGATCGCCCCTGGTGAGCGGCACTGCCACCGGGTGACCGAGGAGGTCGTGGTCCTCGACAGCGAGTTCCAGCGGATCGAGGTGCTGGAGACCCAGTCCTACGGGCGCGGGCTGTTCCTGGACGGGCGGATCCAGCACGTGGCCGCGGACGAGTACATCTACAGCGAGTCGATGACGCACCCGGCCATGCAGCTGCTGGACGGGCGGGCGGCCAGGGTGCTGTGCATCGGCGCCGGTCCGGGCGGGATCGTGCGCGAGCTGCTGAACTACCCCGGTGTCGGCGAGGTCGTGCAGGTGGAGATCGACACCACCGTGGTCGACATCGCCCGCGAGCACCTGCCCGCGGTGGGCACGAGTTTTCGCACCGACCCGCGGTACCGGCTGGTGGTGGCCGACGCGCTGGACTACCTGGCCGGCGGCGGCGAGCCGTTCGACCTGATCGTCAACGACCTCAGCGAACCCCTGCCCGGCAGTCCGGCGAGCAGGCTGTTCGCCACCGAGGCGATCCGGCTGGTGCGGTCCCGGCTGAGCGGGCGCGGGCTGTACGTGTCCTGGTGCGGGTCGGTCGGCCCGGTCTCGGCGGAGTTCGCGGCCCGGATCTTCCAGGTGATCCAGCAGGTCTTCGGGCAGGCGCACGGCTATCTCAGCTACCCGCAGTCCTACGGCACGGTGTGGCTGACCGGCATCGGCGCGGTCGGCTCGGTGGATCCGCTGGCGCTGAGCCCGGCCGAGCTGGACGAGCGGCTGGCCCGCACCTGCCCGGCGCCGACCCGGCTCTACGACGGGCAGACCCACCACCACATGTTCCTGCTGCCGAAGAACGTCCGGACCGCGCTGAGCGCCCCGGTCGCGGATTCGGCCGCCCCCATCGAGCTGCTTGTGGAGAGGCTGTGACGAGAGCAGCGCCGGAGGACTTCGCCCTGGTCGCGGAGCTGTACGACCAGGACATGTCCGGCAACAACCTGGTGCACGACCTGGTGTATCCCCGGGTGTACGGGCCGGGTGAGTACATCGGGCAGTTCAGCGACAACAGCGCGTCCGAGCTGCGCGCGCTGGCCGCCACGATGGACCTGCCACCGGATTCCGCGGTGCTGGACATCGGCTGCGGCACCGCGCCGGTGGCCGCCTTCCTGGCCGGTGAGTTCGGCTGGCGGATCACCGGGATCGACGTGGCGGCCAGCCCGTTGCGCAAGGCAGCGCAGCGGCTGACCGAGGCTGGGCTGGCGGACCGGGTCTCGCTGGCACACGGGGATGTGTACCGGCACGAGTTCGCGGCGCCCTTCGACGGGATCTACGGCACGGGCGCGTTCTGCCACTTCGATCCGGCCCGGTTATTCGCCCGCTGCCACGAGTTGCTGCGTCCCGGTGGGCGGCTGGCGTTCATGGAGCGGGTGCGCACCGGGGAGCTGACCGAGCAGGAGTGGCGGCAGCTCACCGTGGAATGGGCCTGTCCCACGGTGAACACGGTGCCGGAGTACCGGGCGGCCCTGGCCGGGGCCGGGTTCGAGGTGGACGTGGCGCGGGATCTCACGCCCACCTTCCGGGACTGGCAGGACCGGTCGGTGCTGGTCCGGCACGAGCTGAAGTCGGAGATCATCGCGCTGACCTCGGCGGAGTACTTCGAGACCAGCGTGCGGCTGGCCGACTACGAGAACGCGGTGACCAAGGCAGGCAAGCTCGGCTATGCCCTCGTCACCGCGACTGCCCGATGAAACCGTTGTGGGACAAGCAGATCGAGGAGTACATCGGTCCTGCTGAATGTCACGTGCACGCGGTGCGCTCGGTCCTTGAGACCGGGCGCACCGCCCGGCAGGCCTTCGAGATCGTCGAGCTGGGCGGCTACGGCCGGGCGATGGTGATCGAGGGCCGGGTGCAGTCCACCGAGGCGGATGAGGCGGCCTACCACGAGGCGCTGCTGCTGCCCGGCTACTGCCTGCTGCCGCACACTCGCCGGGTGCTCTGCCTGGGTGGGGCCAATGGTGGGGTGCTGCACCGGCTGTGCGCGATGCCGGAGCTGACCTCGGTGGTACAGCTGGACATCGACCCGGAGCTGCACCGGCACTCGCTCACGCACCTGCCGCACATGCACCGCGGCGCGCAGCTGGATCCGCGCTGTCACCTGGAGTTCGGCGATCCGCGCGGCCTGCTCGGCGGGCAGCCGGGCGGCTTCGACCTGGTGCTGGCCGATCTGCCGGACGCGGTCGAGGGATCGCCGACGCCTGCCCTGTTCACCCGCGAGTTCTACCGCCAGGTCAAGGCGAAACTCGGCCCGGACGGGGTGTTCGTCACCCAGGCCGGACCGGCGAACTTCCTGGATCCGGAGTTCTTCGCCAGTGTGGCCCGCACCCTGGGCTCGGTGTTCCGGCACGTGCTGCCCTACACCCTGGCCGTGCCCGCCTACGGCATTCCCTGGGGCTTCGTGCTGGCCAGTGACGGCCTGGACCCGGCGGCGCTGACCGAGGAACTGATCGAGCGTCGGCTGGCCGAGTTGAAGGCGGAACCGGAGTGCTACGACGCGGCCACCCACCGGCACATGACCGCGTTGCCGCTGCGGTTGCGCCGGGCACTGGCGGCGGCCGGACGGGTGATCAGTGATGCGGACACCCTGGCCGTCCGTGTTTGATCGGCGGCGCACCGGAAACAGGGGGAGAACATGAGTCAACAGACCGCCGTGCGCGGCGCCGGCCTGGCCGGGATCGGTCTGGGCATCGGCGCGAACCTCATCTGGGGCCTGGCCTTCCTGGTGCCGGTGCTGCTGCCGGAGTTCTCCCCGGTGGCGGTCACCCTGGGCCGCTACGTCTGTTACGGCCTGCTGTCCGTGGCGCTGATCGTCTTCACCGGCACCCGGCTGCGCGGGCATTCCTGGCCGGTGTGGCGCTCCTGCCTGCTCTTCGCCGTGACCGGCAACGTCGGCTACTACTTCCTGCTGGTCCAGGGCATCGCGCTGGTCGGGGCGCCGGTGGTGGCGGTGATCATCGGCACCCTGCCGGTGACCGTGGCCGTCTACGGCAACCTGCGCCGCCGCGAGTTCCCCTTCCGCAGGCTGGCACTGCCGGTCGGGGTGATCCTGGCCGGGCTGGTCGCGGTGAACCTCAGCGAAATCGACTGGTCCGGCCTGGGCGGCCGCTCGCTGGGCGCACAGCTGCTCGGGGTGGGCTGTGCGGTGCTGGCCCTGGCCATGTGGACCTGGTTCGGCGTGGCCAACGCGCACTTCCTGCGCACCAACCCGCAGGTCGGCTCGGCGGACTGGTCCACGCTGATCGGCATCGCCACGCTCGGGCTCTCCGTGCTGGCCGCGCCGCTGCTGCTGGTCACCGGGGACGCGATCGGGCGCGGCATCGGCGCGGACTCGCTGTGGTACCTGCTGCTGGGCAGCCTGGTGCTCGGCGTGCTGGTGAGCTGGGGCGGCACCCTGCTGTGGAACCAGGCATCGAGCAGGCTGCCGGTGTCGGTGGCCGGCCAGCTGATCGTGTTCGAGACCATCTCCGGCCTGGTCTATGTGTTCCTGGCCAGTGGCAAGACCCCGCCGCTGCTGGGCGTGGCCGGGATGGCCGTGGTGCTGGTGGGGGTGCTGATCGGGATCCGGCAGGCCCGGGCCGCCTGAGTTTCCAGGCGGCCCGGGACTCGTTCACTGGCCGGAGCGGGCGTGCGCGTCCAGCACGTAGGAGATCGCCTCGGTGATCCGCCGGGCGTAGTCCAGGTGCAGGGACTCATCCGGCACGTGCGCGTTGCTGTCCGCGCCCAGCGCGCCGGTGACCACGAACTGCGCTGCCGGGTACGCCTCGTGCAGCAGGCCCATGAACGGGATGGACCCGCCCTCGCCGGTGGCCTTCCAGCCGGCGCCGAACACCTGCTCGCCCGCGGTGTCCAGCGCCTCCCGCAGCCACGGCCGCAGGCTCGGCGCGTTCCAGCCGTTGGCCGCCTCGACCTTGCCGAGTTCGACCTGGGCGCCGTAGGGCACCTCGGTGGTCAGCGCCCGGCGCACCGCGGCCAGCGCGGCGTCGGAGTCGGCGGTCGGGGGCAGGCGGAAGCCCAGCATGAGCGTGGTGTGCGGGCGCAGCACGTTGCCCGCGTCATCCGGCACCGGCAGGCCGTCCGCGCCGATGATCGACAGCGTCGGCCGCCAGGTGCGGTTCAGCGCCAGTTCCAGCTCGTCGGTCGACACCGGCCGCATACCCGGCATCAGCGGGAACAGGGTCAGCAGGAAGCCGGGGAAGACCGCGAGGGCCTCCTTGGCCTCCAGCACCCGCTCGTCCGGGATCGCCACGTGCAGCTCGGGCAGCCGGACCTGACCGGTCGCCGAGTCCTCCAGACGGTCCAGCAGCTGCCGGATGACCCGGAAGGAGCTGGGCACCACGCCGCTGGCCGAGCCGGAGTGCTGGCCGGACTCCAGCACCCGCACGGTGAGCTGGGTCTGCACCAGCCCGCGCAGCGAGGTGGTCAGCCACATCCGCTCGTAGTCGGCGGCGCCGGAGTCCAGGCAGACCACCAGCGTGACCGCGCCCAGGCGGGCGCTCAGGTGCTCCAGGTAGGCGGGCAGGTCCGGGCTGCCGGACTCCTCGCCGGTCTCCAGCAGCACCACGCAGCGGCCGTGCCTGCCACCGGCGGCGAGCAGGCCCTCGATCGCGGTGACCGCGGCGTAGCCGGCGTAGCCGTCATCGGCCGAGCCCCGGCCGTAGAGGCGGCCGTCGCGCAGCACCGGCGTCCACGGGCCCAGGCCCTCGGACCAGCCGCCCACCGGGGGCTGCTTGTCCAGGTGGCCGTAGAGCAGCGCGGTGCCCGCCTCCTCGGCGCCGGGCTGGGCTGGCAGGTCGAGCAGCAGCACCGGGGTCCGGCCCTCCAGGCGCACGACGTCCACGGTGGCGCCGGGCAGTTCGCGGGCCACCAGCCAGCGGCGCACGTGCTCGACCGCGGCCTCCAGGTGGCCGTTGCGCGCCCAGTCGGGGTCGAAGGCCGGCGAGATGGCCGGCACGGAGACCAGTTCGGACAGGCTCGTGAGGACGTCGTTGTCCCAGCGAGAGCGGACGGTGTCAGTCAGTACGGCTCGATCCACGCCTCGATTCAAACACTAGATTCACTCCAATGGCACCTTGCCGCCACGCACCGGACTCACGCGACTGATTACCTGCTCAAGGTGCGACAGGACCCGTTCACCCTCGGTGTGGCCTCCGGTGACCCCGAACCGGACTCGGTGGTGCTCTGGACCCGGCTGACCGGCGTGCCCGAGCTGCCGCTGTCCGTGCCGTGGCAGCTCAGCGCCGATCCGGCGGGCGCCCGGGTGCTGCGCGAGGGGGTGGCCGACGCGCTGCCCGAGTGGGGGCACAGCGTGCACGTGGAGGTCGAGGACCTCGAACCGAGCACCGAGTACTACTTCCGGTTCCGCCACGGCAGGCACCTCTCGCTGACCGGCCGCACCAGGACCACTCCGCACCCGGTCGCGCTGGAACCCCTGCGGCTGGCCGTGACCAGCGGCGACGCCCTGCCCTCGGCAGCCGACCTGGTGCTCTGCCTCGGCGAGCACCGGCCCTCGGGCTCCGCACGGGAGCAGCGGGAGCGGGCGATGGCCCGGCTCACCCCGGCCGCGCAGCTGGCCAGGGCCAGTGCGCCGCAGGTCTCCACCTGGGGGCCGGGTGAGCTGTCCGGGGAGTGGGTGGCGGCCTGCCGCGCCTACTACGAGCACCAGCCGCTGCGCGCGGCCTCCCGGCCCGACGGCGGGCGGATGCCGATCTACCGCAGCCTGCGCTGGGGCCGGTTGCTGGCGTTGCGGCTGGTGGACACCCAGCAGTACCGGCAGACCGGTTCGCTGCTGGGCACCGGTCAGGAGCGCTGGCTGGCCGGGGAACTGGGCAGGCGGCGGCCGCTGTGGGACGTGGTGGCCGGACACGGTTCGGTGGCCGAGCTGACCGGGGAACGACTGGGCGCGCTGTGGCGACGGGCCAGGGTGGAATCGCCGCTGGTGCTGCGCGGCGGACCCGGTCCGGCCGGGACCCGGCAGCTGGCCGGGGCGCCGGAGCTGGCCGCCGGCGTGGCCGGGTCGCTGTTGTGCGAGATCGACGAGCGTCTCTGGCGGGCGAGGTTCCCCGGACCGGGCGGACCGGGGAACCTCGCGTTCCCGCGTCAGTGCGAGGCGACCGCCTTGAGCGAGGGGTCGCCCTCGTCGGCGTGATAGTCCTCGCCCTTGGTCTCGTCGGTGCCGTTGAACGCCTTGAGCTGCCGGGCGATCAGCGTGCCGATGACCGCGACCACCAGGTTCACCACCAGGGCGATGAACCCGACGTAGATCTGGGTCTTGGAACCGGCGAAGGGCTCCCAGCCGAGCAGGGACAGCTTGTCCAGGGTCAGCGCGGAACCACCGAAGTGCGCGCGGCCCGCGGCCGGGTTCGGGATCAGGTACAGCAGGTAGAGGCCGTAGCCCATGCCGGCGATCCAGCCCGCGACCAGGCCCCAGCGGTGGAACCAGCGGGTGTAGAGCGCGATCGCCACCGCGGGCAGCGTCTGCAGGATGATCACCCCGCCGATCAGCTGCAGGTCGATCGAGTACGCCGGGTCGACGAAGACGATGAAGGCGACCGCGCCGAACTTGACCACCAGCGAGGCCAGCTTGGCCTGCTGCGCCTCCTGCTTGGGTGAGGCGTCCTTCTTCAGGAACTCCTTGTAGATGTTGCGGGTCCACAGGTTGGCCGCGGCGATGGACATGATCGCGGCCGGGACCAGCGCGCCGATGCCGATCGCGGCGAAGGCGACACCGGCGAACCAGCTCGGGAACTGGGTGTCGAAGAGCACCGGCACGATGGTGTTGGTGTCCGGCCGGCCGGTGGCGTTGTTCATGATCGGCTTGGTGCCCGCGGTGAGCGCCACGTAGCCGAGCAGCGCCAGCAGCCCCAGCAGCAGCGAGTACGCCGGCAGCGCGACCATGTTCTTCTTGATCACGTTGCGGCCCTTGGAGGCCAGGATGCCGGTCAGCGAGTGCGGATAGAGGAACAGCGCCAGCGCCGAGCCCAGCGCCAGCGTGGCGTACTGGAGCTGGTTGTTGGCGTTGAGCAGGATCGAGCCCTTGGGCGCGCCGTTGGCGCCCGGCTGGGACAGGATCTCGGCCGAGCGGTCGAAGATGGTGGTCCAGCCGCCCAGCTTGGCAGGCAGGTAGATGACCGCCACCAGGATCACGATGTAGATCAGCGTGTCCTTGACGAAGGCGATCAGCGCGGGCGCCCGCAGACCGGACTGGTAGGTGTAGACCGCCAGGATCAGGAAGCCGACGAACAGCGGCAGGTGGCCGAGGAAGCCACTGCCGTTGAGGCCCATGGTGCGCAGCACCGCTTCCAGCCCGACCAGCTGCAGCGCGATGTAGGGCATGGTCGCCACGATGCCGGTGACGGCGATCAGCAGCGCCAGGATGCGCGAGCCGTAGCGGCCGCGGACGAAGTCGGCCGGGGTCACGTAGCCGTGCACCCTGGAGACCGACCACATGCGCAGCAGCGGCAGGAACACCAGCGGGTAGAGGATCACCGTGTAGGGCAGCGCGAAGAAGCCCATGGCGCCTGCACCGAAGATCAGCGCGGGCACGGCGACGAAGGTGTAGGCGGTGTAGAGGTCGCCGCCGACCAGGAACCAGGTGATCCACGAGCCGAACTTGCGCCCGCCGAGGCCCCACTCGTCCAGATGGTCGAGGGTGTCACCGGCCTTCCACTTGGACGCCACGAAACCGAGCACCGTCACCAGCAGGAACAGCACGGCGAAGACGATCAGCTCGGTCCACTGGATGTTGTTCACGCCTTGTCCCCCTCATCCAGCTTGTCCACGTCGAGGCGGTCCGGCGCGGTGGTGACCACCGGCTCGTCCCTGGTCTTGAGGTAGACCAGTCCGACGCAGATGACGCCGAGCGGCACGAAGGCGAACTGCGACCAGTAGAAGAACGGGAGGCCGAGCACCCGGGGCTCATCGAAGTTGATCAGTGGGGTGACCAGCATCAGCAGTGGCACCACGAGTAGCAGGTTCCACCAGTTCCAGCGCAGCCCACTCGGGCGCGCGGGTACGGGTGGTGACGAACCAGACGGCATCGAACTCCTCCGTTGTCCTCCCCCGCGGGCCTGCCACCGCTACGGTGACCTTGGCGGGCGCGGATGTGTCGCGGATGTTAGGCATGTGTGGTGATGGTCGTCATCGGGCAGCAGGAAAACCCTGTGTTCGAAGTGCCCTAATTGTGACCATCCGTGCACCAGGGGTGCGCAACGGTAGTCGGACGATCACGGTCAGCGAGGGGAGCCACGCATGCGGAAAGCGGCGATCTTGCTCGCGCTGTCCGCGTTGCTGACCGCGAGTTGCACCGCGGGCACGGCCACCGTGCCCGGCGAACCGACCACGGCGAGCACCGGCCAGAGCGCCCCGGCCCGGCCCAGCGGGGTGCTGACCGCGCCGCCGGAGGAGAAGCTGCCCGGGGTCGGCGAGTGCTTCGACTCCAAGGTGCTGGGCAAGGTCGCCTGCACCCGCTCGCACGACGCCGAGGTCACCTGGCTGGAAACGCTGCCGCAGCACCTGCCCAAGGCCTACCCGGACGACGCCACGCTGCTGGCCAACTCGATCCCGCGGTGCACCGAGAAGCTCGCCGAGTACATGAGCAGCGAGGCCGCCCCGGCCAGCAGGCTGCGGGTGGCCGCGATCTGGCCGGACAAGGCGCTGTGGGCCAAGGGCCAGCACTACGTGATCTGCACCGTGGTCGAGGTCGGCCCGGACGGCGCCCCGGTCAGCCGCACCGGCTCGCTCAAAGGCGCGCTGCAGAAGGACTTCTGGGCCTACCAGCTGTGCACGGCCGGCTCACCGTCGAAGGCGGAGACGCTGGTGGGCGTGCCCTGCAACCAGCCGCACGTGGGTGAGGCGCTGCCCGCGGTGAAGAACCTGGGCAAGAGCACCGACAAGATGCCCTCGGCCGAGCAGCTGCACGCGAGCATGGACAAGCACTGCAAACAGGTCGTCATCGACTACCTGCTGGCCCTGGACGGCCGGCCGGATGTGGCCACCAGCTGGCGGGTGCCCTCCGAACGCGACTGGTCGGAGGGCTACACCGTCGGCACCTGTTTCGCCGAGACGAACAAGCCGGTCTCCAGGACCGTCCGCGGCATCGGCGGCCAGGCCGAACTACCGGCCTGACCTACTCGGCAGACGCTCGTGGGTACGCGCGTCCAACTCCGCCCCCGGCCGTTCTTCCCGCTGTGCCAGCAGGACCATCACCACGGCGGCCACAGCGAGCACGAGCATCGCCAGTCCGGCCACGGCACACCTCCCTGGTTGTCGCTGGTTTTCCCCTTACGTACTCCCCTGAAGACGCCCTGAGTGTGGTCCAGGTTCACTGCGCGCTCCATTGTTTTTCCTTAGCGTGACCGTTGAGCGCCGCGGTTGTGACTTCCTCGTTCGCGGCGCCTTTCCTGAGGGGGAAATCGCATGTCCGCAAGACGCAGTGGCACCGTGCTGGCCGTGGCCGCACTGCTGCTGGCCGCCCCGGCGGCCGCCTTCGCCACCGAGTCCACGCCAAGCCGCTATCTCACCCAGCGGCTGGACTGGAAACCCTGCTTCGACCAGGCCAACCCGCCGCCCGGCCTGCCACCGGGCGGGACCGCGCTGGAATGCGCGCGCTACACCGCGCCGATGAACTGGCGCCGTCCCAGGGACGGCAAGGACATCAGCGTGGCAATCACCCGGCTGCGCGCCACCGGCGCCCGGCAGGGCGTGCTGTTCACCAACCCCGGCGGCCCCGGCCAGGCCGGACGGGCCTTCCCACTGGACTTCCTGGCCACCGGGCAGCGCGCGGTGCTGGCCAGTCACGACGTGTACGGCATCGACGTGCGCGGCACCGGCGGCAGCAGCCAGGTCTCCTGTGATCCCGTCCCGCCGCCGCTGCTGCCGGACTGGCGCGATCGCAGCCCGGCCAACCTGAACACGTTGCTACAGGTCAATGTGGACATCGCCCGCGCCTGCCAGAACAGCGAGCTGGGCAAGTTCGTCAACACCGAGCAGACCGCGCACGACCTGGACCTGCTGCGCCACCTGCTGGGCGAACGCAAGATCAACTACTACGGGCTGTCCGGCGGCGCCTGGCTCGGCCCGTTCTACGCCACCTACTTCCCGCACCGGGTGGGCCGGTTCGTGCTGGACTCGGTCGCCGATCTCACCTCGACCTGGCAGGACCTGATCAACGATCAGGCCCGCGGCATGGAACGCCGGTTCCGCACCGACTTCCTGCCCTGGCTGGCCCGCCACCACGACCGCTACGGCTGGGGCGCCACCGCGGCCGAGGCCGGCGCGAACTACGAGACCGTACGGGCCCGGCTGGCCGCGAAACCCGTTGAGCTGAACGGGAACAAGCACAACGGCGCGAGCCTGGACGTGCTAATCATCGGCGCGCTCGGACAGAAGGAGACCTTCCCCGCCCTCGCCGAGAGCCTGGCCCTGCTCAAGCGCCTCAGCGAGGGCGCCCCGGCGGCGGAGTCCGCGGACGCCCAGCGCCTCGCCGATGACCTGCTCAAGCCGGACCCGGCCGCCCAGACCGGCACCGCGCTGTCCATCATCTGCAACGACACGCCCTACCGCGGTGGCCGGGCCGGGACCATCGCCGACTCCGAGCGGTTGGGCCGCCAGTACCCGCTGATGGGCTGGCACAAGATCGTGCAGCAGTGCATGTCCTGGCAGCGCCCGGAACTGCGCCTGCCCACGATCACCGGCCGCGGCCTGCCGCCGATGCTGCTGGTGAACTCGGTGCGCGACCCGCAGACCACCCTTGAGGGCGCCCAGCAGGCCCAGCGGGTGCTGCCCAAGGGCTCACCGCTGCTGGTGGTCACCGATGAGGGCGACCACTGGATGTACCTGCGCGGCAACGCCTGCGTGGACGCCAGGGTCAGCACCTACCTGACCACCGGGTCGCTGCCCGCCAACGGCAGCACCTGCGCGGGCACCCCGCTGCCCGACCCGGCAGCCACGGCCACACCCCGGCAACCGTTCCCGGCCATCGGCTAGCTCGCGCAGGCCAGTTCGCCGGCGTAGCCGCCGAGCAGGTGCGCGGACTCCGCGGGAGGCAGGGACAGGTGTTCCAGCACCTGCCATGCCTCCCGCGCCCGCTCCACCTCGGGCGCGTGCTGCAGGAAGGTGTGCGTGCCCGCCAGTGGCACCCGCACCAGCGGCGGCGCGTCGGCGAACTCCAGGATGGTCATCGAGCCGCGCAGACCGGGGTGCGCGCCCCGGCTGACCGGGAGCACCCGCAGCGTGACGTTGGGCCGCTCGGCCAGCAGGCACAGCGCCTGCAGCTGACGGGCCAGCACGCCCGGCCCGCCGATCGGCCGGTGCAGCGCGCTCTCCTCCACCACGCAGTGCAGGCTCGGCGGCACCGGCCGGGCCAGCACCATCTGCCTGGTCATGGTGGCCGCGACCTGGCGGCCGAGATCGGGCTCGTGCAGCCGGTGGTCCATGCCGCCGAGCGCGGAGCGGGCGTACTCGGCGGTCTGCAACAGGGCGGGCACCATGGCCAGCTCGAAATCACGCACCACCGCGGCCTCGTCCTCCAGGCCGATCAGCTGCCGCAGGTCGGCGGGCAGCCGCGAACCGGGGGACTGCCACCAGCCCGGCGAGGCGGGCGGGCGCACCAGCGCGAGCAGCTCCGCACGTTCCTCGGCAGGCACCTGGTACAGCGTGAGCAGGGCGGTGACATCGTCTGCCTGCAGTCCGCGCCGCCCGGTCTCCATCCGCTGCACCTTGGTCACCGAGACGCCAAGGGCGATCGCGACCTGGTGCAGGGTAAGGCGATTGCTCTTGCGCAGGGCACGCAGCGCGGCACACACCCGGCGGGTGCGAGTGGCGGGACCAGGACGTTCGGACATGCACCTCACTGTGTCCCTTGCCACAGGGTCACACAAACCTGACTCGGGGCCCGGCAGACGACGCTGGCCACCGGGCCCCGAGTACAAGTGCGTGACTCTGATCAGCCAAGACGCTGTTTGAGCGCCTCCAGCTCGTCACGCAGCGAGCTGGGCAGCTTGTCACCGATCTGAGTGAACCACTCCTCGATCAGCGGCAGTTCGGCCCGCCACTCGGCCACATCGACCTCCAGCGCGGCCTCGATGTCGGCCAGCGGCGCGTCCAGCCCGGACAGGTCCAGATCGGCCGCGGTCGGCACGTGGCCGATCGGGGTCTCCACCGCGGCGGCCTTGCCCTCGATGCGCTCGATGGCCCACTTCAGGATGCGGCCGTTCTCGCCGAATCCGGGCCACAGGAAGCGCTTGTCGTCACCCCGGCGGAACCAGTTGACGTAGAAGATCTTCGGCAGCTTGACCGAGTCGGCGTTCTTGCCGACGGAGATCCAGTGCGCGAAGTAGTCACCGGCGTGGTAGCCGATGAAGGGCAGCATGGCCATCGGGTCGCGGCGGACCTCGCCGACCTTGCCCGCGGCGGCCGCGGTCTTCTCGCTGGAGAGGGTGGCGCCCATGAACACGCCGTGCTGCCAGTCCCGCGCCTCGTTGACCAGCGGGATGGTGCCTGCCCGGCGGCCACCGAAGAAGATCGCCGAGATCGGCACGCCGTTGGGGTCGTCCCACTCCGGGGCGAGCACCGGGCACTGCGACATCGGCGTGCAGTACCGGGAGTTCGCGTGCGAGCTGAGCACCCCGGCCTCGCCGTCGGCAGGCGTCCAGTCCTGCTTCTTCCAGGAGGTGGCGTGCGCGGGCTCGTTCTCCATGCCCTCCCACCAGATGTCGCCGTCATCGGTGAGGGCGACGTTGGTGAACACCGAGTTGCCGCGCTCGATGGTGCGCATGGCGTTCGGGTTGGTCTTCCAGTTGGTGCCCGGCGCGACGCCGAAGAACCCGGCCTCCGGGTTCACCGCGTACAGCCTGCCGTCCTCGCCGAAGCGCATCCAGGCGATGTCATCGCCCAGGGTCTCGACCTTCCAGCCCGGGATGGTCGGCTCCAGCATGGCCAGGTTGGTCTTGCCACAGGCCGAGGGGAAGGCCGCGGCGATGTAGTGCACCTTCTGCTCGGGCGAGGTGAGCTTGAGGATGAGCATGTGCTCGGCCAGCCAGCCCTCCTCGCGCGCGATGGTGGAGGCGATGCGCAGCGAGTAGCACTTCTTGCCCAGCAACGCGTTGCCGCCGTAGCCGGAGCCGAAGCTCTGGATCTCGCGGGTCTCCGGGAAGTGGGTGATGTACTTGGTGTCGTTGCAGGGCCACGGAACGTCGGCCTGGCCGGGCTCCAGCGGCGCGCCGACCGAGTGCAGGCAGGGCACGTAGTCGGCGTCGTCGCCGAAGACCGCCAGTGCCTTGCTGCCCATGCGGGTCATGACACCCATGGACACCACGACGTATTCGGAGTCGGTGATTTCCACGCCCAGCATGGGCTTTTCCGCGGTGAGCGGGCCCATGCAGAACGGAATGACGTACATGGTGCGGCCGCGCATGCAACCGCGGTACAGCTCGGTCATGATGGACTTCATCTCGACCGGATTCATCCAGTTGTTGGTCGGGCCGGCGTCGGCCTCGTCAACAGAACAGATGTAGGTCCGCTCTTCAACCCTGGCCACGTCATTGGGGTCAGAGGCGCACCAGAACGAGTTCGGTTTGTTCTGGAGTCGCACAAAGGTGCCTGCGTCGACCAGTTTCTGGTTCAGGCGCTCAGCTTCCTCGGGCGACCCGTCGACCCAGACGACCTCGTCCGGCGCGGTCAGTTCCGCGACCTCACGCACCCAGGAAAGCAGGCGCGCGTGCGTCGTGGGTGCCTGATCGAGACCGGGGATGGTCAGTGCGGTCATGGCGTCTCCTGCCTGAGCGAAGAAAGCGTCGCTACGCCCGGGGGCGCCGGGCGTGGCGTGAAAAGGGATTGGTTTGAGGCTAGCGGTACCCACCAGGCGCTGCCGACACCCGGAGTGTCGCCTCGCTCACAGGACCGATAAGGGGATCGATTCAGCCACTTGTGGCGCGGAGATGAACGGGTGACATTTCCAGCGCGCGCCCGGCCAGCAAGCGCTCTCCGGTGGCGTGTCCCACAAAGAGATCAACCCCACCCGGATTCCGGATGGGGCTGATCTGGCACGTACGGGCGATGAACTAGGTCCAGCGGGGCTGCTGCGCGCCGCCGATCCCGGTGCCGTTGCCGGTGGAGTCGACCCACTCGCCGGTGACCGGGTCCACGTGGAAGTTGCCCTGGGCGCCGGAGGAACCGGTGGCGGTCTCGATCTCCCAGTCGGCGTCGGAGAGCCGGGCGGGCTCGCTGCCCATGGCCTGGCCGAGGTTCTCGTCATGCACCACGACCCACTCGCCGTTGCCGCGGTGCTCGCTCACGATCACCTGGCCGCTGCCGGTGATCTCGGTGGCCACGTCCGCGTCGCCGTCGCCGTCGATGTCGGCGAAGACCACGGTGTCGCCGTCGGCGTCGGTGACCACCAGGGTGTCGCCCTTGCCGTCGCCGTCAGTGTCGGTCAGCTCGCCCTGCAGGTGCTGCTCGCCGTCGGCGGTGTGCACGATCAGCCCGGACCCGGTGCCCACCGCGGTCTGCGGGCCTGCGCTGGAGCGCTGCCCCTCGGTGACCCACTCGCCGCTGGCCGAGTCGAAGCGCGAGGTGCTGACCACCGCGCCCTTCTCGTCCAGGGTGCGCATGACGTCGGCGGTCCCGTCACCGTTGGTGTCGGTGAAGCTGAGGTAGCCGTCGTCGGTCTCGACCACCGCGGTGTCGTCGATGCCGTCGTGGTTGCTGTCGCTGACGGCCTCGACGGTGTGCTCGGCACCGTCGATGGTCACCTTGATGTCACCGTCGCCGGCGCCGGTCTCCTCGATGTACACCTGATCCCCCTCGTACTACCCGGGGTGCGGGCAAGCTGGGCGTTTCTTGCCACTTGGACTTACGGTAGGCCCGTTCGGTTCCATCGCCAAGTCGGCAACCGATCGAAATGGTGACAACCTGTCAACGCGCCTCGGGCTGATCCCGGCCGGCTGCGTTGTTCCGCTGCTCGCGGATCCGCCCCAGCAGCATCTCCGCCTGGGCCCGCCCGGCCTTCACCTCGGCCAGCCGCTTGCCGACCACCTGGAGTTGCCGGTTGCGCTCGGCGGTGTCCATCCGCAGCGCCTTGTCCACCTCGCGCAACTCGTCCTCGATCGCGCCGATCCGCTTGCCCAGCGCCTCGTCCATGGCCAGCGACAGCTGCTGTTCGGCCTCGATGAGCTGTTCGGAGACCAGCTGCTCCATGGTGGAGCGGGCGTCGGCGACCACCTCGGTGAGCCACTGCTTGAGGTAGGTCTTGTCCGCGCTCTGCTTGCGGGTGCGGGCCAGCCACCAGCCGGCGCCAAGGCCGAGCACGATGGTCACCGGCAGCACCAGCGCGCTGGAGGCGGCGATGCCCAGCCCGGCCAGCGGCAGCGCGGCCGCCTTGCCCAGGCCGAGGCCGCCGGAGACGCCCATGAACACCAGCAGCTTGTCCTCGGCGTTGGGCGGCCGCCGGTCCGGGCTGCGCAACAGCACCGGCGGCGCCCCGGCGCGGGCGAACTGGGCCCGGATGACCTCCAGCTCGTCCGGCGCGAACAGTTCCGCGAGCACCGCCTGGGCCAGCACGTCCAGCCGGGTGGCCAGCGCCTGGCTCAACCGGCCGGAGACCAGTTGCAAGGCCGCGTCCAGCTCCTGCGGCAGCCGTTGCAGGCCGTCCCGGTTGGCCGCGTCGATGGCCCGGCGGAACCAGGACTGCACATCGCGCATCTGCCGGGCGACCTCGTGCGAACTCTCCAGCCGGGCCCGCTGGGTCTCCCCGCGCAGCTTCACCTGCCAGCCCCTGGTGGCCGAGCGGCGCAGCGCGACCAGCTCGTCCTTGCGCGCCCGCAGCGATTCGGCCTCGGCCTCACCGGTGCTCAGGGCACGCTGCTCGGCGGCCAGCGCCACGGCCTGCCCGGCCAGCGCGGTGGCCGCGGCGCGCAGCGTGTTGGCCTCGGCGAGCATGGCCGCGTGCGCGGCGACCAGCTCCTGCAGCCCGGTCTGCAACGGCGCGATCCCGGACTGCTCGCGCAGCAGCGCCCCGGTCTCCGGCGTGGGCGCGCCCTTGGCCAGGCCGAACATCCGCGCCGAGACCGGGTGGAAGACGGCGTCGGCGAAGCGCGGCGCGTGCTCGGCGAGCAGCGCCCGGTTGGCCTCCAGCACCTGCCGCCAGCCCCGGTACTGGTCGGTCTTGGTGAGCGCGAACAGCACGGTCTCCACCCGCTCCCCGGCCTGGGCGAGGAAGGTCAGCTCGCCGCTGGTCAGCGGCGCGGAGGCGTCCACCACGAACAGCAGCGCGGTGGCGTTGGCGGCAGCCTCGGCGGCCAGTTCGCCATGCATCGAGTCCAGCCCGCCGACACCGGGGGTGTCGATCACGGTCAGGCGGCTAAGCAGCGGGATCGGCGCCTGGACCCGGACGAACCGGGGCGGCAGCTGGCCTTCGGGCAGCTCCCCGGAGGCGGTCACCCAGCGGTGCAGCTGCTCCACCGGGAAGGACACCGGCTGCACCTGCCCCGGATAACAGGCCTGCGCGGCCCAGTCCTCGCCGTGGGCGAAGACCAGGTAGTTGGCGGTGGCCACATGCGCGTCCACCGGCGACAGGTTCTCCGCCGACAGCAACGCGTTGACCAGCGAACTCTTCCCCCGGTTGGTCTCACCGACCACCACCACCGAGGGCACCGAGGGCCGTCCGTCGCGCACCGCGGCCACCCACCGCGCCGCGTCCGGATCGGCGTCCTTGAGCAGCTCGACCAGCCGCCCGACGGTGTGCCGGACCAGCTTGGGCAACGGCACCCCCGAGGTCACCGGCGTGCTCACCCGGTCCCCTCGCGCAGCGTGTAGACGGTCACGATCGGCGGCCGCACCGGCTGCCCGTGGTCGAGGAAGCCGACCACCTCGGTCTCGGCCACCAGCCCGGCCAGCGCCGGATCGTCGGTGGGTTCGGTGCCACCCGCCTCGTGCACGGCCGGGTCGAAGCGCTGCCCGTCCGGCCGGACCGGCATGACCCCGACCCCGGCCAGCCCGTCCACGATCCGTTCGGCGACACCGGCGCTGCGAGCCCGGTCGAGCGCGTAGAGGCAGAGCTGGATCAGCTTCTTCCGTTCTCCGCCTGCGGGGTCGAACATGACCTCTTCCGACGCGGCGTCCACCGGTTCGGTTCCACCCTCGGCAGTCGTCATCCCGTAGGTCCCCCTGTGGCGGCGGCCGGGTCCTCGGCGCCCGCCTGAGCAAGTGGTGGTTTTCGTTTTTTTCGGATAGCCTCGGTTGGCGACCTCGGAAGGGAGGGCACATGACCACGATCCTGGACGCACAGACGGTACTACCTCCGGACAAGGGTGATCCGGCGTTGACCAGCCTGGTGACCGCATTGAGCGAGGGCACGGCCAGTCTCACCGGACCGGACGGGGCGCAGTTGCCGCTGCCCGCCGAGGTGTACCGGGTCCTGCACGGTGTCGTCACCGCCATGTCGCAGGGGCTCGCGGTGACGATCGCGCCGCACAACACGCAGATGACCACCCAGGAAGCAGCCGACCTGCTCGACATCTCCCGGCCGACCCTGGTGCGGCTGCTCACCGACGGCGAGATCCCGTTCCACCTGCGCGGCAGGCACCGCCGGGTACTGCTCGCCGACGTGCTCGACTACCAGGAACGGTCCCGCGAACGGCGGCGCACCACCCTGGACGAGATGACCCGTACCGCCAACGAGGACGGCAGCGACCGCACGGCCGAGGAGTTCATCCGGACCCGTTAGGCCATTCAGCCCAGTCGCGCCAGACTGGCCTGGTGAGCTTTCCTGTCCTGCTCGACGCCTGCGTGCTGCTGCCGATCAAGCTCGCGGACACGCTGCTGCGCCTGGCCGAGGCGGGCACCTACCGGCCACTGTGGTCGGCGGAGGTGCTCGCCGAGGTCGAGCGCAACCTGCCGCAGGTTGGCGTGCCTCCAGCCAAAGCCCGCTGGCGGGTACAGCAGATGCGGGAGGCGTTTCCCGACGCGCTGGTGACCGGATACGAGGCGCTCACTCCGGTCATGCCGAACGACCCGAAGGACCGGCATGTGCTCGCCGCGGCGGTGCTGGCCCATGCCGCGCTGATCGTGACGGCCAATCTGCGGGACTTCCCGGCCGCGGCCCTCGACCGCTACGACATCCGCGCCATCCACCCGGATGACTTCCTGCTGGACCAGTTCTGCCTCTACCCGGCGTCGACCCTGCTCTGCCTGCACGAGCAGATCGCCGCGTGCCGCAATCCGGAGCTGTCGATCACGGAGTTCCTGACCCCGTTCAAGAAGACGGTGCCCCGCTTCGCCGACGCCGTCTGGGCGCCGCTGCTCAGCACACTCTGAGCGGCCTCATCTGGATCCGCCGCCGAGCTGTTGCCAGATCAGGAAGTATGCGCGGTGCACCACGTGTGCCACCCGGCTTTGCGCCGGAGTCGCCCCGAAGGAGGCGAAGGCCCGCCACCAGCCTGCCCGTTCCAGGGCGTAGGCCAGTAGTTCCGGGCGGGGGCGGCCGGGCAGGCCGAGTTGTTCGTCCACCTTGGCCGAGCCGCCGACCCGGAGGACCTCCTCGGCCAGGTCCTCGGGCATGGCGACCTGGCCGGAGGTGACCAGGGTCAGGGCTTCCAGCAGGCGGAGCTGGTGGGCTTCGGGTTTGGCCAGCAGGACCTCGATCGCGTCGTGCACCCGCTGGCGTTCGCCGGGGTCGCCGGAGGCGCGGGCCAGTGCGGTGACCGAGGCCAGTGCGGCGGCGGCCTTGATGCCGTCGGCGCGGGCCTTGAACACCAGGTCCAGTTTGGCCAGGACCGCGGCCAGGCCGGAGGCCGCCAGCAGGCCGCGGCGCAGGTTGCCCGCGGTCAGTTCGGGGTCGGCGGCGAGCAGGTCCAGGGCGGTGCCGATGCCGTGCAGGTCCAGCCGGGTGAGCAGGTGTTCCCTGGTCGCGGCGGGCACCGGGGCGTCCCAGCTGAGGAACAGGTCGGCGGAGAGCAGCATGGTGGACCTGGTGGTCTCGTCCAGGGCGGCGAGTTGTTTGAGCGCGTCGGCGTCGGTGCTGGTGAAGCCGCCGGTCTCGGCGGTCTCGGCGAGCAGGCCGATCATCGGCAGCACGTCGGCGACCCTGGGTTTGAGCGTCTCGCTCTGGTGCGCGGCGAGCAGGGTGGCGGCTTTCCAGAGATCGCCGCCGGAGCCGGCCACCGTCTCCGGGACGATGGTGTCGGCCTTGTTCAGCACCGCGATCGCGTTCACCGGGCCCGCCTCGCGGCTGGCGGTGGCCGCGGTGAAGGCGGCCAGCGCGGCCCGGTCGTCCGAGCGCACGGTCTGGGTGACCACGTAGAGCACGGCCTCCGCGCCGACCACCGCGTTGCGGGAGACCTCGTCCAGCGCGTCCGCGCCCTTGCCCGGCTCGCCGAGCAGCTCGGACTCGGTGCGCGCGACCGAGGCCGCGTCCAGCGAGCCGAGGCCGGGGGTGTCGATCACGGTGAGGTCCCGCAGCACCGCGCTGGTGAGGTATGCCTCCAGGTGCGAGACGGTGTCCAGGTCCACGCCAAGGCTGGCCGGGATCATGCCGTCGGCGTCGAAGGGCAGCACCTGTTTGCGGCCGTCGGTGAAGACCACCTCGACCCGGTCCACCGTGCCGTAGTGGAAACGGGTGACCAGCCGGGTGCACTCGCCGATGTCGGTGGGCGCCACCCGCCGCCCGATCAGCGCGTTGACCAGCGTGGACTTACCCGACTTGATCCGGCCGGCGACCGCGACCTGCAACGGGGCGCCCAGCCTGCGCAGCACCTCGGCGAATCCGGCCGCGGTGCGCGAGCCGACCTGCGGGGTCAGCCGCTGGCAGAGCTGGGCGACGGCTGCGGACAGTGGCCCCGGGTTCACCGGTGCATCGTCGCACGCAGCCCGGCCGCACCGGGTGATCACGGGTAATCCACAAGGGGGAGGAAATGTACGCCTCCGGTACGACGCAGCTGCCCGGACCGGTGTTTAGGCTCGTCGGGTGCGGAGACTGAGCCTGTGGCTGCGGTCCCACCCGATGGTGGGCGACACCGCGCTGGTCCTCGTGCTGACCATCCTGGACATGGCGTCCAAGAGCCCGAAGTGGGATGTCACCGACGCGAACTTCTACTCGGTCGGCGCGCTGCTCACGGTGCCGCTGATCGTGCGCCGCAGGCAGCCGATGGTGGCGGGCGGGCTGATCGTCTTCGCCGAGGTGCTGCGGATCTTCACGCATCCGGTGGAAATGGACTACCGGATCGGCGAGTTCGGCATCCCGATCATGCTCTACACCCTGGCCGTCTACAGCAACCGCACCGCGGCCTGCAGCTTCGCCCTGGCCATCATGCTGGTCAACTTCGCCATCCTGCTGCGGTTCCCGGAGCCGGGCCCGCCTGCCTGGTCGGTGTTCAGCTGGTTCGCCGCCCCCTCCTTCGCCTGGCTGCTCGGCGAGATCGTCGCGGCCCGGCGGGCGCTGAACGAGGAGGCGGTGCAGCGATTGCTGCTGCTGGAACTGGAACGGGATCAGCAGGCCAAGATCGCGGTGGCCCAGGAGCGCACCCGGATCGCCCGTGAGCTGCACGACGTGGTGGCGCACGCGGTGAGCGTGATGGTGGTCCAGGCCGACGGCGCCTCCTACATGATCAAGGAGAAACCAGAGCTGGCCGAGCGTTCACTCAAGACCATCTCGGCCACCGGCAGGCAGGCGCTCAACGAGCTGCGCAGGCTGCTCGGCGTGCTGCGCACCACCGACGAGCACGATCCGGAGCTGACCCCGCAGCCCAGCGCGGGCCAGGTCGAGGAGCTGGTGGCGAAGGTGCGCGCGGTGGGCCTGCCGGTGCAGCTGGAGCTGCGCGGCGACCTGGACGAGCTGCCGGCAGGCATCGGGCTGGGCGTGTACCGGATCGTGCAGGAGTCGCTGACCAACACGATCAAGCACGGTGGCGCCGGGGTCCGCGCCATCGTGCGGGTCTACCGCGGTGCGGACGCGGTGCAGGTGCAGGTGCTCGACAGCGGCAGCAGCTCGCCAGGCAGCCCCGGCCCGGAGCTGGTCTCCGGCGGCAACGGGCTGATCGGCATGCAGGAGCGGGCCAGCGTGTTCGGCGGTGAGCTGGAGGCCGGGCCGCGGCCCAACGGCGGCTGGCAGGTCTTCGCCCGGCTGCCGCTGACCAACCGCGCCGCCGGGTCGTGAGCCCCGGTGCCCTCTAAGCTCGCCACCGTGATCCGCGTGATGCTGGTGGACGACCAGGAACTGATGCGCATCGGGTTCCGCATGGTCCTCGACGCCCAGGCCGACATCGAGGTGGTCGGCGAGGCCGCGGACGGCAGCGAGGCGGTCCGCAAGGCGGCTGAGCTGCGCCCGGACGTGGTCCTGATGGACGTGCGGATGCCGGTGCTGGACGGGGTCGAGGCGACCAAGCGGATCAGCACCGACGGCACCGCCAAGGTGCTGGTGATGACCACTTTCGACCTGGACGAGTACGTGCTGGCCGCGCTGCGCGGCGGGGCCAGCGGCTTCCTGCTCAAGGACACTCCGCCCGCCGACCTGGTCTCGGCGTTGCGCGCGGTGGCCAATGGCGACGCGGTGGTCTCGCCGAGTGTCACCCGGCGGCTGCTGGAGCGCTTCCTGGGTTCGCCGGAGTCGGGTCAGCTGCGCGATGCCACCGTGCTGGACACGCTCACCGAGCGGGAGCGCGAGGTGCTGGTGCTGGTGTCCAAGGGCCTGTCCAACGCGGAGATCGCCAAGACGCTGTTCCTGTCCGAGGCGACGGTGAAGACCCACGTCGGCCGCATCCTGTCCAAACTGGACCTGCGCGACCGGGTGCAGGCCGTGGTCCTGGCCTACGAGACCGGACTGGCCCGCCCCGGCGACGCCTGAGTTAGCGGTACTGCGCCGGGTCCCGGTCCAGTGGGGACTCGGTGAAGACGTTGTCGGCGAAGTAGCTGCCGCAGTCCGGGCGGGACCCGTCGACGTCGGTGAAGCCATAGGCCTTGGCCAGCTGCCAGGAGGACAGCGACTGCCCGCCCCAGCGCGCCCGGTCCGGGTCGGCGGCCAGTGCGGCGACCGCGCGGCCGAGGTAGTGCGGGGTCTCGGAGATGCCGAAGTGGCGGTCCTTGGCGAGGGCCTCGCGCCAGCTGGCCTCGGTGACGCCGAAGTGGTCGAGCACCTCCTCGGAGCGCAGGAAGCCGGGGGTGAGCGCGACCGAGCTGCCGCCGTGCGGCGCCAGCTCCTGGTGCATGACCTTGCCCAGCCGCAGGATGGCCGCCTTGACCAGGTCGTAGTAGACCGCTTCGCGGTAGCGCTGGTTGAACATCTCATCGCCGTCGGTGATCTCCACCAGCAGTCCGCCGGGCTGGGCGATGAGCAGTGGCAGCGCCTTGTGCAGGGCGATCAGGTGGGTGTCCAGGCCGTTGCGCAGCATGGCCAGGCCCTTGCCCAGGTCGTGTTCCCAGACCGGTTTGTGCTCGGAGAAGCCGTCGCCGCCCCAGACGTCGTTCACCAGCACGTCCAGCCGGCCATGTCCCGCGCGGATGCGCGCCACCAGACTGTCCACATCGGACTCTTCGGTGTGGTCGCAGCGCACCGGGATGCCGGTGCCGCCCGCCGCGGTGACCAGTTCGGCGGTGTCCTCGATGGTCTCGGCCCGCCCCATCGGCGAGGGCCCGGTGCTCCGGCTGCTGCGCCCGGTGACATAGACCGTGGCGCCCAGCGCGCCCAGCTCCACCGAGATCCCGCGGCCGGCCCCTCTGGTGCCGCCGGTGACGAGAACTACCTTGTCCGCCAACACATTGCTCATTCCGACTCCTCTCCCAGCGCGGGCCGGGACCAGCCCGCGAGCACGGCGTCCAGGTCGGCCAGGACCCGGTCCACCAGACGTCCTCGTGGCCGGACCGACCAGTGCACGGCGGTGCCCGCGGCCAGTGCGCCGAGGATGCGCGCGGCCTGTTCCGGCGGCGGCGCCCCGGGCAGCGCGGCCGCGGTGAGCAGCACCCGCAGCTCCTCGTTGACCGCGGCGTACCCGCGGGTCAGCTCTTCGCGCAGCTCCGGATCGGCCAGGTCGACGCCGAGCTGGGCCAGGTTGTTGGCCGCCTGCTCGGCGTTGTCCAGCAGCTCGTAGCCCACCGCGGCGGCCGCCAGCACCGCGGCCCGTGGACTGTCCGCCGCCGCGGCCGCCGCGCGCATGGCCTCGGTCTGCGTGCCGCGGTGGGCCCGGCTCAGCGCGAGCAGCAGCCCGTGTTTGCTGCCGAAGCGCTGCATCACCGTGCCGGTGGCCACGCCGGCCTGTTTGGCCACGTCAGCGATGGTGAAGGCGGGGCCGGAGCGGCCCAGCACCACGCCGACGGCGTCCAGCAACCGCTGGTCGGTGATCGTTCTCGGTCTGGCCACGGCATTAGTGAACCACGGTTCACTAAGTTTGTGAACCGTGGTTCATAAACTGGGAGTCAGTCGGCCACGTCGGTCTTGGCCACCACTTTGTCGATCTTCACCCGGACCAGCAGCTCACCCTCGCCGCCGTTGCGCTTGGCGAACTCCTCGGCCCGGTCCGCGCCCATGTACCGCGCGCCCAGCCTGCCCGCCCAGTACCGGACGGTCTCCGGATCGTCGGTGGTGGTCGCGGTGCCGGTGACGGTCACGAAGTCGAACGGCGGGCGCTCGTTGTCGAAGCAGATCGACACCCGGCCGTCGCGCGCGATCGACTTGCCCTTGATCGAGGGCGCGTAGGTGGTGAACACCAGGTCGTCCCCGTCCAGGTCGACCCAGATCGGCGAGACGTGCGGGGAGCCGTCCTTGCGGGTGACGGCGAGCTTGCCGGTGTGCGGCGGGGTGGCGGCGATGAACTCCCGCCACCAGCCTTCTGGCGCGTCGTTGTAGCCCATGGTCGAACCGTAGGGGTCCATCCACGGTATGACGCCAAGTCCCGACCAACGGAGGACGCGAAATACCACTCTTTCCGGTCATTGTTGGCCAGGGAGGCGATCTCACCCCCAGGAGCCCCGGCAATGATCGAGACGGTCACCGCGACCGAACCATGCGGGACCAGGACCACCGCGCATCCCACCTGCCGATTCGGGCGGGTCCTGCGCAGGCTGGCCGGGGCCCAGCCCGAGCACGCGCCCGAGGCGACCCGGTCCGACAACGGCGCCGCCGAGAGCCTGACACATCCGGAACTCCTTGTGCGCCAACGAGGTCCGGTGGTGCTGGTACGCAGCCCGCAGTGCGAGGAGCTGGCTCGGGTGCTCACCGGGGCCGGGTTCGCGGTGCGCCGGGAGCTGGGCAACGAGTGGGTAGGATCGCTCACCGTCAGCGGCGCCAGCGCGGAGCAGGTGGGCGAGCTGGCGGCCAGCCACGGACTGGTGCTGCACGAGCTGCGCACAGACTCCCCGGGCTAGCGGAAAGAAATTTTCGGAAACAACGCAACCCGGGTATACCCAGTGGCGTCCTCCAGGACGAGGACTTCACAGGGAAGCAACCGATGGCTGCGGGTTCGGGGCCCGCGAAGTCGGCAGTGGGGTCCCGGCGACCTTCGGGGGGTCGCCGGGGCTCCACTCTTTTTTAGACGGCGCCAGCCCCTAGACGTTGGGCCGGACCACCAGCACCGAGCAGCGGGCGTGCCGGACCACCTGGTCGGCCACCGAGCCCAGCACCAGTCCGGCGAATCCGCCCCGGCCGCGATGGCCGACCACCAGCAGATCGGCGCCGTTGGACGCGGCGATCAGCCCCTGCGGCGAGGGCGAGTGCACCACGTGCACCTCGATCTGACAGTCCGCGCGCTTGCCGATGTGCGCCTCGACCAGCTCCGCGGTCTGCTTGCGCAGCCACTCCGAGTACTCGGTCACGCTGGCCACCGAACCGGCCGGGCAGTCCGGCGGCCGGGGCGCGGTGCGCAGCGTCCAGGCCCGCACCACGTGCAGCGGCAACTCCCGCAGACACGCCTCGTCCACCGCCACTCGCAGGGCCCGCAGCGAGGACGCCGAACCGTCCACGCCGACCACCACTCCACCGCTGATGTCCACCGATTCGCGCAAGCGCTCAGCCACGGAACACCCCAAGGGCAGGGACCGAATGTTGTCTACGTCACAGTACGGGGATGTCGCCTAGGTTGCGCGGCGTATGCATTGCGTTAACGCGCCGTGAAACAGCGCACTTCGACATGACAGCAGGCCAGAACACCGATCAGATGGGGGTGAGACCTCACAGAGGTCGGAGGTGATCATGACCGAACCGATGCTCGACTCACCGACGGTGAGCGCATCGACA
This sequence comes from Crossiella sp. S99.2, assembly GCF_023094165.1. Lineage (GTDB taxonomy): Bacteria > Actinomycetota > Actinomycetes > Mycobacteriales > Pseudonocardiaceae > Crossiella. The sequence goes on along the minus strand of NZ_JALMDK010000001.1, from coordinate 98,763 downwards.
GCGTTGTCGAGACTGCCGAACCAGCGCGGGGACCAGATCAAGCGGCGCCCGCCAGCACGACTCTCCGGGCTCAGGGTTGAGCCCACCGCGGCACTGGAATGGTCCCAGGCGATCGAACGCATGGGTTACGCCGCCGCCGCGACCACCCCCGCGCAGGCCCGCCGGTCCTGGGTGGAGCGGGCGCCGGAGCGCCAGGTGCTGCACCTGTTCCGGGCGGCCTCGCACGGCGGCAACACGGTGCAGGCGCCGTGGTGGCTGCGCGCTCTGCACCGCGGCGACCTGGTGCACCGGCAGGCCGGATTCGCCGTTGAGGACGGTGTGCACGAGCTGCTGGCCAACCGTCCCGGGTGGTTCTACGTCCCCTGGGTGGGTGATGGTGAAGACGGTTACTGGGAGTACGTGCCGTCGGACCCTGGCACCTCGACCGGGTTGCCGACCACGGTGACCCTGACCGATGCGCACCTGGGCTGGCTCGATGTGCACCCGGCGCACGAGAACGACCCCCGGCCCGCGGTGGCCGTGGCCGGACTCGCCGGACTCGCCGCCCGGCTGGCAGAGATCGAGGGCTGGTAGCCCGCTGGACCCGACTGCGGCCCCGGCACTGCCATTTGGCAGAGTCGGGGCCGTAATCGCAGGACCGCGGCGTGAGGGAACGATGACTTCGACTGGGCAGGACCCCGTCCGGCCTGCGCACTGGCGCACCGTGGTGAGCTTCGTGCAGCGCACCGCCCGGCTCAGCCCAGGACAGCAGCGCGCCTACGAGCAGTACTGGCCGACGCTGGGACGCGAGGTCGACGAACTGGGCGCGGACCCGGTCGACTTCGACGCCTGGTTCGGCCGCCAAGCCCCGGTGCTGCTGGAGATCGGTTCCGGCATGGGCGAGACCACCGCGCAGCTCACCGCGGCCGCGCCCGAGCTGAACTACGTCGCCGCCGAGGTCTACAAGCCCGGCCTTGCCCAGCTGCTGCTGCGGGTGGAGAAGCTCGGCCTGACCAACCTGCGGCTGCTGCGCGGGGACGCGGTCACCCTGCTGCGGCAGAACATCCCGGCCGATTCGCTGCACGGGGTGCGGATCTTCTTCCCGGACCCGTGGCCGAAGAAGAAGCACCACAAGCGGCGGCTGGTGCAGCCGGAGTTCGTCGCGCTGGCCGCCTCCCGGATCAAGCCGGGCGGCACCCTGCACCTGGCCACCGACTGGGCGCAGTACTCGGTGGAGATGATGGCCGCCTGCCGGGCGACCCCGTTGCTGCGCAACCGGTTCGCGGACGAGCCGGGTGGCTGGGCGCCGCGACCGGACTGGCGGCCGGTGACCAAGTTCGAGCAGCGGGCGCACGAAGAAGGCCGGATCATCCGCGATGTGATCTTCGAGCGCAGCTGACGGTCCGTGGTCAAGATCGCCACTCTCGGTGAATTGACCACTGGATCGGGTGAGCAAAGCTGCGGTACTTCATGCCCCGTACGGCAGTGACGCGTGACCGGGTTCACGAACTACGTTACCGACCCGTGACCGTAGTCGACACCCAGGTGATCAGCTTCGTGCCGGCGGCTGCTAGCCCCCCGGCCGCCCAGGTCGATCTCATGGCCGCGGAGGAGTTCCTCCGCATGTTCCATGACTCGCACTCCGGCGCCGGACCGCTGAGCCAGCGCCTGGCCGAGGTCCGCGCGGAGGTCGGCAAGAGCGGCACCTACCGGCACACCGCGGCGGAGCTGGCCTACGGCGCCAGGGTGGCGCTGCGGGACTCCGGCTGGTGCACCAGCGGCATGCCGTGGCGACGGCTGAAGGTGCGCGATCTGCGCGGGGTGCGCAGGCCGGCCGCGGTGGCCGCGGAATGCTTCGACCACCTGCGCCAGGCCACCAACGAAGGCGCGATCCGCCCGCTGGTCACCGTGTTCGCCCCGGACACCCCGGACCGGCCCGGCCCGTGCATCTGGAACGAGCAGCTGGTCCGCTACGCCGGGCACCGCGGCGAGGACGGCTCGGTCACCGGCGATCCGCGCTACGCCGAGTTCACCGACTCGATGCGCGCGCTCGGCTACCGGACCCCGGCCCGGCCGGGCCGGTTCGACCTGCTGCCGCTGGTGGTGGAGACCGCGGACGAGGGCGCGAAGCTGTTCACGGTGCCGAGGGAAGCGGTGCTGGAGGTGCCGCTGACCCATCCCGAGCTGGCCTGGTTCGGCGAGCTGGGCCTGCGCTGGCACGCGGTGCCGGTGATCAGCAACATGCGGCTGTCCATCGGCGGCATCAGCTACCCGGCCGCGCCGTTCAACTCCTTCTTCGTCGGCGCGGAGATCGGCACCAGGGCACTGGCCGACGAGGGCGCGTACGCCATGGCCGGCGAGGTCGCCGACCGGCTGGGGCTGGACACCGGCTCCGAGCGCACGCTGTGGCGGGACCGGGCCACCCTGGAACTCAACCGCGCGGTGCTGCACTCCTTCGACGCCGCCGAGGTCACCATCACCGACCACCACAGCGAGGCCCAGCACCGGCTGGCCTGGCTGCGCTCCCGGCAGCGGCCCAGTGGCGGGCGGCCCGCCTTCCGGGTGGACACCGGGGCGGTGCAGCGGGCCCGGGTCGGCGGTCCGGCCAAGTTCTCCCAGCCGCCCACTCCGCCAGGTGGCCGGCTCGCAGCGCTGCGGAAACGGCTCGACTCGGTCTGAGCCCTCGGCCATCCGGCCGATCCGGAGCTGCCCGGGACGGACTCTTCGGCCGAGCGGTCCGGGCTGCGCGGTCGATGGGGCGGGGCGCGATTTTCCCGAGCATTGACCGTGTGATCGCGACCTACCTCGGCTCCGTCCGCACCGGCCTGCTGCTGTTCCTGGGCATCGGTTTCGCGCTGCTGCTGCCGATGGCCGCGGTGCACTACCGCCGCTACGGCAGGTTGGAGCCGCGCCGGGCGCTGGTGCTCTACGCCTTCCTGGCCTACGCCGCGATCGCGATCTCGTTGGTGTTCCTGCCTTTCCCGGACCCGGTCAAGGTGTGCACCGGAGTGCAGCAGACCACCCAGTTCACCCCGTTCCAGTTCCTCAGCGACATCCAGGCCGAGCTGGCCAAGCACAATCGGTCCGGGCTGCTGGCCGGGCTGACCTCCAAGTCCATGCTCAGCTTCGCCTTCAACATCGCGCTGTTCGCGCCGCTGGGCGTGTTCCTGCGCCGGGCCTTCGGCAAGGGCCTCGGCACCACCGCGGCGGCCGGGTTCGGCGTGTCGATGGCCTTCGAGCTGACCCAGCTCACCGGCAACTGGGGCCTGTACCCGTGTGCCTACCGGCTCTTCGATGTGGACGACCTGATCGCCAACACCGGCGGCACACTGCTCGGTTTCGCCCTCGCCCCGCTGGTGATCGTGCTGCCGAAGCTGGCGCCCGCCGTGCCGGTCTTCCCGGACACCGTCGGGGTGCCGCGCAAGCTGGCCGCGCTCGCGGTGGACCTGCTGCTCAGCGGCATGTTCTTCCTGACCACCGGCGGCGGCGCGCTGGTCGCGCTGGCCCCGGTGCTGCTGACCAGGGTGGTCGTGCCGTGGCTGACCCGCGGCTGGACGCCGGGTGGTTACCTGCTGGGCTACCGGGTGCGCCGCGGCGACGGCTCGCCCGCCGGGCTGCTGCGGGTGGCCGGGCGGGAGGCGCTGGAACTGCCGGGGCTGTGGTGTTTCGTGCTGATCGCGCCGGTGCTCACCGGTGACTGGTCGGACAACCTGCGGGTGCTCACCGCGCTGGCGCTGTGCGCGGTGCTCGGCCTGGTGCTGGCCTACGGCGCGCTGGTGTCGCCGATGTTCCGCCGCGACCAGCTCGGCTGGCCGGAGCGGATCTCCGGCACCAAGGCGGTGCGGGTGCGGCGGCGGCCGGTGGAGCCGATCGGGCACGAGCGGATCGAAGACCCTGACGACGTTCGTCGCCTGACCCCTACTGGGTGAATCGGCCAGAATGCTGAGTGGCACTGGCCGATAAGCCGATCTGGATCATCGCGCCAGGCCACAGAATTCCGCTGTGCCTCAGCTGTACGTGCAGAACATCCAGACCGGCCTGTTCTACTTCCTGATCATCGGCCTCGCGCTGCTGATACCGGTGGTGGCCTTCCACTACGTCCGGTTCGGCCGGGTCGACCCGCGCCGGTCGTTCGTGCTGTACGCGACGCTGTTGTACGGGCTGGTGCTGCTGGCGCTGGTGTTCATGCCGTTCCCGCCGATCGACAGCGTGTGCACCGGCAGGCAGAGCACCCAGTTCGTGCCATTCCAGTTCGTCAGCGACATCCAGACCGAACTGGTCAAGCACAACCGCTCCGGTCTCCTGGCCGCGCTGACCTCCAAGTCCATGCTGGGCTTCGTGTTCAATGTGGCGCTGTTCGTGCCGCTGGGCGTGCTGCTGCGCCGGGTGCACGGGCTGCGCAGGCGGTGGGTGGTGGCGATCGGGTTCGGCGCCTCGCTGCTGATCGAGATCATCCAGGTCACCGGCAATCTCGGCATCTACCCGTGCCCGTACCGGCTCTTCGACATCGACGACCTGATGGCCAACACCCTCGGCGCCGCGCTCGGCGGGCTGATCGCCCCGGCCGCGCTGATCGTGCCGAAGCTGCTGCCCGCGGCGGAAACCCGGGCGCTGGCCGATTCGGCGAGCCTGCCGCGGCAGGTGGCGGGCTACGGGCTGGACATGATCGCGGCCGGTCTGCTGGCGATCGTGCTGTACGCCTTCACCGGCTACGAACCGGCCTTCCTGAGCTTCGTCTGCTACCTGCTGGTCCGGATCGTGTTGCCGGTGCTGGACCAGGGCTACACCCCGGCAGGCCGGTTGCTGCGGTTCAAGGTGCGCCGGGCGGACGGCGGTCCCGCGCCGCTGGGCAGGGTGCTGCTGCGGGAGATCTTCGGCCCGGCCGGGATGCTGTTCGTGCTCTCCGTGCTGGCGGCCGTGGTCGGCGCGGTGGTGATCAGGTTGCATGAGCGGTACGACCTGGCCGCCCAGCTCGGCCTGCCGGAGCGGGAGACGCTGATCCTGATCGGCCTCGGCGGGCTGGCCGCGTTCACCCTGTTGCTGCTGGCCCCGGTGTTCCGCCGCGATCAGCGGGCCTGGCACGACCTGTTCGCCGGGCTGCGCTGTGTGCTGGACCACCCCAGGCCCACGCCACCGGCCGAGCCGGATTTGGCAGGATCCGTGCATGCCCGTGCCGATGCGCCTGAAGGCCCCCGTAGTCCTGCCCTGTGACACCGCTTGCTCGGTGCTGCGGGACGCCGTCGTCGACATCGACGCGGCCGGCCGGATCGTCCACTGTGGACCGATCGCGGCCGCGCCCCCGCTGCCCGAGGGCGCCCAGGTCCGGGAGCTGACCGGCATCCTGCTCCCGGGCCTGATCAACACGCACGCGCACACCCCGATGATGCCGCTGCGCGGACTGGGCGGTGACCTGCCGCTGATGCGCTGGCTGACCGAGGCGATCTGGCCTGCCGAGGGCCGGATGATCCCGCGGGACTCCTACGACGGCATGCTGCTCGGCTCGATCGAGATGCTGCGGGCAGGCGTGACCACCAGCGTGGAGATGTTCTTCCACGGCGAGCACATCGTCGAGGCGGTGCTGGACACCGGCGCCAGGGTGCTGCTCACCCCGGGCATCATCAACGCCCCCGGCCTGGAGCGCCTCGGCAGCTGGCAGGAGCTGACCGGCCACACCACCCGCTGGATCGACGCCGACGGCCTGCGCTTCGGCCCTGCTGACCGGATCGAACTGGGTTACGGCCCGCATTCGGCGTACACACTGACCCCGGAGATCATCGCCGAGGTCGCCCAGCTCTCCCGCGATCGCGGCGCGCTGATGCACATCCACGTGGCCGAAGCCCTGCAGGAGGACATCGCGGTGCGCGCCGAGCACGGCTCGGTGCCCCAGCTGCTGGAGAAGATCGGCGCCCTCGGCGGCCGGGTGCTGGCCGCGCACGCGGTGCACCTGTCCGACACCGACCTGGACATCTTCAAGCGGCACGACGTCGCGGTCGCGCACTGCCCCAACTCCAACGCCAAACTCGCCTCCGGCACCGCCCGCCTGCTGGACATGCGCGCGGGCAACCTGCGGGTCGGCCTGGGCACCGACGGCCCGGCCAGCAACGACGACCTGGACATCTGGGACGAGGTCCGCCAGGCCGCCCTGTTCGCCCGCCTGGACTCGGGCGACGCGGCCGCGCTGACCGCCCCGCAGGCCCTGCTGATGGCCACCCGCGAGGGCGCCGCGGCCATCGGCCGCGCCGACATCGGCGCGCTGGAGGCCGGGCGGTGGGCCGATGTGGTGCACGTGGACGTGGACAGCCCGGCCTTCCCGCTGGGCACCTCCGCGCCGGACGTGCAGCTGCTGTCGAACCTGGTGTGGTCCTCGGCGGCGAGTCAGGTGACGGAGGTGTGGGTGGCCGGTGAGCAGGTGGTCAGCGGGCACGAGCCGACCCGGGTGGACCGGGGGAAGGCACAGGCGCAGGTGCGCCGGATCGCGGAGCGGATCAGCTAGCGGGCCGCCGGGCGGATGACGATCTCGGTGAGGTGGGCGTCCGGGCTCGCGGTCGCGGCCATGAGCACGGCGCTGGCCACCGATTCCGGCCGCAGGTAGGCCTCCGGCTGGAAGTCGCCGCCCTCGGCGGAGCGGATGCCACGCTGCATGTCGGTGGCGGTGCGGCCGGGGTGCACCGAGGTCACCCGGACGCCGTGCGGCTCCTCCTCGGCGCGCAGCGCGTCACCCAGGGCGCGCAGGGCGAATTTGCTGGCGGCGTAGGCGCCCCAGCCGGGGTTGGCGCGCAGGCCGGCGCCGGAGTTGATCAGCACCACGGTGCCGCGGGCCCGGCGCAGGGCGGGCAGCAGCACCCGGGTCAGCTCGGCCACCGCGACCACGTTGATCTCGTAGGTCTCCCGCCAGACCTTGGCCGGGGTGTCGGCCACGGCGCCCAGTTCGGCCACGCCCGCGCTGTGCACCAGCAGGTCCAGCCGGTCGATCTCGGCGGTGGCCGCGGTGAGCGCGTCGGAGTCGGCCAGGTCCAGCGGCCAGGGCAGGGCGTTGCCCAGTTCGGTGGCCAGTTCGGACAGCGCGGCCTGGTCCCGGCCACCCAGCAGCAGGTCGTGGGTGGGGGCCAGGGCCTGGGCGATGGCCTTGCCGATGCCGCGGGAGGCGCCGGTCACCAGGGCGCGGGGGCGGGAGGTCATGGAGTTGACCGTAGCCGGTCGAAGGGTTAGGAACCCGGGATGGACACCGTCGCGTTGCGGGACCGGGTCATGCGCAAGGTCACCTGGCGGTTGGTCCCGTTCCTGGGGTTGCTGTACTTCATCAACTACCTGGACCGGGTCAACATCGGGTTTGCCGGACCCAACGGGCTGACCGCCGAGCTGGGCATGGACCAGAAGGCGTTCGGCTTCGCCTCCGGCATATTCTTCGTGGGATATCTGCTGCTGGAGGTGCCCAGCAACCTGGCCCTGCACCGGTTCGGGGCCCGGCGGTGGATCGCCCGGATCATGATCAGCTGGGGCATCATCGCGACCGCGATGGCCTTCGTGCCCAACGCGACCACGCTGTCCGTGCTGCGGTTCCTGCTCGGGGTGGCCGAGGCCGGGTTCTTCCCCGGCATCATCCTGTACCTGACCTACTGGTTCCCGGCCTACCAGCGGGCGAAGGTGGTCGCGCAGTTCATGGCCGCGGTGGCGGTCTCCAGCGCGATCGGGGCCACCGTGTCCAGCCTGCTGATCAGCTACGGGGACGGCGTGTTCGGGCTGTCCGGCTGGCGGTTCATGTTCCTGGCCGAGGGCATCCCGGCGATCCTGCTGGCCGGGGTGACCTGGTTCTTCCTCACCGACCGGCCGGCCGACGCCAAGTGGCTCTCCGACGAGGAGCGGGCCTGGCTGACCGCGGAACTCGCGGCGGAGGAGAAGGCCACCGAGGCCAAGCACGGCTGGACCCTGCGCAAGGCGCTCACCTCGCCGCGGATCCTGGCCCTGGCGCTGGTCTACTTCGGCATCGTCTACGGGCTCTACGCGCTCGGCTTCTTCCTGCCCACCATCATCAAGGGCTTCGAGGCGCAGTTCGGCACCGCCTACACCGTGGTGGAGCGCGGCCTGATCAACGCGGTGCCCTACGCCATCGGCGCGGCGGTGATGATCTGGTGGGGCAGGCACGGCGACCGGACCAGGGAACGCACCTGGCACGTGGCACTGCCCGCGCTGCTGGGCGGCTTGGCCATCCCGATCGCGCTCTACCTGGGCAATCCACTGGCCGCGATGATCGCGGTGACCGTGTGCGCCTGCGGGGTGCTGGCCGCGATGCCCACCTTCTGGGCGCTGCCCACCACGTTCCTCTCCGGCGCCGCGGCGGCCGGCGCGATCGGGTTGATCAACTCGCTGGGCAACCTGTCCGGGTTCGTCGCGCCCTACGTCACCGGCGCGCTGGCCGATGCCACCGGCAGTCAGCGCACCGGGTTGTGGCTGGTCGGCGCGGCGATGCTGATGTCAGCGGTGCTCGTGCTCGCCTTGCGGAGAGGCAACGAGCACCGCTGAGCAGCGGGGTGGATCAGCTGCCGATGCGGCCGCCGTTGGTCTTGTAGACCGCGACCACGGACGGCCGCGGCTGGCTGGTGCCGCCGTCCGGCCAGTGCGAGGCCGGCTTCTCCACGGTGGCGCCGTCCACCTCACCCGGGTGCTGCACCGAGACCAGCACGAACCGCTCTTCGATGATCGGGCCGCAGGTCTCCGCGCCGATCGGCACGGTCAGGAACTGGCGGACGTGCCCGCGTTCCCTGCCCTCCAGCGGGGTGGCGAACAGGCCGTCGTTGGAGCCCAGCGCGTTGCCGTCGGTGGAGATCCACAGGTTGCCGTAGCCGTCGAAGGCCACGTTGTCCGGGCAGGAGATCGGGCTGACCTTGGTCTTGTCGTACCCGCCGAAGTAGGTGTCGGCGGCCTTCGGGTCGCCGCACACCAGCAGCAGGTTCCACTTGAACCGGGTCGCGGTGTTGTCGGAGAACCGCTCCTCGATCTCGATCACCTGGCCGTTCTTGTTGCCCAGGCGCGGCGCGACCTCGGTGGCGCCTTCCTTGCCCGCCTTGCCGCGGTCGGTGTTGTTGGTCAGCGCGGCGTAGATCCGGCGGTTGCGCAGGTTCGGCTCGACGTCCTCGGGCCGGTCCATCTTGGTCGCGCCAACCTTGTCCGCGGCCAGCCGGGTGAAGACGTAGACCTCCTCGGCGGTGAAGCCGGGCACGAAGGACTTGTTGTTGTGCGCCAGCGGGATCCACTCGCCGGTGCCGTCGAACTCGCCGTCGCTGGGCAGCTTGCCGGAGCCGTCGATCTCCGCGGCCGGGCTGTCGCCGGTGAAGCGGGCGACGTAGAGCGTGCCCGAGTCGAGCAGCCGCTTGTTGTGCTCGCGGGCGCGCTTGCTGTGCCCGTGCTTGATCTTGCCGTCGGTGACGAACTTGTACATGTAGTCGAAGCGCTCGTCATCGCCCATGTACGCGACCACCCGGCCGTCGCGGGCCACGATCACGTTGGCGCCCTCGTGCTTGAACCGGCCGAGCGCGGTGTGCTTGATCGGCGGCTGGTCCGGCTCGAACGGGTCGATCTCCACGATGTAGCCGAACCGGTTGGCCTCATTGGGTTCCTGCGCCAGGTCGAAGCGCTTGTCGAAGCGCTCCCACTTGCGGGTGCTGGTGCCCTTCGGGAAGCCGTAGCGGGCCAGCCGCGCGGCCACGACCGGGTCGGTGACCTTGTCCGCGTTGGCGAAGTACTGGTTGACGTTCTCCTCGCCGGACAGGATCGTGCCCCACGGGGTGAGCCCGCCCGAGCAGTTGTTCTGGGTGCCCAGCACCACGGTGCCGGTCGGGTCGACCGAGGTCTTGAGGTACTGCGAACCGGCGGCCGGGCCACGCACCTCGAACGGCGTGGTCAGCGTGATCCGGCGGTTGTACTGCTTGTCCACCTTGGCTTCCAGCCGCCCGGTGCGGCGGTTGCGCTCGACCAGCACCACGGACTGGCCGTGCGCGGCCCAGGCGATCTCCACCTGCTCACGGGTCGGGTTGTCCTTGTTCCAGCCGCGGAACATGAACTCCTCGGCGGTGTACTCGTGGTTGCTCACCATGAGCCACTTGTCATCGCAGCCGGGGATCGGCACCAGGGCGCAGTAGTCGTTGTTGAAGCCGAACTGCGCGGCCTGGGCGGCCGCGGTCTGCTTCTCGAAGTCCCACTTGGGCGCGCCGGGCAGCACCGGGTCGCCCCAGCGGATCAGCACCTCGCTGGTGTAGCCCTTGGGGACGACGATCTTGTCCTCGCGGTTGGGTGCGACCGGCTCGAAGTTCACCCCCGCGGTGCGGCGGCCCCCGCCGAAGCCGAGGTCGAGATCCACGTCGACGTCCACCGGGCCGGCGCCCAGGTCCAGCTTGACGTCGGCGGCCGCGGTGCCGGCAAGCGTGGTGGCGCCCGCTCCCGCAATGGCCAGCACGGCGCCCGCGCGCAACATGCCCCGCCGGGACATCGCCTTGCGGGCCATGTCGCCGAAGTACTCATTCTCCGAGTTGTTCGGTTCTTCGTGCGCACACGCGTTGCCACATCGGTACTCGCAGGTCACCGACGAGCGCCCAACCGCATGGTTGGGCAGCAGCGGCAGCAGACGGCGACCCTGCTCTCCTTGAGACACACGTACCTCCACGACGTCAGTCTGGGAACGGCGTGACCGTAGGGCCGTCAAGCGAGCCAGGGAAGACCTGAAAGTGAACAGAAGACAAACAACCACGCTCTGTTGTCAGCTTGCAACCTGACTAGCGGGCAAAACGGTGAAATACGCCGGACAGACCATCACCGTGAGTGATTAACCAGCCATGATTCGCACACAGTGAACGCCCACTGGAGTTCCGGCCGCTGCCCCAAGTTCAGTCGACTGCCAGCAGGCGGCGCAACGCGGGCAGAGCGGCGGCGATGGCGGCCTGATCGGCCGCGGCGAGCCCGGCCAGGCGGCGGCCAAGGAACTCCTCGCGCGCCTGCACCAGTTCGGCGATCAGCCGCGCGCCGTCCTCGGTCACCTCAGCCAGCACCGCCCTGCGGTCCGCCGGATCCGGCGCGCGGCGGGCCAGGCCCAGTCGCTCCAGCCGGGTGATCACATCGGTCATCGACGGCAGCCGGACGCCCTCCCGCTCGGCCAGCACACTCATCCGCGCCGCCCCGTCGGCAGCCAGTGTGGCCAGCACGGATGCCTGGGTGAGGGTGAGCTGATGCTGCGGAGTCTCCCGGCGCACCACGTAGTAGAGCCGGAACACCAGCGGGCAGAGTTCCCGCGCCAATGAATCGATCTTGATATACCGAGTAGGCACTTAGTCACCCTAACAAATTTCCTTAGGTAACCTAAGTAATGTGCGTCACATCCGCATTGGAATTCTTGTGCAGGCCCTCGCGAAATAGCCGAAACAGGCGCAAAGTCTCCCCGCTCGGCCGTCAACGAGGAGGAACTCTCGTGCTAAATGCGCAAAACGGACGTATCCGGGTTCTCGCGGCATCCGCACTGGTCATCGGGCTTGTCCTCGGCGGTGGCGCCGCGGCAAGCGCGACCGGGACAGACGGTGCGGCGACCTTATCGACCGCGAGCGTCCAGGATCTGCCCAGCAAGCAGGAGATTGCCGCGCAGTTCACCGCCTGGGACGCCGCAATCGCCACCGGAAATAGCCAGACCGTGGCCAACCGCTACGGACACGGCGCTGTTCTGCTGCCCACCCTGTCCAACCGGGTGCGCACCGACCGCGCCGGGATCGTGGACTACTTCAACCACTTCCTGGAGAACAAGCCGCGCGGGCGCATCCTGCAGAGCATCATCACCATCCAGGGCCCGCACTCGGCGGTGGACACCGGCACCTACCGGTTCACCTTCGCCAACGGCAGCACCACCGATGCCCGCTACACCTTCGTCTACGAGAAGCGGAACGGGCACTGGGTGATCATCAACCACCACTCCTCGAAGATGCCGGAAGGCTGAGTGCACGGCGCAGCACGCTCGCAGTGTGCTCCGCGGTGACCTCAGTGCCCTGACCGGCCTGGGTTCGACAGGAGAACCCGTCGGCCAGCACCATCGTGCTGGCCGGCGCGGCCCTGATCCTGGGGTAGAGCTGGCGTTCCGCGCAGGCCTGCGCGATGTCCCAGTGGCCAGGCTCGAACCCGAAGTTCCCGGCCAGTCCGCAACAGCCCGCGTCCACCTGGTCGACCTCGATCCCCAGGCGGGACAACACTTCCTGCTCGGCGGCGTCACCGAAGGTGGCCTGCTGGTGGCAGTGCGGCTGCCGGATCGCCTTGGCGTCCAACCGCGCGAACGGCCAGTCGCCCTCGTGCGCGGCGACCAGCTCGGCCAGCGTTCGCACCCGCGTGCTCAGTCCGGCCGCCTCGGGCACCAGTTCGGCGGCGTCCTCGCGCAGCAGCACGGTGCAGGACGGTTCCAGCCCGATGACCAGCCGGTCTCCCGCGAGCGCGCGGACCGAGCGGCGCAGCACCCGGCGGGCCGTGTCCAGCTGCCCGGTGGAATGCCAGGTCAGCCCGCAGCAGACCGGCCCGCGCGGCAGTTCCACCCGGTAGCCCAGCGCCTCCAGCACCTCGACCGCGGCGATGCCGATCTCCGGCTGGATGAAGTTGGTGAAGGTGTCCGGCCACAGCAACACCGGGGTGCCGGTGCCCCGAGGTCCGCCGCGCCGCCGCCACCAGGAGCGGAAACTGGTGCGAGCGAAGGAGACCGGGTCGCGGCGGGGTTCGAGCCCGGCCAGTCTGCGCGCGGCCGGGCGGGCGGTGAGCGCGTTGGCCAGACCGGGCGCCGGGCGGGCCAGCCGGGCCAGCAGCGGCAGCCAGCCCAGCGTGTAGTGCGCCCGCGGCCGTAGTTTCCGCCGGTAGTGGTGGTGCAGGAACTCGGCCTTGTAGGTGGCCATGTCCACCTGCACCGGGCACTCGTGCTTACACGCCTTGCAGGACAGGCACAGGTCCAGCGCCGCGTGCACCGCGGTGGCGTCCGGGTCGAGCAGTTCACCGCGCAGCATTTCCCCGAGCACCCTGGCCCGGCCCCTGGTGGAATGCAGTTCATCCCCGGTGACCTGGTACGACGGGCACATCGCGCCGCTGGCCTGGCGGCAGCTGCCCACCCCGACGCAGCGGCGTACCGCGGCCGCGAAGGAGCCGTTGTCGGCGTGCAGGGCGTGCACGACGGGCGGGTCGATCCGGTCGTGGCCGGGCCGCAGGTCCGCGTCCAGCGGGCGCGGGGCGACCAGCACACCCGGGTTGAGCAGGCCGTCCGGGTCGAAGATCCGCTTGAACCCGGCGAAGGCGGCCAGCAGCGCGGGTGAGTAGGTGCGGGCCAGCAGGGCGGAGCGGGCCCGGCCGTCACCATGTTCGCCGGAGCTGGTGCCGCCGTGCGCGACCACCAGGTCGGCGGCGGCCTCGATGAGCTCGCGGTAGCGGGACACCCCGTGCGGCGTCAGCAGATCCCAGTCGCAGCGCAGGTGCAGGCAGCCCTCGCCGAAGTGGCCGTAGGCGATGCCGCGGTAGCCGTGCGCGCCGAGCAGGGCGTGCAGTTCACGCAGGTAGCCGCCGAGGCGTTCCGGCGGCACCGCGGAGTCCTCCCAGCCCGGCCATGCCTCGCCGCCGTCGGCCATCCGGGTCGCGATCCCCGCGCCGTCCTTGCGAATCCGCCACAGCGCCGCGGTCCGCGGCGCGTCGGTGACCACCAATGCACTGGCCTCGACCAACCCGGCCAGCTCCGCCGCCCGCGCTTCCGCCTCGGCCTGATCCGCCCCGGCGACCTCGCAGTACAGCCAGGCCCGGCCGGGCGGGAGTTCTTTCGCCGCAACACTTCCCGGCCCGCTGCCGAGCGCGGCGATGAGCTGCTCGTCCATCCCCTCCACGGTCAGCGCACCGGCCGCGGCCAGCAGCGGGGCCTGGTCCGCGGCGGTGTAGACATCGGCGAAACCCAGCACCAGCAACACCTTCGCCGCGGGCAGCGGGGTGAGCGCCACGGTCGCACCGGTCAGCACCGCACAGGTGCCCTCCGACCCGACCAGCGCCCGCGCCAGGTGGAAACCCTTCTCCGGCAACAACTCCGCCAGGTTGTACCCGGAGACCTGCCTGCGGAACCGGCCCAGCTCCAGCCGGAGTTCACGCAAGTGCTTGTCCCGCAACGAGATCAGCCGCCGGTCCAGCTCCGCGTCATCGCTGCCACCCGGCCCTGCGGTCAGCGAACGGCCATCGGCGAGCAGCAGGTCCAGCCGGTGCACCACCTCGGCGGTGGTGCCCCAGGCCACCGAGTGCGGGCCGCAGGCGTTGTTGCCGATCATGCCGCCGAGCGTGCAGCGGGACTGGGTGGACGGATCCGGCCCGAAGGTCAGCCCGTGCCCGGCGGCCTGGCTGCGCAGCTCGTCCAGCACCACCCCCGGCTGCACGGTCGCGGTGCGCGCGTCCGGGTCGATGGCCAGCACCCGGTTGAGGTGCCGGGAGAAGTCGACCACCAGCCCGGTGCCGATCGCGTTGCCCGCCACCGAGGTCCCGCCGCCCCGGCTGGTGACCGGCACGCCGTGCTCGCGCGCGATGGCCAGCGCGGCGCCCAGTTCGTCCAGGTCGCGGGGTTCGAGCACCGCGGTCGGCAGCACTCGGTAGATGGAGGCGTCCGAGCCGTAGGCGGCGCGGGTCTGCGGGTCCAGCCTGGTCGCGGCGGGCAACTCGGCCCGCAACCGCCGCCCGAACTCATCGACCTCTCGAATACCCACGACCGCATTGTGCAGAGCCGCGTTATGTTTCGCCCGTGCGCGCAGTGACCTACGAGTCCTTCGGCGGTCCGGTGACCGTCGAGCAGTTGCCCGATCCGGTGCCCGGCCCGGCCGATGCGGTGATCGCGGTGGAGTCCACCGGGTTGTGCCGCAGCGACTGGCACGGCTGGATGGGCCACGACGACGACATCAGCACGTTCCCGCACGTGCCAGGGCACGAACTGGCCGGGGTGGTGCGCGAGGTCGGCGCGGACGTGCGCCGCTGGCGGCCCGGCGACCGGGTGACCGTGCCCTTCATCAGCGCCTGCGGCTCCTGCCCGTCCTGCCAGGCCGGTGACCAGCAGGTCTGCTCCGCGCAGACCCAGCCCGGCTTCACCCACTGGGGCTCCTACGCCGAGGCCGTGCGGATCCACCAGGCCGACGTGAACCTGGTCGCCCTGCCCGAGACCATGGCCTACGACACCGCCGCCGCCCTCGGCTGCCGGTTCGCCACCTCCTTCCGCGCGGTCCGCGACATCGGCGGCGCCCGCGCCGGCGAGTGGGTGGCCGTGCACGGCTGCGGCGGCGTCGGCCTGTCCGCGGTGATGATCGCCGCCGCCGCGGGCGCCCAGGTGATCGCCATCGACCTCAACGACGAAGCCCTGTCCCTGGCCACCGAACTCGGCGCCGCGGCAGTGCTCAACGGCACCGGCGTGGACACCGCCGAGGCCGTGCGCACCCTGACCGGCGGCGGCGCACACCTGTCCCTGGACGCCCTCGGCCACCCGGCCACCGCGGCCAACTCGATCAACGGCCTGCGCCGCCGCGGCCGACACGTCCAGGTCGGCCTGCTGCCCGGCGCCGCGACCGCACTGCCGATGGGCCGGGTGATCGCACACGAACTGGCCCTGCTGGGCAGCCACGGCATGGCCGCGCACGCCTACCCGGAGATGATGGCCCTGGTCAGCAGCGGAAAGCTGCGGCCAGACCGGCTGATCACCCGCACTATCGGACTGGCCGGGGCCGCCGCCGCGCTACCGGAGATGCATCGCAGCACGGCGGCGGGCATGACGATGATCAGTCCCGCCGACCTCTAAACTGCCCCATCGTGTGACCGCCAGCGCCTGCACATTCGAACGCGCGTTCGATAGGATGACACCGTGGCAGATCAGCGGGAACAGGCAGCTCTCCTGCTTGTCCTACGAGACAGTGGCCGCTCGTGGGCCGAGGTCGCGATGGCGGTGGAAGATGCAGGGTCCGCGATCGCGGTCCTCGATGAACTGCTGACCCCTGAGCAGCCCACACTTGATCATGTCGAACGTGATCTGGCCGCTGAGGTCGGCCTGCTCGCGCGGGAGATCGAGTCCTGGGCGGGCGAGGGCATCAGACTTGTCACACTGCTCGACAAGGACTACCCGGTGCAGCTGATGCTGGTCCACCAGCGCCCGCCGTTCCTGACCTACCGGGGAAGCCTCGATCCGCAAGATGAGCGGTCAGTCGCGGTGGTCGGCAGCCGGGCCGCGAGTCCGCGGGGGCTGAGCAGGACGCGGGAGCTTGCGACGGAGCTGGCGCAGGCCGGCTGGACCGTCGTCAGCGGACTTGCCGCCGGTGTGGACACCGCCGCACATCGGGCTGTGCTGGACGCCGGCGCGCGGACCGTTGCGGTCATCGGCACTGGCCTTCGGCATGGCTATCCGGCGGAAAACGCCGAGCTGCAACAGGAGATCGGCCGAACCGGGGCGGTGCTGTCCCAGTTCTGGCCGGACACCGGCCCGGCGAAGCATCAGTTCCCGATGCGGAACGCGGTGATGAGCGGCTGCGCGAGCGCGACCGTGGTGGTCGAGGCCGGCGAGCACAGCGGGGCGCGAATCCAGGCGCGGGTGGCGCTGGAGCACGGCAGGCATGTGTTCCTGACGCCGGAGGTGGTGCACGGCACGAATTGGGGCCAGGCAATGGCACAGCGTCCGAACACCACCGTGTTGGAGAACCCGGGCCATGTGCTCAAGGTTCTGGATGAGCTGATTGCCGAAGCACCCGACCTGATCCAGCTCTAACCGCAGTGCGTCCGATCTCCTGGAAGCTCCAGAGCTACCGCAACGTCCTGATTCCGGTGCCATCGGCCGGCCCCGGAGTGTGCACCACCTGCTGGCGCGAGGTCGAACGCTGGCCACAGTGCTTTCAGTGCAACAAACACTGTGATCAAGCCCGCTCACTCGCTGACGTGGTCACCCCGATCGCCCTGGCGGTCAAGGGTGGACAGTTCGCCCGGGAACTGTCGCTGTACAAGAACGGCGACAACCGGGCGCAGGCAACGCTGTTCAACGGATTCGCCACCATCCTGGAGTACTTCCTGCGTCAGCACGAGACGTGCCTGGCCAGCGCCGCACAGGCAGAACGGTTCGAGGTGGTCGCCGCGGTGCCAAGCACCCGGGGAAGGCTCTCCCATCCACTGCACCGGATGCTGAGCAGCAACATCGGCCGGACTCGGGCGCGCTTCGTCCCCGCACTGGCACCGGTGCCGGGCTTCGCTGACCGCGTCTTCACCCCGGATCGGTTCCAGGTGTGTGCGGATGTGGCCGACCGCAACGTGCTCCTGGTCGACGACACGTGGACCACTGGCAGCCACGCCCAGTCCGCCTGTGCGGCCCTCAAGGACGCGGGCGCGGCTCGGGTAGGCGTGCTTGTGCTCGGGCGACACTTCGAGCCAAGCACCGGAACCGCCCGCGACTACCTGGCGCGAGCAAGATCGCAGCTGTTCGACTGGGATCGCTGCTGCCTCGGTCAGTCGGGCCGCGGCCGGTGCGCCTGACACCGCCCGCGGCCCGCGGGATCAGTCCTCGCCGCGGATGAACTGCTCGACCTTGTCCCGCGCCACCGAGTCGTCGTACTGCTCCGGCGGGGACTTCATGAAGTAGGAGGAGGCGGACAGCACCGGGCCGCCGATGCCGCGGTCCAGGGCGATCTTGGCGGCGCGGACCGCGTCGATGATCACGCCCGCGGAGTTGGGCGAGTCCCAGACCTCCAGCTTGTACTCCAGGTTCAGCGGCACGTCGCCGAAGGCGCGGCCTTCCAGGCGGACGTAGGCCCACTTGCGGTCGTCCAGCCAGGCCACGTAGTCGGACGGGCCGATGTGCACGTTGCGGGCGCCGAGGTCGTGGTCGACCTGGGAGGTGACGGCCTGGGTCTTGGAGACCTTCTTGGACTCCAGGCGGTCGCGCTCCAGCATGTTCATGAAGTCCATGTTGCCGCCCACGTTGAGCTGCATGGTGCGGTCCAGCACGACCCCGCGGTCCTCGAACAGCCTGGCCAGCACGCGGTGCGTGATGGTGGCACCGACCTGGGACTTGATGTCGTCACCCACGATCGGCACGCCGGCGGCGCGGAACTTCTCCGCCCACACCGGGTCGCTGGCGATGAACACCGGCAGCGCGTTGACGAAGCCGACGCCCGCGTCGATGGCGGCCTGGGCGTAGAAGCGGTCGGCCGCCTCCGAACCCACCGGCAGGTAGGAGACCAGCACGTCCACCTCGGCCTCGCGTAAGGCCCGCGCGACGTCCACCGGCTGCTCGTCGGACTCCTGGATGGTCTCCCGGTAGTACCGGCCGAGGCCGTCCAGGGTGTGCCCGCGCTGCACGCTGACGCCCAGCGGCGGCACGTCGCAGATCTTGATGGTGTTGTTCTCGCTGGCCAGGATCGCCTCGGACAGGTCCATGCCGACCTTCTTGGCGTCCACGTCGAACGCGGCCACGAACTCGATGTCGCGGACGTGGTAGTCGCCGAACTGCACGTGCATCAGGCCGGGCACCCGGCTGTCGGGGTCGGCGTCGCGGTAGTACTGCACGCCCTGCACCAGGGACGCGGCGCAGTTCCCGACGCCGACGATGGCCACCCGCACACTGCGGCGGTCTCCGGACATGGCCGGGTCCTCCTTCAAAGTCGTCCTCATCGCTGGCGGTGTTCCGCCTCGATCAACTCGTCCAGCCACCGCACCTCGCGCTCGGCGCCGTCCAGGCCGAGTCGCTGCAACTGCCGGGTGTAGTGGTCGACGTGCTCGCAGGATCGGTCCAGGGTGGACCTGATCCGCTCCTGCCGTTCCGCCACGCAGCGCCGCCTGCCCGCCAGGATCCGCAGCCGCGCCTCCGGCGGCGTGCGGGAGAAGAAGGCCAGCCGGACGCCGAAGCAGTCGTCCTCCCAGTGCTGCGGGTTGACCTCGGCGAGCAGGCCGGCGAAGTGCTCCCGGCCGGCCGCGCTCAGTCCGTACACCCGCCGGGCCCGGCCGGCGGAGGCACTGGGCTCGCCACCGTCCTCGGCGATCAGTCCGGCTCGCTGCAACCGCCGCAGGGTGGGGTAGAGCGAGCCGAAGGAGAACGCCGGGCGATGCCCGCAGAGCAGGCAGCCCAGTTGTTTCCGCAGTTCGTAGCCGTGCATCGGGGCCCGGTGCAGGATGCCGAGGATCGCCAGCTCCAGCATCTGGCACCCCTTCCGGACGTGATTGTGACGCGGTTGACAGGCAGTCGGACTATATCGGGCCGATACATCGAAACCACCAGCTTCCGGGCGTGAGATGAACAACGACCCGGCAGCACTGCCCTGAACGGCTCACCGGGGCCTTGTGCCAGCCACGTAGTCTGATGGGGTGCGAACCCAGCGGCAGGTGGTGGACTACGCGTTGCAGCGCCGTGCGCTGCTCGCCGAGGTCTACTCCGGCCGGTCTGGGGTCATGGAGGTGTGTGACGCCAGTCCATACCTGCTCCGAGCGGCGAAGTTCCACGGTGAACCGAGCACGGTGACCTGCCCTGTGTGCCGCAAGGAACCCCTGACGCTGGTGTCCTGGGTCTACGGCGACGAGCTGAAGCACGCTGCGGGTTCGGCCCGCACAGCTGAAGAACTCGCCAGGATGGCAACCCTCTTCGAGGAGTTCAGCGTCTACGTAGTCGAGGTGTGCCGCACCTGCAGCTGGAACCACCTGGTGCAGTCATACGTCCTGGGGACGGATGGACTGCGCAGCGGCAGCTCCCAAAGGAAGACCGCCGCGGAGTGATCCGGCTCATGTCGCTGGTACGTACTGACGAACGACCGCCAAACGACGTCGCACCGTGCGACGGCGGTGGAAGGGCCTTTTCGTGAACGAGCGCGACGACCGACGGCGTGACGGCCGGCCGGGTGGACCTGAGCAGACCGGTGAGCACACCGGTCAGTGGGTGCCCAACTGGGACGAAGACGACACTCCGCCGCCGGGCCCCCGCCAGGGGCCGCCCCCGGGTGGGCCGCAGGGCGGGCCACCCGGCGGCCAGCGCCCCCCGATGCCCCCGCAGGGCGGCCGTCCCCCGATGCCCGGTGGACCTGGTGGCCCGAACACCCCGCCCCGCGGCGGTCCGATGCCCTACGGCGGTCCGAACACGCCCCCTGGCGGCGCCCCGATGGGTCACGGCGGTCCGAACACCCCGCCCGGCGGCGCGCCGATGCCCGGTGGTCCTGGCGGTCGTCCGCCCGGCCCGCCCGGCCAGCACCCGCCGTTCAACGGCGGCCCCGGCGGTCCTGGTGGCCCCGGTGGCATGCCGCCGCGCCAGCAGCACCCGGGCGAGGCGCCCACCGACCTGTTCCCGCCGGTGGCGGACGACCCGTACCCGCGTGAGCCCGAGCTGCTCACCCACCGCGAGCCCCTCCCCGGCGACCCGGACTACGACGACAGCCACGTCATCGACGCCGACGCACCGGATCCGGAGGAGGAACGCAAACTGCGCAAGAAGAAGATCTGGCGCCGCGTTCGCCGCACCAGTTACGTGCTCGCCGGCCTGGCCATCATCGCGCCGGTGGTTGCCTTCATCGTCGCCTACCAGTTCGTCACCGTGCTCAAGCCGGAAGAGGTCTTCAAGAACCACAACCAGGTGGTCACGATCAACTACTCCGACGGCAGCGAACTCGCCAAGGTGGTGCCCAAGGGCGGCGAGCGGGTCCAGCTGAAGTTCGAGGAGATCCCGCAGGTCATCAAGGAAGCGGTGCTCTCGACCGAGGACAAGAACTTCTTCGAGAACCCTGGCTTCGACCCGATCGGCATCCTGCGCGCGGTGTTCAACAACCTCACCGGCGGCACCGGCGGTGGCTCCGGCATCACCCAGCAGTACATCAAGATCTCCACCGGCGACGACGCGCCCACGCTGACCCGTAAGTTCACCGAGCTGGTGAAGTCGGCGAAAATGGACGCCCAGTACTCGAAGAACGACATCCTGACCAACTACCTCAACGTGATCTCCTTCGGCCGTGGCGCCGAGGGCATCGAGGCGGCGGCCAAGGCGTACTTCAACAAGAGCGCCAAGGAGATCAACCGTCCGGAAGAGGCGGCGATCCTGGCCGCGGTCATCCAGCGCCCGTACGAGTGGGACCCGGCGATCAACCGGGAGAAGTCGGTCAAGCGCTGGAACGACGTGCTGGACAAGATGGTCGAGAACGGCAAGCTCCAGAAGGCCGCCCGCGACCAGATGCAGTTCCCCGAGGACGGCGAGCAGCCCGGCCAGCTGCGCAACCGGGCAGAAGCGATCAAGGCGCGTGGTGGCGCGTCCGGCCCGAAGGCCCTGATCCAGCAGCAGATCGAAACCGAGCTGGAACGCAAGAAGATCAGCATGACCGCAGCCCAGAAGTACGGCTACACGATCACCACGACCATCGACAAGAAGGCGCAGGAGGCCGCCGAGGCCGCCGTGCAGAAGGTGGTCTTCGCCAGCGGCCAGCCGGAAAATCTGCGCTCGGCCCTGGTGGCCACCGACCCGAAGACCGGCGGCGTGCTGGCCTACTACGGCAGCAAGGACGGCAAGGGCACCGACTACGCCAAGTCCGCTCAGCCGCCCGGCTCCTCGTTCAAGGCATTCGTGGTGGCCGCGGCGCTGGAGAAGGACATCGGTCTGGGCACACCGTTCGACGCCAGCTCGCCGCGCACCTTCGGCAAGGGCAACAGTGGGTACACCGTGTCCAACGCGGGCAAGTACCCATGCACCCAGTGCTCGATCCGGCAGATGACCGAGTACTCGGTCAACACCGCCTTCGTCGACCTCGCCCTGCAGGTGGGCACCAAGACGGTGGCCAAGGCGGCCCAGGAGGCCGGGATCCCGACCGAAATCAACAACAAGCCCAGCCTGGGCCTGGGCAACGGCGGCTCCCCGTCCGCGGGTATCGCGCTGGGCGGCTACGAGGTCCGGACCATGGACATGTCCGCGGCCTACGCCACCTTCGCCAACGACGGCATGAAGAACGAGCAGCACTTCGTGGCCAAGGTGGTCGACGCCGCGGGCAAAACCCTGCACGAGTTCAGCGAGCCCGCCAAGCCCGCCTTCGACCAGAGCGACAGCAAGCACAACACCGACATCGCGCGCAACGTGACCGAAGCGCTCAAGCCGGTCGCCGGGTACTCGAAGCTGCCGCTGGACAACGGTCGGCCCTCGGCCGCCAAGACCGGCACCCACCAGTACGAGAAGGAGAAGGGCAGCAGCCACAACTCCCGTGCCTGGATGGTGGGTTACACCCCGTCGATCTCCACCGCGGTCTGGGTCGGCACCGACTACAACGAGATCCTCAAGGGCCGCTGGAACTCCCAGACCGGCAAACTCGTGGGCCCGAAGGATATGTACGGCAAGGACGAGCCGGGCGCGGTCTGGAAGGAGTTCATGGACACCTATCTCAACGGCACCAAGTCCGAGAACTTCGCCAAGGCCAACCCGATCGGCCAGTTCGAGGCGCCGGTGACCAGCACCAGCAACACCTCGGCGACCTCCACCTCGGGAAGCTCGGTCCCGCCGACCAGCAGCGAGGAACCGACCAGCAGCAGGCCGACCAACACCAGGCCGACCCCGACCTGCGGCGGCTGGCCCTTCCCGAGCTGCAAGCCGACCCCGACCGGCACTGGCAAACCGACCAAGACCTCCGAAGAGGATCCACCACCTGGTGGTGAGCCGCGCGGCGGCGGCCGCGGAGGTGGCGGCAACGGCAACTGATCAAGGCGGGGAGGTGGCAGTTCACCTCCCCGCCTTCTTCGTTCCGCGCTTCCCCGTAGCATCCGCAAGGTGTCCCATGCACCGGAGCGGCCCGAGCCGCAGGCCACCGATGGCGACTGGAGCCAGGCGCCGCCCGCGTCCAAGCGGATCGCGGACACCGAGTCGCTGACACCGCGGGAGCGGGAGGTCGCGACCTGGTCCGAGCCGATCGCGCGGCAGGCCAGCAGGCCGGCCGGCGGGTTGCTGGGGCGGCATGCGGTGGTGGGGCGGCACTGGTTCTGGACGCCGTTGCGGGTGGTGTTGCTGCTGGCCACCCTGACGCTGGCGCTGGGGTACACGGCCAAGGCGCCGTGTGTGCAGGAGTACGTGGACGACCAGGGTGTGGTGCAGCTGGACTGGCGGGATTCCCGGCAGTACGTGGCGATGTGCTACTCCGACACCGTTCCGCTCTACACCGCGGAGCGGCTGGACAAGGGCCTGTTCCCGTACAAGACCTCCTGGGTGGAGGACAACGGGCAGGTGCGCTACATGGAGTACCCGGTGCTGTCCGGGTTGTTCCAGTGGTTCAACGCCCAGCTCGCGCACGGCTGGGTGGCCATCGCCAACAGTGGCTGGCTGCCCAACGCGATGGCGGTGATCGTCTACTTCAACTTCAGTTCGCTGTGGCTGGCGCTGGCCTGGCTGGTGACCATCTGGGCGACCTTCAAGCTCACCGGGCGGCGGCCGTGGGACGCGGCCATCGCGGCGGTCTCGCTGCTGGTCGTGGTGCACGCCTTCACCAACTTCGACACCCTGGCCACCGCGTTCGCCGCGGTGGCGTTGCTGGCCTGGGCGCGGAACCGGCCGGGGCTGGCCGGGGTGTTGCTGGGGCTGGGCGCGGCGGCGAAGCTGTATCCGTTGTTCTTCCTCGGGCCGTTGCTGGTGCTGTGCCTGAGATCCGGGCGGATGGGGCACTGGTGGCGGACCACCTGGACCGCGGCGCTGGCCTGGGCCGCGGTGAACGCGCCGATCTACTTCCTCTACCCGGACGGCTGGCGGGAGTTCTTCCGGCTCAACTCCGAACGCGGGGTCGACCCGGACAGCATCTACAACGTCATCCAGTACTTCACCGGCTGGAGCGGCTTTGACGGCCCACTGCCGGCCGGGGCCTCGCCGACCGTGCTGAACACGGTCACCGCGGTGCTGTTCCTGTTGTGCTGCGCGGGAATCGGCTGGGTGGCACTGTCCGCGCCGCGCCGGCCGCGGGTGGCCCAGCTGGCCTTCCTGGTGGTGGCGGCCTTCCTGCTGACCAACAAGGTGTGGAGTCCGCAGTACTCGCTGTGGCTGGTGCCGCTGGCCGTGCTGGCGTTGCCGCGCTGGCGGCTGCTGCTGGCCTGGATGGTGGTGGACGCGCTGGTCTGGGCGCCGCGGATGTACTTCTACCTCGGCCCGGACAACAAGGGCCTGCCGCAGGACTGGTTCCTGGGCGCGGTGGTCATCCGGGACGTCTTCGTGGTGCTGCTGTGCGTGCTGATCCTGCGCGAGATCTACCGGCCGGAGCGGGACCGGGTGCGTGCCTTCGGGGTGGACGATCCGGCGGGCGGTCCGCTGGACGGCGCGCCGGATGTCTTCGTGCTCGGGCCTGCCCGCGCCGCGAAGAAGCAGCGCGAGCAGGCCGAGGCCGCGGCTACAGCGCTGACAGGCTGACCGCGGCGGCCATCGCCTTGAACCCGGCGTCGCCCGGGTGCAGGTGGTCGCCCTGGTCGTACTCGGGCTTGATCCGCTGCGGGTCCTGCGGATCGCGGATGGTCGCGTCGAAGTCGATCAGGCCGTCGAAGTCGGTGTTGGCGCGGATGTAGCGGTTGACCG
This sequence comes from Crossiella sp. S99.2, assembly GCF_023094165.1. Lineage (GTDB taxonomy): Bacteria > Actinomycetota > Actinomycetes > Mycobacteriales > Pseudonocardiaceae > Crossiella. The sequence goes on along the minus strand of NZ_JALMDK010000001.1, from coordinate 74,240 downwards.
CCTGCCGGGTGGCCTCCAGCTGCTCGCTGTAGGAGTGCCAGCCCTTGAACGGGGTGATGGTGGCGCCCAGCACACGCAGCCCGCGGTCCTTGCTGCGCTGCGCGATCTGCTTGAGCGCGGCGATGATCCGGTTCGGATCGGTCTGGTGCGGGGTCTGCTGGATGTCGTTGATGCCCTCGTAGACGATCACCGTGCGGGCGCCGGTGGCGGCTAGCACGTCCCGGTCCAGCCTGGCCAGCGCGTTCACCCCGGCGCTGCCGCCGTCCAGCAGCAGCCGGTTGCCGCTGATGCCCGCGTTGAGCACGCCCAGCCGCAGGTGCGCCGGACCGGCCTTCATCCGGTCGGCGAGCTGGTCCGGCCAGCGCAGGTTGGCGCCCCAGGTGGAGTTCGCGCCGTCGGTGATCGAGTCGCCGAGAGTGACCACGCTGCCGCGCACGCCCGGCGCGCGCACGTCCACGCCGGAGACGTAGTGCCACTGCCGGGTCTGCTCGGTGAAGGCCGCCCCGGACTCGGCCCCGGCATGGTTGCCGTTGCGGGTGAAGTAGGAGTTCTGCATGGTCAGCGAGTGGTAGGTGACCGGGCCGGAGGGGTTCGGGGTGAACGTGGTGACCAGCAGGTTGGCATCGGCCGGCACGTTCAGCGCGACCGGATCGCTGAGCACGTCGGCGTAGGGCGGCGCGGTGATCTCCCGCTCGCCGCCGAAGGTCAGCGTGCGCATCGTGCCCGGCACCGCGGCCGGTGTGTCCGCCCCGGCCGCCAGCGCGACCGTGACCTGCCCGAACAGCACCGGCGCGCGGCCGAAGGCGTTGGACAGCCGGACCCGGACCTGGGCGCCGCCGATGCTGGTGTGCACGATGTTGCGGATCGAGTAGTTCGGGTAGCCGGACTCGGTGTTGGGCAACGCGGCCGAGGGCGAGGCCGCCCAGGTGCCCACCCAGTTACCCGGTGGCGCGGCCGAGGGTTCCCCGACGGCCTGACCGCCCGAGGCCAGCAACGCCACCACACTGAACGCAACCAGCCAGCGCTTACCGTTGGACGCCATTCGCGAGCCTCCTGCAGCCACGTCGACGGGGACGCGTTCGACCTAATCAGCGCGCTGGGAGCGGGACCATCCGCCGATCCTCTGATTCCGGTTCACAGTGCTGAGAGCGGCACCGCGGCCGCCATCGCCTTGAATCCGGCGGCGTTGGGGTGCAGGTGGTCGCCCGAGTCGTAGGCCGGGGCCATCCGCAGCGGGTCCGGCCCATCGCGCAGGGCCGCGTCGAAATCGACCAGGCCGTCGAAGTACGGGTTGTTGCGCAGGAACCGGTTGACCTCCTGGCGCGGCGCGTCCAGCTCCTCGGTGAAGCCCCAGATGCCCTTGATCGGCGCGATGGTGCCGCCGAGCACCCGCAGGCCACGGGCCTTGGCCCGCTGCGCGAGCTGCTTCAGCCCCTCGATGATCTTGCGTGCGTCCCGCTGCCGGGGTTCCTGCAGGATGTCGTTGATCCCCTGGAAGACGATCACCGTGCGCACCCCGGCCGCGGCGAGCACATCGCGGTCCAGCCTGGACAACGCGTTCACCCCGAGCGGGCCGCCGTCCAGCAGCACCCGGTTGCCGCTGATCCCGGCGTTGAGCACGCCGAACCGGGAGTTCAGCCGGTCGGCGAGCTGGTCCGGCCAGCGCAGGTTGGTGTTCATGCCGGCGTTCCAGCCATCGGTGATCGAATCGCCCAGTGCCACCACGCTGCCGCGGGCGGCGGTGCCGCGCACGTCCACCGCGCTGACGTAGTGCCAGCTGCCGGTCTGCTCGGTGAAGGCGGCCCCGGACTCGGCCGCGGCGTGGTCGCCGTCGCGGCTGAAGTAGGAGTGCTGCATCGCCATCGAGTGGTGGGTGACCGGGCCGGAGGGCTCCGGGGTGAAGGTGGTGACCAGCAGGTCGCCGTCGGCGGGCACGGTCAGCGCGACCGGATCGCTGACCAGGTCGGCCCCGGCGGGCGCGGTCACCGAGGTGGCGCCGCCGAAGGTCAGCACGCGCATGCTGCCGGGCACCGCGGCCGGCGTGTCCGGGCTGGCGGCCAGCGCGAGGGTGACCCGGCCGAAGAGCACCGGCCTGGTGCCGAAGGCGTTGGACAGCCGCACCCGCGCCTGGCTGCCGCCGATGCTGGTGTGCACGATGTTGCGCATCGAGTGCTGGGCATAGCCCTGGTCCGAGCCGGGCACCGCCGAGGAGGGCGCGGCGGCCCAGGTGCCGACCCAGCCGGGACCGGGCGCGGCCGTGGCCGGGCTGCCGGAAACCAGCAGGATCAGCACAGCCGTGGTCGTGAGGAAGTGCTTTCCGCGCAACGCCATGGGGCAGACCCAATCAGCGCGATGAGAGCGTGACCATCCGCCGTTCACCTGATTCCGGCGCGAAGGTGACCGGGGTGGACGGCAGGATCAGGAACAACGCGAGCAGCAGCGCGACCTTGCCCCACACCCCGATCATCACCGCCTGCGCGGGCAGGCTGTCGTAGATCGACATGGGCAGGTTGAACTCAATCGCGTGGTACCAGAGGAACACCCCGATACCCAGGGCCAGATCGGCCACGGCGTAGGCCAGCACCCAGCCCCAGCGCACCGCGAGCAGCACGAAGAAGGGCAGCAGCCACAGCGTGTACTGCGGGGAGTGCACCTTGTGCAGCAACAGGAATCCGCACAGCATGGCGCCGGACACGCCAACCCACGGGTACTCGCCGGTGCCGCTCCAGCGCAGCCAGCCGACCAGGCAGGCCAGCACGAAGGCCAGGCCGATCAGGGTCGGGGACAGCCAGCTGACCAGCGCCTGGAAGTCCGCGTTGGACGGGTCGGACTCCGGGCGGAAGGCCCAGAACCAGATCGAGTTGGTGGTGATGTCGACCTTGCGCTCCTGCTGGAAGAGGAAGGAAGCCCGCCAGCCCTCGTAACCCAGCACCGCGAACGGCAGGTTCACCAGCACCACGGTGACCACGGTGGACAGCAGCACCCGGACCGCGCCGGCGATGTCCCAGCGCTTCCCGTTCGGCAGCCAGCGGCCCTGCGCCCCACCGGTGAGCACGTACAGGGCCAGCGGCAGGGCGAAGAATCCCGGGTACAGCTTCAGCGCGGCGCCCAGGCCGAGCAGCACACCCGCCACCATTGCCCGCTCCACCAGCGGCCGGCTCGCGCCCTCCCGGCCCCAGCCGCGGTGCACCGCGTACACCGCGCCGACCGCGCAGGCCACCGCGGGCAGGTCCCAGTTGTGGAAGGCGTGCAGCACCAGGCCGGGGGCCAGCGCCCAGATCAGCGCGCGCCAGCGGGCCAGCCCGCCCAGCAGCCAGGCCACCAGCAGGCCGAAGGGGGCCAGCAGCAGGCTGGAGTAGCGCAGGAAGTCCGCGTCGTTGTTCGCGAAGATCGCCCCGGCCCAGATCAGCAGGCCGCTGAGCACCGGGTACTCCACCGAACCGCCGATGAGCTGGCCGTCCTCGCCGAGGCCGCCGCCGAGGTAGGGGAAGACGTGCCGGTCGACCTCCCGGCCCAGCCACAGGTGCTGGATGTCGGAGTAGCAGAGGTCGCCGTGCCGGTTGGCGTAGTCCGGCGCGCTGCGGCCCCACTGGTCGAACTCGGGTCCGGCGCAGCGCGCCTTGTTCGCGTAGCCGCCGAGCAGCAGCAGTCCGCACAGCAGGACCAGCGCGGCGAGCGCGGTCCTGCCGAAGCGGATCACGCGGGTAGCTGGGAACGCAGATAGGCGATGTCGCCCGCCTGCCCGTCACCTGGGGTCTCGACCACGACCGGGGCCTGGGCGGCGTTGACCACCGCGGCCAGCACCCCCGGCTCGATCGTGCCGGTGTCGATGTTGGCGTGCCGGTCCCGGGAGGAGCCGAACTCGTCCCTGGAGTTGTTCAGGTGCACCAGGTCGATCCGGCCGGTGATCGCCTTGACCCGCTCCACGATGCCGACCAGGTCCTCGCCCGCGGCGTGCGCGTGGCAGGTGTCCAGGCAGAACCCGGCGCCGAACTCGCCGACGGCGTCCCAGAGCCGGGACAGCATGTCGAAGCGGCGGGCCATCGCGTTGTCCCCGCCGGCGGTGTTCTCGATCAGCACCGGCACCGCGAACCCACCCGCCTCGGCCTGCCGCTCGAACAGCTTGCGCCAGTTCGCGATGCCGTCGGCCGGGTCATCGCCCTTGGTGACGTGCCCGCCGTGCACCACCAGGCCCAGCGCACCGCTGGCCTTGGCCGCCTCGGCCTGCTGCACCACCGATTTACGCGAGGGGATGCGGATCCGGTTGTTCAGCGAGGCCACGTTGATCACGTATGGCGAGTGCACGAAGACCGAGATCCCGGCCGCCCGCAGGGCCTCGGCCTGCGGGTGCGGCTTGGGTGACTCCCAGCTCTGCGGGTTGGACAGGAAGAACTGGACGACCTCGGCGCCGCGGTCCTGCGCCGAGCCGAGCGGGTTGTCGTCGGCGACGTGTGCCCCGATGCGCATGCCGGAGAGCGTAGTCGGCGGGTCTGACGGCCACTCCCCGAGTCGAGGTTGTGTGCCATTCCGTCATGGTTTGGGGTGGCAACCGTCACCTTGGCGACCTACCGTCGTTGCACCTAAGGAACGTTACCGACCGGTACGCACCGGAGGGATGGGCATGCTGGCTCGACTCGCACGGCTTTCCGTGGCATCCGTGCTGCTCGCCATGGTGAGCATGGTCGGACTAGCCGGCTCAGCGCTGGCTGCTGAACCGATCCTGATCGGCGACTGCGGGGCGACTGTCCAGGGCAAACCCGGCCAGCCCATCCAGCTCAGCGCGGGTGCGGTGGCCGCGCCGGTGGTCGAGGTGGTCCGGCGGGTGCCGCTGCTCGGGCCGCCGCTGGCCGGCGCGGTGGACAAGGCCGTGCGCGCGCTGCCGCCGATCCCGATCGGCGCGGTGCCCGACGGCAAGGGCGGGTTCATCACCGGCGGGCAGATCGCCGGCAGCGTCCTTGACGCGCTGCGCCGGATCCCGCTGCTCGGGCCGATCCTCGGCGAGGTGGTCAAGGGCGTGCAGCAGGTGCTCAGCGCGGGCTGCGGGGTGACGGTCAAGACGGTGAACGCGGTGGCCGCGCCGATCCAGGAGGGCGCGAAGAACCTGCCCGGCGGATCACCCGCGCCCAAGCCGCCACCCGGCACCACCAACCCCGGTCAGCCCGGCCCCGGCACCCCGCCTCCTGGCACGCCGCCGCCCGGCACGTCCAACCCCGGCACCCCGCCGCCCGGCACCCCAGGCGCCGGCACGCCGATCCCGGACTTCCAGCTGCCGCGCCTTGAGGGCGGCGGCCTCTACGACTACGGCCGGGTGCCGCTCTACGACTACTCCGGACTGCCCGCGGCCGTGCCCGGCGGACTGGGCGCGCTGGCCCCCGGCGACCGCTACGGCCAGGCCTCGCCCGGCTCCGCGGGCGCCTACGGGCTGCCCGAGGGCGGTGACGGGGTGGCCTCGGCGGGTCAGGCCCGCGCGCTGCCCACCGACGGCGCGGGGCGGGTGGCGGCTCCGGTGCTGCTCGCGGTGCTCGCGCTGTCCATGGTGACGGCTGGGCTGGTCCGTACCTGGGTACTTCGGCGTACCGCCTGATCACCGATTGGGAGCAACCGGCACTGGGCTGTTAGCCTGCTCGGGTTGCTGACGCGACGACCCTCCTGCCACGGAAAGTCCGTGGCCGATTTAGTCCACAGGAGGTGAGGTCTACGTGCGTCACTATGAACTGATGGTCATCCTGGACCCCAACGTGGATGAGCGCACCGTCGCTCCCACGCTGGACACTTTCCTCAACGTCATCCGCACTTCGGGCGGGAACGTGGAGAAGGTCGATGTCTGGGGCAAGCGCCGGTTGTCGTTCGAGATCAACAAGTCCCCTGAGGGGATTTACACGGTCATCGACATCAACAGCTCGCCGGACGCGGTCAAGGAGCTCGACCGCCAGCTGAACCTGCAGGACACCGTCCTGCGCACCAAGGTTCTGCGCCGCGACCCCGCCAAGTTCGCCAAGGCCGCCGCGAAGGCTGCTGCCAAGGCGTCCAAGGGCCCCAAGTCCTGACGCGGGAGTACGCGAATCATGGCTGGTGAGACGGTAATCACGGTGGTCGGAAACCTGACCGCCGATCCGGAACTGCGCTTCACCCAGTCCGGTGCGGCCGTGGCGAGCTTCACCATCGCCTCCACGCCGCGCACACTCGACCGCGCCAGCGGTGAGTGGAAGGACGGCGAAGCGCTGTTCCTGCGGTGCAGCATCTGGCGCCAGGCGGCGGAGAACGCCGCCGAGTCCCTGACCCGCGGTATGCGCGTGGTCGCCCAGGGACGCCTGCGCCAGCGCTCCTTCGACACGAAGGAAGGCGAGAAGCGCACCGTCATCGAGCTGGAGGTCGACGAGATCGGCCCCTCGCTGCGTTACGCCACGGCCAAGGTCAACCGCGCCAGTCGCGGTGGCGGCCAGGGTGGCGGCGGCGGTGGGTACGGCGCGTCCGGCGGCGGCAGCAGTGCGCCTGCCGACGACCCGTGGGGCTCCGCGCCCCCGGCGGCCAGCTCCGGTGGCGGTGGCGGCTTCAACGACGAGCCGCCGTTCTGATCCGGCTGCCTCGCCAGCGCTCCTGCACCGCACCCCAAGAGACTCCGAACACGACCACGTCCAGCTCCAGGAGGACGACACATGGCTAAGCCGCCTGTGCGCAAGCCGAAGAAGAAGGTCTGCGCGTTCTGCAAGGACAAGACCGCGCACCTGATCGACTACAAGGACACCGCGCTGCTCCGGAAGTTCATTTCCGACCGCGGCAAGATCCGTGCCCGCCGGGTGACCGGCAACTGCTCCCAGCACCAGCGGGACGTCGCCATCGCGGTGAAGAACTCGCGCGAGATGGCGCTGCTGCCCTACACCTCGACCGCTCGCTGACCCAGAGACCATTAGAGAGGAGTTGGCGATGAAGCTCATTCTCACCGCTGACGTGACCGGCCTCGGTGGTCCTGGTGACATCGTCGAGGTGAAGGACGGCTACGGCCGCAACTTCCTGCTGCCCCGCGGCCTGGCCATCGTGGCCACCAAGGGTGCGGAGAAGCAGGTGCAGACCATCCGCCGGGCCCAGGAGGGTCGCAAGATCCGCGACCTGGACCACGCCAGGGAGGTCAAGGCCAAGCTCGACGGCCTTGGCGCCGTGCAGCTGGCCGGCCGCGCCGCGGCCGGTGGCGGCAAGCTCTTCGGCTCGGTGACCACCGCGGACATCGTTGCCGCGATCAAGTCCGCCGGTGGCCCGGTGCTCGACAAGCGTTCCGTCGAGACCTCCGGCCACATCAAGACCACGGGCAAGCACACCGTCGCGGTGCGCCTGCACCCGGAGGTCACCGCCAGCGTCAACCTCGTGGTTGCCGCGGGCTGAGCACGCTCTGCTCGACTACGAGCACAGGCGCCGCCCGAACGGGGCTACTCCATACGGGCGGCGCCTGTGCTCGTTTGTCTCAGCGTCACAGCACAAATCTGGAGTTGTGACGCCCGGCCCGCGACACGCCGTCGGCGCGGTCACAGGCGACACGCCGAACCAGTTTCGGGTTAGTTTTTCCACATCGCGCACACAGGCTCTGACCAGCGCGCTTAGATTTTTCCTCGCAGGTTCTCCCCAAGTTGTCCACAGGGCACAGGGGACCTGTGTCCAGTCGTGGGCAACCATCCCCAGGCTGCCCACAAGTTGATCCACAGGCTGGTTTGCCTGCTCCAGACGGGGGACCTAGCGTCGCCACTGCGCGCCCTCGGTGACGAGAGGTCAGTCCTGATCTGTCAGGGGTCGCGAGCAGAATCCTGGTGGGTTCCGAGCTTGGTGGAGGTGCACGACCGTGGCCGTGGTGGACGACCGTGATTTCAGGGGCGGCGACTCCTCCGGTGGCTTCGAGCGGCAACCCCCGCAGGACCTCGCGGCCGAACAGTCCGTGCTCGGCGGCATGCTGCTGTCCAAGGACGCCATCGCCGACGTGGTCGAGGTGGTGCGGCCCGGCGACTTCTACCGCCCGGCGCACCAGTCGGTCTACGAGTGCATCCTCGACCTCTACACCCGCGGCGAACCGGCCGACGCGATCACCGTCTCGGCCGAGCTGGAGCGTCGCGGCGAACTGCTGCGGGTCGGCGGCGCGCCGTACATGCACACCCTCATCGCCACCGTGCCCACCGCGGCCAACGCCGGCTACTACGCCGAGATCGTGGCGGAGAAGGCGGTGCTGCGGCGGCTGATCGAGGCCGGGACCAAGATCGTCCAGCTCGGCCACCACGGCGCCGAGGGCTCGGATGTGACCGAGGTGGTCGACCGGGCGCAGGCGGCCATCTACGAGGTCACCGAGCGGCGCACCACCGAGGACTACACGGCGCTGGAGGAACTGCTCCAGCCGACCATGGACGAGATCGACGCGATCGCCAGCCGCGGCGGCAGCGCGCTCGGCGTGCCCACCGGCTTCATGGACCTGGACCAGCTGACCAACGGCCTGCACCCGGGTCAGATGATCATCGTCGCGGCCCGTCCCGGCGTCGGCAAGTCCACCCTTGGCCTGGACTTCGCCCGCTCCTGCTCGATCAAGCACGGCATGTCCAGCGTCATTTTCTCGCTGGAAATGAGCAAGACCGAGATCGTCATGCGCATGCTCTCGGCCGAGGCCCGGATCCGATTGGCCGACATGCGCGGTGGCCGGATGACCGATGACGACTGGACCCGGCTGGCCCGGCGGATGAGCGAGATCAGCGAGGCTCCGCTGTTCATCGACGACTCGCCGAACATGACCATGATGGAGATCCGGGCCAAGGCGCGGCGGCTCAAGCAGCGGCACGACCTCAAGCTGATCGTGCTGGACTACATGCAGCTGATGACCTCGGGCAAGAAGGTCGAGTCCCGCCAGCAGGAAGTCTCGGAGTTCTCCCGGAACCTCAAGCTGCTGGCCAAGGAGCTGCAGGTGCCGCTGGTGGCGATGAGCCAGCTCAACCGTGGTCCGGAACAGCGCACGGACAAGCGCCCGATGCTCTCCGACCTTCGCGAGTCCGGCTCGCTGGAGCAGGACGCGGACATGGTCATGCTGATCCACCGCCCGGACGCCTGGGAACGCGACGACCCGCGGGCCGGCGAGGCCGACCTGATCATCGCCAAGCACCGGGCGGGCCCGACCGCCACCATCGTGGTCGCGCACCAGCTGCACTACAGCCGCTTCACCGACCTGGCCCAGGGCTGACCCACCGGCTTCTTTTTCGCACCGGCCGCTTCAGCTCCGGCTCGGCCCGCGGGCTCAGGCGAGTGCGGCGGCCAGCAGGGCGAAGGCGGCGATGATGACGGCGACGCGGACGTAGTGGAAGCGGTCCCAGCGGTTCATCTGCTCCTTCCAGTCCGCGGGCCGGTTCTCCACGGTCCACGTCTTGCCCCGGTTGTTGATCGGGACGAGCAGCAGCACCGACATGATCACGCTCACGATCAGCAGCGCGGCGGCGATGACGACGAGGCCGGTGCCAGGGTGCTGCCATCCGGCGATGGCCCAGGCCGCGCTCAGGATGAGCGAACCGATGTACCAGAACGGCATGACGGCGCCGAGCATCCGGCCGCCGTGGGCGCGGCCGCGCTGGGCGCTGTCCTCGGGGAGTGCGTTGAGGATCGGGTTGATGACGAGGGCGACGGAGAACTCCACCCCCACCATCACGCCGACGACCACGACGGTGACGACCGCGAGTGCGCTGAGCACGATGACCCTCCAAGAATCTAGTGTTGCTAGATGATGGAGCAACGCTAGCTCTAGTGCCGCTCGATTGTCTAGCAGTGCTAGAATCGGCTCATGTCGGCACAAGAACGCAAGGAGCGCGAACGGGCGGATCGTGAGCGCCTGATCGTGGCGACGGCCCGCGAACTCGCCGAGCAGCAGGGCTGGGACGCAGTCACCACCCGCAGGCTCGCCGAGCGCATCGAGTACAGCCAGCCCGTGCTCTACAGCCATTTCCGCGGCAAGCGGGAGATCATCGGCGCCGTCGCCCTCGATGGCGCCGCCGAGATGGCCGTGGCGCTACGGGCCGCGACCTCCGCCGCAGCCGGTCCGCGCGCCCGGGTCACCGCCCTCGCCCGCGCTTACCTCGACTTCGCCGAGCGCAACCCGATGGTCTACGACGCCATGTTCCAGCTCGACGGCGGCCTGGCGTTCGCGCAGGAGGACACCCCGGAACCGTTGCAGGACGCCTTCGCCGCCCTGCTGGAAAGCCTCGGTGAGGTCGCCGGGGACGGCGTGCACCCGGGACTGTTCACCGAGGTGTTCTGGGCTGCCCTGCACGGGCTGGCCACCCTGACCCGGGCGGGCCGGCTGCCACCGGGGGACGCTGAGCGGCGGGTGGAGTTGCTGGTGGACCGGCTCGCCATGCTCTGACCCACCATCCCGGCGGGCGGCCGACCCAGGTGCTCGGCTCTTGCCGGTCGCTTTGGTTCAGCCGGCCTCGGTCTCGTCCTCGTCGAGACCGCCCGCGAGCGGGTCGCGCTGGCCGCCGTCGATCGGGGCGGAGTCGCCGGGCGGGCCGTTGAGCAGGAGGTCTGCGGCGCGGGCGAGGACCTCGGCGCGGGTGCGGCCGGGGTGGTCGGCGGCGAGGAAGTGGCTGCCGATGGCCGCGCAGAAGGCGAGCAGGGCACGGGCCTCGACCTCGTCGGGGTCGGCACAGAACGTGCTGATCCCGTCGCGCGCCAGTTGCATGCGCCGGTTGTCCACCCGGCGCAGACGTTCGGCGACGGCCTCGTCCCGGCGGGCCCAGTCGCGCACGGCCAGGTCGATGGGCAGCAGCCGGCCGCTGGAGAAGGTGAGCTGCCCGGCCAGCCGGACCCGGTCCCGCAGGTCGCCGCACTCCCGCTCGACCTGGTCGAGCACATCATCGACGCACTCGCGCTCCCAGGCGTCCAGCATCGCCGCCAGCAGCGCGCCGCGGTCGGCGAAGTAGCCGTAGAACCCGCCCTTGGTCACGCCGAGCGCCTTGGCCAGTGCCTCGACCCGCACGGCCTCCACGCCACCCTCGGCCAGTGCCCGCAGTCCTTGCTCAACCCACTTCTCGCGCGGTGTGCGCAACGAGCCCATGCTGTGCCCCACCTCACCCCCGCACTGGTTGTACGGGACCGTATAACCGGCCTAACCTCAAGTTATACGCAACCGTATAACACTGGCGGGACACTGTCATGACACCAGGGGAGTGCACATGATCAAGTGGGCTGGTTGGCTCATCACGCTGTTCGGCGCCGCGCACACCCTCGGCGCCCTGACGGTGAAAGGCGCCGCGCTGCACGCCGGCGCCTGGTTCAGCGGGGAACTGTGGCGGGACGACCTCGCCGGTATGAGCCCGGCGAACAGCGCCTACTGGCTGAGTGTGGCCAGCTTCGGCGTGCCGCTCATCGTGGTCGGCCTGACCGTGCTGTGGCTGGACCGCCGGGGCATCACCCCGCCGCCGTTCATCGCGTGGGTGCTGGGGATCTGGACCCTGTTCATCGCCGTGGTCCTGGTGCTCACGCCCTGGCCGATCCTGCTGGTCGCGAACATCCTGTTGCTGGCCGGAACCCGCCGCGCCGCCGCATTCCCTAGGCCGGGCGCAGGATGATCTCGTCCACGTTGACGTGTGGTGGCTGCTCGACCGCGTAGAGCACCGCGCGGGCCACGTCCTCGGGGGTCAGCTTGGGTTCGGCGGCGCGTTCCGGCGGGATGCCGCCGGTGTCGACCAGGCCGGGCTGGAGCAGGCTGACCCGCACGCCGCTGCCCGCGCATTCGGCCCGGATGTTCTGGGCCAGGCCGGTGACCGCCCACTTGGTGGCCGAGTACAGGTTGCCGGGCCGGATGCCGCGGCCGGCGGCGGAGCCGGTGAGCACCAGGTGGCCGTTGGCGCGCAGCAGTTCCGGCAGGGCGGCCTTGGCGGTGAGCGCGGCGCCGTAGACGTTGGTCAGCACCATGTCCCGCCACTGCTCCGGCGGGGCGCCTGCCTCGGTGCGGAAGCTGGTGGACACGCTGTATCCGGCGTTGGCGAAGACCACGTCCAGCCGCCCGAACCGGTGCACGGTCCGGGCCACCAGCTCGCGCACCTGCGGCCACTGCGCGACATCGCAGGGCACGGCGAGTCCGTCCAGTTCGGCGGCGAGTGCCTCCAGCGGCCCGGCCGAGCGGGCGGCGAGCACCACCCGGAAGCCGCGCTGCGCCGCGAGCCGGGCGGTGGCCGCGCCAATGCCGCCGGACGCGCCGGTGACGATCATGACCTGCTGCATGCGCCGATCCTGTCAGCAGTGGGGGAAAGCCCACCACCGCACGGGTTCTGCCGCTCCTGACCAGCCCGCGGATCGCTGGCACGGTGGCACGCATGCGGAAATGGCTGGTGTTACCGGTGGTCGCGGCGCTGCTCACCGGGCTCGCGCTGCCCGCGGCCGCGGGGTCGGCGGTGCAGCGCGGGGTGGACCGGATCGTGGCCGGCGGGCTGCCCGGGGTGCTGACCGCGGTCAGCGCGGGTGACCGAGATCGGCTGTACCGGGGTGGGGTCGGCGATCGGCGTTCCGGCGCGCCAGTCCCGTGGCCGGGGGAGCTGCGGTCCGGGTCGATCGGCAAGTCCTTCGTCGCGCTGACGGTGCTGCGACTGGTCGCGGCCGGGCGGATCGGGCTGGACGAGCGGGTGGAGCACTACCTGCCGGGCGTGCTGCGCGGGGACGACGGCGGCGGACGGCGGGACATCCGGATCCGCCAGCTGCTGCAGCACACCAGCGGGCTGCCGGACTACGGACCGGCGCTGCCCAGTGGCGCGGACTTCGTGGCCCGGCGGTTCCACCGGCACGACCCTCGGGTGCTTGTCGGGCATGCGCTGGACCGGCCGCAGCTCTTCCGGCCCGGTGCGGGCTGGGCCTACGTCAACACCGGCTATCTGTTGCTGGGTCAGGTGATCGAGCGGGTCACCGGGCAGCCGTGGGCGGAGGTGACCGCCGAGCAGGTGATCCGGCCGCTCGGGCTGCGCCGGACCTACTTCCCGCGTCCGCACGAGGTCGTGCTGCGCGGGCCGCACCCGCGCGGTTACCTCGCGGTGGAGGAGAAACTCGTCGATGTCACCGAGCTGGACAGCTCCTATATGGGCGCGTCCGGATCGGTGGTGTCCACCCCGGCCGAGCTGAACCGCTTCTTCCGCGCGGTGCTCGGCGGCGAACTGCTGCCGCCCGCGGTGCAGGCGGAGCTGACCAGGATGGTGCCGGGCGGGCCGACCGCGCCGGAGTACGGGCTCGGGCTGGAGCGGTTTCCGCTCTCCTGTGGGCATTACCTGGGCCACGGCGGGGAAATGCACGGTTTCTCCGGGCTGTCCGGGGTGCTGGTGCGGCCGGACGGCGGACTCGGCGGCGCGGTGACCACGCTGGCCACCGGGCGACCGGCCGGGATGGCCGATTTCGCCCGGGTGCTGGCGGTGGCCGAGACCGCGCTGTGCGGGCCGGTCAGCTGATCCGCCGGGCCTCCGCCGCGGTCACCGGCTCGCCGGCCGGAATCCCGTGCAGCACCTGGGCGAGCACCTCCGCGCCGCGCACCACCCTGGGGCCCGGCCGGTTGAAGTAGGCCGGGCCGTCCAGCACCCACACCTCGCCCGCGCCCACGTGTGTCCACTGTGGATTGTCGGTGAGCAGGGGCAGTTCGGCCATGGTCCGGGTGGGCGGAAATCCGCACGGCAGCAGGAGAATCACGTCCGGGCGGGCGGCGATCAGGGTGTCCCAGGTCATCGCGCCGGTGTGCTCGCCTGCCGTGGCCAGCAGCGGCAAGCCACCGGCGACGCTGATCTGCTCGGGCACCCAGTGCCCGGCAGGCCACAACGGATCCAGCCATTCGATCGCGGCCACCCGGGGCCTGCGCCGACCGGCCACCGCGGCGCGCACCGCGTCCAGCCGCTCGGTCAGCTCGGCCACCCTGGTCTCGGCCACGGCGGTGGCGCCGAGTTCCGCGCCGACCAGGCGGATGCAGCCGAGCACCTCGGCCAGGGTGCGTGGTTCCAGGCTGAGCACCCTGGTGTGGGTGTCCAGCACGCGCAGTTCGGCGGCCACCCGGCGGTAGGACAGCGCGCAGACCTCGCACAGGTCCTGGGTGAGCACCAGATCGGGGGCCAGCTCGGCGAAACGGGCGGTGTCCAGGCCGTAGAGCGAGGAGCCCCGGTGCTGCCCGCCGACCGCGGCGGAGATCTCCCGGCTGGTCATCCGGTCCTGGTCGATCGCGCTGGTGGTGACCACCGGCACCGTGGCGATCTCGGCTGGCCAGTCGCATTCGTGGGTGCGGCCGACCAGCTCCGGGGCCTTGCCGAGCACGGCGAGGATGTCGGTGGCCGCGGGCAGCAGGGACACGATCCGCATAAGACAAAGGTAGGCCCGGGACGCTGGCTGCGTCCCGGGCCTACCCGAGTTGTGTTACCGGTCTACGGCCTCCCTGCACCCACTAATTGGAAGAGGCCCTGGACCTGTGATCAGGCGGTGGCGGAGGGCAGCTTCGGCATGGCCGGAACTCCCGGAACGCCCACCTTGGGCAGTGCGGGCAGGGTCGGCAGCAGGCCGCCGCCCAGACCCGGCAGGTCAGCCTGGCGACCGGCGCCGGGGACCGCGGGCACACCCGGGAGGGTGGGCACCGAGACCTTCGGCAGGGTCGGCAGAGCCGGGATCAGGCCACCGTCGAGCAGGCTCGGCAGGCCGAACTTGCCACCGGAGACGCCCAGCGGCCCGTTGACCGGAGCCGCGGTGCGGCCCTGGGCGCCGGAGAACCCGAAGGGCACGTCCGTCACTCCGGGCAGGTTCTTGCCCAGCTCCATGTCGGTCACCGGGATCTGCAGCTCGGCGGGGGCGCCGCCAACCTGCATGTCGGTGGCCTCAGAAGCGTTGGTCATGGCGTCGCCGACGACCTCGACCGGGATGTCGTAGACCTGCGCGATGGCACCGAACGGGGCGAAGAGGTTGAAGCCGGAGAGGCTGCCGCCCTCGGAGCCCGAGGTGGTGCCCTGGCCGCCGACGGTGCTGTCCACCTTGCTGTCGGCCAGCGCGTCGGACACGGCCAGCGCCGCGATCGCGTCGCCGAACGGCTGGGCAGCCGCGCCGACGGGCACGTTCACGATGCTGCCTGCCACCGAGCCACCGTCACCGGCGGTGGCGAGGTCGCCACCGGTCTCGTTCTCCACCTTGTTGGCGGCCACGGCGTCGGCCGTGCCGGTCAGCGAGGCGGCGAGGCCGTTGGCCCCGAGGTACGGGCCGAACGGAGCGGTGAGGATGTCGCCGCCGAGGAAGCTGCTGACACCGTCGGTCACGGTGCTGCCGCCGGCCTCGGAGGCAATGCTGTTGTCGGCCACACCGGAGGTGGTGCCGATCCAGTTCACCGAGTCACCGGAGGCTTCCAGCACTGCGGCGACCGGCACGTTCGCGACGGTCCCGGTCCCGGTGCCCTTGACGCCACTGGTCTCGGTGTCGCCACCGGCCTCGGAGGTCACCGCGTTGGACGCGGCGCCGTCGGCCAGCACCATCCAGCCCGCGCCGATGCCACCGACCTCGGTGGGCACGGCCACCGGAGCGGTCGCGACCAGGCCAGCCAGGCCGCCCATGTCACCGGCGGTGGTGTTGTCGCCACCGGCCACCGCGTCGGTGGTGTTCTCCGCGGCGCCGCTGGAGTTGACCAGCCAGCCGCCGCCGATGCCCTCGGCCTGGACCGGCCCGGCCACCGCGGGGGTGATCAGGTTGCCGGTCAGCACGCCGTGCGAGCCCTCGGAGGTCGAGTCGCCACCGGCCACGGAGGACACGGTGTTCTCCGACTCGGCCTCGGACACGACGATCCAGCCACCGGAGAGGCCCTGGCCCTGGACGGGCAGTGCCACCGGGGTCTGCACGACGTTGCCGGAGAGGCCACCGTCGGTGCCGTTGCCGGTCACGTCCCCACCGGAGACGACGTCGGCGGTGTACTCGCTCCACGACTCACCGCGGACGATCCAGCCGAGCGTGCTGCCGGTCACGGCCACCGGGCCGGAGACCGGGGTGGACACGGCGTTGCCGCTGCCCAGCGCGTCGTCGTCGGTCGCGGTGTTGTCGCCGCCGGCCTCGGAGTCCGTGGTGCTGGTGGACTGCGCGGTGCCGTTGACGATCCAGCCGCCGGTCACGCCCTCGACGCTGGCCGGGATGGCCACCGGCACCTGGACGCCGTCACCGGCGACCAGCGAGTCGTTGCCGCGGGTGCCGATCAGGCCACCGGCGTCGGTGGTGGTGTCGGTGCTGGCGGCCGAGTCGGCGTTGGCGATCCAGCCACCGGAGACGGCGGAGACCTCGGCCGGCAGGGTCAGCGGCGCGGAGCCGATGATGCCGGCGACCATGCCGTTGTCGCCGTTGGTGAAGGCGTCCCCACCGGCAACGGACTCGGTCACCTGGGTGTGCTGCGCGTCCGTGTTGGACACCCAGCCACCGGAGTTGCCCAGCACCTGGACGGGCTCGGCGATCGCGGCGTCGACGATGTTGCCACCGCCGGTGCTCTCGTCACCGTTGGTCATCAGCAGGCCGCCGGTCTGCGCGGTGCTGGTGGACTCGGAGACCGAGTCGGCCAGGCCGCCCCAGGCGAGGGCGTTGCCCGCCACGGTGACCGGGCCGGCCACGTTCGGCGTGATCAGGTTGCCACCGATGCCGCTGTCGTAGCCGGAGGTGACGCTGTCCCCACCCGCGATGGCGTCCGCGGTGGTGGCGCCGGTCGCGTTCGAGTTGCCGACCGGGAAGACGACGAGGGCGTTGTTGTTGCCCTCCACCGGCAGGGCCAGCTGGCCGTGGCCGATGTTGCCGCCGAGGGTGGAGCCCTCACCGTCGGAGTCGACGTTGCCACCGGCGTCGGCGGCGATCGAGGACTCGTTGTTGGTGTCGGCGACACCCGCGGCACCGGAGACGGCGTTGCCGGTCAGCTGGACCGGGGTGGCCAGCGGCAGGGCAACGGCGTTACCGGAGAGCGAGGAGTCCTTGCCCGAAGTCTCGATGTCGCCACCGGACTGGGCTTCCAGCATGGACACGCTCTGCGCCTCGGCGTGGCCCGCCGCGGCGACCGCGTTGCCCGACACCAGGATCGGGGAAACCAGGTCGGCGTCGACCACGTTGCCCGCGATGCTGCCGCTGTCGCCGTTGGTGACGACGACCTCGGGCTTGCTGTAGCTGTACTCGCTGACGTTCTCGACGTCCGCGTCGCCGGTGGCGGCGATGGCGTTGCCCTCGATGATCACCGGCACGACGGCGTCAGCGTGGATCTGGTTCTTGCGCAGCAGGTCGGCTTCGCCCAGCTTGGGGGCGTCGTCGGCCTTGGTCGAGGTCTTGCCCTTGCCGCCGAGCTGGGGCAGCTTCACCGACTTGCCGGCCTCGGTGGCAGCGCCACCGAAGGGCAGGTTCGGGATGATCTTGCGGGTGTCGACGGTCAGCGCTTCGTTGTGCAGCGGCGGGAGGTCGACCTCACCCAGCGCGGTGCCAACGGCGTTGTTGTCGAAGTGAACCGGGATGCTGACCGAGGCGCCCAGGGGAGTGGATTCGCCGTCGGGGTTCTCGCCGGCGCTGGCGACGCCAGTGCCGAGGGCGAGCAGCCCACCGGTGACGAGTACGGTCTTCAGACCGCGCTTCGCCCAGATGTGCATTGTGGATCTCCTTTTGTTGTTCCCCCTGGCGGGAGGGGGAATGGGGTCGGATGGCCGGACGTGAATTCACGTCGGGGCAATCGGCCACCCGGGTCATTGGGGGTATTTCAGGCACGCCGAATAAAATCGACGTGCACCGGAATGGCGCGATTTCTGCGACCTGCGAGAACGGCGAGCGGAGCGCCGAGAGAAAAGCCCCGGCAGCACGCCGAACTCAGGACAGAGGTCGCTTACCGCGCCGGGGTGGTCAGTCGGGGGTGGTGCCGGGTGCCTTGGCCTGCCCGGCGAGCACGCAGTCGGCCGCGGCGGAGTCCGCCAGCTGGCCACGCGTGGTGTCCATCAGAGAGTGCATCGGCAGGTAGCCGCCGAGCGCGACCAGTGCCGCGTCAGTTCCGTCGTGTCCGCACGAGCAGGAACCGGGGTTGCTGGTCGGCACCGGCATCGGCAACGGAACCAGCGGGAGGAGTGGAAGGCCAGGCTGGACGGGCTGCGGCTGTTGCCGGGGCGCGTCCTCGACCTGGCCTGGCTGCTGCACCGGCGCCGTGGACGGCGCAGGCGGAACGGGGTGGCGATCGGGCTGACTCGCCGCCGGGGCCGTCGCCGCCTGCTCCACACGGGATTCGGCGTCGGCGGCGGGGGCGCCCTCGAAGTAGGCGGCGTCCCTGGCGTACATCCGGGAGGACGGCCCGGAACCGGTGGTGACCGCCTCGGCCACCTCGCTGAGCACCGGGGCCTGCTCGAACAGCTTGGCCACGTTGTGCACGGCGTCTTCGATGGGGCCATCGACCTTGACCTGCCGCGCGGGCTGGCTGATCACCGAGGTTGCCTCGCTGATCGCCCTGCGAACGCCCTCGTCAGCGGCGTGCCTGACCTCGCCGACCAGGCCAGCGGCCTGGTCAGTGGAGGCGGCCAGAGCGTGCGTGACGCTCTGCACCGGGTCGGTCACCGGCTCGACCGGGACCAGGTCCGCGGCGTTGGCCGAACCAGCCGCGATCAGCCAGCCGATCAGCGTGCCACCGGAGACCACGAGCGCCCGGGACAGCAGCCGACGCACTCGGCCACCCCCCGCGACATTCTGGTCCGTACCCGGCACGTGCACGCCTCCGTCTGGAGATTCTTGAGCTGGACAACGCAGAACATGTCAGATCAAGAACCCCGTCCGCAAACTCTGCGGCCGAATACCCTCTATCGAGTTAATTGGCTAAAGCTGATTCAGTTTCGCTTCAACACGCGGGTCGCGCCGGCCGCCGCGGTGGAGGCGAGAATCCAGCCGACCGCGGTGAGCACCACGGATATCCACTGCGAGGCGCCGGTGATCCGCCACATGTTGTCCTGGCCGAGGGTGACGATCGGCAGCAGCATGTCCGCGGCGAGCAGCCAGGGGTTCCACACCGGGTTCTGGTCGGAGTCCAGGCGCTCGATCGGATATTGGTGCGGACCGGGAGCAGCGCTGTACATCTCGTTGAACCAGATGCCGCCAGCCGCCCAGAACACCAGCAGCCACAGCAGCGCCAGCCACGGCCGGTAGCCGTAGCCCACGGTGACCTCCTGCAGCAGCCCCCACAACCGCCCGGCCACGCCCAGCTCGGTATAGCGGTGCCGCTGCTTCTCCAGCAGCACCCGTTCCGCGCGTTCCTCGTGCCCGCCGTCCCGGTAGACGTTGGCCAGCTGCTCGTAGGGTCCGGGCGCGTAGTCCGGGGCCACCGTGCGCAGCCAGGTCAGCCGGGTGCGCACATCGACGTCCGGGTCGGCAGCGATGCCCTGGTAGGAGAAGTCCTCCAGGTCGAGCCCGCCGGTGGCCTGCCACAGCAGCTCGCCGTCGGTGACCGTGACCACCTTGGCCCGGCTCAGGATCACCCGGCCCAGCGGCTTGCGGCCGAAGCGCACCACGAGCTGCTGTGCGGTCAGGCCGTAGGCGTTGAGCGCGATGCCGTCATCACTGCCGCCCAGTTCGGAGCCGGTGAAGGTGACCATCTTGCCCACCTCGACCAGCCGGATCCGCACCCCGCCCTCGGCCACCATGCCCCAGCTGCAGAGCAGGTCCTTGCCGACGGTGGCCACCCGGGCGTCCAGCGAGGGTTTGATGGAGCCGTCGTTGCGGCGGCGCGGGTCGACCAGCTTGGCGCCGGAGCAGTCCAGGGTGGAGCCGATGGCGGCGTTCTGCAGCCGCACCGAGCCGCGGGCGGCCAGATCGCGCAGGAACAAGGTGCCGCCGACGCGCAGCCGGTCGGCGAAGAGCACGTCGATGCCGGGCCCGTGCAGCTTCACCCCGGACAGGCTGGCGCTGCCGTGCACGTGCGCGTCGACCAGCCGGACCTGCCCGTAGGCACGCATGCCGCCCTGCCGCTCGAACCGGCCGTCGGGCAGCCGGACCGCCTTGCCCCTGGCCTCCAGGTCGCCGCGCACCTCGATGCCATCGGCGAACAGGGCCACCGGGAACCGCTGCACCGGCTGCTTCTCGTGTTCCTCCTCCAGTTCGGCCAGCGCGGACTCCGGACCGAGGGTGGCGCCGACCATGCGCAGGTAGCCGCCGATGCTGGCGTTGGGCAGCCGCACCGAGCCCAGCGAGGTGAAGCCGTCGTCGAGCTGCACGTTGCCGTCCACCGTGATCCGGTCGGCGACCAGTGAGGCCGCGTCGTGCGCCTGGCCGTGCGGCAGGATCGGCATTGGCGAGTCGGCGGAGTCCCCGGCCTGTAACCGGGCGCCGGTGAACACCGCGTCCCCGCCGATCCGGGCGCCGGAGAGCACCACCCGGCCGCTGGCGGTGAACCGGCCGCCGTCGCCGTCGCAGAACAGGTTGCCGGAGACGACCAGCCCGGAGCCTTCCAGCGCGTCCGCGCCCGGGTTGCTCAGGTGCGCGCCGCCCAGGTGCACGTTGCCGCTGACGGTGGCCCCGCGCAGCCGCACCTCGCCGGTGGCCCGCAGCGAGGTGGCCTGCAGCGAACCGCTGATCCGCAGCCGGGCGCCGAGCAGCGCGTGGTCCTGCGGGCTGCGCAGCACCGCGCCGGCCAGCCGCAGGGTGCCGCGCACGGTGGCGTCGGTGAGGTCGACGCAGCCGGTGGCGGTGAACCCGGCCTCCAGCACCAGATCGCTGTCGATCTGCAGGTTGCGGCCCTTGAGACCGGGCATCCGGCAGCCCGGCAGGCGCAGGCCGATCAGCTGGGCCATCCGCAGGTCGGGCGCGGTGTCGAAGCTGCACCGGGTCAGCTCGATCAGGGTGCGGATGTCCAGCGCCTCCAGATCGAGGCGGCCGGTGATGCTCGCGCCGGTGAGCCGCAGCGCGGGCACCCCGGCGGGTCGCAGCCGGTAGAGCCCGGTGAGCAGCCCGGCCAGCAGGCTGGCCCGCACCCGGGTGTCCGGACCGCCCGCCAGTGGGAGGATCAGCTGCCGGCCGACCGCGAAGGCGCGGCAGACCGCGCGCTCGACCTCGGTGAAATCCGAGGGCTTGGGATACGGGTCCATTGCTGTCGATCTCACCCGCACGGGGACGGATGGGCAAGAGACCGGAGGACGGTCCGCGCGGTTCGCCCCATGACGACTCGGTCACGGCTACCGTGATCGGCGTGAGCAGCAGCAGCGGGGTGCCGCCGACTCCGGACCGGCGTGCGGTTGTCGAGCAGGTCCCCTACGGACTCCGGGTGGGAGCCGCGCTGTCCTGGCGCTTCCTCACTCTCTGCGGCGCGCTGGCCGTGCTGGTGTTCCTGGTCGGCTACTTCGCCAGCCTGGTGATCCCGGTGGGCATCGCGCTGCTGCTGGCCGCGCTGATGGCGCCGGCGGTCAAGCACCTGGTGGCCTGGAAGGTGCCGGGATGGGCGGCCACCACGATCGTCCTGGTCGGCGGACTGCTGCTGGTGGTCGGCGTGCTGGTCTCGGTGGTCGCGGCCTTCGTCAACGGTGTGCCCGAGCTGCAGGCCAAGGTCGTGGTCGGGATCGACCAGATCCGGGACTGGCTGGTGCACGGCCCGTTGCAGCTGACCCCACAGGACCTGGACCAGTACGTGGGCCGGTTCGTGGAGATGCTCAAGAGCAACATCTCCACCATCGCCACCAACGCGGTGAACACCACGGTGACCACCGCGGTCGGCGTCGGCGAGCTGCTCACCGGCTTCCTGCTGCTGTTGTTCACCCTGATCTTCTTCCTGCACGACGGCAGCAACATCTGGAGCTTCCTCACCAGGGGCGTGCCGATCCGGGCCCGCAAGCGGGTGGACGTGGCTGGCCGCCGCGGGTTCGCCTCGCTGGTCAGCTACGTGCGGGCGACCGTGGTGGTGGCCATCGTGGACGCGGTGGGCATCGGCATCGGCCTGGCCATCGTGGGCGTGCCACTGGCGGTGCCGCTGGCCGCGCTGGTCTTCCTGGCCGCGTTCGTGCCGATCATCGGTTCGCTGATCGCCGGTTCGGTGGCGGTGCTGGTGGCCCTGGTGGCCAACGGCCCGATCGAGGCGCTGGTGGTGCTGATCATCGTGATCGCGGTGATGCAGCTGGAAAGCCACGTGCTGCAGCCCCTGCTGCTGGGCAAGGCGGTCTCCCTGCACCCGCTGGCGGTGATCCTGGTGATCATGGGTGGCCTGTCGCTGGCCGGGATCCCCGGCGCGCTGCTGGGCGTGCCGGTGCTGGCGGTGCTGAACTCGGCGATCCGCTCGCTGGTCAACGAGGACGATCCGGATCCGGAGTCGGTGGACCCGACCAACCGGGCCGACGCGATCCCCGGCGGCAAGGGCGACGAGCCCGCCTAGCCGCCCGTCCGGGCAGTCTCGGCCGACCGGCGGGGCGTGACCTCGCTGGTCAGTGGCTGACCGCGCATACCGTCCGGCCATGGCGACCGTCACGATCGACCCCGGCGCGCACGGACCCGACCCGGACTGGTCGGCGATCCTCCAGCAGGCCATCGACTCACCCGAGCTGGCCGCCGGCGGCACGCTGCGGCTGCGCCCTGGCGACTACCTGCTGCGGCGCCCGATCATGCTCGACCGCCCGCACATCCGGCTGGCCGGGGAGCACGCGGCCGACACCGTGCTGCGGACCGCGCAGGCGTTCCCGGCGCTGATCATCGGCATGCCGCGGGCGCCGTTCGGACGGCCGGTCGGCGACGCGCACTGGCCGGACCTGCACGGGCTGTTCGAGGATCCGACGGCCACCACTCCCGGGCAGTACTGGGGTTTCCGCACCGGGACAACGGACCCGGCGCTGCTCACGCTGCCCTGCTCCCCGTTCACCTTCGGCCAGCCCGATCGCCGGTTCTGGGGCGGCACCTCGGTGCTCAGCCTGGACTTCCTGGTGTGCAACAACGCGCTGCCGTGGACGCGGCAGCAACTGTTCGGGCTGCTGGATGAGTTCAACCGGCCGGCACCGTTTTACGCGCGCGTCGACACCCAGCCCGACGGGGTCTCGGTGCTGTTCGTCTTCGTCACCGGCGACGGACTGCGCAGGGAGATCCGGATCCCGTTCGACCCGCAGGACCCGGTGCTGCGGTGTTCGCTGGAGCTGGACATGCGCGCCGGCCAGGGCATGGTGCGGGCCTGGGTGAACCGGCGGCGGGTCAGCCCGGATCTGCGGCTGATCAACCACAACTGGCCGGCCGCGGACCGCCCCGGGCAGCCGGGGCTGACCTTCGGCGTCAACTGGTGCGCCTCGTTCCACCTCGGCATGGTGCGGTCACTGGACAACGCCTCGACGAAGATCGGGGACAACACTCAGGACTCCGGCCTCGGCATCCCTGGCGACCTCACCTTCGGCGCGCTGCGGATGTGCACCACCGCCCAGTACCTCGACCTGCCGGACCAGCAGACCGCCGCCGGCCCGGTCACCGACCTGACCTGGCGGAACGGGCCCGCCTCGGGATTCGGCTGCTTCCTGCCGATGACCAGCCCGCCGGTGAAGAACCCGGCCGGGCTGCCCGATCTGCAGCTGCCGTGGGCGGCCGTGCACTTCACCGAGCACGGCGCGGCGAGCAACCTCAGCGGGTACGGCATGGTGGCGCCGGTGCTGGACGCGTTGAACAGCATCGTGGGGAACTCGGTCGAGCGGCTGACCCTGCACAGCGGCAGCCCCGGTCACCTGCCCGACCACTACGGCCAGGTGATCGGCCTCGGCCTGGCCATCGGCTGCTCGTTCACCGACCTCGTGGTGGTCGCGGGCGCGCAGGGGCTGAGCTGCTTCCAGGTGGACGCGAACTACCCGGTGGATCTGACCGGATGCCGGTTCGAGTTCCAGACCGACACCGCGATCTACAGCTACTTCCAGATCGGGCGGGCGCACTACCTGGCGCTGAAGTACTGGGGCCGCACGGCGCTGAAGGCGAGCCGGTCCACGCTGGCCTACCGCGACGTGTTCTGCACCGACGCGCAGGAGCACCCCGAGTCGGTGGTGCGGCTGTTCCAGAGCCACGGCACCTTCGACAACTGGACCATCGACATGGAGCGGCCCGAGCGGCCGCCCCGGGACAGTTACTTCTGGGCCAGCCTCGGGCACCACACCGGCGGCCCGACCCAGCTGGTCATCCGGGACTGCCAGGCCGGCACCATCGACAAGGGCACGGTCGGGGTCCGGCTGGTGGCGCTGGAGCCCAACGCCGGGCTGCCGAACTCCGGCGCCACCGACGGCTGGTGCACGATCGAGCGCTCCTTCACCCAGCACCAGGCGCGGGGACTGTTCGCGCTGGTCGGCACGGACGGGCCGGTCTGGCAGGGGCGCTACGAGGGCCTGCTGCCTGCCACCGTGCCGTTGGCGCTCAACACCAGCACGCCGGGCGGGTCGGCCCGGATCGGGCTGCGCGAGGTGCCGCCGCCGGTGTCGTTACCGCCGGTGTCGCTGAGCGGCGAGGACCTGATCGCGGGCCTGCCCGGCCTGCGCTGCCATTTCCGCGCCGACGGGCTGCACGACCTCGGCGGCCCTGGGATAGGGCCGATGCCGTTGCGGGACGGCGCACCCGTGCCCCAGCTCACCGACCACAGCGGGGCGGGCAACCACGGCAGGCCGCTCAACCGGCCCGCGCACTTCGTGGCCGACGCGGTGCACGGGCACTCCGCCGTGCGGTTCAACGACGGTCACTACTCCTTCCCCGGCATCCGCAGCGATTCCGGGGCCGCGACGGTCTTCCTGGTCGGCAAGTACCTGCCCGGGTTCGAGAGCAACCCCGGCGACCACAACCAGGGCCTGCACACCAGGGGACCGCGCTGGCACGTGAGCCTGGGCATGTACGCGAACACCGCCACCTCGGACACCGACTGGGTGGTCTACGCCGCGCGGTACAACAGCGGTGCGGTGCGGCTGCTGGAGACCTGGGCGAACCTGCGGCGGGTCGACCTGGCCCGGCGGGATGACGTCGGACCGGTGCGCTGGGCCGAACCGCGGCTGGGCAGCGCGCTCTACGGCACGGCCTACAGCGAACTGGCGGCGGCGGTGTTCTGCGATGTCGCGCTCGGCGACGAGCAGGTCGAGCGCACCCTCCGGCACCTGATCCACCTATACGGGATCGCGGTCTAGGCGACCGTGACCAGGTTGCGGCCGGAGCTTTTCGCGGCCAGCAGCGCGGAGTCGGCGGCCACCATCAGGTCCGGCAGCACGTAGCCGTAGCGCGGCGAGGTGGCCACGCCGATGCTCACGGTCAGCCCGGACAGCTCGTGGTCGCGGCCGTCGGTGGCGGTGGTGGGCACCCGCAGCTGGGCCACGCCGGCCCGCACCCGTTGCGCGGTCTGTTCCGCCTCGCCGGGGGTGGTGTCGGGGAGCAGCACCACGAACTCCTCGCCGCCGAAGCGGCCGACGAGTTCGCCGTGCCGGACGCTGCCCAGCAGCAACCTGCCCACCGCGGCCAGCGCCGCGTCCCCGGCCAGGTGGCCGACCCGGTCGTTGACCCGTTTGAAGTGGTCCAGGTCGAGCAGCAGCAGGGCGGCGGCGGCCTTGCGGTTGCGGGCCCGGTCCAGGGCGTCGCGGGCCAGCCGGTCCCAGTGCATCGAGTTGGCCAGGCCGGTTTTGGCATCCCGCTGGGCTGAGCGTTGCCACTGCGGCAACTGGGCCGCGCTCTCCAGCAGCAGCAACGGCGGCGCGGCCAGCAGCACCCGCAGCGGATCGTCGGTCATGGCCATGGCCATCAGGCCGCCGAGGCAGACCGCGACCACGGCCACGGTGACATCCAGCAGTTGCCCGACCACCTGTTCCGGCCGGGCCGACGGATTGCGCAGCCGCAGGCCGATGGCCACGATCAGCGCCCGCACCACCAGCAGGGTGGCGCCCGCGGCGACCATCGCGAACAGGTCGGCGCGCGGTTCGGTCCAGCCGACCACGGTGCGCGCGGCCATGGTGGCCAGCACGGTGGCCGAGGTGGTGAAGAACCAGTGGTGCGGCCGGTGCCGGGGACTGAGCGCGCCGTGCAGCGCGGGCCCCAGCATCAGCACCACCAGCAGGTTGCCGGGCAGCGCGAACACCCCGGCGAGCAGGTAGGACACGTGCACGGCCCAGGGGCTGCGCTGGGGTTCCACCCGCAACGCGCCGACCACGCTGGTGCCGATGACCACCAGGGCGGCGGTCAGCACCAGCACGATGAACCTGGGTAGATCCTCCGTGCGCGGGGCATGCCCCAGCACGGTGAGCAGAACCGCGGCAGACACTGCGAAACCGTCGATCACCAGCCAGTACACCAGCGCCGGTCCACGCAGTGTCCACAGTGGCCAGTCACGCAAGACGGCCTCCCCCATGGTGCGGACACCAGAAACCCGTGGCGATGCGTAGCCGGCCCCCTGCCGACCGTCACCCCCGCTCAAGGGTGGCACAGATACCGGCGTGGGACTGCGTCCAAGCGGGGGGATTGGTATGCGCTTGGTGAGGCAGGATGTCATCCGTGGGAGAGACGGTCATGCCGCTGTGGCGCGCACTCGTGTGGTTGCGCGTGGTCACGCTGCTGTTCGCGCTGGGCGGGGTGTTGGTACACCGCGCGCAGTACGAGCGGGAGTGGCTCGGCTGGGTGGTCTTCGGCGTGATGGCGGCCTGGACCGCGGTCACCGTCTACTGCTACTCCCGGGAGAGCGGCCGCCGGACCTCGGTGGTGGTGGCCGATGTGGTGATCACCGCCGGGCTGATGCTGGCCTGCTGGTTCGTGCACGACCGGACCTACATGCTCTCCTCGGCGCCGACCGTGGTCACGGTGTGGGCGCCGGGGTGCGTGGTGGCCATGGCGGTGCTGCACGGGCGTGGTCCGGGCATGCTGGCCGGGGCCATCGTGTCCGGGATGAGCTGGCTGATCCGGGCCCGCTTCGACACCGACATCGCCAGGGACACCGTGCTGCTGGTCGGGGTCGGCTTCGTGATCGGACTGGCCTCTTCGGTGGCCCGGCGTTCGGCCGAGCGGCTGCACCGGGCGCTGCAGGCGGAGGCGGCGACCAGGGAGCGGGAGCGGCTGGCCCGGTCCATCCACGACGGGGTGCTCCAGGTGCTGGCCAGGGTGCGCCGCCGCGGCCGGGAGCTGGGCGGGGAGACCGCGGAACTGGCCGAACTGGCCGGTGAGCAGGAAATAGCGTTGCGCGCGCTGGTCTCCAGCCAGCCACCGGAGTCCACTGTGGACGGTGAGGTGGATCTGCGCCCGCAGCTCCAGCTGCTGGCCACGCCGCGGTTCCAGGTCTCCGCGCCGGCCACCCAGGTGCTGCTGCCCGCGCACACCGCGGCCGAGCTGTGCGCGCTGACCAGGGAAGCACTGTCCAATGTGGACGAACATGCCGGCGTCAGGGCACGGGCCTGGGTGCTGGTGGAGGACCTGGGCGAGGAGGTCGTGGTGAGCATCCGGGACGACGGGCCGGGCATTCCGGACGGCCGGATCACCGCGGCCGAGGCGGAGGGACGAATGGGCATCGCGCAATCGATCCGGGGGCGGGTGCAGGACCTGCATGGCACGCTCGCCCTGCACACCGGGGCCGGGGAGGGCACCGAGTGGGAGGTCCGGGTGCCGCGTCAGACAACACAGCGGCACACGATGAAGGGGGGACGGCGATGAGTGAGCCGAAGGTGACGGTGATGGTCGTCGACGACCATCCGATCTGGCGCGACGGGGTGGCGCGCGACCTGGCCGAACGCGGGTTCGAGGTGCTGGCCACCGCCGGCGACGGGGACGCCGCGGTGCGCATCGCGCGGGCGGTGCGCCCGGATGTGGTGCTGATGGACCTGAACATGGGTGAGACCTCCGGCGTGCAGGCGGCCGGGCTGATCACCGCCGAACTGCGCGAGACCAAGGTGCTGGTGCTCTCGGCCAGCGGCGAGCACGACGACGTGCTGGAGGCGGTCAAGGCGGGGGCCTCCGGCTACCTGGTGAAGTCGGCCTCGGCGGAGGAGCTGATCGACGCGGTGCGCCGGACCGCCGCGGGGGACGCGGTGTTCACCCCCGGCCTGGCCGGGCTGGTGCTCGGCGAGTACCGGCGGATGGCCACCACGCCCGACGGCGGACCGGCCGCGCCACAGCTCACCGACCGGGAGACCGAGGTGCTGCGGCTGGTGGCAAAGGGTTTGACCGCCCGGCAGATCGCCACCCGGCTGGTCATCTCGCACCGCACGGTGGAGAACCACGTGCAGTCCACGCTGCGCAAACTCCAGCTGCACAACCGGGTGGAGCTGGCCCGCTACGCGATCGAGCACGGCCTGGACGTCGAGGAGTGAGGGTGGCCGGAGAGCTGGAGCACCGCAACCTGCTGGTCTCCGACGCCGAGCGGATGCACGTGGTGCAACTCCTGGAGCGGGCCACCGGCCAGGGCCGGATCAGCCTGGCCGAGTTCACCACCCGCTCCGACCGGGCGCTGACCGCGCGCACCCGCGGCGAGCTGAACGCGGTGCTCATGGACGTGCCGGGGATGGTGCTCAACGAGTCGGTGGCCCGCGGCGAGCTCGTGCTGGGCCACAACGCGATGTCCTCGCTGGAGCGCCGCGGCCGGTGGATCGTGCCCGGCAGGCTGGTGCTGCGCGGCACCGCGGGCAGCACCCTGCTCGACTTCACCGAGGCGGTGATCGCCGAGCCGGTGGTGACCATCGAGCTGCACAACGCGCTGGGCAGCACCACGCTCATCCTGCCCGAGGGGGCCACGGTGAACGTGGACTCGCTGGCCATGACCGCCGGGGGCGTCACCGACAAGGTCGGCGGCGGCGATCGCCCCGGTGACCCGCACTTCATCCTCACCGGCACGGTCCGCTTCGGCTCGGTGGAGATCAAGCGCCCGGCCCGGAAGTCCCGGTTCTTCCGCCGCTGACCCCGGGCCTACGCAGAACTGGGCTCAGTGCAGGGCGGCGTGTGCGGCGGTCCGGGCGTGCGCCGGGTCCTTGGCGGCCAGCGCGGCTCGGGCAGCCAGCTGGCAGGCGTCCAGGCGGACCCCGGCGAGCCTGGCCCCGACCTGGGTCAGCGCGGCGTTGTTCATGGACAGGCTGGTCAAGCCGAGCCCGGCCAGCACGCAGGCCAGGTCCGGATCCGCGGCCGCCTCGCCGCACACCCCGGCCGGTTTGCCGGTGGCGGTGGCGGCCTCGCCGACCAGGGCGATCAGCCGGAGCAGGGCGGGCTGCCAGGGATCGTTGAGGGTGGCCAGCGCGCCGAGCATGCGGTCGGCGGCGAAGACGTACTGGGCCAGGTCGTTGGTGCCCAGGCTGACGAAGTCGACCGCGTCCAGCACCTCCCGCGCGGCCAGTGCCGCGGCCGGGATCTCGATCATCACCCCGGCCCTGGTCACCCCGGCGGCCTTGGCCCGCTCGGCGAACCAGGCGGCCTCCTCGGCGGTGGCCACCATCGGCGCCATCACCGAGACCTCGGCCCCGGTGTCCGCGGCGGCCGCGACGATGGCTTCGAGCTGCCGGTCCAGCACCCCGGCGGATTCCCTGGCGATGCGCAGGCCGCGCACGCCCAGTGCCGGGTTGGGCTCCTCGACGGTGTTGAGGAAGGGCAGCGGCTTGTCCGCGCCCGCGTCCAGGGTGCGCACGATGACCGGCTTGCCCCGGAACGGAGCGAGCACCGCGGCGTAGGCCTCGCGCTGGGCGGCCACCGCGGGTTCCTCGGTGGCGGAGAGGAAGCAGAACTCGGTGCGGAACAGGCCGACGCCCTCCGCGCCGGTGGCCACCGCGGTCCTGGCGTCCTCGGCCGAGCCGACGTTGGCCAGCACCTTCACCCGGTGCCCGTCGGCGAGCTTGCCGACCCCGTTCCACTCGACCTTGGGCGCGCGGGCCACCGCCTGGGCGGCCACCGTCCCGCCCGGCGCGGTGACCAGGCCGGTGCCGCCGTCCACGACCAGCCCGGCCGGGTCGAGCGCGAGCACGCCGCGGCAGGCCACCACCGCGGGAATGCCCAGCGAGCGGGCCAGGATCGCGGTGTGGCTGGTGGGGCCGCCCTCCTCGGTGACCAGGGCCAGCACCAGCTCCGGGTCCAGGCCGGCGGTGTCGGCCGGGGCCAGGTCGCGGGCCACCAGCACGCTCGGGCCGGTCAGCGCGGGCACGCCGGGCATGGGCACGTCCAGCAGGGTGGCCACGATCCGGTCCCGCACGTCGTGCACGTCCCTGGCCCGTTCGGCCAGGTAGCCACCGGCGGCGGCGAGCATGGTGGCGAAGCCGTTGGCCGCCTCGAACACCGCGCGCGGCGCGGGCAGGCCGCGGTCCCGCACCAGCTTCTCCGCCTCGGCCAGCAGCGCCGGGTCGGCGGCCATCGCGGCGGTGGTCTCCAGCACCACCCTGGACTCACCTTCGACCGCGGCGGCCCGCCGGTTCAGCTCGGCCACCACCGCGTCCGCGGCCGGTTTGATCCGCGCGGCCTCGGCCGCGGTGTCCGCGGGCGCCGGGCTCGCCGACGGCTCCGGCAGCGGCTCGGCCACCCTGACCACCGGCCCAGCGGCCTGACCTGGGCTGACTCCGACACCGACCAGCTGGGTTCCCGACATGGTCTAGACCATACCGAAGAAGTAGGGGTTCCCGACTCCGTGACGCGGATCACCCAAGGTGACCAGCCGGGCACCGGTGATCAACACCATCGCCTGACCCCTTTCCTCGTTCGAGTCGACGACCATCGCTTTCCGCGTTGGCCGCGATCCGCCGGCCGAACCCGGATTTCGCGACCAGATCGTGTCCGGACCCCAACGATAGCCCGTTTCTCCTACTGGCTGTAGTCGGTAAAACCCGAGAACGACGCGAATTCGGGGGACCGGACCGCACTCAGTGCTTCCCCGCGAGCAAAGTTCACCTTGGCTGGTGACCCTCCATCACTCTTCCCGCGCAATACCGTGCGCGCGAGCCGATCTTCGACTCAGCTAATTCCTGTGACCGTATTCCCGGGAGCGTGACGTGAGAAGACCGATAGGGCTGGTTGCAGCAGCCACCCTTGCGGCGACCAGCGCGGCTGTCCTCGTTCACCCGGCACCCGCGGCAGCGGGTCCGGGCGATGGCACCCTGCGCGTGAGCGTCGTTCGTGATCTCAACGGCAATGGCACTTATGAGCCTGCGCTGGAACTGGGAGTAGCCGGAATTCCGGTGACCGTGACCGATCCGAGTGGCGGCTCGGCATCGGGGAACACCGGCGCTGACGGTGCGGTGACCGTGGCACTGGGAAGCGTCACCGGCGGCAAGTACCGCGTTGAGGCGACTATTCCCGCGGACAAGTCCTACCTGAAGCCAGCGCCCGCCGGAACGGGTCTTTCCTCGCTGACCGAATTCGTCGACGTCGCCGCGGGCAAGAACGTCGCCCTGACCATGGGCGTGTGGAACCCGGCCGACTACTGCCAGGCCAACCCGACGCTGGCCACCGCCTGCGAGCGGGACGCGCTGCTGGTCGGGCAGAACCCGGGCGCCCGCTCCCTGGTGAGCTTCCCGTTCACCGCGCGGGCGCAGTCCCCGGCCCCCACCCAGCTGGCCAACCAGGGCCAGACCGGCACGGTCTACGGCATGGCCTACCGCAAGTCGGACAAGCGGTTGTTCTCCGGCGCCTTCGCCAAGCGGCTCGGGCTCTACGGCCCCGGCGGCGCGGGCGCGATCTACGTGACCACGGTGGGCGGCGCGACCAGCCAGTTCGCCACGGTGCCCAACGCGGGCTCGACCGCGCACGCGATGAACACCGACTTCGACGGCAAGTTCTTCGGCGTGCCCGGCAAGGAGAGCCTGGGCGATCTGGAGATCTCCGAGGACGGCAAGGACCTCTACGTCGTCAACATGGCGGACAAGAAGCTCTACGTCTACGACGCCACCGCGGCCACCGCGAGCGCGCCGAAGGGCTCCTACGCCATCCCGGCGACGGCCTGCGCCAGCGCGGCGGACTGGCGGCCCGGCGCACTGGGCGCCAGGGACGGCGTGGTCTACGTCGGCGGGGTCTGCTCCGGCGGGTCCAGCCAGCGGCTGGCCGAGGTCAAGGCCGCGGTGTTCCCGTTCACCGGCGGCGCCTTCGGGGCCGCGGTGGTGAACAAGACGCTGGACTTCCAGCGCGGTGAGGCCTTCATCGACTCCGGCACCACCTGGCACCCGTGGCTGGACACCTGGGACCTGGACCGGATCACCCACCGGCAGGCCCAGTTCGACCGCGACTCGGAGAACGTGGCCTACCCGCAGCCGCTGATGACCGACATCGGCGTGGAAACCGACGGCGACCTGGTGCTCGGCTTCCGGGACCGCTTCGGCGACCAGCTCGGCCAGCAGACCCCGTCCCCGGACGGCAGCGCCCGCGGCACCACCTACAACGCGGTGATCGGCGGTGACTACAACCGGGTCTGCAAGCAGGCCAGTGGCAGCTTCTCCTGGGAGGGCACCGCGGCCAACTGCCCGAACAACAACACCGGTTCGGACAACGGCAACGAGCCGGCCTCGGTGGTCGAGTACTACCCCGGCGAGTTCTTCCGCAGGCACGCCGAGACCGCGATGGGCGCGGTGGCGATCGTGCCCGGCGCGAGCCGGATGCCCGCGACCGTGATGGACCCGCTGGACTTCCGCTCCGGCGGCATCGGCTGGTTCGACCGGGCCAACGGCACCATGCAGAACGACGAGCACTCCAACGCCTACGAGGTCCTGGACGAGACCAGCGAGGGCTGGGGCAAGGCCAACGGCCTCGGCGACCTGGAGGCGCTCTGCGACCAGGCCCCGGTGCAGATCGGCAACCGGGTCTGGTTCGACGCCGACTCCGACGGCGTGCAGGACGGCGGTGAGCCCGCGCTGCCCGGGGTCAAGGTGACCCTGCAGGCCTGCGGCAGCAGCACGGTGCTCGGCACCAAGACCACCGATGCCAAGGGCCAGTACTACTTCGGCGCGGCCGAGGGGGTGCAGCCGGAGAGCTGCTACACGGTGAAGTTCGACTACTCCGCCGCGGACACCTCGGGCCTGCCGGGGGCACCACCACCGGCCACCTTGAACTGGACCGGCAAGGAGGCCGGGCCCAGCCGGACCGTGGACTCCAACGTCGACCCGGCCACCAGCGCAGCCACCGTCACCGTCGGCCCAGCCGGCGCGGACGACCACAGCGTCGACGCAGGCGTCACGGCCGCCCCGCCGAACAAGCTGGGTGACCTGGTCTGGGTGGACACCAACCGCAACGGCGTGCAGGACACCGGTGAACCGCCGGTGCCCGGGGTCAAGGTGACTGCGAAGAAGCCGGACGGCAGCGCGGCGGGCACCACGACCACCGACGCCACCGGCAAGTACCTGATCACCCCGTTGCCGGACGGCGCCTACACGGTCTGCTTCGACCTTTCCGGCCTCGCGCCCGAGTACCAGGGCTACCTGCTCACCAGGCCGAACGCCGGCGGGGCGGACGCCAAGGACTCCGACCCGGATCCGGCCACCGGCTGCACCGCGAGCACCACGCTCGGCCCGGACAAGCGGGAGGACCTGACCCTGGACGCGGGCATCCGGCCGGGCAACCGGCTCGGCGACTACGTCTGGATCGACGCGAACAAGGATGGCGTCCAGGACGCGCCGGAGAGCCCGGTCGCGGGCGTGCCGGTGATCCTCAAGGACGGTTCCGGCGCGGTGCTCGGCAACACCACGACCAACGCGAGCGGGCAGTACCTGTTCGACAAGCTGAAGGACGGCGCCTATCAGGTCTGCTTCGACCTGACCAAGCTGCCGGCCGGCGTCGGTGACTACGTGCCGACCAAGGCCAACACCGGAACGGATGACGCGAAGGACTCCGACGCCGATCCGGCCACCGGCTGCACCGCGACGACCACGCTGAACATCGACAAGCCGGAAGACCTGACGCTGGACGCGGGTCTGGTGCCGCCGGTGAACCAGCTGGGCGACTACGTGTGGATCGACACCAACAAGAACGGCCTCCAGGACGCGCCGGAAACGGGTGTCGAGGGGGTCAAGGTCACGCTGCTCAAGGGCGATGGCGCCGAGGTCGGCAGCACCAGCACGGACGCGAACGGCAAGTACCTGTTCACCGAGCTGCCCGACGGCTCCTACCAGGTGTGCTTCAGCCTGAAGAGCCTGCCGCAGGCGGTGGCGGACTACCTGCCGACCACGCCGAACGCCGGTGCGGACACCGCCGACTCCGACGCCGACCCGGCCACCGGCTGCACCGAGGTGGTCGAACTGGGTGCGGGCAAGCGGCAGAACCTCACCCTGGACGCCGGTCTGGTCAACCCGCCGAACAAGCTGGGTGACTACGTCTGGGTGGACAGCAACAAGAACGGTCTCCAGGACACCGGTGAAACGCCGGTGCCCGGGGTGACCGTGGTGGTCAAAGACGGCGCAGGCGCGACGGTGGGCAGCACCATCACCGACGAGCAGGGCAAGTACCTCTTCGACAAGCTGCCCGACGGCAAGTTCTCGGTCTGCTTCGACCTCAAGAGCCTGCCCGGCGACTTCGCCGACTACCAGGTCACCAAGCGCTACGCCGGTGACGACGGCCAGGACTCCGACGCCGATCCGGCCTCCGGGTGCACCGAAGCGGTGGACCTCGGACCGGGCAAGCGGGAGAACCTGACCCTGGACGCCGGGCTGATCCGCCCGGTGAACCGGCTCGGCGACTACGTCTGGGTCGACGCCAACAAGAACGGCGTCCAGGACACGGGCGAGACCCCCGTGCCCGGGGTGACCGCGGTGCTGCGGCCGGTCAGCGGGGCTGAGCAGACCACCACGACCGACGCGCAGGGCAAGTACCTGTTCGACGATCTGCCCGATGGCGGCTACCTGGTGTGCTTCGACGTCAAGAAGCTCCCGGCCAACGTCGGCGACTACACGCTGACCACGGCGAACTCCGGTGACGACGGCAAGGACTCCGACGCGGACCCGGGCACCGGGTGCACGCCGGTGGTCGGGCTGGGCACCGGCAAGCGGGAGAACCTGACGCTGGACGCGGGCCTGGTGGCCCCGGTGAACCGCCTCGGCGACTACGTCTGGGTGGACACCAACCGCAACGGCGTCCAGGACCAGGGCGAACCCCCGGTGCCGGGCATCACGGTGAAGGTCAGCAACCGCAACGGCGAAACCGTCACCACGAAAACGAACGAGCAGGGCAAGTACCTCGTCGAGGGACTGCCCAACGGCCTCTACCAGGTGTGCTTCGACCTGAAGACCCTGCCGGCGGCCAACGCGGGTTACCTGCCCACCAAGCAGGACGCTGGCGCGGAGGACGCCAAGGACTCCGACGCCAACGCCGACGGCTGCACCAACCCGGTGGAGCTGAGCGTGGGCAAGCGCGAGGTGCTCACCGTCGACGCGGGTCTCCGGGAGCCGAACCGGCTCGGCGACTACGTCTGGGTCGACGCCAACCGCAACGGGATCCAGGAGGCCGGGGAGAAGCCGGTGGCCGGGGTGACCGCGGTGCTCAAGGACGCCGGCGGCAAGCAGCTGGCAACCACGAAGACCGACGACAAGGGCAAGTACCTCTTCGGCAAGCTGCCGGATGGCACCTACCAGGTGTGCTTCGACGGCAAGTCGCTTCCCGCGCCCTACGGTGACTTCCAGGTCACCGTGCAGAACGCGGGTGCGGCCGACGCCGACTCCGATGCCGACCCGGCGACGTGGTGCACCAAGACCACGACGCTCGGCGTGGACAAGCCGGAGGACCTGACCCTGGACGCGGGTATCGCGGCGCCGGTGAACCGGCTCGGCGACTACGTGTGGGTGGACAAGAACGGCAACGGCCTGCAGGACCCGGATGAGCCAGGGGTGCCCGGCGTGCCGGTGCAGGTGGTCGACAAGGACGGCAAGACCGTCAAGGAGACCAGCACCGGCAAGGACGGCAAGTACCTGGTGGAGGGCCTGCTGGACGGCAACTACACGGTCTGCTTCGGGCTGAAGAGCCTGCCGTCCGCACTGGCCGGCTACCTGCCGACCAAGGCGGCGGCCGGGGATCCGGCGAAGGACTCCGACGCCGATCCGGCCACCGGCTGTGCCAAGCCGGTCGCCCTCGGACCGGGCCAGCGGGAGAACCTCACCATCGACGCGGGCCTGCTCGCGCCGAAGCCCGCACCCGGTCCCGGCCCTGGCCCTGGCCCCGATCCGTGGCCCGCTCCGGTGGCTGACCAGGGCAAGCTGGCCGACACCGGCGCCGACGTCGGGTGGCTGGTCGCACTGGGCCTGCTGGCCCTGGGCGGCGGCGCCGGGCTGATGCTGCTGGCCAACCGGCGACGCCGGCGTTCCGACAGCGCCTGACCTGGGCTAGCTGAAACAAGCCGAAGGGCCGCCATCTCCCCAGATGGCGGCCCTTCTGTTGTCAGTCGTCCCCCGGCAGGCCCCCTCGACCCGCCCCTGACACTGACTTGTTCTCTCCCGTCCACCCCCTCGTGCTGTCCGCGACGGCGGAGCAGACACCCTGTGCACGGAAAAGACCTGGATGCGCCTCCGCCAACCACACCGCGGGAGTGGCGGGGGAGGCGCACTTCCGGCTCCCACGACACACACTCTGCCCGGTACGGACCCGCCGAGACATCCGTGCGAATACCTACATCTCGCACGGGTTAACCCTTCGTGATCTGTTGGCTACTGAAGCGATACAGAACTTTCGGCGGCTTGTGTAA
Source organism: Crossiella sp. S99.2 (assembly GCF_023094165.1). GTDB lineage: Bacteria > Actinomycetota > Actinomycetes > Mycobacteriales > Pseudonocardiaceae > Crossiella. Next base: position 37,681 of record NZ_JALMDK010000001.1, on the reverse strand, counting down.
TCGAATAACCTTGGCCTGTAATCGAATACACAACGGAACGTAGTAAGTCAGATACACGACGGGGGACTTCCCCACCCACGTCTGGAGGATCGGGTCGTTGGCGACCATGAAGGACGTCGCACTACGTGCTGGCGTCTCCACCGCCACGGTGTCCCGGGTACTGAACGGCCATGCCGCGCCCACTGACGCCACTCGCGAACGCGTGCTCACCGCGGTCGCCGAACTGGGGTACCGGCCCAACGTGCTGGCCCGGTCCCTGCGCATGCACAGCACCCAGACCCTGGGGCTGGTGATCAGCGATCTGCTGAACCCCTTCTTCGGCGAGATTGCCAGGGCGGTCGAGGACGAGGCCCGCAAGCACGGCTACTGCGTGGTCTTCGGCAACGCCGACGAGAGCGATGAGCAGCAGCGCCGCTACGTGCGCACGCTGCTGGACCGCCGGGTCGACGGCCTGCTGGTCTGCCCGGCCAGCGACGATCCGGAGTGGCTGGCCGAGGTCACCGACAGCGGCGTGCCGCTGGTGCTGCTGGACCGCGCGGTGCCGGCCAGCGACGCCCCGGTGATCCGGGCCGACGGCGTGGCCGCGCTGCGTGAACTGGCCAAGCACCTGCTGAGCCTGGGGCACCGGCGGATCGGCGTGATCGCCGGGCCGGAGAACACCAGCACCGGCCGGGAGCGGCTGGCCGCGTTCACCTCGGCACTGGCCGAACTGGGTCTGGCCGCGCAGGCCACCCAGATCGCGCACGGCGACTTCCGCCGGGCCAGCGGCGCCCGCGCGGCCGGTGAGCTGCTGGACCTGCCGGACGCACCCAGCGTGCTGGTGGCGATGGACAACCTGATGGGCCTCGGCGCGCTCGAAGAGCTGCGCAGGCGGCGGCTGCGGCTGCCCCACGACGTCGGCCTGGCCGTCTACGACGACCTGGCCTGGTTTCCGCTGTTCGAGCCGCCGATCACGGTGGTCGCCCAGCCCACCGAGGAGATGGGCAGCGCGGCAGTGCGCGAACTGCTCGGGCTCATCTCGGGCGAGCGCGCGAAGAACGTGAGTCTGTCGGCCAAGTTGATCGCCCGCGGTTCGTGTGGCGAACACGGAGGAATTGCATGAGCGTCCTGCTCCGCGTCGAAGGTGTCACCAAGCGGTTCACCGGCGCGCTCGCGCTGGCCGATGTGGATCTCGAGGTGCGCGCGGGCGAGGTGCACGTCCTGCTCGGGGAGAACGGGGCGGGCAAGAGCACGCTGGTCAAGGTGCTCGCCGGGGTGCACAAGCCGGATGCCGGGAAGGTGTTCCTGGCCGGTGAGCAGGTGAAGATCACCTCGCCGCTGCACGCCCGCTCACTCGGCCTGGCCGTGATCTACCAGGAGCTGACCCTGGTCGGGCAGCTCTCGGTGGCGGAGAACCTGTTCCTGGGCCGCCAGCCCCGCCGCTTCGGCGTCATCGACCACCGGCGGATGCGCCGGGACGCGGTGCCGCTGCTGGAGCGGGTCGGGCTCAAGGTCGATCCGGCCACCCCGCTGAGCAAGCTGGGCATCGCCCAGCAGCAGATGGTGGAGATCGCCCGCGCGCTGGATCAGGACGCCCGGATCCTGGTGCTGGACGAGCCCACCGCGGTGCTCACCGAGAGCGAGACCGACCGGCTGCTGGAGATCATGGACCAGCTCCGGCGGCAGGGTGTGGGCCTGGTGTTCATCACCCACCACCTGGAGGAGATCCGCCGGATCGCGGACCGGATCACCGTGCTGCGGGACGGGCGCAGCGTGGGCGTGCTGCCCGCCGGGTCCACCGAGGACGAGATGGTCCAGCTGATGGTCGGGCGGACCATCGAGGAGCAGTACCCACGCCGGGCCGAAGAGGGCGGCGCGGTCGCGCTCAAGGTGCACAAGCTGTGCCGCAAGGGCGCGTTCGCCGATGTCTCCTTCGAGGTCAAGGCCGGTGAGGTGCTCGGCATCGCGGGTCTGGTCGGCTCCGGCCGGACCGAGGTGGCCCGCGCGGTCTTCGGCGTGGACGGCTACGACTCGGGCCGGGTCGAGGTGGCCGGGCGGCAGTTGCCCGCGGGCAACGTGCAGGCGACCATGCGGGCCGGACTGGGCCTGGTGCCGGAGGACCGCAAGGGCCAGGGCCTGGTGCTGACCTCCAGCGTCGGGGAGAACCTGGGTCTGGTGACCCTGCGCGGAACCAGCCACCTCGGCCTGATCGACCGGCGCGGGCAGGCGCGCAAGGCCGAGGAGATCTCCGGCAAGCTGCGGGTGCGTTGTTCAGGGCTGGGCCAGACCGTGAAGGAACTCTCCGGCGGCAACCAGCAGAAGATCGCCATCGGCAAGTGGCTGCTGGCCGACCCGCAGGTGCTCGTGCTCGACGAGCCGACCCGCGGCGTGGACGTGGGCGCCAAGGTCGAGATCTACGAGCTGATCAACCAGATGACCGCCAACGGGCGCGCGGTGGTGCTGATCTCCAGCGACCTGCCCGAGGTGATCGGGATGAGCGACCGGGTGCTGGTGATGGCCGGTGGCCGGGTGGCGGGCGAACTCAGCGCGGCCGAGGCCACCCAGGACTCGGTGATGGCGCTGGCCGTCTCCGACCCGGCGGCCCGGCGGCGGGTGCCCAGCTTCAGCGCGGCCTGGAACGAGGCCGAGCAGGCTGAGCAGCTCGAAGCGCAGAACCGGCAGGACCAGGACGAAACCGGCGGGATCACCGTCGACAGCACACGGGAGCAGCGGGCATGACCACCACCACCGGAACCACCCAGCGGCGGAAGGGTCCCGACCTCGGGCGGCTGCTGTCGGACAACGGCGCGCTCGGTGGCCTGCTGCTGCTCGTGGTCACCCTGAGCCTGCTCACCCCGACCTTCCTGACCGCGCAGAACCTGCTCAACGTGGGCGTGCAGGCCGCGGTGGTCGCGGTGCTCGCCTTCGGCCAGACCTTCGTGATCGTCTCCGCCGGCGTCGACCTCTCGGTCGGCAGCGTGGCGGCCTTGTCCGGCATCGTGGCCGCCTACACAGCGGCCGAGACCGGTCTGCCCGGCTGGCTGGCGCTGATCGCCGGCCTGGGCGTGGGCGCGCTGGCCGGTCTGATCAACGGCGTGCTGGTCAGCTACGGCAGACTGCCCGCCTTCATCGCCACCCTGGCCATGCTCAGCGTGGCCCGCGGCCTGACCCTGGTGGTCTCCCAGGGCGCGCCCAAGGTCACTCCGGACGAGGTGACCTTCCTCGGCTCCACCATCGGCGACTTCCTGCCCGTGCCGCTGCTGGTGATGCTCGGTGTGCTGGCGCTCACAAGTTTCATCCTCAACCGGACCTACCCGGGCCGCACGATGTACGCGATCGGCGGCAACGAGGAGGCGGCGATGCTCTCCGGCATCGACGTCCGCAAGAACAAGTTGATCATCTACGCGCTGTCCGGGCTGTTCGCGGGCATCGCGGGCATTCTGCTGGCCGGTCGGCTCGGCTCGGCCGGGCCACAGGCCGCTGTGGGGTACGAGCTGGACGCGATCGCCGCCGTGGTCATCGGTGGCGCCTCCCTTTCGGGCGGAGTCGGGCGGGCCAGCGGCGCTTTCGTCGGAGCACTGGTCCTCGCCGTATTGCGCAACGGGCTCAACCTGGTCCAGGTTTCTCCTTTCTGGCAACAGGTCGTGATCGGCGTGGTGATCGCCGTGGCCGTCCTGGTTGACACTCTTCGCCGCCGCAGTCGCTGACCGATGAGGACCAGCAGAAAGGGACACTCCGCAATGAGGCACTCCAGGCGGGCCATCCTCGCCGCCGCGACCGCCGCCGCACTCGTGTTCGTCGCCGCCTGCGATCCGAGCACTGACGCGAACACCCCAGCCCCAGGTGGGGAGATCGTGATCGGTTTCGCGTCCTCCACCCTGACCAACCCCTTCTTCCTCCAGCTCAAGGAGGGCGTCCAGCAGGGCGAGAAGGAGCAGGGCGTCAAGGTCATCTACATGGACGCCAACAACGACGCGACCACCCAGCTCACCCAGGTGCAGAGCCTGGTCAGCCAGCGGGTCAAGGCGATCCTGCTCAACCCGGTGGACACCGAGCAGTCCAAGCCCGCGGCCATCGCGGCGGAGAACGCGCGCATCCCGCTGGTCGCGGTGGACCGCGCGGTCACCGGTGGCCGGGTGATCTCGGAGGTCTCCTCGGACAACGTGCAGGGCGGGGTCGAGGCGGCCGCCGCGCTGGCCAAGGCCACCGGTCCCGGCGAGGTGCTGCACCTGCAGGGCCTGCTGGGCACCTCGGCCAGCCGGGACCGCGGGGAGGGCTTCCAGCAGGGTCTGGCACTGCGCTCCAGTGTCCGCATCGCGCTGTCCAAGACCGCCGAGTTCGACCGGGCCAAGGGCATGTCGGTGACCACCGACATGGTCACTGCCAAGTCCGGGGTGAAGGGCCTCTTCGCCGAGAACGACGACATGGCCCTTGGCGCGGTGCAGGCACTGGGCGAGCGCGCGGGCAAGGACTTCCAGATCGTCGGCTTCGACGGCACGCCCGAGGCGCTGGCCGCGGTGGACAGCGGCAAGATGGCCGCCACTGTGGCGCAGCAGCCGAGGGAACTGGGTCGTCAGGCGGTTGAGCAGGCGGTTCGCTACCTCAAGGGTCAGACCGTCCGGAACCTCATCGAGATCCCGGTCCGGGTCGTCACCAAGGCGAACGTCCGAGAGTTCCTGAACAACTGAGCACCACCCTTTAGCTCCACCGGCCCCCACCCGGTAGGCAAGGAAAGGTAACCCCGAATGAAGATGCTCAACCGCGCCGTGTTCGCCACCCTGGCGGCATCGACCCTGGCGTTCACCGCGGCATGCGGCGGCGGCGCAGGCACCGGCAACTCCGGTTCCGGTGAGACCGTGATCGGCGTGACCCTGTCGACGCTGTCCAACACCTTCTTCACCACCCTGCGGGACGCGGCCCAGAAGGCCGCGGACGGCGCCAAGGTGAAGCTGGTCGTCCAGGACGCGCAGAACGACGCTGCCACCCAGCTCTCCCAGGTGCAGAACTTCGTCAGCCAGGGCGTCAAGGCGATCATCATCAACCCGGTCGACTCCGACCAGGCGACCCCGGCCGCCAAGCTCGCGGAGAACGCCAAGATCCCGGTCATCGCGGTGGACCGGACGATCAACAACGCCACCGTGGCCGCTTCGATCGCCTCGGACAACGTCCAGGGCGGCCAGCTCGCCGCGGACACCCTGGCCAAGCTGGTCGGCACCGGCGACGTGCTGCACCTGCAGGGCGTGCTGGGCACCTCGGCCAGCCGCGACCGCGGCCAGGGCTTCACCACCAACATCAAGAACGCCGCCGGGATCAAGGTCGCCGCGACCCAGACCGCGGAGTTCGAGAAGGCCAAGGGCATGTCGGTGACCACCGACCTGCTGCAGGCGCAGGCAGGCGCCAAGGGCGTCTTCGCCGAGAACGACGACATGGCCCTGGGCGCGGTGCAGGCACTGGGTGACCGCGCGGGCAAGGACGTCAAGGTCGTCGGCTTCGACGGCACCGCGGACGCGATCACGGCCATCGAGGCAGGCAAGCTCTCCGCGAGCGTGGCGCAGCAGCCCGCCGAGCTGGGCAAGCTCGCCATCGAGCAGGCGGTGAAGGCGGCCAAGGGCGAGAAGACCGAGGCCAAGATCTCCGTCCCGGTCAAGGTCATCACCAAGGACAACCTGGCCGAGTTCAAGAAGTGATCACATCGCTGACCGCGCTCACCGACATCGTGGTGGTCGGGTCCGCCAACGCGGACCTGGTGACCACGGTGGCCAGGCGCCCCGCCGCCGGTGAAACCGTGCTGGGCTCTGACCTGCGGGTCTCGCCCGGCGGCAAGGGCGCGAACCAGGCGGTCGCGGCCGCCCGGCTCGGCGCCGGGGTGGCCTTCCTGGGCGCGGTCGGCGATGACGAGCACGGCCAGCTGTTGCTGGAGTCGATGCGGTCGGCGGGGGTGCGCACCGAACACGTGCGCACGCCCGACCGGCCCACCGGCATCGCACACATCACGGTCACCCCGGACGGGGAGAACTCGATCGTGGTCTCACCCGGCGCCAACGGCACGCTCACCACCGCGGACATCGACCGCGCCGCCTCGGTGATCGCCATCTCCACCGTGGTGCTGGTGTCCCTGGAAGTGCCCATGCCCGCCGCGTTGCGCGCCATCGAACTGGCCCGCGCCGCCGGGGTGCGCACGGTGCTCAACCTGTCCCCGCCCGGCCCGCTCACCGCGGACGCGCTGGCCGCGCTGGACCCCCTGATCGTCAACGAGCACGAGGCAGGCTGGCTGCTCGGCGCGGAGACCACCAGCGCGGACGGTCCGGCGCTGGCCGAGGCGCTGCTCGCGCTCGGGCCGCGCTCGGTGGTGGTGACCCTCGGCGGCCGCGGCGCGGTGGTGGCCACCCCGGACTGCGTGTCCACGGTGGCCGCGCCCCGGGTCAGTCCGGTGGACACCACCGGGGCGGGCGATGCCTTCGCCGGCGCGCTGGCCGCCCGGCTCTCCGCCGGCGATGAGCTGCTGGCCGCGGCCACCTTCGCGGTGCACGCGGCGGCGATCTCGGTGACCCGCCCCGGCGCGCAGCCCTCCTACCCGACCCGCAGCGAGGTGCGCGCGTGAAACGCGGCGGCATCCTGCACGCCGAGCTGAGTGCCGCGCTGGCCCGGCTCGGTCACACCGACGAACTGGTGATCGCCGACTGCGGCCTGCCCATCCCGGACGGCCCCAAGCTGATCGACCTGGCCTTCTCCTTCGGCGTGCCGACCTTCCTGGACGTGCTGGACGGGTTGCTGCGCGAGCTGGTCGTGGAAAGCGCGCTGGTGGCCAGCGAGATGAGCGCGGCCAACCCGAGCTGCGCGGTGGCCATGGCCGAGCGGCTGCCCGAGCTGGAACGGGTGGACCACGAGGAGTTCAAGCGCCGGGTCTCCGGCGCGAAGCTGGTCGTGCGGACCGGCGAGGCCAGCCCGTACGCCAACATCCTGCTCCGCTGCGGCGTGCCGTTCTAGCTCGCGACCTCGCCCTCTTCCTTCACCGCGGCCACCAGCCGGGCGTACCGGGTGCCGACCACCAGCAGCACCAGTCCGGCGCCGAGCACCGCGGCCACCCTGGCCAGTCCGTCCAGCGCGGCCAGGTCGAACAGGAACAGCTTGGCCAGCGCGATGCCGAGCAGCACCATCCCGGTGACCCGCAGGTGCGCCGAGCGGATGCCGCGCAGCAGCAGCACCAGCGCGGCCACGGTCCAGCTGAGCGTGACCAGCACGTGCCCGGTGAGGAAGCCGTCCCGGTCGGGCAGCGCGAGCAGCGCCGTGCCGAGCACCGCGGTAGCCGTGCCGTAGAGCGCAATCACCGCCGCGATCAGCCACAACGCCCGCTGGTCGGCGCTTTCCGCCGGACCGCGCAGCAGCCCGGTCCGGTAGGCGGCCACCGGCACCGCCACCGCCACCGCGGCCAGCAGCAACCCGGCCACCGGCGTGCTCACCTCGACCAGCGCGACGGGTTCGCGGATGAGCAGCTTGACCGGGATAGTGCCGATCAGCGCGGCGAACAACCCGGTCCACGCGTAGCCGAGGGCGCCGAAGAGCGGCAGCCTGCTGCGCTGCCACCAGGCCAGTCCGGCCAGCACCAGCGCGCAGCCGAGCAAGGTGAGCGAGCGGGAGTTGCCCTCGGCGTAGGTCATGATCGCTTGGAATATGCCGATCAGCCCGAGTGCGGCCGAGGTGATGGCGAACCGCCTGGTCAGCCACTTGCCGGCAGCGGCGAAGGCGAAGGCCACCAGGGCGAAGCCGAGCGCGACCCTGGTCGCGCCGACCTGGTTGAGGATGCCGGCGGACAGCAGCGGCGGCACCGCGGCCGAGGCCAGCACCACCAGTGGCACCGGGTCGGCGGGGCGCTGCCGGGCGGCGGCCGCGGCCAGCAGCATGGCCAGCACCGCGGCGCCGAAGCCGACCGCGATGGTGGCGTACTGCTCCGCCTCGGTGAGGATGGCCCGCAGGCTGGCGGCCACCGAGCCGAGCAGCGCGGGCAGCGTGGCCGCGGCGATCAGTCCGGACCACTGCCGGATCAGCTGCACCGGGGCGGCTGCGAGCGCGAGCACCATCAGGAACCCGACCAGCAGCGGAGTGAAGGCCATGGTCAGCATCGGCGCGCTGAGCGCGGCGCCCAGCACCACGCCGACGGCCAGCGGCTGGGCGTCCCAGCGCACCGCCAGCCACAGCCCGGCCGCGGTGACCACGAGTCCGGCGACCAGTCCGCCCTGCGCGGGCAGGAAGTCGTGCAGTGAGGTGGCCGCGACGATGTCCAGGTAGAGCGCGGCGAAGCCGGTGGCCGCCAGCGCGTACCCGGTGGTCCGCCCGCCGGGCCGGGTGTAGGCCCGCAGCGCGAGCCCGACCAGCGCCAGCCCGAGCAGCGCACCGCCGACCACCCTGGGCACCGGGCCGAAATAACCCCGCTGCGCGGCCAGGACCAGGAACAACACCAGGCCGAGCAGGGTGACGCCGCCACCGACCCAGGTGACGATCCGGCTGTTGCGGCGTTGCCGCGCGGCCGGGTCCATCGGCGGGGGTGGTGGCGGGGGCTGCCAGGGCGGGATCGCGCCCGGCGGCAGGCCCATCGGCACCGGCGGCGGCCCCATCGGGACCGGCATCGGGGCCTGGATCGTCGGGGGCAGCCCGGCCGGAGCCGGGAACTGCCTGGTCGGAGCCGGTGGCGGCGGGGCGGCCGGCACGGGCGGCGCCTGTCCCGTGCTTGCCTGCACCGCGGAGCGCAGCTCCGTTTCCAGCGCCTGCAGCCGCAGGCCCATCTCACGGAGTTCCTGCGCCACACGCAACACCGGTTGAGCGGTCATGTGCGACAGGGTGCGGCCTGTGCACACGTTGGTAAATCCGCAGGACTACTCAGTCCGCGTTACAAACTGGCCGCGACCAAGCTGTGGATAACTAGAACATGCAGCTCAGAGCGGCAATTTTCACCCACGAGGAGCAACCTGCCAGCAGGTTTCTCCACAACTGATCCCCAGTTGTCCACAGCTTGTCCGGGGACCGGTGCACAACTTCAGCCCCTGGCCGCGCGCACCGCGGTCAGGAACGCGTTCACCTCGGCGGAGGGACCGCACTGCTGCTCGCGCATCTGCTCGCCCTGCTCGGCCCACATCTTCTCCACCGCGGCCTTGATGCCCTCATCCCCGCCGTGGAAGGCGAAGATCAGCTCGTCCATCCGCTCGACCACGCGCACCGCACGCTCGTCGGTCGGCTCGGCGCCCTCGGCCACCAGGGCGTCGATCTCGGCGAACAGCCGTGGCCATTCGTTCTCGACCTCCTTGATGGTCTCCTCGCCGATCTCCTCCCGGCGGCGGGCCAGCTGGTCGAGCTGCTCCTCGGTGTAGTAGTTCTCGATCATCGTCATCGACTCCAGCACTTGTAGGAACTCCGCGGCGTCCGGGGAGACCGATCCGTCCAGCCGTTCCAGCAGCGAGCGCACCTGCTCACGCAGCCGCTGGGCGGCGCGAACCTGGTTGTCGAGCTGGCCGAGCTGGGTGTGCAGCACCTCGCGCAGCACCTCCGGATCGGCGGCGGCCCCCTGCAGTGCGGCGCCCACGTCCTCCAGCGAGAGGCCGAAGGAACGCAGCGCGCGCACCCGGTACAGCCGCTGGAGATCAGCGGCGGTGTACCGGCGGTGGCCAGCCGAGGTCCGTTCGCTCGGCTGCACCAGCCCGATCTGGTCGTAGTGGTGCAGCGTGCGGACGGTCAGTCCGGTGGCCCGCGCCAGTTCCCCGACGCTCCACCGCTTGGTTTCCCCGTTCACGTCGATGACGGTAGGAGCTGACGTCGCGTCAGGTTCAAGCCCGAATCGCCGGAATCGGTGTGATCGGCGCCGCATTGGGCCTGAAGTCGATCAGCGCGGGCTGCTCGCTGGTCCCGATCCTGGCCTCCAGCCGGTGCAGCCGTCCGTCCCCGCCCACCCAGTAGCGCAGCCGCCCGGTGGCTTCCTTGCCCGGCTGCTGCGGCCCTTCGAACACGTCCACCGCGGTGTCGCCGACCTTGTCCGCACGCAGCCAGCGGGCACTGCTCTGCTGCAGCAGCTGGGCGTTGTCCGGCCGGTCCGCGGCCAGGTTGACCAGCAGGTTCAGCGTGGTGTCCAGGTCATTGCCGGCCCGCTGGACCGGCCGGACCTGCCAGCCGTTGCCGGGCACCGGATCGGCCGCGACCTGGCCGGTGCCCGCGCGGAAGGCCAGCACCTCCGGATTCCACTGGAGCAGTCCGGCCGAGGCGGCGTCGGAGCGGCCCTCAGTGCGCATCGCGGCGTAACCGATGTGCTCGACGAAGTCGACCCGCCCGTCCAGCACCAGCACGCCGGCCGCACTGGGCACCGCCGCGCGCACCGAGGAGGTCCGCGACTCGTAGTTGATGAAGCGCACCAGGGCCAGCCGTTCGGCCTCGGCGCTGCTGAGCGAGCGCGGCATGGCCTCGCCGGGACGGGCACAGCTCATCAGCACACCCAGCAGCGGGACCAGGAGCAGCGCGAAGACGATGATGGCGGCGATGAGCCGGACCCGGCGGGGTTTCACAGTCGAACTCCAGAGCAGTCGGCGAGGAAGGCGGTCTCGGGCACCGAGATCCGATCGAGGTCGACCGGCGGCAGTTCGGCACCGGCTGGCACACCCGGTGCGGTGGCGGCCGAGGGCAGGTCGGGCAGGTGCGGTGGCTGGACCACCGCGCGGAAGGAGATGCCCCTCGGCGCGGGCAGCCGGGGCGCGGGCACTCCTGGCCGGGCGGTCTCCGGCTGCGGACAGGCCAGCACGGTGTCCAGTCTGGCGGGCAGGGTGGCGCCGATCCGGTTGTCCCGCAGGCAGTTCCCCGCGCCGGGCGCGCGGGTGGAGGCCGCGTAGACCAGGTCGATCCCGTTGGCGGACAACACGTTGCCCTCGATCCGGTTGCCGTTGGGCGGCAGGTCCTCACTGGAGGCCAGCACCAGCCCGGCGGCCGGGTTGCCGACGATCCGGTTGCGGGACACCAGGTTCCGGCTGCCGCCGGCGATGCCGATGCCCAGCCCGAAGCCACCGTCGGCCTGCGCGGGCGAGGCTGGTTCGGCGTTGTTGCCGATCAGGTTGCCCATGATCACCGCGTTCTCCTGCGGCACCAGGGCTTCCTGGTAGTCGGAGTTGCTGGTCAGCCCGACCCGGTTGGCCACGAACCGGTTGCGCAGCACGTACATCCTGGTGGAGGCGTTGGCGCCCTCGTAGCCCACCGCGTTGCGCTCGGCCACGTTGTCCCGCACCACGATGTGGCAGGGCTTGCACTGGCCGACGTAGATGCCGGAGTCCGCGCTGCCCGAGGCGTAGTTGTTCTCGATGATCCCGTGCTGGGCGTCGAAGGCGTAGATGCCGTAGAGCGCGTTGTTGCCCGCGGTGACGTAGGAGACCCGGAAACCCTTGAGCGGTGGGAAGACCGAGGTGTCCAGCCGCCGGTACCCGGTGCTGCCCCTGGCCACCCCGCCCGCGGTGTCGGACATGCCGGTGACCAGCACCCCGTTGAGGGTGTGGTTGCGCACGGTCAGGTTCTCCACCGCGACACCCGGCGCGGTGACCACGATCCCGTTGGCCCGCCGCACCTCGCCGTCGATGATCACCGCATTGCGCTCGGCCCCGCGCAGCACCAGGTTGGCCCGCTTGATCTGGACCGTCTCCCGGTAGGTGCCGGGGGAGACCAGGACCAGATCGCCTTCGCGCGCGGCATCCACCGCGGCCTGGATCGTGGGCGCGTCACGGGGCACCCGGACAGTGGTCGGGCCGTCGGTGGCGGGGCGGACCGGGCTTTGACCGGCAGTGCCGGAAGCACATCCGGAGCCGAGCACGATAACCGCGAGCAGACCGGCGGCACGCAGGAAAACGGCTCGCACAGCGCCGGAATCCTAGGGCCAGCACACCCCCGGAACCCCCCTCCCACCGCAAGCCTCACTCGAAGGGGGACCCCGGTCGGGCGACTTTCCCGCCCAGTAGCCCGGAGTAGCCAATGTGCCCCGGCACAATGCGCCCCGTGACGCCACCGCTGTCCCGCCGCGGCCTGCTCCTGGGCCTGGGCGCCACCGGCCTGCTGGCCGGCTGCCACCTCCCGGACGCACCGGCCACCCCGGCGAGTGGCCCGCGGACACACGGCCCGCACCAGGCAGGCGTGGCCAGCCCGGCAGTTGCCCAGCGACACTGCGATTTCTCGGTATGGGACGCCCCCGGCGCGGACTGGCGAGCACTGCTGCGCACCCTCGGCGACCGCATCACGGCACTGACAAACCCCACCCCCGCGCCCGCTGCACCGGCCACCGCCCCTGGCACACCAGCCTCCGCGGCCCTGGCCACCGCCCCCGGCGCGCTCGCGGGCCTGCCACCAGCGGACCTCACCATCACCGTCGGCCTCGGCCCTCAGGTGATCGCCACCATCACCCCAGGCCAGCCTGGCGCGACCGACCTACCCCCGTTCGCCCGCGAGCAGATCCGCCCCGACCACCGCGGCGGCGACCTCATGCTCCAGGTCTGCGCCGGCGACCCGCTGGTCGTCTCGCTCGCGGTCACCGAACTCCTGCGCGAACTGGACCTGCGCCCACGCTGGCGGCAGACCGCCTTCCGCGGCGAATCCCGCCCGGACGGCGCGGCCCGCAACATCTTCGGCTTCACCGACGGCATCGTGGTCCCCCGCGGGGATGCGGAACTCCGCCGCGAGGTCTGGCTCGACTCCGGCGCGACCATCGCGGTCATCCGCCGCCTGCGCCTGGACGTCCCCGGCTTCCTGGCCCAGCCGGTGCCACGGCAGGAAGCGGTGTTCGGGCGGCGCCGGGACAGTTCGGAACCGCTCTCCGGCGGCGGGCCGGCGGCCGAGATCGACCTGACCGCGAAGTCCGCCGACGGCGAGTACCTGGTCCCCGCCGACTCGCACGTCCGCCGGGCACACCCGCTGACCTCGGGTTCCGGCCTGATGCTGCGCCGTTCCTACAGCTACGACGACGGCCCGGCCGATCGCGGCCTGCTCTTCGTCTGCTTCCAGCGCGAGCTGCGCACCTTCGTGGCCACCCAGCACCGGCTGGACGAGGGCGACGCGCTGATGCGCTACGCCACCGCGACCGCTTCCGGCACCTTCCTGGTGCTGCCCGGCTTCAGCCCGGACCGGCCACTGGGCGCCGCGCTGTTCCGGTGAGCTGGTTTCACGTGAATCTTGATCAGACGCGGCGGCGCCCGGACAGAGGTGTCCGGGCGCCGTGACCACGAGTCAGCGCACTGGTTGCGGCGCCTGGGACTTCGGGTTCTCCTCGATGTCGTCGCTCTCCTGGATGCCCACCCGCTGCTGCAACCGGCGCAGTGGACCAGGGGCCCACCAGGCCGCGTTGCCCATCAGCTTGAGCACCGCAGGGACCAGCAGCATCCGCACCACGGTGGCGTCCAGGGCCAGGGCCAGGATCATGCCGACGCCGACGAAGCGCATCATCGTGACCTCGGCGAAGGCGAAGGCGCCGGTCACCACGATGAGCAGCACCGCGGCCGAGCTGATCACCCGGCCGGTGCGGGCCAGGCCGGTGGCCACCGCCTCCTCGTTGCTGGCGCCCTTGCTCTTGGCCTCGACCATCCGGGACATCAGGAAGACCTCGTAGTCGGTGGACAGGCCGAAGACCACGGCCGCCATCAGCACCACGATGCCCGCTTCCAATGGACCCGGGGTCACGTTCAACAGGTCCGCGCCGTGGCCGTCCTGGAAGACCCAGGTCAGCACGCCGAAGGTGGCGGAGAGGCTGAGCGCGCTCATCACCACGGCCTTGATCGGCAGCAGCACCGAGCCGAAGGCCAGGAACATCAGCACCAGGGTGGCGCCGACGATGACCAGCACCATCCAGGGCAGGCCGGCGGTGATCGCGTTGAGGCTGTCCAGCACCCGGGCGCTGATGCCGCCGACCAGCACCTTGGTGTCGGTGGGCGGGGTCAGGTTCCGGATCTCCTTGACCGCGTTCTTGGCCTGGTCACTGAGCACGTCGCCGGGCAGTTTCGCGGTCAGCGTGACCACGTCCTTGCCCGCGCCCGAGGGCGCCACGTTGGTGACGCCGGAGACCTTGCCGACCTCGCCGACGAACTTCTGCACCGCGGCCTGGTCCGGGGCCTTGCCGTCCTTGCCCTGCAACACGATCTGCGCGGCGTCCTTGCTCACCGAGGGGAAGTCCCGGTTCAGCGTCTCCGCGGTGACCCTGGCCGGGTTGCCCGCGGGCAGCACCTTCTCGGTGACCTCGCCGAAGCTGGCCGACAGGAACGGCGTGCCGAGCAGCAGCAGGCCGGCGATGATCGGCACCGCGAACAGCAGCGGGCGCTTCATCACGGCCAGGCCCAGCTTGCGCCAGCCGCGGCCTTCCTCCTCCACCGACTTGGTCGCGGCCCGCTTGCGCCAGGGCAGGGCGAGCGCATCGACCTTGCGGCCGAGTACGGCCAGCAGCGCGGGCAGCAGGGTCAGCGAGACCAGTGCGGCGATGGCGACCGCGGCCATGCCGCCGTAGCTGACCGACTTGAGGAAGCCCTGCGGGAACAGCAGCAGTCCGGCCAGCGCGATGACCAGCAGCGTTGCCGAGAAGGCGACCGTGCGGCCGGCGGTGGCCACGGTGCGGCGCACCGCGTCCTTGGGCTCGCGGCCGGTGGCCAGTTCCTCGCGGAAGCGGCCGACCATGAACAGCCCGTAGTCGATCGCCATGCCCAGGCCGAGCAGGCTGGCCACGTTCACCGCGAAGGTGTTCACCTCGACGAAGCTGGTCAGCAGGTTGAGCAGGCCCAGCGAACCGAGGATGGACAGGCCGCCGACCAGCACCGGCAGCGCGGCGGCGACCAGGCCGCCGAAGATCAGCACGAGCAGCAGCAGGGTGATCGGCACCGCCACCAGCTCGGCGGTGATCAGGTCGTTCTGCGAGCTGGTGTTGATCGCGGCGCCGGTGGGCGCGAACCCGCCGATCTGGCTGGTCACGCCGTCGACGGCGAGCTTGTCCTTGATCTTCTCGTAGGCCCGCAGCATCTTGTTCGAGTCATCGCCCGCGGTCAGGGTGATCACCGCGAGGCCGCGCTTGTGCCCGCTGTCGGCGAAGGCCGCGCGCATGGCCGGGTCCGGGATCATCCAGTAGGAGACCACCCGGCTGACCTCGGAACTCGGCAGTTCCTTGAGCTTGTCGTTGATCTTCTGGCCGAGCGCCGGATCGTCGATCGAGCCGCCGTTGGGAGCCTCGTAGATCACCACGACGTCGCCGGTCTGCCGCCCCAGCGCCGCGTCCGCGGTCTTGACCGCGGTGATCGCCTGGCTGGTCGGATCCTCGTAACCACCCTGGGTGAGCTTGTCGAAGACGCCGCTGCCCCACGCGCCGCCGAGAATGGTCAGCAGTGCGGCGGCGACGAGCACCACCCAGCGGCGCCGATGCACCACCGATCCCCAGGAAAGGAACATTTCCGGCCCTCCGGCAAAACTGGTCGGGTGGCGTAGCCAGCGGCTACCGTGCCTGTTGAACGCGAGGTCAGTAAACGGTGTTCACCTACCGTCGGTGACCATAGGCGAGAGTGAACGGTGTTTACAACCCGAAGGGGTGAACTATGACGGAGGCCACCCGCCGAGAACGGCTGCGCGCTCACACCGAGCGTGATATCCGTGCGGCGGCCCGTCGCCTGCTGGTGGGGCACGGCCGAGACGCGGTGACCTTGCGCGCCATCGCACGCGAGCTGGGCATCACCGCGCCGGCCCTCTACCGCTACTACGACTCGCGCGAGGACCTGCTCCGCCAGCTGGTCGAGGACATCTGCGCGGACCTGGCCGAGGACCTGCGCCCGCAGCTCGCCGCGGTGCCCGAGGGCAACGTGGTCGGCAAGGTCTTCACCGTCTTCCGCTCCTTCCGGCACTGGGCCCTGGCCCACCCGCAGGAGTTCGCGCTGGTCTTCGCCTCCCCCGAGGTGGAGGTCAACAACAGCTCCCGCGGCGGCCGCAAGACCCTGGGCGAGGACCAGTTCGGCAAGGTCTTCCTCGGCGTGGCCGGCAAGATGCTGGCCGAGAACGAGTCACTGGCCGCGGGCACCAACGAGGTGCCGGCCGCACTCGTGGCGGACCTGCGCGGCTACCGCGAGGACCTGCTGAAATCCCTGGCCGAGACCGGCGTCGAACTGACCGCGGACCAGCTCGGCCTGTCCACGGTCTACCTGATCCTGCAGTGCTGGGTCCGGCTCTACGGGCACGTGGCGCTGGAGGTCTTCGGCCGCTTCCCGTTCGCCCTCAACAACGCCGAGACCCTGTTCGAGTCGATGATCGCCGAACTGGGCCGGGAGGTCGGCCTGCCAGAGCCGTCTTAGCCAGCTCAAGCGTTGATTGGGGACCGCGCGCCAATCCAACCCATACCCACCAGATGCTCCCAGGCAAGCCGGATATGCCGAGCAGTGAACAACCTCTCGGGCGTCTTCTTCCAGCCGTCGATCACCACGTGCGCGGTAGCCGGGTCCGCGGCCGTCCCTTCCTCATGCACGAACAACGTGGTGGCCAAAAGCTCAAGCTCGTAGGTGTTCTCCCAGCCCTCAACAAGATCGAGGACGTCACACATAGGCTCGCGTTGCTCCTCGCCTACCAGCTCATCCGCGGTGCGTACCGCCTCCGCCAGCAGCCTGATCGGACGCAATTCGAGAACCTTGTCCGTGCCATCGCCGTAGCCGAGCAGGAAATGCCCCTCCCAGCTCCTCAGCTGCCGCTCCAGCTCATGCGAGTACGGACCGTAATGACCTCTGTCGAATCTCTTCTCAATCAGGCCGCCGCGGACCTGAGCAAAGTAGGAGAGCTTCTGAATCTCAATTCTGGCAAGCGTATCGGAACGCTCTTCAACCCGAAAAGGTGCGGAGCGCCTGAGAAATTCGGCGAGCAAAGCCAGCAGGCTAGCAGCATCCCCGTCCAATTCAGGAGCGCTGGTACGGTTCAGCATTTCTTCAGGCGGCGGAGCACCCTCGGGAGAGAAAATACTAACCTGAACTTCAGTAAGGTCTCCCAGGTAACGCAACAAGATGACGCGAACCGACTCCCAGGGAAGCCCACCGTTACCGCACCCTAGCGGCGGTACCGCGATCGAACGAATCCCCAGTCGCTGGACGATTGCAGCAAGCTCCGCCGTGCCTGACTCCACATCATCCAGTCGGCTCGGCTGACGCCAGTGGCGCTTGGTCGGGACATTCAAAATCCAGCGTGGCGTGTTCCCCTCACCCAGGTCGACCACGTGCACGGTGCCAGGGCGAAGATCACCCGACCGGCAGGCTTCCTCGTACGGCCGCACGATCTCCGGGAATGCGCGCTTGAACTGAAGGGCAAGCCCTTTACCCAGTACTCCGACGCAGTTCACCGGGTTCACCATGGCCTCGACGTCCTGCTTCAGCATGTTTCCGGACGCGAATCTTATCATGGCTGCCACCCCCGTTCGTCGAAGTACCAATCAGTTAACACAGCTACCTCGAGACGCGCCAGTGCTGTGCCAGCTAGGCACCGAATCGCGCGCTCAGCGACCTCGGTTCCACGCACACCGATACCTGTCAGACACCCGATTGGCACACTTTCGTGTACCAGCAGTTCAGCCATCCGCCGCTGCCGACGGTCGGGGTCGTCGTCTGTGTCGTTCCACATCGCGCTACGCATGAGGTCCCAATCGACAAGGTGCCCCAGGCCTGCGGTTCCCGACTTGAACTCGACGAGGCTCGCAGCAGCATTGCGATCCGAACACACCACCGGCCTGACGGCCTCGACCGCCGATACACGACTGACCAGGTAGATCAGCTCATTTTGCACTCGGCGACCTTGTGCGAAGTTCTTTCTCGCCACCTTGAACAGCATCGGGGATCGCGGCGCGAAATAGAACGGAACGTAGTCACCAACCACGCCACCTGGCTGCACCGAGACACTTCGAAACCGTCTGCGCTGCTTGATCTCCGGATTCCCAGTCTCCGAACAGCGCGTACCCGCTGCACGCATCGAGCAATCGGCGACGAGAGCGCCGTGTTCAAGGACTGCCGCAAGATTGTCGATGTGGGTGAAGTGGAAGATTCGCGGGTCTTCACCACCCACGAATCTGTCCCACGTCCACGTCATGCGGGCAGGCTACTTCGCCCCACCGACAGCGATCACACGACCAGGTTGACCAGCCGGCCGGGCACCACGATCACCTTGCGCGGGGCGCCACCGTCCAGCAGGGCGACGACCTTCTCATCGGCCAGCACCGCGGCCTTGATCTCGTCCTGACCGGCCGAGGCGGCCACCACGACCTTGGACCGCAGCTTGCCGTTGACCTGCACCGGGTACTCGATGCTGTCCTCGACCAGGTACCGCTCCTCGGCCTGTGGGAACGGGCCGTGCGCCAGCGAGGTGTCCGCGCCCAGCCTGGCCCACAGCTCCTCGGCCAGGTGCGGGCACAGCGGGGCCAGCATCAGCACCAGCGGTTCGGCCAGTGCGCGCGGGGTGCCGGCCGCGGCCGCGTACGCCTTGGTGACGTGGTTGTTCAGCTCGATCAGCTTGGCCGCGGCGGTGTTGTAGCGCATGGCCGCGTAGTCCTCGCGGACCCCGGCGATGGTCTTGTGCAGCAGCCGCAGCGCGGTCTCGTCCGGGGTGTCCTCGGTGACCCGCAGCTCGCCGGTGCTCTCCTCCACCAGGTTGCGCCACAGCCGCTGCAGGAAGCGCTGGGCGCCGACCACGTCCTTGGTCGCCCAGGGGCGGGAGACCTCCAGCGGGCCCATGGACATCTCGTACAGCCGGAAGGTGTCGGCCCCGTAGCCGTCGCACATCTCGTCCGGGGTGACCACGTTCTTCAGGCTCTTGCCCATTTTCCCGTACTCGCGGTTGACCTCCTGGCCCTGCCAGAAGAACTTCCCGTCGACCTCCTCCACCTCGTGCGCATTGACGTAGCTGCCGCGCGCGTCGGTGAAGGCGTAGGCCTGGATGTAGCCCTGATTGAACAGCTTGCGGTAGGGCTCGTCCGAGCTGACCTCGCCCAGGTCGAACAGCACCTTCTGCCAGAACCGGGAGTACAGCAGGTGCAGCACCGCGTGCTCCACGCCGCCGATGTACAGGTCCACGCCGCCCGGGTCGGTGGAGCCATGCTCGGCCGGGCGCGGGCCCAGCCAGTACGCCTCGTTGGCCGGGTCCACGAACCGCTCGCTGTTGTCCGGGTCCACGTAGCGCAGCTGGTACCAGCAGGAACCAGCCCAGTTCGGCATGGTGTTGGTGTCCCGGCGGTACTTCTTCACACCGTCGCCCAGGTCCAGCTCGACCGTGGTCCACTCGGTCGCGCGGGACAGCGGCGGCGAGGGCTCGGAGTTGGCATCGGTGGGCTCGAAGGTCCGCGGCGAGTAGTCGTCGACCTCGGGCAGCTCCACCGGCAGCATCGACTCCGGCAGCGCGTGCACCCGGCCGTCCTCGTCGTAGACCACCGGGAACGGCTCGCCCCAGTAGCGCTGCCGGGAGAACAGCCAGTCGCGCAGCTTGTACTGCACGGTGCCCTCGCCGGCGCCGCGCTCCTGCAGCCACTCGATGATCGTCTTCTTCGCCTCGCCGACGGCCAGGCCGTCCAGGAACTCGGAGTTGATCGCCGGGCCGTCGCCCAGGAACGGGCCGTCCTCGTGCCCCTCGCCCGGCTGCACGGTGCGGATGATCGGCAGGCCGAAGGCGGTGGCGAACTCCCAGTCCCGGGAGTCCTGGCCGGGCACCGCCATGATCGCGCCGGTGCCGTAGCCCATCAGCACGTAGTCGGCGATGAACACCGGGATCTGCTTGCCGTTGACCGGGTTCACCGCGTACGCGCCGGTGAACACGCCGGTCTTGTCCTTGTTCTCCTGCCGGTCCAGCTCGGACTTGCGGGCCGCCGCGGCCCGGTACGCCTCGATCGCCGCGCCGGGAGTGGCCGCGCCGGAGGTCCAGCGCGCGTCGACGTCGTCGGCCCACTGCGCGGAGGCGATCTCGTCGACCAGCGGGTGCTCAGGCGCCAGCACCATGTAGGTGGCGCCGAACAGGGTGTCCGGCCGGGTGGTGAAGACCTCGATCGCGCTGTCCCCGGCCGCGAACCGGACCCTGGCGCCGTGCGAGCGCCCGATCCAGTTGCGCTGCATGGACTTGATCTTCTCCGGCCAGTCCAGCCGGTCCAGGTCGTCCACCAGGCGGTCGGCGTAAGCGGTGATCCGCATCATCCACTGGCGCAGGTTGCGGCGGAACACCGGGAAGTTGCCGCGTTCGCTGCGGCCGTCCGCGGTGACCTCCTCGTTGGCCAGCACGGTGCCCAGGCCAGGGCACCAGTTGACCGGCGCCTCGGACAGGTAGGCCAGCCGCTGCGAGTCGATGATCTTCGCCTGGTCGGCCACGGTCAGCTCGCACCAGCCGCGGCCGTCCGGGGTGGACCGCTTGCCCTGGGCGTACTCGGTCTCCAGCTCGGCGATCGGCCTGGCCTTGCCCAGCGCGGTGTCGTAGAAGGAGTTGTAGATCTTCAGGAAGATCCACTGGGTCCACCGGTAGTAGCCGGGGTCGATGGTGGAGATCCGCCGCCGCTCGTCGTGACCCAGCCCCAGCCTGCGAATCTGCCGCAGGTAGGTGTTGATGTTCTCCTCGGTGGTCTTGCGCGGGTGCTGCCCGGTCTGCACCGCGTACTGCTCGGCGGGCAGCCCGAAGGCGTCGAAGCCCATCGTGTGCAGCACGTTGCGCCCGGTCATCCGGTAGTAGCGGGCGAACACGTCGGTGCCGATGAAGCCCAGCGGGTGCCCGACGTGCAGCCCGGCCCCGGACGGGTAGGGGAACATGTCCTGCACGAACAGCTTGTCCGCCGGCACTTCGCCGTCACCCGCGAGCGACCCGGCCGGGTTCGGCGCGTGGAAGGTGCCGCTGGACTCCCAGCGCTCCTGCCAGCGGCGCTCGATCTCGCCTGCCATGGCGGCGGTGTAACGGTGCGCCGGAACGGCGTCCTGGTCCGTGCTCATGTCATGTCCTCTGCGTTTGCCTGCCCCTGACAACCAAAAACCCCTCAGCCCGGGAGGGCATGAGGGGTTGCCGCGCGGACCGGAGAGTCGGTCAGCGCGGCTGGCTAAGAAGCAGGTGGGCCGTGCTCACGCCTATCAGGTTAGCGCACCGCGAGTGTGATCAGCTGGCTGACCTGCGTCGCGGAGAAGTTGTCATCGCTGACCAGCACCAGGCTGCGCTCGCCGGTGGGCAGCCGAGGTCCCCAGGTCATCCCCTCCACGTTGTCCACAGTGGACAGACCGAGGGCGCCGAGGTCGGCGATGAGCTTCTTGCGCACCGGCCGGAACTCCGCCCCGGCCAACGAGTCGATCTTCTTGACGTCGGTGGCCCCGGCAGTGTTGATCTCATAGATCCGCACCTTGTTGCCGACCCCGGTGACGAAGGAGCGCTCCAGCACCAGGTACCGGTGCGGGTCGTGCTCGTCCACCGGCAGGATCGCCACCACGCCGTTGTTGGCGAAGGCCCCGGCGGGCACCGGCTCGGCGAAGACCTTCTCCATCGGGTAGGCGTACTGGGACAGCAGCCGCCCGGCCCGGTTCTGCACCGAGATCCGGCCCAGCGCGCCGGCGGCCGGGGTGGGGGAGAGCCCGTCCTGGATCAGCGGCCCCTCCACGGTGGAGACGACCAGGTGACCGCCCGCGGCGAAGGCCAGCCCTTCCAGCACCTCGTTGCGCCGGGGTCCCTGCTCGCCGACCGACATGTGCAGGTTGGCCGGCAGCGGCAGCTCACCGGCGAAGGTGCCGTCCCGGTGCGCCCGGCGGATGGCCGGGTCGATGAGCACCGGCGGCAGCCGGTCACCCTCGCTGGTCCACCACAGGTCGCCGGAGAGCGGATCGATCCGGATCTCCTCTGGGTCGGGGGTGTCCAGGGACAGCTTCGGGTAGGTGCTGCCGTCCGGGCGGAGCAGCGGCTTGGTGCCGGTCAGCTCGAACCCGTCCTTGCCCTGGCGCGCGGTGTAGTAGCGGACCGGCTGCCGGTCGGAGCGGTCATCGCAGATCAGCACCCATTCCCCGGTGCGCCGGTCGTAGTCGATGCCGGAGAGGCCGCCGACCGTGGTGCCCTGGAAAGTGATCTTCCCGAGCACCTGCTCGGAGACAAGACGAACGCGCTGACCTGCGGGTTCCGCCATGGCGGGGCCGGCAAGACCGAGCACGAGAACACCGGTGAGCACACCGGCGGCGCCGATACGTACAGACATGGGTGCAGCACACCTCACAACGGTGACGAGAAGGTAGCGAGCAAGTCCCGGATTCACGGCGCTTACCCTCAAGGGGTGCAGCAGCTCGCAGTCATCGCCATCGTGCCGCGAATCAGCGTGACCTTCCTGCTCGTCATCGCCGGGGTGGCGCTGGCCGTGGTCGGCCTGCGCGGCATGCGCGGCTCCCTGGCCCGCAACGCCTACGTCGGCGTGCGCACCGCCCGCTCGATGCGCAGCGACGAGGCATTCGCGCTGGCCAACCGGGTGGCCGGGCTGCCGACCCTGGTCTCCGGGGTGCTGCTGGCGCTGACCGGCGTGGTCACCGCGCCGCTGACCGAGGCCGGGCTGTACCTGACGCTGCTGATCCTGGGCGGTCTGGGCGCGGTGCTGATCACCGCGGCCGGCGGCATGCTCGGGCACCGCGCGGCCGACGCCCTGCCCGACCCGGAGCCCGCGGCCAAGGGTTGCGGCGGCTGCTGCGGCGGGATCTGCTCGAAGCTGGGCGCGGCTAGTTCCTCTTGATGTCCACCGGGTGCGTGGCCAGCAGCGACAACGGCATGCCCTGACGGCGCAGCACCCGGCCCCACAGGTCCACCCGCGGCGGGGTGAGCACGTCATCGGGCAGCGCGGGCACCACCAGCCAGTCCCCGCGCTCGATCTCGTCCTCCAGCTGCCCCTCGCTCCAGCCGGAGTACCCGGCGAAGACGCGCAGCCCGCGCATCCGCGGCGCCAGCTCGTCCGGGTCGGAGTCCAGGTCGACCAGGGCCACCGGGCCGCGGACGCCGATCACCCCGTCCATGGCGTCGATGTCCTCGCCCGCCTTGAGATTGGCCAGGCACAGCGCGGTCTTCTGCTCCACCGGACCGCCGACGAAGACCGCGGGCGGGCGGCTGGCGTGCGCGGCCCAGCCAGGTAACACGTCCTGGACGGCGACCTCGCTCGGCCGGTTCAGCACGACGCCGAGCGTGCCCTCGTCGCGGTGGTCGATGATGTAGACCACTGTGCGACGGAAGTTGGGGTCAAGCAGCCCAGGGGTGGCCACGAGCAGGGACCCCGGCTCGACTTCGGCGTCGGAAGACACGACGCACATGATCCCACCCGCGTCCGCGCCGTTCGCCGCACCGCACCGTGCGCCGTCAAGACCAGGTAGTGCGGGGTGCCCGTCCGGGGTGCCGCGGTGCGCACCCGGCCCCGTACCCTGCGTGTGTGCAGACGGCCGAAGACAGCGTGGCCGGTGGCGGCCAGACCCCGCACAAGGCACGGGCCGGCCTGCGCCATCTCCTGACCAATCCCGGGTTCTTCCGCCTGCTCGGCGTCAAGATCACCGCTCAGTGGGGCGATGGCGTCTTCCAGGCCGGACTGGGCAGCGCGGTGCTGTTCAACCCCGAGCGCGCGGCCGACCCACTGGCCGCGGCCGCCGGGTTCGCGGTGATCTTCCTGCCCTACTCGGTGGTCGGCCCGTTCGCCGGCGCGCTGCTGGACCGCTGGGACCGCAGGCAGGTGTTGTTGCTGTCCAACGTGATCCGCGGGGTGCTGGTGCTGGTCACCGCGGTGGCCGTGCTGAGCGGACTGACCGGCCCCGCGCTCTACGTGGCCGCGCTGCTCACCCTGGGCGTGAGCCGGTTCATGCTGGCCGGACTGTCCGCCTCGCTGCCGCACCTGGTGCCCAAGGAGGACCTGGTCGAGGCGAACGCGGTGGCCGCCACCCTGGGCGCGGGCATGGCCGTGGTCGGCGCGGGCAGCGCGATCGGCCTGCGCGCCCTGCTCGGCGCCGGGGACGCGGGTTCCGGCACAGTCACCGCGATCGCGGTGCTCGGCTCGATCGGCGCGGCGCTGATCATGCTCGGCTTCCGGCGCGGCCAGCTCGGCCCGGACGAGGTCAACGAACCGTCCAGGGCGCTGGTCGCGATCGCGCACGGCCTGATCGACGGGGCCAGGGCGGCCGCCCGCACCACCAGCGTGGCCGCCGGGTTCGTCGCGCTGGTCGCGCACCGGCTGGCCTACGGCGCACTGGTGCTGCTCGGCGTGCTGCTGCTGCGCAACTCCTTCCACGACGTGGGCTGGCTGCCCTCGGGCATGGGCGGGGTCGGCGTGATCGCGCTGGCCGGCGGCGCGAGCATCCTGGCCGCCGCCTTCGTCACCCCGCCGCTGGTGGCCAAGGTCGGCCGCCGGGCCACCATCACCGGCTCGCTGGTGCTGGCCGCGCTGACCCAGCTGGTGCTCACCCTGACCCTGTCGCTGCCCGCGCTGCTGCTGTCCTCGTTCCTGATCATCGGCGCCGGCCAGGTGGTCAAGCTGTGCGTGGACGCGGCCGCGCAGCGCGATATCGGCGATGAGACCCGCGGCCGGGTCTTCGCCCTCTACGACACCTTGTTCAACGTGAGCATGGTGGTCTCGGCGGGCACCGTTGCCTTGCTGGTGCCCGCCGACGGCCACTCCACCGGCGTGATGCTCGGCGTCGTCGTGGTCTACCTGATCGGGACGGTCTGCTACCTGCTGGTCGAGCGCCGTGGTCAGGCGCAGGCCAGCCGGACCGGGGCCACCGGCCGCGAGTCGGGCTGACGCGGACCGGGCAGCGAAGGCACCGCCAGCAGCGGGTCCAGCACCCGGTTGCCCTCGGCCGCGGCACGGGCTGCCGTGGCCAGGCTCTCCGGCGTGTAGGTCTCGTGGAAGAGAATCCCCTGGAACCCCTGCCGCAACAGGCCGATCGCCTGATGCACCCTGGCCACCCCGAGCAGCGCCACCACCGGCGTCCTGGTGGTCAGCCTGGCCAGTTTGGTCAGCCGCCACTCGGACAGGTCCGGCAGGTCGGCCAGCACCACGTCGGCCCGGTCCCCCTCATCGACCAAGATCAGGTCCGCCCCCGCGGACACCATGCTCCGCAGCCCGAACCCGACTATCAGGTCGTCCGCACTCACCAACACCCTGTACACGGCGCACCCCCATGCCCCTGCGTTACGAGATCCCTCCAGCACACATGGTGACCGACGGGCCTGTCGTCCCGCTAACCGCTGAACGCGTTATCTGTCACCGTCCTTCTTGGACTTCAACAGGATCCTCGTGTCCAGCGCCACCACCGTGCCCGCGGCCGGTTCCTGACTCACGACCTTCCAGTTCCGGTCGTTGAGCAGCAGCCTGCCACGCCCGGTGGCGTCTTCCTCAGCGAGATTGCGCAGGCCAGCGGCTTGCATGGTGTCCTGCGCCTGCTGGTGCACCATGCCGACCACGTTCGGCACCGCCACCGTCTTACCGCGAGTCGCCGAGGTTGGCGACGGGTTTACCGGTGGCTGGGTCGCCGTCACCGTGACTGTTTCCCGGGGTGGTGGCGTACTGCACCCCGTTACCACCACACCTACCGTGACCAGCCCGAACAGGGTTTTTCCCAAGATTTTCACCGTGCCCCCTTTCGCTACCCAACGTAGCGAAGGGGCAACTGAACCGGCAGAAACTAGCCCCGATCAGGTGGTTGCAAGCCCTGTTCCTTTGCCCATGCGAGCAGCTCGGTCTCTGCCTCTTCGGGCGCCAGCGGACCGCGGTCCAGCCGCAGCTCCTTGAGGAAGGTCCACGCCTTGCCCACCAGCGGACCCGGCGGCAGCCCGAGCAGCTCCATGATCGCGTTGCCGTCCAGGTCCGGCCGCACCCGGCGCAGGTCCTCCTCGGCCGCGATCCGGTCGATCCGGACTTCCAGGTCGTCGTAGGTGCGCTGCAGCGCGGCTGCCTTGCGCTTGTTGCGGGTGGTGCAGTCCGCGCGCACCAGCTTGTGCAGCCTGCTCAGCATCGGACCCGCGTCGGTGACGTAGCGGCGCACCGCGGAGTCGGTCCACTCGCCCTTGCCGTAGCCGTGGAAGCGCAGGTGCAGGTAGACGAGCTGGGCCACCGCCTCGGTGATCTCCTTGGAATATTTCAGCGCGCGCAGCCGCTTGCGCGCCATCTTCGCGCCGACCACCTCGTGGTGGTGGAAGCTGACCCCGCCGCCGGGCTCGAACCGCCGGGTGTCCGGCTTGCCGATGTCGTGCAGCAGCGCGGCCAGCCGCAGCACCAGGTCCGGCGAGTTGTCCGGATCCTCCAGCGCGATCGCCTGCTCCAGCACCACCAGCGAGTGCTGGTAGACGTCCTTGTGCTGGTGGTGCTCGTCGATGGCCAGCCGCATCGCGGGCACCTCCGGCAGCACGAACTCGGCCAGCCCGGTGTCCACCAGCAGCTCCAGCCCGCGCCGCGGCTGCGCCCCGCAGAGCAGCTTGGACAGCTCGGCCTGCACCCGCTCGGCGGTGATCCGCTGGATCTCACCGGCCATCTCGCGCATCGCGGTCAGCACCCGCGGCGCCACCGCGAAGCCGAGCTGGGCGACGAACCGGCAGGCCCGCAGCATCCGCAGCGGGTCGTCGGCGAAGGACTCCTCCGGCGTGGCCGGGGTGTCCAGCATCCGGGCCACCAGCGCGGCGGCCCCGTCATGCGGGTCGACGAAGGTCTTCGCGGGCAGCTGGACCGCCATCGCGTTCACGGTGAAGTCCCGGCGCACCAGGTCGGCCTCGATGGTCTCGCCGAAGACCACCTCGGGGTTGCGCCCGACCCGGTCGTAGCTGTCCGCGCGGAAGGTGGTGATCTCCACCGTGGCCCCGTGCTTGACCGCGCCCAGGGTGCCGAAGGCGATGCCGGTGTCCCAGATCGCCTCCGCCCACCCGGTCAGCAGCGCGCGCACCTGCTCCGGCCGCGCGTCGGTGGTGAAGTCCAGGTCGGTCAGCGGCCGTCCCAGCAGCGCGTCCCGGACGCTGCCGCCGACCAGGTACAGCCGGTGACCCGCGGCGGCGAACCGCTGGGCGAGTTCGTCGGCGACCGGGGCGATCCGCATGAGTTCCACGACCGCATTCTGCTGCGCGCCGCGAGCGGGGTCGACCTGGTTCGGCTGGGCCGGTACAGAGGTGCTGGACACGAGGAGCCAGCCTACGTCGCACTACCATCGGCGCCATGCCCCCGTCGTCCTCCGGCAGCACCGGTGGCGCCGCACCGGGCAGACGGACCAGGCGCCAGCGGGGAAAACGGCTGCGTACGGTGGATGAGGTGTCGGCCGGCGGGCTGGTTGTGGATGCCGCGCGCGAGCACGCTGCGCTCATTGGCAGACTTGATCGAAAAGGACGGCTGTTGTGGTCGCTGCCCAAGGGCCACATCGAGCAGGGTGAGACCGCCGAAGAAGCGGCCGTCCGCGAGGTCGCCGAGGAGACCGGCATCCGTGGCCGGGTGCTGGCCGTGCTCGGGGCGATCGACTACTGGTTCGTCGCCGAGGACCGGCGAGTGCACAAGACCGTGCACCACTTCCTGCTGGAGGCGGTGGGCGGAGAGCTTTCCGACGAGGACGTGGAGGTCACCGAAGTGGCGTGGGTGCCGCTGGGTGAACTGGATGGGCTGCTGGCCTACGTGGATGAACGCCGCCTGGTGCGCAAGGCGGTCGAACGCGTGCGCGCGCCCAGTGAGACTTCGGAGCCGGCGTGAAGAGGCTGTTCACGGTCGCGGCGGTCGCCGCGTGCACCGTGCTGACCCTGCCCCTCACCGGGCGGGCGGAAACCTATGACGTGCGGGCCCAGCCCGCCTCGACCAGCCCGTCGCCGGCCCCGCCCGCGACCCTGGAACTGGACACCCTGCAACCGAGAGTGGTCACCGCCGACGGCGACAACAAGATCGTCGCGTCCGGCAAGCTGACCAACACCGGGGACCGCAAGCTCAGCGACCTGATCGTCCGGTTGCAGGCCGGCGCCGCGCTGACCAGCGAAGACAAGATCAACGACGCGCTGGCGGGGGAGGTGGCGACCGACCGGGCCGAACCCAAATTCAGCAACGTGGGCGATCTGGATCCGGGGCAGAGCGTGCAGGTCAGGGTCGAGGTGGCGGTGAGCACCCTGCAAATCACCACGCCCGGCGTCTACCCGGTGCTGTTCAACATCAACGGCACCCCGGACTTCGGCAAGCGGGCCCGGATCGCCTCCCGCGGCTTCCTGCTGCCGGTCACCGGCGTGCCCGGCGGGGCCTCGTTGCCTGCCGCGCCCAACGCGCCCGCGACCACGGTGCTCTGGCCGATCGTGGACCAGCCGGTGCGCCTGCCCACCAGCGACGGCAGCACCGTGCTGACCAACGACGACCTGGCCCGCTCGCTGACCACCGGCGGCAGGCTCTCCGAGCTGGTCTCCGCGGTGGAGCAGACCGCGCCCTCGGGTTCGGCGCTGGCCGGCTCGCTGTGCCTGGTGATCGACCCCGACCTGGTGCAGACGGTGGCCGCGATGGCCGACACCGCGGGCGGCGTCTACCGCATCCGCAGTGGCCGGACCACCGTGGAGGGCACCGGCTCGACCGCGGCGCAGAAGTGGCTGGAGCGGCTCAAGGGCATCGCCCGCGGCCGCTGCGTGCTCGCGCTGCCCTTCGCCGACGCCGACCTGGTCGCGCTGTCCAAGGCCGGGCTCACCGACCTGCAGGAACAGGCGGTGAGCCGGAGCAAGTCGGTCGGCGAGCTGCTCCAGGTGCAGACCGTCAGCGACATGGTGTGGCCGCTGGGCGGGGTGCTGGACGAGCGCACCCTGGCCGACCTGGGCCGGCGCAACCTGCTGCTGGAACAGCGCGGGCTGCAGGACGGCCGCACGGTGACCGCCCCGGTCAAACTGGCCGCCCCGGCGGGCTCGCTGACCGCGGGCTCCACCGCGGTGCCGATCGACCCGCTGGTGCACAACGCCCTCGGCGGCGCGCGCGCCCCCACCTCCGGCGCGGCCACCTACGGCGCGCTGGACCTGCAGAACGGCATGGGCGCGCTGCTGTACCGGGCCACCGCGCTGGGCAAGACCGGCGGCTCGCTGGTGGTCGCCCCGCCGCGGCGGTGGAAGGCCCCGGTCGGCGAGCTGACCGCGTTCCTGCAGTCCATGCAGCAGCTGCTCGGCGGCAGGCTGGTCACCCCGCGCGGGCTGACCGAGCAGGCCGCCGCAGCGGCCGGCGGGCGCACCGCGGGCCTGACCTACCCGGTGGAGGCCACCGGCGCGGAGATCTCCCCGACCGCCACCGGCGAGCTGCGCGCGATGCGCGACCGGTCCAGGGACCTGCTCGCGGCGATGAGCAGCGACGGCGTCAAGGGCACCGCCCCGGCCGCGCTGATCGACCCGCTGGACCTGGGCATGGTGCGGGCCGCCTCCGGCGCCTGGCGCGGCAACAGCTCCGCGGGCGGCGCGGCCGGCTCGCTGGTCGGCGACCAGCTGGAGAACCTGGTCTCCCAGGTGCGGATAGTCACCCCGCCCGGCCCGTACTACCTGGCCTCCTCGGACAGTCCGCTGCCGCTGACCATCAGCAACAAGCTGCCGGTGGTGATCAAGGTCAGGGTGACCTTCAGCAGCACCCAGGGCCTGCGCACCAGCGATGTCAACGACCTGACCATCGGCGCGAACAGCAACCTGCCGATCCGGGTGCCCACCGAGATCACCCGTGGTGGCCAGTTCAGCGTGGACGCCCTGCTGCAGACGATCAACGGCAGCCCGCTGGGCCGCGGCGGCGAGGCCAACCGGATCACCCTCATCTCCACCGCGTACGGCACGATCACCCTCGGCATCACGGTCACCGCGGGCGCGGCCCTGGTGCTGCTGGTGGCCCGCAGGCTGTACCGGCGCCTGCGCTCGGGCAAACAGGAGCGCGCCGCGTGAGCGAGACGAGGCAGATGGACAAGCCGGCCCCGGCCAAGGCCCAACCCTCGCTGGCCAAGGCCAGCGGCTCGATGGCGATCGCCACCCTGGCCAGCCGGATCACCGGATTCCTGTCCCGGATCGTGCTCGTGGTGGTGGTCGGCTCCGGCGTGATCACCGACTCGTACCAGGTCGGCATGACCATCCCGCTGCAGGTCTACGAGCTGCTCCTGGGCGGCGTGCTGAGCAGCATCATCGTGCCGCTGCTGGTGCGGGCGGAGAAAGAGGACGAGGACGGCGGCGAGGCGTACACCCAGCGCCTGCTGACCATGGCGCCGGTGATCCTGCTGGTGGCCACCGTGGTGATGGTGCTGGCCGCCCCGCTGCTGACCACCATCTACGTCGACGGCAGCAGCACCAGCAAGGCCCGGCCGGACCTGGTCACCGCCTTCGCCTTCCTGCTGCTGCCGGAGATCCTCTTCTTCGGCCTCGGCGCGCTGTTCACCGCGATCCTCAACGCCCGCGGCGTGTTCGGCCTGCCCGCCTGGGCGCCGGTGTTCAACAACCTGGTCGTGCTGGTCACCCTCGGGGTGTACCTGCTGGTCCCTGGCGACCCGACGATCAACCCGCTGGCCATGAGCGACCCGAAACTGCTGGTGCTGGGAATCGGCACCACGCTGGGCATCGTGGTGCAGTCGCTGGTGGTGCTGCCCGCGATGCGCCGGGCCGGGATCAGGTTCAAGTGGCGCTGGGGCTGGGATCGCAGGCTCACCGAGTTCGGCGGCCTGGCGCTGTGGATGCTGGTCTACGTGGTGCTCGGCCTGGTCGGCGTCATCGTGGTCACCCGGATCGCCACCGCCGCGCTGCCCGGCAGCATGACCTCGTACAACCTGGCCTGGCAGCTCTTCCAGCTGCCCTACGGCATCCTCGGCTTCTCCCTGCTCACCGCGATCATGCCGCGGATGAGCAAGGCGGCCGCGGACAACAACGTGCGCGGGGTGGTCGCCGACCTGTCCCTGGGCAGCCGCCTGCTGACCACCATGCTGCTGCCGCTGAGCGCCGGCATGACCGTGCTCGGCAGCCAGCTCGGCGTCGCGCTGTTCTTCTACGGCGCCAACACCCTCTCCAGCGCCCAGCAGATCGGCACCACGCTGGCGGTCTCCGCGTTCGGGCTGGTGCCCTACGCGATCACCATGATGCAGCTGCGGGTGTTCTACGCGATGAAGGACGCCCGCACCCCGGCCATGCTGCAGCTGGTCACGGTGGCGGTGAAGATCGGCCT
The DNA here is from genome assembly GCF_023094165.1 of Crossiella sp. S99.2. Taxonomy (GTDB): domain Bacteria; phylum Actinomycetota; class Actinomycetes; order Mycobacteriales; family Pseudonocardiaceae; genus Crossiella. The sequence continues at coordinate 6,582 of NZ_JALMDK010000001.1, read as the reverse complement.
GTCCATCCTGTGCGTGCAGGTGCTCGACCCGCACACCATGGTGCTCGGCCTCGCCTTCGTGAACTCGATGTCGTTCCTGGTGGGCGCGGTGGCCGGCAACATCTGGCTGCGGGTCCGGCTCGGCAGGCTGGAGTCCGGGCGGCTGGGCCGCACCTTCGGCCTGTCCCTGGTGGGCTCGCTGCTGGGCGCGCTGAGCGTGGTCCTGGTGCACACCGCGACGCTGGAGTTCGCCCCGATCGGCACCTCACCCCGGCTGATCGCCTGGATCGTCCTGATTGTCGGGAGCATCCTCGGACTGGCCGTCGCGTTCGGCTCGATGATGCTACTCAAGGTGACGGAACTGAATCCGGCAATGTCACGGATCACCCGACTTTTGCGCCGCCGTTGACGCCCGGCTTCCCGTACCCTCGACCGGGAGCACCAGCACGCGGTCAGGGGTCGCGACCGTAGACGACGTGCGGAACGGGAGAAAGCTCGGTGAGTGGGACGCCGGATTACACGGCGCCGCACGGGAATCCAGCCGGCGGCGCGGTAGGTGCTGCCGCCTTCGTTCCGGGTGCGACGCTCGGTGACGGCCGCTACCGCCTGTTGTCACTGGCGGGTCAGGATCCGCGCGGCCCTGCCCAGTTCTGGCGGGCCAGGGACAACGCGCTGGGACGTGACGTTGCTCTCACCGTGCTGCTCGGCGACGCCTCGGACGAGCGCACCGCCGCCCGTGCCCGGCGCACCCTGGAACGCGCCACCCACTCCGCGGGCTTCACCCACCCCGGCGTCTCCCGGACGCTGGACGTGCTCTGGCCCGGCCAAGGGGTCAACCCGCGGGACGGCGTGTTCGGCATCGTGGTGGCCGAGTGGACCCAGGGCACCGATCTGCTGGACCTGATCACCGAGGGCCCGCTGCCCTCGGGCACCGCCTCCCGGCTGCTGGAGCCGCTGGCCGCCGCGGTGGAGACCGCGCACCACGCCGGCCTGGTGCTGGGCGTTGACCACCCGCAGCGGCTGCGGGTCACCCCGGACGGCAAGCTGCGGCTGGCCTTCCCCGGCCCCAGGGCCGAGGTGACCGCCCGCGAGGACGTCCGCGGACTCGGCGCCACCCTGTACCTGATGCTGACCTGCCGCTGGGCCCTGGACGGCGGCCCCATCGGCCTGCCCTCGGCACCCACCGGCCCGGACGGCACCGTGGTCTCCCCGCAGACCCTGCACCCGGCCGTGCCGCACGAGCTGTCCACGGTCGCCGTGCGCAGCCTGGAGGACACCAGCGTCGGCGGCCTGCGCACCGGCGCGGCCATCCTGCGGGTGCTCGAGCACACCGCGGCCGCCGAGGCCGAGGCCGCCGCGCTGCGCGCCCAGGAGGCCGCGCTCACCGAGTCCTACCCGGCGCTGGCCACCGACGAGGACGACAAGCGGGACGAGAAGAGCAGGCGGCGCAAGCTCGCCGTCGGCATGACGCTGCTGACCATGGCCACCGCGGGCATCCTCGCCTGGGCCGGACTGTCGGTGATCGGCATGTTCTCCACCCCGGAGACCCGGTCCGGCCCCACCGTGGCGCTCACGCCCACCACGCCCCCGCCACCGGGTCAGACCAGCAGCACCCAGCCGAGCACGCCCACCAGCGAGCAGCCCCAGGCCGGTGGCACCGTCGACGTGGCCAGCGTGAACGTCTACAACGTGCAGGGCGAGCCGGACAACCCGCACCGGATCAAGCGGGTGGTCGACGGCGATCCGCGCTCGACCTGGAAGACCATGACCTACCGCCAGCAGTTCCCCAGGGGCAAGCCGGGCGTGGGCATCATGATCACCCTGGCCGAGGCAGCCAAGCTGGCCAAGGTCGTCATCGACTCGCCGAGCGGCGGCACCAAGATCGAGGTGCGCAGCGCGCCCTCGGGCAGCGCCGATCTGGACGAGACCACGGTGCTGGGCACCGGGACCCTGCAGAAGGGCGACACCGAGATCAGCCTGGAAGCCGGTGACGCCACGAAGTTCGTGTTGCTGTGGATCACCGGTCTGGGTGGCAGCGGCGACCGCAACGTCTCCGAGCTGTCCGAACTGACCTTCGTCCGTGCCGGGTGAACGCCCGTCATAGGCACGGATGAGCTGACGCTATTCTCTGCCGCGTGACAGCCGCGGCTAGCTCGGACGGGGACCTCATAGCGGCCCATGCTGCCGGCGACCCACACGCGTTCACCGAACTTGTGCGGCGTCACCGGGATCGCATGTGGGCGGTGGCCCTGCGGACATTGCGTGATCCGGAGGAAGCGGCCGACGCGCTGCAGGAGGCGTTCATCTCCGCCTTCCGCGCCGCGGCCTCCTTCCGCGCCGAGTCACAGGTCTCCACCTGGTTGCACCGGATCGTGGTGAACGCATGCCTCGACCGGGTGAGGCGCCGTCAGGCCCGGCCGACCGTGCCGATGCCCGAGGAGCCGCACCGCGAACCGGTGGCGCCCAGGGACGTGATGGACGAGCGGGTCACCTCGCTGGCCGTCCAGGACGCCCTCGCCGAGCTGCCGGAGGAGCAGCGCGCGCCGATCATCCTGGTGGATGTGCAGGGATACTCGGTAGCCGAGTCCGCGCAGATCCTGGGAATCGCCGAAGGTACCGTGAAGAGCAGATGTGCTCGCGGTAGGGCGAAGCTGGCGAAACTTCTCGGGCACCTGCGGAACCCCGATGCAAGTGCGAACGTCTCACCTGACGCTGGAGCAATGGCACCGCGGCGTCCACGGGAGGGACGATGACCACCAACGAGCGCCGGCCCGGTGTGCCGGACGGCCCGCCGTGGTCTGTTGATCTCATCGCCGATCTGCACGCCGGGGTCCTGGACCCCGCTGTGGCCGCGCACCTGCGGCCCAGGATCGAGGCTGACCCACAGGCGCGGGAGATCCTGGCCGCGCTGGATGAGACGCAGGCCGAACTCGCCGCCCTGCCCCCGCTGCGCATGCCCGAGCACGTGGCGAGCCGGATCGAGGCGGCGATCGAGAACGAGGTGCGGCTGGCCATGGCCGCCCGCCCCGGCGCGGCCCAGCTGGCCCCGCCCGCACCCCCACAGTTCCACCAGGAGCCACCGCAGCCGCAGCCCATGGCCCAGGTGGTCGACCTTGCGTCCGCCCGCCGCAGGCGCAACAAGACCATCGGCTGGGGCATCGGCGCGGTGGTCGGCCTGGCCGCGGCCACCGGCCTGATCTTCGCCACGCTGCCGGGTCAGCAGCCCACCGTCGGCACCGCGCAGCCCACCAGCGGCGTGACCAGCCCATCCACCCCGGAGGACGGGGTGCTGGCGCTGAAGGGTTCGGACCTGGACGGCAAGGCGGTGCCCCCGGGCGTCGGCGGCGCCAAGGACTTCGGCCCGCTGAGCGATCCGGCCAAGCGGAAGACCTGCCTGGCCGCGCACAAGGTGCCGGCCGGCCAGGACGCGATCGCCGGTCGCCGGGTCACCCTGGACGGCAAGCCGGGCGTGCTGATGGTGGTGCTCACCACCGTTCCCGGGCGGACCAGGATCCTGGTCGTCGGCCCGGACTGCTCGGCGGAGAGCCCCTCGCTGCTGAAGGACATCACGGTCGGCAAGTAGTTCAGGTGTGACGTCGGAGTCACCTGGGAACAGCCGCACCTAGGATCGCGTTGTGCCGGTACGAAGCCGGCATACGTCGACTCAGGGCACGGAGGTCCCCAGGTGTCATCGCAGGTACGAAACCTGATCGTGGTGGGCTCCGGCCCAGCGGGATACACCGCGGCCACCTACGCGGCGCGGGCGCAGCTCAACCCCCTGATCTTCGAGGGCACCCAGTTCGGCGGCGCGCTGATGACCACCACCGAGGTGGAGAACTACCCGGGGTTCAAGGACGGGATCATGGGTCCCGACCTGATGGAGCAGATGCGCGCCCAGGCCGAGCGCTTCGGCGCCGAGCTGCGGGCCGAGGACGTCGAGTCCGTCGACCTGTCCGGGCCGGTCAAGACGGTCACCGCGAACGGGGTCACCTACCAGGCCAAGGCCGTGGTGCTGGCCATGGGCGCGGCCGCCCGCTACCTGGACGTGCCCGGTGAGCAGCGCCTGCTCGGCCGCGGCGTGTCCGCCTGCGCCACCTGCGACGGATTCTTCTTCCGGGACCAGGACATCGCGGTGATCGGCGGTGGCGACTCCGCGATGGAGGAGGCCACCTTCCTGACCCGGTTCGCCCGGTCGGTGACGATCATCCACCGGCGGCAGGAGTTCCGCGCCTCCAAGATCATGCTGGCGCGGGCCCAGGCCAACGAGAAGATCCGCTGGCTGCTGGACACCAAGGTCACCGAGGTGCTCGGGGAGACCTCCGTCACCGGCGTGCGGGTGCAGAGCACCGTCACCGGCGAGGAGACCGTGCTGCCGCTGACCGGCTTCTTCGTCGCGGTCGGCCACGACCCGCGCTCGGCGCTGGTCAAGGGCCAGATCACCACCGACGACGAGGGCTACGTGCAGGTCGCCGCGCCCGGCACCGCCACCAACCTCGACGGCGTGTTCGCCGCTGGCGACCTGGTCGACCACACCTACCGCCAGGCGATCACCGCCGCGGGTTCCGGCTGTGCCGCGGCCATGGACGCCGAGCGCTGGCTGGCCCGGCAGGAAGCAGCCGAGCCGGAGACCGTCGCCGCGGCCGCGAGCCACTGAGCACCCCGCAGACCCGAATCACCTGCCCCCCAACCAAGGAGTGACGATGGGCAACAACACCAAGGTCGTGTCCGACGCGACTTTCGTCGAGGACGTCCTGCAGAGCGAGAAGCCAGTGCTGGTGGACTTCTGGGCGACCTGGTGTGGACCGTGCAAGATGGTCGCCCCGGTGCTCGACGAGATCGCCGGCGAGCACGCCGACAAGATCACCATCGTCAAGCTCGACATCGACGCCAACCCGTCGACCGCGCGGGACTACCAGATCATGTCGGTGCCGACCATGATGCTCTTCCAGGGCGGCAAGCCGGTGAAGACGATCGTGGGCGCCAAGCCGAAGGCGGCCATCCTGAACGACCTCGCCGACGTCATCCCGGCGACGTGATCTAAGTCCTATGCCGGACCCCGCGCTCGTGCCCTGACCTGTGCGATGAGTCAGTTCAGGTGAACCTGGCGTAAAGTCCCCTGCTGGATCGTGCAACCCCGGTTCGCGGTTCTTCGTCATCCTGATGAGTGGTTCTGCCACCAGGACGACGGATCCGAGATCCGGGGTTGTGCTTTTTGGTGGCCGAACGACTGCTGGGAGTAGCCCCGCACGTGGCTGCTCGGACCGCAAGGCACAATAGGACGTCTCTAACTGTGCGCCGAAATGATTTTCCGGCGCCCGAGTCATGCGAGGGGTGCATGCTGCTGCTCCGCCGGGGTGATGACGGTCCAGCCGTCGCCGAGATCCGGGCGACTCTCGTGAAGCTGGGGCTGCTACCGGCCACCAACGGCCACGCCAGGCCCACGAACTTCGATGGCGAGGTCGAGCACGCAGTCCGCTCTTTCCAGCAGCAACGCGGGCTGATCACGGACGGCATCGTCGGCCCCAACACCTACCGCGCGCTCACCGATGCCCGCTGGCAGCTCGGTGACCGCAACCTCGCCTACCTGATCTCCCAGCCGATGAGCGGCGACGACGTGCTCACGCTGCAGCAGCGACTGCTGGAGCTGGGCTTCAACGCCGGCCGCGCGGACGGTCTCTTCGGCCACCAGACCGAGCACGCGCTGCGCAACTTCCAGCGCGACTACGGCCTGGCCGTGGACGGCATGTGCGGACCCGGCACGCTGCGCGCGCTGCGCCAGCTCGCGCCCAAGGTCCGCGGTGGCCGTCCGGTCTTCCTGCGTGAGCAGGAACACCTGCACCGGTCCGGCCCGCGCCTGTCCGGCAAGCGGATCGTGATCGACCCCGGTCACGGTGGCGGCGACCGGGGCATCGTGGTGGACGGGGTGGCCGAGGCCGACCTGATGTGGGACCTGGCCAGGCGGCTGGAGGGCCGGATGGTGGCCACCGGCATGGAGGCCCTGCTCTCCAGAGGTCCGCAGGTGTGCCCGCCGGAGTCCGACCGCGCCCAGTTCGCCAACAACGCCAACGCGGACCTGTTCCTGTCCCTGCACTCCGACGCGAACGCCTCCCCGCACGCCCGCGGCGTGGCCACCTTCCACTTCGGCAGCAGTGGCCACGGCACCAGCTCCACCGTCGGTGAGGCCCTGGCCGGGTTCATCCAGCGCGAGCTGACCGCCCGCACCGGCATGCTGGACTGCGGCACCCACCCCAAGACCTGGGACTCGCTGCGGCTGACCCGCTGCACCGCGGTCCGGGTGGAGACCGGTTACCTGACCAACCCGGAGGACCGCCGCCGCCTGCTCGATCCGGCCTTCCGGGACGTGGTGGCCGAGGGCATCCTGGTCGCGGTGAAGCGGCTGTACCTGCTGGGCAAGAACGACCAGCCCACCGGCACGTTCACCTTCGACGACCTGCTCAAGTACGAGCTGTCCAAGGCCGAAACGGCCTGACCCAGCAACGAAGAAGGCCCCCGCCGGAGTTTCCCGGTGAACTGCTCCCCGGAAGTTGGACTCGGTAACTGAGAGTCTAGGCAGCGAGGGTCTGTGCCCGGTATCGCACCGGG
>NZ_JALMDK010000019.1 GCF_023094165.1 Crossiella sp. S99.2 | reverse complement strand
CCAACTGGTACGCCCGCTTGGGCAAAACCGGCGTACCAGTTGGCCCAACTCGCCGGAAGATCGGCACGCCAGGGCGAGATCGCGACCGGAGTCGTACCAGTTCGGCCAACTCGGTGTACGACAACGGCCAACACGCCGGTGGGTGGCATCGGCTTGACCAGGTAAAAGGCTGGATCGAGCCTCTGGCTTCTTGCCTGTTTCTCTTGTTGGGGCGAGTATCGGGTCAGGGGGGTCGAGTTACCTGGGGTATTCAAATACCGAAAGAGCGGTGACAGCGAAGATCAGCATGCTGGAGCGTGGACGGTGGCCCGCCCGCCACGTTTTCGCACGGAGGAACACATGCACGTTCTGCGTACCCGGGCGCGCGCGATCGCCGCGCTCGGGGCCGGGCTGGCGCTGGTGGCCGCGGGGTGCACCGGCCCGGATCCCGCTCCCCCACCGCCCAAACCGTTCGTGCTCGCCGAGGCGAGCATCGCGGAGGTGGGGCGGGCGCTCAGTTCGGGGGCGCTCACCAGCGTCGAGCTGACCGCGATGTACCTCAACCGGATCCGGGCCTACGACGTCAACGGGCTCCGGCTGAACTCGGTGGTGGTGCCCAATCCGGACGCGCTCGCCGAGGCCGCGGCCGCGGATCAGCGGCGGGCGACCGGCAAGCCGCTCGGGCCGCTGGACGGGATTCCGTACACGGTCAAGGACAGCTACATGGTCAAGGGGCTCACCGTGGCCTCCGGGTCGCCCGCGTTCGCCGATCTCACCGCGAGCGGGGACGCCTTCACCGTGCGGAAGATCCGCGAGGCGGGCGGGGTGCTGATCGGCAAGACCAACATGCCGCCGATGGCCGCCGGGGGCATGCAGCGCGGGCTGTACGGCCGCGCGGAGAGTCCCTACAACGGCAACTACCTCGCCGCGGCCTGGGGTTCGGGGTCCTCCAACGGGTCCGCGGTGGCCACGGCGGCGAACTTCGCGATGTTCGGCATGGGTGAGGAAACTGTCTCTTCCGGACGGTCGCCTGCCTCGAACAACGGGCTGGTGGCCTACACGCCCTCGCGCGGGGTGCTCTCGATTCGCGGGAACTGGCCGCTGTTCGCGGTGATGGACGTGATCGTGCCGCACACTCGCGGGGTCGGTGATCTGCTCACCCTGCTGAACACGATCGCGGTGCACGACGAGGTCACCACCACCGACTTCTGGCGGGATCAGCGCGCCGTCGAACTGCCGCCGGTGGACAAGGTGCGGCCCGCCGACTACACCGCATTGCAGGATCCGAACTCGTTGCGCGGCAAGCGGTTTGGTGTGCCGAAGATGTACGTCGGCGAGGATCTGGGTGGTACCGCGCCGATCGAGGTGCGGCCGTCGATCCGGACCTTGTGGCAGCAGGCGGCCGAGGATCTGCGCAAGCTCGGCGCCGAACTTGTGCCAGTGGACTTCCCGGTGGTGCACAACCTGGAACAGGACCGGGTCGGCGCGAAACCACCGCACGAACGCGGTCTGCTGCCGGTGAATCTGCTGGAGGTCATGGCCAGGGTCGACGCCTACAGCGCGGAGCGGTTCCTCAAATCGGTCGGCGATCCGAAGCTGACCTCCTGGACCCAGGTCGACCTCAACAAGGTCTTCCCCAACCCGCCCGGCTCGGTGGATGCCAAGGAAGGCGTGGACAACGCCGAGTTCTTCCGCAACCATCCGCTGCTGGTGGCCGCCGGGGTGCCCGGTCAGTGGAGCGAGATCTCCGGACTGGCGGAATCCTTGCAGGGACTGGAGAAAACCCGCAAGGCGGACTTCGAGGACTGGCTCGCGGCGCAGCGACTGGACGGGGTGGTGTTCCCGGCCAACGCCGATATCGGCCGGGCCGAGTCCGATGTGGACAAAGCAGCCAACGTCGAGGCGCTGCGCAACGGGGTGCGGCTGTCGAACATGAACCAGCACCTGCGATTGCTGGGCATTCCGAGTGTGTCGGTGCCGATGGGCCTGATGGCCGACACCCGGATGCCGGTGAACCTGACCTTCGCCGGCCCGGCCTACCAGGACAACAGCCTGCTGGCCTTCGGTTACGCCTACGAGCAGGCCACCCGGCACCGGGTGCCGCCGACCCGATCGGCCCCGCTGGCCGATGAGACGGTGGAACTGGCCAAGAGTCCGTTCCCGCAGCCGGGCAGGCGCACCGAGCACAACGCGCCGCAGGTGACGCTCGCGGCCGAGCTGGGCGGGGCGGGGTTGAAGATCACCGGCTCGGCGACGGATTCCGGTGGGGTGGCGCAGACCCGGGTGTACGTCAACGGGGAGCGGGTCGCCACCGGCGGGGACGAGCGGTCCTGGACGGCGGAGATCACGGTGGACAAGTACCGCCGTCCCGGCGCTTTCCAGGCCAAGGAGCTGCTGGTGCTCGCGGTGGTCAAGGACCGCGAGGGCAACACGGCGGTGCAGACCACAACGGTCAAGCTGGGCTGATCCCGGTCCGGGCCCTGCCGTGGCCGGCAGGGCCCGGTGTCGGGTCACTGGATGCCGCTGGTCTCCAGTCGGCGCACGATCCCGGTCGCCTGCTCGACCAGGTTCGGCTCGGTCAGCGGGATCTGGGTGGCGCCCGCGGTGTCCACCGGGATGTCGGCCGGCTTGTCCACGCCTTCACATTCCGAGCGGGTGGCCGGCAGGATGCCGTCGACCAGGTAGCGGTTGACCGCGTTGTCCACGCAGGCGCCGCCGCTGCCGTACTGGCCGTGCTCACCGTCGTTGGGCACGCTGATCAGGTGGTGCCGCAGGGTTTCCGCCATCACCACGCCGTTGGGGTAGGCGGTCTGGGTGTCGCCCTCGGCGTGCACGACCAGCCCTGTCGGGTAGGCGGTGCGGGTGATCCGGGGCAGCGGTTCGGTGCGGGTGAAGCCGCGGAAGGCGCAGTTGGTGGGGGCCAGGAAGGACACCGTGTTGCCGTAGGGGTGGGTGTCCCGCCACTGCCGCATGTCCCGGTAGTACTGCTGCTGATCGCTCGGCCAGTCCCACTCGCACAGCACGGCCTGGAAGACACCCGGGTTGGTCGGCTTGATCAGCGAGCGCTTGGCCAGTTCCAGCAGGGTGGCGGTCTCCTTGGCCAGCTCTGGATTCCCGTTGCCGGACAAGGAGTCCAGCAGCTCGCGAACCTGCCGGGAGAAGCCGGCCCAGACCGCGCGGTAACGCGTGTAGAAGCCGGTGAAGAAGTCCAGGTCCTTGACGGTGGCCAGGCCGCCGACCGGCTTGGTGGCCAGCGCGGCCGCGATCCGGTCCAGCCCCGCGCGCACCTGGGCCGGCGTGCTGCCCAGCTTGAAGGTCTTGTCCCGCGCGGCGGTCCAGGCGGCCCAGGAGTCGAAGTTGAACTTGATCGAGTGCGCCGAGTCGATGTCCTGCTCGTGCCAGGTCTTGTTCGGGTCCATGGCCGAGTCCAGGACACTGCGGTCCAGCAGACGCGGGAACAGGGTGCCGTACATGGCGCCCAGCCAGGTGCCGTAGGAGTACCCGAAGTAGTTGATCTTCTTTTCGCCCAGCACGCCGCGGATGACGTCCATGTCCCGCGCGGTGTTGCGGGTGGTCACCTGCCTGCGGTAGTCCCCACCGGCCCGCATACAGCCGTCCTCGACGTCCCTGGCGGCCGCGGTGAAGTTGGGCAGCTCCGCCTCGGTGGGCCGGGTAGGCAGGGGCAGGTCCAGCAGGCTCGACTCACAGCGCAGCTGGGTGGAGGCGCCCACCCCGCGCGGATCGAACCCGATCACGTCGTAGAGCTGGGCGACCGGCTGGTTGGCGAACCGGTTGGGCAGCCCCAATCCCGACCCGCCGGGCCCACCCGGGTTGACCAGCAACACCCCGCGCCGCTTGGCCGGATCCTTGGCCTTGAGCCTGCTGATCGCGACCTGGATCCGTTCCGCGCCGGGCTTGGCGTAGTCCATCGGGACCACGATCGTCGCGCACTCCAGGTTCGCCGCGGCCGCGCACTGGCTCCACGTGACCTGCTGCTCGTAGAAAACCTTGAGCTTGCTGGGCACCGCCTCCGCACCGGCCACCGCCGGTAACCCACTCGCGCCGAGCGACGCCACTGTCGCCACGGCCAGCACGCTCCACTGCCTCAACCGCACACCGATCTCCCTGTCTGCTGTGGAGGATCGATCCTGGCTTGGCGAGCAGGCGGGCGGCAGGGCGATGTGACCGGGGCCTCAGTGCACCGGGTCCGGCCCCCACATCGGGTAGGCCCAGGTGTCCGGGTCGCCCAGCCCATGGGCGCACAACCCGGGACCGCGGCCCACGAGTTCGGCGACCAGCAGTTCGGTCAGCGTGCCGGGGAAGACCTCGCCGGTGTCGGAGTCGACCAGCGGCCAGGCCGCCGGATCGAGCCCACTGGTGTCCCAGCACAGCTGCTGGCGCCCTTCGCTGATCAGGCAGGTCAGCAGCCCACCCGGTGCCGGGTGCACGCGGTAGCCGTCGAGGTCGTCCAGGAAATGGGCGTGGTCGCGGTGCACGGACACCAGTTCTTCCGGCGGGGAGGGGAACAGGCCGTTGAGCACCGGCTGCGAGCCGTACTCCTCGAACAGCAACCGGTAGTCCGGCGGCAGTGGGCACCCCAGCTCCCGCTCCAGCGCGGCCCAGTCGTAGCGGTGCCCGCCACCGGGGCCGATGAGGGTGCGCAGCTGGGCCAGCGGATCACGCGGACCGGGCAGCCCGGACAGCACCGGCAGGTCGAGCTGACCGGCGCCCAGTCGGCGCAGGAACTCGGTGGTGCTGAGGTTCAGCTGCTGCACGCCGTGCCCGGCCACCACCACCAGCCAGCTCACCGGGTCCGGGTGGATCGGCAGCCACCAGCAGGTCTCACCGGTGTCGAACACACCCCACAGCAGGGCGTCGGGGTGCGGCGGGGAGTGCCGGGACTGCTCGGCGGCCAGGTCCGCGGACGCGAGCAGGCGCACCCCGGCCACCGGGCCTGGGCCGTGTTCGGTCAGCAGTGCGCGGTAGTCCTCGGGCCGGACCGGAACGGAGGTCATGCCCGGATCCTGGCAGCCCACCCTGACAGCGCGGCCGGGGCATCGCTCACATCCTGAGAAACGCGCTACGCCCCGCCCACCGCGCCGGTGAGGATGATCGGGTGAGTGTCACCAGCGAGGCCAGCGCACCCCCACTGACCTTCCGCACCCTGCTTCCCCTGGCCTCGGTCAGCATCTCCGTCGGCCTGGCCGCCGCCGTGACCCTGCCCTTCATCGGCCTGTTCCTCACCACCCAGATCGGCGTCGGCCCGGTCGAACTCGGCGCGTTCCTGCTGGTCTCTCCGTTGGCGGGACTGGTGGTAAGCGCCTTCCTCGGGCGCTGGTCGGATCGGCGGGCAGTGCGGCGGAACCTGCTGGTGGGCGGGGCCGTGGCGGGGATGCTCGGGTCGCTGGTCTTCGCGGTGGTGCGGGACTACTGGGTGCTGCTGGCGGTGTCGGTGACCTTGCTGGCGATCGCGTCCTGTGTGCTGGCGCAGATGTTCGCCTATGCCCGGCAGGCGGTGGAGCGGACCGGGTCGGCGCGGGCCCCGGTGGTGATCAGCAGTCTGCGCACGGTGATCTCGCTGGCCTGGGTGGGTGGGCCGCCGCTGGCGGCGTTGCTGGTGTCCTGGACCGGGTATGTCGGGCTGTACCTGGCCAGCGCCGCCTGTTACGCGCTGGTGGCGGTGTTCGCCTCCCGGTTGCCCGAACTCGGCGGGGTGAGCGCCCCGGCGAAACGGGCCGAGGCGGCGGGTGGGATCGCGCGGCCGCAGGTGGTGTGCGCGGTGCTGGCCTTCGCCGCGTTGCAGGGCGCGTTGTCGCTGGGAGTCAAGGCGTTGCCGTTGTTCGTGACCACCGATCTGGGCGGCACCGAGGCGGACGCGGGGCTGATCCTGGGGTTGTGCGCGGCGCTGGAGATCCCGTTGATGCTGTGGTTCGGGGTGCTCGCGGTGAAGCTGGACCAGCGGCGGCTGGTGCTGCTCGGCGCGGTGGTCGCGGTGGTCTACCAGTCGGTGATGGCGGCGACCCTGGCCACCTGGCAGGTGGCGGCGGCGCAGGCGCTGAACGCGGTGGTGATCTCGGCGCTGATGGGGGTGGGCATCTCCTACTTCCAGGCGCTGGCGCCGGACCGGCCGGGGTTCACCACCACGCTGTACAGCAACACGCTGACCGTGGGCGGCATGCTGGCCGGGCCGCTGCTCGGACTGGCCCAGACCCTCGGCTACCGCAGCGCGTACCTGATGAGCCTGGGCCTGGCCGTGCTCGGAGTGGTGCTTCTCGTCATAACCGGCATCATCGGCAGACGTGGGAACGTTGTGCCTGGTGAGTTGGACCAGCGAGAGAGCGGAGCGAGCAGATGACCGCGGCGAGTGAGAAGGCTGTCCTGGCCGGTGGCTGTTTCTGGGGCATGCAGGACCTGTTCCGCAGGCACCCGGGCGTGCTCGCCACCCGGGTCGGCTACACCGGCGGCGAGGTGCCCAACGCGACCTACCGCAACCACGGCAACCACGCCGAGGGCATCGAGATCGTCTTCGACCCGGCTCAGCTGAGCTACCGCCAGATCCTGGAGTTCTTCTTCCAGATCCACGATCCGAGCACCCGTAACCGGCAGGGCAACGACATCGGCGCCAGCTACCGCTCGGCCATCTTCTACACCGACGAGGCGCAGAAGCAGGTCGCGGAGCAGGTCATCGCCGAGGTGGACGCCTCCGGCAAGTGGCCGGGCAAGGTGGTCACCGAGGTGAGCCAGGCCGGGGACTTCTGGCAGGCCGAGCCGGAGCACCAGGACTACCTTGAGCGCTACCCGAACGGCTACACCTGCCACTACGTGCGGCCGGAGTGGCAGCTCGGCGAGCGGTGACCCTGGTCTTACCCTGATCTTCCTGGCGGTGGGATCCGATCATCGGCAGTATGGGCGTGTGTGAGAACCGTTACTAAACACACACGTGCGAAACGTCCGGGTAACCGAGCATTGCTCACGTTTGTCGCGGGCGCGCTGGCCGTGTCCGGTGCGGTGGTGGCACCGGGCGTGGCCTCGGCCGAACCAGCGGTCAAGCCGGTCAACTGGCAGCCCTGTCCGGGCGCGCCCACAGTGGACTGTGGCAGCGTCGAGGTCCCGGTGGACTGGGCGAACCCGGCCGGGGAGAAGATCCAGATTGGCCTGGCCCGTCGCAAGGCCAAGGATCCGGCCAAGCGCATCGGCGCGGTGCTGATGGACCCGGGTGGCCCCGGTGGTTCCGGCGTCGCCTCGGTCAAGGGTTCCGAGCAGTTCACCGAGGCGGTGCGGGCCCGCTTCGACCAGGTGGGCTTCGACCCGCGCGGCATCAACACCAGCAGCAAGCTGCTCTGCGACAGCGAGCTGGCGAGCAAGGCGACCGCGGCGCGGCACCCCACCAGCCAGGCCGACTTCGACCAGCTGGCCGCGCTGAACCGCCAGCTGCACGACAGTTGCCGGGCCAACTCGGGCAAGCTGGCCGAGCACGTGGACAACCTGAACACCGTGCGCGACATGGACGCGATCCGGGCGGCGCTCGGTGAGCAGAAGCTGACCTACGTCGGCTACTCCTACGGCAGCGTGATGGGCCAGCAGTACGCGGAGAAGTTCCCGCACCGGGTCCGGGCGCTGGTGCTGGACGGCAACATGGACCACAGCATGAACACCGCCTGGGACTTCATGCGCAGCGAGACCGCGCCGGTGGAGCAGGCGTTCATCGAGTTCGCCAAGTGGTGTGACACCACCGCGAAGTGCGCGCTGTACGGCCAGGACACCAAGAAGGTCTACGCCGAACTGCGCGCCAAGGCCAAGGCGGGCACCCTGGTCGGCCCGAACGGCAAGGTGGACTTCTACCAGCTGTCCAACTACGCCTTCGGCACCACCCGCCCCGCCCAGTGGGGCACCGTGGCCACCGCCCTGCGCGGCCTGCGCGACGGCGCCGCCACCGACAGCGCGGTCACCACGCTGGCCGGCCCGGTCGCCAACATCCCCTACCCCAGCATCTGGTGCAGCGACTGGCGTTACCCGGTGCGGAACTACGCCGAGTACCAGGAACTGCGCGACCGGCTGGACAAGCGGTTCCCGAACGTGCAGTGGTCCCCCTACGTGGACCACGCGCTGACCTGCGTGAACAGCGGCACCAAGACCACGAACCCGCAGCGCAGGCTGGACATCAAGGGCGCCCCGCCGCTGGTGATGATCGGCAACATCCACGACCCGGCCACCGTGTACGAGTGGAACGTCACCGCAGCCCGGCAGAGCGGCGCCCGCCTGATCACCTACGAGGGCTGGGGCCACACCGCGTACCGCCAGAGCGGGCCGAGCCCGTGCGTGAACGTGGCGGTCGACGAGTATCTGATCAACCTCAAGCCGCCGCGCTGGGGCCTGAGCTGCCCGGCCACCGAGGTTCCTGGCGGGACCGGGGTGGACGCGCGCGAACTGCAGCAGCCTGAGGTCGGCCCCTACCTGGCCGGCTGATCCGGAGGGTGGCCACGGACCACATGCCGGTCCGTGGCCACCGTTCCGGTTCTACCCGGCGGCGCTGACTCGCCGGGTGGTTCAGGGGGTGCCGATAGCGACGAACGCGGCCAGCACGGCGGTGTCGTCCCGCGCCTCGGCGACCTGCGTGACCGTCCAGGTCCGTGGCTCGGCCAGGCTCGCCCGCGACCGCTGCCGGCGACAGTCCCGGCACCAGCGCCGGGAGAGGTCATGCCGGTCGCAGTGGGTTGTCATCATGGCGTTCACGCCACGTCGGCGACTCGGCCGGTTGCCCGTTCTGGCCACGAATGGTGTGTTTTCACTGCGGTGCCGATGAGAAAGTCATGCCCCGCCGTCCTCCCGGAACTTCTCGAACTCGATCCGCACCACGTCCGCCCGGCGCAGGCGGTGTCCGCTCGGCGGGTCCTGGGCGGTGACCACCCAGGTGCCGGGCCAGGTCAGCGCTCCCAGTGCTGGTCCGTCCAGGTCCCTGGCGGTGACGACCAGGCCGGCGTCGTTGCCGATGCCGCGGGCGATGGGCACGGTCAGGCCGACAAGGTTGGGCACCTCGACCAGTCCGGCTGCTGTTTCCGGTCGCTCCACATTTCCTCCCTACATCGTTGGCAGCCAACAGACTTCCAGCCTCGTTGGACGTGTCCACCGCGCCTACCGGCCGGGCAGCACCTCCGGCAGCCAGGCGTGCAGGCGTTCCGACACGACGTCGGCGTGCCGGGACAGCATGGTGAAGTGGTCGCCGGGGATGGATTCCTTCCGGTGTACCAGGTCCAGGGGGAACTGGCGGTCGGTGGGATTCGCCGAGATGCCGCCGACGGCTTCCGATGCGGTCAGGTGCAGGATCGGGGCCTTGATCGGTTGCGGGTGCCAGTCGCCGAACATGCGGTTGTAGCCGCCCATGGCGCCGATCTGGCCGGTGGTGGTGGCGGTGCGGTCGTCCCGGCCCACCGAGGCGGCCATCAGGTCGCGGCGGCGGATCTGTTCCTGCATGAACTCGCTCTGGTTCTCGGTCTGGGCGACCTCGGCGTCGGGCAGGTAGGTGTCGATGAGCAGTAGCGCGGACACCGGGACGCCCTCGGCTTCCAGGTGTTCGAGCAGGCCGTGCGCCAGGTAGCCGCCGGAGGAGTAGCCGGCCAGCAGGAACGGGCGGTCGGCGAACTGGGCGAGCACTGGTTTGGCGAGCATCCGGAACAGGGCGGGGCGGTCGGCCGGCAGCGGGTTGTCGCCGGTGAAGCCGGGGGCCCACAGGGACCAGACCTCGGAGGCGGGGCGCAGCGCGGAGTGCAGGTAGGTGTAGGGCAGGTCGAGGTTGGGGAAGATCGGCGGGGTGAGTCCGATGATCAGTGGGCCGTCGCCGCCGTCGCCGACCTTGATCAGTTCGGCCAGGTCCCTGGGATCGTCCTGGGTGAAGGTGTCGCGGGTTTCGGAGACGGCGCGGGCCAGGCGCAGGGCGGCGTTGAGCTTGCCGCTTTCGATGGCGCCGATGTAGACGGCGGCCAGGCTGTCGGACTCCTGGGATGGCTCGGGCGCGTTCCCGGGAACGTTCACGGGCGCGGACAGGGTGTCTTCCTCGGCCATTTCGGCGAGTTTTTCCACCGCGAGTTCGGCCAGGTCGAGCACGGTGGGGTAGTTGAGGATGTCGCCGAGGGAGAACTCGATGCCGGTGGCCGAGGTGACCCGGTTGCGCAACTGCATGGCGCTCAACGATTCCAGGCCCTGGTCGCGGAAGGTGTCCTCCAGGGGCACGTCCTCGGTGCCGGGGTGGTTGAGCACCACGGCGACGTGGCTGCGGATGATGTCGACGAGTTCGGTCTCGCGGACCTCCTCGGGCAGTGCCCACAGTCGCGCGGCGGGCGAGGTCGCGCCACCGGCGGGCAGGGCCTGGCCGTCGGCGGTCATCCGCGGGGTTTTCCACTCGCGGTCCAGCCAGTAGCGTTCGCGCTGGAAGGCGTAGCCGGGCAACGGGATTCGCCGCGCGCCGGTGCCGGCGAAGACCGCCTGCCAGTCGATGGCGGCACCGGCGATGTATGCCTCGCCGAGGGCGCGGACAAATCGGGGCAGGCCGGCGTCTTCCCGGTTGAGGGTGCTGGTGGCGACCGCGGAAATGCCTGCGGCGTCAATGGTTTCGCTGACCGGGTGCACCAGCAGTGGGTGTGCGCTGACCTCGACGAAGATGCGGTGGCCGTCGGCGAGCAGGGTGTCGGTGGAGCGGTCGAAGCGGACCGGTTCGCGGATGGCCTGGTACCAGTACCCGGCGTCCAGCTCGGTCGCGCCCACCCACTGGCCGGTGCGGCCGGAGACCAGTGGCACGGCCGGACGTTGCGGCGACAGATCAGCCAACTCGGCGATCAGGTTGTCCCGCAAGGGTTCCATCCGCGGAGTGTGCGAGGCGACCTCGACCTGGACCCGGCGAGCCCGGATGCCCCTGGTCTCGCAGCGGGCGAGCAGTTCGGTGACCGCCTGCTCCTCCCCCGACACGGTGACCGCGAAGGCGCTGTTGACCACCGCGATCCACAGCCGGTCCGCCCAGTCGGCCATCAGCGCGCGGGCGTCGGCCTCGGGCAGCGGCAGGGTGAGCATCCCGGCCGGTCCACCGTCGAGCGCAGCCATCAGTTTTCCGCGTACTGCGGCGATCCGCATGGCCTCGGGCAGGGTCAGCGCACCGGCGGCCCAGGCGGCGGCGACCTCGCCCTGGGAGTGGCCGGCGATCGCGCCCGGGGTCAGGCCGACCTCGCGCCACAGCGCGGTCAGCGCGATCATCACGGCCACGTTGACCGCCTGCACCACCTCGGTGCGGTGCACCGGCGGCGCACCGGGCGCGCCGTGCAGCACCTCCCACAGCGACCAGGACACGTGCGGGCGCAACGCTTTCTCGCACTCGTCCAGGGTGCTGCGGAAGGTCTCCGACTCGGCGCTGAGCGCGGTGGCCATGCCTGCCCACTGCGCGCCCTGGCCGGGGTAGAGGAAGGTGACGCTGCCGTCGCCGACGGCGTTGCCCGCGATGACCGCGTGCGAGCCGCGGTGGGTGGACAGCGCGGTCAGCGCCTCGGTCAGATCCTCAATGGTACGGCCGAAAATGACCGCGCGGCAACGCAGGTGGGTGCGTGCGGTGGCGAGGGAGTGGGCCAGGTCGAGGGGATCCGGTTTGCTGCGCTCGATGTGCGCCAGCAGCGCACCTGCCTGTACTGGCAGGGATTCCGGGGTCTTGGACGAGATGATCCAGGGCAGCAGCGGCAGGGTGCGGGTGGCCGCTTGGGCTGCTTCGGGCTCGGTGTCGGCGTGTTCGAGGATGACGTGCGCGTTGGTGCCGCTGACGCCGAAGGAGGACACACCGGCGCGGCGCGGCCGTCCGGTCTCCGGCCAGGGCAGCGGCTCGTCGAGCAGGGCCAGCGCGGCGCTGTCCCAGTCCACCCGGGGGTTGGGCGCACCGGCGTTGAGGGTTTTGGGCAGCACGCCGTGCCGCATGGCCAGCAGCACCTTCAGCACGCCCGCGACCCCGGCTGCGGCCTGGGTGTGGCCCAGGTTGGACTTCACCGCACCGAGCAGCAGCGGCCGGTCCGCGGTGCGGGCCCGGCCGTAGGTTGCTTGCAGGGCTTCGGCTTCGATCGGGTCGCCGAGCACGGTGCCGGTGCCGTGGGTTTCCACCACGTCGACGTCGGCGGCGGAGAGTTTGGCGGCGGCCAGGGCTGCGGTGATCACGCGTTGCTGGGCCGGGCCGTTGGGGGCGGTGAGGCCGCTGGAGGTGCCGTCGGAGTTGACCGCGGAGCCACGCAGCAAGGCGAGCACCTGGTGGCCGTTGCGGCGGGCGTCGGAAAGGCGTTCCAGCACCACGAGTCCGGCGCCCTCACCCCAGGAGGTGCCGTCGGCGGTGGCGGAGAAGGGTTTGCAGCGGCCGTCGGGCGCGAGTGCGCGCTGCTGGGAGAACTCCACGAACAGCAGCGGGCTGGACAGGATGGTGACGCCACCGGCCAGCGCGAGGGAGCATTCGCCGTTGCGCAGGGCCTGGGCGGCCAGATGCATGGTCACCAGGGAGGAGGAGCAGGCGGTGTCGACGGTGATCGACGGGCCTTCCAGGCCGAAGAAGTAGGACAGCCGCCCGGAGGTGACGCTGGGCGCGTTGCCGATGGAGAACTGGCCGATGAGTTCCTGCGGCACCTCGGTGACCGCGGCGGTGTAGTCCGAGTTGGACAGTCCAATGAAGACACCGGTGCGGCTGCCGCGCAGGCTGGCCGGGTCGATCCCGGTGTCCGCGACGGCCTGCCAGGCCACCTCCATCAGCACCCGCTGCTGCGGGTCCATGCCCAGTGCCTCGCGCGGGGAGATCCCGAAGAAGCCGGGGTCGAAGTCGGCGGAGCCGGTGACGAAGCCGCCTTCGCGCACGTAGGACTTGCCGGGGGTGCCCGGTTCCGGGTGGTAGACCTGGTCCTCGGTCCAGCCCCGGTCGGCCGGGAACCCGGTGATCACGTCCCGGCCCTCGGCGAGCACGTCCCAGAGGTCCTCCGGCGAGGACACACCGCCGCCGAAGCGGCAGCCCATGCCGACCACGGCGATCGGGTCCTCGGCGGCGTTCTCCAGTTCCCGCAGGCGTTCCCGGGTCCGGGCCAGCTCGGCGGTCACCCGCTGGAAGTACACGAGGAGCTTGGGGTCATCGGCCATGGCAGATCAATCCTTCGGGCTGGGTGGCGGACGGGAGGCGGTGGCGGCTGCTCACGAGCTGCCCAGCTCTCGGTCCACGAAGGCGTACAACTCCTCGGCCGAGGCGGTCCGCAGACCGGCCGCGACGTCCTGACCCGGGCTGTCCCCGAGTGTGTCGAGCAACGTGCGCAACCGCTGCCGGAGCAGTTCGCGCGCCTGGTCGTCCGCGCCGAGGGCGCGCTGCCGGACGGCGTCCTCCAGCGCGGTCAGCTCGACGCCGGGGTCGGGGGTGGTTTCCGTTGCGTCCGGGGCGATTTCCTGGCCCAGGTGACCGGCCAGCGCGGCCGGGGTGGGGTGGTCGAAGACCAGCGTGGCGGGCAGGCGCAGGCCGGTCGCGCTGTTGATCCGGTTGCGCAGTTCCACCGAGCTGAGCGAGTCGAAGCCGAGATCGCCGAAGGCGCCCTCGGCCGGGACCCCGTCGGCGGAGGTGTAGCCGAGCACGGCGGCGACGTGGCCGCGCACCAGGTTGGTGAGCTGCCGGTCGCGTTCCTCCGGGCTGAGTCCGGACAGCCGCCGGGCCAGGGCCTGCGGGGTTTCCGAGGGCGCGCCGCCGCGTTGTCCGGCGGCGCTGCGCCGGGAGGAGCGGCGGACCAGGTCGCGCAGCAGCGGCGGGATGCCGTCGGCGCCGAGTTTGCCGACCGCGCCCAGGTCCACCCGGATCGGCACCAGGTAGTCCCGGCCGGTGGCCAGCGCGTCGGTCCACAGCGCGAGGCCCTGGGAGTCGGTGAGGCCGAGGATGCCGGTGCGGTTGAGCCGGGCCTGGTCGGCTGCTGCGAGGCCACCGCCCATGCCGTCCGCGCCGCTCTGCTCGTCGGCGGCCCACAGGCCCCAGCCGAGGGAGAGCCCGGCGAGTCCGGCGGCGCGGCGGCGGGCGGTGAGCGCGTCCAGGAAGCTGTTGGCCGCCGCGTACGCGCCCTGCCCCGCGGTGCCGAACACCCCGGCGGCGGAGGAGAAGCAGACGAACATCGCCAGGTCCAGGTCCTTGGTCAGCTCGTGCAGGTGCCAGCCGCCGTCGACCTTGGGCCGCAGCACGTTCTCCAGCTGCTGCGGAGTGAGCGTCTCGACCAGTCCGTCGTCGAGGACCCCGGCGGCGTGGATGACCGCGGTGAGCGGGTGCGCGGCCGGGATGTCGGCGAGAACCCGTTCCAGGTCCGCCCGCACGGCCACATCGCCTTGGGCCAGCACGGTTTCCGCGCCCAGTTCGGCCAGGTCGGCGAGCAGTTCGGGCGGGGCGGTGCCGCGGCGGGAGAGCAGCACGATCCGCCGGGCGCCCTGGGCGGCCAGGTGCCGGGCGAACACGCCGCCGAGCCGGCCGCCGCCGCCGGTGATCAGCACGGTGCCGTCAGGGTCGGGTTCGCGGTGCGGGTCACCGGCGGTGGCCCGGTGCAGCCGGGGCGCGTACACGGTGCCGTCGCGCAGGGCGAGCTGTGGTTCCCTGGCGGCCTTGGCGGTGGCCACGGCCAGCAGCGGCCAGGAGCGCAGGTCGTCGGTGTCGATCAGCAGCACCCGGTGCGGGTGTTCCATCTGCGCCGAGCGGGCCAGTCCCCAGGCTGCCGCGGTGACCGGGTCGGGTTGTTCGCCGGGCAGCACGCCCAGGGCCTGCTCGGAGCAGAGCACCAGCGCGGACTCGGCGAAGCGCTCGTCGCCCAGCCAGTCCCTGAGCAGTCCGGCCAGCTCGCCCACTGCCGTGCGTACCGCGTCCGTCTCTCTACCGACCGGTCGGTAGAGGCGCGAGAACACGACCTCGGGGGCGGGCATGCCGTCGTCGACCAGTGCGCCGAGCGCGGCCAGGTCGGGGGCCTGCTCCCCCAGCGCGACCCAGTCCCGCGCGGTGTCCGCGGACAGTGGCAGCGGCACCCAGTCCAGGCCGAACAACGCGGAGCTGTCCTCGGCCGGGCCGTGCAGGTGCGCGGCGTCCTTGGGCAGTGGCCGGAACAGCAGCGAGTCGATGGTGGCCACGGTCGCGCCGGAGCCGTCGGCCAGGGTGATGGCCACATCGCCGTTGTCGCCGGTGATGTGCACCCGCAGCATGGCCGCGCCGGCGGCGAACAGGGAGAGCCCGGACCAGGAGAACGGCATCGAACCGTGGCCCTGGTCGATCGCGTCGAGCTGCGGGCCCAGGCCGACCGCGTGCAGCACGGCATCCAGCAGGGCCGGGTGCAGGTTGTACCGCTTGGCATCGCCCGCGGCGTCCACCGGCAGTGCGACCTCGGCGAACATCTCCGGTCCGGCCGGGCTGTCCCGCCGCCACAGCGTGCGCAGGCCGCGGAAGGCCCCTTCGTAGGAGAAGTGCCGTCCTTCCACGACCTCGTCGTAGACCTCGGAGACGTCGATCTCCACCACATCGGTCGGCGGCCACTGCACCAGCGTGGCCTCCGGGACCGCCGTGCGGACCCCGACGAACCCGGTGGCGTGGCCACGCCAGCTGCCGGAATCGTTGTCGGGGCGGGAGAACACCCGCACCGGACGGCGACCGGACTCCTCTGTTGCGCCCAGCACGACCTGGACCTGCACGCCGCCGTCCGTGGGCAGCGCGAGCGGGGCCTCCACGGTCAGTTCCTCGACCGCGTCACAGCCGACCTGTTCGCCCGCGGCCAGCGCGAATTCCAGGAACGCAGTGCCGGCCAGCACGGGGATGCCGCGGATGATGTGCCCGGCCAGCCAGGGCTGGCTCTGCAAGGAAAGGCGGCCGGTGAGCACCACGCCGTCACCGTCGGCGGCGCTGAGTACCGCGCCCAGCAGCGGATGTCCGGCTGCTTCCAGGCCGGCGGACTTGAGGTTGACCGAATCGCCGTCGGGCACCAGCCAGTAGTGCTCGTGCTGGAAGGCGTAGGTGGGCAGGTCGGCGATCCGGGCGGGGGCGGCGGGCAGCACCGCGGTCCAGTCCACGTCCGCGCCGCTGTCGTGCACGGCGCCGAGGGCGCGCAGCAGGCTCTCCGGCTCGGCGTGATCCTTGCGGCACACCGGAATCGCGACCTCGGCCGGTCCGGCGTCCTGGCGGGCCAGCGCGGCGAGCACGGCGTCCGGACCGAGTTCCAGGAAGGTGCTGACGCCGTGCGCGCGGGCGGTGCTCAGGCCGTCGTGGAAGCGCACGGCCTGGCGCACGTGGTCGGCCCAGTAATCGGGTGAGCGCAGTTGGTCGGCGGTGGCGATCCGGCCGGTGAGGTTGGAGATCACCGGGATGGCCGGTTCCGCGGTGGGCAAGGCGGCGACGATCGCCCGGAACTCGGCGAGCATTGGTTCCATCAGCGGCGAGTGGAAGGCGTGGCTGACCTGGAGCCGCTTGGTCTTGCGGCCCTTGGCAACCCAGTCCGCCGCGAGCGCGTCGACCTCGGCGGAGTCGCCGGAGATGACCACCGAGTCGGCCGAGTTCACCGCGGCGATCGACACCAGGTGTTCGCGTCCCGCGAGTACGGCAGCGACCTCTTCCTCGGTGCCCTGCAAGGCCACCATCGCGCCACCGGCGGGAAGCGCGGCCATCAATCGACCGCGCGCGGCGACCAGCTTGGCCGCGTCGGACAGGGTCCACACCCCGGCCACGTGCGCGGCGGCGATCTCGCCGATGGAGTGCCCGAGCAGGTAGGCGGGCCGCAGGCCGCAGGATTCGGCGAACCGGTACAGCGCGACCTCCACCGCGAACAGCGCGGCCTGGGCGAAGTCGGTGCGGTGCAACAGTTCCGGGTCGTTCGCGATCACGTCACGCAGCGGGCGCGGCAGCTGCTCGTCCAGGTGCCCGCACACCTCGTCGAAAGCGGCGGCGAAGGCGGGGAAGGTCTCGGCGAGAGCCAGCCCCATTCCTGGCCGCTGCGCGCCCTGTCCGGTGAAGAGCACGCCGAGCGAGCCGTTGCCGGGCACCGCGTCACCGGCGCCGCTCTCGGCGACGCGGCGCAGTTCCGCGGCCAGTTCCGCCTTGTCCCGGCCGAAAACCGTGCGCCGGTGCCGGAAGTGGGTGCGCCCGGTGGCCAGTGTTCGGGCCACCCCGGCCGCCGGGGCCTGGTCTTGTTCGGCGAACTCGGCCAGCCGCGCGGCCTGGGCCCGCAGTGCGCCTGCGGTTTTGCCGGACACCGTCCACGGCAGCACCGGCAGCACACAATCCACAGTGGACTGAACGTCCTCGGCGGGCGGCTCTTCCAGGATGATGTGCGCGTTGGTTCCGCTGATACCGAAGGAGGACACGCCCGCGCGGCGGGGATTTCCGGTCTCCGGCCAGTCCACCGGTTCGGCCAGCACACTGACCGCGTTGACGCCCCAGTCCACTTTGGGTGTCGGCGCGTCCACGTGCAGTGACTTGGGCACCCGGCCGTGCCGCATCGCCATGATCATCTTGATCGCACCGGCCACGCCTGCCGCGGCCTGGGTGTGCCCGATGTTGGACTTGAGCGAGCCCAGGTACAGCGGTCGCCCGTCCGGCCGGTGCTCGCCGTAGGTGGCCACCAGCGCGGTGCCCTCGATCGGATCGCCCAGCGGCGTCCCGGTGCCGTGCGCCTCGACCACGTCAACCTGTTCGGGCGCCAGGCCCGCATCCGCCAGCGCGGCCCGGATGACCTCCTGCTGCGCGGTGCCGTTGGGTGCGGACAGCCCGTTGCTGGTGCCGTCCTGGTTGATCGCCGAACCACGCAGCAGCGCGAGCACCTGGTGGCCGTTGCGCCGGGCGTCGGACAGTCGTTCCAGCAACAGCAATCCGGCGCCCTCGGCCCAGATCGCGCCATCGGCCGCGGCGGCGAAAGCCTTGCTGCGCGCGTCCTTCGAGGTCACCCCCTGCCCGCAGAACTCCACGAACGTCCCCGGCGTGGCCAGTACGGTCACCCCACCGGCCAGCGCCAGCCCGCACTCCCCCGCCCGCAACGCCCGCGCCGCCAGGTGCGCGGCCACCAGCGAGGAGGAGCACGCCGTGTCGATGGTGACCGCGGGACCGCTGAAGTCGAAGGCGAAGGCGATCCGGCCGGAGATCACGCTCATCGTGCTGCCGGTGATCGCGTACTGGGAGTACTGCGTCGTTCCCTGCCACAACATCTGGTAGTCGTTGCTGGACGCGCCGGCGAACACCCCGGTCCGGCTGCCCGCCATCGACTCCGGCGGGATGCCGGCGGACTCGAAGGCCTCCCAGGCCAGTTCCAGCATCAGCCGCTGCTGCGGGTCCATCACCAGCGCCTCGCGCGGCGAGATGCCGAAGAAGGCGGGATCGAATTCGCCTGCCCCGTCCAGGAATCCGCCCTCGCGCACGTAGGTGCGGCGGGCCTGCTGGGAGTTGGGATCCGGGTCGTAGAGGTCCTCGATCGGCCAGTGCCGGTCGCGCGGGAACGGCGAGATCGCGTCCACCCCGCCGTCGACGAGATCCCACAGCTGGGCCGGGGAGGCCACGCCGCCGGGCAGGCGGCAGGACATGCCGACCACCGCGATCGGCTCGTCGTGCTGCTGTTCGGCCTCGCGCAGCCGTTCCCTGGTGGCGAGCAGGTCCGCGGTGACCTTCTTCAGGTACTGGCGGATCTTGGCTTCGTCGCTGGACATCGGATCACCTCTGGGCGGGTTTGGCAGGCTGGGTCAGGCGGTGAAGGTGATGCGCTGGGTGTCGAGTCCACGCACCACCACGTGCCTGCGGTAGCTCAGCGAGTCCTCGTGCACGTGGAAGTCCCGCAGCCGCTCGGCGACCGTGCGGAAGACGATCTCGGCCTCCAGCTTGGCCAGGCTGTTGCCCAGGCAGTAGTGCGCGCCGACACCGAAGGCCAGGCCCATGCTCTTGCTCTGCCGCTGGATCCGGAACTCATCGGCCTGCGGGAACTCCCGCTCGTCCCGGTTGCCCGAGCCGATCACCAGGGTGACGATGGTGTCCTTGTCGATGTCGATCCCGTTGACCTGCTTGCCTTCCAGCGCGACCCGGCCGATCAGCAGGATCGGGCAGTCGTAGCGCAGCACCTCGTCCACAGTGGACATGGCCAGCGACGGGTCCTGGCGGAGCTGGGCGAGCTGGTCCGGGAACCGGGACAGCGCGAGCAGGCCGTTGGTGATCAGGTTGGTGGTGGACTCGTGCGCGGCGATGAACACGGTGGCCACGGTGTTGGTGACCTCGCGGCGGCTGAGCTTGCGGCCGTCGTGCTCGGTGCGGATCAGGCTGGAGATCAGGTCCTCGCCGAGGTTCTTGCGCCGCTTGAAGATGAGGTCGGCGAAGTAGGCGTGCACCGTGGTGGTGGTCTGGGTGAGCCGGATCAGCTCGTCCCTGGTGAAGGTCTCGGCGTTGTGGAAGCTGGCGACCAGGGTGGGCAGTTCGGTGGACAGCGCCATATCGCTGGACCACTCGCGCAGCTGCGGGATGTCCTCGGCCGGGATGTCGAGCAGTTTCGCGATCACACCGAGGGAAAGTCCGGTGGCCAGGTCCTCGACGCCGTCGAATTCCCCGTCGGCGATGAACTTGGCGAACAACGAGTCCACGATCTCCCGGATCCAGGGCTCGTACCTGGCGGTGATCCGCGGGGTGAACGCCTTGGTGACCAGCCTGCGCTGCCTGCCGTGCGCCGGATCGTCCAGGAAGAAGATGGAGTTGAGCACCGGTTCCTCGGTGGCCTCCGGGAAAACCCGGCGCATCGCGGGCGAGGCGAGGGTGTCGTTGCCCATGGCGGCGTGATCACGCAGGATCGCCATGCAGGTGGCGTAATCGCTGATGATCAGCGAGCCGTCGTCGGTCTCGATCGGCCCCAGCTCCCGCCACTCGGCCAGCATGGGGTAGGGATCGGCGAGGGTTTCCGCCTCCAGCAGCGCGTACAGCGGGTTGTCGCGGCTCGCGACCCGTTCTCCGGCGAGGGTCATCGTGTTGGCTCCCTTGGTCATCGGTCTTCGGCGAGCACGCCGTCAATCAGGTCGAAGATCTCGTCATCGGTGGCGCTGTCCAGGTCGGGCTTTGCTGTCTCCGCGCGTTCCCTGGACTGCCAGGACCGCAGGATCCGTTCCAGCGTGCTGGTGATCGCCTCACCCCGGCCGACCGCGCCGGGCCGCAGTTCCGCCAGCGCCAGTTCCAGTTCGCGCAACCGGGTCATGGTGGTCTGGACCGCGTCCCGCACCCCGCCGCCCAGGACCTCGATCAGGTGCCGGGCCAGCGCCGCCGGGGTGGGGTGTTCGTAGACCACGGTGGCGGTCAGCGGCGCCCCGGTCGCGGTGCTGATCCGGTTGCGCAACTGGACTCCCGCCAGCGAATCCAGGCCGAGTTCACGGAAGGACCGGCCCGGCGGGATGTCACCCGCGTGATGGCCGGATACCGCGGCCACGTGCGAGATCACCACCTGGGTGAGGTAGTTCTCGCGTTCCTCGACCGGCACGTCGTCGAGTCGCACCGAGGCCGGACTGGCGGGCGAGTCGAGTTGCCCGCCGGGCAGGTTGTCGCACAGGTGGCTGGGGCGGATGGCGTTGTGCGCGGCGGCGAATCGGGACCAGTCCACCTCGGCGATCGCGTACTCCGGACCGCCCGCGGCCAGTGCACGACCGAGCGCGTCGAGCGCGGCCACGGCGGGCATCGCGGTGATTCCCCTTGCCCGCCAGGTGGTTTCCAGTTCGGTCGTGGCCATGCCGGTGTCCGCCCACGGACCCCAGGCCAGGCAGGTTGCGGGCAGGCCGAGCGCATGCCGTTGGTGCGCAAGGGCTTCCAGCACCGCGTTGGCGGCGCTGTAGTTGCCCTGGCCGGGCGAGCCGACCGTGCTGGCCAGCGAGGAGCACAGCACGAAGAAGTCCAGCGGGTGATCGCGGGTGAGGTCGTGCAGATGCTGCGCGCCACCCACCTTGGCGGCAAACACGGTGGCGAACCGGTTGGGCGACAAGGATTCCAGCACACCGTCGTCAAGGACTCCGGCCGCGTGCACGACGCCGGAGAGCTTGTGGTCGGCGAGCAGGTCAGCGAGGGCGTCGCGGTCGGCGATATCGCAGGCGGCGATGGTGACCTCGGCACCGGCGGCGGTGAGTTCGGCGTGCAAGTCCGCCGCACCAACGGAATCCGGACCCTGCCGTCCGACGAGCAGCAGGCGGCGGGTGCCACGGGTGGCCAGCAGACGGGCCACGTGCCCGCCCAGTCCGCCCAGTCCGCCGGTGATCAGCACGGTTCCGGTGGTGTCCGGCACGGCGCTGGGCCGGGCGGGCACGGTGGCGAGTCGGCGGACGAACACGCGTCCGTCGCGGATCGCGGCCTGGTCCTCGCCGCCGAGTGCGGCGCGGAAGGCGAGCCAGTCGGCGTCGGTCGGCTGCTCGGGCAGATCAATCAACCCGCCCCAGCTGCCGGGTGCTTCCAGTGCGGCGACCCGGCCGAGTCCCCAGACCCCGGCCTGTTCCGGCCGCGGCACGGTGTCGCCAGCGCGGGCCCGGATCGCGCCCTGGGTGAGCGCCCACACCTGGGTGCCCTCGGGTGCGGACTGGAGCAAGGCGAGGGTGGCGGTGACCGCGCGCGGGACGCTCGCCTCGCCGATCACCGGGTCCAGCGCGAGCAAGGACACGATTCCGGCGCTGGGCGGGAGTTCCTCGGTTCCGTTACACCGCAACACATCTGCGGTGTCTAAGGTGCGCGCCACCGCGTTGGTGATCTCGTCGAACTGCTCCTCCGGCGGCGCGACGACCAGCCACGGACCGGTCAGCGGCAGGTGCTTCGGCGTGGCCGCCGACCACTCGACCACGTGCAGCAGCGGGTCCTGGGCAGGCTGGGCAGCCCGCATCGGCAGCCAGTACCGCTCCCGACTGAACTGGTAGCCCGGCAACGTCACCCGCCGGCCACCGGTACACCAGGCGGGCCAATCCACTGCGACACCACGGGTGTGCGCGCCGCCCAGTGCGCGCAGCACGGATTCCTGGCCGGGGCGGCCCTTGGGCAGCACCGGCAGGAACTCCGCATCGGGCTGGCTTTCCTGGCCGAGGGCGCTGAGTGTGTTGCCCGGCCCGATTTCGAGGTAGGTCCCGGCGGCGAGCGCGCCAAGGCAGTCGTGGAACCGGACCGGGTGCCGGGCATGCCGGACCCAGTATTCCGGGGTGCGCAGATCCGTTGCGGCGGCCGGACGACCGGTGACGGAGGAGATCACCGGGATGGTCGGTTCGTGGAATTCCAGCGTGGCCAGGACTTCCCGGAACGGCGCGAGCATCGGGTCCATGTGCGGCGAGTGGAAGGCTTGCGCCACATCGAGTCTGCGGACGTGCGGGGTGCGGGCGGCCAGTTCCAGGACGAGGTCGGTGGTACCGGAGAGGACCACCGAACTCGGGCCGTTGATGGCGGCGATGGCGACCTGGTTTTCGTGGCCACGCAACAGTTCCCGGGCTTCGGCCTCGGTGGCGCGGATGGCGACCATGGCGCCGTCGCGGTCCAGCTCGTGCATCAGCCGACCGCGGGCGGCGATCAGGGTGCAGGCGTCGGGCAGGGACAGCACCCCGGCGACATGCGCGGCGGCGATCTCGCCGACCGAGTGCCCGGCGAGCGCGTCCGGGGTCACGCCGAACGCGGTGATCAGCCGGTACAGCGCCACTTCCACGGCGAACACGGCGGCCTGGGTGTGGTCGGTGCGGGTGAGATCGGCGGTGAAGGTGAGGGGGTGATCGAGGTGCTGGTTCAGTTCGGCGGTGATGGCGTCGAAGGCGGCGGCGAAGCGGGGTTCGTCGCGGTAGAGGTCGGCGGCCATGCCGGGGAACTGGGCGCCCTGGCCGGGGAAGAGGAAGGCGGTGGGGCCGTCGTGGACCTCGCCGGTGATGGCGGTGGCGGTGGTGATGGCCTGGTGGAGGTCGGGTTTGGTGCGGCCGAGGTAGACGGCTCGGGCGGGGAGGTGGGCTCGGGTGGCGGCCAGGGAGTGGGCGATGTCGAGGGGGTCGGCGGGGTGGGTGAGGAGGGCGTGGGCTTGGCGGGACAGGGCTTGGGGGGTGGCGGCGGAGACGAGCCAGGGCAGGAGTTTCGGCTGGGACTCGGGCTTCGGCGCGGCGCCCGGCGTGGGCACGAGCACCGGCTGGGACGCTGTTTCCGGCGCAGGGCGCGGTGCGGGCGCGGGCTCCGGGGACAGTTCTGGCGCGGGCTGTTCCAGGATCACGTGTGCGTTCGTGCCGCTGATCCCAAACGACGAAATCCCGGCCCGCCGCGGCCGCCCCGTCTCCGGCCAGTTCACCGCCTCGCCCGCGAGTTCCACCGACCCGTCGGTCCAGTCCACGTGCGGGCTCGGCCGGTCCAGGTGCAGCGTCCCGGGCAGCATCCCGTGCCGCATTGCCATCATCATCTTCAGCACCCCAGCGACACCTGCCGCGGCCTGGGTGTGGCCCAGGTTCGACTTGGCCGAGCCGACCAGCACCGGCCGGTCGCGGTCCTGGCCGTAGGTTTCCAGCAATGCCTGGGCCTCGATGGGGTCGCCGAGGGTGGTGCCGGTGCCGTGGGCTTCCACCGCGTCCACTTCGGACGGTCGCAGGCCGGCGGCGGACAGGGCGTCCTGGATCACCCGGCGCTGGGCAGCGCCATTGGGTGCGGTGAGGCCGTTGGAGGCGCCGTCGGAGTTGATCGCGCTGCCGCGCAGGATGGCCAGGACCTGGTGGCCGTTGCGGCGGGCGTCGGAAAGTCTTTCTAGGACAACGAGTCCGGCGCCTTCACTCCAGGCGGTGCCGTCGGCGGCGGCGGCGAAGGGTTTGCAGCGGCCGTCAGGGGCCAGGGCGTAGACCTTGGCGAATTCGACGAACAGGGTGGGGGTGGTCATCACGGTGACGCCGCCGGCCAGGGCCAGGGTGCATTCGCCGTCGCGCAGGGCTCGGGCGGCCAGGTGCATGGCGACCAGGGCCGAGGAGCACGCCGTGTCGAGGGTGATCGCGGGGCCCTCGAAGCCGAAGAAGTAGGCGAGCCGGCCAGAGGCGACGCTGCTCGCGTTGTCAATGGAGACCTGGCCGCTGAGGTCGGCCGGGATCTCGTGCTCGCGGTGCGCGTAGTCGCTGCCCATGGTGCCGGTGAACACCGCGGTGCGGCTGCCGCACAGGGTGGCCGGGTTGATGCCCGCGGATTCCAGCGCGTGCCAGGCGACCTCTAGGAGGATGCGTTGTTGCGGGTCCATCACCAGGGCTTCGCGCGGCGGGATGCCGAAGAAGGCGGGGTCGAACTCAGCGGCGTTGTGCAGGAAACCGCCGCGCCGCACCGAGTTCCGGTCGGCTCCGAGGTCCCAGCCGCGGTCGGTGGGGAACTCGGTGGTGACGTCCCGGCCTTCGGCCAGCAGCGTCCACAGATCGTCCACTGTGGACACTCCGCCGGGGAACCGGCAGCCCGCGCCGACCAGGACGATCGGGTCGTCCTCGGGTGCGTTCGGGGCGACGATCGGGGCCGGAGTGGCGGCGGCGCCGCGTAGGTGGGCGGCGAGCTGGGCGGGGGTCGGGTGGTCGAAGACGGCGGTGGCGGGCAGGCGCAGGCCGGTGGCGGCGCTGAGCCGGTTGCGCAGTTCCAGGCCGCTGAGTGAGTCGAAGCCGAGATCGCGGAAGGCCCGGTCCGGGTTGAGTTTGCTGTCGTTGCCGAGCACGGTGGACACGGTGCTGAGCACCAGGTCCAGCACGGCGCGTTCGTCGCCGGGTACGAAGTTGACCGGCTGGGTGCGGACGGCGGCCCGGCGGCGGGGGGCGAGCAGACCGGCGAAAATGGGTGGCCGATCGGCGGAGTCGCGGTCGGTCAGGTCGAAGCGGGCGGGTACGGACAGCGCTGGGCCGGTCAGGGCCGCGTCGAACAGGGCCAGGCCGTGGTCCTGGGCGATGGGGCGCAGCCGGGACCGGGTGAGCCGGGCGTGGTCGGTGTCGCTGAGGTGGCCGGTCATGCCGGATTCCGGCGCCCACAGGCCCCAGGCCATCGAGGTTCCGGGCAGGCCGTGCGCCCGGCGGTGCGCGGCGAGCGCGTCCAGGTAGCTGTTGGCGGCGGCGTAGTTGGCCTGACCGCGGGTGCCGATGATCCCGGCGACCGAGGAGAACAGCACGAACGCGGTGAGGTCGAGGTGCCGGGTGAGGGTGTGCAGGTTCCGGGCGCCCTCGATTTTGGGCCGGGACACGGTGTCCAGCTGTTCGGGGGTGAGGGCGTCGACCGTGCTGTCGTCCAGGACTCCGGCCGCGTGGATCACCGCGGTGAGCGGGTGCGCGGCGGGGATGGCGGCGAGCAAGGCGGCCAGGGCTTCGGTATCGGCGACGTCGCATGGGATCACCTCGACCTCGGCGCCCGGCAGGTCGGGGGCTTCGGCGGGGCGGCGGGCGGTCAGGATCAGGTGCCGGACGCCGTGGTGGGTGACCAGGTGGCGGGTGAGGGCGCGGCCGAGGGTGCCGGTGCCGCCGGTGATCAGCACTGTGCCGTCGGGGTGGAAGTGGACCGGCTCGCCGGGTTCGGTGTTGCGGGCCAGGCGTGGGGTGAGCAGCTGACCGTCGCGGACGGCGAGTTGTGGTTCGTCGCAGGCGATCGCGGTGTCGAGCTGGGCCGGGTCGTCCAGGTCCACCAGGGCGAAGCGGCCGGGGTGTTCGGACTGCGCGGTGCGCACGAGGCCCCAGACCGGGGCCGCGTCGAGGTCGGTGACGTCCTCGGTCGCGCTGGTGGCGATGGCCCGGTGGGTGACGATGACCAGGACGCCGTCGTGATCCTGGGCCAGCCAGTCGCGGAGCACGCCGAGCACCTGGTGGGCGCTGGTGGCGGGCAGGACCACGGTGTTGCCGGTGCGGGCGGCGCGCGGTGGCACCGGGATCCAGTCGAGGTGGAACAGGGTTCGGTCGCCGCCGAGCAGGTCGGTGCGCACCGGGCGCAGGGAGACCGAGTCGATCTGGGCCACGGGTGCGCCGGTGGGGTCGGTGATGGTGACCCGGTAGGCGTCCGGGCCGGACGGCGACAGCGTGACGCGCACCGTGGACGCGCCGGTGGCGTGCAGGGACACCCCGTCCCAACCGAACGGTAGGCGGAGGTGGTGGTCCGCGCCGAGCAGCAGCGGGTGCAGGGCGGCGTCGAGCAGGGCCGGGTGCAGGCCGTAGCGGCCGGGTTCGGTGGGCAGCGTGACCTCGGCGTACCGGGTGTCGCCGTGCTGCCAGGCGCGGTGGAGGCCCTGGAACACCGGGCCGTACTCGTAGCCGAGTTCAGCTAGGCGCTGGTAGGCGCCGTCGAGGCTGATCTCCTGCGCGCCGGGTGGCGGCCAGGCCGACCGGGCGGTCGGTTCGGGTTCGCCGTGGCCGAGGGTGCCGGTGGCGTGCTGGGTCCACGGTTCGTCGCGGGCCGGGCGGGAGTAGATCGCCAGCGCGCCCGCGGCGTCCACGGTGACCTGCAGCTCGATGGTGGCAGTGGCGGGCACCAGCAGTGGGCGCTGCACCACCAGGTCGTCCAGCCGAGGTGCGCCGATCAGCTCGCCGGCGTGCAGCGCGAGTTCGGCGAAGGCCGCGCCGGGCAGCAGCACGGTGCCGTTGACCGCGTGGTCGGCCAGCCACGGGCGGGCGCGCCGGGACAGCGTTCCGGTGCACACCAGGCCGTCGCCACCGGCCAGCACGACCGCGGCGGTCAGCATCGGATGGTCAGCGGACGCGCTCGCGGCGGCGGTGGGCAGCAGCCAGAACCGTTCCGGCTGGAACGGGTAGGTCGGCAGGCCGGTCAGGCGTGCGCCGGGGAAGGCCCGGTCCAGCCGGAGGTCGATGCCGTTGGCCTGCGCTTCGGCCGCGGCCAGCAGGAAGCGGGGCAGGCCGCCTTCCTCGCGGCGCAGGGTGCCGAGGGTGACGCCGTCCTCGGTGTGCTCGTCCAGGAGCCTGCGCAGGCCGACGGTGAGCACCGGGTGCGTGCTGCACTCCAGGAAAGCGTGCTGTCCCTTGGCGATCAGGCCGCGGACCGCGGTCTCGAACTCGACGGTCTGGCGCAGGTTGGTGAACCAGTAGCCTGCGTCGAGCCCGGCGGTGTCGAACTGCTCGCCGGTGACCGTGGAATGGAACGGGATCTCGCTGGTACGCGGGCGGATCGGGGCCAGCAGGGTGTGCAGTTCGGTGCGCAGCAGGTCGACCTGGGGTGAGTGCGAGGCGTAGTCCACCGGCAGCAGCCGGAACCGCACGCCCTCGGCCTCCAGCGCGGCCGACAGCTCTTGCAACGCCTGCGGATCGCCGGAGACCACGGTGGCCTCGGGACCGTTCACCGCCGCCACGCACAGCGCGCCGGTCCAGGGCTGGATCCGCTGCTCGGCCGCCTCGCGGGACAGTCCGACCGAGGCCATCCCGCCCAGCCCGGAGAGCGCGCGGATCGCCTTGGCGCGCAAGGCGACCACCCGGGCGCCGTCGGCCAGGGACAGCGCGCCGGCCACGGTGGCGGCGGCGATCTCGCCCTGGGAGTGGCCGACCACCGCGACCGGTTCGACGCCGTGTGCCTGCCAGAGCGCGGCCAGGGAGACCATCACCGCCCAGGTCGCAGGCTGCACTATGTCCACAGTGGACAATGCGGTCTCGTCGGCGAGCACCTCGGTCAGCTGCCAGTCCACGAACGGCGTCAGCGCCTGCTGGCAGGCGGCCATCCGCTCGGCGAAGACCGGGCTGGCGGCCAGCAGTTCCAGGGCCATCCCGGTCCACTGGGTGCCTTGGCCGGGGAACACCAGCACCGGGCGCACGTCTCGTTGCGCGGTCCCGGTGACCACCTCCGGCGCGGGCCGGCCGTTGGCGAGTGCGTCCAGTCCGGCGCACAGGGTGTCCCGGTCGGCGGCGAGCACGGCGGCGCGGTGCTCGAACCGGCTCCGGCCGGTGGCCAGGGTGAATCCGGCGTCGGCCAGGTCGGTGTCGGTGTTGTCCAGGTGGGCGCGGAGGCGGGCGGCCTGGGCGCGCAACGCGGTCAGCGAGGTCGCGGACAGCAGCAGCGGCACTACACCGGTTTCCGCGTCTCTACCAACCGGTCGGTCGGGAGCTTGTTCCAGGAGCACGTGCGCGTTGGTGCCGCTGATGCCGAAGGAGGAGATCCCGGCGCGGCGCGGGCGGCCGGTCTCCGGCCAGGGCGTGTGCTCGGCCAGCGGGCGGACCGCGCCGCTGGCCCAGTCCACGTGTGGGCTGGGCTCGGTGAAGTGCAGGATCCTGGGCAGGGTGCCGTGCCGCATGGCGTGCACCATCTTGATCACCCCGGCCACCCCGGCGGCGGCCTGGGTGTGCCCGGTGTTGGACTTGATCGAGCCGAGCAGCAGCGGCTCTTCGCGGTCCTGGCCGTAGGTGTTGAGCAGTGCCTGGGCCTCGATCGGGTCGCCGAGGGTGGTGCCGGTGCCGTGCGCCTCGACCGCGTCGATGTCCGATGTGGACAGACCGGCGACCGAGAGTGCCTGCCGCACCACGAGTTCCTGGGCGGGACCACTCGGCGCGGACAGTCCGTTGGAGGCGCCGTCGGAGTTGACCGCGCTGCCGCGCACGATCGCGTGCACCCGATGCCCGTTGCGCACCGCGTCGGAGAGCCGTTCCAGCACCAGCATGCCGCAGCCCTCGGCCCAGGCGGTGCCGTCCGCGGCCGCGGAGAACGGTTTGCACCGGCCGTCCGGGGCCAGTCCGCGCAGCCGGGAGAACTCGACGAACATCTCCGGGGTGGCCATCACGGTCACCCCGCCGGCGAGCGCGAGATCGCTTTCGCCGCGGTGCAGTGATTCCGCGGCCAGGTGCAGGGTGACCAGCGAGGAGGAACACCCGGTGTCAACGGTGAGCGCGGGGCCGTGCAGCCCGAGCACGTAGGCCAGCCTGCCGGAGGCGACGCTGGCGGTGTTGCCGGTGATCAGGTGGCCTTCCAGGCCGTCCGGCACGGTGTGCACCCTGGGCGCGTAGTCGTGCATCATCACGCCGGTGAACACCGCGGTCCGGCTGCCCCGGATCGACGGGGCGGCGATACCGGCGTCTTCCAGCGCCTCCCAGGCGGCGGTGAGCAGCAGGCGTTGCTGCGGGTCGGTGGTGAGCGCCTCGCGCGGGGACATGCCGAAGAACGCGGCGTCGAAGTCGCCGGCGCGATCCAGGAATCCGCCGTGCCGGGTGTAGGAGCGGCCGGGCCGGTCGGGGTCGGGATCGTAAAGCGAATCCAGGTCCCAGCCGCGATCCGCCGGCATTTCCCCGATCAGGTCGGCAGCACTGATCGAGGCCTGCCACAAACCCTCCGGCGTGGTCACGCCGCCGGGATACCTGCAGGCCATCCCCACGATCGCGATCGGCTCACGCACTGCAACTGCCCCCAGGGTGGTCGGCTCCGGAAGGTGTGGTCCAGATGCTAGCCACGGAAAATAAGCCTCAACCCGAATATGGAAAGGCTCTGATGATTTTCGCGGATTTATCGGCGGAATCGATTACATCTGTTAGCTGACGAGAACCCGTCAAAGAGTGACCGATTCCGGTCAGCGATGTAATGGATCAAGCGCTAATGATCAATCAGGACTGTGCACGGCTATCGACCCCTTGACGCGACTAGGCGACCGGCCCCCAGTTGGCCGTTCGGCGCAGAGACTAACACGAGGACCCGAGAAGGAAATCGAATTGGAAAAGCTGGAATAGGGGTTGTCGCCCCAGGTCGCCCGTGGTGCGGCCGCGTCACCGCTTTGTGACCGGGTTGGACGGTTGCTGCCGGTGAATGCGCCGGGACGCGATAGTCCGGGCATGACGCAACGGGACCAGCAGACCGCCGCCACCGCCGCGGTGGCCGCGGCCTACTTCGCCGACATCGCGGCCAGGGTGGTCGACGCCCAGCTCAAGCACTACGCGCCGGATGGTGTCGGCCACATCCACGGCGCGGTGGGCCCGACCGGCCCGGCGGGCATCGCGGCCTACTTCCGCGAGCTGTACGGCGCTTTCCCCGAGTGGGACTACCGCGTCGAGGAGATCACCGCCGAGGGCGAACTGGCCACCTGCCGCTGGCGGTTGACCGCGACCTTCCTCGGCCCCGGCCGGTTCCAGGGCCTGCGGCCCAACGGCGCCCGGATCCGGGCCGAGGGCGTGGACCTGGTGCGCGTGCGCGCGGGCCGCATCGTGGCCGTGGCGGCCTACAGCGACCAGGCCACCATCGCCCGCCAGCTCGGCGTGCTGCCCCCGGTCGGCTCCCCTACCGAACGGTTGGTCCGGGCGCTGGCCAACTTCCGGGCGCGGTGGAAGCGGATCGGTGTGTCTGCGTAACGCACCACCAGCACTACAGCTGTGCCGTACCCTTCAGCGAACTTTTGTGCCTCGAACCCCCTGACCAGAGGAGTCGATGCCGGCATGACGGCAGAGCGACCGATGCCCACCCAGGACGAGGTGCTCGGGTACTTCGACACGCTGTCGAACTGGGGTCGGTGGGGCGAGGACGACGAGCGCGGCACGTTGAACCACATCACCGACGAGGTCCGGCTGGCGGCGGCGCGGGCCGTGCGCCACGGCCGGAGCGTGTCGTGCGCGTGGGAGATCGCGGTACCGGCGGAGATGGAGCGGTCGACGACGAGCTGCCCGTGCGCGGCCGACATGCCGGGCGCCGAGGACATGCCGGTGCCCGGGTTCCGCAATGACCGGCACTGGGGCTTCTCCAACGAGCGGCTCGGCATCATGTTCCACGGCAACACCATCACCCACGTCGACTCGCCGTGCCACATCTTCTGGGACGGCAAGATGTACAACGGCCGCTCGCACTCGATGGTCGACGCCACAACGGGTTCAGCGTGGGCGGCTGTCACGGCGGCGGCGAACGGGATCGTCACGCGCGGTGTCCTGCTGGACGTCGCGGCGGTCCGCGAGGTGCCGTGGCTGGAACCGGGGCAGGGCGTGTTTCCCGAGGATCTGGAGGAGGCCGAGCGTCGCCAGGGTGTGCGGGTCCGGTCCGGCGACGCGGTGCTGCTGCGGACCGGCTATGGCCGCGCCCGGCACGAGGCCGGTGCGGCCGGCGGTATCACCCAGGCCGGCTGGCACGTGTCCTGCCTGCCGTGGCTGCGCGAACGGGAAGTCGCGTTGATCGGCGCGGACACTCCCCAGGATGTGCAGCCGTCGGGGTACCCGGACGTGTTGATGCCGGTGCACGCCGTGGGCCTGGTCGCGATGGGTCTGTGGCTGCTGGACAACTGCGATCTGGAGGAGTGCGCGAGCACGGCTGCCGAACTGGGCCAGTGGGACTTCCAGCTCGCGGTCGCGCCGGTCCGCTTCGCCGGCACCTCCGGCAGTCCGGTCAACCCGATCGCCACCTTCTGACCGCGGGTCACCGCCGCCGGTCCGCACCTCCGGCAGCTGAGGAAACACCTGTAACCCCAGCCAGGTAGTCCGCGCCGCCGACGTACACCGTGTGCCCGCTCGGCACCGCCGCCGACGCCGCGGCCACCACCTCGCCGGCGAACTCGGCGATCGTGGGCAGCGCACCGGCCTCGGCGCGGCGGGCCTCGATGGCGCCCGGGTTGGCGCGTTCCAGCAGGGTGGGGGTGATGGTGCCCTCGATCATGTCGCCGGAGACGACCACCAGGCTGATCTCGCGGGCGGTCAGGGCGGGGATGCGCGCACGCAGTGCGTCCTCGCCCGCGCGTTTGCTCGCGGCCACCGGCTCGTACACGTCATAGCTGAGGCGGCTTTCGTGGAAGTGCGCCTCATGGCTGGTGACGAAGACGATCCGGCCCGACGGCGGTAGCAGCGGCAGCGCGGCCTCGACCAGGGACACCTGGGCATCGCGGTTCAGCCGGAGCGCGTAGTCGGCGGCACGATCGCGTTCCAGGCCGCCGGAAGCGTTGAGCACCAACAGATCCAGCCGCCCGGCCCGGTCCCGGATCTGCTCGATCATCGCGTCCACCGCGGCCGGGTCGGTGAGGTCCGCGCGCACCGCAGCGGCCGTGCCGCCCGCGCGCTCGATCTCACCTACCACTCGGTCGGCGCGCCGGGCCTTCTCCCGGTAGTTCACGAACACCGTGGCGCCCTCGGCCGCCAGCAACCGCGCTGTTTCCGCGCCGATCCCCCGGGATCCCCCGGTCACCAACGCGATCCGCCCGGCAAGACTCATTTCTTCCCCTCCATCCGGTTGACCATCGTGTCCGCGCCCGCCGTGACCTCCGCGCTGCGCGGCACCCGCCCGCGGGCGAGCCGGGTGCTCACCGCGGCCCCGAACCCGGCCATCCGGACCACCTCGTTGACGAACTCGTCCAGGTCCCCGGGCCAGGGCAGCGAGGGCTGGTTGATCAGCAGCGAGGCGCAGCCGTGCATGGCCGACCACAGGCTCAGCGCGAGCCTGCGTGGTTCGCCGTGCAGCACACCGGTGGCCACGCAGGCGGTGACCGCGTCGACCATGTAGCCGAAGCATGCCTCGGCCGCGGGCGAGGTCTCGGTGCGGCGCAGCATCAGCACCCGGTACTGCACCGGGTGGTCCAGGGCGAACCGGATGTAGGCGCGGCCGCACTGGCCCAGTGCGATGAACGGGTCGGTCAGCCGGGCGCAGGCCTCGCGGATGCGGCTGCCCAGGCCGTCCCACGCACGCAGGCAGACCGCCTCGACCAGCTCGTCCTTGCTGGCGAAGTGCCGGTACACCGAGGGCGTGGTGACGCCGACCCGCTCGGCCACCGCGCGCAGGGTGAGCACCTCCTCGGTGCCGGCCTCGACCAGCATCCGCTCGGCGGCAAGGAGGACTTCCTCCCGCAGCCGACCGCCCTCACCCGGGTTGGCCCGCACTCTCCGGCTCGACACCAGACCACAATGACACCGTCAACCTGACGGCGTCAACTTCCGCCCCGGCGCACGGAAGAAGAACTTCACACAGGCCCGCTGGCCAGGTTCGCGCGGCAGGTTTAGGTTGACTGCCTGAACCACAAGCCAGAGGCGCTGTCCGTACCCACCCAACGCCGAGTTGGCCCAAGTCGTACGCATAGTTGGCTCAACTGGGCGTACCACTTGGGCCAACTCGACGGCGGAGGCGGACCGGAACGGGCAGGCGGCTTCGCTTCTGGTGACCTGCTGGGATGTCGGGAGGACTTTCCGTTGCCTGCCAAGCCATCGACTGATCCGGCCAGCACCCTCGGCATGGCCCGCGCCGAACGCGCGGACTTCCTGGACTTCCTGCGCACGCTGCCCGCCGAGCAGTGGGAAGCGCCCACGCTGTGCGGTGACTGGCGGGTGCGGGAGGTCGTCGCGCACGTCATCAGCTACGACGAGCTGACCCTTGGCGGGGTCGCGGCCCAGTTCGCCCGCGGCCGGTTCAGCCTGGACCGCAGCAACGCGCTCCGCCTGACCGACTACCGCGCCCTGTCCCCCGCGGAGCTGCTCGACGCGTTCGAACGGCACGTCCAGCCACGCGGTCTGACCGCGAGCTTCGGCGGCATGGTCGCCCTGCTGGACGGGCTCATCCACCATCAGGACATCCGGCGGGCCCTGGGGCTGCCGCGGGAGATCCCGGCCGATCGACTGCTCCGGGCCCTGCGGTTGTCCCGGCTGGCACCGCCGATCGGCGCGTGGTGGCGGTCCCGCGGGCTGCGGCTGGTGGCCGAGGACGTGCACTGGTCCGTGGGTTCCGGCGCCGAGGTGCGTGGGAAGGGCGAGGCGTTGCTGATGGCGACGGCCGGGCGCCTGGTCCCGGCGGCGGAGCTGACCGGACCCGGCGCGCCGGTGCTGCTCGCGCGCCGTGGCTGAACCAACCGGTCGGTCGGCGGTGCGGGACCGCCGACCGACCGGTTGGTAGCGCGTCAGGAAGCCGGGGGCTCCCAGCGGGTCGGGGCCCACTTCTGCCAGTCGATGTTGAAGCAGGTCCGCACCACCACATCGGACGGCGTGGTGTGCTGCACCTGGCCCGCGGTCAGGCACAGGTCCGACACCTGGGTCCGGACCTCCACGGACACCGCGATCGGGTCCCGCTGGACGAACTTCCAGCGCTGGCTCGGGGTGTCCGCGCAGGGCTGCTGCACGACGTCCGCACCGTTGCTGGCATTGAGCACGGTCAGGCACAGGTCCGAGATCAGCGACTGGTAGGTGTACCAGCCGCCGCCCTTGTCGGCCCGGCGCCAGGCCTGCGTCTTCGTGTTGTCGCACCGCTCGTAGCCGATGTAGGCGCCGGGTTCCCGGCTGCCCCACAGCGGGGCGAGGCAGCCGCTGCCCGAGGTCGGGCTGGTGAGGTAGTCCTCGGCGGCGCCGGCCGGGGCGGCTCCGGTGCTGAGCAGCAGTCCGGCCGTGGCCAGGACCAGCGCCAACATGCGTTGTCTCATCATGGTTTCCTTGCCCCTCAGCCCTGGAGTGCGGTCAGCTTCTGCTTGGCCGCGTCGAGTTTGGCCTGGTACTTGGCATCGGCCGCGGTGAGCCGGGTGTAGATCTCCACCGCCTCCTTGGCCATGGTCACCGCCTCGGGTTTCTTCCCGTTCCCAACCGCGTAGTCGGTGCCCGGGTTGAGCAGCCAGGTCGCGAGGTGGTCGGCGTAGGAGGGTCCCTTCAACGCCACCGTCCGGACCGCGGCGTGTC
The DNA here is from genome assembly GCF_023094165.1 of Crossiella sp. S99.2. Classification (GTDB taxonomy): domain Bacteria; phylum Actinomycetota; class Actinomycetes; order Mycobacteriales; family Pseudonocardiaceae; genus Crossiella. The sequence goes on along the minus strand of NZ_JALMDK010000019.1, from coordinate 168,448 downwards.
CTTCCTGGACCTTGGTCAGGCCGCCGGCCTTGTCGCCCTTGTTCCAGGTGCGGATGCCCTGCCACACCAGGGCATCGGCCTCGTGCAACTTGTGGTCGGACTGCTGCGGTTCCTGCTGGGCCAGCTGCCGGTAGGTGCTGACGGCCTCACCCAGCAAGGCGATCGCCTGGTCGTGTTTCCCGGTCTCGGCCAGGAAACCGCTGGCGGGCATGCGGATCCACTGCGCGAACGCGGCGGCGTAGCCGGGTCCCTTGGCCACCAGGGTGCGGGCCAGGTTGACGCCCTCCAGGGTCTTGTCCCGGCCCTTGTCCTTGTCTCCCTTGTAGAACATCCGATATCCCTGCCACACCAGGGCATCCGCCTCGTTGAGCTTGTACTCGAACTTCTGCGGCTCCTGCTGACTCAGCTGCCGGTAGGTGCTGATCGCCTCACCCAGCAATCCGATCGCCTCATCGTGCTTGCCGGTCTCGGCCAGGTAGCCACTGACCGGCGTGCGGATCCACTGGGCGAACCCGGCGGCGAAGCCGGCTGCCTTGGGCGCCAGGGCACGGGCCACCGCAATGCCTTCCAGGGCCTTGTCCCGGCCCTTGTCCTTCTCACCCTTGTTCCAGATCCGGGTGCCCTGCCACACCAGGGTGTCCGCCTCGTTGAACTTGTGTTCCAGCTTCTGCGGTTCCAGCTGGGCGTTCTTGCGGTAGGTGGTGACCGCCTCACCCAGCAAGGCGATCGCCTGGTCGTGCTTGCCGGTCTCGGCCAGGTAGCCGCTCACCGGGGTGCGGATCCACTGCGCGAACGCCGAGCCGAAGCCGGGTCCCTTGGCCACCAGGGGACGCGCCAGGTCGATACCGGCCAGTGCGCGGTCCCGGCCCTTCTCCTTCTCCCCCTTGTTCCAGATCCGGGTGCCCTGCCACACCAGGGTGTCCGCCTCGCTCAGCTTGTGCTCGAACTTCTGCGGTTCGTACCCGCTGAGCCTGCGGTAGAGCGCGATCGCCTCGTCCAGCAACGTGATCGCCTCATCGTGCCTGCCGGTCTCGGCCAGGTAGCCACTGACCGGGGTGCGGATCCACTGCGCCAGCGTGGCCGCGTAGCCGGGGCTCTCCCGGACCAGTTCGCGGGTGAACTGGAGGGCTTCCTTGGCCTTGACCACGGCCTGCTCGCGTTCACCCCGGTTCCACAGCCGGGTGGCCTCGGTGAGCAGTGCCTCGTTGTGCTGGTGCCGGGCCTCGGCGGTCAGCTTGCTGATCGCCTCGGGCGCCGACCAGGTGATGCCGTCGGCACTGGTGGACACGCTGACCCGGTTGGTGTCCACGGCATCCCGCCAGATCGCGGCGAGCTTGCCGCCCACCACGCCCAGCGAGGGCGTGCCGAGGGCGTGCGCCTGGGCGTGCAGGGCCCGGGGTGCGACCCAGTTCGCGCCGTCGCCGGTGTCGCTGACGGACAGGCCGTCGCCGGCCGCGTTGCGCCAGATCGCGAACACCTTGTTGTTGTGCGAGGTCAGGCTCGGCGCGGCCGGTGACCTGGCGGCACTGGCGTCCAGCACCTTCTGGTTGGCCCAGGTCACGCCGTCGTTGCTGAACGCGGTGTAGAGGGCCTCATCGCCCTCCCAGCCCCGCCACAGCTGGGCCAGGGTGCCGTTGTTGAGCGAGGCCAGGCCCGGCGCGGCGGCGGTGGCGCCGTTGTTGACCACCTGCTGCGGCCGCTTCCAGTTCTTGCCGTCGTGGCTGACGGTGAGGTACTTGCCCTGGTCCGCGCCCTTGAACAGCAGGTGCAGCTGGTCGTTGTGCACGGTCAGGCCGATCCCGCCGGTGGCCAGCGGAATGGGCGCCAGCCGGACCGGTTCGGTCCAGGTCTTGCCGTCGGCGCTGGTGGACACGGCGATGGTGCGCTCGTTGTTGCCGTCCTTCCAGGAGAACGGCCCGCTCTGCCAGACCGCGACCAGCTTGTCCCGGAAGGCGGTGATGGCCGGGACCTCGCCCGCGGTGTGCGGACCGGCGACGGTGACCGGCGGCCACCATGCCTTGCCGTCGGCACTGGTGGCCACCAGCACCTCGTCCTGTTTGCCCTGCCACACCATGAAGTGCTTGCCGCCCAGGGTGGCCCGCGAGCTGCCGCCGAGTCCGCCGAAGGTCTTGCCGATCTCGGCCGGCGGCACCGGGTTGGGCTCGCCGGGCGGGTCCAGCACGTAGTTCGGGTGGGTGGCCTTGGTCTGGATCCGCAGCGAGCGCATCAGCGCGGTGATGGTCTGCGGGTCCTGCGCGGCCGGGTTGGCCACCAGGTCGGTGGCGTAGTACTCGATCCGCTCGCCCAGGGCGCTCCGGCGCTGGCCGCCGATGGTCACCAGGCAGCGGGCCACCGGGTCCGGGGTGGTGACCTCGGCGGGCGCCGCGGTGCAGCCCGGGATCTCGGCCTGGCTGAACACCTTCTGCTCGTGCAGCGCGTCCTTCTCCGCCAACTGGTTCTGCGCGGCCTTGCTGAACAGCGCGGCCAGCGGACTGGTCTCGTTCCTGATCTTGCGGGCGTTCAGCGAGGACGGGACCGCCCGGTCGCCGTAGAGCAGGGCCCGCAGCCGTTCGTCGCTCTGCAACGCGGTCGGGAAGCCGAGTTCCAGGTAGGCCCGCAGCAGGCGCAGGTTGGTGTCGATCGCCTTGGCCTCGGGCAGTTTCGGCTCGGCGTCCTTGAGATCATCGGCCACCAGCGCGTAGTACCGGGCGCGCCGCTCGGCCAGCGTCTTGCTGATCCGCGGGTAGCTGAGGTAGGTGTCGTCTTCGGCCATGGCGCCGTGGGGCTCGTACTTGGGCGCGTTCTTCACCCTCGGGAAGAAGTCGACCGGGTTCATCGTGCACGAGCCGTCGTACGGTTCGTCGTCATGGGGCTGTACACCGGGGTACCGGCACCGCTCCACCGTGCCCACACCGCTCATCCTGGCCAGCGCGGTCTCGTTGGTCTGCCCGGGGATGACCCCGCGGACCTGGAACTCGACGTTGATCCGGACCAGCTTCGTGCTGCCCTGGGTCACCGACTTCGTGCAGCCCACCGGCGGATCCGGCGACCACTTGCACGGGATCCGGGTCGGGCCCTCCAGGTCGTACCGGCCGTAGGAGTGGTCCATCGCGGACACCGAGGCCCAGCAGGTCCGCAGGTTCACGGTGTTGGGGTGCAACTGCTTGAGCAGCTGCACTGGAGCGGGCAGCTTGTCGCTCTTGATCAGGTCAGGCATGGCCGCGAGCCCGGTCTCCCCGGTCGGGGTGTAGCAGTGCTGCACCTCGACGTCGTCCCGCTTCATGAACCCTTCGACCTTCTGGTTCCGGTCGCCCCAGAGGTTGAACGGCCGGGTGGGCTCCTGCACGGTGGAGTCGGACTCGTACTTCTTCAGGCTGTTGGCCAGCGCGATCATCCGCAGGGCGTTCTCCTCCTGCAGACCGCCCAGCAGCGAGTTGGTCGCCACCCAGGGGCCGGTGGTCGGCTTGAACCGGGGCTGGTTGAACCGGCGGGCCGCGCCGACCACGTCACCGCCAGCCTTGAGCAGGTCGTCGACCCTGGCCACGCCGAACTTGCCGTCGCCATCGGGGTCCACCAGTGGTTCCTGCGCGGCCAGCGCCGGGTTCTGGTCCATCAGCACGGCGTAGGCGCGCATCGCGGCGGCCAGCAGGGTCGCGTTCGGGGTGCCCGCGGCGGGTTTGTTGTGCCCGTACTGCGGCCCGAAGTTCTCCTCGGCCCACTTGGTCAGGTAGTTCACCAGCGCGGTCGGGTTGTTGGTGGCCAGGATGCCCGCGGGCGGCACGTCCTGGGGTTCGCGCATGAACACCGCGCTGCGGGCGAGGTCGTCCCCGGCGTCGGAGTATGCCTCCGCGCCGAACTTGTAGGTGTCGTTGCCCTGGTCGTAGGAGGGGATCGGGCGGTTTTCCCGCGCGGCGTAGTCGACGTACTTGCGGATCGCGTTGCGGAACGGGGTGGCCGCGTCGGCCTGCATGCCTGCCAGGATCGCCTGGATGTCGCCCTGGAAGTTGGTGGCGATGGTCAGCAGCGCGGAGTGCAGGTCCTTGATCTGCTGGGTCAGCTGGAAGTTGGACTGCGCGATGGCGATGAGCACCTGGTCGAACTTCATCAGCATGTCGCCGTACATCAGGTTCAGGGTGGCGTCGATGCGGTCGAAGCGGGAGTTGACCTGGGTCTGGAACGCGATCAGGAAGTCCTTGAGCTGCTTGAAACTCTCCCGCATCTCGGTGTGCATGCCCTGGATGGCCTGTAGTTCCGGGCTGGGTCCGCCGCCACCGCTGCCGAGCAGGCCGACCAGGGTGGTGATCAGGCCGACGGCCGCGCCGATCACGGTGCCGATGGCCGGGACGATCGAGCCGATCGCCGCGCCCGCCGCGATGGCGGTGCCCAGCGCGGCCACCGCGTTGATCATCGGCAGCACGTGCTTGCCGATCTTGTACAGGGTGTCGGCGAACTTCACCAGGTCCGCGGCGTAGCGCGGGCTGAGCACCTTGGCCACGGTGGCGAAGGCGGTCAGGCCGCCCTTGACGTAGTCCAGGTAGGTGTCGAACTTCTTGGCCTGTTCCTCGAAGTCCTTCAGTTCCTGCTCGGAGGGCTTCTTGATCTCGCCGGTGTTCTGGTCGACGTGGTCCTTGACCCACTGCATGGCCTGGCCCAGCGGGGTGTTCGGCGAGTTCGGGTCGCCGAGCACCTTGATCAGCGGCTTGATCTGCTTGTTCAGCGCCTCCATGCCCTGCTTGAAGCCCTGTTGGAAGCCGGCCTGGATGGCATCGACGTCAATGACCTTCTTGACCTGCGGCAGCTGCTTGAGGGTGTCCAGCGGCGCCACCGGGTCCACCGCGGCGGTCTCGGCGACGGTGGCCTTGCCGAGCCGGGTCTTCCAGGTGCTGTTGAGGGTCGCGTCCCGGCCGGCCGCCTCGCGCAGCGCGGTCCAGATCGTGGGCGCGATCTCGATGGAGGACACGGTGAACTGCTGCAGCACCCCGCGCAGTTCCTCCGGCGAGTTGGCGCTCTTGAGGTCGCGTTTGGTCAGCACGCCGAGCAGCGTCTTGAGCTGCTTGCCGCCCTTGTCCACCTCGGGGACGGCGTAGAGCGCCTCCACGCCCCGGCCGAGGGTGTCCGGCACCAGGTCGCGCTCGGTGGCCGGGGCGACGGCCAGGCCGACCACCCGTTCCACGTCGGCGGCGTGCCGGTTCAGCACGTCCGCGGTGGCGGCCGGGTTCTTGGCCCGCCAGTCCAGGAGTTCGGCGCTGAGCAGCAGGTTGCGGTCGTGGGTGCGGCCGTTGTCCTTGAGCTGGACGGCGGCGCTGAACAACGCGCTCGCGAGCTGTTCCGGGGTGATCCCCGGTTCGGCCGCGGCCGCGTTCGGCGCGGCGAGCCCACTCGCCAGCACCGCCGTGGCCACGACAGGCGTGACCAGGCGGCTGGCGAATCCGGTCAGATTCATCAACGTTCCTCGCGATCGGGGGCGCGGCCGGTACGGCACGGGGGCGTGATCACCCGGGCCGGAGCCTGCCCAGCGGATCGGCCGGATGCCAGGTCGCGGCGTATCCCCCTGCGGGCGGCGAACTGGATACACCCGCTGACCAGCGCGAATCTGCACGGGGGCAACGGGTCTGCCCGATCGGGCGGCCGGCTGGTCAGGGGCAGCCGGTGACCTGGCGGGCTGGTTCGGGGAGCTGGGCGATCCGCTCCTCGGACAGCTTGGCCGGGCCCACCGCGGCGCACACCGCGGCCCGCCGCGCGCCGGCGGCCGCGGGCAGCACGGTCGGCGCGGGCACCACCTGGTAGAGCAGGCCGCCGGGTGCGGTCTGGGTGCGTTCCTCCTCGACGCCGAACCAGCCGTTGCGCCACACCACGGTGAGCGGGCCGGGTTGTTTGCCGGGCCGGATGCCGTTGTCGGCGGGCAGGTTCTCCGGCACGGTGAGGTCGGCGGCGGTGCGTACCCGGACCGTCTCGTCCTCGGCGAGGGTGAGTTCGGCGGCGGGTTCGGGCAGGGCCAGGGTGTCGGCCAGGCGGCGGGTGGTCAGGTCCCAGAGTTCGACCCGGTCCGGCAGGGCCACCGCGAGGGTCTGGCCGGCCGGGTCCACGGCGAGTGCGGAGACGTCCCGGGAGAACTCGAACGGCAGGGTGAAGGCGGTGTCCGGGACCTCGGCGCTGTCGGCCAGGCGCAGGCGGCGGACCTGGCCGTCGGACTCGGCGATCAGCGCGGTCTCGCCGAGTGGGAAGACCTGGATCACGCCGACCGGGACGTTGTCCTTGCGCCGCTCCGGCACGGTGGCCTGCGGGTGCAGCCGGTGGCCGGTGCGCAGGTCCCAGCGGGTGATGGTGCGGTCCAGCACGGTGGTCAGTTCGGCACCGCCGGTGAAGGTCAGGCCGACCGGGGTGACCAGGACGGGCTGGTTGCCCAGGCCCAGTTCGGTGATCTTGGTGAGGGTGGCCGGATCGTAGACGGTGACCACGAACTGGTGTTCGGTGGCGGTGTCCCGGCGCCGGGCGACGGCCAGCCGGGCGCCGTCCGGGGACAGGGCCATCGACTTGGGCGAGAACGCGTCCAGGGGGTGCCTGCGCTGCTCGGCGGGCACCAGTCCGGTGCGGCGCTGGGTGTTGAGGTCCCAGGTCTGCACGGATCCGTCCAGCAGTTGCACGTGCAGCCGGGAGCCGTCGGGGGCGAAGCGCAGGTTCTCCGCCGAGGCCACCGCGGAGTCGATCGATTCCAGCGGCGGGATACGCAGGCCGACCAGGGTGTTGTCCGCGGCCAGCACCACCCGGCCGGAACCGTCCGGTTGGAAGGCGGCGGCGCGCACGCTCCAGCTGTCCTTCTCGTCCTTGCCGCCCAGGGCCGGGATGGCGAAGCGGCGGTCCGGGGCGCTGCCGTCCACACTCCAGACCGCGAGCACGTCGGGGTGGTCCGGGCCGGTGCGGAAGGTGGCCACGAGTTGCCGGGCGGAGGTGTCCAGGCGCTGGTTGTGCGGCCGGCAGGTGCTGCCGTGCACGGGCAGGTTCCGGTAGAACCTGCGCTCGGCGATGCCGATCACGACGCCTTGTTCCACTGTCTGGTCCTTGAAGCAGCCGCCCATCACGACGTCGTCGGCGGAGTTGGCCACCGGCAGGCCGCCGGGCATGGACGGCAGGTTCCGGGTGCCGCGCGGGCTCAGCTCCAGCAGCGGGTAGCTGCCGTCGGCGGCTTTGGCGTCCAGTACCAGCGCGGTGTCCGTGCCCCGGGCGGCCAGCGCGGTCGCGCCCACGCCCTGCTCGTTGCGCAGCGGGTTGGGCAGCTCCAGGGTGGTGCGCGCGCCCGAGCCGTCCAGGGCCAGCAGGGCCAGGGTGCGGCCGCCGGACTCCCCGAAGGCGAGGGTCTTCCCGGTGCGGTCGAGCAGGAAGGCGGCCGGGAACTGGGAGTTGAAGTTGCCGGGGAACGGGACCAGCCTGCGCACCTCGCGGTCGGCGGCGAGGTCCCAGAGCAGCACCACGTCCTCGCCCTTGGCCAGGGACTGCGGGTTGAGGCGTTTGGCCGAGACCACGGCGTGGCCGGGGTCGAGGATGACGATCCGGTTGGCGAAGGTGAACTCCGCGGGCAGGGTGTAGGTGCGGTCGGTGTGCGCGCGGTCGAACTGGCGGATGGTGAAGCGGTTGGTGAAGCCGTCGGTGGCCGCGGCGGCGGTGGCGTCCGCGCTGACCGAACGGCTGGCGGCGCTGTTGCCGCCCATCTCCATCACCCGCTGTGCCAGCCGCAGGCCCAGGTAGTCCGCATCCGTCCGGCGGCGCACGGCGGGCGGTTCGGCCAGCGCGGCCGCGCGCTGGTTGATCAGCAACCGTTCGGTGAGGGTGTCCGCCCGCTCCGCCCCGGCCTTGAGCGTGTCCAGCGCGGCGGTGCTGCGCGCCTCGGCCGCGCGGGCCTGTTGCCCGGTCACCTGATCCCGCCACAGCAGCGCGCTGCCGGTCAGCAGCACGAGGACCAGCGCGGCCACGCCGATCCGGGTCAGCAGCGAGTTGCGGTGCGCGCGCTGCCCGGCGCGGATGTACTCGGCCTCACCGGGCAGCACCTGGTCCGCGTGTGCTTTTTCCTTGCGCAGCGCGGTTTTCAGCGTGCTGCCGCGCGGTAGCAGCGCCTTCTCCCGGCCGGAGGCACGCCACTGCCCGGCCTGCTGGTGCACGGTGTCCTGCCAGCTGCGGAACTCCCGTTCGGCGGTCAGCCAGTCGCGTAGCCGGTCCCAGCCGTGCACCAGCTGCTCGTGCGCGAGTTCGACCTTGCGCCCGCCGCGGTCGCTGTCGCTGACGGTGATCAGGCGGGTGGTGGCCAGGCTGTCCACCACCGCGGCCAGCGCCGGGTCCAGGTCGGCGGCGTGCAGTGGGCGGCGGGCGTAGCCGGTCTCGCCGATCGGGCTCAGCAGCTGGCAGAGCAGTCGGCGGGCGGAGTCCTGGTCGGGCAGGTCCTGCCACACCGTCTCGGCGTAGCGGGCGATCGCGCCGGTGACGCCGCCGATCCCGTCGTAGGCGGCGTGGTCGATGACGCCGCCGCGTTGCCGCTCCCACAGCATGGTCAGCGCGAACTGCAACAGCGCCAGCGACCCGGCCGGGGTGTGCGTGACGATCCGCTCGACCAGTCCGGGCGCGTAACTCGGCATGGCGGGGGCGCGCAGCGGGGCCTCGATGATCTCGCGGAGTTCGGGCTCGGCCGGCGGTCCGAGCAGGGTCATCCGCTCGTTGAGCAGCTGCGCCATTCCCGACCGAGCGGTCAGCACACCGATCAGATCGCTGCGCACGGTGACCAGCACGGTGACGGTCCAGCCCGGCCGCGGTCCGGCGAGGTTGGCCAGCGCGCGCAGCACGTCCTCGGGCTGTTCGGTCCCGCTGTGGTGCAGTTCCTCGAACTGGTCGACCAGGACCAGCAGTTTCCGCTGTCCCTCTGCCGCGGGCAGCAGGTCCGGGGCCGGGCCGGTGAGCAGGGCGCGGGCGGCCTCGGCGGTGGGGCTGTGTTCGGGCAGGTGCGGGCGCAACGCGGTGGCCAGCCCGGTCCAGATGGTGGCCGAGGGCGTGGCCCGCACTACCGCGACCCGGTAGCCGTCCCGCCGCAGCGCGGGCGCGACCCCGGCCAGCGCGAGGGAGGACTTGCCGCTGCCGGAGGGTCCGGCCAGCACGGCGAACCTGTTCTCCTGCAACGCGGTCACCAGTTCGGTGGTGCGGGCGGCGCGGCCGTGGAAGGTGTCCGCGTCCTCCTCGGTGAAGGGCGCCAGGCCGCGGAAGGGCGGCCGGACCAGGGCGAGCCGGTGCAGTTCCGGCCAGGCCTGGTTGAGCAGCGCGGCCGGGATCAGGTAGCCGGTGCGCCGGTGCGCCTGCCGTTCGGCCGCCGCGACAATACCGACCACCCCGTCGGCGGCGTGGTCCCAGACCGGCGCGCCGCTGAACCCGGGCGCGAGGGAGAACCCGCCGGTGCGCTCATCGTCGATCTGCACCATGCCCGAGGCCGAACTGCCGCGCAGCACCCCACTGGCCCACACGCCCTGGTCATGCCCGACCGGCACGCCGAACGCGCGCACCTCGTGTCCCCACACCGCGTCCACCGAGACCACCCGGGCCGCCGCCGCGGCCTCGGGCGTGCGGTCCAGGACCAGTCCGGCGACATCACGTTCGGGATCCCAGGAGGCCACCGTGGCCTCGACGAACTCCCCCGCCGCGACCAGCGGGAAGTCCACCCGCACCGGCAACCGCGGCGCGGGCCCGGCCAGGGGCACCCCCAGCGCGTCGGCGACCACGTGCGCGCAGGTCAGCACCTGCCGCGGCCCGACAAGGCAGCCCATGCCCAGTGGCTCACCGCCGCGAAACAACCGGACCACCGATGCCGCAAGCGGATCCACCCGCACCCTCCCCGCCTCGGACTCCCCCCAGTGTCGCGGTACGCACCCGCTCCGTTACGCCAAGTTGCCCCTTCGGGCAGGGATAACCTGCCAGCGTGATGATCGAGTCCACCTACCCGGCCGCGGACGGCCGCCCCCTCTTCTTCACCACCCTGGGCACCGGCCCACTGCTGGTCCTGTTGCACGGCGGCGGCCCCGACCACCGCAGCCTGCTCCCCCTGGCCGACCACCTGGCCGACCAGCACACCGTGGCCCTGCCGGACATCCGCGGCTACGGCCGCTCCCACTGCCCCGATCCGGCCCAGCACACCTGGAACCGCTACACCGAGGACGTGCTCGCCCTACTGGATCACCTTGGCGCGCAACGGGCCGCGGTGGGCGGCACCGGCCTGGGCTCGACCATCAGCCTGCGCACCGCGTTGCGCCATCCGGACCGGGTCGCGGCCACCGTGCTGATCAGTGTCGAGGACATCGAGGACGACGCGGGCAAGGCCGCCGAGGCCGAGTTCCTGGCTGCTTTCGCCGAGCGGGTGCGGACTTCGGGCATCGAAGCGGGCTGGGCGCCAATCCTGCCGCAGCTGGCGCCGTTGATCGGCGAGCTGGTGCGGGAGGCGATGCCGCGGGCGGATCCGGCCAGTGTCGCGGCGGCCGCGGCGATCGGGGCGGATCGGGCGTTCAGCGGGGTGGACGAGCTGGCCGGGATGGCGGTGCCGACGTTGATCTTCCCGGGCACTGACCACCGGCACCCACCCGCGGTGGCGCGGGAGTTGTTGGGCCGTCTACCGAACGGTCGGTTGGCGAGCGGTGGGTTGACGGCGGAGTTGCGCAGCGCGGCGGAGCTGGCGGACGCGGTGGGTCCGGCGGTGCGGGAATTCCTGGGCGAGTTCCACCGCTCGGCCTGACCAGGCTCAATGCGTGCCGAGCACCAGCGACAGCACGCACAGTTCGCTGACCTCGCTCGCCGCCCAGCCCGCGCTGACCACCACGCAGGCCAGCACCAGCACCGGCAGCACCCGACGCCAGTACCGACCGCTCGGTCGGGAGAGGTGCGTGATCCGGGCGGCCAGCTGCTCGCCCGGAGCTGCCGTGTGGTGCGGGAAGGCGCGCAACGCGGCCAGCACCGCGGGCACGCCCTGTCTACGGGCGGCGACGGCGTCCGCGTCCAGTTCGGTCAGCAACGCCACCTCGGCAGGGGCGGCCTGGAACAGCGGGGCGAACGGGAAAGCCTTGCGCAGCGCGGCAAAACTCGCCACCAGCAGGTGGTGCCGCCGGGTGCGGTGGGCTTGTTCGTGGGCCAGCACCGCGGCCAGCTGACCTTCGGGCGCCTGGCTGAGCAGGCCGGTGCTGACGACGGTGGGACCGGCCGCGCCGGCCAGGCTGTAGGCCAGGGGCTGGTCGTGCGGCAGGGTGACCACGTCGTGACGGCCGGGGACCGGGGTGGCCAGCAGGGCCAGGGCGTCGCGGTGGTTTCCGGTGCTGTGCCGGACGCGGCGGGCGTGCGGGATCGCGATCAGCAGCAGGCGGGTGACCAGCAGTGCCACCAACAACACGGCGGTGGTGTGCAGGCCGGACTCAGGGGCGAACAAGCCCGCCGCGCGCAGCGCTGTCCAGCACCGGTGGACAGTCGCGGACCAGGCCGCGGTGGTGACCTCGGGGAACAGCAGCAGCGCGATCCCGGCGGGCAGGGCGAGCAGCACCCCGGCGGCGGTGAGCACCCAGGCGGTCAGGGCCAGGGCCGGGGACAACGTGCGGCGGGCCAGCCGGAGGGCCGGGGCGGCGTACCAGGCCAGCGCCAGGGCAGCGGTGATCAGCAGCAGGCCCGCGGTCACCGGGGACGGCCGTCCTCGCCGAGCACATCGCGCAGCGCGGCGGACTCCTCGGCGGAGACCGACTGGGCGAAGTGCAGCAGGACCGCGGCGGAGTCCGGGGACTCGTCGAGCACCTCGCGCAGCAGGCGGGCGGTGCGCTGGGCGCGGGTGGCGGTGGCCAGGTACCGGAACGCGCGGCCGTGCTTCTCCCTGGTCAGCCAGCCCTTGCGGCACAGCTTGTCCAGCACGGTCTGCACCGTGGTGTAAGCCAGCTCCCGATCGGGCCGCAGCGACTCCAGCACGTCACGGACGGCGACCGCGCCCTCGGCGGCCCACACCACGTCCATGATCGCCGATTCCAGTTCCCCAAGCCCGTGCACCTGCGCATTCTGGCACGTCCAGACCACCTTCCTCGAACTCCTACGCTCGATAGTAGTGTGGCGGCGTGGCCGTCAAACCCAACCGCCGACCCGTTCGGATGACTCTGCTGATCGCCGCCCTCGGCGCCACCTCGGTGGCCGTGCCGGGCGCGGCGGCGGCCGATCCACCGCCGCCAGCCAACGCCTCCGAGGCGCTGACCAAGCTCACCGAGCTGAACAAGGAGGCCGTGAAACTCACCGAGGAGTGGCACAACACCCGCGACGACCTGGACCGGCGCCGCAAAGACCAGGACACCGCCAGGACCCAGCTCGACCAGGCGAACCGGGAGGCGGGCACCGCCCGGGACAGCATCAGCACCTACCGGGTCGAGGTGGACAAACTGGCCGCGGCCTCCTTCGACAACGTCAGCCTCAACCCGGTCGCCACCCTGATGACCAGCGGCTCACCCCAGGACTTCCTGGACCGGATGTTGTTGCTGGACATCATTTCCAGCGAACGCAAGGACACCATGGAGGGCTACCGCCGGGCCTTACAGCTGGCCGAGACCGCGCAGCGCCGGGCCGAGGAAGCCGGCCGCCGCGCGGGCGACGCCGAGGCGCAGGCGAACCGGCTGCTCGGTGAACTGGACCAGCGCAAGACCGAGATGGACCGCCGGGTGGCCAGTGCCAAAGCCCAGCTGGACCGGCTCTCCGCCCGGGACCGCGGCGCCCTCACCGGCGGCGGCCAGACCAACTACACGGTCAACGACATCCCGCAGGGCCTGGCCCAGCAGGCCATGCAGAAAGCGTTGGGCCGTCAGGGAAAGCCCTACGTCTGGGGCGCCTCCGGACCGGACACCTTCGACTGCTCCGGCCTGCTGTTCTGGTCCTACCGCCAGCTCGGCGTCACGCTGCCCCGCTCCAGCCGGGACCAGGCCAGGGTCGGCACCGCGGTGACCAGGGACCAGTTGCGACCGGGTGATTTTGTGGCCTTCTACCAACCGGTCGGTCACATCGGGATCTACGTGGGCGACGGGAAGATGGTGCACGCGCCACAGGGCGGGGACACGGTGAAGGTCTCCGGCGTGATGTGGGGCGATCTGGTCGCCATGCGCCGCCTGGGCTGAGCCCTCCGGTGGGTGGCAGGCTGCTCGGGATCCCCCCTACCCGCAGGAGCCGCACTTGACCCTCGACACCGCCCCGCCCATCGATGCCGCGCTGGCCAGGCGGCTGGTCGACACCCAGTTCCCGCGGTGGGCCGGGCTACCGCTGGTTCCGCACGCACCGTCAGGCTCGGATCACGTGATCTACCGGCTGGGCGAGCAGCTGTCCGTTCGGCTGCCGCGCCATGCCGGTGCGATCACGCAGGCGCGGAAGGAAGCCGAGTGGTTGCCCCGGCTCGCCCCGCACCTGCCGCTTGCCATACCCGAACCGGTGGCGGTGGGCGAGGCGGACTTCGGCTACCCGTGGCCGTGGGCGGTGTCGCGCTGGCTGGACGGCGAGGTGGCGACCGTCGAGGCCCTGGCCGGCTCGCATGAGGCCGCCGGTGTGCTGGCCGGATTCCTGACCGCACTCCACCGGTTCGACGCCGAACCGACCGAGGAGTTGACCGGCCGCCCACTGGCCGCGCGCGACCCGGCAACGCGTTCGGCCATCACGACAGTCGGCGATACGTTCGACACCGCGGCGATGACCGAGTTGTGGAACGCGGCCCTCGCCGCCCCTGGCGGGGACCGTCCACCGGTCTGGCGCCACGGCGATTTCCACACCGGCAACCTGCTGACCACCGGCGGCCGGCTCAGCGCGGTCATCGACTTCGGCGAGTTCGGGGTAGGCGATCCGGCCTGCGACCTGATCATCGCCTTCACCCTCCTGTCGGCCGAGACCCGAGCCACCTTCCGCGCCGCGCTCGACGTGGACGAGGCCACCTGGACTCGCGGTCGCGGCTGGGCCTTGGCCACCGGCCTGAACGCCTACGTCTCCTACGCCGCGGTCAACCCCCGCGTGGCCGAGCAGACCACCCGCCAGATCACCCAGGCCCTCACCGGCTGACCAACGCACCGATCGTCAGCCACGACTGCCGCCGCGTTCGTTCCGTTCGGCGAGCCGCCGGGCCTGCCCGTCGTGCACATCGCTTACCCATTCCCAGCCGGGCTTGGCCGAGGGGCCGACCCGCGGGTCACTGGGAACACGGCCCTCGCGCAAGGCGAGCACGTACGCCCGATCCCGCTCGATCCGTGCGTGCAGCTCAGCGGTTCCGCCGACTGACCCGTGGCCGGGGACCACGACCTCGACCTCCTCCGCCACGCCCGCCAGCAGTCGCAGCGCGGCGAGATAGTCCTCGATCGGGTCAGCGGTGTCGCCCAAATCGAGCATCGGAACCAGGACATCGGAGAGCATGTCGCCGGCGACGAGCACCCCGCGTTCCTCGATCACCAGCGCCGCATGGCCCGGCGCGTGCGCCTGATGCTCGATGATCCGGACTCGCGGGCCAGCCCAGGGAATCGTCTCGGCGGGCAGAGCGGTGATGAGGCCGTACAGGTCCAGCGGGACCCGCTCGGCGATGCCCGTCGATTCCAGATGGGCGGTGATCTCGGCCTTCGCACCGGGATTGGCCAGCTCTGCCCGGACCGCGGCCGCGCAACGGGCGGTGCCATACCGCGGGGCCGTGCCGAACCGGGCATGCCACAGCAGGTGATCCCAGTCCGGATGCGTGGAGAAGCCGGCCACCACGGGCTGGCCCAGCTCGGCCAGATCGTTGGCGAGGCAGACCATTTCGTGGTCCTGCACCCCGGGATCGATGAGCAACACGCCGTCGTGTCCTTGCACCACAATGGCGTTGCTCTGCACGAACTCGCTCTCGTGCACCAGCACACCTTCCGCCACCTGCCTCAGCATGGGCCGGCCTCGCGGCTGGTGTGCCGGTGCAGCGATCGCCGCTCGGTGTCGTTCATGTCGTCGCCTCCTGGATCCGCTGGTGTGTCGGGACCGATCCTGACCCGGAACCTTGCGGTGATCAACGCGCAGATCCGACCTGATTGTTCGGCCATGCTGAATAATCCGGGCATGGAACGGCAGGACATCGAGGTGTTCCTCACGCTGGCCGAGGAACTGCACTTCGCCCGGACCGCGGAACGCCTGCGGCTGGCCCCCGCCTCGATCAGCCAGACGATCAAGAAGCTGGAGCGCCGGTTCGGTGCGCCGCTGTTCACCAGGACCACGCGGCGCGTGAGCCTGACCCCGCTGGGCAGGCAACTGCTGGACGACCTGAGCCCGGCCTACGCCCAGGTCCAGGCCGCGATCGCGCGGGCCATCACGGCAGGTCACGGCCACACCGGCGAACTGCGCCTCGGCTACATGTCCGCCGCGGTGGCCCGCCGGGTGCTGGCGCTGGTCGGCGCCGTCCGCGGCCACACACCCGGTGTCCAGGTCAGCATCCGCGAGACCACCCTGGCCGACCTGTGCGGACCGCTGCGCCGAGCCGAGATCGACCTGTCCGTGCTCCCCCTGCCGGTCGCCGAACCCGGCCTCACCGTGGGACCCGTGCTGCTGTCCGAGACCGCGCTGCTCGCCGTCTCCGCCGGCCACCCCCTTGCCCGGCAGGCGGTGGTGACCGCCGATGACCTCGCCGGGCAGACTTTCCTGTTCGCGCAGGGCCTGCCCGAGTACTGGATCGACCAGCACCTGCCCACGGCCCGCTCGGCGAGCAGGATCACCACGGTGTCCGGGTTCCAGGAGATCCTGGCCTACGTCGCCTCCGGGCACGGTGTCGCCGTCGTGGGCGCTCAGGTCGAGCAGTTCTACCCACGCCCGGACCTGGCCTGCGTACCCATCGAGGGCAGCCCCACCTTCGACTACGCCCTGGTGTGGCGCACCGACGACCTCAGCCCGCTCGCCACCACCTTCCTGCGCCACACCGGCGAGCGAGTGATCAAGTAGCGCTGTGGTTAATCCAGGCCGGCGAGGCCGGGTGGCGGGTACCGTGCTGCGGTGCCCATGATCGAACGCCTCCGGCCTGACCACGCCGCGGCGGTACTCGCGTTCGAGCGGGAGAACCGCGCTTACTTCGCGGCCTCGGTACCCGACCGGGGCGAGGACTACTTCACCGATTTCCCGCAGCGGCATCACGCGCTGCTGGCAGAGCAGGCGGCCGGGGTGTGCCATTTCCACGTGGTGCTCGGCGACAGCGGTGCGGTGCTGGGCCGGGTGAACCTGGTCGATGTGGCCGATGGCTGTGCCGAGCTGGGGTTCCGGATCGCGGAGCAGGCCGCGGGCCAGGGCCTGGCCACAGCGGCGGTGCGCCAGCTGTGCGCGATGGCGGCGCGGGACTACGGACTGGTGAGCCTGCGGGCCTCCGCGGCGGTCGACAACCCCGGCTCCCGGGCGGTGCTGGGCCACGCCGGGTTCGCGCCAACCGGGGAGGACGTCCTGTTGGCCGGGCGTCCGGGGCTGCGCTACCTGCTGCGGCTGGCCGATCCCGCGCCGAGCTGCCCCGACTGATCGGATCGGTTCGCCGCGATCGGGCGCGGCCGGGCGCCATCGGTCAGGGTTGATGTCGAAGGGAGGCCACATGATCTCGGCACTCAACCGGCTGGTCGATCTGGTCGAGCAGCACCTGGACGCGGAGTTCGACCTCGACGGCCTGGCCAGGACGCTCGGCACCACCGAGTATCACCTGCGCCGGATGTTCTCGTCCCTGGCGGGCATGCCGCTGTCGGACTACGTGCGCCGGCGCCGGATGACCGTGGCCGCCGCCGAGGTCGTCCTGGGCCAGCACGATCTGCTCAGCATCGCCGTCCGGCACGGCTACGGCTCCACCGAGGCATTCGGCCGGGCATTCCGGGCGGTGCACGGCGCCGGTCCGAGTGATGTCCGCCGGGACGGCGGCCCCCTTCGCACCCAGCCACAACTCAGGTTCCGCCTGACCGTCGAAGGGAACATCCCCATGGACACCCGCATCCTCGACCGCCCCGCGTTCCGGCTGCTCGGCCACGCCACCCGCGTCCCGCTCATCCACCACGGCGTCAACCCGCACATCCAGCAGCACATCACCGCCCTGCCGCAAGAAGAACACTCGCGGCTCAAGGCCCTCGGCAACACCGAACCCCAGGGCCTGCTGCAGGTCTGCGACGACCTCGACCCCGACAACACCGAAGGCAGCGAACTGACCTACCTGCACGGCGTGGCCGTCTCGCCGGACACCCCGGCCCCCGACGACCTCGACGGCATCGAGGTGCCGGCCGGGCGGTGGGCGGTCTTCCGCACCACCGGCCCCTACCCGCAGACCCTGCAGACGACCTGGGCCGCGACCGCGACCGAGTGGTTCCCGGCCAACCCGTGGCGGCTGCGGCCAGGACCCTCGATCGTCACGGTGCTCGACCGCGCGGAGGATTTCAGCACCGCGACCTGCGAACTGTGGCTCCCGGTCGAACCGAGCTGACCGGCCCCGATGCCGGGCGGCTTCCGGCCGCCCGGCATCGGTCACTCGGTCAGATCAGCGTTTCAGTTCGTAGGCGCGCACGATGGTCTGCTCAAGCTTGTTGCCATCGCTGTCGATCACCTTGGCACGCAACGAAACGAACCCGTCGCCCGCCGGGTGCACAAGCCTGGCCGACGCCTTGTCGATCGGCGCCTGCTGCCAGGTCTTGCCGTCGTCGTAGGAGACCTCCACCGTCAGCTCGCGCACGATGGCCCCCGGCGAGCCGGGCTGGCGCTCGACGGCCACCGGAACGGTGAACGGCACACCCGCCTGTGCCCGGTTGAACTCGTCGAGCTGCGGGGTGAACCGGACGGCCATCGCGGGCACGGCCGCCGTGCGGGCGGTGTTCCGGGACCGGAACGTCCACGATGCACTGACCTTTGTGGACAGTGTGGTGACCGTCCTGGTCGCCTCAGTGTCCACCCGGTACTCCGCCGCTTCCTTGGGCAGGGTGAAGTCGCCGAATCCGGGTTTGTCGGTTTCCGCGATCTTCTTGCCATTCTGGTACACCGTGGTGTGCCCGCGGTCCGACCGGTCGGGCATGCCCCAGTGCCCGGCGCCGTCGCTGAACAGCGGCAGCCGCACGGTCAGCGTGTCGCCGGTCCTGGTGAGCCAGTGGTCCGGTGCGAACCGCTCCGGCATCGCGGGGCCCACGACCCCGGTGTTCCAACGCTCCACTGTGGACTGACCAGCGCGGTAACGCTTCAACACCGAGCGCAGCTCCGTCTCCGAGGCCCGGTCGGGACCGGTGCCGAACTGGGTGAGGACACCGCTCCACCGCACCCCCTCGGCGAGGATGTGCTCGGTGCGCCGGGACGGCAGCGGTAGGTCCAGCATGCGGGAGTACGCCACGGTGTCCCCGCGCAACGGCTTGGGCAGCATCGCCTTCCCGCCGGTGCGACTGCCCGAGAGGCTGGCGTACTCCGCCTGCACCGTGGCCAGGTCGGCCTCGCGGACCCGGCGCTCGAAGCCCGTCGGCAGGCGGCCCTGCTCGAACCACGCCAGGTCATAGGTACGGGTGCTGTCCTCCCACTGCGTGTGCACCCTGGCGGTCAACTCGTCCCGGTTGAGGGCCGGACCGATGTGCCCGGTCGAGATTCCGTTCAGGTCGCCGGCCAGGATGCCGCCGCCGACCCAGACCCCGCTCGGCAGGGTCCTGACGAAGCCGACATCGGCGTTGAAGACCGTGGCGGTCGGGCTGGGCACGGTGACGGTGACCGGCCGTGCCACCCTGGCGTCCAGGGTGATCGCGAGGTTGCGGGTGACCTCGAGAACCGGGTACAGCAGCAGGGTGGTCTCGCTCCCGGTGAAAATGCTGGAGTAGAGGGTGTAGCTGCCCTTCGGCAGGCGCAGGGTGGATTTTCCGTTGGCACCGCTGACCTGGTGGTCGGTGGTGGCACCCGCCGCGGTGGCGGAGAAGTCCGACGCGGGGCGGCCTGCGCGGTCGATGACGTCGAGGGCGACGTCGTAGCTCTCGGCCTCCTTGTCCACGGCGAGCGGAGTGCCCACGGTGACCGTCGAGTCGGACGCGATCAACCTGCCGGTGTAGAGCGCGTCCGCTCCTGGCGTGCGGGTGTCCGCGGTGACCTGGACCGTGGCCTCGCCGCCGGCGGGCACGGTCACCGTCGTCTGGTCCACAGTGAACAGTCCCTGTGGCGCCTGCGTCTCGATGCGCAGGGTGAGCGTGCGCGCGGTGGTCCCGGTGTTGCGGTAGGTGACCGGCTTGGTCACCGGTTTGTCGTCGTTGTGCGGCCACTGCTGGGTGCCGAAGCCGAGGCTGCCGGAGGTGCTGATCAGGGTCTGGCTCAGCGCTTTGCCGACGTCGACCCGGCCCGAGCCCTGCTCGAAGACGCCGAGCGTGGGGTTCGGGGTGGCGGAGGAGGTCAGCTGCGCCTTGAGATCGGCGGCCTTCCACCCCGGGTTGCGCTGGGCCAGCAGCGCCGCGACCCCGGCGACGTGCGGGGTCGCCATCGACGTGCCGGACATCGACACGTAGCCGTCCCCGGCGGGCGTGCCGATCCGGCCGTGCGTGGCCTTGCCCGCCACGATGCCGACGCCGGGAGCGGTGATGTCGGGCTTGATCGCGCCGTCGCCGACCCGCGGCCCACGGCTGGAGAACGGGGCCAGCTTGTCGTCCCGGTCGACCGCGCCCACGGTGAGCGCGGCGTCCGCGCTGCCGGGGGTACCGACGCTCTTGGCGTGCGGGCCGCTGTTCCCGGCCGCGATGACGAACAACGTGCCGTACTTGGCGGTCAGCGTGTTGACCGCCTCCTCCAGCGGATCGACCTCCGCGCCGTCACCGCCGCCGAGGCTGAGGTTGGCGATGGTGGCGCCCTGCTCGGCCGCCCACTGCATCCCGGCCAGGATCCAGGAGTCGTAGCCGGAGCCAGTGCTGTCGAGCACCTTGGCGTCGAGGATCTTCGCGCCGTAGGCGACGCCCTTGAACTTGCCGCCGGACTTCGCGCCGGTGCCCGCGATGGTGGAGGCGACGTGCGTGCCGTGCCCCTGCCGGTCCACCGCGTCGGCGTCGCCGGTGAAGTTGCGCTCGGCCAGCTGCCGGTCGGCCAGGTCAGGATGGGTCTCATCGACGCCGGTGTCCAGCACCGCCACCTTGATCCCGTTGCCGGTCAGGCCGCTCTGCCAGGCCGACGGCGCGCCGATCTGCGCGGTGCTGCGGTCCAATGTGGACTTGCGCTTGCCGTCCAGCCACACCCGCTCGACACCCGCGGTGGTGATGGTCTGCCAGAGCTGCGCGGCCCGGCTCTTCTCGACCGACACCGCGGCCGCGCGCACGCTGGGCAGCTCGGCGGTGACCCGCACCCCGGCCTCCCGCACCTGCGGCGCACTCATGATCAACGGGAGGTCGGCGCGGGTGATGTCGTCGTAGCCGGACTCGATCAGCGTGCTCACGTCGAACAGTCGCCGGTCCAGAATTCCCTTGCGCAGCAACGGTTCCGCGTCCTCGGGGACCACCTGCAGGCGACCGCCGACCTGCCGCGTGCTGAACCGGGTCCGCTCCCGCCCTTCGGCCGGCCGGACCACGGCCGAGGCGATCTTGCCGGGGGTCACCCCGACCCGGTCGCCGGTCACCAGGGTCACCCACCGCAGCGGTCCGGGGTCCGATGTGGACTCGCGGGCCGCCGCGGTGCTGGTGCCCGGCACCAAGGTGGCGCCGAGCACCAGCACCGCGCCCAACATGCGCAATCGCACGAATGCCTCCAGCTCTCCGAGCAGACGATGATGGGCACATCAAGCACCACGGTCGATAAATCCGGGATAACCACCGCTCTCGGTTTCCGCCGGCCGCCCCTATGCTCAGGTCGAACGGGTTGGGAGGCCGCATGCGGGTGTTGCTCGTCGAGGACGAACGGGTGCTGGCCGAGGCCATCGCGGAGGGACTGCGCGAGGAAGCGCTGGCCGTGGACGTGGTGCACGACGGCGGCTCGGCCCTGGAGCGGATCGGGGTGCACGCCTACGACGTCGTGGTCCTCGACCGGGACCTGCCGGTGGTGCACGGCGACGAGGTGTGCCGCGCGATCGTCGATTCCGTTGCGGCGACCCGGGTTCTGCTGCTCACCGCCGCGGGTTCGGTGCTCGACCGGGTCGCCGGCCTTGGCCTCGGCGCCGATGACTACCTGCCGAAGCCGTTCGTGTTCGCCGAGCTGGTGGCCAGGGTGCGCGCGCTCGGCCGGCGGGCCCGGCCCGCCGCGCCACCGGTGCTGAGCCGCGCCGGGATCCGCCTGGACCCCGGACGCCTGGAAACCCATCGGGACGGTGCGCTGATCCCGCTGTCCCGCAAGGAGTTCGCCGTGCTGGAGGAGCTGTTGCGGGCCGACGGGATGCCGGTCTCCGCCGAGGAACTGCTCGACCGGGCCTGGGACGAGCACATCGACCCGTTCACCAACGTGGTGCCGATGACGGTGATGAAGCTGCGGCGCAAACTGGGTGACCCGCCGGTGATCGAGACCGTGCCCGGCGCGGGATACCGGATCCCATGACCTTCCGCACCCGGCTGACCGTGCTGTGCGGGGTGGTGGTCCTGGGCGCGAGCGCGGCGCTGCTCGGCCTCATCTACCTGCTGGTCGCCAACAGCCTCGACCGCGTGCTGGGCTCGACCGCGCAGACAATGATGACGCGGGACGATCAGGACCCGATCTTCGGGCTCGCCGTCCCCGTGCCGCCGGATACCTCATTGGACCAGATCAGCGCGCTGCAGGAGCAGTTCCGCTCGGCGACCCTGGACTCCCTGCTGTTGCAGGGAACGATCGCCTTCGCCGTGGTCGGCTCCGCCACCGTGCTGCTGGTGTGGTCGCTCGGCGGACGGGCGCTGCGGCCGCTGCGGCGGATCACCGACACCGCGCGCCGGGTGGCCGACCGCAGCCTGCACGAGCGCATCGCGCTGGACGGCCCGGCCGATGAGATCAAGGAGCTGGCCGACACCTTCGACACCATGCTCGACCGGCTGGACCGCGCCTTCGACGGGCAGCGCCGGTTCGTCGCCAACGCCTCACACGAACTGCGCACCCCGCTGACCACGCAACGAACGCTGGTCGAGGTGGCCATGCGGCGCAAGGACTCCCCACCCGAGCTGCGCAAGCTCGGCGACTCGCTGCTGCTGATCAACGAACGGCACGAACGACTTCTGGAGGGACTGCTCACCCTGGCGCACAGCGAGAACGAGCCGCCGGTCACCGAGCCGGTCGACCTCGCCGACCTCGCCCGCCGGGTCACCGACCAGACGGGGGCCGAGGCGGCGGCGGCCGGGGTGACGATCCGGTCCAGCCTGGCGGCGACACCGGTGCACGGCGACCCGGTGCTGCTGGAACGGGCCGTGCAGAACCTGGTCGAGAACGGCATCCGGCACAACCTCGCCGAGGACGGCTGGGTGCGTGTGGAAACCGGCCCGCCGGGGACGATCTCGGTCACCAACTCCGGCGCCGTGATCACCACCGAGGACCTGCCCCGGCTGTTCGAGCCGTTCCGCCGACTCGGCGGCGACCGGATCGACTCCCGGCGCGGCAGCGGACTGGGCCTGTCGATCGTCCGCTCGGTGGCGCACGCCCACGGCGGCCGGGTCACCGCCGAGCCGAGGCCCGGCGGCGGCCTGACCGTGTCGCTGGTACTGCCCGCGATCACAGCCGACAGCTGATCTCCATACCGTCCTCGACCGGGAAAGTGACGCTCTGGTAGCCGTTTCCCGGGTCGCGGACGTAGTCGAGATAGGGCTGCAAATCAGCCAGGTCGACGTCGTCGGCCACCACCAGGGTGCCTGGGGCCAGTCGGGGTTCCAGGAGCTTGAGCACTGGCAGGCACAGGTTTTTCCAGCCGTCGAGCAGGAGGAAGTCGACCGGGGTGTCCTCGGCGAGGGTGTCCCGGGCGTCACCGAGCCGGATCGTGATCAGGTCGGCCAGGCCGGACTCGGTGAAGGTGCGGCTGGCGGCCTCGGCCTTGGCCGCGCTGAGTTCGGTGGTGATGACCTGGCCGGCGCCGTTGTCGCGGACCGCGGCGGCCAGGTAGAGGGTGGAAATCCCGAATGAGGTGCCGAATTCGACCACGGTGGCGGGCCGGATGGCGCGGATCAGGTTGTAGAGCAGCCTGCCGCCCTGGGCCGAGATCGGCATGAAGATCTCCGCCGCGGCATCGGCCTGCTCCTGCGGCGTGGCCGCGGCGAAGTCGGTGCGCCAGGACGGCGGGAGGCGGGTCTCGTCCTGGTCGGCCGCGGCGAACATGCGGGTCAGCGCGGCACTGACCCTGGGGTCTTCGAGAGTGCTGGAATGCGTCATGTCGGCTAGAGTAGACGCAACGGTGCGTCTAGTCTAGGCAATATTGTCGTACCCTCAGCCGCGGAGGTGGCGATGAAATCGAACGACGTGGCGGCACCGCGCCATCGCGGCAATCGGCACGGGCGCAGTGAGCAGGCACGGCTCGCGGTCCTGGAGGCCGCCGATGATCTGCTGGTGGAGAAGGGATTCGCCGGAGTCACCGTCGAGGCCATCGCCGCGAGCGCCGGGGTGGCGAAACAGACCATCTACCGCTGGTGGAGCACGAAAACGGACATCCTGCTCGACGCCTTCCTGCAGGACGCGGCCGAAGACCTGGTCGTGCCGGATCACGGCGACCTCGGCCCCGACCTGCGGGACTACCTGCGGCGCCTGACGCACTTCCTGACCCGGTCGGACGCGGGCGCCGTGCTGCGCGCCCTGCTCGGCCACGCCCAGCACGACCCCGGGTTCGCCGCGGTGCTGCGGGCGCGATTCCTCGACGAGCAACACGACCGCGACCGGCTGGCGATCGAGCGGGCCGTCCACCGTGGACAGGTGCCGGCCGACCTCGACGTGGCGGCGGAGGTCGATCAGCTCGTGGGGCCGATCTACTACCGCGTGCTGGTCACCGGCAGCCCGATCGACGAGCAGTTCACCGACCGGTTGGTAGGGACGTTTCTGCGTCGCGTCGACGACATGACCCGCACCCACGCACCACTTGGGCCAACTGGTACGCCCACTTGAGCCAAACCGACGTACCAGTTGGCCCAACTCGCCGGAAGATCGGCATGCCGGGGCGACATCGCCGACGGAGTCGTTGACCCCGCCCCGAGGGCGGGCTGCAGCCTGGCCGCATGACACACAACAAGCCGCAGTCGTTGCGGCGAGCAGGGGCCACGGCGCTGACTGTCGCGTTGCTGGCCGGGGCCGCTCCCGAGGCCGCTGCCCGGCCGGATCGCCCAGCCTTGCAGCAGGCTGTGCAGGCGTTCGTTGACATCGGATTCGCCGGGATGCAGGTGCGCGTGCGCGATCAGCGTGGCGAGTGGACGGGCAGCGCCGGGGTGCGCGAACTGGGTGGGACCGCGAAGCCGCCGACGGACGGCAGGTTCCGGATCGGCAGCAATACCAAGACCTTCGTCGCGACCATGGTGCTGCAACTGGTGGCGGAGGGCCGGATCGGCCTGGATTCCCCCGCGGCCGACCACCTGCCGCGGTTCGCCCTGGACCGGCGGATCACGGTGCGGATGTTGCTGGCGCACACCAGCGGGATCTTCAACCACACCGGCGAGGTCGACCCGGACGGGACGGTCGTGCCGGGACTGCCCTCCACCGGCCAGGACTGGGTGGACAACCGGTTCCGCACCTACCAGCCGGACGAACTGGTGCGGTTCGCGCTGGCCAAACCGGCGAGGTTCGCACCGGGCACGGGCTGGAGCTACTCCAACACCGCCTACGCGCTGGCCGCGCTGCTGATCGAGCAGGTCACCGGCCGCTCGTTCGCCGAGGAGCTGCAGCGGCGGATCCTGCGTCCACTCCGCCTGGACAGCACCGTGGCGCCGGGCGCCGGGCCGGGGATCCCCGGGCCGCACGCGCACGGCTACTACCACTACCAGCATGCGGGCCAGGCACACACGGTCGACGTCACCCGCCAGAATCCGTCCCTGCTGTTCGCCTCGGGTGACCTGATCTCGACCACCCGGGACCTGCACACGTTCTTCGCCGCCCTGCAGAGCGGCAAACTCCTGCCTGCCCCGCTGCTGGCCGAAATGCGCCGGACCTCGCCGGACAGCAACGGTTTTGGCCTGGGATTGCGTGTGCAGGAGCTGGGCCCGGACTGCGGCGGCATGCTGTTCTTCCACAACGGCAGCACCGTCGGCTACGGGGCGCTGCTGTACAGCACGCCCGACGGCAGCCGGACCCTGACCGCCTCGATAACCGGTGGGGACGCCGAGGTCGATGTGGTGACCGCGTTCCCGAAGGCGTTGGACCGGCTGGTCAAGGCGGTGTTCTGCGGCGGGCAGGCGGGTTGACCTTGACCCTGGGGCGGGCCGCACACTGTCCGGCATGGCTCCTCCGACCGGCGTCACGATCGGCCAGGCCGCGGCCTTCACCGGGGTCACGGTGAAGACGTTGCGGCACTACCACCAGCACGGGCTGCTCGCCGAACCACCACGGGACAGCTCCGGCTACCGGCGGTACGGCTCGGCCGACCTGTTGCGGCTGGTCCAGGTCCGGATCCTGGCCACCGCCGGGGTGCCGCTGGCCGAGGCCGGGCCGCTGCTCGACGCCGACGCCGAGCAGTTCACCGCCGCGGTCAGCGACGTCGACCGGCGCCTCACCGAGCAGATCGCCGCGCTGACCGCCCGGCGCGACACCCTGCGCCGACTCGCCGAGGGCGACCGGCTGCTGCTGCCCGACCGCGCGCTGGCGATCCTGGACCGGCTCATCGAGCTGGGCTTCGATCCCGACTACGTGGTCGGTCAGCGGGAGGCCCTGGTGCTGGCCAGGGCGGTGGCGCCGGAGTTGTTCGACCTCTTCCTGACCCAGCTCGAACACCGGCTCGACGACCCGGAGTTCGTCGTCCTGACCAAGCGTGCCTGGGACGCGCGGACCTGGGATCCGGACGACCCGCGGATCGAGGAACTGGCCGCCGCACTGGCCGAGAACCTGCTGGCCGACCGCGAACTTCTGGCGGTACCGGCTGGCGTCCAGTCCACGCCCGAGGCTGTCACCCGGTACGGGCTGGTCAACCACCACCGCGAAGATCGGGAATCCACGGTCTGGGCCCGGTTGAACGGGCTCGTCGAGGCCAGGCTGCGCGCGGCGGGTGTGCCCGTCCCGCACCAGTGACGGCCGTCCGACACCGCCGCCTACCGAACGGTCGGTAGAGATGCAAAAGCGACCGGCGCACCCCTCGCGCCGGTCGCTTGCCTCGGGGTCAGGACAGTTCCCGGATTTCCCAGCCCCAGTCGCTGATCGTCTCTCGCCCGTTGTGCTCGGCCAGCACGATGACCTCCATCCCCAGCGGGTTCGGGCCGAAGTGGATCTCCACCCGGCTGCTGAAGTCCGGGCGGATCCCCGAGTGGTACTCCAGCACGTCGACCTCGCCCTTGAGCAGCTGCTCGAACTGGGGTGTGCTGAGCCCGCGGGACACCTTGGCCACTGCCTGCTCGCAGCTCTCGGCGTTCGCCCTGGCCTGGAACTTGGTCAGGGCGGCGCCGGAGAGCAACCGGCAGGCCGTCGGGGAGTTGACCGCGACGGCGCGGAAGAACTCGTACACGGTGGCGCCGCTGGACCGGAGATTGGCCGCGCAGCCCTTGAAGATCAGCACGATCACCCCGACGGTCACCAGCCCGGCCGCGATCCGGGTCAGGACCTGCTGCGCCGTCATGACTGGGCCGGTACCAGGACGACCACCTCGGACTCGTCGTGGGCCAGGTAGCGCACCCGGACCACCGCGCCCGGCTGGGCGTGCGCGACCATCTCCGGCGAGAGCGTCTTCTCCTGCACCAGGTCGAAGCTGCTGCCGTCCGGCCTGGTCACCCGCATGCCCAGGGACACCACCGCACGGTTGCCGCGGATCTCGCCGGTGGGGGCCATGGACAGCACCACCGCCTGGGTTTCCTGGCCCTGCTGGGCGATCTGCAGCTGCCGGGGGGTCACCAGGCCCTTGGCCAGGCGGATCTGGTCGAGCACCTGCTGGAGTTCGGCCGGGGGCGCGTCGGTGGCCAGCACGACCTTGTCGTTCCCTGGCAGGTAGCGCACCGGCAGCAGGCTGCCGGGCTGCACCGCGGGCATGTCGATCAGGTCCACCATCTGTTTGGCCACGGCGCGGAAGGACCGGCCGTCCTGGGTGTCCACATCCAGGGTGATCAGCATCTGCGGCTGGTCGTTGACGGACAATCCGGTGCGGGACAACGCGACCACCGTGCCCATGCCGATCGGCGCACCCCGGTAGGCGGCCGGGATCTTCCCGCCGAAGCCGGAGTTCTCCAGCGCCGAGCTGACCCGGAACAGCATCGGAACCACGGTCAGGGCGCAGATCGGGCCGGCGAGGAAGCCGTTGAGCCAGGGCATCGGGCCCGCACCGGTGAGGCCCTCCTGGATGTAGAAGAAGGTGGCGACCAGGCCGACCGCGGCGATGAGCCAGGCGAGGATCTTCATGTCTGGTCCTTTCAGAGGGAGGGGTTGCCGAAGAAGTCGATGTAGCCGAGGTAGAACCAGTTGATCTGCCCGTCCAGGCCGACCGTGGCGACGCCGTCGCCGAGGACGCTGTCCGCACCGTCGGCGAAGAGCAGCGTGCGCTTGCCGGGGCTGGTCAGGGCGCGGATCGAGCTGGGGCCGATCGGGTGGGTCGCGACGATCTGGCCGGTCTGCACGGACACCACGCTCACCGCGTAGTTCGCGGAGTTGAGGTCGCGGAGGTGGTGCACCACCACCAGTCCGGCGGGTGTGCCTGCTGCCGGACTGGTGATGTTGTCCGGGAAGCCCTTGCCCTCGATCTCGCCAGGCGGCGGGGTGAGCGGCAGGCTGCCCTTGTGGAAGACGGCCTCGCCGATCGGCGTGCCGCCACTGTTCCCGGTGCGGCGGACCAGGCTCAGGCCGGGCACGTCCTCCCGCGGGATCAGCTCCACCTTCTCCCGCCCGGCGAGCACCCCGTGGCTGGAACTGGCACCGCTGGTGCTGTCGGAGCCGGGACGCTGGGGGCTGAGCTTGCCCCGCCAGGCCCTGGCCAGCTCCGGCGGCGCCGGGGCCGCGACCACGGTGTCCAGTGGAATGGTGCGCAGGCCGCCGTCGGCGCTCATGGCCACGATCGAGGTGGACGAGGCGTCATAGCCGTAGGCGGCGCTGGAGGTCACCGGGTTCGGCAGGCCCTGGATGTCGCCGTCGCGGGCCAGGATCTCGCCGCTGGCAAGGTCCAGGATCACCAGGCCGCCGTCGGTGGCCACATAGGCGTTACGGGCGCCCGCGGTGATCACCTTGGCCTGCCAGCTCGGCATGTCGGAGAGCTGCGTGTCCCACAGCCGCCGCCCGGTGTCCAGTTCGACGGCGAACAGCCGCACCTGGAAGGTGTCCTGGGTGAGCATCTGGAACAGGCCCCGGCTGCCGCTGCGCCGGTAGGGCACCAGCGCGATCTCCTTCTCCGCCACCGTGGCGAACCCGACCCCCTTCTGCGGGGCGGTGCTCACGTACGGCGAGGCGAAGTAGGACATGCCGAAGACCATGAATCCGATGAACGAGAACAGGACCAGCACGAAGATCCCGCCGGCTCGCTTCCGCCTGCGGAGGCCGCGCTGCACCTCATAGGGTCCGGGCGCCGCCCACACGTACCCGGCCTGGCTGCTGTCCTTCATCGGGCTGCTCCTCTCGTCATGGGAGAAGCTTCGAGCCCGGGCGCCGGCTACCGATCACAACTTTGCCGCCATCGGCTGGACCGTCGCCGTCAGCCCCTAGGCTTGCCGGTATGGGGATGGGGATGGTGACAACGGTGTCCCGGGGGCAGGTGCTCACTCAGGCCTGGGCGGAGCTGGGTCCGGCGGTGGCGCCGCTGAGCAACGGCCTTGGCCGTCCGCTGGTGCGCACGGAGAAGCTGATCCTGGACCCGCTGGTGCTGCGGCCGACGCACAATCCGCGCTTCGCCGGGGTCTCGGTGCGCGCCGAGCACGCCGAGGAGCTGCGCGCGGTGCTGGCCGCGGCCGGACCGGCGCTGGTGGCCACCGCGGGCTGGTTCACCCTGCTCAAGAAGGCGCGGCGGCGAGCCAAGATCACCGAGGGCAACCCGCAGGACCTGTACTTCCAGCGGTGCTACGAGCTGGCCACCGAGTACGGCGCCCCGGACACCCGGCCGGACGCCGACCGGATCGCCACCGGCACCATCGCCGAGATCCACCAGCCCGGCGGCCGGCTCACCGTCACCGAGTTGCGCGAGTTCGTGCGTACGCACGCCCCCGAGCTGACCGCGCTGCTCAGCCGGACCTGGCCCGCGCCCCGGCAACGCACCGCACCCGCTGCCCGGCCCGCCGATTTCCTGGCCACCAGCGCCGATGCCCCGGATGCCACGCTGTTCGCCACGCTGGTGCGCGATCGCGCGGGCACGCACGAGTCGGCCGAGGTGGAGCGGCCGGGGGTGGCGCTGGGCTACGGGCTCACCGACCACGAGCGGCTGATCCCGCCCGCGCTGGGCAGCACCGCGTCCAAGAAACAGCTGCCCAAACCACTGGACCGCTCGATCCTGGAACGCCTCTTCGCCGCCTTCACCAGCGCCTACCACCGGGAGGCGATGGCCGAGGTGCCCGCGTTGGTACGACAGGAGATCCACCGCTGCGCGCAGCCCTGGCAGCTGGCCGAGGAGGTCAGCCGGGTGGTGCTGGTGCTGGGCCGGGACGCCACCGACGGCCTGGACGCCGACGGTCCGGCCGCCCCCGGCGCGGCCACCCGGCTGCGGGCCCGCTGGCAACGCGAGGCGTACGTGCGGCGGGTGCAGCGACTGCCCGCGGCCGAGGTGCCTGCTCGCTCGCGCGCGGACGTTTTTGGGGTGCGCCAAGCCTATCTGCGTCGGTTGTGGGTGCGGTTGCACGGCCGGGAGCTGCGTGCTGAGGAGGTCACCGCCGAACAGGTGTGGGATCTGCTGGACGGGGTGCTGCGCTCGGTGATCATGGACCAGCGGGACCAGCTGCGCGCGGCGCTGACCAGGGCGGGTGCGGCATGACCCATCCCGAGCAGACCGCGCTGGTGGAGGCCGCGGGCGCGCTGGTGTCCTGGGACCTGCTGGGCGCACCGGATCCGGTCACCGAGGTGCACGCGCCCGACCGCGCCGCCGCCTGGCGGTGGGAACTGGCCGAGCCCGCGGTGCTGGCCGCCGTGCACCGGCTGGCCTGCCTGAACTGGGCCCGGTCCTGGTGGCCTGCCTCCAGTGTCGCCGGGGTGCCGCCGCTGCACCCGGCGTTGCTGGCCGCCGAGCACGCGCTGGCCACGCACGCGGTCAGCCACCTGCTCGACGACGAGCACGCCACCGACCGCGCACTGTCCGGCTTGCTGCCACTCCCGCTGGAAGCCTTGTCCGCCAACGAAACCCTGCACGCCGAGGCACTCGCGCTGGCCGGGCGGCTGGCCGGACTGGCCGAGGACTTCGGCGTCCAGGCGCCCGCACCGGCGGCCCTGGCCCGGCGGGATGACTACGCGCTCGCCGCCAGTGGCGGTGGCACGCCTGATGGCCTGGTGGTGCAACGGGGTTCCGCGCCGGTGGACTGGTCGCTGGTGCCCGCGGGCGCGGTGGACGCGGTCGCCGAGGCGAGCTGGATCATCCTGCGCCGCAACGGGATCTCCGTGCTGGAAGCCTCCATCCCACCCAGCCCCGGCGGCTTCCCACCGCGGCTGGCCGCGCGGTTCGGGCCGGTCAAACTGGACCTGGAACCCACCCCGAGCGGCGAGCTGACCGGCTCGATTCCGTTGCCCGCCAACGTATTGCTGCTGCCCGCCGACCAGCGGGTGCTCACCGTGTACGCGCCGGAGTTCGCCGAACCCACTCCCCCGGATCCGGCCGCCCCGGCCCGCCGCGCCGCACTGGTGCGGTTTGCCTTGGGCCGCTTGGATGATCCGGCCGCCACCCTGACCGAACGCGCCGGGCGACTGCTGTGACCACTCCCGCCGGACCACGCTGGCAGAAGTGGAAGAAGCTGCACAACAAGGGCGCGCTGCAGGCCGGCCGGGGCAACCTGGCGGCGGCGAACCGGTTGGTGCGCAAGGCATACGAGCTGACCCTGACCGCACCCGATGATCCCGAGGCACTGGCCAGGCGGGCCCAGACGCTGATCAACCTGGCCGGTCTCGCCGAGGGCCAGGAGGCGATCGACCTGGTCAACACCGCGATCGAGCTGACCCACGAGTGCGAGGCCCTGGTAGGCGATGAGTTCGGCACGGTGTCCTTGCGCGCCACCCTGTTCGCCGTGCGCGCGATGACCGTGCTCAACACCGGCGAATGGCAGGAACCGCTCGCCGACCTGCGGCGGTCACTGGACCTGGAACCGGCCAACGACACCGCGCAGCCCGTGCTCGGCAACCTGCTCACCTGGCTGGTCCAGCTGGCCCACGCCTTGCGCCACCACGCCGATTTCACCCAGGCCCGGCAGGTGCTCGACGCCGGACTTGATGCCATCACCTGGTTCCCGCTCCCCCAGGAACAGGGCCAGGCCGCCTTCCTGAGCACCAGGGCCTCCGTGCTGGCCGCCGCCGGTGACTACGCCGAGGCCGCCGCCGACGCCGAGCAGGCCCTGACCCTGGCCGAGCGGTCCGCGCCGACACTGATCCCGAACGTGCACCAGGCGCTGGCCGATATCGCCGACGGCACCGGGGATCAGGTCACCGCCGTGGAACACCTGCACCTGGCCCGGGAGTTGTTCGCCGCGATCGGCGAGGGCGACGGCGAGGCGGTCGCGCTGAACAGCCTCGGCAGGCTCGCCCACCTGGCCGGCCGGGACGAGGAAGCGCTGACGCACTACACCGCGGCGGCGCGGCTGGGCACCGATCCCTGGCACCGGGTGGTCAGCCAGTTCGGCCGCGCGGCCATCGCGGTCACCCAGTCCCGCCCGCGGGAGACCTTGCGGCTGCTGGCCGATGTGCCGGTGGACTCGCCGCGGATCCTGTCGGGGGTGTTGTCGGTGCGCGGCAACGCCTATGAGTCGCTGGCCGAGTTCGCCAAGGCCGACGAGTGCCTGGACCAGGCGCGGGCGCTGTGCGTGGACAACGGCATGTGGCACATGGCGCTGACCCTGGACTCCTGGCGCTCGGGCGCCCTGCACCGCCGCGCCGCGCACGGCGTGCCCCCGGCGGAGCTGGTCGCCCCCGCGCTGGACCTGGCCCTGCCCGCCGCGCTGGCCGCCGAGGCCGCCCGCCGCCGCTTCCGCGCCGGTCCGATGCGGGAACGCTGGATCGCGCAGGCCGCCGCCCCGGCCACCAAGGCCGCCCTGGTCGCCATCGGCGCCACCCTGGACGAACAGCTGATCGTGGCCTACCTGGACCACCTGGCCGCTGCGGTGTCCCTGCCCGGCCAGTCCGCCGAACCCGCCGAGATCGACCACTCCGCGCTGCTGTCCCTGCCCACCCCGCAGGATCTGGCCCTGGTCGCCGCGGGCGAGGGCGAGCCGCTGCCGGTGCCGGAACTGCTGCTGCCGCCCCGGGTCCGGGCCAACACCGCGGTGCCCTCGCCGCTGGATCCGTGGCTGGACCTGGCCGAGCAGCGCTACGGCATCCAGGTGCGCTCGGCGGAGGTGGTGCGCTCGTGGTGACCACCGTCCAGGTGACCTACGTCGACGCGGGCGAGCTGTACATCAGCTGGCGCTGGGAACACGATCCGGAGCATCCCCGTGCGCTGATCCTGCCCAGGGACCGGGTCGGCCCGCCACTGGCCGAACTGGCCGCGGCGCTGCCCACCCCGCGTCCCGGCGAGTCCGCGCACCAGGCGCTGACCAGGGCGCTGGCCCACGGCGCGCTGACCGACCGGGACCGTGAACGCGCGCTGTCCTGGCAGCTGACCGGCGTGCTCTTCCCGTCCCAGCTGGGCCGGGAGCTGCACGCGGCGCACCAGCGGGGCCCGCTGCACGTGCGCATCCAGCCGTCCCCGTCCACCGCCCAGGTGCCCTGGGAATCGCTGCGGATGGAAGAGGAGGAACGCTTCGTGCACACCGCGAAGGTCTCCATCCTCACCCCGGCCACCGTGCGCAACGCCGTCGCCCGCCGGGTCTCCCCCGGCGCCGGACCGGTGGCCGCGGTGGTGGACCCGCCCACCCCGCTCGGCCGGGTCCTCGGCCAGGTGCCGGAATCCCTTGCGGCACTGGAGGTCCTGGACCGCGACACACTGCGCCCGGCGCTGGCCGAGGCGGGCCGGTTCCTCTACGTCGGCCACGTCACCACCGCCGCGCACGCCCTGGACGCCCGCCTGCACCTGGCCCAGGGCCCGGTCACCGCCGCCGACCTGCTCGGCTGGCGGATCCCCAACCGCACCGCCCTGATCGCCTGCGAGAGCGGCGGCGACCATCGCTACGCCGAGCCCTCCGGCCTGGTCGCCGCGCTGGTGCACGGCGGGGCCGAGTACGTGACCGCCACCCGCTGGGTTCTGCCCACCGACGCAGGTCTGACCCGGCTGTTCCC
Organism: Crossiella sp. S99.2; assembly: GCF_023094165.1. GTDB lineage: Bacteria > Actinomycetota > Actinomycetes > Mycobacteriales > Pseudonocardiaceae > Crossiella. The sequence continues at coordinate 135,040 of NZ_JALMDK010000019.1, read as the reverse complement.
CGGCTTCCGGCCGCCGGCCCAGGGCGTGCTGAGCGCGGCGGTGCTGGCCGTGCACGAGGCCCAGGAGCAGCCGGATCCCGTTGCGGCGCTCAATGCCTGGCAACGCACCCAGGCCGAGGGCTGGGACTCGACCGGGGCGCCGGAGCTGACCCCGCTGGTGTGGGGGGCCTTCGGCGTCGCGCACGCACCCGCGCCACCAGGAGCGTAGGCGGGACCTGCGAGAATGCCGATATGACTGGGGAACTTGGCGCGGTTCGGGTGTGGCGGGTGCGGTGGTGGGTCCGCCTGCTGACGGTGGTGCTGCCGGTGGCACTGGCGCCGTTCCTGCTGGTGCCCTCGCTGCTGCCCAACCCGGACTGGCAGCAGCACGGCATGCCCGCCGAGGAGTGGTTCTGGGTCGGGGTGCTCTACCTGGGCCTGGGGCTGGCGGCCTGGTCGGCCTTCCGCGCGCGCATCGAACTGGCCGACGGGCGGGTGCGGGTGGTCAATCCCTGGGGGACGCGGGTGTTCCCGGTCGCCGAGGTGGCCGAGGTCCAGGAAGGGTCCAGGGGTGTGGAGTTCGTGCTGACCTCGGGCCGGGTGGTGGCCGCCTTCGCGGTGCAGTGCACGGCCGCCCACCGCGGTCCGGAACCGCGCTGGGTCGAGGTGGCCAGGGCGGTCAGTCCCTGACCTTCTTGTTGAACCAGCCCATCGAGTTGGCCGCCACCGCGGCACCGATCATGACCACGATGGGCAGGGTGCGGGCCAGGAACGCGCCCGCGTCCAGGGAGATCATCAACGCCAGGGTGCAGCCGCCCAGCGCCAGCAGCACCAGGGTGCCCAGGGCGAGACGGGCTTTGGAGATGTTCGGGTCCATGGCCATGGCGCCCAGTCTCACCCGGGTGTGCCACCGCCGATGAGGTGATTTTTACCAGCACCTCACTGCGCGCCGGACTCGCGCTGCCGCCGGGCCAGGAAGTGCGCGGTGTCCATAGTGGACGGATAAAGCCGCAGGTAGTGCTCGTGGTACTCCGCGTACAGCTCCGCCCGCGCCGGATCCACGGACACGGTGTGCGCCAACGGATTCCACCGCCCCGGATCCACCTCCTCGCCCAGCGCGCCCGCCGCCAGCATCGCGTCGCCGAGGCAGGCGCCCATGGTGTGCCGAGGCACCTCCTGGGCATACCCGGTGACATCGCTGACGATCTGGGTCCACAGCGAGCCCTGCGCGCCACCGCCCACCGCGACCAGCCGCCGGGCCTGGCCACCGGCGGCGGCCAGTGCGGCCAGGTTGTGCCGGACGCCGTGCGCGACACCCTCCAGCGCGGCCCGGTACAGCTCGGCGCGACCGTGCCGCAGGGTGAGTCCGGCGATGATCCCGCGCGCGTCCGGGTCGAAGATCGGGGTGCGCTCACCGGCGAAGTAGGGCAGCACCAGCAGTCCGTTGCTGCCCGCGGGCACCCGGGCGGCCTCCTCGACCAGGGTGCCGAACTCGCCGCCGACCAGGCCGCGCAGCCAGTCGGTGATGGTGCCGGAGGTGGCCATCCCGGCCGCCAGGCTGTACGTGCCGGGGAAGACGCCCCGGGTGGTCCACAGTTCCGGCGCGGGCGCGGGCCGCTCGGGCACCTGGACGAGGAACAGCGTGCTGCCGTACATAATCATGGTGTCGCCGGGGTCGCGGACGCCGACGCTGGTGGCCTCGGCCCAGGCGTCCACCGTGCCCGCGGTGACCGGAATCCCTTGCGGCAGCCCGGTTTCGCGCGCCGCCTCGGCAGTGATCCCGCCCGCGATCTCGGTGGGCCACAACAACTCCGGCAGTGGCAGCCCTGGTGCGACCAGCTCGGCCCAGTCCCGGGCCCAGTCGGCGGCGTGCAGGTCGTAGAGCGGGTCGCACTGGCTGGCCGAGTGGTGGTCCAGCACGAACCGGCCGGTGAGCCGGTGCACCAGGTAGGAACTGGCCATGAACCACAGCTCGGTGCGCCGGTGGATCTCCGGCTCTTGCTCGGCCACCCAGCGGATCTTGGGCCCGACGGCCTGGCTGGACAGCGCGGTGCCGCCACGAGCCAGGATCCGCTGCTCCCCCAGCTCGGCGTTGAGCGCGGCGATCTGTTCGGTGGCCCTGGTGTCCACGCCGTAGAGGATCGCCGGCCGCAGCGGGCGCCCGGCGCCGTCGGCGGGCAGGTAACAGGGCCCGATGCCGCTGACCGCGACCGCGGCCACCGGCTCCTCGGCCTGGCCGAGCAGTTCCCGGGTGAGCGCGAGGAAATCGGCCCACCACACCGCGTCAGCGTCGTGCTCGAACCAGCCGGGCCGGGGCGTGGCCAGGGCGTGCGCCCGGCTCGCCCGCGCCAGCACCCGGCCATCCCGGCTGGTCAGCACACCTTTGGCACTCGACGTCCCGATATCGACGCCGAGCACGATTCCCGAAGCACCCACCGCGCCGGTCAGGACTCCCGGCTCAGGTCGACCCCGTGCTCCCCGGCCAGCCGTTTCAGATTGGCCAGATCGGCCTCATGCAGATCGGCGCGGTGTTCATCGCCGTCTGCCCGCGCGGCCTGGACGGCCGCCTCGGCCTGCGCCACTCGCTGGAGGATGTTCGCCGTGAACTCACTTGCCACGTCTGCTGCCCCTGACCTGCTCAACCGTTCCCGGAACCTGCGACTTCATCATGCCCCTGGCCGCCGACATTTTCACCAGCGGTCGTAGTGCAGCACCTCGGCCAACGGCTGGCGGGCGGCCCGGCGGAAGTCCGTGCCGACAGCGTAGGCGGTCGGGATCAGCGCTGCCTGGCGGATATCGGACGGCAGGCCGAGCAGCCCGGCGATCTCCGTCTCGTACTCCAGGTGCAACGTGGTCCAGGCACTGCCGAGGCCACGGGCCCGCGCGGCCAGCATGTAACTCCACGCCGCGGGCAGGATCGAGCCCCACAGCCCCGCCTGGTTGCCCTCGGCCAGCGCGGGCGCGCGCAGGCACGGGATGACCAGCACCGGCACCTGTCCCATCTTCTCCCCGAGGTAGGCCACGCTGCTGCCCACCTTGGTCTGCACCTTGGCCCGGTCCGGGTCCTCGGCGAAGAGCTTGCCCGCCGCCCCGCCCGATTCCAGGTAGCTCGCCACCGCGAGGCGGTAGTACTCGCCAATCGCGGCCCGCTGCTCCCGATCAGTCACCACCACCCAGTGCCAGCCCTGCCGATTGCTGCCCGACGGCGCCTGCAACGCGATCTCCAGGCATTCCTCGATCAGTTCCCTCGGCACTGGTCGTTCCAGGTCAAGCCGCTTGCGCACCGAGCGGGTGGTGGTCAGCAACTCGTCGGGCGTGAGGTCCAGGATGGCCACGCGACCTGCCTTCAGCTCAGCGGAGCCGCTGCCCGGTTGGCCAACAGCGTGGCCACGGTATCGAGCACCGTCCGAGTGCGCGCGACCTGGTGCGCCCGGAACACCGCGGCCCCCGAGTACGCCGCGATGGCGGTGGCCGCCAGGGTCCCGTCCACCCGCCCCGCCAACGGCACGCCCAGGGTCTCCCCGATGAAATCCTTGTTGGACAACGCCATCAACACCGGCCACCCGGTGTTCACCAGCTCGTCCGCCCGGCGCAGTAGTTCCAGCCCATGCCAGGTGTTCTTCCCGAAGTCATGCGTAGGGTCGATCAGGATCCCCGCCCGCGGAACCCCTTGCCGCACCAGCGATTCCGCCCGCGAGGTGGTCTCCGCGATCACCTCACCCACAATGTCGGTGAACCGCACCCGAAACGGCCGATGCCGAGGTGTGAGCCCACCGGTGTGCGAACACACAAACCCAGCCCCGAACTCCGCCGCCACCTCAACCAGAGCGGGATCCGCCACCGCCCAGGTGTCATTGACCAGATCCGCCCCCTCGGCACAGGCCACCCGCGCGACCTCAGCCCGCCAGGTGTCAATACTGATCACCACGTCGGGGAAAGCCGCCCGCACCGCCACCAGAAACGGCACCGTCCGGGCAATCTCCTCCGCCACCCCCACCTCGGTCCCCGGCCCAGCCTTGACCCCACCGATATCGATGATGTCGGCCCCCTCAGCCACCGCCTTGGCCACCGAAGCCATCGCCGCCCCATCGGCGAAGTTCGCACCCCCGTCATAAAACGAATCCGGCGTCCGATTGATGATCGCCATGATCATCGCGCCCTCGCGCCCCACCCACCGACCACGAAAGCTGAACTCCACCACCCCCCAGGTCTATCACACCCCCCACCCCCGAGTGTTGGCCGTTATGGACGGCGAGTTGGCCGTTATGGACGGCGAGTTGGCCGTTGTAGACGGCGAGTTGGCCCAACTGGTACGCCGAGTTGGCACAAGTGGGCGTGCCAGTTGGCCCAAGTGGTACGAGAGCGGGGTTCGAGCCCTCGGAGCCACGCTGGAACCGGCCCCGGCAGCACACTCAGCCCCGCAACCTGCTCATGCCGGCTTTTGATCTGCCCCGCCGCCTGTTCGGGCTTCGCCCGGTCGCGGCGGCCCATGGCGTACAACAACGGCCAACGTGGCGTCCCACAACCGCCAACACCCCGTACGACAACGGCCAACACTCGGTATGGGGTGACCTCACCCGGTTGGGTGATCACTCGGTGGAACCGGGATTCACCCGCTCACGCATGAGCCCCTTGCCCACAGGAGCTGGTACAAACACCCCACCGAGTGCTGATCACCAAACGGAGGGCTTGCACAGTCATGACCGCGCCCGGTTCGAGCGCCGATCCTGTGGACCCGGCCTGCCACTCCTGTGGCCACGCCGCCACCGACCGCCTCACCGGTCTGCTTGACCGCTGGGGCTGGGACGAGCGGGCACCGGCCGAACTCGCCCAGGCCGCCGCGGCGCGGGATTCGTTGGCGTTGCTGGTCATCGACATCGATCGGTTCAAACAGTTCAACGACCGGTTCGGGCACATCGCGGGCGACGCGGTGATCAAGGCCGTGGCGGACACCGTGCGGCGCTCCACCCGGGAGTCCGATGTGCTCGGCCGGTATGGCGGGCATGGTGGGGACGAGTTCCTGGTGCTGTTGCGCCAGACCGACGCGGCCGAGGCGCTCTCGGTGGCGCATCGGATCCGGACCGGGGTGCGGGAGATCGCGGTGGACGCGCCCAGCACCGACGGCGGGATCATCCGGCTGGACCGGGTCACCACCTCCATCGGGGTGTGTGCCAAGGTGCCGCGGCCCGAGGACGACCTGACCTCCTACGTGGTGGCCGCGGACGCCGCGCTCCAGGTGGCCAAGCAGGCCGGCCGGGATCGGATCCGGCTGGCCGACGAGTCGCGCACGCCGTTGCCGGTGCCGCTGGGTCGGCACCGCGCGGCCGCCCGGCCCGCCATCCGGCGGTTCGTGCCGGTGCTCATCGGACTGGGTTCCGCGCTGGCCGCCTTCGCCTACATCGTGGTCTTCGCCCCGCCCGGCGAGCGGGAGGAACCGGCGATGGCGGCCGCGCAGCTCGCGCCGATCGCCACCGCCGCGCCGTCCACCGAGACCACGATCATCGTGGTGACCACGGTGATCGCGCCGCCGCCCGCGCCCCCGCAGCGGCCCGATGCCAAGCCCGCCACCGCGAAGAAGAAGCTCACCGGCAAGCCCGCGCCGACCACCACCACCGAGCAGAAACCCCTGGTCGACGTCTGCCAGATCATGCGCCAGGTAGTCGGCCGGATCTGCTAGCCAGCCCCCGCCACTGTGTTGGCCGTTGTGGACGGCGAGTTGGGCCAACCCGTACGCCGACTTTGCCCAAGCGGGCGTACCAGTTGGCCCAAGCGGTACCAGTTCGGCCAAGGCTGTGTACGACAACGGCCAACACGGCGCGCGTTATGGGCGGGGCTGCTGGGTCTCGGCCAGCAGCAGTTGCGCTGCGACCTGGGTGCCGTCGGTGCGGACCTGCTTCGCGATCTTCCTGCCCCGCTCGGCGATCTCCGGCTGCAGCACGAACTCCAGTGCCGTCACCAGTGATTCCGCCGTGGGCGCCCCGGGCGCGTGCGCGAAGCCGATGCCCAGGGCTTGCACCCGCTCGGCGAGGTAGTGCTGGTCGTAGAGCTGCGGCACGATCACCTGCGGGGTGCCGGAGCGGGTGACCGCGGTGCTGGTGCCGGAACCGCCGTGGTGCACCACCGCCGCGACCCGCGGGAACAGCGCGTCGTAGTTGACCTCGCCGACGGACAGGCAGTCCGGCGCGTCCTCGATCAGCTCCACATCGGCCCAGCCGCGGGAGACGATCGCCCGCCGCCCCACCGCGCGGGCCGCCTTGAGCACCTCCTGGCCCAGGTCACCGGGTGCGGGCATGCTGCCGAAGCCGAAGAAGACCGGCGGCTCGCCCGCGTCCAGGAACTCGGTCAGCTCCGGTGGCAGCGGCCGCTCGTCCGGCATGCTCCACGCGCCGGTCTGCACCACGTCCAGTTCGGCGGGCCGCTGCCAGGGCGCCAGGGTCGGGTCGGCGGCCAGCCAGGGCTGCTCGGTGAACATGTAGCCGCGGACATCGGTGACCGGGGACAGGCCGAGTTCCGCGCGGTGGGTGTTGAGTGCCTCGCCCCAGCCCGCGTTCAGGAATTCCGCGTTCTGTGCCCAGAGTTCGGCGAATTGCGCCGGATCCTCGGGCGGTTTCTGCCCGAGGCTGCCCAATGGGGCCGGTCCGTGGTGCGGCGAGGGCAGGGTGTTCGGGCAGAAGGTGACATAGACGTAGCGGATTCCCAGGTGTTCGGCCACCGAGGCGGCCGCGATCTGCAGCGCCGACCAGGCCACGATCACATCGCACCCGCGCGCCGCCTCGCCGAGTGCGGCGAACTGATCGCGGACCGTGCCTTCCATCAACTGCTTGCGCTGCTCGGCGGTTGGCGGGACCTGCGGCTTCCCCGGGTCGGGCCGGGCGCTGTGCCGCAGCGTCGGCCCGACCGGGGTGAACGGGATCCCGAGCGAGCCGATCCACTCGCCGAAGTCCGGCGGCGCGACAATCCGCACCTCCTGCCCGAGTTCGCGCAATGTCAGCGCCAGTGCGACCACCGGTTGCACATCGCCGCGCGACCCGATTGTCGACAGCAGAACCCGCATGGCAAATCCCCTTGGTAATCGCGAACGCGCACCAGCCGGCGCACGTGGCGAAATTGTGGACCGCCACCGGGGCCTTGCCGCAAGCCCCCCACCCCGCTATAACTTGAAAGTGGAGCGCAGCGCTATCAGTCCGTGAACTCCTTCCGGACCAGCGGCAGCACCTCGGTCCCGAGCAGTTCGATCGCCTTCATCACGTGCTCGTGCGGCACCCCGGACCAGTCCATCTGCATCGCGTACCGGTTCGCGCCAACCAGCTTGCCAACACTGATGATCCGCTCCGCCACCTGCTCCGGACTACCGGTGAACAGCGCGTTCGCGTTCTCGGTGTACCCGTCGTAGTCGGCCCTGGTGGGCACCGCCCAGCCCCGCGCCCGCGCGCCGTACTTCATCGTCTGCAGCCAGTACGGGTAGAAAATGTCCTTGGCGTCCTGCGAACGCGGCGCGATGAACCCGATCGCGCCCATGGTCACGTGCAGATCCTCCGGCGCGTGCTCGGCGGCCGCCCCAGCCCGCCGGTACAGGTCCACCAGCGGCGCGAACCGTTCCGGCTGGCCGCCGATCACCGCGTACACCACGGGCAGGCCGAGCACGCCCGCGCGGATCGAGGACTCCGGGTTGCCGCCGGTGCCCACGGAGATGCGCAGCCGCCTACCGTACGGTCGGGGCAGCACTCGCACGTTCTCCAGCCGGGTGCGGTGCTTGCCGGACCAGGTCAGCGGGTCCTCGCGGTCGATGCGCAGCAGCAGCGCCAGCTTCTCCTCGAACAACTCGTCGTAGTCGCCGAGGTCCGCGCCAAAGAGCGGGAAGGACTCGGTGAACGAGCCGCGACCGGCCAGCAGTTCGGCGCGGCCGTGACTGAGCTGGTCCAGCGTGGTGAACTGCTGGTAGACCCGGACCGGGTCCTCGGTGCTGAGCACGGTGACCGCGGAGCTGAGCGTGATGTGCTCGGTGACACTGGCCGCCGCGGCCAGCACGGTGGCCGGGTTGGAGATCGCGTACTGGTCCAGGTGGTGCTCACCCAGACCGTAGAAGGACAGGCCCAGCTCGTCCGCCAGCTTGATCCGCTCCAGCTGGTTGGCCAGGGCCCGTGCCACGGAGACCTGCTCGCCCGTCACCGGATCGGGGCTGCGGTCGCCGAAGCTGTAGATACCGAGTTCCATGGGCACTACAACGCCGGGCCCGCACGATCCGATACCCGGCGGACGAGGGCGAGGACATGAGCGAGAGCACGGACGTGGTGGTGATCGGCTCGGGCGCGGCCGGGCTGTGCGCGGCACTGGCCGCGGCGGTCGGCGGGGCCAGGGTGACCGTGCTGGAGGGCAGTCCGCACTGGGGCGGCACCACCGCGGTCTCCGGTGGTCAGGCGTGGGTGCCGGACAACCACCGGATGGCCGCGTTCGGCGTGGCCGACGACCGGGCGGACGCGCTGACCTACCTGCTGGGCCGCACCGCGGGCCGGGAACCCGAGCTGGCCACCGCGTTCGTGGACGCGGCGCCGCGGATGGCCCGGTTCGTCGAGGCGCACAGCCCGATCGAGTTCACACCGATGAGCACCCCGGACTCCTTCGCCGAGGCCCCCGGCGGCAAACCCGGGGGGCGCAACATCGAGGTGGCGCCGGTCGAACTGGGTGGGCTGGGCCGGGCGGACGACCTGTTCTGGCCGGCTGCCTTCCCGATGGTGCTGACGAACGAGGAGATCGCCGGGCTCGGCCTGATGACCGGCGGACAGCTGCCCCAGGGCCTGATCGAGTACCGGATGACCACCGGCCAGGTCACCCTGGGCCAGGGCCTGATCGCCGGACTGCTGCACGGGTGTCAGGCAGCCGGCGTCCAACTGCGGAAGGGGCAGCCGGTCTCCGGACTCCGGCTCGACGGCGACTGGGTGACCGGGGTGCGCACGCCCTACGGCGAACTCGGCGCGGACGCGGTGATCCTGGCCTGCGGCGGCTTCGAGCACGATGCCGGCCTGGCCGAGCGGCTGCTGCACGGCCCCTACCTGCACCCGGTCTCGCCACCGGTCAACCGGGGCGCGGCGATCCGGCTGGCGGCCCAGGCAGGCGCGGCGTTCGCGCACCTGGGTGAGGCGTGGAGCTGGCCGGTACGCCAGGGTTCGACCTGGGCGGACGGCTCGCCGCGGCCGGAACTGGTGCTGTCCGAACGGATGCTGCCGCATGTCATCTGGGTCAACCAGGCCGGACGGCGGTTCGTCAACGAGTCCAGTCACAACGTCGCACTCGCCTTCGCCGAAGCCGATCCGGTCACCGGCCTGCCGCGCAACCTGCCCGCCTGGGCCATCGCCGACGCGCACTTCCGCGCCCGCTACCCCTTCGCCGGGGCCTACCCCGGCCAGCCGCTGCCCGCGCACGTCCGCCAGGCCGACACCCTGCCCGAACTGGCCGACCAGCTCGGCATCCCGGCCGCCACGCTGACCGCCACCGTCACCGAGTTCAACACACACGCGGCCCAGGGCGCCGATCCCGCGTTCGCTCGTGGCGCCTTCGCCTACGACCGCCACGGCGGCGACCCGGGCGCACCACACCCCAACCTCGGCCCGCTCACCGAACCCCCGTTCCTCGCCATGCCGGTGCAGGCCGGGCTGGTCGGCACCAAGGGCGGGCCTCGGGTGGACGCGCACGCCAGGGTCTTGCGCTGGGACGATTCGCCGATCACCGGCCTCTACGCCGCGGGCAACGCGATGGCCGCCGCGATCGGCCCCGGCACGGTGTCCGCGGGCGCCACCATCGGCTCCGCGCTCACCTGGGGCTGGCTAGCGGGCGCAACGACATCCGGTCCACATCGCACACCAGCCGCGCCCCGGTGAGATCGGTCGCGCACACCCCGAGGAAGCCGCGCGAGACCGGCAGCGGCGGGCCGATCCCGGTCCAGGTCCCGCCGTCGGCGGAGGCGGTGAAACGCAGCTCGCCGTGCTGGATCAGGGCGCGCAGCCAGACCGGTCCACTCGGCCAGGGCAGCGGGTCGGCCGGGGCAGCCAGCTGACCGTTTTCGCTGGTCAGGACGGCGAGGCAGCGGCCGATCCGCTCGTGGTGGGTGAGGTGCAGCCAGTGCCAGCGGGTGTGGTCGGTGTAGTGGATCAGCCCGGCCAGCTGCTGGAAATGCGTGGGCTGGGCGTCGAGCACGGCGCTGAACTCGCAGTCCTGGTGCTGGTGGCGGGCGAGCAGGCTGACCCGGTGGCGGCTGGCCGGGGACTCGTCCGCGCGCAGCCGCAGCCAGCCGGGGCGTTCGCGGAGCGAGAGCCAGCCGGGGTCGGGCGGGCGGCGCACGGACTGCCAGCAGAAGGCGAGTTCGGTGGCGTCGAAGTCGTCGACCAAGTGGGCCGGATCAGGTGCGGTGGGACTGATCCGCGGCCGCTGTGCACCGACCCGCGGCCACCCGTCACCTGCCCAATCCACCGCCCGCACAACGGTTTCCGGCCCCAGCGCGCACCCGTCCGCCGGCCACGCCGTCAGCCACCACTCCCCCGCCCGGCCCTCGACCAGGCACCCCGGCCCGCCGCCGGCCACCAGCGCGCCGTGCGGATCCGGGTGGAACGGCCCGGTCAGGTGCGGCGACCTGGCCACCGCGATTCCTTCGGCCACCAGGTAGTACCAGCCCGCCCGCCGGTGCAGCCGGGCGCCTCGGTCACCCCCGCGCACCGGATGCGCCCGCCCGGTCAGCCGCCGCGCGCCGCGATCGAACTCCTGCGCCCAGGTTCCGCCGGAGGAGTCCCGGCCCGGCCGGTGGTCCCACTCGGCCCACAACAGGTAGGACCGCCCTGACTCGTGGTAGAGCGACGGATGGAAACCCTTGGCGTGCAACAACTCCGGCGGCGACCAGGGGCCATGTGGCGACGGCGCCCGCACGTGGAAGATCGGCGAATCGGCGAAGCCGTGCTCGCCCGCGGAGAGCGCCGTGCTGTACAGCAGGTGGTACACACCGTCCACATAGGACAGGTCAGGTCCACGCAGGACACCGGACTCCGGCAGCTCGACCTGCTCCAGCGGATGCGGGAGTTGTTCCCAGCGCGCCAGGTCCGGGGAGCGGAAAAGCAGGACGCCGGGATAGAAGCCGCCGGTGGCGATGGCGGCCAGATACTCGCCGTCGGCCTGGATGATCGACGGGTGGTCGCGCTGGTTCGTGGTCATCGGCGCTCCCGTTCCCCCGTGTGGCGGGAGACGTTAGGTCGCGATACTTCGTGGGTCAATGACTACGGCGCGGCGGTGACCGTAAGTTCACTTTTCGCAGGTAGTTCGAGGATGTGGCCATGTGTCCGCCGCCAACCGGGTGGCAGTCTGCGCCAGAATCACCGCGGGTGGACAGTCCTAAATGGTCATTACCCCCGAGTAGTCGACGACTTTGCGCAGGTCAGGGGCATCATCGGTCGGGGCGAGCCGGGTGCGCGGCAGCCGGGAAGCCCCCGGGACCACATCAAACATGCTGGCCACGCCTCCACTCCGCGCGATGTTGCTGGCACCATGGCGTCCGTGTCGCGGCTGGTGAACGAACGCAGGTTGCGCCAGGAGTGCCGCCGGTTGCTCAGGGAGCTGGGCCTGCGGCCACCACTGGACGTGCGGGAGCTGTGCCGCCGGGTCGGTGAACGCCGCGGGCGGGCGATTCACCTGATGCCGCACCGGTTTCCGGTGCCCGGCCCGTTCGGCGCGTGGACCGCGGGCGCCGAGGCCGACCACATCCACTTCCAGGCCGAGACCTCCGCCGCGCACCAGGATCACATCATCCTGCACGAGCTGAGCCACCTGCTGGCCGGACACGAGCCGACCCCGGAGAAAGCGCTTTACCGGCGCACCCACTACACCACCGCGGCCGAGTACGAGGCCGAGGCGCTGGCCACCATCATCCTGGAATGGTCGGCGGTGGCCGGGCGGATCAACCCCGGGCGCTCCAGCACGCTGCCCGCGCGGCGGATCAGCCGCAGCCTCTCCGGTGAAGCGGTGGGCTGGTTGTGACCGCGGTCTACCCGATCGCCACCTACCTCACCCTCACCTGGGTGCTGTTCCTGCTCGCCCGCCGCCCGCACGACATCCGGCTGCGCGCCATCGTCGGGGTGGTCGCCTGCTGGGCGCTGGCCTACCCGTTCCAGGAGCTGGCCAACGACCACGTCACCCTCCTCGGGCTGCCGCCGATGGCCGCCCGGTTCCTCCAGCACTCCCTGTTCCTGATCGCGGTGAACTTCCTGATCGTGTTCTTCCTGCACTCCGCGCTGGAGGAGGAACTGGCCCGGCGGCGGGCCCGCTGGTGCGCGGTGCCACTGGGTGTGGCCGTGACGGTGCTGCTGGTGACCGCGGCGCTCACCCCGCCGGCGGCCGACACCAACGACCAGTCGGTGACCAGCATCGCGGTGTTCTTCCTGACCTCCAACCTCTACGTGGTGTTCGGCTTCACGCTGTCCTGCGTCTGGACCCTGCGGCACGCCCGCGGCGCCGAACCCCGGCTGGCCCGCGGGCTGCGGCTGGCCGCGGTCGGCCTGGCCGGGATCGTGGCCGCGGACCTGGTGTTCCTGCCGACCGTGCTGATCCGCTGGTCCGGCGGGTTCGCGCCGCGCTGGTTCGTCGACATCGGGATCACGCTGGTACTGCTGGGAATCGTGCTGTTCCTGGCCGGGGTGTGCTATCCAGCCGCGGGCATGCGGGTGGCCGGGCTGGGCGTGTGGTGGCAGCACCTGCGGCTGTACCGGCGGCTCTATCCACTGTGGACGATCCTGCACGAGCGGTTCCCGCAGGACACGCTGGAGTCCTTGCCCGCCAACACTCTGCGCGAGCTGTACGGGTTACGCGGGGTGCACCGCCGCTACTACCGGCGGGTGATCGAATGCCGGGACGGGCTGGTGCGGATCAGCCCGTACCTGGGTTGCTCGCGCCGGGCCGGCCTGCCCCTGGCCGAACAGCTGCGCGCCGCGCTGCGGGCACACGCGGCAGGCATCCCGGCCGCGGTGCACGCGGTGCCAGTGGCAATCCCGCGCGCCGAGGGCCTGGAAGCCGATGTGCGCGAACTGGTAGCCCTCTCCGACGCCCTGCGCCAGGCCCCCCTCTAAACCCGCCCCGCGTTGGCCGTTGTAGACGCCGTGTTGGCCGTTGTGGACGGCGAGTTGGCCCAACTGGTACGCCGGTTTGGCTCAAGTGGGCGTACCAGTTGGCCCAAGTGGTGCGGGGTCTGGCGCACGCCGATGGGGTGCGGGTGGGACTGGTGGCCGCGGGCTCAGTAGTCGTCGTCCTCGCCGGAGAACTGCTCCTCCAGCTCGTCCGCGGTGGCCGCGAGCAGGCTCAGCGGTTCGGTGAACTCGTTGAGGTCCAGGTTCTCCAGCGGTAGCGTATGCCGCAGCACCACGTGCTCACCCATGATCACCACGCCCCCGGCCACGGTGTTGTGCCCGACCTCGACCAGCAGCGCCCGCAGGTCAACCCGCCCGGCCCGGCCGCACGGCGAGGCGATCTGCACCCACTCGTGCTTGCCGTCGAGCACCTCCCGGCCCAGCAACACGGTCTGGCTGCGGTCGTCCTCGAATCGCACCAGCAGCCGCAGTTCGTCCGGCTGCTGATCGACCACCTTGTAGGCCGACCGGACGTAGCTGACCAGCTCGTCCCAGGTTGCCACGATGCCCCTCCCCGATGACCGGAACAACTCCGGGCCGAAGCCTAGTGGCAGCCGATCTATTCCCGGCGTTCCACAGTGCGAGATCACGCCACCGGGTCAACCCGGGTCCCGATACTGATCACATGACCGAGCTGTCCGCGCACGAAGTGCTCACCACCACCCGCACCGTCCGCCGCCGCCTCGACCTGGACCGCCCGGTCGACCCCGACCTCATCCGCCAGGCCCTGACCACCGCGTTGCAGGCCCCCAGCAGCTCGAACGCCCAGCGCTGGCACTTCCTGGTGATCACCGACGCCGACCGGCGAGCGGCCATCGGCGAGTACTACCGGCGCGCGGCCGAGGCGTATTTCGAGACCGCGGAGTCCGCGGGCAACCAGCCACACGAGGATCCCGCCCGCCAGCGCACCCAGCAGCGGGTCCGGGCCAGTTCCGCGCACCTCGCCCAGAATATGGGCCGGGTACCGGTGCTGGTCATTCCGGCCGTGGAGACCCCGGATGTCACCGAGTTGCCCGCGGGCAACCAGTCCGGCCTGTGGGGCACCATCCTGCCCGCCGCCTGGAGTTACATGCTCGCCGCCCGCAGCCTGGGCCTGGCCGCCGCCTGGACCACCCTGCACCTGAAGTACGAACGCGAGGTGGCCGACCTGCTCGGCCTGCCACCCACCGTGCACCAGGCCGCGCTGATCCCGACCGCCCACTACACCGGCGACGGTTTCACACCGGCCGCCCGCCAGCCGCTGGACCAGGTCCTGCACCTCAACCGGTGGTGACAGCGGCTGGGTCATGATGGAGGCATGCGCACCTTCGTCGACATCTCCGTCCCCCTGATGAGCGGCATCGCCTCCGACCCACCCGGCTTCACCCCGGAGATCACCTACCTGGACCACCAGGACACCGCGGCCGACGTCGTCTCCTTCTTCCCCGGCGCGAAGAAGGAAGACCTGCCGGATGGCGAGGGCTGGGCGCTCGAATGGGTGCGAATGACCACCCACTGCGGCACCCACCTGGACGCGCCCTACCACTATGCGTCCACAATGGACGGCGGGCAGCGAGCGATCACCATTGACGAGGTGCCGCTGGAGTGGTGCCTGCAACCCGGGGTGAAACTGGACTTCCGGCACCTGCCGGACGGGTATGTGGTGACCCCCGCGGACATCGACGCGGAGCTGGCCCGGATCGGGCATACGTTGAGCCCGTTGGAGATCGTGGTGGTCAACACGAGCGCGGGCACCCGGTATGGGCAGCCGGACTATGTGTCGAAGGGGTGCGGGGTCGGGCGGGCGGCGACGTTGCATCTGCTGGAGCAGGGGGTGCGGTTGACGGGGACGGATGCGTGGAGCTGGGATGCGCCGTTTGTGTATACGGCACAACGGTTTGCGACGGAGGGCGATCCGTCGGTGATCTGGGAGGGTCACAAGGCGGGGCGCGACATCGGCTACTGCCACATCGAGAAACTGCACAACCTGGAAGCGTTGCCCGCCACCGGGTTTCAGGTTTCTTGCTTTCCGCACAAGGTCCATCGCGGGTCGGCGGGGTGGACCCGAGCAGTCGCCATCATCGACACTCCCGAACCTTAAACCCGTACCACTTGGGCCAACTGGTACGTCCACTTGGGCCAAACTGGCGTACCAGTTGGGCCAACTCGCCGTACGACAACGGCCAACACTCGGGTTAGCTCAAGGTGTTGAGGAGGGTTTGCACGGTGCGGCGCCAGGCGTGCGGGGCGGGGGTGGCGAAGCCGAGGACCAAGGCCGCGGTCGAGCCGGCGTTCTGGTCGTGCCAGTAGCCGAAGGCGTGCATTCCTTGCAGGAGTAGGCCGTTGGCGCGGGCTTTGGCGACGAGATGAGTTTCCTGCTCGGCCGAGTCCAGTGGGAGCAGGGCTTGCAGGCCGGCTGGGATTCCGTGCACCGCGGACCCGGTGGCGGACTCGAGCGCGGTGACCAGCTCCGTGCGGCGGCGTCGGTAGGACAGGCGGGCGCGGCGGATGTGGCGGTCGTAGTCGCCGTGGACGATCAAGTCGGCCAGGGCCATCTGGTCCAGTGATGGGACAGTGGCGCCCAGGGCGAAGAGCTTGGTGTGGACGGGATTTCGCAGGGCGGGTGGGAGTACCAGCCAGCCGATGCGGACGCCGGGGGCCATGGTTTTGCTGGTGCTGCCTGCGAAGATCACTCGGTCGGGGGCCAGGGCTTGCAGGGCGCCTACGGGGCGTTGGTCGTAGCGGAATTCGCCGTCGTAGTCGTCTTCGATGAGGTAGCCGTCCACCCGGGCCGCCCAGTCCACAAAGGACTTTCGGCGAGCCGGGGACAGCACGTAACCCATGGGGAACTGGTGGTTTGGGGTGAGCAGGGCGGCTCGGGCCTCGGTGGGCAGGTCGGCGGGGTTGGCGCCGTGGGTGTCGACCGTGAGCGGGGTGGTGGACAGGCCCGCGGCGGTGAGCCAGGTGCGATGCAGGGGCAGGCTGGGGTTTTCGGTGGCGACGGTGGTGATGTCCTGGTCGCGCAGGACCCGGGCCAGTACGGCCAGGGCGTGGCTGAAGCCGCAGGTGATGACTACCGAATCTGGATCGGCTGGTACGCCTCGGGTGCGGGCTACGTAGTCGGCTACGGCGGCGCGCAGGGCGGGCAGGCCCGCGGGGTTGGCGTAGTCGAAGTCCAGGCGGCCCGCGGTGGACAGGACCCGGCGGATGCTCGCGGTCCAGGCGGTGCGGGGGAAGGTGCTGATGTCGGGGCGACCGGGGCGTAGGTCCAAAGTGGACTGTGGAGGTGGTGGTGTGGTGGCGGACTGGGTGCCGGTGGCGTCGGCGACGCGGGTGCTGGAGCCCGCGCTGCCGATCAGCCAGCCTTCGGCGATGAGCTGGGTGTAGACCTGGACCACGGTGCCGCGGGCCAATCCCAGGTCCGTGGCCAGGCGGCGAGTGCCGGGCAGGCGGGCGCCGGGGGCGAGGCGGCCGGTGCGGACCGCCTCGCGTAGCGCCTCCTCCAGGGACCGGCCCACACCGCCTGGGGTGCGGCGGATGCCGGCCAGGTGCAGGTCCAGGCCAGGGTCACGCATGTGGGAGCTTGGCGTGACTGGGTACGGCCAGCCGATTGAAGGCGTTGATCACCACGATCATCCACATCACCGCCTTGTACTGGTCGGGGGTGAGCAGTTCGGTGGCGCGCTGGTACAGCTCGTCGGGGACGTCGCGGGTTTCGGCCAGGCGGGTGACCTCTTCGGTCAGTTCCAGGGCGACGCGTTCCTGGTCGGTGTAGAGCTGGGTTTCCCGCCAGGCGTTGAGCAGGAAGATCCGGCGCTGGCTCTCGCCCGCTTTGAGGGTTTCCTTGGTGTGCAGGTCGATGCAGAACGCGCAGCCGTTGAGCTGGGAGGCGCGGATCTTGACCAGTTCGAGCAGCTTGGGGTCCAGGCCCGCGGCGCGGCCCGCTTCGGCGACCTGGTTGTTGATGTCGATCAGGGCCTGGTAAGCGCTGGGGATACCGGGGCTGAGTTGGATTCGCTGGGTCACCCCGCCAACGTTAGGCGTGGTACAGCCGGTCCGCTGTACCGCTTGGGGGGTGGTTCTGTGTACCGGTTGGGTGGTTCGCGCGGTCAGTCCTGGGCGCGCAGGAAACCGTCGATGAGGGTGTTCACCGTTTCGGGGACTTCCAGGGCGGCCAGGTGCGCGGCGTTGTCCAGCACCAGGAAGCGGGCGCCGGGGATGGCGTCGGCCATCGCCCTGGTCTCGGCCACCGGGAAGGTCTGGTCCTGCACGCCCGCGACCACCAGCACCGGGGTGCGGATGAGGCCGAACAGGCCGCGCTGGTCCGGTCGGCGCGGCACCACGCTGGTCACCGCCCAGGTCACCGAGCGCACGTTGATCCGCCTCAGCGCGGCCCGGATGGCGGCGACCGCGTGTGGGCGGGTGCGCAGCGAGGTCGGGCCGAGGAATGCCTTGAGCACCGAGGGCACCAGGGGCGCGCGGACGCCGCCGAGCAGTCGGGCCACCCTGGTGAGCAGGCCGTACTCGATCCGCTGGCGGCGACCGGCCGGGGAAGCGGTGCAGTTCATCAGCACCGCGGCCCCGATCCGGTCCGGGTAGCGGGCGGCGAAGGTGCCGCCGATCATGCCGCCCCAGGAGTTGCCCACGAAGTCGGCGCGGTCCAGGCCGAGATGGTCCAGGATCTGCCGCACGCAGGTGGCGCACTCCTCGAAGGTGAACTCCCGGCCCAGCGGCTCGCTGCCGCCGTGCCCCGGCGGGTCGACCAGGAGCACCTGCCGCGTCCCGGCGAAGTACTCGGCCTGGGCTGTCCACAGTGCACTGTCCATCAGCAGACTGGGCCAGAACAGCAGTGCGGGCCCCGTTCCGGCCCGGCGCACCCGCAGGCGGCCGAGCACGGTGGGCACGTGGACGTCCTGGAGTTCCATGGGGCCTCCCGTCACCGAGGTGCGAAGAGACTACCCGTCAACGGACCACGCGGTACTTCAAGTGCGTGACCGCGCTGCCCTGCACGGTGGAGATCGGCCCCTCCAGGGTCACCGGCGAGCTGGCCAGCGAGGCGAAGTAGGGCACGCCGGCGCCCAGCACCACGGGCACCAGGTCGATCCACACCTCGTCCACCAGTCCGGCGTCCAGCGCCTGGCCGCCGGTGATGCCGGCGGCGACGCCGACCTGCCGGTCCCCCGCGATCTCCTTGGCCTTGGCCACCGCGGCCTCGATGCCCTCGGTGACGAAGACGAAGTTCTCGCCGTCCTGTTCCCAGCCGTCCGGGACGCTGTGCGTGAGCACCACGGTGCGCACGCCGAGGGGGTGCTCGCCGCCCCAGCCGTTGGTCATATCGAACAGCCTGCGGCCGACCAGCAGCGCGCCGGTGTCGCTCAGGATGCTCTGGAAGTACGCGGCGCTGGTCTCGGTGAGTTTGAAGGTCAGTGTGGGATGCCTGGTCTCGACCACGACGTCACCGTTCTCGTACCACTGGAACAGCTTGTCGAAGCCGCTCTCACCGGGCCCGGAGACGTACCCGTCCAGCGACATGCTCGCGCCGACATACACCTTGGCCATGGTCCCGCTCCTCTGCTCCTGTTGCGGTTGTCATGAGGTCTGACTCGGGCCGCGGCCGGAACTCATCGGTCCCGCGGCAGCCATTCCGCGCGGGAGGAGCCGCGGGGCACCAGCACGGTGCGGTAGCGGCCGGGGGTGGCCGACATCCGGACCTGGTCGGTGACGCCCTGGTAGTGGCCGAGCGGGGTGTCCGCGGTGAAGGTCTCCGGGTCCAGGTAGGCGTGCTCTTCGCCTTGGCCGGCAACGGAATGCGCGTACTCGCGGTCGAAGATGCCCATGCCCAGGATCCAGAGCGCGACCCGGGTGAGCGAGACGTGCACCCGGTAGCTGCCGCCGTCGCGGGCGCGGCGGGCCAGGGCCTCGGTGGCGCCTGCGGCCATCAGCCAGGACACGATGTAGTCGTTGACCACCAGGATCGGTGGCAGCGCGGGGGTTTCGCCGTCGCCTTCCAGGTCCATCATGCCGACCAGGCTGCCCGCGGTCTGGTCGAAGCCGACCCGGTCGGCCCAGGGCCCGGTCTGCCCGTTGAGCGAGGCGGTGACGTGGATGAGGCCGGGCCGGATCGCGGCGGCTTCCTCGGCGGAGAGGCCGAGCTGGTCGAGGTAGCCGGGGCGGCGGTTGGCGTAGAAGAGGTCGGCGTGCGCGAGCAGGTCGCGGATGCGGTGGTGGCCTTCGGTGGCGTAGGGGTTGATGGTGGCGGAGCGGGTGCCGACGTTCGCGGTGAGGTAGGTGGTGTCGTGTTCGAGTTCGCCGGGGCGCCAGATGTTGAGCACGTCGGCGCCGTGCAGGGCGAGTGACCGGCCAGCGCCCGCCCCGGCGATCACATGGCCCATGCCCAGCGCCCGGATGCCGTCCAGGGGGCCGGAACCGTTGGGCCCCAACGGTTCCGGCTCGCTGTCCGCGATCCGGGTGATCTCGATCAGTGGCAGGTCCGCCAGGGCCTCGCGATAGTGCGAGGTGGCCAGGAATTCGGTGGTGGAGCGGAGCATGGGCAGCACGACACCCGCCTCGACCGCGGCCTCTTCCAGCTCGGCCGCGCGCCACTGGCTGATCGCCTTGGTGACGGCCTCGGTGTCGTCGGGAACGCCGAGCAGCCGCTGGGCAGCGACCTTGATCTTGGGGTAGGGGTTGAGCGGCATCACCCAGCGGTTGTCCGCGGTCCGGTAGAACTGGAAACCGAAGGCGGGGCTGACGTTGCTGGCCGAGGCGCCAGGATAACCGTTGAGCAGTTCCCATTTGCCGTCGTAGAACGGGCACAGCCGGTGCGGCGCGGTGCGCAGGTCGACCGTGATGTCCTGGCCGTCGCCACCGCGCAGCCGCCACAGCTTGGCCACCGCGGCGGACTTGGCGGCCAGCGCGATCGCGGCGGCGCCGCCGAGGCGCAGCGGGCTGGGCACCACCGGGTCCGCGCCGAGGAAGGTGAGCCGGCCGCCGGTGTCGGCCGGGGTCATGCCGATGCCCGCCAGGACCTCGGCCAGCTCGGCCTGCGGATCGAAGTGGTCGTGGGTGAGTGGGTGGGCCACCGCGGCGGTCACTCGATCCGTGAGATTCATCCGAAGAGCCTATCGCCGGGTCGGCGTTTTTCCCGGTCCGGCCGAGGAGATGATCGAGTGCGTCGGTGTGCCGAGCACCGGGTTCGCGCTCCGGCTGGGCGCGGAAGGCGTTGCTGAGGAGGGCGAATGCTGTTCCACCACACCGAGTTGCCCGGGGCACTGGTCATCACCCCGGAGCCGATCGCGGACGAGCGCGGCAGCTTCTTCGAGAACCTGCGCACCGAGGCCCTCTCCGAGGCGATCGGCAGGCCGTTTCGCCCGCAACAGATCAACTACTCGGTGTCCCGGCGGAACACTCTGCGTGGCCTGCACGGGGTGCGCAACCCGCCGGGTCAGGCCAAGTACGTCACCTGTGTCCGGGGCGCGCTGCGGGACATCATGGTCGACCTGCGGCTGGGCTCGCCCGCCTACGGCAGGTACGTGGTCACCGAGCTGACCGCGGCCGAGGGCACCGCGCTGTACATCCCGGAGGGCTTCGGCCACGGCTTCCTCAGCCTCGCCGAGGACACCTGCATCAGCTACGTGCTCGGCACCGCGCACGTGCCCGGCACCCAGATCGACATCAACCCACTGGACCCGGAACTGGACCTGCCCTGGGGCTTCGACAGCTTCCCACTGATCTCGCCCAAGGACGCCGCCGCCCCCAGCCTGGCCGAGGTACGCGACCAGGGCCTCCTCCTCCAGTTCCCCGGCTAAGCAGCCCCGCCGTCGAGTTGGCCCAAGTGGTACGCCCAGTTTGGCCAACTATGCGTACGACTTTGGCCAACTCGGCCTTGCGGTGGGGCGGGGGCGGGCGTTAGGCCAGATGCAGTCACTTGCTGGCACCGGGGCTTTACAACGTTGCAGAATGGGGGTTCAACCTGGGGTTTCTGAGGGGGAACTACGCATGTCAGGCGTTTCCTTGGCGCGCGCGGGCGCGGTCGCGGCACTCATCGGCACGGTGGTCGGCACCGGGCTCGCGGCACCCGCTTCGGCGGCGCCGAAGCCGAGTCCGGCCTGCAGCTGGCAGGCGCAGGCGGTCGCCGCGCCTGCCGGGCTGGATCCGCAGTACGCCAGCGTCACCGGGGCGGACGGGCTGGGCGGCTACTCCGGCTACTACGCCCCCAACAGCGGCGACATCACCCTGCTGCGCTGGACCGGCGGGGTCCCGGCGAAGCTGGCCCCGCCGGCCAGGGTGAACTGGGTGTTCCCCCGGGGCGAGAACCGGTCCGGGACGATCCTGCTGGACGGGATGAACACCGCGACCGGGGCGAAGCAGGTGTTCACGCTGTCCCGGTCCGGGTCCTACCACTCGCTGCCGGTCCCGGCCGGGCTCACGAATCCGACCGGCGCCGCGATCAACAACCGCGGTGACGTGGTCGCCTCGGCCCGGCGCACCTCGGACGACCGGGGTGTGGTGCTGCTGTGGGAGGCGCTCTCCACCGGGTCCGGGCCGCGGGTGCTCGACGTGCCCGAGGCGAGCTTCCCGACCGCGGAGGACCTGGATGAGGACGGGGCCGTGCTGGTCAGCGGCGGCTACGAGGTCTTCGTGTGGCGGGACGGGGTGACCACCCGGCTGCCCGAGCCGACCGGGACCGTGGTGGGCCGGGCGATCAGCGACGGCCTGGTGGTCGGCATGAGCTATGGCAGTGCGGCCCGGTCCTACGTCTGGGATTCCCGGGGCGGCAAGGTCGAGTACCCCGAGCGCGGGCGCACCGCGGAGAGCGTCAACCGCAACGGTCTGATCGCCGGGGAACGGGTGGACGGACCGGCCGCGGTGTGGCAGGGCTCGACCTTCCTGGCCGAACTGCCCGCACTGGATGGACGGCCCGGCCGGCCGCACCTGGTGGCCGATGACGGGTCCGTGTTCGGCGAGACCTTCGAGCCGGGCAGTGTGCCGGTGCAGTGGTCCTGTCGCTGACAACTGGGGAGAAAAGCCATGCTCAGCAAGGAAACCATCCGAGCGGTAGGGACAGTGCTGGCGGCGGTCGCACTGACCGCCGGACTCACCACCACCGCGGTCGCCGCACCGGCGGACGCGCCCTGCACCTGGCAGGTGACCCCGGTGGCGGGACCGCCCGGGATACCGGCGAGCGAGTTCACCGTGACCGGGTCCAACGCCCAGGGCGGGTACTCCGGGTACCGGCGGGTGACCGTCGACGACGCGGAGTTCTTCCGCTGGGTCAACGGTTTCGCCGTGCGGCAGCCCGCCGCGCCGGGGGTGACCGGGGCGCAGCCGGTCGATGAGAACAACGGCGGAACGGTGGTGTTGCGCGGCAAGGACGCCCAGGGCGAGCGGGTGCTGCTGACCCACTCCCCCGCCGACGGCTACCGCACCCTGCCGCTGCCGGCCGGGGCCAGGCTGCAGGACTCGGCCGCGCTCAACGACGGCGGCGACGTGGTGGCCGCGATCTGGCAGGGCGGCAAGGACTTCGTGCTGTTGTGGCGGGCCGGTTCAAGCACGCCGGAGGTGATCACGCCGCCGGGAACCGGGGTGCCGATCCTGGTCGACATCGACGAGGACGGCACCGTGCTGCTCAGCGGTGGGCGGAGCAACGTGCACGTGTGGCGGGCCGGGGTGTTCACCGCGATGCCGGGCTCGACCGACGCGATGGCGCGCTCGCTGAACAACGGCCGGGTGGTCGGCTTCCGGTTCAACGGTCAGAACCCGGTCACCGCCTGGCAGTGGGAACTCGGCACCGGCGTGGTCAGTCAGCCACTGCGCGGCGGCGCGGCGCACGGGATCAACCGGCTGCACCTGATCGGCGGGCAGCTGGACAACCTGGACGGACCGCCCGCGGTGTGGCGCGGCACCCGGCTGCTGGCCGAACTGCCGCTGCCGCCCGGTGCGACCGGTGGGCGGGTCAACGTCGTGGGAGATGACGGGGTGGTGCACGGCAAGGCCAGTACGCAACCGTCGATTCCGGTGCGCTGGCACTGTTCCTGAACAGTTGCGGCCGATGACGGGCGCTGTCCTCGCTAGGGGACAGCGCCCGCGCTGCTCAGCCCGGGTCCAGGATGCGCTTGAGGAAGCGCCGGGTGCGTTCCTCGCGCGGGTCTTCGATCACCTGGCCGCCCGGACCGTGCTCCACGATGACCCCGCCGTCCAGGAACAGCACCTGGTCGGCCACCTGCCCGGCGAAGCGGATCTCGTGCGTGACGATCACCATCGTCCAGCCCTGCGCGGCCAGGTCCTTGATCACGGCGAGCACCTCGCCGACCAGTTCCGGGTCCAGTGCCGAGGTCGGCTCGTCGAAGAGCACCACCCGTGGCTTGAGCGCCAGCGCGCGGGCGATACCGACGCGTTGCTGCTGCCCGCCGGAAAGCTGGTACGGGTAGGCGTCGGCCCGATCGCCCAGTCCCACCTGGTCCAGCAGGATCTTCGCCTCGGTGACGGCCTCTTCCCTGGGCCGCTGCTGGGCGATGACCGGGCCCTCGATGATGTTCTCCAGGACCGTGCGGTGCGGGAACAGGTTGTGCGCCTGGAACACCATGCCGCTCTGCGCGCGCAGCCAGCCTGCCTCCCGGCGACCGGCCTTGCCCTTGGGCAGCGTGGCGAAATCCACCTCGACGTCGTCGATCCGGACCACCCCGCGTTCGGGGGTCTCCAGCGCGTTGAGCGAGCGCAGCAGGGTGGTCTTGCCCGAGCCGGACGGTCCCAACAGGACGGTCGAACTCCCGCGCGGCGAGTCGAAGTCGATGCCGCGCAACACGTGTGCGTCGCCGAAGGACTTGGTCAGCTCGCGCACCCGGATGCGGAGGTCCTGCTCTGCGGTCTCAGTCATGTGCTCACATACCTGTTCAGTCGGATCTCCAGTCGTTTCTGCGCGGCGGACAGACCCACGCAGATCAGCCAGTAGTACAGCCCGGCGAAGGAGTACAGCGCGAGGAACTCGTTGCTCTCCGCCGCGGCCAGCTGGGACTGCCGGAACAACTCGGTCAGCAGCACCACCGAACCCAGTGAGGTGTCCTTGACCAGGGACAGCAACGTGTTGGACAGCGGCGGCACCGCGGTTCTGGCCGCCTGCGGCAGGATGATCCGGCGCAACGTCTTGGTGTAGTCCAGTCCGATGGTGGCGGCGGCCTCGAACTGGCCCTTGGGCACGGACAGGATCGCCGAGCGCACGACTTCGGCGGCGTAGCCTGCCACGTTGAGGCTGAAGGCGATCACGGCCGCGGCGAAGGGCGGGAACTTCAGCCCGAGCTGCGGCAGCCCGTAGAAGACGATGAACAACTGCAGCAGCAACGGGGTGCCGCGGATGATCGAGATGAACGCGCGGGCCAGTCCGGCCAGCACCCGGTAGGTGGAGATCCGGGCCAGCGCCACGAACAGCGCGAGCACCAGGCCGATCGCGAAGCTCAGCGCGGTCAGCGGGATGGTCACCTCGACCAGTCCGACGAACATCGGCCACGCGGTGCTGGCCAGCACCTCCCAGGTGCTGCGGCTGCCCCGGCCCTGGGACAGGTCGGCGCTGCCGCCGTCGGGCACCGAGACGTTGGCCTTGAAGTACTTCTGCGAGATGCCACTGAGCGTGCCGTCGGCCTGGAGCGCGGTGATCGCCTGATTTGCCTGGGCCAGCAGGGTTTCGTCACTCTTGCGGAAGGTCAGCGCCTGCTCGCTGATCTTGTCCCCGGCGTTGCCTGCGATCTCCACCGCGGTGGAGCCGGTGCTGGCCAGGTAGTCCAGCACGGCGATGTTGTCGTTCACGATCGCGTCCACCCGGCCCTGCGCGAGCAGTGCGGCGGCCTGCGCGAACCCTTCGACCGCCTCCACCTTCGCCCCGGCGTCCTTGGCCACCTTGGCCCAGTTGCTGGTGCTGGACTGGGCGGTGGTCTTGCCGTTGAGGTCGGCCAGCGACTTGATGGCGGTATCGCCGGTGCGCCGGACGACCACGCCGCGGGAGTAGGTGTAGGTGCTGGACAGGCCGTATTTGGCCTTGCGTTCGTCGTTGACCGAGACCTGGTTGGCGATCAGGTCGATCCGCCGGGCGTCCAGCGCCGGGAAGATCGCGTCCCACTGGGTCTCGACGAACTCCAGCTTCCACCCGGCCTTGCCGGCGATCGCCTTGATCACCTCGATGTCGTAGCCGGTGAGTTCCTGGCTGCGCGGATCGTGGAAGGAGAACGGCGGGTAGGTCCCCTCGGTGCCGACCCGGACCACGGGTTGTTCGGCGGCCTGTGCGCTCGCCTGCCCCGGCAGCACGACCAGCAACAGCAGGAACAGCACCACGCCCCTGAGCGTGTGTCGCATCAGCGACTCCCTCGACTTCGGCCAGCTGCCCGGAAGCCGGGCGTGAGCCGGAGACTAGTGCGATCGGGGGCGACACCGCCGGGTGATCCACTATGCGGGATCCGGCCGGGAAAGCTACGTCACTCGTTGGTGACCTGGTCACCGCGAGGTGCCCTGCTGCCCTTGCAGGTAACCACCACCTGTTGTTTAGGTTGCGGCACATGAGGTTTTCCGCCGTAGTGCTGGCGGCCGCGCTGGCCCTCCCCATGGCCACCGCGACCGCCGAGGCCGCCACCCGAGCCGACCTGCGGGTCGCCGCGCAGAGCCAGGAGATGATCTGGAACGCGGTGGCCGTGGACCGGAACCGGGTCTTCGTCTCCGGCCCACGCTGGAGCGGCTCCCGCGGCCCGGCCCTGGCCAGGCTGAGCCGAGGCGTCCCCCGGCCCTATCCGAACGCGGAGTGGAACTCCTGGCAGCCCGGTCAGGACCCGGCCGCGAAGTTCGTCAACATCAACGCCATCCACCACGACGGCCACGGCTCGCTGTGGGCGGTGGACACCGGGTCGCCCGACTTCGGCGGCAACCCACTCCCCCGCGCCGCCAAACTGGTCCGGATCAACCTGCGCACCAACCAGGTCACCCGGATCCACCACTTCGCCGACTCGGTGGCCCTGCCCGGCAGCTACGTCGACGACGTCCGCTTCCACGGCCGCCACGCCTACCTGACCGACGCGGGCCGCCCCGGCCTGATCATCCTCGACCTGGTCACCGGCACGGCCCGGCGGGTGCTGGACAACCACCCGTCCACCGTCGCCCCGGCCGACCGGCCCCTGGTCCTGGACGGCGCGGTGGTACGAGCCCCGGACGGCAACCCGCTGCGGGTGCACGCCGATCCGCTTGAGCTGTCCCCGGATCGCCAATGGCTCTACTACGGCTCCCTGCACGGCCCCTGGTCCCGCATCGCCACCCGCGACCTGGACAACCCGGGCCTGTCCGCGCCGGAACTGGCCGCCCGGGTCGAGCCCTGGGCCGACCTGCCCGCGGTCGGCGGCACCGCGATGGACCGGCACGGGAACCTGTACTTCACCGACCTGGTCGAGCACGCGCTCAAGCGGCGCACGCCTGATGGCCGGATCAGCACTGTGGTCCAGGACCAGCGTCTACATTGGACGGACGCGCCCTTCCTCGCCCCGGACGGCCGGATCTGGCTGCCGGTGCCGCAAATGGACCGGGTGGCCCTGTTCCACGGCGGCCAGACGCGGGTTCAGTGGCCGATCCAGCTGTTCACGGTGCGGCCGTGAGCAGGAGCTGAGCCAGTTCGCGGGGCTGGGAGAACATCGGCCAATGCCCGGTGTTCAACCGCACCAGTCGCCAGCGGTCACTGGTGAGCAGCTTCGCCACCGCGGGGCTCGGCTCGTCGCCGTCGAGCAGGCATTTGACGTAGGTGGCGGGCAGCTCGACGAGTGACCGGGTCAGCTCCGCGGGCTCGGTCAGCGAGTCGCCAGGATGTGGTGTTGATCCGTCCACGATCCGGGTGATCTGCTCGCTGGTCAGTCCCTGGCCGTCGTAATCGGCGGCGGCCAGGGGCGGCCAGAAACCCCCGGATTCGGCGATCGCGGGCAGGACCAAAGTCTGCCCCCACGGCGACATCGAGACGAAGGACTCGCCCTCCACAGGCACATTGGAGTCGACGAAGACGATGTGCGCCAACCGGTCGCCAATGCGTTCGGCGGCCTGGCCGACCGGGATGCCGGAGTAGCTGTGCCCGACCAGCACCACCTCGCGCAGGTCCAGGCGTTCGATCTCGGCCACGATGTCCCGCACGTGCGTTTGCTGCCCCGCGGGCAGATCCCGCTTCTCGGCCAGACCCGACAGCGTCACCGGGTGCACGCCGTGTCCGGCGGCGCGCAACTCCGGCGCCACGTCATCCCACGCCCAGCCACCCAGCCAGGCGCCCGCGACCAGCACAAATTCAGCCATGCGGGCAACCTAGCGGACGGGTCCGACAATCGGCTCAGTTACGCGTGTTGTAGCCCTCCACGACCAGGTTCGGCGTGCCGGACGGTTGTTTCGCCGGGTTCCAGGTCGCGGTGATGGTGCGGGATTCGCCGGGGAGCAGCCACAGGTAGTTGTCGCTGTAGGTCACCGGGAGCACTCGCTCGCCGGAACGGCGGTCGCGTACGGACAGCCGGACCAGCGCGGCCACCGTGCGGCCCTCGTTGCGCAGGGTCGCGGTCAGCTTGCCTGGCCGTTGCTCGCCGACGCGCACCGAGACCCTGGTCTGCGCCAACGTGTTGAGCTGTCGCATGTCCTCGGGTTTGCGGTAGCGCCAGTAGGTGTTCTCCGAGAGCACCTTGCCGTTGCCGTCACTGAGCACCAGCCGCAACAGGTGCAGCGCGGGCAGTTCGGCACCGAACGGGACGGTGAACGCGCGAGTGATGTTGGAGGCCGCGATGGCGAGCTGCTGGGACTGCGGGTCGCCGAGCTGTTTGCCGTTGAGGTCGAACAGGGTGGCCTTGACCGTGGCACCGGTGATCGCAGTCGTGGTGTGGTTGGCCGCGACCACCCGGCCGTCCGGATTTGCCTGCACGTGCACGGCTTCGCAGCCCTTGCGGGCGCCGTAGTAGCTGCCGTTGACGTCCAGGTCGTAGTCGTAGGTCTGCCACACCGTGCTGTGCCAGGCCGGGTGCGACATCCACAGCAGCAACGCGTTCGCGTCCTGCCACAGGTTCGCCGTCCACGCCTCGAACATGGCGCGCATGTTCTCGTAGTTGACGAACTGGGCCTTGCGGCAGAACTCGGCCAGGCTGGTCGACTCGCCGAGCCGGGTGTTGATCGCCTCCAGATAGGTCTGCGGCCGCTGGTTGCCCTTGGTGGACCAGTCGTGGTGGAACCAGGTGATGTCGATCGGCCAGCCAGGATTGTCCTTGCCGACCAGGTTGCGCATGCTTTCCACCACCGGGATGGTGGGCATGCCGATCTCGGTGTGGAAGCCGAAGTTGTTGGTGTCGTAGGTGCTCGCCTCGAAGTACTTGGCCGGCTCCACCCAGTAGTACGGGCCGTGCCCGGAGACAAAACCGCCCGCGGAGTCCGGCATGTACAGGATCTCGCTGTGTTCCTCGGCGATGGCCTTGGCGATGCCGTTGTGGATGGCCGGCGGCGGGTGCTGCTCGTTGGCCGCGCACCAGACCACGATGCAGGGGTGGGTGCGGTAGCGCAGGATGGTGTCGCGGGCGACGTCGACGTAGCCGGGCGGGTCGGCCAGGAAGGCCCCCGCTTCCCAGAAGTCGTTCCACACCAGGATGCCCTGCTCATCGCACTGGGCGAACAGCTCCTCCCGGTAGCTGCTGCCGATCCAGTTGCGGATCATGGTGAAGTTCATGTCGCGGTGCATCTTCACCACCGCGTCCATCCGGTCCGGGATCATCCGGCGCAGCAGTTCGTCCCAGCCCCAGTTGCCGCCGCGGCAGTACACCTGCACGCCGTTCACGCTGATCCGCAACGGGATCGGCGCGTTGCTGACCTTCTTGGCCTCCGTCCAGCTCTGGCCGTCGGCCGAGGTCTGCACGGTGAAGTCCTTGGCGTAGGCCGTTTCCCACAGCAGCACCACCCGGTCGAACCCGGTGTCCGCGCCCAGGTCCACCTGGATCCACTGGTTGTCGGTGTACTCCGAGGACCAGCGGGTGCCGGTGTTGCCGTCCACCACGTTGCCCGCCGCGTTGCCGGGATTGTCCACTGAGGACGCGCTGGCCGTCTTGCCAAGGGCCAGATCGACCTCCGGCTTCGCACTGTCCACAACGGACAGGCTCCACATCGAGTTGCCCCAGCCGGTGGCCCTGGTGTGACACAGAATCCGGACGTGCCTGGCCTGGACGCGGGCGAACTCGACGGTCTGCCTGGCCGAGTTGGTAGCCGGGTCGATCTTGATCGGGATGTCGTAGCCGTAGCCGAACTGGCGGATGCCGAACCGCAGGCTGCGCCGGTCGCTGCGCACCCCGCCGACGGTGGCGGTCAGGGTGAGGTCGTGCAGGCTGGGGTCGCCGTACCCGTTGGGCCACCACAGTTTCGGGTCACGCAGCCGCAGCGCCGGGTGCTCGGCCGGGGTGAACACGGCGTTGGCGCTGCCACCGGCGGGCACGGTCACCGTGCTGCGCAGGCTGATCGCGCCGAAGCTCGCCTGCACCACCACGGACACCGGCGCCGCACCGGGGTTGCGCACCGGGACGCTGATCTTGACCTCGGCCAGGCCGGTGTCCGGCAGGTTGGGCAGGGTGGTCTCCACCCGCGGGTCGCCGAAAACCGCCGATCCGGTGCTGCGCAGGCGAACGTGGTTCCACAGGCCCGCGCCGCGGTCGCGCACGGCGGGCATCCAGTCCCAGCCGGAGGCGGCCAGGTAGGTCGGCGAGTCCAGGTAGAGCTTGCCGGAGTGCAGGAACGCCAGTCCGTCCGCGCCCTTGTCGCCCGCGGTGCCCGGATGCGGCATCGGGTCGACCCGGATGGCCAGGTTGTGCTTGCCGTTACCCGCTTTCAGGGCTTCGGTGATGTTGAGGTGGGCGCGGGCGAACGGGCTGGTCACGGTGCCGACCTTGTGCCCGTTGAGCCAGACCTCGCCGTGGTGGTTGACCCCGTCCAGTTCCAGCCACACCTGCCGCCCGGCGCTGACGTCCAGCTCGCGCGGCACGGTGAAAGCCCGCCGGTACCACCAGCTGTGCCGGGACAGCGCCTCCGGGATGTGCAGGTTGTGCTGCCCGGACACCGGATCCGGCAGGTGTCCCTGGTCCACCAGGTCGGCCAGCACGGTGCCGGGCACGGAGGCCGGGAGCCAGGTGGTGGTGTCGATGCTCGGGCCGGACAGCGCGGCGCCGTCGCTGCTGCCCGCCCACTCGTCCATGGTCAGCGACCAGCCGGATTCCAGGGGCACGGTGCCGTCCTTGCCGACGGTCAGCGCCGGCGCGGGGCGGGTGTTGCGGCCCCAGTCGGTCCAGCCCTTGACCGCCGGGCGCGGCCGTTCGGTGCTGCCGTAGACCTCGAAACCGTTGAGCCCCAACGGGTTCGTGTTGTGCGTGCGCGAGGTGGACAGCCGCACCCAGCGGCCGGTGGCGGGCGTGGGCAGCGCGATGTCGACCTGGCCGCCAGGACCGGAGCCGGTCTCGTACACGGTGCGCCAGGCGGTCCCGTTGTCCGAGACCTCCAGCCGGAAGGCGGTGGCGGCGCTGGAGAGGATCTCCGAGCCGTCGGTGTCGGAGAAGGGATTCCAGCCGGTGCCGGGCACGTAGGCCGGGTCGGTCAGCCTGGCCTCGAAGACCAGGCGGACCGCCTCGATCCGGCACTGGGCCTGGAGATCCACGATCAGCCACTGCGGTCCCGCCGCCTCGGCCCGCCAGCCGCTGCCACGCACCCCGGTGACCGCGAGGCCGTCCACCGCGAACTCCGGCGGGGCGGCGGCATAGGCGGTGGAGGAGGCGGTGACGGGCCGGAACCTGGCCAGATCGGTGCGCGGCGGAGCGGCCTGTCCCGGATCAGGGGCCGCGGCCGCGGCGCCGGGTAAGGCGACGCCGACACCGACGCTGGCGAGCAAGGTGCCCGTGCTGGCAAGGAAACCGCGTCGCGAGACTGGTCCAGTCGCATTCGCCATGCCGGACATCAGACCTTGGTTCAAGGCGTGGAACAAGTGGACAAGCAGGACAGAAATCCGGCCGTCCGGGGATCAGTCAACCGGTGTCAGCACCGGTTTCCGCTGCTCGCGGGTGATCCGTCGCTCTTCCATCAGCGCCGTCAGGCAGTGATGACAGCGATTTGTCCACCACCGGCGCGGCCGGTGGGCCAGGCGATGCCACCGGGTGGGTCCACCGGTGAGCATCTTCTGGTGGGCTCGGTCCAGGGCCTGATCGGCCGCGATCAGCAGCCGTCCCAGGATCAGGACCAGCGCACCGCCGGCGATGAGGACAACGAGCACGACAATCAGCGACAAGGGCATGTTGGGGAAGTTCCTACCGACCAGACGTGAAGCGGCCCCGCGACATTGAGGGACCAGCGCGGACAACTGGCGGCGGCGACGCGAACCCTCAACCGGGGCACGCGTCGCCGCCGCCACCGGGTAAGGCCGATCTGCCCGCGATGCGGACCAGCCGGGTGGCTGCCTCCTCCACCTCGACCCATCGGTCCACGTCCATGCGTGGTCCTCTCTTTCCCGCACACCCCGACTGTGCGCCGTCCGCACTGACGGCGAGAAAGCAGCACTGACCAGGCCAGATGCCGTGGCTCGAAGCGATGCTGTTGATCAACATCGTAGGGAGCGGCCGGAAGGCGCGGCAAGGATGTGCGGCCAATGCGCACCGAAAAGGTGACGGGTCACCCGGCTTGGCGACCCAGTCCGCCTACTTGCGTGAACGTCCGAGAGAGCGCTCCCTCGGATTGTTGTGGACTCATACGAACGGCGGTTGCCCGCGCTGTCCGGACGGCGCGATAGTGACCGCTTGAGAGCGCTCTCTCCATACGTTTGCGTCGGGCCCGATGCCAAGCAGAGGGAGTTCCAGAATGGCTTCTTCAACGACGAAGAGACGTTCCGCCACCCTGTTGTCGATCATGGCCGTGGTTGCCGGCCTGCTCACCGGCGGCGCGGGCGCGGCGCAGGCCGAACCGGTCCGGGTGGCCGAGTTCGTGGCCGACTGCCAGCTCAGCCACCGGCTGCCCGATGACCCGATCGTGCTGCCCAACCTGGCAGGCGCCTCGCACCTGCACGACTTCTTCGGCAACTCCTCCACCAACGCCAACTCGAACCTGCAATCGCTGGCCGGGGCCACCGGCAACTGCGATCCGCTGATCGACATCTCCTCCTACTGGGTGCCCACCCTGTTCAAGGACAACGTCCCGGTGCCACCGCGGTTCATGACCTTCTACTACCTCGGCGAGGGCGTGAACCGGCCGCAGGACATCCGGTCCTACCCGCTCGGGCTGAAAGTGGTGGCGGGCAACGCCAAGGCCACCGGGCCCAATGACAGCATCGCGCGCTGGTCCTGCCTGCACGCCGGGCACGTCAACCCCTCGAAGAACTTCGTGGAGTGCCCGCCGAACACGATGCTGGAGACCTACCTGGACTTCCCGCAGTGCTGGAACGGCCGGGACCTGGACTCGCCCAACCACGCCAGTCACCTGGCCTACCCGGTCGCGGGCGGCTGCCCGTCCTCACACCCGGTGTCGGTGCCCAAGCTGCGCATGGTGCTGCGCTACCCGGTGACCGGCCCGACCGGCGGCCTGCGGCTGTCCTCCGGGCCCGGGTACACCATGCACGGCGACTTCTTCAACGTCTGGCCCGCCGCCGAACTGGACCGCCGGGTGCGGAACTGCCTCAACGCGGTGCTCAAGTGCAACGCCGCGGGCGTGCCCGGATGAGCTTGGCCCGGCCACTGCTCATCGCCCTGCTGGCACTCGGCCTGACCGGCTGTGACCGGCAGGTGGCGTCCCCGCCGCCGTCAGCGCCCTCGTCGACGGCGGCGGGCACGTTCGGGCCGACCGAGACCGCCTTCGCCGAACTGGTCATCGCCACCGACGACCAGGCGCTCAAACTGCTCGACGCTGGCGCGGCGCGGCTGGCCGCACCGGCCCTGCGCGAGCTGGCCGCGGAACTCGGCTCGGCCCGCCGCGCGGAACGGGAAACCCTGCACGAGCTGCTGAAACAGGCCGGGGTGGCCTACGTGAACAACCACGAGGGCCACGACATGCCCGGCATGCCGACCGAGCCCGAACTGAGCGCACTGGCCACGGCGGCGGACTTCGACGCCGAGTTCACCCGACTGCTGCGCGCGCACCTGTCCGAATCGACCACGGTGGCCGGTTCGGCGGCCGAGTCGATCACCCACCCGGCCACCAGGGAGGTCGCCGCGCGGATGACCGGGCAACGCAAGGTCGAACTCGCCCGGTTGACCCAGCTGACGGGCGGCTGAACGGGCGGCGGGAGCCGGTATAAAGATCAGGTGTCCGTCTCCCGCCGCCCCACCGCCGACCGCGTGACCCTGGAGGTCGTCGCGCGGGTGGCCGGCGTGTCAAGGGCGACGGTGTCCCGGGTGGTCAACGGCAAGGCCAGCGTGGACGAGGGCCTGCGCCAGGCAGTCGAGCGGGCCATCTCCGAAACCGGTTACCTGCCCAATCTGGCGGCCCGCTCCCTGGTCACCCGCCGCGCCGACGCGATCGCCCTGGTGCTGCCGGAGGAGAGCCGGATCCTGGGCGACCCGTTCTTCGGCCGGGTGGTCAGCGGGGTGACCAGCGTGCTCAACCCGCTGGGCCTGCACCTGGTGCTGCTGATGACCGGCCGGGACAGCCGCGAGCAAGTGGTCACCGACTTGCGCCAGGGCCGCCTGGACGGGGTGATCCTGATCCACACCTACGCCCAGGACCCCCTGCCCGGCCAGCTGCTCAAGTCCCGCCTGCCGGTAGTCCTGGCCGGCAAGTCCGCCAGCCCGGCCCGCATCACCTACGTGGACGTGGACCAGGTCGCCGGTGGCGCCCTCGCCGCCCAGCACCTGCACGCCCTGGGCCGGCGCGGCTTCGCCACCATCACCGGCCCCCTGGACGCTCCGGCGGGACAGGGGCGGTTGACCGGCTTCCGGGACACCCTCACCGCCCTCGGCCACCCGCCGCCGCTGATCACCGAGGGCGATTTCAGCCGGGCGGGCGGCGCTGCCGCGATGGAACGCCTGCTCGCCGACACCCCCGGCCTGGACGCGGTGTTCATCGCCTCCGACCTGATGGCCCAGGGCGCGCTGCCGGTGCTGCGCAAGCACGGCCGCCGGGTGCCCGAGGACGTCGCGGTAGTCGGCTTCGACGACAGCAGCGCCGCCCTGGCCTGCGAACCCCCGCTGACCACGGTCCGCCAGCCGGTGGAGGACATGGCCGCGGAAATGGCCCGCCAGGTCCTCACCAGGGTCGACGACCCAGACGTGCCGCCCGCCGCGGTGATCTTCGAACCCACCCTGGTGCACCGGGATTCGGCCTGATGCCCACCCAGGCATTCGCCCTGCGCACCCTGCTGCCCACCACCCCGGAGACGGTGTTCGAGCACCTGTCCGATCCGCACAACTACCTTGGGCTGTCACCGTTGATCGTCGAGGTCCGGGACGTGCGGCGGGACGGCGCGGAAGTCCGGTACACCGCGGTGGAACGCTTCCGCTTCGGTTTCCTGCGGCACGACAACGTGATCGAGGTCAGCCTGGTGCTCGGCGCGGGCACCATCGACGGCGCGGTGCGCAGTCCCGGCGGGGTGCGGCTGCGCTACGGCTACCGGATCGAGGCGGCTCCGGCGGGCACCGCGGTGCTGGACCACATCGCACTATCCACACCGCGCGGGCTGCTGGGTTTCGCCGCGGGCCAGGCCCGCAAGGCCCAGCTCGGCCGCAGCCGGGAACTGGCCCGCCGGTTCCCGGAACCGCCGCCTGGGAACAGCCCCAACCGCTAGCGTTCGGGCATGACTGACGATCTCTGGGTGCGTCGTTTCCATCCCGCCCCGCAGGCGCCGGCCCGGCTGCTCTGCCTGCCGCACGCGGGCGGGTCGGCCAGCTACTTCTTCCCGGTCTCCCGCGCGCTCACCCCGGGGGTTGAGGTGCTCGCGGTGCAGTACCCGGGCAGGCAGGACCGCAGGCAGGAGCCGCCCATCGACTCCATCGAAGCGCTGGCCGATGAGGTCACCAAGGCCGTGCGGCCCTGGCTGGACCGCCCGGTCACCCTGTTCGGCCACAGCATGGGCGCCTCGCTGGCCTTCGAGGTCGCGCGCAGGCTGGAGGCGGACGGGATCCGGCCGACCGGGGTGTTCGCCTCCGGCCGCCGCGCGCCGTCCCGGCACCGCGACGAGCGCACCCACCTGCTCGACGACGACCGGCTGATCGTCGACGTCCGGAAGCTGGCGGGCACCGACTCCGCGTTGCTGGAGGACGAGGAGGTGCTGCGGATGGTGCTGCCGGCGATCCGCAGCGACTACAAGGCCGCCGAGACCTACCGCTACACACCGGGTCCGCCGCTGTCCTGCCCGGTGATCGCGCTGACCGGGGACGCCGACCCGAAGGCCACCGTGGACGAGGTGCGGTCCTGGGCCGAGCACACCACCGGTTCCTTCGAGCTGAAGGTCTTCCCCGGCGGCCACTTCTTCCTCAACGCGGTGGTGCCGGAGATCCTGCGGATGATCTCCACCCACATCGACGCTCACCTGGCCACCGATTAGTTTTACCGGCCCGCGCGGTCACAACTGGTGTACCCAACCACCAGGAGGACTTATGCCGAAGCTGTATCTGTCGATCATGATGACCCTGGACGGGTACGCGGCCGGGCCGGACGGCGAGCTGGACTGGATCATGGTGGACGATCCGGAGATGGCCGAGTTGATGGCCGAGCAGTTGCGCGGGATCGACGCGATGATCTTCGGGCACACCGCGTACCGGGATCTGGCCGAGTACTGGATGGACGGGCCGACCGAGAAGCCGGTGGACCGGGAGCACACCCGGCTGATGAACTCGATCACCAAGCTGGTGCTCTCGCGCGGCGAACCCGAACTGCACTGGACGCCCGCACAGCGGATCGGCGCGGACCTGGCGGCCGAGATCGGGGAGCTGAAAGCCAAGTCGGGCAAGGATATCGCGGTCTTCGCGGGGGCGGAGACCGCACGCGAGCTGGCGTCCTTTGTGGACGAATACCGGCTGCTGGTCTACCCGGTGCTGCTGGGAGCGGGGCGACCGGTGTTCCGGCCGGCCCCGGAGGCGCTGGAGTTCCTGGGCAGCCGGGAGTTCAGCGCCTCCGGGGTGGTGCAGCTCAGGTATCGGCCGGTGCGCTGACCTTCCCGCCGGAGCGACGCCGCACCAGCTTGGCGATGCCGTCGATGGTGCGGCTCAGCCCGGAGCCGCTGGGGTTGTCCTGCACCATGTAGGTCCAGGTGGAGGTGGGGCGGATGATCCCGGCGGCGGGCAGGTCGGCGCCCTCGGCGGTGATCGGCAGCGCGTCGAAGGTCTCCACGGTGCGCGCGGTCAGTTCGGCCGGGAGTTCCTGGCGGAAGGCCGGGATGGCCACCCGGTGGAACTCGTCGAGGGGGTTTTCCCTGGCCAGGGCGCGCAGGTGGATGGTCTCGCGGAGTTCGGCGAGCAGGGCGAGGTGGTCGGCCCAGCAGCGGTCCATGTGGTGCAGGGTGACCCGGCGGGCCGCCTCGGCCAGCACGTCCTCCGGGATGTCCGCGGCGCGCAGTTCCTTGAGCCGCTCGGCGGCGGGCTCCTCCAGGTCCTTGAGCGCCCGGTCGGTGCGCAGCACCTCGTCGCGGTCCTTGGCCAGCTGGTCGCGCTGGTGTTCCAGGAGCTGGTTGTAGCGCCAGGTGTTGCTGTGCGTGGTGAGCATCTCCGCGTCGGCCACCCGCTGCAGGTGGTCGATCATCTTGGGGTTGCGCACCGGGCCGTAGCGCAGCACCAGCTCGTCGGTGAGGCTGACGAAGAACACCGAGCGGCCCGGGTCGCCCTGCCGGCCCGCGCGGCCGCGGAGCTGGTCGTCCAGGCGGCGGCTGAGCTGGCGGCCGGTGCCGATCACGTAGAGGCCGCCGGTCTCCCGGACCCGTTCGGCGTCGTGCTGGTCCGCGCCACCGAGGCGGATGTCGGTGCCACGTCCGGCCATCTGGGTGGACACGGTGACCGTGCCGTAGGTCCCTGCCTCGGCGATGATCGCGGCTTCCTTGGCGTCGTTCTTGGCGTTGAGCACGGTGCACTCCACGCCTGCCGCGCGCAGCCGTTCGGCCAGCCGCTCGGATTCGGCCACGTCCAGGGTGCCGAGCAGGATCGGCTGGCCGGTGGCGTGCACGCCGAGGACGTGCTCGACGATCGCGGTCTCCTTCTCCTCGACGGTGTCGAAGAGGCGATCGGGCTCGTCCACCCGCACGAACGGCCGGTGCGGCGGGATCTTGGCGACTTCCAGGTTGTAGAAGGTCTGGAGCTGTTCGGCGGCGACCACGGCGGTGCCGGTCATGCCGCAGACGGTCTTGTACCGGCGGATCAGGCCCTGCACGGTCATGGTGTCCAGCACCTCGCCGGACTCACTCGGCGCCAGGCCCTCCTTGGCCTCCACCGCGGCCTGCAGGCCGTCCGGCCAGCGCTGCAGGTTGGCCACCCGGCCGCGGGACTCGTTGATCAGGTGCACCTGGCCGTCCTTGACCAGGTAGTGCACGTCCTTGATCAGCAGCACCCTGGCGTGCAGCGCCAGGTTGACCAGGGTCAGCGTGCTGGAGATGTGCTCCTCGGAGTAGAGGTCGATCTCCAGGGACGCCTCGACCACGGCCGCGCCGACATCGGTGAGCGCGACGTTGCGCCCCTCCTGGTCCCCGGTGAAGTCCACCCCGGGACGCAGCGTGCGGACCAGTTCGGTGATCGAGCGCGACGGCGCGACGCCCTCGGCGGCGCCGGCGAGCACCAGCGGCACCCTGGCCTCGTCGACCAGCACCGAATCGGCCTCGTCCACGATCGCGACATCGTTCTCCGGCGCGACCAGGGCTTCCACCGAGGTGGCCAGCCGGTCGCGCAGCAGGTCGAACCCGATCTCGCTGACCGGCGCGTAGGTGACCTGGGCGGCGTATGCCTCCCGGCGCTCGGCCTTGGTGGACACCGATCCGACCCAGCCCGCCGTGACGCCGAACAGCGCGTAGAGCGGCGCCATCCACTCGGCGTCGCGGCGGGCCAGGTAGTCGTTGACCGAGACCACGTGCACGGTGCGGCCGCGCAGCGCGAACGCGGCGGCGGCGATGGCCCCGGACAGGGTCTTGCCCTCACCGGTGGCCATCTCCACCACGTCCCCGGCCAGCAGCCGGGCCGCGCCGAGCAGTTGTTCGTCGAAGGGCCGCTCACCCAGGGCGCGGTCGGCGGCCTCGCGGGCGACAGCCAGGAACTTCAGCAGGTCGTCGACGTGCTCGGCGGCGGCCGCGGTCAGCTCGGCGTCGGTGAACCCGGCCGCCCACTCCGCGTGCGCGCCCGAGGCCGTGACCAGCTTGGCCGACCGGGTCCGCGCCCGCTCGGCCTTCCCACGCAGCAGCTTCCAGAACATCCGCCGCACCGGGTTCCCCCTGTCCGCCCGCCTAGTCGGCGGGCACGTGTTCCTCGTGACCCAGCTCGCGCAGGGCCACCCGCAGCCGGTGCAGAGCGTCGTCCAACTTCGCGCCGTCCGGTTCCATCTCTACCCGCGTGAAGTCGAAGTCGTCCA
Organism: Crossiella sp. S99.2; assembly: GCF_023094165.1. Lineage (GTDB taxonomy): Bacteria > Actinomycetota > Actinomycetes > Mycobacteriales > Pseudonocardiaceae > Crossiella. The sequence continues at coordinate 96,395 of NZ_JALMDK010000019.1, read as the reverse complement.
TGTCCCACACCGGCGACACATGCACGTGCAGGTGCGGCACCTCGAACCCGGCCACGATCAGCCCAGCCCGCGGCGCTGCCCACGCACGCTGCACACCCTGCCCGATGACCTGTGCGATTGCCATACAGCGACCGAGCAGTTCCGGCTCGGCCTGGGTCCACTGGTCGATCTCGGCATGCGGCACGACGAGGGTGTGCCCCGGCCGCAACGGCGCGATGCTCAGGAACGCGGAGACCCCGGCATCCCGCCACACGAACCGCCCAGGCAGCTCACCGGCGATGATCCGGGAGAACAAAGTCGACATGCCCCCATTCTGTCCACCACCCACCCCCACCTCCCCAGACACCCCCGCCCCACCCCTCTTCCGGCGAGTTGGCCCAACTGGTACGCCGGTTTTGCCCAAACGGGCGTACGAGTTGGCCCAACTGGTACGAACGCCCGACCCGGTCCCGGACCAGCTGAGTCTCCTTCTTAGATCCAGGGTGAGTCGGGCCACATCCTGTCCATCTGAGTTGCTTTTTGAAACTCAGCGGATAGCGTCGGTGGTGTCTTCCCGAACTGCTGGAACAAGGAGCACAGACATGCGGATCGACGGTGCGGTGGCGCTGGTGACCGGGGCGAACCGGGGCATTGGCCGGGCTTTTGTGGCGGGGCTGCTGGCCCGCGGCGCGAGCAAGGTCTACGCCGGGGCGCGCGACCCGAAGTCGGTCGAGGTGACCGACCCGCGGATCGTGCCGGTGGCCCTCGACGTCACCGACCACGCCCAGGTCGCCCAGCTCGCCGCGACCGCGGGCGACGTCTCGATCGTGGTCAACAACGCGGGCGTGGTCGCCGGACCGAGCCTGCTCCAGGGCTCCCTCGCCGGGGCGCGGCAGGAGTTCGAGGTCAACACGCTGGGCACCTGGGCGGTGGCCAAGGCGTTCGCGCCGGTGCTGGCCGCGCGGGGCGGCGGCGCGCTGGTGAACATGCTGTCCGTGGCGAGCTGGCTGGCCATCGACGCCGCACCCGGGTACGCCGCGAGCAAGGCCGCGCAGTGGTCGATCTCCAACTCGCTGCGGCTGGGCCTGCGCGGCCAGGGCACGCACGTGCTCAACGTGCACTGCGGCTACGTGGACACCGAGTTCAGCAAGCGGGTCCCGTTCGAGAAAATCAGCGCCGAGACGGTGGCCAGGGAAGCCCTCGACGGGCTGACCGCGGGCGCCGAGGAGGTGCTGGTGGACGAGATCAGCAAGGCGGTCAAGGCCGCCCTGCCCAACGACCTGGCCACCCTCTACTCCGTCTCGCACGACCAGGCGATCCAGCGCCGCTGGTGACGGCTACCGCTTGGGCCAGTGCCAGGACGGCTGGTCCAGGCGGCCCTGTCCCTCGATCGTGGTCTCCCCCAGGTCCTTGACCAGCCGCACCGCACCGAGGTCGGCGCCCGTCTCCTCGGCGCCCGCCTCGATCGCGGCGATCAGCGGGCGGGCGTGCGAGACCACCACGACCTGGGTGTTCTTCGCCGCGGTGACGATCAGCCGGGCCAGTGCGGGCAGCAGATCGGGGTGCAGGCTGGTCTCGGGCTCGTTGAGCACGAACAGCTCCGGGATGCGCGGGCTGAGCAGCGCGGCCACCCACAGCAGGTAGCGCAGGGTGCCGTCGGACAGCTCGGCCGCGCGCAACGGCCGCAACAACCCGTGCTGGCGCAAGGACAACTCGAACCGCCCGTCCGAATGCTCGACCGTCACCCGGGAACCGGGGAAGGCGTCCTCAATGGCCAGGCCCAGCGCGTCGGTGTCGCCGATCTCGGTGATCGTCTGCACCGCGGCGGCCAGGTCCGCGCCGTCCTGGCTGAGCACCGGGGTGCGGGTGCCCAGGCGGGCCTGCCGGGCGGGGGCGTCGGCGTCGGTGCGGAAATGGTCGTAGAACCGCCAGGACCGGATCCGTTCACGCAGCACCATCACCTCCGGCGCCACCCGCGGATCGGTGAACTCGCTGAGCAGGCTGTCATACGGCCGGATCCGGAAGGTGTCCTCGCCCCAGGCCCCGGTCGCCCCGCGCAGCAGCACCGCGCCGTTGCGCCGCTCGGCGAACAGCCCGCTCTGCTTGTACACCGGACCGCGCCACACCGCCTCGCCCTTGATCTCCGGGTCCAGCGCGAACGCGGTCTCCCCCGGCTGCGGCAGGCCCAGGTCCAGCGAATACCCGAAGTCGTCCCCGGCGAAGCCCAGCCGCAACCCGACCGGCTCCTTACGCACCGTGCCCTGCACCGCGTACCGGCCCTCGCGCACCCCCCGGCCGATCACCGCGGGCCCCGCCCACAACGTGGACTGCAACCCGCCCTCCCTGGCCAGCGCGGTGACCGCGCCGTTGCGGGCGGCGTCGGCGAGCAGCCGTAACGCCCGGTACAGGCTGGACTTGCCACTGCCGTTGGCGCCGGTGACCAGGTTGAGCTGGCGCAACGGCAGCACCAGGTGACGCAGGGAGCGGTAGTTCTCGATCGCGAGCGTTCGGAGCACGTACGCAAACCTAGCCACGCCCACCGACAAAACCCGTGGCTCATGCGGTGACCAGGCCGGTCGTGAGGGATGCTGTGCGCCATGGAGATCGCGCTGGAGATCATCGGGCTGGTCGTCGCGGTGCTCGCGGTGACCTTCCTGGCGAAGGTGCTGAACCTGTCGGCGCCGCTGTGCCTGATCGTGGTCGGCGTCGCGGTGTCCTTCATCCCCGGGGTGCCGGACTACGCGCTCAACCCGGACGTGGTGCTCATCGGCCTGCTGCCGCCGCTGCTCTACGCCACCGCGATCCGCACCTCACTGATCGACTTCCGGGCCAACCGGGGTCCGATCGGGTTGCTCTCGGTCGGTCTGGTCGTGTTCACCACGCTCGGCGTCGGCGCGGTCGCCTGGCTCGCCATCCCCGGCGTGCCGCTGGCCGCCGCGTTCGCCCTCGGCGCGGTGGTCGCCCCACCCGACGCGGTGGCCGCGACCGCGGTGGCCCGGCGGGTCGGCCTGCCGCGCACGATCGTGCGGGTGCTGGAGGGCGAGAGCCTAGTCAACGACGCGGCCGCGCTGGTCGCGCTGCGCACCGCGATCGCGGCCATGGCGGGGGCGGTCACCTTCTGGCAGGTCGGCGGCAACTTCCTGCTCGCCGCGGGCGCCGGGGTGCTGCTCGGACTGATCGTCGGCTACGTGGCCGGATTCCTGCGCACCCGGTTGCAGGACCCGGTCTTCGACACCGGCGTGTCCCTGGTCGTGCCCTACGCCGCCTACGTCGCGGCCGAGGCCGTGCACGGCTCCGGCGTGCTCGCCGTGGTGATCGCCGGCCTGATGCTGGGCCACCGCGAACCCCGGATGCTCAACGGCGCGGCCCGCATCGCCAGCACGGTCAACTGGCAGACCATCCAGTTCCTCCTTGAGAACGTCGTCTTCCTGCTCATCGGCCTGCAACTGCGCCGCATCCTCACCGAAGTCGGCGAAACCGACCTGTCCCTGGGCACCCTGGTCCTGGCCTGTGGCCTGGTACTGGCCGCCACCATCCTCACCCGGGTACTGTGGATGGTCGGCATCACGTTGCTGCGCAAGGCTTTCGGCCGCAAGGCCTGGCGCTGGCGGTACTCCGCGGTGACCGCCTGGGCCGGCATGCGCGGCGTGGTGACCCTGGCCGCGGTGTTCGTGCTGCCCGAGAACACCCCGCAACGCCCGGTGCTGGTACTGGCCGCGTTCGTGGTGGTGGCCGGAACCCTGTTGCTGCAAGGCGGTTCCCTGCCCTGGCTGGTCCGCAAACTCAAACTGCCCGCCCCCGACCCAGCCCAGGACGCCCTGCAGGAAGCGGTCCTGCTCCAGGCCATGACCACCGCGGCACTGGAGCGCCTGGAGAAGGAGACCCGCCCCGAGGACACCCCCGAAGTCCTGGACCGCCTGCGCACCCGCCTGAACAACCGGGTCAACGCCGCCTGGGAAACCCTCGGCCGCCCCGACGACGACCTGGAAACCCCCAGCTTCGCCTACCGCAGACTCCGCCGCGCCATGCTGGAGTCCGAAATGGACACTCTGCTGGACGCCCGCGATCGCAAGGCAGCGGACGATATCGTGCTGCGCCGGGTCCTGGACATGCTCGCCATCGAGGAATCCATGCTGGACCGCTCCACCCAGCTGGTCACCGACCCCGGCACCGGCTGGCTCAAGGCCCCCAGCACCACCCAGGTCTGCAAACACCTCAAATCCGCCCCGTACCACGTCCCCCCTGGCAGCGAGGAAGGCTGCGAGGACTGCCTGGCCGAGGGCACCACCAACTGGGTGCACCTCCGCCTCTGCCTGACCTGCGGCCACGTCGCCTGCTGCGATTCCAGCCCCAGCCAGCACGCCACCGCCCACTTCCGCGACAGCCAGCACCCGGTGATGCGCAGCTTCGAGCCCGGCGAAAAATGGCGCTGGTGCTTCATCCACGCCACCGTCGGCTAACCCACCCACCCCGCGTGTTGGCCGTTGTCGTACCCCACGTTGGCCCTTATGGACGGCGAGTTGGCCCAACTCGTACGCCGGTTTTGCCCAAGCGGGCGTACCAGTTGGCCCAACTGGCACGAGAGACGTGCCACTTCGGCCAACGCACCGTCCACTTCGGCCAACTCGGCGTCCATAACGGCCAACTCGCCGTACGACTTGGGTTTAGGGGGTTAGGAGTAGGGCGGTGGCGTTGTCGGTGGCGCCGCGGTCGATGGCGGTGGCGACGAGTTCCTGGGCGCGGGGACCGAAGCGGGCGGGGCGGGCCACGATGGCGGTCATGGTGGGCAGGTCCAGCGCGCCGTAGACGCCGTCGCTGCACAGCAGCAAACCGACATCGCCGCGGACCTCGACCTGGCCGATGTCCTGGGGGCGGGCGGAGCGGACGGTGGCGGTGACCATGTGTTCCATCCACGGCGTGGTGTCCAGGCCCTGGCGGCGGAAGTACTCGGCCACCGTGTGATCCGTGGTCAGCCGGGTCAGCGTGCGGCCATCCCATCGGTAGGCGCGGGCGTCGCCGACCCAGCCGATCCGGTAGCCGTTGCCGAGCTGGTCGGCGAAGGGCATCGCCACCACCAGCACGCTGTCCCCGAGGTGGCTCAGCGCGAGCACGGCACGCTGGGCGGCCAGGATCGCCTCGGTGGGTCCGCGGGCGGGGACGGTGCTGGTGGCGGCGTCGACCGCGACGCGGGCGGCGTCGGCGGCGGTGCGGGTGTCGCCGACGCCATCGGCCAGGGCCAGCACGGGCGTCATGCTGTCCCACCCTGGACGCACGGCCAGGGCGTCGGCGTTGATCCGGCGGCGGCCGGGGTCGGTGGCGGTTTCCCAGTTGATCCGGTTGCGGTGCTCCATCAGCGTCATGGCTTCATGGTGCGACTGGTTCCTAAGAGGTTGCTGTGAGCCGATTAGCGCTTGGCTGTGGCTTGCACCGACGGTACCCGGCCAGCGCGTCGAGCAGGGTCACGATGTCCTCGGTCGAGGTGTAGTAGTGGCAGGCGATCCGCAGCAGGCTGCCGCGGGGGCTGGTCATCACGCCCCGGGTGGCCAGGAACGCGGCGAGTGCGGCTGGATCGTGGTCGCGCAGGGCCACCTGGGGACCTCGGGCGGCGGGATCGGCCGGGGAGGCAAGGTGCTCGCCCGCGTCCCGGAGGCTCTCGTACAGGTGGGTGACCAGCGCCGCGACGTGGGCCTGGCGTTCGGCGGGATCGGTGCGGGCCAGCATGGACAGCCCGGCGTGGGCGCCGTACGCGGCGAGCACCGGTGGGCTGCCGCTCTGGAAGCGTTTGGCGCCGGGGCCGAAGGTGAGGTCGTGTGGGGTGAAGGCGAAGGTGTCGCGCTGGCCGAACCAGCCGGTCAGCAGGGGGTCGACCGGGTGCGGCAGGCCCGCGCGGACGTAGAGGAAGGCGATGCCGGGCACGCCGAGCAGGTACTTCAGCGCGCCGGCGACCAGGTAGTCGCAGTCGAGTTCACGCACGTCCACGGCGGTCACGCCCAGGCCCTGGTAGGCGTCGACGAGCACCCGCGCGCCGTGCCGGTGCGCGGTCTCGGTGATCTCCTCGACCGGGAGCCGCTGGCCGTGGGCGTAGGCGTGCAGCGGCACCGAGACCAGTGAGCACGAGGAGTCGATCAGCTTGGTGTAGCCGGGCAGGTCGGCGAAACCGTTGTGGGCGCCCGCGAAGCGCACCTCGGCGCCGCGGGCGCGCTGGGCCAGCCACACGTGGGCCAGCGAGGGGAATTCCAGGTCGGTGGTGACCAGGCCGGGGCGGCGGGTCCAGTCCTGGCCGCTGGCTGCCTGGAACGCGCCTTCGGAGGCGCAGGAGACGATGGCGATCTCGGCCGGGGTCGCGCCGATCAGTTCGGCGAAGGCCGCGCGGGACCGCTCCACCTCGACGATCCAGTGCTCCCAAGGGTTTCCGTGTTCGAGCAGGGTGGACTGGAAGGTGGTCAGGGCCGCGGCGAGGGCGTCGGAGAGCGCGCCCTGACTGCACGAGGCGAGGTAGGTTTTGGTGCAGGTGATGGGAAAGTGAGTGCGGAACTGGGCCGGGGTCAGCCGTTCCGGGGTGGGATCGGTCATGTTGCCGCTCGGGCCAGGTCCACCCGCCGCAGCGTGTTGCGCAGCTCGCCCAGGCCGCTGACCCGGGTGACCAGCACATCCCCCTCGGCCAGGTACACCGCCGGTTCGCGGGCGTTGCCGATGCCGCTGGGGGTGCCGGTGAGCAGCACATCACCCGCGCGCAGGGTCATGCCGTGGCTGAGTTCGGCGATCAGGCGCGGGATCGGGAAGGCCATCTCCGCCGCGCTCGCCCGCTGCAGCTCAACGCCGTTCAGCTCGCAGCTGATCCGCAGGTCCGTGACCGCGCCGATCTCGTCCGCGGTGGTGAGCCATGGACCGAGCGGCATGGTGGCGTCGATGCTCTTGCCCTTGAGCCACTGGCCGCCGTGCGCCCGTTGCAGATCGCGCTGGGAGACGTCGTTGGCCACCAGGTAGCCGAAGATGTGCTGGTGTGCGGTGGATTCCGGGATCGAGCGCCCGTCCCGGCCGATCACGATGGCGATTTCGGCCTCATAGTCCCATTTCGCGGAGATCGTCGGGTCGAAGGCGATCGGATCATGTGGGCCGACCACGGTGTCCGGGCCCTTGGTGAAGAAGGTCGGGTGCGCCGGGACTGCCACCGGATCCTGGCCTTCGCGTTTGCCCGCTGACTCGTGGAAGTGGTCCAGGTAGTTCCAGCCGGTGCAGAGCACATCCCGGTTGAACTGCTGGACCGGCGGCCCGAGCCGAATCTCGCCGAGCAGGCGGGGTTCGGCCCCGTGCACCGCGTCGGCGACCAGCTGGAGGTCGAGCCTGCCGCGGATCACGTCGTCGACGGTGCCGAGTTCGGCCGGGGCCGTCCGGATCGTGCCCGACTCGGCGTCGACCACGCCGATCGCCCAAGCGCCAACGAGATTCACCGCCGCCAGCTTCACGACCGACCGCCGATCGCCGCGATCGCGTTGATCTCGATGAGGTACTCGGCCCGCACGAAACCGGATACCTCGACCATGGTGGAGGCGGGGGCCTGCTCGGTGAAGTACTGCCGGCGAACCGCGTGCACGGCGTCGAAGTCGGCCATGTCGCGGACGTAGACGTCCACCCTGGCGATATCGGCCAGGGTGCCGCCGGCGGCCTCGACCGCGGCCCGCAGGTTGCGGCAGACCTGGTGGGTTTGCGCGGTGATGTCGCCGACGCCGGTGATGCCGCCCTCGGCGTTGCGGGCGGTCATCCCGGAGAGGAAGACCAGCCGGGCGGTGGCCGGGACCTCGATCGCGCTGGCGTGCGCGAAATGCCCGTTCGGTTCAGCCAGCCCGGGGGCGACGATGGTGTGCACGGTCATGGGTTTCCTCCTCGGAGTGCTCAGCGCGCGTCGGTGGGCGAGCTGTACCAGTCGGGCTGGGTGGGATAGTGCGGACCGTCGTAGACCTCCAGCAAAATCGAGGTCTCCTCGGCCAGGGTCGGGCCGTGCCGGCTTCCCTTGGGGTTCCAGTAGAAGGAGCCTTCGGTGAGAGTGATCCCGGTGGGCAGGTAGGTGTAGCGGCCGGACAGGCAGAACATGAACTGGTTCGAGGCGTGCGAGTGCCGGGACGGGATGCCCGCGCCCTGCTCGAACTTCACCAGCGAGATGGACGCTCCGGTGTCCTCGTTGCGCCACAACGCTTTGTGCGTGAGACCGGCCAGGGTTTTCGCTGCCCAGGACAGGTTGTGGGTTTCCAGGAGGATCTCGCGGAACCGGTGCGCGGCTTCGCCGTCGGCGTCGACGGCCGTTCGTTCGCGGGCCCGGTCGGCTGATTCGCCGCCGTAGCGGGCGGGTGCGGAGAGATTGTCCGCCCATTCCCGGACATCGAGATCCGTGGGGCAGGGCGGTGGTGGGCGCAGGGGCGCGTCGGCGGGGTAGGGCTCGCTCATCCGCGGTGTCCTTCCAGAATGGTGTTGAGGTGGTTCAGGTAGCTGAGTTCGACGACGAACCAGGTTCCGGCGCCGGCCAGGGTGAGCGGGCCGCCGGGGTGCGGTCGCACGCCGCCTGCCGGGTCGTGCTCGTCGACCTCGATCGCGGCGAGCAGGTGCGGCCCCGGGCTGAGGTCGAGTTCGCGGGTCTCGCCCGGATGCACGGTGACCGTCCACACCGACACGTGTTCGTGCCGCAGCACCGGGATCCGGCCGTCCGGCAACGGCTCGCCCGGCGGCACGCCCAGGCTGCTGCGCGCGCCCGGCCCGATGTCCAGAGGTTCGCGGAGGTGTTCGCCGAGATCCTTCAACTCGATGAGCCGGTTGCGGTAGCAGGAATCGCCGATGTTGGTCAGGCGGTGCACTGGTGAGACGGGCCGGTACACCGCACCGCCGCGGTACTCGAAGATGAACCGGGGTTCGGTGCCGTCCAGCCAGTCCATCCGGCCGTTCGAACCGGCCAGACTCATTACCACGTAAGGGTTGTGGTGCAGGTGCCAGGGATGGCAGGCGCCTGGTTCGAGGGAGACGTCCCACACCCGGATCCGCGGGTCCTCGTGCAGTTGCGTCAGGCCGATGTCGGCGAGCACGATCGGCTCCCCCGCGGGTGAGATCACGAGGTCGCCGCGCACGGGGTCACCTCCGTCGGCCGGTGGTCGGCCAGTCCGACGAGGGCCAGGTATCGCTGCTGGATGGTGTGCGTGGCGTTGGCGGTCCAGGGTTCGATGGCGGCGATGTGCCCGTCGGGGCGCAGCAGCACCACCACGTCGCCGTCCAGGCCGAACCGGGTGCGCACGGTGTCGCCGGGGTCGAAGTAGGCCCGGTCGCGCAGGCCGGAGTCGTGCGGCGCGTCCCAGCGGCTGATCAGTGCCTGCCGCAGACCGGGCGGGTTGTCAGCGGCGATCGGTGGGCGGCGACGGGCGTCGGTGAGGTGCACGGCGAGGAAGCTGTCCCGGCACAGCTGGTGCAGGGTGACCGGTCCGCGCCCGGCGAAGACCCGCAGGTCCGGGACTCGTTCGCCGACCCGGATCGGGGTGGGCGTGCTGCTGCCGCGGGCCATTGACCAGTCGCCGGTGTGGTCGATGTCCAGGCGCACGCCGAGCAGGGTGCGGGTCATCGCCTCGCCCCAGCCGCCCGCGCCGGTGGCCGGGTCCAGGCGCCGGTCCATGATCGCGCGGGCCGCCTCGGCCATCTCGCCGGATCCATGCACGGCCACCGGGGATTGCTCGGCCTCGTAGCCACGCAGCAGGTCCGGACTGGCCCAGCCGCGGTGCACCCAGGCCAGCCGCCAGGGCAGGTTCGAGGCATCCAGCACGCCGGTGTTGAGGCCCAGCGCCCACATCGGGGTGATCAGGTGCGCGGCGTCGCCCAGCAGGAAGGCCCGGCCGGCTTGCCAGGAGGCGGCCACCCGGTGGTGCAAGGTGTAGATGTTGCTGCCGCGCACGGTGAGTTCGTCGACCTCGCCGATGAAGCGGTGTGCCTTGTCCCGCAACGCTTCGGTGCTCGGTTCGGGTGCGCCGGCGGCGAGCGGGAACAGGAATCGCCAGCAGTGCGGCTGGCGCACCAGGATCATCCACTCGGTGCGGTCGCCGAAGTAGGCCAGGTACGGGTAGTCGCGCGGGTTGCCGATGTCGAGGTCGCAGACTAGGTCGACCAGCATGTAGCGCTGGTCCAGGGTGTGCCCGCTGACCTCGATGCCGAGCCGTTCGCGCACGGTCGATCGGCCGCCGTCGCAGGCGAGCAGGTGACTGGCGGCCATCGTGATCGGACCGTCCGAAGTGGACACTCGCAGGGTGAGGCCGTGCTCGTCCTGCTCGAAATCCGCCAAGCGGTGCTGGAATCGCAGGGTGCCGGGGGCGCGGTGTTCGAGGACCTCGGCGAGCACCGGTTCCAGTTCGTGCTGGGGAATGTTGAGCAGGAACGGGAACCGGGTTTCCGCGGCCAGCGCGGCGGTCAGCACGCTGCCGGTGGACTGGCCGGTGGCGCGGTCGAGTTCGCCGACCTCGTCGATGCGCAGGCTCGCCTCCAGCACCGGGCCAAGTGCGCCGTAGCGGTCCAGCACCTCCAGGGTCCGGGTGAGGATCGTGCCTGCTTTGGTGTCGGTGGACAGCCCGGATCCGGCTTCCAGCACCACAACCGGCACGCCGTAGGACACCAGGCCCAGCGCGGTGATCAGGCCGATCGGACCGCCGCCGACGACCACGACCGGCGCGCGTTCCGCGCTCACCGCGCGGTCCCGGCGAACGCGCGGTCCCTGGTGAGCACCGAGCCGGACATGGTGGCCGCCTCGGAGAGCAGGAACAGCAGTGGACCGACCACGTCCTCGGGCTCGCCGATGCCGGTGGTGCGCGCCCAGTGCTCGCGTTCGGGGCCGGTCGGGTTGGCGGCCTGGAACTGCGGGGTGTCGATGACGCCGGGGAAGATCACGTTGACCCGGACCCGGCGGTGCGCCACCTCGGCGGCCAGTGATTTGGCGAACGGGATCATCGCGCCCTTGGTCGCGGCGTAGGCGGCGGCCTGGGCGCGGCCGAAGGTGGCCAGGCCGGAGGCGAACAACACGATCGATCCGCGCCCGGCGGCCAGCATGGCGGGCAGGACCGCCTGGCAGGACCAGACCACCCCGTTCAGGTTGACCTCGATCGCCTGCCGCCACAGGGCTTCCGGGGTGTCCACCACATCGGCCCTTGGCTGTACCGCGGCGCCCGCGATCAGGCCGTCGATCCGGCCGAACTCACGCTGTACCAAGGACATCGCGTCGATCACCTCGGCCCGGTCGGTCACGTCCACGGTGAGGTGGTGCAGTCCGGGTCCGGATTGTTCGGGTTCGAGGAGGTCGAGCACCACGGCGGTGCCGCCCGCGCCGGTGTAGGCCCTGGCCACCGCGGCGCCGATGCCGCGGGCGCCACCGGTGACCACCAGGACCTCGCCGGTGGCGTCGAAGGTGGGTTTCATCGCTGGCCCTTTCCGTTGTCGCCATTGAGTTCCGCGGGCAGCTGGGCCCCGACCCGTCGTGCGGTGTCCGCGAGTGCGGTCAGCACCGATTCCGGCACCCGCACTCCGTCCCGGTGCGCGATCCGGGCCGCGGCGGCCTCGCGTTCGCCGGGCAGCAGCACCCGGTCGACGCCGGGTGCGAGCCGGGAATCCCGGACCTCCCTGGCCAGCCGCGCGGTCCGCTCCGGCAGGTCCGCGGCCCCGAACGCCTCCGGGTCCAGGGCCAGGAACAGGTGTGCGCAATCGTTTGGCACCGCGGGGTCGGCGTAGAGCCCCTTGACGCCAGCTCCGAACGAGCCGCCGCTGAGCACCCCGGTGAGCACGTCGATCACGAGGGCCAGGCCGTAGCCCTTGGGTCCCCCAGCAGGCAGCAGCAGTCCGGCGAGGGCGGCGACCGGGTCGGTGGTGGGCAGGCCGTCGCGGTCGGTGGCCCAGGTTGGCGGGATCGCCCGGCCCTCGGACTCGGCGAGTCTGATCTTGCCGAGGGCGGCTTCGGAGAGGGCCATGTCGACCAGGACGGGGTCCGGGCCGGGCACGCCGATCGCGATCGGGTTGTTGCCGAGGACCGCGCTGGCCCCGCCGGGCGCGGGCATCAGCGGCCGGGTGTTGGCCGCGGCGATGCCGATCTGCCCGGCGGCCATGGCGGCCTGGACGTAGCGGAACGCGCCGCCGAAGTGGAAGGCGCGGCGCACGCTGACCACGCCGATGCCCAGTGCCGCCGCCTTGGTCACCGCGAGGCGCATGGCCTGGTCGGCGGTCAGGATGCCGAGGGCGTGCCCGGCGTCGAGCACGGCGACCGCGCCCGCGTCCAGTACCAGGTCCGCCTCGGTGTGGTTGCCGACCGAACCGGCCAGCAGCCGGTCGACGTACATCGGCACCAGCAGCACGCCGTGCGAGGAGATGCCGCGGGCGTCGGCCTCGACCAGTGCTTCGGCGACCTGGTGCGCGGCGACCGCGCAGATGCCGGCGGCGGTGAAGATCCGGGCGGTGGCCGCGGTCAGCACGCCGGTCTGGATCGTGGTCATGGCGTGACCGCCTTGGCCAGCAATGCCTCGGCGTTGCCACCGATCCGTTGGCGCGCTTCGACTGTGAGGTGGGCCAGTGCCTCGAACGGGTCGTCCAGGCCCATCGGGAACGGGTAGTCGCTGCCGAGCAGCAGGTGGTCCTCGCCGAAGGTCATCCTGGCCAGGTCGAGGAATGCGGTGGAATGCCCCAGACAGTCAGTCCACAACCGGCGCACGGTGACGGCGGGGTCGGCGGTGTCCGCGGCGATGCCGGGTCGCCGGGTGGCCACGCCGCGCGACCAGCGCCCGATCAGCGCGGGCAGCACGCCGCCGCAGTGCGCCAGCACGATCCGCAGCTCCGGGTGCCGGGTGAGCACGCCGCCGAACACCAGCTGGGCTGCCGCGATGCCGGTTTCCACCGGGTTGCCCAGCAGGTTGGCCAGGTAGTGCGGCGCCAGTCGCTGGTCCGGTGACTCGCCGGGGTGCAACAGCAGGGGTTTCCGCCGTTCCGCCAGGACTGTCCACATCGGACTCAGCGCCGGATCGTCCAGGGCGAGCGAGTCACCGCCCGCGGCAGCGGTCCAGCCGACCGAGTCGTCGGTCTGTTCGAGGAGTTCGAGGGCGATCCCGGGCTGGTCGAATGGCAGGTAGGTCAGGCGATCCAGGATCTCCGTGCCGTGCAGGCGGGCACGCAGGCCGTCGTCGAGCGCCCGCACCCACGCCCGGGTGCGCGCAAGGTCCAGGCCCTGGCGGTACAGCGGTGGCGGCGCCGACACCCAGGCCCGGTGCACCCCGTTCGCCGCCAGCCGCCGCCGCAGCCGGTCCGGGTCGTAGAGCCCGGCGGCCTCGACGCGCTGGCCGTCGACCAGCAGGCGGCCGTCGTGATCATGCGTCACGCCGCCGACGGGATGGGTCAGCTGGGGTGCCAGGTGGGTGTGCACGTCCGTGCTGCGGGCAGCAGGCATCTCGGATTCCTCTGGATCTGCCGGGTGGGAAAGGGATTCAGGGCCGCAGGAGGTCAGCGATGCGCCGGGCGGCCTCGCGCAGGCGGTCCGGAGAGTTGGCGGCATAGCCGACCAGCAGTCCCGGCGGTCCCGGCCGGACCCGGTGCCAGGACAGCGGATGGGTGAGCACGCCGGCCTCGGCGAGCCGGGTGGCCAGGGCGACGTCGTCCAGCTTCGGGCAGCTTTCCGGGAAGTCGATCAGCACGTGCAGGCCGGCGGCCACGCCGTGCACCCTGGCGGCGGGCCAGGCGCGGCGCAGGGTCTGTGTGAAGGCGTCCCGCCGGGCGCGGTAGCGCAGCCGGGTGACCCGGATGTGCCGGTCCAGCTCGCCGCTGCCGAGCAGGTCGGCGAGCACCAGCTGGGGCAGCACCGGTGAGCCGAGGTCGTTGGCGTACTTGGCCAGCACCAGTTCGTTCTGCAGCTCCCGGGGCGCGATCAGCCAGCCGATCCGCATACCGGGGGCCATCGTCTTGGAGATGCTGCCGGTGTGCGCGACGTGTTCGGGCGCGGCGGACTGCAGGGCGGGCACCGGGGCCCGGTCGTAGCGGTACTCCGCGTCGTAGTCGTCCTCGATGATCAGTCCGCCCTGCCGCGCCCAGTCCAGCAGCGCGCCACGGCGGTCCGGGGCGAGCACCACCCCGGTCGGGAACTGGTGCGCTGGGGTGACCAGCACGGTCCGCTCGCCGGTGGCGGTCAGCGCGTCCACCCGCAGGCCGTCGGCGTCCACCGGCACCGGCACCGGGGTCATGCCGCTGTAGGTCAGGCCCTCGCGGGCGCCGCGCGAGCCGGGGTCCTCCACGGCGAAGCGGGTCACGCCGCGACCGCGCAGCACGTGGCTGAGCAGGGCGACGGCCTGGGCCACGCCGCCGACGATGAGGATGTCCTCGGGGTGGGCGCGCACGCCGCGCACCCGGCCGAGCCAGCCGGCCAGCTGGGTGCGCAGTTCGATCGAGCCGCGCGGGTCGCCGTAGGCCAGGGCGGACGGGCTGACCTGGTTGAGCACCGCCCGTTCGGCCCGCAGCCAGGCCGCGCGCGGGAAGGCGGACAGGTCGGGGGTGCCGGGTGCGAGGTCGAGGTCGATCCGGTGGTCCCGGGCGCCGGGCAGTTCCGGCAGGAACCGGCCGGGGCCGCTGCGCTGCGGCGGGTCGGCCCGGCAGGGGCCCGGCCGGACCGCGGCGGTGACCACGGTGCCGTGGCTGGTGCGCGCGCTGACCAGGCCTTCTTCCGCGAGTCGGCGGTATGCCTCGACCACCACGCCGCGGGAGACGTCCAGGTCGTCGGCCAGTGCCCTGGTCGGTGGCAGCAGCGCGCCGCCGCTGAGCCTGCCGTCGCCGATGGCCGATCTCAGCGCCCCTACCAACCAGTCGGTAAGGCCTTTGGCGGGCGCGGTCTCCGGCCGCAGCTGGAGGAAGTCAGTGCCCAGACCGGACGGTCGTGCTGCCATGTCCGCTCCTCACCACACCGTCGTGCGTTGCCACTGTGCCCGCCGCGGCCGCGGTCGGCTCGCCGATCTGATCCAACAGGGCCCGGACCCGGTCGAGCAGCGGGCGGGCGGTCACCAGATCGGGGCGTTCCCTGGCCGCGCGCAGGTCCCGTAACCGGGCCAGCGTGTCCAGCACCGCGGCCAGTGGCGGACCACTGGCGGTCAGGTCGGACTGGCGTTCCGGCGGGGCGTGCGCGGCGGGCTCCTGCAGGAACGGGACCACCAGCTGGTGGTGGTGGAACACGGTGGCCGCGCCGTGCCCGCGGCAGGCGGCCAGCAGCAGTTCGGCGTTCTCCCGCAACGGCGGCGACGCCGGCCCGGCGGCGAGTTCGCGCGCGACCAGGTCCAGCAGGGACCCGGTGGTGGCCAGCGAACGCAGCAACGCCTGGTCGCCGGGGGCCACGAACGGGTATTTGTCGGCGGTCACCCACTGGTAGAAGGGATCGTGCGGTGAGCACAGGCCCAGCAGGACGTCGACGGCGTTGATCGCGGCGAAATCGCCGGCGTTGGCGCCGCGGAATTCCTGTGCGCCGACCCGGTAGCTCTTGAAGTAGGGCCGGATGTTGTAGAAGAACCGGTCCCGGTCGAGTTCGGCCGCCAGTGTCTGGCTGTAGCCCAGCACATCGCGCAGCGCGGCCACCGCGTCGGCGAGGTGGTAGGTGGCCAGGGGGTTGGACACGCCGAGAGCGGGCACGCTCAGCAGGGCGTGCGCGGCGCGGCGGTAGGCCATCACGGCCAGCCCGTTGTAGGTCAGGAAGATCCGTTCGCTGTCCAGGGTGGTGAAGCTGTTGAACGCGCCGGCCACCGCCCGGTTGTGGATGTGCTGGTGTGCGGAGGAGAACCGGGGCGCGACGCCGAGGGAGGCGGCCAATGCCTGGGCCAGCGGGGCGATCTGGTCCTGGTCGGGCGTCAGCTCGTGCCGGCGGCAGGCGCCGAGGTAGAAGCCGACCATGCCGAGCAGCTCGTAGCGGGCTTCCGGGTCGCGCGGCAGGTCCCGGCCGCGGGCCACCCTGCCGATCAGCTCGCCGCCGTCGCGCACCAGGGTCCGGCCCAGTTCGGCCACCTCCGCCCGGTCGGCCAGGATGAGTGCCCGCTCGGCGAAGTAGATCTCCTCCAGCTCGGTGTTGAGCTGGGTGAACTCTCCCCTGGTCCAGCGGTCCAGATCGGTGATCGCACTCGCTGTCGAGACCTGCCGGCTCACGTGGCCCTCCTCTGCTCATCGGCAGTCTGGGCGCTGTCGTGGTCCGTTCACCAGGACCATTCCCCCGGCTCCTATCCGGACCAACCGATCGGGTTTGGTCCGGATCCCCGGCCGTCCGCTGGACCTGGAACCGGTCCAGGCGGCTGCCCACGATGAGCGGCAGCCAACTCGATGAGGAGTGCGGACAACGTGGCCACACCAGCACCAGAACTCCGGCGTGAGCTGAGCAGCAGACAGATCGGCATGATCGCGATCGGCGGCGCGATCGGCACCGGCCTGTTCCTCGGCTCCGGCCTGGCCGTCTCGATCGCCGGTCCCGCGGTGATCATCGCCTATGTGCTCGCCGCCTTGGTGACGCTCACCCTGGCCTACGCACTGGCCGAGATGGTGGTCCGGCACCCCGAGGCGGGCGGTTTCGGCAGCATCTCCCAGCGTTACCTCGGGCACGGAGCCGGGTTCGTGCAGCGCTGGCTGTACTGGGCCTCGCAGGTCACCAACATCGGCAGCGAGGCCGTCGCCGCCGGGCTCTACCTGCGCTTCTGGTATCCGGAACTGCCGCTGTGGCTACCGGTGATCGGCTTCTCCGCGACAATGCTGCTGGTCAACGCCGCCTCGGTGCGCTTGTTCGGCAGGGCCGAGTACTGGTTCGCGATGATCAAGGTGGTCACCATTGTCGCGTTCATCGCGATCGGCCTGACCGCCATCTTCTTCGGCCTGCCCGGCGGCCAACCGACCGGTCTCGGCGCGCTGACCGAGCACGGCGGCTTCGCCCCCAACGGCGTCGGCGCGATCTTCCTGTCGCTGACCGTGGTCACCTTCTCCTTCCTGGGCACCGAGGCCATCGCGGTGACCGCCGCGGAATCCCGCGACCCCGGCCGGGACATCCCGCGCGCCGCCCGCCGCACCGTGCTCCGGCTGGCGCTGTTCTACGTGCTGGCGATGCTGGTGGTGGTCACCATCGTGCCGTGGCAGCAGGTCGCCGCGGGCAGCACGATCACCGAAAGCCCGTTCGTCCGGGTCTTCGGCCTGGCCGGCCTGCCCGCGGCGGCGACCGTGATGAACTTCGTGGTGCTGACCGCGGTGCTCTCGGCGATGAACACCAACCTGTACGTCACCGCCCGGATGACCTACTCGCTGGCCAGGGACGGCTACGCGCCGGCCGCCCTGGCCGTGGTCAGCCGCAACGGCGCACCCCGGCGCGCACTGGGCCTGTCCGCGATCGGCCTGGCCCTGGCCGCGCTGATCTCGGTGCTCTCCCCCGATACCGCCTTCCCGTTCCTGGTCGGCCTGGCCCTGTTCAGCGCACTCGGCACCTGGTTCCTGATCTTCGCCAGCCATCTCGCTTTCCGCCGCGAGCACCGGGATGCGCCCGCGCCGATCCGGTTGGCCGGGGCCCCGTACACCACGATCGGCGGGATGCTGTTCGTCGCGGCGGTGACGGTGGGAACCGCGTTCACCGAGCAGTTCGCCACGGTGTGGCAGGCCGGGGTCCCGTTTGTGCTGGGGCTGACGCTGGTTTACCTGTATCTGCGGCGGCGTCGGCGCATCGCCGGGGAGTGAGTCGGCGCGCGCTGTTCTGGGGGCCACAGGTTCCTCACGAGTTCCTGACAAGTGGTGGCCAGAATCGCGGCATGGTCAGAGCTGTGTGGGTGGCCGCGCTGGCGGCGTTGGTCCTGCCGGTCGGGTCGGCCGGCGAGGCCGGGGCCCAGGGATGTTTCGACCCCTCGGTCCCGGTGACCATCGAGGAATCCCGGCTGGGCAACGGAACCGGTGATCAACTCGTCGCGGCTGGCGGGTTCGACGGGATGGTCGCGAAGTTCCGGGCGCGGCTGTGTTCGGTGGGTGCCAACGGTGTCCGGGGTGTTGCCGCGGCGGCCGGGGCGGAGTTGTGGCGCGGGGCGGTCGAACGGGCGCAAGGGAAACGGCCCGGGATGGGCACGCTGGGCGTGGCGGATGATCGTCCGTTGTACTGGGCCCGGTTGCGGATGAGTTCGCTGCTGCGGCAGTGGCGGCCCGGGGTCGGCGGCGATCGGGCCGCGCTGCTGCGGGAGTTCGATCGGGCGGCCCGGGGTGTCCGGTCGGTGGACCTGCCCGCAGGGGTGGCGCGGCGGGTGCTGGTCAGCGGGTTTGATCCCTTCGGTTTTGGCGACACGGACCTGCGCGGTGGGAATCCGGCTGGTGCGGCGGCGTTGCGACTCGACGGCACGGTGGTGCACACCGACCAGGGACCCGCGGTGGCGGAGGCGGTGGTGCTGCCGGTGCTGTGGGACGCCTTCACCGACGGCGTGGTCGAAGAGACGTTCGGGACCGCGTTCCGGCGGACCGATCGCGCGCCGACACTGATCATGACGATCAGCCAGGGCGCCGGGTTCACCGTCGAGCGCTGGGCGGCGGGCTGGCGAGGTGGGCAGCCGGACAACAACGAGGTGGGCCGGAGTGGACTAGTGCCCGCGGCGCAAGGATTTCCGCAGCCTGGACTGTCCTTTGTGGAGACTTCACTGCCACATGCGCGGATGATCTCGGCGGCTACCGGGCCCGATCCGGTGTCGCTGAACCAGTGGTTCTGTTACTGGCCGGGACAGCCGGGCGTCGGGAACTCGGAGTGCCGCGCGGACGGCACACCACCGCCGGGAGTGGCGGCGGAAATGGGCAGTGGCGGGAACTTCCTGTCCAACGAGAGCATGTACCGGGCGAACCGGGTGCGGATCGGGCTTGGCGCGCAAGGGGTTCCGGGTGGGCACCTGCACGTGCCGGGCGTCCGGACGCCCGCGAGTGGCGCGTTGACCGATGCCGAGTTCGAGCGCCGCGGGGCCGAGGTGGTCGGGCAGATCGCGGCCCTGGTAGGAGTTGCCGCGGCGGGCTGACCCGCCGCGGCAACCGGATCAGGTACAGGTGATGGTGGCCTCGGCCCAGTCCGCATGGTCGTAGTCGACGCCGTCATCGGTCGGCAGCACGGCCAGGTGCACGTACTGCAGGCCGGTGACATCCGCGGTCAACGTCCGCGCGCCGTCGGTGCCGCGCAGCACCCCGCTACTCGCCAATTGCCTGCCAGGCCCCCAGATTTCCATGCTCACCGAACCCCGATCACCGGACTCGTCGTCCACACCCACCGTGGCGCTCAACCGGGTGCAACGCCCGCCAAGGTGGTAGCGGACCTCGCTGCGCGCGTGCACACCGATGCCCTTGGCGTACCGGGTGCCGCCGATGGTCAGCGCTGTGCCGTCGCCCGAACCGCGTTCGCCGTTGCTGCGGTCCTTCTCCACCGGGCCCCAGGCATTCGCGGCCAGCGACGGGGCGAGCTCGGAGAGCTGGCTGACCCCGGCGGGCGGGGTGACGAAGTTGCCCTGGCGGCTGACCCGGTACACGACGGTGGCGTGTGCCGGAACCGAGGCGCTGATCGCGCCGGTGGTGTCGCGTTCCTGACCGGTCCACAGGTCACGCAGGCGGAAACTGTTGGCATTGCCCAGGTTCGCCGCGCTCGCGGTGGTGCTGATGGTCTGGGTGCCGCCGGTCTCGTTGAACAGCGCCACCGCCACATCGCCGTTGTCCAGCGGCTTGGTCAGCACGTGCCGCCCGCCGTCGGCGCTGATCTCGGTGGCCTGCACGCCAAGACCGTCCTGATCCAGCGCGATGATCTCCCGGTTGGTCAGGATGTCGAAGGTGGACTGGCCCACCTTGCGCAGGTCCGCGCCGATCAGCAGCGGCGCGTTCATCATGGCCCACAACGAGAAGTGGCTGCGGTACTCGACCTCGGTCATGCCGCCGTTGCCGACCTCCAGCATGTCCGGGTCATTCCAGCCGCCGCGCTGCGCGTTCGCTGCCAGGCCGACGTTCTGCTTGAAGATGCCGAGCATGCTGCCCCAGTTGTCACTGATGTCCCCGGTGGTGCGCCAGCTGTTGCCCACCGGCTGGGCCCACCGCCACGGCTGGCTCTGCCCCCACTCGCACAAGGAGAACAGGATCGGCCGGCCAGTGGCCGCGAGCGCGTCCCGCATCTTCGTGTAGCGCTGCTGCGCGCTCTGGCCGAGATGGTCGCCGCAGTTGTCGTACTTCAGGTAATCCACGCCCCAGGAAGCGAACAGCCGGGCGTCCTGTTCCTCGTGCCCGATACCGCCCGGGAAGCCTTGCACATCACAGGTTTTGGTGCCCGCGCTGGTGTAGATGCCGAACTTGAGGCCCTTGGCGTGCACGTAGTCGGCCACGGCCTTGATGCCGTTGGGGAAGCGGGTGCGATGCGGCACCAGGTTGCCGTCAGCGCCGCGCTGCGGCTCGGCCCAGCAGTCGTCGATGTTGACGTACTGGTAGCCCACGTCCTTGAGGCCGCGGCTGACGAAGATGTCGGCGATGCCCTTGACCATGTCCTCGTTGAACTCGGCCCGGCAGTGCGTGGAGTTCCAGTTGTTGAACCCCATCGCCGGAGTCCGGGAGAGCCCGTTCTCCGCCGCCACCGCCGGTGGCCCGCCGAGCACAACCAGGCCCCCCGCTGTCAGCGCCCCCGCCACGAATGTGGTCAGCAGTGTTCTCCGCCAGCCTCGACCCACCGGAACCTCCTTGTTCCACGTCGAAAACCAGAACAAAACCACCCACGATCACACAGCCTGAAACAGAACCGCACAACCCGTCAAACGTCCGGACGTGCAGACCCGACCGCCCGATCGTGAGGACGATCGGGTTCCACCTGCCGCCGCTCCTAAGATCGACTACGTGACGTCTCGCGCGCCGGTTCTGGCGGAAACCCTTGCCCCGCCACACCTCGCACCCTGGTCGCGACGACTTCCGGCGCTGGCCGCCGCCCTCACCACCCTGCTGCTTGGCGCGATCGGCCTCGGCGGGACGCAGCTGTGGCGGGACGAACTCGCCAGCTGGAGCGCGGCCCGCCGCACGGTGACCGAACTGCTCGCCATGACCGCCAACGCGGACGCCTTCTACCTGCCGTATTACCTGTTCCTGCACTACTGGATGACGCTCTTCGGCGACTCCGAGGTAGCCCTGCGCCTGCCCTCGTTGCTGGCCGCCGCGGGCACGGCGGCGGTGGTGGCCGCACTGGCCGGCCGGTGGTTCGGCACGCGGGCCGGGTGGTGCGCCGGACTGCTGTTCGCGCTGGTGCCGATGGTGACCCGGATGGCCCAGGAAGCCCGGCCCTACGCCTTCGTCATGCTGTTCATCGCGCTGTCCACCTACCTGCTGCTGCGCGCCCTGGACGAGCCGTCCTGGCGACACTGGGCGGGTTACGGCGTGGCCCTGGCCGCGGTCGGCATCACCCAGCTCACCGCGTTCGCCATCGTGGCCGGGCACGCGGTGCTGGTGCTGGCCGCGCGGCAGCGGCCGTGGCGATTCGCCCTGACCGCACTGCTCGCCGTACTGCCCGCCGCACCCCTGGCCGTGCTGTCCCTTTCCGGCGGGCAGGGCGCGGTCGGCATGATCCCCCGGCCTGGCCTGCTCGACCTGTTCGGCTTCACCGCGGTCGCGCCCGCGGACAGCATGATGTGGCCGCAACTGTTCCGCTCCACCACCACCGCCTGGATCGTGCTCGCCCTCGCCCTGGCCGCCCTGCTGCTGCCGCAACGCCGCCGGGCCGCCGGAATCCTCGCCGTGGCCGGGGTGCCGATCCTGGTGCTGTGGGCCGCCTCGCAGGCCGGACCGTCCTTCTTCTTCGCCCGCTACCTGGTCTTCCTGCTCCCGGTGCTGGTGGTGGCCGCGGGCGTCACCCTCGCCGCGGTGCGGCCACAGGCCGTGCTCGCCGTCGCGCTGGCGGCCATCGCGGCGAGCACCGTGCCCGACCAGCTGGCCGCCCGCTCCCCCGGCGCA
The DNA here is from genome assembly GCF_023094165.1 of Crossiella sp. S99.2. Classification (GTDB taxonomy): domain Bacteria; phylum Actinomycetota; class Actinomycetes; order Mycobacteriales; family Pseudonocardiaceae; genus Crossiella. The sequence goes on along the minus strand of NZ_JALMDK010000019.1, from coordinate 74,444 downwards.
CACGACGCGGCCTTCTACCCCTACGCCATGTTCACCGAAGGCCCCGGCCAGTACGCCGACTACCGCCAGCTCGCCGACCGCCTGCGCCGGGACGCCCGCGCGGGCGACGTGATCGTGTACGCGAACCGGCCGGATTTCTGGTTCACCGATACCGCCCTGGACTACCACTGGCGGACCCCCGACCGCCCGCGCGATGTCTTCCTGGACCGGGATCCGATCGCGAACGCGAGCCTGGCCGGCACCGAGAGCACCGCCTACGCCGCCCGGCTGGCCGGGGCGGACCGGGTCTGGGTGATCGGCGTCGGCGAACGCCAGGACCCCTTCGCGGGCAGCCCGGCACTGGTCGCGTTCCCGGCCCGCCCGGACAAGGCCGCCGCGGTGCAGGCCCAGTTCGCCCTCGCCGAGGTGGAGCGGATCACCGGGTTCACCGTGGCCTTGCTGCACCGCCGCTGACCCACCCCGGTCCGAATGGTCCATCCACATTAGACCAAATGCCACTATCCACAATGGACAGCGGGGAAGTGTTGGCGGGTAAGCGATATTACCCGTGAGTTCTCGCCCACCGCGCCGAGGCGGCTACTCGTCGTCGCCCAGACGTAGGACGAAAGTCCCCGCACGTCTGCCCATAAGGACAACATCAGATTTCCGTTCGGTGACGCACGCCACCAACTATTGACAATGATTGCCATTGTCAACTGTATTGAGCGCGACTGATCTGGTGATTGGCTGGTCGCCCGACAAACTCCCGAACCTGCCAGGGGCCGACGACTGCGAGGTGCGAAGTTAGGCGAGCCTAGCCTATGTAAAACAGTGTTCAAAAGGGGACCCTAACTTGACCCCCTACCCGCCGTCTACCTCGGAGAAAGCACGTTGAACGAAGCCCAGCCGCGACCGGTGCGGGTCGTGGTCGCCGGAACCGCCTTCGGGCGGATCTACCTGGACGCGGTGCGCTCGGCCCCGGACGCGTTCGTCCTCGCCGGGGTGCTCAGCACCGGCGGCGCGTACTCGCGCGACCTCGCCAGCCGCCACGACGTGCCGCTGTACACCGCCGTCGAGCAGGTGCCCGAGGTGGACCTCGCCTGCGTGGTGGTGCGCTCCGGACTGCTCGGCGGGCCCGGATCCGAACTGGCCCAGGCGTTCCTGGGTCGCGGCACGCACGTGCTGCAGGAGCACCCGGTGCACGCCGGGGAGATCGCGGACAACCTGCGCGCGGCACGACGCGGTGGCGCGGCCTACGCGGTCAACACGCTCTACCCGGATCTCGCGCCGGTGCGCCGGTTCCTGGCCGCGGTCGAGGTGCTGCGGCGGTCCGGTCCGCTGCGGTTCGTCGACGCCGCCTGCGCCAACCAGGTCGCCTACCCGCTGGTCGAGATCCTGGCCCGGATCGCGGGCTCGGTGCGGCCGTTCAGCTTCGGCGCGGCCACCGGACCGGACGGCCAGCCCTACCGCACGCTGCACGCCACCGTCGGCGGGCTGCCGGTGACGCTGCGGGTGCAGAACCAGCTGCATCCGGCCGACGCGGACAACCACGCGCACTTCTTCCACCGGATCACCGTCGGCGGCGACGCCGGGGTGCTCAGCCTGGCCGACACGCACGGACCGGTGCTGTGGCAACCCCGTCTGCACGCCGGTCGTGACGACACCGGACGGCTGATCATGGCCGGGCCTGGCAGCGAACGGCTAGCCACGCCCAGCACCACCGTGCTCGGTCCGGAGGCCGGCACCTTCCACCAGGTCTTCGCCGAGTTGTGGCCGGACGCGGTGCGCACCGCGTTGCACCGGCTGGTGCAGGACATCCACGAACCCGCGCGCCGGGCCCGCACCGGGCAGTGGGCGCTGGGGGTGGCCACCGCCTGGTCCGCGCTGACCGCCCGGCTCGGTGTGCCACAACCCATCCACCCCGAGGAACCGCCGGTGCTGCCCGTGGCACAACTGCTCGCCGCGGTGGCCGCCGAGGACGCGAGAGGAACCCGATGAGCAGGTGCAGCCATGTGCTGATCAAGGTCGATGATCTGCGGCGCGCGGTCGCCGCCTACCAGTCGGTCGGTTTTGAGGTGCACTACGCCACCGCCGAGGACAAGGCGCTGCACGCGCACGTCTGGTTCCGCGAGGGGCCGGTGCTGGAACTGCTGACCGCGCCCAAGGGGGCGAAATTCCTGCGCTGGCCACTGGAAGTCGCCTTCGGGCGGGGCGCCGGGCGGCGGATGGTGCGCTGGGCCACCCAGCCCGAGGGCTTCTGCGACGTGGCCGTGCTGGTCGACGACGATCAGCTCACCGACACGCGTAACGCGTTGCGTGCCAACGGTTCCGGCTGCGGCCGGGTGGTGAACTGGACCCGCACCAAACCGGACGGACAGCAGACCAGGTTCCGCTTCGCCTATCCGCGGGCCGACCGGGCGCCGTTCCTGGTCACCCCCTACGACCCGCCACAGCACCCGCCGTCGGTGGCGCACGCCAACGGGGCCACCGCGCTGACCAAGGTGGTGCTCGGGGTGCGTCCGGCCGACCTGCCGGTGCTCCGGCTGCTCGTCGGCGACGGCGGCGACTTCGAGTTCCGGGAAGCCGAACAGACCGGGGTGCTCGCCGTCGAACTGGCCGGGCTGCGCGCCGAACTCGACCCGGCGCTGACCCGCGGCGCGCTGCTCCGCCCCGCCACCACCCGCTGAAACCCGCATCCCCCAAGGAGATCCTCGATGCCGCTGAACCGCCGTGACCTGTTCCGGGGGATCGCGCTCGCACTCGCCGCCAGTCCCGTGCTCGCCGCGTGCGGTGGCGCACCCGCCCCCGGCGGCGTGCCACTCGCTGGTGGCAACCAGGCCACGCCGCGCCGGGGTGGCGCGTTGCGGGCGGTCTTCGGCGGTGGCCCGGCGGAGAGCCTGGACCCCTACGCCGGTGGCACGCCGGTGGACTTCGTGCGCAACGACGTCATCTACGACTCGCTGTTCGTGTTGCGTGGCAGTGAATCCGTGCCCTCGCTGGCCACCACGGTCGAGGTCGCCAAGGACGCCAAGTCCTTCACGTTGCGGCTGCGGGAGAATGTGCGCTGGCACGACGGGTCGCCGTTCACCGCGCAGGATGTGGTCTACAGCCTGCGCTACATGTGCTCGCCCGACCGGCCCTTCCCCAGCCAGCTCGCGCCCTACCTGGACGTCGCCCGCGCCAATGCCACCGACGCCAAGACGGTCGTGGTGCCCACGCTGACACCGGTCGGCGATCCGGCGCAGCTGCTGGCCGCGATCCCGGCCAAGATGGTCAAGGACGGGGCCAAGGACTTCAGTGCGGGCAAGGCGATCGGCACCGGGCCGTACCGGGTGGACTCCTTCGAGGCGGGCAGGCAGACCAAGCTCGTGCGCTTCGACGGGCACTGGGACGGTCCGGCCCCGGCCGACGAGATCCTGTTGCTGAGCCTGAGCGATCCGCAGACCGCGGTGCGCGCGGTGACCTCCGGCCAGGCCGACTACGCCGGGGACGTCCCCGTCGCCACGGCCAAGACCGGGGTGCCCGGCGGAGACCTGGAGATCCGCACCGCGGGCGAGGCCAACCGGATCGGCTTCGCCTTCGTGCTCAACACCACCCGCAAACCCTTCGACAACCCCAAGGTGCGCCGCGCGGTGCGGCTGGCGGTCAACCGTCAAGCGCTGGTAGACACCGTGCTGCTCGGCTACGGCGCGCCCGGCAACGACCTGTTCGGCAAGGGCGCCCGGCACCACAGCGACACGCCGCCACCGGCCCGCGATGTCGCCGCGGCCCGCAAGCTGATCAAGGAGGCGGGTGCGGAGGGCGCGGTGGTGACGTTGCGCTCGGCCGAATACGTGCTGGGCTACAACGCCTCCACCCAGCTCTTCGCCGAGCAACTCAAGGAAATCGGCCTGGACGCGCGGGTGCAACTGGTGGGGCTACAGGAGTTCTTCGAACCGGCCGCACTCGCCGAGGCCAACAGCGTGACCTTCTCCATCGGCCCGTCCCCGCTCGCGGTCACCTACGGGCGGCTCGGCGCGTTCCCCTCCCTGGCGCTGGCCGATCCGGAGTTCACCGCGGCCTTCCAGCGCGCGCTCGGCACCACCGACGACACGGTGCGCGCGCAGGCGTGGGAACAGGCGCAGAAGGTGATGGCCGAGCGCGGCAACACCGTGGTGTGGGGCCAGGCCGATGTGCTCAGCGTGGCGCGCAAAACCGTGGCCGGCGTGCAGGTCCGGGACGAGGCCAAGTACCCCTACCTGGGCAAGGCCGGTCTCGCGTGAACCCTGGACTGGCCCTGGTGCTGCGCCGCACCGCGCTCAGCGGCGGACTGCTCGTGCTGCTGACCGTGGTGGTGTACGTGGGCGTGGACCTGCTGCCGGGTGACCCGGTGACCGCCCGGCTCGGCCCGAACACCTCCCCCGCGCGGATCGCCGAGATCCGCGAACATCTCGGCCTCAATCGGCCGGTGCTCACCCGCTACACCGAGTGGGCCTGGGGACTGCTGCACGGCGATCTGGGCCACGCGGCGAACGGGCGGCCGGTCACCGAGGTGCTCGCCGACCGGATCGGCAACTCGCTGCTGCTGGCCGTGCTCGCGGTGCTGCTACTGGCCCCGCTGTCGGTGTTCTTCGGCGTGCTCGCCGCCTGGCACCGGGGCCGGGCCGCCGACCGGATCGTGTCCTCGGCCGCGCTGACCCTGGTGTCCCTGCCCGAATTCGTGGTGGCCAGCGCCCTGGTCGTGATCTTCGCGACCGGGCTGGGCTGGCTGCCCGCGCTGTCCTTCGTGCCCGCCGGGGTCAGTCCGCTGGCCCAGCCCGCGGTGCTGGTGCTGCCGGTGCTGAGCCTGCTGCTGGTCGGCCTGGCCTACGCGGTGCGGGTGATCAGGGCCTGCGCGGTGGCCACCCTGCGCTCGCCGCAGGTGGAATTCCTGACCCTCAACGGCACTCCCCCGCTGACCATCGCCTGGCGCGCGGTGGTGCCCTCGGTGCTGCCGGTGGCCGTGCAGGTGTGGCTGATCAGCGCGAGCGGCTTTGTCGGCGGGGCCGTGCTGGTGGAACAGGTCTTCGGCTATCCGGGCGTGGGCGAACAGCTGGTCACCTCGGTGCGCTCGGGTGATCTGCCGGTAGTGCAGGCACTCGTGGTGGTGCTGGGCGGCGGGATGCTGCTCGCGCTGGTGCTGGCCGACCTGGCCGCGGTGCTGCTCACCCCGCGCCTGCGCACGGCGGTGACCGGATGAGGCGTGCTGGATTCCTGTTGCTGGGCGCGGTGATCGTGCTCGTGCTGGTGGGCCCGGAACTGGCCCCGCACAGCGTGACCGCGCCGGTCGGCCCGCCGTACGCGCCACCGGGCGCCGGACACCTGCTCGGTACCGACCACCTCGGCCGCGATGTGCTCTCCCGGCTGCTCGCCGGTGGCCGGCCGCTGGTGCTGACCAGTCTGCTGGCCGCGGTCGCGGGCACCGGGCTGGGCGCGCTGACCGGACTGCTGTCGGCGTTGCTGCGCTGGGTGAACGCGACCCTGTTCCGGCTGCTGGACGTGCTCGCCGCGGTGCCGCCGGTGCTGCTGCTCCTGCTGGTGCTCACCGCCCTGCCCAGCCGGACCGGACTGCTGCTGGCCGTGGTGCTGGTCAGCGCGCCGCTGTCCGCGCGGGTGGCCAGGGCCACCGCCGACCAGGTGCGCCACCGCGGGCACGTGGAAGCCGCTGTGCTGCGCGGAGAAGGCATTGGCTGGTTGCTCACCCGCGAGGTGCTGCCGCTGGTGGCCGGAACCCTGTTGGCAGACCTGGGTTTGCGGTTCGTGCTCTCGGTGTACCTGGTCGCCGCGGCCGGATTCCTCGGCATCAGCGGCACCGGCAGCGACTGGGGGCTGCTCGTGGTGGAGGCACTGCCCGGGGTGGCGCTGCAACCGTGGGCGCTGCTGGCCCCGGCGGTGGCCATCGCGCTGCTCGCGGTGTCGGCCACCCTGGTCACCGACGGCGTTGGCGCCCGCGCCAAGGCGGTGCTGGCGTGAAACCCTTGGTACGGCTGGAGGATCTCGCGCTCGGCGCGGGCGGGCAGCGGCTGCTTGACGGCGTGTCGGTGGAGCTGGCCCGCGGCGAGTCGGTGGGGATCGTCGGTCCCTCCGGCAGTGGCAAGACCACCCTGGCGCTCGCGCTGTTCGGGCATCTGCGGCCCGGGGTGCGCCACCTCGGCGGCCGGGTGCTGGTCGACGGCCAGGACATACTGCCACGCCGCGCTTCCGGGGTGGCCGGGCGGGTGCTCGGTTACCTCGGGCAGGATCCCGGCGGCTCGCTCAACCCCTACGCGCGGGTCGGTTCGATCCTGCGCACCGCGGCCCGCGGTCACGGCTCGGTGCCGGAGATGCTGGCCGGGGTGGGACTTCCCGCCGACCTCACCCGGCGTTACCCGCACCAGCTCTCCGGGGGTCAGCAGCAGCGGGTGGCGCTGGCCGCCGCGCTGGCCGGGCGACCCGCCTTGCTGGTGCTGGACGAGCCGACGACTGCGCTGGATGTGCTTGCCACGCAAGAGGTTCTGGCCGAACTTGCCCGGGTCCGCGCGTCCGGCACCGGGCTGGTGTGGATCAGCCACGATCACGGCACGGTGGCCGCGCTGACCAACCGGGTGCTGGAACTGGAGGCGGGCCGGGTGGTCCGCGACGGCCGCCCACAGTCCCGCCCGATCCGGGTGGCCGGGCAGCGCAGTACGAGCGAAGTGGGCCGGGAAGTTCTTACCGTGCAAGAACTTTCGGCACGGCATGGCAAGCGAACCGTGCTGGCCGGAGTTGATCTCACTGTCCACTCTGGACAGTTGCTGGTGGTGCTCGGCGCGTCCGGTGCGGGCAAGAGCACCCTGGCCCGCCGGATCACCGGCCTGCACCCGCAGGGCGACGGCCAGATCCGACTCGGCGGCACCCGGCTCGCGCCCGACGTGCGCAGGCGGAACCTCGCTCAGCGGGCCGCACTCGGCCTGGTCGCGCAGAACCCGGCCGATGCCCTGCACCCGCACCAGACCGTGCGCACCGCACTGTCTCGACCGACCCGCACCCTGCGCGGCACCACCGCGACCGAGGCCGATGTGCGCCGGTTGCTGGCACTGGTGCGCCTGCCCGGGGAGTTCGCCGACCGGTTGCCCGGCGAACTCTCCGGCGGGCAACGGCAACGGGTCGCCCTGGCCCGCGCACTCGCCGCGGGACCCGAGGTGCTGCTCTGCGACGAGGCCACCTCGGCCCTGGACAGCACCGCGCAGGAGGAAGTCCTGGCCGTGCTCGCCGATGTGCGCGCACAGCTCGGCCTCGCCGTCGTCCTGATCACCCACGACCCGCACGTCGCCGTCACCGCGGACCAGGTTGTGGTCCTGCACGGCGGTCGTGTGGCCACCACCGGGTCGGCCGAACACCTCTTCCCAGGGCAGGACGATCCGGCGACCGCGGTCGCCCGCCTGCTCACCCCGATCTCCCCGCTCGACACCCGAGGAGTAGCACAGGCATGACAGCGCCCGAGATCATTTCCGAGTTGCAGGCACTGGGCGTGGAGTTGTGGACCGCCCAGGGCCGCATCCGCTTCCGCGCGGCGCCCGGCCTGCTCACCGAGGACCACCGGGCCCGGCTGCGCGCGCACCGGGACGAGGTCCTCGACCTGCTGTCGGCCGAAGCGCAGGCCGACGCGGTGGTGGCCGATCCCGGATCGCGGCACGAACCGTTCCCGCTGACCGATGTGCAGACCGCGTACCTGTTGGGGCGGCAGGAATCCTTCGAGTACGGCGGGGTGGCCTGCCACGGCTACCTCGAAGTGCGCTACCCGCTGCTGGACCCGGCGCGGTTCGAGCGGGTGTGGAACCAGCTCGTCAACCGGCACGACATGCTGCGCGCGATCATCCTGGCCGACGGCTACCAGCAGGTTCTGTCCACTGTGGACCACTACCGGGTGCCGGTGACCGATCTGCGTGGCCGGGACGCGGATTCGCACCTGGCCGCGGTGCGCGAGGAACTCGGCCACCACCGGCACGACACCACCGCCTGGCCGCTGTTCGAGCTGCGCCTCACCCGCACCGACGCCGGCGATGTCCTGCACATCTCCCTGGACTCGCTGATCGCCGACTGGGGCAGCGCGACCGTGCTGCTGGACGAGATCGACGCGCTGATGCTCGGCGACGCACTGCCGCCGCTGGAACTGACCTTCCGGGACTACCTGCTCGCCGAACGCGGCCTGCGCCAGACCAGCCGCTACCAGCGCGACCAGGAGTACTGGCACGCCAGGGTGGACGAGCTGCCGCTCGCGCCCGACCTGCCGGTTGGTCCGGCGCCGCAGGGCCCCGGCCGCTTCGAACGGCACCGCTTCCGGTTGCCCGCCGCGCAGTGGGACCGGCTGCGCGAACAGGCCCGCGTCCGGGAGATCACCCCGGCCAACGCGGTGCTCACCGCCTACGCCGCGGTGCTGGAACGCTGGAGCGCTCGCTCCCGGTTCAGCCTCAACCTCACCCTGCTCGGCCGCCTGCCGCTGCACCCGCAAACCGACCGCTTGGTAGGCGACTTCACCTCGGTCAGCCTGCTCGCCGTGGAACCCCGCGACGGACGCGGATTCGCCGACTGGGCCGGTGAGATCGGCGCACGCCTGTTCGCTGACCTGGAACACCGGCTGTTCACCGGCGTGGAGGTGCTGCGCGAGCTGACCCGCCGCCGTGGCCGGGCCGCGGCGTTGATGCCGGTGGTGTTCACCAGCGGCATCGGCGTCGGACCGGCCGACACCACGGGCAGCGGGCGCACCCTCGGCGAGGGCATCACCCAGACCCCGCAGGTGCTCCTGGACTGCCAGGCCAACGACGGCGACGGCGACCTGGTGGTGGACTGGGACGTGCGCGCGGGCGTGTTCCCGGCCGGGCTGGTCGAGGACATGTTCGCCGCCTTCCGCACCCTGCTCACCGACCTGGCGGTTGACGCCGAGGCGTGGACCAGCGGCCGGGAACTGCCGCTGCCGACCTGGCAGCAGCGGGAACGCGCCGAGGTCAACAACACCGCTGGCCCGCTGCCGGACGCGCAACTGCACGCCGAGGTCTTCGCCCAGGCCGGGCGCACCCCCGACGCCATCGCCGTGCGCACCCCGGCGGGCACGCTCACCTATGACGAACTCATCCGCCGGGCCGCCGCGGTCGCCGAGGCGGTCCGATGTACCGGCGCGGACCGGGTGGCCGTGGTGCTGGACAAGGGCGCCGACCAGGTGGTCGCCGTGCTGGGCGTGCTGCTCGCCGGGGCCGCCTATGTGCCGGTGGACACCACCCAGCCCCGGCTGCGCCGCGATCGCATGCTCGCCGACGCGGGTGTGCGGCAGGTGCTCACCCAGTCCTGGCTGGACACCGAATGGCCCGCCTCGGTGCAGCGCACCAACGTCGACGCACTGCCCCCGGCCGAGACCCGGCCCGAGGTGCCTGCGGGCGATCCGGACGCGCTGGCCTACCTGATCTACACCTCCGGCTCCACCGGCACGCCCAAGGGGGTGCTGATGACGCACCGCGCGGCGCTGAACACCGTGCGGGACATCAACGAGCGCTACCAGGTGGACGCGGCGGACCGTGTGCTCGGCCTGGCGCAACTCGGGTTCGACCTCTCCGTCTACGACCTGTTCGGCCCCCTGGCTGTCGGCGCGACCCTGGTGCTGCCCGACCCTGCCCGCCGCGCCGATCCCTCGCACTGGGCGGAGTTGGTCGCCGAACACGGTGTGACGCTGTGGAATTCGGTGCCCGCGCAGTTGCAGATGCTGGCCAACTACCTGGAAAGCAGCCCGGCCGAACTGCTCACGCTGCGCCTGGCGCTGCTCTCCGGGGACTGGATCCCGGTGACCCTGCCCGCGCAGATCGCCCGGTTCGCCCCCGCGCTGCACCCGGTGTCCCTGGGCGGGGCCACCGAGGCGGCCATCTGGTCCATCCACCACGACATCACCGAGGTCAATCCGGAGCTGCCGTCCATCCCGTACGGCACCCCGTTGCGCAACCAGGGTTTCCGGGTCCTCGACCAGCAGTACCGGGACTGTCCGGTGTGGACGGTCGGCGAACTGCACATCACCGGTGACGGACTCGCCTTGGGCTACAACGGCGATGCCGAGCTGAGCGCGGCGAAGTTCTTCCCGCACCCGGCCGACGGACAGCGGCTCTACCGGACCGGCGACCTCGGACGGTATCTGCCGGGCGGGGAAATCGAATTCCTCGGCCGCCGGGACAACCAGGTCAAACTGCGCGGGCACCGGGTGGAACTCGGCGAGGTGGAGGCCGGCCTGCTGGCCCACCCCGGCGTGGGCGCGGCCGCCGCCGTGCTGGCCGGGGACACCGCCGCCGACCGGGTGCTGCTGGCCTTCGCCGAACCCGCGCACACCACGCCCGCCGAACAGGACGACCAGCGGCTGCGTACCGCGGTGCACCGCTTCGCCGACCGGCAGGTAGGCGAGCTGACCGCCGAGGCGGTGGCCGGGCACGTGCAGGCGCTGCACCGGGCAGCGTTGCTGTCCATGCTCGCCGCGCTCACCGGGGCCGGGCTGTTCGCCGAGGGCGGGCACACCCGGGCCGAGGTGCTGGCCGCCGCCGGGGTCGCCGAGGAGCACGCCTGGCTGGTGCGCCGCTGGCTGGAGTTGTTGCGGGAGCACGGTTTGCTGGCCGTGGACGGTGACCGCTACTACGCGGTGGACACCGCCGAGGACGTGGACGCCGCCTGGCACCGGGTGCGCGAAGGCGTCGAAGCGGGGCTGTGGACCGAGGAGTTCCTGGACTACCACCTGGAGCACCTGCGCCGGCTTCCCGAGTTGCTGGCCGGCACGCAGAGCCCGTTCGAGCTGCTCTTCCCCGCGGGCGACACCGCGCGGGCGCTGGCGGTCTACCGGGACTACTCGATCACCCGCTACCTCAACCACGGCGTCGGCGCGGTGCTGCGCCGGATTGCCGCGGCTCACCCGACCGGTCGGTCGGTACGCGTGCTGGAAGTGGGCGCTGGCACCGGCGCCACTACCTCGGTGGTGCTGCCGCTGCTGGCCGGATACGAGGTGGACTACCAGTTCACCGACCTGACCCCGTTCTTCCTCGGCGCGGCTCGCGCGCAGTTCCCGACCGCTCGGTTGGCACTGTTCGACCTGGACGGCGACCTGCGCGCGCAAGGTCAGCAGCCCAACTCGGTGGACGTGCTGCTGTGCGCCGGTGTGCTCAGCAGCACCAAGGACGTGCGCGCGGCACTGCGGCGGGCGGTGGAACTGCTCGCCCCCGGCGGCTACCTGGTGCTCACCGAACCCACCGCCGAACTGCCGCACCTGCTGCTCACCCAGGGCTTCATGATGCTGCCCACCCCGGACGGCACCACCCCGGTGCACCACCTGGCGCACTGGCGCGCACTGCTCGCCGAGGTCGGCGCGGAAGAGGTGCTGTGCCTGCCGAAACAGGACCATCCCTTTGCCGCACACGGTATGCACCTCCTGGCCGCCAGGGTGAAGACCGACCGGAGCCCGGTCACCGCGCCGGAACTGCTGGCGCACCTGGCCGAACGGGTGCCCGCGCACATGGTGCCCGGCCAGCTCCAGCTGGTGGACGCACTGCCGGTCACCGCCAACGGCAAGATCGACCGGGGCGCGCTGGCGAACTGGCGGATCCAGGCGGTCGCCGACGACGGCACCGATACCGCCGAGGCCCCGGCCGATGAGCTGGAGGCCGCGGTCACCGCGCTGTGGGCCGAGGCCCTCGGTGTGACCAGGCTCGGCCGCGAGGACAACCTCTACGAGCGCGGCGCGGACTCGCTGATCATGGCCAGGGTCGCGGGCAAGCTGCGCGAACAGGTCCCCGAGGCCGCCGCACTCCCCTACGACACGCTGCTGCGCGCCCAGCTCAACGAGCCGCGGATCGCCGCGCTGCTGCACCTGTTGCGCGCCACCAGCAGCCCGGCCGAACTACCGGCCGAGGCTGCCCGGCCCGGCTCCGGCAACGCACTGCTGGTGCCCTTCGGCGGCGGTGCGGACGGCCCGGTGCGGGTGCTCTTCCACGCCGCGCTGGGCACCATGGACTACTTCCAGCACCTGGGCAAAGCCCTTGCCGCCCAAGGACTCGGCCCCGTCGTGGGTATCGCGGTCGCCGACACCGAGGTCTACTGCGGCACCGCGCCCCGGGACCTGGTCGCCGCGGTCGCCGACGGCTACGCCCAGCGCCTGGTCGAGGAAGGCCACACCCGGTTCCAGCTCATCGGCTACTGCCTCGGCGGCCTGTTCGCGGTCGAGGTGGCGCGCCGGTTGCTGGAACGCGGCCTGGACGTCGTCAACCTCACCCTGGTCGACAGCATCCCGATGATGCTGGACACCGACGAGGAACTGGCCTTCGAGTCGATCTTCGTGCCGAACCTGGACCTGGACCCGGTCGCCGCCGTGTTCGGCCCCGGGGTCGACGCCGACGACCTGGGCCGCGCGGTGTCAATGCTCATGGCACGCAACGGAAACCGGATCGAGGCGGGCGAACTAGCCGAGCTGACCGGCGACCCCGGCCTGGACGCGGTGGCCGCAGCCGCCCGCACCCGCGCCGAAGTGCCGCAACAGGAACGGCTCGCCGGGTACGCGGCGGCCTGTGCCGAGGGCGCGGGCATTCCCGTGTCACCGGAACTGATCCCGGCACTGTTCCGGGTCACCCGGCACAGCGTGATCGCCGCCCGGTTCGACCTCGAGCCCTACGCCGGTGACCTGACCTTCCTGCGGGCCGAGCAAGCCCAGTCCTTCGGCATCACCGCCGGGGTCGGGCACCTGGCGGAACCGTTCTGGGCCAACACCTGTCTCGGCGAGTTCACCGTGCACGACGTGCCAGGCAACCACTTCAGCGTCATCGAACCACCCCACGTCGGCGGGGTCGCCGAACACCTCGCGGCTGCCCTGCGCGTCCACCCCGACACCGATCAGGAGATCCCGGCATGAGCGGCTCCACCCCGACCGCGTTGCGCGAGTTGCGCGCCCCGGTCATCGGGCTCACCAGGCTGGGCGTGACCCTGGGCGCACTCGGCGCGCTCACCACGCTGCTGCCGTTCATCGGCATCGCCGAACTCGCCCGCACCCTGCTCACGCCGGGACCGCTCAACGAGAGCGCCATCATCACCGCCGCGGTGCTCATCGCCGCCGGGATCATCCTCGGCTGGAGCTGCACCGGCGCGGCGCTGTGGGTCACCCACATCGCCGACGGGCGGTTGCAGGCCGGACTGCGCCGCAAGCTGGTCGCCCGGCTCGGTCAGGTCGAATTGGGCTGGTACACCGACACGAACTCCGGCGCGGTGCGCAAGGCCGCCCAGGACGACATCGACGACCTGCACCACCTGATCGCGCACCACGACGTGGAACTGGCCGGCGCGATCGCGCTGCCAGTGGGCGGACTGGGTTACCTGTTCTGGCTGGACTGGCGACTCGGCCTGCTCGCACTGGCCACCCTGCCGGTGTACATCGTGGCCTACAGCTTCATGATGCGCGGTTTCGCGGACAAGATGCGGCAGCTGGACTCCGGCTTCGCCAAGGTGTCCTCGGCGATCGTGGAGTTCGTGCACGGCATCGCCGTGGTCAAGACCTTCGGCCAGGCCGGGCGCGCGCACGCCGGCTACCGGGGCGCGGTCAGCGAGTTCGCCCAGCGCTACGCGGGCTGGGTGCGCCCGGTGCTGCGACTGGAAGCGCTGACCTCGATGGCCCTGGCGGTGCCGGTGGTCGCACTGGTCGGTATCGCCGGTGGCATCTGGTTCACCGCGCAGGGCTGGGTGCACCCGGTGGACGCGCTGGCCGAGGTGCTGGTGGCGGTGGTCATCCCGTCCACCCTGCTCACCCTCAACCAAGGCTTCACCGCCCAGCGCAAGGCGGTGTCCGCGGCCGAACGCCTCGCCGCACTGCTGGCCACCCCCGCGCTGCCGGTCACCAAGAACCCGGAGCAGCCCACCGGGCACGACGTCGAGTTCGACGCGGTCAGCTTCGGCTACACCGAGCACACCCCTGTTCTGTCCACAGTGGACCTGCACTGCCCGGCGGGCACGGTCACCGCGCTGGTCGGCGCCTCCGGTGCGGGCAAGTCCACCCTGGCCACCCTGGTGCCGAGGTTCTACGACGTCACCGGCGGCGCGGTGCGCATCGGCGGGGTGGACGTGCGGAACCTGCTGCCCGCCGATCTCTACCAAACGGTCGGTTTTGTGTTGCAGGACGTGCAGCTGCTGCACGGCAGCGTCGCGGACAACCTGCGCCTGGGCCGCCCCGGCGCGACCGACACCGAACTGGTCGAGGCCGCCACCGCCGCCCGCATCCACGACCGCATCACCGCCCTGCCCAGGGGTTATGACTCGGTGGTCGGCGAGGACGCGGTGTTCTCCGGCGGCGAGGCCCAGCGGGTGGCCATTGCCCGCGCGCTGCTCGCCGACACCCCAGTGCTGGTGCTGGACGAGGCCACCGCGCACGCCGACGCCGAATCCGAGGCCGACATCCAGGACGCGCTGTCCGTGCTGGCCAGGGGCCGCACCGTGCTGGTCATCGCACACCGGCTGGCCACCATCACCGGCGTGGACCAGATCGTGGTGCTCGACGAAGGCCGGGTGGCCGAACGCGGCACCCACCCCGAACTGCTCGCCCTGGACGGCCGCTACGCCCGCATGTGGGCCGCCGTGCAGAACCCCGAAGGAGCCACCCGATGATCCGCCACCTCGCCACCGTCCTCGGCGAGCGGCACCGGGGCGCCCTGCGCGCCTACCTGTGCTGGCTAGTCGGCTACGCCGTGCTGGAGGGCCTCGCCATGGTGGCGCTGGTGCCCGCGCTGCGCGCCCTGCTCGACGGCGACACCGACGGCGCGCTGCGCTGGCTCGGCGTGCTCGCCGGCGCGGTGCTGCTCACCTGCGTGGCCCGCTACCAGCAGGCCATGAAGGGCTTCGGCCTGGCCCTGACCACCCTGGAAACCCTGCATGAGCGGCTCGGCGACCACATCGCGACCCTACCGCTCGGTTGGTTCAGCAGCGAGAAGGTCGGCAGACTCTCCCGCAGCGCCACCAGCGGCACCTTCATGGTCACCAACGTGTTCGCGCACCTGCTCACCCCGGTGGTCAGCGGCATCATCACCCCGGCCACCGTCGGCCTGGCCGTGCTGGTGCTGGACTGGCGGCTCGGCCTGGTGATCGTGCTCAGCGCGCCGGTGGTGTGGACCATCCACCGCTGGTCCGCCGCGGCGATCAGCCGCACCGAGGAACAGCGCGACGGCGCGGACACACTGGCCGCCAGCCGGGTGGTCGAGTTCGCCCGCACCCAGAAGACCTTGCGCGCCTTCGGCCGCGGCACCGAGGGCTACCGCCCCCTGGAAGAAGCCATCGAGAACCGGGGGCGCGCGGGCGGGAACATGTTGCGGCAGACCATGCCCAAGCTGCTCGCCGGCGGCCTGGCCGTGCAGTTGTCCTTCGTGCTGCTCGTGGTGGTCGGTGTGCTGCTGGTGCTCAACGCCGCCATCGACCCGGTGACCCTGGTGGTGCTGCTCGCGCTGTCCGCCCGGTTCGTCGGCCCGCTCACCGAGGTCGCCGGGCGCAGCGGCATGCTGCGGATGGCCGCCAACGACCTGTCCCGCCTGGCCGCGGTGCTCAACGAGCCGCCGCTGCCGGTGCCCGCCAATCCCAAGCCGGCCACCCGGCCCGGCGAGATCGAGTTCACCGACGTCACCTTCGGCTACCGCGAAGGCACCCCGGTGCTCGACGGGCTGACGCTGACGATCCCGCCGCGCACCATGACCGCCGTGGTCGGCGCCTCCGGCTCCGGCAAAACCACACTGACCCGCCTGGTGATGCGCTTCTTCGACGCGAACCAGGGCACCGTGAAGGTCAGCGGCGTGGACGTGCGTGAACTGTCCACAGAGGACCTGATGGCGCAGGTTTCGCTGGTGATGCAGGACGTCTACCTCTTCGACGACACCCTGGAGGCCAACATCCGGATCGGCCGCCCCGGCGCCACCGAGGAGGAGCTGCGCGAGGCCGCGCGGATCGCCGGGGTGGACGAGATCGTCGAGCGGCTGCCGCAGGGCTGGGCCACCCAGGTCGGCGAGGGCGGCGCCTCGCTCTCCGGTGGCGAGCGGCAGCGGGTGTCGGTGGCACGCGCGGTACTCAAGGACGCGCCGATCGTGCTCCTAGATGAGGCCACCGCCGCACTGGACCCGGCGAACGAACGGCACGTGCAGAACGCCTTGCACGCCTTGATGAGCCGGTCCACCCTGCTGGTCATCGCACACCAGCTGCCCACCGTGGTGGCCGCCGACCAGATCCTGGTGCTCGACGGCGGCCGGGTGGCCGAAGCGGGCAGGCACGCCGACCTGCTCGCCGCCGGTGGCCGCTACGCCGACTTCTGGAACCGCCGCCAGCGCGGCAGCGGCTGGCGCCTGGTCGCGGAGGCGGACGCGTGAGCGGGCTGATCGGCATCGTCGGCGCGTACGGCGATGTCGGCGGGCACGCCACCAGGGCACTGCACCGGGCTGGGATGGAGTTGCGGCTCGGTGGCCGGAACCTGGCCGCTGCCAACGAGTTCGCCACCCAGCTGGACGGGTCGGTCGAGTGCCGCCGGGTTGATTTCCGTGACCCGGTCTCGGCGGCGGAGTTCGCGGACGGCTGCCGGGTGCTGCTCAACTGCGCCGGACCCTCGCACGCCGTCGGCGATGTACTCGCCGAGGCCGCGTTGCTGGCCGGTGCGGACTACGTCGACGCCGCGGGCGACGACTCACTGCACGCCCGCCTGGACAACGACAGGTTCACCGCGGCCGGGCGGGCCGCGGTGCTCTCCTCCGGGGTCCAGCCCGGCCTGACCTCGATCTTCCCCCGGGCCGTGGCGGCCGGACTGGACGAGGTCACCGGCCTGACCGTCTACTTCGGACTCATCGACCGGTTCACCGCGGTCGCCGCCGACGAGTACCTCCAGGCCGTCGCGGACGGGCTGAGCACGCCGCGGGCCGCCTGGCGCAACGGGATCCAGCTCGGCGCGCTGACCCGGCGGGACGACATCCGGCTGCCGTTCGTGGCCGGGGAGATCACCGCACTGCCCCAGCTCACCACCGAATCCGTGCGGCTGGCCGAATCACTGGGCCTACAGCGCGGTGACTGGCACACCGTGCTCTCCGGCACGCACGTGCTCAGCGTGTTCGACCGGGTGCACGCCCTCGATCGGGCCGAGGCCATCGAGGCGTTGTGCCGCACCAGCCTGCTCGACCTGGCCGGACGCGCTCTCTTGGCGGTGCTGGCGGTCCGTGCCGAGGGTGTCAAGGACGGTCAGCCCGCCGAACTGTCCTCGGTGCTGCGCGGTCCGGGCAACGCGCCGATCACCGGTGCGGTGGCCGCCTTCGCCGCACGGGCGGTGGCCAGGGGCGAGGTTCCGCCGGGGCGGCACTACGCCACCGATGTGCTGGACCCAGTGGCCGTGGTGGCCGAGCTGACCGGTCCCGGTGGCCCGGCCGTCGCGGGCGCGGTGCACAGCATCGACACCGACGAGGAGGGCGAGCTGTGACCGGCCCGGAAGCCATGCGGCAACTGGAGAACATCGGGCTGGCCGCCATGGCAGAGATCGTCGCGGGCGCGGGCGAAGGCACCGCCGAGGAACTCGCCGCCACACTGCGAGTCGCGCCCCGGCACCGCGGGCTGTTCGGGCGCTGGCTGGTCGCACTCACCGGCGCGGGCCTGCTGACTGCCAACGGCGATCGGCTGCGCTGCGCACCCTCTGCCCGCACCAACGGGCTCGACGCCGCCTACGCTGAACTCGGCTTCCCGCAACGGATGGCGGCCTTCCACTGCGCCGCGCTCGCGTCATTGCCGCAGCTGCTGCGGGGTGAGATCGCCGTGCAGGACCTGCTCTTCGCCGACGGCGACCACCTCGCCGCACTGGCCGCCTACCAGGACAACCACGCCACCAAGGCCCTCAACGCCGCCTGCGCCGACCTGGTGCGCGCCGCCGCGGGACCAGAACCGTTGCGGGTACTCGAAGTCGGCGGCGGCGCGGCGGGCACCACCGAGGCCGTGCTCGCCGCGCTGGCCGGACTTGAGGTGGACTACCTGTTCACCGATCGGTCCACACTGTTCACCGTGGCCGCGGCCGGACGGCTCAACGTGCGCACCGCCCGCCTCGATCTCAACCGCGACCTCGCCGACCAGGGTTTCGCCCCGGGCAGCACGGACGTGGTGGTGGCGGGCAACGTGCTGCACAACGCGGTCGACCTCGGCTTCTCCCTGCGGGAACTACGCGAGGTGCTCGTGCCCGGCGGCACGCTGGTGTTCACCGACTGCGTCCGGGACAACCACGCGGTGCTCACCTCCATGCACTTCCTGCTCTCCGCCCAGGACGGCGACCCGGCCCCGGGCAGCGGCGATCGGCGCGGCGCGGAACTGTTCCCGCCGGCCGAGCACTGGCAGGAGGAGCTGATCGCGGCCGGATTCATCCCGGCGACCGTGACCCAGCCGGACATCCCCGGCGGGCAACGGCTCTTCCACGCCGTGGCCGCACCGCGTACCAACGAGATCGACGACCTGCTGCGCGACGCGCTCGGACCGAACCCGGCGCGCACCGCGGTGCTGCTATCCGACGGCGTTGCCGCGCAAGCGGTGCGGGCGGCGGGCGGCACTGTCCTCAGTGGATCGGAGGACACCCGGCCCGCCGCCGTGCTCGCCTTCCTGGAACGCAGCGGGGCAAGCACGGCTGTCCTTCCCGCCGCACTCGCCGACGCTCTCGCCGCCGACCCTGCGGCGGCGCTGACCGACCTGGCCGAGCTGACCCGCGTGGTGTGCGTCGGCGAGCCGCACGACCCCGGCGCACTGGCCGAACTCGGTCCCGAGGTACACGTCGTGCGGCCAAGCACCCCGGCGGTGGAACCGGTCGCAGCTGCTGAAGCCGAGGCCGAACTTGCCTTGGCGGGCCTGGATGTCACGGCCGCGGCCGAGGTCTCCGACGCGGTGAGCGCACTGTGCCTGCGGGCCATGCTCGCGGCCCTGCACCACACCGGCAGCTTCACCGCCGGGTCCGCGCACACCGAAGCCGAGATCCTCACCACCGCCCGTGTGCTGCCCGAATTCCACCCGCTGGTCCGGCGCTGGTTGACCGTGCTCACCGGGGAAGGTCTGCTGGCACTGGCCAACGGCCGCTATTCGTCCACAGTGGACGCTGGCGCGGACCTCGCCGCCGACTGGGACCGCCAGGCCGAACGGTGGGCGGCCACGCTCGGCTCAGCGCACACCGTGGCCTACGTGCGCCAGAGCGCCGGCCTGCTGCCCGAACTGTTGCGCGGCACCGAACAGGCCGTGCACCTGCTGTTCCCGGAGGGCCGCACCGAGGTGGCGGCCGCGCTGTACCGGGAAAGCGCCACCGCGCGCTACCAGCGGGCTGCGGTCGCCGGAGCACTGCGCGCAGTGGCCGAATCCACGCCAGGAAGGTTGCGGGTGCTGGAGGTCGGTGCGGGCACCGGCGGCACTACCGATGCCGTGCTGCCCGCCCTGCGCGGCCAGGACGTCGACTACCTGTTCACCGACGTCTCCCGCTACTTCCTGGAACAGGCCCGCGGCCAGTTTGGCGACCGGATCCGCTACGGCCAGTACGACATCGACGCCGCCCCGGCAACCCAGGGCATGGCGCCCGGCCAGTTCGACGTGGTGCTGGCCGGTGGCGTGCTCAACGCCGCTGCCGACACCGACACCTCCGTTCGCTGGCTCACCGAACTGCTCGTGCCCGGCGGCTGGCTGGTGCTCACCGAACCCACCGCCGAGGAGCACTGGGTGATGGCCTCCCAAGGGTTCCTGATGGCCCAGGCCCAGGACGCCCGCGCCGAGTCCGGGGCCACCTTCCTGTCCCTGGACCAGTGGCTGGCCGTGCTCACCGGCGCGGGCCTGCACGTCGAACCCGTGCTACCGCCCGCCGAGCACCCGCTGACCCGCCTGGGGCATCGCGTCTTCCTGACCCGCACCCCTGAGAGGACCTGACATGTGCGGCATCACCGGCTGGGTCGCCTTCGAGGCCGACCTGACCACCCAGCGGCCAGTCGTCGAGGCGATGACCGCCACCATGGCCGACCGCGGCCCGGACGAGAGCGGCGTGTGGCTGGACCGGCAGGTGGCACTGGGACACCGGCGGCTGGCCGTGATCGACCTGCCCGGCGGCCGCCAGCCCATGCGCGCGGACACCCCGGCCGGACCGGTCGTGCTGGTCTACTCCGGCGAGGTCTACAACTTCACCGAACTGCGCACCCAGCTCACCGGCCTCGGCCACCACTTCCGCACCGGCAGCGACACCGAGGTGGTGCTGCGCGGCTACCTGGAGTGGGGCGAGCAGCTGGCCGAACGCCTCAACGGCATGTACGCCTTCGCGATCTGGGACGGCCGCGAGCAGAAGCTGGTGCTGGTGCGGGACCGGATGGGCGTCAAACCGCTGTACCTGCACCGCACTCCCGACGGCGTGCTGTTCGGCTCCGAACCCAAGGCGGTACTGGCCAATCCGCGCTTCCGCAGGCGGGTGGACACCGGATGCCTGCGTGAGCTGGTCGGTTTCACCAAGGCCCCAGGCTGGGCGCTGTGGCGCGATCTGCACGAGGTCGAACCGGGCACCGTGGTCACCGTGGACGCCTCCGGGGTGCGCGAACGCGTGTACTGGCGGCTGGAAACCACCGAGCACACCGACGATACCCAGGCCAGCATCGCCAGGGTCAGCGAGCTGCTCACCGATGTGGTGGCCCGCCAGGTGGTCGCCGACGTGCCGCGCTGCGTGCTGCTCTCCGGTGGCCTGGACTCCAGCGCGGTCACCGCCCTGGCCGCCAACGAACTCAGCGCGTCAGGCGAGAAACTGCGGTCCTTCGCGGTGGACTTCGCCGGGTACGAGGAGAACTTCCGCCCCGACGAACTGCGCGAGACCCCGGATTCCCCTTTTGTGCGCGAGGTTTCCGCGCACGTGGGCACCGAACACCAGAACGTGATGCTCGACTCCCGCGCGCTGATGGACCCTGCCCTGCGCCGGGCGGTGGTCGCGGCCAGGGACATGCCGATCGGCCTCGGCGACATCGACAGCTCGATGCTGTTGCTGTTCCAGGCGATCCGGCAGGAATCCACCGTCGCGCTCTCCGGTGAGTTCGCTGACGAGCTGTTCGGCGGCTACGCCTGGTTCCACCACCCGGCCGCCCGGGACGCCGACACCTTCCCCTGGCTGGCCTTCCAGAACACCTACACCGCCGACCGCAGCACCCCGCTGCGCCCGGAACTGCGGGCCGCACTGGACATCGGCGGTTACGTGGCCGACGAGTACGCCACCGCGGTGGCCAAGGTCGAGCACCTCGACGGCGCGGACGCGTTCGCCCGCCGGATGCGCACCAGCAGCCACCTGCACATCACCCGCCTGGTCCGGGCCATGCTGGACCGCAAGGACCGGATGTCCATGGCGGTGGGCCTGGAGGTGCGGGTGCCCTTCGCCGACCACCGCCTGGTCGAGTACGTCTACAACACGCCCTGGTCGCTGAAGAACGTGGACGGCCGGGAGAAGGGCCTGCTGCGCCAGGCCGTCGCGCACCTGCTGCCGCAGTCGGTCGTCGAGCGGGTGAAGAGCCCGTATCCGTCCACACAGGACACCGGCTACGCGCTGGCCCTACAGGAACAGGCCCGCGAAGTGCTCGCCGAGGCGGGCAGCCCGGTGTTCGCGGTGTTCGACCGGGCCTGGCTGCACCAGGTCGCCACCGGACCGGCCGAGGCGGTCACCGGCGGCGTGCGCACCGGCGTGGAACGCGCCCTCGACTTCCACCACTGGGCCGATCTCTACCGGCCCGAACTAGACCTGGTCTGAGGAGAACTCGATGCTCGACATGAGGGATGCCCTGCTGCTCGGCGAGGAGTTCATCCAGGACTCGCACACCGTCGCGGCCGGCATGCGCGAGACCACCCCGGTGCGCTTCGCCGTGCTACCAGGTGGATTCCCGGTGTGGCTGGTCACCGGGTACGCCGAGGCGCGCGCGGTGATGACCGACGCCCGGTTCAGCAGCCACCGCGTGTACGACCGCCTGGAACGGCTGCGAATCGGCCCGGACGCGGAGAGCTCCTTCTCCGACGACCTGGTGATGAACCTGCTCAACCTCGATCCGCCCGATCACACCCGGCTGCGCAAGCTGGTGGCCAAGGCGTTCACCACCCGCTCGGTAGAGCCGATGCGCGAGCGCATCGAGCAGATCACCGACGAGCTGCTGGACGCCATGGCGGGCAAGGAGTCCGTGGAGTTCCTGGCCGATTTCGCCTACCCGCTGCCGATCCAGGTCATCTGCGAACTGCTCGGCGTGCCCTTCGCCGACCGGGACGACTTCGTGGACTGGTCGCGCACCATGGTCGCGGCCACCACCCCGGAGGAGATCGGCGCGGCCTCCATGCGGATGGCCGCCTACCTCGGCGACCTGGTGGAGGCCAAGCGGATCGAGCCGACCGCGGATCTGCTGTCGGAGCTGGTGCACGTCAGCGCGGACGGTGATCGGCTCTCCCGCCGCGAGCTGATCGCCACCGCCGTCGTGCTGCTCACCGGCGGCTTCGAGACCACCGTCAACCTCCTCTCCAGCGGCCTGCTCGCCCTGCTGCGGCACCCCGACCAGCTCGCGCTGCTGCGCGCGGACCGCTCGCTGCTGCGCAACGCGGTCGAGGAGTTCCTGCGCTATGAGACCCCGAACAACCTGTCCTCACCGCGCTACACCACCGAGGACGTCGAACTCGGCGGGGTACGCATCCCCGAGGGGCACTTCGTGATGGTGTCCTGGCTGGCGGCCAACCGCAGCGACCGCTTCGCCGAACCGGACCGACTGGACATCACCCGGGCGGCAGGCGGGCACCTGGCCTTCGGACACGGCATGCACTACTGCGTTGGCGCGCCACTGGCCCGGCTCGAAGGCGAGATCGCCTTTGACAGACTGCTGGGCCGCTTCACCGAAATCGAGCTGGTGTCCACTGTGGACTCACTGCGCTGGCGGCACAGCACCGCCATGCACGGCCTGGAAACCCTGACGCTGAGGCTGCGCTGATGGCCGAGCGACCGTACCCGTTCAACAACCCGGAAAGCCTTGCCCTGTCGGCGGAATATGCCGAGATCCGGCAGTGCCCCGGCCTGACCAGGGTGCGCCTGCCCTACGGCGAACCGGCCTGGCTGGTCACCCGGCACGAGGAGGCCCGCGCGGTGCTGGCCGATCCCCGGTTCAGCCGCGCCGAGGCCAGCCGGCGGGACGCGCCGCGCACCACGCCGGTGAGTCCGATCGGCATCGTGGCCATGGATCCGCCCGAGCACACCCGGCTGCGCAAGCTGGTCGCCCAGGCGTTCACCGGCAGGCGCGCCGAGGCCCTGCGGCCGTTCGTGCGCGAGCAGGCCGAGCAGGCGGCACAGGCGTTGCGGGCACACGGCGGTCCAGCCGATCTGGTCGAGCATGTCGCGCTGCCGGTGCCGATCCAGGTGATCTGCGAACTGCTCGGCGTGCCAGTGGCCGACCGGGACCGGTTCCGGGCCTGGAGCGAGGTGGTGCTCTCCACCAGCGGCAGCACCCCCGCACAGTTCGGGCAGGCCACCGGGCAGCTGATGGCCTACATGGGCGAGCTGCTCACCGAGCGGCGCACCGCTCCGGCAGGCGACCTGATCAGCGCACTGGCCGAGGCGGGCGCCGATGGCGAACGACTGTCCGAAGTGGAACTGGTGCAGCTGTGCATTGCGTTGCTGCTCGGCGGTTACGAGACCACCGCCACCGAGCTGGCCAACTTCGCGCACACCCTGCTCAGCACTCCCGGCGCCTACGCCCGGCTGTGCGCCGAACCGGAGACGATCGCCGAGGCGGTGGAGGAACTGCTGCGCCTGGTCGCCATGCCCTCGGCCGCGGCCATGCCCCGCTACGCCCGCACCGACCTGGACATCGGCGGCCAGCACATCTGCCGGGGCGAGGCCGTGCTGGTGGCCCTCAGCGCCGCCAACCACGATCCCGCGCGCTACCCCGATCCCGAACATCTCGACCTGAACCGCCCGCCCCGGCAGCACCTGGCCTTCGGGCATGGCAGCCACCACTGCGTTGGCGCCGCCCTGGCCCGCGTGCAACTCCAGGAAACCCTGCGCGCCCTGACATTGAACCTGCCCGGACTGCACCTGGCCGGCGAGGTCAGCTGGAAGCCCGCCGCGTTCCTGCGCGGTCCGCGGGTGCTGCCGGTGGCCTGGTGAACGAGAGAGGAAACCCCGTGCTGCACCCGACCGACCCCGCCGCGCTGACCAAGCTGCTGGCGAGCACCCTCGACCTGCCCGAGCAGCAGATCGGCCCCGAGGACAACCTCATCGAACTCGGCCTGGACTCCATCACCATGATGCGCCTGGCCGGCTCGTGGCGGAAAGCCGGACTGCGCATCGCCTTCGGTGACCTGATCGCCGATCCGCGGGTGGCCGCCTGGCAGGTTCTCCTGGCAGCGGCCGAGGCCCCCGCACCCGGTGCCGCGCCAGTACTCGCCGAGATCGACGAGAGCGCGCCGTTCCCCCTCGCCCTGATGCAGCACGCCTACTGGGTGGGCCGCCAGCCCGGCCAGCGGCTCGGGGATGTGGCCGCGCACTTCTACCACGAGTTCGACGGCGACGGTGTCGACCCGGAACGCCTGGAACCGGCTGTGCGCCAGGTGATCGAGCGGCACGGCATGCTGCGGGTGCGCATCGGCGACGACGGCACCCAGCACCTCAGCCCGTCCCGCTGGCCCGGCCTGACCGTGCACCGCGACCCCGACCTGACCGTGTTGCGCGAGCGGTTGTCCCATCGTGCCATGGACATCGGCGCTGGCGAGGTCTTCGACGTGCAGCTGTCCCTGCTGCCGGATGGCCGCACCCGGGTGCACGTCAACCTGGACATGGTGGCCGCGGACGCGCTCAGCCTGCGGGTACTGCTGGCCGATCTGGCCACCGCCTATGCCGGACAACCGTTGCCGCCCTTGGCCTACAGCTTCCCGCGCTACCTCGCCGACCGATCCGCCGAACCCACCGCCGCCGACCTCGCGTACTGGCGGGACCGCCTGCCCGAACTGCCCGGCGCACCGCGACTGCCCACCACCGGCGGCGGCACACCCGTGGTGCAGCGCAGGCACCGCTGGCTGGCCCCGGACGAGGTGCGTGCGTTGGCGCACAACGCCCAGCGACACGGCCTGACCCCGGCGATGGCCCTGGCCGCCGTGTTCGCCGAAACGCTGACCGCGTGGAGCGCCGAACCGCGATTCCTGCTGAACCTGCCGCTGTTCGACCGCGAACCCCTGCACCCCGACGTGGACGCCCTGGTCGGCGACTTCACCTCCTCGGTGCTGCTGGAATGGGACGGCAGCCAACCCGGCAGCTTCGCCGAGCGCGCCGCCCGGCTGCAGCAACGTTTCCACGCCGATGTCGCGCACACCGCGCACTCCGGGGTGGACGTGCTGCGTGATCTGTCCCGCCTGCACGGCGAACAGGTCCTGGCCCCCGTGGTCTACACCAGCGCGCTCGGCCTGGGCGAACTGTTCTCACACCAGGTCCGGGACACCTTCGGCGACTCAGCCTGGATCATCTCCCAGGGCCCGCAGGTGTGGCTGGACGCCCAGGTCACCGAACTCAACGACGGCCTGCTGGTCAACTGGGACATCCGCGAGGACGCCTTCACCCCCGGCGTGCCCGAAGCGATGTTCACCGCCTACTGCGGCCTGCTGGACCGCCTGCTCACCACCGCCGACACCTGGACCACCGAGGTCCGCCCACTGCTGCCCGCCGCGCAAACCGAAGTCCGCGACCGGGTCAACGCCACCGACGTGTCCCGCCGGCCGCAGGCCCTGCACGAGCAGTTCTTCACCCAGGCCAAGGAAACGCCGGACGCGCCCGCGTTGCTGTGCGACCAGGAAGTGCTGACCTACGGCGAACTCGCCGCCGCCGCACTCCGGGTCGCGGGCCACCTGCGGGCCCAGGGTGCGGACGGCCTGGTCGCGGTGTCCCTGCCCAAGGGCCCGGAACAGGTGGTGGCCGTGCTCGGCGTGCTCGCCGCCGGGGCCGCCTACCTGCCGCTGGCCGTGGATGCGCCTCCCGTGCGTCGGGAGCGAATCCTGCGTGCCGCCGGCGTGACCCACTTGATCGACAGTATCGAGGTCGACGCGGAACCCTTGTCGGAACCGGTGTTCGCCGACGGACTGGCCTACGTGATCTTCACCTCCGGCTCCACCGGCGAGCCCAAGGGGGTGGAGATCACCCACGCCGCCGCGGTCAACACCGTCGCCGATCTCAACGCCCGCTTCGAGATCGGCGCGACTGACCGCACACTGGCGTTGTCCGCACTGGAGTTCGACCTGTCCGTCTACGACATCTTCGGCCCGCTCTCGGTCGGCGGCGCGGTGGTGTGCGTACGCGAGCACGGCCACCGGGATGCCTCAGCCTGGGTACGGGAACTGTTGCGGCACAACGCAACCGTGCTCAACTGCGTGCCTGCACTGCTGGACATGGTGCTCACCGCGGCTGACACCCCACTCCCGCTGCGCACTGTGCTGCTCGGCGGGGACAGGGTCACCGTGGACCTGCCCGCCCGCCTGACCACCCTCGCCCCCGGCGCGCACTTCGCCGGACTGGGCGGCACCACCGAAACCGCCATCCACTCCACGGTCTGCGAGGTCACCGCGGTCGATCCACAGTGGACCTCGGTGCCCTACGGCACGCCACTGGACAACGTCCGCTGTCGAGTGGTCGACGCGCTGGGCCGGGACTGCCCGGACTGGGTGCCCGGCGAACTGTGGATCGGCGGCGCCGGAGTCGCATTGGGCTACCGTAACGACCCGGTACGCAGCGCGGACCGCTTCGTCGAACACAACGGCCTGCGCTGGTACCGCACCGGCGACCTGGCCCGCTACCGCGACGGCGGCGTGCTGGAGTTCCTCGGCCGCGCCGACCACCAGGTGAAGCTGCGCGGCCACCGGGTCGAACTCGGCGAGGTCGAAGCCGCGCTCACCGAACACCCGTCGGTCAGCGCCGCGGTGGCCACCGTGCTGGACCGCCGGGTACTGGCCGCCGCGGTCACCGGCGCGGTCGATGAGACCGAGTTGCTCGCCTTCATCACCGAACGGCTCCCCGCCGCCATGGTGCCCGGTGTGCTGCTCACCCTGCCCGCCTTCCCACTCACCCCCAACGGCAAGGTCAACCGCCCCGCCCTGCGCGCCCTGCTGGAGGAACGCGACGCCGGGTCCGCACAGGTGATCACCTTGCCCAGCACCAAAACCGAGATGCTGCTCGCCAATATCTGGCAGGAACTCCTGGGCGTACCCGCCGTGGGCCGCGAGCACGACTTCTTCACCCTCGGCGGCGACTCCCTGCTGGCCACCCGCCTGATCGGCAAGCTGCGTGCGGCCGGACTGGCGGGCGCGGCACTGTCCGACCTGTTCGCCAACCCGGTGCTCGCCGCCTTCGCCACCACCCTCACCACCGTCACAAACGGCCCCACCCAACAGGAACTCATCGCCGACCCCGACCACCAGCACGACCCGTTCGCACCTACCGACGTGCAACGCGCCTACTGGCTAGGCCGTTCCAGGGAGTTCACCCTCGGCGGCGTCGGCTGCCACTTCTACCGCGAGTACGACGTGGCCGACCTGGACCTGACCCGCCTGGAAGCCGCGGTCAACCAGCTCATCGCCCGGCACGGCATGCTGCGCGCGGTCTTCGACGAACGCGGCGATCAGCGGGTGCTGCCCGAGGTCCCGCACTTCACCGTCGAAGTAGCCGAGAACCCGGAGCAGCTCCGAGAAGCCTTGTCACACCACGTGTTCGACCCGACGGAATGGCCGCTGTTCCGTATTGCCGTGGCCCCCAACGGAACCAGCACCCGGCTGGCCATCGGCATCGACAACCTCATCGCGGACGCGCTGAGCGTGCTCATCGTCTACACCGAACTCGCCGCCCTGCACGACCACCCCGGCACCACTCTGCCCCCGGTCGAGCTGTCCTTCCGCGACTACGTCAGGAGCCTGCCCGCCGAACCCGCTCCGGCCTCGTCCGCCTACTGGTCCACCCGCCTGGACACCCTGCCACCCGGCCCCGCACTCCCCCTGGCGATCGACCCGGCCGAGATCACCCGGCCCCGGTTCACCCGGCGCGCCACCGTGCTCGATCCCGTGCGCTGGCAACGGGTGCTGCACCTGGCCCGCGAGCACGGCAGCACCCCGTCCTCGGTGCTGCTCACCGCCTTCGCCGAGGTGCTCAGCGCGTTCAGCGCCCGCCCCGACCTCACCCTGAACCTGACCCTGTTCGACCGCCGCGAGGTGCACCCGCAGGTGGCCAGGGTGCTCGGCGACTTCACCTCGCTGCTGCTGGTCGGCTACCAGCCTCAGCCTGGCGAGGTGTGGCTGGACCGGGTGCGCGCGGTCCAGGCCGATCTGTGGCGCGCCCTGGACCATCGCGAGGTCTCCGCCATCCAGGTGCTGCGCGAACGCAGCAGGCGCACCGGCGAGGCCGAGGTCACCATGCCGGTGGTGTTCACCAGCGCGCTCGGCCTGCCCACCGCGGCCCCCGCCGGCGCCGGACTGCTGGCCAACCCGGTCTGGGGTGTCTCGCAAACGCCGCAGGTGTGGCTGGATCACCAGGTGGTGGAACGGCACGGCCCGGACGGCGTCGCGGTCGAACTGAACTGGGACGCCGTCGAGGACCTGTTCCCGGCCGGCCTCCTGGACGCCATGTTCGCCGCCTACCTGCGCCTGGTCGACTGGCTCTGCGCCGAGGACTGGACCAGCGCCGTCCCCAGCGCTTTGCCCGCCGCACAACGGGAAACCAGGGCCGAGGTCAACGCCACTGCCGAACCCCAGCAGGAAACCCTGCTGCACAACGGTTTCTTCACCCAGGCCGCCCGCCACCCGGACGCGATCGCACTGTACGCGGGCCCGGATCGGGTGACCTACGGCGAACTCGCCGACCGCGCCCTGCGGGTGGCCGGACTGCTCACCGAGCACCACCTCGCCCCCGGCGAACCCGTTGTCCTGCACCTGCCCAAGGGCGTGGACCAGATCGTCGCCGTGCTCGGCGTGCACGCCGCAGGCGGGGCCTACGTCCCGGTCGGCGTCGACCAGCCCGCCGTCCGCCGGAACAGGATCATCGCCACCTCCGGCGCCCGCCTGACCCTCACCGACGACCTCGCCCGCGGCCTGCCCGGCACCGTACTCACCATCTCCGACGCCCACACCCCAGCCGCCGAATTGTCCACTGTGGACAGTGACACCCTCGCCTACGTCATCTTCACCTCCGGCTCCACCGGCGAGCCCAAGGGCGTGGAGATCACCCACCGGGCCGCGGTGAACACCGTCGAGGACATCAACACCCGCTTCGGTATCACTGCCGCGGACCGGGTGCTCGCGGTGTCCGCCCTCGACTTCGACCTCTCCGTCTACGACATCTTCGGCCTGCTCGCCGCGGGCGGCGCACTGGTGCTGGTCGGCGAGGAGGAACGGCGGGATGCCCGGCGCTGGGCCGAACTGGTCCGCGAACACGGTGTCACGGTGTGGAACACGGTGCCCACCCTGCTGGACATGCTCCTGGTCGTCGCCGAGAACGGCCCGCCCCCGGAAACCCTGCGGCTGGCCCTGGTCTCCGGCGACTGGGTCGGCCTGGACCTGCCCGGCCGCCTCGCCGCCACCGCGCCGGCGGCCCTGCTGGTCGCGCTCGGCGGTGCCACCGAAGCCTCGATCTGGTCCAACGCCCTGGAGGTTCGCGAGGTCGACTCGGCCTGGCGCTCGGTGCCCTACGGCTATCCACTGCGCAACCAGCGCTACCGGGTGGTGGACGCCTTCGGCCGGGACTGCCCGGACTGGGTGCCCGGCGAACTGTGGATCGGCGGCACCGGCGTCGCGCTGGGCTATCGCGGCGCACCGGAACTGACCGCTCGGTCGTTTGTCGACACCCCCGACGGCCGCTGGTACCGCACCGGCGACCTCGGCCGCTACCAGCCCGGCGGCCTGCTGGAGTTCCTGGGCCGCACCGACCAGCAGATCAAGGTGCGCGGCCACCGGGTCGAACTCGGCGAGATCGAAGCGGTACTCAGCCAGCACGAAGCCGTGGAACGAGCCGTGGTCGTGCAGGTCCGTGGCCGCCTGTCCGCCGCGATCGTGCCCAACGGCAAGATCGCGGAACGCATCCTGCTGGACTGGGCCGCGGCCCGGCTGCCCGGCCACATGGTGCCCGACTCCGTCACCGAGTTCCCGGAATTCCCGTTGAGTGCCAACGGAAAGGTCGACCGGGCCGCCATCGCCGCCCGCAGTGGCACCCGCGCCGACACCGCGCACACCCCGTCCGGCCCAGTGGAAACCGCCATCGCCGAACTGTGGACCAGAGTCCTGGACGTGCCGCAGATCGGCCGCCAGGACAGCTTCTTCGCGCTGGGCGGCGACAGCGTGCGCGCCATCCGGTTCATCGAACTGGCCCGCCAGGAACTGCGCCGGGACATCCCCCTGGCTCGCTTCTTCGCCGCTCCACTGCTGCACCTGGTCGCCGCCGCCGCGGTCCCGGCCGGTGCGGCGGAGGTGGAGGAAGGGGAGATCTGACCGGCGCACCGGTCCCTACCGCCCGGTCGGCGCGGCCGCTCAGCCGCGCCGACCGGGTCCCTACCACTCGGTCGGCGCGCCATCCCGGCCGCGCCAGCCGGATCCGGTCACACCGTGAGCACCAGCTTGCCCCTGGTCCGCCCGGTCTCGCCGAGCTTGTGCGCCTGCGCCGCCTCGGCCAGCGGGAACACCGTGTCCACCTCAACCCGCAGCTTCCCCTGTGCCACCAACGCGTTCAGCTGCTCCAGCCCGGCGTGATCCGGCTCGACCAGCACCCCGGTGAACCGCACCCCGGCGGCCTCGGCGAGAACAGCGGCCGCCGGTGCGGGCGCGGAGGGCACCACGATCAGCAGGCCGCCCGGCCGGAGGGTCTGCACCGAGCGCTCGCCGTACTCACCGCCGATCAGGTCCAGCACCAGGTCCACGTCGCGAACGGCCTGGCCGAAATCGGTGGTGGTGTAGTCGATGAGTTCGTCGGCGCCCAGGTCACGCAGGAAGTCGTGCTTGGCCGCGCTGGCGGTGCCGATCACGTGCGCGCCGCGGGCCTTGGCGATCTGCACCGCGAGGTGACCGACGCCGCCGGCCGCGGCGTGCACCAGAACCCGTTGGCCCGGCTGGACATCGGCGGTGTCGACCAGGGCCTGCCAGGCGGTGAGACCGGCCAGCGGCAGGGCGGCGGCGTGCACGTGGTCAAGGGCGGCGGGCTTGCGCGCGAAATGCCGGGACGGGGCGGTGGTGTACTCGGCGTAGGCGTTGCCCCGGTGCGGGAAACGCGGCATGCCATAGACCTCGTCGCCGACCTGGAACCGGGTCACGCCCCCGCCCAGCGCCTCGACCACGCCGGAGACGTCCCAGCCCAGGATCAGCGGCGGCTCGCCCAGCAGTCCGGCGACGCCCTGGCCGGCCCGGGTCTTCCAGTCCACCGGGTTGATGCCCGCGGCCTTGACCCGGACCAGGATCTCGGTCGGCAGCGGTTCCGGCCGCGGCACCTCGGCCACCCGCAGCACCTCCGGCTCGCCGTAGGAGTCGAGCTGTACGGCGCGCATCGTGTTGCCCATGATCTTCCCTCTCCGCGTGGTCCCTGTCTGCGCACCACTCTCCTATCCTTGGTCTCTTTCGGCAATTAGGCACTTATTTGTGCTATAGGTACCTGAGAGAAACCATCGCTGAACTGCGGATTCAGCGGACGGGCGGCTGGTAGCGCCCACCGGGGAACGCGGGGTTCTGCTCGGCGTACACGCACAGGTACTTCCGCCCGGCCTCGACGTGCCACACCACCTTGTCCAGCATCTCCACCGCGAACGCCGGCGCCTCGCCCAGATCCGGCCAGACCACCACGAAGCGATTCCCCTTGGCCTCGTGGAAACCGTTGCGCACCGAGTCCAGCAGCGCGTCCCAGCTCAGTGAGCTGACCAGCACCGGGTCCTGCGGCAGGTGCCGGCGGACCGCGGTGAAGAAGGACTCGCGGCCGGGGTCGCCGTGCATGGACAGCTCGTAGCGCGGGTACCGGCAGCGGTCGGTCTCCGCCCGCACCTGCGCCAGCCAATCCGGCGTCCCGAACCACACGCCCGACCGGATCCGTAAGCGGTCAGCCACGGACCCGCACCACCAATTTCCCGATTGCGCCACCGTCTTCCATCAGCTGGTGCGCTGCGCGGATCTCCTCCAGCGCGAACACCTTGTGGATGCGCACCGGCAGCTTCCCGGCCTCGATGAGTCCCAGGTAGCGCTGCAGGTCGGCCTGGGACAGGTCGCTGCTCTGGCCGCTGTACGCGGTGAGCCGGACGCCGTTGGGCAGGTAGTCCATCGGGTAGAAGTCCGGGATGGTCCACTCGTCGCTGAGCATGCCGGTGAAGCAGACCGTGCCGTGTGTCCCGGTGGCGCGCAAGGTGTCCGGCAAGGTGTTGACGCCCACCAGCTCCAGCGCCGCGTGCACGCCTTCGGGCCGGATTTCCCTTACCCGTGCGGCAATCGAGCCGTCGTCGACCAGCGGGTGGTCCACACCCAGTTCCCGCAGCACGTCCAGGCGGGCCGGATTCCTGGTGGTGGACAACACTTCCAGGCCGTGTTCCTTGGCCAGCACCGCCGCGGCCACGCCCACCGAGGAGGTGCCGCCGCGAACCAGGAAACTCTGCCCCGGCTGGATCGCCAGCCCGGTGTGCAGCGACCCGTGCGCGGTCTGCAGCATCTCCGGCAGCGCACCCAGCGTGGCCCAGTCCAGGCTGGTGCGCACCGGGGTCACGCTGCTCGCGGGCACCACGGTGTACTCGGCGTATCCACCGTCGTAGGCCCGCCCCATCCCGCCCATCATCGCCACCACCGGCTGCCCGGCCGCGAACTCGCCGCCGGGCGCGAGATCCACGGTGCCGGTGGCCTCGATGCCGGGGATGATCGGGAACACCGGGTTGCTCGCCAGCCCAGTGCGCAGGTGCTGTTCGGACTGGTTGAGCCCGAACGCCTCCACCCGGATCCGCACCCAGCCCGGCTTGGGCTCGGGGATGGGCACCTCGCGGAGTTGCAACGCCTCGACCGAGCCCGGACCGTCCAGGACCACCGCACGCATCGTCGTCATGCGGTGATCAAACCCAATCCGGCCACCCGATGCAGCGCGGCTCGCCAGGCAACGGCGTCCGGCAGTCCGGAAAACCACCCAGCCGCATTCGCACACCAACTCCGGCGACACGCCGGAAAGCAATCCCGATATCGACGATCGGGACTGCCGATACGCGCGGCAGCCCCGATCGGGTAAATTCGGTTTTACATTCGCCCTGCTACGCTCACGCGGTGCAGAACAACGAACAGGACCGATCCACGCAGGTGCTCACCGCACTACTCGTGCCCGCATTCGCATTGGTCGCCATCGCCGGTTTCATTTCCGAACCGGAGTGGCTGAAGCTGACGCTGCTGATTGTGGCCATCGTGGCGATGTGCGCACTGGGCTTCGGCCTGCTGCGGATCATCCGGCGCCGCCGGGCCAGTCAGGACTGACCGGGAGCGCCCGTCAGCTGGACGCGCGCAGGGCCGCGATGGCCCACTCGAAGGCGGGCACCCCGTCCGGCCCCGGCCGCGGCGGCCACCCGTTGAGCACACCCAGCAGCGCCCAGTAACGCGCCACCCGGCGATCGGTGAACACCGCCCAGCCATCGGCCAGCCGCACCCGCTCCGCCGCGGACAACTCCGGCGACACCACCCGGCCGATGATCTCCTTGGCCTCGGCCGAATCCGGCGCGATGCCGGCCTCGACCGCCGCACCGGCCGCCGCGATCACCTGCTCGGCCGAGGGCCCCTGCGCCTGCACCTCCCGGCCGACCTCGTTCTGCCCGGCCACCACCATCTGCCGCACCCGATGCTGGAAGTCCTGGTCCCGCACCAGTTCCGCCAGCTCCACCCAGGCATCCACCTGCTCGTCGCTGGGATCATCCGGCAACTCCGCCGGCAACTGCCGCATCGCCGCCGCCAACCCGGCCCCCGGCGCCGCCGGGTCCGCGCCCTCGAAGGCACGCTCGACGAACTCGTCCAGGACGCGCTGCCGCTCCCCCGCGGACAGCCTGGCCAAATCGTTCATCAGTCTCATCTCCTCGGTCGATCCACCACGTCGAACGACCGCCCGCAACACCGCCCGGCGCACCCGCAAAGTCCGGATCTCCGCATCCAGCGCCGTCACATGCGTGCGCGCCACATCAGTCACCGTGACCTGCTCAGCCAGCACCCGCGACACCGTGCCCAGGTCCAGGCCCAGCTCACGCAAGGTCCGCACCAGCTCCAGCCGGGCCACCGCGGCCGCGTCGTAGAGCCGGTAACCCCCATAAGACCTGGTCGTCGGTGGTAGCAGGCCGCTGTCGGACCAGAACCGGATGGTCCTGGTCGACAGACCGGTGGCGTTGGCGAGCTGTCCGATGGTGAACAGCTCGGTCGGGTCGTTCACGGGACTCAGCCTGAACCTTCCAGCAGGTGGAAACTCAAGCCCATTCTCACCTAGACCCCGCTATCCGGCCCGGCACCACGTCCAGAGCGGCGAGCAGCAGCAGCGGGACACGCGCGGTCACTCCGGCGCGAACAGGTCGTCGAGTGTTGCTTCCCTGGCGACCAGCAAGGCGCCGGCGAGCACCGGATTTCCCACTACCTCACTGAAAGCCAGGCGGGGCTGAGAGACGGCAACGCCGGACAGCTCCTCGGCCAGCATCGCCAGTAGGCAGTCGCCACCGGCGGTCGCGGTCCGGCCGCCGAGCACGACCAGTTCCGGGTCCAGCACGCAGATCACCGCGGCCAGGCCGGTGGCGATCCGCACCGCCAGCTCGCGCAGAAACAGCTCGTTGCCGCGGGCGGTGACCTCCCAGGCGGTCTCGCCGATCAGACCGAACTCGCGGGCGAGTTCGAGCACGCCCTCGGCCCCGGCGATGAGCTGGTATCCGCCGTGGCCGCCGGTGCGGACCGTGCGGCTCAATGGGATGCCCGGCACGGGCAGGTAGCTCACCTCACCGGCCGCCCCGGTGGCCCCGGACCGGATCCGGCCATCGAGCACCAGTGCCATGCCCAGGCCCTCGTCCAGCCACAGCCACACGAACGACTCCGAGCCGCGGGCGACACCCACGGCCTGCTCGGCGCGGGCGACCAGGTTGACGTCGTTGTGCACGCTCACCGGCACCGCCAACTCCTCGGCGAGCCTGCCGGCCAGAGCCGGTTGCTGCCAGCCGGTCAGGTGGTCGGCGAAGGCCAGTCGTCCGGTGTCCGGGTTCAGCGCCCCCGGGCAGCCCAGCGCCACCCTGGCCAGGTCGCCGGTGCGCAGTCCGGCCTGGGCCGCCGCGGCGTCCACCACAGCGCGCAGCCGGCTCAGCGCGCTGTGGCCGGTTCGCGCGGTCGACACCACCTGGCCGGTCAGGTCCGCCACGGACACCTCGATGTGCTGGTGGGTCACGTCGACGGCGGCGATGTGCGCGGCTTTGGCGTTGGCGCTGAACAGCTTGGCGTTGGGTCCGCGGCCGCCCTCCTGGATTCCCGCGGGCAGCACCAGCCCTCTGGTCGCGAGGCGGTCAAGGAGCTGGGTGGTGGTCGGGGCCGCCAGGCCGGTCAGCCGGACCAGCTCGGTCCGCGAGCGGGGGCCGCCGGAGAGCAGCAGTTCGAAGGCGGCGCGGTCGTTGATCCGCCGCAGCAGCGCCGGCCGGCCAGGCTCCGGTTCGGTCCCCGCATTGGAAGTTTTCCTCACTAATCGATATTACCTGTTCAGACAAGGTCTTGACTTGACCACCTGCCGCGTCCATCCTTCTCGCAATACGAAGGTTTCCTTCCTAATCCTGCCGCCAGTCAGGAGACTGATCATGTACTCGACGTTCCCGCGGTTGGGCGCCCTGCTCGCCGCCGCGGCCCTGCTGCTGCCCGGATCCGCCGCCGGTGCCACCCCGAAGCCGGCGGACTGGGAGCTGACCTGGCAGGACGAGTTCAGCGGGCCCGCGGGCTCGGCGCCGGACCCCGGCCGGTGGCGGCACCAGGTCGGCGGCGACGGCTGGGGCAACGAGGAACTGCAGTACTACACCCCGGGCAACCGCAACGCCGCGCACAACGGGCAGGGGCAGCTGGAGATCACCGCCCGCCGGGAGACCCCGGCGGGTTCGGACTGCTGGTACGGCCAATGCCAGTACAGCTCGGCTCGTTTGGTCACCAACGGCACCTTCGCCCAGCAATACGGCCGGTTCGAGGCGCGGATCAAGGTGCCGCGGGGCCAGGGCATGTGGCCCGCGTTCTGGATGCTGGGCGCGGACTACGACGAGGTCGGCTGGCCGTACTGCGGCGAGATCGACGTCATGGAGAACGTGGGCAAGGAGCCCAATACCGTCTACGGCACGGTGCACGGCGATGGCTACTCCGACGAGAACGGCATTGGCGGCAGCACCACCAGCCCGGACGGCAGGCCGCTGGCGGACAATTTCCACACCTACTCCGTGGAGTGGGGTCCCGGTGAGATCAACTGGTTCGTCGACGGCAGGCACTATCACCGGGTGACCCCGGACGACCTCCCTTCGGGTGCCCCGTGGGCCTTCGACAAGCCGTTCTTCATGCTGCTCAACCTCGCCGTGGGTGGGGTCTGGCCGGGCAGCCCGGACGCGTCCACCCGATTCCCGCAGCAGCTGGTCGTGGACCACATCCGGGTCTACTCCTGGGCAGGTGGCAAGGCGCCCGCGCCTGCCAAGAACCGCACCGTCTCGTCCTGACCGGAGAAGGGGATCGCCCGGATGCCGGTGACCAGTACCGGTCAGGGCAATTGTTGCCACCGTTGAAGTATCCCTATGGTGCGCAACAGACTTCAGCCACCGACCACGTCTGTCCATAGTGGACCGATGCTGGCCGTCCGCACGGGAGGCAGGCAGATGGCCAAGCAGGTGAACCGGCGCGACTTCCTCCGGATCTCCGCGGCGGGTGCGGGCGCGGGGGCGGCGTCGATGGCGTTGCCTGCCGCGGCGGCCGATCCGGCGGACCCGGCGACCGAGCCTGGCCCGCTGGCGCTCACCGCGGAACGGCTGACCGTGGAGTACGCCGAGAACCCGCTCGGCACCGACGTGGGACGCCCGCGCCTGGCCTGGGTGCTGCGGTCCGATCGGAACAACACCGTCCAGTCCGCCTACCAGGTCCAGGTGGCCACCGATCCGGTTCGGCTGGCCAGGGGTGAGCTGGTCTGGGACAGCGGCCGGGTGAACTCGGCCCGCAGCCTCGGCGTGGTCTACGACGGCCCGGGTCTCAGCCCTGGCACCCGCTACCACTGGCGGGTCCAGGTCTGGGACGGCGTCCAGGTCGCCTCCGGCTGGAGCGCGCCGGCCTGGTGGGAGACCGGCAGGCTCGGCAGGCCGTGGGCCGCGTCCTGGATCGGCGCGGCCGCCCCGCCACCACAGCCCACAGTGGACGGCGCGTCCTGGATCGGCGGTCCCGGCTGGACTCTGGAAGGCGCCCCGGTGGGCTCGCGGTGGTTCCGGGCGGCGCTGGACCTGTCAGGGGCGGTACGCAAGGCGACGCTGGTCGCCACCGCCGATGACAACCTCACCGTGCACGTGCACGGCCGCGAGGTGATCTCCGCGATGGGGCCTGGCAATGAGTGGAATTCGGCCCACCTTCGCGATGTGACCGAGCAGGTGCGCGCGGCCGGTAACCGGGTGGTGCTGGCCGTCGAGGCGGCCAACCGCGGTGGCCCCGCCGGACTGCTGCTGCGGCTGATCGTGGAGTTCACCGACGGCACCACCCGGGAACTGCGCACCGGCGCGGGCTGGCGCGCCACCGACACGCACCGGCCGGACTGGACCAGCCCCGGCTTCAACGACACCGGCTGGCCGGCGGCCGGGGTGCTGGCGGTCTACGGCGAGGGTCCCTGGCGGCGGGATGTCGCGGTGCCCGTCCGGGAGAACCCGGCGCCGTTGCTGCGCAAGGACTTCCACCTCAGCGCGCCGGTCAGCCGGGCCCGGCTGTACATCAGCGGGCTGGCCTACTGCGAGGCTCATCTCAACGGGCGCCGCGTCGGCGACCAGGTGCTCGACCCGGGTTTCACCGGCTACGACAAGACCGTCTTCTACGCCGTGCACGACATCACCGAGCTGCTTCGCCAGGGCGCCAACACCATCGGCGTCACGCTGGGCCGCGGTTTCTTCGGACTCACCACCCGCAACGTGTGGGACTGGCATCTGGCCAAGTGGCACGGCGAGCCGAGACTGCTGGCCCAGCTGGAGATCGAGCATCTGGACGGCCGCCGGACCACAGTGGGCACCGACGGTTCCTGGCGGCTGACCGAAGGACCGACCCGGTCCAACTCGCTGTACTCCGGGGAGACCTACGACGCCCGGCTGGCGCCCCAGGGCTGGACCAGTCCCGGCTTCCAGGAAAACCCGCCGTGGACCGCCGCGCTGGTCGTACCTGGACCGGGTGGCACCCTGCGCGCCCAGCCCAACGAGCCGATCCGAGTGGTGGAGACGGTGCGGCCCACCAGCGTGCGCGAACTCCGCCCGGGGGTGCACGTGGTGGACATGGGCCGCACCATGTCGGGCTGGACCCGGCTGACCGTGCGTGCGCCGGCCGGAACCCGGATCTCCTTGCTGCACGGGGAAAAGCTCAACGCCGACGGCAGTGTCCAGTCCCAGAACGAGCATGTGAAGGACGCGCGGCAGCAGCGGGACGAGTACCTCGCCGCGGGCACCGGCCTGGAGACCTGGGAACCTCGCTTCTCCTACAAGGGTTTCCGCTACGTCGAGGTCACCGGTCTGCCGGTGGCGCCACGGCCGGAGGAGGTGGCCGGCCGGGTGGTGCACAGCGATGTCCGCCAGGTCAGCGAGTTCCGCTGCTCGCAACCGATGTTCGAGCAGCTGGACGGGATGATGCGGCGTACCATCCTGGGCAACCTGCACAGCATCCCCACCGACACCCCGATGTATGAGAAGAACGGCTGGACCGGGGACGCGCAGGTCGGCGCGCCCTCGATGGCCTATTCCTTTGGCATGCAACGCTTCTTCAGCAAGTGGATGGGCGATCTGGCAGACAGCCAGAACAGCGCGGGCCAGGTGCCGGTGATCGTGCCCAACGGTGGCCGCTGGGGCTACCAGCAGCTGGCCCCCTCCCCGGAGTGGACGACGGTCTTTCCTTTCCTGGCAAGGGAAATGCACCGCTGGTACGGGGACGACCGGATCGGCGCCGAGCACTGGACCGCGCTGACCCGCTACCTGGACTGGGAGATCAACCGGATGCGCGGCGGCCTGGCCGAGACCGCGCTGGGCGACTTCCTGCCGCCGGACTCCCCCGGCGGCATCGCCGGCGAGGACACCCGGCTCACCGCCACCGCCTACCTGCACCGGGCCTTGATCAGCACCGCCGAGCTGGGCGAACACCTGGGGCAGCACAACACCGCCGCCCGGTACCGTCAGGTCGCCGGCGCCGCCAGGGACGCCCTCAACCGCACGTTCCTGCGCAACGGCCACTACAACAGTGA
Organism: Crossiella sp. S99.2; assembly: GCF_023094165.1. Classification (GTDB taxonomy): domain Bacteria; phylum Actinomycetota; class Actinomycetes; order Mycobacteriales; family Pseudonocardiaceae; genus Crossiella. Next base: position 35,014 of record NZ_JALMDK010000019.1, on the reverse strand, counting down.
CCGGGACAACGGCTACCGCCAGACCAGCAACGCCATCCCGCTGGCCTTCGGGCTGGTGCCGGTGGAGGCGGTGCGCTCGGTGGTGGACAGCCTGGTCGCCGACATCCGCCGCCGTGGCGACCACCTCAACACCGGCTGTCTGGGCACCAGCGTGCTGCTGCCGGTGCTGACCGCGCACGGCTATCCCGATGTGGCCTACGCCATCGCGGTGCAGCGCAGCGAACCCAGCTGGGGCTACTGGATCGAGCGCGGGGCCGACACCATGTGGGAGATGTGGCATCAGGGCTCGCGGTCCCACAACCACTACTTCCAGGGCACGATCACCCAGTGGTTCCATGAGCACGTCGCCGGATTGCGGCCGCTGGCCAACGGATACCAGCGCATCCTGATCCGGCCGGATGCCCGGGTCGACCTGGGCTGGGCCCGCACCTCGATCGAGACCGTGCGCGGGCGGGCCGCGGTCGACTGGGCCCGGACCGGCACCGGCCTCACCCTGACCACCGCCGTCCCGGTCGGCGCCACCGCGGAGGTGCACGTCCCGGCGAACGCGCCCGCGGACGTCATCGCACCCGGTGGCGCGGTGTTCCTGGGACAGGACAACGGTTACGCGCGCTACCAGGTCGGCTCCGGCACCTGGACCTTCACCACCAGCCGAGCCTGAACCTTGCTCCGACGGAGTTCTCGTACCACTTGGGCCAACTGGTACGCCCGCTTGGGCAAAACCGGCGTACCAGTTGGCCCAACTCGCCGGATTGGGTCGCGCTATCGGCCGGTGGGCGGTTGAGTTGCGGTGAGGTCGGTCTTTACTCGCTCGGCGGTCTCCCGCAGGGCGGTGGCCAGTACCGGCTGCCGGTCGCGGGTGAAGCGGACGCTGGGCACGGCGATGGCCAGCGCGGCCACCACATCGCCCGCGTTGTCGCGCAGGCAGACGGCCATCGCGCTCACCCCGGCCTCGGTCTCCTGGTCGTTGATCGCGTAGCCGCGCCGCCGGGTGGCCGCGAGGTGGCGGAGCAGCTTGGCCATATCGGTGTGCTGGTCCTGGCCGGTGGTCGCGTACAGCTCCGCGACGGCCTGCGGGGTCAGGTCCGCGAGCATCGCCCGCCCGCCGGAGCTGATCGCGGCGGGCAGGATCAGGCCCCGGCGATCGCCCACCCGCAGTGTCTGCGAGCACTCCACGCTGGCCACGAACCGGGTCTCGGTGCCCACCCTCAGCAGCAGGTTCACCGTCTCCTGCAGGGTGTCGCACAACGTTTCCATGTGCGGGCGGAGCAGGCGCCGCAACTCCAGCACGCGCCCGCCGATCGCCTGTGGCGCGGACAGCGCGGGCCCCGGCAGGTAGTTGCGGGCCTCGTCCTGCACGGCGAAATCGCGGTAGACGAGCATCGCGAGCAGCCGGTGCGCGGTGGAGCGGGCCGTGCCGAGTTCTTCGGCCGCTTCGCTGACCCGCAGCGTGCCGTTGTCCCGAAGCAGTTGCAGCAACTGGAGAGCGTGGTCGACGGACTGCAGCGGGTACGGCGGCTTGTTCTTCATAGCAGAATCATACTTCTGCACTCTGGAACATGTCCTACGGTTGGCGTTATGCCGGAGATTGCCACCCGACCGCAGGACACGACCGAACCGCGGCCGCAGGTCCAGCCCGAGGACAGCCGCGAACTGCGTGACCTCTACGCGACCTTCGGCGCGGAGCACCTGGTTCCACTGTGGACTGGAGTGGACGACCTGATCCCGCGGCAGCCCGCCCCGCGAGCCGTCCCGCATGTCTGGCGATGGCGAACTCTCTACCCGCTCGCCCAGCGCGCGGGTGAGCTGGTCCCGGTCGGGCGTGGTGGCGAGCGGCGGGCAATCGCGCTGGCCAACCCTGGGCTCGGCGGCAGGCCGCACGTCTCCCCCACCCTGTGGGCGGCCATTCAGTACCTCGGCCCGCACGAGGTGGCGCCGGAGCACCGGCACACCCAGAACGCCTTCCGGTTCGTGGTGGAGGGCGAAGGCGTGTGGACGGTGGTCGACGGCGACCCGGTGGCCATGCGGCGCGGGGACTTCCTGCTCACGCCCGGCTGGCACTTCCACGGGCACCAGAACGTCACCGACGAGCCGATGGCCTGGCTGGACGGACTGGACATCCCGTTCGTCGGCGCGACCGACTCCGGCTTCTTCGAGTTCGGTCCGGAACAGCTCAGCGACGAGCGGACCCCGCCCCGCTCGCGGGCCGAACAACTATGGTCCCACCCCGGGCTACAACCCGTGGCACTGCTGGGTAAGCGCCCGAGTTCGCCGCTGGCCGCCTACCGCTGGGAACACACCGACCGCGCGCTGACCGACCAGCTGGCCGTCGAGGAAGCGGGTTACCCGGCCACCGTCGAGCCGGGGCACGCCGCGATCCGGTTCACCAACCCGGCCACCGGCGGGGACGTGCTGCCCACCATCCGCGCCGAGTTCCACCGGCTGCGGCCCGGCACCGAGACGGTCGCTCGCCGCGAGGTCGGATCCAGTGTGTGGCAGGCATTCGACGGCACCGGCTCGGTCATCGTCAACGGCGTCACGCACCGGCTGGAGCGCGGCGACCTGCTGACGGTGCCGTCCTGGGCCGAGTACCGGCTGCGGGCCGAGACCGGCCTGGACCTGTTCCGGTTCGGGGACGCACCGATTTTCGAGGCCCTGCACCAGGATCGCCTGGAAGTCGACGGCGTGCTGGTGCGGCAGGCCGGGCGCGCCGTCGACAGGGGAGGCGACCGATGAGACTCGCGACGATCCGCACAACCGTTGGCACGGCGGCGGTCCGGGTGGACCGGGACACCGCGATCGAGGTCGACGGCGCACCGGACGTGGGCGCGCTGCTGGCCGACCCGCGGTGGCGGGCGCGGGCCGCCACCGCCGACGGCCCACGGCACCCGGTGGGCGGACTGGACTACGCGCCGGTCGTGCCGCGGCCCGGCAAGATCGTATGCGTCGGCCTGAACTACCGCACCCACATCCAGGAGATGGGGCGCGCGCTACCGGCCCACCCGACGTTGTTCGCGAAGTTCGCCGAGGCGCTGATCGGGCCGTACGACGACCTGGTGCTACCTGCCGAGTCCGAGGCGGTCGACTGGGAGGCGGAGCTGGCCGTGGTGATCGGCCGGCCGGTGCGCCGCGCCGACCCGGAGGAGGCGTCGGCGGCGATCGCCGGGTACGCGGTGATCAACGACGTGACCATGCGGGACTGGCAGTACCGCACCACCGAATGGTTGCAGGGCAAGACATTCGAGGCGACCACCCCGTTCGGGCCGCACCTGGTGACCACCGACGAGGTGGCCCCCGACGCGCTGATCGTGTGCGAGGTCGACGGCGAGGTGGTGCAGGCCTCGCGGATCAGCGATCTGGTGTTCGGCCCGGTCGAACTGGTCAGCTACATCTCCACCATCCTCACCCTCAGCCCGGGTGATGTGATCGTCACCGGCACCACGGGCGGCGTCGGGCACGCCCGCTCCCCCAAGCGTTACCTGCACGGCGGGCAGCAGCTCGTCACCCGGATCTACGGGGTCGGCGAGCTGGTCAACACGGTGCGCGCGCCGGCGGTCGCGCGGTGAGCGCCACCACCGACCAGGCCCAATGGCAAGCGTGGATGGACGAGGGGTACGTCTACCTCGCGCAGTGGCTGAATATGCTGTCGGACAAGCAACTCGACGAACCCTCCGGGCTGGCGGGCTGGACCCGCAGGCATGTGCTCGCGCACGTGGGTTTCAACGCGCGGGCGCTGGGCAGGCTGGTGCACTGGGCGGCCTCCGGGGAAGCCACCCCGATGTACGCCGACGAGTCGGCCCGAGCCGCCGAGATCGCGCACGGGGCCCTGCTGCCAGTGCCCGAGCTGCGCGAACTGGTGCGCACCGAGCAGTTCCGGCTCAACGTCGCCCTGCACCTGCTGGAGCCGGCGGAGTGGGAGGTCACCGTGGTGACCGCTCAGGGCCGCGCGGTGCCGGCCGGCACGATCCCCTGGCTGCGCGCCCGCGAGGTGTGGGTGCACGCCGTCGATCTGCAAGCAGGCGCGGACTTTCCCGACTTCCCCGCCGACCTGCTGGACGCGTTGATCATCGACGTGGTCCAGACCCGGCGGCGGCGCGAGCAGTCGCCCGCGCTGGTCCTCGCACCTCTCGATCGCGACGAGGAGTGGATCATCGAGGCGCCCGGAACCCCGATCCGGGTGCTGGGCCGCGCCGCTGACCTCGCCCGGTGGCTGACCGGACGCGGTGTCCGCGAAGTCCGGTCGGCCACCGGCGAGCCCCTGCCCGACCTCGGCCCGTGGCTGTAGCTGTTTCCCAGTCCCCGTAAGCATAAGGAGTCGCCCATGTCCGATCTCCCCACCGGGCAGCAACTGCTCGGCGGCAGACTCGTCAGCTCCTCGCGGGTGACGACCTCGATCAGCCCGGCCGACGGCAGTGTGCTCGGCAGCTACGCCGACGCTGATCAGGCCCAGGCCCGCGAGGCCGTCGCGGTGGCCCGCGCTGCCTTCCAGGAGACCACCTGGTCCCGTGACCGGCGGCTGCGGCACCGGGTGCTCACCGACATCGCCGACGCGATCGAGCGGCGCACCGACGAGTTCGTCCGCCTGCTGGCCAGGGAGAACGGCAAGATCCTCGGCGAGGCCGGGTTCGAACTCAGCCTGACCGCGCCCAAACTGCGCTACTACGCGGCGCTGGCGCTCAGCGAGGGCGGGCGGGCCGCCGAGGTCGCGCCGGGACTGCACATCCGCACCGTGCCGGAGCCGATCGGGGTGGCGGGCGTGATCGTGCCGTGGAACTCGCCGGTCGTGCTGTCCGTGCGCTCCTTCGCCCCGGCGCTGGCGGCCGGCTGCACCGTGGTGATGAAACTGCCCGGCCGGACCGGGCTGGTCAACGGTCTGCTGCACCAGGTGCTGGCCGATATCGACAGTCTGCCCGCCGGCGTGCTCAACTCGCTCACCGAGTCCGGCGACGCGGTCGCCCGGTTCCTGGTGTCCTCGCCGGAGGTCGACGCGCTCAGCTACACCGGCAGCACCACGGTCGGACGGGCCATCATGGCCGGCGCTGCGGGCACCCTCAAGCGGCTGTCGCTGGAACTCGGCGGCAAGACCCCGATGATCGTCTTCGACGACGCCGACCTGGACGCGGTGGTGCCGGTGCTGACCAAGGCGGTGACCACCTTCAGCGGGCAGTTCTGCATGACCGGGAGCCGGGTGCTGGCCCAGCGGGGCATCGCCGACGAGCTGCGGGCCCGGCTGTCCAGTTCGCTGGAAGCGGTGAAGGTCGGCCCTGGCGATGACGAGACCAGCGAGATGGGGCCGATGACCGACACCGCGAGCGCGCGCCGGGTCGACGATCTGGTCGCCGCGGCGGCCGGCCACGCGACCGTGCTCGTACGCGGCGGGCTGCCCCAGGACGCCGGGCACAGCGCCTACTTCCGGCCGTCGCTGATCGAGGTCGCCGACACCGACTCTCCCTTGGTACAGCAGGAGATCTTCGGGCCGGTGGCCACCTTCGAGGTCTTCGACACCGAGGCGGAGGCCGTCCGGCGGGCCAACGCCACCGAGTACGGACTGGCCGCCTCGGTCTGGTCACGCGATGTCGACCGGCCGTTGCGAGTCGGCCGCGAACTGCGCGCGGGCACCGTGTGGACCAACAGCTGGGCCATTGTCGCGGACCAGTTCGAGGAGGGCGGCTTCGGGCAGAGCGGCCTGGGCAGGCTCAACGGTCTCCGCGGGCTGAGCCAGTTCCAGGAGGACAAGACCTACGTCCAGCAGCTGGGCTGACCCGCCGGAGATCGCCAGGACCGTCCGCGCGCATTCTCCTTTCTCCCAACCAAAGGACCCCTGGAACTCATGGAAACAGGTCTTGCCGGGTCGGCTGCTGCCGCGAGCGGGCAGGAGGAGCCCTACCGGTATCGCCGCCGGGAACTCCGCGAGCCCGACTGGCGGCGCTTCCCCGGCTGGCGCGAGGTGACGCCCGCACAGTGGCGCGCGGCCCGGTGGCAACGCGCGCACAGCGTGCGGAACGCGCGTCAGCTGCGCGCGCTGGTCGGTGACGCCCTGCCCGACGGCTTCTACCGCGACTGGGCCGACGACCGGAAACACCGCGGCACCTGGGACACCCCGCTCTCGCCCCAGCAGCTCAACACCGTGGCCCCCGAGGTCGAACCGGGCGCCGCGGGCTGGCTCACCGACGCGTTCTACGCCGACCCGGTCCGCCGGTACATCCTGCCGGTGCGCAGCGATCGCCTGCGGCAGTGGCCCTCCCATCCCTTGGCCAGCCGCGACCCCCTGCACGAGCAGGACCAGCGGGTGGTCGAGGGCCTGACCCACCGCTTCGCGGCCAAGGTTCTGGTGGAACTGCTCTCCACCTGCTCCCGGCACAACGGGCACTGCACGCGGACGGACCCGATGGGCACCTGCACCGCGCACGAGCACATCCTGGCGTACCTGCGCGCGCACCGGCGCATCCGCGACGTCGTAGTCGCCGGCAGCGACCTGGCCGACGTGCCGTGGCCGCGGCTGTCCAGGTTCCTGACCCGGCTGCTGGAGATCGAGCACATCCGCGACATCGGACTGGCCAGCCGGGCGGTGATCAGCCTGCCGCAACAGTGGGGCGCACCCGCGGTGCTGGCGGATCTGGCCAGGATCGCCGGCCTGGCCCGGCGGCGCGGGGTGCGGCTGGCCATGCACACCCGCGCGAACGCCGCGCAGCAGATCACGCCGATGGTCGCCGAGACCACCCGGGGGCTGCTGGCGGCCGGGCTGCGGGATGTGCGCAACCAGGGCGTGTTGTTGCGCGGGATCAACGACAGCCGGGCCGGGCTGCTGGAGCTGTGCTTCACGCTGTGCGATCACGCGATGGTCCAGCCCAGCCAGTTCTACCTCTGTGACCTGATTCCCGGCGTCGAGCACTGGCGCGTGCCGGTCAGCCGCGCGCAGGAGTTGCAGCGGCAGATTCTGGGTTACCTGCCCCGATTCGCCACCCCGCAGATCGTGTGCGACGTGCCGTTGCTGGGCAAGCGCGGCGTCGAGCGGTACGAGGACTACGACCGCGAGCGGGGCATCACCCGCTGGACCAGGACCCACCGCACGCCGCTGCAGCGGGACGAGGGCGCCGAGGACCGCGGCCACCGGTACTACGACCCGATCGACTCGTTACCGGAGTCGGGCAGGCAGTGGTGGCTCGACCATCACCCCCGTCCGACTTCCGCCTGACCAGTACCCGGCCCCGAGAAAGACCGTAGGCCCGCCATGCCCGCTGCACCCGCACCACCCGTGCCCGCCGACCTGCTCGGGCTGTGGGCCGACGCGGTCCGCGACCACCCGCGCTCCCCCGCCCTGCGCCACGACAGCGGCACCATCACCTATGCACGCGCCGAGGAGATCACCGACGCCTGGGCGGCCGAACTGGCCCACCGCGGCGCCCGGCCGGGAAGCTTTGTGGCACTGGAGGTCTGCTCGGCGGCCGACCTCGTGCTGGGCCTGCTGGCCGTGCTCAAGTGCGGGGCGGCCTGCACCGTGCTGGACCCCGCGCTCCCGCCAGCGGACCGGGCAGACCTGCTCGCGGTGCTCGGCTACGACGTGCTGCTGGCCGGACCCGCGGTCATCCAGGGCGTGCGGCTGGACCTGGGTGTCCTGGCGGATGCGCCCTTCGCCTGGCGGCACCGGCTCACCAGCGGCGACCAGATCGCCTACGCGCACTTCACTTCCGGCCGCACCGGCACGGCGATCGCCCGGCGCTCGCTGGCGTTGTTCGCGGGCGGGGTGGCGGGACGGCTCGGGCTGGGCCCGGCCGACCGGTGGCTCCAGTTGGGCTCCCCTGCCGCCGACGTGGTCCTGGAGGAGGTGCTGCCGGTGCTCGCCGCGGGTGGTTCGGTGGTGTGCCGCAAGGACTTCACCGCACTGGACGTGCCAGAGCTGCACCACCTCATCGAGCACACCGGCGCCACGGTGGCAGAGCTGTCCACCCGGTCCTGGCTGGCGTACGCCCGCTGGCTGCGCAGGCACGAGCTGCGCACCGCGCCGCGGCTGCGCGCGGTTCTCGTCCGCGGCGAGCGCCTGGACCCCGGCGCCTACCGCGACTGGCAGCACCGGGGTCTGGCCGCAGTGCACCACGTGTACGGGATGGCCGAGACCACCGTCACCAACACCGTCCACAGTGGACAGTTGACCGGCTCGGCAACCGAAGTGCCACTGGGCACACCCCTGCCCGGGGTGGAGCTGAGCATCCGCGACGGCGAGGTGTGGCTCAGCGGTGAGTTCGTCGGACTGGGCCACCTCGGCGATCCCCCGAACCCGGACCGGTTCCACCTGGAGAACGGCGTGCGCCGCTACCGCACCGGCACGCTGGGCCACCTCGACGACAACGGGGACCTGGTGTGCACCGGCCAGGTGGACGAACAGCTGACAGTACTGGGACACCAGGTAGCCCCCGAGGCGCTGGCCCGGCTGCTGGAACGGCATCCACTGGTGGCACAGGCCGTGCTGGGACCGGATGCCAGCGGCACCCGCCTGCTCGCCTTCCTGGTGCCCGCCAACGGCGAGACCGGCAGGGTGGCCAAGGCGCGGATCCGGGAACTGCACGCGTTGCTCGACGGTGTGCTGCCACCGGCCCTGCTGCCCCGCACCTGCCTCCGGGTGCCGAAGCTGCCAGGAAACCCCGCAAACGTCGAGTTGGCCAAAGTCGTACGCATAGTTGGCCTAACTGGGCGTACCACTTGGGCCAACTCGACGGCGGGCCTCAGCATGCGCACTGGTGACCACGTGCACGTTCCCGATCCGCCCGAGGGCGTCGCGCCGGCCGGACGCCAGCTCGGGGTGGTGGGCGGGTGAAGGTCATCGATGTGCTGGTGCTCTCGCCGCACCCTGACGACGACGTGATCGGCTGCGGTGGGTCCATCGCCAAGCACGTCCGGGCCGGCGCCAGGGTGACCGTGGTCATCCCCGCCGGGCGGGAGCGCAGCATGCTGGCGGAGAGCTATCCCGGCGAGACCTTCGAGGCCGAGACAGACGCGGCGAACAACATGCTCGGCGTGCACCGCTGCGTCAAGCTCACCGCGCCTTTCGGGGATCTGCCACCGGATCGGGGCTTCCTCACCGAGCTGGTCAAGATCATGCGGGAGGTTCGCCCACAGGTGGTGTACCTGCCGCACGCGGATGACGACGACCTGGAGCACCAGGCCGTGCACCAGGCGGGGCTCACCGCGCTGCGCACGGCGCAGTCGCAGTTCGTCCACCGGCACGGCCTCGCCATGCCCGCGCCGAAGCTGGTGCTGGGTTACGAGGTGTGGGCGCCGCTGTCCCGGTTCCAGTACGTCGAGGACATCGGCGCGCAGCTGGAGACGAAGGTGGCCGCGATGCGCTGCTACCAGTCCCAGCTCAACCACCGCTCCTGGGACGAGGGGGTCCGCGGTCTGGCCGCCTACCGGGGCCTGATCACCTCCGGCGGCGGATACGCCGAGGTGTTCCAGGTGCTGAGCCCGGCGGGTGGGCGGCGTGACTGAGCGGCTGGTGGTGTGCGGTGTCGGCGCGGGCATGTCCCGGTCGCTGCCCGAACTGCACGCGCCCGACGTCCAGCTGGTCGTGGTCTCCGACCGGCACGACGAGTGGACCGAGCGGGCGCGGGCCGTGCCGGTGCACGCCGACCCCACCGACCTGGACGCGGTGCTGGCCGCCCTGGACGCGGCCGGGATGACCACGGCGGCCGGGGTGTTCTCCCTGGGCTGCGACAACCTCCCGGTGATCTCGGGCCTGGCCGGGCACTTCGGTTGTCCCGGCCTGCCGGTGCCGGTGGCGCTGGACTGCACGATGCGGCACCGGCGGATCGAGTTGCTGCGGCGGGCCGGACTGGACACCCCGCGCTTCGCGGTGGTCGCCGGTCCGGCCGCGGTCCGCCGTGCCGTCGCCGAACTGGGCCTGCCGCTGGTGGTCAAGCCCGCCGACCGCGGCGGATCGGTCGGCGTCGCCAAGGCCACCACCGAGGCGGCGGCGCTGGAACTCGCCGCCCGCGCGAAACGGTTGTCCCCCAGCGGGTTGGTGCTGGTGGAGGAATTCCTCACCGGCACCGGGTGCAAGCTGGCGGCCTTCTGCGCCGACGGACGGCTGCATCCCTTCGGCTTCGTCGATCGGGATTACCCGGAGCAGGAACGGTTTTTCCCGCACTGCCACGAATCGGGCCAGAGCTACCCCAGTTCGCTGCCACGCGAGCTGGTGGCCAAGGCGATGGCGGTGACCCGGACGGCCGCGCTGGCGCTGCGCCTGGACCCGGCGGTGATCGACGCCGACCTCCTGGTCACCGCGGACGGGCGGGTGGTCCTGCTGGAGATCACCGGCCGGATCGCCGGATCGCGGATCGCGACCGAGGTGATGCGGCTGGCCACCGGCGTTGACCCGCTGCCCAACCTGGTCCGGCTGGCCCTGGGTCAGCCGCTGGCCCTCGACGAGCTGCGTCCGGTCTGGCACGAGCCGGTGGTGCAGCGCTTCCGGCCACCCACCCCCGGGGTGGTCGAGTGGACGGGCGAGTTGTCCGCCCACCCGACGGACGCCCGCGTGCAGGACCTGTTCTGGGGCATGGATCTGCTGCCCGGTCAGGACCTGCACGCCTACCTCGGCGGCGCGGAGGTGCTCGCCGGGGTGATCGCCACCGGCGCCGACCGCGCCGAAGCGGAACGCGTCGCGGCGGCCGCGCTGGCCGACCTCCCGTTGCGGATCCGCCGCACCGCCAGTTGATCACCGAGGACGGACATGGTCACCGAACAGGACATCCGGCGCGGGCTCGCCGACACCAGCGTCATCATCCCGCTGGGCGCGGATCCGCGGATCGCGGCCTGCATCGACTCCATCGACGAGGAGGTGGAGATCGTGCTGGCGCTGCACCACCCCAGCGAGCAGCTCAAGGAATGGATCAGGAACCACCCGCGTCCGCTGACCGTCACCGAGGTCGACGATCCCGGCAACCTGGGTGCGGCCTGCAACGCGGGCGCCGAGGTGGCTTCGGGCCGCTACCACCTGCTGATGGACCGCGGCGGCACGTTCGCCCCGGGCGCGGTGCGCCTGCTGGTCACCGCCGCGCTGACGCACCCGGTGGTCACCGGGTGGGTGGTCTACGGCGAGGCATCGAACACGCTGGGCAAGCTGGTCGCGCGGGTGCGCGAGTACGACGTAGGCGACTACATCAACGCGCTGTCGCCGCCGCTGATCTGCCACCGCGACATCGTGCCGCACATCGGCGGCTACCTCTACGATCCGCTGCTCCGTCGGCGCGCGGGCCGGGAGTTCGACTTCCGGTTGCAGCTGGCCGGGATTCCCGTGCATCGCGTCCCGGCGGCGCGCGTCTGCCGCGAGGCGCGGGCCGGGCTGCCGGCCCTGCGCGGCTACTACCGGCAGGGCATCGGTGAGGGCATCGCGCAGGAGACCGGTGTGGTCAGCACGCCCGCGATCCCGTTGCTGTGGCGCGGTTACGAGGCCGCGCGCACGCTCGTGGACTGCGCGCGGATCAAGGGTCCGGGCGCGGCGGCCTGGTACGCACTGTGCCAGCTCGCCTTCCACGCGGGCACCCTCGCGCACCTGATCTCCGACCCGTACGGGGCCCGCGAGCACTACCCGAGGACCGCGGCCAGGGTGCGGGTGCTCAGCGCGATCCCCTCGCGTTACACCACACTCACCGAGTCCCAGCGGGAGGCACTGCGCCGCTCGCATCGCCGTCAGGGCCGGGTGATCGACCCGGTCGGGGACCTGTCCGTGTTCACCCGCGCCGCGGGCACCCCCGCATGACGCCGCCGGTGCGCGTGGTCCACCTCGGTCAGCAGCCGCCCGAGAGCTACGTGGCCGCCGTCTACCTCGGCGGTCCGGCGCAGCCGTCCTGGCGTGCGCAGGCGGTGGAACTGTTGCGGCGCTGGTGGAACGGCGCCGGGGAGCTGGTGGTGTTCTCCCCCGAGCCGGAGCGCGGTTCCCACTGCGTGCCCAGTGCCGAACAGGCGGTGTGGGAGGAGCAGGCGATGCGGCGCGCGGACGTGCTCCTCCTGCACATCCCGCCTGGGATTCCCGATCTGGTCGCCAACCTCAAGTGGGGCGCGTGGTGCGCCTCGGGCCGGGCGGTGCTCAGCTGCCCGCCGGAAGCCGACGGCCTGCCGCACTTCGCCGAGCAGCACGGCGTGCCGGTCGGCCACTTCCTGGAGGAGGCGGTCTGGTCCGCGCTGGGTATGCTCGCCGGCGGTGCCCGGCGCTCCGGTGGCGCGCGGTCAGTGCCGCTGCTGATCTGGCGCACACCACAGTTCCAGCGCTGGCTGCGCCGCCTCGCCGACGGCGAGCAACTCCTGGACGCGCGGGTGGACTGGGTGCGGCACGCGCCCGCCGACGCGCACCGGTGCTGGTCGATCCGGGTGCTGACCAGGGTTCCCGGCGCGCAGGCTGCCTGGCGGCGGCTGAGCAGCGATCGGCCGGACGAGTGGGCGCTGGTCGCGCACGGCGAGGTCGACGGCGAACCGGTGGTGCTGCTGACCGGCGACCACCCGGCCTTGCCCGGCGGGCCGCTGCCCGGTGACGGCGCGCCGCCGGTCGCCGCGGCACTGGCCGAACTGGGCCTGTGCTGCGGGCCGGAGCGGGTGGTGTGGCACGCCCCCGCGCCCGCGGATGTCACCTCGGCGCACGTGGTGCTGCCCCGGTCGGTGCAGCTGTCCGCGGCCGAGCTGGTCACCCTGCCGCGGGCCGCCCTGGTGGTTCCGGTGGCGACGCTGACCGCGTACCGCGGTGTCGCGTGGAGCACCTTCGGCGTAGTGGCCGGGGTGCTCAGCTCGGCCGGTTCCGGACTCGGCGACGTCCGCCCGGCCGGTCGCCAAGATCGGAGACCGGCACAGCCCGCGGCGCCATGACGCTGCTCGAACGGGCGCCGGAGGCCGGTCAGCCGGCGCGGACAGCCTCGCCCGAGCCGTCCGCGGCGCGGCATTGCGTGTGCTGGCAACGGATTGACTTCCACCCACGGGGGGCGATCATCGGGGTTATGCGGTGGCGACGAATGTCCTTGGCCCTGGCGGCGGCGATGTTCCTCAGCCTGGTGCCGCCGGTCGCCACGGCCGCGGCGGAGCCGGTCTGCGTGACCTCCTGCGACGGCCTCGATCCCAGCCGCGCGCAACGCGAGACCTTCCCGGTGCCGGAGCGGCGGATCAACGGCAGGCGGCTCGTATTGCACGTCTCCGACCCGGATGGCATGGCGTGGGCCAGCATCGACGACGGCGACACCGGGGACAGGGTGTGGCTGGACCGCTCCTGGGACGGTGGGCAGAGCTGGGACGGCCTGCTGGGCCTGGCCTCGATCCCGGCGACCTGGACCGGCACCCGCACCCTGATGTTCAACCGGGCCGACCCGGTGCGGCACCGCCGTGGCCTGCTGCGCGCCTGCGGTGACGCGGGCGGCGTGGCCTGCACAGACTGGCTGTACCCGGTGGTGTGCGCCGAGCACTGCGACGGGCGTGCGCCGGAACTCGCGGTCGAACCGGTGATTCCGGTGCCCGGCAGCGGAATCCGGGGTCGCACGGTCGCCCTGCACACCGACCGCAACGGGTTGGCCTTCGCCGCCATCACCGCGGGCCGTGCGGGCGATGAGGTGTGGCTGGACCGCTCCTGGGACGAAGGCCGCGGCTGGCCGGACGGCAGTTCCTTGGGGCGCAAGGCAATTCCTGCCGGTCAGACCGCGACCCGCAGCACGATGATCAACGCGAGCGACCCGTCGGCACGGCTGTTCGGCGGCGCGGTGCGCGCCTGCGGCCGGGCCGTCGAGGGTCAGGAAGGCACCTGCACCGCGTGGGCCCGCCCGCCGCGCGGCCGCGTCGACGCCGCCGCCGACGCGCTGCTCTGGTGGTATGACCCGGCCGGCGCCTGGTGGCCGCACAGCTGGTGGAACAGTGCGGTCAGCACCCACGCGATGATCGACTCCGGCCTGCACCCCGGCCTGGCCGACCGCGTGTTCGAGACCAACAAGGGCACCTTCCCAGCCGGGCAACGCGGCAGTGATCCCATCGAGGGCAACTTCATCAGCCGCTCCATCGACGACAGCGCCTGGTGGGGCCTGGCCTGGCTGGCCGCCCACCGGCGCACCGGCGAGCGCAAGTACCTGGACTCCGCCCTCGGCATCGCCCAGTACGTGCACGGCTTCTGGGACACCGGCACCTGCGGCGGCGGTGTGTGGTGGGACCGCGAACGAACCTACAAGAACGCCGTCACCACCGGCCTGTACCTGCGGCTGGCCGCCGAACTGCACCGCGGGCTGCCCGGCGACACCCTGTGGCTGGCACGCGCCCGCACCGGCTGGGACTGGTTCGAGCGCAGCGGGATGATCAACCCCGACGGGCTGGTCAACGACGGATTAAGCAACTGCCGCAACAACAATCAGACTGTGTGGTCCTACAACCAGGGCCTGGCCATCGGCGTGCCCACCCTGCTCTGGCGGATCACCGGCGAATCCCGCTACCTCGCCGCCGCGACCCGGCTGGCCACCGCGGCCACCACCCGCCCCGAACTGACCCGCGACGGCCTGCTCACCGAGTCCTGCGACCAGCCCGGCCGCACCTGCGATGACAACCAGCGCCAGTTCAAGGGCATCTTCCTGCGCTACTTCGCCGAATACACCCAGGCCGCCACCACCGGCCGGGACTACCTGACCCGCCAGGCGAACGCGATCTGGACCCGTGGCCGCGACCCACTCAACCGGCTGAGCCAGCGGTGGGCGGGCGACGCCGAGGAGCGCAACTGGCGCAGTCACGCGAGCGCCTTCGCCGCACTGGTGGCCGCGGGCGGGGTCACAAGCCCTGGGACGTAACGGCTTCGGGCCCGGCGGGCTGGATGATCCCGGTCACCTCGCCGAAGCCGATCCGGCCGCCGTCCGCCGCCGGCGCGGTGGCCCGGATCGTCACCCGGTCGCCGTCGGCGAGGAAGGTGCGGGCGGAGCCGTCGGCGAAGGTCACCGGCTCGGTCCCGTTCCAGGACAGCTCGATGAACGAGCCGACCTGATCGCGGCCAGGCCCGGGCACGGTGCCGGAGGCGAAGAAGTCGCCGGTGCGCAGCGATGCGCCGTTGGCGGTCAGGTGCGCCAGCTGCTGCGCCGCGCTCCAGTACATCTGACCAAACGGCGGCCGGGAGACCACCACGCCGTTCCACTCCACCTCCAGCCGGAGATCGAGTCCCCACGGTTCGTCCACACGCAGGTACGGCAACGGTTCCGGGTCTTGCACGGGTCCGGACACCCTTGCCGCGGCCAGCGCTTCCAGCGGCACGACCCAGGCCGAGACCGTGGCGGCGAAGGACTTGCCGAGGAACGGCCCCAACGGCACGTACTCCCACGCCTGGATGTCCCGCGCGGACCAGTCGTTGACCACCACCACGCCGAAAACATGTTCTGCGAACTGGGAAATCGGCATCGGCGCGCCCGGCTCGGTGGGCACCCCGACCACAAAGCCGATCTCCGCCTCGATGTCCAGCCGGGCCGAGGGACCGTAGACAGGCGGGGTCTCGGCGTTGGGCCTGCGCTGGCCACGGGGGCGGGTGATCGGGGTGCCGGACACGACGACCGTGCCCGCGCGGCCGTGATAGCCGATCGGCAGGTGCTTCCAGTTCGGGGTCAGCGGATCGCTGCCAGGGCGGAACAGCTTGCCGAGGTTGGCCGCGTGGTGTTCGGAGGCGTAGAAGTCCACGTAGTCGGCCACCTCGAACGGCAGATGCAGCCGCACCCCGGCCAGCGGCAGCAGGTGTGGCAGAACCTGGTCCCGGTGGACCGGATCGGTGAGCTTGCCGGTGAGCCAGGCCCTGGTGGACCGCCACACCGCTGGCCCGAGCGCCATGAACGCGTTGAGATGCTTGGTGGACAGCGCCTCGGCGGCGTCCAGCGCGTCGGCCGCGGCGAGCGCGGCCAGGTCGAGGACGTGATCGCCAATGCGCACCCCGACCCGGCGCGGGCCGTCGCCCACGGAGAACACACCGTACGGGAGGTTGTGCACCGAGTAGGGCGAGTCCGCCGCGATCGGCAGCCAGGTGTTGCGGAACAAGGGATCTCCTTCAGCGGGACGGGTTGGTGAGCAGGCCGAGCCGGCACAGGTCGGTGATCGGATCGGTGATGCCGCACGTGCCGTAGGAGACGAAGGCGTCCCGGACCAGGGACCGGTCCGGCTCGCCGAGTGCGCGGACCGAGCTGGTCACCGCAGGCGGGTGCCGCTCGGCCAGCAGTCGTTCGATCTCCTCGCTGGTGGCGCCGTTGATTCCGGCGTGCACGGCGGTGATCACGTTGAGGAAGCCGTGGTGCTCGAACCCGGTTTCCGGCGCGGTGTGGCGGAGTGCATGGTGCAGACCGGCGGTGAGTTTGAAGGGCACGCCGCGGGACAGGCAGGCCAGCACGAACTCGGCGACCACCCGCTCCGTGGGAAACGCACTCGCCTCCAGCCCGCCGGTCCGGAGTTTGGCCCGATGGCCACCAGCCGCGACTCTGTCCACTATGGACTTAAACTCGGCCGTGACCGGCACCTGAAGGTAGCCGGTGACCGCGGGCGGCAGCAGCTCGGTCAGCGTCGCCTCGACCCGCCCTGCCGCGGTCACCGCTTCGGCAGCGGGGAGCGCGACCTCGACCGCGCGCAACACGATCCGGGGCTCGGCCAGGACCTCGGCCACCGCGGTGGCGAGGTCCGCACTCGGGGCGACCAGGCTTAGCGGCAGTGGTTCGTCGCGGTCACCGAGCAGGGAACGCAGTTCCGGCAGCCGCTCCGCGCCGCACAGGAACGGGCCGACGTACTCGCCGTACCAGGCCGCCGTGTGCCCGCCGTGCCCGCGGACCGCCTCGGCCATCGGGGTGTTGCCGGGCGGGAAGATCGCGGCGTTGTCGAACAGGCCGTCGAACAAGGTGCCGGTGGTCACTCGGCACCGCCGTCCCGACGGGCGTTCCAGGACCACGCGTAGGCCGGATCCTCGCAGTCGAGGGCGCCCTCACCCAGTCCGAGCGGGCGGAAGGTGTCGACCATGACCGCCAGCTCGTCGAAGAACTCCGCGCCCAGACTCGCCTCCGGCGTACCGGGCCCCGGTCCGTGCGCGTGCCCGCCGGGGTGCAACGAGATCGAACCCTGGCCGATCCCCGAACCCTTGCGCGCCTCGTAGTCGCCGCCGCAGTAGAACATCACCTCATCGGAGTCCACATTGGAGTGGTAGTAGGGCACCGGAACGGCCAGCGGGTGGTAGTCCACCTTGCGTGGCACGAAGTTGCACACCACGAAGTTGTGGCCCTCGAACACCTGGTGCACCGGCGGCGGCTGGTGCACCCGCCCGGTGATCGGCTCGAAGTCGGCGATGTTGAAGGCGTACGGGTAGAGGCAGCCGTCCCAGCCCACCACGTCGAAAGGATGGGTCGGGTAGGTCAGCACCGTGCCCACGATGCCGCCGGGCACGCTGCCGCGGTGCTTGAGGTAGACCTTGACGTGCTCGCCGGTCCGCGTCAGCGGTTCCGCCGGGGCGCGCAGGTCGCGCTCGCAGTAGGGCGCGTGTTCGAGTAACTGGCCGAACCTCGACAGGTACCGCTTGGGCGGCACGATGTGACTGTTCGCCTCGATGCAGTACGCGCGCACGGGTGTGTCGCCGGTCGGCAGCCACCGGTGCGTGGTGGCCGTGGGCACGATGACGTAGTCGCCCGGTCCGACCGCCAGCGAGCCGAACACCGATTCCATGATCGCGGTGCCGAACTCGATGTACACGCACTCGTCGCCCAGCCCGTTGCGGTACAACGGAGAATCCGCCTCGGCGACCACGTAGGAGAGGCGCACGTCGCTGTTGCCAAGCAGCAGCCTGCGTCCGTTGACCAGGTCCACGTTGCACGCGGCGGGATCGGCGAACAGCGAGTGCGACTGGAGGTGCCGCGGCCGCAACGGATGATTGTCCACAGTGGACAGATCGGGCAGCGACCAGGTGCTGGCGTCGACGATCGCGGACGGGATTTCCTTGTGGTACAGCAGCGAGGAGTCCGAGGAGAAGCCCTCCTCCCCCACCAGTTCCTCGTGGTAGAGCCGCCCGTCCGGGGCGCGGAACTGGGTGTGGCGCTTGGGTGGCACCTCGCCGACAGTGCGGTAGTGCGGCACGGTTGCTCCTTCCAGTCAGAACCGATCGAGGAGTGCGGAAACGCGGTCAGCCGCGCGACAGCTCGTCATCGGGGAGCGGGTTGTACACGAGCGCGAGGTGCAGGCCGTAGATCCAGTGCCACACGAAGACCGCGACGATGTACTTCCAGCCGAGATCGAGGCTGAGGAAGCCGGCCTCGGCGCCGCGGGCGGGCGCGTAGACGTAGGGTGTCATGAACGCGACGCTGACCACGGCCAATGCCGTGCCGAGCGTCAGCCCCTTGGCCAGGTTGCCGAACTGCGTGTTACGCCAAGGCAGTAGCGGGTGCAGCGCGCAGGCGAAGACCACCGCGAACACGATGCCGTCGAGGTAGTGGAACACGCCGCCGATGACGAACTTCTCGATGGCGGAACCGAATGGGGTGTAGACGAAGCCGTTGGCCGAGTTCCAGTCGAGCCGGGACAGCCCGACTCCCTGAAACCAGTAGCCGATGATGGTGGCGACATGGGTTGCCACCAGGCCGGCGAGCAGGGCGGCGGCAACGCGGTGCCGGGTGGCCCAGAGTCGCCAGGAGCGCACCGCACCCCCGTTGACCGATCGGCTCTCGACGTTGTTCTCCACAGTGAAGCTCCTTTGTGGACAGGGGCGGCGCCCAATTCCAGATGGTGCGCTATTCGCTCCCATGGTGCGAATAGCGCACCACTGTGTGCGAAGCTAGGTCACCCCGGCAATCCGGTCAAGCGAGCGGGTCCAGGACGACGCAGGCCACCCGGGTACCGTGCAGGTAGGAACCGGTATGTCCGGTTGCGGACTTCAGGAAGGTGGGTGGATGACGCCGCCAGTAGGAGCGGGCCCGCGCGCCGCCGCGGAGACCTCGCCGCCGGCCGCCGGGTCGAAGACCTTGGACAACGGCATCCGGCTGTTGAAGGAGGTCGCCCGCACCCCCGGCGGACTCACCGTCACCGAACTGGCCCGCGCGGTCGGGGTGCACCGCACCGTGGCCTACCGGCTACTCGGCACGTTGTCGGCGCACGGACTGGTGAGCCAGTCCGCGGACGGGCGCTACGAGATGGGACTCGGCGCGCTCGGCCTGTTCGGCGCGGTGCGCCCGGCGCTGCAGGAACTGGCCCGGCCCGAGTTGCGCAGCCTGGTGGAGCACACCGGCGCCACCGCGTTCGTCGCCGTGCTCGACGGCGATGAGGCGGTGAGCGTGGCCGTGGTGGAACCCGTGCGCAGCCAGGCCCACGTCGCCTACCCGGTCGGCCTGCGCCACCGGGTAGACCGCGGCGCGGGCGGCCTGGCGATCCTGGGCGCCCGCGCGCCGCAGCCGGACGAGCGCGTGGAGATCAGCCGCGCCCGCGAACTGGGCTACGCCACGAGCTACGGCGAGCTGGAGAACGGGATCTGGGGCCTGGCCTCGGCGATCCCGGTCACCGGGGCGGCGCCGGAGTCCGCCATCGGGGTCGTCGCACTGGGTCCGCTCGACGAGCCCCGCACGGCGGAGCTGGTGCTCGCGGCGGCGGCGACCATCAGCCGCCGGTTGTCCTGACCACCGGCAGTCCCGGCGTCTGCGGCAGCCTGCGGCAGCAGCAGTCCAGGCGGGACGCTGACGCCTCAATGCTCGACAGCTATCCAGCATCCTGATCGCCAGGCTGCGACGGGCAACTCCCCCTGGACTGGCCCGTCGACACTGAGCCCCACGATCACCGCTTTGCGCGGTCGGTCAGGCGGCGTGCCACTCGGAGTGCGCGCAGCTCGGCGGCGAGTCGCTGCGCGTCTCCGCCACCATCGACGAACCCCGCTACGAAGAGGAAAGCGACATCTTCCCGCTGATCCACACCCACCTGACCATAAGCGAGTGGCACGCCGTACTGGACCACGCGAAGGCGTATATGCGCGGCCACGCACACGCTTTCGTCATCGCGTCTGTGCCCGCCGACTTCCGGGAGGGCTGGGCCTCGGTGGGCCAGGAGGTGTTCCGGGAGTCCCGTGCGCTGCTGTACCCGGTCTAGCGTTTCCCGCCCGCCAGCAGCGCTTTTCCGATGGCCGCGCCGGACTCCAGCTTGCGGAACTGGACTGGTTGCAGGCCTCGCCCACGACACCACGCACATCCGCCCCAGTGTCCGCGGCGCCAACCGGGATCAACCCGCCACGAATGCCTTCACCGGGTGGATCGCCCGGTGCGCCACTCCCCGGCCGTGCCGAGGCGTGGCGCACAGGGCTGAGCTCACCTCAGCTGACCGGTCTGGCGTTCCAGATCGCCGACACCGGCGTGGGGCCGGTCTCACTCTGCTCACCGAGGACCGCGGGTGCGTCGTCGTTGAGCGAGTCACCGGCGACCACCAGCACCCGGTTCGGCACTCCGGTGGGCGAGAGCAGGTACTGCACCGAGCCCGCCGCGATGCCGTAGCCCCAAGTGGTGATGTAGGCGGCGTTGGCGCAGTCCACCTGCACGGCCAGCGTGTTCAGCACGTCCTTCTTGTCCTTGGGCACCGCGAGGCACTTACCGCTGGAACGGTTGATCAGGCGGTAGTTGTGCGGGTTGCCGCCGGGGGCCGCGCCGTAGTGGTCGTAGCGCACCGTCCAGTGGTCGGTGAAGGTGTTCACACAGCCGCGCTGCTCGACCACGGCGCGCTCGGCGGTGGAGTTGTTGTCCACCACCATGCACTTCCCGCTGTGCCCGTTGACGATCGCGGCCAGCACGTCATCCGGCCGGTCGTCCACCGCGCCGGGGACGAAGGCAATGGCGTCGAAGGCGACCTCGCCGCGTGAGCTGAGCGCGTTGATGTTGCTCAACCGGACCTTCGGCGTGTTGCTGAACTGGAAGAAGCCCAGCCGCACCCACCGGTTGCCGCCGCGCACCTGGACGACCCCGCCGTTGGGTCCTGGCGCGCTCCCCTCAGCGTCGGCCTGCTTCACCGTGCGGACGTCCGTGCCCAAGGCGGTCTCGATCTCGTACTTCACCTCGGCGACGGCCAGGTGGTCCGGGATGTGCGCGTAGACCTTGGCCACCCCGTCGATCCGCCGGTTGAGCGCCCAGGTGCCGGTGATCCGCAACGAGTCGTCCCGAGGGGCGACCTTGGTCTCACTGGTCCAGAAGTGCGCGCCGAACCCACCGCCGACCTGGTGCAGGTCGATCTTGCCCGGCTGCATGCCGTGCTGGTCCCTGGCGAAGTCCAGCTCGAAGGAACCCGCGTTGGACGGCCGGTAGCACTCCGGCACGCTGGCCGGCGGCACGTCGTTGGGCAGGTTGTCGATCACCAGCGCGTCCACCGGCAAGCCCGTGGTGACGCACCTGGGCGGGTAGCTGATCGTGGTCACCGCGTTGCCCGCCGAGTCCCGCCGCACGGGTTCCTCGGTCCGGTACCTGTCGCCGTCGAAGCGCAGGAACTCGTTCCCACAGGTCGCCGCGCAGTCCGGCTTCCAGGTGGCCGATTTGTGGTACCAGCACTTGAGATCGCGCTGCCCTCTGGCGTTGACGTGGTGGCACGGCCCGGCGGGCTCGCCGACCACCTCCGGCGCGGTGGGCGGCACCCACGGCCGGTCCGGGAAGCAGTCGTTGGAGGAGTCGCAGAACTGCTGGACGGGCGGCTTCGCCCGGTCCCGGTTGAGCGGCGCGCTGTCCCCGCCACCCCACCACGCGGCGCGGAAGAACGGCACCTCCATGCCCGGCGCCTCGTAGCCCGAGGGCGGGTTGGCGGCGAACCCGAGCACCTTCTCCGGGTACGGCCACTGCTGTGGCTTGGCAAAGTCCGACGGGCGCTTGCCGAAGGGCTGGCGGTCCGGCGGGTACTTGGGGTTGACCGGGTTGTTGCCCCAGCCGAGCCCGTAGGCGCCGTTCGTGCCTGCCTCGCCCGGCACGTGGTAGCCGGAGTTGTAGGCCCACAGCGCGTAGAACCAGTTCTCCGGCTTGGCCGGATCGTTGTTGTTCACCGTGATCCCGGCGGCCTGCAGCTCGTTCCACTTGGCCACCAGGATCTGCAGCGAGGCGGCGATGTTGGCCGCGTAGTCGGTCGCGATCGCCATCTGGTGGGCGGGCGGGCGGGGCTTGTCGTTCGGCTTGTTCGGATGCGGTTTGCCCGGCTGCCGCATGCCGTCGGTGACCTGGCCGACCCCGTAGCCGCAGTCGGCCTTGTCCCACCGGATCGTCCAGTCGTCGGCCTCGGATTCGTTGTAGTAGTCCACGCCGTAGTAGTTGCCCACCAACGGATTGCCGGTCTGGCCGGGCAGCACGTGCCGCTTGGCCTGCCACAGGTTGGACTCCTGGCCGAGCACCCCGAGCAGCACCTGCGCCGGAACGCGGCCGCCGTTGCGCAGCGCGGGCAGCGGGAAGAAGTCCTGCGGCCGGTACGCGCCGAGGCCGTTGCCCTTCCAGTCCGGCGGGCGCAGCACCTTCAGTTCGGACACCACCGCGTAGTCCACCGCCCACTCCACCTGCCGGGGCGAGGGCTGGTACACCTGGAGGTGGGGGTCGTTGCGCAGCACCGAGCACACCGCCCCGTCATCGATCGAGGAGGACTGGGCGGCCGGGGCGGCCGGAGCGGAACCGTTGGCCGCCGCGGGCTTCGCTCGTCCCCCGGCCACCTTCTTGTCCACAGTGGACTGAACGGACTTCCCGCTGCCGGTGCCGGTCACGTCGAGCTGGATCCGCGCGGGCTGACCGGCCACCGCGCTCAGCCCGGTGACCGCGGTCCGCCCCAGCGTGGACACCTGGGCCTGCGCGGGCGCGGCCACCGCGGTGACCGACGGCGGCAACGCGTCAACCGCCTTGGCCCCGCCGTGGATGAAAACTCGGCCTCCGGCGCCTGCGGTGGTGCCGACCTCGCCGAGGGCGCCGGTGGCCAGCGTGGTCGTGTCCTTGCCCGCGAACCGCCGCACCCGGCTGGTCGTGCCGTCCAGGTCGGTGAAGACCACCCCGCCCCCGGCGTCGGGGATCAACCGGTGCGCCACCCCCTTGCTGGGGGCGATCCGGGTGCGCACCCCGGTGGGCGCCACCCGTTCCAGCTGTCCGGCGCTGGCGATCACCAGGGAGTCGCCTGCCGGCACCGCGGAGGTTGCCTGGCCGGGGATCTCGACCCGGCCGCGTTCCTTGCCGGTGGCGGCTTCCACGGTGATGACCCTGGTCCGGCCGAGGTCGTTCTCCCCCGCCTGGGTCAGTGCCACGGTGTCGGCCGCGCCGCAGCCGGGGTTGAAGTAGGCCAGGGTGGTGCGCACCGGCAGGTCACGGACCTGCCCGGTGTCCAGATCGACCACCGCGGTGTAGCCGCCCCTGGCGAAGAGCTGCTCGTCGGAGGCGAAGGCGCGCGGCGCGTACACCACCACCGCGTGCCTGCCCGATGCGCTCAGGCAGGCGTTGCCGATCCACCGGTCGGTGTCCATGCCGGGACGGGACAGCGTGGCCGCGGTGCGCCAGCCGTAGTCCTGCGCGGCATCCGCGACCAGCACGTGGAACCCGTCGGCGTCACCGGTGGTGGTCCACAGGCGGTCGCCCGATTTCTGCCAGTCCGGTCCGAAAACACCGTCCCTGGTCTGCTTTTCGGTGGCCGCGGTGGCCACCGCGGCCGTGCTGAAGGAACCAAGCAGCGCCAGCACCAGTGCGGCGCATCTCATCCGTCTTCTGCTCATCGATCCCCCTAGTGGTTGCTGGAGTGCGCCGGATCGGCGGGGATGCCGTGGGTGCGGCAGAAGAACGCGCGGGTCGGGTTGATCCCGGGATCCGGACTCGCGCTGATCTGCCACGGGTTGCCCGTGCGTTCGGGTTTGGCCGCGCCGCACGCCCGGTAGGCGTTGTCGCTGATGTCGTTGGGCAGCGAGCTGAAGTTCTGGAAGTCCCCCTTGAGCACCGGGGCGGCCCCGTTGACCCGGTTGCCGTCGCGGTCGATGGCCAGGCCGTTGTGGTAGAGGTACTGGTCCGGCATGAAGCTCGCGGTCAGCACCGGCACCTCCGGTTTGGCCTTCCTGATGATCCCGTCCGCACAGGCGAGGAAGCTGAGTTCCTGCCAGATCGGCGCCGCCTGGGTGAACGGGCTGGAGCCCAGGCCCGCCACGCCGTCGTTGGCGAAGAACGTGCTGTAGGACTGGCGGACCAGCTCCTTGACCGGGTCGGGCACCCGGACGTTGGTGTCCACAGTGGACATCCAGTTGCGCATGGCGGTGGTTGGCCCGGACTGGCTGAGCATCGGCCGGTAGGCGATCATGCCGCCCGCGGTGCCCAGGGTCTGCACACATTCGCTGCCGTTGCCCGCGGCCGGATCGAGGTCCACCAGCCTGGGCGCGATGCCGATGTGGTGGAACGCCCTGCCCGGCATGCCGCCGGTGGCCAGCGGGTCGACGGTGCGCCACACCCCGTCGTGCACCAGCAGGTCCGGCATGCTGTACCGCAAGTCCGGCACGGCCGTGCCGTAGGCGCGGTTGAGGTCGGTCACCAGGTTCAGCAGGAACTTCGGCAGGTGGGTGATGCCGCTGCGATTCTCATACCGCACCGACTCGCTGCCGGGCACGATCTTCCCGGTGTCGTCGGCGACGAAGGACACCACGGTCTTGCTCTTGAGCTTGTAGCGGTTGTCGTTGTCGAAGTGCGCGGGTCGCCGGTTGTCAGTCGGCCGGTCCAGATTGGTGTTGGCGAAGCCGATCCAGCCCGCGATGCTCCGGCCGGGTGGGTGGTTGACCGGATCCGTGCCCGCGGCGAGCACCTCGTCCCGCCACACCTCGGCGAAGGTGCCCAGGTTCTGCGGCACGCACCCGGAGTGCGGGGCGCTGGTGCACCGGGGCAGCCGGTGGATCGCCGAGGAGGTGTCGAAGGCCCAGTCGAACAGCGTCTGCCGGTCCTTGATGATCCCGCCGAGCGCCGAGCCGGGGAACGGGGTGTCGATGTTCTGGTTCTCGTCGAAGATGGCCACCGCCTCGACGGACTCCTCGCGGTAGGTCCCGTTGATCGGCACGAAGGCCACCGCGTCGAAGGCGATGTCGCGCACCCCGTCCCCGTCCTCGGTCACCGAGGACAGCGTCACCGCCGGGTGCGCGCCGCTGAACTGGTAGGTGCCGAGGGACACCCAGCGGTTGCCCGCGCCCGGCTGCGCGGTCACCTTGACCCTGGGACCATCCGCGCCGGTGATCTGGTACCGGGCCAGGTTGGTGTGCGCGCCGTGGTCGGGCAGCGCCACCATGATCTTCATCGGCCCGGTGCGGGGCTGCCCCAGCCGCCAGGTCGCCTTGGTCTCGAGCTTGCCGCCCTCCATGCCCGGGGTGCGGGCGTGGGTGAACCAGAAGTGGCCGCCGAAACCGCCGCCGATCTGGTGAGTGTCGATCTTGCCGGGCTGCCGTCCGCTCGCGTCGTTCTGGTAGGACAGGGTGAAGGTGCCCGCGTTGGTCCACGGGCGGGCGCAGTCCGGCCGCACCGACGGGGTGCCATCGGGCACGTCGTCGACGATGAGCGCGCCCTGCGGCAGGCCGCGCAGGTCGCAGGTCGGCGGGTAGCTGGCCACGTCCTCCTGGTAGGCGTACCCGGGGTCGAACCGCAGCAGCTCGTTGCCGCAGCTGTAGGCGCAGTCGGCCTTCCACGTGTTCGACTGGTGGTACCAGCACTTCAGGTCGTACTGCCCGGCGCCGTTCTGGTGATAGCAGGGCCCGGCAGGCTCGCCGACGACCTCCGGCGCGTTCGGAGTGACCCTGGGCCGTTCGGGGTGGCACTGGTTGCTGGGGTCGCAGAACTGGTTGACCGGTGGTTTGACCGCCCGCCGGTTGGCCGGTCCGGTGGTCGCGTCGCCGTTCCACCACGCAGGCCGGAACCCGGCCACCAGGTTGCCCGGGGTGTCGATGATCTCGACCGGGTGACCGGCCCAGCCCAGCACCTTCTCCGGGTACGGCCAGCGCTGTGGGTTCTTGGCGTCCTCGTAGGTGTACTCCAGGAACGGCGCGCGGTTGGCCGGGTACTTCGGGTTGGCCGGGTTGTTCAGCCAGCCAAGGCCCCACGGCGAGCCGTCGCCCTTGTTCGGATAGAAGCCCGAGTTGTAGGCCCACACGGCGAAAAACCAGTTCTCCAGCTTCGCGGAGTCCCCGTTGTTCACCTTCAGCCCGGCCGAGGCCACCTGGTTCCACTTGGCCTGCAGGATGCGCAGCCCGGCGGCGATGTTGGCCGCGAAGTCCAGGGCCACCGCGCGCTGGGTCTGGTACGGCAGCGCCACCTCGCCCGGTTTGGTCCGGCCGGCCAGGCGCATGCCGTCGGTCACCTGGGTGACGCCGTAGCCGCAGTCGGCCTTGCTGAAATCGATCGTCCAGTCATCGGCCGGATCGCCGTTGTAGTAGTCGATGCCGTAGTAGTTGCCGATCAGCGGGTTGGCGGTGACCCCTGGCACCGCGTACCGGCCCGCCTGCCACAGGTTGGACTCCTGGGCGGCGATGCCCAGCATCACCTGCGCGGGCACGTGCGTGCCCTCGACGAGCAGGATCGGCGGGAACAGCGCCTGCGGCTGGTAGCCGGGCATGCCCAGGTTCTTCCAGTTCCCCGGTCGCTGCACCATCAGCGCGCCGCGCACCGCCTGGTTCACCGCCCACTCCACCTGCCGGGGCCGGGGCTGCATGGCCTGGTCGCGGGGATTGTTGCGGGCCACCGAGCAGAACCGGTCCGCGGTGTCGGCCGGGTCGTGCGGATCACCGGCGGCCGTCGCGGCGGGCGAGGCGGCTGCGGGCTGCTCCGGCGGGGGCAGGTGCTCGGGCTGGGCGCGGAACTCGATGGCCATGCCGGTGCGCAAGGAGGTCGCGGACAGGGTCACCGCCTGCGGCGCCCTGCTGGGCACCCGCGCTCTCGGATCGGCCGTCTCGCCCTTCACCGAGGTCACCGCGAGACCGCCCCTGGTGGACGGCTGCGCGCCAGCGGGCACGGCGAGCACCTGGACCCCCTGGACCGTTTTCGCCTTGGCCGCGCCGGTGACGAACACCTGCCCACCCCGGCCGGAGGTCACATCCAGCGCGGTCAGCCCACCGGACTCGACCGTGGTCACGCTCCGCCGGGCCTGGTCGACCCGCCGCGCCGCCACCTGGTCCTGGCCGACGCGCTCCAGGTACACCACACCGCCGGCGCCGTCCGCGGCGAGCTTGAACGGCACGCCCGCGGTGGCGGCGAGGAAGTGCCGGTGCCCCTTCTCATCGACCCGCACCACCGCGCCGCTGTCCGCGGCCACGATGCCCTGCTCGGTGGGCACCGCGGAGGTGAGCTGGCCGGGCACCTCGATGGGCGCCAGCACCGCGGCCTTGGCCGCGTCCACCCTGAGCAAGCGGGTGCGCCCGAGGTCCTCGTCCCCGGCCTGGGTCAGCACCGCCTGCTCACCCGCGCCGCAGGACGGGCTGAAGTAGGCGAGGCTGGACCGCGCGCGCAGCCTGGCGACCGCGCCGGTGCGCAGGTCAACCACGGCGGTGAACGCGCCCCGGTCGAACAGCTCGGCCCGGTTGGTGAACGTCCTGGGCGCGTACGCCACCACGGCCCGGTCGCCGGAGGCGGTCACACAGGCGTTGCCGATCCACTGGTCGGCCTCCAGTCCCGGCTCGCGCAGACTGGCCGCGGTGCGCCAGCGGTAGCCGTTGCTCTCCTCGGCCACCAGCAGGTGCAGCCCGTGCTGGTCACCGGTGGTGGTCACCGCGCGATCCCGCGAGGCGCGCCAGTCCCGGCCGAGCAGTTCGGTTCGGCGTTCCTCGGCCACCGCGGCCTGAGCGGGCGCGGCGGGCGCCGCCGCCGCGGTGGGCGGCGCCAGCCCCATCGGGACCGTGGCCACCACTGTCGCCAGCACAACGACCGGCGCCTGCCATCTTCGACGTCTCACGTGCTTCCTCTCTCCCCAGTTCTCCGACGGCCGATCAGGCCAGGTTGGTCCACTTCATGGAGCTGATCTGGTTGTCCATCGAGATGTTCGAGGCGTCGAACTTGAAGTTGCGCAGGTCGTCGATGCACCGCGCGTTGTAGAGGCCCCGCTTGGCGCCCTGGTAGTGGGTGTGCTGGAAAAGCCACACGTCGTCGAAGTCGCCCACCCAGCCGCGGTTGCACACCGAGGAGGTGGTGTCGTGGCAGGGCCCCAGGGTGTCGGGGCTGCTGGCCCAGGCGTTGCAGTAGTCGGTGTAGTGGTATCCACTCCAGATCAGGACCCGGCCGTCCGGTGCGGCGGCCACCGCCCCGGGTTCCCCGGCGTGGGCGAGCTGGGCCGCCGCGGGCAGGATGGCGACCGCCGCGGCGACGGCGGCCAGCCGGGTGCGGATGCTACGGATCTTCATGGTGTTCCTTCTTTCGGTTGCCGGACAGAGGTTGTGGAGTCTCAGCGGGTGGCGGCCAGCACCGCGCGGGCGCGTGGCACCGCGTCCGCGCGCAGTCTCCGTTCGGTGTCCACTTCGGACTGGAACTCCCGGTTGAGCCGGGTGTCGTGCTCCCGGTCAAGGGTCGTTGCCGCGGCGGCGAATCCCGTGCGCACGGCGCAGCCGGCTTCGGCGACGGCGAGCTTCCGCTCGGCCTCGGCTGGCAGCGGCAGCGCGGCGCGGGCCTCGGCCGGGGTGGCGTGCGGGTGGCCCTCGGCGCGCATGCAGTCGGCCCAGGAACCGGCCGCCGCGGCGAACCGCGGGTCGGCGAGCACCCGCGAACGTCGCAGTGACGGCAGTTCCCGCACCACGGTCTCGGCCTTGAACCACTCGGCCAGTTCGCCGTAGAGCCGGGCCTCCGCCTCGGCCTGACAACCGTTGTCGCTGCGCGTGGTCAGCGCGCCGCCCGGCACCCGCACGCTCAACGCGCGGGGCCGGTCCCCGTGGATGGCCTTGAGCGCCGCCTCGGCCCGCCCGCGCGGCTGCCGCGCGTAGTAGCTCTGGTTGGGATTCTCGGCCGGGGGCTCCGGGGCGGGTCCGTAGCCGTGGGCCGCCGCCCAGGCGGGATCGTCCAGCGCGTAGGGAAAATCCCGCCTGGGCGGCGCGGTCGACGGTGCGCTGACCCGGTACTCGAACCCGAGTTCGCGCATGCACTCGCGGATGAGCGCCTGTTCGGCCTGCGCCAGCGCCGCGTGGTCGTCCAGCGCGGGCAGCGGCGCCGGGCCGGGACCCTCCGGGCGGGTCGTGGCCATCGTCACCACCACCGCGGCGAAGGCCACGACAGCGAGCACCGCCATCCCCATGAGCAGGCGTTTCAGCACCGCGAATTCCCCCAGTGAGCATCCGTCGACAGCGGAGATGACCTTGCCCCCGGCCACTGGCACGGCACTGTCGGATTGGTGTCACCGGTGGTCCGCGTGGCTAGACTGGCGCGACGGCTCATCCTGGGAGCGGAGTTGGCACTGGTTCCGCGGATCGAGATCGCGTTGCTCGGCTCTTTCCGCGTGCGGGTGGACGGCCGGGATGTGGTGCTCAGCAGTGATCGGCAGCGAGTGCTGCTCGCGGCGCTGGCGCTTGAGGTCGGCCGCACGGTCCCGGCCGATTCGCTGGTGGCGGAGGTGTGGCGCGGCGCGGAGTTGCCCGCCAGTGCCAAGGGCGCGGTGCAGACCTATGTGATGCGGTTGCGCCGGGTGCTCGGCCAGCACGTGATCGCCACCGACAGCCACGGCTACCGGCTGGAGCTGCCTGCCGAGGCGGTGGATGTCGCCCGGTTCACCCGGCTGGCCGAGCAGGCGGCGGAGCAGGGGCCCGCGCTCGCGCGGCAGCTGCTGACCCGGGCCCTGACCGAGTGGCGCGGGGAGCCGCACCTGCTCGCCCCCGGCAGGCGGCAGGCGCTGGGCGAGCGGCGGCTGGCGGCCGAGGAACGGCTGGCCGAACTGGACCTGGCCGAGCAGCGCCTGACCGGCTTGCCGGAGCGGTTGCGTGGGCTGCTCGGCGGCCACCCACTGCGGGAATCGTTGTGGCTGTTGCTGATCCGGGCGCTGGTCGCGGCCGGCCGCGGGGCCGAGGCGCTGGCCGAGTACGCCGCCTGCCGCGCGCTGCTGGCCGAGGAACTCGGCGTGGAACCAGGACCGGCGCTGCGCGGGCTGCACCTGTCATTGCTGGCCGGGACCCCGGCCGTGCGCACCCTGGTCCCTCGCCAGCTGCCCGCCGACATCCGGCACTTCGCCGGGCGGACCGCGGAACTGGCCGCGCTCGAGGACCTCCTGGGCCCGCCGGACCGGCGGGTGGGCACGATGGTGGTGATCGAGGGCTCCGCCGGCGTGGGCAAGACGGCCCTGGCCGTGCACTGGGGGCATCGGATCGCCGGACAGTTCCCGGACGGGCAGCTGTACCTGGATCTGGACGGCCACGGCGACACCGGGCCGATGTCGGCGGCCTCGGCGCTGGAGGTGCTGCTGCGCGCGCTGTCCGTGCGGTCGGCGGACATCCCGGGCACGCTGCCCGAACGCGTAGCGCTGCTGCGCACCGTGCTGGCCAGGCGGCAGGTGTTCCTGTTGCTGGACAACGCACAGGACGCCGAGCAGATCAGGCCGCTGGCGCCGATCCCCGGCTGCCTGGTCGTGCTCACCGCACGAGTCCCGTTGCCCGGTCTGAGCGCCACCGCGGGCGCGCACCGGATCACCCTCGGCGGGCTGTCCCGGACCGAGGCGCTGGGCTTGCTGCGGCACGGCCTTGGCGAACACCGCCTCCGCACCGATCCCCAGGCCGTCGAGCAGCTGATCGACCGCTCCGGTGGACTGCCCCTGGCGCTGGTGCTGGCCGGTGCACGGGCCGCCCGCTTCCCCGACCGGCCACTGGCCGAACTCATCGAAGACCACGCTCGGTTCGAGCTGCCCGGCGGGCGGCCACGGCCGGCCACCACACCCGCGCAACTGCCCGCCCCGCCCAGCCTGTTCACCGGCCGGGGCGCCGAACTGGCCCGCCTCGACCAGGTGCTGACCCCGGGCGGCACGGTCGCGGTATCCGCGGTCGGCGGGATCGGTGGCGTCGGCAAGACCGCGCTCACCCTGCACTGGGCGCACGCGAACCTGGCCGCCTTCCCGGACGGCCAGCTGCACGTCAATCTGTGCGGCTTCGACCCCATCGCCCAGCCGATGCCCCCCGCGGTGGCCCTGCGCGGCTTCCTGGACGCCCTCGGCGTGCCCGCCGCCGCCGTCCCGGTGGACGAACACGCCCAAGCCGCCCTCTACCGCAGCCTGGTCGCCGGCCGCCGCCTGCTCATCGTGCTGGACAACGCCCGCGACGCCGACCACGTGCGGCCACTGCTGCCCGGCAGCCCTGCCTGCACCGTGGTGATCACCAGCCGCCACCGCCTGGACGGCCTGCTCGCCACGCACGGCGTCCGCACACTGCCCATGGACGTCCTCACCGAACCCGACGCCCAGCACCTGCTCGCCCGCTACCTCGGCGCCGACCGGGTGGCCGCCGAACCACAGGCCGTGGCCGAGCTGCTGGCCCGCTGCGCCCGGCTGCCGCTGGCCCTGGGCATCGTGGCCGCCCGCGCCGCCACCCACCCCGGCTTCCCACTCGCGGCACTGGCCGAGGAGCTCCGCGACGAGGACACCCGCCTGGACGCCCTGGACTCCGGCGAGCCGGCCAGCAACCTGCGCACCGTCTTCGCCACCACCTACCAGGTTCTCTCCGCCGGCGCGGTGAACCTGGCCGGCCTGCTCGCCCTGGCGCCCGGCCCGGACCTCGGCCTGCCCGCGGCCGCGGTCCTGGCCGGGGCCGGCGAACCCACCGTCCGCGCCCGGCTCCGTGAACTGGCCGCGGTGCACCTGGTCCAGGAACACGTCCCTGGCCGCTACCGCATGCACGACCTGGTCCGCCGCTACGCCGCCGAACACGCCGGTGCGGCCGAGGAGGCGTTGCGCAGGCTGCTCGCGCACTACCAGGATCAGGTCGGGAAATTCCTTTCCCCCGCACTGCTGCCCGAGGTGGCCAACCTGGTCGCCGCTACCACGCACGCCGCCCGGCAGGGCTGGTTGCCCGGTCTGCCCGGACTGGTCAGAGGGGTGCTGCGGATGCTGGACGCACTCGGGCACTACGACACCGCGCTCAGCCTCGGCCGGCTCGTCCTGGACCTCGGCGACGCGGAGCTGACCGCGGTGACCTCGGCGTGCCTGGGCCTGACCTACTGGCACCTCAACCGTTTCGCCGAGTCGGCGACCCGCTTCCAGCGGGCGGTGGATCATGCCAGGGCAGTGGGTGACCGGCCGGCCGAGGCGGAGGGACTCTGCGGGCTGGGCCTGACCCACTGGCGGCTGGCGGAGTACGAGCAGGCGCTGGCCGAGTTCGAGCAGGCGTTGAAGATCGGCAGCGACTTCGACAACGCCTACCTGTGCGCCAACGCCCACCTGGGCGCCGGATTCGTGCACCATTGGATGGGCGACTACCAGCGCGCGCTCGAACACCACCAGGCCACGGTGGAGATCGCCAGGGTGGCGGGCGGCGTCGACTCCCTGGAGTGGAACGGGCTCAACGGCATGGGCATCGCGCTGGTACGCCTGGGCCGGGCGGAGGAGGGCAGGCAGCGACTCGCGGAATCCCTGGCGCTGTCCACCGCGGCGGGGGACCGGTACACCACGGGCTCAGACCTGTTCTGCCTCGGCTTCGCCCTCCAGGCCCTCGGCGAGGCGGCCGCCGCCGTCGAACACCACCAGCGGTCCCTCGTCATCGCCGTGGAGATCGGCGACACGCTGCACCAGGTCCGCGCGCTCCAAGGCCTGGGCGCCAGTTACGAACAGCTCGGCGAACCAGACCAGGCCGCCGGTTACCGGGCGCGCGCCCGCGAACTCGTCGACCAGTGCGGTTTCCCCTTGGCAGAAACCACGACCCTGTGGGCCGTGGCCCCACCCGGCTGAGGGATTCGCCTGCCGTCCGCGACCCCCGCGACTGCTCCCCGCCGCACGGTGGCGTCGCCTGGTCGCCTTGATCCAGCCCGACCACCGCATCGACCCGCCCTTCGCTGAACAGCCAACGCCGTCGGCGCGTAAACCTGGCTCTACTGGACCCAGTACCCCGACCACAGCCCCAACGAGACCATCCTCAGCGACCTGGCAGGACGGTGCCGGTGACCGTGCCGCCCGACTTGGTGAGGTAGTAGGTCACCTTGGCGCCGCTCCAGTAGTGGAAGGTGAGCGTCACCCGCGAGTTGTCCTTGACCGCGGCGAAGAACTCCGGCGTCAAGGTGGTGGCCCCGGTGGCGTAGTTGGGGGCGAACGCGCGGTCGAACTCCTTGAAGGAGGTCCACTCGTGCGGGCCCGCGTTGGCGCCGTCGGCGTACTTGGCCTCCATCGTGGCGAGCAGGTCACCGCGGAAGGTCGTCGGGATCGCGAACGAACTCGTCGTGCCGTTGGCGTTGGCCAATACCGGCTGGTCGTAGGTGATGAGGTTGAACCGCCACGGCAGGCCACTGGCGAAGCGGGCCGACAACACCGCGTTGATGCCGTACTGCCGCGATCCGCTCAGCCTGGTCATCGCCGAGGCGGTCAGGGTGAGCTGGCCCCCGGACACGGTGTAGTCGGCGCCGCGCACCAGTTCGGTGTTGCCATGGCGCAGCCCCGAGAACGAGGTTCCGTTGAGGTTCAACGTGATCGTCTTGGCGCTGAGGGCGCTGGACCGGGCGCTGAACACCTGGTCGGTGGACGCGGTGGCGGAGCGGGTCGTCCAGCTCGACTTGATCTGTGCGGCCAGTTCCGGGTCGCGCCACTGGAACGAGGTGCGGCCGAGGTGCTGGCCGTTGTCCCACAACATCGTGGTGATCTTGCGCAGGCGCGCCTGGTAGCCGAGGTACTCGAAGAACTTCAGCTTCTCACCCTGCTGGATGGTGCCGGTGTGCCGATCGAAACCGAGCAGGCCGTACTCGCCGAGAATCACCGGGACGCCGCGCGCGAGGAAGGTGTTGTGCACGCGGTCGACGAAGTCGGTGACGTCTTTCTGGGCGGTGGCGTCGAAGTGCGTGCCGCCCGCGACGTTCACGCTGAACGGCCAGTAGCCGTAGTAGTGCACTGTCGCGATCAGGTTCGGGTCGTTGAACCCGCGGATCGAGGTCGCCAGCTCGTCCAGGCGGGCCTGCTCGGCGGAGGTGTGCAGGGTCGGCAGCACGAGCAGGCGAGTGGCGTTGTTGCCGCCGGAGCGGCGCACGATGTCGCGGAAGGAGGCGTTCAGCTCGTGCAGCAACCGCGCCTCCTGGACAACGCCGGAGCTACCGGTGAACTGCGGCTCGTTGACACTCTCCAAGGTCAGCTGGGCCGGCGGGAACTCCTTGAACGCGGTGGCCAGCTGGGTCCAGATGGTGTTGTAGCGGCTGAGCACACCGGTGTGATCCGACGGCATGTTCAGGATCCACTGCCACGAGTCGTGATGGAGGTTGATCATGACGTAGAGGCCGTTCGCCAGCGCCCAGCGGACCACCTCCTTGACGCGGTTGAGGTACTCGGGCCGGATCTGGTGCTCCGGCGCCGGACCGGTGTGCTGGGTCCAGGTGACCGGGATCCGGATGCTCTTGAAGCCCTGGGCCTTCACGTTGCGCAGCAACGATTCCGTGACGCGCGGGTTGCCCCAGGAGGTCTCGTCGCCGCCGGTGGAGTCCAGCGTGTTGCCGAGGTTCCAGCCCGGCTGCATCGCCGCGACGTGCGCCATCGGACCGCCGGCCGCGCGATCTTTTCCGGCCTGGGCGGCCACGGCCTCGCCCGCGCCTGCCGCCAAGGTGAACTGGGCGATGAGGACTGCCAAGGGCAGCAGGAACCGCTTTCGGAAGAATGTCATTGTCTCTCCATGGCAGGGGAATCACGGGCCAGGATCACGATGACTGTCACCACCCGGGTTCGCTCCTGTCAACGAGCAATGCGCCAGGCGGGCTGAATTCGACTCGATTCGACCACAGCACCGGAATGTTCGACGCCGTTCAGGACCGCGGCCGAGGACCCCCGCCCACCGAGATCGGCGCGAAGCTCTAGGCCGCAACTCGCCGCCGTGTTGGCCGTTGGGCGGTTTCTAGTGGTGGTTGCATCGTGGTGGGCTAGCGATGCTTGGTGAGCAGGGTGTGCA
>NZ_JALMDK010000018.1 GCF_023094165.1 Crossiella sp. S99.2 | reverse complement strand
GTGCCGATCTTCCGGCGAGTTGGGCCAACTGGTACGCCGGTTTTGCCCAAGCGGGCGTACCAGTTGGCCCAAGTGGTCAGGGTGCGGGTCACGCCGCCGAGTCGCCGGTACGCCCGTTCGGCCAACTCGCCGTCCGGAACGGCCAACTCGCCGCCCATAACGGCCAACTCGCCGTCCGGAACGGCCAACTCGATGGTGGGTGGGCTATGGCTGCACGCCACTCTGGTGCTGGTCGACGCTGAGCTGGCCCAGTTCCGCTGGGCCGAACTCGCCCGCGCCGGCCGCGAACGGTCCTGAGTGGACGGAAACTCGGTGGACCCCGGTTGCTAGCGTCAGTGGCATGAGTGGGGAGATGAAGCTCGCGGAGGCGTTGGCGTTGCGCGCCGAGGCCAGTAAGCGGGTTGAGCAGCTGCGTTCGCGGATTGTGGCGAACGCGCGCTACCAGGAGGGTGAGGATCCGGGGGAGGATGCCGCCGCCCTGCTGACCGAGGCGGACGCGGCGCTGTCCGAGCTGGAGGAGCTGATCCGCCGGATCAACCGCACCAACGCCACCGCCCGGCTGGGCGCGGGCACGGTCACCGATGCCTTGGCGCGCCGGGACATCCTGCGGCTGCGGCACAGCGTGCTGGTCTCGGCCGCCGACGCGGCCGCGGGCCGCAACCAGAACTTCCGCCAGTTGCGTTCCGAACTCCGCCAGCTGCCCGCGCTGCCCGTGTCCGAGGTGCGGGCCGAGGCGGACCGGGTGGCGCGGGAGCTGCGCGAGGTGGATGTGGGCATCCAGCGGGCCAACTGGGAGGTTGACCTGCTGGACTGAGTGCGCGGAAAAAGCAGGTAGCCGGTTCCGGGAAGGCGGGCACGAACCGACGATCGGCGGTATAACCGATCACCTGTGGTAGCGCGGTGGGCAGCGCTCGGGGTTCGATTCCCCGGTGGACAACGCAGCCCAGCACCACGCACAAGTGACCGTGCACACGGCACAGTTCACCACCACGTGCAGGTTCCCGGCAGCGGTGAGGGCGGGTCAGGGGCACTTCCGCGTGTTCAGCGCCCGGCCGCGAGGTTCGTCCTCGCGGCCGGGAGCATCGCGCGGGTGAGCGCCAGCACGGCGGCGATCAGTCCGATCGCGATGAGCACCACCAGATGCGCGCCGGCACCGAAGAACACGGTGCCCAGCAGGGCGACGCCGATGGTCGCGCCGAGTTGTTGCACCGCGTTGAGCAGTCCGGCGGCCGAGCCCGTCTCGTGCGCGGTGACCCCGGCGAGGGCGTTGCCGAAGAACGGCACGGTGAACACACCCAGGCCGATCCCGGTGATCAGCAACGGCACCGCCGTGAGGGAGATCGCGAGCCCGGCCAGGCCCACCAGCACCAGACCGAGGCCGAGGCGCATCACCTTGGGGCCGAAGCGGGGCACCAGCAGCGCGCCCGCGGTCCACGAGCCGATCGCCAGCCCGGCCGACCACGGCAGCAGCGTGAACGCGGCGCTGGACGGGGTCTGGCCCTGGGTGAGCTGGAGGTGCAGCGCGAGCACGAACAGCAGACCGTTGAGCACCGCGAAGAACAGCAGTGAACCGGCCAGCGAGGCGGGAAACACCTTGCCACGGAACAGACCCGGCTCGACCAGCGGGTTGGTCCGGCCGCGCTGGTGCCAGCCGAAGACGATCAGGGTCGTGAGGCCGAGTGCCAGACAGGGCCAGGTCCAGGCGCTGTTGTTGCCTTCTACCAACGGGAACACCAGCAGCCCGAGCCCGAGTGCGGCCAGCAGGGTGCCGCTGATGTCCAGTCGTGGCCGGGCCGGTGAGCGGTCCTCGCGGATCAGCGGCGCGATGGCCAGCACGGCCAGGCCGAGGGGCAGGTTGATCAGGAACACCGGCCGCCAGCCCAGGCCGAACAGGTTCGCGTCGGTGAGCAGGCCACCGGCCACCGGGCCGCACAGCGCGGACAGCGCCATCACCGGGCCGATCGTGCCCAGCGCCTTGGCCACCTCGGCGCCGGTGAACATGGCCCGGATCAGGCCGAAGGTCTGCGGGATGATCAGCGCCGCGCTCGCGCCCTGCACCACCCGGCCGGTGAGCAGCACCGCCGCACTCGGCGCGCCCGCGCACACCGCGGAGGCCAGTGCGAAGACGAGCACCCCGGCGACAAAAACCCTTCTGCGGCCGAGGATGTCGCCGAGCCGGCCGCCGGTGATCAGCAGTAGCGCGAACGGCAGGGTGTAGCCGGTGGT
The DNA here is from genome assembly GCF_023094165.1 of Crossiella sp. S99.2. GTDB lineage: Bacteria > Actinomycetota > Actinomycetes > Mycobacteriales > Pseudonocardiaceae > Crossiella. Next base: position 220,968 of record NZ_JALMDK010000018.1, on the reverse strand, counting down.
CAGCCATTGCAGCGTGCTCTCGCCGACCGCGAGGTCCGCGCGGATCGCGGGACCGGTCACGGGCAACACGGTGCTGTCGAACAGGTTCATCGCCTCGGCGAGTAGCAGGGCGGCGAGCGCGGGCCAGCGCCAGCGGTAGGTCGGACTTGTCATGTCCGCGAAGCTAGGTTCCAGCGACTCCCTTGACCGCGTGTGCGGATGTTACTGACGGATAATTCCATCGCGGCGGGTTTAGGATCGGGAATGTGACGCTCGACGATCTCGACCGCGCACTGATCCACGCCCTGCACGTGGACGGCCGGGCGCCGTTCAACCAGGTCGCGGCGGTGCTCGGCACCTCGCAGCAGACCGTGGCCAGGCGGTATCGCAGGCTGCGCTCCGGCGGGGTGCTGCGGGTGGTCGGCATGACCGACGCGCGCCGCCTCGGCCAGGTGGAGTGGTTCGTCCGGCTGCGCTGCACCCCGGACGCGGCGCTGCCGGTGGCGCAGGCGCTGGCCCGGCGGCCGGACACCTCCTGGGTGCAGCTCACCTCCGGCGGCACCGAGATCGCCTGCGTGATCCGCGCGCCGGGTCAGCACGCCCCGGAAGCCCTGCTGCTGCAACAACTCCCGAAGACGCCGCGGGTGGAGTCGGTGTCCGCGCACTGCCTGCTGCGCTCCTTCGTCGGCGGCCCGGTCGGCTGGCACGGCCGCGCGCGGGTGCTCACCGAGGACCAGATCGCCCGGCTGACACCGGTTTTCCAGCCCGCACCGTCCGAAGTGGACATTGATGGCGATGAGCAGCTGCTGACCGCGCTACGTCAGGACGGCCGGGTCACCTACGCCGATCTCGCCGCGCGCACCGGCTGGTCCGAACCGACCGTGCGCCGCCGGGTAAACCAGTTGCGCGGCAACGGAATCCTCTACCTGGACATCGACATGGACGCCACCGTGCTCGGCTTCCACGCCCAGACTATCCTGTGGTTGTCCGTGCGGCCAGCGCACCTGGTGACCGTGGCGCAAGCCCTTGCGGGGCAACCGGAAGTGGCGCTCGCCGCGATCACCACCGGACCGAGCAACCTGCTGGCCAAGGTGGTGTGCCGGGACGTCGACGTGCTCTACACCTACCTGACCGAACAGGTCGGCCGGATCGAGGGGATCGAGCACCTGGAGACCGCGCCGGTGATCCGCACCCTCAAACGCGCGGCCACCGCGGCGGGCAGCTGATCAGGCCGGGTCCTCCGGGTCGCGGGTGGCCCGCAGCGAACCCGGGTGCGCCTTGGCCGTGGGGTCGTTGCGGGTCTTGACCAGGCTGGCCACCGTGACCACGACCAGCACGCCGATGATCACGGTGAGGCTGACCGCGGTGGAGATCTCCGGCACCCGGGGGTCGATGTCCACGTGCGCCCAGTGCAGGATCAGCTTGACGCCGATGAAGGCCAGGATCAGCGCCAGCCCGGTGGAGAGGTAGACCAGCCGGTCCAGCAGGCCCTTCACCAGGAAGTACAGCGCGCGCAGGCCGAGCAGGGCGAAGGCGTTGGCGGTGAAGACGATGTAGGGCGCCTCGGTGACGCCGAAGACCGCCGGGATGGAGTCCAGCGCGAACAACAAGTCCACGCTGCCGATGGCCAGCAGCACCACGAACAGCGGCGTGGCCAGACGACGGCCGTCGACCTTGGTGAACAGCTTGCCGCCGACGTAGGTGTCGGTGGTGGGGAACAGGCGGCGGGCGGTGCGGACCATGATGTTGTTCTCGACGTCGGGGTCCTCGTCGCGGTGCCGGAACAACTGCACCGCGGTGAAGATCAGCAGCAGCCCGAAGAGCAGGAACATGAAGGAGAACAAGGACAACAGGGTCGCGCCGAGGGCGATGAAGATCGCGCGCATGATCAGCGCGAGCACGATGCCGAAGGTGAGCACCTTGTGCTGGTGCTCCTCGGGCACCGCGAAGGTGGTCATGATGATCACGAACACGAACAGGTTGTCGACCGAGAGGCTCTTCTCCACGATGTACCCGGCGAAGTACTCGGTGCCGAACTGCCCGCCGTACTGCCAGGCGAACCAGACGCCGAAGGCGATCGCGACCAGGATGTAGAACACCGACCACGCGGTAGCCTCGCGGAACCCGACCTTGTGCGGCCGCACAGCCGCCAGGATCAGGTCGATCGCGAGCAGGGCGATGATCAGTCCGATGGTCGTGGCCCAGGTCAGCGCGCTGATGTCGAGCATGATCCCAGTCAACCAAACGCCCGCGCGCCAGTGGTGGTGCGCCTCGCCGGGGGCTGCTCACACGTTCTACTGAACCGGCGTGACCCGGGTTGCCGGGTCCGGGCAGCCCGTCGAGGGTCGAGGCATGGGCCATTCACGCATCTCGCGACTGTCCGTCCCACTGATCGCCGTCTCCCTCACCCTGCTCGGCGCCCCGGCGCAGGCTGCTCCGGCCGAGCCCGACCTGGTCTGCACCACCGCGGCCATCGCCCGCGCCTCCGCCGGACTGACCACGGACGAATCGGCGAAAGTCGAGCTGACCATGGACGCCACCACCGCGGCCTGCACCGACACCCGGCCGGAGGTGACCGACGACCAGCGGATCGTGGGCGCGGAGATCACCATGCCGGAGGCCGGTAGCGCTGACGGCACCTGCGGGGAGGTCTCGGCCAAGTTCGATCTCGCGTTCACCTGGCTGCTGGCCGATGGCAGTTCGGAGCAGAAGAGCACCCTGAGCGCGGCGATCAAGCTCAAGGGCACGCAGCCGAGCGGCAAGATCGAACTCAGCGATGGTCCGGTGGACGGCCGGGCGCTGGCGATCCAGCTCACCAACCAGACCGAGGTCATGCGGCACCTCAAGGCCGCCTGCGCCACGGAGGCGGGCGCGACCGTGATCGCCGCCCAGGTGTCCCTGGGCTTCCTCAAGTAGCGCTCACCTGCGGACTACGCCCCTTGTCGCACTGGACAAGGGGCGTAGTGTTGTTGAGGTCGGGAGCATCTCGAACGCGAGCGGTCAAGCCCGCGTCGTCCCCGAGGATTCCCAGTTCGGCCGGGTTCACGGCCGGGAACGGGACCATCGACATGATGTCGAGCCCGCACGCACCCTCTGCCGCCCCGCTGGTCCCCGCCTCGATCGAGCCGCCGGGAAACGCCCCTCGGCTGCGGCTCAAGCCCCAGGCCCGCGTCACCGGATATGTGGACGGCGCGTGGTGGCCGCGGACCAGGGACCTGGCCGCCGAACTGACCAAGCTGCTGCCGGTGCTCACCATCCGGCTGGGCCGGGTGGAGCGGGTGACCTTCAACCTGACCATGTGGCAGCCGACCGCGCGCCGGCTGCCGGTGCACACCCGCAGCGTCCGGGTGGAGGGGTTCCGGGCACAGCAGCCGGACACGGTGACGGTGACCGGGCGCGGCAGGCAACGGCTGGTTTTGCTTGTGGTGCCACCGGAAACCCGGCCGGCCATCGCGCACGACATCATGATGGCGGCGGCCCGGCGCGGCAACGCGGACAGCGTCACCGCGCTGCTCACCGTCAACCTCGGCGCGTCCGCGGGGGTCGGTCTGCTGGAGTGGCTGGACCCGGACACCCAGCGCTGGGAACTCGACGGCGGCCGGTTCCGCTGACCGCCACCGGCTGTCGGTGACGGTCAGCGTGCGGCGCTACACCAGTCGCGGACTCCCGGCCGGGACCGGTGTCCCGGCGGGGTCGAGTCCGGCCAGGGCCTGCGGCAGCGGGCCCTGGTGCAGCACGCCGAGGCGCTGGGTGGCGCGGGTGAGCGCGACGTAGAGTTCGGCCGCGCCCCGCGGGCCGTCGGCGAGGATCCGTTCCGGTTCCACCACCAGCACCGCGTCGAACTCCAGGCCCTTGGTCTCCGAAGCGGGCACCACACCCGGCAACCCCGGCGGCCCGATCACGATGCTGGTGCCCTCGCGACCGGCTTCCTCCCGGACGAACTCCTCGATGGCGGCGGCCAGTTCGTCCGCGCCGACCTGCCGGGACCAGGGCTGGACCCCGCAGGCCCGCACCGACTCCGGCGGCTGCACACTCGGCGCGAAGTCGGCGAGCACCGCGGCCGCGACGGACATGATCTCCGCCGGGGTGCGGTAGTTCACCGTCAGCGACCGGTACACCCAGCGGCCCGGCACGTACGGCTCCAGCATCTCGCCCCAGGACCGGGCACCGGCTTCCGACCGGCGCTGGGCGAGGTCGCCCACCACGGTGAAGGACCGGCCGGGGCAGTGCCGCATCAGGATCCGCCAGTCCATTTCGGACAGTTCCTGGGCCTCGTCGACCACGATGTGCCGGTAGGTCCAGTCCCGGTCCGCGGCGGCCCGTTCGGCCAGTTCCCTGGTGTCCCGCTCCTCGAACCGCTCGGCCAGGTCCTCGGCGTAGAGCAGGTCGGTGGCGTAGAGGTGGTCCTCGTCGTCCATCGAGTCCTCGCGGCCGGTCATGATGTCCAGCACGCCCTTGGCGTACTCGGCGTCGGCCTTGCGTCGGCGTTCCGCGGCGGCCTCATCGGCCTTGTCGGTGCCCAGCAGGTCGACCAGTTCGTCCAGCAGCGGCACGTCCGAGACCGTCCACGCCTCGCCGTCGGCCCGCCACAGCACCGGGTCCGCACCGGCCAGCCGCAGCCGCTCGGGCGAGGAGAACAGTTGCCCCAGCAGGGTTTCCGGGGTCAGCAGCGGCCAGAGCGCGTCCAGTGCCGCGGCGAAGCCCTCGTGCTTGCCCAGTTCGAGCATCAGGTCCTTGCGCATGCTCTCCCAGGCGACCTTGTCCTCCCTGGTGAGCCAGCCCTTGCCGATCCGGGCGATGGCCCGCTCGGTGAGCACGTAGCTGATGATCTCGGTGAACTTGGCCCTGGCCTCGTTGTGCGGCAACCCGGTCGCCCGGGCCTCCTCCCTGGCCCACTCCGCGGTGGCGGTGTCGATCCGCACCGTGACGTCCTCCAGTTCGACCGGCAGCGGCTCCTCGGGCAGCTCCTGCCGGTCGGCGATCGCGGCCGCGAGCACGTCCAGGATCTTCAGCGATCCCTTGAGCCGCGCGGCTTCCGGGCCGTCCTCGGCGGTGATGTGCCGGCCGGGCACCAGATCGCCGGTGGTCATGAACACCACATCGGACTCGCCGAGTGAGGGCAGCACCCGGCTGATGTGGTTGAGGAAGGCCGGATTGGGCCCGACCACGAGCACGCCGTGCCGCTCCATCCGCTCCCGCTGGGTGTAGAGCAGGTAGGCGACCCGGTGCAGCGCGACCACGGTCTTGCCGGTGCCGGGACCGCCCTCGATCACCAGCACCCCGGGGTGGTCCAGCCGGATGATCTCGTCCTGCTCGGCCTGGATGGTCGCCACGATGTCGCGCATGCCCTCACCGCGCGGCGCGTTCACCGCCGCGAGCAGGGCCGCGTCACCGCGGGCGTCCCCGTCCGGGCGGCCGAGCACCTCATCGGTGAAATCGAGCACCCGGCGGCCGCGGGTGTGGAACTGGCGGCGCCTGCGCATGTTCTCCGGGCTGGCCGCGGTGGCGATGTAGAACGCCTGGGAGGCCGGCGCCCGCCAGTCCAGCAGCACCGGCTGGTACTCGTTGTCCTCGTCGAACAGGCCGATCCGGCCGATGTAGGAGTGCTCGCCGGTCAGGGTGTCCAGCCTGCCGAAGCACAGCCCGTTGTCGCCGAAGTGCAGCCGCTTCAGCTCCTTGGCCGAGGCGCGCACCTGGACGTCCCGTTCCATCGGGGTGCCGCCGGTGCCGCCGAGCGCCGCGGTGTACTCGGCCTCCACTCGCTCACGGGCCGCGTCGAGCCGCGTGTAGAGCCCGGCCACGTAGTTCCGTTCGGACCGCAATTCCGCTTCGTACTCCTGATTTGACACAGGCCCCTCATCGCGTTTAAACTGGTACCAGGTTCGGCGAGTTCTCCCATTTATGGAGCACACGCCGATTTTTTATTGTCCACCCTTTGTCAAGCCCGTGCCTTGTGCGACTTGATGGTCTCAAGCAGTAGTTCCGCGGCCACCAGCGCCCCGTCGGTGCGGATCGTGCCCGCGACCGCCAGCGCCCGGTCCCGGGTCTCGGGGGCCAGCGCGATGCGCAGCCCGGCGGTCAGCGATTCGACGGTCGGCGCCGGACCGTCGTGTGCCGCGCCAATGCCCAGCTCGGCCACCCGCCCGGCCCAATAGGGCTGGTCAGCGAGCTGCGGAAGGACCACCTGAGGTGCGCCGGAGCGGCTCGCCGTGGTGGTGGTGCCCGCGCCGCCGTGGTGCACGATGGCGGCCATCCTGGGGAAGAGGGCCTGCTGGTTGACCTCGCCGACGGCGAAGCATTCCGCCCGGTCGTCGATCAGGTCCAGTCCGGCCCAGCCACGCAGCACGACCACCCGGTGACCCAGCGCGCGCACCGCGTCGATGGCCACCTGGGCGACGTCGGTGGCGGCGTGCATCGGCATGCTGCCGAAGCCCACGTACACCGGCGGCGGACCGGCGGCCAGGAACGCCTCCAGGTCGGCGGGCAGCGGGCTTTCGTGCGGCAGGATCCAGGCGCCGGTCTGCACCACGTCCAGCTCGGGCGTCGGCAGCCACGGGTCCAGCACCTGGTCGGTCGCCAGCCACTGCTGGTCGCCATGCAGGTAGTCCTGCACGTTGGCCACCGGGGCCAGGCCGTTGGCCTCCCGGTTGGTGTTGAGCGCGTCCCCGAACAGCTTGTTCACGGTCTGCGCGTTGAGTTTCCACAGCTCCCGGTTGTCGGTCACCTCCGGCGGGAACGGGTGGCCCGGGTAGGCCATCGGCCGGTGGTGCGGCGAGGGCAGGCTGAGCTTCTGGAAGACCACCGAGGCCGCGTAGATGCCCAGCTTCTCCGCCACCGACAGCGCGCCGGCGATCATCGGCAGCATGCCGGTGACCACCATCGCGTCACAGTCCCGCGCCGCGTCCAGCACGCCCTTGAACTGGTGGCCGATCAGTTCGGCAGCGAACCGGGGGAACTCCGACACCGGCGGCCTGGCCTTGGTCAGCTCGCTCGCGGACAGGCCGACCGGCACCATCTCGACTCCGGCGCCCGCCACCCGCTCGGCGAAGTCCGGCGGCGCGCACACCCGCACCTGTGCGCCGAGTTCGCGCAGGCGCACCGCGAGCCCCAGCACCGGCTCGACGTCCCCGCGTGAACCATAGGTCGACAACAACACGCGCATTAGGCAGCTCCCATTTCCGCAGATCCTGGCTACGGCGGGTGATTCTGCGGCATGACCGGGGCCTTGCCACAAGCCCCCCGGTGCGCTATAAGTTGAAAATGGAAAGGAGCGGGATTCCCCTTTCCTCATTCACCTGAAGTGCACGGGCTCGCCCACGCGCGCCCGCACCGGGTCCAGCGCATCCAGTGGTGCCGCGATCGGCGTACGGCGGTACGTGCCGGGCAGGTGCGGGCGTACCTTGAGTCAGGCAACCCTGGACCCCGGTGCCGCAGATTGTGCGAGCCGGGGTCCTTTTGTGCCCGGACCCCAGCTGCATCGGGTAGTCCGGCTCCGCGACAGCTCAGGCACTACCCGGTCAGGAGGGGAGCCGCCCGTACGCCACGGGCGGCTTCACCACATCCAGGTCGGATTCCGCCGGCTGCTCCTCGACACACCAGAGCACGGCCCAGTTGCGGGCCTGCGCCACCATGGCGCGGCCGAGCGCGTCCGGGTTCGCCGGCGCGGCCGGGCCGGTGAGCGCTTCGGGCTGGTCCCAGACCTGCACGAACACGTCGATGGTGATCAGCTCGGCGGCCAGTGCGTCGTCGGTGATGGCGTGGCAGGCATGGAACACCTCCTCGCCGAACTGGGTGTGCAGCTCCACCATGGCCGCCCATTCACGGTCCTGGATACGGGTGAGCAACTCAGCGAAGGCCAGCGTGGAGCAGTCCCAGGGCACAGCAGCACTTCCGTTCACGCGGTAGTGGTGCCGCCGGGGTCTGGGGCGGTGAGGTGGGAGCACTGAGCATAGTGCCAGTTACCTGTTGTAACGATCGGCAGGTGGGTGAAGTGCACGCATTCGCCAGGGGAGGGCTAACGTGTAGTAGCCAGGATCGCAGGTGTCGAGAGGTGACCGACGTGGGCACGGACCGGCGCCGGGGCATCCTGGCGGTGATTGACGAGATCGCCAGGACTGATCGGCAGCCGGTCAACGTCCGCCATGTCTGTCTTGCCTGCCGGCGCGGGTTGACCGCGTCCGGGGTGGCGGTTTATCTGGCCGGCGCGGTGGAACCCGTTGAGGTAGTCGGATCGGTGGGGGAAGAGATGGCTGAGCTGCGGGCCACTCTGGGGGAGGGGCCGGTGGCCGAGGTCATGCGGCAGCACCATCCGGTGTTCGTGCCGCACCTGGCCAGCCCCGGCAGCGCCCGGCGCTGGCCTGCCTTCGCCCCGGCGGCGGTGGCGGTCGGGGTGGCCGCGGTGTTCGTGGTTCCGTTGACGCTGGGGGCGATCGTGCTGGGCGCACTGGAGATCTGCCGGGAGGTCGACGGCCCGCTCTCCGCACCCCAACTGGCGGACGCGCTGGTGTGCGCGGACACCGCGACCACGCTGCTGCTCAGCCGGTCCTCGGCCCTGGAGGCTGCGGCTGCCGAGTTGCCGCACACCGAGCCGGAGAGCCGCTGGGCGGTGGTGCACCAGGCCACCGGCATGGTGTCGGTGCAGCTGGACACCGATCTGGACCAGGCATTCCTGCGATTGCGGGCGCATGCCTACCGCACCGACCGCCGGCTGTCCGAGGTGGCGGCCGATGTGGTGGCGCGCAGACTGAGATTCACCCCGGACACCAACGAGAAACTGAGGTGAGCCCGATGTTGGACCGGCGGGTCGCGCAGACATTCGTCGAACTGTCGGACACCCTCGTACTGGGGTTCGACACCATCGACTTCCTGCACACCCTGACCGAGCGCTGTGTCGAACTGCTGGAGGTGGACGCGGCGGGCATCCTGCTGGTGGACCAGCGGGGCGCGCTGAACCTGGTGGCCGCTTCCACCGACCAGGCCCGGCTGCTGGAGCTGTTCCAGTTGCAGGATGAGGAAGGGCCCTGCCTGGACTGCTTCCGCAGCGGAACGCCGGTGGGCTGCCCGGATCTGGGCGCGGAGCCGCGGCGCTGGCCTCGGTTCAGCGTCGCAGCGGCCGAGCAGGGCTTCGCCACGGTGCAGGCGGTGCCGATGCGGTTGCGCGAGGAGATCATCGGCGCGCTGAACCTGTTCGGCAGCACGGCGGGCGGCATCCCGGCCGAGACGATCGCGCTGGCGCAATCCTTCGCCAACGTGGCCACGATCAGCATCCTGCAGGTGCGCGCGCTGCGGCACAGCGAGATGGTCGCCGAGCAGTTGCAGACCGCGCTCAACAGCCGGATCGTGATCGAGCAGGCGAAGGGGATCCTGAGCGAACGGCTGCAGATCGATATCGCGGACGGGTTCGCGCTGATGCGCGATCACGCCCGCAACACCAATCAGTTCCTCTCCGACGTGGCCCAGCAGGTGATCTCGCGCTCGCCCGGGATGGTGGCCGAGCTGATCAAGGTCAAGCGACCCCGGTAGCCGGGGCTGGGCTCACTAGGCGGCCGTCGCGGGCACCCGGTCGGCCACCGCTTGCCGGATGCCTGCCAGCAACGTGCGGGCCCGCAGTGACAGCAGGCTGAACGAGCCCGCGTCGCCGAGTCCGTGGCTGTGCTCGCACAACCCGTTGAGGAACAGCGGCGGCACCTCGCCGGGCACCCGGTAGTCCCGCCGCACCAGCAGCACCCCGTCGGCGTCGGTGGCCAGTGCGGGGGCGATCGGGGCGAGCAGTGCGGGATGACGTTCCTGATGTCCGGCCGGGCCGAGGTCGCGGAAACCGGTGCCCAGCACCACCAGGTCGGCCGAGAGCACGGTGTCCGCGCCGGTGATGACCTCGTGCAGGGACAGGCGCACCCCCGAGTCGTCCCGGCTGACCGCGGTGATCTCGTTGTTGCCGTGCAGTTCCAGCCGGGTCTGGCCGTCGATGGTGTCCTCGTAGCGGCGCACGTACAAGGATTCCAGCACGTCTAGGTCCACTGTGGAGTAATTGCTGGGGCGCAGCTGGTGGTCCAGGCGGGCCTTGCCGGACTTGTCGGCGTGGAAGTAGTAGTCGGTGAACTCCGGGAAGTACGCCTGTTCGGAGAACGGGCTGTGGTCCTTCTGCCGGTAGCCGAAACTCCGCATCACCGCCAGGATCCGGTCCTGAGAACCGCTGTGCAGGTCCAGGGCGATCTCGGCCGCGCTCTGGCTGGCGCCGATGACCGCCACCGTCAGCGGGCGTCCCAGCCGGGCCCGCGCTTCGGCTACTCGCCACTGGTAGTCGTTGCTGTGGCAGACCTGCGGGCCCAGGTGCGGGGTGAACACCTCGGGGATGTGCGGGGTGCGGCCGGTGCCGTAGACCAGGCTGCGGCCACGGTAGGTGTCGCCGCTGGTGGTGGTGACCAGGTAGTGCTCGCCGTCGGTCTCGATCGCGCCGACCCGGCGGTCGTAGGCGACCACCTCGCTGAGCTGTTCGGCCACCCAGCGCACGTACCGGGCGTAGTCCTTGCGCAGCGGGAACTGTGTTGGCACGTTGAGGAAATCGAGCAGGCGGCCGGTCTCGTGCAGGTAGTTGAGGAAGGTGTAGCGGCTGCGCGGGTCGCGCAGGGCGGCCAGGTCGCGGCTGGGGTGGTGCTGGGTGTCCGACCCGGACAGCAGCATGCCCGGCTGCCAGGCCGGTTCCGCGCGCGCTTCCAGGAACAGGCAGGACAGCTCCGGCGCCTCCTCCGTCAGCGCGGCGGCCAGCGCGATGCCGCCGGGGCCGAAGCCGATGCCCAGGACGTCGACCACGGTTTCGCTCATCGGTGTGCAGCCTTTCAGACGGCGACGTCGAGGGTGGCGACGTCGGTGACGACCGAGCCGATGGTGTCGGCCACGGTGCTCCACTCGGAGCGGGACATGGTCAGCGGCGGCAGGAACTTCAGCACCTGGCCGTCCCCGCTGCTCTCGGCGATCACGTTGGCGTGGAACAGGTTCGACCGGATGTGTTCGACCAGCGCGGTGCTGGTGAAGCGCAGTCCGCTCATCGCGCCGCGCCCGGCGACCTCCGCGGTGCCCGCGGGCAGGGCGGCCACCACACCGGCGAGGCTGGCCCGGATGTCCTCGGCCATGGTCAGCGCGTGCGCGGGGAACTCGTTGCCCGCCCACAGGTCCAGGGCCGCGTTGCCGGCCACGAAGGCCAGGTTGTGGCCGCGGAAGGTGCCGTTGTGCTCACCGGGCGCCCAGCGGTCGTACTCGCGCCGGATCAGCAGCGCAGCCATCGGCAAACCCATGCCGCTCAACGATTTGGACAGGCACACCAGGTCCGGCCGCAGTTCCGGGTAGCCGTCGAAGCTGAAGAAGGTGCCGGTGCGCCCGCAGCCGGCCTGGATGTCGTCCACGATCACCAGCGCGCCAACGGAATCCGCCAGCCTGCGCAGGCTGGCCAGCCAGGCCCGGCCGGCCACATTGAGGCCGCCCTCGCCCTGCACGGTTTCCAGGATGAACGCCGCGGGTGGCTCGGCCTGTTCGGCCAGCGCGAACGCGGAATCGTCATAGGGCAGCACGGTGACATCGCGCAGTGGCACCCCGGCCGCGCCCCGCAGCAGCGGGTTGGCGGTGGTGGCCAGCGAACCCAGCGACACCCCGTGGAAGCCGTGCGCGAAGCTGATCACGTTGCTACGCCCGGTGATTTTGCGGGCCAGTTTGAGCGCCGCCTCCACCGCGAGGGTGCCCGCCGGGCCGGGGAACTGGAGGACGTGGTCGGCCATCCCGCGCGGCGCGAGCACGACCTCGTGGAAGCGGGCCAGGAAATCGGCCTTGGCGGTGGTGTAGAGGTCAAGGGACTGCACTGGTCCGCCGCCGGTCAGGTAGGCCACGACCCTGGCCACCATCTCGGGTGGGTTGTGCCCGTAGTTCAGCGCGCCCGCGCCGCACAGCAGGTCGGTGTAGCGCGTTCCGTCGCGGTCCCACAGGTACGCGCCCTGCGCCCGCTCGAAGACGGCCGGGAAACTGCGGCAGTAGCTGCGCACCGCGGACTCGTGGCGCTCGAACACGGTGCTGAGGTCGGACTCGGGCATTGGCGGTACTCCTTGTTCGTGCGGGTGCGGCCGGTACTCACCTGGTGAGGCGCACCGGGAGACTTCGGTAGCCGCTGAGCATGTTCGAGTAGATGGGCAGGGCGGGCCCCGCCGGTTCGATGACGTTCACCTGGTCGCGCAAGGCGGTGAGCATGGCGGTGATCTCCGCTTTGCCCAGGTAGGCGCCAACGCAGTAGTGCGGGCCGTGGCCGAAGGACAGGTGCTTGTTGGGGGTGCGGCCCAGGTCGAAGCGATCCGGGTCGGCGAAGCGGGCCTCGTCCCGGTTGGCCGAGGCGTTCCAGACGGTGACGATCTCGTCCTTGGCGATCCGGACGCCGTTGAGCGTGGTGTCCTGGGTCGCGGTCCGGCCGAAGTGGATGGCCGGGGTGGTCCAGCGCAGCACCTCGTCCGCGGCCGATTCCACCGTGACCGCACCGGATTTCAGTGCCGCCCACTGGTCAGGGTGTTCGAGGAAGGCGAGCACCGCGCCGATCATGGACAGTCTGCTGGTCTCGTCGCCGCCGAGGATGAGGCTGTAGCAGTTGGCCACCACCTCGTCCTGGGTCAGCGGCTGGCCGCCGACGGTGCCGGTGACCAGCACGCTCACCGCGTCCGTGCCCGGGTTTTTCCGCCGCTGTTCGGCGAGTTTGCCGAAGTAGCTGAGGATGTCGTTGCGGGCCTGCCAGATCTCGAACGGCGACTGCTCGGCGGTGTCCGAGCTGAGCGCGGTTGTGGTCAGTCCCAACAGGAATTCCCGGTCTTCCGGGGGCACGCCGAGCAGGTCGCAGATCACCGTGATCGGCAGTTTGCCGGCCACGTCCACGGCGAAATCGCAGACCTCCTGGTCGAGTGCCGCGCTGACCAGGGCCCGGCTGTTCTCCTCGACGGCCTGGACGACGCCGGCGAGCACCCGGGGGGAGAACGCCTTGAGCAGCACGCTGCGCAGGTCCCGGTGCCGGGGACCGTCGGTGACCGCGGCCATCACGCCGCTGGCGGAGTCCCCGCCCTGCAACAGGGTGGCCAGCACGTTCCCATTCGCGGAGCTGAACCGGTCGGTGTCCAGGTAGACCTCGGCCGCGTCGGCGAAGCGGGTGACCACCCAGAAACCGGGCGCCCTACCGATCGGTCGGTGCCGGTGCACAGGTTCCCGGCGGCGCAGCGTGCGCCAGACCTCGCCGAGGTCCTGCTCGGCGTGTAGCCGGGGGTCGGCCAGGTCCAGCTCGGCCAGCGCGGCTGGTGCGACGAGCGTCCGGGTGGTCGTCACTTCACCAGCACATTTCCGTCGGCCGGGCGGTGATCGCGGGAGCGGCGCAGGTCGGTGAAGGAGAAGGTGCGCTGCAACCAGCGGTCCTGCCCGTCATAGCGCGGGGTGAACTCCGAGCGGCCGTGCAGGGTGACCCGATTGTCCACAATGGCCAGATCGCCGGGCCGTAGCCGCACGCCGTCGTAGGTGCGCCGGATGACCTGGCTCAGCTCGGCCAGTGCGATCCGGCCGGACTCGGTGAGTGCCCGGGTGGCGGCCTCGTCGAAGCACAGGTCGGGGTCGGCCGGATCGCCGCTGAGGACGGCGTGCACCACACCGTCGCCGGTGCCACCAAAGGACGGCGGGGCCTCGGTGACGAACTCGGCCCGGCCCAGGGCCTCCCGGGAGCGGTCGGAGAGTTCGGGCAGGATGCGCCGGGTGCAGCAGGTGCGCAGTTCGGCGATGCCCTCGTGGTCGGCGCGCAGGCACAGCAGCAGCACGTAGTCCGGGCGGTGCGGGTGGAAGGCGTTCTCGGTGTGGAAGGTCAGCTCCACCGAGCCCGCGTTGCCCTGGAACTCCTCCTGACCGGGCACCGGCACGACGTCCTGGACGAGAGCCCCGGATTTCTCCGCGGCGAAGGAGGCCGGATCGCCCAGGCCGCTGGCGATCAGCAGCAGCACCGCCGCGCCGGGTGCCGGATCCCGTTGCACGGAACCGGGTACCGACGGGGTGGGCGGCACCGGGCCGACCGGCAGCCCGGTGAGCAGCAGGCGGCCGTCCGGGCCGGAGTGGCGGCGGAATTCCCGGACTCGGCTGCGCAGATCGGCCGGGGTGTCCTCCCACAGTCGGCGGGCCTGGGCCACCCAGGCCGGATCGTCCACCCGGTCGCCCGCGCGGGCCAGCAGACCGGCGGCGACCGTGCCAAACCCGGCCAGCTCCGCCTCGGCTAGCTCGGGGTTGCGCGTTTCGGTGCTGGTCACTGGCCCATCGCCTCGATCAAGCTCTGCGGACGCAGGTCGGTCCACTCGCGTTCGACGTAGTCCAGGCAGGCGGGGCGGGTGTCCGGGCCGAACACGCTGTGCCAGCCGTCCGGGATGGCCACGAAGTCCGGCCACAGCGAGTGCTGGTTCTCGGCGTTGACCAGGACCCGGTACACGCCGTCGGGATTCTCGAAGGGGTTGGTCATCTCAGTTCCTTTCCAGTTCGCCCAGCAGCCGGGTCAGCAGGTCGCCCACCGCGGTGGCGGGACGGCTGTCGAGCAGGTCGTTGTGGCTGGCCTCGATCGGGTGCACCGCGATGGCCCCGGTGACGTGCGGCTGCCACAGGTCCGGTTCGCGGCGGGTCTCGCCCGGGTCGAGCCGGGTGGCCTGGCAGAACACCAGATCGCCGTCGTAGGTCCGGGGCAGGTGACGTCCGGCCAGCTCGTTGTTGTTGACGAACACCGCCTTGACCGACTCGATGCGGTGCGGCGGCAGGCCGTCGAGTTCGGCGGGGACTTCCACGCCGTCCAGGAGTTCGGTTTCCGAGCGCGGTGGCGTGTGCCGGTCGCGGGGGTAGGTGTCGAGCACCGCGAGCAGTTCGACCTCGGCCCCGGTCTCGCGCAGTTGCACGGCCATCTCGTGCGCGACCAGGCCGCCGAAGCTCCAACCGACCAGTCGGTAGGGACCCGTTGGCTGGATTTGACGCAGCCGGGCCACGTACTGGGCGGCCATCTCGGTGATGCTGCCCGCGAGCTTGCCGGTGCCGTCGAGTCCGGCGGCCTGCAAGCCGTAGACCGGGTAGCGGGCGGGCAGGTGTCGGCTGAGCTGGACATAGCTCCAGCTCATGCCACCGAGGGGGTGCACGCAGAACAGCGGGGTGCCGGTGCCGCCGGGCCGTAGCGGCAGCAGCATGGCCAGGGGTTCGGATTCGCTGCCCGCGCGCAGCCGGGTGGCGAGTCCGGCGACCGTGGGTGACTCGAACAGGCTGCGTACGGTCAGCGTGCGCGCCGAGCCGCCCAGTTTGCCGCGGATCCGGCTGAGCAGGCGGGTGGCCAGCATGGAGTGGCCGCCGAGGGCGAAGAAGTCCTCGTCCACGCCGACCTCGGGCAGGCCGAGCACATCGGCGAACAGTCCGCACAGCACGTGTTCGTCCGCGGTGGCCGGTGGCCGCCCGAAGTAGACCTCGCGTTCGGGTTCGGGCAGAGCGGCGAGGTCGAGCTTGCCGTTGGCGGTGACCGGGAATTCCGGCAGCACCACGATCGCCGAGGGCACCAGGTGCGCGGGCAGCCGGGCGGCCAGCGCCCGGCGCAGGTCGCCGGGTTCGGCGGTGCCGGTGACGTAGGCGGCGAGCAGGTCGTTCCGGGCCAGCACCACCGCACGGTCCACTGTGGACAGATCGGTGAGGGCCAGTTCGATCTCGCCCGGTTCCACCCGGATGCCGCGCACCTTGAGCTGGGCGTCGGCCCGGCCGACGAAGTGCAGCCGTCCCTCGGCGTCCCAGCGGACCAGGTCGCCGGTGCGGTAGAGCCGTCCGCCGGGGGTGAACGGGTCGGCGATGAACCGTTCGGCGGTCAGGCCGGGCTGGCCGGCGTAGCCGCGGGAGACCTGCGCCCCGGCCACGTACAGCTCTCCGGGCACGCCCGGCGGGACCGGCCGCAGAGCGGCGTCCAGGACGTGCACGCGGGTGTTGTCGATGGGCCGTCCGATGGTGACCAGTGCCCGGCTGCCGGGGTCCGTTGCCGGGTCCCAGAAGGTGGCGTCGCAGGTGACCTCGGTGGAGCCGTACTTGTAGTACAGCGGGATGCCGAAGGCGGCGGTGAACCGGTCGTGCAGGTCGCGGCTGAGCGCCTCACCGCCGACGAAGATCCGCCGCAGTCCGTGCAGTCGCGCCGGGTCGATTTCGGCGAGCAGCAGTTCCAGCATGGACGGTACAAAGTGGACAGTCGTGATTCCGTGCTGGGAAACCATGTCCGCCAGATACTCGGGATCGCGGTGGCCGCCGGGTGCGGCGATCACCGTGGTGGCGCCGGACTGCAACGGCCAGAAC
Organism: Crossiella sp. S99.2; assembly: GCF_023094165.1. Classification (GTDB taxonomy): domain Bacteria; phylum Actinomycetota; class Actinomycetes; order Mycobacteriales; family Pseudonocardiaceae; genus Crossiella. Next base: position 204,642 of record NZ_JALMDK010000018.1, on the reverse strand, counting down.
AGTTCCCACACCGACACGGTGAAGCCGATGGGGGTCTTCTGCAGCACCCGGTCGTCCGGGCCGAGCCGGTATTCGGATTGCAGCCAGCCGAGGTGGTTCACCACCGAGGCGTGTGAGACCACGACGCCCTTGGGGCGGCCGGTGGAGCCGGAGGTGAACATGACGTAGGCCGCGTTCTCCGGCTGGAGCGTGATTTCCGGGTTGGTGGCCGGGGATTCGGCGAGTCGGTGCGCGGTGGCCGGGTCGTCCAAGGCCAGGCCCGGGATGTCGGTGCCCGAGGTGGTGAGCACGAGCACCGCTCCCGCGTCCGCGATCATCCTGGCCGCCCGTTCCGGTGGGTTGTCCAGGTCGACCGGGGTGTAGGCGGCTCCGGCCTTGGCCACCGCGTGCGCGGCGACGATCAGGTCCAGGGAGCGCGGCAAGGCCAGGGCCACCACGGATTCCGGGCGAACACCCTCCTCGATCAGCAGGTGTGCCAGTTGGTTGGCTCGCCGGTTCAGCTCGGCATAGCTGATCGTGACTTCGCCGTCGATGACTGCGGTGGCCTCGGCGTGTTCGGTGGCCGCGGCCTCGAACAGGGTGACCAGGGTGGCGGCCGGGCGGTCCGATTTGGTGCGGTTCCAGGTGTTCAGGACCAGCTCCGGCTCGGCGGGCAGTAGCACGTCCAGCTCGGTGATCGAGGTTTCGGGTGTGCTGCTGGCTTGATCGAGCACGCGCACCAGGCGTTCGGCGAGTCCGCTGGCGGTGCCGGAGTCGAAGAGCGCGGTGGCGTACTGGAGTTCGCCCTCGATGCCGTCCGGCTCACCGTCCACATCGAACAGTTCGGTGAGGCTGAAGGACAGGTCGAACTTGGCCGCGGGCAGTTGCGCGTCGACCGGTTCGATCCGCAGGCCGGGCAGTTCCAGGTCGGCCTGGGCGTTGTTGCGGAAGGACAGCATCACCTGGAACAGCGGGTGCCTGCCGGTCGACCGCGCCGGATTGAGCGTTTCGACCAGGCGCTCGAACGGCAGGTCCTGGTGCTCATAGGCGTCCAGGTCGGTGCGCCGGACCCGGCCGAGCAGTTCGGCGAAGCTCGGCGACCCCGCGGTGTTGGTGCGCAGGACCAGCGTGTTGAGGAAGAACCCGATCAGGCCGTCCAGGGCCTGGTCCACCCGGCCCGCGGTCGGGGTGCCGATCGGCAGGTCCGATCCGGCGCCGAGGCGGTCCAGCAGGGCGGCGAGTCCGGCCTGCAGCACCATGAACACGGTGACGCCGTGCGCTTCGGCGAGTTCGGCCAGCCGTCGGTGCAGGGCCGGGTCGATCCGCAGTGGCACCGCGGCGCCCGCGCCGGTGGACAGGGTGGACCGGGGCCGGTCGGCGGGCAGGTTCAGCTCCTCGGGCGCACCGGCGAGTGCGGTGGTCCAGAAGTCCAGGAGTTCGCCGCTGAAGCTGTCGAGGAGCTGGTCCTGCCAGAGCGCGTAGTCGGCGTACTGCACCGGCAGTTCTGTCCACTCTGGACGGTGTCCGAACAGTCTGGCCTGGTACGCGGTGGCCAGATCAGCGGCCAGTGGGCGCAGGGATTCGGCGTCCGCGGCGATGTGGTGCACCAGCAACAGGAACACCGACTCCCGTTCGGACTGCCGCAGCACCCAGGCCCGCACCGGGATCTCGGTGGCCAGGTCGAAGGTGTAGGTGGCGGTGGCGTCCAGGTGCTCGGCCAGTTCCGTGGCCGGGACGTCGGTGATCTCCAGGCGTGGCTTGGCCTCGCCCGCGGGCAGCACCACCTGGTAGGCCCCGGCCTCGTCCTCGCCGAGCACGGTGCGCAGACTTTCGTGCCGGGCCACCACATCGGCGAGGGCGGCGGTGAGCGCGCCGGTGTCCGGGCTGCCGGTCAGCCGCAGCGCGAGGGGGATGTTGTAGGCCGGGGACGGGCCTTCGAACCGGTGCAGGAACCACAGTCGCTTCTGGGCGAAGGACAGTGGGATCCGGGTGGGCCGATCGCCCGCGGTGATGCCGGGGCGGGCCTGGGCCATCCGGTCCAGCCTGGCCGCCAGTCCGGCGATGGTGGGCGCCTCGAACACGTCGCGCACCGGCAGTTCCACGCCCAGCACCGCGCGCACCCGGCTGACCAGCCTGGTCACCCGCAGCGAGTGTCCGCCCAGCTCGAAGAAGTTGTCCGCGGTGCCCACCGACGGCACGCCGAGCACCTCGGCGAACAGGCGGCTGAGAATTTCCTCGCGCGGCGAGCGCGGTCCGCGACCCGGGGCGGCGACCGGTCCGGCTGGCACCGGCAGCGCCCGGTGGTCGAGCTTTCCGTTGGGGGTCAACGGCAAACTGTCCAGGACCACGATGCCGGACGGGACCATGTAGCGCGGTACCGAGGCGGCGAGCCGGGTGCCGATTTTGACGCGGTCGAGTTGGTGTCCGGGGGCGGGCACGACGTAGGCGAGCAGTTGGCGTTCGCCCTGCGCGTCCTCGCGGACCACGACCGCCGCCTGGGCGATGTCCTCGGCGCCGGTGAGCACCGATTCGATCTCGCCGGGTTCGATCCGGAAGCCGCGGATCTTGACCTGGGTGTCGGCCCGGCCCACGAACTCCAGCTGCCCCGTTGCGTTGTACCGCAGCACATCGCCGGTGCGGTACATCCGGCCGCCGGGAGTGAACGGGTCGGCGACAAACCGCTCCGCACTGGCGATGGGCTGCCCGACGTAGCCACGGGCCACCCCCGCACCACCGAGGTACAGCTCGCCCGGCACACCCGGCGGGACCAGGCTGAGCCGGTCGTCGAGCACGTAGGCCCGCATCCCGGTCATCGCCCGGCCGATCGGGATGGTCGCGCCGGGCACCAGGTCCCGGACCCGGTGGAAGGTGGCGAAGGTGGTGGTCTCGGTGGGCCCGTAGACGTGCACCAGTTCCGGGCCGCCCGCGGCGAGCACCCGGCGGAACGCGGCGGGGGAGACCTGCTCGCCTCCGGTCCAGACCTGCCGGACGGTGCCGAAGACGGAGGGGTCCTCTTCGGCGATGACGTTGAACAGCGCGGTGGTCAGGAACAACGCGGTCACCTGCTCGGCGACCAGCAGCCGCCGCAGTGCGGTCAGGTCCAGCTCACCGGGTGGGGAGACCACGATCCGGCCGCCGTTGAGCAGCGGCACCCACAGTTCGTAGGTGGCGGCGTCGAAGGCGTGCGGGGAACGCAGCAGCACCCGCTCGTGCGCCCCGCCGCGCCAGCATTCGTCGGTGGCCAGGGCCACGATGTCCCGCTGGGACACCGCGATGCCCTTGGGTGTGCCGGTGGAACCCGAGGTGTACATGACGTACGCGAGTTGCGCGGGGTGCGCAGGGACATCCGCGACAGTGTCCACTTCGGACAGATCGGCGAGGTTGAGCACCGGCCGGTTCTCGGGGAGGCCGGGTCCGGCGGCGTCGTGGGTGAGCACCAGCAGGGCGCCGGTGTCGTTCAGGATGCGGCTCAGCCAGGTCGGCGAATGCCTCGGGTCCAGTGGTACGTACGCGCCGCCGGCCCGCAGTACCGCGAGGGTGGCGACCACCAGGTCCAGGGACCGCTCCAGCCAGAGGGCCACCGCGGTTTCCGGGCCGACACCGTGTGCCCGCAGGTGCGCGGCGACCCGGCGGGCCTGGACGTCCAGTTCGGCGTAGCTGGTGGACTTCCCGGCCTCGACCACGGCCACCGCGTCCGGGTTGGCTGCCACCTGGGCGTCGAACAGCTCGATCACGGTGGCCGCCGGGATCTCCTGCGGGGCGCCGTTCCAGGTGGTCAGCAGGTGCTGCCGATCGGACTCCGCGAGCAGGTTGATCTTGCTGAGTGGCAGCTCCGGGGCGGTGACCACCTCGGTCAGTACTCGCTGCAGCCGGTCGGTGAGGGTGGCGGCGGTATCGCGGTCGAAGAGGTCGGTGGCGAATTCCAGCGCACCGGCCAGCGCGCCGTCGTGTCCGTCTGCAAAGGACAGTGAGAGGTCGAACTTGGCCGAGGCGGAGGTGACCGGCTCGGGTTCGGCGGTCAGGCCGGGCAGCCGGAGGGCGGGCAGTTGGCCGGTGTTGTCCAGCATGATGGTCACCTGCACCAGGGGCTGCTGGGCGGTAGAGCGTTCCGGGTTGAGTGCCTCCACCAGGTGCTCGAACGGCACGTCCTGGTGCGCGTAGGCAGCCAGGTCGGTGCCCCGGACCCGGCCCAGCAACTCGCGGAACGACGGGTCGCCGGACAGGTCGGCGCGCAGCACCAGCGTGTTGACGAACAGGCCGACCAGGTGCTGCGCGGCCGCGTCCGTGCGGCCCGCGACCGGGGTGCCGAGCACCACGTCGGTACCGGCGCCGTGCCGGGACAACAGGGTGCTGAACGCGGCGTGCAGCACCATGAACAGCGTGGCCCCGTGCTGTTGGGCCAGCCGGGTCAGCGCACCGCGCAGCTCGGCAGGGACGGTGAAGGCGACCGAGTCGCCGCGGTGACTGGCCACCGCCGGGCGTGGCCGGTCCGTCGGCAGTGCGATCTGCGCCGGAGCGTCGGCCAGGGTGTCCACCCAGTGGCCGAGCTGCCGGGACAGTTCGCCGTTGCCGAGCACCTCGCGCTGCCAGACCGCGTAGTCGGCGTACTGCACCGGCAGTGGCGCCCAGCGCGGGGATTGCCCGGCGACGCGGGCGGTGTAGGCGGTGCTCAGGTCGGCGGCCAGGGTGGCCATGGACACCGCGTCGCCCGCGATGTGGTGCAGCACCAGGACCAGCACGGATTCCTTGGCGCCGAGCTGGAACAGCCAACCGCGGAACGGAACCTCGGTCGCCAGGTCGAACCGGTATCCGGCGGCCTCGGCCAGCGCGTCCTCCACGGCCTCGGGCGAGACCTCGCGGACTTCCAGGGCTGGGTGGCCATCGGCGAGCACAATCTGCCTGCTGCCACGGCCGTCGGTGGCGAAGATCGTGCGCAGGGTTTCGTGCCGCATGGAGAGATCAGCCAGTGCCTGGTGGAGCGCGGGCACGTCCACCACGCCGGTCAGGCGCAGGGCGACCGGCACGTTGTAGGTGTCGGAGGGGCCGTCCAGGCCGTGCAGGAACCACAGTCGTTCCTGGCCAAAGGACAGCGGCAGCCGCTCCGGCCTTGGCTGCAATGCGAATCGCTCATGCCGGGGCACAGAGTCCAGCTGCGCGGCCAGTCCGGCCACCGTGGGCGAGTCGAAGAGCTGACGCAGTTCCACCCGCACCCCGAGCACTGCGCGGATCCGGTTGACCAGCACCCCGGCCAGCAGCGACTGCCCACCGGCGGCGAAGAAGTCCTCCTCGGCCGAGATCGAGTCCAGGCCCAGCACCTCGGCGAACAACGCGGCCAGGGTCTGCTCGGCCAGGCCCTCCGGCGCTCGTCCGCCCTGTTCCCGGCCTGGTTCGGGTAGGGCGCGGCGGTCGAGTTTGCCGTTGGGGTTCAACGGGATCTCGTCGAGCGTGACGAACGCCGACGGCACCAGGTGTGCGGGAAGTGTGGCGGCCAGCGTCGACCGGACGTCCTCAGTGGACAGCTCCGCGCGAGCGGGAACCAGGTAGGCGACCAGACGGTCCTCGCGGACGATCACGGCGGCCTGGGCGACACCGTCCACAGCGGACAGTGCGGACTCGATCTCGCCCGGCTCGATCCGGAAGCCGCGGACCTTGACCTGCTCATCCACCCGCCCGGCGTATTCGAGGTCTCCGGCCGTGTTCCAGCGGACCCGGTCGCCGGTGCGGTACATCCGCGTTCCGTTGGTGTCAAAGGGGTTGGCCAGGAAGCGTTCGGCGGTCAGCGCGGGCCGGTCGTGGTAGCCGCGGGCCAGTCCGGCCCCGGCCAGGTACAGCTCGCCCCACACGCCGGCGGGCACCGGCCGGAGGTGCTCGTCGAGCACGTAGACCCGGGCGTTGCCGATCGGGCGGCCGATCGGGACCGGGCCGGTGATCTGCGGCTCACCCGGGTGCAGGTGGAAGACCACGCAGCCCACGGTGGCCTCGGTGGGCCCGTACTCGTTGGTGATCACGGCGTCCGGATGCTTGTCCCGCCAGCGCTGCACCACCTCGCCGTCGAGGGCTTCGCCGCCGATGATCAGGTTGTACGCGTCGGATGCCGGTGCGGGCAGGGTGTCCAGCAGGCGCAGGTGGCTGGGGGTGACCTTGAGCAGGTCCGGCCGGGTGGTGTGCTCGTCGAGTGCGCCGAAACGGACGCGACCGCCGGTGATCAGCGGGGTGAACAGTGTCGTGACCGGCATGTCGAAGGCCACCGAGGAGTGCACCAGCGCCTCGCCGGAGGCCGCCGGGTACATGGCCTCGGCCTCGCTGAGGTAGGCGGCCAGCGCGGCGTGTTCGATCACCACGGCCTTGGGGCGTCCGGTCGAACCGGAGGTGTAGATCAGGTAGGCGGCCGACCGCGGATCGATGGCCAGGTCCAGGTTCTCGCCGGGCAGCTCGGACAGTCCACTGTGGAAGGTGGACGCGGTGATCACCAGGTCCGCGCCGGAATCGGTGACCAGCAGGTTGATCCGCTCGGCTGGGTAGGTGTGGTCGATGGGCAGGTAGGCCGCGCCGGACTTGAGCACCGCGAGCAGTGCCACCATCAACTCGGCCGACCGGGGGAGCACCACCGGGACCACCGAACCCGCACCGACTCCCTGAGCACGCAGGTGCCGGGCGAGCTGGTTGGCCCGGAGGTTCAGCTCGGCGTAGCTCAGCGAGTGCGTGCCGTCGAGCACCGCCACCGCTTCCGGTGTGGTCGCGGCCTGTTCCTCGAGCCGCTGTGGCAGCAGGGTTTCCGGCCGGGCCTTGGCGGTGGCGTTGCGGGTAACCAGGAGTTCCGTGCGCTCAGCCGGGGTGAGCAGGTCCACGGCGTGCACCGGCTGTTCCGGCGTGGCGGTCACCTGCTCGACCAGGCGCAGGAAGCGGGCGCCGATGGCCTCGACGGTGGCGGCGTCGAACAGGTCGGTGGCGTACTCCAGCACGCCGGTCCAGGAACCGTCCTCATCGGACAGTGCGAGGGACAGTTCGAACTTGGCCCGGTCCAGGGGCAGGTCGCCGATGGTGGTGTACAGGCCGGGCAGGCTGGGGGCGGCCTGTTGTGCGTTGAGGGTCAGCATCACCTGGAACAGCGGGTGCCGGGCCCGCGAGCGCACCGGGTTGAGTGCCTCCACGAGCTGCTCGAACGGCACGTCGGCCCTGGCGTAGGCGGCCACGTCGAAGGCGCGCACCCGGCCCAGCAGTTCGGTGAAGGACGGGGTGCCGGACAGGTCGGTGCGCAGCACCAGGGTGTTGACGAACAGGCCGACCAGGCCCTCCAGTGCGGCGTCCGGCCGTTCGGCCACCGGGCTGCCCAGCACCACGTCCGGCCCGGCGCCGAGCCGGGACAGCAGAGCGGCGAAGGCGGCCTGCAAACCCATGAACTCACTCGCGCCGTGCGCGCGGGCCACCGCGGCGAGCCGGGCACGCAGGTCGGCGGGCACGGTGAGCGGGACCGCGCCACCCCGATGACTCGGTGCGGCGGGCCGCGGCCGGTCGGCGGGCAGGCTGATCTCGTCCGGGATCCCGGCCAGCGCCTTGGTCCAGAAGCCGAGCTGGTCTTCGGCGAAGTCCCGTTGCCACAGCACGTAGTCCGCGTACTGCACTGGCAGCGGCGCCCACTCCGGCGCGTGGCCGGCCAACCGGGCGGCGTAGGCGGTGGCCAGGTCCGCGGCCAGCACCGGCATCGAACCGCCGTCCGCGGCGATGTGGTGCAGCAGCACCAGCAACACGTGCTCGGTCGCGCCGACCCGCAACAGCACCGCCCGCGCGGGCAGCTCCCGGTCCAGTGCGAACGAACCCTGCGCCGCCCGCGCCACCTCATCGTCCACAGTGGACGGATCAACCTCGATGACGGTGAACTCGGGCGCGCGGTCGGTCACCACCTGGTAGACCTCGTCGCCGTCCTCGGCCACGATCGTGCGCAGGGATTCGTGCCGGGTCACCACATCGGCGAAGGCCGCCCGCAATGCGGACACGTCCAGTTCGCCGGACAGTTTCAGCGAGATCGGGATGGTGTAGGTGGCGGACGGCCCGTCCAGGCGGTCCAGGAACCACATCCGGCGCTGGGCCGGGGACAGCGGCACCCGCTCCGGGCGTTCGCGTCGGCGCAGCGCGGGCCGGGCGTCCCGGCCGGCCGCGACGAGCCGGGCGATCCCGGCGACGGTGGAGTTCTCGAACACGTCCTTGATCGAGATTTCCACACCGAACCCGGCGCGGACCTGGTTGACCAGGCGGGCCACCAGCATCGAGTGCCCGCCCAGGGTGAAGAAATCGGTGTCGGCGAAGGCTTCCGGCACCCCGAGCAGGTCGGTGAACAGCGCCGCGACCTGGCTTTCCACGCCCTCGGCGGCGACTCGGCCGGTCTCGGTGTGCTGGGGTGCGGGCAGGGCCCGGCGGTCCAGCTTGCCGTTCCCGGTGCGCGGCAACACCTCCAGCTCCACGAACGCGGAGGGCACCATGTAGTCCGGCAGCACCCGGGTGGCCTCGGCGCGCAGTTCGTCGAGCCCGGCCGTGCCCACCACGTAGGCGACCAGTCGTTTGTCGCCGGGCTGGTCCTCGCGCACCACCACGGCGGCCTGGGTCACCCCGGGCACCGCGCCGAGCACGGCCTCGACCTCGCCCAGCTCGATCCGGAAACCGCGGATCTTGACCTGGTCGTCCACCCGGCTCAGGAATTCGAGGCGCCCCGACTCGGTCCACCGGGCCAGGTCGCCGGTGCGGTACATCCGCTCGCCGGGGGCGAACGGGTTGGCCACGAATCGGGCCGAGGTGAGCCCCGGCCGGTTCTGGTAGCCGCGGGTGACCAGCGATCCGGCCACGTACAGCTCACCGGCGGTGCCCACCGGCGCGAGCTGGAGCCGGTGGTCCAGCACCAGGATCCGGGTGTTCCACACCGGCGTGCCGATGGTGATCACGCCGGAGGGCAGTGCATCACCCGGTTCGATCCGGAAGACCGTGCAGCCCACCGTGGTCTCGGTCGGCCCGTACTCGTTGAGCACGGTGACCCCGGGATGCCCGGCCCGCCAGGCGTCGAGGGCGTCACCGAGCAGTGATTCACCGCCGAGCACCAGCTGACCGCTCGGCGAGTAGTCCTCGCCGACCACGTCGAGCAGCTGGAGGTGGCTCGGGGTGGCCTTGACGAAGGCGGGCTTGGCCACGCCCACGGTGCTGTCCGGCCCGGTTTCGTGCCACCGCACCAGTTCCACCCGGCCGCCGTGCAGCAGCGGGCCGACCAGGCCGGTGACGGTGAGGTCGAAGGAGAGCGGGGAGTGCACCAGCGAGTGCTCGCGCAGGCTCTCGTACTCGTGGGTGGCCCAGGACAGGTAGGCGACCAGGGAGCCGTGTTCGACCAGCACCGCCTTGGGCGTGCCGGTGGAGCCGGAGGTGTAGATCACGAACGCGGCGTTGCCCGGGGTGCTCGTGGGTGTGACCGGGTCGGCGGACTCGGCGCCGTCGGGCACCAGCACCGGGATGTCCCCGGCGGGCCCGGCCAGTTCCGGGGTGCTCACCACGGCCACCGGCGCGATGTCGTCGAGCATGAAAACCAACCGCTCGGTCGGCGTGCCCGCGGCCATCGGCAGGTAGGCGGCGCCGGTCTTGAGCACGGCGAGCACGGTGACCAGGACCTGCTCAGACACCGGCAGCAGCACGCCGACAAACCGCTCCGGACCCGCGCCCAGTGCGATCAGCCGTCGGGCCAGGTGGTTGGCCTGGCGGTCCAGTTCCGCGTAACTCAGCGCCGTGCCCTCGAAGACCACCGCGGTGGCTTCTGGGGTGCGGGCGACCTGGGCGGCGAACAGCTCGGTGAAGGTTGCGGTGGGCAGCTCGTGTGCGGTGTTGTTCCACTCCACCAGCAGCTGCTGCTGTTCGCCCTCGGTCAGCACCGACAAACTACCTACCGGTCGGTCGGGAGACTGCAGCACGGCGGTGAACAGGTCGGTGAGCCGGTGTGCGATCCGCTCGGCGGTACCGCGGTCGAACAGGTCGGCGGCGAACTCCAGGGCACAGGCCAGGCCGCCCTCGGGCAGTTCGCTGAGGAAGAAGGACAGGTCGAACTTGGCGGTGTCCGAGGTCAGTTCGAGCACCTGACCGGTCAGGCCGGGCAGTTCGTTGGCGCGTTGGTAGACCGCGCGCGCCTCGGCGTCCACCCAGTTCAGGTTGACCTGGAACAGCGGGTGCCGGGCGGTCGAGCGGGCCGGGTTGACCGCCTCCACCACCCGCTCGAACGGCACGTCCTGGTGCGCGTACGCGGCCAGACCCGCCGCCCGCACCCTGGCCAGCACCTCGGTGAAGGCCGGGTCGCCGGACAGGTCGGTGCGCAGCACCAGGTTGTTGACGAAGAAGCCCACCAGTCCGGCCACCGCGTCCTCACCCCGGTTGGCCACCGGCGAGCCGATCACCACATCGTCCCCGGCGCCCAGCCGGTGCAGCAGGGTGACCAGCGCGGCCTGCACCACCATGAACAGCGTGGCCTGGTTGCTCCTGGCCAGTTCGGACAGTCCACTGTGGACTTCGGTGGGCACCTGGAACTCGACCATGCCACCCCGGTGACTGGACACCGGCGGTCGCGGCCGGTCGGTGGGCAGCGCGAGCTGCTCGGGCAAACCGGCGAGGGCCTGCTTCCAGTAGCCGACCTGACGGCTCAGCTCACTGTCCGGATCGCTGGCCGACCCAAGCAGTTCCCGTTGCCACACAGCGTAATCCGCGTACTGCACCGGCAGCGGCGCCCACTCCGGCGCGCTGCCGCCGACCCGGGCGGTATAGGCGATGATCAGGTCACCGGCCAGGGGTTCCATCGAGAACGCGTCGCCCGCGATGTGGTGCAGCACCAGCAACAGCACGTACTCACCCGCGTCGAGGTCGAACAGCGTGGCACGCAGCGGCGGTTCCACCGCCAGGTCGAAGTGCACCTGCACGGCCTCGGCCAGCGTCGCGTCCAGATCGCCTTGCACCGCAACGGTGGCCAGTGGCGGCACCGCATCCAGGATCACCTGGTGCGGGCCGTCGGCGTCCTCGGCGAAGATCGTGCGCAGGGCCTCATGCCGTTGCGCCACATCGGCGATTGCCGCATCCAGCGCGACCACGTCGAGCACGCCGAACAGGCGCAGTGCCACCGGCAGGTTGTAGGTGGCCGAGGGGCCCTCGAAGCGGTGCAGGAACCACAGGCGTTCCTGGGCGTGCGAGAGCGGCAGCCGGTCGCCGCGTTCCCGGGCACTCAGCCGCGGGCGGTGGGCTGTGACGCCGTCCAGGCGGGCGGCGACCTTGGCCGGAGTGGTGGCGTCGAAGAGCACCGCCAGCTCGATCTCCGCGCCCAGCACCGCGCGGATCCGACTGGCCAGCCGGGCCACCGAGAGCGAATGCCCGCCGAGGGCGAAGAAGTCGTCGTCCAGGAACACCTCGGGCACCCCGGTGACCTCGGCGAAGATCTGGCAGAGCACCTCCTCGCGGACAGTCCGCGGTCGGCGGCCGGTCAGGGGTGCGAAGTCCGGGGCGGGCAGCGCGGAGCGGTCCAGCTTGCCGCTGGGCAGCGCCGGGAACACGTCCAGCTCCACCACCAGCGGCGGCACCATGTACTCCGGCAGCCGCGCGGCCAGGTGTGCCCGCAACTGCTCGTGATCCACCGGCCCGGCCGGGATGACGTAGCCGACCAGGCGCTGCTGGTGCACCGCGACCGCGGCCCTGGCCACGCCGGGGAAGCTGGTCATCGCGGACTCGACCTCGCCCAGTTCGATCCGCTGCCCACGCAGCTTCACCTGGTCATCGGCCCGGCCCTGGTACTCCAGCTCGCCGGATTCGGTCCAGCGGGCCAGGTCGCCGGTGCGGTAGATGCGGTCGCCGGGCGGGCCGTAGGGGTTGGCCACGAAGCGTTCCGCGGTCAGCCCGGAGCGGTCCAGGTAGCCGCGGGCCAGTTGCAGGCCGCCGATGTACAGCTCGCCGAACACCCCTGGCGCCACCGGGTTCAGCGCGGCGTCCAGCACATAGGCGGTGGTGTTGCGCACCGGCGGGCCGATCAGCACCGTGCCGGGTTCGGCCGGGGTGGGCCAGCGGGTGACGTCGATGGCGGCCTCGGTGGGCCCGTAGGCGTTGGTGAGCCACACATCCGGGTTCTTGGACTCGCGGTGGAAGCGCCGGATCAGCTCGGCCGGCATCACCTCGTCGCCGGATTCGATGGCGCGCACCGAGGCGGGCAGTTGTGCCTCGGCCAGGAAGGCGGCCAGCCGGGAGGCGCCCAGGTGCGCCACGGTCACCGATTCGGCGTGCATCAGCCGGGACATGTAGACCGGGTCGCGGTGCCCGCCGGGCTTGGGCACCACCAGGGTCGCGCCGCGGGACAGCGTCCAGAACACCTCCCACACCGACACGTCGAACCCGGTCGGCGTGGCCTGCAACACCCGGTCGGCCGGGCCGAGGCCGATGTCCTCCTGCATCCAGAAGAACCGGTTGTCCATACCGAGATAGGTGTTGAGCGTGCCCTTGGGACGGCCGGTGGAACCGGAGGTGTAGATGATGTAGGAGGGGCTGTCCGGGTAGGCGCGCACGCCGGGGTTGTCCGTGGACTCACCAGGCGCGGTGACCGGGAGGCGCTCGAAGCCGTCGAGGTCGCGTTCGGCCATCAGCAGGGCCGCACCGGAGTCTTCCAGGATGTAGTTGATGCGCTCCAGGGGATAGCCGGTGTCCACCGGGATGTAGGCCGCGCCCGCCTTGATGATCGCCCACAGCGCGACCACCAGGTCCACCGAGTAGGGCAGCATCACCGCGATCCGGGACTCCGGGCCGATACCGCGCCGGATCAGCGAGTGTGCGAGCTGGTTGACCCTGGCGTTGAACTCGCCGTAGGTCACCCGCTCGCCCTCGCACGCCACGGCTTCCAGTGCGGGGTCCTGGGCCTCCATCAGGTCGACGAAGTTCTCCGGCGGCAGGGTGATCCCGGTGCTGTTGAAGGATTCCAGCACCCGGGTGCGTTCTTCGGCGGAGAGCACGTCCACAGTGGACACACGGGTGGCCGGGTCGGCGGTGACCGCGGCCAGGATCCGGGTGAAGCGCTCGGCGAAGCGGTGCGCGGTCGCGTGGTCGTAGAGGTCGGTGGCGTACTCCAGGCGGCACAGCAGGCCGTCGGGGTGCACGTGGCAGTCGAAGTGCACGTCGAACTTGGAGGTGCCGCTGGTCACCGGGCCGGGTTCGACCTGGATGTGCGGCAGCACGATGTCGGCGTCGGTGAGGTCCAGCCAGGCCACCATCACCTGGAAGAACACGTGCCGGGTGCGGGCCCGCTCCGGGTTCAGCTCCTCGACCAGCTTCTCGAACGGCACATCGCGGTTGGCATAGGCGGACAGCCCGGTCTCGCGCACCCGGTGCAGCAGTTCGGTGAAACTCGGATCGCCCGCGGTGCTGATCCGGTAGATGATCGTGTTGATGAAGACGCCGACGACCTCGTCCAGGATCGGGTCGGGGCGGTCGCCGGTGATGCCGCCCAGCGGGATGTCCTCGCCGGCGCCGAGTTTGGTCAGCAGCAACGCGACCACGGCCTGCAGCACCATGAACGGTGTGGTACGGGTCTGCCCGGCGAGTTCGACCACCCGGTCGTACAGCTCGTGGCCGATGAGGAACTCCACGTGCGAGCCCTCGTAGGTGGGTGCGGCCGGGCGCGGACGGTCGGCCGGGAAGGTGACTTCCTTGGGTAGCGAGGCCAGGTTCTGCTTCCAGTAGCCGAGCTGCTTGGCCAGTTCCTCGGCCTGGGTTTCCTTCTGCCACAGCGCGAAGTCGGCGTACTGCACCGGCAGCGCGGCCAGGTTCGCGTCTTCGCCGCGGAGCCGGGCGGCGTAGGCAGCAGACAGGTCGTGCGCGAGTGGGGTCAGTGAGGCGCCGTCGGTGGCGATGTGGTGTAGCGCCAGGAACAGCGTGTGCTCCTGCTCGCCCAGCTCGAACAGGGTGACCCGCAGCGGGGTTTCCCTGGTCAGGTCAAAGGGATACGCGCCGGCCGCGTCCAGATCGGGGGTGCCGGTGCGCACCACCTCGAAGGGCAGCGGGGTGCCGACCGGCAGCACCACCTGGTGCGGGCCCTCGGCGTCCTCGGGGTAGATGGTGCGCAGGGCTTCGTGCCGGTCGACCAGGTCGGTGAGTGCGCCGTGCAGCGCGGGCACGTCCAGTGGGCCGGTGAGCTGGAGGGCGATCGGAATGGTGTAGCTGCCGCCGCCCTGGAGACGTTGCAGGAACCACATGCGTTCCTGGGCGAAGGACAGCGGCACCCGGTCCGGGCGTTCCCGAGCGGTGAGCCCCTGCTTTTGTGGGGCAAGGGAATCCAGCCGATCGGCCAACTCGGCCACGGTGGGGGCGGCGAAGAAGTCACGCAGGGACAGCTCGACGTCGAACTCCGCGCGTACCCGGTGCGCCAGCCGGATCATCACCATCGAGGTGCCGCCCAGCTCGAAGAACTCGTCGTCGATGGTGATCGAGTCCAGGCTGAGCACCTCGGCGACCATGGCGCACAACAGTTCCTCACGCGGGGTGCGCGGGGCCCGGCCGGTGGAGCGGGCGGCGAAGTAGGCCAGTTCGGTCTGCTGCCGATCACCGAGTACCAGCGCGCGTTCCTGTTCGGAGAACACCGCGGTGACCGGAGTGTCCACAGTGGACGCGGCTGACTCGAACAGCGCGCGCAGCTTTCCGGCGACGGTGGCCAGGGCTTCGGCACTGAGAACCGCGGTGTCCAGGGTGATGCGGAGTTGTTCGCCGGGGAAGACCGAGACGGTGAGCGGGTAGTGGGTGTCCTCGGTGTTGGCGGTGACCGCAAGCCGCAGCCCGGCGGTGTCCAGGCGTTCGGGCATCGGGTAGTTCTCGAAGGCCAGGATGGTGTCGAACAGCTCGGTCTGCCACAGGTCGGCCAGCCGCACGGTGTGTTGTTCGCCCAGGCGGGCCTGCTGTTCCTGCACCCGCGCGGTCAGCCCGGCCAGGCTCTCGCCCTCGGCGAGCTTGACCCGCACCGGCAGGGTGTTGATGAACAGGCCGATCATCCGGTCCACACCCGGCAACTCGGGCGGGCGACCGGCGACCG
Organism: Crossiella sp. S99.2; assembly: GCF_023094165.1. Lineage (GTDB taxonomy): Bacteria > Actinomycetota > Actinomycetes > Mycobacteriales > Pseudonocardiaceae > Crossiella. Next base: position 189,596 of record NZ_JALMDK010000018.1, on the reverse strand, counting down.
GTGCGCCGAAGACCACATCGTCGGCGCCGGTGAGTCCGGCCAGCACCAAGCCCCACAGGGCCTGGGCGAGTGCGCCGAGGGTGAGTCCGGCGGCGCGGGTGGTGGCGAGCAACGCGGCGGTCTGCTCGGCATCCAGGCGGATCTCGGTGCTGCGCGGGGTGTCCGGCGTGGCGTCGGGGGCCAGCACGGTGGGGGAGACACCAGACAGCTCGGCCTGCCAGAGCCGGGTCACCTCGGCGCGGTCGCGGTCGGCCAGCCAGGACAGGAACTCGCGGTAGGGCGTGCCGACGGGCGGGTTTTCGCCGCGGTACAAGGCGAACAGCTCGGCCAGTAGCGGGGGCAGCGACCAGCCGTCGAGGAGCAGGTGGTGGTGGGTGAAGACCAGCCGGGTGCGTTCCGGGCCAAGGCTCAGCGCGGTGAAGCGCAGCAGCGGCGGGCGGCGCAGGTCGAACCCACGGGCCCGGTCCGCGGCCAGGAACTCGGCCACCCCGGCTTCGTCGGTGGTGTGTTCGGCCCAGTGCTCGGTGATCGTGGCGGGCACCACCTGGACCGGGTCGGCGTCGCCGCGGGTGTGGAATCCGGCGCGCAGGTTGGGGTGCCGGGCCAGCAGCCGGTCGACCGCGGTGCGTAGCGCGGTCAGGTCGAGGTCGCCCTCGATGTCGAGCACGAGCTGGGCCACGTACGGGTCGGCGCCGGTGGTGTGCAGGGAGTGGGTGAGCAGGCCCTGCTGCAACGGGGCCAGGGGTAGCACGTCGGCCACGTCGCCGGCCGCCGCGCACAGCTCGTCCAGTTCGGCCTGGCCGATGGCGACCAGGGGCACATCCGAGGGGGTCAGGCCACTGCCGGCGTGCCGGGACAAGCCGATCAGCGCTGCCCGCCAGCGATGGGCCAGCTCGGCGACCCGGTCGGCGTCGAAGCTCGCGCTGGACCAGCGGGCGGTCAGCCGCAGCCCGTCCTCGGCCTCGCGCAGGTAGGCGTTGATCTCCAGTTTCGGCAGGAACGCCGGGTCGGTGGTGTTGTCCTGCAAGGGTGATCCGGCCAGCGGCCAGCCGAGCGCGGCACCGTCGAGGCGGCCGAGGTAGTTGAGGCTCACCGCCGGTTCGGGCAGGGCGGCCAGCAGTGGCCCGGTCTCCGGGTTGAGCCAGCGCAGCAGGCCGAAGCCCAGGCCGTCACCGGGAATCGCGCGCACCGACTCCTTGACGGCGCGCAGCACCCGGCCCGCTTCCACGTTGCCCGCGGCCAGGTCGGCCCAGTTCAGCGGGCCGGGGTCCAGGCGCACGGGGTGTGCGGTGGTGAACCAGCCGACCGTGGTGGCCAGGCCCGCGCCGAGGCGGCCGTGACCCTCCAGTTCCACTGTGACCGGGCGGCCGATCGCGGCGGCGAGTCCGGCCAGCAGCACGTCGTCACCATCCGCGCGGTAGGCGGCGGGCAGGTCGGTGAGCAGGCGAGCGGTGGTGGCGGCGTCCAGTTCGATGTCCACCGAGCGCAGGCCGTCCCCAGCACCGAGGTCCAGCGGCTCAGTGTCTAGGACCTCTTGCCAGCTGCTGAGTTCCGCGTGCACAGCGGGTTCGCTCGCGCGGGCGGGCAGTGAGTTTGCCCAGGTGCGCAGGGAGATCCCGGGCACGGACAGCCGGGCGGGGCGATCTTCGCGGATCGCGGTCAGGGCCTCGGCCAGGTCGGGCAGCAGCACCCGCCAGGACACCCCGTCGACCACCAGGTGGTGCAGGGACAGGATGAGCGTCCCGCCGGTCAGTTCGGCGCGCAGCACGATGCCAGCTGCCGGATCCAACCGATCGGTCAGGCAGTCGGGAGCCCGCACCGAGCCGACCGGGCGCACGATCAGCCGGTCGCCGTCCAGGCGCAGGCGCAACGCGTCGTGCCGGTCCAGCACCAGCTGCAACGCGGCCAGGAAGTCGGCTTCGGTCAGGTTCGGGGCGGACAGTTCCAGGGTCTGCGCGTAGTCCTGGATCGGCGCGCCGCGGGTGAGCAGCCAGCGCATGATCGGGGTCGGGACCAGCTCGCCGACCGGTTCGTCCACTGTGGACTCGGCGACCAGGGTGGCCGCGGCGGCGAGGTCGGTCAGCACCGGGTGCGCGAAGACCTGCCGGGGCGTGAGTTCGATGCCGTGCGCGCGCAGCCTACCGACCAGTTGGATGGCGATGATGCTGTCCCCGCCCTGGGCGAGGAAGTGCGTGTCCGCGCCGACCTCGGCGCCGAGCAGTTCGCCCAGTACCTGGCACAGCAGGCGTTCGGTCTCGGTGCGCGGTGCGGTCACCGGCGCGATCTCGGGTGCGGGCAGCGCGCGCCGGTCGACCTTGCCGTTGGGGGTCAACGGGATCTCGGTCAGTGGCACGACCACCGCGGGCACCAGGTGCGCGGGCGCGCGTTCGGTCAGCCAGGCTCGCAGATCGCCCTCGCCGCCGACCACGTAGGCGATGAGCTGTTTGACCCCGGCCTCGGAGGTGCGCACCACGACGTCGGCCTGCACCACCCCGGGCGCGGTGGACAGCAGTGCGGCCACCTCGCCGGGCTCCACCCGCTGACCGTTGATCTTGACCTGGGCGTCGGCCCGTCCGGCGAACTCCAGGAGTCCGTCCGCGCGGCGGCGGGCCAGGTCGCCGGTGCGGTACATCCGGGTCCCGGCCGGACCATACGGATCGGCCACAAAGCGTTCGGCGGTGAGTCCCGGCCGGTCCAGGTAGCCACGGCCGACCTGCACGCCGGCCAGGTACAGCTCGCCCACCGCGCCGATCGCGGCGGGGGCCAGCGCGGCGTCCAGCACGTGCGCGCGGGTGTTAGGCAGTGGGCGGCCGATGGCCACCGGCTCGCCGGGCACGGCCTGCCACCAGGTGGCGTTGACCGCGGTCTCGGCGGGGCCGTAGGTGTTGAGCAGCACCGTGTCCGGGCAGACCTGGGCGAAGCGTTCGACCAGTCCGGGCGGCAGTGCCTCGCCACCGGCGGTGACCATGCCCAGCGCCGGGGCGGTGGTGTGCTCGTCCAGGTAGAGCGCCAGCAGCGCGGGCACGAACTCGCAGGTGCTGACCCGCTGCTCGCGGATCAGCTCGGCCAGGTAGGCCGGGTCCTCGTGCCCGCCAGGCCGGGCGATGACCACGGCCGCGCCACTGGTGAGCGGCCACAGCAGCTCGTACACGGACACGTCGAACCCGTTGGGCGCCTTGAGCAGCATCCGGTCACCGGGGCCGAGCGGGTACTCCCGCTGCGCCCAGTCCAGCATGTTCGTGATGCCGGCGTGGGTGATCACCGCGCCCTTGGGCGTGCCGGTGGAGCCGGAGGTGTAGATCAGGTAGGCCGCGCCGTCGCCGTGCACGCGTACACCGGGGTTGTGCGCAGGGGATTCTGGCGCGTCCACTGTGGACACCACCAGCTTGGCGCCGGAGTCCTCCAACAGGAACAGCACCCGCTCGGCCGGGTAGTCCGGGTCCACCGGCACGTAGACCGCACCTGCCTTGAGCACCGCCCAGGCGGCCACCACGAAGTCGACCGAACGTTCCAGCAGCACGGCGACCGGGGTTTCCGGGCCCGCCCCGTGTGCGATCAGGTCGTGTGCCAGCCGGTTCGCGCGGGTGTTCAGTTCGCCGTAGGTCAGCGTTTCCCACTCGGTGACCACGGCGATCGCGGCCGGGTCCTGGTCCTCGAACATCCGCACCAGCGACCGGGTGGCCGGTTCGGTAGCGGTGTTGTTCCAGGTGGCCAGGGCGGCGTGTTCGGCCGGGCTGGTCAGCTCCAACGCGCCGATCGGGGTGTTCGGGTCGACGGCCACCGCGGTGAGCAGCCGGGTGAGGCGATCACGATGCCGGGTAAGGGAATCGGCGGTGAACCGCTCGGGGTGGCCGTGCAGCAGCAGCCGCACCGCGCCATCGCCGGTGTAGGCGTTGATGGTCAGATCCCGCACCGGACCAGCCGAAACGGGTCGCAGCACCGCGTCGATCCCGCCGAAACGCAGCTGGTCGGAGGTGAAGGACAGCACGTTCACCTCGGGCCCGGACAGCCCGTCGGCCAGCTCACGGCGCAGCAGATCGCCGGGGAACCGCTGGTGCCGGGTGGCCTGGGCGAGCCGGGCCTCGGTCTGCGCGGCCAGTTCGGCGAAGCTCATCCCTGGCCGAACGGACAGTCGCAGCGGTAGATCGTTGACCAGCATCGCGGGTGTGGCCAGGGCGACAGGGGTGAGCCGGGCGGCCAGGAACACCCGCACCAGCACCTCACTCGCGCCGGTGTGCCGGTGTGCGTGCGCGGCGGTGGCCGCGATCAACGGCACCGACCAGCGGCCCTGCGCCAGCGCGGCCGGGAGTTCGCCGGTGACCTCCAGGGTGCTCGGCGCGAGCCCGGCCGGACCCTCACCCAACTCGGTGGATTCGGGCAGATCGGCGAACTCGGCCAGCCAGTGGGAACGGTCACGTTGTGCCCGCGCCCCAACCTGGTATGCGCTTTCCTCGTGCACCAGTTCGGACAGCGTGCCGAAGGTCGAAGCGGGTGCTTCGACACCCTCGGCGAGGGCGTTGTGCAGCTCCAGCAGGCGGCGGGCGTAGAGCGTGAGCCCGTAGCCGTCCAGCAGGAGGTGGTGGTAGCGGAAGTACAGCCAGTGCCTGCCCTGACCCAGTTTCAGCAGCGCGTGCTCGAACAGCGGCCCGTCACCCAGCGGATCCGCCGCCCGCGCCCGGTCCGCCTGCACCCAGGCCCGCGCGGCCGCTTCGCCGTCGACGTCGAGCACGGTCAGCTCTCCCCGGATGTCCGGGTCGACCTGCTGGCTGACCTGCTCGCCGTCGGCGGTGAAGCGCACCCGCAGCGCCTCGGTCTCCGCGACCGCGCGCGAGATTGCCTGGCGTAGCGCGGATTCCGCGACGGCGCCGGGGATGTCGAGGTACACGGCGCAGGTGAACAGCGGGCTCGCCGGGGCGAGTTGCTGCGCGACCCACACACCGTGCTGGGCCGGGGTCAGGGGCAGGCGTGCGCTCACTGGCGGGTCTTCTCCTCGATCAGGGTGGCCAGCGCGGTGGTGAGGGCGTCCGCGGTGGGGTGGGTCCAGGCCAGTGCGGGGTCCACCACCAGGTCGTAGCGGTCCTCGACGTCGGTGGTGATGGCCAGCGTGGTCACCGAATCCAGCCCGTACTCGGCCAGCGGCCGGGCCGGGTCGATGTCGGCGGGCCGGCGGCGCAGGTAGGTGGCCACCCGCGTGATCAGCCAGTCCCGCAGTTCGGTGCGCCGTTGCCTGGTGCCGGCGAGCAGCGGGTCCTCGTTGCTGTGCAAGGGCTCCAGCAGGCCGGCCAGGTAGTTGCGGCGCATATCCGAGCGGCGGACCTTGCCGCTGGTGGTGCGCAGCACCGCGCCGGGCCGGACCAGCACCACCCCGCCCACCGGCACGCCGAACTCGCGGGCGATGGTCTGGGTGGCGGCCTCGGCGATCGCGCCGAGCTGCTCGGGGGAGTGGCTGCCGCGGATCTCCTGCACCAGCACCACGACTTCGCCGCCGGCACCGTCCACAGTGAACGCCACGCTGTGCAGTCCGGCGAGTTCCTCGTGCTGGTCGCGGACCTCGTGTTCGACGTCCTGCGGGTGGATGTTGCGGCCGTGCACCACCATGGTGTCCTTGTGCCGCCCGGTGACGAACAGGTCGCCTGCCAGCCAGCCGCCCAGATCGCCGGTGCGCAGGTAGGGCCCGCGGCCGTCGGCGGTGTGCGCGTCGAAGGTGGCCTCGGTGGCCTGCCGGTTGCGCCAGTAGCCCTGGGCCACGGTGTGCCCGCCCAGCCAGATCTCACCGATCCGGCCGTCCGGGCGGACCTCCCGGGTGTGCGGATCGACCACCAGCACGTCGAAACCGCAGGAGATACCGCAGCCGACCAGGTCCCGCGCGGGCACACCCGGTGCGGCGGCGCGCAGTTCGCCCTGTTCCAGCGCGGGCACGTCCACCGGGACCGCGTGTGGTGGCCTGCCGTGGGTTCCGGTGGCCAGCAGGGTGGCCTCGGCCAGGCCGTAGGTGGGCAGCATCGACCGCGGGCGGAACCCGGCCGGACCGAAGCGGTCGATGAAGCGGTCCAGGGTGGCCGAGCGCACCGGCTCGGAGCCGTTGATCGCCGCGCGCAACCGGGAGAGGTCCAGTTCGGCCAGCTGTTCGTCGGTGACCCGGCGGCTGCACTGGTCGTAGCCGAAGTCGGGGGAGGCGGTGGCGTTGACGTCGAAGCGGTCCAGCACCTTGAGCCAGTGGTGCGGGCGGCGCAGGAACGCGGTCGGGTCGAGCTGGACGAACCCGGTGCCGCACAGCGTGCCGGTGATCAGGTGCCCGATCAGGCCCATGTCGTGGTAGAGCGGAATCCAGCCGCCCCAACGGGATTGCCGGTCCAGGCCGAAGGTGGTCCGGATGCTCTCCGCGTTGTCCAGCAGGTTGCCGTGGCCGACCATCACGCCCTTGGGGCTGCCGGTGGAGCCGGAGGTGTACTGCAACAGCGCCAGGCTGTCCGTGCTCAGCGCGGGCCTGCGCCAGTCGCCAGGATCGGCCTCGACGGTGTCGGTGACGCCCACCGGCAGCGCGGACAGGCCCTCCTCGGCGGTCCACTTCTCCACCGAGTCCAGCGTGGCCGAGTCGGTGAGCAGCACCGCGACGTCGGCGTCCCTGGCGATGCCCGCGGTGCGGTGCCGTTCGTGCCGGTAGCGGCCGGGGCGCGGGCAGGGCACGGCGACCAGGCCGGCGTACAGGCAGCCGTAGAAGGCCACGCCGAACTCCACGCCCGCGTTGAACAGCAGCAGCGCCCGGTCGCCAGGGGCGAACCGGCCGGCCAGCCAGACCGCCAGTCGCCGGGCCCGCTCATCGAGCTGCGCGTAGGTGAGCCCGATGTGACCCATGGGGTCATCGACATCGGCCACGAACGTCACCGCTACGTGTTCGGGCGCATTCTCTGTGCGACTTTGCAGGGCGGATACCAAGTCTTTACTCTGCGACTTTTCGTCCATGCTTCAGGACCTCCGGGTGTCTACGATGCACTTCGTGAGAGCGGTTTCGCAAGTTTGGAAATCTTTGTCATCCAAGCGGGTGTGAGGGAGGGCACTCCGCGTATGTTCTAGTAAATATCCCGTAAGTCAGGTGCGTAGCGTGACCGGCTGCTGTGGTACAAACCGCTGGTCAAAGTTTCCTTCATGGTGAAGGGAAGTGGTGTGTACCTCACGGTTACCCAGCGTGAAGGGCAATGTTGTGGTCTTGTCAGCTTTTTGTCACAAGCGACAAATTGGACAAACGTGAACCCCGCTATCGAGTCGGCAGTGGTGCTTAAAGGAGTTCTAAAAGCATTCCGGACTACGCCCGCGTTGTCCGGCGTTACCCTATCCATTGCGGCTGGAAAGGTTTTCAGCCTGCTTGGGCCCAATGGGGCAGGAAAGACGACACTTGTGCGAGTGCTGGCCACTCTGTTACGCGCGGACGCAGGTGAGGTCCGGGTCCTCGGTCACGACGTCCGGCGCGAGCCGGAGGCGGTCCGGCGGGTGCTCGGCCTGGCCGGTCAATACTCCACGGTCGACGACAAGCTGACCGGCTTCGAGAACCTTGAACTGATCGCCAAGCTGCGCGGCCAGCGCCGCGCCGCCGCCAGGAGCACCGCCACCGAACTGCTGGAGCGCTTCCGGCTCACCAGTGCGGGACGGCGCCTGTCCGGCACCTACTCCGGCGGCATGCGCAGGCGACTGGACCTGGCCGCCGCGCTGGTCGGCAACCCCGGCCTGGTCATCCTGGACGAGCCCACCACCGGCCTGGACCCGGAAGCCAGGCTGGACACCTGGGAGTCGATCACCACCCTGGCCGACGGCGGCACCACGGTCGTGCTCACCACCCAGTACCTGGAGGAGGCGGACCGGCTGGCCGACCGGATCGCGGTGATCGACCACGGCCGGATCATCGCCGAGGGCACCAGCGACGAACTCAAACGCGCCACCGGCGCCAGCAAACTCGTCATCGGCCTCGCGCACGAACAGGATCTGGACCTGGCCGCGCGCATCGCCACCGAAGCCGGCGGCCAACCGGCCACAGTGGACCGTCGGGCCCGCCGGGTCGAAGCCGCGGCGCAGGACGGCCCCGCCGCCCTGGCCAGGGCGCTGGAGATGCTGCGCGGCAACGAGATCGAGGTACTCGACCTCGCGCTGAGCCGTCCGACTCTCGACGAGGTCTTCCTGCGCCTGACCGCGCGCAACCCGGTGGGCACCCGGTGACCGGGCTGCCGCTGGTGGCGCTGGAAAGCGCTGACCTGGCCCGCCGCAACCTGTTGCACCTGCGCCGCACCCCGGCCCTGATCCTCTCCGGCCTGGTCGAACCGGTGCTGTTCGCGCTGCTCATCGGCTACGTCTTCGGCGGCAGCCTGGGCGGGGACGCCTACCGCGAGTTCATGCTGCCCGGCCTGCTCGCCCAGACCGTCACCTTCAGCGCCTCCTTCACCACCATCGGCCTGGCCCAGGACCTGCAGACCGGCATGGTGGACCGCTTCCGCGCACTGCCGATCTCCCGGCTCGCCTTGCTGCTGGGCCGTACCAGCGCGGATCTGGTGATGGTGGTCGGCGGGGTCGCGGTCACCACGATCACCGGACTGGCCATCGGCTGGCGCCCGCACACCGGCGTGCTCAGCGTGCTGGCCGCGTTCCTGCTGGTGCTGCTGTATGCCTTCGCGCTGTCCTGGATCGGCGCGTTCATCGCCCTGGTCACCCCCAACGCCCAGGTCGCGGGCAGCTTCGGGTTGCTGTGGATGTTCCCGGTTTCCTTTGTGTCCTCAGGCTTTGTGGCCAGTGCCACGCTGCCGGGACCGCTGGCTGACATCGCCGCGTGGAGCCCGGTCAGCGCACTGGCCAACGCGCTGCGCGAGCTGTTCGGCAACGCCGCGCCACCCAACTTCCCGCCCCAGACCGGCTGGGCCGCCGAACACCCGATCGGCTACGGGCTGCTGTGCACGCTCGGCCTGATCACTGTTTTCGCCACGTTGTCCACGTGGCGCTACCGCAACCGCACCCGCGGCTGACCAAGAGAGGCGTCATGAGCACTCCCGACCCCATTGCCCTGCTGTGCCTGCCGTTCGCGGGCGCGGGCGCGTCCTTCTACCGCCCGTGGGCCGCGCACGCGGGCGCCGAACTGAGCATCGTGCCGCTGCAACTGCCCGGCCGGGAACGGCTCATCGACGAGACCCCGTACGACAACGTGGCCGCGGCCACCGACGGATTGCTGGCCCAGACCCGGAAACTGCTCGGCGACCGCAGGCGGGTCGCGCTGTTCGGACACAGCCTCGGTGCGGTGCTGGCTTTCGAGCTGGCCCGGAAACTCGTTGCGGAACAAGGCATCGACGTGGTCCGGCTGTTCGCCAGCGGCTCCCCGGAACCGGCCGACCAGCGCCAGCACCGCGCCACCGGACTGTCCGATGAGGACTTCCTGACCCGGGTGGAGGAGTTCGCCGGCTACCGGCACGCCGCCCTGGAAGACCCGGAGATGCGGGAGATGATCCTGCCCACCCTGCGCGCGGACGTGGCCATGCACGAGAACTACCAGCCGCTGGCCGACACCCCCCTGGACGTGCCGATCACCGCGGTGCGCGGGCTGGACGACACCCTGGTCACCACCGAGGAAGCGGCCGGCTGGGGCAAGGCGACCAGCCGCGAGTTCGACCTGGTCGAACTGCCCGGCGGACACATGTACCTCACCGCGAGCGCCCCCGACCTGCTCGGCCGCGTCCGCGCCGCGGTCCGATGAGCGGCCGACTCGCCGGCCAGGCCGTGCTGATCACCGGTGCGGCTCGCGGCCTCGGCCGGGCCACCGCGCTGGCCTGCGCGCGCGAGGGCGCGGACCTGGTGCTCACCGACGTGTGCGCGGACCTGCCCGGTGTGCCTTACCTGCTGGGCACCACCAGCCAGCTCGATCACACCGCCGCGCTGTGCCGCGCGCAGGGTGCCGCCGTGCTCACCACCCCGCTGGATGTGCGCGACGGCGACCAGGTGCGAGCAGCGGTGGCCCTGGCCCAGGACCGGTTCGAGCGCCTGGATGTGGTGGTCAACAACGCTGGTATCGCCGCGCCCTCCGGCCGTCCGGTGCACGAGATCACCGAGGAGGAGTGGGCGTTGATGCTCGACGTCGACCTCTCCGGCGCCTGGCGGGTGATCCGCGCGGTCGGCGCCGCGATGGCCGCCCAGCGCTCGGGCAGCATCGTCAACATCGCCTCCACCGCGGGCTTGGTCGGCTACCGGCACTTCGCCGGATACGTGGCTGCCAAACACGGCCTGATCGGACTCACCAAGGCCGCCGCCCTGGACCTGGCCCCCGCCAAGGTCCGGGTCAACGCGGTCTGCCCCGGCTCGGTCCGCGACGACGCCGCGGTGGAAGGCCGGATGCTCGCCGAGATCGCCCGCTCCCTCGATGTCCCACTCGCCGAGCACGAGTCCGCTTTCCTGGCCGCGCAGCCGATGAACGCCCTGGTCGAACCCGAGGACGTGGCAGGCGCGGTGGTCTACCTGGCATCCGCGGAGTCGAGACAGGTCACCGGCTCCGTGCTCACCGTCGACGGCGGCTTCAGCGCCCGCTGACAAGGAGAAACCCCGTGCCCGTCACCAGAACCCGCCTGCCCGCGCCGGTAGCGCACCCTCGCTGGACCGAGAACGTGCCCGCACCAGCGGATTCGCCACTGGCCGAACGCCGCCGCACCGCGGAACTCACCCGCCCCGCCGGCACCCCGCGTTGCGTGCAACTGGTCTACACCGACGGCACCGCGGACCTGATCGAAGTCAGTCCGCCGCCACCGCTACCCGCCCCCGCCCCGCCCCCGCCGTGGGGCCTGGGCGAGGGCGAAGGCATTGCCACCCAACACATCCCACTCACCAACCTCGGCGACGAGCCAAGCTGGCTGACCGCCCTGAAGGACCTGCTACACCGCTACAACCCAGACCAGTCCCCAGAAATCGCCACCCCCGGTTCGCAGGAACCGGCCGCGGTCGCCTTCCTCTTCGACCACACCATTCACCCCGGCGAACACCTCCCCGTCCAGCACCCCACCCATCCGCTCACCATCTCCGTGCACCAGGACGCCACCGGGATCCACCTGCGCTGCACCCACCACCGCGCCGAGGTGTCCGAACACCAGGCCCGCCAGTTCCTCCGCCACCTGCACCACCTGCACAGCAACCCCGGCGCGCAACTCCCACCCGCCACCGAACTCCCACAGCTCATCGCCCTCGGCCACCCAGCAACGGACCTGACCACCACACCTCGCGCCATCCCCGAGGCCATCCAGTCTGTCGCCGCCACCACCCCGGACGCCATCGCGATCACCGACGGCCCCACGCAGCTGACCTACCGCGAACTCGTCGACCGGGCCGCCCACATCGCCGGCGGGTTGGCAGCCAGGGGAGTGGTGCCCGGCGACCGCATCGGCGTCTGCCTGGACCGCACGGCGGACCTGGTGATCGTCCTGCTCGGCGTGCTCACCGCAGGCGCCACCTACGTCCCGATGGACCCGGCCTACCCCACCGAACGCCTGGCCCACGCCACCCAGGACGCCAACCTCCCCTTGGTGATCACCCACCTCCAGGACTTCCCCGGCCCCACCGTCACCCCGGCCGAACTCGCCACCGCCCAACCAGGTTCCGGACCGTCCACTCCGGACAGTCCGGCCTACGTGATCTACACCTCCGGCTCCACCGGCCGTCCCAAGGGCGTGGTCGTCCCACACCGCAACGTGATCGCGCTCTTGGACGCCACCCGCGACGAGTACGACCTCGGTCCGCACGACGTCTGGACCTGGTTCCACTCCAGCGCCTTCGACTTCTCGGTGTGGGAGATCTGGGGCTGCTTGCTCACCGGCGGCAGGCTCGTCGTCGTCCCCTACTTCGTCTCCCGCGAACCAGACCGCTTCGCCGACCTGCTCGCCGCGGAATCCGTCACGGTGCTGAGCCAAACCCCCTCCGCCTTCGCCCAGCTCCTCCAGGTGGACCACCGCACCGTCACCCCACGCTTGGTCATCTTCGGCGGCGAACCCCTGGACGCCCGGATGTTGTTGCCCTGGTTCGATGTCCACCCCGAGTCGCGTTGCCGGGTGGTCAACATGTTCGGCATCACCGAAACCACGGTCCACGTCACCCACCAGACCATCACCCGCCACGAGGCCCTCAACGCGTCGCGTTCAGTAGGTCCAGCTCTCCCCGGCTGGCACCTTCTGGTCGTCAACCCCGACGGCCACCCGCAGCCCGTCGGGGTTCCCGGCGAAATCTGCGTCGGCGGCGCAGGCGTGGCCACCGCCTACCTGAACCAGGAAACCCTGACCGCCCAACGCTTCCGCCACAACCCGCACACCGGAACCCGCCTCTACCGCAGCGGCGACCTGGGCCGCCTGCGCCCCGACGGACGGCTGGAACACCTGGGCCGCATCGACAGCCAGATCAAACTCCGCGGCTTCCGCATCGAACTAGACGAAATCCGCAACGTCCTCCTGGAAGACCCCACCATCACCGCCGCAGCCGTGATCCTGCACCAACCCAACCCCGACGACCCCGCCACCGCCCACCTAGCGGCCTACGTCGTCCCCGCCACCACAGACACCGCCGCCACCCGAACCCGAGCCGCCACCCTGCTCCCAGAACACATGCTCCCCACCACGATCACCGCCCTGGAAACCCTTCCCCTGACCCCCAACGGAAAACTCGACCCCACCCAACTCCCCACTCCCGCCCCGCAACCCGTCGGGGCAACAGCCAACCCCACCAACCTGACCGAACACCTGGCCACCATCTGGCAAGAAGTCCTCGGCCACCCGGTAGGCCCCCACGACGACTTCTTCGACCTGGGCGGCAACTCGCTGCTCGCGGTCCGGCTGGGCGCGGCCATGCGCGCCAACGGGTTGCCGCAAATCCGGCTGCGTGAGCTGTACCGCCACCCTACGATCACTGAACTGACCGAACTCCTGCAAAGCTGACCAGGGACCGTTGGCCTGCCCGAGCAGGATGCCGACCAGGCTGAACTGGCGGACGGAGGACGCACTCGACGACATCGAGCGCTTCGCCGCCAACTGACTGCGCACGGCTCCAGTGGAGCGGCAACCGCGACTGATCCTCGGCCTGCATACGGCGTCTCCGCGCTCTGAGCAGGGTCAGGACCGGGCCCAGTCGGCGTGGTACTCGACGTGGATCTCCCGCGCGTTGCCCAGCACGCCGTCGCCCGAGTGGAATTCAGTACACACGTGGGCGTCCGGTTCCGGGGTGAGCTGGGCGAGGTCGAAGAACCGGGAGGCGGTCTGTCGGAAGACCGGCGCGCTGCCCGCCAGGAACACGGTGTCGGCGTGCACCTGCTCGTTCAATAGATCGCGATTTTCCCGGTGATGTCGCGCCCCGTAGCCGATCTCGGCCGGATCTGGCAGGTCACTCTCGGGTAGCTGCGCTGTCTCCGGTTTGCCCTTGTCCAGCGCGGCGCGCAGCCGGGGCCAGCGCGCGGCACGCAACTGCAGGCTGTGCTGGGACAGCACGAGATCCATCCGCCTGCCCTGCGGATCGGTCCTGACCGGGTGGTCGCCGGTGCGCAGCGGTACGTGGATGATCGTGTGCCGGGAGCGGGCCGCCAGTAGCCACAGCACCCCGAGCCGGTGGGCCGAGCCGCGGTCGACGCGCAGTCGCAGCCACCAGTCCTCATCCCACAAGCCGGCGTGCGCGAACCAACCGGCCGGCCGGATCACCCGCCAGTCCCGCCCGTCCAGGCGCGCGTGGTGCACGGAGATCGGTGTTCTCATCGGGTCGTCCATCCGGTCCACTTCGTCTGTCCACCTTGGACGGAACGCTCCAGGATCGGTCAGCGGACCGCCAGGCACAACCGAATTGGATCTGGGTACGGGCTCAGGTGGCGAGTAGTTGTTCGCGCAGGATGTCGGCGTGGCCGCAATGGTGGGCCAGCTCCCGCAGTACTTGCAGGTACACCCAGTGCAGTGTGCGCGGTCCGGTCCGATGGCCGGTCGCGACGGTGTCCAGTGGCAGGTCCGCGACCGTTGTCCGGGCGGTGGCGCAGGCCGCCCGGTGGGCTGCCGTGACCGAGGCGATGGTGTCGTCCTCGGTGAGCTGGAAGGATTCCTCCGGACTCCGCACCAGGCCGAGGTCCCGGCGGGAGGTGCCGCCGACGCACTCCTCGAACCACACCCGCTGCATCCACGTGACGTGCTTGAGCAGCCCGAGCAAGGTGGTCGCCGACGGGACGAGCCTGCGGCGGGCCTGTTCCTCGGTGAGGTCGTCGAGCGTCGCCTCAATGGCACTGCGGTAGTCCTCGATGAACGCTTCGAGCTGGGTGCGTTCATCCTCCAGCGGCACATCGAACGAACCCATCAGCGTCTCCTGTCCGTCCCACTACTCGGGCAAACCCCGCTCCAGCTGCCGGATGACCGACTCCGCGGCCTGCTCTTTGTCCATCAGCCCCTCGCCGACGGCCTCGAACCCGGCGAGCAGATTCCACCACAACGCCTTGTACACCCACTCTGGGCTGAGCGAGGAGTCCAGCAGGCCCTCGGCGCGGGCGCGGGCGAGCAACGCGAGCATCGGCTGTTCGACCTCGGCGAAGGCCGCGTCCAGCCAGTCGGCCTCGCCGCGTTGCTCGGCTTCGTCGCACACCCGGATCAGTTCGGGGGGCAGTTCGAGGTAGGCGTGCACCGCGCGGCGCAACGCCTGTGCGGCAGTGCCCTCGGTCAGGGCTGCCCCGGCCAGTGCGGCACGCACCCGGTGCACCGCAAGCTGGAAGATCGCGGCCATCAGGTCGGAGCGTTCCGGGAAGTGCCGCTGCAGGGTGCTGCGCCCGACTTCGGCGGCGTCGGCGATCTCGGCCAGGGAGGCGGCGGATCGCTGGGCCAGCACGGTGATGGCCGCGTCCAGGATCGCCGCGCGCGTCCGGCTCGGCGTGTTCGACTCCCGAGTGTCGCTCGTCATGGTGCCATTGTAGTACTAAGTTGTGCCATGACGAACGCAGCTATGTCTTGTAATGGGGCAATAGGGTCCCAGAATGGGACATTGGTGTCCCACTCTGTCGAGGCCGCGGCGACGCGGTCGCGGCATGGGGGCCTGCCAACAAGGTAGCGGTAGCCGTTCAGGATGAGAGGGAATCGATGAACAACTCAAGCGCAGTCGCCTCGCTTTGGCTCCGGTCGCAGTTGCGGGCGGGGCGGGCCGCGACCTGGCTGCTCAGCGAGCTGGGTGATCTGGTTGTGCAGCTGGAACATCCGCGGTGGCGGGACAATCCGTATCCGCTGTACGAACAGATCCGGCAGCGCGGGCCGCTCTACCGGGGGCTCAGCGGCACCTGGGCCACCAGCTCGTTCGCGCTGTGCAACCAGGTGTTGCGGGATCGGCGGTTTGGGGTGCGGACGGTGGACGGGCGTGTGCAGGACGGCTTACTGGGGGCGCCGGTGCCCGCGCCGCCGGCGGGGTTCGTGGAGCTGGATCCGCCGGACCACACCCGGTTGCGCCGCCTGGCCATGCCCGCGTTCAATCCCAAGCGGCTGGAGGCGTACCGGCCCCGGGTGCAGGCGATCGTGGACTCGTTGCTGGACAAGGTGACCGGGCGGGAGACCTTCGACCTCGTGCAGGACTTGGGCACGCCGCTGCCGATCACGGTGATCAGCGATCTGCTGGGCATCCCGGACGCCGAGCGGGGGGCCTTCGCCGAGTACGGGGAGGTGATCATCGAGGGGTTCAACGGGGTCAGTTCGATGCGGCAGGCCAGGGAGGTCACCGCGGTCACCGAGCATCTGGTGGCGTTGTTCGACCGGCTGTTGCGGGAACGTGCGGTGGAGCCGGGTGACGATGTGATCAGCACGCTGGCGACTGCCGTGGGTGAGGAGAAGATGACCGCGCGGGAGTTGCACGGCACCGCGTTGTTGTTGCTGGTGGCCGGGTTTGAGACCACGGTAAACCTGATCGGCAACGGGATGCGGGCGCTGCTGGCGCATCCGGAGCAGTGGGCGCAGTTGCGGGCGAAGCCGGAGCTGGCGGCGGCCGCGGTGGAGGAGGCGTTGCGCTACGACTCGCCGGTGCAGAGCACCTCGCGGGTGGCGCACACCGAGGTCCGGCTGGCCGGGCAGACGATCAAGCCGGGGCAGACCGTGGTGGCGATTCTCGCTGGGGGCAACCGGGATCCGCAGGCGTACGAGCGGCCGGAGCGGTTCGACATCACCCGGGAGGCCGGGCCGGAACACCTGGCCTTTGCCAGCGGGATCCACTACTGCCTCGGCGCCCGGCTGGCCCGGATCGAGGGTGAGATCGTCTTCCGGACCTTGGCCGAGCGGCTGCCGTTGTTGCGGCAGGCCGGTTCGCCGGAACGACGGGATACCAGCGCGATCCGTGGGCTACGGACGTTCCCGGTGACCGCCACGGTTGCTGCCCAGCGCGGTCAGTGAGGGCCCAGCGGTCGCGGTCCAGAATGCGCGGATGGAGTCGCGCAGGGTGTGCCGGGGTTGCCAGTGCAGTAGGGCGGCGGCCCGGGACGGGTCCACCTGGATCCAGTCCATTGTGGACCGCCAGTCACCGTTGTCGTGTTCGGTCAGCACCGCCGGGATGCCGGCGACCTCGATGAGCAGGTCCACCAGGGACCGGACCGGGACGGCGGTGCCGCGGCCGATGTCGATGATCTCGCCGGAGACGTCGGCGGTGGCCGCGGCACGCACGGCTTCGGCGGCGTCGCGCACGTCGAGGTAGTCGCGGTGCGCGGTGAGGCGGGACAGCGACAGGTGGGCTGGTTCGTGGCGTTGCGCGGCCTGGATCAGGGTGGTGGCGACCTTGCCCAGCAGGCTGGATTCGGGCAGGCGGGGGCCGACGGCGTTGGACAGGCGCAGCACCACGGCGTTGGGCGCGGCGATCACGGCCTGGCTGGCGGCGAGTTTGGCCGTGCCGTAGCCGGTTTCCGGGGGTGGGCCCTGGCTGGAGACAGCTGTTCCGGGTGGCGTGGGGCCGTACTCCAGGACCGAGCCCAGGTGCACCAGCCGGGGCGTGCGCTGGGAGTGGGCCAGGGCTGCGAGCAGTTGGCGGGTCAGGGTGAGGCAGCGGGTGGACATCTGGTCGTCGGTCAGGCCCCAGCTGCTGCCGGTGGCGTTGACCACCAGGTCGGGGCGGTGCGTGTCCAGGAGCGCGGCCAGTTCGGCAGGGGAGGTGGCGGCGAGGTCCAGTGGGTGGAAGGGGTGGGCCGGGGACGGGGTGCCGCGGGCGGTGGTGAGGACCCTCCAGCCGTGCGCGGCCAGGTTGTCCGCGATGTGACTGCCGACGAAGCCGGTGCCGCCGAAGATGATCGCGCGGTGGCCGGTCACCGCAGGCGCACCTCGGGGACGTAGTGGATCCAGCGGCCGCCGGCCGCGTGGAAGTCCTGTTCCTTGGCCATGATCTCCTCGGCGTGGTTCCAGGCGAACAGCAGCGCGTAGTCCGGATAGTACTCGGCGAAGGCCGCGGCCGGGCGGACCGGCAGGTGCGCGCCGGGGGAGAGGCGGCCCTGTTTGGCCGGGGTGGTGTCGCAGATGTAGGCGACCAGATCCGTTGAGATGCCGCAGAAGTTGGTGACCGTGGCGCTCTTGGCGGTGGCGCCGTAGCCGACCACGGTGTGGCCCTGCGCGCGCAGGTCGTGCAGCAGGGCGAGCAGGTTTTCCTTGGTGCGCAACACGTTGGCCGCGAACCGGTGCAGGGTGGCGGGTTCGGCCAGGCCGCGATGTTCTTCCTCGGCGAGCAGTTCGGCCACGGCGGGGGTGACGGGGCGGCGGCCGGGGCGGGCCAGGGTGTAGCGGAGTTCGCCGCCGTGCACCGGGAGGCGTTGCACGTCAACGAGTTCCAGGCCGGAGCGGTGGGCCAGGACGTGCACCGAGCGGGCGGTGAAGTAGTAGAAGTGCTCGTCGTAGATCTGGTCGAAGGCGGTCCGGGCCAGGATGTCGCCCAGGTACGGGTCCTCGAAGACGAAGACGCCGTGCTCGGCCAGCAGGGTGTCGACGCCGCGCAGAACCGAGTCCAGGTAGGGGAGATGGCAGATGGTGTTGGCGGCGTAGATGACGTCGGCGGGGCCGTCGGTGTCGCGAACGGCGGTCGCGGTGGCCTCCTCGAAGAACTCGGCGCGGACGCGGATGCCCTGACCGGCGGCGAGCGCGGCCACCCCGCCGGAGGGCTCGAAGCCCAGGTGCCGGACGCCCGCCGAGTGCACGGTACGCAGCATGACGCCGTCGTTGCAGCCCAGTTCGACCACAAACGGGTCGGGGCCGGTGAGTTCGGTGTCCAGCAGGTGCTGGGCGAGGCTGGTGAAGTGCGCGCGCATCACGGCCGAGCCGGAGGAGTGGTACGGATAGGACTCGTGGAACATGCGTTCCCTGGGCACTTCCTCCATCAGCTGGGTCATGGTGCAGTCCGCGCACTGTCCCACCGCGAGGCGGTAGTAGAACTCCTCGGTGTCGTCCTCGGGGTGGCGGAAGGCGTCGGAGAGCGGATGCTGGCCCAGGTTCAGGAATTCACTGACCTGGCCGCGACAGATCCGGCACGGGACAGTCGGCAGCCCCGCGGTGGCACCCGGCGTGATCATGGACGATTCCCTTCGTTTGCCAGGGATCTCTGTACTTCTGTTGCCCTGCTTGGGCGAAGCCGGAGCCGCGGTGCGCTCGCTAGGTTTCTTGTGTTGCGGTGCCTCACTTTTCCGGGAGGACGACCATGACCATTCCCACCGAGACGATCGGCAGCATTCCGCGGCCGAAGTACCTACAGGACGGACTGGCCGCGTGGACAGCGGGGACGATTGACCAGGCTGGGCTTGACGTTCTGGTGGATCGGGCGTTGGCGGAGACCGTGGAACGGCTGGCGAAGACCGGCTCGCCGGTGCTGACCGATGGCGAGCAGGGCAAGCCGAGTTTCGCCACCTACCCGTTGCGGGGTGCGCTGTCGCTGGCCCCGGACGGGGCGGTGATTCCGTTCGCGGACGGGCACACCCGGCAGCTGCCCCGGTTGACGGCCGGGCCGTTCAGGTATGGCGCGTTCGCGGTGTCCTACCTGAACAAGGCGCTCGGGCTGACCGATTTGCCGGTGAAGCAGCCGGTGATCGCGCCCTCGGCGCTGAGCTTGCTCTACCCGGCGGACGGGATCGACGGCTATCCACGGGAGGCCTTCCTGGCGGAACTGGCCGATGAGGCGGAACGGGACATCCGGCAGTGCCTGGACGCGGGTGCGGCCTCGGTGCAGCTGGACTTCACCGAGGGGCGGTTGTCGCTCAAACTGGATCCCTCCGGTGGGGTGCTGGACGATTTCATCGCCTTGAACAACCAGGTGCTGGACCGGTTTTCCGTCGAGGAGCGGGCCCGGATCGGCGTGCACACCTGTCCCGGCGGCGACCAGGATTCGGTGCACAGCCTGGACGTCGACTACGCCGAGCTGTTGCCGAAGCTGTTCCAGCTGCACGCGGGCGCGTTCTACCTGCAACTGGCCAGCGAGCCGGATCCGCGGCGGGTGTTGGAGATCGTGCGCGAGCACTCGGGAGCGAACCAACGGATCTTCGTCGGCGTGATCGATCCGATCGATCCGGTGGTGGAGAGCCCCGAACAGGTGCGGGACCGCGTGCTGACGGCGGCCGAGTACCTCCCGCTGGACCGGCTGGGCACCTGTGACGACTGCGGGTTCGCGCCGTTCGCCGATGACACCTCGACCTCGCGGGAGACCGCCTTCGCCAAGATCGAGGCCCGCGTTCGGGGTACCCAGATGGCGGCGGAAGTTCTTGGGGTGTAAGGGTTCTGGCTCGGGCCGGGGTCATCGTGATCCCGGCCCGGCCACCCTGGCCAGCTCGTGCACCGCGGTGTGCGCGGTGTCCACGGCGCCGTCCAGGTACGGGTGGTTGGCCACGTCCACGCCCGCGATCCGGATCCGGCCGACGCCCTGAGCGAGGAGGTCGCCGGGGACCGGGCCGTCCGGCCAGCGGTCGGCGTCGTGCGGCAGGGTCAGGTAGCGGGCGTAGCCGTGTGGCCAGGTGTTGACGGTCAGGGCGGCGATATCGCGGTCCGGGTTGAATCCGGCTGGGCCGAGGATGCGGGTCAGGGTGTCGAGCAGGCTGGTTTCCAGTTCGGCGGGGCCGTGGTTGATCAGCCAGTGGCGGCCCTGGGCGGCGCCGACCGCTGGGGGCACGCCGGGGTTGGTGAAGCAGCCGAAGAAGTTGGCCAGCACCGGGTGTTCCGGGTCGGGGCTGGGGTGGTGGTCGCCAATGTGGACCGGGAATTCCAGGGCGCCGCGCTGCCAGTGGCCCGAGGGCAGGGTGAGGCGGTTGATGCCCAGGCGCTGCCAGGGTTTCCAGTCGCGCAGGGCGAGGTTGGCATAGGCCAGGGGGTAGCGGCCGGTGGCGGCCGCGGCGGAGCGTTGTGCGGTGGACAGCTCCGGCACGATGGCGGGCAGGCCGGCGGTCCAGGAGGCCAGGATCACGGCCCTGGCGGTGACCCGGTGGTGGCCGCCGTGCGCGGTGTGTGCCAAAGAGACCGCCGAGCGGGTGTTGCGGACCTCGACCACCTTGCTGTGCAAGCGGATCCGGACATTCTGCTGTGGACTGTCCAATTGAGACAGATCCAGGGTGGCTGAGAGCAGGTCGTCGACGGTGCCCGCCGGGGCCAGCGTGGGGATCAGGGCGCGGGCCAGTGCACGGGCGATGGTGGCGTTGCCGTCCGGGAAGCGGTAGATCGGGGCTTCCTCGCTGTACCAGAACTGCCTGCCGGTCTTGCTCAAGCCGGGCCAGGGGTCGCCGTCGTAGCCGATGCGCAGGCCGGACAGGCCGGGGAAGCCGATCAGCGCGGCGTCCAGGGCGGGATGCTGGTCGAAGTTCAGGCCGGAGTCGACGGCGGTGGCACGTAAGAGGAACTGGTGCACGGCAGGGTGCAGGTCGGCGAAGTCGGTGAGCACCTGGGCGCAGGTGCGGACCCGCAGGGCGGCGAGTTTGGCCGCGCGGTCCCGGCCGCTGAGCCAGTCCGGGCAGCGGTCCAGGAGTTCGCCGAGCTGGCGGCGTGCTTCCGGCGGCATGGGTGCGGTAGCCAGGGCGTCTGTCCACTTGGTACCGGGTGGCAGCACCGCGAGGTGGTCGTGCTCCCAGTGCTCGCGGTGGAAGAACACGCCGAGGCCACCCGCGCCGTGCCGGCGGTAGTGCCTGGGATCACAGGCTTCGTGGAAGCGGTCGGTGTTTATGCCCAGTTCGCGCAACAGCTCCCGGGCGCTGGCCGGGTAGGTGCTAGGTCGGGTGAGCGCTTGCGAACCGCCGGTGGCGAGCAGCCGGTGACCGTCCACAGTGTACTCATGCCGGGTGGCATGCCCGCCGAGTTGGGAAGCCGGGTCCAGCAACAGGATCCGGGCTCCGGGCTGGATATCGCGTAACCAGAAGTAGGCGGCCGCGAGACCGGCGATCCCGGCCCCGGCCACCACCAGGTCATAGGTCTCCTCGGTGTCCGCGAACCCGGTCGGTGGTGCGGGGCCGTCGGCGATGCCGTCGACCACCAGTCGCGGTGTCAGCTCCCCGGCGCGCACCGGCTCACCCGGCGGCCGTGACCTGGTCGAGCACCTCGGCCACCTGATCGGCCTCGGCCATGCTCAGTGTCAGCGGCGGGAACAGCCCGATGCCGCCACTGGCCAGCAGCGGGTGCACCAGCAGACCGCGCAGGCGGCAGCCGATCACCTCGGTCATCACCTCCGGAATCGACGCCGGACCCTTGCCGCCACGCGGAGTCAGCTCGATGCCGATCATCAGGCCGCGGCCCCGGACATCCCGCACTGCCGGACGCGACCGCAGCGGTTCCAGGCGGTTGAGCAGGTACTGGCCGACGACGCGGGAGTTCTCGACCAGTCCTTCGCGGTCGAGCACGTCCAGGGTGGCGATCGCGGCCGCGCAGGCCGCCGGGTTGCCGCCCTGGGTTTCCCCGTGCAGCAACGGCAAACCGGCCCGCCGGAAGGCGTCGAAGATCGGCTCACTGAACAGCGCCGCGCCCAGTGGTAGATAGCCGCTGTTGATGCCCTTGGACAGCACCACCACATCCGGGCGCAGGTCGTAGTGCTCGCCGCCGAACATCCGCCCGGTCCGGCCGAAACCGGTGGCCACCTCATCGGCGATGAGCAGGATCCCGTTGTCCCGGCACAGTTCGCTGACTCCGGCGACGTACTCCGGCGGCAGCGGGATCACCCCGCCGGAGGCCAGCACCGGTTCCAGGATGACCGCGGCGATCCGCCCGCGCTCGGCGTCGACCAGTTCGGTGAACGCGGTCAGCGCGGTCGCGCCGGGCGGATCGTCGGCGGTGCGCGGAGTGGGGATCTTGCGCACCCCGCTGAGATCGGCGCCGTAGGCCCGCTGTTCGATGTCCTCGCCGGTCACGCTCATGCTGCCGTAGAGCGTGCCGTGCCAGGAATAGCGGTCCAGCGACACGATCAGCCGTCGTTCGGGCTGTCCCACCAGCCGGAAGTACCGGCGCACCACCTTCATCGCCGTCTCCACCGCGCTCGCGCCGCCGGTGGTGAAGTGCACCCGGGTGAGGCCGGGCGGCGCGATCGACAGCAGCCGGCGGGCGAGGGCAGTGGCGGGCTCGTGGGAGAACAGGAACAACGTGCCATAGGAGAGTTTCTGCAGCTGGCTGGTAATGGCGTCCAGGATGTCGGGATGGCCGAACCCGCAGGTCACATTCCACAGTCCGGCGGTTCCGCTGAGGTACTCGTTGCCTTGATCATCGCGTACCCGGACACCCGAGCCCGATACGATCCGCACACCGTGCTCGGCCATGAACGAGTAGTCCGACATCGGGTTCCACACCGGATCCGCCGGAATCGACGGGACCGGGACTTCCGCGACTTCGCTGGACGCCTCACTCACTCGGTCAACTCCTCCACAAACGTCACTTCATTGCCCTCGGGGTCGAAAATGGTGCTCGTCTTGACGATGCCCGGGTATTCCTCCACTGCACCCGGGGTGAATCCGGCCGATTCGACCGACTTGACCTGTGCGGCGAGATCGCGGACCCCGATCACCACCGAACTCTTGCCCGCCCGGTCCGGGTTCTCGGTGAGCTGCACCCAGGCATTCGGCGCGAGCTGCCATTCCGCGATTCCCTCGGTGGGCACGACGTCGGGCTCACGTCCGAAAAGCTTCGAGTACCAGGACTGCGCAGCTTCGAAATCAGCCACCGCAACGCCGGCGAGCACGCTGTCGATGTTCTGGTCTCCGGCCGTCAATTAACTGCCCTCCAGTGGATAGGAGTGAAACTTGGCGCGGCTCAACCTACACGAAACGGACATCCCGGTCGAGCAGTGATCGGCTCTTCGCCGGATCGTGTGCGCATTGTTCAGTCAACTCGTGTACACAATTTATCCGCACGTCCTGGCCATTTACTCAGACAACTGGCCTATTGCTCACCTGCCTCGATCGTCGCCGACACCTGGGCCACCCGCGCGGCGTCGGCGGCCTCCACCTCATCGGCCACCCGGTCGTCCCTAGCGTGCGTCGCGTCCAGGTCCACCGCCTCGAACTGGAGCACGCCCATGTCCTCGAAGGCTCGCCGCACCTTCGGCCCGCACAGGCCGATGTCCTGCACCGCGGGCACGATCCGGGAGAACAGCTGGGACCGGAACCCGCGCATGAACGGCGACTGCTCCACGTGCTCCAGACAATCCCGCACCGGCAGCCCGAGCCGTTCGAAGACCTCCTCGCCCATCAGCCGGTCCCGCATCAGGTGGCAGGCGTCGACCACGAACTCCTCCCGCTCGGCGATCTCCCTGGCGGTCAGCTGCCGGTAGAGATCACGCAGCCCGATCCGGCCGAAGGCGACGTGCCGGGCCTCGTCCTGCATGACGTAGGCGTTGATGGTGCGGAACAGCGGGTGCGTGGTGGAGTCCCGGCCCAGCGCGAACGCGGCCAGCGCCAGGCCCTCGATGAGCACCTGCATGCCGAGCTGGACGATGTCCGGCCGCGGATCTTCCAGGACCGAGGTGAGCAGTTCCTTCATCGGCGCCGAGATCGGGTAGGCGAGTTCGATCTTCTCCCGGACCAGCCGGGAGAAGATCTCCACGTGCCGGGCCTCGTCCACCACCTGGGTGGCGGCGTAGAACTTGGCGTCCAGCTCGGGCACGGTCTCCACCACCCGGGCCGCGCAGATCAGCGCGCCCTGTTCGCCGTGCAGGAACATGGAGTTGTTGAACGCGGTGACGTGGTGCCGGTACTCGTTGCGCTCCGCCTGGGTCATCCGCTCGAAGACCGGCGAGCCGAACAGCGGCAGGTAGTGGTCGGGTTCGTGTTCCGGCGAGGTCGGGTCGAACGGGATCGACCAGTCGATCCGCTCGTTGGCGTCCCACTGCTTGGCCTTGCCGCGTTCGTAGAGCCCGAGCAGCCGGTCCTGGCTGGGGTCGTAGTCCCAGTCGAAGACCACGGTGGAACTGGTCGAGAGCGACCACTTCGTCTGCTCGACCGGAAGCGTGTACCGCCTGGTGCTCACCGGAAACCTTTCCGTCTCCGCCGTCGAGTTGGCCAAACTGGGACGCCCGGTTGGGCCAACCGGGCGTACGACTTGGGCCAACTCGGCGGGCTAGGGCTTGGCTTTCTCGTAGACCGAGACCGCGAGGAAACTGGCGCTGGTGAAGGGTTCCTGACCCCAGCCACCCCACCGGGCGCGCAACCGCAGGCCGGCCAGCCGCGCCATCAGGTCCAGTTCGGCAGGCGAGACCAGCCTGCCGCGGAAGGGCAGCACCCGGACCTGGTTGTCGGCCAGGATGATCTCCCTGGTGCTGAACCGCTGGGTGGCCGAGTTTGCCTCGGTGGCCCAGAGCACCGCGCTGTTCTTGCCCATGTGGATGAGCACGATCCCGGCGCCCGCCCCGTTGGGATCCAGTTGCCCCAACGTTTCCAGCACCAGCACGCCGTCCTCGGTCAGGTGCGCGGCGGCGTTGGTGACGCACTGGAGTTGCTGTTCCTGGGTGCGCAGCAGCAGCAAGGTGTTGTCCACGCAGGAGATCAGCCGGAACCGTTGGGACAGCGGGATATCCGGCAGCAACGCGGTGACCGTCCGGATCGACGCGCCGCCGGGTTTGGCGGCCAGCGCGGCCAGCATCCGCGGTGAGTTGTCCAGACCGTGCACTTCCAGTCCGGCCTCGGCCAGCGGGATGGCCACCCGGCCGGTGCCGACCCCCAGTTCCAGCACGGGGCCCGGCCCGGCCAGTTCGGCGAGGGTGGCGATCTCGGCCTTGGGCGCGGTGTCGCCGTACACCGAGTCGAACACCTCGGCGAACACCTCGCCGTAGGTCTCGCTCTCCATCTGTGCCGCCTCTCCCTACGTGTGGACCGTCCAGTTGGCCAAAGTGGGACGACCAGTTGGGCCAACTACGCGTACGACTTGGGCCAACTCGGCGTCGGGTGGGAGGGCGGCGCGGGGCAGGCTGGCACGCGCGAACCCGCCCTCCCGATCGATCGCGCGTCAGACCGGTCAGCTCGTCAGCTGCTCAGCCCGGCCGCCCCGCGATCTTCGGGCCGGCGGTGGCCCGACCTCGGTCACCGGTCAGGACGAGATGATCCCGGTGAGCGTGCTCGCGGTCGCCTCCTTCGTAGCGATCTCGTCGCCTTCCTCGCTGTAGAGCGTGACCACGCCCTGCTGGATGAACGCCTCGCCGATCGGCGGCACCGAGGTCACCATGGCCCGCATGATCGCCGGACCGCGGTTGTGCAGGCGCCCGAACGGCGTCTCCACGACCAGGTTGACCTCGGAGACGCACGGCACCGGCACCGAGCCGAAGGTGATGTCGGCCGGGACCAGGCAGTGACCCAGCGTGGGCCGGATCATCGGGTCGACGCCGCGGCCCATCAGGATCCGGATCGGGGTGTCCGTGCCGAAGAGCACGGTGCTGACCCCGGTGGTGATGAAACGGTAGGTCTCCCAGTCGAACCGCAGGCTGCCGTCGCTGAGCAGCACGGGGTCCGGGATCGCGATCTCGCTCTCCAGGGAGGTGAGCTTGATCTGCTCGCGCGGGGCGGCGGGGTCGCTGCCGTCGCCGAGCACCACGTCGATGGTGGTCTCCACCGTGGTCCGGTAGCCGAGCTGGCCGTTGCCCAGCAGCACCCGCGGCTGCATGTGGGTCAGGGCTGCGGCGATCCGCTCGTCCACGCTCGTCGTGGTCCGCTCACGTAATCGTGTGACCATCGTTGTCCTCCATTGTCGGGTTGTGCGCACCTCCGCCGGACGGCGAAGTTTCGGGCGGGATTCCGTTGCGCTGGTAGGCGGCCACCGCCGCGGCCACGGCGGTGATCAGCGCGGCGGGCACCGGCCGGGGCCGGGGCCGGTCGCCGTCCCGGGTGAACCAGGCCAGGCCCTGCCTGCCGCGGGCGACCGGCTGGCCGTCGCGCAGGTAGTCGAAGAGCAGGGTGAGCCGGTGCTGCGTCACCTCGCCGACGCGCATCCGGATCAGCACCTCGTCGAAGGCGTGCAGTTCGGCGTAGTAGTCGCAGGAGCAGTGCGTGGTGACCAGCAGGGTGCGCTCGCCGAGTTCGGCCAGCACCTCGGGTGCGCGGGTGCGCAGGAACAGTTCGCGGCATTGTCCTTGCCAGCGCAGGTAATGGGTGAAGTAGACGTTGCCGAGCGCGTTGGTCTCCTCGAAGGTCACCAGGTGCCGGTGCTCGAAGGCGGGGAGGTCCATCACGGCGCCTCCGGTTCGAGTACCGCGCAGATCAGCGGGTGGTCGATTCCGCGTACCCGGAGCAGGGTGGTGGCGCAGCGGTGACCGTCCACAGTGAACAGTGCCCAGTCGTCGATGGTGGACCGCAGGAGGGGAATCCCGGGGGTGCGGCCGATTTTGCGGGTGCATTCGAGCACGCACCAGAGCCGGGTGGCGGCGGTGTCGAGGTCTTCGGCGAGTTGTTCGGCCACCCGCAGCCGGTCCGGGCCGAGCAGGTCGGTCCAGGCTTCCCGGGTACGCGGGCGGACGGCTTCCAGGTCGCAGCCGAGTGGGTTGTCCGCGACCACCGCGAGGGTCAGATCGCCTTGGTGGGCAAGGGAGATCTCGGTGCCGGGGGCGAGGGGTTTGCCGTCGGCGCGGTGGCGGAGGTCGAGGTCCCGGCCGGCGGCGCGGGCGGCGGCGGCCAGGCCGGAGGGTGCGCGGTCGCCGGTGGCCACGCCGAGGCCGATCCGGCCCAGGCCGAGCAGGTCGTCCAGCCTGCGTTCCAGGTAGGGGCCGAGCAGGGCGGCCGGCCAGGGGGACTGGGTGTCGAGGGGGCCGATGGCGCGCAGGGACAGGCCGGTCCAGGTTTCGCAGATCGCGCCGGAGCGTTCGCGTACGACCAGGTCAACGGTGATGGTGTCCGCGTCCCGGCCGGTTTCCACCGCGTCCACGATGAGGCGGCCGGCCAGTGGGCGGTGGCGGGTGATCCGGTCGATCCGTTCGGGCAGGCAGCGCCGGTGTGGCACACAGGCTTGCAGGGCATGGATGAAGGCGTCCCTGGCGCCCGGATCGCCGAGCAGCAGGTGCTGGGGCTGGAACTCGCCGAACCAGGTGTCGCCGGGGCGGGCGTCGATCTCCACCACACACCGCCGGGCGCGCAGTTCCCGGTAGGCCCGGACCCGGCGCAGGTTGTCGTGGTGGAACAGCAGCCGGTCGTAGACATCGCGGCCGAGGTCGAGTTCGACCGGTGGCCCGGCGGTCGGCGCTGGCTCGAAACCTTGGTGTGGCTGGAGTTCCGGGGCCACGGTGAGCAGCGCGCGGAAGTGGTCGACGGCGTAGGCGGTGTCGTCGGCGCGCACCACGACCTCGATCCGGCCGTCCGGCTGGTCCAGGGCTGCCACCCGCAGCACCCGGCCGCCGTCGCTGGGCACGGTGACCGGCCGGGTCAGCTCGACCCCGGTGAACCCGGTGACCTCGCCGCCACGCAGTCCGGTGGCCGCCTGAGCCATCGCCTCCAGGCCGAGAACGCCTGGCAGCAAACAGGTTCCAGCCAGCGCGTGATCGGCCAGGTACGGGTCGCTGGGCACGGTGAGGTCGCTGTCGCAGACCAGTTCCACCGCCGGGTAGTGCACTCGCGGCCGTTCCAGGAACCGGGTCAGCGGTAACTCGCGTGCGCCGGTGCTGGCTGTCGGCGGGAATCCGAACCGGCCGGTGACCACCACGCTGGTGGCTTCTCCTGGTGTGGCAAGGAGTTCGCGCAGCACGCGGGTGGCGGTCTGCGGTGGCATCGCGTCCACTCCGGCCGTGGCGAGCGCGGTCACGCTGCCCAGCCGCGCGCCCATGCCGATCTCGGACCAGACCGACCATTCGATGTTCAGGAACCGGCAGCCGGGCAACCGTTCCGCGGCGGCGGCGATCTCCAGGCCGAGCCAGTCGTTGGCCAGCGCGTAGTCGGCCTGGCCGGCCATGCCGATCCGGCCGATGATCGAACCGTAGCCGATGACCAGGCGCAGACAGCCGGGTTCGACCGCGTCCAGGATGTTGCGCAGGCCGTCCACCTTGGGCGCCAGGGTGGCGCTGACCGCGGGGGCGTCCAATGTGGACAGTCCGCAGGGCCGGTTGGCGCCTGCGGCGTGCAGCACGGCGGTGACCGGGCCCAGGTCGGTGCCGATCTCGTCGATGGCGTGTTTGACCGCGTCCGCGTCGGTGACGTCGGCGCGCAGGTAGCGGACCCGCCGCCCGCCGGCGCGCAGCCGGTCCAGGGTGAGCGCGACCTCGGGGTGCTCGGCGGGGTCGGCGCGGCCGAGCACGGCGACCGCGGCGTCGTTGTCCGCGACCAGGGCGAGGGCGCTTTCCGCGCCGATGCCGCGCCCGCCGCCGGGGACCAGCAGCACGTCGTTGCCGGTCAGCGGCGGGGCCTTGGGCACGCGGCCGGCCGGGTGCGGGCGGAGCACGGGTTCGGTGAGGTGGCCTGCCTGGTCGATCCGGCGTTCGGCGAAACCGTGGCCCTGGGCGGCTTCGGCCTGGGCCAGGGCCAGTACCTGGGCGCTGGGCGCGGCCGGGATCTCGATTAGGCGGACCGGGCGGCCGGGCTGTTCCAGGGCCAGGGAGCGGCCGAGGCCACCGGCCTCGCCGTGGTGCAGGATGGCGATCCGGGCCGGGGTCTGGATGGCCTGCTGCACAGCGTCTACCAGCCAGTGCGCGGCTTCGTGGGTGCGGGCGCCCCTGGTGTGGATGAGGAAACCCGGGGTCCCGGCGGTGTTCGGGAAGGCGGCGGCGAGGGCAGGGGCGAGCAGGTCGCCGTCCTCGGCCAGCACGGTCCAGGTGATCTCCGGTACCCGGGTGGCCGCCGCAATGGATTGCCAGCGCACGCCGAAGGTGCGGACCCAGGGGGCGACACCCGGCGGCGGGGTGTCCAGTTCGGCGTCGGCGGGTGGCTGCTGCGCGAGCACCTCGGCGAACTCGGCCAGGGAGGCGTCGGCCAGGTCGGTGGGCACCGCGGGCGGGGCCACGCCGAGGGCCCGCGCGGCGAGTCCGGCGAGTTCGGCCACGGTGATCGAGTTGAGCCGCAGGTCGGCGAGCATCCGGTGGGTGGGTTCCAGGGAGTCCACCGGCAGTTCGACGTGTTTGGCGACCAGCGCGCGCACCACGGTGAACGGATCGCCCGCAGTGTCCACAGTGGACTCTTCGGGTGCGGACCGAGGTGTCGGCAGCAGGATCGGGGCGGACTCGCCAGGCAGGTCCGCGGGGACCAGTTCGCACGGGTTGGCCAGGAAACCGGGGCGGCGCAATGGATCGGCGGTCCGTTGCACCCGGCCCGCGGCGAGTCCGGCCAGGGCCACCTCGGCGCCGTGCACGTGCGCGGCGGCGACCGCGGTGAGGAAGCCGCGGATGTCCTCGCCACCGCAGTCAGTGGCCACCACCGGCAGATCGACCTGCGCGGTGGCCAGTCCGGTGAGCAGTGCGCCGGGACCTACCTCCAGGAGCAGGTCGCAGCGGTCGGCGAGCTGGTGCAGGGCGGCGCTGAACCGCACCGGTGAGGTGATCTGCCCGGCCAGATAGGCGGCGAGGTTGATGTTCGGGGGCAGTTCGCCGCCGAGCACGGTGGAGATCATGCCGGGCCGCACCGGAGCGAAGGCGACACCCGCGAGGTCGGTGGCGAACTGCCGGGCCACCTCGGCGACCAGCGGGGAGTGGAAGGCGTGCCTGACCGGCAGCCGGGTGGCGCGGAATCCCCTGGCCCGGGCCCGGATGCAGGCGGCCTCGATCGCCGGGGCCGCGCCCGCGAGCACGATCCGGTCCGGCGCGTTGAGTGCCGCGATGGTCACTGGCAGGTCGTCCACCAGCCGGGCCACCACGTCCTCGTCGGCGGCCAGTTCGGCCATCGCACCGCCCTTGGCGGAGTGCTCGGCGGTGGCGCGGCCACGTACGGCGGCCAGGTCCACCGCGCTGTGCGGGGCGGTGGCGCCCGCCCAGCACAGCGCGGCCAGCTCGCCAATGCTGTGCCCGAGCACCGCGTCCGCGTGGATGCCCAGTTCCGTCAGGGCAGCGGCCCCGGCCAGCGCGGCGCGCACGATCGAGGGCTGCGCGAGCGCGGTGTCCGTGCGGTCGCCCACGGCGGATCCCGGTGCGTCCGGGTACAGCTCGGCGAGTTGCTCGAAGCGGCGGCGCAGCACTCCGCCGCCGAGGTAGACCGGCGCTGCCTGGCCGGGGAAGAGGAAGCCGATGCGCGGGATCCGTTGGGGTTGCCCGAAAAACACCCCGGCGGCGGCGTCGATCCGGGTGTGACCCGCGTTGAGCCAGGACCGCAGCCGATCCAGTTGATCGTCCAAACGGAACGGTGTGTCGGCCACGATCGCCGCGCGCACCGGCTGTCCGGCCCTGGTGGTGGAGCAGCGCAGGATGGCCAGGTCCCGCAACGAGCCGAAGCTGAGGTGCTCGGTCTGCGCGCGCAGCCGGTCGATGTCCTCGGCCAGCACACGGAGATCGGGGGCGGCGAACGGGATGATCTCGGCGCTCTGCGGGGTGCGGGCGAGCACCCGCTGCCGGGCCATTGGCACGCTGCGCCGTGGCGTGGGCGTGCCTTCCAGGGTCAGGTGGGTGTTCACCCCGCCGAACCCCATCGCGCTGATTCCCGCGCGGGGCAACAACTCCGGCGCCCACGCCTCGGGTTCGCGGAGCACCCGGAGTTGGGGATCGGTGCCGGTGAGCAGCTCGTGCGGGGTGTCGCAGCCGGTGACCGGCGGCAGGGTGCGCTCGTGCACGGCCATGATCGCCTTGAGTAGTCCGGCAATCCCGGCGGCGGCCTTGGTGTGCCCGATGTTGGCCTTGATCGAGCCGATCACCGCCGGGGACGCGGCCGGATCGGCGCTGCGGCGGGCCTCGGTGAGGGTGGCCAACTCGATCGCGTCACCGACCGCGGTGCCGGTGCCGTGGCCCTCGAACAGGCCCACGGTGTCGCTGCCGTACCCGGCCCTGGCATAGGCGCGGCGCACTGCCAGGGCCTGGCCGCGTTGTTCGGGGCGGGTGATGCTGCCGCGTCCGTCCGAGGACACGCCCCAGCCGCGCAGCACCGCGTACACCCTGGCACCCCACCGGCGGGCGTCTTCTTCCCTTGCCAGCACAGCGAATCCGCAGCCTTCGCCGGGCCAGAAGCCCTCGGAATCCTGGTCATAGACCCGCATCAGCCGCGGGGCCAGTGCACCGACCTTGGCGAAACCCACCAGCTCGAACGGATCCAGGCTCAGGTCGACGCCACCGGCGAGCATGACGTCCACATCGCCACGGGTCAGTGTCTCGGCGGCGTTGATCACCGCGAGCAGTGAGGAGGCGCAGGCCGCGTCCACCGTCCAGGCGCCGCCGTGCAGGTCGAAGGTGTTGCAGACCCGGCCGGCGATGGTGTTGGACAGCCCACCGGCCAGGGATTCCTCGCCGATCGGCTCGAACGGCGCCTTGTACTCGATTTCCAGCTCGCTCAGCAGTTCCGCCCGGGTGTCGGGCGCCCAGCCGCCGCGGCGCAGTACCGCGTCCACCCGCCCGCGCACGTACGGCCAGCGCAGCCGCAGGGCCGCGGTGCGGGAGAACTCGCCGGTGAGCGTGTTGCCCACGACCACGCCCACCCGGTCCGGATCCACTGCCAGCGCAGCGAATCCCGCGTCGGCGAGCGCGCGTTCGGCCACGTCCACCGCGAGCCAGTGCGTGGTGTCCACCGCGCGGAAGGTCGCGCCGCTGACCCGGTGCCGCAGCCGGTCGAAGGCGTAGTCGGCCAGCACCGCGGCGTACGGGCTGTAGAACTTGTCCGGCGCGGTCGGATCGGTGTGGTGATAGTCGGCCAGCGGCAACCGTTCCGGTGGTATGCGCCGGAAGGAACGGTGCTGGGCAAGGACATTCTCCCACAGCTCCCGCGGACTGTCCGCGTCCGGATAGCGGCAGCCCAGCCCGATGACCGCGATGGACTCAGGCATCGGTCTTCTCCAGCACACCCGCGCGGCCGTTGCGGCTGGGCGCCTGCACCACCTTCAGCGGTTCGCTTGCCTTGGCCTTCGATCGCGCGGACAGGTCCAGACTCCAGTGGTAGGCGCCGCGGATCGCGCACACGATCGCGATGCAGTAGAACAGCCCGAACACCACGCCGGAGCTGACCAGCACGCCGTAGACCGCGGCCGAGCCGAGCCCGAAGGCCACCTGCTGCCACTTCCCGGTCGGCGAGGTGCCGGGGTCGGTGATCATGTAGTTGGTGAACAACAGGAACGCGGTGCCGGTCATCAGTCCGAGCCCGGACAGGATCGAGTTCTCCTCGGGGAACAGCAGTCCGCGCAGCACCGCCTGGGCGGCCATGCCGAGTAGCCAGGCCGCGATCAGCGGGCCCTTGCGGGTGAGCTTGACGTTGAGCAGGGTGCCGAAGGCGACCAGGATCAGCGGGATGATCCAGTCCAGCGCGCCGGAGACGTGCGCGGTGAAGTGGTACATCGGCGCCGGGCCGATCACCGTGGGGAACACGGTCAGCGCTACCGCGATGGCCAGGTTGGACGGGTTGAGGAAGTGCCGTAGCTTCCCGTTGATCCGCACCCGCAGGATGTACTTGGACCCGATGGCCAGTGCCGCGGCGAAGGCGTAGGGCCACAGCAGGTTGCCCGTGTAGATCAGCAGGCCGAGGGAGAGCGCGGTGATGTGTGTGGGCAGCATGAAGTTGACGAACCCGAGCACTCCGCCGCCGAGGAAACGCGGCCGGAACCCGTTGGCCCACGCCTCCAGCGATTCCAGGCCGAGTTCGAGGGCGTAGGCGGTGCCGAGTAACACGGCGATCTGTGCGGCGGATGCCTCGAAGCCGAGCCAGAGGTAGCCGAGGATGGTGAAGATGGTGATCGAGGTGGCGAACCGGCGCAGCGCCGAGATCCGCTTGTCCGGCGGGGGAATGATGGAGGCGATGGTCAGCAGGTGTCGGCGTAACGGCGGGATGGAGTCCCGGTCCCTCGGTGTGCTCACGACGCCCCCAGTACGACGGTGTGGCGGCCGGGGCGCACCGTGACGGTGGCGCGCTGGACCGTTCCGGTGCGGTCCCGCCAGGCCAGTTCGACCGGCAGGTCCGTGTTGTCTGGTATGCCGCCGAGGCCGAAGTGCAGCACCGGACTGCTCACGCTGGCGTGCCCGTTGCCGCCGTCCACCTCCTGCCGCAGCACCCGGCCGTCCGGCAGCCGCAGGCTCGCCGTGGCGCCGGCGGCGGGGGAGCCCAGCTGGCCCGGTCCGGTGGGCAGGACCTTGGTCGAACCCGAGGAAGCGTTGGGCGGCAACAGCAATTGCAAGGAGAGCATCCGGCCGCAGTTGGTGCACTTGTTGGTGTGCAGGTAACTTTCCGCGTACTGGTTGGCCACCGCGAAGTCCAGCCGTCCGTCGCCGTCCACGTCGCCGGTGGCGATACCGCGACTCGCGCCGGGTTCGTCGATGCCGAGCCGGGCGGACTCGTTGGTCCACTCGGTGCCGGGGCCGCGGACGAAGAAGGCGTTGTGCTCCCTGCCGGAAACATCAGCGCCCGCGGGTAGATTCGGCCACAGCCCGACATGCCGCTGGATGAGGTCGTTGCCCATGGCCAGTTCCTGCACCTGCGGCCACAGGTTGGTCTCGCCGGTGACGAACCCGGTGGCCTGCACCAGTTCCCGGGTGCCGTCGCCGTCGAAATCGCCGAACTTGGCGTCCCAGGACCAGCCGCTACGGGAGACCCGCAGTTGGTCGGCCCGGTCCTCGAACGGCGCGATTCCCCTTGGCGCGTCCTGTGACCAGCGGCCGGTGTTGATCCAGGCGAAGTGGGTTTCCAGCAGGCCGAACGGCGCGGTGAGGTTGCTGACGAAGATGTCGGTGTGCCCGTCGCCGTTCATGTCGTCGAAGGCCACACCCATGCCCTTGAACGAGTCGTTGCCGATCACCTTGGACTTGGGCGTGCCGAAGCCCTGTTCGCCGCGCAGCACGGTGAAGGCGACCTGTCCCGGCCGGGAATCGTTGCGCAGCAGGTAATCCGGGCCGAAATCGTTGGCGAAGTACAGCTCCGGCCGCTGATCGCGATCGAAGTCGTGCGCGCCGATCGCCAGGGTCCACGAGGTGGCCTGCGGCAGCGTGGCCGAGTCGTCGGCGAACCGGACCGTCGGCGCGTCCCCGCCGCTGGCCCCGGCCCAGCGCAGCAGCCGGTTGCGACCGCCGTTGGCCGCGGCCGACATCGAGGAGTGCATCTCCATCTTCTCGTCGTGTGCCACCGTGGGGTCGAGCAGCCGGTTGCCGTCCGGCATGTAGTTGCCCACCACCAGGTCCAGGTGCCCGTCCGCGTCCACATCGGTGGCCACCACGGAACTGCTCGCCCAGCGTTCGGTTGAGCCGGGCAGCAGCTCGACCGCGGCGAAGGCGGCCGGGCTCAGCCCGGTCTGGGATTCCTTGCGCAGGTGGGCGATGGGCGTGCGGCCCCAGTAGTAGGTCAGCAGGTCCAGCCGGCCGTCCTCGTTGAGATCCACCGGCAGGCAACCCATCGGCGCGATCGTGCGGTCCCGGACCGGCCCGGCCTCCAGGGTGAACGGCTGGAACCTCGGTGGCGTGCCAGGGGCGGGGGAGAGGGTGACGGTGTTGGTGCGGGGGTCGGTCAGGCAGACATCGCGTGCGGTGCCCGCGCCGTCCAGGTCGGTGAGCGCGACCGCCGAGCCGGTGGCCGAAACCCACGCCTCGATCCGTTTGTAGTCCGGCTGCAGCTCGCGCACGAACCGGACGCCGTCCACCGCCTGAGAAGTGAGCGGCTGCCGCTGGAAGTCGAACCGGCCGCGCAGTCCGGGATCATCGCCCGGCCCGCCGGCCAGCGCCGCGGTCTGCACCGCCAGCGCCGCGACCACCACGGCCGCGACCAGTCCGGGAACCTGCCGTCGGTTGGGGAAAGTCATCGTTTGGCCCGCGCTTCTCGAACGGGCGCACCGCGGAACACGTCCTGCACGCTGGCGCGCCATTGCTGATAGGACGGGGTCTCGCCGTGCCCGGACAGGGCGGCGAGTCGTTCGTGCAGCAGCTCGTGCGCCTGGGTGGCACTGCGTTCGGCCAGCACGGCGCAGGCGCGTTCGGCGCCCTCGGGGATCAGGCCCGCGGTGACCCGCGCGGTCGCCGCCGCACAGCAACCCTGCGCCAGTTCGGGGCGATACGGACCGGCCAGCTCGACCAGCTGCCGGTACTCCTCCTCGCTCACGCCGCCCGCGTAGGTGGCGGCGAGTCCGGCGCCCGCCCACAGATCGGCGTGCCTGCTCCCGGCGAAGGCGCCGATCCGGCCGGCCACCCGGCGCACGTCCGCGCCCTCGACAAACCACAACGCCCGGCCCACGCCCTGGTCGAACACCCGGCGCTGCTGCTCCCGCCAGCGCGGGCTCGGCCGGAGTTCGTGCACCTTGTGCGGGGCGGCGAAATACGCCTGGTGGAAGCCGAAACCGTCGAACATCAGCCAGGCCAGCAGGGTGTCGTCGGTGCGGTCCAGCCGGGGGTGCAGCCGCAGCCGGGCGAAGGCCCAGCCCGCACCGCAGTGCACCAGGTAGCGGTGCGGCCGCCCGGGTCCGGCCAGCAGCGCGGCCAGCCGGTCACCGCCGGGCGGCAGGGTGTCCAGGAGGGTGTAGGACATGGCCGCGCCCTCGAAGGCGAAGCCCTGGTACGCGGCGGGCACGGCCGCGGTGATCAGCTCGGCCAGCCGGTGCGGATCGGGTTCGTCCACCCCGGCGTTGTAGCCGTGCACGAAGGACCGGCCGACGGTGTCCAGCAGCTCGCGCTTGGCCTGCGTGGTCACCGCGAAGCCACGGTAATCCAGGGTGGCCTCGCGTGGATCGAGGAGCAGCGCCCGCCGGCGCAGCCGCTTTCCCAGCCGAACCAGTGGCGATATTAATGTGCGCTCGGCATGCAACTGGACACCCCCAGGGCATAACACGCGCTGGCGACATGCTTCCGGACAGATCGAGATAACCAATATCTCGACGCACAATCAGCCGCATATAGGCGACGGGTCGCAATCTCCGGCGAGCGTACCGGTCAAATCGGACGAGCGTCAATAGCCGGTCTCATTGCGTCCGCGTTACCGGTATGCGGATCATAGACAATTGTCCTTGATCACCTTGGTGTAGCTTAATTGGTGGTTGATTGCCCGAGCAAGCATGTCTTGCGTCGTCTCGTCGCTGGTTGTAGCTTCGGGGCAGCCGAGGTCTGGGGGCAAAGACCGTTCGGCAATTAATTTACACCCGCGTCGAGGGGACCCCCTGACATGCGTATTCTGTGCACTGCCCCACCGGCCTACGACCACATTCTGAGCCTCGCGCCGATTGCCGCCGCTGCTGCCCGGCGCGGGCACCAGGTCGCCCTCTGCGCACCGGAACGCTTCAGCAATCCGGTCACCTCCGAGCTGGGTTTGGAGTTCATCCCGGCTGGGCAGGACTGGGTCCGCGAGTTCATCGATTCCGCCGAAGAGACGGTGCTCCCTGACCAAATGGCGGATTTCACCACCCGCTTTATGGTGGAGATGTTCTGCGGCGAAGGCGCGGCGATCATGGCCCGCGAGGTGGCCGAGGTGATCCAGAAGTGGGAGGCGGACCTGGTGATCAGGGATGCCTGCGAGTTCGGCGGCTACCTGGCCGCGGAGCAGCTCGGCCTGCCGCACGTCTCGGTCGCCGTGCTGGACTACAACTACAAGTTCCTGGTCCCCGGGGTCACCGCCGCGCTCAACGACCTGCGCGCCCAGCTCGACCTGCCCCCGGACCCCGACGGCAGCCGCGCCTTCGCTCACCTGCACGTGGATCTGGCCCCGGCGGAGTTCCAGCCCGAGGAAAGCGCGATCCCGAACATCCGGCACTACCGGCCCGAGGCGGTCCGCCCCGGCCAGCACCTGCCGGACTGGATCACCGAGCTGGACCCGGACAAACCCTTGGTCTACGCCAGTTTCGGCACCGCGGCCGCCACTCTGCCCGAGTACGCCAAACCGCTGTCCACGGTGATCGCCGGACTCGGTGAGCTGGACTGCACCGCGATCGTGTCCACCGGCAAGGCGGCTGACTGGGAGACCGACGCCCCGGTCGCGCGGGACGCGGTGCCGCCCAACGTGCACCTGGCCGAATGGGTGCCGCAGGCGCTGCTGGTGCGCTGCGCGGACCTGGTGCTGACCCACTCCGGCCCGTCCACGGTGCGGATGGCGCTGGCCAACGGCGTGCCGATGGTGTCGGTGCCCCTGCTGTTCGACGCCTTCGACGTGGCCCAGCGCTGCACCGACCTGGGCATCTCGATCAAGCTCGACTGGACCGCGCTGACCCCCGGTGAGGTCGCCGACGCCTGCCGGCGGGTGCTCGCCGAACCCGGGTTCCGCCGCCGGGCCAAGGCGATCCAGCGCCAGGCACTGGCCCTGCCGCCGGTGGACGACGCACTGATCCGCGACCTGGAAAGCCTGACGGGATAAGGAGATCGCGGTGACCGCGGCCGGTTTGCAGCTGCGCGAGGACGGCAGGCTGGCCGCGCGGCTGGCCCGGTCCGCCGCGGTCATCGGCGCGGGCGCCTGCCTGCGCACCGAGGAGGTCAGCGGCTGGCTGCGGGCCCGGGTGCTGGCCAACCGGTACCGGGTCGGCGAGATCCCGTTCGCCGCCCTGGAGGGCTGGTCCTTCCAACCCGGTTCGGGCGACCTGAGCCACCGCAGCGGCCGGTTCTTCCGGGTCGCCGGACTGCACGTGCGCACCGAGCAGGGGCACTTCCCGGAGTGGCAGCAGCCGATCATCGACCAGCCGGAGATCGGCATCCTCGGCTTCCTGGTCAAGGAGTTCGACGGGGTGCTGCACTTCCTCACCCAGGCCAAGATGGAGCCGGGCAACCCGAACCTGGTGCAGCTGGCGCCGACCGTGCAGGCCACCCGCAGCAACTACACCCGGGTGCACCAGGGCGCGCCGGTGCGGTTCCTGGAGCACTTCCGGCAGCCTCGCGCGGGCACCGTGGTCACCGATGTGCTCCAGTCCGAGCACGGCGCCTGGTTCCTGCGCAAGGCCAACCAGAACGTGATCGTGGAGACCACCGCCGAGGTGCCGCCACACGAGGACTTCCGCTGGCTGACCCTGGGCCAGCTCGGCGAGTTGTTGCGGCGGGACAACGTGGTCAACATGGACGCCCGCACCGTGCTCGGCTGCGCGCCGGTGCACTCCGGCAGTACCGCCCTGCACTCCGACGCCCAGGTGCGTTCCTGGTTCGGCCGCGAGCGATCCCGGCACCAGGTCCGCACTGACCTGATTCCGCTGGCGCGGGTCGCGGGCTGGCGGCGGGACACGCACGCGATCGAGCACGAGCACGGCCGCTACTTCCGGGTGAGGGCCTACGCGGTGGAGGCGAGCAACCGCGAGGTGCCCGCCTGGACCCAGCCCTTGCTGGAGCCGGTCGGGCGGGGCGTGGTCGCCTTCCTCACCCGGCGGCTGAGCGGGGTGCCGCACCTGTTGGCCAGGGCCAGGGTGGAGGGCGGATTCGCCACCACCGTCGAACTCGGCCCCACCGTGCAATGCATCCCGGCGAACTATCGGCACCTACCCCCTGGTGAACGGCCGGCATTTCTCGATATCGTCCAATCGGCGGAGCTGGGACAGGTCCGGTATGCGGCCGTGCACTCCGAGGAAGGTGGCCGGTTCCGCCATGCGGAGAGCAGGTATCTCGTGATCGACGCAGACGTTGACGCGCCACCCGGATTTTTCTGGGTAACTCCGGGGCAGCTCACCGCATTGGCCCAGCACCCGCATTATGTGAACGTCTCGGCGCGCACCCTCCTCGCGGTCGTGAACAGCGCGGGAGTCCAGCTCTGACCAGCGCGTCCGCACGTCAGCACGAAGTCAATCGGGAGGATTGATGACGACCGTCTCACCCACCGCCGACACCCCGCGGCTCGACCCGGCCGCGTTCCGGGTGTCCTATCCGCGGCAGATCGCCATCATGGTCAAACGCAGCGCGACCCACACCCGGCGCATGCCGGAGATGCTGATCGATGTCACCGCCCAGCCGATTGTCTTCGTGCTGTTGTTCGCCTTCGTCTTCGGCGCCTCCATCACGGTGCCCGGCGGATTCGACTACCGCGGCTGGATGCTGCCCGGAATCATTGCGCAGACAATCGCCTTCGCCGCGTTCATTGTCGCCACCGGCATCACCGGGGACATCGAGAAGGGCATCATCGACCGATTCCGCTCCCTGCCGATCGCCCGCTCGGCGGTGCTGGTCGGCCGTTCGGTCACCGGGCTGGCGCACGAGTCGATCGCGGTGGTCATCGTGGCGATCACCGGCCTGATCATCGGCTGGCGGGTCAACACCGATCCGCTCAGCGGGCTGGCCGGTTTCGCGCTGGTGCTGCTGTTCGGCTTCGCGATGGTGTGGGTGGGCATCCTGGTCGGCTCGGTAATGCGGACCGCGGAATCGGTGGAGGGCCTGCTGTTCGCCTCGCTGTTCCCGTTCACCTTCCTGGCCAACTCCTTCGTGCCCACCGAGCCGATGCCATCCTGGATCCGCGCCATCGCCGAGTGGAACCCGGTGTCGTCACTCGTCCAGTCCCTGCGGGAGTTGTGGGGCAATGGCGGGTTGGCACCGGCCGACGCCCAACTCCCGCTGCACTACCCGATCCTGTCCATCCTGCTCTGGTCCGCCCTGATCATCGCGGTGTTCGCGCCGCTGTCGCTGCGCGCCTACTACCGCCGCACCGAGCGCTGACCCGGTCGAGTTGGCCCAACTGGGAGGCCCAGTAGGGCCAACTCGGCGTACGACTTGGGCCAACTCGGCGGCGGGTGGGTCACTGTTCGGCCTGACTGGCCACCGGTTCGGCGCGGTGGCCGGTCAGGCTGAGGAAGACGTCGTCCAGGGTGGGCCGGGCCAGCGCGATGTCGTCCACCGCGATGCCCTGCTCGGCCAGTGCGGTGGCCAGCCGGATGAGGTCGTCGATGCTCTCGGCGGGGGCGGTGAGCCTGCCGGTGCCCTCGTCCCGGAAGACCTCGCCGCGCTGGGTGCGGATCAGTTCCGCCGCCGCGGCCACATCACCTTGATTGGCCACGATCACCTCCAGCGCGGAACTCCCGGCCCGGTCCTTGAGCTGGAGCGGCGTGCCGGTGGCCACGATCCGGCCGTGGTCCATCACCACGATCTCGTCCGCGAGCCGGTCCACCTCCTCCAGGTACTGGGTGGTGAGCAGCAGCGTGGTGCCGCCGCGGACCAGTTCCCGCAACACATCCCAGAGTTCGAGGCGACTGCGCGGGTCCAGTCCGGTGGTCGGCTCGTCCAGGAACAGCACCGGTGGCGAGGCGAGCAGGCCCGCGGCCAGGTCCAGCCGCCGCCGCATCCCGCCGGAGTAGGTCTTGACCGCGCGATCGGCCGCGTCGGTCAACAGGAACTGCGCCAGCAACGCGTCCACCTGGGCCGCCAGCCGTTTGCCGGTGATGCCGTACAGGCTGCCGATCATGCGCAGGTTCTCCCGGCCGGAGAGGATCTCGTCCACCGTGGTGGACTGCGCGATCACGCCCATCCGGCGGCGCACCTCATCCGGCTGGGTCAGCACGTCGTACCCGGCGATCCGCGCGGTGCCCGAAGTGGGCCGCAGCAACGTGGTCATCATCCGCACGGTGGTGGTCTTGCCCGCCCCGTTGGGCCCGAGCAGCCCGAGCACCCGGCCCGGTGGCACCGCGAAGCTCACCCCGTCCACGGCCCGTTTCCCGTCGAATTCCTTGACCAGATCCACTGCCTGGATCGCGGGCTGCTCCGCGGGTGCACGCATGAACCCACGCTAGCCAGACCCGGCAGAGGGATCAATCCCCCAAAACGGACGCCCATGTCCTTGCCGGAAAAACTATCCCGGCTATCGCATTTTTGCGCTCACAGCGAGCCGAGCACCGCCCGCAACGCGCCGATCACCTTGTCCTGCAAGCCGGTGGGCAACGAGGGGTACATCGGCAACGAGAAGATCTCCCCGGCAAGTCGCTCGGTCACCGGCAGGGATCCCTTGGCGTAGCCCAGATGCGCGAACCCGGACATGAGGTGCACCGGCCACCGGTAACTCACGTTGAGCGCGATGTCCTGCTCCCGCAGGCGTTCCAGGATCGTTTCGCGCTGCGGGTGGCGCACGACGTAGAGGTAGTGCACGTGCTCGTTGCCCGGGGTGACGGCGGGCAGTTCCAGTCCACCCGGTGCGGCGAGGTCGGCGAGCGCTTCCTCGTACCGCCGGGCCACCCGTTGCCGTGCCGCGATGTAGTCGTCCAGGCGGCGTAGTTTGCGGCGCAGGATTTCCGCCTGCACCTCGTCGAG
The DNA here is from genome assembly GCF_023094165.1 of Crossiella sp. S99.2. Classification (GTDB taxonomy): domain Bacteria; phylum Actinomycetota; class Actinomycetes; order Mycobacteriales; family Pseudonocardiaceae; genus Crossiella. Next base: position 147,935 of record NZ_JALMDK010000018.1, on the reverse strand, counting down.
TCGGCTGTTGTGGCCGGGGACCTCGGTCACGTAGTAGCCGTGTTCCATGCCGTAGTACCGCAATCGGCGCAGGTTCCGGTCCGCCGTGGCACTGTTGGTGAGCACCGCGCCGCCGTCACCGTAGGCGCCGAGGACTTTGGTGGGGTAGAAGGAGAACGCGGCCGCGTCGCCGAGTGAGCCCGCGAGTTCGCCGTGGTGGCGGGCGCCGTGGGACTGGGCACAGTCCTCCACGATCAGCAGGCCGTGCTCGGCGGCGAGTGCCCGGAGTGGGGCCAGGTCCACGCATTGGCCGTACAGGTGCACGGGCACGATTGCCTTGGTACGCGGGGTGATCGCCTCGGTTACCTGGGTGGTGTCCATCAGGTAGTCGGCGGGGCGGACGTCCACGAAGACCGGTGTGGCGCCGGTGCCGTCGATGGCGACGACCGTGGGGGCGGCGGTGTTCGCGACGGTGATCACCTCGTCGCCGGGGCCGACGCCGAGGGACTGGAGGGCGAGTGTGACCGCGTTGGTGCCGTTGTCCAGGGCCACGCAGTGTTTTATGCCGTGGTAGGCGGCGAATTCCTGCTCGAAACCGCGCACGCTGGCACCCAGGATCAGCTGGCCGGAGCGGAAGACGGTGTCGACCGCGTCGAGGATGTCGGCCCGTTCGCGCTCGAACTCCGGCAGGTAGTCCCAGACGTGAGTGGTCATGAATCCCAGTGTGGCGCGGCGAATGCCCGCGGTGCACCGCCGACCGGACGGCGCCGAATGTCGTCCGTCCACTGAGGACACCGGCGTGTTGGCCGTTGTCGTACACGGTGTTGGCCGAACTGGTACGCCCACTCGGCCAACACACCGTAGGACGACGCTGCTGGCGAATCGGCGGCGTGATCCACTTGGGCCAACTGGTACGCCCGCTTGGGCAAAACGGGCGTACCAGTTGGCCCAACTCGCCGTCCGGAACGGCCAACTCGGTGGTGGGTGGGGCTTGCCTAGGCCGGATGTGGCGTGCTCTGTCGGCCGCGGAAGGTTCGGCGGTAGGTGTCTGGTGCGACGCCGACCGTCTGGTTGAAGTGTCTGCGCAGGGTTGCCGCTGTCCCCATTCCGGTTCGTTCCGCGATCGCCTCCACGCTCGCGTCCGTCGTCTCCAGCAGCTCCTGTGCCCGGTGCACGCGCTGGTTGTGCAGCCAGCGCAGCGGGGTGCTGCCGGTGGTGGCGATGAAGTGGCGGGCCAGGTTGCGGGTGCTCATGCTGGCGCGGGCGGCCAGGTCCCCGACGGTGAGGGGCTGGTCGAGGTGTTCGGTGGCCCAGCGCATCAGGTCCTGCAGGTGGGTGCCGTCGGGTGGGGCGGGGGCGGTGATGAACTGGGCCTGGCCGCCTGCCCGGTGCGGGGGCACGACCAGGCTGCGGGCCAGCGCGTTGGCGGTGCTCGCGCCGTAGTCGGTGCGGACGATGTGCAGGGACAGGTCCATGCAGGCGGCCTTGCCCGCGGAGGACAGGAACGGGTGGTCGTCGACGTAGAGGACCTCGGCGTCGACGGTGATCTCCGGGTAGCGGCGGGCGAGTTGTTCGGCGTGCGCCCAGTGGGTGGTGACCCGGCGGCCGTCGAGCAGGCCGGCGGCGGCGAGCACGAAGGAGCCGGTGCACAGCGAGACGATGCGGGCGCCGCGGGCGTGCGCGGCGCGCAGGGCGTTGACGATGTCGGCGGGTGGGTCGCGGTCGATGTCGTGGTAGGCCGGGATGATCACCGTGTGCGCGGTGCGGACCGGGGCGAAGCCGGTGCTGCTGGGCACCCGGGCCACCGCGCCGAGCTGACTCGCTTTCGGGCCGCAGACGGTGAAGTCGTACCAGGGACTGGCCAGGGCGCCGTGATCGACGCCGAAGACCTCGATCGCGGTGGCGGCCTCGAACAGCATGGCTCCCTCATAGAGGGCCAGTACGACGGAACGCATGTCCGAAAGTGTACGGATGTTGTCGAATCAGACACTCGTGCGCGAGGCGGCGGACGATCAGGATTGGTCCCGTGAGCATCGACAACAAGCTGATCGCGGTCATGGGGGCCTACGGGCACACCGCGAAATTCGTCCTGACCCAGCTGAGCGAGCTGGGCTTTACCCCGATCCCGGTCGGCCGGGACCGGGAACGATTGCTGGCGCTGGGACTCGCGCAGCCGCCGCTGGTGGCCGACGTCGACGACCCGGACTCGCTGGACCGGGCCTTCGCCGGGGTGGCGGCGGTGGTCAACTGCGCCGGGCCGTTCATCGACACCGCCGTGCCGGTGGTCGAGGCCGCGATCCGGGCCGGCGCGCACTACGTCGACGTCGCCGCCGAGCAGGCGGTGACCCTGGACCTGCTGGCGCGCTTTGACGAACCGGCCCGGCGGGCCGGAGTCGCGGTGGTGCCCGCGATGGCCTTCTACGGCGGGCTCGGCGATCTGCTGGCCACCGCGGCCGCGGCGGACTGGACCGAGGCCGACGACGTGCAGATCGCCATCGCGCTGGACAGCTGGCTGCCCACCGTGGGCAGCCGCCGCACCGGCGCCCGCAACGCGGGCAACCACGTGGTCTACGTCGATGGCCGGTTCGTCCCGCCGCCCAGCATCCGGAGCACGCTGAACTGGACGTTCCCGGACCCGATCGGCGAGCAGCAGCTCACCGAGATGTCCAGCGCCGACCAGGTGACCATCGCGCACCACCTGCGCACGCCGCGGATCACCGTGCACATCAGCACTGGCGCGCTGGCCGACATCAAGGATCCGGCCACGCCGCCGCCGGTCCCGGTCGACGAACTGGGCCGGTCCGCGCAGACCTTCCAGATGGACGTGGTGGTCAGCCGGGACGGCGAGCAGCGGCGGGCGAGCGCGTCCGGGCAGGACATCTACGGGGTCAGCGGACCGCTGGCGGCCGGTGCGGTCGCCCGGCTGCTGAGTGACGCGGTCACGCCGGTCGGCGCGGTCACCGCGGGGGAGTTGTTCGACGCCAGGGAGTTCCTGCGGTCGCTGGAGCCCGTGCACCTGTCCCGACCGATCGGTAGGTAGGGCTGTCCCCACCCCGGAGACGGCAGTCCACCGCAGCGACCGGACGACGCCGGCCGCCTACCGTCGGTGCCGTTGACCGAGGCAGGGGAGTGGAACTGTTCATGCGTGGCAGGACGAAGTGGAGTGCGCTGGCGATCGCGGTGCTGACCGCGGCGCTGGCGGCCGGTCCGGCACAGGCCGCCGGGAACGGGCGGTCGGTGTTGCGGCAGGACCTGGACGCGATCCGGGACGCGGGTGCGGTCGGCGTGCAGGCCAGGGTGGTGTCGCCGACCGGCCGCTTCGCCGGTGCCAGTGGGACCGCGGTGCTGGGACGGCGGGCGCCGGTGCCGGTGGACGGGCACTTCCGGATCGGCAGCAACACCAAGACCTTCGTCGCGGTCGTGCTGCTCCAGCTCGAAGCCGAAGGACGTCTGTCCCTTGTGGACAGTGTGCAGCAGTGGTTGCCCGGCCTGGTGCAGGGCAACGGCAACGACGGGAACAAGATCAGTATCCGGCAGTTGTTGCAGCACAACAGCGGCCTCTACGACTACCCGCACCAGGTGGAAGGGGAACTGACCACCGAGCAGGGGTTCCGCGCGCACCAGTTCCTGCGCCTGCCACCGGAGGAGGTGGTGGCCCGCGGTGTCCGGAACCCGCCGCTCTTCGAGCCCGGCAAGGCATGGGGGTACGCCAACGTGAACTACGTGCTGGCCGGGATGATCGTGCAGCAGGTCACCGGGCAGTCCTGGCGGACCGAGGTGCGGCAGCGGATCATTGAGCCGCTGGGACTGCGGCACACCTCGCTACCGGGGGACTCGCCGCACCTGCCGCGGCCGCACGCGGAGGGCTACACCAAGGACACCGGAACCGGGAACCTGTTCCGCAGCACCGAGATCAGCCTCGGCTGGGTCGGCGCGGCCGCGGAGATCGTCTCCACCACCGCGGACCTCGGCCGGTTCTGGCGGGCGCTGCTGGGTGCGCGACTGCTGCCGCCTGCCCAGCTGGCGAAGATGAAGACCACGGTCCCGGTGGGCAGGCCCGGGTACGAGTTCGGGCTGGGCATGGCGCGGCAGCAACTCGGCTGCGGTACCTGGGTCTGGTCGCACGCCGGGGGCACCTCCGGTTTCCTCACCGGCAACGCGGTCACCGAGGACGGCCGGACCAGCGTGATCGTGTCCCGCTCGCTGGACGGCGGCACCCGGGCCGAGGATGCGGCGGCCGACCGGCTGGTCGATCACGCGATCTGCGGGACATGACTCCGGCTCCGGTCGCCGACGAGACCACGTCGGCGACCGGAGCCGGAGAACCGTTGGCACTACAGCCGGAGCGACTTCTTGTTCATGAACTCCTCGATTCCGGCCGGCCCCAGTTCGCGCCCCATGCCGGAGCGCTTGATGCCGCCGAAGGGCAGGTCCGCCTGCGAGCCGCCCGCGCTGTTCAGGTAGACCATGCCGGCCTCGATCCGCGCCGCGACCCGGCGCAACCGCACCGGGTCGGTGCCCCACACGCTCGCGCCCAGCCCGAACGGCGAGTCGTTGGCGATCGCGATCGCCTCCTCCTCGGTCTCGGCCTTGAACACCAGCACCACCGGCCCGAAGATCTCCTCCCGGTAGGCGTCCATCTCCGGTGTCACATCGGTGAGCACGGTCGCCTCCAGGAAGGCCCCCGGCCCCGGCACCCGGTGTCCACCGGCACGCAGCGTCGCGCCCTGCTGGACCGCCTTCTCGATCTGCCCGGCCACCTCGTCCGCCGCCGCGACCGAGGCCAGCGGTGGCAGTTTGGTCGCCGGGTCGGCCGGGTCGCCGGGGAGGTAGAACTCGGCCACCCGCTTGCTGATCCGGTCCACGAAGTCGTCGTAGAGGTCGGCCAGCACGATCATGCGCTTGGGCGCGTTGCAGGACTGCCCGCAGTTGCGCATCCGGGCGGTCGCGGTGGCCCGCACGGTCTCGTCCAGATCGGCGGTGTCCAGCACGATCAGCGGATCGGCGCCGCCCAGCTCCAGCACCGCCTTCTTCAGGTTGCGCCCGGCCTCCGCGGCCACCGAGATCCCGGCCTGCTCACTGCCGGTCAGCGACACGCCCTGGATCCGCGGATCGGCCAGGATCGCCGGCACCTGCCGACTGGCGGCGAAGGTGTTCACGTAGACATCGTCCGGGACGCCCGCCGCGCGCAGGATCTCCTCGATGGCCACCGCGGACCGCGGGCAGATCGAGGCATGTTTGAGCAGGATCGTGTTGCCCAGCACCAGGTTCGGCGCCACGAACCGCGCCACCTGGTAGCAGGGGAAGTTCCACGGCATCACGCCCAGCAGCGCGCCCAGCGGCTCCTTGGAGATCACCGCCTCGCCACCGCGGATGGCGAGGGGCTCATCCTCGATCAGTTTCGGCCCGTGTTCGCCGTAGTAGGTGAAGATGTCCACGACCACGCCGACCTCGCCGAGGCCCTCGCCGACCCGTTTGCCCATCTCCAGCGTCATGATCGCGGCCAGTTCCTCGGCCCGCTCGGCGAAGAGTTCCGCCGCCCGCAGCACGATGCCGGCCCGTTCCCGCACTGGCCGCCGCCGCCACGCCGCGAAGCCCTGGTGGACTCGCTCGATGGCCGCCAGCACCTCCTCATCGGACGCGTTGGCAATCTGCTCGACCAGTTCACCCGTTGCCGGGTTGGTGACCGTGTACATGTGACGCCAGCCTCCGTTCGCCACGCCGTCGAACTTAAACGTATACCGTATGCAGGCGTCTGTATACCGTGGCGCGAGTGGCTGGGGTCACCGCACTGCCGGTCCGGCAGCTCGGGTCAGCGCAGGCTTTCCGCGATCGTGGTGGCCAGCGCGGTCACCGCGGCGCAGCGCTGGGCCGAGGGCTGGGCACTGCGCCAGAGGATCTCGATCCGCTCGATCGGGTCGCGCCGGACAGTGATCGAGGCCAGGCACTTGTTGTCCCCGGCCCCTTCCGGCAGCAGCACCACCTCGTGACCGGCGATCGTGCGCACCTGGCCGTCCTCGGGCGGGTCGGTGCGGTAGAAGTTGACCTGCACCGCCGGGTCGTCGCCGGGCGCCTTCCAGAAGCAGCTCCAGCCGCCAAGGCCGGGTTCGCGGGTGATCTGGCTGGTGCCGAACGGACCGGTGAGCTTCTCGGCCGGCAGCAGGTCGCAGGCGGTGCGCGCGGCCAGGGATCCGGGCCGCGTGACGCGGCGGGGGAGCGGACCGCGGTGGTAGGCGGCGAGCACACCCGGCACCAGGGCCTCGGCCATCCGGCACAGCTCCGGCGGGGGCTTGTTCTGCCAGGCGGAGATCACCACCCGGTACCCGCCCGGCAGGTACACGATCCGCCGGCACTGATCGCCGTTGGGCTCCTCGCGCACCGGCACCGGTTCGGTGGCGACCGGCACGGGTGGCCGCGGCACCTCGAAGGAGTCGACGTCCGGACCGGTTTCCAGCCGGACGTACAGATCCACCTCCAGGTTCGCGCGCAGCATGGTGTGCAGCAGGCAGGCGTTGAACGGCCCGCGCTCGGCCGCGAACCTGGTCGCGCCGAACTGGTCCAGCTCGCGGGGATCCACCAGCCCGCAGGCTTCGACGGTGCGCGGGTCGCCGACGAAGGCCGCGTTCAAGGCCGGCAGGGTGGCACCCGCGGCCGCGGTGGTGGTCTGCTGCGGCACGGCGCCCCAGTCCGGCACCAGTGCGATGGCCGCCGCGGTGACCGCCACCAGGCCGACGCTGACCGTGACCAGGAGTTTCCGGCGGCGGGGCAGGTCAGCGGCGGCCTTGCGGAACAGCTCCCTGGCCCGCGCGGCGGAGGGGCGGAGCTGCGGATCCGGGTTGGTCAACTCGGCCAGCACCTTGGTCAGCGCGCGGCCCGGCCCGGTCGCGGGCAGCCCCTCGACCGCGGCGGACAGGGTCGCGCCCAGCGCGTACAGGTCGATCGCGGGCGTGGCGAACCCACCGGCGAGCACTTCCGGGGCCAGGAACCCGTCCGTGCCAGCCACCTGGGCGCTGCCGGTGCGGGTCACCTGGGACCAGCTCGCGATGCCCAGATCGGTCAGCTTGGCCACGCCCTCGGCGGTGACCAGCACGTTCGCCGGGGTGATGTCCCGGTGCACCATGTTCCGCTCGTGCATGGCCACCAGCGCGTCCGCGATCTGCCCGCCGATCCTGGCCGCCAAGCGCGCGGACACCGGACCGTCCGCGTGCAGGATCTCGGCCAGGCTGCGGGAGGGCAGGTACTCCAGCACCAGCCAGCGCTGGCCGTCCTGCTCGGCCACATCGTGCACGGCGATCACATTCGGATGCTGAAGCCCGGCCCCGATCCGGGCCTCCCGGCGCAACTGCTCGCTCTCGCCGACCTTGAGCGCCACCTCCCGGCGCAACTCCAGGTCAGTCGCCTGCCAGACGACTCCCATGCCACCCGCGCCGATGACGCGCTCCAGCCGATACCTGTTCGCGATCACCATGCCGGGTTGCATGCGGGGATCCTAGGCTGCCTGGCAGCGCTTGTGGCCGGAATCCAGCGGGTCAGGGGCGGAGGTGGGAGGCGCCGTTGAGGTCGATGACGGTGCCGGAGGTCCAGGCCGATGCCGGGTCGGCCAGGTGGAGGACGGTGTGGGCGACTTCCTCGGGGGTGCCGACCCGGCCGAAAGGGCTTTCCTGGCGGAGGGCTTCGCCGGTGGCGGCGGCGAGTTTGGCTTGCTGGCGTTCGGTGGCGATGAAGCCGGGGGCCACTGAGGTCACCGCGATGTGGTGTGGGGCCAGGGCGATGGCCAGGGACTGGCCCAGGGCGTGCAGGGCGGCTTTGGTGGCGGCGTAGGCGGGGTGGGTGGGTTCGCCGCGGTAGGCGCCGCGGGAGCCGATGTTGACGATGCTGCCGGGGGCGCCGCGGTCGATGAGGTGGCGGGCCACCGCCCAGGTGACGTTGGCGGCGCCGAGCAGGTTGACCTGGACCATGTGCTGCCAGGTGGCGACCCAGTCTTCGTACCCGACTTCGGCTGGGGCGTGGCGATTCTCGGCGGTGGGGGCCACGCCGGCGTTGTTGACCAGGACGTCCACCCGGCCCAGCGCCGCGATCGCGTCGGCGGCGATCCGGGCCGCCGCAGCGGGATCGGCCAGGTCGCCGGTGACCAGGGCGTGGCCGGTGCCGGGCAGGGCGGCCAGGGTGGCTTCGGCCTCCTCGTGGACCCGGGTGCTGTGCACGGCCACCCGCTCGCCCGCGCGGGCGAAGGCCAGTGCGACCGCGCGGCCGATGCCCCGGGACGCCCCCGTCACCAGCACACCTCGTGGCTCAGTCACCGCGATCCCTCCCGGAACGGTTGCAGTGGATACGGCACGAACGTGCTCCGATTCTCGTCCACCCGCAACGGTTTGCCGATCGGCGGGGACGAGCGTTGCGGGCACAGCGGCCGGTCGCAGGTCTGGCAGCCGGGGCCGATCGGGGTGGCCGCGGCCGCGTCGTCCAGGTCGGTGCCCGCCGAGTACACCAGACGCCCCGCGTGCCGGATCTCGCAGCCCAGGCCGACCGCGAAGGACTTGCCGGGACTGGCATAACCGCCGCGGCTGCGGGACACCGTGCGCGCCACCCAGAAGTAGCGCTGGCCATCCGGCATCGCGGCCACCTGGGTGATCACCCGGCCCGGCGCGGAGAACGCGCTGTAGACACTCCACAGTGGACACGTGCCGCCTGCCCTGGAGAAGTGGAAACCGGTGGCGGACTGGCGTTTGGACACGTTGCCTGCCCGGTCCACCCGCACGAAGGAGAACGGCACCCCGCGCGCGCCGGGCCGTTGCAGGGTGGTCAGCCGGTGGCAGATGGTCTCGAAGCCCATGGCGAAGTGGTCGGCCAGCAGTTCGATGTCGTAGCGCAGCCGCTCCGCGGTCTGATGGAAGGCGCGGTAGGGCATGACCAGCGCGGCCGCGGCGTAGCGGGCCAGCCCGACCCGGATCAGCGAGCGGACCGGGCCTTCCGGCTCGGCGCTGTCCCGGACAATGGCATCGAGGGCGTCGCCGAATTCCAGTAACGCGATTTGGGTGGCCATCCGGAAAGCCTGCTGACCCGGTCGCATGTTCAGCGAAAGACTCAGTGTCCGGGTGGCCGGATCAAAGTGGTGCAATTCACCAGCCGAACCCTTATGAGCTACATCACCCACCATGGTGCGCACGTGCACACCGTGCTTGTCGGCCAGTCTGGCGGTCAGCGCGGCCCGCACCTCGCCGGGCCGGATGCCGATCACCCCGGCCACCTGCTCGGCCGCGTCGTCCAGGTCAGGGAAGTGGTTGGCGTAGGTGTAGAAGAAGTCGCGGACCCGCTCGTGCGCGCCGATCACCGACTCGACCGCGCGGTCTCCGGCGAGCAGGCCGAGCTGCTCGTCGAGGTGCTGGTTGCGCCGGTGCAACGCGATCACCGCCTTGGCCAGTTCAGGCCGGGTGGTGGCGAGTTCCCGCAGGTCATCGGCTGAAACGTCGGTCGAGGAGAGGGCCTCGCGCAGTTCGGCGAACAGCCGGGCGGAGTCCTGGGCGGCGAAGAAGGAGGCGTCCACACCGAAGGTCTCGGTGATCTTGAGCAGCACCGGCACGGTCAGTGGCCGGGAGTCGTGCTCGATCTGGTTGAGGTAACTCGGCGAGATGCCCAGCGAGCGGGCCAGGTCGACCTGGTTCAGCCCGCGCTCCTCGCGGAGCCTGCGCACCCTGCCGCCGACGAAGGTCTTGGCCATCCCGCACCTCCAGTGATGACCACCCTAGGGCATTGTGGCTAATTCTCGAATTCGCAAGATTCGCAAAATCGCCGTTGAAGATTTTCAGAAATTGGCAGGTTGCGGGTCTCGACCGGTGCGGTGAATTCCTGCCAATGTCCTGACCATGTTGAGCGCGAAGCAGATTGCGGAGAACTGGGCCACCGACCCCCGCTGGGCCGGTATCGAGCGCACGCACACCGCCGAGGACGTGGTCCGGCTGCGCGGCAGCGTGGTCGAGGAGCACACCCTGGCCCGGCTGGGCGCGCAGCGGCTGTGGGAGCTGCTGCACACCGAGGACTACATCAACTCCCTGGGCGCGCTGACCGGCAACCAGGCGGTGCAGCAGGTCCGGGCCGGGCTCAAGGCCATCTACCTCTCCGGCTGGCAGGTCGCCGCGGATGCCAACCTGTCCGGCCAGACCTACCCGGACCAGAGCCTGTACCCGGCCAACTCGGTGCCGCAGGTGGTGCGCCGGATCAACAACGCGCTGCTGCGCGCCGACCAGATCAGCCACGCCGAGAACGAGCCGGGCGCACCGCACTGGCTGGCCCCGATCGTGGCCGACGCCGAGGCCGGTTTCGGCGGCCCGCTCAACGCCTTCGAGCTGATGAAGGGCATGATCGCGGCCGGCGCGGCCGGTGTGCACTGGGAGGACCAGCTCGCCTCGGAGAAGAAGTGCGGCCACCTCGGTGGCAAGGTGCTCATCCCCACCGGCCAGCACGTGCGCACGCTGACCTCCGCCCGGCTGGCCGCCGACATCGCGGACGTGCCCACGCTGGTGATCGCCCGCACCGACGCCGAGGCCGCCACCCTGATCACCAGTGACGTGGACGAGCGGGACCAGCCCTATGTCACCGGCGAGCGCACCGCGGAGGGCTTTTACCGGGTGCGCAACGGGATCGAGCCCTGCATCGCCCGCGGTCTGGCTTACGCCCCGCACGCCGACCTGCTGTGGATGGAGACCGGCACTCCGGACCTGGAGGTGGCCCGCCGCTTCGCCGAGGCGATCAAGTCGCAGTACCCGGACCAGCTGCTGGCCTACAACTGCTCGCCCTCCTTCAACTGGCGGCGGCACCTGGACGACGCCACCATCGCGAAGTTCCAGCGCGAACTCGGCCACATGGGCTTCAAGTTCCAGTTCATCACCCTGGCCGGTTTCCACGCGCTCAACCACTCCATGTTCGACCTGGCCAAGGGATACGCGGCCACCGGCATGACCGCCTACGTGGAGTTGCAGGAGCGCGAGTTCGCCGCCGAGGCCGAGGGCTACACCGCGACCAAGCACCAGCGCGAGGTCGGCACCGGCTACTTCGACCTGGTCAGCACCGCGATCAACCCGGCAGCCTCGACCACCGCGCTGGCCGAGTCCACCGAAGCCGCCCAGTTCGCCTGAGTCCCGTCCCAGCGACCGCAGAGGAGGCATCGTGCCCAGCAGAGTCCAGCTCACCGGCCCGCGCGGCGAGCGGTTCGAGGAGGTCCTGACCCCGGAGGCGATCGAGTTCGTGGTGCGGCTGGACGACCGGTTCGCCGGCCGCCGCGCCGAACTGCTCGCCGCGCGGCGGGAACGGCGGGAGTTCTTCGCCGAGGGCGGGCTGCCCGACTTCCTGCCGGAGACCCGCGCCATCCGCGAGGACCCGACCTGGCGGGTGGCACCGCCCGCGCCGGGACTGCGCGACCGCCGGGTGGAGATCACCGGGCCGCCGGAGCGGAAGATGGCGATCAACGCGCTCAACTCCGGCGCGAAGGTGTGGATGGCCGATTTCGAGGACGCCACCGCGCCCACCTGGTCCAATATCGTGACCGGGCAGCTGAACCTGATCGACGCGATCGAGCGGCGGATCGACTTCACCGCCGAGGGCGGCAAGCACTACGCGCTGGCCGAAGAGGTGGCCACCATTGTGGTGCGGCCGCGTGGCTGGCACCTGGTGGACAAGCACGTGGTGGTGGAGGGCAGGCCGATCTCGGCCAGCCTGCTCGACTTCGGCCTCTACCTCTTCCACTGCGGCCAGCGGCAGATCGAGCGCGGGCACGGCCCGTACTTCTACCTGCCCAAGCTGGAGAGCCACCTCGAAGCCCGGCTGTGGAACGACGTTTTCCTTTACGCCCAAAGGGAACTCGGCATCCCGGCCGGCACCATCCGGGCCACCGTGCTGATCGAGACCAGCACCGCGGCCTTCGAGATGGCGGAGATCCTCTACGAGCTGCGCGAGCACAGCGCCGGGCTCAACGCGGGCCGCTGGGACTACATCTTCAGCGTCATCAAGAACTTCGGCCACCGCCCGGAGTTCGTGCTGCCCGACCGCGGCCAGGTGACCATGACGGTGCCGTTCATGCGCGCCTACACTGAACTGCTGGTGCGCACCTGCCACGAACGCGGCGCGCACGCCATCGGCGGCATGGCCGCGTTCATCCCCAGCCGGGACGCCGAATCCAACACCATGGTGCTGGAGAAGGTGCGCGAGGACAAGGAACGTGAAGCGGGGGACGGCTTCGACGGCTCCTGGGTGGCCCACCCCGGCCTGGTCCCGGTGTGCGCGAAGGCGTTCGACCAGCCCGACCAGCTGGACCGGCAGCGCCTGGACGTCACGGTCACCGCGACCGAGTTGCTGGCCGTGGACCACACCCCGGGCCGGGTCACCGAGGCCGGGCTGCGCGGCAACATCTCCGTTGCGGCGCAGTACTTCCAGGCCTGGCTGGACGGGACAGGGGCGGCCTCGATCGGGGGCCTGATGGAGGACGCGGCCACCGCCGAGATCGCGCGCTGCCAGGTGTGGCAGTGGCTGTACCACATCACCCCGCTGGCCGAGGGCGGCATGGTCAGCGAGGAACTGGTGCAGGCCATGCTGGACAAGGAATTGCTGGAGATCCGGCCGGAACGCCGGGACGCGGTGCGCGCGCTGTTCACCGCGAACGCGCTGGCCGAGTGGCCACCGTCCTTCTTCACCACCACGGCCTACGCCGCGCACCTCGCCGTGCGCGATGCCGCGGTGCAGCCCCCACCCGTCTAGCCCCACCGCACCAGCGTGTTGGCCGTTGTTGTACCCAGTCTTGGCCGAACTGGTACGCCTGTCGGCCAACGCACCGTCCACAACGGCCAATACACCGTACGACAACGGCCAACACGGCGGCGGGTGGTGCGCGGGATGTCTCCCCCGCGCACCACCCGCTTTTCCTTGTCAGGCCAGGGTTTCGCGGACCTTGCGGGCCGCGGTGACCAGGTGCCGCAGGGCGGGCTCGACCTCGGCGTAACCGCGGGTCTTCAGCCCGCAGTCCGGGTTGATCCACAGCCGCTTGGGCGGCACCGCGGCGGCCGCGGCCGCGACCAGGTCGGTGACCTCGTCCTGGCCGGGCACCCGCGGGGAGTGAATGTCGTAGACACCCGGACCGACGCCGCGGCTGAAACCGGTGGCGCGCAGGTCTTCCAGCACCTCCATCTTGGACCGGGCGGCCTCGATGGTGGTCACGTCCGCGCCGAGACCGTCGATGGCGTCGATGACCTCGCTGAACTCCGAGTAGCACAGGTGGGTGTGGATCTGGGTGCCCACCGCGGCCCCGGCGACGGCGAGCTGGAAGGAGCCCACCGACCACTCCAGGTACTCCGGCTGGTCGGCCGCGTGCAGCGGCAGCAGCTCGCGCAGCGCGGGCTCGTCGACCTGGATGATCCGGATGCCGGCGGCCTCCAGGTCGGCGATCTCCTCCCGCAGCGCCAGCGCCACCTGGTCGGCGGTCCGGCCCAGCGGCTGGTCGTCGCGGACGAAGGACCAGGCCAGGATGGTCACCGGGCCGGTCAGCATGCCCTTGACCGGCTTACCAGTCAGCGACTGCGCGTAGGTGGCCCAGTCCACGGTGATCGGCTTCGGCCGGGTGACGTCGCCGTGGATGATCGGCGGCCGCACGCAGCGCGAGCCGTAGGACTGCACCCAGCCGAGTTCGGTGGTGGCGAAGCCGTCCAGGTGCTCGGCGAAGTACTGCACCATGTCGTTGCGCTCGGGCTCACCGTGCACCAGCACGTCCAGGCCGATGTCCTCCTGGAGCTTGATCACCCGGGCGATCTCGGCGCGCATCCGCTCGTCGTACTGCGCCTGGGTGAGGTCCCCGGTGCGCAGCCCGGCCCGCGCGGTGCGGATCTCGCCGGTCTGCGGGAAGGAACCGATGGTGGTGGTGGCCAGCGGCGGCAGGCCCAGCAACGCGTCCTGGGCGGCCGCGCGCTCGGCGTAGGGCGCGCGCAGGCGGTCCGCGGGCTGCAGGGCCGCCACCTTGGCCCGCACCGCGTCATCGCGCCGCGGCTCGGCGGTGGCCTGCACGGCCTGCTCGGCCCACTCGCCGGTGGCGCCCTCACGCAGCGCCCGGCCCAGCAGCACGACCTCGCGCACCTTCTGCCGGGCGAAGGCCAGCCGCGAGCGGACCGCCGGCTCCAGACCGGTCTCGGCGTCCAGGTCATAGGGCACGTGCAGCAGCGTGGACGAGGTGCCGACCACGACCTCCTTGGCCGCGCCCGCCAGCGAGACCGCCTTGGCCAGCGCCTGACGCAGGTCCGCCCGCCACACGTTGCGGCCGTCGATCACCCCGGCGACCAGGGTCTTGCCCTGCAACGCCGGCACGCTGGCGATGCCCTCGGTGCTCCCGGCCACCAGGTCGACCGCGATGGCCTCCACCGCGGTCCCGGCCAGCACCGGCAGCGCCGGGCCCAGTGACCCGTAGAAGCCGGTGACCAGCAGCTTCGGCCGGTTCGGCACCGCGGCGAGGCGGTCGTAGGCGCGGCCGAGCGCGGCCAGCTCCTCCTCGGTGCGGTCCGCGGCGAAGGCGGGCTCGTCGAACTGCACCCAGGCCACGCCCTCGGCGGCCAGCGCGCCGAGCAGCTCGACGTAGACGGCAAGGAGGTCGTCCAGCCGGGCCAGCGGGTCAGCGCCCTTGGCCAGCAACAGGAAGGTGACCGGGCCGAGCAGCACCGGGCGGGTGTCCACCCCCAGCGCCTTGGCCTCCCGGTACTCCTCGATCGGCTTGCCGCCGGCCAGGAAGAACACGGTGTCCTGGTCGATCTCGGGCACCAGGTAGTGGTAGTTGGTGTCGAACCACTTCGTCATCTCCAGCGGCGGCACCTCGTCGGTGCCCCGCGCGGCGGCGAAGTAGGTGTCCAGGTCGTGGTCCTGGCGGAAGCGTGCCGGGACCGCGCCGACCAGGGCGGCGGTGTCGAGCACCTGGTCGTAGAAGGAGAACGTGTTGGAGGGGACCGAATCCAGTCCCGCGTCATGCAGTTCCAGCCAGGTGGAAGTGCGCAACTCCTTGGCGGTGGCGAGCAGGGCGTCGCGGCCGATGCGGCCCGCCCAGTACTGCTCCACCGCGCGCTTGAGTTCCCGGCGCGGACCGATCCGCGGATAGCCCAGGACGGTGGCGCCGATACCGCTGGTCACAAGCTCTCTCCTCGCGAGCGTGCAGGAGTCCGGATTGATCCCAGGGCACGCCGGCGGGCGGCACGAAGCCGCGTCCGCACAAGCCCACCCGAGAGGCTTCCGGACCACCGCGAACCCGGCGGGCTCACGGACCAGTGGCAGGTCTTCGGACTCACGGGCGCCGTGCTCGCTCCTACCGGCCGTCGCTTCCCACGCTCGCGCGCAGTGCTTGATGACGGCTTTCGTTCCCGTTCACCGCTGCGGGGCAGTCCCGGATTCGCACCGGGTTCCCTCTTGCCTCGCCAAGCCGTTCCACGGCCGGGCGAACCACCAGCCCCGCGAGCGTAGCGCACCGCGGGAGCAACGCTCAGGATCTGGGATTTTCCTTAGGACCCACCGGCAGAACGGCGCAGCAGATAGCTGTCCATGATCCAACCCTTGGCGTCGCGGGCGCGTTGCCTGCTGGCCACGATCTGTTCAGCGACCTCGGCCAGCGGACCGGCGATCAGGATCTCGTCCGCGGTGCCCACGTAGGCGCCCCAGTGGATGGTCGCGCCCGGTTCGTCCAGGTGTTTCAGGAAGGTGTTGTGCGCGTCCAGCATCACCAGCACGTCGTCGACGCCCTCGGGCCAGCCGTCGGCCAGTCGACGTCCGGTGGTGATCTGCACCGCACCGGCGATCTGGTTGAAGGTGATCCGGTGCCGGGCGGCCAGCGCGGACAGGCTGCTGATGCCGGGCCGCACCCGCACTTCGAAGTCCGCGCCGTGGGCCAGCACCCCCTCGACCACCGCGATAATGCTGTCGTAGAGCGCGGGATCGCCCCAGACCAGGAACGCCCCGGTCTGCTCCGGACCCAGGTGCTCGGCGATCATCCGGGCGCACAGCTCGATCCGCCGGGCCCGCCAGTCCGCCACCGCTTCGACGTAGCCGTCCTCGTCGCGCCGCCGTTGCGGATCGTCCACCCGCGCCACCCGGTACCCGCCGCCGGGCACGTGCGTGTCCAGGATGACCTGGCGCAGGTCCGAGAGTTCGCGCGCCTGCCCGGCCTTGTCCAGGAAGAACACCACATCGGCGCGCCGCAGCGCGTCCACCGCCTCCACCGTGATCTGCCCGGGATCGCCCGCCCCGATGCCGACCACCTCGACCACCCGCCGCACCCGCACCCCGTTCCTCGCCGTCACAGTGCACCGATTGTGCGCCACGACGGATCTCGCACTTCTCCCCGGAGTCGGCTCGATCGGGTAGCCCTGGAGGCAACTACCCTTTTCAGGCCCCGGACCAGCCAATACTGGGCCAATGTCCTATCGCGACCTGACGGACGAGACGGCCTACGACCGGCAGCGGCTGGCGGGTCTGTCCCGCCGCGGACTGCTCCGGCTGACCGCCGGCCTGGGTGCCGCCGCGGCGTTGTCCGCGCCCGCCGGCCCCCTGGCCGCCGCGGCCGAGCGCCGGGTCACCATCGTCAAGCCGTTGCCGCCCGAGCTGTTCATCCCGCACGGCACCAATGCCGAGATGCGCTGGGAGGCCATGAGGGGTCAGGGCCACCTGGTGCCCACCGACCGGTTCTTCGTGCGCAACCACACCAGCACCCCGCTGATCGACGCGCGCAGCTGGCGGCTCCGGCTGTTCGGCACCGGCCTGCACGGCGCGCCGGGCCGGGACCGGCCGGTCGAGTTCAGCTACGAGGACCTGCTCGGGATGCCCGCCGAGTCGAGCACCGCCTTCGTCGAGTGCGCGGGCAACGGCCGTAGCTTCTACGGCTCCCAGCAGGGCACCCCCGCCCCCGGCACCCCGTGGACGCTGGGCGGTGTCGGCGTGGCCCGCTGGCGCGGCGTGCGGCTGGCCACGGTGCTGGAACGGGCCGGACTGACCGGGGCCGCGGTGGACGTGCTGCCCAGCGGCCTGGACCCGGAGTTCGTGGAAGGGCCAGTCAACCTGGGCCGGGTGCGCCGACCGCTGCCGGTGGCCAAGGCGTTGCAGGACACCCTGCTCGCGTATGAGATGAACGGCGAACCGCTGCCGCCCGACCACGGATTCCCGGTGCGGCTGATCGTGCCGAACTGGACCGGGATCTCCAGCATCAAGTGGGTGGGCGAGATCGAGGTGGCGGACCGGCCGCTGTTCTCGCCGTGGAACACCCAGTTCTACCGCCTGTTCGGCCCGAGCTACCCGGAGGAGGGCAGCGCGCCGCTGACCAACCAGGTCACCAAGAGCGCCTTCGAGCTGCCGCGCGAGGCCCGGCTGGCCGTGGGGCGGACGCACCTGCTGACCGGGCGTTCCTGGTCGGGCGCCGGGCGGGTGCGCGGGGTCCGGATCAGCACCGACGGCGGCGCGAGCTGGCGACCCGCGCATCCCCGTCGACTGAGCCGGGACCAGGCGTGGCTGCCGTGGACCTTCGCCTGGCGGCCGGAGCGGCCGGGCCCGTACACACTGCTGGCCGAGGCCACCGACAGCACCGGCGCGACCCAGCCCCGGGAGGTGCCGTTCAACCGGTTCGGCTACCTGTTCGGCGCGGTGGTGCGGCACCCCGTGACGGTCGGCTGAAACCCGCTCGTGGATCCCGGATTTCACTGATCGGCTGTACCGCTGAGCCGATCATCGATGCCACGGTGAGTGGTCAACATTGTCCGCGAAGGGAATCACCACCGTGACTACCGCCCTGACCTCCTTGTGACCCACGCCGCGCAGAGCTGGGCGACCCAGGACCTCGCCGAGGACTACGACACCTGGGACGACGGGGCGTGCTGGCTGCTCGGCTACCCGTTCGTGCCCGGCGAACTCGGCCTGCGGGCCGGGAACCGGTTGCTGGACCTTGGCTGCGGGCCGGGCACGGTGACCAGGTGGTTCGCCGACCGGCACGGCGTCTCGGTGGTGGCCACGGACTACTCCGCGGCCATGCTGGAGATCGCTGCCCGGCAGCCCCATCCGCGGATCGACTACCGGCTCACGGTGGCCGATCTGCTGCCGTTGCCGGATGACTCGGTGGACGCGGCGATGTCCTGCTTCATGTTCATCTGCGTGCCCGAACTCGACCGGCTGCAGCGGATGGTCGCCGAGGTCCGCCGGGTGCTGCGGCCCGGTGGGCGGTTCACCGTGCTCGGCCCGAATCCGGCGCAGGCCAACGGCGAGTTCAGCGGATTCCGTCGCGGCGTGCCCGGCCACAGTTACGCGGCTGGCGAGCCGTTGCCGGTCCAGGTGCGCCGCACCGACGGCAGCTGGGTCGGCACCGTGGACGTGCACTGGCCGGAGTCGACCTACCAGGATCTGTTGACCGGCGCGGGTTTCCGGGTCATCTCCCGGCGCACGCCTCGGCTGGCGGACGCGGCGGGGGTGGCCGATCCGGGGCTGGTGCGCTCGCGCAGCTGGACCGCCGAACGTGACCGCGCGCCGTTCCTGCTGATCACCGGTGAGCTGCCTGGCTAGAGGACCTCGAAGTTGGCCATCATGGCCATGTCCTCGTGTTCGGCGTTGTGGCAGTGGAAGACATAGCGCCCGCGATAACCCTCGAACCGGGTGATCACCTCCACCGCCTGGCCGGGGCTCAGGTCCACGGTGTCCTTGAGGCCGCCGTCGAAGGGCCCCGGCGGGCCGCTGCCGCGCGAGAGGATCTGGAAGCCGACCAGGTGCAGGTGCACCGGGTGGTGCACATCGGCGACGAACCGCCAGATCTCCACGTCGCCGAGGCGCGGCCGGGCGGACATCCGGTCCGGCGCAAAGGGTTCGCCGCCGATCACCCAGCCGGTCCTGCCGTGGATCTGGCCCGCGGTGAAGGAGAAATCGCGGATGGCGACGGCCTGGGACCGGTGCAGCGGGGCGATTTCGCTGAGCCGTGGCGGGATCCGGCTGTCCTCCGGCGCGGTTCGGGTGACCACGAAACGCATGATCAGCGCGGTCGAGCCGGCGCCGAGGCGGTTCACCAGGGTGACCTGGGCGCCGACCGGGTAGCGGCCGAAGTCCACGATGACGTCGTAGCGTTCGGCCGGGGCGATCGGGAGGTGGTCGTGTGCGCGGGGCGCGTCGAGGAGTCCTTGATCGCTGCCGATCTGGACGAAGCCCGCGCCGCCGGGTGGGGGTGGGTCCAGAGCCAGGTCGTAGCGGCGGGCGTTGGAGCCGTTGAGCAGGCGCAGCCGGTGGCGGGTCGCGGTCACCTCGTGCACCGGCCATGGCGCGCCGTTGACCAGGATGACGTCGCCGAACACGCCCTCCACGTACTCGGGTTCGACGCCGGGCACGCTGCGCAGGCTCGGATCCAGGGACGGATAGGCGAACGCGCCGTGCTCGTCGAAGGCGCGATCGGCGATCAGCAGCGGCAGTTCACGCTCGCCGGCCGGCAGGCCGAGGGCGTCCTCCTCCTCGTCGCGGACCAGGTGGAAACCGGCCAGGCCCCGGTACACCGCGGGACCGGTGAAATCCATCCGGTGGTCGTGGTACCAGAGCGTCGCGGCCCGTTGGCGCAGCGGGAAAACGTAGTCGCGGGAGCCGTGCGTGACCCGGGCTCGGGCGTCGACCATGTGGTGGCCGTGCCCGCCGGACCAGCCGGTGACCGGCAGCACCAGATCGGTGGGGTAGCCGTCGAAGTCGGCGGGGGTGTGCCCGCCGTGCAGGTGGACCACGGTGGGCACGGGAAGTTCGTTGCGGTGGTGCACAATCGTGGTCCGGTTCCGGCGGGATTCGATGGTCGGGCCGGGGAAAGTCCCGTCGTAGCCCCAGATCGGGGTCCGCACGCCCGGCAGGATCTCGGCGGTGGCCGCGCGCTGGGTGATGGTGTGGTGATCGGCCTCTGCTGTCCTTTGTGGACTGAGCACGCGCGGGATCGGGAGTGGGACCTGGAATGGCTCCGGCAGCGGAATCCGGCTGTGCAACACCTCACCCGTGCCGGGTGCGTCCGCGCGCAGCAGCCTCGGCCCGATCAGCCCGGCGGTGAGCAGCGCGCCCGCGCCACCGGCCAGGCCCAGGAACGTGCGCCGGGGGAGCCGCCCGCTCATCGGGTGGCCCGGATGTCCGGGCGCCACACGGCGATCGTGGTCAGCGCCATCGCGGTGACCAGGGCGACGCCCAGCGGCAGGTGCAGGTCCAGGGCGCCTGCCAGGCCGGCGAAGTACTGCCCGGTCTCCCCGGCGGCGATGAGCAGGCTGACCCAGAACAGCCAGCGCGGCCCGCGGGTCAGCCAGAGCACCAGCGCGGCCAGCAGTTGCGCGTAACCCAGGTAGGACACCGTGTCCGCGCCCCACCGGTGCAGCCAGAGCATGTCGAAGTCCCCGGCCAGATAGCCGCCGGCGAACACCGGCTGGCCGATGATCGCGACGGTGTGCGCGCTCACCAGCACCCGGCACACCAGCAGCGTTCCGGTCGCCCGGCGGGGCGGCGTTGTCACGGTTGTGGTCACGGGACCGAACCTAGGATCGGCCGCCTTATGCTGTCCAAGACAAGATCGGTTATCTGTTCATAACAGGCGAGGCATCAGCAGTGGATCTTCTGGCACTCCGCTACTTCCAGACCCTCGCCCGGCTGGAGCACGTCGGCCGGGCCGCCGAGCAGCTGCGGATCGCGCAGCCCTCGCTGAGCCGGACCCTGGCCCGGCTGGAGCAGGAACTCGGCGTGCCGCTGTTCGACCGGCACGGCCGCCGGATCCGGCTCAACCGCTTCGGCAGCACGTTCCTGCGCCGGGTCGACCGGGTGCTGGCCGAGCTGGACGACGCCCGGCAGGAACTCGCCGACGCGGCCGGGCTGGACCGCGGCATCGTCGCGGTGGCCACCGAAACCCTGCTGCCGCTGACCGAGGTGCTGCGGACCTTCGTCGCCGGGCACCCGCTGGTGGACGTGCGGCTGTTCCAGTCCTCGGCCGCGGGCATGGCCGATCAGCTGCGCACCGGCGAGGCCGATCTGTGTTTCGGGTCGCAACCCTTGCCCGGCAAGGACATCCGCACCCAGGTTCTGCTCGATGAACCGGTGCTGCTGTGCGTGCCTGCCGGACACCGGTTGGCCGGCCGTGGGCGGATCGGCGTGGCCGAGCTGAGCGGCGAGCCGTTCATCACCACCCGGCCCGGCTACTGGCAGCGCACACTGGTCGAGCGGCTGTTCGCCAAGGCGGGCGCGGAGCTGCACGTGGTGTGCGAGGGCGAGGAACCCGAGGGGATCTTCCACCTAATCGGCGCCGGGTTCGGCATTGGGCTGGTGCCTGCCTTCGGCCGCCGGATCGGCCTGCCCGCGAACGTGGTCTGGCTGGAAGTGACCGATCCGGGCTGCCGCCGGGTGCTCAGTGTGGCCTGGCGGCAGGACAGCTACCTTTCCGTTGCCGCGCAACGTTTCCGCGACCACACGATCGAGCAGTTCAGCGCAGCGCGTCCTTGATCGTCTCGCGTAGCCAGTGCTGGGCCGGGTCGGCGTCCAGCCGGGCGTGCCAGCACAGCCGCACCTCGACCTCCGGCAGGTCCGCGGGGATGGGGAACCAGCGCAGGCCGAGGGTGTGCGCGTACTGCTCGGCCAGCCGTTGCGGCACCAGGCCGACGTGCGCACTGGCCGCGACCAGGAGCGCGGCGGCCGTGGAGGTGGGCACCACCGCGGCGACATGTCGTTGCAGGCCAACGGAAGTCAGCGCCTCGTCGAGCGGGCCGCGGGCCCGGCCGCGGCGGGAGGCCGAGACATGCGGGTGCCGGCACAGCTGTTTCAGGGTGGGCTTGCGGGCCCGGCCCAGCGGGCTGTCCGCGCGCACGATGCCGACCAGGCGTTCGGTGTAGAGCGGGGTGGCGCGCAGGTCGGGTGTGGTGACCTCGCCCGCGCCGATGTCCAGGTCCACCGAGCCGTCCCGCAACGCCTCGGCGCTCTCGGTGCCCTCGGCGACGAACCGCAGGGTCACCCCGGGCGCGACGGCGGAGGTGGCCGCGGTGATCAGGGCCGCGGCAATGCCGTCGTTGACGCGGATGGTGAAGGTGCGCCGCAGTCCGGCGACCGTGAACTCCCGGTCGGTGCTGATCAGCGCCGCCGCCTCGTCCAGCAGTGCGCGCACCCGCGGCGCGGTGCGCAGTGCGAACGGGGTCGGCGCCAGCCCACGGCCGGCCCGCACCAGGATCGGATCGCCCATGGCCCGCCGCAACCGGCCCAGCGCCCGGCTGGCCGCGGGCACGGACAGGTGCAGCCGCTCGGCGGCCGCGGTGACACTGCCGTCCTGGAGCAGCGCGTCGAAGACACGCAACAGGTTCAGGTCGAGCTGCTCGGGCATGATTGCATCATACGCAAGTCTGGCTTGCCAAAGTTGCGTGGCGCGCAGGGGTGGGCAGTTCCTAGTGTCGTGGCCATGACAACCGAAACCTTCGAACCGACCCTGACCGCCTTCATGCTGGTCAAGACCACCCGCGCCTGGCTCGACCTGACCGTGGAGCAGCGAGTGGCGGCCTTCACCACCGAGATCCTGCCCGCGGTCAACGACAAGGTGCGCGGCGTGCGTTCCCGCTTCTACGACACCGAGTTCTACTCGGCACGGGTCACTGACATCTGGGCTTGGGAGGCCGTGGACCACGAGGCGTACCAGCTGCTGGTGGAAGCCTTGCGGGACACGCCTTTCTGGGATCACTACTTCGAGGTCGTGGAGATCCTGCTGGGGGTGGAGAACGCCTACGCCAAGAACAACGGCCTGGACCCCGTCGCCACCGTCACCGTCTGAACAAGTGGCCAGAAGCCCGGTCCACACCTCGCCGGCGTGTTGGCCGTTGTTGTACGTAGTCTTGGCCGAACCGGTACGCCATTCGGCCAACACACCGTCCACAACGGCCAACACGGGGCGGGTGGGTTCTTCTGGGCGCTTGCTTAGTGTCCGTCCACTGTGGACTCAGCGGATCGCGGCGATGAGGGTGGCCAGCTGGGGCTGGAAATTCGCCACCCGGGTGTAGTAGTCCGGGGATGACGGCGCGGCGCTGGCCGACCAGGAGGCCACCCCGGCCAGTCGGCCGCCGACCACGACCGGGGAGCCGCTGTCGGTGGCGCGCAACCGGATTGCCCGGTCCGCGCCCACGCACAGGTAGGAATCGGGGTCGTAGCGCAGGCCCCACCAGCGTGGTGGCATGAAGCGGACGCTGTCCGCGGCCCGCCGCACGCATTCGGCGTCCTCGGCCACCGCGGTCGGGGCCTGCCACAGCAGGGGGTCGTCGGCGGGGGACATGCGCCAGCCGTACACGGTGGCGCTTTCCCCGCCCTTCGGCCCGGTGCCCGGATCGGCCAACGGAAGCACCGGGGTGTCCAGGGGTTCGGCCAGGGTGATCAGGCCGATGTCGGCGGGGGCCAGTGCGACCTTGCCGAAGGCGCCGCCGAGAAAGGACTCCTCGGCGATTCCCTTGGGGTAGGCCGGATCCAGCCAGGTGTTGGCGACCCGCACGATCCGGCCCGCGGTGCCACGCAGGTCGTCCCGGCCGACGGTGATGGTCAACTCGGCCGGGGTGGCCTGGCCCAGGCAGTGCGCGGCGGTGACCACGGCCTTGGGTGCGACCAGGGTGCCGACGCAGAGCTTGTTGCTGGGGGAGTCGGCGTAGGTCTTCGGGTTGCCGATCACCACCACCCACGGCACGGCCGAAGTGGACACCTGGGCGCTGCCCGGAATGGGATCGGGCTGTGGGCGGGTGTACTCCCAGCCCAGGAACGGCGCGTAGAGCAGGATCGGGACCAGCAGCACCAGGATCGGGCCCAGCACCCACCACCGGCGCCGCCGGGACCGGGTCTTCTTCTCGATCATCACGAGAGGGTAGCGGTCAGGCGTTGTGCGCGCAGGCGAATCAGGCGACAGCGGCGGTGAGCAGGGCGGCGGCCGCGGCCCTGGCCGCCGTGGTGGCGCTGGAATCGCGGTCGGTGCGGGTGGCGTGGCCGGTGCCGTCGTAGAGCAGGTGCAGCTGGTGGGCCAGGGCCGCCGGATCCCGGGCGCCCGCTTGCCCGGCGAGGTCGGCGAACAGGTCGCGGACCCAGGCGCGGTACTCCCTGGTGGCCTGCTCCACCCGGTCGTCGGGGTGGGATTCCGCGCTGGCCCGGTGGAAGGCGCAGCCGCGGAAACCGCTGTCGGCGTAGGCCTTGGCCTGCGCGTCGAAGACCGCCAGGATCCGCTCGCGCGGGGTCCCGGCGGCCTCGACCGCGGCCAGGATGCGCCCGGATATCTTGTCCTGCCTGCCCTTGAGGTAGGCGTGGATCAGCTCGTCCTTGCTGCCGAAGGTGTTGTACAGCGAGGCTTTCGCGACCCCGGCGTGCTCGATCACCCGGTCGATGCCCACCGAGCGCACGCCCTCGGCGTAGAACAGCTCGTCGGCGGCGGCCAGCAACCGCTCGCGGGCGGACACCTTGGCCGTCATTCCCACCACTTCCCTCGATTCCGGACTGGACAACCAGGCTACAACCGGGACAGCGCCGGTTCGGGATCACCCGCCGGCACCGTCGGTGCCGGGGTGAACAGCCGCACCAGGGCCAGCACCCCCAGTGCGATCAGCACCCCGCCGTAGAGCAGCGTCGCGCCGACCAGGCCGGGACCGTGCACCACCAGCACCCCGGCGGCCACCGCGGGCAGCCCGAATCCGAGGTAGGACACCACGAACAGCAGCGAGAGCACCCCGGCCCGCTCATGCGGTCGCGCCAAGGGCACCGAGGTGCGCAGACTGCCCTGGAGCCCGGCGCCGAAGCCGACCCCGGCGATCGCGGTGCCCAGGAAGAACAGCGGCAGCGTGCCGATCGGCAGTGCGATCAGGGTCACCGCCACGCCGATGATCAGCGCGAACACCCCGGTGCGCATGGTGAATTCGGGGGAGCGGTTGCGCAGCACCACGGTGGCCAGCGCGGCGGCTCCGGCCATGGTGAACAGCGCGAGCCCGCCCAGCAGCGGGGAGCCGCCACCGCCGAGCTTGGCCACCAGGGCCGGGCCCAGCGCGCCGTAGAGCCCGGCCAGCGCCCACACCGCGAACAGCACCGGCGCCGCGGTGAGCACCCTCGGCCGCATCGCGGCGGGCAGGGTGATCTCCGGGCGCAGGCTGGCCAGCGCGCCCGGCGCCCGGCTGACCGTCTCCCGCATCAGCGCGATTCCCAGTCCCTGCACCAGGAACACCGCCAGCAGCACCAGGTAGACCAGTTCGGTGGGCGCGGGCAGGTAGCGCACCAGCAGGGCGGAGAACAACGCGCCGACCGCGGTGCCGATCCCGGGCGCGACCGCGTTGGCCAGCTGCCCGCGCCGGGCGTCCAGGTCGAGCATGCCCGCACCCAGCGCGCCGAGCGAGGCCCCGATGGCCACCCCCTGCATCACCCTGGCGACCAGCAGCGCGCCCACCCCGTCGGCGGTGGCGAAGACCAGCATCGCCGCGGCCTGCACGACCAGCGCCA
Source organism: Crossiella sp. S99.2 (assembly GCF_023094165.1). GTDB lineage: Bacteria > Actinomycetota > Actinomycetes > Mycobacteriales > Pseudonocardiaceae > Crossiella. The sequence continues at coordinate 122,486 of NZ_JALMDK010000018.1, read as the reverse complement.
CCAGCAGCACCGGCCGCCGGCCCAGGTGGTCGGACAGCTTGCCCAGCACCAGCAGCGCGGCCAGCGCGGACACCGCGTACACGCCGAACACGACGGTGGTGGTGATCGGCGAGAAACCCCATTGTTCCTGGTAGTGGGCGTACAGCGGGGTAGGTGCGCTGGAGGAGGCCAGCAGCGACACGACCAGCGAGGCCAGCAGGTACAGCGCCGCCGAGTCCGGCAGCCGCCCGCTCCGGGGCAAGGTGTGGGCCATGCCCGAACCTCCGATTGAGTAGACAGGTCTGTTCAGTCCCGATCGACCATAGACAGGTCTGTCTACTTCGGCAAGTGGCGCTGTTGGGACGCGGATAGTGGAGTGTTCGAAAACATCTGGCGGGGTGGGGCATTTTATGGATGCCGCGCTTGTGTGTGCTGTTTGATTAGCCAGTTCGGCGTATTTCCCGATCGAGGTCGTTCCCGATAGCGTCAGTGCAGCTCAAGGCGTCCTCGTCGTTCTTTTCATTCGCATCTGGCACCCATGAGGAGCGGATTAGATGAAAATCAGGTCCAGCTGGTCGAGAATGGCTGCAATGCTTGCCTCGATCGCCGGAATGGTCGCTTTTGGCGGCATAATTGCCGTTGCGCCTGCCGCCGCCGCTCCGGCCAAGGCGCCGGTCGCCGCGGCCGCGCCGGCGTTCACCGGCTGGGTGTGCGCGGGCTCGCCGATCCCGGACGGGCACGTGATCACGATGCTCAACGCCAACGGGTGCAGCCGGGGCGGTTCCTGGTACCTGGAACCGGCTCGCAACGGGCAGTGGACCTGTCTGGGCTCACCGCTGCCGGTGCCGTACGTGATCACCATGCTGAACCCGAACGGCTGTGGCGGCATGGGCCGGTACATCGAGCTGCCGCGCAACGGGCAGTGGACCTGCCTGGGCTCGCCCATCCCGGACGGCTACGTGATCACCATGCTGAACGGCAACGGCTGCGGTGGCATGGGCCGCTACATCGAACTGCCCCGGGACGGGCAGTGGATCTGCCTGGGCTCGCCGATCCCGCCCGGCTACGTCATCCAGCGCACCAACCCCAACGGGTGCGGCGGCATGGGTCAGTACATCGTGCGCGCCCGCGCCGCCGCCTAGCCGGAACCGACTCCACCCCGGGGTGGAGATCGCCGGGCCCGGGTCCCACCCGTGCGCCGAGGCGACTCCACCCCGCTCGTCCCTAACGTCGTTGGCGCCCAACACCATCACCGAGTGAGGCGCCGATGACACTCCCGATCCCGCGCAGCTGCCCGTTCGCCGAACCACCCGAATACGCCCGGCTGCGCGCCACCGACCCGGTCAGCCGGGCCACCCTGCCCAGTGGCGACCGGGTCTGGGTGATCAGCAGGCACGCGGACATGCGCACGGTGCTGGCCGATCCGCGGTTCAGCATCGACGCCACCCGGCCCGGTTTCCCCCGGCTGCGCGCGGGCGCTGCCCCGCCGGAGCGGCGGCGCCCGTTCCTGGACACCGATCCGCCCGAGCACGGGGTGTATCGCCGGATGCTCAACGCCGAGTTCACCGTGCGCCGGGTCGCCGCGCTGCGCCCGGAGATCGAGGGCGTGGTGGACGCACTGCTGGATCAGCTGCTCGCGGGCGAGCCGGCCGCGGATCTGGTGCCCGCGTTCGCGCTTCCGTTGCCGTCACTGGTGATCTGCCGGTTGCTCGGCGTGCCCTACCCGGAGCACGAGTTCTTCGAGTCCCGCACCCGCACCGCGCTCAGCAACGCCAGCACCGCCGCGGAATCCGGCACGGCCATGGCGCAGCTCTTCGAGTACCTGGACGCGCTGTTCGCCCAACGGCAACGGGAACCGGCCGTGGACCTGATCAGCAGGCTGGCTGCCGGTCCGGTGGCCGAGGGCAGGCTGAGCAGGCCGGGTGCGGTGGGCATGATCCTGATCCTGCTGGTCGCCGGGCACGAGACCACCGCGAACATGATCTCGCTGGGCGTGCTCACCCTGCTCGGCCGACCGGAGTTGTGCGCGGAACTGCGCCGGGACCCTGGCCGGATGCCCGCGGTGGTCGAGGAACTGCTGCGGTACCACTCGGTCGCCGACGCGGTGGCCGCCCGGGTCGCCGTCGCCGATGTCGAACTGGGTGGCAGGCTGATCAAGGCAGGGGAGGGCGTGGTCACGCTCGGCCTGTCCGCCAACCGGGACCTCGAGTTCCTGGACCGCCCGGACGAGTTCGACCCGGATCGCCCGGCCCGGCAGCACCTGGCCTTCGGCCACGGACCGCACCAGTGCCTTGGCGCGCACCTGGCCCGCGCCGAACTGGAGATCGCCTTCACCCGGCTGCTCACCCGGCTGCCGAACCTGCGCCTGGCCGTGGATCCGGCTGAGTTGCGGTGCAAACCGGACTCGCAGGTCTTCGGCCTGGCCAGCCTGCCGGTGCGGTGGTGCGCCCGATGACCCGCCACCGGCTGACCTGGTTGCTGGGACTGGTGCTGGACCTCGGCCTGTCCCCGCTCACCTTCTACACCGGCCGCCTGCTCGGCTTCGACAACCTGGTGTGCCTGCTGGCCGGCGCCACCGCGGTGACCCTGCGGGCCGGGTACCTGCTGGGCGTGCGTCGCCGGATCGACCTGCTGGTCGGCCTGATGCTGGCGACCAGCCTGCTCGGCCTCGCCGTCGCGCTGCTGACCAGCGATCCCCGGTTGGTGCTGCTGCGCGACCCACTGACCTCGGCGCTGATCGCACTGGTCTTCCTGGCCACCTGCCTGACCACCCGACCGGCCCTGTTCCACCTGGCCAAACGCCTGCGGGACAACGGAACCGAGGACTGGGACCGGCGGATCAGCACCGAACCCGGGTTCCGCCGCCTGTTCCTGATGCTCACCGCGGTCTGGGGGCGGTGGGCTGCTCGCCACCGCGGCGCTGCGGGCGGTGCTGATCTACCGGCTGCCGGTGGAGGTGATGGCGGGGCTGAGCCAGGTGATCGAACTGGCCACGATCGGGTCGTTGCTGGCCTGGACGGCGTGGTTCCGTCGCCGGCAGCGGCGAACCCGTCCACAGTGGACTGAAACAGCGATGGCAAGGAGATAGTTCTCCTTGCCCCTTTCAACTTATAGCTGACCGGGGGGCTTGCGGCAAGACCCCGGGGGTGCCGCACACTCACCCGCCGACAGGGAAGAACCAGCGGAAATGGGGAATCGCGAAGTGCGTGTCTTGTTGACGACGGTGGGATCGCGCGGGGATGTCGAGCCCTTGGCCGGGCTCGCGGTGGCGTTGCGGGAACTCGGCGCGGAGGTGCGGGTGTGCGCGCCGCCGGATGCGGATTTCGCGGCGCTGCTGGCGCGGACCGGGGTGCCACTGGTGCCGCTGGGTCCGGAGGTGCGCCCGGTGGTCTCCGGGGACAAGCCGCCGACCGCGGCGGACGCGTTCCGGTTCGCGGCCGAGCTGGTCGACGCCCGGTTCGACACGCTCAGCACCGCGGCGCAGGGGTGTGATGTGCTGCTGGCGAGCGGTCTGATGCCCGCCGGGGCGCGGGATGTGGCCGAGCAGCTGGGCATCCGCTACGTGTTCGCCTGCTTCCAGCTCTACGGCCTGCCGTCGCGGCACTTCCGGCCGGGCGTGCGGCCGGGCACACCTTCCCCGGCGGCGGAGACCGACAACCGGGCACTCTGGCAGCAGGACGCTCAGCGGGTGAACGACCTGTACGGCCCGGCGCTCAACCGCCGCCGGGCGGGGCTCGGCCTGCCGCCGGTGGACAACGTGCGCGACCACGTCTTCACCGACCGGCCGGTGCTGGCGGCGGATCCGACGCTGTGCCCGTCGGCCGGCCTGACCGACCTCGACCTGGTGCAGACCGGGGCGTGGCTGCTGCCCGACGACCGGCCGCTGCCGGCCGGGCTGACGGAGTTCCTGGACGCCGGTGAGCCGCCGGTGTACGTGGGCTTCGGCAGCATCGCCGCCTACGTGCCCAAGGACATGGCCCAGGTGGCGATCGCGGCGGTCCGCGCGCAGGGGCGCCGGGTCGTGCTCGCCCGTGGCTGGGCCGGCCTGGCCGCGGTCGACGACGCCGCGGACTGCTTCGTGGTCGGCGAGGTCAACCAGCAGGCGCTTTTCCAGCGGATGGCCGCGGTCGTGCACCACGGCGGCGCGGGCACCACGACCACGGCCGCGCGCGCCGGTGCGCCGCAGGTGGTGGTCCCGCAGATCGCGGACCAGCCGTACTGGGCGAGCCGGGTGGCCGAGCTGGGCATCGGGGTGGCACACCCGGGACCGGCGCCGACCGTCGACTCGCTGTCGGCCGCGCTGGCCACGGCCCTGACCGCCGGGGTCCGGGAGCGGGCGCGGGCGGTGGCGGGGGAGATCCGCCCGGACGGGGCGACGGTGGCGGCGAAACTCCTGCTCGGCTGAGTTCGCCCGGCCCGCCGATCTTCCGGCGAGTTGGGCCAACTGGTACGCCGGTTTGGCTGAAGTGGGCGTGCCAGTTGGCCCAAGTGGGACAGGGCCGGAATTGTCAGGGGTGGGTGCGAGGATTCGGGTATGACCGCAGCTCGGAAGCTTCCGCCGACCGCCCTGGATCCGCTGACCGCCGTGCTCCAGGCGGTCGCCGTGCGCACCGCGCGGCAGTTCGAGGAACGCAACCTGACCATCCGCCGCTCCCGGGTGGTGCACGGGGTGGCGCCGAGCAAATGGATGGCCGGGGTGGAGTTACCCGGGCCGGCCTGTCACGTCGGGGTCGCCGGGTGGGCGCTGGAGGACATGCACCCCAGCACCCGTCCGGTGACCTGTCGACGGTGCCTGCGCGGCAGTGGGCAGCGGCTGGCGCCGCCGCTGCGGCTGGTGGACCAGCTCGCGCTGCCCCTGGACGGCCGGGACTGAGTCAGTCCGCGCTGGTCAGGGCCTGGTAGAGCGGGCGGAGCAGGTCGGTCAGGCCGACGCCGGCCACCGTGGTGGTCAGGGGCGGGAGTTCGTCGAGCACCGGGCCGGGTTGATCACCGCGGGTCGGGGCTGGGGCGGCGCCGTCGGGGGTGGGCCAGTCGAAGAAGTCGTCCAGGACCGCGGTCAGCGGCGGGGCGGCGGCCTTCGGCGGCTGTGGGCCGGTCACGCCCAGGCGGGAGCGGAGTTCGGTCAGCAGGGTGTCCCGGTCCCGGCCACGCAGGGCGAACAGGCGGAACGGGTCGGCCTGCACGGCCCTGGCGAACACGGAGAGGGTGGCGTGCAGGTGGCCGCACGGGGTGGCCGGGGCCGGGCAGGTGCAGTCCAGCGCGGCCTCCTGCGTGAAGTCCGGCAGCAGCGGGTGGCCAGCGCCGGCGCAGGCCGGTTCGACAGTCAGCGGGACCTCGCCGGTGAGCAGGGCAGTGGCCAGTCGGCTGTCCGCGGCCAGGGCCTGGGTGAGGGCGGCCCAGGCGGGTTTGCCGTGCACCGGGACGGCGATCCGGGTCTGGTGACCGCGGGTGCGGGTGGCGCGCACCTGGGCGGTGACAACGCCCGGTCCGACGGTCAGGCCGCTGACCTTGTCGCACCAGAAGCCGGAGCTGGGGTCGGCCAGGAAAGTGTTGACGCCCAAGGGTTCCAGGGCTTGCCGCAGTCGTTCGTCCCAGTCCGCGGGGTCAGTCATCGGTGGCCTCCTCGCCCAGCTGGAACATCTCCCGCAGCGAGGTGTCGGACAGCTCGGTGAGCCAGTTCTCCCCTGGCACCGACACCAGGTCGGCCAGGTCGCGTTTGCGGTTCATCAGGGCGTCGATGCGTTCCTCGATGGTGCCTGGGCAGAGGAATTTGCGGACCTGCACGGTGCGGCGCTGGCCGATCCGGAACGCCCGGTCGGTGGCCTGCGCCTCCACCGCCGGATTCCACCAGCGGTCCAGGTGGAAGACATGCGTGGCGGCGGTCAGGGTCAGCCCGGAACCGCCCGCCTTGAGCGAGGCCAGCAGCACCGGCGGGCCCTCGCCGGCCTGGAATCGCTGGACCGTCTCGTCCCGGTGCCGGGCGGACTGGCCGCCGTGCAGGTGCGCGATCCCGGTGCGCAGGCGGTCGGCCAGATGCGGGGTGAGCAGGCGGCCGAACTCGGTGAACTGGGTGAAGCACAGCACCCGGTCGCCCGCGGCCAGCACGTCGGTGAGCAGCTCTTCCAGGCGGGCGACCTTGCCGGAGCGGTGGCCCAGCGGCGAGCCGTCGTGCAGCAGGTGCGCCGGGTGGTTGCAGACCTGTTTGAGCTTGGTGATCGCGGCCAGCACGTTGCCCCGGCGGTTGATGCCGTGGCTGTCCTGGATCTTGGTCATCATCTCCTCGACGATGGTCCGGTAGAGCGTGCCCTGCTCCCTGGTGAGGCGGTACTCCTCGGTGAGTTCGATCTTGGCCGGGAGTTCGGGGGCGATGGCCGGATCGGTTTTCAGCCTGCGCAGGACATAGGGCCGGGTGAGGCGGCGCAGTTCGGCGGCGGCCACCGGGTCGCCGCGCAGTTCGATCGGGGCGGCGAAGCGTTCGCGGAAGTCCTCGCGGGACCCGAACCGGCCGGGGTTGAGCGCGTCCAGCAGCGCCCACAACTCGGCGACGCCGTTCTCCATCGGCGTGCCGGTGAGCGCGACCCGGTGCCGGGCGGTGAACCGGCGGATCGCCCTGGCCGCCCCGGTGCGCGGGTTCTTCACGGTCTGCGCCTCATCCAGCACCAGCCGGGCCCAGTCGACGCGGGACAGCGCGTCCACATCGCGGGCGGCGGTGGCGTAGGTAGTGACGACCAAGTCAGCCTCGCCGAGCAGCGAGTCCAGGTCGCGGGCCGGGCCGTGGTGCACCCGCACCCGCAGCCCCGGCGCGAACCGGGCGGCCTCGCGCGGCCACATGCCGAGCACCGCGACCGGGCAGAGCAGCAGCGTCGGCCCGTCTCCGCCCTTGGCGCGTTCGAGTGCTTCCAGGGCGAGCACCTGGATGGTCTTGCCCAGGCCCATGTCGTCGGCCAGGCACACGCCGATCCCGGCCTCGGCCATCAGCGCCAGCCAGGCCACGCCGCGGCGCTGGTAGTCCCGCAGTTCGCCGTGGAATTCCGGCGGCAGCTCGACCGGCCGCAGTGCGAGGGACAGCTTGCCGGCCAAGAGGTCGGCCAGCCAGCCCTCGGTGCTGATGCCGGTGATCGGCAGCGGCAGGCCGGGCAGTTCGGCGCCGTCGGGGCGGTGCAGCAGGGCGAGGACTTCGCCGACGGTGGGCACCCGGGGTTTGGCCCGGTGCGGGTCGCGGCGCACGTGCGCCAGGCCGAGGCGCAGGTGTTCGGCGTCCACGCTGACCCAGTGCCCGCGCAGCCGGACCAGGTTGGTCTTGGCGGCCACCAGATCACGCAGTTCGTCCTCGGTGAGCACCTCGTCGCCGACCGAGACCGACCAGCGCAGGGTGCCCAGTTCCTCCCGGCTGAGCCGCCGTTCACCGGCGATCCGGTCGGTCGGGGCGCTGTGCGCGGACAACCGCAGCCCGGCCCGCCGCCGTCCGCCCCAGGAGGCGGGCAGCTGGACCTCGAACCCGGCTTCGGTGAGCCGTTGCGCGCCGCTGACCAGGAACTCCTCGGCTTCGGCCACGGTGAGGTCGTAGCTGCCGGGCCGGGCCCCGGTGATCGCGGGCGCGAGCATGGGCAGCACGAGCGCGGCCCGGCCCAGTTCGGCCGCCAGGAGGCCCTCGGGGTCGGACAGGAACGGGTGCGCGCGGCCGGACCAGACCTCGGCCGCGGGCAGCAGCAGGCTGGGATCGGCGGCGGCGCGCAGGTGGAAGGACAGCTGCCAGTGCGTGCCGTCGCCGGTCTGGTCGTCCGGGTCGCCGCCGGGTTCCGGGGTGGAGAGGGTGCGCAGTTCGGACAGGCGCACGCACACCGTGCCCTCGCCGAGGTCGGTGTTGGCCTCGGCGTCCCAGGCGCCGATGGCGTCGGCGACCACCCGGTGTGCGGCGGCGGGCAGGTCGGCCCGGCCGTCGGCGGCGCACAGCGCCCGCAGCCACACCTCGATCGGCCCGTCCCCGCCGGTCAGCGGCAGGTCCGCGTGCGCGAGCCGGTCCCGCACCGCGGCGTCCACCAGTGCGCCCAGGGCGTCCTCGACCAGCATCGCCGGATCCGCGCCGTCGAGTCGCTCGGACTGCTCGGCGCGGCCGATCGGGGGCAGGGCCTGGGCCAGGCGCTGGGCCGCGACGGCGTCCAGGCCACGCAGCACCGGCCGCCAGCGGGCGTGTGCACCGTTCCCGGCGGGCACGACGGTGGGCAGCACCCGGCCCCGGTGGGCCAGGTCGAGGGCCAGGCGGTACACGGCCCGCAGGTGCTGCACCGAGGTGCCGTAGCGGATGCCCTCGGCCGGATCGTCGAGTTCGGACGGGTCGACCAGCAGCGCAGGCACCGACCAGGGCTGCAGGGTGACCGGTTGGTCGGTACGGGTGCGGATCTCGCGCGCGAGATCCGGTGACGGCCGGGGCCCGTTGGGGCGGGAGGGCAGCAGCAGGGTGGCCGGGACGGGCTTGCCCGGGTGCAGCGCGATCAGTTCGGCGGTGGGCGCGGCGAACGGGTGCGGGCGAACCGACCAAGCGGTCGGGCGCATGGCGGTGGTGGCCGGGCGGCGCGGGCTCTCCGCCCACAGCAGCAGGCCCCGACCGGGCGACCACAGGCCGTGCACGGCCAGGGGTGCGGGCGGGCCAGCCGGTGCGGTCATGTGGCCCAGTCTGCTCGGTCGCACTCAGCAGCCGGTCAGCAGCCGGTCATCCTGCCGTTCAGCGATGGCTGAAACATGCTGGCCGGGCGGGTTGGCCGGGTTACCGTGCCGACCGGCAGCTTCGATCCCAGCTCTGGGGGCACCATGGACCGTCGAACCATGCTTTCTCTGGGCGCCGCCACCGCGGCTCTCGCGATGACCGGTGAGGCCGCGGCCGCACCAGGACCGCGCGCCCCGTCGGATGCCGCACTGGCCCGTTCACTGGGCGGCAACTTCCGCAGCGCGCACGCCGAAGTCAACGGCACCCGCCTGCACTACGTCATCGGCGGCTCGGGAGCGCCGCTGGTGCTACTGCCCGGCTGGCCGCAGACCTGGTGGGAATTCCACAAGATCATGCCCGCGCTGGCCAAGCGGCACACCGTGATCGCGGTGGACCTGCGCGGCATGGGCGGCTCCGGCAAACCGGCGGGTGGCTACGACAAGAAGACCATGGCCGCGGACATCCACGAGCTGATCCGCAAACTCGGCCACCAGCGGGCCGATGTGGCCGGGCACGACATCGGCGCCATGGTCGCGCAGAGCCTGGCCGCGTTTTTCCCCGGCACAGTCCGGAAACTGGCCCTCCTGGACGTCGCGCACCCGGATGAGGACCTGTACCAGCTGACCCTGATCCCGCGGCCCGGCCAGCCGTTCTTCCCGTGGTGGTTCGCCTTCAACCAGGCGCAGGGCCTGCCGGAACAGCTGATCGCCGGCCGCTCCCGGGTGCTCATCGACCACTTCTGCGACATGTTGCTGGTCAACCGCGCCGCCATCAACGACCGCGACCGGGCGATCTACGCGCACGCTTACGCCACCCCGGAGGCGGTCCGCGCGGGCAACGGCTGGTACCAGGGCTTCGTCCAGGACATCGTGGACGAGAAAACCCACGGCAAGCTGGCCATGCCCGTACTCGGCCTGGGCGCCGGCCCCAACTACTGGTTCCTGGCCGATCACCTGCCACGCAAGGCCACCGACGTGCGCGTGGTGGAGATCAAGGACTCCGGCCACTACATCGCCGAGGAACAACCCGCCGCGGTCACCGCCGAACTCGACCGCTTCTTCGCCTAGCCCGCTGGCCATCCCTACCCCGTCGGCGTGTTGGCCGTTGTCGTACGCAGTCTTGGCCGAACTGGTACGCCACTCGGCCAACACGGGGGTGGTGGGTGCAACCAGGTGGCCGCCGCACTCCGTCTGGACAGGTATGCGCATGTTCTTGTTGACACTGGCCGGACTCGCCCTGCTCACCGGTTGCAGCGGCGGTCCGGCCAGTGTCGCCTGTCCGGCGATGGCCGCCCGCGCGGGTATCGGCCTGGACATCGAGGCGCCGCTGGCCGCCAAGGTCGTTAAGGCCACCGTCGACGGCAAGGACGTGCACCTGGATGAGTCCACCGCGGCCGTGCCGTCCACCTGCCCGCCGGGAAAACCGGACCAGCCCTGCTCGGCCAAGATGGTCCGCACCGGCGCGAAGAACGGCTTCCTCGACCAGACCGGGCTGAAACTGGAGCCGATGCGGCTCAGCGTCCGGCTCACCGACGCCGCGGGCGCGGTGCTGGTGGACCAGGACATCCAGCTCACGCCGAAGGAGATTTTCCCCGCCGGTGCGCACTGCGGCGGCGGCCAGCCGCAAGCCGGGGTGCTCGTCGCGGCCGACGGCACGATGCGCCAGCGGCCCTGACCAGCAGACCGATCAGGAATCGAGAAGCCTGGGCCCACCCGCCGCACCTAACGTCACCTCCAGGGAAAACGCGCCGGATTCACCGGCCGCGGCCCACTTCCGAGGAGGTCTTCATGAGTGCGAGCAAGCGAATCCGGCAGCTCCACCGCTGGCTGTCCATCGTGTTCACCGCGACCATCGTCATCACCGCCGTCGCCCTGGCCCAGGAGAACCCGGTCATCTGGCTGTCCTACCTGCCGCTGCTCCCACTGTTCCTGCTGCTGGCCACCGGCCTGTACCTGTTCGCGCTGCCCTACACCGCGAAGTGGCGGCACCGCCGCACCGCCGAGTGAACCGGGTCAGGGCGTGACGTCCAGCCGGGTGCGCAGCCCGTCGGCGAACTCCCGTGCTGCCACCAGATCGGCGGCGTCCGGCCGTCCTTTTCGGACCCCGCCGACCAGCTTGAACGGCAGCCAGGTGTCGAACCCACGACAGGAGAAGGTGTCCGCCACCGCAAACCCCTTGTCCCGCAGCACCTTTGCCAGCGGCCGGGAGAAGCGCTGGAACCCGGCCTCGGGAAAACCACTGGTGGCAAAGACAAACGCATGCCGCCGCCGCTGGACCGGAAGAGCCTGGACGAACTCCCGCAGCTGCGCATGGAAGGACCCCAGGAAGATCCCCGAGCCGAACCCGACCAGGTCGTAGTCCGCCAGCGTGGCCGGATCAACCTGGTCGGGAGCGACCACCCGGGCATCCAGCACCTGGCCCATGGCCTCGGCGACCCTGCGGGTGTTGCCGTGTGAGACAGAGGTGCACACGATGATGGCCTGCATGGGGAAAGCTCCTTTCGCTTTCCCCCTGGACGAGCCGGCTGCCCGGAACGTGACCACACCCCGGTGTGAACCAGCTCACCAGCGATGATCAGGCGCAGTCCCAGCGCATGCCCTGCCAGCGGGCGCCGTAGCGGGCCCACTCGAAGTAGTGCTGATGGCGCGGGGGCACGATGGTGCACTTGCTGTCCGGGCCGTGCGCGCGGCGGACCACGTAGCTGATGTTGTTGCGGCAGTTGTTGGTCACGGTCACCCGCTGCCAGATCCCCTTGGCCGAGTGCTCGACCTTCGCGCAGTCCGGCGCCGCGCTGGCGGCGGGGGCCAGGGCCACCAGGGTGGCGACGGAGAGGGTGGTGGCGGCGAGGGTGGCGAGTAGCCGGGTGGGTACGCGTCGCGTCATGCGGTCCAGTGTCGGACCCGGCGCGGGCGGGCACCCGGTGAACCGGGCGGAACCACCCGGCCGATACCCGGTCTGTCCACAGTGGAGAAATCGCTGTCCGGATCCGGACAGCGGCCGACCGGGTCCGGGACTTGACCGTGCCGTAGCGGCATAGTTTGGACTGTTCCCTGTCGGCGCGATCGTGCCGGGGAAGCAGGGCTCGGGGAGTGACCGTCGTGGGGTGGAGCACCAGGCAGCTGGCCGAACTGGCGGGCACGACCGTGCGCGCGGTGCGGCACTACCACGACGTCGGGCTGCTCGCCGAGCCGGAACGGCGGGCCAACGGCTACAAGCGGTACAGCGTGGCTCACCTGATCCGGGTGTTGCGCATCAAGCGGTTGACCGGGCTCGGGTTGTCGCTCAGCCAGATCGCCGAACTGGGCGCGGCGGATGAGCACCCGGAAGAGGCATTGCGGTCACTGGACACCGAGCTGGCCGAGACCATCGAGCGGCTGCAACGGGTACGGGCCGAACTGGCCCTGATCCTGCGCCGGTCCGCGCCGACCGATCTGGGACCCGAACTGGCCCAGGCGGTGGCGGGCACCGAGATCAGTGCGGCGGACCGGGACTTTGTGGTTGTGCTGACCCGGATCCTCGCGCCGGCCACGCTGCATGCCTACGCGGAGACGGTGCGCAGGACCAGCTCGAATCCGGTGCTCAGGGAGTTCGACAACTTGCCTGCCGACGCCGATGAGCGGACCCGGCAGGACCTGGCCGAGCGGCTGGCGCCGGTCAGCAGGCAGATGATCGAGGACACGCCGGAGCTGCGGAACCTGTTCGCCGGGGCGCCGCTGGGTGCGGCCACCGGGCTGCAGGCGATGAGCCAGGCCATCACCGACCTCTACAACCCGGCCCAGGTCGACGTGCTGGTCCGGATGACCCGCTGACGCCGTTTCCGGGCGTCACACAACGAATCGGAATGAGGGGGAACACATGAGTGGTAGAAGGCTGCGTGTCGCCGGGGTGATCCCGGTGGTCGTGGGCGGTTTGTTCGCCGGGCTGACCCCGGCGCTGGCCGAGCCGGCGGCGGAAGCGCTGAACTCCACGCACATCCCGGCCCGCTACGCCGGGCAGGCACTGGGCTGGCACCCTTGCACGACCGAGGAACTGCCCGGCACGCCGCCGGGTGAGGTCGGACTGCTGGAGTGCGCCACGTTCGCCACGCCGCGGGACTGGGAGCGCCCGACCGAGCGCAAGGATCTGACCATCGCGGTCAGCAGGCTGCGCGCCACCGGCGTCACCACCGCCTCGGTGCTGACCAACCCGGGTGGACCCGGCGGGCCCGGCCGGTCGCTGCCGCTGCATTTCCGCGGCCAGGACAAGCTGCGCACGCACCAGGAGGTCATCGGCATCGACTCCAGGGGCACCGGCAAGAGCACCAACATCACCTGCGGCGGACAGTCCGGCCCGGCGCCCGAACTGGACGCGCGCAACCGGGATCCGCGCAACCTCAACCTGATCGTGGACGCGGTGCAGCAGGGCGCGAAGACCTGTCGCCAGGCATCCGGCGAGCTGGGGCCGCTGATCAACACCTTCCAGATGACCAAGGACCTGGACCTGCTGCGAGTGTTGCTGCGCAGGCACAAGTTCAACTGGATCGGGTACTCGGCGGGCACCTGGCTGGGCGCGCACTACGCGCAGCGCTTCCCGAACCGGGTCGGGCGGTTCGTGCTGGACTCCGCGACCGAGTTCACCGCCAGCTGGCAGCAGTCCTTCGACTGGCAGCCGCTGGCCTTCGAGCGGCGCTGGCGGCAGGACTTCCTGCCCTGGATCGCCCGCTATGACGCCAAATATCACTTCGGCGCCACCGGCGAAGCCGCCCGGCAGACCTTCGAGCAGGTGCGGGCCGCGCTGGCCCGCAAGCCGGTGCAGATCGGCGGGGTCACGATCTACCCGAGCCTGGTGGACAGCCTCATCCTGGGCTCGCTCAAGGCGAAGGCGCAGTTCCCTACCCTGGCCGAGCGGCTGGTCCAGCTCAGGACGCTGACCGAGCAGGACGCGCCCGCGCAGGCCAAGGCCAAGGCGGAGGTGTCGGTCAAGGACGCCGTGGACAAGGTGAAGGCCGATGCCCCGGACGCGATGCTGGCCACGCTGTGGCACACGCTGTGCAACGACGGTCCGTGGACCGGCGACCGGGAATCGCTGATCCGCCGCTCGCAGCAGCAGGTCGACCGCGGCCTGTCGCTCTACGGCGCGGGCTGGATGGGCTTCCAGACCTGCGCGTTCTGGCCGGACCGGCCGCGGCCGCTGCCCAAGCTGGACGGCAAGGGCGTGCCGCCGGTGCTGATCGTGCAGGCCGACAACGACGGCGCCACCGCGATCGAGGGTGCGCGCCGGGCCCGCGCGGCGTTCCAGAACTCGCGGCTGCTGACCGTCACCGGCGAGGGTGACCACGGCATCTACAGCGGCGGCAACGCCGGCGTGGACAAGATCGTGAACGCCTACCTGGTGGACGGGGTCGTCCCGGCCGACCAGAGCGTGCCCGGCATGCCGCTGCCGGTCCCGGCCGGCTAGTCCCGCGGTGGGGTAAGGGTCCGGCGGTTCGGTGACCAGGTCACCGAACCGCCGGTTTTCCTTACCCACGAACCGGTTGCCGAGTTGGCCCAACTCGTACGCGTAGTTGGCCAAACTGGGCGTACGAGTTGGCCCAACTCGGCGGTGCGGCGGGATCGGCAGGCGGATGAGGGGGGTCAGGACAGCGTTGCGCGGGCCTCGCCGATCCAGGCGAGGTCCGCCTCGGCGCGGTTGATCGCGAACCGCGCGGTCAGGCCGCGCCCGGTGTGGTCGGCGTACTCGGCGAGGAGTTCCTGGCACAGCACCAGGGTGTGGCGCAGCTCCTCCTCCCATTGATCGAGCTGGCCGAGCAGGTGTTCGGCGCTGGTGTGCTGGGCGAAATGCAGCTGGATCTGCAACGGTTGCCTGGCTCGTTCGGAGACCGTGTTGAAGCCGTCCAGCCAGCCGCGGAAGGCGTGCAGACCCGCGTCGGTCGCGGTGTAGACCCGCTTGTCCGGCACCGCGTCCTGGACGACGTGGCGCACCGTGGCATGTCCGCGATCCACCAGCTTGGGCAGCTCGGCGTAGATGTGCGACCGGGTGATCGGCCAGAAGTAGGCCACCGCCCTGGACGCCCGCGCGCCGAGTTCGTAGCCCGAGGCGGGACCGTCCAGCAGCAGGCCCAGTACGAGATAACCACCGACTGACACAGGCGACACTCTAGTCCAGTCTTGACTAGCTGCCCGCCGGCGGCCTACGGTCTGGCCATATTCAAGTCTGGACTAGTCAGGAGTGGACATGGAGCGACAGCAGGCGATCGCCGAGTACGCGGCGGCGTGGAGTGGAAATGACGCCGAGACCATCGCGGCGGCCTTCGCCCGGTGCTGGGCGCCGGCGGGCACCTACACCGACACGGTGACCGACACCGTGGTGGGCGTCGAGGGCATGGTCCAGCTCATCCTCGGCATGCGGGCGCAGTACCCCGGCTTCACCCTCCGCCCCACCAGCGCCCTGGACACCCACCACAACGTCGGCAGGTTCAGCTGGCTGATGACCTCGCCCGAACCCATCGTCGCCGCGGGCGTGGACTACGGCCGAGAACTACCCGGAGTCGACTTCGTCGAATTCGCCCCCGACAACCGAATCACCCGCATCGTCGGCTTCTTCGGCTGAGCACTCATCTGCACCGTGTTGGCCGTTGTCGTACGGTGTGTTGGCCGTTGTGGACGCCGAGTTGGCCCAAGTGGTACGCCGGTTTGGCCCAAGTGGGCGTACCAGTTGGCCCAAGTGGTACGGGAGTGCGGATCGCGCCGCCGATCCGCCGGCAGAGTCGTACGACAACGGCCAACGTGGCGTACGACAACGGCCAACACGCCGGTGGGGTGTGCTGGTGGGTGCGTCGGCGCGGCTGTTCCGGCTCGTGTCGGTGTTGTCTGACCGTCCATTGTGGACAGACCATGAACTCGGCGAGTTCGATGCGGCCGTCGAGTAGATCCCGCGGGCCGAGGAGGATCCGGTGTCCTCGAAGGTGTTGCTGGAACTGGCTGGTGCTTGCCCCGGCCGGACTCCGGGATGCCTTCCGGGAGCGGCTGCGCACCCTGCTGGTTGAGGAGCCGCCCGGCTGAGTCAGGCGTTGCGGACGGCGGTGATGAACTCGCGGATCTTGTTGTGGTCCTTGACGCCCTTGGCGGCCTCGACCCCGGAGCTGACGTCCACCGACAGCGTCCGGCACAACGGACGCAACGTCCTAATCCCTTCGGCGACGTTGCCGGGGGTGAGGCCGCCGCTGAGCACCAGGTGCTCCTCGGGCGCGGCGGGCAGTAGCGACCAGTCGAAGGTGCGGCCGCCGCCGCCGTAACCCGGCACGTGCGCGTCCAGCAGGATCGCCCTGGCCCGGTCGAAGCGCCGGGCGAAGCCGGTCAGGTCGAACGGTGGGGTGCCGGGGTCCAGGGGGATGCGGGCGGCGCGCAGGAAGGCGAGCCGGCCCTGGCCGGTGGCCGCCCAGCAGTCGGCGGGGGTTTCGTCGCCGTGGAACTGCACCAGTGCGCCGGGCACGGCCGCGGCGGTGGCGAGCACCTCGGCCGCGGGGGCGTTGACGAACAGCAGCACCGGGGTGACGAAGGCGGGCAGTCGCGCGGCCAGCTCGGCGGCCCGCTCCGGGGTGACGTAGCGCGGGCTGGGCGGGTAGAGCACGAAGCCGATCGCGTCGGCGCCGGCCTCGACCGCGGCGTCCACATCGTCCGGCCTGGTCAGACCGCAGATCTTCACGGCTGTTCGGGTGCCCATGCGGCCACACCGTACACATCCGCGCCCGCGGCCCAGTTGCCGCCCGCCTTTTCGCGCCATGCTCCTTTCGTGCCGGTTTAAGCCACCGTTGAATCCCCGGCAAGAAAAAACTGAATCAGTTTACAGTCGGTCGGTCAGTTGCTAACGTTCCCGGCTGGGCCCCTTCGCGGCAGTGGCGAGTGCGCGGCCCCATCCTGGGGGAGGCATTTATTGTAGGGCTATTTGTGCTGCGTCTGATTATGTGTATCGAGTTCTGTTCACGTCATCAGGAGAACTCATGTCATTCAGGATAAAGGCCGGTTTCCTGGCGGCCGCGGCGATCACCGCCGCCGGAGTGGTGTCGGCCCCCGCCGTGGCGGCACCAGCTCCGGCCAAGATCGCCGCCGGCGAGTTCGTGGCCATCGCGATCAAGCCTGGAACTGCGGGAACCAAGGACGATCCGCCGCTGTTCGAGTGCCACTGGAACCACGGCGCCACCCCGGCCGGCGGGGTGGCCGCGATCAACTACTACGCCAACTTCAACTGCGGACCCGGCCCCAACCCGCTGTCGGAAATCCAGGCCAAGATGTACTCCGGCAAGGGCCAGCTGGAACACGCCGCGCCCAAGGGCGGTCCGGTGTTCAACGGACCGGTGGAGAGCAAGGCCACCTTCTACGGCCCGCGTCCGGGTAGTCAGCACTATGTCCGCTCCCAGTCCCGAGTGGAGCTGATCATGGACCCGGATGGCACCAAGTATTGGTGGTACCGGCTGCCCGAGGGCTGCACCGGACTCGGCGGCTATATCGCCACCTGCGACCTGAAGACCGAGGTCTTCACCTATGAGTGAGAACGAAGGGAATTCCGTGCGTAAGCGACTGACCGGGGTTGTTTCCCTGGCCGCCGCCTTCACCGTGATCGCAAGCCTGGCGCCAGGGGTGGCGCTGGCCGCCGCCGCGCCCGCGGTGACCGGGTTCAGCCCGATCGGCGGTGACGCGGGCGCCGGCTTCACCGTTTCCGGCAGCGGCTTCGGCACCGACGCGGCCGCGGCCAAGGTGAGCATCAACGGCGTCACCGCGACCGTCACCGGCGTCACGGACACCAGCCTGACCGCGCTCGTCCCGGCGGGCACCGGCGCGGGCAAGATCCAGGTGAGCACCCCGGACGGCTCCGCCAGCAGCGCGGAGGACTTCGTCATCGCGCCCGAGCGGTACAAGTTCGCCGACATCGCCTACACCAGCGGCATCCTGCCCGACTCCAAGGGCCAGCTGGTGGACATCAACGCGGGCAAGAAGATCGGCCTGATCCGGTTCAGCGGCACCGCGGGCCAGCGGGTCAGCTTCGGCTTCGACAAGAGCACGCTGAACTCGCGTTTCGACGTCAAGCCGTACCTGCCCAACGGCAAGCAGCTGCTCGTCGACGGCTTCCGGGTGGAGAAGAACTTCGCCAAGGAGGGCGGCCAGTACCTGCTGCCGCCGCTGCCGGTGACCGGCACCTACTCGCTGGTGATCGACCCGACCACGGACACCGGCGTCGGCAAGATCAACGTGATCCAGCCGAACATCAAGGACGGCGGCGTGCTCAGCCCCACCGGGGCCGCCACCAGCATCGCCTTCCACGACCCCTGGTACCAGGTCGCGCTGACCATCAACGCCGAGGCTGGCCAGGTCTACAGCCTGACCCCGACCGACTGGAACTTCCCGGCCAGCGCCCAGGTGATGGCGACGATCTTCGGCCCGGACGACCGGCAGCTGTTCAGCTCCACGCCGTTCAGCGCCCGGCCCAGCGCGTTGTCCTTCGAGGCCAAGGTGTCCGGCCGGTACCAGGTGTTCCTGGTCAGTGACAGCCTCACCGTCGGTTCGCAGCCCGGCTCGCTGGTGCTGACGCTCTCGCAGAGCGTGGACGCCGGCCGGGTCGAGGTCGGCGGCGCGCCCAAGCAGCTCACCGTGGCCCGGCTCGGCCAGGCGCAGAAGCTGGTTTTCGCCGGCAAGACCGGGCAGAAGCTGGGCTTCGGCATCACCGATGTCGCCCAGGGCGCGGCCATCCCGTCGCTGAGTGTGGTGGCCCCCAACGGCAAGAGCTGGCAGCTGACCCCCGGCGCGGACGCGGAGATGCCCGAGGCGCTGCCGGTCGACGGCGACTACACGCTGTGGTTCAACCCGGTGCCCAACACCGGCACCTACACGCTCTGGGTGTCCGAGGACGTCAACGGTGGCGTGCTGCCCCTCGACGGCGAACCCGCCGAGATCAGCGTGGACCGCCCTGGTCAGAACGTGCGCTTCACCATCAACGCCACCGCCGGGCAGAAGGCCGGCCTGGGCATGCTGCACCCGTGGGGCACCGGCCTGATCGCGGTGCTGCGCGACCCGACCGGCAAGAAGCTGCTGGACATGGGCGCCCGTAACAATGTGGACTTCACCTTCCCCGCCACCGGAACCTATGAGTTCCTGGCGGACCTGGGCGCGGTCTCCGGCGTCGGCACCTTCGTGCTGTCCTCGGACCTCAACAAGGGCGAGTTCAGCGACACGGTGGTGCTGCCGGTGCAGCGGGCCGGCCAGAACGCCCGCGCCACTTTCCAGGGCAGCGCCGGCCAGCGGATCAGCCTGGGCTTCTCCGACACCACGCTGAACGGCCAGTACCGGGTGAAGTTGTTCCAGCCCAACGGAACCGAGATCGGCGGCGGCTTCGGCTCGGTCTACGCCGGCCGCGACGACAAGGACATCGTGCTCCCGGTGGCCGGGACCTACGAGATCCAGCTCGACCCGACCGATGAGAACACCAACACTGGTGATGTCCGGGTGACCCTGTCCACCGCGGTCAACGGTGGCTCGCTCACCGCAGGCGGCGCGGCGGTGCCGCTGGTGCTGCCGCGGGTGGGTCAGGACGGCACGCTGTCCTTCGCGGGCACGGCGGGGCAGAAGCTCGCGCTGACCTTCGCGGGCAACAACTTCCAGCCCTCGAAGAACTTCCGGGTCAGTGTGCTCGGCCCGGACGGCAAGCCGTTGACCGGCCTGGACGGCAAGCTGAAGACCGACACCACGAACCTCGCGATCCCGGCGTTGCCGAGTGCTGGCAACTACACCGTGGTGATCGACGGGGACCGGGCGGCGACCGGCGGTATCACCGTCGGGCTGATCGCCGGCTGAGCTGGTGGGGGCGGCGCCGCCCGGTATCGGCGCCGCCCCCACCACCGTCCACAGTGGCCGGAAAAGCAGAATGGGCAAGGAGAACTCTCCTTGCCCACTTCAACTTATAACGCACAGGGGGCCTTGCGGCAAGGCCCCCTGTCTGCTGCACACTCTGCGGCCGAAGCCAGTACCTGCGAAAATGCGAGCTTGGCGAATCGGGGGACGCATGATTGACGTGATCATTGCCGGCTGCGGGCCGACCGGTCTGATGCTGGCGAGTGAATTGCGGTTGCACGGTGTACAGGCACTGGTGCTGGAGAAGGATCCGGCGCCGACCAAGGTGGTGCGCTCGCTCGGCCTGCACGCGCGCAGCATCGAACTGCTGGACCAGCGTGGGCTGCTGGAACCGTTCCTGGCGCTGGGCAAGCAGCATCCGGTCGGCGGGTTCTTCGCAGGGATCACCAAGCCCACACCGGCGCGGCTGGACAGCGCGCACGCCTACGTGCTCGGCATTCCGCAGCCGGTCACCGTGCGGCTGCTGACCGAGCACGCGCTCGAAGCCGGAGTGGAGATCCGGCGCGGTAACGAGCTGATCGGGCTGAGTCAGGACGCGGACGGGGTGCACGTCGAGCTGGCCGATGGCAGCCGGTTGCGTGCGCGGTACCTGGTGGGCTGCGACGGTGGCCGGAGCACGGTGCGCAAGCTGCTCGGCGTCGGTTTCCCCGGTGAGCCGTCCCGGGTGGAGACGCTGCTGGGTGAGATGGAGCTGACCGCCTCGCCGGAGACGCTGACCGCGGTGATGGCCGAGGTCCGCAAGACCCAGTTCCGGTTCGGCGCGATGCCGTTGGGGGACGGGGTGTTCCGGGTGCTGGTGCCCGCCGACGGGGTCACCGAGGACCGGTCGGTGCCACCGACCCTGGACGAGTTCAAGCGGCAGCTGGTGGCGCTCGGGGGCACCGACTTCGGTGTGCACTCGCCGCGCTGGCTCTCGCGTTTCGGCGATTCGACCCGGCTCGCCGACAGTTACCGCACCAGCCGGGTGCTGCTGGCCGGCGACGCCGCGCACGTGCACCCGCCCACCGGTGGGCAGGGGCTCAACCTGGGCCTGCAGGACGCGTTCAACCTGGGCTGGAAACTGGCCGCCGAGGTCAACGGCTGGGCCCCGGCCGGGCTGCTGGACAGCTACCAGGCCGAACGCCGGCCGGTGGCCGCGGACGTGCTGGACAACACCCGCGCGCAGATGCAGTTGCTGTCCCCGGACCCTGGCGCCCAGGCGGTGCGCCGGTTGCTGGCGGAGCTGATGGACTTCGAGGAGGTCAACCGGCACCTGATCGAGAAGGTCATCGCGATCGGGATCCGGTACGACTTCGGCGACGGGCCCGAGCTGCTCGGGCGGCGGCTGCGCGATATCGAGCTGAAGCAGGGCCGCCTGTATCCGCTGCTGCACGCCGGTCGCGGACTACTGCTGGACCAGACCGGGCGGCTCTCCGCGGCGGGCTGGGCGGACCGGGTCGACCACGTGGTGGAGGTCAGCGAGGAACTGGACGCGCCCGCGGTGCTGCTGCGCCCGGACGGCCACGTGGCCTGGGTCGGCGAGGACCAGCGGGACCTGCTCGACCACCTGCCGAGGTGGTTCGGCGCGGCTAGCTAGGACCGTTGTCCCGCAAGGCTTTCGGTCGCAGCTCCGGGGTGAGGGTGGCGTAGATCGCCAGCAGCACCAGCACCACTTCGTAGACCAGCAGGGTGGTCGGCACGCCGAATGCCTCCAGCAGCAGACCGGTCAGCGCGTAGCCCAGTGGCTGCGCGGTGTCGGAGATGAAGGTCAGGAAGCCCTCCACCTTGCCCAGGTGCTCATTCGGCACGATGCCCATCAGGTACTTCAGCTGGATCACGTTGAGCACCGCGATCTGCAGGCAGATCACGCCCCACACCAGGGCGGTGCCCCAGCCGGGCAAGTCGAGCAGCAGCAACGGGAACAGCGCCGCGGTGAGCCAGTGCTTGCCGATCACGGTCGGCAGCAGGCCGAGCCGGTCCTCCAGTTTCGGGGCCAGCAGCGAGCCGGCGATGCTGGCCACCGCGGCGAAGGTGAACACGGCGCCGATCTCGATGCCCGCGGCGCCGTTGTTCTTCACCAGCACGATCAGCAGCAGGCCGATGCCTGCAAAGAGGAAATCGCCGATCGAGGTGAGGATGGTGAGGCCGCGCAGCAGCGGCAGGCTCAGCGCGATCCGGCCGCCGCCGGTCAGTTCCGCCCGCCACCGCACGGGTTCCGCGGACCGGGTGCGGTCCGGGCCGAGCCTGGCCCGGATGCCCAGGATGCACACCGCGATGGCCAGGAACGAGATCGCGTCGATCAGGAACGGCGAACTCGGCCCGGTGACCTCGAACATCAGCCCGGCCAGGGGCGGGGCGATGATCGCGGCGATGCCCCAGATCATTTCGCTCTGCCCGGCGGCGGCACCGAGTTCGCGCTGACCGACGATCCGGGGCAGCGCGGCGGTGTTGGCGATGCGGTACACGGTGGCGGCGGCGCTGTTGACGATGGCCACCAGGTAGAGCTGCGGCAGGGTCAGGCTCTCCAGCAGGTAGGCGATCGGGATCGAGGTGATCGAGACCATGCTCAGCACCGAGGAGCCGATCATCAGGCCGCGCCGGGAGATCCAGTCCACCAGCGCGCCCGCGGGCAGCGCCAGCAGCAGCGGCGGAATGGCCTCCACACTGCCCACCAGCCCGGCGTGCAGCGGCGAGCCGGTCATCAGCAGCACCAGCAGCGGCAACGCGATCGCGGTGACCTCGTCCCCGATCGCGCTGAGCACCGTGCCGCCCCACCACAGCCGGAAATCCCGGTTGTCCCTGAGCCTGGCCGGCCGCTGGTCGTTGGTTTCGACCGTCACCTTCGTCCTTTCCCCCATCCGGCCCGCCCGCTGGCACAGGACTGCCCGAAAGTACCTTGCCATTCGATGCGTGCTCCGGTTCGCGCCGTTATCGTACGCCGTCCGATTGGGCGGTTCGGAGTATTTCCTGACCGGTGGCCGTTCGTATACGGTCAGTAGTGCCGGTGGTCATCGGCCAAGCCGCGTCTTTGCCGGGATGTAGTTCTCGGGGCTTTGCTTTTTGAGGAGAGAATGCTGTGAACGGTTATTCACGCGCGCGCTCTCGCTGGTCGAGAACGGTCGGAAAACTCGCGGCCATTGCGGCCATGGTCGTGGTCGGCGGCGCCCTCGCCGCCGGACCCGCCGCCGCCACCGACACCGCGCCCGCGGCGGCGGGTGACAAAAAGGTCGAGGTCATCAAGGCCGCGCCGGCCGGGGTGGCGTTCACCGGCTGGGTCTGCGGCGGCTCGCCGATTCCGGCCGGTCACGTCATCACCATGCTGAGCACGGCCTGCGGCGGCGTGTCCTGGTACCTGGAACCGGCCCGCAACGGGCAGTGGACCTGTCTGGGCTCACCCATTCCCACCCCGTACGTGATCACCATGCTCAGCCCGAACGGGTGCGGCGGCACCGGCCGCTACATCGAACTCCCGCGCAACGGGCAGTGGATCTGCCTCGGTTCGCCATTCCCGGACGGCTATGTCATCAGCATGCTCAGCGCGAATGGCTGCGGCGGCACCGGTCAGTACATCGAACTCCCGCGCAATGGCATGTGGACCTGTCTGGGTTCGCCCATTCCGCCGGGTTACGTCATCAGCATGCTGAGTCCGAATGGCTGCGGTGGCACCGGCCGCTATATCGAACTGCCGCGCAATGGCATGTGGATCTGCCTCGGTTCGCCGATCCCGCCTGGTTACGTGATCACCATGACCAGCCCGAACGGGTGTGGTGGTATGGGCCAGTACATCGTGCGCGCCTGAATCAGACCCCCACCGGAATGGCCCGTCCACGCCTGGACGGGCCATTCCGCCTTTTTCGTCCGACCGGCGTACTCACGCTGGGTGCCCGGTACCCAGGTACCGATTGAGTGACCCCCTTACCCCCTTTCTCGCCGCGCCAAACCTGCTGAGCCGCCCCTAACGTCGATCGTGGTGGTGAATCCGCCGTCCGGGGATGAAGGGCGAGATCACGTGGACAGACGCAATCACCGGGTGGCGCTGGGCGCGCTCGGACTGGTGGCCGTGCTACTGGGCTGGTGTGGCACGGCCGGTGACCCGGCCGCGGCGGCGGGCACCTCGGGGGAACAGCTGCTCGTCAGCGAGGCCGCGCAGCAGCCCCCGGTGCAGATCGACGGGGCTGTGGCCCCGGTCCCGCTCACCGTCGGCCAGAAGGTGGAACTCGCCGCGACCGCGGTCCGCCCCGACGGCACCCGGACCGACATCAGCGCCCTCGCGCAGTGGACCACCGGCGACCGCGCGGTCGCGACCGTGGACAAGGGCGTTGTCACCGGGGTGGGTCCGGGCACGACCGCCATCACCGCCCTCTATCAGGGGGTCAAGGGTTCGCGGTCGGTCAAGGTGACCAAGCCGGCCGACGGGGACCGGATGGCGCGGGCGCTGGCCACCGGCGACCCCAAGCTGGTCACCCAGCAGGAACTCCTGGCCCACCTGCCCAAGGCCCTCGGCAAGCGGCAGTCGCTGCCGTACGAGATCATCCCGGACGGCGCGGTCGTCACCTTCACCCCCGGCCCCAACGCGGGCCAGATCCGCCAGCTCTCGCCGTACCTGCAGCCGTTGCTGACCGGCACGCACAACGGGGGCAGCAGTGACTCGCCCAACCGGGTGCTGGCCGCGGTCGGCAGCTCCTCGCTCAGCGAGACCAGACTGGCCTACTTCGCGGGCAACCCGTTTGTGAACACCTCGCTGAGCGGGCCGAACATCCCGATGGACGAGGCCGGGATGGTCCCGCTCGTGCTGAGCACCACCGCCTGGCTGCTGGGCAAACCGGGCACTGCGGCGGGCGAACTCACCGGCAAGATCGTCATCGCCAACACCGCCTCCTCCCGCGAGAAGCCGATGAAGGAGTTCCTGGCCAAGAACTTCCCCAAGCTGATCGTCAACGGCGGCAATTCCGCCTACGGGGCCTGCGATTTCAAGCCCGGCACCGCGAATCCGTGCCTGACTGGCGCGGCCGCGCTGTTCGTCGGCGACACCAGCGGCACCGACGATCCCGTGCTGCGCGCCCAGATCGCCGGGGCCTACAGCTCCGGGATCCCGCTGCTGGTCTTCGGCGAGACCAGCGCGGGCGAGTCGACCAGCAACCTGCTGATGCGGGATCTGGGCAACCCGGAGACCGGCTCGAACTACTTCCAGCGCAACCTGATCCGGCAGTCGCCCAAGTCCGCGCAGGCGCCGGCCAAGGTGACCGACGACCAGTTCGCCAGGGACGCCACCGAGATCGCCCGGCGGCTCAACGGAAATCCGCTGGCACTGGCCGACTACAGCAAATGCATCACCGACTACTCCTTGCACGGCAGCTACCTGACGTCCTGTGTGGACAGTCCAACGCCGGGATCCGCCGCCTTCATGGGCGCCATCACCCGGCTGAAGGCGGCCGTGGCCGGGCTGAACGCCTTGGCGCACAACGTCTTCGCGCCGCCCAGGGTCAACGACCAGAACGAGACCATGCGGGTGCTTGCCCTGCTCGCGGACAAGCAGCGCACCGGCGCCCAGGGTTCCCAGCCCGGCGACAACGTGGTGGCGATCGACTACCCGATCGACCAGCAGGACCCGAAGCGGATCACCCAGGCGCTGTTCGCCGACTGGTTCGTGCTCACCGCCTGGCCGGGCAACAGAAAGGCGAATGACCTCGGCACCGCCTGGTGCATTAGCCCGGTCCAGGTCGCCCAGGGCACCTGTCCGGAGCCGAACTTCCCGGCCCAGACCGACCGATCGATGACCTTCACCGCCACCGATCTGGACGAGTGGACCGCGACCCGTTTCGACCTCATTCCCGGCCGCGCGGGCACGCTCACCCTGACCAACGATCCGAACATCCCGGTCTATGTGCGGGCCTTCCCGACCCGGGTGAACACCCGCACCGGCGAGGTCGAGAACGGCGTGTCCAAGTACACCCGGCCGCAGTTCCTGGCCACCGACTGGGTGCGGCTGCCGCCGAACAAGGCGGTGACGATCAGCTCGCCCTACGGCGGACCGCTGTACATCCGGATGGACGGCACTGGCAAGAAGTCCGGCATCGGGGTGAACGTGGCCTTCGCGGGGATGGGCCAGCACCCGGCGGTGCTGGACATGAACGACCTGGGCCAGCTGGACCGCTACGCCAAGGAGATCGCCACCACCAAGGCTTACTACACCGACCTGGTGGGTGACGGCTTCCAGTTGCACGCCCCGGTGTCCCGGGTCCGCAAGACCTTCGAGGCCGCCGGTCTCACCGACATGGGCCTGACCACCTTCTACACCGGACCGAGCGGGGTGCGGAAGTTCCTGCTGGAGATCCGCGACTCCTGGTACAACCAGGAAATGCGGCTGGCCGGGCTGAAGGTCATGGGCGCCAAGCTCGAAGAAACCGTGCCGAAGCCGGTGCAGGCGATCTGCGCGACCTACAAGTGGCCGTGCCTGGACCCGGAAATCAACTCCCGCAAGCGAATCCAGCACGTCAACTACGACCTGTACACGATGTGCGGCAACCTGTGCTCCGGAAACCCGATCGACATGGGCGGTGACGGCGCCGTCTACCCGGTCAGCCCCGGCATGAACCACGAACTCGGCCACAACCTGCAACGCCACCAGCTCAACATCGGCTGGGCGGACACCGGCGCGGGCAGCCAGCCCGGCAAGATCGACACCTGGACCAACTACGTCCCTCGCTCCGGCGAGACCTCCAACGACATCTTCACCCACTTCGTGCTGTGGAACTTCGCCCGCAAGGTGCGCCCCGCCCGCGGTGACGGCAAGGTCGACGACCCGCTGACCTGGTACTCCGAGGACGGCTTCGTCACGCTGTTCGCCAGCCACCGCTCGGCGATGGGCAACGTGATGAAGGACGGCAAGCGGGTGGTCTACGACGCCGAGTGCAAGGTCGCCAAGTCCTATCCGGCCTCAGCGACGGCCAAGAGCGCCCTCACCGACGCGGTCTGGGGCGAGGAGGGCACCTACACCAACCGCCACACCCGGCTGACCTTCTACCTGACCCTGCCCATCCTGTTGGAGGGCAAGACAATGGCCAACGGCACGAAGCTGGACAGCGGCCCCGACATCTACACCGCGCTCTACGGCGCGGCCCGCACCTTCACCGCCTGGGCGGACGATGAGGCGAAGTGGCACGCGCGCCGGTCCGACCTGGGCCTCTCGCTGTTCCCGTACTCGGGAGCCCCGGCCTATGGCGGGAAGAACGTGGGCGAGATGATCGGCAACGATTTCCTGCTGGTGCAGCTGTCCCGGATCACCGGGTACGACTTCCGGCCGTACTTCGACGCCTTCGGGGTGACCCACACCAGCCTGGCGGGCAAGCAGGTCGAGGCCAACGCGCCAGCGGAGGGCCTGCGGAAACTGACCCTGGCCCTGCCGGTGCTCGGCAAGTTCCAGCCGCCGCTGAAACTGACCGAGGTGCGCACGGTCGACCTGGCTGACCCGAACGCGGCCTGGCCGGGCGCGGACGTCAATGGCAGCTCGGCCTTGGAGCACGTGGACTTCCAGCCCACGCGCTGCACGGGCAGCTGAGGTAGCCACCGCCGTCCCCGGCCGCCGCGCACGATCGGCGGCCGGGGTCGGCGCGGCCCGGATCCTGCCGACTGTCGAAAAGTCCCAGGCGTCTTGTCGGCAGGCTGTGCGAGTATCCGGAAATGCCGATCGACCTGCATCTTCTCGCGTTGTTCACGCTGGCGACGATGGTCGCCATGCTGACCCCCGGGCCGGACATGCTGTTCGTACTCGGTTGCGGCATCAAGGGCGGCCCCCGCGCCGGCCTGTTCGCCACCGCAGGGGTGGCGGTGAGCGAGGCGGTGCACGTCGCCCTCGCGGCCGTCGGCCTGGCCGCGCTGTTCGAGGCCGCACCGACCGCGTTCACCGTGGTGCGCATCGCGGGTGCTGTCTACCTGGTCTACCTCGGCGTGCAGATGATCCGCAACCGCGGTCAGGAAAGCCCGGACGAGGTGCAGTCCGGCGGCGGCATGACCGCGCGCAAAGCCTTCCTCAACGGCCTGTTCACCAACCTGATCAACCCGAAGATGGTCACCTTCACCATCGCCTTCCTGCCCCAGTTCATCAACCCCGCCCTGGGCCAGGTGTGGCTGCAGTTCGCCATCCTGGGCGCGGTGCTGATCGTGCTGGAGTTCCTGGTGGACGGCACGGTCGGCGTGCTCGCCGGCCGGATCGGCGGCTGGCTGCGCACCCGCCGCGCAGCCAAGCGCCGCATCGACATGGCCACCGGCGGCATCTTCATCGGCCTCGGCGTCAAACTAGCCGCCGACTAACCAGCGCCGACTAACCAGCGCCGGGTAACCCGCACCGTGTTGGCCGTTCCGGACGGCGTGTTGGCCGTTGTCGTACGGTGTTTTGGCCGTTATGGGCGGCGTCTTGGCCGTTGTGGACGGTCCAGGCGGTGACTGCCGAGAGCAGGCGGGCGAAGCCCGAAACCGGTGGCAGGGGTGGCTTTTCAAACGTCTCCTGAGCTTCGGTTTTAAGATCAAAAAAGGATGGCCTCGCCGGCCGGGCAGACCACCGGAGGGGTGGGGCAGATCAAGAGCCGGGTCCAGCGGGTTGCGGGGCTGGGCAGGCTGCCGGGGTCGGATCCAGCGTGGCTCCGAGGGCTCGCGTGTTCTCCGCACGGCCGTCCGCCAGCCAACCACACCTCACCGAGCGGCCCCGGTCGCGTTGGGCGGTGTTGGCGGCGGCAGGTTGCAGGGGCCACTCGGTGAGGTGTGGTCTGCATGCTCCAGGCCGTACGGAGAACACGCGAGAGCCCTCGTCGTGGGGTTTTCACCCCCAACCCCACCCCGTCACGGGGCTCGAGCCCCGCTCTCGTACCACTTGGGCCAACTGGTACGCCCGCTTGGGCAAAGCCGGCGTACGGGTTGGCCCAACTCGCCGTCCACAACGGCCAACACGCTGGGGGTGGGGTTAGTCGGTTAGGAAGACCTCGCGTTGGGCTGCGGACTGTTCGAAGGCTTCCAGGCTGGCCTGCTGGGTGGGGGGTAGGGCGGCGAGCATGGCGTGGAGGAGGGCTGCGCACAGGGCGGTGGAGGCGGCGTGGGAGTCGAAGGCGAACTGGGAGCTGACGGGGGCGGTGAGGACCAGGTCGGCGTGGTCGGTCAGGGGGGTGATGGGTTGGTCGGTGACCAGGATGGTGGTCAGGCCGACTTGTTTGGCCCAGGTCAGGGCGGACAGGGTTTCGCGGGGGTAGCGGGGGAGGGCGAAGGCCAGTACGCAGGTGGCGCCGGCGTCGACGGCTCGGGTGAGGCCGTCTTCGAGTAGGGAGCCGGGGATGTCCAGGACGCGGACGTCGAGGTGGACTTTGGCGGCGAAGTAGCCGAAGAGGTGGGCCAGGGGGGCGGAGACGCGTTGGCCGATCACCGGGAGGGGGCGGGAGGCGGCCAGGGCGGCGGCGGCCTGGTGCAGGGGGCCCAGGTCGGCGAGGCTGTCGCGTAGGGCGTGCAGGTTGCGGATTTCGGTGTCCACCAGCAATTGGATCTCGTTGAGGGCCTCGGTGGGGGCGGGTTTGGCCGGTTTGGTGAGGACCAGGGCGCGGAGGGCGGCGCGGAATTCGGGGAAGGCGTCGAAGCCGAGGGCGAAGGCGAAGCGGGTCACCGATGCCTGGCTGACGCCGACCCGTTCGGCCAGGTCCACGGTGCCCAGGAAGGCCGCTTCGTGCGGGTGGTCCAGCAGGTACCGGGCGATGCGCCGCTGGGCGGGGGACAAGCGCCGCCCGCCCAGCAGCTGCCGCAGTCCGGTCGAGTCCATCGCGCTCTCAATTCCTTACTGGGAGCCGAGTCCGTGCTGTTCGAGCCAGGCCTTGGCGACGCGGTCCGGGTCTTCCTTGTCGTTGTCCACCTTGGCGTCGAGCTTACTGAGTTCCTCGGTGGTGAGTTTGGTGTTGAGCGCGGCGAGGGCTTCGGTGACGGTGGTGCTGGCCTTGGCCTCGTTGACCAAGGGCACGATGTGTTGGGCTGGCACGAGTTTCTTCGGGTCGTCCAGGATCACCCAGTTGTTGTTGGTGATCGTCACGTCGGTGCTGAACAGGTTGGCCACCTGGATGTCGCCGCCGCGCAGTGCGCCCCTGGTGAGCGGGCCGCCGGTGTCGAGGGCCTTGAAGTCCTTGAACTCCGCGCCGTACAACTCCTTCAGCCCGACCAGGCCGACGTACCGGGTCTTGTCCTCGGCGGGGCCGCCGAAGATCAGGTCCTTGGCGTGCGTGCGCAGGTCTTCCAGGGTTTTGAGGCCGTAGCGGTCCGCGGTTTCGCGGGTGACGACGTAGACGTCCTTGTTCTCCGCGGCGGCGTAGGGCAGCACCTTGACGCCCTGGGGCACGGTCCTTTCCAGTGCCTGCTGGACGTCCTCGGCGGCGCTCTGGCGGGCGTTCTTGTCCAGGAACTGGAGCAGGCTGCCCTGGTACTCGGGCAGCACGTCGATGTCGCCCTGTTTGAGCGCGGGCACGATGATCTCGCGGGAGCCCAGGTTCTGCTTGACCGTGGCGGTGATTCCCTTGGCCCGCAACGCTCCCGCGTACAGGTGGCCGAGGATGACGTTCTCGCTGAAGTTGGCCGTGCCCACCACCAGGCCGCCGGATTTGCCCATCGGGTTGCGTTTGGGGTCCAGGGAGGTCAGGCCGCCCGCGCAGGCGGTCATGGCCAGACTCAGGCAGGCCAGGATCGCCGCTGTGGCCAGTCGGCGCTTCATGATTCGCTCCTTCGGTTGCGCAGCAACGATCCGCGTGGGGTGAGCACCCGTTGCAGTCCACTGAGGACCAGGTCGAGCGCGATGGCCAGCACCGCGATCAGCAGGGCGCCGCCAAAGACCTGGGGCAGGTCGTTCTGGGCGAAGCCGTCGAAGACGTAGCGGCCGAAACCGCCGAAGCTGATGTAGGCGGCGATGGTCGCGGTGGCCACCACCTGCACCACGGCCAGCCGTACGCCGGTCATGATCAGTGGTACGGCCAGCGGCAGTTCGATCTGGCAGAGCACCTGCCAGCCGTTGAGGCCGGTGCCGCGGGCGGCGTCACGCACGTCGTGGTCGACCGCGGCCATGCCGGCGTAGGTGTTGGTGACGATCACCGGGATGGCGAGGACCACCAGGGCCACGTACACCGGCCACAGGTTCAGGCCGCTGATCAGGAACACCAGGATCACCACGCCCACGGTGGGCAGGGCGCGGCCGAAGCTGCTCAGGTTGATGGCCAGGAAGGCGCCCTTGCCGGTGTGGCCGATCAGCAGGCCGATCGGCAACGCGATCAGCACCGCGACCAGGGTGGACAGCAGCGAGTACTGGAGGTGCTCGAACAGCCGCGCCAGGATGCCTTCCGGGCCGGACCAGCGGGCGCTGTCGGCGAACCAGCCGAGTACCTCGGCGATGAACTGACCCATGCCTACCGTCCTCTCCTGGTCCACGGGGTGAGCATGTGCTGCAGGCCGACCAGGGCCAGATCGGCGATCAGCGCCAGCAGCAGGGTGAGTGCCACGCCCGCGATGACCGGCACCGCGAAATCGCGCTGGAACCCGTCGATGAACAGCTGGCCGAGCGCGCCGTGCCCGATGAACCCGGCCACGCTGACCAGGCTGATCGCCATCACCGTCGCCACCCGGACGCCTGCCATGATCACCGGCAGAGCGAGTGGCAGTTCGACGGTGAGCAGGGTGCGCAGGCCGCCGTACCCCATCGCGCGGGCGGCCTCGCGGACGTGGTGCGGGACGGTGGCCAGGCCCTCGACCGTGTTGCGCACCAACACAACCAGTGTGTAGGTGGTCAGGCCGATCACCGCGGTGAGGTAGCTGAGCCCGGTCAGCGGCAGCAGCAGGATGAACAGCGCCAGCGAGGGAATGGTGAACAGCACCCCGGAGATGCCGAGCGCGACGCCCTTGAGCACCGGCAGGCGCACGGCCAGCACGCCCAGCGGCAGGGCCAGCATGAGTCCACAAAGGACGGAGATGGCGGCGATCGCGCTGTGCTCCAGGGTGGTCAGCGCCAGTTCGCTCGCGTGGTCGGGGATCCAGGACCATTTCACGGTGTGACCACCTGGGCCCGGAACCGCGCGGCGCGTTCGTTGATCCGTTGCTGGCTGGACACCCCGGCGACCAGGCCGTCCGCGTCGACGCGCACCGCGAGCCCGGCGGGGGAGGACACGGTGGCGTCCAGTGCGGCCAGCAGGGTGTCTTCGGCGGTGAGTCCGGTGACCGGGATCGGGTCGGCTTCGGCCAGCGTGCCGGTGGTGGGCAGCCGGTCGGTGTGCAGCCAGCCCAGCGGCTTGCCCTGGCCGGTGATCAGCAGCAGCCAGCCGTCGGTGGCGCGGCGGGCCTCGGCGATCGTGCTGGACGCGGTCGCGGTGGGCACCGGCTCGACCGGGACCTCGGCCAGGGTGGTCAGGGTGAGCAGTTTCAGGCCGCGTTCGGCGCCCAGGAAGTCGGTGACGAACTCGTCCGCGGGCCGGGCGAGCAGCTCGGCTGGGCTGGCGAACTGCACCAGGTGGCCGCCGGTGCGGAAGACCGCGATGCGGTCGCCGAGTTTGACCGCCTCGTCGATGTCATGGGTGACGAACACGATTGTCTTGCGTAATTCCGCCTGGAGTCGCAGGAGTTCGTCCTGCAAAAGCGTGCGGACCACCGGATCTACTGCGCCGAATGGTTCGTCCATCAGGAGGATCGGCGGATCGGCGGCGAGTGCCCTGGCCACGCCGACCCGCTGTTGCTGACCGCCGGAGAGCTGATGCGGATACTTCGGCCCGAGTTCCTGGGCCAGTCCGACGGTGTCGAGCAGTTCGGCCACCCGGTCCCGGATCCGGCCACGATCCCAGCCGAGCAGCCGGGGCACGGTGGCGATGTTGTCCGCGATGGTGCGGTGCGGGAACAACCCGGACTGCTGGATCACGTAGCCGATGCCCTTGCGCAGCGCCGAGGCCTTGAGTTTCCGCACGTCACGGCCACCGACGAGCACTTCGCCGCTGGTCGCCTCGATCATCCGGTTGATCATGCGGAGGGTGGTGGTCTTGCCGCACCCAGACGAGCCGACGAGCACCGTGAGCCGGCCTTCGGGCACGTCCAGGTCGAGTTCGCGCACCGCGGTGGTGCCGTCGGCGAACTTTTTGTTCACAGCCGCGAAACTGATCAAGACGATTCACCTCTTGTTAATCGTGAATGCGTTCATGCAGGCTCTGTGGTGCGTCAACCGAAGTCAAGAGACCGTCCACAAAAGTTCACAACCAGGAAACGGCGGGAGACGTGGAGCCCTCGCACGCCCAGAAAGGCCGGACCATGCACCTGGACGTTTCCGCCGCGCCGACCGCCGCCGTTGATCCCGTGGTGCTCACCGGGTGGTCCACCACCGCCGCCGAGGTGGTGCGGGTGGCCCGCGGGCACGTCCCGGTGCTGCTGGACGAGGTCGGCAGGCAGCGCCTCGAAGCGTCCTGGCAGGCCGTCCAGCGGGTCGTGCTGCACCGCCCGGTGTACGGCCGCACCACCGGCGTCGGCGCCAACCGAATGGAGGTCGTGGACGCGGAAAGCCTGCCGGAGCACGGTTTGCGGCTGTTGCGCAGTCACGCCGGCGGTCTGGGCGGGCTGCTCACCGAGGAACAGGTGCGCGCGATGCTCGCGGTGCGGGTCAACCAGCTGCTCGCCGGCGGCGCGGGCCTGCGCCCGGCGGTGGCCGAGGCGCTCGCGGCCGCGCTCAACTCCCGGCTGTTCCCCGCGGTGCACGAGTTCGGCGCCATCGGCACCGGCGACCTGACCGCGCTGGCCGAGACCGGCCTGACCCTGATCGGCGAACGCCCCTGGCTCGGCGAAGGCCCGGCCCCCGAACCGATCACCCTGGACTCCGGTGACGCCCTCGCGCTGATGAGCAGCAACGCGCTCACCATCGGCATTGCCGCGCTGGCCTGGCACGAGGCGCACCGGCTGCTCTCGGCCACACACGTGGTGACCGCGCTGTCCTTCCTGGCCGTGGACGCCTCGCACGAGCCCCTGGCCGAACGGGTGCACGCGGCCCGCCCGCACCCCGGCCAGGTCCAGACCGCGGCCGAACTACGCAGGCTGCTCGGCGACCCGCTGCGCCCGGCCGCCCGGATCCAGGACCCCTTCGGCTACCGCTGCTACCCGCAGGTGCACGGACCCGCGCTGGACGCCGCCGCCGACCTGGGCAAGGTGCTGGGTGTGGAGATCAACGCCGCCGCGGAGAACCCGTTGATCGACGCGGAGAACGACGTGGTCTACCACCACGGCGGCTTCCACTGCGCCCACCTCGGCCAGGCCCTGGACCGGCTGCGGCTGTCCCTGCTGCACACCGGCCAGCTCTCCACCGCCCGCCTGGCCAGCCTGGTCGAACCCAAGTTCACCGGCCTACGCCCGTTCCTGGCCGACGGCGCCAGCGGCAGCTCGGGCGTGATGATCCTGGAGTACGGCGCCAACTCCGCCCTGGCCGACATGCGCACCCTGGCCGAACTGGCCAGCCTGGGCAACGCGGTGGTGTCCAGGGGCACCGAGGAGCACTCCAGCTTCGCCTTCCAGTCCGCCCGCCAGTCCCTGGAAACCCTGGCCTCCTTCCGGCTGGTGCTGGCCTGCGAACTGGTCGCGGCGGTCCGGGCGTTGCGGATGCGCGAGCTGGCGCCCGCGCCGGGCACGCCGCTGCGCCGGGCCTACGAGCTGGCGGCGGCGCGGCTGAACCCGAGCATGACCGACCGCCAGCTCAGCCCGGACGTCGAGGCTGGCGCGGAACTGGTGGAGGAGTTCGCCGACTTCTGACAGTCCACAGTGGACGGTGTGTGGTCAGCCGGGCAGCACGGTATCCGGGTGGCAGCCCGGGTTGCCCTCGCCCGTCCGCTTCTCCCGCCAGGACATCCCGTGGGTGCGCAGCTCCCCGGCTTTGCGCACCACCCTGATGCAGTCCATCGACTCGCCGCGCCCCGCCCACACCGCCACCGCGACATCGGCGCCCAGCACCTTCACCAGCGCGCCCTGCCGCGGTGCGGCGTCGGCCGGATCCGGTTGCGGCAAGCCGATTTCCGTGCGTACGGTGGCCAGCACCTCCGCCTGTCCCGGCGCGGCGGGCAGCCCACGCAGCAACGCCGTGAGCTTCTCGTCCGCGTCGGGTGGGACCTGCCAGAAGACCGGCAGTGGCGGCGGGGTGTACGGGGTGGCGACCTTCGGGCAGGCGGTCCGGTCCGGCTCGCCGATGATCCCGTAGTAGTTGAAGTTCATCTCGTAGCAGGCGTCCAGCGCGGGCTTGCGGCTGCCGAGAATTCCGCTGGGTTCCTGGGCGTCCCGGTGGATCCGGATCACCAGGTGGGCGGTCTGCTCGTTCGTGTCCAGCCCGTGTGGCACCTCCCGGGCCACCAGCACCGCGAAGTCCGCCGACTTGCCCAGGTTGGTGGCCAGTGCCGCCCGCGCGAACCCTGCCGCGTCCGACTGTCTCGGGTAGCTGATCGCGGTCGCCAGGGTCCCGGCCTGCCGGTCGGTTTCGGTGTCGCCGGGGTGGGCGCAGGCGGTCAGGACCAGGATCAGGCCGAGCGCGGGCACAAGGCGGTGGG
Organism: Crossiella sp. S99.2; assembly: GCF_023094165.1. Taxonomy (GTDB): domain Bacteria; phylum Actinomycetota; class Actinomycetes; order Mycobacteriales; family Pseudonocardiaceae; genus Crossiella. The sequence continues at coordinate 87,381 of NZ_JALMDK010000018.1, read as the reverse complement.
TACGCACCCGGGTAGCCAACCGTGCCCGCGCGGCCTTGTCCTGAGTGTTTCTACTTCTCCGGATGGGACAGGTGCTGGTGGATCAGCTGCCAGCCGCCGTCGCGGCGCTGGAAGACCCGGGTGCCGCGCGAGCGATCCTCTACGCCGTCGGTGACGATCCGGTCGATTCCCCACGACACAGCCAGATCGCCGTCCACCCGCACGGTGAGATCGGGGGTGTCGAAGGTGATCCGCTCCGGCGAGGATTCCAGGCCGTGGCGGCACACCTCGCGGACCGCGTCGATGCCGACGTACTCCAGTGGGCCTGCGTGTTCGTAGGACACGATGTCCGGGGCGATGGCAGCCATCAGGCCGTCCAGGTCCTTGGCCGCGGTCTGCGCGGACCACTGCTCGTGCACGGCCCGGACCTCGGTGGCGGCGATCTCCGGCAGGGTGCTCGGGTCGGTGAAGGAGTGGTGTTCGTGGGTGACGCTCCACCGGTCGCCGGTCTTGGTCAGGCCGAGGGTCAGGCGCAGTCTGCGGTCCGGGTCGCGCTCGAAGTCGGCGGGGGTGCCGCAGCGCAGCAGGGCGAAGGCGAAGGCGACCTCGGCGCCCGCGGTGACCTCCAGGGATTCGATCTCGAAGAGCGCGCCGCCGGACTGCCACTGGAAGAAGCCGGGCCAGCTGTCCCGGTAGGCGTCCAGGCCGCGCACGCCCTGCTCGGGCGGGGGCACGTCGAACATGACGATGCCGGGTGCGTGGTCGGCCAGCACGGCGGGCAGGTCGGCGGCGTGCACCGCGGTGGCCCAGCGCTGGATGAGGTCGCGGATCTGCGCTTCGTCGGTCATCTCGGGTCCTCCTGAGTAGTGACTGGTACCGGTGGAACCCGGGGAAACGCCGGAACTCATCGCGGTGGCGCGAACTTCCTTGCAAGATGGGCAGGTGACCGCGCCAGCCGACCTGCTCACCGCCGCCCGCCGCGGCGACGCCGACGCGTTCGAGGCGCTGGTCCTGCCCTACCGGGGCGAGTTGCTGGCGCACTGCTACCGGATGCTCGGCTCACTGCACGACGCCGAGGACGCGGTGCAGGAGTCACTCGTGCGGGCCTGGCGCGGACTGGGCAACCTGGACGACCGCGGGTTCGTGCGCGCCTGGCTGTACAAGATCGCGACCAACCGGTGTCTCACCATGATCGAACGCCGGGGCCGCCGGGAACTGCCGGTGGATCTGGACCCGGCCACGTCCGCCACCGAGGTCAGCTGGCTGGAGCCCTACCCCTCGCCCGAGCAGGATTACCTGGCCCGCGAGGGCGTGGAACTGGCCTTTGTGGCCGCGTTGCAGCACCTGACCGCGACCCAGCGGGCGGTGCTGATCCTGCGGGAGGTGCTCGGTTTCTCCGCCGCGGAGGTGGCCGGTCAGCTGGACAGCTCGGTGGCCTCGGTGAACAGCGCGCTGCAACGGGCCCGCAAGGTGATCGACTCGGCCGCGCCGACCCAGCAGACCGTGCTGCGCGAGCTGGGGGAGGACTCGGTCGCCGCGCTCGCGGCCCGCTGGACCGAGGCATGGCAGCTCGGCGATGTCGAGGCGATCGTGGCCATGCTGGCCGAGGACGCGCGCTACTCGATGCCGCCGCTGCCCGAGTGGTACCGCGGCCGGGACGCGATCCGCGCCTTCCTGCTCGACGGCCCGCTGCGCTACGGCTGGCGGTTCCTGCCGGCCGCGGCCAACGGACAGCTCGCCTTCGGCACGTACATGTGGGAGGAGGCCGCCAGTCAGTACCGGCCTGGTGGCCTGGATATCCTTACCCTGCAAGGTGATCGGGTGGCCGAGGTGACCTCCTTCCTCACCGCCGACCTGACCCGGTTCGGCCTGCCCGCGTACCTATCCTGACGCCGCGCGCAGCCGCTCGGCCAGTTCGCGGGCGCGCTGCCCGAGTTCGGGTGGGTCGAGCACCTGGAAGTCGTGGCCCAGCAGCAGCACGTGCATCAGCACCCCGTCCAGGTTGACGCCGCCGCTGAGCACCTCGCAGCGGTTGTCCTCGTGTGGCCGGACGACCGCCGCCGCGGCCGGGATCTGGGTGCGCACCAGCTCGGCCGGGGCGTGCACCAGGAAGCGGGCCTGGTGCGGGTAGACCCGGCTGGCCACGCCCTCCTGCACGTAGGTCGCGGCGTCGGGCACCGGGCGCGGGCGGAACCGCCAGGCCCGCGCGGCCACCTCGGCCATCCGGTCGACCCGGAAACTGCGCCAGCCGTCCCGGTCCAGGTCGTAGGCGAGCAGGTACCAGTGCCGGTCGGAGGCGACCAAGCGGTAGGGCTCGACCCGCCGCCTGCGCACCTCGCCGTGGGACGGGTAGTCAAAACCGGCCTCCACCTCATCGCGGCAGGCCCTGGCCAGGGTCAGCAGTGCCTCGGCGTCCACCGGTGTGCGGCCGCCGTCGAAAGAGACCACCGAGTCGGCCAGCGCCCGCACCTCGGCGCGCAGCCGGGTGGGCAGCACCCGGTCCAGTTTGGACAGTGCGCGCAACGCGGCCTCGCCCGCGCCGGCGACCGCGCCGCCCGCACCGGCCAGCAGCGAGACCGCGGTGGCGATCGCCTCCGCGTCGTCCAGCAGCAGCGGCGGCATGTCCTGGCCGGGGCCGAGCTGGTAGCCGCCGCCGACGCCCTGGCTGGCCTGCACCGGGTAGCCGAGCGCGCGCAGCCGCTCGACATCACGCCGCACCGTGCGCGCGGTGACGCCCAGTCGTCCGGCCAGTTCCGGGCCGGTCCAGACCGGGCGCTGTTGCAGCAGGCCGAGCAGGGTGAGCACCCGCTCGGTGGTGCCCCGCTCCGCGTCACCCGTCAGGTCCATATCGGGCAGCCTGCCAGAGATAGCGGACCGATACTGTCCGCTAGGGATGTCAGGGTGGTGCCATGGACGAACTCGACTGGAACCAGCGGTTGCGTGAGCAGTGGGAGTTCCACTGGAACCACCAGGTGCGCGCCCGGCTTGACGGCCTGACCGACGAGGAGTACTTCTGGTCGCCGGTCCCGGACGCCTGGAGCGTGCGGCCGCGCGGCGCCGCGATCACGCCGCTGGCGGTCGGCGGCGGCGACTTTGTCATCGACTACGCCTACCCCGCACCGGTGCCCGCGCCGTTCAGCACCATCGCCTGGCGCCTGGGCCACGTCATCGTCGGCGTGCTCGCCATGCGCAACGCCGCGCACTTCGGCGCCCCGGCGGCCGCCTATGACACCTGGGAGTACGCCGGGGACGCCGCCACCGCGCTCGACCAGCTCGACACCCAGCTGGACCTCTGGCTGGCTGGGGTGCGTGGCCTGGGCGCGGAGGGGCTCCGGGTGCCGGTCGGCGACAAGGAGCCCTACCCGGAGCTGGCCATGGCCGATCTGGTGCTGCACATCCACCGCGAACTGATCCACCACCTGTCCGAGGTCAGCCTGCTGCGCGACCTGTACCTGCACACGAACGGAGCCACCCGATGAGCCGCGAGGTCCAGTTCACCTTCGACGCGCACGACCCCAAGGCGCTGTCGATCTTCTGGCGGGCGGCGCTGGGCTACGTGCACCCGGCCCCGCCCGGCGTCGAGCTGCCCGCGGGCGCCGATGCGCTGGCCGCCTGGGACGACTTCCTGGCCGGACTGGGGGTGCCGCCGGAGCACCGCAACACCCGCTCGGCCATCGAGGACCCGGACGGGCGCGGACCACGGGTTTTCTTTCAACAGGTGCCCGAAGGAAAGGTCGCGAAGAACCGGGTGCACCTGGATGTGCGGGCGGCGCCCGGGTTGCAGGGTGCGGAGCGGATGGCGGCGCTGGAGGCCGAGTGCGCGCGGCTGGTCGAGCTGGGCGGGACGCGGGTGCTCCGGCACGACCCGGAACCGCCGATGGGGGCGGGGCACATCGTGATGACCGATCCGGAGGGCAACGAGTTCTGCCTGGACTGAGCGGGGACGACGGGCCAAAAACGGGGCTGAACCGGAGTGCTCCGGTGTGCGAACAAGAGGGTGTTCGTCCACCGATCGGAAGTGGGAGCCAGTCGTCATGCCGGAGCCCGTCCGCCTGCGTGCCACCCAGTCCGGCCAGGCCGCCCCGGCCACGGCCGAGGAACTGCTGGTGCTGGCCGCCCGTGGTGACCGCGCCGCTTTCGCCGGGTTCTACGACGCGGTGATCGGCCCCGTCTGGGGCATCGTTCGCCAGCTCGTCCGGGATGAGACGAGTTCGGCGACCCTCACCGAGGCGGTGTTACTGGCCGCCTGGCGAGAGGCGGCCGGGTTCGACCCGGACCGGGGGAGCGCGCTGGCCTGGATCGTGGCCCGCGCGCATCAGGCCGCCGTGCAGCACCTGCGCACCGGCACTCCGGTGCCGCGGCCAAGACCGGCGGCGGTCGCGGAACCCGAGGCGCCGCAACCGGAATCCGGTGGCGCGAGCCTGCGCAGGCATCAGCTCCGCCGCCAGCTGGCCGGGCTCACCCGGGAACAGCGCGACTGCCTGGTCCTGGCCTACTACCAGGGGCGGGACTGCGCGCAGATCGCGGCACTGCTGAACCTGCCCGTGCCCACGGTGCGACGGCGCCTGCGGGACGCCATGATCCGGCTCCGCGACTGCCTGGGAGTGACCTGATGAAACCCGCAGCCGACGCGCACGCGCTGACCGGCGCTTTTGTCGCCGGTGCGCTCTCCCCGGCCGAGCACGCCGACTACGACCGGCACCTGCGGGACTGCCCGAGCTGCGTGCTGGAGGTGGCCGAGTTCACCGCGACCGCCGCCCTGTTCGCCGAGGCCCTGGCCGAACCCCCGCCGCCAGGGCTGCGGGCCCGGGTGCTGACCGCGGCCGCCCGCACCACCCAGTTCCCGCCCGCGACCCCGCTGCCCGCACCGGAAATCCGCCGCTCCCGCCGGGTGCTGATCGCGGCCGCGGCGGCGGTACTCGCGGTGCTGCTGCTGGGCGTGCAGAGCACCGCGCCCGGTGACCAGGTGGCCGGTCAGGTCGCCGCGCAGGAGTTCTCCGCCGAGGCCGCCGCGCTGCTGGCCGCCCAGGACGCCCGGGTGCTCAGTGCCACCGCGCCGGGCGGCGGCACGCTGTCGGTGGTGCACTCCCCGGCGCGCGCGGCGGTGGTCCTGCTCGCCAGTGGCCTGCCCGCTCCGGCGGCGGGGCGCGGCTATCAGGCGTGGGTCATCGGGGTCGCGGGGGCGCGGTCGGCCGGGCTGTTGGGGGCGGGCAAAACCCTTGTCGCACATGGGGTCGCGCCGGGGGAGCGGATCGGGCTGACCGTGGAGCCCGCGGGTGGCTCGGCCCAGCCCACCACGTTGCCGCTGCTCACGGCGGTGCTCCCGGTCGGCTGAGCGCCGGTGGCGGATCGTCTGTCACCCGGACGGGCGGTACGGGGAATGGGGGCCGGAGGCCGGGCGTTGATCGTGGACATGGCAGAGCAGAACGTCGAGTTCAGTCCGACCGACTGGGTCCAGGACCAGACCAAGCGGATCCTGGACACCGGGACCACCGAGGGGATCGAGGTGCTGGGCTCGCCCATCGTGTTGCTGACGCTGCGCGGCGCGAAGTCCGGCAAGCTGCGCTACACCCCGGTGATGCGGGTGGAGCACCACGGCCGGTACGCGGTCGTGGCCTCCAAGGGCGGCGCCCCCGAACACCCGACCTGGTACCACAACCTCAAGGCACACCCGGAGTTCCCGTTGCAGGACGGGACCGTGACCAAGGACTACCAGGCCCGCGAGGTCGACGGCGCGGAACGGGCCGAGTGGTGGGAGCGGGCGGTCGCGGCCTACCCCGCCTACGCGGAGTACCAGGAGAAGACCGACCGGCAGATCCCGGTGTTCGTGCTCGAACCGAAGTGACCGGTTCCCGGCGAGCCCCGGTGCGGACGGGGCTCGCCGGCACAACCTCAATCAGGCTGCGGACGGCGCCCGCCATCGCCGGTCGCGGCGTAGCCGGAGCTGCCCAGCCGCCCGATGTGCCGCAGCACCACCGCGGCCAGCACCGCCAGCAACACGATGCCCGCACCGGCGGCCACGGCGGCCAGGCTGCCCAGCACGGCCACCCCGAGGGCCAGGCCCAGCTCCTGCACCATCTCGGTGGAACGCGCCTGCACCCGCGGCGAGATCCTGGCCGAGACCGGCCTGGCCCACACCGCCCGCCAGGCCAGGGACCTCGAAGCCGCGCAGGCACACCTGGACCGGGCCCTGTCCCGCAGCCAGTCGCTGGGACTGCCCGCGCCCGCGTACCAGTTGGCCCAACTGGTACGCCCGCTTGGGCAAAACCGGCGTACCGGTTGGCCCAACTCGCCGGACTCCGGCCGCTACGCGCCCTCTCTGGCCGCGGCCCGCCCGGCCTGCCTGCCGGAGAACAGGCAGCCGCCGAGGAAAGTGCCTTCCAGGGCGCGGTAGCCGTGCACGCCGCCGCCGCCGAATCCGGCCACCTCGCCCGCCGCGTACAGCCCGGGAATGGGCTGGCCGTTGGCGCCGAGCACCCGGCCGGACAGGTCGGTTTGCAGGCCGCCCAGGGTTTTCCGGGTGAGGATGTTCATCCGGATCGCGATCAGCGGGCCCGCCGCCGGGTCCAGGATCTTGTGCAGTGGCGCGGTTCGGGCCAGGCTGTCGCCGGAGTAGGCCAGCGAGTTGCGGATGCCCATGATCTGGCTGTCCTTGGTGAACGGGTTGTCCACCTGACCGTCCCGCAAGGTGATCTGCCTGCGCAGGAAGTCCAGGTTGATCAGGTTGCTGCCGGTGAGCCGGTTCATGCCGGCGACCAGTTCCGGCAGTGCGTTGGCGATGACGAAGTCCTCGCCCTTGTCCATGAACGCCTTCACCGGCGGGGGCGTGCTGTTGAGCAGGCGGCTGGCCAGGTAGGCGATCAGGTTCTTCGCGGTCAGCTCGGGGTTCTGCTCGGACCCGGAGAGCACGAACTCCTTGTCGATGATCCGCTTGTTCAGCACGAACCAGGAGTAGTCGTGCCCAGAGCGCTTGATCAGCTCCAGCGTGCCGAGGGTGTCGTAGCTGGGCATGCCGGGGCTGGGGAAGCGGCGGCCGGTGGCGTCCACCCACAGCGAGGACGGCGCGGCCAGCACCCGGATCCCGTGGCCGGGCCAGATCGGGGTGTGGTTGGTCATGCCCTCGGTGTAGTGCCACATCCGGTCCCGGTTGACCACCCTGGCCCCGGCCTGCTCGGTGATGCCCAGCATCCGGCCGTCCACGTGCGCGGGCACGCCGGTGATCATGCGGGTGGGCGGCGGGCCCAAGCGGCTGGGCCAGTTGCGGCGCACCAGTTCCTGGTTGCCGCCGATGCCGCCGGAGGTGACGATGACCATCGGCGCGCGCAGCTCGAAATCACCGATTTTGGTGCGGGAACTGGGGGTGCCGCGGGCGGCGGTGCTGTGCGCCAGCACGCTGCCGCGTACCCCGGTGACCGCGCCGCCGGAGGTGATGAGCCCGTCGACCTGGTGGCGGAAGCGGAAGTAGACGTTGCCCTTGGCGTGCTGGTCGCGCACCAGCTTCTCGAACGGCTCCATCACCCCGGGACCGGTGCCCAGGGTCAGGTGGAAGCGCGGCACCGAGTTGCCCGGCCCGTCGGCCAGCATGCCGCCGCGCTCGGCCCAGCCGACGATGGGCACCCAGCGCACCCCCAGGCCGTGCAACCAGTTCCGCTTCTCCGCGGCGGCGAACTCCAGGTAGGCATCGGCCCACCGCTTGGCCCAGTAGTCCTCGCCGAGCGGATTGTCCACGCCCCGGTCGAAACCGGCGGTGTTGAACCAGTCGTTGCGGGCCAGTTCGAGGGAGTCCTTGATCCCGGCGGTGCGCTGCTCGGGGGAGTCGATGAGGAACAGCCCGCCCAGCGACCAGAACGCCTGACCGCCCAGGCTCGCCTCGGGTTCCTGGTCCAGCAACAGCACCCGCTTGCCCGCGGCGGCCAGTTCCGAGGTCGCGACCAGTCCGGCCAGGCCGGAGCCGACCACGATGACGTCCGCGTCCGCGCTGGGCCCGGCTGAGGGCGCGGCTTGCGCCTGGGCGATGCCGAGGGTGCCGCCGACGGCCAGCGCGCCACCCGCTGTCAACAGCGTGCGCCTGCTGAAGCCCGAACCGGTGTCCTGACTGGAATTGGGCACGCTGAACACACCTTTCCGCGCCGAAGGGGGTGTTGGCGCGAGCTGACGGGGCAGGGGACCGCGCTGTTACGCTCGCGTGATCCCAGGTAACCAGTAGTGGCCGAGGCGAAGATAGGCTCGTCCCGCCAAAGGCCGTCGACCCCGTTGTGGCCGCCACACAACGACGTCTCCGGAGGGTGCTTGTGGTTGCTGGGCGGATGACCGAGGTGATGCTGCGCGCGCTGGCGGTGGTGGCCGCCGACGACAAGGTCGTGGCCAGGGTGACCAACGCGGCCCGCGCCCACTCGCCCGAGGTGGCCCGGCTGCCGGAGGCGGAGAACCGGCGGCATATCGCCACCCTGCTCGCCGAGGGCATCGCGCACCTGGAACGCGGCGACGCGCACGAGGAAGGCGAGTTCACCGCGGCGCAGGCACTCGGCGCGGACCGGGCCGCCCAGGGCGTGTCCATCGGCGGCCTGCTGCGCGGGGTGCACGCGGGCCGCACCGAGTTGATCAGGGCGAGTGTGGAACTGGCCCGTGGCACCGACGCCGACGACGCGACCATCCTGGACTTCATCGTCGACCTGGACCACTACGTCGGCGCGGTGGAACGGCACATCATCAGCGGCTACCACACCGCCGAACTCCAGCTCTCCCGCACCGCGCGCGATCTGAACACCCAGGTGCTGCGCCGGTTGCTGGTGCCCGACGGCGATTTCCCGGACGCCGCCGAACTCGGCCGGGCGGGATTGCGACCGGCCGAGCAGTACCACTGTGTGGTCTCCGACGTCACCGATCCGGGCCGGGCCAGGGCCCTGGAGGCCCGCCTGCAACCCTTCGGCGGCGTCTACGGCCTGGTCGAGGGACGACTCGCGGGCCTGGCCCAGCAGCCGCCGTGCTGGTCCGATGAGGACGAGGTGCAGCTGGTGGTCGCACCCGCCACCGCGCTGACCGCGCTGCGCGAGGTCTACCCGATGTGCGTGCGGGCCCTTGCCGTGGCCGTCACCGGCGTGCACCGGCTCACTGACCTGGCCGGGGAAACCGCGCTGGCCGCCTACCCGGCGCTGGCGGCGACCCTGGCCGCGGAACTGATGCGCCCGCTGGACGAGAAAAGCGGCTTCCACCAGGAAATCGCCGCCACCGCGTTGTGCTACCTCGACCACGGCCGTCGACTGACCGCCACCGCCACGGCCCTGCACATCCACGCCAACACCGTGCGCTACCGCCTGGACCGGCTGGCCGAACTCACCGAGATCGACCTCAGCGAAACCTCGCCCACTGGCCGCTCGAACGTGCTCACCACCCTGCACACCTGGTGGGCCCTGCGCACCTGGCTGGCCGGGGCCGCCGTGGACCGGTGACCAGCCCGGAGCTGAGCGGCGCACCGCGCTTGCTCGTAGGCTGGGCCGCATCCGGGACGGAAGAGGAGAGGGTGATGGCCGAGACGACCCTGGCCGGGACGACCGTGCCCGAGCTGCTGGCCGAACTGGCCGCGCTGGAGGACCCGAAGGCCCGCGCGGTGAACGAGAAGCACGGCGATGACCACGGGGTGAACCTGGGCAAGCTGCGCGCGATCGCGAAACGGCTGAAAACCCAGCAGGACCTCGCCCGGCAGCTCTGGGCCACGGGGGAGACCCCGGCCCGGCTGCTGGCGCTGCTGATCTGCCGCCCCAAGGCGTTCGAGCGGGACGAGCTGGACGTCATGCTGCGCGAGGCGCACCGGCCCAAGGTGCACGACTGGCTGGTCAACTACGTGGTGAAGAAGGGCCCGCACGCGGAGGAGCTGCGGCTGATCTGGTTCGCCGACCCGGACCCGGTGGTGGCCAGCGCGGGCTGGGCGCTGACCAGCGAACGCGTGATCAAGAAGCCCGAGGGCCTGGACCTGGCGGCCCTGCTCGACCTCATCGAGGCGCACATGAAGGACGCCCCGGAACGCCTCCAGTGGGCAATGAACTTCTGCCTGGCCCAGATCGGCATCGAACACCCCGAACACCGCGCCCGCGCCCTGGCCATCGGCGAACGCCTACAGGTGCTCAAGGACTACCCCACCCCACCGAACTGCACCTCCCCCTTCGCCCCCACCTGGATCAACGAAATGGTCCGCCGCCAGCAGGAGAAGTAGCCCCCCCACCCGCCGTGTTGGCCGTTCCGGACGCCGTGTTGGCCGTTGTCGTACGGTGCGTTGGCCGAACTGGTACCACTTGGGCCAACTGGTACGCCCACTTGGGCCAACTCGGCGTACCAGTTGGGCCAACTCGACGTCCACAACGGCCAACACGCCGGGGAGCTAGCGCTCCGGGGTGGTTCGGACGTGGGCTCGGACGCCTTGTGGGTCGAACAGGACGAGGATCTCGACCGCCTCGCCGTCGGCGCTGCCCAGCCAGTGCGGGGTGGAGGTGTCGAATTCGGCGGCCTCGCCGGGGGGCAGGGTCAGGTCGCGTTCGCCGAGGACCAGGCGCAGGTGGCCGTTGAGCACGTAGAGCCACTCGAAGCCGGCGTGGGTCTGCGGGGTGGGTTCGGCCGGTTCGCGCCGGGCCGGGATGAGCATCTTGAACGCCTGTACCCCGCCCGGTCGCCTGGACAGCGGCACGAAGGTCAGGCCGAACTTGTGGATCGGCTTGAGGTGGATCCGCGGGTCGCCGGTGCGTGGCGCGCCGACCAGATCGTCCAGCGGCACGTCGTAGGTGCGGGCCAGTGGCAGCAACAGTTCCAGGGTCGCCTTGCGCTGCCCACTCTCCAATCTGGACAGTGTGCTCTCCGAGATCCCGGTCGCCGCGGCGAGTTCGGCGAGGGTGAGGTCGCGGGCCGTGCGCAACGCGCGCAGGCGCGGGCCGACCGCGTCGAGCACCTGGTCCATCTCGTCGTCCATGGCTCCAGGTTGCCAGAACGGCAAGAATCCGTGCCAGCTCCGGCAACCCCTGGCGAGACTGGCCGCGGCGCCATCCGGTGCCGCCGACCTCGTTTCCAGGACGGGAACCCATGATCACCGCACCGCGCCGCCCCGCCCGCCGGATCGCCGCCATCGCCCTGGCCCTGCTGCTCAGCACCGCCGCCTGCGCCGCACCGCCCGCCGCCGAGATTCCCGCGCACGCCACCGCCACCCACGGCGATCCGGCCTTCGCCAAGACCTTCCGGCACGAGTTCACCGAGGTCGACGGCGTCCGGATGCACTACGTCACCGGCGGCCGCGGCACCCCGGTGGTACTGCTGCACGGCTGGCCGCAGACCTGGTTCGGCTGGTGGCCGATCCTGCCCGCACTGGCCGAACACCACACCGTCTACGTCGTCGACCTGCCCGGACTCGGCGACAGCAGCGGCACCCCGACCGGCTACGACAAGGCCACCCTGGCCCGGTACGTGCACACCCTGATCGCCGACCGCCTCGGCGTGCGCGACGCCCGCGTGATCGGCCACGACCTCGGCGCGGCGGTGGCCTTCCAGTACGCCGCCCAGTTTCCCGCCGACACCACACAGCTCGGCTACCTCGACCTGCCGCTGCCCGGCCCCGGCATCAACGCCGCCACCTACCGCTCGCTGAGCTGGCACATCGCCTTCCACTCCCAGCGCCGCGTGCCGGAAGCCGTGGTGGGCGACAACGTCCGCGAGTACCTGGCCCTGTTCTACCCCCAGGTTTCCTTTGGTGGCACGGCTTTCGGCGGCACCAGCGACCGTTCGCCGTTCACCGAGGCCGAGATCACCGAGTACGCCCGCACCTACCGCCGCCCCGAGGCGCTCACCGGCGGCTTCGAGCTGTACCGCAGCCTGGACAAGGACGTCCGGGACACCGTGGCGGCGGCCCCGGTGCGAGTTCCGGCGCTGGTCATGACGGCGCAGGGGCAGGTCGAGGCGATCAAGGCCACGGTGGCGCCGCGGCTGACCAACATCGTGCGCGCGGTGGACGTGCCGCAGGCCGGGCACTGGCTGGTGGAGGAGAACCCGCGGTTCGTCACCGAGGAGTTGCTGCGCTTCCTCAAGGGCTGAGGCCCGGAAACCGGTTGCCGCCGGGTGCGAGGATCAGCTGGTGACCGTCTCGCCGCCGGACGCCCGGCTCGACCACGCGTGCGCCACCGCCGGGCTGCGGCCGATCGCGCCACCACGGCGGATCGTCAGTCACTCCAACGACACCTGGTTGATCGAGGACGAGTGGCGCGGCCCGGTGGTGCTGCGGGTGTCCTGGCGCGGCGACGTCGCCCGGATCGGCCGGGAGGTCGCCGTGACCCGGCAGCTGCCCGCTACGATCCGCTGCCCGGAGGTCCTGGACCACGGCACGCTGTTCCTGCACGGGAGTCAGCTCGCCTACTCGCTGACCCGCCTGGTGCCCGGACGCCCACTCGACGAGTGCTGGCCCGCGCTGACCGAAGGGCAACGGCGGTCGGCGGTGTCCCAGCTGGCCGCCATGCTGCGGGAGCTGCACGAGTGGACGCCGTCGCCCGATCTGACCGCACTGCTGCTGGATCGCCCGTACCGCCCGGGGAACCGGATCACCGGCCTGCTCGGCGGCGACCACAATCCGCTGCCGGTCGCGCGCGCGGCCGAGCTGGCCGAGCACGCGACCGGCCTGCCGCACGTGGATCCCGGTCTGCTGCGTGCCGCCGCCGGGGTGCTGCACCAGCTCGCGCCACTCGGGCAGCCGGTGGACGATCCGGCGGCGCACGGGCTGCTGCACGGCGATCTCCAGCTGGGCAACCTGCTGTGGTCCGAGGCCGGCGAGCTGACCGTGCTGGACCTGGAGTGGGTGCGGTTCGGGCCGCCACTGCTGGACCTGCAACGGCTCTGCGAACGCGCCGATACCGACCACCTGGTTGGCGCCGACACCCATCCGACCGTGCTGCGCGGGCTGGAGTCGGACTACCCGGCGGCGTTCGCCGGACCGCACCCCGCGGCCCGGCTGCGGCTCTACACCCTGGCCTACGCCATCCGCGATCTCCTCGTGCACCCGCCGGACCGCGAGCCGGATCAGCTGCCCGCCGACCACTCGCTGCACCGGCTGCGCCGACTGGTCGAGGACTCCTGGCCCGCACCGGGCGCGCTGCCCGCCTCGCTGACTCGCTGACCTGCACCGGGACCTCCCTGAAAGACTGGGTGCGCAGCCGGACATAACCCAGGGTGGAGCAGGTGGACGTGGAGCCGCGCCAGACCGGGTTCGAGGCGCTCGCGCAGGGGCTGATCGAGCCGTTGCGGCGGTACCTGGCCCGGCGGACGGATCCGGCGACCGCGGACGACGTGCTGTCCGAGACCCTGCTGGTCTGCTGGCGGCGGCGGGCCGAACTCCCGGCCGAGCCGCTGGCCTGGGCCTATGCCGTGGCGCGGAACTGCCTGGCCAACGCGGACCGGGCGCGCCGCAGACAGGACCGGCTGCTGGTGCGGATCTGGCAGTTGGCCCGGCCGCCGGAGCAGGCCCCGCCCGAGCCCCCGCCCGCCGGGTCGGACCCGGATCCGGAGCTGGCCGGGGCGCTGGCCCGGTTGTCCACTGTGGACGCCGAGCTGGTGCGGCTGTGGGCCTGGGAGGAACTCGGCCCGGCCGAGATCGCCCTGGTGGTGGGGCTGAGCCCGAACGCGGTCAGCATCCGTCTGCACCGCGCACGGCAGAAGCTGAGGTCCATGCTGCCCGAGCACGAGCGGGCGCAGGCGGAAGGGGAGCGGCCATGACCGAGGACAACCTGCGCGACCGGCTGCGCCGCGCCGACCCGGCGGCCGGACTGCGTCCCCTGCCACCCGACCAGACCCGCCGACTGCTCACCGAGGCCAGCACGGCCGTGCTCGACGTGCCCGCGCCCCGGCCACCCTTCCTCCGGCGACCGCTGGTGCTCATCGGCGCCGGCGCCCTGGTCGCCACCACAGTCGTGGTGGTGGCCCTGACCAGCGGCGGGAGTGGTGGCGGCGAACCAGGTCCTGGGCCGGTCATCGCGCTGCCGACCAGCACCGGGCAGCCGGGACCGGGGACGGGAACGTTCCCGGGAACGTTCCCGGGAGCGCCCAGCAGCAGCGCGGCCCAGCCGAACCCCACCGGCCGACCGCCCTCCGGCACCCCGCACACCACCAGCCCGCCACCGGCGACCACCTCGCCGACACCGGGCGGCAAGATCACCGTGAACGTGCTCACCGACCGCGCGGACCCCGGCGGCCGCTGCCCCAAACCGGAGGCCCAGCACCTGGCCGCGACCGCGGGGCTGGCCTTCGAGGGCACCGTGCTGCGGGTGGTGGACAACCTGGTCACGCTCCAGGTCAAACGCACCTGGACCGGCGCGGAGACCGACCTCGCCGAGGTCCGCAACGCCGACGCGGCCAGTTCGGCGATCCTGGCCGGACTGGCGCCGGAACCCGGCCAGACCTACCTGGTCGCCGCCGCCGACCGGCAGGTGATGGGCTGCGGTTACAGCGGTCCGGCCGACGCGGAGCTGCGGGCGCTCTACGACCAGGCGTTCCCACGCCGCTGAACAGCACGAAGCGCCCGGCAGGGGAGCTGGCCGGGCGCTTCGTGTCCTTCCCCGCGCTACTTGGTCAGATAGGCGTCGAGCACGGTCTGGGTGACCGTGTCCCCGCCATTGCCCACCGCGGTGGCCCGCAGCGACACGCTCTTGCCCTTGGCCGGGTTGACCACGAACGCCGCCCCGCCCGCGACCCATGCCTGCTGCCAGCTGACGCCCCGGTCGTAGGACACCGCCGCGGTCAGTGACTTGAGCTGGTCACCGGCTGCCGCGCCCTGCACGGTCAGCGGCACCCGCTGCCAGGAGTGCGCGGGCAGCGCGCCGTCCAGGCCGAGGGCCGGGGTGAACCGGACCATGGACACCGGCACCCGGGTCAGGCCGTCGGTGTGCGCCGAGGTGAAGCCCCAGGTGGTGCTGACCGAGGTGCTGATCGCGGCCAGGTCCTTGCGGTTGGCCGTGGTGGTGAACTCGTACCGGCCGGCCGCCGCGGGCAGGGAGAAGAAGGTCTCCGGGTCCAGTGGGCGGTCGGTGGAGCCGATCACCTTGCCGTCCAGCTTCAGCACGGTGGAGCCGGAGTCGATGGCCGAGCCGCCGCCGCGGCCCTGGCCGTCGGTGAAGAACGGCAGGCCGCCGAGCAGGATGTCCCCGTCCCGGAACAGGCCGGTCCGGCGCTCCGCGGGCAGGGCGGGGCCGAAAACGCCGGTATTAAACGTCTTCTGGTGGGTGCGGCCCGGCTTGAGCACCTCATCCTCCGTTTCCCAGGCTGCCTCGGTGCTGCTGCCGTGGTCCTGCTCGAAGCGGAAACCCCAGACCTGCTTGGGTGAGTACAGGTGCATGGTCCGGGTGTGCGGGAGTGCGTAGCCGAAGGCCCCGGTGATCACCGGGCTGTCGCTGATGGCGGCGTTGGCGTAGAGGAAGCCGGTGCGGTCCGGCGCGGTGGCACCGGCCGCGGCGGTGACGGTGACCAGGTCCTTGTTCGTCAGGTGCTTGCGGTAGCCGGTCCAGAACCGGGTGAGCGTGCTGGACTGGTCGACCAGGTGGAACTCGGTGCGGTCGGCGGCTCCGGAGTAGGAGCCGACCAGCAGTTCCTCGGTCTCACCCGGCTTGCCCTCGGGGCCGATGTGCGCGGTGTGCAGGACGTTGAACGGCAGGCCCAGCAGGCCGAAGCCGTACTCCATGCCCGGCGTCTTGTGGCCGACCCTGATGTAGGCGTGTCGCTGCACCGCCTCGCGGTCGGGCAGCCCGATGTCCACCGGCTTGGCCTGCCGCGCGTCCAGGGTGAGCGTGGTGTCCGCGCCGACCTCGATGTTGCCGCCGTTGAACCAGTTGTAGCCGGCGTCCGGCTGTTCCGGGCCGATCCAGCTGCGTCCGGTGAGCAGGTAGCGGCCCTTGGGCAGTCGCAGGGTTTCCAGGCCGGTGCCGAGTTCGTGGTAGGTGCCCTTGGCTTCCCCGGTGATCCCCTGGAGGTCGGTCCGCCAGTCCGCGGCGGGCCGGCCCTTGCGGTCGATCGCCTTGATCGTGACGCTGTACCGCTCGGGTTCGCGGGTCACTGCGGCCGGGGTGCTGACGGACTGGCCGCCGCCGGTGGCGGTGACGTAGGCGCTGAAGGTGCCCTCGGCGTCCCCGCCCAGCCTGGTGTCCGCGGTGAGCGTGGTGGTGGCGGTGCCGCGGGCGGGCACGGTCAGCGTGCTCTGGCCGAGGGTGAAGAAGCCCTGCGGTGCGGCGGAACCGTTGGGGCCCTTGCCTTCCGCGCCGATCGAGAGCGTGATCGGCTGGTCGCTGGTGTTGCGGTAGACCAGGTCGCGCTTGATCGGGGTGTCGTCGCCGTGCGGCCACAGCGCGGTGCCGAAGGACAGCGAGCTGTCCGCGGAGACGGTCTGGGTGATCGCCTTGGCCACGTCGACCCGGCCCGCGCCTTGCTCGAACGGGTTGTGCGCACCCGGTTTCGCCGCGGCCATCAGCGCGGCCTTGAGCTGTTCGCCACGCCAGTCCGGGCGAGCCTGGGCCAGGATCGCCGCGGCCCCGGCCACGTGCGGGGTGGCCATCGAGGTGCCGTCCAGGGAGATATAGCCCTCGGCCGGTTTGGGCCGGGACTCACCCAGCCTGCTGCCCGCCGCGGCCGCCGCGCCGATGCCCACCCCGGGCGCGGTGAGGTCGGGCTTGATCGCGCCGTCGCCGTTGCGGGGCCCGGTGCTGGAGAACTCGGCGAGCTTGTCGTTGCGGTCCACCGCGCCCACGGTGAGCGCGGCCTGTGCGCTGCCGGGGGAGCCGACCGAGTTCGGACCCGCGTTGCCTGCCGCGATCACGAACAGGGTGCCGGTCTGCTCGGAGACCTTGTTGATCAGGATCTCCATCGGGTCCAGCAGCGGGCTGTCGTGGCCGCCCAGGCTCAGGTTGACGATGTCCGCCTGCTGCTGCACCGCCCACTCGATCCCGGCCAGGATCCCGGACTCCGCCCCGGACCCGTCATCGCCGAGCACCTTGCCGTCCAGGATCCGCGCGCCCGGCGCGACACCCTGGTACTTGCCGCCGGACTTGGCGCCGCTGCCCGCGGCGATGGAGGCCACGTGCGTGCCGTGCCCAACCCGGTCCTTGTTGTCCGGCGCGGGCGTGAAGTTCTGCTCCGCGATCTCCTGGCTCGCCAGGTCCGGGTGACTCTGGTCGACCCCGGTGTCCAGCACCGCGATCTTGACCCCCTTGCCGTCGAACCCGGCCTGCCAGGCCGCTGGCGCGCCGATCTGCCCGGTGCTGCGGTCCAGCGCGGCCCGGTGCACCGCGTCCAGCCAGATCGTGCTCACCCCGGGCGCGGGACGACGTTCCTTGGCACTACCAACGGTAAGCGCTTCCCACATGCCGCTGGCGCGATCAGCGGACACCATCAGGGCGTCGGCCCCGATCCGCGGGAACGACCGGGTCACCTCGGCTCCGCTCCGCCGCCACCCCGGTGCCCCGCCCTGGGCGGAGACCAGCAGCCCGAGGCCCTTGCGCGCGGTGTACTCGGGACGGCTCAACAGGGCCAGGTCGAACAGCCGCCGATCGAGCTTGCCCTGGGCGATCATCACCTCCGCGTCGGCCGGCACCGCGTACACGTGCCCGGCGTCGGAGCGGACAGCGACCGGGATGCGGTCCCGGCCCGGCGCGGGCCGGAACTGCGTCGGCCTGCCCTGGTCGTCGGTGCGCACCCGGTCACCGGTGACCAGGGTGATCCAGTGCTGTCCGGCGGAGGTGACGGTGGCGGACGGTGGGCTGGTGGGGGCCGTGGTCGCGGCGGCGGGGGTCGCGATCGCGAGGGCGAGGACCGTGCTCAGCGCGAGGCTGAGCGCGGCCCGCGGGCGGTGCTGTCTCAACGGGGGCTCTCCTTCTGACGGACTGCTCCTCGGAGGGCATATGTCCGTCAGGGGACCCGGTCTTTCAGTCCGGGCCGGGATGTATCGCGGGCGTATCGAAAACCGCATACGCCCTGACAACAGTCCACCGACTTCAGTGGAGGCGACAAGCGACAACGGTCGGTGCGCCGGCCAGGGAAGGACCGTGGGTATGAACTCGGATTCCGCAGGCGGCATCGACCGGCGGCGGCTGCTCGGCTGGGGTGGGCTGGCGGCGGCGGGCGCGGTGGCCGGGGCGCCGCTGCTGGGCGCCGGGCTTGGCCACGCGGCACCGGCTGAGTCGTCCCGGCAGGACCGGCTGCCGCCGGACACCCTGCCCGGCGGGGCCTACGACCGGTTTGTGGCGAAGCTGGCCGCCGAGGACAAGTTCTCCGGCACGGTGCTGCTGTCCTACCGGGGGCGGACGGTGCTCTCGCGCAGTTATGGCTTGGCGGACAAGGAAAAGGGGATCCGCAACCATGACGGCGTCGCGGTCAATCTGGGCTCGGCGGTCCAGCCGTTCGCCGCGGTGGCCATCCTGCAACTGGCGCAGCAGGGCAAGGTGCGGCTGTGGGAACCGGTGGGCACCCATCTCAAGGGCTTCGCCACCGACATCCTGGAGAAGGTGACCGTCCACCACCTGCTCAGCGGCAGCTCCGGGCTGGTCAACCCGGCGCATGACCTGCAGCGCGTCTTCCACAGCAAGGAGGAGGTGCACGAGTACTGGGAGCGGTGGTCCCGGCAGGGCAAGCTGGAGTTCGCCCCCGGCTCGGACTCCGACCGGTCGGAAGGCTGCCTGGTAGTCGCCGCGCAGATCGTGGAGGCGGTGAGCGGTCTGACCTACTGGGACTACGTGCAGGAGCACATCTTCCGGCGCGCGGGCATGACCGGGTCGGGGTTCTTCACCAGGCCGCAGTGGCTCACCGAGCCGCACATCGCGCACTCCTACATGCGGCAGGCCGACGGCAGCCGGGTGGACGCGGTCCGGAACCTGGACAAGGGCGGCCTGAGTCCGTTCGAACCGGGCAAGAACAATGCCCGCGCCTTCATCGACCACGCCGGGAACGGCGGCTTTGCCACCGCGACGGACCTGGCCAGGTTCGCACAGGGACTGCGGGACGGCACGGTGCTGGAGAAGGCATACGCCGACCTGTTCACTCAGGCCAAGATCCCCATCGGCCGGGGCAAGTTCGGCGGCCCACCGCCCGATTTCCCGGCGTTCACGAACTACACCATGCCGATGTCCATCCACAAGGGACAGTGGGTGACCGGGCGTGGCGGCACCAATCCCGGCACCAGCGTCAACTACAACCTCTACCTGGACAGTGGCTGGGTCGGCGTGGTGCTCAGCAATTACGACGACATCCCGCTGGGGGAGATCCTGGAGCTGGAGCAGAAGGTCATCATGGGCGCGCCCTGACTTCTGTTGGCACCACAAGACAATCTCGGTCGAAGGAAAGCGGAGTAAGAGTGCTCGACAAGTGGCAGGACTGGGTTGGCACGGAGACCGGTCTGGTGGCCGGCACGGTGCTCGCACTGCCGGTGGCCGGGGCGGTGGTGTGCGGGCTGGCGGTGCTCCGGCGGGCCGCGGGCACGCCGACGGGGTGGGCGTGGCGGCGGTCGGTGGCCGAGGTCGGCCTGGTCTACGGGACGCTGCCGTTCGTGTGGCTGACCCTGATGCCGGGCAGCCGGGCCGGCCTGGTGCCCGGCCGGACGAGCCTGGTGCCGTTGCAGGATCTGCTGGAGATGGACACCGGCCAGATCATCGGCAACATGCTGATCTTCGCGGCGCTGGGATTCTGCGCCCCGATGCGGTTCTTCGCGATGGGGTCGCTACGGCGGGTGCTGGCGGTCGCGGGCGGCGCCTCGATCCTGATCGAGGTCGCGCAGTACGTGTTCCAGCTGGACCGGGTGTCCTCTGTGGACGATGTGCTGCTCAATGCCACCGGCGCGGTGCTGGCCGCGCTGATCTCGCGCCGCTGGTGGCGCACCAGATCCGACGTCCCGGCGTCGCCGATCTGCCAGGCCGCCTAGCCATGTCCGCAACTCACCGGCGTGTTGGCCGTTGTCGTACGCAGTCTTGGTACGCCCACTCGGCCAACGCACCGTCCATAACGGCCAACTCGCCGTCCGCAACGGCCAACTCGCCGTCCATAACGGCCAACACGCCGTGCGAGAACGGACGACGCGGTGGTGGGGCGAGTGCCTAGGCTGCTGATATGCGCGTGTTGATCGTGGAGGACGAGCCGCATCTGGCTGAGGCTGTCCGGGACGGGCTTCGGCTGGAGGCGATCGCGGCGGACATCGCCGGGGACGGGGACACCGCGCTGGCGTTGCTCAGCGTGAACTCCTACGACCTCGCGGTTCTCGATCGCGATATCCCCGGACCCTCCGGTGATGAGGTGGCCCGGCGGATCGTGGCATCCGGCAGCGGGATCCCGATCCTGATGCTCACCGCCGCGGACCGGATCGACGACAAGGAAACCGGGTTCGGACTGGGCGCCGACGACTACCTGACCAAACCGTTCGAGCTGCGTGAGCTGGTGCTGCGGTTGCGGGCACTGGATCGTCGGCGCGGGCACGCCCGGCCGCCGGTCCGCGAGATCGCGGGCCTGCGGCTGGACCCGTTCCGCCGGGAGGTCTTCCGGGACGGGCGTTACGTCGCGCTCACCCGCAAACAGTTCGCGGTGCTCGAAGTCCTGGTGGCGGCCGAGGGCGGGGTGGTCAGCGCCGAGGAGTTGCTGGAGCGGGCCTGGGACGAGCACGCCGACCCGTTCACC
Organism: Crossiella sp. S99.2; assembly: GCF_023094165.1. Taxonomy (GTDB): domain Bacteria; phylum Actinomycetota; class Actinomycetes; order Mycobacteriales; family Pseudonocardiaceae; genus Crossiella. Next base: position 66,741 of record NZ_JALMDK010000018.1, on the reverse strand, counting down.
AACGCCGTGCGCATCACCGTGTCCGCGCTGCGCAAGCGGCTCGGCGAACCCTGGCTGATCGCCACCGTGCCCGGCGTCGGCTACCGGATCGAGGGCGGCGATGCCCGTGGATAGGCATCCGGGTGCGAGCGCCCGGCTGAAACTCACCGTCAGCTATGCCGGGGTCGTGCTGGTCACCGGCAGTGTCCTGATCGCCGTGGCCTGGCTGTACCTGCTGCGGTACGTGCCGGACAAGGATCAGGGCCTGCTCGGGATCAGCCCCAACCGATTCCTGCTGTCGCGCATCTTCGGCGAGGCCGCGACCGTGGCGATGATCGTGCTGCTGGTGATCGGCCTGGTGGGCGGCTGGTTCCTGGCCGGGCGGATGCTCGCGCCGCTGAACCGGATCGGCGACGCGGCCCGGCTGGCCGCGAAGGGCTCGCTGTCCCACCGGATCCGGCTGCCCGGCCGCCGGGACGAGTTCCGTGAACTCGCCGACGTCTTCGACACCATGCTGGAAAAGCTCGAATCCCACGTTGCCGAACAGCAACGCTTCGCCGCCAACGCCTCGCACGAACTGCGCACCCCGCTGGCGATCTCCCAGGCACTCCTGGAAGTCGCCCGCACCGACCCTGCCCAGGACCGGGGCGAACTGATCGAACGCCTGCACACCGCCAACAAACGCGCGATCGACCTCACCGAGGCCCTGCTGCTGCTCAGCCGCAGCGACCGCGGCGGCTTCACCCGCGAGCCCGTCGATCTCTCCCTGCTCGCCGAGGAAGCCGCCGAAACCCTGCTGCCACTGGCCGAACGGCGCGGGATCACCCTGGAGGTCACCGGCGAACCCACGCCGACCGCGGGTTCGGCCGCGCTGCTGCTGCGGATGGTGATGAACCTGGTGCAGAACGCCATCGTGCACAACCTGCCCGCCGGCGGCGCTGTCACGGTGCACACCGAATCGCGGCACGGCGCGAGTGTGCTGCGGGTGGCCAACACCGGCCGGCCGCTGTCGCCGGAGCTGCTGCCGACCCTGACCGAACCCTTCCAGCGCGGCACCGAACGCGTGCGCACCGAGGACCACGCCGGCGTCGGCCTCGGGCTGGCCATCGTGCACAGCATCGTCCGGGCCCACGACGGGATCCTGGAACTCGAACCCGGCCCCACCGGCGGGCTGCTCGTCACGGTCCGGCTGCGCGGCACACCGCGGGCCCTGTTCCCCGACTCATAACTGCCGAGTTGGCCCAAGTGGTACGCCCAGTTGGGCAAATTAGGCGTACGACTTGGGCCAATTCGGCGTATCGGTTACGTGCAACGGCATCTGGAGGCCGATGTCGTCCTCGGCGCGGCCGCGTGCGGCTTCGGCGCCGGGCTGTTCTTCATCGCCTATGCGTTCTTCGAGCTGCCGAGCAATATGCTGATGGAGCGCTACGGCCCCAAGATCTGGCTGACCCGGATCATGGTCAGCTGGGGTGTGGTGTCCGCGGCCATGGTGTTCGTGCAGGGCCCGCTTTCCTTCTACCTGCTGCGGTTCCTGCTCGGCGCGGCCGAGGCCGGGTTCTTCCCGGCGATCATCTACTACTTCTCCCGCTGGCTGCCCTCCTCGCACCGGGGCCGCGCCACCGCGCTGTTCGTCGCGGGCTCCTCGATCGCCGCGGCCATCTCCGGCCCGCTCTCCGGTCCGCTGCTGGCCCTGCACGGATTCCTCGGCATCCCTGGCTGGCAATGGCTTTTTGTGCTGGAGGGCACCCTCTCCGTGGTGGTCGGGCTGTTCGCCTACCGCAGGCTGGACACCAGCATCGACACCGCGGGCTGGCTTTCCGTGGCGGAGAAGAAAGCGCTATCCACCGCGATCGAACAGGAGGACGCCGGTCGCCGGGCCACCGCCGACGGGCCGGTGTCCCGCTGGCGGATGCTGCTGCACCCGCAGATCCTGCTGTTCTGTCTCATCTACTTCGCGATCCAGCTTTCCATCTACGCCAACACGTTCTGGCTGCCCACCATCGTGCACCGGATCTCCGGCGCGGACGATGTCACCGTCGGCCTGCTGTCCTCGCTGCCGTGGATCTGCGCGATCGTGGCGATGTACCTGACCGGCCGCGCCTCCGACCGCACCGGCCGCAGCAAACCGCTGCTGATCGCCGCACTCGTGGTGGCCGCCGGCGCGACCTACCTCGCGGCGGTGGCCGCACCGCTGTTCGCGCTGGTCCTGCTGTGCGTGGCCGCGATGGGCTTCAAGAGCGCCAGCCCGCTGTTCTGGACCATTCCGCAGGGCAACGTGCACCCGGTGGCGATCGCCTCGGTGGTCGCGGTGGTCAACTCGCTGGGCAACCTGGGCGGGTTTGTCGCCCCGTACGGCTTCGGCCTGATCAAGGAGGCCACCGGCGAGGTCACCTGGGGTCTCTACGCCCTGGCCGCGGCGAGTCTGCTGGCGGCGGTGCTGGTGTTGTTCGTGCGCCGGGACCGGGTGGTAGGGTGACGACGTCGGCGCCTTCAATGGATCTGCCCGGCGACTGCGGTGTTGTGTTCTGCCCGCATCGACTCGAACGCCTCGACGTTCCCCCTGTTCCAGCCTCTGGACGCATCGTCCTGTCCGCACACCCCGCATGGAGTGAAAGCCTTGAGTACCAACAGAATCACCAACGGCCTCGAACGCACGCTCATCGAGAACATGCTCGATCGCAACCGTGAAGCCCTGATCGAGACCGTCCGCGGCCTCTCCGAAGTGGACGCCCGCCGCCGGCTCGTCGCGTCACTGACGACACCGATCTCCTTGCTCAAGCACGCCGCGGCCGCCGAACGGATCTGGTTCCAACGGTTCTGGGCGGGACTCGACGCGTCCGAATGCGACGGCTACTCGGAGCGGGACGAGGGCACCTTCACCGTCACCGAGGAGGAGTCCCTGGCCGAGGTGATCGCCGAGTTCGAACGCGCGAGCCGGCGATCACGGGAGATCGCCGCCCGCTTCGACCTCGACGACACCAAGGACATCGCCCTGGAAGGAACGGTCAGCATGCGCTGGACCCTGCTCGCCATGATCGAGGAGTTCGCCCGGCACGCCGGACACGGCGACATCCTGCGCGAACAGATCGATCAGGCCGCACCGGGGACCGGCGGCGTCAGAGCGGGTTGAGGCGGGCCTTGAGCAGGCAGAACTCATTGCCCTCCGGGTCGATGAGGACATGCCACTGCTCCTGGCCGGTCTGACCGATGTCGGCGGGGCGGGCGCCGAGCCCGAGCAGGCGTTCGAGTTCGGCGCCCTGATCGCGGTCGGTGGCGTTGACGTCGATGTGCAGCCGGGATTTCCCCTGCCGCGGCTCGTCCTGGCGGCTGAGGAACAGCGTTGGTTGCGCCCCGCCGAACCCTGCGCGCGGCCCGATCTCGATCGAGCCGTCCTCCTCGGTGTCGAGCACGACGAAGTCCAGGACCTCGCACCAGAACCGCGCCAGCGCCGCGGGATCGCGGCAATCGAGCACAAGTTCACTGATCCGGCACGCCATTGCCCCAACCTACTCTCAGCGGTGGGCGCGCTGCCAGAGCGCGGGCCAGCCGCCCTTGCCCAGCAACGCCGCCGGGATCAGCAGTCCGTGCTCGGCGATCCGGTCGGCGAAGACCTGCACCGGCGCGCCGAGTTCGGCCGCCGCGGCCAGGGCTCGTTGCCACGGTCCGTCCTCGTCGAACAGGTCGCCGGCGGGAAAACCGGGCACCGTCGCCTTCTTCGGCTCGGTCACCCGCAGCACACCGTCCATTGTGGACGGAGTCGCGCAGGTGGTCGCGATCGCCAGCGCGCACACCAGTTCGGGTGCGGGCCGCCGGGCCACCGACCGGCCCAGGGCCTCGTCGTGGGCCAGTGCGCCGATGGCCGCCCGGACCGCCCGCGCCACCTCGTCCATGGCGTGCGCCGGGGTGATCGCCGCGCGGCGGACCAGCGCGCGCAGTGAGCGTGGCAGCGGTCCGCCGCCGGTGAGCGTGGCCACCCGGTCGTACTCGCGTTGCGCCGGGTCGAGGCGGCCCACCGCGGTGGTCAGCGGCCGGACCCGGGTGGCGTGCCACAGGGCGGTCGCGCCGAGTCCGTTGGCCAGGGCGGTGCGGAGCAGGTCGACGTGCTCGGCCGGGCTGAGCCGTTTCAGCGCGATCACCGCCGCCTCGGGCTCGAAATCGGCGGGGTGCCCGGCTCGGCCGAGCCCGCGCGCCAGCGTGACGTAGGTGCGCCGGGCCGCGGCGACCGGCGTTGAGGCCAGTTCCCGCTCGACCTCGGCGGTCAGGTCGCGGGTGAGGTCGGCGGGCAGCCGGGTCGCCGCGTTCCGGCGGGCGCCGCCACCCCGGGCCCGCGCTGGTGCCACGGGTTCCAGGGGTTCGGGTTCGGGTGGTGCGGGGACCGGGAGGGCGGTCACCCAGTTCTTGATGTGCGCCGCCAGCGACTCGTCGAGGTCGTCGTTGAACCGGGCGCGCAGCTCGTGCACGTGCCAGCCGCCGGTGTGCCGCCGGATGTCCAGGTTGGCCACGATGTGGCCCTGGACGGGGTGCCGCAACGCCATCAGCACGCACTGGCCGCGGCGGGCCACCTCGGCGTACCAGGTGTCGCCAATGCAGTTGCCCATGTAGCCGGACCAGGCGGCCAGCTGCCGCGGCTCCCGGCCCAGTTCCACCACCAGTTCCGCGCCCGGGACGATCTGTTTGTCCACAGTGGACACTTCGGCGGGGATGGGGAAGGCGCCCACGCTGGCCTCGGCGATCACCGCGGCGGCGCTGACCCCCTCGGCGAGTTCGGTCCAGCTCCGGCAGCGGGGTGGTGGCTTCGCGCCGAAGGCGACCAGCTGGGCCACCTCGGCGGCGGCCAGCGGCACTGAGTCGGCGCTCGGCTGTTCCTGGTCCGGCGGCCCGGCGTAGGACAGTTCGGGCATCGACTCACCGGGCACCGCGGTGGCGGACTCGTGGCCGGCGAAGGGCGCCAGCGCGTCGGCGAGATCGGCGTACCACAGCAGATCGTGCGGTTCCTCCACGGTGACCGGGTCCGCGTCCGGGTTGGCGGCCAGTCGCTGGGCCAGCGGCTGGGTCAGCTCCTCGGCGTGCGCGTCTTCCAGCGGCGGCTGCTCCCAGCTGCCCGGCGCCCTGGTGAACCCCGCCGCGGCCCGCCACCTGCGCAGGTGGCCGGCCTGCCAGCGCTGTTGGTGGTTCCAGCAGTGATGCAGGTACTGCCGCTCGAAGGTGGGGAGGTGCTCGGTCACCGCGTCGAGGACGACCTCGCCGTAGTTGCGGGCCATGGCGATCCGGGTCCGCACCGCGTTCTCGGTCTTCGGGGTGATCGCCCGTCCCGGTTCCAGCGACTGGAGCACCTGGTGCAGGTAGCACCCCGGCCGCGCCGGGTGGCTGTAGTCGCCCTCCCGACGACGGGCGGCCTTGGACCGCGTGTCCTCATCGAGGATGGCGTCGGCCGCGAGCAGCTCGCCGCGGTGCTGCTCGATGGCGGCCGCGAGACCCTCGTCGGAGACCGTCCTGGCGAACCGCAGCAGTGCGGTCGCCGCGATGGCGTCGTGCAGCAACCAGGTGATTTCCCAGGTGGCCCACCAGGAGGGCGGCCGCCAGCGAGCCGCGGCGGCCAGCGTCATACGGTTTCCGAGGCTGTACCCCGCCTGCCGCAGGATCGCACCGTCGAAGAAGTCCTGGTGGCGGGTGCGGAGTTTCTCGATCCGGTCGGCCTTGGTCTGCGTGGCGGCCAGCCGGGTCAGGCGCTGCCGGTGCAGAAGTCGCGCGCACACCTGTTCCCACAGGCTGAGGATCAGCGCGAGCCGTCGCGGCTGGGGATAGCCGCTCAGCGCAAGGGAAAGGTGCCCGGCCAGGGTGGCGGCGGCGCCGCGCGGGAAGGGGTCGATGCCGTCCGGGGCACGCAGTTCGAGCAGGCGTTCCAGCTGTTCCGGGCCGAGCAGGTCCGAGGCCGCGGCGGCCAGGCCGAGGGCGGCCCAGCGTTCCTCGGCGACCGCGGTGTGCGCGGCCGCGCCGACCCGTTTGGTGGCCGACGGCCCGAACAGCGCCACCAGCCGGGCGCTGCGGTCACCCAGGCGGTCCGCGCCGTCCGCGCCGAGCACCCGCAGCGCGGCCAGCACCGCGTCCCGCCGGTCCCCGCGCGCCCCGGCCAGTCGCGCCGAGGTGAAGCCGCCGCCGAGGTCGACGCCCGCCGCCGCGACCGCCTCGGTTCCCTTGCCCACCAACAGGACGAGCTGCCGACACGCCTCCCGGACCTGTTCGGGTCCGGCCTCGGCCGGTCCGATGGCGACGGGGGCGCCGGGCGGGTGCGCGCCGGCCCGGTCCTCGGCGGGTCTGGGTGCGAGCCGGCCGCCGGAGGTGGGCAGCCAGCAGCGCGACCCAGCTGCGGCGGTCAGGCCAAATGCGAGCTGTACGGACATCAACTCCTATGTTCGCACCCACAGCCCCACCTCCGCCGCCGAGTTGGGCAAAATCGCACGCCCGGTTGGGCCAACTACGTGTACGACTTGGGCCAACTCGGCGGCTTCGGGTCAGGCTTGGATCGCCGTCCAGCGGGCGGTGATCGGTTCGCCGGTCAGCCGGACGGAGTCGCCGGACCATGTGCCGTCCGCCCCGCGCTGGCCGGTGTACTTGCCGATCGCGCCGTCGATCCAGTGGATGACGAACTCCACCTTGTCCACGGTCCGGCGTCCGTCCCGGATCTCGCCGGCGATCCCGTTGTAGGTGCCGCGACCGCCCAGGGCGCCGGTCCGGTCGCCGGTCAGTTCCAGGGTGACCACGTGGCCGTTGGACTGGGTCATCGTCCACCGTCCGACGAACGCGCCGAGCTGGATCAGGCGATTCCGGGCCGCGTCCGCCTTCGCGGTGTCGCCGGTGCGGGTGTGGATGGCCACGGCCTCCCACAGCGCGCCGATCAGTCCGTCCGTCAAGCTCCGGTCACCGGGGTTCTCCCGGATGAGCTGGTCGTACAGCTCGGTGGACTCGGTGACGAACTCGACCGCCTCGCCGTGCCTGCCCAGCTCGCCGAGGTAGTTGGCCGCCGGGTTGGCCAGCCACTCCGCCATCAGCCTGCGGTGCGCCGGGTCGGCCGCGGCCAGGGCGCGGATCAGCTCGATCGCCCCGGCGGTCCGGATGTAGCCGTCCGCCCGCTCGCCGCGGTTCCACAGCAGGTTGCCCTGCTCGATCAGCTCCTTGGCCCGAGCCAGATCCGGGCGGACGGTGTGCGTTTCGGTGACCGCGGCTCCGGTGAACACCTCGTCCCCGGTGTAGACCGCGGTGACCCGCCGGACGCCCAGCTCCAAGCCCCGGATGGTGAGCATTCTCGCCGACACCGTGCCGTCGGGCGCGACGGTCACCGGCTGCTCGGAGATCACTCGCGCGCCGACCAGGAAGGCCACCTTCCCGGTGGGGACCCGGTTGTCGGTGTCGTGGATGGTGGCGGTCAGCGCGAACTGCTCACCGGCCGCCGAGGTCCGGTCCGGTGTGGTGGCCAGGGAGACCCTGGGCACCGGATAGCGGCCGCCGGACAGGGTGAGATCGCCGCTGAGCGCGCCGGTGCCGGGGAACCCGCCCTGGCCGTTGATGATCAGCTCGAAGCCGGGTTCGTCGGTGCACAGGGTGCCGTGCGCGGTGACCGGCCTGCCCTCGGTCACCCCGGTCAGGTCGATCCGGTCCGCTGGCGGCTGCTTGGTGTGCACCTTGATCCAGTACTGGTTGGGTCCCGCGCAGCGGTCCCACTCCGAGCGCGGGTTGCCCTGGATCGCCATGTACTCCACGAATGCCTCGAACCACTTCTTGCGGTCCGCGTCGCTGCTGCCCGGTTCGCAGGAGTGGGTCACCAGGTAGGCGATCTCCGGCAGGCCGGCGGCCAGCGCGATCTGCTTGCCGTAGGCGAAAAAGCAGTCGCCGGTGTAGGACAGGCCGGGCTCCGGGGAGCAGGATCGGTCGAAGCGCAGCCCGATCTCCAGCGGCTGTCCCGGCTGGGACAGGGTGATCCGGCAGTCCGGGCTGTCCCGCACCACCCGGTCGGGCACGATCAGCTTCTCCCCGCAGGCGATGTTGCGGTTCACACAGGAGATGTGCTTGCCCCAGGAGGATTGCAGCCGGACGTTGTCGAAGTACTTCGGATTGTCGGTGGTGTTGGCGGTGTCAGTGCGCAACTGGCGCGGGATCAGCACGGTGGGTTGCATGGTGCCCTCGTCGTTGCCCGCGCCAACGCAGATGCCACCGGGTCCCGGGTAGGGGCAGGGCGTCCGGCGACCGCCGCCGGTGAGCGTGAAGTCCCGCCCGCCGTAGGCCACCTCGTGCTGGTTGCGGCCGTTGAAGTACTGCAGGTAGTCCCGGTGCCGGGTGTCCAGCTGCAGATCGGCCATCCAGGCCGGCGGCCGGTAGGTCGCACTCGCGGCCAGTGCCATCTCACCGCTGAAGCTGCCCGCGCCCGCGGCGGGCCGGACCGGCTGCGGCAGCCCGCCCACCCATGCCTCGTACATGGAATCGGTGGTGCTGCCCTGGAACAGGTACGGCGTCTGCTCGACCTGCTTGCGCCGGAACGGCGCCACCCGCTGGTTGTCCTGTGAGGTGGCCGCGTGCTTGAGCGCCAGGAAGTCCAGCACCTTCTTGGCGTCCTGGCGCACCGACTGGTCGAGGGCGAAGTCGTACAGGTTGAGCAGCCCGATCATCTGGTAGCGCACGTAGGGCCGCGCGTTGTACTCCTTGAAGTCCTCTCGCGACCACTGCGCGGTCACGTCCCGCAGGTACGCCAGGACCCCGTTGGTCCGGTTGTCCGGGTTCGGGTCGCGGTTGTACTCCACCACGTACTTGGGCTGGTGCGGTGGCGTCTGGGTCTGCGGCAGCAGCTCGTTGTGCAGGAACCGGGTGGTGCGGATCATCCAGGTGTGGTTCTCGGTTTCCGGGACGTCGGGCGCGACGATGGTGCAGACGATCTCGTCCACCTTGGCGGTGCCGCCCTGCAACCACACCCTGGCCGCGACCTCCTTCTCCAGCTCGGCCATCTTGGCCGGGTGCGAGGCGGGATCCGCCGGTCCGAAGAGGACGGAGTGCGGCACGGTGCGCACCAAACCCCAGGCCCGCATGGCCAGGGACATCGTGATGTCCCAGTCCTCGGTGTCGGATCCGTTGGTGCGACAGGTGGTCACCGCGTCCGTGCCCGGTTTCCCGGCGTGCGCGGGAATCCGCATCAGGTCGCTGATCACCCGCCGCCAGCCGGGGTGCGTGCTGAGCCGGTCCACGGCGCCGGTGGGCGGCGGCCGCCAGCCCGGCGCGATCCGGTCCAGGCAGCGCCGGTAGAGCCCGGTCGGATCGGCCATCAGCGGCGGTTCGGTGCCCAAGGCCCTGGCCAGTTCGGTCCGCCCGGTCGGGTCCTCGATCAGTTTGAGCAACGCGGCGCTGGAGGCCACGTGACTCGCCGAGCCCTCACCCCGCCCGGTGTTGTCCGGTTGCACGCAGGATTCCCACAACAGCGCGGGAATCCGCCGGGCGTAACCGTCCCGCACCGAGTCGGCGAGGGTGTCCGGCTGCGCGATCCAGCTGAAGTCCATCCGCTTGTACTCGTCGGAGTAGTCGCCGATGGCCCAGCGTTTGGTGGTGTCCCCTTCGGACAGTTCCAGGCCGTCGCGATCGGTGCCGATCCGGGAGCCGTCGGAGAAGAACAGGCCGACCCGCAGGTTGAACCGCCAGGTGTCGTTCCCGTTGGGGTCGATCACCATCGTGGTCATCCCGGCGTTGATCACATCCCGCGGGATCGGGGTGGTGATCCGCATCGGGAACGGGCCGTGGTCGCTGCCGTCGTCGAAGTGCCCGAAGGTGTCCTCGACCACGGCGACCTCGGTGCCGTTCTGGTCGGTGACCACGATCTTGATCCGGGTGTCGTGGTCCTTGTCCTCGTCGTTGGTGTGGAAGAAGACCTCGGCGCGTTGCAGCGTCACCTCGGCCGGATTTTGTCGCGGTGCTTGGGGTTTGGCCTGCGCCGGTGGCGCGAGCACGCTCGCCACCAGCACCGCGGTGAGCACGGACAGCCATCTCCGCATGGGGAATCTCCTTTCGTGGTCAGGGATTGGGTCGCGGAGTGCTCAGGTGGCGGGCGACCAGGTGTCGACGGCGAACTTCTGCCAGCTGACGTTGAGGCAGTCCAGCTGCACCACCTCGGCCGGCGTGGTGTGGTGGGTGTAGCCCGCGCTCAGGCATTTGTCGCTGTGCTGGGCGTGCTCTTCGAGGAACTTGGCGAACGGGTCCCGCGAGACCGATCGCCAGCGCTGGTTCGGGGCGCCGGCGCAGGGCTGTTGCACGATGTCCTCGCCCTGGCCGGTGCCGCTGTTGAGCACGGTCAGGCACAGCCCAGAGGTGGCCGACCGGAAACCGCCCCAGACCCCGTCGCGGGGGAGCAGGTGCCAGGCCTGGGCCCTGGATTTGTCGCACCGCTCGAAGCTGATGTAGGCGCCGGGTTCCGTGCTGCCCCACAGCGGGGCCAGGCAACCCTGCCCGCCCTCGAAGGAGGAGGTGATGACCCGCAGATCCTCGGCCGGTGCGGCCGCGGCACTCGCCGGGCTGAGCCCAGCGGAGGCCAGTAGCCCGGCGGCCGCCAGCACCAGTGTGCGCATGCGTTGTCCCATGATGATCGTCCTTCGTGTTGGCCGTTGTCGTACGGTGAGGCAGGGACCCTGCTTAGCGCTGGAGTTCGGTCAGCTTCTGCTTGGCGGAGTCGAGTTTTGGCTGGTACTTGGCGTCGGCGGCGGTGAGCCGGGTGAAGATGTCCACCGCTTCCTGGGCCATGGCGATCGCCTCCGGCTTCTTGCCGTTGCCCATCGCGAATTCCGTGCCCGGCCACAGCAGCCAGGTGCCGAGCGGTTCGGCGTAGCGCGGGCCCTTGTCCGCTACCTTGCGGCCCTCCACGAGACCTTCCTGGACCTTGGCCAGCGCGCCGGGCTTGTCGCCCTTGTCCCAGGTGCGGATGCCTTGCCACATCAGGGCGTCGGCCTCGTTCAGCTTGTGCTCGTGGTTGCCGGGTTCCTGTTGGGCTGCTTGGCGTTCGGCGGTGACGGCCTCGCCGAGCAGGGCGATCGACTCATCCAACTTTCCGGTCTCGGCCAGGTAGGCGCTGACCGGCCAGCGGATCCAGGTGGCGAAGTGCGAGGCGTAGCGCGGTCCCTTGTCCACCAGGGCGCGGCCGACGTTGACGCCTTCGAGGGCCTTGTCCCTGCCCTTGTCCTTCTCGCCCTTGTCCCAGGTGCGAATGCCTTGCCACACCAGGGCATCCGCCTCGTTGAGTTTGTGCTCGTGGTTGCCGGGTTCCTGTTGGCCCGCTTGACGTGCGGCGGTCACCGCCTCGCCCAGCAGGGCGATGGCCTCATCGGGTTTGCCGCTCTCCGCGAGGAAAGCGCTGACCGGCCAACGGATCCAGGTGGCGAAGTGGGAGGCGTAACGCGGGCCCTTCGCGACCAGCGGGCGGGCGACGTTGATGCCTTCGAGGGCCTTGTCCAGGCCCCGGCCCTTCTCGCCCTGGTGCCACAGCCGATTTCCCTGCCACACCAGGGCATCCGCCTCGTCCCGCTTGTGCTCCGGGTTGTCCGGTTCCTGCTGGGCCGCCTGGCGGGAGGCGGTGACGGCCTCGCCCAGCAGCGCGATGGCCTCGTCCACCTTGCCGGTCTCGGCGAGGAAAGCGCTGACTGGCCAACGGATCCAGGTGGCGAAATCCGCGGCATAGCGCGGTCCCTTGGACACCAGCGGGCGGGCCAGGTTGACGCCCTCCAGGGACCGGTCGCGGCCCTTGTCCTTCTCGCCCTTGTCCCAGATCCGGCTGCCCTGCACCACCACGGTGGCCGCTTCGTAGAGCTTGTGCTCCAGGTTCTGCGGCTCCTGCTGGGACAGCTTGCGGAAGGCGGCGATGGCCTCGTCGTAGAGGGCGATCGATTCGTCCACCTTGCCGGACTCGGACAGGTAGGGGCCGACCGGGTGCCGGATCCACTGCCCGAACGTGGCCGCGTAGGACGGCCGTTCCCGGACCAGTTCCCTGGCCAGCACGAGGGCCTGCTTGGCCTTGGCCACGGCGGCTTCCCGCTCGTTGCGCGCCCACAGCTGAGTCGCCTCGGTGATCAGCGACTCGTTGTGCTGGTGCCGGATCTCGAAGGTCAGCTTGCTGATCGGCTCGGGCGCCGACCAGGTGATGCCGTCGGTACTGGTGGAGACGTCCACCCGGTCGGGATCGGTGGCATTGCGCCAGATCGCGGCGAGTTTGCCGCCCACCACGCCCAGCGAGGGCACCCCGACGGCGCGCGCCTGCGCGTGCAGAGCCCGCGGCGCGGCCCAGGCCCCGCCGTTGGCGGTGTCGCTGACGGACAGGCCGTCGTTGGGCCCGTTGCGCCAGACCGCGAACACCTTGCCGGTGAACTCGGTCAGGCTCGGCCCGGACTGGCTGAAGGCGTTGGGCAGCAGTTGCTGGTTGCTCCAGTCGATGCCGTTGCCGCTGGTGGCGAACCAGAGTGCCTGGTCGGCGTTCGCGCCGCGCCAGAGCTGGACCAGGGTGCCATTGAGCGTGGCCAGTCCGGGCGTGGCGTTGGTGCCGCCGTTGTTCTCGGTGTACCGGGGCCGTTTCCAGTTCTTGGCGTCGTGGCTGGAGGTGATCCACTTGCCCTGGTCGGCGCCCGCGCCGCGGAACAGCAGCTGCAGCCGGTCGTTCTGCACGGACAGGCTGAGGCCGCCGGTGCCCACCGTGATCGGCACCAGCCGGGCGGGTGTGGTCCAGGTCCGGCCGTCGGCACTGGTGGCGATGGCCAGGGTGCGGTCGTTGTTGCCGTCCTGCCAGGAGAACGCCCCGCTGCGCCAGATCGCGACCAGCTTGTTCTGGAAGGCGGCCAGGACCGGGACGTCACCGGAGGTGTGCGGGCCGGAGACGGTGACCGGCGGCCACCATGCCTTGCCGTCCTCGCTGGTGGCGACCAGAACTTCGTCCTGCCTGCCCTGCCACACCATGAAGTGCTTGCCGTTCAGCGTGGCCCGCGCGGAGCCGCCGAGTCCGCCGAAGGTCTTGCCGATCTCGGTGGGCGGCACCGGGTTGGGCTCGCCGGGGGGATCCAGCGGGTAGTCCGGGTGGGTGGCCTTGGTCTGGATCCGCAGCGAACGCATCAGCGCGCTGGTGATCTGCGGGTCCTGGGCGGCCGGGTTGGTGACCAGATCGGTGGAGTAGTACTCGATCCGTTCGCCGAGCGCGCCCCGGCGCAGCCCGGAGACGGTGACCAGGCAGCGGGCCACCGGGTCCTGGGTGGTGACCTGTTCCGGGGCCGCGGCGCAGTTGGGCAGCTCGGACTGGCTGAACACGTTCTGCTCGTGCAGTGGAGGCAGCTGGGCGGCCGCGTTCTGCGCCGCCTTGGCGTACAGCCCGGCGAGCGGGCTGATCTCGTTGGCCACTGAGGGCCGGACGTTGAGCGAGGACGGGATCGCCTTGGTGCCGTAGATCAGCTCCCGGAAACGCGCGTCGCTCTGCAGCGCGGTGGGGAAACCGACCTCCAGGTAGGCGCGCAGCAGCCGCAGGCTGGTGTCGACCCGGACCGCCTCGGGCAGCTTCGGCGTCGCGTCCTTGACGTCGTTGGTGATCAGCCCGTAGTAGGCGGCCCGGCGCCCGGCCAGGGTCTTGTCGATCAGCGGGTGGATCGTGTCGGTGTGGACCTCCGACATCGCGCCGGTGAAGTCGTACCGGGGCGGCTTCGGCACCATCTCCTCGAGCTTGGCCCTGCTGTTCCAGCACTTGTCGTTCTTCGGTTCGTCGGCGGCCCAGTCGACGCCGGGGAACCGGCACCGCTCCCAGGCGATCACTCCAGTGTGCCTGCCCAGCTGCCACTCGCCGGCATAGCCGGGAATCCTGCCCAGGATCTCGAACGTGACATTGAGCCGCACCATCTTCTTCAGACCCTCGTGCACCGTCTTGGTGCAGCCCACTGGCGGGTCCTCCGCCCACTCACACGGGATCCTGGTCGGTCCGTCCAGTGGGTACCGCTCGTAAGTGGTCTCGTCGTCGCGCACCCGCACCTCGCGCCAGCAGGTGCGCGGGTCCATGCCGGAGTGGAGCTGCCGGAGCAGTCGCAGCGGCGCGGGCATCTTGTCGCTCTTGATCGCGTCCGGCATCACCGCGATCTTGGTGGCCTCGTTGGGGTTGTCGCAGTTGTAGACCGGGACGTCGTCCCGCTTCATGAAGCCCTCGACCCGCTGGTTCCGGTCGGCCCACAGGTTGAACGGCCGGCCGGGTTCCTGCACGGCGGGATCGGACTCGTACCGCTTCAGCCCGTTGGCCAGTTCGGTGAGCCGGGCGGCGTTGTCCTGCTGGACCCGCTCCAGCAGCGAGTTGGTGGCGGTCCACGGTCCGGTGGCCGGTTTGAACCGGGGCTGGTTGAACCGCCGGGTCGCCGCGATCACGTCCTCGCCGGCGTTGAGCAGGTCCTGCACCCTGGCCACGGTCTTCTTGCCGTTCAGCTCGACCAGCTGTTCCTGCGCGGACAGCGCCGGGTTCTGGTTCATCAGGGTGCTGTAGGAGCGCATTGCCGCGGCCAGCAGGTCGGCGTTGGGCACCCCGGAGCCGGGGTGGCCGTTGCCGTACTGGGCGCCGACGTTGTTGACCGCCCAGGTCTTGAGGTAGTTCACCAGGAAGGTGGAGTTGTTGCCGGGCAGCACGCTCTCCGGCGCCGCGTCCTGGCCGTTGTGCATGAACAGGGCGGTGCGGGCGAGGTCGTCGCCGCCGTCGGAGAACGCCTGCGCGGCCTCCTTGTAGTTGTCGTTGCCCTGGTCGAAGGAGGGGATCGGACGCCCCTCGCGGGCGGCGTAGTCCAGGTACTTGCGGACCGCGCCGCGGAAGTCCTTGGCCCCGTCGGCCTGCACGGCGGCCATCAGCTGCTGGTGGTTGGACTGCATGTTCGAGGCGATGCCCAGCAGGTGCGCGTGCAGGTCCTTGATCTGCTGGGTCAGCTGGAAGTTGGAGTTCGCGATGGCCAGCAGCACCTCGTCGAACTTCAGCAGCATGTCGCCGTACATCAGGTTCAGCGTGGCGTCGATGCGGTCGAACCGGACGCTGACGTCCTGGTGGAAGGCGATCAGGAAGTCCTTGAGCTGCTTGAAGCTCTCCCGCATCTCCTTGTGCATGTTCTGGATGGCCTGCAGCTCAGCGCTGGGACCACCACCGCTGCCGAGCAGGCCGACCAGGGTGACGACCAGGCCGACCGCGGCGCCGATCACGGTGCCGATGGCGGGCACGATCGAGCCGATCGCCGCGCCCGCCGCGATGGCGGTGCCCAGCGCGGCCACCGCGTTGATCATCGGCGCCACGTGCTTGCCGATCTTGTATAGCGCGTCGGCGAACTTGACCAGCTCCGCCGCGTAGCGGGGGCTGAGCACCTTGGCCACGGTCGCCACGGCGGTGAGGCCGCCCTTGACCTTGTCCAGGTACTCGTCGAACTGCTTGGCGTCCTCGGCGTACTGCTTGAGCTTGTCCTCGGTGGGGCGCTTGATCTCACCGGTGACCGGGTCGACGTGCTCCTTGACCCAGGCCAGCGCCTTGCCCAGCGGGGTGTCCGGCGAGTTCGGGTCGCCGAGCACCTTGATCAGCGGCTTGATCTGCTTGGTCAGTGCCGCCATGCCCTCCGGGAAGCCCTGGCGGAACCCGGCCTGGATGGCCTCGACGTCGATGACCTTCTTGATCTGCGGCAGCTGCTTGAGCGCGTCCAGCGACGCGGCCGGGTCCACCGGGGCGGACTCGGCGACGGTGGCCTTGCCGAGCCGGTTCTGCCAGATGCCGTTGAGGGTGGCGTCCCGGCTCGCGGCCTCGCGCAGCGCGCTCCAGATGGTGGGCGCGATCTCGATCGAGGAGGAGGTGATCTGGGTCAGCACACCACGCAGGTCCTCTGGCGCGCTGGTCGCCTTGAGGTCGCGCGTGGTCAGCGCGCCGAGCAGCACCTTGAGCTGCGGGCCGCCCCGGTCCACCTCAGGGATGGCGTAGAGCGCCTCCACCCCTCGGCCGAGGGTGTCCGGCACCAGGTCACGGGCTGTGGCCGGGGCCACGGCCAGGCCGACCACCCGCTGCACGTCGGCGGCGTGCCGGTCCAGGGCGTCGGCGGAGGCGCCCGGGTTCTTGGCCCGCCAGTCCAGGAGTTCGGCGCTGAGCAGCAGGTTGCGGTCATGGGTGCGGCCGTTGTCCTTGAGCTGGACGGCGGCGCTGAACAACGCGGTGGACAACTGCTCCGGGGTGATCCCCGGATCGGCCGCGACCGCCTTCGGCACGGCCACCGCACTCGCCAGCACCGCGGTCGCCGCGGTGGCTATGACAAGGCGTCTGGCGAACCTGGTCGGATTCGTCATCAGGAAGTCTCTTTCGGCTGTACGGGGTATGTGCGGTGGGTCTACCGTGACCGCGTTGTTTACCGCCGGGCCGATGATCGGAAACAACGCTCGGCTGCACCAAAGTGCGATCAGGAGGCCGTTGTGCCACGGGGGGAACGGCCGCTGGACGCGGCTGACAGCGCGCTGGGCCGCTTCGCCGCCGAGCTTCGGGAACTCCGCGCTCAGGCCGGGTCGCCGACCTACCGGGAACTCGCCGCGCGGGTGGACTACTCGGTCGCCGCGTTGTCCAAGGCCGCCGGTGGCCGGGCGTTGCCGAGCCTGGCGGTGACGCTGGCCTACGTGCGCGCCTGCGGTGGGGATGTCGGGCAGTGGCAGGAGCGGTGGCGGACGGTGTCGGCCGAACTCACCGCGGGTGACGACCCGGTGGACACCGGCGCGCCGTACGTGGGCCTCGCGCCGTTCCAGGCCGGGGACGCCGGGCGGTTCTTCGGGCGGGACGCGGTGGTCGAGGAGCTGCTGGGGCTGGTGCGGGAGCGGCGGTTCACCGGGGTGTTCGGGGCCTCCGGGGCGGGCAAGTCCTCGGTGCTGCGGGCGGGGCTGCTGGCCAGGGTGGACGGGCCCGCGGTGCTGTTCACCCCTGGTCAGCACCCCCTGGCCGAGTTCGCGGACCGGGTGAGCGGGGACGAGCCCCTAGTTGTGGTGGATCAGTTCGAGGAGCTGTTCACCCTCTGCGAGGACGAGGCCGAGCGGGTGGCGTTCGTCGAGGCATTGGTGGGCGCCGCGGAACAGGGACGGGCCCGGGTGGTGATCGGGGTGCGGGCCGATTTCTACGGACGCTGCGGGCGTTATCCGGCGCTGGTGGCGGCCTTGCGCGGCGGGCAGTTGCTCGTCGGCGCGATGGGCCCGGAGGAGCTGCGGCAGGTGATCACCCGGCCGGCCGCGGACGCGGACTGCATGGTCGAGGCCGCGCTGGTGTCCCGGCTGATCGCGGACGCGGCGGGCCAGGCGGTGGTGCTGCCACTGGTCTCGCACGCGTTGCTGGAGACCTGGCGGCGGCGCAGCGGGGCCACCCTCACCCTGGCCGGATATGAGGCGGCCGGCGGGATCGAGCACGCCATCGCGCGCACCGCCGAGCAGGTCTACACCGGGTTCACCGAGCCGGAACGGGAGATCGCGCGCCGGGTTTTCCTGCGGCTGATCGCCTTTCCGGACGGCGCCGCACCGGCCAAGCGGCGGGTCCGGCGGGACGAGCTGGAGACCGGGTCGGTGCTGGACCGGCTCACCGCGGCGCGGCTGCTGACCGTGGACGCCGACACCGTGGAGTTCGGCCACGAGGCGTTGCTGCGCTGCTGGCCGCGGTTGCGCGAGTGGATCGCCGAGGACCGCGCCGGGCTGCGGGTGCACCGGATGCTCACCGAGGCCGCGCAGGTGTGGGAGGCGCACGAGCACGACCCCGGCACGCTCTACCGCGGCAGCCGCCTGGCGGTGGCCCGGGACTGGTCGGCCACGGCCGTGCTCACCTTGGTGGAGCAGCGATTCCTGGCCGCGAGTGTGGCCGCCGAACAGGCCGAGGCGGTCACCGCCAGGCGGCAGGCCACCCGGTTGCGGCGGCTGGTCGCACTGCTGTCGGTGCTGCTGATCGCGGCCACCGCCGCCGGCGGGTACGCGGTGCGCGCCGAACAGGAGGCCACCGAACAGCGCAACGTGGCCATCGCCCGGCGGGTGCTCACCGGTGCGGACGCGGTGCGCGCGGTCGACCCGGCACTGGCCGGGCAACTCGTGCTGGCCGCACACCGGATCGCCCCGCTGGCCGAGACCAGGGACACCCTGCTCAGCGCCTACGCCGCACCGCGCTCGACCCGGCTGGCCGGGCACACCAGCACCGACGTCTTCGCCGCCTACGCCCCGGACGGCAAGCGGATGGCCACGGTCAGCGGGGACATGACGCTGCGGCTGTGGGAGGTTTCCGGGCCACCGGCGGAGATCAGCGTGACCAGACTGCCGGAGAAGTTGCTGGCGGTGGCCCTCGCGCCCGCCAGTCCGCTGCTGGCCACCGTGGGGGAGTCGAGCATCCGGCTGCTGGATGTCAGCGATCCGCGCAACCCCGCGCAGGTGTGGGCCGAACCCAGTGGCGCGGCGGCCGTGGCCTCGCTGGCCTTCAGCCCCGACGGGAGCCTGCTCGCGGTCGCCACCAACCAGAAATCGGTGCGGTTGCTGGACATCCGGGATCCGCGGCGGCCACGGGAACTGTCCGCCCCGGCCACCGGATCGGCCTCGGACTCGGTCCGTTCGACCACGGTCGCCTTCCGGCCGGACGGCCGGGTGCTGGCCGTCGCCTCCGGGGACTCGGTGCGGCTGTGGGAGATCAGCGCGCCTGCCGCGCCCCGGCCGCTGGGTGTCCTTTCCGGACACACCGGGCTGATCACCGGGGTGGCCTTCGACCGGGACGGCCGCTGGCTGGCCACCTCCAGCTGGGACAACCGGGTCCGGCTGTGGGCGGTGGGTGACCCGGCCGCGCCAATCCCGGGCGCCGTGCTCACCGGGCATCCGAGCGCGGTGTGGTCGATCGCGTTCAGCCCGGACGGGACCACCCTGGCCTCCACCGGCGGCGGCACGATCCTGTGGGACGTCCGCGATCGCGCCGCGCCCACCACGATCACCACCATCCCGGGCGGCCGCGCCTCGGCGGTGTTCAGCCCGGACGGCTCGACCATCGCGGCCACCGACGCCGACCACGGCGTGCGGTTGCAGGAACTGCGTGCGCTGCCGCTGGTCGGCCACCGCGATGTGGTCGCGGCGGTGGCTTTCGCGCCGGGCGGCCGGATGCTGGCCACCGGCAGCTGGGACGGCACCGCCCGGCTGTGGGAGATCAGCGACCCGCGCGAGCGGCGGGAACTGGCCATCGTCGCCGGTGGCGCGGGCCCGATCCGGTCGGTGCAGTTCAGCCCGGACGGGCGGGTGCTCGCCGTCGGTCAGGAGGACGCGGTGCGGCTGTGGGACCTCGCCGATCCCCGCGCGCCCCGAAACCTGGCCGTGCTGCCGGAATCGGGTGCGGCGGTGGCCTTCGCCCCCGACGGCAAGCTGCTCGCCGTCGGCGGTCCGGGCGCGCTGAGCCTGTGGGCCATGGAGGAGCAGCCGCGCCGGGTAGTCCGCCGCGCGTACTTCGCCGGAATGGTGTGGACCGTGCTGTTCAGCCCCGACGGCCGGACCCTGGCCACCGGCGGCGACGGCGAGTGGCGAACCCGCCTGTGGGACGTGCGCGATCCGGCCAACCCCACCGCCATCGAGTTCCCGACCGGCCAGGAGGACATGGTCACCGCCCGCTCCTTCAGTCCCGACGGCAGGCTGCTGGCGACCTGGCACGAACCCGCGAAAGCCGTGCGGCTGCTGGATGTCTCTGACCCCGGCCGCCCGCGGCCGCTGGCCACGCTGCCCGGCCACGCCGGCCTGGTGTGGATGACGGCGTTCTCCCCGGACGGGCGACTGCTGGCCACCGCGGGCGCGGACCGGACGATCCGCCTGTGGGACGTGACCCGGCCACAATGGCCGGAGCAGGTGGGCACGTTGACCGGTCATGCCGACCAGGTGGCCGCGGTGGCGTTCAGCCCGGACAGCCGGTTGCTGGCCAGTTCGGGCGCGGACCGGTCGGCGCGGCTGTGGGAGACCGATGTGACCCGCGCGCAGGCCGGGATGTGCGCGGGCGCCCGGCCGATCACCCGCGAACAGTGGGCCCGGCATCTGCCCGAACGCGACTACGCCCCGCCCTGCGGCGGCTGACCTGGCGGGGGGATCGATCCCGGGCGGTCGCGGTAGCGTCCGGGCATGCCGCCGGTGCCCGCGGAGTTCCGGGATGCGTTGCGCCCCTTGGCCGAGCAGCCGCGCTGAGGCCGTCGACGTCAACCGCTGTCGAGCAGTTCCGGCACCGGACGCACGGTCACCACCTCGCCGGCGGAGTTGACCTGCAAGGTGCCGTACCCGTGCCGCCAGCCGGTCAGGCGCTCGGCGACGGCGGCCGCACAGGCACGGGCCTGGTCCTGGTCGGCGCACCGGTGCAGCTCGTGGAACTCGCCGTCGCCGGGCACCCCGGCGAGGTGGATCCGCACGCTGTAGCGGCCGCCGATGTGGAACACCTCGGCGATGCCGATCGCGGCGACCTGATCGGCCCGCACCCACCAGTCCCCGGTGTGGATCCACAGTGTCGCTGGGTTGTCTGTGCTGTTCATACCTTCGGTTGGGCGGTCAGGGCGGAGGTGAAACCGGGCTGGGCCGGGCGCGACCCGAAGGTGTGGTTCCGGGCGCTGTGCCTAGGTAGCGCACGCGATTCAGGTCGAGACGAGCAGGACGCCGCCGATCACCGCGGCCAGCCCGGCCACCCGCCAGGCGGTGAGGCGTTCGCGCAGCACCAGCACGCCGAGCAGCACGCCGAGCACGACGTTGAGGGTGCGGCCGGTGGCCACCGCGGACACGGGTTCCAATGACATCGCCACCAGTACCAGGCCGTAGCCGGCCGGGACCAGCACCGCGATCGGCAGCGCCCGCCGCCAGTACGCCAGCACCGGACCGAGGCGTTCCCGGCGCGGCCGGATGACCGCGGAGAGCACCAGCACCTGACCCAGGTTGGCCACCGCGAGATAGGGCAGCACCTGCACGCCGAGGGTGGAGATCGCGTAGGCGTCCCACAGCGTGTAGCCGCAGCTGCACACCGCGACGGCCAGGCCCAGCAGCGTGCCGCGGGCCACGCCCGGCCGGGTCCACATCCGGTCCAGGGCCAGCACGCCGCCGAGCACCAGGCCGACGCCGCTCCACACCTGGAGTCCCGGCCAGCCCGCGGAGGGGATGGTGGCCAGGGTGACCAGCACCGGCGGCGTGCCCCGGCTGACCGGGTAGACCACGGTGAACTCCCCGGTCCGGTAGGCCTGTTGCAGCACAACGGCATAGGCGGTGTGCAGCACCATGCTCACCAGCGCCGGCCACACCGAGGACAGCGCCGTGCCCTGCGCGATCGACCAGCCCAGCAGGCCGAGCGCGACCGGCGCGGTGATCACCGAGTACAGCCAGACGAACTCGGGCCCCTGCTGCGCGGAGGACTTGACCAGCAGGTTCCACCCGGCGTGGCACAGCGCGGCCACCGCCAACAACCCCAGAGCTATCACGTAGACAGTGTCTACCAGCTAGAGTAGACGCTGTCTACGAAGGGTGTGGCCGATGGTGGCGGACGATCTCCGGGAACAGCTGCTCAACGCGGCCGCCGAGTTGCTCGACGAGAGCGGCCCGGAAGCGGTGACCATCCGGGAGACCGCGCGGCGCTGCGGGGTCTCGCACGGCGCGCCACGCCGGCACTTCCCCGCGCGCAACGTCTTGCTGGGGCACCTGGCCAAGCGCATCGCCGGAGACCTGGCCGCCAAGCTGGATCACACCGACGAAACCCCGGACCGGCTCGCCCGCGGCTACCTCGACTTCGCCGTGCGCCGCCCGCACGCCTTCGACCTGCTCTTCCGGCACGACCTCCTGGAAGCCTCCGGCGCCGACCTGCGCTCGACCACAATCCCCCTGGTACGGCGCTGGTGTGTGGCCTGGCTGGCGCGGCACCCCACCGACACCGAGACCGACGCGCTCGCCCGCCTGGTCGGCGTGCACGGCATCGCCTCGCTGACCGCGCACCGGGCCCACGCGGCGCTCGGCCTGTCCCCGGAATCGTTGCTGGACCGGGTGCTGGCCACGACCTGAGTCAGCGCGGCAGCGGCTCGTCCACACAGTCCGCCAGTTCGGCCGCGGCGGCCTGGTGACCGGCCTCGACCGCGGCGCGCAGCAGGTGCGGGCGGCGTTCGGTGCGGCCGATCCGGGTGCTGCCCAGCGGCGGCCGGATCTGCAGCGTCGCCGGATGTTCGGCCAGCAGCCGCTCCTCCTCGGCCCGCATCAGGTTGCCGCGCAACCAGGGTTCCAGCGCGCCGGGCGCCCGCCGGGTGAACCACCGTTTCGCCACCAGGCGTTCGCCGAAGGACGGGGGAGTGGCGACCTCATCCGTGCGCCGGGTGCGCAGCGCGACCAGGTGCGTGGCCCCCTGCGCGAGTGCGGTGCGCACCGGGACCGTCTCGCTCAGCCCGGCATCGACATAGGACCGCCCGCCGATCCGCACCGGATTGCCCGCCAGGATGGGCATCGCGGTCGAGGCCCGCAGCGCCGCCTGCACCCCGGCCTTGTCTGTGATCTGCTCATGCAGGTCCACGGCCTCGCCGGTGTGCGCGTCGGTGGCCATCGGGTGGAACTCCACCGGGTTGTCCAGGATCTCCTGGAACCCCAGCGGCATGATCTCGGTGTACACGGTGCCCACCAGGAACCCGGTGTCCACCACGGGCTTGCGGCGCAGGGCGTTGCGCAGGTTGATGGTCGAGCCCATCACCACCGGATCCCACCAGGCGTGCATGGTGCTCTCCGCGCGGCCGCACAACAGCCAGGCGGCGTTCAGTGCACCGGCCGAACTGCCGTAGACGGCGTCGAACAGCGGGAGCAGGCCCTGGCGTTCGATCGGGATGGTCATGCCGCTGGAGTAGGCGCCGCGAGAGCTGCCGCCCTCGATCAACAGCACCAGGCGCGCGTCATCGCGCCGCTGTCCTGGCGTGCTGCCCTGGCGCTTGCGCTCGCGCAGCAGCTGGGTCACGGAGAGGGTCACCCGTCCTTTGTACCATCGTTTCGTATCGTTGTTCCGTAACGTCTGTCCAGCCTTTGTGGACTCAGTGCTAAGGTCGGCTGATGCCCAGGGTGAAGCAGCGCACCGACGCCCTCCGTGAGCGCGGATTGGCCAGTGCGCTGGCGGTGCTCGCCGAGCAGGGCGTGGCCGGACTGACCACGCGCACCGTGGCCAGCAGGGCGAACGCCTCGGTGCCTGCCATCTACGAGGTCTTCGGCGACAAGTCCGGCCTGGTCCGGGAGGTCTTCTTCGAGGGCTTCCGGCTGCTGGCGGCGGAGTTGTCCGCACTGCCGCCGACTGAGGACCCGCTGCAGGCGTTGCGGCGGCTGGCCGAGGGCTTCCGCGGGTTCGTCCGCACGCACTCGGTGCTGGCCGAGGTGATGTTCGCCCGGCCGTTCGCCGATTTCGACCCGACCGCGGCCGAGGTCAAGGCCGGGGTGCTGGTGCGCAAGATCTTCATCCGGAAGGTCAGGGCCGCGGTGGACGCGGGGCTGCTCTCCGGCGACCCGACCGATGTCGCGCTGGTCTTCTTCACCCTGATCCAGGGCCTGGCCGCGGCGGAGAACGCGCGCCGCCTCGGCGGCTCGAAGCAGTCGGTGGATCGTCGCTGGCGGCTCGGACTCGACGCTCTGCTCAGCGGTCTGGCCTAGGTCCCGGCCGGCTCCACACGCCCGGGGAACGGAGCGCGTGGAGCCGCCTGCTGGACTACCGGTGGCTGGTCACCAGGTGGCGCGGTGCGAGACCGCCAGGACCTGCTGCGGTTCGCACCGCATCGGGTGACCCGTGCCCAGCGCGGAGCCGGTGACCGCCGCCGTGTCCCACGCACGGCTGGCCCGGCCTACTGGTAGTGCGTTCGTGCTGACCCTCGTTGTGTTCACTTTGACCCCTCACGTCCTGGACCCCCGGTAGGACCCGGACGGTCAAGGTCTACGCCGCCAGAGGTTGTCTGGTGTCGGCGCTCCCGCCGTACAAACAACCTCCGCATTTCCCCGGACCTGCGGTAACGCGCAGGTCACGGCCTGGGGGTGCTGGTCAGGGCCACGGGGTAACGCAGTGGCCGCCCGGCGCGACCTCTGCTACCTTGGCGGCGTCTACCGCTTGCGGGTTCTGGACGAATGTCCCCCGAAGCGCGTGTGTGAGATCCCGGAATTCCTGTGCTGGACGTGGCCTGAGCATCGGCCTTCCCCGGCTCGAACGGGTATCTCGAACAACCTCAGTGATCAACAACGCGCTACCAAACCGAAAGAGACTCCCATGTCCGACATCCTCAGCACGGTTGCCGGGGTGCTTGACACCACGGCGAACCGCCACCACCACCTGCGCGTCGACGGCTACCTGCCCGGACCCGACGACGTCGCCGTCCCGGCCGCGCTGGTCGCCGCGTACGGTCTGCGCCGCGGTGACCTGCTCACCGGCTCCGCGCAACCGGCCGGCAACGGCACACCACGCCTCACCCAGCTGGATACGGTCAACGGACTCAGCTCGCTGCAGAGTGCCCGCCGGCCGGCCTTCACCGACCTCACCCCGCTCTACCCGCGCGAACGCCTGCGGCTGGAGACCGGACCGCGGGTGCTGACCACCCGGGTGATGGACCTGCTGACGCCGGTCGGCAAGGGCCAGCGCGCGCTGATCGTGGCCCCGCCCAAGGCGGGCAAGACCACGGTGCTGCGCGCCATCGCGGAGGGGATCAGCCACAACCACCCGGAGTGCCACCTGATGGCGGTGCTGGTCGGCGAACGCCCGGAGGAGGTCACCGACTTCAGCCGGGCCGTGCCCGGCGAGACCATCGCGGCCAGCTTCGACCAGCCGCCCGCCGAGCACATCCTGCTGGCCGAACTGGCCATCGAACGCGCCAAACGCCTGGTCGAGCTGGGCCAGGACGTGGTGGTGCTGCTGGACTCGCTGACCAGACTGGGCCGGGCCTACAACCTGGCCGCGCCGCTGTCCGGCCGCATCCTCTCCGGCGGGGTCGACGCCGCCGCGCTCACCCCGCCGAAACGCTTCCTCGGCGCCGCCCGCAACATCGAGGACGGCGGCTCGCTGACCATCTTCGCCACCGCCCTGGTGGACACCGGCTCGGTCGGCGACGCGCTGATCTACGAGGAGTACAAGGGCACCGGCAACGCCGAGTTCACCCTGGACCGCAAGGTCGCCGCGCAGCGCCGTTTCCCCGCGGTGGACGTGCGCCGCAGCAGCACCCGCAAGGAGGAACTGCTCTGCTCCCCCGCGGAACTGGCCGCCACCCACACCCTGCGCCGCGCCCTGAGCAACACCGAACCAGCCCAGGCCGTCGACAAACTCCTGGACGGCCTGCGCGCCACCAAGTCCAACACCGAATTCCTCACCCAACTCCGCGCAACCCAGCCCGGCGCAGCAGCCTAAGCCGTACCCCCGCCCACGCCGAGTTGGCCCAAGTCGTACGCATAGTTGGCCCAACTGGGCATACCACTTTGCCCAACTCGACGCTGGGCCGCCTTGGCGGGCAGGATGCGGGGATGGATCATGGAGTTGGGCGGCGGAGGGTGTTGCAGCTCTTCGGGTTGAGTGCCGGGGCCGGGGTCGCGGCGATGCGGGCGGCTGATCCGGTGCTGGGGGCCACGCTGGCCTACGACGAGGCGATCGGGGTCTCGGCCGAGCAGTACCGGGCGCCCAGTGGGCTGGCCAAGGACTCGGCGGCGAAGCAGGCCGCGCTCGCCTGGGTGGACGGCAACGCGGCGGCGATCACCGGGCTCAGTGACGCGGTGTGGGAGTTCGCCGAGCTGTCCTTGCAGGAGTGGCGGTCCGCGCAGGCCATCGCGGAGCTGTTGCGGCGCAACGGGTTCCGCATCGAGTGGGGGACCGGCGGGTTTCCCGCGGCGTTCACCGCCACCTACGGCTCCGGCAAGCCGGTGCTCGGGTTCAACGTGGAGTACGACGCCCTGCCCGGACTGTCCCAGAAGCGCGGCGCCGGCACGCACGATCCCCTGGTCTACAACCACGACGCCTACGGACCCACCTACGGCGCCGGGCACGGGGACGCGCACAACGCGCTGGGGGCCGGCGCCACCGGGGCCGCCATCGCGGTGCGGCATGCCATGGAGCGGCACGGACTGCCGGGCACGCTCAAGGTGTTCGGGTCCACCGGGGAAGAACAGCTGGTGGGCAAGCCCTTCGCGGTCAAGGCCGGGGCGTACGAGGGGCTGGACGCCTACCTGGACTGGCATCCGTTCGCCGCCACCCTCGCCAGCTGGAACACCACCTCCGCGCTGGCCTCGGCCACCTTCACCTTCCTCGGCGCGGCCGGGCACGGGGGATCGCCGCTGGGCAACAAGAGCGGGCTGGACGGCGCGCTGCTCATGGCCACCATGACGGAGTACCTGCGGGAGAAGAACGTCGCACCCTCCGGCCGGTTCCACTACGCGATCATCAACGGTGGCGGGGCGCCCAACGTCACCCCCGACATGTGCTCGATCTGGTTCTTCGTCCGCGAGGGCAGCCCGGCCCGGCTCACCGTGCTCTACGACAAGATCGTGGCCGCCGCGGAGGCCGCCGCCAAGGCCAGCCAGACCCGGCTGGTGCACAAGTTCCACGCCGCCACCTGGAACTCCCTCGGCAACAAGATCGCCGCCGAGCTGGCCGATGAGAACATGCGCCAGATCGGGCCACCGCAGTTCTCGGCGGAGGATCAGCGGCTTGCACGGACCTTGCAGAAGTCCCTGGGGCGTCCCGAAATCGGGCTGCCGACCCAGCTCGTGCCGCTGACCCCGCCGCCCGCGGCGTTCCTGGGCGGACCGTCCACCGACGCCGCCGACGTCTCCTGGCGCACGCCCAAGGTCACCGTGCTCGCCGCGACCTTCCCGCCCGGCATCCCGCACCACAACTGGGCGGTCACCTCTGCCGCGGCCAGCGGCATCGCGCACAAGGGACTGCTGGCCGCCGCGAAGTACCTGGCCGCCACGGCCGTGGACCTGCTGACCCAGCCCGAGGTGCTCGCGGCCATCCGCAAGGAGTTCGAGGAGCGCACCGCCGGAGCCGGCTGGAAGAGCCTGATCCCCGACGGCACCCAGCCGCCGCTGTACGAGCCACCCGCCGACTTCCTCCAGACCACCGGCCAGCAGTGGCCACCGCCCGGCGTCACCTGGCCGCCACCGCCCGTGGTGTCCACCGAGCAGCTCGGCACCACCGGGCCTGAGCTGCGGCCGGGGATCTGAGGGCACATCGTCGAGTTGGCCCAAGTGGTACGCCCACTTGGGCCAACTAGGCGTACGACTTTGGCCAACTCGACGGGACGGTCACCTGGTCGGTGGGGGTTGGAGGCGGAGTTGTAGCCAGCAGGAGAGCCGGTCGTCGGGGTGGCCGAACAGGTCGAGGCCGAACAGGTCGTGCGCGCGGCGGAGCCGGTACTTGAGGGTGTTGGGGTGCACGGTCAGGCGGCGCGCGGCCTCGCCGACGTTGCCCGCGGCGTCCAGCCAGGCGGTGACCGAGGCGGTGTAGTGGGTGCGGCGGGTGCGGTCGTGTTCGACCATCGCCTCGATGCCGGGGTGGCGCAGGCCGGGGTGCCGGGCCAGCTCGTCGGACAGGTGCGCGAGCAGCACCCCGGCGTGCACCTCGCCGAGTGCGGCCACCGGCCGTCCGCCGGGATCGGCCGTGGTCACCCGCAGGATGCCGTCCACTTCGGTGCGCAGCGCGGGCAGGTCGGCGACCTCGCCGGTGCCGCGGCTCTGCGCGCAGCGCACCGGCGCGTCCAGACTGCGTTCCAGGGCGGCGACCGCCTGTTCGGCCAGGCGGCGGGCGGTAGCGGGCGGGTCGTCGGGCAGCAGCACGTACACGGTGCGGTTGATGGTGGCGGTGGCCGCCTCGGCCGACACCGCGGCCCAGTGCCGGGCCGCCGCCGCGCCCAGCCGCCCGTCCACCGTCGGCTCACCCTCGGGCGGGCGGGCCGGGGCGAAGGCCAGCAGGGTCAGCCGCGGCGGGTCGGGCAGACCGAGCCGGACCCGGACCTCGCCCGCCGTGCCGTCGCCGAGCAGGGCACTGTGCAGGGCGTCCTCGCGGACCTGCCGGTCGAACTCGGCCGCGCCGCGGTGCCGCAGCAGGTGGGTGGCGGCCAGCCGGGCGCCGTCGAGCAGCGCGGACTCACCCGTGGCGCCCAGCGGCGTGGGGCCCTCGATGGCCCAGATGGTGCCCAGCGGCCGTTCGCCGTCCCGGATGGCGACAGCGGCGCGGGGGAGTTCGTCCGGGGCCAGCACGGGCAGCCGGACCACTCCTGTCGCGGCCAGGACCTGGCGATACTGGTCCATCTGCTGGGGCTGGTCGGGGACCCGGCGGTCCAGGATGCCGCGGCGGCGCAGCTCGTCGATGCGCTGCTCGGGCAGTGCGGAGTAGGCGAGCACCCGGTTGTCCAGGTCCTCGATGGACACCGAACCGCCGATGACCGCGGCCATGGCGTCGGCGAGGGCGTACAGCTCCTCGCTGGTGCCGCCGATGCTGGGCGGTTCGGTCATCCGCACCGGCCCAGCATAGGTGCTCAGCTCCGGCGCAGGGTGTCCTTGATCCACGGCAGCGCGCCGTGCACGGAGCCGTAGATCCCGTGCTGATCGCGGGTGCCGCGGGAGACCGCGCCGTAGACCGTCCAGATCCCGTTGGCGCGCTTGAGCAACGGCCCACCGGAGTCACCGGCGCGGGTGGTCTGCGGCCACTTGCCCTTGCCGGGCAGCGCCGCCATGCACAACTCGCCGGGCTCCATCGGCTCCCCGCTCATGCCGAGGCAGCGGCCGGGGTCGAGGAGCCGACTGTCCAGTTGCCGCAGTTGGATCGGGGGCGGCGGCCACGGGTCGCCCGGGTTCTCCGGCAGTTGGTGGTCGCCCCAGCCGATCGTGCGCACCGTGTCACCGGGGGTCAGTTCGGTGCGGGGCAAGGCCGCGGGAGTGTGCCGGGACGGCGCGTCGAGCTTGAGCAGGGCCATATCTGAGGTGGCCGCCGGAGCTGGTTCGATCCGTGCGCCACGGCGGATCTCACCGCCCTGGGTGCGGTTGTTGCTGCCCAAGCGCACCCGGATCTTGCCGGGATCCTTGGGATTCCCGTCGCGGTCGAGCACGCAGTGCTTCGCGGTGACTATCCACAGTGGACGGATGAGGGTGCCGCCGCAGAAGTGCGTGCCGTCGGCTTGCAATGAGGCCATGAACGGATACCGCTGCGTCGCCTGTCTGCCGCCGCTGATCGCCGCCGCGGGCGTCGCCGCCGCCAGCACCATGGCCACGCTGACACCGGTCACCAGCCAGGTCCGGCGTTTCGCCGTGTAGGTCATGCGC
Source organism: Crossiella sp. S99.2 (assembly GCF_023094165.1). Classification (GTDB taxonomy): domain Bacteria; phylum Actinomycetota; class Actinomycetes; order Mycobacteriales; family Pseudonocardiaceae; genus Crossiella. The sequence continues at coordinate 37,470 of NZ_JALMDK010000018.1, read as the reverse complement.
TCAGCCGACCACCGCCGAGGTTTCGGCGAGGTTTCCGCGGCCGGTCCGCCGGCTGGCCGGTTGCGGCCACCGCAAACGTTGGGCGGTTCCGTCAGGCGGACCGGGGAAGTGTAGGCGGTTCCGCCAACGACGGGGCGGGCGCGGGCGGCCAGGATGACGGGACCTCCCGGACACGGAAAGAGGTCCTCTTGGGAACCGGTGTTTCGCTGCGAAACCAGCTGCTCAGGCGCAAACCCGTGCGGGCGTTCCTCACCGACGCCGAGGCGGACAGCGGCGGCCTGCGCCGCACCATGGGCGTCTTCCAGCTCACCATGATCGGTATCGGCGGCACCATCGGCACCGGCATCTTCTTCGCGCTCAACACCACCGTGCCCAAGGCCGGTCCCGCGGTGATCCTCTCCTTCGTGCTCGGCGCGGTCACCGCGGCGCTGACCGCGTTGTGCTACGCCGAACTCGCCTCCGCCGTGCCCGTCGCTGGCTCGTCCTACTCCTACGCCTACGCGACCCTGGGCGAACTGGCCGCGGTCGCGGTGGGCTGGTGCCTGCTGCTGGAGTACGCGGTCTCCGCCGGGGTCATCGCGGTCACCTGGGGCCAGTACCTCAACGACCTGACGCAACGGCTCTTCGGCGCCCAGTTGCCCGCGGTCATCTCCGCGCCACCCGGCAGCGGCGGCTACCTCAACCTGCCCGCCGTGATCCTGGTCGGACTGTGCTGCCTGCTGCTGGTCCGGGGCGCCAGGGAATCGGCGGTGGTCAACACGGTGATGGTGCTGCTCAAGCTGGCGATCCTGGCCCTGTTCGTGGTGGTCGGCGCGGCCGGATTCGACGCCGGGAACCTGCAGCCGTTCGCCCCCATGGGTTTCGCCGGCATCGGCGCCGCCGCGGCCATCGTCTTCTACTCCTTCGTCGGCCTGGACGCGGTGTCCACGGCGGGGGAGGAGGTGCGCAACCCACGCCGGACGCTGCCGCTGGCCATCCTGTGCGCGCTGCTGGTGATCACCGCGGTGTATGTGCTGGTGGCGCTGGTCGGCATCGGCGCGCAGCCGTGGACGGCTTTCGAGGGCCAGCAGGCCGGGCTGTCCGCGATCCTGGAACGGGTCACCGGCGGCGGCTGGCCTGGACCGGTGTTCTCCGCCGGGGTGGTGATCTCGGTGGTCAGCGTGATCCTGATCGTGCTCTACGGCCAGACCCGCATCCTGTACGCGATGGGCCGGGACGGCATCATCCCGCCGGTGTTCTGCCGGATCGAGCCACGCCGGGGCACCCCGGTGACCGGCACCGTCCTGGTGGGTGGTTTTGTCGCGCTGATCGCCGCGGTGGTCCCCCTGGACGCGCTGGCGAACCTGACCAGCATGGGCGCCCTGGTCGCCTTCGCGGTGGTCTCCCTGGGGGTGATCATCCTGCGGCGACAGGAGCCGGATCTCAAGCGCGGCTTCCGGGTGCCCGGCTACCCGGTGGTGCCGCTGCTGTCGATCGGCTGCTGCGGTTACCTGATCTACCAGCTCCCGTCCGCCACCTACCTGCTCTTCGGTGGCTGGCTGGCGCTGGCGCTCGCGGTGTACCTGCTCTACAGCCGCCACCACTCGCGGCTGAGTGCTTGCGCAGAAAGGGAAAACGCGTCATGACTGTGCTGCCCCGGCGGGCGGTGGCGGCCGTGCTGGCCACCGGACTCCTGCTGTCCTGGCCCGCCGCGGCCACCGCCGCCCCGCCACCCGAACTCGATGCGATCATCCACGGCGGCAAGGTTTTCGACGGCAGCGGCGCACCCGGCCGGGTCACCGACGTCGGCCTCAAAGACGGGCGGGTGCACCGGATCGGCGACCTCGGCCGGATCCGCGCCCGCACCCGGTACGACGCCACCGGCCAGTACGTCACCCCAGGTTTCATCGACATCCACGCGCACACCGAGACCGGCCCGCCGCTGGCCGGGGCGAAAAGCTCGCTCACCCAGGGCGTCACCACCGAGCTGCTCGGCCCGGACGGCGGTGGCGCGTATGAGATCGAGCAGCAGCTGCGGGAGCTGGACGCGGCGCCCAAGGGCATCAACGTCGCGCCCTACGTCGGATTCAACACGGTGTGGCAGGCCACCATGGGCGAACGCGACACCCGCCCGACCGCGGCCCAGTCCGCCCAGATGCGCGCCCGGATCGAAAGCGGTATGCGCCAAGGCGGTTGGGGTGTCTCGGGCGGACTGGGCTACCCGCCCGCCTCCTACGCCCGCACCCAGGAGGTCGCCGAGGTGGTGCGCGGCGCGCGAGCCTGGCGGGCGATGTTCACCGACCACATCCGCGACGAAACCAACCAGGTGGTTGAATCCACCGCGGAGGACATCGCGATCGGCAAGGCCGCCGGGCTGATGCCGGAGATCACGCACATGAAGGTCGCCGGTCCGGGCAACTGGGGCAAGTCCGCGACCATGCTGCGCCTGCTGCGCGAGGCACGGGCCGCTGGCACACACGCCGGTGGCGACGTCTATCCGTACACGGCCGCCTCGACCGCGCTGGAGTTCTACGTGCCGGGCTGGGCCAAGGACGGTGGCACAGCAGCGATGCTGGCCCGCTTCGCCGACCCGGCACTGCGCCCGCGCATCGACGCGGAGACCAGCGCGTTCGTGCGCGACGACGTCGGCACCCCGGACAAGGTGGTGCTGCCCGACCTGGCCAACAAGACGATCGCCGACCTCATGGCCGAGTACGGCGGCGTGAGCATCGGCGAGGCGATCATGCGAGTCCTCAAGGCGCACAACGGATCCATCCTCGCCGTCATGCACATCGGGTCCGAAGAGGATCTCGCCAACTTCATCACCGACCCGTTCGTCGCCTTCTCCTCCGACGGCGGCGTGACCGAGTCCGCGCAAACCCATCCCCGGCACTACGGCAGCTACCCGCGCGTGCTCGGCCGCTACGTCCGCGAACGCGGCCTGCTGTCCTGGGAGGAGGCCATCCGCAAGATGACCGGCCTGCCCGCGACCATGGTTGGCATGGTGGACCGCGGTTACCTGGCCGAGGGCATGGCCGCGGACGTGACAGTGTTCGACCCGAAGACCATCGGCGACCGGGCCACCTTCGAGCACCCGAAGCAGTATTCCGTTGGCGTGCGCTGGGTTTTCGTCAACGGCAAGCTCGCGCTCACCGGCGGCGAACCCACCCGCGCGGCCGCTGGGCAGGCGTTGCGGCGGGCGTCCAGCATGCCCACCCGTCCGCAGCATGTCGGCAAGGACCGCACGGTGGCCACGGCGGGGCTCGTGCGGCCGGAAACGGGCGGTGCCAACGCAATCGTTGTCGCGCTCGCCCAGCACGCCGGCGCCCGGTCTGCCGCGGGAACGGTGGTGGTCGCTGGCCCGCACGGCGTGCTGCACTCGGTGCGCCTTGGCCGGTTGCAGACCGCAGACGGCTGGTTCAGCGTGACCGGCATCGGCAGGCTCGGCACCGGCCCCGAACGCGCGTTCACCCTGACCGTCGATCGCCACGACCCGCTGGCCGCACCAAATCAGCGGCGCGCGACGGTCCGGATCGACGGTTCCCCGACGATCTACGGCCCCCTGTCCTGAGTACCAACAATGTTATGGAGCAACCATGAGCGGCCGGTTCCGGCACTGCTTCCTCATCCTGGTCCTCGGCATGTCCAGCATGTTGCCGAACGCCGCGGTCGCGGCCCCGGCCGAGGACTTCGCCAAGCGGATGGACCGCGTACTGGCCCGGGCCACCGCCGCCTTCGGCCAGGCCGGGGTGCAGGCGGTGGTGATCCGGCACGGCCAGGTGCTGTGGTCGGGCCAACGCGGCCTGGCGATCACCGACCCGCCACGACCGGTCACCGCGGACACCATGTTCGCCTACGCCAGCCTCAGCAAACTGGTGCTCGCCGCGTACGCGCTGCACCAGGTTGAGAACGGCTCGCTGGCCCTGGACAAGCCGATCTCGGCCTATATCGGGGACACGGTGCCGGGTGCGCGGCGGGTCAGCGTCCGGATGCTGCTCACACACACCTCGGGCTACCCGGACCTGTACGCCGATCCGGCCACCGAGCCGCTGTTCCCGCCCGGTGAGCAGTACGACCCGGACCGGCCCTACACCTTCGCGATGCTGGCCAAGGGCATCCGGGCGCCGGTCGAGCCCGGGGCGCGCTTCGCCTACTCCAACACCGGCTACATCCTGCTCGGCCACGTCCTGGCCAAGCTCGCCGGCGGTGACGACGCCCTGCGCCTTGCCTACCAGAACTACCTGCGCGGCGCGGGCACCCCGCAGACACCGATCACCGAGCAGCTGATCACCCTGGACCGCTCGCCGGAAGCCCTGCGCCGCCTGGCACACGGATACAACCGCCGGGACAACGGCTCGCTACAGGACTACTTCACCGCCTACGGCGCGACCGGCATCCCGACCGACCTGTACGGCCTGCCGTTCACCGACGGGCACCACGCGGGCACCGCCACCGGCGTGGGCCTGGTGCTCGACGGGCTGTTCGCCCGCGGCCGGCTGCTGCGCCCGGAAACCTTGCGGCACATGGTGACCCCGTCGCCGCAGGCAGTGCGGAACCCGGACTTCGACCGCAGCTACGGGATGGGCAGCTACCGGGCGCAGGCCGGCGGCATCAGCTGGCATGGCCACGGCGGCAGCTACGGCGGGTTCAACTCCATGGCGGGCACCAATCGCGCCCGCGGCCTCACCGTCGCCGTGGTGACCAACCGGCTGTCCGCGGAGCGCCCGGCCGAGGTGATCTGGCGGGAACTCGCCGCGGCCGCCAGCTCCTGAGCACGCCGGTGGGTCACCAGTCGTGCAAGGTGCCGTCCAGCAAACGGTTGTACGGCAGGTAGTCCCGCCGGTACGGGTGCGCGGCCATGGCCTGCTCGTCCAGCGTGACGCCCAGTCCCGGCGCCTCGCTGGGCCGCAGGTGGCCGTCGGTGAAGGTGTAGCCGGGGTGGAAGACCTCGGCGGCCTGGGCCGGGTAGCCGGAGTACTCCTGGATGCCGAAGTTGTGGATGGCCAGGCCCAGGTGCACCGCGGCGGCCATGCCCACCGGGGAGATGTCGGCCGGACCGTGCAGACCGCTGCGAATCTGGTACAGGGCGGCGAAATCGAGCAGTTTCTTGACCGCGGTGACGCCGCCGAAGTGGGTGACGGGGGAGCGGACGAAGTCGATCAGCCGTTCGGTGATCAGGGTCTGGTAGTCGAAAACGGTGTTGAAGACCTCGCCGATGGCCAGCGGGATCGTGCTGTGCTGCCGGACCAGGCGCAGCGCGGACTGGTCCTCCGCAGGGGTGCAGTCCTCCAGCCAGAACAGGTCGTAGGGCTCCAGCGACTTGGCCAGCCGGGCGGACTGTTGCGGGGTGAGCCGGTGGTGCACATCGTGCAGCAGCGGCAGTTCCGGGCCGAACTCGTTACGCACCGCCTCGAACACGCCCGGGATGTGGCGCAGGTAGGCGGCGGAGTCCCAGTCCTCCACCACCGGCATCCCCGGGGTGTGCTCGGACTGCGCGATGGAGTAAACCCGTTGCAGTCCAGGGATTCCGGACTGGATGCGGATCGCCTGATAGCCCTCGGCCTGCCGGGCGCGCACCGAGTCGAACAGCTCGGGCAGGTCGCGGCCGGCGGCGTGGCCGTAGGTGCGCACCCGGTCCCGGCTGGCCCCGCCCAGCAGCTGGTACAGCGGCAGTCCGGCGACCTTGGCCTTGATGTCCCACAGCGCCACGTCCACCGCGGCGATGGCGGCCATGGTGACCGGGCCGCGCCGCCAGTACGCGCCGCGGTAGAGCTGTTGCCAGGTGTCCTCGATACGGTGCGGATCGGCGCCGATCAGCGTGGGCAGCACGTGCTCGGACAGGTAGGCGGCCACGGACAGCTCGCGGCCGTTGAGGGTGGCATCGCCCAGGCCGGAGACGCCCTCGTCGGTCTCGATCCGCACGGTCACGTAGTTGCGGCCGGGACTGCACACGAGCACGCTCGCGTCGACGATCTTCACTACTGCCTCTTTCCGGGCGCTCAGCCCTTGGTGGCGCCGGCGGTGAGCCCGGCGACGATGTGCTTCTGCGCCAACAGGGCCACCGCCAGCGCGGGCAGGGTGGTGATCGTGGCCGCGGCCATCAGCCCGCCCCAGTCGGTGCCCGCGTAGGAGACGAAGGAGAACAGCGTCACCGGCAGGGTTTTGGTGTCCTCATCGGCCAGGATCAGCGCGAACATGAAGTTGTTCCAGCTGGAGATGAAGGCCAGCACGCAGGCGGTGGCGATGCCCGGCATGGCCAGTGGCAGCGCGATGCGCAGGAAGGTGCCGAACGGGGTGAGCCCGTCGATCTGCGCCGCCTCCTCCAGTTCCACCGGCAGGCCCTCGAAGAAGCTGATCATCACCCACAGGATCAGCGGCACCGAGACGAACATGTGACTGAGCACCAGCACCGCGTAACTGCCGACCAGACCGAGCTGGGCGAACAGGTAGTACCAGGGCACCAGCAGCGAGATCGCGGGCACGATCCGGGCCACCAGCACCAGCGAACCCGTGCCGTGCAAGCGAAAACGCCCCACCGCCCAGGCCGCGGGCACCGCCAGCACCGCGGACAGCGCGGTGGAGGTGACGCCGACGATCAGCGAGTTGAGCATCGAGGACGGCAGTTCGCCGCCGGAGAGCACGGTGCCGAAGTTCTCCAGCGTCGGCGTGAACACCAGCCAGGAACCGGGATCGGTGATCTGCACGTTGGTCTTGAACGCCGAGGCGACCATCCACCCCACCGGCAGCACCAAAACCAGCAGTGCCACCGTGATCGCGCCACCGCGCAGCCAGGCTTTCACGCGGCCTCCCGTCCCGGGCGGCGGCGCACGACCAGCACCACGCCGACGATGACCACGGTGAACAACACCAGCACCGCCGCGGCCAGGGCGTACTCCTGGTAGTCGAAGGTGAGTCCGTAGGCCAGCACGTTGAGCGTCTCGGCCTCGAACGCGGACCCACCGCCCGCGCCCTTGGTGGCGTAGATGAGGTCGAAGGTCTTGAGTGCGTCCACCGCGCGCAGCAGCACCGCGGCGGCCAGTGCGGGCAACAGCATCGGCAGCACCACGTGCCGGAACCGTTGCCAGGCAGTGGCTCCGTCCACCAGCGCGGCCTCCTCCGGTTCGGTGGGCAGCGTGGACAGCCCGGCCAGCAACAGGATCGCCATCATCGGCGTCCACTGCCAGACGTCGATGGCCATCAGCGTGGGCAGTGAACCGGTCACCGACCCCAGGAATGCCTGCCGGGGCAGGCCGATCGCGGTCAGCAGGTGGTTGGCCACGCCGTTGGTGGGATCCAGGATCAGCAGCCACAGCACGCCGATGGCCACCGGCGCGGTCAGCAGCGGCACGATCAGCACCGTGCGCACCCAGCGCACCCCGCGGAAAGCCTTGCGCAGCAACATGGCCAGCGCCAGCCCGAGCACCGACTCCACCGCGACCGCGCCCACGGTGAACACCACCGTGCGCCACAGCGCGGGCCAGAACCGGCGGCCGTCACCGAGCGCGTCGGCGTAGTTGCGCAGCCCGGCGAACCCCGCATCCGCGTTCACCGCGCCAAATGCGTCGGTGAAACTCAGGTACACCGTGAACACCAGCGGAAAGACGATCATCAGCCCGACGAAGGCCAGCGCCGGGGACAGCATCAGCCAGCGCAGCCTGCGCTGCGCGCCGGTCACCGGTGCTCCCGATGCCGGTTGTCCCGCACCAGGAACGCGGCGAGTTCCACATCGGCCGCCCGCGCCGCCGGTTCCACCGGCTGCCCGAGCACCCCGGCCACCAGCGGCGCGCCCACGATGTCCCGGGCCCGCCCGACCTGCAACACCCGCGGCCGATCCGAGCCGATCCCGTTGCGCGCGTTGACCTGCATCGCCGCCGCCAGCTCCGCCGGGAACCCGGTCAGTGTGCCAGCATCGGCCCACACCGACTCCCGCGCCCCCGGAATCCCCTTGGCCTGCAACGCCGCCACCATCGCCGGCGAGGAGGCCCAGCGCAGGAACCGCCAGGAATCCTCCTGCAGCAAGGAAAACCGGTTGATCCCCAGACTCCACGAGGGCACGTTGTACGGCCGCGCCCCGGCCGGCCCCGCGGGAAACGGCGCGAAACCAACCCGGTCCCGCACCAGCGAGGTCTTGGGATCGACAATGCTGGTGTAGATCGCGTCCGCGTCCACGTAGAAGGCCGCCTTGCCCTGCGCGAACACCGGCATCGCCTGCTCCAGGCTCATGTTCGCCACCCCCGGCGGCCCGGCCCGGCCGAGCAGCTCGCCGTAGTACTGGTAGGCGTTGATCGCGGCCGGGCTGGCGATCGCCGACCGCCCGTCCACCACGAAGTCGCCACCGTGGGAGTAGAGGAAACTGGACCACTGCGTCACCGCCCCGGTCCGCTGCCCCCGCCCTACCGCGCCGAACATCCCGCGTCCCGGATCGTGCAGCCGTAGCGCGCGGTCCAGGAGTTCGGCGAGCGTGCCGGGTGCGCCGGTGAGGTCCTTGCGGTAGTAGAGCACCGGCCGCTCGGTGACCACCGGCACCGACCGCACCCGCCCGTCCACGATCGAGGCGGTGCGCGGCGCCTGCTGCACATCGGACCACCGGTACCCGGCGTCCCCGGTGACCAGGTCGGTCAGATCGGCCAGCCAGCCGTTGCGGGTGAACAGCGCCTGCTCCTGCAACGCCCGCACCATCAGCACGTCGATGTCGGTGGCCGAGGCGTTGAGCTTGACGTTGTAGGCACTGGCCAGCTGATCCCCGGTGAGCATGGTGATCGTCACCCGCCTGCGCACCAGCTCCTCGAACTCCCCGATCCGCTCCCGCACCGCCCGCGTCCACACGTGGTTCGCGGCCAGCACCCGCAACGGCGAATCCCGCCCAGGACTGCCCGGACCACAGCCCGCAAGCGCGGCACCAGCGGAAACACCCCCGAGCATGGTGAGGAACCCGCGCCGGGTCGGCGACATCGACAGCCCACCTCCTCACCCTGGTCCAACTGGTAGTACCAGTTCGGCCAGACAGTACGTCCGAGGCCACCGAGGAGCAAGGGCCAAGACCGGTCCGTCGCCCCACCCAACGCCGAGTTGGCCCAAGTCGTACGCCCGGTTGGCCAAACTGGGCGTACCACTTGGGCCAAGTCGACGGCGGACGGGAACTTCCGGTGACCTGCTCAGGTTGGCGGGTGGGTGCGGTGGAGGAGGGTTTCCAGGTGGTGGGAGGCCATCGCGTCCACGCTCAGGTCGGCTGCTGGGCCCCAGCTGCGGCCGGCCAGGGCCAGGTGTTCGTGCATGCAGTGGCGGGCCAGGTCGACGTCGCGGGCCTCGATGGCGGCGACGATCTCCGGGTGGTGCGGCACGCCGGGACCCGGGTCGGCGGTCTCGGAGTTGGAGCGCAGCATGATCTCGAACATCATCCCGCTGATCGAGGCCAGCATGATCCGCAGCACCGGGTTGCCCGCGGCCGCGGCGATGGTGTCGTGGAAGTCCACGTCGGCCCGGGCCTTGGCCACCACGTCGGTAGCGGCGAGCACCCGCTCGTGCGCCGCCCGGATCGCCGCCACCTCGGCCTCGGTGGCGTGCCGGGTGGCCAGCGCGACGGTCTCCAGTTCGAGCACGATCCGGGCCGCCATCACCTGGCGCACGGTGGGCCTGCTGGTCCGGTACAGCGCGTCGTAGCCGTGTGCCTCGGCAGCGGACCGTTCGGCCACGAACGACCCACGCCCTGGCGCGATCTCGATCAGGTGCTGGGCTTCCAGCCTGCGCAACACCTCGCGGACCACGTTGCGACTGGCCCCGAACCGCACCGCCAGCTCACGCTCGGAGGGCAGTTTGGCGCCGGTGGCCGGGTCACCGGAGAGGATTTCCTGGCGGAGTTGCCGGGAAATGGTCTCGGTGAGCAGACCGCGTTGGGGCGGTGGCGGAACGCTGCCGGGCACGGCGGCGATGCTACCCGGCCGGTGCGCACCGGCCGGGCACACCCGCCGTGGGCCGCGTCATTCGTCAACCGTGTTCGCCCGGCCCTCCCGGGTGTAGCGCAGCAGGAACGCGCACACGCCCGCGAGCGCCGCGATCATGCAGGCGACATCGGCCACCGAACCGCCGAAGGTTTCCACCAGCGGGCCGGAGCCGAGCAGGATGCCGGTGGTCTGACCGGCGATGACGAGCACGCCGCCAAGTAGGAAGGTGAGTAGGCACAGGCGGGTGGCGACAAGCAGGATCCGGTACACGGGCACGCTCCTGAGGTCAGCTGGGCAGCCACAGCACGCCGACCGCGATCAGCACGCCGAAGAGCAGGGTGGGCAGCAGGTAGTAGAGAACGACCGGGAGGAAGACCCGGACCGGGTTGATCCCGGCGATGCCCGCGGCCACGTACAGCGGCGCGGCGCCGGGTGGGGAGCAGCCTTCGGAGGAGGCCCAGACCAGGATCGCGGCGAAGGCCACGTGCGGGGGAATGCCCGCGGCGGTCAGCGCGGCGAAGGCGACCGGGCCGATGGCGGCCACCGTGGAGGTGGTGTTGAGCGGGCCGGCCACGATCACGATCACCAGGCCGACCACGATGGCCGCGACCAGCGGCGATACCCCGGTCAGGCCGGTCAGCAGCGGGGCGAGCTGGCTGCCCAGGCCGAGGGTGGTGAGCACGTTGGAGGCGGCGAAGGCGGCGATCATGGTGACGCCGACCAGGCCGAGTTTCGGGCCGACCGTGCCCAGCAGCTCCCACCACTGCGCCCGACCGGTCGGTAGGGACCGGCGTTCGACCAGCAGGCCGACCAGCAGCATCACCACCGGCAGCCAGACCAGCATCGGGATCGCCTTGTCCACGGCCACGCCGACGTGCGCGGAGACCAGGTCGCTGGTCGGGGACGCGGTGAGCAGCACCGGCACCGCCACCGAGGCCAGCACCAGCAGCGAGGTCCAGCCCGTGCGGAAAGTCCGGCCAAAGGGGTGCACATCGGCTGGGTTCATCGCACCTACCCCGCGCCGGGCCACGATCAGCCGGGCCACCAGCAGGCGCATCAGCACCATCCAGACGCCGGTGACGAACATGGTGGCGACCATGCCGCCGGTGCCCAGCACGGGCAGCACGGTGGGCGCGGCGAGCAGCAGGAAGAACGCGCCGCTGAACGGGAAGGTCGCGCCGACCCCGGCGTTGCCGGACAGAACAAGCGCGGCGGTCTCGCCGCTGGCACCGGAGCGTTTCAGCCAGGGGATGGTGATGGCGCCGATGGTGGCCACGATCGCCGCGCCGTTGTGCGCGACCGCGCCGAACAGGCCGGAGGCCACGGTCGCGGCGTAGGCCGAGCCGCCGCGGCGGCGGCCCAGCACCGAGCTGAGGATGTCCACCAGGCGCTGCACCAGGCCGGTGCGGGTGAGCAGTTCGCTGACGAAGACGAAGGCCAGCGCGGCGAAGGTGATCTCGGACTTGAGCCCGTCCACCAGGCCCTGCCAGCCGACCGACACCGCGTCGCCACCGGCGAAGGCGGCGGTGACCAGGAAGCCGACCACCATCGCCTCACCGATGTTGCGCTTGAACACCGCGTTCCACAGCACGATGACCCCGATGAACGCCCCGAGGGCGTAGACGGCGTTCATACCGGCAGCAGCCCGGCCGCGGCGAAGGCGGCCGTGGCCCGGGGACGGGTGAGGAACAGGGCCAGCGCGGCGGCGGTGCTGCCGGCGTTCGGGGCGAGGGCAAGGGACAGTTCGCTGTGCTGCTGGACCTCATCCGGCAGTGGACCGGCGATTCGCACGCCGGGGACCGCGGCCAGTTCGCTGAGCTGTTGCACGGCCAGGTCGGCGCGGCCGTCGAGGAGGGCTTCGGCGGTGAAACCCTTGGGCAGTACGGTCGCGCGGGCGTTCACCTGCTCGGCGATGCCCAGTTGCTCGATCAGGGCGGCGAAGTGGATGCCGCTGGCGCCGGTGCGCGAGTAGGCGACCGAACGGGCCGAGGTCAGCCCGGTACACAATGCGTCCACTGTGGACAGATCGGGGGCGTCCGCATCCGCAGGGACGGCCAGGCCGATGCCGCTGCGGGCCAGTGCTGTCCGCGTTGCGGGGTCGATCGCGCCGAGTTCGGCCAGGGCCGGGAATGCCTCGGTGATCGCGATCACCAGTTCCGGCCGTGCGCCGTCGGTGATGCGCTGGACCAGGACGGTGGTGGGGTCGTAGCTGGTTTCGACATCTGCGCCGGAGTGCTCGGTGAAGGCCGGGAGCAGCACGTCGTCGAGCGCGGTGCGCACGGAGAGCGCGCTGAACAGGCTGACGGTGGGTCGATCGGTCATGGCGGATCCGTTCGATGGGGGACCGGGTGGTGGGTTTCCGAGGCGGTGGCGAGCAGGTCGGGGTCGCCGAAGTTGCCGGATTTGAGCAGTAGCAAGGGATGTGCGGGGTCGACCGGCCGGATCCACGGCACGCCGGGGGCGGCCTCGGGGCCGACCGCGCCGCCGCGCACGCCGAGGGCGGCCACCACCGCGCCGGAGGTCTCGCCGCCCGCGGTGATCAACCGGCGGATCCCGCGGCGCACCAGGCCGACCGCGATCAGGCCGGTGGCCCGTTCCAGGATCCGCGCTGAGCCCTCGACGCCCAGGATGTTCTGGGTGTGGCGCAGTTCGGCGGGACTCATCGTGGAGTAGATCAGTGGGGCGTCGCCGGTGGTGGTGTCGAACCAGTCGAGTGCTTGGGCGGCAAGGGTTTTCGGGTCGGGCTGGGCGACAGGGTCGAGGCGGTGCGCGGGCCTGCCCAGGCGCAGGAGTTCGCCGACCTGTTCCCGGGTGCGGGCCGAGCAGCTGCCGGCGAGCACCGCGGCCGGGCCGGTGACGCTGAACTCGTCCTCGGGCGGGTGACCACGGCCGGTGGCCGCCGCGAGTCCGCCCGCCAGCCCTGCCGCCCCGGCCACCAGTGGGGCCTCGGCCAGGACCCGGCCCAGCACCCGGAGATCCTGTTCGGTGGTCGCGTCGGCGAGCAGGTAGCGGGCGGTGGACTGCCGGATCGCCCGCCGGACGGCCGCCCCGCCCGCGCGCACGGTGTCGTGGCCGAGCAGGTCGACCGGGTCGGTGACCTGGGCACGCAGCAGGCGCACCAGGTTGGCGTCGCGCATCGGGGTCAGCGGGTGGTCGCGCAGGGGGGAGTCGGAGAGCAGGTCGTCGCCGACGAACAGGTGGCCGCGGTACTGGGTGCGGCCGTGCTGCGGTGAGCTGGGTGTGGTCACCACGGTCGGGGCGTTGAGCGCGGTGGCCAGGGCGGCCAGTACGGGGCCGATGTTGCCCTCGGCGGTGGAATCGAAGGTGGAGCAGTACTTGAAGTAGACCTGCCGGACCCGGTGCCCGCGCAGCCAGCCCAGTGCGTGCAGTGAGTCGGTGACCGCGGCCGCGGCCGGAATCATCCGGCTGCGCAGCGCCACCACCACGGCCTCGGCCGCGGGCAGCTCGGTCTCGGCTGGTGGCGTGCCGAAGTACAGCAGGGTGCGCAACCCGTTGCGACGCAACGACACGGCCACGTCGGTGGCGCCGGTGACGTCGTCCGCGATCACCCCGAGCATTGGCCCACCAACGCTTTCAGCCGGGCCGCCGCGCTGCGCGGGCCGGAGAACACCGGTAACCCGGTCGCCGCGGCCAGCGGCACCGTGGCGGGCGCGAGGGAGTACTGGGCCAGCAGCACGGAGTCCACTGTGGACTCCTGCTGGCAGGCACGGAGCAGGATGTCGGTCAGCGCCTTGGTGTCGCCGGTGGCGGCGAAGGCCTCCGGCGCGTGCACGCCGACCACCTGGAGCCGCGGCGCCCGGTCGCGCAGGCGGGTGACCGAATCGTGCAGCGCCGCCGCGATCGAGGCGAGCACCAGCACCCGGCGCGGCGCGCGGGCCAGCACATCGTCGAAGGCTGCGTCATCCGGAGCGAGCACCGGCACCGATGCGGTGCTGGTGCGGGCGAGTTGGCCGTAGAGCGAGCAGGTGAGCAGCACCGCGTCCGCGCCGCCGTGCACCGCGTAGGCGATCAGCCGCCGCATCCGTTCCGCCAGTTCGGGTGTGACGCCGTTGCGCGCGTCCGCCAGTAGCTTGTCGTCGAGCAAGTTCCACAGGTCCGCCGCGGGAAACCGTTCGCCCAGCGCGGCGGTGGCCGGGCCGATGGCGGCGGGTGTCGCGCTGATCAGCGCGACCCTGGTCATCGGAGCCAGCCCAGGCCGGTGGGACTGCTCGGCCGGTACTCGCAACCGATCCAGCCGCGATGCGCTTCCAGCAGGCCGAACACCTCGGGCCAGGGGATGTCGCCGGTGCCGGGTTCGCCGCGGCCGGGCACGTCGGCGAGCTGCACGTGCCAGGTCTGCGGCAGGAACTCGCGCAACGCGGCCAGCACATCGGGCTCGTCGTGCCGGGCGTGGTAGACGTCGAAGAGCAGGCCGACGTGGTCCGCGCCGATCGCCTCCACCGCCGAGGCGGCGTGCGCCTGATTGTCGAGCAGGAAACCCGGCTTGTCCTGTTTGTTCTGTGACTCCAACACAATTCGCACGCCGGTGTCCCTGGACTGCTGTGCCGCCCAGGCGATATTGGCCACGTAGCAGGCGAACGCGCGGTCCCGGCTGAGCTGCGGAGGCCGGATCCCGGCCGGCACGTGCAGGAAGGCCGCCCCCAGTTCGACCGCGTAGCCCAGTGCGAGGGACAGACCCGCGCGGAACTCGGCGATGCGGTCCGGCAGGCAGGCGGTCCCACCCTGCGGCGAGTTGATCAGCACCTGGGTCAGGCCCGCGTCGGTGAGCCTGCGCTGTAGTTCGGCGGCCGGGAAGGGGTACGGGTCGGCGTATTCCACCGCGGTGAACCCGGCGACGGCCGCGGCGTCGAAGCGTTGCGCGAAGGGCAGTTCGGTGAACAGCCAGCCGAGGTTGGCGGCCAGGCGGTCGAGCTCGATCACCGGACCTCCTGCGCGTACCCGGGGTTGACCAGGTGTGCGGGCGCGCGGCCGTGCAGGACGTCGATCACCTGCCGGGCGGCCAGCAGGCTGGACCGGGAGCGGGCCTGCGTGGTCGCGCCGCCGATGTGCGCGGTGATCAACACGGTGTCCAGTCCACGCAGTCTGCTGGTGGCGGGCAACGGTTCTTGGGCGAGCACGTCCAGCGCCGCGCCCCCCAGTTCGCCGCGTTCCAGCGCGTCCGCGAGGGCGTCCTCGTCCACGATCCCGCCGCGGGCGGTGTTGATCAGATACGCGCCGGACTTCATGGCGCGCAACGCCTCCGCGTCGATCAGGCCGCGGGTGGAGTCGTCCAGGAACAGGTGCAGGCTGACGAAATCGGACTCGGCCAGCAGTTCGGGCAGCGGCAGGATCCGCACGCCGGTCTCGGCCAGGAACTCCCGGTCCGGGTTCGGTTCGGTGGCCAGCACCCGCATGCCCAGGGCGAGCGCGAGCCGGGCCACGGTCTGCCCGATCGCCCCCAGCCCGATCAGGCCGAGGGTGGCGCCGTGCAGTTCGAGGCCGCTGCGCTGGGCCCAGTCACCGGCCCGGACCGCGGCGGTGTTCTGCGGGATGAGCCGGGCGCAGTTGAGCATCAGCGCGAGGACGTGTTCGGCGACCGAGCGGCGGTTCGCGCCGGGGGTGTGTGTGACGGCCACGCCGCGCCGGGTCGCGCAGGCCACGTCGATGTTGTCGTACCCGGCCCCGCAGCGGCCGAACACGCGCAGCCGGGGCGCGGCCTCGATGACCTCGGCGGTGAAGGCGTCGGTGCCGGCCACGATCCCGTCTGCCTCGCGCACCACGCCGGTCAGGGTCAGCCCGGTGGCCTGGCGCAGGGTGGCGGGGGCGAAGACGGTGTCGAACCCGGCCTCGGTCAGCAGCCGGTCCACCTCCCCGCCGGGTTCGAGGTAGGGCGTGGTGACCAGGACTCGCTTGCTCATGCCGAAACTATAGGATCGATGTCAATAGTATAGTTTCGACCGCCGGGCTATCGTGACGCGTCGACAGGAGGGCAGGGGATGGCGTCGCCGCGGAAGTCCAGCAGGCAACCACTGGCGGACCGGATGTACGAGGTGCTGCTCGCGCAGTTCACCGACGGCAAGTGGTCGGCGGGCGAAGCGGTCAACATCGGCGCGCTCTCCCGCGAGCTGGAGGTCAGCCAGACCCCGCTGCGCGAAGCCCTGGCCCGCCTGGAACACACCGGCCTGGTGCACCGCGAGGCGCTCAAGGGCTACCGGGTCGCGCCGCTGCTCAGCGAACGCGAGCTGATCAAGCTGATGGACGCCCGCCTGGTACTGGAACCCGCGCTGACCCACGAGGCTGCCCGCCGCACCACCCCGGAGTTCCTGGCCGAGGTCCTGGCGAGTGTGGACGAGTTGGCCGCGGCCGCGAAGTCACCGGACCACAAGGTGTTCAGCTCCTACTGGCTGATCGACGAACGCTTCCACCAGCTGATCGCCACCCAGGCGGACAACCCGTTCCTGGCCAAGGCATACCGCGCACTGGGCGGCCAGGTGCAGCGCTTCCGGTTCTTCGCCAAACTCGGCTCGGCCCGCGGCGCGCCCGGCCTGGCCGCCGAGGAACACCGCGCGGTGTACCAGGCCCTGGCCGAGGGTGATCCGGAGCAGGCGGCGGCGCGAATGCGGGAGCACATCGAGAACGCCAAACAGCGGGTGCTGGCCGACCGCCGGTCGGTGGCCGCGCCGGACTGACCGGCCGGTGTGAGAGCCTGCGATCATGTCGCACCCCGTGCTCACCGTCCGCCCCGCAGCCCTCGGTACAGAGGCGGACGCGCTCGGTGACCTCCTGGTGGAGTACATGACCTGGGCCACCGGGCAACTCCGGGCCACCTTCGGCATCGACTCACCCACCGACCCCGCGGACATGCGGTCCAGCCTCGCCGAGTACGCCAAGCCGTCGAGCGTCCTGCTGGTCGCGGCCACCGAATCCGGCGAACTGGCCGGGACCGGGGCACTGCGAACCCTGGCGCCGGGCATCGTGGAGATCAAGCGGATGTACGTCCGCCCGGCCTGGCGCGGCCAGGGTGTTGGTTCCCGGCTGCTCGACGGTCTGGTCGACCAGGCGATCCGGCTGGGGGCCTCGACGATCCGGCTGGACACCGCGCGGTTCATGGCGGACGCGCAGGGCATGTACCGGTCGCGGGGTTTTGCGCAGCGGGAGCCGTATCCGGGCACGGAGATCCCGCCACACCTGCAGCAGTACTGGTTCTTCTTCGAGCGAACCGCCACCGGGTAGGCGCGCCGACGGCTTCCGGCGAGTTGGGCCAACTGGTACGCCGGTTTGGCCAAAGTGGGCGTGCCAGTTGGCCCAAGTGGTACGGGAGTGCGGATCACACCGCTGATCCGCCGACAGAATCGTCAGCCGGTGGCACAGTTGACCTTGCCGGTGGCCGCGCAGACCGCGGCGGCCACCGCCGGATACCAGCGGTCGGCGATCTTGCGGAAGCCGGAGTCGATCGGGTGCACCCCGTCGTAGGTGTCGGCGACCGGGTCGAAGCCCGTCCACTGGTCCACCACCACGACGGGGGAGCGGGCGGTGGATTTCCCGTTGGCCCAGCCCGTGATCGCGTTGTTGAGCGACATCACCCGCTCCGCGCAGGAGGTGCAGGTGGGGGTTTCCATCGGGATGATGCGGGCGAGCAGGATGCGTACTCCGGGGTTGTTCGCGCGCATCTGCTCAACCAGCCTCGTGTACGCGGACAGCACCGCGTCAGTGCCGATTTCGTTCCAGATGTCGTTGGTGCCCAGGTGCATCAGGATGATGTCGGGTCTGGCCACGGCCAGCCAGGTGGGCAGCAGGTTGTCCCTGGCGATGCCGACGGCCTGGTAGCCGCTGTAGCCCGCGTGGTCGCGGTCGTGGCCCACCGGGCAGCTGCCGCCGGTCTTGGTGCCGACGAAGTCGAGGTTGGTGTGGCCGGCGCGGCGGAGCTGGTCCCAGAGGTAGGCGCGCCAGCAGCCGGGGGCCTCGGTGATCGAGTCGCCCAGCGGCATGATCCGGAGTTGGCTGGGTGGTTTCACCCAGCCGATGGAGATCAACGCGCAGAGTGCGACGAGGATCACCGGCACTTTGCCAAGCCTGCGTCCGGACATTCGAACCCCCCTGTGGCACAAGGCATTCGCCTTGATTGCAGGGTCGCTGGTGAAGATCGTCGCTGTCAATCAGCCGGGAGTAGTGCGTACAAAATCACTCGACCGGCCCGCTCTGCCCGCCAAGGATGAGTCCGGATAGTCCATTCGAGAGCCTGCCGGAGGTCCGGTGACCGCCATCGTCCTGGTACTGCTGGCCGCGATCGCGCACGCGCTGTGGAATTTCGCGGCCAAGCGGGCCGGGGACGGGGGCGCGCCGTTCGTGTGGCTGTACCAGGTCGCCTCGGTGCTGATCTGCGGACCGGTCGCGGTGCTGGCCTTCTTCCTCGGTGACACCCCGGCGCGGTGGACCTGGCTGCTCGCGGTCGCGGTGAGCGCGGTGCTGCACGCGGTGTACGCCCTGGTGCTGCAGCGCGGTTACGCCGTGGGTGAGATGTCGGTGGTCTATCCGGTGGCCCGCGGTAGCGGTCCGTTGCTGACCGTGCTGGCCGCGGTGCTGGTGCTGGGTGAACGGCCGGGCTGGGCGGGACTGCTCGGCGCGGCGGCGATCGTCGGCGGGGTGTTCGTCATCGGGCTGGGGCCCAGTTCCCAGCGCGGCGCGCTGAACACCAGCCTGGCCTACGGCGGACTGACCGGAGTGGCGATCGCGAGCTACACGCTGTGGGACGCCTACTCGGTGACCACCCTGGCGGTCCCGCCGCTGATCTACTTCTGCCTGGGATCCCTGACCCAGAGCCTGTTGCTTGCCCCGGTGGCACTGCGGCAGCCCGCGCGGGTCGCCGCGGTGTGGCGGGCCTACCGCACCGAGGTCCTGGTGGTCGCGGTGTTGTCGCCACTGGGCTATGTGCTGGTGCTGTACGCGATGCGGCTGGCGCCGCTGAGCGTGGTGGCCCCGGTCCGCGAACTGTCCATTGTGCTCGGTGCGCTACTGGCCTGGCGCTGGTTCGGCGAGGCCAACCCGGTGCGCAGACTGATCGGCGCGGCCCTGGTGCTGGCCGGGATCGCCTTGGTGGCAACGGCTTAGGCGTGTTGGCCGTTGTCGTACCCAGTTTTGGCGAATTCGCCCTGGCGTGCCGATCTTCCGGCGAGTTGGGCCAACTGGTACGCCGGTTTTGCCCAAGCGGGCGTACCAGTTGGGCCAAGTGGTACGCCATCCGGCCAACTCACCGCCCACATCGGCCAACTCACCGCCCACATCGGCCAACTCACCGCCCACATCGGCCAACTCACCGTCCGGAACGGCCAACTCACCGTACGAGAACGGCCAACACGGTGTGGGTGGGGGTTAGGGCTGCACTGTGATTGCGGCGGCGGGGCATACGGTGGCTGCTTCGTGGACGATCTTGTGCAGGGCTGTGGGTGGGTGCTGGTTGAGGAGGAGGACGATGCCGTCTTGCTCGCGCTGGTCGAATACTGTGGGGGCGAGCAGCACGCAGGTGCCCGCGCCGCAGCAGCGGTCCTGGTCGACGCTGATCTTCATGGTTGGGCGTCCTTTGTGGTCGGGGTGGTGACCGGGGCCAGCCATAGCCCGGTCAGCGCGTCGATCAGGCCCGCGCCGGCGGCTGGCCAGCTGGACCTGGGGGTGTCGGTGCCCTCGGCCAGGGCGCGCTCGCGTTCGGCGATCATGTGCACCAGCAGCTGGCGGAGCATGTCGCTGCGTTCGGCGCGGACCTCGGCCGGCAGGTCGGGCAGGCTGCGGTGCAGGCCGTCCACGATCCGGCCGATGGAGGGGGAGGTCAGCGCCTCCTCGATCATGATCGGGCGCAGCGAGGGGTCGGTCATCACCTGGGCGCCGAAGCGGGCGTACCAGGTGGGGCTGCCCAGGGCGGCCAGGTGGTCGACGATGGGGCGGACCAGGCAGTTCATCCAGTCCCGGATCTCCCGGCTGTCACCCGCCTCGGCGACCAGGCGGCCGCGGTGTTCCTCCACCGGGTCGGCGTGCCGCTGGATGATGGCCCGCACCAGGTCGGCCTTGGTGCCGAAGTGGTAGCCGACCACGGTGTTGTTGCCCTGCCCGGCGGCCTCGCCGACCTGCCGGTTGGACACCGCGAACACCCCGTGCTCGGCGAAAAGCCGTTCCGCGGCGGCCAGGATCAGGTCCCTGGTCGCCTGCGCCCGCGCGGCCTTGGTCGTTGTCATGACCGCCATCGAACCGGAAGCTCCCGCAATCCGCCCACCGCGAGCCCTTCGACCTTGCGCAACTCGGCCACCGGCACGGCCAGTTCCAGCGAGGGCAGCCTGCGCAACAGCACCTCCAGGACCACCTGCAACTCGGTCCGGGCCAGCGGCTGACCCAGGCAGGCGTGCGCGCCCGCGCCGAAGGCCAGGTGCGGGTTGGGGCTGCGGGTCAGGTCCATCTCGGCGGCGCCGGTGAAGACCTCCTCGTCCCGGTTGGCCGCGGCCATGCTGCACACCGCGGTGGTGCCGCCGGGCAACGTGGTCCCGGCGATCTCCAGGTCCTCGGTGAGGTAGCGCGCCATGCCGAAGCCCGCGTTGGCGTCCAGCCGCAGCGCCTCCTCCACCGCGGTGCGCACCAGCGCCGGATCGGTCAGCAGCTGCTCCCAGCGGCGCCGGTCGGCCAGCAGCATCGCGATCATCTTGCTGATCATGTTCGCGGTGGTCTCGTGTCCGGCGATCAGCAGACCCATGCCGGTGGCGATCAGCGCCGCGTCCGACATCGGCTCGCCGTCCGGGCCGATCTCACCGATCAGCGCGCTGAGCAGGTCCTCGCCCGGGTCGGCCCGCTTGGCCGCGATGTGCCCGGCCAGGTAGCGGGCGAACTCCAGCTGGGCCAGGTCCATCTCGGCCTGGGTGTAGCGGGTCATGCTGAGCAGCGCGTCCGACCAGTGCGAGAACCGGTCCCGGTCGGCATCCGGCACGCCGAGCAGGTCGCAGATGACCCACACGGGCAGCGGAAAGCCCAGTGCTGCCTTGAGATCCGCCGGTCCGCCCTTGGTCACCATGTCGTCCACGAGCTGCTCGGCCATCGCCTCGATCGCGGGCCGCAGCGCGTTCATCCGGCGGGCGGTGAACCACTTGCCGATCATTCGCCGCCAGCGCAGATGCCCCTCGCCGTGCTGGGGGAGGACGTTGGACATCTCGCTGTTGAACAGTCCGCCGGACTCGGTGTCGGCGACCCTGGCCGCGTTGTCCGCCGAGGTGGGCCGGGTGAACCGGGGGTCGGCCAGCAGGCTTTTCACGTCGTCGTAGCGGGTGAGCAGCGTGGCCTCGTCGCCACTGGCCAGCTGGACCCGGGCGACCGGGCACTCCGACTGGTAGCGCGCCCACTCGGCGGGCGGCTCCAGCGCGGCCTCGGTCTCGAACGGGAAACGCGGCAGCTGCCCGGCCTGGCTCTGCGTCATCGCCGACTCCTCCTCGTGGGTGCTTCTGCCACCAGCTTGGCCACGAGGAGGACATAAGTCAATCAGCTGACTTAAATGACGTGGGCTACCTCCGGACGGTGATCTCGTCGATCAGCGTCCCGTCCTCGGCCAGCGCCCGGACCTTCAGCTGGGCCGGAGTGCCGTTCGCGGCCGGGGTGACGTCCACCGCGACCAGGCTGTAGCCGCGATACCGCACCCGGGACCAGCTGACCTTGGTCTCGGTGAACTTCGAGCTGTTCTTGTGGAAGCAGCGCATGGTCGGCGTGCCGCCGGTGTTCTCGTGGTCCAGGTAGCTCTCCGGGGCGTTCCGGTAGATCGCGTCCAGGCCCTGGCCGCCACCGCCGGCGGTGAGGTAGGTGGTGCCGTCGGTGGTCGCGTTGACGGTGCCGCGGGGCTTGACCTGCCGGGTGCCCTTGCCCGCGCGGATCGGGTCGGTGCGTTCGTAGAGGCGGTTGTGCGCGTTGAGCACCAGGTCGACCTGGTGCTTGTCGAACAGCGGGGCCCACTTCTGTTGCGCTACCAGCTCCGCGCCGCCGTCGGCGGTGGCGTAGGTGGCGTGGTGCAGGTAGACCACGATGAAGTCGATGGTGCGGTCAGCGCGGAACTTGGCCAGCTGGCTGTCGAACCACCTGAGCTGCTTGCCCTTGGTGTGGTCGTAGTTCGCGGTGTTGCGGTAGCAGATGTCGTTGCCGTCCAGGCTGAGCAACCCGACGTTCTGGTACCGCCAGGAGTAGATGCCGGTGGACCCGCTCCACGCGTTGTCCGGCATGGCGAAGCGCGCGGTGCTGCCGCCGTATCCGTTGCCGGAGTACCAATCCTCCATCTCGCGGTTGCCGAGGGTGATCATCCACGGGATGCCGGCGGCCACGATGTCGTTCTGTGCGAAGTAGGCGTCCCATCGGCCGGCGTCGTACTGGTCGGTGTCGGTGTGTCCGCCTTCCAGGCCCGCTTTGCCTGAGGTGATGGCGTAGCTGAGGTTGCCCAGCGCGAGGTGGAAGGCCGGGGCCAGATCCGCGATCGCGCTGTTGGCCCGGCGCGCGTTGTAGCCGATGCCCTGATCGCCGACGGCGGTGAAGTTGAACGGCGCGCTGCTGCCCACGGCCGGGGCGGTGCGGAAACTCGCGATCTCGCCGATGCGGCCGCTGGCAAGGGGATCGTAGCCCTGGTGGCCCACGACGTAGTGGTAGGTGGTGCCGGGGGAGAGGTTGCCGAGCCGGACGTGCAGGTAGTACTGGCTCATGGTGGGCGGGGCGTGCGGTGGGAAGTCGTGTTCGCTGTGCTGCCAGGAGAGTTCGCTCTTGAGCGTGCGTGGTTCGGCGGCGATCGGCGGGCCGAATTTGCCCGGCTCGGTCGCGATCCGGACGTACGGTCCGGTCACCGCGCCCAGTTCCTGCCAGGAGATCACCACCTGCCGGGCCGGATCCGCGCCATAGGCCAGGTGCCGGCCGAGCGGCCGTAGTTTCTGGCCTGGGGCAACGGTTGTGGCAGCTGCCGTGAAGTGGGTCCGTCGCGAGTAGTGCGCAGTGTCAGACATGCGGAAGCCTTATCTGCTAGGGCAAGTGGGCTGGATCAGCTGCGCCGCAGGGTGATCTCGTCGACCAGCACGCCCGTTTCGGTGAGCGCGCGGATCCTCAGCTGGGCGGGATTGCCGTTGGCGGCCGGGGTGACCTCGCCCGAGACCAGGCTGTAGCCGCGATAACGCACCCGGGACCAGTTCACCTTGATCAGCTCGGTCGGACCGTCCTGCTGGTCCAGGCGCATGGTCGCGGTGGCGTCCCGGACGTGGCCCAGGTAGGAATCGTCGATGCCGCGGTCGGTCCACTTGTTGACGCTCTCACCGCCCCCGCCCGCGGTGATGTAGGTGGTGCCGTCCTTGACCGGGTTGACGGTGCTGCGGATCGGCGCGGTCCGGGTGCCCTTGTTGCCGCGGATCGGGTCGGTGCGCTCGTAGACGTGGTTGTGTCCATTGAGGATCAGATCCACCTGGTACCGGTCGAACAGCGGGGCCCACTTCTGTTGTGCGCCAAGCTCCGCGCCGTTGGAGTCCGAAGTGGAGTACGTGCACTGGTGGCAGTAGACCACGATGAAATCGATGGTGGGATCAGCGCGGAACCTGGCCAGCTGCGCCTCCAGCCACCGCAGCTGCTTGCCCTCGGTGTAGTTGAGGTTGGACGGGCTGTTGTAGCAGATGTCGTTGCCGTCCAGGCTGATCAGGCCGACGTTCTGGTACCGCCAGGAGTAGATGCAGGTGGAGCCGGCCCAGGCGTTGTCCGGCATGGAGAACCGGGCCCGCATCCCGCCGTAGCCGAAGTTGTCGTACCAGCCCTCCATCTCGTGGTTGCCGAGCGCGACCATCCACGGGATCTCCGCCGCGATGGGCTCGTTCTGGGCGAAGAAGGAGTCCCACTTGCGCGCGTCGTAAATGTCCTCGGCCGGGTGGCCGCCCTCGCCGTTGAGCGCGTAACTCATGTCCCCCATGGCCAGGTGGAACTGCGGCGCGAGATCGGCGATGAGGCTGTTGGTGGCCAGCGCGTTGTAGTTCACGCCCTGATCGCCGAAGGCGGTGAAGGCGAAGGCGCCGCCGCCGGCCGGAGTCGGCGCGGTGCGGAAGGTGGCCAGCTCGCCGATCCGCCCGCTGGTGGCCGGGTCGTAACCCTGGTGGCCCACCAGGTAGTAGTAGGTGGTGTTCGGCAGCAGGTCGTCCAGCCGGACGTGGTGGTAGTACTGGGTGACCGCCTTGCCCAGGTGCGGCGAGAAGGTGTGATCCGGTTTCTGCCAGGCCAGATCACTGGTCAGCGCACGCACCTCGGCCGGCACGGCGGTGCCGAACTCGCCGGGGCTGGTGCCGAAGCGCAGGTAGGGCGCGGTCACCCTGGCCGGTGTCTGCCAGGAGACCACCACCGACCGGGCGGCGTCCGCGCCGAAGGCCAGATGCCGCCCGAACGGCCGCAACGCCGACCCGGCCACGGTGTCGGCGTTGAGCAGCACGGTCGGACCGGCGGCGGCTGCGGGTGCCAGCACGCCGCCGGTGGCGAGCGCGGCGGCGCCCAGCGCGCCGACCCGGAAGACGGTGCGGCGGGAGTGGCGGCGCATGGCGTCGTCGTACAGCTCCGCGAGGCGGGGCGCGTTGGCGGCGTCGCGGGTGGGTTGAGACCTTCTGCCTCGCGGAGTCTCAGACATGATGGAAGGTTAGGAAGGTTTATTTACTTCGTCAACGGATGCGATATCGTGCATGATTCCGCCCCCGGGGTCGCCGGTGGCTGAGATCGCGGCGCTTCCGTTGCTTGTCCGGGTCAACTCCGTTGTGCCACCAGGGATTCGAGGCGGGGCACGATGGCGGCCGGGGTCGGCGTGGCCAGGATTTCCTTACGCAGCCGCTGGATGCCCTCCTGCGCGCTGTCCACCAGCACCGAGCCGACCGCGGCCTTGATCTCGTCCACGCTCGCGTCCGACTCCAGGCAGACGCCGATCCGGCAGTCCGACAGCGGGCCGGTCAGCAGGGCGGCGGCGATGGCGTCCGGGATCACCACCACCTGCGGCACGCCGTAGACGGCCGCGGTGAACATGGTGCCGCCGCCGCCGTGGTGCACCACCGCGCTACAGGTGGGCAGCAGCAGTTGCAGGGGCAGTTCGGCCACCACGCGCACGTCCGCGGGCAGGTCGCCGAGCAGTTCGCGGTCCAGCTTGGCGACCGCGACGACCACCTCCACGTCGAAGGCGGCCAGTGCGGCGACCACCTCGGGCAGCCGGGAACCGCCGCCGCCCGCCGGGTTGTGCGTGTAGCCCCAGGACACGCAGACCCGCGGCCGTTCGGCAGGCTGCCGCAGCCAGTCCGGCAGCGGGCTGTTGCCGTTGTAGGGCACGTACCGCATCGGGATCCGGTCGGGGACCTCGGCGCTCTGCAGGCTGTCCGGGCACGGGTCGATGGTGTGCCGCGCGTACCCGGGCCGGATCTCCAGGCCGAACCGCTCATACAGCTCGATCAGCTCGCTGGGCCACTCCGCCACCGGCAGGCCGAGGCCCGGATAGCCGAGGTGCCTGGCCACGTCCGGGCCCCACAGGTGGTGCACCAGCGGCACGCCGAGGGTCTCCGAGACCAAGGGGGCGGCCAGGTTCAGCGGGTCGGCCACCACCAGGTCGGGCTGCCAGGACTTCGCGAAGGAGACCAGGTCGTCGGCGGCGGCATCGGCCATCGCGACGAACTGCCGGGTCCGCACCTCGCGCAGCTTCCGCAGCCGCTGGTCCGGCGGGAGCGCGGTCAGTGCGGCCATGTCCACCTTGAGCCAGTCGCCGTCGGCGGCCACCTCGGACAGTGGGACACCGGTCAGCCCGGAGCGGGTGATGTGCTCGGCGAGCGCGGGCTGGGCCGCGACCCGCACCTCATGCCCGGCGGCGCGGCAGGCCCAGCCCAGCGGCACCAGGTGGAAGTAGTGGCTGACCTGGGGGAGCGGGGCGAAGAGAATGCGCACGAGATCCTCCGGAGGCGTACTGGCGAGCGGGACGGGGCCAGCACATCGCGGCTACCTGAAGGCTGGCCAATCTCCCGCTAAAGCCGGTCTGCCCTGGCAGACTGGGTAACCATGCCGGGAGGGGGAGCGGTACCACGATGATGACCACTGTGCGGTTCTCCGTCCTCGGGCCGATCGAGGTGCGGCTGCCCACCGGGCGCGCGGTCACCGTGCGCGGGGCCCGGCTGCGGGATCTGCTGGCCCTGCTGCTGATGAACGTCGGCCGGGTGGTGCCGGTCGAGCAGCTGATCGATGAGGAGTACGGCGGCGCGGCGCCCTCGGGCGCGGTGAACGCGCTGCAACGGCAGGTCTCCCGGCTGCGGAGTTCCCTCGACCTGCCCATCGAGCACACCGGCTCCGGCTACCGGCTCGCGGTCGACCCGTCCGAGGTGGACGCCTACCTGTTCGAGCGGGTGGCGGCCGAGGGCAGGCGGGCACTGGCCGCGGGCGATCACGCCGGGGCCGCCGCGCTGCTCGGCCGGGCACTGAGCCTCTGGCGTGGACCGGCGCTCACCGGTGTGGACGCCCGTTCGGTGGTGGCCTACGCGGTCAGCCTGGAGGAGTTGCGCGCCGCGGTGGTCGAGGACCGCGCCGAGGCCGAGCTGACCCTGGGCGAGCACGCCGGGCCGGTCAGCGAACTCCAGCGCTTGGTCGCCGCCCAGCCACTGCGCGAACGGGCCTGCGGGCTGCTCATGCGCGCGCTGTGTCTCAGCGGCCGCCAGGCCGACGCGCTGGCGACGTTCGATCACACCCGGCGGGCCCTGGTCGAGCAGCTGGGCGCGAGCCCGGGGGCGGAACTGGCCGAGGCGCACCGGGCGGTGCTGGCGGGGGAGATGTTCGCGCCGGTCCCCGCGCCCCCGGCCGCGTCGCCGCGACCTGCCGGGCTGCCCGCGCAGCTGACCAGCTTCGTCGGCCGGGATGCGGACGTGCCCGCGGTGGCCCGGCTGCTGGGCGAGTTGCGGCTGGTCACGCTGACCGGGCCGGGGGGCTCCGGCAAGACCCGGCTGGCCCTCGAAGTCGGCAGGCGGGAGCCGGACACCTGCCTCGTCGAACTGGCCCGGCTGGGCGACGGCAGCGAGGTGCCGCACGCGGTCCTCGGCGCGCTGGGACTGCGGGACACCGGACTGCTGCACGCGCCCGCCGCCACGAGTAACCCGGTCGACCGGCTGACCGCCGTGCTGGCCCAGCGGCCGGTGCTGCTCCTGCTGGACAACTGCGAGCACGTGGTGGCCTCCGCGGCCGAGCTGGCCGACCGGCTGCTCAGCGCCTGCCCCGGCCTGCGCATCCTGGCCACCAGCCGGGAACCCCTCGGCATCACCGGCGAAACGCTCTACCCGGTGCGCACCCTGGGTTTGCCGCCACCGGGAACCCCGCCCGCCGACGCCTCGGATTTCCCCGCGGTCCGGCTGCTCCTGGACCGAGCCAGCGCGGTCCGGCCCGGCTTCGAGCTGGATGAGGCCGCACTGCACATCTGCCGGTCCCTGGACGGCCTGCCTCTGGCCATCGAACTGGCCGCCGCCCGGCTGCGCGCCCTGCCCGCCGCCGAGGTCGCGGCCCGCCTCGACGACCGGTTCGCGTTGCTGTCCCAGGGCAGCCGCACCGCCTCACCACGGCACCGGAAGTTGCGCGCGGTGGTGGCCTGGAGCTGGGACCTGCTCAGCGAGGACGAGCGCACCGCCGCCCGCCGGATGGCGGTCTTCGCCGGTGAGGTCACCCTGGAAGCGGTGGAACAGGTCTGTCGCACACCCCTGGACGTGCTGACCGGGTTGGCCGACAAGTCACTGGTCGAGGTCACCGGCGGCCGGTTCCGCATGCTGGAGACCGTGCGCGCGTTCTGCGCCGAACAACTCGCCGCCACCGAGGAGGAGACCCGGCTGCGCCGCGCGCACGCCGAGTACTTCCTGCGCCTGGCCCGGCAGGCCGAACCGCGGCTGCGCAGCTCCAGGCAGCGGCACTGGCTCGGCGTGGTCGCCGCCGGGGACGACGACACGCACGCCGCGGTGCGCTGGGCGGTGACGAACGACCTGCGACTGGCCCTGCAACTGGTCGCGGTGCTCAGCACCGACTGGCTGATGCGCGGCAAACTCGGCGACGGCGGCTGGGCCGGGGAGATCCTGGACGCCCTCGGCACCACCTGCCCGCCGGGGCTGGAGGAGGAGTACGTGATGTGCGTGCTCGCCGGGGCCATGGGCGGGGCCGCCGACCGCGATCTGCAACCGCACATCCTCTACGCCGAACAGGTTCTGGACGGCATCGACCGGGCGCCGCGCTACCCGCTGCTGACCATGTTCTGGCCCTACGTGGTGCGGTTCATGGCCAACCCACGCGCCGCCGAATCGGTGATCCGGCACAGCGAGGACAGCCAGGACCGGTGGACCCGCGCCGCGGCCCGCGCCAACCGGGGCGTCGCGGCCATCGCCGGTGGCAGGCTCGATGACGCCGAAGCCGAACTGGCCGTCGCCCTGGACATCTTCCGTCACCTGCGCGAACGCCTCGGCATGGCCTCCACGCTGATTCCGCTGGGCACCCTGCGCAGCTGGCGCGGCGAGCACGAGCAGGCGATCGCGCTGACCAGCGAGGCGATTGACCTGGTCGAGGAGATGGGTGCGATCGCCGACATGGCCGACCTGCTGTGCGAACGCGGCGAGGCCAGGGTCCGCGCCGGTGACCCGGACGGTGGCCGCGCCGACTTCGAGCTGGCCATCGAGCTGGCCGACCGCGCCGACCTGCCACACGCGCTCGCCGCGGCCCGGCACGGCCTCGGCGAACTCGCCCGGCTGGCCGGGGATCTGGCCCAGGCCCGGCGATTGATGGAATCGGCGCACTCCGACCTCCCGGCCGCCGCGTGGACCGAGGACGACATCCGGCTGCGGGTGCTGATCGCGCTGGCCCGCCTGCGCACCGCCGACGGAGACCTCCCCAGAGCGCGGGAACTGCTGGGTGAGGCGGTGGCCGTGGGGTCGGCCAACGGGGCCTCCGACGACCTGGCCAAGGCCGCCGAAGCACTGGCCGGAGTCGCGGTGCTGGCCGGTGACGGGGACCGCGCCGCGACGTTGCTCGGCGCGGGCGCGGCTCTCCGCGGCCGGTCCCGGGCAGGCGATCCGGACACCGGGCGGGTTGCGGCGGCGGCCAGGGAAACCCTTGGCGTGGAACGATTCGAGGACCTGCGAGGCAAGGGCGAGTCGATGTCCGCGGACGAGGCGCTGGCGCTGCTCGCCGAGCACCGTCAGCAAGTGGTCCGCGAGAGGTCAGCCGCGGCGGCCAGACTGCGAGCATGACCAAGGCGCGGAAGTGGGCGGTACTGGCAGTCACCTGCCTGGCGATGATGCTGCTCGCCATCGACCTGACCGTGCTGCACCTGGCGATCCCCGCGCTCACCGTCGACCTGCAACCCTCCGCGGTCCAGCTGCTCTGGATCGCCAACGCCTACACCTTCGCCCTGGCCGGGCTGCTGATCACCATGGGCAACCTGGGCGATCGGATCGGTCGTAGACGACTGCTGCTCATCGGCACCACGCTGTTCGGCCTGGCCTCGGTGGCGGTGGCCTACGCACCCACCGCCGAACTGCTCATCGTGGCGCGGGCGGTGCAGGGCGCGGCGGCGGCCACCGTGATGCCGTCCACGTTGTCCATCCTGCGCAACGTCTTCACCGACCCCAAAGAGAGTTCGATGGCCATCGGCGTGTGGAGCGCGGTCGGCGCGGGCGGCGCGGCGCTGGGGCCACTGGTCGGCGGGGCTTTGTTGCAGAACTTCCACTGGGGCACGGTGTTCCTGATCAACATCCCGGTGGTGCTGCTGATCGTCATCGGCGGATTCCTGGTGCTGCCCGAATCCCGCAACCCGCGGCCCGGCCGCATCGACCTGCTCAGCGCGGCGCTGTCCGCGGTCGGCATCGTGGCCGTGGTCTACGCGATCAAGGAAGCACCGCTGTCCGGGCTCACCAAACCGGATGTGATCGGGGCCGCGGTGCTCGGGCTGGTGCTGCTGGTGGTGTTCGTGCGGCGGCAGAAGCGGCTGGCGCACCCGTTCATGGACGTGCGGTTGTTCCGCTACCCGGCCTTCTCCGCCTCCATCGTGGCCAACCTGATCACGGTGTTCACCCTGGTCGTGCTGTCCTTCGCCTTCACCCAGCTACTCCAGTTCGCCTGGGGCTGGCCACCGTTCAACACCGGACTGGCCTTCCTGCCGATCGTCTTCGGTATCACCCTCGGCGCCACGCTGGGCGGGCAACTCGTGGCCAAACTGGGCCGTGGCGGCGTGGTCTGCGCCGGACTCGGGCTTTCCGCCGCCGGGTTCCTGGCCTTCAACTGGATCGGCGTGACGCCAGGGCTGACCCTGTTGCTGACCGCGGGCCTGGTGCTGGGTTGTGGCCTGGGCGTGGCCATGGCGGTCACTACGGACAACATCATCGCCAGCGCGCCGAGGGACAGTGCGGGCGCGGCCTCCGCGATCGCCGAGACCGCGCAGGAACTGGGCGGGGCACTGGGCATCACCATCCTGGGCACCCTGCTCAGCACCGTCTACCGGACCGGCCTGGTCGTGCCGTCGGGTACCCCGGTCGAGGCGGTGCCCGCGATCCGCGAGTCCATCGGGGACGCCATCGCGGCGGCCGGCCGGCTTACCGGCGAGGCCGGTCAGCAGGTGGTCGCGGCGGCCAGGTCGGCCTTCGTGGACGCCGTGCACGTCACCGCGGTCACCGGGGCGGTGCTGCTGGTGATCGCCGCGGTGACCGCGCTGATCGCGATGCGCAAGGTGCCCAACGTGATCGTGGACCACCACGAGCTGTACGAAGGCTCCAACGGGCAGAAATCATGACCCTGGCCGACCGGGACGACGAACTCGCGGTCCTGCGGGACACCCTGACCGACTGCCTGGCGGGCAACGGCGGTGTGGTGGTGATCAGCGGTGTCCCGGCGAGCGGGAAAACCGCGCTGTTACAGGAATTCAGCCGGTATGCCACCGAGTCAGGGGCCGTGGTGCTCGCCGCGACGGCCTCCCCGCGGGAACGTGCGGAGCCGCTGGGTGTGGTCGGTGAACTGCTCGCCGAGACCGGCGCCACCCGGTCCGCCGACAGCGATTCCCTGCCCCGGTTCTGCCGCGAGTTCCGGACCGCGTTGCTGGAATTCGCGGGCGACAAACCGTTGGTGGTGCTCGTCGACGATGTGCAGCACAGTGATCTGGCCTCGCTGGAATGCCTGCTGCACGCGGCCCGCCGGGTGCGCTCCGCGCGGATCCTGGTGGTGCTCACCGAGAACACCCGATTGCCGCGGGAGTACCTGGCGGTCAAGGCCGAACTGTCCAGCATGCCGCACTGCCGGCAACTGCGACTCGACCTGCTGTCCCTGTCCGGGGTCCGCACCCTGCTGACCGCCGCGAACCTGGACGGCACCCCGGTCACCGCCGCCTCCTGTCACCAGGTCACCGGCGGAAACCCGTTGCTGGTACAGGCTTTCCTGGAGGACTGCCAGGCGAACCGCACTGCCTGCGCACCCGGTGAGGCATTCCGCGCCGCGGTGTCCTACTGCCTCTACCGCGGCGACCCGGCCGAACTCGCGCTCGCCCAGGCATTGGCGGTGCTGGGCCCGGACTTACCCGCGCCCGGCCGGGCGGACACGCGCGCGGTGCTGGGCGAGTTGCTCGGCCTGGACGTCCCCTCGGTCGGGCAGGCCCTCGGCATCCTCACCCGGGTCGGCCTGGTCCGGGACCACCTCTTCCGGCACGAGACCGCCCGCACCGTGGTGCTGGAAACCCTGCTGCCCGCCGAACGCGCGGCACTGAGCGGCCGGGCGGCCAGGGTGCTGCACGACCGGGGCAGCTCGGCGATGATCGTGGCCCGGCACCTGATCGCCGCGGACGAGGACACCACCCGCACCTGGGCGGTGCCGGTCCTGGAGGAGGCGGCCGAGCAGGCGATGAAATGCGGTCAGGGCGAACAGGCCGTGGGTTTCCTGCACCGGGCCCGCGAGATCAGCGCGGACGAGCGGGAGCAGGCGCGACTCACCGCCGAGCTGGCCAAGGCCGAGTGGCGATTCGCACCCGCGCGCGGCCTGCGCTACCTGCCCGACCTGGTCACGCACGCCCGGCATGGCCGCCTAGCTGCACCCGACGTGGCCGGCCTGTGCCGGCACCTGGCCTGGCACGGGCAGCTCGACCAGGCCCTGGAGGTCCTCGACGCGGTCGATCCGAACCCCGGCCAGGGCGCGGCGGCGACCTCCGGCGATCTGGACCTGGTCCGCCGCTGGCTGCGCGCGATCTTCCCGGAACTGGCCGGCCCGGCCCGGGTCAACGGCGCCGAAGTCGACGGCGTCCCGGCCGGTGTGCTGGGACCCCGGTGGGCCAGCGACATGCTGACCGGGGTGCTCGCCGGGGACCACGACGTGCTGGCCAAATCCGAGCAGGTGCTGCCGGAGGTCCTGTTGCGCGATGAGGCGGAACTGGCCTCCAGCATGGCCGCGGTGGTCGCACTGGTCTACGCGGGCAAGCTGGAGAGCGCGGCGAGCTGGTGCCAGTCCCTGGTCAAGGAATCCGAGTACCAGAAGGCGCCCGGCTGGCAGGCGCTGCTCAAGGCGTTGCAGGCGATCGTGCAGATCCGGCAGGGCCGGATGGCCGAGGCGGAGGCGTCCGCGGAGGACGCGGTGACCCTGGTCCCGCCGCCGGGCTGGGGCGTGTTCCTGGCCATGCCGCTGCCCTCGCTGCTACTGGCCACCACCGCGATGGGCAAGCACGAACAGGCGGCCCGATATCTGCGGATCCCGGTGCCGGACATGATGTTCCGCAGTGTCTTCGGCCTCCAGTACCTGCGCGCCAGGGGCGGCTACTACCTGGCCACCGACCGCCACCAGGCCGCCCTGGCCGACTTCCAGACCTGCGGCCAGCTGATGACCGCCTGGGAACTCGACCTGCCCACCGTGGTCCCCTGGCGGACCGACGCCGCACAGGCCCTGATCGGCCTCGGCAAACTCGACCTGGCCCGCGACCTGGTCTACGAACAGCTACTCCGCTGCCCGGCCGGCGGCAGCCCACGCGGAGTCTCCCTGCGAGTACTCGCAATCACCCGAGCCGCCGAGGAACGCCTCCCACTGCTACGCGAATCCATCGGCACCCTGGACCGCGAAGGCGACCGCTACGAACTAACCCTCGCAGTAGCCGAACTCGCCAAAGCCCACCGCGAACTAGGCGACGACCCTCAAGCAGCCGAACTGACCACCCGAGCCCGCCACCTAGCCGCCGAATGCGGCGTCGCAGTACCCCTCGCGGCCCGTTAACACCCCCCCGCCCGTGTTGGCCGTTGTCGTACGGTGTGTTGGCCGTTGTGGACGCCGAGTTGGCCCAACTGGTACGCCAATTTGGCCCAAGTGGGCGTACCGGTTGGCCCAAGTGGTACGGGAGCGCGGAGCACGCCGCCAGATCGGCCAAGACTGCGTACGACAACGGCCAACACGCCGGTGGGGTGTGGACCTAGTCCTGTCGCCAGCGTTGCTCGACTGCCTGGCAGGCGGCGTAGTCGGGTAGCAGGCCCAGGTCCTGGGCCCAGGCCAGGGTTGGCGCCTCCCGGTCCCGGTCCGAGCGGACAGGGTCGGCCAGCGCGGGCAGGGGCAGCCCGATTGCCGGGTCCACCACCGAGACCGCCAGCTCGTTCTCCCGGACATACCGCTCCGACATCAGGTACGTCACCACCGTGTCGTCCTCCAGCGCGACGAAGGCGTGCCCGACCCCGGGCGGGAAGTACACCGAGCGGCAGCTCTGCCCGTCCAATTCGGTCTGGTCCCACTGCCCGAACGTCGGCGAGCCCACCCGGAGATCGATGGCGAAGTCGAGCACCCGACCCCTGGTACAGCAGACATAGCGGGCCGTGCCCGGTGGCGCGAGGGTGTAGTGGATGCCGCGTACCGACCCGCGCCGGGAGGTGCTCTGGCTGGTCTGCGCGACCGGGAACAGCTTGTGCCCCAAGGCTTCCACGAACGACGCCTCCTGGTACGGGGACAGGAAAACGCCCCGTGGATCGGCGAAAGCCTGGGGGGAGAACAGGAACACGCCGGGCACCGCCAGCGGACGGGATTTCACGACTGGTCACCACACCTTCGTAGACGGGCCGGTGGAGGCCCGGGGTGGCGGTGCGCGCCGCCACCCCGGGGCGGTGTCACCCGGCTGCCAGCAGGTCCAGCTGCCTGGGTGAGGACAGGATCGCCCGTTGCAGGTCCTGCAGGGCCCGGCAGGGTTCCAGGCCCAGTTCGTCGTGCAGGGTCCGCCGCGCCCGCCGGTAGACCTCCAGTGCGTCGGCCTGCCGGTCGGAGCGGTACAGCGCCAGCATCAGCCGCCGGTAGAAGGTCTCCCGCAGCGGGTACTCGGCGATCAGCGAGTACAGCTGCGCCACCAGTTCCCGGTGCCTGCCGAGCTGGAGCCAGCAGTCGGCCAGCAGTTCCAGGCATTCCAGCCGCGACTCCATCAGCCAGGCCGCGAACCCGTCGATGATCGGCCCGTTGCCCAGATCACGCAGCACCGGCCCGCGCCACAGCCCCAGCGCCCGCTCCAGGCAGTCCGCAGCCTCCGCCCAGCGCTCCTCCCGCACCAGACCGCGACCGCTCTCGCAGAGCCGCAGGAAGTGCCGGAAGTCGAGTTCGTCGTTGCCCAGCTTCAGCAAATAGCCCCGTGGGTGGGTGACGATGGGATTGTCCGCCCGGTCCGGGCGATGCAGGAACTTGCGCAGCTGCGAGATGTGCACGTGCACCCCCGCGGCCACCCGGCGCGGCGGCGAATCACCCCACAGCTCGGTCACCAGCTGATCGAAGGACACCACGTGATCCGCCCGGATCAGCAGCACGGCCAGGGTGATCTCCACCTTGCGCGCGCTGATGGAGGTGTACGCGTTGTCGTCTAAGACCCGTAACGGTCCCAGGATCTCGTATTTCACTAAGCCTCTCCCCTGAAGCGCTCTGTCACCGTCAGCCGCCCCCAGCGCGGTGCACATATGAACTCGGCGATTGGTGGTCCAAGGAGCTGCCGAGGTGGTGCTCGCCTCCCGGTGAGGCGGTCAGACCGAACCCGGCTCCCGGCCGGCGACGCGTCGGCGCGTCGCAGCGGCGGTTCGGTCCCCCGGGGAATCAGACGCCGGTCGCACAGCCGGGTCCGGGTCGCCTCGTCGTCCCCACGACAGCGACCGCGGCGACCGGACCTGGGCCCGGTGTCCGCATCCCCACACGATTGTTTCCCTCGGGGAAAGCTATTCCGCGATCTTGGTGCGCATTGTCCACCGGAACACCAGTGGCACCGCGGGGCGGCCGTTGCCCACCTCCGCGATCAGCTCGAAGTGCTCGTAGCCGCCCAGCCGCGGAATCTTGATCTTGGTTTTGCCCACGTTGCCGATCCGCAGGTTCCTGATCGTGGCCGGTAGGTCGGCCGGGCCGCCCACCAGCACGATCTCGGTGCCGCCCGGGGTGTCGTTGATCCGATTCACGCCACTGCCTCCTTCCCTCGTGCGGTGTGGAGACTTACCGCTAGCACCCTAAAAGCGCGGCTTGCAACGTGGGAACCCAGAAAGAAAAGGGGTGGTGCCCCGTAGGCAGCCCCTTATCCACCCCCTACCCACCCGCCGGGCGGTCCGCGGTCAGACCGGTGATCGGCGCGGGGGTCTGTCCGGTGTCAGGCTCCGGTCAGCGCCCGAAGGCACGGTGGAGGCACCAAGAGTCCGCGCCAAGGAGGACGGATGATCGAGGCTCGTGGCCTCACCAAGAAGTACGGCGCCGTGCCCGCGGTCAACGAGTTGAGCTTCACGATCAGATCGGGACTGGTGACCGGCTTCCTCGGGCCCAACGGCGCGGGAAAGACCACCACGATGAGCATGATCCTGGGGCTCATCCGGCCGACCAGCGGCACCGTCACCGTCAACGGCAAGCGCTACCTGGACCTGCCCGCGCCGATGCGCGAGGTCGGCACGTTGATCGACGCCAGGGCCGTGCACGGCGGGCGCACCGCCTACCAGCACCTGCTGTGCCTGGCGCTGAGCAACGGCATCGCCCGCAGCCGGGTGGCGGAGGTGCTCGGCGTGGTCGGCCTGGACAAGGTCGCCGGCCGCCGGGTCGGCAAGTTCTCCCTCGGCATGTTCCAGCGCCTGGGCATCGCCGCCGCGCTGATGGGCGACCCCGGGATCCTGATGTTCGACGAACCCGTCAACGGGCTCGACCCCGAGGGCATCCTGTGGGTCCGCAACCTCATGCGCGACCTGGCCAACGAGGGCCGCACGGTGCTGGTGTCCAGCCACCTGATGAGCGAGATGGCGCTGACCGCCGACGACCTGCTGGTCATCGGCCGCGGCGAGCTGATCGCGCAGACCAGCGTGGCCGATTTCGTCCGCGCCAACTCGCAGAAGGTGGTGTTCCTGCGCACCCCGAACGCCGAGACCTTCGCCCGCCGCCTCACCGAAGCGGGCGCGAGCGTCACCCCCGGACCGGGCGGCATGCTGGAGGTCTCCGGCATGTACTGCGAGGCCGTCGGCAAACTCGCCGCCACCCACGGCGTGGTGCTGTACGAGCTGACCACCCGGCAGGCATCGCTGGAAGAGGCGTTCATGAAACTCACCAGGGACAGCGTGGAATTCGGCGTGCCGGAAGGAGCCCTGCGATGAGTCAACACGCCACCGCGCCTGCCGCGACGTTCGGGCACGCGCTGCGCTCGGAGTGGCAGAAGATGGCCAGCCTCAAGTCCTTCTGGTACACCCTGGTGCTGACCGCCGTGGTCGGCGTCGGCATCGGGTCACTGGCCAGCCTGGACGCGGCCCAGACCTACCGCAACGGCGCCGACGCCCGCCGGGCCGCCTTCGATCCCACCTACGAGAGCCTGTTCACCGGGCTCATCTTCGGGATGCTGGCGATGGTGGTGCTGGGCGTGCTCGCGATGACCTCCGAGTACTCCACCGGCATGATCCGCACCAGCCTGGCCGCGGTCCCGCGCCGCGGCCGGTTGCTGGCGGCCAAGGCCACCGTGGTCACCCTGGCCGGTCTCACCGTCGGCATCCCGGTCGGTTTCGCCATGTTCTTCGCCGGACAGGGCGTTTTCGCCGCCCAGGACGTGCCGTTCTCGACCCTGGACCAGCCCGGTGTGCTGCGCGCGGTGGTCGGCGTCGGCCTGGTGATGACCGCGGTGGCACTGCTCGGCCTCGGTGTGGGCACCCTGGTGCGGGCCACGGCGGGCGGGATCGCGGTCATGTTCACCGCGACCCTGCTGGTGCCCACCGCGATCCTGCCCAGCCTGCCCTCGGTGATCGGCAAGCCGCTGCTGAAGTTCTGGCCCAGTTCGGCGGGCATGCAGGTGCTCTCCCCGGAGGGCAACCCCGGCTTCCTGCCGCCCCTGGGCGGCTTGCTCTGGCTGTACGTGGTCGCGGCGATCGTGCTGGCCGTGACCTTCGCGGTCTTCCGCTCCCGCGACGTCTGAAACCCCGTGCGGCGGCCGCGCAACCCCCGGCGCGGCCGCCGCACCTTCCCTCGCCGGCGTGTTGGCCGTTGGGTGGTTTCTAGGGGTCGTTGCATCGTCTGAGGTCAGGAAGCACGATGACCTTCCCGATCCGCCCCGACCGCACAC
>NZ_JALMDK010000017.1 GCF_023094165.1 Crossiella sp. S99.2 | reverse complement strand
GTCCAGCCCAACGCATGCACACCCTGCTCACCAAGCATCGCTAGCCCACCACGATGCAACCACCACTAGAAACCGCCTTGTCGTACACGGTGTTGGCCGAACTGGCGGCGTGCTCCGCACTCCCCGGCCACTTGGGCCAACTGGTACGCCCACTTGGGCCAAACTGGCGTACCGGTTGGGCCAACTCGACGCCCATAACGGCCAACTCGGGTGGGTGGGGTTAGCGTCTGATGGCTGGTTCGCCGAACCAGGTCCGTAGCGCGCTGCGCAGTCCGGCGTCGTCGGCGCCGGTCGAATCCGCCCAGGCCACATAGCCGTCCGGCCGTAGCAGCAGGGCCACCGCCGCGATCTCCGCGGTCGGTTTGGCCGGGACCACGTCCACCCGGCAGGCCCAGCCGTCGATGCCGGCCAGGCTGACCGCGCCCTCGGACAGGTCGAGCACCACGCCCCGGCCTGCCCGCAGCAGCACGCCGAGGTCGGTCTCCCCGGTGGAGAGGGCCACTGGCACGTGCGGCAACCGGCGGCCCAGCAACGGATGCGCGCCCGCGGTCGCGGAGGTGATCGGGTAGCGCACGTCCAGATTCCCCTGCACCTTGATCAGGTACTCGTTGACCTCGGCGAACTGGATCAACTCGGTGAGCAGTTCCCGCACTGGCGCCACCTGCTCCACCGGGTGCATCAGCGCCACCTGCGCTTGCGAGGTGCGGCAGGCGCGGGCCCCCGCCGGGTGGCGCTCCGCGTGGTAGGTGGACAGCAGTCCCGGCGGCGCCCACCCGTGGATCTCGGCCGTCAGCTTCCAGCCCAGGTTGACCGCGTCCTCCAGCCCGGTGGCCAATGCCTGGCCCCCCAACGGAAAGTGCACGTGCGCCGCGTCCCCGGCCAGGAACAACCGCCCCGCCCGGTACCGCTCGGCCTGTCTGGTCGCGTTTTCCCAGCGGCTGAGCCAGCGCG
Organism: Crossiella sp. S99.2; assembly: GCF_023094165.1. Classification (GTDB taxonomy): domain Bacteria; phylum Actinomycetota; class Actinomycetes; order Mycobacteriales; family Pseudonocardiaceae; genus Crossiella. The sequence goes on along the minus strand of NZ_JALMDK010000017.1, from coordinate 229,461 downwards.
CCTGCCCGGTGGGCTGCCAGTCAGCCTCGGCCAGCCGGGACACTGTCGCCCGCAGCTCGTCGAAGGTAGGCGTGGCAACGGGATCCGGCGTGGCGCGGCCGAATTCGGCGGTCACCACCCGGATCCGCCCCGGACCCGACGGCACCGCCATCAGGATCCCGTCCGGCGCCAGCCGGGTGCCGATCCACTCGGTCAGCGCGTCGCCGGGTTCGTGCTCGACCTCCGCGATCAGGCCGTAGAACGGGGATTCGGCGCCGGGGAAGTCGATCCCGGCCAGCCCACGCACCACACTGCGCGCGCCGTCGCAGCCCACCAGGTAGCGGCACGGCACCGACTCGATGCCCGCCTCCCCCCGCAGGTCCACCACCACACCGTTCTCGTCCTGGTTGAAGCCGACGACCTCCTGCCCGTGGCGAATGGTCACCCCGAGTTCTACCGCCCGCTCGGCCAGCCGCCGGGCGAGCTGGGCGTGCGGGATGACGAACCCGTACACCCGCTTCTCCCGCATCCGCGCGGTGTCCAGCCACAGCAACGCGAATCGCGCCTGCGGCAACTCGACTCCATCGGACCGGATGGCGTCCATGATGCCCCGCTGGGCGAGCAGTTCGACAACCGTCGCGTTCACCGCGATACCCGGGGCATCCTCCCTGGGCTGTGGACGCTGTTCGACCACAAGCGTGCGCACCCCCAGCAGGGCCAGCTCGCAGGCGAGCATCAGGCCGACCGGGCCACCGCCGGCGACAACGACCGAGTGGCTCATGCCAACTCCCTTCGTGACATTTCGGAACCTCATGACGGACTCACCGCCCGGACCCGGACGCGAGTTCCGCGCAGAGGTGTTCGGCCAGTGCCGCGGGCGTCGGGTTGTCGTACATCGCGCCCGGCGAGACCTCGATGCTCAACCGGCGCAACCGCTTGCTGAACTCCACCGCCGCCAGCGAGGAGAACCCCAGATCCAGGAAGTTGACCTCCGGATCGACCCGGTCGGTAGCGGGGATGTTCAGCACTGTTTTGGTGGTGGTGGAGACCAGGTCCAGCACGATCGCCAGCCGTTCGTCACCCTCGGCGGCAGCCAGCCGTTCGTGCAGGGAAGGCCCGGCTTCCTCGGACACCGGCTGGGCGGGTTCCGGTTTGACGAGGGCGCGGAACAGCGCCGTGTGGCCGCCTGCGTTCACCACTTGCGACCAGTCGGCGTCGGCGACCAGGATGCTCTGGCCCTGCCGGTCGAAGGCCCGGCCCAGCACGCCCATGGCCAGCTCGGGCGACAGGCCGCGCAGGCCGAGCGCCTGGCCGTCCTGCGTTGGCCCCCAGCCCACGTGCAGGGCGCCGCGTCGTTGGGCGAGCGCCTGCATGGCGGCCTGCGCGGGCGCGGAACCGGGTAACTCCGGCGCGGCGGAGAACAGCACGAAGGCCGCCAGGTCCAGTTCGGCGGTCAGCTCGTCCAGCACGACTGCTTCGTCCACTGTGGACTGTGCACTGTGGACGACGACGGCGAGTGGGTGCGTGTCGGGGATGCCGTTGATGACCTCGGCCAGCAACGCCCGGTCGGCCGCGGATCCCCTTACCAGGTCCACGGATGCCCCGCTCCCGAGGAGACTGGCGTGGAGTTCCGGCACCGGCGTCTCGGCCACCAGCACGAATCGTTCGGCGCCGTGCTGAGCCAGCCAGCGGGCCGCGGGTGCGGCCAGGAGGCTGTCGCAGCCGGTGATCAGGACGGTCGCGCCGTCGGGCACCCGGGCCTTGTCCTCCTGGACAGGGAGGTGGATCAGCCGCCGCGCGAACACCCCGGCGGGCCGGATCGCGAGCTGGTCCTCGCCGTCGGTCGCGGTCAGCACCTGGGCCAGTCGCGCGCCGGCCCGGCTGTCGAGCGGGCCCGGCAGGTCGACCAGCCCGCCCCAGCGTGCCGGGGACTCGGTGGCCATTGCCTGGCCGAATCCCCAGAGCTGGGCCTGGGATGGGTCGGCAGCCGTACCGTCGACCGGCATCGCGCCGACGGTCGTCGCCCAGACCGGCGCGGCCACCTCGGCGTCCTCCAGTGCCCGCAGCAGGTCGGCCGTGGCGGCCACATCAAGCTGAACGCACAGCACACCTCGAACGTCGCCTTGCCGTGCCTGGCTGATCAGTTCCGGCGTGTCCACGATGACCGGGACGGGGTCGAAACCGTGCTCGGTCAGCGCCTGGAGTACTCCCAGTGGGTCGTCCAGGTAGGTGTCCGGGATGGCGACCAGCCAGCGTCCGGCCGGAGCGTGGGGGGTGTCGGGCAGCAGGGTCCAGGTGAGGCGGTACTGGCTGTCGCGCTGGCGGCGCCACCTGGACAGCAGGGGCAGCGCGGTCCGCAGGGCGGCTTGCTGGTCCGCGTCCACCGTGCCGAGCAGCGCCGCCAGATCCGCGTCCGAGAACTGGTCCGGTGCGGGTTGACGCGGTTCGGTCAGCCAGTAGCGCGAACGCTGGAACGGGTAGGTGGGCAGTTCGACTTGTTGCGGCTGAAGGGGTTCGAGCAGGGCTTGCCAGTTGAGCGGGTGGCCGTGAAGGTGAGCTTGGGCGAGGGCGGTGGTGAGAGTGGTGGGTTCGGGGGCGTTGCGGTTGAGGGTTGAGGTGATCAGGGCGGTGGTGTTGTGGTTTGCGAGGGTGGTCAGGGTGGTGTCTGGGCCGAGTTCGAGGTAGGTGGTTGCGCCGAGTTTTTCGAGGGTGGTGATGCCGGGGCCGAAGTGGACTGGTTGGCGGATGAGTTGGGCCCAGTAGGTGGGGTCGGTGAGTTGTTCTTGGGTGGCAAGGGTTCCGGTGAGGTTGGAGATGATCGGGATGGCGGGCGCCCGGTAGGTGAGGGTGGCTGCGTGGTCGGTGAAGGCTTCGAGGATCTGCTCGGTGTGCGCGGAGTGGAAGGCGTGGGCTACGCGCAGCTTCCGGGTCTTGATTCCCTTTGCCAGCAGGAGTTCTGCGAGTTGGTCGATGTGTTCGATTGATCCGGAGACGACGGTGTGGGTGGGGCTGTTGTAGGCGGCGATGTCGATGTGGTCTGGCAGGTCGGTGGTGGTCTGGATGTTGAGCATCGAGCCGGGTGGGAGGGTGTTCATCAGGCGGGCTCGGGTGGCGACGAGGCTGCAGGCGTCGGGGAGGGTGAGGACTTCGGCGGCTGCGGCTGCGGTGAGTTCGCCGATCGAGTGGCCGATCAGGTAGTTGGGCTGTAGGCCGTAGTGGGTGAGCAGGCGGAACAAGGCCAGTTCCAGGGCGAACAGGGCTGGCTGGGTGTAGAGGGTTTGTTCCAGGAGTGCGGTGTGCTGGCCGAACATCACCTCGCGCAGGGGGTGGTCCAGGTGCTTGTCGAACTCGGCGCAGATTTCGTTCAGGGCTTCAGCGAAGACTGGGTTCGCGGCGTAGAGCTGGCTGCCCATGCCGGGGTGTTGGCTGCCCTGGCCGGAGAACATGAAGACCAGGCCGCCGGTGTTGCCGTCATGCCGGTGGGTCAGGAGTGCGGGGTGTGGACGGCCTGCGGCGAGTTCTTCCAGTGCTGTTGCGAAGTCCTTGCTGTCGCTGGCAATGACCGCGGCTCGGTGCGGGAACTGGGCGCGGGTGGCCAAGGTGTGGGCCACGTCGACCGGGTGGAGGTCGGTCCGGCGGGCCAGGTTTCTGGCTTGGGCGCGCAGGGCCTGATCGGACTTTGCGGAGAGCACCCACGGCACGACCGCGTCACTGGGCGTTTCGGTCGGGGGCTCGGCGGTGGGCGGTTGTTCGAGGATTACGTGGGCGTTGGTGCCGCTGATGCCGAAGGAGGACACGCCGGCGCGACGAGGGTGGTCGGTCTCGGGCCAGGGCGTGCTTTCGGTGAGCAGCTGCACGGTGCCGCTGGACCAGTCGACGTGGGGCGTGGGCTGGTCGACGTGCAGGGTTTTGGGCAGGGTGGCGTGGTTCAGGGCGTGCACCATCTTGATGACACCGGCGATACCGGCGGCGGCCTGGGTGTGGCCGAGGTTCGACTTGAGCGAGCCGAGGTAGAGCGGCCGGCCTGCGCGTTGGTTGCCGTAGGTGGCCAGCAGGGCCTGGGCTTCGATGGGGTCGCCGAGCGTGGTGCCGGTGCCGTGCGCTTCGACCGCGTCGACTTCACCGGGGGTCAGGCCGGCGTTGGCCAGGGCAGCCTGGATCACGCGTTGCTGGGACGGGCCGTTGGGGGCGGTGAGGCCGTTGGAGGCGCCGTCCTGGTTGACGGCGGTGCCTCGGATGACGGCCAGGACTTGGCGGCCTTCGCGTACTGCGGCGGAGAGGGGTTGCAGCACAACGAGTCCGGCGCCTTCGGCGAAGCTGGTGCCGTCGGCGGCCGCGGCGAAGGATTTGCAGTGGCCGTCGGCGGCCAGGCCGCGCTGGCGGCTGAACTCGGTGAGCACGCCGGGGGTGACCATCACGGTGACACCGCCGGCCAGCGCCATGGTGCAGTCCCCGCTGCGCAACGCCTGTACGGCCTGGTGGATGGCGACCAGTGAGGACGAACAGGCGGTGTCGATGCTGACCGCGGGGCCTTGCAGGCCAAGGGTGTAGGCGATGCGGCCAGAGGCGACGCTGCTACCGGTGCCGGTGCCGAGGTAGCCCTCCAGATCGGGGGAGACCTGGGACAGGCGGGTGGCGTAGTCGCTGTGCATGAGGCCGGTGAACACCCCGGTTTGGCTCTCGCGCAGCGTGCTGGGGTTGATGTTGGCGTGTTCCAGGGCCTCCCAGGCGATTTCGAGCAGGAGTCGTTGCTGGGGGTCCATGGCGAGGGCTTCGCGTGGGTTGATGCCGAAGAAGTCCGCGTCGAAACCGGCGGCGTTGGCGAGGAAACCGGCCCGCTGGGTGTACGTGGTGCCGGGGTGATCGGGGTCCGGGTGGTAGAGGTCGCTGTGCCAGCCACGGTCCTCGGGGAAGTCGCCGACGGCGTTGGTGCCGTTGGCGACCAGTTGCCAGAGGTCTTCGCCGTTGCTGACGCCGTGTGGGAAGCGGCAGCCGATACCCACGATCGCGATGGGCTCGTTGGGCTGCAGGACTTCCAGCGTGGTGGGGGTGGCAGCCTGGTTGGCGAGTAGTTGATCACGCAGGAAGTGGGCCAGGGCGGTGAGGGTGGGGTGGTCGAAGATCGCCGTGGCGGGCAGGCGGTGGCCGGTCGCGGTGGTGAGGTTGTTGCGGAGTTCGACCGCGGTGAGGGAGTCGAAGCCCAGTTGCTGGAAGGCTTGTTCGGGGTCGAGGCGGTGGGTGGAGGGGTGGCCCAGTACGGCGAGGGCGTGGGTGTGGATGAGGGCGAGCAGGGTTTGTTCTTGCTCGGCCGGGGTTTGCTGGGCGAGTTGGGTTGGCAACCCGGTTGCGGTGGAGCGGGCCGGGGCCAGGTTGGCGAGTAGTGGGCGTGGGCTGGTGCTGTTGAGCCGGGCTGGGTTGAGGCGGGCCGGGATGGTCACCGGATCCGGGTGGGTCAGGCTGAGGTCGAGCAGGGCGAGGGCGTGCTCGGTGTCGAGCGGGGTGATGCCGCTGGTGATCAGGCGCCGCTGGTCAGTCTCGGTGAGATGGCCGGTCATACCGCTGGCTTCGGCCCAGAGGCCCCAGGCGAGGCTGGTGGCAACTCGTCCCTGGGCGTGGCGGTGGTGGGCGAGGGCGTCGAGGAAGGTGTTCGCCGCGGCGTAGTTGGCCTGGCCCGGGTTGCCGAGGATGCCGGCCAGCGAGGAGTACAGGACGAACGCGGTCAGGTTGTGGTCGCGGGTGTGGTGGTGCAGCAGGTAGGCGCTGCGGGCCTTGGCGGTGACGACGTGGGCGAGCTGGGCGGGGGTGAGTGTGGTGAGGGTGGCGTCGTCGAGGACTCCGGCGGTGTGGAAGATCGCGGTGAGTGGGTGTTCGGCGGGGATACCGTCCACCAGCGTGGCCACGGCCGCGGAGTCGGTGAGGTCGCAGGCGATGATCTCGACGTGTGCGCCGGACTGGGTGAGTTCGTCGTGTAGCTGTTGGGCGCCTGGGGCGTTGGGGCCGCGGCGGGAGGCCAGCAGCAGCCGCTGGGCTTGGTGGTTCGTGATCAGGTGGCTGGCGAGGGCGGTGCCGAGGGTGCCGGTGCCGCCGGTGATCAGGATCGTGCCGTGGCCAAAGTCCTTTTCGGACTGGTCCACTGTGGACTCGGTACGGGCGAGGCGGGGGATGAGCAGGGTGCCGTTGCGGACCGCGATCTGGTCTTCGCCGTGGGTCAGGGCGGCGGACAGTGCGGTGGACAGGGCGAGGTGGGTGTTGGGGTCGTCGTCGATATCGGCGATGAGGATGCGGCCGGGGTGTTCGGTTTGCGCGCTGCGCAGCAGTCCCCAGGCCGCGGCGGCGGGCAGATCGGTGACGGTGTCGCCGGTGTTGGTGGTGATCGCGCCGTGGGTGAGCACGATCAGGTGTGGGTTTTCGCTGGTGGTGAGCCAGTTCTGCAGGTGGGCGAGCAGGGCGGTGGTGAGTTCGACGGCCTGGTCAGCGGGGTTGTCGTCGCTTGGGGTGCTGATCAGCGGCAGGACCACAGCGCGCGGGGTGTTGATCGTGGTGTTGAGGTGCTGGGACAGGGTGGCGTGCAGGTGGGCGCGGTCGGTGTTGGCGACCAGCACGGTCCAGTCGGCTGCCTCGGCAGCGTCGGTTTCCCGGGCCAGCCAGGTGAGGTGGAACAGGCTGTTGTGCTGGGGGTTGGTGAGTTGACCCGCGGGCAGGGGGCGCAGGGTGAGGTTGCCGATGGTAAGCAGGGGCGCGCCGTCGGTTCCGGTGACCGTCAGGCTCTGGTGCTGGTCCTGACCGGTGGTGTGCACGTGCAGGGCGGTGGCCTGGGTGGGTTCGGCGGTGTGCAGGTGGACGTCCCGCCAGGCGAACGGCAGCTGCGGGGTGGTGAACGGGGTGCGCAGGGCCGTGGTGTGCAGGGCGGCGTCGAGCAGCGCCGGGTGGAAGTGGAAGTTGCCCGGTTCGGTGCCCGGGGGCAGGGCGGCGGCGCCGTGGACGGTGTTTCCGTTGTGCCAGGCGGAGTGCAGGCCCTGGAAGAGTGGGCCGTAGTGGAGGCCGGTGTCGGCGAGGTCGTGGTAGAGGTCCGCGGTGGGCAGCGGGGTGGCGGCCGGGGGCCAGGGCGTTGCGGGTGGCGGTGGCTGGTGGGTGGTGGCGAGCAGGGCGGTGGCGTGCAGCACCCAACTGCCGGTGCTGGGTCGCGAGTGGACGGTCAGGGCGTGCCCGCCCTCGGTGTCCGTGGTCAGGTGCAGGTGCAGCTGGACGGTGTCCGCCTCGCCCACCCGCAGCGGGGTGTGCAGGGTGAGTTCGGTGATGTGGTTGCACTCGGCGTGCCGGGCGGCGTAGATCGCCAGGTCCAGGAACGCGGTTCCCGGGAGTAGTGCGGTGTCGTGGACTCGGTGGTCGGCGATCCAGGGGTGGGTGGCCAGGGAGATCCGGCCGGTGAACACGGTGCCGTTGCCGGGCAGGTCGACGACCGCGCTGAGCAAGGGGTGTTCGGCGGACTGCTGGCCGAGTTGGGTGGGGTCGCCGCTTTCGGTGCTGGTGAGCCAGTAGTGGGACCGCTGGAAGGCATACGTGGGCAGGGAAATCGGGCGCGGGTTTGTTGTGCCGAGGACGGCCTGCCAGTCGAGGCCGTGGCCGTGCAGGTGAGCCTGGGCGAGTGCGGTGGTGAAGGTGTGGACCTCGGGTTGGTTGCGGCGCAGGGTGATCAGGGTGTGGGCTCTAGGGTGACTGGTGAGGGTGTCCTGGAGGGTCGGGTTCAGGACGGGGTGCGGGCTGGTTTCCAGGAAGGCGCGGTAGCCGTCCCGCAGCAGGGCTTGCACTGCCTGGTCGAATCGGACGGTGTTGCGCAGGTTGTTGTGCCAGTACGCGGCGGTGAGCGTGGTGGTGTCGATGCAGTCGCCGGTGAGGGTGGAGTAGAACGGGATTTCGGCCGGCTGCGGGGTGATGGGGGCCAGTGCGGCGTGGATGTCTTCGGCGAGGATGTCGACTTCGGCGCAGTGCGAGGCGTAGTCCACCTTGATCGCGCGGGCCTGCACGCCCTGGTCGGTGAGCTGGGCGAGCAGGCGTTCGAGGGCTGAGGTGGGGCCGGAGACGATGGTGGTGGCCGGGCCGTTGATCGCGGCGATGGACAGCTCGGGGTAGTCCTCGGTCAGGAGCTGTCGAACCTGTTCCGTCGGCAGGGTCAGGGCGGCCATGCCACCGGTGCCCGCCAGCCGGATCAGCAGCTGGCTGCGCAGGGTCACTACCCGGGCGGCGTCGGCGAGGCTCAGCGCACCGCTGATGTGGGCGGCGGCGATCTCGCCCTGGGAGTGGCCGATGACCGCCTGCGGCTTGATTCCGTGGTGTTCCCACAGCCGGGCCAGGGACACCATGATCGCGAACAGCGCGGGCTGGACGACGTCGACGCGTGCTAATGATGCGGCGCCGGGGCGTTGCAGGAGGACATCCAGCAGGGACCAGTCGGTGAACTCGTCGATGGCCTTGGCACAGGCTTCGAGGTGTTCGCGGAAGACGGGGAAGTGCTCGTACAGTTCGGCGCCCATGCCGGACCACTGCCCGCCCTGGCCAGGGAAGACGAACACCACGCCGTTGTCATCGCCGCCGTTGCCGGACTGGTCGAGTCGGTGGATCAGCAGGGCGGGGTGCGGCCGACCTGCGGCGAGTTCTTCGAGTGCGGCCGTGAACTCCGTGGCGGTGCTGGCGATGACCGCGGCGCGGTGCGGGAGCTGGGCGCGGGTGGTGGCCAGGGCGTGGGCCACGTCGGCCGGGCGCGGATCGGACAGGCGGGCCAGGTTTCTGGCCTGGGCCCGCAGGGCCTGATCGGTTCGCGCGGAGAGGACCCACGGCACGATCGCGTCTTCGGTGACCTCGGCGGTCGGCTCGGTGGTGGCCGGGGGTTGTTCGAGGATGAGGTGCGCGTTGGTGCCGCTGATGCCGAAGGAGGAGATGCCCGCGCGGCGTGGCCGGCCGGTCTCGGGCCAGGGCGTGCTCTCGGTGAGCAGCCGCAGGGTGCCGGTGGACCAGTCGATGTGCGGCGAAGGCTCGTCGACGTGCAGGGTTTTGGGCAGGGTGGGGTGGTTCAGGGCGTAGGCCATCTTGATCACGCTGGCGACCCCGGCGGCGGCCTGGGTGTGGCCGATGTTGGACTTCAGCGAGCCGAGGTAGAGCGGCCGGTCGTGGTGGTGCTCGCCGTAGGTGTCCAGCAGGGCCTGGGCTTCGATGGGGTCGCCGAGGGTGGTGCCGGTGCCGTGCGCCTCGACCACGTCGACCTGGTCCGGGCTCAGGCCGGCGTTGGCGAGCGCGGCCTGGATGACGCGTTGCTGCGACGGGCCGTTCGGTGCGGTCAGGCCGTTGGAGGCGCCGTCCTGGTTGATCGCCGAGCCGCGGATCACGGCCAGGACTTGACGCCCCTGCTGAAGGGCGGCCGAAAGGGGTTGCAGCACAAGGAGTCCGGCGCCCTCGGCGAAGCTGGTGCCGTCGGCGGTGGCGGCGAAGGACTTGCAACGGCCGTCGGGGGCCAGACCACGCTGACGGCTGAACTCGGTCAGCACGCCGGGGGTGGCCATCACCGTGACACCACCGGCCAGGGCCATCGTGCACTCACCGGCCCGCAGGGACCGGACCGCCTGGTGGATGGCGACCAGTGAGGAAGAGCACGCGGTGTCGATACTGACCGCTGGGCCTTGCAGGCCAAGGGTGTAGGCGATCCGGCCGGAGGCGACGCTGACCAGGGTGCCGGTGAGGTGGTGGCCGGTCAGCTCGTCCGCGGGCTCGTGCAGCCGAGGTCCGTACTCCTGAGCCGTCACCCCGGTGAACACGCCCGTGGCGGTTTCGCCGAGGCTGGTGGGGTCGATGCCCGCGTGTTCCAAGGCTTCCCAGGCGATTTCGAGCAGGATGCGCTGTTGCGGGTCCATGGCGAGGGCTTCGCGCGGGCTGATGCCGAAGAACTCGGCGTCGAACTCGCCCGCGTCGTGCAGGAAGCCGGCCTCGCGGACGTAGACCTTGCCCGGCTTTCCCGGTTCGGGGTCGTAGAGGTCCTCGATCGGCCAGCCGCGATTGGTGGGCAGCCCTGAGATGGCATCGGTTTCCGCGCGGACGAGCTGCCACAGTTCGTCCGCCGAGGTGACCCCGCCGGGAAAACGGCAACCCATGCCCACGATCGCGATGGGCTCGCCTTCCCTGGCCTCCAGTTCCTGGATGCGCTTGTGCGCCTTGCGCAGGTCTACCGTTGCCCGCTTGAGGTACTCGCGGAGCTTCTCGTCGCTCATGCCGGTGGTCCCCAGTCGAAAGAAGAGTCTGTGGTGGTCTGGTCGCGGGCTACGGCGCCTGGAATTCGTTGTCCAGGATGCTGAACAGCTCCTCGTCGGTGGCTGTCGCGAGATCCTCGGGCGCCGCGGCATCCGGTTGGGTGCGCACCGGCTGGTGTGCCGCGCCCGCCGGGAGCGGGATCTTGCCGCTCAGGAAGGCGGACAGCGTTGCGGGCGTGGGATGATCGAAGATCATGGTGCTCGGCAGGCGCAGGCCGGTGGCCGCGGCGAGCTGGTTGCGCAGCCGGACGGCGGTCAGCGACTCGAAGCCGAGGCTTTTGAAACTGCGCGCGGATCCGACGTCCTCGGCGTCCGCGTGGCCGAGGATCTCCGCCACCTGCGTCCGCACCAGCTTCAGCAGCGCGCGCTCACGCTGCCGCGGTGACAGCCCGGTCAACTGCTCGGTGAGTGTCGAATTGTCCTGGGGCGCGGTCGATTCCTGGAGCTGGGCCTCGGGCAGTTCGGCGAGCAGCGGGCTCGGGCGGGTCAGAGTGAAGGCGGGGGCGAACCGCGTCCAGTCCACGTCGGCGACGACGCTGCTCACCTCGTCCTGGTCCAGGATCTGTTGCAGTGCGGCGAGGGCGCGGTCAGGCTCCATTGTGGACAGACCGTGCGCGGCGAGCCGTTCCCGGAACGCGTTGTCCTCGGTCGCCATCCCGCCGCCGGCCCACGGTCCCCAGGCGACCGCGTGTGCCGGGAGGTCGCGGCCGCGGCAGTGCTGGGCGAAGGCGTCCAGGAAGGCGTTGCCCGCCGCGTACGCCGTGTGGTTGCCCGCGCCCCAGATCCCGGAGATCGAGGAGTAGAGGATCAGCGCGTCCAGTGATCGCGGGGCGAGCAGGTCGGCCAGGTGCCGGGCGCCGAAGACCTTGCCGGACAGCACATCGCGCATCTCTCTTGGGGTGCTCTGCGTCAGCGGCGCTTCGCGGTTGACCCCGGCGGCGTGCACCACCACCCGCAGCGGGGCCTCCGGCCGGTCGATCCTGTTGACGAGCGCGGCGACTGAATCCCGGTCCGCCAGATCGCAGGCCAGGACCTGGGCGGTCACCCCGAGTCCGGTCAGCTCGGTGATCAGCTCGGTCGCTCCAGGTGCCTGGTCGCCGCGGCGGCTGGTGAGCACGATGTGCCGGGCGCCGTTGCGGGCCAGCCAGCGGGCCAGGTGCGCGCCGAGTCCGCCGGTGCCGCCGGTGATGAGGGCGGTGTCCCGTGGGCGCCACTCGCGCGCGGCCTTCCTGGGCGCGGCGCGGAGGAGCCGCCGGGCGTAGGCGCCGGCGGGGCGGATGGCGAGCTGGTCCTCGCCCTCGGGGCGGGCCAGCACCGAGCAGAGCGTGGTCAACGCCCGTTTGTCGAGGGACTCGGGGAGGTCGATCAGGCCACCCCAGTGCTGCGGCAGTTCGAGTGCGGCGACCCGGCCCATGCCCCACACCAGGGCCTGATCGGGATGCGTTGGCGTCTCGGTCTCGGCGGTGGCGACCGCGCCGTGGGTGACCGTCCACAGTGGAGCGATCGTGCCGCTGTCCTGGATTGCCTGGAGGAGCGCGAGGGTTCCGGCGAAGCCGGTGGACACGGGGAGATCGGGGGAGTGCGGGCGGTCGTCCAGGGCGAGCAGGGACAGGATGCCGGTGACCTCGTCGCCGGTGGACAGGGCCGACTTCAGCAGGTCGGTCAGTGTGCTGCGGTCGAGGTCGTTCTGGGTGAGGCGGAGGTTGAGAATGTTGATGCCCTGCCCGGCGAGGTGCTGGGTCAGCGTGTCGGCTGTGGGGTCACCGTCCGGTGCGACTACCAGCCAGCGGCCGTGCAGGCGGGACGATGACTGGATGCTGAGCTGCTTCCAGGAGATCCGGTAGCGCCAGCCGTTCTTGTCGGCAGCAGTGCTGGGGTTCAGCCAGTAGCGGGTGCGTTGGAACGCGTAGGTGGGCAGTTCGACCTGCTGTGGCTGGTGAGGTTCGAGGAGGGTTTGCCAGTTGAGGGGGTGGCCGTGGAGGTGGACTTGGGCCAGGGCTGTGGTGAGGGTGGTGGGCTCTGGGTTGGTGCGGTTGAGGGTGGCGGTGATGAGTGCGGTGGTGTTGTGGTTGGTGAGGGTTGTGAGGGTGGTGTCTGGTCCGAGTTCGAGGTAGGTGGTGGCGCCGAGGTTTTCGAGGGTGGTGATGCCGGGTCCGAAGTGGACTGGTTGGCGGATGAGTTGGGCCCAGTAACCGGGATCGGTGAGTTGTTCTTGGGTGGCAACTGATCCGGTGAGGTTGGAGATGATCGGGATCGTGGGTGGGTGGTAGGTGAGGGTGGCTGCGTGTTTGGTGAACTCGGGCAGGATTTGTTCGGTGTGTGCGGAGTGGAAGGCGTGGGCGACGTGCAGCTTTCGGGTTTTGATTCCCTTGGCTTGCAGGAGTTCTGCGAGTTGGTCGATGTGTTCGGGTGATCCGGAGGCGACGGTGTGGGTGGGGCTGTTGTAGGCGGCGATGTCGGCCTGGTCGAGTAGATCGGCTGTGCCGTGGATGTTGAGCATCGCGCCGGGTGGCAGGGTGTTCATCAGCCGTGCTCGGGTGGCGACCAGGCTGCACGCATCCGGGAGGGTGAGGACGTCGGCGGCTGCGGCGGCGGTGAGTTCGCCGATCGAGTGGCCGATCAAGTAGTCGGGCTGGAGTCCGTAGTGGGTGATCAGCCGGAAGAGAGCCAGTTCCAGGGCGAACAGGGCTGGCTGGGTGTAGCGGGTTTGTGCCAGGAGAGCGCCTTGGCGGTCGAACATCACTTCGCGCAGGGGGTGGTCGAGGTGGGTGTTGAACTCGGTGCAGATTTCGTCCAGGGCTGCGGCGAATACCGGGTGGGATTGGTAGAGCTGGCTGCCCATGCCGGGGTGTTGACTGCCCTGGCCGGAGAACATGAACACCAACTTGCCCTGGCCGCCGTCGTTGACCTGGCTGATCAGTTCGGGGTGGGTGCGGCCTGCGGCGAGGGCTACCAGCGCGGCCGTGAAGTCGTTGGTGTTGCCGGCAATCACTGCTGCTCGGTGCGGGAACAGGGTGCGCTTGGTCAGTGCGTGGGCCACGTCGACGGGGTGCAGGTCGGTCCGGTGGGCGAGGTTGGTGGCCTGGGCGCGGAGGGCCTTGTCGGTCTTGGCGGAGAGAATCCACGGCACGACCGTGTTGATTGGTGATTCGGTGGAGATTTCAGCGGCCGGGGGTTGTTCGAGGATTACGTGGGCGTTGGTGCCGCTGATGCCGAAGGAGGACACAGCAGCCCTGCGCGGGTGGTCGGTCTCCGGCCAGGGGGTGCTTTCGGTGAGCAGGTGCAAGGTGCCGCTGGACCAGTCGATGTGCGGGGACGGTTCGTCGATGTGCAGGGTTTTGGGCAGGGTGGCGTGATGCAGGGCCTGCACCATCTTGATCACACTGCCGATGCCCGCGGCGGCCTGGGCGTGGCCGAGGTTGGATTTCAGCGAGCCGAGGTGGAGTGGCTGGCCGTTGCGGTGCTTGCCGTAGGTGGCCAGCAGGGCGTGGGCTTCGATGGGGTCGCCGAGGGTGGTTCCGGTGCCGTGCGCCTCCACCGCGTCGACCTGGTCGGCGGTAAGGCCTGCGTTGGCCAGGGCCGCGTGGATCACGCGCTGCTGGGCGGGGCCGCTCGGGGCGGTGAGGCCGTTGGAAGCGCCGTCCTGGTTGATCGCCGAACCCCGGATGACGCCGAAGACACGGCGGCCTGCGCGCAGGGCGGCGGAGAGGGGTTGCAGCACAACGAGTCCGGCGCCTTCGGCGAAGCTGGTGCCGTCGGCGGAGGCGGCGAAGGACTTGCAGCGGCCGTCCGGGGCCAGACCGCGTTGGCGGCTGAACTCGGTGAGGATGCCGGGGGTGGCCATCACGGTGACGCCACCGGCCAGGGCCATCGTGCACTCACCCGCGCGCAGGGCCTGCACGGCCTGGTGCAGGGCCACCAGGGAGGAGGAACAGGCGGTGTCCGTGGTGATCGCCGGTCCGTGCAGGCCAAGGAGGTAGGCGATCCGGCCGGAGATGATGCTGAGGCTGGTGCCGGTGAGGCGGTGGCCGGTCAGCTCCGCCGACTGCTCGTACCGCCGGGGGCCGTACTCCTCGGCCATCGCGCCGACGTAGACGCCAGTGGGGCTCTCGGGCAGGGTGGTGGGATCGATGCCCGCGTGTTCGAGCGCTTCCCAGGCGATCTCCAGCAAGATCCGCTGCTGTGGGTCCATGGCGAGTGCCTCATGGGGGCTGATGCCGAAGAAGTCGGCGTCGAAATCCCCGGCGTCGGGCAGGAAACCACCCGCGCGGGCGTAGGACTCGCCGTCCGGGGCGAAGTGGACCTGCTCGGGCCAGCCGCGGTCGATCGGGAACCCGGAGATCGCGTCGGTTTCCTGGAGCACCAGCTGCCACAGCTCGGCCGGCGAGCTGACTCCGCCCGGGTAGCGGCAACCCATACCGACGATCGCGATGGGTTCGTTGTGGGCCAGTGGTGCCGTGGTGGTGACGCCGACGTGGCCGGACAGTTCCTCGCTCAGGTGCCGGATCAGCGCCTGCGGGGTCGCGTGGTCGTAGAGCAGGGTGGTGGGCAGGTTGAGGTTTGTCGCCGTGTTGAGGTGGCCGCGCAGTTCCAGGGCGGCGAAGGACTCGAAGCCGAGGTCCTTGAACGTGCTGTGCAGGTCCACGGGGTCGGTGGGTGCGTGGCCCAGAACTGCGCGCACGCTCGCCTGGACGAGATCCTCGACCGTGCGACTGTCCAGGGCGGCCAACGACGTGGGTTCGGCCTGGGCAGTGGAGTTCAGCCAGTGGCGGGTGCGCTGGAAGGCGTATGTGGGCAGGGAAACCGGGCGCGGGTGGTGTGCGCCGAGGAGGGCTTCCCAGTCCAGGGTGTGGCCGTGCAGGTGGGTCTGGGCGAGCGCGGTGGTGAGGGTGTTGGGTTCGGGTTGGTCGCGGCGTAGGACGGCGGTCGCCAGGGCGGTGGTGAGGCTGTGCTTGGCGAGAGTGGCCAGGGTGGTGTCCGGGCCGAGTTCGAGGTACGTGGTGGCGCCCAGGCTTTCCAGGGTGGTGATGCCGGGTCCGAAGTGGACTGGTTGGCGGATGAGTTGGGCCCAGTAGCCGGGATCGCTGAGTTGTTCTTGGGTGGCAAGGGTTCCGGTTAGGTTGGAGATGATCGGGATGGTGGGTGCCCGGTAGGAGAGGGTGGCGGCGTGTTCGGTGAAGGCGCGCAGGATGGGTTCGGTGTGTGCGGAGTGGAAGGCGTGGGCTACGTGCAGCCTTCGGGTCTTGATTCCCTTTGAGTACAGGAGTTCCGCGAGTTGGTCGATGTCTTCGATTGATCCGGAGGCGACCGTGTGGGTTGGGCTGTTGTAGGCGGCGATGTCGATGTGGTCTGGCAGGTCGGTGGTGGTCTGGATGTTGAGCATTGCGCCGGGCGGGAGGGTGTTCATCAACCGAGCGCGGGTGGCGACCAGGCTGCACGCGTCGGGAAGGTTGAGGACGCCTGCGGCGCAGGCGGCGGTGAGTTCGCCGATCGAGTGGCCGATCAGGTAATCGGGCTGCAGGCCGTAGTGGGTGACCAGGCGGAACAAGGCCAGTTCCAGCGCAAACAAGGCTGTTTGGGTGTACAGGGTCTGTGTCAGGAGAGCGGAGTGCTGGTCGAACATGACCTCGCGCAGTGGGTGGTCCAGGTGCGGGTCCAGCTCGGCGCAGATCTCGTCCAGGGCTGCCGCGAACACCGGGTGGGTTTGGTAGAGCTGGCTGCCCATGCCAGGGTGCTGGCTGCCCTGGCCGGAGAACATGAACACCAGGCTGGGTGCGCCATTGTCGAGCCGGTTGCGTACGACTGCCGGGTGCGGCCGACCGGCGGCCAGTTCCGTCAGTGCGGTGCTGAATTCCGTTGCGGTACTGGCGATCACCGCTGCCCGGTGCGGGAAGTGCGTGCGGGTGGTGGCCAGCGAGTAGGCCACGTCGACCGGGCGCGGGTCAGACCGGCCGGCGAGCTTGGCGGCTTGGGCGCGCAGGGCCTGGTCGGTGGTGCCGGACAGGACCCAGGGCACCACCGCGGCACCGGGTTCGCTGGCCACTGGAGCCTCGATGTCCGGGGGCTCCGCGAGCACCACATGGCAGTTGGTGCCGCCCATGCCGAAGGAACTCACCCCGGCGATCAACGGCCGGTCGGGATGCGGCCAGGAGGTCAACTCGGCCTGGACCTTGAGGTTGAGCTGGTCCAGGTCGATTTCCGGGTGCGGGGTCTCGAAGTTCAGGCTGGGCGGGAGTTCCCGGTGCCTGATGCTCAGGATCGCCTTGAGCAGACCGACGATCCCGGCGCCGCCCTCCAGATGTCCGACGTTGGTCTTGGCCGAACCCACGACCAGCCGGTCACCGGGGGAGCGCGCGGACCCCAGCGCGGCGCCCAGCGCGGCTGCTTCGACGGGGTCGCCGACCCGGGTTCCGGTGCCGTGCAACTCGACGTACTGCACCTCCGCCGGGTCGATGCCGGCCCGCTCGTGCGCGCGCCGGAGCACGTCGGCCTGGGCTGTCGCGCTGGGCACGGTCAGGCCGTGTGTGCCGCCGTCGTTGTTCACCGCGCTGCCGCGGATGACGCAGTACACGGTGTCGCCGTCCTCGATCGCCCTGGCGAGCGGCTTGAGCAGCACCAGGCCGCCGCCTTCGCCGCGCACGTAACCGTTGGCACGGTGGTCGAAGGTGAAGCAGCGGCTGTCGGGGGAGAGGCCGCCGAAGGCCGCGGTCCGGGCGGTGCTCTCGGCGGCGATGATCAGGTTGACGCCGCCGGCCAGCGCGAGGGTGGACTCCCCGGTCCGCAGGCTCTCGCAGGCCAGATGTACTGCCACCAGCGAGGAGGACTGCGCCGTGTCCACGGTCAGGCTGGGGCCGCGCAGGCCCAGGGTGTAGGAGAGCCGGTTGGCCAGGATGGCCCGCTGGGTGCCGGTGAGCGAGTGCTGGTTGAACGACTCACTACCGCCCTGGTTGAGCAAGGTCGTGTAGTCGTCCCAGATCGCGCCGAGGAAAACCCCGGTCCGGGTGCCGTCCAGGTCGGCGGGGCGGAGGCGCCCGTCCTCCAGGGCCTCCCAGCCCAGTTCCAGCATCAGTCGCTGTTGCGGATCCATCATGGCGGCCTCGCGCGGCGGAATGCGGAAGAACCCGGCGTCGAAACCGTCGACCTCGTCCAGAAAGCCGCACTCATAGCGGGTTTCCGACCCGGTCGACAGTGCCGGCGGCCGGTTCGGTGGTACCGGTGCGATGGCGCTGCGACCGTTTCGCAGCAGCTGCCAGAAGGCCAGTGGGTCGGCTGAACCGGGGAGACGGCAGGCTATTCCGGTCACCGCGATCGCGTCGTCATGGGCAGCACCATTGGCGGCGTTGACCATTATTACTCCCCCCAGGCCGGCAGTAATCACTCGGCGTAGGATTGCCGGGCGGGCTAGTGCGCCTCTAAACAGGCTCTAAACCGTATTCCGGGACCGCGCCCGCCGCCGAACTCGACCCGCTCCCGGGTCCGCCGGGCCCCACGGCGGGTCTGTCCGAGACGTCCTGTTCCGGTGGCACCGCTACCGGGCCGTTATCGGGGACATGCCCAGAGATCGCCCGGGAACCATGATCGAGGAGTAGGATCAGTCCGAAGCCAGAGCGCTGTAGATCATTCCGGCAGCAGTGCTCAACTGGGGTGGGGGAAACCCTGTGGCATTTCTGGGGGTCGACTGGGGCGGTATTAGGAAAGAGTTCTTCCCTTTGTTTACGCGCAGCTGACAGCGGGGAAGAACACGCGTGTAACACGTGTGTGAAGTTGTGGACCTGAGATCCGGCCGGTGCGGGCGTGCCCGACCGGAGCGCCGGTCCACCTGGTGGCCGACCACGGTCGGCGGCGCGGCCGTTCCGAATTGTCGATCAGGTGCCGGAGGCAGCCGGTACACCTTTTGTACATCGACGCCGGAACTGGCTTCTGTGGGGATTACGCCTGCCCGCCCTGATCTTGAGGTTGCGCCTCCCGGTGTGGCCTCTCGTCGTCTTGACGGTCACAGCGCTGGGGGATACACCAATCATGTTCCTGATTGAAAGAAGTGATGAGACGAAGGTCTTCGAAAAGAGTCTCAAGGAGAGCGAACAGCACCGCGGCAGCGTGCTGCTGGTCACCGCGCCAGACGGGTGTGGGAAGACCGAGCTGTTGCACCAGTTCGCCGACCACGCGCGTTCCGAGCAGATGCTCACGCTCATCGCGAACTGCGTCCGGTCGGAACGGCATTTCCCGCTCGGCATCATGGAACAGCTGCTCACCCAGTCGGAGTTGCCGGGCTCGCTGACCGATGAGGTGACCACCCTCCTTGAGTCCACTAAGGACATTGCCGAACTGGACGTGCTCGAACTCTCCGTCCGCTTTTCGGAGGGTTTTCACAAACTGTTCGCCAAACTCGGCAAGATTCACCCGCTGGTGCTCTGTATCGACGATGTGCACGACATCGACCGGGTGTCCCTGCACTGCCTGCTGTACCTGATCCGGCGCATCCGCAACGAGCGGATCGTGGTCATCCTGACCGAGCGCGAGGACATGACGCCCGGTCACTCGCTGATCCTGGGCGACCTGCTGCGCCGGGCGCACGTGCGGCGGTTCAGCCTGGCCCCGCTGAGTCACGGCGGCACCGAGCGGCTGCTCGCCCACCACCTGGGCGCCGCCCCGCCGGAGCCGACCGCCGCCGAGTCCTTCCTGCTCACCGGCGGCAATCCGCTGCTGCTGCACGCGCTGATCCAGGACATGCAGAAGCGCGCCGGGCTGGTCCCCGGCCACGCCTACCAGCAGGCCGTGGTCGAACTGCTGCGCAGGCACGAGCCACACGTGCTGCGGATGGCCCAGGGCCGCGCGCTGTTCTCCGGCGCCAGCCCCAACCAGCTGCTGGAGCACTCCTTCGAGGCCGGCCCTGGCGCGGCGGATCACGCGCTGCGCATCCTCACCCAGCTCGGCCTGGTGCACGAGCAGGACTTCCGGCATCCGCAGATCGGCACCGCCCTGCTGGCCAACCTGGCCCTGGACGAACGCGCCGTGCGGCACCGGCGGGCCGCCCAGCTGCTCTACGAACAGGGCGCGCCCGCGGTGGAGGTCGCGCACCACCTCATCGCCGGCGGCGCCACCGCGACCCAGTGGAGCGCCCCGCTGCTGGCCGAGGCGGTGGACCAGGCGCTGGCCGAGAACGACACCGCCTTCGCCAGGGAGACCTTCGAGTACGCCACCACGCAGTTCGCCGACGCCGGCCTGAAGTCCGCGATCAAGGCCAAGCTGCTGGAGTACACCTGGGGCAGCAATCCCGAGGCCACCATCCGCACGCTCTACCCGCTGCTCGCCGAGTTGCGCGCGGGGCAGTTGCCGGTCAGGTACGCGTTCTCGTTGGTGCGCAACCTGGTCTGGTACTGCCACGGTGACAAGGCCGAGGAGGTGCTGGCCGCGCTGGACGCCAGGGCCGCCCTGCACGACAAGCAGGCCGCGGCCGAGGCGGAGGTGATCCGCTGCTGGCTCTCGGTCAGCCAGCCCACCTCGGCGGAAACCGTGGTGGAGAGCGCGATCCCGGCCGACGGCGACCTCCGGCTGCGCGCCTTCCGGATGCTGAAATCCGCGCTGCGGCACGGCGCGTCCGCGGCGGAGGTGACCGAGGCGGAACAGGCCCTGCGCTACACGGAGTTCACGGCGCAAACGTTTGAGCCGGTGTTCAGCCTGATCACCCTGCTGATCCACTCCGAGCAGGCGGACAAGGCGATCACCTGGTGCGACAAGGTGGAACGCGAGGCGGTCAGCGCGCAGCGTCCCGAGTTCCGCGCCCAGCTGCTCGCGTTGCGGGCCCAGGCCCTGCTTGGCCAGGGCGATCTCGCCGGCGCCTACCAGCACGCGAGGGAGAGCCTCACCGTGCTGGCGCCTGCCGCGTGGGGGGTGGCGGTGGGCCTGCCGCTGGCCATCCTGATCGAGGTGTGCCTGGATCTGCGGCGGGAGGAGGAACTCGGCGGCTACGTCGGGCATCCGGTGCCGCCGGAGATGTACCAGACCCGCTACGGGCTGCACTTCGTCTACGCCCGCGGCCTGCACCACCTCGCCACAGGCCAGCTGGAGGCGGCGGCCGCGGACTTCGACAAGTGCGGTCAGCTCATGGAGGCATGGGAACTGGACTCGCCCACCTTCATCTCCTGGCGGATCGGCGCGGCCGAGGCGCGCCGCCGGGCCGGGGACCACGACGACGCCCGGCACCTCATCGCCGACCAGCTCGCCCGGCTGAGCCGGGACCAGCCACGCACCTGGGGGGTGAGCCTGACCGCGATGGCCGAGCTGACCCAGCCCGCCGAACGGCACGCCGTGCTGACCGAGGCCACCGAGATGCTCAACCGCTCCGGCGATCACCTGCAACTGGCCCGCGCGCTCACCAAACTCGGCCACACCTACGAGCAACTCGGTGAGGACGGGCCGGCGCGCACGATGTTCCAGCGGGCCCAGCAGACGGTCAAGGACTATGACGCCGATCCGGTGTGGCCCCAGCTGGAGTTCGGCCTGGACGCGCTGGCCGTGGACGATCCGGTGCTGGAATCGTTGAGCTACGCCGAACAACGGGTGGCCGCGCTGGCCGCGCACGGGGCCACCAACCGGCAGATCTCGGTGCGGCTGCACATCACGGTCAGCACGGTGGAGCAGCACCTGACCCGGATCTACCGCAAGCTGGGGGTCAAGGACCGCAAGGATCTGGCCGGCCTGCTGAGGTCACGCCCGTGAGCGGACCTCGGCCAGCAACCGGGCCAGTTCCAGGCTGGACTCCATTGCGGGGGAGACGCCGGCCCGGACCGCGGCGACAAAGGCAGCGATCGTGTTGGCCACCTGGTCGTCGGGTTCGAGCACGATCTCCTTGACGTCCGGGCCGCGCCGCAGGTGCAGGGTGGGCCGGTGGTCGGCGGGCGGGGTGAAGGCGTGTTCCACGCTCAGCCGCCCTTCATCGCCCCACACTTCATACATCGAGCGGTAGGCGTGCTCGAAGCCGAACGTCAGGTGCGCCGCGACCCCGCCAGCGGCTCGCAGCAACGCGGCGCCCGCCACGTCCACACCCCGTGCGCCGGGGGTGAGGAAGGCGCCGATGACCTCCAGCGAGCCGCCCAGGAACAGTGAGGCCGCCCGCAGTGGGTAGACGCCCACGTCCCAGAGCGCGCCACCGTCCAAATCGGACTGATAGCGGATGTCGCCGGGCGGCAGCGGCGGGATGGCGAAGCAGGACTGGAAGACCTGCACCTGGCCGATCGCGCCGTCGGCCAGCAGGGCCAGGGCCTCGGCGTGCTGGGCGTGGTGCACGAACATGATGTTCTCCATCAGCACCAGCCCGGACCGGGCGGCCAGCGCGAGCAGTTCCGCGGTGCCGGCCGCGTCGGTGGTCAGCGGCTTCTCCGCGAGCACGTGCTTGCCCGCCCGCAATGCCGCCGCCACCCATTCCGCGTGCAGCGCGGCGGGCAGCGGCACGTACACCGCGTCCACGTCCGCCCGCGCCAGCAACTCCTCGTAGCCGTGCACCGGGCAACCGCCGAAGACCGCCGTCGCGGCGGCCGCGCGATCCTTGTCCCTACTGGCGATCGCCGCGATCTTGATCCCCGGCGTCCGCCCGACTGCGGGCAGCACCCGGCGCCGGGCGATGCCCGCGTAGCCGAGCACACCGAGCCGCAGCGGGTCCATCACCCCTGCGCCCACATGGCGTTGAGACAGGCCAGCAGGGTGCGGGCCTGCACGTTGACGTAGTGGCTGTGCCGCACCAGCGAGATGAGCTGGCCGTGCGAGACCCAGCGGAAGCCCGGCGGCGGGTCCAGGGGGGTCTGGCTGTCGTCGGTTTCCACCACCAGGTAACGGCTCTCGGCGTTGATGAACCGTCCGCCCTCCTCCGAATGCACTGCCTCATAACGGATCCGGGCCGGGTCCGCGTTGAGCACCAGGTCCAGGTACCGCGGCCGGGCGGGCTCAGGCAGGTCCAGGTAGTTGCTCGGTACACATTGGACGGTGGGGCCGAGTTCCATGGTGTCCAGGAAACCGCCCTCGACCCGGGACTGGGTCAGCACGTGCGGCACCCCGCCCAGCCGCCGGGTCAGGAAGGCCGCCACCCCGCGCCCGCACGGCTGGATCAGCGGCTGGGTCCAGGAGGCGACCTCGCGGGAGTCGGCGTGCACCGACACGGCCACCACGCTGAAGTACTGACCCTTCTCGTGGTCGATCGAGTACGGCCGGTGCACCCAGCCGGGCAACGAACCCAGCGGCATCAGCTGCGCGTGCACCTGGTTGCGCGCTCGTTCGGCGGTGATCCAGGACAGCAGGTCCACATCGGACCCCATCGCGCCGGTTTCCTCGCTCTGGCTGGGCACACAGGCCAGCACGGTGCGCGAGTCCATGTTCACCAGGTTGTCCTCCAGCAGGAGCTCGCCGATCTGACCCAGGGTCAGCCAGCGGAAGTCCTCGTGCACCGGCACCTCGTCGAAGGCTTCGACGATCATGTTGCGGTTGCACTTGCGGTAGAACCAGGAACCGTGTTCGGACTGCAGCACATCGGCGACCACACTGCCGTTGCGGGTGGTGCTGAAATGCTCCAGGTAGCGCACCGGCGAACCCTGGTGCACCTTCATGTAGTTGCTGCGGGTGGCCTGCACGGTCGGCGAGAGCTGCACCAGGTTGGGGTTGCCGGGCTCCATCTTGGCCTGCATCAGGAAGTGCAGGACGCCGTCGAACTCCTTGACCAGGATGCCCAGGATGCCGACCTCGGGCTGGTTGATGATCGGCTGGTACCACTCGACCTGCGCGCCGTCGTCCACGCTGGCCCGCAGCCCTTCGACGGTGAAGAACCGCCCGCTGTCGTGCTGGAGGTTGCCGGTGGTGGCGTCGAAGGACCATTTGTCCATGGCGGAGAACGGGATGTGCTCGACCCGGTGCCGTTGGGAGGACACGCGTTCGGCCCACCACTTGTGGAAGTCCTCGACGCCGCCGAACCGGCCCTCCAGGGCCTTGGCCGAGAGAGTGAGCCTGCTGACCAGCGCGGCGTCCTCTCTCGGCTGGAGCCGAGAGGAGGCGGCCGCGCTGTCGGCGAGGTTGGATACCATGACACAGCTCCTTGGCTGGGGCGGTCGCCGGCTCAGCGCCTGCTGCGCGCCTGCACGAATTCCTTGATCGAGTCGAGCACGTAGTCGAGCATCTCCTCGGTGAGCGAGGGGTAGACGCCGACCCAGAAGGTGTGTTCGGTGACGATGTCGCTGTTGGTCAGCTCCTCCGCCACCCGGTGCGGCGCCTCGACGTAGGCGGGCTGGCGGGTCAGGTTGCCGCCGAAGAGCCTGCGGGTGCCGATCTTGCGGGTTTCCAGGAAGTCGACCAGCTCGGCCCGCTTGAACGGCGCCTCCGGATCGACGGTGATGATGAATCCGAACCAGCTCGGATCACTGTCCGGGGTGGCTTCGGGCAGGATCAGCCACGGCACTCCGTCCAGGCCCTCGCGCAGCCTGCGCCAGTTCGACCGCCGCACCGCGCCGAAGTAGTCCAATTTGGACAGTTGAGTCAGGCCGAGGGCGGCCTGCAGGTCGGTGGACTTCAGGTTGTAGCCGATGTGGGAGAAGATGTACTTGTGGTCGTAGCCTGCGGGCAGCGTGCCCATCTGGTAGGAGAAGCGTTTGAGGCAGGTGTTGCTCTCACCCGGTTCGCACCAGCAGTCCCGGCCCCAGTCCCGTAACGACTCCACGATCCGGGCCAGCGCCAGGTTCGAGGTCAGCACGCAGCCGCCCTCGCCCATGGTCAGGTGGTGCGCGGGGTAGAAGCTGACCGTGGCCAGCTCGCCGAAGGTCCCGGTCAGCTGGCCGCGGTAGGTCGAGCCCACCGCGTCGCAGTTGTCCTCCACCAGGATCAGGTCGTGCTGTTCGGCCAGCTCGGCCAGTTCTGCTGCCTCATAAGGGTTTCCGAGGGCGTGCGCGATCATGATGGCCCTGGTGCGCGGCCCGATCGCCCGCGCCACCCGCTCGGCGGTGGTGTTGTAGGTCTTCAGTTCGATGTCGAGGAAGACCGGGATCAGGCCGTTCTGCAGGATCGGGTTGACCGTGGTCGGGAACCCGGCCGCGACCGTGATCACCTCATCGCCCGGCCGCAACCGCCGGTCCTCCAGCTGCGGCGAGGTCAGCGCGGTCAGCGCGAGCAGGTTCGCCGAGGAGCCGGAATTGGTCAGGTGCGCCTTGCGTCTGCCCATCCGGCGGGCGAACGCGGACTCGAACATCCGCGAACTCCGGCCCGCGGCGATCCGCATGTCCAGGGCGGCCTCCACCAGCGCCGCCCGGTCCTCCTCGTCCAGGGTCGCCCCAGAAGGCCAGATCTCGGTGACACCCGGCACGAACTGCCTGCCGCTCTGGCTTTCCTGGTGGTATTTGCGGGCCAGGTCCAGGACAAGGGCCTTGCTCTCGCTCACGTCGTCACTCCGGTTCATCGCCCCTCCACCCGGTGCTGCGTTACCAGTTCGGTCAGTTCGGCGGCCACGGTCTTGACCTCCGCGTCGGCCAGGCCGTGGTGCAGCGGCAGCAGCAACGTGGCGTCGGCTGCCGCCTCGGTGGCCGGCAGTGGCGTGACATCGGCCTGGTACGCGGGCACCTTGTGCAGTGGCGGATAGCGGAACGTGGTGTAGATCCCACGTTCGAGCAGCCCGGCGGCCACCACATCGCGGATCCGTGGATCCAGCTGCACCCAGTAGAAGTAGTAGGAGGAGCTGTGCCCCTCGGGCAGCGGCGGCGGCAGCACGACCCCCGGCACCCCGGCCAGCAACTGGTCGTACTGCTCGACGATCTCCCGGCGCCTGCCGATGGCCTGCGGCAGGTTGCGCAGCTGCACGCTGCCGATGGCCGCGGTCAGGTCGTTGCCGATCATCCGGCCGCCGAAGTCGCGCACGTCCAGTTCCCACCAGCGGTGCGAGACCTTGGCCGCAACAAAGCCACTGGACTGGGCCAGGCCGTGGTAGGCCAGTCCGCGGGCTTTGGCGGCCAGTTCGTCGTCGCGGGTGTAGAGCATGCCGCCATCGCCGGTGACCAGGATCTTCATCGCGTCGAAGCTCCACATCGCGATATCGCCGAAGCTCCCGCACGCCTTGCCGTCCACCCGGGAGTCCACCGCGCAGGCCGCGTCCTCGATCAGCCGCAGGCCGCGGTTGCGGCAGAACGCCGCGATGCTCGCGATGTTGCCAGGGTAGCCGCCGTAGTGCAGCACCAGCACCGCTTTCGTCCGCGGCGTGACCGCCCGTTCGATGTCCTCAATGGACGGATTGAGGGTGCGCGGGTCGACATCGCAGAACACCGGCCGGGCGCCGGTGGCGGCGATGGCGTTGGCGGCGGCGACGAAGCTGACCGAGGGCAGCACCACGTCGTCCTGGGGGCCGAGGTCCAGCATCCGCGCGGCCAGGAACAGCCCGGCGGTGCAGGAGTTGATGAACAGCACGTTGGGGGCCGGCACGTCCAGGTGGGCGGCGAACTCCGCCTCGAACGCCTTGGCCCGCGCGCCGTAGCCGAGCCAGTTGCTCGCGAAGACCTCGCTGACGGCCGCCAGTTCCTCGGCGCCCAGACTGGGCCGGAACACGTTGATCAACTCATGCCTCCTGGGGCTGTGGGGCGACGCCTGCCGCGGCGAGGTGCCGCGCGAGCAGCTGTGGGGTGGGGTGCTCGAACACGCCGGACAACTTGATCCGCACACCGGTGGACTCGGCCAGCCGCTGCACGATCCGCGCGGCCAGCACGGAATGGCCGCCGTGGGCGAAGAAGTTGGCCTCGGCGTCCACATCGGACCGTTCCAGCAACTCCCGCCACAGCGCGACCAGGGCGCCGACCAGACCGTCACCCGGCGCACTGGACGCTGGTGCGGGTGCCCGGTTGCGCCGGTGCTCGGTGGCCAGCTGGGTCAGCGCCGGATAGTCCACCTTGTTGTTGCCGGTCTCGGGGAAGGAGTCGAGGAAGACGAAGTCGTTGGGGGTGGCCGCGACCGGGAGCCGCTCGGCGGCGTAGCCCCACAGCTGGGCGGCCAGCGTGGGTTCCTCGGCGCCCTCGACGCAGGCGACGAGCAGGCCGCCACTGGTCTCGTCCGGGACGATCACCGCGGCCGCGGCCCGCACTCGCGGGTGCTCGCGCAGCACGGCCTCGACCTCGGGCAGCTCGATCCGGTTGCCGCGCAACTTGACCTGGCGATCGTTGCGGCCGAACAACTCGATGGTCCCGTCCGGGCGCCAGCGGGCCAGGTCGCCGGTCCGGTAGTAGCGGCCGTACCTCGGATGCCACGGGAACCGTTCCGCGGTCAGCTCCGGCCGGTTGTGGTAGCCCAGGGCCACTCCGGCCCCGGCGATGCACAGTTCGCCGCGCACGCCGATCGGGAGTTCGGCGCCGGTGGGGGAGCAGACGAAGACCTGGGTGTTGGCGATCGGTCCGCCGATGCCCACCGGTCCGCCGGTGAGCCGGTCGGTGGTGGACCAGATGGTGGTTTCCGTTGGCCCGTAGAAGTTCCACACCTCCGGTGCGACCGCGCTGAGCCTGCGGGCGAGGTCCTCGGTGAGTGGCTCGCCGCCGGAGGAGAGTCGGCAGCCCGCGAGTGCCGGGGCGGCGTCTTCCAGGACTAGGCGCCAGGTTGTCGGTGTGGCTTGCACCAGGTGCACCGGGTGGTTTTCCAGCACCCGCCGCAACGCCTTGCCGTCGGTGCGCGCCTCATCCGGGGCCACCACCACCCGGCCGCCCGCCAGCAATGGCAGGAACAACTCCAGTTCGGAGATGTCGAAGGAGAACGTGGTGAGCCACAGGAATCCGTCCTCTTCGGACACTCGCAGCGTCTGTCCGAAGTGGAACATGACGTTGGCCAGGTTGCCGTGCGAGATCCAGGTGCCCTTGGGCAGGCCGGTCGAGCCGGAGGTGTAGATGATCATCGCGGCGGAATCGGCCGACAGCGCTGGAATGTCCACAGTGGACTGAATGGGCGCCGTGGCGATAGTGAGCACCGGGATCGGGCCGGTCGTGGGCAGCAGTCCAGGGTCGGTGGTGAGCACGGCCCTGGCGCCGGAATCCGTGAGCTGGTAGGTGATTCGCTCGGCCGGATGCTCGGGGTCCACCGGCAGGTAGGCGGCGCCCGCGAGCCAGATTCCCAGCACGGCCGCGGCCAGTTCGGGCGAACGCGGGGCCGCCACCGCGACCACCTCGCCGGCGCTGATGCCCGCCGCCCGCAGCTGCGCCGCCACGGCGGCCGCGGTGTCCCATAGTTCGCGGTAGCTGACCTGCCGATCCTCGTGTTCGATCGCGATCGACTCCGGCCGCGTTGCCACCTGGTGCCGCACCCCGGTCAGCACGTCGGCCGGGTGCACTGGAACCACCGTGTCGTTGGCCGCGTCGATGACCGACCGGTCGGCGGCCGAGCAGACTTCCACCTCGCCGAGCACCCGGTCCACGTCGTCGGCGAGCCGGATCAGCAGCTCCTCGAACCGGTGCAGCAGCGCCTCGACCTCCGTGCGGTCGTAGAACTCCACGCAGTACGCGGCCCGCACCCGCAGGTGTTCGGCGGTGGAGAGCACGAAGAACTCCAGGTCGAACCGGCTCGAACCGTTCTCCAGCAGCAGCGGCTCGGCGGGTGCGCCCGCGAGGTCGAACGGGGCGCGTTCGTTGGCGGCGACGTAGTTCAGCACGTGCTTGAACAGCGCCTCCCGCCAGGAAGCGCTCCGGCGGGGCAGGAAGCCGGACAGGTGCTCCACCGGCACGTCGGCGTGGGTCAGGCCGTCGAAGAAGACGGTGCGGACCGCGCGGGTGAACTCCCGGAAACTCTGGCCCGCCGGCACCCGCACCCGCAGCGGGATCACGTTGACGTGGAAGCCGATCGCGTCGCTGTGCTCGGGACCGCGGGTGTTGACCGGGAAACCGACGGTCAGGTCCGGACCGGCGCCGTGCTGGGCCAGCAGCAGGTAGTACCCGGCGAGCAGCACCACCGCCTCGGGCGCGCGCAGTTCCCGTTGCAGCGCTTGCACTGCCGAGCGAGCCCGCGGCGACAGCTCGTGGGTGACCTGGGTGCCGCGCAGCACCGGATCCGGCACGCCCTGGCTGCCGATGGCCAGCTCCAGGGTGCCGGGATCGAACTGGTCCAGCCGCTCCCGCCAGAAGGCCAGGCTGTCCGCGCTCGGCGGCGGTTCCACCAGTGCCCGCACCGGTTCTCCGGCAGTGGGCTGTTCGCCGTTGGCCAGCGCGGTGTAGGCCGCGGCGAACTCCGCGCGCAGGACCGGGGTGGACAGCGAGTCGAAGAGGAGATGGTGCAGCACCAGGCAGAACCGGTCCGCGCCGTCCGCGCCGCGCAGCCGGGCCGCGCGCAGCAACGGGCGGCCGTCCAGGGTGAACGGGCGGGCCAGGAAGGCGGTGAGCACCTCGTCCGGGTCGCGCCCGGCCGGGTCCAGGTGCTCGATCTTGATGTCCACCCGGTCCAGGACCTGCTTGGCCAGGCTGGCCCCGGCCGCGTGGAAGACGGTGCGCAGCACCTCGAACCGGTGCACCACCTGGGCCAGCGCCGCCCGCAGCAACACCGGATCCAGCCGGCCCGCGGCGCGGAAGGCGAAGGACAGGTTGTTGATCGCGCTGCCCGGCACCATGTTCTCCAGCAGCCATAGCGCTTCTTCCTTGCGGGTGGCGGGCGCCGGGCCGGGCGCGGTTCCGCTAGCGGTCTCTGCTGGTCGCATCTGGGCCTTCTCCCGGCTAGGCGTTGAGCAGGTCAGTGACAGTCGCGGCCACCTCGGCCGCGCGCAACAGTCCGATGTGGTCGGCCGCGAACGGGATCTCCTTCGCCACCAACGGATCTGCCGCGCCGTTGCGGTAAGAGCGGACCGCGTTGAGCCCGCTGGCCGGGCTCGATGAACTCAGCGCGGTGGCCGAACGCCAGCCCGGGAACGGGTCGAACCGCGCGGCCGTTCTCAGGTAGGTCATGAAGGCGAAGAAGGTGCCGGTCAGCTCCCGGCGGCTGATCTCGTCCAGTCCGGCGCGGGCCAGTGCCTCGCCGCTGAGGTCCTCGAAGATCGTGATCAGCGTTTTGGCCAGGGTGTCCATATCATCGGTGGCCTCATAGGCCCGCCGCCCGGCCTCCTGCACCGCGTCCATCTGCTCCGGCGGCACCAGCGCGGTCAGCAACGAGAGCACGTTGCGGAACTGGGAGTACAGCGTGAAACCCACCGCGGGCTCGGGGTCGAGCAGCACCAGCAGCGGCGGGGTGCGCTGCCACTGCGCCACCCGTTCGGCGATCGCGGCCGCGTACACCGCGCCCACGCAGTAACCGAGCACCGCGCGCACCGGCTTGCCCGAGGAACGCGGCGCGGCCAGCCACCGGTCCAGATAGGCGGTCTCGTCCAGGTCTTTTCCGGTGTTCGCGTCCGGCGGCAGGGACAACCACACCGAGTGCTCGATCCGCAGTTTCGCGGTGAGTTCACCAAAACCGGCCTGCGGCCGTCCGGTGACGTCGAAGTCCAGGGCCAGCACCAGCTCCGGCCCGCTGTCCGCGGAAAGCATCTTCCAGGTTTCTGCCAGCGACATCGTTGCCCCCTTTCACCATTCGTCCCCGAGATCGTGGCCGCCGCGTCTAGCGGCAGTCTTAATCGCGGCTAAATCCAGGACAGGGTGACCGGGGATAGGGGTCGCTAGGGGTTGAGGTGCAGGGAGCGCCCGCAATTACTGTGGTTTTCATGAAGGGGATCATTCTTGCCGGGGGCCGGGGAAGCAGGCTTTTCCCGGCGACCCAGGCGGTCAGCAAACAACTGCTGCCCATTTACGACAAGCCGCTGATCTACTACCCGCTGTCCGTGCTCATGCTGGCCGACATCCGGGACATCCTGATCATCGCCACCCCGGACGCGCTGCCCGCCTTCCAGCGGCTTTTCGGCGACGGCGCGCATCTCGGCATGAACATCAGCTACGCCGAACAGGACGAACCGCGCGGCATCGCGCACGGTCTGCTGCTCGGCGCGGAGCACGCCGCGGGCGGCCAGGTGGCGCTGGTGCTGGGCGACAACATCTTCCAGGGCACCGGTTTCTCCCAGGTGCTCACCGACGCCCGCAAGGATCTGGACGGCTGCGTGCTGTTCGGCTACCCGGTGCCCGACCCGCACCGCTACGGCATCGCCGAACTGGACGAGGCGGGTCGCCTGGTCTCGGTGGAGGAGAAGCCCAGCAACCCCAAGTCCGACCAGGCGATCACCGGCCTGTACTTCTATGCCAACGACGTCTTCGACATCGCCCGCGGCATCGAACCCTCCGATCGCGGTGAACTGGAGATCACCGACGTCAACCGGGTGTACGTGGATCGGGGCCGCGGGCAGCTCATCCCGCTCGGCCGCGGCTTCGCCTGGCTGGACGCGGGCACCCACGAATCGTTGCTGGAAGCGGGTCAGTACGTGCGCACGCTGGAACACCGGCAGGCCATGAAGATCGCCTGCATCGAGGAAATCGCGCTGCGGATGGACTTCATCACCAGTGACGCCTGCTACGAACTGGGTCACACGATGATCGACTCGGCGTACGGCCGCTACGTGATGGAGGTGGCGCGCACGCTGGCTTCGTCGAGCTGAAGGACTGCCACCGCCTCCTTGATCCGGCCGAGGGTGATGAGGTGGCCTGCCAGCAGGTGGGAGTGGGCGGGGGCGTGTGCGGTCAGGACCGCGACCGCCTCCTCGGTCCGGCCGTGCTCGGCGAGCAGGTCGGAGATGGTCCAGGCCGCGGCGGCGGTGTTGCCCTCGGGGTGCGCCCGCGCCTGCTCGATGGCTTCGTCGAGCAGGCCGCAGCCGGCCAAGAGCTGAAGCCGGATCCGGAAGAAGTCCCACTCCTCCTCGCCGTCGCGGCGCGCGGTGAGGAGGTCGAGGTAGGCCAGGCCGTCCCGGGCCCGGCCGTGGTCGGCGTACAGGGTGCACAGCGCCTCGACGATCCA
The DNA here is from genome assembly GCF_023094165.1 of Crossiella sp. S99.2. Classification (GTDB taxonomy): domain Bacteria; phylum Actinomycetota; class Actinomycetes; order Mycobacteriales; family Pseudonocardiaceae; genus Crossiella. Next base: position 198,280 of record NZ_JALMDK010000017.1, on the reverse strand, counting down.
GTCCTCCGCGCCATCGGGCTCATCCGTGAGCGCGCGCAGCACCTCGATCGCCTCCTCGACCCGGCCATGCCGGACCAGCAGCTGCGCCAGCTCGAACGGATCACCACACGCGCGGGCGCTCGGTTGCCGGTACACCGCGATCGCGCCGTCGATGTCACCGCGCTCCGCCAACAGCTCGGCCAGGCGCTGCGCGGCGAGTCCGTGGTGCTCCGTCGCCGCGTACTCCCGCAGTTCCTCGATCCGGTCATGCCTGGCCAGCAGGTCGGCCAACTGGTCGCGTTTCCCGGAGCTGAAGCGCCGGGTGTGCAGCAGGGCGATCGCTTCGTCGAGCCGGCCCTGGCGTTCGCGGATCACGGCCAGCAGGTGGATCGCCGTGTCCGGGTCGAGGCCGCGGCAGCACCAAGGATCGGCGCACCGGTGCTGGGCCGGGATCTTCGCGGCCAGCTGCGCGGCGAGGTCCTCGTCCCGGCCTGCCCCCTCGGCGACCTCCACCAGCGCGGTGGCCAGGCCCCAGTCGTCCATTCCGGGGCTCAGCAACGCGATCGCCTCGTCCCGGTGTCCGTGCCGGGCCAGCAGCCGCCCGAAGAACTCCAGCGAGAGCCCGACGGTCCTGGTGTACGGCCGGGTGAACTCGATCGCCTCCGCTGCCCGGCCCCAGCTCTCCAGCAGTTCCGCCTGGGCTCGGGCGGCAGGCCACCATCCCGTGGCGACGTACGGTGCCAGCACCGCCAGCGCCTCGGCCTGCCGCCCCTGGTCACCGAGTAGCCGGGCCCACTCCCGCGCGCAGAACCATTCGCCGCGGCCGACCTGGAATTCGACCTCTTTCCCATGGCCGAGTTCAAGAAGCCGGGAGACCAGCAGCGGCGGAATGCAGTCGGAGAGGGTCCGGGCCCGGCGGTCGAGATCAGCGGCATCCATGCCTGCGCACCCTAGCGAACCCGCCGGCGCCCCTGGTCTGACCGTCAGCCGCCGGCGGTGCAGGGCAAGGTGCCCCGGCGCAGCGCGTGTCCGCCGGTGTTGCCGTCATCGGCCCACAGCACGGCTTTCCGGCCCCCGGCACAGGTCGACGGCGGCGCGATCGCGAAGCCCTCGTTGTTCAGGTTGGCCAGTTGGGTGGGACGGTCGTAGGTGGCGGTGGCGGTGAACTTGCCGCCGCGGACCTCCAGCGTGGCCGAGCGGCCGCTACAGGTGTTGTCGCAGGTCGCCCACACCCGCCCGGTGTCGGCCTCGAACTCCAGGCCCATGATCGCCGGCAGGCCGCTGGGGATGGCGGCCACCCGGGTGTAGCCGCTGCCGGACTGGTTGAGCGCGTAGGCGTAGATCACGCCGTTGTTCTCCAGGCCGACGAAGTACAGGCCACTGCCGTGACCGGGATAGGAATCGGGGCGGTACGGGGCCTTTGTCCGTTCGTCGAGGAAGCCGCGGGCGGTGAGCACGCTGTCCGGAACCCAGGTGATGGCCTCGGGTCCGCTGTTCGCGGCCACCTTCGGCAGGTCCGCGGTGAGGTCCCATTCCGCGGTGGCGTTGAGCGAGGAGGAGGTGCTGGCCGGGTCGAAGCGCAGGATCTTGGCCAGGCTGACCTTGCCGTTGTCCCCGTTGCGTTCGGTGGCCGCGAACACTCCGTCCGGGGTGACCGTCACGCCTTCCGCGTCCGGATCACCCTTGCCGTCGCGGTAACGCAGTGCCTTGCCCGACGCCCAGCCACCGCTGGGATCGGGGCGCCAGCCCGCACCGTCCGGCACCAGGCGATACAGCGTGCCGGGGCCGTTCTTCACCGCCCACACCACGCCGGGACTCTGGAAGGCCAGGCCACTCAGGTTGCCGCCGAAGACGTTCGCACCGTCGGCGGTGCTGACCTCGGGGCCACCCGGCCACTTGCCGTTCGGCGGTGCGGCGGAAGCGCCGGTGGCGAGCAGGCTCACGGTGAGCACGGACAGGGCAGCGAGGACAAGTCTGCTGTGGACACGCACGGGGACTCTCCTTGACGCAGGGCCTTGGCGGCGGCTGGTACGGCAAGGTAAACAACTCATTAGGAAAGGTAGTTAACAAATAGCACGGTACCTCGCCCCGGCCCACGCGTCCAGTACTGCTTATGGCCTACCCGGTCAGCTCCGCGATGACCCGGTCCGGGGACGGCATGGCGCCGATCTCCGCGGCGATCCGGCGGGCCGCGGCCCGTGGGGCTGGGTCGGCGAGCAGACTCTCGGCCAGTGCGGCCACGGCCTGGCTGGTGACGTCATCCGGCAGCAGCCGGGCGCCCGCGCCGGCGGTGAGCACGGCCTCGGCGTTGCCGAACTGGTCGGCGGCCCGGGGTAGCAGTAGTTGGGGCAGACCGGCCTGGAAGGCGCCCAGCATGGTGCCGCTGCCGCCGTGGTGCACGACCAAATCCGCTCTGGGCAACAGATCCTGTTGCGCCACCCAGGACTCGACGCGCACGTTGCCGGGCACCGCACCCAGTGCGGCGGCGGGCACGGCGGGGCCGGTGGTGACGAGCACGTCCACCGGCAGCGTCGCCAGCCCGTACAGGCATTGCCGCAACAGCTCGGTGGTGGCGAACGCGGTGCCCAGGGTGAGGTAGACCAGGGGGCGGCGGCGGACTGGCGGTGGCGCGCCGGGCGGAGACCAGCCGACCGGACGCAGCGGGATCCGGTCCGCGGTGGCCAGGAAACGCTGTGCCTGCACCGAATCCGGGCAGATGTCGAACACTCGCCCGCCGTGCAGCAGGGCCTCGGCGTCCACCCCGGCTTCGTCGGCCAGCCCGGCGAAGACCCACATGATCATCTTCCAGGTCGGGCCTGGGTCGACCCGGCCGAAAGTGTGGCCCAGCACCGGAATCCCGGCCTTGGCTCCGGCCAGCGCCGCGCCGAACGTGGTCACGTCGTGGATCAGGAGTTCGGTGCAGTGCCTGGCGAGCAGGACCGTCAGGTCCTCGGCCCAGCGCCCGGCCAGCAGCTGGCCGAGGGCGTGCCCGACGTGCCGGTCCCCGGCCGGGACACCCGCCGCCGTGGCCGCTTCGAGGGCCTCGGGCAGGCTCATCCCGGCCGGCACCGCGGGCAGGCCCGCCGCGTGCAGCACCGGCACGAACTGGGCTCCCGCGGCGAAAACCACGTCGTGACCGGCGCGGACGGCGGCTTGCGCGAGCGGCACCAACGGGTAGGTGTGACCATGGGCCGCCATCGCGGCGAACAGCAACCGCATGTCAGCGATCGAGCAGGTGCTGGAGGTCGGCGCGCAGCGTGGCGTGGGCGATCCCCTCGGTCCCCTTGTGCCGCAACCAGGCCAGTACCTCGGCATGCACGCTCATAAGCGGAATCCTAAGCACCCAGTCCGCACCCCGCCCGCGTGTTGGCCGTTGTCGTACGCAGTCTTGGCCCAACTCGCCGCCCACTTGGGCCAACTCGCCGTCCAGATCGGCCAACTCGCCGTCCACAACGGCCAACTCGGCGTCCACAACGGCCAACACGGCGTCCACAACGGCCAACACGGGGTGGATTACTGCGACAGGAACGCGACACGTCCGCCACTCGGTGGGGACGGGCCTGGGCGACGGTGGGGGTATGAATTTCATCGCGGGGCATCGACCTCGCCGACTGAGCTGCGTTCTGCTTGCCGCCGCGCTGGCGGGCATGGTGGCCGGGTCCGGTACGGCGAACGCCGAGACTGCCGAGGCCCTCGACGTCACCGGCTACGACCTCACCCTGGAGCACCAGCCCGGCGCCCAGACCCTGCGCGGCACGGCGGTGATCAGCGCCAAGGCCCGCAGCGCGCTCGACCGCGTCACCGTGCGCCTCGCCGGGCTGCGGGCCACCGCGGTCACGGTCGACTCGGTTCCGGTGAAGTCCTTCGCGCACAACGCCGACGACGAACTGCTCATCCAGCCCGCGACCACGATCCGTCCTGGCGCGGGCTTCCGGCTGCGCGTCGAGTACGGCGGAACGCCCGGACCCGGCTGGCTGGCCACCACCACGGGCGGGGCGAACGCGTTCCTGGGCAGCTCCCGGTCCTGGTTCCCGGTCCGCGACCAGGCCAGGGACAAGGCGGAGTTCCGGCTGGCGATGACCGTGCCGGACGGCTGGGGCGTGGTCTCGGTCGGCAGGGAAGGGCAGCAGCAGGCGGGCGCCGGGTCGACCACGTTCCACTGGGCGGAACCCGAGGTCGATCCCGACCACGTGAGCGTGTCCATCGACCGGTTCACCACCGAGCGCGGCGCGCTGGCCGACGGAACCCCGGTGATCACCGCGTACGCGCCGGGCCTGCAGACGGCGACCAAACCCCTGGCCGACCGGCTGCCGGAGGTCCTCGACTTCCTGTCCGCGAAGTTCGGCCGCTACCCCTTCGACGCGGCGGGCAACGTCTTCCTCCAGGTCAGCGACGGCGCGCCGGCCACCTCCCCGCAGACCCGCCCGGTGTACCTCGGCGCGGGCAACCCCCAGTACATGACCCTGGAAACGGTCGTGCACGAGCAGGCCCACCAGTGGTACGGGATCTCTGCCGCGCCCCGGCTGCCCGCGGACAGCTGCCTGTCCGAATGCTTCGCCTCCTACGCGCCCTGGCTGTGGCAGGAGGCCAAGGAGGGCGCGGATCTGGACCTCCGCTACCGCCAGATCGTCGCCGCGAAACGGGGTGAGCCCGCGTTCTGGGAACGGCTCTACCAGCCGGGCGTGACACCGGGGATCACCATGTACAACAAGGGCCCGCTCGCCCTGCACGCGCTGCGCAGGCAGCTCGGCGAACAGGCATTCGACCAGCTGCTCCGGCGGTGGCCGCAGGAGCACCGCGCCTCCTACGCCGACTGGCCGAAGTTCGAGGCCCTGGCGGCGGAGGTCTCCGGGCAGAACCTGGACGGCTTCTTCGCCGCCTGGTTCCGCGGCGCGACGGTGCCCGCCGACGAGTACCTGTGGCCCGGTCCGCTGAAGCCGTGACGTGAGTCACGGAACTACCCTGGCTTCAGCGGGCAGTACAGAGCGTGAAAGCCAACGGGCAGTTGCCGTCATTGACCGGGTTGCGGTGGGTGGCCGCCCTCATCGTTTTCCTGTACCACGTAAGGAACTTCGGCTACTTCGACGGACCGGCCGGCGGTGTGCTGCACTGGGCGTTCGACGCCGGAGCGACCGGGGTGTCCTTCTTCTTCATCCTCTCCGGCTTCGTGCTCGCCTGGTCGGTCAGACCAGGCGAGCCGGTGACCACGTTCTGGCGCAGGCGATTCGCCCGGATCTACCCCGTGCACCTGGTGACCGCGGTGCTCGCGCTGGCCCTGGGCGCCACCCTGGTGCCGGGCCTGTTACCCAGTAGCGGCAACGAAACAGCGGCCAACCTGCTGCTGATCAGTTCCTGGTGGCCGGACTGGTGGCAGGCGCTCAACCCGGTCAGCTGGTCGCTGGTGTGCGAGGCGTTCTTCTACCTGTGCTTCCCACTGCTGTTCGTGTTGCTGCGCAAGGGATCGGCGGCCTGGCTGTACGCGGTCGCCGCCGCCGCGGTGCTGGTGGTGCTGGCCTTGCCGTTCCTGGGGCTGGCGCTGTACTCCTTCCCGTTGGCCAGGTTGCCCGAGTTTGTGCTCGGGGTCGCGCTGGGACTGTTGGTGCGCAACGGTTGGTGGCGCGGCCCCGCGCTGGACCTGGCGGTGGCGGTGACCCTGGTCGGCTACTTCCTCACCGCGCAGGTGCCCGGCGATTTCCGCTTCGCCGCCTGCACCGTGCTCGGTTTCGCCCTGCTCCTCCCGGCCGCCGCCATGGCCGATCTGACTGGCACACAGTCGATCTGGCGGCATCCCAGGCTGGTCGTGCTGGGGGAGTGGTCTTTCTCCTTCTACATGATCCACCTGCTGGTGCTGCGCCTGGCGGAAATGGTGCTCGGCACCGCGCCCAGACTGCCGTTCTGGTGGGCGCTGGCCGCCTTCACCGTCGTGTTCACCGTGTCGCTGCTGCTGTCCTGGTTGCTCTACGAGCAGGTGGAGAAGCCCGCCCGCCGTCTGCTGTTGCGCCGCTGGAGCACACCCCGGCTCAAGGCGGTGCGGGTGTGAGGCGCGCGGTGGTCGCCGCGGTGGCCGTACTGGGGTGTGCTCTGGTGCGCGGAGCGCGTTCGCCGTGCTGTTCGAGCCGGCCGATCACGCGCCCGTGCCCTGAGCGGCGCGGCGGGACCAGGTCGCGTCCAGTACCGTGATCGTCGCGGAACGTAGCTGGAACGACCGGGGGTGGGACCGTGCGTGGTGATCGGGTGCGGAACGAGCTGGGCGGCACCGCGCACAGCGTGGTGCAGGCCGGCGTGATCGAGTCGGTCATCCTCTCCGGCGCGCCCGCGGACCCGGCACTGCCGCCGGTGGTTCCCGCGCAGGCGCCCACGCCGCCGGAGACCTACACCAACCGGGACGAGGAACTCGCGCGAGTGGGTGCGCTGGCCGGGACCCCGATCGGCGACCGAACCCGGCCGATGGTCGCCGCCGTGCACGGCATGGTGGGCATGGGCAAGACCGCGTTCCTCCGGCAGGCCGCCTGGCAGTTGCGGGAGCGGTATCCCGACGGCGTGCTGCACGTGCAGTACGGCGTGGCGGGCAACTCACCCGCCGAAGCCGTGTCCAGGTTCCTGGCCGCGCTGGGGGTGCCCGAATCCCGGATCCCCGCCGCGTTCCAGGCCAGGGTCGATCTCTTCCGCTCGTTGAGCGCCGGGCTGCGGCTGCTCACGGTGTTCGACGATGTCCGGGACGCGGCCCAGGTGATCGCGTTGCTGCCGAACTCGCCGGCCAGCCTGGTCCTGGTCGCCGCTGGACGGCAGGAGGCGCTGGCCGAGCTGTACCAGGACCGGGAGGTGCTCGATGTGGCCCTCGAACCGCTCCGCGCCGAGCACGGCGTCAGCCTGGTCGCCAAGGTGTGCGGCAGCGAGCGGGTGGCCGCGGAACGCCCGGCGGTGGTCGACCTAGTTGAGTTGTGCGGCGGCCTGCCGCTGGCGCTCGGGGTCGCCGCGGCCTGGCTGAAAGCGCGACCGCACCTGGCGGTGCGCGAGCTGGTCGAGGACCTCAGGGAGACCGACCGCGATCCCGGGGACTCCTCGGCGGACCGATCGGCTCGGGCCAAGGTGTTCGCCATGTTCGACCGGGTCTACGAGGATCTGCCGGAGTCGGCTCAGCGGCTGTACCGGCTGTTGAGTGTGCTGGTGGGGCCGCACTTCGGCGTCGAGGTGCTCGCGGCCATGCTCGATCAGCCGGTGCGCGCGGTGCGCCGCGATCTGGACGAGCTGTGCCAGACCGGCATGGTGCACGCCGAGCCCGGCGGGGTGCACCGGCTGCATCGCCTGGTGCGGGTGCACGCGCTGCGGGTGGCCGAGGCCGAGGACAGCAAGGCCGAGCGGATCGCCGCACTGCGCCAGGCGGTCCGGTGGTGGCTGATCGGCGCGGCGGCCGCGGATGTGGCCGTGCACGGCAGGCAGCCGCTGCGGGTGACCGATCCGGCCGCGGTGCTGGACGAAACGCCGGTGGAGATCCCGGCCGCCACGGCCCTGGCCTGGTTGCGGCAGGAGCAGACCAACCTGGTCGAGATCATGGCGGCCGCCGCGGCGCAGGGCTGGCACACCGAGGTCTGCCGGTTGTTCGAGGCGATGCACACCCTCTTCGACGCGACTAAACCCCTGGCCACCTGGGTACGTGCGGGCAAGCTGGCCGTCGACTCGGCCGTGCTGCTCGGCAACGCCGGGTACGAGGCACGCTGCCGGTGCCTGCTGGCCAGGGCGTACCAGGAACTCGGCCGCTTCGCCGAGGCCCACGAGCACCTGGATCGGGCCAGGGAACTGGCCGCGGACTGGGACCGGCTGCTGGCCTCGGTCGAGGACTTCACCGGCAACGTGCTGCTGCGCGCGGGCCGCGCCGAGGAAGCCCTGGCCCGGTTCCACACCGCGCTGGAGATCAACGAGCGGCTCGGACTGGCCAGGGGCACCGCGTTGCAGAGCATGCTGGCCGGCCGGGCACTGGGTGCCCTGGGGCGGTACGAGGAGGCGTCGCTGGCCTTCGCGCGTTCCCGGGATCTGTTGGCGGGCACCGATGCCACGTCGCTCTTGGTGAAGGTCCAGCTCAGCGCCGCGGTGGTGCTCGCGGCCTCGGGCGCGGACCAGGCCGCCGAACGCGCCTACACCGAAGTGCTGGCCACGGCTGAGGAACGCGGTGCCACGGCTCCGGCCGCGGATGCGCTGCTTGGACTCGCCGAGCTGGCGGAGCGGCGTGCCGACCGGGCCGCCGGTGTCGAGTTCCGGCAGCGCGCCGCGGCGATCTTCGAACGAATGGGCAGCCCACGCGCGGCCACCATCGCCCGCACGGCCCGGCAGCTGGCCGGGTTGCCGGCCATGACCTGATCGGTCACCAGCGCAGCACACCTGAGTTCGCGCCCGCCTGGATGGTCAACTCCGTGCCCGGCCGCCCGAGCGGAATCCAGTGGTACAGCGCCGATCCGGCCAGCGATCGCGGCACGGTGGCCTGGCCGGTGAGGCGGTGACCGTCCCGAAACAAGGCCACGATTGAACCGGGCGCCACCTCGGTCACCGCGACCTGGGCGCCGGGCCAGCGCCGCAGCGTCACCGCGCCCCACTCGTCCGCGTCCGCCAGGCAGTCGTGCCGGGCGGCGCTCCACACCACCGCCGCTCGCTCCAGCTGTTCCGGATCGGCGGCGTGCTCACTGACCGCCAGGTGGCCGGGCGGCTCGGATTCACCTGGCACGACCGGGTATCGGCGCATGGTGAGGGTGGTCGTGCCGGAGACCCGCACCCGGAGCGCGTCGGGCTCGGCCATCGTGATCTCGGGTGTGGGCAGTGGTTCGGGCAGGGCCTTCCACGCTGGTTCCGGCAGGCCCAGCACCGCGTACATCCGGGCCCGCAGGATGGCCGCGGCCTGCCCGGTCCGGGCGAAGATCGCCGCGGCGGAACCCGGGTCCTGCCCGAGGGCCTGCTCGATTTGCGGCTCCAGGGGTTCGTCCAGCCGGAGCCGGGGAAGCCGTTGGCGCAGGTGATCCAGGGGCGAGCCGGGCACCACCTCGGGTCCGCCGTCGGTGGCCAGCAACAGCGGTCTGCCCGCGCCGACGCTGTAGCTGCTCAGCGAGCCGTGGTCGGAGATCACCAGCGAGGCCGCCACGATCGCGGCCTGCCAGCCCTGCTCGGGCGGCACCACCGCCAGACCCGCATCGGTGGCCCGGCGGAGTAGAGCGTTGATCTTCAGCACCCCGTGCTGGGCCCACACGTTGGGATGCAGCACCAGCGCACAGCGGAAGCGGTCGGTGGGCAGTGCCGCGAGGATCCGCGCGGGCAGCTCGGTGCAGGCGCCGAACAGTGAGTGCCTGCCCCAGGTTGAGCACAGCAGCACAAGCTCACGCCGATCAGCACCGAAGGCGGTCCGGTACTCGCGCCGGCGCGGCTCGCTGACGCGGATGCGGTCCAGGCACGGGTCCCCGGCCACCAGCGCTCGCGGCAGCAGCCGAGGCTCGACCGAGGCGATGACCGCGAGCTGGTGATCGTGGGCGACGACCAGGGTGTGCGGGATGATCCGGTTGCGGCGCACCAGGGCCGAGCGCCGGAGGCCGGAGATCGCGGTGGGGTCGCTGGGGGAGCGGCGGTGGTAGCCGATGCCGTGCGGGAGCAGGATGAGCGGGGCGCGGACGCGGTGCAGTTCGCCGTTGTCGCTGGCGGCCAAGGCGAGGTCGTAGCGCCGGGTGAGGGCGGTGTCCCAGTCCACGGTGCGGGCGCCTGCCTCGGCGAGGTGGTCGCGGATGCGGTGGGAGAACACGGATCCGTTGTCCACGGCGAAGGTCACCGCGACCCGCGGATCGGTCAGCAGCAGGGGGAGAACGTCCCACATGCGGTTGAGGACGGCGGGGTTGCGGGCGATGACCAGGACCTCACGCTCGGGGCGAATGGTGTCCCAACGGCTTCCGGCTTCCGGCTTCCGGCTCCCGGCTCCCGGCTCCCGGCTCCCGGCTCCCGGTCTGACCATCTTACCGTCGACGGAGCGGATGGCGGCAGCGACGGTTGTCCCATCACCGCATCGTGTCCTTCCGCCGCCCATTATCGCGACAGTCTACGAACACCCCGCCCACGCCGGAGCCGCACCGCCAGTGTCCTCGATCACCGCGGCGCCGGGAGGTAGTACGGGCGGTTGTGCGCGGCCACCGGCGCGGACTGGTAGGTCCACACGCCGGCCGCCGGGGCGGCGCCGATCAGCTCGGCGAGGTCCTGGCACACCGGGGAATCCTGGTCGGTGATGGTCAGGGAGACCCGGTCGCCGTTGTCGAGCAGGTGCAGCCGGTACGGGTGGTAGACGTTCATCGGTCCGGCCAGCAGCCTGCCGTCCTCGGTGGTGCCGTAGCCGGTGATGGGCGTGTTGTTGACCGGCTCGCCCGGCAGGCCGTCCAGCCGTGCGGTGAAGCCGAACAGTTCCCGGTCCGCGGTGTCCTGGCAGCCGATGGCCCAGGTGTCCGAGCGCGGGCCGTTGAGCGAGGGCATGACGGCGGTGAACCTGGCCGGGTACTTCGGCTCGGCGTAGAGCTTGGTACCCGCCTCGATCGCGATGTCGTTGTCGCACAGCACATGGATGCGCCCGATGCCGAGCAGTTTGGTCTGGTCGACCCCGCTGGCATAGTCCACATAGGACAGTTCGGCGAGTCGATGCTCGTCACCGCGCGGAAACGCGATCACGTTGATCTCGATCTCCTGGGTGATTCCGGCGCCCGCGGCGTACTGGGCGAAGTAGAGCTGGAAGTTCACCGACACGCAGGCGCGCCCGTCGAACTCGGCGGCGCTGAGCCCGGGATGCGTCCTGGCGAGCACCTTCGCCACCGGTGCGGGCTCGACCAGGTAGTCGAGGCCGACGTGGTGCAACGCGCCATAGTGGAAGGGAAGCTGGAACGGCTCGGCGACGGGCGGCAGCTGCTGGGTCATCGGATGCTGGGCTCCTCGTGCGTGGTGGACAGGGTGACGCGGCGGCGGTCGGTGAGCTGGCCGTGCATGTGCCCGGCGCTGCGCAGGGCCAGCGCGGCCATGGTCAGCGAGGGGTTCGAGGTGCCCAGTGCGGGCATGCTGCCGCAGCCGACGGCGTAGAGGTTGGGGTGGTCCCAGCAGCGCTGCCACTGATCGACCACGGAGTCCGACGGCGCCGCGCCCATGATGTGGGTGCCCGCGCCGTGCCCGGCGCCGCGGAAGGCGAACGGCTCGCCGTCGAATTCGAGGTAGCCGGGCATGGCGGGCGTGTACCGGGTGTGGTCCTCGGCGCCCAGTAGCGCGAAAAGCTGATCGGAGACCCGTTTCGCGGCGACCATGCCGCGTTTGACGTAGTCGCTGAGCCGGTAGGTCAGCACCGGCCGAGGGTTGCCGAGCCGGTCGCGGACGGTGGGGTCGATGGTGACCCGGTTGGCCGGGTCGGCCTCCTGCTCGATCTCGAACTGGAGGGTGAACTGGCGGCCGAGTCGGTCGCCGAGTCGCCGTCGGAGTTCGGTGCCGAAGACGCCCTCGCGCAGGAGTTCGGCGGTGTCGAGGTCCGGGGTGCCCAGTGCCCAGTTCCAGCCCCAGTTGCCGAATTCGACCCGGAACGGCGCGCGGGCCGCCCTGGCCGGGCCGAAGCGGAACCCCTCCAGCCCCGAGGTCGAGCCGGGGCCCCGATACGGCCCGATCTGGCCGGGCATCAGCCCCCAGGTGAGCAACGCCGGATGGTCCATCAGGTTGCGGCCGACCTGCCCGCTGCGGTTGGCCAGCCCCGACATCAGCAGCAGTTTGGCGTTCTCGATGGCGTGCGCGGCCAGCACGACCAGTTCCGCCTCGACCGTGTGGATGGTGTGCCTGGCCGAGGTGTCGTCCTGGTACGCCTGGTATTCGAGCCGGGTGATGCGACCGTTCGCGGTGCTGTGCAGCCGGTTGACCACCGCCCGCGTGCGCAGGGTGACCGTTCCCGGCCAGCGTGCCTGGGTCCGCAGTGGCGTGTATTTGGCCTGTTCCGGGCAGATCGGCACGCAGCTGGCGTAGCCGACGCAGCGGTGCCCGTCCGGGCGGAAACCCTTGCCGCCGTCATAGCGCGGGTCGGGCACGGCGTTGCGGGCCTGCGGGGTGCCGATGACCTGCAGCTCGATCTCGTTGTCCTGGAAGGGATCGCGCACGCGGCGTCCGTTCACCGCCTCGGCGATGACCTCGTCGAGGTGGCTGCGCGGGAAGTCGCGCATCGGGAACACGTAGTCCGCGGGGAACGGCAGCCCGACCCCGTCCCGTTGCTCGCCGACATCCCCGGCGACGCCGATTTCCCGTTCCGCGGCACGGTAATACGGTTCCAGATCGTGGTAGCCGATCGGCCAGTCCCGGCCTTGGCCGAACCGGCCGGCGCGGAAGTCCTCCGGATGCATCCGCGGCACCAGCCCGTTCCAGGCCATTCCGCTGCCGCCGTTGACCCGCACGTACGGGCTGGAATAGGGCAGTTCCCCGCGCTGCCGCAGATATCCGTCCACGCCAGGGGCCAGGTCGAGCACATCCGGCGAGGGCGCCGCGACCGTGGTGCGATACGGCGAGGTCGGTGTTTTGGCGAAGGTGGTGTGAAACTTCCGCACGGCGTCCTCGGGTGCCTGTCCCGCCCCGGCTTCGAGCACCAGCACCCGCCAGCCATGCTCGCCCAGTGACCGCGCGATCAGCGATCCGGCGAAACCGGCGCCGACCACCACAACGTCGTAGCGGGTGCTCACCGGATGACCGGCCGGCGCGACCAGCTGGCGAAACCCGGAGCCGTGGTGCCCGGCGGAGCGCCGTGGAAAGTCTTCCACACCAGGCCTTCCGCGTGTGCCCGCGCGGACACGGTGTGCGCTTCGCCCGGCCACGCGCCCAGGTACCACAGGTGCGTGATCGCCCGCGCCAGCTCGACGGAACCCTGGCCGAGTGCGGCCGGATCACCGTGTGCGGCAAGCAGATCCGCGACCAAGCGGTCGTAGTGCGCGGGATCGGTGTGCTGGCGCACGGTGGCGTGGTAGCGCTCCGCCATGCCCGTCGCGCGCAGCTCCCCGTCCGTGAAACCGGTCAACCACACCGAAATCGCCACGAAGGCGTCCAACACCTACCCCCCTGAGCCGTGTCCTCTCCTCGCACCGTAGCAACGCGGGGCGAGCGGGTGGTCCCGGCGATTTCACCCGTACGGTCCTGAACCTCCTTGTCCCGCTTGGGATAAGCGGGCGTGATCACGATGCCGGGAGGCTGCGCCGTTGGACCGCAGAGTCGCCCGATCGGCTCCGGCCCGGCGGCTGAGCCGTGACCCTCAAGTGACCTGTGGCTTGCCTCACACGAGCCTCGCCCGCCCCCGCGTACCACTTGGGCCAACTGGTACGCCCACTTGAGCCAAACCGGCGTACCACTTGGCCCAACTCGCCGTCCGGAACGGCCAACTCACCGGCCGAGCTGGTCACCGAGCCGCAGGCGCAGCCACAGCACCAGGCGCTGGTCCGGGTCGGCGAGGTCGAGGCCGAAGATCTGCTCGGCGCGGGAGAGGCGGTACCGGACCGTGTTCGGGTGTACGGACAAGCGGTGGGCGGCGGCTGAGACATCGCTGTTGGCGTCCAGGTAGGCGAGCATGGTGGCCGCGTAGGTGGTGCCGTGCGCTCGGTCGTGGGCGTGCACCGCCGGGCCGAGCCGGTCGGGCAGCGACTCGTGTCCGGCCAGGGTCTGGGCCAGCGCGGCCAGTGCCGCGCCCGCCCACACCTCGGCCAGGGTGGCCACCCGGCAGGGCTCCGCGGGGCCGGGCCGGTCGGTGAGCGCGCGCAGGACCAGGTCCGCGTCGGCGCGGGAACGCGCGATCGAGCGCAGGCCGGGGACGAGTGAACCGACCGCGGCCAGCACGGGCACCCGCAACGCGCTGTGGGCTCGGCGGGCGATGTCGGCGACGAGTTCGCGGTGCGCGGGTGGCGACGGGCCGCCCGGCAGCAGCGCGTACACGGTGCCGTCGAGCAAGGCGCAGGTCTGCCTGCCGTGGTGGGCCTCGCAGTGCAGGCTCACCAGGTCGGCCAGCCGGGTGGCCGCGTGCGCCGCGCGCACGTCCTCGGCGGCGATGGCGAAGGCGGCCACCGCGACCGGCTGGTTCGGGTCCAGGCCGAGTTGGCGGGCCACCTCGATCACGCTGTCCGGGTCGCCGAAGAGCCGCCGGATCAGGTCGGCGGTGCCGCGGCGGGCGGCGTCCAGGGCGGTGCGGGCGGCGAGCAGGTGCAGGGCGACGGTGTCGGCCACGTCGGCGAGGGCCTGTTCGGCGGCCGGGTCCAGGTGATCTTCGGCGTCGACGACCCAGATCGAACCCAGTTGCTCGCCGCCCGCGCGCACCGCGATACCGAGTCGCGGCAGACCGCCGGGCAGGGCCGGGAACCGGCGGATCCGCTTGTCCTTGGCCAGTGCGCGGTACTGCTCGTCGTAGTCCGGGCCGGCCGGCACCTGGCGGCCGAGGATGCCCTGCCTGCGGCCCTCGTCGATGCGCTGGCCGGGCACGGTCGAGTAGGCCAGGATGCGCCGCTGCGGATCCTCGATCACGGTGGCGCCGCCCACCATCGCCGCGATCGCGTTGGCCAGCGCGAACAAATCGCCGATGCCCGGGGCCCGGGCGAAGCGCGCCGCGGCGGCCAGGGCCGAGGAGATCAGGGCGCCCAGGTGCTGCCAGGGCACGCTGTCCTCCGCCGCCAGCAGCACCACGCCGCAACGCTGTGCGACGGCCACCAGTTCGGTGACCGGCTCGCCAAAACTCTTCACCACCAGGCAGGCGTGCCCGGCCTCGGCCGCCGCACCGAGCAGTTCCGGCGCCTGCGCCATCGCCACGCCGACGGCGAGCAGGATCGCGCCCCGCACCGGTGGCAGTGTGGCCCGCCGCTCGAAGACGAGCACGCCGGAGACCGGCACCGGCCGCTCGGGCAGCACGGTCAACGGCCGCAGCAGCGCGGGGCCCAGTTCGTCGAGGACCTGCCCGAGATCGGGCGCCGCGGGGTCGGGCACCTGCACCACTCTAGCCAGACGGCCAAAAATTTCGCCGATTCTCTGGACCGCAACGTATGCACCCGGCCCGGCCCAGCCGCGAGGCTCTGGGCAAGGGAGAGGAGATGCCATGCGAGGCAACGGGAATGTCGCGGTGGCCCTGACGATCACCGCGGTGCTGCTGGCGCCGCCGGCCGCGGCGAACGCGACCCCGCGCTGCGACACCGGACCCATCCGGACCGCGCTGACCGCCCTGGCCCGGGTCGGCGCCGGGATCGCGCTGACCACGCGCAGTCCACGCTGCGGCCTGCGCAACAACGGGGTCGGCCGCGCCGACCGCTGGACCGGCCGGCCGGTGCGCGGCACCGAACACAGCCGGATCGGCAGCAACACCAAGGCATGGACGGCCACGGTGGTGCTGCAACTGGTCGGCGAAGGCCGGATCGCCCTGGCGGACACGGTTGACCGCCACCTGCCCGGCCTGATCCGCACCGATCGCTACGACGGGCGCGAGATCACCGTCCGGCAGGTGTTACAGCACACCAGTGGCCTGCCCGACTACCTGGAAGCGCCGTTCTGGCGGGACGAGGAACGGCGCCGCTGGGACCACATCGAACCGGCGCGCACGGTCCGGCAGGCACTGACCCTGCCGCCGCCACAGCGCTGGGGCCCGGCGGGTTTCGCCTACGCCAACACCAATTACAACCTGGCCGGACTGCTCGTCACCAAGGTCACCGGCCGCGATGTCGGCGCCGAGATCACCGAACGGATCATCAAACCCCTCGGCCTGCGCGACACCTACTGGCCCGGCGACCGGGTCACGCTGCCCCAGCCGGAGCTACGCGGTTACCTGCGGCGCGCCGGACTGTTGCTGGACCGGACCGAGTGGAACACCTCCGAGGCCAACGCCTCCGGCTCGCTGATCTCCACCGGGGCCGACGTGACCGCATTCTGGACCGCGCTGCTGACCGGCAAACTCCTTGCCCCAGCCCAACTCGCCGAGCTGAAACGCACCGTGCCGGACGAACTCAGCGACGGCTACGGCCTGGGCGTGGAACGCCAGCGCCTCACCCCGGACCTGCTCACCTGGGGGCACAGCGGCAGCATGCCCAGTGGCCACAAGTTCCGCAACGCCGTCACCGAGGACGGCCGCCGGTCGGTGACCCTGCTGATCGGCACCGACACCTTCGACTCGGCCGAGGTCGACCTGGTCATCGGCAGACTGATCCGCGATCTGCGCTGACCTACCCGCGTTTCCCCGTTCTGGTCAGCAACAGCGTCGCCGGTTTCGCGCCAAGGCCGTGCAGCACCACGCTGCCCAGCACGCATACCACGGTGATCAGCAGGATGTGATCGGCGGCCTCGCCCTCCGGCAGCCGGTTGAAGGCCAGCAGCCCGAACACGATCGAGGTGGTGCCGCGCGGTCCCAGCGTCCCGACGAGCAGGCGTTCCCGCCCGGACAGACTCGATCCGAGCAGGGACAGCAGCACCGGCACCAGGCGGATCACGGTGAGCGCGGCGGCGCAGTAGAGCACCACCTGCCAGGGCACCCCGATGGAGAAGGCGAGCACGGCCGCGATCCCGACCACGAACCACATGGACATGGTCAGCAGCGTGGTGACGTCCTCCAGCAGGTGCAGGTCCCTGGTCAGGGCGTCGGCCCTGATCTCGGTGCGGTCGCCGGGGTGGTCCTTGATCCGGCGGGCCTTGTGCAGCCGGTGCACGTAGCGGAAGGCCACGCCGCAGACGAAGGAGGCGACAAAGCCGTTGCCGTCGATGGCCACGGTCGCGGTGTAGGTCAGCAGCGGCGCCAGCAGCACCGCGACCCGCGCGGACTGGTCGGTCACCCACCCGGCTTGGTGTGCCTTGGCCAGCAACCAGGCCAGCACGGTGCCGAGCAGCACCCCGGCGAGCACGGCCTTGACCGCGTGCGGCAACACCGTGGCCAGGGCGGCCAGCGGCGACCGCTGCTGGGACTCGTCGCCGGCCAGGATCAGCGCGAAGAGGAACAGCGGGGAGACGATGCCGTCGTTGTAGCCGCCCTCCACGTTGAGCACGCTGCGCACCCGCATGGACAGCGCCCGATCGCGGACCAGCCGTTCCGCCGCGGCGAAGTCGGTGGGCACGGTGATGCCCGCGATCAGCAGCAGCACCGGCCACGGCAGATCGGGGAAGAGCAACCAGCCCAGCAACGCCGCCAGCGCGAGGCTCACCGGCAGCGCGATGAGCAGCACCCTGGCCACCAGACCGGGGTAGCCGCCCCACAACCGGCCGCCGCGCACCTCGGTGGCGTCGACGAACAGCAGCACCGCGAGGATGATCTCCGCCGCCAGCTGCACCGCCTCGGTGTTGAGCACGGCCGCGATGGAGTCCTCGTTGAGCGCGCCGACCGCGACCCCCACCAGCACCATCACCACCGGCGCCCCGATGTTCCACCGGTCCAGGCGGGCGGCCGCCAGCGATCGCACCACGATGGCGATCGCGGCCACCAGCAGCATCGAGTTCATGGGCTCATCCTTGCCCAGAGTGTCCGCAAAGGACAGACGAAAACGTTCGTGTCACACGAGATTCGCCACCAGGTCGCCCGCGCGCTCGATCCATCGTCCGTCACTTCTTGCGCAGCGCGCGCACCAGCAGTGCGCTAGACATGGCCAGCAGGGCCAGTGCGGTGACGAAGTACCAGGTGGGCTGGTCGCCGAACACGGCCGAGCCCACGAAGCCGACGGCCAGTCCGAAGGACACCCAGTGGCGGGCGATCTCGCGCTGCCACCACCTGGGCGCGGCGGGCTGGTGCTCGGCCAGCGTCACCGCGTACTCCTCGACCGGACCGAACTCCTCCGCCGGCGGGTTGCCGCCGGCCGCCAGGTGCGCCGCGGTCTCCCGGACCAGGGCGTCGGCCCGCTCGCGCGGCACGTCGTGGCGTCCTTCGAGCAGTCCGCGCAGCCGGTCCAGCCACTCGTGGTCGTGCTCGACCGCCTTCGCCACCTCGGAGGTGGACTTGCGCTGCCAGGCCCACCACACCAGCAGTCCGCCCGCGGCCAGGAACAGCGGTGTCGGCAGCGAGCCGAGCACCTCGCGGGGCAGCTCGACCAGCGCGGTCGCCGCCAGCACCACCAGCACCCCGGTGACGATCCAGGCGGGCGCCACGGTCCGGGGTCTGCCGAGCAGCCGCGCGAGGTTGCTCGCGTACAGCGCGCAGAGCAGCGCCGCGTAGACGATCGGCACGCCGGTGAGGCCCGCAGGGGTGAGCGGGATGAACAGACCCTTGACGAACAACAGGAAGACGCCCAGCACGATGGTCTTGAGCCCGACCCAGCCGATCATCGCGGAGCAGGTCTCGAACACCGTCACCCCGTCGCGGCCGCGTTTGGCGCGCTCAGCCAGCGGCACCCGGGTCGCGGCGGTCTGTTCGGCGAACTCGGCGGGGGTGCCGAAGGCCTGCTCCGGTGACTCGCCGCTGTCCTCGCAGTGCTCGGCCACCTCGGTCAGCACGGTGTTGATCAGGGCCAGGTGCACGCCGCGCCTGGCGAGTTCGAGTCGGGCCCGGTCAGTCCAGGAAGCAGTGGCCATGGTCATGTCCTGTCCTTGCGCACGGTGCGGACGAGCCGGTCCATCGCGGCTGAGAAGTCCCGCCAGTGCCCGATCTCTTCGTCCAGTCGGTCCCGGCCCGCCGGGGTCAGCCGGTAGGTCTTGCGCCCCGGTCCGCCCTGGCCGGCGACCCACTCGGCCTCGACCAGACCGGCGGCCTCCATCCGGCCGAGTACCGGGTAGAGCGCCCCGCCTTTGATCGTGCCGAGCCCCTGCTCGGCCAGCCGCTGCACCAGCGCGTACCCGTGCAGATCGGCCTCGGCGAGCACGGCCGCCACGGCCAGTTCCAGCGTGCCGCGCAGCCAGCCCGCCGTCAGTTCGGCTCCCGCCACCTGTCTTCCGCCATCAACTAGAGAGCAATCCGGACTAGTCTGATTTCAGACTAGCTGGGCGAAGCGAGGGTGTCACGTGGGCCGGGGCGTGCCGCGGTATCAGAGCCCGAGGGTGGTGAGTAGGGCCTCGATCTGTCGCTCGAATTCCGCGCGGTCGTAGGACACCAGCGCGACCCGCCACAGGCCCTGCACGTACGTCGTGATGATCGCGGCGACCGCCGTGGGATCCACCGGCGCGGTCAGCGCGCCGGCGTCCAGGTCGGCGGTGACGCGGTCGTGCAGCGCGGTGCGCAGGGTGGCGATGGCCTCGTCCGCGCGGGTGCGCAGGTCGGGCTCGGCAAGCACTTCTTCGGTCGACATCGCCGCGAGCATGCACAGCCGCGACGGCGTGGCCGGATCGTCCAGGCAGTCCAGGATCGCGCCGAAGAACGCCCGGACCCCCTCGGCCGCGGTCGGCGGCTCGGCGAGTGCGCGCAGGCGATCGGCGATGACGGTGTCCTCGTAGCGGCGCAGGCACACCAGGTACAGATTCTTCTTGCTGCCCACGGTGTTGTAGAACGAGCCCTCGCCGATCCCCATCGCCTTGAGCAGGTCGCGCAGTCCGGTGTCGACGTAGCCGTTCGCCCAGAACAACGTCGTCGCCGCATCAACCGCCCGGTCGTAGTCGAACGCGATCTTCCGTGCCACGGCGATCACGGTACACCTATTTGTAGCAGTCGCTACAAACTGATCTCCGCCGAGCCCGGCTGACGACGATCGGAGTCCCCATGTCCGCCTTCGCACCCGCCGCGGCGGCAGCGCTCGACCTGCCGCCCGCAACCGAGGACGCCGTCCACGTCGTGATCCCCGCCATCCCCGGGTACGGCTTCTCCGGCAGGGATCGGAGTTCTTCGCCGGCAACCGTTTTGGTGACGGCCGCATCGAGATCCCGATGGGCGCGAGCCTGTTCCCGGCCGAGACCTACCTACCCCCGCGCGAGTGGGCCGAACAGGCGTGGTCGACCGTGTTCCACTGGAACAAGGTGGATCGCGGCGTCCACGTCGCGGTAGCGGGAAATCCCGTACAGACCGATGAAGGACCCGAGGGAGTGCCCGACGTAAATCACGCGCGCGAACGGGCGGCCACCGACGGCGCCCGTGCGCAGTGCGGTGACCACGTCATGCACCGCGACAGCTCCCACGGCCGCGTCGAGCCGCCGGCTGACCGGATGCGAGCTGGCGCCCGCGCCAATCCGGTCGACGTTGAAGGTGGCGTACCCCGCGAGCGCCGCGGCCCGGACGTAGGAGTACTGGCCGCCGCCGACCGGGAAGTCCCAGTACCGGTGGTCGTAGGTGGCCCCGTGCACGAGCAGGTGCACCGCGCTGGGCCGCCGGTGACGTGGCAGGCACAGCCGGCCCCGCAGGGTCTCGGTCGCCGGGCCGTCCTCCGCGATGCGCACCGAGAGGGTGTGTGTGGTGCAGACCGGATCGCCGGACATCGCGGCGTCGGCGGGCCCGGCGGCGGAGGCCAGCAGCATCGCGCTGATCAACGCCGTCACCAGGTGGGAACGGGTACGAGTCATGATCGAGCCTCCTTGGGCGGTGCTGCCTTCTGCCCACTACACGAACGGTTCCCGCCCGGATCGACACCTGGCCGGACAGCGCGTTTCCCGGACGGCGAATGCCCTAGCGCACTAGACTGAACGGATGGGGAGTCCGTTCATCCGCGCCACCGCCTGCGCCCTGATGCTGACCATCACCGCCTGCGGCGGGCCCGAGAAGTCACCCGCACCGTCCGGTCCGCCCGAACTGAGTGTCGCGGACTACCAGCAGAAACTCACCGGCCTGGTGGACGCGGCCCGCCCGCTCACCGAGCAGCTGAACCCGGCCACCACCCTGGAGCAGCTCAACCAGATCCGGGTCCAGCTCAGCACCGCGTTGCGCGCGCAGCACACCGAATTCGGCAAGTTCCGCCCGCCCAAGGCCGCCGCCGTGCCGCACCGGGAACTGACGGATCACCTCTCCTCCTTCGCCACCAAGGAGGACCTGCGCACCCCCGCCACCGGCGGCGGCAACAACTCCTGCGGCCTGCCCGTCCCGGAGGCGCTCCGCCTGCACCAGGCCAAGGTGAACACCAGGCAGGCACTGGGCAACGCGGTTGTGCGGGCCCTGCCAGGGGAATTCGGCAAAGTCGGCGTCCAGTTCACCGGCTTCCCCGAACCGCCCGAACCGGCCATGCCCGAACTCGAGACCCGCAGGCCGCGTGACGGCGAGGTCCTGCAGCGTGGCCCCGGCGGCTCAACCACGGTGACCATCACCAACAACAGCGGCAAGCTGGACGCCGTGGTGTCGGCGGTGGTCGGCGGCGACCCGGCCAAGCCGCGCGCCAGCGTCTTCGTGCGTGGCGACAGCACGGCGACCCTGTCCGGCCTGTCCGGCCCGTTCGAGCTGTACTACAAGTTCGGCAACGACTTCGACCCGCAGCGCCGCGGCTTCACCCGGGACTGCGAGTACCGCAAACTCCAGGACCCGCTCGCCGATCAAGGCCCCTGGTCGATCGGAATCAGCAAGAGCGATCTCAGGACGATCCCGCTGCTCCGACTGACCAAGAACGGTAACAGCGACTACCGGACGGCCACGATCCTCAAAGCCGCCCCCTTCTGACCATTCCTATCGCGCCGCGGCTGGTCATGGCGACGGTGCGGTACCGCGTTGAGCCGTTCAGGACGTGCGCTTTCTCGCCTTGCCCGAGCCATACCAGTCCCCGGAGCAGCCGGTGCCGATCGCCGATATCTGTCCATTGTGGATCGAGCTTTGGCAGAACCAGGCGCTGGACTTGGTGCGGTTGCGCGATGAGTGACGCAGGTGTTCGTGCTGATCGCCGGGCTCGAGTCCGAGTACCTGCGGCAGCGGATGCCGCGGAACCAGCGGGCGAGCCCGGCGGAAGGAACGCGTAAGTTCGGCCCGCGATGTCTTGCCTGGCCCCGGCGCAGCGGATTACCTCGGTATCCGGGCGCCGGAACGACCGGCCGTACTCCCGGTCGCGGCCGAGGACATCGAAAGGCGTGACCCATGCGGGATGCGTTCCACCACCGGCTGGACGTGCTGGTGCTCCAACTCGCCCGGATGTGCGATCAGGCCGCCCTGGCCATGCGCCGCGCCACCGACGCACTCCTCGACGGGGACATTCGCCTGGCCGAGCAGGTGATCGCCGACGAGGCGACCGTCAACCAGACCAGAACCCGGATCGAGCAGGACGCGCAGACCTTGCTGGCCCTGCAATCGCCGGTGGCCAAGGACCTGCGGGTGATCGTGACCGCGTTGCGCTCGGCCGAACATGTGGAGCGGATGGGCGAGCTGGCCCACCACGTCGCGCTGGCCGTGTTGCGCCGCCACCCGGAACCGGTGCTGCCCGTGCCGCTGTGGTCCCGGTTCGAGCGGATGGGCTCGATCGCGGTCCGGATGGCCGGCACCACTGGCAAGGTCGTGCGCGAGCGGGATCTGAGCCTGGCCCGCAGCCTGGGGGAGGCGGACGCGGAAATGGATGAGCTGCACCAGTCCCTGTTCGCCCTGATCGGCTACCGGAAGTGGACCTTCGGGGTGTCGGCCGCGGTGGAAGCCACTCTGCTCAGCCGCTACTACGAGCGCTTCGCCGATCACGCGGTCGCGGTGGCCGAACGCACCGCGTTTGTGGAGACCGGTAAGGAAATCGTGCCGCCGCGTACGGATCGCGTCAGGGCCCCTTCAGTCCTGGCCGCGCGCGGGCTGCACTGACCGCATGCGCACTCAGCCTCCAGTTGTCCCCGGTGGATTCGGCATGCCGCTGGGCATGACCCTGGCCGTGGTGACGGTCCTGATCGCCCGCGCCCTCGGCGCCACCGCCCAGCCGGTGCTGTCGGTGCTCGGCATCGTGGTGGTCGTCGACGTCCTCGCGTTGCTGAGCACCGCGGGGGCCACCCTGGTCACCGCCGCGTTCGGCTGGTGCGTGCACACCGGATTTGTGCTGGGCGGTCACGGAACGCTGGAGTTCACCGCGCAGTCCCGGCACGACGCGCTGGTGCTACTGCTGTGCGCGGCGGGCGCGATTCTGTTCGCCACCCTGGTCCGGGCCCGGCCGGCCGCCAAGGCCGCGTGAGTTCGGCGCCCGCGAGCTTGCCTGCCGGCGCTAACCGGTCGTGGGCAGCAGCCGGGGCAGGACCCGGACGTAGACCACCATCCCGACCACCTCGACCAGGGTCTGGGTGACCACGACCACCGCGGCGATGGCCAAGGCGTCGGGCAACGCCAGTGCGAGGGGGAGCACGACCAGGGAGTTGCGGGTGGCGCCGCTGAACACGATCGCCCGCCCGGCCGGGATGTCCAGGCGGAACAACCGCGCGATGCCGAGTCCCGCGAAGGCCATCACCACCAGGAAGAGCACGTAGCACGGCACCACCGCGGCCACCTGGCCCAGGCCCCGGTCGAGCTTGGGCACCTGGGAGGCCACCACCGCCAGCAGGGTCATCGCCATCAGCGGCACCATGGCCGTCCCCAGTGCCTCGACGACCCTGCGCCCAGAGTCGCGCCGGGCCGCCCAGGTCTGGGTGAGCCAGGCCAGCGTCAGCGGGATGACGATCAGCACCAGGAACGCCTCGGCGAACGGGCCGGCCTCGACCACCTCGGCCAGTTCGGCGCCCAGGAACAGCAACAGCAAGCCCGGCAACAGGATCAGCTGCGCGAGCAGCAACAGCGGCGTGGCCGCGAGCAGTCGGCGACTGCTGCCGCCGGCCAGGCCGCTGAAGACGATCACGTAGTCCACGCACGGGGTCAGCAACACCAGCAGCACTCCCAGCCGCAGCGCGGGCTCGGCCGGGAGGAAGACGAACATCGTCGCGACCACCAGCGGCACCACCACGAAGTTGACCACCAGCGCGGCGGCCAGGAACCGGCCATCCCGCAGCGAGCGGCCGAGTTCGGCGGCGGGCACCTGCAGGAAGGTCAGGTAGAGCAGGGCCGCGAGCACCGGGTTGATGGCCAGTTCCAGCCCCGGCCCCACCGCAGGGACGGCCCAGCCCGCCAGTGCACCGGCGGCCAGTGCGCCCAGGTAGACGGCGACCTGGTGCCGTTCCATGCCCGCGACCAGGCCAGACGACTGGGACAACGCGAACTCCTCGCGGGTGCGGCGATCAGGCGGCCGGGGTGAACAACCCGGCGAGCAGCTCGGCTGCCTCGGCGGGCGCACGCACCTCCAGGCGCACCCCGTCCACGATCGTCTCGGCCACCGCGCCGGAGAGCAAGTGCCGCCACTGCTCCGCCCGCTCGGCGACGCCGTCCCCGGTCAGCGAACACGCCACCGGGGCTGCCCGCCACCGCTCCGTCGTCGGGGAGCTGAGGAAGGTGCAGCGCGGGTCGCAGCGGCCACTGCGGTCGGGCAGCTCGGTCAGGTGCGCCAGCGCCTGACGCAGCACCGCGGTGAACCGGTCCAGCTCGGCCGCGCGGTGCCCGGCCTCGGCGATCCGGTCGGCGACCCGGGGCCGCAGCTCATCCTTGACCTGCGTGCAGGAGCCGGATTCCCACCGCACCAGCAGGTCGGCGATCTCGGCCAACGGCAGCCCGAGGTGCTGGGCCGCGCCGATGAATTCCAGCCGCCGCACCGAGTCCTGGCCGTAGCGGCGGTAGCCGGCCGGGGTCCGTTCGGCGGGCAGCAGTCCCGCGGTCTCGTAGAACCGCAGGGTGCTCGCGGGGACGCCGGTGTGTTCGGCGAGCTGGGAGATCCGCATGGTGCGCACCCGTTGACGGTAAACCTTCACCTCGACTCGAAGGTCAAGGCCGTTCCGTCGAGATGGCGCGCCGACGTTTCAGCAGTGCCGGCAATGGGATCACGGCCAGCAGCACGGCCAGGGCCGCGTAGCCGACGGCCAGGGTGGTCAGCGTGGCCACGCCCGCGACGAGCAGCGGGCCCCCGGCGTCGCCGAGTTCGCGGCCCAGTTCGGCCGCGCCCATGGTCTGGCCCATACGTGCCTCCGGGGTGGCGGCGGCCAGGGCGGCGAAGCCGAGCGGGGTGATCAGCCCGGTGCCGCCGCCGATGAGGGCGGCGGCCAGCAGCACACCGGTCAGGCCGGGCAGGGCCGCGGCGCCAAGTCCGGCGGCGGTGATGAGCAACCCGGCGAGCAGTCCGGTGCGGGTGCTGAGCCGGCCGGCGTCCAGGGCACGACCGGCCCAGGGCTGGACGAGCGCGGCGGTGGCGGCCAGCACGGAGACCGCGGCGCCGGTGGCGATGGCGCCGAGTCCGGCCGCCGCGCCGGAAACCGGCAGGAAGCCCACACCGACCGACAGCGCGGCGGTGGCGGCGGCGAGCGCGGTGGTCGGGGCGAGGAATCCGCGGTCGGCCAGGCGGCGGGCGAGGTCGGCGACGGTCTGCCGGGCGCGGGGCAGCGGTGGCACGGTGGGCACGGCGACGGCGGCCCAGATCGCGACGATCACCGCGCACCCGGCCATGACGGTGAACAGCAATTGCAGGCCACCCGCCCAGGCGAGGACGCCGCCGAGCAGTGGGCCGAGGGTGTAGCCGATGGACTTGTAGAAGCCGTAGCTGCCGAAGGCGCGACCACGTTTGGCCGCCGGGTTGAGCCGGGCGACCATCGCGGCGGCCGCGGGGGAGAAGGCGGAGGCCGCCGCGCCCTGGCCGAGACGGGCTGCCCACAGCCAGCCCGGACTGTCCGCGACGGCGTAGAGCGCGGAGGCCGAGGCGAAGGCGATCAGGCCGCCGAGTAGCACCGGTTTGCCGCCGACCCGGTCGGCGAGTGTGCCGAAGACCGGCTTGAGCAGCACTTCCGCGCCGTCGTAGAGGGCGAGCAGCCCGCCCAGCACCAGCAGCGAGGTGACCGCGTCCTCGGCCGAGCCGCCCAGGTTGGCGGCGATGCCGTGCGCGCCGAAGGAGGTGGTGAACCCGGCGGCGTACAACGGCCACATGGCCCGCTTTGGCGCGGTCATGCCCCGTCCGCGCCGGTGCTGTGCAGTGCGGTGAAGACCCGCTCGGCGTAGTCCTCGCAGGCGGTGACGCACTGCTTGAGGCGGTGCCCGGCCTCGTCGGCCTCGGGCGCGCCGAACACGTCGCGCGCGGTCAGGTCCCGGTGCCAGCGTCGCAACCGCTCCAGGCTTTGCTCCTCCTCTTCCAGCTCGGCCAGGGTGAACTTGCCGATCCGGATCTCCTTCTTGATCTCGTCCTCGAACTTGCCGCAGTCCGCGAGGAACTCCACCCAGTCCGCCGAACGCGCCGCGGTGAACATCTCCCGGAACCGGTCCGCGTCCGCCGCCGATCGCCCAGTGGCCTGGAGTGTCACGCCCTGACCGCCCGCGCTGTCGGTGAGATCGAGGGCGCGGCGCACCCCGTCGGCGAACACCGGCACCTCCGGCACCGCCCAGATGCCCTGACCCAGCGACAGCGCGCCGACCTTGCGCAGCTCCCGCCACACCGCCACCCGGTGCCGGGACGGGTCCGCGGGCAGCTTGATCACCAGGATCAGCCAGCGGGTGGTCTGGTCGGTATCTGGCACGAGGAGAAATGTAGCAGGCGTTACAATGGACCTCGTAACGTAGCGGAGAAATGCGCGAGACGGCCCTTGTCGGACAAGTGCCGGTGAGCGTGCATAACGAGGCCAACCCGGGTCGCCAGCAGATCCGGTATGGCCAAGCGCGGCACCTGACGTCCAACCGAGGACAGGGTGCGGGTGGACAGGCGCCGCGGGCGCAATCCTGACGGTCGGGTGCTCCGGCGGCACCTGCCGGCGCCGTCTGGGTGCGGGAAGGGTTCAGTCCAACCTGGTAGTTAATGTACCGCGATACGGCTGTTGACGCCGGTGCCGCTATATCGGGATCCTTCCTTGCGACGCCATCGCGTTGCGAATTGGTGGCCTGGTTTCCGGTATGCGGCGGAGTGTGATTTCGGTATGAAGAATAGTGTCGGAGTAGTGCGGATCATGAGTGTTTTTCCGGCAATAGTGCCGGTGCGGAAACTCGGTATGGTCAACTCGCCGCCGATCCGGGCGGAACCCGCTCCGCCGGGTTGATGGCGACCCGGCGGCCCCGGCGGGCTGGTCCGGTCCGCTGGACAGTGCCCATCTTCCTGGACGCCGGCACTGTCCGCCTTCGCCCGCGACTGCCCGACCGCCCTCCGGCAGGTCGCCGACGAGCCGGACCAGCCCGTCCCTCGATGCCGCCGCCCCCGCCGTGCATTCTCCGACTCCGACAAAGGCAGATCACATGACGGAGATCAGCGCCAGAGTCGCCGAACTGCTCAGCCAACTGGTCCGGGACGGCTGGGATTTCCACTATTTCGGCGGAAAACACCGCCCGAACCTGCTCGGTGCGGTCCGCCGCTGGCCCGAGCACGCCGATGTGGTGACCATCTGGGCCGACGAACCAGGCGGCCAGCGCCCATCGCGTCTGCCAGGAAGCCGGCTGGGACCCGTTCGAGCCCGGAATCGTGTTGTGGGAGTACCGCTCCGACCCTGGCACCACCCTGGCCGCGGCACTCGCGTTGCCACCACCGTCAGATGAGCGGGCGCCCGCCTGCCCGTTCCCGGCCTCCCCGGCCTACCGCGCCCCGGCACAGCTGCGCCGCCGCCCGGTGACCATCCGGTTCGGTCGCCGATGACCCGCTGGTCTCCCGCGGCGCTGCGCACCGCGGTCCGTGGCCGGAACCACGGTGCCCGCCGGCCGGCGGGCACCGTGCCGGCACTGGAGTTCATGGCCTGGGTGCCGCGCGGGTTGCGGGCGCTGTGAACCGGCTGGCGTCCTGGCCGGAACTGCACCTGCTGGACCTGCCGGTGTGGCTGGTACCCCTGTCGACACTGCCCGCGGAACCGATACTCCCGCGGCGGGTGGCGGAGAGCGGGCCGACATCGACACTGACCGAGTCGCAGCCGATTCTGTTGCACGGCAGCACAGCGCGGGTCATCGAGGGCCTGGACCGGTTGCGCTTCGCGGTGGCCGGGGCGCGTACCGAGGTCGAGGTGTGCCTGTTCGAGGGCACCATCCGGCAGGCTGTGCTGCTGGCCGCGCGCGCCGCCGTGCTGGGTGGACTGTCACTGTCCACATCGGACAGATCCGCCATCGTGGCCTGGACCTTGCGTGCCTATCCGGAATGGTCGGACCGGCTCATCGCCGAGGTCGCCGGTCTATCCCCGACCACGGTGGCCACCACGCGTCGCCGGCTCGGCGCATCGGGCGGCAGCGGCCCGCGGATCGGCCGGGATGGCCGCGCCCGCCCGGTCAGCAGCGCCGAGGCACGCCGCCGGGCGGGGGAGTTGTTCGCCGCCCGGCCCGGCGCCCTGCTGCGCGAGGTCGCCCTGGAGGCCGGGGTGGCGCTGTCCACGGCCCAGGACGTGCGCAAGCGGATGCGGGCCGGGCTGGACCCGGTGCCCAGCGGAATTCGTGCGCGGCCGACGGACGGCGCCTGAATCCGCGTTGTCCAACCACAGTCGGACCGGGCCGAACTCTGTGTGGCCAGCCAGATTTTCCCGGCCCGGCGCTCTGCTGCGTACGGTCACTGTGGACGGTCATTGTGGACAGTCCGTCATCCGTGCCGGGGACGGAGGAACGATGCGCCACCGCTGGCCCGAATACGACAGCCTGGCCTACGGAATCCCGCCCGCCGTGCCAGGAACCCTGTTCGCGCTGGCCCCGGCCGGCGGCATCGCGGTCACCCCGCGGGAGGGGCGCGCCATCCTGTTCGGCCGCGGCCGTGCGGAGAAGCAGCTGTGCGTCGGCGCCGACGACCACCAGGTCAGCCGCGAGCACGGCTCGGTGACCTGCCGCGAAGCCACCCAGGCCCTGCGGGAACTCCAACCGGAGGTCGGCTGGACCAGGAAGCGGGTCAACCGGGTGCTGATCGCCGTGCGCCAGCGACTCGCCGACAACGGTGTGCCTGGGCTGACCCCGGCGGAAGCCGGTGCGCGGTCCGGCACCACGGTGCACGACAACCTGTTCCAGGAGCTGCTGGTCTCCACCACGCTGGTGCCACCCGAGCTGGCCCAGCTCACCTCAGAAAAGTGCAAGCCTGTGCCACTTCACTGCTAACGCGGTGAAGATCAGAACACGCAGAATTCGGTGATGGCACTGGTACCTGGGGATGATCGCAGGAAGCTGGGAGACATCCTCCGCTCCGTCCGGCCGCCGGTCCCTGTCGACCGTGGGCGGCCCGCCGCTGCCCTGCTCGTCTCGCTGGTGGCCTGTACGCTCGTGGGGGACGCCCGGGTCGCGGATCTGGCGTTCGCCGAATGATGGGGTGGCTGGTCAGCGCACCGTTGTGGCTGGCGATCGCGATCGGCGTCATCCGCGGGGTGCGCGCGCAGGACGAACCGCTGTACCCCGAGGACGAACGCGGCTGACTGTCGGCGCGACCTCATCCGCCGGGCCGGTAGGCGCCCGCACTCCACTCGTTGCCCTCGGGATCGAACACCCGGGCGCGGCGGCCACCCTGGCCCGGCCCGGGCAACCGCGGACTCGGCCGGCTGGCCGCCCGCGCGGTAGTTTGCACTCTCCGGCAAGCACATGAGTGCTGCTCCGTGCTGCGGGTCCGATGACGCCGACCAGTGAGGAACCGCGGTGGCCACTGTGCTGTTGCCCCTGCCCGATCGCGACTTCGACGTGACCGAGGTCGCGGTGCCCTGGCGAGTGCTGACCGACGCCGGGCACCGAGTGGTGTTCGCGACCGAACAGGGTGGCCATCAGCCCGCCGCGGATCCCAGGCTGCTGACCGGCGTGTTGTTCGGTCAGCTCGGCGCGGCCAGTCAGCCCAAGGCCTTTTACGCGAGTCTGGAACACGATGACGCGTTCCGCGCTCCGCTCGCCTGGGGGACGCTCGACCCGGCCGCCTACGACGCCCTGCTGCTGCCCGGCGGGCATGCCCCGGGGATGCGGCAGTACCTGGGTTCCGAGGTGCTCCAGGCCAAGGTCGCCGAGTTCTGGAGCCTGGGCAGGCCGGTGGCCGCCATCTGCCACGGCGTGCTGGTGCTGGCGCGCACCCTGGATCCGGCCACCGGTCGCAGTGTGCTGGCCGGGGAACGCACCACCTGTCTGCCGAAATACCTGGAACGGACCGCGTACTGGCTCACCGCCTGGCGCCTGGGGCGGTACTACCGGACGTACCCGGCCTATGTGCAGGACGAGGTGTGCGCGGCCCTGGACCGGATCGAGCAGTTCGAGCGCGGTCCGGTCGAGCTGAGCAAGCGTGGCACCGCATCAGATGACGGGCCGGCTTTCGTTGTGCGGTCGGGCCGGTACCTCAGCGCCCGCTGGCCCGGTGACGCGTATCTGTTCGCGAAGACCCTGGTCGACTTGCTCGCCTAGCGGTCCGGCAACCGCGTGCCAGGCGCCCAGCGCCGCGGTCACCTGGCTTCGGCGTCCTCCGCTGCCGGGCTGGTGGCCGCGGCCTCCAGCCGCTCCAGTTCGGCGGCGAAGCGCACGAACTCCCCGGCCCACTCGCGCAGCAGCCGCGACAGCATCGGGGAGCATTGCCGCGGCACGCTGTCCCGCAGGACCAGCCAGTCGGCCGACACGGAATGGTTCGCCTCCAGCCAGCGCAACAGATTCTGCCAGCGCGTGGCCACCCGGTCGCCCGCGTCCTGGCGAAGCTGCCGTAGCGCCGCCGCCAGACCACGAGGCCCGGTGCGGTCGTTGTGCCGGCCGGTTGCTCCCGCCGGGTTGTCCCCCTGGAGCGCGACCCGGATGCCCGCCACCGTGTGCACGGACAGGCCGACCGTCGCGGCGATCGCCCGGTCGCTCCACTGTGGACAAAGGTGCACGATGTGCTCGACCGCCGCCCGGCGTTCGGCGAGCAGCAGTGGCAGGCCGTGTGTGGCATTCGCCTTGACCCGCAACAGAAAGGCCGTTTCCTGGTCGCCGTCGAAGTAGCACACCTGGACGGTCCGCCTGCCGCTGAGCACCGCGGCCTGGAGGCGGTGCACCCCGTCGATCACCCGCATGGTCTGCCGGTGCACGAGGATCGGTGGGAAGGCGGTGAGTTCGGCCAGTGATCGGGCGTGTTCGATGCTCAGGCCGGAGGTGCGCAGAGACGACGGCACTCGCAGCCGGTCAACCGGGACGGTCACCGGACAGGAGTTGATTCCCGGAGTCCGCCGGACAGTGCGGTGCTCCATATGGCTTTCACGCTCCAACTTCGCAGGGGAACCTGTCACACAACGGGTGTGGCCGGGGCCACCCGTGCGAGAGAACGCCCGAGTCGTGTGCCACATAACGATCTCGGGCGTCTCCCGCGCGGGCTGTCCTGGCTAGGGAACGTTCACCGGCTGCCGGCCGGCGCCGGCGGCCACTTGGTGGCGTCGCCGAGGTCCAGGAGGGGTTCCTTGACGCCGTCGGGGGAGTCGTCGGTCCAGTTGAGGTTGCCGGTGCTGCGCAGGTAGTCGCGGATGGCGAAGACGTCGGCGCGGTTGGCGGGTTTGCGGACGCTGGCGTAGAGGGCGGTCGCGCCCGCGACGTGTGGGGCGGCCATGGAGGTGCCGCTGAAGGTCTGGTTGTAGCCGCCGTCCTTGAAGGTGGAGTGGATGCAGACGCCGGGTGCGGTGATCTCGATGCCGGCGCCGAAGTTGGAGAAGTCGGCGAGGGTGTCGTCCTGGTCGGCGCGGCAGGTGCTGGCGGCGCCGCCGCCGGGGTCGCCGTTGAAGTCGGCCAGTGCGGAGACGGTGATCACCGAGGCGTAGGCGGCGGGTTGGTGGTTTCTGGCGTCGGCCTTGTTGTTGCCCGCGGCCACGGTGAGCGGGACGCCGGCGTCAACCAGGTTGTTGATCGCGGTTTCCAGTGCGCTGGGGGCGCCGGTACCGCCGAGGGAGGCGTTGGCGACCTCGTAGGTAGCGGCCCTGGCCCGGACCCAGTCGACCGCGGCGACGAACCAGGACCACTGACCGGAACCGTTGTCGCCCAGTACTTTCAGTGCGGTGAGCCGGGCGCCGGGGGCGATGCCGACCACGCCGGTGCCGTTGTCGACGGCCGCGGCGGTGCCAGCCACATGCGAGCCGTGGCCGTGCCGGTCGTCGCCGGTGTTCTCCTGGCAGGTGCCGGAGGTGCAGTCGACGCGGCCCGCCACGTTGAGGTCGGGGTGGTCGAAGTCGATGCCGGTGTCGAAGATGACGATGTCGACGTCGGGCACGTAGTCGGGCTGGCCGTTGATCTTCAGGTTGGGGTTGTCGTCGGCGAAGACCCGGCGGATGCCGGTGGGGACTGATTGTGCTTGGGGCTGGGGGTTGTCGAAGGCGGGCCAGCTGCCCCAGGGCATGGCTTCGCCGCTGATCGACATCGGGCCGTCCGGCTCGATGGACTTGACCAGTGGGTGGGCGCGCAGTGCGGTGACGGCGCTGGGGGAGAGGGTGGCGGCGAAGCCTTTGAGGGCGTGCCGGTAGACCCCGCGCAGGGTGCCGCCGTGCCGGTTCAGGTGGACCTCGGCCAGTGCGGCGGGGTCGGCGACGGCGGGGTCGAGCTGGACGATGACGTCCATCGACTGCCCGGCCGCGGCGTGTGCGGGCAGGCCGGTGGTGGCCGCCGCGGCGATCACCATGGCGGCCATTAGTTTCCTGGTCCTCATGTCTGGCTCCTTCAGCAGGGAGTGCCCATGGGCCATGAAGTGCTGACGGGGCTTGTTCTATCCGCCGGGCAGGCCCAGTGGCGGCACCGATGGGACAGCGGCACCAGCGAGCCACCCGCGGTGAGCGCGGCCGTCCCGGCGCGGTGCTGGTCGCGCGGGCCGGAGACGGGAATCCGTTGACGCGTGGCGTGATCCGCGGTTGGACAGCGGCACCGCACCGCCGTCCGGATGCCAGCATGCGTGGATGGACAACGACGGGCTCATCACCAAGCTGCGGCGGCTCGGTCTGGGCGAGGCGGCGGCACGGCTGTACGTGCTGTTGCTCAACCGGGTGCCCGGTCCGCTGCCCCAGCTCGCCGCGGGCACCGGCCTGGAGGTCGCCTCGCTGACCCTGGCCTACGGGCAGCTGGTCGAGGCGGGCCTGGCCAGCGCGGTCGGCGCGGAGGACGCGCTGGTCGCGCCGGTGCCGCCGGCGACCGGGCTGGAGGTCCTCAGCCGACGCCGGGCGGCCGAGCTGGACGACGCGCGGATCGCGGTGACCAACGCCTTCGAGTGCTTCCGCCGCAGGCGTTTGTCGACCTACGCCGACAACCTGGTCGAGGTGGTCACCGGCGAGTCCATCGGGCATCGCATCCGGCGAGCGGTCGACAGCGCCCGTGCCCTGGTCCGGCGGTTCGACTCGCCGCCCTACTTCTTCACCGCCGGCGCCAACGCGACCGAGGAGCTGGCCCAGCTCGCCCGGGGGATCCAGCACCGTTCGGTGTACTCCCGCGCCTCGCTGGAGAATCCCGGCTATCTCACCGAGAACGTCGAGATCTGTATCGGCGCGGGCGAGCAGGCGCGGGTGCTGCCGTCGCTGCCGGTCAAGCTGACCATCATCGACGACACCTGTGCCCTGCTGTCGCTGTCGATCGCCGAGGCGGATGTCAACAACTCGGTGCTGATCGTGCGCCCGTGCGGACTGTTGTCGGCCTTGATCGCCTACTTCGAGTTGTCCTGGCAGACCGCGATCCCCTTCTACGGGGCGGATCCAGGCGCGGAGCGGTTGCCGCTGGCCGACCGCAGGCTGCTGGTCCTGCTCGCCGCCGGTCTCAGCGACGAGCGGGTCATCCGCGAGATCGGGGTCAGCCGCCGGACCTACTTCCGCCGATTGCAGCTGCTGATGACCCGGTTGGGCGCGACCTCCCGGTTCCAGCTCGCCTTGCAGGCACAACGCCGTGGGTGGTTGTGACCGCGGAGACATCCTGGAAACACCGCGCGCCCTGTCGACTCCGTGCCCGAACGTCCCCGCCGACCGCGAACCCGTTGCACCACAAGCACAACACGGTTCACTCGCTGGCGGTGGCCGCCCAGGCCGCCTCGATCATCTGGAAGATCTCGTCCACCGCGGCGTCCGGATCGGCTGCCTCCCTGGCCAGCGCGAAGGCCTCGATCGTGAACCGCGCGAGCGCGCGGCAGGCCGTGCTGCTCCTGGACAGGTCCGGATCGGCGGTCAGGGCCGCGGCCAGCGATTCCGCGTGACGCAGGCGCATGGACTCCTCGTACTGGCGCAGGGCGGGGGAATCCTGGATCAGGTTCCAGGTCTGGGTCGAGCCCTCCGCCGAGCAGTGCCGCACCAGGGCGTGGATCTCGCGGCGTAGCAAGGGGATCAGCGGTTCCCGCGGCGCCCGGCCGGTGACCGCCTGGGTGAGGCGTTGCTCGAACTCCTGGTCCTGCTCGAACACGAGGGCCTCTTTCGAGGCGAAGTGGGAGAAGACGGTGGTGACGGCCACGTCGGCCTCGGCGGCCACGTCCCGGATGCCCACCGCGTCGTACCCGCGCGCCAGGAACAACCGCAGGGCGGTGTCGGCGATCTTCTGGCGGGTCGCGGCCTTCTTGCGCTCCCGACGTCCGGGCGGTGCGGTCATGCGCTGATGCTATCAGGTGCAAAAGTGTAGCTGTTGTTTAAAGCTAACCGTTAGTGTTATGTTCGAGAGGAGGACGAGAGGGGAACCGAGGATGCGTACGGTGATCGTGGGCGCGGGACTGGTCGGCCTGACCACCGCGGCCTCACTGCGGCTGATCGGGCACGAGGTGACCGTGCTGGAACAGGCGCCGCGGGTGCGGGCCGCCGGGGCTGGCATCGGCCTGTGGGACAACGCGTTGCGCGAGTTCGACCTGCTCGGCATCGGCGAGCGGGTCCGGCGGATGGGCACACCCGTGGACGCCTGGTTCTACGACGCCGCCGGCCGGCCGGCACGCGCGCCGGGCTACGACCCGGACGCCTACCGGTTCTTGATGGTGCCGCGGCCGGAGCTGACCAACCTGCTCGCCGACACCGCCGGCCGGGACCGGATCCGCCTGGGCACCCGCGTGATCGGTTTCGCCGAGCACGACACGCAGGTGGTGGCGCACCTGGCCGACGGAACCCGGCTGCGGGCGGACCTGCTGATCGGCGCGGACGGCGTGCACTCCGGCGTGCGCGCCGCCCTGCTGCCCGGCAGCGCGGCGGTCCCGCACGGCGGGCACCACGCCTGGCGGGCCGTGGTGCCCGCCGGCGACGAGCGGCCGGCGGGCACGATGATCACCATCGGTTCCGCGCGGACCCGGGGCGGTTACACCCGGGTCGCGGAGGGGCGGACCATGTGGTGGGTCGCCCAGTTCGACGCCGGTGAACTCGTTGGCGGCAAACGGGATCGGGCACTGCGGCGAGCCCGCAACGTGGCCGGGTCCGGGTGGCATGCCGAGCTGCTGGCGATGATCGCGGCGACCCCGGAGGAGTCGATCCTGGAAAACCGGATCATGCGCGTCCCCGGGTTGCCGCACTGGACCACCGGGCGGGTCGCGCTGATCGGGGACGCCGCGCACGGCCTGTCCCCGCACATCGCGGCGGGCGGCACCCTGGGCATCGAGGACGCCGGGGTGCTGCGCGCCGAACTCGCGCGCGGAGCCGGCCTCGCCGAGGCACTCGCCCGCTACGACAGCGCCCGCAGAGCCCGTTTCGACCAGGTACGCGCGCACGCCGCCGCGGTGGAGCAGGCCAACGGGGCCGTCGAGTCCGCCGAGCGCTACGCCGCCTTCAGCCACTGGATGCGCAGCACCGCGCCCACCACCTACTGACCAAGCCGGCCAACAACATGAGGGACAACGACATGCGGAAAGTGACCTTCGCCGAGTTCGGCGCTCCGGACGTGCTGCGCCTGGAAGCCGCCGAGCCGCCACACGCAGGCCCCGGACAGGTGCGTATCGCCGTGCGCGCGGCGGGCGTGAACCCCGTCGACTGGCGGATTCGCTCCGGACAGCTCCAGCACGCCCATCCGGTCGAATTGCCCGCCGGGATCGGGATCGACGCCGCCGGGGTGGTGGACGAGGTGGGCGCGGGCGTGGCAGGAGTCGAGGTCGGCGAGCACGTGTTCGGCGCGGGTTCGAGCACCTACGCCGAGTTCGCGGTGCTCTCGGCCTGGGCCCGGATGCCGGCGGGGCTGAGCTTCGCCGAGGCGGCCGGGTACCCCTCGGTGGTGGAGACCGCGCTGCGCATCCTGCGCGAGGTCGGGGTGCGACCGGGCCAGACGCTGCTGGTCAGCGGCGCCGCCGGAGGTGTCGGTTCGGCGGTGCTGCAGATCGCCCGCGACCGCGGCATCACGGTGATCGGCACGGCAGGCGCCGCCAACCAGGACTACCTGCGCGGCCTGGGCGCGCACCCGGTGACCTACGGCGCGGGCTGGGTGGAGCGGGTGCGGCGGCTCGGCCAGGTCCAGGCGGCGCTCGACGTGGCGGGCGCGGGTGTGCTGCGCGATCTGGTCGAACTGACCGGGGATCCGCGAAAGGTGGTCTCCATCGCCGATCTCAGCGCGCCGGAGTTCGGCGTCCACTTCTCCGGGAAAGCGGGCAGCATGCCGGCGGCCCTGGCCGAGGCCGCCGACCTGATCACCCGGAGAAAGCTGCACATCCCGGTCGAAAAGTCCTACCCACTAGCCGAAGCCGCGGCCGCCCACCACGACAGCCAAACCGGCCACACCCGAGGCCGCCGAGTCCTGCACCCCTGAACCGTGTTGGCCGTTCTCGTACGGCGTGTTGGCCGTTGTGGACGGCGAGTTGGCCCAACTGGTACGCCAGTTTGGCCAAAGTGGGCGTACCAGTTGGGCCAAGTGGTACGAGTTCGGCCAAGACTGGGTACGACAACGGCCAACACGCCGGTGAGTTAGTGGTCTCGGTGGGTGAGTAGGCGGGCCAGGGTGCTGAGTTCGGCTGCTGGGCCGCTGGCGGCGTCTGCGGCGCGTAGGTGGCGGGCGGCGGTGGAGAGCAGTTCCGCGGCCCTGGCCTGGCTCCAGGCGCGGCCGCGGGCGTGGTCGATGAGTTCGGCGGCGTGGGCCAGGTCGGCTTCGGAGAGGGTGTCCTGCTGGTACAGCCTGGCCAGCAGGCGTCCGGGTGCGGTGGCCGAGCACAGGGCGGCGACCACCGGCAGGCTTTTCTTGCGGCGGCGCAGGTCGGCGTAGACGGGTTTGCCGGTGGTGGCCGGATCGCCCCAGATGCCGAGCAGGTCGTCGACGTGCTGGAAGGCCACCCCGAGGTCGAGGCCGAAGGCGCGCATCCGGTCGGCCACCGGCGGGTCCGCACCGCCGAAGATCGCGCCGATCGCGCAGGCGCACCCCATCAGCGCGCCGGTCTTGCGCTCGGACATGGCCAGGCATTCGGCCACCGTGATGCCCGGCCGCCGCTCGAAGGCCAGGTCCGCCTGCTCACCGTCGATCAGCGCCTGCACGGTGGCGCCCAGCAGCGCGCCGGCCCGTGCGGCGCCGGGGTGGCCGCTGCCGCACAGCACCTGGAAAGCCAGTGCCAGCAAGGCATCCCCGGTCAGGATGGCCTGGCTGACGCCGAACACCGTCCAGGCGGTCGGGCGGTGCCTGCGGGTGGGATCCCGGTCCAGCACATCGTCGTGCAGCAGCGAGAAGTTGTGCACCAGCTCCACCGCGACCGCCGCGGGCAGCGCGGTCTCGGCCGTGCCGCCCACGGCCAGCGCGCTGAGCAGGGTCAGCGCGGGCCGGATCGCCTTGCCGCCGTTGGCATCCCGTGGCCTGCCCTGCTCGTCGGCCCAACCCAGGTGGTAGGCGGCGATCCGCTGGGTCGAGTCGGGCAGTTCCGCGATGGCCGCGCGCAGGGCGGGTTCGACCAGGGTGCGGCTCCAGCGCAGCACCTCCCGCGCCGGGCGTTCGGTGGTGGTCATCGGCCCACCTGCACGCAGGTCAGCACGCCGAGCGCGTCGGGCACCAGCACCGCCACCGAGTAGTAGGCGCTGACCAGGTACTCGGTGATCGCGCGCGAACCGGTGGACATCCGGCGCAGGTTCAGGCCGGGCTCGTGCTCCGCCGGCAACCCGGTCTGGTGCAGACCGATGACGCCTGCATCGGCCAGTCCGGTGCGCAGCGCCAGCATCGAGGTCGCGCCGCGCGCGGAGACCGGGATCTTGTCGCAGGGCAGCAGCGGCACCCCGCGCCAGGTGCGCACCGCCCGGCCGTGCAGTTCGGCGGTCTCGGCGTGCAGGCCGCGGTGGCCGCACTCCCGGTCGAAGGCGGCGATCGCCTTGGGGTGGGCCAGGATCGCCCTGGTCTTACGCCGCCGGGCGAGCAGTTCGTCCAGGTCGTCGGGGGCGGGCGGGCCGCCGCGGGTGTGCAGGCGCTGGTCGCGGTCGGCGGTGGCCAGCAAGCCGAACCCGGCGTTGGTGACCAGCTCGCGTTCCTGGCGTTCCCGCAACGCCTCGACGGTGAGCCGGAGCTGTTGCCGGAACTGGTTCATCGGGTCGTTGTAGAGGTCGTCCACCCTGGTGTGCACGCGCAGCACGGTCTGCGCCACGCTGAGGGGGTACTCCCTCGGCGCGGGGTCGTAGTCGGCGAACGCGCCGGGCAGCCCGGTTTCGTCGTGATGTCCCGCGCTCACCCCGATATCGGCTTCACCGCGCCGGTTGCGCGGCAGCCGCGCACGGGCCGCGTGCTCAGCCAGGTGCTCGCGCAGCCCCCTGGACCGCGCGCGCACCCCCTGGAATGCCTGCCGGGACAGGGTGAGCACGGTGCAGTGGGTCAGCGCGGTGAGAACCTCGGGCGGGGCCTCGCCGGTCAGCAGGTGGTCCGCGCCGTGGTGGTCGCCGTCGGCCAGCCTGCCCAGTTCGCTGGACTCGCCGTAGGTCCCCGGCCGGGTGCGCCGGAGTTTTCCGTGCACCACCAGGACAAACTCCGGTTCGGTCAGCACCTGCCCCGGCTCGATCTCCCTCGGTGCGAACGCCCCGGCCAGCTCCCGCAACGCGTCCGTGTCAGACAGGCCCCGCAGCAACGGCACTTCGGTCAGCGTTGCCGGGATCACCCTGGGCGTGCCGTCCACGGTGGTGCAGCCGACCCGCCCGTCCGGCGCGGTGTGCGTGCGCCGCCGGTTCACCCGGTAGACGCCGCCGGGCGCCTCCTCCCAGGGCAGCACCCGCAGCAGCCAGCGCGGCGAGACACCCCGGTTCCGCGGCTCGGTTTTGGTGGTGCCGGCCAGTTTCCGCGCGGCCTCGACGCCCAGGCTCAGCTGCTGCCTGCTCATCGCGCCCGCCGGATGAGGCAGTTGCCGGGCACCCGGACGGTGGGCCCGATGGTGATCGCGTCCACGCCGTGTGGCGGCAGGTCGATCCGCACCGCCGGATCCCGCATGATCATGGCCAGCGCGATGGACAGTTCCTGGTTGGCCATCGCCGAACCCGGGCAGTACCGCACGCCGACGCTGAACGGCAGGTACTCGTGGTTGTGGTAACGCTGGTCGAGGAAGCGCTCCGGCCGGAAGTCCGCCGGGTCGGCGAACGGGGTTTCCCGTTGGTGCGCAACACAGATGGATGGCACGATCTCCACCCCGGCCGGGAAGGTGTGCCCGGCGCAATGGAACTCGGTGCGCACCTTCTGCGCGCTGCCGTTGGGCACCGGCGAACTGTGCCGCAGGGTTTCCTGGCAGACCGCCTGCAGGTAGGGCAGGGCGGGATAGCCCGCGGGATCCCGGGCGTCCGCCGCGGCCAGTTCGGCGCGCAGCCGGGTGGTGGCCGCGGGGTGCTGGGCGAGGTGGCACAGCGCCCAGGCCAGCGAGGAGGAGGTGGTTTCCTGACCGGAGACCAGGATCGTCATCAGGTAGCAGACGACCTCGGCGTCGGAGAGCACCGCGGGGGAGTCCAGCAGCTGGTCCAGGATGGTGGTCTCGGCCGCGTGCGAGCCAGCCCGATGCGCGGTGAGCAGTGCCGCCAGGATCCGGCCGAGGTCCGCTTCCGCCGCGGCGTAGCGATCCTGGGCGGCCTGGGCGGCCGGCTCGTTCTCGGCCAGGGTGGCCAGCTGTTTGTCGTGCAGGGCGGCCACCGCGCGGTCGAAGGCGCCCAGCAGGTCCCGGCCCTGTTCCGGGTGCAGCGCGCCCAGCAGCAGACGGATGATCACCTTGCGGGTGACCTCGTTGGTGAACTCCGGCAGCGGCACGCCCCCGGCCGGGATCCGGGCCACCTCGGCCGAGACGAGGTCGGCCATCAACCGGCCGCGCTGGTGCGGGTCGGCCGCGGCGATGGCCTGACTCATCACCCGGCGCGCCTCCTGGTGGCGGCGTCCGTTGAGGAAGGTGATCGAACCCTCGCCGACCAACGGGCGGAACAGGTTCGTGCCCTGCCCGTGCAGATCCTTGCTGTGCAGCACGAAAATCTGCCGGATCGCCTCCGGCTCGGCCACGTACACCCGAGGAGTGCGGCCGGGCCCGCGCACGGTGAACAGCGGGCCGTAGCGCCGGTACAGCTCCCACAGGCTCCGCGGCTGATCGCGCTCCACCGCGAGCCAGCCCTCCGCGTCCAACTCGGGGCCTGGCGGCAGGCCGTCCGGGCGGGTCAGCGAGTTCGTCATGATCGACCACCAATCAACGGGTCCGGAAGGGCCTGCCGTAGCCGGGCGGCGGCGGTGCCCAGCCCGGCCGGGCCGCGCAGCAGCCGCCGGGGGCCGGGCAGGTTGCGCTGGTCGAACCGGCCGGTGCGCAGATGCCAGGCGTGCCAGCCCGCGATCCAGGCCCGCAGCCCGTCCAGATAGCGCACGACCTGCTGCTGCCCGGCGGCATCCAGGGCGAGGTCGTCGAAGAGCACCGGCAGTTCGGTGGCCACGATGTGCTCGAACTGGCGCAGCCGCGCGGTGACCAGGTCGCCCAGCACCGCCATCGCCCGGTCCCGGTCGCAGCGCAGGAACGCCTGCACCACCACGACACCGTTGCTGATCTCGCGTTCGTACTCGGTCTCGATGCGGTGCGAGACGATGTCGTTGAACAGTGCGGGGGCATCCGCGGCGATCGCGTCCAGCAGCTGGATCGGTCTGCTCCGCCGGATCTCGGGCGGCAGGAGCACACCCCCGGCCGCACCCGCGATCGCCGCGGCCTGCCCGCGCCCGATGGTCTGGCGGCGCATCTCCACGAAGTCCACCGGATCGGGCGCGCGCTGGTGCACCCGGTTGGCCAGTTCCCACAGGTTGCCCCCGGCGAAACCGAGCACCTGCCGGGCCAGCACCGCCCGCGCCGCACTGTCCATTGTGGACGTCGTGCGCGGCCACAGGTCGACCAGGCCGCGTTCGACCGGGTTGAGCGGAATCGGCGTGGGTGCTTCGCCGGCGGGCAGGAACAGCGCGAGTCGTTCGACGAACAGCCTGGCCTGGACCGGTTTCGCGGGCAGCTTGTACTTCTCGACGAAGTAGTCGTCGAGGTAGGTGCCCCAGATGATCCAGTGCGCCACCAGGTGGATGCCGGGGGCCGGGACATCCGGGTGGGTCAGTGCCACGAACAGCCCGAAATCGGTGCTGTCGTAGCGGTGGCCGTCCCAGACGAAGGCCAGCATGCCCATCTCGGCGGCCCAGGCCCTGGCAGCCGGGCGGATCTCGGCCAGGTCGGGGTGCTGCCGGACCGGCCAGGGCATCGGAAACCCTTGGTGCTCAACGGAAGGCATGGCTCGCGCCCTTCGGCAGCCGGTAGGCGGAGGCGGGCGCCAGCAGTGAGTCCAGGAATGGGCTGCCGAACACCCCGTGCGGGTCCAGCTCCTCGAAGGCCGCCACCGCGCCGTCCCAGCTCTGGGTCCAGGACTGGCCCGCGCGGTAGGCCGAGGGGATCACCTGCTCGCGCACGCCGGGGTCGGCGTAGGCGGATTCCCCGTCGTAGGCCCAGCCCTTGGACCATTCCGGGCGGACGGTCGCGTAGTCGCCGGTGAAGTTGGCCAGCAGCCACTGCTCGGTCTCCCGGTAGAATCGCGGCGCGTCCGCGGTGCCCGGGGTGGTGGTCAGATCCAGGTACAGCACCACATCCCAGTCCGGGTGATCCGGCCGGGGCCGGGCCACCGACAGCAGCGGCGCCGCCGCCCCCGGACCGGCCACCTCGCGCGGCTCGTCCAGCCCGCTGATCTGGGCCACGATCATGCCGTTGATCGGGTAGCGGCCGGCCTGGGCGTGCTCGGCCAGGGTGCGCCGGCAGAAGCGGTGGAACTCGCTGACCGCCCGCTGGAGGTTGGCCCGGCTGGTCAGCACCGCCCAGCTGCCGGAGGTCACCCGCAGCGCGCTGCCGCGAATGTTGAGCAGGGTGTTCTTCGACCAGCCCCACAGGTCCCGCGAGGCGGTCAGCGACAGCCCGGTGCTCATGCTCGCCAGCAGCATGGCCTGGAACGCCGGGGTGAGCGCCGGATTCCCGGCCAGGATCCGGGCCAGCAACTCCGAGGCGGCGCGGGGTAGCACGTCG
This sequence comes from Crossiella sp. S99.2, assembly GCF_023094165.1. Lineage (GTDB taxonomy): Bacteria > Actinomycetota > Actinomycetes > Mycobacteriales > Pseudonocardiaceae > Crossiella. The sequence continues at coordinate 156,134 of NZ_JALMDK010000017.1, read as the reverse complement.
CGGAAGGGGTAGTTGTAGGGCTGGTCCACCACCCGGGCGGTCGGCGGACGCTGCGGCTCGACGCTCCACACCTGCAACCACGGCGTGTCGGTGTAGGGATACCAGAGCAGGTTGACCCGGCCGTGCCTGCGCACCCACGCGGCCAGCGAGTCCGGTCCGGCCGTCGTCGGCGGGGCCAGCAGCGTGGCCACCGGGATGTGGTCGAAGCTCTGGCAGCGCAGCCGCTGGTTCACCCCGACCCGCAGTGTCACCTCGGTGATCAGGATCCGGCCCAGGCTCACCAGCAGCGCGCCGATCTCCGGCTCGTCCCGGTCGAACTCGCGCAACACGTAGGCCCCGGCGCCGGCGTCCCAGACCACCGCGGTCAGCCGCAGCACCAGGTTGCTCACCGTGCCGTAGCTGTGGCCGGGTGCGCGGATCTCGCCGTCGGCGGGCACCGCGGTGCCGTGCCCGTCCACCGCCAGCACACCGCCGAGGGTGATCTCCCCTGGCGCGGGCACCGCGGTGACGCCGTAGCCCGCGATTTCCAGCTGGGCCAGCAGATCCTCCATCCGGACGCCGGTCTGCGCGGTGACCGAGGCGGGCTCGCCGGGCTGGATACGCACCGCGGTGAGGCCGGCCAGGTCGACCAGCAGTACCTCGCCCCGCTCGCCCGCCCTGGTGACCAGCGGCGCCCAGCTGTGCCCTGCTCCGCGCGGCCGCAGCCGCCAGCCGTGGGTGTGCGCCCAGTTGGCCAGGGTGAGCACGTCCTGCTCGTGCGCGGGCGTCGCCGTCCACAGCGGTTCGCTCTCGATCTCACCGGACCAGTTGCGGAAAGTGCCGTGCCGCAACGGGATCCCGGCCGGGAAGGCCGGGGGTTCCGCACCGGCGGGCCGGGCGCTGGTCAGCCCGCCGGGCGGTCCCCACGAGGGCGCGCGGTCGGCGCCCTCGGTCTGGTAGCGGCTGGAGTGCAGATGCCAGTCGTGCGCGCCGGACTGGTAGTCCTGCAGCCCGGTGAGGTAGCGGGCCAGATCGGATTGCGCGGCCGGGCCGAGCCGGTGTTCGGGGACCAGTGGCGGCACCTCGGTGAGCGCGGTGTGCTCGAACTGCCGCAGCCGCGAGGTCAGCAGATCGTTGAGGGTGTCCGCGGCCTGCTGGGTGTCCAGGCCGAGGAACCGCTCCAGCACCAGGATCCCGTTGTCGTGCTCGCCCTCGTCGTGGATCTCCCGCTCATAGGAGAAGATGTCGTTGCGCAGCAACACCGCGTCGGCGAAGCTGTCCCGGATCACCCGCATCGGCCTGGTGCCGACGATCTCCGGCGGCAACTCCACATCCAGGGCGTACTCCAGCAGGTCCGCCGACCACGGCGCGCCGCCGACCTTGCGCCGCATCTCGATGTACTCGATCGGATTGGGCACCCGGTCGTGGCCGATGTTGGCCAGTTCGGCGAAGACCTCCTCGAACTGGTCGGTGGTGCTGGCGGCGAAGCGGGCCCGCCAGCCGGGGGACATCCGGGCCACGGTGCGTGGCCACAGATCGGCCAGCCCGCGTTCGACCGGATTGGTCGGTTCCGGTGAATCGCCACCCGGTTCCAGCGGCATGAACGCGGGCAGCCGGGCCAGGTGCGCGCGGGCGCCCGCCAGGTCCCGGCCCCGTTTGAACGCCTCGACGAAGTAGTCGTCGAAGAAGAACACCCACACATTCCACTCGGTGACCACGTCCAGTTCCGGGCCGGGCGCGTCCGGATACCCGTAGGCGCACAACAGGGCCAGTTCCATCGACTCGAACCGGCTTTCCGTCCAGAGAGCCGAATCGAAGATGCCCATTTTCCGCGCCCAGTCCAGGGAGTTCGCCCTGGCCTGGTCCAGGTGTGGATTGAGGCGGCTGGGCCACGGCAGGTAGAACCGCGGCATGGTGAACGACGGCATCAGCCCGGCTGGCTTTCGGTGCCGATTTCGACGTGTTCCAGAATGCCCAGCGCGTCCGGCACCAGCACCGCCGCGGAGTAGTAGGTGCTGACCAGGTAGGACATGATCGCCTTCTCGCTGATCTGCATGAACCGCACCGACAAGCCGGGCTCGTACTCATCGGGCAGGCCGATCTGGTTCAGCCCGATGACGCCCTGGTCCTGCTCGCCGACCCGCATCAGCATGATCGAGCTGGTCTGGGTCTGGGAGATCGGGATCTTGTTGCACGGGTAGATCGGGATGCCGCGCCAGGACGGGATCCGGTGCCCGCCGACATCCACGGCGTGCGGGTAGAGGCCACGCTGGTTGCACTGGCGGCCGAAGGCGGCGATCGCGCGCGGGTGGGCCAGGAAGTAGGCCGGGTCCTTCCACACCGTGGCCAGCAGTTCGTCCAGGTCGTCGGGGGTGGGCGGGCCGGAGCGGGTGTGGATGCGCTGGCTGAGGTCGGCGTTGTGCAGCAGGCCGAACTCGCGGTTGTTGACCAGTTCGTGCTCCTGGCGCTCGCGCAGGGCCTCGATGGTCAGCCGGAGTTGCTGCTGCATCTGGTTCATCGGGTCGTTGTAGAGATCGGCGACCCTGGTGTGCACCCGCAGCACGGTCTGGGCGACGCTGAGCTGGTACTCCCGCGGGTCGAGTTCGTAGTCGACGAAGGTGCCGGGCAGCTCGGCCTCGCCCTCGTGTCCGGAGGCCAGGTCGATGGCGGCCTCGCCCTGCTCGTTCTGCGCCTGCCCGGCCCGCACCTGGTAGTGCGCCAGGTGTTCGCGCAGCTCCGGCGACTGCTCCAGGAGTTCCTGGAAGGACTGCCGGGACAGCAGCAGCGCGGTCACCGGCGTGATCGCCTTGACCGTGTACGGCCAGTTCTGCTCCTGGATCAGCGCCTGGTCGCCCGCGTACTCGCCGTCGGCGAGCACCCCGAGCAGGCTGTCGTCGCCGAACTCGCCGACCCCGATCCGGTTGGCCTTGCCGTGCGCGATCAGGATGAGTTCACTCGCGGGCTGCCCGGCGCCGGCGATCAGCTCGCCCGGCCGGAACTCCCGCTGGGTGAACCGCCCGGCCAGCGCCTCCAGCACCTCCAGATCGTCGAACCCGCGCAGCAGTCCCAGTTCGGCCAGTTCGGCCGGGATGACCCGCACCTCGGCGCCCACCGTGCTGAAGGACACCCGGCCGTCACCCAGGGTGTAGGTGAGCCTGCGGTTCACCCGGTATGTGCCACCGCCTGCCTGTACCCAGGGCAGCAGCCGCAGCAGCCACCGCGAGGAAATGCCCTGCATTTGCGGCACGGTTTTGGTGGTGGTCGCCAGATTTCGCGCGGCAGTGGTGGACAGGCTCAGCTGCGACTGCGGCTCTTCCGCAACAGAATTATGCACCGTCTCGGTCACAACACTCTCCAGCTCTAGGGGAGTCCGACGGTAGTGACCGGAAATTCCGGCTGACAATTGGCCGATCGGGGAAGCGGGAAATGCGTGGCCGGCGGTTGTTCCTACGCTGGGTGGGGCGTCAACGGTCCACTGTGGATGGAGACTGGGTATCGGTGCGCACATTGGGCGAAGCAAAATTCCGTGTGAGGTCGAGTTCTCCTCGGCAACAACCGAACCGGCGTTTGCATTAACCCAGGCAAGCCTCGACATTTCCGCACCGATCGTGCGGGCCGGCCGGGGTGGCCGGTGCGGGTGTGTCTGGTCAACCCGCCCGGCAGGCCGGCGGCCGGGCCGTGCCCCGAATCACCGGAATGGCGGATCAAGGTCAATAGGCCATTCGGTGGTCCCGGTTCCGGCCGGCGAGCGGCAGGCAATCATGCGGCAAAATCAAGGGCATAGGAACTAAATGTCCGCTTTTGAACCCGATCGGGTTAAACCGGTCAGGCTGATCTTGTCTTCGCAGAGCGGCCCGACATAGCGTCCCTTCCGCCTCGGAACCGATTGCTCAACAATTCCCTGCTTCGATTGGTGGTCCTGCTGTGCCCGAAATGACTGATGAACGCTCGCCGCAGCGCAACGGAAACGGCGGCGGGCAGCTCAGCCTCAGCACGGCGGCCGCACGCAAACTGTCCTCGACCAGCAAGTCCGTGCCGCAGATGCAGGGCATCACGCCGCGCTGGTTGCTCAACCTGCTGCCCTGGGTGGAGGCGCGCGGCGGCGCGTACCGGGTCAACCGGCGGCTGAACTACACCCTGGGCGACGGGCGGCTGGCCTTCCAGACCACCGGCAGCGAAGCGCAGGTCATCCCCGCCGAGCTGACCGAACTGCCCTTACTGCACGACTTCGCCGACCTCGACGCGCTCGGCCTGATGGCCGGCCGGTTCACCCAGCGCGAGTACGAGGCAGGCCAGGTGCTGGTGAGCGCGGACAGCCCGGCGGAGGAGCTGGTGCTGCTGGTGCACGGGCGGCTGACCAAACTCCGCGAGGGCGAGTACGGCCAGGAGTCGACGCTGACCATCATGGCCGACGGCGACCATTTCGGGGACGAGTTCCTGCTCGATGCCGACAGCCGGTGGGACTACTCGGTCAAGGCGGCCACCGCCTGCACGGTGATGTCGCTGAGCAAGTCGGACTTCCACGAGCTGCTGGAGCGGTCCGCGTCCCTGCGCGCGCACATCGAGCGGCAGCTCGCGCTGGTGGACAAGGCGCAGAACCCCTATGGCGAGGCCGAGGTGGACATCCGCTCCGGCCACCGCGGCGAGCAGCTGCTCAGCGGCACCTTCGTCGATTACGAGATGAAGCCCCGCGAGTACGAGCTGAGCATCGCGCAGACCGTGCTGCGCGTGCACACCAGGGTGCAGGACCTCTACAACGAGCCCATCGACCAGCTGGAACAGCAGCTGCGGCTGACCATCGAGGCGGTGCGGGAACGCCAGGAGCACGAGCTGGTCAACAACCGGGACTTCGGCCTGCTGCACAACGCCGACTTCAGCCAGCGCATCTACACCCGCGGTGGCCCGCCCACCCCGCACGATATGGACCGGCTGCTGAACACGGTGTGGAAGAACCCCGGGTTCATCCTGGCCCACCCGGAGGCCATCGCGGCCTTCCGGGACGAGTGCACCCGGCAGGGCATCTCCCCGGAGACCATGCACGTGCCCGGCGGCCGGGTCTCCGCCTGGCGCGGGGTGCCGATCTACCCCTGCTGGAAGATCCCGATCACCGACAAGCGCACCACCTCGATCATGGTGATGCGCACCGGCGAACAGGACCAGGGCGTCATCGGCCTGCGCAAGACCGGGCTGATCGACGAGTACGAGCCGGGGCTGAGCGTGCGGTTCATGAGCATCGACGAGAAGGCGATCGTCAACTACCTCATCACCTGCTACTACTCGCTGGCCGTGCTGGTGCCGGACGCGCTCGGCGTGCTGGAGCACGTGCAACTCGGGAGCGTTGATGGCCGCGGCTGAGGCCGATCCGTTCGTCCGCGCCAGGGAACTGGTCACGCCGGGGCTGAAGGCGGCGGCGGACCGGATGAACTCCGGCACCCGCCAGGTCATCGGCTACCACTTCGGCTGGTCGGACGAGCAGGGCCGCCCGCTGAAAGCCAACAACGGCAAGGCGGTGCGGCCCACCCTGGCCATGCTGGCCGCCGAGGCCGTCGGCGGCAAGGCCGAACGGGCCGCCGGGGCGGGCGCCGCGGTCGAGCTGGCGCACAACTACTCGCTGCTGCACGACGACGTGATGGACCAGGACCCGACCCGGCGGCACCGCCCGACAGCGTGGACGGTCTACGGGGTGCCCGCCGCGATCCTGGCCGGGGACGCGCTGATCACCCTGGCCGGCGAGGCACTGGTCGCCGACGGCGCGCCGCTGGCCGCCGAGGGCGTGCCTCGGCTGGACGCGGCGCTGCTGCGGCTGATCGACGGCCAGGCGGCGGACATGGCCTTCGAGGGCCGGACCGAGGTGGGTCTGGACGAGTGCCTGACCATGGTCGGCGACAAGACCAGCGCGCTGTTCGCACTGGCCTGCGAGCTGGGCGCGCTGGCAGCCGGGGCGCCACCGCAGCAGGTCTGGCAACTGCGCCAGTTCGGCGAACACCTCGGCCTGGCCTTCCAGCTCAACGACGACCTGCTGGGCATCTGGGGTGATCCGGAGATCACCGGCAAGCCGGTGCTGGCCGACCTGCGCGCCCGCAAGAAGTCGCTGCCGGTGGTGGCCGCGCTCAACGCGGGCAACGCGGCCGCCACCCGGCTGGCCGAGCTGTACCACCGGGACGCCCCGCTGTCGGACACCGAACTACGCACCTGCGCCGACCTGGTCGAGGAAGCGGGCGCCCGCACCTGGGCGCACCAGGAAACCCAGCGCCAGCTGGACGCGGCCCTGACCTGCCTCCACGCCGCGAACCCCCGGCCAGGGGCCGCCGCCGACCTCACCGCGCTCGCCCACCTGCTGACCACCCCACCCGCCCCGCACGCCGCGACCGCCCCGGCCGAGAATCCCCCTGCCCCCAACGCATCGCGGTCCTTCCCACTGCCCGAGTTCCAGCTCAACCGCGCGGCCCGGCTCAACCCCCAGCTGGAAACCGCCCGCGCGCACACCGATGCCTGGGCCATCCGCCTGGGCCTGGTCGACCCGGACCCGACCGTCATGCCCTGGACGCAGGCTCAGCTCGCCGCGAACGATTTCGGCCTGCTGTGCGCGCACAAGTTCCCGGACACGCCAACGGAAGCGCTCACCACCGTCACCGACTGGTACACCTGGCTGTTCCACCTGGACGACTACCTGGTCGAGACCTTCGCCCGCACCGGCGACCTGCCCGGTGCGAAGGCATACCTGGCAAGGCTTCCCCAGTTCCTGTCCACCGACCCCGCTCAGCAGCCACCGGAGGCGGCCAACCCGACCGAGCAAGCCTTGGCCGACCTGTGGTCCCGCACCGCGCCGCCGATGTCCCAGGCGTGGCGACTCCGCATCCGCGGCGCCCTGGAGGAACTGCTGACCGGCCACCTCCAGGAACTACGGCAGACCGCCGCAACGCACCCCGCCAACCCGCTGGAGTACCTGGCAGCAAAGCGAATGACCAACGGCGGCCGGGTAGCCGACCACCTGGCCGAGTTCGCCAGGTCAGCCGAACTGCCACCCGCTGTGGCCGACGGCCCAACCCTGCGGTCCCTGATCGACGCGGTCACCGACGGCGCGCTGCTGCTCAACGACATCTACTCCTACGACCGCGAGGCGCAGGACCCGGGCGAGACCGGAAACATGGTGCTGCTGCTGGAAAAACTCCTCGGCTGCGGCCCCCAGCAGGCCGTGGAAGCCTGCAACGACATGATCACCGCCAGGGTCCGCCAGTTCGAGCACATCGCCGAGGTCGAGATTCCCGAGATGTGCCAGGCACATCAGCTCTCCACGGCGCAACGTGCCACCGTGCTCGACCACGTGGACAGCCTGCGCGACTGGCTCCCCGGCTGGCTGGCCTGGCACCAGCGCGCCGCCCGCTACCAGAGCACGGACCCAGTGGCGGCCGTGCAGACGGTCACCCGCAGGCTCGCCGGCCCCACCGGCCTCGGCACGGCGACGGCCCGCCGGCTGGTGGCCCGCGCCGGCACCTGAGTCCGCTGTGCGGAGTTCCCCAGCCGAGGCCCTGCCTTACCCGATCGTGCGGCGTCTGCCCCCACGCGGTGGCGCTGGAACCGCTGATCGCGGGTAGCGAGTAGCGTCACGGTCCGGCGTTCGGAAGGAGACCGGTGACCGCCCGTTTTCAGGTGCTCGATTCGTGTCAGACCTCGTTGGGTGTGCTCATGCTGCGCCGTCGATGGGATCCCGCCGTCGACCGCGAGGTCTACGAGATCAAGCTCGATGACGAGTTCCTGATGTCCAGCCTGTTCACCGTCGCCGAGATCGAGCTGGCGCACCTGGCTCTCGCGGGTCTCCCGGAGGCGCCTGTTGACGTGCTCGTGGGCGGACTCGGGCTCGGCTACACCGCGATGGCGGTGCTGGCGCACCCGAACGTGCGTTCCCTGCTCGTCGTCGACGCGCTGCCCGAGGTGATCGAGTGGCATCAGCGAGGGCTGATTCCCGCCGGAGCCGTGGTCACCGCCGACTCGCGATGCGAGCTGGTGCACGGCGACTTCTTCGCGATGCTGCGATCCCCGGCCGGATTCGACCTGGGGGTCCCCGGACGGCTGTTCCATGCCGTTGTGGTCGACATCGACCACTCGCCGCGTCATCTGCTGCACCCCGGCAACGCCGACTTCTACCAGGCAGCGGGCCTGCGGCGGGTTGCCGACCGGCTGCACCCCGGTGGGGTGTTCGCGCTCTGGTCGAACGACCCGCCGGATGAGGAGTTCACCGCCGTCCTCGGCCAGGTCTTCGTGGACGTGGAAGCCAAGATCGTCAACTTCCGGAATCCGTTGCAGGACCGCGAATCGGCCAACACCGTGTACCTCGCGACGAAGGCAGCCACCGACTGCTGACCCTGCGCGCTGTCTGCGCTGACCTGCGCGGGTGGCGGATCGCCTGAGTCGGCGCCGGGACCAACGCCGCGCTGAGCGCACGCCGGCCTCCCCCCTCAGCTCGCGGCCACCTCGGTCAAGTCTGCCGCCCGCGGCCCGGCCGCGGCAGGGACCAAAGTCCCTCGACGGCGATGGGGCTGGCCCAGGTAGGTCCACTGTGGACACAAACGACTGTGCGCGCAGGCTCACCCGCGCCGGGGGAGGACCGCGGTCGAAGTCCACTGAATCCTGGTCGGAGTCGGCACGGTGACCAGGAGACGAGGGCCATGAACCGAACCAGGCGCCGGATTCCGCTCAGGATCCTGCTTCCCGGACTGCTGGTCCTGGCCCTGTTGTGCGGGTCGCGCGGGCCGGAGGACGCCGGTGCGGCGCGACTGTCCCCTGTGGTGCTGGTGCTGCCCGGCGGGGTGCCCAGAATGTTGGTTCCGCTGCTCTGGTTCCTGCTGCGCGAACGCGACTGAGCGCGGCCAATCGGTTCAGGGCAAGGGAATCACCGGTATGGCGCAGTCTGCCGACCGGTCTTGGCGACTTCCTGGAGAAAGGTGACCATGACTAGCAGCGCGCAGGTGGCGGAGACCGAGCCGGGGGCGCGGATGCCGGTGCCGGCCGGTCCGGTGCTCCGCCGGGACCGGCTGGAGTCCATTGTGGACATCCAGCTGCGATCGGGCGCACCCCAGGTGTTGCTGGTGTTCGGGCCCGCAGGCACCGGCAAGACCACCCTGCTCGCCTCCTGGGCGCGGCGACGGGTCCAGGAGACCGGCACGACCGCGGTGCGGTGGGCCACCATCACCGCGCGGGACAACGAACCGGAGGTGCTGGCGGCGACCATCGGGGCGGCGCTGAGCGGCGGCGCCGGGCCCGAACCGGCTCCGGTCTGCCTGGTGCTGGACGAGGTGCACGAACTGCTGGCCCCGCAGGCGTTGCGGGAGCTGGAACGCTGGTTGCGCGAGCTGCCCGCCGGCCTGCGGGTGGTGCTACTGGCCCGCTTCCCACCCCCGCTCGGGCTGGCCCGGCTGCGGGTGGAGGGCAGGCTGCGCGAGATCGGCATGGCCGAGCTGGCCTTCACCACGGCGGAGGCCGCCGCGCTGCTCACCGCGCTCGGCCACGCACCCACCGAGGGTGAGCTGGACCTGCTGATGCGGCACACCGAAGGCTGGGCGGCCGGACTCCGGCTGGCCGCGATCGCCCGCGCGGGCGAACCGGATTCGGCCGACCGGCTGCTCGCCGACTACCTGCGCAACGAGGTGCTCGGCGCCGAACCGGCCCTGGTACGGGAGCTGCTGACCGCGGTGTCGGTGTGCGAGGGGTTCACCGTCGAACTGGCTGCCGCCCTGAGCGGACTGGCCCAGGCCGGTCACCTGGTGGACCGGCTGCACGGCGCCCGCGGTCTGCTGCGGCGGACCGACGGCGACGGCCAGTGGTACCGCTGCCACCCGCTGCTGCGGCACCACCTGCACGCCGAGCTGACCCGGCTGCGGCCGGAGCGGGCGGTGGAACTGCACCGGCTGGCCGCCGACTGGTTCCTGGCCGCGGGCGCCCGGATCCTCGCCCTGGAGCACGCGGTGGCCGGGCAGCGGGCGGACCTGGCGGCCCGCCTGGTCGCCGAGGTCGGCCTGACCGAGGTGCTGGCCGGCCGGGCCCGCGCGCTGGCCCAGGTGCTGGCCCGGCTGCCCACGCACGTGCTGGCCCGCCCGTCGGTGGCCCTGGTGGTGGCCGCGACGGCGCTGGCCACCGGGGACACCGCGGCCGCCGAGGAGGGACTGCGCCGGATCGGCCACCCCGAACTGCCGTTGCGCTCGCCCCGGTTACGCATCCTCAGCGCGGCCATCCTGTTATGGCGCAACGGAATCGTCGGTGAGGAACCCGCCGCGGAGCTGCTGGAGCTGGCCGAGGGGGACAGCGGCGCGCCGGAGGTGGACCTGCTCGTGCTGCTGGTCAAGGGCGGCTGGGCGCTGCGGCAGGGCGACCTGCCCTCGGCCCGGTCCGTGCTGAACCGGGCGCGCCGGCTGACCGCGGCCGGGGAACGCCGGGGCGCGCTGCTGCACGTCCTGGCCCAGCAGGCGATCGTGGCCGCGGTCGAGGGTGAACTGGGCACCGCGCGGGCACTGGCCGCCAGCGCGGTCCGGCTCGCCGAGGAACACGAGTGGACCGCCACCGCGAGCTGCGGCACCGCGCATCTGGTGCTGGCCGCCGAGGCCCAGCTGCGGCTGGCCGCCGACACCGCCCGCGCGCACCTGGCCGCCGCGGCCCCGGTCTGCGGCGGGGATCCGTTGCCGCGCCTGGCCATGGGCAGCCTGGCCGCGGTACTGCGCTTCGAGACCGGCGCGGATCCGCACCGAGCGCTGCTCGACCTGTGCGCGCTGTGGACCGAGTACGACCGGCCGGGACCGGTGCCGCCGTGGCTGGCCGCCTGGTTCAGCCCGATGGCGCTGCGGATGGCGCTCCAGGTCGGCGAACTGGGCCGGGCCAGGCAGATCGTCGAGCACGGCACCCGGCTGCTGGGCGCCCGCGCCGAGGCCGGGCTGCTGCGCGCGGTGATGCAGGCCCACCGCGGCAGGCTCAGCCAGGCCCGCCGGTCCCTGGCCCCGGTGCTGACCGGCCGGGCACTGCCCGCGGCCGCGCACAACCTGGTGGACGCCTGGCTGCTGGAATGCCTGCTCGCCGACCGGTTGCGGGCCGACCGGCACGCCCACCGCGCGCTGTGCCGGGCGCTGGCCCTGGCCGAACCCCGGGAACTGCTGCGCCCGTTCCGCGCGGCCGGCGCGCCCATCCGCGACCTGCTCGCCCGCAACCTCGGCCGCTACGGGCGCCTGGAGCACTTCGCCACCGCCGCGGCCGCGGCGCCCCCGGTGGAGCGGCCCGCGGTGACCGCCACACTCACCAGCCGCGAGCTGGACCTGCTGGCCGAGTTGCCCTCGATGCGCACCGCCGAGGAGATCGCCGACTCGCTCTACGTCTCGGTCAACACGGTCAAGACCCACCTGCGCGGCATCTACCGCAAGCTCGGCGTCAACCAGCGCCGGGACGCGGTGATCGCGGCCCGCCGCTGCGGCTTGCTCTGACCTTCGAAACGATTGCCAGGAGCAGAAACCATGAGCATTCCCCGACCGCGCCGTCCATTCCGCGCCCAGCCGCCCAGCCCGCCGTGGCCGCCCGAGGTGGACACCATCGTCCCCGGCCGCTGCTGGGCGTTGCGGGACCCCGCCACCGGCTGCGCCTGCCTCGCCGTCGAGGGCGACACCGGCCTGGTCCTGATCAACACCGGCGTGGACGCCGGCGCGGGCCAGGCCATCGCCGAGATTGTGCCGCTGCTGTCGGCGAAACCGGTGTGCGCCATCGTCTACCCGCGGGCGTCCATGCGGCACTGCCTGGGCACCGCCGCGATCGTGCCGCCGGCCGAGGTCAGCACCGGCACGGTGGTGGTCGTCGGCCTGCCTGCCTGGGGCACCGACGGGCTGACCACCGCCTGGCCGCCGCCCCCGTCGTCGGCCGACCCAGGGCCGCCGCCGGTGCCGCCCAACCTGTTGCTGCACGGGGAAAGCAGGCTCCGGCTGGGCGGGCTCCAGCTGCGTCTGCTCCCGGTCGACGAGCAGGCCCTCGCGGTGCACCTGCCCGAGCACCGGCTGGTCTTCCTCGGCGAACCCGGCCCGCAACCGCTGCGCTGGGTGGCCGCGGTCGACCTGCTGCTCGCCACCCGGATCGAGCACCTGGTGGGCACGCACCTGCCGCTGCTCTCCGGCGCCGCGCGGACCAAGGAGATGCTCACCCTGTGGCGGGATTCCGTGCAGCACCGGCACGATCAGGCGGTGCGCCGGGTGCTCGACGGCGCCTGGCCGGAGGACAACGCCACCCCGCTGCCGGAGCTGGCCGAGTTCCCGGCCCTGCGACCGTGGCTGGGCGCGGCCCGGTCCAGCTGCCAGGAGGCAGTCGCGAGCCCGACCGCCGCCGCGGTCACCGCGGCCAGCCGGGCACCGCGAACCGTGCGCGCGCAACAGGTTCTCCGGCTCGCCGGGGGCCGGGACCCGGTGCTGGCAGAGGCGCGCCGACGCCTGGACGCCGCCGATCCGCAGGGCGCGGCGGAGCTGGTCGCCGACGTGGTGCTGCTCGATCCGGCGGATGCCGAGGCCAGACGGCTCTGGGGAGTCGCGCTGTGCGACCTGGCCGACGGCGAACCCGATCCGGGGCGGCAGCGGCACTACCGCACCGCCGCGGCCACCCTGGACGAGGCCGCCGACCCGGCGACGGCGCGCCGCCAGGCCGCCAGCCGGCTGCGCGGCCGTCCGCCCGGCGCGCTGATGGAACTGCTGCGCTACCGGCTGGACCCCGACCGCGCCACCGGCGCCCGGACCCGGCTGCGCTGCCGGATCACCGACACCGGCGAGCAGTTCGAGCTGGAGCTGCGCAACAAGGTGCTGCTGGTGCGCAGATCACCGCCGATCCGCCCGGCGGACGCCACCATCGTGCTCGGCTCGGCCGCGCTCGTGGAGTACGTGGCGGGCGCGGCCGACCTGCCGGACCTGCTCGTCCGGCACGAGGTGACCGTGGACGGCAGGCCGGAGGCCGCGGTGGCCTTCTTCGCCGCCTTCGACCGGGAGATCCACACCCCGGCCGGCGCGATCCGGGACGGAGACCAGCCGTGCGCGCCGCGCTGACCGCCCCGCTCACCGCCGCGCTGACCGTCCTGGACACGGACATGCCGAACCTGCTCGGCTCGGCGGTGACCCTGCTGCGCCCGCACAGCGGTGGCGACCCGCCCCGGCTGCTGGCCGCGCGCGGGGTCGGGGCGGTGATGGACGATCTCCAGGCCGCCGGCCAGGGCGGCCCGGTGCCGGCGGCGGCCGACTCGGCCCGGCCGGTGCTCAGCGCGGACCTGTGGGCCGATGAGCGCTGGCGGCCGTTGCGGCTGTCCCATGCCTGCGCGGCCTTCCCGCAACACCGCGACGAACTGGGCGCGCTGAACGGGGTGGCGGCGCTGCCCTGCCTGGCCGATCACCGCAACCTGGTGGTCCTCTCGGCCTACCTCAGCCGCGCCCCGGACCCGGTGTCGCTGTCCGTGCTCGCCCGCTACGAACGGCTGGTCGCGGCCACCGTCGCGGTGATCTCCACCCTGGCCGGCCACCCACCGGGCAGCCGCCGGGTGCTGGAGGGACTGACCGAGCGCCTGGCGCTCGACCGGGCGACCGGCATCGTGCTGGCGCTGTGCCGCAGCACCCCGGCCGAGGCCGAGGCCCTGCTCCGCGACGTGGCCGACCGCGCGGGATTGACGGCGGCGGAACTGGCCGAACACCTCATCGTGCACGTGTCCGGCCGGCACAGCGACCCGGCCGCCGCCGAACTGTGGTCCGCCCTGCTGCAGGAACACCAGCCCGGCTGACCACGGACCTCCGCCCAGTTGGCCAAAGTCGTACGCCGGGTTGGGCAAAGTCGTACGCCGGGTCAGCGCGGTAGCACGAGGTGGTTTTCCCAGGCCCTGGTCGTGGGTGGTCGTGTTGAGCCGGTCGGCGATGATCGCCGCGGTCATGCCGCCGCCGTGAACGGAGATGCTTGACGCCGGGGGCGCCGAGCCGGGCCGGACCATCGCCGACACCCGCGCCAACTGCGGCTCGCCGGACCTGGACCCGATCGTGCTCCACGGCGTAACCGGATCCCGCGCCACGACCGTCAGCCACCCGGGCGGCCTCGCGCACCAGGCCCGGTTCGCCGTGGCGCCCCTCGCCGCAGCCTTCGACTGGCATCAGCGAGGACAGTGTTCTGGCTGGCCAGTTCGTCTGCCCCGCCGGCGAAAGTGGCCACCGCGTACGCACGATGAGATCGAATTCTCCTTGAGCGGATCAATTGATTGTCCCGGCAATTAGTCTGCAAGGTTCACTGCATCGAGTGCGTGGAGGTGCGCATCTGGGTTGACTGTCGCGTCGGAGTTCCTGGTTTTCGAATTAAACCTGAATCGACTTACGGTCATGCGATCGTGTGTATTGCCTCGCTGGTCTGTGCGGGTAATGTGTTTAGGGTAAGTGGTGCGACGTGCACACTTCGGGATGGACTGATACCGGCAATCAGCCTTCTCTTACTCCTTGTGATGGGCCACCGGCTGCTGGCTTCTCGGTCGTCTCACCATTTCTTGCGGAAGCAGGGGCTGGGGTGAGTGATTCTGGGTGCGTGAAAGCACAGGGTGGGGTCGGATCAAATTTGCCGAACGTCAGTGCGACGCCAAGGAGGACTTTATGCACAAGACACGCTGGACGGTCATGTCGCTCGCGGTGATGACGTGCGTTCTGAGCACGACGACCATCGCTGCGGCTGCCCCTGGTGCCGAACCCGGGGTCAAGGTTGAGAAGGCCGTAATTCACGTTGGTGCGGACGGGGAGAAGGTTGCCACCATTTCTGGGACGTACTCCTGTTCGGGAGCCGGGGATGAGAAGTACATCGGCGTATTCATCGAGATTGCCCAGAAGCAGCCGACTCTGGCGCTTGGGGCGACTGCTCACATTCGGCCCTGTCCGGCGGTGAACAGGCGGTGGGTTACCGACGTGGTGGCGGCCACGGGGGAGTACAACCCCGGTAAGGCTGACTACCTGGCGATGTTGAAGAACATCAAAACGGGTGAGAACTTCGGGGAGGTGCGGGCCGAGATCGATCTCATCAGGTCCGCCAGGTGACAACACTGCCGGTGCGCACCGTGTGAGCACTGTCGGGTTCGCTGCACTCCTGGGTAAAGATGGAGTTCCTGCCCGTTATGGCGGACAGGAACTCCATCGCGACCTGAGTGCGCATGCGAAGGGAATTTGATGGATCTTCAGTATCTGCCTTACTGTCACTCGGGGAATCCGTTCTACGATCTTGCGCGTGATAAACAAGGAGGCGGCAGTTATCTCGACCTCCTGTCGATTCCGTCGAACTGGGTCTGTCCTAGGGATAATGGCTGGACGTACCTCTCCCCAATGTCATGCCCGCTTCCCGGACAAGGCTGGAAGATTCACGTCTCGGCCACCTTGGGCAACGCCGGGGACATGCTTGGGACAGTGGCGCGGTACTGTTTTGCGCGCGGAATCCCGTTGAAGTTCCGCCCTGATGAACAGGCGCTGCTGCGGTCGAACTCGAAGTATGCGCACCGGGCCGGCAGTGGCAAGTTCATCACCATGTACCCGGTCGACGAGCAAGCTCTGGAAGAGGTTCTCGGTGATCTCGACGAACAGCTTGCCGGTGCGGCAGGGCCCTACATCCTCAGCGACCTCCGGTGGAACTCGGGGCCACTGTACGTGCGGTACGGGGGGTTCCAGACGCGCACGGTCGTACTGCCGTCCGGGCTGAGCGAATTCGCGATCGAGGACAGGCGCGGGAATTTGGTGCCCGACAAGCGTGAGCCGGCCTTCTACGTGCCGGACTGGGTCGAGCTGCCGCCCTTCCTCGAAGCCCAGCGGGAACGTCGAACGGCCTGCGCGCCCGCGGAGTTCCCGTTCAAGGTGCACCGGGTCCTGCACTTCTCCAACGGCGGTGGCGTGTACCAGGCGACCGACCTGCGCAACGGTCAGGAGGTCGTCCTCAAGGAGGCGCGACCACACGCCGGACTCGACGCACTGGGCACCGACGCCGTCACCCGCCTGTCCCACGAGCACGCCGTGCTCCAGCGACTGCGCGGACTGTGGTGCGTGCCCCAGGTCCACGACTACCTCATCTGCCAGCAACATCACTTCCTGGTGATGGACTACGTCGAGGGGAAGCCACTGTGGGAGACGATCGCCGAACGGATCCTCCCGCTGCCCCCGTCGGCCGGCCTGCCTGCCTTCCAGCGCTACACGGCCTGGGCCCTGGACATCTTCGCCCAGGTCGACCGGGCGCTCCAGGCCATCCACGACCGCGGTGTCGTCCTGGGTGACCTGCATGCCAGGAATGTGCTCGTGCCCCCGCACGGTCCGGTCGTGCTGATCGACTTCGAGTTCGCCGGACTGGACGATGCCGAGTTCCGCGTGCGGGACACCGCCCTGGGGTTCGAACCTCCGGCGGGGATCACCGGCCCGGCATCCGACGACTGGCAGCTCTGTGCCCTCGGGTTGAACCTGTTCCTGGCAATGCCACACCTGCTCAGCCTGGACCCCGCGAAACTGCCCCAGCTCCTGGACGGCATCGCCGCCAGGTTCCCCATTCCGGCGGATTTCCGCACGCGACTCCACCAGCGCCTGGCGCCGCCTGAACCGGCCGGCGAGGCCGGCGCCACCGAGCCGGCCTGGACACCGGATGCGCCCGGAGCCCGAGCCGCGATCGTGTCCGCGATACTGGCCAGCACCACCCCACAACGAGATGACCGGCTCTTCCCCGGCGATATCGCCCAGTTCGCCAGCGGCGGGCTCAACCTGGCCTACGGCGCGGCAGGCGTCCTCTACGCGTTGCACCAGGCCGGAGCCGGGCGCTTCGCCGAGCACGAGGCATGGCTGGTCGACCACGTCCGACGGTCGGAGAATCCGCAGACCGGCTTCTATCTCGGCCTGCACGGCATCGCCTACGCCCTGCACACGCTCGGATGTGCGACCGAGTCCGCCGATCTGCTCGACCGGATCCTGTCGGCGCCGCTGCCCGGCGCCGGTATCGACCTGATGGACGGGCTGCCCGGCATGGGGCTGAGCTTCCTGCATTTCGCCCGCCACACCGGCGACCCGGTGTTGCTGCACCAGGTGGAGCGCTGTGCGGACCTGCTGGGTGCCATGCTCGCGGCCGCCGATTCCGCCAGTGAGCCGCGCTTCGCCGGACTGGCCAGGGGCTGGACCGGCGCCGCCCTCTTCTACCTTCGCCTCTACGAGCACACCGGCGACCAGTGCTTCCTGGACCTCGCCGCGCAGGCACTGCGCCGCGACCTCGCCGGCTGTGCCTGGCTGGACGGGGACGTGCTGCACGTCCGGGACAAGACCACCACACTGCCCTACCTGGCAGGAGGCAGCGTCGGGATCGGACTGGTGCTGCAGGACTATCTCCGGCATCGCCATGACGAGGAGTTCGACCGCGCGCTGACCGGTGTGGTGAACGCGGCCTCAGGTCTGTTCTACCTCCTGCCGGGGTTGTTCCACGGCGTCGCCGGAATCCTGGAGTTCCTGTGCCGGGAACGTCAGCGCTCGCCCAGCATCGCGATCAGCGCCCAGATCGAGCATCTGCTGCGGCTGATCGCCGACCAGGCGATCCGGTTCCGGGGAGGTGTGGCCTTCACCGGCCACAACATGTTCAGACTGTCGACGGACCTGGCCACCGGCTCGGCGGGCGTGCTCCTCGCGCTGACCGCGGCGCGGACCGGTCAGACCGCCATGCCGTTCTTCCAGCCGGAGCACGGCCGGCGCCCTTCCGTTCCCGTCTCATCCAACGCCCAGCTGGAGCTGGTCAACATCAACTGAAAGCGAGGGAAACACCATGGTTATTCTCGATCTTCAATCCCTGGAGCCCGACGACGTGCAGCAGGGGTGCGGGGCCAGCAACTTCAGCATCGGTTGCAGCTTCAGCGTCCTCTGCACCGGCAAGGGTATGTGAACTGGTTCCGGCCCCAGGGTTCCTGACTGACCGGGCAGGTGGCCAGGGCGAGCGGACCACCGCATCTTCGCCCTGGCCACCTCGTCTTCCGCCACCTGACCCGCACTACCGGAGGAAGAACCATGCCGCCACGCCAGTCCGCCGCCACCAGGCCGCGACCCGGCCACGCCATCCTGGACCTCGGCCGGAGTGACCGTCTCCGCCTGGTGCTGGTGGTCACGCTGGGCCTCATCGGCGCGGCGGCCAACCTGGCCGTGCCGCTGCTGGTCAGGGAACTCATCAGTGCGGTCGCCGAGCACCGTGACGTGACCGGCGTGGTGCTGGCCATGGCGGGGCTGGCCTTGAGCGCCCTGGTCGTCACGGCGACGGCGACCTGGTTGCTGCAACAGACCGGGGAACGGCTGATCCTGCGGGTGCGGTGCCAGGTGATGGACCACATCCTCCGGCTGCCGCTGGACGTCGTTCGCTCCCACGGCGCCGGTGCCCTCGGCACCCGGCTGACCACCGACGCCGCTCACCTGCGTTCCCTGGTCGACGTCGGGTTCGCCCAGCTGCCGGTCGCGGCGGCCACCGCGATCGCCACGGTGACCGTGATGGCCGTGTTGTCGCCAACGGTGACCGTGGTCGCGCTGCTCACCCTCGGCCCTGGCGCGATGTTCGTCCGGGTGGCCACGAGGAAACTGCGGCAGCGTTTCCAGGATCTGCAACAGTCCACTAGCGCGCTCGGACAGCACGTCACCGCCACGGCCTCGGCGCTGACCACGATCAAGGCATGCGTCGCCGAGCCGCGGGCGGCCGCCGACTTCGCCGAGAAGGCCACGCACCTGAGCGTCCGGACCCTGTCCGTGGCCCGGCTCCAGTCGATGGTCACGCCGGTCATGGCGCTGGGCAACCAGGTCTCGATGATCGCGGTGGTGATCGTGGGCGGCGCCCAGGTCAGTGCGGGCGCACTGCCCGTGTCCACCTTCATCGCCGTGCTCCTGTGCCTGTTCCAGCTCACGGTGCCGCTTGGTGTCCTGGAGGCCGGGATCAGCCGGATCCAGATCGGCCGGGCCGCCCGCAGGCGGTTCGCGGAGCTGCTGGCCACGCCTGCCGAGCGCGCGGCGCCCGCCGCCCCGGAAACGCCGCTTTCCGATGGCGGCACGGCGGTCGAGTTCCGTGACGTCTGGTTCGACTACCACGGTCACCCTGCCCTGCGCCGGGTCTGCCTCGCCGTGCCGGGCCGTGGTCTCACCGCGATCATCGGGCACTCGGGCGCGGGCAAGTCGACCGTGCTGAAACTCATCGAGAGGTTCATCGAACCCACCCGCGGCACAATCCACGTGCTGGGCCGGGACATCGGGAATTGGCCGCTGCACTCGCTGCGCCGGAACGTCACCTACGTCGACCAGGAGTTCACTCTCCTGGAGGGCCCGATCCGCCTGAATCTCACCCTCGGACTCGATCCCGGCCTGGCTGAGCAGCGGTTGTGGACCGCACTGGCAACCGTCGGCCTGGAGCAGGACATCCGGCGCCTGCCGGACGGCCTGGACACCCACCTCGGCCGGAACCACGACCTCTCCGGCGGTCAGCGCCAGCGCCTCGCGCTGGCCAGGGCGCTCATCCGGGACACCCCGCTGGTCGTTCTCGACGAGCCGACCTCCCAGATGGACACCACCAATGAGGCGCACCTGCTGCGGGCGATGGACGCGTTGGCAACGGACAGGGCGGTGCTGGTGGTCGCCCATCGCCTGTCCACCATCCAGAACGCCACGCACGTCCTGGTGCTTGAACAGGGCAGGGTCGTCGGCAGCGGCACCCACGCCGAGCTGAGCCTGTCCTGCCAGCACTACCGGGAACTGCTTGTCGGCCACCGTGAGTGCGCCGCCGCCCTCGCCCCGCACCGGTCGCGAACCGATCCGGCCGCCGTGGCCGGGTCCACCGCGGTGGGGCGGCTCGTGCCGTGATCGTCACCGGCCACGACACCTGTGCGCGGCGAGGGTGCGGCAGCCCCGCCGCCCGCGATGTCCGGCCCAACCGAAGACGACCAGGTAGACGAGGGCGGCGCTGACCAACTACCTCACCGCCCGCCGCTGCGCCGCGGCCCGTGACGCGGCACGGCACCCCTGCCCAGTGGGTCACCGTCTGCCCAGCACCAGCAGGACGACGCCGGCGAGCAGTACCGTCAGCGCGGCCGAGATCAGGGCGCTGACCTCGAATCCGGCGGTGAACGCGGCACGGGCCGTGGCGAGCAGGGCGGCGCTCTCGGCCGCGGGCAGGGCGCCCGCAGCGGCGACGGCTCCGGTGAGGGTGTCGCCCGCTGGTCCGGCGATGCCGCCCATATCCGCGCGGTAGACGGCCGTGATGACGCTGCCGAGGATCGCGATGCCCAGCCCGCCGCCCAGCTGGGGCGCCGCGGAGGCGATGGCCGACGCGGCGCCTGCCCGCTCGGCCGGGGCGTTGCCCACCACGATGGTGGTGGCCAGGGCCATCATCGGTCCGAGCCCGGCCGAGACGATGATCGTCCCGGTCACGAGCACGCTCAGCGGGGTGGCCGGGCCGAGGGTGGCCAGCACACCGAAACCGATGGCCGACAGCAGCAGCCCACCGCTGATGATCCACCCTGGCGGCAGCCGGCGGGCGAGCCGGGTCGCGCCGAGTGAGCCGAGGATGATCCCGATCGCCGATGGTGCCGTCCGCAGTCCGGCGGTCAGCGGAGTCAGCCCGGCCACCAGCTGGAGGTACTGCGCCACCGCGTAGTTCGTGCCCCACAGCACGAAGATCCCGAGCACGAGGGTGAGGGTGGCCGTGGTGAACGCCGGGGAGGCGAACAGGTGCAGATCGAGCATCGGGTCGGCCAGCCGGCGTTGGCGGCGGACGAACAGCAGGGCGCAGGCCAGCCCGAGGGCGAGGGTGGCGAACGCGATCGGGTCCGGTCCGGCCGCGGCGACCTGCTTGAGCCCGTAGACGATCGGCAGCACGGTGGCGATGGAGAGCACGGCGCTGGGCAGGTCCAGCCGGCGCCCGCCAGGAGATCGGCCCTCGGGCAGCGTCACCGGCCCGACGACCAGCAACACGAGCATCAGCGGGATCGGCAGCAGGAACGCCGCGCCCCACCAGAAATGCTCCAGCAGCCAGCCGCCGACCAGCGGTCCGATCGCGGTACCGGCCGAGACGGTGGCGATGACGATGCCGACGGCCTGCGCGCGCTGGCGTGCTTCGGTGAACAGCGCCACGGCGAGTGCGAGCACCGAGGGCATGAGGGTCGCGCCCGCCACGCCGAGCAGGGCGCGCACCGCGATGAGCACCTCCGGGTTCGGGGCGTACGCGGCGGCCACGGACAGCGCGCTGAACGCGGTCGCGCCACCGAGCAGCAGCCTGCGCCGCCCGATCCGGTCGCCCAGCGTGCCCATCAGGACGAGCGTGCCGGCCAGCAGGAACGCGTAACCGTCGACGATCCACAGCAACTGGGTGCTGGACGCGCCCAGGTCGCGGCCGATCGCGGGCAGCGCGAGGTGGGTGATGGTCAGTTCGAGGGAGGCCAGCAGCGCGGGGAGCAGGAGAACCGCGAGGCCGAGCCATTCCCGCCGGCCGGCGAGCCGGGGACCGGCGATGTCACGAGTCATGCCGAACAGCTTTCAACCTCAGGTTTACCCGAGGTCAAGAGGTAGGATTCCGCAGGTGGTGGATCCGCAAGCCGAACTGACCATTGGCCAACTCGCCCGGCGAGCCGGGGTGACCGTCACGGCGCTGCACTTCTACGAGGAGCAGGGCCTGGTGACCAGCAGGCGCACGGCGGGCAATCAGCGGCGGTTCCCGCGGCACGCGCTGCGCCGGGTCGCGCTCATCAGAGTCGCCCAGCGGGTCGGCATCCCGCTGCGCGAGATCGGCGCGGCGCTGTCCGAACTGCCCGCGGACCGCGCGCCGACGCAGGAGGACTGGGAGCTGCTCGCGGCGCGCTGGCACGCCGATCTGGACCTACGGATCAGCCAGCTTGTCCGGTTGCGTGACAAGCTCACCGACTGCATCGGCTGCGGCTGTCTCTCGCTGCAGAACTGCCTGCTGCGCAACCGGGACGACCGTTTGGGGGCCGCCGGCACCGGGCCGCGGCGGCTCTGGCTGACCCGGGACGATCGCCGGTAAGGCGAAGCCGCGGCCAACGGTGCGGGAACAGGCGGTGTGCCGCGAGCCTGGCACTGTCCGAAATGGAATGGCCTCCGGCCTGCGCCGGGGGCCATCTCACTATGGTGTGCCGGTGGAACCGTTCGTTGGCAGGCAGGCCGAGCTGGATCTCCTGACCGGGGTGGTGGCCACGGCCGAGGCCGGGATCACCGTGGTGGAGGTCGTCGGCGAGCCCGGTATCGGCAAGTCGCGGCTGCTGTACGAGGCGGGCCCGCGCGCGGCCGCACAGGGTTTCACGGTCCTGACCGGCCGGGCGGGGGAGTTCGAGCAGGAGCTGCCGTTCGGGGTGTTCCAGGACGCCCTGGCCGACCGTTTCCCGGTGCCTGCCGACGATTCGCCCGGCGGGTGGCGGGCGCTGCACCGGGCGGTGTCCGCCGTGCTGACACCGCGCACCGTGCTGGTACTGGATGACCTGCACTGGGCCGATGAAGCCTCGGTGCACCTGCTCGCGCACCTGAGCCGCCGCCCGCCGGCCGGACCGCTGGTGCTGTGGCTGGCCCACCGGCCCCGGCAGCTGCCGGACAAGCTGGCCGCGGTGCTGCACGAACCGTGGACCGCCCCGGTCCACCGCGTGGAACTGACCGCCCTGGACTACTCCGCCGCCGAGCAGCTGCTCTCCGACGTGCCCCAGCCGCAGCGCCGCAGCCGCTACACCGCAGCCGAGGGCAACCCGCTGTATCTGGGCATCCTGGCCCGCACCGCCGGGCCGCACACCGGCACCAGGGCGCTGCTGGCCGAGTTCGGCCAGCTGTCCGACCGCGCGCGGCTGGTCGCCCAGGCCGCGGCAGTGCTCGGCGACCAGGTCGAGCCGGAGCTGGTCGCGGTCGCCGCCGACCTGACCCCGGCCCAGACCGAGGCCGCCGCGGCGGAGCTGTTCACCGCGGACCTGCTGCGCGCCACCGGAGCCGGGGCCCGGGTCGCCTTCCGGCATCCCTTGCTGCGCAACGCGGTCTACCACTCGGCCAGTCCGCTGTGGCGGGCCGCCACGCACGGCCGGGTGGCCGGGGAACTGGCCAGGCGGGGCGCGGGGGTCGGGGTGCGCGCCCCGCACCTCGCCCGCTCGGCCGCGGTCGGGGACACCCAGGCGCGGGAGGAGCTGCGCGCGGCGGCCAGGGAGGCCCTGCCGGTGGCCCCGGCGACCGCGGTGAGCTGGGCCCAGGCGGCGCTGGACCTGCATCCTGCGCCTGCCGACGAGGTGGGCGGGGAGCTGCGCCTGGAACTGGCCCAGGCGCTGGCGCTGGCGGGTCGCAGCGCCCAGGCCTGGGAGCTGGCCAGAGCCCTGATGACCGAACCCGCGCTGCGGCTGCGGGCGACCGCGCTGTACGCGGGCACGAGCCTGTCCTTCGCCTGGGCGGAGGAGACCACCGAGACGCTCTACGCCGAACTGGACCGCGAGCCGGACCAGGACGACCTGCTCACCGCCATGATCGCCATGCACCTGGCCGTGCTGGAGCTGTCCCAGTTCAAGTTCGCCGAGGCCGCCGAGGTGGCGGCGCTGGCCCTGCGACGACGTCCGGCCGGGGCGGACTGCCCGGTGCGCTGCGCGGCCCTGGCCATGCTGGCCATGACCCACCCGCAGCTGGGGCGGGTGCGCGAGGCGGTGGAGTTGCTGGCGGAGTCCACCGAGATGTTCGACCGGATCAGCGAGGCCGACCACCGGGCGTTCTTCTGGATCGGCCACGCCGCACCGATCACCGAGATCTACGGGCACCTCCGGCTGGACAGCGGATTGCGCCGGTTGCGGCAGGAGCTGGTGGTGATGGAGCGGACCGGCAACGTCACGGGCAGCGCGGGCATCTACG
The DNA here is from genome assembly GCF_023094165.1 of Crossiella sp. S99.2. Lineage (GTDB taxonomy): Bacteria > Actinomycetota > Actinomycetes > Mycobacteriales > Pseudonocardiaceae > Crossiella. Next base: position 132,285 of record NZ_JALMDK010000017.1, on the reverse strand, counting down.
GCTACAGCTCCGTCGGCCAGGCCGCGGCGGGGCAGCTGACCCAGGCCATGGCCTCGGCGGCGGAGGCACTGGAACTGGCCAGGCTGGACGGGGCGACCCCGCTGCTGGAGGCGGCGTTGTTCTTCCAGGGCATGGTCGCGGTGGACTGCCTGGACCTGGACACGCTGACCCGGGCCTACCAGGAGATGTGCGCGCTCCCCGAGCAGGGCCCGGAGGTCCGGCGCCTGCCCCTCGCACTGGGCATCGAGCTGCTGCGCCGGGGTACCACCGGCCGGGGCGAGGGACTGGCGCGGGTGATCGAGCGCATGGGCGGCCCGGCGCTGCCCCAGCTGCTCTACCGGATGCGCCTGCGCGCCTATGCCGAGCTGGCCGAACTCGGCGAGCCGGGCGACTGGGCGGACCGCGCGGAGGAGCTGGCCGAGGAGGTGCTGCCGTGGAGCCTGGGGTTCGCCGCGCTGGCGCGGGCGCACACCCTGCACCAGGCCGGGGAACTGGGAACGGCCCTGGCCCGGGCCGAGGCGGCGGCGGAGATCTTCGTGGCCACCGGGCAGCGGCTGCAGGCCGGCCGGGCCCGGATGCTGGCCGGACTGATCCACGGCGCAGGCGGCAACCGGTCGATGGCACTGTCCGAACTGGACAGTGCGGCGGCGATTCTCGCCCTGTGCGGGGCAGACCGGTATGTCGAGCTGGCCACCCGGCACCAGCGCAAGCTCGGCCGCCGCGTCCCCGCACCGGCCCCGCACACCGCCCGGCACTCCCCGCTCGGCCTGACCCGGCGGGAGGCCGAGATCGCCGGACTCGTCGCCAGGGGGGAGAGCAACCGGGCCATCGCCGAACGGCTGGTGGTCAGCGAACGCACCGTGGAGACCCACCTGGGGCGGATCTACCGCAAACTCGGCGTGTCCTCGCGCACCGCGCTCGTCGCCCGGCTCCCTCGCCCGTGATCACCCGGTACGACGCCACGGTCCGGGAATTTCGCTACGCCCTGTAGTGAAATTAGGCTGTTTGGCGTATTTCCCGGCCTTCGTCAGCTCGGATACCGTTTCTTTCCGGAGGGGAGAGTTTTCGGCTCGCGCTCAATGGGGGAAATTCCGCGAGCAATTCCGCGTGCCCGCATTCGTGCCGGCCAAAACCGCCCAGGTTGATCTCCTGGCGGTCGGTTGTATGGTCGAGTTCTCCGGGATCTTGCTGAACTGCGGCAGTCGAATCCGATTCCTCCGCAGCGTCTGAAACAACAGAGGGGATAGCTCCATGAATGGCACTTCGCGCTGGTCGAGAATGCTTGGAAAATTCGCGGCGTTCGCCGGCATGGTCGTGGTCGGCGGCCTCATCGCCGCCGCCCCGGCCGCCGCCGCTCCGGTGCCGGCGGCACCGCTGTTCTCGGGCTGGATCTGTGCCGGCACACCCGTTCCCGCCGGTCACGTGATCACCTCGATCCGGCAGGACTCGGGCTGTGGCGGCCGCAGCTGGTTCGTCCGGCTCCCGGAGAACGGCTTGTGGATCTGCGAATCCTCGGTGCCGATCCCGTCGGGGTACGTGGTCACCGCCATCCGGCAGGACTCGGGCTGCCTCGGCAACAGCTGGTTCATCCGATTCGGCTGACCGGTCCGGGCGGAGCCCCCAGCTCCGCCCGGCCGGTGAACTGCGGCAGCCGGACCCGATTCACCCGCCGCGCTTGAGACAACAGAGGGGATAGCTCCATGAATGGCACTTCACGCTGGTCGAGAATACTTGGAAAGCTCGCCGCATTCGTCGGAACGGCCGTGATCGGTGGCCTCATCGCCGCCACCCCGGCCGGCGCCGCACCCGCCGCCGCTCCGGCGCCGGTCGTCGCCGCCACCCCGGCCACCCCGGCGGCACCGCTGTTCTCGGGCTGGATCTGTGCCGGCACGCCTGTTCCCGCGGGTCATGTGATCACCTCGATTCGGCAGGATTCGGGCTGTGGCGGCTACAGCTGGTTTGTCCAGCTCCCGCAGAACGGCTTGTGGATCTGCCAGACTCAGCTGCCGCTTCCGCCGGGGTACGTGGTCACCTCGATTCGGCAGGATTCGGGCTGCGCCGGCTACAGCTGGTGGATCCAGTACCCGCAGAACGGCATGTGGATCTGCCAGACCCAGCACCCGCTCCCGCCGGGGTACGTGGTCGTCTCGACCAGGCAGGACTCGGGCTGCAACGGCTACAGCTGGTTCATCCGACTGGGCTGACCGGTTCGGGCGGAGCCCCCAGTTCGGCCCGATGTGCGCCCGGCCGGTGCAGGACATCAGCTCCGGCCGGGTGCACAGCGCCGCGATCAGCGCGCACCTGTGGGGGTTGGGCCGCAACGTGATCCGCGGCGTGCGCGACGTGCTCGGCCGCCGCGAGGCCATCCACAGCCGGGACGTGGCCGTGCTGAGCGAGCGCTGCCGTCTTGACAGCCATCAGTCGGTGCCAAATACTCGGCACCGACTGATTGGAGGCGAGCGATTGGGTGCGAATGATCGCCGCGCGGTGTCCAACCCGCTGGGACTGGCGGTGCTGGGGTTGCTGATGGAGTCGCCGACGCATCCCCATGCCATGGCTGCCACCCTGCGCGAACGGGGCATGGATCGGGCGTTCAAGGTGACCACCGGTTCGCTGTACGACGTGGTCCGGATGCTGGAACGGGCCGGGTGGATCGAGGCCCGGGAGACCGTCCGGGTGGGTGCCCGACCGGAACGGACCATCTATCAGCACACCGCGCCGGGGCGGGCGGAGTTCGTGCGCTGGGTGGATGAACTGATCCGTACCCCGGCCGAGGAGTACCCGAAGTTCCTGTCGGCGGTCAGCTATCTCGGCGCGCTCGGGCCGGATGGCGCCGCGGCGGCGTTGCGGGAGCGGGCCGACCGGATCCGCGCGTCGTTGGCGGAGATCCGGCAGGGGCACCGCGAGGTGCTGGCGGCCGGCGAGGTGCCGCGCCTGTTCGTGGTGGAGGCCGAGTACGCGGTGCGGATGCTGGAGGCCGAGCTGAGCTGGGTCGAGGAGATCACCACCGAGATCACCACCGGCCGGTTGGCCTGGCCGGAGCCGGTGACCGGCTGGGTCCGCGCCAACTCGTGACGCCCCAGCAGGACCGGGAATCTGAGGGACGGCGACCGAAGGAATGTCGGCGCCAGGAACGGAGGTTCGATGCAGGTCATGGTGGCCGGGGCGGGCCCGGCCGGGTTGATGCTGGCGGCGGAACTCGCACTGGCCGGGGTCGAGGTGGCGGTCGTGGACCGGCTGCCGCAACGATCGCCGTTCTGCCGCGGCTTCACCCTCAATGCCCGCAGCCTGGAACTGCTGGACCGGCGCGGCATCGCCGACCGCTTCCTGGCGGAGGGCCCGACGGTGCCCTACGGCATGTTCGCCGACCCGGGCCGGCCCCTGGACCTGAGTGCGATGGACACCGATCACCCGTACGTGCTCGGTATCGCGCAGACCCGGGTCGAGGAACTCCTGGAGCAGTGGCTGGCCGAGCTGGGTGTGCCGGTGTCCTGGGGGCACGAGGTCATCGACCTCGAACAGGACGGCGCCGGGGTTGACGTGACCGTCCGGGTCGGCGGCGAGCAGGAACGCAGGCGGGTCGACTACCTCGCCGGCTGTGATGGCAGCCGCAGTGTCGTGCGGAAACGCGCCGGAATCGGCTTCCCAGGCACCGCGGCCACCACGTACGGCCTGCTCGCCGACGTGGAGCTGGCCAATCCCGCCGACCTGCCGTTTGGGATGACCGACGGCGAGCACGGCACGGTGTTCGTGCTCCCTCGGCCCGGCTACGTGCGGATCGTGCTCGACGAGCCGGCCCCGCCCGCCGACCGCGACGAACCGGTCCGGCCGGCCTACTTCCAGCAGGTCCTGAACGAGGTGCTCGGCCACCCGGTGCAGTTACGCAATCCGCGCTGGCTCACCAGGTTCTCCGACGCGGCCAGGCAGGCGGACCGCTACGTCGCGGGCCGGGTCGTGCTGGCCGGGGACGCCGCGCACATCCACCCACCGGCAGGGGCGGTGGGGGTGAACGTGGCGCTGGCGGACGCGGTCAACCTCGGCTGGAAGCTCGCCGCCACCGCACTCGGCCGCGCGCCGGACGGCCTGCTCGACAGCTACCACCACGAGCGGCACGAGGCCGGGGCCCGCGTGCTGCAAACCACCCGCGCCCAGATGATCCTCGCGCGCCGTCACCCGGACCTTGATCCGGTCCGGGACCTGTTCGGGAAACTCACCGACCTGCCCCCGGTCAACACCTATCTCGCCGAACTGGCCGCCGGAGTGAGCACCCGGTACGACCCCAGGATCCCCGGTGCACACCCGTGGCTGGGCACACTCGCACCGAACCTGAAGCTGACCCTAGGCGAACGGCACACCAGCGTCGCCGAACTGCTCCGGCCCGCCCGCCCGGTGTTCCTCCACCTCGGCGACCGCGCCCTGCCGAGCAGTGCGGACGGCGGAGTGGACACCCACCACGCCCGCTGTCCCGAACACGCCGAACTCGAAGGCATGCTGATCCGCCCCGACGGACACACCGCCTGGATCTCCACCACGACCGACCCACAACCCACCGACAGCCTCAGCACCGCCTGGTCCACCTGGTGTGGCGCCCCCGCGTTCTCCCCGCCCGGACTGGACGAGCACACCGATCAGCTCGGTCAACGGCGCACCTGATAGCGCAGGTGCAGCACCCGGTCGCCCTGGATCACCACGTCAGGATCCGCCAACAGGTGCTGCGCGTGGACCGACCCGAAGTAGCGCTTGCCGGACCCGAACACCACGGGTGCGACGTCCATGCGCACCTCGTCGACCAGACCCGCGGCCAGCACCTGGCCACCGACCTCGCCGGCGGCGACCTCGACCAAGCGGTCACCCGCAAGCTCCCGCGCCTTGGCCACGGCTGCCTCGACGCCGTCGACGAAGTGAAACGGCGCCTCGGGGTCCCAGCCCTCGGGCGCCGGCCGGTGCGTCACGACGACCACGTGGTCGATCCCGCCCGGCGGCTTCCCGTCCCAGCCCTCCGTCAGGTCGAAGACGCGGCGGCCGGCGATGGTCACCCCGATCTGGTCCCAGTACGGCCGGGTGTAGTCGTAGGAGGTCTGCGACACCTTCAAGAAGCCGCTCTCGTCCAACGGGACCTCACCGCTGGACAACCAGTCGAACAGCGGTCCGGGCTGGTCATTCTCATCCGCGATGAAGCCGTCCACCGACACCGAGGCATACATCACTACCTTGCCCACGGGGCTCTCCTCTGCGTTGGGGTGCCCCCAAATTAGCGTGTCGTGAGCTGTCGCTCTGGCAAGAAATCAGTCGGCGGGCATCGGTGACGGCCATGGGTCGAGCCGTTCCCGGGTGTCGGTTTCCCCAACCTGCAGGCGCCACAGGGAAGCGTAGAGGCCGTCGCGGGCCAGGAGTTCGTCGTGGGTGCCCTCTTCGGCCACCACGCCGCCCCGGTCCAGGACCAGGATGTGGTCGGCGTGCCGGATCGTGGACAGCCGGTGCGCGATGACCAGCAGGGTGCGGTCGCGGGCGAACTCGTGCAGGGCGCGCTGGATGGCGGCTTCGGTGTCGTTGTCGACGGCGGAGGTGGCTTCGTCGAGGATGAGGATCGGGGCGTCCTTGAGCATGGCGCGGGCCAGGGACAGGCGCTGGCGCTGGCCGGTGGACAGGGTGGCGCCGCGTTCGCCGATCGGGGTGGCGTACTGCTCGGGCAGGGCGTGGATGAACGGGGCGGCCTCGGCCGCTTCGGCGGCGCGGTGGACGGCGGCGGGCGGGGCGGTGAAGGTGCCGTAGGTGATGTTGTCGGTGATGGTGCCGTCGAAGAGGAAGGCGTCCTGGGCGACGAAGCCGATGGCCTGGCGCAGATCGCGCAGGCGCAGGGTGCTGATGTCCTTGCCGTCCAACAGGATCGTGCCCGCGTCCGGCTGCTGGAAGCGGAGCAGGAGTTTGGCGATGGTGGTCTTGCCCGAGCCGGTGGTGCCCACGATTGCGGTGACCCGGTGCGGGGCCACCCGCAGGGACAGGTTCCGCAGCACCGGGGGCCGGTCCGGGTAGGCGAAGGTGATGTCCCGCAACAGGATCTCGCCGCGGACCGCGGTGACCGGCAGGGGGCGGCCGCTGCCGTTGGGTTCGGTGGGCAGGGCGCGCAGCCGCAGGATGTTGTCCAGGGCGACCACCGAACGCTGGTACCGGTCCACCGAGTCGCCCAGGGTGCGCAGTTTCCACAACACCTGCAGCGGCAGGCTGATCAGGGTGCTGAAGACCTCGAAGCGCAACGGCCCGGCCAGCACCGCCCGTCCGCCCAGCAGCAGGATCCCGGCCAGGGACACCGTGGCGCAGCCGCGGACGGTCTCGGCGTAGGCGGCGACCTCCCGGTCCGAGCGTTCGTCACCGCGCCGGTACTCCTCGCTGAGCGCGGCGATCCGGCGGATCTCGTAGTCCTCGGCGCAGAAGCTCTTCACCGTCGCGTCGGCCTCGATGGCGTTGACCACCTGGCTGTTCAGCCGGGCCGAGCGTTCGCCCGCGGCCACGAAGTGCGGGGCCACCTCCCGCTGGTAGTGCAAGGAGAGCCCGGCGATGACCGGCACCGGCAGGAAGGCGATCCAGGCGACACCGGGGGCGAAGATCAGGAAGGCGGGCACGGTGATCAGGAAGCTGGTCACCAGCTGGGTCATCTCGTGCGCGGAGGTGGCCAGGAAACGGCCCAGCGCCTCGATGTCCTCGGTGAGCACCTTCGCGATCCGGCTGCCGCGCTCCTGTGTGACGTGCTGGGTGGACAGGCGTTGCACGTGCGGGTGCAGTTCGGTGCGCCAGTCGTGGCGTACTCGGTGGGCCAGGTTGCGCCACAGCAGGCCCGAGCTGAAGGAGAGCACCGCGACCGCGACGCAGACCAGCGCGGCGAGTCCGGCCAGCAGCCACAGCTGGGCGGTGGCGGTGACCAGCCCGATGCGCACCAGCAGCAGGCTCTGGCCGCGGATGAGCACCACCGCGACCCAGCCGATGAACACCGCCAGCGTCAGGTCCATCACCTGGCCCAGCGCGGAGAGCACCGTGGCCAGGTAGAACCGGCCCCGGTGCCGGCCCACGATGCGCAGCAACGGGCGGCGCACCCCGGCGGCGGCTCCGCGGGCCCGCTTGGCCCGCACCCACGCGCGCCGGATGATCACCGCGGTGGCCAGCAGCACCAGGCCGAGGCCCACCAGTGGCGAGGGCCGCAGCACCAGGCCGAGCACGGCGGCGCCGCAGGCGATGGCCAGCGCGCGGGCCAGCCGTCCGCGCCGGCGCGGACGCACCGGCGCACCCGTGGTGGGCTGGGCGGGGGCGTGCAGCAGGGCGACCGCGCGCTTGACCACCGCGCGCACCCGCCGGCCGACCGTCTCGGCGGTCACCTCGGGATCGTGACGGAGCAGGAGCCTGCCGGTCACCGGATTGGCGCGAATTACCTGAATTCCGGGGGTGGCGTCCAGGCTGCGCGCCACATACTCGGCCAGTCGTGGCCGTCCCAGCAACACGCCGATCTCCCAGCGCTGACGCCCGGGAACGACTGACCGTGGTTGTGCCGCCGCGGTTTCCATGAACAACAGCCACCGGTTCCCTAGCGTGCCACGCCTATGACTGATCCGCGCCCATTCGGGTCAATTGGGCGATACCGATGTGCCCGGGGACTGTTTCCTGACCTTCGGCTTGACCGGTTCGGCCTCGGTCAGGTCGGCGGTCGCCTCGGCAGTGAGGTCGGAGATACCCTCAGCCGCTTTCGCCGCGGCCTTCCGCACCTCCATGACCAACCCCACCGAGGCGCGGACCACGCCACGGACCAGGGGTTTCGCCACTTTGGCCGCGAGCGGCGCGGTGACCAGCCCGATCAGGAACGGGGCGACGGCAGGCAATGGCATGGCCAGGTCCATCCGTTCTTCTGGGTTTCCGAAATGCGCTGACTCCGAATTTCGACGCTAGTACCGGCTGTTGATCGAGTCAACACCCGTAACGGGCGGTGTGGATCATGACCTCTCTGATTAAGTGCATTCGCCGGGCCTGGGATTTCGCCGGTTCGGACTAGTCAGCCCGATTCCGATCGTGGTCCGGCTGCGCACAGTGGTGCTTTTCCGGCGCTGGTCACGAAGACACACTCAGCCGATTGTCCTGAACTGGTGAGCTTGCTCTACTTGATTGCACTGCGGGTGTCTCACGAATACGGAGGACGGCAGTGTCCCTCTCACCGGTCAACCGGCAGAGCAATGCCGATGCCCTGGCGAAGATCAGGACCGTCATCGCGGGCGGGGTCAGCAGCGGTATGCGGATCGACGCCATCCCAGCGCCGCTGGTGGTGCGCCGGGCCCAGGGTTGCCGGGTCTGGGATGTGGAGGACAACGAGATCATCGACCTCAACATGGGCTACGGCTCGCACCTGTTCGGCTATGCCGACACCGAGGTGCTGGCCGAGGTCGGCGAGCAGTTCGCGCTCGGCCACCTCACCGGCCTGCCGCACGAGCTGGACACCGAGGCCGGGGCGCTGATCGCCGAGCTGGTGCCGGGCATCGAGCAGGTGCGCTTCGCCAACTCCGGCACCGAGGCGGTCACCTCCGCGCTGCGCCTGGCCAGGGTGAGCACCGGCCGGTCCCTGGTGGTGACCTTCGAGGGCCACTACCACGGCTGGAGCGAGACCGTGCTGCGTGCGGGCAAGGCCGTGGGGCACTTGCGGGAGGGCTCGCCGGAACAGGTGCGGCCGGGCGCCCCCGGCATGATCCCGGAGGCCCTGGCGCACACCGCGCAGCTGCCGTGGAACGACCACCAGGCCGTGCGGGACCTCTTCGCCCGCGCCGGCCGGGAGATCGCCGCGGTGGTGCTGGAACCGGTGCTGGTCAACGCGAACGTCATCCCGCCAGCGCCCGGTTTCCTGGAGCTGCTGCGGGAGCTGACCACCGGCACCGGCGCGCTGCTGGTCTTCGACGAGGTGATCACCGGCTTCCGGGTGGCCAGCGGCGGCGCGCAGCAGCGCTACGGCGTCGAACCCGACCTGACCGTGCTGTCCAAGGTGCTCGGCGGCGGGTTCCCGGTCTCGGCCTTCGGCGGCAGGCGGGCGGCGATGCGGCTGCTGGCGGCCAACCAGGCGCACCACGCCGGGGTGTTCGCCGGCAACCACGCCGCGATCCGCGCGGTCGTCGCGCAGCTGGGCAAGATCCGCCGCACTCCTGGGGTCTATGCCGAGCTGGAACACCTGGGCGGGTACGCCGAGGAGGGCGTCCGGGCCCTGGCCGAGGCCGAGGGCCGCCGGGTCCGGGTGGCCAGGGTCGGCTCGCTGGTGTCGGTGGCGCTGCTGCGGCAACCCGTGCCGCCGGCGGCGGGCTTGCGGGAGCTGGCCGCCGCGATCGACTTCGCCGCCCACCGGCGCTGGCAGATCGCCGCGCAGAAGGAGGGCGTCTACTTCCACCCCAACCCGATGGAACCCTGGTTCCTCAGCACCGCGCACACCAAGGACGTGCTCGACAAGGTCCTCGCCACGCTCGGCCGGGCGCTGGCCGGGGCCAGGTGAGCGCCCGCGCCGAGCTGCTGGCCACCCTCCGGACCCAGGCGTCCCGGCTGGGCGAGCGGCCATTGCTGGTGGCCGGGGAGCGCGGTGTCAGCGGCACCGAGTTCCTGGCGCTACTGGCCGAGAAGGTGCACCGCTACCAGGGTGCGGGCATCGGCGCGGGTGCGGTGGCGGGCATCCAGGCCTGGCCACCGGCGGAGTTCCTCAGCGACCTGTTCGCGGTGATCGGCACCGGCGCGGTCGCGGTGCCGTTGCCGCGCAGGCTCACCGCGTGGGGTCTGGAGCGTGCCGAGGCGCTGCTGCCGTTCACCCATCTCCTGGTGGCGCCCGGCACCGGCTTCGGACTCGGCCCGGTCGTGGCGCACGCCGGTGGCCGGGTGCTGAGCCTGAACACCGCCCGCTCCGGCGAGGGGCCACGGCAGGCGGCCACCGCGCAGCTCACCTCCGGCACCACCGGCCGCCCCCGGGCCGCGCTGCGCACGGCCGCGGCCCTGCTCGCCGAGGCCGCCGCCTACCGGGACACCCTGGAGCTGGACGACGGGCAGGTGCTGGGCTGCGCGGTGCCCCTGCACCACGCCTACGGTTTCGGCCTGTGCGCGCTGGCCGCGCCGCTGGCCGGGGTGTGCGTGCACCATCTGTCCGCCGAGCGGCCGCGGGTGCTGCTGCGGGAGCTGGCCGGGCGGGGCATCACCCTGTTCCCCGGGGTGCCGCCGATGCTGCGGGTGCTCGCGGGCGCGGCCACCACCATGGTGGGCACCGATTTCCTCACCGCGGGCATGCCACTGGACGCCCGCACCGCGGACCTGGTGACCGGCCGGCTCGGCGCCCGGCTGGGGCAGGTGTACGGCACCACCGAAACCGGGCCGATCTGTGTGCGACCGCCCGGCGCGAACCCGGCCAACGGCGCGGTCGGCCCGCCGCTGCCCGGGGTGGAGGTGCTGCTGGCCGAGCCGCCGGTGGCCGTGCTGACCGCGGGCGGGCTCACCGGCGCCGGTCTGGTCACGGTGCGCTCGCCCGGCCTGATGTCCGGCTACGCGCACGACACCACGCCCTTGACCGGGCATTTCACCACCGGCGACCTGGCCAGGTGGTCCGGCGGCGAGCTGGTGCTGGCCGGCCGGGTGTCCACCTGTCTCAACGTGGCCGGGATCAAGGTCAGCCCGGAGGAGATCGAGGCGGTGCTGCTGGCCTACCCCGCCGTGTCGTCCTGCCTGGTGTCCGGAATGGACGATCCACTGCTGGGCCAGCGCATCACCGCGCTGGTCACCCCGGCGACCGTGGACCTCGCCTCGCTGGCCGCGTTCTGCCGGGAGCGCCTGGAACCGGCCCTGCTGCCACACCGCCTCACCGCGGTGGACTCGCTGGCCACCACCGAGACCGGCAAGGTCCTGCGGGACCAGCCGGTGTAGGCCGTGCACCCCGTGCTGCTGGTGCACGCGCTCGGTGACACCGGCGCGGGCTGGCGGCAGCTGCGCACCGTGCTGGCCGCGCCGGGCCGCCAGGTGCTCACCCCGGACCTGCGCGGACACGGCGGCACCGCGGCCGGGTACACCGCCGCGCTGGTGTGCGCGGACCTGATCGCGGTGCTGGACCGGCACGGGCTGGCCCAGGTGGACGTGGTGGGCCATTCCCTGGGCGGGCACGTGGCCACGCTGCTCGCCCAGCGGCAGCCACACCGGGTGCGCCGCCTGGTGCTGGAGGATCCGCCACCGCCGCCGAGGGATGACCGGGACGCCGCCGCGATCCGCGCCAGGGCCCAGCCGCTGACCGCGTTCCTGCGGGACCGGCGGGGCCGGGTGGATCCCAGGGCGGTGCGGGCCTTCATCGAGGAACTCCGCGAACCGGACCCGGACTGGTGGCGGCGGCTGGCCGTGATCACCGCGCGCACCCTGGTGATCAGCGGCGGCCTGGACAGCCCGGTGCCGCCCGCCCTGCTGGCCAGGGTCGCCGCCACGATCCCGGACGCCCGGCTGCTGGCCGCCTCGGCCGGGCACCACGTGCACCAGCGCCGCCCGGAGTTCTTCGGCACGGTGGTCTCGGCGTTCCTGGCCTGATCACACCCCGGCGAGCCGGTAGGCGGTGGTCACGATCTCCTGCAGGGCCAGTGCTTCCCCGGCGGTGACGACCGCGCCGGGGCCGGATCCGGTGACCGTGTTGAAGAAGGCGGTCAGCGCGGCCAATTCGGGCCGTTGCCGGCTCACCTGGACCGTGCCGTCGGCCAGCCGCAGCTCACCCCGCCGGAAGTCCAGTAGGTGCGGGCCCGCCGGGGTGTGCGCGGTGAGCGCCATCGCCACCGTGCGCGCCGCCCGGTCCAGCCGCAGCACCGCGGGCACCCCGTCGAAGGTCATCCGCAGCTCGGCCCGGTCCTCCACCGCCCCGCCGCTCAGCGAGCACCCGTCCACCCTCGGCGGCCCGAACACGGTGACCAGCACATCTAGGGCGTGCGTGCCCAGGTCCAGGAGCACGCCGCCCCCTGCCAATTCACGGTCCTGGTGCCACGGTGTGCAGGCGCGCCACAGGCGGTCGCCGGGCGTGCTCATGGTGAATTCGATCCCGGTGACCACGGTGTCCCGCACGGCCGCGGTGAAGGCGGGCAGCAGTTCGTGGAAGCGGTAGGGCAGGTTGACCCCGACCAGCGGGTCCCCGTCGGCCCGCGCGGCCAGCAGCCGGGCCTGGTCGATCCGGGCGGCCAGGGGTTTCTCGCACAGCACCGCCACTCCGGCGGTCAGCGCGGCCAGCGCGGGCGGCACGTGGTCGTGGTTGGGCGTGCACACGGTGAGCACATCCGGCTCGGCGCGGGCCAGCACCTCCCGCACCGAGCCGCCGACCCACACCCCGGGCTGCCCGGCGAAAAGCCCGGCGGCGCGTTCCGGGTCGCGGTCGCACGCGCCGACCAGCTTCAGATCGGGCCGGGCGGCCAGGAACGGCAGGTGGTAGCGCTGGCACACCCGCCCGCAGCCGATGATCGCGACCCGGATCATCGGCTGGCGGCCGGGGCGGGGGACTGGCAGGCCCGCTCGATCCGGACGGCGAAGTCGGGGAAGGCCGCGCCGAGGTGGCGCCGGTCGTACTCCTCGACCAGCCCGCGCAGCGCGGTGTCCAGCCGCTCGGCCAGGTCCGGGCCGCCCAGGTCGGCCAGCAGCAGCCCGGTGTTGAGGAAGGCCACCAGCAACCGGTCCAGGCTCTGGTCCCACCGGCGCAACCGGCTCAGCAGCGGCCGCACATCCGCGCCGGGGCCGCCACGCCGGGCCCGGACGGTGTCGGCGATGCGCTGGGCCAGGAAGGGGACCTCGTTCTCCTTGCGGTCGTTGATCTCGGAGCTGACCGCGCTCCACGCCGACCACAGGTCCTCCACCCGGTCGTCGGCCACCCGGTACTCCCGCCGCGCCTGCCGCAGCACCTCCCAGGCCACCCCGTCCACCCCGGGGATGTCGGGTTCGCCGTAGGTGCTGACCTTGTCGTAGATTTCGGTGCCCCGCAACGCGATCGCCCGGTTGATCAGGAAGAACGGGTTCTCGCACTCGTGCACCCTGGCGGCCACGATGAACTCCAGGTTCTGCCACAGTTCGTCCACCGTGGTGCCGGGTTCGATCATGATCCAGCCGGGTTCGAGTTCGATGCGTTCCTGTTTGAACATCCGGGCGGCGTCGAAGTTGTAGTCCACCGTGGTGCCCTTGCGGAAGCGTTTCATCATGCCCGGCGAGCCGGACTCCATGCCCAGCAAGGCCAGCTCCATGCCCGCCCGGCGCAGGGTGCGCAGCGCCTCCCGGTCGATCAGCCCGGTGTCCACCCGGAACTCGCAGTGGAAGTTGACTTTCAGGTTGCGCCGCAACACCTCCTCGGCGAACCCGACGGCGTGCTGGTAGCCCTCGCTGAACGCGCCGCCGAAGTTGTCGTCGTTGAACCAGACGAACCGGGTGCCGAATTCCCGTTGCAGGAACTCGATCTCATCCACCGCGTCCACGATGGGCCGCACCCGCCACGGGCCGCCCTCCACCCCGGGTTGCCTTGGCGCGTAACAGAAAGTGCACTTGGCGTGGCAGCCGCGGCTGGTGTAGGTGGAGGCGCGCGGGGTGGGGATGCCGGTGGCCCGGTGGTGCAGCAGCAGGTCCCGCGCGGGCCAGGGTTCGGTGGCCAGGTCGGGTAGTTTCGGCGGGCCGCTGGTGCTGACCCGGCCATCGCGCCAGAAGTACAGGCCGGGCACCTGCTGCCAATCTCGTCCGGCGGCAAGGCAATCCAGCAAACCCTCCGCCGTCAGCTCGCCCTCGCCGAAGGCCACGCAGTCGGCCTCCGGCACCCGTTCGGCGATGAGTTTGGCGTTGTAGGTGCAGAAGGCGCCGCCGATGGCCACGAACACCGCAGGGTCAGCCGCGCGCACACAGCGCAACAGCCGCACCGCGTCCACGATGTGCAGGTCGTACATGATGCTGATGCCGACGAACATCGGGCGTTCCTGGCGTACCAGCGCGGTGATCGCCTCGTCGCTGGGGTTGCGGCCGTGCAGGTTGAGCGCGGTCACCGAGTAGCCGCGGTGGCGCAGGTGCCCGGCGATGCAGGCCACACCCAGGTTCTCCCGCACCCGCTTGTAGAACAGGCGCATCGCGGGGTCCAGGCGCAGGTATTCCTCGTCGTTGATCAGCACGTTCTGGTTGTTCAGGCTGGCGGCGCCGGTGGAGATCTCCCGTGGCGTCAGCAGGACCACGTCGGACATGCTCGCTCCTTGGATGTCAGGGCCGGGTCAGCCGGTCAGCGCGCGGATGCCGCAGCGGCGTTCGGTGTCGGCGGCGAACTCGGGGAAGGGCAGGCCGAGATGGCGCCGGTCGTAGTCGGCCACCAGTTCCCGTAGCTGCGCGTCGGCGCGCTTGGCCAGTTCGTCCTCGCCGTCCTCGGCCAGCAGCAGCCCGGTGTTGAGGAAGGCCAGCATCAGCTGTGGCAGCTCCTCGACCCATCGGCGCAGCAGGCCGAGTAGCGGGCGCAGCCCCTGCTCACCCCGGGCGCGGCGCTGCCTGGTGGCGTCCACGATGCGCTGGGCCAGGAACGGCAGGCGTTCCTTGCGGTCGCTGACCTCGGCGCTGACCTCGCTCCACACCGTCCACAGGTCCTCCAGTCGCGGGTCGGCCAGCCGGTACTCTCGCCGCGCCTGGCGCAGCACCTCCCTGGCCACCCCGTCCACCCCGGCCAGTTCCGGCGGCAGCGGATCGGCGACCTTGTCGTACATCTCGGTGCCCCGCAACGCGATGGCCCGGCTGAAGAAGGAGAACGGGTTCTCACTGACCGCGATGTCGGCGGCGATGATGAACTCCAGGTTCTGCCACAGTTCGTCCACCGTGGTGCCGGGTTCGATCATGATCCAGCCGGGTTCGAGTTCGATGCGTTCCTGTTTGAACATCCGGGCGGCGTCGAAGTTGTAGTCCACGGTGGTGCCCTTGCGGAAGCGTTTCATCATGCCGGGCGCCCCGGTTTCCAGGCCCAGCAAGGCCGAGGTCATCCCGGCCCGGCGCAGCGTGCGCAGCGCCTCGCGGTCGATCAGGCCGGTGTCCACCCGGAATTCGCAGTGGAAGGAGATGCGGATGTCGCGGCGCAGCAGTTCCTCGGCGAAGCCGATGGCGTGGTGGTAGCCCTCGGTGAAGGCGCCGCCGAAGTTGTCGTCGTTGAACCACAGGAACCGGGTGTCGAATTCCCGTTGCAGGAACTCGATCTCATCCACCACGTCCTCCGGCGGCCGCACCCGCCAGGCGTTCCCGGAGACCCCGGGAGCCCTTGGCACATAACAGAAAGTGCACTTGGCGTGGCAGCCGCGGCTGGTGTAGGTGGAGGCGACCGGGGTGCGGATCCCGGCCGCGCGGTGCCTGCGCAGCATGTCCCTGGCCGGCCACGGTTCCTCGGTGAGCACGGGTAGTTTCGGCGGCCCGCTGGCCCGTACCCGGCCGTCTCGCCAGAAGTACAGGCCGGGCACCTGCTGCCAGTCCCGGCCGGCGGCCAGGCAGTCCATCAGCCCCTCCGCCGTCAGCTCGCCCTCACCGAAGGCCACGCAGTCGGCCTCGGGGAGGAGTTCGGCGATCAGCTGGGCGTTGTAGGTGCAGAAGGCGCCGCCGATGGCCACGAACACCGCCGGGTCAGCCGCGCGCACACAGCGCAGCAGCCGTACCGCGTCCACGATGTGCAGGTCGTACATGATGCTGATGCCGACGAACACCGGGCGTTCCCGGCGGATCAGGTCGGTGATCATCTCATCGCTGGGGTTGCGGCCGTGCAGGTTCAGCGCGGTCACCGAATAGCCCCGGTGGCGCAGATGCCCGGCGATACAGGCCACCCCGAGGTTCTCCCGGACCTTCTCGTAGAACAGGCGCATGGCGGGGTCCAGGCGCAGGTATTCCTCGTCGTTGATCAGCACGTTCTGGTTGTTGACACTGGAGAATCCGGTCAGGATCTCCCGTGGTGTCAGCAGGACCGCGTCCGCCATGCTCGCTCCCTTCCCGGTTCAGGCCACGCCATGACTGTCCTCTGTGGACATTGGGGGCGCGGTGAGGACCATGGCCGCGCTGCTGCCGCCGTAGCCGAAGTTGCTGACCAGCACCGAGCGCACCGCCCGCCGCTCGGACCGCTGGAGCACCCGGACCCGGTTGGCCTCCAGCGCATGGGTGAGTCCCGGGGTGCCGGGCACGGTGCCCTCGCGGATGGCGCTGATCGCGACCGCCAGCGCCGGGAACGCCGAGGCGTGCAGCAGGTGCCCGGCGGCGCCCTTGTGCGAGCTGAGCGGGACCCCGTCCCAGCCGAGCTGGTCCCCGACGGTCTCCAGCGCGAGCAGTTCGGCCGCATCGCCCTGCTGGGTGCCGGGCGCGTGCCCGTGCACATAGTCCACGGTGGCCAGGCCGGCCATGGCCAGCGCGGCCCGCATGCACTGGGCGCCGACCTCGGCGTGCAGCCGCCGCCGGCCCGCGCCGCCGACCCGGCAGGCGATCCCGCCGAGCACTGCCGCCGGGGTGTGTCCCCTGGCCGCGGCGTGCTCGGCGGTCTCCAGCACCGCGACCCCGGCGCCCTCGCCGATGGTGAGCCCGGCGCGGTGCAGGTCGTAGGGCCGGGCGGGCCTGCTGCTGGAGGTGCGCACGGCCTCCATGGCGGCGCAGTCGTAGCGGTTGAGCGAGGACACCCCGGTGACCACGGCGATCTCGGCCAGCCCGCAGCGCAGCCACTCCCTGGCCATGGCCAGACTGAAGGTCCCCGAAGCGCAGGCGTGTGCGAGCACCGCCGCCGTCCCACCCGGCCCGACCACCCCGTCCCCGCGCCAGCCGGGTTCCAGCGCGATCTCCCGGACGTGCTCGGGCGCCCCGGCCCCGGCCAGGTCCGGCACCACGCCCACCGCGGTCAGCAGCGCCCGCTCGGGCACCCGGGACAGCCCGGCCCCGGCCAGGGCCTCCCGCACCGCCAGGTCCAGCAGCACCCGCCGCCGGGGCACCCCCGCCGGTGCGGTCACGGTGGTCTGCCCGACCATCTTGCTGCGCAACCGCACCGGGTCGAACCGGGTCAGCGGGACCAGCGCGCGCTCACCGGTGAGCAGCCCACGCCAGAACCGCGCGACGCCGTTGCCGTAGGCGGTGACGAGCCCAAGCCCGGAGACCACCACCGCGGATCCGGCGCCGCGCGCGGTGTCCCCGGTGACCGGCCCGCGGAGCAGGCGGAGCAGCACGCTGCCGGGTGCGGTGTCCTCGGCAGGCGGTTCGGGCACCGGGCTGCCGCCGGGACTGACCAGGGTGCCCACCACGAGGTAGGCCCCGTGCCGGGGGTCGTGGGTGATCTCGCAGACCACCATGGCCCGGTGCCAGCCGGTGGCCACGGCGGCCCGGGCCCAGCGCAGTGCCTGGCAGGTGGCGGTGCGCTGGTTGATCAGCACGTAGGTCGGCCCGTCCCAGTCGCTCTGCTCGGCGAACTCCTGGACCAGGTGCGCGGGTTCCGGCGAGATCGCCTCGGTGGGCCGGAGCTTGCGGCCCTCGTGCTCGGCCTCCTCACAGCGGTTGACGAACGCCGCGGTGGCCCGCGCGCCGTAGTCCGGGGCCGCCAGCACCACCGGCAGACCGGCCAGCAGCGCCCGGGGGAGGGGATCGAGCAGGGCGCCGAGAACGGCGGAGACCACGCCCGGCACGGTGTCCGCGGTGCGGCCACCCGGTGTGCTCAGCAGGGCCGGGGCGGTGGAGCCCTGGACGAGGGGGCCGAACCCCGCCGCGCTCACCGGACCGCCTGCCGGGTCAGCGCCGAGGCCAGCTCGCCGGGCCCGATCCGCCCGGACAGGAACTCGGCCACCCTGGCCAGCGGTGGCCGTCCGTGCCGCGCTGCTGCCAGGGCCCAGAACCGGGACAGGTCCTCGCCGGTAGTGCGCCGGGCCAGCGGCAGGTGGTACGCCCTGGCGGGCAGCAGCCGGAAGTCCGCGCCGATCTCGGCCAGGCGCAGGCCCAGTTCCAGGTCCTCCCCGCCCCACAGCTCGCCGAAGTCCTCGTCGAAGCCACCGGCCCGGGTCAGCAGCTCCCGGGACATGCTCGTGCTGGTCCCCACGCACGCCAGCCATCGCAGCGCGGGGTGCCCGGCCACCGTGCGGGCCACGCCCTCGATGAACGAGCGCCTCGGCCCGAGTCTGCGGGCGAGCTGGTCCAGGGCGGGCAGGTCGCGCAGGCCGAGGGCCCGGCCGCCGGCGCCGGGCAGCACCTCGGCCGGGTGCGGTGGGTCGGGGGAGAACCGGAAGGCGGTCAGATCGGTGATCCGGCCGTGCGCCACCGTGTTGTGCTCGTGCGCGTACTGGTGTGCGGCCAGCAGATCCGGGCCGGCCAGGGTGTCATCGTCGAGGAAGAGCAGCAGCGCGCCCCTGGCCAGTCGGGCGCCGGTGTTGCGGGCCGCGGCCACACCCCGGCCGCCGCTGTGGGTCACCCGGATCGGGGGCGGGTCGGGCAGGGCGGTCAGGACCTGCTCGACCGCGCCAGGCCTCGGCGAGTCATCGACCAGGATCACCTCGTAGTCCGCGCGGCGCAGGTTCTGCTGTGCCAGGGCGGCCAGGGTCAGCAGCAGGCGGGTGGTGCGGTCGCGGGTGGGGACGATGACACTGATCATCGGCCCGGGGGAGCGGGGGAGGGCTCGCCGGTCTTCTGCGCGAGGATGTATTCGGCCAGGCCGTCGATGTTGAACAGGGTCTCCTCGGTGAGGTCCTCGTCCTCGAAGACCACGTCGAAGCGTTCCTCCAGCACCAGCAGGTATTCCAGGGCGTCCAGCGAGCTGAACCCGTAGCGGTCCACCAGGCTCACCTCGGCCAGCTCGTCCTCGGTCACCGCGGGCCGCGGCGCCCGCATCATGCGCGCGGCCAGCTCGTGCAGCTCCCGGATGAGTTCGGCCCGATCCATTCGTCCTCCTCGATGCGGTGGCGGGTCACCCCGTGGCCGGGTGGAACCGTTGCGCCAGTTGCCCTTCGGTCATCCCCCGGTAGGAGTCCATGCGGTAGAAGTGCTGGGGGTCGGCGCCGAAGCCGGTGGGGTAGTAGAAGTCGGTGGTGCACGGCACGGGCTCGGCTCGCTCCCCCCGGCGCAGCGCGGCCACCAGTGCGGGCACGTCGCAGCCGAAGTCCTGCCCGGCCCGGACGAACCAGTCCTGGCCGTGGCGGCGCACCACCGGCAGGTCCTCGGCCGGGCCGCCGTCGGGGCCGCAGCGGATCGGCTGGCACAGCAGGTCGAACCGGAACACTTCCTCCACTGTGGACAGTGCGTGCTCCGGCAGCAGCGGGCGCACCGCAGTCCGCCACCAGGCGCGCAGCACCTCCTGGGTCAGCAGCGGCCACACCGCCGCGTCCACCAGGTCACCGCGGGTGCCGGCCGCCGCCTCCCGCAGCCGGGCCACGTCCGGGTCCCCGGCCGTCTCGACCCAGTCGGCGAAACCCAGCACCACCCGGGACTGCGGGACACCGGCCAGTTCCCGCAGCGCGGTCCACACCCCGTGCAGCAGCCTGCCTCTGGCCAGCACCCGGTTCCAGCACAGGAACCGGCCCATCCGCTCGTTGTCGGCCAGGGTCATGGTGTCGTGGGCCAGCACGTACTCGAAGTCGTCCTGCTCACCGCGCACGGTCACCAGCCCGTGCTGCTCCCGCTTGTCGTGGTATTCGGTGTTGGGCAACAGCATCAGCTGGTGCACCGCGACGAACGGGGTGTGCCGCGCCGCCCGGTCGTACCCTTCAAGGAAGGAGTCCACGGTCTCGCCGGGGGCGCCCCAGATGAGTTCCAGGTAGACGTTCATCTCCCGTTCGGTGAGCCAGCCGACCAGGTCCTCCCACTCGTTGAGCCGCATGTTGCGCCGCCGCATCCGGGACAGGGTGACCTCGTCCATCGTCTGCAGCGCGAGGATGAACGAGTTGTGCATCCCGGCCTCGCGCATCTTCGCCATGATGCGGAAGAACCCGGCGGATTTGTTCTTGGCCCAGGAGGTCTCCAGGCTCTGCGGATAGCCGTACCGGGCGCGCACTTCGAGGAGGTCGTCCAGGAAGTCCTCGTCGGCGGGCAGCATGCCGAAGTTGGAGTCGCACAGCACAAGCGTGGGCGCGCGGTGCTTGCCGAGCAGCTCCAGTTCGGCCCGCAGCCGGTCCCGGGAGAAGGAGCGCATCTTCTGGCCGGTCGCGCCGCCCCAGTAGCAGAAGGAGCACTTGTACGGACAGCCGCGGTTGGTCTCCAGCAGCGCGTACGCGTAGGGGAATTCGCCGCCTGCGTCGGTCAGCGGGATGGCGCCGGAGAGGATCGGCGAGGGCAGCGAGTCCAGGTCGTCGATGCGCGGCCGCTCCGGGGTGGTGACCAGCTCGCCGTCGTCCGCGCGGAAGGAGATGCCGCGCACGCCGTGCAGCTCCCGCGGGAGGCCGCCGTCGAGGTAGGCGTGCAGCAGTTCGGGGAACACCGGCTCGCCTTCACCGTTGACCACGACGTCGACCTGGGGGAACAGCCGGAACACCCGTTCGGCCTGGTGTGCGACATGGTTTCCGCCGAAGATGACCCAGCCACCGGGGTTGAGCTGTTTGAACGTCTCGGCGAGGGCGCCGAACGCGCGATGGTTCCAGCCCAGCACGGAAAAGCACAGTATGTCCGGTAAACCGTCCCGGAAAAGATCTCTGGCCATCCGGTTCGAGCCCACGTCACCGGCATAGTTGCGAATGGTGATGTCCATTCGCTCGTGAATGCGTGTATCCGCGTCCGCGCAGGACTTGAGGTATCCCATTGCCAACGGCATGGAGGCATGTGAATTTGTCCAGACACCCTGTTGGACAAGTGTCACCCGGGTCTTCACATGCACTCCTCGCCCGCATTCGGCACGGCTCGGCATTCCCGCCAATGTAGCGCACAACCGGGCACTTCACTACCGCAGCGGAATGTCGCTGGGTAACTTGAGGCAGTCTTGAGCCAATCGAATTACATTTGCTGTGCGGATCGTTGTGCTTGGCCGCGGCGGCTACGCTAAGCGAATGACGGAACTGCCGGATGCGTGGCGGCCCATCGCGCTGCCCCATACGGAGGTCACCGCCACCGGAATTCGATTCCTGGGCCGTCCGGTCGAGCCACCGCCGGCCGGTCCGGACCTGCTGGCCCGCTGCGACGGCACCCGGGCCCTGCGGGACTTCCCCCCGGCGGAGCGGGACCGGCTGCGGCAGAGTCACCGCGCCGGGCTGCTCGTGCTGGCCCCGCCACCCCGGCCCCGCGCGGGTGCGGCGCCGGTCGTGGTCTCGCCGCACCCGGATGACGCCGTGCTCGCGCTGGGCGGCCTGCTGGCCGCGCGCGGCGGCCGGGTGCTCGATGTGTTCAGCGTGGAGACCTGGACCAGCATCCCCTACTACGCGGCCCGCCCCGAGCTGACCACCCGGCTGCTGGCAGCCGAGGAACTCGTGGCCTGCCGGGTGCTGGGCGCCGATCCCGAACTGCTGGGTTTCCTCGACGCCGCCGACCGCCCGGAGCACGCGGCCGGCTTCCTGGCGCCGGACCCGGCGGCCGGGCACACCGGGGAGCCGGAGCTGTTCGCGGCGCTGACCGCCAGGCTGGCCAAGGAACTCACCGGATGCGCCGAGGTGTACCTGCCGCTGGCGGTGGGCGGGCACGTCGATCACCTGCTCTGCCGCGAGGCCGTGCTGGCCCTCGCCGCCAGGGGCGCGTTGCCGGGCAGCCGGCTCGTGTTCTACGAGGACCAGCCGTACTCGCTGTTCACCTCCGCCGAGGAGCTGAGCGCGGCACTGGCCCCGCGGTTGCGCGCGGCCGGGCTGGACCGGCTCCGGCCGCGGCTGCTGCCGATGGACGCCACGGCCGGGCAGGCCAAACAGGAGGCGCTCAAGGCCTACCGCATCCAGGTGCGCGCGGGCATCCGGCGCCGGGTGGCCCGGTACGAGCGGGCACTGGCCGGGCCGGACGTGGCCGCCGAACGGGTCTGGAGCTGAACAGGGAGGAACCGGGATGTACGTGCTGGCCGGAACACTGGCGGCGGCGGATCTCGCCGTGGTCACCGAGGCGTGCGCCGAACTCGGCCTCGCGGTGCACCACGCCGATCCCGAGGCGGCCGGGGCGCGCGTGGCGGACGTCCTGCTGTGCGCCCTGCACCGCACCGCGGGCGAGGCGGTCGAGCCCTCCCCGGCCGAGGTGCGCCGGCGTGGCGGCTACCCGATCGCGGTGCTGGAATCCGTCTCGGCCACCGGCGTGCTCGGGGCGCTCACCGACGGCTACGCGTTCGCGCTGGCCACGCCGTTGCGACGGCCCCGGGTGGTGGCGGCACTGGGCTACCTCAAATCGGTCGCCCCACCCGAGCCCGCGCAGCGGCTGACCTTGTCGCCCGGACTG
The DNA here is from genome assembly GCF_023094165.1 of Crossiella sp. S99.2. Classification (GTDB taxonomy): domain Bacteria; phylum Actinomycetota; class Actinomycetes; order Mycobacteriales; family Pseudonocardiaceae; genus Crossiella. Next base: position 109,947 of record NZ_JALMDK010000017.1, on the reverse strand, counting down.
CTGCGCTCCCCGTCCCGGCAAACGCAGGCGAGCGCGGCCGAGGCGGGGCTGCTGCGGGCACTGGCGGGCAAACCCGGGCAGATCGTCTCGCGCGCGGAACTGACCGCGGCCACCGGCGGCGAGGACGTGAACACGGTGGTGTCGGTGCTGCGGCAGAAGCTGGCCGACCTCGACTCCGGCGCGAAGATCCTCAAGGTGCCGCACCTGGGCTTCCGGCTGGTCGGCACGGTCGAGGACACGCGGTAGCCGCGTGCGCGTCCTGGTGATCACCGGCGCCCCCGGGGTGGGCAAAACGCACGTGGCCCAGCGGCTGGTCTCCTGCTACCGGGTGCCGGTCGCGGTGCTGGACTGCGATCCGTTCGTGCACCCGTGGGAGTCCGGCGAACCCCTGTACCGGCTGATGGCGGCCGAACTGGGCGCCCGCATCCCCGCCTACCGGGAGTGGGGGGCGAGGGTGATCGTGGTGCACGGGGTGATCCTGGCCGGCGGGCGCACCTACGAGCCGGTGCTGGAGGTGCTGTGCGCGCTGGGCACCACGCCTGTGGTGTACGGGCTGTGCGCCGGACCGGACGCGCTCGCCGACCGCATCCGGCAGGACCACGCCGCCCCGCACCTGGTCACCGGGCGGCTCGCGCTGACGCACCTGGACCAGGACGTGCCCGAGGTGCCGGGGGTCCGGCTCATCGAGACCACGCACCGGGACGAGCAGGCCGTGGTCACCGAGATCGCCCGGCAGGAGCTGGCCGACCTGGGACCGGGCTGGCTGGTGGGGTGAGCGGGATCAGCTGTACCGGCCCACCGTCAGCCCGCCCGCGCCGGGCCGCAGCGCGAGCACACACGGGTGATAGTGCGTGGCCCCGATGCTCTCGACGTAGGCGCGGTGCTCCCGCCCGAGTTCCCCGGCCAGGTTGAGCTGCTCGTCGCGTTCGGCGAAGGCCGGCCAGCGCGGCGGCGTCGGCGGCTTGAGCAGCATCCGCCCGGACAGGCCGAGCCCGGCCAGCTCATCGGCCAGCTGGGCCGCGCAGAACGGGCCGCGCGCATCGCCGAAGGAGGCGAACTGCACCAGCGCCTCACCCCGTTCGGTCAGCAGCTCCGGGAGCTGGCGCACGATGGCCCGCACGAAGTCCAGCCCGTCCGGTCCGCCCTCCCCGGCGAGCCAGCCCAGCGCCCCCCGGCGCATCGGCAGGAACGGCGGATTGGAGAGCACCAGGTCGAACCGCTCGCCCAGGTCCAGGGCCGCCATATCGGCCTGCCGCACGGTGACCCGGTCGGCCAGACCGTTGAGGGCGGCGTTGAAGGTGGTCGCGGCCAGGCACTCCGGGTTGATGTCCACCGCGAGCGCCCGCGCGCCGTTGCGGGCCGCCGTCATCGCCAGCGCGCCCGTGCCGCAGCCCAGGTCCAGCGCGGTCCTGGCGGTGCGCCGGGCGGCCACCAGCCGGCAGAGCGTGCTGGTGTCGGTGCCCACCCAGGGCGCGTACGAGCCGGTTTCCCGGCCGGCCGCGCGCCAGGCCGCCAGCACCGTCAGGCCCTCCAGCCGCACCAGCGCGTACTCGGCCGAGAGCAGGCCCGACTCACCGGAGACGATCTTGGTGCGGTCCAGCAGCTCCAGCAGCGGTGTGGGCAGCGCCGCCACGGGCACCTGCCGTCCCAGCACGAACAGGGCGGCCAGCGCCTGCTCCTCGGGCAGTCCGGCCACCGCGCGCAGGTACTCCGGGTTGCGCCACGGCGCGAGGTCGCCGAAGCGGGCGCCCGCCATGACCAGCAGGTCGTGCTGGGGCAACCGGGTCAGCCGGGCGGCGTCGGCCCGCTCGTAGTCGGCAGGGCCCAGTCCGTCCACCGAGATCATCACGCGCTCCCGAACACTGGTGCGAAGGTCGACTTCAGCTCCCGCAGCCGGGCCAGGGCCCTCGGGCCCGCGTACGGCGCGCAGCGGGTGATCTCCGCGTCGGAGATGTGGTCCAGCAGGTACAGGTTGACCACGTCGATCGGCCCGGTGCAGCTGCGGCAGTACGGGAACCGCGGCCGCGGCTGCATGAACATCTCGTAGTGCTGGTGCCTGCCGAACTGCTCGTGGATGAGCTGCGGCTCCTTGGTCACGTTGCCCATGGGTTTGAGCCAGGCGTAGGGGCAGCAGGACACATCGCCCTGCCCGAACAGCTGGACCATGGTCGCGGTGGCGTAACAGCGCAGGGTGCGCACGCCGGTGCGCAGCTGGTTGCCGATGTGTTCGACGAAGGCCCTCGGCGGCAGCACCGGCGCCAGCTCGTCGTAGCGGGCCAGCAACTCGGCGAAGTGCTCGCCCAGCGGCGGGGCCAGGTTGTCCTTGGCCTCCCCGCGCACCGGGAAGAAGTACAGCATCGCGCCCTGGCCGTACCGCTCCAGCAGGAACTCGGCGAAGGCGGCCTGCCCGGTCACGTTGACGTTGCTGAGCACCGACTGCACCTCGACCGGGATGCCGCGTTCGACCGCGCCGTCCAGGCCACGCATGATCACCTCGAACAGCCGGTGCTGCTTGGGCGGCAGCCGGTGCGCGTTCATCTCCAGGGTGTGCCCGTCCAGGGACAGGCAGAGCTGGCAGTTGCCCAGCGCGGCCAGCGCGTCCAGCCGGGCGTCGGTGAGGAAGACCCCGTTGGTGATTACCTGGACAACCTCGTACTTGCTACTGCATTCGGCTACGAATTCGGTGGAGCCTTTCAACCAGAAGAACTCACCGCCGGAGAGTCGCATGATCGGACTGTCCACCTGCTGGTGATAGGCGTCCAGGATCCGGTGCCAGTCCGCCCGCCGGTCCGTGGTGAGCCGGAACTTGGCGTCCGGCACGTTCATCAGCAGGTTGAAGTCCTCGGTCAGGCAGTACGAACACCGCATCTGGCAGAGCTGCTCCTCGATGACCATGTCGTTCATCAGCAGCCGCAGTCGATTGTGCTCGTCCCGGTTCGCGAACATCGCCGCGCGATAGTCGTTCTTGAGTGCCACGCCGTACCCCATGATTCGGGAGGCATTCCGGTCCGTTCGGTTTTTCGAGCGTAGGAGAGCCGTCGAGTGAAGGTCAATACGCCATACGGTACCGATGGAAAGCACACTGTAGAACTCGGCGGTCAATTCCTGGACCGGGCCGGAAGTGGTCGGTAAACTCGCGAATCTCGACCGTCCCCATTTTCCTGCGGGTAAGGACACGCGTATGCTCGCGCTCGGTCTCGGTGGTTCCAATCACGACTTCTCCGCCGCTCTGGTGCACGAGGGAGAGATCAGCGTCGGCATCGAGGAGGAGCGGCTGGCCCGCCGCAAGTACGCGGTCAACGTCAACTCGCTGGCCAACCGGGGCTGGCGGTACTGCCTGGACACCCACGGCGCCCGGCTGGCCGAGGTCGACTTCATCGTCGCCGACGACACCCTGCTGCCCACCTGCTACTTCCACTTCCGCGGCCGCACCCACCTGATCCGGCACCACCTCGCGCACGCCGCCAGCGCCTTCTACCCCTCCCCGTTCGCGGAGGCGGCGATCCTGGTGGCCGACGGCGCGGGCAGCATGATCGACGGGCACGGCGTGGAGACGCTGACCCTCGGCGTGGGGCGCGGGGTGGGCATCCACGAGCTGTCCAAGGTCTACGGCACCGAGTGGACCACCGACGGCAGGCACGCCGATCGCGTGTACCAGGCCGGGGACAGCAACCACTCGCTCGGCTTCCTGTACAAGGCGGTCAGCCGCGCGATCGGCTTCACCCTCTATGAGGAAGGTCCCTGGTATCTCACCGAGGACGGCAAGACCATGGGGCTGGCCCCCTACGGCGGCGACCGCTACCTGGCGCGGTTCCGGCGGCATCTGGAACTGCTGCCGGAGGGCCGGTTCGCCTTGCACCTCAAGGGGGAGGACGGTCTGCTGGACTTCCTCGAACACGTCCTGGACGGCCTGGAGGGGGAGGACCGCTTCGCGCGGGCCGCGGACCTGGCGTGGGCGGCGCAGGAAACCCTGGAGACCGCGCTGCTGCACGCGGCGCGCTGGCTGCAGCGGGAGACCGGGCTGACCCGGCTGGCCCTGGCCGGCGGAGTGGCGCTGAACTCGGTGGCCAACGGGAAACTGTTGCGGCACACGCCCTTCACCGAGGTGTTCGCCCAGCCCGCCGCCGGGGACAACGGCTGCGCGATCGGCTGCGCCTACTACGGCTACCACCAGCTCGGCGAACGTCCCCGGCCACGCGGCACCGGCCGGCGGCCTCGCCCGCAGGCCCACACCTACCTCGGCCGCACCTACCCCGACGCGGAACTGACGGCCGCACTGGATGCGGCGGGACTGCCCTACCGCCGGGTTGAGCGCCCGGCCCGGCTGGCCGCGGAGTTGTTGCCCCGGGGCGCGCTGCTCGGCTGGTTCACCGGCGGCTCGGAGTTCGGCCCGCGCGCACTGGGCCACCGCAGCATCCTGGCCGACCCCCGGCGGCCCGAGATGAAGGACATCCTCAACAGCAAGGTCAAGCACCGGGAATCCTTCCGCCCCTTCGCCCCGGCCGTGCTGGCCGAGCGCTGCGCGGACTACTTCGACCTGGACATCGAGTCACCGTTCATGCTGATCGTGGCCCCGGTCCGGGCGCACCGCAGGACCGAGGTGCCCGCGATCACCCACGTCGACGGCACCGCCCGCGTGCAGACGGTGACGCGGGAGGCCAACGGATCCTTCTATGACCTGGTGGCCCGCTTCGATGAACTGACCGGAGTGCCGGTGGTGCTCAACACCTCCTTCAACGACCGGGGCGAGCCGATCGTGGAAACCCCGGCGCAGGCACTGGCCTTCTTCGGGCCCAGCAAACTGGACTACCTGTTCCTGGAGGACTACCTGGTGGCGCACAGCGAACCGGAACTGGACACCGCGCTGGCCGAGGCCACCGGATGACGCGGTACGAGCCGTGGCGCGGCCTGGCACTGTGGGGCGAGGCGGAGGAGAAGGCGGCGCTGGAAGTGCTGCGCTCCCGGTCGCTGTTCCGCTACTACGGCCCGGATCTGTTGCACCGCACGGATTCCTTCGAACGGGAGCTGGCGGAGCTGCTGGCGGTGCCTTACACCGTAGGGGTTTCCTCGGGCACCGCCGCACTGGCCTGCGCGCTGATCGGCCTGGGCATCCCGGAGGGCGCCGAGGTGATCATGCCCGCGGTCACCTTCGTCGCCTGCGCCAACGCGGTGGTCTGGGCGCGCGGCGTGCCGATTTTCGCCGAGGTCGACGACACCCTCACGCTGGACCCGGCGGCGCTGGCGGAGCAGATCACCGACCGCACCTGGGGCGTGCTGCCGGTGCACCTCAACAACGCCGCCGCCGACCTGGACCCCATCCTCGCGGTGGCCCGGCAGCACAACCTGGTCGTGGTGGAGGACGCCGCCCAGGCCGCCGGAGTCCGCTACCGGGGCCGCCGGGCCGGGGCCATCGGGGACGCGGGCGCGTTCAGCTTCCAGCTGGAGAAGAACCTCACCGCGGGCGAGGGCGGCGCGGTCAGCGTCACCGATCCCCTTGCACACCAACGGATTGTCCGCTACCAGGACCAGGGCGGCCAGTTCACCACCGCCAGGGGCAATGACCGCGGGCAGGCGCCGGATGCGTTCCTGGGTGTGAACCTGCGCATGACGGAACTGACCGCGGCCCTGCTCCGCGTGCAACTGGGCCGCCTAGACCCGATGCTCGCGCACCTGCGCGCGGTGGCCACCGAGGTCCGCACCGCACTACCGGACTTGCACTGGCGGCGACTGCCCGACGAGCAGGGCTCCGGCGGCGACCTGACCTTCTTCCTCGGCTCCCGCCTGGACGCCCGCGACCGGGTGGCCGCGCTGACCGCGCACGGCATTCCCGCGCACACGCTCTACCAAGGGCAACCGGTGTACGGCAATCCGGCGATCCGGGCCGGCCGCACCCCGTGGGGCACCCGGTGGGGCACCCCCGCCCGCTGCCGGACCAGCGAGAGCCTGCTGGGCCGCTCGGTGACGATCAGCCTGGGCGCCACCATGACCGCGGCGGACGTGCACGCGGTGATCACCGCCCTGCGCGGCAAGCCCGGCTGAATCCCGCCGGCGCCCCGTGGACCCGGGGCGCCGGCGGATGCCCTACGCGGGCAGCGCCCACATCGGGTTGGTGTAGAACCACAGGTCCTCCCACGGGTCGGCGTCCCCGGCCACGTCCATCGCCGGACCGGCCGGATCCACCGCCGCACCACCGAGTCCGACCGCGACCCGCTTGCCGTCGGTGCCCCGCAGCCGCAGATAGAACGGCTCGTCCAGGCGCCCGAGGGCGTGGGTGAACTTCGCCGTGCCCGCGGTGGCGTTGACTGTGAAGGAGCGCACCACCTTCGTCTTCGGCGCGGAGAAGGTGTCCCGGTCGGCGACCGGACCGGTCACCGCGCCCTGGATGATGTCCACCCTGGCCAGTTTCGGCACGAACTGCGCCCAGTTCGGCAACCGCGCCAGATCCACGCTGATCACCAGCTCCAGCGCGGTGCCCCGCCGCGCCCGCAACACCCCGCCCAGCGTGACGCTGTCCCGCGCCCACCGGTCCGCGGTGCGCAGCCGGATGTCCAGCCCGGCCACCAGCGCCCCGTGGTCCACCCAGACCCGCCCGGCCCGGATCCCGGCCATCACCGCGCGATAGGAGTGCCCGTCCGCGCCGACGTGCGTGCGGGTGTAGGCGCCGGGCCAGAAGTCGGCGTTGGTGAGGTCGGGCACCTTCCCGTGCACGGCGTCGGCGAGCTTGCCGTCGCGGTCGAAGTTCGAGCCGGGGCCGGTGACCGCGGTGTCGCCGTAGATGGCGTGCGAGTCGGAGTTCGCGGTGACCCACCACGGCCTGCCCTCGGCGAGCAGGCTGTCCCACAATCCGCCCACGGTGGCGGTCATCCAGTCGAAGCCACCGAAGGTCCGGTAGCTCGCCGGCGGGTAGGCGGGGAAGGAGTCCGGGCCCGGCTCCATGAAGTAGTAGCCGCGGGAGAGCCCGGCGCCGAACGGCTTGGCGATGCCCGCGGCCTGGTGCCCCGGCGCGGCCTCCATGCCCACCGCGATGTGCGGCTGGGCATCGCGCCAGTTCCGGATCTCGTGCGGGGTGTCGATCCCCTGTCGGGCCGGGTGGTTGGCCAGGAACAGCACATCCTCGATCCGCCTGCGCCGCAACGCGTCGGCGAGGAAGTCGATGCCCGCGATGGCCAGTGCCTCGTTGGCGGGGGTGTTGGTCAGGGCGTTGCGCACGATGCCGTCGAAGGAGCCCTCGAACTCCTGGAGCACGCGCACTTCCTCCCGTCCGGGGTGGACGAACACGGTGCCATGCTCGGCGGCCGGAATGTTCCACTCCAGCCCCTGGAACACCAGCGCCTCCGGCACATCCCGGCGCGCGGCCACGATCTCCGGGTGCACCCGTTCCACCCCGATCCGGGCATGCGTCGGCCCGCCGTGGTCGGTGATCACCATCCAGTCCAGCCCGTGCGCGGCGCCCTGCCGCACGTGGTCGATCACCCGGTAGCGCCCGTCCAGGCTGTACTGGGTGTGGATGTGATGGTCCCCGGCAAGCCACCGGTAACCCCCACGCGGGGGCGGCGCCGCACTCGCGGTCGCACCGAGAATCCCTGGCGCCACGGCGAGTCCGGCGCCGAGTAGCCCGGCCCGGCGCAGCATCGCCCGGCGGGACAACCCATCCGGCGGCAGCGCCTCGTCCGGCACCGCCTGGTCGAGTGCCTCGGGTAGCGGGTGGTCATGGTCATGATGGTGGTGATGATGATGGTTCACAGCCGGTGGATCGGGGCCGGCCGAAGCCAACCTGGATAGCCCACCCCGGTGACTACGCCGGCAACCGTTCGCACCGGGTGTCGGCCCAGGTCACGGCGGGCATGGCGAGAAACCCAGACAGATAGTTCAGCCTTCGCGACTGCGGAGAACTCCGGCCGAAGCGTCGATCATGTGGTCGTGGCGGCGAAGCCAGTGCACGCGACCTTGAGTTGCCGGTGGTCCACCACTGCTTGATCTTCTCTTGCCAGCTGCCGGGCAGAGGTGCGACCAACGGGGATCCGCGGGAAGCACGACCGCACTGGCGGGAGTTCACCCAGCCCGCCTCACCTGAGGTCGGGCATGTCCCGGAGCTGCCTGCGCGAGGTGACACCGAGCTTGCGGAAGATGTTGCGCAGGTGGGCATCCACCGTGCGGGGGCTGAGGAACAGGCGCGTGGCCACCTCTTTCGACGTCGCGCCCGCCGCGACCTGGCGCGCGATGTGCGTCTCCTGCATGGTCAGCCGGTCGTAGGTGTGCTCGGAGCGGCTGCGCGCCACTTCCCCGGTCGCGCGCAGCTCGTCCGCGGCACGCCGGGCGAAGGCAGCCAGGCCGATCTCGGACAGCAGTTCATGCGCGGAAGCTGACCACCACGGCGAACAACGAACGGCGGGCGTGCTCCCAGACCCGGAACACGCCCGCCGCGGCCAAGGCCGTGCGCCGTCCGGTGACCAATCAGCCGTTGTGAATCACCTGGGCATACTTTAGTGTTCGTCGCACGTAAAGATCCGTGGGGGGTTCCAGATGACCGTGGTCGTAGCGGACCAGCCGTCGATGTCGCCGAGGCGGACCCGGTTCGTCCGCCACTGGGCAGGCAGGCTGGTCGCGTTCGGTGAGTTCATCGACGGCTACGACTTGCTGGTCATCGGCGCCGCGATGCTGTTCCTCCGGCCGTATTTCGACCTCACCCCGTTCCAGGTGGGGGTCGTGACCGCGGCGGCGTTCGTGGGCACCGCGGTCGGCCTGCTGGTCTTCGGTGACCTGTCCGACCGGTTCGGCCGGCGGGTGATCCTCATGATCAATCTGGTGTTCTTCGTAGCGGCGTCCATCGCCGCCGCGTTCGTGCAGGACGTGTGGCAACTGGTCGCGGCGAGATTTGTGCTCGGTGTCGCGGTGGGCATGGACATTCCGACCACGCACGCGTTCCTCGCCGAGATCGCGCCCACGTCCCGTCGTGGCCGCATCGCGGGCAGCCTGCCCAACATGATGTGGCTCGGTGGCGCCATTGTCTCGGTGCTGCTCGCGCTCGCGCTCAAGCCGGTGTTCGGCGAGGAGACCTGGCGGTGGTTGTTCGGCCTGGCCGCGCTGCCCGCTGCCGCGGTACTGCTGGCCCGGCAGTTCCTGCCCGAGTCGCCGCGCTGGCTGCGTGCGCAAGGCCGGGTGGAGGAGGCGCAGCGGGTCTACGACACGCTCGGGCTGGAGCCGCCGAAGCACGAGGCCGCCGTGCGGCGGAACTACCGGGCACTGTGGTCCGGTGGGGCGTGGCGGCGGCTGGTGACGGTGACGGCGTTCTTCGCCATTCAGGCCTTCGGCGGCGCGGTGGCGACGGTCGCGGGCCCACTGATCATCAGCAGCCTCGGCATCGGCGTGTCCAACACCCTGTATTTCTCCCTGCTCGGCTACGTGATGGGGATCATCGCGGTGGCGGCGGGCGCCTTGGTGATCGATCGGATCAACCGTCGTTGGCTGGGCGTGTGGACGTGCCTCGGTGTCTTCGGCGCGGGGCTGGGCATCGCGTTCACCGGCGAGAATCCCGGCGCCGGCCTGGTGATCTTCTGGGCGGTGTACGCCACGCTGACCTGGCTCGGCCCTGGCGTGCTGTGCTGGGTGTGGAGCGCGGAAGCGTTCCCGACCGCGCTGCGTGGCCTCGGCTCCGGTATCGCTCAGGCCGCGACCCGGCTGGCGATCGCGCTCAACGTGTTCCTGGTGCCTACGCTGGTGCAGGAGCACGGCATCCAGGTCGTCGCGTGGTATGCCTTCGCTTTCGTGGTGTGCGCGGTCCTCGTGGCGGCGTCACCGTGGCTGGCCACCACCGGGGTGGAACTCGAGGAAGTCAACGAGGCCGAGTCCAGCCCGTCGGTGCGGCCATGAGCGAGGCCACTCGTTCCCAGCTCAGTGGAACCCAACCGCGCAACGCCCGGCAGGCCAACACCGCCGCCCTGTTGCAGCTGCTCGTCCACCGTGGCCCGGTGGCGCGCAGCGAGATCGCCAAGGAGCTCTCGCTCAACCACGCCAGCATCGGCCGGATCATCGAACCGCTGCTGGCCGCCGGCATCGTCCGCGAACTGGCCGAGCAGCCCAGCCGGATCGGCAGGCCAAGGGTGCCGGTGGAGCTGAACCCGACCAGCCGGTACGCGGTCGGGGTGCACCTTGGCCTTGAGCGAACCACGGTCGGACTGACCGACCTGGCCGGTCACTGCGTCCGGGCACACACCGAGGACCGCGATCCGGCCGACAGCGCGGGCACGGTGGGGAGAGCCGCCGAACTGGCCGCCGAGATGGCCGGCTTCGCCGCCGGCCCAGTGCTGGGCATCGGTGTGGCCGTCGGCGGCGAGGTGGACCGCGCGGCTGGCCGGGTCGTGCGCAACGACGTGCTGGGGTGGGTCGATGTCCCGGTCGCCGATCGGGTGCGTGCGCGGACCGGGCTCAACGTCGTGGTGGACGGCAACGTGTCCGCCCTGCTCGGCGCCGAACTCACCTTCGGAGCGGAGCCGGGCCGGCACAGCGTGCTGTATCTGTTCGTCGGCAACGTCGCGGAGCTGGGGTTCCTCGGCCGACCGGTGGCGACGGGTCCGGACGGCATCATCCAGGGCAGCTTCGGTCGTATCCTCGTGCCTGATCTCACCGGCGGCGGTTACGCGCGCTTCGGCGAGTGCGGGACGGACGTGGCGCTGCTCGCCGCGGCTCGATCCGCCGGACTCGCGGTGACCTCGCTGACGGACCTGGTTCGCCTGGCCGAGGCGGATCCGGTCGCGATCGGGCTTCTTGAGGCGCGCGGTGCCCAGGTCGCCGTGGTGGCCGACACGGTGTACGAGCTGATGCGGCCGCGCATGATCATCCTCGGTGGTAGCGGCGCGGCATCGGACCGATGGCTCGAGGTGGTGCGCGACCGCGTCGAGACGACTCCACCGGAGGCGCTGGTCCGGCCGCGCGCCAGTGACAACCTGCTCGTCACCGCGGCGGCGGGACTCGTCGTGCGCGCCTTCCTCGCCGCCGGAACCGCCGAATGAAACGGGTGCTGCGCGTTGACCGTGGAACTCGCTGATCCTGGCTGGGAAGGGGTGGGGTCATGAGTGGTGTGGTGGTGCTCGGCGGTGCGGGTGGTATCGGCTCGGCCATCGTGCGTGCGCTACTGGCGGCGGGACGACAGGTCGCCGTGGTGGACATCGCGCCACCGCCGCTGGAGCTGGCCGGCGTGCCGTGGATCCTCGGCGACGCAACCGACTCAGCCGTGATCGGCGCCGCGTACGACGCGCTCGGCAGCACGACCGGGCTGGTGCACTGCCTGCTGGCTGAGCATCGCGCCCCGCTGGCCGAGCAGACTTCGGACGCGGTGCGCAGCGTGCTGAACATCGGTGCGGTGTCGGCGTTGGAGCCGTTGCAGCAACTGCTCGCCCGGGCCGGCGGAAGGTCGTGCGCCGCGGTGCTGGTCAGTTCGATCCACGCGGAGTTGGCGTGGGGTGGCCAGGCGCCGTACGCGATGGCCAAAGCCGCGTTGGAGGCACTCGGTCGCGCAGCCGCCGTGGAGCTGGGTCCGCGCGGGCTTCGGTGCAACGTCGTCCGGCCGGGGTTCGTCATGGTGCCCCGCAACGCGCATCGCTGGCAGGACGTGGACACCCGTAACGCGTTGACCAAGGTGCAGCCACTGGGCGAACTGGCTCAGCCGGACGACATCGCTCGCGTGGTGGCCTTCCTGCTCAGTGATCAGGCCAGGCTCGTCTCCGGCGCGACCGTCACCGTGGACGGCGCGATGACGGCCGTACTGCCCGAGCCGACGACGTAGTTGACACCGGCGCGAACGAGTTTGCCGTCGTGGACAAGCCATCACCAGCGCAAGCGTGCGAAGGGAGCAGTTTCCCTGAATGGCACCCTGTCCCGGGAACAGCTGACGCCACCATGCAAACCGGCGCCGCCGAACTCGATCTGCCAGGCACCGCAGCCGGCCTGATCGCCACGAGCGGCCGGTTCGACGTCTCAACCGCACTCGTCGTACCAGACAACGTGTCCGTTACCCATTGCGGTCGCGGCGCGGTCGGTGCCGTTCCGCGCGGCGGCCTGCGACTTCGTCCTCTCCCGCCACTGCCACTCCGGGTGCACCGCCGAGTCCAGCACGCCGCGGTTCAGCTTCCCGGGGAACAGACTGCCGTCCGCACAACTACCGCCTGATCAACCGTTCCAGCGGCAAGTGCCTCGCGGTGCCCAAGGACAAGAAGGACGTGCTGAACACGCTGGCCGTGCAGGTGGACTGCGCCAACGCCGCCTACATCACCACCTGGGGCTACGGCATCGCCGCGGGCTCGGTGCAGTACCTGCTCTCGCCCACCGGAGTGCCGAACCGGGTGCTGGTGGTCGCCGGTGACTCGCTCAACGACGACGCACCCGCGGTCCTCGGTGAGCAGAGTGAGACCGGCCCCACGCCGGTGTCGGCGATCTGGAACGCCAGACCGGTCAGCTGAGGTGATCTCAGCCCGGTGCGCCACGCCTCGGCACGGCCAGGGAGTGGCGCACCGGGCGATCTGGTCACAGCAGGGGCGGTGCGTGGAACTGGCCGAGGCCGGTGGCCGGGTCGCGGTCCAGCCAGTAGCGGCGCAGCTGGGCGAGGACGACGTCGACGCCGGCGGTGAGGATGCCGGGGATGGTGGCCAGGTCGTAGTCGATGAAGGTGGCCAGTTCGCCGGGATCGGTGACCAGACCCGTGCACAGGACCGAGGTGTCACCGGCGACGTGGGAGCTGAGCCGGGTCTGCGGGAGCTGGTCGACGCGGCGGATCACCTCGGCGGTCTGACCGGGGGCCACGCGTAGCCGCAGCACGAACTGGGTGGCGAAGCCCAGCCATTCGGACACCACTTCGAGCCGGGGTCTGATCCAGCCCTCGTCGAGGATGCGCCGGACCATCCGGTGCGCGGTCGAGGTGGGCAGGCCCGCGGCCCTGCCCAGGCCGGCCGCGGTGGCCCGGCCGTCCTGCTGGAGCAGCGTGATCATGGTGCGTTCGGCGTCGGTGAGGGGTTTGGCCGGTGGCGCGATGCTCGCCTCGGTCTCGGCGGGCATGCCGGTCAGCTTCAGCAGGTGCTGCTGTTCGGCGTCGGTGAGGAACTGTGGGTCCCAGTGGCCGCCGCGGTGCGGGGTGGCCAGGGCGGGCAGGGTGGCGACCCGCCGGATCCCGGGGATGGCGTACAGCCGGTCGATCGTCGCGCTGGTCTCGGCCTGCGAGGGCGCGTGCACGCCGACGTAGGCGGGGTAGTCGCCGGAGATCTGGGCCAGGTACACCACGTGCGGCAACGCGCCCACCCGGCCCAGCACGGTCAGCGGGGTGTCGCCGGAGATGTCCAGGAACAGGTTGACCGGCATCGTGGTGGAGTGCAGGCCCCAGTGCGCCTGCCCGATCACCCGGATCATCCGGGCCTCGGCCAGCCGGTCGAAGCGGCGTTTGAGCGTGCTCGGGTCGATGGCGAGCACCGCGCCCAGGTCGTCCCAGGTCGCCCTGGGGACCAGGTGCAGGGCCCCGATGAGCCGCCGATCCACGTCATCCAGTGCTGGATACATCACCCTCCGCTCGTCTGTGCCAGGTTATCCCATCTTTACCTCGCTCGGCTGGTTTTTATCCCGGTTGAATGTCAGGGTATCCGTCAATGTCCCGCTTGGTGGAGGGAGTGGCCGTGAACACCAGCGCGGTGGAGCCCCGGTCGAAGTTCCTGCGTGTGGCCTTCCGTGGCCTGGCCGTGATCGAGAAGGTCGGCAACCGGCTGCCCAATCCGTTCTGGTTGTTCTGGCTGTTGGCCGGGGTGGTCGTGGTGCTCAGCGCGGTGCTGGCCGCGGTCGGGGTCACCGCGGTCAACCCGGCCACGAACAAGGTCATCTCGGTGCGCAGTCTGGTCAGCGCCGACGGGCTCAAGCTGATCATCGAGGGGGCGGTGAGCAGCTACGCGAACTTCCCGCCGCTGGCCACGATCATCACCGTCATGCTCGGGATCGCGGTGGCCGAACGCAGTGGGCTGTTCACGGTTCTGCTGCGGCGGATGGTCGCGCGGGTGCCGGGGCGGTACCTGACCTTCGCGGTGGCCATGACCGCGATGGTGGGCCACGTCGCCGGTGACGCCGCCTACGTCACGCTGATCCCACTGGCCGCGCTGGTCTTCCGCGCCGCCGGGCGCAGCCCGGTCCTCGGCTGCATCGTCGCCTACGTCTCGATCTCCGCCGGCTACGACGCCTCGCCGTCGCTGACCACCACCGACGTCCTGCTCTCCGCGATCTCCACCGCGGCGGCCCGCACCATCGACCCCGGCTACCTGGTGACCCCGGTGGCGAACTACTTCTTCGGCCTGGCCTCCTCGGTGCTGGTCGCGCTGGTGATCACGATCGTGGTGGAGAAGGTGCTGGCGCGGCGGCCGGACCTGGCCGCCGACGAGGAAGCGGAGCAGGACGGTGCCGCCGAGTTCGGCGAGATGGCGGTGACCGCGGCGCAGCGGCGCGCGCTCCGGGTGACCGGGCTGGTCGCCCTGGTGTTCATCGCGGTGCTGGTGGTGGCGATGATTCCGGCGGGCTCCCCGCTGCGCGGCCCTGGCGGCAGTGTGGTCAACTCGATGTTGTTCACCGGCATGGCGCTGGTGCTCGGGGTGTTCTTCGCGGTGCTCGGCACCGTCTACGGCCGGATGACCGGCGCCTACACCGCAACGAGCGGCATCATCGCCGCGATGGTGGAGGGCATCCGGTCGATGGCGCCGATCCTGGTGCTGTTCTTCGCGATTTCGCAGTTCCTGGCCTACTTCAAGTGGAGCAACATCGGCGAGGTGCTGGCCATCACCGGCGCGCAGGGCCTGCGCGAGCTGAACTTGCACGGCTGGGTGGTGCTGGTCGGCATCGCGGTGCTGATCACGGTGATGAACCTGGTCATCACCAGCGGCTCCGCGCTGTGGTCGCTGGCCGCGCCGACCCTGATCCCGATGCTGATGCTGATCGGGATCAGCCCGGAGACCACCCAGGCCGTCTACCGGGTCGCCGACTCGGTCACCAACTGCGTCACCCCGATGAGCCCGTATTTCGTGATGGCGCTGGGTTTCATCCAGCAGTACCGCAAGTCCGCTGGCATCGGCACCCTGGCCTCGTTCACCCTCCCGCTGGCCGCGGTCATCTGGGTCGTCTGGGTCGCCTTCTTCGTGGCCTGGTACCTGCTGGGTGTGCCGTTCGGGCCCGGCTCCTGAGCACACCCGCGATCCGGCCCGGCAGCACGACTGAGAGAGAGCCATGACCCCGGCACCTGACCTGCTCACCCGCGCGCACGCGGTCTCAGCGGAGATCATCGACGACATCCGCACCCTGGTCAGCCACGAGACCGGCAGTTACGACCTCCCGAAGCTGGCGGTGGGCCTGGACTTCCTGCAGGATTTGGCGCTGCGCAGGCTCGGCGCGCCAGAGCACCAGCGGTACCTGCCCGGCAGCGGCCACGGCGCCGCCGCCACCCTCACCTACGCCGGAACCGGGCCAGGCCACGTCGCCTTGCTCGGCCACTACGACACCGTGTGGCCCACCGGCACCCTGGACCGGTGGCCTGCCGCGCAACCCGGGGACACCGGCAGGCAACGACTCGGTGGGCCGGGCATCTTCGACATGAAAACCGGCCTGGCGCAAGGGATCTGGGCGCTGAAGCTGGCCCGCGAGTCCGGTGCGCAGACACCGGCGGTCACGTTCGTCTTCACCGGCGATGAGGAGATCGGCTCCCCGCTGTCCCGGCCGCTGATCGAGGAGGTGGCCAAGAGCGTGGACCTGACCCTGGTGCTCGAACCCAGCGCGGGCGGGGCGGTCAAGACCGGACGCAAGGGCACCGGGATCTTCACCGTCACCGCCACCGGCGTCGAATCCCACGCCGGGCTCGCCCCAGGGGACGGTGCGAGCGCGATCCTGGCCCTGGCCGAGTTCGTGGTGGCCGCCGCGGCCGTCGCCGATCCCGCCGCGGGCACCACGATCAACACCGGGCTCATCAGCGGCGGCACCGGCAGCAACGTGGTGGCCGGGCAGGCCACCGCCAGCGTCGACATCCGGGTCCGCGACCAGGCGGAACAACAGCGGGTCGACGCGGCCCTGGCGGCGATCACCGTCAGCGACCCGCGAGCGCGCATCACCATCGCGCACCACTGGAACCGCCCGCCGATGACCCTGAACTCCGCCTCGGTCCCGCTGCTGCGGCTCGCGCAATCAGTGGCCAGGGACCACGGCCGCGAACTGGGCCACGCCGCCGTCGGCGGTGCCAGCGACGCCAACTTCATCGCCGCGCTTGGCCTGCCGGTGCTGTGCGGGCTGGGCGCGGTCGGCGGCAACGCCCACGCGGCAGGTGAATTCATCTATCCCGACACCGTGGCACCGCAGACCGCACTCGTCGCGGGCATGCTCGGCCGGCTCGGGAGCATTCTCTGATCACCGGGTGTCCCCGGACCAGCCCCGCGTGCGCGGGGACGACACTTCCTGACCTGTGAGGTTGCCGGCCACTGGTCGAAGCATGAGGTCGATGCCCTCGAAGTCCACCGGAACCCAGTTGTGGTCGTGGCCCCTGAACGCCAGGCCCTGTTGGTTGTCGGTCTGGTGCACCATGATCGCCCGGCCGGTGCGCGCCATCTCCACCACCCGCACCCACCGCCGCGGCCAGTTCCGCATTTCCGGGTCGTGGTGTCAGCGGAAGTCCGCGACGTGGTCGCGGGCCCACTCCGCGAAGGTCCGGGCCGGGCGGCCGGTGGCCTCCCGCACGCCGGGCCACGGGCGCAGCAATGCGGAGTAGTCCTGTTCGGACGTTCCATCCTGCCCCGAACCCTCGGCGCCGCCGTAGTCCACGAACCCGAGCAGCAGGTCGGCGTTCGCGGCGGCGGTCCCGCCCTGTGCCTTGAGCAGCTCACGGGCGTGCTCGCGGGTGACTTCCTGGTAGCGGACCTCCTCGCCCAGGGCCGCGCTGATGGCCTCGACCTGTTGGCGGTAGGTGATCTGGGCGGGCCCGCTGAGCGTGTAGACCGCGCCGACGTGGCGGTCCTCCAGGAGTGCCGCGACGGCGACGGCCGCCACGTCCGCCTCGTGCACCGGTACCCCGATCTGGTCGGCGAAGGGGTAGCGGACCACCCGTCCGGCCCGGATGGACGGGGCCCAGACCGGCAGCATGTTCGTCATGAACTCGCCCGGCCGCACCATCGTCCACTCCAGACCGGACTCCCGCACCGCCTCCTCCACTCGTGGGTGGTGGTAGGTGTCCAGGCCGACGGTGACGGCCGCGGCGGACAGGACGACCACCCTGCGCACGCCCGCCTGCTTGGCCAGCGCGACGACCTCGCGAGCGGTCTCCGGCACGGCGAACAGGTACAGCCGGTCCACCCCGTCGAAGGCGGGCGCGAGCGTGGCGGGTTCGGTCAGATCGCCCCGCACCACCTCAACTCCCGCCGGCAGGCCGGCCGCCGCAGGGTTGCGGGTCAACGCCCGCAGGGACACCCCCGCCTGGCGGAGCTGGTCGACCACGTGCCTGCCCACCAGGCCGGTCGCACCGGTGACCAGGACCTTCCTCGGCGTTTCGCTCATGGGGCAACCATAGGGTCGAATGCGGACGGCTTGTGTCCTAGATGGAGCATCGGACGGGGTGTTGAGCCGGGCCATTCCGAGACCGATGTGACTAGAATTCCGTCATGACGAGTTTCCGCGCGGCGGTCGAAGCCCGTGACCCGGAGGCCCTCGCGGCCACCCTGGCCGACAACGTGGTGTTCACCAGCCCGGTGGCCTTCCGCCCGTACCAGGGCAAGCCGATCACGGCGGCGATCCTGCGGGGAGTGCTGCGGACGTTCGAGGACTTCCGCTACGTCCGCGAGATCGGCGGCGACCGCGACCACGCCCTGGTCTTCCAGGCACGCATCGGCGAGACCCAGGTGGAGGGCTGCGATTTCCTGCACCTGGACGAGCACGGTCTGATCGACCAGCTGACCGTGATGGTGCGCCCGCTCTCCGCCGCCCAGGCGCTGTCCGAGGCCATGGGCGCGCAGTTCGATCGCATCAAGCAGGAGGCCATGAACGGCTGAGGCGCCGGCCGCGGTGACGAGCTGACGACCGGTGTGCGGCAGCGAGGTGATCGGGTGGTGGAACGAGTCCGAGCTGGCCGGAACGGGTCGCTTCGAGCCCCGTCACGAGGCTCGAAGCGACCGCCGTTCTCAGTCGTTCTGGTGTTCGGCCCACCACTGCTTGCCGGTCTCCGGCAGGCTGGTGATCGGGTCGTAGTACGGGTACCGCCGGTCCAAAGCCTCGGCGTCCTGTAGCTCGATCCCGGTGCGGTAGTTCTTTGTCCAGTAAGAGATTCCGCGCTCCCGGTCGTACTCCGAGATCTGGTGCACCCACCGCTTCCCCACATACGGCACATCGCACACGATCCGCGGCGTCGCGTACCCGGGCAGGTACCCCATGATCGCGTGCTGCAACTCCATCGCCTCCCACACCGCGACCCGCCAGTGCTCGGCGTTGGGGATCATGTCGCACATGTAGAAGTAGTACGGCAGGATGTTCGCCTCGCCCTGCAGCGCGAAACACAGGTCCAGCAACGCGTCCGGGGTCGCGTTGACGCCGCGCATCAGCACGCCCTGGTTGCGGACGTCGCGGATGCCGACCTCCATCGCCGTGCGGGCGGCCTCGGCGACCAGGGGGGTCACGGACTGGGCGTGGTTGACGTGGGTGTGGATGGCCAGGTTGACGCCGCGGCGGCGGGCGGTGCGGGCCACGCGTTCCAGGCCCTCGACGACCTTGGGCTGGAGCCAGTGCTGGGGGAGGCCGGCCAGGGCCTTGGTAGCCAGGCGGATGTCGCGGACGGTGGGGATGTCCAGCAGGCGCATCAGGAAGGATTCCAGTTGCGGCCACGGGACGTTGGCCACGTCGCCGCCGGAGACCACGACGTCGCGGACGCCGGGGGTGCGTTTGAGGTAGTCGATCATCTGGTCTTGCCGGTCGACCGGTTTGAGGGACAGTTTGTGCTTATCCACCAACGGGGTTGAGTTGCCGACCAGGTCCATCCGGGTGCAGTGGCCGCAGTACTGCGGGCAGGTGGAGAGCATCTCCGCGAGCACCTTGGTGGGGTAGCGGTGGGTCAGCCCCTCGACGACCCACATCTCCGCCTCGTGCAGCGAGTCGCGGCTGCTGTGCGGGTGACTGGTCCACTCGCGCAGGCGGTCGCTGGCCACCGGCATCATGTAGTTGCGCACCGGGTCGGCCAGGAAGGCCTTGGTGAACTCCGCGCCAGGGGCCGCGCCCTCGGGGACCATGGTGTTGATCATCTGCGGTGGGATCAGCATCGACATGGTGGCCATGCGCTGCTGGTCGGCGTCGAGGTCCGCGTAGAAGTCCTCGGAGAGCAGTTCGCCCATCACCTTGCGCAGCTGCTTGGCGTTCTTCACGCAGTTCACCCGCTGCCACTGCGCGTCGCGCCACTGCGCCTCGGTCACCGCACGCCATCCTGGGAAGCGTCGCCAGTCGGGTTCGACCAGCTCCTTCCGGACATAGGTGTATGGCTGCCGAGCAGCGTGTTCGAGCGCCTCGGACACCGACGCAACCTCGTGAACCGCAGTCATAAGTACTCCTCGCCCTCAGGAAGACGTAAAGATATGCTGCCAGAGCGCAAGGCTGACGTAAATCTTCCGGAGGTGACTGTGACGGAGCGTGGTGGTTCGTCGCCGTACGGTTTGCACCGCGTGATCGAGCCGGCCGGGGTGCTGCCCCAGCAGGCGTGGCGGCTTGACCCCGATCCGACGCCCGGTCCGGCCGAGGTCGTGATCGACGTCGAGCGGCTCAACCTGGACGCCGCCTCCTACCGCCAGCTGCGCGAAGCCCACCCGGACGCCGCTGACCTGCGGAAAGCAGTGCTGGACATCGTGGCCGAGCGCGGCAAGATGCAGAACCCGGTGACCGGGTCCGGCGGCATGCTCATGGGCACCGTACGCGCGGTCGGACCGGACTCGCCGCTGGGTCTCAAGCCGGGGGACCGGGTGGCCACGCTGGTCTCGTTGAGCCTGACGCCGCTGGTCATCACCGATGGGCTGGCCGGCTGGGACGGGGCGGGGGAGCAGGTGCCCTGCCGGGGGACCGCGGTGCTGTTCGGGCGTTCGATCGCCGCCGTGCTGCCCGCTGACCTGCCGGAATCCCTGGCGCTGTCCGTGCTGGACGTGTGCGGCGCGCCCGCGCTGACCGACCGGATCGTGCGCCGCAAGAACGCCGAACGGGGCCGCCCGGCCACCGTGTGTGTGCTCGGTGGCGGTGGCAAGTCCGGGTCGTTGTCGCTGGTCGCGGCACGTCGGGCCGGGGCGGGACGGCTGGTGGCGCTGGTGCCGACCGAGGCGGAGGCCGCATCCGTGCGGGCCGCCGGGATCGCCGATGAGGTGGTGCTCGCCGACGCCCGGAACCCGGTCGCGGTCGGCGAGGCCGTTGGCGAGCAGGTCGACGTCACCGTGGTGTGCGTGGACGTGCCGGGCTGCGAGCACGGGGCCGTGCTGGCCACCGCCGACGGCGGCACGGTGATCTTCTTCTCCATGGCCACCTCCTTCAGCGCCGCCGCACTGGGCGCGGAGGGCCTGGCCGCCGATGTGGAGATGCTGGTCGGCAACGGGTACGTGCCGGGGCACGCCGACTTCGCCCTGGACCTGCTGCGCGCCGAGCCGGGGGTCCGGATGATGTTCGAGGCCCGCGAACGGCAGACTTCGCCGGTGTGAGCACCATGAGCCCCCCGAACCCCGCCACCGCCACCACGACGCTGCTGCTCAATGGCCGCGTGCACTCGCCTGCCGCGCCCGATGCCACCGCCATGGCCGTCGCCGACGGCATCGTGGTGTGGGTCGGGCAGGACTCGGTCGGTCGCGCCCTGCACCCGGACGCGGAGATCATCGACCTGGACGGCGCGTTCGTCGCGCCCGCCTTCGTGGACGCGCACGTGCACGCCACCTCGGCCGGACTGCTCTACAGCGGCCTGGACCTCACCGGCTGCCGCACCCTGCGCGAGTGCCTGGACCTGGTCCGCGCCTACGCGGCCGAGCATCCTGGCGTGCTGATCTGGGGGCACGGCTGGGAGGAGGTCAACTGGGCCGAGGGCCGCCCGCCGACCCGCGCCGAACTGGACGAGGCCGCCGGTGGCGCGCCCGTCTACCTGTCCCGGATCGACGTGCACTCCGCCCTGGTCACCACCGCGCTGCTGCACCGCGCCCCGGGAGCCAGGGACGCCGACGGCTGGTCCGAACAGGGCCCGCTGGCCCGCGCGGCACACCACCACGTGCGCCGGGCGGCCAAGGAATCGCTGACCGCCGCCCAGCGGCAGGAAGCCCAGCGGCTCTTCCTCACGCACGCGGCGAGTCTCGGGGTGGCCGCGGTGCACGAGTGCGCCGGACCGGACATCTCCAGCCCCGAGGACCTCACCGACCTGCTGCGGCTGTCCGCCACCGGGGACGTGCCGCAGGTCTTCGGCTACTGGGGCGAGGCAGGCGGCCTGGCCGTGGCCAAGGAACTCGGCGCCACCGGGGTGGCCGGGGACCTGTTCGTGGACGGCGCGCTCGGCTCGCGCACCGCCGCGCTGTGCGAGCCCTACACCGACGACCCCAGCACCTCCGGCGCGCTCTACCTGGACGCGGACGCGGTCGCCGAGCACCTCATCGCCTGCACCAGGGCCGGGGTGCAGGGCGGCTTCCACGTCATCGGCGACCGGGCGGTGGCCCAGGTGGTGGCGGGCTTCGCCAAGGCGGAGAACGTGGTCGGCGCGGCCGCGCTGGCCGCCCGGCACCACCGCCTGGAGCACCTGGAGATGGTCACCGCGGAACAGGCCGCGCGGCTGGCCGGGTGGGGTGTGATCGCCTCCATGCAGCCGCTGTTCGACGACGCCTGGGGCGGCACCGATCGCGCCTACGCCCAGCGCCTCGGCTTGCCCCGCGGCGCCCAGCTCAACCCGTTCGCCACCGTCGCCGCGGCGGGCATGGTGCTGGCCTTCGGCTCCGATGTGCCGGTCACGCCGGTGGATCCGTGGGCGACCGTGCGCGCCGCCGTGTACCACCGCACCGAGGGCCTGGGCATCTCACCGCGGGCCGCCTTCACCGCGCACACCCGTGGCGGCTGGCGGGCCGCGGGCATCCAGGACGGCGTCAGCGGCACCCTGCAGCCCGGCGCGCCGGCCACCTACGCGGTGTGGGCGGCGGGTGAGCTGGTGGTGGCCGCACCCGATGAGAAGGTGCAACGCTGGTCCACCGACCCGCGCTCCCGGGTGCCTGCCCTGCCTCGCCTGGACGCCGGGGCCGGACTGCCGCGTTGCCTGCGCACCGTGCTGCGCGGGCGCACCATCCACCACATCGAGGAGGACCGCCGGTGAGCCGGGAGACAATGCTCGACCTCGACGCCGAGGTCGTCGCACGGGCACGGCGGCTGGCGGCCGAGGCCGCGTTGCCGGTGGTGACCCTGGCCAAGGCGCACACCACGGTCGCGGTGGAACGCGCCACCCTGCGCCTGGCCGGGATCACCGGCGCGGACACCACGCACCGGGCGGGCGATGTGCCCTGGGTGAACCGGGTGGTGGACACCGTGCGCGAGCAGTGCGGCCTGGCGCACGGCTCGGTGCTGCCGGTCTTCCATGCCTTGCGGGAACACGGTTTCAGCGACCTGACCGAGCTGGCCGAGGCCACCGCGGCCGGGCAGATCACCTTCACCGTGCCCACCGGTAAAGCGGCCGAGCGGGCGGCCAAGACCGCGCGGGTGGCCGTGGCCAAGGGCATGCGGCGGATCGACCGCAACCGCGCCCAGCGAGCCAAACTCGTGGACCGCATCGGCGATCCGGCGCAGCGGCCGTGGATCTACCTGATCGTGGCCACCGGCGACATCGACGAGGACGTGGTGCAGGCCTGCAACGCCGCCCGCGCCGGAGCCGATGTGATCGCGGTGATCCGCTCCACCGGACAGTCCCTTCTGGACTATGTGCCGGAGGGCGCGACGCACCACGGGTTCGCTGGAACCTATGCCACGCAAGAGAATTTCCGCATCATGCGGGCCGCGCTGGACGAGGTCAGCAAGGAGGTCGGCCGCTACGTGCGGCTGACCAACTACGCCTCCGGCCTGTGCATGCCCGAGATCGCGGTGCTGGGCGGGCTGGAACGCCTGGACATGATGCTCAACGACTGCATGTACGGCATCCTGTTCCGCGATATCAACCCGATCAGAACCTTTGTGGACCAACGGTTCTCCCGCCAGGTGCACGCGCGCGCCGGGATCATCATCAACACCGGCGAGGACAACTACCTCACCACCGCCGACGCGGTCGAGGCCGCGCACACGGTCACGGTGTCCCAGCTGCTCAACGAGCATTTCGCGCACGAGGCCGGACTGCCCGATGAGCTGCTGGGCCTCGGCCACGCCTTCGAGATCAACCCGGAGCTGCCGGACTCCTTCCGGATGGAACTCTCGCACGCCCTGCTGGCCCGCGAGCTGTTCCCGGACGCGCCGCTGAAGTGGATGCCGCCCACCAAGCACATGACCGGCGACGTCTTCCGCGGCCACCTCCTGGACGGCTTCTTCAACCTGGCCGGGGTGCTCACCGGGCAGAGCATTCTGTTGGTGGGCATGATGACTGAGGCCGTGGTGACCCCGTGGCTCTCCGACCGCGACCTGGCCCTGGCCAACGTGCGCTACGTGCTCAACGCGGCCGGCCGGCTGGCCGAGGACTTCCGGCCGGCCCCGGACGGCTTCATCGTCAAGCGCGCCAACCAGGTCCTCGGCGAAGCGGTCGACCTGCTGGAACGCATCGTCGACGACGGCCTGCTCACCGCGATCGCGCACGGCACCTTCGGGTTGATGAAACGTCCGCCGGAGGGCGGCAAGGGCGCCGACGGCGTGATCGAGAAGGCCGACGGCTACGTCAACCCGGCCAGTGACCTGCTGGACGAGGGGAGCGACCGATGAGCGGCGAGAAGCGGCACGTCCGCCCCTACGGGGACACCACCGGCGACGGCATGGTGCAGATGTCCTTCACCCTGCCCGTCCCGCACGGCCCGCGCGCCGAGGGCGCCGCCCAGCAGCTGGCCAACAAGATGGGCATGGACCCGGCCATGGTGGTCCACTCCAACCCCATCGGCGCGGACTTCACCTTCGTGGTGGTCTACGGCTCGGTGCAGCACATCATCGACCTGGACGCCGTGCAGGTGGTCGAACGCGAGTACCCGCTGCTCACCCCCGCCGACGTCAACGCGACGGTGAAGAAACGGTTGCGCCGCAAGCTGACCGTGGTCGGCGCCTGCATCGGCACCGACGCGCACACCGTGGGCATCGACGCCATCCTCAACATCAAGGGCTTCGCCGGCGAGAAGGGCCTGGAGTACTACCGGGAACTGCGCGTGATCAACCTGGGCGCCCAGGTCACCGTGCCCGACCTGGTCAAGCGCGCCCGCGCGGAGAAGGCCGACGCGGTGCTGATCTCCCAGGTGGTCACCCAGCGGGACGCGCACATCCACAACACCCAGGAGATGTCCGCCGCCTTCCGCGAGGCCATGGGCGAACGCCGCCCGCTGCTGGTGGCCGGCGGCCCCCGGTTCGACCCGCTGATGGCCGAGGAACTCGGCGTGGACCGGGTCTTCGGCCGCGGCACCACCCCGGGTGAGGTGGCCAGTTTCCTGGTCCACGCGATGAACGAGCGGAAGGTGGCGGTGTGAGCGCGGCACTGGTCGAAGGGTTCTCGGTCACGCACAGCAGGTACGTGCCGTACGCGCACGCCCACTACGGCGGCAACCTGGTGGACGGGGCGTACAGCCTGGGCCTGTTCGGCGATGTGGCCACCGAGCTGTGCATCCGCACCGACGGCGACGAGGGCCTGTTCGCCGGCTACTCGGGCGTGGAGTTCCTGGCCCCGCTGCACGCCGGGGACGTGGTGGAGGTGACCGCCACGCTGACCCGGATCGGCAACCGCTCCCGCTCGGTGGCCTTCGAGGCCCGGGTGACCTGCCGAGCCAACCCGGACCGCGGCCCGTCCGCCGCCGACGTCCTGCCCGAACCCCTGGTGATCACCAGAGCCACCGGCACGGTCGTGGTCCCACTCCCCGCAGGCTAACCCACCCGGCGTGTTGGCCGTTCTCGTACGGGGTCTTGGCCGTTGTGGCACGTCGGTTTGGGCCAACTGGTACGCCGGTTTGGCTCAAGTGGGCGTACCGGTTGGCCCAAGTGGTACGGGGTTTGGATCACGCCGCCGATTCGCCAACAGAGTCGTCGAGTTGGGCCAACACGGTGTACGACAACGGCAAACCCGGTGTACGAGAACGGCCAACACACTGGGACTGATGGACCATCATGGGCGGCATGAGCGGTGTCCTCTGCCCCACCACGACCGCGGAACTGGATCATGGCCTGGTCGAGTACCGGTTCGACCAGCGCGGCAGCGCCACCGTGCTGGTGTTGCACGGCGGACACCTCAACGCGGGCCTCGCGCTCGGTGAGGACGTGTTCGCCGACGCCGGTTACTCGGTGCTGGCGCCCTCGCGCCCCGGATACGGCCGCACACCCCTGGCCACCGGCACCACGACCAGCGGATTCGCCGATGTCCTCCGTTCGCTGTGCGAGCACCTCGGCATCGCCCGGATCGCCGCCGTGGTCGGCGTTTCGGCCGGCGGACCGACCGCGATGGCGATCGCCGCCCGCCACCCGGACCTGGTCGAGCGGGTCATCCTGCAGAGCGCGGTCGGCCCGGTCCCGTGGCCGGACGCGCGGACCCGCCTGGCCGCCCGGATCGCGTTCGTCCCCGCGACCGAGCGCGTCACCTGGTCAGTCGTGCGCGCGATCATGCGCCTCGCACCGGATCTCGGCCTGCGCCTGCTGCTGGGTGACCTCGCCGCGCTGCCTGCCAAGCAAGTCGTGCGCGCACTGTCCGCCGAGGACCGCCGGATGCTGATCGAGCTGTTCTCCCGGATGCGGTCCGGCGAAGGCTTCCGCAACGACCTCGCCACCCTCCGGGCCGGGGCCGACCAGGTGGTCACCCAGCCCACCCTGGTGATCGCCAGTCGCAACGACGGCGCCGTGCCCTTCGCCCACGCCGAGGCCCTGTCCGCCGCGATCCGGCACAGCAGGCTGATCGAGAGCGCCGCCGACAGCCACTTCGTCTGGCTCAGCCACGACTGGCCGGCGATCAGCGGCAAGATCCGCGACTTCCTCGCCGACTGAATCCCGGCCCGCACCGGCTGTGACCCAGCCGTGACATAACGCGGATATCACGCGGACATGGCAGGGCCAGTTTGGCGGCCATGCGACTACAGACCACAGCCTTGGCCGCCACCCTCGCGGTGGTGGCCACGATGGCGGGCGCCGTCCCGGCGCTGGCCATCAAGGGCGGCATCCAGTCACCCCAGCCCTACTCGTTCATGGGGTCGTTGCAGCGGCCCGATTCGCCGCGCGCGGACGGTCACGTCTGCGGGGTCACGCTGATCGCGCCGCAGTGGGCGGTCACCGCCAGCCACTGCGTGCGCAACCCCAACCAGGCCCAGGTCGGCACCCCGCGGGACTGGAAGGTCCGCTTCGGCGCGCTGAGCACCAAAACCGGCGGCGAACTCACCGAGGTCGACAAGTTCTACCGCTACTCCAACTACGTGCACGAAGGCGATTTCGCCCTGCTGCACCTGAAAACCCCGGTCCGCGCCGAACCGGCGAAGATGCCCTCGGCCACGCCGGCCGACCACACCCCGGCGCGCATCCTCGGCTGGGGCATGACCTGTGACGACCGGAAACCGGAGTGCTACCCGGAATTCCTGCGCGAGGCCGACACCGTCGTGCAGCCGGACGAGCTGTGCAAGCCCGCGGGCATCCACGAGGAGCGGGAGATCTGCGTGGGCGCCAAGGACGGCAGCGTGGCGCCGACCAACATGGACTCCGGCGGTCCCGCGCTGATCCGCGAGGGCGACCGGTGGGTGGTGGTCGGCGCGGTCAGCGGCGGCAACTCCACCCAGCCCATCGTCTACACCGACGTGCACTGGTTCACCGGCTGGATCAACGGCATCACCAGCGGCACCGCCGTCCCGCCGGACAGCCCCCGCCCGAACCTGGAGGGCGCGGTCGACCTGGGCATGTGCGCGGCCTCGGTGGTCCGCACCCCGGAGTCCCGCCCGCAGGACCCGGCGCTGATGCTGACCAACGGCCACTGCGTGGGCGAGAACCAGCCCAAGCCCGGGTCCGCGCTGGTGGACCAGCCCGCCGACCAGGTGGTGCGGATCGGCGACCGCGACGGCTACGCCGAGGCCACCGCGAAGGCGAACCGGCTGCTGTACGCCACCATGACCGGCACCGACATCGCGCTGTACCGCCTGGACCAGACCTACGCCCAGCTCGAAGCCGACGGCGCCAAGATCTTCCAGCTCGCGACCAGCCCGGCTCGTCAGGGGGACAAGATCGACATCCTCTCCGGCGGGCAGGGCAACCGCTTCAGCTGCGTGGTCGAGGCCGAGGTGCCGCACCTGCGTGAGGACGGCTACCAGCAGGACGGCGCGTTGCGTTACGCGGCTGGATGCGGGGCCTCGCACGGGTCTTCGGGCTCGCCGTTGGTTGCGGCGGATGGGGTGACCGTGGTGGGGGTGCACAACACCGGGAATGACGCCGGGGAACAGTGCACTCGGAACAACCCGTGCGAGGTGGCCGCGGACGGGACGGTGACGGTGAAGAAGGGGCACCGGTACGGCCAGCGCACCAGCATGATCCCGGCCTGCGTCGGGGCCGGCTCGGTGCTGGACCTGACCCGGCCGGGCTGCACGCTGACCCGCCCGGCAGCCTGACCAACGGGCCGGGCCTCACCCCACGGTGGGACCCGGCCCGCCACCCCGCGTCCCATAACGGCCAACACACCGCCCACAACGGCCAACTAGCCGTCCACAACGGCCAACACACCGTCCACAACGGCCAACACGCGCGGGGAAGGGTGTGTTGGCCGGTTTCGTACGGGGTGTTGGCCGAAGTGGGACGGTGTGTTGGCGGTTGTGGGTGGGTTAGGGGTAGGTGGGGAGGTGGGGGAGGGTGATGCCGAACCACTTGCGGTAGGCCGCGAGCAGGTCGGCTTGCTCGATCTGCTGTTCGTGGCGCAGGTCGCCCTCGGTGCGGATCAGGGTGTGGCCGGAGAGGGTGACTCGGTCCGCGCCGTTCTCCAGGGGGAGGGAGACCATCACGTTGCGGGTGAAGTGGGACTTGGGGGAGGTCTGGTGCCACCAGCACATCGGGGCGAAGTCGCGTAGCGGCAGTGGGCGCGGGTCGACCCGGTAGGCGCCGGAGTCGCCGTGCCAGACCTCGACCTCGGGGCCCGCGTCGATCAGTCGGAAGGTGCCGCCCGCGTCCGCCTGGGGCGCTCTGGAGTCCCAGCGCAGGGGGCTCAGGGCGAAGCGGCCGAAGCCGACGTCGGAGAGCCACACCACGCCCTGCTCGTCGGTCACCAGCAGCGCCAGGTGGTCCTGGGGCGGGCCCAGGGCGGTGGCGTGGAAGACCCGCGCGCCGGCCAGGGTCACCGTGAAGCCGACCGCGCGCAGCAGCTCGGCGAACAGGCCGTTCAACTCGAAGCAGAAGCCGCCGCGGCGGTGGGTGATGATCTTCTCCGCCAGATCGGCCGGGTCCAGGCTCAGCTCGCCGGGCAGGTGGATGCCCAGGTTCTCGAACGGGACCGTGCGCAGATGACGTCGTTGCAGGTCAGCTAATGCAGCGGCGGTGGGGGCGGCCGGGAGTTCGGCGCCGATGCGGGCGAGGTAGGCGGCGCGGGTCGTGGTGTCCACGGGGGGAGTCTGCAACCTCGGGCCCGCAGGAGGCCCAGCGTTCTTCGTCACCCGGAAGACTCACTTGTGCCGGTCCGGGCACCCGCTGACCCGGGCTCCGCTACCGTCAGCGACTACGCTTGCCGGGTGAGTCGGCCGATGGCCCGAATGGATCACGGCCCTGCGATACCGGCGCGCCCTGACGACAAAGACGAACACCGACCGGCGGAGGCGATGGCGCCGTCCACCGCCGGCGAGGAGGACACGGAATGGCCGACCAGCGCGACAGCCACGCGGAGAACCGGAGCCCGAGTGGGCCGCCCAGCCCGGTGCTGGTGGTGATCCCGACCTACAACGAGCGGGAGAACGTCCAGCTCATCGTGGGCAGGCTGCACGCGACATTGCCGGAGGCCCACGTGCTGGTCGTCGACGACGGCAGCCCGGACGGCACCGGCGAGGTCGCCGACGAGATGGCCGCCAAGGACGAGCGCGGCCGCATCCACGTGATGCACCGGACCGAGAAGGCCGGGCTCGGCGCGGCCTACATCGCCGGGTTCAAGTGGGCCCTGGAGCGGAACTACGCGGCCATCGTGGAGATGGACGCCGACGGTTCGCACGCCCCGGAGGACCTGCCCCGGCTGCTCAACGCCCTGATCGACTCCGACCTGGTGATCGGCTCCCGCTATGTCACCGGCGGCAAGGTGGTCAACTGGCCGAAGCGGCGCGAGATCCTTTCCCGCAGCGCCAACATCTACGCCCAGGTGGCCATCGGCGTGCGGATCAAGGACATCACCGCGGGCTACCGGGCCTACCGCCGCGAGGCCCTCGACAAGATCATCCAGGATGGCGTGACCTCGATCGGTTACTGCTTCCAGATCGATCTGGCCTGGCGCACGGTGCAGGCCGGGTTCCGGGTGGTCGAGGTGCCCATCACCTTCACCGAGCGCGAGATCGGCGTCTCCAAGATGAGCGGCAACATCATCAGCGAGGCGCTGCTGCTGGTCGGCAAGTGGGGCGTCAAGCACCGGGCCGGTCAGCTCAAGAAGCTGTTCAGCAGGCGCTGAGTCGCACGTAGACGCACGAAGGCCGTCCGGGCGGGAGAACCGGACGGCCTTCGTTTTTTCCTGTGCGCGGGAGGTGCGGTGGTGCGTTCAGTCCGGGTTGATCCAGGTGCGGATCAGGCGGAGGTGGCGCTCCGGCGTCCCCGAAGCTCCTCAAGCCGCTCGGTGAGCAGCTCCTCAAGCTCGGGGATGGAACGACGCTCGAGCAGCATGTCCCAGTGGGTGCGCGGGGGCTTGGTCTTCTTCGCCTCCGGCTGGCTGCCGTCGATCATCTCCGACTCGGTCCCGTGCAGACGACATTCCCAGGTGGAGGGAAGTTCCGCGTCGTCGGCGAACGGGACGTCGAACTCGTGCCCCTTCGGGCAGGCGTACCGCACCGACCGGCGCGGTGCGAGGTCGTGGTTACGGTCGGTCTCGTAGCTGACAGCTCCGAGCCGGCTGCCACGCAGAACGCGGTCGGCCATGACGGTGTCCTTTCGCTCGGCTGAAGACCGCCCGCCTTCAGCTCACGGCGTACTGCTTACAGAGTGCAACAACGAGGGCGTCGTTGTCGTTCCCGGTTTGGCCTAGTTGGTCGCCCTCGGTGATCTATTTCACCTATCAACGAGGACGTCCTCCATAGGGATGTCATCGCCGCAGAGTCATGACGCGTTATCAGCGCATGCTACGGGTAGTTCACCCAGTTGGGGGTAGGTATTGAGGGCTGATGCAGATCAAGCCAGGCTGAGCTGGCCCACCGGTGTCGAGGTGGGACCAAGCTCACCTAGACGAAAGTGCCTCCGGCACAGCACTTGGTAACGGACCGTAGCTCCTGCGTCGCTCTCGCGCTGGGCACGGTCCGTATCCGGTACTGGCTGGTCCGTATCGGTCACCGTGTCCGCGACAAAAACCGTGTCACCCGCTCGGACTATCTGGTTACCCAGGATCCGCGCGTTGAACCGCCCCTGCAAGCCGCACCAGCACAGCACCTCCACCTGCACCGCCTGCAGCTCGTCAGCCAGCTCGAACAGCCGCCGTGAGCCCGGGAAAAGCTCACTGCGGAAGTCCGTGGCGATGCCGAAGCAGTAGACGTCGACCTGCACCTCATCGGCCAGCTCGGCGAGCTGTTCGACCTGGGCGGCGCTGAGGAACTGCGCCTCGTCGACGATCACGTAGTCCACCCGGCGGCCCTCGGCCCAGCACTGCCGGACCAGTAACACCAGGTCGGTGTCCTCGTGCACCTCCACCGCGTGCCGGGTCACCCCGATCCGGCTGGAGATCTGCGGCTGCCCGGATCGGTCATGCCGCACGAGCAGCAGCCCGCCCCGGCCCTGCCGGGCCAGGTTGTGGTCGATCTGCAGCGCGAGGGTGGACTTGCCGCAGTCCATCGGTCCGTAGAAGAACCGCAGCCGGCCCGAGACGGGCAGCGCCCGCCGCGCTCCGGCCGCGGGCACCGCGGACAGGGCGTCGGTGGGATCCGGTTGGTTGGGTACCGCAAGTACGTCCACGGGCCGTGACCCTAACGTGAGGCCGTTGTTGATCACAGCACCGCCGGTTCTGAGTTGCCGACGGCGCGGATCGCGCGGCGGACCGGAACCAGCCAAACCAGGATGAATCCGACGATGAAGAAGATCATCATGCTCAGGATCGCCAGCCGGAACGAGCCGGTGGCCTGTCCGATCCCGGCGTAGACCAGCGGACCGAGCCAGGAGGTCGAGCGCTCGCCGATCTCGTACACCGCGAAGTACTGGCCCTCCTTGCCCGCCGGGACCATCTGGCTGAACAACGACCTGGCCAGCGCGTTGGTGCCGCCGAGCACCAGGCCGATGCCCGCGGCAATGCCGAAGAACTGCAGCTGCTCCCCGGCCTGCACGAAGTAGGCCAGCGCGAGCATGATGATCCACACCACCAGGCTGCCCAGGATGGTCTTCTTGGCGCCGATCCGCTTGGCCACCAGGCCGTGCAGCACGCCGCCGATGAAGGCCACGAACTGGGTCATCAGGATGGCCGTGATCAGTGTGGACTGCGGCAATTTCAGTTCAAGACTGCCGTACTGGCCCGCCACGTTGGCCACCGTGGAGATGCCGTCGGTGAAGATCAGGTAGGAGCCGAGGAAGGCCAGCGTCAGCGGGAACTTGCGCGCATACCGCAGGGTGTCGCCGAGTTCGCGGAAGCCGCCGCCGATCTTCCCGCCGCCCAGGTCGGCCCGCTCGGGTTTGGGCCGGTCGCGCAGCACCCGCAGCGGCACCAGGGTGAAGGCCGCCCACCAGATCCCGGTGAGGATGAAGCAGGCCCGCACCGCCTCGCTCTGCGCCAGCCCGAACAGCTCGTGGCCCTGGAACAGCCCGAGTTGCAGCGCCAGGCACACCCCGCCGCCGAGATAGCCGAAGGCCCAGCCCCTGGAGGAGAGCGCGTCGCGTTCGTCCGCGGTGGAGATCTCCGGGATGAAGGCGTAGTAGACCACCACCGAGGTGCCCCAGCAGATGTTGCCGATGGTGAACAGCAGCACCCCGATCTGCCAGTTCTGCCCCTCCACCAGCGCGAGCAGGCAGGTGGCCACCGCGCCGGTGAAGGCGAACCCGGCCAGCATCCGCCGCTTGTTCTGGCTGCGGTCCGCGATCGCCCCGGCCACCGGCAGCACCAGCACCTGGATCACGGTGGCGAAGGAGAGCAGGTAACCCCACAGCGACCCGGCCGGGAACACCAGGCCCAGGATGCTGACATCGCACTGCACCAGGGTGTTGTCATTGGCGCACGGCGTCGGCCCGTTCAGCGCCGTGTCCGCCTCGGCCGCGGCGCGCGCGATCGAGGTCAGGTACAGCGACAGGAAGACGGTGACGACCGAGGTCGGGAAAACCGAGTTCGCCCAGTCATACCAACACCATCCGCGTTGCGTCCGCCGCCGTTCCTCCGGCGTGGCGACCGCGGTGCCCGCACTGTCCAACCCACTCATCCCCGACCTCCCGGCGCGGTGTGCCGTGCCCGCGCAGTGGGGGGACTGTACTGGCCGTGGATGACGAACCGGCCAGCCCGCAAGCGAGTCGTGACGAATCCGAGTATTTACCCCCAATTCGTCACGGTGGATCACCTCAGACCGTGATGTGCGAGCCCGGTTCGGCGAACTCCACCGGCCCGGTGAACCGCGCCGCCGCCCGGGTCACCGCGTCATCCGGGGAGACCGAGCGGCCCAGGTGAGTCAGCAGCAGACGACGTGCGCCGGCGGCCTGTGCGGTCTCTCCCGCGTCCTCCGGGGTGTGGTGCACCGGCGGCTCGTCCGCGGGGCGCCGGTCGCTCTCGGCCTCGCACAGGAGCAGATCGCAGCCACTGGCCAGCTCGGTCAGCGCGGGGCAGGCCGCGGTGTCGCCGGAGAAGACCAGGCAGGCATCGGGGGACTCGACCCGGACGCCGAAGGCCGGGATGCCGTGCTCGACCGCGCGACTGGTCAGGGTCAGCTCGCCGAGCTGGACCTGGTGGCCGTCGTGCAGCTCATGGATGGCGAAGGCGGACTCCACCGGGCTGCGCTCCGGGCCGTTGGTCAGGAAGTTCGCCAGGCGGTCGGCCAGGCCCGGCGGGCAGTACAGCGGCAGCGGGTCCCGGTCGATGTCGGCGTAGCGCAGCGCGTAGTAGGCGGTGAGCAGGTCGGCGGTGTGGTCGGCGTGCGCGTGCGAGATCCAGATCGCGGTCAGCCCGGCCAGGCCGGTGTGGTGCTGCAGCGGGCCGAGGGTGCCGGTGCCCGCGTCCATCCAGACCCGGGTGTCCCCGTTGGTGACGAGGTAGCCGGAGCAGGGGTTGTCCCGGGTGGGGTAGGGCGTGGCGTTGCCCAGGACGGTCAGGGTCAGTTCGTTCACCCGCACAGCCTAGTTCGTGACCGTTCCGGTACTCGTGCCGCGGTTGTGACCGGTGTGATCAAGTCCTACCGTGTCCACTATGGACAGACCGGGACCGCTCCGACTGGTTGCCGTGCTGCTCGCCACGGGTGCGGCCCTGTTCGCCTTCGGTGCCACCGCGGCCGCTGATCCGTCCACAGTGGACTGGCAGCGGTTACGGATGTGCGAGTCCACCGACCGGTACCACGTGGACACCGGCAGCGGCTACTACGGCGCCTACCAGTTCGACCTGCCCACCTGGCGCAGTGTCGGCGGCAGCGGCCTGCCGCATCAGGCCAGTCCGGCCGAACAGGACTTCCGGGCGCTCTACCTGTACCGGATGCGTGGCTGGCAGCCCTGGGAGTGCGCGGGCAAGCTCGGCCTGCGCGCTGACCGGGACGCGCGCAGCAAGCGGGTACCCGACTACGGCGAGGCCAGTTACATCAGCGGCGCCAAAACGCCGGTGTGGCCCGGCCGGGTGTTCGGGCCGGGGGACTGCCATCCGGCGTTGCGCACCTGGCAGCTGCGGATGAACGCCTACGGCTACGGCTTCACCGGCACCGGCTGCTACCAGGACAAGACCAAGGCCGCGGTGCTGGACCTGCAACGCGCCAACGGCATCAAGGACTCCGGCCTGCTCGGCCCGAAGACCTGGTCCGCAGCCTGGACCGGCAAACCCCCGCGCTAGCCGCCGCACCCGTCGAGTTGGCCCAACTGGTACGCCAAGTTGGGCAAACCGGGCGTACGAGTTGGCCCAAGTCGACGGGAAGGGGTCAGCCGGCGGGCCACTGGGAGCGGGACCGCAGGACTTCGCGGAGCAGGTCGGGGCGGTCGGTGACCAGGCCGTCCACGCCGACCTCCAGCAGGGCGGTCATCTCCTCGGTGGTGTCGATGGTCCACACGTGCACCTCGATGCCCAGCCGGTGCGCGGCGGCCACGAACCGCTGGTCCACCACCGTCAGCTTGCCCGCGGTGGCCGGGACCTGCGCCAAGCTGCCCTTGACCAGCGCCTTCGCCGCCAGCGGCCGGATCCGGCCACCCGCCCACAGCAGCCCGGCCGAACGCGGTCCGAGCGCGGTCATCAGCCGTGGTCCGGCCAGCCTGCGCAGCCGGGCCAGCCGCCGTTCGGAGAAGGAGGCCAGGGCGACCCGGTCCCAGGCCCCGAGCCGTTGCAGCAGGCGCAGCACCGGGGCGACCGCGGAGTCGGACTTGACGTCGACGTTGAGGTAGGCCTCCGGCAGTTCCTCCAGCAGGTCTTCCAGTCGGGCGATCGGCTCGACGCCGCCCACCTTGGCCTGTTTGACCGAGGCCCACAGCTGATCGGCGACCGCGCCGACACCGTCGGTGGTGCGGTCCAGCAGGTCGTCGTGGTGCACCACGACCACGCCGTCGCTGGTCGCGTGCACGTCGGTCTCCAGGTAACTGAACCCTTCTTTTACGGCTCGTCGGAAGCCGCTCAGCGAGTTCTCCATGCCGGCCAGCTCGTCCAGGTGCCAGCCGCGGTGGGCGAAGGCACGCGGGTAGGGGCCGTCCAGGTACGGGTGCGCGGGGGTCGGGAGGTGAGGCAGCACCGTGTGAGTGTGCACCGGCGGCGTGGCGTGTGGGTGAGCAGGCCGGGTCCGACTAGCGTCTTCACCCATGGAGGTGGTCTCCGGGGTGCCGTTCACGCGCAGGCACGAGGTGCGGCATTGCGCGTGGTGCGGACGTCCGTTACCCGGTTCCGGCCGCATCGGCCGACCCCGTCGCTACTGTGGCCAGGCCTGCCGGCAACGGGCTTATGAACGACGTACCCAGGTGCAGCGCGGTGGACTGCCCGAGGACGCGGTGGTGCTCTCCGCGGCCGAACTCGCCGATCTCCAGGACCGGTTGTTCCAGCTACGCTGCGCGGCCGAGGACGTCATGACCGCGGCTGAGGACGGCGTGGAGCTTGCCGAGTTGCGTCGAATGGCGGCGGGTCTGGTTGACTCTGCCCGAGGTCTGGAGCGGCTGCGATAGTCGGCAACGGAACTCGGAGCCCGACGGAGGGCTCTTGCCCGCGTGTGCACAGGGAGATGACGATGGCGCCCGGCGGTAAGGAGGCGCAGGTGACGGACCAGGTCGGCGCGGAGGCGGTGCTGCGCACCGTCGACTTCGGCGTGGCGGTCACCGACCTCGGCGGCAGACTGCGCTGGCTCAACCCGGCCTTCGCGAACCTGCTGCGGATCCCGGAGGAGCAGGCGCTGGGCCGGTCGCTGCCCGCGCTGCTGCCCGGCGTGCCCGACGGCCCCTCCAAGGGGGAGCCGGTGCTGGCCCCCAACTCCACCGGCGAGCCGCCGACCTGGCTGGAGATCACCTGCACCGCGCTGGAGTCCGGGCACGAGCTGCTCTACCGGGCCGCGGACATCACCCAGTGGCGGGACCGCGAGTTGCAGGCCGTGCACCAGGCCCAGGCATTGCACCGGGCCCAGGTGCTCGGGCAGATGGGCAACTGGGAGTGGTTCGTCAACGACGACCGGGTGCTCTGGTCGGAGGCGCTGCTGGAGATGCTCGGCTACGAGCCGGGCGCGGCGCTGACCTACGCCGGCTACCTGGCGCTGGTGCCGCCGGAGGACCGGCCGCTGGTGGACCGGGCGATCCAGCAGTCCCTGGACACCGGCGAGAAGTTCTCCTACACGCACCGGATCTGCCGCGCGGACAACGGTGAACAGCGGATCTTCGAGTGCTTCGGCGAGGTCATCTGCGACGCCGCCGGCGCCCCGGACCGGATGCTGGGCACCGCGCGGGATGTCACCCAGTCCCGGCAGTTGCACAGCGAGCTGCTGCGGATGGCCGATGAGGACCCGTTGACCGGGCTGCCCAACCGGCGCGCGCTGACCAGGGAGCTGGAGCGGCAACTGGCCTCCGGCGCGGACGGCACGCTGCTGTTGCTGGACCTGGACAACTTCAAGGATGTGAACGACCTGCGCGGGCACGCCGTCGGCGACCGCGTGATGCGCACCCTGGGCGCGGCGCTGCGGGAGAAGCTGCGGCCCGGTCAGCTGCTCGGCAGGCTCGGCGGCGACGAGTTCGCCGTGGTGCTGCCCGGGATCGCGACCGAGGAGGCGGTGGAGATCGCCGAACGGCTGGGCGCCGCGGTCGCCGCGCTGTCGGTGGTCGCCGGTGGCGCGGCCACCCGGATGACCGCCAGCACCGGCGTGGCCCGCTTCGACCGGGCCGGTGGCTGGGAAGCGGTGCTGGCCAACGCGGACCTGGCGCTGTACGCCTCCAAGGGCAACGGCCGCAACCGGGTCACCGTCTACGATCCGGCGCACTACGCCGACACCGCCAAGCGGGTCTCGGTGCTGGACCGGCTGCGCCGCGCGCTGGAACGCGGCGGCTTCGCCCTGCACGCGATGCCGATGGTGAACCTGCGGACCTCGCGCACAGTCGGCTACGAACTGCTGCTGCGCCTGGAGGACGGCCACTCGCCGACCCCGGGCCCGGCCGAGTTCCTGCCCGCGGCCGAGCGCAGCAACCTGGTGCACGACATCGACCGCTGGGTGCTCGGCGAGGCCATCGACCAGCTGGTGCAGAACCCGGATCCGATGCTGCGCTTCAACGTCAACGTCTCCGGCCGCACCCTGGAGGACGAGGACTTCGCCGCGTTCGTGCTGGACCGCCTGGCCAGCGCCGGTGTTGCCCCCGGCCGCCTGGGCCTGGAGATCACCGAGACCGCCGCGGTGACCAACCTGGACGCCGCCCGCCACCTGGCCGAACAACTGCGCGCCATCGGCTGCCGGATCACCCTGGACGACTTCGGTTCCGGCTTCGGTTCGTTCGTGCACCTCAAGCACCTGCCGATCACCGGGTTGAAGATCGACGGCGAGTTCGTCCGCGGCATCGACACCGGCAGCAGGGACGGCGTGCTGGTCACCGGCATCATGGAGATCGCCCGCGGCCTTGGCCTGTCCGCGGTGGCGGAGTGGGTCGAGCGGCCGACCCAGGTCGAAGCGCTCACCCGGCTCGGCGTGCGGGTCGCACAGGGCTTCCACCTGGGGCGGCCACGGCCGTTGCCGGTGGTGCTGGCCGAGCGCAAGGAACAGCAGAACGGCATCCGGCGCGCGTTGCCGATGCCGGCGGAGACCCCGGAACAGCCCGCCATCAAGCCCTAGTCGACTAGGTCCTGCTCGGACTGTGCCTGCGGATCAACGTGATCGAGTGATCTCGACGTAGAGTGCGGTCAGACCTCCGATCAGTCAGCTGTCAACCCGCGGCCGGTTCTGGCTCTGTCGCGAGTGTCGGAGATGCTGGGAGTTCGTTGTGGTGCTGGCCGGTGATCAGCCAGTGGCGCCGGGCAGCCGAGTAGCCGATTGAACAGGCTGGGCAGCGAGGCAGGGTGCCGATCGCCGTGGTCCCGGCGGCGGTAGTGCGCTGGAAGTTCAAGGCAGTTCTCGTGGATTGAGCCTGAACACCCTTTCTCCGTCTCAGGAGGCCACCAGTGCTTGGCTCCTCCTGTGTTTGTTGCGTATACGGCGGGTGCTTTCCAGTGTGTGGCCGCGCCATTCAGTGTGGTTGATGTTGACAGGCTCGTGGCGGCGTGAGTACAGTCCGAATTGCCTAGGGGGGCGATCAGCGAAGGCATTGTTGCAAGGGGGATTAAGCGCGATCCGACGTCTTTTCGGTGACAGCGTGTTGTTGCTGTGGTGATGTCTTCTTCTTTGTGATGTGGCTTTGTGTGCCTGCCTTTTGCGCCGCGAGGGCGCAGGTTTTCCGTTGGAATGCGGGAAAAGTTGCCTCGTTGTGAAGGGGGTGTATCAATGGTCAAGATTGAGCTGGTTGAGGAGTCCATCGAACTCCGCGCCTGTAATTCGATCTTCTGATTTCATGACAAGCCTGGGTGGCGCGCGTTTGTGCGCCACCCAGGCGCCTTGCTTTGAATTCTGCAACGTCTGTTAGGGAGACGGCTATGCGAGCGCTAACCCTGTCCGAGGTCCTGGGGTCGGAGGATGAGTTTTTTTCAGAGTACTTCAACAGGAAGCCGTGGCTGCGGCGAGCTGCGGTAGAAGGGGATTCCCGTGCGGTGTTGTCGCTTGGCGACTTGGATCATCTGCTGCATGCTGAGGTCATACGTCCACCCTATATCGATATCACCAAGGGTGGCAGTCGGGTGTTCGAGAAAACCTATACGTCTCAGCTTCGGGTGCAGACCGACTATGTAAACGACGCGATCGTTCCGGAGCATGTTATTGAGCACTTTCGGACTGGTGCGACAATCACGTGGAATTCGTTGAATCACTTTCTGCCCACCATGCGTACCTTTGCCGGCAAGCTGGGTGAGCGGTTCTCGTGTCGCAGTGATGTTGTCGCATTCGTAACGCCAGCCGGGCGACGGGGGTTCTCGCCGCACTACGACTCGGTTGAGGTATTCGTGATCCAGCTTGAGGGAACGAAGCACTGGAAGGTCTGGCCCACTGGTCCAGAACGCCCTGGTGACGCACAGTGGTTCACTATGGAGGAACTGGGCGAGCCCGTGATCGAGACCTCGCTTGAACCAGGTGACGTCCTTTATCTGCCGTACAACACGCCTCATGTGGCCGCATCCGACGATAATGTGTCATTGCATCTGTCGGTCATGGTGCGCCCTCGGCACTGGCGTGACCTGGTTGCCGAGGTCGTACAGTCTGTGGTGGCCGCGGATCCGGAGTTCGGCGACTTCCCGCTGCTCAGTGCTGAGCGGGAGGAAGAACTCACGGTCAAGTTGCGGGATCAACTGGTCGCACTGTCGAACCGGTGCGCAAAACTCGACCTACGGCGAACTGTGCGCGACCTCGTCAGCAGCCCGATCCAGCAGGTCGGTGCGAAGGTCGGCACCTTTTTCGCCGATCAGTCCAGAATCGATCACATCACTTCGATGACGATGGTGATGAAGGTGCCGTCGACGCCGATCGACGTTGTCGGGGCGGCACCCGAGGATACGCTCAGGGTCGAGGTGAACGGCCACAAGTTCAACTTTCCCCGGCTGCTGGTCGAGGAGGTTCGCACGATGGAGTCAGCAAGGTCAGCCGGCCGCCTGGTTGCCGAATATGATCAGGATACGAACGTGCAACTCGCCCGAGCCTGCGCGCGAATCGGCCTGCTCGACACGGTCCAGGGCTGAGCTCGGAGGGCAGGGCGTCATGTGGGAACGAGTGACGAGGCAAACCCGGGCCGCGACTCGCCGGAACCGGGACTTCGCCCTGTTGTGGTTCGGCCAGGTCAGTTCCACACTCGGCAGCAAGATGGTCCAACTAGCGGTTCCGCTGTACGTGCTCGGTACGACCGGGTCCACGGTGGATGCCGGGCTGGTGGCCTTCGCGGCGGTGCTTCCCGGCATCGCGCTGCAACTTCCCGCAGGCGTTCTGGTCGATCGGCTGAATCGTAAGACGATCATGCTGGTGTGTGAGGGAGTACGGTTTGCCGGCGCTGCAAGTGTCGTGTTGAGCTTCTGCTACGGCAACGTTTCGGTGTTGCACCTGGCTGTGGTGGCAGCCGTTGAGAGCGCCGCAGCCGCGTTCTTTGACCTGGCTGAAGAAGCCGCGCTTCCGCAGATTGTCAGGAGAGCGGAGCTGGCTCGCGCGATCGCGTTCAACCAGGCCCGTATTCGAGTAGCCATCCTGGCTGGTCCGGCGCTGGGCGGGGTGCTGTTCGGAATATCGCCGATACTGCCTTTTCTCGCCGACGCGCTCTCCTACCTAGTCTCCGGTGTCTGTGTATTGTTGATTCGTGCCAGGCTGTCCGGCGATCGCACGGCGCCAGTTCCAGGTGATCGCCGAAGTGACCTTCGGGAAGGCTGGCACTGGGTTCGTGCCAGACCATTCTTCCTGATGGCCGCGGTCTCCATCGGGCTGACCAATATCGTAGGTACGGCCTTTCCGTTGGCTGTCACTGCGAAGCTGACCGGGGAGGGGCTGTCTCCATATGGAGTCGGACTGGTAATCGGGACGCTCGGAGTGTCCGGGCTGCTTGGCTCGATAGTGGCGCCTCGAATAACCAACACCGTTCCGGTTGGCACGGTGTTGGTCTTGTCCCGTTGGCTTATGGCGATCAGCCTGGTGGGTGCCGCAGTGGTCTGGGGTGGCATGCTCACCGCGATCTGCGTCGCGCCCATTGCGGTGGCCTCGCT
The DNA here is from genome assembly GCF_023094165.1 of Crossiella sp. S99.2. Lineage (GTDB taxonomy): Bacteria > Actinomycetota > Actinomycetes > Mycobacteriales > Pseudonocardiaceae > Crossiella. Next base: position 69,197 of record NZ_JALMDK010000017.1, on the reverse strand, counting down.
GGTTTCTAATGTGTCTTTCGGGGCGACCCGGCTTCGCGAGATACCGGAGCAGTTCCGTGGACGGGTGAACTCCGTGCTCACTTTGTTCACTACCGTGTTGACCCCGCTCGGCCCGTTGGCGGTGGGCTTCGTGATTGCCGAGTGGGGGCCAGTGTGGAACATGGTCGCTTTAGCCGCTTTTATGACACTGGTAGCTTTGCTGTCAAGCGCCAGCAGGGCTCTTCGAAGCCCGTTGCAGAACGTTGCGCCGAGGTGAATTCAATAATAGGGGGAGATTCTTTGTGGTTGCGTCCGGCAAGGGGGTACTCGGCCTGTCCGGGGTCGAGTTGGCTGCGGCAAGGAAGGCTGGGAATTATCTTCGGCTGGAGGGGCACTTCGGTGCGTTCTTCGATGCGTTTGACCTGGTGAACTTCGATGACCTGGTCAGTACTCCATTCTATCCGCACGAGTGGCTACGGCTGATCAAAAACGGTCAGGATATGCCATCTGGACAGTACAGCCGTATTCGTACCAGGCGAGGTGGTCGGCAGGAGACGACACTTGATCACGCCGCCGTGTCCCGGGCATTGGCAGAGGGATACACCCTGGTCTTGCACGGTCTTCAGTACTCGCATCGGCGGATTGGGCGACTGGCCCGCATCGCGGCCGAGGAACTCAAGGCGGCGGTTGCGGTCAACGCGTACCTGACGCCTGCTGGTGAGCAGGGCCTGAATCCGCACTTTGACCATCATGACGTGTTCGTCATCCAGTTGCACGGCTCCAAACGATGGTCCGTGCATCCACCGGTGTTGCGCAATCCGAGCCCTGATCTGACCTGGTCGGGACTGACCGCCGCGCAGCGGGCGGACATCGTGCGGCAAGCCGCCGAGCTGACCGAGATCGACCTGCTGTGCGGCGACTCGCTGTTCTTGCCCAGGGGCACCGTCCACAGTGCTGTGACTACCGGCAGCGTTCCGTCATTGCACCTGACGGTTTCGGTCGATCCGACCACGCACAAGGATCTCTACTCGGCATTGGTGCGACGGCAGGCCGCGGGAGAGTGGATGCGTGCGGAGTTCGGCGCGCAAGGCTCGACGGAGGAGGTGGCGGACCGGTTCTCGGCGCTACTGGCCGGTGCGGCTCCGGAGCTTGTCGAGGACCTCATGATCGATTCTGCCTTCCAGTTCCTGCCACCCATGCCCGCCAGGGTGCTTGATCAGGTCGAACTCATTCAGAACCCAGCGTTGGCCGAGCGCTATCGGGCGCGGCCTGGTCTCGCGCACCGTGTGGTGAGCCGGGACCCGGAGGCCGTCCAGTTCGAGATCGGGGGCAACCGGCTGACTCTCCCGCCTCCGGCGGCCGGCTGTGTCGAGCTGTTGTTGTCCCGTGGTGGAGCCACCTTCGACGAGGCCCGCGCGGAGGTTGGCGTCGAGGCCGCTGAACAGATTGTCGCCGCCCTGTTGAGACTTCAGGCTGTCGAGCCGGTCGGTCCGGTTGGCAAGCCGAACTGACCCTCCGCAGGGTTCCGGACACGGGTGGCCGCGCACCGGGGCACAAGCACAAGGGGATTGCGAGTCGCCTTGTCCTGCGGCCAAGTGCTGCGGGCCGGCTCAATCGTCAACCGGACTGGGCCGCTGGAACTGTGTGACGGGATTTGCCAGACACTCCACTATGGACGCTTGGAGAATCGGAGGCCTGGATGCAGGTCAGTGGGCAGAGGTCGCAAGGTACCGGTGAGCGGCCGACGGCCGAGCTGCACAGGCAGCCGACAAAGGTGAACCGGGCAGCGCGCGCGGCACGGAACCGGCACCGGCCGATGGTCGTGTGGTTCACCGGGTTGTCCGGCGCGGGCAAAACCACCATCGCCGACTTGGTGGAGCAGCACTTGCATGAGCGAGGACGGCACACCTACCTGCTTGACGGGGACAATATTCGGTTTGGCCTTAACCGGGACCTGGGGTTCAGTGTCGAGGACCGGCGGGAGAATGTACGCCGGATCGCCGAGGTTGCCGGGCTGATGGCCGAGGCCGGCATGGTAGTGCTGGTGGCCTGCATCTCGCCGTTCCGCGCCGAACGCGAGATGGCGCGCGGGATGGTGGCCGTCGGGGAGTTCTGTGAGGTCTTCGTCGACACCCCGCTGGCCGTGGCCGAGTCCCGTGACCCGAAAGGGCTCTATCGGCGGGCGCGCCGCGGCGAGCTGAAGAACTTCACCGGCATCGACTCGCCGTACGAATTGCCGGATCGACCTGAGATCCGGGTCGACACCACCAGAGTGTCCCCGGCCCAGGCGACCGCGGCGATCCTGACCCAGCTTGCCTCGATGGGTCTGTGACTTCACAGTCGGCAGGCGGTGACCTCTCTGATCTGTTCCACCGAAGCGCGAGCCAGCGCCGAGTCGTAGCCGGTCAAACTCCTGCGCAGGGACTCCAGTCGCTGACGGGCGCGGCCGGACTCCACGGTGCTGGTCAGCGCGAGCGCCTGCCGGGCCGCCGCTACCGCACCGTCGACCTGGCCCAGCATCAGTCGCGCCTGTGCGAGCGAAGTGGAGTGCAACAGGTGGTTGCGGCGCTGGTTCGCGTCAAGCTGGCGCAGACTGCTCATCAGGTTCTGCTCGGCCTTCTCCGGGTTGCCCAGCTCCAGGTGTGCCCGGCCGGCGTCGGCCACCAGGACTGCCTGGCTTACCCAGCGGCTCCACGGCGGCTCGCTCGTGTCGCGCGCGCCGTCGAGTGACGCCGCTGCCTCCGTCAGTGCGCGCGTGCAGGCGGACTTCTCGCCGAGCTGAGCGTGTGCGCGAGCGCGCCGCGTAGCCAGCACCGCGGGCACCCGGCCGCCCACGGCCCTGCCCAGTCCCTTGCTCGCGATCCGCAGCAGGCGCAACGCGTCTGATGCATGGCCGTGCCAGGTGAGGTGGTAGGCAATACACGACAGAATGTAGGCGCCCAGTTGGCGGTCACCGGCCAGCTTGGCCGCCCGCAGCCCGACGAGCAGAGCCCGCTGCCCCGCACCGTGCCGGCAGTGGTCGGAGAACACCCAGCCAGCGATCAGGGCAAGCTCAGCGGCGGCCTGGTACAGCCGCCGCCCCAGCGTCGAGTCGTACGCACCGTCGTTGATCAGGGTTGTCACCCAGAGCAGATCGTGGCTGCTCCAGTCGGCGACGACCAGACCGCCGTGGGACTCATCGAGCTGCCGCAGCTGTGCCGCCCGCAACGCAAGATGCCTTAGCATCGCCGGAGTGACCTCGGTGCCGGTCGCACGCGACCGGACGGGGCTGTTGTCCGCGGTCAGCCAGTCGACCGCCACGGACAACAGCGGTTCACCGGTGAGCGGAGGGGGGATCGCGGCCGCTGTCCCTCGGCGCACCGCAAGCCGCCGCAGCGAACTGGCGACCTGCTCCGCATGCCAGGGCGGGTTGATCTGTCCCTCGGGCAGGGGGTCTTCGGCTTGGTTCCTTCTCCCCGGCCAGATGTGGCCGACCTCGACCGGAGTGCCTAACCGGTCGGAAAGCACGGCGGCGACGAGCTCCGGCACCTGGCCCCGTGGAAAGGAACCCTTGAGCCATCCGTATGGCGCCTTGGCGCTCACTGTGCCTGCTCCGAACGTCTTGTTGAGCTCGCGAGCCAGCCGTTCAGGCGACCAGCGCAATCTGTCTAGATAGGCGGTGAGCTGCGGAACACGCGCCGGCGTCATATACATCCCCCCGGATTCCTGTCTTGGCCCGCAGTTGCCTCCCCAGGTGACTCGCGGCTGCAACCAGGCTGTCACAACCGGTCCAGACGTGCTGCGGACTGGTCCAGAAGCACGCCATTGGGCTAGGACCGGGGATAACCAGACAGTCACCGGTCCTGGTGACCTCGACTGACCGGCATGCTGACTCTTCTGACCCGGCAGAAGCCTTCTCAACCGAGCAGAATGACGTTGTAATGGCTGGGCTGAGCTTATAGGGGGTAGAGTCTGACATAGTCACGCCGTTGTTCTGCACTTTGGGAACTAAGGACGGTCCTGTGTGCTGTCGCCGCCAGTGGAATTGGGGATTTCATATAGGTGCGGCTGGTTCGGGGGGAAACAATGACACTGAACACGAACATGCGGTTCCGGCTGGCCGGCCGGGTGGAGGTGGTGACAGGTGAGCTCGTAGTGCCTATCGCGTCAGCGACGGTTCGCGGGCTGTTCTCCGCTCTGCTGTTGGAGGCGGGCAGCTATGTGACCAGGGAGCGGCTGATCGAATCGCTGTGGGATGACCCGCCGAAGTCAGCGGGGGAGAACCTGCGCGGCTACGTCTGGCGGCTCAGGCAACAGTTGACCGTGGCCGCCGAGGGCCTGGCTGACCGGTTGGCCACTCTGGTCGGCCACAGCGGCGGCTACGCGATGCTCGTGCCGCCACATCAGGTCGATGTGTTCCAGTTCAGCGAGTTGGCGGCCAGGGGTAGCGCCCAGCTCCGCGCAGGCGCCCTCGCGGAAGCAGCTGCCAGCTTCGGACATGCCCTGAAGCTGTGGCAGGGCCCAGTCGGTCAGGGCTGTGCGGCTTCCCGGACGATGCAGGCACGGTTTCGTTCGCTGGAGCAGCTACAACTGACCGTGCGGGAACGGCTGGCTCACGTCAGGTTGGTCGAGGGGCGTTCCGCTGAGCTGATTCCCGACCTCCAGACCATGGTTGGTGCGGCCCCGTACCGGGAGGTGTCGTGGGCGCTGCTCATGCGGGCCAGTTACCTGGCCGGTGACATCGCGGGCGCGATGGCGACCTGGCAGGCTGCCACCTCGACGCTGGCGGAGAAGTTCGGCCTGGATCCTTCCGAGGAGTTCCGAAATCTGCACCTCTCGGTGCTGCAACGCGATGAGAACCGGGTCCGGAACGGAGTGCTCCGGCTCTGAGACCTGGATCAGCTACGCACAGGTTCGCCGAGTAGCCGCATTCCTGAGGCGCATGCATTCCGGAGTGCCGCCAGCTCGGCAGGCGGCAGCGCCGCCGCCTTGCCTACCGGGTCCTGGCTGAGCAGGTCGGCCGCGGTATCAAGCCAGCAGGCGTCGGCCTCCACGCCAAGGAAACCGGCGAGCTGAGACAGCTCGGCCGAGGGATCGGCGAGGAGGTCCTCGTACCGCAGTGTGGTCAGCCGCGCATGGGGGATCTCGGCCAATGCCGGCAGCCCCCGCGCAAGCATGGTCGACCACAGACGTCCGAACGTCTGGACTGGAATCGGGCGGTCCAGGGTGAAGGCCAGCTCGAAGCCCTCGATGCACAGTCGGGCGAGGTCTTCGGGCAGGTGGGAGAGGTGTTGCTCAGTCAGCTCGCTGAATCGGCTGACTCCGGCAAGGTCAAGAATTTCGGTGGCCAGCGCAGCCGAGCGGTAACCGGCGTGCCGGCTCATCGACAGGGCGCAGTCGAGGCCGTCACGATACATGTGGATGAACCTGGCCGCGGGGAAGGCGGCGCGGAGAGCCGGCACCCAGTCCAGCGAGTGGCCCGAGCGTTCGACCACCACTCGTCGGCCGAAGCGGTCGGCCAACATCGCGAACAACGCCCGATGGTGCTCGGCAACCGGGCGGACTGGCCACAGTGGCACGGCTCGCCCCAGGTCGTCGAGGAGCCGGTCCGGGTCATCGGTGAGGTGCGGCAATGTCATCAGACTGATGGCGGGCACTCCCATCGCGGGGGAATAGCGGCCTCGGCAGTTCTGATAGAGGAACTCGGGCAGCGGCGCACCGCGCTGGAGCATCAGGTTGAACACCGGATGCGGATCGCTGAGCAACCGCCAGAACTCGGCGCCGGAGAACACGCCGCCCGGTAGTGCGGTCCTGCCGCCGAGCGAGACGAACAGCTCGTTGAGGCTCAGCACTTCAGGATGCCGATTGAGAATCCGTGACACCACCGTGGAACCTGTCCGGCCGGTCCCGACGACAAAGAAAAGCGGGCGGGTGCTCATCGGGCCTCCGCGAGGTGCGTGTCCAGGGCTGCCAGCAGGTCGGTGAACCGGGCCGGTGCGCCGACGTTGGCCTCGTGTGTGGACATGCTGCGGCCGAGTACCGGATGCACGACTACGACGTTGGCCCGCTCAGCCAGCCTGGCCATATGCCCGCGGTAGGCGTGCCCGGCCATTCCGCCTGGCGGCAGCGACGGAGCGATCGCGATCGGGGCAGCGGTGCACTGCAATGCCAGCAACAGCGGCGAGTCGGCGAGACCGAGTGCAAGCCGGCCGACAAAGTGCAGGGTCGCCGGATAGACCACGACGGCCTCGGCCCACTGGGCCAGCTCGACGTGCGGCGCGGTCTGATACGGCTTGTCCGACCATTCGTCGGTGATGAAATCTCCGCCGGTGACAAGGTGGGTGGTGGTAGGCGTGATGAACCTCAACGCCGCTCTGGTCAGCACCACCTGGGCCGCCACTGCCTGGCAGTAGTGGCGTAGTCGCAGCATGTTCTCGGGGAGTGCGACAACCGCAGGCGCGCCGGTTCCGACGACGAGCACCCGCTTGCCGTCCAGGTTCGGAAAGCCCGAGTTCTCCGTCATGACCGGCTCCACGCCGGTGGTTCAAGCCAGAGCACCGAAGGCGCCCCGGCGGGGGCCAGCAGCCGCAGCAACGTAAGACAGACTCCCGCCTTCCCCAGCAGGAGACCCGGGATGTTGCTGCCGCTGACCCGGCCGAACCGCGGACCGGTGACCGCGAGGGAAGTCACCAGGGCATCGGCCCGCTGCGAGTGTTCCAGCTTCCACCGTTGCACCGCGGGCAGCGTCTCCGTGGCCAGGGTGAACAGTTCGAGGCCGCCAGAGTCACCGTGGCACAGGCAGTGGTTTCCCAGCGAGCCAGCGGCGGCCGTGGCACGCAGGGCCGCTTCGGCCTCGCTCAGGTAGACCGGATCGGCGAGCATGCGGTAGGCCAGTAGCCGGGATATGCCGATGCCGGTGGAGCCGTGGCACCACAGGGTCGGGTGTTCCTGTGCGATTCCGGTCAGGTCGTCGAAGTCCCGCAGATCCCGCCATGCGTCCACGCCCGGGATCCGCAGACTGATGTCGTGTGCCAGCGCCTGTTGGCCAAGCACCCCGGCCTCGTCGCTGCCGAGCACCTCAGCGGCTTTGAGTAGCGCCCAGCCGATACCGGCTGAGCCGTGCGAGAATCCGCCCAGCGGAGCCTGGCCGGCGCCGCGGCTCCAGCCAATCCCACCGAGCGTCGGCAGCGCGGTGGCGGAGAGGCGTTCGGCACAGGAGTCCACGATGTCCAGCAGTAGTGGGAATCGGTAGTGGTTGTAGAGGTCGGCGGCCACCACGGCGCATCCGGCGAGGCCGGCGACCAGGTCCGCTGAATCCTCCTGGCGCACCGCGGTGAGCAGGTATGGCAGGGACTTCTCCATCAGCTCCACAATGGACGGATCGCCGGTGAGTAAATGTAGATGGGCCAAGGTGTACTGGGTGCCGGCAAGGCCGGCAAATGCGCCTACCCGGAACACGCTGTTGTCGCGGATCCGCGCCTGCAGCTCGGTCGTGACCGGACGGCTCGCGCGGCGGCTCAGATCGGCGAAGCGGTCGTCCTGGTAGTGCCGCGCGGCGTAGCCGAACAGCAACGACATCCCGGCCAGACCGTCGTAGAGGGTGGTGTTGAGCGGCTGGTAGCTCAGCTCGGCGCCGCGGACTCCGTCGGTGCCGATACCGATCCAGGTGCAGTCCCGCTCGCCGAGCAGGGCTGTGTCGGCGATCTCCTGAATGGCTGCTCGTGTCAGGCCCGGCAGGTCCAGGTCATTACTCGTCGAGTCGGCACGGGTGTCGCTGAAGGCTGGAGTCCGGCTACCGGCCAGTGTGTCCAGCGCGTCGATCAGGATCGCCAGCTGCGTGGCCTGGTGATCCGGACCCAGCAGTGCCAGCTTGCGGTGCAGGGCCTGGCCGCTGGGTTCGGTGAAGAAGTCGGGGGCGACCGGCTGGTTGCCTGAATACAGCGCGGTGGAGCCGGGCCTGCTGTGGAATGCGGGAATGTCGCCGCGGAGCAGTTGCTGTCGCTCCGACTCGATGATCGGCACAAGGTCGCGCCTGGTCACCGCGGCGGTCCACAGCTTGTCGAGCAGTTGTTCGGTGTCGCGGGCGTCTCGGAGATAGTCCGGGTGGAAGCGTTCAAGCCGGAACAGGTCGTAGCGCCGAGTCGGCCTCGCCAGGTACCGCACCTCAATGTCCTCGGCACTGCGCAGAATCTCGGCGAAGCGTTCGCGGTCAGCGGTTGCCGCGTCATAGCCGAGGAGGAAGCCGCGCTGGATCTCAGCGGTGTGGTCGGCCGGGTCGGCGGTGCGGCCGCCGGTGTGCGGACGGTTGCGTGCCGGACTGATCTCCCGGTGTGCCCCGATGATGCGCATCGTGTCGGTGAACGGCTCGACGATCACCGGGATCGGCTTCGGGGTGCGGGATGGAGCACCGCCGCCGACCGCGCTCACATCGACCCCAGGAGCCAGGCCGTCCCCGAAGGTGCGCAAGGGAAGTATCAGCGTGGCCAGCACACTGTGGGCAAGGAAGTCGACCGCGCGCTCATGCGCGTTGGCTGAGCCGAGTCCACGGACTGAGCTGTGCTGGAGAATGGTTTCCAGGTCGACTGGCACTGGTGAGTCGCCCACCGCGATCAAGTTGGTCATGTGGATGTCCACGGCGCCGAGTATGTGCAGGACGGCGAGCACAGCGCCGATGCGAAGGTAGAAGCGGCCGAACCCCGACTCGTCGGCACACGGGTGGTGTTCCAGGTACTCGCACCAGCCGTGACGTGGGCGGGACAGTACCCGCATGCTGTCGATACCGAGGCATGTTCGCTCGTTCAGCAGGGCGATCGCGTCGGCGTAGACGCGTTCGGCCGCTACCGAGCGTGGCTTGTAGATCAGAGACTGGCCGTGGTCGAACATCAGGTGAGCTACCGAGCGCCCATCGTCGTGTGGGTCGCCGAGACCACCGCGCACGGAGGTGAGGGTGACCTCGGCGGTGTTGAGCAGGCCCTCGGCGTGGATGACCGGAAGATCGACGTTTAGCCGGGTCAGCAGTTCGACGGTGTGCATCAGCCAGTTGTCGCCGCAGCGGATCAGTTCGCGGCCGAGCAACGGATACTCGGTGAACAACCGTTCACGATAGGCGGGGTCGCGCAGTATGCGGTCGTTGTAGTCCGCGTACCGATCTTCGGGTGAGTAACCCTGGAGGACGCCTTCGGCGCGGACGGTGTGCAGTGCCAGGATCAGGGTCCGGTGACTGACCTCAGTCAACTCGGTCGCCAGGTTCTCCAGCATTACGGAGACAGCCGGCTCCGTGAAGGTGATGTGCCCGGATAGCTTCTCAAGGTGAATACGCAGCTTCGCCTCGTAGTGGTGAAGAAAATCTCCGGTCAAGCCGTCGAACGGGATCCGGTCGTATGGCTCACCGTAGAGCATGATCGTTAGCCGCCAGGCGGCGTTCCTATCCGGGACTGTAGTTAGTATGGCGTCAAGTTCGCTCGTCCAGGCGATGGACTCCGGTGTGACCGTGAACGGCGTGTTCGCGATGAGGGCTACGAACTCGTTCTTGGTGGTCCGGGCCTCGGCCAGGCGAAGATCGAATGTTTCCTCGTCCAAGTAGGCTGACTCCCGCCACTTCGTCACCTCCTTGTCCATCGTGTCCTCGGCTGCGGCCGGTCGGCGTTCATGAAAGAACGCAGCGCGCTGAGCGTGATACCGCGTCTCCCGCATGATTCTGCTCATTTCTCTTGTCAGGCGGGTGCCGCGGGCGGAGCGCCGTCTGCCCCACCCGCGGCCCACAATGACCTCGCAGCGGCGCTCTGCCGCTACCGGGTCAGCAGTTGCACTCCCAGGTCAGAGTGCAGATGTAACCTCCGCTGGCCATGGCAGCGACGCGCTCCTCCATAAGGTCCTCGCGGCCGAGTTCGCCGAATCCAAGGCCCGCCGGGTTCGAAGTGCTGGTCCAGTCAGTGACGCTCTGTGTCGCCATAAGTGACCCCCTTCAGAAGGAATGAGAATTTTTCCGTGATGTACGCCGAAATCGCGTACAAAGGCGAACCTATCAGCGGGTCGTGGTGGGTTGGTGTTGGTGCTGTAGCGGCAATGTGCGCGGCCTGTATAAATGGCGTATGGGCTCCGTATGCGAGCTGAGTGTGTTCTCAGGTTGGTCTCGGTACCTTCCTCGCATGAATCAGGTAGTCACGCATGATCCATCCCTGCCTCGTTCGGTGGTCCGAGCTCACGGTGTGACGAAGGTTTATGGTGATGCGGAAGCGGAGGTGCATGCGCTGCGGGGCGTTGATATTGGTTTCGGGGCGGCTGAGTTTACCGCCATCATGGGGCCGTCTGGATCGGGAAAGTCGACGTTGCTGCATTGCCTTGCCGGGTTGGACACGGTGAGCAGCGGTTCCGTGTGGCTGGGGGAGGATCAGATCACCGGGATGAACGATGCGGAGTTGACTCGGCTGCGACGAGACCGGATCGGGTTCATCTTCCAGGCTTTCAACCTGCTACCCACACTGACTGCGCGGGAGAACATCCGGCTGCCGTTGGAGGTCGCCGGACGGAGGGTGGACCAGGATCTGTTCGACCGCGTGGTGGCTCGGGTCCGGCTGAGTGACCGGCTTGAGCACCGGCCAAGTGAGCTGTCGGGCGGGCAGCAGCAGCGGGTGGCGGTCGCTCGGGCACTGGTGAGCAAACCGGAGGTGATCTTCGCGGACGAGCCGACCGGCAACCTGGATTCCGGCACCGGCGCCGACCTGCTGAAGTACCTGCGGTTGTCAGTGCACGAGTTCGGCCGGACGATCATCATGGTCACCCACGATCCACTCGCCGCCTCCTACGCCGATCGGGTCGTCTTCGTTCGTGACGGGCGATTTGTGCACGAACTGAGCCAGCCAACACCGGACATAGTGCTGGAAACCATGAAGAAGCTGGAGGGCTGAGCGGATGCGCAGGCTGACCCTTGCCGGGCTGCGGGCGCATTGGCGCCGGTTGCTGCTTGCCGCGCTGGCCACACTGCTCGGTACGGCATTCGTCGCGGGCACTCTGGTGTTGGGTGACTCATTGCGCACCAACACCGAACGGACGATTTCCGGAAACGCGAACCGTGCGGATGTGGTGGTGGCGGCGCAGAACCTGTTGCGCAAGCTGCCCGCCGACACCGCGGCGCGGATCGGCGAACTCCCTGGTGTGCGGCAGGTTCAGGGGCTGATCCAGGGCGATGTCACCGTGCTCGGGCGGAACGGACGACCGATCCGGGATCAGCCGGTCGGGTTCTCCGTCACCATGCGCACCTCGGTCACCGCGGGCCGGGTGCCCGCGGTGGATGACGAGGCAGTGCTGGCCGAACAGACCGCGCGTGCTCTGGGGTACCGCATCGGCGACTTGATCGTGTTGCTGGACAAGGCCCGCGGACAGCGGCACGAACTGCGGGTCACCGGACTCGTCGACGTCGCCGGGCAGGGAGTACTCGCGCTGCGCGGCGGCGTCGGTGTCACCGAGCCGGTGGCGCGTGCGATGACCGGAGAACATGCCTACAGCGAGGTCTATGTGCGGGGCGCGCCCACGGAATCCTTGCGTGCCAAGGTCGCTGGTGTGGTCGGTGGCGGACCGTACGCGGTGTACACCGGACCGCAGTTCGCCGAGAGGCAGGCTGCGGCCAGCGGCGTCGACCCGGTGGTGTTGCGGTCGGGCCTGGTGATGTTCGCGTTGGTTGCCTTGTTCGTGGCGATGTTCGTCATCCACAACACCTTCAACATCCTCATCTCCCAGCGCACCCGCGAACTTGCCCTAGCCCGTTGTGTGGGGGCGTCGGCGCGTCAGGTGTTCGCCAGTGTGGTCGCTGAGTCGGCGCTGGTCGGCACTTTCGCGGCAGCGCTCGGGCTCGGCCTGGGTATCGGTGCCGGGTATCTGGCGCTGGCGGTGATGGGCGCGAGTGGAGCCGGGCTGGGCACCGAGATGTTCACCCTGACGCCGCTGACCGTGGCGCTGAGCATGCTCGCCGGTGTGGCTGCCACGATGGCTGCCGCGTTGCTGCCCGCGCGGGCAGCAACGCGGGTGGCACCGATCGCGGCGCTGGGCGTTCAGCCCGAGTCGAGGACGCATCGGTTGCCGCGTTCTCGACTCGTGTGGGCACTGGTGTTGTGCGCCGCCGGGGTGCTCGGCGCCGTCGCCGGACTCGCCACCAACGCGCGGATTTACCCGCTGGTACTGGTCGCGGGCGGCGGGCTGCTGTTCTTCGTCGGCGTGATCGTGGCCGGACCTGCGCTGGTCCGGGTGCTGGCCGGAGCCGTCGGTCTGCCGTTTCGCCGATTTCTTGGTGTGCCGGGGAAACTGGCCGTGGCGAACGCGCTACGCAACCCCAGCAGAGCAGCGACCACGGTGCTGGCACTCATCATAGGCATCACGCTCACCACGGGCGTCTCGGTGATCACCAGATCGTTGGAGTCTTCTGTTGGAGCCGGTGTGGGTGCGGCGATCCCCGCCGACTACCTCGTCACCCCGCCGGGTACCGACGCTGACGTGACTCTGCCGCGTTCGATCAGCGTGGACCTGCGTGGCCGGTCGGAGGTCACCGAGCTGACCCAGGTCCGCGAGGCACCGGTGACCGTCAGGGGTGAGACCGCGATGATGTCCACGATGGAGGGTGCCATCCGGCCTGCGGTGGTGCGGGGGTCGCTGGCGGGCTTCGGGCGTGACCAGGTGGCCCTGCGGCCCGAGCGCGCCGCCGAACTTGGCGTGGATGTCGGCGACACACTGGCCATGACGGTCGGCGACCGTCTGGTCCGGGCTACGGTGGTGGCGCTGGTGACTGGAAACGTCGTGCCGCGCACCTTGGCGTCGCCATCCTGGTTCGACGAACTGTTCCCGCATCGCGGCGACACCAGCCTCCTGGTCCGCTTCACTCCCGGCCTGCCCGCCTCGGCGAGCCGCGCGATCATGGACAAGGCCACCGACCCTGTGCCCACTGCGAAGATCATCGCAACCGCCGACGCCAAGGATCGCTTGGAAAGCTCGCTGAACCAGGTCACCACCGTCGTCACCGGGTTGCTGGCCTTCGCGGTGCTCATTTCACTGATCGGCATCGCCAACACGATGACGCTGTCGATCCTGGAGCGTTCCCGTGAATCGGCCATGCTCCGCGCGCTGGGACTGGCCCGCCGTCAGCTCCGGCTTATGCTGATCATCGAGGCAATGATCTTCGGTATCGTCGGCGGCCTGGTCGGCGTGGCACTGGGCACCGGCTTCGGCTTGATGGCCGCGCGGGTGATCAATGACAACATCGTGCTGAGCCTGCCGTACGGGCGGATCGCGCTGATCCTGGTGGGCGCGGCGCTCGCCGGCATCCTCGCAGCGCTGATACCGGGGCGGCGGATCGCAAAGGACTCGGTGATGGCCTCGTTGGCGCGCAACTGATGCCCATGGGGCCTGACCGAGTGGCCGGGCCACCTTCGTTGTCGGCTGGCTGACGGATCGAGCAGGCTGGTGCGGGCGGGACAGACGGTGCCATGGGGTTTCTCCGCACGGGGCATGTCACCGGATTGTCCGGAACGGGGTTGTCCGGCGCCGAGGATTCGCACCGGACAACCCGAATTCCGTACTACAGCGCCGTGCGAAGGAACTCGGCGAGGGTGGTGCCGGGGCGGCCGGTCAGGCGGGGGATGTGGTGGGTGAACACGTCGGCCCAGCCGTCGACCGCGCTCCGCCAGAACATCTCGCCGGCGCGGAGGGCGTCCGGGTTGTCCCTGGCGGGCGGGGGCAGGCGGGTGGCGAAGGACTCCAGGGGTTCGTCGACGGTTGGGTCGTGGCGGACGGGGCGGCCGGTGGCCTCGGCCAGGGCGGCGGCGATGCCCGCGTGGTCCAGGGGCTGCGGGCCGGTGAGGTCGAGGATCTGGCCGTCGTGACCACCGGTGGCCAGCACGGCGGCGCCGGCGGCGGCCAGGTCGTCGCGGGTGACGTAGGCGATGTGGCCGGAGCCGAGGGTGCCGGGCAGGACACCGGTGTCGACGGCCTCGCGCAGGGGGAGCAGGAGCTGGAGCATGTCCATGTAGATGCCGTTGCGCAGCAGGGTGAACGGCAGGCCAGAGTTGAGCAGGAGTTGTTCGGTCTCGCGGTGCTCGAACAGGATCGGGCTGGCGTTGCCGGGTTCGCCCGCGCGGATCATCGAGGTGTACAGGAACCCGCCCACCCCGGCCTGCTGGGCGGCGGTGATCGCGTTGGCGTGCTGGGCGGTGCGGCGGCCAACCGCGTCGGTGGCGACGACCAGCACCCGCTCGGCGCCGCCGAAGTGCGGGAGCAGGGATTCCGGCTGGTCCAGGTCGCCGTAGTGGGCCTGGACGCCCAGGTCGGCGAGCTTGTCCGGGGTGCGGGACAAGGCGATGATCTTGCCCGCGTCCACGTGCTCGCGGAGGTGGGTGACGATGCGGCGGCCGAGCTGGCCGGAGGCGCCGGTGACGACGTGCATGGCTGGTTCCCTCTCGATGATGTGCTGACCATCGAGAGGGAACCAGCGTCGGGGTCAGCCGGTAAGAAGGCACATTGATGTGCCCGCCTCGCTAGGCGTTGAGCCTGCGGGACATCAGCTGCCCGTCGCCGCGGCGGACGCCGGCCACCAGCACGCCGTCGGTGCCCGCGCCGGCGGCCACCGGGCCGGTCAGCGCGCCGCCCAGGTCCTGCCAGGCAGTCCAGTTGCCGCCGTCGAGGTGGCTGCCGTGCAGGCGGCCGGCCCGGTCCAGGCCGAGCAGCCAGGAACCGGCGCCGGTCAGACCGACGGTCGGGTCCAGTCGCGGACCGGCGGGCAGGGCGCGCCAGGGCTGCCAGCGCACCGCCAGCTCACCGGTCAGCTCGATCGCCTCGAAGGCCCGGCCTGCCGGGTCGACTACCAGCGTCCGGACCACGCCGTGTGGATCGCGGAAGGCCAGCGGGTGGCTGCCGGGCTGGGCGCCCAGGTCCTGCCAGGCGGTCCAGCCGCTCGCGCCGCCGGGGCCGGTCTGCGCGCTCCACCGCACCTGCCCGGTGGGCCCGGCGGCGATGACCACGAGTTGGTCGCTGCCCTGGAAACTGCGTCCGCACACACTCGGCGGACCGCCCAGTCGCCCCGAATTCACCGGTGTCAGCCCGGCCCACGGCCCGCCCGGCCAGTGCGCCCAGGCCTGCAACAGTGCGCGCTGACGCTGGAAATCACCGCGGGCGAACAACTCCAGGCGGCCGTCGGCGTGTGCCGCGCCCACCGGATCGCCGTCGATCCCTTCGCCGTCAAGCTGTTCCCAGCGCGGGAAATCGCCGTTGGCTTCCTGGCGGCTGCGCAGCACCCGGCCGGTGGCGTCGGCGGCCAGGATCTCCAGTCGCCGTGCGCCCGCGAGTACCACCACCCTGGCCTGTGCGCCGATCGGCTCCGGCCGGACCGGTCGCCAGCCGCTGCCGATGGTGTTGGTGGAGTGCACGATCCGGCGTTCGTCGGCGACGAAGACCTGGTTTCCGGCCAGGGCAGGCGCGCCGCCCGCGCGGATGCCGCCGTCTGTCCACTGTGTCCAGTCGACCGGCCGGTCGACCTCCAGGCCGCGGCGGCGGGTGAAGGCGGTGCTGAACGTGGTGGATTCGCCTTCTGCGGCGGCGAGTTCGCCTCGCCAGGTGGTGAGCGCGCCGCCGAGGACCTGGGTGGTGCCCGCGCTGTCGAGTTCGTTGAGCTGGCCCCAGTGCAGGCGGCCGCCGTGCCGCACCGCGAGTTCGTGCAACAGGGTCAGCGCCATCCGGTTGCCGACCAGCCCGCGCAGCATGGCCACCTCGATCGCGCAGGACCGCTCGAACGGGGCCGGGGCCAGCAGTGACCGGCTGCCGCGCAGGAACCGCAGCGAGACGTACCCGCCGAGCGCGATCCCTTGCGCCCGCAGGGTTTCGAACACGCCGAGCACCCCGTCCACCCGCGCGGTCAGGTTGCCGTCGGCGGGGAAGAACAGTTCGGCGAAGTCCATCCGGAAGCAGTCGGAGTCGTAGTCGAAGAAGTCGCCGACCTCCCACCGGGTGCCGTGCACCAGCCAGGGCTGGTTGTCCGAGGGCCGCCGGGACGGTTTGAGCGCGTCGGTCACCGCCGAGGTGGCCACCTCCACCAGCTGCGGCAGGCCCAGCGTGGTGGTCAGGTTCAGCAGATCCGCGAGCACATCACCCAGGCGGCGGTCGGTGGGCAGGCCGAGCAGCTTGGCCACATCGGCCAGCAGCGGCGGCAACTCCTTGGCGCACAACGCCTGCCCGATCTCCGGCGGCAGAGTCGACCGCGAACGTTCGTCGAGTACCGGGGTGCTGGCCTGATCGCCGAGGCCGAAAGCCCGGCCGGCCACCGGAAGTTCGGTGTGTGGCAGTGATTTCCGTTGGCTCACCAGGCATTTGCGGTCGCCGTCGGCCTGGGTGACCGGGTTGATCAGGACCTCCAGGAACTCGTCCCCGGCCACCGCCTGATCGATCCGCGCGCCCAGTCCGGGAGACAGGGTTCGCCAGGTGCTCGGCCAGCGGTGCTCGACCAGCGCTACCTCGGTCTCGTCGTGCGCGGCCAGCACCGCGGTGTGCACGATGCCGAAGCGGCCCAGCGCGAGCACCGCCGCGTCCAGCGCCGCGTCACCGCGGAGTTCCCGCACGGTGGCGCCCGGCGGCAGCTCACCCTCGGCGATCAGGTTGTCCCGCAACAGGTTGACGTCCACCACGGCGATGCGCTGCACCAGGGTCAGCTGCCCGCCGGAGCCGACCAGCAGCAGCGCGTGCAGGTAGTCGCCGATGGCCGGGCGGGCCGCGTCCCCGCCGTGCGTGCCGGTGCCCACCGCCCCGGCCAGGCTCTGCCCGCACGCACCGCCCAGCGTCGGCAGGGTCCAGCGCCGTCCGCGCAACAACTCCGCGGGCGGGCCGGGTCGGCCGTCCGGACGGGGTCTGCCGTCCAGGGCCAGGCACAGGTTGCGGATGGTGATGCCGCCGCCCACCGCCACCAGCAGCCGGTCCGCCGGGCCGGGCTGGGCGATGGCGGACTGCACCGCCGCCGGGAACCCGGACAGCGCCTCGGTGCGCACCACCACCCCCTCGCAGTGCGCGGGCGCGGAGTAGGCCCAGGCCGAGCCGGCCGCGTGCACCGGCAACCCGGCCGCCTCCGCCTCCCGCACCACCTGGCACAGCTCGGCCAGGCTCTTCGGCGTGGCGAACCCGGCCACCGGGGCCTCGATGTTCTGGGTCCAGTTCTGGAACGTGTCCATACAGACGATCCCCCTCGTCAGTCCTCCCCGCGTGCACCCTTTCGAGGCGGACGCGAACTGACAAGTCCCTTCCGGGCAGACCTGTGGGCACCCTCGGCTGCCACCCGCCCGCCGGGGAGCCCGGGGCAGGGCTTACCTTGTCATGATCGTGTGAAGTGGGAGGGTGGCCCGATGGGGGACAACGAGTTCGGCGCGCTGTGGGAGCGATCGACCGGCGAGCAGATGCTGGTGGCGATGGCCGACGGCCGCGCCCCGCTGCCCCGGCACGCGGTGCCGATCGGGCTGAGCCTGCGCGAGGTGGTGCGCGGCCGGGTCACCCTGCGCTGGAAGCCCACCGAGGACGCCTGCAACTCCGCCGGTCAGGTGCACGGCGGCTATCTGGCCATGGTCCTGGACGACGCGGGCGCGATGTCCTGCGTGACGCTGACCGACCGGTACCGGCCGATGCTGACCATGAGCCTGCACATCGACTACCTGCGGCCGGTGCTGGCCGGGGTGGAGTACGTGGCCACCGGCGTGGTGGTGCACCCCGGCAAGCGGCGGATGCTGGCCGACGCGGAGATCACCGACGCCCAGGGCCGCCGGGTAGCCCGCGCCAGCGGCAGCTTCACCCCAAACCTGAGCTTCAACGGCTGAGCTGGATACCGCCGAGTTGGCCCAACTGGTACGCCCGGTTGGCCCAAGTGGGCGTACGACTTGGGCCAACTCGACGGTGGGTGGGGCCTGGAGGTAGGGATGGACGCCGCGCGGCGGCCCCTGCGCCACCGCGCGGCGTCCTGGTCTCAGCCGCCGTGGCTGCGGCGGGCGAAGGAGACGGCGTAGGCCCGGGTGCGGAAGGCCAGCACCGGGTCGTCGGACAGGTCGATGCCCGGCGTCACGCGGGTCGGGTCGAAGACCTGGCCTGCCCAGTGCTCCTGGTCGGCGGACTTCGCGGTGATGTCCAGGTGCCCCACCGCGATCTCGGTCCGCTCGGCGGGCCAGGCCTTGGTGCAGTCGTTGGTCGGATCGCCGTCCTCGCCGAGCTGCACGTGCAGGGTGAACCGGACCGGGCCGTTCAGCAGGCGCTGGGTCAGCTCCTCGGTCAGGTACTCCGGGGTCTGGTGGCCCGCGTCCTCGGGGGACAGCTCCTGCAGGCCTGCGGCGGGCTCCCACCGGTAGCGCACGAACCGGGACTCACCGGCGGCGTTGGTCCACTGGAAGGCGTGGATGGCCCAGTACTTGGCCGTGCCGTAGCTGACCGGGATGGGCATCGCGCCCGCGGCGGTGAAGCCGGGGATCGCCTCCGGGTTGTCCTTGATGTAGGCGCCCAGCAGCGCCGGGTCGTTCTGCCCGGTGTGCGGGTCCTTCTTCAGCGCGCCCAGCAGCTTGACGAAGTGCTCCGGGGTGGAGACCACGAACACCGGCAGGTTCACCGCGACCAGGTCGGTGTCCACGCCGTGCCCGAGGTGGAACTTCACCGCGATGCCGCGGCCGGAGCGGCGGCCGTCCGGGCTGTGCGGGTTGCCCTCGGAGTTGGAGAAGCGCACGGTCGCCTGGACCGGCTCCTGCTGCAGATGCGCGGCGGTGGTCAGTTCGGCGGCGGCGCCGGTGGGGGTGAAGGTGGCGTCGAAGCAGACACCGCGGGCGTGCGCCCGGCGATACCCGGGGTGGGTGCCGGAGACCTGTTCCATGCCGTCAACGGCGTCGACAGCAAGGTCATGCGTGGTGGGAGAGCTGGTCATAGCCGCAGCGTAAGCGCTTTCCAGCAGGTGGATGTCCTACAAAACGCCGACTTGAGATCAGCATCCTGGAAGACATCGTGGGCTTGCTCACGACGAACGCGTTCGTGACGAACATGTTCGTTATAGTGGTGCCATGCCCGCCGAGAATGATCAACCCCGAAGCCGTCGCGAGCGCCCGGCCAAGCCCGCGCTGAGTCGCGAGTCGATCATCGGCGCCGCGCTGGAACTGGTGCGCGCCGAGGGTTTGCCGCGGGTCACCATGCGCCGCCTGGCCCAGGAACTCGACACCGGCGCGGCCTCGCTCTACGTCTATGTCCGCAACACCGCCGAACTGCACGCCGCGGTGCTGGACGAACTGCTCGGCGCGGTCGACCGCGGGCCGGGCGGGGACTGGCGGACCCGGCTGGAACGGCTGCTCACCTCCTATACGAAGGTGCTCTTCACGCACCCCGGCCTGGCCCAGTCCGCACTGCTCGCCCGGCCGTCCGGACCGCACTACCTGAACCTGATCGAGACCATGCTCGCCCTGCTCGACGAGGGCGGGATCCCACCCGGCACGGCGGCCTGGGGGGTGGACCTGCTGCTCCAGCACGCCACCGCGACCGCGGCCGAACACAGCGAGGCGGCCCAGGATCCGGCGGACTGGGCAGCGTTGTCCTCGGCTATCCAGCGCGTCCCGGCGACCACCCACCCGCGGATCGCCGCGGCCGGCCAGGACCTGCTCTCCGGCACCCCGGAACAGCGGCTGTCCTGGGGTTTCCAGCTGCTGATCAATGGCCTCGCGCACACCCCGCGCCCCATCGACTGACGGAGTCCACCATGACCCACCATCCCGTAGTGATCATCGGCGCCGGTCTCGGCGGCCTGACCCTGGCCCGCGTGCTGCACCAGCACGGCATCGAGTCCGCGATCTTCGAACTGGACACCGGGCCGGACGCCCGGCCGCAGGGTGGGCTGCTGGACCTGCACGAGGACACCGGTCAGGCCGCGTTGCGTGCCGCCGGGCTGTATGAGCAGTTCCTGGCCGCGGTGCACCCGGGCGGCCAGGCATTCCGCATCCTGGACCGGCAGGCCGTGGTGCACCTGGACGAGCCCGATGCGGACGGCGGCCGTCCGGAGATCCCGCGCGCGGCACTGCGGAATCTCCTGCTCGACTCACTGCCCGCGGGCCTGATCCGGTGGGGTGCCAAGGCAATCGGCGTGCGCGCGCTCGGCGACGGACGGCATGAGATCACCTTCGCCGACGGCCCCTCGGTGACCACCGAGCTGCTCATCGGCGCGGACGGCGCCTGGTCCAAGGTTCGCCCACTGGTGTCCGACGCCGTACCGGGCTACACCGGAGTGTCCTTTGTGGACCTCTACCTGCACGAGGCGGACGAACGGCACCCGGCGGCCGCGGCGGCGGTCGGTGGCGGGATGATGTTCGCCCTGGGGGAGGGCCGCGGCTTCCTGGCCCACCGCGAACCCGGCGGCACCCTGCACATCTACTGCGCGCTCACCACCGAACCCGAGGCCATCACCGCCACCAAACCCGCGTTGCTGGCCGAGTTCGCCGACTGGCACGAGCAGCTCCGGGGATTCATCACCGGCGCGGAGAACCCCCTGACGAGCCGCCCCGTGCACGCGCTGCCCATCGGCCACCGCTGGCCGCGCACCCCGGGCGTGACCCTGCTCGGCGACGCCGCGCACCTGATGTCGCCGTTCGCCGGTGAGGGCGCGAACCTGGCCCTGATCGACGCCGCCGAACTCGGCGCCGCGCTGGCCAAACACGCGGGCGAGCCGGAGACCGCGCTGGCCGAGTACGAGCAGGCGCTGTTCCCGCGCAGCGAGGCCGCGGCCGCGATGTCGGCGGACGGCCTGGTGCTGTGTTTCCGCCCGGACGCCCCGCTCGGCCTGGTTGAGCAGATGGCCCAGTTCCGCGCCTAGGCCCTGGTCAGCCGGGGTATTCCGGCGCCGGTGGAAAGAGGATACGGCGCACCCCTGTCGCCGCGCCGGAACGCGGCCAACACTCTGCACGCCGACGGCCGCCCGGCCCGGCCAGCAGACAGGGGAGATCAGCGATGTCCAGACCCCGCACGCCCAGGTTCGGCGGCGCCCTGCGCGCGGCCGCCTGCCTGGCGCTGGTGGTGCTGACCACCGCCACCGGACTCAGCGCGCCACCCGCCGCCGCGGCGGCCCCGGCGGCCGTGCCCGCGGTCGCGCCACCCACCCGGTGCGCCTTCCCGGTGACCGGCAAGATCGCCCAGCGCTGGGCCGCGCTGCGCGGGGAACACGGTGGCCTGGGCTGCCCCACGGCGGCCGAGGGCGGCATCCCGGGCCGCAACGGGCGCAAGCAGGTCTTCGAACGCGGCGAGATCGCCACCGCGCCCGATCACGGGCCGGACATGGTGCTGGCCGCCTACCTGCGCGGCGCCGAGGTCGTCCTGGACTGGGGTGTGATGGACGGGCCCGAACACGGGACCTGGCGGCTGCACTGGACGCACAACGGCGCCTACGCGGGCAACGACGGCTTCACCTTCCGCGACCCGCGCTCCGGCACCTACAGCACCGTGCTCGGCCAGGGGCACGGCCGCTACGAGTTCGCCGTGGAGGGCATGGACCGGGAGACCCACTCCGACCGGGGCCGCACCGTGCCGGTCGGGGTCAACCTGGCCGATCTGCGCGCGCAGGCCGACTGCGGGGCGGTCCAGGTGGTCAACGGCACGCACGCGCAGCGCTGGCAGGAACTCGGCGGCAAGGACGGCATCTTCGCCTGCCCGAAGAACAACGCGTTGCCCACCGATGTCTTCGGCAAGCCGGAGGGGTCGCGGCAGTCCTTCGACCACGGCACGATCAGCACCTGGTTCCGCACGGTCGACGGCAAACCCTGGCTGGCTACCGCCTCGGCCGCCAACCACCTCAACTGGGTGCACCTGCGCTGGCACTCGCCGGACTTCTACGAGCGGTTCGTGATCGAGGTCAAGGGCGCCCAGCCGGGCACCTACTACAGCCGGGTGCCCGACTTCGACGGCGGCTTCATCGGTGCCCGGCGGGCCGACGGCGCGGTGTCCTTCCGGGCCTTCGGCCCCTCGGAGGTCACCATCCACGGCTGCCGGGCCAAACCGCTGGGCGGCGGGGTGGACTGCAACTACCCGGTGATGCAGACCAACGTGCTGCCCGACGGACCCAGGTCGATGGACCTGCCCGGGCTGACCACCGCCGATCCGGCCCAGGCCATGGCCAAACTCGGCGCCCGGCAGGCCGAAGCCGTGCGGTACTACGCCTGTTACCGGGTGGCCGAGCCCAACGGCCCGGACAACTCGGTCTTCTACCCGGAGCGCCCCGGCGACGACCAGGGTGTGCACCTGGCCGCGATGCTGGAAAGCGTCCGGCTCTTCGGCCAGGACTTCGCCTGTCCCGGCCAGCGCCCGGCGGTCGATCTGGCCAACGAGTTGCTGCGCAACCTGCGACCGCACGGCACCGGCACCTCGCACAAGGGTTTCTCAGCCGGACCGGCCTCCTGCCCCAGCCGGGTCGGTGACTACGACACCTTCCTCAAGTCGCTGATGATCATCGTGTACCGGCACTGGGACTTGCTGCGGCAGGAGACCCGGCAGTGGATCACCGGGCAGCTGATGACCGAGACCGGCCCGCATTCCCAGGACGATGAGAAGATCCGGCTGTGCGGGCTGGTCGACCTGCCCGAGTCGGAGAACCACCGGCTGATGATCGAGGCGGCCAAGTACCTGTCCAACCAGGTGCTGCTGGACCAGACCGGCAAGGCCGAGTTCCACAACGGCGGCAACGGCATGCGCGACGAGCTGCTGAAGATGCTGCACCGCTTCGCCCAGTTCGACCTGCTGGAGTTCAACTCCCGCAACTACACCCGCTACTCGATGCAGGCGTTGTTCAGCCTGCACGACTTCGCCCGCGACGAGGAGATCCGCACCGGCGCGCGGATCGTGCTGGACTACCTGACAACCAAGTTCTCCGCCAGTAGCAACGGGTTGCGCCGGGCCGGGCCGTTCCGCCGGGTCACGCCGAACATGGACTGGAAGAACAAGGTCTACTTCGCCGGCGGCTCCGACCCGCAGACGCCGTTCTTCATGCTGTGGACCGGTTTCCGGCCGGTGGACAACGCGGGCGAGCAGGACATGTGGTTCATCGCCCCGGATGAGCGCGGCGCCGGGTGGAAGGGCCGGGACGTGATCCCGGAGTGGTGGTCGCATGAGGCCGCGATCGCCTCGATGACCTGGTACCTGCCGCCGAACTCGGCCATCCGCACCGCGATGGCCCGGCCGGATCAGCCCTACCAGGTGGCCTACTACCACGGTGAGCGGCCGCGGCTGAGCTTCGCCAACGAGAATGCCGCGGGCGGGGTGGAGATCTACGCCCAGTCCAAGTCCTTCACCGTCACCGCGGGCGGCATGTGGCTGCCCAGCGGGTACGGGCTGGACGAGTGGTTCAACCGGTTCGCCGACAACGAGAACTACGCCTTCGCCCAGGCCACCACGCTGCTGCCGGTGCGCAACCACAAGACCGCGCCCACGGTGTGGGAGAACCTGATCCGCTTCAACGGTCGCGGTGACCTCAAATCGAACGGGAGCGGCGGCTGGTACTACAACGAGCGCGGCGTGGTCAACACCTGCGTGCAGGGCGGCTTCGCCTGCGGGCTGAACCTGGTGGTGCCCAAGGTGTGGCAGGACTGCGCGGTGCGCGATGTCAGCAAGCCGAACTGGGAGTTCCTCAACCTCAACACCGACGCCTGTGGCTGGCAGGGCATCTCGCTCGCGATCCGGTCCACAGTGGACAGTGAGATGGCATCGAAGGGGGTCAAGGGAAACGGCGGGTTCTTCTACGCCGCGGAGACCACGGACCTGCCGTACGCGCAGTTCGTGGACAAGGTGTACAACGCCAACAAGGGCCTGCCCGAGGTGCTGGAGGTGGGCAAGGAGCACACGTTCGTCAAACCCGACGGCAAGCCGCTGACCTTCTTCCTGCGCACCCCGGACAACAGCTACCACGCCCCACAGGTGGCCTCGGTGGACGGCGTGCGCAAGCCGAACTGGTCCAGCACCCCGCTGGCCCAGGGCGAAGCGCTCAGTACCGCCGGACACGACGGCCTGATCACCTTGGCGGACAAGGCATGTGGCAGCCGGACCGAACTGGACTTCCGCGCCGAGCTGAAGCCGGTGGTCCGGGCCAACCACGGCAGCTGCGGCATCACCCAGGCCGAGGCTGCGCTGCACGAGGCAACCAGGTTGTGGGGTCAGGGCAAACGCCCCGAGGCCGCGGCCAAGGGCCAGGAGTCGCTGGGGCTGCTGCGGCAGGCGGCCAGGGACGACCGGCGGGCAACAGTCCTCTTCGGACAGTGGGCGCGCTCGCCGATCGCGCAGTACCTCGGTGACGCCGAGGCGATCTCGGTGCTGCGTGAGGCGGTGAGCGGCTACCGGATGCTCAAGCTGCGCGAGCCCGAGCAGCGGGAGCATCAGGCGTATGAGGCCACCCTCGAACTCGACCTGGGCATCCGGCTGTACAACGCGGGGGATCGGTCGCAGGGTGCCGCGCACACCCGGATCGCGCTGAACCTGGTCCGGGATCTGGCCGCGGTGGACAAGAAGTACGCCGAAACCGTGGCCACCTGGGGGAACTGGCCGGTGAGCCCGTACCTGGCGGCCACCGGGCAGGGTCCGGAGGCGCTCGCGGTGCAGCGCGATTCCCGGGAGATCTACCAGCGCCTGGTCGCCGAGCAGCCCGGTAACAAGGAGTTGCGCAGCCGGGAGCAGCAGGCGCTGATCGGTCTGGGCACTCGGTTGTGGGAGGGCGGCGACCGGCCGAACGGCCTGGCCGCGGTGCTGGAAGGCGTTGGCCTGGCAAGGAAACTGGCCACCGAGGACCTCGCGTACGCCACCGTGTTCGGCGAGTGGCTGATGAACCCGGCCAGCGGCTACCTGGCCGAGTCCGGACGGCAGGCCGACTCGGTGACCCTGTTGCGCGAGGCGGTCGACACCTACCAGCGCCTGATCACCGCCCAGCCACAGACCGCGGTGCACCGCTACAACAAGGGCCGGGCCTTCATCTCGCTCGGACATCGGTTGTGGCACAACGGAACCAAGGACGAGGCCACCGCCCGGGTACTCGACGGCATCGCCCTGGTCCGCCAGCTGAGCACGACCGACCCGTCCTACCGGCCAACCTTGGCCGAGTGGCTGATCAACCCGGCCAGCCACTACCTGGACGGCACCGGCAAGCGCCCGCAGGCGGTGGACGGGGTGAAGGAGGCGATCAACCTCTACACCGCGCTCAACGCCACGGATCCGGCCACCTACGGGCCGAAGCTGGCGGCGGCGAAACGTCGGCTAACCGAACTAGGTGGCTGATTGTCCGAATCGCGGAAAAGAGTGTGGGAAACTGAAGTGATTCTCGGCGTACGTTCTTGGTGTCAGCCGAAATGGCTGGCGATATATCCGAGACAATTCCCGAGGAGCACTCATGGACATCGTGCGGGTTTGGAAGGACGCGGAATACCGTCGGTCGCTGGGCGTGGTGGCGCACCCGGCCGGTGAGGTCGACCTCTCCGACGCGACGCTGGCCACCGTGGCCGGTGGGGCTGCCGGAACCTGGGTCTGCCCCAGCAAGTTCCTCTGCCAGACCACTCAGCTGACCACGACCACCACCACCGCGCAGACCGCCAAGAGCGTCTGCCACTGCCCGTAAGGGTCCCGCCGGGGCCGTGCCTGCAGAAGGCACGGTCCCGGCGTTTTCATTTCCCGCCGCTCGTTTCGATAATTCCGAGGAGGGCAGGACGCATGTCCGTGCCGACCCACGCCATTCCGGCCGTTCCGAACACGGCCGTCGACCTGCCCTGGGAACTCGCCGCCACCATTGCCGAACGCCTGCGCGGAATTGCTCCAGCGCCGCGCTCCGCCGCCGAATCGGCCGACGGCGCCCGTCGCCTCCGGCTCTGGCGGGAACTCTCGCCGTTCCAGACCGAGGACCTGGACCGCGCCTTCGCACCGCTGGGGGTCAGCGCGGCGGAACTCGCCGATCTGCTCGGCGAAGCGCCCGAGCGGCTGCGCGCACGTCTGGGTGACGAACCGGCCTGGGTGCGGCAGTTCACCGCTGCGCTGACCAACGAGAAACCGCTGCCGCCCGAGGTGGACGTGCTGCCCGAGCACCTCGGCTTCGCCGAACTGGTGCGCCCGCAGCTGCGCCTGACGCTGGGCTGGCTGGCCGCCGCGCTGGACTGGACCACGTTGCCCGCCGGGCTGCTCACCGTGCTGGCCAACGGGATCCCGATCCTGCCACTGGCCCAGGCCGTGCAGCGCACGCTCACCCTGGAACTGAACGTGGCCAGAGTCCAGGGCAGGCTCGCCGGCGACACCCCGGAGGACCGGTTCCACAGCTTCACCCAGGCCCTGCGCGACCCCGAGACCGCGCTGACGCTGTGGCGCGAGTACCCGGTGCTGGCCCGACACGTGCAGGGCGTGCTGTGCCGCTGGTTCAGCACCAGGGTCGAGTTCGCCCAGCACCTGGCCGCGGACCGGGCCGAGCTGATCACCACCGTGCTGGGTGGCGCGGATCCGGGCCGGGTGACCGAGGTGGGCTTCGGCTCCGGCGACACCCATCGCGGCGGCCGCACCGTGGCCATCGTGCGTTTCGAGCGGGCCACCGTGGTGTACAAACCCCGCTCCCTGGCCGTCGACCTGGTGTTCAACCGCTACCTCGACTGGTTCAATCAGCGCGATCCCTTGCACCCCTTGCGGGTGCTGCGGGTACTCGATCGCGGCGAGCACGGCTGGGTCGAGTTCGCCCAGACCGGCCCGTGCGCGGGCGCCGAGGAGTTGCGGGCGTTCTACTGGCGCACCGGTGCCCTGCTCGGTCTGCTGCATTCCTTGCGCGCCACCGACATCCACATCGAGAACATCATCGCCGTCGGGGCCGATCCGCTGCTGGTCGACCTGGAAGCGTTGTTCCACACCAATCCGTGGGAGGGCGACGGCGCGGAGCTGTCGCCGCCGCAACGCGTCTACGCCGAATCGGTGCTGCTGGTCGGCCTGCTGCCGCAACCGGTGGTGGTGCGCGATCCCGAGGGCCGCAGCTTCACCGCGGATCTGTCCGGGGTGGCCGGGCGCGGCGGGCAGAGCCTGGAGGCGGTGCCAGTGCTGGAGGCCATGGGCACCGATGAGATGCGGGTGGTCAACCGGCACGTGGACACCGAGGGCTCCGGCAACCTGCCCAGCCCGGCCGACGGCGCCGAGGTCCGGGTGCAGGAGTACGCCGGTGACGTGCGGGCCGGGTTTTCCTTCTGCTACCGGCAGATCCTGGCCGACCGCGAGCAGCTGCTGGCCCCCGGCGGGCTGGTCGGCGAGTTCGCGGGGGTGACGTTGCGGCTGATCCTGCGGGCCACCCGGTTCTACGGCCGGGTGATGGAGGAGAGCCTGCACCCGGACTTCCTGCGCGATGCCACCGACCGGCAACGCGCGCTGTCCCGGCTGTGCGAGGCCCCCGAGGATCTCGGCCAGGCCACCGAGGTGCTGGCCGCCGAACTGCGCGCGATGTGGCTGGGCGACATCCCGTTCTTCGAGTTCACCCCTGGCGCGCGGGACCTGCTCCTGGACGACGGCCGGGTGCTGCCCGCGGTGCTGGACCGGGCGCCCCTGGAACTGGTGCGGGAGCGGATCGGGAGGATGAGCGAGATCGACCTGCGCCGCCAGCTCGGCCTGATCCGGGACTCCTTCTTGTTGCTGGAGGCCGGTCCCGAGGCCGGCGCGGTCCGCGCCATCCCACCGCGATCCGCCCCCGGCGCGTTGTCCGCCGAGGTGGAACCGCTGTCCAAGGACGAGTTGCTCGCGGTCGCTGAATCGGTGGGGGAGAGCCTGCTGAGCAGCGCACTCGCCGAGGGCAACCGGATCGGCTGGCTGGGCATCGACCTGGCCGACGAACGGCACTGGCAGATCGCGCCCGGCACCCAGGACCTCTACGGCGGCCTGGCCGGGATCGGCCTGTTCCTGACCTACCTGGCCAAGCACACCGGCCGGGACCGCTGGCACACCGCGGCCGGACTCGTCGCCGACGAGGTGGCCCGGCTGACCGCCCGGCGTGCCAGGGAATGGGCCAAGCTGTCCAGCCACCAGCGCGCCAACCTGGTCCGCGATCTGCCCTGGGACGTCGGCGGTTTCGGCGATCTCGCCGGCGGGATCTACTACCTGGCGCACGCCGCGGCCGTGCTGGAGCGGCCCGGCTACACCGACCACGCCGCCGAGGCATTGCCGTTGCTGCGCGCGGTACTGCACCGGGACGAGTCCTACGACGTGCTCGGCGGCTCGGCAGGCGCCATCCTCGGCCTGCTAGCCCTAACCGACAGTCCACATAGGACAGAGGCGCTCCAGTTGGCCGAGCTGGCCGCCGATCACCTGCTGACCCACCGCCTGGACACCGAGTCCGGCTACGGCTGGATCGCCACCGGCGCCACCCAGCCGCTGACCGGGCTCTCCCACGGCGGCGCGGGTATCGCGATGGCCCTGGCCCGGCTGCACGCGCTCGCCCCGCACCCGGACTACCTGCGCACCATCACCGGCACGCTCACCCACGAGAACAGCCACTTCGTGCCCGGCGCGGCGAACTGGCTGGACCTGCGCGAGTACACCCCCGAGGGCGGCGCCAGCCACGCCTGGTGCCACGGCGCGCCGGGCATCGCACTGGCCCGCCAGGACCTGCTGCGGCACGATTTCCTGGCCGGGCAGGCAGATCAGCTGCGCGCCGACCTGGCCGCCGCGATGCACACCACTGCTGTGGTGCAACGGGTCTCGGCGGACTGGGGCGGACTGGGCAATCACAGCCTGTGCCACGGCGAACTGGGCAACCTGGACATCCTGCTCAGCACCGGCGCCCTGCCCGCACCCGAACTCGACCTGCTGCTCGCCGCCCAGCTCGCCGACGCCGAACGGACCGGCTGGCGCTGCGCGGTGCCCGAGGGCACCAGCACCCCCGGCCTGATGCTCGGCCTGGCCGGGATCGGCTACGGCCTGCTGCGCTTCGCCGAACCCCAGGCCACCCCGTCCGTGCTGCTCCTGGAAGCACCCGCCCGATGAACGAGCTGTACCGGCCCGCGGCCGTGCGCGCGCACCTGGCCGCCCCGCGCGGCGGTGAACCCGAGGACCCGCACACCCGGCCGATCCGGCCGCGCTGGTGGCCGGCGGTGGCCGCGATCGGCATGCTGGCCGCCGCGGTGGCGACCTGCCTGCTGGTCCGGGTGCCGGTCACCGCGCGCGCCACCCCAACCGCGGTGGACGGCGAGACCGTCACAGCTCTGGTGGTCAACGGAAAACAGCCCGACCTCGGCGCCGTCGCGGAGGTGACGACCGGCGGCGGCACCTTGTCCGGCGAGGTCGTCGCGGGCGCACCCGAGTTGCGGATCCGGGTGCCGGGGCTGGCCGCGGACCGGGTCACCGCCATCGCGATCAACCTCGGCAGCCGCCCGTTGCTGCTCGACCTGCTGGACTGAAGGGGGAAACACCGTGCGCACGCGCCGAATCCGGGTCGAACTGCAGAACACCAACGCCGAATGCGGACTGGTCTGCCTGGCCATGATCCTGTCCAGCCACGGCTGCGCGATCTCCTCCCAGGAACTGCGCGACCGGCTCGGCACCGGCCGGGACGGCACCAGCGCCCTGGAACTCCTCCGCGTGGCCAGGGAATGGGGCCTGCACGCCGAGGCCAGACGAGTCGAACCAGCCGATCTGTCCACAATGGACACACCGTTGATCCTGCACTGGAACTTCAGCCACTTCGTGGTGCTGGAACGTTTCACCGCCGACCGGATCACCATCGTCGACCCGGCCTCGGGCCGCCGGGTGGTCTCGGCCGAGGAGTTCGACCGCAGTTTCACCGGCGTCGCCCTGGTCCTCACTCCGACCCCGGCCATGCCCCGGCGGACACGGCACACCCTGCGCGCGCTGATCACCTTTGTCCGCACGGTCTTTCCGCGAGCCAGGGCGGTGGTCGCGCTGGTGGTGCTGTGCTCGGTGCTGCTGGTCCTGCTCGGCCTGCTGCCCGCCCTGCTCACCCGGTACCTGGTGGACGAACTCGTTCCCGGCGGCCAGCCGGGCGCGCTCACCGCACTCGGCCTTGGCCTGATCGCCTTCGTCGCGGGCCAGGCCATGACCGGCTACGCCCGCGCGGAACTGTTGGTGTACCTGCAAACCAGGACCAGCCGGAACCTGTCTACCCGGTTCCTGCGGCGGCTGCTGGACCTGCCCTACTCCTACTTCCAGCTACGCACCGGCGGCGATCTGCTCAGCCGGTTCGGCAGCAGCGAGGTGATCAGGGACCTGGTCACCGCCCAGTTCCTGGCCGTGCTGCTGGACGGCGCGCTGGTGCTGCTCTACCTCGGCGTGCTCTTCGCCGGCTCGGTGCCCTTCGGCCTGGCGGTGGCGGGCACCGGCGTGCTCAACCTGGTGGTGCTGTGGGTGTTCGCCCGGCGCGCACACGAACTGACCGAGGTGCAACTCAACCGGATGGCCGGCACCCAGAGCTACCTCCTGGAAACGGTGGTCGGGGTGGAGACGATCAAGGCATCCGGCGCCGAGGACCGGGCCTACCAGCGCTGGTCGCGGATGTTTGACCGGCAGCTGCGGGTGAGCATGGACCGGCAGTCCCTGGACAACCACCTGGAGCTGTGGCTGACCGTGCTGCGGGTCGGGATGCCGTTGGGACTGCTGTGGTTCGGCGCGTACCTGGTGCTGGGCGGGCAGCTCGGACTGGGGGAGTTGCTGGCGATGAACACCCTGGCCGGCTCCGTGTTCGCACCGCTGACCTCGCTTGCTATGACCGGCAAGTCCTTCCAGACCGTGGGCGTGCACCTGGGCCGGATCCAGGACGTGCTGCGCGAACAACCCGAACAGCCCGACCGCGAGCACACCATCAGCCCGCGGATCAGCGGCGAGATCGAGCTGCGCCAGGTCAGTTTCGGCTACGGCCCGGAAGCCGAACCCGCGGTGCGCGAGGTCTCGGTGCACTGCCCTGCGGGCGCGAAGATCGCCATCGTCGGCCGCACCGGCTCCGGCAAAAGCACCCTGGCCCGCCTGCTTCTCGGCCTGCACCGCCCGAGCACCGGCACGGTCAGCTTCGACGGCATCCCGATGGGTCTGCTGGACCTGACCGCGTTGCGCGGCCAGTGCGGCGTGGTCATGCAGACCCCGCACATCTACAGCGGCTCCATCCTGGACAACCTCACCCTCAAAGCCCCCGACGCCACCTTCGACGAGGTGGTGCGCGCCGCGACCGTGGCCGAGGTGCACGAGGATTTGATGCGGATGCCGCTGAACTACCACACCGTGCTCTCCGAAGGCGGCGCCGGACTGTCGGGGGGCCAGCTGCAACGGCTGGCCATCGCGCGGGCGGTGCTGGGCGAGCCCAGGATCCTGCTCTTCGACGAGGCCACCAGCCACCTGGACGCGGCCACCGAGGCCGCCGTGCAACGGAATCTGGACGAGCTGGGCTGCACCCGGATCGTGATCGCGCACCGGCTGAGCACGGTCCGCAACGCCGATCTGATCATCGTGATGGGCGAGGGCGCGATCACCGAACTCGGCTCGCACGAAGACCTGCTCCGCAGCGGCGGCCCCTACAGCACCCTGGTCGAGTCCCAGCTGATCTAACCGCCCCCACCCACCCGCCGCCGTCGAGTTGGCCAAACTCGTACGCCCAGTTGGCCAAACTGGGCGTACGACTTGGGCCAACTCGGCGTTAGCTCGCCTCCGGCTCCGCGATCTCCCTGGCCACCCGCGGCGGCCAGGAACCGGCGACCAGCACCCCGGCCGCGTAGGCCCTGGCGACTAGGGTGACCCGGTTGGAGGCGGCGAAGGCGCGCTGCATGGCGGCCAGGTGGTATTCGACGCCGCGCACGCTCAGGTGTAGCCGGGCGGCGAGGCGCTGGGAGGTGGCACCGGCGGCGATGCCCTCCAGGATGCGAGCGCGGGTGGCGCTCAGGGCGGCGGTCCTGTCGTGCGCTGTCACCAGGTGATGATCTCGCCGGGATCCCCGCGAAGGCACCGTGGAACCACCACGAAAACAACGCGGATCAGGCCCGCAGCTCAGCCCGGCCGGTGATGCCGAGTTTGCGGTAGGTGGCGCTGAGGTGGCCTTCCACGGTCCGCTCGGTCAGGCCCAGCCGGGTGGCGATGTCCCGGTTCGTGCAGCCGTGCGCGGCCAGCGCGGCGACCCGGGACTCCCGGTCGGTGAGCGCGCCCGGACCGGTGGCCGGGCGGGGTGCGGCCGCGGCGCCGAGCCTGCGCCGGGCCGAGGCGGCCAGTCCGCAGGCGCCACAGGCGAAAGCCACCGCCCGCGCCTCGGCCAGGGCCTCGCGGGCCAGGCGGCACTGTCCGGCGGCCTGGCGGGCTTTGCCCAGGTCGAGCAGGGTGCGGGCCAGGTCGAGGCGGGCGGTGGTGGGGCGGAGCAGGGCCGCGGAATCCTGGAGCAGGTCCAGGCCGCGGCTGCCGCCGGTGACCAGGCCGAGGGTGCGCTTGGCGATGCCGAGTGCCAGGCCGGTGCCCCATTCCGCGGCCAGTTCGTGGGCCTGCTCGGCGAGTTCGCCGGCCAGGTGCGGTTGCTCGCGGCGCAGGTGGGCGCGGGCGGCCCAGGACCGCCAGTCGGGGGCGGCCGGGTTGCGGTGACCCAGTCGGGACTGGCGTTCGCCGCAGCTCAGCAGGTCGGCCAGGCCGCCGTCGAGATCACCACTGGCGAGCCGGGCCCGGCCGCGGGCGAGCAGGAAGGAGTTCCACAGGTAGGAGGATTCCAGGGCCGGGGTGCTGACCACGGTGTCCAGCAGGCGTAACGCCTGTTCCGGGCGGTCGCGGTCCACCAGGGCCTCGGCCAGCAGGCCCAGCGGCACCAGGTGCGGGAAGCCGGAGACCTCGGCGGGCAGCAGGTCGAAGGTGGCCCGCGCGGTGCGGATGGTCTCGCGCAGTTCGCCGTCGGCGGCGGCGTGGGCGGCGCGCAGGGACAGCATGATCGCCTGGTCGAATACCGAACCCGACTGCTCGGCGCGGTCGATGGCGGCGTCGATGTGCTTGCGGGCCAAGGTGTTCCGCCCCGACCACAGCAGCACCCACACCGGCGCGGCCGCGGCGACCCCGGCCAGCGGCCTCGCGCTCGCGGCCAGTGCACGCCGGGCCAGCGCGGCCGCCGGAGTGGCCGGGCCGCCGAACAGGGCGGAGGCGAAGGCGAGTGCGCCGAGCAGGGTTCGCTCGCCCTCGCTGTCGCCAAGAACGTTGTGCCGCAACCGGTTCACCTCGGCCCCGGCCTCGGCGGCGGTGCTCTCATCCAGGACACCCCAGGTCAGCCGCCGGGCATCCAGGGCCAGCGCGGCCTCCCGGTCGACTGGCCGCAGCCGGTCCGCCGTGCGGGCCAGCACCCGGACCGCCTCGTCCAGGCGGGATTCGCGGACCAGGTCGTCGCCGAGCACCTCGGCCACCGCGCGCTGCCGGGCCGGGTCGGTGAGCTGTTCCAGGGCCTGGGCGAGGTGCCGGGCGCCCGCCGCGGGCTGCGCCACCGACTCGGCCAAACCCAGTGCCACCACTAGATCCAGGCGGTCCGCGGCCGGTGGTGGTTCGGCCAGTGCGCGGCGCAGGTAGTGTGC
This sequence comes from Crossiella sp. S99.2, assembly GCF_023094165.1. Taxonomy (GTDB): domain Bacteria; phylum Actinomycetota; class Actinomycetes; order Mycobacteriales; family Pseudonocardiaceae; genus Crossiella. The sequence continues at coordinate 35,703 of NZ_JALMDK010000017.1, read as the reverse complement.
GGCGGCTTCCGGCGCGCCGCGCTGGGTGGCCTGGTCGGCGGCGGCGCGCAAGGTCCACACCGGCCAGTCCTGACCCGCAGGTGACAGCCGGAGCAGGTGCGCGGCGATCTGCTCCACCGGCGCGCCGACCGCGGTGAGCAGCCGGGCGGCCGCCCCGTGTAGTTCCTGCCGCCGCGGCCCGCACACCCCGGCGTAGACCGCCTCCCGCAACACCGGGTGCGACCAGCTCAGCGCGTTGTCGGCAAGGAGCCCCGTGGCCCGCAGTTCCGCCGCGCACCGCCCGGCCTGCTCGATGTCCATTGTGGACAGTGCGGCGGGCAGTCCTGGATCGGCGGCCTCGCCGAGCACCGCGAGGGCCTCGGCGAAGCGCCACACCTCCGGTGGGAAACCGGACAGCCAGTCCAGCAGCGAGCGCCCGAACACCTGCCCGCCGAATCCGCTCAGCCGCCGGGCCGGATCCTGGGCCAGGGCCCGGCGCAGCAGCCCGGCCAGCAACGGGTTGCCACCGGTGAGCCGGTGACAGGTGGCCGGTTCGGTGCCGGTCAGGGTGGCGATCGCGGACTCGCTCAGCGGGCCCAGCGGCAGGTGCGTGCAGCCGGATTCCGGCCCACCTGGCCGCAGCAGCAGTTGCAGCAGCCGCAGGCGTGGGTGGCGGCCGCGCAGGTGCGCCAGCCAGCGCAGCGAGGCTTCGTCGGCGAACTGGGCGTCGTCGACGACCAGCACCGCCGCCCGCGCTCGCCCGAGCACGGTGCGGGTGAACGCGCACAGCCCGTGCGCCACCGCGAACGGATCCCGCCCGCCCTCGGCGATCCCGGTCAGCGCCGCGCGCGCCGGACCATGGCACGGCTCGGCCCCGGCGAGCACCGGTTCGAAGAGTTGCCGGGCCACTCCGTAGCCGAACTCGCGTTCCAGGTCGTCGCAGTGCGCGCGCAGCACCAGCACCCCGGCGGGCAGCCGGGCGGTGAAGGCCCGCACCAGGCTGGTTTTGCCGATCCCGGCCGGTCCGGTCACCAGCACGGTCCGCGCCGCACCGGCGCATACCCTGGCCAGTTCCGCGTCGAGCCGGGCCAGTTCGGCCGCCCGCTCCAGCAGTTCGCCGCTCATCCCGGCCAGCTCGGCAGTTCGGCCCGGGACCTGATGCCCAGCTTGCGGTAGCTGGTGCTCAGGTGGGTTTCCACCGTGCGCAGGGTCAGGTGCAGTTCGGCCGCGATCCGCCGGTTCGTGTAGCCGCAGGCCGCCAGCTCCACCACTCGCCGCTCGCTCTGGGACAGCGCCGGTATCCCGGCCGCCGGCCGGGTCGGACAGCGCCCGCCCGCGGCGGCCAGCCGGTCCCGCGCGGCCGCGGCCAGGCCACCGGCCCCGCACCGGTCCGCGGTCTCCAGGGCGCGGCGCAGGGTGCTGCGGGCGGCGGGCAGGTCACCGCGCTCGGCCTGGAGCGCGCCGGTGTCCAGCAGTGCCCTGGCCAGTTCCACCGGGGCCCCGGCGAGCAGACCGGTGGCCTCGGCGAGCAGCGCCAAGTCGCCGGTGGCCAATCCCACCAGTCCCTGTGCGGTGCCGATGGCGCGCGCGGTGCCCCACTGCCGGGCTAGTTCCAGGGACTCCTCGGCCAGCCACAACGCTTCCGCGGTGTCGTCCAGGGTGAGCAGTGCGCGCACCGCCCAGGCCCGCCAGGGCACCGCGACCGGGTTGTCGTGCCCGGCCGTCCGCATCACCTCGCCGACCGCCAGCAACTCGGTCAGCCCGGCCCGCACCTCGCCGCGTTCGATCCGGATCCGGGCCAGCACGGCCTGGTGGAACTCGGCCCCGATCACCGTCCTGGTCACCGGCACCGCGAGGCTGTGCAACAACTCCTCGGCCTCGGCCGCCCGGCCCTGGTCCAGCAGCACCGAACCGTGCACGCCGAGCTGGATGAACCGCTGGAACCCGGCCAGCTCCTCCGGCACCAGCTCATCGGCCTGCCCGGCGAACAGCTCCGCCTCGGCCAGCTTCCCCGCGAACAACGACACCTGGGCGCGCAGGGCCAGATGCAGGCCCAGGCCCAGGATGGCGTGCGTGCGCCGGGCCCCGGCGATGGCCTGATCCGAGTAGTGCGCGGCCAGGTCGAGTTCGTCGGCCCAGGTCAGCGCCGCGACGCTGGAGGTGTGCAGCGGATTGGCCAGTTCGGCCACCGGGGTAGCCCGCAACGCCCGCGCGGCCAGTGCCGCGGTTTCCGCCGCCGGGGCGTTGTACAGCGCTTTCCCGTGCGCCAGCGCGACCAGTCCGACCCGCTCGCCCGGGGTGGCGCAGGGGAGCGCGGCGCCGTCGGTGGCGAGGACTTCCGCCCGGTGCGCGGCCGTGTGGTCCACGCTCATCATCAGCCAGCGTCCACGCAGGATCCGGGCCACATCAGGTTCGGACCCGGCCAATTCGTCGGCGGCGCGGCCGAGCACCTCGATCGCCTCCGGCTCCCGGCCCTGCCCGGTCAGCGTTTCCGACAGTGCCACCGCGACCCGCAACCGGGTGGGCGGATCGGCGATCTCCGGCAGCACCCCGAGCAGGTGCTCGATGCCCGCGGCCGGACTGACGAAGGTCGCGGCGAGTCCGTGCCGCACCAGCACTTCCACCCGCTCGGCGGCCGGGGGCGGTTCGGCCAGCGCACGGGCCAGGTAGTCCGCGGCCACATCCGGCGCGCCGCGGCCGATCGCCTGGGTGGCCGCGCCGCAGAGCAGGCTCACCGTCCACGGATCCGCGGCGGGCGCGGCCTGCCGCAGATGCGCGCACACCTGTTCCAGTGGGGCGCCGTCGTCGTGCAGCAGGGTGGCGGCGCGGCGGTGCCAGTCGTCCCGCCGGCGCGGGCCGAGCTGCTCGTAGACCACCTCGCGCAGCAGCGGATGACTCCACCGCAGCGGCAGTCCCGGTCGCAGCAAACCCAGCTGCCACAGGTGATCCCCGGCCCGGTGGCAGTCGGCCAGGTCCAGTCCGGCCAGCCGGGCCAGCAGGCCGGGATCGGCGCATTCGCCCAGTACGGCCAGTGCCCCGGCGAAGGCCCGGCCGGCCTCGGTGAACCCGGCCAGCCAGCCCCGCACGGTCGCGGCGAACCGCAGGCTGGTGAACCGGGACAGCTCCCGCGGCCCCGCCGGGTCCATGGCCAGGGAGCGGGCCAGCAGCGGATTGCCGCCGGTGGCCTGGTGACAGGCCCGCACCAGCTCCGGCGTTGGCGGCTCGGCCAGCGCGGCGGTCAGCAACCGGCCCAGGCCGGCCTCGCTGAGCAGGCCGGGCCGGATCAGCCCGCAGCGCGGATCAGTGGCCAGCCAGGCCAGCGGATCCGGTGGCGCGTCCCGGTCGCTGGTCCGCCTGGTGAGCAGGAACAGCACCGGGTAGCCGCGCAGCCGCCGGCCCGCGTAGCGCAGCCAGCGCAGCGAGGGCGCGTCCGCCAGGTGCGCGTCGTCCACCACCAGGATCAGCGGTCCGCGGCGGGCGGCGTTGGCGCACAACCAGTACAGCCCGTGCAGCACCGCGAACGGCGCGTCCGCGGGCGGCTCGGCCCCGGCGTCCTCGGTCAGCACCAGGGCGGCGGGCCCGGCCGGGCCGGAGAGCAGATCGTCCCGGGCCACCCCGGCCAGCAGCGGCCGGAAAAGCTGCCGAACCATGCCGAATGCCGGGGCCCGTTCCCATTCCCCACACCAGGCCCGCAGCACGGTGGCGGTATCCGCGACGGCGCCGTTGGTGAAATGTTGAACCAAACTGGTTTTGCCTATTCCAGCCGGGCCTTCCACCAGTACCACCCTGGCCGACCCGGCCGCGGACAGTGCCGCTTCCTCGGTCAGCCTGGCCAGCTCATCCTCGCGGTCCAGCAGCTCAGGGGTGGTGCGCGGGCCCATGAGCATCCCTCTCGATCCGGCGGCATCGCATTTCTCCAGTCAGGTTAACCCCGGTTTGTACCGGGAATGTCACGCCCGCCCGGCGAAGGGATCGAATTGTCTGATCGCCATTCTCGCCGCTGTTGTCGAAATAGGTAAATAAACGGTAATCGGCTACCCGATAACCGTTGACCGTTCCGCCCGGCCCGCGGGGCAGCCCGCCACGCCGTGTGCGATCCTGGCGAACCCGGGCGTTTCCCCTCCGCGGAGCGGGTCCGCCCGTCATGCTGTTGGCCCATCGTTGCCCCGGAGCGAGGAGCGAGAAGTGTCCGCCGACTTGGAGCGGCTTGCCGCCGAGTTCGAGAAGTTCCAGGCCAAGATCAAGCAGGCCGAGGTGAAGTTCGCCGGCGTCGGGGAGATGCAGGAACGCCTCGGCCAGCTGGAAGCCTCGGTGACCTCGCCGGACCGCACCGTGACGGTGACCGCGGCCGCCGGTGGCACGGTGACCGGCATCCAGCTCACCCCGGACGCGGTGCGCCAGCCCGCCCCCGCGCTGGCCGCCACCATCATGTCCACCCTCACCGCCGCGGTCGCCGAGGCCGTGCGCCGCCAGGCCGGCATCGTGGACGACACCGTCGGCGCGGCCTTCGGCCTCAGCGCCACCGAACAGGTCCGCCAGGCCCAGGAGGCGAATCTGGGAACCGCGGTCGAGGAACTCACGTCACACCACGGCAAAGCACAGGCCCCGCCGCAGGCTCGCCCGGTCAAACGGGACGACGACGAGTACTTCGGCGACTACAGCGTGTACGGCGACGAAGAACCCCGGCACTGAGGACGGCAGAGGATGACAGGCCCCGGCAAGGTGAAAGTCAACGTTCCCGCGCTGACCAACTACGCCAAGCAGCTGGAGTACTACAGCTCCGAGGCGGACAAGTTCGGCCGCCTGGTCGACCAGGCCGATGTGACCAATGAGGCCTGGGGTGTCATGGGCGCCTTCGCCAAGGGCGCCTACACCGACCGGCTCGGCGAGCTGCGCGAGCTGCTGGCGGCGATGAAGGAGGGCGTCGCGGACCTCTCCGGCAAACTCCTGGACACCGCCGCGATCTACAAGGGCGCCGAGGACGACGCGGTGATCAAGTTCGGCAAGCACGAGGCCAAGATCGACGGCCCGCGCGGGGGGAAGAAGTCATGACCGAGCCACGGCAGAGCATCGCGGACGGCCTCAACGTCTCCCAGTACGACGAGAGTTTCGCCGCCAACGCGGACCGGGCGGCCACCAAGACGCCGATCATCGGCGACGCCTACAAGGCGGGCAAGTCCATCGCCGCGCACGCCCAGGAAATGGGCCAGGCCCAGGACGCCGGCGATCTGGCCTCCTCCGCGGGCAAGCTGGCCGGCGACGGCGCGGCATTCGTCGGCGGGGCCGCCGCGGACGTGACCACCTTCATGATGGACCCGATCGGCTGGCTGGTCAGCAACGGGCTCAACATCCTGCTCGAACTCGTGCAGCCGTTGCAGGACGCGCTGCACCAGGTCTCCGGCGATGGCCCGGCCATTGGGCACGCCTCGGACAACTTCGTCACCATGGCCCAGGGGTTTGTCGCGCTGGCCGAGGACTTCGAGAAGACCGGTGACACCTCGCTCAAGGACTGGGTGGACGAGGCGGGCGACGAGGCGCGCAAGGCCCTCGCGGACTTCTCCACCGGCATCCGCGGCGTCGGTTCCTGCGCGGGCTCGGTGGCCGAGGTGCTGCAGATGTGGTCCATGGTGATGGTGGTCATCGAGGAGGTGATCAAGGCGATCATCTCGGAGTTGATCTCCTGGCTGATCACCATCTGGCTGCCCGCGCTGGCCACCTCGATCATCTCCTTCGGCAGTTCGGTGGCCGCGGCCATGACCGCCTCCATCGCCAAGGCCGCCGCGGTGTTCAAGAAGGTCATGGGCTACCTCGGCAAGTTCGGCAAGCTGCTCAACATGTTCATGGAGTTCCTGGCCAAGTACGCCACCAAGGTCATCGAGTTCACCGGCAAGCTCCGGGTGGGCAAGGTGGTGGAAAAGGGCGACCGGGCCATCCCGCTGATCGGCAAGGTGGCCGACCGCACCGTGTTCCAGCCCAGCCGCCGGGTGATCACCACCGGCTTCGGCACGCACACCGGCGTGGGCCCGCTGGCCACCGGCATTGGCATCAAGGCCGGGGCGGGCGCGGGCAAGGGCGTGTACAAGGAAGGCAACGAGGAACGCAAGGAAGACGGCCCGATGTTCAACAAGAGCGGCATCGGCGGCGATCACAGCGTTGAGGAAACCCGCGGCAACCTGGACATGTAGCGTCGCGCCATGGCTGTCCCGAATCCCGAGTTCCGGCCGCGGGTGCGCGCCCTGGTCGAAGGCCAGTGGCGCGAACCCGTGGTCGTGCTGCACCTGGGCGATGTCGGCCCGGACTTCTTCGTGCCAGGCAGGCGCAAGGACGGCACGATCAAGGGCAAACGCCTGATCCGCCGGTTCTTCTGGAACCTGATCCGGATCCCGGTCGGGACCGTGGTCAGCGTGGTGCTCTCGGTCATGGGTGGCGGCGCGGCCAGCATCTTCGGCGGCAAGGGCGCGGTGCGCGGGCCGGAGCACGCCCAGGCGCTCGGGCTGGTCGACGCGGCCAAGGCGGCGGACAACCCTTGGCTGGTCTACTCGCCCTCGCACCTCGGCGTGGTGGACACCGGCTACTCCGACGATCCCGCGACCAACGAGCCCGCCAAGCTGGTCTGGCACGAGACCGCGCCGCACGCGCCCCGGCTGTGGCCGCGCAAGCAGACCCTGGTGTGGCCGGACAAGTCGGAGTTCCGGTTCGACCTCACCCACGAGGAACTGGGCATTCTCAAGCAGTCCTGACCCGCAGGGTGCGGTTGCGCAGTTCGGCCACGCCCAGCCCGAGCGCGATCATGGTCAGCAGGGCCGCGCAGACCATGGAAATGCTCAGGGACAACGGATAGTCCGCGCCGGTGGCGCTGATCGCGGTGTGGAAGACGGTGGCCAGCACCGCGGTGCCGACCGCGGTGCCCAGCCGCTGCCCGGTCTGCAACGCGCCACCGGCCACCCCGGCCATGGTGGTGGGCACGCGTTCCAGGGTGAGCGTGGTGTTGGGGGAGATGACCATTCCGCCACCGATGCCGGCGATCAGCAGCGGCAGCACCATGGCCCAGCCCAGCGAGTGCGCCGGGACGAGCAGGGCCAGCCCCGCCACCGCGAGCAGGCCGAAGGTGACCAGGCTCAGGCCGGTGACGGTGAGACGGCGGCCCCAGCGCTCGATCAGCCGCCCGGCGATGATCGCCGAGACGGCCGAGCCGACCGCGAACGGGGTCACCGCCAGCCCGGACTCCAGTGGCGTGAAACCCAGTCCCTGCTGGAAAAACACCGCGAAGACGAGCCAGATGCCGGTGAACGCGCAGAAGTAGACGGTGCCCAGGGTGGCCCCGCTGGCAAAGCCCGGCACCGTGCTGAACAGCCGCAGGTCCAGCAGTGGCGGGCGACCCAGCCGGACCAGCCTGCGCTCCCACCACACGAAGACCGCGCCCAGCACGATCGCGAGCGGGAACAGCCACCACACCTGCCCCAGGTTGCCCTGTTCGATCTCCAGGATCGGGAACAGCACACCCACCACGGCCAGCCCCAGCAACACCGCGCCGAGGAAGTCCAGTTCGCGGGCCACGCCGCGCAGCCGGGCCGGGGACTTCGGCAGCAGCCGGGCGGCCAGCACCAGGGCCAGCGCGCCGATCGGGATGTTGACCAGGAACACCCAGCGCCAGCCCTCGGGATCGCCGAACACGGCCAGGATCACCCCGCCCAGCACCGGGCCGACCGCGGTGGAGATGCCGACCACCGCGCCGAACAACCCGAAGGCGCGTCCGCGTTCCGGGCCGCGGAACAGTTCCTGGATCAGTCCGGTGTTCTGCGGGGTGAGCAGCCCGGCCGCCATGCCCTGCAACAGCCGGGCCACGATCAGTAGCTCCGGCGTGGTCGCGGCCCCGGCCAGCGCGCTGGTGAGCACGAAGCCGGTGAGCGCGATCAGGAACATCCGGCGGCGGCCCAGCGCGTCACCCAGCCTGCCGCCGAAGACCAGCACCAGACCGAAGGTGAGCGCGTAGCCGGAGACCACCCACTGCACGCCGCCCGCGGTGGCGGCCAGGTCGCGCTGGATCGAGGGCAGTGCCACGTTCACGATGCTGACGTCCAGGAGCACCATGAACCCGGCGGTCAGCGTGACGGCCAGGGCCCGCCAGCGCCGCGGGTCCGGTTCGGCTGGCAGTTCCGGTTCGGTTGGGGTCACCCCGCCATCCTCGCGCGAAATCCGCGGAACGGCGCGCCGAACCTGTCGAATCACTATCCATCCGGGGCCGGAAATGGCCAAAAGTGCCAGACAGAATGCACGGTGTGGGCGGCGGTCCTGGAATGCGGGGGAAATACCGTAGTTTCGCGATCAGCCACGAACACCGAGGCAGGGAGAAGGAAATGAACATGCGCACTGTGCTGAAGGCGGGGGTGTCGGTGGCGGCCGGTCTGGTGCTGCTGGGCCAGGCCGCCCTCGCCTCGCCCGCCGATCTCGCCGACACGGCCAACCAGAGCTGGCTACGGGTGACCCAACAGTTGATCAGCGCGCTGCCGCGGTCGGTGGACCAGCCGGGCAAGGACAGCGCCCTGCTGGTCAGCTTCCAGCCGCAGGCCCGGATGAACGGCGTGTTCGGCATCGCCCGCGACCCCGACCTGGGTGAGCTGGCCCGGTTCGCGGCCAGGATGCCCGGCTACAACCTGCCGTGGGTGCTGCGGGTCCGCGGCAACGGCACCGCCAAGATCAAGGCCCTGGCCAGCGGTTATGGCCTCACCGAGCAGAGCACGCGGGACCTGGCCGTGCTGAAGGCCGGGACTCCGCTGCCTGGCATCAGTATCCCGGGCGCGGTAGTGCGCGAGGTCGACGGCCGGTCCGCCGGGGTCTTCCTGGACATCGCGGTCAAGGCCACCGGGGTCGACCGGAACAGCGTGCGCGACCTGTTCCGTCCCGAGCTGTTCGACCTGCCCGGCGCCAGCGCCTACGTGGTGGAGCGGGACGGCAAGCCGGTGGCCACCGCGCTGGGTATCCGCGGCGGCGGCATGGTCGCGCCGTACTACCTGTTCGCGCTGCCGGAGGTGGCCGGTCAGGGCTACGAGCAGCTGGCCACCGAGCGGCTGCTCAAGGACTCCTTCGCCGCCGGAGTCAAGGGCGCGCTGATCGGCACCGAGCCCACTAATGAGGCACTGGCTCGCACCCTGGGATTCCGCACGGTGGACACCTGGACCACTTACAGCGCACCCCGCGGGTAATCCGGAATCAACGCAGAAGAACCGCCGGTGCGAGAATTCTCGCACCGGCGGTTCGCTTTTTGTCGAGCGGCGAAAAACAAATTCGCGCACGAAAGAACGCCGACCGCCTCGATGGCCGGAGTCGCCCGTGGTCGTTCGCCAGGTTACATAGCATGCTATATATTTGCAAGGTATGGACCTCGGGTAGGGTGGCCGCATGGTCTCCGACCTTGAGGTGGACGAGTTCGCCCAAGCCTGCAACCGGGTCTACGCCCTGATGCGCCGCAACCGCAGCAGCCTGGCGGCCAGCTCGGTCGCCGGGCAGCTCTCCGAGTCCCAGCTGATCCTGCTGACCCCGCTGGCCGAACACGGCCCGCTGCCGGTGGGCAAGGTGGCCAAGCTCGCCCGGGTCTCCCAGCCCACCGCCACCCGCGCGCTCAAACAGCTGGAAACCCACGGCATGGTCCGCCGTGACCGGTCCACAGTGGACGATCGCACCGTGCTGGTCGCGCTCACCCCCGAGGGCGCGGCCGCCCTGGACGGCGCGGTGGACCGGATGCGCGAACTCCAGCGCGCGGCCCTGGAGATCCTGCCGCCCTCCCGCCGCGCCCCCATCGTCAAGGCCCTGACCGAACTGGCCAAGGCCATCGACCAGTCCAGCTGATCCCAAGTCCGGTCCGCACCGCACCGGCGTGTTGGCCGTTGTCGTACCCAGTCTTGGCCGAACCGGTACCACTTGGGCCAACTGGTACGCCCACTTGGGCCAACTCGGCGTACCAGTTGGGCCAACTCGCCGTCCACAACGGCCAACTCGGCGTCCATAACGGCCAACACGGTGGCGGGGTGCTTAGCGTGGGGTGGCGAAGGTGTGGAGGTGGGCCAGGGCGGACTGGACTGCGTGGATCAGGTGTTGGCGGGAGCCGGTGGCTCGGTGTACGACCGCGCCGCCCTGTAGTGCGCTCACCATCAGGGCCGCCAGGGCGGCGGGGTTGGCTGAGGGCAGCAGGTCGCCGCGGTCGCGCATGGCTTGCAGGCCCTCGGTCTGGAGTTCGATGAGGTCCTGGTAGGCCCGGCCGGCCAGGCGGCGCAGGCGGGGTTCGGGCTCGATGGCGCGTCCGGCCAGCGAGGCGAACTCCCCGGCCTGGTCGAATCGGCGGGTGCTGGTGAGGTCGTCGGCCCAGGTCTGCCAGTGCGCCCAGGTGTCGAAGTCGCCGTAGCGGTGCCGGAGGTGGGTCAGGCAGCGGTCGATCTGGCGGGCCGCGGCGGCGGCCAGGAGTTCCTCGCGGCCGCCGGGGAAGTAGTGGAAGAGCTGGCCCTTGCTGGTGCCGGTGGCGCCGAGCACCGCGTCCAGCAGGAAGCCTTCCCGGCCGCGCTCGGCGAGTTGGTTGGCCGCGGCTTCGAGGATCCGGCCGCGGGTGGCGGCGCCCTTTCCGGTGACCATGTCGCCAGCCTAGCTTTGGACTCGAAAGTCCAAAAACTTCTGGCTACCGTCGGCGGCATGAACCTCAACGGACCGATCACCCGCCGCTTCGTCACCGGGTTCAACGGGCTGGTCCTGCGGTTGCGCGACTCAGCCTGGCTGGGTGGCTTCCTGCGCAGGCACTTCACCGTGGTCACCTACACCGGTCGGCGGTCCGGCCGCACGTTCAGCATTCCGGTCGGCTACCGGCGGGCGGGTGACATCGTCACCATCACGGTGATGCTGGCCGAGGCCAAGACCTGGTGGCGCAACTTCCTCGGCGAGGGCGGCCCGCTGACCCTGGAACTGGACGGGGCGCCGCGGACCGGGCACGCGGTGTCCCGGCGGGTCGGCGGCAACCGCGCCAGTGTGCGGATCACCCTGGACTGACAGGTCCAGACTCAGCGCCCGCCAGGGGTGAGCAGGCCGCGCCGGAAGCCCTCGGCCACCGCCGCCGCCCGGTCGCGCACCCCGAGTTTGGCGTAGACGTGCTGGAGGTGGGTTTTCACTGTCGCCTCGCTCAGGAACAGCCGCTGTGCCGCCTCCCGGTTGTTCACCCCGGCCGCGACCAGTTCCAGGATCTCCAGCTCGCGTGGGCTGAGCGGTTCGTCCTCGGTTTTGGGTGTGCGCAGGCGGCCCAGCACCACCGCGGCGACCGCGGGGGAGAGCACCGACTCGCCGCGGGCGGCGGCGCGCACCGCGCGGAACAGCTCCGGGCGCGGGGTGTCCTTGAGCAGGTAGCCGGTGGCGCCGGCCTCGATCGCAGGCAGCACATCGTGATCGGCGTCGTAGGTGGTCAGCACCAGCACGTGCGCGCCGATCCCACGGGCACGCAGGGCCCGGATCGCGTCCACACCACCGAGTTTCGGCATCCGCAGGTCCAGCAGGATCACCTGCGGGGCAAGCGCTTCGGCCAGGGTGACGGCCTCGGCGCCATCGGCGGCCTCGCCGAGCACGGTGAACCCGGGCTCCCCGGCGAACATGCCGCGCAACCCGTCCCGGACCACCGGGTGATCGTCCACGATCAGCAGCGTGATCGGCTCAGGCATCCCGCACCCCCACCGCGGGCACGGTGGCACAGACCGCGGTGCCCGCACCCGGTTCGGACTCGATGACCAGCCGGCCCGCGAGCCGCTCGACCCGCTGCCGCATGCCGTGTAGCCCGAACCCGGTGCCGTCCACTGTGGACTCAGCAAAGCCGCGGCCGTCGTCGCGCACGTCCAGGCTCACCACATCCTCCATATAGGACAGTGTGACGCCGACCCGGCTGGCGGCGGCGTGTTTGCCGACATTGGTGAGGGCTTCCTGGGCGATGCGCAGCAGACTGCCCTCGATTTCCGGGTGCAGGCGGCGGATCGGGCCGGTGGCGGCGTAGTCGGCGCGCAGGCCGGTGACCGCGGACCAGCGCTGGGTGGCCTCGGCCAGGGCGGTGGAGAGGCCGGATTCGGTGAGCGGGTGCGGGTTGAGCGCGGCCACCGACCGGCGGGCCTCGACCAGGTTGTCCCTGGCGAGTTCGGCCGCGGCCCGGACGTGGTGCCGCCAGTCCGCGGGCTGGGTGGCGGCTTGTTCCGCGGCCTGGAGCTGGGTGACGATCCCGGTCAGGCCCTGGGCCAGGGTGTCGTGGATTTCCCTGGCCAGCCGCTGCCGTTCCTCCCGTACCCCCGCCTCATGCGCTTGTTCGAGCAGCCGGGCCTGCAACTCGGCGTTGTCGGCCATGCTGCGTTCCAGCCGCCGGTTGGCCTCGGCGAGTTCGTCGACCATGTGCAGCCGTTGCACGCTGCGCGCGGTGATCACATCGCCGAAGGTGCTGAACAGGCTCACCAGCACCACGATGGCGATCATGAGCAGCAGGAAGACCAGCCAGGCCGACAGGGTGTCCGGCAGGCCGCGGCTCAACGAGGCCATGGCCAGGAACGCGACCGCGGTCACCCCGGCGTACTTCCACCGGCCGGGCAGCCGGTGCCAGGCGTGCACGTAGCCGGTGAAGGCGAACAGCCCGCCGTACCACTCGCCGCGCGACCCCAGCAACGCCATCAGCACCAGCAGTCCGGCGAAGTAGCCGAACATCAGACCGGGGCGCTCGATCCAGGCCGGGTGCAGGGTGATCCACCAGGCGATCCAGGCCGCGGTGAGCGCGGCCAGGCCGATGGTGCCGGGCAGGGCGTGCAGGTCGGCCCGAAGCCCGCTGAGCGCGGTGGCCACCAGGAGCAGCAGGTAGGGAACAGCCTCGGTGCGCCGCAGGATCCGGCGTTCCCAGGCGTCCAGCTCGCGGTGACTCAGACCCACCGGAACAACCTAACCGCCGTGACCCCCGCGACGAGTGCGAACACCCCCAGCGCCAGCAACTGACCCACCGCCGGGGCGCCGCCCATCCAGCTGGTGACCACGGTTTGCAGGGTCGCGCCGAGCGGGGAGTGGCGGCCGATCGCGGCCAGCCAGTCCGGCATCGCCTCCCAGGGCATCCAGAATCCGGCCAGGAACATCTGCGGGAAGAAGGACAGCGGGCCGAGTCCACCGGCGGCCTTGGCGTTGGGGGCGAGTGCGGCCACCAGCAGACCGATGGAGAACAGCGCGGCGATGCCCAGCACCAGCGATAGGGCCAGGCCGAGCGGGTTGGCCGGGGCGGGCAGACCGAGCGCGAGCACGGCGACGGTGGCGACCAGACCGGTGGCCGCGACCGCGATCCCAGCCTGTACCAGCAACTGCGCGCCCAGTAACGCGGCCGGGCTGACCGGGGTGGTGGCCAGTCGGCGCAGCACGCCGCGTTCCCGGTAGGCGCCCAGGACCGAGGGCAGGGTGAACAGGGCGAGCATGCCCAGCGCGATGCTGATGCCCAGTGCGGGCAGGAAGGCCGGTATCGAGCGCGAGCCGCCGGGCGGGGCGCCGCTGCTGGACAGGCCGAAGACCAGCACCAGGCCGACCGGCAGCGCGGCCACCACGATCACCCCGGCCGGGTCGCGGAAGAACAGTTTCAGCTCGGTGGCGGCGAAGGTCAGCACGCGGTTCACGGCAGTTCCCTTGGTGGCGGTGGGGCTCATGCCGCCTCGTCCAGGCGGCGGCCGGTGAGGGCCAGGAAGGCGTCGTCCAGGGTGGCCCGCTCCAGTCGCAGGTCGATCGGGATGACCTGCTGGGCGGCCAGTGCGGAGGTGAGTACGTGCAACAGGTTGCCGTGCCCGGTGACGGTGAATTCGGCGCCGTCCCGCCGGATCTCGGTGACCTCGGGCAGCGCGGTCAGCGGCCGGGTGTCCAGTGCCGCGGAGGGGCGGAACCGGACGGTCTGCGCACTGTCCACTGTGGACACAAGCTCGGCCGGGCTGCCGATCGCGGCTACTCGACCGTTGTCCAGCACGGCGATCCGGTCGCACAGCCGTTCCGCCTCGGCCATGAAGTGGGTGACCAGCAGGACCGTGACGCCGCGATCCCGGATGCCCTCGATCAGCGCCCAGGTGTCCTTGCGTGCCTGCGGGTCCAGGCCGGTGGTCAGCTCGTCCAGGATGGCGATCTCCGGGTTGCCGATCAGCGCCAGCGCGATGGACAACCGTTGCTGCTGGCCGCCGGAGAGCTTCTCGAACCGGGTGTTCGCCTGGCCCAGCAACCCCAGGTCACTCAGCAATTGTTGCCAGGGCAGCGGATCGGGGTAGAAGGTGGCGTAGAGCTGGAGCGCCTCGCGCACGGTGATCCGGTCCGGCAACCGGCATTCCTGCAACTGCACGCCCACCTTGGCGCGCAGGGCGGCCGCGTCGCGCCGGGGATCCAGGCCCAGCACGGAGATCCGGCCGCCGTCCGGGCGGCGCAGGCCCTCCACGCATTCCACCGTGGTGGTCTTGCCCGCGCCGTTGCGGCCCAGGATGCCGAAGATCTCGCCGCGTTCCACGGTGAAGGACACCTCGGCCACCGCGACGTGCTCGCGGTAGCGCTTGTGCAGGGAGTCGACCTCGATGACTGGCATGCCTTGAGCCTGTCCTGTGCCGGCAGGTCACAGGATCGCTCAGTCCGGTGGAGTGCGTCGGCGGTTGGTTGAGCCGGAATCAACTGATCGGTTGATGCGCCCGCGTCGTAGAGTCGGGTCATGCGGAGCCTGGCGATCATCGGGGGCGGACCGGCCGGACTGGCCACCGCGCGAGCGGCCCTCGAAGCCGGGCTAAAGCCGGTGCTGTTCGAGCGGGAGTCGCAGCTCGGCGGGGTGTGGCGGCCGGGCACCGGCGCGGCCTGGCCGGGCATGACCACCAACCTGTCCCACCAGCTCTGCTCCTTCTCCGACCGGGTGTGGCCGGCGGGCACCCGGGATTTCCCGCTCCGGGACGAGGTGCACGGCTACCTGTCCGGCTACGCGAACGGGCTGACTCCGCGCTACGGCTGCACGGTCACCGAGGTCGCGCCCGCCGGCCGCGGCTGGTCGGTGACCTGGACCGAGGTCGGCCGCGAGCACCGCGAGGTCTTCGACGCTGCGGTGCTGGCTTCTGGGGTGTTCTCCCGGTCCTGGACACCCGAGCTACCCGGGGCCTTTGGTGGGGAGTCCGTGCACAGCAGCGGCTACCGTGGGCCCGGCGGGTACGTAGGCAAGCGAGTGGCCGTGGTCGGGATGTCCTTCAGCGGCACCGAGATCGCCGCTGAGCTGGCTGAGGCCGGGATCGAGACCACCGCGGTGACCGGGCGGCCGTTCTGGATCCTGCCCCGCTACACCAACGGCGTGCCCCGCGACCTGCTCGGCATGACCCGCGGCCGCCAGCACGAACGCGAGCAGCTCCCGCCACCCGAGGCCAACCGTGCCGCGAACACCCGTTACCACGCCCTCGGCGGCAACCCCGGCCGGTTCGACCCCCGGCTCACCCTGGACCCGTCCGCCACCCTGCCTCCGCACCTGGTCGCCTCCGACCGCCTACCCGCCCAGCTCGACGCGGGTGCGCTGCGGATCGCGGTCGGTCACGTGGTCGCCCTGGCGGACAACGGGTTGCGCCTCGCTGACGGGTCCACAGTGGACTGTGACGCGGTGATCTGGTGCACCGGCTACCGCCCCGAACTACCCCTGCCGGACCCGCTGCTGGCCGAGATCGACTTCGCCGACGACTGGCTGCAACCGTTGCTGCTGCACGGCTGTACCTTCCACCCGGCACTGCCCGGACTGGCCTTCGTCGGCGTCTACCGCGGCCCGTTCTTCGCGGTCATCGAACTCCAGGCCCGCTGGGCGGTCGCCGTGCTCTCGGGCCAGATCCCACCGCCCACCGACGAGGAGATGCGGGCGGGAGTCCGGGCCGAGCTGGACATCCGGCTGGCCCGACCGCGACCGCAGTTCCCGCACGGCGACTACGTGGCCTTCGCCGACCGGCTGGCCACCCAGTTCGGCGTGCTGCCGTCGCTGGATCCGGCGGGGGAGTGGTACCAGCAGCTCTGGCACGGCCCGGTGATCGCCGGGCACTACCGGCTCACCGGACCGGGCGCGAAACCGGAGATCGCCGTGCAGCAGCTACGATCGGCCCAGATTCGACTAAGCCAACGTCGAGTTTGCCCAAGTCGTACGCATAGTTTGCCCAACCGGGCGTACGACTTGGGCCAATTCGACGGCGGAGGAGGGCGGGCGGTGTGACGATCACGGCGCAGCAGCTTTTCGCCGCGCTGCCCGGCCGGTGGCGGTTCAGCCGGGTGATCACCGGCCAGGGCAGCGCGATCGGCGAGGCCCGGTTCGAGCCGGTCTCCGGCACCGAACTGCACTACCGCGAGGACGGCACACTCACCCTGGACTCCGGCTACACCGGCCCGGCCTACCGCGAATACCGCTACCAACTCGACGGCGAGGTGCTCCGGATCTGCTTCCCGGACGGCCGGACCATGCACACCCTGCGCCCGGACGCCGCCGAGGCCACCGACGTGCACCTGTGCGGCGCGGACGTCTACACCGGCCACTACCGCCTGGCCGACCAGGACACCCTGCACATCTCCTACCAGGTGGCCGGACCGCACAAGGACTTCACCATCGCCACCGTGTTCCGGCGGGTCAGCGGCTGAGCCTGCGCCGGACTTCCTTGGTCGCCAGGTACTGGGCCACATCGGAATAGCGCTCGGACTGGTTGGCGAACTCCACGTACGCCTTGGCCCGCACCAGCCAGTCCACAGTGGACGGACGAATCTGCGCGACGGCCTGTTCCAGCTGGGCCATCCGCAGTGGCGGCTCGGAGCCGGTGCGCAGGGCCTCGTCGATCACCGCGTCGATGGCGCGTTCGGTCACCGCGCGCAGATCCGCGCCGCTGAACAACGCGGTCGGCTCGGCCAGCCGCGCCGGATCCACCCCGTCGGTGGGCGCGGAAGCCAGTAGCACCCGCATGATCTCCACCCGGGCGGGCTCATCCGGCGGCGGCACGAACACCACCCGGTCGAACCGGCCCGGCCGCAGCATGGCCTCGTCCACGTCCCAGGGCGCGTTGGTCGCGGCCAGCACCAGCACGCCGTCGTTGTCCGAGCCGATCGCGTCCAGCTCCTGCAACAGCACGTCCACCAGCCTGCGGGCGTCCGAGCCGTGGTGCTTGTGCCGGGAGAAGGCCAGCGCGTCCAGCTCGTCCAGGAACAGCACGCACGGCGCCTGGGCGCGGGCGGACTCGAAGGCGGCGTGCAGGTTCTGCTCGGAGACCCCGAGGTAGGGGTCCATCACGTCCTCGATCCGGACGTTGACGAACGGCAGCCCGCACTCCCCGGCGGTGGCCCGAGCCATCATGGTCTTGCCGCAGCCGGGCGGGCCGTAGAGCAGCACGCCACCTCCGGTGCGCCTGCCGTACTTGGCGTACAGCTCGGGCCGGGACAGCGGCAGGATGATCATGCGGTGGATCAGCTGCTTGACCTCGGTCATGCCGCCGACCTGGTCGAAGGTCAGGGTTTCGGCCCGTGCCGCCGGACCCGCCGGGCGTTCGCCACCACGCCCGTCGGCGGTGACCTTGATCGCGCCGCGGGCGGCGAGCAGCTCGTCCACCAGGCGCTGCAACTTGCCGACGCCCTCCACGATGCCGGCCTGTCGCGCGTGCTCCAGACAGGCCCGCAGCAGCGGCAGACGCCCTTCGGCGGCGGCCAGTTCGCCGATGTGCACCAGGGATTCGGTGAGATCGGCGTCGTGGTGCAGCAGCCAGTCGTACTCGTCCAGCGCCGCCGGATGCTGCCCCGCGCCGGCCAGCTCCTCGGCCAGCATCAGCCGCAGCATGGCGTCCTCGGGGCTGGCCGCGACCGCGCGGCGCAGGGACTCGATCCGGTGCTCGCTCATCGGTTTCGCTCCAGCCAGCGGCGCACCAGCGGCGGCGCCACCCACGAGTAGAGGCAGTACACGACCCAGCAGACGGCCAGCGCGGTGGACAACGGCCACAGCCCGGCCATCCGCAGGCCCATCAGCACGATGATGAAGCCGATCCACAGCTTCATCGGCCCGATCCGGTACATCGGCCGCAGCGGGCGCAGCAACGGATGCGCGGCCAGCCGGGCCTCCCGAGCGGCCTCCACGAAGGCGGCGTTGCCGGGTTCGGCGGCCGCGGCCGCGCGGAAGGAGCGGTAGGCGCCGTCCACATCGCCGAGCTGGGCGGCGGCGTTGCCGTGCATGGCCCGCGCCGCACTGCTGTCCGGATCGTGCGCCAGGCTGTTCGCGCTGTGCCGCGCCGCCTCCGCGTCCTGTCCCTTGGCCAGCGCGACCATCGCCCGCACCTGGCCGACGGACTGCAGGTGCGGATCGATCCGGGCCGCCCGCTCCACCAGCTGCTCGGCCTTGTCCACCTGACCGGCGGACAGGCACAGCCGCGCGTAGTCGCACAGCAGCTGCGGGTCCTCCGGATCCTGGTGCAACGCGGTGAGCAGGGCTTCCTCGGCCCGCGGCCAGTCACCCAGCTCGTGCTGGGCGTTGCCGAGCACCCGCAGCAGCGAGTGATCCGGGCCGAACCGGCTGATCCCGTCCGCGGCGACCTGGGCGGCCTCGGCGGAACGGTCCAGCATCCACAGCGCGGTGGCCCGGAACAGCGTGGCCGGATAGCCGACCGCGTCCTCCCCGTGCAACTGGGACAGCGTGTCCAGGGCCCGCTCGGCCTGGCCGATGGTCAGCCAGTGCTGAGCCAGCGCGAAAGTCTCCGCACTCACGAGGCCACCACCACGATCGCCACCAGCACCAGTTCCGGCAGACCAAGCCCGAACACCGCCGCCAGCCCCGGTTTCCACAACCGCGCGTGCTCACCGCCGCGCAACTGGAAAACCCGCTCCGGCGTGTGCTGCAACCGAGCCATCGCGAAATACGCCAGCAACGCCACCACCCGGATGATGATCCGCAACGGACTGGAGGTGATCAGCTCCGCCAGCAGCGAGGCGATCACCAGCTCCGCGGTCAGCGCCGCCGCGCCGATCACCAGCAGCCAGCGCCGGTCCCGCGCGGGCACGCCCAGCCGGCGCGAGTTGAGGTAGCCGATGAGGGTGACCGCCAGCACGCCGCCGAAGAAGGCGACATAGGCCTGGCTGGCCACTCGCCAAGGCCGTTGGGTCCCGGCTGACGTGCGGATCGTCGGCCGGAGCAGATCGTCGGACACCGTGCCCCCTCCAGTTCCGCAGGAAGCCTACGCGACCGGACTAACCTGAGCCGATGGCGCGGCGAAGTGCGGGCATCCTGGTCCACCGCAATGGCGACAACGGCCCGGAAGTCCTGCTGGGACACCTGGGCGGCCCGTTCTGGGCGAACAAGGACGAGGCGGCGTGGTCCATCCCCAAGGGCGAGCACACCGGCGACGAGCCGCCGGAGGACGCGGCGCGGCGGGAGTTCCTGGAGGAGCTGGGGCTGCCCGTGCCCGAGGGGGAGCTGGTGCCGCTGGGGGAGGCGCGGCAGTCGGCGAAGGTGGTCGCGGTGTGGGCGCTGGCCGGCTCGGTGGACCTGGACCGGGTGGTGCTGGGCACCTTCGAGATGGAGTGGCCGCCGCGGTCGGGGAAGTTCGCGGAGTTCCCGGAACTGGACCGGGTGGCCTGGTTCGACCTGGAGACGGCCGCGGTGAAGCTGGTGAAGGGGCAGCGGGTGTTCCTGGAGCGGTTGGCGGCGCGGCTCTAGAGATCGGGGCGGGGGTCGAAGTCCGGGTCCTCCTCGATCGCCTCGCCAATGGCCTCGCGGTTCGCCGCGACCATCCGGTCGATGTGGCCGCGCAGCAACCCAGCGGCCGGGCTGGTGCCGTTGAAGACCGACTGCCAAGTGTCCTGGCCGTCGTCAACGCGGCGGGCGATCGCTCGCATGTCATCGCCCAGCTCACCCCGCAGCGCGGCCTGCTGCAGCGCGGCCAGCTCCTCGCGGGTGGGCTGGTTCTCCCGCTCGAAGCGGTACAGCTCCTCCTGAGCCTGGCCGATGGTCGAATCCAGCTCGTCGATCGCGGCGCGGAAGGCGGCCTCGTCGAACTCCGGGGTGGTCATCGCGGCGCCACCGCCGACGGAGCGGGCGGCAGCGAATCAGCGGTGAAGGCCGAGGCACAGAGCTGGATGAACGACTTGACCATGGTGAGCACGTTCCAGAACGCCATGATCACCTTACGGGCACTGTTGATCATTGTGATGGCTTCTTTGACCGTTTTGATCAACTTCCACTGGCCGTACAGCGGGATCGCCGCGTTGCTCAGCCCGGCCATGACGATGCTGATCACCGTCTTGATGATGTCGACCACGCACTGCGCCATCTTGACCGCCTGGTCCACGCAGTCGTGCAGGTGCCCGGCGAGCTGGCGCATCTTGCCGCCCTGATCGGTCAGGGCCGTACCCCATTTGCCCATCTGCGCGCCCGCGGCATCCGAGGCGGCCCCGATCCAGGTGCGGCCGATGGCGGCCTTGCCGGAGTTGAGGTTGGCCTGTACCGCGTCCACGCAGTCTGCCACCGCGCGCCAGGCCGAGACCTGCATGGACGCTTTTCCGATGTCCCCGGCGATCCACTTGGTGACGTACTCCCGAGGGTCGTGGCCGCCGACCCACACCACCAGTTCGCACACCTTGTCCAGCACGCAGCCGAAGGAGACCTGTGGGAGCTGGGCGGCGCCGGGGCTGGGCGGGTTCAGCTTGGTCTGGGCGGAGGTGACGTCGTCGAAGCCGTTGGCCACGCCGTCATCGCTGGTGTGCAGCGTGACCCCGCCACCCATGTTGGTGATGTGGTTGCGGGACTTGACGTCCGCGGCCTTGTACTCGTCCGCGCTTGCGGCGAGCGCGGCCTTCTCGGCGCCAAGGCCGGTGCTGTCGGCCTGCAACATCGCGTGCGCCTTGGTGAGCATCGCCGCGTAGTCACCGGTGATCAGCTCCAGGACCCGCCCGAAGTCCGCGTCAGCGATCTTCCCGGTGGCATAGCTTTGCGCCGAGTTCACATCACCGGAAGCCCGGCCAACCTGACCCGCCCAGCCCCGGAGATCGCTGATCTCCACCGCAATCTTGGACACGCCGCCTCCGGCCGTTCAGTGAGTTCGCCAGAAAAGGATCATGAGAACGATCTGGAGCGCGAACACGCCGAGGATCACGGTCCACTGCCTGCCAAAGCTCCAATGCCGTGCGACGGCGATGAGCACAAGAGCGGTCCCGGTCACCGCCGCGACCACACCCCCGATAATCCAGGGCAGATCGCCTGAGCTGCCGCCGATGAACCCGACGATCACCGAGAACAACACGGCGCCGATGAGCATCCAGTCCCGGAGGAACCCCTCGGCCAGCGCCACCAGCGCACGCGGCAGGAACCCGCCCCAGGCTCGCCGGCGTTGCGCCGGGTCCGCGGCCTTGTCCACCGCGTCGGCGTGTTCGTAGGCCGAGCGGAACAGGGGACCGTCTTCGTTCGTGGGTTCACGTTGGCCATCAGCCATGACGGTCACCATAGCGGTCCGTGTCGCTACGGTGCGTGAGAATCCGGTTATCGGCCAGTCGCGCCGGGTTCTTGGTGTTCGGCCGGTTCAACGGCCAGCGACTGGTCGGTCGTTCGGGCCAAGCAGTCACGCCAGGTGGCCGCTTCCTGTCACGCTTTGACCATTTCCGGGAACCCTCCCCACCCGGCTGCCCACAATGAGTCACGGCCTGAACCTGTGCCGCGACCGAGGGGACGCCATGGACTACTACCAGACACTGCCGGTGCCGGAACCCGCACCAGTGGTGCCGCGGCGGCACGACCCGCTGGCGGTGGCCCTGGGCAACGCCTCGCTGCTCGGCCTCGGCTACCTGATGCTGCGCCGCCGCCTGCTGTTCGTGCTCACCGCGCTGGTCACCATCCTGCTGCTGGTGCTGCTCGGCGCGGTGTCCCGGAGTGGGTGGTTCGAGTTCGTGGTGCTCGCCTGGTGGCTGACGATGATCGCGCACGGCTTTTTCCTGGCCCGCCGCGCGGAACGGGTGGTCAGCGGCAGGCAGCGGCTGGTCGGGCTGAGCGCCACCGTGGCCGTGGTGCTGGCGGTGGGGCTGCTGCGCTACGACGCCACCGGGATCGAGCAGACCGTGGCCGAGGCCAAGCAACGCGGTGACTGCGCGCAGGCGATGTCCGCGCTGGACCGGGTCTGGCTCGGCCATCACCTGGCCGACGCGCCGCTGACCGTGCGCGGCGAACTCACCGTGGACGCCTGCCGGCGGATCCAGCTCGCCACCGGCAGGCTGACCACCGCGCTGCGCGGTGACGTCAAGGAGCTGACCCAGGGTTACGACGGCCTCACCTCGGTGCTGACCGACCTGCCCGGCCACGAGAACATGGTGCGGGAACTCGTCAGCGGCTTCCTCGGCGGCCTGCCGGCCAAGGAGCCCTGCCAGACCGTTGCGATCACCGACTGGCTGCGCCAGCGCAAACCCGCGGGCAACGTGCTGGACCGCTCCACCGAGGTCGTCGGCCGCACCGCTCCGGCCGCGCTCACCGGCTGCGCCGACGGTTTCATGAACGCCAAGGACTGGGAGAAGGCCCGCACCCTGTTCCAGCAACTGCTGGAGCAATACCCCGGCCACGAACTCACCGGCAAGGCCCAGGACGGCGCCCGCAAAGCCACCCTGGAGATCGAACTCGCCAACGTGCGCAACCTGCTCCGCGGCTCCAACCCCGCCTACTGCACCCGCCCCGCGCCCTACAGCGGCGCCGCCCCGTACGCCAAGGGCACCAACCGCGCCATGATGTTCGGCAACGACGCCTTCACCGGCAGGCTGCCGGGGGAGTGGAAGGTCGGCGACGCGGCCGAGGCGGTGCTGGTGGTCTGCGCCGGCGCGAAGGAGTACGGCGCGGCGGTGCGCACCTGCCCGTACCAGAAGCGCACCCCGCCGCAGTACCGCACGGACGTGACCTTCCACAAGATCGCGATCCCGGTGAAGGCGTACGAGCTGCGCACCGGCAAGCTGGTGGTGGACCAGAAGGTGGAGATCACCGGCTCGGTGTGTCCCAGGACCATCGAGTACCGCAGTTACCTCACCGATCTGGGGCCGCCGTCGAAGTTCTACGTGTCCGAGTCGGACAAAGAGGTGCAGGCCGCCTTCGGCTGGTTCATCAACCAGTGACCGCTGCGGCCCCGATCGATGGGCTGCCTGAGCAGCACCCACCCGTTACCGTGTTGGCCGCGTGGGCGTACCACTTGGGCCAACTGGTACGCCCGCTTGGGCAAAGCTGGCGTACCGGTTGGCCCAACTCGCCGGAAGACAGGACTCGGGCCACATGCTCAGATCCGCCGTCGGTCCAGTGCCCAGTCCACCAGCACCGTGCCGCCCAATCCCACCGCGCCGACCAGGCCGAGTGGGATTGCCTGGAGTCCGCTCACCACGCCCAGCAGGTCCAGCCCCATCCACACCCCCGCCGACACCACCGCCGCGACCGGAGCGATCACCACCGCCCACCCCCGCCGCCCGCCGGCCGTGGCCGTCCGGGCGGTCACCGTCGGCGTGGCCGCCGCCAATGCCCAGCACAGCAACCACAACACCACCAGCGCCAACGCCCCCAGCACGCTCACCCACAGCGCAGCCTGATCCGCGAACACTCCGATCAGCACCGTGGTCACCAGTGGCGCCGCCGCGAACCCGCCGAGCAGCACCGCCAATCCCAGCCGCGCGTACAGCGGGATGTGCCGCCCCGGCTCAGCCATTGAGGTAGGCCAGCACGGCGAGCACCCGGCGGTTGTCGTCCTCGGCGGGGAGCAGGCCGAGTTTGCTGAAGATGTTGTTGGTGTGCTTGGACACGGCCTTCTCGGTGATGAACAGCCTGGCCGCGATGGCGGCGTTGGAGCGGCCCTCGGCCATCAGGCTCAGGACCTCGCGTTCGCGGGGGGTCAGGGCGGTGACGGGTTTGTCGCGGGAGTGCCGGGCCAGCAGCTGGGCGATGACGTCGGGGTCCATCGCGGTGCCGCCCGCCGCGACCCGGCGGACCGCGTCCACGAACTGCCCGACGTCGGCCACCCGGTCCTTGAGCAGGTAGCCGACGCCGCCGGCGGAGTCGGACAGCAGCTCACGGGCGTAGAGCTGCTCGACGTACTGGGACAGGATCAGGACGGGGAGGCCCGGCAATCGGCGCCGGGCCTCGATCGCGGCCCGTAGGCCCTCGTCGGTGAACGTCGGTGGCAGTCGGACATCGCACACCGCCACGTCCGGTCGGTGCCTGACGAGGGCTTCCAGCAGGTCACGGCCGTTGTCCACGGCAGCGACCACCTCGAAGTCGTGCGCCTGGAGCAGCCTGATCAGGCCGTCGCGGAGCAGGACGAGGTCTTCAGCGATTACGACGCGCACGGGCTCATTCTGGATCACCGCCCGCCGGCGCCGAGATCGAACACCGCAAACTCGTCCAAAGTGAACTCCTCACCGTTGCCCTCGGCCGGCCTGCGCAGGCCCACCCAGGTGTCCCCGGTACTCGATGCGGTGAACTCGACGGTGTGCGTGCCGGGCTCGCCGCGGGCGGGCAACGGGGTGACCGAGACGTCCCGTGGCGCGCCGTTTGCTGGATCCTCGCCGACTACCCAGCTGTAGGCGGTACCGGCCGCGGCGTACTTGAAGCTCACCCGGTAGCGGTGCCCCGGCTCGAAGCGGACGGTGGCCGGAGTGGTCCGGTACACCAGGTGCGCGGCGTACTCGAAGGACTTCAGGCTCCAGCCGCCCTCAAGCACATCGTCCACCGCCTTGCCGTTCCAGCCGCGCTGGGTGAACGGCGCGTTCTTCTCCGCCAGGTGGGTGCGCGCGTCGGTCGGCGCGATCTCGCCGCCGGGCACGAACGGCCCGAAGCCCTGGTCCACCCGCTCGAAGTCCCACCGCTTGCCGGGATCGGGCGCGGCGACCACCCGCAGATCGTCCAGCCGGACCACGGCCTCGCCCGCGCCGACCCGGACGCCGACCTCGGTGCTGCCGTCACTGGTGAAGAACACCCGGATCCGCTGCGACCTGGTGCCCTTCTTCTCCTCCGAGGCCACGATGTTGGTCACCGTGGAGCGGTCCAGCCGGGTTTCCTTGTCCCCGGCGAACACGGTGACCGGCCGGGATTTGCCGGGCTCGACCTCCACCATCAGCGAGGCCGCGTACTGCCCGCGCGGCAGCACCAGCCGCTGGCTCAGGCTCGCCGCGCCACCACGCACCACGGCCTCCCGCTGGCCGCGGTCGTTGGTCTCGACCTTGGCCGCGCCGCTGGTCCGCCAGCCGGTGAGGTCACCGGAGTCGAAGCCGGGGTTGGCGGTCGGGGTGCCCTCGCCGTAGCCCAGCCGCGGCGCGGGAGCCGGGGTCTGCGCGGTGACCAGGTACGGCGTGCGGGCCTCGGCGGTGATCGTCACCTTGCCGTCGCGCACCGGCAGCGTGCCGACGTGCCGCCGTCCGTCGTCGGTGAGTCGGTAGAGCTGCAGACTGGGCTGCCCGGCCAGTTCGGCAGGCAGTTCCCAGGTGCTCGTACCGCCCGCCGGGTTCCAGTGGTAGGCCTTGTCGGGTGCGGTAGGCGACCAGGGCAGCAGATAGGCGCCGTTGTCATAGAGCAGCCTCCCGTCCTTGCGGAACTGGCGCTTGCCGCCGGGTGCGGTCACGCTCACTCCGCCGTCCAGTACAGCCTCCACAGTGGACAGACGTTGCACCGGGAAGTGCTGGAGGTACTTGGTGGGCAGGTTCTGCTCGAAGGTGTTGGCCAGGAACGCCCGGTAGTCGGTCTCCCCGGTCCAGCCCTCGAACTCCACGATCCGCGCGCCCATCAGCAGCGGGTGGTGCACGAAGACGTCCTTCTGGTGGTTGCGGGCCAGCCGGATGATGCTGGAGTTGATGCCGCGCAACGCCTCGCTGCTGTAGTCGATGTCGGTGGCCCAGTGCGTCCACAGCGTCTCGCGCTCCAGCCGGTGCGACCACTCGGTGGCCATCTCCCAGCCCAGTTTGCGTACCTCGCGCTGCAACCGGTCCGCGGTCCACCCGGTCTCGCGGAACACGTCGAAGTACAGGAAGTCAAGCCCGCCACGGGTTTCCCGCTGCAACTGGGCCAGTCTGCGCGCGATATCGCCGGAGTTGAGGTCCCGGCGCTGGTCGATCCGGTAGGACTGGTCCATCCAGGCCCACTGCTTGTTGTTCTTGTCCACCAGCGTTTCGGAGAACGCCCGCGCCTCCGGGTAGGACTCGGTCGCGTTGACGTGCACCCCGAAGTCGGCGTTCCAGCGCTTGCCCTTTTCCAGCAACGTGTTCAGCCCGCCCAGGCCGCCGGCCCGCTCGTTGTAGTGGCCGCCGTAGTCCGGGTGCGCCGCGTCGTGCCCCTCCGACTGGTAGCCCTTGAGCAGCACGAACTGGCCGAGCCCGTCGGTGGCCAGGCTGACCCGCTTGGTGTCGTCCAGGGTGCGGGTGAACGGGTGCGTGGCCGAGGAGGCGATGTTGAACGGAATCCGTTGCACCACCCGGTCCTTGGTCTTCTCCCAGCCCTTGGGCTGCCACATGATGTCCCGGAAGGCGATGGCCGCGTCCTGCCAGTCCAGCACGTTGTCGCCGTTGCGCTCGCCAGTCAGCGTGACCTTGGCCCACGGCGCGGGTTCGGTGTCCGGGGAGCCCTGGGCGCGGTGCGTCCACCGTCCACTCCAGACACTCACCGCCGGGCCGTCCGGGGTCTGCCTGGCCTGCCGCCAGACCCGCCCGTTCTCATCCGCGCCCGCGCCGCCGTTGTTGTCATAGGTCGAGTTGGTCTCGATGGCGGCGGCCAGCTTGCCGGTGCTGACCATGCCGTAGGCCGAGCCCAGTGGCGCGGCATCCGGCGGGGTGGCGGCGGTGACCGGGTAGATCCGGTCGCCGTTGCCGTTCTTGTTCAGTTCCACCCTGGCCGCGGCCACCTGCGGCGCCGGATCGGCGGCGCGCACGGTGAGCAGGTCGTGCCCTGGGATGTCGATGGTGCCGACCCGGAAGGCCGGGGTGTCCCGGACCTGGTCGATCCGGAAGGTCACGGTCCGTCCGCGCAGGGCCAGGCTGGCGTCCAGGCGCACGCCGGACAGGTCGGGGAAGGTCAGGGCGTAGCGCACCGAATCCCCGGCGGACCTCGCGGTGCCGGTGACGCGCTGGTCGGCGCCGTTGAGCTGGATCGAGGTCAGCGGCGCGGACCGGCCGTGCAGCACCGCGCCGGAGCGGCGGTCGGTGTAACTGACCACCCTGGGGAACTCCGCGCCCACCGCCACGCTCAGCTCGGCCGACCGCAGGGTCAGCGCTGGCTGGGCGACGGCGGTGAGTCCGGGCGTGAGCAGGGCGAGAGCGGCCGCTAAGGCCAGGAGTGACTGGCGGGTCGACACGGGCACCTCCACGATCGACTGCGCGAATGTGCTTGTTTTAGGGCGCTAAACATCATTAGTCAACAGACGAACGATCAGAACTGAACAGCCCAACCGCAGGACATTTGTCCTACCCAGCATTGGACAAAGCTCTCTTACCTGCGGAAACGCCAGGAAATACGGTTGGCCCATGAACGAGGCAGTCCACCTCCACGCGGTCACCAAGGCCTACGGACCGGTACGCGCGGTCAACGGAGTTCACCTGAGCGTGCCCGCGGGGCAGACGGTGGCCTTGCTCGGCCCCAACGGCGCGGGCAAGTCGACCACGATCAACCTGATGCTCGGCCTGCTCGCCCCGGACTCCGGGCAGGTCAGCCTGTTCGGCGGCACCCCGGAGGCGGCGATCCGGGCCGGGCGGATCGGGGTGCTGCCCCAGGACGCCAAGCTCATCCCGCGGGTCACCGTGGCCGAGCTTGTCGACTTCGTCCGGCGCAGCTATCCCTCCCCGCTGCCGCTGGCCGAAGTGCTGGGACTCGCCGGGCTCACCGACCTGGCCAAGCGCAAGGCCGATGCCCTGTCCGGGGGGCAGGCGCGTCGGGTGCAGTTCGCGCTGGCCATGGCCGGTGACCCGGAGCTGGTGGTGCTCGACGAACCCACCACCGCGCTTGATGTCGAGCACCGCCGCGAGTTCTGGACCTACCTGCGCGCCTTCGCCGCCCGCGGCCGGACCGTGCTGTTCTCCAGCCACTACCTGGAGGAGGTGGCGGAGAACGCGGACCGGGTGGTGGTGATCTCCAATGGCCGCACCATCGCCGACGCCACCCCGGACGAGCTGCGTGGCCGGGTCGGCGGGCGGACCGTGTCGCTGGACCCGGACGGCCGCAGACCCGATGAGCTGCAACGGTTGCCGGGGGTGCTCTCGGTGTCGCTGCGCGGTGGGCGGGCCTACCTGAGCAGCGCCGACTCCGACGCCACCGTGCAGGCGCTGGCCCAGCTCGGCGCGATCCACGACCTGGAAGTCACCGGGGCCGGACTGGAAGAGGCATTCATGGCGCTGACCGCGTCGGATCGGACGGCTGTGTGATGCTGGGATACGTGCTCATCGAGTGCAAGAGGTTGTTGCGGGACACCGGGTTCCTGCTGATGAGCGTGCTCACCCCGCTGGTGATGTACGTGGTGTTCAACAATCTCAACGTGGCCATCGGCCAGGAACCGCGGCAGGCCGCGCTCTACACCATGGTCAGCATGTCCGCCTTCGGCGCGATCAGCGGCGTGCTCAACAGCAGCGTCGGCGTGGCCGAGGACCGGGCA
Organism: Crossiella sp. S99.2; assembly: GCF_023094165.1. Taxonomy (GTDB): domain Bacteria; phylum Actinomycetota; class Actinomycetes; order Mycobacteriales; family Pseudonocardiaceae; genus Crossiella. The sequence goes on along the minus strand of NZ_JALMDK010000017.1, from coordinate 7,111 downwards.
CTGGGCTGGTTGCGGCAACTGCGGCTGACCCCGTTGTCCCCGTTGCGGATCGTGCTCGCCAGGGTGCTGATCTCGATGCTGCTCGCGCTGCCGCCGATCGTCTCGGTCTGCATCGCCGGCGCGCTGATCAATGACGTCCAGCTGTCCGTGCCGAGCTGGCTGGCCGCGGTCGGCCTGCTCTGGGTGGGCACCGCGCCCTTCGCCGCGGCCGGCATCGGCATCGGCTACCTGCTCTCCGTGCGCACCGCCCAGCTCGCCAGCGTGTTCGTCTACATCGGACTGTCCATGTTGGGCGGTCTGTGGATCCCGCTGGCCGCCTTCCCGGACTGGCTGGCCGACCTGGCCCGGTTCACCCCGACCTTCCGCTACGCCGACCTGTCCTGGGCGGTGGTCTTCGACCGCGGCCCCTCGATGGGCGGGATCGGCGTCCTGATCGGGTGGTTGGCGCTGTTCGGGGTGTTCGCGATCTACGCCTACCAGCGCGGTGGACGCCGGGCATGATCTACGGTGCGGGGATGGGTACGAGGCCGGTGACCGACCGTCTGCACGGACAGCTGCCGCCGGTGGCGATGCTGCCCTGGCTGGCCTCGCTACTCCTGCCCGCACTCCGCGCCGACGCCCTGGGTGCCACCGCGCTCGGGGCGTTCGCGCTGACCTACGGCATCGCGGTCTACCTGGTGCTCAACCAGCGCGGCCCGTCCTGGGCGCCGATCGCGCTGGCCGTGCTGCTCACCACGATCGCCGTGACCTGCGCCAGGGAGTTCGGCGACTTCTGGTACCTGCCGATGCCGTTCGTGTTCGCGGTCTGGTCGCTGATCACCGTGGACTACGGCGCACCGCTGGTGAACGTGGTCGGTGTGCTGGTGGTGCACCTGCTCGGCGTGTGGGTGGGCAGCGACGCCCCACCCATCGTCATCGGCGCCTTCCTGACCTTCCTGGCCGGCATGCTGACCTTCGTGGTCCTGCGGCTGAGCCGGGCGGTCGCCGAACTGGAGGCGGCCAGGGAGGAGCTGGCGCACACCGCCGTCGGCCAGGAACGACTGCGCTTCGCCAGGGACCTGCACGACCTGCTCGGCCACACATTGTCCCTGGTGGTGGTCAAGGCGGAAGCGGTCCGCAGGCTGATCCCGCGCGATCCCGGCAAGGCCCAGGAGCAGGCAGCCGACATCGAGGCGGTCGGTCGGCGGGCACTGACCGAGGTCCGGCAGGCGGTCTCGGGCTACCGCGAACCGAGCCTGAACGAGGAGCTGGCCGGTGCGCGCGCGGCGCTGGTCGCGGCCGGGGTGACGGCGGAGTTGCCGGAGCCGGGGGAGTTGCCGGGGGCGGTGGGACCGGTGCTGGGCTGGGTGGTCCGCGAGGGCGTGACCAACGTGCTCCGGCACGCCCGCGCCCGCCGCTGCGTGATCGAGTTGCGGACGGCGGACGGCACCGCGGTGCTGACCATCGCCAACGACGGAGCACCACCGGCGCAGGACGCCGTCACCTGGGGAAACGGCCTGTGCGGCCTGACCGAGCGAGTCCAGGCCGCCGGTGGTGAACTGACCGCCATCGCCACCCCGGGCGGCTTCATGCTGCGGGTGTCGGTGCCAACCGGGGAGACGTCGTGATCAGGGTTTTGCTGGCCGAGGACCAGGGCATGATGCGCGGCGCGCTGTCCCTGCTGCTCGGCCTGGAAGAGGACATCGAGGTGGTGGCCGAAGCCGCCACCGGCGACCAGGTCCTGCCCCAGGCCCTGGCCACCAGCCCCGACATCGCGGTGCTGGACATCGAGATGCCCGGCCGCAGCGGCCTGGAGGCCGCGGCCGACCTGCGGCGGGCGCTACCGGCCTGCCGGATCCTGATCGTCACCACCTTCGGCCGCCCCGGCTACCTGCGCCGGGCCATGGAGGCCGGGGCCAGCGGTTTCCTGGTCAAGGACGGTCCGGTGGAACAACTGGCCGCCGCGATCCGCCGGGTGCTGGCCGGTGAACAGGTCATCGACCCCGGCCTGGCCGCCGCCGCGCTCCGCTCCGGCCCCAACCCGCTGACCGACCGGGAACGCGAACTGCTGGCCGCCGCCGCGGACGGCGCCACCGTGTCCGACCTGGCCACCCGCCTGCACCTGTCGGAGAGCACGGTCCGCAACTACCTGTCCTCGGCCATCCAGAAAACCGGCACCCGCAACCGGATCGAGGCGGTGCGCGCGGCCACCGAACACGGCTGGCTGTGACGCCGTCACGGTGACCCCACCCCCCAGCGGCGGGTCACCGTGACGACGGCGTCGACCGTAGTCAGACGCGCTGTCACCGCGCTGTCCGCGCTGACTAGACTTGATCGGATGCCGGAGCTGTCGATCCACCTGCTGGGCCCGTTCCAGCTGCTCGTGGACGGCGCCGAGGTCCCGGTCCCCAGCGCCCGCCAGCGCGCGTTGCTGGCCACCCTGGCCCTGGCCGCCGGGCATCCGGTCGCGGTGACCGCGCTGGCCGAGGCGGTCTGGGGTGACGAGCCGCCGGCGAACGTGCGGGCCAGCCTGCACACCAACGTGATGCGACTGCGGCACCTGATCGGACCGGAGCGGATCGGCACCGAACCCGACGCCTACCGGCTGCGCGTCCCGGCGGCGGCGGTGGACGTGCACCGCTTCCGCGATCTGCTCACCCGCGCGGGCCACAGCACCGACCCGGCGGCCGAACGCGTGCTGCTGGACGCCGCGCTGGCGCAATGGCACGGCGCGGCCCTGGAATCGCTGCCGCTGCTCGCCGCCGAACACGAGCCCCGGCTCACCGAGCTACGCCTGCGCGCCACCGAACGACTCGCCGATCTGGCCCCCGACCCCGGCCTGGCCGACCGGCTGCGCACCCTGCTGGCCGCGCATCCGCTGCGCGAACCGTTGTGGGAACGGCTGATCCGCGTCCTCGCCCAGACCGGACGGCGGGCCGAGGCACTCGCCGAGTACGCGGCCTGCCGGGAGTTGTTCGCGGCCGAACTCGGCGTGGAACCCGGGCCCGCGCTGCGCGAGCTGCACCTGGAACTGCTGGCGGACAAGGACGAACCCGCGCCGGTGCCCCGCCAGTTGCCCTTCGACATCGGGCACTTCACCGGCCGGGCGGGCGAACTGACCGCCCTGGACCGCGCGGCGCAGGCCGGATCGGTGCTGGTGATCGAGGGCAGCGCGGGTGTGGGCAAGTCCGCGCTGGCCGTGCACTGGGCGCACCTCAACCGGCACCGCTTCCCCGGCGGCGAACTGTGCCTGGACCTGCGCGGGCACGCCGACGCCGCCCCACTGCCGGTCAGCGCGGCCCTGGACACGCTGCTGCGCGGCCTCGGCCTGCCCGCGCGGGCCATACCGTCCACAGTGGACGAACGCGGCGCGCTGCTACGGGCCACCCTGGGCACGCGGAAGGTGTTGTTGCTGCTGGACAACGCCCGCGATGCCGACCAGGTCCGCCCACTGCTGCCCGGTGGCGCGGCCGTGGTCCTGGTGACCAGCCGCACCCAGTTGCGCGGCCTGATCGCCAGGGACGGCGCGCGGCGGATCACCCTGGGCGGCCTGTCCGGGGCGGACGCGGCCGCGTTGCTGGGCCGGGGCATCGGGGCCGACCGCGCCGCCGCCGAACCCGAGGCGGTGCGCCGCCTCAGCACGCTGTGCGGACAACTGCCGCTCGCGCTGGTGCTGGCGGGCGAACGCGCCTCCCGGTTCCCGGACACCCCCGTCGCCGAACTGGTGGACGAGCTGAAGGACCAGCGCTCCCGGCTGGACGTGCTCACCGACCCGCAGGACCCGCGCACCGACCTGCGGGCCGCGTTCCTGTTGTCCTACCAGGGCGTCCGGCCCCCGGCGGCCCGGCTGTTCCGGCTGCTCGGCCTGCACCCCGGACCCGACGTGGACCTGTGGGCCGCCGCCGCGCTGGCCGGCACCGGCCCCCGGCTGGCCCGCGCCCTGCTGGACGACCTGGTCGCCGCGCACCTGATCGCCCAGCCCCGTCCTGGCCGCTACCGCTTCCACGACCTGCTCCGCGTCTACGCCGCCGAACGCGCCGACACCGAGGAAACCCCGGCCGAGCGCGTCGCGGCCCTGCACCGCCTCACCGAGCTGTACCTGGTGCTCGCCGCCCGCGGCCGGGCCCTGCTCTCCGGCTCACCGCGCCTGGCCGAGGTCTGCGATCCGGACTCTGGCCAGCCGGACTGGCCCAGCTTCAGCACCGCCGCCGGCGCGCTGACCTGGTGCGAAGCCGAACACGCCAACCTGCTCGCGCTCACCCGTCAGCTGGCGGGGACCGGCGTGCTCGACCCGGTCTGGCGCCTGCCCTGGCTGCTGCTCGGCTACCTGCGCAACCGCAGGCACCTGGCCGACTGGGTCGAACTGGCCCGCCTGGGCGTGGTCGCGGCGGATCGCCTCGCCGACCCGGTGGCCCGCTTCCACGCCGCCAACTGCCTGGGCGTGGCCTACAACTCGGCCGGCCGCGCCGAAGAGGCCCGTGGTCAGTACCGGGAGGCGCTGGCGGTGGCCGAGGAGATGGGTGATCGCACCAAGGCCGCGGTGCTGCTCAACAACCTGGGCACCTGGCACTACGACCGTGGCGAGCACGCCGAGGCCGTGCACTACCAGGAGCGGGCACTGGCCGAGGCGGAAGCGACTGGATCACCGGCGGAACTGGGGATCCCGCTGCTCAACCTCGGCGGTTCGCACGCCCGGCTCCGCCAGTTCGCCCAGAGCCTGCCGTACAACCAGCGCGCACTGGCCCTCTTCGAGCGTGCGGGCGACCGCTTCCACGCCGCCATCGCCCTGAGCAACCTGGCCGAAACCCACTGGGGCCTCGGCGAATACCAGACCGCGCTGACCTACGCCGAACGCGCCGACGCCGAACACCGCGAACTGGGCGCCCCCTCCCAGCTGGCCAACAACCTGATCTTCCTGGGCCGGATCGCCGCCGCCCTCGGCGACACCGGGCGGGCCCGGCTGGCCTGGACCGAGGCCCGCGACATCTACCGCCGCACCGGCGATCGCAACCTGACCAGGGCCGAGGACCTGTTGGCCTGGTCAGTCCGGTGACCGCCGGGAACTTGGCGTACACGCCCGTGTACGCAGCGGCGTCGAACAGTGCCACCAGGTGGTACCCGGCCCCGGTTAGCGGCGTGCCGGGAATCGGCGCGGCGGGCGGTGAGTCCGAGGTGGACGGTGTGGGACTCGCTTGCGGCACAACAGGAATGGTGTGGCCCGAGGCGGCTTTGCCCCAGCAGATCCGGCTTCCGTCCGGCGAATCCCAACCGAGACCCGGGAAACCCTGGCGAAATCCGCCCTGGGCGAGTGAGAATCCGGGGGAGTGATCGGCCCCGACCACCCCACTGAGGAGCCTCGCATGACGACGGTCAGTCTGGATGAATCGACCGCGTTGACCAACGGCGCGTTCCGGACCACCGCCGCCCGTCGCGGGCACGCCGCGCGCACACCCGGCGCGGAGCGGCTCCAGCACCTGCGGCACCGGGCCACCACGGTGGACGCCCTCGGCGATGGGCTGGTGGCGATGATGCACCGGCTCAAGGGCGAGGGTCGGGAGCTGTTCGGCCGGGCCTGCACCGAGGGGATCGACTCGATCGAGAACCCGCCCGCGGAACTGGTCGAGTTCTTCCGGGCGGTGGAGCGGACGCCGGCCTGGGTGGATCAGGACCGGTTGCGCAGTGGCGCGCAGGCGATCAGCCGGGCGGGCAAGGCGGCGGCCTTCAGCCTGTGCGATGTGTACCTGGTGGTCGGCTTCCACTCGTTACGGGTGTGCAAGACCTTGACCTCAACCGGCCAGACCGGAAAGGCGACCAGCCGCCGGGTGCTCAACACGGCCAGCTGGTGGCTGGATGTCAGCACCCCGGGCAGCCTGGTCGTCGGCGGGGTGGGCTACGCGGCCGCGTTGCGGGTCCGGCTGGTGCACGCGCACATCCGCGATGTGCTGCTCAAGCGCGGCGACTGGGACCTGGCCGCCTGGGACCAGCCGCTCAACGACGCCCAGGCCAACCAGCTCACCCTGATGTTCTCCCTCGGGGTCATGGAAGCCACCCAGGTCCTCGGAATTCGTTACACCGCACAAGAACGCGCCGACATCCTGCACCTGTGGCGCTACGTCGGCTGGCTGGTCGGCATCGAGGAGGACATGCTCCCCGCCGACGAAGCCGAAGCGTGGCAACACCTCTGGGAACAGGCCGCCACCGAACTGATCCCGGACAGCGACTCGCGCACCCTGGCCGCCGACCTGCGCGCGGCCTACCAGCGCCCCCGTCCCGACCAGAGCGAGCTGCGGGCGCGCTGGGCCGAGCGGGTGCACACCGCGATCAGCCGGATCGTGATCGGCCCGGCCAGCGCGGATTCCCTTGGCATGCCGGATGATCCCCTCGCCCGCGCCCTGGTGCGGGTGGCCGCCGCGGTGAACACCGTGGCCGAACTGACCTACCGCCGCATCCCCGCCTTCCGCACCGCACAGGCGGTACACGGCCACGCCGCCCGCAAGGCATACGTGGACGTGCTGCGCGCCGCGCACGGCGACGGGCCGAAGCCGTGACGCCACAGGAGATGCTCGCGGTCGCCCTCGACGAGGCCCGCTCCGGCCGCGCCGAGGGCGGCATCCCGATCGGCGCCGCCCTCTTCGGCGCGGACGGACAGTTGCTGGGCCGCGGCCGCAACCGCCGGGTCCAGGACGGCGACGCCTCCATGCACGGGGAGACCTCCGCCTTCCGCAACGCCGGCCGCCAGGCCAGCTACCGCGGCACCACCATGGTCACCACGCTGTCCCCGTGCTGGTACTGCTCCGGCCTGATCCGCCAGTTCGGCATCGGCAACCTCATCGTCGGCGAGTCCCGCACCTTCACCGGCCAGCACGACTGGCTGGCCCAACACGGCGTCCAGGTGACCCTGCTGGACGACCCGGACTGCGTGACCCTGATGACCGAGTTCATCGCCGCCAACCCAGCCCTGTGGAACGAGGACATCGGCGAGGACTAGCAGCTCGGCCCGCAACCCGCCGGTGGCGTACCACTTGGCCCAACTGGTACGCCCACTTGGGCCAAACCGGCGTATGAGGTGCCCCGAGTTTTCCGGACACGTCCCCAAGTAGAATTGACGGAGAGTCCGGAGGGAACGAGACGT
>NZ_JALMDK010000016.1 GCF_023094165.1 Crossiella sp. S99.2 | reverse complement strand
TGCACACCCTGCTCACCAAGCATCGCTAGCCCACCACGATGCAACCACCACTAGAAACCGCCCAACGGCCAACACGGTGACCCTGCTGATCGGCGCCGGTCAGGAACCGGCGTTCTCGCCCGCAACCACCAACCGCACCGCGGTGAATTCCCGGTCCGCGACCAGGGCTCCAGCCGGGAACCCGCCGCTGCGTGCCACGGCGTCGAGCGGGCCATCGCACACCTTGAGCGCGGACAGCGCCTCGCCGCCGGCCACCTCGATCGAGGACCACTCCGCGGCGAAGTACTTGTCCTGCCAGACCGGGTTGGTGCAGTCGAAGGCACTGACCTCGTTGGCCGCGTAGGCCGGCAGGGCGCCGAGGGGGCCGATCGCGATCGCCGACGCGGCCATACCGATCAGGACGCGCATTCCCACTCGTTTCCTCATGTGGCCAGCCTCGCCAGCAGCGCGCGTTCTCCGCATCCGTCAGGCGTCCAGAAAAACCACCCGACCGGCTGGATGATCCCCCGCCGGTCAGGCCGGGCGGATCTCGTCCCAGGTGACCGGGAGGGCGGTCGGGCCGTAGACGGTGGTGTCGGCCTTGAACCGGATTTCCTCCTGCGGCACGGCAAGTCGCAGGGTCGGCACCCGCTGGGGCAGGGTGGCCAGCGCGGTGGTCAGTTCCAGGCGAGCGATCTGCTGGCCAACGCACTGGTGCGGTCCGTGGCCGAAGCCGAGGTGGCTGGTGGTCCGCCGCTCGATGTCCAGCGTTTCCGGTTCGGGGAACTGCGCCGGGTCGTGGTTGGCCGCCTGGACGGCGACGACCACGTACTCGCCGGCGGCGATCGGCTGGCCGGCGATCTCGGTGTCCTCGGTGGCCACCCGCAGCAGCCCCGCGCCGACACTCAGCAACCGCAGCAGCTCCTCGGCGGCGCCAGCGGCCAGCGCCGGGTCGGCGGCCAGCCGGTCGAACTGGGCCTGGTTGGCCAGTAGCGCCAGCACGCCGTAGGTGATGGAGCTGGCGGTGGTGTCGTAGCCGGCGACGAGCAGGCCGACGGCCATCTTGGTGAGTTCCAGGTCGTTGAACGGCTGCTGGTGTTCCCGGCCACGGGTGACCAGCACGCTCAGCACGTCCTCGCCTGGCTCGCTGCGCCGGGCCCGGGCCAGGTCGGCGACGTAGTCGTACAGCGGGAACCGCACCGCGTTCAGCTCGTCCACGTCGGTCTCGCCGCTGAACAGGGTCTCGGCAACGCGCTGGAACATGGCGCGGTCGGCGTAGGGCACGCCGAGCAGCTCGGCGATCACGGAGGAGGTGAGCGGCTTGGAAAACCGCTCGTGCAGGTCGATCGGCCCGGTCTCGCCGGCCAGACCGTCCAGCAGTTCGTCGGCGGTGCGCCGCACCATCGGCCGGAACTCCTCGATCCGGCGCACAGTGGTGATCGCCGGCGCGAACACCCGCCGGAACCGGACGTGCTCGGGCCCGTCCATCTTGAAGAAGTCGCCCTGCTCGACGGGCGAGTCGGGCGGCATGTTGGCGAGGATGTGCCCGGCCGCGCCGGAGCGGCTGCTGAAGCGCCGCGGGTCGCCCAGCACTTCGCGGACGTCGGCGTAGCGGGTGACCAGCCAGGCTTCGAGGCCGGTCGGGCAGGTGACCCGGGCCACCGGGGTCTGTGCCCGCAGCTCCGCCACCTCGGGGGCAGGCCCGAACGGACAGACGTCCTCGCGGGGAACGGGCAGTGGGCGGGCGCTCATCGTCGAGGACAAGACGGCTCCTTTGGCGGAAGGTTGCCTATAAGATCAGGTCGGCACTATTCACCGATGGGTGCGGATCCACGACAGGTCATGGCCGGGGCTGCCTGTTCAGCCACATCCTTGGGTACGAACGGGCAGGCCGAGGCGCAGGATACCCCGGTGTTGTTGTGCGGCAAGGTTCTCTCTTCCTCGCGTGGCGAGTACCGGCCACGTCAGGCGATAGCCGGGCACGGCCGCGGTCGGTGACGATGAGATGCCGCCGCCACGGTCCCCACCCTCGGGAGTTCCGATGCAGCGACGAGCTTTCCTGCGTGCTTCGGCCGGCATTGCCGCCTCGGCCGGTACCGCCGTGGCAGGCGGGTCTCCGGCGGCGAAACCGGTGCGGTTCCAGGTGCTGATGTTCGAGGGGGTGGAGGAGCAGGACTTCATCGCGCCGGTGGAAGTGCTTGGCCTGGCGGCGAAACTCAGCGCCGGGGCGATCGCGCCGCCGCTGATGGTCACCACCGGCGCGCCCGGGATGATCACCTGCACCTATCAGACCAGGGTGGAGGTTCCCGGTGGCTGGTCGCCGGAGCTGGCGGATGTCCTGGTGGTTCCCGGTGGTGGCTACCACCTGCCGCCCTCCGGTCAGCCGCGGCCCGGGGTCCGGAAACTGATGCGGGACAAGGAGTTCCTCGGCAGGCTGGCCGAGGTGCGCACGCCGCTGGCAGGCATCTGCACCGGGGTCATGGTGCTCGCCGCGGCTGGGCGTACCCGCGGCCGCACCGCGACCACCCACGGCAAGGCCAAGGCCGACCTCGCCGCGCACGGCGCCACCGTGGTCAACGCGCGGGTGGTCGACGACGGCGACCTGATCACCGGCGGCGGGGTGACCTCGGGGCTGGACGTGGCGCTGTGGCTGGTCGAACGCTACGCCGGGGCGCAGGTCGCGCTCGCGGCCGAGGAGATCCTGGAGTACGAACGGCGCGGCACGGTCTGGCACGCCTGAGCAGGCCTCCGCCGTCGAGTTGGCCCAAGCGGTACGCCCAGTTTGGCCAACTATGCGTACGACTTGGGCCAACTCGGCGGTGTCCGGTCGGTCTGGTGGGCTTTGCTTGACGGGGGTGGGTTTGGCTTGCTACATCTATCTCAGGGTTCCTGAGATGTAGGAGTGAGCTGATGAGCACTGCGATCCCCGCCGACTCCCCGCCGGTCGTGCCCGAACCGTGGGGGAACACCGTTGAGGTCAGCTTCGATCAGGGCATTGCCTGGGTGATGCTGAACCGGCCGAAGAAGCGCAACGCGATGAATCCGACGCTCAACGACGAGATGGTCCGCGTGCTGGACCATCTGGAGGCCGACGAACGCTGCCGGGTGCTGGTGCTCACCGGCGCGGGGGAGGCGTTCTCCGCCGGCATGGACCTCAAGGAGTACTTCCGCGAGGTCGACGCCACCGGCAGCCTCGCCGTGCAGCTCAAGGTGCGCCGGGCCAGTGCCGAATGGCAGTGGAAGCGGTTGGCGCACTGGAGCAAACCGACCATCGCGATGGTCAACGGCTGGTGCTTCGGCGGCGCGTTCACCCCCCTGGTCGCCTGCGATCTGGCCTTCGCCGACGAGCAGGCGCGGTTCGGGCTCTCCGAGGTCAACTGGGGCATCCCGCCGGGCGGGGTGGTCAGCCGGGCCCTCGCCGCGACCGTGCCCCAGCGGGACGCGCTCTTCCACATCATGACCGGCGAGTCCTTCGACGGTCGCAGGGCTGCTGAGATGCGACTGGTCAACGAAGCGCTGCCGGGGGACCGGTTGCGCGAGCGCACCCGCGAGGTGGCACTCAAACTGGCCTCGATGAACCAGGCCGTGCTGCACTCGGCCAAGGTCGGCTACCGGATCGCCAAGGAAATGCCCTGGGAACAGGCCGAGGACTACCTCTACGCCAAGCTCGACCAGTCGCAGTTCGTCGACCGTGCCGGGGCCAGGGCCAAGGGGCTCACCCAGTTCCTCGACGACAAAACCTACCGGCCCGGCCTGAGCACCTTCGACCCCGGCAAGGAGTAGCCTGCCGCCTGGGCATGAGGAGAAACCGTTGCGAAATCAGGGTTTGGGCTCCTGGCCCGCACGTCGGGCCAGGATGACCCCGCAGGCGGTGGCGGTCCGGCACGAGGACCGGGAGCTGAGCTACGCGGAGCTGTCCCGGCGGGTGACCGGACTCGCGCACGGCCTGTCCGCCGCGGGTGTGCGCTTCGGCGACCGGGTCGCCTACCTCGGCCCAAACCATCCGGCGTACCTGGAACTGCTCTTCGCCTGCGGGCTGCTCGGCGCGGTCTTCGTGCCGCTCAACTTCCGGCTCGCCGCCCCGGAAATCGACCACGCGCTGACCGATTCCGGCGCCGCGATGCTCGTGCACACCCCGGCGCACGCCGGCACGGTCGCCGCCCTGGCCGAACACCCCGGCCTGCGGCTGATCCCGGTGGCCGAGGAGTACGAGCGACTGCTGAGCACCGCGGCGGAACCGCCGGACATCCCGGTCAGCCTCGACGACACCTGCCTGATCATGTACACCTCCGGCAGCACCGGCCGCCCCAAGGGCGCCCAGCTGACGCACGGGAACCTGACCTGGAACAGTGTCAACGTCCTGGTCGAGACCGACCTCGCCGGGGACGAGCGGGCGCTGATCGCCGCGCCGCTGTTCCACACCGCCGCGCTGGGCATGATCTGCCTGCCCACCCTGCTCAAGGGCGGCACGGTGGTGCTGCACTCCGCCTTCGACCCCGGCGCGGCCCTGGACACGATCGAGCGCGAGCGGATCACGCTGATGTTCGGTGTGCCCACCATGTTCGCCGCGATGGCGGCGCACCCGTGCTGGCCCGCGGCGGATCTCGCCAGCCTGCGCACCCTGTTGTGCGGCGGGGCCCCGGTGCCCACGGCGATCATCCAGCGTTACCTCGACCGCGGCATCGGCTTCGCCCAGGGCTACGGGATGACCGAGACCTCGCCCGGCGCCCTGCTGCTCGACCCGGCACGGGCCCAGGACAAGATCGGCTCCGCCGGGGTGCCGTCCTTCTTCACCGACGTGCGCGTGGTGGACCCCGGCGGCCACCCGGTGCCGCCGGGCATCCGCGGCGAGGTGATTGTCAGCGGCCCCAACGTGATGCGCGGATATTGGCGCCAGCCAGGGGAAACCGCGGCCGCGGTGCGCGCTGGCTGGTTCCACTCCGGCGATATCGCCACGGTCGATGAGGACGGTTACGTCTACCTCGTCGACCGGCTCAAGGACATGATCATCTCGGGTGGGGAGAACATCTACCCGGCCGAGGTGGAGGAGGCGATCCACGCCTTCCCCGGGGTCCAGGCCTGCGCCGTGATCGGTGTCCCCGACGAGAAATGGGGCGAGGTCGGCAAGGCGATCGTGCTGCCCGAGCCCGGCGCGCAGGTCCGGGAGTTGGAGTTGCTGGCCTTCCTGCGCACCCGGCTGGCCGCCTACAAGGTGCCCAAGTCGGTGCGGTTGGTGAGCACGCTGCCGACCTCGGGCTCTGGCAAGATCCTCAAGCCCGAGGTGCGGAAGCTGTACTCCTGAACGGGATCAGAACCGCAGCACCGGTTTGATCGACTGTCCAGTGTGGACGGACGCGGCCGCGGCGTTGATGTCGGCGAAGTCGAATCCGGTGATCAGCTCTTCCAGGGGCAGCCTGCCCGCCTGGTACTGCGCGACCAGGAACGGGATCAGCGTCTCCGGCTCCGAATCCCCTTCGGTCACCCCGATAACTCGCTTGCCCGCGATCAGGTCGTTCACGTCGATGGCCACCTCGGCACCGAAGGGCGGCGCGCCGACCACGGCGCAGCCCCCGCGGGCGGCCAGCGCGTCGACCGCGGTGCGCAGCACCCCGGTGTTGCCGGTGGATTCCACCGCGTTGTGCACGCCGCGTCCGCCGGTGATCTCGCGCAGCGCCGAGGGCACGTCCTGTTCCGCGGCGTTGATCGTGTGCGTGGCGCCCAGCCTGGCCGCGAGCCGCAACCGTTGTGGCAGCAGGTCGATCGCGATGAGCTGGCCCGCGTTCGTCCAGGTGCCCGCGATGATCGCGGCGAGTCCGACGGCCCCGGAACCGAAGACGGCCAGGGATTGCCCGTAGGCCGGGCGCAGCGTGTTGAGCACCGCGCCGACCCCGGTCTGGATGCCGCAGCCCAGCGGGGCGAGCACGTCCAGGGGCAGTTCCGCGGCCACCTTCACCAGGCTGCGCTCGTCGACCAGCGCGCGGGTGGCGAAGCTGGACTGGCCGAAGAAGTGCCCGCCGATCCCGTGTCCGGCGCGGCGCAGGGTGTGGCTGCCGTCGGCGCGCAGACCGCCGATGAGGTTGGCGGGCAACCAGGTCGCGCAGTAGGCAGGGTGCCCGTCGCGGCAGGCGGCACAGCGTCCGCAGGAGGTGAAGGTGAGCAGCACGTGATCACCGGGCACCACCCGGGTGACCGCCGATCCGACCTCCTCGACCACCCCGGCGCCCTCATGTCCGAGCACTCCGGGCAACGGGAACGGCAGCCCGCCGGCGCGCACGCTGAGATCGGTGTGGCAGAGCCCGGCGGCGACCATCCGCACCACCACCTCATCCGGGCGCGGCGGGTCGAGTTCGACCTCCTGGATGGTGAACGCGCCGCCCGCCTGCTCGACCACGGCGGCCTGTGCCTGCGACATGGGGACCTCCTGTCTCGTACCACTTGGGCCAACTGGTACGCCCGCTTGGGCAAAACCGGCGTACCAGTTGGCCCAACTCGCCGGGGGAGTGGTCAGAACGGGTAACTCGGGGCGGTGGCGCGCAGGGTGAGCCACTGGGTGTCGGTGTAGCACTCCAGGTTGGCGCGGGCGCCGCCGACCCGGGAGGTGCCGGAGGCGCGGACGCCGCCGAAGGGGGCGTTCGGATCGTCGTTGAAGGTCTGGTCGTTGATGTGCACCAGGCCCGCGGGCACCCGGTCGGCGATGGCCATCGCCGCGGCCAGGTCGTTGCCCAGCACGCCGAGCGCCAGCCCGTACTCGCTGTCGGCGGCCAGCACCACCGCTTCGTCCACAGTGGAGAATGGGCGCACGCAGGCCACCGGCCCGAAGACCTCCTCGCGGTAGGCCGGGGTCGCCGAGGTGCAGTCGGCCAGCACGGTCGGGCGGTAGAACAGGCCGTCGTGCGTGCCACCCGCGACCAGCCGGGCGCCGTCGGCGACACTGCGCTCGACCAGGTCCTTGACGTGGTTGAGCTGCTTCTGGTCGATGATCGGGCCGAGTGCGACGTCCGCCCGGAAGCCGTCCCCGACGGTGAGCGCGTCGGCCTTCTTCGCCAGCAGGGCAACGTAATCGTCGTAGATCGATTCGTGCACCAGGTGCCTGCCGATGGCCATGCAGGCCTGTCCGGAGTGGACGAAGTTGCCGAACGCGCCGCAGGAGGCGGCCGCCTCGACATCCACGTCGCCGAGCACGACCAGGGCGCTGTTGCCGCCGAGTTCGAGATGCGTGCGGGTCAGGGTTTTCGCCGCCTGCGCGCCGATCGCGCGTCCGGCCGGGGTGGAACCGGTGAAGGACACCACCCGCACCTGGGGCGCGTCGATCATCGCGCTGCCGACCTCGACGCCGCCGGGCAGCAGCTGCAGCAACCCTTCCGGCAGCCCGGCCTCCTCGAAGACGCGGGCGATGAGCACGCCACCGCAGATCGCGGTGCGCGGATCCGGCTTGAGCAGCACCGCGTTGCCCAGCGCCAGGGCCGGGGCGAGCGAGCGCAGGGACAGGATGAGCGGGAAGTTGAACGGCGAGATCACCGACACCACCCCGACCGGGATCCGGCGCTCCATGCTGATCCGGGGCATCGGCGAGTGCAGCAGCTCACCGTAGGGGGCGGTGGCCAGTGCGGCGGCCTCCCGGCATTCGGCGATCGAGGCCGCGACTTCCAGGCCGCTCTTGAGCCGGGTCGAGCCGGACTCGCGCACCACCCACTCGTTGATTTCCTCGGCATGCTCCTCGAACAGCGCGGCGGCCCGGGACAGCACAGCGGCCCGCTCGACCGCGGGGGTCGCGGCCCAGGAGGTCTGCACCACCGCGGCCCGCTGCGCGGCCACCACCACGTCACCGGCCGTGGCCTGACCGACCTCGGCCAGTTCGGCGCCGGTGGCCGGTTCGATCGCCGGGTAGCCGAGCCCCGAACCCGGCAGCCAGGTGCCGGTGAAGATCCGGCCGGCCCAGGTTCCATCCCCGAGCAGCGTCATGTCAGCTCCTCTCACCAGATCACCCAAGATGTCAGGTTCCCTGATATTCAGTCAAGCGTAGCGAAGAATCAAGTCACGGTTGGGACGCGCTGGGCGCGGTCCTCAGTCGCGCCCGCCGTCGGTGCTCTCGCGTTCCCGTGCGAGCGGCGCCAGTGAGCCGATGCCGAGTTCGAGGGCCTCGCGGAACACCGCGCGCTGGCCAGGGCTGAACTGTTCGAGCATGGCGCGTTCCAGTTCCAGCACGGCCGGCCTGCACTCGGCGAGCAGCTCCTGGCCGGCCTCGGTCAGCGTGGCCAGCAGGACACGCTTGTTGCCCGGTTGCGCCTCGCGGCGGATCAGGCCGCGCTTTTCCAAGGTCAGCACCATCTCGTGCATGGTCTGCGGGCGCAGGAAGGAGCGTCGGGCCAGCTGCGCCGAGGAGGTCGCGCCTCGCGCCTCCAGGACGGTGAGGGCGGTGTACTGCAACGTGGTCAGCCCGCGCGGACGCAGTGCGTCGTCCAGCAGCGAGCGGCTCACCAGCTCCAGCCGCTTGATCAGGTACAGGGTCAACGGCGTGCCGTCGGTGGTGGCCATCCACCCATCCTCTCACCGCGCGCCAGGATTTCAGCATTCCTGATGATGCCATCAGGAGTCCCAGATGGCGCCGTAGGCGGGGATGCCCACCCGTTCGAGGCCGTGCACGACCTGCCAGGTGAGCTTCTTGTTGGAGATGCAGATGACCGCCTCGGCGTCGAAATCCCGGTACGCGGCGTAGGCGAGCCGGACCATATCGGGTTTGCCGTGTTCGCCGGTGTCCCAGATCTGCGCCTCGGGCTGCACCGCGAGGATCTCCTCCACCAGGCCGTCGCCGTAGGTCAGCCGCGGGTTGCGGGTGGCCCAGACGAGGCGGGCGGGCACCTGCTGGGCGAGCAGATGTGGCAGGCAGGGGCCGATGCCGCTGCCGGTGGCGACGTAGACGACCCGGCGGAACAGGGTCTCGATGTTGGCCACGCCCGCGGTGCTGATGCCCTTGACCCACACGTGGGAGGGCAGGTCGTCGATGAAGCGGCCGGTCCAGTCGCCCGCGCGGGAGATGGTCAGCCGGAAGCCGTGTTCGCCGGGGGCGGGGATGTTGGCGAAGGAGTGCCATTCGCGCAGCGGGGACCGGCTGATCGCGGTGGAGGAGCCGGCGAAAGGCTTGCGGCCGTGGGTGAATCGGGCGATGGCCACGTGCGGCGAGGGCCGTTCGATGGTCACCGGCACTCGACGCAACCGGGTCCACGGGGCGAGGATGGCCGCGGTGAGCCCGACTAGCACCCAGAACTGCGGGGTGCTCACCAGTGAATGTCCACTGTAGACGGATCGGGTGATGGTCAGTGCCCACAACAGGATCAGCGAGGTCCAGCCGCCGAAGCGGTGCATCAGCTCGAAGTGGTTGTGCGACTTGGCGCGTAGCCGGGGGAGTGCCAGCACCACCATCGCGGCGAACAGCGCGACCAGGAGGTAGGCCAGCACCAGCACGGCGGTGGCCGCGCCCTCAATGGTGGCCAGCGCGACGAATCCGGCGAACCAGAGCGTGCCGGACACCGCGCCGCCGACGTGCAGGCCGCCGAAGTGGTAGACCTTGCCCAGCAGCCAGCGCACCCGCAGCGGCCAGGTCACCGGCGCCGCGGTGGCCAGCCGGAACAGCAGGTTGATCAGGCGCTGGCGGCGGATCAGGATGGCCAGCGCGAAGTTGGCCAGTGCCGCGTCGGCGGCGAAGTCGGCGGCGATCCCGCCGGGCAGCGCGAAGCCGAGCACGACGAGGTTGACCAGGAGCACCGTGGCGGCCAGGCGATTGTGGTGCATCAGCCGCGGGTTCTTCCACACTCGCCGTGGCAGCGGCAGGGGGTCCGGGAGCACGATGTCGTTCACCAGCGCGGTCATGCCACTGCCCCCGTACCGCGTGCGATGCGCAGCAGCAGCGCCTTGTCGATCTTGCCTCGGTCGGTGCTGGGCAGCGTGGGCAAGGGGTGCACGGCGGCCGGAACGCAGTAGTACGGCAGGTCTTCGGCGATCGCGCGCAGTGCGGCGGCCGGGTCGACGGTTTCGGGCTGGACAAAGGACACCAGTGTGCGGTCGTCCAGCTTGACCGTGGCCGCCCTGGTGCAGCCGGGCAGCTGCTCCAGCACCGCGGACACCGAGTCCAGCTCCACCCGGAAGCCGCGGATCTTCACCTGGTCGTCGGTGCGGCCGAGGTGTTCCAGTTCGCCGTCCGGGGTCCACCGGCCCAGATCCCTGGTGCGGAACATCATTCGGCCCTCCCCGAGGAACGGATCGGGTGCGTAGCGCTCGGCGTTGAGACCGGGGTTGGCCAGATAGCCCGCTGACACGCAGTCCCCGCCGGCCCACATCTCGCCGACCGCGCCGATCGGGCAGGGCTGCCGGTGCTCGTCCAGGATGTAGACGGTGTTGTTCGGGGTGGGTTTGCCGATGGTCAGGCGTTCGGCGCCGGGATGGTGGCGCTGCATGGTATTGACGATGGTGACCTCGGTGGGGCCACAGCCGTTGTAGAAGGCGGTGACCCTGGCCCAGCGGTCGGCCAGCGGGCGCGGGCAGGGCTCGCCCGCGACCGCGACCGTGCGCATCCGGGTGCAGCGGGCGGGGTCGAGCGCGGCCAGGATGGTGGGGGTGGCGATCAGGACGTCCACCCGTTCCGCGGTCGCCTGGATGTCCTCGCCGCGGATGAGCAGGGTGCCGCCGTGGCTGAGGCAGCCCAGGATCTCCCAGGCGGCCAGGTCGAAGGCGATGTTGAGGAGCTGCCCGACCACCGTGCCCGGCCGGATGCCGAGATCGCCGGGCTCGGTGCGCAGCAGGTTGGCCACGTTGGCGTGGGTGACCACGACACCGTTGGGGGTGCCGGTGGTGCCCGAGGTGAACAGGACGTAGCACCCGTGGTCCGGGGTGACGTCCACCCGTGGTGCGGTGAACTTGTTCTGTTCAGCCATGATCACGTCGATGTCGATGTCGATGGTGAGGTGTCCACTTGGGACGGTCACCGGCTCATCGGACTGGGTAAGCACGATCCTGGCTTGCGTGGTGGCGAGGATGTGCCGCAGCGTGGCGGGCCGGAGGATCCTGGCGTCCTGCGGGACATAGGCCGCACCCGCCTTGAGGGTGGCCAGGATGCCGACCACCATCGGGATGCCGCGGTGCACGACCAGCACGACGTGCTCGCCCGGCCGCACCCCCTGCTCGATCAGGCGGGCGGCCAGCCGATCGGCCTGGCGGTCGAGTTCGCCGTAGGTCAGCTGTTGCTCGCCGTGCTCGACCGCGATCGCGCCGGGGGCCGCGGCGGCCTGCCGGGTGATCACCTCGTGCAGTGGCTCGGGTGGCACCGCACGAGCGGGTCCCCAGCCGAACCGCCGGAACAACCGGCGGTCCGCGGCACTCAGCCCGGGGTGATTGGTGCGGACATAGACCATGACTACTTCGTTTCATTTCGGACAGTATTGTTCCCGGCGGCACGACCTGAATGTCGTACGCCTGGTCTTCGCTATTCGGAATTGTTTTCCGCTGACCGTCAGGTGAGCGGAAGTCGCAATCGGAGCTGGTACCCGCCGTCGGGGGTGGAACCCGCGTGGAATCGCCCGTCCAGCAACGCGGCCCGCTCCCGCAGGCCGACCAGCCCGTGCTGGGCGCTGGGCAGGGCGAGTGCGGGCCGGGTGGGCGCGGTGTTGGTGACGGTGACGGTCAGATCGCTGTCATCACGTCTGAACTCGACCGTGGCCTTGGCGCCGGGAGCGTGTTTGCGGACATTGGTCAAAGCCTCCTGGATGGTGCGGTAAATGGCCCGCTGCATGGGCGCTTCGATACCGGTGGGAGCGGTGCCGACCAATTGGGTGTCGATTCCGCTGTTGTCGATGAGCCTGCGCAACTCGGCCAGCGTGGGCTGGGGCGAGAGTTCGGACTCCGGGGTGCCGGAGGCGCGCAGCAGGTTCACCATGTGCCGCAGTTCGTCCAGGGTGTTCACCGACAGGGTGCGGATGTGCTCCACCGCCTCCCGCACCGCGGGATCGGCGGTGCTCACCGTGACCACCCCGGCCTGCACCGCGATCAGGCTCACCTGGTGGGAGACCACGTCGTGCATCTCCCTGGCCAGCTGGTTGCGCTCCTTGGTCAGGATCACCTGGGCGTCCAGCTGCCGTTCGTACTCCCTGGCCTGTTTGACCTCTTCCAGTCGCAGGGCCAGTTCATGCCGGGTTTGCAGGAACCGGCCGAGCAGGATCGGGCCGCCCGCGGTCATCAGCGAGTCGATAAGTTCGAGCACCAGGTCCGAGGCCTTGAAATCCTCGTCTGGTCCGGGCAGCGGGAAGAACAGGCCGGCCGTCAGGGCCAGCCCGCAGCTGATGAGCAGCCACCAGTTCCGGTACCGGGCGGAGATCGAGTAGAGCGCCACGACCGCCGGGACGTACACATCCAGGAAGGCCACGGCGGGCAGCGTCAGCAGGTAGACGGGCAACGGCCAGCGGTGGCGCAGCAGCAGCGCGAGCACGGCGGCGACGCCGAACCAGGCGGTCGCGGTCGGCTCGCTGAGCGTGGTGAGGACCGCCTCCACCGTGGCGAAGGCCAGCACGGCGATGTCGATGAGCCACCCGCGCAGCCGGCTTTTCATGACCGGGGTTCCTCGGTGCTGAGCAGGCCGGCGCGCTCGGCCACCAGTGCGGCCTGCACCCGGCTGCCCACCCGCAGCTTGGTCAGGATGGCGCTGACGTGGTCCTTCACCGTGCTGGCGCTGACGTGGATCCGGGCGCCGATCTCGGTGTTGGACAGCCCCTCGGCGATCAGCACCAGCACGGCGTGTTCCCGTTCGGTGAGCTGTTCGGTCAGCGCGGTGGCCGCGGCCTCGGCGTCGCTGCCCGCGCCGAGATAGCCCTCCACCACCGTGCGGGTGACCTTGGAGGAGAGCACCACGCCGCCCGCGGCGACGGTGCGGACCATCTGGGCGAGCTGGTCGGGCGCGGTGTCCTTGAGGATGAAGCCCGCCGCGCCGGAGCGCAGGGCGGTGGCGATGTACTCGTCGGAGTCGAAGGTGGTCAGCATGGCAACCACCGGCGGGGGCTTGAGGCCCTGGAGCTGGCGGAGCACGGTGAGTCCGTCCACATCGGCCATCCGGATGTCCAGCAGCACCACATCGGGCCGGTGCTCGGTCACCTCGCGCACGGCCTGTGCGCCGGTCGAGGTCGCGACGACCTGGATGTCCCCGGCCGCCTGGAGGATGAGGCGGAAGCCTGATCGCACCAGTTCCTCGTCGTCCACGACGATCACCCGAATCACGCCACGCTCCTTTGCGGCTCCTGTGCCGGTCCAGTGTGGCCAGCACCAGCCCCGGCGACCACCCGGCTCGCCGGAGGCAGGCACCTGCCGTCGAGTTGGCCAAAGTGGTACGTCCAGTTTGGCCAACTAGGCGTACGGCTTGGGCCAACTCGACGTTGGGACGGCCGGGGTCACCTGGTCGCGCTCGGCGGTCAGGGTTAGCCAGGCGGAGATCAGGGCGGGCCAGTTGGTGGCCTGTGCTTCCTGGTGGGATAGGCGGAAGTGGCCGAAGGCGTTGTCGCCGTGCGGGAACTCGCCGCCGCGCCGGTCGGCGGCCAGCAGCACGCACAGCTCGTGCTCGCTGGGCACGAAGATCAGTTCGACCTCGTCCACCCGGTTCGCGAACGGGGCGGGCGAGGCGAAGGCGAATGCCTGGTAGAAACCCATTTCCTGGGGCAGTTCGGGCACCCGGCCGGTGGCCACGCCGACCTCGCGGAAGGAGAAGCCGAGCTGGGTGAACGCCGCCAGCACGGTGTTCTGGCTGGGCATCGGGTTGATCTGCACCCAGTCGAGATCGTCCCGGTCCGGCCTGCCCGAGACCATCAGTTCGGTCCGGAGCCCCACCGCCGTGCGTGGCAGCGGCGACCCGCCGACCGCGGTGAGCGGCGTCTCCCACGGCACCGGCAGCTGGAACGGGAGGATGACCAGCTCACCCGCTGACACGCTGATGTCCTGCTGCAGCACCAGCCGGAAGAACTCCGCGGTGCTGCCCGGCCCATGCTCGCCCTCGACCTCGGTGACCAGCGACAGCACGATCCGGCTGATCTCGGCCGCCGCGGAGCCGGCCTGGAGGTAGACCTGGCCGGTCAGCGGCCTGCCGGGCACGGCGTGCGGTGCGTCCAGCCAGGTCTCGACGGAGGGGTCACTGATACCAAATGCGCTCTGCGTCCGGTGGAACATGAACAGTCTCCTTCGGGACAGGTGGCACAGCCGCCGCCGGAGCGAGTCAGTCCGCACCGCCTGTGTCACCTGGCCCAGCCTCGCTGGGCCGACCGGCGTCACGCATCCCTCATGCGTCCGGAACAACCCCCCACCCGGCTGGATGACACCCCCGCCGGGTGGCTGGAACCGCGGCTGACCCCGCTCCGGTGGCTGGTCCGTGGCTAGTCTGAAACAGACGGGCGGTCGCCGTCTGTTTCAAGTCCATTGTGGAGAGACCAGCATGACTGATCGAATGCGCGGCCTTGCCTTCCTCGGCCGGGGCGAGGTCGGCCTTGTCGAACGCGACATCCCGGCCGCCGGTCCCGGCGAGGCCATCGTCCGGACCACGGCCTCGCTCATCTGCACCTCGGACGTGCACGCCGTGCTCGGCGCGGTGCCGGTGCCCGACGGGCGCCTGCTGGGCCACGAGAGCGTCGGTATCGTGCACGCGATCGGCGAGGGCGTCACCTCGGTGGCCGTCGGGGACCGGGTGGCCGTCAACGCCATCACCCCGGACGGGACCTGCGACTACTGCCAGCGCGGATTCACCTCGCAGTGCGGCGGTCCGCTGGGCGCATACCGTTACACCGCAAGGAAAGACGGCAACCTCGCGGAGTACTTCCACGTCAATGACGCGGACTACAACCTCGCGCCGATCCCGGACGGAGTCTCCGACGAGGCCGCCGTCTACGCCTGCGACATGCTCTCCACCGGTTTCGTCGGCGCGGAGAACGCCAACATCCCGATCGGCGGCACCGTAGCGGTGTTCGCCCAGGGCGCGGTGGGCCTCTCGGCCACCCTGGGAGCGCGCCTGCTGGGCGCCGGGCTCGTCATCGCGGTGGAAGGCATCCCCGGACGAGCCGCGCTGGCCAAGCGGTTCGGGGCCGATCTGGTGCTGGACCCGGCGGCCACCGACCCGGCCGCGGAGATCCTCGCGCTGACCGGCGGCGGAGTCGACTCCGCGATCGAAGCCCTTGGCGCGCAAGCGACCTGGGAAGGTTGCATCCGCGCCACCCGGGCCGGCGGCACGATCTCCAACATCGGCTACCACGGCGCGGACGGGCCCACGCTGTCAATTCCGCTGGACGCGTTCGGCCTGGGCATGGCGGGCAAGAAGATCACCACCGACCTGTGTCCCGGCGGCCGCGAGCGGATGACCCGGCTGATGCGCTTGCTGGCCAACGGAAGGGTGGATCCCACCCCGATGACCACGCACCGCTTTCCCTTGGCCGAGGCGGAAACGGCCTTCGACATCATGCGGAACAAGAAGGACAACGTCATCAAGCCACTGATCACCTACTGACAACTCGCCCTCGTATGTCCACAAAGGACTGTTGCTGGATGCTGCCGAAAGTCGTTGGGGGACAAGGTGAATGGTGGCGGGAACTGGTCACGCGAAACTGGCGTTGAGCAACCTTTTCACCCGGATGGCTTGCGTATGTTGACAAGTATGAGAGTTCTGTTCTCCAGCCTGCCCGCGTTCGGGCACCTCGTCCCTTTGCTCCCCTTCGCGGTCGCCGCGCGTTCCGCGGGCGCGGAGGTGGCGGTGGCCACGGCGGCCTCGAAGGCGCATGTCGTGGGAGACCTGCCGTTCATCCCGGTCGGCGCGGACTGGCCGGAACTGGCCGCCGAACATGAGCGGCGGGGCTGGTCGATAGACATGACCGACATCAGCGATCCCGCCGGCGTGATCGCCCTGTGCGCCGACACCAGGGTCGACCTGTGCTTCGAGGAGGTGCTGGCTGTCGCCAAGGAGTTCCAGCCGGACCTGATCATCTCCGACGTCGCCGACCTGATCGCGCCGCTGGTGGCCACGGTCCTCGACGTGCCCTGGGCGTTCTTCAACATCACCACGACGATGCCGCCGGAGATGCACGAGGGGTTCGCGGAACGGTTTGCCTTCCAGGCCGAGTCGCGGGGCCTGACGCCGTCGCCCCCGCTGGCGTTGCTGGACGCGGTGCCGTCACTGCTGCATCTGGCAGGTCACCTGCTCGCGGAGAACCGGATCCCCATGCGCCCGAGGGCCCATCGACCGCCGGGCGCCGAATCCGCCGTGCTGGAGCGCGGCGACCGGCGGCGGGTGCTGCTCACTCTCGGCACCGTGGTTGACCCCGAGGCGCACCTGGCCCGGCTGCTGGCTGCGGTGTCCACTGTGGACGCCGAGATCCTGGTCACCGCCGAGGAAGCGCCGGATGCGCCGGAGAACGTCCGGTTCGTCGGGTTCACCTCGCTGGCCGACCTGCTTCCCTCGGTCGACGCGGTGGTCACGGTCGGCGGCGCGGGCACGGTCTCGGCCACGCTGAGCCACGGCCTGCCGATGGTCATCCAGCCCGTGCTCGCCGACCAGCCCTTCGTGGCCCAGGGCGCGGCCGGCACGGGCGCGGCGATCGTGCTCGGTCCGGACGAGACGGACCGGATCGCCGAAGCCGTCGGCACCGTGCTCACCGACCCGGCCTACCGGGACGCCGCCCGCGAGGCCGCGGTCCGGATCGCCGAACTGCCCGCCCCGCAGGACGCGTGGGCGGAACTGCTGCGGCGCCTGCCATGACCGCCGCGACCGACCCCGAACTCCCGGACAACTGGGGCAGATGGGGACCCGAGGACGAACTGGGCACGCTCAACCTCATCACCGACCAGGTGCGGGTGCGCGCGGCGGCGGAGGTGCGGATCGGCCGGTGGGCCTCGCTGGCCCTGCCGATCACGCCCAATCCGATGATCAGCAGCCCGTTCGCGCCCAGCACGGTGGACGCCTCGCCCGTGCAGCAGATGATGCAGCACACCGGGATCGGCGTGGCCGCGGATCTGATGCTGGTCACCAACCACCACGCGAACTCGACCCACCTCGACGCGCTGGCACACTGGTCCACCGACGACCAGGTGTACCCGGGCCGCCCGCGCGCCCAGACCGTGACCCCCGGCGGTGTCACGCACGCCTCCACCACGGCCTTCGCCGCCGGGATCGTCACCCGCGGGGTGCTGCTCGACCTGGCGCACGAGGGACCGCTCGCCTCCGGGCACGCGGTGACCGGGCTGGACTTCGAGCGGGCCGAGCAGCGCCAAGGCGTCGAGGTGGGCTCGGGCGACGCGCTGGTGGTGCGACTGGGCTGGTCGAGCACCCCGGTTCCCGGCACGCCGACCCCGGGCATCAGCCTGGACGCGGTGTGCTGGATGCACCGCCGAGGCGTCGCCCTCTTCGCCGGTGACCGGGGCGACGCCTACCCGCCGTTCGACCCGGTCAGCCCGTCTCCGCTGCACGGGATCGGCCTGGGCCGGATGGCGATGCCGCTGATCGACGCGGCCGCACTCGACGACCTCGCGGCGCTGTGCGCCCAGCTCAACCGGCACACCTTCCTGCTCAGCATCGCCCCGCCCCGTATCCACGGCCTGACCGGCGTCCCGGTCAACCCCATCGCCGTGTTCTGACCTGAAAGAGACTGTGATGAAAAGAATGAGAACGCGTGTCCTGACTGTGCTCGCGATGTCGGCGATGAGCCTCGGCACCATCAGTGTCGCCCCGGCCTTCGCGATCAACGAAATCAACGTCGCGGAGTGCAACAACCCGATCTGGGTCGACAAGTACTTCATCATCGGCATCCGGAACAACAACGGTGGTTTCAAAAGGTGCTTCGCCAATGCGGGTGAGCGCTCGCTCGACCAGCCCGGGGTGACGAACTTCAGCTCCGGCAACAACAAGGGCTGGTTCGAATACGAACCGGGCGACGGCAGCCGCTACCGCCACACGTTCCGGAAGAACGAGTCGAAGTACCAGAAGTACGGTGCGGTAGTCAAGATCCACATCGACCGCTGACCGCGAGGCTTGGGTCGTTCCGGGCGGACCGCGCGCTGCCCGGAACGACCCATGCCCGGGGGACGAACGCCCAGGTAGCGGGACCGCCGTCCAGCGCAACGGTGTCACATCGTGCACTCTGATTGCCCACTTGTACCCGGGGCCGTCGGCAACACTTCCACCCGGGCCGACAAGAGCGCCTAATGCACTCCCAACATCGATTCGTCGGGTGGAGTGACGGGCGGCGACAGTATGCGGAAATCGGTTGAGGTGAATTGGTCGGGTGGTCGCAATTCCGCTCGCGCTCGCCTCGGTTGGGTTCCGCGCATTCTGCTGGCCGCCGCCCTGTGCGGCACGGTCAGCTCCTGCGGCGTCACCGCCACCTCCGAGTGGAACGAGTCGGTGCCGGGGGAGCGGCTGCGCGAGCACACCACCATGGACGCGCCGTTCGGCCCGCTCTACCCGGCCGACATCGGCATGCTGTTCGCGGTGGCCCAGGCCGGGTTCTGGGAAATGCCCGCCAGTGAGCTGATGGCCAGGGAGAGCGGCAATCCCCGGGTGCGGGCGGTCGGCGCGCAACTGGCCAAGGAGCACCACAAGCTCAACGAGTACAACGAGGCGGCGGCCGCCCGGCTGAACGTGCTGCTGCCCGCCACGGCCACCCCGCAGCAGAACGCCTGGCGCGAGCAGATCCTGGCCGCCACCGGCGCGGAGCGGGACCGCCGCTACGTCCGGCTGACCAGGGCCGCGCACGGCACGGTCTACCTCAAGGTCGCCGGCGTCCGGGCGACCACGCAGAACGACGTCGTGCGCACCATGGCCCAGCTCGCCGCCGACTACGTGGCCCGGCACATGACCCTGTTGGAGAGCACCGAGTTGGCGGGCACCGACTCGCTTGCGGTGCACTCCGGCACCGACTCGCCGTACCAGCCGGTGCCCTCGCTGGTGTCGGTGCTGGCCGGTTCGGCGCTGGCGCTGGTGCTCGGCTTCGCCACGCTGCTGCTGGTCCAGCTGGGCGCCCGGCGGCGGGCCGGGGAACCGGCCGCGGACCCGGCGGGCGGGGGTGCGATCGAATGAGCGTGGAGCTGTTGCTGGCCGGGGGATTCACCTCCTACGACGCCGGCGTGCGCGCGGTCGCCGCGCTCTCCGGGCGGCTGGCCTACCTGTGCATGTGCCTGACCCTGTGCTGGGGCGTGCTGGTGGCCACCGGCTGGATCCGCCGGGTCACCGGCCACCAGGCACTGCGCACCGGGCACGTGCTGCTGGCCGCCTTCGCCCTGGCCACCGCGACCGTGCACGGGTTGTCGATGCTGTTGCTGGACGAACAGATCGTGGTGGGCACCCAGGTGGTGATCCCGTTCCTGAACGGCTATCTCCGGCACGCGCTCGGCATCCTCGCCTTCGATCTGATGGTGGTGATCATGCTGACCGCGTGGGTGCACCGGATCGTGCGCTACCGCAGCTGGCTGCGTTTCCACCAGATCGGCTACCTGGCGATCGCCCTCGGGGTGGCGCATTCCTGGTGGGGCGCCTGGGCGAACGCGAACTTCAACCTGGTGTGGCTGGGCGGGATCACCGTGCTCGCCCCGGCGCTCGCGCTGACCGCGGTGCGGTTCCTGCCCGCCGCGGCGCTGGTGCGGATCGGGCTGCTGGACGCGAGCAGTCCACGGCAGAAGCAGGTGGACAAGGCGGCGCCGCTGAGCATCAGCGTGGACAACCAGCGTTGCCACCGCTACGGCTTCTGCCAGTCCGAGGCCCCGGAGGTCTTCCAGCTGCGCGAGGACGGTCGCCTGGCCTACCGGCAGAACCCCGAGGTCGAGCACAACCGGGACGTGCTCTCCGCGGCGCGGGCCTGTCCGACGCGCGCGATCGAACTGGAGGCGGGCAAACGTGACTGAGCTGCCACGAATCGTCATCGCCGGGGCCGGCCTGGCCGGGATGTGCGCCGCGGAACGGTTGCGGGAACTGGGTTTCGACGGGGAGATCGTCATCCTCGGCGCGGAACCGGGCCTGCCGACCTACCGGCCCGCGCTGACCAAGCAGTTCCTCAGTGGTGAGTTCAGCGAGCGGGACCTGGTGATCGCGCCCGCGCACCAGCTGGACGTGGTGTGGCGGTTCAACACCCCGGTCTCCCAGCTGGATCCGTTGCGGCGGCAGGTGTTCCTGCCCGGTGGCGAGCTGCTCGACTACGACGGGCTGGTCATCGCCAGCGGGGTCGAGGCCCGCAGGCTGCCCACCGGGATCCACGGCCACCCGCGGGTCACTGTGCTGCGCACCATCGCCGACGCCGCCAGGGTGCGCAAGGCGCTGACCAACTCGCGCGAGCAGGTGGTGGTGATCGGCAGTGGTTTCATCGGCTGCGAGCTGGCCGCCAGCCTGCGTGCCATGGGCCATCAGATCACCCTGGTCGGCCGGTCCCCTCGGCTGATGGGCGAGCTGCTCGACCGCGAACTCGGCGCCCGGCTGACCGAACTGCACCGGCGCAAGGGCGTGCAGCTCCAGCTCGGCACCAAGGTGGCGGGCTGGGCGCCGCAGCCGTCCGCGGTCGAGCTGCGGCTGACCAACGGGCGGGTGCTGTCCGCGAGCCACGTGGTGGTGGCCGTCGGCTCGGTCCCGGCGGTCTCCTGGTTGCGGGACTCGGGCGCGGACCTGGCCGACGGCGTGGTGTGCGAGCCGAGTTGTCACGTCGCCGGGCTGGACGACGTGGTGGCCGCCGGCGATGTGGCCAGCTGGCCCAATCTGCGCTTCGGCCCGCGGGCGCACCGGGTCGAGCACTGGACCAACGCGATGGAGATGGGCCGGGCCGCGGCGGAGAGCCTGCTCAGCGGACGCGAGGGGGCGCTGCCGTACACACCGGTGCCGCGCTTTTGGTCCGAGCAGTTCGGCCTGCAGATCCAGGCGGCCGGGATGCCCGCCCTGGGCCCGGTGCGCCGGGCGATGGACCAGGGAACCCCCGGCGGGCACACGGTTTCCGGGTTTTTCCTGGACAACCGGCTGACCGGCGTCGTCGGTTTCGACAACACCCCGGCGGTGCTGCGGCACACCGCCGAGCTGCGGCGGCGGGTCGCCACCGGCGCGGACCGGGTCCCGCCCGTGCCCGAGCCATCAAGGGTGTGACGCGCATGTTGACGGACTGGAAAGGACCACGGGATGCGACCGAACGTACTCGCGATCTTCTCGCTCGTCGCCCTGGCCGCGGCCGCCGCGATCGCGGTCCAGCAGTCCCCGAACTTCACCTCGCAGACCACCGGGATCTCCGTGCTCATCGCCGAGGACCCGTACTACCGGTCCGCCGTCGTGCCGCTGCCCTATCGGGAGCGGGAGCGGATCGCGCGGGCGCCCGCGCCCGAGGAGCTGCTGGGGCCTGCCACCGCGGCCAGGCACGCGCACCAGGGGGAGCGGTGATGCGTGGCGGCCGGGCGGCCGCGCTGCCGGGCGAGCGGGCGGACGGGGCCGAACCGGTCCGCTTCGGCGGCTGGGCGGACTACGGGGAGTGGGCCGATCACGACTTCCGCGACCGGTCCCCGTTCGAGGAACCAGGGCGCGGCGGCGGCCGGCCGGTCGTGGTCGAGGCGCTGACCGAGGTGACCCCGATCCGGGTGCTGGCCGAGACCGAGGGGGAGTCCGGCACCAGGCGGTCCTGCCGGATCGCCCCGGCGGCCGACTACGAGGACGGGATCCGGTTCGAGGCAGGCGATCTGACCCTCGACCTCGACCGCACCGCCCCGCTCATCCGGCCCTACGTCCGCTCCGGCGGCCGGTCGGAGTCCAGCCACGAGCTGGAATTCGAAACCATGATCGCGGCCGCCCGGCCCTACGCCACCCTGCCGCAGCGGGAGATGAGCCAGGACGAACGGCTGGTGTGCCGCACCTGCGCGGTGCCGCAGTCGGTGGCCGAGATCGCGGTGGCCATCGAGGCGCCACTGGGCCTGGCCCGCACGATCATCAGCGACGGCATCGACAAGGGATACCTGCGCGTGCACAGCATTTCCGGCCCGACCGCGGGCGGCCTGCCCTCGCTGGAACTGCTGCGCCGCCTCTACGCCGGGCTCGCCCGGCTCATTTGAACCCCACGGCTGACGGAGGCACGATGAACAGAGACCAGGCGCGAGGACAGGGCAGGCAACTGCTGCTCGCCTTCGTCCTGCTGTGCGCCCTGCAGTTCGCCGTCGTGGCCGCCGCCGCGTCCGGGACGCCCTGGTCGCGCTGGACCGCGCTGGCGACGGGGATCGGTTCCCTGCTGCTCGGCGCGCTGATAGCCGTTGGCGCGCGGCGGTTGTGGCGTTCGATGGACACCCTGCGGGCCGAGGTGGACGAGCTGTCCGGGCGACGGCTGTCGGAGATCGTGGGCGAGGTGGTGGACGGGCGAGACCTGGAACGCGTCGGCCTGGAATTGCCCAACCCGACCGACGGCAAGCTGGCCATGCTCATCGACGACGTCCGGCAGGTCTGCACGCACGCGGTGCAGCTGGCCACCAAACACGACGAGATCCGCTCCGGTTACTCCGAGGTCTTCGTCACCATGTTCCGGCGGACGCAATCCCTGCTGCTGCGCCAGTTGCAGATCATCGAGCAGCTGGAGGAAGGCGACCGCTGC
This sequence comes from Crossiella sp. S99.2, assembly GCF_023094165.1. Classification (GTDB taxonomy): domain Bacteria; phylum Actinomycetota; class Actinomycetes; order Mycobacteriales; family Pseudonocardiaceae; genus Crossiella. The sequence continues at coordinate 208,021 of NZ_JALMDK010000016.1, read as the reverse complement.
TCGACCGACCTCAACCGCCTGTTCCAGCTCGACCACCTGGTCACCCGGATGCGGCGCAACAACGAGAACATCCTGCTGCTCTCCGGCACCGAGCTGGTGCGCAAGACCAAGGAGCCGGTCCCGGTCGGCGACCTGCTTCGCGCGGCGATCTCGGAAATCGGCTCCTACCAACGGGTCCGGATGCTCGACACCCCGGCGGTGCGGGTGTCCAACACCGCGGCCGGGGACCTGATCCGGATCGTGGCCGAGCTGCTGGACAACGCCACCTCCTTCTCCGCCCCCGATCAGCAGGTCACCGTCAAGGCCGAACTCGGTCGGCACCACGGACTCTCGATCGGGGTGTTCGACAACGGGATCGGCATGTCCGATGAGGACCTGGACCGGGTGAACCGGCAGCTGCGGCGGCTGGGCTCGGAGGAGATCGCGCGCACCCGCCGGGTCGGGCTGCTGGTGGTCGGCAGGCTGGCGGGCAAGCACGGGATCCGGGTGGAACTCTTCGGCGGCAACAACGTCACGGGTGTGTCGGCCTTGGTCACCGTGCCCAGTTCCGCGCTGCTGGAGGAGGACGAGGTGCGGGCCGCGCTGCCGGGCGATCCACGCCGGGGCCTGACCCAGGGCGCGGGAGCCGTGCTGGCGGAGCGGCCGGACGTCGCGCCCGCGGTGCTGGTGACCACCACGTTGCGCCGGACCGAGACCGAGGCGAAGGCGCCGGTGCGGGCCAGTTCCCGGCGGCAGTCCTCCTGGTACTCCAGGTCGAGGACACCTGTGCGGGCCGGCCAGGCGTGGCGGGATTCCGCCGAGGTGGTCGCCAAGGTGCACGCGGACGTGCCGGGGGAGCTGCCGGTGCGGGTGCCCCAGCGTGCCACCCCGGAGTCCCGGCCCATGCCCAGCACGGTGCGCCCCACCTCCCGCTGGTTCCAGGCCAGGGAGGCGGTGGCCCTGCGCCAGCAGTCGGTGCCGTTGCGCCCGCGGGCAGGGGAGTCTGGGCCGGACAACGGAAGGTCCACAGTGGACAGTGAGTGGGAGTTGGCGGACACCGTGCGGGACGAGGACGGCTACAGCTACACCGAGGACGGCCTGCCGTTGCGGCGGCAGGGGGCCCACCTGATCCCCGGTGGCCCGGACGCGGCGCCCGCCCCGGCCACCCCGAACCCGGTCGTCCCCATCACCCGCGACGCGCAGACCACCCGCAGCCGCCTGTCCAGCTACCAGCAGGGCGTGCGCAAGGCCAAGGAACAGGAGAACCGGTCGCGGCCCGCGCCGGACTCCGGCGGCTGGACGGTGCTGGAGAACAACTATCCGGAAAGTGGTGACAAGTGATGACCGAGAAGGACGAGAAGCGGGGTAACTTCGCCTGGCTCATCAACGATTTCGTGGACCGGGTGCCCGGGGTGGCGCACGGGGTCGCGGTCTCCTCCGACGGCCTGCTCATCGCGGCCTCCAGCTCGCTGCCGGAGGCGCGGGCCGACCAGCTCGCCGCGGTCGCCTGCGGCCTGGTGAGCCTGACCGAGGGCGCGGCGCGCTGCTTCCAGGCTGGCAACGTCAACGAGACCATCGTGGAGATGGACGCGGGCACCATGCTGCTGATGGCGATCAGCGACGGTTCCTGTCTGTCCATTCTGGCCGATCCCGGTTACGACATCGGGCAGATCGCCTATGAGATGACGCTGCTGGTCGAACGGTTCGGCCACATGCTGACCCCCGGCACCCGGGTGAACGAGGACGGCCCGTCCGCGGTCACGGCTGGCGCCCAGTCGAACTGATCGTGCGATCGGAAAGGGACGTACTCAGATGAACAACACTGGAATCGGACGCCCGAGGATGTCTTCGCGGGGTCCGGTGATCTCCTCGAAGATCGTGGTGGCCGGCGGCTTCGGGGTCGGCAAGACAACGTTCGTCGGCGCGGTCTCCGATATCCAGCCGCTCACCACCGAAGCGGTGATGACCGTAGCGAGCGACAAGCTGGATGACCTCAGCCGGATCCCGGACAAGGGGTCGACCACGGTGGCGATGGACTTCGGCCGGGTCGCGGTGGAGGACGACCTGATGCTGTACCTGTTCGGCACCCCCGGCCAGGAACGGTTCTGGTTCATGTGGGACAACCTGGTGCGCGGGGCGATCGGCGCGGTCGTGCTCGCCGACACCCGCCGCCTGGCCGACTCGTTCACCTCGATCGACTTCTTCGAGAACCGCAACATCCCTTATGTCATCGGGGTGAACACCTTCGACGGCATCCTGCACCATCCCCTCGAACACGTGCGGCGGGCGATGGCGATCGACCCGTCGATCCCGGTGTTCCGCTGTGACGCGCGGATGCGCGGCGAGGTGAAGAGCACATTGCTGGGACTGATCAAGTACGTCATGGAGCGGGTGGAAGAGCTGACCGAGCCCTCGATGGCGTGAGGTCGTAGCAGGAAGGTTGACGTTTGTGGCCAACGGAAATCGCGAGGTCATCTCGCTCGATGTGGACAATTTCGGCCCGACGGTGGAGTCCGGTGAGGTGGTGGTCATCGACATCTCCGCGGAGTGGTGCGGGCCGTGCCAGGCATTCACCGCGGTGTTCCACGAAGCGGCGGCCAGCACCGAGGGCGTGCTGTTCGGCCACGTCGACACCGACACCCAGCCCGAGCTGGGCGCGGCGTTCAACGTGACCGCCATTCCCACGGTCGCGGTGATGCGCGGCGGTGTGCTGATCTTCCTGCACGAGGGCTCGTTGAGCGCGCGGGCGCTCAACGACGTGATCCGGCAGGCGAAGCAACTCGACCCCGACCAGGTGTGCGCCTCGGTGACGGAAAAGGCGGCGAAGTGATGCGACTCGAAGTCGGCAACCCGGCCCCGGATTTCACCCTGGAGAACAGCCATCGCGAACCGGTGACGCTGTCCTCCTTCGCCGGCCACAAGAACGTGCTGCTGGTGTACTACCCGCGCGCGTTCACCCCGATCTGCCGGGGCGAGCTGTGCCAGCTCCGGGACGAGCTGGACATCTACCAGAAGTACGACGTGCAGATCATCGGGGTGTCGGTGGACACCCCGTTCAGCCTCAAGGCGTGGGCCAGCCAGCAGGGGTATCCGTTCCCGCTGCTGTCGGACTTCTGGCCGCACGGCGAGGTGGCCACCACCTACGGCACCTTCGACGACCGGCACGGCGTGGCCCGGCGGGGGACCTTCCTCATCGACACCGAGGGCATCATCCGCTTCGCCGAGGTGCAGCAGCAGGACGTGGCCCGGGATCAGGACGCCTGGAAGTCCGCGGTGACCTCGATGCTGGGCGCCAGAGACCTGTCCAAGGTCTCGATCCCGGTGGCGCCGGGGAACTGGATCACGTTGCCCGCGAACGCCGAGCCGGGTGAGGCGAACTGAGGCGTTCGGGCACAAACGTCGTGCGAATGGACAGAGCCGCCCGCGCGCCCGCCGGCGTGGATCGCGGTGGTGCTTGTCTGGTGAAGGACCGGGAACACCACGCGCACGGACTGAGGTGTGAGGCGCCGATGTACCTGAACTACCTTTTTGGCCGCCCCACGCCAGGTTCCGTGGGCAAGCGCCGGAAGACCGCGCGGCCGCCGGTGGCCGTCAATCCGGGCGCCCACCCGGTGCTGGGCGTCCCGGTCGGATCGCCGGGCCGGGACGGCGGACTGGCCTGGCGATCCGCCCTCACCGCCCCTGCCTGGCCGGAACGGGACTGCTACGGCCGGGGCAGCACTATCGGCGCCGCGCCGGGGGAACTCGCCCTGGCCGCCGGTGCGGAGTTCTTCCGCCTGAGCTGTGCCGACATCGAGGTCAGCGAGCTGTACCTGGCGAAGGGTCAGACCTGGCCGACCCAGATCGGACTGTCCATTGTGGTCACACCGGCTGGGCCGGGCGCCGCGCGGTTCGAGTTGCACCGCGGCGAGCCCGCCGAGGGCGCGCTGCTCGCCTCCGCCACGCTCCGGGTCGCCCTCCGCCCGATGCGCATGCCGGAGTGGTGAGCCCGCCGGTGCGCTTCGGCAGCGGAGGCCGGGTGCGGGCCGTGCTCATCAGCGGCGACCCGGCTATGTGCGAACAACTGCGGCTACAACTGGGTTTCGGCGACCGGGTGGACATCGTAGACTCGGTGCGCGCCTGCGCGGACGGCGTGCCCGCGACCCGCCTGTACCGGCCCGGCGTGGTGGTGCTGAGCCTGCGGAACCGCCGGGGCGGGTGCTGCCGCCACCTGGTGCGGCCGTTGTCCTTGCTGGCGCCGGTGCTGGTGCTCATCGACCGGCCGGATGTCCCGCTGGTGCCCAAGCTGCTGGCCGCGGGCGCGCGCAGCTTCCTGGTCCGCGGTGAGTACACAGTGGACGAACTGGTGAACGCGACCACGGCCACGGCCAGGAACATCGTGCACCTCAGCCCCGCCGCGGCCACCGTGCTGGTCGACCTGCTGCACGCGCGGCCGGTGAATGTGCCCTTCTGACACCACGATGTCAGATCGCGGTCAGGTTCGTGGACGGCCCGCCGGTGGGCCGATAACACTCTGCCACTAATGAACTCCACATTTTTGGCTGGTGTCACCTATTCGCTGGGTTCCGCGGGGGAGACCGCGTACGGAGTGCTGGCCACCGCCGAGATCCACGGGCTCGACCAGCAGGGCTGCACCGGGATGCTGGATGCCCTGCGCCTGGCGCACGAGCTGCTGGCCGTCGAACCGGCCTGGCGCACCGTCCTGTGCGTCACCGTCGACCGGTTGCCCGGTGATGAACGCTCCTCTGGCGCGGCGGCCTGCCGGGTGTCGGCGACCACCGCCGCGTTCCGCGTCGTGGCCACACACCAGGTCGCCGAGAGCGAGCTGGACGAATCCGTCGGACTCTTCTTCGCGCTGCTGCCGAAACTGGTTCGCGAGGTGCTGGCCAAGGCCGCGATCGGCACCGACGACATCGACTGGGTGGTGCCGCAGAACACCAGAAGCTCCGCCTGGACAATTGTCGGCAAACTGCTGGGAATCCCGATGGACCGGTTGTGGCAGAGCACCTTCGGCGAACTCGGGCACGCCGTCTCGGCGGACAACATCGTCAACCTCTCGGCCTTGATCAGCAGCGGCGCCCTGCGCGCCGGACAGCGGGTGCTGCTGGTCATGGCGGGGCAGGCCACGATCCTTGAGGTCACCGAGCTTTTGCCCGTCTGTGCCCCCGCCGGTGCGTGCCTGTCCATTGGTCCAGACAAATGCTTGATCCGGTGATTACCTGCTGTTTGCATCGGCGTGACCGATAGACCCGAAGGCAGTACCTGAAGGGAGAATCAGCTTGCGTGGCAAGAAGGCTGTGGTAGCACTATCGGGTGCGTTGCTGGCGGTATCGGGCACTCTTGTTGCCCCCGCGGCGGATGCGGCGGCAACGGAAACCGCCGCGGACCGCTACACCAGGGTGATGTACCAGCAGCACGGCGGCAAGTACAACGTCATCACGTTCCAGTGGAGCCCGAACCACACGGTGCGCCTCGAACGTCCGCAGCAGTGCACGAGGAACGGCAGTTTCATGACGATCGCCTTTGTGCGCGGGACCTTCAGACGGTCCGGTGACGGCGGTTATAAGAACTGGGCGTTCCGGGGTAGTTTCACCAGGGGAAGCGGCTCCGAGGAGCGCTTCGTCAAGTTCCGGACCAGGACGAACGCCTCCACCGGAATTCATGGTTGCCCGGACGCCTGGCGAGGGTGAACCCGGACCACCGGTGAGGTGAGCGCGAAACCCGGCCGCGGCGTGACACACGCCGCGGCCGGGTTCGGTTCAACGGGTGCGCTCAGCGGTGCTTGACGTAGAGCTTCACCAGGAAGCCACCCCGGCAGTTGGTCTTGTTCGCGCCCTGGTGGACATCCCGGCTCTGCCCCTTGATCCGGTAACCGGCCGCCTTCGGCCCGGTGTGCACGCACTTGACCGGCAGCGGGCCCCGGCTCGCATCCACCGGGAAGGGGCCGTAGCAGCGCCGCTGGCCCGAGCTCATGGTGACGCCCACCTGGTTGGCCTTGCAGAAGAAGGCGGCGCCGGTGGCGTCGGTCGCGGCGTCCTGCGCCAGGGCGGCGCCCGCGGGGAGGCCGAGGGTGAGCGCGGCGGCCACCGCCGCGACGCCCAGCGCCTTCTTGATCTTCGACATCGTTGACCTTTCCGGTAAGGGGTTCGGCTGTTCCAGCCGACAGCCGATTCTGTTGCCCCACACCACGAATCCGGGAGCCCCCCGAGCCGTTCGGGCAAGATCCCTGCCCGAGCACCCACCCACCCCCGTGTTGGCCGTTGTCGTACGGTGTGTTGGCCGTTCTGGACGGTGTGTTGGCGGTTGTGGACGGTGTGTTGGCCGAGTGGCGTACCAGTTCGGCCAAGACTGGGTACGACAACGGCCAACACGCCGGCGATGTGAGGCGGGAGTGTGCGGTGACGGATACGCACTGGAGTAGGTGGGCGGGGCCGAACGTCGAGGCCCTGCGCGCGGTCGCGGACGCCGCCGACGACCTGGTGCCGACCGCGGCGATGTTCGACGGACTGGGCGCCCACGCGGGCGCGGTGGCGGTGGTGGTGGCCGTGCTCGGTCCGGAGGCGCCGCTGCACGACGCCGCGGAACTGGCCCGGCTGAGTCTGCCGGAGGTACTGGCCGCGGTGGATGTGCTGACCGCGGCGGGCGTGCTGGTCAACCAGGTTCCGCTGTCCTTCCAGGAGCAGGACACCGCGGACACCGTCCTGAATGGACTGTCGGTGGGCGCCAGGGTCACCGTGCGGTTGCGGGCGGCCGAGCTGCTGCGCGCGCTGCCCGGGGCGGCCGAACGCACCGCGGACCAGCTGGTGCTGATCGGGCCGATCGGACTGGACTGGGCCGGGGAAGCGTTGTGCACCGCCGCCGCCCAGGCCCAGGACCGGGGCGACGTGCCCGCGGCGGCGGAGTACCTGCGGCACGCGCTGCGCGAGCCGCTGCCAGCGGCCGAACGCGCGGCCTGCACCCGGCGGCTGGCCTCGATCCTGCTCGACACCGACCCGGTGGCGGCGATCAGCTGCCTGCTGCAGGAGTTGCGCCGCCCGGACACCCCGGCCGAGGTCGAGGTCACCTGCGGGCTGTTGCACCGGCTGGTCGATCGGCTGCCCGGCACCGAGGACGCGCTGCGCCTGTTCGAGGAGGCCGCGGACCAGGTGCGCAGGCACGATCCGGCGGCGGCGCTGCGGCTGCTGCTGGCCGGGGCCGGGGCCACGCTGTTCCGGCCCGGCGCGAAAGCCCGGCTGAGCAGGTTGGTGAGCTGGTTCGCCGAGACCGGCCTGACCGGTCCGGTAGCCGAGCGGGGACTGGCCGCGGTGCGGGTCTGCCTGGCGGCGCTGTGCGAACCCCGGGCCGGCGACGCGGTAGAGCTGGCCACCTCGGTGCTGGTGGCGGCCGACCTCCGGCGGGAGTGGGACACCTGCCGGCTCGCGCTCTCCGCCCTGCTGCTGGCCGGGAACGACCAGGCCACCGAACACGCCTGCCGTCGGCTGGAGGCCGGACTACCGCTGGAGGGCGCCGACCTCCAGCGCTTCGGCTGCGTGGTGTTCCGCGCCCACGCAATGCGGCGGCAGGGAAACCTGCGCGCGACAGTGTCTACTTTGGACAGTTTGTTGGCCGGCTGCGCGGAACGCGGCCTGGCCAGGGACCAGCCGATCGTGGCCGAGGCGGCGGCGCTGCTGGCCGAGACCCTGGTGCACACCGGTGCGCTGTGGCGGGCCGAACAGGTGCTCGCGGACTACGGCCTGGACGGTGAGATCCCGCAGTCGGCGCACACGGTGGCGCTGCTGCGCGCCAGGGGCGTGGTGGCCCTGGCCAACGGCGATCTGGCGGCGGCGCGGTCCGCGCAACTGGACTGCGGCAGGCTGGTCGACGGCTGGGCCGAACTCAACACCGAACTCGCCACCTGGCAATTCGACCTGGTGGGGATCCTGCTCCGGTCCGATCGCCACGAGGAGGCGGTGGCCGTGGCCAAGGCTGGCCAGACCGCGGCCGCGGCCTGGGGCACCGCCCGCGCGCTGGGGTTCGGCGCCTACGGCCGGGCCCTGACCAGCCGGGGTGACATGCGGATGGCCCTGCTCGCCGAGGCGGTGCGCCAGTTCGCCGAGGCGGGCGCCGCGATGGCGGAGGCGCACGCCCGCTACGACCTGGCCCTGGCCCTGCGCGAGGCGGGCGCGGCCAGGGAGCAGGAAGCGGTTCGCCACCTCGCCCGTGCCCGCGAACTGTTCGAGCGCTGCGGCGGCGTGCCGGTGGCCGGGAGCCTGGACGACCCCGCCCGCGCCCCGGCCGCCCGCGCGCTGCTCACCCCGCAGGAACGCCGGATCGCCCGGCTGGCGGCTGGCGGCCTCGGCAACGCCGAGATCGCCGCGGAGCTGAGCCTGGCCCGCCGCACGATCGAGTTCCACCTCTCCAGCGTCTACCGCAAACTGGCCATCACCGGCCGCCACGACCTGCTCGACTGGCCCGGCCCGGAACTCGGCTAGCAGCCGCGATCCCCCTCCGCCGTCCAGTTGGCCAAAGTCGTACGCCAAGTTGGGCCAACTATGCGTACGAGTTGGGCCAACTCGGCGTCAGCCGCGGTCTCGGACCAGGCGGAATGCCTCGATGTACTTGGGGAGTTCGCGCTGGGCGGCTTCCAGGCCGCGTTGTTCCGCGGTGGATCCGCGTAGCAACAGGTGCACCGAGTCCAGGGTGCGGACCAGGTCGTCCACGATGGCCCCGGCCTGCTCCGGGGCCAGGGCGAGCCGTCCGTCCTCGGCGAGGCTCAGGAAGAGGTCCCCGGCCAGTCCGCTGTACCCGGTGTCGCTGCTCGCCATCTCTCCTCCAGCCAGTTCCGCGGTCAACCCGCCAGCAGTCCAGCACTCTCCGGCCGATCGGACCCGCGGAACCGCCGAGGTTGCCCGGAAAACCGGCCGGTATGCCCGTATGACCACCTTCCGGTGCCCGCTTCGAAAGCACTGAAGCCCGGCCAGGTCGTAGGTTGCGGGGCATGGTCTCCGCCTGCCGCCGCCGCGAACGCGATGCGGTCGGAGGAATCACCTGGGGGACACTGGGTGTACTCCGCAGGTGCGACCACGAACCACCGTGGACGGTCGGCGATCACCGCCGCGAAAGGCAGTACCAGTCCCGTTTTCCCAGGTTGGCCCGGTGTCGTTGGGGTGGGTGTCCGATGGCTGATGTCTTCGGCGCCGGTGCCCGCCAAGATGATCCGGTTGCCCCACAGGTATGGAGAGAGCGCAGTGCGAGCCATTCGCGTCACGGTGCACGCACCGGATCCGCTCACCGCCGAAGGCATCCTCAGCACCCTGTCCGCCCAGCCGGAGTTCGTGGTGGAGCAGGGCATCGAGTCCGCGCCCGCCGAGGTCCGGGTGGTGGCCACCGACGCGCTCACCCCCGAGCTGCTCTCGTTGCTGCGCCGGGTGTCCGGCGATGACGGGGCGCCGGTGGTGCTGGTGGTGGAGAAGCTGGCGGAATCCCAGCTGCTGGCCGCGCTGGAGTGCCGGGTGGTCGCGGTGCTGCCCAGGGCGGCGGCCACCGGTGACCGGCTGGTGCACGGCGTGCGCGCGGCCGCCGCGGGCGGGGGAGTGCTGCCGCCCGCCATGCTCGGCGAACTGCTCAAACACGTGGAGCGGATGCAGCGGGATTTGCTGGCGGGCAAGAGCGTGAACGCCGCCGGACTCAGCGCGCGTGAGGTGGACGTGCTGCGGTTGATTGCCGATGGCTGGGACACCGCGGAGATCGCCGCCCAGCTCTGCTATTCCGAGCGCACCGTGAAGAACGTCGTTTCCGGCCTCGCCCAGCGGCTGAAGCTGAACAGCAGGCCGCACGCGGTGGCCTATGCCCTGCGCGCCGGGATGATCTGAGCGCACGCGCCGCGGATAAAGATCAGCCACCAGCCGAATGCGACTGGTGGCTGATCGTTCGGTTTTCCCGGTCTGGCCGGTTCAGATCATTCCGGTGCGGATGGCGTAGGCCACCAGGTGCGCCCGGTTGCGCAGGCTCAGCCGGCTGGTCATTCCGTAGAGCACGTTTTTCACCGTGCGCTCGGAGTAGCAGAGCTGTTCCGCGATCCGATTGGTGTCCCAGCCTTCGGCGAGCAGGCGCAGCACGGCCTGTTCCCGGTCGTTCAGCGCGTTCGCCTCGACCTGTCCCTGCTGGCCGAAATGGGTGGCGGCCCGGTCGGCCAGCCTGGTCTGCAGGCAGGCCGGGCTGACCTCGGCGCGTTCGCTGGCGGCGGCCACCGCGGTGAACAGGTCCTCCGAGGTGGCCGAGTTGCGCGGCAGCACCTCCACCACCTGCTGCTCGACCAGCAGCCGCAGGTTGTCCACCTGACTGGTGACCAGCACGGTCGGCGTGTCCTGGTCCACCGTGGGACAGCCCCGGCGCAGCAGCGCCACCGCGGACGGGGTGCCGAACCTGGTGGCCACCACGACCACGTCCGCGGTGCCGGTGTCGTCCAGTACTCGCAGCTCAGGGTGGCATTCCAGCCTGGTCCGCAGCCCCCGTCGGCTCAGCCAGTCGGTCGCGTTCACCGCGACCTTGATCGCAGGTGAGGAACGGGAAATCGAATACCCATTCTCTTCTCGCGAGGTGATCTCAGTGCCGATCAAGTCCGGGTTCAACAGATTATGCGGCGGCATTCTCCGATGGTCACATGCAGCCGGGCGAAGTGCCTGGCCAGGACGAACGCGGTCATAGGTTTGTCACAGTTGCCCGGTCGGGCAGGTGCTTATGTGTGTTCGGGCAACCGGGGCCTGCGGGTTTCGGAAATGTCCGGAAAATGGTGGAAAACCAACCTTGCCCGACGTTGCTTCCGTGCCCTGTTGTCGGTCAGAACGGGCACCCGGGCAGTTCATCTGTACATGTCTAGACCACGGTCGTTGTGCTTGATGCATTCATCCGGTCTGCTGGCGGCGAAGCGGCTTCGTGTGAAGTGGCATCGTTCACTAAGGGAGATGGTTTTTCCATGGCTGGTGTGTCAACAACAACCCCGGGAATGCTGCAGGCCGCTGGGCACCTCGGCAGCACCCAGAGCGTCGCGCGCAACGGCATGAACACGGTGTCCGGCGCCCTCGCGAGCCTGAAGTCCACCTGGAGCGGCGATGCCTCGATCGCCTACGACACCTCGATGAAGGCGTGGCTGGACGACTGCACGCTGATCGTCAACAAGCTGGGCGAGATGATCGAGATGATGAACGGCAACCGCCAGGTCATCACCGCGGGCGAGCAGGCCAACGCGGACACCGCGGCCCGGATCCCGGTCGGCGCGGGCGGCGGCGGCCTCCCCGGCGTCTGATCGCGTCATTCCCTTACTCCGTCAGCGAAACGAGAGGACAGCGCCTTGCCTACCTATACCTTCAACCGGGGTATGGCCGACACGGTCAGCGACCAGATGGCCGCGATCACCAAGCAGCTGCAGAACGAGCTGGAGAACATGCACCAGCAGATCACCAGCACCCTGCAGGACTGGCAGGACGGCGCCAAGGACCAGTACCTGGTCGCCAAGTCGCAGTGGGACGCGGCCGCCCAGCGCATGCCGCACAGCCTCAACGCCGCGGAGACCGCGCTGCAGCAGATCACCGCGGGCTACCTGAAGGTTGAGCACACCGGCATGAACGCCTGGGGTGGCTACAGCGTCAAGTGAGGTCCGGAGCACCGTCGAGGCGAAGCCACCCGGCGGTGCTCCGCTCCTGACCGAAATCGTGTGGTACCAAGGAAAATCGTTGGGAGGAACCGGTGTCCACGCCGCGATCGGAGCAGGTGGAACAGCTCTACGCGCAGTACCGCCGGCAGTTCGACCAGGTGCGGGAGACCCAGCGGCAGCTCGGTGAGATCTCCTGCACGGTGTCGGCGCCACGCAACACGGTGTCGGTCACCGTCGGACATGGCGGTGTGGTCAAGGACATCTCCTTTCCCACCGGCGCGTACAAGAACATGGCGCCGAGGGAACTGGCCGCCGCCCTGCTCGACACCCTGCGCAAGGCCCAGGACCAGGCCACGCACGCGGCCGCGGAGTTGCTCGCGCCGAGCCTGCCCGAAGGCGTTGACGCGCACAAGTTGTTCAGCGGCAAGCTGGATCTCCAGGAACTGATGTCGGCGGAACCACGCACGGGCGCCGATTCCGGTGACCGCGCCAAGAGCGGGGAGTGACACCCGTGTCGACCAAACCAGCCACTCCCGGTGGCGGCGCCGAGAACGGCTCCGCGCCCTCGTCCCCAGCCGGTGGCGGAAACCCGGTGGATCTGGGCGGTGGCGGGGAGAACATCAGGTTTGACACCGACGCCCTGGCCGGCGCCGCGGAGAACTTCCGGCACCTGGGCGTCGCCTTCGCCCAGTTCGCGGGCCAGTTCGGCGAGCTGCTCAGTCACCCGCCGCTGGTCAACGGCGAGACGGACGAGACATGGGACAAGTTCCAGGGTGGCTACGCAAAAGGCGTGAACTCGGTCATCAGCGTCCTGTACTCGATCGGCACGGCGGTGGGCACGACCGGGGAATCCATGGGCGCGCTGGGAAAACTCGCCGCGGCAGCGGAGGAGCAGAGCGAAGCGGTGGCGGTGGACCTGCGCCGGAACATGCCAACGGGCAAGAAGTCCGGCTGATCGCGAGCACGACCTCACCAGAGACAACAGGAGCGCGGGAGTGGCAAGCAAGAAGGACGAGATCAAGGGGATGTCGGCGAAGGACTACGACATCAACACCAAGGCCGACCCGGCCTGGGGCGGGCTTTCCGACGGCGATGTCGGCAAGAGGTTCCCGCCGCCGCAGGTACCGTCCACAGAGGACGGTTCGGGTGCGGGGACGCGGGTCAGCACGGAGGCGTTGAAGGAGTTCGCGACGAACATCCGTTCGCTGATTCCGCCGTTGAAGGATGTGCTGCACAAGATCCGGGAGACCAAGCTCGCGCCAGGGGTGTTCTTCGACGCCTTCGAGTTGGTGAAGAAGGTGACCGGGTCGAAAACCGGGGACAGCTCGGGCGGGGTGACCTCGATCCAGCATGCCACCGAGAAGTTCACCATGAACGCGATCAACGCGATCACCCAGGCGGCGGAAGAGCTGGAGAAGCTGGCCACCGCCTACGCGACCACGGAGGAGCTGAACTCCGCCACTGGCAAGGATCTCAGCGAGCACATCGAGAACGCCAGGCAGCGCATCATCTCGATGGTCGGCGGTGCGGGCGCGGTCGGCGGCAGTGGCCTTGGCGGTATCGGTGACGGTGCCAAGGGTGGTGGCGGGGAAGACTCCCGCACCAAGTGACTGCCGCCTGCTGACCCCGCGTTCCCCCTGCACACCGCGGTCTGCCCCGCCCTGGACGAAAGCTCTGGACAATGGCTGACGAAGCAAACGACCAGTCCAAGAACACCGGTTTCAAGGTCGTCGACGGCGCGGTCGTCGCCACCGGCGATGGCTCGCAGACCATGTCCAAGGCGGACTACGACTCCTGGGACTGGAAGACCATCAAGGCCGCGATCCACGGGGTGGCCGGCGGGCACGGCAAGAAAGCCGTGCACGAGCTGGACGGGAAGTCCGATCCCAGCACCCTGTGGAACGCCGCGCTGACCTTCCAGGAGGCCAGGGTGGTGCTGACCATGGTGGGCAACAGCATTCGCGACCAGGCCGAGGCCCTAGCAGGCGAAGGCCGCCCCTGGCAGGGCGAGGCCGCGACCGCCTTCCTGGGGCTGATGACGCCGTTCTCCAAGGCGTTCCTGCAGCAGGCCGAGCAGATCGCCGGCGGCCCGTCCGGAATGGACCCCGTGCCCGAGCAGTTGTGGTCGGCGGGCAACTACCTTGAGTGGGCGCGTCGCACCGTGCACGACATCGACGTGCACTACGCCGCCGAGACCCGGCGCATCGCGGCGGAGACCCAGGCGCACCACTACGGCATCGACATCACCTTGGAGAACAACAAGACCAAGGTCAGCGAGTTCCCGCTCGTCGTCGAACAGATGACCAAGGACATGCGGTCGGTGCTGAAGACCCTCGCCGGGAACTACCAGGAGAAGCGGTTCGACACCGAACTGCAGAAGGTGCCGACCCCCGATCCACTCGGCAGCGGGCCGGGCGGGCCGAACAAGCTGGGACTGGACAACCTGCCGCCCGAACTGCGGAACGGTCCGCCGCTGAGTCCGGCGGTCGCCATCAAGCCGCCGTCGGAGGTGAACAGTCCGCCGTTGAGCCCGGCTTTCGCCATCAAGCCGCCGGGTGGCAAGGGACCGGGTGAGCACGCCGCGGGTGATTTCACCGCCAGCGCCCCGCCCAGTTTCCACGCCAGTTCGCCGCCGGGCGGCGGGGGGATCGGCAATCGGGCGCCGAACGAGTTCACGCCGAAGAGCGTGCCAGGGTCCGGTGGTGCGGGGCCGAACGCACCCGGCCACAGCGGCTCGATGCCGCCGCTCTCGCCGACGCTGGCCCACATCCCGGGCGGTCCGGAGTCCGCGCCGAAGAGCGTGCCCGGTGGTTCGGCGCTGAAACCGCCGGTCCACAACAATGCGGTCGCGCCGCCGCTGCCTTTCCTGCCGACTCCGCCGCCGGGCTCGGCGGGTGGACCCAGGTCGCCGGGCAGCAGCACGACGTCCCCCAGGTCGCCGGGCGCGGCCACCCCGCCCCCCAAGTTGCCGGGCAGTGACGTGCCGAACCGCTTCCAGCCGACGCCCCCGCCCGGTGGCGTCAAGCCGCCGTCGCTGCCCGACCTCCACAAGCCGCCGGCGCCCGATCTGCACAAGTGGACCGGCGACAAGCCCCCTGGCGGGCAGAACCTGCCCAACCCCAAGGACTGGGCCGCGGGCAACCACCCCGACGCGCCCAAACTGTCCGACCGCCGCGAGGCCACTGTGCCTCCGCCGATGCCGTTCCACCCCGGCTCGGGGCCGGGGGCGGGCGGCCTGCCCGGCGGCAGTCACGTGGACCGGCCCGGTTCGCACGGTCCGATCGGCGATGGCAAGTCCTGGCAGAGCCCCAAAATGCCCGGTCTCGGCGATCCCCAGATCCCGCACAACCCGCAGAAGGACTGGGTCGCGCCGGGTGCGTCGAAGCCGAATTCGCCTGGTATGCCGATGATGCCGCCGCCGGGTATGCCGATGGCTCCTGGTGGCGGTGCGCCCGGTGGTGCTGGTGGTGGGGATCGGTCGGATTCGTCTGGGCTGATCGGCGGGGAAGTCAAGCCGTGGAAGGGGAAGGGGCTTCCTGGGCTGGGGGATCCGCGCGGGCCGGGTGAGGTGGCGAAGGGTGATGTGCAGGATTGGGCGGCCGGGCCGGGGGCGAAGTCGCCGAATCCGGCTGGTATGCCGATGATGCCGCCGCCTGGTGCGCCGATGGCTCCCGGTGGTGGTGCGCCTGGTGGCGCGCAGGGTGGGGATCGGTCGGATTCTTCTGGGCTGATTGGTGGGGAGGTCAAGCCGTGGAAGGGGGCGGAGGCTCCCGGGCTGGGTGATCCGCGTGGGGTGGACACTCCGGCGGCGGTCGGGAAGGAGCGGGTGGTCGCACCGAGTGTGTCGTTGCCGAACCCGCCCGAGATGCCGATGATGCCGCCCGCTGCGCCGATGGCTCCCGGTGGTGCGCCTGGCGGTGGCGCGCCGAAGAGCGAGCGGTCGGATTCTTCTGGGTTGATCGGCGGGGAGGTCAAGCCGTGGAAGGGGCCGGGGGCGCCGGGGTTGGGTGATCCGCGTGGGGTGGATACTCCGGCGGTTGTTGGGAAGGAGCGGGTTGTCGCTCCGGGCCTGTCGTTGCCGAATCCGCCTGGTGTGCCGACGATGCCGCCCGGTGCGCCGGTTGCACCCGGTGGTGGTGCCCCGAGCGCGGAGATCAAGCCCTGGAAGGGGGCGGAGGCGCCCGGGTTGGGTGGTCCGCGTGGGGTGGAGATGCCAGCGGTCGTCGGGACAGAGCGGGCTGCTGCTCCGGGTGGGGCGTCGGCAAATTCGGCTGGCGCGCCGATGATGCCGCCGCCGGGTGCGCCGGGCGGTGCGGCCGGTGGTGCGTCGGGTGGGGATCGGTCGGATTCGTCTGGGCTGATCGGGGGCGAGGTCAAACCCTGGACGGCTCCGGAGGCTCCGGGGCTGGGTGACCCGCGTGGGGTCGACACCCCGCCGGCCACCGGGCAGGACTGGGCTGCCGGGCCGGGGGCGAAGTCGCCGGATTCGGCTGGTATGCCGATGATGCCGCCGCCCGGCATGCCGATGGCGCCCGCTGGCGCGTCGAACAGCGAGCGGTCGGACGCGTCCGGGCTGATCGGGGGCGAGGTCAAGCCCTGGGAGGCTCCAGAGGTGGCCGGGCTGGGTGATCCGCATGGGGTCGACACCCCGGCCGGCACCACCGCGGAGTGGGCTGTTGCCGCCGTGACGCCGGAGGAGGAACGGATCGCGGTGGTCGCGCCCGCCGAGAACGAGGAGGACACCAGCTCCTGGGATCTCCCCCTGGCCGGCAGCCTGTTCGGACTCGGTGGCCTGGCCGGGCAGCGGGCGGAGGAGCCCGAGGCACCGGAGTACACGGTGCGGGAAGACACGGCCTGGGCGCACAGCGGGGTGTCCGCCTCCGCCCGTGCCGTGCGTGCGCCCGAGTCCGACCGGCCGGTGGATCCCGCGCTGTTCCTGCCCCGGCCGTTCGAGCCGGACGAGCAGGGGACGTGCAGCGAGGAGGACGCCTCGGTGGAGGAGGTCCAGCCCGAGCAGACCGAGGAGGAGACGCCCGAACGCACCGCCGCCGATCTGCTCCGGCGGGACAGCAGTGCCTGGGGCGCACCGAAAGCAGCGGCTCCGGGAGTGATCGGATGAGCACGGTCACGGTCAAACGCGGGCCCCGGGTGGCGGGGCCGGAGCTGCCCGAGGGGGAGGAGGAACTCCAGGAACCGCCGGTGATGCCGGAGCCGGCGGCGCGGGATCTCAGCTCGGTGCTGATGTTCATCCCGATGGCCATGGGGCCGTTGGTGATGATCCTGATGTTCTCCTCGGCCGGTGGCGGCGGCGCGTCACCGCTGATCCTGATCATGGCTGGGGCGATGGGCATCGGCATGGTCGCGATGGGGATCACCCAGTTCCTGCGCGATTCCATGGAGCGCAAGCGCAAGCTCAACGCCGAACGCCGGGACTACCTGCGCTACATCGGCCAGCTCCGCCGCAAGGCGCGGGAAAGCTCTGAGGCGCAACGCAAAGCCGTGGTGTGGAACAATCCCGCGCCGTCCGGACTGTGGTCGCTGGCCGGTGGGCCCCGGCTGTGGGAGCGGCGGGGCAGCCACGACGACTTCGCCAGGGTGCGGCTCGGGCTGGGCACCCAGCAGGCGGTCATGGAGTTCACCCCGCCCGCCACCAAACCGATCGAGGACCTGGAACCGCTGTCGGCGATCTCGTTGCGCCGCTTCAGCGAGACCTACCGGACGGTGACCGGCATCCCGATCCCGGTGGGGCTGCGTAGTTTCACCAGCGTCGAGTTCGCCGGCGACCCGGACGCGGTGGCCGGACTGCTGCGCGCCATGCTCGGCCAGCTGGTCAGCTTCCACGCCCCGGACGAACTGCGGATCGCCGTGCTGACCGGGGCACGCAACCAGTCCGAATGGGACTGGGTGAAATGGCTTCCGCACACCGCACACCCGGTCGCCCACGATGCGGCCGGGCCCCTACGTCTGCTCTCCTGCGATCACGACGAGCTGCTTGACCTGCTCGGCCCCGAGGTGCTCTCCCGGGGTGATCACGACAAGAGCGTGCTGCCCGGTGCGGCCGAACCGTTCGTGGTGATCCTCGCGCACCTGGCCGCCATCCCGGCGCACTCCCCGCTGCTGGGACCGGGGCTGCGCAACGTGGTGCTGCTGGACGCCACCGGGGAACTGCCCGGTGGCGCCAAGGTGCTGCGGCTGACCTGTCAGGACGGCCGGGTGTCCTACCCGGCCGACACCGACACCGGTTCGGCCACCTGCGATCAGCTCAGCCCGGTGCAGGCCGAGACCCTCGCGCGGGTGCTGGCGGCCAAGCGGACCAGCGGCACGGTGGACATCGTGGACCGGCCGTTCGAAAACGACTTCGAGCTGACCACCCTGCTCGGCATCCGCGATGTGCACACCTTCGACGTGGCCGCGCAGTGGCGGCAGAAAACCCCGCAGCGGGCCAGGTTGCAGGTGCCGATCGGGGTCACCGAGGACGGCGAGGTGGTCGAACTCGACCTCAAGGAATCCGCGCAGGGCGGCATGGGCCCGCACGGAATGCTCATCGGGGCAACGGGATCCGGCAAGAGCGAGCTGCTGCGCACCCTGGTCTGCGCGCTCGCGGCCACCCACTCCTCCGAGGTGCTCAACCTGGTCCTGGTCGACTTCAAGGGCGGCGCGACCTTCCTCGGTATGGACAAGCTGCCGCACACCTCGGCGGTGATCACCAACCTGGCCGACGAACTGCCCCTGGTGGACCGCATGCAGGACTCGCTCAACGGGGAGATGACCCGCCGCCAGGAGATCCTGCGGGAGAGCGGGTACTCCTCGCTGTTCGACTACGAGAAGGCGCGCACCACCGGCGGCCAGCTCACCCCACTGCCCACCCTGCTGGTGATCGTGGACGAGTTCAGCGAACTCCTGGGCAGCAAACCGGAGTTCATGGAACTGTTCGTCTCCATCGGACGGCTCGGCCGCTCCCTTGGCGTGCACCTTCTCCTTGCCTCGCAACGACTTGACGAGGGCCGCATCCACCGGGTCGAGGGCCACCTGTCCTACCGCGTCGCGCTGCGCACCTTCTCCTCGATGGAATCCCGCAGCGTCATTGGGGTCGCCGACGCCTACGAACTGCCGCCCGGACCGGGCAACGGCTACCTCAAGATCGACACCTCCACGCTGATCCGGTTCAAAGGCGCCTACGTCTCCGGCCCCTGCCGGACCACCGCGCCCAGCGGCGGCCCCGGCGTCGAGGCCGAGACCGTGGCGGGTGAGGTCGCGCCCTTCTACACCCAGCCCAACCCTCGCCAGCACGAGATCCGCGCCGAAATCGAGGAGGAGCAGGAGGAAGCCACCGAAGCCGAGGAGCGGGCCGCGGGTGAGGACGCGCCGAGTCTGGCCGAGGTGCTCATCGGCAGGCTCGCCGGCGCGGGACCGGCCGCCCGTCAGGTGTGGCTGCCGCCGCTGTCGCATTCGCCCAGCCTGGACTCGATGCTGCCCAGCGTGGTGCCGCACCCCGACCTCGGCATGACCGTGGACGATCCCGCGGTGCGGGCCCGGCTGCGGGTGCCGGTCGGCCTGGTGGACCTGCCGTACGAGCAGATGCGCGAACTGCTGGTGGCCGACCTCTCCGGCGCGGACGGCCACGTCGGCGTGGTCGGCGCGCCGATGACCGGCAAGTCCACCCTGCTGCGCACGCTCATCCTCGGCCTGGCGCTGACCCACACCCCGGAGGAGATCCAGTTCTACGGCCTGGACTTCGGCGGCGGCGGGCTGATGTCGATCAGCGGTCTGCCGCACGTCGGCTCGGTGGCCACCAGGATGGACCGTGACCGGGTGGTGCGCACCCTGGCCGAGGTCGTGCAGGTGATGGAAATGCGCGAGTCCCGCTTCGCCGAGTTGGGTTTCGAGTCGATGGCCGACTACCGCCTGGCCCGGCGGGAGGGCAGGGTCGAGGACGCGCACGGCGAGGTGTTCCTGGTCATCGACGGCTGGTTCACCCTGCGCCAGGACTTCGGCGATCTGGAGACCAAGCTGACCGAGATCGCCGCCCGCGGCCTGTCTTACGGCGTGCACCTGGTGGTCTCCTCCACCCGCTGGTCGGAGATCCGGCCCTGGCTGCGCGATGTGCTGGGCACCCGGTTCGAGCTGCGGCTGGGCGATGCGATGGAGTCGGAGGTGCAGGGCCGCAAGGCCGCCACCGTGCCGAACCAGCCGGGTCGGGGCCTGACCAGCTCGGGCTGCCACTTCCTGGCCGGCCTGCCCCGGTTGGACGGAGTGTCCGATGTGGAGGATCTGGCCGCGGCGACCAAGTCCATTGTGGAGGAAGTGCGCATCTTCTGGCCGGGGCGCAGCGCGCCGGGCGTGCGGTTGCTGCCGACCAAGCTGCCCATGGTGGAACTGCCGCGCTCCCAAGGTGATCTGCGGTTCTGCCTCGGCCTGGACGAGCAGCGGCTCAACCCGGTCTGGCACGACTTCAACACCACCCCGCACCTGTTCATGCTCGGTGACGCCGAGACCGGCAAGACCAACGCGTTGCGGTTGCTGCTGCGGCAGATCGTGGCCGGGCACGGCCCGGATGAGGCGAAGATCGTCCTGGGTGACTCCCGCCGCGACCTCGACGAGATCGTGCCGGATGCCTACCGGGTCGGCCACGCGATCAGCGCGGAGGCGTTGACCGAACTGGCGAACAAGGCCGCGGTGTCCCTGCACCGGCGGGTGCCCGGCGCGGACATCTCCTCCGAGCGCCTGCGCAGGCGCGACTGGTGGACCGGCCCGCAGTTGTTCGTGGTGGTCGATGACTACGAGCTGTTCGGCGGCGGGATGGGCATGGGCACCCCGCTGGACACCCTGCTGCCGTTGCTGGCCCAGGGCGTGCACATCGGCTTCCACCTGATCCTGGCCCGCAGCAGCGCGAACGCCTTGCGCGGCATGATGGATCCGCTGCTGCGGCGGCTGTGGGAACTGGGCAGCCCGGCGCTGTTGTTCTCCTATCCCAAGGAGGAGGGCAAGTTCCTCGGCGAGGCCCCGCCGCGGACCCTGCCGCCCGGCCGCGCCCAGCTCGTCACCCGGCGCGGGATCCGGCTGATCCAGACCGGTTACGTACCAGTGGAAAACACCCAGCAGCACGACCCGGTCGCCGCGAGCACGTGGTCGGGGAAGGCGGAACGATGAGCGCCACCAGGAACGCGGAACTGTGCCGCATCACGGTGTTCGGCCCCAGCGGCCGGGCCGATCTCGCGGTGCCGGTCACCACCACGGTCTCGGCCCTGCTGCCGACCCTGGTCCGGCAGGTGCTCCGGGAGGCCGAACGCGTCCCGGACGGCGATGAGGCCGGGGCCTGGGTGCTGCAACGGCTCGGCGAGGCGCCGTTCGACCCCGACGGCACCCCGGAGACCCTGGACTGGCTCGACGGCGAGCGGCTGCACCTGCTGCGGGCCGAGGAAGCGTTGCCGGAACTGGACTTCGACGATATCGCCGACGGGATGGCCACCGCGGTCAGCCGCCAGGGCAACCGGTGGAACGAGCAGGTCAACCGCACCCTGTTCCTCAGCCTCACCGGCGCGCTCTTCGGCGTGATCGGGGTGTCCCTGTTCAGCAATACCAGCGGGCTGGTCGCCTCGATCATCGCGGCGGAGCTGGCGCTGGTGCTGTGCGTGGCGGCCACCATCGTCGCGCGCACCCTGGCCGATCGGG
Source organism: Crossiella sp. S99.2 (assembly GCF_023094165.1). Classification (GTDB taxonomy): domain Bacteria; phylum Actinomycetota; class Actinomycetes; order Mycobacteriales; family Pseudonocardiaceae; genus Crossiella. The sequence goes on along the minus strand of NZ_JALMDK010000016.1, from coordinate 186,738 downwards.
GCCTGGCCGCGGTGGTGGGCACCGCGGGCTGCCTGTTCGCCGCGCTCTGCGGCGCGCTGGGCGCCGAAGGCGTGGCCGGGACACTGGCGCTGGCGCCGTTCGGGGTGCTGGTGGGCGCGCTGGCGCTGACCGGGGTCTCGGCGGCTTTGCTGCTGGTGCAACGCCTGCTGGCACCGGACCTGCCGATCGTGCCCTTCGGCTGCGCCGCGGTGGCCGGTCTCGGCGGGATCCTGGCGATGTGGCTGCACCTGGGCGTCGGACTCACCCCCACCCAGAACGCCGTGGTGGTGGCCACCACGTTCTTCCTGCTGACCCTGGCCGCGCCCAAACTGGCCACCCGGACGGCCAGGCTGCGCGGACCCCAGTTGCCGCGCACCGCCGAGGAACTCAAGATCGACGTGGAACCGGCGCCCGCGGCCGAGGTGGTCGCCCAGACCGGGCACGCCGACCGCTACCTCAGCGTGCTGGCCATCGGTTCGGCCACGGTCATCGGGGTGGCCCTGTGGTACCTGCTGGCCGCGCCCACCTGGCTGGAGTACACCCTGGCCGGGCTGCTCGCGGTGCTGGTGCTGTTGCGCGCCAGGGAGTTCCTCAACATCGGCCAGCGCACCGGACTCGCGCTGGCCGGCTCCTGGGGCCTGGCGCTGTTCGCGCTGTCCCTGCTCGCCGAGTGGACCGACCTGTGGCGCGGTATCGGCGTGGCCGCGTTGCTGGGTGGCGCGCTGCTGCTGGTGCTGGCCGCGCTGCGCCCGGCGCACCGCAGGCTGCTGCCGATCTGGCCGCACAGCGGCGATGTGCTGGAAAAGCTGCTCGCGCTCGCGCTGATCCCGTTCCTGATGCACGCGCTGGGCGTTTTCGCCTGGGCGCGTGGACTGGCGGGGTGAGCGCCGGTGCAGACCCGCAAGGACCACGTGCACGCCTACCAGACGCTGGTGGGCCGGATGAGCGCGGCACTGTTGCTGGGCGACACCAACTACGGTGAGCCGCCCGCCCGGCGCGCGGTCACCGGGGTGATCTTCGGACTGGTGCTCGGCCTGTTGATCGGGGTCGCCTTCTGGGTGTACGGGCTGATCAACCCGGGCGGCAACACCGCGTGGCGCAAGCCCGGGGTCATCCTGGTGGAGAAGGAGAGCGGCGCCCGCTACGTCTACCAGCACGGGCTGCTCGTCCCGGTGCTCAACCACGCCTCCGCGATGCTGGTGCAGGGCCAGGGATCGACGGTGGAGACCATCAGCCGCGCCTCCCTCGCCGAGCTGGACCGCGGCCGGCCGGTGGGCATCCCGAACGCCCCCGATTCGGTGCCTGGACCCGGATCCCTGGTCACCGGCTCCTGGCTGCTGTGCCTGCCGCAGACCGGCGGCGGGAGCGGGGCGCTGAGCATGAACCTGAACCCCGAGGCCGAATCCACCCCGATCGGCGAGCGCGAGTACCTGTGGGTGGCCGCCGCCTCCGGCGAGCAGTACGTGGTGTGGGGACAGCAGAAGCTCCGGCTCGCCGACCCCACCGTGGCCATCGCGCTCGGCCTCGGCGCGGGCACCCCGCCACTGGCCGCGCCCGCCTGGCTGGCCGCCCTGCCGGAGGGACTGACCGTTGGTGCCGCCGCGATTCCCGGCTCGGGCGGCGCGGGCACGTCGGTGGGTGGCGTGACCCAGCCTGTGGGCACGGTGTTCCGGCACGCGGTGGGCAACGGCGTGGAGAACTTCCTCGTGCTGCGCGCCGACGGCCTGGCGCCGCTGTCGCGCACCGAGGTGGCGCTACTGCGGGCCCACCGCGGGGCGTCCGTGGTCGAGGTGGACGCCGCCGCGATCGCCGCCGCCCCACGTTCCGCCGACACCTCGCTGAGCACCCGGCTCCCGGACCTGCTCACGATGAAGCAGGTCCCGGCCGGGCAACGGGCCTTCTGCCTGCGGCAGCTGACCAACGGCGCGCAGCTCGCCAGCCAGGTCGTCACCGCGCCGCGCCGGCTGGCCTGGACCGGGATGACCGCGCAGACCGGCGCGTACCTGAAGCCGGGCACCGGATTGCTGGCCGCCGCCGTGCCCGCGCCGACCAAGGCGGGGGTCAAACCGGACCGCTACCTGATCACCGACCGCGGGTTCAAGTACCGGCTCGCCGACGACGAGGCCGTCCAGGCCCTGGGTTTCGGCGGGATCACCCCGCGCCCGGTGGCCGCCGAGGTGCTGGCCGCGCTGCCCAGTGGACCGGCGCTGAGCCGGGCCGAGGTGGGCGTGCCGCAGAGAGGAACTGGCTGAGGTGAGTGTGCTGACCAAGCGCCGCGGTGGACCGGAGGGTGGCCGCGGCATGACCAGCCAGACCATCGGCAATGCGCTGGTGGTGCACCCGCAGGCCGCGCTGCGCAACGAGATCCGCGATCTGGCCCTCGGGCTGGCCGCGGATCCCGATCACCAGCTGGTGGTGGTCGACCTGCCGGGGGAGAGCCCGTTCTCGGTGTGGGAGTCCACGGCGAAGTTGTTGCCGCGCAAGCGGTCCGGCATCCGGCTGGTGATCGGCAGCCGGTCCAGGGAGACCACCGCCCTTGCCGGGCAATGGTTGTCCGAGCGGCTCAACCGGGTGGTCATCGCGCCGGACGGCCACATCATGCCCGGGGTGGGCGGCTCGCTGTTCGTGGACGCGGGCTGGGGCAGCGGCTGGGTCCGGTTCCAGCCGGGCCGGCCGCCCAAACGGGACGGCAAGCGATTCCCCCGGCCCGCCTGGGAGGCCCCGTCCTCGCTGGCCGAGATCATGCCGACCAGCGCCAACGGCGTGGCCGAGCCGCTGCCCGGCGGGGTGTGGCTGCGGCCGCGCGGACCCGAGCACATCCTGGGCCCGCAGCGGGCCCGGCTGATCGCCACCGTGCCCTGCCAGCCGGAAATCTGCACCGTGGTGATCGGCTGCCCCGGCGCCGCCCCGGTGACCGTGGACGACATCACCCGGTTCTGGGGCTGGCTGCCCGAGGACGTGCGCCCCCGGCTGCGACTGGCCCGTTTTGGCCCGGTGGAAGGCAGGGGCGGGGTGCCCTACGGCCAGGCCGTGGCGGATGCGTTGGGGGAGCACGTGATCTGCTACCCGGGTCTGCCGGTCGGCGCGCGGATCGAGCCGGACATCCACCTGGTCCGCGCGGACGGCTCGCTGGGCTGGCAGGCCAGTGTGGGCGAACTCGGTTACGCGCCAACGGAATCGTGGCAGGAGCCGTCGGCGCCGTACCCGGTGAGCTACCGGGCGCCGGTCTTCGGTGTGCAGGAGGTCGGCCGGGCGGTCTACGGCTACGCCCCCGACGCGCTGCTGGAGGTCGTGCAGTCCGGCCTGTGGCTGCGGCCGCACTACGACACCGCCAACGCCGCGGCGATCCGGCTGGCCGAGGCCGACGCCGAGCGCCAGCTGGTGCTCTACGACGAGGGTGATCCCGAGTCCGCGGCGCGGATGCGCCAGCTCGCCGAGGATCTGTTCGGCAGCCTGGACAACGCCGCCCAGCGGCTGAGCTGCGTGGCGCCCGCGAGCGCGATCCTGCACCGGCGGGCGGAGATCGCGGGCCCGGCCAAAGGCGCGCTGGGGCCCGGTATCGCGGCTGCTGGTTTCGCCGAGGCGGCGACCCTCATCCAGCCGCGGCTGCGGCTGGAGCCGCCCGCCAAGCCCGCCGTCCCGCGGCCCGAGGAGCCCGCCACCCTGCGCCTGGAAAGCGCGCCTGAACCCGGTGGGGGTGGTTTTCTCCGCGAGATCGCCGCCCCCGCCGTTCCAGCCGGACTGGCACCGGTGCGCGCGGCCACCGACGCCAGTCCGGACCCGGCGGCCGAGCGGGACTCGGTGCGCCAGCCTTCGCCGTCAGTGGCCCCGAAAAGGGCGGCGGAGGCCCCGGCCGCGGTCGGCTCGACCCCCAGCGAGCCGGTCGCGGCCCCCACACCCCCGGCGCCCGCCGTCGAATGGGTCTCGGCCCTGCAGGCGGCGCCCGTTCCCGAGGCCGCCGCGCTGGTGCCCAAACGCGGCCTGGACCAGGAACGCGAATGGCTGCGCCGGGCGCTCAGCCGGGAGTACGCGGCGGTGGCGAACTCGGTCGGCCGGGTGCTTTCCGAACACCCCGGCTTCCAGAGCGCCCTGGAACGCTCCTCCGGCCGGGTGCTCACCGACGCGGTCGCGGTGCGGCTGTACCTGTCCGCGGCAGGGGACGAACTCGACCTGCCGCTGCGCCGGGCATTGGCCGGTCCGCACGTGCCCTTCGCCCGGTGCGCGGTCTCCGGACTGAGCAGGCTGCCCTCGCACCGGGGCGCGGCGATCTTCTCCGCCACGCCCACCGCCAGGGAGTGGGAGCTGTACCGGAGCCGGACGCTGTGCACCGAATGGGGATTTGTCAACGCGCTCACCGCGCCCTGCGCGCGACAGCAGGCTGAACACCAGACCGACGTGTTGCTGTGGTCGATGACCTCGCGCCGAACCAAGCTGCTCGAACCCGACGGCGAACCCACTGCGGACCGGGTGTTGTTCGTGCCCGGCACCAACTTCAAGGTGCTCGACGTGACCGAGCCGGCCGAGGGCAGCCGTGGGCAGATCGTGTTGCGCGAGCTGGCGGCTGGCGAGATCGACGCCGAGGGCCGGGTGGACCGCAACCGGGCCGCGCTGGACGAACTCGCGCTCACCTCGATGCGGCGCTGCGTGGAGAAATGGGCTGCCGCCAACGGCGAACAGCGGATGCCGGAGTCCGCGGCGCGGCGGTTCGAGCTGCTGCCAGGTCTGGTCCGAACCGTGCGTGGGGAAGGGTGAGCCGCCGATGAATCGGCAGTTGCTGGTGGTGTCCGAGGGCAGGCCGGGCGCGTACCCGACGATCGGCGCCGCACTGCGCGAGGCCAGGGACGGCGCGACGATCTCGGTGTGCGCCGGCCGGTACGCGGAGAACCTGGTGCTGACCCGGATGGTCACCGTCACCGCCGAGGACGGCCCTGGCACGGTGGAGGTCTCCGCGCGCACCGGCAGCGCGGTGGTGGTCGAGGCGGACGCGGTGCAGTTCGCCGGGCTGAGCTTCACCGGCGCGGACGAGCAGTGCGCCGCGGTGGACATCCGGCGCGGCGAGGTCGCCTTCGACGACTGCCGGATCGCCGTCTCGGCCTGGGCCGCCCTGCTGGCCAGGGACCAGGGTTGTGTGGTGCTGCGCAACTGCGTGGTCACCAACACCACCGGGGTGGGGCTGGTGATCACTTCCGCGCTGCCCAGCGTGGTGGAGCACACCGAGATCACCGAGGTCGCCTCCTCCGCGGTGGTGCTCACCGAGCACGGCTCGCTCGGACTGCGCAATGTGGTGGTGCGCAAGGCCGGTGGCAACGGGATCTGCGTCAACGGGCAGGCCAGGGCGGTGATCGAGGGCTGCGAGATCATCGAGGCGGCCAAGCCGGCCCTGGTGGTGGAACAGCACGCGGGCGCGGAGATCCGGGACCTGGTGGTCACCCGCAGCGCCACCATCGACCTGTACCTGCGCACCACCGGCGAGGTGAGCATCGCCGACTCCGACTTCACCGGCGCGGGCATCCAGTCCGCGCACATCGCCGACGGGGCCGCACCCCGGTTCCGCGGCTGCCGGTTCAGCTCGGCGGCGCAGGTCGCGGTCTACGTCACCGGTGGCGCCGCACCGCGCTTCGACGACTGCCGGGTGGCGGACAGCCCGGTGGGCATCGCGGTGGACGGGGCAGCGACGCCGGAGTTCGGCGGCCTGCGGGTCGAGGGCGCCACGCAGGCCGCGCTGCTGCTGGACGCGGGCGCGCGGGTCGGGCTGACCGGCCTGCGGGTGACCGACTCCGCCGGGGCCGCGCTGGTGCTCAAGGGCCAGGCCAGGGTGGTGCTCACCGACGCGGTGGTCGAACTGACCGACGGTCTGGGGCTCGCGCTCACCGAGGGCGCCGCGGCCGAGGTCAGCGATCTGCGGCTGAGCGGATCCGGCGCGCGCCTGGTGGCGGTGGCAGGCGGGTCGCGGGCCGAGTTCGCCTCCACGTTGTTGCGCGGTGGCGGTTTGCGGGTCGAGGACGCCGAAGTGTCCATTCAGGACAGTGAGATCGTGGATCCGGCCGAGGACGGGATGAGCGTGGCGGCCGGGGGAGTGCTGCGGGCGCTGCGCTGCCGGGTGCGCTCGGCCCGCAGGCACGGTGTGCACCTGCTCAGCGGCGCCCGCGGCGAGGTGCGGGAGTGCGAGATCACCGGCAGTGCCGGGGACGGCGTGCTGCTGGATACCGAGGAGCCCGCCACGGTCGCCGACTGCCGGATCACCGGCAGCGGGGGCAGCCCGGTGCGCCGGGGCGTGGAGCACGAACAGCTTGCGGTGCACGGGATCGTCACCGGCGACCCCGCCCCGGCGGCCGCACCGCGCCCTACCGCTCGGTCGGTACCGGAGCGGGAGGCCGGGCCGGCGGACGCGATCGGCAGCGCGGCCGGAGTGGTCCTGGACGGGCCGCTGGCCGAGTTGCAGACGCTGGTCGGCCTGGACGGGGTCAAGAGCGAGGTCGTCGGCCTGATCAACCTGATCAAGATGTCCCAGCGCCGGCAGGAGATGGGCCTGCCGATGCCGCCGATGAGCAGGCACCTGGTCTTCGCCGGGCCGCCCGGCACCGGCAAGACCACGGTGGCCCGGCTCTACGGCTCGGTGCTGGCCGAACTCGGCATCCTCAAGCGCGGCCACATGGTCGAGGTCGCGCGGGCGGACCTGGTGGCCCAGTACATCGGCGCGACCGCGATCAAGACCACCGAGGTGGTCACCAAGGCCATGGGCGGCGTGCTGTTCATCGACGAGGCGTACACCCTGGCCAGTGGATCCGGTGGCAGTGGGCCGGACTTCGGGCAGGAGGCCATCGACACGCTGATGAAGATGATGGAGGACCACCGGGACGAGATCGTGGTCATCGTGGCCGGCTATTCCGAGCTGATGCAAGGCTTCCTGGCCTCCAACCCGGGTCTGGCCTCCCGGTTCTCCCGCACCATCGAGTTCCCCAATTACAGCGTCGGCGAACTGGTCACCATCACCACCAACCTGTGCGGCAAGCACTACTACGAACTCACCGACGACGCGGTGGACGCGCTCACCGACTACTTCGAGCGGGTGCCCAAGAACGACACCTTCGGCAACGGCCGGGTCGCGCGCAAGCTGTTCGAGGCGATGGTCAACAACCAGGCGTCCCGGCTGGCCCAGAGCCCACCGGCCAAGGACACCGAGCTGAGCAGGCTCACCGGCGCCGACCTGAACACCGAACTCGTGGTGCTGGAACAGGTCTCGCCACGCAAGGCCGGTCCCGACCCGGCCACCGACCCGGAGGCCGCGGTACAGGCCAGCCTGGGCTGGCGGCGGCTGTCGCAGCTGTGCGGGCTGGCGGGGGTGGCGGAAGCGGCCGGGGGCACCCTGGTGCGCCTGTGTGCCTTGCGGGCCAAGGGAAAACCGCCGGGCAGACTGGCCAACGTGGTGCTGTCCGGCCACTCCGGGATGGGGCGTAGCGCGGTCGCCGCGCTGTACGCGCAGGCGCTGACCGAACTCGGCGTGCTGAGCACGGGGCAGGTGCTGCGCCGCAGCCTCGGCGAGCAGCTGTGCCCGCGCTGGCCCGGCCAGGCGAACAGCCTGGTGGACAAGGCATTCCAGGACGCGACCGGCGGACTGCTGCTCCTCGACGCCGACGGCGACTGGGCCGGTGGCTCGCTGGAACGCCGGGTCGAGGCGGTGGACGCGCTCTGCCAGGCGATCCGCCGCAACCCGGGCGGCCCGGTGGTGCTGCTGCTGGGCGAACCAGCGGCGCTGGCCGCCCTGGCCGAGCTGTCCACCGAACTCGGCGACTGCTTCGGCGAGCGCTGGGACTTCGCCGAGTACGAGATCGAGGACCTGGCGGAACTGGCCCTGCGCAAGCTGATCTGGTGCGGCCACGAGGTACCCGCGGAGGTGGCCGAGGCACTGCACGACCTGCTCGCCGAGGGCGAGGACCGCACCGCACGCGGCGCCCACCGGCTGGCCCACCGCCTGGCGACCACAGCGGCCTCCCGCACCCTGGCCGCGGCCGACCTCTACGCACTGACCCGCGCCACCCTGCCCGCCCTGTCCCTGGACGAAGGCCTAGCCCCAGTCGGCTGACCCGTCCCGTACCAACTTGGGCCAACTGGTACGCCCACTTGGGCCAAACCGGCGTACCAGTTGGCCCAACTCGCCGGTTGCGTGTTCAGTGCTGGACTGGGAGTACGACGCGGAAGGTGCTGCCGCGGCCGACCTCGCTGGTCACCCGGATGGTGCCGCCGTGTGCCTCCACCAGGTACCGGGTGATGGTCAGCCCCAGGCCGCTGCCGCCGGTGCGCCTGCTGCGCGACTTGTCCGCGCGCCAGAACCGGTCGAACACGTGCGGGAGATCCTCGGCCGCGATGCCGATCCCGGTGTCGGTGACCTCCAGCACCGCCTCGTGCTCGTCGACCCGGCCGGTCACCACCACCTCGCCGCCGGGCTGGGTGTAGCGCAGCGCGTTGGACACCAGGTTGCCCAGAGCCTGGCGCAGCCGGACAGGGTCCGCGGTCAGGTGCAGTGGACCGTCCACATCCGTGCGCAGCGCCACCTCGTTGCCCTCGGCCAGCACCCGGTGCGCGCTCACCACGTGCTCGATGACGTCGGCGGTGTTGATGGGTTCGGGGTGCAGGCGCAAAGTTCCTGCGTCGGCCTGGGCCACGTCCTGGAGATCGTCGACCAGACGTTCCAGGAACAGCGATTCCTCCAACAGCATGGCGGTCAGCTGCGGGTCCGGGGCGGCCAGTCCATCTTGGACCGCCTCCAGCCAGCCGGTGATGTTGCCCACCGGGGTGCGCAGTTCGTGCGCGACATCGCTGATCAGCGCCTGGCGCTGGGCCTCGGTCAGGGTGACCCGGATGGACATCAGGTTGAAGGCGCGGGCCAGTTCCCCGATCTCGCCCCGCGCGGTGGTGCACACCCGCGCCTCGCGGTCACCCGTGCCGAGGCGGCGGGCGGCCTCGGTCAGCTCCCGGATCGGCCGGACCAGCTGGTTGGCCAGCAGCCAGGCGGCCGCACCGGCCAGCACCAGGATCGCCGTCATGATCAGCAGGATCCGCGGCAGCCGGTCGAAGCTCAGCACGGCCGGGGCCGGGATCGCCGTGGGGGAGAGGTAGAGCAGGGCGGGCGGTGCGACCGATCCGGCGAGCTGGTCCCGGCGCGCGGCGGTGAGGCAGTCGGCGACCTGCGTGGGCGAACCCGGGGGCGGTGGGGTCAGGAACCATCGCGAGTTCGCCGGTTCGGCCCAGTTAGTGTCCACAGTGGACGCTGGGAGCCCGTTGCGCCGCAGGCAGTCCGTGAGCTTGTCGAGCAGTGTGGCATTGGTTGCCAGTTCGCCGGGGGTGGACCGCGTCAGCTGTCGCGGGTCCGGCAGGCAGGGAGTGCCCGGCGTGCTCCAGGTGACCCGGCTGCCGTCGGGCTGGACCAGGTGCGGGCGGCCCGCCGGATCGATCTCCATCCGCAGCCGGGTATCGCAGCGCGCCGCGGCGCCGGCGAGCTGCCACAGCCGCTCACCGTCCACTGTGGACAGCTGGTACGGGCCGAGCGCCCTGGGATCGATGGCCGGACCGGGTTTGACGGCCTGGTCGACGTGCAGTGGATCGACCAGCGTGCTCGGCGCGGCCAGCGGCACCGCGGCCGCGGCGCCCTCCGGCGCGTTGTCCGCGATGAACTGGCCGTCCTTGCCGCGCAACACGATCTGCCTGCCGGTCTCGGCCCGTAGCGAGTCCAGCACGGGCTGGATCCTGGACCAGTCCTGGTGCGTGGCGGCGTAGTCGAGCAACCGCTGGTAGAGCTTGCCGTCGGCCTCGATCGAGCGGGACTGCTGCTCCGGCCCGGTGGCGACGGTGGTGGTGAGCAGGGTGGTGGCCACGATCGAACCCGCCGCGATGACCAGGCACACCGCGAAGAACCGAAGCAGCAGAGTGTTCCGGCGGGCCATGGGGTTCGTCTCAGTCCTTGTCGTCGGCGAGCTTGTACCCGATGCCGTAGACCGTCACCAGCAGCCGGGGCCGCCGCGGATCGATCTCGATTTTCTTGCGCAGCTTCATGATGCGCACGTCCACCGCGCGCTCGGTCATGAACTCGGTGCCGAAGGCGTCCTCGATGAGTTGTTTGCGGGTGAACACCCGGTTGGGCGCCGCGGCGAAGATGCTGAGCAGCCGGAACTCCGCCGGTGTGATGTCCACCCGCTGGCCGCGGACGCAGACCTTGTGCGCCACCCGGTCCACGGTGATCTCGCCGACGCTCAACAGTGGACTGTCGGTGGCCTCGGCCGGTCGTGGGCTGGTGCGGCGCAGGATGCTGCGCACCCTGGCCACCAGTTGCCGGGGCCGGAACGGTTTGGTGATGTAGTCGTCGGCGCCGAGGTCGAATCCGGTCAGCACATCGGGTTCCATGGACCGCGCGGTGAGCAGCACGATGGCCACATCGGACTCCGCGCGCAGCCGGGCGCACACCTCCAGGCCGCTGAGGCCGGGCATCATCACGTCCAGCACGATCATGTCCGGCTTGAGCTGGCGGGTCCTGGTCAGGGCGGACTCGCCGTCGAAGACGACCGACACCGTGTGCCCGTCGTGTTCGAGGTACCGGCGGATCAGTTCCGCCTGCCGGGAATTGTCCTCGGCCACCAGAATGTCCGCGCACATTGCCGCAGTATGCACGGGCCGAAGTGGCAGCGCCCGTGCCGAAACGGGACTGTCACACTTTCGGTCGGCGCTGATCAGCACACCCCGGCGCGGACGGCGAAGGCGACCGCCTCGGTGCGGTTGCCGAGGTTGTACCGGGTCATCATGCGATAGAGCACATTCTTGACGGTGCGCTCGGAGTAGCACAGCTTGGCGGCGATCTCGTCGGTGTCGAATCCGTCGGCGAGCAGGGTGAGCACATCGACCTCGCGCTCGGTCAGTCCGGCCGCGGTCAGGCCGCTGGGCGCGAGCACGTCCTGGTGAATCCGGGCAAGTTCGCTGACCAGCGCGCCCTGCAGCTGCGCTGGGAAATGCGCGTTGCCCTGGCGCACCGACAAAATCGCCTGGGTCAGGCGCAGGCCGTCGATCTCCTGCAGCGGCAGCACGGCGGCCAGGCCGCAGGAGAGCGCGTAGGCCATGGTCCCGGGTTCGAGGTGGTCGGTCACCACCACGCAGCGCGTCGGGGGCGTGGCGGGTAGTCGCGGGTAGCAGCGGTGCAGCGCGGCGAAGGACGAGCGGGTGACCACGTGCTCGATGAGCAGCACCACCTCCGCCGCGGCGAGATCCACGTGTTCGAGGTCCCGCGCGCTGCGCACGAGGCCGACCGATTCGGCTCCGATCAACTGGTCCGAGGCCAGCACCGCGACCTTGGTGGTTCTCATCTCGGCTCCCGAGGGGTGAATGGGAAATCGAATACCGCCGCTCCTCGCTTCCCTTGGCCGAAGGGCCGCTCCGCCGATACTTGCACGGACCAGGTCCCGGCCAGCGAACTTGACGGGAAGTGGTCATCGGTTCTCCACAGTTGCCCGAGCGAACATCGTCACGGGCCGGGGGAATAGTGAAGCAGTTCTGCCCGAACGTTCTTCGTACATCGATTCAGGCAGCACTCTGGTGAATCCTGGATTCGTCATTCCCGAGCGTGACCGGCGATCGCGGCCGCCACTGTCCAATCCGGAGGAAGTGTGTTGCAGCTCAACGGGTCCTGGCGCGGCGGGCTCCTGGTTCCCGCGTACTTCCAGCCCGACACCGCGCCCGCGGACTGGCGGCGGCTGACCGGCGCGGTGGGTCCGGAGTGCGCGGTGGTGCTCAATGTGGACGGTGGCGCGGGCCCCCGGCCGGAGCCGAAGCTCCAGTGGATGGTGCAACAGCTCAAGTTCGCCGGCACGCGGGTGCTGGGCTACGTCGACACCAGTCACGGCCGCTGCGCCCGGGAGCGGGTGTACCGGGAACTGGTCCGGCACCGGGCCTGGTACCGGGTGGACGGGGTGTTCTTCGACCGGGTGCAGGGCACCGCGAACCGGTTGCCGTTCTACCGGCAGCTGGCTGGGATGTCCCGCAGCGCGGACTGCGCGTGGCTGGTCCTCAACTGCGCGGGCTACCCCCATCCGCGGTACCTGGACTTCGCCGACCTGGTGCTGCCCTTCGACGGCCCGATGAGCCTGCACGAGAACCTGGAGGTGCCCGCCTGGGCGGAGCAGCTGCCACGGGAGCGGTTCGGCCGCCTGGTCAACGACACCCCCGAGTTGCTGACGGAGCAGGTGCTGCGCGAGATCGCGGCCGCCAACGCCGGCTGGGCCTACGTGACCGAACAACGCGGCTGGCAACCCTGGAGCAGACTCGCCAGCACCCTGCACCAGCAGCTGTCCGCGGTGCGCCGCGGCGTGTTCGACCCGAAGTCACCTGCCTTCGGCGGATCGCGCCACCACCGCGGAACCCAACCCCTGGCCGGAGTACTTCAGGGCAACGGGGTTTCACTTCCGCGCTGGAGTTAGGCCATTCGGGTTGCCACGCCCACGATGCGCTCGTTCTACTGCCGGACAGGTCAATGGGTGAAGGGTGCGCGGGTGCCGATGTCAGGTGCGGGGCAGTCGGAGCGGCTTGACGCGCCGCGCCGCCTCCGCGCGAGCCGGGGCCCTCGCCGGTGACCATCGAGTTCGACCCCAAGTACGAGCCCCTGGTGATCCTGGTCGCCGGCTCGAAGGTCCCCAGGGTCAGCCCGAACCAGGCCCGCGCCCTCGGCGACGCCTATGAAGTCCTCAGTGGACTGGTCCGGGAACTGGGGGAGAACGTCCGTTCGCAGATCGGCTCGGTGGAGGGCGCGGTCAGCGAGCGGATGGGCAAGGGCTTCCGCGACTTCGTGCACAAGCTCGTGGAATCCTTGCCACAACTGGAAAAGTCCGTCCACGAGCTGTCCGGCAGCCTGCGCAAACTCGCCCTGGACGTCGAACAAGGCACCTACTCGATGCTCATCGAGATCATCTTCTTCGTCAACTCCATCCTCTGGGCCCTGGCAAGCCCGTTCACCGCCCCCCTGGTGCCCGGTTTCATCACCAGCGCCCGCTTCGCGATCGGCCGCATCGCCGGGAAAATGCACTGGGCCGCCCGCCTCCTGGCCGAGGCGATCGAGGAGGGCGTCGAGGAGGTCCTCCAGGACGTCGCCGTCCAGTTGATCCAGTTCGCCGAAGGCAACCGCCAGGCCTGGGACACCTTGAGTCTTGGCATGTCGGCTCTTGGTGGCGCGGTGGCAGGGGGCGTCGCGGGCGGCATGCATATCGGCATGAACAACTGGCGGCCCAATGTTGGGAACTCCCTTCTTTTTCATGGTGCCACCGAAGCTGTGGCCGACGTCGCGGCGGGCGCCGTCGGCGCGGCTGCCAGTGGTGGCAGTTTTGATGATTTGTGGGTGGGCGCGGTCGGTGGTGCGTTCAGTGGTGGGGCGGAGAAGGGGGCCAGTGGGGTTGGGGATCGGATTGCCGGGTCGCTGCATGGGCCGTCCATTGTGGATGGTTTGGATGCGGGATCCATTGGGGGAGGGGGGCTTGGTGGGGGTGGGGTTGGTGGGGCTGGGGCTGGGGTTGGGGGTTCGGGGGTAGTTGGCGGGAGCGTTGTCAAGGGGGGAGATCGGGGCGTTCTGGGGGGTGGGGCGGGGAGTGTTGGGGAGAAGGAGGGTGGCGGGCATCGGGGTGGACTGGGCGGGGGGCCGTTGGAGCCTGGGGCGTCGCCGGCGTCGCCGTCGTCGCCGGGTGGGGTTTCGGGGCCGCCCGGGGGAGTGGGCTCATCGCCGGTAGGAGCGGGCTTGCCGCCCGTGGTCGGGAGTTCGCTGCCGGGCGGAGCGGCATTGCCGCCTGGTGGCGCCAGGTCGTTGTCGGGGGGAGTGGGTCTGCCGCCTGGCGGCGTGAGTTTGCCGCCGGGAGGAGCGGGATTGCCGTCTGGTGGCGTGAGTTCGTCGCCGGATGGGGTGTCGGGGCGGCCAGGGAGTGTCTCGTCGTCGCCGGGTGACGTGGGGTCGCGGCCCGGTGAGGTGGCGGCGCCTGGCGGGGTGGGGTCGTTGCCGGGTGATGTGCCGTCGCAACCGGGGGGCGTGCCGTCTCCGCCTGGCGGTGCGCCGTCGTCGCCTGGAGGTGTGGGGTTGCCGCCGGTGGCTGAGGTCCCGGCTCGCCCCGATGCGCACGCACCGGCACCGGCCGCGGGTCCGTCGGCGCCGGTCGCGGGGCCGCCCACTCCCGTGGCGGGAGTGCCTGCGCCGGTTGCGGGGCTGCCTGTGCCGGTCGTGGGTCCGGCGGTACTGGTTGAGGGTCCGCCTGCCCCGGTCGCGGGACTGCCCGTTCCGGTTGCGGGTCCGTCGGCATCGCTCGGGGGTCCGCCCGTTCCGGTTGCGGGTCCGCCTGCTCCGGTCGTGGGGCCGCCTGTGCCGGGGGCGGGTGTTCCCGGTGCCGACGTGTCCGGGGCCGTCCAGCCGCCCGTTTCGCACCCGCGGGCGCCTGAGCCCCAGCCAGACCAGTCGTTGCCGGGCGTTTCCCCGCGGCAGCCGGATGGGCTGGCTCCGCGAGGTCAGACCGATGAGTGGCAGGCCACTCAGTCTGGTTCGGCTCGCGGGTCGGGTGAGTGGCAGGCCACTCAGTCTCGTTCGGTTGGTGGGGCGGGTGAGTGGCAGGCCACTCAGCCTGGGGCGGTTCGTGGGGCCAGTGAGTGGCAGGCCACTCACTCTGGGGCTGGCGGGGTGCTGGGGGCGTCGGGTGGGTTGTCCGTGGCGCATGGAGGGCCGCCGTCGATGGTGGTGGATTCGCCGGTGTCGGGGCCGAGTGCGGCGGCAGGGACGGTGGCGGAGCAGTCGCCCGGGAAGCCTGGCGCCTCGCTGCCTGTTGCTCCGCAGCCTGGCGCCTCGCAGTCAGCTGGCCTGCAACCCACTGGCCCGCAGCCGGAAACCCGCAGCGGCCCGGAACACAACGTCCGCAGCAGCACCAACCCCACCCCGGCCGACAGCCTCCGCACCGACAGCCTCCGTATCGACAATCTCCGCACCGACGTGGCCACCCCGCACATCGCGCACGCTCCGCCCGGACTCGCGCCCCGGACCGAGACCGATGTGCCGGCGGTGTTCTCCGGCAACGGGCCCGCGGTGAGTCCGAGCGCCGCTCCACCCCTCAGCCTCGAAGCGCTCGCCGACACCGGCTCCGACAGTGACACCGGCTACGACCGCGACACCGGCCCCGCCCCGGAAACCGAGGTCGCGTCCGAGCCGAGCACCGCCCCCGCCGCGAACATCCAAGCCCCGGCCCTGGTACACGGGCGCGAGCAGCTCGCTGGGGCTGCTGTGGAGCAGCGGGCTGGGTTTGAGGTGCGGCGGGCGGTGCAGGATGGGGTGCCGACCACTGAGGTCACGGTTGTGGTGGCGGTTGATCCGGCGGGGCGGAGTGGCGAGCAGGGTCGGCGGGAGTTGTTGCGGGAGGCGCGGAACGATGTTGACGCGCGGCTCAACAAGCCTGGGCTGAGGCTGCCCAACGGGGACCTGCTTCGCTTCCGGGTGGTTCCGAAGAGCCCGGAGACCGCGGTTGTGCATCACGTGGCGCGCCTCGATGCCGGCCCGCCGCTCGCCAAGGATCTGTTCGGGGTGGTTGAGGGCGGTTACCCGAAGGATCTGGCGCAGCTCGTCGCCGAGGTGCGGCCCGGACCCGTCGGCTCGCCCGTCACCGCCGAGCCCCAGCCGGATCCCGCAGCAGCACCCGCGGCCGCGCTGGAATCCGCGACCGCGCCTGTGGCCGGTGACCCGGTGGAAACGGGTGCGCCGCCGGCAAACCCGCCGGAGCCGGGTGGCGACCACGACGGCCCCCTCACCGCGCAGCAGCTCCGGGACGGCCTGCCGCGCTACCTGCGAGACAGCCGATCCCTCGGCGCCGCCCAGCAGAAGGAGCACGCCCGGGGCACCGCGCTGGACGTCGAGGCGCGGTTGCGGCAGATCGCGCCGCAGGTCAAGAAGTGGGACGGCGCCAAGGAAATCGGCGAGATGTTGGCGCAGGACATGGCGGGCACGCTGGGGGATGGGCTTCGGGTGCGGGTGAAGGGGGATGGGAAATACTACCAGTTGCGGATCGCCTCGCGGTTCGACTGGGCTGGGGATGGGTTGCGGGACAAGGGAAAGGCCGGGTACCACCTCGAACAGGCCTCGAAGTCCAAGGTGAGTTCCGCGGTGCGGGAGGCGGATCGGCGGGACAACAACATCGCGCCGGTGCTGCGATTCACCGGGCTGCCGGGGGTCATCGTGCAGGTGGTTCCCTCCGTGCAGTCCGCGCCGACCGAGGAGGTCGGCAGTGAGTTGCGGCAGGAGCTGGGTGGGTCTGCGGAGATCGAGCATGGCTCGCCGCATGAGGTCTCCGTGCCGTTCCGGGTGGAGTTCGGCCTTTACGACGACGCGGGGAACCTCGTCCGGTCGCCGGTGGGCGGGCCGGTGGTCACCGCGGACGCCGAGGTCACCCTGGCCATGCCGGTGGATCTCGGCAGCCGGGACGGTGCGGGCGCCAGGGTGTTGCGGGCCGAGCGGGCTGGCTGGGGTGGGGTGATTCGGCCGGCGCGGGCTCGGGCGCTGGCCAAGCTTGGGGTCAGTCCGGTCGGGCGGGCCGAGCGGCGGCGGTTGCTGGGGGAGGGCGGACAGCGGTCGGCGCCGAGGCTGGTTCGGTTGCCGGGGCACACGCTGGTGGAGTCCGTTGTGGTCAATCGGGGGCCGCAGCCCACTGACATCCCGGCCTTCGCCGATCAGGTCATCGAGAAGCTGGGGCCGCGTTACGCCGGGGCGACCGCGATCGGGTCGGAGGGGCGGGAGGCGATCCAGGAGTTTCTCAGTGCGGGCAATATCGCGGCCAAGTTGCGGGCGATGGCGCTCTACGACGACCGCGATCCCAGCGACCCGCCCGAGGTGCGCGCGCGGAAGGACGAGGCGTACCAGGACAAGAAGTGGATCCGGTCGCCGGTGATCTTCAAGGGCAAGAACCGGGGCGGGTTCGAGTGGCGGCAGCGCAGCACCCAGCTGGAGATGCGCGCGGTCGCCCGCTGGGTGCGGGTGGACCAGACCAAGAGCGGCGTCAGCATCACCCAGCGCACGCACGAGCACTACGAGCACACCGGCAAGCAAGGGGTGAAACGCCGGTCCGGGGTACACGCCTTCCTCGGTGGCGGCGCCGAGTTCGAGCCCGCGTTCACCGCGGCGGGCGGGCTCACCTCCGACGCCACCCTGGAACAGGGCGTCACCGGCGGGGTCACCGGGTCCACCGCGGCCAAGGAAGCGCTCAAGATCACCGGGGATGCCGTTCGGTACGAGCTGGTCTACGACATTGAGGTCCGGCAGGTCGGTCGCGCCGGGGAGCAGCCGTGGCGGTTGCGCGGCAATGTCGGCGCCGTGCAGTGGACCACCGCCCGCGAGGCGGGGTGGGCGGGGCTGGTCGAGGCCGATCCCCAGGACACCGAGTTCCGCTCCGGCGCGGACCGGACCCGTTTCGGGCCGCGGGAGTTCGAGACCGGGCAGGCCGTCCTGGGCATGGTGGAGGAGGTCAGCAGCGGTCAGCTGCTGGCGCGGGCGCTGCGGCCGCTGCTGGGTGACGTGCCGCTGCAGAAGGGCTGGTACCTCAACAAGGACAAGCTCATCCGCTCCTTCACCGACCCCGACATCAAGGACGGCCAGCTCACCGCCAAGGCCCTGGCGGCGCTGGAACGGGGCAAGGCGCTGACCTTGGCGCTGTCCGAACCGGAGATCAACCGCCTGACCAACCGGCTGATCGGCCCCGGCCTGCACGTCCCGGTCCGGCGCGCCGGGTACTTCCACGACTACCGCACCACGATCGTGGTCAAGGCGGAGGTCGGCGCCATCACGGAGGGCAATCCGCTCACCGCCGAGGAGTTGCTGGCGATCTACCGGGCCAAGGACGTCACCGGGGTCGACAGCGGACACGGCCGGGAGACCGGACTTGGCGGCGGTCCGCAGGGCCGTCTGCTGGGCCCGCTGGGCAACACCGGCGGCGCCGAGGCGTTCGGGGCGCTGTACTTCGGCGCCCGCGGCGCGCGGACCTGGGCGCAGGAGACCACGCAGACCTTGGGCGGCAAGCACAATGTCGAGCGGTGGCGGGGCGGCTCGCTCACCGAGCAGGGCAAGCTCGGTGACCGCCCGGTCCGCCAGTTCCGGGCCGAGCTGACCATCACCAGCGAGATCCACGCCGACCGGCGGCATAACCAGGCGATCCGCAAGATCAGCTTCGGTCGCCGGGGCCGGCACCTGCCCGCGCACGCGCAGCTCACCGCGCCCGACCCGATCACCGTCCCGCTGCGGATGCTGCTGCCGGAAGTGTTGCTCACCAACGGGGATCCCAATCAGGAGCAGGCGATCCAGCCTCGGCCCAACCGGCCGCTGGCCGACGCGCCGGCCCCGCACGCGCTGCCCGCCGCGCTGTCCCGCTCCTTCGACGACGTCGAGATCCTCGCCTTCACCGGCGCGGCCGCGGTGCAGCGTTCGGCGGAGGAGATGCTGAGCCTCGCCACCGAACGGGATCCGGTGGTGCGCTCGCGGGTCGGGGACATCGCCTACTCGATCAACTCCCGGCTCGCCCCGGAGGCGCTGCGTCGGGACCTGCGATTGTTCAACCGCACCACGGTGATCGACTCGACCAAGCTGCTGCACGGCCGCCGCGCGGCGGACCTCTTCGGCGCGCTGGGTGTGTCCTTCCGGCCCCGGTTGTCCGCGCGGCAGGTCAGCGCGGCGGAGTACCAGGAGGTCACCCGGCAGCTGGAGAGTTCCAGCAAGGGCACCGGCGGCGCCGGGACCACCGACCGCTACGGCGGTTACGTCATCGCCGTGCCCGTGCTGACGAGCGCGGGTCACTCGGAGACCGACGGCGGCGTCCGGGTCTCGCCCCGGGGCGTCTTCGGGGTCTCGGCCTCGGCCTTCACCGTCGAGCGCGGCGAGTCCCAGGCCGTGAACCTCAAGGGCGGGGAGAAGATCGCGCTCCGCGAGCTGCCGAACAAGGTGGTACTGGCCCGGCTCGACATCGAGGCCACGGTGGTCGCGGAGGCGCGGTACAAGGGCAACCTCAGCTTCGGCCTGGCCGAGCCGGATCCGGCCCGGACCGCGGGCGAGGTTCTCGACCTGCCGGAGTCGGCGCTGGTCTGGCTCACCGAGGACCAGCTGCACGAGCTGAGCACCGGGACCCCGCCGCCGCGGGAGGACGCGGCAGCGCCCGCGGACCGGGGGATCGAGCCGCCGTCCTCGCTGCGGCCGGGGGAGTCGGCGGGGCAGTCGATCGGGCTCGGTGGCATCATCGAGCGGATCGACCTGAGTCCGCGGATCGCCGACCTCCGCGCGGAACTGGCCCAGGCGCCCGGCATCGGTCCCGACCTGGCGGCCCGGCTGCTGCCGGAGAGCAGCCTGGATCCCAAGAACGGCAACATCGACGCGGTCAAGCGGTTCCTGTCCGAGGTCAACGGCGCGGTGCACAACTCGCTCAACGGCGGCCAGGCCAACCCGATCCGCGCTGAACTCCGCTTCAGCGGCCAAACCTATGAGCTGACCCTGGACGCGGCCTTCACCGAGGCCCCCGAACGCGGTGTGGTGCGCAACGTCGGCAAGCTCAAAGCCACCGTCAGCGCCGAATTCGGCGGCCAGGACACCAGGATCAGGGCGCGCACGCTGGTCAACGGCATGTTCCTGGCCCGCGTGGCGCTGGTGCTCAGAAGGACACGAGGTCCCCGGCCAGGGACTGCCTCGGCAGGCGCGGCCCGCACCCGCCGAGCCGACGGTCAGGTGGGCGCGGGTCTCGGCGTGGAGATCGCGGCGGGGCGGCGGGGGCGGAAGAAGACGACGGAGCAATCGGTCAAGCACAACCACTCCGGCACCTTCGCCGGGCCTGCCGCCGTGCACCAGGGCAGGCTGGAGCTGAACCTGCGGATCCAGCGGCACGGCCGCACGATCGCCGCGGTCCCGGTGACCGAGGACGTGCGGATCACTAAGATTGCGGAAGAGTCGTTCCCGGCGCCTGAACACGGCGGCAGGCTCGGCGCCATCGAGACCGGACCCCGCCCGGTGACCGGCACACTGTCCGAACAGGACCTGGCGACCTGGCGCGCACAGCTGGCCGACGGCACGCCGGCGCCGAAGCTGCCCGCGCTTGAGGGCTACTGGGCCGAGCACTATTTCGGCGACGTCGAGGCCCTGCGTGCGCAGGCCCGGGAGGTGCTGGCCGGGTCCGGGGTCCGGATCACCCCGAAGATCAGGCGCACGCTGCAGGCGGCCATCACCCCGGCGACCGTGCGCGCCGGGCTCTCCGCCGCCGCCGACGGGACCTTCGCCGTACCGCTGCCCGGGGGCGTCGACCGGGACCTGGAGATCCACTTCCGGCTGCCCGCACAGCCGAGGTTCGCCGGCGCCAGCGCCACTGTCCGGGTCGGCTCGTACACGACCTCACGGCAGTCGACCGAGGTGGTGGTCAAGACCGGCCAGGAGACCACGCTGGTCCAGAACACGCCGTTCGGCGCCGCAGGGCAGTCGACCGACGTCGAGCGGGCCGCAGGCGCCGAACCCGCGCAGCCCCCGAGCCGGACACCCTTCGGCGACAACGCGGCCTACGCGCTGCGCCAGGGGCAGGTGCTCACCGGCCCCGAGTCGGACCGGTTGAAGGCCACCAGACTCGACGAGGACGGCCCGGCCCACGACCCGCTGATGCCGTGGACGAACAAGGACGGGGACCAGCTCTCCCGGGTCCTGCTGGCCGGTGCGGAGTTCCGGGTGGTCGCGCGGCGCCGGTCCAAGCCCGCGTTCGGCGGGGCTCAGGACCAGGCCACCTACCAGGACCTGCGGGTGCACGACGCCTACGCGCTGCGGGTGCGCGAGCCCGACGCCGCCGCGCTGACCGGGCAGGCCCTGCCGGACACGCTGGTCACCGCCACCAGGGATCTGGCGGACAAGGGAAAGGCGTGGCTGGGCGCGGAACAGCGCCGGATCGCGGCGACCGCGGCGGCTGAGGAGGCGGGCCGTCCGATCGAGGCGGGCGAACGGCGGCGGGCCAGGGCCAGCGTGGACCGGCTGCACGAACTCGACACCCGCATCCAGCGCCAGCAGGCCCACCTGGACACCGTCCGCGAGCAGTTCACCATCGCCAGGAACGCCGCGGCCGCCCGCCCCCGGGGGCTGTCCTCGGCCCGCCGCCAGCTGGAGCACCGGCGGCAGGCGTTGTTCAAGGCGGACACCGAACTGCGCCGACTGATCGACCGCAAGCGCGAGCTGGGCGCGGTGGCGCTGGACCGGGGTGGCGTCAGCACGGCGGACAAGCGGCGCTACACCGAGGCGGTGGCCAGGGAACGCGCCGCGGTGGACGCCGAGCGCGCGGCGGAGCAGGCGTGGTGGGACGCCAAGGCATTGTACGACAACGAGATCGCCGGGGTGTACGCGGCGGAGAGCGGTCGGCGCGCCGAGGCGGCGGAGCAGTCGGTGACGCCGCAACTGCCGCCCGGCGCCCGGGTGCCGCGCGCGCCGCTGCCCGCGCCCGCGGTCGCTCGCGCGCATCAGGCCGTGGTCCAGCTGCTGGCCGAACCCGCGGTCGACGGCGGCAGGCTGCTCGGCCGCCTGCACCGCCTGATGGGGCTGCCCGACTCCGGCAGGCTCTCCACCCGGCTGGCCGAGGTGCTCTCCGCCGCGCACGACGATGGGCGGCTCTCCACGGCGAACTACCAGCGCGCGCTGCAGGTCATGGGCCGGATCACGGTGTTCCCGGCCGACCCCGCCGCGGCACGCCCGGTCGAGTCGACCGCTGTGCCCGCTGACGAGTCCCCGGCCGACCTGCCGGAGGTGGCGGAACTGGCGCGGGAGGTGGGGACCCGGGTCAGCACCGGCGATTTCGAGGGCGCGGTGACGCTGCTCGGCGGGCTGAACCGGGATGTGCAGGCAATCCAGGCTGTGACCGATGCCTACCGGTCGGCGTTCGACCGCGACCTGTATGCGGACCTGCTGGCGTCCAGGCCGGCGGAATCGGCCTACCTGGATCACCTGCTGGGCCGGGTGAACCCGGATCCGGTGCCGCTGGAGCAGGCCCAGGACTGGTTCCGGCGGATGCGGGAGCTGACCTTCGACCACCCCCGCTCCGGCGCCCTGACGCTGCCGCACGACTACCCCGAGGACGGGTGCTACTTCCGCGCGCACCGCATCTCGCTGGCCCTCTGGCAGCTCGGCGCTCAGCCGCACAAGATCTTCGCGGCCGGGCCCGACATGGAGCTGCGCGTCACCACCGCCGAGGACGCCACCAACGACCAGCCGGTGGACCTCCCGCTGGACTTCCACGTGGCCACCACGCTGCTCGTGGACGGTCCGCGCGGCCCGTCCTGGGCGGTGTTCGACCCGACCGTGGGCCCCGGCGGGCTGCTGACCGTCAACCAGTGGCTCGCCGCGATGAACCTGGCCCCGGGGGCCGTCCGGCGCTACGCGGGCACCACCGAATCCGTCCGGCAGCGGCTGATGACCGAGCGCGCGCAGAATCCGGGCGGGTGGGAGGACGACTACCCGATCGACGCCCCCATCGCGGTGATCACCGGCGCCCGCACCTACGAGTTCGCCGAACTCGTCGAACCCATGCCCACCTCCTTGCGCCGGGCCGACCAGGAATTCCGCAGCGACGTCGAGAACATGCGCAGCTACTACGCCTTCGCCGCACGGCGGCGGGTGAATCGCGCGCTGGCCGAGGTGGCGGCGCGGGTCGACCTGGCCCAGCGGACCGGCCACCAGGTCGACGTCCAGGACGTGCTCGACTCCCTCGCCGCCATCGCCGAGCGGGAGCCCGTCGGCCGGGCGGGGCTGCTCGGTCGCGAACCAGAACCGTTGGCACGACTGTACGAACTGCTGCCCGAGTACCAGGAACAGATCGAGGACGCGCTGGACCCCGTGGCGGACAACGAGTCCAGCACCTCGGGCGAGTCCGACGTATCGATGGTGGACACCGCCGACGAGGCGTCGTGGACGCGGTGGCTGGATCAGGTGGAGTTCGCCTCCGGGGTGCATCGGCGCGGACGGACGAGATCCCAGCCGGGTGAGTGGCGGTGGGAGCCGGTTCCGGGGCAGCTGGGGCGCAGGCGGGTGGTGCACTCCGCCGAGCCGGTGTCGGAGCGGTCGGCGTTCGAGGTGTGGCGCGGGCTGATGAACGATCAGCCGACGACCGTGGTGACCGTGCGGGTCGACCTGGATCCCGAGGGGCGGCACGGCGAGGCGGTCCGGGACGCGGTGCTGCGGGACGCCCGGCGCGGGGTCGACCGGTATTTCAACCGGGATGCCGATGGTGGGCCGCGTTTCCGGCCGAACGGTGATCGGTTGCATTTCCGGTTGGCACCGGACACCGGGGACGGGCACCGGCATGTGGTGACGCTGGATCCGGGGCGTCCGGTTGATCAGAACAACTGGCATCCGGGGCAGCATCCGACGACCAGCGCGCACGAGTTCGGGCACATGCTCGGCCTGGTGGACGAGAACGGGGCTCAGCCGGGCGGCCCGGACATCGCGGGCACCCTCATGGGGGATTACACCGTGGTGGAGCCGGGTGCGGTGCGGATGCCGGACCGGTTCTTCCACTTGGTGGAACTGGCCATCGGTGCGGTGCCGGCCGCCGGTCAGGAGGCCGCGGTGCAAGGCCCGGTCACCAAGGTGCTGCCGGACGGGGCGGTCGTGCCGAAGGCCCCGCTGGGCACTGGGCTCGGCCCGTTCAACCGGGCGATGACCTTCGAGCTGCCCCAGGCGCGGCGGGACCCGATGCGTGACGCCGACGAGGAGGTCCTCGGCATCGCCCTGCCCACCAGGAAGGGCGATGACCGGGTGGCCAGGTCGTGGGCGGAGAGCAGCACCGCCCATCCGGTCCGCGATTACCACACACTCCACAGTGGACAGTCCGCTGTCATCCACCGCGCCCAGTGGGACAGCGCCGATCCCGCCCGCAAGCCGATCTTCCTCTACCTGCACGCGGGTCCTGAGCGCTTCCGGGCTGCCACGCACCAGGGCATCCTCCGGATCGACGGCGCCACCCTGGCCGACATCGCGCTGGCCGACCCCGACTTCCAGCGGGCGTTGCGGGAACGGCCGGACGCGCCGATCGTGTTGCTGGCCTGCGAATCGGGGCAGCGCAACGAGTCCGGTGGCGGTGGCTACGACTTCCGTCGGCGGCTGACCGAACGCGGGCAGCACCGGCGGGTCTTCGCGCCGACCCAGCCGATCAACCTGGTGCCGGCCTTCGCCGCGATCAACGTGGACAACGGTGGCAGGTTCGTGGAGATCGCCGGGCCCGCGGTCGCGCCCAGGCCCAACCTCACCCGTGCCTACCGGACCGAACCCGAGGGCGTGTCGCTGTTCGAGTCGCTGCGGCCGATCGCCGTGGAGCCGTTGCCCGGCAACGACTTTCCCGCCGCCGGCCGGCCGGAGAGCGGGTTCAACAGGCAGGATCGGCCGGACTTGCGGATCGCGCGGGACGGGACGCTCGCGCTCAACGGCGGCGAGCCCGCGAACGAGGCCAGGGAGTTCTTTGCCACCGCGGAGGTGCTGGACAGGGCTCGGGAAACGTTGCGGCGGCTGGGCAGCCGGATCGAGTTCGAGGTCCAGGACTCCCGGGTGATTGTCGGCGACGAGCAGGTGCTGCACCGGGTGACGCCCAGGATGCCGGCGGAACTGGCCGAGGCCGGCCGGGACTTCGCCGGGCTCGCGCACGGCGCCCAGGCTGACACGTTGCTGTTCCGCGAACCGGGTGGTGCCAACGCGATCGCGCGGGTCAACACCGATGACGACCTTGAAGTGACCGGAACCCTGCACCTGGCCGAGGGCTTGGCGGAGAGTGTGGCACGGGACGCGGTGTCCGAAGTGGACGCTGACTCGGCAGCGGCATTCGCCGGGCGGGACACCCGGCAGGTGGGCGGTATCCCCGGCGGGCCACTGCCCGGACGCCGCTACGGCGGGATGTTCGGCCACCCGCCCGAGCGGGCGCGGATGGCGGAGGCGGCGCGCCGGGCCGGGCTCAACCAGTTCGCCTGGGCCAAGCCGGGGGAGCTGTACGTGCGGGTGTCGGTGCCGGACGGGCGGACCGAGGCCGGGTACCACTTCGCCGCGGTGATCGCCGAAAGCGCCGATGGCCGCACCCAGGTCACGCTGGAGAACCACGCGCACGCCGCTGAGTTCGAGGCCGCCGTCCGGACCGCGATCAACGAGAACCTGGCCCGGCACAACGGGTTCGAACGGATTGCCGCGGCTCTCGGCACCAGGGTGGAGCTGGCCCGTGAGGCCGGGGACACTGCCGAAGCGCGGCGACTGGAGCGGCACCGCGTGCTGGCGAACGCACTCGGCGCGATCGCGGACACGGGCTATGACAACGCGACCCCCGAGGCGCGGCGGCGGGCCTGGCAGGCGATGGCCGTCGAGCTGAACGTGGTGCCGGGCCCGCGGCGCTGGCACTTCAGGATGTACACGAAGGAACCTGGGGAGTCCTTCTTCGAGCAGCAGGCGGCGCACGCCAACCCGCTGGTCACGGTGGCATTGGGCGGAGTGCACGAGCTGGACCCGGTCGGCGTCTGGTTCGAGCAGGGGCAGCGCACCGTGCCCGCGCAGGCGGGCGGCGGGATCCGGGCGGGCGCGCGCGAGGTGGCCCGTGCGGCGGTGCTGCGCGCGGAGCTGGGGCTGCCCGCGCCCGAGGTCACGATCACCGGTTACGGCAACGGCCGCCGCGGCTTCCTCGGCGTGGGCACGGCCAGTCCGGCCGCGCGACAGCGTGCCGAGCACGTGCTGGCGGCCTACCGGGCGGCGCTGACCGCGGAACTCGCCGCGCTGCAAGGGGATCGGCCCACCGTGGCGGCCGGGGACATCAAGATCCGCACCCGGACCGGCGACGGCGTGGGCACGCCTGAGGAGCGGCGCCGGGTCACCATCGAGGTCTCCTTCGACTCGCCGCGGAGCACGGCGCAGCGCCAGGCCGAGGCCGGGTACGACCGGCTCACCCACGGGCTGTCCGACCTGACCCTGCCGACCGAAGCCGTGCGCGCCCGGATCGCCGAGTACAGCGCGCTGGCCGCGGACGGCAGGCTCGAACACCACGCACTGCCCGACGGGGTCCGGGACCAGCTCGCCGCACTCCAGGAAACGCTTGCCGGGCAAGGGGATCCGGCGGTCGGGAGCCGGGTGCGCGAGTTTGTCACCGAGGCGCTGCTGGCCGCTTCGCTGACCCCGGCCAGGAACCTGCGTGAGATCAGGCCGATCAGCTCCGCCCGGCTCCCGCAGCTCCTCGACGATCTGAACACTTCCCTTGCCCGGGGCGAGGATCCGTTCACCCAACCCACCTCGCTGGTGCACGGCCTCGCCATCCCGGCGGCCGAACTGCCGGTGCGCCTGGCCGTCCTGGGACAGGTGAACCTCGGCGCGGGAGCCAGGGCGGCGGTGGCCGGGACGCCGTTGTCCACCGCGTTGCGGGCGAATCCGGCGGCGCTCACCGAAGCGCTGTTCGCCGGTACCGGCCACGAGGAGCAGTACTTCCTCACCACCTGCGTCGCGGCCGCGGTCAACACCGGGGTCCGCACCCGGGCGCCGGGCCTGCCCTCCCTGCTGCACCTCGGCCGCACCGTGGCCACCGCCACCGAGAACCGCATCGGCCGGGTCCCCGCCGAACTCAGGAACACCCCGGACCGGCCGTTCGGTCGCACCCAGGAACAGATGACCAGGAAACGGGTCGCGGACGCGCGGACCGAGTTCGACGCCATCGAGGGGCGGGCGCTGGAACTGGTGACCGCGGATCAGCGTGACCCCGGCGTGCGCCGACAGTGGCGGGCGCTGACCGATCGCTGGGCCCGGTCAATGCAGAAACTGGCCGCCGCCGAGCTGAACCGGCCGACGGTCCCGGTGCTGACGCCGAAGGTCCGCGAGGGTGACTGGGCAGGCAGCGCGGTGCTGGCCGCGCCACTGCTGGTGGACCGGGGCGCGCGCAGGCTCACCGGTGTCGACCAGGAACAGTATGTCGCCAAGTTCCAGGCGCAGCTCGCGATGGAGCCGGGCGGGACGTTGTTCGGCGCCACCGACCTGTTCGAGGGCAAGCGGCCCCGGGTCGGCCTGGCACCGAACCTGGCGACCGGCGGGGCGCGGGCGGAGTTCTGGCGGCAGGTGGCCGAGGGTGACGGAGTCGTGCTGGACACCCCGTTCCACGCGGCCTACCTGCGGGCGACCATTGTGGACGGTCAGCGGGCATTTGTCCTCAACGACCCGAAGTTCGCCGACCCGACCAGCATGACCCCGGCGGAGCTGGCGGCCTGGGCCGACCGGGAGAGCGCCGGGGTCAGCGCGACGTTCTTCCCGCACGCCGGGGACGACACCCGGCGCACCACGCAGCGGCACCTCGGCGGCCCCGGTGGCTTCCTGCGAGTGCCCGTGTCCCGGGGGTGGGCCGGGGCCTTCTTCCCCACCGAGGAGACGCCGACTGAGCTGGGCGCGGGCCCGCGCGCGCCGATCCTCGCGCGCCGATCGGCGCCCGCTGACGGGACCACCTCGCGCGGGTACGGCGTGGACGAGCACGAGTTGCGCGCGGTCGCCGTGCACGGGGTGCTGCCGGACCGGATCGACGACTGGGACCCGGCCTGGCGGACCTCGGCCGAGCCGCTGTACCGGTACGACCTGGCCCGTCCGGAGCAGGTGTTCGCCGACGGCTTCGTGCCGCACGACCGGGTCAACTACGACCTGATGTCCCGGGTGGTCGCCGACAACGACAGCGTGTACGTCTCGCTCACCAGCGACCCGGAGCTGCACCGGCACCCGCGGACCGGCGGGCTGTACCACGGCCGGTTCCGGTACGAGATCCAGGCGCCCGGCGGCATCGTCGTCAACGACACCATGCTGGCGCATTCGCCGCTGCACGAGCATGAAGCGGAGATCGCGTTCGCCGGTGGGGTGCGGCCGCGTTTCATCCGGGGCGCCCAGGAGATCACCGCTGACGGTGAGCTGGGCGAGTTCCGGCCGAACCCGGGCTTCAACCCGGAGATCGCACCGGTCGCCGACGAGCAGGACGAGGAGTCGGAGTTCGACCCGGCCTCGGATCAGGAGTCCGAGTTCGACCCGGCCTCGGATGAGGACGACTCGAACGAGCCGGTCGGCGAGGACCCGGAGTTGGAGGCCGAGCTGGCGGAGTGGCGGGGCTTCGGCCTCACCCCTCGACCGGGCCTGCGTTCGGCGCCCACCATGCCGGGCCTCGCCCTCTCCGACAGTGACTCCGACAGCGACGCCGGGTCGGTGATCTTCGTCGGTAGCTCTGGCGGGCCGGTGACGATTGGTACCGGAGCTGGTCTGACGACTGTCGGCGCCGGTCCGGACAGCGACAGCGACACCGCCTCGGTGGCCTCCGCGGGCAGCCGGTCGACGGTGCGCGTCGCCCAGCCTGGCGGTGGGGAGCACGGGGTGAACGCGAACACCGCGGGCGGCCTCAGCTTCGGCGCGACCGGCGCGTCCGAGAACGACCAGTGGGACGAGCTGCACCAGGCGCTGCCCTCGGTGTCGCAGCGGGCCAAGCCGTTCTACGTCTACGCCACCGGCCAGGGTGACCGGTTCCTGGTCGACGGCGCGCTGATCGACGGGGCCGAACTCGCCCGGCGGGTGCGGACCTCGCCGTGGTTCCACTTCCTCGCCGACCACCACAAGGTGCCGGTGCGGCTGGCCGCCGCGGATCCGGCGGATCCGATGGGGTCGCGGCGGGCCGCGCGGGAGTTCGCCGAAGCGTTGCGCGGCAACGGGAAATACCGCAAGATCAGCGCGGCCACCGACCGGCTGGCACTGGACGCCGCCAGCGTGGCGACCGCCTCGTTCGACCTGGTGTCCGTGGCCGGACCGGACGATCTCCACTGGCACGAGCTGAAACGCGAGCACGGCAAGTCCTTCGGCATGGCCTTCGCCGCCGAATCGGCGGACAGGCTGGCCGACACCACCGACTACCGCCTGCGGGCGGTGGCCACGGAGTCGGTCGACGCCGCGGGCGCCTGGCAGCGGGAGTACACCACCCAGGTCTGGGCCCCGGCCACCGACGGCGACCGGACGCGGCCCGTGGTGCTGATGGTGGGCAGCTCCGGCCCCGAATTCACGGTGCGCCTGGACGACGAGTCCCTGCTGCCGGTCACCCCGGAACACCTGGCCTCGCTGCTGCACCGCTCCTCGATGTTCCAGCAACTCACCGGCGGTCCGATCCGCCCGCCACTGCTGGTGATCGGCAAGGACGACGCGCTGGCCCCCGGCGCGAGGGGCCTGTCCAACGCCCGGTTCCTGGCCAAGCTGCGTGAGCTGAGCGGGCCCTGGGTGAGCTGGGACGTCACCGGCGACACCAGGCCCGACGCCTACGCCGTGGCGGCCGTGCCCGCGGGCTCGAAGTTCACCGAGGGCAAGCCACCGGCGCTGGCCGAGGTGGTGCACGTGTCCGCGGACTCGGTGTTCGGTTTCCCGGTGCGCGGCGGCCTCCGCGACCTCGCGGCGGAAACGGCCGCACTGCGGGACTTCATCGACGAGGTCGAGCGCGGCACCGCCAGGCTGAGCGGGCCGTGGCAGGGCACCGAGCCGTTGGTCGTCGCGGTGGACTCCCCGGACGGCAAGCACGTGCGCATCGGGACCGTGGCCGGCCCCGCGCTGGAGCTGGACGGCAGGCAGTTCGGGCGGATGCTGCTGGCGGACCAGGGTTTCCGGCAGCAGCTGGAGGCTGATCCGCGGCGGCCGGTGGTGCTGGTGGGCCGCAATGCCGCGGTGCGCAACAACTTCGGCGGGCTCGGCTTCGACTTCGCCGGGGCGCTGCGGGCCGAGGGCTTCTTCCCCGACACGCACGCGCCCGACGGCCCGGCCCGGATCGAGGCGGACCGGATCCAGACCGGACCGGGCGTCAGTTTCGTCCGCGTTTCCGAGCTGCGGGCCGGGGACCTGCGCCGGAAGGTGCTGGCCAACCGGGACGGCGTGCCGGTGGCGGTGCACCTGTCCCTTGGCGACCAGCGGCAGGACGACGAGGTCGACGTGTGGTCCTGGAACGTCACCGCGGACAGCGTGCGGCGGTCCGCGGTGGCGGGCGGCGCCCGGACGGAGGAAGCGCCCTGGCGGCAGGGCGAACTGCCGCTGTTCGTGCTCGCGAGTTCCAGCGACCTCGGTTACCGGGGCCTGTGGCGGGATCACACGGATCCCAGGCACGCCATGTCCCTCACCCCGGACCAGCTCGGCCAGGTCCTGCGCGCCGATCCTGAACTGCGGCGGATCCTGGGGCGGGGGATTGGCGTCGGCCGTGACCGGTCACTCGTGCTGCTGGGACTGGCCGGGAAGACCACCGGCGCCCAGAAGTTCGGCAAGTCCCTGCTCAGCGGCGGCTTCTCCCGGTGGATCCACACGCCGAAGGGGGAGGCCACCCTGACCCAGGACGGCCGGATCACCTTGACCGGCAACGGTTTCACCTCGCGAGCGCCCATGCTCCCCGGCTCGGGGGACATCGTCACGCACGCCATGGCGAACGAGGCACTGGGCGTGCACGGGCAGTTCCTGCCGCGCGACGAGACGGACGGCCACCAGATGCACCTGGCCGCCTACCGTGATTCCGCGACCCGGCAGCAGTACTACTTCCGGGAGATCACCGAGCAGGACAGCGCGGGCCGCGACGTCACCCGCAGCGTCGCCTACCTCGCACCGTGGGCGGGGATCCCCGGCCGGTCCTGGTCCCTCGACGGCCACGGCTCCACCGTGGGCTTCCAGTTCGGGCTGCGCACCGACCAGCCGCTGCACATCGGCGACGCCGTCCTGGTCGACGGGGCGGCGGCCGCGACCCTGGTCTTCGGCACCGAGGTGTTCCAGCAGGCGGGCCTGGACCCCGCCGGCCCGGTCCTGCTGGGGCAGTGCTGCTTGAACAAACCCCGGCTGCCGGACCCCACCAGGGCCGCCGAGTTCCAGATCAAGTGGCGGCAGCTCCGCGGTGTTCCGGCGCGGGTATTCGGCGCCTCCGGGGTGGTCGGGGTGTGGGAGAACGCGGCGACCCGCCAGGTCGAGGACGGTGCCTTCGCCGAGGTGCTGCCCGCGGACGGGGTGGGTCCGCCGGAGGTGCGGATCGCCGACCTCACGATGAGCCGGATCCCGGGGCTGAAGGTGGGATTCCCCAGGGGGAGCACCATCCTGCCGGGCTCCGAGGTGGCGGAGGTGCGCGGCCTGGCCCGCGCGGTGGCCGCCGCGGCGGCCTGGCGACGGGCCAACAACGTGCCGCCGCCCGAGGTGACCGTCGACGGGTACGGCCACCCCGTCCCGTTCCGCCGGCACCGCGGCCAGACGAACGGGCAGGCCAGGGCGGACGCGGTCGCCGCGGTGTTCACCGACGAGCTGACCGCCCACGGGGTGCGGCTGGGCGAGCTGGGCCTGGACGTCCGGCCCGAGCACGTGCTGCTGCGCGTGCACGGCCGCGAAGCCGGGCCGCACCAGGACAGTGGCGTCCAGGTCGAGGTGCTGCTCTCCGGGCCCGACGTCGGCGAGCAGGCGCTGCTCACGGCCCAGGCGACCCCCAGGGACGTCGCCGCCACGGACGCGCTGAACCTGGCGCTCGCGGCTCTCACATCGCGGCAGTCCCCGCCCGGCGCACCCCGGCCCGCCACCGCCCGACCCACGACCGCGGTCCCCGGCACCCGCGGACTGTCCTCATCGGACGAATCGACTGAGGGCCGCCAGGCGAAGCGGCCCCGGCACGAGCCGGCCGGGGTGGCGTTCCCGACCGGTCCGAACGCGCGCGGCGCGCTCGCCTTCGCCCGCGACCCGGCCGAACTGGCCCAGTGGCGGACCGTCTACCAGGGACTGCCCGCGCGTCCCGGTCAGCCCGTGCCGTTCTACGTCTTCGCCGCCGCCCGCGACTTCGTGCACGGCGCGGATCTGGCTGCCCGGGTCGCCGGTGCCGATGCCTACCGTCAGGCGCTGGCCGCCGATCCGGACCTCACGGTGGTGGTGCTCGGCGCCGATCCCGCCCGTGTCGCCCGCGAGCTGCGGGAGTTCGCCGAGGCGTTGCGGGATTCCGGCCGCTACCGCGAGGTGCTCGCTGCGGACCAGTCGCGGCCCGGCGGTTTCCAGCGGGTCTCCCGGCTGGACCTGGCCGATGTGGAGTGGGTGCCGCTGACCGATGTGAGCAAGAAGGTCTACGGCGTTGGTTTCCCCGGCACCGCGGCCGCGAAGCAGGACTGGGCGGCGTTGCCGGAGAAGGCCACCAGTCATTCGCGGCGGCTGATCGCGGAGAAGGACGAGGATGCCGACGACAGCTCAATGGACGGGACCGAGGACTCTTACGACAGCTCGGTGGACGGGACCGAGAGCGAGGACTCCGACGACGGGTTGCGGGAGGGCATCGAGACCGTCGCGCCGTGGTCCCCGGCCACTGCGGCCGGCCGGACCGAGCCGGGCTCACTCATGCTGGAGGCCAAGGATGGCCGGCATGTGGTGCTGCTCAAGGGCAAGGACCGGCAGCTTGAGGTCAGCGGGGATGAGCTGACCGAGCTGGCCCTGGCGACGACCGTGTTCGCCGCGGCCAGTCAGGCTCGGGTGCGGCCGCCGATCGTGCTGGCCACCAACGAGCTGAGCCCAGGTGAAACGGACCCGAACACGGCCTTGCTGGACTCGTTGCGGCGATTGGCCGGACCGTGGCCCGGTCATGCCCTGACCGGCTCGGTCGGCCACGGCGGCTTCGGCCAGCTGACCGTGCGACCGGGCGAGCGGTTCACCGAGATCAAGCTGACCCTCGACGAGGTGAACCACTTCGCCGCCGGGCCGCTGTTCGGCTTCCCGGTCGGGGCGGACCGGGATGCCGCGATCGACTGGTTGCGGCAGTTCGCCGAGAGCACCGGTGGTCCGTGGGGTGACCGGGATCCGATCTACGTCGTGCTCGACGGCGCCACTGGCCACGCGAACGTGGCACTCGGCAATGGCCGGATCGCGGAGACCGAGGGTGACAAGCTCGGCGTGCTGCTGCTGTCGGATCCCGGATTCCTTGCCCTGGTGGCGAATGAGCCGGGCCGGCCGGTCGTGCTTGTCTCCGCCAAGGGTGCGGCGCGGCGGAACCATGGTGGGCTGGGCTTCGATTTCGCCGGCGCGTTGCGGTCTGCCGGGCACTTCAACGATGTCTACGCGCCCAGCGGGCCGGTCCGCGACTCGGCGTTCGAGGTGGTCTCGACCTGGCGGGACGGTGACCTGAAGACGACTGTGTTGTCCAGCGGCAACAAGGCCGACATCCTGCTGCTGCACGCACCCGGGGACGAGGAGTTCGGCACGGACCTGCGGGCCTGGATCGAGCAGGCCGATGAAGGCGCACTGACCAACTTCCTGGACGCGCACGGGCAACCGCAGGACCTGCCATGGGATGCGGACACACCGCCGGTGTTCATCCTCGCCCAGACCACCGAGCAGGGCTTCGCCGCCCAGCGCGCGGATGGGGCAGCTGCCACCGTCTCGGCGACCGAACTGGCCCAGGCGCTGCGGGACGAGCCCGCACTGCGCCGGCTGATGGGCACCGACTGGACCCGCCCGCTTGCGCTGATCGGCTTCGGTGCGCCGGTGACCGGGCTCCGGGAGTTCGCCGCCGCGCTGGTGCCCGGTGGCTATGCCCGCCCGATGTTCGCCCCGGACGGCCGGATCGCCTTTGACCAGCCGGGCGTGCTGCGGGTCGAGCACGGTCGGTTCCACCACGTCGCTGCGATCACGCCTGGACCCGGCGACCTGGTCGGCTACCCGCACGTCCGCGCTGACGGCACGGTGCACGGCCAGTTCTTTCCGACCGAGGACTTCGACGTGCTCTCCGACGCGCTCAACGGCATGCGTTTTGTCGGCGAGATGCAGAACCTTTACCACCGGGAGGTTCCTACCCCCACCCGAGGGCCGAATGGCAGGCCGCTGCTGAACACCCTTGGGCAGAAACAGAAAGTGGGCGCCGCGGCGCCGTGGGCAGGGCGGGACCCGTGGATCGTGGACGGCCACGGCGAAAAGGGGCTCGGTATCGGCTTCGCGATGGCCACCGGCCGGCCGCATGTGCGTGGTGATGTGTTGTGGCTGAACGGATCCGCGGGTGCGCGGGCGATTTTCGGCAGCGAGGTCTACCAGCAGGCAGGCGCCAGGGACGCGGTGCTGCTCGGCCACTGCTCGACCGCTGCCGCCTACCCCGGCCAGTTCTCCGTCGCCTACTTGATCAAGCAGGCAGCCGACCGGGAGTTCGGGCCGGTCACCCTGTGGGGTGCCGATCAGGTGGCCGCGCTGGCGAAAACGGGCAGACGGACCGTGCGTGACAGCGGGATGTTCCACGAGATCGGCGCGCCCGTGGCGGCCCCGCCGCCGGAACTGCCGGCCGCGGGGCCGGGTTCGGGCCCCGTTGTCACCAAGGGCGGTCCGCGGCAGCCCTCGGCCAAGCGGCCCCGGCACGAGCCAGCCGCGGTGGCGTTCGCGGCCGGTCCGAACGCGCGCGGCGCGCTCGCCTTCTCCCGCGACCCGGCTGAACTGGCCCAGTGGCAGGCCGTCTACCAGGGGCTGCCCGCGCGTCCCGGTCAGCCCGCCCCGTTCTACGTTTTTGCCACCACCCGTGATCTCGCCGACGGCGCCGATCTGGCCGCCCGGGTCGCCGGTGCCGACGCCTACCGCCAGGCGCTGGCCGCCGATCCGGACCTCACGGTGGCGGTGCTCGGCGCCGATCCCGCCCGTGTCGCCCGCGAGCTGCGCGAGTTCGCTGAGGCGTTGCGTGGTTCTGGTTCCTACCGCGAGGTGCTCGCCGTGGACCAGTCGCGGCCCGGCGGTTTCCACCGGGTCTCCCGGCTGGACCTGGCCGATGTCGAGTGGGTGCCGCTGACCGATGTGAGCAAGAAGGTCTACGGCGTGGGCTTCCCAGGGACGGCGGACGCGAAGCAGACCTGGGAGGCGTTCTCGGAGAAGGCCACCAGCCATTCGCGGCGGCTGATCGCGGAGAAGGACGAGGACCTCGACGACAGCGTGCTGAAGGGGACCGAGACCGTCGCGCCGTGGTCCCCGGCCACCGGGGCAGGCCGGACCGAACCGAGCCTGCTTACGTTGGAGGCCAAGGATGGCCGGCATGTGGTGCTGCTCAAGGGCAAGGACCGGCAGCTCGAGGTCAGCGGGGACGAGCTGGCCGAGCTGACCCTGGCGACCACCGTGTTCGCCGCGGCCGGCCAGGCCGGCGTGCGGCCGCCGATCGTGCTGGCCACCAACGAGCTGACCCCCGGCCAGGTGGACCCGAACACCGCCCTGCTGGACTCATTGCGGCGACTCGCCGGACTGTGGCCCGGTCACGCCAGGACCGGCTCGATCGGCTACGGCTTCTACGGCCAGCTGACCGTGCAGCCGGGTGCACGGTTCACCGAGATCGGGCTGACCCTCGACGAGGTGAACCACTTCGCCGCCGGCCCGCTGTTCGGCTTCCCCGTCGGGGCCGACCGGGACACCGCCATCAACCGGTTGCGGCAGTTCGCCGAGGACACCACCGGCGGTCCGTGGGGCGATCGGGATCCGATCTACGTCGCGCTCGACGGCGCGACCGGCCACGCGAACGTGGCACTCGGCAACGGCCGGATCACCGAGGCCGAGGGCGACAAGCTCGGCGCACTGCTGCTGTCGGATCCCGGATTCCGCGCCCTGGTGGCGAATGAGCCGCACCGGCCGGTCGTGCTCGTCGCCGCGGAGGGCGCGGCGCGGCGGAACCACGGCGGGCTGGGCTTCGACTTCGCCGGCGCGTTGCGGTCCGCCGGGCACTTCAACGACGTCTACGCGCCCAGCGGACCGGTCCGCGACCTGGCGTTCGAGCTGGTCTCGACCTGGCGGGACGGTGACCTGAAAACGTCCACGCTGTCCAGCTCGGCGGACAAGACCGACATCCTGCTGGTGCACGCACCTGGGGACGAGCACTTCGTCGCGACCCTGCATGCCTGGATCGAGCAGGCCGATGAGGGCGCACTGGCCACTTTCCTGGACGCGCCCGGGCAGCCGCTGGACCAGCCGTGGACCGAGGACTCGCCGCCGGTGTTCATCCTCGCCCAGACCACCGGGCCCGGCTTCGCCGTCCAGCGCGCGGATCAGGCAGGCGCCACGATCTCGGCGACCGAACTGGCCCAGGCGCTGCGAGACGAGCCCGCGCTGCGCTGGCTGGCGGACACGGACTGGACCCGCCCGATCGTGCTGATCGGCTTCGGTGCACCGGTCACCGGGATCCAGGAGTTCGCCGCCGCGCTGGTACCCGGTGGCTACTCGCGCCCAATGTTCACCCCGGACGGCCGGATCGCCTTCGACCAGCCGGGCGCCCTGCGGATCGAGCACGGGCGGTTCCAGCGGGTCGCCCCGAGCACGCCCGGACCCGGCGAACTCATTGGCTACCCGCACGTCCGCGCCGACGGCACGGTGCACGGCCAGTTCTTCCCCACCGAGGACTTCGACGTGCTCTCCGACGCGCTCAACGGCATGCGCTTCGTCGGCGCGACCCAGGACACCTACGAGCGGGAGGTCACCACCCTCGGGCAGCAGCGGATCGTGGGCGCGGCGGCGCCGTGGGCGGGGCGGGACCCGTGGATTGTGGACGGCCACGGTGAAAAGGGCCTTGGCATCGGCTTCGCGATGGCCACCGGGCGGCCGCACGTGCGCGGTGATGTGGTGTGGTTGAACGGATCCGCCGGCGCGCGGGCGATTTTCGGCAGCGAGATCTATCAGCAGGCCGGCGCCAGGGACGAGGTGCTGCTCGGCCACTGTCTGACCGCCGCCGCCCACCCTGGCCAGTTCTCCGTGGCCTACCTGATCAAGCAGGCGGGGGAGCGGGAGTTCCAGCCGCTCACCCTGTGGGGCGCCGATCAGCCGGTCGTGCTGCCGCAGACGGGCAAGCGGCGCGTGCGCGAGGACGGCATGTTCCACGAGATCGGCGCGCCCGTGGCGCCGGTGCCGCCGGAACTGCCCGCCGCGGGGCCGGGTTCGGGCCCCGTTGTCACCAAGGGCCGCGCCGGGCGGATCACCGCCGTCAGCTACCCGCCCAGCGCCAATACCCCCGGCGGCCTGGCCCTGGTGCCGGACCGCTCGCACACCCATGGCTGGCCGCTGCGGATGTACCAGGTGCACGCCGGCCTGCCCGTGGACCGGGAGGGCCCGCTCTACGTCTACCTGGTGGCCACCACGGACGGGTTCCTGGCCGGCGACAGCCGGGACCTGGACGCGCGCGCGGCGGCCGGGACGATCCTGCGCGACGGCGGGGAGATCGCCGGGGATCCGGGCACCAGGGTGCGGATCGTCCTGCTCGCCCGCGACAGCCCCGACGACGCCTGGCGGCACGCGGCCGACTTCGCCACGGAACTGCGTCACGGAGGCGAGTACCGGCACGTCGAGGCAGCGGTGCTGACCGTCAACCCGGCGGCCGCCGCCGAGCTGCCCGCGGCCGGGGACGCCGACTTCCACCTGGTGTCCACGCCGCGCGCCGAGGAGGTGCGCCCGACCGTGCTGACCAACGCCGAGGGCCACCGCCACGGGTTCAACCTCACCGGCGATCCGTGGCCCGAGCGCGGCGCCAGGAACGCGACCACGCACGCCGAGCGGGTGCTGGCCGTCACCCACTACGACCAGCTGGGCAGGCGGATCGTCGAGGAACACCCGATGCCCGCGCAGTGGCGGCTGGAACCGGGCCGGACCCGGCCGATCGGGATCTACCTGGACGTGGCGCCCTCCGGCGACTTCCGGGTCGGCCTGCCCGCCGGGGTCGCCGTCGAGCGGACCCCGGAGCAACGGGCCGCCGACCTGGCCGCGGACCCCGGGTTCGGCCAGGCGATCGGCGGCGGCGTCCGGCCCGCGCTGAACATCGTGGTCCGCGACACCGCGCCGGATGCCCCGCCGCGTCAGCACGTCGAGCGGTTCCTGGCCGAGCTGGGCAGGCGCACCGGCGGGCACTGGGAGAGCAACACCTACTCCGGCCCGGTCGAGTTCGACCCCTACGGCGTGCTGATCATCCCCGAGCCGAACACCTTCCGGCACCGGCCCACCCTGTTCCCCACCCGCGACCTCTTCCATACCGGCCGGGTCTTCGGCCTGCCGGCACCGGAGAACGCGTGGTCGCAGGCGGACATGCGGCGCTTTGCCACCGCGGTCCGGCAGGTCCGTCTCACCGGAGCAGGGCGGGACGGCCGGACACCGCTGTTCGTGCTCGCCGCCGGCTCCGGCCACAGCACGTCCGTGGCGCACCCCGGCGGATTCGTCACCGAGGAGAACGGCTACTGGGCCGGGGACTGGCTGGCCCGGCGGCCCGAGTTCACCGGCGCGCTGCGGCTGCACCCGGGCAGCCCGGTCGTGGTGATCACCCCGAACGGCGCCGCGCACAACGGTTACGGCGGCTTCGGTTTCGATTTCGCCTCCGCACTGCACGCGCACGGCCTTTACCCGGACGTGTACTCGCTCACCGGCGACGGCGGCCTGGTCTGGGACGCCGACCACCCGCCCGAGCTGGCCCTGGTGTCCCAGCCCAGGGCCGGGGAACTGGACGTGCTGCGGATCCGCGCCGCCGACGGCACCCCGCGACTGCTGCTGGTCCGTTCCCCGGGCGATGAGATCCTGGTGGAACGGTTGCGGCAGTGGGCATCGGCGAGCACACCCGGCACCCTGGCCACGGTCACCCTGCCCGCTGGCGAGGCGCCCGCGCCGTGGCGCGGCTCGGCCACACCACCGGTTTTTGTGGTGGCCAGGCGCACGCCCACCGGCTACCTCGGCACCCGCCGCGGCGAACCGCTGGACCTGAGCCCGCGGGACCTTGCCGGAGTCCTGGGCGACGACCCCACCCTGCGCGGCCTGCTCGGCCGCGGCACCGCGGGCGCCGACCTGGTGCACGGGCAGGAACCCTCGATCGTGCTGGCCGCCCTGGGCGGGACCGTGCTGGGCCGCAAGGAGATCATCGCCGGATTCGCCGACGGCGGCTACTCGCGCACCACCCACACCGCGGCCGGGGAGTTCGACTTCCGGCCCGATGGCACCCTGCGCACCGACCTCGCGGAGTTCCGGTCGGCGCCGCCGCCGCACCCGAGCGCCGACACCGTGGTCAGGTACCCGGCCGTGCGCGCGGACGGCACGATCGACGGGGAGTTCCTGCCCTCGGAGGACTTCGACCTCCAGGCTGACGCGCTGGCCCACCGGAACACCGACGACGCGGGCAGTCGCTTCTACTTCCAGCAGCAGCTCAACGAGCAG
The DNA here is from genome assembly GCF_023094165.1 of Crossiella sp. S99.2. Classification (GTDB taxonomy): domain Bacteria; phylum Actinomycetota; class Actinomycetes; order Mycobacteriales; family Pseudonocardiaceae; genus Crossiella. The sequence continues at coordinate 147,566 of NZ_JALMDK010000016.1, read as the reverse complement.
GGGGCCGAGTACGACAACCTGGCCCTGGTCGCCCCGCACCACGACAACACCTGGAAGGTGGTCGCGCACGGCCTGCGGTCCGGCCTGATCGTCGCTCGGAAGACGGGTTTCCCGCACGGCAGGGGCGATGTCGTGACGCTGACCGGCCGGGCCGCCGCCCCGGTGCTGCACGGCAGCGCGACTTTCCTGCAGGCCCATCCGGAGGACTCGCCCTGGCTGGAGGCCAGGGTGTGCTGGCTGAACGCGCCCGCCTACCCCGGCGCGACGCCGGCCGCGTGGTCGATCGTGGATCAGTGGAACCTCGACCTGCCGGACCGGAAGTTGGCGGGCGCCACCGCCGCGAGCAATGTGCTGGAGCTGAAGTACCAGGGCGTCGCGCTCCGGGTACGTGGCGGCGGCACCTTCGCCGAGGTCGGCGTGCCCGAGGGTGAGCAGCCGCTGATCCGGGTCAGGGATCTGCTGGCCGACCGGCTCGACGAGGTGCGGCTGGAGTTCGCGGGGGACCAGGACCCCGCGAACTCCGGGCAACAGGAGGCGTTGCGGGAACTGGCATACCGGACCGCCCGCGCGGCCGCCGGCCGGGCCGTGCTGCAGCCCGGCAGCAGGCTCCCGTCGGTCACCCTGGCCACCGGCGCGCTCGACGGGATGCCGGTGCGGCTGGTCGAGCAGGAGTTCCGGACGGCATTGGCGGCCGAAGCCGAGGTGCTGGCCAAGCTCGGGTTGTCCTTCGACCTGGCCGACATCCCGATCCACGCGGTCGAGGCGGACGAGCCTGGCACCGGCCGCGAGGTGCTCGTCCAGGTGCACCTGGACAAGGCCACCGCCCACGCCGAGCTGTCCGGCGCCGGGTTCAGCGGCCCACCGCTGGCCAAATCGCCTGCCGCCGACGCCGCCCGGCACGCGCGGCTGGACCTGCTCACCGACGAGATCGCGCAGATCAACCGGCACCTCGCGGCCTTCCCCGCCGGCTTCCAGACCGAACTGCGCGCCAGGACGCGGGTCTGGACCGAGCTGGGCGAGCGGCTGCGGTCCGGGCCGGACCTCCCCGATCTCACCGACCGGCTGACCGCCGCCCGCGAGCTGACCGGCCGGCTGCGCGCGATCCGGTTGCGGCACCTGGGCGTGATCCACGCCGACGGACTGGAGGTGATCGCGGGCGGCGGACACCCGCTGACCTTCCACCCCGATGGGGTTCCCGGCGGCGTGAGCAGCCGGGCGGACACCAGCCTCGGATTCACCGTCGAGGTCCAGCCGGCCGACGAGCTGAGACAGGCCATCGAGCAGCGTCCGAAGTGGACGATCGTCCCGGAGTCCGCGCACACCAACGGGATCAAGGTGGTCTCACCGGTCGGCAAGGGCGATCGGGCAGGCTGGACCGGACTCGAGGACGTGCTGGCGGTCATCCGATCCCACCAAGGTCACGCCGGCGGCCAGGTGCACCTCGACTTCGCCGAACAGCTCCAGCCGCGGGAGCACGCCCGGCGCACGCGGCTGGCCAAGGCGTTCGAGGCGATCCGCGACCGCCTGGAGTTCCGGTTCCTCGCCGGCAGCCTGGATCCCGCGGTGTGGCAGGCGCACGCCGAGCTGTCCGCCGCGATGGCGCTGGCCGCCAGGGACCCGGCCCTGCACCGGCGGCTCGACGCGCTGGAAGCCGACCCGAGCAGCACACCGGCCGAACCCGAGGCGGCACTCGAGGTGCTGCTGGGCTTCCTGGAGCTGCTGCCGCTGAGCCCGGCGGCCCAGGAACAGGCCGTGCGGCTGTTCGCCTGGACCGACCAGCTGGACCAGGACGGGTACGCCCCGTATCCGGCCCACCTCTTCGCGGACCGCGCCTATGACCTGTTCGGCACCCCACCGCCCGCCGCGCAGCTCCCGGCCGCCGTGGCGGGACCCGCGCAGCCGGTGGCCGCGGCGGGCCCGCGCGAGGTCGAACTGCTGCTGCTGAACGACGCGCACGGCCGGGAGATCATGCTGGCCACCACCGTCAACGCGACGCACACCCAGCTGATGACCCGCACCGTGGCCAAGTACACCGACCTCGGCTCGCGGACGCTGGTGCTGGAGCGCGAGTTCTCGCCCGGTCAGAAGGTCACCCAGCTCGTCGACGCCGACTGGGCCGACGGCGTCAACCCGGTCCGGATGATGTTCACCGCCGACAACGGTTCGTTCTACGCCATGGGCAAGCGCGGCGCCCCGCAGCGGGTCACCGCCGAGGAGCTGGCCGAGCAGGTCGCGGCCAGCCCGGAGTTCCAGCGGCTGGCCGGCGGAGCGGTCCGGCCCGCGCTGTTGCTGACCACCCACGACACCACCGCGGCGCCCGGCGACCAGCGGCTCAACACGGCCTTCCTGCAGCGGCTGACCGAACTCACCGGTCCCTGGGTGGCCGACCACTACATCGGCCCGGTCGCGCACAACAGGTACGGCGTGCTGCTGCTCAACCAACGGCCGACCAGGTGGACGCCGCTCACCCTGGCCGACATCCAGCACTTCAGCTCCGGTGACACCATCACCTTCACCAACCGGCTGCCGACCTACACGGACAGCCGGATGCCGCTGCTGGTCGGGCTGAGCGGGACCGCGGACACCGCCACGATCACGCTGGCCAACGGGGTGCGCGCCGAGCTGAGCGGCGCCCGGCTCGGCGAGGTGGTGCTGGCCGAGCCCGAGTTCCGCAGGCTGCTGACCGAGAACCCGCTTCGCCCGGTCGTGCTCGAGACCGACGCGCTCGAGGTCAGGGTGGGCCACGGCGGAGTCGGCTTCGACTTCGCGGGCGCGCTGCGGGCGGAGAAGTTCTTCAACGAGGTCCACCTGCGATCCGGCGACGGCACACTGACCCTGGTGTCCACGCCACGGCCCGGCGACCTGAAGACGACGATGATCATGGGGCCGATGGGGCGGCTGGCCGGCATCTTCGTGCATTTCCCCGGCGACGCCGCGGTGTACGACCAGGTGCGGCGCTGGGCGGCCAAGGGCGGGCAGCGCCGCAAGCGGTTCGTCAAGGCCGACGGCCGCTGGGAGCGCTTCCCGTGGCAGCGGGAGCCGGTGTTCCTGTTCGTCGCGCGCAAGGACAACGGCTACCGGGCGCTGCGCGCCGACGACCAGGAACTCCAGCTGGTCCCGGCCGAACTGCCTAGGTACCTGCGGGACGGCGACGACCTGCGGCTCATGCTGGGTCCGGAGGGCGCGGCCAACGGCGTCGAGGGGACCGAGGTCCCGGTGCTGGTGGCGGCCATCGACGGCCCCGTCGCCGACCTCGCCGGGATCGCCGCCGAATTCGTGCCCGGCGGGTACTCGCGGGCCTTCTACGGCCCGAGAGGCGGGCTGACCTTCGAGCGGACCGGCCGCCTGGTCATGGACGGTGACGGGTTCGACCGCATCGACCCGATCCTGCCGGGACCGGACCAGGTGCGCAGGTTCGAGCGGGCGAGCGCCCTGCTGGGCATGCGCGGCGAGTTCTTCCCGAGCAACCCCGAGGACCGCGCGTTCATGGCACTGCAGAGCACCCTGGAGAACCCGGTCCGCAGCCGCATCTACGCCAGTGTCGTGATGCCGCCGCCCGGCCCTGGCCCGCGGTACAAGCGCGTTGGCTGGTTCCTCAGCCCCAGGGGCGCGAACCCCAGCCACGCCTGGGCCGCCACCATGCACGGTGACGCTGACCTGGGTTTCCACTTCTCGATGGCCACCGGCCACCGCACCCGGCTGGGGGACACCGTCGCCATGACCGGGGCCGCGACCTCCGCCATCGTCCTGGGGTCCCAGGCGTTCCGGCGGGCCTTCGCCGGTTCGGCCAACGACGTGGAGCTCACCCTGCTCTCGTGCAGTGCCGACGCCCGCGCGGCCGCGACCGGGCGCAGCATCGCCCAGGATCTCCAGGCGAACACCGCCCCGAACGACGCGGTGCGCACGCTCATCGCCGCCGACGGCAGGGTCTCCGCCGTACCTGGCGAGATACTGGGCGTCCAAGGCGGCAGCGGCCACTTCCGGGTGGTGCGGGCGCCGGGCGTGCCGAGGGACGAGCCGGTGTCGCTGTTGCACCTGGCCACCAACAACATCCCGCCGGCCCGGCTGGTCGCCGGGGGCGTGCCCGCTGTGCACCGGACCGCCCGGCTGGCGGCGCGGGCCGCGGTGTGGCGGCTGCGCCGGAACGCGCCGCAACTGACCGTGCTGATCACCGCGTACGGGCCGGACCAGGCGGCGGGGGTGGCGCTGGCCCAGCAGACCGAGGCGGTCTTCCAGGCCGAGTTCTTCGCCGAGTTCGCCCGGCTGGCCGAGTGGGGGCTGCCCAGCCCGCAGACCGTCCCGTACTACTGGTTCGGTTTCGACCTCACCGCCCTGCCCGGCGCGGCAGGCCCCGAGGCCTACGTCGAGGTCATGCTGCCCCCGGTCGAACTGGGCGTGCGGGCACTGCTGTCGGGGGACATCGTGGCGATCGAGCAGGAGTTCGCCCGGCTCGTGGTCTGAGCCGGACACCAGGCAGGAACACCAGCGGAGGAGTGAGGCAGCACGATGGACACCACGACCGAGGACGCCCAGCCGGGCGAGAACTGGTTCCTGTTGATGGACCCGGAGTGGCGTCCGGCCACCGAGCACGAGCCGCCGCCGCTGGAGGCCGTGGTCGGTCTGTGGCCGGTGGAGGAGGGCGGGCAGGTCGGCAAGTTCCGGGCCAATCCGGAGTACGTGCCCGCGGACGAGAACTCGCCCTCGGATCCGCTGGATGCCGTGCTGCGGCTGGTGTTGCAGGGCCGGGCCGAGGTCGACCACATCCAGTTGATGTTGCGGGACACGCTGTTCGACATCGGGATGAACGGCGACGGCCGTCCGCTGCTCACCCGGTCCCCTGACGACCTGCTGTGCGTGGTGGTGGCCTCCGGGGAGCAACATCGCAGGCGGATCAGTTCACCGGAGTGGCGGCGGATCGACCTGGACGAGCTGGTGGTGCTGCTGGCCGACGGGGTGGACGTGCTGTTCAACCCGGGTGGGACGGCCTCGGTGCGGCTCACCGGTGACTTCATGCGCGAGACGCTGATGATGGGGGAGGAGGAGGTCGCCGAGCTGCATGCCCGGCACCACGATCTGACCGGGCTGCGCGTGGTGCCCTGGGAGCCCGGCACGGGCGAACCCGCCGACGAGGAGCCCGCGCCAGGAACGTGACGGCTCAACGAGACTGGCAGCTGGTCCGGCCGGGCGGAGCTGGGGCTCCGCCCGAACCGTTCGGCGACTAGGGGCGGGGCAGCCGGATGAAGTAGGACTTGGCGAAGGCACAGCAGTTCGAGGCGGGCAGGGCGTTGGTGATCACGTAGCCGGGCGGGATGGGCGAGATGTCACAGATCCACATGCCGCTGCTCTGCACGGGCACCACGAACCAGGAACCGAGACCGTTGCACCCTTTGCCGACGATGGTGATGACCTGTCCCGCCGGGATCGGCGACCCGGCGCAGACCCAGTTCAGCGCCCCCGCGGTGGTGGCCGGTGCGGCGGGTGCCGGTGCGGCGCTGACCGGGCTGGCCGCAAGGATGCCGCCAGCGATAGCCATTCCGGCGATTGCGGTGGCCATTCCGGCCATTTTTGGCCAGCGCGAATTGCTTTTCATGGAGTTGTCCCCCTGTTGGGTCAGGCGCTTCGGATGAAGTAGGTCGGGCCGCCGCAGTTCAGGTTGGTTCCGGTGAACTCGACCCAGAACCCGGGCGGCAACGGGCCGGACTAGCAGATCCACCTGCGGTCCTGTGCGGGCGTGCTGAACCAGGCAGTATCGGTGCACCCCGCGCCCTTGCCGGTGCTGACGCCCCGGCCAGGGCCACGTCGACGAACACCATGACCTGCATGGCGATTGTCGACTAGCGCGGGCGCAGGCGTGCGGAATTGTTCAAAGAATCTCCTCGCTGTGGGATTTGATCCCGAAAGTGCCCCCCTGGGAAAAACGTTATCCGGGTCGGTGGTGGCGGGGAATACGCCGAACAGGCTAATTTCGCTACAAGCTGTAGCGTAACCCGCGGTGGGCGGTGTCGAGGGCAGGATGCGGGGACTCCACAATGGACAAACGGACCGAGCCGTTGCCCGATTGTCCACAATGGAGTAGGCGTCCCGCGTCGCGCGCCGGAACCGGCCGCGGTGGGCGGTAGCGTGCGCCACCGTGCCGGGCATCGGCCCGGTGTTCGTTCGCTGAGTGCAGAGGTTGTCCTTGACCAGGTTGCTGCCCGCGGTCCTCGCCATTGTCGGGGCGAGTCTGCTTGCCGTGGCGTTGTTCGCCCCGTTCGTCGTCCGCAGTTACCGCCGCCGCGGTGAGCTGGGCCTTGGCCAAGCGGTGCTGGCCTTCGGGTTCCTGCTCTACGGGCTGGCGCTGCTGGCCTACACGCTCTTCCCGATCCCGCAGATCGACGCGGCCTGGTGCGCGGCGCACGCCACGCATCCGCAGCTGACCCCGCTGGCGTCGCTGGCCGATGTGGCCAAGTTGCAGCGCGGCAACGGTTTCGGCGCCGTGCTGGCCAACCCCGCGGTGCAGCAACTGCTGTTCAACGTGGCGCTGTTCCTGCCGCTGGGCGCGTTCCTGCGGCACTACACCCGCCGCAGCGCGCCGGTGGTCATCCTGGCCGGGTTCGGGGTGTCGCTGTTCATCGAGTGCACCCAGCTCACCGGGAACTGGTTCCTCTTCGCCTGCCCGTACCGGCTCTTCGACGTGGACGACCTGATCACCAACACCTCGGGCGCCGCGCTCGGTGTGCTGGCCGCGCCGCTGCTGCGGCTGTTCGACCGCAGCACCGAGATCCCCGCGGGCGATCCCCGTCCGGTCACCACCTTCCGGCGGTTCCAGGGCATGCTGGTGGACCTGCTCTCGGTGGTGATCCTGGGTGGTCTGCTGGCCGGTTCCACCAACGTGATCGCGCACTTCGCCTTCCAGGTGTGGCTCAACGACAGCCCCGGCGGGCGGCTGGCGCTGACCGTGCTCAGCACCTGGCTGCCCGCCGTCGTCCTGCTGGCCATCCCGGCCCTGCGACCGAGCGGCGCCACCTTTGGCCAGCAGGCGGTCCGCTTGCGCCGCACCGGCCCGGACGGCGGCCACCCCGGCGTCCGGATCCTGCCCGCGTTGCTGGCAGGCACCTTCGGCTACTACCTGTTCAGCGGCCTGGAGCAGTACTGGCCCGGGCTGAGCTTCCTGCCGGGCCTGCTGGCCTTCGCCGCGGTGGTGTTCGCCTGGCGCCCGCGCAGTCACCGCGGCTTCTCCGGTCTGGTCTCCGGCCTGCGCGTGATCGACGCCCGGGAGCCAGTCACCAGGTGACGGGTAGCGATTCGATGCCGTGGATGAACGAGTCGCGGCGGAAGGCGACGGCACTGCCGGGGTCGGCCAGACGCAACTCCGGCAGCCGGGTCAGCAACGCGGTGAGCGCGGCGCGTAGCTCCAGGCGGGCCAGTGGCGCGCCCAGGCAGTGGTGCGCGCCGAAGCCGAAGGCGACGTGTCCCCTGGTGTGGCGGGTCAGGTCGAGGGTGTCCAGGTCGGGGCCGAACGCGGGGTCGCGATTGGCCGCGGCAAGGGACGCGCTGATCATCGTGCCCGCCGGATAGGTCTGCTCGCCGACTGTGGTGTCGGCGAGCGCGAGGCGAGGGAATCCACTGGACACCACACTGGTGAAGCGCAGGATTTCCTCCACGGCCCGGCCCACCGCGTCGTGATCATCCTGGGCGATGGCGGCCCGGAACAGCTTGAGCTGGTCCGGATTCTCCAGCAGCGCAAGCACACCCAGCGCGATGGTGTTGGCGGTGGTGTCGTGGCCGGCGATCAACAGCAGGTTGGCCAGCCCGGCGATCTCGTCATCGTCGACACCGCCGTCCGCGACGGCCTGCTGACCGTGCTCGCGGACGAGGTAGCCGAGCAGGTCGTCACCGGGCTCGCGCCGGGCCTTGGCGACCAGTTCCCGCATGTAGTCGAGGGCCTCGTCCTCCAGCGCACCGCGCCGGGCGGGCGGCAGACTCGCGGAACTGATCAGTGCGGCCCGCCGCTGGAACTGGTCCTGGTCGGTGTAGGGGACGCCGAGCAGGCGGCAGATCACCAGCGAGGGCACCGGCATGGCGAAGCCGGACACCAGATCGCCAGGCGCGCCCGCGGCGACGAACTGGTCCAGCTGCTCGCTGACGACGAGTTCTACCTGCGGGGCAAGGGCTTTGATCGCGCGGACGGTGAAACGCGGTGCCACGGTGCGCCGCACCCGGCCGTGTTCGGGCGCGTCCATGAGCAGCAGCATGCCTGCCCGGCGGCGGCGGATCTGCTCGTCGGTCAGGCCGACGGCGGTGCCCTCGGGTGGTGGCACCGCGCCCAGGCTGAGCGTGTCCGTGCCGTGCACCGCGTGCGCCTGGGCGTGCCCGGCCACCAGGGTGCTGACCCGGCCGGTCACGGTGGTGACCGGGCAACTCGTCCCGCTCGCCTGCACCGCGCGCAGCGAGGCGTGCGGGGCGAACCGGTCCCGGCGCGACCCGAGTGGCTGCAAACTCTCCGCGGCCGGCCGGTGGTCGGTGGATTCGGTCATGGTTGGCCTTTCGTCGTCGGGCCATCAGGTGAGCGGAAGTCGCAGCCGGAGCTGGAATCCGCCGTCGGCCGTGGGGCCCGCGTGGAATCGCCCGTCCAGCAGGGCAGCCCGTTCCTGCAAGCCGATGAGCCCGTGGCGGGCGCTGGGCAGGGCGAGGGCGGGCCGGCTGGACGCGGTGTTGGTGACGGTGACGGTCAGGTCGGTGTTGTCCTGGCTGAACTCGATAATGGCCTTGGCGCCGGGGGCGTGCTTGCGGACGTTGGTCAGCGCCTCCTGGATGGTGCGGTAGATGGCCCGCTGCACCGGCGCCTCGATGCCAGTGGGGATGCCGCCGGTCAGCTCGATGTCGATCCCGCTGTTGTCGATCAGCCAGCGCAGCTCGGTCAGCGTGGGCTGCGGGGCGAGTTCGGTGGCGGGGGTACCGGCGGCGCGCAGCAGGTTGATCATGTGCCGCAGTTCGTCCAGGGTGTTCACCGACAGCGTGCGGATGTGCGCCGCCGCCGCCCGCGCGGTCGGATCGGTGGTGCTCACCGTGACCACGGCGGCCTGCACCGCGATCAGGCTGACCTGGTGGGAAACGACGTCGTGCATCTCGCGGGCCAGCTGGTTGCGTTCCTTGGTCAGGATCACCTGGGCGTCGAGTTGCCGTTCGTGGTCCCTGGCTTCCTGGACCTCGGCCAGCCGCAGGGCCAGTTCGTGCCGGGTTTGCAGGAACCGGCCGAGCAGGATCGACCCGCCGGCCAGCAAGATCGAGTCCATCAGGTTGAGCGCCAGTTCGGTGGCCGTGACCGCCGAGCCCGGCGCGGGCAGCGGGAAGAACTGGCAGACCGCCACGGCCAGCCCGCAGCCGCTGATCAGCCACCAGTTCCGGTACCGGGCGGCGACCGTGTACAGGACAACGATTGCCGGGATAAGCAAATCGAGGAACATCAGGGCGGGCAGCGCCAGCACGAAGGCGGGTAACGGCCAGCGGTGCCGCGGCACCAGCGCGAGCACGGCGAGCACGCCGAACGCGGAGGCCGCGGTCAGCTCGGTGAACGCGGCGAAGGTCGCCTCGATCGCGGCGACGCCGACCACAGCGGCGGTGACGGGCCACTCGCGCGGCCGGTGGGTCATGGCCGGGGTCCCGGCTCGGCGAGCAGGCCCGCGCGCTCGGCCACCAGCGCCGCCTGCACCCGGCTGCCCACCCGCAGCTTGGTCAGGATGGCGCTGACGTGGTCCTTCACCGTGCCGGCGCTGAGGTGCACCCGGGCGCCGATCTCGTTGTTGGACAAGCCTTCCGCGATCAGCACCAGCACCGCGTGCTCCCGTTCGGAGAGCTGTCCGGCTCGCGCCACGGCCGCCGCGTCCGTGCGCGCCCCGAGGTAGCCGTCCACCACCGTGCGGGTGACCTTGGCGGAGAGCACCACCCCGCCCGCGGCCAGGGTGCGCACCAGCTGGGCCAGCTGCACGGGCGCGGTGTCCTTGAGGATGAAGCCGGCCGCGCCGGAGCGCAACGCGGTGGCGATGTACTCGTCGGAGTCGAAGGTGGTCAGCATGGCCACCACCGGTGCGGGGCGCAGGCACTGGAGCCGGCGCAGCACGGTGAGTCCGTCCACATCGGACATCCGGATGTCCAGCAACACCACATCGGGCCGCTGTAGCTCCACCTCGCGCACCGCCTGCTCGCCGGACGCGGTGGCCACCACCTGGATGTCCCCTGCCGCCTGGAGGATGAGGCGGAAACCCGACCGCACCAGCTCTTCGTCGTCCACGACGACCACCCGAATCACGCCACGCTCCTTTGCGGGGGCCAGACTCGCCTGCACCAGCTCAGGCGATCACTGGCCGCGCTCGGCGGTCAGGGTGAGCCAGCCGGAGATCATCGGTGCCCAGTCGTTGACCCGCGCGTCCAGGTGCGACATCCGGAAGTGGCCGAAAGCGTTGTCCCCGTGCGGGAACACGCCCCCGAGCCGGTTGGCCGTCAGCAGCACGCACAGCTCGGACTGGCTCGCCACGAAGATCAGTTCGACCTCGTCGATCCGGTCCGTGAACTGGGTGGGCGGGGCGAACGCGAGTGTCTGGTAGCAGCCCAGCTCCTGGGGCAGGTCCGGCACCCGGCCCGCTTCCACCCCGGTGCCGCGGAAGGAGAATCCGAGCTGCCGCAACGCGTCGAGGACCCGCTGCTGGGCGGGCAGCGGGTTGACCTGCACCCAGTCGAGGTCGCACGAGCCCGGCCCCACCAGCTCGGTCCGGATCGCCGCGGCCGTCCGGGGCAGCGGCGCACCACTGACCGCGGTGATCGGCATTTCCCAGGGCACCGGCAGCTGGAACGGGAGGATGGCCAGCTCGCCCGCTGACATCCGCAGGCCGTCCCGCAGCACCAGCCGGGCGTACTCGGCGCCGCCGCCGGGCCCGCTCTCGCTCTCCGCTTCGGTGACCAGCGACAGCAGGACCTGGCTGATCTCACCCGCCGCGGACCCACCGTGCACCCGCACCTGTCCGCGTACCGGCTGGCCGGGCATGGCGTGCGGCGAGTCCAGGACCGTCGTGACGGAGGGGCCACCGATGCCGACCTCGCTCAGTGTCATGTGGATCAGCCTCGCGGGCGCCAGCTGCCTGCCACATCAGTCAGGAGTCCAGAACGGTGCTCTGACTGGCTGGATGACCCCCCGCCGGGTGGGGGGAGCTGTCGTGGCTCTCCCGTGCGGTGTGCAGGGCAGGGGCCGACCGGCGGGGGATCTTCCCTCCGGTCGGGGGATTGTTCTGGTCGCCTGACGGATGGGTCTGCGCCGCGCCACGCGCGAGGCTGCTCCACATGGCCCTAGCGGAGGAACGCCGTCAGTACCGGCTGGGCGACGCCCCAGGGCGATTGCCGTTGCTGGGCAACGCGCTGCACATCTTCCGGGATCCGCTGAACTACCTGCCCGCGCTGCGGGAGCAGGGCGATGTGGTGCGGGTGCGGCTGGGGCGCAGCACCGCGTACATGGCGGTGACGCACGACGTGGTCCAGGAGGTGCTGCACAACCCGCGGACCTTCGACAAGGGCGGGGAGTTCATCGACAAGATGCGGGTCATCCTCGGCGACGGGGTGGGCACCTGTAGCTCGCGGACGCACAAGCGCCAGCGCGGCTTCATCCAGCCCGCCTTCCAGAAGGCCAAGATCGAGGCATACAGCGGCGTGATGGCCCGGCACGTGGCCGAGCTGGTCGACTCCTGGCAACCGGGGCAGGAGATCAACCTGCCGGGCGAGATCAGCAGGCTGACCACCCGGGTGACCGCGCAGCTGATGTTCTCCGACGAGCGGATCGGCGCGGACGCGATCGCGGAGGTCCAGCGCTCCTTTCCGGTGGTGTGGCGGGGGGTCTACCGCCGGATGATGGTGCCGCTGCCGGTGGTGCACCAGGTCCCGACCAAGGCCAACCGGGAGTTCCGGCACGCGCTCCAGCGACTGGAGGACGTCATCTCCGGGATGCTGGCCGGCTACCGTGCAGGCACCCGGCCCGATGAGGACTTCCTCTCGATCCTGTTGTCCGCGCGGGACGAACAGGGCGCGAGCCTGAGTGACACCGAGATCCGCGACGAGTTGATGACGGTGCTCGCGGCCGGAGTTGAGACCCCGGCCGCCGGCCTGACCTGGGCGCTGTACCTGCTGAGCCGGCATCCCGAGGCCGAGGCCCGGCTGCACGCGGAGGTCGACTCGGTGCTCAACGGCCGCACCGCCACCGAGGCGGACTTCCCGGCGCTGCCGTTCACCAACCGCGTGGTGAACGAGGCCCTGCGGCTGTATCCACCGGTCTGGTTCATCACCCGCCGGGCCACCGTGGACACCACCCTGGGCGGGCACCGGATCCCTTGCGGCGCAAGCATCCTGTTCAGCCCCTACGCCCTGCACCGCGACCCGGCGGTCTTCGCCGATCCGGACACGTTCGCACCCGACCGCTGGCTGCCCGAGAACCTCCGGACCCTGCCGAAGAACGCGGTGATCTCCTTCAGCGGCGGCACCCGCAAATGCCTCGGCGATGTGCTGGCCAACCACGAGATGACCATCGCGCTGGCCGCCATCACCGCCCGCTGGACGCTGCGGCACAAGCCGGGCCACACGCTGTGCCCGGTGGCCAAGGCGGAGCTGACCACCGGCGACCTGCCGATGATCCTGCAGCCCCGCCGCCCCGGAATCGCGTCGTGACCGATGCGCCAGCGGACCTAGCCGGAGCGTTGCGTCTGGACCCACCGGCCGGGCACCCGCTGCTCGACCTGCCCTCGGCGATTTCCCCGCACCTGGCCGAACTCGAAGCAGGCATCCTCGACTGGGCCGACCGGTACGCGTTGCTGGACGGCCCCAGCGCGCGGGACAAGCTCGCCCGCACCCGGCTCGGTGAACTCATCGCCCGCTCGTACCCGACCATCGCCCCAGCCCGGATCCCCGCCGTCACGGGCTGGTTCACCTGGGCGTTCGTCATCGACGACTGCCACGAGCAGCCGAGCGGCGACTACGACGCGGCGGCGGCCCGCACGATGGACATCCTCGCCGGTGCACCAGGATTGGCTGGCGCGACACCGCTGGAAGCCCAGCTGTCCGAGGTGTGGCAGCGGCTGTCGGCCGGGATGAGCACGTCCTGGCGGCACCGGTTCGCCCTGCACATGGCGCATTTCCTGGTCGCCTTCAAGTACGAGGCGTTCAACCGGCGGCACCGGCAGGTCCCGGATCTCGGGTGGTATCGCCAGTTCCGCCGGTCCTCCGGCGGCATCACCCCGTCGCTGGACCTGATCGAGGTGGCCACCGGCCAGGAGGTTCCCGCGCTGCTGCACGAGTTCGAGGAGACCCGGCTGATGTTCAACCGGGCGGCCGACGTCGTGGTCTGGGTGAACGACATTGTGTCGCTGCGCAAGGAACTGGCCGCGGGCGAGGTCAGCAACGGAGTCCTGGTGCTGGCCCGCGAACGCGACCTGGACCTGCAAACGGCCGTCGACGAGACCTACGTCCTCATCGGCAGGCAGCTCGCGGAGTTCCACCAGGCGGAGGCCGAGGCGGAAACCCTGCTGGGCCACTGGCGCGGCCTGGAACCCGCGGCGGTCGACGCCGTGCGGACCTTCGCCGACGGTCTGCGCTCCTGGATGCGCGGGAATCTGGACTGGTCCGCGCACAGCGACCGCTACCAGGTCACCGACGGCATCCGGCTGGCCACCGTCAACTGATATTGGGGGCTGGGCAATGGATTTCGAGCCGAACCAGGAACAGCGCGCACTGGCCGAGCGCGCGTTCGAACTGGGCTCCGCGCTGAACGGCGGTCTGGCGGAGCGGGTGCGCGCGGGGCGCTTCGACCGGGATATGTGGCGTCGCTGTGGGGAATTCGGGCTGTTGGGGCTGAGCGTGCCCACCGCGGACGGCGGCCTCGGCCTGGATTCGCTCAGCACCTCGCTGGTGATCGAGGCCTTCGCCAAGGGCTGCCAGGACATGGGGCTGCTCTTCTCCGCCTGCGCCCACCTGTTCGCCTGCGCGATGCCGATCGCCGAACACGGCGGGCCGGAGCTGCGCACCCGGCTGTTGCCCAGGCTGATCTCGGGGGAGTGGATCGCCGCGAACGCGATCACCGAGCCGGAGGCGGGCTCCGACGTGCACGCGTTGCGCACCACCGCGATCCGGGACGGCGCGGACTACGTGCTCAACGGCGTCAAGAGCTTCGTCACCAACGGTCCGATCGCCGACCACATCCTGGTCTACGCCAGCACAAACCCCGCCGACGGGCACCTCGGGCTCAGCGCGTTCGTGGTGGACCGGCACTCGCCTGGACTCACCGCGGGGCCGAGTTTTGCCAAGCCAGGCCTGACGACCTCACCCCTGTCCCCGATCTACCTCGACGACTGCCGGGTGCCCGCGGCGAACCGGCTCGGCGCCGAAGGCGCGGGCAGCACCATCTTCAGCAGCTCGATGGCCTGGGAACGCACCTGCCTTTTCGCGGCCTACCTGGGATCGATGGACCGTCAGCTGACACAGACGATCGCGCATGTGCGCACCCGCAGGCAGTTCCGCAAACCACTGTCCCGGCACCAGGCGGTCGCACACCGGATCGCCGACATGAAGCTCCGCCTCGAAGGTGCCCGGCTGTTGCTGTACCGGGCGTGCGCGCGGCGGGACCGCGGCGTGGACAGCACCCTGGAGGTCTCCCTGGCCAAGCTGGCGGTCAGCGAGGCGGCCATCCAGAACGCCCTCGACGCCATCCAATTGCACGGGGCCACCGGTTTCCTGTCCGAGGGCGGCGTGGTCGAGGCGCTCGGCGATGCCCTGCCCAGCACGATTTTCTCCGGCACCTCCGAGATCCACCGCGACCTCATCGCGAGAGGACTGGGGCTGTGAGGCTCGAACAGCTCCTGCGCGGACAGGCCCACCGCACCCCGGACGCACTCGCGATCAGCGCACCGGACGGTCAGCTGACCTACCGCGAACTCGACGACCTCGCCGACCGGCTCGCCGGTGCACTGGCCGATCTCGGGGTGCGCAGCGGGGACCTGGTCCTGCTGTGGTTGGACAAGTCGGCGTTCGCCGTGGCCGCCTTGCAGGCGGTGCTACGGCTGGGCGCGGCCTATGTCCCGGTCGACTCCCACAGCCCGGCCCGGCGGGTCACCGCCCTGATCGCCGACTGCGTGCCCGCGGCGGTGATCACCACCCGGGAGCGGCTGGCCGAGCTGGCCGAGTCGAACCCCGAGCTGACCTCGATGCCCGCCCTGAGCCCTGGGGAGTTCCCGGCTCGGCCCGGTCCCGACCAACCGGTCGGTTCGCCCGGGGAACTGGCCTACGTGCTCTACACCTCCGGATCCACCGGCAAGCCCAAGGGCGTCTGCGTCACCCATCGCGCCGCACTCGCCTTCGTCAACTGGTCGGTCGGTTTGCTTGCTGTGCACAGCGGGGATCGGCTGGCCAACCACGCCCCGTTCCAGTTCGACCTGTCGGTATTCGACCTGTACGCGGCCTTCCACACGGGCGCCTCGGTGCACCTGGTCCCCGAGGGCACCCCGGCCCGCGCCCTGGTGCGTTTCATCCGGGAACACCGGATCACCATCTGGTACTCGGTGCCCTCGGCCCTGACCCTGATGATGGAACACGGCCGTCTACTGGAAATAGACGACCTGCCGCTGCGGGCCGTGCTGTTCGCGGGCGAGGTCTTCCCACTGCCCGACCTCAAGGCACTGCGGGCGCGCTGGCCAGAGCTGGCGCTGTACAACTTCTACGGCCCCACCGAAACGAACGTCTGTACCTACCACCCGGTCGGTTCGCTGTCCGCCGAGCACACCACCCCGATCCCCATCGGCACCGCCGCGTGTGACAACCAGGTGTGGGCCATCCGCCCGGACGGCAGCCGTGCCAGGCCCGGCGAGGTGGGCGAGCTGATGGTGGACGGCCCGACGGTGATGGCCGGTTACCTGGGCGTAGCCGTTGGCCGGCAAGGGCCTTACGCCACCGGTGATCTCGTCCGGCCGCGTGCCGACGGCGCGTTCGACTACCTCGGCCGCCGCGACCATCAGGTCAAGGTCCGGGGCCACCGGGTGGAACTGGGCGAGATCGAGGCGGAGCTGGCCGCGCATCCTGACCTGGCCGAGGCGGTGGTCCTGGTGACCGGCAGCGGACACCGGGCCCGGCTGTGCGCCTGCGTTCGCGCCCGCGCGGGCCGCACGCCGTCCGCCATCGAGGTGAAGCGGTTTCTCGCCGAACGGCTGCCCCGGCACCTGGTCATCGACACCCTCCGCCAGTTCGAGCAGCTGCCCCGGACCGCCACCGGGAAGGTGGACCGGCAGCGGCTGCTCGCCGAAATACAGGGAGAGAAACGCCGGTGAACGAGACCGAGAAGCAGCTGCACCAGTTCATCGCCGAGGTGTTGCTGCCCGGGGAGGACATCGAGTTCGACGCCGACACCCCACTGCTGGAGTACCGGCTGATCGACTCGCTCAACGTCGAGCAGCTGATGGTGCACGTGGAGCACACCTACGCGGTCTCCCTGGAACGACACACCCCGTCCCAGTGGAACACCATCCGCAAGATGGCCGCACTCATCCAGGCGGGCGGTGCCGGTGCGCACTGAGCCGGGTCCGCCCCTGGACTGCCCGTTCGACCTAGCCGACCCGGCCGCCTACGCGACGGGCAGCGCGCACGGCAGGTGGCACCGCCTGCGCCAGACCCAACCGGTGCGCCGGGACCGCACCCCGTCCGGAGTGCCCTACTGGTCGGTCTTCACCCACCGGGACTGCGCGACGATCCTGCTCGACACCAACACTTTCAGCTCCGCGTCCGGCACCATCCTGGACTCCATCGGAGCCCCGGACCCGGCAGGCGGACGCACCGTGGTCCTGGCCGATCCGCCGCAACACGCCCAGCTCCGCGCACTGACCATGCGCCACCTCGGCCCGGCCGCGGTGCGCGCGCACGCCGATGCGATCCGCGAGCGCGTGCACCGCCTGGTCGCCGCCCTGCCCTTGGGCGAGCAGGACATCATGCCCGCGTTGCGACGACTGCCGATGCTCGCCCTGGGCCCGCTGCTGGACCTGCCCGAGCGGGACTGGGACGCCATGGTGTTCCACGCAATCGGCTGCATCGCCCCCGCTGACCCGGAATTCACCAGGGGCAGCACCACAACCACCCTCCAGCACACGCACGCCAAACTCTTCCACCTGATCCACACCGCCCTGCGCAGCGGAAACGCCTTCGCCGACGACCTGCGCTCGATCACCCTGTCCGGCGGACCCACCAGCAGCCGCGATGTGCTGCTGAACCTCTACAGCACCCTGATCGGCGGCAACACCACCACACCCCATGTCGCGGCACACCTGTTGCTACGCCTGGCCGACCAACCCGAGCTGTGGGACGCCGAACCCGCCCACCTCCCGGCCCTGGTCGAGGAGGGCGTGCGCTGGGCCACCCCGACCCAGAGCCTGGTCCGCCGGGTGACCACCGATATCGAACTCGGTGGCAGGCAACTCCGCGCGGGCGACTGGGTGGCCGCCTGGGTAGCCTCGGCCAACCGAGACGAGTCCGTCTTCCCCGACCCGTACCGGTTCACCCCCGGCCGGCCGGCCAGCGCACACCTCGGCTTCGGCAGGGGAGCGCACTACTGCGCCGGCGCGCAGGCCGCCCGGCTGCTGCTCAGCTCGCTGATCGAGGAGCTGGCCCACCGCCGCCTGCGCTTCAGCCTCGTCCAGGAGCCACAGCACCTCAGTTCCACCGCCATCAACGGGATCACGACCATGCCGATGAGGTTCTTCCGATGATGTTCCAGCCAGGCGAACCCATTCCGCAGACCATGGCCGGTTACGGCGAACTCGCCGTCCGGCGGCTCTGCCAGGCATCCGGACTGGCCGAGCTGGAAACCCAGGCCGTCGACGGCTACCGGATCATGACCGAGTCCTGGGGCCGGCGGCGGATCGAGGACGGGCCGCCCTGGTCGATCCTCACCCCGGACAGCACCCCGATCGAGTATTCCGTTCTCCTGCAAGACGAACCGGTCGCCGTGCGGGTGGCCATCGAGGCCCTCGCCGACCCACCGACCCCCGAGGGCTACTGGGCCAACGCGCAACGGATGACCGCACGCCTGGCCGAGACCTACGGCCTGTACACCGAGCACCTGCACCGGATCGAGCACCTCTTCGCCCCACGCCCCGGACTGCGCCAGCCCATGGTGGCCCTGCACGTCATGGGCTGGTCCCGCACCGGGGCCCCCGAAGGCAAGATTTACCTGTGCGTGCCCCGATCCGAGATCGCCTCGTGCGGCCCGATCTACGACGAAGCACTGACCCTGCTCGGGTTTCCCGGCCAGTGGCAACGGATCGCGGACGCCCTGCACCCGGATGACGTGGTGCCCTTCTTCTCCCTGGACCTCAGCGAGGCGCCCTCGGCCCGCACCAAGGTGTACGTGCAGCACCGGGGAAGGCTGACCGCGCAACGCCTGGAACGCTTCGACCGCCTCGCCGCCAACCCACACGCCGGGGCCGGACCCGCACTGGCGCGCATCGCCAACCGCGCGGAACAACGCTCGGCCTGGGCCCCCGGCGCCTCCGCCCGGACCAAACTCCAGTGGCGGTCCAACAGCCGTCGCTACTGGTCGGCCGACACCTACGTGGCACTGGTGCACGGCCAATCGCAGCCGATTGACACTGTGCTGCACCAGTTCGCCCTGCCCACCCGCTGCCGCAACGACGCCGAGTCCGACCGGATGGTGCACGAGGTCCTGGATGCCTTCGCCGTCTCCGACCGCAGCCGCGCCGCCTACACCCGCTGCGTGGATTCCCTGGTCGGCCCGGACCCGGCCAAGCAGATGTACAACCTCACCTACGTCAGCGCCCGCCACGACGACTCCGGCACACCCCGGATCGCGGTGTACTTCAACCCCCGCATGTTCCACTCCCGCTTCGGGTTGACCAACGGCGACCTGGCCCAGACCTGGCGCTTCCAGGGCATGTCCGTGCCCAGGACCGCGTGGTGAGCCCGGTGCGCACCGGCGTGCTGCGGGTGCCCGGCGCCGGACTGCACTACGCGATCTGCGGCAGCGGCCCGCCACTGGTGATCCTGCCGGGCGGTGGCGGCGACGCCGACTGCGCGGGCCCGCTCACCGAGACCCTGGCCGCCGACTTCACCGTGCTGACCTACGACCGCCGCGGCCAGACCCGCACCACGGTCGACGATCCCGTTGCCGCGCCTGGCATCCGGCAGCACGCGGCGGACGTGCACGGCCTGCTCACCGGCCTCGGCCTGACCGGGGCAGTGGTGTTCGGCTCCAGCACCGGCGCGGTGATCGGGCTCGACCTGGTGCGGCAGCACCCGGACCTGATCCGCCGTTTCGTCGCCCACGAACCGCCGCTGCCGTCGCTGCTCGATGCCGAGGACCGGGCGGCGGTGCACGGCGTGGTCGGTCAGGCACAACGGCTGCACCGCACCGGCGGCTGGCAGGCGGTGTTCCGGCGGATGAGTCAGGTGCTGGAAGTGCCGCTGACCGACCACACCGACCGCACCGCCGAGGTGGCCTGGTCACCACCGACCCGGCGCACCTCGGCCAACCTGAACTTCTTCCTCACCAACGATTTCGGCGCCACCTGGGAGTATCAGCCGGACGAGCAGGCGTGGGCGGCTCTGCGCGAGGCGGCCACGGTGATCACTCCGGCGGTGCGCGCGTGTGGGACCGGCCGGGAGACCCTGCTGACCCGCTCCACCCTGGCCCTGGCCGAGGTGCTCGGCACCGCCACGGTCGAGCTGCCCGGCGGCCACGACGGTTACCGCACCCACCCCTACTCCTTCGCCGCGGCCCTGCGGGAGGTGCTGGCCGGATGACCACCATGCGCGAGTTCGGCGAGACCGCCCTGCGCGAACTGTGCCGCGCCACCAACCTGACCGACCTGGCACCCCAGGTGCTCGACGGCTACCGGACCCTGACCGAGTCCTGGGGCGACCGCCGCATCGACCAGCCCCCACTCTGGTCCACCCTGACCTCCGACAACACCCCGCTGGAACTCTCCGTCGTGCTGACCGATGGCCCGATCGCACTGCGCGCCACCGTCGAAGCCCTGGCCGAGCCCTCGAACCCGGCGACGTACTGGGCCGCCGCCCAACACCTGACCACGCGCCTGACCGAGGCGTACGACCTGTCCCCGGCCCGCCTGCGCCGGATCGAGCACCTGCTGACCCCGGACCCGGCCCGGCGACCACCCATGGCCGCCTTCCACACCCTGAGCTGGTCCCGCGCCCGGCGCCCGGCAGGCAAGATCTACCTGTGGCTGGGCGGCACCACGCCACGCACCTGCGGCCCCACCTGCGACGAGCTGCTGACCGCACTCGGCTTCCCCGGCCAGTGGCCCCGCCTGGCCAACGCGCTGCACCCCGAAGACGTGCTGTCCTACCTCTGCCTCGACCTCAGCGACAGCCCAGCGGCCCGGGTGAAGCTGTACGCGCAGCATCGCGGCCGCCTCGCCGCCGAGCGTCTGGCCCGCCTGGACCGGCTCGCCCCGCACCGCCTTGCCGGAGACGGTCCGGCCCTGGCCCGGCTGGCCGAGAGCGCCGCGGCGCGATCCGGCTGGCCGGACGGGGTGCCCGCGCGCACCCGGCTGCAATGGCGGTCCAACAGCCGCCGCTTCTGGTCCTGCGGCACCTATATCGCCCTGGTCCACGGCAGGCCCGACCCGATCGACTCGGTCACCCACCAGTTCGCGCTGACCCCGCACTGCCGCAACGACAATGAGGCCCGCACGATGATCCGCGAGGTGCTGTCCGCCTACCAGGCACCCGAAGCCGCGCGGGCGGCCTACGAGCGCTGTGCCGAGGTCTTCGCCGGTCCCGAGCCCGCGTCCCAGATGTACGCGCACACCTACGTCAGCGCCCAGCAGACCAGCGACGGCCCGCCCCGGATCGCGGTGTACTTCAACCCCCGCATGTTCCACGCGAAGTTCGGCCTGACCAACGGCGACCTCGACCAGGCCCGGCGGTTCCACCATGGCTGACCTCGCCCCGCTGGGCCTCAACCTGGCCCTCACCTTGGCCTTGGTGCTCCTGCTGACCCTGATCACCTTCTGGGTGGCCGTGCGCCGGAACCGCTACGACACCATCGACAGCGTCTGGGGCCTCGGCTTCGTCGTGGTGGCCCTGGCCGGATTCGCCCTGTCCGCCGGTCACGGCACCCTGCCCGTCCGCCTGCTGGTCACCGCACTCACCGTGATCTGGGGCCTGCGCCTGTCCGCGCACATCCACGCCCGCAACCGGCACCGGCGCGAGGACCGGCGCTACGCCGCCATCGTGGTCCTGGCCAACGCCCGCCCCCGGCCGAAGACCTTCCTGCTGACCCGGGTCTACCTGGTGCAGGCCGGGTACCTGTGGCTGGTCTCGCTGCCGGTCCAGCTCACCCAGTACCTCGGCGGCGAGCTGAGCTTGCTGCACTGGATCGGCACCGGCGTCTGGCTGACGGGTTTCTATCTGGAGGCAGTCGCGGACGGGCAGTTGCGCCGGTTCCGCGCCAACCCGGCCAACCACGGCAAGGTCCTCGACCAGGGCCTGTGGCGCTACACCCGGCACCCCAACTACTTCGGCGACGCCTGCCTGTGGTGGGGCCTGTACCTGCTCGCCTGCGACACCTGGCTCGGCGCCGCCACCGTCTTCGCCCCGCTGCTGATGACGGCCCTGCTGGCCGGCGGCTTCGGCGGCAAACCCATCCTGGAACGCCACCTCCGCCTGCACCGCCCGGACTACGCCGCCTACGCCCGCCGCACGAGCGGCTTCTTCCCGTTGCCACCGGGAAAATCGGGCAACCAGGCGGGACTCCGAGGCAAACCAGGCGGCCACGGATAGCTGCCGCCACCAGCTGCACCTATACAGGAGTGGAGCCGACACGGGGAGGACAGGCATGGAGGATTTCAGCTGGCTACGCGGTCGCACGGCGGAGCTGGTCGCCGCGGTGGCCAACGGCGATCGCAGGCGGGCCGAACAGCTCGTCGCGCACACCAGCGCCGAAGGCGGGGTCGAAGCCGCGGGGCGCCTGCTGACCGAACTGCTGGTGCAGATCCAGTTGCAGGCGACCACCGCGACGCCTACCAGGTGACCGGCATCGAGTGCACGCCGAAGAGCACCCCGTCGTACTTGAACGGCAGCTCTGCCACCGGCACCGCCAGCCGCAGTCCAGGGATCCGCTCGAACAGTGTCCGGTAGGCGATTTCCATCTCCACCCGCACCAGGTTCTGGCCCAGGCACTGGTGCACGCCGTAACCAAAAGCCACGTGCTGGCGGGCGCCGCGTTCCGGGTCGAACTGGCCGGGGCAGCCGAACATCGACTCGTCGTGGTTGGCCGCGGCGACCAGGGGCATGATGCCCTCGCCGGCCTTGACCAGCTGGCCGTTGATCTCCAGGTCGGCCACCGCCACCCGTAGCGCGACCAGGTCGGCCACCGAGTGCAGCCGCAGGGTCTCGTCCACCACCCGGTCGTCGCCGATCCACTGCGGGTTCTGCAGCAGGGTCAGCACGCCCAGCGCGATGTTGTTGGCGGTGGTCTCGTGTCCGGCGATGAGCAGCAGCATGCCGGTGCCGGGCAGTTCCTCCGGGGTCAGCACCCCGGCGGCCAGGATCCGGCTGATCAGGTCGTCGCCGGGCCACTTCTGCTTGATCGCGATCAGCCGGGTGACGTAGCGCAGCAGCGCCTTGCCCGCGGCCTCTCGCTCCTCGTGTGAGGAGCCCAGGCTGACCAGCACCTGGGTCCGGGACTCGAAGAAGTCGTGGTCGGCATAGGGCACGCCGAGTAGGGCGGAGATGACCAGGGAGGGGATCGGCAGCGCGAAGTCCTCGACCAGGTCGGCCTTGTCCCCGCGGGCCAGCATCGCGTCGATCCGCTCGTCCACGATCTTCTGGATCGCCGGTCGCCACTCGCGCATCCGGCGCACGGTGAACTCCGGCATCAGCGCCTTGCGGAACCGGTTGTGCTCGGGCGGGTCGTAGCCCACGAACCAGCCGGGCACCTCATCGGACCGCGGCACACCCCCGGTGCGGCCGAAACTGGGGAAGCCTTCCTTTGTCGGGTCCGAGCTGACCCTGGCGTCGGTGAGCACCGCGCGCACGTCCTCGTGCCTGGTCACCAGCCAGACCTCCTGGCCGGTCGGCAGGCTGGTGCGGGCCAGGCCGGGAAGCTCGCGGAAGCGGGCGTAGTCGGCCGGTGGGAACGCCTCGCCGGGGACCCGTCTGGGGAAGTCCACCACCGGGCACCGGGCCGGTTCGTCTGCCGGCATAGCTCCTCCTTGGCTGCCAGGCGGGACGGCCACGCCCCGCGGGTCCACCTTGCGGCCTCCCTGGCAGGAAAACGCCCAGAAGCTCGGGCCGGGACCGGGCCTCTCGCGGACTGGAACAGAGACGGACGGCCTGGTTGCCGGGAGCTAGGATTCCGTCATGAACGGGGGCAGGGACACAGCGCTGGTCGGGCGGGACCGGGAACTGGACCTGCTGGTCGAGATCGCCGAGAAGGCGCGGGCCGGCACCGGCCAGGCGGTCCTGCTCCGCGGCCCGGCGGGCATCGGCAAGACCACCCTGCTGCAGGCCGCCCTCACCCGGATCCGGCCACTGGCCGCCCGCACCCTGACCGCGCGCTGCCGGGACGCGGGCAGCGGGGCCTACGCCGCGGTCCGCGCGCTGTTCGAGCCACTGCACCTGACCCAGGCGGGGGAGGCGGGGCGGCTGCTGGACGGCAGCGCCCGGCACGCGCTGCCCGCGGTCGACCCGGAAATACAGCATCCGACCCAGCACAACACCGCGTACTCGGTGCTGCACGGCCTGCACTGGCTCACCGTCGGCCTCACCGCCGACGGCCTGCTGGTACTGGCCGTGGACGACCTCCAGTGGTGCGACGACCCCTCGTTGCGCTGGCTGGCCTTCCTGCTCCGCCGGGCCGAGGACCTGCCGCTGTTGCTGCTGCTCACCCAGCGCACCGACCAGGACTCCCCGGTCACCGAGGTCTTCGCCGAGATCGCCGAACTCGCGCTGTGCCACACGGTGAACCTGCCCGCGCTCAGCGCCCGCCCGGTGGCCGAACTGCTGACCACGGTGCTCGGCGCCGAACCGGAACTGGCCTTCGCCGCCCGCTGCGCCCAGCTCACCGGCGGCAACCCGCTGCTGCTCGGCCGGATGCTGACCAGGCTGGGCGAACACGACGGCGACCGCACCGACCCGGCACTGCTGGAGGACCTGGGCCGGGCCGTGGTCGCCCGCTCGGTGCTGGACCGGCTGCCCGAGCACTTCCTGGCCGTGGCCAGGGCGATCGCCATCCTGCCCGGCGAGGCCCTGGAACTCATCGCCGCCCTCGCCGGCGCGCACCACCGCACCACCACCGCGGCCATCAGCGAACTGCGCCGCCGCGACCTGGTCACCGCCGAGGACGCCGGGCCCGGCCCCGAGTTCGTGCACGACACCATCCGGCAGACCGTGCTCGGCGGCACCCCGGCAGGCGAACTCGACCAGCTCCGCGAACGCGCCGCCACCCTGCTCAACGACGCGGGCAGGCCCGCCGAGGAGGTGGCGGTGCTGCTGGTGCTGCTACCCGGCACCCCCGAACCGTGGATGGCCGACGTGCTACGCGAGGCGGCCACCGGCGCCGAACATCGCGGCGCACCCCGGATGGCGGCCAGCTACCTGGAACGCGTGCTCGCCGTCGACGACGCCGACGTGCCGGTGCTCAGCCAGCTCGCCCGGGTGCTCGCGATGATCGAACCCACCACCGCGCTGCGCCACCTGGAACGCGCCCTGGAACTGATCGCCGACCCACGCCGCCAGGTGCCCCTGGTCCTCCAGTACACGCTGACCTCGTTGCGCGCGCAGAACTCCATCCGCGCCTTCGCGCTGGCCTGCACCACCCTGGACGCGCTGACCAAGTCCATCGGCGAAGAACCGGACAGCACCGACCGGGCACTCCGTGCGGTGCTGGAATCCTCGATGCTGGCCTCCGGCATCGACGAGAAGACCAACCTGGCCGAACTCGGCGAACGCTTCGCCCGCCGCGCCAACCCGCCGGGGGACACCGCCGAGGAACGCCAGCTACTCGCCGGACTCGCCCTGCTGGGCATGCTGCAGGCCCGTCCCGCCGCCGAACTGGCCGAACAAACCCGGCGCGCACTGAAGATCAACGAGGTCGAGGTGGGTGGCTGGACCATCCTGGGCTCGATCTACACCCTCTACCTGGCTGATGACACCGTGGCCATGCCCGAGGCGCTGGACATGCTGGTCGAGCACATGCAGTCCACCGGAGCCGCCTGGACGTATTGCCTGGTCACCAGCCTGCGCGCGATCGTCCGGCACTGGAACGGCGACCTGGTCGAAGCCCTGGCCGACGCCCAGTCCTGCTACGACCTGGTCGTCCAGGAGAACTGGGCAGGCGCCATGGTCATGCCCCAGGTCGCCCTCGCCGTGGTGCTCACCGACCTGGGCGAGCCCGACCGCGCCGACGAGATCCTCAGTGAGACCTTCCGCGACCGCTTCGACGCCTTCACCTTGGAGTACCACTACTACCTGATGGCCCGCGCCCGCACCTACGAGGCCCTAGGCGAGACCGACCGCGCCCTGGAAACCCTCCAGCAATGCGCCCTGAGCCTGGCCGAAGGCACCATCGACAACCCGGTCCTGGCCCCCTGGTGGTACGAAGCCGCCCTCATCCTCGCCGACCAGGACCGCCTCGAAGAGGCCACCGCCATCGCCAACCACGGCGCCGAACTCTGCCGCCGCTGGGGCACCCCCCGAGCCCTCGGCATGGCCCTCACCGCCCAAGGCGCCGTCACCCCCGGCCCTCAAGGCATCCGCCTGCTCACCGAAGCAGTCCGCACCCTGGCGAACTCACCCGGCAAATTCGAGCACGCCCGAGCCGAATACCTCCTCGGCCGAGCCCTGCTTCGCGCAGGCGACGCCGAAGCCGCCCGCAAACGCCTCCGCAGTTCCCTGGATCGCTCCGTCCTACTCCGCCACCGCCGCCAGGTGACGCTGTCCTCGGCCGCGTTGCTGGAAGCGGGCGGCCGGTTGCGGCGGGGGACCGACTCCCCGGCGGACAGCCTCACCGGCAGCGAACGCCGGGTCGCGGCGCGCGCGGCCAATGGGGCGACCAACCGGGAGATCGCGGAGTCGCTGTTCCTCACCGTGCGGACGGTGGAGCTGCACCTGACCAGCGCGTATCGCAAACTCGGCGTGCGCGGGCGGGCGGAACTGGCGGCGGCCCTGGCCCGCAGCGGGCAGTGAGTTCTGCTCGGTCTGCGTGACTGATCAGGTGCTGGACAAAATGTGTCACCCGGCGCGATCAACGACGCTTAGGTTCCCTCTCGCCGATGTTCGGCAACTACGGGAGGCGCTGGAATCCATGGTGGTCAGCGAGGCGAACTGTCAGCCGTCAAGACGTCCATTGAAAGAGTCCTGGTACCGGATCGAATACCACCGGATCGTGCGCGGCGTCGTCGGTCCGCTCGTCTGGGCGGAGCAGGCGAACAACCACGGTTTCTGTGTCAGCGAAGGCAAAAACGCCACCGAACGCGCGGAGAACTGGCTCCGGTACTGCGCCGAGGACTGGCTCGCCGGCGGAGAGGCCGAGGCGGGTCGGTGGGCCGGTGTGTTGTGGCGCCTGGACGACAATCAGCAGCCGCTGCACGAGCTGGCCAGACTGGAGTTTCGCCGGCAGCTCAGCACAAACCTGTCCGGCAGCGGTTCGGCGACAGCGTAGGCGAGGAGCGCGACCATGCCGATTCCCTTGGTGGCACCGGTTTTGCCGGATCGGGACCGGCTGACCGCTACGCCCCGGTCCGGGCCGCGATGCTGTCCAGCGCGAGCTGCCAGGGATAGGACTTCATCGCCTCGCCGCCGGTTCGAGGCGGGTGCGGGACGAACCCGCCCGCGCCGAACAGCACGATCACCCCGGCGTGGCGGAGGTCGTCCACACTGCGCTGGAACACGTGGTTGGCGGCCAGGGCGGTGTTGACGAACGGCAGGACCGCGATCGGCACACCGAGTCCGGTGAGTTCGGCGAGCTGGGTGAGCACGTAGTTGTCGGCGATCCCGGCAGCCCACTTGTTGATCGTGTTGTAGGTGGCCGGGGCGACAATCACCGCGTCCGCCTTGGGCAGCTTCGGCACTCCGGGCCGTTGATGTCCGGTGCGCACGGCGTGGCCGGTCAGCGCGGCCAGGGCGGCCAGATCGAGGAGGTGTGCGGCCGCAGCCTCGGTGGGCAGGCAGTGCACGTCCCAGCCCGCGGCTTGGGCGAGGCGGATCATGTCCTCGATGTGGTCGGCGGGACCGGCCCCGCACACCACGAGGTAGAGCACCCGGCCGGTCACGCGGTCACTCCCGCCCGGCTCGCCATCTGCCGCACCAGCCCGGCGCAATCCCCGCCGGTGTTGTGCAGGAGCGCGCGCAGCAGGCCGCGTCCAAGCGGCCGTCCGCGAACCTCTTCGGGTGCGATGTGCTCGACCTGTCCGAGCAGTCGGGTCGCCGTCCGGTAGTCGCCGCTCCGGGTGTGCGCTTCGGTGAGGTCCAACAGGAAGTTGGCGCGTCGTTCCGGGGACAGGCTCGCGATCTCCGCGGGGTCGATGGTGGCCGCGAACTCGATCGCGCGCCCCGTCTCGTGCAGGCGTACCAGGGCGGCGACCCGGTGGATCTGGACGTTGGCCAGGCCGAAGTAGGTGTTGTGCGTGGCGTAGTTCGGCGCCATCCGCCGCGCGGCCGCGTTCGCGTGCTCGTGCATGTCGCGGGCCAGCGCCGAGTCCTCTCGACCGGCCGCGGTCATGGCGGCGGCGAGGTAGAGCATCCCGTACAACGCCAGCAGGGATTCCCGGTGCCTGGGCAGTTCCGGGCGTACCCGGTCGGTCATGGTCAGCAGGCATTCGATGGCTTCCGGACCCTGGCCGCTGCTGGTCATGGCGCGCGCCGCGCACCTGGCCGCTCGGGCCAGTGACCAGGCGTCGTCGCTGGTCAGCGCCACGTGCATGGCCCGGTCCGCGGCCAGCCAGGCGACCTCGTTGACCTCGAACTTCAGCAGCAACGAGGAGGCCAGCCGGTAGGCGGTGATCAGGACCCGCCGTGCCGCAAGCTGGTCAGCGCCGACCGCTGTCCGACTGGCCCGCTGGGCGTCGAGAAGCAGGGCGGGCAGGCGCTGGGCGACGACGGTGAAGTGGGCGGACACCCACGCCTGATCCAGGTACTCGGCCTGGCGCCGGACAGCGGCCACGCTGACCGCGGGCCCCTCGGCGTCCGGGAGCACCGGATACCAGCCGAGTGCCTCCCGCACTGCCTGGACCTCCCGGCCGTCCACCGACTGCTCGGCTTGGCTGGCGACAGCGCGGTTGGTCAACACGCTGGCGTCGATCCCCAGGACTTCCGCGGCCTGGTCGATGACCGGTAGTCGCAGCAGGTTCCGCTGGCCCGATTCGACCTTGTCCAGCCAGGAGAGCGAACGCCCCATGAGATCGGCGAACCGCTTGCGGTCGAGTTTCCGTCGCTCCCGCCAGTAGCGCAGGCGCCGACCGATCTCCCGAGCCTCGCCCTCAGCCATGCGGCAGATCCTCCTGTCCGGCCCGCGACCGATCCACCTCGATCATCGCAGCCCAAACAGGGCTGGTCGCACATTTTGTCCAGCCGACGAGCCGTCCCACGGTCGGCCGGTGACGGGAGGTGGGTAGCCGCTAGTCGGCAGCTGCTACGTGCCCGATGACGCACGCCACCGGCGGGTCGAGGTCGAGCATCTCGGTTCGGAGCTGCTCGAACCCAGCCTCGGCAAGCTGACCCGCCAGCTCATTGGCAGCCGCCGCCGAAGTGGCCGCGGTGGCACCAGGACAGCGAGGCTGGGACACCAGTGCGATGCGCCCGCCAGGCCGCAACAGCCGGGCGAGTTCGCGTAGCCGGGCGGTCGGGTCAGGCCACATACCGACCGTGTTGACCGCCAGCGCCGCGTCGAACGGCCCGTCACTGATCGACAGCTGCTCAACCGGCGTGTGCGTCAGCCGTACCCGCCCGGCCCTGACGGCGGACCTGTTGCGGCGACTGGCCTGGCTGATCATGACCTGCGAGTGGTCGACGCCGACAACCAATCCCCGGGACGCCCGGCTGGCAAGGGCGGCGATGGCCACGCCCGGACCGCAGCCGAGTTCGATAACGCGATCGGTCGGCTGGATGTCGAGCAGCCGCACCGCCCAGCGATTGCGCGCCACGTTCGACGAACGCCGCCCCATGATCCAGCCGACCACGTGCCCGCCGGCCCCGGTCGGCCGATGGAACTGCGCCACGGCTCGCTTCTTGATCTCCATGAGGCGAGCCAAGCACTTCGAGTACCCTTGAAGTCAATGCCTGCCACCGAGCACACCGGGGCTTCGCCGACGTCGTTGTCCATCGGTGAGCTGTCCGAACGCACCGGCGTGCCGACCAGCGCGCTGCGCTACTACGACGAACTCGGCCTGGTGCGGCCGGCGGCTCGGGCATCAGGACGACGGCGCTACGCCGAGTCGGCGGTCCGGGAGGTCACCCTGATCCGCTTCTTCTGCGAGATCGGCTTCTCGCTGGCCGAGATCGGGCGGTTCCTCACCGCCGAGAGCCAAAGCCGGCAGGAGCTGGTCGAGCACAAGCTGGCCGAGTTGGCCGAGCAGCAACGCCGGATCGAGGTGGCCCGCACCGCCCTCGAACACGGTCAGCGCTGCCCGGCCAGCGATCCGATGAACTGCGCCCGCTTCTGGTCGATCCTGGAAGCGCGACGGCGCGGCCTGTCAGTGGACGAAAGCCACGCGCGAGCGCACTGACCCGACGAGTTGGGCCAACTGGTACGCCGGTTTGGCCCAAGCAGGCGTACCAGTTGGCCCAAGTGGTACGAGCGTGCGGATCAGCCCACCAGCTGGTGCCGCACCCACACATTCGGCTCCACATACACCGCGAAATCCCGCGCGACATCGCACTGCACCAACGACAACGCCCCCGGCACCGCCACCCCGCCATCCCGGTCAAACGGCAACCCGGTCCACTCCCGCCACTGCACCAGCGACCCACTCACCGTCATCGAGGCGGGCGCGATCCGCTCCACGGTCCCACCCGCGCGCACGTGCACCCGCAACCAGGGATCAACCGGCAACCCATCCTCCCGGGTCTGCCGGACGTACTCCGCCATCGGCACCTCCGGTTGCCGGTCCTTCCAGGTCGGCCGCACCGGCACCAGCAACTCCGCCCGCCCCTGCGCTCGCGCCGCGTCCCCCAACGCGGCCAGCATCCGCCCGGACAGCCCCTGCCCCAGCGCATCGGCAGTCACGGTGATCTCCAGCGCACTGACCGTGGTCGGCGGACGCCCCGCGCGGTGGTCCTCGAACGCCCACGGCAGGATCCGGTCCCAGCCCTGATCCGGCATCGGCACCCGGTCCTCGCCCGTGCCGTCATAGGGCACCGCGAGGCCGTAGGCGATCACCCGATCACCGTCGGTGGCCACCACGCAGTACTCCGGGAACAGCTCGGGGACCTGGACCCACAGCGCGTCGGAGACCAGGTCGTGCAGCAGGAACTCCGGCCAGTCGGTGTCCATGGCGTGCAGTGGTTCGAGCAGCTCCGGCCGGTCGGCAAGCGTGGTGATCACAGCAGGTCAGTCTGCCGGTCGGCGCGCCGCGGCGCACCCGGGTTACGGGCCTAGCGTCGCCTGCCCGGCGCGCTCGGCTGCTCGCCCGAGGCCTTCAGCTCCTTCAACCGCGCCTCTTCCCGCCGCACCTCGGCCTGCGTCGCGCGTTCCTGCCGCAGCCACTCTGGGTTCGCCGCCTTCAGCTCCTCCACCTGCGCGGTGGTCAGCGCCTCGGTGATGCCACCGCGCGCCAGCCCGCCAATGGAGATGCCCAGCTTGAGCGCCAGCACCGGGCGCGGGTGCGGGCCGTTGCGGCGCAGGTCGCGCAGCCACTCCGGCGGGTCGGCCTGCAGCGCGTTCAGCTCGTCGCGCGAGACGACACCCTCCTGGAACTCCGCGGGAGTGGCCTCAAGGTAGACACCCAGCTTCTTCGCCGCGGTCGCGGGCTTCATCGTCTGGGGGGTTTTCTGCGACGTCATGTCCACAGGGTATCGAGCTGGTGCGTTGCCGCTGACCACGGGCGGTAATCTGACCAGGTGACTGGCTCGGACACCCCTGCGTCGTTCCGCCTCGGCTACGTGCCGGGGGTGACTCCGGCCAAGTGGATCCGGACCTGGCAGGACCGCCTGCCCGAGGTCCCACTGCACCTGCACTCGCTCTCGCCCACCGAGGCCGCCGAGGCGGTGCGCGCCCGCGAGGTCGACGCGGCGCTGCTGCGGCTGCCCATCGATCGCACCGACCTGCACGCGATCCCGCTCTACACCGAGAACACCGTGGTCGTGCTGCCCAAGGAGCACCCGCTCACCGACGCCACCAAGATCACCGCCGCCGACCTGGCCGACCTCCTGGTCCTGCACCCCCTGGACGACTCCCTGGACTGGACCGCCCCGCCCGGTCAGCCCGCGAAGGAACGTCCGGACAGCACCGCCGACGCCATCCAGCTGGTGGCCGCGGGCGTGGGACTGCTGATTGTGCCGCAGTCGCTGGCCCGCCTGCACCACCGCAAGGACCTCACCTTCCGCCCGCTCGCCGAGGCCCCGGTCTCCCAGGTCGCGCTGTCCTGGCGGGAGGACGCCGGCACCGAGCTGACCGAGCAGTTCATCGGCATCGTCCGTGGCCGCACGGTCAACAGCACCCGCGGCGTCACCCCACCCGCGCCCGCCCCCGCACCGGCCAAGGCGAAGAAGCCCGCCGCCACCCCCGCGCGCAACCAGAAGCGCACCGCCGCCCCCACCAGCCGGGGCCGCAAACCACGCCGCGGCCGTTAGCCACCCCGCCGTCGAGTTGGCCCAAGTCGTACGCCTAGTTGGCCAAAGTGGGCGTACCACTTGGGCCAACTCGACGATGGCGGCGACCTCACCCTGCGCCCCAGGGGTAGGGCCAGCCCCACCCCAAGGACGGCAGCTCGCGGGACTGTGCACCACGTCGGGAACGGGAAAGCTGATCACCAGCAGCGGAGAGCCCGCCGCCCCGGCAGATGAGGACACCCACGATGAAGCGCAGTAGCCTGGCCCGCTCGACCGCCGCGGTGGCCGCGGTCACCGTCAGTGTGGCGCTGGCCTGCACCGGCGCCATCGCGCTGGCCGCCGAGGGCTACCACGGCAACAAGGTCCAGCAGCGCCTGGACAGTCTGGTGCGCAACGACAAGTTCCCGGCAGCACTGGCCAGTGTGGACGGTCGCAACCTGGTCGCCGGTGCGGCGGACAAGAATGACCGGGTGCGGATCGGCAGCAACACCAAGGTGTTCGTGGCCGTCGCGGTGTTGCAGCTGGTCGGCGAGGGCAAGATCGAGCTGGACAAGCCGATCGAGAAGTACCTGCCCAACCTGGTGCGCGGCAAGGGGATCGACGGTAACAACATCACCGTGCGCGAGCTGCTCCAGCACACCAACGGCCTGCCCAACTACACCAACTACATCGGCATGGAGAAGTTCCAGGAGGCGCGGGACCGCTACCTCAGCCCGCGGGACGCCCTGGACGCCGCACTGGCCCAGCCGGCCATGTTCGAGCCCGGCAAGAAGTGGTATTACAACAACACCGGCTACACCCTGGCCGGGCTGCTGATCGAGAAGGTCACCGGCCGCCCGGTGGCCGAGGTGGTCACCGAGCGGGTGATCAAGCCCGCCGGGCTGCGCGACACCTACTGGCCCAACGTGGGCGAGCGGGACATCCGCGGCAAACACGCCAAGGGCTATGCCGAGGCCGACGGCACCAAGCCCGGCGGCCCGATCGTCGATGCCACCCGCCAGGACACCGGCTGGGGCTGGGCCGCGGGTGAACTGGTCGGCACGCCCAGCGACCTGAGCCGGTTCTTCGCGGAACTGTTTGGTGGCAAGCTGTTGCGCCCGGCCGAGCTGGCGGAACTGAAGCGCACCGTCGTGGCCACCGACGTGCCCGGCAACCCCGGGTACGGGCTCGGTGTGTTCCGCACCGAGCTGAGCTGCGGCAAGGTCCTCTGGTGGCACGGCGGTTCGATTCCCGGCTACGAGACCCGCGGCGGCGTGACCGAGGACGGGCGCCGGATTGGGCTCGCGGTGACCGCGCAGACCGGCACCTACGGCGATCCCGCCCTGGCCGGCCGGCGCCTCCAGCAGTTCCTCGACGCCACCGCCTGCGACCAGCGCTGATCCTCTTACCGGACAAGGACAACAGCATGAAGCACACCATCCTGGCCCGCCGCACCGCCGCGGTCACCCTCTCCCTCGGCCTGGCGCTGGCCTGCGCCGGCGCCACCGCGCTGGCCACCGAGGCCCAGACCCGGAACCCGGTACAGCAGCGCCTGGACAACCTGGTGCGCGAGGACAAGTTCCCCGCCGCACTGGCCACTGTGGACGGTCGAAACCTGGTCGCGGGCCAGGCACGCAAGGACGACCGGGTGCGAATCGGCAGCAACACCAAGGCATTTGTCGCTGTCGCGGTGTTGCAGCTGGTTGGCGAGGGCAAGATCGAGCTGGACAAGCCGATCGAGAAGTACCTGCCGGGTCTGGTGCGCGGCAAGGGGATCGACGGCAACACCATCACCGTGCGCCAGCTCCTGCAGCACACCGCGGGCCTGCCCAACTACACCCGGTACCTCGGCATCGAGGGCTTCCAGGCCATGCGGGACCGCTACGTCAGCCCGCGGGAGACCCTGGACGCCGCCCTTGAGCACCCCGCCGATTTCGCCCCCGGCACGGACTTCTCCTACAGCAACACCGGCTACACCCTGGCCGGGCTGCTCATCCAGAAGGTCACCGGGCGCCCGGTCGCCGAGGTGGTCACCGAGCGGGTGATCAAGCCCGCCGGGCTGCGCGACACCTACTGGCCCAACGTGGGCGAACGGGACATCCGCGGCAAACACGCCAAGGGGTACAACCTGGCCGACAGCCGGGACCCCAAGTCCCCGGTGGTGGACGCCACCCGGCAGGACACCGGCTGGGGCTGGGCCGCGGGGGAGATCGTCGGCACCCCCAGCGACCTGAACCGCTTCTATACCGCGCTGCTCGACGGCAAGCTGCTCGGCCAGGCCGAACTGGCCCAGATGAAGCGCACCGTCCCCGCCAAGGGCATGCCCGCCGGCGCCACCTACGGCCTCGGTCTGATGCGCGTCGACCTGAGTTGCGGCAAGGTGTTGTGGGGCCACGGCGGTGACATCCCCGGCTACGAGACCAGGGGCGGGGTCACCGAGGACGGCCGCAAGGTCGCGGTCGCGGTGACCGCGCTGCCCGGCACCTTCGGCAACGCCGAGGCCGCGCACCAGCGGGTGCTCGACCTGGTGGACGCCGCCGCCTGCGGCAAGCGCTGAACCTGATCGGCAAGCATCGGCCGTCGGCACTCCGGGTGGTTTTCAGGGAAAACCCGGAGGCCGGCGGCTGACGCGCGTGTCAGCCTGAACTCGCGAGATGTCCACTGTAGACAGACGAGAGCCGAGGCGCGAAGTCACATGCCGGAACACGAGGACCAACAGCGGGCGCGGGAACTACAGGCCTTCACCCAGGCATACCTGGCCGCCGAAGCCGAGGGCAGGCCGGTGGCCGCGGTCACCCACGAGGGCTGGCGCCCCGGCGCCCGATGCGGGGCCAGGGGCACTGAGGGGGTGCTGCTGGCCAACCACGACTCCGGCTGGGCCGGGATGGCCGTGTTCCGCCGCGACCGGGAAACCCCACAGCACAACCTGCTCAGCCGCGGCTGGAATCCCGATTTCACCCACCGCCCCTACTCGGTGGAGTGGACGCACCCGGGCTTCGCGGGCATCCTCGCCCCGGACATGGCCAGGCTGGACCTGATCACCCCCGACGGCACAGTGCTCCCGGCCCAGATCGCGGCAGGCAGCTACGCGGTCTCGGTCACCCTGGACGTGCCCAGCGAACGCCGCCTGGACGAGCTGCGAGCCGCCGGACCCGTCACGATCGACGAGGAACTGGACGCGGTCTGGGCATCCAGCCGCGAAGCCAACGACCAGCTCCGCGAATACACCATCCGCGTCTACGACAGCACCGGCGGCCTGCGCTACGACGGCCCCGCGCTTCCCGCGGACCGTTAGTCCGGAGATCCGGTCGGGCGGGCAGCATGCCTCGCCCGATCGGGAGTTCCGGAAAACCCCTACTCGCCTTCCGGGCCCGGCTGCGGCAGGGTGATCGGCACTGGCGTCGGCGAGGGGACGGGTCGTGAGACGATTCTTGCTGGTAGTGCTCGTGCTGGTGACCGCGAGTGCCGGACTGACCCCGGCCGTGGCCGCACCCCCGACCGCCGTGCACCACATCCCCGGCGTGCGCGGGCCGGTGCGGGTGGTCACCGACACCTGGGGTGTGCCGCACGTCTACGCCACCAACCAGGAAGACGCTTTCCTGGCCCAGGGGTTCATCGCCGCGCGGGACCGGCTGTTCCAGATCGACCTGTGGCGGCGGCGCGGACTCGGGCAGCTCGCCGAGGTGCTCGGCCCGAACTACGTCGAGCAGGACCGGGCCACCCGGATGTTCCTCTACCGCGGTGACATGGACCGGGAGTGGGCGGCCTACGGCGAGCGGGCCCGCGGCATCGCCACCCGGTTCACCCAGGGCATCAACGCCTACATCGAGCACCTGGAACGCACCCCGGCCGCACTGCCCGAGGAGTTCCGCCGCCTGGGCTACCGGCCCGCGCGCTGGGCGCCGGAGGACGTGGTGCGCATCCGCAGCCACGGCCTGACCAGCAACCTCGGCCAGGAGGTCACCAGGGCCAGGATCGCCTGCGCGGCCGGCCTGGAAACCGACAAACTGCGCCAGCCGCTGCAACCGGACCGGCCGATCCAGCCGCCCGGCGGCCTGGACCCGTGCGTGCTCCCGCCCGGCGTGCTGCTCACCTTCGACCTGGCCACCCGGCCGGTGGAGTTCAGCGGCGGGCAGGTGGTGTCCGTGGCCCGCGAGGAGTTCACCGAGGGCAGCAACAACTGGGCCGTCGCCCCCAGCCGCACCGGCACCGGCCGGGCGCAGCTGGCCAACGACCCGCACCGGGCCTACGCCGCGCCGTCCCTGCGCTACCTGAGCCACCTGTCCGCGCCCGGCCTGGACGTGATCGGCGCGAACGAGCCCGCGCTGCCCGGCGTCTCCATCGGACACAACGGCCGGATCGCCTTCGGGCTCACCATTTTCCCGATGGACCAGGAAGACCTCTACGTCTACGAGCTTGATCCGGCCGACCCCACCCGCTACCGGTACAAGGACGGCTGGGAGCCGATCCGGGTGCTGCGCGAGCGGATTTCGGTGGCGGGCAAGGAACCCGTGGAGGTCGAGCTGCCGTTCACCAGGCACGGACCGGTAATGGCGGTCAAGGACGGGCGGGCGTTCGCGGTGCGCAGCGCCTGGCTGGAACCGGGTATGGCGCCCTACTTCGGCAGCGTGCGCTACATGTACGAGCGGGACTTCGCCGGGTTCAAGGCGGCCATGCGGAACTGGGGCGCGCCAACGGAAAACCAGGTCTACGCCGACACCAGCGGCAACATCGGCTGGGTGCCGGGCGGCCTGGCGCCCAAGCGTTCCGGCTACGACGGCCTGCTGCCCGCACCCGGTGACGGCCGGTTCGAGTGGACCGGTTTCCACACCGGTGACGACCTGCCGCACGCCTATAACCCACCGCAGGGTTTTGTGGCCACCGCCAACCAGTTCAACCTGCCGCCCGGCTTCCCGCACCCGATCGGCTTCGAGTGGTCCGCGCCCTACCGGCATCAGCGGATCACCGAGGTGCTCGGCGCGGACAAGCAGTTCACCGTGGCCGACGGGATGCGCCTGCAGAACGACCAGCTCTCCATCCCGGCCCGGCAACTCACCGCGGTCCTGGCCACCGTGCCCGGCACGGATCCGTTGTCCACCAAGGCATTGACGCTGCTGCGTGGCTGGAACGCGGTGGAGAGCAAGGAATCACCCCAGGCCGCGCTGTTCGAGCTGTGGCTGGCCCGGCACCTCAACCCCGGCCTGGTCCGCGCCGTCGCCCCGGCCGCCGCGGCGCTGATCGCCGTCCCGGACAGCCGCAACGTCCTAGACGCCTTGTCCCACCCGGAAAAGTGGTTCGGCGCCGACCCGGTGACCAAGCGAAACCAGCTGGTCAACGACACCCTGGCCGCCGCCTGGAAGGAGGCGGAAACCTTGCTGGGCAACGATCCCGCGGCCTGGCAGTGGGGCAGGCTGCAGCACACCCTGTTCCAGCACGCGCTCAGCCCCACGCTGTCCCCGGCGGACCGGGCCCGCTTCGACGTCGGACCGTTCCCGCGCGGTGGTTCCAAGGACACGGTGAACGCCTCCGGCTACCGGCGCACCGACTTCCGGCAGACCGGCGGGGCCTCGTTCCGGATGGTCCTCGACGTCGGCAACTGGGACGCCGCCCGCGCGATCAACACCCCCGGCCAGTCCGGCGTGCAAGCCGATCCGCACTACCGCGACCT
The DNA here is from genome assembly GCF_023094165.1 of Crossiella sp. S99.2. Lineage (GTDB taxonomy): Bacteria > Actinomycetota > Actinomycetes > Mycobacteriales > Pseudonocardiaceae > Crossiella. The sequence goes on along the minus strand of NZ_JALMDK010000016.1, from coordinate 110,119 downwards.
GGCCGGGAAATGGCGTGAGGGCGAGTACTTCCCGCTGCTCTACAGCCGCGCCGCGGTGGAACGCCATGCGGATCGGATCACCCTGTTGCTGCCGTGACCGGTGGCACGCCGAGGGCGCCGAAAGCCTCATCCAGCAACAACTCCAGGCCGACGGCGCCCTCCCGTTCCACCCAGGCGGTCATCGCACTGGACAACGCGGCCACCGCGGCCCCGGCCAGCACCTTGGTCGCCAGGTCCGGTTCGGCCTGACCGGCCCGACTGGCCAGCCAGGCGGCGAAGTTCGCGGTGCCCGCCTGCAGATTGAGGTGGTTGCGGTCGCGCAGGGCAGGCGTGCGCAGCACCAGCGTGGCCCGGACCAGGATGGTGGCCTGGTCCGCGGGCGGGATCTGCACGACCGCGCCGCGCACGGCCCGGTGCACCGCGGTCAGCGGCGGCTCGTCCACCGGCCGGGCGGCCAGCTGCGCACCCATCAGCGCGTCGTAGTCGTCTATCTCGACCACGTTCTCCTTGCGCGGGAAGTGCCGGAAGAAGGTCATGTGCGAGACCCCGGCGGCGGCCGCGATCTCCTCCACCGTGGTCGCCTCGAACCCCTTGGCCAGGATCAGCCGCAGCGCGTGGTCCTTGATCGCGCGGCGGGTGCTCGCCTTCTTCCTGGCCCGCCAGTCGGTCTCGCTCACCGGGTGAGTATCGGCGTCGCGGCCGCGGCCTGCCCGAGCGCCCCGGTGAGCCAGCGCTGGAGGTCGGAGGGGTGGTGGCCGCGCCAGGCGAGGTGGCCGTCCGGGCGGATCAGCGCGAGTTCGTTGTGCGGCCAGCGCAGATCCACCACGCTCTCACCCAGCCAGGGCCGGACGAGCTGGCTCTTGTCGGCGAAGGGGGACAGCAGCGCCCAATGCCCGCCGAGTTCGGCGTGCAGCCGGGTGGGCACGCCACTGGCGCGATGACACGGGAAATCCGGCACCCGATCCCCGGCCCTGACCCGCCCCAGCCCGGTCACCGGCGCCGTGCCGACCCCGCCCAGCCAGGACCCCGGCCCCATCGCCACCTGAGCCAGCCGCACCCCCGGCTCGGCTGCCTCGGCCACCACCTCACCCTGACCCGCCGCAGCCCCCAACGGCCCACGGCGATAACTCACCCGCAGCTGCGAGGCCCGCGCCGCGATCCGCCGCCGCATCCAGCGCGACCGCAGCACCAGCCCGCGCGCCAGCCGCGCCGCCCAGCCCTGGCTGAACAGCACATTCGTCGCCTCGCTGGTCACCCGCAGCACCTCGGCCGCCACCGGCCGCCGCTCCGCCTCATAACTGTCCAGCAGCTCCGCCCCGGCCCGCCCGAGGATCACCGCACCCAGCTTCCAGCCCAGGTTCTCCGCATCCCCGATCCCGGTGGCCAGCCCCTGCGCGCCCAGCGGCGCGTGCACGTGCGCGGCGTCCCCAGCCAGCAGCACCCGCCCACGCCGGTAGGCGGTGGCCAGCCGCCGCTGCACCGGGAAGACGGACTCCCAGGTGACCTCGCCGACCTCGGCCCCGCTCTCCTCCCGCAACCACTCCGGCAGATCAGCCCCGTCCGGCCCCATCAACCGCCACCGATCCGGACCAGGCAACGGAAACGCCGCCAGAAACCCGCCCGCGCGGAACCACACCGCCACCGTGTCCCGCGGCCGTTTCAGCTCCGCCCGCACATCAGCCACCCGCAACCGCTCGCTCAACGGCTGCCCCGGAAAGTCGATCCCCACCGCCGCCCGGACCGCGCTGTGCGCGCCATCGCAGCCGATCACCCAGCCCGCCCGGATCAGCTCCGCGCCCGCCCGCACCTCGACCACCTCGCCCTCGGTCCGGATCCCGGTGACCGCCAGCCCCCACTCGACCGCCACCCCCAGCCGGTCCAGCCGCTCCCGCAACGCGCCCTCGACCTGCGCCTGCGAGGCCAGCACCCCGTCCGGCCCGAACCGCAGCTCCCGCCCGGCCACGCTCACCCCGGCCACCGGCACCGCGGGCGCGGGCAACGCACCCAGTCGATCCAGTGCCTCCACCGCCCGCGGCGGCAGACCCAGCGCACCGGTGGTGGTGGCCGGTCCGGGTGCGGCATCCAGCACCCGTACCCCCACCCCGGCCGCGCGCAACGCGCAGGCCAGCGTCAATCCCGTCGGTCCAGCCCCCACCACCAGCGCTGACGTGTACGGCACCGCGACCTCCCCATGTTAGCCACTAACATGTTAGCAGCTAACGCCAGAGCGTCGACTTGGCCCAAGTGGGACGCCCGGTTGGGCAAACTTGGCGTACCAGTTGGGCCAACTCGACGTTGGCCCACCGGAAACCGGCTGGCGCCTCCTGGGTACCGTGGCGGTATGACGGCCACGCGGCATCTGACCGGACGTTTCCCGCTCGCCCTGAGCCCGGCCGCGGCCTTCCCGCTGTTCACCGCCCGCGGCGAGGAGCGCTGGGTGCCCGGCTGGCAGCCCAGGTTCCCGGTGTCCACAGTGGACGATTCCGAACCCGGCACCGTCTTCGAGACCACAGTGGACGGTGAGTGCACCACCTGGATCGTGCTGGACCGCGAGCCGGACCGGCGGATCTCCTACGCCAGGGTGACCCCGGGCTCGCGGGCGGGCACGGTCACCGTGGAGATCGAACCCAGCGGCACCGGCTGCACGGTCACCGTCACCTACCGGCTTACCCCGCTCAGCCCGGCGGGCGAGCGCGCGCTGGCCGATTTCGCTGCCGAGTACCCGGAATTCCTGCGCTCCTGGGAAACGATGATCAAGGCCCTGGGCTGACTCAGCGCAGGCCGCGGACGTTCGGGCACAGCTCCCGGGTGACGTCCAGGTAGGCGCCCAGCACCGGCCCGGGATCGCCCGCACGGTAGGACATCACCAACGGCGGCAGCTCGGTGCGCGGCACGACGTCCAGGAAACGCACGTCCGGGCGGGCCGCCATCCGCATGCAGGACGGGCCCAGTCCCACGCCGATGCCGCAGGCGGCCAGGCCGACGATGGTGTGCACATCGCGGGCCTCGATGGTGCCACCCAGGGGCATGGTGCGTTCGCCGAGCAGGTCGGAGATGGTGGCCAGGGTGGCCGGTTCCTCCTCCGGCGGGGCTACGATCAGCGGCTGCGTCCGCAACTGGTCAACGTGGATTTTCCGTTGTCCCGCATGGGGATGCGCCAGTCCGACCACCGCGATCAGCCGATCCTGCCCAACGCTGACCGACACCAGATTCTCCGCGCCCGCCCCGCGCGGCGCGCCCCGGGTGATCGCGATGTCCAGGTCCCCGGCGAGCAGCGCCGCCGAACCCCGGGCCGAGGACATCTCGTGCAACGCCATCCGCACATCCGGATGCTCCCGCCCGAACCGGCTCAGCACCGAGGGCAGCAACTCCAGCACCGCCGACCCGATGAACCCCAACCGCAACCGCCCGGTCTCACCCCTGGCGGCCCGGCCCGCGTCCACCACCGCGGCGGACATCTCGGTGAGCGCGCGGCGGGCGCGGTGCAGGAAGGCGGTCCCTGCGGCGGTGGGGAAGACCCCGTGCGGGGTCCGGTTGAACAGCCGCGCGCCCAGCTCCCGCTCCAGATCGCCGATCTGCTTGGACAGCGGCGGCTGCGCGATGCCCAGCGCGGCCGCCGCTCGCCCGAAGTGCTGATGCTCGGCCAGCGCCACCGCGTACCGCAGATGTCGTGCCTCCATGCCCCCAGGCTATACCTGTCAGGTATCACGGGCCGGGTCGTCAGCTATACCGATGGATAACGCCCGCCCGCCGACGCACTCTGGGTGACGTGAACACGATCTTCCTCCTGGTGCACGGCGCCTGGCACTCCTCCTGGCAGTGGTCGGCCACCCAGCGCGAACTCGCCGCCCGCGGCGCGACCAGCCTCGCCCTCGACCTGCCCGGCCACGGCTTCGCCGCCCCGCACCCCACCGGCTACCTGACCCCCGGCCAGCCCGGCCTGCCCACCGAGAAATCCGCCCTGGCCACCCTCACCATGCGGGACAACGCCGACGCCATCGTGCAAGCCCTGCAAGGACTTCGCCAGTACCACCAGGTCGTCCTGGTCTCGCACAGCGCGGGCGGTGGACCGGCCGCTCTGGCCGCCGAACTGGCCCCGCACCTCATCGACCGGCAGGTCTACCTCTCCGCCTTCGTCCCCGCCGCCCGCCCCACCTTCCACGACTACCTGAGTACCCCGGAGCAAGCCAGCAACCTGGGTGGCAACCTGTCCATCGGCGACCCCGCCGAACTCGGCGCGTTCCGGATCAACCCGCTCAGCCCCGACCCGGACTACGTCGAACGCCTCCGCTTCGCCTACTACCAGGACGTGCCGGCCGAGTCCTTCGACCGCTGGCGCCTGGCCCTGAGCCCCGACCTGCCCCTGTCCGTGGCCACCGAGCCGATCACCCTGTCCCGCAACGCCTGGGGCCGCATCCCCCGCCACTTCATCCGCCTGAACGAGGACCAGGCCCTCACCCCGGCCCTACAAGACCTCATGATCACCGAAGCCGACCAGGCCATGCCCGCCAACCCCTTCACCGTGCACACCCTGCCCGGCAGCCACTCCCCATTCGCCGCCCGCCCGGCAGAGCTGGCCCAGACCCTCATCGCCACCAGCCAGTGAACATCCTGCCCATCCTGCTGAGCACGACCTTCATGCAACTCCTGGACGTGACCCTGGTCCAGGTGGCACTACCGTCGATCACCAGGGACCTGCACGCCGGTCAGGGCGCCACCCAGCTCGTCCTGACCGGCTACACCCTCACCTTCGCCAGCCTGCTGCTCATCGCGGCCAGGCTGGGGGACCGGTACGGGTACCGGCGACTGTTCCGGCTCGGACTGGCGGTGTTCACCATCGGCACGGTGGGCAGCGCACTCGCGCCGACCGCGGGTTTCCTGGTGCTGGCGCGGCTGGTCGAGGGGATGGGCAGTGGATTGGTGGCGCCGCAGGTCTTCTCGCTGATCCAGACGGCGCTGCCGGCCGAGCGGCGGGCGCGGGCGCTGAGTTCGCTGGGGGCGACCATGGCGGTGGCCTCGCTGAGCGGACCGTTGCTGGGCGGGGTGCTGCTGACGGTGGATCCGACGGGGCTGGGCTGGCGGCTGTTGTTCCTGGCGAACGTGCCGGTAGCGCTACTCGCCTTGGCCGCCAGTGGAAAGCTGCCCGCGATCGCCGCCCGCACCCCGTCACCCAGCGCGCCCCAGGTCCGGCCCAGTCAGCCCGCGCTCGCCACCTGCCCGGCCCCGCCGCACGCTCCACAGACCGCGCCCGGCGTCCACCGCCCGCCGGTGCTCAGCCCCGGTCTCGCACCCAGCCCGGGTCTCGCGCCCGCAGCCAGCCCCGCACTCGCTCCCGGCCCCCGGATCGACCTCCTCGGCGCGATCCTCGCCGCCACCGGCCTGGCCCTGCTCATCCTCCCGCTCTCCCTCGGCCGCGACACCGGCTGGCCGCCCTGGACCTGGCTCACCCTCGCCACCGCCCTCGCCCTCCTGGCCCTGTTCGCCCACACCCAACGCCGCCCCAACCCCCTCCTGCACCCCAGCGTCCTGCGCGACCGCCCCGCCCGCACCGGCATCCTCCTGGTCCTGGTCTTCAACGCCGGCGTCCCCTCCCTCACCTACCTCCTGCTCCGCTACCTGCAAACCGGCCCCGGCCACACCCCACTCACCGCCGCCCTGCTCACCGCCACCTACCCAGTCGCCGCCGCCCTCGGCAGCCGCCTGGCCCCCGCTCTCACCCACCGCCACGGCAGCACCCCGCTCGCCGTCGCCGCCACCGGAATCGCCGCCGCCACCGCCCTGCTGGCCGTGGTCGTCGGCACGCCCGCCGAGCCATGGGCCTTGTCCCTGCTGCTGATCCCGGCGGGACTGGGCTTCGGCCTGTTCACCGCCGCGGTCTTCGCCGTCGTCCTCGCCCGCACCCACCCCGACGCCATCGGCTCCGCCTCCGGCCTGCTGCCCACCGCCCAGCAACTGGGCGGCACCCTGGGCATCACGTTGGCGGGGCTGGTGTTCGCCGTCGGAACCGATCCGGCGAGCGGGTTCGGGTACGCGCTCGGCTACGAGACCGTGGTGTTCCTGATCGCCGCGGGAATCGCACTCGGGCTCAGCCGCAGGAGCGGGTGATCCACCCACCAGGAGAACGAAAGCGGAACTCGTACCTGAAGTAGTGCGGGCCCGGTCAAAAAGCTCGGGGAATTCACCTGTTTGGCGGGTTAAGGTCGCCGTCTGCGGCAACGGGGTCGTGGCGATGCTGAAGGAGTTCCCGTGGGTCAGGTTGGCGACGCCGAGGTGGTGCGCACGTCCGCACCGGAACCACCCACCCGGCTCACCGTGGTGCCCGAACGCGCCAGCGCAGCAGCCCTGCCGCCCGAACTCCGCCGCGCCCTGATCCAGCTCGCGCGCACCCCGCGCCTGCTCGTCGCCTGCGACTACGACGGCACCCTGGCCCCGATCGTGGCCGATCCCGAGCACGCCCGGCCGCTGCCGGAGTCGATGAACGCGCTGCGCTCGCTGGCCACCCTGCCCGCCACCACCGTCGCGGTCATCTCCGGCCGGGCCCTGCGTGATCTGGCCACGCTGTCCCGGCTGCCCGCCGAGGTGCACCTGGTCGGCTCGCACGGGTCGGAGTTCGACGTCGGCTTCGTGCACGAGCTGGACCGCGCCGCCCAGGACCTGCTGACCCGGGTTCGCGCCGCCCTGGAAGCGCTTACCGCCGACACCCCCGGCGTGCACCTGGAGTTCAAGCCCGCCTCGGTCGCGGTGCATTCCCGCCGCGCCGAACCCGAGGTCGCCGACCGCGCGTTCGCCGCGATCCGCCAGGGCCCGTGCACCTGGCCCGGCATCCAGGTCACCGAAGGCAAGGCGGTGCTGGAACTGGCGGTGATCCAGACCGACAAGGGCCACGCCCTGGACGTGCTGCGGCACCAGGTCGCCGCCTCGGCCGCACTGTTCATCGGCGACGACGTCACCGACGAGAAAGCCTTCCAGCGGCTGGCCGGACCAGACCTGGGCATCAAGGTCGGCGACGGCGTCACCGCCGCCGAGTACCGCCTGCCGGACACCCCCGAGGTCGCGCTCACCCTGGCGTTCCTGTTGGAGGAGCGCCGCCACTGGCTCTACGGCGAGCAGGCCGTGCCGATCGAACGCCTCACCATGCTGTCTAACGAACGGTCGGTAGGTTTGCTGACCCCCGACGCCCGGCTGACCTGGCTCTGCCACCCCGAACCCGATTCCGCCGCGGTCTTCGCCGACCTGCTCGGCGGCCCCGCCGCCGGCCACTTCTCCATCAAGCCCGAACGCAACGGCCTGCCCCTGGGCCAGCGCTACGTCCCCGGCACCATGACCGTGGAAACCCGCTGGTCCAAGCTCCTGGTCACCGACTACCTCGACCACTACGCCCCGCCCCAGCGCACCGACCTGATCCGGGTCATCTCCGGCAACACCACCGCCCTGATCACCTTCGCGCCGCGCCCGGAATTCGGCCAGGTCCCGGTCACCCTGGTCGCCGAACCCGAGGGCCTGCGGGTCCTGGGCACCACCGACCCCATCGTGCTGCGCTCGCCCGGCGTGCACTGGGACATCACCGCCGACGGCACCGCCGAAGCCACCGTGACCGTCACCCCGGACGCCCCGATCGTGCTGGAACTCCGCTGCGGCACCGACGATTTGTCCGCCGCCGCACCGGAATCCGACCGCCGCGCCCGCGCGGACGCCTACTGGACCGAGTGGCTGGCCGGACTCACTCTGCCCAGCACCCAGCGCGACCTGGTCGCCCGCTCCGCCCTCACCCTGCGCGGCCTGCAACACGGCGAGACCGGCGCATTCCTCGCCGCCGCAACCTCTTCCCTGCCCGAGGAGATCGGCGGCGTCCGCAACTGGGACTACCGCTACTGCTGGGTCCGCGACGCCGCCCTGTCCGCACAAGCCCTGGTATCGCTGGGATCCCTCACCGAAGCCGAGTCCTACCTCAACTGGGTCCACGGCGTGCTCGCCACCCTGGCCGGCCCCGAACGCCTGCACCCGCTCTACACCTTGCACGGCAACACCCTCGGCCCCGAAGCAGTACTCGATACCCTGCCCGGCTACGCCGGATCCCGCCCAGTCCGAGTCGGCAACCTGGCCAACCAACAGGTCCAACTCGACGTCTTCGGCCCCGTCGTGGACCTGGTCAAGAAACTCAGCGACGCCCGCGGCAAGCTCACCGACGACGACTGGCGCATGGTCGAGGCCATGGCCGAGGCCGTCACCCGCCGCTGGCACGAACCCGACCACGGCATCTGGGAAGAACGCGCCGCACCCCGCCACCGTGTCTACTCCAAGGTCATGTGCTGGGTCACCCTCGACCGCGCCATCACCCTGGGCCAGACCTACGGCCGCACCATCGACGCCTCCTGGATCCCGTTGCGGGACCTCATTTCCACCGATGTCCTCAAGCACGGCTGGAACGACGAAGTCCAGTCCTTCACCACCGCCTACGACGGCACCGACCTGGACGCCGCCACCCTCCACATCGGACTCTCCGGCCTGCTCGACCCCACCGACGAACGCTTCCAGGCCACCGTCACCGCCACCGAGGCCGAACTCCGCTCCGGCGTCACCGTCTACCGCTACCACCGCGACGACGGCCTGCCCGGCACCGAAGGCGGCTGGCACCTCTGCGCCGCCTGGATGATCGAGGCATACCTGCTCACCGGCCGCCGCACCGAGGCCGAGGAACTGTTCCAGCAGATGGTCGACTGCGCCGGACCCACCGGCCTGCTGCCCGAGGAGTACGACCCGGTCGCCGAACGCTCCCTGGGCAACCACCCGCAGGCCTACTCCCACCTCGGGCTCATTCGCTGCGCGCAGCTGCTGGATCGCTGAAGCGGTTCACAGCCAGGGTTTCAGTGCGGTGAGGATGGTGGCCTTGGGCTTGGCCCCGCTGAGGGTGGCCGCGGGTTCGCCGTTGACGAACAGGATCACGGTGGGGATGGACATCACCTGGTAACGCCCGGCGATCTCCGGGTGCTCGTCGATGTCCACCTTCACCACCGTCAGGCTGCCCGCGTGTTCGGCCGCGATCTGGTCCAGCACCGGGGCCAGGGCCTTGCACGGCCCGCACCACGGGGCCCAGAAGTCCACCAGCACCGGGCGGGGGCTGCCGAGCACCTCGGTCTCGAAGGATTCCGTTGTCACAGCTGCGATGTCCATGAAGTTCCGTCCTGCTCAGCCGAAGGTGAAGGAGTACGCCTGCACACCGGCGCCGACGGTCACCGTGACCCGGCCCTCGGTGATGTCCTGTGTGGACAGCAGCTGGTAGGAGTTCGGGGTGCCGTCCACCCGGATGGTCTTGGTGACACCGTTGCTCTCGTAGCTGACCGTGCCGCTGCCGGAGAGCACCATCCGGACCTCCTTGGCCCGGTAGTCCAACCGGATCCGGCCCTGCTCCTTGACGGGGGTGATGTGCTGACTCGTCAGCGTCCAGTCACCGTCCAGCGCGAAGCTGTCCTTGGGCTGGTTCGCCGGGAAGGCGAAGGATTTCTCGCCGCTGGTATAGGTTTCCGTACCCGCGAAGTTCACTCGCTTCGTTGAGCCGAGGTAGGTCTCCGGGGTGATCTTGCCGGTGTCCGGGGTCGCGTCGGAGAGTTCGGTGGCCGCGGGCAGGTTCACCCCGGGACTGGCGTCGGCGAGCAGCTGGCGGATCATCCGCTCGGTGCTCTGGTAGTCGCCCTCGCCGAACTTGATGTGCCGCACCGTGCCCTGCGCGTCAATGAGGTAGTGCGCGGGCCAGAATCGGTTGCGGTAGTTGGTCCAGGTGCCCAGCGAGTTGTCCAGTGCCACCGGGTACTCGATGCCGAAGCCCTTGGCCGCCGCGGCCACGTTGGCCGGTTCCTTCTCGAAGGCGTACTCGGGTGAGTGGATGCCGATGACCTGCAAACCAGCCTGGCGATAGGTCTTGTCCCAGGCGGTCACGTGCGGCAGCGAGCGCTGGCAGTTGATGCAGGAGTAGGCCCAGAAGTCCAGCAGCACCACCTTGCCGCGGGACTGCTTGAGGTCGATGCCCGCGCCGCCGGGGGTGTTCAGCCACTGCTGGATGCCGGTGATATCCGGTGCGGTGCCACAGCTTTCCAGCTCCTTGGCGCCCTCGGTGCACTTGTCCAGGTCCTTGTTCTGCTCGTTGACCAGACCGCCGAGGTTGAGCGCCTTCTTCACCTGCTCGGAGTTGTTCACCTTGTCCTGCAACGCGCTGGTGTAGTCCGGGATGATCCGTTGCAGCAGCTGCGGCAGGTTGAACACCAGGCCGAGGGACAGCGCGAGCATCACAATGCCCGCGGTGATCCGGATACCGCGCTGACGCCTGCGGAATGCCTTCACTCGCTCGGCGACCCGGCGCCCAGCCAGGGCGAAGATCAGCAGGGGAGCAGCCGCGCCGACCGCGAAGGTCACCGTCAGCACCACGGTTTCCAGGCCGATCTTGCCGGTGGATCCGGCCACCGAGATCGCGGCCAGCACCGGTCCGGCGCAGGGCACGTAGATCGCGCCCAGGGCCAGGCCGAGTGGGAAACCACCGCGGGCCGCGTCCGGGCGGCGCTGCGGGATCCAGCTGAACGGCTTCTCCAGGAGGTGCTCGAAGGCGGGCACGATCAGGCCGATGCCGATCAGCGCCAGCACCACGATCCCGCCCCAGCGCAACACGTCCTGGGGCAGGCCGAGGATGGAGAGCAGTAGCGAGCCGAACAGGGTGACCAGGGAGAAACTGACCACCAGGCCCGCGATGACCAGGTAGGGCCTGGCCTTGGAAACCGGTGGAACCGGAGGCGCCGCGGTGGCTACCGCGCCGGCCGCGGCGTCCCCGGAGATCGGTGTGCTGCGGGCGCTCTGCGCGCCACCGGAGAGGAAGATGACCGGCAGCACCGGCAGGATGCACGGCGAGATGCCGGTGACCAGCCCACCGATGAGCCCGATCAAGGCAAGTGTGAGCACGGTGTCCTCATCAGGTTGTGCGAGTGGGTCATGTGAGGTGTTCGTGCCCCAAGGCGGTTCGGTTCGGCCGCGACACCGAATGTAACGAAAAGGTCTCGACTGGCTTGAGGGCCGATCCGGCAGCGAACCGGTGCCGAACAACCTCATGTCCGGCGTTCCTGAGTCCACTTCGGACAGACGCCCCAGTACACGAGATGGAGCACAGTCATGATGCGCAGCATTCGTCGCGGCACGATGACCTTCGGCGTCGCCGCCCTCGCCCTGGTCGCCTCGGCCTGTGGCTCCGGTGACATGGCCGGCGGCAACTCCGGCACCACCTCGGCCGCGGCCCCCTCCAGCGCCGCCCCCACCTCCAGCGCCATGGCCGATCCGGCCCGTGACCTGGTCGGCTCCGGCTGTGCGGGTTACGCCCAGCAGGTCCCGCAGGGCCCCGGTTCGGTGGCCGGGATGGCCGCTGACCCGGTCGCCGTCGCGGCGAGCAACAACCCGCTGCTCAAGACCCTGGTCGCGGCGGTGTCGGGCAAGCTGAACCCCAAGGTCAACCTGGTCTCGACGTTGAACGGCAGTGAGTTCACCGTGTTCGCCCCGGTCGACTCCGCCTTCGCCAAGATCGACGCGGCCACCATCGAGAAGCTCAAGACCGACGACGCGCTGCTGACCAAGATCCTGACCTACCACGTGGTGCCGGGCCAGATCGCGCCGGACAAGATCGCGGGCGAGCAGGCCACCGTGCAGAAGGGCATGGTCAAGGTGACCGGCTCCGGGAACGCGCTGAAGGTCAATGACGCCAACGTGATCTGCGGTGGCGTGCACACCGCGAACGCGACCGTGTACCTGATCGACTCCGTGCTGCTGCCCAAGTAAGGGAGTGGGAATGCGTAAAACCACCGGCCTGTTGGTGACCGGCGCGACCGTGCTGGCCACGGTCCTGGCCGGCACCACGGGCACGGCGGCGGCCTCCCCGGCCGCCGCCCGGTCCGGGGATCTGTTACTGCTCACCGACCACGGCGTGCTCACCCGGCACGACCCCGACCTGCCGCTGCTGGCCAAGCAGCGCAAGCGGATCACCGGCCTGGCCCGCGGCGAACGCCTGATCGGCCTGGACACCCGGCCCGCCACCGGCGCGCTCTACACCCTCGCCGACTCCGGCAGGCTCTACCGGATCAACCCCGCCACCGGCGCAGCCACCGCCGTGGGCACGCCGATCGCCTTGCACGGCAAGGCAATCGGCTTCGACTTCAACCCCACCGTGGACCGTATCCGGCTGGTGACCGATCAGGGCGAGAACCTGCGCCTGCACCCGGACACCGGCGCGATCGCGGGCACCGACACCCCGCTGAGCTACCCGGCAGGCGGCCCCGCGCCCAAGGTCGCCGCGGCCGGGTACACCAACAGCGTGGCCGGGGCCACCAGCACCGCGTTGTACGGCCTGGACTCCGCACGGGACACCCTGGTCAAACAGGGCAGCCTGCCGGGGGAGACCCCGGTCATCTCGCCCAACACCGGTCAGCTCACCCCGATCGGCAGGCTGGGCCTGAACATCAGCGCGGTCAACGGCTTCGACATCGCGGGCAAGGCCAGCCCCGGGCCGTTCCGGCCGCAGGACTACCGCGCCGCCGCCGTGGTACGCCTACACGGCCTGACCCTGCTAGTCCGAATCAACCTGGCCACCGGCCGAGCCAGCGTCCTCTCCCCACTACTGACCAACGTGACCGGCCTGACCTTCGCCCCCTGAACACCGGTCGAGTTGGCCCAAGTGGTACGTCCACTTGGGCCAACTTGGCGTACGACTTGGGCCAACTCGGCGGCGGCAGCTACCGGTCGGCCTGGCTGACCGGCGCGGCCGAGGTGCCCGGCCCCGGCGACCCCGACGGCCGCGGCACCGCCCGCGTGCACCTCGGCCACCGCGAGGTCTGCGTTTCCCTTGCGGTATCCCGGATCGGCGCGCCGACAGCGGCGCACATCCACCGCGGCAAGTCCGGCACCGCCGGTCCGGTGGCCGTGCACCTGAAGACCCCGGTCGAGGGTCGCAGTCGCACCTGCACCGACGTGGATCCGGCGCTGGCGCGTGAGCTGAAGCGCTCGCCGGGCCAGTTCTACGTCAACGTGCACAACGCGGAATACCCGGCGGGCGCGGTCCGCGGCCAGCTCCGCGGGTAGTCCGGCAGGTGGCCCGGTGGTTCCCTCGAACCGCCGGGCCGCCGCATGGGCGGGACGACGCTCAGCGCAGGTATGCCCCCAGCGCGTCGGCTCCGGCCGCAGCTCCACCGGCCGCGTGCAGGTGCTTGGCCATCGTCGCCAGGCTTGCCCGCACGCCCTGGTTGGCCGCGACCTCGACCACGGTCTGCCGCAGCAGTTCCGGACCGAGCTGGTCGGCGTCGAGTACCCGGCAGAACCCCAGTTCCTGGGCGCGGCGGGCGTTGAGCGCCTGTTCCGGCGTCTGCGGGAACGCGACCAACGGCACCTGGTAGTGCGCGGCCTCCATGGTGGAGTTCATGCCGGCATGGGTGAGGAACGCGGCGGCGTGCGCGAGTACGGTCGGCTGTGGGAAGTAGGGCCGGACCTCGAAGTTCGGTGGGATCGCACCCAGCCGCGCGGGGTCCGTCTCGCCGATGGCCATCGCCACCTGCCATTCGGTACCGGCGAACGCGTTGGCGCACAGGGTGAAGAAGTCGGGTCGGTCGTTGAACGCGGTGCCCAGCGACACGAACAGCACGGGGGAGCCGTCGGCAGGCGGCTGCCAGTCCGTCGAGTGCGCCCGGCGGCCGAGCGAGGGGCCGATGAAGTGGAACCGGTCGTCGAAGGTGTCCCCGGCGAGCTGGAACTCGCGCGGGAGGAACACCAGGTTCAGCGGCGCGATGGCGAAGGCACTGTCGAACTGCTCCGGCGCCAGGCCGAAGTCGATCGTCAGCTCGCGGCGGGCCGCGATGTATTGGCGGAACACCGGGTGGCTGGGGTCGAAGTCACGCGGCGCGAGCAACGCCTGGAGGCTGAACGTCTCGCTGCTGGCGAAGTTGGGCACCGTGGTGGCCTGGGCCAGTCCGAGCTTGGCCGCGATGAGCGCGCCGAAGGTGGTCATCATGTCGTAGCAGAGCACGTCCGGGCGGTTGGCGGTCAGCTCCCGCTCCAGCACGGGCAGGACCGTGCGGGACTGCTCGATGAAACCGAGCAGTGTCCGCGCGAGATCCTCAGTGGTCTGCCCACCCTTGGACACCACCGGCCGCGGCAGCACCCAGGGCAAGGACAGCGGCCGGGCGCCGACGGCGGCCACGGTCGGCACGAACGCCTCGCCGGTGGCGTAGCTGACCTGATGTCCCCTGGCGATCAGCTCCTCCACCAGTGGCAAAGTCGGGTTGATGTGACCGGAGGCCGGCCCCGCGAGAAACGCGATGTGGTTACCCATGGCCCCTCATCAAGGTATTCAGCGCACGTGCGGGCCAGTAGAGACAACTTGGTCGATCACGTCAAACGATTTCCCGGTGCGAGCGCCGGCTTGACCCAGGTCCGGTCTCGTGTTGCCGGGCAAAGTTCGTCGTCGGCGCTGACCCATCGACAAACCGATCAGCTGGTGTGGCAGGCTCCGGCGGGGGGCTGATGGGCGCGCACGATGCTGAAGCCCACCGAGACGACTGGATCACTTGCCACTGCTCTTCAGTCAGCTCATGCCTGCGCACCGCCGCTTATCCAGCGATCTGTCGCGCGGATCCATCGCATCACTCGATAGCCGCGTCCCATTGAGTACACCCACATCAATAGCGCAAGAGAGGTTGCGAGCACCAGTGGCGTCCAGGTGGTGCCTTGCTCGCTGTTCCACCTCTGCGTGAGAAAGGCCGCGCACAGCAGTGGCGGTGGCAGCATGAACCCCAGGGAGGCGACGATGAATCCGATGCGGGAGTCGGCTGACGGAAGCCGCGGCATTCGGCTACTGTCGTCAGGCTCGGCGGACCGAAGGAAGTTCTCCCAGTTGAGAACAGGTTCACCGAGCCTGGCGAGTAGGCGTGGCCGCAGGTGTCTGTGCAGGTAGGCCGCGATGCGAAAGATGGTTATGAGGTGATCGCAGTAGCGGAGCCAGAGGACGCACGAGATCACCGCGAGCACCAACAGCGCGGCATCGATCTTGCCGGAGGCGGTGATACCCACGCCCATGCCCACCATGTTCAGGCCGAAAATCGCGCTCGCGTTGGTCTGATGGAAGAGGCTCTCTGCTCTGAGGTTGTCATATTCGGCCTTGTCGATGTCGCTGGCGTCGGTCATCGGAAGTCGTTCGGATAGTCGATCACCTGCTGGATGGCCATGAAGTTGATTCCCCGCTCGACGTTCGTGTGGTGTGCACGACCATGTCGCGCAGGGGAGGTGGGTTGTTACCCCGACAGCGAATCCTCGTCTACCGAACCCCCGCCCCGTCCAGCAGCACCTCCGCAGACAAGGGTTATTCGACCAGGGCCATCCCCGCGTGACCATTCCCGAACGCCGCGATCAGCGGGCCGGTCTACAGCGCAAAGGACGGCCTTGGGGGCAGTCCGCCGGCGTTCGACCCCGCTGTCTAGCAGCGCCGCAACGTGGTCGAACTCTGCTGCAGCCGACACGGTAGTTCCGGGGTAGCGCCACGCGCTTCGACAGGACCGCCACCTCCTATCGAGGCATGCTCGACCTGGCCGCCCTCTTGCTCTGGCTTTGAAGACAGACCCTAGCGGCGGACGGTGGCGAGTAGGCCGATGGCGGGGATCATGCTCGCGTCGAGCCGCCGCTGCTCGGCCTGGCGAATCGAGTCCAGCGCGCTCACCGCATGGGTGGCGGGCTCGGTCCACACCCCGGACCGGCCGTACGCCAGTCGCCACAGCATGGTCGTGTCCACTGTGGACAATTCGGACCCGACCCGGCCGAGGGCGTCCAGCATGTCCGAACCCCGGTGCAGGAAGTCGTGTCCGGCGACCCATGCCTTGAGCGGATCACCGTCGGGCACATCGGCCTTGAGCACCCCGGTGGCGACCAGCAGAGCGCGGTTGTCGTAGTAGAAGTGCGCGGCGGCCTGGTCGACCCGTTCCCAGGCGAACTCCTCCAGCACGATCAGCCCGCCGGGTGCGAGCAGGGTGGCCGCGTGGGTGAGGGTGCCGTCCAGGTCTTCCGCGTGGTGCAGGGACCGGGTGAACAGCACCACGTCGTACTCGCCGGAGACCTCATTGACGTCGGCCTCGATCACGGTGATCCCGCGCTCGCGGGCCGCGGCGGCCACGTCGGCACTGCGGTCGACCCCGGTGACCTGATAGCCGAGTTCGATCAGCGCGGCGGCCAGCGCGCCACTGCCGCAGCCTGCCTCCAGGATGCGGGCCGGGGGTGCGGGCAGCAGGGGCTTGAGGTGGGCGAGGGTGTGGGGCACGGCAACGGTCGACACGTCCATTCCGGCCAGCCTAGATCGAGTCCGCGGCGAGTGCGACGGATTTTGCGCGCCGGACAACGGATCAGTGCTGGTCGAACAGGGTGCCGAAGATGTGGCGGCCCAGACGTTCGGCGGTGGCGGTGGCGAGGAGTTCGCCCGGAATGCCGGGATGTTCGCTCATCCAGTGGTGCGCGGTGGCGGGGCTGACAAAGGCGTTGAGGTGGTCGCAGCAGCAGTCCGCCGAGGGTCCGGTGCCGGCGGCCGCACTGGCGAACACGACCGCGGAGGCGGGTTCCCAGGTGTGGCCTCCATTGTGGACGGTGACCACCACCCGTTCGCCGGTGACCGGGTCGATGCAGGTGATGGTCGCGTCCGTGCCGAGCATCGCCGGGATGCCGAGGGCGTCAACAGCGCACATGGCCGACACCGTGCGGCCGGTGGCGAGTCGTACCTGGTGGCGGGTGGGGACCGCGGAGAACGGGTAGGCGACCCTGATCGCCCCGGCCTGGTCGAGCCGGATCACGTCCGCCTCGTGCAGGCGGGTCAGGATCGAGTCCGCGGTGGCGCCGTTGGCCGCCGCGACCTGCTGCAGCCGCGCTGCGGACGGGGGTTGGCCGGTGCTGGCGAACGCGCGCAGGATCGCCTGGTGCACCGCGCGCTCGGCCACCTCGGCCGGGGTGGCGCGGGCCCGCCACGCCCGCAACTCCGCTGCCGCGGTGGTGGCGTTCGTGAGGGCGGCGCGGAGCTGGGACAGTGTCGGCGCGCCGGTGGGGCTGCCGTGTTCGTCGCGGTAGAGCCGGCAGGACACACTGGGCGGCTGGCCGGGTTCGGCGAACGGGTCGGCACCGTTGACGAGCAGGGTCGGCGAGCCCCGCATACCCGTGCGGGTGGCCTGCTCGACGGTGCTGATGATCTCGATGGTGACGGTGACGTCCGCGCGCCCGGCCAGCACCTCGGCCAGACGCTGTCGCAGCGGGGCGAGGTTCGGGCAGTCCGGGACGGCCAGGATCCGCAGTTTCACGACGATTCTCCGGTCTGTTCGCGCAGGGTGTGCAGCAGCCCGCAGGCGCGGTCGGGACGCGGTAGGTCGCACCGGGTCACCAGCTCGCTCAGGGCCTCCCGCATCCTGGTCAGGTCGGCCACCCGGTCCTCTATGTCGGCCAGCCGGGCGGTGGCCAGCGTCCGCGCGGTGTCGCAGGACGCCGGCCCGCCGTCGGCCAGGTGCAGCAGCTCTTCGGTCTCCTCGAGGGTGAAACCGAGCGCCTGGGCTCGTTTGATGAACCGCAACCGGGCCAGGGCATCGGGCGGGTAGTCCCGGTAGCCCGAGGTGGAGCGCCGCGGCGGTGCCAACAGGCCGCGGCGCTCGTAGTACCGCAACGTCTGCGGGTTCACCCCGGCCCGCGCTGCCAGCTCACCAGTACGCACCAGGTCAGCATGAACCCTGTACCCCGGTACAGGGCAAGGACCGGCCGTGCTCACCAGCGTACGAGTACCTCGGCCACCCCGCCGGTGAGGTCGTTGGTCACCAGCGGCAGGTCGTCCACCTCGGCGACCAGGGACAGGTCCGGGAAGCGGCGGAACAGGGCCGGGAACAGGATCCGGAGCTGGGCGCGGGCCAGGTTGGCGCCGATGCAGACGTGCCTGCCGTGGCCGAAAGCCAGGTGCGGGTTGGGTTTGCGGCCGGGCTGGAACTCCTCGGGGTCGGTGAACACCGCGGCGTCCCGGTTGGCGGCGTCGTTGGAGACCAGCACCATGTCCCCGCGGCCGATGGTCACTCCGCCGATCTCCACGTCCGCGTTGGCGTAGCGGAGCAGGCCCAGGCCGTGTGGTGCGGACAGGCGCAGGATTTCCTCCACTGTGGACTGTGCCTGACCCTCGGGGTCGGCGGTGAAGGCCGCCCGCCGGGCCGGGTCGGACAGCAGCCACAGCACGCCGAAGTCGATCCGGGTGGCGGTCGTCTCGTGGCCGGCGAAGAGCAGCGCGATGGCCACCTGGGCTACCACCTCATCGCTGATGGTGGGATCGGCGACCAGGTCGGAGAGCACGTCCGGACCGGGATCCATACGTTTGCTCGCCGCCAGGCTCAGGGTGTAGCCGGCGAACTCGGCCAGCGCGGCCTGGCTGGCCGCTGGGTCGTCGAAGAGGCCGAGGTTCCTGGACAGGCTGCTGAAGTGCGCGCGGTCCGCCGCGGGCACGCCGAGTAGTTCGCTGATGGCCAGTGCGGGCAACGGGAACGAGACCAGCCGGTGCAGGTCGGCCGGCTGGTCCGCGGCCGCGAGATCGTCCAGGCACTGGTCGGTCAGTTCCTGGATCCGGTCGGTCAGGCGGCGCATCCGGGGGACGGAGAACGCGGGGCCCAGCACCTTGCGCATGCGGGCGTGCTCGGCCTGCTCCGTCTCGTGATCACCGGCGGGGGCGCCACCCATCGCCGACTCCGCCAGCCGGCCCGCGCGCTCCGGCTCGGGGTGCGAGCGGCCGAACCGGGGGTCGGCGAAGGCCTGCTTCACCTCCTCGTAGCCGAGCACGAGCCAGGCCGGGTCACCGGCCGGGGTGGTCACCGGCACCACCGGTGTCTGCGGGCGCAACACCTGGTACAGCGGCGCCAATGCCAGCGGATTGGGGCGGTTGAGCGGAAGTTGCAGTGTGGACATGCGCTTTCCTCCCTGGTGATCGCTGTCCTCGCCCGGCGAGTTGTCTAGAGTCAGCGAATCCGGGAAAAATGACAAGCTGTCGCAGTTGGCCGAAAGCTGGTAGCGGTCCTCACCCGGCGGGCAGCAGGAACACCAGCCAGGCCGCGGCCGGGGCGATCGCGATCATGGCCAGGCCCCACCCGGTGAGCGCGCGGAAGACCTTGTCCCGCTTGCTCTCCTCGGTGTTGGCCAGCACCAGCGCGCCGCCGGTGGAGAACGGGCTGGCGTCCACCGCGGAGGTGGCCACGCACAGCGCCGCGGTGAGGGCGAAGGCGTCCAGGTGACCGGCGAGCACGAACGGGATCGTCAGCGGCACCAGCACGCCGAACATGGCGTTGGTGGAGGCGAAGGCCGAGACCACCCCGCCGACGAGCAGCAGCAGGAACCCGGCGAGCAGCGGTGAGCCGATGCCCGCGACCGCGGCGCCCAGGCTGGTGACCACGCCGACCTTCTGCAGCAGGGCCACGTACATGACGATGCCGCCGATGAGCAGCACCACATTCCACGCGATCCCGGCGGCGGCTTCCTTGGCGTGTGCGGGGAAAACCACGATCAGCAGCACTGCGGCGGTCAGCGCGAGGAAGCCGACGTCCAGGCCGAAGGCCACCGCGCCCAGCACGAGCGCGGCCAGCAACACCAGGGTCAGGGCGTTCTCGGTGCTCAGCCGGGGGCGGGTGGTGGGCGCGTCTTGCCCGCGCAGCCGCCAGCCGCCGAACAGGGTGCACGCGACCAGGTTCAGCGCCAGGTTGAACAGGAAGGTGACCAGGAAGATCCAGCCCGCGCTGACGTGCACACCGCCCTTGGTGAGTGCGCTGTCGACGATGGTGAAGTAGACCGAGATGGGGGAGAAGCCGCCCGCGTTGGTGCCGTTGAGGATGGCCAGCCCGACCAGCATCGGGTTGATCCGGTGCCGCTGGGCGAAGGCCAGGCCGATCGGCACCAGGATCGCGTTGGTGGCCGCGCTGATCGCGCCGATGCCGGTGATCAGCGCGGCCAGCAGGAACAGCACCCACGGGATCAGCGCCACCCGGCCGCGCACGGCCGCCAGCGCGGCGCCGACCAGCCAGTCGACCGTGCCGTTGGCCCTGGCCAGGCCGAACAGGAAGGTCACGCCGAGCAGGGTGACGAACAGCGCGGCCGGGAAGCCGCCCGCGATGTCCTCGGCGCCCAGGCCGAAGTAGGCGGTGCCGAGCAGGAACGCGGCCACGATCGCCACCGCGCCCATGTTCACCGGCCGCCACAGCCCGATGGCGAAGATCGCGACCAGGACGAGCAGCGAGATCAGGTCGGCGGCCACGGGGGCCAGCTTTCCCAGTGATCCACTACCTGTCTAGTCTGGCCCGGTGATCAGGGTCGACGCCCACGCGCACGTGTTCCAGCACGGGCTCACCCTGGCCGCTCGCCGCCGCTACACACCCACCGGCGAGGCCCCCTGGCCGGCGTACCTGCGGCTGCTCGACGAGCACGGCATCGACCGCGCGCTGCTGGTCCAGCCGAGCTTCCTCGGCGTCGACAACAGCTACCTCCTGACCGCGATCGCGGCGCAGCCCGAGCGGTTCCGCGGGGTGGTCGTGCTGGACACCGCGGATCCGCGGTCGGCCGCGCGGGAACTCCCGGCGCTGCACCGCGGCGGAGTGCGCGGCCTCCGGCTCAACCTCATCGGCCAGCCGCCACCGGCCCTGGACGGCCCTGGGTGGCCCGCGCTGGGCGAGCGGCTGGCCGAACTCGGCTGGCACCTGGAAGTGCAGGCCACCGGCGAGCAGTGGACGTACCTGGCCGCCGCGCTGCGGAACTGGCCGGGAGCGGTCGTGCTCGACCACCTCGGACTGCCCCAGGCCGATCCGGACTGGCGCCTGGTGCTCGACCTCGCCGCGCACCCGCACATCTGGGTGAAGATCTCCGGCCTCTACCGCAGCCCGGCAGGCGCCGTAGCGGCCGGCGAGCTGTGCGCCGTGATCGGCCCGGATCGCCTGGTCTGGGGCAGTGACTGGCCATGGACGCGGTTCGAGCCCGGCCGCGACTACCGGGCACTGATCGAGGAAGCCCGCGGGCTCTTACCCGGGGCCGCGGATCGCCTGCTGGGCGGCAATGCCGGGCGGCTGCTCGGCTGGCTCTGACGGCCGCGTACCGTCCACCGCGGGCCCCATCCGCAACCAGTTCTCACGCCCCGTCACGAACTGACCTCGGTGCGTGCTGAGAAGATGTGCCGAGAACGAACACGCACGAGCACCAGGAGCACACATGGGCGCAGTGGCACCGGGCACCCCGGGCTGGATAGACGTGCGGTCCCCGGACCTCGCGCAGACCCGGTCCTTCTACATGGGCCTGTTCGACTGGTCCGCCCGCGTGGCACCCGAATCCGCCGGCGGCTACACCGTGTTCACCAAGGGCGGCAAGGCGGTCGCGGGCGCGGGACCGCTGCTGGCGCCCGGTCAGCGCACGGCCTGGCGCACCTTCGTGCTCGTCGACGACGCCGAGGCCACCACCGCGCGGGTTGAGCCCGCGGGCGGCCAGGTGCTCTTCCCCGCCGAGGAGGTCGCCGACACCGGGCGGATCGGTGTGTTCACCGACCGGGCCGGGGCCGAGGTCGGGGTGTGGGAGCCGGGGGAGATGCCCGGCTGCGAGCTGTTCAACGAGTCCGGCACGCTCTGCTGGAACGAGTTGAGCACCGGCGATTCGGACGGCTCCAAGGCCTTCTACGGCGAGGTGTTCGGCTGGGAGGCCAGGGACCGGCGGCTCGGCGACGTCGAGTACTCGCAGTGGCGGATCGAAGGCCGCACCGTGGCGGGCATGCGGCCGGGCCACCCGGAGATCACCACGCCGTACTGGATGGCCTACTTCGCCGTCCGGGACTGCGACGAGTCCGCGGCGCGGGCCGGGCAGCTGGGCGGCCGGGTCACCGGGCGGCCCACCGACACCGTGCTCGGGCGCTCCGCGGTGCTCACCGACCCGCACGGCGCGGTGTTCACCATCATCACCATGTGAGTGGGTGCACAATGGACGGTGCCCTACCGCACACCAGGCAAAACCCCAGCCAGACCTGCACGAGAATGAGGACCATGTCCTTCGCTGAAGAGGTTTCCTCGGCCGCCGCACGGCTGGACGGGGTCGCCCGCACCACACCGCTGGAGGTCAACCAGCGGCTGTCCGAGCGCACCGGCGCGCGGGTGTGGTTCAAGCGCGAGGACCTCCAGGTCGGGCGGTCCTACAAGCTGCGCGGGGCGTTCAACCTGCTGTCCCAGACCGAGTTCACCGGGGCCGGCGCGGTCTGCGCCTCGGCGGGCAACCACGGCCAGGGCGTGGCGTATGCCTGCCGCCGCCTCGGCATCGAGGGCCGGGTGCACGTGCCGCGCACCACGCCCCGGCAGAAGCGCGACCGCATCGAGGCGCTCGGCCAGGGCAGGGTCCGCCTGGTGGTGGACGGCGACACCTACGACGACGCGGCCGCGCTGGCCCAGGAACACGCCGCGGCCACCGGCGCCGTGCTGGTGCCCGCCTTCGACGATCCGCGCACCATCGCCGGACAGGGCACGGTCGGCCTGGAGATCCTGCGGCAACTGGGTGGCGCCCCCGATGTGGTGATCGTCCCGGTCGGTGGTGGCGGCCTGCTCGCCGGGGTTGGCACCTGGCTGCGCGAGCACTTTCCGGCCACCCGGGTCATCGGCGTCGAGCCGGCCGGCGCGGCCAGCATGATCGCGGCGCTGGCCAGTGGCGGTCCGGTGACGCTGCCCGAGGTGGACTCCTTCGTCGACGGCGCGGCCGTGCGCCGGGTCGGCGAGCTGACCTTCCCGATGGTCCGGGACAGCGGCGCCGAGCTGCTCACGGTGGCGGAGGGCGCGGTGTGCACCGAGATGCTGGACCTGTACCAGGTGGACGGCATCATCGCCGAACCCGCGGGCGCGCTGGCCTCGGCCGCGCTGGTCAGCGAACTCACCGTGCAACCCGACGAGACCGTGGTGTGCCTGCTTTCTGGCGGCAACAACGACGTGAGCCGCTACGCCGAGGTGGTGGAGCGCTCGCTGGTGCACCGCGGCCTCAAGCACTACTTCCTGGTCGAGTTCCCCCAGGAGCCCGGTGCGCTGCGCCGGTTCCTGGATGACGTGCTCGGCCCGGACGACGATGTGGTGCTGTTTGAGTACCAGAAGCGGGACAACCGGGAGACCGGCGCCGCGCTGGTCGGCATCGAGATCAGCCGCGCCGAGGACTACGACCGGCTGTGGGCGCGGATGAAGGAGTCCCCGCTGCACATCCAGCACGTGGCGCCGGGCACCACGGCCTACCGCTTCCTGGTCTGAGCGCGGCTCAGAGGCCGCCGTTCGCGCCGATCCCGCGGAGCAGGGTGTCCACCACGCGGGTGGCGAGCGTGTCGGTGTCGGTCGGTTCGGGCTGCTGGGCCGCCTCGTGGATGAGCGCGTAGTAAACGCAGCGGGCCCAGTCCAGATCGACGTCGGTGCGGAACAACCCGGCGTCCCTGGCCCGCAGGAAGAGCCGGTCGCACTGTTCGCGCACGCCCGTGTGCACGCCGGCCACCTGGGAATCAGCCGCTGAGGTCCGGCTCATCGCAAACCCCCAGCCGATCTTGACTTCGAGCACGTTCGCGGTCACCTGATACAGCGCGACCAGTGGCGGCGCGGTCTCCGGGCGGCCACGGCGCACCGCGTCGGCGAAGCGCTGGGCGGCCCACGCGGTCAGCTCGTCGATCAGCACCTCGCGGGTGGCGAACCGCCGGTGCACGGTGGTCCTGGCCACGCCAGCGGCCGTGGCGATCTGCTCCATGGAGGCCGAGGGATCGGCGCTGAGCACGCGCTCAGCCGCCTCCAGGATCGCCTGCACGGTGCGTTCGGCATCCGCCCGCCGCGCCCGCCCGGCCGGACGTGCCTCTTCTTGTTGTGTCACGGAGCCTCCTTGTCGGCAAAACATTACAGGACGGCTCCTTGACGCGCTCTAATTGCAACACTAGTGTCGCAACTAGAGCGCAAGTAAGGTCTAGCTGGATGCGACTAGAGGGAGTTTGGGCAGATGGACGTTCAACTGAACGGCAAGACCGCCCTGGTCACCGGCGCCAGCCGCGGCATCGGCCTGGCCATCGTCAGCACGCTGCTCGGCGAGGGCATGCGGGTGGTGGCGGGCTCGCGCACCGTCTCCCCGGAACTGGCCGCCTCCGGCGCGACCGCGATCCCGGTCGACCTCGCCGCCGCCGACGGACCGGCCCGGCTGGTCGAGGGGGCGCTGGCCGAGCTGGGCGAGATCGACCTGGTGGTCAACAACGTCGGTGGCGGGGACAGCGACGGTGGCCAGACCGGCGGCTTCGCCACCTTCGACGACGAGGCGTGGCAGCGCATGTTCGAGCTGAACTTCTTCAGCGCGGTCCGCACCACCCGCGCCGCCCTGCCCAGCCTGCTGCGGCGCAAGGGCACGATCGTCAACATCTCCTCCAACGGAGCGCGGATGCCGCACGCCGGGCCGATGCCCTACACCGCCGCCAAGGCGGCCCTGACCGCCTTCGGCAAGGCACTCGCCGAGGAGGTCACCCCGCTGGGCGTGCGGGTGAACACCATTTCCCCCGGCCCGGTGCGCACCTCGATGTGGGAGGCCCCGGACGGCTACGGCGCGGACCTCGCCCGGTCGCTGGGCGTGCCGCACGCGCAGTTCCTGGCCCAGCTGCCCGCCGGACTGGGGCTCACCACGGGCCGATTCGTCGAGCCCGCGGAAGTCGCCGCCCTGGTCAGCTACCTGGCCTCACCGCTGGCGGGCAGCATCACCGGAACCGACCACCTCATCGACGGCGGTCAGCTCAAGACGGCCTGACGGCCCATCACCGCACGGCGACCGCCGGTGCCGGCCGCCTGGGGATCGGCTGGCCCCGGCAGCTGCACGTGCAGTACGGGCAGTCCGCCGCGACCACCCCGCGCGGGCCGGCGCCGAGGTCCGGATCATTGCGCAGGATGGCGAGTTCGAGCCGGCGCAGCTCCTCGCCGGGATCGATGCCCAGCTCCTCGGCGAGGCGCTCGCGGGTCCGGCGGGCCACCACCAGCGCCTGGCTGGCCTGACCGCCCCGGTGCAGGGCCAGCATCAGCTGGCAGACCAGGCGTTCCCTGGTCGGATAGGTCTCGGCCAGCGTGGTCAGCTCGCCGACGATGTGCTTGTGCCGGTCCAGCCGCAGCAGCGCGTCCAGCCGGTCCTCCATGGCCACCAGCCGGGTCTCGGCCAGCCCGTCGAACAGGCGGCTCCTGGTCTCCTCGGTGGCCGTGCAGGCCAGCGGCGGTCCCTGCCAGAGCGCCAGGGCCTGATCCAGCAACGACGCCACGGTCTCGTCCTCGCCGGAGCAGCGGGCGCGCTCGATCAGCGACTGGAACCGGTGCACGTCGATCCGCTGCGGATCGGTACGCAGGATGTAGCCGGAGCCGTGGGTGAGGATCGAGGCTTCATCCGGGTCGACCGCGGCGGCGTCGAGTTCGCCGCGCAGCCGGGACACGCAGACCCGGATCGCGTGCGCCGCGGTGCGCGGCGCGGAGACCGGCCACACCAGCTCGACCAGGCGGTCCAGCGGGACCAGCTGGTTGGCCTGCAACGCCACAATCGCCAGTACCAGCCGATGCTGCCGGGCACCGAGCGGGACGACGGTGCCGCCGACCCGCATTTCCATCGCACCTAACAGCCGCAGCTTCACGCGAACCCTCAATCCCTGGGAAATCGTCCGGCCAGCATGTTGCCGGGGCCCGCCGGACCGAAAGGGCTGCGCAGCCGGACCTTAGGGCAGTCCGGAGTTCACTTTCGTGATCGATTCGTCATCGCCAGCAGGGATTTGAACCGGCCCTGATCCGACGATGACCGGACGCTGAACCCGGTGCTGGATGGTCCTCGGTGTCACCCGGCGGCAACGAGCATCGGCACAACGGGGGGAGCGAGAACATGACTGGCACACAAGCGGTTCCGGAATGTCCGTCCGACATTGTCTGGGATGTCACCTACACCTGCCCGCTGCGCTGTTCGCACTGCTACACCGAATCCGGCAGGCGCCCGTCGAAACAGCTGTCGCACGAGGAGATGCTGCGCGTCGCGGACGCGCTGACCTCCTTGCGCCCGGCCACCATCCTGCTCGCCGGCGGCGAACCGCTCGCGGTGCGGCGGTTGCCGGAGATCGTCGACCGGATCACCGGCGCGGGCGTGGATGTCGTGCTGTACACCAGCGGCTGGTCGCTGCGCCCGGAGCTGATCGAGAGTGTGGTGGCCAAATGCGCGGCCGTCTACGTCAGCGTCGACGGCCCGACCGCGGCGACGCACGACCTGATTCGCGGCCGGGCGGGTTCCTTCGACCGGACCATGGCCGCGTTGCGGCTGCTCGATGAGTACGCAGCGGACCAGCGGGCCCGCGGTGCGACACCGGTGGAGTTCGGGCTGGACGCGACCGTGGTGCGCACCAGCTTCGACCAGCTCGAACTGTTCTGCACCGACGTGGTGCCGCGCTTTCCCGGCCTGACCCGGCTGTCCTTCGGCGCGGCGATGCCGATCGGGCTGGCCAGCAGGCCCGAGTTCGTCGAGCACGAACTGCTCACCGACGAGCAGTCCGACGCGCTCATCGCGCCCGAGTACGGCAGGCGCCTGCAATCCCTTGCCCCGCCAGGAGTCCAGGTCTCCGTCCGGGACTACCGGGGCGTGCAGTACCGCCCCGATCTGCTTGCCCAGGGCCTGATCCCGTCGATGGAGGTGGAACCCGACGGCAGGGTGCGGGCGATGGCGATCTACGAGGGCACCGTGGGCAGCCTGCTCGAGGATCCGCCTGCCGAACTCTGGGCGCGCTCGGTCGCGCGGTGGAGCGAACCCTTCGTGGTCGAGGCCCTCGCGCCGGTGCGCACCATGCGGGACTGGGCCGAGGCCGCCCGCCGCATCGACTACCACTACGGCACTGCCGAGGACCGGGCCCGGATCGAGGCCCGCCCGGTGTTCCTGCCCCTGACTCCTTCCCGCTGAGGAAGGCGATATCGCTGTGCACACATGGAATGGGGGTGATGTTTCGTGGAGTTCGACGTGAACGCTCTCCAGGTCCTGGAGGAGACGGAGACCGAGCTGAGCCTGTGGCCGTGCCGGATCACCATCTGAGCTGACCGGCCGAGGCGAGTACCGGAAGGAGTGTTTCTTCATGGAGTTCGACGTGAACGCTCTCCAGATTCTGGACGAGCCGGAATCCGAGTTCGGCCTGTGGCCGTGCCAGGTCACCATCGAGACCTGAGCGGCCCCGAGGAATACCCACCAAGCACCGGGAAGGAGTGATTGTCATGGAGTTCGACGTGAACGCCCTGCAGGTCCTGGAGGAGACGGAAACCGAGTTCGGCCTGTGGCCGTGTCGGATCACCATCTGATGTGACCCGGCCCCGGTCCGGCAACGGACCGGGGCCGTCCATTTCCACGAACCTGGGGAGGATCCATGCCCGCAACGGCCGGGCTGCTGCGGCTCGCGCCCGCGGCCGCAGCGGGCAAGACCGCGGCGACGGTGGTCGCGGCTGCCTCCGGGCTGCTGCTCCCGGCAGCCTCTGCGCTGGTACTGGACCGGATCCTGGCCGGTGACAGCGCCACCGCCGCGTTGCTGGCCTTCACCGGGTTGCTGCTGCTGCGGGTGCTGGCCGAATGGGGCGGCGAGATCGCCGGGATCTCGGCGGCGACCACGGTGCTCGGCGTGCTGCGGCACCGGCTGGTGCGGCAGGTGTTCGCGCTGGGTGTGCCGGGGACGCGCCGCCACCCCGTCGGCGACCTGCTCGCCCGCCTCACCGGAAACGCCGCCACGGCGGCCAACGCGTTGCCGTACCTGGTCGAAGTCGTGGTGGAGACGATCGCCGCGGGCTGCGGGCTGATCGCGCTGTGGCTGATCGACTGGCGGGTCGGCCTCGCCTTCCTGATCGGGGCACTGCCGGTGGGCCTGGTGCTGCAGCGGTCGATGCGCACCTCCACCAGCCGGTTCGCCGAATACCTCGGCCACCTGTCCGGGATCGCGGCCCGGCTCACCGACGCGCTCGCGGGCAGCCGGACCATCCGCGCCTGCGGAGCGCAAAACCGCGAGGTACAAAGGATTCTCGCGCCCATGCCCGAGCTGGCCCGTGCCGGACTGTCCACTTGGGACGTTCTCCGCGCGGTCTCCTGGCAGGTGGGCTTCGCCCAGACCGCGCTCCGGGTCGCCGTGCTCATCGTGGCCGGCGCCGGGGTCGCCACCGGCCGGATCACGCCGGGGGAGTTCCTCGCCGTGACCCTCTACCTCACCATCGCGCTGGGTTTCGCCCAGCAGGTCGACCCGTTGATGTCGCTGGCGGCCGCGCGGGCCAACGCCAACCGGGTCACCGAGCTGCTCGCCGAGCGGCCCACGGTGCACGCCGGTGCGACGGCCCTGCCCGCCGGACCGGGCGCGCTGTCCTTCCGCGGCGTCTCGGTCCGCCTCGATGACCGGCTCGTGCTGGACGCGGTGGACCTGGAGGTCCCGGCTGGCGCGGTGGTGGCCGTGGTGGGCCGCTCGGGCAGCGGCAAGACCACCCTCGGTCTGCTCGCGGGCGGGCTGCTCGATCCGGACGCCGGCGCGGTGCTGCTCGACGGCGTGCCGGTGCGCACCCTCGACCCGGCAGCCCTCCGCGACGCCGTCGGCTATGCCTTCGACCACCCGGTCCTGCTGGGCGAGACCATCCGCGAGGCGATTGCCTTTGGCCGACCGGAGCACGCCGAGGTCGAACGCGCGGCGCGGATCGCGCAGGCCGAGGACTTCATCCGGCGGCTGCCCGCCGGGTTCGACACCCGGCTGGACGGCGCGCCGCTGTCCGGTGGCGAGGTGCAGCGGCTGGGACTGGCCCGCGCGGTCGCGCACGACGGACGGGTGCTGGTGCTCGACGACGCCACCTCCAGCCTGGACACGATCACCGAGGCGAAGCTGGCCGAGGCGTTCACCGAGGGCCTGGCCGGGCGGACCCGGCTGGTCATCGCGCACCGCACGGTCACCGCCGCCAGGGCCGATCTGGTCGCCTGGCTGGACCACGGCCGGATCCGGGCGGTCGCGCCGCACCACACGCTGTGGGAAACGCAGCCGGGGTACCGCGCCGTCTTCGTGGCCGGCGGTGCCGGGTGAACCGGCCGGGGCGCACGCTGCTGCTGCGGGTGCTGCGCGAGCGGCGTGGCGCGCTGCTGCGGATCCTGTGCTGGTCGCTGGTGGAGGCCGTGCCGTTCGGGGTGTCCGGGCTGCTGGTCTCCGCGGCGATCGACCACTTCCTGGCGGATGGCTTCCTGCCCGCGGTGGGGATGCTGGCCCTGCTCCTGGTGGCGGCCGCCCTTGGCGCGCTGGCCACCAGCCGCCTGTTCCCGTGGCTGGCCGCCGTGGTCGAACCGGTGCGCGACGCCTTCCTCACCGCCGTGGTGCAGGGCGTGGTCGCCGAGGCGACTCGCTCAACCACACCGCCGGACACCGCCGGGGTCGCGCGGCTGACCGAACAGGTGCAGACCGTCCGGGACGTGATGTTCGCCCTGCTGCGGGTGGTCCGCCAGATCGTGTTCTCCGCGGTGGCCGCGTTGGTGGGACTGAGTTTCCTGGCGCCGCTGGTCGCGGTGATCAGTGGCGTGCTCGTGCTGCTGGCGCTGGCCCTGTTCGCTTGGCTGCTGCCCGGACTGGCCGCCCGGCAACGGGCCGAACTGCTCGCCGAGGAGGAGGTGGCCCGGCGGGCGGGCACCGCGTTCGGTGGCATCCGGGACGCGATCGCCTGCGGTGGCATCAAATCGGTCGCCGCGGGCGTGGATGCGGCGGTGGCCGAACAGGTGCGGCGAGCGCGGGCGCTGGCCAGGGCGACCGCGTCCAGGACCTTGATCGTGTTCCTCGGCGGCCAGCTGCCGGTGATCGTGCTGCTGCTCGCCTCGCCCTCCTTGCTGCGCAACGGTTCCCTGAGCATCGGCGAGCTGGTGGGCGCGGTCACCTACCTGACGGTCAGTCTGGAACCGGCGCTGCGCAAGCTGCTGGAGGTGCTGGCCACCTGGGGCCTGCAGATGGCCGTGAGCATCACCCGGCTCGGGCAGGAATTCGCCCAGCAGCAGGACAAACGGGGCGCGAGCCCGGCGCCGCAGCGGCACGACCTGGCGGTCGAGGGCCTCACCTTCGGCTACGGGCCGCGGTCCGCGCCGGTGGTGGCCGACCTCGGCTTCGCGGTGCCCGGCGGCGGCAGTCTGGCCATCGTCGGCGCCAGCGGGATCGGCAAGTCGACCCTGGCGAACCTGCTGGCCGGACTGCTGACTCCGGTGCGCGGCCGGGTCGCGATCGGCGGGACGGCGGTCGGGGACATCGGCGAGGCCGAGCTGCGTGGGCTGGTCGGCCTGATCCCGCAGGAGGCATACGTCTTCGCCGGGACGCTGCGGGAGAACCTGACCTACCTCGCGCCGCAGGCGACCGAGGACGAGATCGGCGCGGCCATGGCCGCGGTCGGCCTCCAGCCGGTCACCGATCGGCTCGGCGGACTGGACGCGCTGGTGGGCGCGGGCGGGGCCGCGCTGTCCCACGGGGAGAAGCAACTGGTCGCGCTGACCAGGGTGCACCTCTCGTCCGCGCGGGTGGTCATCCTCGACGAGGCCACCTCCGGGCTCGACCCGGACGCCGAGGCCAGGGCCGAGGCCGCGTTCGCCGCGCGGCCGGGCACCGTCATCGTCATCGCGCACCGGATCAGCTCGGCCCGCCGCGCCGACCGGGTGCTGCTGCTGGACGGGCAGGCCGCCTACCTCGGCACGCACCACGAGCTGGTCGCCACCTCGGCCCGCTACGCCGACCTGGTGGGCCACTGGGACCACGACAAGCCGATTCCGGTCACACCGTGACGAGCTGGGGGAAGCCATGACCGTCGACGATCGGCTCCTGCTGGACTGCGCCACCGCCGCGCTCGCCCGGCCCGAGAGTCCACAGTGGACTGTCCGGCCCGAGGAGTTCTGGTGCTATATGGAGCCACCGGCCGGCCGACGGCGGACCCAGGGCTGGAAGCTGCACCTCTCGGCGACCCCGCTGTCCGCGCCGCTGGTGCTGGCGCGCGCGGCGGAGGTCCTGCTGCGCCGGGAGTGCCCGTTCAAGTTCGCGGCCACCCTGGCGCGGGTGGAGGAACTGGGCTCCCGGCGGTGTGATCGGGGCAGTGGCGGCAAGTTCCTCACCGCGTACCCGGACTGCGCCGAGGACGAACTCCTTGCCCTGGCCGAAGAACTGCACCAGGTGACGGCCGGCCTGCCCGGACCGGGCATTCTGTCGGACCGGCCGTATCGGCCGGGAAGCCTGGTGCACTACCGGTTCGGCGCGTTCACCGGGGTGCGGATGCTGGGCAACGACGGCGCGGACGAGGCGATGCTGATCGCACCGGACGGGAGCCTGGTCCTCGATCAGCGCAAAGCCTGGTTCACCCTGCCGCCGTGGGCGCCCCGTGACCCGTTCCGCGAGCCGGTCGAGGCTGGCTCCGCCGCGCCCAAGCCGGTGCTGCTGGACGGGCGGTTCCTGGTCACCAAGGTACTCCGGCACGCCTTCACCGGTGGTGTTTACCTTGGGGTGGAACAGGAAACCGGAGCGGAGGTCATCATCAAGCAGGCCCGCCCGCACGCCGGAGCCGGGCTGAGCGGGCAGGACATCCGGGACCGGCGGCGGCACGAGGAAGCAATGCTGCGCCGCTTCGCCGCCTCCGGACACACGGCGAAGTCCCTCGGCGTCTTCGAGCAGCAGGGTGAGCTGTTCCTGGTGCAGGAGGCGTTGCCGGGTAGCACGTTGCGGCAGTGGGTCAGCGACACCCAGGCCCCGTTCGCCCGCACGCGGGAGGTCGCGCTTGGCCTGGTGGAGCTGCTGGAGCTGGTACACGAAGCCGGTTATGTGGCCAGGGATTTCACTCCGAACAACGTCCTGGTGTTGCCAGACGGGAGCCTGCGCCTGATCGACCTCGAACTGCTCGCCGAGCCTGGCACCGGCGTGTCCCGGTCGCACACCCCGGCCTACGGCGCACCGGAACAGGCCGGCGCGGCGTCGTTCGGGCCCGCCCCCGCGCCCACGGCCGACCTGTTCAGCCTCGGCGCCACCCTGTTCTACCTGGTCAGTGGCACGGACCCGCTGCTGCCCGCCGACTCGCGCCCCACCGCCGAGCGCATCGAGAACTGGTTGCACCTGCTCAACCCCGCCGCCCGCCTGCTGGCCCCGATCATCGTGGCCCTGCTGCACGCGGACCCGGATCGCCGCCCGCCACTGGCCGAAGTGCGCGCTTTCCTTGCCGCACTGGAAGAACCGCAGCCCTCGACCTCGGCGCCCAGCCGGATCGAGGACGGCGACCTGGACCGCCTGCTCGCCGACGGCTTCGCCCACCTACTGTCCACAATGGACTCAGATGCTCCCGTGCGGCTGTGGCCGACCAACGCCTTCGGCGCCACCACCGACCCGCTCAACGTGCAGCACGGCGCCGCGGGCGTGCTGGCCGTGCTGACCCGCGCCGCCGCCACCACACCGGAGTTGACAGCCGCCGTCGATACCGCGGCCACCTGGATCGCCCGCCGGATCGACCGGGAACCACGCACCCTGCCCGGCCTCTACTTCGGCCGCTCCGGCACCGCGTGGGCGCTGCTGGAGGCCGCCGAGCTGCTCGGCGACGGGCAGCTGCGCCACCTCGCCGGCACGCTGGCCCGCCGGGTGCCGCTGCGCTGGCCGAACCCCGACATCTGCCACGGCGTGGCGGGCGCCGGCCTCACCCAGCTCCGCTTCTGGGAGGCCACCGGCGAGGAGGAATTCCTTACCAGGACAAGGGAAGCGGCCGAGACCATGGTCACCGCCGCCGAACACCGCGACGGTCACCTCCGCTGGCCGATCCCGGCCGGGTTCTCCTCCCGCCTGGCCGGAGTCGTGCACTACGGCTTCGCCCACGGCGTCGCGGGCGCGGGCGCCTTCCTGCTCGCGGCAGCCACCGCCACCGGCGAGTCCGCCTACCTGGATCTGGCCACCGCGGCCGCGGACACCCTGGCCGCAGCAGCCAGGTTCGACCGCGGCGGCGCGTACTGGCCCAGCGCCGAATCCGGCGGCCCAGCACGAACAAACTGGTGCAGCGGCTCCTCCGGCGTCGGCACCTTCCTGGCCCGGCTGTGGCAACGCACCGGCGAGGACCGGCACGCCGCCCTCGCGGTCCAAGCCGCCGTGGCCGTCCGCCGATCCCGTTGGCAGGCCGGGCTTTCGCAGTGCCACGGCCTGGCAGGCGACGCCGAGTTCCTGCTCGACCTCGCCGAGGTCACCGGCGACAAGGGCTACCGGGACTGGGCGGCGGAACTCGCGGCCGCCATCCACGCCCGCAACACCCTGCGCGCGGGCCGCCTGGTCCTGCCCGACGAATCCGGCACCGAGATCCTGGCCGACTTCAACACCGGCCTGAGCGGCACCCTGTCCTTCCTACTGCGGCTACGCGACGGCGGCCCCCGCCCCTGGCTGCCCGCCCTGCTCACCGGTACCCAGCGGTGACCAGGTCCTACCGGTCCCTGGGCTGAGTCGGGCCCAGGCCCGCGGCCACCCGCGCCAGGTGTGCGCGCAGCCACTGATTGGCCGGATCCAGCACGTGCCGCGGGTGCCAGAATCCGGCGATGGTCAACTGCGGCCCCGGCTCGGCCAGCGGCACCTCGCGTAGCCCGAGTCCCGGCCCCAGCGCCTCGAACAGTCGCCGCTGGGTCATCGTGATCAGGTGGGTGCCCGCCACCAGTTCCAGGGCCAGGGTGAAGGACTCCACGGTGACGGTGGCCGGCTGGCGCACGCCCCGCTCGGCCAGCTTGCCCCTGGGCACCGCCCACCGGTCACCCACCCCGTTGACCTGCACCGCGGGCAGGCCGGCCAGGTCCGCCGCGGTCAACGGACCGGTCAACGGGCTGTCCCGGTCGGCCACCACGATGAATTCGTCCTCGAACAGCGGGGTGTGCGGGAATTGGAGCAGCTCCTGCTCGGGCAGTTGCAGCGGCCACAGCAGCAGATCGCACCGGCCGCTGCGCACCACCTCGATCAGGTCGGCGCGCAGCGGCTCGATGGTCAGCCGCACCCCCGGCGCCTCGGTGAGCAACGCGCGCAGCGCCGGGCGCAACAGCGTGGTGGCCGCGTAGTCGCTGGCCAGCACGCTGAAGGTGCGTGATTCGGTGGCCGGGTCGAACCGGCGGCCCGCGGTGAGCACCTGCCGCGCGGCGATCAGCGCGGCCTGCACCGGCCCGGCCAGTGACTCCGCCAGCGGGGTCAGCGCCATGCCCCGGCCCTCGCGGATGAGCAGCGGATCGTCGAAATGCCTGCGCAGTTTCGCCAGCATCGCGCTCATCGACGGCTGCGCCACACTGATGCGTTCCGCGGCCCTGGTCACATTGCGCTCGATGAGCAGTGCGTTCAGCGGAAGCAGCAGGTTCAAATCAGCCCTGCCCCAGTCATCAGACACCCACCAACCCTAAACCACCGAGTTGGCCCAAGTCGTACGCACAGTTTGCCCAACTGGGTGTACCACTTGGGCCAACTCGACGGCGGAGGCGGGGCGGCGGGATCTTCGCAGGTCAGGTGAAGTATCTGGATCGCCGATGGAGCGCATAGCGAATTCGTGGGTTCTGGACTTCCGGCGCGGTGAATAGCCTCGGGAACCGCAGGGAGAAAAGGTCCGGACTTCCTCTCCGCGCTCTTCTGTCGCAATTCCGCCAGGTTGAGGGAGTTTCGCCGTGCCCGCGTTCCGCACCACCCCGCTCGCGCTCAGCAGCGCCCAGACCGGTGTCTGGTACGCCCACCAGCTCGACCCCACCGGTCTCGCGCACAACGTCGCCGAGTACCTGGAGATCACCGGCCCGCTGGACCTGGAGTTGTTCGAGCGCACCCTGCGCGTGCTGGTCGCCGAGGCGGACTGCCTGCGCGCCACCTTCACCGCCGACGAGCACGGGGTACGCCAGCACGTCGCGCCCGAGGTCGGCTTCGCCCTGGATGTGGTGGACCTGCGCGAGCGCCCCGACATGGCGCCGGAGCGGCTGCGGGTGGTGCTGGAACGGCCGTTCGACCTGGCCAGGGGACCGCTGTTCACCTTCACCGTGCTGCGCCTCGCCGAGGACAAGCACCTGTGGGTGCACTGCTACCACCACCTGGTCGCCGACGGCTACACCGTGGCCCTGCTCGCCCGCCGCGCCGGCGAGGTCTACACCCGCCTGGCCGAGGGCCTGGACGCCGGGGAGAGTCCGTTCCAGCCGCTGTCGGTGCTGCTCGCCGCCGATGCCGCCTACCAAGGGTCCGCGCAGTGGGCCAAGGACCGCGAATTCTGGACCGGCTACGGCGCCAGCCTGCCGGAACCGGTCAGCCTGTCCACCCGACCGGCCGCCCCGGCCCGGCTGGCCCTGCGCACCACCAGCCAGGTCCCGCCGGAGATCACCGCCGAGCTGGCGCGCACCGCGAAACTCGCCGGCACCTCACCCACCACCGTGATCATCGCCGCGGTGGCCGCGTTCCTGCACCGGATGACCGGCCGGGGCGAGCAGGTGCTCGGCCTGCCCACCGCCGCCCGCGGCTCCAGCGCGGCCAGGTCCGCGCCGGGCATGTCGGCAAATGTGGTGCCGCTGCACCTGTCCCTGGACCGGTCGATGACCGTGCCGCAGGTGCTCGCGCACGTCTCCACCCGGGTCAAACAGGTGCTGGCACACCAGCATTACGGCCACGCCGGGCTGCGCCGCGACCAGGGCGCGCTCACCCAGGAGGACCGGCTGTTCTGCACCCGGATCAACATCATGCGCTTCAGCTACGGCGTGCGCTTCGGCGCAGCCCCGGCCAAGGCGCACTACCTCTCCGGCACCGCCACCGACGACCTGTCGGTGATCGTCTACGACCGCAACGACGGCCACGGCCTGGAAATCACCCTGGACGCCAACCCGGCCCTGCACACCAGCACCGAGCTTGCCGGGCTGGAACAACGACTCCAGCGCTACCTGCGCGAGTTCAGCCTGCTCGGCGAACGCGCGATCGGCGCGGCCGACGTGCTCAGCGCCGCCGAACGCGAACGCCTGCTCGGCGACTGGGCCGGCGGACACACCACCAGCACCCCCGCCACCCTGGCCGACCTGGTGGCCGCCCGCGCCGCCGAGTACCCCGACCGGATCGCGGTCACCTGTGACGGCGAATCGCTGACCTACCGGGAACTCGCCGAGGACGCCAACCGCCTGGCCCGCCTGCTCATCGCCGACGGCGTCGGCCCCGGCGACCTGGTCGGCCTCGCCTTCCCACGCTCCCTGGACCTGATCACCGCGATGCTCGCCGTGATCAACTCGGGTGCGGCCTACCTGCCCATCGACACCAGCTACCCGGCCGAGCGGGTGCAGTACCTGCTCGACGACGCCAAACCCGCCCTGGTGCTCGCCCCCGACGAATCCCTGCCCGGTGCACTCCCGCTACAGGCCGAGGATGTGCGGCTGACCCTGTCCGCCCTGCCCGGCACCCCGATCACCGACGCCGAGCGGATCCGGCCGCTGACCCCGGCGGACCCGGCCTACGTCATCTACACCTCGGGCTCCACCGGCAACCCCAAGGGCGTGCCGATCCCGCACCACAACGTCGTCCGCCTGTTCACCGCGACCCAGCGGCAATACGGCTTCCACGCCGAGGACGTGTGGACGATGTTCCACTCCTACGCCTTCGACTTCTCCGTCTGGGAGATCTGGGGCCCGCTGCTGCACGGGGCCCGCCTGGTGGTGGTCCCGCACGCGGTGACCCGCTCCTCGCCGGAGTTCCTGCGCCTGCTGGTCGAGGAACAGGTCACCATCCTCAGCCAGACCCCGTCGGCCTTCTACCAACTCATGGCCGCCGAACGGGCCGAGCCGGAACTCGGGGCGCGACTGGCGTTGCGCGCGGTCACCTTCGGCGGCGAGGCACTGGACCTGACCCGCCTGGCCGACTGGTACGACCGGCATCCCGAGGACGCGCCCGTGCTGGTCAACATGTACGGCATCACCGAGACCACGGTGCACGTCACCCAGCTCGCGCTCAGCCGCGGGGACTGCGTGCCAGGGGCAGGCAGCCTGATTGGCCGGGCCATCGACGACCTGCGGGTCTACCTGCTCGACGAGCACGGCGAACTGGTGCCGCCCGGCATGCCCGGCGAGATCTACGTGGCCGGCCCCGGCGTGGCCCCCGGCTATCTCAACCGGCCGGAACTGACCGCCGCCCGATTCGTGCCGGACCCGTTCGGGGCGCCGGGGGAGCGGCTCTACCGCAGCGGCGACCTGGCCCGCTGGACCGAGGACGGCTGCCTGCAGTACCTGGGCCGCGCCGACGACCAGGTCAAGATCCGCGGCTTCCGGATCGAACTCGGCGAGATCGAGGCCGCACTCGGCCGCCACCCCGAAGTGGCCCAGGCCGTGGTGGTGGTCCGCGAGGACAAACCCGGCGACAAACGCCTGGTCGGCTACGCGGTGCCCAGGGCCGCGGCGGTGCTCGACCCGCTCACGCTGCGCGCACACCTCGCGGACCTGCTGCCCGAGCACATGGTGCCCGCCGCGGTGGTGGTGCTGACCCAGATCCCGTTGACCCGCAACGGCAAAGCCGACCGGCGCGCCCTGCCCGCCCCCGACTACGCCGCCGCCGCGGACCTCTCCCGCGCCCCAAGCACCGACCGGGAACGCCTGCTGTGCGCACTGTTCGCCGAGGTGCTCGGCCTGGCCGAGGTCGGCGTGGCGGACAGCTTCTTCAGCCTCGGCGGGGACAGCATCCTGGCCATCCAGCTGGTCGCCAGAGCCCGCGCTGCCGGGCTGCTGATCAGTCCGCGCGAGGTGTTCACCCACCGCACCGCGACGGCACTGGCCGAGATCGCCGAGGAAGTCCACAGTGGACCGACGGACGCGGCGGACGTCGGCCCGGTCCCGCTGACCCCGGTGCTGCGCTGGCTGGCCGCCCAGGACACCCCGATCGACGACTACCACCAGTGGGTCCTGCTGCACACCCCAGCCGAACTGACCGCCGACCGCCTGACTGAACTGCTCCAGTCCGTTGTGGACAGTCACGACCTGCTGCACGCCCGCCTGGACGAGCAGTGGCGGCTGCACGTGACCGAGTCCGCCCCGGTGTTCCTGCGCTGCGTCGAGGACGATCCCGAGAACCACCGCGCGGACCTGGTGTCCTGGCTGGATCCGGCCCAGGGCAAGGTATTCGGCGCGGTCTGGCAGCCCGGCGCGCCCGGCCGCCTGCTACTGGTGGCCAACCACCTCGTAGTGGACGGTGTGTCCTGGCGAATCCTGGCCGACGACCTCGCCAACGCCTGGTCCGGCGCAGCGCTGTCCCGTCCGCACACTTCCTTCCACCGCTGGGCCACCGCGCTCACCGCCGCCGACCGCTCGGCGGAAAAGGAACACTGGCAGCAGATCCTGGCCACCCCGGACCCACAACTCGGCGCCCCCACCGGCGAAACCGGCCGCGGCGACCTGACCGTCACCCTGTCCACCGACGCCACCGAAGCCCTGCTCACCACCGTGCCGAGGGCCTTCCACACCGGCGTGCACGAGATCCTGCTCACCGCCGCCACCCGCGCCCTGAACGCCTGGCGCGGCACCCCGCTCGCGCCGGTGCTACTGGAGGTGGAGAACCACGGCCGCGAACAGGAAGCGGTGCCCGGCGCGGAACTCTCCCGCACCATCGGCTGGTTCACCGACCTACACCCGGTCGCCCTCACCCCGGCCGCCAACCCCGCCGAGTCGGTCAAGCAAATCAAGGAACAACTCGCCGCCACCCCCGGCGACGGACTCGGCTACGGCCTGCTCCGCCACGTCGGCGGCGCCTTCGCCGACGCCCCCACCCCGCAGGTGCTGTTCAACTACCTCGGCCGCTTCGGCGTCAACGACGGCGAGTTCACCGTGCGCGGCTTCGGCGGCGCCCGAGACCCACGCATGACACCCACCCACCCGCTGGAACTCAACGCCCTCGCCGAAGAAACCCCCGACGGTCCCCTCCTGACCGCCACCTTCTCCTACGACCGCACCCGCCTCACCCACACCGACGCCACCACACTGGCCCAGTCCTGGCTGACCGCGCTCACCGAACTCGCACAGCTACGCCAAGGCGGCCGCACCCCATCGGATTTCCCACTGGCCCAACTCAACCAGACCCGCGTCGACCAGCTCACCAGGGCGCACACACACCTCACCGACATCCTGCCGGTCACCCCCCTGCAACGGGAAATGCTGGCGCACACCGCCCGCACCGCCCACGGCCCGGACGTCTACACCGTGCAGGTGCTCTTCGACCTCGACGGCGACCTGGACCAGGACCGCCTGCACGCGGCCTGTCAGGCCCTGATCGACCGCCACCCCGCCCTGCGCGCCTGCTTCCCCGACCAGGACACCCAGCTCGTGGTGGCCCAGGCGGAACTGCCCTGGCAGACCAGCGAAGTGTCCACAGTGGACGAAGTAGTGACCGCCGACCGCGCTCACCGCTTCGACCCAGCCCGCCCACCACTGCTGCGCGCCCACCTGATGCGCCTGGCCCAGCACCGGCACACCCTGCTGCTGAGCCTGCACCACGCCGTGGTCGACGGCTGGTCCCTGTCAGTCCTCTTCAGCGAGTTGTTTCGCCACTACGCGGGCCAGCCGCTGGCGCCTGCCCCAGCCTTCGCCGACCACCTGACCTGGCTGTCCACACAGGACAGTGCCGCCGCCACCCGCACCTGGACCGAACTCCTGGACGGCGCCAAACCCACCCTGTTTGCGCCACCCCAAGCAGAAAACCCCGCCCTACTCCCCGAACAACATCCCCTGCGGCTGTCCGCGGAGCAGACCACCGCCCTGCTCCGCACCGCCCGCACCCACGGCCTCACCCTGGGCGCCCTGATCCGCG
The DNA here is from genome assembly GCF_023094165.1 of Crossiella sp. S99.2. Lineage (GTDB taxonomy): Bacteria > Actinomycetota > Actinomycetes > Mycobacteriales > Pseudonocardiaceae > Crossiella. Next base: position 70,284 of record NZ_JALMDK010000016.1, on the reverse strand, counting down.
CGGCCTGGGCCCGCACCCTGCACGACCTGACCGGCGCCGAAGACCTGCTATTGGGCGCCACCGTCTCCGGCCGCACCCCGGAAATCCCGGCCATGGAAGCCAGAATCGGCCTGCACACCAACATCATCCCGGTCCGCTCCCGCCCAGAAATCGGCGAACCCCCACTCACCCTGGCCGCCCGCCTCCAGTCCGACCACGTGACCGTCCTACCCCACCAACACCTCGGCTGGCCCACCATCGCCCAGGAACTCGGCCACCAACACCTGTTCGCCGCCCACCTGGTCTTCCACAACTACCCCCTGAACCCCACCGCCTTCACCCGCCTGGGCGAGGTCACGGTCCGCGACCTCCAGGTCAACGACGGCACCCACTACCCCCTGTCCCTGGTGGCCCGGCAGGAAGGCGCGGAACTGGCCCTGCGGGTAGACCACCGCCCGGACGCGATCAGCCCCGAGGAGGCAGCCGAGATCGCCAACCACCTCCGCCACCACCTGGAAAGCCTGGCCGCACAGGGCTGAACTGACACCGCCGAGGGGCTGGGCCTAGTGCCCAATCCCTCGGCGCTCACCCTATGGCGCGTGCCCCAGACGAAAGGCCGAGGCTGGTGCGCGCGGTGACGATGTCATCCACGAACTGCAGCGGGTGCGGTTGCCGGGTGTGCCAAGGCATGGTGCGCAGCGCACCAGGCCTCGTCGACCGCCGGAGCGGGGAACAGCGTATGGCGACCAGAGCCGGCCCGTGGACCAGGAAACCGAGTGCGAGGGGTGGCGGGGTTAGGTGGTCCAGTCTGGGCGGCCGGGCATGGGTGGGGTGGTGTCGCTGTACAGCCAGCGGTGGAAGTAGTCGGTTAGGTTTTGGCCGGAGATTTCGTTGGTGACGGTGATGTAGTCCTGGGTGCTGGCTGACTTGTGCTGGTAGCGGTTGAGGAAGGTCTGTTCGATGCGGCGGAAGGTGTCCGGGCCGACCAGGGTGTGCAGGCCCTCCAGCATTAGTTGGCCGGGGACGTTGGTGTCGAACAGGACGCTGTAGGGGTTCTTCAGGTGGCCGGCTGAGCCGATTGTGGTGCGGTTCTTCTGGTCGGACTGGTACAGGGACTTCAGTTCCTTTTCCAGGTCGATCCAGCCGCGGCTGGCCGCGTAGCGGCGTTCGTAGAACCGGGCGTGGCCCTCGCTCAGCCACATGTCGTCCCAGGTGGCCACCGAGACCGCGTCGCCGAAGTATTGGTGGGTCAGCTCGTGGACCAGGGTGGGCGCCTGGTCCTTCGGCGGCAGGGACAGGCCGGCGCCGTAGGTGGACAGGGTGGCGGTTTCCAGGGCTACGGAGTTGTAGGTGCTGGACAGGCCGAGCACGCCGTAGCCGGTGAACGGGTAGGGGCCTAGCTCCTTGGCCAGCCAGGCCAGGTGGTCTGGGGTTTCCCTGGCTGTGCGCTCCATGTCGGCGGTGAGGTCCTTGCCCTGGAAAGGGGCCGTGGACAGGTAGCTGCGGATCGGCAGGTTGTTCGGACCGGCCTGGGTGATCCCGCGGAAGCGGCCCACCGCCAACTGCACCACGTGCGTGGGCATGGGGCGGTCGGTGTGGTAGGTCCAGGTGGTGGTGCCGTCCGGGTGCGGCTCCTTGGTCACCAGGTCGCCGTTAGCCACCGCGGTGCGGTCGTTCGGCGCGGTCAGGCGGAAGGTGAACTTCGCCTTGTCGCTGGGGTGGTCGTTGTTGGGGAAGAACAGGTGTGCGCGGTCGGGCTGGCCCATCACCGCGAATCCGTCCGGGGTCTCCACCCAGGCCCGCATCGGCCACTGCATCCCCGGCGGCAGACTGATGCCCGGCGGTGTTGGGTGCTGGCCGCGATCGGCGGTGTAGTCGACCTGGATGGTGAACAACTCGCCCGCGCGGAGCACCTTCGCCGGGCCGAGGAGCAGTTTCTCCTTCTCCTGCCGGAACTCCGCCCGGCGACCGTCCACGGTGACCGCTTTGATCTGCTGGGCCGCCGCGTCCAGGCTCAGTGCGGAGAGGTTCTGGGTGGCCTTGGCCCGGACGGTGACCGAGGCCGGCATCAGCTGGCTACCGTCCACATAGGACATGCTCACGTCGTAGTCGAGCACGTCGTAGCCGCCGTTGCCCAGCTCGGGGAACAGCCGGTCGCCCAGGGTCCGTGCGCCGGGGGAGCCTTCGTCGCGCGCGAGGGCGTCCACGGTCGGGGTGAGCAGGGCGGCTGCTGTGAGGGATAGTGCCAGCGCTAGCCGGAGCATTGCGGTCCTTTCTTGGGAATCACTCACAGCATGCTTGGCTCGCTGAGCGGGTGCATCGGCGTTGACGGCACAGTCGGGTAGCACCAAAGTCGTACGGGGAGCACCCGGGGGTGGTCCAGCTCACCGTCGCGGTCAGGGGACGAAGACCGCGCCCACGCTCTGGTTGTTGGCCTCGATCACGAAGGAGTTGCTGCCCGAGTTCGCGGTGACCCTGGTGTGGAAGACGAACTCGCGCGAGCAGTTCGGCGCGATGGGCACGTTGATGAGGTACTTATTGATCTTGAAGTGGTGGATGGTGTGGGTGACGTTGACTCCGGCGAGGTCGCCGTTGGTGATGGTCTTGCAGACCGAACCGTCCGCGGCGAGCTGCTCCATCACCAGTTGCGTGCCCACCAGTGAATTCCGGCCGTCCATCCGGGCCTTGAGCGAGCGCTTGCAGAGGTCCCCGTCATCGGTCTCGTCCTTGCCGTAGCAGACCGTCACGTTCAGGTCGCTGATCGCCTGGACGGCGGTCGCGCCCGCGGGGGCGGTGAACGACACCGAGTTCGCCCGCACCGAGGTGTTCACCAGGACCTTGCCGTTGAACGTCTGCCGCACCGCGGTGGTGGCGCCGTGCACGTCCTGCAGGTAGGAGGAGGGCATCACCTCGAGGTGGCCGGGCCGGTCCGCGGTGTGGTTGACGAACTGCGCGTAGACCTCGCAGTGCAGCAGGCTGTCGGCGGGCGCGGTCACGAAACCCCGGGTGATCAGGGTGGTCGCGGTGTTCGCCAGCACGTTCTGCCCGCTCACCAGCCGGGCGACGTTGGTCGTCTGCCCCGGCCGCCGGCAGAGGACCAGGTGCGAGACCTCGCTGATCTCGTCCACGTCGTCCACGGTCAGCCTGCTGTTGAGGTAGCGGGTCTGCCCGGCTGGGATGGTGACCCGGCCACCGAGTGATCGGGTGATCTTCTGCGCGGCGGTGGCGCCCGAGCGCTGGGTTGCGTAGCCGCCCGGGTTGGAGATCGGCACCGGGTCCGCCGCGCTCGCGGTGCCCGGCAGGACCACCGCCGACAACGCAACGGCAAGGAGCCCGGCACCGGCCACTGTGGACAGACGCTTGCTGCGCACTGAATTCCCCCTCGACTCGCTCACCGATCTGGCTGGCAGCATAGTCGCGCACCGCGTTCCCGCCTGTCGAGCCCGTGACGCGGGTGGTCGTCACGGGCCCGACGGGGGAGTTACTGGACGGTGAGGGTGTACTCGGTGCTGCCGGTCTTGCCCGCGCTGTCGGTGGCGACGATGGTGATCTTGTGGGTGCCGGTCTGGAACGGGGCGGCGATGCTCATCCGGGAGCTGCCGCCGGGGTTGACGGTGGAGGGCAGGAACATCGGCGCGGACGGCAGGCCCTGGGCGCTGAGGCTGATCGGGCCGGTGCCGCCAGTGACGGTGATGGTGCTGTTGATGAATCCGCCCGGTGAGACGGTGCCGGAAGCCGGTGTGGCCGCGGGCTTCGGGCCTTCGGTGGTGCCACCCTCGCCCACGGTGAGGGTGTAGCCGGCGGTCTTCGAGCCGGAGGTGCCCTTGGCGGTGACGGTGATCTGGTAGGTGCCCTTCGGGGTGCTCGACGCGGTCTCGATGGTCAGTTTGGCGACCTCGCCCGAGTTGATCGAGGTGGGCTGGAAGGTGGCGGTGGCGGCGGTGGGCAGGCCGGCGGCGCTGAGTTCCAGCTTCTCCGGGCCCTGATCGCCCGCCTTGCTGGTGACGCTGGTGGAGACGTGCTTGCCGGGCTCGACCTTGCCGGAAGACGGGGACAGGTCCACGGTGAACTTGCCCTCGCCGGGCTGTCCGCCGCCGATCTCCTTCTTCGCCCAGTCACCCATCTCGTTGGTCAGCCGGGCCATGATGCTGTACCGGTCGCAGCCACCGGCGCCCCAGGAGACGACCCCGGCCACCACACCGTCCACAATGTACGGACCGCCGCTGTCGCCGGAGCAGGTGGCGACGCGGCCGTCGTCAAAACCGATGCACACCATGACATCCGGGTTGACCTTGACGTTGAAGACCTGGCAGTTCTTGGCGTCGTTGACCGGCAGGGTGGCCTTGTAGAGCACACCCGAACCGCCGCTGGCCCCGGTCTTGCCGTAGCCGACGACGGTGCCGGACTTGCCGGGCGCGGTCAGCGCGCTGTCGCCGGAGCCCGCCACCTTCGCCCACTGGCTCGGTGGCACGGGCAGGTCGTCCTCGGTGGTGATCACCGCGACGTCGTAGCCGGTCTGCCAGGAGTTCGGGCCGGTGTAACGCGGGTGCACCTTGTGCGAGGCGACCTTGGTGCGGAAGGTCTCGCCGCCGGGTGAGGTGAGGTCGTCGTCGCCGTAGACGTAGCTCTTGGCGCCGCCGACGTCGATCATGCAGTGCGCGGCAGTGAGGATCTTGCGCTTGCCCACCACCGCGGCGGTGCAGGACTGGCCCTGCGGCCCACCACCGCCGGCCCGCAGGCCCGCGATGACGAACGGATTTTCCTTGACCGTGGTGCGCTGTCCGTTGACCACCTGGGCGCCCACGTCCCCGGACCTGAGCTGGTCGGTGGGGGTGACGGCGTCGCTGATCTTGTCGGCGGGCGCGGCCGCGGCGGCGGTCATCGGCAGGGTCAGCGCGGCCAGGGCCAGGCAGATCGTGATGACCAGACGTGGTGTTCGCATCGTGCTCCTCGCATTGCAGGGTAAGGAAAAGCAGGGATGTTGATCAGAAGGTGATCGACCAGCCGGTCAGGGCGCCGGTGTCGAAGCGGTAGACATCGCGCACCGACAGCCGCCAGGTGCCGTTGGCGTCCTCGCGCGAGCCGTCCACGGTGAAACTCCGGTGCACGCCACCGGTTTCGCCGACCCCGCCCGCGCGCTGCAGCGGATAGGTGGCTCCGCTCGGGCCGATCAGGTCGATGGCCAGATCGCCGGTGTAGCCGTGGTCGATGTCCACCCGGACCGGCAGTGTCGCGGAAGCCTTGCCCTGGCAGGATTCCTGCACGACGCTGGTGCCGACCGCGGATCCGGCGTCCGGAATGGACAGATCCTCCTCGTTGGTCTTGACGCCGCAGCGGGGCGGCGGGTTGCCGCCGATGAAGCCGGTGTAGAGCAACTTGTTCGGCGAACCGGCCCCCGGGTTGGTGACCAGGTCGGGGGTGGCGTTGTCCACCAAGGCATCCCGGACCTGTTGCGGGGTCGCACCCGGGTTCGCGCCCAGGTACAGCGCGGCACCGCCCGCGCCGTGCGGGGAGGCCATCGAGGTGCCGCTGCCGGTGCGGAAACTGCCGGTGTGGTCGGTGGAGTAGATGTTGCCGCCGGGGGCGAACAGGTCGACGCAGCGGCCGTAGTTGCCGCTGCGGCCGCCACCCTGGTTGATCCAGCCGACGGTGAGTGCTTCCGGGGTGCGGCCGGGGCTGGCCGTGCACGCGTCCTGGCCGTTGTTGCCCGCCGCGACCGCGACCACAAATCCCTTGGCCACCAACGCCTTGACCTGTTCGTCGCCGACGCCGACGGTGTCCATGACCAGGCTGAGGTTCACCACCCCTGGCTTGACCCCGTTCTTGCCCACCCATTCCAGGGCGCTGACCGTGGCCGAATCCGGCCCGGAACCACCGCAGTTGAGCGAGCGGACCGCGACCACCTTGGCTTTCTTGGCCACCCCGACGGTCTTGCCCGCGATGGTGCCTGCCACGTGGCTGCCGTGCCAGAAGCAGTCACTGGCGTCGTTGTCGTTGTCGATGAAGTCGTAGCCGTGGCTGGCCCGGCCCTCGAACTCCGGGTGCCGGATACCCACCCCGGAGTCGATCACGTAGGCGGTGACGTTGTCCGCGGTGTTCGGGTAGGCGTATTTCTTGTCCAGGCTGGTGGTTCGCTGGTCGATCTGGTCCAGGCCCCAGGACGGCGGGTTGGGCTGTTCCCCGGCCACCGCCCTGGTCGTGCCGTCCTCGTGCACCGCCTTGACCGAGGGGTCCGCGGCCAGGCGTTTGGCCTGCCCCTCGGACAGCTCGCGGACAGCGAACCCGTTCAGCGTCACCGAGTAGGTCTCGGCGACCACCCCGCCGTAGCGCTGGGTGAGCGTGGCCGCGGCGGTGCGGGCGTCCTCCTTGAGCACCACGATGTAGCGTCCGGTGTGGTGCTCGCGGGCCTGGACGACCGCGCCTTCGGGCTCGGCGGTGGCGACCCCGGTGACGGTGGCCATCGCGACCGCGGCCACCGCCAGCAGGCTCGCGGTACTGCGTAGTCTGCGCATTGGTTTCCTCCTTCTCGCATAGCGCTCGGACATCACCATTCGGCGTCGGGGGAGGGGGAACAACCGTGGTAAACCCCCGTAGGGGTACTGGACTTGGGCGCAGGTCTTCTGGGGGCGACACCCGCCGAAATACGCTGCGAGCCATGACCGGAGCGCCGTTGATCGGCCGGGACGCGGAGCTGGCCGCCCTGCGCGCCGCGATTGCCCAGCCGCCCGCGGTGGCCTTTGTGGAGGGCGAGGCGGGGATCGGCAAGAGCAGGCTGGTGGCCGAACTCGCCACGCACCCACCCGCCCAGGTGGTGGTCGCCGCCTGCCAGCCGCTGCCCGACCCGTTTCCCTACGGCGTGCTGCTGGACTGCCTCAGCCACTGCGGCGACCGGCTGCGCGAACCAGGCCCGGTGACCGGCGCGCTACGCGATTACCTGCCCGAACTCGCCGACCGGCTGCCCCCGGCCCCGCCGCCGCTGGGTGATCCGGAAGCCGAACGGCACCGGGTGTTCCGCGCGTTCCGGCAGTTGCTCGGCGCGCTGGGACGGGTGGTGCTGGTCCTGGAAGACCTGCACTGGGCGGATGAGCGCACCCGCCAGGTGCTGCGGTTTGTGCTCGCCGACCCGCCGCCCGGACTGTCCCTGGTGCTCACCTACCGGCGCGAGGACCTCGCCGGCGCGGCCCCGCTCGGCCGTGCCCTGCGCGTCCCGCCCGGCGTGACCGGGACACACCTGGTGCTGCGCCCCTTCGACGTCGGGCAGGTGCGTGCGCTGATCAACACGATGCCGGGCACGCGGCTCGGTGTCGAGGCCGTGCTGCGGGAGACGGCCGGGATCCCGTTCGTGGTGGAGCAGGTGCTGCGTGCGGACGGGCCCGGGGTGCCGGTCCTGGTGGCCGAGGCGGTCCAGGAACGGCTGCGGAACCTGCCCGCCGCGGCCCGCGCACTCGCCGAGGCCGCCGCGGTGCTGGACGTCCCGGAGCTGGGCGACACCCTGACCGCGGTCGCGGGCGAGGCCGATCCGGCGCACCTGGTCACCCTGGTGCGCTCGGCCGTGCTGGCCGAGATTCCGTTGAACCGCTACGGATTCCGGTATCCACTGGCGGCCCGCGCGGTACGCGAGTCACTGCCAGGCCCGCGCCGCGCTGAACTCCACCAGCGTGCCCTGCGAGTGCTCTCCCGCCTCGACCACAAGCCCCTGGCGCGGTTGGCGGCCCACGCCAAGGCGGCCGGTCTGACCGGAGATTGGTTGCACTACAGCGAATTGGCCGCCGACGCCGCGATTGTGCGCCGGGACCTGCCCGCCGCGGTCGAGCTGCTCTCCGCGGTGCTCGCCGATGCGGAGGTGCGCCCCGCGGAGGTGAACCGGCTGGCGACCAAGCTGTGCGCCACCGCGCTGACCGGACTGCACGACCCCGCGGTGCTCACCCGCGTCGAGGATCTGCTCGCGGATCCGCGGCTGACCGCCGAGGTCCGGGGTGAGGTGCGGCTGTGGTTCGGCCTGCTGCTGCTCCGCGACACCGGCGAACCGGACCGCGCCGAGGCGGAGATCGCGCACGCCATCGACCAGCTGGGCGACCAGCCGGACCGGGTCGCGCGCGGCATGGCCGTGCTGGCCGTGCCCTACCTGAGCACCGCGCCCATCGCCGAACACCAGGCCCTGCTGGACCGGGTGGACGGCGTGCTGGACCAGTTGCCCACCCGGACTCTGCGCACCGCCGTGCTGGCCACCACCCTCGGCGGCAGACTGATCGCCGGCGACCCCAGCGCCTGGTCCCGCGCCGCCCGCCTGCCGTCTCCGGCCGAGGTCACCGACCCGGAGGAGATCCGCCACCTGGCCCGCGCGCACTGCAACCTGGCCGACGCCTGCTCCTGGATAGGCCACCACAAGCAAGCCCGCGCCTTCCTGCGCACCGGCCTGACCCTGGCCGCCCGGGTCGGCGCCCCGTACGTGACCGGCACCGCCGAGGCCACCACGGTTCGGCTGGACTGGCTGACCGGGCAGTGGTCCGGACTCGACGAGCGCATCACCGAACTGGTCCGCACCTACGCCCACCTGCCCCCGGTCACCACCGAACTGCACCTGGCCCAGGCCTGGCTGGCCACTGCCCGCGGCGACTGGGCCCGCGCCGAAAGCGGATTCCACGCGGCTGTGGGCCCACACCCGGTCGCCGCCACCATGCCGGTGCGCATCGCCGCCGCCGGGGGACTGGCCGCCCTGCTGCTCAGCCGCGGCGATCCCACGGCTGCCGCGCCGCACGCTGAACGCGGTCTGACCTTGTTGCGCGCCAAGGGCGCCTGGGCCTGGGCAGGCGATGTGGTGCCCCAGGCCGTCGACTGCTACCTGGCTACCGGGAGCGTCGATGTGGTACAGGATCTCCTTGCCGAGCTGGCCGACGGGCTCATCGGAACTGATGCCCCTTACGCCCAGGCAACCCTGACCGCCTGCGAGGCCAAACTCGCTGCTGCCACCGGCAACCACGAGTCCCACCGTCTGCACCAGTCCGCGATCGAGCAGCACCAGGCATTGGGCCTGACCTACCGTGCCACTCAGCTCGCCGAACAGGCGGGCGCCACCGACTTCAGCGCGCTCGCCCAGGCTTACGACGCCCTCGGCGCCACCGTGGATGCCGCGCGTTGCCGCCACCGGTTGCGTGGCACCGGTGTGGCCACACCGTCACCCCGGGGCAGACGCGGCTACGGCAGCCAGCTTTCGCCGCGGGAGCGGGACGTTGCCCGGCTGGTCGCGGGCGGTCATACCAACCGGGAGATCGCCGAGACGTTGTTCCTGTCGCGACGGACGGTGGAGGAGTACGTGGGCAAGGTGTGCCGCAAGCTCAATGTGTCTTCCCGCAACGACATCAGGCTGTGAGGCCACCCGCCGTGATCCGGCGGGTGGCCGATGGAGCCGCTGTCACGCGCGGAAGAACGCCCGCAAATCACCCGCAAGCACCTCAGGCCGCTCCATCGCCGCGAAGTGACCGCCGTCCGGAAACTCCGACCAGTGCACGATGTTGGAGTTGTCCCGGTCGGCGAAGGTCCGGATGGTGGTGAAGTCGTTCTTGAAGACCGCGACCCCGGTCCGGGACGGGTTCACCGCCGGTTCCGCCCCCGCCCTGCCCTCCTCGAAGTGGTAGCGGCCCGCGGTCGCCTGGGTGTTGGTGAACCAGTACAGCGACACCTGGGTCAGGATCTGCTCGGTGGTGACCAGACTCGTGCCGTCGCCGAAGTTGTTGAACAGTTCGCTGTAGGCGAGCTGGCCGACGGGGGAGTCGGCGATGGCGGCGCCGATGGTCTGCGGGCGGGTCCCGTTCATCTGGTTGTAGCCGCCGACGGACTGGAACCACTGGAGGTGTTCCAGCGCCGCGTAGTCCTTGGGCTCCAGCTTCTCGAACTCCGCCGGGTCGCCGGAGGGGAAGGAGAACAGCTGCAGCACGTGCAGGCCGAGGAAACCCTCCGGCTGCAGCAGGCCCAGCTCGCGGGAGATCATCGCGCCGCCGTCGCTGCCGTGCGCGCCATAGGAGTCGTAGCCGAGGCGGCGCATCAGTTTGTCGAAGGTCTCCGCGACCTTGCGCATGGTCCAGCCGCGGCCGGACAGCGGTGTGCTGAAGCCGAAACCGGGGATCGAGGGCACCACGACGGAGAACGCGTCCGCCGCGTCGCCGCCGTGCGCGACCGGGTCGGTGAGTGGGCCGATCATGTCGAGGAAGTCGGCGAAGGAGCCGGGGTAGGTGTGCAGCAGCAGCAACGGGGTCGCGTTCGCCTCCTTCGACGGCACGTGCACGAAGTGCACGGTCTGCTCGTCGATTTCGGTCAGGTACTGGGGTAACTCGTTCAGCCGGGCTTCCTGGGCGCGCCAGTCGAACTTGGTGCGCCAGTGCTCGACGGTCTCGCTGAGATAGCTGTTCGGGGTGCCGTACTCCCAGTCGTCGGTGGGCGCGGGCCGCGGCAGCCGGGTGCGGGCGAGGCGCTCGTTGAGGTCGTCCAGGTCAGCCTGGGCGATGTCGATGCGGAAGGGGCGGATGTCCGTGGAGTTCGTCATGGCGCAGACTCTAGAGAACTTTTAGGCACGTTAGGTTCCTATATGGTCACGTCATGCTGGACACTTCTTCGCGGCTGCTCGCCCTGCTGGCGCTGATGCAGTCCCGGCCGGAGTGGCCGGGCTCGGAGCTGGCCGAGCGGTTGCAGGTCAGCGGGCGCACCATCCGCAACGACATCGAGCGGCTGCGCGGGCTGGGCTATCCGGTCGAGGCCACCCGCGGGCCCGCCGGGTACTACCGGCTGGGGGCAGGGGCGAAGCTGCCGCCGTTGCTGCTCGATGACGAGGAGGCGGTGGCGGTCGCGGTCGGGCTGCGGGCCGGACGCGGGGTCGCCGGCATCGAGGACAGCGCCGCGCGGGCACTGGGCAAGCTCGAACAGGTGTTGCCGCACCGGTTGCGGCGGCAGGTGAGCGCGTTGCGCGCGGCGGTGGCCGAGGGGCCGGACAACACCGGCAGCAACGTGGTGGATCCGGTGGTGGACGCGGCCCTGCTGGCCACGATCGCGGCCGCGGTTCGGGACACGGAGTTGCTCCGGTTCGACTACACCGCCCCGGTCCGGGAGGACGACGCGCCGCTGCGCAACGACGCCTCGGCGCCGTTCGCTGACTGGCCGGTGCTGGTGGAGCCGTATCGGCTGGTGAGCTGGCAGCGGTACTGGTACCTGGTGGCGCGCGGCCCGGAGACCGGGGCGTGGCACACCTACCGGGTGGACTGGATCACGCTGCGGATGCCGACCGGCCGCCGGTTCACGCCGGTTCCCTTGCCCGGCGGTGACTATCTGAGTTTCGTGCTGCGTGATGTGGCCGTGGCGGGCTGGCGGGTGCACGCCCGGATCACCGTGCGTGCACCCGCGCAGGAGGTGCTGGCCCGCATCAACGCGGCCGTCGGCGTGGTCGAGGCGGTGGACGAGTCCACCTCGGTGCTGGTGACCGGCGCGGACAGCCTGGAGATGCTCGCGGTCTACGTCGGCATGCTCGGCCTGGACTTCCAGGTCACCGAGCCACCCGAACTGGTCGAGCACATCCGCACCCTCGGCAGGCGCTACGCCCGCGCCGTCGAGTAGGCAAGCCGCCGTGTTGGCCGTTGTCGTACGGTGTCTTGGCCGTTGTGGACGGTGTGTTGGCCGACTGGCGTACCAGTTCGGCCAAGACTGGGTACGACAACGGCCAACACGCCGGTGGGTTACGGACCGAGCAGGTCGAGCACGTCCGTGCGGTCGAAGTGTTCCGCCCAGGATCGGGCGTCGCCGTCGAAGCGGCAGTCGCGCAGGCCGGGGTCCGCGCCCAGTTCCAGCAGCAGCCGGACCACTTCGAGGTCGCCGACCTGGATGGCGGTGTGCAGCGCGGTCTGCCACGGGTGCTCCAGCGGCACGTCGCCGCGGCCGCGGGCGTTGACGTCGAACCCGTTGTCCACCAACAGTTTCACTGCCTCGGGGCGATGGTGCGCCGCGGCCCAGACCACGAGCCCCGGCCGGGCGGCGCGGGCAGCTTCGACGACGTGCGGCGGGGTGGCCTCGACTTCGGCCCGGTCTCCGGCGAGGGCCGCGGCGATGAAGGCGTCCATGGGATTCAGCTTCGGTTCGTGCGCGCGCAGATCATGCAACTGCTTCGCCAGCTTGCGGTGGCCGTTGCGCAGCGCGTGTTCCAGTGGCGTGGCGCCGTCGGCGAGTGGGCTGGTCACGTCGACGCCGTGCGCGGCCAGCAGGGCCACCCGCTTGCGCTGGTCGTGGGTGACCGCCCAGTGCAGCAGCCCGCGTACCAGTTCCTCGGGTGAGCCGAGCAGGTCGGGCACCAGACGTCGCCACGGGCCGCCGTCGCCCTGGCCGAGGCCGAACTCCAGCAGTAGTTCGGCGAAATCGTCCTGTTCGGTGAACATGCGGTTGTAGAGGCTCTGCCCGTCGTTGGGGTTGGCGCCCGCCTCCAGGAGCAGGCGGGCCAGGGCGATGCTGTGCGGGTGCGGTGGCTGGTCTTCCTCGCCGCCGCCCAGCGCCCCGGTCAGCACGGTGAAAGGTGTTGGCAGGCCAAGGAAAAACCGGCCGTCGTTGGGGTCGGCGCCAGCGTCCAGCAACAGCCGCGCGGCGGCGAGGGTGTCCGCCTGGCTCACCTCGACGCGGGCGTAGGCGAGGTACATCAGCGGCGGCCAGTCGAAGGGGGCGGCGGGCTTGGCCGCCGAGGCCCCGGCGGCCAGATGTTGTTGCAGCGCTGGGACATCGGCGCAGGCGGCGGCCACCGCCAGGCTGGTCGCGGGCAGGTCCGGGTGCTGGTGCCGCAGTCGGGTCGCCTCGACCCAGCGGTCGGGAGTGTCCTCGGCGAAGTTGAGGCAGGCCAGCCGGAGGAAGCGGGCCGCGGGCGATTCCGCGCCGGCCGGCTCGGTGTAGACCCAGGTGCGGGAGTTGATCGCCTCGACGTGCCGTTGCAGGCGCGGCCAGCTGGCGAAGCCGTAGCGGCGGGCCAGGGTGCGCTGCGCGTCGGCGAGGGTGCCGCCAGGGGTGGCCCGGTGCAGCTCTTTGGCCTGCTTGCGGAGCTGGCCGAGATCGGGTCGTTCGGGCAGCGGGACGGTCGTCATCACGACCTCCTTCCATGTCCCCGTGGTCCGCGTGACGGGGTGAAAGGAGGTGGGTTGACCAGGGGTTACCCGCCTTCGATGGGCAGGCTCAGCCTTTTCCGCGGACCCGGAGGCGACCCAACTCGCCTGTCGGCAGCCTACCTCGCCGTCCGGACCTTCGCCCGTCATATCAATGTCTGTTAGTTTGTCGATGTGAGTGTAGACCGTGGTGACGAGTGCGACCTGCTGTGCCTGGACCTGCCGCTCGCCGAGGAGATCCGGGCCGGACTGCCCGAGCTGCCCGCGGTGGAACCGGCCGCCGCGGCCGCGCGGGCGCTGGGTGACCCGACCCGGCTGACCATGGCCGCCGCGCTGTACTCCGGCGGCGAGCTGTGCGTGTGCGACCTATCCTGGGTCGTCGGCCAGGCGCAGAACCTGACCTCGCACCACCTGCGCCAGCTCAAGCACGCCGGGATGGTCAGCTCACGCCGGGACGGCCGCCTGGTCATGTACGCCCTCACCGACCGCGGCCGCGCGCTGGTCAGCGCGGTGCTCGGCGACCACGTGCGGGGCTGAACGATGTCCGACGCGTGCTGCGGTCCCCAGCCCGCCGACACCGCGGGCCCGGCCCGGTTATGGCAGGTCAGGGAGCTCCAGCTGGCCGCGCTCGCCGCGGCCCTGTTCGCCGCGGGCTGGCTGATCGGCGAGGACCCGGCCGGCACCGGGCTGACGCTGGCCGCCGCCGTGGCCGGTGCTGCCACCTTTGTGCCCGGCGCGGTGCGCAACCTGCTGCGTGGCCGCATCGGTGTCGGCACCCTGATGACCATTGCCGCGATCGGCGCGGTCGCCCTCGGCCAGCTCACCGAGGCCGCGCTGCTCGGCGTGCTGTTCTCCCTCGCCGAGGGCCTGGAGCACTACGCCGTTGCTCGCACCCGGCACGGTCTGCGCGCCCTGCTCGACCTGGTGCCGCCGACCGCCTCGGTGCTGCGCGCGGGCGCCGAAGTCCAGGTACCGCCGGAAGAACTCGGGCTCGGCGACCGGATGTTGTTGCGGCCCGGCGCCCGCGCGGCCACTGACGGGGTGATCCGCGCCGGGCACACCAGCCTGGACCTGTCCGCGATCACCGGTGAGTCGGTGCCGGTGGAGGCCGGGCACGGCGAGGTCGTGCCCGCCGGGGCGATTAACGGCGGCGGGGCCATCGAGGTCGAGGTCACCGCGCTGGCCGCGGACTCCTCGCTGGCCCGGATCGTGCACATCGTCGAGCAGGCTCAGGAACGCAAGGGCAGCGGGCAGCGGCTGGCCGACCGGATCGCCCGCCCGCTGGTGCCCGCGATCATGATCCTGGCGGTGCTGATCGCCGGACTTGGCGCGCTGCTGGGCGATCCGCTGCTGTGGCTGGAACGGGCGCTGGTGGTGCTGGTCGCGGCCTCACCGTGTGCGCTGGCCATCGCCATCCCGCTCACCGTGGTCGCCGCCGTCGGCGCGGCCAGCCGGCAGGGCGCGCTGGTCAAGGGCGGGGCCGCGCTGGAGGAGCTGGGCCGGATCGGCGTGGTCGCGCTGGACAAGACCGGCACCCTCACCCGCAACAGCCCGCGAGTGGTGGACGTGCGATCCGCCGACGGCGTCACCCGGGACCAGGTGCTGACTGCGGCCGCCGCGCTGGAGGCCCGCAGCGAACACCCCCTCGCCCGCGCGATCCTGGCCGCCGCCAACACGGTGCTCGCCGCCACCGACGTGACCGCGGTCCCCGGCCACGGCCTGCACGGCGTACTCGACGGCGCGGTCCTGCGCCTGGGAAAACCGGGCTGGATCACCCCCGGCCCGCTGCACACCGAGGTCGAACGCCTCCAGGAGGCAGGCGCGACGGTCGTACTCATCGAATGCGACAACGAGCTGCTCGGCGCGATCGCCGTGCGCGATGAACTCCGCGCCGAAGCCCCGGAAGTTGTTGCCCAGCTGGGCAAGCTCGGCATCGGGGTCGCCATGCTCACCGGCGACAACGCCCGCACCGCGACCGCCCTGGCCACCGAGGCCGGGATCAGCACGGTGCACGCCGACCTGCGGCCCGAGGACAAAGCCGCGCTGGTGACCCGGCTCCGCGGCAGCCGCCGGATCGCCATGGTCGGCGACGGCGTCAACGACGCACCCGCGCTGGCCACCGCCGAGGTCGGCATCGCCATGGGCGCGATGGGCGCTGACGTGGCCATCGAGACCGCCGACGTCGCGCTGATGGGGGAGGACCTGCGTCACCTCCCGCAGTTGCTCTCCCATGCCCGGCGCGCCCGCCGGGTCATGCTGCAGAACGTCGGCCTGTCCCTGGCCATCATCGGGGTGCTGATCCCGTTGGCCGCCTTCGGTGTGCTCGGCCTGGCCACCGTGGTGTTCGTGCACGAGCTGGCCGAGGTCCTGGTCATCCTCAACGCCATCCGCGCCGCCCGGCTGCCCGCGGTGGCGTGAACCGCACCGCGGGTACAACTTGGGCCAACTGGTACGCCCGCTTGGGCAAACTTGGCGTACCAGTTGGCCCAACTCGCCGGGTCAGGCGGCTGGGCTGTCGCCGTCGAAGTCGACCCGGACGCCGGAGAGCAGTTCGGCGGTCACCATCGGCCGGGCGGCCACCGGTGCGGTGGTGGCGGCGTTGTCCGGGGTGAGGCCGAACAGGGGCAGGGCCGGGGCCAGGCCGTGGATCTCGACCGGGACGGTGCGGTTTTCCTCCCAGGTCTGGCGGTCCATCCGGTAGCGGTCGCTGAGCACCTGGCGGCCGCGGACCTGGTTGACCTGCATGCCGTCTGCCTGGAAACCCAGCTTCTTGAACACCGTCTGCGAGGCGGTGTTGCTGCGTTGCACCACGGAGAAGGAGTACTCCGCGCCCAGGCCCTCGAAGGCCAGGTGCAGCATCGCGGCCCTGGCGTAGGTGCCCACGCCCTTGCCCTGGAACGGCAGGCCCAGCCACGCGGTGCCGAGGACCTCGCGGGTGAGGTGGAAGTCCCTGGCGCCCATGCTGTAGCAACCGATGACCTGATCCTGGTGCACCGCAACGAGATACAGCGTCCAGTCGTTGGGGGTCCAGGCGCCAAGGGAGTTCCAGTGCCGTTGCACCACCCGGCGGGCCACCACTTCCGGGTCGCCGTCGGTCCAGTGCGAGAAGAACGGCATCTCGCCCGGATCGTGCACGCCCCTGGCGGCGACCTCGGCCAGCTCGTCCAGGTCGGCCAGGCTCGGCCAGCGCAGCTCCACCTCGGGGGTGCTCAGGCGCAGGCCCGCGATCGGCCAGTGTCGCAACATCTCGCTCACTTCCCTTCCACAGACTCGATCGCGTCCAGCGCGTCCAGCAACCGCAGCAGTTCCGCCGGCGTGCCCATGGACACCCGCAGGTGGCCGGGGAAGCCGAACAAACCCGCGTCGCGCACCAGGATCCGGTGCTCGGCGGCCAGCCGGTCCTGGGCGGTGCGGGAATCGGCCACCGCGACCGCGACGAAGTTGGTCACCGAGGGCAGCCAGCCCCGGCCCCTGGCGTCGAGCTGCTCGCAGAACCAGCTGCGACGCTCCACATTGGACGCTCGCACGCCGGCCAGGTGGTCCTGATCGGCCAGGGCCGCGATGGCCGCGGCCTGGGCGATCGTGTTGGCGCTGAACGGCATCGTGCCCTGCGCGGCCCGCAACGCACTGAGCTGCTCGGCCGCGCCGATGGCGTAGCCGATGCGCAGCGCGGCCAGCCCGTAGGCCTTGGACAGCGTGCGCAGCGCCACGATCGGCGCGCCCCGGTCCAGGTAGTCGCGCACCTGGGGCGTGCCCGGGTCGGCGAAGTCCAGGTATGCCTCGTCGAAGACGATCGGCACCCCGGAGTCCTCGGCCGCGCGCACCAGCCGGTCCAGTTCGGCCCGGCTCAGCACCCCGCCGCTGGGGTTGTGCGGGTTGCACACGTAGCCAATACCGTGCTGGGGCAACGCTTCCGCGAAGTCTTCGACGTCCAGTGCCCCGCCGGAGAGCGGCAGTGCGGTGCAGCCGCGGCCACTGGTCTCCAGGCAGGTCTGGTACCCGGGGAAGGTGCCGGCCGTGGTCAGTCCCGGCCGGTCCGACGCACCGACGGCGAGGCTGGTCAGCAGCACCAGCTCGTCACTGCCGTTGGCCACCGCGACCTGTTCGACCGGCAGTTTGTGGTGCGCCGCAATGGCTTCGGCCACCCCGGCCCGCGCAGGGTCGGGGTAGACGCTGACCTGGGTCAGCGCGGCCGCGGCGGCGGCCAGGGCGGCCGGGCTGGTGCCGTAGACGCTCTCGCTCAGGTGCAGCCGGGTCAGGCCGTCGGCGTGGGCCGCGTTGAGCCCGCCGCTCACGTCTTGTCCCCGATCAGGACGCCGAAGCAGTAGCTGCCGCGTTCGGCCTCCAGGGTCAGGAAGCAGTGCACGCCGCCGGCCGGGATGCGCATCACCGCGGGCGAGGTCAGCTCGTGCTTCTCCCCGTCCAGCTGGACCTCGATCCGGGCGCCGCCGGGGGTGGGCGAGATCAGGAAGTAGATCTCGTCGACCTCGTGCGTGTGCGGGGCGGCCACCGGCTTGCCGACCAGCGCGCTCAGCTCGCCGCCGGCCAGCTGCACCGGCAGGCCGCCGAACATGTCCGCGGTCAGGTAGAACGGCGCGGGCTGGTGGTGCCCGGCCACGGCCAGCGGGATGGGCAGGTTGGTGTGGATCTCGGCCATCTCAGCTCACCGTGCTTCCAGGACGAACAGCCACGAGTGCGGGGCGCCGAAGGGCACCGCGCGGCGCAGGTGCAGGCCGGCCTCGGCGAAGAGCTGCTCGTAGGCCTCCTTGGTGTGCAGCGGCACGCCCATCAGCGCGTGCGCCAGCTCGAACCCGGTGGAGAACACCGGCAGCGTGGCGTCGTCGTCGTGCCGCGGCCGGATCACCGTGTCGGCCAGCAGGAACGTGCGCGCCTTGGGGAAGACCTCGCGCATCCGGGGCAGGATGTCGCCGCGGGTGGCCGGGTTGGCCAGCAGGTCGTGCAGCAGGAAGAAGCTCATCACCGCGTCCACCTCGGCGATGGCCTCCCGGTGTTCCTGCGCCAGCACCACGTCCAGCACATCGGCCTGGATCGCGCTGACCCGATCGGCCATGCCCGCCGCGGCGATGGTGCGGTGCGCGATCTCGGTGGCCGGACCGCTGATGTCCAGGCCGAGGCCGCGGGCGCCGGGGCGTCCGGCCACCACCCGGCTGACCCGGGCGGAGGTGCCGCTGCCCAGGTCGGCCAGCACACTGAAGTCGACCTCGGCGAGCACCCCGTCCAGGATGTGCGCCATCAGTTCGCGGTCGCACTGCGCCGAACCCAGCGCCACCATGCCCTCATCGCGCAGCACGTCGTGGCTGTAGGTGCGCTCGCCCAGGGCCAGCGGGCCGGCGTTGGCGAAGACCTCGTTGTAGCCGCCGACCGCCCAGGTGAAGAAGCCGTGCATGCGCACCACCTCACGCCCGGCCTCGGTCAGGGTGACCTTGTCGCCGTCCACGCTGACGTGGCCGAACGAGCGGGCGGCGTGCACGAAGGAGCGGAACATCGGCTCGTCCACCGAATGCTCGGCGCAGAAGGCGGAGACGTCCACGAAGCCGGCCGACTCGAACTCGGCGAGCACACCGAGGCGGTTGAGCGCGAAGAGCACGTTGGCGGCGATGTAGCCGTTGAACGCGCTGTCGGCGCTCATCGGCAGCGGCGCGCGGCCGCGCCAGTCCTGGGCCAGCACCGGGTTGTCCTCGATGCGGTCGGTCCTGGTCACGTCGGTGACGGTCATGCGAAGTTCCCCTCCAGTGTTCGGGATCGACCAGCCCGGTACTCCTGGTGGAGGCGACCGAGCATGGCGTTGAGCTGTTCGGGTCCGGTGATCGCGCGGTAGGCGAGCACGGCCAGGTCCCCTCGGGTGGTGACCAGGGCGCGGACCAGTGGTGCGTCGAGCAGCTCGAACGGGGTGGTGGCCCATTCGGTGACAGCCGCCCGGCTGTGTTCGTCAGTGGTGGCCTCGGCCACGGTCAGTTCGGCCAGCGGCCGGGCGCGGACGTGCGCGAACCAGCGGTCGCCGTCCCGGTGCACGATGGTGCGCAGTGCGGGTTCGGTGGCCTGCAGCTCGGTGAACAACCGTTGCAGCGCAGGCACATCCGGGCTCTCACCCAGCGACACCGTGGCCAGCACGTTGTTGTCCGCGCGACCCTCGGTGCGCACCTGGTCGGTGAACACCAGCCGCAGCGGCACCGGCGCCAGTGGCGTCACCGACTCCAGGTCAGGGTCGGTGCCCGCACCGTCGGTGGCCAGCGCGTCGGCCAGTGACTTGATCACAGCGTCCACAGTGGACGCTCCGGCCAGGTCGGGGCAGACCCCGGTGAGGCGGCGCAGCCGGTGCTGGCAGCGGTCCAGTTCGGCCGGGGACGCGGTGGCCAGCACCGTGTCGGTCAGCCCGACCAGCTCCGCCACCGCCGCCGGGTCGATCGCCGGCATGGTCATGGTGACGCGGCGGAAGGCGTAGCCGGGCAGGTGGATCCGCCGGCCGGAGCGCCGCTGGGTGAGATCGGCGGGCACGCCCTGGCACCAGCGATCGGCCAGGCTGACCGCCGGATCGGCCGCCTCGGGGCCCAGGAAAGAAGCCCCGACCCGCCCGTGCACCCGCTGTTCGCTGACCGGCGCGGTCAACGCCTCGATGGCCTGGGCGTGGCCGGTGGCGAGCACCACGCAGCGGTGGTCGAACTCCTCCCGGCCCCTGGCCAGGGTGCAGGCCACATCGCGCAGCTCGGCGTCCGGGTGCTCGCGCAGCCAGTCCGCCAGCCGCAGCCGCATGGCCGCCAGCACCGCGGGGTGCCCGGCGGACAGCGGCAGCAGCCAGGTCTGTTCGGTCACCGGTCCTCCTCGCGGTGTTCCTGGATGATCAGGTGTGCGTTGGTGCCGCCCAGCCCGAACGAGCTGACCCCGGCAGTGCGAGGGCCTTCGGCACGGGTCCAGGCCCGGCCCGCGGGCAGCAGCTCGAACTGTTCGGCCAGGTCGGCCACTGGTTCGGCCACATTCGGCGTGGCGGGCAGGAAACCCTCGCGCACGGCCAGCGCGGCCTTGATCAGTCCGGCGATGCCGGCGGCGGTGTCGGTGTGTCCGATGGCCGCCTTGACCGAGCCGAGCGCGAGCGGGCCGCCCGCGCCGTAGACCTGGGCCAGCGCACCGAGTTCCACCGCGTCACCGAGCCGGGTGCCGGTGCCGTGCGTCTCCACGTAGTCGACCTCGGCGGCCGGGACCCCGGCGCGGGCCAGCGCCCTGGCGAGCACCTTGGCCTGACCGTCCACCCCGGGTGCGGTGTAGCCGACCTTGCGCAGACCGTCGTTGTTGATCGCCGAACCCTTGATCACCGCGTGGATCGGGTCCCCGTCGCGGCGGGCGTCGGACAGGCGCCGCAACAGCACCGCGCCCGCCCCGTCCCCGGCCACGACGCCGGTGCTGCGCTGGTCGAACGGCCGGGACACCCCGTCCTCGGCGAAGACCTGCCCCGGCTCCCACACGTAGGAGCCCTCCGCGTTGGCCTGGATGGACACGCCACCGGCCAGCGCGTAGTCGCAGTCACCCCGGCGCAGGCTCTCCGCGGCCAGGTGCACCGCGACCAGCGCGGTGGAGCAGCCGGAGTCCACCAGCATGGACTCGCCGCCCAGATCGTGGTGGTAGGAGAACCAGGTGTTCATGAAGGTGGCCTCGGTGAAAACCACCTCGCCCGCGGGCAGGAAACCGTCGCTGTCCGGCTTGACCCCGGGCACCGCGCGGCCACCGTAGAGGCTGGTGCGGCCACGCAGGTCGGACATGCGCAGCCCGGCGTCCTCCACCGCGGCCCACAGGCATTCGTAGAACACCGCGTGCTGCGGGTCGACCGGGCGCGGCTCGTCCGCGCCGATGCCGAACAGGCTGCCGTCGTAGGCCAGTCCGTCGGCGAGCAGGCCGTAGCGGTACACCGTGCGCGAACCGTCGGCGTGCTCGACCGGCGCGCGGCCGGTGGTCAGGCAGTCCCGCCCGGCTCGCAGATTCGCCCAGTACTCCTCGACATCGCGGGCTCCGGCGAAGCGACCGGCCATGCCGATCACCGCGATGTCCTCGGCCGCGTCCGCGCCGCGCAGCACCACGGGCAGCGCGGTCACCGGCGCCGCCCCGGAAAGCAGCTCGGCCTGGTCGGCGGCGGAGGGGTTGCCCATGAGCTGCGCGATGGACACGGTGACCCCGGTCCGGCTGCGCAGCGCCTCCTGCAGCTTGACCACCAGCAGCGAGTGCCCGCCAACGTCGAAGAAGCTGTCCCGAGCGGCCACCTCGGCCACCCCCAGCACCTCCCGCCAGGCCCCCAGCACCTGCTCCAGCGCCGGCTCCGCCCTACCGTCGAGTTGGCCAAACTCGTACGCCCCGTTGGCCAAACTCGTACGCCCAGTTGGGCCAACTGGACCGGCCGCCGTCGGTTTGGGCAGTTTAGGCCGGTCGATCTTGCCGTTGCGGTTGAGCGGCAGCTCGGAAAGTTCGACCAGGTGCGTGGGCACCGCGAAGGAGGGCAGCACCCGGCGCAGGTGCGCCCGCAGAGTGTCCACATCGGACTGTCCGGAGTAGACGACGTAGGCGACGATCTCCCGTTCGTCCCGCTGGTTCTGCGCGGTGGTGACGAAACATGCCTCCACCAGGTCGTGCGCCAGCAGCGCGGCCTCCACCTCGCCCAGCTCGACCCGTTGGCTGCGGATCTTGACCTGGTTGTCGGCGCGGCTGACGAACTCCAGCAGGCCCTCGGCGGTCCAGCGCACCCGGTCTCCGGTGCGGTACAGCGTGCCGGGCCCGAACGGGTTGGGCACGAACACCTTCGCGGTGCGTTCCGGGTCATTGAGGTAGCCGTGCGCGACGCCGGGGCCGCCGAGCAGCAGCTCGCCGATCACCCCGGCCGGGGCGGGGCTGGTGGTGCCCTCGAACACCACGTGCAGCTCGGTTTCCGGCACCGGCACCCCGATCGGCACCGTGCGATCGGATTCCCGCACGGTCTCGATCGGCCAGTAGGTGGAGGTGAAGGAGTTCTCGGTCGGCCCGTAGCTGTGCACCAGGGTGCCGGGCGCGCACCAGCGCAGCGCGCGCCGCACGTGCGGCACCGAGATGCGCTCGCCGCCGAAGTACACCCGGCGCAGCGACTGCAGCAGGTCCGGGGTGTCCTCGATGATCCGGTTGAGCAGCGGCGTGGTGATCACCAGCGTGGTCACACCGTGCGCCCGCACCTGCGTGCGCAGCTCGACCGGGCTGAGCACGATGTCCTTGTCCAGCACCAGCAACGCCGCGCCGTGCGCCAGCGCGCCCCAGATCTCGTAGCTCGCGCCGTCGAAGTTCAGCGGGCACAGGTTGGCGATGACGTCGGTGTGCTCCAGCCGGAGGAACCGGTCCTCGCCCATCAGCCGGGCCAGGCCGATGTGCGGCAGCACCACCCCCTTGGGGCGGCCGGTGGAGCCGGAGGTGTAGAGCACGTTGAGCGTGGACTCCGGCCGGATCTCGGCCACCGGCGGGGTGCCCGGCAGCGCCGCGGCCTGCGCCAGCGCCGCGTCCAGGGCGAATCCGCCGACCTCCTCGGCCTGTTCCGGCGCGCACAGCACCAGCACCGGGGCGGCGTCGGCCAGCACGAGTGTGCGCTGGTGCGCCGGGTAGGCCGGGTCCAGTGGCAGGTAGGCCGCGCCGGACAGCGCCACCGCGAGCATCGCCACCACGGTGTCGACCCCAGGCGGCAGCATCAGCGCGACGATCCGCTCCGGACCAGCTCCGCGTTCCCGCAGCCAGTTCGCCAGCGTGCCCGCGCGGTGGGACAGTTCGCCGTAGGTCAAGGTCTGCTCGCCGTGCCGCACCGCGAGCGCGTCCGGCCGGGTCTTGGCGTGGCCGAGCACGAGTTCCGGCAGCAGCGCCGTAGTGCCCTCGACCGCCTCGGATGCACGCGCCGGGTCGGCCAGGGTGCCGAGCAGGTCCCGGCAGTCCTGGCCGGGGTCGGCGACCGCGGCGGTGAGCAGTGCGGTGAGCTGGTCCAGCACCAGGCGCACGGTGGCCTCGCGATAGACCGCCGTGTCGTAGTCCACCCGCAGCCGCAACGAGTCCGGGCGCTCGATCCCGGCCAGGCCGAGGTCGTACTTGACGCCCTCCACCTCGTGATCCAGCAGTCGCACCGGCGCACCGGCCACGGTCCAGGACACCGGTTCGGCCGAGCGGTGGTCGAAGACCGCGCGGTAGACCCCGGCCTCCGCGCCGTGCCGGGCCAGTGCGGTGCGCAGCTGATCCAGGGGCACTCGCTCGTGTTCCAGCCCGTCGAGCACCTGTTCGCGCACGGTTCCCAGCAGCTGCCGGAAGGTGTCCTGCTCGCCGAGTCGCACCCGCACCGGGAGCACCCGGGTGTGCAGGCCGATCTCGTGGTCCAGCCGGGGATCGCTGCGGCCGCTGAACGGCATGCCGAGCACACCGTCCGGCTCGCCGCTCCAGGCGGAGAGCAGCAGGCCCCAGCCGGCCAGCAGCACGGTGGCGGGGGAGACCCGCTCGGTCTCGGCCAGCTCGCGCAGCCCGGTGAGCGCGGCGGGGGACAGCTCGGAGACCAGCGTGCCGCCTTCTCCCACCCCGGATTCCGGGCGGACCAGGTCGGTGGGCACGGCCAGCGCCGTCCACCCGTCCGCGGTGAGGTCGGCCCAGTAGGCCAGGTCCTCCGCCGCGGTGTCCTCAGCGTCCACAGTGGACGGTGCGGGCAGTGCGGTCGGCACGCCCTCCAGCCGGGCCTGGTATGCCTGCAACAGGTGGTCGGCCAGCAGCTCCATCGACCAGGTGTCGGTGACGATGTGGTGCACGGTCAGCACCAGCAGCGCACCGTCGGCACAGCGCAGCAGCCCGGCGCGCAACAGCGGCGGGGAGGCCAGGTCGAAGGGCCGGTCGCCCTCGGCCCGCGCCCACGCCAGTGCCGCGTCCCGGGAATAGGACCCGGGTCGGGGCAGATCGGCCAGGCTGACGGGCAGGTCGGGCCGCACCACCTGGTGCAGTTCGCCGCCGTCGAGCTGGAAACTGCTGCGCAACTCAGGGTGCCGGGTCAGCACGTCGGCCAGCGCGGCCCGCAGCGCGGGCACGTCCGGTGACGTGTCGAACTCCAGGTCGATGCTCGCGTTGTACCGGCCGGACTCGGGTTCGCCCTGCACCGCCAGCCACATCTCCAGCTGGGTGGCGCTGGCCGGTCGCGAGATCATCGCCCTTCCCCGTACAGCTGCTCGATGACCTCGGCGTACTTGGCCGCGATCGGGTTGCGCCGCTTCTTGAAGTTCGCGGTCAGCTCGCCGCCGTCCACCGACCACACCGCGGGCAGCACCCGGAAGGCGCGCACCTGCTCGCTGACGGCCAGTTCACCGTTGATCTTGCGCACCGCCTCGCCGATCTCGGCCAGCAGGTCCGGATTGTGGCTCAACTCGGCCAGATCCGGGCTGAGTTCGCGTTCGGCGGCCCACTCCGCGGCCCGGTCGGCGTCCAGGGTCAGCAGCGCGGTGACGTGCGGTCGCCGGTCGCCGATGGCGCAGGCCGCGCCGATCAGCGGATGGCGCTGCAACAGGAACTCGATCTTCGTCGGCGCGATGTTGGTGCCGGCGGTGTTGATGATGAGTTCCTTCTTGCGGCCCACGATGTGCAGGTGGCCCTGCTCGTCGTAGGCGCCGATGTCCCCGGTGCGGAACCAGCCGTCAGGGGAGAGCACCTCGGCGGTGGCCTCGGGATCCCGGTAGTAGCCCTGCATCACCATGCCGCCGCGGATGATGATCTCGTCGTCGTCGGCGAGCCCGATCTCCACACCTGGGTAGGGCTTGCCAACGCTGCCGTTGGGTCCGTCGCTGGTGACCGAGGTGGTCAGTTCGGTCATGCCCCAGGACTGGGTCATGGACAGGCCCAGCGACTGGAAGAACTCGATGATCTCCGGATCGATCGGCGCGCCACCGCTGACCGCGCGCAGGCACTCGTCCAGCCCAGCCTTGGCCAGGATCGCCCGCAGCACCGGTCTGACCTGCTCGGCGGGCCCGCGCAGGTCCTCGGGCACCTCCTCGCCGCGCGCCTGGAACCTGGCGAGCTGTCTGCCCACCTGCAGGCAGCGCCGGACCAGTGCGGTGCGCCCGGGTTGCGGATCGTTGTCGATGGCCGCGTTCAGCTCGGAGTGCAGCCGCTCGAAGATCGCCGGCACGCCCATCAGCAGTGATGGCCGTACTTCGCGCAGGTACTGGAACAACTTGGCCGGGTCGGGGCAGAAGTTGATGACCGCCCCACCCATGATCACGTGGCCCCAGTGGTCGACCATGCGCGCGCCCACCGTGCCCAGCGGCAGGTAGGAGATGATCTTGAGGTTCTGGGTGGGCAGCGTGCCCTGCTCGGGCTCGGCCGGCTTGCTGCCGTCCGGCTCGCGGAAACCCGCGGCGATCGACCAGCGGACGTTGCGGTGGGCCAGCATGACGCCCTTGGCCGCACCGGTGGTGCCGGAGGTGTAGACCACGGTGGCCAGGTCGTCCGAGGACAGGCGAGTGGTGGCCTCGGTGAAGAAGTCCGGCCGGCCGGGGACCAGCGCGGCGCCCTCGGCGCGCAGGCTTTCCCAGGTGCGCAGCCAGCCCGCCTCCTCGGGGGCGACCTCACCGGTCAGCAGCACCACGGTGCGCAGGTGCGGCAGCCGGTCCTGGACCTCCTCGAACTTGGCCAGCAGCTCCCGGTTCTCCACAAACGCGACGGTGGCCTGGGAGTTGTCCGCGATCTCGGCGACCTGGGCCGGGGACAGCGTGGTGTGCATGGAGGTCGCGACGCCGCCGGCGGCCTGCGCGGCCAGGTCGGCGATGTGCGGCTCGGGCCGGTTGCGCGACATCAGCAGCGCGAACTCCTTGGGGCGGAAGCCGATCAGCTCCAGGCCCAGCGCGACCTCACGCACCGCGTCCCGGTACTGGTTCCAGGTCAGCGACTTCCACTCGTCGCCTTCCTTCCACAGCATCGAGTCCGCGTCACCCAACCGCTCGACGGTGTCCAGGAACCCGCTCAGGACGGTGTGTCCCTCGATCTCCGCCTTGACCTCATCGCGCACGACGTCAACGTCGGCGACGGGCATGAGCCGCGTCATCTTCGTACTCCAAGCGTCCGATTTCTCCGGTTTGCGGCAGTGTGGTGCCCGCCGGAAAAATGATGTGAGAAACCGCCCCCAGTGACGGAATTCTTGTGCGCTGATCGCAATTCTTCGGCGGGAACGGCCGCAGTGGCGATCGGCGAATTGTGTTGCCGGAATTACACCGAGAGACGGTGGTAAGCGTCCTCGGCCGCGCTCCACAGGGCCGGGAAGAGGGCCTTGTCCGAGCGGTGCTGCACACCGGAGATCGGGCGACCGCCCAGGCTCACCGGCAACGTCTCGTCCTCGGTGCGGGCGCCGGACTCGCCGGCCCGCAGGCTGGGCAGACCGCCCAGCTGGGACCACACCATGCGCAGGTGCGTCTGCTTCCACTCCATCATGCAGGCGTCCAGTCGCAGCAGCGCCTCCCGGACCAGCGCGAGCGCCTCCACCTGCGAGGATGCCGGTTCGCCGCCCGCGGTGTCGTTCTGCAGCTGGATGAGTCCGGCCAGGTCGACGCTCTCGCGCAGCATGGCGGTCTCGAACTGCTTCCACAGCACCTTGGCGATGCGGCGCAGGTTGCGGTAACCAGGCGAGTCCAGGCCGGTGGCATCCTGCGGCAGCGTGTTGCGCATGGTCAGCAGGCTGTGCTGGGGCAGGTGCTCCAGCAGCAGTTTCACCCCCATGTTGCCCATCCGACTGACCTCGGTGGAGCGGTCGATCAGGCGGGCGGCGGCGGTGTAGCGGCTCTCGTCCAGGTGCTTGATCACCCGGCGCAGCTCGTAGTGCACGTGCGCCCAGGAGTACTCGGTCACCAGGTGCGTGACCTGGAAGAAAGGCTGCTCCGGGTGCAGCACGTCATTCTCCGGAATGAGTGCGTCCAGCGCAGCGGTCAGGTTGAGCACGCCCTCGTAGTGGCTGCCCGTGTTGTAGGCGTAGGAGAGCTGCGGATTGCTTTCCCCAGGATTGAGCACACGTTTCTCGTGCGGACTCATGTCGACCTTCCCCAGTTTCATGATTCCCCGGTGGGACCGTACCACGCATTTCTTCCGGCCTGCACAGGGTCCGATCGAAGTTTTTGCGGCGGTAGGTAAAGGCTTGTTCAAGAATTCTGCTGCTTCCGCCACCAGCTCCGACCTGACTCGGGCAGGGTCCCGACCGGGTCGTAGTAGGTGTGGCGGCGGGCCAGTACACCGGCCTCATCGGCCTCGATACCGGTTCGATAGTTCTTCGTCCAGTAGGAGATCCCGAGTTCGCGATCGTACTCGGTGACCTGGTCCACCCACCGCTTCCCAACATAGGGCACGTCGCACACGATTCGCGGTGTGGCGAAACCGGGCAAATAACCCATGATGGCGCGCTGCAGTTCCTGCGCCTCCCAGACGGCCACCCGCCAGTGCTCGGCGTGCGGAATCATGTCGCACATGTAGAAGTAGTAGGGCAGCACGTTCGCCTCGTCCTGCAAGGCGAAACACAGGTCCAGCAAGGCTTCCGGCGTGGTGTTGACACCACGCATCAGCACCCCCTGGTTCCGCACATCGCGCACACCCGCGTCCAGCATTGCTCCCGCCGCCTCGGCGACGAGCGGGGTAATGGACTGCGCGTGGTTGACATGGGTGTGGATGGCGAGGTTTACTCCGCGCTCGCGCGCCCGTCGCGCCACCCGGGTCATGCCGTCAATGACGGCAGGCTGCAACCAGTGTTGCGGTAATCCCGCCAGGGCCTTGGAGGCCAGCCGGATATCGCGGATCGAGTCGATGTCCAGCAGCCGCGAAACGAAGGCTTCCAGCCGCGGCCACGGCACATTGGCCACATCGCCGCCGCTCACTACCACATCCCGGACGCCGGGCGTGCGTCGTAGGTAGTCGATGATGCGGTCCTGCCGGTCGGCCGGCTTCAACGTCAAGCGGTGTTTGTCCACCGCGGGCGTGGAATTGCCGACCAGGTCCATCCGGGTGCAGTGCCCGCAGTACTGCGGACAGGTCGAGAGCAGTTCGGCCAGCACCTTGGTCGGGTAGCGGTGGGTGAGACCTTCCACCACCCACATTTCCGCCTCGTGCAGTGAATCGCGTTCGGCGTGCGGGTGCGAGGGCCACTCGGCGTCCCGGTCTGAGGCCACCGGGATCATGTACCGGCGGATCGGATCGGCGTAGAAGGCCTCGGTGAACGCGGCGGAGTGCATGGCCGCGTCCGGGGCCATCGTGTTGAGCATCTGCGGCGGCACCAGCATCGACATGGTGGCCAGTCGCTCCTGGTCAGTGGCCAGGTCGGCGAGGAACTCCGCACTGAGCAGGCCGCCGGTCACCTCGTTGAGCTGCCGGGCATCGCGCACGCAGTGCACCCGCTGCCACTGGGCGTCCCGCCACTGCTGCTCGGTCACCTCGCGCCAGGCGGGAAAGCGGCGCCAATCCGGCTCCACCAGCTCCCGCCGGGCATACGTGTAGGGCTGTGGCAAGCCTGGCTTGCCTTGGTTTTCTTGGATGTGAACCCCTCCCTCGGGCCGCAGCGGAGCGTAGAGCGGCATCGCTCAGGCGCAAACACCTTTCGAATATGTTGTATTTGATGTCACCTGATTCAGGGGCGCTGGGCAGGGATTTTGTCGGGTTGACAGCGCCTGCCTGGGGCTGTGGTAGGAAGGAACAGCCGAATCGCGCCTGGGGGCTTCACGTCGGCACCGCCGACCTGTTTCCACACTGAGGATTTCCCGCGCGCATCACTTCGCGTGTGATGAGGACGTACACAGGTGAGCACAACCGAGTCAAGTGCCGTGCCCAACGCGGCGAATCCGGACATCGAGCCCGATGCCCGGAAAATCCGAATAGTCTTCACCGGTCTGGTCCTTGCGATGCTGATGGCCTCGCTCGATCAGACCATCGTGTCCACCGCGCTCCCGACGATCGTCGGGGATCTGGGCGAAGTGGACAATATGGCCTGGGTGGTCACCAGCTATGTGCTGGCCACCACCATCTGCATGCCGATTTACGGCAAGTTGTCCGACCTGGCCGGCCGCAAGAACGTCTTCCTGGTCGCGATCGGGATCTTCCTGCTCGGCTCGGTTCTGTGCGGACTTGCCGAGAGCGGCACCGGCCTGATAGTCGCGCGCGCGGTCCAGGGCATTGGCGGCGGCGGCCTTTTTGTGCTGTCGCAGGCGATCATCGCCGATGTGGTGCCGCCGCGGGAGCGTGGCCGGTACATGAGCTTCCTGGGTGTGGTATTCGGGGTCGCCTCGGTGGCCGGACCGTTTCTCGGCGGAATCGTCACCGACGCGGTGTCCTGGCGCTGGTGCTTCTTCATCAACCTGCCGGTGGGCGCGCTGACCATCATCTTCGTCGCGCTGTTCCTCAAATCGAACAGCACCGGGCGGGCCTTCCGGCTGGACTACGCAGGCACCGCGCTGCTCGCGCTGGCCAGCACCGGCATCGTGCTGGTCTCCAGCTGGGGCGGCACCCGCTACGGCTGGACCTCGCCGGTGATCCTCGGCCTGATCGCCGGGGTGCTGGTGTGCGCGGTGCTGTTCGTGTTCGCCGAGCGCCGGGCGGCCGAGCCGGTCATCCCGCCGCACCTGTTCCGCGATCCGGTGTTCGTGCTCACCTCGGCGGTGGGTCTGCTCGTCGGCGCGGCCATGTTCAGCGCGGCCAGCTTCCTGCCCACGTTCTTCCAGATGGCCAACGGGGTC
The DNA here is from genome assembly GCF_023094165.1 of Crossiella sp. S99.2. Lineage (GTDB taxonomy): Bacteria > Actinomycetota > Actinomycetes > Mycobacteriales > Pseudonocardiaceae > Crossiella. The sequence goes on along the minus strand of NZ_JALMDK010000016.1, from coordinate 40,451 downwards.
AACGCCACCGAGTCCGGGCTGCTGATGCTGCCCATGGTGGTGGCCTTCATCATCGTGTCCACCTGGACCGGCAAGCAGATCGCCAAGACCGGCCGCTACAAGATCTACCCGGTGGCCGGCACCGCGGTGATCACCCTCGGGTTTGTGCTCATGTCGCTGATGGACAGCACCACCCCGCTCGTGCTGAGCGGGGTCTACACCGCGGTGGTCGGCATCGGCATGGGCCTGGCGATGCAGGTGCTGGTGGTGGCGGTGCAGAACTCGGTGCCGCAGGCCGACCTGGGCACGGCCACCTCGGCGCACACCTACTTCCGCGAGATCGGCGCCTCCCTGGGTGTGGCACTGGTCGGCGCGGTGTTCACCGGACGCCTGGCGGTGAGCCTGGCCGAACGACTGCCCGTCGGCGGCCTGCCCGAGGGCGTCGCGGTCACCCCAGAACTGGTGCGCGGCCTGGCGCCGGAACTGCGGGCCGGGGTCGCCCAGTCCTACGCGGACGCGCTGCCCCAGGTCTTCCTGTACCTGGCGCCGGTGCTCGCCGTGGCCGTGGTGCTGATGGCCATGGTCAAGGAGAAGCCGATGGGCGGCGCCCCCGCACCCGCCGAGGAGTCCGCATGAGCACGCCGCTCTCGCTGGAACAACAGCTGTACTTCGACATGTGCGCGGCGGACTACCGCCACCGCACCATCACCACCATGCGCAGGCTGCGCGGCCCGCTGGACCTGGCCGCGTTCACCGCCGCGGTCACCGAGGTGGTCAACCGGCACGACGCACTGCGCACCCGGGTCGACCGGCGCGGCGAACCGGTGCAGCACCTCGGCGACGAGGTCGCGGAGTTCCCGGTGCGCGTGCTGACCGGCTTCTCCGCCGAGGAGCTGGACAAGGCGATCGCCGAGGCATGGCGGCTGGTCAGCGCGGAGATCGCGGTCGCCGCGGACGGCCCACTGCGGGTGGAACTGGTCCAGCTGGCCGAGGACGACCACCTGCTGGCCATGGCCGAACACGACATCGCCGCGGACAGCTGGTCCAGCGCCCTGGTGCTCAGCGAGATCCTCGCCGCCTACCGGCACCGGGTGGCCGACGGCCCGGCGCTGGAGCCGGTGCCGGGCACCTTCGCCGGGCACATCGCCGAGCAGGCCGCGGCGGGGGAGCACCTGACCGAGGAGCAGCTTTCCTTCTGGCGCACCGCGTTCACCGAGTCCTCAGTGGACGTGGTCGACCCGGCGCTGCGCCGCGACGAGGGGGTGCTCACCCGGCTGGACTCGATGCTGGACGCCGGCACCACCTCGGCGGTGCGGGCCTTCGCGGCCAAGGCGAAGGCGACCCCGTTCGCGCTCACCCTGGCCGCGGCCGCGACGGCCGTGGCGGGGGAGTGGGGCCAGTCCGCGCTGCGCCTGACCACCGCGCTGCTGGGCCGGGACGGCCGGGGCAGCCGGGAACTGGCCGGGGTGTTCCACCGCCTGGCCGACATCCGGGTCGACGTGCTCGGCGAGCAACCGTTGCGGGAACTGGCCCGCACTGCTATGCGGTCCACAATGGACAGCACGCGGCAGGCCGGGCCGCCCTACAGTTACACCCGGCTGCTCGCCGAACTGGCGGGGGAGGGGCACACCGGGGCCGCGGCGCAACTGCACCGCATCCGCACCGGCGAGGGCGGGCGCGCGCTCAACGTGGCCTTCGAGTTCTTCCTGCCCGGCGAGGGCAACGTGCCGTCCACAGTGGACGCTCCGCTGTCCGTCGAGCCGGTGGATCTGTCCGCCTTCAGCACCCAGGTGCGCTACAACGCCTACGACGTGATCTTCATCGTCGGCTTCGCCACCGAGGTCTACCTCGGAGTGTTCTACAACGACGAGGTGGTGCCGGCGGCCACAGCGGCCCGCCTGGTGGAGCGGATGTCGGGTGTGCTGCGCTGCTGCACACCCGACAACCTGGACCTCACGGTGGCTGACGTGCCAGCGCCCCAGGGCCTGTCCGCGGAGCCGCGTGGGCGAGAGTCGTGATCGAGGTGGTTCCTGGCGGTGCGGCCGGGCCGCCCTCATACCGGGCGTATTCGGGTGGTCCGGCCGTGCCGTCAGGGGCCGCCTCGGCGCGGCTATCGCTTGCGTGGCTCCGCGGACAGGCCCTCTGGCTCGTTGAGGCGGGCCTCCAGTTTGGCCGCGAGGTCCTGGAGGTCATCCGCGTCGAAGATCAGCTCGGCCGGGACCTCGACCCCGAGGTCGGTGCTCAGTCCGTCGGCCATCTTGGCCGCGGCCAGCGAGTCGCCGCCCAGCTCGAAGAAGTTGGCGCCCGCCATCGGGGCGTCGGCGCCCAGCGCTTCCCGCCCGGCCTCCGCCACGCTCTTGCTGACCCGTGAACCGGACTCGTTCATCAAATTTCTCCCCAAGTTGTTGCCAATGACTGCGACCAACAGTAAGCCTCAGCCTGGGAACGCGACACCGCAATTCCACATTTTCTCGAACACACCTTGAACCTGGGGGATAAGTGACCACTGTTGACCCGCTGTCCGATTTGGTGCGGATGGCTTCGATGCTCACCCCGTCGACGATTCGGGTGGCCGCCACGCTCCGGCTGCCCGATCTGATCGAATCCGGCGTGACCACCCTCACCGAACTCGCCGAGAAAAGCGGAACCGACGTCGAGGCGCTCGGCCGCACCATGCACTACCTCGTGCTGATCGGCCTGTTCACCGAAACCGAACCGCAGACCTACGCGGTCACCGAGGTGGGTCGCGTGCTCACCGAGGAGCACGGCGCTGGCATGCGCCGCTGGCTCGACCTGGAGCAGCCCGGCCGCCGCATCGAGGCCAGGATGGAGCCGGCCATGGCCGGGCTGCTGACCTCGGTGCGCACCGGCGGCCCGAACTACGAAGAGGTCTACGGCCGCAGCTTCTGGCAGGACCTCGACGCCGACGCCGAACTCGCCGAGTCCTTCAACGGCTCGCTCGCGGTGCACGTCAACGGCTTCGCACCCGAGGTGGCCGGCGCTTATGACTGGGCTTCGGTCAAGCACGTGGTCGACGTCGGCGGCGGCACCGGCGCGCTGGTGGCCGAACTGCTGAGCACCCACCCCGAGCTGAAGGCCACCCTGGTCGAGCTGGACACCGTGGTCGCGGACGCGCCGCCGGTGCTGGCCGCGGCCGGGGTCGCCGACCGCTGCGAGATCGTCGGCGGCAGCTTCTTCGACCCGCTGCCCACCGGCGGCGACGTATACCTCATCGCCAACTGCGTGCACAACTGGAACGACCAGAATGGGGTGAAAATCCTTAGCCGCCTCGCCGAGGCTGCGGGCCCCGGCGGTCGCGTGGTATTGGTGGAAAGGCTCCTCGACGAGGAGCGCGAGGGGTTGTTCGCGGCCTACGCGAATTTGTTGATGATGGTGCTGCTCGACGGCAAGGAGCGCACCGAGAAAGACTTCAGGGAACTCGCCGCGAAGGCCGGTCTGCGGCTTGACTCGGTGCGGCAGCTGGAGTACCCAGCATTGGCATTGTTGGAATTCACCGTCACCGGATGAGTCCGCCAGGCTCGTTCTCGGGACCACTGGGGAAATGACTGATGAAACATTCCTGCGATCCGGCCTCGGTGCGGGCGGCCTTCGCCGCCGCACTCGGCCGGGACGACTTCCTCGACGAGGAGAGCTTCTTCCGCGTCGGCGGGCACTCACTGCTCGCCGTGCGCGTGATGAAGTCGATCTCGGCGGCGGTCGGCGCCCGGCTGCCGGTCAAGCTGCTCTTCGACCACCCCAGCGTGGTCGAGCTGAGCCAGGCCATCGAGAACCAGCTGAGCGCGGCGGGAGCCCGCCCGTGACCACCCGGCCGGTGCTGACGATGCTGGCCGAGCGGGTCGCCGCCGCCCCCGAGGCGGCGGCGATCCGGGACGGCGGCGCCGAGGTGAGCTATCACGAGCTGTGGCAACGATCCGGCCGGATCGTGGCCATGCTGGCCGCGGCGGGCGCCGGTCTCGGCGTGCCGGTCGGCCTGCACGCCCGGCGCGGCGCGGACCTGGTGGTGGCGATCATCGCGCTGCTGCGGGCCGGCAGCGTGTGCGTGCCGCTGGACCTGTCCTACCCGGTGGACCGGCTGCACTTCATGCGCGCCGACGCCGAACTGGAACTGGTTCTCGGGCACGCCGGGGAGTTCGACCGCCTCGGCGAGTTGACCACGGTGGCCGTCGAGGGCACGCTCGCCCTCGGCGCCTGGCCGGACCGCCCCGCGCGGCCCGCACAGTCCATTGTGGAGCCAGGCCCGGCCGATCTCGCCTACCTCACCTACACCTCCGGCTCCACCGGGCGGCCCAAGGGGGTGCGGTACGAGCACGGCGGCCTGGACAACGTGATCACCTGGCAGGTCGCCGACAGCGTGTGCGGCCCCGGTGCGCGGACCCTCCAGTTCGCCCCGGTGTCCTTCGACATCTCCTACCTGGAGGTGCTGGCCACCCTGTGCGCGGGCGGCACGCTGGTCTGCTGCGCGGACGAGGTCCGCTACGACCCGGAACTGCTCTGGGAGCTGATCGCGGCCGAACAGGTCAACCGCCTGTTCATCCCGTTCGTCACCCTGCAGGCCCTGGCCACCTACGCCGAGGGCGTGGGCCCGGAGACACACCCGCTGCGCGAGGTGTTCGCCGGCGGGGAGCAGTTGCAGATCAACGAGCACATCCGGTCGTTGTTCCGCACCCTGCCGGACTGCTCGCTGCTCAACCACTGGGGCACGGTGGAAGTCTTCATCTCCACCACCCACCGGCTGCCCCCGGAGGTGGAGCGCTGGCCGGTGCTGCCGCCGATCGGCCGCGAACTGGCCAATACCACCGTGCACGTCTGCGATCCGGACGGCCGGGTGCTGCCGGACGGGGAGATCGGCGAGCTGGTGGTCTCCGGTGACAGCGTCGGACCCGGCTTCTGGAAACTCCCGGAGGCCACCGCCGAGCGCTACCGGCCCGACCCGCTGGATCCCTCGGTGCGGGCCTACCGCACCGGCGACCTCGGCCTGCGTAACGCCGACGGCCTGCTGGAATGCCTTGGCAGGCTGGACAGTCAGGTCAAGGTGCGCGGCTTCCGGGTGGAACTCGGCGAGATCGAGGCCGCGCTCGCCGCCATGCCCGGCCTGGCCGACTGCGCCGTGCTCGCGGCCGGGACCGCCGAGGACCGGCACCTGGTCGCGGTGCTGATCCTGGCAGGCGAGGCCGAGCCCGGCCACGACGAGGTACTGGCCTGGCTTACCCCGCGCCTGCCCGCCTACATGCTGCCCACCCGCACCGAGCGCACCGGCGCCTTCCCGCTCACCCCTAGCGGCAAGGTCGACCGCCGCGCGCTCGCCCAACGCCACAACCACCAGCCGACCTTCGGAGCCACACCATGACCACCACACACAAGGACCTCGTCTGGTACGCCAGCACCATCGCCCGCGCGGTCCAGGACATCGGCCAGCGAGTGGGCAAGGAGGTCAACTCTGCGCTGCAGGAACTGCGCGGCCCCGCCGAGTTCCGGCACGGCGTCTGGGACGCGGTCGACTCCATCGCCGGCTTCAACCGCGAGCGCGCGGACAGCCTGGTGCTGTACTCCCTGGCCAAGAACACCCCCGGCAAGGGCGTGGCGGTGGAGGTCGGATCCTTCCTCGGCCGCTCCACCGCGATCATGGCCCTCGGCGTGCGCGCCGCCGGCGGCACCGGCCGGGTGGTCGCCATCGACCCGCACCGCGGCGGCACCGGGGACATCGACTCCGAGGACCCCAACGCCGAGGCCAGCACCTACCCGCTGCTGCTGCACAACCTCCGCCGCCTCGGCCTGCTGGACCTGGTCGACATCGAGAAGACCGACGCCCCGGAAGCCGGCAAGAACTGGGTGCACGGCCCGGTGCGGCTGCTGTTCATCGACGCGCTGCACACCTACGAGGCCACCATGGCCGACTTCGAGGCCATCGAACCGCACCTGGACAAGGACTGCGTGGTCGTCTTCGACGACTACTGCGCCCAGGAGTACCCCGGCGTGATCCGCGCCGCGGACGAACTGGAGCGCGCGGGCCGGCTGCCCAAGCCAGCCCGCACCCTCAACCGCTACCGGGTCTTCGGCGTGCAGGACTGGTCCGACGCCCTCCGCTGACCCGAATCACGCAGTGCCGCAAGGAAAGGAACGATGTCACGTGCTGTCCGAGGACGTGCAGGTGTACCGCACCAGGGACGGTCGTCCCGGTGAGATCCGCCCCCGCCAGGACCCGGTGGTCTACGGCGGGGCCGAGGACGGGCCGCTGACCGCGGCGGAGCTGGATGGCTACCAGCGCAACGGTTTCCACACCTTCGATCAGCTGCTCACCGCCGAAGAGGTGCGCGAGTGCCGGGAGGAGGTGGCGCGGCTGGTGCAGCGGCCGGAGCGCTACACCGACGAGCGCTACATCGTCGAGCCCGCCGCCGACGAGGTGCGCTCGATCTTCCAGGTGCACGCGGTCAGCCCGCTGTTCGACCGGATCATCAAGGACTCGCGCCTGGTGTTGGTGGCCCGGCAGCTGCTCGGCTCCGAGGTCTACATCCACCAGACCCGGATCAACGCCAAGCCCGCCTTCACCGGCAGCGGTTTCTACTGGCACTCCGACTTCGAGACCTGGCACGCCGAGGACGGCATGCCGAGGGTGCGGGCGCTGAGCTTCTCCATCGGCCTGACCGAGAACTACCCGCACAACGGCCCACTCATGATCATCCCGGGCTCGCACCAGTGGTTCGTGTCCTCCGCCGCGCCGACCCCGCCGGAGAACCACAAGTCCTCCCTGGGCAAGCAGGAGGTCGGCGTGCCCGAGGAGGAGATCCTGCACCGGATCGCCGAGGACAACGGCGGCGTGCACCAGGTCGTCGGCGCCCCCGGTTCCGCGGTGGCCTTCGACTGCAACTGCATGCACGGCTCGGCGGAGAACATCACCCCGTACCCGCGCGCCAACCTGTTCGTGGTCTTCAACAGCGTGCACAACACCCTGGTCGAGCCGTTCGCCGCGCCCGCGCGCCGTCCCGAGTACCTGGCCGACCGCACTTTCACCCCGCTCGGCTGACCCCGGCCGCATAACCCCATTGCCCTGAGGAGGAGTTCGCGATGCTCATTCGCACCCTGGAAGAAGTCATCGGCACCGAGCGCGACGTCGCCTGGGGCGACGGCCGCAGCCGCCGCCTGCTGGTCGAGGCCGACGGCAAGGGCTACGCCCTGACCGACACCTACGTCCAGCCCGGCGCCGAAGCGCACCTGCAGTACGACCACCACCTGGAGGCGTGTTACTGCGTGGAGGGCTCCGGCCAGGTCGTCACCGCCACCCAGGTGCACGAGATCACCGTCGGCACCATGTACTGCCCGGACCAGGGCGAACCGCACATCCTGCGCTCCGACAACGGAATGCGCCTGGTGTGCGTGTTCAACCCGCCACTGCGCGGCCACGAGTCGCACACGCTGAGCGCGGGCGCCCCGTCCAGCTACGAACCGAACCAGATGCAGTCGGCCTGATGGGTGCACGCGGAGGAGGCTGACCGCCAGCGCGTGTCAACCTCCTCCGGCGCCCGGGGATCACCCGTCCAGCAGCTCCGCCAGCAGCCCGCGCACCCGTCGATCGATCTCGTCCCGGATCGGCCGCACTGCCGCAAGTCCTTGTCCGGCAGGGTCTTCCAGTGCCCAATCCAGGTACCGCTTGCCGGGGAAGACCGGGCAGGCGTCCCCGCAACCCATGGTGATGACCACATCCGCGGCCTCAACGTCCTCAGTGGACAGTCGGGTCGGGATCTCCGCGGTGATGTCCAGGCCCCACTCGGCCAGCGCCTCGGCGGCGGCCGGGTTGACCTGGTCGGCGGGCGCCGAGCCCGCCGAGCGGACGGCGACCCGGCCCAGGGCGTGGTGCTGCAACAGGGCGGCGGCCAGTTGGGAGCGACCGGCGTTGTGCACACAGACGAACAACACCTCGGGTTTACGCATCATTCTCGAATGATATATCATCCCCAACTGATGCGACTCGACACGGACATCCTGCGGCTGATCGCCGACCCACTGCGCGCCCGCATCCTCGAACTGCTGGCGACAGAAGCCCTGTGCACCTGCCACCTGATCGAGGAGACCGGCGCCAAACAGGCCAACATCTCCAACCACCTGCGTGCCCTGCGTGAGGCCGGTCTGGTCGAGGCCGAGCCCTGTGGCAAATTCACCTACTACTCGCTGCGTCCCGAAGCACTCCGGGGCGCAGCCGCCTCGCTGACCGCACTGGCCGACCGGGCCGAGCGTCACCCCCAGGCCAGGAGGCCCTGCTGATGACCGCCCCCGCCGAAGCCGATGTCCTGCATCGACTGTCCTTTTTGGACCGTTTACTGCCGGTGTGGATCGGCGCGGCCATGCTCGCCGGAATCCTGCTGGGCCGGTTCATCCCTGGCCTGCAAGGGATCCTGGAGGCGGTGAAGATCGGCGAGGTCTCGCTGCCGATCGCGCTGGGCCTGCTGTTGATGATGTACCCGGTGCTGGCCAAGGTGCGGTACGACCGCCTGGACACCGTCACCCGCGACACCCGCACGATGGTGCTTTCCCTGGTCCTGAACTGGATCCTCGGCCCGGCGCTGATGTTCGCGCTGGCCTGGCTCATGTTGCCGGATCTCCCGGAGTACCGCACCGGCCTGATCATCGTCGGCCTGGCCCGCTGCATCGCCATGGTCATCATCTGGAACGACCTGGCCTGCGGCGACCGCGAGGCCGCCGCCGTGCTGGTGGCGCTGAACTCGGTGTTCCAGCTCATCATGTTCGGCGTGCTTGGCTGGTTCTACCTCGACCTGCTGCCCGGCTGGCTGGGCCTGACCACCACCGGCCTGGAGGTCTCCGCCTGGACCATCGTCCAGTACGTGCTGATCTTCCTGGGCATCCCCCTGGCGGCCGGCTACCTCACCCGCAGACTGGGCGAGCGGAGCAGGGGCCGTGAGTGGTACGAGTCGAAGTTCCTGCCCCGGATCGGCCCGATCGCCTTGTACGGCTTGCTGTTCACCATCGTCGTGCTGTTCGCGCTCCAGGGCGAGACGATCACCTCCCGGCCGCTGGACGTGGCCCGGATCGCGTTGCCGTTGCTGGTCTACTTCGCGCTGATGTGGCTTGGTTCCTTCGCCCTGGGCAAGGCCGCCGGACTGAGCTACGAACGCACCACCACCCTGGCGTTCACCGCCGCCGGCAACAACTTCGAGTTGGCCATCGCGGTGGCCATCGGCGTTTTCGGGGTCACCTCCGGTCAGGCACTGGCCGGGGTGGTGGGGCCACTGATCGAGGTGCCGGTGCTGGTGGGCCTGGTCTACGTCAGCCTGTGGCTGCGCGGGCGGTGGGCTGACCGATCGGACCACCAGGCCACCCCCGCCGCTGCCAGCAACACCCCGGACAGCAGCAGGAACAACGCCGGATAGCCGCCGAGCACGAGCACCAGGACGCTGCCCGCCCACGGCGCCAGCGCGCCGGCGATGGCGGCCGGGGCGGCCAGCATCCCGCTGAGCACCGCGTATCTGGCGGTGCCCCACCGGTCGCTGACCGCGGTGGCCCGCAACAAGGTGAACACCCCGCGCACCGCACCGGCCAGCACCGACATCAGCACCACCAAGGATGCCGGCCCGGTCACCGCCCCGAGCAGGCCCACCGTGACCGCCAGGGCCAGGAAGATGCCCACTGTGCGTCCGCGCAGGCTGCTCGCCCGGACCAGCGGGCCGTAGCCCAGGCGGCCGAGCACCTGCGCCGCGCCGCCCACCCCGAGCACGATGGCGGCCAGGGTGACCGGGAAACCGCGGTCGACGAGCATCGGCGGCAGATGCACCACGCTGACACTCACCGCGAAGGCCGCGAGCGTGCTGGCGACCATCAGCCCCAGGAACCGGCGGCCCCGCACCACAACCCCGACTTCCGGCACCGGCTGATCCACAGAGTCCACTGTGGACGGCCATTGTGGACGGAGCAGGAGCACGTGCGGTGGAATCGTGAGTACCGCGAGCAGTGCCGCCAGCACCAGAAGAGCCCCGCGCCAGCCGTATGCCTCGGCCAGTAACGCCGTCACCGGCGCGAACACCGTGCTGGCCAGGCCACCGGCCAGGGTGATCGCGGTCAGCGCACGCACCCGGTCCGGGCCGTGCCAGCGGGTCACCGCAGCGAAGGCGGGTTCGTAGAGCACCGCGGCCATCGCCAGCCCGGCAGGCACCCAGGCCAGCGTGAACCACACCGGGTCCGGCGCCCAGGCGATACCGAGCACGGCCAGCACCGCGAGCACCGACCCGATCGACATCACCGGCCTGGGGCCGTGCCGGTCGAGCAACCGCCCGACCGGCACCGCCCCCAGCGCGGCCACGATCTGCCCCAGCGAGAAAGCGCCGGTGACCGTGGCCGCCGACCAGCCGGTGTCCGCCACGATGGCCGGCAACAGCACCGGCAACGCGTAGAACAACACCCCCCAGCTGGTCAGTTCGGTCAGGCACAGTGCTCCGACGACCCCCCGAAGTCGCCGCCGGAGTACCAGCCTGCCGCTCACCTCAACTGGTCCGGGCCCCGATGGCAGGCAGGGCAAGCAGTTCCGGCCCCGCCGGGTCCCCGCAGCAACCACCCTCGTCCGTCTCCGCGGTCGTGTCATAAAGCCCGGAGCCGCCGCACACCCCGGTTTCCGGCAGCGACAGCTCGACCCGGCGGGCGCTCTCGTGATCGCCCGCGAGTTCGGCCGCGATGCTGCGGACCTGTTCGTACCCGGTCATGGCCAGGAAGGTGGGGGCGCGGCCGTAGCTCTTCATCCCGGCCAGGAACAGCTTCGGCTCCGGGTGGGACAGTTCGGCGACGCCGTGCGGGTAGACCGTGCCGCAGGAGTGCACATTCGGGTCGATCAGCGGGGCCAGTGCCACCGGTGCCTGCAACACCGGGTCGAGGTTGAGCCGTACCTCCGACAGCCAGGACAGGTCCGGACGGAATCCGGTCAGCACCACCACGGACGCCGCGGGCGCCAGTCGGCGGCCGTCGTCGGCGATCAGCACCACGGCGTCACCGTGGCTTTCGATGGTCTCGGTGCGGAAGCCGGGCACCGCGGTGAGGTGTCCGGCCGCCACCGCGTCCTTGACCCGCTGGCCGAGGCGGCCGCGGGCGGGCAGCTGATCGGCTTCGCCGCCGCCGAAGGTGCTGTCGGTGACACCCCGCCGCAGCACCCAGGTCACCCGGGTGCCGGGTTCGCGCTCGGCGAGTTCGGCCAGGTCGATCAGTGCGGTGAACGCCGAATGCCCGTTGCCGACGACCACGGTGTGCCGTCCCGCGTGCCGCTCCCGCAGCTGTTCCGGTGCGGTGCCGCGGTAGGTGACCAGGTCCGCCGCCGCGCGTTCACCGGCCGCGGGCAGGCCGTCGGCGCCCGCCGGGTTCGGGGTGGTCCAGGTGCCGCTGGCATCGATCACCGCATTGGCGAGCAGCCGGTGCTCGGTGCCGTCAGCGGACCGGGTGTGCACCACGAACGGTTCGGTGTCCCGGCCCGCGTCCACGATCCGGTCCCGGCCCCGCCGAGTCACCCCGATCACCGTCTCGCCGAACCGGACCCGCTTGCCCAGCACCGCGGCCAGCGGCTCCAGGTAGTGCTGAGCCCAGTCGTCGCCGGTTGGGTAGTCCGCGTGCGCCGGGTGCCGCCAGCCGGTGGGCGCGAGCAACCGCGCCGCGGCCGGGGCGACCAGCTCCGCCCAGCGGGAGAACAGCCGGACGTGCCCCCACTGCCGCACCGCGGCGCCCGCGGTGGCCCCGGATTCCAGGACCAGCGGCGTCAGGCCGCGTTCGAGAAGTTCGGCGGCTGCGGCCAGGCCCACCGGCCCGGCTCCCACCACGACTACCGGGAAGTCGCTCATGCCCACCCCTTAGATCGATGACTGTCGATACAGCTCGTCAATCTACAAACGTCGATGAATGGACGCAAGCATCGATTTTCGTCAATACTGTGCGAGTGACCGCGACCGAGCAGACCGCAGCAGACCGGCTTGCCGTTGAGGAGGCCGCCCGCTACGCCACCTGGTTCGCCTGCCTGGCCGACCCGACCAGGGTGCGGCTGCTGCACGCGGTGGCCGTGGCTGGTGAGGTGGCGGTCGGCGTGCTGGCCGAGCAGATCGGCATCGGGCAACCCACCTGCTCGCACCACGTTCGCAAGCTCGCCGACGTCGGCTTCGTCCGGCTGCGCAAGTCCGGCACCACCACCCTGGTCTCGGTCAACGAGGCCTGCTGCACCGGCCTGCCGCACGCCGCCGACGTGGTCATGGGCGCCCTGGCCGCGCGCCCGTGCTGCCCGGAAAACCTCCCGGCCGACGTCACCGTGCGCGCGCTGACCGAGGCCGACTGGCCCGCGGTCCGACGCAGCTACGGCGAGGGCATCGCCACCCGCGCGGCCACCTTCGAGACCGAGGTCCCGCGCCGGGAGATCCTGGATCGCAGGTGGCTGCCCGGCCACCGCTGGGTCGCCGAGGTCGACGGCCAGATCGCGGGCTGGAGCGCACTCAGCCCGGTCTCGCCCCGCGAGTGCTACGCCGGGGTCGCCGAGACCGCGCTCTACGTCGCCGCCGACTACCGCCGCCGTGGCGTCGGCAAATCCCTGCTGCACCGCCAGGTCACCGCCGCCGACACCGCGGGCCTGTGGACCCTGCAAACCACCATCCTCACCGAGAACAAGCCCGCCCTGGCCCTGTATCGCTCGGCCGGCTTCCGCACCGTCGGCATCCGCGAACGTCTCGCCCAGCTCGACGGCCGCTGGCGCGACACCGCCCTGCTCGAACGCCGCACCGACTCCACCCAGCCCACCTGCAACCCAGCCACCTGCTAGCCCCCACCCGCCATCGTGTTGGCCGTTCTGGACGGCGAGTTGGCCCAACTGGTACGCCAGTTTGGCCAAAGTGGGCGTACCAGTTGGGCCAAGTGGTACGAGTTCGGCCAAGACTGGGTACGGCAACGGCCAACACGCCGGTGGGTTACGGGCAGCAGACCGCTAGGTAGGCCTGGAGTTCGGTGAGTGCCGCGCCGATGCCTGCTGGATCTGCCCGGTAGTAGACCGTTTTGCCCTCTCGGCGGGAGGTGAGCATGCCTGCCTCGCGCAGCATGGTGAGTTGCTGGGAGGCGGTGGACTGCCCGGCCTCCAGTCGTTGCGCGACCTCGCCCACGGACAGTTCGATGCCGCCGTGGAACAGCATCATCGTCTGCTGCCGATGCTCGCTGGCCAGCGCTTTCAGGAAGCGGCGGGTCGCGTCACTGAGGTCGGCGGCCTCGCCACAGGCGGGTTCGGTCTCGCTCATGCCGCCATCATCTCACACGTTGCGTCATTTCATGAAATGAGGATATGTTGCGGTCGTGACCATCCACGACGCCATCGTCATCGGCGGCGGCCAGTCCGGCCTCGCCGCCGCCCACGCCCTGCGCGCCCGCGGCGCCCGCCCCCTGCTCCTGGAAGCCGGCGAACGCCCGGTCGGCTCCTGGCCCGGCTACTACGACAGCCTCACCCTGTTCTCCCCGGCCAGGTACAGCGCCCTGCCCGGCCTGCGCTTCGGCGGCGACCCCGAGCGCTACCCGCACCGCGACGAGGTCGTCGACTACCTCGCCCGCTACGCCGCCCGCCTGGACATCGACCTCCGCACCGGCGCCCGCGTCACCGAGGTGACCGCGGACGGCCCGCACCTGCTCGTGCGTACCGCCGATGGCACCGAACTGCCCGCCCGCAAGGTCATCGCCGCCACCGGCGCCTTCGGCCGCCCGCACCGCCCCGACCTACCCGGCCTGGACACCTTCACCGGCACCCTGCGCCACGTCACCGACTACCGCGAACCCCTTGCCTACCAAGGACAACGAGTCATCGTCGTGGGCGCGGGCAACTCCGCCGTCCAGATCGCCGCCGAACTCGCCGAGCACGCCAACGTCACCCTCACCAGTCGCTCCCCGGTCAAGTTCACCAACCAGCGCCCGCTGGGCAAGGACCTGCACTTCTGGTTCCACCTCACCCGGATCGACCGCCTACCGATCGGTCGGTTCTTCCCCCCGAACTTCACCCAACCGGTGCTCGACCACGGCCCCTATCGCGCCGCCCTGACTGCCGGACGCCCCGACCGCCGCGACCTGTTCACCGACATCGACGGCGCCACCGTCACCTGGGCCGACGGCCACCAGGAGCAGGTCGACACGATCATCCTGGCCACCGGCTACCGCCCCGACCTGCCCTACCTCGCCCCACTCGGCGCCCTGGACGGCGACCAGCGCCCGCTGCACCGCAACGGACTGTCCACTGTGCACCCGGGTCTCGGGTTCGTCGGCCTGGAACTCCAGCGGAGTCCGGCCTCGGCCAGCCTGCGAGGTGTTGGCGCGGACGCCCGCTTCGTCGTCACCCGGCTGCTGCGTCAGGCGGCCCGCGGCTGAGGGCCTGGCTTTTCAGGCGAGCAGTTTCGCGAGCTGGGCCATTTCGGCGGGCGGGTCGACCACCGGCTGGATGAGGAGTTCGTCGATGCCGGCCTGTTCCAGGGTGGTGAGGCGGGCGAGCAGATCCTCGCGGGTGCCGACCAGGGCCAGCATGGTCATCAGCGAGGGCAGGACCAGGTCGCGGTCCTGCGCTGCGATGCGGCCGAGGTAGTTGGGGTAGAGCTTGGTGTGCCGGTCCGGTGCGGTGGCGGTGGTGCCGCGCCGGTCGAGAAGTCGTTGCACCGCCTCGCGTTCCTCAGGGCCGAGCTGCTCGACGAAAGCGGGGCTCTCGGCGGCGGTGTCGGCGGCGAAGGCCAGCAGGGACAGGACGAGGTGGCCGGTCGCGTCGCGGGCCGCGTCACTGTGCGGGTTCTCGTTCTCGTCGAGCAGGTGGAGCGCGGTGACGAGGTAGGAGGCGCGGTGTTCGCCTTGAGCGGCGTGGTGCAGTGCTTGCCAGGCGGTAGGGTCGAGCAGGCCGAAGGAGATGAGGCCGGTGCCGCGGCGACCGGCGACGGCGGCGGCTTTCGGGCCGAGCGCGGCCACCACGAACTCGATCGGGTCCGCGGTGTTCACCTGCGCTCCGGCGTGCAGGAACCGGATGTCGCGGACCCGGTCACCTTCGCGGTACTCGGTGGCGCGTCCGGCGCACAGGTCCTGGAGTGCGGCGGTGAACTTCTCGACCGCGGCCGCGGTGGTCGGTGGCAGGCCCAGGGTGCGCCGGGCGGTGTTCCCGGTGCCGACCCCGCAGCTGATCCGGCCCGGCGCCAGGGCGTTGAGGCTGGCGAGTGCGCTCGCGGTGGCCGGGGCCGAGCGCAGCGCCGGGGAGGTCACGCCGATACCGAGCTTGATGCGGCGGGTGGCCTTCGCGCACAGGGCCAAGGCGATGAAGGGGTCGCCGTGGACCATCGGGGTGTCGTTGATCCAGAGGCTGTGCAGGCCCAGCTCCTCGGCCTGTACGGCGAGATCCTCCACGCCGGGGTGGGCGGTGACCACGACGCCTGCGCGCATCAGAACCTCCAGGGTGTGCGGATCGAACCCGCTCAGCCTGGCAGGTCCCGGACACCCTTGTCGCACAAGGGTGTCCGGGCCCGCGACCAGGGTGCTACCGCCACTCGAACACGCGTACCCAGTCCACCACCAGGTGCTGCGGGAACACGGTGCTGCCATCCGGGCTGCCCGGCCAGTTCCCGCCGACGGCCAGGTTGAGGATCATGAAGAACCGGTGGTCGAACACCCAGCGGTTGCCGCGCAGATCCGCCGCGGTGCGCTGCTGGTAGAGCTGGCCGTCCACGAACCACTTGATGTCGGTCGGCGACCACTCGACGGCGAAGTCGTGGAATCCATCGGTGTAGCGCCGCCCGTCCGGGGAGTTCTTCGACGCGCCGATGCCCTGCGCGCCGGAGTAGCCGGGCCCGTGGATGGTGCCGTGCACGGTGTAGGGCTCGCGGCCGACGTTCTCCATGATGTCGATCTCGCCGCAGTTGGGCCAGCGCGCGGTGTCGATATCGTTGCCCAGCATCCAGAACGCTGGCCAGATGCCCTGCCCGACCGGCAGTTTCATTCGCGCCTCGAACCGCCCGTAGGCCCGCTCGAACTTCCCGCGCGTGGTCATCCGCGCCGAGGTGTACTGACAGGCCCCGCCGTGCCAGCAGTTGCCCCACTGCTCCCGCCAGGCGATGAGCACCAGGTTGCCCGCCTGGTCCACCACCGCGTTGTTGGTGCGGTCGGTGTAGTACTGCAACTCCTTGTTGCCCCACCCGTCCGACCCGTTGCCGATCTCCATGTTCCACTTGTTGCGATCCGGCCCGGTGCCCTGCGGTTGGTTGAACTCATCCGCCCACACCTGTACCCAGCCGGCAGGCCCGGCGGCAGCGGACAGTGGAGCGGAAACACAGACCATGGCCAGCGTCGCGGCGAGCAGGCTGCGCAGGCGGGATGCCCTCGGTGGCATAGCAACCTCCAGTGGGAGCGCTCTCTTCGCTGGCGGCGGAGTACCAGTGCAAACCTTGGGGCCAGGAGTGTCAATCCGTCGGTCGGACGTTGACGCGGGCCCGTCGAGGTGCTTGCGCCTGGTCCGCTTGGCCGCGCAGGACTCGCCAGCACAGGTAAACGCAGGCGCCCGCCGCGGGTGCGCCGCCCAGCACGGTGGCGGCGATGCCGAGTGGGGTCACCTGATCGGCCAGGTACAGCGGTACCAGCGCGGCCGTGGCGAGGCCGGACTTCGCCGCGAAGATCGCGGTGCACAGCTGATAACGCCGCCGCCGCACCGGATCCCGCCGCCAGCCGAACCGTTCACCGCGGGCCGCCCCGACCACCAGGCCGATCACCGGCCACCGCACCAGCATGGACAGCGGGAACACCGCGGTCCCTGCCGACTGGATGAGCACGGCAGGCAGGTAGAAGTCGACCGCGTGCCCGCTGCTCCCGGCCAGCAGCGCCGACACCCCGACCATGCCCAGTCCAAGCGTTGCCTGCCAGTACTTCCGGTCGCTGAACACCCGCACCACCGCGAACACCAGCACACCGCCGACCGCCACCAGCGCGGAGGTCAGCACCTGGCCGGAGAGCAGGTAGGCGATCAGGAACAGCACCCGGGAGGCGACGCCCTCGGCGACCGTGCGCCAGCCGCCCACCGCGGCGAACAAGGACACCGATTTCTGGGTCAGCAGGGCGAGGCTCATGCGCTCGCCTTCGCCGGGGTGAAGCTGGTGTGGCGCATGGTGTTCTCGTAGGCGGCGAGCGCGTCGAGCAGGGTGAATCGGCCGTGGTTCGCCGCTACCAGGGCGTCGCGGAGATGATGGGCGTCCTGCATGGCCAGGTTGGCGCCGAAGCCAGGGGCCAGGTGGATGGCGTCGCCGAGAACCGTCACCGGACTGGCAGGCCAGGGGAGTGGTGGCGGGATCATGCCGATGCGCAGTGCGACGGTGGTTTCCGGCCATGCCTGGGTCACGACCGACCGCAGTGCCGAGGGCAGGTCCGCGATCAACTCCGTGGCCGGTGATGTGGCTGAACCAAGCCGATCCTGCGTGCTGGGCAAGGCCCACATCACGTAGTCCTCGACCTTGGCGACCGCGCTGGGACACAGGGCGGGTAGCCACCGTTGCCTTGCGGCGACAGGGGATTCGGTGAATCGCAGTACACCCAGCGCCACCATTGTGCCGCCTGCCCGCATGCTGGCGGGGCTGTCGCCGATCAGGTCGGGCAGCCCGGACTCGGCCACCGCCCGCAGTGGGGTCGCGCCCATGAGCATGCGCCGTCCCGTGTCGACCACCTGCACCTGCGGCAGATACTGGCGGCGGATCGCCGAGCCGATCCCGTCCGCGCCGACCAGCACGTCCGCGGTGTCCACCCGGCCGTCCGCGCACCACACCCGGACCGTGCCGTCGCCTCGCTGCTCGAACCGGGTGACCTCCGCCCCGAATCGGACCACGTCTTCCAGTCCGGTCAACAACACCGCCCGCAACAACGGGCGATGAGCCTGCCGACCGGGTCTCGCCCGACCGGCCACGCCGTCGGATGGCTGCGCGCTCTCGACGACGAGCGATCCGTCCACTTCGGACAGTGTCAGGGTCTGCTCGCGCGGTCCGCCCATGGTCGCCGCCGCCATCGCCGCGTGCGCCGGCGGCAGACAGGCCCGCAATGCCGAGGCGCCGCGCTCGTCGATGTGCAGGCTGATGCCCTGCGGACGTCCCAGCGCGCTGTCCCGCTCGTGCACGACCACGTCGATCCCCGCCCGGCGTAACCCGTGCGCCAGCGTCAGCCCGCCCACTCCCGCGCCGACCACGATCACCCTCATGTCCCCCGCCACCTTTCTTCACCGCCTGATGAAGAACACCCTACGGACGACGGGAGTGAAACACCACCAAGTGATGAAGAAACGGGTGTTAGGCTGCCGCGGTCATGACAGAACCAGGCACTCACCGTCGTCCCGGCCGCTGGCGTTCCGGCGCGGAGAGCAAACAGCGGATCCTGCAGACCGCCCGCGATCTGTTCGGGCAGCACGGTTACGGCGGCACGACCGTGCGCGCGATCGCCACCGCGGCCGGGGTGGACCCGGCGATGGTGTTCTACTTCTTCACCAACAAACAGGGCCTGTTCGCCGCCGCGGTCGAGATGTCCGGCGCCGTCCCGCCCGCCATCGAGTCGATCTTCACCGCCGGGCTGGACGGCATTGGCGAGCGCATTGTCCGCACGCTGCTGGAGAACCTGGACAAGTCCGACCGCACGCCGCTGGTGATGCTGACCAGGTCCGCGCCCACCGACAACCAGTCCGAGGCCCTGCTGCGCGAGTTCATCGACCGGGAGATCACCGACCGGCTCGCGGCCCTGCTCGACCCCCCGGACGCCGCCCTGCGCGCGGGCATGGTCAACGTGCAGATCCTGGGGCTCGCGGTGGCGCGCTACATCGTGCGGATCGAGCCGATCGCGTCAGCCTCGGTCGATGAGCTGGTGGTCCGGTTCGGGCCGCTCGTGCAGCACTGCCTGACCGGGTAATCAGGCGGGTTTGTCCAGGACCAGGGCGGTGTACCGGCACGGCGCGACCAGACCGGTCATGTGCGCGTCCATGATCCTGATCAGCTGCCGCCAGTCGGCCTCGGTCAGCCCGGCCAGCGCGGGCCGGTACCGGCAGGCTGCCCACCGGCCCGCCCTGGTGGACAGGATCCGGCGCAGCACCGGTGCCGCCCGGCCGTAGTGGGCCAGGGCGTGCGGGGTCCAGTCGTGCACCGCGCGCACGGTGAATCCGGTGGCCGCGGCAGTGCTGAGGTAGCGCTCCAAGGGCTCGAACTGCTCGAAGTGCCAGGTGTCGCGGACCAGCCGGTCCGGGTCGAGCGTCTCGATGGTGCTGGGATCGGCCTCGCGCCAGGTGAAGTCGACCAGGACCAGCCTGCCGCCGGGGCGGAGCAGGCGGTGGGCCTGGGTCAGGAACGCCTGCCTGCCCGCCGGGCCGAAGTGGAAGGCGGCTTCCAGGCAGTGGATGCGGTCCAGCGCCCCGTCGGACAGGTCGATCTCCCCGGCCGACGGCGGCGGCGCGGTGACATCCGCGACGGCGAAGCGGGCCCCCGGCTGCTGCCCGAACCGGGCGCTGGCCTCGGCGATCTGCTCGGGCTGGATGTCCACGCCCAGCGCCTGACAGCCCTGCCGGGCCAGCCAGGCGGTGGTGAGCCCGCGGCCGCAACAGGCGTCCAGCACGACCTCGCCCGGCCGGGCTTCGAGCAGCGCGAGTGAGTTGCGGACCAGCCTGCGCTGGAACCGGCCGAGACCGCCGATCGCCAGCGGCAGCGTCGGCCAGGTCAGGTAGCCGACGTTGACCAGATCACCCCAGCCGACCGCGCCCAGCACCCGGAAGAGCACGCTGCTGTCGTTGTAGGAGTCGGCAATGCCGTCGGGGCTCATGTCCGGTGTTCCTCCGCGGGCCGGGGTGTTCGCTGGCACAAGTGTGCGGCACCGGCAGGATGGTGACATGGAATCGCAGTGGCCGACGGAGCGGGTACGTGCCGCTCTCGCGGAGTTGGTGCCCTCCTTCGGCGCACCGGTGGTGCTGGCCCCGCTGACCGTGGTGCCCAGCACCGAGGTGGTGGACCGCGGACATGGCCTGGGGCGCCGGTTGGGCACGATGTTCACGGTCGCGTACGGCCTGCTGGAAAGTGCGCTCGGCGGTGCCGGCGGCGAGGCCGAGGAGCGGCGGCACACGCGGCCGGAGGGCTTCATCCACACCGACGCCGGCCGGTTCGTCGGCTTCGACGAGGAGATCGAACAGCTGGAGCGGTGGGTGGTCAGCGACGGCGCCGCGGTCGCGGTGCTGGAAGAGGACGGCGAGGACTTCACGCTGCGCTGGCACAGCGCCGCCGATCCCCGGCCCAAGGGCGAGGACGTCGGCGGCGATGTGCCGTACCTGCGGCTGGTCTTCGCCGACAGCTCTCAGGTGGGATTGCAGCTCTCGGCGGAAGAACGCGCCACGGTGCTGGCCGCGCTCTGAGCCGCCGGGCTGAGGCTGACCGCCGCGGGAACCGGTTCGGGGGCCGGTTCGGCCCGGACCGCGGCGATCCCGCCCAGGATCAGCGCGCCGCCGGCCAGTTGCAGCAGGGTGAGTTCCTCACCGAGTAGCAGCCAGGCGAAGATCGAGGCGGAGACGACCTCCAGCAGGCCGATGAAGGAGGCCAGGCGGGAGCCGAGCAGGTTGGAGGCGGCGATGCCGGTGGCGTAGGAGACGGCGGTGCCGATGATCGCGACCACCAGCAGCGGCGCCCACCACGGCGCCGACTCGCCCAGCACCGTGACCTCGCCGAAGTGCGCGGTGAACGGCAGCAGATCCAGGCCGCCCGCGAGCAGCAGCAGCACCGCGGCCAGCAGCAGTCCGGCGCCGGCGAGTGCGGTGGGGGACAGGCCGTCGGCGGGGCGGGCGGCGATGACGAAGTAGGCGGCGCAGCCGATGGCCGCGCCGAAGGCGAAGAGCAGGCCGAGCGGGTCCGCCGCCTGCACCGCGCCGGGGCCGATCACCAGCACCAGGCCGCCGACCGCCAGTGCGGAACCGGCCAGCACGGCCACGCCCGGCCTGCGCCGGGTGATCGCCCAGGTGACCCCGACCAGCAGCAGTGGCGCGAGGAACTCGATCAGCAGGGCGGGGGCGACCGGGATGCGGGTCAGCGCGGCGAAGTAGGCGAGCTGGGTGAAGGCGACCGCGACCAGGCCCATGCCGAGCACCCGCCAGCGGCCCCGCCACAGCACGTCCCAGCGGCCGCGCAGCGAGGCCAGCGTGAACGGCAACAGCACCAGCCCGGCGACCAGCACCCGGGCGGCGACCGCGGCGGCGGGGGACCAGCCCGCGGCCAGCAGCGGTTTCACAAACGCGCCAGAGGTGCCGAAGGAGACGACGGAGACGACCGCCGCGGTCAGTCCCGCGGACGTCGGAGCGAGCTGCATGGCGCCTCCCGGCAGGTTGTCATGGGCTAAAGTTGCTACGCCCCTGACGCTAAGCTCGCCGGCTGTGAGGAGTCAAATTGCATTTTGCCCCTGACACGCAGGAGGCGCTGGAGTTCGTGGCCGTGCTCGGCAACACCCATTCCGGGGCCTCGCGCAGCGGCACGGACGAACTGGCCACGGTCGAGCAGCTGGCCGATTTGCTGGCCCGGCACACCTATTCCGGCCGGATCGACCACGACGAGGCCGAACTCCGCGAGGTCCGGATCACCAGGGAACTGCTGCGCCAGGTGTGGACCCTGGACCGGGACGACGCGGTCGAGGTGGTCAACCGGATGCTCCGGGAGGCGCGGGCGCTGCCCTACCTGACCCGGCACGACGGCCTGGACTGGCATATCCACGCGACCGCGCCGGAAGCCCCCCTGGCCGAGCGGATCCGGGTGGAGGCGGCCCTCGGCTTGATCGACGTGATCCGGATGGACGAGATGGGGCGGCTGCGGGTGTGCGCCGCGCCGGACTGCACCGGGCTGCTGCTCGACCTGTCCCGCAACGGACTCAAGCGATTCTGCACGGTGCGCTGTGGCAACCGGATGAACATGATCGCCTTCCGGGAACGTCAGTCCGGGCGCGAGACTCCTTGACAGCGTGGGGAAGGTAAGGCAAACCTAACCCCCTGGCGCCGTGTCTGCTGGGGGCGGGCGCCTTCCGAGGGGCTGGGGTTGCGGGTGGACGTGCAGGGTGCCGACCGGGGCGTGCGGTTGCCGGTGTTGTTGTTCGGGGTGCTGGCGGTCTTCACCGCGCAGCAGGCGCTGACCCCGGTGCTCGCGCCGCTGGCCCGCGAGGTGGGGCTGGCCGAGATCGCCATCGGCCTGGTGATCACCGGCGCCGCGGTGGTCTTCACCGCGACCGCGCTGTGGTGGGGCCGGGCGGTGGACCGGTTCGGGCACCGGCCGGTGATGCTGGCCGGTTCGGCACTGGCCGTGCTCGGCCTGCTCGGCTTCGCCGGAGTCACCCAGGCCGCCCTCGCCGGTGCGCTCAGTCCGGGCGGCACGCTGGCGCTGATGGTGCTCACCCGCAGCGTGATCTTCGGCGCCGGGGTCGGCGCGGTGCCGGTGGCCGCGGTCGCGCTCATCGCCGCGGCCACCAAGGACGAGCGGACCCGGACCAAGGGGATCGGCCAGGTCGGCGCGATGCAGGGGCTGGCCATCGCGCTGGGGCCCGCACTCGGTGGGGCGCTGGGGTTCGCCGGGTTGCTGGGGCCGGTGTGGGCCGCGCCCGCGGTGGCCGCGGTGGCGTTGCTCGTGGTGGCGGTGGCCATTCCCGGTGGGCCACCCGCCGCACGGGCCCGTCCGGCGGGCAAGCGGACGGCGTTGCGGCCGTGGGATCGCAGGCTGTGGCCGGTGCTGGCGAGTGGGTTCGGGCTCTACCTCGCGCTGAGCATGGTGTTGGTGCTGCTCGGATTCCTGGTGCAGGACCGGCTTGGGCTCACCGCGGCACAGACCGTGACCGCGAGCGGGATTGTCTCCTTCGGCGCGGGGGTGGTGCTGATCCTGGTGCAGGGAGTGGTGGTGCCCAAACTGGGCTGGCCGGCCGCCCGGCTGTTGCGGGTGGGCGCGCCGATCGCGCTGCTCGCGTTGCTGACCCTGCTCGGCGCCGGGCAGTTGTGGATGATCGCGGGGTCGATGGCGTTGCTGGCACTGGGGATCGGGCTGGCCGTGCCGGGGTACGCGACCGCGCCGACGCTGCTGGTCGGGCCGGAGGAGCAGGGCGGGGTGGCCGGGCTGGTGCAGACGGTGACCGGGTCCACCTTCGTGATCGGACCGCTCGGCGGGACCGCGCTCTACGGCGTGGATCCGGCGTTTCCGGTGCTGGCCTCGGTGATCGCCTGCGGGCTGGCCACCGCGTTTGTCTGGCTGCACCCGGCGCTGCGGCCGGTCCCGCAGGTCACCTAACGGTTTCTTGTCCGCCGATCGGGTGGCCGTTTCGCGTCCTTCGAGTTAGGTTAGGCTAACCAAACTGAGGGGACGCGAGTGAGCACAGTGGATGACATCCGGACACATTGCCCACGGGAGATCCACACCGGCCTGTCCGCGGAGGTGCTGGCAGCGGGGCCGCCGCCGCTGCCGGCACTGACCGCGCCCTGGTCGATGGAGTTGGTCCGGCCCGAGGGCGAGGATCTCGACCTGGTGCACGAGTGGATGAACCTGCCGCACGTGGCCGAGTTCTGGGACCAGGCCTGGCCGCGCGAGCGCTGGGCGGCGACCCTGCGCGCGCAGCTGGCCGGGACCTACTGCCGCCCGTTCATCCTGCGGCTGGGCGGCCGGCCGATCGGCTATGTCGAGCTGTACCGGGCGGCCCGCGATGTGGTGGCCGCGCACTATCCGGCGCTGCCGCACGATGTCGGGCTGCACGGCGCGATCGGCGATCCGGAGGTCGCCGGGCAGGGTCTGGCCTACAAGTTCTGGCTGGAGGTGATCCCGGCGGTGTTCGCGGCCGAACCGGAGTGCCGCCGGATGGTGACCGATCCGGCCGCCGATCACCGGGTGGCCCGCAGGCTGGACGCCGCGGTGGCCGTGGTGACCGGCGGCGGTCTGCTCGGCGAGGTCGAACTGCCGCACAAGCGCGCCGCGCTCTACGCCTACCCGCGCACCCCGGCCGATCTGCCCGCGCTCACGCCGGGCCACTGAGCACCGCGGTGGTGGCCACGACCGTGGTCTCGGTGGGTCCGTAGCTGTTGACCAGCGCGACCCCTGGCACGCTCGTCCGCCACCGCCGCACCCACTCCGGCGCGGCCGCCTCGCCGCCGATGATCACCAGGCGGATCGATGGCGGCAGGGTCAGCTCGCCCGCGCACACCGCGTAGGCCAGCTCGTGCCAGTACCCGGTGGGCAGGTCCAGCACGGTGATCCCGGCCGCCGCGCACTCGGCGAGCAGCGCGGCCACCGACTCCACGCCCTCGGTGCGCACCACCAGGCGGGCGCCCGCGCCCAGGGCCAGGTAGACCTCCTCGACGCTGGCGTCGAAGTGCAGGGGCGCGAACTGGAGCACCCGGTCCCTGGCGGTGATCCGGTAGCGACTGGCCGCCGCTCCTAGGAAGGCCGCCAGGGCGCCGTGTTCGATGGCCACACCCTTGGGGGTGCCGGTGGTGCCGGAGGTGTAGATGACGTAGGCGAGGTCGTGCGGGGCCGGGCACCACGGCGCGCGGGCCGGGGCGGGGGCCAGCGCGGCCACCTCCGGGGCGGTGAGCACCAGGGCGGGCCGGGCGTCGGCCAGCACGGCCTGTCTGCGCGCCGGGGGCGCGGCGGGGTCCAGGGGCAGGTAGGCCGCGCCGGCCTGGAGCACGCCGAGGAAGGTGATCACCGCCGAGCCGCCGCGTGGCAGGTCCACCGCGACCAGGTCGCCGCGCCGGACTCCTCGGTGCCGCAATGCCTCGGCCACGCCGCAGATCCCGGCCCAGAGCTGGCCGTAGGTCCATTCGCGGTCGCCCTCGACCACCGCGATCGTGCCCAGGTCGTGGGTGAAGACCTCGGCGAGCGGGTACAGCGGCGGCACCGCGGGGGAGTCCAGCCGCCAGGCCCCCGGCCCGGCCGCCGGGCGCAGCGGCGTCTTCGGTTCGGCCGCGCTGTGTGCCAGCAGGGTGAGCAGTTCTTCTTGCAGGGCGGCGAGTTCGGCCGGGGTGTAGCGCTCCGGGTGGGCGTCCAGTTCCAGCCACAGGCCGTCCCGCTGCTGACGGAAGGCCACGCACAGGTCCTCCACCGGACCGGCGGAAACGTTGCGCGCCAACGCCTCGGCCGCGCCGAAGCGCAGCGTGGTGGCGAACGGCAG
Organism: Crossiella sp. S99.2; assembly: GCF_023094165.1. Lineage (GTDB taxonomy): Bacteria > Actinomycetota > Actinomycetes > Mycobacteriales > Pseudonocardiaceae > Crossiella. The sequence continues at coordinate 15,308 of NZ_JALMDK010000016.1, read as the reverse complement.
CACGTTGACCACCGGCCCGAACAGGTTCGCGCCGCCGGTGTCCCGGCGCAGGTCCTCATGCCGGTACCGGTGGTGCGGGCGGGTGCGCCGGAGCTGCTCGGCCACCGACTCGGCCAGCGCGGCCAGGCTCACCCCAGGCGGGGTGGGCAGGCGCAGCGGCACGATGTTCATCAGGGTGGCCGCGATCCGCATGTCCGCGGCGGCGGCGCGGGCCAGCACCGGCAGGCCGATCCGCACCTCGTCCACGCCGAGCCTGCGCGCGGTGAGCCCGGCCACGGCGGCGATCGCCAGTTCCGGCCAGGTCCGGGACAGCCTGGTGGCGGTGGCCTTGAGCGCGTCGGTCAGGTCGGCGGGCACCGGAATTGCCAGTCGCAGCGCCAGGCCCGCGCCGACGTTGAAGTCCATAGTGGACAGTGAGGCGGGGGCGGGTGCGTCGGCCAGTTCGGCGAGCCAGAACTCGCGGTCCTGGTCCCGCTGTGGCGAATCCGCGTAGGCGGCATCCGCGGTCAGGGCGGCGGTCACCGAGGTCAGCGGCGGGGCGGGTGCGCGGCCTTCGGTGTGGGCGGTGTGCAGTTCGGCGACCCGGCGCAGCAGCAGCGCGCAGGAGAAGCCGTCCACCGCGATGTGGTGTGCCCGCTGCCACCACCAGTGCTCGGCCGGACCCACCCGGAGCACGAACTGGGCGGTCAGCGGACCGGCCTCCAGGCGCACCGGGGTGGCCAGGTCCTCGGTCAGGAGTTTCTCCGCGGTGGCCCGGGGATCGGCCTCGGTCGAGAGGTCCAGTACCCGCACCACCGGGAGTGGTCCGGTTTCCTGCCAGGGCTCCTCGGCCACGCCGAAGACCGCGCGCAGGCCCTCGGTCTCGGTCAGGCAGGTGTAGATCGACTCGACCAGCAGCGCGGTGTCCAGCTCGCCGCGGATCTCCACCACGTCGGCGGTGTTGTACGCGGGGCTGTCCGGGGCGAGCTGCTGGCCGAACCAGATCCCGCGCTGCGCGGCGGTCAGCGGACGGCGGGGGGACTCAGGCACGGGTGGCCTCCTTGTCAGCAGTGGCCCAGCGGGCGGTCAGCGCGCGCAGCCCGTCGGCCAGTCCGCCCCGCCAGCAGGCCGAGTCGTGACCGCCGTGGAACTCGCGATAGGACAGGTCATAACCCTTGGCGCGCAACACATCGCGCAGTCGCCGGGTGGGTTCGAGCAGTTCCCACTCCAGCAGTCCGACCTCCAGGTCGAAGGCCACCGGCAGCTTGTCCTCGGCGGCCAGCGCCTGGGTCAGCCACTGGGCCCCGGCCTCGAAGGCGGTGCCGCTGGGCCACCAGAACGAACCGGACTGGGCGAGCACGTTGCCGAAGCGGTGCGGGGCACGGAGTCCGGCGAAGGCCGCGGTCAGCCCGCCCAGGCTCTGCCCGGCCACCACGGTGCGGCGCGGGTCGGTGGTCAGCGGTAGTTGCCGTCCGGCCCAGGGCAGCAGTTCCTCGGTGAGCATGCGCAGGAACAGCTCGTCGCAGGCCAGCTCCACCACCCGGGCGGGCAGGTTCAGCGAGGAGACCAGCAGCGCGGCCATCGGCGGGATCGCGCCCTCGGCGATGAGGTTGTCCAGGGTGTGGGTGACCCCGAGGTCGTGCACCCATGCCTCGCCGTCGAAGAGCACCAGCAGCGGCAGATCGGCGTGGTCCTCGCCCGGTGGGCGGTACAGCCAGATGTCTCGTTCGTTGCCCAGCACGGCGCTGTCAAATCGGTGTTCCGTCACGCTACCGACCGGTCGGTCGGGATGCGGAAAAAGCCACGGCTGCGGAGGTGCGTCCGGCAGCGCGGCCAGGGACCATGCCGGGCCGCCGAACTTGTTGGGCAGGGTGCCGGGGTTGAGCGGATCGGTGACCGCGAGCGCCTGGAGTTCCCGCCAGCGCGCCCGTTCCGGCCCGCGCCAGACCGCCGGCGCGGCGGGCGGTTCCGGTAGCGGGGCGAGCTGATAGGTGCCGCGCCAGTCCGCGCGCAGCCGGTAGCTGCGGTGCCACACATCGGTGCCCGGCAGCAGGTGCAGCAGGCTGGGGCCGAGGTCGTTGTAGTCGGTGAGCTTGTTGGCGTGCAACAACACCGCGCCCTGCCCGGCATCCCGCCACAGGAAGGTCACGATCCGGTGCGCAGCGTCCTCGGCCGGTTCGACCAGCGGCGTGCCCTCCGCCTCGACCTGCCGCCAGAACGCGGCCAGCGCCGCCGCGTCCGCACCGGCCAGCGCCCGCACCCGAGGGCTCTCGGCCAGCGGTGGCGGGGTCGGCCGCCGGTTGTGCGGCGGCACCGCGGGCAGTCGTCGCGGGTTGGGGAACTCGGCCATACCAGCACCTTCCAGATTTTGGTTAGGCTAACCTAACAGCCATGGTCGATGCCGTGGCGCCGATTGGCACCCCTCTTCCCGGACTCCGGGCCTATGTGCTCGACGCCGCACTGCGCCCGGCGGCGGCCGGCACGCTCGGCGAGCTGTACGTGGCCGGGCCGACCGTGGGCCGCGGCTACCTGGGGCAACCGGGACTGACCGCGACCCGCTTCCTCGCCGACCCCTTCGGCGCGCCGGGAGACCGGATGTACCGCACCGGCGACCAGGTGCGGCTGCGCGGCGGACAACTGGAGTTCGCCGGCCGGGCCGACCGGCAGGTGAAGATCCGCGGCTTCCGGGTCGAGCCCGCCGAGGTGGAGGCCGCCGTGCTGGCCTGCCCAGGGGTCGCCCTGGCCGCGGTGCTGGCCCGGCCGGACGGCCGCGGCGGCCAGCGGCTGCTCGCCTACGTCGTGCCCGACGGCGAGCTGCCCGATGTGTGGGCCTGGCTCGCCGACCGCCTGCCCGGCCACCTGGTGCCCGAGGCCGTGCTCACCCTGCCCGCACTGCCATTGACCGCCAGCGGCAAACTCGACCACGCCGCCCTGCCCGAACCCGCTGCCGAGATCACCGCCACCCGCCCGCCGCGCGGGGCGGCCGAGGACCTGATCGGCACCCTGTTCGCCGAGGTGCTCGGCGCCACCGAGGTGGGGCCGGAGGAGGACTTCTTCGCCCTGGGCGGCCATTCCCTGCTGGCCACCCGGCTGCTCAGCCGCATCCGCGCCGCCCTGTCGGTCGAGGTGCCGCTGCGGATCCTCTTCGACACCCCCACGCCCGCCGCACTGGCCACCTGGCTGGCCGACCACGGCGGCCGGTCCCGCCCCCGCCCGGAGTCCGCACCGGACCGGCACCTGCTCTCACACGCCCAGCGCCGCCTGTGGTTCCTGCAGCGCCTGGACCCCGGTGCGGCCACCTACAACATGCCGCTCACCCTGCGCCTGACCGGCCCCCTGGACGCGCCCGCGCTCGCCGCCGCACTGTCCGATGTGGCCGGACGGCACGAGCCACTGCGCACTCTGCTGCCCGCCGTACACGGCGAACCGGCCCCGAACGTGCTGCCACGCCTGGACTTCGACCTCGACCCGCAGTCGGTGTCCGATGTGGACACCGCGCTGGCCACCGCGGCCCGTCGCCCGTTCGACCTGGCCGTCGACGCCCCGCTGCGGCCCAGCCTGTTCCGCCTGGACGAGCAGGACCACGTGCTGCTGCTCCTGCTGCACCACATCGCCGCCGACGAATGGTCCCTGCGTCCACTGCTCGACGACCTGGCCGCCGCCTACCAGGCCCGCCGCGCCGGACACAGTCCACAGTGGATAGAGTTGAAGATCCGCTACCCGGATTACGCGGCCTGGCAGGAGAAACTGCTCGACGACGAGGCCGAGGAACAGCTGGCGTTCTGGCGTGCGCAACTGGCCGACCTGCCCGCCGAACTCGCGCTGCCCGCCGACCGCCCGCGCGGCCAGAGCGACCTCGGCGGCGTGGTGACCTTTGCGGTGCCACCGGAAACCCACCGCGCACTGCGGGCACTCTCCCGCGAGACGGGCGTGACCACGTTCATGGTGCTGCAAGCCGCCCTGGCCACCTTGTGCACCCGGCTCGGCGCGGGCACCGACATCCCACTGGGCACCCCGGTCGCGGGACGCGGCGACAGCGCGTTTGACGACCTGGTCGGATTCTTCGTCAACACCCTGGTGCTGCGGGTGAACACCGCCGGCGCACCGAGTTTCCGGGAACTCCTCGCCAGGGTTCGCGAGACCACCCTGGCCGCCTTCGACCACCAGGAGGTGCCCTTCGACCGGGTGGTGGAGGCGGTCAACCCGCCGCGCACCCCCGGCCGCACCCCGCTGTTCCAGGTGATGCTCAGCCACCGCACCGACACCGGCGCGGACACCGTCCTGGACCGCGGCCTGAGCGCCCGGCTGGCCCCGATCAGCGCGGGCGCGGCCAAATTCGACCTCACCTTCGCCTTCAGCGAGACCCCCGGCCAGGACGGCCTGTCCGGACTGGCGGAACACCGCCTCGACCTCTTCGACGCCGACACCGCCCGCGGCTTCGGCGAACGCCTGGCCCACCTCCTCGCTCTGCTCACCGCCTCACCGGACTGCTCCATCGCCGACCTGCCGCTGCTCACCGAGGCCGAACACCAGCGGATCGTGCACGAGTGGAACCACACCGCGCGCACCCTGGTACCGGGCACCGTGCCCGAACTGTTCGCCGCACAGGTTCGCCTTGCCCCACAAGCCATCGCGGTCGCAGTCGACGGCGCCGAACACAGCTACGCCCAACTCGACGACCGCGCCAGCCGGATCGCGCACCTGTTGCGGGAACACGGGGTCGGCCCGGAAACCGTGGTGGCCATCGCGCCGCCACGCACCCTGGACATCGTGGCCACCCAGCTCGCCGTGCTCAAGGCGGGCGGCGCGTTCCTGCCCCTGGACCCGGACTACCCGGCCGACCGGCTGGCCCACCTGATCACCGACGCCCGCCCTCGAGTCCTGCTCACCACCACCGAACTGGCCGCCCGTCTGCCCGCCGAGCTGCCCACGATCCTGCTGGACGACCCCGAGGTGGTGCGCCGCCTGGCCACCCTGCCCGGCACCGGGCCGGTGGTGCCGCTGAGCCCCGATCACGCGGCGTATGTCATCTACACCAGCGGATCCACCGGCCTGCCCAAGGGCGTGGTGGTGCCGCATCGCGGGGTGGCGAAACTGGTGGCCACCCAGGAACAGGCATTCGGCTCGGCCGCCGGCCAGCGGGTGCTCTACTTCGCCTCACCCAGTTTCGACGCCGCGTTCTGGCAACTGGTCGGCACCCTGCTCGGCGGCGGCACCCTCGCGGTGATCCCCGCCGAACTGCGCGCCCCCGGCACCGGCCTCGCCGATTACCTTCGAGAGCAACGAATCTCGGTCGCCGGACTGCCGCCGTCCATCCTGGCCATGTTCCCACCGGAGATCACCCTGCCGCCGGAACTCACCCTGGTCGTCGGCGGCGAACGCGTGCCGCCGGAGGTCGTTCGCCGTTGGGGCGCAAGGCATCGCGTGGTCAACGCCTACGGCCCCACCGAGACCACCGTCAACGCCACCCTGTGGGACTGCGATCCCAGCCAGCCGGGTGCGGTGCCGATCGGCCGCCCGGACCCCGGCGTGCGCGCCTACGTGCTCGACGAGCGCCTGCGCCCGGTGCCGCCCGGAGTAGTGGCCGAGCTGTACCTCGGCGGCGAGGGCGTGGCCAGGGGCTACCTGAACCGGCCCGCCCTGACCGCGCAACGGTTCCTGGCCGATCCGCACGGCGCACCCGGCGCGCGGATGTACCGCACCGGGGACCTGGTGCGCTGGCGGCCGGACGGCGTGCTGGACTACCTGGGCCGCGCCGACGACCAGGTCAAGATCCGCGGCTTCCGGATCGAACTCGGCGAGGTCGAGGCCGCACTCGTCGGCTGCCCCGGCGTGCGCACCGCCGCGGTGGCCGTGGGCGAGGGTGCGGCCGGACCGCACCTGGTCGGCTACGTGCTCGCCGACCCCGGCCTGACCGGACCCGAGGTGCGCGCGCACGCCGCCCGCGCACTGCCCGCGCACATGCTGCCGGTCGCGGTACTGCCGGTGACCGCGCTTCCGTTGACCCCCAACGGAAAACTCGACCTGGCCGCACTGCCGGACCCGGTGCTCGACCGCGGCCCGGCCCGCGCGCCGAGCACCCCGGTCGAGCACAAGCTGTGTGCCGCCGCGGCCGAACTGCTCGGCCTGGCCGAGTTCGGCGTGGACGAGGACTTCTTCGCCGCGGGCGGCCATTCCCTGCTGGCCGCCCGATTCGCCGCCAGCGCCGCCGAGGTGCTCGGCCGCCCGGTCACCGTCGCCGACGTGCTGGCCGCCCCGACGGTGGCCGGTCTGCTCGCCCAGGAGACCGCGGTGGACCCGTTCGCACCGGTGCTGCCACTGCGCACCGGCGGGCGTGGCGAACCACTGTTCTGCGTGCACCCGGCCAGCGGCCTCGGCTGGTGCTACGCCGGTCTCGCCGCCCACCTGGACCGCGAAGTGTTTGCCTTGCAATGCCCCGACCTGACCGGCCACACCCTGGCCTCCCTCGCGGAACAGCACCTGGCAGCGTTGCGCGCAGTGCGTCCGCACGGCCCGTACCACCTGCTCGGCTGGTCCCTCGGCGGCCTGATCGCACACGAGCTGGCGGTCCGCCTGCACGCCCAGGGTGAGGAAGTCGCCCAGCTGGTGCTGCTGGACGCCTACCCCGGCACCCGCTGGCGCGGTCAGCCGCCGGTCGCGGACCTGACCCGGCACCTGGACCAGCCACTGCCACCGGGCCTGGACCCGGCGGTGGTGACCGCCAACGTGCACGCGGCCGCCGAGGTGATCGCGGGCGCGGAATTCGGTGTGCACCAAGGGGATCTGGTGTTCGGTACGGCGATCAGGGACCGGGCGGAACTGCTGTCCACCCATGCGGACTGGGCGGCGTACGTGACCGGCGAGATCGTCAACCACGACCTGGACTTCGGCCACCACGACCTGGCCAGTCCGGCCGCACAGGAACGCATCGCGCGGCTGCTCTAGTGGTGTTCACCAGGGTGAACGTTTTTGGTATCAGGTTGACTACCGTGTGCGAACCAAGATTCAGGTTCGCTCGAATGGGAGTCACCATGAGCCGCCGTCTTGCCCGCCGCTTCCTGCTGCCCGCAATTCTCGCGCTGATCGCCGCATTACTGCTGTTCACGCCGGGATCGGCGGAGAAAGCATGGGCCGCCCCCGGCTATCACCGCGCACCGCAGCCGCCGGGGGTCGACCTCGTCAACATGCTGCCCAGGATCATCCAGCACGCCTATTACAACCACCGTGGCGAAACAGTCTGCAGGTCCGGTCAGCCACTCCCGGTCGATGAGTTCCTGTCTGTTGTGCAGGAGTCGATAACGCACGCCACGGACAGCTTCGTCCGGGCCAATGACGGATCCTGGGTCTATTGGTACCGCACCCCGTGCACCAGCAGCGAGGGGATGTTCGTGGTGCTGAACTGGAGCCGGCCGAACCAGAGCACGGCGTTCTTCCCGACCCGGGGTGAGCAGTACTTCACCGAACAGCTGAACCGCGACGGTTTGCCCGATTCGGCGCCACGCTCGTCCTGGCAGCTCCAGCCACCGCCGGCCTGCTGGACCTACAGCGGGTCAAGCCGCAGCGCCATTGACGACACGCCGCCGTTCTGCCACGCGACCACCGGTGACGTCTACTACGGCAGCACCGGCACGTCGGATGAGAACGCCAGGGTGCCGTGGGACACCTACAAGTCCACCAGCAACAACCGGGTGCACCGTAATCCGAAGGAACTCTGCACCTGGGCGGCCGAAGTGGACAAGGTGCTGGCGCTGTGCCACACCAACCCCTACTTCACCTACTTCAAGGTCAAATTGGGTGCGGGTGGCCGGGTCGCGACCTACCTGAATTACACGAGTGACCCCATTCCAGCCGATGGTCAGCAGCACGTGGTGTACACCCGCGGTGGCGATATGAGCGGATACGACCTCACCGACGTCTTCTACGCCTCCGGATCCGGGACCTGGTGGGCCAATGTCGTGCTCGGTGGGTACCTGCACTCACCGGTCAGTTCCTGACCTCGAACCCGTGGGCCCCTGGCAACTGCCGGGGCCCATCCGGTGCGCGAGGCCGCGAAGGGTGACCCGCACACTCTGGTAGGTCGGGCGGTTGAGCAGCGTGCCCACGGCGCGACGCGCGTACGGGTCGCACACAAAGGCGTGCGGAGCGATCTTCTCGGCGTTGACCAGGTGCGCGGTCGCCTGGGGTTCGCCCGTGGGCAGGTGTGCCAGCGAGGACCCGGCCAACAGGTGGAACCCGTAGCTGTCGATGTGGTTCTCGGGCGGATGGGCGTCGAGTTCGCGCAGTACCGCCGGAACCGAGTCGAAGTGCCCGAGGACGCAGAGCAGTTCAAGCCGGTTCAGCAGCAGAGACGTGCCGCTGAGCCGGGCCAGGGAGTCGACAGGGCCCGGCCAAGGGTCGTGCCCGGCGACCTGCTCCGCTTCGGCGAGGTGCGCGTAGGGCGCGGCGCCCGGTGCCGGAAGGCGGGCCCTGGCCAGCCCCGCGGTGATGTGCAGCCTGCCGTACACGGACCTCGCCCGGCGAGTGCGCAGGAGTTCGGCGGCGAGCTTGTCCGCCGCCACCTCGGCCACCGTCGCCGCGTATCCGTGCAACCCCAGCCGGGTGTAGAGCTGGGACCGCTGCCACGCGACGACCGCGACATCCACCGCGTCACCGCATTCCTCGGCCAAGGGCTGGGAAATCTCCAGGGCGAGTGCCATCAGATCCAGGTAGCCGAATTCCCGCAGCACCGGGATGCACAGGTTCTGGTAGATCGTCAACCACAGCCGGGTCAGCTCTGCCTCCGCCTGATCCGGCCGGGCACACGCGGCGGCCAGCACCGCCGGCAACCCCAGCGCCACCCGGGCGAACTGGCAGCGGTCGTAGGCCTGGGTGAGCAGGTCCACCTGCCTGGCCAGGTCCTCGACCCCGCGCAGGTGCGCCAGGCGGCCGGCCGGGACCGAGGCGGTGCCCAGCAGGGTCGAGCGCAGGCATGCCATCGAGGATTCCACTTCACCGGACACCTCCGCCCGCATCCCGGTCGCCGCCGCGGAGTCGACCAGATCGGCCGGTGACACCCGGAGTGCGTCGGCGATGGCCTGGATGTGCGAAAGACGGTCCAACATTCGCTCGCCGTTCTCCACCATGGACAAGAATGCCGGGGAGATGCCGGCCAGCTGGGCCGTGGTGCGCAGGCTCATTCCGCGCAGCTTCCGGTACTTCCTGACTCGCTGCCCAATATCACTCTTTGACGCCAAGCCGGGCACCCCTTCTGGGCAAGTCGAGATCGCAGGCGAACCCTAATCCGGGCGGAATGACTGGTCAATCGCGCGCGAGGGGTATTGACGCTGACTGTGCGCCGCATGGTCGAAGCAAAGAATTACCGCCGAGCGGAGTTCCCGGTGATCATTTCTTATTGACGCGCGGTCAGTCGTTGCGCAGGCGTGCCCAGGTGGCGCAGTCCGAGATCGCCGCGATTGTCGGTGGGCGTGGGTACGTTGGGCGCCGTGACGATGTGGAAAGACCGCCTCAGCGCGCTCGCCAAGGACCGCCTGCCCGCTGAGGCCGCGGAAACCTGGATCGAGCTGTTCCAACCGGGCATCCGGCTCGCCGACTCCGGGCCGGGGCCACGGGTGGCGCGGCTGGGCGGCAACCCGGCGCTGCCGCCCGAGGTGGACTGGCCCAGCTGGCCGGACCGCGGGCCGCTCAACTTCATCGCCGCGGTGGACTGCGCGGCGTTACCGCGTGAGTTCCTGAGCATTCCGCTGCCGGCCGAGGGCACGCTGCTGTTCTTCTACTTCGACGGCGAACGCCATCCGGGCTATCCGGACCCGGCCTTCGTCGAGGACGTCGAGGGCAGCCGGGTGATCTTCGTGCCGGCGGGCACGGCGGTCACCGAACGGACGCCACCGGCCGATATCAACCCGTACCCGAGCGTGGACCTCTTCGCCGAGATCGTGGCCACCGCCCCGGAACGCGAGCACCTCCTGCTCGACCAGACCCGGACGGCCAGTGGCGCCACGCTGGCCGAGGCCGTCCAGACCGTGCTCGGTCCAGGGCGATCGGGCCCCGACGTGTTCGGCGAGCTGCGCTGGGAAATTGAGCAAGGCCCGTTCCACCAGATCGGCGGGTTCGCCACACCGATCCAGGGCCCGGTGGAGAAGGAGGTGGCCGGCGAGGTGTACGAGGGTTCCTGGTACGACCCGGGTTTCGCCGAGGAAGCGGCCCGCTGGGTGCTGCTCGCCCAGATCGACAGCAGCAAGGAAGCCGACATGTGCTGGGGCGACGTCGGAATGCTGTACTGGGTGATCCGGTCAGCGGATCTGGCCGCGGGCCGGTTCGAGAATGCCCGGTGCACCATGCAGTGCGGCTGACCGCTTCCCGGAGGTCGGCGGGTCCCGCCGACCTCCGGTTCGCTCAGTTGCCGACCAGCCGGGCCCAGGCCGCGACGGTCGGGTTTTCCAGCAGGGTCACGAAGGAGACGTCCGCGCCCTCGGACTCCCAGCGTTCGGCCAGCACCATCAGCCGGATCGAGTCCAGCCCGGCCGCGAGGAGATCCTCCTCGTCGGTGACCGGGCGGCCCAGCAGTTCGCCCACCTGCTCGCGCAGGGCCGCGGTGGTCACGAGGCCACCCCCAGCAGGGCGTCGACCAGGGTCGCGGTGGTCAGCACGTGCCCGCAGCGCTGGGCCACGTGGTGCAACGCGGCCAGGTGGTCCGCGCGGGAGAAGTCGGCCACCGCGTCGGCCACCACGAACGGTTTGACCTCGCGCATGAACGCGTCCAGCGCGGTGGTCAGCACCCCGATGTGCCCGTACACGCCGGTGACGATCAACTGGTCCCGCTCGCCGAGGAACTCGGCCAGGTCGGTGCGCACGAACGCGCTGTAGCGCCACTTGGTCATCACGATGTCGGTCGGCGCGGGCGCAAGTTCGTCCACAATGGACTCTGCGCGGCGCTCCGACGGCAGGCCGTTGCCCCAGAAGTCCAGCAGCAGACCGCGTTCGTCCTGGCTCTGACCGCCGGGCTGGGCGGTGAAGACCACCGGAATGCCCGCGGCCGTGCAGTGTTTGCGCAGCGCGTCGATGTTGGCCAGCACCGCGGGCAGTGGTGAGTCCGCACGCGGGAAGGCATCCAGGAAGTGATTCTGCATATCGTGCACGAGCAGCACGGCGCGGGCCGGGTCGACCCGCCAGTCCACCCGGTTCTGCGGCAGTTCCTCGGGCTCGGGTAAGGCGTAGGGCTTGATAGCGGGCAGGCCCATGGTGGTCATCCCCTCTCCAGGCGCGCACGCAACGCGGCGCGCAAATCATTGGTGCTGGTCTTGCCCACCGCGGTGGTGGGGAACTCGTCGAGGAACTCCACCCGGTCCGGCACCTTGTAGCCGGCCAGGCCGCGATCCCGGACGAATTCGCGCAACGCGCCGGCCTCGGGGACGGGCACCCCTTGGCGCAGCACGACAAACGCGCAGGAGCGCTCGCCCAGGTAGCGGTCGGGCATGGCCACCACCGCGGCGTCGTGCACCGCGGGATGGGCGAGCAGTTCGTTCTCGACCTCCTCGGCGGCGATCTTCTCCCCGCCGCGGTTGATCTGGTCCTTGGCCCGGCCGGTCACCACCAGATAGCCGTCCCGGTCCCGCCGCACGAGGTCGCCGGTGCGGTAGAAGCCGTCGGGGGTGAACGCGCGGGCATTGTGTTCGTCAGCGCGCCAGTAACCCCTGATGGTGTACGGACCTCTGGTCAGCAGGTGCCCGGTTTCCCCGTCTGGCACCGGGTTTCCGTCCTCGTCGAGCACCAGGACCTCGTCGTGCGCGGAGATCGGGCGGCCCTGGGTGCTGACCACGACCTCCTCCGGATCGTCGAGGCGGGTGTAGTTGACCAGGCCCTCGGCCATGCCGAAGACCTGTTGCAGGGTGCAGCCCAGGGTGGGTCGCACCCGGCGGGCCACCTCCTCGGCGAGCTTGGCCCCGCCGACCTGGAGCACCTGGAGGCTGGACAGGTCGTGGGTGCTGCGGCGGGCGGATTCCAGCCACACCAACGCGATCGGCGGCACTACCCCGGTGATGGTGACCCGGTGCCGCTCGATCAGCGCGAACGCGGTGGCCGGGTCCGGGCGCGGGCACAGCACCACGGTGCCACCGGCGTAGAGCACGCCGAGCACGCCGGGGGAGGACAGCGGGTAGTTGTGCGCCACCGGCAACGCACACAGGTACACCGTCTCGGTGCTCAGCCCGCAGATGTCCGCGCTGGCCCAGACGCTGTAGAGGTAGTCGTCGTGGGTGCGCGGGATCAGCTTGGGCCTGCCGGTGCTGCCGCCGGAGAGTTGCAGGAACGCCAGTTCGGCCGGATCCCTTGCCGGCAACGGGATTGGCTCGGTGTAGAGGTCGGCCAGCGCGGTGTGCTCGCCGGGATCACCGGCGATGATCACCCTGGCGTTGCCGGCGACCGCGGCCAGGCTGCGGTGGTCGAAGCCCTCGTGCACATCGGTGGTCACCAGCGCGACGGCCTCGCTGTGCGCGCAGAAGTAGCCGATCTCGTTGGCCCGATGGGAAGGCAGCGCGAACACCGGCAGCGCGCCGAGCCGGAACAACGCGAAGATCACGTCGAAGAAGGCGGCGGTGCTGGGCAGTTGCAGCACCACCCGGTCCCCGGCGCGCACGCCGATGCCGTGCAGGCCGGCGGCGAGGCGGTCGGCCCGCCGGTCCAGTTCGGCATAGCTGACCCGGTGCTCGCCGTCGATCACGGCGGTGCGCTCGCCCCAGCGCCCGGCCCAGTCGCGCAGCAGCCCGCCGAAGGTCTCGCCGCGCCAGTAACCCAGCTCGCGGTAGCGGCTGGCGAACTCGTCTGGCCACATGGTTGTCGATCTCCCGTTGCGGTCAGGCCCCGAGCGTGGCGCCACCGTCGACGCACAACTCCTGCATCGTGATGTGCCGCGCGGCGGGGGAGAGGAGGAAGAGCACCGCGTCGGCGACGTCGGCGGGGTCGGCCACCCTGGCCAGTGGGATGCCCACCCGGAAGGCGTCCTGGGCGCCCGCGATCACCCCGGCCTGGCCGCCCGCGCCCCACAGCGCGCGGCCCATGTCGGTGTCGGTGGAGCCGGGCGCGACCACGTTGCAGCGAATGCCCTGCCCGGCCAGTTCCAGCCCGAGCACCTTGGTGAACATGGCGCTGGCCGCCTTGGACGCGCAGTAGGCGGCCAGTCCGGCCCTGGGCACGGTGGCGGCGTTGGAGGTCACCGTGACCACCGCCCCCGCGCCCCGTTCCGCCATTCGCCGGGTCACCGCGCGGGAGAGATGGAACACCCCGTCGGCGTTGACCGCGAACGTGCGCGCCCACACCGCCGGGTCCAGCTCGGCCACCGGCGCGGCCTGCAGCACCCCGGCCACGTTGACCAGCGCGGTCACCGGTCCGAGGTCCTGTTCCACCTGTGCCACCACGGTTTCCACCGCCGCGGCGTCGGCCACGTCCACGGCGTACCCGGTGGCGCGGTCACCGAGCGCGGCGGCCCGTTCCCGCACGGCGTCGCCGTCGAGATCCAGCAGCGCGACCCTGGCCCCGCGACCGGCCAGCGCATCGGCGACGGCGGCGCCGATGCCCCTGGCCGCGCCGCTGACCACGGCCACACCGGTCGTGTTCCACGCGTTCACAGTCATCCCCCAGGATGGTTAGGCTAACCTAATGGAGGTTAGGTCGGCCTAACTTAGCTGGTCAAGTCGGGGAGGCCGCCGCAGGGGCGGATTGAGATGCGAGCGATACTCACCAGATGGACATCGTCGTGGACCGTCGCTCGATCAACATGGGTGACGACGCGGAGCCCCACCTCCGCACCGTCCAAGTCGCCGCGGACCCCCGAGTGGCCGACGCCCTCGCCGCCATCGACCTGCCGCACTACCTGCCCACCCTGCACCGTCCGTGGCTGGTGACCTGCCAGGACCGCCCGGTCGCGGTGCTGGTCAGGGGGACTTTGCACTACGGCGGCCCGGTCCGGCCGAAGGACCGGCTGACCACGCTCGTCGGGACCGAGGCCACCCCGGAGTTCTACTGCCGGCAGGTGGTCGGCGACGACCCGCAGCTGGCCTGGGACACGGCCATGGCGACCAGGTCGGTGCGGGAGGCGGCCTGGCTTGGGCAGGCCATGGCACACGGCGACGACCCGGGGTGGCGGCGGGTGCAGGAGGTGGTGCGCCGGGCCACCAAGCTGGCCGCGTCCTTGTCGGAACCGGACCGGGACACCCTGATCACCGCGGCCTGGGCGATCGACATCGGCGGTCACAACTCGATCGCCCCCACCGGGTTCCGGCCCCTGGACAGCGCCCGGCACCTGCGCGCCTACGGCGGTGGGTACTTCAGCGAAGAGGTGATGAGCCTGGTCGCGCACCGCGGCGGAGCGCGCCAGGAGGCCGCCGAACGGGGCTTGACCAAGGAACTCGCCGAGTTCCCGTTCCAGGACACGCCACTGCTGGCCCTGCTCACCAAGGCCGACCGGAGCGCACGCGGCTGACCCGCCCCGCCGACTACCCGAGTCTGCTCGGGGCACTTCTTTCGCGTAGTCGTCGAATATGTTCCGACTTTTCGCGGGTGGACGCTCCGGGATCACTGTTGGAGGCTTCCAGGTCCTGCACTTACTTCCCTGCAAGTGAGGACATGACAATGATCAGAAGTCTCTTCCTGCGGTATGGCGTGATAGCCGCGGCGGTCTCGGCGATGGCATTGCTGGGGCCGGCCACCCAGGCGGGCGTCTCGGTCGGCGACCAGTCGGGTCCGGCGGTGGCCGCGTTAGGTCACCCGACCTCGGTCATCACCATCGAGCCCGGCCAGCGCGACACCGCCGCCGAGCCGGTGGTGGGCATCCAGGCCTGGCCTACGCCCAGCAGGCGCAGCTACCACATCACCAGCTCCTGTCAGCCCTACGCCGCGGCGATCCGGCGCGGCGCGGCCGCGTGGACCGGGCTGACCGAGGGCGCGGGCACCCCGGTGTCCTGTACCAACAGCTACATCACCGGCTGTGGCGGCGGAACCAATGTCGTCGGCTGCAACTGGGGCAGCGGACAGCGGATCTCGCTGTTCATGCGCGGTGTCCGGGACGGCGCACTGCTCGCCGCGCACGAATTCGGCCACAACTGGTTCGGGCACTCGGGTTTCCGGTGCGCGGGCTGGGGCAGCGCACAGGAGGTGATGGCGCCGTCCATGTGCGGATAGCCCGCGCGAATTAGGCCCACATCGGGGTGGCGATTCACTTCGCCACCCCGATGCGGCATTCTGACGTGCCCCGAAAAATCTGGACTCGACCCAAAAGGAAAATATCACGCCGCCGACTGGTTCACAAACCACCCGGCCAGAACCTCCGCAGGAGGTCG
>NZ_JALMDK010000015.1 GCF_023094165.1 Crossiella sp. S99.2 | reverse complement strand
TCCTTCGTGTGGATACACGCGAAGGGGTATGCCGGCCGGGGCGTTCGGGACATGCCGGGTGCCAGGTCGGAGCAGGTAATTCCGCGGGACGGGTTGGCTGTGATGGGGGCGGCGCGCGGCTACTCGGCCCGGCAGGTGGGCGCGGGTTCGCTGGGCGCGCCGACGGGTCGGCCGCCGCAGCGGAGCGGTAGGCGGCCGTGCCCGGATGGGTGTGCCCAGCGCAGCCAGCGCGACCACCCGCCGCGCGCCGCTTGGCGGCGCGCCTTGATCCCATAGAGCCAAATTCGGCAGTACAGCAGGACACTCAGAGGCATCCGTGGATGGCGCTACGTGCTCAACGTCTTCAAGATCTCGTCCGCCAGGCTGGGATTACCAGCAGCGATGAATTTTTGACGCGGGTTCATGGCGGCGGCAATGTCCGCAAGCGAATCAAGACGGTAGTCCAGCGGGATTGGCTTGCCTTGCAGGTCAATAACGGTTCCGCCTGCGGCATGAAGTATGTAGTGCCCCGGAGACAGGTCCCAGATAGCGAATCCCTTTGCAAATTCAACGGTTGCATCAGTGAGTCCAGCAGCTACGTGACACAGGCTTACTGAACCAAAGTCGACACCAATTCGTCCATCCTTCTTTTTGCTGCCGCCCTCTGAAGCGCCGAGTGCCCCTAGGAACTTCTCTTGCCGGGCGAGAGGCATGAATCTTTCACTGGGACGCATAAGGTAATTGGTGACTAGAGCCTGCGTAAGGGGACGTTGCGATGGGCGACATAGAACATACTCTACCGAGTCTGCGGTAATCATGTACGCTCGATCATCGCCGGATTCATCACGAGCCCCAATGTAGAGCTGAATGTGATGGAAGATGTCTCCGATTACCGAAATGATCGGCCTGGCGAGCGCCCGAGAGTAGACCATAATGTGTGTGTATCCGTAGAGGCCACGAACCGCTAGTTCGCTGGTGTCCAACGGGTCGACCAAAATGCATAGATCAGGATCGGCATCGGGTCCAATCACTTCAGGATCAGCCTCCTCGGAGGCATATACGAAAGACGGGATGAGCTGAACAAGGGCCTCTTTGTAGCGCTCGTGCATCCACAGGTCAAAATCGGAAAGAAAATTGTCGCCGTGGCGTAGG
This sequence comes from Crossiella sp. S99.2, assembly GCF_023094165.1. Lineage (GTDB taxonomy): Bacteria > Actinomycetota > Actinomycetes > Mycobacteriales > Pseudonocardiaceae > Crossiella. The sequence goes on along the minus strand of NZ_JALMDK010000015.1, from coordinate 245,990 downwards.
TTCTCGTGCTCCTTGCGCTCGCCCGTAAGTGCCGCATTTACCAGGCGCGGACGAACCTCAAGGATCATTGACCTGACTAGATCGGCAATACGCGTAGCCAAGGCAGGAATTGCCGTTTCGCTGCTCATCTGGTGACCACCTTCAGTTTCTATCGCAATTCAAGTGGGGGTTCGATGCCGGGAGGGCTCATGGTTGCGGCAATAAAAATCGCCTCGAACTGGGCCGCGCGCAGATTTTGCGCACCGGCAAGATTGTCGAAGCTGGCTGCGCGAGCCTCGTCCCCAGTTGTCATTGCACCAAATACGGCGAAATACAAGTCCGCCTTCGGATAACGTGATCGGACCTGCTTCGCCAGGTACCCAATAGCATCAGAGTGCTTGACCTCGAAGTCGCAAAGGACAATTGTGGCGTGATCTTCAACAACAGGAAAGACGGACGCCTCGTCCAGTTCGATACCGCCCTTAATCTTGTTGCATCGAAGGTATCCGATAGGGCAGCGCGAAAACCGGGAAGATGAAAGAAAAGTCGCCATGACAAGCCCTGCCTCGTTGATGCCGAAGCAGATATCTACATCAAGACGGCTCCCCAAGTGTTTAATCTGGTCGCCAAGTCGCTCGATACCGAAGCCGAATGTGGCCCAGTTTAGGTCCAACAATCGACCCGGCTGAGGATTCGGCAAAGAAACCAACTCTATTTTCGAGTCGCCGTATTCGGCACGCGGCACGGCAAGACTGAATTCCTCGCCGAGTTGACTCACCAATCCGGTTGACAGTTGCCCCGGGTTGAATTCTTTAGTTTCGCGCTTCGGCAACAACTCCTCTTCTTCCGCCCGGAAAAGTTCGGTAGCGGCTTCACTGTTGCCGTCGTAGGGCTCCAGGAGCTGCGCCGCTGACCGTCCGGGGAACATAGCTTCGAGAATTCGACAATGGTCGGGATACGGGAGGCTGATCAAATCGCCGGATAGCCACCGATAAAACTGCGCTTTGCTTGGATAGTTTCCTTTCAGGTCGATATCTACCTTCTTGGCTACGCGGTCGTATTCTTTGCAGAACGTTCGATATCCCTGCAAATGACGCTCTTTCAGAAGAAACTTGAGCAGCGTCGGGTGTGGGGCCACAACCTGCCCTCCTTCCTGTCTCGTGCTACCAGCCTAGCACGTCGATGAGACATAGACGAGACTCGGGTGAGAGACAGAAGTCGTAGACGAGACTCGGAGTGGATCCGGGCGAGACAGATCCTGGTCGAAGCTCATGGTGTGCCGCTGAGCTGGCGGTACGGACAGGCCGGAGACCCGGCTAAACCACGTAGAGAGGTTTCGACCATGGCGATTCAGAAAGGCCACCGGTTCCCGATCGACTTCGATCAGGCATTCGGCAAGGGCCTAGTCCTCATCGGAGACATCGCGCCGGACTTCGAGTATCAGGAGAACAAGAACAGGGAGCCCCGGCAGAAGGTCGACCCCGTGACGGGCAAGCGTCAGTGGGTCGGCACGGTGACCGACCCGGACGAACTGAAAGCCAAGCGAGCGTCTTTCCAGATCACGTTCATCGCCGACGTTCAGCCGGTCCCGACCACGGCTGAGCTGGTGCCCGGGATGGGCATGCGGCAGATCGAATTGGACGGGCTGACGGTCGAACCGCGTGTGTCGGGCAGCGGTGAGTACAAGTATCAGGGCTGGCTGTTCAGGGCGACCGGGTTCAAGTCCGCGGGAACGAATGCGGGCAAGGCTCCGGCGGCAAAGCCTGCCGAAGCCAAGGCGGCTGACCCTTCTAAGGCGGCGTAGTCATGCCGATCACCCGGGACGAACTGGGCTTGGACCTGACGGTGTCGATCTATGAGGACACCGCGATTCAGGTTGAGCCGTGGGACGACGAGAACATGTTGCTCATCTTCGGCGGGCCGGTTCAGAGGATCGTCGTCGTTTTGGACCGTGACGACTTCGAGCGGCTTTACCACCGCATGACCCCGATCGTGGGGCATTACGACCCCGCGCCGGAACCGGTGGGTGATCCGGCATGAGTAACCTTCACGTGACGGTCGACCCAGGCTACTTCTACAGTGACTACTTGATCTCGGTTCACAAGGACACGGCAATTCAGGTCGAGTCGTGGAATGACGTGCACTTGACGATTGGGTTCAACGGTCCGTCACAGAGGTTCGTGGTGGTGCTGGACGGCGGCGAATTCGAGCGGCTTTACGGTGAACTGGCTTTGGTTGCCCAAGAACGAAAGCTCTCGGTCGACGGGGGTGGCATGGCATGAGTCTTGAGGTGTGGGTCACGCCGGATGAGAACACGGTGGTCACCTTGGGCACGTTGTCGCAGGGCCAGCCGGTGCTGTCGATTGTTGATGGTGGCTGCGCGGTGCGTCTTGCCGTCTCCGTGGACGTCCACGGTTCGGCAATGGGTGTGCGGGTGGCGCGGGATCTGGTGATGGTCGCGCGTGAGTTCCTGGACGCGGCGGAGACGTTTGCGTTCCATTCCGCGCAGGCCTACCGCGACCAGATCGAGGCGCGCGGAGTGGTCGCGGGCGAAGTGGTAGCTGGCGCGAGCAGGCACGCGATACGTGACGGGGAATGAGTCGGCACGGGGGCGGGCTCCTGTGGTGGTAGCCGTGGTTCCCGCTCCTCGTGCCTCCCACGAACCTCGACGTGAGGCGGTGGTGATGTCCAGGCTAGGCAACTGGATCCGGCGGGGGAACCCCGCCGACGCCCCCTACGCCCATTTGAGGCCGTTGCGGGTGCGGGTGTCCTGGCGGCGCTGCTCCGGCGTGTGCGGCCAATGGACGCGGCTGCGGGACGGGCAGAACTACTGCCCCTCGTGCGTGGCCTGGCTGGTCCGGCACGGAAGGAGCGTGACGGAACAGCCGAAGCCAAAACGATAAGTCCACAAGAGACAGTCCACAAAGGACAGACACGGACCTTCGGGTCCCGTGGCGATACCGCACGTCTTGGTGCGGAGCACGGAAAACAAGGACACAAGAGCGGCTGCTTGGCCTGGAAACCTCGCCGCTCTTGTGCCGTCCACAACCACAGGAAGTGAACAAGAATGACTGTAGGACGTGACGGAACCTCTCCGCTAGGCGGGGTCCCCCGAAAAGGTCAGCGCCGGTGCTCCACCTGCGGGAAGTTCGCCCGCATGTTGCCTGGAGATCACCGGTGCGGGGTCTGTGAGGGCTGGTTGCCCCTGGACTTCACCGAGGTGATCAATGCCGCGACCGAGGATGCTTCCCGGCCCCGGCGGGTGCGGTTCTCCCGGGCTCGGGTGTGGTCGAGCCTGCTCGCCCGGCTGCAAACCATCGGCATCTACCCGGTCGCCCTGGACGGGGCTGCGGTGCAGCGGATGAAGCTCACCGAAGCCCAGTCTCAGGGCCTGACCTGCTTGGGCTGCAACCACCCGGCCGGGATTGGCACGGCCGCGTTCCTGCCCGCCGGTCGTGTCCTCGGCGGGGCACAGGTCTTCCGGTGTGTGGCCTGTGTGGAAGAAGGCAAGCCGGTACGGCGGGACCGTGCGGCGGTGCTGGCGCGGACGCTGGCCGGTAAGCAGACCACAGGCGTTTACTCGGTCGTGCTGGACGACGACTCGGTACGGGACATGGAACTGACCCAGGCTCAGGCCGAGGGTTATGAGTGCTTGACCTGCCGTGGTGTCTGCGGGCAGAGCCAGAGCGCGTTTCGCCCGGTCGGCCGGATCGACAACATCCCGGGCTGTTCGCAGGTCTTCCGCTGCATCGCCTGCCTGGACGGGGGTGAGTGGTGATGGCCTTCTCCCGTAAGCCCCTCGCGGAACCGGCGGCGCTGGAAATCACCCGGCCCCGGCTGCCCTGGTGGACCCTGTTGCCCTTGTGGGCCAAGCTCGTGCTCCTGCCGGTGGCCCTGCTGTGGTCGGCGGGCTGGATCACCGTGCGGGTCCTCCGGCTGGCGGTGCGCTACCCGGTGGCGCTGTTCCTGCCGCTGCTCGGCTGGACCGGCTACGTCCAGCTCGGCGGACGCAACCTCGCCTTCCTGGCCGCCGTGGCAGGGATCGGGCTCGGCTGGTGGGCCTGGGGCCACCGCTCCTCGTTCGTGCGGTTCTGCTGGTCTCAGGTACGCACGGAGTGGCGGCGCGGCACGGTGTATGGGTGGCAGTGGCGCTCGGTCATGCGCCTGGCCGACCTGACCAAGACCATGCGGGGTGCGGAGTACCGGCCCAAGCTCGGCCGCGTCCGGGCCGACGGCTGGCGGGACCGGGTCCGGGTGCGCATGGTCAAGGGCCAAGCCCCCGAAGCCTGGGAGCTACGCGCTTCCGGCCTTGCGCATGCTTTCGGGGCGACCGCCTGCCGGGTGCGGGTCCGTAAGCCCGGACGCCTGGAGCTGGACCTGGTCCACCGTGACCCGCTCATCCGGCCGATCCCGGTGCCTTCCCTGGCTGTCAGGGATTCCGCGGTTGACCTCAAGCGTCTGCTGATCGGCCGCACGGAGACTTCTCGGCCGTTCACGTTGCGGCTACAGGGAAACCACATCCTCGTGGTGGGCTCGCCCGGCGCGGGCAAGGGCTCGGTCATGTGGTCGCTGATCTGGGCCCTGGCCCCGGCGGTCAAGGCCGGGCTGGTGCGCCTGGTCGGTATCGATCCCAAGGGCGGCATGGAACTCGGGCAGGCACCGGAGTTGTTCCACCGCCTCGCCTACACCAACGGCGTGGAAGCGGTGGAACTGCTGGAAGCCCTGGCCGCCGAACTCAAGGAGCGGGCCGAGCGGTACCGGGGCCTGCTGCGGCGCTTCAAGCCCGGCACCGGAGAACCCTTCACCGTGCTGGTGATCGACGAACTCGCCGACGTGATCGCCTACCAGACCGACAAGGGTCTGCGGGAGCGGGCGGCGCGTGCGGTGCAGACCATCGCATCCCAGGGCCGCGCCCCTGGCTTCGCCGTCGTGGGCCTGGTCCAGGACCCCCGCAAAGAGATCGTGTCCTTCCGGCACTTGTTCGGGACCAAGGTCGCCCTCCGGCTGGATGAGGCGGCTCAGGTGGACATGGTGCTGGGTGAGGGTGTTCGGCAACGCGGTGCGGCGGCTCACGAGATCAGCGAAGCCACCCCGGGTGTGACCTGGGTCAAGGTCGATGATCGGCGGGAACCGTTGCGGGCACGGGCTTTCCACGTCACCGATGCGGATCTGGCCCGGCTGGTCGACTACGTCACCGGCCGCGACGTGGTGCATGCCGAAGTCCTGCCCTTCCCCGGTGGCGGCTATGACGTGGACGGGGAGGTGGCGGCATGAGCAGGCGACTGTCCCGCGACCAGCAAGCCCGGATCGCTCGGGCACTGGAAGTGTTGCAGCACAAGGTGATTCCACCCCGGGCCGAGATGGTGCCGAGGCTGGTCGATGGTGTCCCTGGGATGCCGGGATGGCTGCATGATTTGTGGTGTGGCTGCCGGACGCGGACACGGGCTGAGGATGACTGCGCCTACGGGCACTGCCCCGGCTGCGGCCTGGCCGTGGCCTTCACCCCGTGCGGGGGGCAATGGTGATGACCGGAGACGTGAGCGTGGCTGGTGAGCGTATGCCGGCCGAAGGCCTGCATATCACCCGTGCTGACCGCATGCGCCAACCTCTAGCGCTGGACGTGGTGCGCTCCTTGGCCGAGACCAACGGTGTCTGTGTGCGGCCGCTGGCGCAACGGCGGCTGGACTACGCCACCGGCCGCGTGGATGTGCTGCCGGTGGCCTGTGGCTCCACTGTGGCCTCCGTGTGTGCCCCGTGCGCGGACAAGGCACGCAAGCTGCGCATGGCCCAGTGCCGGGAAGGCTGGCACCTCGACGACGAACCCGACTTCACCCCGGCCGCACCGACCGCAGACCAGACCGCGCTGACCGAGCTTCGGTCCACCCTGTGGGCGGACTACCAGAGCGCGCGGGCGCAGGGCGACGAGTCCGGAATGGAGGATCTGAGGGAAGCCGTTGCGGCCGTTGATGGAGAGCTGAGCGAGGGTGGGGTTCGGGGCAAGCTCCCGGCCCTGGACGCCCCGGCTGCCAAGCCGGTGAAGCGCTCGACCCGGCGTAAGCAGGACGTGCCAGAGCTTCCCCGGCGTAAGGTCGCCAAGCACACCCTCGGCCGCGAGTTCGCCGGACGGTTCCGCCCGTCGATGTTCCTGACCCTGACCCTGGATTCCTATGGTCGGGTCCACGATGACGGCACCCCGGTCAACCCCGACGGCTATGACTACCGGCGGGCCGCGCGGGATGCGGTGCACTTCGCGGCGTTGCTGGACCGGTGGGTGCAGAACCTGCGCCGGGCGGTCGGCTATGAGGTGCAGTACTTCTCGACCGTGGAACCTCAGCGGCGGTTGGCTCCGCACTGGCATGCCGCATTGCGCGGTGCGATCCCGCATGAGCTGGTGCGCCTGGTGACCGCGGGGACCTATCACCAGGTGTGGTGGCCGAAGCATGACGAGCTGGTCTACCTCGGCGAGGCGGTGCCGGTGTGGTGTGACCGGGCCAAGGGCTTCGTCGACCCGGCCACCCGGGAAGCTCTGCCGACCTGGGAGCAGGCGCTTCCCGGGGCTGAGGACAGCGAACCGGCGCATGTGGTGCGGTTCGGGGCACAGGTGCACTCCAAGGGCATCCTCGGCGGCACCGAGGAATCTGGGCGGCACATCGGCTACCTGACCAAGTACCTGACCAAGTCGATCAGCGAGTGCCACGAGGAGAAGACCGAGCGTCAGCGGCGGCACGCCGACCGGCTGCATGAGGAACTGCGGGTCACGCCGTGCTCGCCCCGGTGTGCGGTGTGGCTGCTCTATGGCATCCAACCGGCCGGGGCACGGATGAACCTGGTCGCGGGGCGGTGCAAGGGAAAGGCGCACCGCCGCTCCACCCTCGGCCTGCCAGGTCGGCGGGTCCTGGTCTCGCGGAAGTGGTCAGGCAAGTCCCTCGCGGATCACCGCCACGACCGGACGCAGTTTGTTCGGCAACTGCTCACCGACGTCGGCATCACCCCGGACACCGACCGGGACAACACGGCCTCGGTGGTGTGGCAGAAGGTCGCGCCCGGGGACCCGGATGTGCCTCCTCGCGCGCACCTGCTCATGCACGCGGTCGCGGAACGGCTGCGGTGGAAGGCCCAGTACAAGACCGCGCTCCTGGCGGCCAGCGGGGGCGACCCGCCGACACCGCCGGATCTTTCGGCAACCGGTCAAGCGGCGTAGGGGGGCGGGCAGCGATGGAAGCGCGGGTGCGTCTGGTCAGTGTCGAGGGTTTGTGGACGCCGGAAGAGCTGGCGGTGTTTCTGTCCATCCCGGAGAAGACGTTGCGGGACTGGAGGTTGAAGGACTACGGCCCGGCGTGGCTGCGGATGGGCAAACACGTCCGCTACCACCCCGACGTGGTCCGGGCGTGGGTGAAGGAACTCGGCGCGGCCTAGCCCGTCCCGGCTTCTTTCGGCAACTACGGCAAGACAGAGAGGAGAACAGGTCATGGCACACATCCAGGATCGCTGGTACCGGGACAAGACCGACCCGGTCACCGGCGAGATCATGGTGAACAGCAAGGGAAAACCCGTCCAGGAACCCACCCCGGAACACGGGAAGGGACTGCGGTACCGGGTGAAGTACCAAGACCCGGACAAGCGGGAGCGATCAAAGTCCTTCCCGGACAAGCAGTTGGGGCGGGCTAAGGAGTTCATGACCAAAGTCGAGAACGACAAGTACGCCAGGACCTACACCGACCCCAACGCCGGGAATGTGGAGTTCAAGGCGTACGCGGTCAAGGTGCTGGCCGCCCGGTCACAAGATGAGTCCACAGTGGACAACCTGACCAACCGGATGAACAGTCAGGCATACCCGTTCCTGGGGCGGAAACTCCTGTCCTCCTTCGCCACACCAGAGTTGATCCGCTCGTGGCTGGCGTGGATGAACTCCCGGGACAAGCCGGTCTCAGCGGCGTATCAGCGTCAGGTGTTCGACCTGGTGTCCACCATCCTGGACGCGGCGGTGGTGGATGAGAAGATCCGCAAGAACCCGTGCAAGGACGCCTCGGTCCGCCCACCCAAGCCGATCCCCAGGACGGTCACGCCGTGGCGCGAGACCCGGTTGCGCAAGGTAGAGCTGGCGCTCCCGGCCCGGTTCAAGCCCTGCATCTCGCTGGGGGCGGGGGTGGGGTTGCGGCAGGGCGAGATGTTCGCCTTCAGCCTGGACAACGTCGACCGCAAGGAGATGGTGTATCACTGCACCCGGCAAATGGTCACCGTGAACGGGATGCGCAAGTTCAAACTTCCCAAGGGACACAAGACCCGCGTCGTCCCGCTGGGTCATGGCGTGCTGGATGGCCTGGACGCCTACGCCGAACTCTTCCCGCCAGTGGAGATCACGTTGCCGTGGGCCGAACGTGACGGCCGCGAGACAGAGACCATCCGGGTGTTGATGGTCAACGATGCGGGTGATCTCTACACCCGGCAAGCGTTCAACAACGTGGTGTGGCGGCCGACCTTTGCCAAGGCTGGCCTGTCCTATGTGGACCGTGAGGACGGGATGCACGCGCTACGGCACCTGTTCGCCTCGGCCCTGTTGGCGCTCGGGGTGACGGTCAAGGAACTGGCGGCCTACCTCGGGCACGCCTCGGAGGCGTTCACGCTCAAGACCTACACCCACTTGATGCCCTCCAGCTACTCCCGTGCCCGCCAGGCGGTGAACGAGATGTTCACCCCTCGCCGTTCGGCCCAGGCCGCCGCAGTGACGGCCTGACGGCCTGGTGACGGCATGATCTTGGTTCACCCCCGGAAAACAGGGGTGTATGCCCAGGTCAGAGGCGGTACGGCTTCCTGATGTACGACAACTGCAACAACCAGGGCGTGGACGCCAAACTCCGCTACACCAAGATGCGGGACGCGCTCAAGGCCACCGGCAGGCCGATCGTGTTCTCCATCTGCGAATGGGGCCAGAACAAGCCGTGGGAATGGGCCAAGGACGTCGGCCATCTGTGGCGCACCACCGGTGACATCAACGACACCTGGACCAAGACCGTCGACCTGCTCAAGCGCAACATGGTGCTGGCCGACTACGCCGGGCCAGGGCACTGGAACGACCCGGACATGCTGGAGGTCGGCAACGGCAAGCAGTCCACCACCGAGTACCGGTCCCAGTTCGCACTCTGGTCGATCATGGCCGCCCCGCTGCTGATCGGCGCCGACCTGCGCAAGGTCTCCGCAGAGCACTTCGAGATCCTGACCAACAAGGAGATCATCGCGATCGATCAGGACAAGCTCGGCAAGCAGGGCAAGCCGATCCGGGTCCAGAACGGGCAGTACGTCTTCGTCAAGCCACTGGCCAACGGGGACAAGGCGGTCGCGCTGTTCAACGAGACCGACCAGCCGGCCCGGATCAGCGCCACCGCCGCCGAGGTCGGCCTGGCCAAGGCCAGTGGCTACAAGATCCGCGACCTGTGGACCAAACAGGACGCGCACACCGCGGGCACGATCGCCGCGACGGTCCCGCCGCACGGCACCGCGATCTACCGGATCTCCGCCGACCACGCCTGGCCGCTGTACCCGCCAGCGGTGGACAGCCACACCGACCTGGAACTGCTCTACCCCGGCGCCGCACCGGTGGTCACCCCCGGCAAGGCCGCCAGGGTGAGCACCGCGGTGCACAACGCGGGCAGGCTGCCTGCCCTGTTCGCCAAGGCCAAGGTCAGCGCGCCCGAGGGCTGGACGATCAAGGCCGAGTCCCCGGCGAGCACCCCGCTGCTGCGGCCGGAACAGACCTGGCGGACCCACTTCGCGATCACCCCGCCGGCCGGGACCACACCCGGGAAGTACCCGGTGACCAGCACCGTCACCTTCCACGGGCCGCGGCCGACCACGCACACCCAGAGCTTCGACCTGCTGGTGCCCGAACCCGCGCCCAGCGGGACCGTGCAGCTCTCCGACACCAGGTGGCTGCGCTCGGCCAACGGGTTCGGTCCGGTCGAGCTGAACACCAGCAACGGCGAGAGCAAGGCAGGCGACGGCAAGCCGATCACCATCAACGGCGTGGTCTTCGCCAAGGGCCTCGGCGTGCACGCGCCGAGCACCGTCGAGTACCACCTCGGCGGCCGGTGCTCAACGGTGTCCGCACAGGTCGGGGTGGACGATGAGAAGAACGCAGGCTCGGTGGTCTTCCAGGTCTTCGCCGACGCGGCCAAGGTCGCCGACAGCGGGGTACTGACCGCCGCCGATCCGGCGAAACCGTTGCAGGCCAACGTATCCGGCGCGACCCTGCTGCGTCTGGTGGTCACCGACGCCGGTGACGGGCAGAGCAACGACCACGCCGACTGGGCCGATGTCCAGCTGACCTGCTCCTGACACGAAACAGACCCCGCTCACCAACCATCCCCCCTTGACGGTTGGTGAGCGGGGTCACTAACATCCTGCCCACTGTTAGGAAACTAACCTAACAATGTTTTCCCAGCATCTGCACCGCCGCCGCCACGCACCGCCGCCGCCTTGTACAGCTCGGAGACCCCACCCCTGCCCTGGGTCTCCGTTCCGAGAGGAGCGCAAACGATGGGACGGCTCAACGTAGTCAGCCGCGCACTCGCCGCGATCGCGGCGGCCGCTCTGGCCACAACCGGTGTGCTCGCCACCAGCGCACAGGGTTCGCCAACCCCCCAACTTCCGGCGTCTTCGGACACGGTCGCCAGCCAGGTCATGCGCCAGGGAAATGTCACCGCCCTGCCACCAGGCACGCCCGCGGCGATCAACGGTCAGCTCCGGGTCTGCGGCCTGCAGCTCTGCAACAAGGATGGCAAGGCCATCCAGTTGCGCGGCATGAGCACGCACGGCATCCAGTGGTACAGCCAGTGCCTCAAGACGGCCTCGCTGGACGCGCTGGCCAAGGACTGGAACGGCGACGTCCTGCGCATCGCCATGTACATCCAGGAGGGTGGTTATGAGACCAACCCCCGGAAGTTCACCGACATGGTGCACGGCTACATCGAGGAAGCCACCAAGCGCGGCCTCTACGCGTTGATCGACTGGCACCAGCTCACGCCGGGCGACCCGAACCACAACACCGCGCGGGCCAAGACCTTCTTCAAGGAGATCGCCCAGCGGCACAAGGACAAGACCAACATCATCTACGACATCGCGAACGAGCCGAACGGCGTCTCCTGGGCGAAGATCAAGACCTACGCCGAGGCGGTCATGCCCACCATCCGCGCGGAGGACCCGGACAGCCTGATCCTGGTCGGCACGCACGGCTGGGGCTCGCTCGGGATCTCCGATGGCCGCAACGAGCAGGACATCATCAACAACAAGATCAACATCCCGAACATCATGTACACGTTCCACTTCTACGCGGCCTCGCACAAGCAGAACTACCTGGACGCGTTCACCCGCGCGGCCGCCAAGCTGCCGCTGTTCGTGACCGAGTTCGGCACCCAGACCTCCAGTGGTGACGGCGGAAACGACTTCACCTGGTCGCAGAAGTACATCGACTTCATGAAGCAGAAGAAGATCAGCTGGACCAACTGGAACTTCTCCGACGACAACCGCTCCGGCGCCGTGTTCAAGAGCGGCACCTGCGCGGGCAACAACTTCGCCGGCACCGGCGTGCTCAAGCCCGCAGGCGCCTGGATCCGCGAGCGCATGCGCACCCCCGACGAGTTCTGACCGCTCCTCCACAGGGAAAACCCGGGGACCGTCCACACCAGACGGTCCCCGGGTTCTCGTCGTTCCCCCGGTGTGTTGGCCGTTGTCGTACGGTGTGTTGGCCGTTGTTCAGTTCAGCGGGAGGGCGTCGGCGCCCAGCACCAGCCGGAGGAATGCCTGCGCGGACGGGCTGACGTGCTCGCCGGAGCGCAGCGCGATGCTGGCCTCCCAGTTCGGCGCGACCGGCGCGTGCAGTTCGGCGATGGCGACCTGGAAGCCCTTCTTGTAGGCCATCGGCCGCGGCACCACCGCGACGCCGAGACCGTGTCCGACCAGCTCCAGCAGGCTGTGCACATCGTTGAGTTCCAGGGCCACCCGCCGGGCCATGCCCGCCGTGGTGAACACCCGGTCGGTGAGCTGGCGGGCGCCCCAGTCGCTCTGGAAGTCGACGAAGACCTCATCGGCCAGCTCGGCCCACTCCACCTTGTCCCGCCGGGCGAAGCGGTGCTCGCGACCGCAGACCAGCAGCATCGGCTCGGTGGCCAGGTGCGCCAGGCTGACCCCGTCCGGGGCCGGTCGCGGCTGGTCGACCAGGGCCAGGTCCAGCCGGCCGGCCTTCACCCCGTCGATAAGTTTGGCGCCACCCGCCTGGGTGAGTCGGACCTCGACCCCGGGGTGTGCGGCGTGGAAGCGGGCCAGCAGCGCGGGCGCGTCGATCACGCCGAGGCACTGCACCATGCCCACCGACAGCGTGCCGCGCAGCACGCCCTGCACTGCGGCCACCGCGTCCTTGGCCGCGGCCACGCTGACCAGCGTGCGCCTGGCCTCCACCAGCAGGGCCCGGCCCGCCTCGGTGAGTTCCACCCGTCTGGTGCTTCTCACGAACAGTGGCGCGCCCAGCTCCCGTTCCAGTGCTTTGATCGAGGCGGAGAGACCGGACTGGGCGACCCGCACCCGCTCGGCGGCCCGCGTGAAATGCCGTTCTTCCGCTACCGCGACGAAGTACTCCAGGTGCCGAAGCTCCACGACTGTGCACGTTAGCCGATCAGTGCCAGCAGGTTCTTCTGTTGGACATAACCGAGACCACAACGCAAGCTGGAGAAACCGCTTACACCGACCACAGGAGCGAGTATGAGGACCCGCCGCATCGGCGATGTCGAGGTGAGCGCGATCGGCCTGGGCGCCATGCCCATGTCATCGGAGTTCGGCAAGGACAAGCAGGCCTCGCAGGCCACCGTGCACGCGGCGCTGGACGCCGGGGTCACGTTCATCGACACCGCGGACGCCTACTGCACGAACAGCGCCGACTTCGGCGACAACGAACGTTTCGTGGCCAAGGCGCTGGCCGCCTACCCCGGGGACACCAGCGGCGTGCTGGTCGCCACCAAGGGCGGGCACACCCGCGACGAGCAGGGCGCCTGGGGCCTCAACGGCGACCCCGGCTACCTCAAGCAGGCCTGCGATGCCTCGCTGAAGCGGCTCGGCGTGGACGTGATCGGGCTCTACCAGTTCCACCGGCCGGACCCGTCGGTGCTGATCGGCGACTCGGTGAGCGCGCTGCGCGAGCTGCTGGACGCCGGGAAGATCCGCTACGCCGGGGTGTCCAACTTCAACCCGGCCGAGATCGTCGAGGCGAACGAGATCCTCGGCGGCCGGCTGGTCTCGGTGCAGAACCAGTTCTCCCCGGCCTTCCGCAGCAGCGAGCCGGAACTGGAGCTGTGCGCCGAACTCGGCATCGCCTTCCTGCCGTGGAGCCCGCTGGGCGGGATCACCAAGGCGGCCGAGCTGGGCAGCGGATTCGCCGCCTTCGGCGAGGTCGCCGCCGGGCGAGGGGTCAGCCCGCAGCAGGTCTGCCTGGCCTGGATGCTGGCCAAGTCCGAGGTGGTGGTGCCGATCCCGGGCGCCAGCCGGATCGCCTCGGTGCTGGACTCGGTCGCCGCGGTGCACCTCGACCTCTCCGCCGAGGAGATCGCGCACCTCAACGGCTAAGCAGGCCACCGGAACCCTCCGGTCCGTACCCGCCGTCGAGTTGGCCCAAGTGGTACGCCCAGTTGGGCAAACTCGGCGTACGAGTTGGGCCAACTCGGCGTTGGAAACACCGCACCCCCACCGGGATTCGCATTCCGGTGGGGGTGTTGGTGTGCGGAAGTCGTTGCGGCATCAGGGGATGTCAGTAGCCGCCGTAGCCGCCGGCGCCCGCGCCGCCGCCCTGGGTGCCGCCGCTGGCGCTGGCCGTGGTCTTGGCCTTCTTGCCATCGGGCGCGGACACGAACCAGGTGCCCTGCACGGCCTGGCCCTTGGTGTCGCCTGCCTTGGTGTCCTGGGCGAAGCGGTACAGCGGCCAGCCGCCCAGGGTCAGCTGCTCCGAGCCGTCGGGGCGCTTGACCGAGCCGACCAGGGCCTCGTCCACGCCCTGCACCCGCAGGCTGCCGGTGACCAGCGCGGGCGGCCAGGCCTCCAGGCACTTGGCCGCGCAGTTGGACTTGGACGGCTTGGCGGTGTCCTTGTCGAAGCGGTACAGGGTCAGGCCGTTCACATCCGTGACGATGTTGCCCAGCTCGCTGGAGGCCACCACGTTCAGCGTGGCCGCGGCGGTCTGCCCGCCACCGGCCGCCGCCTTGGCCTTCTTGCCGTCAGGGGCCGCGATGAACCAGGTGCCCTGCACGTTCTGGCCCTTCATCTCACCGGGCCCGGTGTCCTTGGCGAAGGTGTAGAGCGGCCAGCCGCCCAGGGTGAGCTGCTCGGTGCCGTCATCCCGCTTGATCGACCCCACCAGCGCCTGGTCAACGCCCTGCACCGTAGGCTGCCCCTCGACCAGCGCCGGCGGCCAGGCCTCCAGGCACTTGGCCGCGCAGTTGGATTTCGAGGGCTTGGCGGTGTCCTTGTCGAAGCGATACAGGGTCTTCCCGTTGGCATCGGTGACGATATTGCCGAACTGCGCCGTGTTGGCGACGTTCAGCGCGGCGGGGGCCGGGGCCTCACTGGTGCTGGAACGCTGTGGCGCCGGCGGCTGGACCTGCGGAGCGGCACTGTCCACTCCGGACCCACAGGCTCCGGCGAACAGCACGGTGGACACAGCGGAAACGGCCAGGATCATGGTGCGAGCGCGTCGAGTCTGCACGGTCTCTCCCTCTCCACAAGGTTTCGGTCGTTGTGCTCAGCTCCGGATGCCGTGGGATACGCGGAGGTCACCGGCCCGGGTTCAGTCCCGGCGCAGAAAAAAACAAATGCCCAGGATCACCCTGGAATCCTGAACCGGACCAGCGGGCTCCTCGTATCCCACGGGAAGGACGCCCTGTGAGCAGCGCAAAGGAGCGAGGCCAGATGATGCGGCGACGAAAGGCAGCGCGGTGAACGTACGGCGCTTCGGCAAGCCGGAGAAGCGCGAGGACGAGGCGGAGCGTCAGCTCATCGCTCTGCTGTACCGCCAGTACGGGCAGGTGCTGATGCGGCATGCCATGCGCCTCACCGGCAACGACAAGTACTGGTCCGAGGACGTGGTGCAGGAGACGCTGCTGCGGGCCTGGCGGCACGCGGAGAAGCTGGACCGCGACCCCGACCTGCTGCGCGCCTGGTTGTTCACTGTCGCGCGCCGGATTGTCATCGATGCTCGCCGCAGCAAGGGAATCCGGCCGCAGGAGGTGGACCCGGCCCCGCTGGAGGTGATGCCGGAGCCCGCGCGGACCGACGAGGCCCTCTCCCGCATCGTCATCAAGGGCGCCCTGGACAGTCTCAGTGCCGAGCACCGGGAGGCGGTCGAGCAGACCTATCTGCGCGACCGCTCGGTCAGCGAGGCCGCCGCCGTACTGGGTGTCCCGCCGGGCACCGTGAAATCGCGGGTGTTCTACGCGCTGCGTGCACTGCGCCGGAATTTGGAAGAACAGGGGGTCACGTCATGACGCCGCCGATCGAGCACACCGACGTGGGCGCCTACGTCCTCGGCGTGCTGGACGCGCACGAGGCCGAGGCGTTCGAGGCGCATCTGCTCAGCTGCGAAATCTGCCAGGCCGAGCTGAAGTCCTTGTCCTCGCTGCCGGACCTGCTGGACGAACTCCGCGAGCAGCCCGCCGCCGCGGCCGAACCCCTCGGCGCGGCCGATCCGATGCCGAGGCTGCTGGACGAGCTGGCGGTGCGCCGCCGCAGGCGCAAGGTGATCACCTGGGTGGCCGCGGCCGCCGCCACCATCGCGATCATCGCCGGGCCGATCCTGACCGCCACGTTCACCGCCACCGACCCGAACGTGGTTGCCTTCCCGGACGGCGTGCCGAAGCTGACCGGCTCCGGGCCCACCGGGGCCTCGCTGGAGCTGACCGTGCAGGGCCGCGGCTGGGGCTCGGACGTGGTGCTGGCGCTCAAGGGCGTGCGCGGGCCGGAGGCGTGCGAGCTGATCGCGGTGTCCAAGACCGGCCAGGAGGTCACCGTGAACAGCTGGCTGGTGCCGGACCGGGGTTACGGCGTGCCCGATTCGCCGAAGCCGCTGATGATGCGCGGTGGCGCGGCGCTGAAGCCGGGCGATATCGCCAAGTTCGAGGTGCGCACCCTGGACAAGAAGGTCCTGGTGAGCATCCCGGCCTGACCGGCTGATTCGAACGTGGCAGGGGGCGGACCAGCGCGGTCCGCCCCCTGCCGTGCTCATCGGCTCACTTCAGCGCGTAGGCCCTGATCAGGGTCTGCTCGACGGAGTTGCCCTCGGCGTCGGTGGCCTGGACCTTCAGCGAGACGAAACCGCTGCTGTCCGCCTTCCTCGGGTGCTGGATCGCCCCGCTGTAGCCGCCCTCGGAGCCGAGCGCGCGCAGGTCGACCGATTCCCAGCTGCCGCCGTCGTTGTAGGAGACCTCGGCCTTGACCGCGGCGACCTTGACCGCGGGTGCGCCCGGCTGGGTGGCCGCGGTGAGGTTCAGCGCGTAGACCCGGTCGGCCGGGGCCGCGTTGTCCAGGTCCAGATCCAGGTTCCAGCGGGCCTGGAGCACCGGCAGCGGCACGGTCTTGCCCGCCTCTCCCCTGGCGGAGGCGAAGCTCCACGAGGAGAAGGACTCGGTGCCCACCGACCAGCCGGGGCGGCCCTGGTTGATGTCGAGTTCGACCCGGTAGTTCGCCTTCTCCGCCACCCCGACGGCGAGTTCGCCGAGGGCGTGCGGTTGTTCGGCGACCTGCTCGCCGTCCCGGTAGACCCTGGCCACCGTGCTCGCGCCGAGATCACGCAGGTAGTGGTCGGGGTCGCTGTCCAGGTACTCGGCGAAGTTGAGCCGCAGCCTGTCGTCCACCCGGCTCACCGGGACCAGCGCCTTGGACACACCAGGCTGGAACGGGCCCTGGTACCAGTTCACGGTGCGGTTGCTGCCGGCCACCGGCAGCGGCGCGGATCCGTTGCCCGCCACGCTGTCCCCGTCCCGGCTGCCGTAGAACAGCGGGTTGAACCGGGTGTTGTTGGCGGAGAAGTACCGCACGTGGTCATAGGGGAAGCGCCGGTCGGTCGTGCTGCTGATCGCGATGAAGTCGTACGGCCGGAAGCTGAACATGCCCAGCATGCCGACCTGGTCCGGGCGCACCGCGTGCAGCTTGGTGCGCTCGGTGGCCAGCGCGGCCGGACCGGCGTCGAAGGACAGGTCCGCCGGGATGCTCTGCGCGAACGGCGCCACCAGGTGGTACTGCACCGGGCTGTGCGAGACGCCCTTGAGTTCCAGCGTCACCGGCCCGCGGCCGAGCAGTTCGAGCAGCCGCTTACCCTCCACATTGGACAGTTCAAGGCCGGGGATGGCCGGGTTTCTGGTGGTGTAGTCGGCGAAGCGACCCGGTCCGGAGCCGAACACCGCGGCCACCCCGGCCTTGGCGTTGGCCGCGTTGCGCACCTGGTCGTTGGGCGTGATGTCCTTGGACTGCTGGATCAGCGCGATCTTGCCGCGCACATCCCGCCCGGCGAACTCGGCCGGGGTGCCGGTGCCGACGTAGACCACCGGCAGCCGGTGGGTGCCGTCGATCCGCTTGCCGAGTTCCTGGCCGCCGCCAAGGTAATCCGGCCGCAGCACGGTGTCCGGGGACACCACGCGGGCGGCCAGTTTCGGCGTCTCCAGCCACATCCGGTTGGCCAGCTCGAACTCGCCGCGGGTGACCGGGGCCGAGGGCACGGCGTAGATCCGGTCCACGGTGCGGCCGTAGAAGAAGCCACTGGTGAACCGGCGCGGGCCACTGGCCCTGGTCCAGGTCTGGGACAGCGTCACCGGTTCGGTCTTCTCCGGGGTGCGGGCCTGGACCTCCTTGGCGCCACGGCCGTCGAGCACGATCGAGGTCGCCTCCTTGACCTCCACCTCGTCCTTGGTCACCACGGTGTACTCGGTGTCGTTGCGGCTCGGGTCGGCGGTGGAGAGGAAGCTGCCGACGAAGTACTTGCCGGGCGGCAGCAGCGCGCCGCCGGAGCCGGTGGCGTCCACGTTGACCCGGTGGTACTTGCCGTCGTCGAGGTTCCACAGCGCGACCGAGGCGTAG
Organism: Crossiella sp. S99.2; assembly: GCF_023094165.1. GTDB lineage: Bacteria > Actinomycetota > Actinomycetes > Mycobacteriales > Pseudonocardiaceae > Crossiella. Next base: position 227,909 of record NZ_JALMDK010000015.1, on the reverse strand, counting down.
CCGGGGGCCTTGCCGTCGCGGGCGGTGGCGGTCACCGAGACCTTGTGCTGGAGGTCCTTGTTGAAGCCCAGCACGGTCCGCAGCACCGTGGCGGCACCGCGCTGGGTGGCGGTGAGCGCGCCGGTGTAGAGGCCGATCTCGCCCGCGTTGGGGTTGAGCGTGACGGTCGCGGTGGCCGAGCCACCGGCCGGGATCTGCAGGCTGGCCGGGCTGACCGAGAGCGCCTCGGCCGGCGCGGTCGCGCCACCGGCGGATTTGGCCTGCACGGTCAGGTCCAGCACGGCTTCGGCGCCGCCGTCGTTGGTGTAGGTGACCTTGCGGGTCACCGGGTCCACCGAGCCGTAGGGCCCGAGGAAGCGCCCGAGGCTGAGCGAGCCCGCGTCGGCCCGCAGCTGCTGCTGCGCGGTCGCGGCCACCCCGACCGCCAGGCGGCCGGCGCCCTGGTCGTAGGTGGAGATGCCATCGAGGGGTTTGGCGGTCTGCATCAGCGCGGTCTTGAGCTGTGCGGGGGTCCACTTCGGGTTGCGCTGCGCCAGGATCGCGGCGGCGCCGGCCACGTGCGGGGTGGCCATCGAGGTCCCGTTGGCCGAGACATACCGCTCGCCACCGGCCGAGTTGGCCTTGGCCGCGCTGATCGCGACGCCCGGCGCGGCGATGTCCGGCTTGAGCGCGTGATCCCCGAACCTCGGTCCCTTGCTGGAGAACGGCGCGAGCTTGTCCTGCTTGTCCACCGCGGCCACGGTCAGCGCGGAGTCGGCCGCGCCCGGCGAGGACACGGTCTCCTGTCCGCCGAACCCGGAGTTGCCGGCCGCGATGACGAACAACGCGCCGGTGTCCGCGGAAATCCGGTTCACCGCGACACTCATCGGGTCGGTGCCGTCGGTGGGCCCGCCGCCCAGGCTCATGCTGACCACCTTGGCCTTGCCCGCGGCCCACTCCATCCCGGCGATGATCCCGGACTCCGAGCCCGAGCCGCCGTCGTTCAACACCTTGCCGCTCAACAACTTCGCCCCGGGCGCGACGCCCTTCTTGGCTCCACCGGAGGCGGCGCCGGACCCGGCGATGGTCGAGGCGACGTGCGTGCCGTGCCCGTGCTTGTCGGCGGCATCCGGGGCGTCGCTGAAGTTCTTGTGTTCCACCACTTTCCCGGCCAGGTCCGGGTGCGTGTCGTCAATCCCGGTGTCCAGCACCGCGACCGCGCCACCGGTCCCGTCGAACCCGGCCTGCCAGGCGGCGGGCGCGCCGACCTGCGGCACACTGGTGTCCAAAGTGGACTGAACCTTGCCGTCCAGCCAGACCTTGGCGATCCCGCCGTTCAGGCTCGCGCCACGTCCGGCCAGCGCGCCCCAGAACTCACTCATCTTGCCGCGCTCGGCCCGCACAGCCTGGGCGTTCGCACTGGCCAGCACGGCCTGCCGGGCACTGCCGGCGGGCGGCGCGGCGGTGATCGACATGCCCTGCCGCGGGTAGCTGAGGATCAACGGCAACGATCCCTGGCGGTCGAAGCCCTGCTCAACCAGCTTGGTGACGTTGAACAACCGCTCGTCCAGCACCCCGGCGGCCAGGTACGACTCAGCGGCGAACGGCACCACATACGCCTGTTTGTCCAGCGTGTAGCTGCGGTACTGCTCCGATCCCTTGACCCGGGCGGCCTGCCTGCCGTCGGGGTAGTAGTCCAGGGCGACGGTGTCCCCCGTGACCAGGGTCAGTTCGGCCGAGCGGACCGGCACATCCGGACCGGGCCGCGCTTCCGGTACCGGCGCGGCAGCCGCCGATCCCGTTGCGAATGCGCTTGCCACCAGGCCTATCGCGGTCAACCCCGCGATGATTTTCCGATGTCTCGACAAGGTGCCCCTCCTACCCACCAGGCGATACCGGACGCCGAAGCTAGCGGCGGGGCGCGTACCCCAAACACCTACGAAGGTGGTCTAAACCTCGCGTTCGGGTGAACCCCCACCCACGAAACATCGGACCCCCGCCGAGTGTTGGCCGATCTCGTACGCCACGTTGGCCCAACTGGTACGGGACTTTGGCCCAAGTGGCACGCCAGTTGGGCCAAATTGACGCGGCGGCCGACCACAACGGCCAACCCGGCGTACAAGTTCGGCCAACACTCCGGGGTCGCGGGTAGAGATCCGACCTTTTTCTTGACCCGAGTGGCGGTGGCGATGGAGACTCGGGGTCTGAAAACGTTTCCAAGCCTGGGGAGCGGGATCGATGGTGTTACGGCCCGAGGAGTTGCGGAGTCACCGGTGGTACGGCGGGGAGGGATTGCGGTCATTCAGTCATCGGGCGCGGACCCGGCAGCTGGGCATCGGGGCCGAGGAACACCTGGGCAAGCCGGTCATCGGGGTGATCAACACCTGGAGTGAGCTGAACCCCTGTCACAGTCACCTGCGGGACCGGGCCGAGGCGGTCAAACGCGGTGTGTGGCAGGCCGGGGGCTACCCGGTCGAACTGCCCGCGGGCGCCCTGTGCGGGGAGACGTTCCAGAAGCCGACCGCGATGTTGTACCGCAACCTCCTGGCGATGGAGGTCGAGGAGCTGCTGCGGTCCTATCCGCTGGACGGCGCGGTGCTGCTCGGCGGGTGCGACAAGACCACGCCCGCGTTGCTCATGGGGGCGTTCAGCGTCGATCTGCCGGTGATCTTCGTGCCGGCCGGGCCGATGCTGCGCGGGCACTGGCGTGGCGAGACCTTGGGCAGCGGCAGTGACATGTGGCGGTACTGGGACGATCGCCGGGCCGGACTGATCGGCGAGGAGGAGCTGGCGGGGCTGGAGCAGGGACTGGCCCGGTCGCCTGGGCACTGCATGACCATGGGGACCGCCTCCACCATGACCGCGGTGGCCGAGGTGCTGGGGCTGACCTTGCCGGGAGCCAGTTCCATCCCGGCGGTGGACTCCGGGCACGTGCGGATGGCCGCGGCCAGTGGGCGGCGGGCGGTGGAGCTGGTGTGGCAACAGGTCACCCCTTCCTCCATTGTGGACAAAGCGGCCTACGAGGACGCGATCACCACCGTGCTGGCGCTGGGCGGGTCGACGAACTCGGTCATCCACCTGATCGCGATGGCCGGACGCAGTGGGATCCCGCTGGGGCTGGACGAGTTCGACACCGCCTCGCGCGGGGTGCCGGTGCTGGCCGACATCCGGCCGGCCGGGCGGTTCCTGATGGAGGACTTCTACTACGCGGGCGGGTTGCGGGCGCTGCTGGCCCAGCTCGGCGACCTGATCCACCGGGAGCGGCGGACCGTGGGCGGCTGCACCCTGGACGTCGCGCTGCGGGACGCCGAGGTGTACAACCCGGAAGTCATTCGCACCCAACAGAATCCGGTGTTCACCGAGGGCGGGCTCGCCGTGCTGCGCGGGAACCTGGCGCCGGACGGGGCGATGCTCAAGAGCATTGCCGCCGAGCCGGAGTTGTTGCGGCACACCGGACCCGCGGTGGTCTTCGACGGGTACGCGGACATGCAGCGGCGGATCAACGACGAATCGCTGGGCATCACCCGGCAGACCGTGCTGGTACTGCGCGGCGCCGGCCCCCAGGGCGGGCCGGGGATGCCGGAGCACGGGATGCTGCCGATCCCGGAACACCTGCTGCGGCAAGGGGTCCGGGACATGGTGCGGATCTCCGACGCGCGGATGAGCGGGACCAGCTACGGCACCTGCGTGCTGCACATCGCGCCGGAGAGTCACGTCGGCGGACCGCTCGCACTGGTCCGGGACGGGGACCTGATCAGCCTGGACGTGCCGGGACGGACGCTGGAACTCCTTGTCCCACAGGAGGAACTGGATGGCAGGCGGACTGCTTGGACTGCTCCGCCACCGGTCTACGGGCGCGGCTACGGGCAGCTCTACACCCAGCACATCGGTCAGGCCGACACCGGCTGCGACTTCGACTTCCTGGCCCGCGACGGCGCGGTGCCCGACCCCGAGGCTGGGTGAGACAGGCATGGACCTTCGGCAGGCACTGCGGTCGGTCGTGGTCATCACGGTCACGCCGTTCGACGCCGGCGACCGGATCGACGAGAAAGCCTACGGCGCACTGGTGGCGCGGGTGGTCGACGCGGGCGTCACGGTGGTCACGCCGAACGGGAACACCAGTGAGTTCTACTCGCTCACACCGTCCGAAATGGACAGATCGCTGGACCTGACCGTCGAGGCCGCCGGGGACGCCCTGGTGTTGCCGGGCATCGGATTCGACGCCACGCGGGCCGCGGAGATGGCGGTGCGCGCGCACCGGGCCGGGGCGCACGCGGCCATGGTGCACCAGCCGGTGCACCCGTTCCTGTCCGTGCGCGGCTGGGTGGACTACCACCTGCGAATCGCCGCGGCAGCACCGGAACTGGGCCTGGTCGCCTACGTCCGGTCGCCGCAGGTGACCACGGCGGCACTGGCCCAACTCGCCGAGGAATGCCCGAGCTTCATCGGGGTCAAGTACGCGGTGCCGGATCCGCTGGCACTGGCCGACGCGGTGGCCGTGATCGGCCAGGACCGGCTGACCTGGTTGTGCGGACTGGCCGAGAGCTGGGCGCCGTTCTTCGCCACCGCCGGCGCACAGGGTTTCACCTCGGGCCTGGCCACCATCGCGCCCGAGTTGTCCCTCGGCCTGCTCGACGCACTGGACTCCGGCGACCGGGCACGGGCGATGTCCTTGTGGCACAAGGTGAAACCCCTGGAGGACGCGCGGGCCCGGCTGGGCAGCGCGAACAACGTGTCCGTGGTCAAGGAAGCACTGGCCCAGCTCGGCCTGTGCGGGCGGGCCGTGCGGCCGCCGATCGCCGAACTCACCGAGGCCGAACGCGCTGAGGTGACCAGGATCCTGGCCACCTGGGAGTGATCAGGCTTGTGTCCCCCGCCCGCGACCAGGGAGAGGCGGGGGACACAAGCCCGGGAGGGATGTCACCGTTCGATCTCGTGCTGGTGCGGCATCGGGATCCGCGCCACGCACAGGACGCATGGCATCCCGGAGCTGGTCGGTTCGATCACTGCCAGCGGAGCCACATGTCCGCACAAGGCGGTGAGATCATCCGGTGGGGTCTCCGGGCGCAGCGTGGCCACCTGGAAACCGTGCACCTGCTTGTCTCGCCAGCTCCGCCACCAGGCCAGATTGTCATTGGCCGCCATCCGCACCACCGTCCCGCGGTGCGTAGTAGTGGCACACGACTTCTCCCCTCCGACACAACCGGCTGATCGGAGGGGTCCGACCGAGCGGTTGTCCCCGGTAACCTGCTTACTCATGGCAGTGGATCAACCACTGTCCGTACAACGTTAGGGAACCTGGCGCGACAAGAGGACTGACCGGAAGTACGGGTTGGCTGCCATCGGTCGGTGCGTGGCGAGAGGGCGAGCACCGTGGCCGGACGAACGGGAAGACTGCGAACGGGTCAACGTTCTCCGCGCTGTGTCGGAATCGTGTCCGGCTACGTGCTGAAGCTGGCCAGGGAGTCCGTGCCGTTGAGCCAATCGGTGCTGGCCGAGCATCTCGGGGTTGACCTGACCACGGTGCAGGGATGGGAAAGCGGCCGCCGCCCGCTGACCGCGATCCGCACCGCCGACCTGATTCGCTTGCGCGCCAAACTCATCCGGTTGGGCGTGCCGCCCAAGGTGTTCGCCGCGCTGGAGGACGCGCTGGAGGCGGATCTGCTGATCGGGCACGCGGTGGAGGCCGGGGACCGCCCGGCCAGGGTCCTGGATCACCCGCTGGCCCAGTGCGTGCACCGGCGCAACCTGACCAACATGATCACCTGGCCGTTCACCGGCCTCACCCCGCCCAACCTGCGCAACCTGGACCGGCAGAGCCACCATCGGCGCGGCCCGGTGCCGGACCGCCCCGCCCTGGGCTCCACCGAGACCAACCGGTTCTTCGACCACCTGCTGGTCACCGCGGACGCCGGGTCCGCACAGGAGGACGCCCTGCTCCGCCGCCAGGCCGTCTACCTGCTCGGCTTCGACGACCGCGGGGCCACCGCGGCGTGGCTGGGCACCGAACAACGCCGGGCGCTGCGCAGCGCCGGCCGCACCGACCACGTGCCGTCCTGGGTGGAGGTGCGCTCCTCGGCCATCGCACTGAGCCGCTACGGCGACCGGGACCCGTTGCGCGCCTTCGTGCGCACCGCGCTGACCAACGAGGCGCAGGAAATCGCCAACCTCAACTACTGGGCGTACTGGGTTGGCGAGGTCGACGATGTGCAGACCGACGACGGCTTCATGACCGAACTGGGTGTGCGGTCCTGGACCGGCGACGACCTGCTGCGCCACCTCCTCGTCCGCCTGCAACCCGGCAGCGACCACGCCGAACTGAACATCCACAGCCTCTGGTCCCTGGTGCTGGCCCGCCCGGCGCTGCTCAATGGCAGCCCCGGCCTGCGCAGGCTGGCCAGGGAACGGGTGGACGGGATGAGCGAGGACGCCGAGCTGGCCAAGCAGGCCCATCGCGAACTGACCGGACTGGACTACGCCATCCGGCTGGCTGCTCGCTGAGTCAGCCGGTCCGGCCAAGGCACGTGACTGCCGAGGAGAGAGGTCAGCCAGTGAACGACAAGCACGACCGGGACGCGTCCGCGGTCGCCGAGTTCGCCTTCGAGTTGGGGGTGCTCAAGCGCACCCGCCGGGCTGGTTGGTGGCACATCGGCGTTCGCGACCCCGAATCGGTCGCCGAGCACAGCCTGCGGGTCGCCCAGCTCGCCACCATGCTCGCCGCCATGGAAGGCGCCGACCCCGCCCGCGCGGCGTTACTCGCGCTCTGGCACGACTCCCAGGAGACCAGGATCGGCGATCTCACCCACACCGCCCGCGACTACCTGGTCTCCGCCTCCAACGAGCAGATCACCGCGGACCAGACCGCCGCCCTGCCGGACACCGCGCGCAAGACGGTGCAGGAGGTGGTCAACGAGTACGAGGCCGCGGGCACCGCCGAGGCACACTGCGCCAAGGACGCGGACAAGCTGGAATGCCTGTTCCAGGCCGTGGAATACCGGGAAAGCGGCTACCGAGGGGTGCAGGGCTGGATCGACTCCTCACGCAAGTCGCTGCGCACCGAGGCGGCCCGGCGGGTGGCCGAGGCCGCGCTGAGCGTGTCCACCCTGGCCTGGCGCGGACGCTGAGCCGACGGCGCCCCCGGCCGCGCAGGGCCGGGGGCGCCGGACTCACTTACGGCTCAACGCCTCGGTGAGTTTCGTGCGCGCCCCCACGCGCAGCACGGTGTTCGCGTAGACCCGGCCGCCCAGCCACAGCAGCAGAGCGATCGCCGGCAGCATCAGCCCGGCCGCCAGCAACTGCTGCCACAGCGGGGCCGCGCCCAGGGCCGCGCGGATCGGCATCAGCATCGGCGCGAACGGCGGCAGCAGCGACACCCACTCCACCAGCTGGTCGTTCGGGTTGCGCAGCAGCAGCGGCAGCCCGCCCGCCATCGGGATGACGATCAGCATCATCACCGGCATGATCACCGACTGCATGTCCTCCTGACGGGAGACCAACGCGCCGGTGGCGGCGAACAGCGTGGCGTAGAGGGTGAACCCGAGCAGGTACCAGCCGATCAGCGCGGTGATCGTGCCCACCGTGCCGCCGGGCAGCGTCACCGACCCGGTGGCGGTGGCCGCGGCCAGGCCGACCCCGGTGACCAGCGCGAGCTGGGCCAGACCGACCAGGCCGATGCCGATCACCTTGCCCGCCAGCAGCTGCCACGGCCGGACCGCGGCCAGCAGCAGCTCGACCACCCGGCTGCTCTTCTCCTCCACCACGCCCTGGGCCACCGTGATCCCGTAGCCGAGCAGGGCGAAGTACAGCAGCATCGCGGTGGCGAAGGCCAGCGCCAGCCGGGATCCGCGATCCGGATCGGCCGGGGTCAGCGCCCGCACCTGGGCCGGTTCCGGCGCCCGGCCCGCCTGATCCAGCACCGATTTGACCGCGAGCACGTCCAGCGCCGCGCGCAGCTCGCCGTCGGTGTCGTTGTCCACCACCGCGCGCACGCCCGGACCGGCGTCCAGGAACACGGTCACCTCGCCCGCGCGAACCAGACGCTCACCCTCGGCGGCATCGGCCACCGTGCGCAGCTCCAGCTGGTCGCCACTGGCGGTGAACTGCGCCCGCAACGCCTCGCCGACCGGGGCGCTGCGCGCGGTGACCGCGGCGGTGCGTTCGGTCCCGCCGTTGAGCGTGGCGAAGCCGACCAGGCCGCCGACAATGGCCAGCATCAGCAGGGTGCCGAGCACGAAGGACTTGCCGCGCATCCGGGTGGCGATCTCGCGACTGGCCACCAGCCAGGCGCCGCGGGCCGGTCCGAGCTGGGTGTTCACGCGCTCGCCTCCTCGGTGACGATGTGCCGGTAGGTCTCGGTCAGACTCGGCTGGTGCCGGCCGAAGCCACGCACCGGCCCGGTGCGCAGGGCCGCCGCCAGCACCACCTGGTCGTCCACGCCCTCGGCCAGTTCCAGCACGGTCTGACCGTCCACTGTGGACACGATGCGGACGCCGGGAATGCGTTCCGCCCAACCGGGAGCAGCCGAAGGCGCGTCCACCACCAGCCGGGCCGAACCGGCCCGCTGTAGCTCGGAGACGGTGCCGCAGGCCACCATCCGGCCCTGCCGCACGATGCCCACCCGGTCGCACAGCCGCTCGACCAGGTCGAGCTGGTGGCTGGAGAACAGCACCGGCACGCCCTGGGCGCACTGCTCGCGCAGCACCTCGCTGAGCACGTCCACCGCCACCGGGTCCAGCCCGGAGAACGGCTCGTCCAGCACCAGCAGCATCGGCCGGTAGACCAGCGCCGCGGCCAGCTGCACCCGCTGCTGGTTGCCCAGGCTGAGCTTCTGCACCTCATCGTCCCGGCGCTGCGCCACGCCCAGCCGCTCCAGCCAGTCCTCGGCCTCCCGCCGGGCGGCCTTCGGACTGAACCCGTGCAGCCGGGCCAGGTAGGTGAGCTGCTCGCCGACCTTCATCTTCGGGTAGAGCCCACGTTCCTCCGGCATGTAGCCGATCCGGCGGCGCCCGGCGAAGTCCAGCGGCGCCCCGTCCCAGCGCACCTCGCCCGAGTCGGCGGCCAGCACGCCCAGCACGATCCGCATGGTCGTGGTCTTGCCCGCGCCGTTGCCGCCGACGAAGCCGAACAGCTCACCGGGCCGCACCAGGAAGCTCATCCCGTCCAGCGCGCGCAGGTCCCCGTAACGCTTGCCGAGCCGGTCCACCTCCAGGCCAGCGCCCGCCCCCACCGTTGCTGATGTGTTCATGCGGCGAAGTGTTGTAAAAACCCAACAGCTTGTCAAGTTGTCCAACCAGCCGGTTGTGCCAGACTTACCTGGTGAGCCCAGTGCGACGGGGCAAGGACCTGCCGATCTACAACCGGCTCCCGGTGCTGCGCGCCGAACGCGGCCTGTCCAGGGTCGCGCTGGCCGAGGCGGTGGAGGTCAACCCGCAGACCATCGGCGCGCTGGAACGCGGAGATCACTACCCGAGCCTGGATCTGGCCTTCCGGATCTGCGAGGTCTTCGGGCTGCCGGTGGAGGCGGTGTTCAGCCGGGCGCCGTTCACCCCGCTGTCCGAGCAGGTCTATCGAGGAGGGCAGGGATGAGCCTGCGCGAGCGGTACACGGAGTACGAGCGGCGGCGGACAGCGAAGTTCAGCCGCAGGCTGCCCCGCTGGCGCACCCGGCGGCACCGGCGGCGGCTGGCCGTGGCCTGGTCGCTGTTCCCGGTCTTCCTGGTCGTGGTGCTGCTGACGGACCTGCGCGGCACCGGGTGGTTCCTGCCGCTGTGGCTCGCCCTCTACGCGGGCTGGCTGTCGGTGTGGGGCCTGCTCCGGGTGCTGACCGCGGCACTCGTCGAGACCCTCTCGCCCTCCCTGGACGAGCGCCAGCGCGAGCTGCGCGACCGCGCGATCTTCCTCGGCTACCAGTTCGGGCTGCTGACCCTGCTCCCGCTACTGGCCTACCTGCTGCTCAACCAGCGCAGTCCGGATCTCGGCATCAACGCGAGCATCCTGCTGGCGATCGCCTTCGTGGTACTGGCGGCCGCGCCAACGGCCCTGCTGGCCTGGGTGCTGCCGGATGATCATCCGGAGGACTTTCAGGACCAGTAGGGCTCGGCCCGGCGCGCCGCCGCGGCGATCGCCGCCCCGTCAATCTTGGCGGTGGTGTTGATCCCGGCGCTGGCCCACTCGATCCGCAGCTCGAACTCGGTGTCCGGCAACGGGTGCAGCCACAGCTGGAAGTGCGAGTCCACCCGCCCGCTGTCCGCGGTGCCACCGTCCGGGCTGCACACCAGCAGCGCTGCGGCGGGCTGCTCCTCCGGCGCCGACCCGACCGCGGCGACCTCGGTCCCGTCGGCCAGCCGGATACTGAAGTGCGGGGCTGATTCGGTTGTGGGATCCCGCTTCCAGCGCCGCCGGTGCGCACCGAAGAGCCCGTCGTGCAGCTCCCACCAGGCATCCTCGGCCAGCCCCGCACGCCGGGCGGCCACCCTGGCCTCCACCTGGCAGCCGTTGGGATAGGCCCGCGCGCCGACAACAAGCACCACCGCGTTGTCCGTCCTGGTCACCACGGCTTCCAGCGGCACCAGCACCCCAGGCACATCCTCCGGTGGCCCCAGCCACACCGGCCGAGCGGCCCGCGGCGGCTCTGGTTCGGCCACGGGAGCAACATCCGGCTCATCGTCAAAAAACCCCATGACCCCCAACCCTAACCATCGAGTTGGCCCAACTGGTACGCCGACTTGGGCCAACTCGACGTACGAGTTGGCCCAAGTCGACGGTCAGCGGGTGGGGAAGAGGACCTTCGCGCTGCCGCCGCCGCGGCGGACGGGCTCGGCCACCGCCTGGATCTTGCCGCGGCCCAGGAACTCCAGCGCGGCCACGGTGCCGATTTCCGGGTTGGGGGTGAAGGTGGTCGAGGGCAGCTCGAACTGCTGGCCGTAGGCCTCCAGCTCGGCTCGTTTGGGCGAGTTGAAGAAGGCGGGTTCGGCCTCGGTCTTGGCCCGGTTGCGCTGGGACAGCCTGGGTGCGGCCACGGCCTGGGGCAGGGACATGCCCAGGTCGATCCGGTTGAACAGGGTCTGCAGGACGGTGGTGATGATGGTCGAGCCGCCGGGGGAACCCAGGGCCAGCAACGGCTTGCCGTCCTTGAGCACGATGGTGGGCGACATGCTGCTGCGGGGGCGCTTGCCGCCCTCGGGCGCGTTGGCCGGCCACGGCTGACCGGCGGCAGGCGGCGCGAAGTCGAAGTCGGTCAGCTCGTTGTTGAGCAGGAAACCGCGGTGCGGCACGGTGAGCGCGCTGCCGCCGGTCTGCTCGATGGTCAGCGTGTAGGCCACCACGTTGCCCCAGGCGTCCGCGGTGCTCAGGTGGGTGGTGGAGGTGCCCTCGTAGCGGTCGGGGCCGGGGGCGGTGGTCTTGCAACCGCCGGGCTTGAGCGGGTCGCCGGCCGGGGCGGGGTGCGGCATGGCCTTCTTCGGGTCGATCAGGCAGGCCCGGTCCTTGGCGAACCCGTCCGACAGCAGCTGCTTCAGCGGAACGTCCACAAAGGACGGATCCCCGATCCACTTGTTCCGGTCCGCGTAGGCCAGCCGACTGGCCTCCAGGTAGGTGTGGGTGGCCCCGTTGACGTCCTTGCGGGACAACGGGAATCGCTCCATGATGTTGAGCGCCTCGCCGACCGTGGACCCGCCGGAGGACGGCGGGGCCATGCTGTACACGTCCAGCCCGCGGTAGCCGATCTTCGTCGGCGCGCGGTCCACCGTCCGGTAGGCGGCCAGGTCGCCGGTCTCCATCAGACCGGGCCGCACCTTGATCGTGGCGCCCGCGGCCACCGGCGGCTGGTTCACCGTGTGCACGACCTCGCGCCCCAGCTCACCGCGGTAGAGCCAGTCCAGCCCGCGCTCGGCCAGGCCCTGGTAGGTCTTGGCCAGGTCGGGGTTGCGGAAGGTGCTGCCCACCTCGGGCAGCTTGCCGCCGGGCAGGAAGAGCTTGGCGGTGGGCGCGATGGCCCGGAAGCGGGCCTCGTTCTGCCAGGTGTGGTCGCGGTACTCCTTGTCCACGGTGAACCCGTCGCGGGCCAGCCTGATCGCCGGGCGCAGGTTCTCGGCCAGATCCTTGCGGCCCCACTTGTCCAGGGCGCGCTGCCAGGTCAGCGGGGTGCCGGGCACGCCGACGGACAGTCCGGAGGTCATCGCCTCGTCGAACGGGATGGCCTTGCCGTCCTCGACGAAGGAGTCCTGCTTCATCCGCTTGGGCGCGGTCTCCCGCCCGTCGATGGTGTGCACCTTGCCGGTGCGCGCCTCGTAGTAGACGAAGAACCCGCCGCCGCCGACCCCGGCGGAGAACGGTTCGGTCACGCCCAGCGCCGCAGCCGCGGCCACCGCCGCGTCCACCGCGTTGCCACCCCGGCGCAGCACCTCGATACCGGCCTTGGTGGCGTCCTCGTCGACCGTGGACACCGCACCGCCGTAGCCGGTCTGGGTTGGCCTCTTACCGCTCTGACCAGCCTCGACCGCGCCCGCGGCCGGAGCGCTGGTCAGGGTCACCGCCGCGGTGGCACACAGCACCACCGCCGCGCGCAAGGGTCGTGAGGATCCCACGTCGCCGCCTTTCGCCGGGTTCGTTACCCCGGCAAACTAACGGCTGAGGACCCGCCGCACCAGGCGCAATCCCTGCCTCGCGCCCATATTCGGCAGATATGCCCGGCCGATCGCGTTGGCGATGCGCGGCAGCGCGGCCGGGTCCGGGTAGGCCATGTACATCGGCTGGTAGGTCGGCTGGAACTTGGCCTTGAACGCGAACAACGAGCGGAACCCGTACACCGGTTCCAGCGCCCGACCGGCGAAGTCGAGCAGTCGTTGCAGCGCGCCGGGCTGCTGACCGCGGTCCAGCCGGGCCAGCGGGGCGCCGGAGAGGCTGAGGAACTCCGCGCCCTCCTCCTTGAAGCTGAGCGCGGCCGAGGCGATCAGGAACTCCATCACGCCGCGGAATCCGGTGGCCCGGCGGCGCATGAAGTCCAGCGTCCAGCCGACCACCTGCCCGTCCCGGTGCACCGGCAGCCAGCTGGTGATGCCGTGCACGGTCCGGTCGGCGTCCAGTGCGACCAGGCAGCGGACCTCGTTGTCGTTCAGCTCGTCCAGCCCGCCCAGGGTGAAGCCCATCTCGGGCAGGCCCTTGTCCGCCACCCACTCCTCGGAGATGGACCGGACCTGGTCGGTGATGGCCAGCGGCGCCTTCGGGTAGCTCCACCATTCCGCGGTGATCCCGGCCTTGCCCGCCTTGTTCAGCGCGGTGCGCACGTCCTGCCACTTCTTGCCGGTGAAGGCCAGTTCGGGCAGGGGCACCAGGGTGTCCTCGGCGACCTGCACCGCGCTCCAGCCGAACGTCTTGGTCTCGTCCTTGATCGCTTCGGTGACGCTGTAGAAGCAGGGCGTCCAGCCGTTGCGCGCACAGAAGTCGGCGAACCCGCGCACCGCCTCGATCCGCGCCGCGGGTTCGCCCACCGGGTCGCCGGTGGTGATCGCGATGGTGGCCACCACCCGGTAGGCGACCACGGCCTGCTCGTCCGCGGTGAACCAGTAGTTGTTGCCGCGCCAGGTGGTCATGTGCGCCAGGTTCGAGCCGCCGAACTTCTGCACCAGGTCCCTGGCCCGCGCGGCCGCGGTCTCGTCGGTGGGCGGCGCGGCCCGCCAGAAGGTGACCAGCAGCGCGCCCAGCACCAGCAGCCAGAACACCACGCCCAGGTACTCGCACAGCAGTCCGGCCAGGCCGCCGGTGGCGATGAACCGCACCGGGAACAGGTCCAGGTACCCCGGCGGCAGGAACCGCGAGGGCGCGTCCGCGATGAGCTGGCCGAAGCCGGGCTGCGGGTCGAACTGGTCCCGCCAGGCGTACCCGCCGAGCACGTACACCACGCCCAGCAACACGAACGCGCCCACGATGAAGGCGACCAGCCGCCGCCGGGACCTTCTCGGCCCTGCCACGGTGAACTGCCTGCGGGTGACTACTAGGCCGATCAGCATGGCCACCGACAACAGCACCGGCATCGAGGAGTCGAAGACCAGCTGGCCCTTGGTGTGCGGCGAGATGTCGCCGAACTCCGCGGTCGGGGTCAGCATCAGGTCCACAATGGACTGGACGAACCACACCAGCAGCGCCAGGTTGGCCACCGTGGCCGACCACCAGGCCAGTTTCCGCCCCCGCCGCAGCCCTTCGGCCAGCACCAGCAGGAACAGCGCGGGCAGCACGGACATGATCGCGCTGGGCAGGCCGTCGAAATTGGCCCGGGCCCGCAGTTCCCGGCAGCGCTCGGCGAAGTCCGGGTCCGCGCAGATGGCCTCGATCTGGTCCGCGCTGGGCACCGGCGAGGTCAGCACATCGCCGAGCGCGGTCAGCGGGCCTGCGGTGTAGGGGGTGAGCAGCATGAACACCGGTCCCAGCGCGCAGGCCGCGAGCAGCAGCGCCACCAGCACCCTGGTCTCCGAACGGGACGGCGCGCCCACGGTCTTGCTGGAGCGCCCGAGCATGGCCAGCCCGGCGAGCATGCCGATCAGCCCACCGCAGAGCCGCACCACGTCCTGGGCGTAGCCGGAGAACAACGCCAGCGTCACCAGCGCCACGATCAGCACCAGCCGCAACCGCCTGCGCCACAACGCGGGCAGCCGCGAACTGAGCGCCAGGCCGAGCCCGACCGCGCCGGTGGACGGGCTCAGCGCCAGCTCGGCCGGATCGTCCAGGAAGTTCAGCCACAGCCAGCCGGCCACCGAGCCGAGTTTGATCACGCCGATGCCCAGCAGGGCGCCGCCGACCTGGCTGATCAGGAACAGCACCGCGGTCCGGCCCGGTCCGAGCAACCGCTCGCCCGCCGCGCCGAATCCCAGCAGCAGCACCGAGGTGGCCAGGTAGCCGACCAGGTCCAGGCACCACAGCGCACTGCTCAGCGGTGCCCACCAGTGCCCGTCGACCAGCGAGGAGGTGCCGATGCCGACCTGCGGCAGCAACTCCCCCGAGGGCCCGTCCAGCAGGCTGCCGGTCAGCGCGCCCACCGTCCACAGCGCGACCAGGAACACCAGCGTCAGCGGGGCGTGCGCGAGCAGTCCGAGCAGCCCGCGCAGCGCGGCGATCCCCTGGTGCACCAGCCTGATCGGAGCAGGCCGGCGCGGCGTGGATGGCGGCTCGACCTGACTGTCCTCAGTGGACACTGCGGGCTCCGATCATCGCGGGGTCAGTCCGGTGTGCTGGGCCAGCCAGGGCATGGCCTGGGCCAGCGCCGGTCGCCACACCACCCAGTTGTGCGGGCCGGGGATCTCCAGCCAGTCCACCTGCATGCCCGCCCGGCGGCAGGCCTTGAGCACGTCCTGCTGCTGCGGCCGGAACTCGCCGTCCTTGTTGCCGACCACGATCAGGCCCGCGGTCTTCGGGAACTTCGCGGTGGCCAGGATGTCCAGCGGGTTGACCCGTTTGAACGCGGCCTCGTCGCCGCCGAAGGCCGCGTTCACCGAGTCCTTGCGGGTGCCCAGCGAGGGTTCGCGCTGACCGGAGATGTCGATGAAGTTGCGGTAGACCTCGGGCGCGCGCACCGCCAGCTGCAACGCGCAGGTCCCGCCCTGGGACAGTCCGCCGATGGTCCAGGCCTGCGGATCGGTCTCGGCCTGCAGGTTCTGCCGGACCCAGGCCGGCACGTCCTTGGCCAGGTAGGTCTCGGCCGCGCCGAGCTTGGAGTCCAGGCACATCGGGTTGGCCAGCTCGCTGCCCAGGTGGTCCGGCAGCACCACGATCGGCGCCAGGCCCCGGTTGTCCGCGGCGTACTTGTCCATGGTGGTGGCCAGTTGCCCCGGCCCGAGCCAGTCCGATGGCGAGCCGGGCTGCCCGGCCAGCAGCACCAGCACCGGCAGTTTCGGCCGCGGCGTGGCCTGGTAGGCCGGGGGCAGGTAGACCCGGCCGGTGCGGGTGCCGAACCCGGCCGAGGACGGGATGGTCACCTCGGACACCGTGCCCTGGGCCGGCAGGCCCGCGGGCGGCTGCCACACCTCGCTGAGCGCCTTGCCGGGCGGCACCACCACGGTGGACGCGGCCGGTTTGGCCGCCTCGGACAGGTCGGTGGTCGGCCCCTGCCCGCTGCCGAAGAGCGCGCCCACGGTCGGGAACTGGCCGAAGTACCGGTTGATGTCGGCCACCCCGCACACCGCGAGCACCACCACCGCCAGCGCGATCCCGATCCGGGCCGGCCAGCGTTGTGGGAGGCAGCGGAACACGCCGAGCACCAGGCTGCCGACGATCATCGTGATCCACAGCGTCGTGTTGGTCGGCACCCGGTCCGCGAACGGCCGCCACACCTGGTTGACCAGCACCTCGAGCAGCAGTCCGAGCACCAGCATGCCGAGCAGCACCAGCGGCAGGGTCCGGCGCCACCACACCCGGCGGCCATCGGCGAGCAGCACGGCGAAGGCCGCTCCGCCGGCGAAGGTCAGCCCAGCGGGGACCGCCCCGTCGATCAGGGACCAATCGAGCAGGCTAGCCATGGGCACACCCTGGGTCCGTTCGACCGGACGGCACAACGCGACAACCTGTCGGTTCACCAATTGGGGCGGTTCGTGTCCCACAAATTGGTGAAGTATGTGATCTGTGACCGATCGACTCGCCACCCTGTTGCCCCGCCCACGGAGCGCGCGAGGGCTCGCCGGTACCTTCCGCTTCACCGAACGCACCAGCGTTGTCGCTGGTCCGGGCGCTGAGAGCACAACAGATCTGGTGCGCCGCGCACTGGGCTTCCTGCGCCTCCCACTACCCCAGCGCGGCACCCCCGACCCCGGTTCGGTGGTGGTCACCCTGGACGCCGCCGCGCACGGCCCGGAGGGCTACCAGCTGCTGGTCCGGCCGGACCGGCTGGACATCGTGGCCGGCTCCACCGCGGGCGCGACCTACGCGGTGCAGACCCTGCGCCAGCTGCTGCCCGACGCGGCCTGGCGGGCCGCGGCGCCCAGGGGCACGGTCTGGGAGCTGGCCTGCTGCGAGGTCACCGACGCCCCGGCCACCGCCTGGCGCGGCCTGATGCTCGACGTGTCCCGGCACTTCCTGCCCAAGCGGGAGGTGCTGCGGATGATCGACCTGCTCGCCATGCACAAGCTCAACCGGCTGCACCTGCACCTGGCCGACGACCAGGGCTGGCGGATCGAGAGCACCCGCTACCCCCAGCTCACCGAAATGGCCGGGCACCGGTCGCAGACCATGATCGGCCACGGCCACTCCCCCGACGGCGACGACGGCACCCCGCACGGCGGCTACTACAGCCGGGACGATCTGGCCGAGATCGGCGCGTACGCGCAGGAGCGGGCGGTCACCGTGGTGCCCGAACTGGACGTGCCCGGCCACGCCTCGGCGCTGCTCACCGCGATGCCCGAACTGGGCTCGGTGCCCGGCGGCAGCTACCAGGTCCAGTCCACCTGGGGCATATTCCCCAATCTGTTGTCCCCGCTCCCGGCGGTGGAACAGGTGGTGGACGAGCTGCTCGGCGAACTCCTGGAGGTGCTGCCCGGCCCGTATGTGCACCTGGGCGGGGACGAATGCCCGCTCGGCCAGTGGGAGGCCAACCCGGAGATCCAGGCCTACCGCGAGTCCCGCGGCCTGCCGGACATGGCCGCGCTGCACGGGGATTTCCTGCGCAGGCTGGCCGACCGGCTGGCCGGCCGCGGTGTCCGGGCGGTGTTCTGGGACGAGGCATTCGGCAGCGGCGGACTGCGGCCGGACTCCGTCGTGATGGCCTGGCGCGGCGACGAGGTGGCCCGCAAGGCCGCCGCAGCCGGGTTCCAGGTGGTGCGCACCCCGGTCTTCCCCACCTACTTCGACTACTACAGCGACGCCGACCCGCGCGAGCCACTGGCCATCGGCGGTCCGGTGCGCCTGGCCGACGTGGCCGCGCTCGACCCGCGCCCGGCCGGGTTCAGCGAGGCGGAGAACGCCAACATCATCGGCGTGCAGGCCCAGCTGTGGAGCGAGTACCTGCCGCACGCGCGGCTGCTCGACTACCGCGCCTTCCCGCGGACCTGCGCACTCGCCGAGGTGGCCTGGACCGGCGCCCCGTCCAGCTGGCCGGCGGAGCCGGAGCGGGTGCGCGCGCAGCTGTCCAGATTGGACGCCGCGGGCGTGGAGTACCGGCCCTTCGACGGCCCGAAACCTTGGCAGCAAGGCGGATCCGGCGCCCGCGCCTTCCAGCCCGGCTTCCCGATGGCCGAGGTCACCCAGGCCCTGGGCGATCTCGCCGCCCAAGACAACCCGGAAGGACTACTACCTTCGTCGTAACCTGGCCGTGACCAGGTCGCAAGATCCGGTACGTTGGCGGTGTGCGTCTGGCCCGCCCCGTTGTGGCGCTGCTGCTCGGGGTCCTCTACCTCACTCTCCACCTCGGTGGCGAGTGCTTCGTGACGCACACCGCTTCCGTGCATTCCCATACACACAGCGGTTCCACGACTGATCACGACACGCACAACTGCGATCACACCCAGCACGACGGCACCGATGAGCTGTGCCTCGCGCTGCCCCGCGGCGCCGATCCGCTGACCCCCGCCACCGAACTGCCGGACCCCGCCGTCATCCCGCCGGTTTTCCTTGCCCCGCAAGCAGAACCCGCCCCGGCGATACTCGCGTGGCGCGAGACTGTCCACAGTAGACAATCAACCCAGCTCGTCAACTGCGTGTTCCGGACCTGAGCAGCAGCCGGTAACCCGCCTTCACCCGTACCTCTTCCCGAGGAAGAACCACAGACATGGATCTGCTGCTCCCGCATGCCCGCACGTCCCCAGCCAGGTTGCTCACCAGCGCGCCCCGCTGCCAGAGCCTGCCCGCCGCGGTCGGCAACACCCCGGTGTTGTGGATCGACGAGCCCTTCGCCAAGGCGGGCAACGGTTTCTGGGCCAAACTGGAAGGCGCCAACCCCGGCGGCATGAAGGACCGCCCGGCCCTGCACATGATCGACTGCGCCCGCCGCCGCGGTGAACTGGCGCCTGGCGCGATGATCGTCGAATCCACCAGCGGCACCCTCGGGCTCGGCCTCGCGCTGGCCGGAATCGCTTACGGGCACCCGGTAACCCTGGTCACCGACCCCGGTATGGAGCCGATCCTGCATCGGCTGCTGGCCGCCTACGGCGCGCGGATCGAACTGGTCAGCGAACCGCATCCGACCGGCGGCTGGCAGGAGGCCCGGCGGCAGCGCGTGGCCGAGGTGCTGGCCGACAACCCGGGCGCGTACTGCCCGGACCAGTACCACAACCCGGACAACGTGGCCGCCTACTCGGCGCTGGCGATGGAACTGGTGGCCCAACTCGGCCGGGTCGACGTGCTGGTCTGCTCGGTCGGCACCGGCGGGCACTCCGCCGGGGTGTCCAGGGTGCTGCGCGAGTTCTGCCCCGACCTGCGCCTGGTCGGGGTGGACACCATCGGCTCGACCATCTTCGGCCAGCCCGCCCGGCGCAGGCTGATGCGCGGCCTGGGCTCCAGCATCTACCCGCGCAACGTGGCCTACGACAGCTTCGACGAGGTGCACTGGGTGGCGCCGCGGGAATCGGTGTGGACCAGCCGCGCGCTGGCCGCGACCAGTTTCGCCACCGGCGGCTGGAGCGTCGGCGCGGTCGCCCTGGTCGCGGGCTGGCTGGCCCGCAACGCCGAACCGGACACCCGGATCGCGGCGATCTTCCCAGACGGCCCGCAGCGCTACTACACCACCGTGTTCAACGACGAGTACTGCCAGGCGCACGGCCTGCTCGACGGCCCGCCGCCCACCGATCCGGCCGAGATCTCGCACCCGCTGGCCGCCGAGGTGACCGGGTGGACGCGCTGCCGCACGGTCGTCGACCCCGCGGCGGGCACCCGGTGATCCAGGTCCTGTCCCAGTACCGGTCCTTCCCCCGGCCGGTGCGGCTGCTGCTGGTCAACCAGCTCACCATCAACCTGGGCTTCTACATGCTGATGCCCTACCTGGCCGCGCATCTCTCCGGCGGGCTGGGCCTGGCGGCCTGGCTGGTCGGGCTGGTGCTGGGCGTGCGGAACCTGTCCCAGCAGGGCATGTTCCTCTTCGGCGGCGCGCTGGCCGACCGGTTCGGCTACAAGCCGATGATCATCGCGGGCCTGGCGCTGCGCACCGTGGGCTTCGGGCTGCTCGGCTTCGTGGACAGCCTGCCCGCGCTGATCGCGGCCTCGGCCGCCACCGGACTGGCCGGGGCGCTGTTCAACCCGGCCTCCCGGGCCTACCTGACCGCCGAGTCCGGTGAGCGGCGGGTGGAGGCGTTCGCGCTGTTCAACGTCTTCTACCAGGTGGGCATCCTGATCGGGCCGCTGATCGGGCTGGCGCTGACCGGGGTGGCCTTCTCGCTGACCTGTCTGGTGGCCGCGGTGGTCTTCGCGGTGCTGACCGTCCTGCAGGTCAGGGAACTGCCGGCGCGTTCGGCGCCAGGGGGCGGCGGCAGCCTGCTCGGCGGGGTCGGCACGGCGGTGCGCAACCGGCCGTTCCTGTTCTTCGCCATCGCCATGATCGGCTCCTACGTGCTGTCCTTCCAGATCTACCTGACCCTGCCGTTGCAGGTGCGGGCGATCGCGGGCGGCGAACTGGCTGGCACCATCGGGGTCGGCGCGCTGTTCGCGGTCTCCGGGCTGGTCGCGGTGCTCGGGCAGTTGCGGATCACCGCCTGGTGCCGCGGCCGCTACGGCCCGGCCCGGTGCATCACGCTCGGGCTGGCGCTGATGACCGGCGCGTTCCTGCCGCCGATGCTGGCCGGCCTGCTGGACCCCCAGCAGCAGGGCGGACTCGGGCTGTGGCTGCCCGCGCTGCTGCTGACCTCGCTGTTGCTCACCCTGGGCACGGTGGTGACCTATCCATTCGAGATGGACACCATCGCCGCGCTCTCCGGCGGCAGGCTGGTCGCCACGCACTACGGGCTCTACAGCACCCTGTCCGGCATCGGCATCACCGTCGGCAACCTGGTGGCCGGCCGCGCGCTCGACCTGGCCAGGTCGGCGGGCGTGCCCGCGATCCCCTGGCTGACGCTGCTGGCGCTGGGCCTGCTCGGCACCCTGGCCGTGCACCGGATGGACCGCTCGGGACGGCTGAGCCCGGTCCCGGTCTGAGTACTGCGGGTGGCTCCCGATTCCGCGTCGACCGGGAGCCGCCCGCACCTCCCGCATGCCCCTTCAACACGGGAAGTTCAGCGACACGCGGCGAAAGACCCCCCGCCGCGGCCGCGCTGCCCCTGCTCGGCCGCGGCGGGGCCTCGACCGGACCGCGCCACTGCCCGGGATATCTGTTCAGTCCCCTCCCGGGTTACACAGGCATCGCAGGTCCACTCGGACGAGTGAGTACGACCAACTGGGGGATGTCACCCGCCAAACCGTCATGCGCTCACCCCCGAGGTCTCTCACCATGGGACGAGGCCGAGCGGGAGGCGTCTATGGACCACACACCGATCACCGTCGACTACATGCCCGAGGGCGACGACTGGACCGTCACGGTCCGGTACGGCCGGCTTGAGGAGGCGGCCACCGCGCCGGGCCTGATCGCGGCCAGGGACCAGGCCGACCAGATTCTGGAGCGGATCGCGCCCGGCATTCCCAGCCGTGCGGTGCACCTGCTCGACGGCGACGCCTTCGCCTTCACCACCGCCTACCTGCACGCCCGGCACGGCCTGACCCCGCTGGGCGGGGTGCCGCTGACCCAGGCGCCGACCCAGCCCGACGGCGAAGAAGTGGAAGAAGAGGAAGAACAAGGGGCTCAAGCAGCCACGAACACCGGCTGACCTTCCACTTCGGACGTCCGGTTGACACCCCGGCCCGCTCAGCGGCCCTAGGATGAGAGGACACGGGCGGTCACGCCGCCGACACAGATGTCGGCAGCGGTGAGAGGGGGCAGGTTTGGCGACTGCGCCAGGCACTGACGAGTTGCACAGCAGCCGAGCCAAGGAGGCGGGCGGGGCGCCCCGCGGCAGACCCCGCGACGCCAGCAGGGACGACGCCCTGCGCAAGGCCACCCTGGAGGTGATGGCCGAGGTCGGCTACCGCGCGCTGACCATGGACGCCGTCGCCGCCCGCGCCAAGGCGGGCAAGGCCACCATCTACCGCCGCTGGGAGTCCAAACTCGAACTGGTCATCGACACCTGCAACGAACTGGTCAGCCGCAGCGTCCCGGAACCCGACACCGGTTCGGTCGCCGGCGACCTGCGCGAGTTCCTGCTGGGCTACGCCGACTTCCTGACCGGCCCCTCGGGCAAAGCGGCCCAGGCCCTGGTCGGCGAACTCCCGCACGAACCCGAACTGGCCACCGCCTTCCGGGACAGCTTCCTCACCGGCCAGCGCGGCATGCTCCGCCGGATCCTGGAACGGGGCGCCGAACGCGGCGAGATCAACCGCCACGCCCCCCTGGGCATGGTCAACGAACTGGCCGGCGCCACCCTGACCTACCGGCTGATGCTCACCGGCGAACCCATCGACGCGGCATTCGTCGACAAACTGCTGGAACAGGCCCTGCTGCCGCTGCTCAACTGAGCCTGCGGCAGCGGGACCCGTCCCGGTGTCAGCGAAAGATCTTGCGCAGCAACGCGAGCACCACGAGCGCCCCGAAGGCGATCAACGAGTACTTCACCCGCGGATCGTCCAGTTTGGACTTCACCGCGGCCTTGGACTCGTCCACGAACTTCTTCGGGTTCGCCCGCACCGCCAACTCGTCCAACGTCGAGGCCAGCGAGTCCCGCGCCTGCTCGATGTCACGCTGAATGCTCTCCGGATCCCGAGCCACAGGTCCCCTCCTCGCAGGACGATGTCTGACGCGGGATCACGGTAGCCCCAACCCGCCACGCCGCGTCACCCAGTCCGCCTCCACCCGCCAGGTGTCGCCGGTTAGGCTGTACGCCGACGGGGCCGTAGCCCAATTGGCAGAGGCACACGGTTTAGGTCCGTGCCAGTGTGGGTTCGACTCCCACCGGCCCCACGTCGACTGGGTCGACCCTGCTTGCGCTGCGCGCTTCGCCGGGTCGACGTGTCAGTCACACCGGGGGCGAAGCCCCCGGACCCCACCCGGCGGGCGCTGCCCCCGGACCCCCGCTTGCCCTGCATATGCGGCTCCGCCGCCTTGCCCGCCGTTCCCCCTTGCCCTGCGTGCTCGGCTTCGCCGTCGCGCTGCGCGCCGTTCCCTCCTCCGCGCGTGTTGGCCGTTCTGGTACGCCTTGTTGGCCGTTTTGTACGCCTTGTTGGCTGTTCTGGTACGCCTTGTTGGCCGTTGTGGGGCGTTAGGTGGCGGCGTGGGCTCGGCGGGCTTTTTCCACCAGGGTTTCGGCGGCTCGGCCTGCTCGCTTGAACTCCTCGATGGTGGCTGAGGTGTGGCTGTAGCCGGCCTTGGTCTTCATCTTGAGGAGGGCGGCCAGGTGTCTGGCCGCTTCTCGGTCGGCCTTGCTCAGCAGGGCGGTCGCCTCGGTGTGGTTTTCACCGTGGGCGTGGTGGCCCAGGGCGGCGCAGCAGATGACGTCCGAGGCGGCTATGCCCGCGTGCACGCACAGGGTCACGTAACTGTCGGCGCAGTCAGTGTCCTGGTCGGCCAGGTCGCGGATCTGGTCCGCCTGTTCCTTGAACTGTTCCGCCTTGCGCAGGCGGCCGCGGCGGATCGCCGCGTCGCACGGTTGCGTCCGCACGCCCACCCCTCCCCTTCCGCAACTGCCTGCTCAACCAGGCGCGGGTGCCGGCCACGGTGAGCCCCTCGCTCAGCGCGGCGTGCAGGACGGCCTGGTCGCGGCCGTGGGCGGTGACCTCGGCGGCGGTGAACTCCAGCGGACGGGTGTCGTTGCCGATCCAGCGGGTCACCTCGGCCACCAGGTCGCCGACCTGGGCCTCCCACTGATCACTATCGGCATCCTCGGGACGGATCAGCAGCAGGTCGAGGTCACTCGCCAGGGTCATCGTGCCGCGGGCGGCCGAGCCGAACACGGCGGCGTAGACCGGTGACACGGGCCAGGCGGCCAGCCGGTCCGCAAGGCGCCGCAGGAAGGTCTCCTGCAGCTGGGCCAGGCCGATGATGTGCTGCGCGGCGAGATGCTCACGGTTGAGCCGGTACGCGTAGGCGTTGCCGATCCGCTCGGCATGCACGATGCCCTGCCGGGTCAGCCGCCGCAGCACCTTGCGGATGCCCTCCTCCGACCGCCCGGCGAGCAGCCGGCGCAGTTGCCCCGTGGTGAACACGGCATCGTGCCTGGCCAACGCGGCGAGAACATCCCCGTCAAGCGTGGGCGTCACCGTCGCCAACGGCCGATTCAGCTCCACACCCACCTCCCACAATCCCCCACAATAGTACGGCTACCCCCACAAAAATACATCTACCCGCACTATAAGCCGCCATCCCCGCTCACCCCTGAACCACGCCGACCACGATGGCCACCGCCGCCGCGACCGCCTTGCCCCGCGGCACCCGCCCGGCCGCCGCCGCCCGCGCCACCCCGTCCAGGGCACTGAACAGTCCGACCAGAACAACCGGGGCGACCGGCGCGAACGGCTTCAGCGCGGCCCGAAGTTCATTCAGGTAGCAGCGCTCCGACTGTTCCCGGAAGTCGCGCGTCTCCGGATGCCCCAGCAGCGCCGCCTGCACCTCACCGCAATCCGGCCCCGCCGCGATCATCCCGTCGACATAGGCCGTGCACACCGCGGTCACCACCTCCGCCAGCGACCCCGCCCGCGACCGTGCCGCGCGCATCGCCTGGGCCAGGTGTTCGTCGTAGTCCTGGTACATCGCCAGCAGCAGGCCCTCGCGGGTGCCGAAGTGGTCGTAGGCGACGGGTCTCGACACCCCGGCGCGCTCGGCCAGGGTGACCAGGGTCAGGGCGTTGGCGCCGTTGGTGTGCAGGATCTCGGCGGCCGTGCGCAGGAGGTGGTCGCGGCGGTCCGGTCTTGACATGCGGTGCTCGGCCATGAACTCATGCTACAGAATGTAGGTTACATTGTGTAGGTAGCTGGGAGGGCGCGATGGTCGCGGTGCTGGGAACTGGGGCTCGGGCGGCGGGGCTGGCCGGGGTGCTGGGTGCGGTGGATGTGGCTGGGCTGGTGGTGGTGTGTGCGGAGGAGCACGGTGAGCTGGCGGGGTTGCTGGCGCGGGAGTTGGGCGGGGTTGATCTGGTGAACCTCACCTCGGGGACCAGTGCGGAGGCGCGACAGGCCGCGGAGCTGGTGCGGGCGCGGGGCGGGCGGTACCTGGACGGGGCGTTGATGGCGCATCCCGAACACGTGGGCAGGCCGGAGACGGTGCTGGTCTACAGCGGGGACGCGGAGGTGTTCCAGCGGCATCGCGCGGCGCTGGAACGGCTGGGCGAGGCGAACTACCTGGGCGTGGACCCGGGCACGGCGGCGCTCTACGACCTCGCGTTGCTCAACTTCGCCTGGGCGACGCTGATCGGCTACCTGCAGACCGCGGCGCTGCTCGACGCGGACGGGGTGCCCGCGGCGGCGGTGACGCCGATGCTCACCCGCTGGTTGCGGAGCACGGTGGTCGAGGTGATCGAGGACTACGCGACCCAGCTCGACGCCGGGGCCTACCCGGGCGAACAGGAGTGGCTGGAGCTGGACGCGCCGCTGATGGGGAACCTGGTGCAGGCCAGCGCGGAACGCGGACTGGACCCGGGGCTGCCGCGGCTGGTCGAGTCGCTGACCGCGCGTGGGATCGCGGCGGGGTTCGGGCGGGACAGCTTCGCCAGCCTGGTCGAGGTCATCCGGGGGTCAGCGGCAGCGCCGGTTCAGCACCGCCATCTAGCGTGAGGTGGGTGACCGACCTTTCGCTTGATCGCATCCTCGCCGCGGCGAAGGTGATCGATCCCGTGTTCCTGAACAGCCCGCAGTACGTGGACGAGCAGCTCTGCGCCGCGCTCGGCCGCCGGGTGCTGACCAAGGTGGAACTGCTGAACCCGTTGCGCTCCTTCAAGGGCCGCGGCGCGGAGTTCTTCGTCAGCGAGGTGGCCGAGGGTATCGGGACGATCGTGTGTTCCTCCACCGGCGGGAATTTCGGCCAGGCCGTGGCGTACGCGGCGCGGCGACGTGGTCTGCGGGCCGAGGTGTTCGTGCCGAGCGGCACCTCGCCGGTGAAACTCGCCCGGATGCGGGCCTTCGGCGCGGTGCTGCACGAGGTCGACGGCTCCCCGCTGGAACTGGCCGAGGCGTACGCGGCGGAGACCCAGGACCGGGTGTACGTGCTGGACGGCCGGGATCCCGCGGTGGCCGAGGGCGCCGGGACCATCGGGATGGAACTGTTGCGGGACAACACTTTCGACACACTGGTGGTGCCGATGGGCGATGGCGCGCTGATCTCCGGGGTGGCCGCCTGGGTCAAGGCGCACGCGCCGGCGGTGCGGGTGATCGGGGTCGCCGCGGCCGCCGCGCCCGCGCTGGCGCGAAGCTGGGCGGCGGGCGAGGTGCTGACCGTGGAACTGGCCAGCACCTTCGCCGCCGGGATCGCGATCAGCCGCCCGACCGAACAGGCGGTGGCCCGGACCAGGGCGCTGGTCGACGAGGTGGTGCTGGTCAGCGAAGAGGAACTGCGACAGGCCATGCGACTGGCCGCGCGCACCCTCGGCGTGCTACCCGAACCCGCGGGCGCGGCCGGACTGGCCGCCATCGCCAAGGGCATTCCGGGCGAAACGGTCGCCACCGTGCTCACCGGCGGCAACGCGGACCTGGCCGGCTATGCCGGGCTCGGCGCCGGCAACTGAGCCACAACCCGCCATTGGTCTGCTCCGGCTGCGACTAACCACCCGGGCCGTCAGTCTGTTTTTCCGCCATAACCCCAGGATTGGGGGGCATTGGTATATGCGTGGCCGTTGATGTGTCCGGCCCGGCGCGATTAGCTGAGGGCAGCTCTTTTCCCTGCATCGGTAGGAGATGAACCGTGCTCCAGAACAAGATCAGGCGATTGGTCGTCGGGGTGGTCACCGCCGTGGCGTCGCTGCTCGTGGTCACCTCGCCCGCGACCGCCGAGACCAGCGCGGTCCGAGTGATCAAGTACGACACCAGCCAGGCGCAGGAGTTCAAGGCGGCCTGGGACGAGGGCGCCAAGGTCTGGAACGCCTCGGTGAAGAACGTGCGCCTGGAACCGGGCACGCCGGCGCAGATCCGGATCCTGGCCGACAACGGCTGGCCGCGCGCGCAGGTCAGCGGGCTCGGCCGCGGCACCGTGTGGATGGGCCGCACCGCCGTCAACGACGGGCACCACGTCCCGCGGATCACCGCGCACGAGCTGGGCCACATCCTCGGCCTGCCGGACCGGCGCACCGGCCTGTGCGTGGACCTGATGTCCGGCGCCAGCGCGGGCACCGGCTGCAAGAACCCCCTGCCGAACGCCGCGGAGAAGGCCCAGGTGGAGCGCAACTTCGCCGGCGGCTTCGTCGCGCCGACCAGCACGGACGGCAGCGACTGGGCCCTGGCGGGCTGATCAACGCAGGAACGGCCCGTCCGCGATCCTGACGCGGGCGGGCCGTTCTGTTGTGCCGGCTCAGCAGACCCTGGCCAGCGCCTCGGCGTAGTCCGGGCTCGCGGAGAGCGCCGCGGCCAGCCGGAAGTGCCGCACCGACTCCGGCCGCCGACCCGCCCGCTCCAGCGTGCGGCCCAGCAGGAACCGGGTGTAGTGGTCGGTCGGGTCCGCCTCGATCAGCTCGGTGAGCAGCTGCTCGGCCCGGCCCAGCTGCGCGGAGTGGTAGTAGGCGCGGGCGGCCAGCAGCCGCACCGAAAAGGTGGCGTCCGCGGTCAGCAGCGGCGTCAGCACCTGCAGCGCACCCAACGGGTCGCCTTGGGCCAGCAGCGATTCCGCCCAACGGTAGTTCTCCGGCATTCGACCCTCCACAGTGGACTCGATGGTGCGTGTGCACCGGCTCAACACCGTGTGAGGTCAGGGCATTCCCGCCCAGGAAAGTTGGGGGGAGCCCTGCCTGCTCCAATGCCCTGGGGAAGCTCTGGAACCAGGCAGGGCTCGCAGCGCGGGCCGGGTGGGACGGGGTGCGGACACCCCGAACAGCCTGCGCCTACGGCCGAAGGTGGCAAGCAGCGCAGCGGGCCTGCCTTCGACATACTCAACAGTAGGCAGTCGCGCTGACGTTTCGCTGACGCGCGCCGTTCAGCCGGCGTGCACGTGCCGCTCGAACACGGTCTCCTCGGCCGCGCGCAGTCCGACCGCGACCGCGCCCGCCAGCACCGCGTCATCGCCCAGCTCCCCGCCGACCACGGTCGGCAGCAGCGGACTGAGGTAGCGCAGCGCCCGTTCCATCGGTTCGATCAGCAGCTCGAAGTTGCGCCCGATGCCACCGCCGAGCACCACCAGCTCCGGGTCGATCACCGCGGTCACCGAGGCGATCCCGTAGGCCAGCCGGGCCGCGATCAGCTCCACCACCCGCAGCGCGGTGGCCTCCCCCGCCGCGGCGGCCGCGAAGACGTCCTTGGCGTTGCGCGCCTGGGTCAGGCCCAGCTCGTGCGCCAGTTCCACCACCGGCTCGGCCGCGGTGGCCTGTTCCAGCAGCCCGCGCGGCGGCGGCGCCAGCTCGCCGGAGAGCACCGCCTGCTCGTCGAAGCGCCCGTAGGGCAGGTAACCGATCTCCCCGGCCGCGCCGTGCGCGCCGCGGAAGAGATGCCCGTCCATGACAATGCCCATGCCGACCCCGGTGCCCACGGTGACCAGCACGAACACCCTGGCCTCCCGCGCGGCGCCGCGTTCCCGCTCGCCGAGCGCGGCCAGGTTCGCGTCGTTCTCCACGATCAGCCCCGGCCCGAGCAGCGATTCCAGCTCGTCCAGCAGGCCCTTGCGGCCCCAGCCGGGCAGGTTCGGCGCGAGCTGCAACGCCCGGCTGTTCCGGTCGGCGACCCCGGGACTGCCGACCACCTTGGCCACCACCTGGTCGAACCGGATCCCGGCCGCGCCCACGATGCGATCGGCCAGCTCCCGGACCTGCCGGACCAGCGCGCTGGCCGAGCGGCAGCGGTTGCGCTCGTCGCAGCGGGACACCTCGGCCCCGCCCAGGTCCACCAGGGACAACCGGATCCGCTCCCGGCCGATGTCCACCGCGAGCACGTAACCCGCGGCCGGGTTGGCCTCGTAGACCACCGCCGACCGACCGGGTCCGGCCGAGGTCCGGCCGGCCGGGCGGACCAGTCCGGCCTGTTCCAGCCCGAGCAGCGCCTGCCCGACGGTCGGTTTGGACAGGCCGGTGCCCTTGGCCACCTGCGGCCTGGTCGCGGGCCCGGACCGGCGTAGCAGTTCGAGCACCGCACGCTGGTTGAGCACCCGCATGCTGGCCGGGGTTCCGACCGGATGGCTCGACTGACCAGTCACGCGTTACCCGCTTTCGTCAACACCCTGTGTGCCAAAGTCTAGGACCGCGCGTGTGCGGTGGGACTACGGCCTGACCTGGCGCGGTAAGAATTCGGTGCCAGAACGTTGTCGCACTCGATCCGGGTATGCAGCACGATTACCCCCGTGTCGGGTTCGAGGGGGCGCGTGATCCTGGTGGCGGCTTTCGCTGTCATCTCGGTTGTGCTCGCGATCATGAGCGTGTTCAGCCGGAACGACGCGGCCTCGGATGGCACCCTGATCAACCAGACCGACTTCGCCGTGCCCAGCGGCCAGGTCAAGGTGCTCGAGGTGCGACCAGGCAGCCCGCTCCAGGTCGGCGACGTGATCATCTCCATCGCGGGCCGGGACGTGATCGCGCACAGCCGCCAGCCCGGCGGCCCGGCGTTCCAGGTCAACGACACCCTCACGTACAAGGTGCTGCGCAAGAACGTCGAGGAGACGCACCAGGTCACCCTCGGGCGCTACCCGGTCGGCGACCAGCTGCTGCACAGCTGGCCCAGCCTGCTCGTGCTGTTCATGCTCTTCGGCAGCGCCATCTACCTGTTCGTCCGCCGCCCCCGGTATCCGGCCGCACGCGCCGCCGTGGTCGCCTCCTCGATCGCGATGATCACCCTCGCCGGTTCCGGCTACTTCGGGCTGGAAGCACTCGACCTGGTGGCGGGTGATCAGTTCTGGCGCTGGTACGTCGGACAGCTCTTCTGGGTGCTGCTGTGGGGCGGCATCCTGCACTTCGCCTTCGCCTACCCCGAGGTCACCTCCAAGATCAGATACAGCCTGCTGGTCGCGCTCAGCTACGGCGGCGGCCTGCTGCTCTACGGGCTGACCATGCTCATCGGCCTGCCGCTCAGCGATGGCCCGGTGGAGGCGCTCAACGTGTGGGCCTCGCCGATCGGCACCGTGCTCTTCGTCTACCCGGTGCTGGTGCTCGGCGTGCTCGTCTACAAGTACCGGACCTGCGAGGACAACCTCACCCGGATGCGGCTGCGCTGGCTGGCCGCCTCACTGGGCACCGCCGCGGTGCTCTACGCGGGCATCTGGGGCCTACCGACCCAGTTGCTGGGCGCCAACCTGGTCGCCTACCAGTACCACACGCTGGTCTTCCTGCCGGTGCCGCTGACCGTGGCGCTGGCGGTGCTGCACTACCGGGCGCTGGACATCGAGATCGCGCTCAGCCGCTCGCTGACCTACGTCATCCTCTCCGTGCTCATCGCCATCGGCTACCTGATCATGGGCGGCGTGCTGCGGCTGCTGGTGCTGCCCGACCTGGCTTCGCCCGCGGGCCAGGCGGTGGCCGCCGCGGCCGCCGCGGTGATCGTGCTGCCACTGCGCGACCGGCTGGCCAAACTGGTCAACGAACGCCTCTTCGGGTACCGCGACGATCCCTACCGGGTGGTCTCCGCGCTCTCCTCCCGGCTGGAGCAGACCCAGACGCCGGAGGCCATGCTGCCGACGCTGGTGGAGACCATCGGGCACGCGCTGAAACTGCCGTACACCGCGATCGAGCTGGAACGGGACAAGGGCCTGGAGGTGGTCGCCGACTACGGCGAGCCGGTCGGCGAACCGGTCCGGCTGCCCCTGGTCTACCAGGGCGAACGCATTGGCGACCTGGTCGTCTGCGCGCGCGGGATCGGCGAGGGCTTCAACGACTCCGACCTGCGGGTGCTCACCGACGTGGCCCGGCACGCCGGCGCGGTGGCCTACACCGCCCGGCTGACCACCGACCTGGCCCGCAGCCGCAGCCGCCTGGTCCGCACCCGCGAGGAGGAACGGCGGCGGCTGCTGCACGATCTGCACGACGGGGTCGGCCCCACCCTGGCCGCCGCGGCGCTGGGACTCCAGGTGGTCCGGCAGGTGATGGGCGCCAACCAGGTCGCGGCCGAGGAGATGCTGACCCGGCTGGAGGACGAACTCCAGGGCGCGATCGGCGAGATCCGCCGGGTCGCGCACGGTCTGCGGCCCCCGGTGCTGGACCAGCTCGGCCTGGCCACCGCGGTGCGCGAGCACGCCAGCACGCTGGCCGGCCGGATGGGCGGCAACGGCGAGGCCCCGCTGACCATCGCGGTGGACGTCTCCGACGAGCTGCCGCAGCTGCCCGCCGCGGTCGAGGTCGCCGCCTACCGGATCGTGTGCGAGGCGCTGACGAACGTGGCCAGGCACTCCGGCGC
The DNA here is from genome assembly GCF_023094165.1 of Crossiella sp. S99.2. Classification (GTDB taxonomy): domain Bacteria; phylum Actinomycetota; class Actinomycetes; order Mycobacteriales; family Pseudonocardiaceae; genus Crossiella. The sequence continues at coordinate 196,437 of NZ_JALMDK010000015.1, read as the reverse complement.
GCACAGCTGCACCGTGCGGGTCTGGCTGGACCGGGACCTGCACGTGGAGGTGCTCGACGACGGCGCGGGGCTGGGCGAGACCAGGCGCAACGGGGTCGGGCTGCGGTCGATGCGGGAACGGGCCGGGGAGCTGGGCGGGGACTTCCTGGTGGAATCCCGTGACCTGGAATCCCGGAACCAGGACGGTGCCCAGGCCGCGGCTGGGGCACGATCAGCGGTGAGAGGCACCCGCGTCGCGGCGCGGCTGCCCGTGCCGAGGGAGGAAGCCTGAGTTGGACCAGCTCCGCATCCTGGTGGTGGACGATCACCCGCTGTTCCGCTTCGGTCTGTGCCAGACGCTGCAGCAGGTGCCTGATGTAGAGGTGGCGGGCGAGGCCGCCACCGGCACGGCCGCGGTGGCCATGGCCGACTCACTACAGCCCGACGTCGTGGTGATGGACCTGAACATGCCGGACTTCAACGGCGTGGAGGCGACCCGGCGGATCGTGCGCACCAGTCCGCACGTCGGTGTCCTGGTGCTGACCATGTTCGATGACAACGAGTCGGTTTTCGCCGCCATGCGGGCCGGGGCCAGGGGCTACCTGCTCAAGGGGGCCACCCCGGAGGAGATCGTCCGGGCCATCCGGGCGGTGGGACAGGGACAGGCCATCTTCGGCCCGGCCATCGCCTCCCGGCTGCTCGGCTTCTTCGGCAACAACGCGCGGGCCGCCCAGGTGGAGGCATTCCCCGAGCTGACCGCCCGGGAGCACGAGGTACTGGTGCTCATCGCCCAGGGCGAGGGCAACGCCGCCATCGCCCGCAAGCTTGTGATCAGCGGAAAGACCGTGCGCAACCACGTGTCCAACATCTTCTCCAAGCTGCACGTGGCCGACCGCGCAGAGGCGATCATGCGCGCCAAGGAAGCCGGTTTGGGCGAAAACTAGCGACCATAAGTACCTTGCTTGTTGGAGATTAACGGGGCTTGTATAACGATTCGTGAAATCGAAGCACAACGGGACAGCTAGTCCCATGTCCCTGGGACACCGGGTGGGCCACGCTCTCAAGGTCAGCGCAGCACACTTGGCTTGAGGGGGCCAAACATCATGACGAACACGGAACGTGTTCCGGTAGTTCTGCACGCCACGGATGCGATCTCACGTGCGGGCGTCGCGGCCGCACTTCGCTCCCGGCCGGAGGTCCTGCTGGTCGACTCGCTGGAGGCCCGCCCGGACGCGGTGGTCCTCGTGGTGACCGACCGGACGGACACCCGGACTCAGCAACTGCTCAGGGGACTGCAGGTCCGAGGCAACACCAAGGTCGTTCTCATCGCCGGGGAGATGGATGACACGGACCTGCTGACCGCGGTGGAAACCGGGGTCAGCGCAGTGGTCCGCCGCTCCGAGGCCACTCCGGAGACCCTGGTCCGCCTGGTGCGGGCCGCGGCCGCCGGTGAGGGCGCACTGCCGCCGGACCTGCTGGGCCGGCTGCTGAACCGGGTCTCCCGGTTGCAGCGCAACGTCCTGCGACCGAACGGGATGAGCCTGGCAGGCATGTCGGAACGGGAGACCGACGTGCTCAGGCTGGTCGCCGATGGTCTGGACACCCGCGAGATCGCCGAACAGCTCTGCTACTCGCAGCGCACGGTGAAGAGCATCTTGCACGACATCACCAACCGCTTCCAGCTGCGCAACCGCTCACACGCGGTGGCGTTCGCGCTCCGGGAGGGGCTGATCTGAGCCGCCCGTTCGGGTCGTGCGTGAAGACGGGGAGCGTCATGGAGTACTCGTCACGGCCCGAACGGTCGGATGAGCCGGCGGGCGGGGTGATCCGCGAGGTGGACACCGCGTTGTGCCGGTTGCTGGGCAGCAGGCTGCCGCAGGGGGTCGAGGTACGGCTGGAACCGCCGACCCCGACCTGGATCAACGAGGCAAACCCGCTGCCCGCGGTGCACGTGTTCTTGTACGAGTTGCGGGCGGGCCGGGCGCACCGGCCCGCCCGCGATCTCGAACTGTCCTATCTGGTCGCCGCGCGAGCGGGCAGTGTGGCCGGGGAACACGAGCTGCTGGGTGAGGCGCTGGACGCGCTTACCGCGCAGGAGTCGGGGCAGCCGGTGGCGGTGCGGCTGGCCGAGCACGGGGTGGGCGGACTCTGGTCGGCCCTGGGGATGCCGGCGAGAGCCGCGTTCGTGATCTCGGTGACGGCCACGCTGCCCGCCACGCCCGACGCGGAAGGAGCCGCACCGGGCGGGACCGCGGTCCCGCTCCAGTCCGACTCCCGCGGCTGGCGGTTGCCTTCCTAGTTACCAGGCCAGTTCCCGGCACTTGGCCACGTGCCCGGCCGGTTCGACCTGCAAGGTCGCGTGCTCGATGTGGTAGCGCTCGGCGAGCAGTTTCTGCGCCGCGGCCAGCACCTCGGTGAAGTCGACCTCCGGTTCCGCGGTCAGGTGCGCCGAGGCCACCTCCATGCCCGAGGTCAGCGTCCAGACGTGCAGGTCGTGCACCTCGATGACGTTGGGCAGCTGCTGGAGTTCACCAGCCATCTCGGAGACGTCCAGGCGCTCCGGGGCGTGCTGGAAGAGGATGCGCAACGCCTTGCGGCCCAGCACATAGGCCCGCGGCAGCACGAACAGTCCAATGGCCACACCGATGATCGGGTCGGCGTAGCGCCAGCCGAAGAGCATGGTGACCAGTCCGGAGATCAGCACGCCCACCGAGCCGATCGCGTCCGCGACCACCTCCAGGTAGGCGCCCCGGACGTTGATGCTCTCGTCCGCGCCACCACGCAGCAGGAGCAGGGCGATCAGGTTGTTGACCAGACCGATGATCGCCACGATCGTCACCGGCAGCCCAGGCACCTCCGGCGGGGCATCGAAGCGGTTCACCGCCTCAAGCAGCACGCCGATGGCCACGCCGAAGAGCAGCAGCGTGTTCGCCAGCGCGGCCAGCACCTCGGCCCGGTAGAGCCCGAAGGTGCGTCCGGCGCGCTTGGCCGCCCGCTGCGCCACGATGATCGCGGCCAGCGCCATGCTCACGCCGAGGACGTCGGTGAAGACGTGCGCGGAGTCCGACAGCAAGGCCAGCGAGGAGGTGTAGAGCCCCACGGTCACCTGCATGACCAGCGTGACCAGCCCCAGTCCGACCGCCCACCACAACCGGCTCACATACTTCGCCGAGGCGCTGGCGGCCTGCGCCGCCGGCAACCCATGACCGTGCCCGTGTCCCTGCCCCATCTCACGCTCCCTTCCGACACCCAACATATAGTGACATGCGCATATGAACAACGGTGACCCCAGTCACCCCAGCCCAGCCAAACTACCGCCGCGGACCGATGTCCACCCGCGCCGCCGCGCGCAAAACCGCAGGTGAAAGCCGCGAAAGCAGTAGCCCCAGCCGGGCTTCGGCAGTCACCGGCGCCACCGCCACATCCCGCTCCACCGCGTCCAGCACCGCGGCCGCGACCCGCTCCGGCGCGAACCCCCGCCGCAGGTACCGCCGCGTGGTCACCTCCCGCAGTCGCTCCTGGGTAGCCGCGTCCACTCCAGCGAACCGAGCCGCCCGGGTGATGTTGGTGTGCACGAACCCGGGACAAATCGCGGAAACCCCGATCCCCCGCCCCGCCAGCTCCGCCCGCAGGCACTGCGCCAGCATCAGCACCGCGGCCTTGGTCGTGGCGTAGGCGGGCAACGTCCGCGACGGCGTGTACGAGGCCATCGAAGCCGTGACCACCAACTGCCCACCCTCCCCCCGCTCAACGAGCTGCGGCGCGAACGCCCGCAACGTGTGGATCACCCCCCACACGTTCACATCCACCACCCGCGCCCAGTCCGCCACCGAGGTCTCCAGAAACCCACCACTGACCGCGACGCCGGCGTTGGCCACCACCACATCCGGCACCCCCACCTCGGCCCGAACCCGCTCCGCCAACGCAGCGACAGCATCCCCATCCGTCACATCAACCGCATACCCCAAGCCCCCCACCTCAGCCGCCACTGCCAAGGCGCCAGCCCCATCCACATCAACCACCACAACCTCGGCCCCCGCCGCGGCAAACGCCCGCACACAAGCCCGCCCAATGCCGCTGGCCCCACCCGTGACCAGCACAACCTTCCCGCCAAACCGCTCCACACTCGCCGCAGCCCGCAACCCCCGGCTCTCCGGCGCCCCCTCCACGTGATCAACGAACTCCGCCACCATCCGGGCCAGCACCACCGGATGCGTACGCGGCATCCAGTGCCCCGCAGGCACCTCCCGCCGCCACAACCGCGCCACCCACCGAGCCGTCCCGGCCACATGCGCCGGCGTCACAAACGCATCCCGCGTCGGCACCACCAACTGCACCGGCAACGAAGCCCACCGCTCCCGAGGCCGCCGCACAAACCCAGGCAAATTCGCCCGGTAAAGCTCAAGCCCCCGCCGAACATCCCGCCCCCGCCCCCCAAACCGCCAAGCCACCAAGGGAGACACCAGTTCCCCCAACCGAGACCGGAACACCCCCATGTAGGCCGACCGCACAACCAACGTCGCCAGCCCCCGCAACCCCCGCCACGAAGGCCGTCGCAACGCCCCCCGAACCCACCACCCCACGTGATCAAGGCAAGGCCCCGACACCGACGTGAACGAGGCAAACACCCCGGAATTTGTGGGATCGGTCACAGCCTCCCAAGCCTGCGCCGACCCCCAGTCATGCCCCACCACATGCACGGCCCGCCCCGGTGACACCGCCCGAGCCACCGCCACCAGGTCAGCGGCCAACCGCTCCACCCGGTACCCATCCCGCCCCAGCGGCGCCCCCGACCGCCCACAACCCCGCACGTCATACCGCACAACCCGGTACCGCCGCCCCAGTTCCGCCACCACCGGCCCCCAGAGTGCGGAGGTATCCGGAAACCCATGCACCAACACCACAACAGGCGCCCCCAGCACCCCCTCAACCCACACCCCAAGCCGCAGGTCACCGGAATCTACTGAGCAGTAGCCAACCTCGGTCATGCTCCAAGACGGTAGGCCGTGCAGACCCCCTCCGGCTATGCGCTAAGCTTCTGCACGTCGCCACGGCGAGGGGTTCACCCCAGACCACGGAGACCGGGTTAGCCCCCGTAGCTCAGGGGATAGAGCACTGCCCTCCGGAGGCAGGGGCGCAGGTTCGAATCCTGCCGGGGGCACCACAGCAAGGACGTAGGCGGCATCCATGATGTCGCCTTTTTCATTTTTCCATCCTCCGCCTTACCTGGCGCGCAGTCCGCTTGAGCACGGACAGGTCGCGCTGATCAGTCGCGCCCTCAGCAAGCAGGGCTGAATAATTCAGCTTTGCTCGCCGCGCAATTCGAGCCATGAAGCCCAGTCGAAAATTGATCAGGCAATCATCACTCGTTCGAGGGACATGATCATCACGGTGCGCCACCATCTATCACTCTATCGAGCTAATTCGATCGAGTTAGTTGCCTAGTTGGCCTCTTGCGTTCTGACGATTGGGTTAGCTGGCCCCGCCAGGCTCGAATGCCACTCAGCGTTTCTTTTCTGCCACTGGGCTCTTGATCTTTGCGACGCTGGCACCGACCGAGATCAAGCACCATAATCGCAAGTACAGCGAGGCGACATCGCCTCGCTGTTCGCAATAGAAAGCGCGGCCCTCTGCTCGAACAGAGGACCGCGCTGTACATACCAGCACACAGATTGGCTAGAATCTGTAATGAGCACTATAAGTGCCTCCCACCCGGAAAAGCCAGGTCAGGGCGGGCGTTCCGAGGATTCTCACCCGGTTGAGAAGGGCCGCAGGCGTGGCAGCAGGCGGCGTCCCGGTCCGCAGGGCCACCGGCAGGTGACCTCCTGGCGGTGCATGTTCGGCGAGATCCTGCGGGGCGGCTGGTCCAGCACGCTGCGCGCGACGCTGCTGATCATCGCGATCGCCTGCGGCCTGGCGCTGGTCGGCTACGCGGCGGGCGGAGTGGCCGGGCTGGCCGGTGTCGGCGCCCTGGTCGGGATCTCCACCCTGGCCGGTCGGCGCACCTGGGGCAGTCACCCGGGACCGGCGCTGCCAGGGATGTCGAACGGTGAGGGTCGCTGATGAGCTGACCGGGATGCTGCCCGGTTAGCTGTACCGGTCCCGCGGCGCGGTGACACCGTGTCCGCGGGACCGCAGGCCCACGCCCGCGTTGCGCAGCAGCGTGCGGACGGCGCTGTAGGAGGAGCCGAACCGCGCGGCGAGTTGCCGGATGCTGGCGCCTGATCGATAGCCCTCGATCACCAGTTCGGTGGCGGTCGGCTGCCGCGCGCGCACCGGCTGGGGCACGCCGCCCTCGGCCAGCAAGCGCCTGATCGCACGCCGGTCGATGCCGGTGCGCCGGCTCAGGTGCTCGATCGACTCGCCCGCTCGGTGCCTGCGGACCAGGTCCGCGGTCAGGTCTGCCGCGCTGGCCCGGAGACAGGTGTCGTTGTCGGTGCGCACGCCTGCCTCGATCAGCAACCTGCGCACCAGGGCCGGGCCGCGGCGGAGGTCGGCGGCGAGTTCCGGAATGGACACCGCGCCGGCGGCGAATCGGCTGGCGAGTTCGGCGGCCACCCTGCGGCGACGGCGGCCGCGGAGTGGTTCGGGATCCGGGGTGCTGGTCACGGAGATCTCCCGGTGGGTCAACAGCATCGTCGGATCGGGACCGAGACCGCCCCGGCACGTGATGCGCACTTCTGACCAGTACCGATTCAGCCAACAACCTAGACAAGCAGGCGAGGCCGATACCCATAGGGTGAAGAATTGCCCGATAACCGAGATGGTGGAGTTACTCGTGGTTGCGGCGGAATAACTCCGCGTACACGCTTGCCCCAGTAGTCAGACGGTGTCTGCACCAGGGGGTAGGTATGCACAGCTATGACCCGTACGCGGTGTCCGGCACGTTCGCCGCGGGGAGCTGGGAACGTCCGGCGATCTGCGGGCCGAACGGTGGTCATTGCGTCGAGGTGAGCCTCGACCAGCCCGGATTTGTCGGGTTGCGGGACAGCAAGTTGGACACCAGTCCGGTTCTGGTGTTCGACGATCAGGAATGGCGGTCTTTCCTGACCGCGGCACGTGCGGGCCAGTACGACCTCTGACCGCCGGAGCGCCGCGCCGGGATGATCGGAGTCTGCTGACGGAGAACTCGTGGCACCTTCTGCAACAACCGCACGGCGGCTGCTCGGCCTGGAATTGAGGTCGGCCCGGAACCGGGCCGACCTCAGCCAGAGTGCACTCGCGGCCAAATCCGGTTGCGGCCAGGTGACGATCACGCGGTACGAACAGGAACTCGGTCCGGTCAAGCAGGAGAACCTCCATCGGATAGTCCAGGCGCTACGGATCAAGGGCGAGGACGCGGACAACCTGTTCCGGCTGGCCATGGCGAGCCGGGCCCGGACACCCTGGCTCGGTGAGCGCAAGGCGGTGGCCGAGTGGGTCCGATTCGTCTACGAGACCGAGTGCGACGCATCCCGGATCCTCAACTGGAACAGCGAACGCATGCCCGGTCCACTGCAGTCCGAGCACTTCATGCTCGCCCTGCACGGGCTGGACGGCGCCACGGACGTGACCCCGCAGGTCGCCATGCGCACCAGACGGCGGGAACTGTTCGACAGCGGCGTGCTGGAGAACTACGGCTGTGTCCTCGGCGAGGCGTTCTTCGAGCGGTTGCCGCACCAGCTTGGCCCGGCCGCTGCCCTCGATCAGGTTCGCCATCTGTTCGACCTGGCCGAGCATCGGAAGATCTCCCTCCAGGTCCTGCCGTTCACCGCCCGGATCCGGCACCTCGAATCGGACTTCATGGTCATGCAGTTCCCCGAGGCGCAACTGGACTACGCGTTCGTCGAGTACCTGAATGGCGCCAGGCAAATTAACCCCGACGAGGGTCTTGACGCCTTCGAGCAGGAATGGCAGAAAATCAGCGAGGCAGCCTGGAACACCATCAAGAGCCGCGACTACCTGGCTGAACTGGCACAGCGGCTGGCCGGGCCTTAGCCTGGACGCACGAGTGGGCAACCGAAGGACAGTCATGGCCGCGCCAGTCGATCAGGACCCGTTCCCGCCAGCCGGGCTCAACCTCAACCGGCCCGGCAACGCCCGCGTCCACGACTATCTTCTGGGCGGAACCACCAATTGGGCGATAGACCGCACTCTCGGTGACCAAATACTCGCCGCGCTTCCGCTGACCAGGTCGATTTACACAGCTAACCGGCTTTTCCTGCATCGAGCAGTCCGGCATCTCATTGATCTCGGAGTTCGGCAGTTCGTCGATATTGGGTCCGGTTTGCCGACCATGAGCCAGACGCACGAGATAGCCGAGGAGCTGTGCCCGGGTGCGGTGCGGGTGGTCTACCTGGACCATGATCCGCTCACCGTGGCGCACGCCCAGATCCACCTTGAGCGCAGCGGCGACCCGCAACGCCACGCCGTCCTGCATGCCGATCTGCGCGCCGCGGACCGGGTCTGGACGCTGATCGGCCAGACCGGAGTGCTTGACCTGGCCGAACCAACCGCGTTGCTCGCCGTATCAGTGCTGGACGCGCGCCAGCCCGACCAGACCGGGGCCGCCGACATGAGCCCGATCGCGGTGGCGCGATACCGGGAACTGCTCGCCACCGGCTCCTACCTCGCGCTGTCCCACGCCACGGTGGACGGGGTGCCCGCCGCGCTGGTCCCTGGGCTGGCCGAGGCCGCCCGCCGGTACGCGCTGGCCGGTATCCCGGTGATCCACCGGGACCAGCGCGAGATCGCCGGACTGTTCGGGGACTTCGAGCTGTTGTCCCCCGGGCTGACCTGGGCCCAGCTCTGGCGCCCTGAGGACGGCGATCGCGCGGCAGGCGAGCCGCGCTTCGCCACGCCGAACCAGTCGGCCGTGCGCGTCGGCGTCGCCCGGAAGCGCTGACCGGGGCGTTGGGCTGACGGCTCTGTTCGGAAAGTATCCCTACTAACGGCTGTTCAGCTGGACCGATCACGCGGTTACCGTTGAGGGCGTGGACGGCTGCCTTCCCACTGCCGTTGGCCGGCCACGATCCCGTCGCCATGACTCTGTTCTCACCGCCCTGGAACAGGAAGAGGATCGGCATGTCCAACGGCAGGCGTGCCCGGGTGACGCAGGTGCTTGCGTTGCTTGTGGCGTTGGTGGCTCTTGTGTTGGTTCCCACGCAAGGGGGTAGTGCGGCGCCGGCCGCGCCTCGGTACAAGGTGTTGGGGTTGTATCAGGGGACTTGGGATGCGGCTCATATCGCGTTTGTCAAGGAGGCCAATCCTTGGTTTTCGCGGATGGCTACGCAGCACAACTTCTCGTATACCGCCAGTACTGACTGGAATATTTTGGCCAATGACGGGGCGTTGAACCAGTACCAGGTTGTTCTTTTCCTGGATGCTTTGCCTGGGTCTGCGGCGCAGCGTAGTGGGTTCCAGCGGTATGTGGAGCGGGGTGGTGGCTGGCTGGGGTTCCATGTGGCTGCCTACAACGACAATCCCGGCGGGTGGAACTGGTACCACAACACGCTGCTGGGGACTGGGCGGTTCAAGAACAACACCTGGGGGCCGACCACCGCAAAGTTGAAGGTGGAGAATCGGTCGCATCCGGCTACGGCTGGGTTGCCTGCGACGTTCACCTCGTCGGTGAGTGAGTGGTACAGCTGGACCAATGACCTTCGGCAGAATCCGAACATCCAGATTCTGGCTTCGGTTGATCCTTCGAGTTTCCCGCTGGGGACTGATCCGAATCAGACTTGGCGTTCTGGGTACTACCCGATTATCTGGACCAACAAGAACTATCGGGTGTTGTACGCGAACTTCGGGCACAATGCGATGGACTACCCGAACAACCGGCCGTTGTCCTCGACGTTTGCCAGTGAGACCCAGAACAAGTTCCTCATTGACGGGCTCAACTGGCTGGGGAGCCGCTGATCCAGGACTCCGGGCGCATTCCCAAGAGGACTGCGTCCGGGGTTTGGGTGTTGTCGACGAAATCGGCCGCCGCGTCCGCCGGTAGGTAGCGGGTGACCAGGCGGATCAACTCGGCGCGGGGTGGGGTCTGTTGCCAGGTTGTCACGGGGCCTTCGACGGTGACGTAGCCGTAGGGCGGTTCCGGGTGTTGCACCGCCAGGGTGAAGCGGCCGGCTTTGCGGATCAGGATTGCTTTGCGGGAGCTGGACCGGGTCCAGACCAGTACCTCGCCGTCCCGGTAGTCATACCAGACCGGGATGGCGAGGGGGCCGCGGTTTTCCCTGGTCACGGCGAGGATGGCGACTCGGGGAGCGGCCAGGAACTCGATGCGGTCCTGGACGGGCATGGGCACGGGGCTCTCCTCGTCGGGGTGGGGGCGGGGTGCGCGGCTCCGTGGGGTGTGGGGGCCGAATTACTCGATCGTGTCAGGCGGGGACTTGGTTTGGGAGTGCTCCTTATATATCCCGATATGCCTGCAACTTCCGGTCAGACGATGGGATAAGTCTGTGGGTGGTTGACGGGGTCGCGGGGTTCACTTGTCCGGACATGAATGAGAAGCAGATGGTTCAGGTGTCCAAGCGACTGTCGCGGCACCTGCGGCACGCGCCCGAGGAGATCGGGCTGGAGTTGGGCGACGGGGGCTGGGTTTCCGTCGCGGAGTTGCTCACCGCGTTGGCGCGGCACGGGTTCCGGGTCAGCCGGGATGAGCTGGCCGAAGTTGTCGCGCGGAATGACAAGCGGCGGTTTGCCTTTGACGACAGCGGGATGTTGATCCGGGCCAGTCAGGGGCATTCGGTCGCGGTGGAGCTGGCGCTACCGGTGGCTGTACCGCCCGCGGTGCTCTTCCACGGGACCGTGGCAGCCGCGTTGGCGGCCATTCGGCGGGAAGGGTTGCGGCCGATGCGACGACATCACGTGCACCTGTCCGCCGCTGAGGAGACCGCGGTCCGGGTGGGCGCGCGGCGGGGCAGGCCCGTGGTGTTGCGGGTGGATGCGGCGCGGATGGTCGCCCAGCGGCGGGTGTTCTACGTCAGCGCGAATGGGGTGTGGCTGACGGATGGGGTGCCGCCGGAGTACCTGGGATGGGCGGATCTGGCTTAGCGGCGGGTGTTTGCGGTGATCTCTTCGACGATCCAGGGCCAGATCGGGCGGGGTAGGTCGTGGCGCAGGTCGGGGATGAGGGTGAGGGTGGCGCCGGGGATGGCGGCTGCGGTGGCTTTTCCGCCGCTGACGTCGATCAGTGGGTCGTCGATTCCGTGGATTACCAGGGTGGGGATGTTGATGCTGGTCAATGCCTTGGTGCGGGGTGGGGCGGACCAGATCGCGGCGAGTTGGCGGGCGCCGTCGGCTGGGCGGTAGGCGCGGTCGTAGGCGGCGGTGGACACAGCTCGCATGTCCGCCTCGGTCACGCCGAGGCGGGTCGAGGAGATCGCCAGGCCGGCCTGGGCGCCGTGTTCGATGATGTCCTCGCGGGTACTGGGGCTGGGGCGTTGCAGGAACGCGGCCGTGTCCGGGCGGCTCTGGCCGACGGTGCGATCGCCGGTGCTGGACATGATCGAACACAGGCTGAGCGCGCGGCCGGGGTAGTTGATCGCGATCAGCTGGGCGATCATGCCGCCCATCGAGGCGCCCAGCAGGTGCGCGGCGCCGATGCCCAGGTGGTCCAGCAGGCCGACCGCGTCGGCGGCCATGTCATCCAGGGAGTACGGGACGGTGCGGTGGTCGCCTGCCACGATCGCCGGGAAGTCCGGGGCGGGGGTGTCGGGGACTCCGGTGGACAGGCCGACGTCGCGGTTGTCGAAGCGGATGACGAAGAAGCCCTGGGCCGCGAGCAGCTCGACGAGCCGGTCGTCCCAGGCGGTCAGCTGGGCCAGCTGGCCCGCGATCAGCAGCAGTGCCGGATCGGTTGCGGCGCCGTGGGTTTCGTAGGCCAGCTCGATGCCGCTGGGCAGGGTCGCACGGGACATGGGATCGATGCTGCCAGTGGTGGAGTCAGCTGGGCCGCTCGTGGACCGGGATCTCGCTGAGGGCTGAATCCGTTGCCCAATTGGCCAGGAAGCGCAGGGCCTCGGCGGAGCGGGAGCCGGGTTCGGCGGTGTAGACGATGAGTTTCTGGTCTGTGGCGTCCCGCAGTTCCATGGCCTGGTAGTTCAGCGTCAGCGGGCCGGCGATCGGGTGTTCCAGGGTCTTGCGGCCGTGCATCTGCGCGCGCACCCGGTGATCTGCCCACCAGCGGCGGAAATCCGGGTCCTTCAGCGACAGTTCACCGACCAGCGCGGCCAGTTTGGGGTCGTCCGGGTACCGGGAGGCGTCCTCCCGCAGGTAGGCCACGCAGTCGCGCACGACCTCGTCCCAGTTCCGCAGCCGCGAGCGGATCTCGGGATCCAGGAAGGTCAGCCGGAGCAGGTTGCGCTGGGCAGGCGGCAGCCGGGCGAAGTCGAGGTAGAGCGCGGCGGCGAGGTTGTTCCAGGCCAGCACCTCCATCCGCCGGCCCAGCACCAGTGCGGGCAGGCCCTGCAGGCCGTCGAGGATCTGCTGGGTCTGCGGGCGGACCGACGCGGTGGCGGCGCGGGTTCCCGGCGCGTGCACCGGTTCGGCGATGCGCAGCAGGTAGGCGTGTTCGTCCTGGCGCAGGTCCAGCGCCCTGGCCAGGGCGTCCAGCACGGCGCGGGAGACGTTGCGGGTGCGGCCCTGTTCGAGCCGGACCAGGTAGTCCACGCTCACGCCCGCCAGCTGGGCCAGTTCCTCGCGGCGCAGGCCGGGCACCCGGCGCCGGCGGCCGTCCTCGGGTAAACCGCGCGCCACCGGGTCCACCCGCGAGCGGCAGGCGCGCAGGTATTCGCCGAGTGCGGCGCCTGCGGAGGGGGTGCGGTCCATGGGCCCATTGTGACCGTCGGCGGGCTCGCTTGCCTGGTACTGCCAGTCCCAGGGACGGGGAGTCCCAGGGACAAACAGTCCCTGGATAGGCCCCAGCGAAGTCGGCAGAGTCGTTGGCAGCAGAGGACAACGACCTTGGGAGCACAGCAATGACCACGTGGTTCATCACCGGCGCGTCGCGGGGCTTCGGCCTGGAGATCGCCCGGCAGGCGCTGGAGCGCGGTGACTCGGTGATCGCCACCGCCCGCGACACCGCGGCGGTCGCCGCGGCACTGCCCGGCTTTGCCGAGCGGCTGCTGCCGGTACAGCTGGACGTCACGGACGAGGATGCGGCGCGGCAGGCGGTCGCGGCCGGGCTGGCGCGATTCGGCCGGATCGACGTGCTGGTCAACAACGCCGGACGCGGGCTGCTCGGCACGGTGGAGGAGGTGAGCGACGCCGAGGTGCGGGCGGTCTTCGACACCAACGTCTTCGGATTGCTGGCGGTCACCCGCGCGCTGCTGCCGGTGTTCCGGGCCCAGCGCTCGGGCAAGATCCTCAACCTCAGCTCGGTCGGTGGCGTGGTGAGCTGGGCAGGCTGGGGCGCCTACTGCGCGACCAAGTTCGCCGTCGAGGGCTTCTCCGAGGCGCTGCGGCTGGAGCTGGCGCCGCTGGGCGTGCAGGTCACCTCGGTGCAGCCGGGGCCGTTCCGCACCGATTTCCTGGACGCCAGCTCGCTGGTCCGCTCGGCCACCGTGATCGAGGACTACGCGGCATCCGGCGGGGTCATGCGGGACTGGGCCGATGACACCAACCACGCCCAGGAGGGCGATCCGGTGAAGGCTGCGGAGGTCATCCTCGCCGTCACCGACCGGGAGGTGCTGCCGGCCAGGCTGCCGCTGGGCAGCTCCTGCGTGGCCGATATCGAGGGGCACCTGGCCGAGGTCACGCAGGAGCTGGCCGACCTGCGTGACCTGGCCGTGTCCACGGATTTCGCCGGGGTGGCCGCGGGATCCTCGCTGCCCCGCGGCTGACCGGTCAGGCGGCGCTGGTCACCGGTGCGATCCGCAGCGCGGCCACCAGGTCCCGGTAGAGCTCGTCGTTTTCCAGGAGGTGGGCGTGGTTGCCCAGGGCACGCCGTTTGCCCTTGTCCAGCAACAGGATCTGGTCGGCGTCGAGCACGGTGGAGAGCCGGTGCGCGATGGTGACCACCGCACCGTGGCGGGCCACCCTGGCGATCACGTCCTGCACCGCGGCCTCGGTCAGCCCGTCCAGCTGGGCGGTGGCCTCGTCCAGCAGCAGGATCTCCGGGTCGCTGACCAGGGCGCGGGCCAGGGCGATGCGCTGGCGCTCGCCGCCGGAGACCACCGAGCCGGAGAGCACGGTGTCCAGGCCGTCCGGCAGCGTGCGGGCCCGTTCGGCCAGCTGCACCGCCTCCAGCGCGGTCCACAGCTCCGCCTCGGTCGCGCCGGGGTGGGTGTACTGGAGGTTCTCCCGGAGCGTTCCGGGCAGCAGCGGGGTGTCCTGTTCGACGTAGACGATCCGCCTGCGGACCTCGGCCAGCGACCACTGCTCGTAGCCGGTGCCGTCCAGCGCCAGCTCACCGTGTTCGGGCTGCAGGAAGCGCAGCATCAGGGAGAACATCGTGGTCTTGCCGGAGCCGGAGGGGCCGACGATGGCGGTGTGCCCGGTGCGTGGGATGTCCAGGCTGACGCCGTCCAGCGCGGGTGGCGCGCCGGGGGCGTAGCGGGCGGTGACCTCGCGGAAGGAGAGCACGGGGGCCTGCGCGGCGGGCTCAGGCTCACGGGCCAGCGGCTCGGTCTGCTCGATGGAGAGGTTCTCGATCTCCTTGATCCGGGCCGCGGCGGCGATGCCGGACTGGAGCTGGGTGAAGGTCCGGGTCAGCGTGGACACCGGCTCCATCACCTGGAAGGCGTAGAGCAGGAAGGCGACCAGGCTGGAGACCGGCAGCGCGCCGGAGCTGACCCGCCAGGCGCCCAGGGCCAGGATCAGCAGGATGGCGAGCTGGATGCCCCAGCTCGCGGTGGTCCAGGCGACCGCTTCGATCCGCACCGCGCGCACGCTCTGCCGCGCGGATTCCTTGGCCTCGGTGAGGATCCGGGTGCTTTCCCTGGCCTCGGCCCGGCTGGCCTTGACCGTGCGGATGGCCCGCAGCGCGCCTTCGAGCACGCCGCCGAGCCTGCCGACCGCGGCCTGGGCGTTGCGCTGGGCGTCGGCCAGCGGGGACATCAGGATCGCCACCACGGTGCCGACCACGATGAGCACGATGACGGTGCCGGTGAGCAGCACCCAGTCGAGCACGCCCATCAGGATCAGCGCGCCGGCCAGCGCGACCGCGCCGTTGACGAAGTTGACCACGCTGTCGGTGGCCGCCTCACGCAGCAGCACCGTGTCCGAGGTGACCCTGGTGACCAGCTCGCCGCTGGGGCGGTTGGCCAGTTCGCCGACCCGGACCCGGAACAGCCGGTGCACCATGGTGCTGCGGGCGTCCAGCACGATCCGCTCGGCCAGTCTGCCGAGCAGGATCCACTGCGCCAGCCCCAGTCCCGCGCCCACCAGCAGCAGGCTGACCAGCAGCGCGACCGCGGGCAGGATCGGCGCGGACACGGCGAGACCGTCCAGCACCCCCTTGGTGACCAGTGGCGTGGCCAGCGTGGCCCCGGTGGTGCCCAGGCCCAGCACCAGGCCCAATAACAGTGTCCGGCGGTGCGGCCGCACGAAGTGCCACAGCACGCGGGTGTGCTGCCAGCGCGGCGAATCGGGTTCTGACATGTCTGCGCCCCAAGTTGTTCGTTCAGGTCAGGGCACCAACGTACCAGCGTGGGACACCCATGTCCCATAATTTGTAGGGAAAGCCCCTAACTGGGAGGACGTGGTACTAGACTGGTTCCTTATGACGAGCAGCACCCGGGAGTCGGGCAGCCGGAGCCGGACCCGCAAGGCGATCCTGGACGCGGCTGTCACCGTGCTGGCGCAGCGGTCCACTGCCTCGATGGCCGAAATCGCCGATGCGGCCGAGGTCGGGCGCAGCACGTTGCACCGCTACTTCCCGGAACGCTCCGAGCTGATGACCGCGATCTTCCGGATGACGGTGGAGCGACTGGGCACCGCGCTGGCCGAGGCGAAACTGGCCGAGGGCACCGCCGCGGAAGCGCTGCGCCGCGCGGTGCACGCCTACTTCGAGCTGACCCCGGCGCTGATCCAGGTGTGCAGCGAGGGGCAGCAGCGCAATGAGGACGGCTGGCTGAACGCGGCCTTCGACCTGGCGGACCGGCCGGTGGTCGCGCTGATCGCCCGCGCGCAGGCCGAGGGTTACCTGGATCAGTCGATCAGTCCGGAGTGGATCTACAAGGTGTTGTGGTGGAACGTCTTCGCCGGCATCGAGGCCACCGGCGAGGGGCTGATGGGCAAGCATCAGGCGGCGGAGTCGGTCATCCGGCTACTGGAGCGGGGATTGCTGGCTTCGGCAGGTTCATGACCGCGGCGCCGACGACCTCGCCGATGGTCTGCTCGCTCAGGCCGCCGCGGCGCAGCAGTTCCACTCCCTGCAGGGTGGCCAGCAGCACCCTGGCCTGGGCCGAGGTGTCGGTGTCCGGGTGCAGCTCGCCCTCGGTCACCGCGGTGGCCAGCGCCCTGGCCACCAGTTCCTCGATCGCGACGAAGGTGGACTGGGTGCGGGCCAGCACCTCCGGGTCGTCGCCGCCGAGTTCGGTCGCGCCGTTGACCAGCAGGCAGCCGAAGCGCTCCTGGGCACTGGGCGTGGTGGCCATCCGGACCAGCAGGGCACGCAGGCGCTCCAGCATGGATCCGCTGCCTGCGCGCAGGCCCGCGCACAGGGCCTCGACCTGACGTTCGCGGTTGATCTCCAGCGCGCGCAGGAAAAGCTGCCGCTTGTCGCCGAAGGCCCCGTAGAGACTGCCCTTGCCGAGGCCGGTGACCTGCATCAGGTCATCCAGCGAGGTGGCCGCGTAGCCCGCGCGCTCGAACTGGGCGCAGACCGCGGTCAGCACCTCTCGTTCGTCGAAGCTGCGCGGCCGGGGCATGCCTCGATGCTAGTCCGCGTGCCGGCCGGCGCCGCCGGATCGCGCCGGGAACGTCACCTTCCAACAAGAACGAACGTTCTGTACGATGGCGGCATGAGCACCGACGTGAAGGTTTCCGAGCCCCGGGAGCGACTGCTGGCCACCGCTTCAGAGTTGTTCTACGCCGAGGGCATCCAGGCCATCGGGGTGGACCGGCTGGTCAAGGAGGCATCGGTGACCAGAGCCACCTTCTACCGGCACTTCCCCACCAAGGAGGACCTGGTGGTGGCCTACCTGCGTGGCAAGCACGAGGAGATCCGCGGCGGGGTGGAGGCCGCGGTGGCCGGTCAGGACCCGGCGACGGCGCTGCACCTCATGCTCGGCGCGTTCGCCCAGGCCAGTTGTGGCCCCGGTTTCCGCGGCTGCGCCTTCCTCAACGCCGCGGCCGAGTACCCGGATCCGCAGGCGCCGGTGCGGGTGCTGGTCCGGGAGCACCGCGGCTGGTTCCACGACGGACTGCGGGGCAGGCTGACCGAGGCCGGGCACCCGGACCCCGGGCACGCGGCCACCGCGCTGGTGCTGCTGCGGGACGGCATCATGTCCGGCGGGTACCTGGACCAGCCCGCGGACATCCAGTCCACTGTGGACCGAATGGTGGACGGCGTGCTGGCCGGGAACTGCTGACCACCGACTTTCGCCGGGTAATCCGACGGTCTGCGTCACATGCGGCCGAACAGGTGATTTCCCGCGGCCGGATAGTGGACAGGGGTCCGCGCACAGCCTTTCCGACCTGCGGACACCCGATCCACCGGCCCGACATCGCTTATTGGACAACGGATCTGCCAGTTTCGGCGGAGCCCGTAGTGATCTAGCGTCGGCGCGTGTTCACCACCGCCGCCCCGGTTCCGCTCGCCCCCGGCAGGCTGCTCGTGGACGCCGAGGAGATCGAGGCCACCAGGGCCGCCTTCGTCGAGGCGATCAACGAACTGGCTCCGTTGTTGCGACAGGCCCAGCACGCGCTGGTGAGCTGGCCCGCGGCCTCGGACGAGGTGAGCCGGGACGCGGCCGGTGAGCAGACCCGGCGCGGGGTGCAGTCGGAGGACTCCGCGCTGGCGGTGCTGACGGTATACCTGGCCGAGCTGTTCCACGCGGTCGAGCAGCTGGACGCGGCCGCGGCCGAGTACCGCGCCGCCGAGGACACCGCCACGGCGAATCTCCGTGTCTGAGAAGGGAAGGACCGGCATGCGAGGCGCCCATGGACGCTGCTGGCTGGCCGTCCCGCACCTCAAGATCTACCTGGACATCCACAGCGGCCCCGGGGTCGGCGCGACCGAACCCGCGGTGACCACCTACCGCAAGCTCGCCGAGGCGCTGCACCAGGTGGACGACAACCTGCACGCCCGGCTGGCCAAGTTGCGCACCGGCTGGCAGGGCGAGGCGGCGGCGCACACCGCGCACGCGCTGGCCCCGCTGGCCGCCTGGGCCGCGGACACCAAGGTGGCGATGACGGCCGAGGCCGAGGCCACCCAGGAGTGCGCCGACGCCTACGCGGACGCGCGCAACCACGTGCCACCGCCCCAGTTCCTGCCGACCAAGCCGGTGACCGCGGTGGCCTGGCTGCCCGCGCTGGTGGACAACCGGATCGACTACGAGCCGGTGGAGGTCCAGGTGGACGCCGCGCACGCGGAGGCCGCGCGGGCGATGGAGGTCTACGAGGAGCGGGTGGACACCGCGCTGGCCGAGCTGCCACCGCTGCTGAACCCGCCACGGCTGGACATCTCGATCGTCGCGCCCGGCTCGCTGTTGTCCGGGCTGTCGGTGCGGGATCCGTTGGGGCTCAACGCCTCGGTGTCGGTGAGCGCGGCGGGTCACCCGGCTCCGCACCCGCACCAGCCGGTCGCGCCGGTGCATTCGATCATTCCCGATCCGGCCCCGGTGCCGCTGGTCGATCAGCGGCAGTCGACGCCTCGATCGTCCACTGTGGACAAATCGCAGGTGTGGTCGACGGTCGGCGACGGCAATCCGGCCGACGATCACCGGCAGCCGCAACAGAATCCGCCCCGGCCCAGCGCGATGATCCGGACGGTTCCGGAGCAGCGGGTGGAGAAGTCCACTGTGGACCGTCGAAGGGCCGATGCCAAGCCGGAGGAAGCCGGGTTCGGGCTGCGCGACGGGGTGCTGGGCTACCACCCGGCGCCGCGCGCCTCGCCGGAGTCCGAGGAGGACACCCCGGCGGTCATCGGCTCCTCCCCCGCGCTGTGACCGCGTTCGCGCTCTCCGTCGCGGCCGTGGACCTGCTGTGGCGGCGGCTGGAACTGGGTCCGCAGCCCCTGGTCATCCGGGTGCCGCCACCGGCGCACACCGCGACCGAGCGGGCCGGGCAGACCGAGGCGGCCGAGACCGAACTGGCCGCCGCCGGACTGATGCTGCGGGGCGGGGTGCACCCGGAACTGGTGGCACTGCTGCGGATGCTGGCCCGGCCGGAGCGGGAGCTGGACGCGCGGCTGTTCCTGGAGCTGCCGGTGCGGGCGCTGGCTGCCAGTGCCGGTGAGCAGGCCGCGCTGGTGGTCTCCGACGGCACCCGCTGGCAGGTGACCGTGCTGGAGCCGACCGGGCTGGCGCACGCGATCCTGTCCCCGCTGCCCGAACGCCCGGCCGGGCCGGGGGAAAGCGTGTCGGTGCGGTCGGCGGCGTTGAGCGCGGCGGCGGCCTCGGGCGATGTGGAGTCCTTCGAGCCCGCGCTGATCGAGTTCGGCGTGCCGTCGGCGCAGGCCGCCGCGCTGGCGCTGATGTTCCGGGATCCGGTGGACTTCGGCCAGTTCGGCGTGGCCGGGCTGGACCCGACCGGGCGGCGGCGCCGGGCCGAGCGGGTGGTGGCCTTCCACGACACCAGCTACGGGCGCTACCTGGTGGAGGAGCACCGGGCCAGCGACGGCACGGCCTGGACCACGGTCAGTCCGGCGGACACCCGGCGGCTACACGGCCAGCTCACCACGCTGTCAGCTGACCTGTGCCTCGCTCGAAGTCCAGCAGTTGCCGCTTCTTCGCCAGTCCTCCCCCATATCCGGTGAGGTTGCCGGTCGAGCCGATCACCCGGTGGCAGGGCACGATGATGCTGATCGGGTTCTTGCCGTTGGCCAGGCCGACCGCGCGGGCGGCCGAGGGGTTGCCGAGGCGCTGCGCGAGTTCGCCGTAAGTGGCGGTCTCGCCGTAGGGGATCTCCAGCAGCAGTTCCCACACCGAGCGCTGGAAATCGGTGCCCTGCAAGAACATCGGCAGGTCGAAGTGGCGCAGCTCGCCGGCGAAGTACCGGGTGAGCTGGTCGATCACCGGGCCGAAGGCGGCCGGGTCGGGTTCGCCGAAGCTCTCCTGCGGTGGGAGGTGACGTTGCCGGTCCATGTAGATCCCGGCCAGCGCGCCGTCCTGGGCGACCAGGGTGAGCGGGCCGTAGGGGCTGTCGATGACGGTGTTGGTGCGCATGGGTTTTCCTTAGGCGGGCAGCAGGTTGATCGGGTGGTCGCCGGTGGCCCAGAGGTGCTGGACGGCGTAGGCGCGCCAGGGTCGCCAGAGGCCGGCGTGCCGGGTGAGGGCGGCGGGGGTGCTGGGCAGGCCGAGACTCTCCGCGGCCTGGCGGATGCCGAGATCGGTGGGAATGAAGGCGTCCGGGTCGCCGAGGGCGCGCATGGCCACGGTTTCCACCGTCCACGGGCCGAATCCGGGCAGCTCGGCGAGCCGGGCACGGGCGGCGGTCCAGTCGCTGCCGGGGCCGAGATCGAGGTCGTCGGCGGCCAGCGCGTGCACCAGGGCGAGCAGGGTGCGACGGCGGGACTCGGGCATGGCCAGGCTCGCGGGATCGAGCTGGGACAGGGCCTGTGGGGTGGGGAACAGGTGGGTGAGGCCGCCGCAGGGGTCCTCGATGGGCTCGCCGTGCGCGGCGACCAGGCGGGCGGCGTGCGTGCGGGCGGCCGCGGTGGAGACCTGCTGGCCGAGCACGGCGCGCACGGCGAACTCGGCCGGGTCCACGGTGCGCGGCACCCGGCGGCCGGGATTCTTCTCCAGCAAGGGTTTGAGCACCGGGTCGGCGCGCAGCTGCTCGTCCACGGCGGCCGGGTCGGCGTCCAGGTCGAGCAGCACCCGGCAACGGCTGATCGCCACCGGCAGATCGCGGACGTCGGTCAGGGACAGTCGGCAGCCGATGTGGTCGGGCAGCGGCCAGAGTTCGGCGATGCCGTGGCCGTGTGGCAGCCGCAGGGTGCGGCGGTAGGCGCCGTCCCGCCACTCCTCCACGCCGGGCACGGCGGTGGCGGCGAGGTGGCCGAACAGGTTGTCCGGGCACAGCGGCTTGCGGAAGGGCAGTCGCAGCAGCAGCGCGCCGGTGGTCGCGGCCGGGATGCCGCGGCCCGCGCGGGCGCGCAGTTCGCTGGGCGAGAGCGCGAAGACCTCGCGCACGGTGTCGTTGAAGGTGCGCACGCTGCCGAATCCGGCGGCCAGCGCGATATCGGTCATGGTCAGCGCGCTGGTTTCGATGAGCAGCCGGGCGGTCTGCGCGCGCTGCGCCCTGGCCAGTGCGAGCGGTCCGGCGCCGAGTTCGGCGTTGAGCTGGCGTTCGACCTGGCGGGTGCTGTAGCCGAGCCGGGCGGCCAGTCCGGGCACGCCCTCGCGATCCACCACGCCCTCGGCGATCAGCCGCATGGCCCTGGCGACCGCGTCGGCGCGGTGGTTCCACTCCGGGGAGCCGGGGCTGGCGTCCGGGCGGCAGCGCTTGCAGGCGCGGTAGCCGGCCTGCTGGGCGGCGGCCGCGCTGGGGAGGAAGACCATGTTGCGCGCCTTGGGCGGGCGGACCGGACAGCTTGGCCTGCAGTAGATGCCGGTGGTGCGGACCGCGGTGAAGAACCAGCCGTCGAACCGCTCGTCCTTGGCCTGGACCGCCCGCAGGCACCGCTCGAAGTCCTCGTGCACAGGTACAGCATCGACCCTGGCCGACGTGGTTGCTAGCAGAAATCCGACATCCACGTCGGCCAGGGGTCGGCTCAGGGTTGCATGGGTTTGCCGTTGACCGTGCTGCCGGTGAGCTTGAGGCCGTCGACGAACTTGATGGTGTTGCCGGTGCCGGCCACACCGGTGAACTTGCAGTCGATCAGCTCAAGGCCGTTGACGTGCGATTCGGCCAGGCCGGCCACGTTGAGCACCGAGGCGGCCTTGGTGCTGCCGCAGTTGGTCAGCCGGAACGGGCCGAACTTGGGCGGCGTGTTGCCGGTCTGGTTGTTGTAGGTGGAGTTCACGTACACCACCGAGCGGACGTAGGTGCCGGTGACCGAGTCCAGGTTGATGTTGGTGGAGAAGCCGCCGCGCTTGGTGTTGGACTTGACGTAGAGCGCGAACTTGGTCTCCCCCACCACGGTGAGCCGGTAGGCGTAGACGTTGCGGATGCCGCCGGTCTGCTCGCTGCCGCAGGTGATGGCGCCCCAGTTGCCGTTCATCCGGCAGTCGGCGACCACGATGTTCTGACACGGCACGTTGATCCGGCGGCCGTCGGCGTCCCGGCCGGACTTGATCGCGATGTTGTCGTCGTGCGCGCCGAGGTCGCAGTTGACGATCACCACGTGGTCGCAGGACTCCGGGTCGACGCCGTCGGTGTTGTTCGCCGAGGTGGTCGGGTCGGTGCTGACCCCGTCGATGGTGACGTTGCGGCACAGCGTGGGGTGGATCTGCCAGAACTTGGGGTTCTTCAGCGTGATGCCCTGGATGAGCACGTTCTCGCACTTGTACGGCTCGATGAAGGTCGAGCGCATGGTGTGGCCGGAGCCGGGCACGATCCGCTTCTCCGGCGCGGTTCCCTTGGCCACCAACGATTCCAGGTAGGCCCGGTCGTTGCCCTTGTTCCACGGCGAGGTGCCGCCGGCGTCCAGGGTGGCCTTGCCGGTGATCGCGATGTTCTTCTCGTCGTAGGCGTAGATCATCGGCGACCGGTTCATGCACTCGATGCCCTCGTACCGGGTGAGCACGGTGGGGAACTTGGCGCCGTCACCGCTGAACTTGAGCACCACCCCGGTCTCCAGGTGCAGATGCACGTTGCTGCGCAACCGGATCGCGCCGGTGACGTAGGTGCCCTTGACCACCGTGACGTGCCCGCCGCCCGCCTTGGTGCAGGCGTCGATGGCCTTGGCGAACGCCTCGGTGTTGTCGGTCTTGCCGTCGCCCTTGGCACCGTAGTCGGCTGCCTTGAACAGGCGGTCCGGGAAGGTGGGCAGGGTGGTCTCGGCGACGATCTTGTTCGCCTCCGGCCAGGGCAGCGTGGGCACGGCGGGCCGGGCGAGGTAGGGCGCGTCGGGCACCGGGCTGCCGATCGCCTGGGCGGCGGCCGGGACGAGCAGTGGGGCGGCCGCGGCGGCGGTGAGGCCGGTGATCAGCGTCCGGCGGTTGATCCTGCCTTCCATGGCTCCTTCTTCCGCGTCGAACGAAGGGGGTGGGGTGGGCGGCGTGGTTGACCGTAAACGTTTTCGGTCGGGGCGGCCAGAGCCGATCGGCGGAGTTGGGGCGGGTTCGGGCGGCGCGGCGCGGGCAAGGCGGGGTGCAGCGCGGCGAGGGACGGACGGGGGCGAGGGCGCGGCGTGCGGCAGGGCGCGTGCTGCGCGGGCGGGTGCGGTGCGGGCGAGGCTGGGGTGGTCAGTCCGTGGGGTCGGCGGCCAGGTCGGCGGTGAAGAGGTCACCGGTGGCTGATTCGGCGCCGACCGCGCGCCACCAGTCCGCCTGGGTCTGCGTGTGCACGCCGTCGACCAGCACCGTGGCGCCGGCCAGCTGAGCGGTGGCGACCAGTTCGCGCAGGGCCTTGCTGGTCAGCGAGGCGGGCTGGGCCGCCTGGCGGGCGACCAGGGAGCGGGACACCCGGACCGCGCTGACCGGCAGGTCTTCCAGGTACTCGATCTCGCCGGTGGCCGAGCCGAAATCGTCCAGGGTGATGCGGACGCCGGAGTCGGCCAGATCGGTGAGGTTGTCCACAGCCATGGGTGAGGCCAGGGCGGCCACCGGGATGCCGAGACGGAGTTGTTCGCTGGGCAGGCCGGTGTCGTTGACCACCTGTTGCACCACGCAGGTGAAGTCGGGTTCGACGACCTGGGTCGGGGTGAGGCTGACCAGCAGCGGTTGTTCCCGGCCGGAGCGCTGCACCCGGCGGCGGTTGCGTTCGGCGGCGGCCTGCAGCAGCCAGGAACCCAGCGGCACGATCAGGCCGGTGGACTCGGCCAGGGCCCGGCAGCGGTCGTGGTCGAGCGGGCCGAATTCGGGGCTGTCCCAGTGCAATAGGGCTTCCAGGCCGAGTAGTTCCTGGTCGGCCAGGCGGACCACGGGGCGGTGGCGGAGCTGGACCTCGCCGTTCTCCCAGGCGCCAGCCATCGCGCCGGCGATGCGGAAGTCGTCCCGGTCGGCGCAGTCCTTGCCCTGGTCGAACATGGCCCACTGGCGGTGGCCGGTGCGCTTGACCCGGCGCAGGGTCAGATCCGCCGTGCGCATCAGGTCGATCGCGCTGATGCCGGGGCGCGGCTGGTGCACCACGCCGATGGTGGCCGAGACGGCGACGCCGGTGGTGTCGTTGAGGTAGACCGGTTCGGACAGCTCCTCGTCGATCCGCCGCACCATGGTGAGCACCTTCGGGGTGTTCGCCGAGTTGCGCACCAGCACCGCGAACTCGTCGCCGCCGAGGCGGGCGATGATCGTCTCCTCGCCCTCGAAGATGGTGAGCAGCCGATCGGCCACGATCCGCAGCAGCCGGTCGCCGACCTCGGCGCCGTAGCCGTTGTTGATCGCGGCGAAGGCGTCCAGGTCGAGGTGGTACAGGGTGACGCCGGTGGCCGGGTCGGCCCGGCGCAGCATGGTCTCGGCCGCGGTGCTGAAGTACTGGCGGTTGGGCAGCGTGGTCACCATGTCGTGCAGCGACTGCCGGTTCAGCGTCTTCTGCAGCGCGGTGACCTGGGTGTCGTCCGCGATCACGGTGACGAGCCTGCCCGGCTCCTGGCCCGCACTGGGCTGCAGCGAGACGCTCAGCAGCGCCCACAGCGGCTCCTCCTCCTTGTGCAGCATGCGTTTCCGCTGCTGCCGGAGCCGGTCCACCCGGCCGGCGCGCAGATCGGCGCAGGCGTTGCGCAGCGAGGCCCGCTCATCCGGCGCGACCAGGTCGAACAGGGTCAGCTCGGTGAGTTCCTCCGCGGTGTAGCCCAGCAGCTCGTGCACGGCGGTGTTGGTCTTGAGGAAGGCGCCGTCCAGGTCGGTGATGGCGATGCCGCTGGCCGAGCAGCGGAAGACCTCCTCCAGCCGGGCGTCGCTGTCCTTGCGCTGCCGCTCGGCGTCGTTGGCCGCCTTGAACAGCGCCCGGTTCAGCGCCTCCTGCTGCTGGAAGATGAAGGCGCGGAACGCCTCCAGGTAGCCAGAGGTGAGCGCGGCCAGCACCATCACCACGCGGTCGGTGAGCTTGTTGACCCGGCGCAGGCTGGGCAGCGCGAGCAGGGCCCGGCCGAGCACGTCGACACTGCGCTCCAGGCTCTCCGGCCCGACGCAGTTGAGCGCGACCAGCTCCGCGCCGACCGGTGCGGCAGGCGCGGGGAGGAAGGGCTCGGCCCGCACGGTGCCGACCAGGATGTCCACCAGGGCCTGCAATCGCTGCTCCACCTCGGGGTGGGAGAGCGGGATGTAGGCGGTGGTGCTGACCAGGTACGCCCACTTCCTGGCAAGTTTCTCCCGCTCACGAGGATTATCGGCTGGGGAGCCGCCCTGATGAGCTGACACCGGGCGCCGCGGCGCCGGGAGGTCTTCCGGGAGTGGCAGTGTCATGGTTGCTGGCCTGTTTGTGCGCGGTAGTCGGGGGTCCACGTGCACGTCGGGAGTGCAAGGCACGGCGACTGGGAAGCCTACCGACGCCAGCCCGGAGTCGGCTAGCTACGGTCCGTTCCTGATCGGCTGGCTTCACACCCGGCAACTATTACCGTCCGCAAGCTTTTTACCACTCCGCGTCACCCGTTTGCCGGTACCTGTCCGGCCGTCGCGCCCAGCAGCACCGCGCGAAGGGAGCAGGGCTGGCGTCCGGTCAGCCGCCGCACGGTGTCGGTGACCCGGTCCTCCGAGCCCTGCCGGATGCCCTCGTCCAGTCCGGCCAGCAGGGCGGCGAAGTCCGGCGGGTAACCAGCGGCGATGTGACGCTGGGTGAGTTCGGTCACCGAGACCGCGTGGTGCCGGGCCGGCACGCCGAGTTCGGTCCAGATCGCGGCCGCGTCGGCGTAGCTGAGCGCTTCCGGCCCGGTGAGCACCAGTTCGGTGTTCAGCGCCTGCTCGGCCAGCAGCGCGTGCTCGGCCACCGCGGCGATGTCCCCGGCGTCGATGAAGCCCACCCGCCCGGCGCCGGTCGCGCTGACCAGTTCACCCTTTTCGCGCAACCCCACGGCAAGCGGGTGATCACCGAGGAAGTTCTGCATGAACCAGGACGGCCGCAGCACTGTCCACTCCGGACACTCGCGGCGCACCAGCGCGTGCAACTCCCCCAGCGCCGGCGCGCCCTCGGGCACCGCGGAGGAGCTGAGCAGCACCACCCGTGCCAGCCCCGCGGCCAGTGCGGTGCGCAGGAACTCCGTCACCAGCGGCAGCGGCTCGGCCACGCCCGGCGGCGCGACCAGGTACATCCGCCGCACGCCGGCGACCGCGGCGGCGTGCGTGCCCGGATCGGCCCAGTCGAAGCGAACCTGGTTGGCGGCACTGGGATTCCGGCTGGCCGCGCGCACCTGGAGCCCGGCCGCGAGCAGCCGCCGGACCAGCCTGCTACCGGTGGTCCCGGTGGCGCCGGTGACCAGGATCGGCTCAGCCACGGGCGCTCCCGGGCAGGGTCACCGCGCCGTCGAGCAGTCCGGCCAGCGCGGCCGGGCTCCAGTAGTCGCGGTAGGTGTGGATCTCGCCGTCGCGGATGGTCAGCACCGCGACATAGCCGAGCCGGTAGGGCAGGCCGCTGGCCACCACGAACCCGGCCGCCTCCAGCTCCACGACCAGCACCTCCGGGTCGGTGGTCTCGTGCACCCGGACGCTCGGGAACTCCCGGATGTCCAGGATCTCCGGGTAGTCCCGCAGGTACTCCCACACCCGGTCCCGCCCCTCGATCCGGCGCGGCGCGCCCGGCGCGGCGAACGGGAACTCCATGATCCCCTCCGGCGCCCAGAGCTTGACGAAGGCGGCCATGTCCTTGGCCAGCAACAACTCCAGCGCGTGCGCGAAGGTCTGCCGTGGTGTTCGCATGCTCACTCCTCAGATTGGACGGAACGGTCCCGTCCCGACGTCAATATAGCCGGGACGGTACCGTTCCGTCCATGATCCCCCGTCGCACCCCCACCGGCGCCGCCGTGCTCCAGCCCCAGGTCACCGCCGCGATCACCGAGGCGGCCCTGGACGAGCTGGCCGAGGCCGGTTACGGCCGGCTGTCCATGGAGGCGGTGGCCAAGCGCGCCGGGGTGGGCAAGAGCGCGCTGTACCGGCGCTGGCCCGCCAAGCAGGACATGGTGCTGGCGGTGGTCGCCGAACTGAGCGTGCCGATGGCCGCCACCCCGGACACGGGCTCGCTGCGCGGTGACCTGCTGGCCGCACTGAACGCGGTCCGGGACTGGCTGACCCACCCGCGCTTCGCCCGGATCGTGCCGGACCTGATCGCCGAATCGGCCCGCCGCCCGGAACTGGGCGCGGCCATGGCCGAACTGCTCGGCGAACCCAGGCGGGCCAGGGGCGCGGTGGTGCTGCGGCGGGCGATCGAACGCGGCGAACTACCCGCGGACACCGATCTGGAACTGGCCCTGGACCTGATCGCGGCGCCGGTGTTCTGGCGACTAGTGGCGCGACGAGCACCCCAGGAGGAGGGCTACCTGGAAGCCGTGGTCGATTTCTTGCTGCGCGGACTGGGTACGAGTCAGCGCGGCTGATCCGGGCGAACCCCACCCCGACCGCACTCTGGGATCCGCCCGGCCACCACACTACCCAAGAACGAGGACCAGCTGTCAGCGGAGAACGTCAATCGGGCGCCACCGCGGTTACGCGAGGTGCGCACGTGGACGATGTCGTCTCCGGCGGCCACCTCGACACACTGCCCGTGGCCATCCGGGCTCCGCGAACTTTTTATCCAGACCAGGCCAGCAGGATCATCCTCGACAACCCGTGCTGATGTTCGCCGATCCACTCTGCCCCCCTCGAACGATCGCGGACAGCAGGTCCGGACCCGATCACCGTTTTCGATGGTAACCACTCCGCACGAAGCCCCCTACCGCCGACCGAGGGAGAAACCACGCCAACAATAGGCCGTTCGGGACAATTCGCTACCCCAATCGGCCAGCAACAACTCCTCGGCGCATGCCGGCACGCCCTTGGAGCCATGATCGTCAGCACTAAGAGAAAGACTCCGCGATCACCCTGTCGATGATCTCATCCAGCTCTCCCTCAGCAGAAGCAAGGGTTTCCAACTCGACGAACAGTTCGACATACTTACTGTTTTCTTCCGGGTTGTTCTGAATGATCAGCGTGTCCCCACTGGAGGATTCCAGATAGATGGCATGATCCTGACCCTCCTCATCGAACTCGTAGACGATGAAGGACCCCTTCATGCCGACGTGCGCACCCTTGTCGAACCCGACAACCTGGATTCTGACCTGAGGAAGGCGATTCATCTCCTTGAGCTTCAGCAGCTGCTTCCGCATAACCTCCTTTCCGCCGACGGCGCGGCGCAAGACCGCCTCATCCAATACATAGAAGATCCTTGCCCCGTTCTCGAAGAAACGTTCCTGACGCTCCATGCGAACCCGGACAGCACGCTCAATAATATCAGGATTGTCCCGATCATAAAGGCCGATGATCTCACGCGCGTACTCTTCGATCTGCAGCAACCCAGGAACCAGCAGCGACTGAAATTGTCGCGTCACCGAAGCCGACGACTCCAGTCCGATCAAGAAAAAGAAGGCTGGCCGGAAATGTGGTCGATGCTTGTCCCACCACACCTGCTTCCGGCTCGCCTTGGCGATCTCGACCAACTCAACGACCGCCTCGTCCTTCACCTCATAGAAGGCAAGCAGCGCCTTGAGGTCGGTCGTCGAGATGCCAACCGCTCCGGTCTCAATCCGGATGACCTTGCTCGGGGACCAATCGAGCCCCTCGGCCACCGCCTTCTGAGTCACCCCCGCCGCCTCACGCGCCCGGCGTAGCTCGCTCCGGAGCCGCCGCTGGTAAGCGACAGGGCTGCCGCCTGCTGTCATGTCTCGTCTCCCAAGGTCTGACACGGACCGATCTGCTAGGTAGCAGATAGCTAGTCCGCTGTACGCATGTTCCCATTTTGCCCCCCAGCCTCTAGACTTCTAGCCAGAAGGTGGCAATCGTAACGCAACTACGCTGACTGGCACCAAGCGCCCCAGCGCTTCAACTCTTCTAGTCGGGTGATCAGGTGGGGACACGGCGAAGATCCACGAGAGGGCAAGGCGGTGGCCGGCCTGACACGCGGTGGGTGCTGTGCGTGTTCCGCACCCACACCACGCTGGATCGGATGATCGACATCCTGCCGATCTTCGACAACGACCACCGGATCACCTTGCACGCGGTCATCGAGCCCGGCTCGGATCACGCCTCCGGACTGGCTGCCGCGCTCGAAGCCCAGGGCCTCAAGGTGATCAGCTATGAAGAGGCCGTCCAGGCTCGCTACGACCTGGTGCTGGCGGCGCACTGCGGCACTGGTCTCGCCGCGTTCAACGGACCGGTGGCAGTGGTGTCCCACGGCGCCGGCTTCGCCCGGATCCTGCCGACCCGGACTGGCAACCGCGTCGAAGCCGTGGGGCTGTCGCAGCGGGAACTCACCTTGGGCGACCGCGTAGTGCCCGCCAGAATCTTCCTGTCGCATGAAGAACAGATCGGACGGCTGGCCTCGGCCTGCCCGATGGCTGTCGACCGGGCCGTGGTGATCGGTGACCCGACTCTGGACACGATCGAGAACAACAGGGTTCGTAGGGAATGGATCCGCCGGTGGCTGGGGGTGCAGGAACGGCAGCAACTGGTGCTGATCTCCTCGACCTGGGGCGAGAACTGCGCGGAGGCCACCGAGCCCGAGGTGGCGAGCAAGCTGCTCGCCCAACTGCCATCGGACGAGTACCGGGTCGCGATGGTCCTGCACCACAACGTGTGGCGGAAGTACGGCGAGCTTGCGATCAAGACCAGGTTCCGGAATGCGCTCGACGCTGGACTGCTGCTCATCCCGGGGCATGCGGGCTGGCGCGGAGCCCTGGCCGCGGCGGATCTGGTGGTCGGCGACCACGGTTCGGTGTCGGTCTACGCCGCCGCGCTGGGCATCCGCTTCCTCGCGGTGGGCGGCAACCGGGCCGAGGCGGATCCACGTTCGCCGAACTTTGCCCTGTTTGATGTCCGGATACCGCTCGACCTGGCCGGTGACGTGCGCACACAGGTGGAGACGGGGGTGCCACCCGCCAATGTGTCCGCAGCGCAGGAAATCGCCGACCACATCATCGGCAATCGCGGCCGAGCCCGGCAGACGCTGTGGAAGGCCCTCTACGGCATGCTGGACCTGGCGCCGCAGAGCGAACGCCTCCGCGACCACCCGGTCCCTGACCCGGTGCCGTTGCCCACTCCGGGTATCTCTGCCTACCGGATGACCGCCGGGCTCTACGAAGCAACCGCGACCACCGGTCGCATCGTGCTCGAACGGTATCCCGCTGCAGTCGGCCAGCACCGGTGGTTCGAGGGTGGTGACGACTCCTTCTTGGTGATCTCGGACGAGGTGGTCGACAGGCACTTCCGGCAACAAGCCGAGATCGTAGTGCGGGAAACACCGCAGCCGCGGTCTGCGGCGATGCACTGGACGAACAGCCCGCACCACCGGGCATGCATGGTGATGGCCGCGGCCACCGCCGGCGGCAGCATCGTGCGCCTGTTCGCCGGCGCCGGCTGGCTGTTCGAGGTGAACGCGACGCCGCTGATCGCCGCCGCCGCGGTCTACGCTTGGCGCCGGTCGAACCGCAGCTGCCACCCGGCGCTGAAGCTGGGTGTCCGGTGGGGTGGCATGGCTGAGGAGGCCATTGAGGTCCGGCTGCTCAGCTAGCCGCGGCGCTCGTTCTGACCTCACCACACTCAGTCGCTCGCCCGGGTGCCCCGAACCAGCCAGTCGCGGACAACGGCCAGCCTCGGGCTCCCGGTTTCCTGGTACAACTCGGCAAGTCGCCGCGCCGAACTCTCGAACAGCTTCGGGTCCGTGTCCTGTTCGGCGACCTCGACCAGTGTCTCCAGCGCCAGCGCCTCCTTGATCGGCTGAGCGCGATCTCTGGTTACGGCCACCGCCTGGATGAGCGCGCTTCGCGCCTCCGCGGTGCGGCGCAGTTTTCCGTAGGCACTGCCCAGGACAACGCGAACTCGGGCCGCCAGCATGTCGTCGCCGAGTTCCTGACTGTCACGCAACGCATCGAGCAACAGTGGTACTGCTTGGGCCGCCCGTCCACTGCGGGCCACCACATCGCCGAGGTGATACGCCTGGATAGCAGCGCCCCGGAGTTCGCCGATCTTCTGATAGATCCGCCGAGCGGCGCGGAACTCCTTGCCGGCCCGGCCGTAACTCCCTTCATCGCGGTACAACAGGCCGCGCGACTCGGTGACGACCGCCCTAGTCCGTGGGTCCTCGGCGTCGCGGGCGACCGCCCAGGCCCGTTCCAGCTCCGCTCCGGCCCGGTCAAAATCGCTCAGCCCCAGGTAAGCCCGGGCGAGCTGGTTGCGCATCCGCACTTCGACCGTCTGATCTTCGCATTCCTGCGCGGCGATAACGCCGAGCTGATGCGTCTCGATCCAATCCGCGTAGTGCTTGTGGCTGTCGTAGAGCGCCCACAGCGCTTCACATAGCTGCCAGACGTGTTCATGCCAGAGCCGTCTTGCCGCGATGCGACAGGCGCCGAGCAGATTGCTACGTTCCAGCTCGAACCAGGTCATCGCCGAGGCAGGGCTAAACGAGATCGGCCACCGGCTCACGTCGATTTCTGCGCAGCGCCAGCGATTTTTTCCCAACACGGCGCGATCTGCGGCTGCGGCTCCGGTCAGGTACCAGGAAATCACCGCACGCTGACCGGTGGCGACCTCGTCCACTGATTCCTCACGTTCCAGCCATCGTCGCGCGTGCAGCAGCACCAGATCGTGCAGCCGATAGCGTTCGAGGCCACGTTCCTCGACCAGGTTCGACTCACGCAGGATGGCGAGAAGTTCCGCGGCCACCTCCTCGGTCACCCCGAAAGCGACCGCCACCGCCGGCAGGTCAAAATCAAGACCAGGCAACAAAGCCAGCCGCCGATAGCCGCGGCGAATCGGCTCCGGCAGATCCAGGTACACCGCGTCAAACACGAGTTCCACCTGGTGGTCTTCGGTCATGGCGAGCCGACTGAGCCGGAAGCGTTCGTCGGCCAGTTCACGCACTAGTCGATCAACCGGCCAACGCGGGCGTTGCGCCAGTCGCGCGCCAGCAATGCGCAGCGCGAGCGGCAACCCGCCGCACTGCCGCGCCAGTTCGCGCAGCGCCACGGTTTCGGTGTGCGCGCGGGCCGCGGGCAACATGTGCACAACCAGCGCTGAGGCGTCTTCGTGACCCAGCGGCGGGATTTCCAGCAGTGTCGCGCCGTCCATCAACAGACCGCTGAGCCTGCTGCGGCTGGTCACGATCACCGCACTCGCTGCCGAACCGGGCAGCAGCGGCCGCACCTGGGCAGCCTGATCGACGTTGTCCAGCAGCACCAGCATGGGCGAAGCGGCGGTTCGGGTGCGGAACAACGCGGCACGTTCCGCGAGGTCGGCCGGGATGTAGTCATCGTGCACGCCCATTGCCCGGATGAAGGCACCGAGCACATCGCTGACCTCGACGCTCCCCCGCTGCCGGTAGGCGGCCAGGTCGGCGTAGAGCTGTCCGCCAGCGAATTCGGCACTGTGCCGTCGTGCCCAGTGCAGGCCGACCGCGGTTTTGCCGACCCCGCCCATGCCACTGACCACCACGACGCCGGGACGATCCCGATCGCCGCCGAGGAGCAAGTCGGAAAGTCGCCGCAACTCGGGTTCCCGGTTGACGAACCCATGTGGTCCCGGCGGTAGTTGCCTCGGTGGCGCGAAGACCGGCGCCTGGGCAGTGATCACAAGGCCGCCAATGCTGTTCGCCTGGATGACCGTGCCATGGACTGGTCCGGACATCCGGTTGTCGGTGGCTGGATCTGACGTCCGTCGATCATGGCCATCGTCCGCTACCGACTTCATCGCCCGGCTCTCCACCGGGATTCCCCAGGCCGACCAGCTGGTCGGGCACACACGGCATCTCGGCCTCCCAGGGTGGCGTCACCGAGTTCAGAGCCGAAAGTACGGCATTTCACCTCTACTGCATGTGGCCCGAAGGGGTGCCGCGACAAATACCGCCCATCCAGGCTGACCTGCCGGTCTGTGGTTGCTGAGGGTGACACCGGGCCGGGCAGTTCCATCGCACTGCTCCTCCCTCCGTACCGCTGTCCGCTTCATCATTCGGGAACGGGCGTGACCGTCGTTACCGGTTCGTAGACCTTCCACCCGATCGCCCGGCGAAGCTCGGCCGTTTGCCCGGCACTGCCGACTACGGGACTCACCGACTGGTTGATCGTGGTCAGAGTTCGGTTCGAACGGGGTGCGGAGCAGACGGCGTTGAAGCGGTGGTGCTTCGGCGGGCGCTGCAGGAGGAGGGCTACCTGGACTCGGTGGTCGAGTTCTTGGTACGCGGACTGGGCGCGAGCATTTCCGACTGACCGGCTTCCATCAGAACTCTGGGTAATTTCCCATCGGATTCACCTGGCATGCAATACCAATGGGAGCCGCGATTCATTATCGCGTGAAATATTCGGGCGGCCCGATATCCCTCTTTGGTGACGGATTCTCATGCCATCAGGGGAGTGACCGCGGGTGTCACCCCGATCACTGTTGGTGTGCACGGTCATGAATCCTGCGGGAAAGGGGATGTCGTGGGTATGTTCAGGAAGCTCGGGCGCGGCGTGGCTTTGTCCGGGTTGCTGGTGACCTGTCTCGCACTACCGGCAGGCCCGCTGGCCAGCGCGGATGTCGGCCAGGACTGCGTGGTTCGGGCCGCATCGGAATCCGCGGTCGTCGCGCCGGATGACCCCAACGTGCTCACTCTCGACGAGGCCGCCGCCGTGGAACGGGACCTCCAGCAGCGCATCCGCACCAACCCGGCGCCGAGGTCAACCTCCGGCGCGTTCACCGTCCCGGTTTACTGGAATGTTCTCTACGATCAGAACAATCCGGCCGACGGCAATTACCCGGACTCGGTTATCACGCAGACGATCAACGTGATGAACTCCTTCTTCCAGCAGGTCCGGCTGTCGTTCCAGGTGCAGAAAGTCCGGCGTATTCCGGTCAGCCACGCCGTGCTGCACGGCGTGGCTGACGACAACGCGGTGGAGGCCCAGCTCAAGACGCAGTACCGCACCGGTGGCGTGCGCACGCTCAACATCTACTCGGTCGGGACCAACCCGAGCCACAACCTGGCCGGCTGGGCCACCTTCCCCTGGGACTACCGGACCCGTGCCCAGGACGACGGCATCGTGATGGACTACAACTACCTGCCGGGCGGTCGCGCCACCGGCTTCAACACCGGCAAGATCATGGTGCACGAGGTCGGTCACTGGGTGGGGCTGCTGCACACCTTCCAGGGCGGCTGCACCGGCGGTGACTACGTCGATGACACGGCGCCGGAGGCGACCGCGGCGAGCGGGTGCCCTACCGGCCGGAACACCTGTTCTGCCGCGGGAAACGATCCGATCGACAACATGATGGACTACAGCAACGACGCGTGCCGGGTCCGCTTCACCAACGGCCAGTACAACCGGATGGCCCAGGCGCTGTACCAGCTCCGCGCCATCAACCTGTACTGACGCACCCCGTTCTCGGCGCACCCGTCCGGTCCGCGCAGGGCCGGGCGGGTGTCGTGCGGACTTTCCACGGCCCCGCTGGCGTTGATCCACGGCGAGGACGCCCGATGAGTCACGGCGCCCAGTGAGTCAGAAGGAGCCGAGGGTGAGCGCGGAGCCGATCGACAGCCCGACGGGGTGGGTCCGGGAGCACATCGACCGGTACGTCTCCTCCGACGGCGTCCAGGGGCATGAGTGGAACGGCACCACCACGTTGCTGCTGACCACCACCGGGCGGCGCAGTGGGGAGCCGCGACGGACGGCGCTGATCTACCAGCGGTTCGGGGCGGACTACGTGGTGGTGGCCGCCCAGGGCGGGGCGCCAACGCATCCGGCGTGGTACCTGAACCTCCAGGCGCGGCCGGAGGTCCAGGTGCAGGTGGCCGGGGACCGGTTCACCGCGCGGGCGCGGACCGCCGACGAGGCGGAGCGGGCGCGGTTGTGGCCGGTGATGACCGAGGCCTGGCCGGACTACGACCAGTACCAGACCCGGACCTCGCGGCGGATTCCGGTGGTGGTGCTGGAGCGGGTCTGAGTCACCAGCCCGGTCCGGTGAGCAGGCGGTGCACATGGGTCTTGTGCATCGGGTCGTACAGGTCGAACTGCTCGACCAGGCCGGGGCCGCGGCGGCCGTCCAGCAGGACCTCGCGGATCACCTCGATCAGCGGCGGCACGGTCCTGGTCAGCAGCAGCGGCATCAGCAGTTGCTCCTGACCCTCGGCCAGGAGGTTGTTGCGCACCGCGCAGTCCAGGAACTGGGCCAGGGCGCGGCGCTGGGCGGTCTCGCCGACCCGGACCCTGGCGGCGGTGTCGGCCAGCGCGGCCAGGTCGAGCAGCGGGTCGCCGGCGTGCAGGGCGCCGAAGTCGAGCAGGCCCAGCACCTGCGGGTCGCGGCCGCCGGAGAGCACGAACTGCTTGGCGCACAGGCTGCCGTGCACCGCCGCGGCCACCTGGCGCGGGCGGATGGCGGCCATCAGGCCCTCGGCGGCCACCACGCCGCGCAGCATGGCCGCGCAGGCCCGGCCCCAGTCGTCGGTGCGATGCGCGGCCACCGGCAGCAGTTCGCTCCTGGCCTGCTCCACCGCGCGCCGCCAGTCCGCGGGCTCGGGCCGGATCACCGCGGCCAGCGCGGTGACCAGGTGCGCCGGGATCTCGTCCAGGCTGGCGCGCAGCCGCAAACCGGCCCGGACCACCGCGACGATCTGGTCCTGGCCTGCGTGGTTGGGCACCGCGCCCTTGAGCATGGGGGTCAGCTCGCAGGCCAGGTCGTCCCGCCAGGTGACGGTGCCGCCGTCGGCGGCGGTCACCGGGTTGGGTGCGGGCACACCGTGCCGTCGGCAGTGCGCCATCACCTTCTGCCGTAAGGGATACATCGCCGGGGCCACCTGCTCAGCCGGATCCAGCCGGATCTTGAGCACATGCGGGTGGCTGCGGGCGTGCACCAGCCAGGAATCGCCAGTGGTCCGGCCCAGCCAGTCGGTGAGGGGGTTGAGTGGGACCCGGGCCCACTCCGGACCCCAGCCCCTGGTCAGCGCCGCGCGGACCCAGTCGGCGTCGATGCGGGTGCGAGTGTCGAGCTTCTGCGTCAAGGGGGCCTCCGCCATTTCACACGGTCGAGCCTGGTTCCAGCCCCCGAATGGCGGATACGGGGGATGTTGGTGACAGTCTGACGCTGAATCCGCGTCTCCGCCATCCACAGGGCGACCGATGCGTGCGCCCCCGG
This sequence comes from Crossiella sp. S99.2, assembly GCF_023094165.1. Taxonomy (GTDB): domain Bacteria; phylum Actinomycetota; class Actinomycetes; order Mycobacteriales; family Pseudonocardiaceae; genus Crossiella. The sequence goes on along the minus strand of NZ_JALMDK010000015.1, from coordinate 159,919 downwards.
ACGGCGGTAGCCATTCGACCAGCGACTGCGCCCGACTGGCTCCAGCGGAGGGGCGGAGTACGTCAGGATGGGCGGCGGAGATGATCGATGAGCACGGGGGGATCCGGGGTTGAGCGGGTGGCAGGCGCGACCGGCGGCACAGCGGTTGCGGGTGACTGTTGGGTCCACTGTGGACGGTCAGCCGGTCGAGGTGGATCTGAAACCGCCGTCGCTGGGCGGGATCGGCGCGCACGGTCTGCTGACCGGGATCTCGGCCGCGGTCCGGCTCGACCTGCTGCACACGCTGCTGGGCGGGCTGATCGGCACGCACGCCCCGGACACGCTGCAACTCGTGCTGGTCGACGGTGCGGACGAGCACCTTTTCGAGCCCTACTACCGGGCCCCGCACCTGGCCGATCACGCCCTGGCCCACGGCCGTTCGCACCTGATCGAGGCGCTGGCCGCGACCAGCGCCACCCGCAGGCGGTTGTTGCGCGAGCACGGCATGCGCACCCTGCACGACTACGACCGGGCCCGGCACTACCGGCCGGAGCTGCCGGTGCTGCTGCCGCTGGTCGTGCTGGTGCACCGGCTCAGCCTGATCCACCGGGAGGGGCCGGAGCTGACCGAACTGCTGCGCACGCACTGCGCGGCCTGGCGGGACCACGGCATCCACCTGCTGGTGGCCGAGGACCGCCTGGCGGACCTGCCCGCGGAACTGGACGGCTACTTCGGTTTCGAGCTGGCCAGCGGTGATCACGGGGCCGAGTTGCGGGTGCCGGGCCGGGAACCGGTGCCGTTCACCCCGGCCGCGCCGCCGGAGCCGACCGCGCTGGTGGCCGGGATGCCGCCGCCCGCCGGGCAGTGGTTCGCCCCGCCGAAAGAGATCGACTTCGGCGACCTGACCTCGCTGGTGCAGACCGAGGACCGTGGTCTGCAGGCCGACCTGGCCAGCCGGAGCAGCGTGCTCGTCGGCGAGTTGCTGGGCCCGGAGCGCGGGCGCTCGTTCCAGGTCCCGGTGCAGTTCGGGCAGGTGCTGGTGGTGGGGGCGGAGCGGCTGGGCGTGCCCAGGGTGCTGCGATCCTTCGCCCTGGGCATGACGTTGCACCGGACTCCGCGCGAGCTGCGGCTCTACCTGCTCGACTTCAACGGCAGTGCGCTGACCGGGCTGGGTGGGTTGCCGCACGTGCGGGTCGCGGTCAGTGGGGCGGACGACAGCCTGCGGGACAAGACCAGGGCCGAGCTGGCCGAACTGATCAAGCACCGCGAGCAGCTGTACCACCGCTGCCCGACCCCCGAACAACGCGCCGAGACCGATGAGCCCACCGAGATCGGGGTGATCGTGCACGGCTGGCCCGACCCCGAGCTGCACCCGGAGCTGGCCCACCTGCTGCTGCGGCTGGTGCTGCGCGGTCAGGCGGTGGGGGTGCACGTGGTGCTCGGCCTGCACCGGTGGGCGGACCTGGAACCCCGGCTGCACGGCGCGTTCCGGCACCGGCTGGAGCTGATGCTGGACGATCCGGACAGTTCGCCGCTGCCCGGCCGGGCGCCGCGGCTGGGGCCGATGCGCGGCCGGACCGGCACGGGCCAGATCTTCGCCATCGCCGAACCGCGGTACGCCGGCCGGGACCTGGCGCCGGAGATCGCCGCGGCCTGGCCGCATCCCGTGCAGCGGCTGACCGCGTTGCCTTACCAGGTGGTCTACGCCGAGCTGACCGGCGATGACCGCAGCCACAAGCTCGGCCTGGTGGAGGGTTCCGGGCTGACCTTCACCCTGGACACCCGGCACCTGGCCTGCTTCGGCGATCCGGGGAGCGGGCGCAGCACGTTGATCAAGACCTTCCTGCGCGGGCTGGTGGCGCTGAAGAGCCCGGAGCAAGCCAGGGTGGTCGGCGTGGACTACCGGCGGACCTGGTTCAACGCCTACTGCGAAGGGATGTTGCTGGAGTACATCCGGGATCCCGGCAAGCTCGAGACGGTCCTGGCCGAGATCCGGCAGTCCCTGGAACTGCGCCGCACCGCCGAGCACGGCTGGAAAGGTCCCGACCTGTACCTGGTGATCGACGACTACGACCTGCTGTCGACGACATCACGGCACCAGCTGGCGCCACTGCTGACCGATGCGGACAAGACCGGGTTCCACCTGGTCCTCGCGGGGCGGCATCCGGCGCAGCTGGACGAGGTCACCAAGAAGCTGGACCGCGCGGACACCACCGTGCTGACGCTCAGCGGCGGGTTGAAGACACCGACGCCGGTGACCAGGATCATCACCCGGCCGCTGCCGCCGGGACGGGCGCTCACCCAGCGCGGGTGGACCGAGCAGACGGTGCAGATCACGTGGACGGAGTAGGGGGAGCTGTGGCGGAGACCTGGCCGGTGGTGCCGGTGGGACAGCGGTTGCGGGTGCCGGCGGGGTCCACTGTGGAGGGTCAGCCGGTGGCGGTGGACCTGAAACCCCGTTCACTGGGCGGGATCGGCGCGCACGGGCTGATCACCGGACTGAGCGAGGCGGCCAGGGGCGAGGCGCTGCGCGCGCTGCTGCTGGGACTGGTCGGCACGCACTCGCCGGACACCCTGAACCTGTTCCTGCTGGACGCGGGCGACGGCGCGGTCTTCGCCGGGTTCGAAACCGTGCCGCAGCTCGCGCACCTGCTCACCGGTCCGGACGCGGCCGCGCACGTGCTGACCGCGTTGCGCGCGGAGAGCGACAGGCGGGCGGAGTTGTTGCGGCAGCGCACGATGCGCACCCAGCACGACTACGAGCGGGCCCGGCACTACGATCCCGCGCTGGACCCGATGACCACGCTGGTCGTGGTGGTCAACCGGCTGCTGAAGCTGGACCGGCTGGCGCCGGGGCTGATCGAGCTGATCAAGGACGAGGCGCCGGGCTGGCAGGACCGGGGCGTGCACCTGGTCGCGACCGCGGACCAGGTCACCGACCTGCCGAGTGGGCTGGCCAAGTACTTCGGCTTCGAGCTGAACGTCCGGGACAGTGATCTGGTGCTGTGGCCCTCGGGACAGGATCCCGTTGTCTGCCAGCCACTTCCAGCGGTTGACGTGACCGAGGGCCTGGCCGGATTGCCCTTTGGTGGCGCGATCCCGGAGCCGCTGCTGCTGCCACCGCTGGCCGAGCGGATGGCGCTGGACACCATGCTGCCGCCACTGGCCACCAGCGAAGAACTGGGCCTGCACTCCCCCGGTGAGCCGCGGCTGGCGCCGGTGGTCGGCCTGGTGGACCGGCGCGGCGAGCGGCGGCGAGTGCCGTTCCGGCTGGATCTGTCCACAGGGGACGGTCACGCGCTGGTCGTCGGCGATCCGTCCGCCGGGGTGGAGGAGGTGCTGCACAACGCCGCGCTCGGCCTGGCGCTGGCCAACACCCCGCCGCACCTCCAGCTCTACCTGCTGGACTTCGCCGGGGAGTCGCTGCTGGGGCTGCGCGAACTGCCGCACACCAGGGTGGCCGCCGGGTACCAGGACTTCTCCCTGCTGTGGCACACCGCCACCGACCTCGCCGCACTGGTGGACCGGCGGGAACTGGCCCGGCGCAACGGGACCGCGGAGAAGGAACCGGCCGCGGTGGTGGTCATCGTGCACGGCTGGTACGGCCTGCGCCGCACCACGAATGTGCACGACGCGGTGTGGGACCTGATCTGCCGCGGTCCCGGGGTGAACGTGCACGTGCTGCTGGGCATCCACCGCTGGGTCGAACTGGACGGCGCGCTGGCCGACGCCTTCAGCACCCGGCTGGAACTGCGACTGTCCGCACCGCACTACTCGGCGGTGGATCCGGTGCTGGCCAAGCGGATCACCGGCCGCGGGCACGGGCTGACCGGTCAGGCCGAGCCGTACCTGGCCGCGCTGCCGGTGTTCCAGGACGACGCGCAGCCGGTGGCGGCCATCGACAAGGCGTGGACCGGGGACCGGCCGAAGCAGTTGCGGCCGTTGCCCAGGATGCTGCCGATCGGCGAGCTGCCTGCGGACGAGCGGTGGCCGCTGGGGGTGCTGGAGGGCGAACTCCAGGGCTTCGGGTTCGGCGCGAAGCAGCACCTGCTGTGCTTCGGCGACTACGAGAGCGGGCGCACGAACGTGCTGCGCGCGCTGCTGCACCACCTCACCGCCTCGCTCACCCCGGACAAGGCCCTGGTCGCCGGGATCGACCCGCGGCGGAACTGGCTCGGCGCGGTGGAGGGCGACTCACTGCTCACCTACCTGACCCAGACCGGCAAGATGGCTGTGCCGATCGGCGAGATCCGGGACTCCCTGGTCAAGCGGCGCGACGAGGGCCGCGGCAGCGGGCCCGACCTGTACCTGGTGATCGACGACTACGAGATCATCCAGCGCACCGAGGTGCTGGACGTGCTGGCCGACCTGGTGCCGCACGCCGGGAACATCGGGCTGCACCTGATCATCGCCGGGCGCTACCTGAGCCGCACCGATCCGCTGCTGACCGCGGTGAACTACGGCGAGACGATGGTGTTGCTGCTCAACGGCAACCCGGAGACCCCGGACGTGATCACCGGCCTGAACCCGTACACGCTGCCGCCGGGTTGCGCCCAGCTCTACCGGGACAACCGGCCGACGCAGCTGGTGCAGGTGGGATGGGTCCCCGAGGAGTGATCGGCGGTCCGGCATGATCGGGCCGTGAGTACCAGCGCGCCCCGGTCCGGGGGCCCCTCCGCCCTGATGCTGCCGGTCATGATGATCGTGGTCATCGGCGGGGTGGCCGGGCTCGGTTTCCTGGCCGGACTCGGTCCCGCCGCGGTACTCGGCGCGTTGTCCGCGATGTTCTGCCTGATCGCGGCCTTCGGCGGCGCGCTGTGGCCGGATCTGAAGCTGCTCGCGGTGTTCGCCCCGGCCATGGTGCTGGTGGTGGCCGGGCCGCGGTTGCTGGCCGAGGTGTCGGCGCCCGCGGCCATCGCGGTGCTGACCGTGATCGTGTTCGCGGTGGCCTTGCTGCCCACCTTCGGACCGCGGTTCATCACCGTCGGGCTCGGGCTGGGCATGGGCGCGCTGTTCGGGTACGCCTTCCAGACCACCGGGACCGCGGGCGTCTGGCAGGTGGTGTTCGCGCCCGCGCTCGGCGTCGGCGTGGTGATCGTGTTCCGGCTGCTGCTCGGGCTGCGGGATCCGGACAAGCCGACCAGGGCGGCGGTGGCCGGGATGCTCACCGCCACCGATGTGCGCGGGCCGGACGCGGCGATCCGGGCCTGGCGCGGGGATCGGCAGCGCCAGTGGCTGGGTCAGGTGCTCGACGGCGGACTGCGTTACCGCACCAAGCTCTTCCTGCTCGCTGACCGAGTGCACCAGCTCGACGAGGCACTGGCCGGGCAGCTGCGCGCGGTGCTGGACGCGGCCAAGGCCGAGGCCGCCGCCCTGGCCGCGGCGGTGGTCGACGGCGGCGAGCCGCCCGCGCCGCAGCGGCCGGCCACCCCGGCCGAGCTGCCAGGGGAGACCTCGGCGATGGTGGTCACGCTGTGGGACGGCCTGGACCGGGTGCGGACCGCGCTGACCGATCGGGACCGGCGGCCGACCACCTCCCGGCTGGGCGCGGAGTATCCGGGTGAGCGGCTGATCGAGGCGATCTCCTGGCAGTCCGCCCAGTTCCGGCACGCCCTGCGCTGCGCCATCGGCGTGCTGCTGGCCCTGCTCATCGCCGCCCAGCGACCCGGCGATCCGCTGATGCCGTCCTTCCTGATGGCAGTGTTCATGATCATGCAGCCGGACTGGCGGGCCAGCGCGCTCAAGGCCTGGCAGCGCGCGGCAGGCACCCTGCTCGGCGCGCTCGCGCTGGTCGCGGTGCTGTGGGTGCTGCCGCAGGCCGCGCTGATGCCGATCGGGCTGGTCGCGATGATGATCGGGTTCGGCTTCCAGCAGCGCTATCCGATCATCTTCAACGGCTGCATGGTGCTGATGCTGGTCGGCATGAACGCCACCACCCGGCACCTGGACCCCGGGCCGGTGCTGGTCGAGTACGTGCTGCTGATCGTGCTCGCGGTGGGTATCGGGCTGCTGTTCGGCTTCGCCGTGGTGCCGGGCATGCGCGCCCCGTCCCCGTTGGAGCGGCTGCGCCGGGCCACCGAGGGCGCCAGGGCCGGACTGGCCGCGATCACCGAGCGGCTCGGGCAGTCCTGGGCCGAGATCGATGTGCGCTCGCTGATCCGGGACCAGCGCCGCAGTGCCGCGCAGCTGCACGAGTTGCTCGGCGGTCAGCTCAAGGGCCGGGACGACACCGAGGTCAACCGGACCGCGCTGGCCCAGGCCGACGACGCGTTGCGCGGACTGCGCAGCGGCACCGCCGGACTGCTCATGCACGGCGGCGACCAGGCGCTGACCAAGGACACCCTGGACTGGCTGGTGCGCGCGCTCGGCGAGACCGAGCAGGTGGCCGAACCGCCGGAGCCGCGCACCGAGGAGCAGCGGCTGCTGATCGACAGCCTGGCCGCCGATGTGGTGGGACTGCGCCGGGCGACCTCGATGCTCAGCCCGGGATAGGGCGGCCGAAGTACGTGAGGATCGTCTCCCTGCTGTCCCGGGGCGCGGTCTTGTTCCGCCGCTGGTGGCCGCACTTCTCGCAGCGCTGCACCACGAAGTAGGCGTCCTTGTGGATGCCCGCGGCCACCGGCGGCATCAGTCCGCCGCAGGTCGCGGCCCGGTCGCCGGGGTTGACGTCCACGTGCCGGGACCACAGGCAATGCGGGCAGTGGTTGGTGTAACCGTTGCCACGCACGGTGCGCTCGCAGTGACCGCAGGTGAAGTCCTCGATCCGCCGGGTGAACCGGGCGGCCCCCGCGCCGGAATCGGTCGCGTCCTCGTACTTAGGCATGGCTATCCTCACCGCGTGACCACGGTCGATAAGCGGCAACCGGTGACGACCAAGCGGTCGGCACGGGTCGGTCTGTCGCGCCCACTCGGCTTGCTCCTCGCCCTCGGTGTGCTGCTGCTGATGTCCGTGCTGTCCATCATGGTCGGCAGCACCGACCTGGGTTTCGGCGAGGTCTTCCGCGCGGTGTTCCGGCCGGACGACCCGGATTCCAGCGCCATCGTGCAGGGCCTGCGGATGCCGCGCACCGGCTTCGGCCTGGCGGTCGGCGCGGCCCTGGGCCTGGCCGGCGCGCTGATGCAGGGCGTGACCCGCAACGCGCTGGCCGATCCGGGCATCCTCGGGGTCACCTCGGGCGCGGCCTTCGGTGTGACGCTGTCCGCGCTGCTGGGCGGGCTCGGCTCGTTCTACGGCTACGTGTGGTTCGCCTTCGCCGGGGCACTGCTGGCCACCGTGGTGGTCTTCGGCCTGGGCAGCCTCGGCCGGGACGGCGCGCGTCCCGCCAAACTCGCGCTGGCCGGGGCGGCGGTCTCGGCGATGCTCAACTCGATGGTCTCCGCGGTGCTGCTGCTGGACGCGGCCACGCTCAACCGGTACCGGTTCTGGGCGGTCGGCGCGATCAACGGCCAGGACCCCAAGGTGCTCGCCCAGCTGCTGCCGTTCCTGCTCGTCGGCGCGGTGCTGGCGTTCGCGGTCAGCCCGGCGCTGAACAGCCTGGCGCTGGGTGAGGATGTGGCCAAGGCGCTGGGGCACCACGTCGGGCGGATCCGGGTGATCTCGATCATCGCGATCACTCTGCTGGCCGGCGCGGCCGCGGCCGCCTGCGGACCGATGGTCTTCCTCGGCCTGGTGGTGCCGCACATGGCCCGGCAGCTCACCGGGCCGGACCACCGCTGGGTGCTGGTCTACTCGGCCGTGCTGGCGCCGATCCTGTTGCTGGCCGCGGACATCCTCGGCCGGGTGCTGGCCCGGCCGGAGGAACTCCAGGTCGGGATCATCGTGGCCTGCCTCGGCGCGCCCTTCTTCATCGCGCTGGTCCGCCGCCAGCGCCTCCCGGAGCTGTGATCGTGACGACCACCGTGAAGCTGGGCAACCGGGTCCGCGTCAGCGTGATCTCGGCACTGCTGGGCGCGTTGACCCTGCTGATGTTCTGCGTCAGCCTCGCCGTCGGCGAGTTCCAGTTGGGCCTGAACGAGGTGGTGGCCGCCCTCGGCGGCGTCGGCGACTACTCGACCCTGCTGGTGGTGCAGGAACTCCGGCTGCCACGGGCGCTGGTGGGACTGCTGGTCGGCCTGGCCTTCGGGCTCTCCGGCGCGCTGTTCCAGTCGCTCACCCGCAATCCCTTGGCCAGCCCCGATCTGATCGGCATCACCGGCGGCGCGAATGTGGTCGTGGTCGCGGGCACCGCGCTCGGCCTCGGCAGTGGACTCGGTGTGCCGCTGCTGGCGTTGCTGGGTTCGCTGGCCTCGGCCTTCGCCGTGTACACACTGGCCTGGAAACGTGGCACCACCGGCTACCGGATCGTGCTGGTCGGCATCGGCGTGCAGGCGGTGTGCACCGGCGCGACCAGCTATCTGTTGCTGCGCCTGGGGGTTTACGACGCCCAGGGCGCGATGGTGTGGCTCACCGGCACGCTCAACGCGCGCGATTTCGGCCACGTGGCCTGGATCGGGGTGGCCGTGGCGGTGCTGCTGCCGCCCACCCTGCTGCTGCGCCGCTGGCTGGACGCGTTGCAGTTCAACGACGACACCGCCACCGGGCTGGGCATCCCGGTACAGCGGGCCAGGCTCTCCCTCGGCCTGATCGCGGTCGGCCTGGCCGCGGTGGCCACCGCGGCCGCCGGACCGATCGTCTTCGCCGCGCTGGTCTCCCCGCAGCTCGCGCTGCGGCTGTGCCGGTCGGCGACCCCGCCCCTGCTGGCCTCCGGGCTGGCCGGGGCCCTGCTCCTGCTCGTCAGCGACCTGATCGCCCGGACCCTGCTGCCCGCCGAACTGCCGGTGGGCGTGGTGACCGGGGTGGTCGGGGCGCCGTTCCTGTTGTGGCTGCTGGCCAGGGCCAACCGCGCCAACGCCGGCTGAAAGGAAAGAACATGCTGGGAAGGACCCGCCACCTGCTCCGAGGGGGCGCCGTGCTGGCCGCCGCCGGACTGCTCGCCGCCTGCGGCGCCACCGGCCCGGCCGGCGGCGGCTCGTGGGAGTTCACCGACGACCGCGGCGAGAAGATCAGCCTGCCGGCCAAGCCGACCCGGATCGTGGCCCAGTCCGCGGCCGCCGGCACGCTGTGGGACTTCGGGGTCAAGGTCACCGGCGTGTTCGGCCCGCAAAAGCTGGCCGACGGCCGCACCGACCCGCAGATCGGCAACGTGGACCTGAACTCGGTGCAGTCGGTGGGCTCCACCTACGGCGAGTTCAACCTGGAGAAGTTCGCCTCGCTGCGGCCCGAGCTGACCATCACCACGATGTATGACGACACGCTCTGGTACGTGCCGGACACCGCCAAGGACAAGGTCAAGCCGACCGCCGGGATCAAGATCGGCGGCAAGCCGATCCCCGAGGTGCTGTCCCGGTTCAGCGCACTGGCCGAAGCGCTCGGCGCGGACGTCAAGGGCGGTCCGGTGGCCGCGGCCAAGGCCGAGTTCGACAAGGCCGAGGCCGGCCTGCGGGATGCGGCCAAGGCCAAGCCGGGCCTGAAGATCCTGGTGGTCAGCGCGACCAAGGACGACCTGTACATCGTGCGCCCGCAGGAGTCCGGCGACCTCAAGTACTTCCGCTCGCTCGGCCTGGACATCTACGAGCCCAAGTCCGGCGCGGACTACTTCCAGAAGGTCAGCTGGGAGCAGGTCCGGGAGTTCCCGGCCGACCTGGTGCTGGTGGACAACCGGGAGGCCCAGGCGCTGACCCCGACGCAGATGGCCGGGATCAGCACCTGGAAGCTGCACCCCGCGGTGCAGGCCGATCAGGTCGGGCCGTGGTTCGCCGCGGCCCCGATGAGCTACCAGTCCTTCGCCAAGGTGATGAACGAGCTGGCCGAGCTGGTCCGCCGCTCACGCACCGACGTGGTCGGCTGAACCGGCGGCCCGCCGCGCCTCAGCAGGAGGTGGCGGCGGGCACCCCGGCGAACCGGGACTTCAGCCAGTCCACCGCCATCGGCACCCCCGCGATGTTGCCCAGGATGTGCTCGGTGAGGTGGGTGGTGCGCCATTCCACCGTGGCGCCGCGGGCGCAGTAGTCCGCGAGCAGTGGTTTGGCCACCGTGAACGGGATGATCTGGTCGAAGTCACCGTGGAAGAGCAGCACCGGCGCGGTCGGCTTGTGGCTGCCCGGCACATCCGCTGCCAGCCGGGCGTCCCAGCGCGGGTCCTTGATCGGATCCGGCACCGTGGTCAGGTCCTTGAGCCGCTTGAACGCGCCGGTCAGCAGCATGGTGCCGACGATGCATTCGGTGCGCTGCTTGGCGATCAGCCGCCTGCCAGCCTCGTTGAAGAACTGCTCGGGCAGGTCCGGGTAGGCGCCCATGTGCCCGGAAACCGCGCCGATCATCAGTGCGGAGAACGGTCCGCCGTCGATGACCGGGAACAGCTGGCGCAGGTCCCGCGGGATGCCACCGGCGACCACGCCGGCCACCTGGAGTTCCGGCGCGTAGCTGGGCTGCAGCTCACCGGCGTGGCTGGCGGCCTGGCCGCCCTGGGAGTAGCCGTAGATGCCCACCGGGCCGACCCCGAGTTCCGGTCCGGGGGTCTTCTGCGCGGCGCGGGCCGCGTCCAGCATGGCGTGCCCGGCGGCCGGGCCGACCGCCATCGTGTGCGGGCCGGGGGTGCCAAGGCCCTGGTAGTCGGTGATCACCACGGCGAATCCGGCGAAGAGGAACTGGCCGATCAGGGCCACCTCGTTCTCGGTGCCGGTGCGCATCTTGTAGGAGGGCGCGCAGGTCTCGTGCAGGCCGTGCGCGCCGACGGCGTAGCTGACCAGCTGGCGTGGTTTGCCGGTGGACGGGGTTTGCGGCACCAGGATCGTGCCGGAGACCGCCATTGGCGTGCCGGTGGCCGAGGTGGAGCGGTAGAGGATCTGCCAGGCCGAGACCGGCACCGGAAGGCCGAGCACGGTGACCTTGACCTGGCGGGATCGCAGCAGGTCACCGGGTTTGCCTGCGGGCAGCGGGTTCGGTGGCTGATAGAAGGGGTCGGCGGAGGGCAGGGGGACCGCGGCCGGGGCTGCGGTGGCGGTGCCGGGCAGGGTGGTCAGCGCTAACGCGGTGAGTAGACAGGCGCTGAGCAGGCGGAGTCGGGGGGACGGCGACACGGGCGACCTCCTGGACGCTCGCTCTGGTAATCGAGATTTTCACACGTTAGGCCGTCCGGACCAGATGTGGCAATGGTCATGACCACTTAACAATCGAACACCCCCCGAACGATCTACGCTGGTCGTATGGCCCAGGAGACGGGGACCACCGCGCGCATCTACCGCGGTATGCGTCCCGAACAGCGCAAGGCCGACCGCCGAGCCCGGCTGGTCGAGGCCGCGCTGGAGCTGTTCACCACCGCCGGCTACCACGGCACCCGGATCGAGCAGTTGTGCACGCACGCCGGGGTCTCCACCCGCAACTTCTACGAGGAGTTCGCGAACAAGGAGGCCCTGCTGCTGAGCCTGCACAACGACATCAACGCGGTCGCGCTGCACCACGTGGTCGGCGCGCTGCGCACGCTGCCGGAGGCCGCGGACGCGCCGGAGCGCATCGGCACCCTGCTGGATGTGTTCATGGCCGACATCACCGCCGACCCGCGCCGGCCCCGGCTGGCCTATGTGGAGGCGGTCGGGGTGAGCCCGGCGATGGAGCGCCAGCACCAGCGCTGGGTGGGCGAGTGGACCACGCTGATCGAGGGTGAGGCCACCCGCGCGGCCCGCCACGGCCAGGCCCCGGACCGGGACTACCACCTGATCGCGACCGCGCTGGTCGGCGCGGTGACCGGGCTGCTGCGGGAATGGCAGGCGGCCGAGCGGCCGATGCCCGCGGCCGAGGTGACCGCGACCATGCGGCACCTGATGGTCGCCGCGATCACCGTGCCGTAGGCACGCGATCGATACCGTGCCGTAGGACCGTTCTCTGGCTGGTCCTCGCCCTAGACGTCGTAGTCCAGGCTGTACTTCACCGTGGTCTCGGTGTCGAAGACGATCGTGCCCTCGCCCTCGATGCCGCGGAACCGGCCGGTGCCACCGACAATGGCCGCCCGGTGGGTGTCCTGGCTGGCCAGCTTCCGGGTGACCCGGGCGGTGGTGTGGATCTCCGCGTTGTCCTGGAAGCGGAAGATGTGCAGGCACTGGGCCTCGATCAGCGGCGGCGCGTCCACGGTCAGCGCGACCACGGTGCAGTTGATGGTGAGCTTGCCCGCGGCCGAACCGTCGGTGTTGGCCAGCTCGGACTGCACCGCGTAGCCGATGCCGGGCACCGGGAACACCGGCAGCGTGATCAGCTTGCGGGTGGCGGTGAAGTTGAGCGTGGTGCCGGGAGCGGCGGTGGCGGCTGGGCTGACGGCGACGGCCGCGAGCAGGGCGGCCAGTACGGCGGTTCGGCGCATCCGTCCACGCTAGGCGTCCACTGTGGACCTCAACAGCGTTCGCCACGGACGAGTGCGGGTTCCCGCTTCGGGGTGATCTCCGGCTGCGTTGTGTGCCGGCGCAGCCGCCAGGCCAGCACCAGCAACAGCGCCACATGGGCGGCCAGCAGCAGCCGTTCGGTGATGCCGCTGTAACCGCGTTCGCCGAGCAGCCACAGCGGTCGCTCCAGCGGCAGGAAGGTGGCCAGGAAGGCCAGCACCCCGGCCAGTCCGAGCGCGGAGAGCACCCGCAGCGTGCGGGTGAGGCAGGCCCACTGCGGGTGGTCGCGGAATCGGGTGGCCAGCAGCAATCCGGCCAGTGGCAAGGTGATGAACCCGGTCAGCGCGGCGTAGCGGTGCACCGCCCCGTGCGCGGTCAGCGGCTCGTGCACCGGTTCCATCGGGAACACCGCGGCGATGCCAAGGCCCAGTGCCCACACCCCGATCAGCCAGGCCGCGGCCCGCCCGCCGGGCACCTTGGCGCTGATCAGCGCGGCGCCCAGGACCAGCGAGGCGAAGGCGGTGGCCAGCATGCTGACCCCGACCAGCCGGGCCCCCTGCCGGGTGAAGATGAACTCGCTGAAGGTGGACCGGAACGGGTCCAACTGTCCGAAGTAGACATAGTCGATGAAGAAGGCCACCGCGGCCGCGCAGGCCAGCCAGCACAGGGCGAAGGTGGCGAGCAACCGGGTGAGCAGACGCAGCGTGGGATCCATGTGTTCGAGCCTGGCCAGGCCGGTTTTGTCTCGTCATCACACCACGGGTTGACTCCGGAAACCGGACCAGGGTTTGACGATCGGCGGCCTGATCCTGGCTAGCGTCAGCACCATGCAGAAACACCTCCGAGCCGGGTGGCGGGTGCTCGTCACCGCCAGGGACGCCGAGTGGGGACCCCCGGTGGCCGGGCTGCCGGGTCCGCTGTGGGTGCGCCGCGCCATCGTGACGGTGCTTTTCCTGTACCTGACCGCGGCCAACATGCTCACCTGGGGACAGCTCTTCGTCACCCCGGTGGCGGCGGTGTTCGTCCTCGCGCACCTGCTGCCCTGGCTGCTGAGCAGGCGGTCGCCGCTGACCGCGTGGCGACTGGCCATGGGTGTGCTGGTGCTGCTGACCGTGGTCTCGACGCCGCTGCAATTCCCCCGGATCCTGATCGGCATCCCCAATCTGGAGCGGCCCTGGTCGATGGGCGCGCTGGCGCTGATCCCGGCGATCTACCAGGCCGCGGCCCGCGCGCCGCGCCAGTACCGGCTGCCGATCGGGGTGATCACCGTGGGGCTGACCACGCTGGCCGGGGCGGTCCCGCTGGGCGGTGCCTCGGACTCGTTGTTCCCACCGCTGTTCGCCCTGGCCGCGGTGCTGGCGGGGGTGAGTCGCAGTCAGCTGCGTGCCACCGAATCGGAACTGGCCTGGGTGCGCCGGGACATGGCCGAGGAACAGGCCCGCTCCGCGGTGCTGGCCGAACGCACCCGGATCGCCAGGGAGTTGCACGACATCATCGCGCACCACCTGTCGATGATCGCGGTGCGCACCGACTCCGCGCCCTATCGACTGTCCATTTCGGACGACAAAGTACGCGAAGAGCTTGCCCAGCTTGGCGATGCCGCCCGGCAGGCGCTCTCGGAGACCCGCGGCTTACTGGGGGTGCTGCGGGCCGAGGACGCCGGGCCGGAACTGGCGCCACAGCCGACGCTGGGTGAGTTGCCGGGACTGGTCGCGGCGGCAAGTGACTCGGGGGTGGCGGCGACGCTGACCGTCGAGGGCGAGCCGCGGCCGGTTCCGGCGGCGGTCGGACTGGCGGTGTACCGGGTGACGCAGGAGGCACTGAGCAACGCCCGGCGGCACAGTCCGGGCGGCGCCGTGCAGGTGTGGCTGCGGCATTTACCGGACGGGCTGCACCTGGTGGTGGACAACGATCCCGGCGCCGAACCCGCTGGCGAAACCGGGCCGGGCAACGGGATCACCGGGATGCGCGAGCGGATCGGCATCGTCGGCGGCGCCTTCCAGGCCGGGCCGCGGCCGGATGGCGGGTATACCGTGCGGGCGAGCATTCCGTTGGCGGGCAACACCGAGGGGGCGGCGTGATCCGGGTCTTCGTGGTCGACGACCAGGCGATGGTGCGGGAAAGCTTCGCCGGGCTGCTCGGCGCGCAGGAGGGCATCGAGGTGCTCGGCGGCGCGGGCGACGGGATCGAGGCGCTGGCCCGGATCGCCGAGCTGGACGCGCGCGGCCAGCGGCCGGACGTGGTGCTGATGGATATCCGGATGCCCCGCCTCGACGGCCTGGAGACCACCCGCCGCCTGCTCGACGAACCGTCCACTTCGGACAGTGAGCTGGACGAGAACCCGTTGCGGGTGCTGGTGTTGACCACCTTCGACCTGGACGACTACGTGTTCGAGGCGTTACGCGCCGGCGCCAGCGGGTTCCTGCTCAAGGACGCGCCCGCGGCCGAGTTGATCGCCGCGATCCGGGTGGTCGCGGCCGGGGAGGCGTTGCTGGCGCCAACGGTGACCCGCCGGTTGATCAGCGAGTTCGTCCGCACCCGGCCTGCCGTTCCGGCCGCGCGGCCGGAACGGCTGGACGTGCTGACCAACCGGGAGACCGAGGTGCTCACCCTGGTGGCCAAGGGCCTGTCCAACACCGAGATCGCGGTGGAACTGGTGCTGTCCGAACAGACCGTGAAAACCCACCTGAACCGGATCCTGGCCAAGCTCGCGGTGCGCGACCGGGCCCAGGCCATCGTGCTGGCCTACGAGACCGGCCTGGTCCGCCCCGGTGTGTGAGCGGTCAGCTCCCGACGAACGCGGTGGCGAGTTGTTCGCCGGCGCTGACCGCCTTGCCCGCGTTCTCGATCGGGGAGACCTTGGAGCCCTTGAAGAAGATGTAGGTCACCGGGCCGTCGCTGCCGCCGTGGTGCGGATCCGGGTTGATGCCCAGGTTCTTCGCCGCGGCGTAGGATGCCTCGCCGATGATGTTCGCCGGACCGGTGTCGCCGACCACCGCGTACTGCACCTTGTTGTTGTAGATCACCGCGACCACACCGCCGCCGGCGATCCCGTGCTTGCGGTAGTCGAAGGTCCCGCTCGGGCTGGGCACCACCACGTAGGGCAGCTTGGCCGAGATCAGCGGTTTGCCGTCGGACTGGTGGAAGGCGGTGTCCGGCTGGAACCAGGGATCGGTGTTCTTGTTGCACTCCGGGGTGATCTGGCCGTCGCAGTCGATGTCCAGGTCCGCCCGCCAGTGCACCACCTTGGACTGGCCGCACACCGGCACGGTCGCGCCGGTCCCGGTGTCGGTGCGGTACTTGCCGGTGGAGATCTGGTTGCAGGAAGCCACTTTCGCCAGCAGCTGGGCCGCGGTGGGACCGCCTGCCGGGGCCGCGGCCGCGGTCGGACCGGTGAGTCCGGTGACGGCGAGCAGGGCTCCGGCGGCGAGAACGAGCAGCTTGCGCATGTCCACCTCCCAAGTGAGGAAAATTTCCTAACGTGGCGGCGGTCTCCGAACTATCGACCCGATGCAAGCGTTGGCGCAACCGACCTGAGTAGGTTCAGCTGGACAAAGCGGTCAGCGCCAGGCCGCGGCCAGGGTGATGGCCTGCTGCTGGTTCAGCCGGGGGTCGCACAGCGAGGTGTAGCAGCGGCCCAGGTCATCGGCCTCCACCCCGGCGCCGAGGCATTCGGTCACCGGGTCCGGGGTGGCCTCCAGATGCAGGCCACCGGCGATGCCGCCCTGTTCCGGCACAATCCGCTGGAACTGGCTGACCTCGGCGATCAGATCGGCCAGCAGCCGGGTCTTGACCCCGCCGGCCGCGCTGATCGTGTTGCCGTGCATGGGATCGCTCAGCCACACCACCGGATGCCCCGCCGCGCGCACCGCGGCCACCAGCGGCGCCAGCTCCGGCGCCCGGCGCACGCCGAACCGGGCGATCAGCGTCAGCCTGCCCGGGGTGCGGTGCGGGTCGAGCACCTCGCACAGCTTGAGCAGATCGGCGCGCGGCGTGGTCGGGCCGACCTTGCAGGCCACCGGGTTGGCCACCGAAGCGAGCAGGCGCACGTGCGCGCCGTCGGGCTGCCGGGTCCGGTCGCCGATCCACGGCCAGTGCGTGGAGGCCAGGAAGGTCTCGCCGTCGGGGTTCTTGCGCAGCAACGGGAGTTCGTAGTCCAGCACCAGGGCCTCGTGCGAAGTCCACACCGGCTGGCCGAACGGCCTGCGCGCGCCGCGCAGTGCGCCGACGGCCACGCTGGCCGCGTCGTAGCAGGAGAGCAGCCGGGCCGAGTCGGGGCGCCGGGCGGCCGGATCGGCCTCGGGACCGTTGACCAGGTGCCCTCGGTAGGAGGGCAGGTCCAGCTGGCCGTGCCGTTCGGACGGCTTGGAGCGGGGTTTGGCGAACTGACCGGCGAATCGGCCCACCCGCGCCACCGGCAGTCCGCTGCCGCCGCCGACCACTCCGGCCAGCGCGTCCAGCATGGCCACCTTGCGCGCGATGTGCTCCGGGGTGCACTCGGCCGGGTCCTCGGCGCAGTCACCGGCCTGCACCACCTTGGCGCTGCCGGTGGCCACCTCGGCCAGCCAGCGGCCCAGCCCGTCCACCTCGGTCCAGTGCACCAGCCCCGGCCGCGCGGCCAGTTCGGCGCGGTGCGCCGCGGCCAGCGTCGGATCGGTCCAGCTGGGCTGCTGGCGCGCGGGCAGCAGCTGCCAGTAGGCCAGTTCCTCGGCCGCGAGCGACTCGCGGATCAGCTCGGTGTGCATCGGAGACCTCCAGCTCAGGCGATCTGCTCGATGCCCATGGCCAGCAACAACGTGCGGAACTTGGCTGCGGTCTCGGCCAGCTCGGCCTCCGGGCTGGAGTCCCCGACGATGCCGGCCCCGGCGAACAACCGCAGCGAGTGGTCGTCGGCCTCGGCGCAGCGGATGGTGACCACCCAGTCGCCGTCCCCGCGACCGTCGCACCAGCCGACCATGCCGGTGTAGAAGCCGCGGTCGAAGGGTTCCAGGGCGTTGATGGTGTCCCTGGCCGTCTGCACCGGGGTGCCGCACACCGCGGGGGTCGGGTGCAGCGCGGCGGCCAGCTCCAGCGCGGAGCTGCGCTCGTCGGCCAGTTCGCCGGTGACCCTGGTGGACAGGTGCCACATGGTCGCGGTGCGCACCAGCTCGGGGGCGGCGGGCACGTCCAGGGTGCGGCAGTAGGGGCGGAGCGCGGCGGCGACCGCGTCCACCACCACCGCGTGCTCGTGCCGGTCCTTGGCCGAGACCAGCAGGGCGGCGGCGCGGCGCTGGTCCTCCTCGGGATCGGCGCTGCGGGCGGCCGACCCGGCCAGGGGGTTGGACAGCACCTTGCCGCCGCGCCGGGACAGCAGCAGTTCGGGGCTGGCCCCGATCAGCGTGCGGCTGGGCAGGTCGGCGGCGAAGGAGTAGCCGGCGGGGTCCCGGCGGATGAGGTTGTTGAGCAGGCGACCGAGGTCGACCGTGGTCGGCGCGGTCAGCGCCAGCGATCGGGCCAGCACCACCTTGTCCAGCTCGCCCGAACCCAGCGGCGTGAGCGCGGCGCGCACCGAGCGCACGTAGGCCGCGGGTTCGGGCACCGGGGTGATCTCCCACTCCGGCACGTTCATGCTCAGCTCGGGCAGCCGCACCTCACTGGAGAACGGCTCGGCCCGGCGCACTGCCTCCGGCACCACCAGGCTGGCGGCGGCGTTGTGGTCGAAGGGCACCGCGCCGACCACCAGCGCACCGGGTTCGGCCTCGGCCAGCACCTGGGCGACCCGGCCGGGCAGCGCACGCAGTTCGCCCGGGGCGGCGACACTGGGCACGGCCGCGGCCACGCCCTCGGCGAGCAGCACTCCCCGTGGCGAGGAGAAGAAGAAGGACGATCCGGCGCGGTACTCCGACAGCAGCTCAACCGGGCTCACGGTGCTGGCGTGCCGCGTGGTCATGCGTCCTCACTTCGTCAACTGCTTGCTAAGGGAAGGCTAACCTTCGTTAGTAGAACCTAGTCTGCCGCGCGGCCTCAACTACCACCCGGACGGGTGACTCTGATCACCGGCGTGAATAAGTCGGGTACCCCCTACCTACCGGGCTCCGGATTGTTCGCCCGCCGACCACCGCCGGACAGTGACGGCCATGCACCTGCGCTCGTTCCCGCTGCCCGCCCCCCGCACCGGCGAGCCCGACCTGACCGTGCCGGACAGCTTCCCCGCCCTGCTGACCAGCGCCATCGAACGCAGCGGGCTCAGCCTGGACTCGCTGCAGCGCAGGCTGGCCCAGCGCGGGGTGCGGGTCAGCCTGTCCACCCTGAGCTACTGGCGGCGTGGCCGGTCCCAGCCGGAGCGGCGGGAATCCCTGGCCGCGGTGGGGGTCCTGGAGGAAGTGCTCGGGTTGCCCAGGCACACCCTGCTGGCCTTGCTCGGGCCGCGGCGGCCGCGTGGGCGCTGGCTCAGCCGGAGTTTCCCGGTGCGGCCGCTGGACACGCTGTGGGAGGACGCGGCCACCCTGTCCGGGCTGCTGGAGTCGCTGGGCGCGCCGACCGAGGAGCAGCTGACCTACCTGAGCCTGCACGAGGTGCACGTGGTCAACGAGCACGGGGCAGACGGGTCCAGCACGGTGCGGGCGGTGATCAGGGCCGAGGTGGACGGGGTGGACCGGTGCGCGGTGACCTACCTCGGCGAGGGCGCGGCGCCCACGGTGTCCGCCCTGCGGTCCTGCCGGCTGGGGCGCAGCCGGGTCGGGCCGGACCAGCGGCTGGTGGTGGCCGAGCTGATCCTGGACCGGATGCTGCGGGTGGGTGAGACCGCGGTGCTGGAGTACGAGGTGGTCTGGCCCGCTGGGCAAGCTGCATCCATGCTCGGCCCTGCAAGCAGGCCTTCGGAAGCCAGCCGGTTGCACCGGTTCCGGCGGCCGGTGCGGGAGTACGTGGCCCAGGTGGAGTTCCATCGGGACGCGGTGCCCAGCCGCTGCTTCCAGACCTATCGGCACGGGTTGTGGGCGGCGGAGGTCGGGCGGCAGGACGTGTGGATCGGCGCGTTCCGCACCGCGCACCTGGTGGCCCTGGACGTGCCAGCCGGAATTGTCGGACTGCGCTGGGAATGGAACTGACACATCACCCCCGCCCGCGAATGCAATAGCAGGCGGGGGTGCTGCGTCGTTTCAGTTGATGTGAAATTTCACTTACCGACGTAGAGCAGCTTGTTCGGCGAACCCGAACCCGGGTTCTTCACCACGTTCGGCGTGGACTTGTCCAGCAGCGCCTTGAGCACCTCGGCGGGGCTGGCGTTCTTGTTCGCGCCCAGCACCAGCGCCGCGCCGCCGGCCACGTGCGGGCTGGCCATCGAGGTGCCGCTCATGCCGGTGGTGCCGGTGTCCGAGCTGTGCGAGGCCGAGGTGATGCCCTCCCCCGGCGCGAAGATGTCCAGGCAGCGGCCGAAGTTGGAGAAGCTCGCCCGGTTGTCCGTGCGGCCGGTGGCGCCCACGGTGATCGCCTCCGGCACCCGGGCCGGGCTGGTGCCACAGGCGTCGGCGGAGCTGTTGCCCGCGGCCACCACGTAGGTGAACCCGGCCCGCACCGAGGCCTTGAGCGCCTCATCGCCGACACCCACGTTGTCCATGCCCAGGCTCATGTTCACCACGCCGGGACGCACCCCGTTCTTGGTGACCCACTCCATCGCGCTGACCGCGGCCGAGTCCGGCGCGCTGCCGTTGCAGCCCAGCGCGCGCAGGGCGACGACCTTGGCCTCCTTGGCGATGCCGTAGGTCTTGCCCGCGATGGTGCCCGCGACGTGCGTGCCGTGGCCGTTGCAGTCGTTGCCGTTCTGGCCGTCATTGAGGAAGTCCGCGCCGATCGCGGCCCGGCCGGCGAACTCGGCGTGCGATTTGCGGATGCCGCTGTCGATCACGTACGCGGTCACGCCCGCGCCGGTGCCGACCGGGGCGTACTTGCGATCCAGCGGCAGTGCGCGCTGGTCAGAGCGGTCCAGGCCCCAGGTGACGCTCTGCGCGATCCGTGCGGTGCCGTCCTGGTACACGGTGCGCACCGCCGGGTCCGCGGCCAGCCTGCGGGCCTGCACCGGGGTCAGGTTCCGCACGTGGAAACCGCGGATCGTGGCGGTGTAGGTGTCCCCGAGTTCGCCGCCGTAGCGGGTGGCCAGGGTGGCCGCCGAGGCTGCGGAGGGGACATCCTTCAGCACGGCGATATAGCTGCCCGGCACCGGCGCCGACGCGCCGACCACCGCCGCCTCGGCGGCGAAGACCGGACCGGCCCCGATTCCCGCGGCGGCGCTCAACGCCACCGCGGTCAGACAGACAACGACCGTCGACTTTCGCATGTGCCCAGCCTTCCGATTGCAGGGAAATCGTCTCTGGCGAACAACTCGAACGGTAAGCGGAAACAATGGCTTCACAGCCGTTTCAGTTTCCTTCGGCCGGTACTCACTGAAAACCCTTCGTCCGGAGGGACGCGCTCGCCCGTGGGACCAGCGAAGATGGCGATTGGTCCACACACCTGGGGAGCGTGCGATGGCGAGGGACAACGGCCTGCGCACCAGTTCGCCGGTGCTGGTCGGCAGGCACCGCGAACTGGGCATCCTGGCCGAGGCGGTGGCCCGGCCACCGGCGCTGGTGCTGGTCGAGGGCGAGGCGGGCATCGGCAAGACCAGGCTGCTGCGCGAACTGCTCACCGGCATCGGCACCCCGGTGCTGCTCGGGCACTGCCAGCCGCTGCGCGAACCCTTCCCCTACGGCCCGGTGCTGGAGGCCCTCGGCGGGCTCGGCAACCGGGTCGGCCCCGGCCTCAACCCGGTCACCGGGGCACTGCGGCCACTGCTGCCCGAGATCGCGCACCGGCTGCCCGCCCAGCCCGAACCACTCGGCGACCCGGCGGGCGAGCGGCACCGGCTGTTCCGGGCCGTGCGCGAACTGCTGGTGGCCGCCGGACCCGCCCTGCTGGTGGTCGAGGACCTGCACTGGGGCGATGACGGCAGCCGGGACCTGCTGCGCTTCCTGGTCGCCAGCCCGCCGCCGGAGCTGGCCCTGGTGGTCACCTACCGCCGGGAGGATCTCGGCGGCGCCCTGCTCGGCAGCGCGTTCCGGCCCGCGCACGGGGTCAGCGCGGCCATGCTCCGGCTCGCCCCGCTGGACGTGGCCGGGGTGCACGAGATGTCCCGCGCAATCCTTGGCACTCCGCTGCCCGCCGCCGGGTTCGCCGCCCGGCTGCACGAACGCACCGCGGGCATCCCGTTCGTGGTGGAGGAAGCCCTGCATGCCCTGCGCGATCACGCGGGCGAGGTGCGCACCGCCACCGCCCGCCGCCTGCTCGACCACCTGCGGGTGCCGGTGCTGCTGCGCGAGGCCACCACCGAACGCCTGGCCGCGCTGGACCCGCTGGCCGCCCGGATCGTGCGCGCCGCCGCCGTGCTCGGCGTGCCTGCCGAGGAGGACCTGCTCGCCACCGTGGCCGGGATGACCACCGGGGAGGTCGGCGCCGCGCTGGTGCAGGCGCTGGCCGGAGTGGTCCTGCACGAGCTGCCCGGCCGCCGCTACGGGTTCCGGCACTCACTGGCCCAGGAGGCCGTCTACGACACCATTCCCGGCCCGGACCGGCGGTTGCTGCACGCCCGCGCCGCCACCGAACTCGCCACCGCCGAACCCACCCCGTGGGTGCAGCTGGCCCGGCACAGCCGGGAGGCGGGCGACCGGGCGGGCTGGCGGCGGCACTGCGAGGCCGCGGCCGACCACGCCGCCGCGGTCGGCGAGGCGGGGCTGGCCACCGACCTCTACCAGCAGCTGGTCGAACTGCCCGAACTCAGCACCCCCGACATCGACCGGCTGGCCGGCAAACTCGGCGCCAACGCGGTCCGCGGGGTCGAGCAGCTCGACGTGTCCGCGGTGCTGCGCCGGGTGCTCGACGACCCCCGGCTCTCCCCCGCCGCCCGCGGCGCCACCCGGCTCAACCTCGGCTTCCTGCTGGTCCGCCAGGCAGGCGGGCTGACCGAGGGGCATCAGGACATCGCGATGGCCGTGGCCGAGCTGGGCGAGCACTCGGCACTGGGCGCCAAGGCCATGTCCGTGCTCGCCCAGCCCTTCCGCGGCACCACCCCGCTGCGGGAGAACCTGCGCTGGATGGCCAGGGTGCAGGAGGTCATCGAGGCCGACCCTGACCCGGATCTGACCCTCAACCTGCTGGCCAACCAGCTCGGCTCGCGGGTGCTGATCGGCGACCCCGGCGTCCGCCCAGACCTGGACCGGCTGCCCCGGCAGGCCGTTACCGAGGCCGGTCGGCAGCACCTGACCAGGGCCTACTGCAACCTCGGCGACTCCTTCGCCACCACCGGCCACTACCGGCGAGCCCGTACCTGGCTGGACCCCGGCCTGCGGATGGCCGCCGAGGCAGGCATGCCGTTCATCGTCAGCGTGGCCAGGGCCACCGCGGCCCGGCTGGACTTCTGCACCGGCGGCTGGGACGGCCTGGCCGATCGCTGCGCCCGGCAGCTGGAGGACTACCGGGACCTGCGGCCGGTGGCCACCGAACTGTCCCTGGTGCTCGGCCAGCTCGCGGTGGCCCGCGGCGAATGGCCGGAGGCCGAGGCGCACCTGGGCGCCACCGGGCTGGACGCCCCGGAGGACTCCTTCACCCCGGTGATCATGACCGCGGCCGCCGCGTACACCCAGATGCAGCTGTCCAGGGCCGAGTACGAGGCCGCGCTCGCGCACGCCGAACAGGGCCTGTCCATCGTGCGCCGCAAGGGCGTCTGGCTGTGGGCGGCGGAACTGCTGCCGCTGGCCCTGGTGGCCAGGATCCACGCCGGGCAACTGCCCGCCGCCGCCGAACTGCTGGCCACCTTCACCGCCGAGACCACCGGCAAGGACGCGCCACTGGCCGCCGCCGCGGTGCTGGCCGGCCAGGGCCTGCTGCTCGGCGCCCGCGGCCGGTTGCTCGCCGGGGCCGAGGCGCTCACCGCCGCCGCGACCGCCTACGCCGCGCTGCCGCATCCCTACCTGGCCGCGCAGGCCCGGCAGGAGGCCGCCAGGCTGCGGCTGACCGCCGGGGAGACCGCGGTGGACGAGCTGACCGAGGCGGCCGCTGCCTTCGACCGGCTCGGCGCCACCAGGGATGCCGCCAGCTGCCGCCGTCACCTGCGCGAACACGGGCTCACCGCGCCCGCGGCCCCGGCCAGGCGCGGCCGCCGCGGCTACGGGCCGGAACTCTCGCCCAGGGAACGCGATGTGGCCCGGCTGCTCACCCATGGCCGGACCAACCGGGAGATCGCCGAGGTGCTCTTTCTCTCACCGCGCACGGTGGAGCAGCACGTGGCCAAGGTGCTGCGCAAGCTCGGCCTGGCCTCCAGGACTGATCTGGTAGATCTTCCGAGTTAGCTCGATCGTGCAGCCAGACGTCCGCCCGATCGGGCGATCCGTACCCGGTTGACGGCGGTTTCCTGCCAGCAAAACGGGCTTGATCAGCCGGAATCTAGGTGAAACGGCAGAGTCTGGAGATCACGCTGAGCTGGGGTACCGGCCAGTCACCCCCGTCGTCGTCACCGAGGGTTACAGGACAGTGCTCATCATTACGTGATTCAGGTGAGACGGCGCAGCTTCATTTGAGCTTTTGTCAACACACTGGCGAGGGTTGCGACACAGCGTCCAGACTGGCTATGGGGCGGCAGGTCGATCACCACCGGGGCCCGGTGGTCGACCAATTCGGGGTGCCCGTCAGCCCGATTGCCGCAGCGCGCACCGGGAGGAAGGATGTCAACAGTTCAAAATTCAACACCGGATGAGGTTCGCTTAACTTCAGGAGACTTCGGGGGAATGCTCCTGCGGCACCGGCGAGCCAACGGCCTGACCCAGGAAGATCTGGCGATGTGCTCCGGGTTGAGCGTAAGGACGATCAGTGATCTGGAGAGGGGGAGAGCGAGGGGACCGCAGCAGCGCACCGTCGGTGCACTGGCGGCGACCTTGCGACTGGCCGGCGACGAACTGAGGGAGTTCGAGCGGGCCGCAAGGGCAGGGCGATTCCGGTTGAGCCGTCATGGGGACAGGCCGACCGTACTGCCGGCGCACGGCACATCTGGGGTAGCACGTGCCGCGTTCGGCAGCCTGGAACTACCGAAAATCACCGAGGAACTGACCGGGCGCAGTGCCGATCTGGACTGGCTGCGAGCCATGGCAAGGGCGTCTCGCGCGTCCGCGCCGCGGACCGTGGTGCTGTCCGGACCGACCGGGGTGGGCACCACCTCGCTGGCTGTCACCCTGGCCAGGCAATTGACCAGGGACTTCCCTGGTGGTCAGTTCTTCGTCAACCTCCGGGCCAACAGCGATCGTCCGCTGCACCCGGGGGCGGCCATGGGGATGCTGCTCGGCGCGCTCGGTGTGCCGAGGGACGGGATCCCCACCGAACTGGAGGCGCGGGCAAGGCTTTATCGCTCGCTGCTGCACGGCAGGCGCGCGTTGATCGTGCTGGACAACGCGGTCAGCGAGGCACAGGTGCAGCCACTGCTGCCGGTCAGCTCCACCTGCCTGGTGATGATCACCAGCAGGCAGCCGCTGACCGGACTCACGGCGGTGCAACGGCTCCAGGTGGAGCCACTGGCCGAACATGAGGCGATGGCCGTGCTGGGGCGCGCCGTCGGACCGCACCGGGCAACCGCCCAGCAGGAGCAGTTGCGCCACCTCGCCCGCCTGTGCGGGCGACTGCCCCTGGCACTGCGACTGGTCGGCGGCATGCTGGCCGGTCATCCCCAACTGCCCGCCGTCGAGCTGAGCAAGCGGCTGCTCGAGGTGGGCAGGCGGATCGCGCCGACCGTGCGAGGAAGCGTGCAGGTGCACGCCGCACTCGCCGTGGCCTACCGGTTGCTGCGACCCGCGGCACAGCTCGCACTGCGCAGGCTGGCCCTCTCTCCGGAGAGCCGGTACTGCGCGGAGATGACCAGTGTGCTGACCGAGTGCACCTCCACCGAGGGCACCGCGCTGCTCAACGAGCTGGCGGTCAGTGGGCTGGTCACGCCGATCGGCGACTCGGAGTTCTTCACCTGTCACGAGGTGGTGCGGGCCTTCGCGGAGGACCGGTTGCGGGAGGAAAGCGATCCCGTCGCCAAGTTCGCCGCGGAGAACCGGCTGCTGGACTGGCTGATCCACACCGCGATCAGCATCAGCAGCGTCTACGAGCAGCCGAAGCCGACCACGGTCTCCGGGCGGTTCGCCGCCAGGGAACTGCGGCCCCCGGTGGAGGACGCGGGTTCGGTCGAGTTCGACCGGCTCCGGGCCGCCTCTGGCATGGAACTCGGCGGCGCCGGTTCGCAGGAGGGCCAGGCCCTCAGGTTGCTGCGGCAGGCGCTGGTGCTGGCCAAGCGGCTGGGCGACAAGCGCAAGGAAGGCTACGTGCTGCTCTACCTGGGCACCGCCAACGAGCGGTTGCAGCGACACCAGGAAGGGGTCGACCACTACCTTCGGTCGGCCGCGGTGTTCCGGGAGATCGGCAGCCGGACCGGAGAGGCGGCGGCGCTGGGCAACATCGCGCACGCGGCGGCTCCGGCCCAGCGCTACGCCTCGTCGTAGCGGCAGGCAGCTAAGGCACGAGGAAGGGGGTTCCCGCCGGGCGATGGCGGGAACCCCCTTTTTCCTCATGGGCAGTCCGGGCGGGACTGCTGAGGGTGGTCTCAGCTGTGGATCTTCGGGCGGGCGGTGAAGACCCTGGCGGAGCCGAGACCGGTGGTGCCGTGCAACTCCAGGCCCTGTCCGCGGGCAGCGGTGGAGATCTCGGCCCAGGAGTTGTCCGGCGCGAAAGTGCCGTCCTTCTGGCTCATCTGGTGGTAGTACTGGGACAGCTTGTGGCCGTCGGTGGTCAGCGTGCTGACCGCGATCTGACCCTCCTCGGAGACCACCCGGCGCAGCTCGCCGAAGACCGCGGGCTTGTCGTGGAAGCAGTGGATGCCGAACATCGACACCGCCCCGGCCATGGTGCCGTCCACGATCGGCAGCGCGCAGGCGTCCGCGCGGATGATCAGGTGCCTCTTCGCGCCCACCGCCTCGACCTTGGCCGCGAGCTGCTTGAGCAGGTGCCAGGACAGGTCGGCGAAGATCCACGGGCCCCGGTCGCGGTAGCCGGCGGCCTGCTTGAACAGCGGCCCGTTGCCCGCCGGGATCTCCAGGATCGGACCGTCCGGCAGGCCGGCGATCCGGTCGGCCATCTCGCTGTAGTAGCGCTTGACGTCCAGGCCGAGCAGCCAGGAGTCCAGCCGCTGCCGGGTGGGGCTGCTCATCAGCCAGCCGTACAGCTTGGCGTTGAGGCCCTCGTACGGTTTGTCACCGGCAGAAACCGGACCGGAAGAATTAGCGACCAGATCGAGAACGCCATCGACAAATGGCGCGAGATGCCCACAGGAATCGCAGTCCAACCCCCGGGACCCGATCGTCAGGGCCGGGATCGAGCAGGCTGGACACCGCAGCAGCGGAACCAGTCCGGCCAGCACTTCCCGATCAATGGAGACACCCGTCATGACAACCTTCCCGTTGTGATCACAGACTGCCGGATCCTGGCGCGCCGGTG
The DNA here is from genome assembly GCF_023094165.1 of Crossiella sp. S99.2. GTDB lineage: Bacteria > Actinomycetota > Actinomycetes > Mycobacteriales > Pseudonocardiaceae > Crossiella. The sequence continues at coordinate 132,997 of NZ_JALMDK010000015.1, read as the reverse complement.
GTGAACCCAGTAGCATTCAAGCGAAATCCGGGCGGTTTATCAACACGCATGTAGTTCAGGAGGAGCTGTGGGTCAAGAATTCACCGAAGCCACGGACCGGGCAATCTCCATTCTTCGGGAGAACCGGTACGTGACGCTGGCCACGGTGGACGCCGCAGGACCCTGGGCAGCCGCCCTGGCCTTCGCCCCGGCCGCGCCCGGCTACCTCTACTTCGCCTCCCAGAACGACTCCCGGCACGGCCTGGCCATCGCCGGTGACGCGCGGGTGGCCGGGGTCATCTACAACTCCACGATCACCTCCGATGAGGCCGACGGCGTCCAGTTCAGCGGCACCGCGACCGCCATCGAGGACGATGACCAGCAGATTCTGCTCTTCCTCAAGCGCACTGGCGACCTGCTGATCGACCCGCTGGAGGAGGAGTTCGCCTTCTTCAAGCAGGCCGAGGGCCTCACCCTGTACCGGATCACGGTGGAGGCGGCCTACGTGCTGGACCAGAAGCGCTACCTGGAGGAAGCGGTTGACGCGCGCGAGGAGGTCAACGTGAGCCGGCTCTTCGCCGAGACCGAGGCGCGCTATGCCGAGTGAGCCCGGCACACTACTCGTCCGGACCTCAAAAAAAATTGATGTCGATCCGGCAGAATGGGCGAAACTAACTCTGCCGGAACCACCCCGCTCGGCGCCGTACCTGGATCTGCTGAGCCGGATGGAGATCGACGGGGACCTCCGCTTCTTCACCGCCGAACGCGATGGCCGGCTGATCGCCGCCGCGTTCGGCGCCTTCATGCGTTATCCGGTGTGGAAAAATATCAAGGTCCCGTTGTTCCTCGCCGGTTCACCGGCCAACCTGGGCTGCGGTTTCCTGTTCCGCGACGAGTCCGTGGTGGCCGAGACCCTGCCGCTGCTTTCCGCCGCGATGACCACCGAGGCGAAGGCGCTGGGCGCCAAGGTCCTGCTGATGCGCGACTTCTGGGACCCGGGTCCGGAGGCGGCGTTCGCGCCGCGGTTCGCCGAGCTGGGTTTCCGCCGGGTGGCGCAGTTCCCGGACGCGGTGCTGGACGTGCCGTGGACCGAGGTGGACGGCTGGCTGGCCTCGCTGCCCGCCAAGGCGCGCAAGACCGCCAAGCGGGACGCGCGCCGGGTGGAGGCCGCCGGGTTCCGGTTCGAGGTGCACCGCGGTCGCCCGAGCCCGAAGCTGGCCGGGGACATGGAACGGCTGTGGCTCAACCTGTTCCACAAGTACAACGACCCGGATCAGATCCTGCTGCCCGGCGAGTACTTCCGCGAGGTGCCCACGCTGGCCGAAAGCGTGCTGCTGCTGACCTGGCAGGGCGATGACCTGGTGTGCTTCGACATGCTGCAGGAACGCGGCCATCTGCTGGAGTCCACCTACAGCGGCGCGGACTACGAGCGGATCGGCAGCACCCCGGTGCACCGGTTCATGGGGCATCAGATCATCCGGCACGCCATCGAGGGCGGCTTCACCCTGATCGACTTCGGCCTGTCCAACGAGGCGGCCAAGCTCAAGATGGGCTGTCACCTGCGGGTGGCCTGGGGCTACAGCAAACCGCTGTCCCCCTTCGCCAGGCTGTCCCGGCTGGACAAACTGGTCTTCCCGGACCAGGACCCGATCGCCGATCTGCAGAAGGAACTGGCCAAGCAGCAGCAGGCCGACGAGGACTGATTCCGTTCCCACCACAGCGAAAGAGGCGGTCCCCCGGCGGGACCGCCTCTTTCGTCTGGGTCCAGACTCAGAAGTCGTGCTTGGCCTTCAGCTCGGCCAGCGTGCTCAGGAAGTACTCGAGCTGCTCTTCGGTGTGGTCGTTGTTGATGATCAGGCGCATGACCGCCTGGTTGCGCTTGACCGCGGGGAACATGAACATCGGGATGAGGAAACCCTTCTCGATGAAGGCGTCCTTCACCAGGTCCGCGGTCTCGTCCTTGCCGATCAGCACCGAGGTGATGTAGCTGGGCGTCTCGAACGGCGGCGCTCCGATCTCGGTCAGCCGGGCGCGGAAGCGCTCCACCCTGGCCAGGTAGTTGTCCACAATGGACGGATCGCCGTCCAGGGTGCGGATCAGCAGGCCCACAGTGGCCGCGGTCGGCGGCTGCATGGCCGCGGTGAACATCGAGGTGCCCGAGGTGATCTCGAAGGCGTTGATGGCATCGGCCGGTCCGGCGATGGCCCCGCCCTCGATGCCGATGGCCTTGGAGAAGGACATCATCACGAAGGTGGCCCGCCGCATCGCGGCGAACTCCTCGGCGAAGGGCCGGTTCTCCGGGCCGTAGAGCATGAAGCCGTTGGCGTCGTCGACGAAGCTGAGCGCGCCGTACTTCTCGCAGATGTCGATCAGCTCGTTCATCGGCGCGATGCTGCCGTCAGCGGAGTAGACGCTCTCGATGACCACGACGACCTTGGGCGAGTTGACCCGCTTGAGCACCTTCTCCAGGTCCTCCGGCGAGTTGTGCCGGAAGGTGTGCAGCCGCTTGCCGTGTTCCAGGTGTTCGGCGGCCTTGAGCAGGCTCCAGTGCGAGTGCCGGTCCATGACCACGACCGCGTCGGAGTTGTCGCACTTCATGCCGGCGCCCCAGTCGATGTACTTCGTCATCGCATTGAGGAATCCGAAGTTCGCCAGCAGACCGGTGGCGAAAGAAATCGCGCGCTCTTTGCCGGTGACCCGGCAAATTTCCTGTTCCATTTCCAGGTGCGGGCGGCTGATCCCCTGGGTCATTCGGGATCCGCCGGTGGTCAGCCCGTGTTCCCGCGACGCGGAAAGGAAGTGCTCCAGCACGTCGGGGCGCTGGTGCAGGTTGAGGAAGTTGATGCTCGCGAAGTTCACGAGCTCCCGGCCGTTCTGGACAATGGTCGGGCCGACCGCACCGTCCACCACGGGAGGATCGACCTTCGCGTTGACGGACTCGGCCGCGGAAAGCAGCTCGGCGAAGGGCCAATTAGCGGTCGGCGCGAGGGCTGTCGTCATGTTTTTCTACTCCTGCGCATAGAGCCGGGGACTCGTCTGGGTTGTGGCGATATTCAGTAAACCCAGACCGGTGAGCCGCAGACCACGAAGAAGTGCAGGTGACCGATTACGTGGCTAATACTGCCGGTTGAGTCCTCCGGTTAACCAAGGAGTTTTTTCGGTTGACCGCGTCACCAGCGGCTTTGTCGCCACCGAGACGGCAGATCTGAAGTTGTCGCCGACGTCGTTCTGCCCGGAATCTAACCGCTCCCGCTCCGTCGGGCTAGGCCAATCGAACGAACCGGCGGCAAAGACTTTGCATCGTCTGGACCCCTGCCGAACCAGGGTCGCAGCGGGTAGTTTGCGCCGTCATGAGGCTGTTCGCCCTGATGGGGCTCTGTGCCACCGCCGCGCTGACCCTCGCCGCGGCGGTGCCCGCCGCCGCCGCGCCCGCCGGGGTGACCTCGGCCACGACACTGTCCTGGGAACTCCAGTCCACCGGCACCGACGCCCGGTTCCGCGGCCTGGCCGCGGTGAACCGGCAGGTCGCCTGGCTGGGCGGCAGCAAGGGCACCGTGCTGCGCACCACCGACGGCGGCCGGAGCTGGCAGAACGTGAGCCCGCCCGGCGCGAGCGCCTTGCAGTTCCGCGATATCGAGGCTTTTGACGCCCGCACCGCGGTGGCGCTGACCATCGGCGAGGGCGAGGACTCCCGGATCTACCGGACCGGCGACGGCGGCAAGACCTGGACCGAGTCCTTCCGCAACACCGATCCGAAGGCCTTCTACGACTGCGTGGCCTTCTTCGACCGGCGCAACGGCCTGGCCATGAGCGATCCGGTGGACGGCAAGATCAGGGTGCTGTCAACGCAGGACGGCGGCCGGTCCTGGACCGTGCTGCCCAACGCCGGCATGCCGGCCGCGCTGCCCGGCGAGGCCGGCTTCGCCGCCAGCGGCCAGTGCCTGGTGACCTCGGGCCCGCGCGATGCCTGGATCGCCACCGGCGGCGGCGCCAAGGCCAGGGTCTTCCACACCGCCGACCGCGGCCGCAACTGGACGGTCAGCGAGACCCCGCTGGCCAGCAAGCCGAGCGCGGGCGTGTTCGCGCTGGCCTTCCGGGACCGGCACACCGGCATCGCCATCGGCGGCGACTTCGAGCAGCCGAACACCGCCAAGGACGCGCTGGCCCGCACCGGCGACGGCGGCCGCGGCTGGCAGGTCCCGCCGCAGGCCCCCGCCGGCTACCGCTCCGGCGCGACCTGGCTGCCGTACACCCTCGGCGGCCTGCTCGCGGTGGGCCCCTCGGGCAGTGATCTCAGCCTTGACGGCGGCAGGCACTGGAAGCAGTTCGACGCGGGCAGCTTCGACACCGTCACCTGCACCCCGGACCTGTCCTGCTGGGCCGCCGGGGAGAAAGGCCGGGTCGCGAGGTTGCGGCTGGGCTGAGTCACTGCCAGGGTCCGCGGCGTGGCCACGCCCTCACATCAGCCGGTGACAGCAACATCACACCCGGTTCATCCGCTGGTGAGCCCGGTGCCCACCGAGCGGCGGGAGATGTCGCACCCCTCGGTCTGGCATGGTGAGGACGTGGCCACTGAGGAACCCGGCGTGTGCCCGCGTCTGCACGGCGCGGAGTTCGACGCCAACCCGTACCCGGCCTATGACTGGTTGCGCCGGAACTCACCGGTGCACCGCATCGACATGCCCGGCGGGGCCTGGGCCTGGCTGGTCACCCGGTACGACGACGCGCTGGAAGCGCTGGCCCACCCGAAGCTGCACAAGAGCCCGGCCAAGGCCAACGTGGTGTGGCAGCGCTCCGGCATGGGCCTGCCCTTCGACCACCGGCCGACGCTGGCCCGCAACATGCTCAACGCGGACCCGCCGGATCACGCCCGGCAGCGCCAGGCGGTCAGCGCGTTGTTCAGCGCGCAGCGGATGGAACGGCTGCGCGAACGCTGCCGCCGGATCACCGAGCAGGCCATCGCCGGCTTCGCGCCCGCGGGCCGGGCGGACCTGATCGCCGACCTGGCCTACCCGTTGCCGGTCACCATCATCTGCGACCTGCTGGGCATGCCCCAGGAAGACCGGGCCAACTACCACCGCTGGGCCGCGGTGATCGACTCCTCCGAGGTCGCCGCGATCGACGAGGTCTGGGGCGTCACCGACTCGCTGGAGCGCTACGTCCTGGGCCTGATCGCGAGCAAGCGCGAGAACCCGGCCGACGACCTGGTGAGCGCGCTGGTGGAGTTGCAGGACAAGAAGGTGCTCAGCGCCGACGAGGTCAGCTCGATGGTCTTCCTGCTGCTGATCGCCGGACACGAGACCATGGTCGCCCTGATCGGCAACGGCCTGCTCACCCTGCTGCGCAACCCCAAATACGCCGAACTGGCCCGCACCGACTCCAGCACGCTGAGCGCGATCATCGAAGAGGTGCTGCGCTACGCCGGCCCGGTCCGCAACGCCACCTGGCGCTTCGCCATCGAGCCGGTCACCATCGGCGGCCAGCTCGTGCAGACCGGCGAACCCGTCCTGGTGTCCCTGCTCTCGGCCAACCACGACCCCGAGGTCTTCGACTCCCCCGCCGAGTTCGACCCGTACCGCCGCGCCCAGCACCACCTGGCCTTCGGCCACGGCCCGCACGTGTGCGTCGGCCAGTCCATGTCCCGGGTGCTGGGTGAGGTGGCGATCGGCACGGTGCTGCGGTACCTGCCGGATCTGCGACTGGCGGTCCCGGCGGAGAAGCTGAGCTGGTGGCCAAGCGCGATCATGCGCGGGGTTTACGAACTCCCGGTCGAGTTCACACCACGAAAGATGTAATTTCTCTAGAGTTTAGCGATACGTCTTTTGGGTGACCCGAAAGCAATGGCGCATTCTCACCCAAGCCGCTGATTATCCTTACCTTGTGGCAATTTGCCAGGGGACGGGGGAAATGCGGTGGCAGTTCCACGCAGCACGAAGGTGTCGATCGACTTCGGCGGGGACGGGCGATTCGTGGTCGAGGTCGCCGAGCTGGATGGCCTGATCAGGGGCCTCTCCGAGGCCAGAGACGCGATCGTGAAGATCAACCGTGACGTCAAACGGAGCCTGGACGTGGGCATCCCGCCGAGCGAGGACCCATACAGTCCGGACGCCATGCGGAAGATCATCGAATGCGCGGTCAAATCAGGGTCGGGTGACCACTCTTCCGCAAATCAGGTATACCAGGAAGTGGTCCAACAAATGATCGACAAGTTGGCTGCGGCGAAGCAGCAATACGCGCGCGCTGAAGGCACCAACCGGTCCGCCGTCGAAGGCAAGGGATGAATGTGATCGCCGACCGTTTCCGCCTGCTCGCGACCGGGGTCTGCGCCACGCTGGCGCTCAGTGGATGCGCCGCGGCGCCGGGCGCCCAGACCACCGCCCCCTCGCCCAGCGCGAACAAGCACGGCGCGCCGGTGCTGACCCAGCCCGAACTCGACACCGCGCAGTTCGTGCCCGACCCCTGTCGGCTGCTCGCCGCTCCCCAGCTCGCCCAGCTCGGCATCACCGTCTCGGGCCAGCCCGAGGACAGCCCGCTCGGCAAGGCCTGCCGCTGGGTCGCCACCGACACCGCGGCCAAGGTCGACTTCTCGCTGGACATCAACACCCAGATCGGCGGCCTCGACCAGCTCTACGGCCGCAAGAACGTCTTCCGGGTTTGGCAGCCGCTGGAGATCTCCGGCTACCCGGCGGTGATCGCGGACGAGGCCGGCAAGCCGTTCGGCCAGTGCCGGACGAACGTGGCGGTGTCCAACACCGTGCTCGTCGCGACCGGGCTGCAGCTCAAGGCCGGGCTGGACAAGCCGACCGACTTCGACGACCCCTGCCCGCGCGGCGTCAAGATCCTGGAGCAGGTCATCCGCACGTTGCAGGGCGGTCGCTGATGCCGTTGCCACTGCTGCTCATCGCCGCCGGGGCGACCGCGGGCGGACTGACCGCGGCCGGCTTCCTCACCTCCGACACCCCGCGCCCGGAAGGCCACGCCGGAGACCGGATCTACAAGTGGTTCCACGACGAAGCCAAGACGCCCTCGGCCGGGCTGGTGCCGATCGAGCGGATCTGGACCAAGGCGGCCGGTGACTACGGGCTGATCCGGGACCAGATCGAGAAGGTGATCACGGCCTCGCACGGGGTCTGGCAGGGGGCGGCGGCGGAGGCGGCGCGGCGGCAGCTCAGTCCGCTGGCCGGGTATGCCGAGGCGGCCGGGGGCCTGGCCAAGCGGACGGCCGAGGCGGTCGCCCAGCAGACCGCGGACTGGTACGGCTGCAAGAACCAGCTCAAGCCGGTGCCAGCCGATCCGCCGCAGAACAACCTGCTGAACAAGGTGACCCCGTTCAGCACCGATCTGGACCGGGAGATCGAGCGGTTCCGCGCCGACACCGGGGACAACCAGCGGGTGCTCGCCGGGTACGGCGTGCGCAAGGAGGACAACGTCACCCGGCTGCCGAGCTGGACCGCCCCGCAGGCGGCCGACGGCGACGTGTCGGTGGTCGAACCCGGTGGCGGCGGGGGCGTCGACGGCCGGGACCGGGGACGGGACGGTGGGCGCGGCACGGGTCGCGGGACCGGTGGCGGGCAACCGGGCGGTGGTTACGGCGGCCCTGGCACCGGGACTGGCGGCGGTGGTGGCACTGGCGGCGGCACGGGTGGCGGTGACCCCGTCGAAGTGCCCGGCGGGCAGGTGACCGGGCCACCGAACCGGGATGACACCGGGTTGGCGGGCTGGGCCGAGCTGCCGCCGGGCACTGCTGCCGACGGAGTGGGCGGTGGTCACAGCCTCGGCGTGGGTGGTTCCGCCGGTGGACCTGGCGGCGGCCTCAGTGGTGCCACCGGGTTCGGGCCTGGTGGCGCGGGTGTTGGCCGCGGCGTTGGGTTCGGGCCTGGTGGCAGTGCCGGGGTCGGGCGGTCCGGCGGCGGGACCAGCACTGCCGGTGGCGGCGTGCGACCGGGCGCGCCGGGGATGAGCGGACTGCCGGTCGGTGGCGCCGGAGCCGGACGCCGGGAAGAAGACGAGGAGCATGAGCGGCCCTCGTACCTGCTGGAGACCGAGGACGTCTTCGGGGACACCCGGTACGCCGCGCCGCCGGTGATCGGCGAGGAGGCCGGAACATGACAGAACCCGCTCACCACCTGGGGGTCGTGGTGAGCGGGTTCCGGGGCGGGTCGGTCAGACGACCGTGACCTGCACCTCGATGTTGCCACGAGTGGCGTTGGAGTAGGGGCAGACCTGGTGAGCCTTGGCCACGAGGTCCTCGGCGACTGCCCTTTCGACCCCCGGGACGGTGACCGCGAGGGCCACGGTCAGCTGGAAGCCGCCCTCGGCGCGCGGGCCGATACCGACCTTGGCGTTGACCTCGGAGCCGTCGACCGGGGTCTTGTTGTTGCGGGCCACCAGCTGCAGGGCGCCGTTGAAGCAGGCCGCGTAGCCCGCGGCGAAGAGCTGTTCCGGGTTGGTGCCGTCGCCGCCCGCGCCGCCCAGTTCCTTGGGCACCGACAGGCTCTCGTCCAGCACGCCGTCGGAGGAGACGATCTCGCCGCCCCGGCCACTGCCGGTCGCGGTCGCCTCTGCGGTGTAGAGCACGCTCATCACTGGCCTTCTTTCTGTCGTACTGCTGTCATCGAGTCGTTCAGCCGCCGCAGCCGCGTGTGCAGCTCGGTCAGCTCGTCAAGGGGCAGGCCCATGCCGCAGGTCAGCCGTTCCGGGATGTCCAGCGCCCTCGCCCGGAGGTCGCGGCCCGTCTCGGTCGGCTCGACCAGGACGCTGCGTTCGTCCTCTTCGCTGCGCCGCCGCCGGAGCAGGCCGGCCGACTCCATCCGCTTGAGCAGCGGGGAGAGCGTGCCGGAGTCCAGGTGCAGCGCGTCGCCGAGGTCCTTCACCGACACCGGGCCGCGTTCCCAGAGCACCAGCAACACCAGGTACTGCGGGTAGGTCAGGCCCAGTTCGTCCAGCATCGGGCGGTACAGGGCGGTGACCGCCCTGGAGGCGGCGTAGAGCGAGAAGCACAACTGGGAGTCCAGGATCAGCTCCGGCCTCGCCTGCTTCGTCATCCCGCTCACCTCGTCCCGTCGTCGTTCTGCCGAGAACAGTAGCGCACAACTGAGTTGTGCACAACCTAGTTGCTAAATCGATCGCCCCGGGAGTCGTCCACGGCTACCTTCACCCACAGCACCCGGCCCGGCCATCTGAGCGCCCGGCCGCGGGATCACCTCTGGGGAATCTCATGAACTTCGAAAACTCTCATCACGATGTGCTCGTGGTCGGCGCCGGACCGGTCGGTCTGCTGCTGGCCGCCGAACTGCGCCTGGGCGGCGCGTCCGTCCTGGTCCTGGACCGGCTCGCCGAGCCGAGCGCCTTCTCCAAGGCATTCGGCCTGGGCGGGCGCACCCTGGACCTGTTCGACCAGCGCGGGCTGCTGGACCGGCTGCCCGCCGACGCGCACCGCTGGCAGGCCGGGCACTTCGCCGGCCTGCCCACCTGGCTGACCTACGACCGGCTGCCCACCGCGCACCCCTACGTCGTCCGGATCGCCCAGCACGAGACCGAACGGATCCTCGCCGAACGCGTTATCGAACTCGGTGGCGAACTGCGCCGCGGCCACGAAGTGACCGCACTGCACCAGGATCCGGACGGGGTCACCGCCACAGTAGACAGTCCACAAGGGACATACACGGTCCGCTCGGCCTACCTCGCCGGCTGCGACGGCGGCCGCAGCACGATCCGCAAACTCGCCGGGATCGACTTCCCCGGCAGCACCGGGGAGACCGCCAGCCTGCTCGGTGACGTGGTCATCACCGCGGAACCGGACACCGGGCTGACCCGCACCGACACCGGCACCGTCTTCATCGCGCCGACCGGCGACGGCCTGCACCGGGTGGTGCCCACCCGCTTTGACCAGCCACCGCCCGAGGACGACGCCGACCCCACCCTGGACGAGCTGCGGGACGCCCTGCGCGCGGTGCTCGGCACCGATCTCGGCGCGCACTCGCCGCGCTGGCTGTCCCGGTTGCGGCACAACAGCCGGATCGCCGCGACCTACCGCAGTGGCCGGGTGCTGCTGGCAGGCGATGCCGCGCACGTGCACGCGCCCATCGGCGGCCAGGGCCTGAACCTGGGCTTCGGGGACGCGCTGAACCTGGGCTGGAAACTGCTCGCCGCGCTGCGCGGCCGGGATGACCTGCTCGACACCTATGAGCTGGAACGCCGCCCTGCCGCGGAAAACGTGCTGGCCAACACCCGCGCCCAGTTCGCGTTGTTCCGGCCCGGCGAACAGGTCAACGCCCTGCGTGACCTGCTGGACAGCCTGCTGGACATCCCGGAGGTCAACGACCGGCTGGCCGCGATCACCACCAGCACCACGCTGACCTACGACCTGCCCGGCGCGCACCCGCTCACCGGCACCTTCCTCGCCGACCTGCCCCTGGAAGTCGACGGCAGCCCGACCCGGCTGGCCGAACTGCTCCGGACCGGCCAGGGCGTGCTGCTCACCTTCACTGACGCGGACTTCGACCTCGCGGAGGTGCCGGTGGTGCGCGCCAATACCGAGAACCCGCCCGCGCCGGCACTGCTGATCCGGCCGGACGGGCACATCGCGTGGGCCGCCGGTCCCGAAGGAACCGACGGCCCAGGCGAAGCGGTAAAGCGGTGGTTCAGCTAGCTCAGTCGTCCTGGCCCTTGGTGATCCGGGCCAGCCGGCGCGGGGTGGGCCACCGGACCTGGGTGGCCCAGCCCAGCTTCTCGAAGATCCAGATCACCCGGGCCGAGATGTCGATCTGACCGCGCAGCACGCCGTGGCGGGCGCAGGTCGGGTCGGCGTGGTGCAGGTTGTGCCAGGACTCGCCGAAGCTGAGGATGGCCAGCGGCCAGAAGTTCGCGGCCTTGTCCTTGGACTTGAACGGGCGGTCGCCGATCATGTGGCAGATCGAGTTCACCGACCAGGTGATGTGGTGCAGGAAGCTGACCCGGACGAAACCGGCCCAGAACAGCGCGGTCAGCGCGCCCCACCAGGACCAGGTGATCAGGCCGCCGAGGATGCCGGGCAGGATGAAGCTGAGCGTGGTGATCGGCACCAGCAGCTTGTCCACCGCGCGGATGTTCTTGTCCGCCATCAGGTCCGGCGCGAACCGGTCCAGGTTGGTCTTCTCCCGCTCGAACATCCAGCCCATGTGCGCGTGCCAGAAACCCTTGGCCAGGGCCAGCGGGGAGTCACCGTAGAGCCACGGCGAGTGCGGGTCGCCCTCCTTGTCGGAGAAGGCGTGGTGGCGGCGGTGGTCGGCCACCCAGTCGGTCGGCGAGCCCTGCACGGCCATGGTGCCTGCCACCGCGAGACCCACCCGCAGGGCCGGGCTGGCCCGGAACGAACCGTGGGTGAACAACCGGTGGAAGCCGACGGTGACGCCGAGTCCGCTGATCGCGTAGAAGCCGAGCGCCAGACCGATGTCCAGCCAGCTCAGGCCCCAGCCCCAGGCCAGCGGCACGGCCGCGATCAGGGCGAGGAACGGCAGGATGACGAAAATCTTGACGCCCAGGTACGAGGCGGCAGAGCGTTCGCCGTCGAGCATCGGTTTGGGCCCACCAGGCTGCACCGGGGTTTCAAGAGTCGCTGTCACAGGGCCGACGCTAGGTGCGGGTTTTGGGCAATGCCAGGTCTGCGGCGAAAGAGGGGAGGTAACTCCCCCATGAAAGAAATGCCACCACTACCTTCGGCTCCAGCTTTCGGGCGCGCGGGCGCGCGTAGGGGCCAGCACTCTTAGTCTGATCGCATGACAGTGCGCGCGGCCCTGGTGGGCTATGGACTGGGCGGCTCGGCCTTCCACGCCCCCTTCCTCGACAGCACCCCCGGCCTCCGGCTCGCTGCGGTAGTCACCGGCAACCCGGAGCGGCAGCAGGCCGTGCTGGACCGGTACCCGGGCACCGAGATCATCCGCAGCCTGGACGACCTGCTGGTTCGCGCCGACGAGTTCGACCTCGCGGTGATCTCCACGCCGAACCGGGAGCACTACGCCAACGCCTCGGCCGCGCTGCGGCACGGGCTGCCGGTGGTGGTGGACAAGCCGTTCTCGGCCACCGCCACCGACGCCCGCGCGCTGGCCGATCTGGCCGCCGGGCGGGGTTTGCTCGCCGCGCCGTTCCACAACCGGCGCTACGACGGGGATTTCCTTACCGTGCGCCGACTTCTTTCCGAGGGAGCAATCGGAAATCCGACCCGGTTCGAATCCCGGTTCGAGCGCTGGCGGCCGGATCCCAGCACCAGCTGGAAAGCGTGGAAGGAAAGCGCGGACCCGGCCGACGCCGGTGGCATCACGCATGACCTGGGCAGTCACCTGATCGACCAGGCGGTGGCGTTGTTCGGGCGGCCGATTCACGTGTACGCGGAAATCGGCGTCCGCCGCTCCGGTGCGGTGGCCGATGACGACGCGTTCGTCGCGCTCACCCACCACGACGGCGTGCGCTCCCAGCTCTGGATGAGCGCACTGGCCGCCGATCTCGGACCGCGGTTCCGGGTGCTCGGCGACGGCGGCGCCTACGTCAAGCACGGCATGGACCCGCAAGAGGACCTGCTCAAGCAGGGCGCGGTGCCCGGCGGCCCCGGCTGGGGCGAGGAGGCCGAACACGCTTGGGGCCGGGTGGGTTCGGTCGGCGAGTTCCGGCCGGTGCGCACCGAGGCGGGCGGGTACCAGCACTACTACGCGGGCATCGTCAAGGCGCTCACCGAGGGCGCGCCGCCGCCGGTGACCGCGCTGGATGGAGTGACCACCGCGGAGATCATCGAGGCCGCCTACGCCTCCAGCCGCACCGGCCAGGTGGTCGAGCTGTAGCTCAGCCCGCGCGCAGCAGGGCGTTGAGCGCCTCCACCGAGCGGCGGGCCTGGGCGGCCGGGACCCGGCTGTAGGCCAGCACCAGCCCGGTCCGCCGCGGCTCGCCGTGCCAGTACGGCTCCAGGCCCTCCAGCGCGATCCCGCGCCGGGCGCCGCGCTGGACCAGTTCCCGTTCCAGGGCAAGGCCTTCGGGCAGCTCCAGCACCGCGTGCAGACCGGCGGAGATGCCGGTCAGACCCGCGCCGACGGGCAGTTCGGCCAAGGTGGCCACCAGGTGCTCGCGACGTCGGCGGTAGGCGGTGCGGGTGCGCCGGATGTGCGCGTCGAACCGGCCGCTGGTGATCAGCTCGGCCAGCCCGAGCTGATCCAGCGCGGGCACGGTCTGGTAGGTCAGCACGTCCACCACCGGGTCCACCAGCTGGGCGGGCAGCGCCAGCCAGCCCAGCCGCATGCCCGGGGCGAGCAGCTTCGAGGTGGTGCCGCCGTAGATCACCCGGGACGGGTCCAGCTCGTGCAGCGCGCCCACCGGCTGCCGGTCGAACCGGTACTCCCCGTCGTAGTCGTCCTCGATCACATACCCGTCCACCCGGCGGGCCCAGTCGACAATCTGCTTGCGCCGCAACGGACTCAGCGTGTAGCCGAGCGGGTACTGGTGGGCCGGGGTGAGCAGCGCGGCGCGGCCGGTCAGCTCGCCGACCGCCAGGCCCTCGGCGTCCACCGGGGTCGGCCGGATGCCCAGCCCGGCCTTGGTCACCACATCTCGGTGCCGGTACAGGCAGGGCTCCTCCATGTGCAGCTCGGTGATGCCCAGCCGCTGGAAGGTCTCGCACAGCACCCGCAGCGCCGGGGAGAACCCGCTGCAGATCACGATCCGCTCCGGCGGGCAGAGCACCTTGCGCGCGCGGGCCAGGTAGCCGGACAGCGCGGTGCGCAGCTCGATCCGGCCCCGCTGATCGCCGTAGCCGAAGGCCACCGCCGGGGCGCTGCGCAGCACCGTGCGCAACGCGGCCAGCCAGGCGCTGCCGGGGAACAGCGAGGTGTCCGGCTCACCGGGCCGGAAGTCCCAGCGCAGCCCCTGCTCGGCGGGCCGGTGCGCGGCGGGCGGGTCCAGCGCGGGGGCTGCGGCCACCACGGTCGGCGCGCCCTGGCGGCTGCGGAACCAGCCCTCGGCGGTGAGCTGGGCATAGGCCTCCACCACGGTGCCCCTGGCCACGCCGAGCTGGGCGGCCAGCACCCTGGTCGAGGGCAGCGGGTCACCCGGGCGCAGCCTGCCGTCCCTGATCGCCCCACGCAGTGCCCGCTCGATGGCGGCATGCCGGGTCAGACCCGGTTCCAGGTCCAGATACAGCTCGGCCACTGGTCCAGATTACTTGGCTCTCACTGGTCCAGTTTTTTGGACCAGTTCCGCTTAGGCTGAGTCTCGTGAGCAACAACCGAGCACTCTTCGCGAAGTCCTGGCCCGCCGGCTACAAGGCCATGCTGGCCTTCAACCAGACCGTGGCCGACTCCGGCCTGGACAAGATCCTGGCCGAACTGATCAAGATCCGCGCCTCGCAGCTCAACGGGTGCGCGTTCTGCCTGGACATGCACGTGCGGGACGCGGTCAAGCTGGGCGAGACTCAACAGCGACTCGGCCTGATCGCCGCCTGGCGGGAGGCCGCCGGGGTGTTCACCGAGGCCGAGCGGGCCGCGCTGGCGCTGACCGAGGCGGTCACCGGCATCAACCACGGCGGGGTGCCCCAGGACGTCTACGCCGCGGCCCTGGCCGCCTTCGGCGAGGAGACCCTGGCCAAGGTGGTTTACGCCATCGTCACCATCAACGCCTGGAACATGCTCAACGTGACCCAGGAACTGCCGTTCAAGGTCGAGCACGCGCATGGGTGATCTCACCGCGCAGGCCGCCGAACTGAAGTCGCGGCACATTCCCGGGCGGCCGTTGGTGCTGCCCAACGCCTGGGACGCGGCCACCGCGCGGCTGGTGCACAAGCTGGGTTTCCCGGTGATCGCGACCTCCAGCTACGCCGTGGCCGCGGCCGCCGGGTACCCCGATGACAACTCGATGCCGCCTGAGGTCGCCTTCGCCGGCCTCGCCGCCATCGCCGCGGCCACCCCGGCTCCGGTGACCGCGGACCTGGAGGCGGGCTACGGCCTCTCCCCCGCGGAGTTCACCACCGCGTTGCACGGCGCGGGCGCGGTCGGCTGCAACCTGGAGGACGGCGACCACCAGGGCGGCCTGCGGCCACTGGCCGAGCAGGCCGCCTGGCTGGCCGAGGTGAAGGCGTCCACCGCGCGACCGTTGGTGCTCAACGCGCGGATCGACTGCTTCATCCTGGATGCCGGTGCGCCGCAACGGGATATGGCCGAGGCGATCGCGCGGGGCCGGGCCTACCTGGCCGCGGGCGCGGACTGCGTGTACCCGATCGGCCTGCGGGATCCGGTGCAGATCAAGGAGTTCACCGCCGCGGTGGGCGGTCCGGTGAACGTGCACTACTACTTCGACGGCCCGTCCGTGCCGGAGCTGGCCGCGCTCGGCGTGGCCCGGATCTCGCTGGGCGCCGGGCTGTTCGCGGTGGCACAGCGCGCAATCAAGGACGCGGTGACGACCCTGGGTGACTACTCGTCCACTGTGGACTGAAGTACAGGCACGATCCGGTGGTCCCGCTGACGGAGCGGCGTTTCGCCCCTTCCGGCACGGGACCATCGACGCATGCCCCTCCCCACCTTCCTGCCCCTGCTGGCCGCCGCCGGCCTGCTGACTCCCGGCCTGCTCACCCCGCCGCCGGAAAGCGTGCTCACGCTGACCGTGGAGAACGTCGGCGCGGCGAACCTGCCGGACATGGTCCAGCTGACCTGCGGCCCCGACGAGGGCACGCATCCCACGCCTGGACTCGCCTGCACCGAGCTGCTTCGAGTGGACGGCGACGTGCACAAGGTCGGCGACACCGAGACCGCGTGCACCGACCACATCGAGAACCCGAAGCGGGCCACCGCACGCGGACACTGGCAGGGCCGCGTGATCGATGAAGAGCTGTACTTCGGCAATCCCTGTGAGTTCGCGACCCGTGCGGGACACGTATTCCGCATCGACGGAGAGTGAACATCCACGACCGGGTGTCACGCGATCCGGCGGACCCGGCCGCACAGACCTCGGCCGCCGCGGGTGGCTCCGGTAGACCGGTTCGCACTATGCGTACCTCACACCTACTCGCCAGCACGGCGCTGACCGCGGCCGCGCTGTTCGCGATGACCCCCGCCGCCACCGCGGCGTCCACCGCCGGACTCGACGTTTCGGCGATGACGCTGTCGGTGTCCTACGGCGAAAACGATTCACTGGTCCCGGATGAGACCGCGGTCCTGGCCTGCAACCCGGCGCTCGGCACGCACCCGAGCCCGACCAGGGCCTGCCGTTCGCTGGCTCGCGCGAACGGCGACATCGCCCAGCTCGCGCCGAAGGACGGCTACGCCTGCACGCTCGACTACCAGCCGCGCTCGGTGTCGGTGAAGGGCACCTACCGCGGCAAGGAGCTGGACTGGCAGGGCCGGTTCCCCAACACCTGCACCATGCTCGCCGAGACCGGCGACCTGTTCACCTTCGCCGGCGGTCCTGCCCTGCCGTTGCCGTAGTACCCAGAACTAGTTAGCCCACAGAGCTAACTGCGCGCGCGGGCGGCTCACCTGTACTGCGAGCAGGTGAGCCGCTCGCACCTGTGTCCGGCCCCTGCTGCCGGACACCCATCCCCCGGCCCCTGCTGCCGGAGGAAGTTGGACGGGGCGCCCCGATCGCCCCGCACCCCTAACTAATCATCCATGGCTGAAGCCACGCTGTGAACAATCTGAGAAATAGCTGTCAAGAACCCGTCCCTCGGCGGACAGGCTCGTCGCCTGTCCCCGCCTTCCGGGTCTCTCACTAGGGTTGCTGCTGCCGCCCTGACTGGCTGCCAGGGTGGGCGCTGCGTCTGGACGCATGACTTCGCCCCAGCGCACAACACCGCGAGTGGCGATGTTGCGCGCCGCGTTGTGGTCGGCGTGCCCAACGAAGCCACACCGGCCACAGACAAACAACGCTTGCGAGCGTCGGCTTTTCTTGTCGATATGCCCGCACCGGTTGCAGGTCTGCGACGTGTAGGCCGGATCGACCTGCACGAACGCGACCCCCGACCGGGCGGCCTTGTACTGGAGGTACTGGCCAAGCTGAGCAAAGGCCCAGGCATGCAGCGTGGCCCGTTGGGGCTTGCGAAGCCGTACCCGTCCGCGGATTCCCGTCAGGTCTTCGACGGCGATACCGCGCTCGGTGCGTTGTGCCTCGGCCACGATGCGTTTGCTGATCCGGTGGTTCACGTCGGCGGCGAACCGGGCTTCCCTGCGGCGGCGTTTCTTGAGCAGACGCCGGGCAGAGGAGGTCTTCTTGACCTGTAGGCGCTGCCGGAGCCGCCGCTGCCGTGCGCGGTACCGGTTGAGGTGCGAGCCGCAGGACCGGTGACCATCGCTGGTGGTGGCGATGTTGATAATCCCGAGGTCGACGCCGAGGAACCCGTCCGGTTCCCGTAACGGCGCTTCCTGAACGTCGATGGCCGCGTGCAGAAACCACATGCCGTCACGGCAGATCAGGTCGGTCTCGCCGATGGTCCCGCCCCGCAGGAGAACCAGCTGTGCGGGACTGCCCACCAGCCGCAGATCGCGGACCCGACCGGCGACCGTCCAGATCGACACCGTGCCCGCACAACCGTGCTCGGGCAGCTGCCAGGACAGGCAGCGAGCATCGAAGGGTTGTGCCGCGTCCGAACGGAATCGAACCGGTTTGTCCGCAACCTTCCGGCGACGCGCTGAACCAGTTGGCCCGTAGTTTCCTGCCCGCAGGTTTGCCCGCACCGTGGCGTAGGCTTCGGCGACCTTGCCGATGACCCTGACCGTGGGCTGCGCCGACAGACCAAACCAGTCCCGCAGTCCGCGGTACCAGCGTTTCTGCGCATCGATCTTGTGCCACACCCGGTCACGATGCATCTGTTCGGACAACCAGGTCGCGGCCTCGTTGCAGGTGTGCAGCGTTGCCAACAGAGCCGACGCCTGTTCCGGTGTCGGCAGCAACCTGACCTTCACCACCTGCCGCACAACAGCCATTCTTCCACTGGCCCCTGTCACCACAGTGAACCCGGCATCGGTTCGTTATCCGGGTAGCCCCCAGGGGGCGGCCGGTGTGTTCGGGGTCACCGGTGCGATGCGCAGATCCGGGCGGACGCCCTTGCGGTGCACCAGGACCTCCTCGCCCGCGCGCAGGAACAGCTCGATCTTCCCCTCGCCCAGGTCCTGCCAGCGTTTCGGCAGCCCCCACCGGTCCCGCACGCTGATCCCGCCTTCGATGCCCGGTCGCAGCACGCACGGGGCGCCGGCCTCGCTGCGCAGCCGCACCCACTGGGTGGCGCCGCCGGATCGCTTGGCGGACAACAGGAACGCGCCCTCGGTGCGGAACTCGTGCAGCACCGCTTCCCGCCAGGTCGCGGGCACCGCGGGGAACACCCGGATCACCCCGCCCCAGCTCTGGCACAGCATGTCGTGCAGGGACTGGGCCGCGGACAGCGGGGTTTCGATCACCGGCCCGGATTCCTGGTACATGGTGTTCGGTTTGACGAAGCGGCGCAGCAGCTCACCGAGGTAGAACTCGGCCTTGTCGCCGCGGCCCATCTGCGCGGAGATCGAGGCCGCGCCGGTGAAGCTGTAGCCCTGCAGCGCGCCCTCGAAGCTGATCCAGTGCTCCAGGGAGGTCTCGATGAGTTTGCGGTGCTCGGGCTGTTCCCAGGTGATCTCGTAGAGCGGGTAGACCTGCAGCAGGTGCGAGTAGTGCCGGTGCGATTTCGCGAACGGCGCGCCCGCGCCGATCATGTAGCCGTTGGCGTCCACCGGGTAGCCGGTGAGCTTGTCCAGCACCTCGCGCCAGCGTCCGGTCATCGGATCGGCCACCCGCAGGATCTTCGCCGCGTCCAGCAGGGTCTTGCAGCCCCAGCGCAGCAGGGCCAGGTCGTAGGTGCAGTCCGGCGCGTTGACCCCGTACTCGGGCGAGAAGGTGAACGGCAGGTGCAGCCTGCCGTCCGGGCCGGTGCTGAGGAAGTGCAGGTAGTAGCGGATCGCGCCGCGCAGCAACGGGAAGAGCACCTCGCGCAACAGGTGCTCGTCCATGGTGTGCCGGTAGGACAGCCACACGTTGTGCAGCGCCCACACCAGGTTGCCGACCTCCGGAGTCGGCTCGGCCTTGCCGGGTACGCCGATGCCGTAGCCCGCGGTGCCGGTGCCGGATCCGTTGCGCAGGAACATGTCCGTGGTGCGCGGCACGCCGTAGCTGCCGTCCCGGTAGGCCGCGTCCACCTGGTCACGCAGCGCGTCCCGGTGCCGGTCCAGGCTGCGGGTGACCGCGTCCAGTTCCAGGTGGTTGGAGCCGTGGATGAGCCAGTACTCCAGCTGCACGTTGAGGTTCCACCAGGTGGCGGGCCACGGGGTGGGTTCGAGCCAGGGCCCGGTGGTGGCCATCACCGGAGCGTCCGCGCGGGCCGCGGCGGCGATCTTGTAGAGCTGGATCCAGTAGAAGCTCTGCAGCCTGCCGTCCGGCACGGACAGGAAGCTCTTCCGGTAGTAGTCGTTCCACCAGCGCCGATGGCCGCGCGCGAAGCCGTCGAAGGACTGGGTGGCGGCGGCCCGGACCGCGTGCAGGGCCTTGGCCCGCGGCGGGGCGCCGGGGTGCGCCCAGGCCACGGTGGCGTACAGGGTGCGGCGGTCGCCGCGGGCGATCTCCCGCCAGGCGGTGACGTGCCCGCCACCGGCCAGCAGTGGCTGGGCCGCGAGCTGGGTGTCCCCGTGCTGCTCCAGTTCCGGGGCCGGGTTGGGCAGGAAACCGGGGGGCGCTGGCTTGTTGAATCGCGGGTCGGTGCGCGGGCTGATCGCGGTGGCCGGGTGGAACTTCCAGGTCAGCCCGCGCTCACCGGTGCTGGGGGTCAGCTCCACCGCGAGCACCGACCGTCCACTGTGGACGATTGCACGCAGGCCGATGGTGCCCGCGGCGGTGGTGATGGTGCCGCGTAGTTCGGCGTTGTGCAGGTCCAGCCGCCAGTCCACGCCGGTGATCGCGCCGACGGGGGTGAGCGCGAGGTGGCCGATCGGGATCCGGGCCAGGCCGAACAGCGCGCCGAACTCGGGGCGGTGATCCTGCACCTCGGAGTGCTGCACGTTGAACCGGATGCTGTTGCCACCGACCGGGGCGTAGATGCCGGAGCCGAGGAACCCGTTGCCCAGGAAGGGACCCTCCGCCCAGGTCGCCGGGAGCTTGCGCCAGATCAGGTCGCTGGAGGCCAGGAAGTCGGTCCAGCCGCGCTCGCCCAGGCCGGCAACCCAGCCGCCCCCTGCCGAGCCGCTGCCCACGGCTTCGGCGGGGACGGCCGGGTCTCCGGCGCCGGCCAGGGCCGCGGGTGCTGCCACCGCACCCGCCACTCCGGCCAGCGCGCCACCCAGTAGTCCGCGTCGGGTCAGTTCGCCCGCACCGTCCATCCCAGCACCCCTCTGTGCGATGGGTAAGCGCATTCATCCGACCTATCCGGTCGAAACTAGGAACGAAAAGGTTACCCAGTCAAGAGCAACCTGCGAATACACCGACCTTTGACCAGGTTTTTGGGTCCATTCACTGAATGCCCCCCGCCGAACGGACCCTGCCTGCCGCCCACGTGCTGCTCCTAGCGTCGGAGTCCTCATGCCCCCTGCACATGAGGTGGAAGGAACACCCGATGAAGCTCACCCGCTTGCTCGCACTCGGCGCCTGCGCCGCCGCCCTGGCCGCGATCCCGGTCGGCGCGGCCACCGCCAGTCCGACTCAGGAGGTGTCCGCGCAGCAGACCGCTGACTACTGGACACCGGAGCGGATCAAGGACGCGGTGAACAACCCGATGCCGATGCCCGGCCCGGACATGAGCAGCACCGGCGGCCTGTCCGCCGCCGCGCCGCAGGCCACCATCCAGCCGGTGCCCGGCCCGTACACCACGGAGAAGATGCGCAGCCAGGGCAGGCTGCTGTTCACCACCGGCGGCCGCAACTCCAGCTGCTCGGCGACCTCGGTGGTGGCGGCCAACAAGAACCTGGTATGGACCGCGGCGCACTGCCTGCAGTACGGCGGCAACACCTCGGCGAACGTGAGCTTCCTGCCCGCGTTCCTGAACAACGCCCGCCCGTACGGCACCTGGCCGGCCACCAAGCTGCACATCCCGGCCCGGTGGACCTCCAGCTCGCAGCGTGACTTCGCCTACGACTACGCGGCCTTCTCGGTGGCCTCGCAGGCAGGCAAGTCGCTGACCGACACCGTCGGCGCGAAGAGCATCGTGTTCAGCGACAAGCGCGCCCAGCAGTCCACCCTCTACGGCTACCCGGCCGAGTCCCCCTACACCGGTCAGCAGAGCTACAACTGCAGTGGTCAGGCCCGCGTGCAGACCTTTGACGCGACGCTGGCCTGCAACGGCATCGGCGGCCAGAGCGGTGGCGCCTGGCTGAACGCCAGCGACCAGATCTGGGCGGTCAACAGCCGCTCCGACCGGCGCACCACCACCTGGGGCACCCTGTTCGACGCCAACGCCAAGACCTTCTACACCCAGGTCCAGGCCTGAGCTGAGCAGTAGCCGGGCGGTGTGCCCGTTGCCCTGGCACACCGCCCGGCTCTTCCCCTCCTCGCGCCCCACCCGGCAATGCCACCCCGCCCCCCGGGCGGCGCGGCGAGCTTCACCATCTCGCATCCCCGCGGGCCCGAACACCTCGTTCTAGGGTGTTGCGGTGACCTCGCGACGCTGGCCCGGTTTCGTCTACGACGCCGGTGACGAGCCTGATCCGCGGTTCACCCTGGCCAATGAGCGCACCTTCCTGGCCTGGATCCGCACCGCGCTCGGCCTGATGGCCGGCGGGGTGGCGGTGGAGGCGCTCGGCTATCCCGGGCACGGCGCGCTGCGCGCCGTGCTGGCGGTGTCGCTGCTGCTCGCGGGCGTGTTGTGCGCGGGCACCGCGTTCTTCCGCTGGGCCGCCGCCGAACGCGCCATGCGGCTGGGTCAACCGTTGCCGGGACCGTTCCTGTTGCCGGTGCTCGGCGCGCTGCTGGTGCTGGCCGGACTGCTCGCGGTGCTCATGGTGCTGGTGTGATCGACCCCGGCCTGCAGCCCGAGCGGACCGTGCTGGCCTGGCGGCGCACCCTGCTGGCCTTCCTCGGCGCGGCCCTGGTGCTGTTGCGGCTGGCCGCGCACCGCAGTCCGTTGCTGGCCGCCGGGATCGTGCTCGTTGCCGGACCGGTGGCGGCGCTGGTGAGCCTGGACCTGCGGCGACGGTACCGCCGCGTCCGCGCCGACCTGCCCGGTTCGGCCAGTCGGTGGGACGGGCGGCTGCCGCTGTGGACCAGCCTGTTCGCCGGGCTGCTCGGGCTCGGCGCGCTGCTGTACGTGCTCAGCGCCCCGCGATGACCTCCAGGTTCGGCACCAGTTCGGCCGGACTCGGCTGGGCGGCGATCTCCGCCCGCACCTCGGCCACCGCGGCCTTCAGCTTCTCCTCGTGCAGCAGCCCGTGGATCTGCTCGGCGGTCACCTGCCCGCCCATCGCGGCGTAGCCGACACCCCGCTGCACCACCAGGTCGGCGTTGATGAACTGGTCCGCGCCGTAGGGCGAGAGCAGCTGCGGGATCCCGGCGACCAGCGCGGTCAGCGTGCTGCCCGAACCGCCGTGGTGGATCGCGGCCTCGCAGTAGGCCAGCAGCGAGTTCAGCGGCAGGTAGCCGATCACCCTGGCGTGCGGCGGCAACGCCAGCCCGGACAGGTCCCACGGACCGGCGGCCAGCACCAGTTCGGCGCCGCTGCCCTCGGCCGCGTCCAGGATCCGCTGCCACGGGCTCAGCTCGGCCGTGCCCTGGTCGATGGTGCCCATGGTGACCAGGATCCGCGGCCGTTCCCTCGGCTGGGCCAGCCAGTCCGGCAGCACCGCGCCGCCGTTGTAGGGCACGTACCGGGTGCTGATCCCCTTCAGTCCGCCGTGCATGCTCGGCGGGGCCAGGTCCAGCGCGGTCTCCGGGGTGGCCAGCGGCTCGGTGACGTACCGGTGGATCTCCTCGATCAGGCCGTGCCCGCCGCTGAACCCGAAACCGTGTGCCACACAGGGAATGCCGAGCCGGGCGGCGATGATCGGGCCGGTGGTGTCGCACAGCTCGTAGACCACCAGATCCGGCCGCCACTGCTCGGCGTGCGCCAGGGCTCCGGCCAGCATCAGCTCGCCCATGGTGGCGAACATCCGGCCGGCCTCGCCCACCAGGTTCGGCGGCTCGGCGCCGGGTTCGGGCTTGGTGTGGGCGTCGAAACGCAGGCCCAGCGCGGCTTTGAGGTCCACGCCGGGCGCGGCGTCGATCACGGTCAGGCCCGCGTTCGCGGCCGCGGTGGCGGCGGAGTCCGCGGTGGCCAGCCGGACCTCGTGGCCGGCCGCCCGCAGCGCCCAGGCGGTGGAGATCATCGGGAACAGGTGGCCGAGGCCGGGGGTGCTGGTGAGCAGAACGCGCATGTCCACCAACCTACTCAAGTTTGAGCAATGGCCGCCAGTGCCGGCACCAGTTCGGCCGGACTCGGCATCGCGGCCAGCTCGGCCAGCACCTCGGTCACCGCGGTCCTGATGTCCGCGTCGTGCAGCAGCCGGTGGATCTGCCCGGCGCTGACGCCTTCGTGCTCGGCGGTCAGCCCGGCGCCGCGGGCCGCGATCCGCTGGCCGTTGTAGAACTGGTCAGCGCCCTGCGGCAGCACCAGCTGCGGCACCCCGCAGGCCAGCGCGGTGAGCGTGCTGCCCGAACCGCCGTGGTGCACCAGCGCGTCGCTGACCGGCAGCAACGCGCTCAGTGGCAGGTACTCGATCACCCGGGTGTGCGGAGGCAGCTCGCCGAGCCCGGACAGGTCGATGGACCCGGCGGCCAGCAGCAGTTCGGCCCCGCTGTCCTTGGCCGCGGTCAGGATGCTCCGCCACGGCTCGTCGTCGAGGTGGGTCAGCACGGTGCCCATGGTGACCACGATCCGCGGCCGTTCCCTCGGCTGCGCCAGCCAGTCCGGCAGCACCGCGCCACCGTTGTAGGGCACGTACCGGGCACGCAGGCCGCCGAAGTCGCCGCCGAGGCTGGGCGGGGAGATGTCGATCGTGGTGGCCGGGCCGGCCAGGTCGGCGACCCCGTGCCGGTCCAGCGCGTCGCCGAGGAAATCGCGGATCCGGTCGAACAGCGGGCCGACCGAAGTGATGCCGAACCCGTGGTGCACGCAGGGAATGCCGAATTTGGCGGCCAGCAGCGGGCCGGTGGCGTCGATCAACTCGTAGATGATCAGGTCCGGCCGCCAGTGCTCGGCCTGGCGCACCGCGCCGTCGCTCATCAGGTCGGCCATCCGGGCGAACCGACGGGCGATCCTGGTCAGCAGGTCCACTTCGCCGGGCGGCGGGGTGAGTTCGGCGTCCCAATCCACCCCGGGCGCGGCCTCGACCACCGGCAGCCCGGCCCTGGCCCCGGCCGCCGCGCCGGCCGCGGTGCTGAGCAACAGCACCTCGTGCCCGGCCGCGCGCAGCGCCCAGAGGGTCGGCACCATCGGGAACAGGTGCCCCAGGCCCATCGAGCTGACCACAAGAACTCGCATGTCCGACTCCCCAGTGCTGGATCCGGGTGGACGGCGGCCCCACCGCTCGCCGTCCACCCGGACCATTCAGGGGGTCAGTGTCCCGCGATGGCTTCCAGGTGCGGGACCAGTTCGGCCGGACTCGGCTGCGCGGCCATCTCCGCCTTGACCTCGGCCACCGCGGTCTTGATGTCCTGGTCGTGCAGCAGGCGGTGGATCTGCTCGGCGGTGACGCCCTCGTGCTCGGCGCTCAGGCCCGCGCCGCGCTTGGCGATCCGCTCGGCGTTGTAGAACTGGTCCGCGCCCTGCGGCACGATCAGCTGGGTCACCCCGGCGTCGACCGCGGTGAGCGTGCTGCCCGAGCCGCCGTGGTGCACCAGCGCGTCGCAGACCCCGAGCAGCGCGCCCAGCGGCAGGTAGCCGATGGTGCGCACGTGCGGGGGCAGCTCACCCAGCTCGGACAGGTCCATCGACCCGGCGGCCAGGATCAGCTCGGCGTCGGCGTCGACGGCCACGTCCAGGATGGCCCGCCACGGGTTGAGGCCGACGTGGGTGGCCATCGCGGTGCCCATGGTGATCACGATCCGCGGGCGTTCCTTCGCCCCGGAGAGCCACTGCGGCAGCACCGCGCCGCCGTTGTAGGGCACGTACCGGGTGCTGATGCCCTTGAGTTCGCCCTCCAGGCTGGGCGGGGCCACGTCGATCGCGTTCGCCTTCTCGGCCAGGCCGTCGACGCCCAGGCGGGTGAAGGTGTCGGTGAGGTGCGGCAGCATCCCGTCGAACAGCTCCCGCGCGTCGGTCAGGCCGAAGCCGTGCTGCACACAGGGGATGCCCAGCTTGGCCGCCACGATCGGGCCTGTCGCGTCGGTCAGGTCGTAGACCACCAGGTCCGGCTGCCACAGCGCGGCCTGGCGGACGGTCTCGTCGGTGGCCATGTCGGCCATCCGCGCGAACATGACACCCGCGGCGGCCATCGAGTCGGGCCGGGGCTCGCCGGGCTTCGGCGAGGCCATGCCCTCGGTGCCGAAGTTCTGCTGGATGATCCGCTGGATCTCGGCTTCCCAGTCGATACCGGGACAGGACTCCACCACGGCGAGGCCGGCGTTGGCCGCCGCGGTGGCCGCGGGACCGGTGGTGGCCACCCGCACTTCGTGCCCGGCGGCTCGTAACGCCCAGGCGGTGGAGATCATCGGGAACAGGTGGCCGAGGCCGGCCGAGCTGGTGAACAGGACGCGCATGACTTCCTCCCAGTGGACGATCACCCTCCCCACCCATCTAACTCGCACACTGAGAATCTTGTCGAGTGAGATAAATAAGGAACACGGAACGAACCGGACGGGTCCGCGTGGGATCACCCTGTTGTGGGATTGCGCAAAGAACGACCAACGCAATGTTGATCAGACAAGAAGGGGCGACCCGCTCAACCGGCCTGGGGGTCACCGGGAGCGAGCCGCCTCCGTCAGTCTACGCGGACCGGCACCCGGCCCACGACCGGCCCTCGAATACTTTTTGCTCTCGAGAAGAGGCCAGGTGCAGGCAATCGAGTGACGGGCCAGGCATGCGAGTGATTTCGCTGGTGAGCACTCCATGACAGCCCGTGCCCGGCCGATTACTCCTCCATGCCCATGCCCAGTGCGCCGAACGCGGTCAACCCGCTGCTCGCGCCGCTGCGGCTGAGGTCAGCCGAGTGCTCCCGGGGCCGGGCCACCGCCCATGGGTGAACCACGCTGGTGGGTGGAATGCGATGACCCCTTCGGACGGGCGCGGTCGGTGACCCTGCTCGCCGAACCAGACTCAGTGTTACTCATCACACCGCCGGGAGAGACGGCCGTCCTGTCCGCCACGCAGACCCGGGCTCTGCACGCGGCACTGGACGACGCGCTGGCGGAGTCCTCCCCCGCGAGACGAGGAGACGACCAGGATGGACGACGTGCTGCGCCAGGCGGTGCTGGACCGGCTCGCCCTGCTTGACCAACTGGCCGAGGAGGGCGACGCCAACTCGCTGCTGCCGCTGGCGCGCACCGAGCTTCAGCGCCTGGCCGAGGGCTGGCGGTTGCTGCTGACCGTGCACCAGCCGGATGAGGACGGCCGCTGCAAGGCCTGCCCCGGCGGGTTCCTCGGCCGCGGCAGACGCTGGCCCTGCCAGATGTGGCTGACCGCGCACAAGCACCTGATCAACGACGGCTCCGGGCACCGGGAGCGCCGGATGGCCAAGCGGAACCCGTTCAGCCGCAAGGCCCCCCGCGCCGTGCCGCCGGTGCCGCCCGCACTGCCGAACCCGCCGCAGGGCAGCACCATCCCGCCGGACGTGCTGGCCGCGCTGGTCACCCAGGCAGGTGGTCCGCCGCAGCAACGCCAGGGCACCATGCCGCCCGGGGTGATCCCGCCGTTCACCGGCACCATCACGCCGGAGACCACGCCCCCGCTGACTGGCACCCTGCCCCCGGGCGCGGTGCTGCCGGTGCGCATCCCGCAGGCGGTGACCGGCACCCTGCCGCCCGGTCAGCTCGCGCCGCCGGTGATCGGCGCGGTCAGCGTGGTCACGGCAGACGCCCGCGTCGCCGCCGAGACGCCGCTGCCGCGGGCCGAGGTCCCGGCCGAGGGCGCGGCCGAGGTGACCACCGAGATCCCCCGGATCCGGCTCACCCTGCCCAGCGAACTCGATCCTGAACTGCTCGAACAGCTCAGCTCCACCCTCGACCCGGAACGGCCTGCCCCGCTGGAGACCACCGACCCCGGCATCCACCGGGCGGCCGTAGTCGAACGCGAGCCCACGCTGCCCCGGATCCGGCAGCGGCCCGTGTAACCCGTCACTCCAGGCGCCACGACGTCGGCAACTGTCCTACACGGAGCCGACCAATGCGGCAGTATTGCGGCCGTACCCCGTGGCACCTGGAGGAACGCGTGCACGACGGCAGCGGCCGGATCGTGGTGGGGAACCTGACGAAGCAGTTCGGGAACATCACCGCGGTGCAGGACCTCAGCTTCATCGTCGAACCCGGCACTGTGACCGGCTTCCTCGGCCCCAACGGGTCAGGCAAGACGACCACCCTGCGCATGGTGCTCGGCCTGGTCCGGCCCACCGGCGGGCAATCGACCATCAACGGGGTGCCCTACGAACGGCTCGGCACGCCGGGCCGGGTGGTCGGCTCGGTGCTGGAGGCGCAGAGCTTCCATCCCGGCCGGTCCGCGCGCAATCACCTCAAGATCTACGCCGCCGCGCTGATGGTGCCGGACGAGCGGGTGGACCAGGTGCTCCAGCTGGTCGGCCTGGCCGCCGCGGCCGACCGGCGGGCCGGCAGCTTCTCCCTCGGCATGCGGCAGCGCCTGGCGCTGGCCACCGCGTTGCTGGGCGATCCGCAGGTGCTGGTGCTGGACGAGCCCGCCAACGGGCTGGACCCGGAGGGCATCGCCTGGCTGCGCACCTTCCTGCAGTCCTTCGCCCGCAGCGGCCGCACCGTGCTGGTCTCCAGCCACCTGCTGGCCGAGGTCGAGCAGACCGTGGACCACGTGGTGATCATCAGCCGCGGCCGGACCGTCTACAACGGCGGCCTGGACACCCTGCGCCAGTCCCAGCAGAGCCGGGTCATCGTGCAGCCCGCCGACCCGCACAAGCTGGTCGAGGCGTTGCAGGCGGCCGGGCACACCATGATTGAGCCGACCCAGGACGGCAGGCTGGCCATCACCGGCGTGCACACCAAGCAGGTCGCCGACGTGGCGCTGGCCGCGGGCGTGGCCATCTACGCCATGCAGGAGGAGCAGGTCGACCTGGAGCGGCTGTTCTTCCAGCTCACCAGCGCCCAGTACACCGGGGCGGCGCCCGGCCAGTACCCACCGCCGACCCCGCCCGGCGGTGGCTGGGGACCGCCCTCCGGCGGCCTGCCCGCCCCGACCTCCTACGAACAGGCCTACCAGCAGGAACAGGCGTACCAACCGGGTTATCAGCAGCCGCAGCAGCCCGGTTATCCGCCACAGCCCGGTCAGCAGGGCAACCAGTACGGAGGTAACGCCTGATGGGCGCCCTGATCAAGAGCGAGCTGCGCAAGATCCTGACCACCAACGTCTGGTGGGCGCTGCTGATCCCGGCGGCGCTGGTCACGCTGCTGGTCACCCTCGGCGGCAGCGCGTTCGGCATGCTGCTCTCCAGCGTGGCCTCGCAGGTCCAGGACACCGAGATCAACGTGCCGCTGGCGCTGCTGGTCTTCCCCACCGGGGTGAACATCGGCACCATCTTCACCGCGATCTTCGGCGGACTGGCGGTGGCCGCGGAGTTCCAGCACCGCACGATCACCACCACCTACCTCACCGCGCCCTCGCGCACCTCGGTGCTGCTGGCCAAGCTGGCCGCCT
The DNA here is from genome assembly GCF_023094165.1 of Crossiella sp. S99.2. Taxonomy (GTDB): domain Bacteria; phylum Actinomycetota; class Actinomycetes; order Mycobacteriales; family Pseudonocardiaceae; genus Crossiella. The sequence continues at coordinate 104,220 of NZ_JALMDK010000015.1, read as the reverse complement.
ACGGTGGTTTCGGCGTGCTCTACGGCGTGGTCATCGTACTGTTCGGCTCGATCGGCGCGCTGCTGGCGCTGGACATCGACAACTTCCCGAACCTGGGCTCCTGGCTGGTGCTCTGCCTGGTCTCGGTGCTGGCCAACGTGCTGTGGGCGGTGCTGGGCGTCGGCCTGGGCGCGCTGATGAGCAACCAGATCGCGATCGTGCTGGTGGTGCCGCTGGGCGCGCTGGTGGAACGGCTGCTCCGCGGCCTGCTGGGCGCCCAGGGCGTGGGCGAGGTCGGCAACTTCCTGCCCAACGCGGTGGGCAACGGCCTGGTCAGCGGAGTGGGCCAGGACCTGTTCATGGACAACATCGGCACCAGCATGCGCAGCATGGGTCGCGCCTTCACCGACGCCAGCGAACCGTCCTGGTGGGTCAGCGGCCTGGTGTTCCTCGGCTACCTCGCGTTGTTCCTCGGCCTGGGCAGGCTGGTCGCGCAGCGGCGGGACATCGCCTGATCGGAAAATGTGTCGGCACCCCGGGTTAGCGTGAAGGGGTGCCCGAACCGACCACCACGCAAGAACCCGCAGGCCCCGGCTGGATCCGCAAACTGAGCCGCGCCTGCTGGGCGCACCCGAAGCTCGTGGTGGCCGCGATGCTGGCCGCGGTGGTCGGGGTGGGCCTGCAGGCCGTGGCCCCGCTGCTGCTGGCCAGGGCGGTGGACGACGCGGTGGCCGGCAGCACCGCCTGGCTGGGCTGGATCGTGGCCGGCCTGAGCGCACTGGCGCTGCTGTCCTTCGGCGCCGGGTTCGTACGCCGCTACCTGGGCGGGCGGCTGGCCCTGGACGTGCAGCACGACCTGCGGCGCGCGGTGTTCGCCTCGGTGCAGCGGCTGGACGGCGGCACCCAGGACTCGCTGCGCACCGGGCAGGTGGTCTCCCGGGCGATCACCGACCTGCAGCTGGTCTACTCGCTGCTGTCGATGGTGCCGCTGGCCGCCGGGCAGGTGGTCTTCGCGGTGATCGCGCTGGCCGCGATGCTGTGGTTGTCCCCGCTGCTCACCCTGGTCGCGCTGCTGGTGGTGCCGATGGTCTTCGTGACCGTGCTGCGCAGCCGCGGTGTGCTGTTCCCGGCCACCTGGTCGGCCCAGCAACGGGCCGCGGACGTGGCCCAGCACGTGGAGGAGACGGTCACCGGGGTCCGGGTGGTCAAGGGCTTCGGGCAGGAGGCCAGGGAGACCGGCAGGCTGGAAGCGGCGGCCACCCGGCTCTTCGGCGAACGGCTGCGCGCGGCCCGGCTGACCGCCCGGCCGAACGCGACACTGGCCGCGTTACCCGCGCTCGGCCAGGTCGGCGTGCTCGGGTTCGGCGGGGTGCTCGCGCTCAACGGGCAGGTCACCCTGGGCACCTTCCTGGCCTTCGCCACCTACGTGGCCAACCTGATCGGCCCGGCCCGGATGCTGTCCAGCCTGCTGATCACCAGCCAGCTGGCCAGGGCCAGCGTGGAGCGGGTGTACGACCTGGTCGACTCCCAGCCCGAGGTCACCGACGCCCCGGACGCGGCCGATTTGCCGGACGGGCCGCTGGCGGTCTCCTTCGAGGACGTCCGGTTCGGCTACAGCCGCGGTGAGCCGGTGCTGGACGGGGTGAGCCTGCAGGTGGCGCCGGGCGAGACGCTGGCCCTGGTCGGCACCGCGGGCTCCGGCAAGTCCACCGTGTCGCTGCTGCTGCCCCGGTTCTACGACGTGCACGAGGGCGCGGTGAAGCTGGGCGGGGCGGACATCAGGGGGCTGCGGATCGCCGCGCTGCGCGGGGCGATCGGGGTGGTGTTCGAGGAGGCGTTCCTGTTCTCCGACAGCGTGCGCGCCAACATCGCCTACGGCAGGCCGGCGGCCACCGACGCCGAGGTCGAGGCGGCGGCCAAGGCCGCGGAGGCGCACGAGTTCATCGAGGCGCTGCCGCACGGCTACGACACCGTGGTCGGCGAGCGCGGACTCACTCTTTCCGGTGGCCAACGGCAGCGGGTCGCGCTGGCCCGCGCGCTGCTGTCCGACCCCAGGGTGCTGATCCTGGACGACGCCACCTCCGCGGTGGACCCGGCCACCGAGGCCGCCATCCACGCCACCCTGCACGCGGTCACCGCGAGCCGGACCACCCTGCTCATCGCGCACCGCCGGTCCACCCTGGCGCTGGCCGACCGGATCGCGGTGCTCGACGGCGGCAAGGTGGTCGACGTCGGCACCAGGGCCGAGCTGAACGAGCGCTGCGCGTTGTTCCGGGCCTTGCTGGCCGGTCCGGGCGAAGTGATCGAGGAGGCCCAGGCCGAAGCGCCGCAACGGCTGGAGCCCGGCCCGGACGGGGTCACGCCCGCGCTGTGGCCGGACCCACCGGCGGAGAGCTGGGCGCCGAGCAGCTCGGCCCGGCAGGCCGCGGCAGGCGGACGGTCCGGCCGAGGTGGTAGCCGCGGCGCCGCGCTGGGCGCGCTGGAACCGACCCCCGAACTGCTCGCCCAGGTGGACAAACTGCCGCCGGTGCGGGACGAGCCGGAGCTGCCGGGCATCGACGCCCGCGCGCCCGACCCCGGTTTCCGGTTACGCAGGCTGCTGCACCCGGTGCGGTCGCTGCTGCTGCTCGCGGTGGCCTTCGTGGCGGTGGACGCGGCCGCCTCGATCGCGCTGCCCACCCTGTTCCGGCACGGCGTGGACGCCGGGGTCGGCGGACGCTCCGGCTGGGCGCTGGCCGGACTGGTGCTGCTCGGCGTGCTGGTGGTCGGCGTGGGCTGGGCCGTGGTCAGCGCGCAGACCCTGGTCACCGCGCGGGCCGGGGAGAGCGTGCTCTACCTGCTGCGGGTGCGCAGTTTCAGCCACCTGCAACGGCTCGGCCTTGACTACTACGAGCGGGAGATGGCCGGGCGGATCATGACCAGGATGACCACCGACGTGGACGCGCTGTCCACGTTCCTGCAGACCGGCCTGGCCACCGCGGTGGTCAGTGTGCTGACCGTGGGCGGCATCGCGGTCGCCCTGCTGGTCACCGACCTGGCCCTGGCTCTGGTCGCGCTGGCCGCGCTGCCCATCCTGCTGGGCGCCACGGTGATCTTCCGGCGGTACTCCTCGCAGGCCTACGCCGAGGCGCGGGAACGGGTTTCGGTGGTCAACGCCGACCTGCAGGAGAACGTCTCCGGACTGCGCGTCTCCCAGGCCTTCACCAGGGAGGAGCACTCCGCGGCCGCCTTCGCCGAGCGCAGCGACGCCTACCGGCGGTCCCGGCTGCGCGCCCAGCGCTACATCGCGACCTACTTCCCGTTCGTCACCCTGCTCTCCGACCTGGCCCAGGCCGCGGTGCTGGGCGTGGGCGCCTACCGGGTGGCCACCGGCTCGCTGACCACCGGTGTGCTGCTGGCCTTCCTGCTCTACCTGGGCCTGTTCTTCGCCCCGATCCAGCAGCTGTCCGGGGTCTTCGACGGCTACCAGCAGGCCAAGGTCGGCCTGCGCCGGATCGGCGACCTGCTGCGCACCCCGACCTCGGTGCCGCCGGCCGGCCACCCGCGCGCGGTGCCGGCCCGGCTGCGTGGCTCGGTGGAGCTGCGCGGCGTCGGCTTCACCTATCCGGGCACGGATCGGCCCGCGTTGAGCGATATCTCGCTGACCGTGCGTCCCGGCGAGACCATCGCGCTGGTCGGCGCGACCGGCGCGGGCAAGTCCACCCTGGTCAAGCTGATCGCCCGGTTCTACGACGCCACCCAGGGCGCGGTGCTGGTGGACGGGGTGGACATCCGCGCCTACGACCTGCCCGGTTACCGCGGCAGGCTGGGCGTGGTGCCGCAGGAAGCGCACCTGTTCACCGGCGACGTGGCCGGCAACATCGGTTACGGCAGACCGGAATCCACCCCGGCTGATCTGGAGGCCGCGGCCCGCTCGGTCGGCGCGCTGCCCATGATCGCCGGCCTGCGCGCCGGGTTCCGCCAGCCGGTAGGCGAACGCGGGCAAGGACTTTCCGCCGGTCAGCGCCAGCTGGTCGCACTGGCCAGGGCCCGCCTGGTCGACCCGGACCTGCTGCTGCTGGACGAGGCCACCGCCGCCCTGGACCCGGCCACCGAGGCCGCCGTGCTGGACGCCGGCGACCGCCTCAGCGGCGAACGCACCACCTTCGTGGTCGCCCACCGGCTGGCCACCGCGGCCCGCGCGGACCGCATCGTGGTCCTCTCCGGCGGCCGGATCGAGGAGGAAGGCACCCACACCCAACTGCTCGCGATGGGCGGCGCCTACGCCCGCCTCTGGACCGCGGGCACCCTCGACGCCGCCTAGCAATCCCGAACGTCGAGTTGGCCCAACCGGTACGCCGAGTTGGGCCAAGTTGGCGTGCGAGTTGGCCCAACTCGACGGGTGGAGACCCTGCTTGAGCTGGGCTTGAGGTGCCGATTTCACACTAAAACGATCCAGTAAACGATTCTGTGACCTAGCCCTCCGCGAGCTGCCCCCGCCCTGTACCACGGCGGCGCGCGGTAGGACTAGCCTGAAACAGAGTGTGTCTTACCCCGAGCAGATGGATCGAGGCGAGTGTCGGCCGTGTCCAGCAGCAGCCCTGCGTCACAGTTCGGCCCCAATGAGTGGCTAGTCGAGGAAATGTACGAGAACTTCCTCGCTGATCCCACCTCCGTAGACCCGGCGTGGCACGACTTCTTCGCCGACTACAAGCCGACGCAGAAGTCCGCCGACACCGGCGTGACAGCGGCGCAGTCGGCCGCCGCCAGCACTGTGACAACAACCCAGGCAGCCCCCCCGAAGGCGCCTGACAACACCAACGGTCAGTCCCCGGCAGCCGCCCCCAGGGCGGTCACCCCGGCCAAGGCGAAGCCGACCCCGTCGGCCGCCGCGACCGCGACCCCGGTGAAGCAACCCGCGGGTCCCGGCGAGCGCAAGCCGCTGCGTGGCGCCGCCGCGGCGATCGCCAGGAACATGGAGCAGTCGCTGACCGTGCCGACCGCCACCTCGGTGCGCTCGGTCCCGGCCAAGCTGCTCGCGGACAACCGGATCGTGATCAACAACCACCTCAAGCGGACCCGCGGTGGGAAGGTCTCCTTCACCCACCTCATCGGTTACGCGATCGTTCGGGCGCTGGAGAGCTACCCGAACATGAACCGGTTCTTCGCCGAGACCGACGGCAAGCCGACCATCGGCACGCCCGAGCACGTCAACCTCGGCCTGGCCATCGACCTGCCAGGCAAGGACGGCGCCCGCACCCTGGTGGTTGCCTCCATCAAGAGCTGCGAGTCCATGTCCTTCCTGCAGTTCTGGCAGGCGTATGAGGACCTGATCCGCAAGGCGCGCGGCGGCAAGCTCGGCAACGACGACTTCACCGGCACCACGATCTCGCTGACCAACCCCGGCACCATCGGCACCAACCACTCGGTGCCGCGGCTGACCGCCGGTCAGGGCGCGATCATCGGCGTGGGCGCGATGGAGTACCCGGCCGAGTTCCAGGGCGCCAGCGAGAAGGCCCTGATCAAGATGGGCATCAGCAAGATCATCACGCTGACGTCCACCTACGACCACCGGATCATCCAGGGCGCCGAGTCCGGCGAGTTCCTGCGCCGGATCCACCAGCTGCTGCTGGGCGAGGACGGCTTCTACGACAGCATCTTCGCCTCGCTGCGCATCCCGTACGAGCCGATCCGCTGGGTGGCTGACATCCCGGACGGCGCGGTGGACAAGACCGCCCGCGTGCTGGAGCTGATCGACGCCTTCCGCAGCCGCGGCCACCTGATGGCCGACACCGACCCGCTGAACTACCGCCAGCGCCGCCACCCGGACCTGGACGTGCTCTCGCACGGCCTGACCCTGTGGGACCTGGACCGGGAGTTCGCCGTCGGCGGCTTCGCGGCCCAGGAGCGGATGAAGCTGCGCGACGTCCTCGGCGTGCTGCGCAACTCCTACTGCCGCACCGTGGGCATCGAGTACACCCACATCCTCGGCCCGGACGAGCGCAAGTGGCTGCAGGAGCGGATCGAGGTCCCGCACTCCAAGCCGGACCAGGCCGAGCAGATCTACATCCTGAGCAAGCTCAACGCGGCCGAGGCCTTCGAGACCTTCCTGCAGACCAAGTACGTCGGGCAGAAGCGGTTCTCCCTCGAAGGCGGCGAGACGGTCATCCCGCTGCTGGACGCGGTGCTGGACAAGGCCGCCGAGTACGACCTGGACGAGGTCGTCATCGGCATGCCGCACCGGGGCCGCCTCAACGTGCTGGCCAACATCGTGGGCAAGCCGATCTCGCAGATCTTCCGCGAGTTCGAGGGCAACCTGGACCCGGGCCAGGCACACGGCTCCGGCGACGTGAAGTACCACCTCGGCGCCGAGGGCAAGTACTTCCGGATGTTCGGCGACGGCGAGGTCAAGGTCTCGCTGACCTGTAACCCCTCGCACCTGGAAGCCGTGGACCCGGTGCTGGAAGGCATCGTCCGGGCCAAGCAGGACATCCTGGACAAGGGCGCCGAGGGCTTCACCGTGGTGCCGGTCATGCTGCACGGCGACGCGGCCTTCGCCGGTCAGGGTGTGGTGGCCGAGACGCTGAACCTGGCGCTGCTGCGCGGATACCGCACCGGCGGCACCGTGCACGTGGTGGTCAACAACCAGGTGGGCTTCACCACCGCGCCGGAGTACTCGCGCTCCAGCCAGTACTGCACCGACGTCGCCAAGATGATCGAGGCGCCGGTCTTCCACGTCAACGGCGACGACCCCGAGGCCTGTGTCTGGGTGGCGAAGCTGGCGATGGAGTACCGCCGGGCCTTCGGCAAGGACGTCGTGATCGACATGATCTGCTACCGGCGCCGTGGTCACAACGAGGGCGACGACCCGTCGATGACCCAGCCGGCCATGTACGACCTGATCGACACCAAGCGCTCGGTCCGCAAGACCTACACCGAGGCGCTGATCGGCCGGGGCGACATCTCGGTCGAGGAGGCCGAGAGCGCGCTGAAGGACTTCGGCAGCCAGCTGGAGCACGTCTTCAACGAGGTCCGCGAGCTGGAGAAGCACCCGGCCGTGGTGAGCCCGTCGGTGGAGGCCGAGCAGGTCATCCCGACCAAGCTCAAGACCGCGATCTCGCTGGAAACGCTGACCCACATCGCCGACTCGCACATCAACCTGCCGGAGGGCTTCAGCCCGCACCCGCGGGTCAAGCCGGTGCTGGAACGCCGGGCCAAGATGGCCCGCGAGGGCGGCATCGACTGGGCCTTCGCCGAGCTGCTGGCCTTCGGCTCGCTGGTGATGGAGCAGCGCCGGGTCCGGCTGGCCGGTCAGGACTCCCGCCGCGGCACCTTCGTGCAGCGGCACTCGGTGCTGATCGACCGCAAGACCGGCAAGGAATACACCCCGCTGCAGAACCTGTCCGACGACCAGGCCAAGTTCCTGGTCTACGACTCGGCGCTGTCGGAGTTCGCCGCGCTCGGCTTCGAGTACGGCTACTCGGTGGCCAACCCGGACGCGCTGGTGCTCTGGGAAGCCCAGTTCGGTGACTTCGTCAACGGCGCCCAGCCGATCATCGACGAGTTCATCTCCTCCGGCGAGGCCAAGTGGGGCCAGCGCTCCGACGTCGTGCTGCTGCTGCCGCACGGCCACGAGGGCCAGGGCCCGGACCACACCTCGGGCCGGATCGAGCGGTTCCTGCAGCTGTGCGCCGAGGGCTCGATGACCGTGGCGGTGCCCTCCACCCCGGCCAGCTACTTCCACCTGCTGCGCCGGCACGCCCTGGACGGGATCAACCGTCCGCTGGTGGTGTTCACCCCCAAGTCGATGCTGCGGCTCAAGACCGCGACCAGCCCGGTCGAGGACTTCACCGAGAGCAAGTTCCACTCGGTGCTGGCCGACCCGCTGGTGGCCGACCCGAACAAGGTCGACCGGGTGCTGCTGTGCAGCGGCAAGATCAGCTACGAACTCAACGCCGAGCGGCAGAAGCGCGGCGCGGACAACGTGGCGATCGTACGCATCGAGCAGCTCTACCCGGTGCCGCACAAGAAGCTGGCCCTGGTGCTGGACAAGTACCCCAACGCCAAGGACGTCCGCTGGGTCCAGGAGGAGCCGGCCAACCAGGGCGCCTGGCCGTTCCTGGGGCTGTCCCTGCCGGAACTGCTGCCGGAGCGGCTGGCCGGGCTCAAGCGCGTCTCGCGGCGCGCGATGGCCGCCCCGTCGGCCGGGTCCAGCAAGGTGCACGAGGTCGAGCAGGCGGCGCTGATCGCCAAGGCTTTCGATTGATAGACACAGTCTGAGTTCTGATTGACACCGTCTACACCGAGCCGCCAAGTCCACTGTGGACTTGGCGGCTCGGCCTTATCCCGGAGGAAATCCGTGTACTTCACCGACCGCGGTATCGAGGAGCTGGAGCAGCGGCGCGGCGAGGAGGAGGTCACCCTGGCCTGGGTGGCCGACAAGCTGCGCGCCTTCGTCGACGCCAACCCGGACTTCGAGACCACCATCGAGCGCCTGGCGACCTTCCTGGCCCGTGACGACGCCGACGACCTGGACGACTAGCCGCACTGACCGAGCCGGTCCCGGGCCGCGCCCAGCTCGGCCCGGACCAGCTCGTCCGCCTCGACGATCGCCAGCCCGACCCCCAGCGCGGCCAGGCTGAGCACATCCCTGGCCACCTCGCGCGGCTGATCGGCGCTCAGCAGCACCTCGCTGCCGCCTTCGACCTCGGTGACCCGCGCGGGCAGCAGCCGGAACACCCAGGCGAGCACCTCCCGCGGTGCCGCGGCGATCCGGACCACCGCGCTGTGCCGGTAGGGCGTGGTGGCCAGGACCCGGTCCAGGTAGGCGCCGGTGTCCGCGGCGGGCAGCTCACGCGGGGCGAAGCGGCGGCCGGTGGGCCGCGGGTCGGTGATCCGGTCCACCCGGAAGGTGCGCCAGCCGGCCCGTGCCGGGTCGTAGGCCAGCAGGTACCAGAGCCGGTAGGCAGTGACCAGCCGGTGCGGTTCGGCCCGCCGGTCCCCCGCCGAACCGTCCCGCCGCCGGTAGCCGAAGGTCAGCAGCTCCCCGTCCCGCACCGCCGCGCCCAGCACGGCCAGCACCGCCGGGTCGACCTGCGCGCCGCTGACCGCGGGCACCGCCTCGGTGGCCTGGGCGACCGCGGCCACCCGGTGCCGCAGCCGGGACGGCAGGATCTGGGACAGCTTGGCCAGCGCGCGCACCGCGGTCTCGGCCACCCCGCTGACCCCGCTGCCCGCGGCGGTGAGCAGTCCGGTGGCCACCGCGACCGCCTCCTCCTCGTCCAGGGCCAGCGGCGGCAGGTTCCGGCCGGAGACGAGCCGGTAGCCGCCCGCGGTGCCGGTGCTGGCGTGCACCGGATAGCCCAGTTCGCGCAGCTTCTCCACATCGCGCCGCACGGTCCGGTCGGTGACCGCCAGCCGCTGCGCCAGCTCCGCCCCGGACCACTCCCGGCGGGCCTGCAACAGCGACAGCAACCGCATGACGCGGGCGAGTGGGCTCATGCCGCCAAGACTGCCACCGTTGCGGACAGAAGCTGTCCGGAACGGCTCCTAACGTGGGCCGCATGTTGACCTTCGAACCGCACTCCCCCGGCTACGACACCGAACGCGCCGCCTTCCAGACCAACTCCAGCTACCGCCCGGCCCTGGTCGTCGGCGCCACCTCCGCCGCTGACGTACAGGCCGCGGTCCGGCTGGCCGCCGAGCGGAACCTGCCGGTCGCGGTCCAGTCCACCGGCCACGGCCTGCCGCCCGCGGGCGAGCCCGGCGTGCTGATCACCACCCACCGGATGCGCGAGCTGACCATCGACCCGGTCGCACGCACCGCCAGGGTGGCCGCCGGGGTGCGCTGGGGCGAGGTCCTGGAAGCCGCGGCTCCGCACGGCCTGGTCCCGCTGCTGGGCAGCACCCCGCACGTCGGCGTGCTCGGCTACACCGTGGGCGGCGGCCTGAGCCTGTTCGGCCGCGCCTTCGGCTGGGCCGCTGACCGGGTGCGCGCGCTGGAGGTGGTCACCGCCGACGGCGAACTCCAGCGGGCAGTCCCCGGCTCGGACCTGTTCTGGGGCCTGCTCGGTGGCGGCGCGACCCTGGGCATCGTCACCGAGTTGACCTTCGACCTGGTCCCGATGCCCGAGCTGTGGGCGGGCGGGTTGTTCTTCGACGCCGAGCTGATCCCCGAGGCCCTGCGAGTGTGGACCGAGTGGACCCCGACCCTCCCGGACACCCTGACCAGCTCGATCGCGGTCATCCCGTTCCCGGACTTCCCCGGCGTGCCCGAACTGCTCCGCGGCCGCCGGGTCGCGCACATCCGGATCATCCAGGCGGGCCCCGCCGCCGATGACCTGGTGGCCCCGCTACGCGCCCTCGGCCCATTCCTGGACACCCTCGGCCCGATGAAGCTGACCGAGGTCGGCACGATCTACAACGACCCCACCACCCCGGCCCCGTACCACTCCACCAACCGCCTGCTCCGCGACGCCGACGCCCTCACCACCCGCCGCCTGCTCGCGCACACCCCCGACGGCCCGCACATCGTCGAACTCCGCCACCTGGGCGGTGCGCTGGCCGGCCCGGGCCGCAACGCGGTCAGCGGCCGGGACGCGAAGTACCTGGCCACCATCACCACCCTGCGCCCGGAGCCGGACACGGCCGCCGCGCACGAGACGCTGTTCGCCGCGCTGACCCCGTGGACCAGCGGGGACCGCTTCCGCAACTTCCTCACCGACCCGGCCGAGGCCCGCTACCCACGCCGCCTGCACGAGCTGAAGGCGCGACTGGACCCGGCCGGGCGGTTCGGCGTGCTGCCTCAGAACCCCGACACGGCGTGCGGCGTGTAGGGCGCTTCCAACCGGGCGATCTCCTCATCAGTCAGCTCAAGCCCGACCGCGGCGACCGCGTCGTCCAGGTGCGACATCTTGGTGGCGCCCACGATGGGGGCGGTCACCGCGGGGTTGTGCAGCAGCCAGGCCAGGCCGACCTGGGCCCTGGGCACCCCGCGTTCGGCGGCCACCGCCGCCACCGCGTCCACCACGACCCGGTCGCTGTCCTGGTAGAGCGTTTTGCCGAAGGCGTCGGACTCGGCGCGGGCGGTGGCCTCGTCCCAGTCGCGGGTGAGGCGGCCGCGGGCCAGCGGGCTCCACGGGATGACGCCGATGCCCTCCTCCGCGCAGAAGGGCAGCATCTCGCGCTCTTCCTCGCGGTAGATCAGGTTGTAGTGGTTCTGCATGGAGACGAACCGGGTCCAGCCGTTGAGGTCGGCCAGGTACTGCATTTTCGCGAACTGGTAGGCGTGCATCGAGGAGGCGCCCAGGTAGCGGACCCGGCCCGACTTCACCACGTCGTGCAGGGCTTCCAGGGTCTCCTCGATCGGGGTGTGCCGGTCGAAGCGGTGGATCTGGTACAGGTCGATGTAGTCGGTGCCCAGCCGGCGCAGGCTGTTGTCCACCTCGGCGAAGATCGCCTTGCGGGACAGTCCGCGCCGGTTCGGCCCCTCCCCCATCGGCAGGTGCACCTTGGTGGCCAGCACGATCTCGTCCCGCCGCCCGTACTCGCCGAGCAGCTTGCCGACGATTTCCTCACTGGTGCCGTCGCTGTAGGCGTTCGCGGTGTCGAAGAAGTTGATCCCCAGCTCGACCGCCCGCTTGAGGAACGGCCTGCTCTGCTCCTCGGTCAGCGACCACGGGTGGGTGCCGCGCTCGGGCACGCCGTAGCTCATGCAGCCCAGGCAGATCCGGGAGACATCCAGCCCGGTGGCCCCCAGCTTCACATACTCCATGCGGCCGAACCTACGCCGCTCTCGCGCGCGCGGCAGCGCATTTCCGGTCCCTGGGCCATCATCGACGGCATGAGCGAGCCCGTGTCACCAGGACAGGTCATCGTGCTCACCGGCCCGCCGGGGGCGGGCAAGAGCACGGTGGCGCGGTTGCTGGCCGATGAGCTGTCGCCCAGCGTGCACCTGCGTACCGACGACTTCTACAGCTGCATCCGGCGCGGCCTGATCGCGCCCTACCTGCCCGAGGCCCAGCGGCAGAACGAGATCGTGGTGGACGTGCTGGCCACCGCCGCCTTCGGCTACGCCGCCGGTGGCTACGACGTGGTGGTGGACGGCGTGATCGGCCCGTGGTTCCTGGACGTCTTCCGCAAGGCGGGCGGCGGGTTCGCCGTGCACTACGTGGTGCTGCGGCCCAACGAGGCGATCACCATCGGCCGGGCGGTGGACCGCGGGCCGGGGGCGCTGACCGAGGTGGCGCCGATCCGGTCGCTGTACAAGCAGTTCAGCGGGCTGGGCGAGCTGGAGCGGCATGTGGTCGACTCCGGACCGCTGGACGCCGAGGACACCACCACCGCGGTGCTGGCCGGGATCGCCCGCGGCGCGTACCGGCTGACCGAGGGCTGAGTCCGCGGCCGAAAATCCACCGAAAGCGTGGCCGGACCCGGGTGTGCGGGCGGGATACCGTCGGCGGGGTGCGACTGCTGATCGTGGAGGACGAGGCGGACCTGGCCAGTGCGCTGCGCACCGGCCTGAGCCACGCCGGGTACGCGGTGGACACCGCGGCCACCGGCGCCGAGGCGCTGGCCAAGTTCGGGGTGCACGCCTACGACCTGGTGGTGCTGGACCTGAACCTGCCGGACGGGGACGGGCTGCTGCTGTGCCGCCGGATCCGCTCGGTCAGCGGAGTGCGCATCCTGATGCTCACCGCCCGCGCCAGCCTGGCCGACCGGGTGCGCGGCCTCGACCACGGCGCGGACGACTACCTGGTCAAGCCGTTCGCGCTGGCCGAGTTGCTGGCCCGGCTGCGCGCGCTGCTGCGCCGGGACGGGGACACCGGGGAGCCGGTGCTGCGCGCCTGCGGGCTGGAACTGGATCCGGCCAGTGGCGAGGTGTCCCGGGGCGGGGTGCCGATCACGTTGACCCGCAAGGAATTCGGCGTGCTGCGCTACCTGATGTCCAGGCCCGGCAGGCTGGTCCCGGCCGAGGAACTGCTCGAACACGTGTGGGACGAGTTCGCCAACCCGTTCACCGAGACCGTGCGGGTGACCGTGGGCACGTTGCGGCGCAAGGTGTCCAGCCCCGGTGCGGCGGCGCCGATCGAGACCGTGATCGGCCGCGGCTACCGGCTGGTGGAGCGGTGAGCGCGCGCCGCTGGCTGACCACGATCCGGTTCCGGCTCACCGTGTCCTACTCGGCCTGGGTGTTCGTGCTGGGCGCGCTGGTGATCACCTCGATCTACCTCGGCGTGCTGTACACGCTGGAGACCGCCCCGCCGGTGGAGCAGGAGAGGCTCAAGGTGTTCATCCATGACGTCGGGGGCGGCGCGACCTCCTGGACAGTGGAGAAGCAGAATGCGGTGGAGAGCTTCGAGCGCAAGATCCAGTACCAGGCGATCGCCCTGCTCGGCCGGTACTCCGCGATCGCGCTGTCCGCGCTGTTCCTGCTGAGCCTGCTCATCGGCTGGTGGCAGGCCGGGCGCGCACTGCGCCCGATCCGCCGGATCACCCAGCGCGCCAGGGAGATCGGCGCCACCGACCTGTCCCGCCGGATCGCCCTGGACGGTCCCCCTGACGAACTGCGCGGCCTGGCCGACACCATCGACGACATGCTGGCCCGGCTGGACACCGCCTTCGCCGACCAGCGCCGCCTGCTCGGCGACGCCTCGCACGAACTGCGCAACCCACTGGCGATCATCCAGGCCAACGTGGACGCGGTGCTCACCCGCCCGGACGCGACGGTGTCCGAACGCGACCAGGCGGGTGAGGTGGTGCGCCGAGCGGTGCTGCGGATGAGCGGCCTGGTCGAGGACCTGCTGGCCACCGGCCGCCGGGACGCGCCGGCCTTCGCCGAGACCGAGTCCGACCTCGCCGCGCTGGCCGAGGAATCCGCCGCCGAACACGACCAGCTCGCCACCGAGGCCGGCCTCGCCCTCACCCGCGAGCTGACCCCAGGGCTGCGGGTGATCGGCGACCGCGACGCGCTGAAACGCGCCACCGCCAACCTGTTGAGCAACGCACTGCGCTTCGCCCCCGCGGGCAGCGCGGTGCGGCTGGCCACCGGCCGCGGCGACGGCTGGTGCTGGATCGCGGTGCACGACGAGGGCCCCGGCATCCGCCCGGACGACCAGCCCCGGGTGTTCGACCGGTTCTGGCAGGCAGGCGAACACGCCGCGCACAACGGCCACAGCGGACTGGGCCTGGCGATCGTGCGGCAGATCATGGAGGGCCACGACGGCCGCGTCACCGTGCACAGCGTCCCCGGCCAGGGCTGCACCTTCGTGCTGTGGCTACCGGATCAGGCGGCCCCGCACCGCACCGCGTCCCCCCAGCCGGCCGGGCAGGGCTGACCACCCCGCCCGGCCCCGGCCCTCAGCCCTTGCGGCAGGCGGCCTTGACGTAGGCGGACCCCAGGTAGAGCGTCTCCGACTTCTTCTCCACCGAGACCAGCCCGCCCAGCTTCTTGCAGGTAGTCCCGGTCCGCTTCTCGTGCTCGGCGATACCCCGGTCCACCCCGTCCTGCGCCAGTCGGATGGCCTGGTCCGCGGTCTCCGCGAGGGCGGCGGCCCCGAACGAGATCACTCCCGGCTTGCCCGGCTTCGCGGCCTCGTCCGCCATGGCGACCGATGCGGTGCCCAACGGCAGCCCGATGGCCAGCGCGCCGACCAGGAGGATGGACTTCAGCGACCTCATGGAATTTCTCCTTGGTGTAGGTGGGAAAACCACGAGCAGTCAACCGAAACAGGGGGAAAACCAACCGAAAGCCAAGATCACCCGGCGAGCTGGGACCATCGGTGGATGACTGCTCCGCGGGTGCCGTTGACGCCGTTGCCCTGGTGGTGGGTTGCCGTGTCGGCGGCGGTGGTCGTGCTGGCGGGGCTGGGGATCGGGAGCTGGTTGTGGCGGGCGGCGGGTGGGTTGCCGGAGCCGGAGGCGACCAAGGCGCAGATCGAGGCGATCCGGACCGGGCTGACCACCTCGGCGGGGGTGGGGGCGGCGCTGGCGTTGTTGCTGGCGGTGCGGCGGCAGCGGGCGACCGAGATCGGGCTGGGGTTGCAGAACACGGATCTGGTGCAGAAGGAGCAGGTGGCGGCGGACGTCCGGCATGACGCGGCGGAGAAGCGGATCACTGAGCTGTACACGAAAGCGGCGGATCAGCTGGGGTCGGACAAGGCGCCGGTACGGCTGGCGGGGTTGTACGCGCTGGAGCGGCTGGGCGAGGGCAATCCGGATCATCGGCAGACGGTGGTGAACCTGTTCTGCGCGTACCTGCGGATGCCGTACGAGAGCGGGGAGGAAGAGCGTCAGGTCCGGCTCACCGCACAGCGGATCCTGGCCTGGCACCTGCTGCGGGCAACCGCGCAGTTCTGGCCGGACATCACCCTCGACCTCAGCGGCGCGGTCCTGCTGGACTTCACCCTGAGCCAGTGCGTGGTGGACATCGTGCACTTCCGCGACACCGAGTTCCGAGGTGTCGCGGACTTCTCGGGAACCGAGGTTCCCCTGTTCAGCGACTTCTCCGGCGCGAAGTTCACCGGCAGGGCCGAGTTCGGCGATGTCACTCTCGCCCGCGCTCTCTTCGATGAGGCGCGTTTCCTCGGGCCGGTCCACTTCGACTACGCGAAGTTCCCCGCGGTCGCCAGTTTCCTGGGGGCGGTCTTCACGGTGCCCGCGCTCTTCGACGCCCCGGTGCCGGGCCAGGTCGATCTCAACCTGGCCCGTGCTCGGGTCGGCACCGACGAACACTGGCCCGAGGGCTGGATCGTGCAGCCGCCACCCCGCGAGGTCGAAGGCCGGATCGAGGGTCTGCCGGGAACCTGGGGCTACTTGACCCGCAACCCGGACCGCCACACCGAGTGAGTCAGCGGCACCCCCGGCCGATAAGCCAGGTGCGTCGCCGACGGCGCGTTCAGCACGTGCACATCCGCCCGCGCCCCCGGCTGCAACACCCCGACCGCCCCATCCCCGCTCTCCCGCCCCAGCGCCCGCGCCCCGCCCCAGGTGGCCGCCCGCACCGCTTCCTCGACCGTGAGGCGCATCTGGAGCACCGCGGTGGTCACGCAGAAGGCCATCGAGGAGGTGTAGCTGGAGCCGGGGTTGCAGTTGGAGGCCAGCGCGATGGTGGCGCCGGCGTCCACGAGCTTGCGGGCCTCGGGCAGGGGCTGGCGAGTGGAGAGATCGCAGGCGGGGAGCAGGGTGGCGACCGTGTCGGAGTTGGCCAGGGCGTCGATGTCGCTGGGGGTGAGGTGGGTGCAGTGGTCGACGCTGGCGGCGCCGAGTTCCACCGCCAGCCGGACGCCGGGGCCGTAGCCGAGCTGGTTGCCGTGCACTCGCAGGCCCAGGCCCCTGGCGGCGGCGGCTTTCAGCACAGCGCGGGACTGGTCTTCGTCGAAGGCGCCGGTTTCGCAGAAGACGTCGGCCCAGCGGACGTGCGGGGCCACCGCGTCCAGCATCTCGCCGCAGACCAGGTCCACGTAGTCGTCGGCGTCCCAGCCCGGCGGCACCAGGTGCGCGCCCAGGAAGGTGACCTCGTCGGCCAGCTCGGCGGCGATCCGGGCGGAGCGGAGTTCGTGTTCGGTGTTGAGGCCGTAGCCGGTTTTGGTTTCCAGGTAGGTGGTGCCCTGGGCGACCGCCTCGGCGAGGTGGTGGCGCAGGCCCTCGATCAGCTCGGTGTCGGTGGCCTCGCGGGTGGCGTTGACGGTGACCGCGATACCGCCCGCTTTGTAAGGCTGACCGGCCATCCGGGCGGTGAACTCGGCGGTGCGGTCGCCGGCGAAGAGCAGGTGGGTGTGGCTGTCCACCCAGCCGGGCAGCACGGCCCGGCCCTCGACGTCGACCAGGTTGTCCGCATCCGGCGCGCGATCGGCCGGGCCTGCCCAGGCCACCCGGTCGCCGTCGAGCACCAGGGCGGCGTTGCCGAGCTGGCCCAGTTCGGGGTCGTTGGTGGTCAGCTCACCGATGCCGGTGATCAGGACGGTCATGCCCACACCTCGTTGATCGCCTTGGCCAGCAACGGTCCCACCGGGCCGAGCCGGACGTGTTCACCATGCCGGACGACCATCTGGCCGCCGTTGACCACACTGTCCACATCGGACGCGGTGGCCGCCAGCAGCACCTGGTCCGGACGGCAGCCCGCCGTGCGCACCGAGTCCAGCCGCAGCGCCACCAGATCGGCCCGCTGGCCGACCGCGAGCTGGCCCGCGTCCGGCCAGCCCAGTGCCCGGTGACCGTCCACTGTGGACGCCTTGAGCAGTTCGACCGGGGTGAACCGGCCGCGCTGGCCGGTGCGCAGGCGTTCGTGGTGCTCCAGCGCCCTGGCCTCCAGGATCGGGTCGTTGACCGCGTGCTGGTCGCTGCCCAGGGAAAGCGGGCTGCCCGCGTCGGCCAGTTCCCGGGCCGGGCCGATGCCGTCGGCGAGGTCGGCCTCGGTGGTCGGGCAGAAGCAGGAGCCGGTGCCGGTTTCGCCGAGCAGCGCGATGTCGCCGGGGGTCAGGTGGGTGGCGTGCACCGCGGTGGTGTGCGGGGACAGCGCGCCCGCCGAGTGGAGGAGTTCGGTCGGGGTCAGGCCGTGCGCGGCCTGGCAGGCCTCGTTCTCCGCGGGCTGTTCGGACAGGTGCACGTGCAGCGGACGGCCCGCCGCGCCCGCGACCACGTCGGCGAGCTGGTCGCGGGGCACCGCGCGGACCGAGTGGATGGCCGCGCCGATCCGAGTGTTGTGGTCATCCGGCATGGCGGCGACCCGGGTGGCCCAGCTCGCCGCGTCGCCGTCGCCGAAGCGGAGTTGTTCCGGGGCAAGCGGAGCGCCGAAGCCCGCGGACAGGTAGCAGGTGTCCAGCAGGGTGAGCCGGACACCGGCCTCGGCGGCGGCCTGGCGCAGGGCCTCGCCCATCGCGTTGGGGTCGCGGTAGGGCTGGCCGCCGGGGGCGTGGTGCACGTAGTGGAACTCGCCGACCGCGGTCACCCCGGACAGCGCCATCTCGGCGTACACCGCGCGGGCCAGCCGCCGGTAGTTGTCCGGGTTGAGCTTGGCGGCCAGCGCGTACATGCCCTCCCGCCAGGTCCAGAAGGTGCCGCCGTCGCCGTGCGTGCGCCCGCGCAGCGCCCGGTGGAAGGCGTGCGAGTGCGCGTTGGCGAACCCGGGCAGCACCACCCCCGGCAACCGCCGGGCACCCAGCGGCGGACTGTCCACTGTGGACACCTCGGTGAACACGCCGTCCTCGGCGCGGATCAGCACACCGCTGGTCACCCCGCCGGGCAGCCAGGCCTGTTCGCACCAGTAGGTGCTCATCGGGTCAGCTGTTCCACGACGTGGGCCAGTGCGGTGACCCCGGCCTCGCAGTCGGCCGGTTCGGCGTGTTCGGCCGGGGCGTGGCTGATGCCGGTGGGGTTGCGCACGAACAGCATCGCGGTGGGCACCTTGGCGGCCAGGATCCCGGCGTCGTGCCCGGCCCCGGTGGGCAGTGCGGGCACCCCGCCGAGCTGGGCGGCGAGCTGGTCGCGCAGCGCCGGGTCGAAGATCACCGTATCGCCGTAGGACTCCTCGGTCACCGCGACCGCGCAGCCCTCGGCCTCGGCGGCGTCCCTGGCCGCGGCGGTGATCTCGGCGACCACGTTGCGGGTGACCTCATCGGTGGCCGCCCGCGCGTCCAGCCACACGTCCACCGCGGAGGCGATCACGTTGGTGCCGCCCGGATTCGGGATGAGCTTGCCCACCGTGGCCCGAGCCCCGTCCACCGCGCGCGCCGCGGCCCGCGCGGCCAGCACCAGCTGGGCGGCGGGCAGCATCGGGTCGGTGCGGTCGCCGATCAGGGTGGCCCCGGCGTGGTTGCCCTCGCCGGTGAACCGGAACCGCCAGCGGCCGTGCGCCAGGATCGAGCTGGCCACCCCGACCGGCGCGTCCAGGTCGACCAGGCCCTTGCCCTGCTCCACATGCAGTTCGACGAAGCAGCCGATGCCGGCCAGCGCCTCCGGGTCCGGCCCGAGCCGGGCCGGGTCGAACCCGGCCGCGTCCACCGCGTCGGCCAGGGTGATCCCGTTGAGATCGGTGAGCCGCCGCGCCGCGTCCGGGTCGATGCTGCCCGCCATCAGCCGGGAGCCGAGGCAGGGCACGCCGAACCGCCCGCCCTCCTCCTCGGCGAACACGGTCACCGCGAACGGCCGCCGCGGCTGGAAACCCCTGGCCTGCAACACATCCACCGCGGCCAGCGCGGAGACCACGCCGAGCGGGCCGTCAAAGGCGCCGCCGCCGGGCACTGAGTCGAGGTGGCTGCCGGTGATGACCGCGTCCTTGCCGGGCGCACCCCACCAGGCCCACAGGTTGCCGTTGCGGTCGTTCTCCACCGTCAGGCCGCGTTTACCGGCCTCGGCGATGAACCACTCACGCAGTTCCAGTTCCACCACGTCGAACCCGTGCCGGGAGTACCCGCCGCGCTGGCGGTCGGCCCCGACGCCGCTGATGTCCGACAGCAACCCCGTCGCAGTGCTCATACCTACTCCGATACCGTTCGGGAGACGTCTGAAAACGTGTCCTGAGCCATCGCCTCGCGGCGCCGCGTTGCCCTCATGGGGCTTCCCGTGGCATTACCCGTTGCCCGCGCGATGCAGGTCTGACGTGGGTTTCCAGCGGGCCCGTTTTCCGTCGCCCTGCGACTCAGGGAGGACGTGTCAGCTGCCTGCGCGCCAGCCAACGCGGCCAGGTTCCTGGCCGCGTTGTGATCGCGGTCCATCACGACGCCGCAGTGTTCGCAATCAAAAGTACGTTCGGACAGACGAAGCTTGGTTCTCACCACGCCACAACCCGAACATGTCCTGGAGGATGGAAACCACCGGTCAGCGAGCTGCACGCGCACGCCTGACCAGGCAGCCTTGTACTCGATCTGCCGCCGGAACTCGGCCATGCCGACATCAGCGACACGCCGGGACAATCTGCGGTTGCCCAGCATCCCTGACACGTTGAGGTCCTCGATCACCACGGTGCCGAAGGTGCGCACCAACCGGGTGGTCAACTTGTGCAGCCCATCGTGCCGGATGTTGCGGATCCTGAGGTGCAGGGCTGAGATCCGGGCTCTGGCCCGGAGCCATCGCCTTGAGGGCAGTCGTCCCGTCCGCCGGTCAGGGCCGCTGCGTCGGGTCATTCTCCGCTGCAACCGGCGC
The DNA here is from genome assembly GCF_023094165.1 of Crossiella sp. S99.2. GTDB lineage: Bacteria > Actinomycetota > Actinomycetes > Mycobacteriales > Pseudonocardiaceae > Crossiella. Next base: position 84,123 of record NZ_JALMDK010000015.1, on the reverse strand, counting down.
AGCCGGGGCAACGCGGTCTCCAGCGGGCGAGGGTTGGGCACCATTTCCCCGGTGGACAGCACCGCCAGGTACCGCACACCGAGATCAATGCCCACCACCCCGGCTGGCCGGGTTGGTGCGAGGTCCACCCGGGTGATCTCCACCGAGAAGGACATCTGCCATCGACCGAGCCGATGTGCCACCGTGGCAGACCGAACTCGCGCAGTGCCGCGCTGGAGGTGGCGAAAGAGCTTGCGGGTGCTCTCGTGAGTTCGCACGGTGCCGATTCGGGGCAGTCGCACGTGTCGCCGATCATCTTCGACCAGGCCGAACGCACCCGTGGAGAACCGGCATGAACCAGCTGCCCGCTTGCTCTTGAACCGGGGAAACCGGACTACTCGGCCAGCACGCTTACCGGTACGTGAGTCGTTCCAGTTCCGCAGCGCATTCGCCAGGTTCGCCAGTCCTGAGCTGTATGCCTCTTTGGAGTTCTCCGACCACCACGGTGCCACCTCTTCCTTGCGCTGGTTCCAGGTCTTGCGCAGGCCGTAGGCAGACCAGTTCAGCGAAGGGGTGAGACCGGCACCGGTGATGCCGTAGGAGCGCTCGGCCGCGCGCTGATCCAGGTTCGCGCGCACCAGACGCAGTCCCCAGTTGAACGCATACCGTTGCGCACCACAGTGCGACCGCAGAGTGCGTTCCTGTTCAGGGGTCGGGTCAAGCGCGTACCGATATGCCTGGACCACCGCGCAGCCGGTCACTGTCAGCCAGCCTGCCCAGGGTGCCGGGCGTGGGAGCTTCCTTCCATGGGCACCCGCACACCGCGTTCTGCCGCAACCTCGTCGGCCCGGGAGTACCCGGCGTCGACGTGGCGGATGACGCCCATGGCGGGGTCGTTGGTCAGCACGCGTTCGAGCTTCTGCGCGGCCAGTGCGGTGCCGTCGGCGACGGTGACCTGGCCGGCGTGGATGGAGCGGCCGATGCCCACGCCGCCGCCGTGGTGGATGGACACCCAGGTGGCGCCGCTGGCGGTGTTGATCAAGGCGTTGAGCAGGGGCCAGTCCGCGATGGCGTCGGAGCCGTCGGCCATCGCCTCGGTCTCCCGGTACGGGGAGGCGACCGAGCCGCAGTCCAGGTGGTCCCGGCCGATGACGATGGGCGCGGAGAGTTCGCCGCTGGCCACCATCTCGTTGAACTTCAGGCCGGCCAGGTGGCGTTCGCCGTAGCCGAGCCAGCAGATCCGGGCGGGCAGGCCCTGGAACTCGACCCGCTCCTGGGCCATGGTGATCCACCGGTGCAGCTGCTTGTTCTCCGGGAACAGTTCCAGGATGGCGCGGTCGGTGGCCGCGATGTCCTTGGGGTCGCCGGAGAGCGCGGCCCAGCGGAACGGGCCCTTGCCCTCGCAGAACAGCGGCCGGATGTAGGCGGGCACGAAGCCGGGGAAGTCGAAGGCCCGCTCGTAGCCGCCGAGTTTGGCCTCGCCGCGGATGGAGTTGCCGTAGTCGAAGACCTCGGCGCCGCGGTCCATGAACCCGACCATGGCCTCCACCTGCTCGGCCATCGACTCCCGGGACCGGTCGGTGAACTCATCCGGCTTCTTGGCCGCGTAGTCGTGCCAGTCGGCCAGGGCCACGCCCTTGGGCAGGTAGGCCAGCGGGTCGTGCGCGGAGGTCTGGTCGGTGACCACGTCGATGTCCACGCCCCGGCGCAGCAGCTCGGGGAAGACCTCGGCGGCGTTGCCAATGACCGCCACGGACAGCGCGCGCCGCTCCCGCTTGGCGGCCAGGCAGCGCTCGACCGCGTCGTCGAGGTCGTCGGCGATCTCGTCCAGGTAGCGGTGTTCCAGGCGGCGGCGGGCGCGGTCGGGGTCGACCTCCACGCACAGCGCGACGCCCTCGTTCATGGTGACCGCCAGTGGCTGGGCGCCACCCATGCCGCCGAGGCCGCCGGTGAGGGTGAGGGTGCCGGCCAGGGTGCCGCCGAAGCGCTTGTTGGCCACCGCGGCGAAGGTCTCGTAGGTGCCCTGCAGGATGCCCTGGGTGCCGATGTAGATCCAGGAGCCCGCGGTCATCTGGCCGTACATGGTGAGCCCGAGCTGTTCCAGCCGCCGGAATTCCGGCCAGGTGGCCCAGTCGCCGACCAGGTTGGAGTTGGCGATGAGCACCCGCGGCGCCCACTCGTGCGTGCGCATCACGCCGACCGGGCGGCCGGACTGCACCAGCAGCGTCTCGTCCGGGGCCAGCGTGGTCAGCTCGCGGCTGATCGCGTCGAAGCTGTTCCAGTCCCTGGCGGCCTTGCCGGTGCCGCCGTAGACGACCAGGTCGTCCGGGCGTTCGGCGACCTCGGGGTCGAGGTTGTTGTGGAACATGCGCAGTGCGGCCTCGGTGGACCAGTCACGCGCGGTCAGTTCGGTTCCGCGCGCGGCGCGCACCGGACGGGGGCCTGCGGTACTCACTTCACCCTCCCATTGACAGCTTCGAGGTATGGCTCGACCGCGGCGTGCAGCTCGCCGGAACGCACCACGCGTTCGGCGGCGGCGATCTCCGGGGCCAGGTGGCGGTCGGGGCCCGGACCGGCGACGTGCTCGCGGAGCACGCGCAGCGCGGCGGCGGTGGCCGGGGCCGGTTCGAGCGGGGCGCGCAGGTCCAGCGCGCGGGCCGCGGTGAGCAGTTCGATGGCCAGCACGGTGGTCAGCCCGTCCACCGACTTGCGCAGCTTGCGCGCGGCGGACCAGCCCATGGACACGTGGTCCTCCTGCATGGCCGAGCTGGGGATGGAGTCGACCGAGGCCGGGTTGGCCAGCCGCTTCAGCTCGGAGACCAGCGCGGCCTGGGTGTACTGGGCGATCATGTGGCCGGAGTCCACGCCGGGGTCGTCGGCCAGGAACGGCGGCAGGCCGTGCGAGCGGGCCACGTCCAGCATCCGGTCGGTGCGGCGTTCGGCGATGCTGGCCACGTCGGCGATCGGGATGGCCAGGAAGTCCAGCGCGTAGGCCACCGGCGCGCCGTGGAAGTTGCCGTTGGACTCCACCCGGCCGTCGGCGAGCACCACCGGGTTGTCCACCGCGGCGGCCAGTTCCCGGTCGGCCACGGTCTCCACGTAGGCCAGGGTGTCCCTGGCCGCGCCGTGCACCTGCGGGGAGCAGCGCAGCGAGTAGGCGTCCTGCACCCGGGTGCAGTCCGGGCCGCGGTGGCTGGCCACGATCGGCGAGCCGGCCAGCGCGGCGAACATCCGGGCGGCCGAGCGGGCCTGACCCGGGTGCGGGCGCAGCGCCTGGAGTTCGGGTGCGAAGGGCCGGTCGGTGCCCAGCAGCGCCTCCACGCTCATCGCCGCGGTGACATCGGCCAGGTCGAGCAGCCGGTGCAGGTCGGCGGCGGCCATGACCAGCATGCCGAGCATGCCGTCGGTGCCGTTGATCAGCGCCAGGCCTTCCTTCTCGGCCAGCTGCACCGGTTCGATCCGGTGCTCGCGCATGGCCTCGGCGGTGGGGCGCAGCAGCCCGGACTCGTCCCGGACCTGCCCCTCCCCCATCAGCGCCAGCGCCACCGCGGACAGCGGCGCGAGGTCGCCGGAGCAGCCCAGCGAGCCGTACTCGTGCACCACCGGCACCAGTCCGGCGTTGAGCAGCGCGGCCATGGTGGCCGCGGTGCGCGGCCGGATGCCGGTGTGCCCGCTGGTCAGCGTGCGCAGCCGGAGCAGCATCAGCGCGCGCACCACCTCGGCCTCGACCTCCGGCCCGGTGCCCGCGGCGTGCGAGCGGACCAGCGAACGCTGCAGCTGGGCGCGTTTCTCCGGCGGGATGTGCCGGACGGCGAGCGCGCCGAAGCCGGTGGACACGCCGTAGGTGGGCGTGGTCGCCTCGGCCAGGGCCTCGATGTGCGCCCTGGTGGCCGCCATGGCCTCCTGGGCCTCCGTGGTGATCTCCACGGCCGCGCCGCCGCGGGCCACCGCGACGACCTGCTCACGGGAGAGCGGCTTCAAGCCGACGGGTACCGGTTGCTGCATGTGCCCATCAGAACCTGTGACCGGCTGGCACGGCTATCCCGGTTGGGGTGACACTGTCTGGGATCCCAGACGTCTTGAGGAGCGTGCGAGTGGGCGAGAGCAGCGACGTCCCCGCGCTGCGCCGCGGCCTGGCCGTGCTGCGGCTGCTGGCCGGGCGCGCGGGCCCGATCTCCGCGGCCGCCATCGCCCGTGAGCTGGAGCTGCCCCGCTCGACCACCTACCACCTGCTCACCGAGCTGGTCGAGGCCGGTTTTGTCACCCACTTGACCGAGGAGCGCCGCTACGGCCTCGGCGTGGCCACCTTCGAGCTGGGCTCGGCCTACCTGCGCCACGACCCCCTGGAACGGCTGGCCCGGCCCCTGCTGCGACGCCTGGTGGACCGGGTGGAGACCACCGCGCACCTGGGCGTGCTGCACGGCGCGGAAGCCCTCTACCTGCTCAAGGAACAGCCGCATCGCCCGCAGACCCTGGTCACCGACGTCGGCGTGCGGCTGCCTGCCCAGCTCACCGCCTCCGGCCGGGCCGTCCTCAGCGGCCTGCCCGCCGCCCAGGTCCGGGCGCTGTTCCCGTCCGCGCGGGCGTTCGTGGACCGCACCGGCCGCGGCCCGCGCGACCTGCCCGCGCTGCGCAGGCTGCTCACCGCCGAACGGCAGCGCGGCTGGTCGGTGGAGGACGGCCACGTCACGCCGGGCTTCGCCTCGGTCGCGGTGCCGGTCTTCGACCACAGCGGCCGGCCGGTGGCCGCGATCAGCCTGACCGTCCGGCACGAGTGCGAGCAGGAATGCGGCCAGGACTGGCCCGAACTCGCCGCCGAGGCAGTGCAAAGCGCGGCCGGGCTGACCGCCAGGATCGGCGGTCAGCCCGGCCGCTAAGCCTTGCCCGTCGAGTTGGCCCAACTGGTACGCCAAGTTGGCCCAACCGGGCGTACGAGTTGGCCCAAGTCGGCGGGTCAGGCGTTCTGCTTGACGAAGTCCGAGGCCACGTCGACCGGGTTCTCCTTGTCGACCTCGATCCGCTTGACCGCGGCGGCCAGCTTCTCGGTGGTGATCTTCTTGGAGATCTGGTTGAGCGCCAGCTTGGCGGCGTCGGTCAGCTTGCCGGACTTGAACAGCGGGATGATGTTCTGCGCCGGGTACATGTTCTTCGGGTCGGCCAGCTGCACGAAGTTGTTGGTGCCGATCGCCGATGCGGTGGTGAACAGGTTCGCCACCTGCGCCGAACCGGACTTGATCGCGTCCAGGGTGACCGGGCCACCGGCGTCGGTGGAGCGGATCTCCTTGAAGGTGCAGCCGTAGAGCTGCTTGATCTTGGCTTCCCAGCGGGTCTTCCACTCACCGGCCGCGGCCAGGGTGAGCTGCGCGCACTTCGGCCCCAGGTCGGCCATGGACTTCAGCCCGAACTGCTGGGCCGCCTGCTGGGTCACCACCAGCACGTCCTTGTCCTCGCCCGGCGCAGGCTCCAGCACCTCCAGGTCCGGGCCGACCTTGGTCTTGAGCGCGGCGAAGATGTCCTCGGACTTGGTCGCGGTGTTGCCGGAATCCAGTGCCTGCAACAGGTTTCCGCTGTAGTCGGGCACCAGGGTGAACGAGCCGTCCTTGAGGCCCTTGAGCACGACCTCACGCGCCGAGACCGGGCTGGCCACCTTGACCTCGGCCCCGGCGGCGTCGAGCACCGCGGCGTAGATCTCGGCCAGCAGCTTGTTCTCCGGGAAGTCCACCGAGCCGATGTGGATGGTCTTGTCGGTGACCGGCGCGCCGTTCTTGAGCGGGTCCGAGGGCGCCCCGCAGGCGCTCACCGCGGCCACGACCAGCACGGCCACGGCCGCCAGATTCCGCTTCATGACTTTGTCCCTCCAGCAACACCGGACTCCGAGGCCCGGGTCTCGATCTTGGCCAAGTTGTTGTGCCCGTTGGGTTTCACCCGCACCCGGGTGGCGCCGCGAGCCATTGCCGCCGCTCGCGCGGCCACCCGCAGCCCACGCGGCACCACGATCCGCTGCAGACCCGCGAGCAGCAGGTCCAGCGTCACCGCGAGCAGCGCCACCGCGAACGCGCCCGCCACCACCTTGGGATAGTCATAGATCCGCATGCCGTCCAGCAGCACCCGGCCCAGCCCGCCAAGGCCCACATAGGCCGCCACCGCCGCGGTGGCCACCACCTGCAGCATGGCGTTGCGCAGGCCGCCGAGCAGCAGCGGCAGCGCGTTGGGCACCTCGACCTGCCAGAGCCGTTGCCAGCCGGTCATGCCCATGCCACGGGCGGCGTCGACCACCCCGGCGTCGGTGTCCTGCACGCCGGCGTAGGTGCCGGCCAGGATCGGCGGCACCGCGAGCACGATCAGCGCGATCAGGGTGGAGACCTGGGAACCGCCGCCGAGCAGGAACAGGAAGGTGACCAGGCCCAGAGTGGGCAGCGCGCGCATCGCGTTGGACGCGCCGACCAGCACCAGCCCGCCGCGCCCGGTGTGCCCGACGAACAAGCCCAGCGGGATGCCGATGGCCGCGGCGCCGAAGACCGCGATCAGCGTGTAGTACAGGTGCTCGGCCAGCCGGGTCGGCAGGCCGTCGGGGCCCTGCCAGTGCGCCGGATCGGCCAGCCAGGCGAAGAGTTGCTGGATCACGGCGCGCCTCCGGTGCCCAGGCGGGTCCACGGGGTGAGCAGGCGGCGCAGCGCGACCAGGGTCAGGTCCACCAGCGCGGCCAGCAGCAGGGTGAGCACGATGCCGACGATGATCGGCGGCAGGTACTGGATGCCGAAGCCGGAGGTGAACAGCACGCCCAGCCCGCCGGTGCCGATCAGCGCGCCCACGCTGACCAGGCTGATGTTGCTCACCGCGGCCACCCGCACCCCGGCGGTGAGCACTGGGATCGACAGCGGCAGGTCGACCACGAAAAACCGGTGCGCCGGCTTGAACCCGATCGCGGTGGCCGCGGCCAGCACCGGGCTGGGCAGCGAGTCCAGCGCGTCGATCACCGGACGCACCAGCAGCGCGGTGGTGTACACGGTCAGCGCCACCACCACGTTGAGCGGATCGGTGATCCGGGTGCCCAGCAGGCCGGGGATCACCACGAACAGCGCCAGCGACGGGATGGTGTAGACGATGTTGGCGGTGCCCAGGAAAACCGTGCGCAGCCACCGGGTGCGCTGGGCCAGCCAGCCCAGCGGGATCGCCAGCAGCAGCCCGATCAGCACCGGCGCCAGCGACAGGTAGACGTGCTGGAGCAGCCCGTCCAGCACCGCGCCGACGTTGCGCGGGTTGCCGAGGTACTTGGCGAGGTCGTCGAACACCCTCAGACCCTGCCCGTCTCCTGCTCGCGGCGGTGCTCCAGCAGGTCGAGCACCTGCTGCGCGGTGACCACGCCGGTGTACCCGCCGCCCTCGTCCACCACCACGCCGAGCCCGGCCGGGGAGGACAGCGCCGCGTCCAGCGCGCCACGCAGCGCGGTGCCGCGCACGTGCAGCGAACCACCCGGTACCAGCGAGCTTTCCGCCACCTGACCGTCCGCGATGGACTCCGGCGGCAGCCAGCCGCGCGGGTGGTTGTCCGCGTCCAGGGCCAGTGTCCAACCGGTGCCGGCCTGCCGTTGCGCGCCGACCTGCACGGTGTCCACCGGCCGCAGGTCCAGCTCGCCGTCGGCCACAAAGGACAGTCCGCGGTAGCCGCGGTCCTTGCCGACGAAGTTGGCCACGAAATCGTTGGCGGGCCTGGTCAGCAGCTCCGCCGGGGTGGCGTACTGGGCGAGCACGCCGCCCTGCCGGAACACCGCGATCTTCTCGCCGATCCGGACCGCCTCGTCGATATCGTGGGTGACGAAGACGATGGTCTTGTCCAGTTCGGCCTGCAACCGCAGCAGTTCGTCCTGAAGTCCTTCGCGCACAACGGGATCCACCGCGCTGAACGGCTCGTCCATGAGCAGCACCGGCGGATCGGCGGCCAGCGCGCGGGCCACTCCGACCCGCTGCTGCTGCCCGCCGGAGAGTTGGGCCGGGTACCGCTTGCCCAGTTCCACCGGCAGTCCGACGGTCTCCAGCAGCTCGGCCGCGCGAGCGCGGGCCTTGCGCCGGGTCCAGCCGGACAGCAGTGGCACGGTGGCGATGTTGTCCAGCACGCTGCGGTGCGGGAACAGCCCGGCCTGCTGGATCACATAGCCGATGCCGCGGCGCAGCAGCGCCGGATCGGAGTCCCGGATGTCCTTCCCGTTCACCAGGATGGTGCCACCGGTGGGTTCCACCATCCGGTTGACCATCCGCAGTGAGGTGGTCTTCCCGCAGCCGGACGGCCCGACGAACACGGTGATCGTGCCCGCCTCCACGGAAAGGGTCAGCTCGTCGACGGCGACCGTGCCGTCATCGAAGCGTTTGGTCACGGCCTGGAACTCGATCACGCGAGCCCCCTTAAGGTCGTGACGGCCACTGGCCGGCCGCCGCCTGAGCAATCGACCTTAGTCCGATGGACTGACAACGGCGAGGTCAACACCCAGTGGCCAGCCCTTTACAGTAAACGTTTTGTGACCGTCGACGCGCCGCTGGACCCGCTCGCTGCCCACCTGTCCGCGGCCGGTCCGGCCGCCCGCCGGCTACGCCGCGTGCTCGCCCTGCTGGCCGGTGATTGGCACCCGCTGGCCGAGTTGATCCGCAGGCCAGCCGCCCCGCGCCGGTCGGTGGAGGAGCTGCTGGCGCTGCTTGGGCCGGACCTGGAGAGCCAGGGCGATCGGCACCGCATCCGGCCGGCCAGGGCCGCGGCCTACCGCAGCGCGTTCGAGCTGGACGAAATCCCCGGACCGGCAGATCCGCTCGCGGATGCTGTGAGCCAGCACACAGCCGCGTTGTCCACCATCCGAGCCGATATCGACGCCAACCCGCCGCCGCTGCCCGCACTGGACCACGTCCCGGCCACCCCGGAGTCGGTGCTGCGCCGCGCGCTGTGGCTGGAGCGCACCTATGACCTCTCCGGCGCGCAGGTGCTGTGCCTGGGAGATCATGACCTGACCTCGCTGGCACTGGCCGCGGTACGCCCGGACCTGCAGATCACCGTGGTCGACCTGGACGAACGCCTGCTCGCGCACATCGACGCCACCGCCCGCGCACGCGGGCACCGGATCCGCTGCCTGCACGCCGACCTGCGCTTCGGTTTCCCGCCCTCGGCCACTGGCTGGGCCGACCTGGTTTTCACCGACCCGCCCTACACCCCCGAGGGCATCGGCCTGTTCGCCACCCGCGCGGTGGAATCGTTGCGTGATCCGGCCACCGGACGGATCCACCTCGCCTACGGCTTCAGCGAGCGCAGTCCCGCCCTCGGCTGGAAGGTGCAGCAGGAACTACTGAAACTCGGCCTGGTCTTCGAGGCGCTGCTGCCCGACTTCGACCGGTACCTCGGCGCGCAGGCGGTGGGCAGCGCCAGTTCGCTCTACGTCTGCCGCCCGACCGCCAAGGCCAAGAAAACCGTTGCCAGCACCGGGATCTACACCCACGGCCCGCAGTCCATCGAGGCCGGCACGACCGACCGGATCGGCCCACTGCGCGAACTCGCCGCCAAGGACGGCCTGGAAGTCGTTGTGCGCCAACCAGGTTGGGCTGCCCCGGTGACCGCCCGCGGCGCGGTCGCGCTGGACACCACCGCCGACCCCGGCCCGTGGGCGTTGCGGCACCTGCTGGCCATCTCCGCTGACCGGGTGCTGCTGCTGGTGGACAACAACCACCCCGACATCACCAGCGAGCGCGGCCAGCGCGGACTGGCGGATCTCGTTGCCAGTAAATACAAACTGCGTTTCCTGCGTAGCAACCCGGACCCGAAGTCCGCGGTGATCGTCGCCGACCGGATCGACGAAACCCCTGAGTCGCAACAGATCCAGCGTGCCCTGGTGGACCGCGCGCACGGCAAACCCGGCAACATCTGGCGCGAGGCGCTCACCAGGACCGGCCTGACCAAGAACGAGGCCCGCGCCCGGATCACCGAACTTCTCCCGGACCTCGACCTCAGCGCCCGCCTGATCGACCTGCCCCGGCACCAGCTCGCCGAGCTGTTCACCGCACTGGGCGCCGAAGTTCTTACCGATCGCTGACAGGACCGCACAGCCTGTCCGGCGGTGCGGATTCCCGGACTAGCTTCAGGACATGATCAGTAGAAGGGCGTTCACCGTGCTGGGCGCGGGCGCGGCGCTGACCTCGATGACCGGCCTGCCCGCCGCTCAGGCCACCCCGCGCGGCGTGCGGGACGTGGTGCTGGTGCACGGCGCCTACGCCGACGGCTCCTGCTTCGCCGCGGTCATCGAGGGCCTCCAGGACGCCGGGCTGCGGGTGATCTCGGTGCAGAACCCGCTCACCTCGCTGGCCGAGGACGTGGCCGCGACCAACCGAGTGCTCGACGAGCTGCCCGGACCGGCCGTGCTGGCCGGGCATTCCTGGGGCGGCGCGGTGATCACCCAGGCCGGGCTGCACCGCAACGTGGCCGGTCTGGTCTACCTGGCGGCCCGCGCCCCCGAGGTGAACGAGGACTACGCCGCGCTCGCCGCCCGCTTCCCCACCCCGCCGGCCAACGCCGGGATCATCGAGTCCGGCGGCTTCCGGCGACTCACCGAAACGGCCTTCCTGCGCGACTTCGCGGTCGACGTGCCACACCGCCAGGCCCGCGCTCTCTACGCCGCGCAGGGCCGGGTGGCCGCCACCCTGTTCGCCAGCCGGACCAGCGTCGCGGCCTGGCGGAGCCGGCCGTCCTGGTACGCGGTGTCCCGGCGGGACCGCACCACCGCACCCGAACTCCAGCGCTTTGTGGCGCAGCGGATGGGCGCGCGCACAGTCGAACTCGACACCGGCCACCTGGCCCCGGTCTCCCGGCCGGAGGCGGTGACCAGGCTGATCCGCACCGCCGCGGCACAACTCGGCTAAACGCCGCTGGAGTCCGCCTTGGGCACGTGCAGCCGCCCCAGTGAGAGCACCGCGCGGAACTCCCGCGGCGGCACCGCCCTGGAGAACAGCCAGCCCTGGTAGGCGTCCACGCCGACCCCCTGCAGGATGTTGAACTGGGTCGCGGTCTCCACACCCTCGGCCACGCAGCTGCGGCCCATCGCGCGGGCCATGTCCACCACCGCGCGGGCCACCGCGAAGTCCGAGGGGTCCTTGCCGACCCCGGCGACGAATCGCCGGTCCACCTTGATGATCTGCGCGGGCAGGTCCTTGAGCCGGGCCAGCGAGGAGTAGCCGGTGCCGAAGTCGTCCACGGCGAAGCGGACCCCGCGCTCGACCAGCTCGGCCATCACCACCCGGGTCTTGGACGGCAGGTCGACCAGGCTGGTCTCCACCAGCTCCAGGATCACCCGGTCCCACTCGATGCCGGCCTCGGCCACCGCGGTGGCCACGATGTCCACGAAGTCCTGGTCACCTGGCAGCAGTCCGGCCAGGTTGACCGCGATGCCGGGGGCCTTGGCGCCGTTGGCCGACGGCCAGTTCGCCGCCTCCTTCAACGCGGTGCGCAGCACCCAGCGGTCCAGCTCGCGCAGCAGGTCGCCCTGTTCGGCCACCGGCAGGAACACATCCGGGGAGAGCAGGCCGCGATCCGGGTGCGGCCAGCGGACCAGCGCCTCGGCGGTGACGATCGTGCCGGAGGAGTCCACCACCGGCTGGAAGTGCAGGGCCAGGCCGTCCCTGGCCAGCGCGTCCCGCAGCTGGCCCTCCAGGTGCACCTGCCAGTCCGCCGAGGCCATCAGCGCCGCGCTGGCCAGCGAGACCCGCCCTGCGCCGCGCCGCTTGGCCTCGAACATGGCCGCGTCGGCGAAGCGCAGCAGGTCATCGCCGGTGGCGCGGGAGCCGTTGGGCACCGCGGCGCCGATCGAGGCGGAGATCCGGACCAGCTGGCCGTGCACCGGAACCACCGTGCGCAGCAGGCTGGAGACCTTGGTGGCCAGCGCGTCCACGCCGCCGACCTCGTCGATGTTCTCGCAGATGATCACGTACTCGTCGCCGGAGAGCCGGGCCGCGGTGCAGCCCTTGGGCAGGCCGCCCTCCAGCCGCCTGGCCAGCACCACCAGCAACTCGTCCCCGGCGTCGTGGCCGAGGGAGTCGTTGACCCGCTTGAAGTTGTCGATATCGCAGAACAGCACCGCGACCCCGTGCGGGTGGTCGCCGTGCAGCAGCCCGGCCAGCAGCTCCTTGACCGCGGCCCGGTTGGGCAGGCCGGTCAGGTCGTCGTGGGTGGCCTGGTGCTTGAGCGCCTCGGCGGTGCGCCTGCGTTCGGTGATGTCCTGGAAGACCACCAGGGAGAACCGGCGGCCGTCGTCCTGCACGGACAGCGCCACGTGCAGTTCGCAGTAGACCGGCTCGTTGTCCGAGCGCAGCAGCACCCGCTGCGGGATCTTGAGGTTCTTCTGGTCCTCGGCGGCCATCAGCGCGCCGACCGAGAGCTGCTCGGCGGGCTCGTCGGGGTGGGTGAGCTGTTCGGCGGTCATCCCGCGCAGCTGCTCCAGGTCGAAACCGAGCAGCTCGCACAGCGCGTCGTTGGCGTCGACCAGCCGTTCGCTGTCGTCGAAGATGCCGATGCCCACCGGGGTGACCGAGACCAGATCGGCGAAGCGCTGGCTGGAGCGCTGCATCCGGGTCTCCACCACCCGCTGCTCGGTGATGTCCTGGGCGGTGCCCACCATCACCGTGACGCCCTCTGGCGAGAGCACCGCGGCGCCGTGGCAGCGGAAGACCCGCACCGCGCCGTCCCCGCGCACCAGCCGGTGCTCACACTCCACCGGCTGCTCGTCCGCGGCGAGCTGCTGCCACAGCTCGTCCACCCACTGCCGGTCCTCGGGGTGCACCAGGTTGAGGTAGTCCTGGTAGGTGGTGCGCTGCCCCGGCGGCACGCCGTACAGCTCGAAGAGCATCTCCGACCAGGAGGTCTCCCCGGTGCCCGGGTACCACTCCCAGGTGCCCAGCCGGGACACCCGCTGCGCGTCGTCCAGCCTGCGCCGGTCACGCAGCAGCTGGCGTTCCAGCGCGCGCTGCTCGGTCACGTTCTGCACGGTGGCCTGCAACCGGGCCACCTTGCGGTCCTCGCCGTGCTCGGCGCGCACCCGCAGCATGTAGACCTTGTCGCCCAGCTCACCGCGGAACTCGGTCTCGGCGGTCTCGCCGTGCTCGGCCACCAGCAGCCGGTCTCGCAGATCGGCCAGGGCCTTGAGGTCGCCGGGGTGCACGCCGGAGAGGATGTCGTTGTCCGGCACCGAGCCGACCTCGTCGAACAGCTCGATCAGCGCCTCGCTGCGGTAGATCGTGCCCGCGGCGACCTCGTAGGTCCAGCTGCCCATCCGCGCGATCCGCTGTGCCTCCAGCAGCCGGACCCGCTCCTTGGCCAGCTCGTTCTCCACCCGCCACGCCTCGGTGATGTCCCGGATGTAGCCGGTGATCCGGACCAGTTCACCGCGCTCGTCGCAGTGCGATTTGGCCTCGCCGCGGATGCGCCGGATGTCCCCGTCCGGGCGGATCACCCGGTACTCGATGTCGATGGCGTCGCCGGAGTGCTTGTGATCGCTCCAGTAGGCCGCGATCAGGTCCCGGTCCTCGGGGTGGGCCACGTCCAGCACGGCCTGCGCGCCCGGGGTGACCGTGCCGGGGGTCAGGCCGAGGATGTCGTAGTGGTTGGCCGACCAGATGGTCTCGCCGGTGGCCGGGTCGAACTCCCAGGAGGCGATCCCGGCGACCCGCTGCACGTCGTTGAGCCGACGTTCCTCCTCGCGCAGGTCCTGCGCGGCGCTGGCCAGGTCGGAGATGTCCACCAGCAGCACGATCTGCCTGCCAAGGCCGGGCGCGGGCAGCCGGACCACCCGCACCGGCACCTCGCCACCGGCCGGGCGGCACAGCCTGGTGTCCGGGTCGGCGCCGATGAGCAGCGCGCCCAGCTCCAGGCCGACGAGTTCGTCCATGGTGGCGCCGGCCAGTTCGGCGGCGGCCTTGTTCGCCTTGAGCACGTAGGTGTTGGCGTCGCAGAGCAGCGCGGCGGCGTCCGGGAAAGCGATCTCCAGGGACTCCACCGAACCGGTGTCGGCGGCCGGGTCGATCTCCTCGGCGGTGGCCGGGGCGCCGTTGTCCGGACATGGCTGAGCGGACTCCGCGGGTTCGAGCACGTGCGGCCCCCGCATCGCCCGCTGGACCTGCTCGGTCACCATGTCCACCCTTCCGCATCGACCGCCGCGGCGCAGGGTGGCCCGGCCGGCGGCTGTCTCAGCAGTGCACCCGAGTCGAGGTGGCCACGCCAACCCCCACCCGGATGCCTACCTGAACGAGTGAAGGTAGTAGGTGGGACCCGGTTGGCCCACCCCCCAGAGTTGGCAATTCAGTGGCAACTTGACAAACGCCACAACCTGGGAGAACTACCTTCACTCGGTCAGTGTTAGCGCTGAGTAGCCGGAACGCTCGGTAACCCGGTGAACCTTGTGCCCCGACCCTTTCAGGCTACCCCGTCCCGGCGTGCCGCTTCGGCCACCGCGGCGGCGACTTCGAGCGGAACCCTCGGGTCCAGGGCGCTGGGCACGATCGCGTCCACCGACAGGTCCTCGGCGGCGACCTGGAAGATGGCCTCGGCCGCGGCCAGCTTCATGTTCTCGGTGATCCGCCGGGCGCCGCAGTCCAGCGCGCCGCGGAACACGCCGGGGAAGGCGAGCACGTTGTTGATCTGGTTCGGGAAGTCGCTGCGGCCGGTGGCCACCACCGCGGCGTGCTGGGCGGCCAGTTCCGGGTGGATCTCCGGGTTCGGGTTGGACAGCGCGAACACGATGGAGTCCGCGGCCATGAGCTGGATCTGCGCCAGCGCGACCTTGGACGAGGACAGCCCGATGAACACGTCCGCGCCCTTGAGCGCCTCGTCCAGCGAACCGGTCAGGCCACGCGGGTTGGTGATCCCGGCCAGCTCGGCCTTGATCGGGTTGAGCCCGTCCCTGCCCTGGCTGATGATGCCGCGGGAGTCGAGCACCACCACGTCCTCGACCCCGGCCGCGCGCAGGATCTTCGCGCAGGCCACACCGGCCGCGCCCGCGCCGGAGATGACCACCTTGAGCGGGGCGAACTCGCGCTTGAGCGCGGCCGCGGCGCCGCGCAGGGCCGCCAGCACGATGATCGCGGTGCCGTGCTGGTCGTCGTGCATGACCGGGCAGTCCAGGGCCTCGATCAGCCGCGCCTCCAGCTCGAAGCAGCGCGGTGCGGCCACGTCCTCCAGGTTGACCGCGCCGAAGGAGGGGCGCAGCCGGACTAGGGTCTCCACGATCTCGTCCACATCGGTGGTGTCCAGCACCAGCGGGATCGAGTCGAGTCCGCCGAAGGTCTTGAACAGCGCGGACTTGCCCTCCATCACCGGCAGCGAGGCGCGCGGGCCGATGTTGCCGAGGCCGAGCACCGCGGTGCCGTCGCTCACCACGGCCACCAGCCGGTGGGTCCAGGTGTAGCGGGCGGCGAGGCTCGGGTCGGCCGCGATGGCCTGGCTGACCCTGGCCACCCCCGGCGTGTAGGCGATGGACAGCGCACGCGGGTCGGCGAGTGAGGCGGTCGGGGCGATCGCGAGCTTGCCGGCCTCGTGCGCGGAGAAGATCTCCTCATCGGTGAGCTGACCGGTGGCCTGGTCGTCCACGGTTGTCACAGCGTCCCTCCTGGAGGGGGCGAGAGTTGTGGGCGTGCCCGAATAGGCACGTGACGCGGTCCGCCGGACGCTGTCGCACCCTGGCGTTTCGCGGGATCAACGGGTCGACCACTGGACTACGGGGTGGAGTCCGGTGATCAACACACGCTGCGGTGTCGACAGTGTGGCACCACTTCCTGATCGTGTCTGCGGCGGGGATCACAGTTACCTTTTTCCTTCCGGCGCAGGTCAGGGCCTGTTTTGCAAGACGTCCGTCCGGCTTGTTGCGGTGGCGGGCGGTCCTCCGCAGGTCGCGGGACTCGCGCCGTAAGCTCAAGCACCATGCAGGTGCGGAAAATGACGATCCCCGACGCTTACGAATTCACTCCGAAAAGTTTTCCGGACGACCGCGGACTTCTGGTGGTTCCGTTCCAGGCCGACCTGGTCACCGAGACCGTCGGATACCCGCTGCCGCTGGCCCAGAGCAACCACTCGGTGTCCCGCCGCGGGGTCATCCGCGGGGTGCACTTCGCCGACACCCCGCCAGGGCAGGCCAAGTACGTCTACTGCGCCAGTGGCGCCCTGCTCGACATCATCATCGACATCCGGCTGGGCTCGCCGACCTTCGGCAAGTGGGAGGCGGTGCGGCTGTCCTCGGAGACCTACAACTCGATCTACATCAGCGAGGGTCTCGGGCACTGCTTCCTCGCGCTGGAGGAGAACACGGTGATGAGCTACCTGTGCTCCACCCCGTTCACCCCCGCGCGCGAGCGGGCGATCAACCCGCTGGACCCGGCGCTGGGCCTGCCCTGGGCGGAGCACCTGGACGGCGCGGCGCCGGTGCTCTCGGTCAAGGACACCGAAGCGCCGAGCCTGGCCGAAGCCGAGGCCGCCGGTCTGCTGCCCAAGTACCAGGCCTGCGTGGACCACTACGCCAGCCTGCGCGCCAACGCCTGAGAAGTCCCCGTCCCCGCCAGGTCGGCCACCGTCGCCACGACCTGGCGGGCCCGTGTCAGCCCCGCCGGACCAGCCGCCCCGGCCGTGGCCACAACCGCCACCGCACCACCCCGAGCACCTCGGCCGCGCCGAGTGCCACCGAGTCGGTGGAGCCGAAGGTGTTGTCCCCCAACACCCACCAGCCGCCCGCGACCGGCCGCACGGCCCGCTTGACGGACAACTGCCCCGGCCGCGCCGCCCAGCGCACCAGCACCACATCACCGGCCCGCGGCCGGCCACCCCGCCGGACCAGCACGACGTCACCGTCGGCCAGCGTCGGCGCCATGGACGGCCCGCGCACCAACAGTCTGCGCACCGGCAGAAGCCCGAGCGCCAGGACGATCACCTCCGCCTGCCGGTCCGGTACGCCCGGAGTAGGGTCACCCGCGTCGGAGCATCCATTGTTCAGGAGGACATGATGCGACTGTTGTCGCGCATCCTCGCCCCGCGTCTGGAGGTCACCGCGCACTGCGACCTCCCGTGCGGCGTGTACGACCCAGCCCAGGCGCGGATCGAGGCCGAGTCGGTCAAGGCGATCCAGGAGAAGTTCCAGTCCAACGAGGACCCGGAGTTCCGCCAGCGCGCGATCGAGATCAAGGAACAGCGCTGCGAACTCGTCAAGCACCACCTGTGGGTGCTGTGGACGGACTACTTCAAGCCACCGCACTTCGAGAAGTACCCGGAACTGCACGAACTGTTCAACCGGGCCACCAAGGCCGCGGGCGCCGGTGGCGCCAAGGGGTCCACCGACCCCAAGACCGGCACCGAACTGCTGGACTACATCGAACAGATCTCGACCATCTTCTGGGAGACCAAGAAGGCGGCCTGATTCGCTGTGCTGGGACGCCCCAGTCACCCGGGTGGTGACTGGGGCGTCTCGCTGTCCGGGTCAGGAAGGTGATTCGAACTCGTCCGCGACCTCGGCGGACTCCCAGCCCTGCAAATGCAGCGCGAACAGCCGCTGCAGGTTGGCCAGCTGGCTCACGAACAGCAGCTCCTGGTGCTCGCTGAGCGTGACGCGAATCGGATCCCGGACCCTGGTGCTCTTGCTGACCTGACGACGGTTGATCTCCCTGGCCTTCTCCGCGATGTCATCGAGACCCATGAGGATCGCGGCGACGATGTCCGGTGTACCGCCCACAAGTGCCTCCCCACAGTCCTGATCAGCGGTGCACAGCACGCTAGGAACACCAGGGGTCAGGTTGTTGCCACCAGGACAAGGACACCTGATCGGGCTACACCGGCAGACCTGCCCGGTAGGCCATGCCGCGGAGTTCCCGGCCGACCGCGTCCCGCTTGGCCTTTACCACCAGCTCGGCCAGCACTGACCGCATGAACGGGTGCCTGCGCACGCGTGCCGGAGAGATCAGTTCCGCTCGCCGGATCGCCAGCACGGCGTCGTCCTGCCGCCTCGGCAGCCGCGCCAGCGCCCTGCCGTACTCCCGCCAGTAGGCCGCCTGCCTGGTCCGCGAAGGCAGCACCCCGGGGTTGATCGTCTCCGCGATCTTGGCCGCTTCCAGGTGCTCGCCTGCCTCCAGCGCGACCGACATCCGCCACACCCCGACGTTGCCCGGACCGAACCCGAACCACAACGCGTTGCCCTCGCCGGTGCGTTCGGCCAGCTCAGCCGCGTGCGCCAGCGCCGCGGTCCGCCCGGCCTGATCGCCACAGGCCGCCGCCACCAGTGATCGGGTCAGGGCCAGCATGCCGGACACCTGCAACTCGACCGCGCGGGCAGTGCCGATCTCAGCCTCCGCGAGCGCCCGCTCGGCCAGCGCGAACGCACCGGCGCCGAGCAGACCGAACGCGGTGCCGAAGGCGCTCAGCGCGAGGGCGAGGGGCTGGTCGAGGCGCTCGGCGGCCTGCCTGGCCAGCGTCGCGGCCTGCCAGCCGAGGTCGAGTGGCGCGCCGATGTCCATCAGCCAGGCCTGGGTGCCCTGGACATGCGTCAGGGCCAGTAGCCGCAGCACTTCGGCTTCGCCCCGGCCAGTGGCCAGGGTCGTGTGCAGGTCCCGGATGAGGTCGGGGAGTGCCGCGCCGACCTGCTCGTACTGACAGTCCCGCTGCGCTGTCAGCACTTCGTCGACCCGCGCGGAGAGCACCGCGGGCGGCACCACCTGCCCGCCTGCCTGGTTCATGCTCACCGCCAGCATGGCCAGCCGGACAGCGTTGAGGAAGCGGTCCTCGGCCAGCTCACCCGGAGCGATGGCGACCGGCGACAAGGTCAGTTCCCCTGGCGCGACCTCCAGCGCCTCGGCCAGCTTCACGATCAGGGAACGCCGGTCAAGCGCTCGCTCGCCGTTCTCCAGCCGGGACAGGTGCGCGGCCGAGATGCCGGCCATCCCCGCGATCACGGCCAGCGACTTGCCGCGGGCGTGCCGGATCTGCCGCAACCTGCGGCCGATCTCCGAATGCTCAGCTTTCACCAGGGCCACCTGACTCTTCGCCGGGTTGCACCTCCAGGTTAACCGCCGGACTGACCGGCCGGGGGCGTGGAATGCGGGCGTGACAAGCGCGGTTGACCCCGACGGCACAGAATCAGCGGTGGCACCGGCCCCGGAGGAGACGACGCGCGCATGACCCAGGACGAGCACCGGGAGCCCACCGTCTACCTGCTGCGGCACGGTGAGACCGAGTGGTCCCGCTCCGGTCAGCACACCGGCCGCACCGACATCCCGCTCACCCCCCAGGGCCGCGCCCAGGCCGAGGCCGCCGGCCGCACCCTGGCCGCGCTCGGCGTCAAGGGCCGCGTTCTGGCCAGCCCACGCGACCGCGCCCAGGTGACCGCCGAACTCGCCGGGCTCACCGTGGACGAGGTCACCGAGGACCTGTCGGAGTGGGACTACGGCGACTACGAGGGCCTGACCACGCCGCGGATCCGCGAGTCCGTGCCCGGCTGGACCGTCTGGACACACCCGGTCCCCGGTGGCGAATCCGCCGGGCAGGTCAGCGTCCGCGCCGACCGGCTGCTGGACCGGGTGCGGGCGTTGTTGCCGGAGACCGACGTGGTGCTGGTCGGGCATGGGCACTTCAGCCGGGTGCTGGTGGCGCGGTGGCTGGAGCTGCCTGCCACGGCCGGGGTGCGATTCGGGTTGGGCACGGCGGGGATCGCTGTGCTGGGATTCGAGCGGGGTGTGCCGCAACTCGTGCGGCTCAACCTGCCGACCGCCTGAGCACTGGGGAGGAACACTGTGACTGACGAACGCGTTCGCCGGGTCCGGCCGTCCGATGTGGACGCCGTGATCGGACTGATCGAGGGGCTCGCGGAGTACGAGCGCGCGCCAGAGTCCTGCACCATCACCGCCGACCAGCTGCGCACCGCCCTGTTCGGGGACAGCCCGGCGTTGTTCGGGCACGTCGCCGAAGCCGACGGAGTGGTGGTCGGCTGTGCCCTGTGGTTCCTGAACTTCTCCACCTGGGAGGGCAAGCACGGCATCTACCTGGAGGACCTGTTCGTGCTGCCCGAGCACCGGGGTTCGGGGCTGGGCAAGGCGTTGCTGGTCGAGCTGGCGCAGGAGTGCGTGCGCCGCGGGTACGCGCGGTTCGAGTGGTCGGTGCTGGACTGGAACACGCCGGCGATCGACTTCTACAAGTCCCTGGGCGCGGTGGCCTTGGACGAGTGGACGGTGTACCGGATCGACGGCGCCGCGCTGGCGGAGCTGGGCAAACCGGCCTGACTCAGGTGATCAGCGGGTCCCCGGCGGCCGCGACCAGCCCGAAGGCGGTCGCGCCGTCCAGGGACTCGCGCAGCAGGTCGGCGTGACCGGCGTGCCTGGCCAGCTCGGTAATCAGGTGCAGCAGCACCCAGCGGGCGGTGCGCACCTTGCCCGCGACCAGCGGGTGGCCCTGCAGGCCGACGTCGACCCGCTGGTCCAGGTCCAGCTCGCGCACCAGGTCCTCGGTGCGGGCGGCGACCTCGGCGAGTTCGGCCAGGGCCTGGGCCACGGTCTCGCCGGGGTTGAGCGCGTGCACCGGGCCGCGATCGCCGATGTGCTGGCCCTGCACGATGTCGATCCAGTTGCGTTCCACGCTGGCCACGTGTTTGACCAGCCCGGCCAGGGACAGCTCGCTGACCAGCGGGCGGCTGGTGGCGGTCAGCTCGGACAGGTTGAGCACGCTGCGGCGCAGCGCGGCGCGCTGTTCGGCCAGGAACGCCAGCAGCGCGTCCCGTTCGTCGGCGACTTCTCGGACCATGGCCACGGCGGGTCTCCTTCAGTGGGAACGCCGTCATGCTCGCCGCGGCGGACCGGGCTCGCGACCGGTTTCGCCACGGGTGAAACCAGCCGGGCGGCTACCGCGGCCGCGCGGTCTCGGGCAGCGGCGAGCCGGGCACCGGGTCCGGCCGCTGAGCCGGGGCCGAGTGCAGGGTCAGCGCGAGCTGGCCGGGGCGCGGGCACAGCTCGGGTGGGGCGGCGGCGAGCAGCTCGGTGAGTTCCAGCGGGCTGGGCTGGCAGCGGGTGGACTCGGGCACGCCCAGGATCCCGGCGCCGTCCAGCGCGAGGGGCAGTTCGGCCAGCAGTGAGTGCGCGGCGATCTGCACCTGGCCGCGGGAGCACAGCGCGCCCGGCACCCGGTCGGCGAGCATGGTCGCGGTGGCCCGCAGGCAGGCCGCGCGGAAGGCCGGGCTGCTCTCGTAGGCGTGCCGGACCTGGTCGTAGAGCACCTGGTAGCGGTAGCGGGCGGCCAGTTCGGCCCAGGACACCACCAGCGAGCCGGGCAGGCCGAGCACGGCCAGTGCGCGCCGGGCCCTGGTCTGCAGGCGTTTGCCCTCGCTGCGCGCCTTGTGCAGGGCGCGGTGGGTTTTGTAGCCGACGGCCCGGTAGGTGTGCACCGCGGGCAGGTCGACCAGCACCACCTGCACCGCGGTGAAGTTGCGGGCGGCCCAGCCCGCGTAGCCGAGCAGATCCTCCTCGGCGTGATCGAACAGGCCCAGGGCGAGCAGCGCGTGGCCGCCCCGGCCAACGGACGTACGCGGTCGCGGGATCTGACCGTCAGGCGTCACATCTCGATTGGAGCACGACACGCGCGGGCGCTCCCAGTCCCTTCTTTGAGTGATCAACCCATCGGAGCAGAAGCGGTGTCCCGATCGGCCCAGTGCGCACGCAGCGCGGCCACCGTCACCGAGATCGCCGGGCGCCGGGTGGCCTGCTGCCGCCACACCGCGAACAGCCGCCGGGTCGGCGTCGGGACCAGCGGCCGGACCACCACGTGCGCCGGCACCGGACCGCGGCCGAGCCGGGGCAGCAGGCACACGCCCAGGCCCTGGGCGGCCAGCGCGAGCTGGGACTGGTACTCGGTGACCTGGTGCGCGAGCACCGGTTCGACCCCGCCGCCGCGCAGGGTGCGGATCAGCCAGTCGTGGCAGATCGAGCCGGGCGGCTGGCAGATCCAGCGCGCGCCGGTGAGTTCCAGCGGGCTCAGCTCGGCCCGCGCGGCCAGCGGGTGGCTCTCGTGCAGCAGCACATCGGCCACGTCCACGCCGATGTCGGCTCTGGCCAGGCCCTCGGGCACGGCCAGCGGGGTGTTCTCCCAGTCGTGCACCACGGCCAGGTCCAGCTCACCCCTGGCGACCAGGTCCATCGACAGGTGCGGGTCCAGTTCGGTCAGCCGCACATCCAGCTCCGGGTACTCGCGGGCCAGTTCGGCCAGCGGTCCTGGCAGCAGGCCGCGGGCGGCGGTGGCGAAGGTGGCCAGGGTGAGCTGCCCGACCGGCAGGCCGCGCTGTTCCTCCAGCCGCACCTCGGCCTGTTCGACCAGGGCCAGGATCTCCTTGGCGGTGCCGGCCAGCTCAGTGGCCGCGTCGGTGAGCGCGATGCCCCGGCCCCGGCGTTCCAGCAGCGTGGTGCCGGTCTCGCGTTCCAGTTTGGCCAGCTGCTGGGACACCGCAGAGGGGGTGTAGCCGAGTGCGGCGGCGGCCGCGTTGACCGAGCCGTGCACGGCCACGGCGTGCAGCGCGCGCAGTCTGCCGATATCGAGCATGAAGCAATACTAAACGGATCCCCGTAGATAGTTTCGCTGGTGCTTAACTCTCCGCCGGGTGAGGCTGAGCGGGTGAAGCCCGCACACGTCGCCCTCGCCGTCCTGGTCGCGCTGATCTGGGGACTCAACTTCGTGGTCATCCAGGTCGGACTGGCCGAGGTCCCGCCCTTCCTGTTCTCCGCGCTGCGCTTCACCGTGGCCGCGCTGCCCGCGCTGTTCTTCGTCGGCTCGCCCCGGGTGGCCTGGCGCTGGGTGCTGCTGATGGGCCTGACCCTGGGCGTGGTGAAGTTCGGCCTGCTCTTCGGCGGCATGTACGCGGGCGCCCCGGCCGGCCTGTCCTCGCTGGTGCTGCAGAGCCAGGTGCTGTTCACCGTGCTCTTCGCCGCGCTGCTGCTCAAGGAGCGGCCCACCCCGCTGCGCCTGGCCGGGACCGGGATCGCACTGGCCGGCATGGTCCTGGTGGTGCTCGACTACGGCGCGGGCAGCCCGCTGGGCGCGTTGCTGATGGTGGTGGCCGCGGCCGCGGTGTGGAGCCTGACCAACATCATCACCCGCTACGCCGCCCCGCCGGACATGCTGCGCTTCATGGTCTGGGTCAGCGCGGTGCCGATCCTGCCGCTGTTCGCCCTCTCGGCGACCTTCGAAGGGGTGGACACCGGCCTGAACGCGTTGGCGCACCTGGACTTCGCCGGGGTCGGCGCGGTGCTCTACGTGGGCTGGGCGGCAACCCTGGCCGGCTTCGGCATCTGGGGGTTCCTGCTGCGCAGCTACCCGGCCACCGCGGTCGCGCCGTTCTCGTTGCTGGTGCCGGTGTTCGGCATGTCCTCGGCCGCGCTGCTGCTGCACGAGCAGCTGACCACGCTGCGGATGCTGGCCGCCGGACTGGTCATCATCGGCGTCGCGCTGGCCTCGGGCGTGGTCAGGACCAGGCCCCGCCGGGACCGGGGTCAGCTCGCCTTGTCCGCCGAGTCGTCGTACGGCCCGATGCCCAGCACCCAGGCCCGCGCGTGCGTGCTGAACAGCAGCACCAGCACGGCCAGGCAGTAGATCGCGGCCAGCGAGCCGATCAGCCAGCGCCCGGACGGCCCGAGGGTGTACCAGGCCACGCCCAGCAACAGGATCTCCACCACCACCGCGGGCGAACGCGCCCAGCGCTTGCCGCGCAGCAGCCCGATCGCGGCCGCGACCACCCCGGCGGTCAGCACCGCGAAGTAGGCGGCCTCACCAAAGACGTTGCCCGGCTTGGGCGCGCCGTCCAGCGCGCGCACCAGCAGGGCGAGCACCAGCACCACCCCCGCCAGGCCCTGCAACCCGACCAGGAGACCCGCCACACGCACCGCTCGCGGCGCACCCAGGGCTTGCGACATGCGGACAGGCTAGCCATCCCCTGATCGAGGCGATCTGGCAGCTCACGGACGTGACTTGCGCCGCATATCAGTGATCACCCAGGCACAACCTCGCTGCTCGGCCGCCACCATCGGGTCAGGGGCGGAGCGCGAGGCGTCACGGGCTGTCATACGCTTCAGGGCGTGCGCGCACTCCTCGTGGTCAATCCCCAGGCCACCGCCACCTCGGCGGCGGGGCGCGATGTCATTGCGCACGCACTGGCCAGCGACGTGAAACTGGACGTCGTCGAGACCAGTTACCGGGGGCACGCGGCGGATGCCGCGGCCGAGGCCGCGCACGACGGTTTTGACCTTGTGGTGGCGCACGGCGGGGATGGCACGGTCAACGAGGTCGTGAACGGACTGCTCTCTGACGGCGTCCGGGACGATGTGCCGATGCTGGGTGTGGTGCCGGGCGGATCCGCGAATGTCTTCGCACGCGCCCTGGGCCTGCCGGTTGATCCGGTGGAGGCCACGCACCGGTTGCTGCAGGCGATCGAGGCCGGCGCGAGTCGCCGGGTCGGGCTGGGCCGGGCGGATGACCGCTGGTTCACCTTCAACGCCGGGCTGGGCTGGGACGCCGACGTGGTCGCCGGGGTCGAACGGCACCGGGTCAAGAAGGCCACCCCGATGCTCTACGCGCGGATGGCCGCCACCAGCTATTTCAAGCTGGACCACGGGCACCCGAAGCTCACCGTGCACCTGCCCGACGGCGAACCGGAGACCGGGCTGCACCTGGCCTTCGTGTCCAACACCGATCCGTGGACCTACCTGGGTGAGCGGCCGCTGCGGATCAATCCGGGTTCCTCCTTCGAGGACGGATTGGGCGTGTTCGCTCTCCGTAACGTCGGGATGCCCACCGTGGTGAAGCACGTCTGGCAGATCCTGCGGCCCGGCGGAAGTCCGCAGGGCGGGAATTTGTTGCGGCGCGATGACGTTGAGTGGATTAGAGTGACCTGCGCGGAACCGGTCCGGCTCCAGGTAGACGGCGATCTTCTTGGCGAGCGGACCGATGTGCGGTTCATGTCCGTGCCGGCGGCACTGTCCGTCGCGGTGTGACCTGTGCGTGATCGGGTCGTCACCTGGGCGTGACCTTCGCCAGCGCGCGGAATGTCACCCCTTGAAACCGCCAAGCAAGTGCGTGTCGATCTTTCGGGTGAGTTGCCTCACCGGATTGGATCGGGCCTCTTGACTTTGCCGTAGTTCGTGAAAGCATTCACAAGCACCCACAAACACCCCCGAAACCACTATCGGCACTATTGCTATGTGCCTAGCGAGGAGCAAGGAACCATGGACTGGCGCCACCGCGCGACCTGCCGCGACGAGGACCCCGAGCTGTTCTTCCCCGTTGGGAACAGCGGTCCTGCGTTGCTCCAGATCGCCGAGGCGAAGACCGTCTGCCGCCGGTGCCCCGTGATGTCCGACTGCCTGACCTGGGCGCTGGAGTCTGGACAGGACGCGGGAGTCTGGGGCGGTATGAGCGAGGACGAGCGACGCGCGCTGAAGCGACGCAACGCCCGCACCCGGGCTCGCACTGGAGCCTGAGAGGGTCGCAACCTCCGAACGGCCGACTGACCGGCACTCGCGCGAACGAGTGCCGGTCAGTTGCTTTTTCTGCCTCTCCGGCGAAAACCCCGGTCCACACTGGCAGAAACATGACTAGATAAACCCGGATCTCTAATGGTCTAACGGCGGCGTTGCAGCGGAACCCGCAGTACCGCCTCGGTGCCCTTGGTCCCCTGCCTGCGGCGCAGGCTGAGCGAACCACGCAGTTCGGACTCGACCAGGGTGCGCACGATCTGCAGGCCGAGCCGGTCGGTGCGCTCCAGCGAGAAGCCCTGCGGCAGGCCGCGGCCGTCGTCGGTGATGACCACGTCCAGCCACTTCGCCGAGCGTTCCGCGTGCACCACCACCTCCCCGCGCTGGCCGGGGGTGTAGGCGTGCTCGAAGGCGTTCTGCACCAGCTCGGTCAGCACCATCACCAAAGGTGTGGCCAGTTCTGCCTGTACCACCCCGAATTTGCCCTCGCGGCGGACCACCACCCTGGTCTCGGCGGTGGCGACATCGCTCATCATCGGGATGACCTGGTCCACCACGTCGTCCAGGGACACCCGCTCGTCCACCGACATGGACAGCGTCTCGTGCACCAGTGCGATCGAGGTGACCCGGCGGACCGATTCGGCCAGCACCTGCCGCGCCTCGGTGTTGTTCGTCCGGCGGGATTGCAGGCGCAGCAGCGCGGCCACCGTCTGCAGGTTGTTCTTGACCCGGTGGTGGATCTCCCGGATGGTCGCGTCCTTGGACATCAGCGCCCGGTCTCGCCTGGTCACCTCGGTGACGTCGCGGACAAGCACCAGCGCGCCTGCCGCCTTGCCGCGCGGGCGCAGCGGCAGCGCGCGGAAGAGCACGGTGGCGCCGCGGGCCTCGGCCTCGACCCTGGTGCTGGGGTTGCCGTCCAGCGCGGTGCGCATCCGCTGCGCGACCTCGGTGGCGTCGAAGGGGTCGGAGACCAGCGAGCGGGTCAGCGGCGCGAGCGCCACCCCGACCAGATCGGCGGCGTGGCCCATCCGGTGGTAGGCCGAGAGCGCGTTCGGGCTGGCGAAGACCACCGTCCCGGCGGCATCCAGCCTGATCAGGCCGTCGCCGACGCGCGGACTGGTGTGCGCGCCCGGCGAGGGCTCCGGCGCGGGGAAGGTGCCGTCGGCGATCATCTGGCAGAGATCGGCCGCGCTACCCAGGTAGGCGATCTCCAGTGGGCTGGGCACCCTGGGCACGGCCAGGTTGATGTCCCGGCTGAGCACCGCGACCACCTTGCCGCCGAAGCGGACCGGGATGGTCTCCCGGCGCACCGGCACGCCGAGGTGCCAGCGCGGGTCCTCCTCCCGGCAGATCCGCTCCTCGACCACGGCCCGGCGCAGCTGCGGGTGGTCCGGCGCGGCGACCACCGTGCTGACCATGTCCTCGGGGTGCGCGGTGGGCGCGGTCTGTGGGCGGGCCTGGGCCACGCACAGGAACCGCTCCTCGGCGACCCCCTCCGCGGTGGCGGCTTCTAGGGGTACCCACATCAGGAAGTCGGCGAAGGACAGGTCGGAGAGCAGCTGCCACTCCCCCACCACCAGTTGCAGGTGGTCGACGGCGGCCCCGGGCAGGCGGGTGTGTTCGGCGAGCAACTCACTCAGGGTGGACACGGTGGTCCATTGTGCTCGACCACCGCGAGCAGATCGCCCGCGCGCACCAGCGCGCCGGGTTCGACCGCGAGTCTGGTGACCGTGCCGTCCTGCTCGGTGAGCACCGGGATCTCCATTTTCATCGACTCCAGCACCACCAGCGTGTCGCCGGGCGCCACCACGTCACCCTCGCCGACGACCACCTCACCCACGGTCGCCACCAGTTCCGCCCTGATCTCCTCGGCCATCCAGCGATGCAAGCACGAAGCGGCCCCCCGCCGCTGTCGGCCATCGGGCGTGACACACTGGGGGGAAGCAAGACACGGCTGGCTCTGCCGGCCGACACCCCGGACCAAGGAGAACGCGATGTCCAAGCGCGCCCGCAAGAAGCGCGACCGCAAGAAGCGCGGCGCCAACCACGGCAAGCGTCCCAACGCCTGATCGTGGTCACGCCGGACCAACCGGCAGAACAAAGCCCCCGGGACCGTTAGGTCTTCCGGGGGCTTCGTGCTTCTGGGGCCGGTTCAGTCGTCCTGGCGGACTGCCTCGTGCAGTTCGATCCGCTCGGCGCGCAGCGAGACCTCGACGGTCTTGCCGTCCGGGCCGCATTCCACGGTCACCTCGGCCTGTTCCAGCACAGTCCGGCGGATGGAGGCGCGCAACCGCTGTTTCAGCGTGTCCGGGGCGGCCTCACCACCGCATTTCCGGGCCAGCAGGGCCTTGAGGTACTCGTCGATGCCGTACTGCTCCAGGCACGGGCTGCACTCGTCCAGGTGCTGGCGCAGCAGGTCGCGGCGGGTCTTGTCGCACTCCTGGTCCAGGAACATCCAGACCTCGGCGAGCACGTCCTTGCAGTTGGTCTCGGCGGATTCGTCGCAGCTCATGACCCGGCCACCTCCTGGGCGGCACGGCCACGCAGGAAACCGCGGTCCTTGGCCACGTCGGTGAGCAGTTCCTTGAGCTGGCGCCGGCCGCGGTGCAGCCGGGACATGACGGTGCCGATGGGCGTGCCCATGATGTCGGCGATCTCCTTGTACGCGAACCCCTCGACGTCGGCGAGGTAGACCGCCATCCGGAAGTCCTCCGGCAGCTGCTGCAGCGCGGCCTTGACATCGCTGTCCGGCAGCCGGTCCAGCGCCTCCACCTCGGCCGAGCGCAGACCGGTGCTGCTGTGCCGTTCGGCCTGGGCCAGCTGCCAGTCGGCGATCTCGTCGGTCGGCGACTGCTGCGGCTGCCGCTGCTTGCGCCGGTACCCGTTGATGTAGGTGTTGGTCAGGATGCGGTACAGCCAGGCCTTGAGATTGGTGCCCTCGGCGAAGGAGGAGAAGGCCGAGTACGCCTTCAGGAAGGTCTCCTGCACAAGGTCTTCGGCGTCGGCCGGGTTGCGGGTCATCCGCAGCGCGGCCGCGTAGAGCTGGTCGAGCAACGGCATCGCGTCCCGCTCGAAGCGGGCCGCGCGGTCATCCGTTGTCTCGTCCCCGGTTCTGGTCTCTGGTGCGGTGCCTGGCACCTGGCTCCCTTCCCGCACGCCGGAGCGTGGGCTTGGGCTTGTGGTAACAACCGCAGGCAGCTCCACCATCGGAAATGCCGGCGATGGTGCTGAGGATACGCCGCGCAGCGCGCCTCGGCCGGGCCGCGCGGCGGCCGGGCGGAGCGGGCAGGTCATCTCGGTTCCCACGATTCGCACAACGCGGCGCGGTGCGCGCGCATTCCGGGATAGCGGGCGGTGTGCGCCACAAACCTGGTTCTAAGCTCCCCGGTCATGGCGGGACGAGGCACTCCGGCGACAGCGCTGCTGGTCAAGCAGCGGATCGCGCACACACTGCACTCCTACGAGCATGATCCACGGCACGACTCCTACGGGCTGGAAGCGGCCGAGGCGCTGGGCATCGAGCCGGAGCGGGTGTTCAAGACCCTGGTGGCCGAGGTGGACGGCGCACTCGCGGTGGGTGTGGTGCCGGTCACCGCGCAGCTGGACCTCAAGGCGCTGGCCGCGGCGCTGGGCGGCAAGAAGGCGAAGATGGCCGCGGTCCCCGACGCGGAGCGGGCCACCGGCTATGTGGCGGGCGGGATCTCACCGCTGGGGCAGAAGAAGCGGCTGCCGCTGGTGCTCGACGACTCCGCGCGGGGCTTCGAGACGATCTTCTGCAGTGCCGGGCGGCGCGGGCTGGAAGTGGAACTCGCCGCTGCCGACCTGGCCACCCTGACCAAGGCGGTGCTGGCGCCGATCGCGGCCGCCTGACCAGCGGGATCGACCAGGGCTGGCTACGCTGCGCGGATGGCCAGGAAGTCGGTTCGGGACGTGCTGCGGCTGGACTCGGTGGACCTCGCGGCGCTGGATCCCGCGAGCCGCCCGATCGGTCCGAAGACCAAGCGGGAGGCCGCGGCCGACCTGCTCACGACCGGCGCCGAACTGGAGGACCTGCAGGAGGCGCTCTACGCCGAGAACGCCCGCGCGGTGCTGCTGGTGTTGCAGGGCATGGACACCTCCGGCAAGGGCGGCACCATCCGGCACGTGCTCGGGCTGGTGAACCCGCAGGGCGTGCACATCGCCTCGTTCAAGAAGCCGACCCGCGCCGAGGCCCGGCACCACTTCCTGTGGCGGGTGCGCAAGCTGCTGCCGGAGCCGGGGCGGATCGGCGTGTTCGACCGCTCGCACTACGAGGACGTGCTGGTGCCCAAGGTCGAGGGCCTGCGCAGCGCGGCCGAGCTGCGCACCCGGTACCGGGAGATCAACGAGTTCGAGCGCGAGCTGGCCGGGGCGGGCGTGGCGGTGCTCAAGTGCTTCCTGCACATCTCGCCGGAGGTGCAGCGGGAACGGCTGCTGGCCCGGCTGGACGATCCGCGCAAGCACTGGAAGTACACCCCGGCCGATATCGACGCCCGGTCGAAGTGGTCGAAGTACCAGCAGGCCTACACCGCCGCGCTGCAGAACTGCTCGGCCACGCCCTGGTACGCGGTGCCCGCGGACCGGAAGTGGTACCGGAACTGGGCGGTGAGCAGGCTGCTGCTGGAGACCCTGCGCGAGCTGGATCCGAAGTTCCCGCCCGCCGCCTATGACATCGAGGCGGAGCAGGCCAGGCTGCGCACCGCGGATCCGCTGGCCTAATCCAGCGGGCGCAGCACCCGGGGCAGCCAGTCGGCGACCGCGCGGTAGACGCCCTCGACGTCGGCCTTGAGGCTGTGGTCCCCGGCCAGCGTGACCAGTTCGCGGTGGTGCCCGGCGGCAGGCATGCCGAAGGGGTCGTTCTCGCCCTGCACGACCAGCGCGGGCACCTCGATGCCGTCCAGCTCGGGCATCCGGGACTTCTCCGGCTTGCCCGGCGGGTGCACCGGGAAGGCCAGGCACAGCACGGCCGCCGCCTGACCCGGCGCCGCGGTGCGGCAGGCCACCCTGGCCCCGGAGGACCGGCCGCCGAAGATCATCGGCAGGCCGTCGCACCAGCTGCCCGCGAGTTCGCCGACCACGGCCAGCCAGGCCGCGTCGAGTTGCTTGGCCGGGGCGGGCGCGCGGCGGCCCGCGACCCGGTAGGGCTGTTCGACCAGCACCACGTGCACCCCGGCGGCGGTGGCGGCCCTGGTCGCGGCGACCAGGTCGGGCGCGTCGATGCCGCCGCCCGCGCCGTGGCCGAGCAGCAATGCGGCCCTGCCTTCGGTGGCGCAGTGCAGTTCGGCCCTGGCCGGGCCGTGCGGGGTGGCCAGTTCCATCCTGGTCATGGCAGCTCGAAGAGGGCCTGGCCGTCCTGGGCAGGCTGCTTCTTCTTCGCCGGCGCCTTGCGCTTGGGCGCGGGGTCGAGCTGGACCGCGCCGGGTTCGACCCGGTCCATCAGCTCGGCGTTGTTGTTGCGGACGTTGTTGACCGCGGTGGACACCGGCCGCAGTTCCAGGGCCTCGATCAGTTCCGGCGCGGGCGGGGCGAGCAGGTCGGCGACCTCGCCGCG
This sequence comes from Crossiella sp. S99.2, assembly GCF_023094165.1. GTDB lineage: Bacteria > Actinomycetota > Actinomycetes > Mycobacteriales > Pseudonocardiaceae > Crossiella. Next base: position 53,085 of record NZ_JALMDK010000015.1, on the reverse strand, counting down.
GTCCGGGTCCAGCCAGTCGGCCCACTTCTCCGGCGGCAGCAGCAGCGGCATCCGGTGGTGGATGCCGGCCAGTGGGCCGAAGGCGTCGGTGGTGAGCACCGCGCAGGTGACCAGCGGGGCCTCATCGGGCGCGCCCGGCCGGCGCCAGGTGGCCCACAGCGCGGCCATGGCCAGGCTGGAGCCGTCCGGGTTGGTCACGTAGAAGGGCTGCTTGGTGCCGCCCTCCTGCTGCCACTCGTACCAGCCGTCGGCGGGCATCAGGCAGCGGTAGTGCTTGACCGAGGTGCGGTAGGCGGGTTTCTCGGCCGCGGTCTCGGACCTGGCGTTGATCATCTTCGCCGCGATGCCGGGATCCTTGGCCCACTTGGGCACCAGCCCCCAGCGCATGACGCGCAGGGTGCGTTCGGTGGTGTCCGGATCGGGGTTGCCCTCGGCGTCGCGCGGGTGCCGTTGCACCACGGCGAGCACCGGTTTGGTCGGCGCGACGTTGTAGTCCGGCCCGTTGATCAGGCCGCCGGTCGCGTCCGCCGCGCCGAACTCCTCCACCAGCCGAGCCGGGTCCTTCACCGCCGAGTACCGCCCGCACATGGTGCACACGGTACGCCGCGGGGCCGTCACCGCCTGGCGACGCCGGTGCGCCAGGCCGCCAGCAGCGGCAGTGCCACCACGAACAGCAGGCCGAGGCCCAGCCGCAGGTTCCGGTCGGCGGGCACCCAGGCCGGGCCGGGCGCGTAGGCGGCGGCCGGGATGGTCTGGGCCTGGCCCTCGTCGTACCAGGCGGAGGCCACCCGGCGGCGCTCCGCGGCGTCGGCGGGCAGCGGGTGCAGCGCGGTCTGCCGGATGATGCCGTTGTTGCCGGTGTTGTGCTGCGCCAGGAGCACCACCCCGATCGGCGCGGTGACCACGGCCAGCGCGATGAGCGCCTTGGCGGTCAGGGCCAGGCCGGGCCTGGTCACCAGCAGCGCGCCCACGGCCAGCAGCAGCACTCCGACCACCGCGGCCAGCACGATCAGCGGGGTGCTCACCAGCGTGCCGACCTCGCCGCCGCGCCGGGCGCCAGAGAGCAGCAGCGCGGTGGCCAGGCCGACCGGCGCGGTGAGCAGCAGCGCCAGCGTGCCCAGGAACAGCCGGGAGTCGGCGGCGGCCGGGCGGCGCAGCCGCAGTCCGGCCAGCACCGGCAGGCCGAGGCCGAGTGCCAGCAACGCGATCTGCCCGAGCCCGGCCAGCCACGGATCGGTGTGCCAGGACACGGACAGTTCCTTGCCCGGCCCCAGCGGCAGGTTCACCCCGGGATTGACGCCGGCCTGGAAGACCTTGTCCAGGATGCCGCCCAGTCCGGCCAGCGGCGGGGCGAGCGCGCCGAGCACACCCAGTGCCCTGGCCGCGGCCGTCGCGCCGGAACGCAGCACCAGGGTGAGCACGGTGATCGAGGCGAGCAGGATCACCGCCATGGTCAGCAGGCCCGGCGGCAGGGCCGGGACCAGGAAGAGCAGGCCGGTCAACGGCAACAGCAGCAGACCGGTGGCCGCGCGGGACTGGGCCGGGGACACCGAGGGCGCGCCCTCGGCGGCCACGATCTCGGCCGGATCGCCCAGCCGGGCCACCGCGGCCGCCAGGTCCGGCTCGCCCTCGGCGAGCAACGCGTCCAGGTGTTCGACCAGCTCCGCGCGCAGTTCGGCGCGGCGGGGCTGGGGCAGTGCGGCGGCGGCGCGGTCGAAGCGCGCCAGCCAGTCCTCGGCGATCGGATGCCTCAGGGCAGGAACCATGCTCGATCCTGCAAGCAGATCTTCGTTCATTCTTCTCCCTCAAGAACTTGGTCCACCGCGGCGCTGAAACTGCGCCAGTGGCGGTGGAATCCCGCCAGTGCGGTCCGGCCCGGCTCGGTCAGCTCGTAGTAGCGACGCGGCGGGCCCTGGTCCGAGGGCTGCCAGCTGGTTTCCAGCAGCCCGTCCTTCCGCAGCCGGGACAGCAGCGGGTAAATCGTGCCCTCGGTGGTGCCCAGGCCCTCGACCGCGGCCAGCTCGCGCACCAGGTCGAAGCCGTAGCGGGGACCACGGGACAACAGGGCCAGCACACAGTGCTCGATCACGCCCCGGCGGAGCTGGGCGAGCAACTGCGGATCTTGCGTCATGACCGCAAGGTACCTTGCTCAACAAGGTAGCTGCAAACCGGAACGAATCGAGGCTGTTCAGAGGCTGTTCAGCGGGATAGGGGACGATGTGCGGGTGAACGCCACCGTCAGCACCCCGTGGTCCGCACCGGTCGCCGAGGGTCCAGTGCGCGCGACCGTCCCGGTCCCCGGCTCGAAGTCGATCACCAACCGGGCCCTGGTCATCGCCGCGCTGGCCGAGGACGTCAGCACCCTGCACGCGCCACTGCGCAGCCGGGACACCCTGCTGATGGCCCAGGCCCTGCGCGCGCTGGGTGCCGGGGTGGCTGACAACCCGGCCGACGGCTCCTGGACGATCACCCCGGCCCCGCTGGCCGGTCCGGCCGAGGTGGACTGCGGGCTGGCCGGCACGGTCATGCGCTTCCTGCCGCCGGTCTCGGCGCTGGCCGACGGCGAGATCCGCTTCGACGGCGACCCGCACGCCCGGCTGCGCCCGATGGGCACCGTGCTGGACGCGCTGCGCGCGCTCGGCGCGGAGATCACCGGCGACGCGCTGCCGTTCACCGTGCACGGCCAGGGCGGTCTAGGTGGCGGCGAGGTCACCATCGACGCCTCCGGCTCCTCCCAGTTCGTCTCCGGGCTGCTGCTCTCCGGCGCCCGCTACGACCGCGGCGTGATCGTCCGGCACGACGGCAAGCCGGTGCCCTCGCTGCCGCACATCGAGATGACCGTGGCGATGCTGCGCGCGGCCGGGGTCATCGTGGACACCGCGCAGGCCAACACCTGGACCGTGCTGCCCGGCCCGATCGCCGCGCACGACGTGGTGATCGAGCCGGACCTGTCCAACGCCACCCCGTTCCTGGCCGCGGCCGCGGTCACCGGCGGCGAGGTCACCGTGCCGCACTGGCCCGCCGAGACCACCCAGGCCGGGGACGGCATCCGCGAGCTGCTGACCCGGATGGGCTGCCAGGTCGAACTGACCGCCGACGGCCTGACCGTGCGCGGACCGGACCGGTTGCGGGGCATTGACGCCGACCTGCGCGACGTCTCCGAGCTGACCCCGACCGTGGCCGCGCTGTGCGCGCTGGCCGAGGGGCCATCGCAGCTGCGCGGGGTGGCGCACATCCGCGGCCACGAGACCGACCGGCTGGCCGCGTTGCGCACCGAGCTGGGCAACCTGGGCGCCGGGGTCGAGGAGACCGAGGACGGCCTGCGCATCCAGCCACGCCCGCTCACCGGCGGCCCGTGGCAGGCCTACGCCGACCACCGGATAGCCACCGCGGGCGCCATCCTCGGCCTGCGGGTGCCGGATGTGGTGGTCGACGACATTCTCAGCACCACCAAGACCATCCCGGACTTCCGCGGGATGTGGACCGCCATGCTCGGCCAGCCGGTCGGGGTCGCCGGGTGATCGGGGTTCCGCGGTGAAGCAAGGCTGGCGCAACCTGGACGAGTCCGATGTGCGGGTGCGCCCCACCAAGGGCACCCGGCCCCGCAGCAAGCAGCGACCCAAGCACGCCGACGCCGAGCAGGCCATGGTGATCACCGTGGACCGCGGCCGGTGGACCTGCGCGGTCGGCGACGACCCGGACCGCAAGGTCACCGCGATGCGCGCCCGCGAACTGGGTCGCACGCCGATCGTGGTCGGCGACCGGGTCGACCTGGTCGGCGACATCTCGGGACAGACCGACACCCTGGCCAGGATCGTGCGGGTGGCCGAGCGCAGCAGCGTGTTGCGCCGCACCGCCGATGACACCGACGCGTTCGAGCGGGTGGTGGTGGCCAACGCCAGTCAGCTGGTGATCGTGGTCGCGCTGGCCGATCCGCCGCCCCGGCCGGGCTTCATCGACCGTTGCCTGGTCGCGGCCTACGCGGGTGGCCTGGCCCCGGTGCTGTGCCTGACCAAGGCCGACCTGGCAGGCGCCGAGGCCCTGCTCGCCGCCTACTCCGGCCTGGACTTCAACGTGGTGGTGACCCGCTTCGACGAGGAGCCCGCCGAGCTGCGCAGGTTGCTGGCCGGACAGGTCTCCGCGCTGGTCGGGCACTCCGGCGTGGGCAAGTCCACCCTGGTCAACAAGCTGCTGCCGGGCGTGGACCGGGCCACCGGCGCGGTCAGCGGGGTGGGCAAGGGCAGGCACACCTCCACCTCCACGCTGGCCCTGCCCCTGCCGGTGGAGGTGGGCGGCTGGGTGATCGACACCCCCGGCATCCGCTCCTTCGGCCTAGCGCACGTGAAGCCGGACGACCTGGTCAAGCACTTCGACGACCTGGCCGAGACCGCCGAGGAATGCCCGGTCAACTGCGGCCACCTCGGCCCGCCCGCCGACCCGGACTGCGCGCTGGAAACCCTGCTCGCCAAGGGCGGCCCGACCGCGGACCGGATCATCTCGCTGCGCAGGCTGCTGGTTTCCCGCTCCGGCAAGGAAGAGCTGATCGACTGAGCTGACCGGCAGAAACCCGGGCATACCGGGCCGGGCGCGCGTACGGTGGCGAACACGACGTCGACGGTGACCACTGGGGGAGGCCGGACGTCGTGATGCGCATTCACTGGGGGACACATTGCGTAGAACGCTGCCCGCTGTCTCGGGCCTGCTACTGCTGACCGCGCTGGCCGCCTGCACCTCCGGCACGACCACGCCACCACCGGCGCCCGCGCCGTCCAGCACCGCGGCGGCCACCTCGGCCGCGCCACCGGTGGCCAAGCCCGCCGACGCCACCGCGCTGGCCACCGCCATCACCACCGCGATCCGCGGCAAGAAGACCGCCGCCGCCAGCACCACCGTGGACACCCAGATCGTGAACGCGCCGACCAAGGCGACCGCGGCGGTGCGCTTCGAGGACGAGCAGGTGTCGTTCACGGTGACCGGCGAGAACCCCAAGCGCGCCGACGTCGCCCTCAGCGCGGTGGTGCTGGGCGAGACCACCTACGCCAAGAGCCAGGAGTCGGCCAAGAAGGACCCGGCCAAGCCGTGGCGGCTGCTCAGCGAGAAGTCCGGCCGGGACCGCCAGACCAGCGGCGAACTGCTCGAGGTGAGCAGCCTGGCCGACACCGCGCTGCCCAGCCAGCAGCTGGCCTGGTTCCGCCAGGGCGGCAAGCTGGAGGCCACCGCAGAGGAGAAGGTCGACGGCACCGCCGCCACCCGCTACACGGTCACCATCGACCTGGCCAAGGTCGCCGCGGCCACCACCGACATCCAGCAGCAGGTCCAGCTGGAGTCCGATGTGAAGTCCGGCATCACCAGCATCAAGCACGAGATCTGGCTGACCGCGGACAACCTGCCACTGCGCTGGCAGCGCACCAGGCCCACGCCTGGTGGCAAGCCCACCGTCGGGGACACCCGGTTCACCGACTGGGGCAAGCCGGTGGAGATCGCCGCGCCGCCCGCCGCGCAGCTCCAGAAGTGACCCGATCCCCCAGCTAACCGGCCCGCTGTCGCCGCGGCTAGTGCGGCGACAGCGAGGCGTCAGCGGGTTTGTTTAGGTTCTTTTCCAGGGGGGAACACCAGCAGGCTCGCCGGCCTTGACCGGTCGGCTGCTGGGGGGAGGGCAGCGGTACGACGCCTGCGGCGACCAGGGGGGACGTCGTGGCGTCGTACTGCGCGCCCGGGTTGGTTCTCAGGGGGGTTCCACAGGGGGGATCTCTCGCGCAGCGCGAGGAAACATCATGCGTCGACTGCTGCTCGCCACGGCGAGCGCACTGCTCCTGACCGGGTGCGCGAGCACCCCGGCCGCCCCGGTGGTGCCGGAGCTGCCCAAGTTCGGCAACCCGGCGGAGTTCATCAGCAAGGTCACCGCCGCGATGCGGGAGAAGAAGACGGCCAGCCTCTCCGGCGCGATCAGCGACCCGGACAGCGGGTTCGAGTACTCCGTCCGCCCTCGGATGCTGCTCCGCCACGAGCCGGGTGATCGGCTGTCGACCCGCTACGACGATACGGCCACCAGCAGCAACCCCATGATCATCGTCAGCGTGCCAGAGGGAACCTACGCCAAGTCCAAGGGCTCCGAGGAGGACCACCCGGCCAAGCCGTGGAAGCGGATCCGCGTTGATGACGACCCGGAACTCAAGTACATCTCCTTGGTCATCAAGGGCGGAGTGTCCTGGCTGGCCGAGCCGAGCAGGCACATCGACCTGCTGGCTCAGGCCAAGCTGGACAGCGCGACCCAGGACGAACTGAACAACGTCAAGGCGGTCAAGTACGTCTTCTTCGTCTACCTGGACAAGGCCGTCACCGCCGACATCGACAAGGCGACGAAGGACTGGCTGAAGAAGCGGATCGCCGCGGGCCGGACCTTTACCCAGCACGAGATCTGGCTCAGCGCGGACCATCTGCCGCTGCGCTGGTCGACGCTGGAGCTGCGCCCCAACGGCCAGCCCGCCAGCACCGACATGGTCTACCAGGACTGGGGAAAACCGGTCGAGATCGCCGCGCCGCCAGCCAAACAGGTCCGCTGATCCGGTCACGGAAACAACAAAGGGAAACATCATGCGTCGACCCCTGCTCGCCACGACCAGCGTCCTGCTGCTGACCGCGCTGGGCGCCTGCTCCGGCGGCGCCGCACCGTCCACCGCTCCCCCGGCCACCTCTTCGGCGGCGTCCTCGGCTGCGGCGGCCAAGCTGACCAGCGCCACCGAGTTCGTCACCGCGGTCAACGCGGCCATGCTGGCGAAGAAGACGGTGCACCTGAGCACCGCCGCCTCCGACTCGCGCAAGCCCGGCGAGGCCGCCACGACCAAGACCCAGCTCCGGTTCGAGGAGGGGGGCAAGGTCTCCTCGCTGATGGTCGCCGAGGGCGGCGCGGACAAGACCACTGTCCTGCAGCTGCCCACGGAGTCCTTCCTGAAGGACGCCGACAACGAGAAGGAGACCCCCGGCAAGCCGTGGCGGCAGGTCAAGACCGGCGGCGATGACCTCTTCTCGAAGGTGATGACGCCGCTGGTAGTGCGCATGACCGAGGCGAGTGACCCGAGCCGGGGCATCGCGCACTTCGGCACTGCCGGGCAGCTCGACGCCCCGGTCCCCGAGCAGGTCGACGGCGTGGCCGCGACCAGGTACACGATCACCGTCGACTACGCCAAGGTCGTGGCGGCCACCACCGACAAGCTGGTCAAGGGCAACTTCGAGTCGAAGATCAAGCTCAATCGCAGTGCGCTCAAGCACGAGATCTGGCTGGACGCGGGCAACCTGCCGCTGCGCTGGCGGTCCACCGAATCCGGCAAGGTCGAGTTCACCACCACGGTGGACGCCAAGTTCCAGGACTGGGGCAAGCCGGTGGAGATCGCCGCACCCCCGGCCGCGCAGATCGGCCAGCCCAGCTGAACCAACGGAAAACGGCCCCGCCGCGAGTGGATCGCGACGGGGCCGTTTCGCGTGGTGCCAGGAACCTCAGCCCATGTGCGGGTAGCCGGTCGAGGTCGGCGGCACGAAGGTCTCCTTGATGGAGCGCGGACTGGTCCAGCGCAGCAGGTTCAGCACCGAACCGGCCTTGTCGTTGGTGCCGGAGCCGCGGCTGCCGCCGAAGGGCTGCTGGCCGACGACCGCTCCGGTCGGCTTGTCGTTGACGTAGAAGTTGCCCGCGCTGAACCGCAGCGCCTGGTGCGCCTGCTCGATCGCGACCCGGTCGGTGGCGAAGATCGCGCCGGTGAGCGCGTACGGGGTGCTGTTGTCGGCGAGTTCGAGCACCTTGGCGTAGTCGGCGTCCTCGTAGACGTGCACCGCGATGATCGGCCCGAAGTACTCGGTGGTGAACACCTCGTTGAGCGGGTCGGTGCCCACCAGCACGGTCGGCTGCACGAAGTAGCCCACCGAGTCATCGCAGGTGCCACCGGCGAGGATCTCGATGCTCGGGTCGGCGGCGGCCTTGGTCAGCGCGGCCTTGTGCTTGGCGAAGGCGCGGGCGTCGATCACCGCGCCGCCGAAGAAGCCGAAGTCGGTGACATCGCCATAGCTGATCTGCTTGGTCAGGTCGGCGATCTGCTCGCGCAGGCCGTTGTCCCACAGCGAACGCGGCAGGTAGGCGCGGCTGGCCGCCGAGCACTTCTGGCCCTGGTACTCGAACGCGCCGCGGACCACGCCGACGGCCACCGCGGTCGGGTCGGCCGAGGGGTGCGCGACGATGAAGTCCTTGCCGCCGGTCTCACCGACCAGGCGCGGGTAGCTGCGGTAGTTGTCCAGGTTGCCCGCGATGTTCTTCCACAGCGCCTTGAAGGTCGCGGTGGAGCCGGTGAAGTGCAGCCCGGCCAGCTCGGGGTCGGTCAGCGCGACCTCGCTCACCGCGTGCCCGTCGCCGGTGACCAGGTTGATCACGCCGGCGGGCAGGCCGGCGGCCTCCAGCAGCCGCATGGTGTGGTGCGCGGCCAGCTGCTGGGTCGGCGAGGGCTTCCACACCACGGTGTTGCCCATCAGCGCCGGGGACAGCGGCAGGTTGCCGGCGATGGCGGTGAAGTTGAACGGGGTGATGGCCACCGTGAAGCCGTCCAGCGGCCGGTGGTCGAACCGGTTCCACATGCCCGGCGCGGAGATCGGCTGCTCGGCGATGAGCTGGCGGCCGAACTGCACGTTGAAGCGCAGGAAGTCGATGAACTCGCAGGCGGCGTCGATCTCGGCCTGCTGGGCCGACTTGGACTGGCCGAGCATGGTGGCCGCGTTGATCGTGTCCCGCCACGGTCCGGCCAGCAGGTCGGCGGCGCGCAGCAGCACCGCGGCCCGCTCGTCGAAGGGCAGGTCCCGCCAGGCCGGGGCGGCGTCCTTGGCCGCGGCGACCGCCTGCGCGACATCGTCGTTGGTGGCCTGGCCGGTCACGCCCAGCACGTGCTGGTGGTCGTGCGGCTGGACCACGTTGATCCGGTCGCCACCGGCCATCCGCTGCTGACCGCCGATGGTCATGGTCAGCTCGAGCTGCTCGGCCTCCAGCTCGGCGATCCGCCGCTGGAGCGAGGCCCGCTCGGGAGAGCCGGGCGCGTAGCCGCGCACAGGCTCGTTGACCGGGGCCGGGACGGACGTGATGGCGTCCATGGTGAGGCGCCTCCTTGCGCGAGACATGGGACGGGTCGGTACGGCCCATCCTCGCATCCGTACCGGCAGGTAGCCGACCAGCGCGCAGTGAGATTGGCCGCCCGGCTACATCAGCTCCAGCAGGAACGGCAGCTCCTGGGTGGCGTACCACTGCAGCTCGTGGTCCTCGGCCTCGCCGAGCAGGAACTCGGCGTCCGGATCACCCAGATCGGCCGCGTCCACCACCCCGGAGGCGTCCCGGACCGCGTCCTCGGCGTCCGGGCCGTCCACGTGCACCGCGGCCACCGCCGAAAGCGGCACCACGCCGGGCAGCTTCACCACCGCGTAGTCCAGGTCGGGCCGCAGCGTGACGCCCTCGATGTCGGCGGAGATCACCGCACGGCGCAGCGGCGGCTTGTCCCCGTTCTCCAACTCGGCCGCGATCAGGCGCAGCGAGGCACGGGAGGCCTCGGTCATCGCCGCGTACTCCAGCTCCTCGGTGTCCCCGGCCGCGTAGGACTCCCGCAGCATCGGGGTGAGCGCGAAGGCCGTGCCGCCGATCGCGGTGATCTCGCCGCTGTCGACCAGCTTGCGCAACATCGGCACTGTCGCCGGAAGGTAGACCCTCATGCCGAGACCGCTCCCACAAGTTCCTCCAAGGACTCCTCGACCATGCTGGCGAGCACGTCCACATCCGACATCGCGTCCCGATCGGCGTTGAGTCCGAAGTAGACACCGCCGTCGTAGGAGGTGACCCCGATGGACAGTGCCTGGTTCATCGCCAACGGGACGACCGGGAACATCTCCATCATCCTCGCTCCAGCGGCATACAGCGGTAACTGCGGCCCCGGCACGTTGGTGACCACCAGGTTGAAGATCCGCCGGGAGAAGGAACTGGCCGCGCGGGCGCCCAGCGCGTGCAGGGTGGGCGGGGCGAACCCGGACAGCCGGACGATCGCGTCGGCCGCCACGGACTGGCCGGATTCCTGGTGCGCGCGCATGGCGTGGCTGACGTGGTGCAGCCGGACCACCGCGTTCGGCTCGCCCACCGGCAGGTCGACCAGGTACGAGGAGACCGCGTTGCCGCCGACGCCGCTGCCCGCGCCGTTGACGCCGCCCTCGGTCTCCCGGACCGAGAGCGGGACCATGGCCCGGATGGTGGTCGAGGAGGTCACCGCCTCGCCGCGGGAGAGCAGCCAGGTGCGCAGCGCGCCGGTGAGCACGGTGAGGATCACGTCGTTGACCGTGCCGCCGTGCCGGCGCCGGACCGCGCGGTAGTCCTCCAGCTGGGTGCGGGCCACCGCGTACCGGCGCTGGGTGCCGATCCGGGCGTTGAGCGGGCTGCCTGGGGCGGGCCGGTAGGCGGTGCCGACCGCGGAGGCCAGGCCGCCGACCGCGTCGGTGACCTTGCGCACGGTGGCCGCGGCGTCCAGCGCGGCCGCCCGCATGTTCTCCACCAGTTCGCCGGGGCGCTGCACGATCTCGGCCATCGCGTCCAGCACCAGCTGGGCGGTGCTCGGCTCGGGCTGCGGCATCCACAGCTCCTCGCCGGCCTGCCGGGGCGAGGGCGAGACGTCCAGGATCACCTGGGTCAGGTCGATCGCGGCCGCGCCGTCGACCATGGCCTGGTGCGTCTTGGTGATCACCGCGGCCCGGTTCTTGGCCAGGCCCTCGACCAGGTAGACCTCCCACAGCGGACGGGTGTGGTCCAGCGGCCGGGACATCAGCCGGGCGACCAGCTCGTGCAGCTGGGCCTCGCTGCCCGGTTTGGGCAGCGCGGAGCGGCGCACGTGGTAGGTGATGTCGAATTCCGGATCGTCGGTCCACACCGGGCGGGCCAGCCTGCCCGGCACCTGGGTGACCCGCTGCCGGTACCGCGGCACCAGGCCGAGTCGCTGCTCGATCAGACCGACCAGCCGGTCGTAGTCGAAGCCCGAACGGGGGCGGCGGAAGACCGCGACACCACCGACGTGCATGGGCGTCGTCGAGTCCTCCAGGTAGAGGAAGGACGCGTCCAGGGCAGACAACCGGTCCGGCATGTCAGCGATCCTGGCACACCAACGGGCGGGTGCGGACCGGTGATCAGATCTGCGCAACGCGTAACCTGTGCCTTCGTGCAGGAAGCTGTGTCCCCGAAAGATCGGTTCGTCACCGTCTACGGCCGCAAACCGGTGCTGGAGGCGCTGGCCGACGACCGGCTAGAGGTCGACAAGGTCATGCTCGCCGACAACGCCCGCGGCCCGGCCGCCCAGGAGATCCTCAACGCCGCGGCCCGGCGCGGGGTCCCGGTGCAGCGGGCCAGCGGGCAGCGGGTCAAGGTGCTGGCGGGCAACGGCAAGCAGGACCAGGGTGTGCTGGCCGATGTGGTGGCCACCCGGATGCGCACGCTGACCTCGGCGCTGAACACCGGCAGGCTGCCCGACTCGGTGCTGCTGCTGGACGGGATCACCACCCCGGCGAACGTGGGCATGATCCTGCGCGCCGCGACCGCGGCAGGCATCGGCGGCATCGTGGTGCCGCGCCGGGGCGTGGCCAGCATCGATCCGCTGGTGGTCAAGGCATCGGCCGGGGTGGCCTTCCACGCGCCGATCCTCAAGGCGGTCACCGCCGGCGAGGCAGCCGGTGATCTGCGCTCGGCCGGATACCGGCTCTTCGGCATGGACGCCGGGGCCAGGGACACCCTGTTCACCGCGAACTTCCCGCGCCGGGTCGCCTTCGTCATGGGCGGGGAGACCGCGGGCCTGTCCCCCGAGGTCGCCAAACAGGTGCACGGCTGGGTGTCGATCCCGATGGCCGGCGGGGTGGAATCGCTCAACGTGGCCACCGCGGCGGCGGTGCTGTGTTTCGAGCTGGTCAGACGGGGATCTCACTGAACCTCGCCTACCGTGGGTGGCGTGCGTGCGAGCCGTGAACTGCTGACCGCCCTGGTACCGCTGGCGGTGGCCGGTGTGGTCCTCGCGGGATGCATGAACGTCATCCCGGGCACCGCCGAGCTGCCGGACAACATGGCGCTGGGCTCGACCAGGAGCACCGGCACCGTGCCGCCGGACACCGCGCCGCCGGGTTCGGTCTCCCCGCAGACGCTGAGTTCGGTCCCGCTGGTGACCGGGGTGGTGGCGGATGAGTGCCTGCTCACCGCCGAGGAATTCACCACCATGATCGACAAGCCGACCCGGACCGGCCGCAACGCCCTGGTCGAGCTGGAGGGCCAGGGCCCGGCGCGCAGCTGCTACTACGACGCCGCCGACGGCGACCGGTACAGCGGCTGGATCAACATCTACGGCTCGGCGGGCCCCAGCACCCCGGACCTGATCACCCGGATCAACCAGAACGTGCTGATCAGCCGCAAGCTGGAGGGCGTGGGTCTGTCCGCCGTCTACCACCCGGCCGCGCAGATCGTCGACGGCGGCACGATCTACGTGGCCACCCAGAAGTACCTGGTGGAGATCAGGCTGAAGACGGTGATCGCGGACGACCAGAAGCTGGTGGACGCGGCCAGGGCGGCAATCGCCCGGCTACCCGCCTAGCTTGCGCTCGAACAGCGTCTCCAGCTCCTCGACCGTGCGGGCCACGCTGGTGTGGTGCACGCCGACCATCCCGGTGGCCGCGGCCGCCCGGACGTTGCCCGGCAGGTCGTCGACGAACACGCACTGGCCGGGCGCCAGCCCCAGCCGGTCCGCGGTCAGCAGGTAGACCCGCTCGTCGGGTTTCGCGATACCCACCTCGCCGGAGAGCACCATCGTGTCGAACAGCGCGCCGAACGGGCTGTCCGGATCCGGCCCCGGCCCCTCGGCGTTGGAGAGCAGCGCGGTGCGCAGTCCGGCGGCTCTGGCCCGGCGGAGCACCGCGAGCAAGGGTGGTTCGGACGCGGCGGGGTCATCGCCCCAGTCGGTGAGCACGCCGCCGTAGTCGACCAGCAGTGCGACAAGGTCCACGGCACCAGCTTAGGTCGATCACCTCATCGGGTGCTCCGGGTATCAGCGAGGTCGCTCGCGGCTCTGTTCGGCATGCGCTGTGAGGAACTGCCCCGCCCCCGCCTGCACAAGCTGAGCATGATCATCCCAGTCCCACGCGCCCACGACCCGGCCCAGCTCACCCTGGACCTGTGGCGCAAGCCATCGGCTCCGCCCCCGGATCCGCGGCGGGAGATGGTCTGGCGGTTGTTCGTGGTCGCGCTGGAGGTGCTGGGCGGGCACCGGCCGCTGTGGCAGTTGCGCCCGCTGGTCACCAGACGGGTGTTCGACTCGTTCCTGGCCCGGCGGCCGGGCGGGCCGGTGAGTTACCGGCTGCGCACGGTGCACGTGCACTCGCCGAAGTGGCGGGTGATCGAGGCCAATGGCACGGCCACCCGCGCCGGCCGGGTGCGGGCGATCGCGGGTCGGCTGGAGTGCCGGGACGAGGACTGGGTGGCCACCGCCCTGGCGTTGCTGTGAGCGGCGCGGCGCGGCGCGAGTCGCGCCTGGCGCGCCGGGCTGCGCGGGCGAGGCCGGACATGACGAACGCGGCGCCCGGTCCGTGCTGGACCGGGCGCCGCGTTCGGATGCGCTGTTGTTCAGGTGCCCTGCGTTCGGGCGCCCTGGATCAGCGGCGGCGCTTCTTGTTGGCGGCGCGGGCTGCGGCGCGGCGTTCGCGGCGGGTGCCGCCTGCCTCGTCGTCCTCGGCGTCGCCGTGGGACTCCACGCCACCGTCCTCGGTCGGACCCGAGTAGGTCAGGTGCTGCTGGCCCGGACCGCCGAGACCCTTGCCACGCAGGGCGGGCGGGATCTGGGTGCCGGCGTCCAGCTGGCTCATGGCCGGGCCCGCGGGGGCCTCCATGGGCTGGATGATCGGCAGGATGGTGGTCGGCGGGCCGTTGTCGATCTCCGGCTCCGGCTCGGGCTCCGGCGCGTCCTCCGGCTCCACCGCCTCGACCTGCAGGTTGAACAGGAAGCCGACCGACTCCTCCTTCAACGCCTCCAGCATGGCGTTGAACATGTCGAAGCCCTCGCGCTGGTACTCGATCAGCGGGTCGCGCTGGGCCATCGCGCGCAGGCCGATGCCCTCCTTGAGGTAGTCCATCTCGTAGAGGTGCTCGCGCCACTTGCGGTCCAGCACGGACATCAGCACCCGGCGCTCCAGCTCGCGCATGGCGCCCTCGCCGACCCGGCTCTCGATCTCGGTCTCGCGGTCCCGGTAGGCCTGGACGATGTCGTCGACGACAAGCTGGGTCAGCTTCTCCTTGTCGACGTCCTCCTCCTCTTCCAGGATCTTCTTCCAGTCCAGCGTGATCGGGTACAGGGTGCGCAGCGCGGTCCAGAGCTGCTCCAGGTCCCAGTCCTCGGAGTAGCCGCCGGCGGTGGCGCCCTCGACGTAGGCGGTGGCCGTGTCGGTGATCATGTTCGAGATCTGCTCCTGGAGGTCCTCGCCCTCCAGCACCCGGCGGCGCTCGGCGTAGATCACCGTGCGCTGCTTGTTCATGACCTCGTCGTACTTGAGGACGTTCTTGCGGATCTCGAAGTTCTGCTGCTCGACCTGGGTCTGCGCGCTCTGGATGGCCTTGCTGACCATCTTGGCCTCGATCGGCACGTCCTCCGGCACCTTCAGCCGGGTCATCACCATCTCGACCATGCTGGCGTTGAACCGCCGCATCAGCTCATCGCCGAGGGAGAGGTAGAACCGGGACTCGCCGGGGTCGCCCTGCCGGCCGGAGCGGCCACGCAGCTGGTTGTCGATCCGGCGGGACTCGTGCCGTTCGGTGCCCAGCACGTACAGGCCACCGGCGTCGATGACCTCCTCGGCCTCGGCCTTGACCGCGGCCTTGGCCTCCTCGACGGCCTTCGGGTAGAGCTTGTCGTACTCCTCGGCCGTGGTCACCGGGTCCAGGCCGCGGGCGCGCAGCTCCATGTCGGCCATGAACTCGGGGTTGCCGCCGAGCATGATGTCGGTGCCTCGGCCTGCCATGTTGGTGGCCACCGTGACCGCGCCCTTGTGCCCGGCCAGCGCGATGATCGCCGCTTCCCGCTCGTGGTGCTTGGCGTTGAGCACCTCGTGCGGGATGCCCTTCTTCACCAGCAGCTTGGACAGGTACTCCGAGCGCTCCACGCTGGTGGTGCCGACCAGTACCGGCTGGCCGTTCTCGTGCCGCTCGGCGATGTCCTCGGCGACCGCCTCGAACTTGGCAGGCTCGGTCTTGTAGATCAGGTCGCCCTGGTCCTTGCGCAGCATCGGCCGGTTGGTCGGGATGGGCACCACGCCGAGCTTGTAGATCTGGTGCAGCTCGGCCGCTTCGGTCTGCGCGGTGCCGGTCATGCCGGAGAGCTTGTCGTAGAGCCGGAAGTAGTTCTGCAGGGTGATCGTGGCCAGGGTCTGGTTCTCGGCCTTGATCTCCACCTTCTCCTTGGCCTCGATGGCCTGGTGCATGCCCTCGTTGTAGCGACGGCCGGCCAGCACGCGGCCGGTGAACTCATCGACGATGAGCACCTCGCCGTCGCGGACGATGTAGTCCTTGTCCCGGAGGAACAGCTCCCTGGCCTTGATCGCGTTGTTGAGGTAGCCCACCAGCGGGGTGTTGGCCGCCTCGTACAGGTTCTCGATGCCGAGCTGGTCCTCGACGAAGGTGACGCCCTCCTCCGAGACGCCGACGGTGCGCTTGCGCTCGTCGACCTCGTAGTGGGTGTCCTTCTTCATCAGCGGGATGATCCGGGCGAACTCCTGGTACCAGCGCGAGGACTGGTCGGCCGGACCCGAGATGATCAGCGGCGTCCTGGCCTCGTCGACCAGGATCGAGTCCACCTCGTCGACGATGGCGAAGTTGTGGCCGCGCTGGACGCACTCGTCCAGGCTCCAGGCCATGTTGTCGCGCAGGTAGTCGAAGCCGAACTCGTTGTTCGTGCCGTAGGTGATGTCCGCGTGGTAGGCGGTGCGGCGCTGGTCCGGGGTCATCGAGGACAGGATCGCCCCGACCTCCAGGCCCAGGAAGCGGTGCACCCGGCCCATCCACTCCGCGTCGCGCTTGGCCAGGTAGTCGTTGACCGTGACCACGTGCACGCCGTCGCCGGAGAGCGCGTTGAGGTAGGCGGGCGGAACACAGGTCAGGGTCTTGCCCTCACCGGTCTTCATCTCCGAGATCTGGCCGAGGTGCAGCGCGGCGCCGCCCATGAGCTGGACGGTGTAGTGCCGCTGGCCGAGCACCCGCTTCGCTGCTTCCCTGGCGACCGCGAAGGCCTCCGGGAGCAGCTGGTCCAGTGTCTCGCCGTCGGTGTACCGCTTCTTGAACTCCTCGGTTTTCCCGCGCAGCTCAGCGTCGGACAACTCGACCACATCGTCCTCAAGGGAGTCGATGTGCGTCGCGATCGAGCGGAGTCGCTTGAGCGTCTTGCCTTCTCCGGCGCGGAGCAGTCGGGACAGGACCATCCGAGGTCGACCTCACTAGCTGATCGGATGCGCCCCTGGACAGGACGCCTTGACGTCATCGTAGGCAACCAGCCAACACCGGCCGCCATGAACTCCAGAAAACCAGAAACCCGGCAGCCTGCCCAGAGTGCGGCAATACGGTGTTCGACAACCTCCGCCCGGGGGTGGACAGCGGACGGCCCCCGTGCGGCATTCAGCCGAACGGGGGCCATCGGGTGGCTAGGGGAGGTTGGGAGGGAGGTCAGGCGAGGCGGATGACGCCATAGTCGAAGCCGCGACGGCGGTAGACGACGCTGGGTCGTCCGCTGTCGGCGCAGGCGAACAGGTAGAAGTCGTGTCCGACCAGTTCCATCTCGTAGAGGGCCTGGTCAACAGTCATGGGCTTGGCCGGGTGCTCCTTCTCCCTGACCACTCGGCCAGGCAGGTAGTCCTCGTACTGGTCGCTGTCCCAGCGCTGTTCAGGCACCTGGGCGTCACCGGAGGGGAGGTCGGTGGCTTCGAGCAGCGCGGTCCGAGACCGCTGCGGCTGGCCGTTTCCGGCGGAGTGGTCGATCTCGTGCACGAGGTTGGCGGCGGTGGCCGCGGTCGCCTCGGCAACGGACTTAGGGGCATGCCGGCCGTGGTGCACACGGCGTCGGTCATGCGCCTTGCGGAGTCGGCCCTCCAGCTTGCTGACGGCCGCGTCGAGGGCGGCGTAGAAGTCGCCTGCGCATGCTTCGGCCCGGATGACGGGGCCTCGACCCTTTCCGGTAATCTCCACTCGCTGGCAGTTCTTCATCTGCCTGCGGTTGGGTTCGTGGAAGAGTTCGACGTCGAAGCTGATGACTTTCCTGTCGTAACGTCCAAGTCGGGAGAGCTTGTCGGTGACGTGCTCCCGGTAGTGATCAGGCACCTCGACGTTACGGCCCTTGACGACGATGTCCATACACGACCTCCCTTGCGTCGCGCGGTGTTGCCAGAAAAGTGGTCATTGCGGCGCCGATAACTGACGGAGGTAGTCAGCTCCCTGCCGGCGCCAGGTCCATGGGCTGTTCGCCTCCTCCCCAAAGCCCGGAGTCGCTGATAGCGGAGCACGTTAGCCCGGCTTCTCCGAAGGCAACAGCCCCCTGTACGGAGGACGTCAATCCCCCGCACGCCGTGACTGTGCGCGACCGAACAGGGGCCAGAGCTGGCCTGCGGCTCTCCTCGAAGATCACCCAAGTGATCGTCAAACCCTCCTCACCATCACTCGATCGGGGGATGGGATCGCAGACCGTTGTCTGAAGTCCCGATACTCCGAACGGGGGTTTGCGCGGGCTCATACTCGGCGAACGGCTCACGCCGTCCAGACGTTCCCCGACCCGCCGACCTGCGGGTTTTTCTCAGGGTTTTCTTGGTGTCCAGCTCTGGTTCAAGCCGTCCGGCCGGTCCGGTCAGGGCCAGCATCCCGGTCACCCGCAGCCCCGCGGCACGCAGCACCGAGCTGCAGACAGCCGCGGTGGCGCCGGTGGTGACAACGTCGTCAACCAGCAGCACCGGCGTGCCCGGCGGGAGCTGCCATCGCCCGCTCAGGTGTACCCGGCCCCGCAGGTTGTCCAACCTCTCGCCAGGTCCGAGCCCAACAGAGTCTGTGGCCGTTCTGTCGAGCCCCAGGATGGGGATGCTGCTCGCTCGTTCGAGGTGCGCGGCAATGCTCGCGGTGAGCCTGAGCGTGTGCGAGCCACCCCTGGCGCGGGCCGCGATGCGCCGTGAGGGGGCGGGCACCAGCCACCAGCGCCCCGCCGGATCCGGACTGCCGCGCGGCAACCGGGGGATCGCGGCGGCCAGCGCCCGCCCGAGTCCGGCGGCCAGATCGCGGCGGCGGCGTTCCTTGTAGGCCAGCACGGTCGCCCGCGCTGCCCCGGAATATTCCGTCAGCACGTGCACCGGCGGCAGCCTGGGCAAACCGAGCCGGACCCGGTAGAGAGAGTCGAAGCGGGCGCGGCACGGCACACACCAGGGCGTGCCTGCCCGGGAACAGCCGGCGCACAGCCGTGGGAGCAGGAGGTCGAGCAGGGCGGTCAGCACCCGTTCAGCCTGCCGCGGATCGGCGGCTCACCCCAGCCGGTCATCCACAGGCGCCGAGTTGTCCACAGATCCCAGGACAGCACCCCGGGCTGTCCACAAAAGCCAGGTCAGCCGGGATAGAACGGAACCACGCCCGAAGGCAGTGTCGGGGAGACCTGGTTCCACAGCTCTTCCGGGCCCTGGGTGGTCCAGAGTCCGCGCCGGTCCGCGACCAGGATGGCCCGGCCGGGGGCCGCGGTGATCGCGGTGAACTCGGGCGAGAGGTTGGTGGACTGGAACCGCTGCCAGCTCTGCCCGTCCGCCTGCACCCGGACGATCTGGCCGGAGGAGCCGGCGGTGGCCACCACCAGCTGGTCGGACTGCGCCCAGTCCACCCCGATCACGGTGGCCAGCGCCCCGGCCGCGAGCTGGCGCACCGAGCGGATGCTGGCCGCCTCGCCGCCCTCCCGGACCACCGAGCCGACCATCAGCTTGCCGCCGACCACCGCCGCGACCCGGATGCCGTCCCTGGACAGCCGCAGGTCGGTGATGGGCTCGCCGAGTTTGGCCAGCTCCTCCGCATTGACCCGCAGTGCCTTCCAGGCGCCGCCCTGGTCCACCACCTGCATGACCGTGCCGTGATCGGCCACCGTCCACAGTTCGGCCCCGTCCGGCCGCCAGGTCGGCCGGGTCAGCTCGTCCGCGGCCAAGTTCACCAGCTTCAGGTTGCCCGGCGGACCCACCCGCAGTGTCACCTTGCTGCCCGAGCGGGACACCACCGCGATCCGGTCGCCCTTGATCGCCTGGGCCGCGGTCACCACGGACAGCGCGCCGTCGCCTGCCTGCCCTGGGAAGGGCTCCCCGCCGGGCAGGTACCGGAGCACGCCGTTGACCACGGCCAGGTCCTTGGCCTCGGGGCTGAGCGCGAAGGTGTTCTCGTACCGGGACACATCGCCCGGCCGCCACTCGTGCTTCTCCGGGAACATCGGCACGCCGTCGGTCTTGAGCCGGATCCGGCTGTTGGACACCGCCTGCAGCGAGATCACCACCTGCGCGGCCACCAGCTGCCGGTCCTCCTTGGACAGCTCGTTGAGCCCGGAGAGGTTGACCTCCATCGCGCCGACGTTGTCCTCGGTGACGTTGGTGACCAGGTTCGCCCCGCCGGGCAGCGCGGTGCGCACCGCGTTGCGCAGGGCGGCGGCCGGCCCGAGGATGAGCAGCTCCATCGTGCGCTGCGGCATGGAACTGTTGGGGCGCAACGGGATGTACCGGGTGTCCCGGACGATCGCGGGCCCGCCCGGGTCGAGGAAGGCCAGCCGGACCTGCTTGTAGTTGGCGTCCAGGTCCTCGCGGGCGACCAGGATCTCCGCCGGCGGCTCCTGGATCCGCCACTGGCCGTCCTTCTGCTTGGCCACCTTCACGGTCAGTTCGAGGTCGAGCGAGTCGGCGATGGCGGTGAACACGCTGTCCGTGCCGAGCTGGCCGATCCGGCGGCCCCGGACGGTCACCAGCTGGCTGTCCCCGCTGCCCGCGTCGGCCAGCACCTGGGTGCTGAAGTTGTCCTCGATCACCGTCAGCGCCCGGTTGCCGTCCCAGGAGTTGTTCAGCGGCGGCACCAGGTACTGCCGGGCCTCGGCCCGTTTGCCCTCGGGCTTGGCCGAGGCGCCGATGAAGTTGCGGACCAGGGCGGCCGCGTCGTCCGCGCCCTTGGGACCGGCGGGTTCGGGGGTGCGCGCGGTGTCCCCGGTGGTGGCGTTGATCGGCTTGGGGTTGCCGGACTCCGGGATGGCGGCGCAGCCGGTGAACAGCAGCACACCGCCGATGGCGCAGGCCGCCAACAGCACTCGCCGGGTCATTCGCGCTGGTCCTCGTCTCCTCCGGGTCCCGCGGTCACCGCGACCGCGGCCGGCGGGCGGTCCGCGTTCGGGATCGGCGGGGGCAGCGGCAGCGGAGAGCCACCGTGCAGCTCGACGTCCTGGGTGCGAGGCAGGGTCAGCCGGAAGCAGGCGCCCTCCCCCAGCTCGCCCCACGCGTCCAGTCTGCCACCGTGCAGGTGCGCGTCCTCGATGCTGATCGAGAGTCCGAGTCCGGTTCCGCCGGTCTGCCGGTCCCTGGAGGGGTCGGCCCGCCAGAACCGGGTGAAGACCAGCTCGGCCTCGCCGGGCCGCAGCCCGACGCCGAAGTCCCGGACGGTGAAGGCCACCGCGTGCCGGTCGGCGGCCAGCTGGAGCTGGACCGGGCGGCCCTCGCCGTGGTCGATCGCGTTGGCCAGCAGGTTGCGCAGGATGCGTTCCAGCCTGCGCGCGTCCACCTCGGCGGTGACCTCGGTCGGCGGCAGGTACAGCTCGACCGGGACCCCTGCCTTGCCGGAGATCACCCGGACCGAGTCGACCGCGCGCTGCACGATGCTGCGCACGTCCATCGCGTCCACGGACAGGTCGGCCACGCCCGCGTCCAGCCTGCTGATCTCCAGCAGGTCGCCCAGCAGCGCCTCGAACCGGTCCAGTTCGGCCACCAGCAACTCGGTGGAGCGGGCCAGGCCCTGCGGGAACTGCTCCCGGGAGGCGTGCAGCACGTCGGCGGCCATCCGGACCGTGGTCAGCGGGGTGCGCAGCTCGTGCGAGACGTCGGAGGTGAACCGGCGCTGGAGCTGGCCGAACTCCTCCAGCTGCTGGATCTGGCGTTGCAGGCTGGCGGCCATCTCGTTGAAGGAGTCGGCCAGCCTGGCCACGTCGTCCTCGCCGACGACGTCCATCCGCTCGTCCAGCTTGCCGTCGGCGAAGCGCTCGGCGACCTCGGCGGCGTGCCGCACCGGGCGGACCACCTGCCTGGTCACCAGGTTGGTGATGCCGGCCAGCAGGAACAGCAGCACCAGGCCGCCGATGCCCAGGGTGGACTGCACCACCCCGACGGTGCGCTGCTCGGCGGTGAGCGGGAAGAGCAGGTAGAGCTGCAGCGCGCGGCCCGCGCTGGCCACCGGCAGGCCGACCACGAGCAGGGTGACCTTGCCGGAATCCCTGGTCACCGTGGCGATCTGGGTGGCCTTCTTGTCCTGCTGGACGTCGTTGCGGAGCTGGAGGGGCACGTCGTTGTAGGGACCGGCGAAGGCCGGGCGGGCGCCAGGGGTGACCGGGGTGGCCGCGCCGTCGACCAGCACCGGCTCGAACGCGCCCGCGGCCGGGTTGGCCACGTCGCGTTCCAGGTTCGGGCTGGTCAGCTTGGCCAGCGCGCCGGCCAGCCGGGCCGAGATGGCCTCCGTGCTGGCCGGGTCGATGGCCAGCAGCTCCCGCTGCACCACGTCGGCGCTGCGGAAGGCCTGCGCGATGGCCGCGGCCTCCTTGGCGTTCATCAGCCGGTCGGTGACCTGTGTCTGCAGCACGATGCCCAGCACGAAGACCACGGCCGAGGACAGCGCGAGGGTGCTCACCACGACCCGCAGCTGCAGCGATCGGCGCCACAGCGCGGCGAAGGCCAGCCAGCGTCGCCGACCCTGGTACACCAGCCGCTTGCACCGGCGGACCAGGGTCGGGAACCGACGTTGGAGGGCCGTCACGACCGTCCACTCAGGACAGTCACGGCGGCGCGCCTCACGGCGGACCGGCCTTGTACCCCACGCCGCGGACGGTCAGCACGACCTCCGGACGTTCCGGGTCCTTCTCCACCTTCGAGCGCAGTCGCTGGACGTGCACGTTCACCAGCCGGGTGTCCGCCGCGTGCCGATAGCCCCACACCTGTTCCAGGAGCACCTCGCGGGTGAACACCTGGCGTGGCTTGCGGGCCAGCGCGACCAGGAGGTCGAATTCCAGGGGGGTCAGCTGGATCGCCTTCCCCTCCCTGGTGACCTCGTGACCTGGCACGTCGATGGTCAGATCGCCGATAGCGAGCACCTCGGCCGGTTCGGCCTCGGTGCGGCGGAGCCGGGCCCGGATGCGGGCGACCAGCTCCTTCGGCTTGAACGGCTTCACCACGTAGTCGTCGGCCCCGGACTCCAGGCCGAGCACGATGTCCACGGTGTCGCTCTTGGCTGTGAGCATGACGATGGGGATGCCTGATTCGGACCTGATGGCCTTGCAGACGTCGATGCCGTTCATTCCTGGCAGCATCAGGTCCAGCAGGACAAGGTCCGGTTTGAGCTCGCGGAGTGCGGGCAATGCCCGCGTCCCGTCCCCGACGACGGCGGTGTCGAAGCCTTCCCCGCGGAGCACGATGGTCAACATCTCCGCCAGCGCAGGGTCGTCATCCACCACGAGTACGCGCGCCTTCATTGGCCACATGTTTCCACTGCCCGCTACCCGGGTGCGAACCACCCGTTGACCATTGCCGCCGTTTGCAGACCCGTTCGTTATCGATTGAGCCCCCGGCGGGCTCATCGACTGCCCGATCGGGCGGTTACCCAGAGTTATTCGCGTGTGCCTGTCCATCACGACCTCCCGCCCGACGGCCCCGGCAACGTTGCCGTTCACCGCCTACAGCGCTCGCCCATTGCCCCGCGTTACCGATTTGCGACCAATCGAGTCAACTTTGTCAACCTATCCGGCGGTAAGTTGAACATTGAACTACCAGTGGAGGGAACCTCGATGGCCATCCGGCGTCTCAACCACGCTGTCCTCTACGTCCGCGACGTGACCCGCAGCCTGGCCTTCTACCAGGACATTCTCGGTTTCCGGGTGGTGCACCAGTTCCCCGGCGCGGCCTTCCTGCAGGCCGAGGGATCCGACAACGACCACGATCTCGGCCTGTTCCAGATCGGCGACCACGCGGGCCCCTCCACCGCGGGCCGGGACAGCGTGGGGCTCTACCACCTGGCCTGGTCGGTGGGCACGCTGCGCGAGCTGGCCGAGTACGCCAACCGATTGCGCACGGCCGGCGCGCTGGTGGGGGCTTCGGACCACATCACCACCAAGGCGCTCTACGCCAAGGACCCGGACGGGCTGGAATTCGAGGTTTCCTGGCTGGTTCCGTTGCCCAAGGTGACACCGGAGATGCGGGCCAACCCCAAGACGTTGCCACTGGACCTGGACGCAGAAATCACCCGATGGGGTGGAGATTTGGTAGGCGCGCTCTAGCCCGCGCCGAGCGCGCGGGCGGCCAGGCGGGTGAAGTCGACCTCGGTGACGCCGTCCACCACGTGCCAGTCGGCCAGCCAGTGCTCGGCGGCCAGCTGCTGGTAGACCTTGGCGCAGCGGGCCTGCAGGCCGGCGTCGGTCTCATAGGAGTCGCGGGCCCGGTCGGCCTCCACCGCCTCCCGGTGCACCGCGCGGGCCGCGGCCACCTCGACCGGGACCTGCAGCAGCAGGTGCAGGTCGGGCACTGGCAGGCCGAAGCGGCGGATCTCCAGCTCGTAGGCCCAGCCGACGAACTCGCCGTGCGCGTCCTGGTGCAGCCGGGCCGCGCAGTAGGCGGCGTTGGAGGCGATGTAGCGGTCCAGCAGGACCACGTCGTGCGCGGCCAGGTCGGCGCGCAGTGAGTCGGCGGCGCCGCGCCGGTCCAGCGCGTAGAGCACGGCCATCGCGTAGACCGAGTCCACGGTGTCGCCAAGGCGGCCCTGCAGCGCGTCCCGGACCAGGTCGGCGTGCACGTCCTCGCCGTAGCGGGGGAAGGCCCGCCGGGCCACCGTCTTGCCGAGCCTGGTCAGCTCCGCGGTGAGCGCGTCGGCGAGCGTGCGCTTGCCCGCGCCGTCCAGACCCTCGATGACCACCAGTCGACCCACGCCGTCATCTAACCCGACGCGGGGATGAGTCCCACGGGGCGGGGGCTTCCGGGCAACGCCCGCCCCGTGGGACCCCTGGTGTCCGCTACGCCTTGCGGCGCAGGAACACCGAGCCGAACCCGATCACCAGCAGGGAGCCCAGCAACACCAGGACCAGCGGCAGGGAGCTGCCCTCGGCGGTGGGAGCGGCGTAGCCGTAACCGCCGGCCTTGCCGCGCTGGGCGTAGTTCGAGTCGGCCTGCTTGTCGCCGTACTTGGCGGCGACGGCCCGCTGGTAATCCGCGACGGAGGCACTCGCGCCGTCGCCGTCGAGGCGGCGGACGGTGTCGCCGTGCACGGCGTACCAGGCGTCGATCTGCGGTTCCTGCAACAGGTACGCGCCCTGCGGCAGCTTGTCGGCGAACTGGCGTTCCCGGTCACCGGAGGCGATGTTGCCGACCTGCCAGCTCCCGCGTTCGTCCCGCACCGTCCACAGCGTCGCGCTCGCACCGCAGGCGCCGCAGTTGGCCGGCACCGCGACGTAGGCCAGCGCGCCGGGCGCCTGGCTCTTGCCGGCCACGAAGTCCTTGGCCAGCTGGTAGACCGGCACCGGCCGCGGCGCGACCGCGATCTCCGCGTCCAGGCCGGGCGCGCCACCGGTGGAGGACAGACCGCCGGTGGAGGAGCTGTTCGGGTCGGCCTGGAAGAACTTGCCGAGGGTGGCCCGCACCGACGGGGTGTCCGCGACCTGGGCCGCCGCGGCCAGGTCCTGCGCCGAGGGTTCGTTGGCCGCCGGCGCCGCACTGGCGCCCCAGCCGTTGGCCAGCAGCAGGCCCGCGCCCAGTGCCGCGGTCACGAGCGTCCTGGTGATCCCGCGCATCGCGCTCACCTCCTGATCCCGGTCAGCGTGTGCGTCCAGGTGAAGCTCGAGTTGCTGCGGTAGTAGTTGTAGGTGGCCCAGTTGTAGCGATTGCTGGACTGCCACGGGTCGCCCCAGTACACCCAGCTCTTGGTGGTGTCGTAGCCGTAGAGCACGTGCATGTGGCCACCGCCGGACTGCCAGCCGATGCGGGTCTCCACCGGCTGGTTGGCCGCGGTCTGCTGCTGGATGGTGGCGTAGCTGAGCGTGTTGCTCAGGTACTGACCGGGGTTGGTGAAGTTCAGCCTGCGCAGCGCGTTCTGCACCTCGCCGAGGTGGGCCTGGTCGTTGGGGCAGGCCGAGCTGGTGGACCGGTTCTTGGCCAGCGCGCAGAAGTGGTTCTGGCTGACCGAGAGGCCGTGCCAGGCGGCGATGGTGTTGCCCGCGGCGGCCCAGCACCAGTTGGTCTTCTCCTGGGCCTGCATGGTGATGTTCACCCGGTATGCGGCGGGCAGGGCCGCGCTGCTCTGGGCGAACGCCACCTGTTCGATGGCCGGTGCCTCGGCGGCGAAGGCTCCGGGAACGGGGATGAGCAACCAGCTGGCGAGAACCGCGGCCATCCCGGCCACAGCTCTGCGTAGTTCGGACCTCCGTGACACGGTGGTCTCTCCTCTCGCCGGTCCGCCCGGTGACCGCACGCCGCAGGGGGTGGCGTGGGCAGGTCGGGCGGTGGTTGCGGAAGATTCGGGCGCAAACGGTTGAGCGGCAACCGACCTTGGTTGGTGTCCTTGGTCACGCAGGACCGTTCCGGGGTGGGCGATGTCCCGCGAACGCGTGAATGGCACGCCTGACCAGCCTTGTTTACTCTTGGATCAACCACGTCCGGGTGGTTACCGTGAACGTTCACACCCCGTTCACAGGCCGTGAAAATCGCGGCTGGAAGGTAAGTGGCATGGTGTCCGAACTTCCCGACGGCCTGGTGGACGCACTGCGCTACGGCCCGTTCCACCGTGCCCTGCGCGAGGCCATCAGCTGCCGCGGCCTGTCCCTGGCCCGCATCACCGCGCATCTGGGCCGCCTGGGCATCAACACCGGCCAGTCCACCCTGAGCTACTGGCAACGCGGCATGCGCCACCCCGAGATGCCCGCCTCGCTGCCCACGGTGCGCGCGCTGGAGACGGTGCTCCGGCTGCCCTCGGACTCCCTGGTGGTGCTGGTGGGCCCGCAGCACCGGCCACCGGGCTTCGACCGGGAGAAGGCGACCTCCTTCGCCGACCTGGTGGAGGTCGGCAAGATCACCGCGGACCTGCTGGAGGAACTGGACGCCGCGCCCGAGGTGCACCGGTGCAACACCTCGATGCGGGTCCGGATGGTGCAGGAGGTGGTGACCTTCGGCGCGGACCGGGTACAGCGCAGTGTGCGGTCGAAACTGGTGGTCAAAGCGGTGCAGCCGGGGCCGTATCGGTATCTGGCGGTATATCACGGAGATGACGGCGCGGACATGACGCGGGTGGTGGTCCGGGCCGAGGAGGGCTGCCGGCTGGGCCGGGTCCGGTGGCGGGACGGCGGGCCGGGGGCGCTGGCGATCGAGCTGCTGTTCGACCGGCGGCTGGCTGAGGGGGAGACGCACGTCTTCGAGTACTCGGTGACGGACGGGACCGGGGTGGAATCGCCGGGGTACCACCGGATGTTGCGCACGCACTGCGCGTCGTACCTGCTGCAGCTGCGGTTCAACCGGAAGGCGCTGCCCGCCCGGTGCACGCGACGGGTGCTCGCGCGGGAGGACGCCTTGCCCGCGGAGTCGGAGGAACTGGTGTGCACGGCCGACGCCCTGGTCAGCGCGTACTTCCCGGACGCGGGGCCGGGACTGGCCGGGATCGCGGTGGACTGGCGCTGAAACGAACGGCGGGCCCGTCCCGAAGGACGAGCCCGCCGCGAAAAGTCCGAACTGACCGGCAGGATCAGTAGCGGTAGTGGTCCAGCTTGTACGGACCCTCGACGTCCACGTTGATGTACTCGGCCTGCTCCTTGGTGAGCTTGGTCAGCTCGCCGCCGAGGGCCTCAAGGTGGATCTTGGCGACCTTCTCGTCCAGTGCCTTCGGCAGACGGAAGACCTCCTTGTCGTACTCCTCGTACTTGGTGAACAGCTCGATCTGCGCGATCACCTGGTTGGAGAAGGAGTTCGACATGACGAAGCTGGGGTGCCCGGTGGCGTTGCCCAGGTTCATCAGGCGGCCCTCGGAGAGCACGATCACGGTGCGGCCGGTGGGGAAGACCCACTCGTCGACCTGCGGCTTGATGTTGTTGCGCTTGATGCCCGGGTAGCGCTGCAGACCGGCCATGTCGATCTCGTTGTCGAAGTGGCCGATGTTGGCGACGATGGCCTGGTGCTTCATCCGGGCCATGTGCTCGACGAGCAGCACGTCCTTGTTGCCGGTGGCGGTGATGATGATGTCCGCCTGGTCGATCAGCTTGTCGATGGTGCCGACCTGGTACCCGTCCATGGCCGCCTGCAGCGCGCAGATCGGGTCGATCTCGGCCACGATCACGCGGGCGCCCTGGCCACGCAGGGACTCGGCGCAACCCTTGCCGACGTCGCCGTAACCGGCCACGAGCGCGACCTTGCCGCCGATCAGCACGTCGGTGGCCCGGTTCAGGCCGTCGATCAGCGAGTGGCGGCAGCCGTAGCGGTTGTCGAACTTGGACTTGGTGACCGAGTCGTTCACGTTGATCGCGGGGAAGAGCAGCTCACCCGCGGCCGCCAGCTGGTACAGGCGGAGCACGCCGGTGGTGGTCTCCTCGGTGACGCCGAGGATGTCCGCACCGATCTTGGTCCAGCGGGTGTCGGACTCCTTGAGGGACTGGCGCAGCAGCTCCAGGAAGACCTGGTGCTCCTCCGAGTCGTCCGCCTCGGTGTTCGGCACGACGCCGGCCTTCTCGAACTCAGTGCCCTTGTGCACCAGCATGGTGGCGTCGCCACCGTCGTCCAGGATCATGTTCGGGCCCTGGCCGTCGGCGAAGTCGAAGAGCTGGCGGGTGCACCACCAGTACTCCTCCAGGGTCTCGCCCTTCCACGCGAACACCGGGACGCCCTTGGGCTCCTCCTCGGTGCCGTAGGGGCCGACGACGACCGCGGCGGCGGCGTGGTCCTGGGTGGAGAAGATGTTGCAGGAGACCCAGCGGACGTCCGCGCCAAGGGACACCAGGGTCTCGATGAGCACGGCGGTCTGCACGGTCATGTGCAGCGAGCCGGCGACCCGCGCGCCGC
Source organism: Crossiella sp. S99.2 (assembly GCF_023094165.1). Lineage (GTDB taxonomy): Bacteria > Actinomycetota > Actinomycetes > Mycobacteriales > Pseudonocardiaceae > Crossiella. The sequence goes on along the minus strand of NZ_JALMDK010000015.1, from coordinate 24,750 downwards.
GCAGCGGATAGACCTCCGCGTACTCACGACGCAGTGCCATCAGGCCCGGCATCTCGTGCTCGGCCAGTCGGATCTCCTTGCGACCGAACTCGGCCAGCGAAAGATCGGCAACGGCAAAGTCGATGCCATTGAGGGTCTGCAGCCTTTCGGCGGTCATGAACCGGCTCCATCCAAGTCTTGGGAATCCGCTGGCCACCCTACAACCAGCCACGCCGGGAACGGCATATGACGTAATTCAACAGCTCGATGTCCGAAGATGACCCCTCGGCTGGATTTCACCGGTTCCGCTGTGAGCCGGGACACCACAAGATCACATGTTCGGAGTTGACTGTGCTTCTCCCCGGTCCCGACACCCGTGTCGTCGAGCTGCGTGTGCCGGGGGTGCTGGGCGCGACTCCGGAGTCGGTCACCGGCTCTGCCAGCGCCGTAGACGTGGCAGGGGACGGACTGGGCCGGGTGGTCCGGCCCGCGGACCGGATGGACCGGCCGGTCGCCGGGCCCTCGCTGTCACTGGGCGGGCGACCGATCTCCCGGGTCATCGAGGGCTACGTCTGGGGCGCGATGACCTCCGGCGGTGTGGCCAAGGCCACCTGGGCGCTGCTGTTCCCGTTCACCCTGGCCAACGTCGCGCACTGGATGCTGCCGCCCGCGCCGCCGGGTTCCCGGCTGGCCAGGGGGCTGGGCACGGTGCTGCGGGCGTTGCTGCGGCTGGCCGCGCTCGGGCTGACCATGCTGTTCATCGGGCAGTTCGCGGTGGTCTCGCTGGACCTGATCGCGGCGCAGTGCCTCTCCCCAAGGCTGGAGTGCGCCGGCGGGCTGACGCCGACCTGGCTGCGCGACTCCCCGACGTTGCGGATGATCTCCGGGCTGCTGCCGGTGCTGCTCGCGATCGGGGTGCTGTTCCGGGTCTCCGGGGTGGACTGGGAGCTGTCCGTGCCGCAGCCGGCCGCGGACCCGCCTGGACACGCGATGTCGAGCCTGCCGGGTGCGGGCGTGGCCGCCGATCCGGACACCCCGGCGCTGCGTGGCCTGCACACCACGGCCGCGCTGGCCACGGTGGCCTGGCTGCTGCTGGGCGGTCCGCTGGGTCCCCTTCGGGCAGACCTGGCCGCCCTGTGGGGCACCACGATGCTGATCCTGGGGCTGTGCGCACTGGGCGTGCTGCTGCTGGACGACCCCAACGGCAGCCACCCGGACCGGGCCGGGCGCTGGCTGCGGGCCGCGCTGGCGCCCGCGCCGCGACGGATGCTGGTGCTGGCCGCGCTGGTGCTGCTGGGCGCGTCGGCGGCGTTCGCGCCGGAGCTGTCCGGGCCGCTGGCCGCCTCCGACGCCACCGTGCAGGGCATCGCGGTCGGACTCGGGCTGTGCTGCGTGCTGTTCGGGCTGCTGCTGATCCCGGCCGCGCTGCTGGCCCGCTCGACCTGGCGGAAGCTGCCCCGTGGACTGCGGCCGTGGGCAGGCGGCTGGATGGCCGCGCCGGTGCTGGGACTGGCCGGGTTGCTCGGCGGCGGGTTCGGCGCCGGGATCGCGATCACCTTCGAGCAGGTGCTCACCCCGGTGCGGCTGGTGCTGCCCTCCGGCTACCGCTGGGTGACCCTGGTGTGGGGCACCGCGGCCGGGGTGGCGCTGACCACGCTGGTGCTGTGTGCGCCGGTGCTGGTGCTGCTGGGGCGGATCCGCAAGCGGCGCGGCACCTTCACCCCGCCCGAGGTGGCCCTGCTGCACAAGGACCGGCCACAGGACGAGGCCCGCGCGGCCAGGGCCTGGCGGCGGGCGGAGTGGCAGCGCAAGCACGCGCACCAGGTGCTGATCTGCTTCGCCGGACTGCTCGGCGTGGGCGCGGCGGCCTCGGTGACCGGGCAGGCGCTGGGCGCGCCGCTGCCGACCGGGCTGGCCCCGCTCTCCGGGGTGGGTGTGGTGGCGCTGGCGCTGCTGGGCGGCGGGCTGCTGTACCTGGTGTGGCTGGCCGCGCGGCATCCGGAGCGGGCCAAGCAGGTGGGTGTGCTGGCGGACCTGGCCGCGTTCTGGCCGCGGGAGGCGCATCCGACCGTGCCGCCGTGTTACGCGATGAAGGTGGTGCCGGAGCTGGTGGCCCGCGCCGAGGAGCACCTGAAGGCGCCGGGCAACCGGGTGGTGCTGGTCGGGCACAGCCAGGGCAGCTTACTGGCCGCGGTGGCCGTGTCCCGGCTGCTGGAGACCTGCTCGGCGCATGATCGGGAGCGGATCGGCCTGGTCACCGCGGGCTCGCAGTTGCAGTGGGCGTACCCGAGGGCGTTCCCTGCGGTGGTGCCGCACAGCTCGCTGGCCAAGCTGCACGGCGAACTGGGCGGCCGGTGGCGGTCGCTGTGCCGGGGCACCGATCCGCTCGGCGGCGCGGTGACCACCTGGGCGCGGCAGGTCTACGACGGCCGGATGCTGGGTGTGGGCTTCCGCGCGGACGGCTCCACCGGTCCGCTGCCCGCGGCCAAGGTCGGCCCGCATGGCGCGCTGGTGCTGGGCGGGGACCACTGGCTGCCGGACCCGATGCGTGGCCCGTTCCCGTTGCGCCGCTGGGCGCCCGGGGTGCTGGGGCACGTGGAGTACCAGCCGGATCCGGAGTGGGACCGGGCGGTGAGCATCGCGGCCGGGCTGGAGAAGCCCTAGCCGGGTTGTCCTAGCCGGCCAGGGTCGAGGTGAGCAGGGTGCGGGCGGCCGCGGTGTGCCCGGCCTCGGCCAGCAGACCCGCCGGGGCGAGCACGTAGCGCTGGTCCACCACGGCCCTGGCGTTGCGCAGCACCGGTCGCAGCACCGAGTCGGCGCGCAACGCGGCCACGGTGGCGGCCACCCGCTCGGGCCCGGCGTGCCGGAAGACGCCGCCGGAGAGCACCAGCAGTCCGACGCCCTGGGGTCCCAGCCGCCCGGCGACCAGCCGCAGGTGACGGCGCAGCGCGATCACCGCGGCCAGCTCGGCGATCCGGCTGTCCACGGCGGTGTCCTCGGCGTCCGTGGGCACCCAGTCCACCGCCGCGGCCCGGAACTCCGCTTTCGGGGCCAGTTCCGCCGCCTCGGCCGGTTCGATCAGCCGTTCCGCGGTGGCCTCGGCGAGCACGCCGGGGGCGGACCAGCGCATGCCCAGATCGCCCTCCACGGTGCGCCGGTCCGGCGGCAGCTCGACCGTGCTGCGCCCGGCCAGTTCGTCCACAGTGGACACCGCGGAGTAGACGTCCGTGGTCGCCCCGCCCACGTCCACCACCAGCACCGCGCCCGGGGACTCGGAGTCGGCCAGCACCGCGGCCAGCTCGGCCACCCCGCGCAGCACCGCGTCCGGGGTGACCGCCCGGACCAGTCGCCGGAACCGCGGCCCTCGGGAGAGACCCTTGCCGCCGATGACGTGGGTCAGGAACATCTCCCGGATCGCCGCTCTGGCCGGTCCGGGAGCCAGTTCGCCCACGTCGGGCAGCACGTTGTCGGTGGCGATCACGGTCCGCCCGGCGGCGGTCAGCGTGTCGGTGGCCGCGGCCCGCACGTCCTGGTTGCCTGCCAGCACCACCGGCGCCCGCAACCGGTTCGCCGCCACCCGCGCCACGTTGTGCGCCAGTACCCGGGTCTCCCCGCCGTCGGTGCCGCCGACCAGCAGCAGCACATCCGGCGCACTGGCCCGCAACGCCCTGATGCCAGCCCCGTCCAGCTCGCCTGCCGCCACGTGCACGATCTTCGCCCCGGCGGAGAGCGCGACCCGGTAGGCCGCCTCCGCGCTGACCAGCCGTTCCTGCCCCACCACGGCCAGCCGCAGCCCGCCACCGGCGGAGGAGCAGGCCAGCACCTCGGCCCCGGCGGCGTCCAGGGCGGCGGTGACCGCGTCGATGCCGGTGAGCACCTCGGGCGGGGTGGTGGGGTGCTGGGCGGTGCCGAGCAGCGCGCCGTCCGGGCCGAGCAGCGCGGCCTTGGTCCAGGTCGAGCCGACGTCCAGGCAAAGGATGTTGACGTGCCTGACGGCTTCCTGCTTCGTCACCGACTGCCTCCCGAGATGGGCGGTCTGACACCGGCTCCACAGGCGGTTAGCCTCTCCGCACGTCCTGCGGCGAGGATGTTGATCGCGGCGTTGTGGTCGCGGTCGTGCCGCGCACCGCAGGCCGGGCAGGTCCACTCCCGGATCTCCAGCGGCAGCTCGGCCGCCACCTGCCCACACCCGCTGCAGGTCTTGGACGACGGGAACCACCGGCTGACCTGGTGCACCGTCCGCCCGTACTTCACGGCCTTCTCGCGGAGCAGCCGCACGAACTGCCCCCAGCCAGCGTCGAGGATGGACCGCGCCAGCCACCGGTTGCCGACCATGCCCACGATGTTGAGGCTCTCGACGTGGATCGCTTGGTTATCGCGGACCAGTTCGAGTGCCTGCTTGTGGTGGTGGTCACGCCGGGCACGCATGACCTTGCCGTGCTGGATGGCGATCTTGCGCCGGGTCTTGGCCCGGTTGACGCTGCCTTTGGCGTGACGCGCCTTCTCCCGCTCCAGCCGGGCGAGTCTCCGTTGTCCGCGGGCCAGGTGCCTGGGGTTGACCACGTCCAGCCGCCCTCCGGCGGTGTCCGCCACGGTCGCCAACCGGAGGATGCCGAGGTCCACCCCGGCCTCCTGGTCAACCGGCGGCAGCGGTTCCGGAGCGAGTTCGACGACGAACGAGGCGTAGTAGTGCCCATCCGGTTCGAGGATGACGGTGACCGAACTGGGTGGGGACGGCAACTCCCGGGAGTAGCGCACCTTCACCTCGCCGACCTTGGCCAGGTACAGCCTGCCGTCGGGCCGGATGGCGAATCCGTTGCGAGTCAGCCGGAACGACTGCCGGTTGTCCTTGCGGGACTTGAACCTGGGCCTGCCGACTGCTCGCCCCTTGCGGCGACGGGCCACCGAGTCGAAGAAGTTCTGGTAGGCGCGGTGCGCGTCTCGCACCGCCTGCACCAGTGCCACCGACGCGACCTCAGCGAGCCATCCCCGGTCCTCGCGCGTCTTGGCCTGGGTGATCACGCGGCGCTGCACCTGCGTGGGCGACAGCTTCTCGCCGGCCCGGTAGGCGGCGTCGCGGCACCGGAGCGAATCGTTGAACACCACCCGGCAACACCCGAACGTCCGGGCCAGCATCTCCCGCTGAGCCCAGGTCGGCTCGATCCGGTAGCGGTACCTGGCCTGCACAAGGTCAATATCGCACGCTTATCGATGGATGCCGAACCGGACTACCTGGTCACGGCGGCACGCTACCTGCACACTGGATCGTGATGCGTGAACACGGACAGCCCTCGTGGACCGTCTCCATCAGCGAGGACAGTGCGCTCAGTGGCGCACTGTTCGTTCGGGACGCGCTGGCCCTGAGCGCTCCCGAAGATCCCTTCCCCCTGGTCGAGCCGTCGGTGCCGGTGATCGGGGCGAACCGGATCGACCGGGCCGCCGCCGAGCGGGAGTGGGTGGCCTGGCTGGATGAGTTGCTCTATGGGCAGCGGCGCAACGCCAGGGACCGGCCGGTGCTCACCGAGGCCGCGCTGGACCTGCTGGAACCGTTGCGGGAGTGGGAACGCACCCGGCGAGGTGGCCTTGAGGGGCCGCGCTACGGCGGGTTGTTCATCACCGAGTTCGTCAACTCCTTCGAGGATCGCCTTGGCCGGCCGGTGCGGCCGTTCGGGCTGACCATCACGGTGGCGCCGGTGCGGGGGCGGTTCTTCTGGCAGCGGGGGTCGGCGGATCTGCTGGCCTCGCGGGCGCTGCTGGAGGACCCGAAGGCCTTCGAGATCGAGTTCGACCCGGTTGTGCGGGCGCTGGCATGACGCCGCCACCGAAGCTCGCGCCCAAGCTGATCCTGGAGGGCACCCGGCTCACCGGGAAGACCGAGCTGGCCTTCGCGCTCAACGAGCACCCTCGGCTGGTCGGGCCGCGCAAGTACCGGTACCACTCGCCGTTGATCTCCGCGGAGTGGTGCGGGTTCACCAACCGGCCCTGGGGGCATGGGCTGATCAACTTCGACGAGTCCGAGGCGGAGCTGGCCAGGGAGACCTACTCGACCTGGCTGCGGATGTTCGAGTTGCAGCGGTACTACTCGTGGCTGGTGGACCGGTTTCACCTGTCCACCGCGGCCTTCCAGCACCGGGCCGGACGCCCGTTCGACTTCGGCTGGATCGAGGACCGGCTGCGGCCCTTGGGTTTTGGGCTGGTGCTCTGCCTGCGGGAGCCGTCGACCTTCCCTGCGGCGCGGGCGGAACGGCTGCTGGTGTCCGGGAATCCGGCGCAGTACGACGATCTGTCGGTGTTCGTCCGTGAGCAGGAGCAGTTGCGGGAGCTGGCCGCGCGCTCGGTGCTGCCGGTGCTCGAACTCCAGGTCGCGGGGCGCAGCGAGGCCGAACTGGCCGAGGAGGTCGCCGACTGGTGTGCGGCGGGCGACCTCCTCGGCCTGCGGGACTGAGCTATTCCTTGCTGACCGGTGCGGCCGCGGCTTCGCGCTCGCGCCTGCCGAGCACGGACTTGTGCTTGCCGTAGACGAAGTACACGACCACGCCGAGCAGCATCCAGACGCCGAACCGGACCCAGGTCAGGGCGGTGAGGTTCAGCATCAGCCACAGGCAGGCCACGATGGCCACGATCGGCACGAACGGCACCCACGGGGTGCGGAAACCGCGCTTGAGGTCGGGCCGGGTCTTGCGCAGCACCAGCACACCGGCGGAGACCAGCGCGAAGGCGAACAGCGTGCCGACGTTGACCATCTCCTCCAGTCGGCCCGCGTCGAAGAAGCCGGCCGCGATGGCGACCACGCCACCGACGAAGAGGGTGGCGCGCACCGGAGTGCCGTGCTTGCCGGTCTTGGCCAGACCCTGCGGGACCAGGCCGTCCCTGGACATGGCGAAGAGCACCCGGCTCTGGCCGAGCAGCAGCACCATGACCACGGTGGTCAGACCGGCCAGCGCGCCGATGGCGATGATGCTGGCCGCCCAGGTCACCCCGACGTCGGAGAAGGCCGAGGCCAGGGTGGAGCGGATCGGTTTGCCGTCCGGGCCGGTCTTGGTGGCCAGCGCGGTGTACGGGCGCATGCCGGTGACCACCAGGGACACCGCGATGTAGAGCACCGTCACCACGGCCAGCGAGCCGAGGATGCCGCGCGGCACGTCCCGCTGCGGGTTGCGGGTCTCCTCCGCGGTGGTGGCCACGATGTCGAAGCCGATGAAGGCGAAGAAGACGATGCTGGCCGCGGCGAAGACGCCGTAGAGGCCGTAGGTGCTGCTGGTGCCGCCGAAGATCAGCGAGAACAACGACTGGTCCAGCCCGCCCGCGGCGTGCGCCACGGACCCGGCCTCGGCGGCCGGCGGGATGAACGGGGTGTAGTTGGCGGTGTTGATGTAGAAGAAGCCGACCAGGATCACCAGCAGCACCACCGCGACCTTGATCGCGGTGATCACCAGGCTGACCCTGGAGGACAGCTTGGTGCCCACGGCCAGCAGCACGGTCAGCGCCGTGACCACGAGCACCGCGCCCCAGTCGAAGTCCAGCCCGAACAGCGACACCGTGGTGGCCGCCTTGATCCCGGCGATCTCCAGCACGTTCTGCAGGTAGGACGACCAGCCCTTGCCGACCACCGCGGCGGCCAGCGCGAACTCCAGGATCAGGTCCCAGCCGAGGATCCAGGCGATGAACTCGCCGAAGGTGGCGTAGGAGAAGGTGTACGCGCTGCCGGCCACCGGCACGGTGGAGGCGAACTCGGCGTAACACAGCGCGGCCAGGCCGCAGGTGATCGCGGCGAGCACGAAGGAGATCGTCACACCGGGGCCGGCGATGTCACCGGAGGTTCGCGCGGCCAGGGTGAAGATGCCCGCGCCGATCACCACCGCGACACCGAAGACCGTGAGGTCCCAGGCGTTCAGATCCTTCCTGAGCTTGGTGTCCGGCTCATCGGTGTCGGCGATCGACTGCTCGACGCCCTTAGTGCGCCACAAGCCACTGCCTGGCACGCCCAACCTCCTGAAAAAGTTCTCCCGCCTGTGCCCATGAGGGCAGCCCGGACAACACTGTCGTGGGCGGCGCTCACCCTACCGGCGGACGTGTGACGGTTTCCGCCAGTCATCTACAAAATCGAAATGCCCGGATGGGTGACTGCCGGAAACGACGCATCGCCCCAGGTGAACCCCGGGGCGATGCGGATGTGCGGTGGTCAGGCCTTGGTCTTGACCGAGTGGTCGAGATCGGGCTCCAGGTAGATGAGCCGGGCCTCGGGGACCTTGGCCCGCACCCTGGACTCGGCATCGTTGATCGCCTGGGCGACCTCGGCCACGGTGAGGTTGGGCAGCAGCGCGATCTTGGCCGCGACCAGCAGTTCGTCCGGGCCGATGTACTGGGTGCGGACGTGGATGACGTGGTCCACGGTGGCGGTGGCCAGCTCGTCCACGATCACCGCGAGCACGTCCGGGTTGGCGCCCTCGCCAATGAGCAGGCTCTTGGTCTCGATGATCAGGGTGATCGCGATCACGCCGAGCAGCACGCCGATGCACAGGGTGCCAATGGCGTCCCAGATCGGGTCGCCGGTGAGCACGGTCATGCCCACGCCGCCGAGCGCGAGCACCAGGCCGACCAGCGCGCCGAGGTCCTCCAGCAGCACCACCGGCAGTTCCGGGGTCTTGGCGTTGCGGATGAACTGCCACCAGGTGGCGTCACCCTTGATCTTCTTGGACTCCTGGATCGCGGTGTAGAAGCTCCAGCTCTCCAGCACGATCGCCACCACCAGGATGCCCACCGCGACCAGCGGCGAGGTCAGTCCTTCCGGGGCCTCCAGCTTGTGGATGCCCTCGTACAGCGCGAAGGCCGAGCCGAGGGTGAACAGCAGCAGCGCGACCACGAACGAGTAGAAGTACCGGTCCCGGCCGTAGCCGAACGGGTGCGATTCGGTGGGCTTGCGCGCCGCCGTCTTCTGCCCGACCAGCAGCAGCGCCTGGTTGGAGGTGTCGGCCACCGAGTGCACGCCTTCGGCGAGCATCGAGGACGAGCCGGTGATGGCGAAGCCGACGAACTTCGCTACCGCGATCCCCGCGTTGGCGACCAATGCCGCCACGATCGCCTTGGTGCCGCCCCCTGCTGCCACAAGAACTCCTCATGCGTACGTGTCCGGATTGTCCTGCCCCGGATGGTCGGGAGGGAGACTAGCCGTCCAGTCCGGCGGTCGCGCGGAAGACCTGTAGATCGGCGTCCCCGGCACTGGAGATCCGGGTTTTCGGGTCACCGGCGGCCAGCCAGGCCGACTGGCCGCGGGACAGTTCCAGCCGGGTGCCGTCCTCGGCGGTGAGCAGGGCTTTCCCGCTGGTGCAGAGCAGGATCTGCGGACCGTCGCTGGGCAGCAGCACCTCCTCGGTCGCCTCGGCGCCCGCCGGGATGTCCACTCTGGACAACTCGAACTCGGGCGCCGGGGTCGGGTACGCGGTGAGGTGGCGGCTGACCTGCTCGCCGCGCAGCACCGGCATGTCCCCGCAGGAGAAGTCCAGCACCCGCAGCAGTTCGGGCACGTCCACGTGCTTGGGGGTGAGGCCGCCGCGCAGGATGTTGTCGGAGTTGGCCAGGATCTCCACGCCGGTGCCGTGCAGGTAGGCATGCAGGTTGCCGGCGGGCAGGTGGATGGCCTCGCCGGGTTGCAGCACCAGCCGGTTCATCAGCAGCGCGGCCAGCACGCCGGCGTCCCCGGGGTGGCGTTCACCCAGTTCCAGCACGGTGCGGCATTCCAGGCTGAACTCGCCGTGCGCGCGCAGGTGCCGGACGCAGGCGTCCAGCAGCGGCGGCAGCAGGCCTTCCAGGGCGACCTGGGGCAGGGTGATCCAGGTGGTGAACAACGCGCGCAGGCCGTCCTGGCCGGGGTCGGCGGCCAGCAGCTGGGCATGTCCGGCCAGCTCGGGCACGTCCAGCGCGGCCAGCAGCGCCACGGTCTTCTCGGCGGCCCGGAACCCGGCCAGCGCGTGGAACTCCGAGAGCGCGCAGATCAGCTCGGGTTTGGCGGTCGGGTCGGGGTAGTTGCGGTTGCCCGCGTCCCTGGCGATGCCCGCCGCCTCCTCCTTGGCGTAGCCCTCGGCGGCCTGGGCGGCCGAGGGGTGCGCCTGGATGCTCAGTGGTTCCTCCGCGGCGAGCACCTTGAGCAGGAAGGGCAATCGGTCGTCCCAGCGCCGGGCGCAGGCCGGGCCAAGGTGGAACTCGGGTTCGGCGTTGATCGCGGCCAGCAGCGAGGTCTCCGCGCCGTCCGCGCCCAGGAGTGTGGACGGGTCGCCGGGGTGGGCGCCCATCCACAGCTCGGCTTCCGGGTGCGGGGCCGGGACCTCGCGCCCGAGCAGTTCGGCGATCACGGTGCGCGAGCCCCACGCGTAGGGCCGCACCGCGTTGCGCAGCAGGTCCACTGTTCCTTCTCGCTTCCTGGTTTTGGTCTCGCGGCTCGCACTCAGGCGATGACCGGCGACACCACTCCCGGCCCGCCCAGCGTGCCGGCGGCCAGCCCCAGGTACAGGGCGGCCAGATCGAAGCGCACCGCGAGCAGCGCGGCGCACAAGGCTTCATCGCCGGTGACCTCGTCCGCCGGGGCGACCAGGTCGGCGCCGGGGAGGGTGTCCTCGGCGGCCCGGCGGGTGGCTTCGGCGATCGGGCCGCGGCGCACCGCGAGCAGCAGCACCCGCGGGGTCGGCCCGGCGGTCAGGTCGTCCGGGTCGGCGAACAGGTCGTGTCCGGAGGTGGCCTGCACGGCCGCGCGGTGCAGCGCGGGCCGGAGCACGGCCTGGGGGTACCCGGCCACATCGGAGACCACCCCGGAGAAGGTGGCCAGGGACTGCGCGGCGTGCGCGGCGACCGCGGTGGCGGCGTGGTCCAGGCCCCACAGCAGCGGGGTCCGGCCGGCCAGCCGCAGCGCGAGCGCCTTGGCCGGGTTGACGAAGGACTCGTGCATCGGGTGGTCGCGTTCGGCCTCCCGGTCCAGCTCGTCGGCGATCTGGCCGACGTCGGTGCGCAGCAGGCCGAGCCGGTTGACCGCGAGCAGTCCGGCGGCCAGCGCGCGGGCCAGGCCGAGGCCGTGCGGCACGTGCACCCGCGGTGGCAGCAGCAGCGCCTGGCCGGCGGCGGCCGCGGCCACCGGGCCGTCCTCGGGCGCGGTGAGCACGATGCGCGCGCCGCGGCGGGCGGCGCGGTCGAGGGACTCGGCCAGCACCGGGTCGCCGGGATCGTCGGCGTGCGCGATCACCACGTCGAGCGCGCCGATCCAGGTGGGCACCACGTCGGTGACCACCACCGGCACCGGGCAGGCCGGGCCGAGCAGCGCGGCCAGCAGCGCCGCCGCGGCCGGACCGACCCCGGGCCTGGTGACCAGCACCAGCGCCCTCGGCCGGTCTTCGGCGAGGCGGTCAAGGCCGAATTCGCGCGCGGCCTCCACGGTCGAGCGCATCTGGGCGCCCGCCGAGGCGGCCGCCCGCAGCAGCCCTTCGGTGTCGGCCTCGGCGAGCCGGGCCGGATCGTCGAGCAGGACGTCGTCGAGCACCAGGGTCACCCGGCGGCGGACGGCCCGTCGGCGGCGGGGCCGCCCTCGGCTTCGTCGAGCAGGAGCACCGGGATGCCGTCGCGCACCGGGAACCGGCGGGCGCAGGCGGTGCAGGTCAGGTAGTCGGCCTCGGCGTCGTCGGGCGTGCCGGGAGTCAGCTTGCCGTGCGCGGGGCACGGGCAGGCCAGGATCTCCAGCAGGTCCGGGTCAAGCTGCACGGACACGGTGCTCACCTCTGTTTCCCTCCTCAGCCGCGGACGATCGCCAGGACCTCGTCGCGCAACGCGGCGACGGCCTCGGCATCCTTGGCCTCGATGTTCAGTCGCAGCAGCGGCTCGGTGTTGGAGGCCCGCAGGTTGAACCAGGCCCCGTCCGGCAGCTCGATGGTCAGCCCGTCCAGCTCGTCCAGGGTCACCCCGTCGCGGCCGCCGTACGCGGCCTTGATCGCGGCCAGCCTGCCCGCCTGGTCGTCCACGGTGGAGTTGATCTCCCCGGACGCGGCGTAGCGGGCGAACTCCCTGGTGATCTCGGCGAGCGGCTTGTCCTGCTCACCGAGTGCGGCCAGCACGTGCATGGCTGCCAGCATGCCGGTGTCGGCACGCCAGAAATCCCTGAAGTAGTAGTGCGCGGAGTGCTCGCCGCCGAAGATGGCGCCGGTCTCGGCCATCGTCTGCTTGATGAAGGAGTGCCCGACCCTGGTCCGCACCGGCTTGCCGCCGTGCTCGGACACGATCTCCGGCACGCCCTTGGAAGTGATCAGGTTGTGGATGATGGTGCCGCCGGGCTCCTTGGCCAGCTCGCGCACGGCGACCAGCGCGGTGATCGCGCTCGGGGACACCGGGTCGCCGTTGGCGTCGACCACGAAGCAGCGGTCCGCGTCGCCGTCGAAGGCGATGCCGGCGTCCGCGCCGATCTCGCGCACCTTGGCCTGCAGGTCCACGATGTTCTTCGGGTCCAGCGGGTTGGCCTCGTGGTTGGGGAAGTTGCCGTCCAGCTCGAAGTACATCGGCACCACCTCGATGGGCAGGCCGTTGAACACCTCGGGCACGGTGTAGCCGCCCATGCCGTTGCCCGCGTCCACCGCGATCTTCAGCGGCCGGATGCCGGAGAGGTCGACGAGGTCGCGCAGGTAGGCGGCGTACTCGACGAGCAGGGTGCGCTCGGAGACGGAGCCGCGGGCGCCGAGGAACTCGGGCACGCCCTGCTCGACCATCTCGCGGATCTCGGTCAGCCCGCTGTCCTGGCCCACCGGCGCGGCGCCCGCGCGGCAGAGCTTGATGCCGTTGTAGGCGGCCGGGTTGTGGCTGGCGGTGAACATCGCGCCGGGCAGGTTGAGCTTGCCGGAGGCGAAGTAGAGCATGTCCGTGCTGGCCAGGCCGATGGAGACGGCGTCGACGCCCTGGGCGGTGACGCCCTCGGCGAAGGCCGCGGCGAAGCCGGGGGACGAGTCGCGCATGTCGTGGCCGATGACCACGGCCGGGCCGCCGACGAGCCGGGCGAATGCCGCGCCGAGGTCGCGGACCACGTCGGTGTCGAGCTGTTCGCCCACCAACCCGCGAACGTCGTACGCCTTGACGATGCCGGACAGGTCTCGCACGCCTTACTCCTGACTTCGGCTCACTTGGACAGCTAGCCCGAAGCCTACCGGCGGGCGATGCGCGCCTGTGGCTCAGTCCTCATGGGGGTCTGGCAGGACCCGGAGATGGCCGCGCCTGCCCGCGCCGAACACCGGCTCGCTCGCCTCGATCGGGCGGTCCGCCCGGCCTGCCTCACGCACTGCCTCGGCCAGCGCGGTCAGGTCGTCCACCGTAGGTTGGGGAACGGCGAACTCGCCCTCGTGCCGGACGACCTCCCACCCGCGGGGGGCGGTGAGCCGCATCGCGTGCTGTTCACACAGGTCGTAGCTGTGCGGCTCGGAGTAGGTGGCCAGCGGCCCGACGACCGCGGTGGAGTCGGCGTAGGCGTAGGTCAGCGTCGCAACGGCCGGGTTCGTGCACCCGGTCCGCGAGCACCTTCTTACGCTCCGCACGATTGGGGACGATAGCGCCTTCGGTCCACCCTGTGCGGCAGGCACGCTGACAACATCCGCGTACCCTCAGTGGCCGTGGTGATGGCGAGGGGTACCCGACGGGGGATCAGGCAGCGTCGGGACCGGCATGGGCGAGGTATGCGAGGGCAGTTGTACCCCTCGACGATGCCTGCTGCCCGTAGCCGCTCGGAGCGGTTCGACGCGGTGGTGCTGGAGGCCCTGGAGCCGATCGAGCAGCGCTGGCGCAACGAGCTGACCCAGCTGGACGTGGCCGTGGACGATGTCCCTGAGCTGCCCTCGGCCGATGCCGAGGAGCTGACCTGGGGCGATGACGTGGTCGAGGACGGCAACGTGCCGCTGGCCCGGCTGGTGCCCGCCGGGGTGGACCGGCGCGGGCTGCCCACCAGGGCGCGCATCGTGCTCTACCGGCGGCCGCTGGAGGCTCGGGCCAAGGACGGCGCGGACCTGTCCGATCTGGTGCACGACGTGCTGGTGGAGCAGGTCGCCACCTACCTGGGCCTGGACCCGGAAGTCATCGACGGCGACTGACCCGAGTGTTGGCCGTTGTCGTACGCCGTCTTGGCCGTTACGGCACGGCCCTCGGCCGCCGGCCCACGCCCATCCGCCCACTTGGCCCAACTCGGCGTACGACTTTGGCCAACTGGGCGTACGAGTTTGGCCAACTCGGCGTACCAGAGCGGCCAACACTCGGTCAGGGGCGGCGGGTGGGGAGTGCGGTGAGGGCGGTGAAGAGGGCGGCCGCGGCTTGGGCGAGCAGGAGCAGGGCGGCCAGGCCTGCTGGAACTGTGACGCGGATCTCGCTGGCTGATTCCGGCAGGGCGACCGCGACCAGGTGGCCGTAGGCCCTGGCCAGCGGCACTTCGCGGCCGTCGACGGTGGCCAGCCAGCCGCGTTCGTCCTCGGCGGCGAGCACCAGCACCCGGCCGAGTCCGCCCGCGCTGACCGCGACGGCGATCTCCGGCGGCCGGGCCTCGACGGTGGTGGCCTCGATCTGTCCGGCGGGGGTGCCACCGGTGCGGGCGCGCAGCGCGGCTTCGCCGGCCAGCAGGGTGACCGGGCCGCGGGACTGGGTCAGCCGGTGCACCGGGCGGCCGTCGGTGGCGGTGGCGTCGGCCACGACCAGGTCGGGGGCGGCGGCGCGGATCTTGGTGGCGGTGGCCGGGTCGGGCAGCAGCAGGAACCGGACGCCACTGGCGCCGGCGGAGAGCAGGGCGCCGCGGACGGCTTCGGTGGTGCCCGCGCGCAGGGCGGTGGCGATGTCCTGGATGCGTTGCGCGGCGGCGGGCACGGCGAGCACGTCGTCATCGCCGAAGCGGGGCAGGCGGCCCGCGGTCTGGCGGCTGGGCTGCCCGGCGGAGCCGACCTCCAGCACGCCGGTCCCGGTGCCGGCGAGTTCGGCGAGCTGGCTGTTGACCAGCAGCGGCGGGGCGGATTTCACCGGGCCATCCCGGCCGAGCAGCAGGGCGCTGACGGCGAGCGCGGCCAGCACGGTCGCGCCCGCGCCCGCGAGCGCCCGGGCGGGCAGGGTGATGGGTGCGCCGGGCAGGGCGGCGGCGAGCACGATCCAGGCCAGGCCGCAGCCGGTGAGCAGCAGCGGGGCGCCGGTCCAGCCGGTGCTGGGCAGGCCGCCGTTGGCCGGGGTGACCTCGATCAGGCCGACCGCGATGGCCGCGGCGGCGCCCAGCAGCGCGAGGCCGAGTCCGGGCAGCATGGCCGGGCGCGGGCGGCAGGCGGCCGCGGTCAGGGCGGCCAGCACGGCGATCAGGCCCAGCCAGGGCAGTGCGCCGGGGCCGCCGGGGTAGAGCGCGAGCAGGTCGAGGGGGTTGGCCTTGGCCTCGCGCAGCGGGGCGCCGGTGCCGTGCAGCAGCACCGCGGGGTGCCGCAGGACCAGTGCCGGCCAGGGCAGCTGGAGCGCCAGTGGCAGCAGCACCAGGGTGAACAGCGCGGCCACCCGTCGGCGGCCGGAGCCGGGCACCAGCACGAAGGCGATCAGCGCGGCCAGCAGCACCAGCAGGTGCGGCAGTGGATGGAAGGCGCCGAGCACGGCCAGGGCGAGCGCGGTGGCGCAGGTGATGGAGAGCCAGCCGATGTCCGGTCTGCGCGGCCACAGGATCGCGGCCACCCCGGCCAGCACCGGCGGCAGCAGGAGGTGCGCCACGACCACGTCGAGGCGGCCCTGGGCGGTGGCGGCGGTGGCGATGGGCAGCAGCGCGTACCCGGCGGCCACCGCGGCGCGGATGGTGCGGGGCGCGCGCAGGCGGCGGGTGGCCAGGTAGGCGGTCAGCCCGGCCAGGGGCAGGTCGCCGAGCAGCAGCACGGTGATCGCGATCGAGGGTCCGCCGAGCAGGGTGCCGAGCACGGCGAGCACCCCGGTGGCGGCGGGCGCGGGTGCGATGCTGCCGCCGGCGACGGGTTGCCAGGCGGCCACATAACCGGCCCAGGTGTCACCGAGGTCCCCGGCCGGCAGCAACCGGCCACCGGCGAGGTCGCCGCCGAGCCGGGCCCAGTGGGTGGCCAGGGCGAGCGCGGCCAGGCCGAGCACCAGAAACAGCACCGGGCTAAGCAGCAGTTCGCGCAGCACCCGGCCGCGGTCGATCTCCACCAGCACCAGTTCGGCCGGTCGCGGGGTCCCGCGGGGCACGGGTGAGGGCCGGGGGCGCGGGCTGGGGCGGCGGTACAGCTCGCCGGCCGCCACCTCGACCACCACCCCTCCGGCGGGCCTGCGCAGTCCGGCCGGGCCCAACCGGCGGGCCGCGCCGCGACGGCGGCTGGGGCCGAGTGCGCCGGCGGGCAGTGCGGGTGGGCCGGGTTGGCGTTGCGGGGCACCGGGTTCGGTCCACTCCGGCACCGGGCTGGCCGGCAGCCTGCCGAGGCTGGCGTCGGCGCGCACCCGGCTGCGCAGCAGGTGCAGCAGGCCGCTGTGCACCGCGTTGCGCAGCCGGGTCAGCCGCGAGGTGAACAGGCCGCGGATCTCCCTGGCTGACACGGTCCTGGTGGCGGCGCGGGATCGGCGGGCGGCCAGCAGTCCGGCCCGGCCGCTGACGAGGTAACCCAGCGCGGCCAGTTCGTCACCGGCCCGCCGTCCGCGGCGCAGCAGCAGGAATCCCAGTGCCCGCAACAGGCACAGCAGCGCGAGCCGGGGCAGGCCGATCAGGTAGGAGGGCGCGCTGGTGTTGACCAGGAAGGTGCGCAGGCCGTGCGCGCGCCGGGCGCGGGCGAGTCCGGGCACCGCGTGCACCGGGCGCTGATCCCGTTCGGCGGCGCGGGCGTGCCGGATCCGGGCCGAGGGCACCAGCAGCACCAGGTGCCCGGCCAGGTTGGCCCGCCAGCCCAGGTCGATGTCGTCGCCGCCCAGGGGCAGCGCGGGATCGAGTCCGCCGAGCTGTTCCCACACCTCGCGCCGGATCAGCGCGCCCGCGCTGCCGACCGCGAGCACGTCCCGGCTCTGCTCGAAGCCGCCGCCGTAGGCCAGTTCCGCGCCGGAGATGCCGGTCTGGGTGTGGCCGGAGGCGTCCAGGGACAGCCCGCCCTGCACCACCAGCCTGGGGTCGGACCAGTCCACCGCGAGCGGGCCGAGGATGGCCGCGGACGGCGCGAGTTCGGCGGTGCTCAGCAGTGCGGGCAGGCAGTCGGGTTCGGGTGCGGAGTCGTCGTGCAGCAACCAGATCCACCGGCCGGGGTCGCCCCAGCGTTCGGTCGCGGCGGCCACGGCTTTGCCGACGGCGGCGCCGAAGCCGGTGTCGGGGGCTTCGGTGAGCACGCCGTCGAGCAACTGGTCCGGACCGGTGGCCGCGGCGGCCAGCACCCGGGCGGTGGCGTCGGTGGATCCGGTGTCCACGGCCAGGATGTGCCGCGGTCGCACGGATTGGCGGCGCAGCGCGGAGAGCAGTGGTCGCAACCATTCCGCGCCGTCGTGGCAGACGATCACGGCGAGCACCGGCGCGGTGCTCAGCGTCGGGTGCGGCAAGCTGGTCCCTCGGCTCGGCGGTGACAGGTCCCCCGTGCGGGGTTCGCGAGCGCCCCCACCACGTGCCGGTGGAATCCACTGGCACGTGGTGGAAAACGCTACGGGGTGCGACCGGGCGAACTCACCCGGCCACACCGAACCGTTATGTCACACCGCTCGTCGTTTGAGCTTGCGGCGCTCTCGCTCGGACAGACCACCCCAGATGCCGAAGCGCTCATCGTGCGCAAGGGCATACTCCAGGCACTCTGGCCGAACCTCGCAACCGGCACAGATCCGCTTGGCCTCCCTGGTGGATCCACCCTTCTCAGGGAAGAACGCCTCCGGGTCGGTCTGCGCGCACAGTGCCCGTTCCTGCCAGTCGTGCTCCTCGTCCGCCTCGAGGGCGGGGTCGAAGAGATCGACCAGCACTCCCACGCCAGTGGGTGCGGTGTCCCGCTCTCCCACTCGGCTCTCTTCGTTCTCTTCCACTGTCCGCTCCTCCCGCACTCCCCGGTGGCGGACCCCATTCGCCGTCCCACCCGACGAATGACACCAATGTGATTAGACCTGTGGGATGCAAGAGGGTCAAGCCAAGTACACACGACGGGGGACGAAACTGCCCCACTGGCAAGGAACTTCACCGGCAGGGCAGAGTGTTGCTGTGACGAGATCCTCGGTTGCCCCGAGTCCGCTGTTCCTAATCCTGCTGGCCGTCACGGTCGGCGGCGGCGTGCTGTCCACGGTGGACCAGAATGTGGCACGCACTGCCGGAATCGTCCTGCTGGTGCTCGGCGGCTGGGCCGTCTCGCTCTGCCTGCACGAGTTCGGGCACGCCTACCTAGCCCTGCGTGGCGGCGATTATTCGGTGCGGCACAAGGGATATCTCACCCTGGACATCCGCAGGTACACCGATCCGGTGCTGAGCATCCTGATGCCGCTGCTGTTGCTGGCCGTCGGTGGCATCCCGCTGCCCGGCGGGGCGGTGTGGATCGATCGACACGCGTTGCGGACCAAGCGCGCGGAGTCGTTGGTGTCGTTGGCCGGGCCAATCGCGAACCTGGTGATCGGCCTGTTGCTCATTGCGACGGTGGCACTGACAAATCCACCCGTTGGGCTGGCAGCCGGACTGTCCTATCTGGCCTACCTGCAAATGCTCGCGTTTGTGCTGAACATCCTGCCGATTCCGGGTCTCGACGGTTTCGGCGTGATCGAGCCGTACCTGTCGTACCAGGCGCGGGAGTTCGGCGCGAAGGCCCGGCCGTGGGCGCCGTTCGTACTGTTCGCCCTGCTGATCGGGGTGCCGGTGGTCGGCCAGTTGTTCAGCACGGTGGTGCTGTGGGTCTTCGAGACCTTCGGCGGGAACGTGCGCGACGTCTTCTTCGGGCAGCGCTGGTTCCGGTTCTGGGAGGGCGGTTTCTGATGGTGACCTTGGTTACGGAGCGCGGCCCCCAAGTTCGCCCGTTCGGGCAAGACGGGGAGGATGGCCCCCTGTGAAGGTCGTTGTGCTGGTAGGTGGCGTCGGTGGCGCCCGTTTCCTGCAAGGGGTGAAGGCCGCGCTCGGTCTTCCCGCCGTCGGTCCTGGCGAGTCGCCGCACGAGATCACCGCGGTGGTCAACAACGGTGACGACGTGTGGCTGCACGGGCTGCGGGTGTGTCCGGACCTGGACACCTGCATGTACACCCTGGGCGGTGGCATCGACACCGAACGCGGCTGGGGCCGCGATGGCGAGAGCTGGACGGTCAAGGAGGAGCTGGCGGCCTACGGCGCCGAGCCGACCTGGTTCGGGCTCGGCGACAAGGACATCGCCACCCACCTGGTGCGGTCCCGGATGCTGCGCGCCGGTTACCCGCTCTCCGCGGTGACCGAGGCACTGTGCGCCCGGTGGCAGCCGGGGGTCCGGTTGCTGCCCGCCAGTGATGACCGGGTGGAGACCCATGTCTCCGTCGACGATCCGGAGACCGGCGAGCGCAAGGCGATCCACTTCCAGGAGTGGTGGGTCCGGCACCGGGCGCAGTTGCCCGCACACGCGATCGTGTCGGTCGGGGCCGAGCAGGCCAAGCCGGGTCCGGGGGTGGCCGAGGCCATCGCGAACGCCGACATCGTGCTGTTCGCACCGTCGAACCCGGTGGTCAGCGTGGGCACCATCCTTGCCGTGCCGGGCATCCGGGCGGCGATCACCGCCACCGAGGCGCCGGTGATCGGCCTGTCCCCCATCATCGACGGCAAACCGTTGCGTGGGATGGCCGATGCCTGCCTGAGCGCGATCGGGGTGGACTCGACCGCGGAGGCGGTGGCGCGGCACTACGGATCGCGCAAGGCCGGTGGCGTCCTGGACGGCTGGCTGATCCACACCGGGGACTCCGCGCTGGTCGAGGGCGTGGAAGTGCGCGCAGTGCCGCTGCTCATGTCCACTGTGGACGCGAGTGCGCGGATGGCGCTGGACGCCTTCGAGCTGGGCGGGGTGCGCGTTGGCTGACCACGCCGCGGCCTCGCTGGAGATCCTGCCGGTCACCGGACTGCCCGAGTTCCGGCCCGGCGACGACCTGGCCGGCGTGCTGGCCACCGCCGCGCCCTGGCTGCGCGAGGGCGATGTGCTGGTGGTGACCAGCAAGGTTCTGTCCAAAGTGGAGGGCAGGCTGGTCACCGCGCCCACCGATCCGGAGGCGCGGGACGCGCTGCGCCGGGAGCTGGTGGACGCCGAGGCGGTCCGGGTGGTGGCGCGGAAGTTCCGCACGCTGATCACCGAGAACCGGCTCGGCATCGTGCAGGCCGCCTCGGGTGTGGACGGCTCGAACGTGGCCGGGGACGAACTGGCGCTGCTGCCGGAGGATCCGGACGGTTCGGCCGCGGCACTGCGGGATCGGCTGCGTGAGCTGCTCGGCGTCACGGTCGCGGTGGTGGTCACCGACACCATGGGCCGGGCCTGGCGGGTCGGCCAGACCGACGCGGCCATTGGCGCGGCCGGGCTCACCGTGCTGCACCGCTACGCCGGATCCGTCGACCCGCAGGGCAACGAACTGCACGTCACCGAGGTCGCGGTGGCCGATGAGCTGGCCGCGGCGGCGGATCTGGTGAAGGGCAAGCTGGGCGGGCTGCCGGTGGCGGTGGTCCGCGGAATGTCCATTGTGGAGGACGGCTCCACCGCGCGGGACCTCGTTCGGCCGTGGGCGGAGGACCTGTTCCGGCTGGGCACGGACCTGGCGATCGAGCAGGGCCGCCGGGAGGCGGTGCTGACCCGGCGCTCGATCCGCGTCTTCAGCCAGGAGGAAGTCCCGGAAGACCTGGTGCGCCGCGCGGTCGGGGTCGCGCTGACCGCGCCCGCCCCGCACCACACCCACCCGGTGCGGTTCGTGTGGCTGCGCGACCGGGCGCTGCGGGCCAAGCTCCTGGACGGCATGCGCGAGCAGTGGCGGACGGATCTGCGCGCGGACGGCTGGTCCGCGGAGCGGATCGAACGCCGGCTCAAGCGCGGCGACCTGCTGTACGGGGCGCCGGAGATCGTGTTGCCGTTCGGGGTTCCCGACGGCGCGCACGACTACCCGGACCAGCGCCGCGCGGCGGCCGAAAAGACCATGTTCACCGTGGCCGGCGGCGCGGCCGTGCAAGGTCTGCTGGTGGCCCTGGCCGCCGAGGGACTCGGCTCCTGCTGGGTCTCCTCCACCATCTTCTGCCCGGACACCGTGCGCTCGATCCTGGACCTGCCTGCCGATTTCGCGCCACTGGGCGCGGTCGCGGTGGGCTATCCGGCGGACGGGCCGCTGGCGCCGCGGGAACCACGGGACTTCGCCGGGGAGTTGATCGAGCTGTGAGCCTGCACGCTGAGGCGGTCGCTGAGCTGTCGGCCTGGCGGCCGGAGGACCCGTGCCAGGAGAGCCAGCGGCACGCGTTCTTGAGCTTCCTGGCGGCGCGCGCGGACGCTTGTCAGCGTTCCTGCGAACCCGGCCACCTGACCGCGTCCGCGATCGTGCTGGACGCGACTGGGGAGCACGTGCTGCTGACCCTGCACCCCAGGGTGGGGCGCTGGTTGCAGCTGGGCGGGCACTGCGAACCGGAGGATCCGACGCTGCTCGCGGCGGCGCTGCGGGAGGCCACCGAGGAGTCCGGCATCGACGGCCTGGTGATCGAACCGGGGCCGTTGCAGCTGGAGGTGCACCCGATCACCTGCTCGCTGGGCCTGCCCACCCGGCACCTGGACGTGCGGTACCTGGTGCGCGCGCCCGCGGGCGCCCGGCCGGTGCGCAGCGCGGAGTCGGTGGATCTGCAGTGGTGGCCGGTGCGCGCGCTGCCGTCCAATGTGGACAGTGTGCCGAAGCTGGTGGAGCTGGCGCTGCGTCAGATCGCGCGGTAGTCCCTGCCTTCGAACCGGGGTCCGCGGCGAGGTTTGCGGGCCCCGGTCAGCTCCAGGTAGCGGATCGCGCGCTGGCGGTGCGGGGCGTAGGGGGCGAGCAGGGCCAGCATTTCCTCGTCGGTGGCGTCCCGGCCGGTCAGCGCCCAGCCGACCACGTCGTGCAGGTGGTAGTCGCCGACGCTGACCGCGTCCGGATCACCCCAGGCCCGTTGCGCGATCTCGGCCGCGGTCCAGACACCGATGCCGGGGACCTTGCACAGCAGGTCGCGGCCTGCCTGGCCGCCCAGTTCGACGGCGCGTTCCAGGCGGGTGGCCACGGTGGCGGCGGCGAGCAGGGCCCGGCGGCGGGCGCCGTCGACGCCCGCGCGGTGCCAGTCCCAGTCGGGGATGGCGAGCAGGGCCTTCGGGGTTGGCGGCGCGAAAAGCAGGTCGGGCGCGGCCGGTCCGGGGGCCGGGGCGCCGAACCGGCGGCACAGTTCGCGCCAGGAACGCCATGCCTCCTTGCCGGTGACCTTCTGCTCCAGCACCGCCGGGATCAGCACGTCCCACACCTGCCCGGTCCGCCCGAGCCGCAGTCCGGGCGCCCGCCGCCGCGCCTGCGCGATCAACTCGTGGTGCGCGACGAAGCCGGTGTCGTCATCCCGCGCGCCGAGCAGGTCCGGCAGCCCGGCCAGGGCCAGGTCCGCACCCGGTCCCCAGGCACTGGCCCGGATCTCGCCGTGCGCCCGGCGCAGCGCGATGGTGGCGACCCCGGCCGCGGTGGTGCTCGCCCGCCACGCGGTCCCGTCCGGCCCGATCCGCAGGCACGGGTCGGCCGGGCCGCGGCGCAGCGGCCCGAGCACGGCGGCCAGGTCGAGCGGGAACGGCGGCGTCCAGGCCCGTTCCGCGGCCGGGGCGGCCAGGGTCATGCGTCGTGGGAAAAGCGGACCGAACCGTCGGCGAGGGAGGCTCCCGGCCACAACCGCAGGCCTTCCAGGAGTTCACAGCGGGCGCCGACCACGGCGCCGTCGCCGATGACCGCGCCCCGCAACACCGCGCCGTCGCCGATCCGCGCGTTCGCGCCGATCACCGAGCCCTGCACGATCGCGTTCGCGCCGATCACCGCGCCGTCGAAGACCACCGAGCCGTCCACGGTGGCGCCGGGTCCGACCTGGGCGCCCGCGCCGATGGTGCTGCCGTTGACCAGCTTGGCGTCCTCCCGGACCAGCGCGCCGTCCAGCACGATGGCCTCGCCGGTGGGCGCGGGCAACGCGTCGGAGGGCGCCAGCCCGCGCACCAGATCCGCCGAACCCTTGACGAAGGCCGCCGGGGTGCCCAGGTCCAGCCAGTAGGAGGCGTCCACGTGGCCTTGCAGCCGCGCGCCGCGCTCCAGCAGGCCGGGGAAGGTCTCGCGTTCCACCGACACCGGGCGATCGGCCGGGATCCCTTCCAGCACCGAGCGCTTGAAGACGTAGCAACCGGCGTTGATCTGGTCCGCGGGCGGGTTCTCGGTCTTCTCCAGGAAAGCGAGCACCCGGCCGTCGGCGTCGGTGGGCACGCAGCCGAAGGCACGCGGGTCGGCGACCTTCACCAGGTGCAGGGTGACGTCGGCGTCGTTGGCCAGGTGGCTGTGCGCGACGGCGCCGAGATCGACGCCGGAGAGGATGTCGCCGTTGAAGACCATGATGTGCTCGGCGCGCAGGCGGCTGGCCGCGTTGCGAATGCCGCCGCCGGTGCCCAGCGGGGTGTCCTCGACCACGTACTCCAGTTCCAGGCCCAGCCGGGACCCGTCACCGAAGTACTCCTCGAAGACCGAGGCCTTGTAGGAGGTGCCCAGCACCACGTGGGTGATGCCCGCGGCCCGGATCCGGGACAGCAGGTGGGTGAGAAACGGAACACCGGCGGTGGGCAGCATCGGTTTGGGCGCGGACAGCGTCAGCGGACGCAGCCGGGTGCCCTGGCCGCCGACCAGCACCACCGCGTCGACCCCGGACAGTTTTTCCACGCGTTCCCCCTGCTTCTCGACTGGTGCCGGACTGGCCGACATGCCGTTACTCCTCCTTCACCCTGACGAGACCGCCTGGAACGGAATACTCTTGCAGAGAACCCGGACCAGGCGACCGGCGGCTCCGGAGAGCGACCACCACAGCGTGAGGGATGATCTCCGTATCCGCCTGCCGGCAAATCCGCCCCAGGCGACGAGGCAACGCAGGAGAGGCCAGCGCGATGGATCCCCGCGAACGGGCCGATGAGCTGCTAGCCCGTGCCAGGGCGCGTGGCTCCTTCGTCGTCACACCAGACGACGCAACCTCGCCGATGGATGCGGCCAACACGGTACAGATACCGCGCATCGTGGTCGCGGCGAACGATCCGCACCACGCGGACCCGGACTCAACCGTGATCCTGTCACCGGAGGCGGTCCAGGCCATGCAGGCAGGGTACGGCCCGCAACACGGGCAATCCCCACACCTGCACCAGGGTGCCCAAGGTCACGGACCCCAGACCATGCCGCCGATGCCGCGGCCGCCGCACGGGCACCAGCCGACGCAGCCCATGCAGCACGCGCAACCAACGCAACCGATGGGTCACCCGCATCCGGCCCAGCCGATGCAGCAGCACCCACAGCCGACCCAGCCCATGCAGCAGCAGCCGGGCGGCCCGCAGAACGGCGGCCACCCGCAACAGCAGCCGCCGCAACAGGGCCAGCAGTCCGGGCAGCCACAACAGAGCCAGCCCCCGCAGCAGCACCCGCAGGGCCAGCCGCAACCTCCGCAATGGCCGGACCGCCGCTCCTGACCCACCCATAACGGCCAACACGCCGGGTGCGGGCTTAAGACCTCCCACGCGTGTTGGCCGTTGTCGTACGACTCTGTTGGCGAATTGGTGGGGTGGTCAGGCGGCGGTGCGCAGGGCCTGGAACCGG
>NZ_JALMDK010000014.1 GCF_023094165.1 Crossiella sp. S99.2 | reverse complement strand
CGAACCCGGAAGCTAAGTCCTCCAGCGCCGATGGTACTGCATGCGTGAGCGTGTGGGAGAGTAGGACGCCGCCGAACAATCATTCGAGAGGGGCTTGTCCGCCGGTAAGGTGGGCAAGCCCCTTCTTGTGTTGTTGGTTGTTCGGGAGGATTTGGTGGTTTCAGACAGGCGGCCCGGTGAGGACCGCGGAGACGGTGCTCCTCGGCGCTCCGGTGGTGGAGCGGGCAGGCCGCGTGGCGACAAGCCACCATACGGTCGGTCCGGTGGTTCTTCGAGCGGTGATCGCTCAGGCTCCGGTGACAACCGCAGGCAGGGCGGGTATCGCGACGCGCAGTCGGGCGACCGGCGTGAGCGTGGCGGTTCCAGCTGGGGTCGTGGCGGTGACCGGCAGGATCGGAACTCCAGTGGTGACTCGTCTCGCGGCGGGCGCTACGAAGGTGGCGGCTCGCGTGGTGGCTACGGCCAGCGCGATGATCGGCCACGTCGTTTTGAGCAGGATCGTGATCGACCACAGCGTGGCAGCCGCGATGACCGTCCCGCTTCCGGGGACCGGCCGCGCTGGCAGGACAACCGTGGCGATGACCGTGGGGATCGGGGCGGCTTCCGTCGCGACGACCGCGGTGGCCAGGGTGGTTTCCGGGGTGCCGACCGTGGTGGTCAGAGCAGCTTCCGGCGTGACGATCGAGGCGGCCAGAGCAGCGGCTTCCGTCGCGATGATCGCGGTGGTCAGGGCGGGTTCCGCCGGGACGACCGTGGCGACTCCCGGAGCAACGACCGTGGCGATCGCGGTGGTTACCAGCGGGACGACCGTGGTGGGTTCCGCAAGGACGACCGTGGGGACCGGGGCGGATTCCGTAAGGATGACCGCGGCGACCGTGGTGGTCAGGGCGGCTTCCGGCGTGACGATCGCGGTGGTCAGAGCGGTGGTCAGAGCAGCTTCCGGCGTGATGATCGAGGCGGCCAGGGCGGGTTCCGCGGCCGGGACGATCGTGGTGGCCAGGGTGGCTTCCGCCGGGACGATCGCGGTGACTCCCGGAGCAACGACCGTGGTGACCGTGGCGGTTACCAGCGGGATGACCGTGGCGACCGTGGTGGGTTCCGCAAGGACGATCGCGGCGACCGGGGCGGATTCCGTTCGGATGACCGGGGTGGGTATCGCGGCAACGACCGCGGCGACCGTGGTGGCCAGGGCGGTCAGGGTGGTTTCCGGCGGGATGACCGGCCTCGGCAGGATCGTCCGTACGGGGACAAGCCTGCCTACGGAGGCGACAAGCCGCGGTACGGCGACAAGCCCCGTTATGACAAGCCGAAGTTCGACAAGCCCAAGTTCGACAAGCCGCGGGCGGACGGGGACGACCGTCCTCGCTACCAGAAGCGTGACGACCGGCCCCGTCGGGACGGCAAGCCCGGGTTCCGGGACGGCCGTGCGGTTGAGGAGTCCGGTGGCGTCCAGGGTGTGGAGGGCTCGGAGACGGGTGGCTTCCGCCAGGAGGATCGGGGCGAGCAGGGCTCGGTAACCAAGGACGATCGCGGTGCCGCCGACCGTGCCGACCAGAGTGTTGTCCGCAAGGACGACCGTGCTGACCAGGGCAGTGCCGGTGGCGATGACCGTGGCGGCGCCCAGGGCGAGGACCGTGGTTTCCGCAAGGACGACCAGGGCGGCCAGAGCGGTTACCGGAGCGCGGATCGCGGTGGTCAGGGCGGGTTCCGCCGGGACGACCGGGGCGGCGACCGCGGTGATCGCGGCGGGTACCGGGGTGCTGACCGCGGCGGCGATCGTGGTGGGTTCCAGCGGGATGACCGCGGTGGGTACCGGGGCAATGACCGTGGCGACCGGAGTGGCTTCCGCGGGAACGACCGGGACGATCGCGGTGGGTTCCGCCGGGATGACCAGGGCGACCGTGGTGGGTACCGCAAGGACGATCGCGGGGACCGGGGCGGCGACCGTGGTGGGTCCCGTTCGGATGACCGGGGTGGCTTCCGCG
Organism: Crossiella sp. S99.2; assembly: GCF_023094165.1. Lineage (GTDB taxonomy): Bacteria > Actinomycetota > Actinomycetes > Mycobacteriales > Pseudonocardiaceae > Crossiella. The sequence goes on along the minus strand of NZ_JALMDK010000014.1, from coordinate 257,878 downwards.
GCAACGACCGTGGCGACCGCGGTGGGTTCCAGAGCGATCGGGGTGGGGCTGAGCGGCCTCGTTCCTCCGGTTCTGGGGATCGGCCGCGGTACGAGAAGCCTGCTTACGGCAATCGGGAGGATCGGCCGGCTCGTGAGGTCCGGCATGGTCGTACCGACGCCGACCGGGCTGAGGGCGCTGAGCGTCGTTACCCGGCGCAGGACCGGCCGCGTGGGCGGGATGACCGCTTCGACGCGGGCGAACTGCGGCGGGATCAGCTTGAGGAGCTGGTGGAGCCGGAGCTTCCCGAGGATGTCGAACCCGGTCAGCTGGACGCCGGTGTTCGTTCGGACCTGCGGACCCTGTCCAAGAGCCTGGCCGAGCTGGTGGCCAAGCACCTGGTGATGGCCGGTCGGCTGATCGACGAGGAGCCGGAGCAGGCGCTGGCGCATGCCCGGTTCGCTCGGCGGAAGGCCTCGCGGATCGGGCTGGTGCGGGAGGCGACCGGACTGGCCGCTTACCACGCGGGCGAATGGTCCGAGGCTCTTGCCGAGCTGCGGGCGGCGCGGCGGATGACCGGTAGCTCCGGGCACCTGGCCGTCATGGCCGACTGCGAGCGGGCACTGGGCCGGCCGGAGCGGGCGCTGGAGCTGTCCCGGTCGACCGAGGCCGCGGCGCTGACCGCGGACGAGGCTGTGGAGCTGCGGATCGTGGCTGCCGGCGCACGTCGGGATCTGGGCGAGCTGGACGCCGCGGTGGTGGCGTTGCAGGGGCCGGATCTGGATGTGAAGCGGCGGGATCCGTGGAGTGCGCGGCTGTTCTACGCCTACGCGGACAACCTGGCCGCGGCCGGCCGGACCGATGAGGCGATCCAGTGGTTCATCTCGGCTGCCGAGGTGGACGACGAAGGTGAGACCGACGCGGCTGAGCGGGCCATCGAGCTGGGCGCGGGGCCCGTGGTGCCGGTGGACGCCGAGGAACTGGGCGAAGGCCAGGACCAGGAGCACGGTCAGGACGAGAACGAGGACGAGGCTGAGGAATCGGCTGCGGACTTGGACGACGCTGACGCTGGCCGGGACGACGTGGCGGACCAGGGCGATGCCTCGGGCCGGGGCGATGTCTCGGACCAGGCGGTTGCTTCCGAGGTGGTTGCGGACTCGGGCCAGGGCACGGACATGGTCGTGGACTCGGCTGAGGCCGCGGAACCGGTTGCGGAGTCTGTGCGGGTTGCGGACGAGGTTGCGGTTGAGCCGGCGGCCTCGGTTGAGGCTGCTGGTTCGGGTGAGACCGGTGCTGTGAAGTCCGTTGATGGGACGGTTCGGGACAACTGATGACGACGTTGCTGGATGCGCACGACGCGTTGCTGCTGGATCTCGACGGCACCGTGTACCGCGGTGGGACCGCGGTGCCCGGGGCGCCGGAGGCGATCGCTGAGGCCAAGCGGCGCGGGCGTGCGCTCCGGTACGTCACCAACAACGCCTCGCGGGCGCCGGAGGCGGTGGCACAGCACCTTCGGGAGCTGGGGTTTCCGGCCGACGTCCGTGAGGTGAGCACCAGTTCTCAGGCCGCCGCGGCGGTGCTGGCCGCGAAGTTGGCGGCCGGGTCGCCGGTGCTGGTGGTGGGGGCTGAGGCGTTGCGGGCTGAGGTTCGGGCGGTGGGGCTTCGGGTGGTCGAGGCCGCGGCGGACGAACCTGTCGCCGTGGTGCAGGGGCATTCGCCGGAGACCGGGTGGGCTCAGCTGGCTGAGGCCTGTATCGCCATCCGGGGTGGGGCTTACTGGCTCGCGTCCAATGTGGACGCCACCTTGCCGACCGAGCGTGGGTTGCTGCCGGGGAACGGCTCGATGGTGGCCGCGTTGCGGACCGCCACCGGGCTGGCGCCGGAGGTGGCCGGGAAGCCGGAACCGACTCAGTTGGTGCTGGCCGCCGAGTCGGCTGGGGCTTCGGCCGCTTTGGTTGTGGGGGATCGGTTGGACACCGATATCGCCGGGGCCAGTGCGGCTGAACTGCCTGCTTTGGTGGTGCTGACGGGGGTGGCCACGCCGGAGGGGTTGCTGGCGGCCGTTCCCGAGCAGCGTTGCCGTTATATGTCTGAGGATCTTGGCGGGCTGGTCGCGCCGGTGGAGCACGTCGAGGTTGGCGTGCGGGCCGGGTGGCGGGTTGAGGTTGTGGACGGCGGGCTTCGGCTTAGCGGGGCTGATGAGAGCGGGGAACCGTTGTCGGCGCTGCGGTCGTTGTGCGCGGTGTGGTGGGGCGCGGGCGGTGGCGCTCCTTCGGGGGTGACGCCGGTGGGCGCCGAGGCTGAGGCGGCGTTGCGGAAACTGGGTATAGCGTGGTGAGCATGACGCCCGAACAGCCGGTGGCGGAGATCGACTCCGCCCTTGTCGGTCTGCAGGACCTGGACTCGGTGCCGCTGGCCGAGCACGTGGCCAGGTTCGACGCGGTGCACACCGCGCTGACCTCGGCGCTGTCCACGATCGATCAGGTCTGACCCATGCCTCGGCGGGTACGGCTGGACGCCGAACTGGTGCGCCGCGGGCTCGCCCGCTCCCGCGAACACGCGGTGGAGCTGGTGAACGCGGGCCGGGTCACCGTGCGCGGCACGGTCGCGAGCAAACCGGCGACCGCGGTGGAGACCGACGCCGCGGTGGTCGTGCGCGAGGACGCCGACGATCCCGGCTGGGCCTCGCGCGGCGCGCACAAACTGCTGGGCGCGCTGGAGGTCTTCGGGCCGTTGGGGCTCACCGTGACCGGGCGGCGCTGCCTGGACGCGGGCGCGTCCACCGGTGGGTTCACCGATGTGCTGCTGCGCGGCGGGGCGACCGAGGTGGTCGCGGTGGACGTCGGCTACGGCCAGCTGGTGTGGAAGTTGCAGACCGACGATCGGGTGAAGGTGTTCGACCGCACCAACGTGCGGAATCTGACGCCGGAACAGATCGGCGGGACCGTTGATCTTGTGGTGGGTGATCTCTCGTTCATCTACCTGCGCTTGGTGCTGCCCGCACTGGCCGCCTGCATGGCGGATGGCGCGGACCTGGTGCCGATGGTGAAACCGCAGTTCGAGGTGGGCAAGGAGCGGCTCGGCTCCGGTGGCGTGGTGCGCGATCCGGAACTGCGGGTCGAGGCCGTCACCGGGGTGGTCGCCTCGGCGGCCGAGTCCGGACTGACCCTGCGCGGCGTCACCGCCAGCCCCTTGCCGGGGCCCTCCGGCAACGTCGAGTATTTTCTCTGGCTTCGCCGGGGAGTGCCGTTGGCCTCGACTGAGGCCGAGCAGCTGGTTCGGGCCGCGGTCGCCGCGGGTCCGCAGTAGGCACTGGAGGTAGACCGTTCATGACCCGTGAGCTTTTGCTCGTGGTGCACACCGGCCGTCCGGAGAACCGGCGCACCACCGAGTACGTGGCCGGGAAGCTACGGCAGGCCGGGCTGAAGCTGCGGGTCCTGGTGGAGGAGGCCGCGGACATCAACGCGGCCTGCTACGACACCATCGTCGCGCACACCGACGAGGCCGCCGAGGGCACCGAACTCGTGCTGGTGCTCGGTGGTGACGGAACCCTGCTGCGGGCCGCCGAACTGGCCAGGCCAGCCGGGGTGCCGGTGCTCGGGGTCAACCTGGGCCGGGTGGGCTTCCTGGCCGAGGCCGACTCCGAGGAACTGCACGAGGTGGTGGCCGCGGTCATCGACCGGACCTACCACGTCGAACAGCGGATGACCCTGGACGTGATCGTCCGGCTCAACGGGACCGTGCTGGCCCGCACCTGGGCGCTCAACGAGGCCAGTGTGGAGAAGTCCAGCCGGGAACGGATCCTGGACGCGGTGCTGGAAGTGGACGAGCGCCCGGTGTCCGGCTTCGGCTGCGACGGGGTGCTGGTCGCCACGCCGACCGGGTCCACCGCCTACGCCTTCTCCGCAGGCGGGCCGGTGATCTGGCCCGAGGTGGAGGCGCTGCTGGTGGTGCCCAGCAACGCGCACGCGCTCTTCGCCCGGCCGCTGGTGGTCTCGCCGAACTCGCTGGTCGCGGTGGAGGTCGCGCCCGGCGGGCACCCGGCGGTGCTGTGCTGCGACGGGCAGCGCACCGTGGAGCTGCCGCCCGGCGCGCGGGTGGAGGTCGTCGGCGGGAAAGTGCCGGTCAACCTGGTGCGGCTGAAGAAGGAACCCTTCGCCGACCGGCTGGTGCGCAAGTTCTCGCTGCCGGTCCAGGGCTGGCGCGGACCAGTTATCCCCAACCGGTAGGCACCCCTGGCGCGAATGTCGGTCCGGCCCAGTAGTGTCTGGGCTGTGCTGGCCGAGATGCGCATCCAGGGCCTCGGCGTGATTGCCGACGCCACCCTCGAACTGCACCCCGGCCTCACCGTGGTCACCGGTGAGACGGGTGCTGGCAAGACAATGGTGGTGACCGGGCTCCACCTGCTCTCTGGCGGTCGCGCGGAAGCCTCCAGGGTGCGGACCGGGGCTGAGCGCGCCACCGTCGAGGGAACCTTCCAACTCCGCGGTGACGACGCGCGCGCCGGGGCCGCCCAGGCGCTGAGCGTGGCCACCGAGGCGGGCGCCGACGTCGACGACGACGGCAGCCTCATCACCGTGCGCTCGGTGAGCGCCGACGGACGGTCCAAGGCCCACCTGGGCGGGCGCAGCGTGCCGGTCGGGCTGCTCTCGGAGCTGACCGAACAACTGCTCGCCGTGCACGGGCAGAACGACCAGCTCCGGCTGATGCGCACCGGCGAGCAGCGCGCCGTGCTGGACCGCTTCGCCGGCGCCGGCATCGCCGAACCGCTGGCCGAGTACCGCGAACTGCGCGGGCAGTGGATCGCGGTGGCCAGGGAACTAATCGAACGCACCGAACGCGCCCGCGAGATGGTCCGCGAGGCCGAGATGCTGCGGCATGGGCTGGGCGAGATCGAATCCGTGGCCCCGCAGCCCGGCGAGGATACCCAGCTGGTCCACCGGGCCCGCCGGCTCGCCGACGCCGACCAGCTGCGGGAGACCGCCTCCGGGGCCGCGCACGCCGTCGCCGGCGCCGCCGACGGCGATCCCGACCAGCCCGGCGCGCTCGGCCTGATCGGCGAGGCCCGGCGCAGGCTGGCCGCGGCCGAGGACCCGGCGCTGCGCGAACTGGAACCCCGGCTGGTGGAGGCGGCGGCGCTGCTCACCGACGTGGGCACCGAATTGACCACCTACCTGGAGCAGCTCGACGCCGATCCGGCCGAGCTGGAACGAGTGCTGGCCCGGCAGGCCGAGCTGAAGCAGCTCACCCGCAAGTACGCCGCGGACGTGGACGGCGTGCTGGCCTGGGCCGCCGACGCGCAGGCCCGGCTGACCGGCCTGGACACCTCCGAGGAGACCCTCGGCAAGCTCGCCAAGCAACGGGACGCGCTGGCCAGGAAGCTGGCCAAGATCGCCGGCACGCTCACCGCGATCCGGCGCACCGCGGCCGAGCAACTGGCCAAGGCGGTCACCGAGGAACTGGCCGGACTGGCCATGGCGCATTCCCGGATCGAGCTGACCGTGCAGCACAAGCCGGCCGCCGAGGGCGACGAGCTGTCGCTCAAGGTCGGCAACGAGCTGCTGCAGGCCGGGCCGGACGGGGTGGACGAGGTCGAGCTGCTGCTCGTCGCGCATCCCGGCGCGCCCGCGCTGCCGGTGCACAAGGGCGCCTCCGGCGGTGAGCTGTCCCGGGTGATGCTGGCCATCGAGGTGGTGCTCGCGCACACCGACCCGGTGCCCACCCTGGTCTTCGACGAGGTCGACGCCGGGGTCGGCGGCCGGGCCGCGGTGGAGATCGGTCGGCGGCTGGCCAAACTGGCCCGCAGCCACCAGGTCATCGTGGTCACCCACCTGGCCCAGGTGGCCGCCTACGCCGACCGGCACCTGTTGGTGGACAAGAACATCGGCGCCGAGGGACTGACCAAGTCCGGGGTGCTGGTGCTCAACCACAACCAGCGGGTGGTGGAGCTGGCCCGGATGCTGGCCGGGCTGGAGTCCACCGAATCCGGCCGCGCGCACGCCGAGGAGCTGCTGGCCACCGCGGAGGCATACACCCAGGCACTGCGCCCGTAGTTCACCGCCGGTAGCGGTGGGCGGCTGTACCGATTTCGTGTCCCCCAAGGGTTGACGTGGGATGATTCCCCGGCGTGCCTAGGCAAAGACCCGCCGGGGGTTTGTCACCATCCGCACATGAAGCTCACGGGCCTGCTCAACCGAACCAGTCAGTCCCTGCCTGGAGTCCACGGGCCGGCCAGGGTGGACCGTCGCTCCGGCGACCTGATCCGCAGACTCGGGCCCGGCGACATCGCCGTGCTCGACCAGCTCGACCTGGATCGCCGCACCGCGGACGCCCTGGTGGCGGCCGAGGTCGCCGGGGTGGTCAACGCCTCCGCCTCGATCTCCGGGCGTTTTCCCAACCTGGGGCCGGAGATCCTGATCAGCGCGGGCATCCCGCTGATCGACGCGGTCGGCCCCGAGTTGCTGCGCAAGATCAAGGACGGCGCCCGGATCCGGCTGTTCGAGGGCGGGATCTTCCAGGGTGAGACCGAACTCGGCCGTGGCACCGAGCAGACCGCGGACTCGGTGGCCGACCAGCTCATCGAGGCCAAGGCGGGCATGGCCGCGCAGCTGGAGGCATTCTCCGCGAACACCATCGAGTTCCTGCGCCGGGAACGCACGCTGATCCTGGACGGGGTCGGCGTGCCCGAGCTGTTCGTGCCGATCAAGGACCGGCAGGTGCTCATCGTCGCCCCCGGCTACGGGCACCGCGACGACCTGCGCAAACTCAAGCGCTACATCCGCGAGTACCGGCCGGTGATCATCGGCGTGGAGGGCGCGGCGGACACGCTGAAGGAGGCCGGGTACGCCCTGGACGTGATCGTCGGCGACCCGGACGGGATCAGCACCGTCACCCTCAAGGCAGGCGCCGAGGTGGTGCTGCCCGCGCAGATGGACGGGCACGCGCCCGGCCTGGAACGCATCCAGGACCTCGGCATCGGCGCGGTCACCTTCCCTGCCTCCGGCAACCCCGAGGACCTCGCGCTGCTGCTGGCCGAGGCGCACGGGGCCGACCTGGTGGTCACCATCGGCTTCCAGGCCACCCTGCACGAATTCCTGGACCGGGGCCGCTCCGGCTCCAACCCCTCCACCTTCCTCACCCGGCTGCGCCTGGGCAGCAAGGTCGTCGACGGCCACGCCGTGGTCAGCCTGTACCGCAGCCGGGTCTCGGTGCTCTCCGTCCTGCTGCTGGTCGTCTCCGCGCTCGCCGTGCTCATCGCCGCCGTCGCGGTGACCAGCGTGGGCAGCGCCTACGTCGACATCGGCGTGGACTACTGGAACGACTTCCTCTCCTGGCTCAAGGGGCTCTTCTCGTGATCACACTGCGGTACCACGTCGTCTCCATCGCGGCGGTGTTCCTCTCGCTCGCGCTGGGCATCATGCTCGGCTCCACCGTGATCAGCGACCGGCTGCTGTCCGGGCTGACCGGGGAGAAGGACTCACTCGGACAGAAGGTCGCCGACCTGCAGGCCGAGCGCAACGCGCTCAACGCCCGGCTGACCGACGCGGACCGGTTCGGCACCATGGTCGGCCCGCTGGCGGTGCGCGGGCAGCTGGACAAGCGGACCGTGGTGCTGATCAGCACACACGACGCCAACCCGGCCGACCGGGACGCGCTGACCGAGCTGATCAAGGCAGCCGGTGGCAGCGTCACCGGTGAGTTGCAACTCACCGACACCTTCACCGACCCGGCCAAGGCCGACCAGCTGCGGGACCTGGTGCCGCGGCTGGTGCCCGCGGGTGTGCAGTTGCCGACCGCGGCCACCGATCCCGGCACCCTGGCCGGCGGGTTGCTCGGGCCGTTGTTGCTGCTCAACAACCAGAACAGGCCGCAGGCGAGTGGGGATGAGTCGGCGGCGGCGATGAGCGGGCTGGCCAATGGCGGGTTCGTGCGGGTCGGGCGGGGGATCACCCCGGCGCAGCTCGCGGTGGTGCTCACCGGTGGGGCGACCGGTGGCGAGGATCCGGGGGACCGGTCGGCGATTCTGGCCCGGTTCGCGACTCAGCTGGATCGGTCCGGGGCGGGGGCGGTGCTCGCGGGGCGGTCCGGGTCGGCTGATGGGAACTCGGCGATCGGGATCGTGCGGGCGGACACCTCGGCGACGTCGATCCTGTCGACGGTGGACAACGTGGACACGGCGGCGGGGCGGGCGGTGACCGTGATGGCGTTGCGGGAGCAGCTGGAGGGGCGGTCCGGGCGGTATGGGAACGCGGGCAACGCGCAGGCTCCGGCGCCGCAGGGTCTTGGGTAGGGCGGTCGGCTGCTGAGCGTCCGCTTGGGCCAACTCGGCGTCCGCTTTGGCCAGAGCGGCGTACGAGTTGGGCCAACTCGGTGTCTGTAACGGCCAACTCGGGGTACGACAACGGCCAACACTCGGGTGGGGGTGGGAGGGCTATACATCACCCGTTCGGGGGGACGCGGGGGAGGTGGGGGTGCGGTAGCGGTGCTCGGACGTGTTACGGTCGCCTCCCGTGGATCGAGGGGGCGCTCGCGCGGTTGGGAGCCCCGACACCACACCCGACCAGCGACGGCGTCGAGTTGATTCACGGGAGTACCCCTTGGTGTTGCAGGCCCGCACGACCAAGCACGTGTTCGTCACCGGAGGCGTGGCCTCCTCTCTCGGCAAGGGGCTCACCGCCTCCAGCCTCGGGCAGTTGCTGACCGCTCGCGGACTCCGCGTGACCATGCAGAAGCTCGACCCCTACCTCAACGTCGATCCCGGGACGATGAACCCGTTCCAGCACGGCGAGGTGTTCATCACCGAGGACGGCGCCGAGACCGACCTCGACATCGGTCACTACGAGCGCTTCCTGGACCGCGACCTGGGTGCGGCGGCCAACGTCACCACCGGGCAGGTCTACTCCGAGGTGATCGCCAAGGAGCGGCGCGGCGAGTACCTCGGCGACACCGTCCAGGTCATCCCGCACATCACCGACGAGATCAAGTCGCGGATCACCGCGATGGCCGCCGCCGGTGAGGACGGCACCGCGCCGGACGTGGTGATCACCGAGGTCGGCGGGACCGTGGGCGACATCGAGTCGCTGCCGTTCCTGGAGGCCGCCCGGCAGGTCCGGCATGACGTGGGCCGGGACAACGTGTTCTTCCTGCACGTCTCCCTGGTGCCCTACCTCGCCCCCTCCGGCGAGCTGAAGACCAAGCCCACCCAGCACTCGGTGGCCGCGCTGCGCAACATCGGCATCCAGCCGGACGCGATCGTGTGCCGGGCCGACCGGGAGATCCCGGACGGGCTCAAGCGCAAGATCGCGCTGATGTGCGACGTGGACGGCGAGGCCGTGGTGGCCGCCCCGGACGCGCCCTCCATCTACGACATCCCGCGGGTGCTGCACTCCGAGGGCCTGGACGCCTACGTGGTGCGCCGCCTCGGACTGCCGTTCCGGGACGTGGACTGGACGGTGTGGGGCGATCTCCTGGAGCGGGTGCACAAGCCCAGCGACACCACCCGGATCGCGCTGGTCGGCAAGTACGTCGACCTGCCGGATGCCTACCTGTCGGTGACCGAGGCGCTGCGCGCCGGTGGCTTCGCGCACCGGGCCAGGGTGGAGATCCGCTGGGTCCCCTCCGACCAGTGCGAGACCCCCGCCGGCGCCGCGCAGGCGCTGGCCGGAGTGGACGGCGTGCTGGTGCCCGGCGGATTCGGTGTGCGCGGTATCGAGGGCAAGGTGGGCGCCATCCAGCACGCCCGCACCCGTGGCATCCCGGCGCTGGGCCTGTGCCTTGGCCTGCAGTGCATGGTGATCGAGGCCGCCAGGGGGCTGGCGAAGATCGACGGGGCCAACTCGGCGGAGTTCGACGAGAGCGCCAAGCACCCGGTCATCTCCACCATGGCCGACCAGCAGGACGTGGTCGCCGGTGAGCGGGACATGGGCGGCACCATGCGGCTGGGCTCCTACCCGGCCAAGCTCACCCCCGGCTCCCAGGTGGCCAAGGCCTACGGCGCCACCGAGGTCACCGAACGGCACCGGCACCGTTACGAGGTCAACAACGCCTACCGGGACAAGCTCAGCAAGGCCGGGCTGGTCTTCTCCGGCACCTCGCCGGACGGGCACCTGGTCGAGTTCGTCGAACTGCCGGCCAAGACACACCCGTTCTTCGTCGGCACCCAGGCGCACCCCGAGTTGAAGAGCAGGCCGACCCGGCCGCACCCGCTGTTCTCCGCCTTCGTCCGGGCCGCGCTGGACTACCAGGCCGCCGAACGGCTGCCGGTGGAGCTGCCCGAGACCGCGACCAGCGCGGCGGGTGTCTGATGTCCACTGTGGAGCGTGGCGCGCACGAGTTCAGCGTGGCCAAGTCCCAGGACGTCTACGCCGGGCGGGTGATGGCGCTGCGGGTGGACGACGTGGTGATGCCCGGCGGCAAGGTCGCCACCCGGGAGGTGATCGAGCACCCGGGCGCGGTCGGCGTGATCGCGCTGGACGAGAACGACAACGTGGTGCTCATCCACCAGTACCGGCATCCGGTCGGGCAGCGGCTGTGGGAGCTGCCCGCCGGACTGCTCGACGCCGAGGGCGAGGATCCGGCCATCACGGCAGCGCGCGAGCTGGCCGAGGAGGTCGGGCTGGCCGCCACCGACTGGTCGGTGCTGGTCGACGTCTCCGGCTCGCCAGGGTTCATGGACGAGGTCATCCGGGTCTACCTGGCCCGCGGTCTGTCCACTGTGGAGCAGCTGGCGGACACCGGCGATGAGGAGGCCGACCTCGTGGTGCGGCGGGTGCCGCTGAGCGAGGCCGTGCGGATGGTGCTCTCCGGTGCCATCATCAACGCTGCCACGGTGTCCGGGGTGCTGGCCGCGCACGCGGTGCTCTCCGGCGCGGCGGAGACCAGGCCGGTCGACGCCCCGTGGGAGTCCAGGCCGCACCGGTTCGCGCGGCGCCGCAGCGGCTGAGCAAGAGCTAGGCGGAGGAGGAGTCGACGTGCGAGTCGGTGTCCCTCGTGAGGTCAAGAACCACGAGTACCGGGTGGCCATCACCCCGGCCGGCGTGGTGGAACTGGTGCGCCGCGGCCATCAGGTCCTGATCGAACGGGAGGCCGGCCTCGGCTCCTCCTTCCCCGACTCCGACTACCTCGCGGCCGGGGCGAAGATCCTCAACTCGGCCGAGGACGTGTGGGCCGAGGCGGACCTCGTGCTCAAGGTCAAGGAGCCGATCGCCGAGGAATATCACCGGATGCGGCGCGGGCAGACCCTGTTCACCTACCTGCACCTGGCCGCCAGCCGGGACTGCACCGAGGCGATCGTGGCCGCCGGGACCGACGCGGTCGCCTACGAGACCGTGCAGCTGCCGGACGGCTCGCTGCCGCTGCTCGCGCCGATGAGCGAGGTGGCCGGGCGGATGGCCCCGCAGGTCGGCGCGCACACCCTGGAACGCGCCGCCGGCGGCCGCGGGGTGCTGCTGGGCGGAGTGTCCGGAGTGCCCGCCGGCAAGGTCGCGGTGATCGGCGCGGGCGTGTCCGGGATGAACGCGGCCACCATCGCGCTCGGTCTGCAGGCCGAGGTGGTGGTGCTGGACAACAACATCAACCGGTTGCGGCAGATCGACTTCGTCTACCGCGGCCACCTGCAGACCATCGCCAGCAACGCCTACGAGATCGAACGGGCCTGCCTGTGGGCGGACCTGGTGATCGGCGCGGTGCTGGTGCCCGGCGCCAAGGCGCCCAAGCTGATCGGCAACGACCTGGTGGCCCGGATGCGGCCCGGCTCGGTGCTGGTGGACATCGCCATCGACCAGGGCGGCTGCTTCGCGGACTCCCGGCCGACCACGCACGGCGATCCGGTCTTCGGCGTGCACAACTCGGTCTTCTACTGCGTGGCCAACATGCCCGGCGCGGTCCCGCACACCTCCACCTGGGCGCTGACCAACGTCACCCTGCCCTACGCGGTGGCCTTGGCGGACAAAGGTTTGCGCGCGGCGGTGCGGGAGGATCACACCCTGGCCAAGGGGGTCAACGCGATCGGCGGGCACCTGGTGCTGGCCGAGGTCGCCGCCGCGCACGGCCTCCCGCACACCGAGCTGACCGACGCACTGGCATGATGCGCCCCTGAGAACTCCTGCGGCGGAGGGACCGGCGCACTGAACGGCGATGCGACAACCAGCCCGGTGGCGATCCCCGCCGCGCTCTCGGCCGCCGTCGGCAGGTACCTGGACCACCTCACCGTGGAACGCGGCACCGCCCGCAACACCCTGGACTCCTACGCCCGCGACCTGCGCCGCTACACCGAACACCTGGCCGTGGCCGGGGTCGGCTCGCTGCCGGAGGTGACCGAGCGGCACGTCGCGGAGTTTCTGGCCGGACTGCGCGAAGGCGACGGGCAACGGCCGCCGCTGGCCGCCTCCTCGGCCGCGCGCGCGGTGGTCGCGGTGCGCAGCCTGCACCGCTTCGGTTACCGCGAGGGCCTGCTCAGCGCCGATGTGGCCAGCGGGGTGCACCCGCCGACCCCGCCGCGCCGGCTGCCCAAGGCGCTGCCGGTGGACGATGTGCTGCGGCTGCTGGACGGGGCGGGCAGCGAGGACCCGCGTGGACTGCGGGACCGGGCGCTGCTGGAGCTGCTCTACTCCACCGGCGCGCGGATCTCCGAGGCGGTCGGGCTGGACGTGGACGACGTGGACCCGAGGGAACGCACCGCGCTGCTGGACGGCAAGGGCGGCAAGCAGCGCCTGGTGCCGGTGGGCCGGCCCGCGCTGGCCGCGCTGGACGCCTACCTGGTGCGGGCCCGGCCGGTGCTGGCGGCCAAAGGGCGGGGCAGCGCGGCGGTGTTCCTCAACGCGCGCGGTGGGCGGCTGTCCCGGCAGAGCGCGTGGCAGACGCTGAAGGACTCGGCCGAACGGGCAGGCATCGCCGGGGACGTGTCTCCGCACACACTGCGGCACTCCTTCGCCACCCACCTGATCGAGGGCGGGGCCGACGTCCGGGTGGTGCAGGAGCTGCTCGGGCACGCCTCGGTGACCACCACCCAGGTCTACACCCTGGTCACCGTGAACACCCTGCGCGAGGTCTTCGCCACCGCCCATCCACGGGCCCGGGGCTAGCCACTCCGTTGTGCCGAATGGGTGCCGTGGCCCTGATGACCAGGTCGGACGGGTCCCGGCGAGGCGCGTTGCCGCTGTGACCCGCGAAGCCTACGCTCGCCAGCAGGGTCTACCCGCCGACACGAGGAGTCAGGTCAGATGTCCACACCGCAGCCAGCCTTTGGGCGGCCCCGTGGTGAGGCGGCTGACCTCAGCCTGGCGCCCAAGCCCGCTGACCTGTCCGAGGAGCACGTTCCGCATCTCGCCACGGGCGAGATGGGGCCCACCGGACGGCCGATGCGGCACGTGCCGGAGCCCTCGCTGCTGGCCGGGCACGGACCCGCCAAGGTCCTCGCGATGTGCAACCAGAAGGGCGGGGTCGGCAAGACCACCTCGACCATCAACCTGGGCGCGGCGCTGGCCGAGTACGGCCGCCGGGTGCTGCTGGTGGACTTCGACCCGCAGGGCGCGCTCTCGGTGGGCCTCGGCGTGCAGCCACACCACCTGGACCGGACCATCTACAACGTGATCATGGAGCGCTCGGCCACCATCGAGGAGACCGTGCTGCGCACCTGCGTCGAGGACATGGACCTGTTGCCCAGCAACATCGACCTGTCCGCCGCCGAGGTGCAGCTGGTCTCCGAGGTCGGCCGCGAGCACACCCTGCAGCGCGCGCTGCGGCCGGTGCTGGACCACTACGACTACATCCTCATCGACTGCCAGCCCTCCCTCGGCCTGCTCACGGTGAACGCCCTGGCCGCGGCGGACGGGATGATCATCCCGCTGGAGTGCGAGTTCTTCAGCCTGCGCGGGGTCGCGCTGCTCATCGACACCATCGAGAAGGTGCGCGAACGGCTCAACCCGCGGCTGGAGATATCCGGGATTCTCGCCACCATGTACGACCCGCGTACGCTGCACTCCCGAGAAGTCATGGCCCGGGTAGTGGAGGCGTTCGGGGACATCGTGTACGACACCGTGATCAACCGCACCGTGCGGTTCCCCGAGACCACCGTCGCCGGCGAGCCGATCACCCGCTGGGCCCCCCGCTCCGGCGGGGCCAAGGCCTACCGGGCGCTGGCCCGCGAGGTGATCGCCAGGTGAGCAGCCCCGCTGTCGCAGGGCCGGTCGAGTGACCACAGTGGACACACCGGACACTCCACAAGGGACGGACGAGAACGGCCGCTTCACCGTGCGGCTGGCCAACTTCACCGGTCCGTTCGACCTGCTGCTGCAACTGATCTCGCAGCACCAGATGGACGTCACCGAGGTGGCGCTGCACCAGGTCACCGAGGACTTCATCGCGCACATCCGGGTGCTCGGCGACGCCTGGGACCTGGACGAGACCACCGAGTTCCTGGTCATCGCGGCCACCCTGCTCGACCTCAAGGCGGCCCGGCTGCTGCCCGCCGCCGACGTGGACGACGAGGACGACCTGGCGTTGCTGGAGGCGCGCGACCTGTTGTTCGCGCGGCTGTTGCAGTACCGGGCGTACAAGCAGGTCGCGGCGCTGTTCGGCGAGCTGGAGGCGACCGCGTTGCGGCGCTACCCGCGCTCGGTGGCCATGGAGGACCGGTTCGTCGAGCTGATGCCCGAGGTGATGCTCGGCGTCGACCCGCGCCGCTTCGCCGAACTGGCCGCCGCGGTGTTCCGGCCCAAGCCGCCGCCGGTGGTCGGGCTGGCACACCTGCACATGCACCCGGTGTCCGTGCGCGAGCACGCCGGGATCCTGCGGGTGCGGCTGGCCGAACTGGGTGAGGCGAGCTTCGCCGAACTGACCACCGACTGCACCGAGACGGTGGAGGTGGTGGCCCGGTTCCTGGCGCTGCTGGAGCTGTACCGGGAGACCGTGGTGCTCTTTACCCAGGAGGAGCCGCTCGGGGAGCTGCTGGTGCGCTGGGTGGGCGGCAGCAAGGAGCAGGCGGAACTGGCCGCCGCGGCCGCGCTGGCCGTGGCGGATGAGGAGGAGTACGGGTGACCGAGAACGGCACTCCGGTGGCGGACGAGCAGGTCGCGGAGCCCGAGGTGGCGGCCGAACCGGTGGCGGCTGAGGTGGACGCGCCGCTCGCGGCGGAAGTGGACGCGCCGGAGGAAGAGGACGAGGACGCGGCGGTCGTCGGCGGCCTGCCCGACCTCAGCGAGGACGGCGCGCTGGACGCCGCGCTGGAGTCGGTGCTGCTGGTGGTGGACGCGCCCGCGCCGGAGGAGGTCCTCGCCGACGCGCTGGACGTCTCGGTGGCCAGGGTGACCGTGGCACTGGGCAGGCTGGCCGCCGGGTACACCGAGTCCGGTCGCGGAATCGACCTGCGCCGGGTGAGCGACGGCTGGCGGTTCTACACCCGGGACGTGCACGCGCCGTTCGTGGAGCGGTTGCTGCTCAACGGACAGCGGGCGAAACTGACCCGCGCCGCGCTGGAGACCCTGGCGGTGATCGCCTACCGCCAGCCGGTCACCAGGGCTCGGGTGGCCGCGGTGCGCGGGGTGAATGTGGACGGGGTTATCCGCAGTCTGCTCGCTCGTGGTCTGATTGAGGAGACTGGTGCGGATCCGGACACCAACGGCCTCCTGTACCGCACCACAGAGCTGTTCCTGGAGCGATTGGGGTTGTCCTCGGTGAAGGAACTGCCCCCGCTCGCCCCGTTGTTGCCGGAAGTGGACTCGATCGACGATGTCTAGTAGTGAGCCGCAGGGTGTGCGGTTGCAGAAGGTGCTCTCCAAGGCCGGGATCGCCTCCCGCCGAGTGGCGGAGGACATGATCGCCGAAGGCCGGGTGGCCGTGGACGGCGAGATCGTCACCGAACAGGGCCGCCGGGTCGACCCGGAGCTGGCGGTGATCCACGTCGACGGCCTGCGCGTGATGGTCACCGGCAACCTGGTGCACCTGGCGTTGAACAAGCCACGCGGGGTGCATACCACCATGTCGGACGACCGCGGCCGCCCCTGCGTCGGCGACTACGTGGCCGACCACGAGGAACGCCTCTTCCACGTCGGCCGCCTGGACGCCGAAACCGAGGGTCTGCTGCTGCTGACCAACGACGGCGAGCTGGCGCACCGCCTGATGCACCCCTCGTACAACGTGTACAAGACCTACCTGGTGGAGGTCGCCGGGCCGGTGCACCGGGACCTGGGCCGCAAGCTGCTGGCCGGGGTCGAGCTGGAGGACGGGCCGGTGCGGCTGGACAAGTACCACGTCAAGGACGCCAACGGCGGACGGGTGCTGATCGAGGTCGTGCTGCACGAGGGCCGGAACCGGATCGTGCGGCGGTTGTTCGACTCGGTGGGGCATCCGGTGCTGCGCCTGGTGCGCACGGCGGTGGGGGAGGTCCGGCTGGCGGGGTTGCGCCCCAGCGCGTTGCGCCCGCTCACCCGGGCCGAGGTAGGGGCTTTGTACAAGAACGTGGGTCTCTGACCCGGCTGCCCGTCGCCGGGCTCCGGCCGTTGTTGTACGACTCGGTTGGCGAATCGGCGGTGTGATCCGCACTCCCAGACCACTTGGGCCAACTGGTACGCCCACTTGAGCCAAACCGGCGTACCAGTTGGCCCAACTCGGTGTACGACAACGGCCAACACTCGGGGTGGGGTTAGTTGTCCAGGTAGTGGAGGACGGCTAGGACTCGGCGGTGGTCGTTGCCGGCTAGGGGGAGGCCCAGTTTGGTGAAGATGCTGCCTACGTATTTCTCCACCGCGCGTTCGGTGATGGTCAGGGAGTCGCCGATGCCCGCGTTGGAGCGGCCTTCGGCCATCAGGCCCAGGACTTCGCGTTCGCGGGGGGTCAGGGTGGCGAGGGGGTCTTGGCGGCGGCTGCGGGCCAGGAGCTGGGCTACTACCTCGGGGTCGAAGACCGTGCCGCCGTCGGCTACCTGGTTGAGGGCGCGGAGGAAGTCCTCGACGTCGGCGACGCGGTCCTTGAGCAGGTAGCCGATGCCGCTCAGGTCGTTGGTGAGCAGGTCGGCGGCGTAGCGCTCCTCGACGTACTGGGACAGGATGAGGATCTTGGTGTTCGGCCAGCTGCGGCGGATCACCAGGGCGGCGCGCAGGCCCTCGTCGCGGTGGGTGGGCGGCATGCGGACGTCGATCACGGCGATGTCGGGCTGGTGTTCGCCGACCGCGCGCAGCAGTTGCTCGGCGTCGCCGACCGCCTCGAGGACCTCGTGCCCGCTCTCGGCCAGCAGCAGGATCAGGCCCTGGCGCAGCAGCACGGCGTCCTCGGCGATCACGACTCGCATGGCAGCTCCATGGTCAGGATGGTCGGCCCGCCCTCGGGGCTGTACAGGGTCAGCGTGCCATCTACGCCGCCCGCCCGGTCGGCCAGCCCGGCCAGGCCGGAGCCGGGACCTGCCTGGGCGCCGCCGATGCCGTCGTCGGTGACCACCACGGTGAGCCGGTCGCCGGTGCGGCGCACCTCGATGCCCGCCTTGCTGGCGTGCGCGTGCTTGGCGATGTTGGTCAGCGCCTCGGAGATCATGAAGTAGGCGATGGCCTCGATGGTCTGGGACGGCCGGGCCTCTACCTGGTACCGGATGCGCACCGGGACCGGGCAGCGGGCCGACAGCGCGGACAGCGCCGCGTCCAGGCCGCGGTCCTCCAGCACCGGCGGGTGCAGGCCGCGGGTGAGGTTGCGCAGCTCGTCGATGGCGTCCTTGGCCTCCTGGTGCGCCTCCTCGATCAGCTTGAGCGCGCCGTCCGGGTCCTGGCCGTGCCTGCTGCGGGCCCGGCCCAGCTTCATCGCCAGGGCGACCAGTTGTTGCTGCGCGCCGTCGTGCAGGTCGCGTTCGATCCGCTGCCGCTCGGCCTCGGCCGCCTGCATCGCCACCGCGCGCCGCTCCTCCACCTGCTGCACCCGCTCGGCCAGATCGGCCGCGGACTTGGGCTCCAGCATGGTGCGGGTCAGCGCCAGGTGCACGCTGACCATGGCCCGCACCAGCACCGGGGCGAGCATCAGCAGCAGGATGCCGGCCAGCAGGAAGGCCCCGACCCAGAACGGCCAGCCGGAACCGCGGAAGACCTCCATGTTGGTGTAGGAGTTGCGCACGGCGCTGCCGTCGGGCAGCACCAGCACAGGGGAGAAGAAGAACTCCAGCACCGCGATGGTGATCAGGAAGCCGGGGCCGTACCAGGCGAGGAAGGTGATCAAGCCGGTCGCCACGGTCAGCACGCCGCGGGCGATCCAGTAGCCGAAGGTGCGCCACAGCGTCGGGTTGACCACCAGCCGCAGCGCCACCTTGTAGGGGTTGCGGCCGGGCGGCAGGGTCAGCCCCGGGGTCACCGACTCCCCGGTCACCAGGCGGAACTGCGCGGCCTCGGCCCGGCCGAACCGGACCAGCAGCCAGCCGAGCAGCCACACCACCACCGGGCTGCCCAGCAGGGTCGGCAGGAACCACACCGCCAGGTAGAACTTCTGCGCGAGCAGCGCCGCGACCAGCGGGAACAGTGCGCCGACGAAGCCGAAGAAGATCACCGCGAGCGGGAGCAGGCTCCAGAACGCGCCCAGCAGCAGGCTCAGCGTGCCCAGCCAGGTGCGCTTGCTGACCACCTCGTACAGCGGGTTCCGTGGCGGCCGGGGCCGGTTCATCGACGCTCCTTTTCGGACAGTGGTGACCTCAGCGTAGGAGCGCGCCCCCTAGGGGGCCACCGTGCCAGCCAGGGGAACCACCCCCGTGCTAGCACCCCGGTCATTTCAGGAGGTAACCCTGGCGACGCGGCGGCCCGGCCCGGCCAGGCTTGCTGACATGATCGCCGAACTGACCAGGCCGCTGCCGAAGCTGCTCGCCCGCGCCGCCATCGAGGACAGCCCCGGGTACCGCATGGTCATCGCGGACACCCGGGCCGAAGTGCTTGCCGCCCAACGACTCCGGCACCGGGTTTTCGCCGGGGAACTGGGCGCGGCGCTGGCCGGTCCGGACGGGGTGGACGCGGACGAGCTGGACCCGCACTGCGAGCACCTGCTGATCAAGGACGAGCGCACCGGCGAGGTGGTGGGCACCTACCGCATCCTGCCGCCGGGCGCCGCGGCCCGCCGGGGCGCGCTCTACTCCGACGGGGAGTTCGAGCTGGACGCGCTGGCCGGGCTGCGGTCCTCGCTGGTGGAGGTCGGCCGGTCCTGCGTGGACCCGGCGCACCGCAACGGCGGGGTGATCGGGCTGATGTGGGCCGGGCTGGCCCGGTACGTGAACCTGGTCGGCGGGCGCTGGGTGGCCGGCTGCGGTTCGGTGCCCCTAGCAGACGGCGGACACCTGGCCGCCGCGGTGCGGGACCGGGTGTTCGACCGCGCGCTGGCGCCCGAGCGGTACCGGGTGCGGCCGCGCAATCCCTGGCCGCATCGGGACATCGAGCGGCCGGCCGGGCGGGTGGTGCTGCCGCCGCTGATGCAGGGCTACCTACGGCTGGGGGCCTGGGTGGGCGGGGAACCCGCCTACGACGCGGACTTCGGCTGCGCGGACTTCTTCCTGTTGCTGGACATGGATCGGCTGGATCCCCGCTACCTGCGACGGTTCCAGTGACCGCGGCCGGGCGGGGCGGCGGGTTTCGCTGGACGCCGAGTACGCCGTGCGACGACACGTGTGTGCCGGACCGGGACCGGGAACCCGTGGCGGCACTGGGAGTTCAGCTGCGGCGGTGGCTCGCGCTGGCCGGGGTGTTCGCGCTCGCGGTGCCGGTGTCCTGGCTGTTCCCGTTGCTGCCCAAGGGAATCCGGGGGCAGCTGGCGAGCAGTGGGGCGCGCGGGATCCTGCGGGCGCTGGGGATCGCGGTGGTGGCGCGGAATGTGCCGCCGCGGCGGGGCCCGGCGTTGCTGGTGGGCAACCACATCTCCTGGCTGGACGGCCTGGTGTTGCTGGCCAGGGAACCGCTGCACCAGGTGGCCAAGTCCGAGATCCGGGACCTCCCGGTGTTCGGCGGGCTGGCCGCGCGGGCCGGGACGGTCTTCATCGAGCGGGACCGGCTGTCCACCCTGCCGGGGACCGTCGCGGAGATGCGGGACCGGCTGGCCGCCGGGATCACCGTCGCGGTGTTCCCGGAGGGCACCACCCGCTGCGCGCCGGACGGGATTGTGTTGCGCCCGGCCAGTTTCCAGGCCGCGCTGGACGCCGGAGTGCCGGTGCGGCCGGTGCGACTGGAGTTCCGCGGGCCGGACGGGACTCCGTCCGCGGCGGCGGCTTTCCTGGGTGAGGAGGACGTGCTGACCTCGCTGCGCCGGGTGATCCGCGCCCGCGGGTTGTCGGTGCACCTGCGCGAGGGCACTACGATCTGGCCGCGGACCGTGCGCGACCGACGGGAGTTCGCCGCCCGCGCCCAGGCGGAAATCCTAGGCGAGGCAACGCTTCCCGCCCCGGAGTTGCGGGTGGCGGCCTGATGCCCGAGTTCCTGCAGGCGTTGCTCGCCTCGCCCTGGCTGTACCTGATCGTGCTGGCCTTCGCCGCGCTGGACGCGGTGCTGCCGTTCACCCCCAGTGACAGCACGGTGATCGCCATCAGCGTGGCCGCGGCCACCGGACCGCCCTCGATCTGGCTGGTGCTGCTGGCCGCGATCGCCGGAGTGCTGCTCGGCGACTACGGCACCTACCTCGCCGGACGCGGCGCCGGACCCGGGCTGGAACGGCGATTGTCCCGCAGCCGCAAGGGAAAACAAGCCTACGAGTGGGCCCAGCGGGCGATCCGGCGGCAGGGGCCGTGGGTGATCGTGGCGGCCCGGTACATCCCGGCCGGGCGACTGGCCAGCATGCTCGCCGCCGGCGCGGTGGGCTACCCACGCGGGCGATTCCTGTTGTGGGACACCGTGGCCGGCACGATCTGGGCGGTGGCCTGCGTGGCGATCGGCTACCTCGGCGGGCGCGCGTTCGAGCAGAACCCGTTGCTGGGACTGCTGCTGGCGCTCGGCATCGCGGCCGGACTGGCCGGAGCCGTGGCCGGGGTGCGCGCGTTGTGGTCGCGAGGGCGGCGCGCACCCCGGCAGCGGGAACTCAGCGAAGCAGGTACTGCCAGGTGAGCAGGTCGATCACCCCGGTGGCCGGGATCCGTTGCGCGGTCTGCAGATCCTTCACCGCGGTCTGGGTGGCCTCGGTGAACTCGCCGTCGGCCGGGCTGCGCAGCCCGGCCGCGACCAGCAGCAGCTGGGCCGCGTGCACCGCGTCGCCCCGATCGCCCTTGCGCAGCGCGGCCGGAACCAGCGCGGGCCAGGACTCGGCGCCGACCAGACCGGTCTCGGCAACGCCGATCCGGACCTCCAGCCGACGGGCCGCCTCATCGGTGCGCTGGTCGAACACGCCGTCCAGGGGCACGCCGCGCTCACCCGTGTGGTGCAGCAGGCGTTGCGCGGCCAGGACTTTCTCGCCGCGGTCACCGGGCTGCAGCAGCGGCCAGGTCACCGGGTCGACGATCTTCTCCCGGCTGCCCATGGCCGCCGCGACCGAGCGCCGCAGTTCCGGCAGCCGCCCGTAGAGCACGTTGCCGGGACAGGCGGTGTTGTTGAAATCCCGGTGCCCGAAGATCTGGCTGGCCGGGATCCGGTACTGCGCGCACATGTACTTGCACAGCTGGACCAGGGAGTTCCACTGTGCGGTGGTCGGGCCGACGCTGGTGTAGAGGCCCTCGTTCTCGATACCGAGGGCCACGTTGTTCTGCCCGGAGGTGTGCGCGCTGACCACGTGCTGGGTGCCACCGTTGAGCGCGGCCAGACTGCGGTGACGGCCCTCGGTGATGTGCCCGCCGCGGCTGTTGGTGAAGTGCTGCCCGGTGTCGATCCACCTGTTGGAATCCATGTGGTAGTTCTGGATCGACCTGGACAGTGCGAACGCGCGGGCCAGCGAGTAGTCGGTGACGTTGCCGGTGGCCGTGTGGTGCACGATGATCTTGACCGGCCGCGAGTTGAGCACCGAGATGCCGCCGCTGGGCGCGCGTGCGCCCCAGGCCCCGGTGCCGTGGATGGGTGGGGCCGCGGATTCCGCGGCTCCGGCGAGCAGTGGATCGGCCAGCCCGAGTGCGCCGGCCGCGGTCACGGTGAGTCCGCCACGCAGGAAAGCGCGGCGGCCGAACGGATTGTGCGCAGGGTTCGACATGACGACGACTCCCTCGTCTTGGGGGCAGGGAACCCCAGAGAAGTGGGTCGTTCGACGGTAAGAGCTGGTTCCGGAACTCGTAAGGGCCGAAGGGGTGAGGAACTTTCGATTACTTGTACTAGTCCGTCACCGATTCACGTAATCCGGTACTCCGCCGAGGTGGCCGAGGTTAGGCGAATACGCCGAATGCCGCAGGAGATCGAGCACAGAAGTTGAATGGGCGCGCCACCCCGGGAGGTCGGGAATCCGGCCGGACCCCTTGCGTGCGAAAGGGCCCGGCCGGACCGCGATGGTCCAGCCGGGCCCGTTCAGTCGTTCAGCTCAGCAGGCGCCGTTGTCCTTCCACACGCCCCACTGGCCGGTCGTGCCCGGTTCCTCGCCCCGGGTCCACCAGCGGGCGGTCCAGGACTTGCCCTTGTGCGCGACCGTGTTGTCCTTGACGTAGGTGTCGCCGCTGCGCCACGCCGGGGCGCTGCAGGAGCCGCCCGAGGTGGTCGTGGTGCTGGTCGGGTTGGTCGAGGGCCACGGGACCTGCGGGGACTTGTAGTAGTTGATCCCCATCACGCCCCAGCGCGGGCCCTGGGCGGCCAGCCGCTGCTTGAAGGCGTCCCAGTTGTGCGTGGACCGCGGCGACCAGCCCAGCTCCGCGATCGCGGGCAGCCGGGGGAAGGCCATGAACTCGATGTCCGCGGTCTTGGTCAGCGTCTCCGACCACAGCGGGGCCTCCACACCGAAGACCGCGCTCTCGTTCACACCGCTGAGGTAGCCGCCCGGGTTCCAGTTGTAGGCGGTCTGGACCTCGATGAAGCCGGCCCAGCTCAGGCCGAGTGGGGTGCTGGCGTTGTACTTCATGTCCAGGTAGGCCTTGTTGGCCGGGGACAGCAGCACCTTGCCGCCGCGGCCGGCGTGCGCGGCCACGTTGTTGTCGGTGGTGGTGGTGCCCCAGAACTGCGGGATGGCCGAGACCGGCGGGGCCGGGTTGACCTTCACGAACTCGTGCCAGCCCAGGATCTTCTTGCCGTACTTGCCGACCAGGGGCATGACCTTCTGCATGAAGGTGTTGTAGTCGGCGTCGCTGGTCGCGTGCGCCTCGTCGCCGCCGAGGTGGAAGTACTCGCCGGGGGTGATCGCGGCCAGCTCCCGGATGACGTCCTCGACGAACTTGTAGGTGATGTCCTTGCCGATGCACAGCGAGCTGTAGCCGACCTCGGTGTCGGTGCGCAGCGGCGGGGCCACGCCATTGCAGTTCAGCTCGGCGTAGGAGGACAGCGCGGCGTTGGTGTGCCCGGGGATGTCGACCTCGGGGATCACCGTGATGTGCCGGGCCTTGGCGTAGTTGAGCACGTCGGCGTACTGCGCCTTGGTGTAGAAGCCGCCGGGGCCGCCGCCGACCTGGGTGCTGGCGCCGTGCTTGGTCAGGTTCGGCCAGCTGTCGATCTGGATCCGCCAGCCCTGGTCGTCGGTCAGGTGCCAGTGGAAGTTATTGATCTTGTACAGCGCGAGCTGGTCGATGTAGCGCTTGACCGTGTCCACGGTGAAGAAGTGCCGGGCCGAGTCCAGGTGCGCGCCGCGGTAGCCGAAGCGCGGCTGGTCCACGATCTTGGCGCCGGGCACCGTCCACGGGCCGGGCTTGACCGAGCCGGACTCGATCGCCGCCGGCAACAGCTGGCGCAGCGTCTGCACACCGGCGAACAGGCCGGCCGCCTTGTTCGCGCGCACGGTGACCACGCCCGCGGTCACGTCGAGCTGGTAGCCCTGGTCGCCCACACTCGCGGGCGCGCCGGAGAGCAGCAGCGCGATGCCGTCGGCCGGGTTGCCCGCGGCCGGGGTGATCGGCAGCGGGTACCCGGTGGAGCGGCGCAGGATCGAGGCCAGGTAGTCCGCGACCTGGGTGGCCTCGGCGGATCCGGCCTGGGTCTGGATGCGGGTGCCCGCGCCCAGGGTGAAGGTGACGCCCGCGGCCGGGGTGACCGAGGCGGGTACCGGCACGATGCTCTGCAACGGGCTCGCGGCCTCCTCGGCGACCGCGTCACGCTGGGCCGAGGCCCAGCCCAGGGTGGCTCCGCCGAGCACGACGAGGGCGGCGAGACCGCCGGCCAACCGCGACCGCAATGGCCGCGCGCTGAGGGTTTTCACGGGGTGTCCTCCCGGAGAGTTCGGACAGGCGAGCACAGGCGGCGGCGTGTTGCAGCCATCGAATCTCCCGGCAACCCTCGTGTCAAGGTCTAGACCACTGGGTTCATCCCGGTGCCGCCACCTGTGCTCTTCCGTACCTAGCTCCCCGCGGGGATTGACAACAACCCGATCCCGTCCATGGTGCGCACCTCGAAGCTGGCGATGTCGGTCCTGGACAGCGCCACGTTCCCGGTGTTGCGCAGCGGCTCCGGCGAGCCGGCCACGCCGTAGCCCTTCTCCGGCACCACCCAGCTGTTCACCGGGAATGCCTCCCCGGCCTTGCCGATGGCCACCAACTGGCAGCGCCTCGGCCCGGAGATGCCCTTCAACTCCATCCGCACCTCGACGCCGGAGCCCTTCTCCGTCAGCGCCAGGATCGCGGAGACGTTGTTCGCCGGATTGCTGCCGGTCAGCGTCTCCTCGTTGAGCGTGCTCACGTCCGGGCTCGGACCGGGCGGCCCGCTCTGGGCGGGAGGACGAGTGGTGCTCGGCTGGCTGGGCAGGCTCAGGATCGGGCTGGGCAGCGCGACGCCGTCCCGCCCGTTGCCGGTCGTCGCCGAGATCGCCAGTGGGGTCAGCACCAGCGCCAGGCAGGCCGCCGCGGCCAGCGACCACAGCACGGCCTTGCGCCGGTTGCGCTTGCGCGCGCCGACCTGGTCGAGCAACTGGGCCAGCACCCGTTCGTCCGGTTGCTCCGGCGCCTGGGCGGCCGGGGCGAAGGCGGGCGGACGCGGCTGGGTTCGCGGCGGCGGCCCAGGTAGCGGGCGCGGCGCCGGTGCGCCCGGCTGCGGTCTGGCCAGTGGCGGCACACTGCGCAGCGGCCGGCCCGGCGGGGCCTGTGGCCGCGGCTGGTTCGGCCGGACCTGCGGCGACGGCACCGCGCCGTTGCGCTGCGGCTGCTGTTGTTGTTGTCCCAGCGCGCGGGCGGTGTCGAGCAGGTCCGGCAGGTCGAGCAGCTCCTGCAGCTCGTCCTGGCAGCGCGAGCAGTGCGTCAGGTGCTCCTCGAAGGCGATGGTGTCCGCCTCGTTGAGCACGCCGAGCAGGTAGGCGCCGACGTCGGAGTGGTCAGGTGGGGACGACATCCCCGCTCACCCCCGATCCTGGAGTGACCGTCGTAGGGCACGCAACGCGTAGTACACCCTGGACTTGACGGTACCCGGTGGCACGCCCAAGACGGCGGCCGCTTCGTTGATGGTGCGGTCTCGTAGGTAGGTCTGGGTGATGGCCTCCCTGTGCTCTTCGCTCAACTGCTGCAACGCCTCGGTGATCACCAGGGCGGAGAGGGTCGCGTCGGCGCCGTCAGGCACCGGCACTGCCTCCAACGGACTCGCGTCGACCTCGTGCGGCCGCGCACTGCGGCTCCGCCTTCCGTCGATCACGATCCGCCTCGCCACGGTGAACAACCAGGCCCGCATCAGCCCGGGTTCCCGGTCCAGCTTCTCGGCGTTACGCCAGGCCCGGAACAAGGTTTCCTGCACCACGTCCTCGGCCCACTGGCGATCATTGCCGGTGAGCTTGCACGCGTGCCCGAACAGCGCGCCACCGTACTCACGGTAGAGCGCCCTGACCAGATCGTCGTCCCGGCCGGAAACCTCGGCGGTGCCGGTTGACTCTGCTCTGGTGACCCGATGTCGGCCCACGGCGCACATCCTGTCCCCAGCAACGGGTTTCGTACAGGGTTGCGGCCGATCTTTTTGTGCTCGCGACGGATTTGGCTCGATTTTGCGGCCGGGTTGAACCACCCGCGACAGGGATCCGTAATCGTTGGCGCGTCGTCACGAAGGGACTGTCCACTATGGACTATTGAGTTCGCCGCCCGCGAAGCTTCCGGTTTTCCCTGGCGGAACACCGGAAACGCCCGGGTAGGCCGGGTCGCACCCCCTGGCCTATCCGGGTTCCCGCCGCCCGTCTGCCCCGGAGGCGCCCATGCCGCACCATCCGGTCCTGCAACTCGCCGTGAGCACCCAGGACGACGGGGTGCGCGCGGCGGCCGCGCTGTCGGGGTGGCTGGCCTATGGGCTGATGTGCCTGACCCTGTGCTGGGGCGTGTTCACCAGCGCGGGCTGGGTGCGCCGGGCGACCGGGCGGCAGGTGGTGCGCTCGGGTCACCTGGTGCTGGCCACGGTCACGCTGGCCTTCGTGTGCAGTCACGGCCTGGCCCTGTTGTTCCTGCGGGAGGAGCGTTTTGGCCTGGTCAACCTGCTGCTCCCGGTGGCGGTGGGCGCGCCGCTGCGGCACACCCTCGGCGCGCTGGCCTTCGAGCTGATGCTGCTGGTGGCCTTCTCGGTGGGACTGCGCCGGGTGCTGGGCTACCGGCGCTGGCTGTGGTTGCACCGGTTGGCCTATCCCGCCGCGGTGCTCGGCGTGGCACATGCCTTGCTGGGCGCCCTCGCCGGCGGGCGGTTCGGTCTGCTGTGGCTGGCCGGGGTGACCCTGCTGGTGCCGGTGCTGACCCTGGCGGTGCTGCGCTTCCTGCCGGCCAGGATGCTGGTCTCGGCGCGGATCATCGAGGAGGCGCCGTGAGATGGCCCTGACCGGGCGGGCCGAACGGATTGTGGTGGTAGGCACGGGCCCGGCCGGACTGAACGCGGCGGAACGCTTGCGAGAGCAGGGATTCTCCGGCGAGGTCCTGGTGGTGGGTGAGGAACCCCGGCTGCCTTACCACCGTCCGGCCCTTGCGCAGCAGCTGTTGCTGGGGCAAGCAGGCCCGGAGGAGTTGACCCTGCCCGGCCTGCCGGAGCTGGATGTGGTGTGGCGACTGGGATCCCGGGCGGCCGCGCTGGACGTGGACCGCAGGCTGCTGCTCTTGCCGCGCGGTGAGGAGTTGCGCTATGACGGCCTGGTCGTGGCCACCGGGGCCCAGGCCAGGCACCTGCCCGGCGCGCCCCGGCACGACCGCCGGGTGCAGGTGCTGCGCACCATGAGCGATGGTCTTGCGCTGCAACGCAATGTGACCGCGGGCCAGGGGCCGGTGGTGATCGTGGGCGGCGGGTTCCTGGGCTGTGAACTGGCCGCGAGCCTGCGTGCCATGGACATCCCGGTGCTGCTGGTGGACCGCGGCGGCGACCTGCTCGGGGACGTGCTGGGCGAGCGGATGGGCGCCGCGGTCACCCAGCTGCACCAGGACGCCGGGGTGCGGCTGGCCCTGGGCGTGACGGTGTGGCGGTTCGCCCCGCACCCCGGCGGCATCGCGGTCCAGCTCACCGACGGCCAGCTGGTCTCCGCGCGCTGCGTGGTGCTGGCCGTCGGCGCCATCCCGGCCAGCTACTGGCTGCGCGGCTCCGGCCTGGTCCTGGAGGACGGCGTGCTCTGCGATGCCACCTGCCACGCCGTGGGCGCCCAGGACGTGGTGGTCGCCGGCGACCTGGCCCGCTGGCCCAACCTGCGCTTCGACGAGATCCCGCGCCGGGTCGAGCACTGGATCAACGCGGTGGAGATGGGCCGGGCCGCCGCGGACAGTCTCCTCGCCGGCGCGGGGGCCCGGCCGTTCACCCCGCTGCCCAGGTTCTGGTCGGCCCAGCACGGCGTGCGGATCCAGGCGGCGGGCGCGCCCGCGCTGGCCGGGGACACCATCGCGCTGGCCGGGGCGCGGTCGCTGGGACACCAGGTGTGCGGGTACGTGCGGCGAGGGTGGCTGGTGGGGGTGGCGGCCTGGGACAGCCCGCGCGGGATGCGGCAGTGGACGGCGGAACTGGACCGGCAGTCGGCGGTGGGGGCGCCGCGGCCCTCACCGGGGGAGACGGAGGCGCCGCGGGGGATGCCGTCGGTCAGCGGGCGGGCGGTCAACGGGCGGGCGCGGCGGGGGTGGCGGTGCGGGCGGCGAGGCAACGGCGCGGCGAGCTGATCGCCGGCTGGGGCCAGCCCGGCGTACCGCTTGGGCCAGCCCGGCGTACGACTTGGGCCAACCCGGCGTACCAGTTGGGCCAACTCGGCGTACGACTTGGGCCAACTCGGGGTACGAGAACGGCCAACACTGTGGGTGGGGGTTAGCGGCGGCCGTTGGCGCCGTGGGTGGTGGTGGTTTCGTCGCGGAGGGCGATGAGCTGGGCTACCAGTTGGCGGCTGCCGCCGGGGAGGACGGTCACCCAGACCACGCCGCCGGTTTCCACCCGGCGCAGCACCAGGTAGCGGCCGCGGCCGGGCACGTCGTGGAAGGCGACCACCCTGGTGGCCCGGCGGGTTGAGCCGAAGCGGTCCCGCACCGTGCAGCCGAACTGGCCCCACCAGCCCGCCCCTGCACACCGCCGGGCCAGTTCGCGGGCCACCGGCGGGGTCTCGCCGCGCTGGATCAGCACCTCGGCGAAGGCGACCGGGTCCGCGCCGGCCGCGCGGGCGGCCGCGTCCAGCGATTCGCCGCGCACGCTCAGCGCCTCGCCCGGTCCGCTCGGGGTGCCGCCGCCGAGGGTGGCCAGGTCGGTGGGCAGCAGGTAGTCGGGCAGCCGGGTCAGGTGCACGGTGTCGCCGATGCGCACCGCCAGGGTGCCGCTCTCGCCGCGGGCGGCGCCGAAGGCCCGCAGCAGTTCGCCGGTCCACAGCCGGGCGTCCAGGGACCAGTCGTACCGGGTCAGGCCAAGGCAGGTGTCGCTGAGCCCGGAGGTGGGGCCGATCCGGTCGGCCAGGCCGCGCTGCCGCAGCGAGTCCATGGCCAGCGAGGTCAGCATGCCGCGCTCGGAGTCGGTGGCCCCGAAACTCGGCAGTTCCAGCGCGAGCGGTGGTTCACCGAGGGCGAGTTGCGCCCACACCACCTCGAACTCGGTCGCGGTGAGCACCATCGTGGTCATGGCGTGCGGTTCCCCGCCCATCGCTGCGCCCCCTTGTGCGCCGAGCCCTCTCGGTCAAGGGGGGCAACCTAACCCGGGCCTGTGACTACGTGTGTAAACAATGTCACATTCGGTGCGCTGACATTGCCGGGCGGTGCTGGGAAGCGGCCGGCCGGTGGGTTGCCGCCGTCGCCACCGGCCGGCCGCGAGTCTGGCTAACCGGTCGCGAAGGTGAACCAGTTGAGGTTGACGAAGTCCGCGGGCTGACCGCTGGCGAAGGTCAGGTACACGTCGTGCACGCCGGTGGCCCCGTTGACGTTGGCCGGAATGGTCCGCCAGCTTTGCCAGCCGCCGGTGTTGCCCACCGCGAACGATCCGATCACCGGCCCGCTCCGGCTGTCCAGCCGCACCTCGACCAGCCCGCTCACCCCGCCGCCGGCGCCCGAGGCCACCCTGGCCTGGAACTGCCGCGCGCCGGAGCCGCCGAAGTCCACTCCCCGGTACTGCACCCAGTCGCCGTTGCCGACCCCGCCGATGTGCTGCCCGCCGCCACTGTCCGAAGTGGACTCGGTGCGCACGCCGGACTGGGCGGCGAACCGCTCGGCCTCCCAGCGGGCGTACGCGCTGCCTCCCGCGGGCGGCGGCGCGCTGGTGGTGGTCGTCGGGTTGCCGCCGCCCCCGCCGCGCTGCTGCACCGAGACGTAGTCGACCACCATCGGCCGGCCGGGAACCGTGGCCGCGACCGGGGTCACGCCGCCATGGAGGGCGTTGGGGAAGGCGCCGCCGATGGCCACGTTGAGGATCACGAAGTAGCCGTGATTGGTCATGTTGGTCCAGGTGGCCGCGTCGAAGCGGTCCTGGCTGACGCTGTGGAACTGCTGGCCGTCGACGTACCAGCGCAGCTGGTTCGGGGTGACCGAGCGGTCCCACTCGAAGCGGTAGGTGTGGAAGGCCGATTGGCAGCTCGCCCCGGGACAGGGCCGGTTCGCGCCGATGCCGGTGGTCTCGTTGCACGGGCCGCCCGGGTTGACCCCGCAGTGCAGCACACCCCAGACCGAGTTGATCCCGTTGACGTTCTCCATGATGTCGAACTCGCCGATACCCGGCCAGTTCCAGTAGTTGCCGCGATACGGCGTGCCCAGCGCCCAGAACGCGGGCCAGTACCCGATCGCCGCCTGCCCGGTGACATTGGGCATCTGCAGCCTGCTCTCGATGGCGAGCACGCCACCGGCCGGGGCCTGGAAGTCGCCGCGGTGGGTTTCGATCCGGGCGGAGGTCCAGTTCCCTGCACCGTCCCGGAGCGGGGTGATGCGCAGGTTGCCACCACCGTCGAGGCTGATGTTGGCCGGGTTGTTGGTGTGCGCGGCGATCTCGCCGGTACCCCAGTTCGCCGGACCGCCGGGGTAGCCGTGGCCGAGGTCGAAGATCCAGTTGTTGCCGGAGGGCAGGGAACCTGCCGGTCCGTTGAAGTCGTCCGCCCAGACCTGGGACCAGCCGGGGGCTGGTGGGGGTACGGCCGCGTCGGCGGGGGCGAACAGTGCGAGCGGGACGACCACGGCCGCCGCGGCGGTGGCGGCGGCGAGGGCCCAGCGCGGGGAACGGGTGCGACGGGCTGGGGGACTGGCGGTGGGGATGTGCGCAGCGGACATGTGCGAGCGCCTCCTCGGTCCGTGGCGGCGGATCACAGCGGGGGAAGGGATTATGCGTGCCCGGCCACGGTCGGTGCGTCTCCGGCCGCTGTGCCGTGAGGTGATGAGAGCGCTCTCAAAGGTGGGTTGTCAACGATTGGGCGGGATTTCGGGGGAGAAACAACAAATGGCGGTGGTCCGGGCAGCGGGCTCGCCGCTGCCCGGACTCGCGGCTCAGGAGTGGGACCAGCGCAGGGTTTGCTCCGGGTAGGCCGGGGACGGCGCATCCAGGAGTGGGTTGGGCACGCCGTAGAGGTGCTGCTGGAAGAACGCCTGGGTGTAGACGCGGTTGAGCTGGGTGGTTCTGCTGCCGGGGGTGTCGCCGAACAACGTGGTGTACAGGGCGGGGCGGTCGCGGAGGAGTTCGCGGGCGCCGGAGAGGTCGGCGAACTGGGTCAGGTCGGTGGCGCTGTAGTGCGCCGCGCCGGTGAGGGCGAAGTGGCGGCCCCAGCTCCGGTGGCTGGCCTTCCAGGCGGTGAAGGTGGGGTAGTCGGGGGCGCCGGTGCTCAGCAGCAGGAAGGGGGCCGGGACGCCGTTGTTGGCGGCGCCGTCCCAGAAGCCGCCGTCCAGGTTCACCCCGGCGCGGAACCGGGGGTCGGTGCGGATGGCCTCGGCGGCCGTCGCACCGCCCATGGAGTGGCCGAGGGTGCCGACCCTGGACAGGTCCAGGCGGCCGCGGAACGGGGTCGCCGCGGTGCTGACGTGGTTGAGGGTGCTGCGCAGATCGGCGACCCGGACCCGGAGTTCCTCGGCTCGCTGGGCCTCGGTGGGCACCTGCGGGCGATTGCCGCGGATGACCCGGCCGTCGGGGAAGCGCACCGCGCCCGCGTCGTAGGTGTGGTCCACCGACAGCACCACGTACCCGTGGCTGGCCAGGTCCTCGGCCAGGCTGGTGGACAGCGCGCGCATGCTGCCCCGGCCCTGGCTGTACAGCAGCACCGGCCAGCCCGCGCCGAACACCGGGGCGTTCTGCCGGGCCTGCGGGCGGACCCGGTCCAGGAACGGGCTCACCCCGCCGCCGATGACGTTGTTCAGGAAGGCGGCGACGGTGGCGCTGGTGGCCTCGTCGGCGTAGCGGGCCCGCGGGGTGACCGCGATGGCCGGGTACCAGGCGCGGACCATCAGCTCGCGCGCCGCCGGGGTGGGCGCCCACGGGTCCGGGCGGGACGGGTCGGTCAGGTGCAGGTCGGTGACGCCCACGGCCAGCCTGCCGGTCGGGGCGGGCAGGTCCAGCGTGGTCGCGGCGCTGGTCGGCACCGCCGCGGTCGCGGCCGGGGCGGTGCCGACCAGGCTGGCGGACAGGGTCAGGAGCACGGCGAGCAGCCGTGTTGGGCGCATGGGTGTCCCTCTCGGATGGCGGCGGGTTGCCGTGATTTCACCCTGCCAGCGAGAAAACGGCGATGATCGTGTGCGCGCCGGGTCTGCCCTTTGGGGCTCTCAGCAACCTCTCAGCCGACCGACCACAGCAGCCGGTGTTCCGGCCACCGCGCCGAATCCCGGTCCAGCAACGGGGCCGGGCGGCCGAGCAGATGCCGGTCGAACAGCGCGCCGAGGTAGGCGCGGTAGAGCTGGGTGGTGCGCACGCCGTCGAGGCTGCCGAAGATCTGCTTGTACACCTCCGGATGGTCCTTCAGCAGCTCGCGCAGGCCGGAGACCGCCGGGAACAGCACCAGGTCGGTGGCGGAGCTGTGGATGCCCTCGGGCAGGGTGAAGTGCCGGCCCCAGGCCCGCTGGTTCGCCCGCCAGCGGGTGAAGCTGGGGTGGTCCCCGGGGCCCGCGCTGAACAGGGCGAACGGACCGGGGACGCCCTGGTGCTGGGCCTCGCCCCAGAACGCGCCGTCCAGGTTGGCGCCGACCCGGAAGCGGCGGTCGGCGCGCATGGCCTCGGCTGCGGTGTCACCGCCGAGGGAGTGGCCGAAGACGCCGACCCGGCCCAGGTCCAGGCGGTGCCGGAACGGGGTGTCGCCCGTGCTGAGCTGATCGAGGGTGAACCGCAGGTCGGCGACCCGGACCTGGACCTCGGCGGCGAGTTCCGGCTCGGTCGGGTTCTGGGTGCGGTTGGCCTTGACGGTGCGGCCGTCCGGGAAGCGGGTGACCGCGGCGTCGTAGGTGTGGTCGACCGCGGCCACCACATAGCCCTTGGCGGCCAGGCCCTCGGCGATCGCGGTGGTCGCGGCGCGGACCGTGCCGCGGCCGTGGCTCTGCAGGATCAGCGGCCAGCCGCGCAGCAGCGCCGGCCGGCCGGGCAGCAGCTGGGGCCGTAACAACTCTGCGGCATGGCGGGCGGTGGGGTGCACGCGGTCCAGCCACGGCTCGACCTGGCCCATGCCGATCGCGGTGGCCAGGTCGGCGAAGTGCTGGGACACCGCGGGATCGCCGTACTCGGCCCGCTTGCCCACCGGCACGGCCGGGTACCAGACCTGGGCCATCAGCTCGCGTGGTCCGGGCGTCGGCGCCCACGGGTCGACCCGGGCGCGGTCGGTCAGGTGCAGGGTGGTGGTGCCGACCGGGAACGGGCCGCCGGTGGCGGGCAGGTCCAGGGTCGGTTTCGCGGCGGCGGTCGCGGTGCCGGTGGACAGCAGGGCGGTCAGCAACACGAAGACGGCCGTGAGCAGTGTGGTGACGCGGGTGCGAAGCACCTTTCTTCCCCCAGGGTGGTTGCGGTGAGTGGCAGGGAACCGGTGCCTCCACCCTGCCCGGTGACTCGGTGGCACAGGGCGGGATTCCGCCCGGAGCGAACGGGGATCACTCGATGGGTCCTTGAGGGGGTGGCGTACCGGGTCGTCGGCGTTCCGTGGCCGATCCGTGTTTTCCGCCGCACACAATGGGACCGACCTGATCGACCACGACCCTGCGGAGGTGCGGAGGTGACCCAGACGCCTCGGGACGCGGCCCGCCCGCCGGTGCGCGCGCACCTGAACTACCTCGCCCTTGCCGGGCAGCTCGACGGGCTGAACACCCAGGAGGTGTTCGCGCACATCTTCCGCAGCAACATGTGGGGCTGCGCCGATTCGGTCTCCGGCGACGGTTCCGCGCTCACCGAGACCGCCGTGCTGCGCGCCGAGCTGCCGAAGGTGTTGCGGCGCTTCGGGGTGCGCAGTCTGCTGGACATCCCGTGCGGGGACTTCGGCTGGCTGGCCACCTGCGAGCTGGGCCTGGAGACCTACCTCGGCGCGGACATCGTGGAGGAGCTGATCGCGGCCAACCTGGCCAAGTACTTCCGGCACGGCGGCAACCGCCGCTTCTACACCCTGGACCTCACCAGGGATCCGTTGCCGCGCACCGACGCCGTGCTCTGCCGGGACTGCCTGGTGCACCTGAGTTTCGCCCAGATCTGGGACGCGCTGGACAACCTGCGCCGCAGCGGTTCCCGCTACCTGCTGGCCACCACGTTCCTGGAACTGGAGCACAACACCGACATCGCCACCGGCGACTGGCGCCCGCTCAACCTGCAGCGCCCGCCGTTCAACCTGCCCGATCCGGTCGCGGTGCTGGTGGAGAACTGCGCCGAGGAGGGCGGGGCGTTCGCGGACAAGGCACTCGGCCTGTGGGAGATCGAGGCGCTACCGATGCGCCCGTGATCCCGGCGGCTTCATGAACTCCGCCGCGGGCAGCCCGAAGATCTCCTCCCTGGCGATCGCGTAGGCCGCGTGCAGCGCACCGGCCCGCACCGCGTTGCCGGTCACCGAGGCCGGTTCCACCGGCGTCTTCGGGATGACCAGGGCGTGCAGTTCGCGCTGCACCAGCTCGCACAGCAGCGGCCCGCCCGCCTCGGCGGTCGCCCCGGAGAGCAGCACCAGTTCCGGGTCCAGCACGGAGACCAGGTTGGCCACGCCGGTGGCGATCCGCCTGGCCAGGTCGGTGAGGAAGGCCAGGCCCGGCTCGCCGCCGGTGACCGCGTCCCGCACGGCCGCGATCCCGGTCTCGGCGATCACGCCGTGCGCGGCGGCCAGGCTGACGATGGAGTCCGAGCTGACCAGGTCGCCGAACCGGATCCCGTCCCGGCCGATCGCGCTGCCGGCCTTGGCCAGGTCCGGCACCCGCATCCAGTCGATCTCGCCCGCGCCGCCGGTGGCCCCGCGCAGCAGCACCCGGTTGACCACCACCGCGCTGCCCACCGCGTCGGCGGGCCAGACCAGCACCATGTCCCGCACGTCCACCGCCTTGCCGGAGATCATCTCCTCCAGCGCGACCAGGTTGACGTCGTTCTCCACCGTGACCGTGGCGTTGAGCAGCTCGCTGAGCCGCCCTGGCAGGTCGAAGCCCTCCCAGCCGGGCAGGTGCGGGGCGAAGCCGAGCTTTCCGGTGGCCCGGTCCACCGCGCCGGGGCTGCCCACCACGACGTGCCGCAGCGTGCCCTCGGGCAGTCCGGCCAGGCCGACCGCGGCGGCCAGCGCCGTGCCGAAGGCGGCCAGCACCGCCTCGGTGGGTCCGGCCGGCATCACCGCGCGGTGCTCGGCGAGCACCCGGCCGGAGATGTCCGCGATGGCGATGTCCACCGATTCCGCGGTCAGGTCCACCGCGGCCACGAAGCACAGCGCCCCGTTGACCGCCCAGAGCTGCGCCCTCGGCCCGCGGGCGCCGCCGCGCAGGCCCTCGCGGCGCACCACGTCGTCCTCCTCCAGCCGGGCCAGCAGCTGGGCGGTGGCCGGTTTGGACAGCCCGATCGCGGTCTCCAGCTCGGACCTGGTCATCGGCCCGTTGTCCAGGAGGATCTCGATGGCCGCCCGATCGTTGATCTCCCGCAGCAGACGCGGACTTCCGGCTCGCACCACCACTCCCCCTTCACGCGTGCGGCACTGGACGCGGCAGCGCGTACGGCCATCCAGGTGTCACCCGGGCGCGGGTGCCTGCCGAATCGTAGGACCAATGCCGGGTCCGGTCCGGCATATCGGCGCGTGCCGCCCGGCGATGACCTCTCTCGCCGGGGTTGCGCACCCTCAGTAGTCTGTCCGCTACTTGTCCATCGCCACGAGGTGCGCCGTGACCGGAGACCCCAGCGCGGGTCCGCAGTCGACCGAGCGGGACTGGGCGCAACCCCGGTCGGCGCGGGTCTATGACTACCTGCTCGGCGGCGGGCACAACTTCGCGGTGGACCGGGAGCTGGCCGACCGGGTGGTCGCCGAAGTGCCGGGGCTGGCGCATTCCGCGCTGGTCAACCGGGCCTTCGTGCGCCGGGTGGTGCACTTCATGCTCTCCGCGGGGGTGCGCCAGTTCCTGGACCTGGGCTGCGGCATCCCCGGCGTCGACCCGGTGCACCTGATCGCCCGCAAGGCCGCGCCGGAGTGCCGGGTGGTCTACGTCGACCACGACGAGCTGGCGGTGGCGCACGCCGAGCTGCTGCTGGAGGGCGATGAGCAGGCGACCGTGCTGCGCGCCGACGTGGTGGACGCGCGCCAGGTCCTGGCCGAGCCCCGGGTACGCCGGATGCTCGACTTCGCGGCCCCGATCGGCCTGCTCGCGGTAGCCCTGTTGCACTACGTGCCCAACGAGCGAGATCCCTGGGGGATGCTCGCCGGGTACCGGGACCGGCTGGCGGTGGGCAGCTTTCTCGCGCTCAGCCATGTGACCTGCGATGTGTCACCCGAAGTGGTGACACGGGCGCAGGAGCTGATGTCGGGCAGTGACCCGGTGTGTCCGCGGTCGCGGGCCGGGATCGAACGCTTCTTCGCCGGGTTCGACCTGGTCGAGCCTGGACTGGTACACCCCGGTAGGTGGCGGAATCCGGTGCGCCCGGGACCCACCGCCCTCGGCGACTGGTACTTCGCCGGCGTCGGCCGCAAGTTTTCGTCCACGGAAGGGACTGCGTGACGTGTCGAACGAACTGAGCTGGGTGCCCGACGGGGTCAACATGGAGCTGCCCAGCTCCGCGCGCATCTACGACTACCTGCTGGGCGGCGGCCACAACTTCGAGATGGACCGGACCCTGGCCGACCGGCTGCTCACCGTGGTGCCCGCCAGGGACATGGCCCGGCTCAACCGCGCCTTCCTCGGCCGCAGCACCCAGTTCCTGGTGGACCAGGGCATCCGGCAGTTCCTCGACCTGGGCTCGGGCGTGCCGACCGTGGGCAACGTGCACGAGGTGGCGCAGGCGGCCGCGCCGGACTCGCGGGTGGTCTACGTGGACATCGAGCCGGTCGCGGTGGCGCACAGCGAACTGCTGTTGCAGGACAACCCGAACGCGGCGGCGATCCAGGCCGACCTGCGCGATCCCGAGGCGATCCTGAACCACCCGGAGACCAAGCGGCTGCTGGACTTCAGCCGGCCGGTGG
Organism: Crossiella sp. S99.2; assembly: GCF_023094165.1. GTDB lineage: Bacteria > Actinomycetota > Actinomycetes > Mycobacteriales > Pseudonocardiaceae > Crossiella. The sequence continues at coordinate 220,894 of NZ_JALMDK010000014.1, read as the reverse complement.
CGCTGCTGCTGGTCGGCGTGCTGCAGTTCATCCCGGACGAGTCCGACCCGTGGTCGGTCATCCAGCGCTACCGGGCCGCCCTGCCCGCGGGCAGCTATCTGGCCTTCTCCGCCTTCACCTGGGACGGCAACCGGGAGGCGATGACCAAGGCGGTGGAGGTCTTCAAGCACACCCAGGAGCCCATCCACCCGCGCACCAGGGCGGACATCCTGCGCTTCGCCGAGGGTTTCGACCTCGTAGAGCCGGGCCTGGTCTACACGCCGCGCTGGCGTCCGGAGACCGAGGCGGTGCACCTGGAAGACGTGCGGCACTCCAACCTGCTCGCCGCGGTGGGCCGCAAGGTCTAGGTATTCGGCCGGGCGGACGCACAGGTCCATCCTGCCGGGTGACCCGTTGGGCCATCCGGGTACCGATCGGGCGACGATGGGGCCGCCCGCGGGCTCGCCACCCCGCGGGTGCGGGGGTCGGCGCAATATGGTGGTGGGATTCGGATCGCGGGTTCGCGCCGGGTCCCGCCACAGCCCCGAGAACTCGACGAGGTGTTCACCGTGCCGCTGCCACCGCCGGTCGCCCTGGCGGGCGCCGCCGTGGCCGGGGAACGGGCGTGAACCGGGCGGAGCTGGCCGTGAGCTGGCAGACCGAGATCACCCGGACCGTCTACGTGCCGCTGACCGAGGCGGAGATCGGCGAGTACCTCCTCGACCTGGTGCACGAGCTGGTCGAGGAGCTGCGTGCCCCGGCGGGCGCGGTCAGCGCGGCGACCGAGGTCGGGCGGCGGCTGGTCAGCGGACAGTTCACGCACAGTGAGAGCCTGATCTGCACCATGCGGGTGCTGGGCGCCGGCCTGCCCGCGCTGGCCGAGCTGGCCGGACGGCCCGACCTGCCGCAGCGGGTGGTCCTGGCGCTGGGCGCGCTCGCGGCCGGGTTCGCCGAGGCGATGCGGCAGCGCGTCTTCGAGCAGCAGGAGGACGTCAAACAGGCGTTGTTGCGGGCCAAGGACAACGCCGAGCGGGCCATGCGCGGCAGCGAGGCGCGGCTGCGCGAGGTGTTCACCAGTTCGGTGGTGGGCATCGCGATCACCGAGCTGGACGGCACGTTCATCAACTTCAACCAGGCGCTGTGCGGGATCCTCGACCAGGAACCGGCGGAACTGCGCGGGCGCACGCTGACCGACTTCGTGCACCCGGACACCGCGGCCGAGGTGGCCCGCGCCTACGCCGGGTTGTTCGCGGGCAGGCAGGAGCGGTTCCGGGTGCTGGCCCGGCTGCACAAGGGCGAGGAGGAGACCGGGTTCGCCTACCTCGCGGTGTCCCTGCTGCGCGATGAGCAGGGCTCGCCGACGAGTTGCGTGACCATGGTCGAGGACGTCACCGAGCTGAAACTGGTGCAGGACCGGTTGCACCACCAGGCATTGCACGACCGGTTGACCGGGCTGGCGAACCGGCAGTTCTTCCTGACCCGGCTGGAAGCCGTGCTCGGCCGGATCGAGCCGAGCACCGGGATGAGCCTGTACCACCTGGACATCGACGGCTTCGGGATGATCAACAGCGGCCTGGGGCACGAGGTCGGCGACCAGGTGCTGCAACTGGTCGCGGCCAAGCTGAAGATGCTGGTGGACAAGGAGAAAGCCCTGGTCGCCCGGTTCGGCGGGGACGAGTTCGCGATCCTGATCGAGCACACCGCGGGCACCCCGGACGTGGCCACCATGGCCGCCCGGATCAACGAGGAACTCGGCGAGCCGGTCTACCTGACCGAACGCGGGGTGGCGGTCTCGGCCAGCATCGGCGTGGTGCAGCAGCAGGCCGGGCGGATCAAACCGGTGGAGCTGCTGCGGTCCGCGGCAGGCACGCTGCGCCGGGTCAAGGCATCCGGCAGACGGCAGTGGGGACTGCACGACCCGGACGCGGACCGGCGGGACCGGGAATGGTTCGCACTGGCCGCGACCATGCCCGGCGCGTGGGAGAACGGCGAGCTTCGCCTGCGGTACCAACCGGTCCGGCAGCTGGCCGACGACCGGCTGGCCGGGGTGGAGGTGCTGCTGCACTGGCTGCACCCGGACCGCGGCGAGATCGGGCACGACGATTGCGTGCGCCTGGCCGAGGAAACCGGCCTGACCATCCTTATCGGACAGTGGATGCTGCGCACCGCGTGTGAGCAGGTCCGGTTGTGGCAGCAGGAGTTCCAGGCCCCGGTGCCGCCGATCGGCCTGCGGATGGGCAAGAGCCAGGCGGCCGATCCGGACCTGGTGGGCGATGTCCGCAAGGTCCTCGACGGCTGCGGCCTGCGGCCCGACCAGCTCTGGCTGGGGGTGCCCGCCCCGGCCCTGCTCGCCGGCTTCGGCGAGGTCGAGGACAACGTGGAAACCTTGGCGGACATGGGCATCCCGGTGCTGCTGGACGAGTTCTGCTGCGGCACCGACGAACTCACCCTGCTCGACGAACTCGCGGTCAGCTCGGTCCGCCTCTCCGCCAGACTGGTGCGCCGCCTGGGCCAGCCCTGCCCGCCCACTCTGCTCACCGAAGCCGTCCGCAACCTGGTTCCCCTGGTGCACCAACTGGAGGCCGCGGTCCTGATGGACGGCATCAGCACCGCCGAACACGCCCACCGCTGCCGCGACCTGGGCGCGGACCTGGCCCAGGGCGCCTACTTCGGGCAGCCGGGCCCACCCGCGGAGATGTCGGCCCTGCTGGCCCGGAGTTTCTCGTGAGCGGGCTGGTGATCGTGGACGCGGCCAACGTGGTCGGCTCGGTCCCCGACGGCTGGTGGCGGGATCGGGCAGGTGCCACCAGCCGGCTGCTGGACCGGCTGAACCCGTTGCCGGAGCAGGGTTTGCCGCCGGGCTCCGGGGTGCCGGAGTGGGCCAGCGGGCCGGTGGAGATGGTCCTGGTGGTGGAGGGCAAGGCTGCCCGGGTACGCGAGACCGGCGCGGTGCGGGTGGTCGCCGCGCCCGGATCGGGCGACGACGCGATCGTGGCACTGGTGCGGGAGACGGACCGGCCGTGCCTGGTGGTCACCGCGGACCGGGGGTTGCGCGAGCGGGTGCTGGCGCTGGGAGCCTTGGTCACCGGGCCAAGCACGGTGCGGCCGGAGGCGGGCGGGCGCTGACCCACAACGCCGAGTTGGCCCAACTGGTACGCCGAGTTGGCCCAAATGCCTGTGCCAGTTGGGCCAACTCGGCGGGATCGGTCAGCGGTGGGCCAGGCGCAGGCCGGATTCGATGCTCGTGCCCAGGTTTTCCGTCTCCGCCAAGGACCTGCGCAGTGCGGCGGCATGCTCCTCAGCCGCCGCCCGCAGGCCCTCGTCGACCAGTTCCGCCGCACCGCGAGCGGTGTCCGTGCTCGCGTTCAGCTCCTGCCAGTACGACACCAGCTGCGCGCCCAGGGTCAGGTCCTCGGGCAGGGTGGTGGGGGCGGGCAGGGGCCAGGCGAGGTCGGCGGCGGTGGCCGGGTTGGTGACTGTGGCCAGCAGGCCCAGTGCGGTGCGGCCGACGTCGGCGGCCGGGTTGCCGAAGGCCATCCGCACCACCGGATGGTTGCTCAGCCACCACAGCATCCGGGCCTGCGCCTGCTGCCGCTTGCGCGCCGGGGCCAGCCAGAGGGTCAGGTTGACGTAGTACTCGGCCATCCGGGCGGCCACCGTGGGTTCGCTGACAAAGCCGAACAGGTTGATGTTGAAGTAGTGGTGCCAGGTGGAGTCGGCCACGATCCGGCCCACGCCGGCCGCGTGCCCGTCGTAGGTGGCGAGCACGCCGTAGACCGAGCCGTTGCGCTTGTCCGTGCCGCGGGCCACGATCTCCGGCTTCGGCTGACCGAACGGGCCGCTGGGCCAGGTCTGCGCGGGGTAGCTGTCCGGGATGCGCAGCTGGCCCTCGTGCATGTGGTCCGGGAACACGGTGATCGGCCCGTTCTTGCCGCTGAACACCGGGTGCGGGCGGTGGAACGGCGGGTACCGCTTGAGGATCAGCTCCTGCGGGAAGCCGTCGGCGTCCATCGGGATCGGGTTGTTGATGTCACTGCCCCGGCCGTCCGGCTGGTGGGTGTTGTGGCTGAACTGGATGCTGGAGTCCGGCAAGCCCTCCCACACCCGCATCTCCCCGGCCCTCGGCACCCGGTGCGCGATGGCCCGGCCCAGGTTCAGCAGCTCGTTCAGGGCCGGGTCGGCGCCGGGCGGCTTCGGGTTGGAGTGGTCGCCGCAGATCAGCACCCCGCCGCCGGCGTCCATCCAGGCGCGCAGCGCGGCGACCTCGGGATCGGTCAGCTCGTTCGTCGGCATGCCCTGCGCGGGCAGGTCGCAGGGCATGATGCCGAAGAACCAGATCTGGTCGTAGCCGGCCAGCAACTCGGGCGTCAGCCTGTCGCTGGCGTAGCCCTTTCCGTGCCGCTGCACCAGATCGAAGCGGATGTCGGTGTGGAAGGGCGCGTTCTTCTCCAGCAGGTCACGCAGGATGCCGACGCCGAACCCGGCCACGTTGTTGAGCTGCACGGTGTCGGCCTGGTCGGTGTAGGCCAGGATCCGCAGCACCGGTTTGGCCGCGTACAGCCCGGCCAGCCGGTCACCGGGTTCAGGCTGGGTCATCGAACCCAGGATGACGTTGTCAGACATGGTGATTCCCCCTGGGCGGCGGAGTCCATCGCCCCCTGCGATGCGCACCGCCCACGTCCAGATATACCGAAACTCCGGAGCCGGCGGGGATCAAGAACCCCTAGGGGAACCCGGAACTATTCGGCCAGCAGCGCCAGCAACTGGGCCTTGGGCTTGGCGCCCACCGCCGAGCGCACCAGCCTGCCACCCCGGTACACCTGCAGCGTCGGCGCCGCCATGACACCCAGATCCCTTGTCAGGCCGGGGTTCTCGTCGGTATTGACCTTCACCACGGTCAGCTCCGGTCGTTCCGCCTCGATCTCGGCCAGCACCGGGGCGACCATCCGGCACGGGCCGCACCAGGGCGCCCAGAACTCGACCAGGACGGTGTGCTCGGCGTTGAGCACGCGCTCGGGAAACTCGGCTTCGGTGATGTCGATCATGCAGGCTCCTCGGGAACTGTGAGCGCGCAACGAGGTTCCGGGGCGGCGACCTTGGCCAGCTGGGTCCGCAGCCGCTCCCGGATCAACGCCAGGCGCGCCATCCGGTCGTCCAGTTCGGCCAGTTTGATCCGGTACACCGCGACCGAGGCCGGGCAGACATCGCCAGCCTCGTGACCCGCGCGCAGGCACTCCACGAACGGCCGGGTCTCCTCCAGGGAGAACCCGATGTCCAGCAGTGACCGGATTTCCTGGACCAGGCGGAGGTCCTGCGCGTCGTAGTCCCGGTGCCCGTTGGCCGCCCGGCGCGCGGGCAGCAACCCCTGTTCCTCGTAGTAGCGCAACGCCCGGGTGCTGGCGCCGGCCTGGCCCGCGAGTTCGCCGATCCGCATCAAGACCTCCTGGGCGCCGAAGCTAGACCTTGACGTCGACGTGAAGTCCAGTCACGCGGCCTGACCGGTCTGCGGCAGTCCGGGCGGGGTCTCCCCGCGCAGCACGGCCAGCAGTTCCTGCAACTTCAGCAGGACCAGGTCGGTGACCTCCTGCAGCAGTTCCTTGTCCACCGGCCGGGCCCGGAAGGCGGACAGGTCAAGGGGTTCGCCGATCAGGTACTCGACGGTCTTGCGCGGCAACGGGCGGAACCGGCCCTTGCTGAGAATGGCCTTGGTGCCCCAGCGCACGATCGGGATGATCGGCACGTCGTTGGACAGCGCGAGCCGCACCGCGCCGGTCCGGCCGAGCACCGGCCAGCCGTCCGGATCGTGGGTGAGCGTGCCCTCCGGGTAGATCACCACCACCCGGTCCTGCTCCAGCGCGGTGTCCGCCGCGCGCAGGCTGTCCCCGGCCGCTGAAGTGCCGCGGTAGACCGGGATCTGGTCGGTGGCCCGGAACGCGCTGCCGACCAGGGGCAGCCGCCACAGGCTGTGCTTGGCCAGGAACCGCGGCACCCGCCCCTTGCGATGCACGAACACCGCGTCGAACACCGGGTCCAGCAGCGAGGGGTGGTTCATGATCAGCAACGCCGGGCCCTCGGCGGGGATCGCGCCGCCGGTGACCTTGCGCCGGGCCAGCGCCCACGTCACCGGATACAAGATCGTCGCGGTCAGTCCGACCCAGAACCCGCCGCGTTCCCTGCGCCTCACGCCTCCAGATTAGGTGCCGCCATTCGTGATCCACCGTTTGCCGTCTGTCTCACGCGGCGACTGTCCGATTAGCGTGATATGTCCGGTTCGTCGGATGATTGGGGCAGGGGATGCGCAAGATCGTGCTAGGGGGAGTGCTGGTGGCCGCGTCGATCGCCGGGTCGGCGGCGCACGCGAGTCCGCTGGTGTCGGTGGGGGATGTCGTTGTCGCGCCGCACATCCAGACCGGGGACATCGACCTGCTGGAGGACGTGCTGGAGTACGTCAACATCGGGATCCTGGGCCGGGCGTCCTCGGTGGTCTCGGAAGGGTGAGCTGCGCGTCTTTACGCGTTTCGTACGTTCACAAGTTTGTGAAGAGTGTGTAGCTTCTGCCTCGTGACTTCAGTGATCGAGGTGTCCGGCCTGGTCAAGAGCTATGGCCGGACGCGTGCGCTAGACGGGCTCGACCTCGCCGTGACTGCGGGGGAGGTGCACGGCTTCCTCGGGCCCAACGGCGCGGGCAAGTCGACCACCATCCGGGTGCTGCTCGGGCTGATCCGCGCGAACGCGGGGCGGGCCCGGCTGCTCGGCGGCGATCCCTGGCGGGAGGCCACCACGCTGCACCGGCGGCTGGCCTACGTGCCCGGCGACGTCACCCTGTGGCCCAACCTCACCGGCGGGGAGGCCATCGACCTGCTCGGCCGGTTGCGCGGCGGGCTGGACCCCGCGCGCCGGGCCGAGCTGCTGGACCGGTTCGAGCTGGATCCGCGGGTGCGCGGGCGGGCCTACTCCAAGGGCAACCGGCAGAAGGTGGCCCTGGTGGCCGCGTTCGCCGCGGACGTCGACTTGCTGATCCTGGACGAGCCGACCTCGGGGCTGGATCCGTTGATGGAGGCGGTGTTCCAGCAGTGCGTGGCCGAGGAACGCGATCGCGGCCGCACCGTCCTGCTGTCCAGCCACATCCTCTCCGAGGTGGAGACGCTGTGCGACCGGGTCAGCATCGTGCGGGCCGGTCGCACCGTGGAGACCGGCACCCTCGCCGAGCTGCGGCACCTCACCCGCACCTCGATCACCGCCGAGCTGACCGGCCCCGCGCCGGAACTGCCCGGCGTGCACGAGCTGAGCATCGAGGGCAACCGGCTGCGCTGCCAGGTCGAACCCGATCAGCTCGGCCCGGTGCTGGGCAGGCTCGCCCAGGCCGGGATCAGCGCGCTGGCCAGCCATCCGCCGACCCTGGAGGAGCTGTTCCTGCGGCACTACGAGGCCGGCCGATGACCGGCGCCGGCCTGCTGTTCCGCCTGTTCCTGCGCCGCGACCGGCTGTTGCTGCCCGGCTGGATCGGCCTGATCACGCTGCTGGTGATCGGCACCGCCGTGCAGTACGCGGGCCTGTTCCCCACCGCCGACCTGCAACGGGCCTTCCTCGCCGAGGTCACCGGCAACGCCGCGCTGAGCGCCTTCACCGGCCAGGCGCACGGCAGCGGACTGGCCGGGCTGACCGGCTGGAAGATCAGCGACATCGCCTACGCGCTGACCTCGCTGATGGCCATCCTGATCACCGTCCGGCACACCCGCGCCGAGGAGGAGTCCGGCCGCGCCGAACTCCTGGGCGCCGGCGTACTGGGCCGCCACGCCGTGCTCGCCGCGGCCCTGCTGCTCACCTGGACCGCCGCGCTCAGCACCGGGCTGCTGATCGCGTTCGGCTTGCTGGCTTTGGGATTCGCCCTGGTCAACGCGGTCGCGTTCGGACTCGCGGTGGCCGCGCCCGGACTGGTCTTCGGCGCACTGGCCGCGCTCACCGCCCAGCTCACCCCGCGCGCCCGCACCGCCACCGCGCTGGCCGCCACCGGCTTCGGCCTGGCCTACCTGCTGCGCTTCCTCGCCGACGGCAGCGGCGTGTTCTGGCTGCGCTGGTTCAGCCCCACCGGCTGGAGCCACCTCCTCGAACCCACCGGCGACCCGCGCTGGGCCGTGCTGTTGCTGCCGCTGACCGCCACCGTGCTGCTCACCGCGGTGGCCGCGAACCTGGTGTCCCGCCGCGACCACGGCGCCGGGGTGCTGCCCACCCGCGCCGGACCCGCGGCCGCCGCGCCCGGCCTCAGCTCGGCGTTCGGGCTGGCCTGGCGGTTGCACCGGGGCCAGCTGCTGGGCTGGACCGCGGGGTTCGCCGTGGCCGGGGCGGCCACCGCCGCGGTGGCCACGGGCATGCCGGAGATCGCCGGGCGCGGTGGACCGGCCATCCAGGAGTTCTTCCGGCGCTACGCCGCCGGCCCCGACGCGGGCATCGCCGACACCTACCTGTGGCTGATCATGCTCAGCCTGGGCGGGGTGGCCGCGCTGTACCCGATGCTGGTCACGCTGCGGCTGCGCGCCGAGGAGGCGGACGGGCGGGCCGAGCTGACCCTGTCCACCACGGTCGGCCGGACCCGCTGGGCACTGAGCCACCTCGCCTTCGCCCTGCTGGGCACCGCGAGCATGCTGCTGGCCGGCGGCCTGACCGCGGCCACCGTGCACACACTGTCCACTTCGGACGGTGCGCAGTTCGGCCGGGTGCTGCTGGGTGCGCTGGTGCAGGTCCCGGCGGCCTGGACGATCGGCGCGGTCGCGGTGCTGGTATTCGGTTTCCTGCCGCGCGCGGCGGCGGCCATCTCCTGGACGGTGTGGCTGCTGACCAACCTGGTCGGCGAGCAGCTCGGTCCGGTGCTGGGCGTGGACTACTGGCTGGCCAACCAGATCGTGCCCTTCCACCACATCCCGAAGGTGCTTTCCGGCGGCGAGTTCGCCACAGTTCCGCTACTGGCCTTGACTGCGGTGACCTTGCTGCTGGCCGGAACCGGGCTGCTCGGACTGCGGCGGCGCGATCTGGGCTGAACCCGCCGACCGGGTGAGGCCGTCACCTGCCTGGCGGCTACACCCCTTGCGCCAACCCGGTGATACTCCGCCAGTGTCCTGGAAAACCGACCGCCGAACAGGTGGTGTCCACTTCGTCCGAATGGCCGCACTGGTACTGGTAGCCGCGTTGCTGCCGGTGGGTGAACCGGCCCTGGCCACTCCGGCCGCGGCGCCGGTGGCCACAAAGGACAGTCGGACCGTGACGCTGATCACCGGCGACCGGGTGCTGCTCAACACCGGCCGGGACGGCCGGGTCACCGTGCTGGTGCAGCCCGCGCCCGGCCGGGAGCGGCTGGGCTTCGTGCGCGAGACCAGCACCGGCAAGGGCGGGGTGCACCACCGGGTGGTGCCCGCGGACGCGGTCCCGCTGCTCAACGAGGGCCGCCTGGACCCACGCCTGTTCGACGTCACCGCGCTGGCCGCGCAATGGAATGCGGACACCCCGCTCATCCTCACCGGCGCCCGCGCGGCCAGTCCCGTTGGCGCGAACGCCGTGCGCACGCTGCCCGCGATCAACGGCGCGGCCGTGCGCGGGCAGGGCGCGGAGTTCTGGAACTGGGTGCGCGGCAGGCCCGCCGGGCTGGCCAAGGTGTGGCTGGACGGGGTCGCCACACCCACCCTGGCCAGCAGCGCGCCGCAGGTCGGCGCACCCGCGGCCTGGCAGCGCGGGCTCACCGGCGCGGGCGTCACCATCGGCCTGCTCGACTCCGGTGTGGACGGCACCCACCCCGACCTGGCCGGGAAACTGCTGGCACAGCAGGACTTCACCGGCACCCTGCCGCAGGGCGGCGACGATCTGGGCCACGGCACGCACGTGGCCGGGATCATCGCCTCGGGCGACAGCCAGTACCGCGGCGTGGCCCCGGACGCGAAACTGGTCAGTGGCAAGGTGTGCGTGTCCTTCGGCTGCCCGGACTCGATGGTCATCGCCGGGATGGAGTGGATCGCACCGCGGGCCAAGGTGGTCAACCTCAGCCTCGGCGGCGACACCACCGACGGCGCCGACCCGGTGTCGGCGGCGCTGAACACGTTGAGCGCCAAGCACGGCACGCTGTTCGTGGTCTCCTCCGGCAACGACCGCTCCCTCGACCCGCCGGACCCCCTGGCCGGGGTCACCGCACCCGCCGCGGCCGATGCCGCGCTCGCGGTCGGCAGCGTGACCGCCGAGGACAAGCCCAGCCCGTTCACCAGCCACGGCCCCCGCTTCGGCGACCACGCGGTCAAACCCGATCTGGCCGCCCCCGGCAGCGGCATCGTCTCCGCCCGGGTGCCCGGCACCCCCACCGGCGACGCCGAACCGGTGGGCGAACGGCACGCCAGGGCCAGCGGCACCTCGATGGCCGCCCCGCACGTCACCGGCGCGGCCGCGTTGCTGCTGCAACAACATCCACAGTGGACGGTCGACCGGCTCAAGCCGCAGCTGATGAGCAGTGCCAAGCCCACCGCCGGGGTGTTCGAGCAGGGCGCCGGGCGGGTGGACGTGGACCGCGCGGTCAGCCAGTCGGTGTGGAGCAGTGGCAGTCTGAGCTTCGGTTTCCTGAACTACCGGCAGTCCGCGGCCAAGACCGTCCGCTACCACAACGACGGCCGCACCCCGGTCACGCTTACCCTTGCCCTGGAACAGAATCCAGCATTCTCGTTGTCCGCCAAGCAGATCACCGTGCCCGCCGGGGGCAGCACCGAGGTGACGGTCACCGCCCGCTCCACCGGGGCTGCCGGTCCGCAGTCCACCCGGCTCACCGCCACCGCGCCCGGGATCGCCGTGCGCACCGCGATCGGCGCGGTCCTCGAACCGGAGAGCTACCACCTCACGCTGAAGATCCGCAGTCGTGGTGGCCAGTTCGCCGCCGCGCTGGCCCAGGCCGTGCACACCGGCACCGGCGCGGTCACCGGCCCGCGCTTCGACGCCACCGGCACCGCCGTGCTGCGCCTGCCCAAGGGCCGCTACGACCTCAACGCCCTCGACCTGGCCGCGAACTGGACCGTGGTGACCCTGTTGTCCCGCACCAACCTCACCCTCGACCGCGACACCGAACTGACCCTGGACGGGACCACCGCCACACCGGTCCGGGCCACCCTCGATCGCCCGGACGCCCGGCACCAGTTCGGCGAGTTCGGCCTGGTGTCGGGGGAGCGGACCGGCGTGCGCACCTCGACCCTGACCTGGAACTCCGGTCCAGGCCAGCAGCTGTTCGCCGCCGCGACCCCCGGCACGGTCACCGACCACGTCTACGCCTACTTCCAGCGCGCCACCTACGGCCCGTCCCATCCGGCCGACGGCCCCACCCCGTACCTCTACCACCTGGCCTTCCTGGAACGCGGCCGTATCCCGGCCACCCTGGACCGCCGCATCCGCGACCACGAACTGGCCAGAGTGGACAGTCGCTACCACGACCAGGGCGCGCCCACCTCCGGGCTGCGCGCCGACTACGCCCGGCTGCCGGTCCCCGGCACCACCGTCGGCGTGTTCGCGCCCTACCTGTACTCCTTGCCCGCCAGGCGGATCGAGTACTTCACCGCGCACCAGGACGTCACTTGGCAGCAGTTGCTCGGCGTGCGCCCGGCAGACGGCTCCGATGTCGAACTGCACTGGGTGGTCCGCACCCTGCGCCCAGGGCACAGCACGGCCGCCTGGAACCGGGCCCCGCTCGGCCCGGCCTTCGGCGACGCCGAACACGGCTGGGGCACCCAGCGCACCGGCGACCAGCTCAAGGTCGGCGTGCCGCTGTTGTCCGGCAACGATCCGGCGCTGGTCACCGAACCACCGCAGGCGGGCATGACCGGCCGCACCACGCTGTCCAGGGACGGCCAGGAGCTGGGCGCCGCCGACACGGCGGGCTCGGGTGTGTTCACCGTGCCGACCACCGCGGGCCGCTACACCGTGCACACCACCGCGACCCGCGCCGTGCCCTGGTCCGTGCTCGGCACCCGCGCCGACGTCCGCTGGACCTTTCAGGACTCCGGGGTGGCCGGGAAACCGTTGCCGCTGCTGGTGATTCGCGCCACCGGGCAGGTCGACGAGCACAACCGGGCCCCGGCCGGACTGCCCTACCTGCTGCACCTCACCACCCACCACCAGCCCGGCGCCCCGGCCGCGCCGCTGACCGCGCTGTCCGCCGAGGTCTCCTACGACGACGGCGCGACCTGGACCAGAACCCCGGTGCTGCGCTTCGGCAACAGCGGCTACACCCTGCTCAACCACCCACCCGGCAACGGGTTCGCCACCCTCCGGCTGGCCGCCACCGACGCCGCGGGCAACTCGGTCACCCAGACCGTGTTCAGGGCATACGCACTGACGGATCGCTGAACAGCAGTACCAGCAACGCCAAACCGAAGGCGCACCACAGCAGCAGGGTCAGGACGCGGCGATGGCCGGTCCACGCCGCGTCCCAGGCCCCGCTCTCGCCGTAGCGCAGATTCGCCGTGGTCATCAACGCCCGCCCCAGCCCGAAACCCAGTCCGGCGCACACCGCGGCCGGGAAGGACGCCGTGAACAGCACCGCCACCGCGGCCACATAAGGCAATCCACTCGGCAGATAGGTGCGCGCGCCGGTGCCCATCTCCAGCCCGAACTGCAACGGCCCGAGGTGCCTGCCCAACCGGAACACCGTCTCCGGCACCAGCCGCCGGTTCTCCGGCAGGGTGATCCGCAGCAGCCCGGACTCCTTGCCCAGCACCACCAGCAGCATCAGCCCGACCAGCAGCCAGGGCACGGGCGCGGGCAGCGGAGCCCGCACCAACGAGCCCACGACTACCAATACGGTCGCGGTGACCACGCCGCCGCCCAGGAGTCCCAGGCAGAAGGCCACCGCCGAAGTGCCTCGCCAGACCGGCGAGCCCAGCACCAGGGCCGAGTTCTTACTTCAGGTGGAGCCGCTGGTGGCGAACCCGGCCGCCGCGCCCATGGCCAGCCAGCCCGCGAGCACCGGCAATCCCATCGCGGCGGCGGCCAGCGTGAGTACGGCGGCGGCTCCCACCAGAGGATGCCAGCGCCGCCGGATCACTGGACCAAGGCCCGGCAGATCGTCAGGTAGGTCTGTCCATTGTGGCCTGGACCCCAGTACGTCGAGTGGCCGTCCGAGCAGCGCCACACCTTGCCGTCCGGGGTGGTCCACTTCCACGAGTTCTTCATGGTGGAGGTGCCGCAGGAGGTGGACATCGGCACATGCTGGCTTTGCACCGCGCCGTTCTGGTAGGTGCCGTACTTGTGCCAGCCGGCCTCGCAGTACACCGATCCGCGCCAATAGCCGGAGAGGCAGGCGGCGTAGGTGTTGACGTAGGCGCCGGTGGTGTCACCCACCTCGGCGTAACCGGTGGGGTAGGCGTCCTTGCAGTCGTTGCGGTCCCAGCCGGACAGGCCGTACGGACCGGTCTCCGCGGCGGCCGGCCGCGCGCCGAACAGGTTGAGCGCGCTCGCGCCCACCGTCACCGCGCCCAGGGCGATCGCCTTGAACAGGGTGCGGCGGCTGCCGGTGAAGTCCAGTCGCCGCAACGCCGTGGTCGGTTTCGCGTCCGCCGGGGCCTGGTCGAGGCCGGGGATGTCGTTGAGGTCAAGCGGCATCGGCGTGCCCCCGCACCACGATCTGCTGCCATTCGGCCAGCACCGTGTCGACCTCGGCCACCCGCACCGGCAGGTGCACGCGTTCGGCCCGGCCGGAGCCGTCCACCAGCATCAGCACCGGCGGCGACAGGTGCGAGACCGCACGCCACACCTCGGGGTCGCTGACGATCTCCAGTTGCCCGGACACCCTGGCCCACAACGCTTCCGGCTCGTGGGTGAGCAGCACCGAGCCGGGCGAGACGGCCAGCAGCCGTTCCAGCACGGCCAGGCAGAGCGGGCAGCCGGAGTCCGCGGCCAGCACGATCCGCCGCCCACGCCCGCTGAACCGCGGGCCGAGCAGCAGCTCCGGCGGCGCGGCCGCGAAGGCGTCCGGACTGCGCCGGACCTCGTTGCGCAGCAACCGGATCTCCCGCAGCACCGCGGCGAGTCCGAGGAACAGCACCAGGATCGCGACCCAGGTGATGATGTTGAAAGCCATGGCCGGTGACATCGGCGGGTACCCGTCTCAGTTCGCGTCGTGCCAGACGACGTTGATCTCGTTCAACCAGTCGAGCCGTTGCCGTTCGGAGGTAACGGTGGTGTCGCTGAGGTGCACCTCGGCCGTGCCCGCCGGGCAGCCCAGCACAAACGCGTGATCACTGGCCCGCGCCGAGCCCTCCGCGCCCGGGTACGGCGTTTTCCACACCTCGCCGTGCCTGGTGCGGGCCCCGGCGAAGCGCGGGGTGACCGCGGCGGCCTGGCCGGGCCCGGGAATGGACAGCGAACCGTGATCGCGCACGGCGAGCATGAGCTGCTCGTGCATCAGGTCCAGCATGGTGGCCGCGCGGGGCCGCACGATCATCCCGTCCACGGTGTCCTGCACCCGCAACGAGTTGAACAGCGTGAACACCGCGTCCCGGTGCGGCGCGGGTCCAGAGTAGACGGTCATCAGCTCGTGGTAGACACCGAACAGGGTGGCCAGCGAGGACTGTCCGTCGACCGCCTCGGCGACCACGACCTCCCTGCCGTGCACCAGGAATCGCTCTCGTTGCCGCATCGGCGCGACCTGGGTGACCGCGAACTCGTGGTAGCCGCGCGGGCCGATCTGGAAGCCGGTGCCGTACACGCCACCGGCGAACCGGACACCGGCGGCGACACTGGACACCGGGGTGTGCGCGGGCAGCGTGACGCTCACCCGGCGCCCGCTGGGCGCGGTCAGCGTCAACTGCTGGGTGGCCATACCTTTCCTCTCACCAGGGCTGGTCCATGAAACACGGCGGGGGAGACGATCAACAGCCGTCATTCGGGTGTCCGGCTACCCTCTTCGAGTGCTCTCCGCCGTGCTCAACGCCGCTGCGCTCGGCGCCGCACTGCTCCTGTTGGTAGCCGGACTCGGCCACCTGCGCGAACGCCGCCTGTTCCTGGCCACGCTCCGTGCCCAGCGCCTGCTGCCGGCGCGGCTGCACGTCCCGGTGTCCTTGCTCACGCCCGCGTCCGAACTCCTGGCCGGAGCGCTCACGGTCAGCACCGTGCTGCTGCCCGCGCTGCCGCGGCCGCTGGTGCTCCCGCAGGCCGCCCTCTACCTGGTCTTCACCGGTTATCTGGCCATCTTGGTGCGCACCAGGCCCGGTACACCCTGCGGTTGTTTCAACGCGCGTTCTCCGGCCACCTGGGCCACGGTGCTGCGGGCCGTGCTGGCCGCACTCGCGACGCTGGTGACCACGTTTGTCCCACCGGCGCCCGGCCCCTGGCTGCTGCCGGTGCTGGCCGCCGGGGTGTTGCTGGCGTTGACGGCCTGGCTGGCGCCGGTGTTCAGCGCAGGCGGCGGGTCGAATCCGCCAGCCGCTCGGTGATCCCGCGCCGGTCCAGCAACTCCAGCAACGGCACCGCGACCCGGCGGCTGGTGTCCAGGGCCTGCCGCGCCTGACTCAACGTGAACGGCGGCGTCAGCCCGGCGAGCACCTGACCGGCCCGCGCCATCGCGTCCGGCAACAGCACCACGCCCTCGGCGATCCGCACCAGCCGTCCGGCCCGCACCGCCGCCGCCAACTCCTTGCCACCCAAGCCCAACTCGGCCAGCCGCCCGGCCTCCGGAGCGGCGAACGGGTTCGCGGTCAGCTCGGTCGTGAGCTTGGCCAGGGCCTGCTCTATCCGAGCAGGCAACGCCACCGCGCCGACTCGCCCGGCCGCGGGCGTCAGTCCCGCAGCCTGGAGCAACGGCGCGGTCAGCGCGGGATCGGGTAGTTCCAGTCGCTGCCGCAGTACTTCGGTGGGCATGCCGGGTTCCAGGGGATGCGCTCGCTGCCAGGACTCGACTTCTCCTGGCACAGCCTGGACCAGCGTGGCCCAGTGCCCGGGATCGGCGTGCCAGTCACCGATCACCGGCTCTGGCTCCCGCAGTCCGGCCGCCCGCAGCTCCGCGGATCGGGCGAAACCCTTGGTGCGCAAGTGGATGACCAGGGGGTCACCGGTCAGTTCGGTCGCTCTGGCGGTGGCCGCACCCCGGCGGCGCAACGGCCGCGGGTCGAGGTCGGCGACCGTCGCCCCGCCCAGCACCTCGCCGCGCCCGGGATCCCTGAGCAGCACCCGATCCCCGATCCGCAGTGGCAGCGGCCGGGCCAGTGACAGCCGGGCACCGACTGTCCCGAGTGGACGGACGTGTACCGGGACCGCCGCCGATCCCACGTGCACCACCAGTTCCCTGGGCAGCTCGGCGGTCACCAGGACGTCGACCACCGTCGAGGTGAGCCAGCGGCCGGGGGTGAGCAACGCGTCCCCGCGGATCAGTTCGGTGCGGTCGATCCCACGCAGGTTGACCGCGATCCGGGCCACCGCGGACACGGACTCCGCCTGCCGTCCCAGGGAGTGCAGCCCACGCACGCGCAGGATCTCGCCGGTGGAGGCGAGCTGGAGTTCCGCGCCGTTGCCGATCGTGCCCGCCGCCAGTGTTCCGGTGACGACCGTGCCCGCACCACCCACGGTGAACGAGCGATCCAGCCACAGCCGCACATCCGCCGCCGGTTCGGGATCCGGCAGCCGGTCGACCAGCGCGAGGATCGCGGCCCGCAACTCGTCCACACCCTGCCCGGTCTTCCCGCTGACCACGACGTGCGGCACGTCGCCGAGATGCTGTTTCGCCTGGGACAGAGCGGGTTCCGGTTCGGCGAGGTCGGCGCGGGTGATCACCAGCAGCAGGTGCCGGACGTCCAGTGCGCGCAGGGCGGCGAGGTGTTCGGCGGACTGCGGCTTCCAGCCCTCGTCCGCCGCGACCACGAACAGCACCGCGGGCACCGGCCCGATCCCGGCCAGCATGTTCGGCACGAACCGCTGATGCCCCGGCACGTCCACGAACGCGATCTCCTTGCCGGACAACGTGGTCCAGGCAAAGCCCAGGTCGATGGTCAGGCCGCGGCGACGTTCCTCGGCCCAGCGGTCCGGTTCCATCCCGGTGAGCAGCCGGACCAGGGTGGACTTGCCGTGGTCCACGTGCCCGGCGGTGGCCACCACCCGCATCAGCGCGGCACCGCCAGCACCGCCGCGCGCAACGCTGGATCCTGTTGCGGGGCAACGGTCCGCAGGTCGAGCAGGCAACGCCCGCGTTCCACCCGTCCCACCACCGCCCGCACCCGCAGGGCCGCCGCGTACCGCTCGGGCAGGCTGACCGCGGCACTCGGCAGCTCCACCCCCGGCGCGCCCCCGCCGCCGACCGCGGCGGTGCTCTCCGTTGCCACCGCGTCGATCCCGGCTTCGGCCAGCTCGGCCGCGAGTTGCTTCGCACGGGCCAGTAGTTCGGCTTGATCAGCGGCAAGTGCCTGTGCCACCGGGGTTTCCGGGCCACGCAGGGTGGCTTCCAGGGCAGCCAAGGTGAGTTTGTCCACCCGCAGCGCGCGGGCCGCCGGATGCCTGCGCAGCCGCTCGACCAGATCCGCCTCGCCGAGCAGCAGCCCCGCCTGCGGCCCGCCCAGCAACTTGTCCCCGCTCGCGGTCACCAGGGTCGCCCCGGCCCGCAACACGGTGGCGGCGTCGGGTTCCGCGCGCAGCAGCGGGTGTGGGCGGAGCAGCCCGGAACCGATGTCCACCACCACCGGCACGCCGAGGTCCACCAGCTCCGCGGTGTCCACAGTGGACGTGAACCCGGTGACCTGGAAGTTGGACGGGTGCACCTTGAGGATGAACCCGGTGTCCGGTCCGACGGCCTCGGCGTAGTCGCGCAGGTGCACCCGGTTGGTGGTGCCGATCTCGTGCAGCCGGGCGCCGGTGCTGCGCAACAGATCCGGGATGCGGAAGCCGTCGCCGATCTCCACCAGCTCGCCGCGGCTGATCACGATCTCCCGCCCGGCGGCCATGGCCAGCGCGCACAGCAGCAGGGCGGCGGCGTTGTTGTTGACCACATGCACGCCCCCCGCCTCGGGCACCGCGGCGGCCAGTGCCGCCAGCGCGTCCCGGCCTCGGCGCGCGCGGGCGCCGGTGACCAGGTCGAACTCCACATCGGTCGGGCCGGCGGCCGCGGTGATCGCGGTGATGGCGGCGGCGGAGAGCGGGGCGCGGCCGAGGTTGGTGTGCACCAGCACGCCGGTCGCGTTGAGCACCGGGCGCAGGCTGCTCGCGGTCCTCGGCAACGCGGCCAGCGCGTGCGCGGCCACCTCGCCGGGGCTGATCTGCCCGGATCGGGCCAGGTCCTGGGCCTGCGTGATCGCGGCCTTCACCGTGTCCCGGCCGAGGGTGTGCGCCGCGGCGGCCAGCTCCGGCTCGGCCAGCAGGGCATCGGTGCGCGGGATGTGCCGGCGCGGATCGGTCATCGGGGGAGCCCTCGGTGGCGGAGGCGGACGGGAATCGAACCCGCCAGCGACAGGTGCTGCCGCTCAGCGGTGTTGAAGACCGCGCCGGTCACCAGGCCGGATACGCCTCCCTGAGCCACCCGTCCATCTTGACAGAGGCACTGATCGTCAACCCAGGGTTGACGGCGGGCGATCGTCAACCTAAAGTTGACGGCATGGAGAACGTACCTCGACTCGACGAATTCATCAGCATCGTGCGCGGCATGTCCGTCGTGCGAAACCAGGACCCCAACCTGGACGCCCTGCACCAGCTGGAGGACGCGGTGGTGCTCGGCGAGCGCCTCGGCGAACTCGCGGACCACCTCATCGGCCACTTCGTGGACCAGGCCCGCCGTTCCGGCGCGTCCTGGACCGAGATCGGCCGCAGCATGGGCGTGACCAAACAGGCCGCGCAGAAGCGCTTCGTCCCGAAGGAAGGCGGCGAGACCTTGGATCTGAGCATGTTCAGCCGATTCACCGACCGGGCGCGCAAGGTGGTGGTCGCCTCGCAGGAGGAAGCCCGCACCGCGCGGAGTGGCAAGGGCACTCCCGAGCACCTGGTGCTCGGCCTGCTCAGCGAACCGGATGGCCTGGCGGCCAAGGCATTGCTGGCCCAGGGCGTCACCGCGGACCAGGTGCGCGCGGCGGTCACCGCGGTGCTGCCGGACCCGGTGGATGAGGTGACCGAACAGGTCCCGTTCACCCCCGCCGCGATCAAGGTGCTCGAACTGACCGGCCGGGTCGCGCTGCGCCTGGGCCACAACTACATCGGCACCGAACACATCCTGCTGGGCATCCTCGACGAACAGGACTCGCCAGGAGCCCAGGCGCTGTTTGGACTGGGCATCACCGCCGAGGCCACCGAGACCTGGACTGTGGCCGAACTGGAAAAGATCATCAAGCGGGCCCGCGGCTGAGTCAGAACACCGCCCGCACCAGGCCGAGTCCGAACACGATGTCCGCCAGGAACAACACCAGCGGCAACCCCGCCGCGACCAGCCAGTACGGCCGCTGCGGCACCGCGGTCCAGCGCACAATCGGCTTGTTGGCCAAGAACCACACCGGCAGGAACACCACCCAGCACAACCCGGCCATCAGCACCACCAGGTCAATCCCGTCCCGAGCCTCGAACCCGGAGTAATCCCCCAGCCGGAAGCCAATCGCGGACACCAGCAACCGGGTGAACACCAGCGGAAAAAACGCGAACACCCCCAGCCCGAGATTCACCACCACCCCAACAGCCCACCCGAGGCCGGCCGCCCGCCGCCCAGCCGGACCGCCCTGCCCCGCCACAACCTCAGCCACCACAGCTCCCAGCAAGATCAAGCGCGGCCCTCGGCCCCCCGATTTCCAGCCTACCGCCGCCCACCGACACCCCCCGATCCCCGCGAGTGCTGGCCGATCTCGTACGCCGAGTTGGCCGTTGTGGACGCCGCGTTGGCGGTTGTGGCGTTCGAGTTGGGCCAACTGGTACGCCGGTTTGGCTCAAGTGGGCGTACCGGTTGGCTCAAGTGGTACAGGGGGGCGGATCACGCCGCCGATTCGCCAGCAGAGTTGTACGACAACGGCCAACGAGGCGTACCGGAACGGCCAACACTGCGTACGAGAACGGCCAACACTCGGGTGGGGGTGGGGTGGGTGGCCGATGGTGGACAGCGGATGGGGGTGGGGTTGGGGGTGTGGGAGGGTCGCGGGGTGGTGTGGTGGCGCGGGGTTGTGGTTGGGCTGGTTGGGGTTGTGGTTGCTGGTGGGGTGGGGGAGGCTCGGGAGCGGGGGTGGGTTGGGGAGCCCGCGGGGGTTGTTGATCCGTTGATCGGGTCGGCTCGGGATGGGAACACTTTTCCCGGGGCGCAGCGGCCGTTTGGGATGATCGCGTGGAGTCCGACCAGCACTCGTGGTGATCAGACCGGGACTGGGGCGGCCAATGGGTATTCCTACGATGTGACCCGGGTGCGGGGGTTCTCGTTGACGCATGTCAACGGGGCCGGGTGCAATCCGGGGGCGGCGGGGGATGTGCCGATCTTTCCGCACGCGGGGGCGATGGCCGGGTCGCCGAGTGCTGATGTCACCGATTCCGTGTACGCCAGTGATTTCTCGCATGCGGATGAGGTGGCGCGGCCGGGGCGGTACTCGGTCGGGCTGGCTTCCGGGGCGCGGGCTGATCTCGCCGTCACCGATCGGGCCGGGATCGCCGATTTTGCCTTTCCCGCGGACAAGCCGGCGAACCTGCTCTTCCGCACCTCCAACTCGCTCAACGGCAGCGAGGACGCCGACATCCGGCTGGATCCGGCCGGGCGGCGGGTCACCGGGTCCGTGCTCACCGGCGCGTTCTGTGGGCGGCGGGCCAACGGCGGGGTCAACAACCGCAAGAGTTACTACCGGCTGCACTTCACCGCCGAGTTCGATCAGCCGGTGCTCGGTACCGGGGTGTGGCGGGACGGCACGATCACGCCGGGCGGGACCGAGATCAGTGGTGGCGAGGGTTACGCGACCGGGGCGGACCGGGCGGGGCGAGGGTCTGGCGGGTATCTGAGCTTCGCACCGGGGAGTTCGGTGCGGATGCGGATCGGCATCTCGTACGTGGATCTTCCTGGTGCGGAAGGGAATCTGCGGCGCGAGATCCGCGGATCGGACACTGTGGACAGTGTGGCGCGGGACGGGTACCGGGCCTGGGACCGGGAACTGCGGCGGATCCGGATCGCGGGTGGCAGCGCGGATCAGCGGACCGTGTTCTACACCGCGCTCTACCACGCTTTCCAGCAACCCAATCTAGTGTCCGATGTGGACGGTCGCTACCTCGGCATGGACCGGCGGGTGCACCGGCTCGCCGCGGGACAGGACGCGCAGTACGGGAACTTCTCCGGGTGGGACCAGTACCGGGCGCAGATCCAGCTACTGGCGTTGCTGCAACCCCGGGTAGCCGGGAACTTCGCGCAGTCGCTGTACAACTACGCGCGCCAGAACGACGGCGTCTGGGACCGGTGGGTGCACGTCAACGGCGCCACCCACGTGATGACCGGCGACCCCTCCGCCGCCACCCTGGCCACCTTCCACGCCATGGGCGTGCGCGGCTTCGACGCCGCCGGCGCGTTCGACTCGCTCTACCGGCAGGCCACCGTGCCCCGGCCGGAGGGCCTCCTGGACGCGGGCTGTCCCGGCCAGTGCGTTGGGCAACGGCCGAATCTGGCGCAATATGTCCAATCCCGGTACAGCGCGCACGACGTCTGCCACTGCTGGGGCGGGGCGGCGGAAACCCTGGAAGCCTCGGTCGCCGACGACGCGCTCAGCCGGTGGGCGGCACAACTGGGGCGGGACAAGGAATCCGCCGAACTGCGACAGCGCGGAACCTACTGGCGTAACGTGTTCAACCCCGCCACCGGGTACATCCAGGCCCGCAGGCTCGACGGGTCCTGGCTCGGCCCGTTCGACCCGGCCAGTCAACAGGGATTCGCCCAGGGCAGTGCGGCCACCTATGTGTGGATGGTGCCCCACGATGTCAGTGGACTCGCCGAAGCCATGGGTGGCAAGGACATCGCGCTGCGGCGACTGGACGAATTCTTCCAGTCCGGCGGCGGACCGCTGCGCTACGACCCCACCAACGAACCCGGCATCCACGCGCCCTGGCTGTACAACGAACTCGGCCGACCGTGGAAAACCCAGGAAACCGTGCGGCGACTGGTGGACACCGCCTACCGCACCGGACCCGGTGGCCTGCCCGGCAACGACGACCTCGGCACCATGTCCGCCTGGTACGTCTTCGGCGCGCTCGGCCTGTTCCCGCGCACCCCGGGCAGCGCCGAACTCCTGCTCGCCACCCCGCTGTTCCCGCGCACCCTGATCACCCCGGACGGCCGCCCGCCCACGCTGATCGACACCAGCGGCAGCGGCCAGTACCTCCAGTCGGTCACCGTCGACGGACGGGTGCACCGGGACTGGAAACTCGACGCCCTGCCTGCGCGGCTGAAAGTCCAGTTGAGCGGCGTCCCGAACCGGGCTGCGGTACCCACCGCACCGTGACCGAGCAGCACACCGGACCGGAGGCGCCCCTGTCAGGCTGCGACTGGGTGCGGACCGCGTAGCCCGGGTGGCGGGAAAACCGGCGAACGTGGAACAGGAACCGACCCGCTGGCGTTGGTGGGCAATGACCACCGAATATGACTCCAACTGAAGCAGGGATCTCAGCAGTGACAGCGAACTTCCTCGGCGGCCGGTTCGAGCTGGGTGGCGACCTCCCGGTCGGCAGGCTCGGCTACGGCGCCATGCAGATCACCGGCCCCGGCGTCTGGGACTGGCCGGCCGACCGCGACGGCGCGCTGGCCGTGCTCCGCCGCGCCGTCGAGCTGGGCGTCACCTTCATCGACACCGCCGACTCCTACGGCCCCCTGGTCAGCGAACTGCTGATCGCCGAAGCCCTGCACCCGTACCGCGACGACCTGGTCATCGCCACGAAGGCAGGCTTCACCCGCCAGGGCCCCGGCCAGTGGACGATCACCGGCCGCCCGGAGTACCTGACCCAGCAGGTCGAACTGAGCCTGCGTCACCTGCGCCTGGACCACATCGACCTGATCCAGCTGCACCGCATCGACCCGGCCGTGCCACTGGCAGACCAGCTTGGCGCCTTCGTGGAGCTGCGCGAGGCGGGCAAGGTCAAGCACATCGGCCTGTCCGAGGTCAGCGTGGCCGAGCTGGCGGAGGCGCGGAAGATCACCCCGATCGTCAGCGTGCAGAACCGCTACAACCTCACCGACCGCGCCAGCGAAGCCCTGCTGGAGCACGCCACCCAGGAGAACATCGCCTTCATCCCCTGGTTCCCCATCGCCACCGGCGACCTGACCAAACCGGACAGCCCGGTCGCCGCGGTGGCCAAGGAACTCAGCGCCACCCCCGCCCAGGTCGCGCTGGCCTGGCTGCTCCGCCGCTCCCCGGTGGTACTGCCCATCCCGGGCACCAAGTCAGTGGCGCACCTGGAGGACAACCTCGGCGGGGCCGGGGTCACGCTGTCCGACGAGCAGTTCGCGGCACTGTCCAAGCTGGCGGACTGAGTCCAGCGGTATCACTGAAGCGGCGGTCCCGGCAGGGGCCGCCGCTGTGCTGTGTCCGGGTCGGCAGTGCGTGTCCCTGTCGTGTCCAGTATTTGTCCACTAATTGGCAATAGTCTCGCTCTGATGTCCAGAAAATCTTTTCCGGCCAATTTTGAGAAAGACATCGGCTACCTATGGGTAGGCCTTTACAGGGCGAACCCAGACTGCCAAGGTCCTCTCCTGTGGCTACGCCGTTCGGGTGCCGCGTGAATCAGCCGCCAGGAAGTCCGGCTCGGTAAGGGATGCGCATCAGTGGAGAAGTTCTTCATCAACTATCGGACCGCGGACGCCTTCAGTCAGGCCGTGCTGCTTGACCAGGCGCTGTCCGATCACTTCGGCAGCGAGCAGGTCTTCCGGGCCGGCAAGTCCATCACGCCCGGTGACCGGTTCGGGGACGAGATGCTTGAGGCGGTGCGGAACTGCTCCGTGCTGCTCGCTGTCATCGGGCAGAAATGGCTCTCTCACCAGGAGGAAGACGGCACCCGCAGCATCGATGACCCAGCCGACTGGGTGCGCAGGGAGATCCTGGAGGCGTTCGCGCACGGGATCAGGGTCATCCCGGTGCTCTTCGACACCGGGCGCCTGCAGGCCGGCGACCTGCCCCCGGAACTGGTGCCGCTCGCCGAGCGCCATGACGTTCGGATGCACCTGCGGGACAACCACATCAATATGCCCTATTTCCTCCGTCAGCTGGAGGAAGTGGTACCAGGTGTCACCGCGGTCGCGAAGGCCAAGACTGATGCAAAAAGCAACATCTCGGTCAACGCGAAGGAGATGAAGGGCGTATTCAACGAGCGCGTTGACATCGCCGGCGACTTCAACCTCAGCTAGTCCTCAGCCGTCAGGTCGTTCATTTCCCTGTGAGAGGTTATGTCAACAGCGGAGCCCCAGTATGCCGGCGGCCCTCCGGCGGAAGCAGCCCTGCTCATGCCGACCCCGGAGTCTGTCGAGCCGGCCCCGGACCAGCCCCCGGAACCAGCCTCCCAGGAGGAGGCACTCGACCAGTTGCACACCGGTGGCGCGGACCACCAGGACCTGGCCAGGTCGATGGCGATCCTCACCGATGCGGTGCGGCGACTACCGACCGGGACCATCAAGGTCGACCGGCTGACACTGTTCAACGACCAGGTGAGCCTGGGCGGCGACCTGGTGACGGGAGGTGGCGGGCGGCGGGGCGGGCGGCCCGGTCGGGTCAGCGGTCCGGCCGCACTCAGCCCCGAGCACGTCTTCCAACACACCAGGGGGTTCGTCGCACCGCAGGGCTACGCCGACGCGCTCGGTGTGCTGGAGGAGCGGAACCTGCTCGTGCTGACCGGTCCGTCCGGCACCGGTCGTCAGACGGCCGCCATGCGGATGCTGCTCGACACCGCGCAGGGTCAGGATTTTGTCCTGCTGCCGCCGAGCACCCTCGGCAACAGCTCCTGGCGAGTGCCTCGGCCCGGCGGCGCGTACCTGGTGGTGGACGACGGGAAGCGCAGGTTCGCCAAGGCGCGGGCCGGTCGGCCGCCGACCACCACGGAGGCAGTCGACGACGCCTGGCTCACCCGCACCAGCGAGTTGCTGAAGGACACCAAGAGCTTCCTGGTGGTGGTCACCGGGGAGGTGCGCGGCAAGCTCGCCACCGCCACCCGCCGGGAGGAGTTTGTCGGCTACCTCGATCAGCCGGACTCCCTGGAGATCGTCGCGGAGCGGGTGCGGCAGTCCGAGGCCGCCATCGGGCAGGAGGAGCTGGAACGGCGGCTCAACGCCGCCGGAGTGCCGGAGCTGCTCGCCGAACGCCCGCAACCGTCCTTCGCGGTGCGCGTCGCCAAGGCGGTCATCGAGGGGTTGACCGCCGGAGCTGATCTAGCGGAGGCGTTGCGGGGCCTACGTGATCCGTATGAACAGGCCGAGGCCTGGCTTGGTGACGACCCCGCCTCGGACGAGATCGCGATCGCGCTGGCGACCGCGGTGCTCGACGAGTCGGGCTACCTCACCGTCGCCGACGCCGCGGTCGACCTCAACCGGTCGCTGGCCGGTCAGGGCGGGCCCACCATGCGCTACCGCCGCGCCCTGCTCGCCGAGCACACCTGGATCGAGGTCGCCGAGTCTACGCGGGAGGGCGGTGCCGAGACCCCGATGGGTGGGGTACTGCGCTTTCGCAATCCGCAGATGCGATCGGCCGTGCTCACCCACGCCTGGCACGAGCTGGACGGCGCGCGACCGCGCATCCTGAGCTGGCTACACGGTCTGGTCCGCCAGCCCGATGTGGAGGTGCGGGCCAGGGCGGCCACCGCGGCCGGAATCCTGGCCAACACCGATTTCGGCTACGCACAGCACAGGTTTCTGCAGCCGTGGGCGGCCAGCGGGAACCCGGTGGAACGGCAGAGTGCGGCCTTGGCGCTCAGCGTGGTCGGCGCGCTGGGTACCCACCACGAACAGGTCTGGGCATTGCTGAACCAGTGGGCGAACGACGGGTCACCGGGCGCCCGGCGGTACCCGCCGCTGACCGCGGCACTGGCGCTGGGCGGCCCGCTGGGCGGCAGAGAACCGGTGCGGGCACTGCGACTGCTGGGCACGCTGCTCCAGACCGGTGGCTGGAACCTGTTGGCGCCCATTGGGTTGAGCGTGCGTGCACTCGCCGAGCAGGGGCATGTCGCCGAGACGATGAACGCCCTGCTGGACTGGTCAGAAGAGGAGACCGACGAGGCCACGGTGAAGGCGCTGACCGCCTTCGTGGTGCTGGTACAGGGAATTCCCGGGGCCGGCGGAGCGGAGCGGATCGCGGTCCCCACGATGCTGGCCGAGGCCGGCCGTTTCCGGGCGGAGCTGCCCGAGTTGTGGGGCCGGGCGCTGGACAACCTGGCGGTGCGCCCACTGGCGCTGTCCGCGCTCCGCGACTGGCTCCGGCTGGTCGACGCGGACTGGACGCTCTATCCCGACGTGCTGGACCTCTTCGGCGGGATCGCCGACCGGGGAGATGAGGCCGTCGACCTTCTTGAATACCACCTGGAGAACTGGGCCAGGGACGAGCACGACCCGTCGACCTCGGCCGCGCACATCTTCGACGCACTGGCAGAAGCTGGAGAACCGCCGTCATGAGCAGGACCTACAACCCGGTCAGGGAGATCGTCCGGTTGACCGGACCGCGCTGGACCAACCCGATCAAGCCACCGCCGTTCGGGCACGCACTGGTCCTGGAACCGGCCGCAGGGCCGCCCATCCTGGTCCGGCCGGGCGAGCCGGTGCCGCGGCCGAGGATCGGCAACTACTCGCGGTACTACGTGGTGGACATGTGCGCGTACCGCCTGGGTTTCGAGGTCCGGTTGCCCAGCTCGGACCCGTCGTTCTCCTTTGACACCTCGGTGAACTTCACCTGTGCGGTGCTCGACCCGGTGCAGGTGGCCACCCGCGGGGTGCACGATCTGGCCGAGCAGGTGCGGCTGAGCACCATCCGCGACCTGCGCCAGACTGCGGGCCGGTTTGACATCCTGCACCTGCACGCGGCCGAGGCCGAGCTGAACGACCTGCTCGACGGCTACCACGCCGGACCGATGATCGAGGTCGGTAGCTTCACGGTCCAGTTGGGCACCGGCGAGGAAATCCACGAACAGGTGCGCAAGCATCGGCTGTCCCGTTTGGCACACGAACACATGGTGGGGATCGTGGACGGCGGTCCGCGGAGTATCGCGGCCGCTGAACTGCACACCGCCGGTGGCGACCCGACCAGCTACCTCGACCGGCTGGAGCGTGCGGATCAGCGCGAGAAACAGCATGCCCTCGATGTGCTGGGCGCGCTCGGTGGCGGGAGCGAACCGACCTTCACCAAGTCGGAGCGGATGCGGCTGCTGGAACGCTCGTTCGGGCTGCCCAGCAGCGGCGAGGAACCGCGACGTCTGGCCCGCCGCCCGCGGCTCACCTCCGCCATCGCCACCTCGGCCGACGGCGACACACCAGCTGCTGAACACGGTCAGAACGGAACGCAGCGGCCGAGCCGGGTGCGTTTCTCCGGCGAGGACGGCTCCGGCGCGAGGAACGAAGCAGGGCCGGACAGCCGACGCTGACCGGCACGGAACCGATGATCGCGGAGAATCCGGTGCACATCCACGCCACCACCGGGCACACCAGCGCCTGGTGGCACCACGAGCAGAACGGCCGGATCGCCCTCAGCCTGTGGACCGAGAGAATCCCGGGCCAGGGCGAGGACGCCCCACCGTTGTCGCTGCACAACCTCTCCGGCGGACGTGGCCTACTCGCCGTCTGCGACGGCGCGGGCGGCGCGGGCGCGTTCCCGCTCGGGCGCGCACCCGGCGGGGTGCCTCGCAGCCATGCCTGGGTCGCCGCCCGCGCCACCCGCGGCCTGATCGAGGAATGGTTCGCGGACAACCACAAACGCCACTTCCTGGGCAGTGCGGACCGGCTCCGGGACCACCTGGCGCATCGCCTGTCCCGGCTGACTGGTTCGGCGGTACGCACCGTCCGCGGCACCCTGTGCCGGGACCTGCCCACCACGCTCGCCGCGATCGAGTACCAGACCAGGGCCGGCGACCTGTTGTCCTGGCGGGCGTTCTGGGCCGGCGACTCCCGGTGCTTCCTGTTGACCCCGGCTCACGGGCTCCAGCAGCTCACCACCGACGACACCGCGCGGGCCGACGCATTCCAGGCACTCAGCGAGGATCCGCCGATGACCAACATGGTGTGCGTGGACCGGCCCTTCCGGGTCAGCGCCGCCGACTGCCGGGCGGCACTGCCCTGCGTGCTTTTGTGCGCCACCGACGGTTGCTTCGGCCAGGTCGGCACGCCCGCGGAATTCGAGCACATCCTGCTCGCCTCGCTGGCCGAGGCCGACAGCACCGAGGAATGGGCGCGGTTACTCGTCAGCCGGCTCACCGAGCACGCCGTCGACGACACCAGCCTGGTGTTGTCCGCCTTCGGCTTCGCCGGATACCAGCACCTGCGGCAGGCGCTCACGCCGCGTCACCAGCGGCTGATCGCCGAACACGTGAACCCGCTGCGCACGGCACCGGGGCCCACCGTCCGCGCGGCCCAGGCGGAATCCTGGCGACGCTACCGCGAGGCCTACGAGCACCTGCTGCCGCACCGCCGCCCGGAGCCGTTGTGAAACGCGGCGAGAGCCTCAACGGCTACCGGCTGACCACCAAACCCACCAACGCCGACGCCGGGAAATGCCTGTGGGCCTTCGCGGAGAAGGACGGGGCGGAGTACTTCGTCAAGGAGTTCCTCGACCCCAAACGGCCACGCACCGAGTTCATGGGTTCGCCAGCGGCACGCACCGCGCTGCTTCGGCAGTGCACGGATTTTGAGGAGCGGCACTGGGCCGTGATGAACCGGCTCAACGGGAACGATCTCGGTGCGGGCAACCTGGTGCTGGCGGTCGACTTCTTCAGCGCGGACGGGCGCTACTACAAGGTGACCCGGCGCCTGCGGACGGTTGACCCCGGGCCGGTGCACCTGCTCGGCGCCGCGCGGAAACGGGTGCTGCTGGGCACGTTGGCGGAGAGCTTGGGCCTGTTGCACCGGCTGAACATCGTGCACGGGGACCTCACGCCGCGCAACGTACTCGTGCACCGGCCGGTGGGCAGCCGACTGCACACCGCGAAGCTGATCGACTTCGACGACGCCTATTGTTCGGGCACGCCACCGGCCGCCGAGATGATCGGCGGCGACCCCGTGTACGGGGCGCCGGAGTGGTTGCGCTATCTGCACCACGATCCGGCGACCGGTGCCGGCGCGCTGACCACGGCTGTAGATGTGTTCGCCTTCGCGCTGGTGATCCATCACCAGCTCACCGGCGCGCTGCCAGCGGTCAGCGGTCACGACTCGGTCGCCGAAGCGGTCAACGACAGTGTCCGGCCACGGCTCGACCCCCGGATCACCCCGGCTCTGGCCACGATGCTGCACGCCATGCTCGACCCTGATCCGGCCGCCAGACCGTCCATTGTGGATATATCGCCGGTCTTGCTGGAGCACGGAAACCTGGAACTCACCGGCGCCTATCGCGTCGGACGGCTGCGCGTCAACCTCGGAGGCCCGGTCGCCCGCCGGGCACACAGTGGAAGGTAGGACAAGGACAATGCAAGGTGGAGCGCGTTCCGGCGGTCTCGCGTACGCCGTCGACATCGTGCTGTGTATCGACGTCACCGGCAGCATGGGTGCGTTGCTGCACCAGGTGAAGGACAGCGCGTTGTCCTTCCACAAACAGCTCGCCATGGCCATGGATGCCAAGGGCCGGCGGATTAACCAGCTCCGGATCCGGATCGTCGCGTTCCGCGACTTCGGCGAGCTGAGCGAGAAACCGGTGGAACAGACCGGATTTCTTGCCCAGCCGGAGCAGGCGGCCGAACTGGAGCACTTCGTGCGCGGACTCACGCCGACCGGTGGCGGGGACGCGCCGGAGTCCGGACTGGAAGCACTGACCCTGGCCATGGATTCCCCCTGGGAGTCAGGGTTCGACCGGCGGCGGCACGTCATCGTGCTCTTCACCGACGCCCCCGCCCATCCGCTCGGCAGGCCCGAACACGTGCGCGCCCCTGGCTACCCGCGCATCGTGCCCAGGACGATGCGCGAGCTGTTCGACCGCTGGGGCTATGGCGGCAGCCAAGGTGCCGCAATGGACAACAACGCCAAACGCCTGCTGCTCTTCGCTCCCGAGGTGACACCGTGGACGGATATCGCGGATGGCTGGAACAACACGATCTACTTCCCGTCCACGGCAGGGGAGGGCTTGGAGGAGTGGGAGATGGACGAGATCGTCAACACCATCGCGAACTCCATCTGAGCGGTCGCCACCGGGCGAGCCCACTCGCCGGGCCGGATCTCACCGTGATCCGTGGGCACGCGGTGAAACTGATCCATGATGGCAGCCGGCTGGTCATCCGCGAGTACATCAACGGCGGCCGCCAGGGTGCGTGCCTGCGGGTGCCGCTCACCGCCTGCCTGAGCCCCGGGCTCACCCAGGAACTCCGCGATGGTGTTGCGGTGTTGCGACTACGCCTCCTGGTCCGGCTGGGACTCGAACCACTGCCGTTGAGCTGTGACTTTCCGCCCGCGTGCCAGGCGGAGTTGCAGCGACTGGTCACGGATCTGGGCGGTACCACCCAGATTCAGCCGGTCACCACAGCCGGCCGGCGCCGACGTGCGCTGCCAGACCTGGTGCGACTGCCC
Source organism: Crossiella sp. S99.2 (assembly GCF_023094165.1). Classification (GTDB taxonomy): domain Bacteria; phylum Actinomycetota; class Actinomycetes; order Mycobacteriales; family Pseudonocardiaceae; genus Crossiella. Next base: position 190,257 of record NZ_JALMDK010000014.1, on the reverse strand, counting down.
GTGCGCACGGTGCCGGACAACGCAGACTGGATCAGCTTCCAGCCGTTGCCGGCATGCGCCGAGGTGCTGGAATCGACAAGGGACGAGCTAGGATGACCAACGACGTGCGCAGGTGCTTGCACTGCCACACGCACAACCCCGCTGACCGCGAGGCCTGCCGGATCTGTGACAACACCTTGGCCGGAGCGCCGGAAGTGGTGCCGGAGACCCCGCGACGGACGGAGCCGATCGACGATCCGCCGGTCCGGCAGGAGATTCGGCACCCGGCGGGACAGCAGGGCGCGTACAGCGCCCGCGGTCCGGCCAACCCGCAGGTCCCCACCCCGGCGCCACCGCGGGCCCGCAGCACGCCGAGGCCAGGGACGCTACTGATCGCCCCGCCGCCACCACCTCCGGTCGCGCCCCACCCGGTCCGGCCTGCCGCGGGCGGTGCGGGCCGATTCATCGCGGCCGCGATCGGCTTCCTGCTACTGATCGGGTTCTGCCTGTGGTACTTCCGGCAGTCCCCGGACAGCGGTGCGGAGGCCGGGCCGGACACCGCGGAATCGTCCACAGCGCAGGCACAGGCCGAGATGCCCTGCCCGCCCGCGGCCGCGCGCTGGCTGCCCGGCGGCGGTCGTGGTGCGGTGCTCGCCGCCGCGTTCGAATCCGAACGGCACGTGATCACGTTGTGCCGCATGCCAGACGGTGGACTGTTCTACGACGGGCAACTCAAGGGAGAACTGGTCACCGCGGACACGCACTTGTCGGTTCCTGCGCGGAAGACCGGTTCCGGCTACCTCGCCCAGAACGGCAGCTATCGGTACGAGGTGCGGGACGGACTCGTCGTGGTGACCCGCAACGGCGTCGAACTCACTCGCCTTCAGGTGATTCAGCGACCGTAGCCGCAAGATCGGTCCACCGGACCCCGTAGGCCATCCCGGGCACCAGACTGCTGAATTCGGCCCGGATCTCACCGGCCGCGTCCGGCGTCAGCGGTTCGCCGATCGGCGCCGGATCGCTGATATCCCGTTGGTACACCTCGGTCAGCCGCCGCACCGCCACCGGCAGCCGACGGAGGTCGAAGCGGACGCGCAAGTCGAAGTGGTCGCACCGTTGCCTGGGCAGGCACACGTAGTGCGGCCGCATCGGCTTGCCAGGCTGGAGCCGGTACCGCAGTGCGAACTCGTGCTCCTCCTGGTCCGCCAAGGGGTTCGGCAGATCCAGGGCGAGGCTGAGCCGGTCGCTGGACTCCATGCCGGTCGCGGTCACCGTTCCGCCGAAGAGCACCCGCACCTCCAGGTCATCGCTCACCGCCCGCCCGTTCTCCGGCGGCAGGTCGGTCAGAGTGAAGGCGAGGTTGAGCCGCCGCAGCCCGGGAACCGCGGACCGGATCCGGCGGAACTCCAGCGCTTCCGGGGCCGGTTCGTCCAGGGTGAGATAGGACCGGACCCACTCGTTGTGCCATGGCGAGGCCCGCTCGGCCGAACAGGGGCGCGTGTCCGCCGTCAGGTCGCGCACCGCGTTCTCGGCGATGCGCTGGACCGCGTCATCGAACCAGCGCGACAGGGTGCGCACGCTCGTCTTGGTCTGTTTCGCGAGCAGGGCGGTTCGTTCCTTGGCGAACGACTGGGTGCCAGTGCCCAGTGCGAAACGGGTCGAAGCAACGCGGCTCAGATTCAGCGGTAGCGGCACAATCGCATTGCTGAGCCAGCCGGAGAGCTTCCGGCGAATCTCGGTGCCGTTGTCCTCGGCGGTGATTCCGCACAGTTCGCGCAGTGCCGGGCCGATCGCCTCCGGCAGCCTGGCGTTATGGATGCCGGTTCCCTTTCCCAGTGCCCGCAGTTCCTGCTGGATGAGGTCTGGAGTTGGTGCCATCCGTGGTCCTCCCCTGTTCAACGGTCTCCCTGTTTCCCGTTTCCGCTTCCGTCGGCAACGGGAAACCGGTTGTCCATCCATTTTTGCGCGGCCATCATTCTGTTGGGTATCGGCGAAAAGGGTGGTGGCAATGAACCCGCTGTTCTCGTTTTCTGGAATTGTTCGGGTTGTGTGGTGGGTTGCCGTGATCGGGATTCTTCTCGGTCTTGTCCTCGGCTATCGGATCGGCCTGGCGGCAGAACGGACGGCGGCGCTCACGACCCCGGTGGCCTCCCTCGTGTTCACGCCGGATCAGGAGAGGGGGTGAGGCGGACATGCAGACCCACGTGATTGTCGAGTCCCTGCTGGCTGCGGTCTACCTGTTCCTGGGTTGATCCACGCCTGCCTGTGTGCTGTCGACCGGCCAGCCGGCGGTCGGCCGACGGTGCGGTTCAGGCGTGCGGGCGATGGATCGGGTTGTCCGTCTCGGCCAACCTGCGGCCCGATCCGCCCCAGATCAACGAGATGATCTCGGCCGCGATGGACACCGCGGTCTCCTCCGGCGTGCGGGCCCCCAGGTCCAGGCCGATCGGGGAGGACAGGCGGGACAGTTCCGATTCGGTCAAACCCAGTTCCCGCAACCGGGTCAGCCGGTCCTCGTGGGTGCGGCGGCTGCCCATCGCGCCGATGTAGGCGGCGTTGGTGCGCAGGGCCAGTTCCAGTAGCGGGACGTCGAATTTCGGGTCGTGGGTGAGCACGCAGATGGCGGTGCGCTCGTCGACCGTGGTCTCCGCGAGGTACTTGTGCGGCCACATCACCACGAGTTCGTCCGCCTCGGGAAAGCGTTTGGCGGTGGCGAAAACCGGGCGGGCGTCGCAGACGGTGACGTGGTAGCCGAGGAACTTGCCGATGCGGGCCACCGCGCCGGCGAAGTCGATGGCGCCGAAGACCAGCATCCGGGGTGGCGGGGCGAAGGACTCCACGAAGATGGACAGGTCGTCGCCGCGTTGTTCGCCGTCGGCGCCGATGTGCAGGAAACCGGTGCTGCCCAAGGCGAGCATGCCGCGGGCGTGGTCGCGGACGGCCTCGTTCAGCCGGGGTGAGCCGAGGGCCCCGGCGGTGTCCTCGGGGGTGATCCGCAGATGCCTGCCGGGGGTGGGGGCGCCGTCGAGCAGGGTGGCGATGGCCACCGGGGTGCTCGACTGGATGGACTCGGCCAGAGCCGGGAACTCGGGGTAACGCTCCGGCGTTACCGGCTGGACGAAGACCTGGAGGGTGCCGCCGCAGGTCAGGCCGACCGCGAAGGCGTCGTCGTCGCTGACGCCGAAACTGGCCAGTTCCGGCACGCCGGTGCGCAGGACCTCCTGGGCCAGCTCGTACACCGCGCCCTCCACGCAGCCGCCGGACACGCTGCCCAGCGCCTCGCCCGCCGCGCTCACCGCCATCACCGCCCCGGGCTGCCGGGGCGCGGACCGCCAGGTGCGCACCACCGTGGCCAGGGCGAACGGCTGCCCCTCGCGGTACCAGGCGAGCAGTGGGGCGATCAGTTCGCGCATCGGCCCATTGTGCGCCGAGACAGGTCAAGAAGTTGTATTTGACTAGACGGTCCAGAATGGGCATTGTGGACTGCATGGTCCATAACGTTGCGAGTCAGGACGGCCTGTCGGGCAAGCGGGTCGTCGTCACCGGGGGCACCAAGGGGATTGGCGCGGGCATCGCCGCGCGGCTGGCCGGGGCGGGCGCCTCGGTGCTGGTCGCGGCTCGGTCCGCGCCGGAACGGGAGCTGCCCGCGAACGTGCGGTTCGTCAAGGCCGATCTGTCCACCGAGTCCGGGGTGGCCGGGCTGGCCGCGGAGGCGCTGGAGATCCTCGGCGGGGTCGACGTGATCGTGGACAACGCCGGGGGCGCGGTGCCGTCCACGCTCGGCGTCACAGACTTGACCGAGGCGCACTGGAACGACGCCTACCAGCTCAACGTGCTGGCCGCGGTGCGGCTGGACCGGGCGCTGCTGCCCGGCATGCTGGAGCGGGGCAGTGGCGTGATCATCCACATCAGCTCGATCGCCGCCCTGCTCGCGGAGTCCTCGCTGGCCCACTACGGCGCGGCCAAGGCAGCCCTGAACGCCTACAGCAAATCGCTGGCCACCGAGGTCGCCCCGCGCGGGGTGCGGGTCAACCGGATCGCCCCCGGGCTGATCCAGACCGAGGCGGTGGACAACTTCGTCCAGCACATCCAGGACAACCAGGGCCTGGACAAGGAGGCCGCGCTGGCCAGCATCCACGACCTGGTCGGCGGCATCCCGGCCGGGCGCGCCGGTCAGCCGGCCGACATCGCCAACGTGGTCGCGTTCCTGGCCTCCGATCAGGCCGAGTGGATCGTCGGCGCGGAGTTCCGGATCGACGGGGGCAGCGTCCGGCAGGTCAACTGAGGCCAGGGGGAGCTGACCGCGGAACCCGCTGCGGGGCAACGGGTTCCGCGGTCAGGCCCGGGTGTTCAGTGCCCGTAGCGCACGCGCTGGATGTGCACCGGGAGTTTGGGCAGACCGTCCAGGGGGTTGGTCGGGCCGGGGATGATGCCGCCCGCGACGATCTTGTCCAGCACCGCCATGCCCCTGGTCACCTTGCCGAGCACGGTGTAGGCGGGCTTGATGTTGGCGAAGCTGTGCACGATGAAGAACTGGCTGCCGTTGGTGTTCGGGCCGAAGTTGCCCATCGCCACCGTGCCGCGCGGGTAGGTCTCCTTGCCGGTGACCTCGTCGTCGAACTTGTAGCCGGGACCGCCCTTCTCCGCCTCCCAGATGTCACCGCACTGCAGCACCCCGAGCCGGGTGGAGTTCGTCAGCCGCCAGCACTGGGTCTTGTTGAAGAAGCGCTGCCGGGTCAGGGACAGGAAGTTGTGCACCGCACACGGCGCGTTCGCCCGGTCCAGCTCCAGCACCACCTTGCCGTGGTTGGTGGAGATGGTCACCGTGACCGTGCCCCGGGCTTTCGCCTTGGCCCGTGGCGGGTGCACCGGCTTGGCGGCCGGATCCTCCGGGGTCGGGGTGAACGTGCAGCGGACCGAGCGCCCCAGGTCGGTCTCCGGCGCGGCCTGGGCCACGCCAACAGGGAGTGCGGCCAGCAACGCGGCCACCACGACACCAACTGACCAGCGTTTTCTCATGCCGGTCAACCTAGGGCGTCTCCGCCGGGTCGCGCCAGCAATAGCCGCGCCGGATCGGCCGCTGACGGCACGGCCGGAACGCCCGAATACGCCCGGTATGAGGGCGCCCCGGCCGCGCCACCAGCGACCAATCCGATCACGACTCTCGCAGACGCGACCCGGCGGAAACGCCCTGGCCCGCCCCCGGGGTCCCGGAAACCCGACGAACAGCCCAGCCTACGATCGTCGGCGTCCAGATGACCTCGGGGAGGATGACGGCGGCGATGAGCAGCACCGGAACAGCACGGCCCATTGTCTATTACGGCGATCCGGTCCTGCACCGCTCGTGTACCCCGGTGACCAGCTTCGACGACGAGCTGAAGACCCTGGTCGAGGACATGTTCGCCGCCATGTACGCCGCCGAGGGCGTGGGGCTGGCGGCCAACCAGATCGGGGTGGACGCCCGGGTCTTCGTGATGGACTGCCCGGACGCCGACGGCAACCCGGTGATCGCCACCCTGATCAACCCGGTGCTCACCCTGCCACCCGCCCCGCGCGAGCTGACCCTGTTCAACGAGGGCTGCCTGTCCGTGCCCGGCCAGTTCGCCGAACTGTCCCGGTCCGAACACGCCGAGGCCACCGGCTTCGACGTCGAGGGCAACCCGGTCACCGTGCGCACCAACGGGATCGCCGCGCGCTGCCTGCAGCACGAGGTGGACCACCTGGACGGACTGGCCTATGTGGACCGGCTGCCGGTCAAGCAGCGCAAGGAAATCCTCGCCGCGGCCGGCCTGAGCGGATGACCGAGTCCGTTGCCGTGGTGGGCATTGGCGCGGAGGGCTGGCCCGGCCTCGCCCCACCCGCCCAGCTGGAGGTGCGCGCCGCCCAGGTGCTGCTCGGCAGCTCCCGCCAGCTCGACCTGGTGCCGGACAAGGTCACCGCCGAACGGGTGGCCTGGCCCGCACCCATGCTGCCCGCCCTGCCCGGCCTGCTGGAACGCCACCGCGGCAGGCGGATCTGCGTGCTGGCCAGCGGGGACCCGATGTTCTTCGGCATCGGCTCCACGCTGGCCCGGCTGCTCGGCCCGCAACGCCTGCACGTGCTGCCGCACGCCTCCTCGCTGTCCCTGGCTTGCGCCCGGCTGGGCTGGCCCCTGGAGGCGGTGGACGTGGTCAGCGCGGTCGGGCGGCCGGTGGAACTGCTGCACCCGTTCGTCCAGCCCGGCCGCCGGGTGCTGGTGCTCAGCGCGGGCGGCGGCACCCCGGCCGAGGTGGCCGCGCTGCTCACCGTGCGCGGCTACGGGCCGAGCAGGCTGACTGTACTGGAACGCCTGGGCGGCAAGGACGAACGGATGGTCACCGGCACCGCGGGGGAGTGGTCGCTGCCGCGCACCGCCGCGCTCAACGTGATCGCGGTGGACTGCGTGGCCGACCCCGGCACCCCGCTGCTGCCCACCGTGCCCGGCCTGCCCGACTCCGCCTTCGACCACGACGGCCAGCTCACCAAACGCGAGGTCCGCGCGCTCACCCTGGCCCGGCTGGCCCCGGTGCCCGGCCAGCTGCTGTGGGACGTCGGCGCGGGCGCGGGCAGTGTGGCCATCGAATGGTCCAGGGCGCACCCGAGTTGCCGGGCGATCGCGGTGGAACGCGAGAGCGAACGGGCCGACCGGATCACCCGCAACGCCTACGCCCTCGGCGTGCCGGGGATCGAGGTCGTGCTCGGCGAGGCGCCGTCCGCGTTGGCCGGTCTGGACGCGCCCGCGGCGGTCTTCGTCGGTGGCGGCGCGACCGTGCCCGGGGTGATCGAGACCTGCTGGCAGAGCCTGCTGCCCGGCGGGCGACTGGTGGTCAACGCGGTCACCGTGGAGTCCGAAGCCCTGGTGGCGCAATGGTATTCGCGCCTGGGCGGGGACCTGACGCGGGTGGCGATCAGCCGGGCCGCGCCGGTCGGCGGGTTCACCACCTTGCGCCCGATGCTGCCGGTGACCACCTGGGTCGTGACCAAGGAGACGCAGTGACCGTGCACTTCATCGGGGCCGGACCCGGCGCCGCCGACCTGATCACCCTGCGCGGCCAGCGGATCATCGCCGAGTCGCCGGTCTGCCTCTACGCCGGATCCCTTGTCCCGCAGGAGATCCTGGGCTGGTGCCCGGACGGCGCGCGGCTGGTGGACACCGCCGACCTCAACCTGGACCAGATCACCGAGGAGCTGGTGTCCGCGCACGCCAAGGGATTGGACGTGGCGCGGCTGCACTCCGGGGACCCGTCGGTGTACAGCGCGATGGCCGAGCAGATGCGCCGCCTGGACGCCGCCGGGGTGCCCTACGACGTCACCCCCGGCGTGCCCGCCTTCGCCGCCGCCGCGGCCGCGCTCAACCGGGAACTGACCGTGCCCGGCGTCGGCCAGACCGTGGTGCTCACCCGCACCTCGGCGCGGGCCACCCCGATGCCGCCCGGCGAGGACCTCGCCACCCTGGGCCGCAGCCGCGCCACCATGGTGCTGCACCTGGCCGTGCAGCGGATCGACGCCGTGGTCGCCGAACTGATCCCGAACTACGGCGCGGACTGCCCGGCCGCCGTGGTGGCCATGGCCAGCCGCGCCGAGGAGACCGTGCTGCGCGGCACCCTGGCCGACATCGCCGCCGCCGTGCACACGGCCGGGATCAAGCGCACCGCGGTGATCGTGGTCGGCGAAGTGCTCACCGCCAGCACCTTCCCGGACAGCCACCTCTACTCCACCGCCCGCTGCCGCACCCCCACGGACCCCCGCTAGCGCCCACCCCGCACCGTGTTGGCCGTTGTGGACGGCGAGTTGGCCCAACTGGTACGCCGAGTTGGCTGAAGTGGGCGTACCAGTTGGCCCAAGTGGTGCCAGTTCGGCCAAGACTGGGTACGACAGCGGCCAACACGCCGGTGGGTTGGGGGCGGGGCTGCTGGTTTGGTGGCCTGGACCCTCGGCAGCGGGTCACTAAAGCGGGTGAACTGTGTGCGGTCCGCCGCGGTCCGCGATCCGGCACGCCTGGCGTGCGCACGCCCATGAGCTGGGTGATCTTGAACGGAGTTCCCGGCGGCCGACATTCGATCGGGTGAAGTGTGTCCGATTCCTGTTGCTCCACGTAGTTCCTCGCTTACTCGCTGTTCCGACCAATCGGACAATTGGTCCATAGTGTTGGTAGGAAAGGGGGAACCGATGAACTGGCTGCGACGCGACCTGCGGTACGACCTGCCTGCCTCGCTGGTGGTCTTCCTGGTCGCCGTGCCGCTGTCCCTGGGCATCGCGGTGGCCTCCGGCGCGCCGATCGTGGCCGGCCTGGTCGCCGCGGTGGTCGGCGGCATCGTGGCGGCGGCCGTGGGCGGATCCCCGTTGCTGGTCAGCGGGCCCGCGGCTGGGCTGACCGTGGTGGTGGCCGGGTTCATCGACCAGTTCGGCTGGGCGGTCACCTGCGGGATCACCGTGGCCGCCGGGGTGCTGCAACTCGTCCTCGGCCTGTGCCGGGTGGCCCGCGCCGCGCTGGCCATCTCCCCCGCGGTGGTGCACGGCATGCTGGCCGGGATCGGCCTGGTCATCGTGCTCGGCCAGCTGCACGTGCTGCTGGGCGGCCAGCCCGGCACCAGCGCGCTGACCAACCTCCTTGAACTGCCCGGCCAGCTGCTCGACTTACACGGGCCCGCCGCGCTGATCGGGTTGCTGGTGCTGGGTGTGCTGCTGCTGTGGGGTTTCCTGCCCGCGCCGGTGCGCCGGGTGCCCGGACCGCTGGTCGCGGTGCTGCTGGCCACCGTGCTGGCCGAGGTCGCCGGACTCGACCTGGTCCGGGTGGACCTGCCCGGCTCGCTGCTGGAATCCCTGCGCCTGCCCCAGCTTCCCGGCGGCGACTGGGGCGCGGTGCTGCTCGCGGTGCTCACCCTGACCGTCATCGCGAGCGTGGAAAGCCTGCTCTCCGCGGTGGCCGTGGACAAACTGGCCGGCACCCGCAGCGACCTGGACCGCGAACTTTTCGGCCAGGGCGCGGCCAACACGGCCTCCGGCCTGCTCGGCGGACTGCCGGTGACCGGGGTGATCGTGCGCGGCTCGACCAACGTGGCCGCCGGTGCCCGCACCAGGGCTTCGGCGATCCTGCACGGGGTGTGGGTGCTGCTGTTCGTGCTGCTGCTGGCCGGGGTGATCGAACGGGTGCCGATGGCCGCGCTGGCCGGGCTGCTGGTGTTCATCGGCCTGCAGCTGGTCCGGATCGAGGACGTGCGCTCGGCCTGGCGGCACCGGGAAGCCCTGGCCTACCTGGCCACCGCGTCCGGGGTGGTGTTCCTGGATCTGTTGCAGGGCGTGCTGATCGGCCTGGCCGTCTCGGTGGTGCTGGTGCTGCGCCGGGTGGTCTGGGCCAGGGTCCGGGTCACCGAGTCCGCGCCCGGCCGGTGGCGGGTGCAGGTCGAGGGCACCCTGAGTTTCCTTTCCCTGCCAAGGCTTTCCCGGATGCTCGGGCAGATCCCGGACAGGTCCACTGTGGACATCGAGCTGGTCGCGGACTTCCTGGACCACGCCGCCTACGAACACCTCTCCGGCTGGCGGCGCCAGCACGAGGAACGCGGTGGCACCGTGGTGGTGGCCGAACTCGGCGCGGACCGCAAACCCGTGCTGCCACGCTGGTTCGCACCCTGGTCCAGCTGGCAGGGCGAGCTGCCCCGGCCGCGTTCGGGTTCCCCGCTGGAGACCGGCGTGCGCGAGTACCACCGGCACTCCGCGCCGCTGCTGCGCCCGCTCTTCGAGCAACTCGCGGTGCTGCAACGCCCGCACGGGTTGTTCCTGACCTGCGCCGACTCCCGGATCGTGCCCAACATGATCACCACCAGCGGGCCGGGCGACCTGTTCACCGTGCGCAACGTCGGCAACCTGGTGCCACCCGGCGACGACGGCATCGAAGCCTCCGTGCACGTCGCGGTCGAGGTGCTGCGGGTGCCCACCCTGATGGTCTGCGGCCATTCCGCCTGCGCGGGCATGACCAGCCTGCTCTCCGGCCGCGCCGACCAGGACGACTCGCTGGGCCGCTGGCTGCGCGCCGGGCTGCCCAGCCTGCGCGCCTTCCACGCCGGTCACCCGGCCGGCGCCGGCGAACAGGAGGAGGCCGACCGGCTGGCCAAGGTCAACGTCGCGGTGCAGGCCGAGGCGCTGGCCCGGCTGCCCATGGTGCGTGCCGCGGTCGCCGAGGGCAGGCTCCAGGTGATCGGGCTGTTCTTCGACATCGGCCAGGCCCGACTGTCCATTTTGGACCCAGAAACCCAGCGGTTCAGACCACTTGACCCGGATGGAGCAGTGCCCACGGTGGGCACCGGCACGCGGCGAACAGCGGATTGACGACCCCGGAAAGCTCTGCATAGTCTCCCTGCGGGGGAGCGGCGTCCCCTTGGCACGTAAGGATTTCGTCGACTCAAGGGGGATCTGCGCTGTGGCGCGTGCAAAGTTGAGCAAGACCGCGGTGGCCGGTGCGCTGGCCGCGTCGGTAGTCACCGGCCTGCTGGGCGCGTTGCCCGCCCACGCGATCAGCGGCGGCACACCGGTGGCTACCGGTGGGTACAGCTACAGCGCGTACCTGCGGGTCGGTGCGGAGAAGTCCTGCTCGGGTGTGCTGGTCGACGAGCAGTGGGTGCTGACCGCGGCGAGCTGCTTCGGCACGCCGGGCCAGGTCAGGCCCGGTGCGCCCGCCCAGCGGACGGTGGTCACCGTCGGCCGGACCAAGCTGTCCCACGGCGAGGGCGCGGTGTCCGAGGCGAGCCAGCTCGTCCCGCACGCCGATCGCAACCTGGTGCTGGTCAAGCTGGTCGACCCGGTGCCCGACACCTGGCCGGCCCGGATGCCCACGGCCTCCGGGTTCGCCACCGGTGAGCAGCTCACCGTCACTGGCTACGGCGCGCTCGCCGCGGCCAGCGAGGAAGCGGACCGGCTGCACTCGGCGGCCTTCCCGCTGGGCAGCCAGGCAGGTTCGACGCTGACCCTGGGCTCGGGCGGGGCGGAGATCTGCGCGGGCGACCTCGGCGGCCCGGTGATCCGCCAGCGCGACGGCAACCCGGAACTGGGCGCCATCCTGGTCAGCGCGCCGCGGCGGAACTGCCTCGGCGAGACCGAGACCAGCGACGCGACCACCGCGGTCCGGGTGGACGACCTCACCGACTGGATCAAGCAGCAGGTGCTGGCCGGCCGGGCCAACCCGGTGATCACCGACGGCGGCGTTGTCACGCTGAAGAACCAGATCAGCGGCTGGTGCCTGCGCGGCGAGCTGACCGCGGAGTGTGGCAGCAGCCGGTCCGAGGAGGAGTTCGAGATCGTCGGCTCCGGCGAGTACCGGAAGCTGCGCAACCTCTACACCCAGAAGTGCCTGACCACGGTGAGCAGCAGTGTCACGTTCATGACCTGCGGCAACGTCAGCGCGCAGGACTGGGCGATCACGCCAGGCAAGAACGGCACCGTGCAGCTGCGCAACCAGGGCAGCCTCGGCGGCCTGGCCGTGCCCAGCCTCGACCCTGGCGCCCGGCCGGTGCTGCGCGACGGCAGCCGCCCCTACGACTACCAGCTCTGGCAGCTCACCGCCAAGGGCAAGGTCCGGCACGACCTGCCGCAGCGCGCCTCGCTGCGGGCCACCAACGCCGGGCTGGCCGACCACTACCTGCGGCACGCCCGCGGCGAGGGCTGGCTGAGCCTGATCACCGCGAGCAGCCCCGAGCTGGACAAGGCCGACGCCACCTTCGACCTGGTGCCCGGCCTGGCCGACAGCCGCTGCTACTCGTTGCAGGCCCGCGACATCCGCGGCGCGTACCTGCGGCACGCCAACGGCAGGCTGCGCCTGGACGACAACAACGGAACCCCGCTGTTCGCCAACGACGCCACCTGGTGTGCCAGGGACAGCGCGGCGGGCAACGGAGTCTCCTTCGCCTCGTTCAACTTCCCGGACAACTACCTCCGGCACATCAACGGCGAGGTGTGGAACGCCTACAAGGGCGGCGCGCAGTGGTACGAGACGCCGAACTCCTTCGAGGCCGACACCAGCTGGGCCGTGGCCCCGCCGCTGAAGCCCTGACACCGCAACTGAACTGACGGCCGGGGTGGCCTTGCCGCCCCGGCCGTTCGGCTATCCGGCCACCGGCGCCGCCGCGGGCCGCCGGGCCCCTGCCAGCACCACCACCGCGACCCCGGCCAGCAGCAACGCCAGCCCCGGCAACGCCGCGGGCCGAGGCGTCTGCCCCAGCCAGGCCCAGGCCAGCAGCGCCGCTCCCGGCACCTCCAGCAGCGTGACCAGGCTGATCGTGGTGGCCGAGACCGCGTGCAGCGCGTAGTTGAACATCGAGTGCCCGAGCAGTTGCGCGCCCAGCGCGATGGCCAGGATGGCCAGCCAGGTGCTGTCCGGGTAGCCGGTCAGCGGGATGCCCGCGCTCAGACACACCACCAGCAGCACCAGCGCGCAGGTGGCGTAGCAGATCGTGGTGTAGGTGGTGGTGCTCAGCGCGGTGCGGGCGTGCTCGCCCAGGGCCACATAGCCCGCCGCGGCCATCCCGCCCAGCACCGCCAGCAGATCACCCCACAGCGCGGCGCCGGAGACCTGGAAGTCCGCGCCCGTGGTCCACACCGCGCCGGCCACCGCGAGGCCGATGCCCAGCCAGGTGCTCACCGGCAAGCGCTTGCCCTGGCCGACCGCGATCAGCCCGGCCCACACCGGTTGCGTGCAGCCCAGCGCGATCGAGGTGGCCACCGTGGTGAGCTGGGCACTGGACATCCAGGTGCCGAAGTGCAGCGCCAGCATCGCCCCGGCCAGCACGCTGTAACCGCCGGGACCGCGCTTGTCCCCGGCCACCGCGGCACGCAGCTCCGGGCCGCGGCGGAGTGCGGTGAACGGGGTGAGCAGGCCGACCGCGATCGTGTTGCGCCAGAACGCGATCGCCAGCGCGGGCGCGGCGGCGAAGGCGATCAGCGGGCCGGAGGTGGACACCGCGAGCACGGCCACGATCAGGGCGAGCAACGGGATCAGCGGGACACGATGGGGCACGAGCGCCCATCCTCACACCCGGCGCTAAGCGAAATGTCAGCGCCCTGCCCTAGGCTCCGTCTCGTCACTCATCGAGGACTCATAGGGGGGTTCCGCAGTGTCAACAACCCGTTCGCGGGTGGTCCGTGCTGCCATCGTCACGGCCGCGCTCACCCTGCTGGGCACGGCACAGGCGCACGCGATCAGCAACGGCAACCAGGTGGAGATCGGCACGTACTCCTTCACCGCCGCCTTCGACCAAGGTGACAAGCGCTGCTCCGGCGCGCTGATCGACCCGCAGTGGGTCATCACCTCGGCCGCCTGCTTCGACCCGAACCCGGCCCAGGCAGGCAATCAGCTGGAGTCCGGTCGCCCGGCCCAGCGCACCACGGTCCGCTTCGGCGGCCTGGGCCTGGCCAAGGCGCGCACGGCCGTGCGCGAGGTGGCCGAGTTCCGGCTGGACGCGGCCAGGGACGTGCTGATGGCCCGGCTCACCGACCCGGTCTACGACATCACCCCGCTGGCCTACCGGGCCGCCCCGGCGACCGAGGGCGAAGTGGTCCGGGCCGTGGGCTACGGCCGCACCGCCGGCCAGGCCCGGCCGGAGCGCGCGCACACCGCGCTGTTCACCGCCTCCGGCCTGGGCGCCGACAACTTCACCCTCACCGCGCAGAACCCGGCGGGCGCCGCGATCTGCGACGGCGACTTCGGCGGCCCGACCTTCCGGGAACGGGCCGGCACGCCCGAACTGCTCGGCGTGCACACCACGTCCGGCCAGCAGGGCTGCCAGGGCGTCACCGGCGGCACACCCGGCGCGGCCGATGCCCGCACCGACGACCTCGGCCCGTGGATCGAGGAGCTGATCAAGGAAAGCCGCAAGATCCCCGGCCTGGAGCCCGGCAACATCGTCGAGCTGCGCGGGGTGCACTCGCAGAAGTGCCTGGACGTGTACTTCGCCCGCTGGGAAGAGCGCACGCACACGGTCGTCGCGGGCTGCCACGCCGGTCCGAACCAGCGCTGGGAGGTCCTCGACGGCGGTGACGGCACGGTGGCCTTCCGCAGCATGAACAACAAGCTCATGTGCCTGGAGCCGAGCGCCCCGGCCTACACCGCGGTGGTGCAGAGCCGCTGCCACGCCGATGGCTCCGGGTACCGGCAGCGATGGACGGCACTGCCTGCCAGGGCCGGCTCGATCATGTTGCGCAACACCGACTCCGGCCTCGTGCTCCAGGCGGCCGACTTCGCCACCGGCGAAGGCAGTCCGGTCACCACAGGCGGCAACCGGAACGAGGCGGACCAGCACTGGTTCCTGACCGTGGTCGGCCAGGCCCGGCACAACCTGACCCAGCCGGGCCAGGACCGCAAGTCCGTGCGTGCCACCAACCCCGGCCTCAACGACCGCTACATCCGGCACGCCGACGGCCTGGGTCACCTGTCCCCGGTCAACCCGGGCAGCTCCGAGCTGGACCGGGCGGACGCCACCTTCCGGCTGGTGCCGGGCAGGCAGGACACCCGCTGCTACTCGCTGGAGTCGGTCAACTTCCCCGGCAACTTCCTGCGGCACGCCGGCGGCAGGCTGCGCCTGGACGCACCCTCGGGCAACCTCGGCCTGTACAACGCCGACGCCACCTGGTGCGCCCAGAACGGCCTCAGCGGCACCGGGGTGTCGCTGGAGTCGTGGAACTTCCCCGGCAAGTTCTTGCGGCACATCAACGGCCAGGTGTGGCTGGCGAAGTTCGACGGGCCGGAGTGGTACGAGACCAGGGCGAACTTCCACCACGACACCAGCTGGGACGTGGCGGAACCGCTGAAGCGCTGATCAACAAGAGGTGAACCGCGGCGGCTCTGGCCGTCGCTTCGCCCCGGTGTGCCCGCGCGGCAAGAGTCGCGCGAGTGCACCGGGGTTTCTTGCCTGGATCTGAATACGACCGGTCATCTTGAGCCATCGGATGTGTTCCGGTTTCCGGGTGATCTATTCCGAATTGTTCCGGCTCGTCTTGGTGGCCCAGAAGTGCTGGCTGGCGGGCCTTTGTGGGCGTTGCTCTGTTTGGTTGACGTCCACGGGCCGTTGACGGTTCTGTTAAGAGATCGTATCTTTCCTGCGCCGCACCACCACATCGAGCCTCGGGTGGACCTTCCGCCACAGCCCATCGAAGGGACTCGACCATGTCCGACTCGCCGTCGCGCCGGGACTTCCTGCGCATCACGGGCGCCGTTGGCGCCGGGATGATGCTGAGCGGGGTCCGGCCGTTCATCGCACAGGCAGAGGAGGTGGCCCGGCCCCAGGGGGTCTCGCTGGTGCCGGAGTCCGAGGCGACCAGTCTGTGGTACCCGGCGCCCGCCGAGGAGAGCCGGATCATCCAGCAGGGGTTGCCGATCGGCAATGGCCGGCTGGGGGCGCTGGTCGGGTCCGATCCGGCCGACGACGTGCTGTACCTGACCGATGCCACCCTGTGGACCGGGCATCGCAACGACGTGCTGCAGGACGACGGGCAGTTCCCCTACGGGCCCAACGACTTCGGGTCCTTCGGGTTGCTCGCCAAGGTGCGGGTGCAGGTCAGTGGGCACACCAAGGCCGCGGTGAGCGACTACCGGAGGCGGCTGGACCTGAGCAACGGCCTGGTCACCGCCTCCTACCGGGTCAAGGGCGCGCAGTACCGGCGGGAGACCTACTCCAGCCACCCGGACGACGTGATCGTGGCGCGGTTGACCCAGCGCGGCGGCGGTGTCCACAGTGGACGGATCCGGCTGGAGCCCACCCGCACGGAGACGGTGACCGGCGAGGCGGGGACGCGCACGATCTCCTTGCAGGCCCGGTTCGACAACGGGTTGCGTTATGCCGCGGTGGTCACCGCGTTCAGCGACACCGGCACGGTCGCGGTCACCGGCAACGAGCTGACCTTCACCGACTGCCGGGAACTGCTGATCGTGGTCTCCGGCGGCACCGACTACCTGCCGGACGCGGCCAAGGGCTTCCGGAACACCGCGGTGGAACCGCTGACGGTGGCGCGGGACCGGGCGCTGGCCAAGGCGAAGGTCGCCGGGACCGCGTTGCTCAACACGCACGTCGCCGACTACCAGTCGCTGTACCGGAAGATGACCGTCGACCTCGGGGAATCCAGCCGCTCGCAACGGAATCTGGACTCCTGGTCGCGGCTCGCGGTGCGGCACACCAATCCCGGGCAGCCGGACCCGGAGCTGGAGGCCAGCTACCTCCAGTTCGGCCGGTACCTGATGATCACCGGGTCCCGGGACAGTCTGCCGATCAACCTGCAGGGGTTGTGGCTGCACAACAACTCGCCGGACTGGTACGCCGACTACCACACCGACATCAACATCCAGATGAACTACTGGCTGACCGACCGCGCCGGTCTCGGCCGCTGTTTCCCCGCGCTGGCCGAGTACTGCCTCGCCCAGCTGCCCGAGTGGTCCAGGCAGACCCAGCGGCTGTTCAACGATCCGCGCAACCGGTTCCGCAACTCGACCGGGAAGATCGCCGGGTGGACGGTGGCCTTCTCCACCAACACCAACGGCGGCCTCGGCTGGTGGTGGCACCCGGCGGGCAACGCCTGGCTGTGCCAGTCGCTGTGGGAGCACTACGAGTTCACCCTGGACGTCAAGTACCTGGAGCGGATCTACCCGCTGCTCAAGGGCGCGGCCGAGTTCTGGGCCGCGCGACTGATCACCATCACGCACACCTACCCGGACGGCAGCACCCGGCAGGTGCTGGTCGACGACAAGGACTGGTCGCCGGAGCACGGGCCGCAGGACGCGCTGGGCATCAGCTACGCCCAGGAAATCGTCTGGGAGCTGTTCCGCGAACTCCAGCTGGCGGCGGCGACACTGGGGCGGGACAAGGAGTTCGCCGCGCAGGTCAAGGATCTTCAGGCGCGGCTGTACCTGCCGGAGGTCAGTCCGAAGACCGGGATGCTGCAGGAGTGGATGCACCCGGACGACATCGGCGAGCGCACCCATCGCCACCTCTCGCCGCTGATCGGGTTCTTCCCAGGCGACCACATGAACCACGACGCCTCGCCGAAGGCCACCATCGAGGGCATCCGGAAGTTGCTGGAGGTCCGGGGGATGGAGAGCTTCGGGTGGGCGTGTGCCTGGCGATCTGCTTGCTGGGCACGGCTTCGGGACGCTGACCGGGCGTATCAGCTGTTGCTGACAGTGATGCGGCCGAGCATCGCCAACGAGAACGGCACCTCGGCGAACTTCTTCGACATGTACCGCAACGGGGATCGGGCCATTTTCCAGATCGACGCGAATTTCGGCGCGCCGACGGCGATGCTGGAGATGGTGCTGTACTCGCGGGTGGGGGTGATCGAGTTCCTGCCCGCGCTGCCGGGGGCTTGGGCGAAGCAGGGTCGGGTCACCGGGATCGGCGCTAAGGGCGGGTTCGAGGTCGATCTGGCTTGGCGCGACGGGAAGGTGACCAGCGCGGTGGTGCGGAGTGTCGGCGGCACGACCACGGAGTTGCGCGCGGGTGGCTGGCGTCGCCAGATCACTCTTCGCGTTGGGGAGACCTTGAGAGTTCGACCGACCTAGCGCCGCGGTGTGTTGGCCGTTGCCGAAGGCTGCGGCCAACACACCGCCGATCTGGTTTGGGGTCCTCTAGGGTGGGGTTGTGGTTGCGCGGGTGGTGTTGGTTCTTGGCGGCACGGGGGAGGCTCGGCGGTTGGCCTCGGTGTTGGGTGGGGTTGCCGGGGTGAGGGCGGTTTCCTCTTTGGCGGGGCGGGTTCGGGAGCCGTTGCTGCCGGAGGGGGAGGTGCGTGTTGGGGGGTTTGGGGGAGTGGCGGGGTTGGTGGCCTGGTTGCGGGAGCAGGCTGTTGATGCGGTGGTGGATGCCACTCATCCGTTTGCGGCGATCATGACTGGGAATGCCGCCGCCGCGACTGCGGAACTCGGGTTGCCGTTTTTGGTGTTGCGTAGGCCGGGGTGGACTGAGCAGCCGGGGGATCGTTGGCATTGGGTGTCTTCGATCGCCGAGGCGGCCGCGCTGCTGCCCTCGCTGGGGCGGCGGGTGTTGCTTACCACTGGGCGGCGGGATTTGCCGGCCTTCGCCAACCCGGAGTTGTGGTTTCTGAGTCGGTCTGTTGATCCGCCGGAGAGTCATCCGGATAATGTGGAGATTGTGCTCGATCGGGGGCCGTACACAGTGGACGGTGAGCTGGAGTTGTTGCGGCAGCACCGGATCGAGGTGTTGGTGACCAAGGACAGTGGTGGGGAGCAGACCTCGGCCAAGCTCACCGCGGCCCGGCGGCTGGGTCTGCCTGTGGTGCTGGTGCGGCGGCCGCCGGTGCCCGCCGCCGACACGGTGGGGACCGTGGCGGCGGCGGTGGAGTGGGTCAGGCGGGGTAGCGGCGTGGGGTGAAGACCACTGGTTCGCCGGCCGGGCCGGTGCGGAATCTGGTGGTGGAGGAGCCGATCAGCAGCAGACAGCGCATGTCCACAGTGGACGGATCGAGGTCGGCGAGGCGGACCACGCGGATTGATTCTTCGGGGCCGCCGACGTCGCGGCCGATCACCACGGGGGTGTCGGGGGAGCGGTGGGTCAGCAGGGTTTTCCTGGCTGATTCGACCTGCCAGGTGCGGGTGCGCGAGGCCGGGTTGTAGATCGCGATCACCAGGTCCGCGCTGGCCGCGGCGGCCAGCCGGGCCTCGATGACCTCCCACGGCTTGAGCCGGTCGGAGAGGGAGAGCACGCAGTAGTCGTGGCCGAGGGGGGCGCCGACTCGGCTGGCCACCGCGTGGGCGGCGGTGAGGCCGGGGAGCACGCGGACCGGGACTTCGGCGAACTGGGCTTCGCCGGCGACTTCCAGTACGGCGCTGGCCATCGCGAAGACCCCGGGGTCGCCGGAGGAGATGACCGCGACCCGGGAACCGGATTTGGCCAGGTCCAGGGCGAAGGCGGCGCGTTCGGCCTCCACCCGGTTGTCCGAGGGGTGCCGGCGCTGGCGCGGGTTGGGCGGGATCCGGTCCAGGTAGGGGCCGTAGCCGACGAGTTCGTCGGCGGTGGCGAGCGCGTCCTGCGCCTGGGGGGTCAGCCATTCGCGGCCGGCGGGGCCGAGGCCGACCACGACCACCTCACCCGGTCCCTTGGTGGATTCGGCGGGGGTGGAGTCGATGGTGCTGTGGGCCTGGCTGGGCAGCAGGGCCAGGGAGAAGTAGGGGACGCCTTCGGGGTCCACTTCGGACAGTGGGGCGACCCGTTGGCGGCCGGTGGTGGCCCGCTCCACGTACCAGGCGTCGTCCAGGCGGCCGGCCGCGTGCAGGGCCTCGCGTACCGCGGTGAAGGTGCGGCCCAGCTTCATGATCGCGGCCGAGTCGGTGGTGGCCAGCCATTCGGCCAGTTCCTCCTGCGGCAGCGTGCCGGGGAGGACGGTGAGGACCTCGTCGCGTTCGACCAGGGGGCGGCCGAGCACGGCGGCGGCGCCGCTCACCGAGGTCACCCCGGGCACCACCTCGGTGGGGAAGCGGTGCGCGAGCCGTTTGTGCATGTGCATGTAGGAGCCGTAGAAGAACGGGTCGCCGGCGGCGAGCACCACCACGTCGCGTCCGGCGGACAGGTGCGCGGCCAGGCGTTCGGCGCTTTCGGCGTAGAACTGGTCGATCTGGCCCTGGTAGTCCTCGCTGTCCTCGGTGGTCACCGGGTAGATCAGCTGTTCCTCGATCTGGCCGGGCCGCAGGTAGGGCTCGGCGATGCCGCGGGCGATGCTGCGCCCGTGCCGCGCGCTGTGGAAGACCACGACGTCCGCCGCGCCGATCAGCCGGGCCGCCTTGACCGTCACCAGCTCCGGGTCGCCGGGGCCGAGCCCGACGCCGTACAGCCGTCCCAGATCACTCACTCTTCGTCACTCGCAATCGCGTTGATCGCGGCGGCGGTCATCGCGCTGCCGCCCCGCCTGCCTCGCACCACCAGGTATTCCAGGCCCAGGCCGTTGGCGGCCAGGGCTTCCTTCGATTCGGCCGCGCCGATGAACCCCACCGGGATACCCAGCACCGCGGCGGGCTTCGGCGCGCCGCCGGCGATCATCTCCAGCAGGTGGAACAACGCGGTGGGCGCGTTGCCGATCGCCACCACCGCGCCGCCGAGCTTGTCCCGCAACAGTTCCAGGGCCGCCACACTGCGGGTGTTACCCAGTGACGCGGCCAGTTCCGGCACCCGTGGATCAGTCAGGAAGCACAGCACCTCGTTGTCCGCGGGCAGCCGTCGGCGGGTCACCCCGGCCGCGACCATGTTGGCATCGCACAGGATCGGCGCCCCCGCCTCCAGCGCGGCGCGGGCCGAGGCGACCACGCCGGGGGAGTAGCCGATATCGGCGACCAGGTCGACCATGCCGCAGGCGTGGATCATCCGCACCGCCACCCGCGCCACGTCCGGGGGCAGTCCGCCCAGGTCGGCCTCGGCGCGGATGGTGGCGAAGGAGCGGCGGTAGATCTCCTTGCCGTCCTTGATGTACTCGGTCACTGCGGTGTCCTCCGGGCCGCGTCGATCGCCGCGGCCGTGTCCTCGTGCGGTTGTCCGTCGATGAGGTAGCCGTCCGCGGTGGCCAGCACGTCGATCGCGCCGCGCGGCCGTCCGCACCGCCGTGCGCAGCCCGACCAGTGCACCGGCCCGCCGGGCAACCCGAGGTGGCGCACGGCGTCGGCGCGCACATCGGCCAGGGATTTGGCGCAGCCGGGGCGGCCGGTGCAGGCGGTGACCGCGTGCCAGGGCGAGTCCGGTTCGGTGATCAGCCCGTGTCCCAACGTGATCTTCCGCGGCAGCACCACACTGCGCCACGGCGTCAGCCGCACCCGCTCCACCGCGAGCAGAGCGCCGGACTGGTCCGGGTCCAACCGCCCGAGCGGCGCGCCCACGACCAGCCGTCCGTCCGGCAGCGGACCGGGGGGCAGCGGCGCTGACCCGCGCACCGCCAGCCGGTCCGCGGACACCGGTCCGCCGAGCCGCCGAGTGATCTCCGCGACACCGCCGTCGATCTCGGCCAGCCGCCAGGCCGTGCCGCCGTGTTCGGCCCGCACCGCCAGGAACGCCAGCGCCGCCCGCAGCACCGCGTCCACCGGGTCCGACACTCGGAGCCCCGAATCAGTCCCGGCCAGCAACAACGCCCAGGACGAGCCAACCAGGTCCAGGCCGATATCCCCACCCAGCCCGCTCACCACGCCGCCGTCGTCCACGACTACCAGGAATCGCCCCGGCAACCCGGCCAGCTCCGGCCGCGCACACAACGCGGCGTCGATCGCGTCCACCAGGTCCTGGTTGTCCGCCAGCGGCGCGGCCACGATGTTCCGCATCCGCTCATGGGTCAGCGAGGGCAGCAGCCCGGCCTCGGCCAGCCGCGCCCCCAGCTCCACCTCGGTCCCCGCCGCAAGCCCTCTGAGCTGCACATTCGCCCGCGAGGTCAGCTCAAGCGACCCATCGCCCAGCTCCATCGCGGCCGTCCGTAGCACCGCCAGCCGGGCCGCGGAGAGCGTGCCGCCTGGTACCCGAATTCTGGCCAGACCGCCATCCGCCGCCGGGTGCACCTCGATCGCGCCGGGACAGGCGTCCGGGCGCTGGCGATGTGGCGAAGCGGGCACCCGCGGGATGCTACGCGGCAGGTAGGGTCGCCTCGAACGGTGAACCACGGAGGAAGCCGGTGTGAGTCCGGCGCGGTCCCGCCACTGTCACCGGGTGCGAGCCCGGGAGCCAGACACTCCGCTCACCGTCCCCGACCGTCATGGGGCGCGGACCCCGAGGGATGTGGAGCCACGCGTGATCCTGCTGCTGTCGACCTCTGACACCGACCTGCTGTCCGCCCGCGCCAGCGAGGCCGACTACCGACTCGGCAACCCGGCCCGGCTGCTCGTGGACGACCTGCCCGCCCTGGTCGAGGGCGTGGACCTGGTCGTGGTGCGCATCCTCGGCGGCCGCCGGATGTGGGAAGAGGGCCTGGACTGGCTGCTCGCCGGACCCCGGCCCGTTGTTGTGCTCGGCGGCGAACAGGCCCCGGACGCCCAGCTGATGGAGCTGTCCACGGTGCCCGGCGGCGTCTGCGCCGAAGCGCACGCCTACCTCGCCCACGGCGGCCCGGCCAACCTGGCCGAACTGCACAACTTCCTCTCCGACACCGTGTTGCTCACCGGTCTCGGCTTCGCCGCGCCGCAGCCCACCCCCACCTGGGGTGCGCTGGCGCGCGAAGCCCGGACCACCAGCGGACCGGTGGTCGCGGTGCTCTACTACCGGGCCCACCACGTGGCCGGGAACACCGCCTTCGTCGAGGCGCTGAGCAGCGCGATCGAGGACGCGGGCGGTCAGGCGCTGCCGGTGTTCTGCTCCTCGCTGCGCACCGCCGAACCCGAACTGCTCGCCGAACTCGGCAAGGCCGACGCCCTGGTCGTCACCGTGCTCGCCGCCGGTGGCACCAAACCGGCCGCCGCCTCCGCCGGTGGCGAGGACGACGCCTGGGACGTCGGCGCGCTGGCCGCGCTGGATGTGCCCATCCTGCAAGGACTCTGCCTCACCTCCAGCCGGGAGAGCTGGGCCGCCAACGACGACGGGCTGTCCCCTTTGGACACCGCGACCCAGGTGGCCATCCCCGAGTTCGACGGCCGGATCATCACGGTCCCGTTCTCTTTCAAGGAGATCGACCCGGACGGCCTCACCGTGTACGTGGCCGACCCGGAACGCGCTGCCCGGGTGGCCGGGATCGCGGTCAAACACGCCCAGTTGCGGCACATCCCGGCCGCCGACCGGCGGATCGCGCTGATGCTCTCGGCCTATCCGACCAAGCACTCCCGGATCGGCAACGCGGTCGGCCTGGACACCCCGGCCAGCGTGGTCAAACTCCTGGCCGCGTTGCGGGACAACGGTTACGACATCGGCCCGGCCGAAGGCGAGGGCGCGCTGCCGGGCGTGGCCAAGCTGGACGGTGACGCGCTGATCCACGCGCTGATCGCGGCCGGTGGCCAGGACGAGAACTGGCTCACCGAAACTCAGCTGTCCGGGAACCCGGTGCGGATCAGCGCCGCCAAGTACCGCGAGTTCTACGACACCCTGCCCGCCGACTTCCGCGAAGAGCTGGAAGGCCACTGGGGTCCGGCGCCCGGCGAACTGTTCGTCGACCGCAGTCAGGACCCCGAGGGCGAGATCGTCCTGGCCGCGCTGACCGCGGGCAACGTGGTCGTCATGGTGCAGCCGCCGCGCGGCTTCGGCGAGAACCCGATCGCCATCTACCACGACCCCGACCTGCCGCCCAGCCATCACTACCTGGCCGCCTACCGCTGGCTGGCCCAGGAGTTCGGCGCGCACGCCATGGTGCACGTGGGCAAGCACGGCAACCTGGAATGGCTGCCCGGCAAAACCGTCGGCATGTCCGCCAGCTGCGGCACGGACGCGGCGCTGGGCGACATCCCGCTGATCTACCCGTTCCTGGTCAACGACCCCGGCGAGGGCACCCAGGCCAAGCGCCGGGCGCACGCCACCCTGGTCGACCACCTGGTGCCGCCGATGACCCGCGCGGACAGCTACGGCGACATCGCCCGGCTGGAACAGCTCCTGGACGAGCACGCCAACATCGCCGCGATGGACCCGGCCAAACTCCCGGCCATCCGGGCCCAGATCTGGACCCTCATCCAGGCCGCCAAACTCGACCACGACCTGGGCCTGGACGACCGGCCGCACGACGCGGAGTTCGACGACTTCCTGCTGCACGTCGACGGCTGGCTGTGCGAGGTCAAGGACGTGCAGATCCGGGACGGCCTGCACATCCTGGGCGCCGCGCCCGAGGGCGAGGCCCGGATCAACCTGGTGCTGGCCATGATCCAGGCCCGGCAGATGTGGGCCGGACAGGTCGCCGCGCTGCCCGGCATCCGGGAAGCCCTGGGGCTCAACGAGGACGGCTCCGCCTCCCGCACCGACACCGACGCGATCGAGGCCCAGGCCCGCGCACTGGTCACCGCGATGGACGCCGGCGGCTGGGTCCAGGGCAGTGCCACCGAGGTGGTGCGTTCGGTGCTGGACAAGGACAACGAGGACGTCGCCAAGGTCCTCGAGTTCGCCGCCGCCGAGGTGGTGCCCCGGCTGGCTCGCACCACCGACGAACTCGGCCACCTGCTGCACGCCCTGGACGGCGGCTACGTGCCGGCCGGACCGAGCGGATCACCGTTGCGCGGCCTGGTGAACGTGCTGCCCACCGGCCGCAACTTCTACTCCGTGGACCCGAAGGCCGTGCCCAGCAGGCTCGCCTGGGAAACCGGGCAGGCCATGGCGGACTCGCTGCTGGACCGCTACCGCAAGGACACCGGCGAATGGCCGCCCTCGGTTGGATTGTCCGTGTGGGGCACCAGCGCCATGCGCACCGCAGGGGACGACATCGCCGAAGTCCTCGCGCTGCTGGGTGTGCGGCCGGTGTGGGACGACCAGTCCCGCCGGGTCACCGGCCTTGAGGTGATCGGGCTGGCCGAACTGGGCCGACCGCGGATCGACGTCACGGTGCGCATCTCCGGGTTCTTCCGGGACGCCTTCCCACACGTGGTCGCCCTGCTCGACGACGCCGTCCGCCTGGTCGCCGCGCTGGACGAGCCCGCCGAGCAGAACTTCGTGCGCGCGCACGCCGAGGCGGACAAGGCCGAGCACGGCGACGACCGCCGCGCCACCATGCGCATCTTCGGCTCCAAGCCGGGTGCCTACGGGGCCGGGCTGCTGCCGCTGATCGACAGCAAGAACTGGCGGGACGACGCCGACCTGGCCGAGGTGTACGCGGTATGGGGCGGCTACGCCTACGGCCGCGAACTCGACGGGCAGCCCGCCCGCGGCGACATGGAATCGGCGTACAAGCGGATCGCGGTGGCCGCCAAGAACGTGGACACCCGCGAACACGACATCGCCGACTCCGACGACTACTTCCAGTACCACGGCGGCATGGTCGCCACCGTCCGCGCGCTCACCGGCAAGGCCCCCGCCGCCTACATCGGCGACAGCACCCGGCCGGACGCGGTGCGCACCCGGACGCTCAACGAGGAGGTCTCCCGGGTCTTCCGGGCCAGGGTGGTCAACCCGCGCTGGCTGTCCGCGATGCGCCGCCACGGCTACAAGGGCGCCTTCGAGATGGCCGCCACCGTGGACTACCTCTTCGGCTACGACGCCACCACCGGGGTCGTGGCGGACTGGATGTATGAGAAGCTCGCCGAGAGCTACGTGCTCGACGAGGAGAACCACCAGTTCCTCACCGAGGCCAACCCGTGGGCGCTGCACGGCATCGCCGAGCGGTTGCTGGAGGCAGCCGAGCGCAAGCTGTGGGAGAGCCCGGAACCGGCCACCCTGGACGCGTTGCGCGACGCTTATCTCGCGACTGAAGGCGAACTCGAGGGCGACAGCTAGATTCGGCTGTGTGACAACTGGGGAAAGCTTGCGGAGGCCGCGCACGGGGGGACCGTGCGCGGCCGTTGCATTCGGGGGCCACCACCTGCACGTGGTGGCGCATCAGGACGACGACATCCTGTTCATGAACCCGGACCTGGCCAACGCGATCACCGCGCGGCTGCCGGTCACCACCGTGTTCCTCACCGCGGGCGAGGGCTACGCGACACCGAGTCCCGAACCGGACATCCCGGCGCCAAATTGTCGTCCCGGGTACAAACTGGACCGTGAGCAGTACTCCGCCTGCCGTAACGACGGGGCCCGGGCCGCCTACGCGCTGATGCTCGGTTTTCCCGATGCCGACGCGGCGGACTGGCGGACCGGGGCGCTGACCGTCAACGGCCCCAACGGGTTGCGCCGCCAGGTCGAGTTCAGCCGGGCCGAGCGGGACGGCCGGGTGGTCAACCTGATCTTCGTGAACTTGCCCGAGTGGGCGGACAAACACGCCGACACCAAGGCCGATCCGGCCGATCCGACGAGCAATGCCGCCTCGCTGTTCCATCTGTGGCAGGACAACAGCCGCCGGGTCACCGTGGTGCCGGCGGGCAGTCCGGTGCGGGCGCGGCAGAGTTACGACCGCGAGGACCTGATCAACCTGCTGATCGGGCTGTGCCAACGGTTCCAGCCCACCGTGGTCCGGGTGCAGGACCCGCGGCCCGACCTCCGGCACGGGGCGGCGGACCGGTTGCACGACCACCGCGACCACGTCAGCGCCGCCCGGCTGGCCATCCTGGCGGTGCGCCGCCTGCCCGCCACCCAGCGTGTCGCGGTGATCACCTACCGCGGCTACAACATCCAGCACAGCCCGGTGAACCTGGACGCCGGTCAGCAGCGGGACAAGGACGCGCAGTTCGCCGCCTACGCCCAGTTCGACCAGCAGATCACCAACACCGCCGGGTATCGCGGCTGGCCGCAACGGCTGTATCACCGGTACTGGGGCGGCACGAACTGGGTGGCGCGCACCGCAGCCGGCCGGTTGCAGGCGTTCGCGGTGCACAGCGGCGGACTGCGGACCTGGTGGCAGGACGGCGAATCCGGCTGGCTGGGCCCGCGCGATCTGGGTGACCCTGGCGGCCCGCTGGCGCCGGCGGTGTCGGTGACGCGGGAGGAGGACGGGCGGCTCCGGGTGTTCGCGCTGCGGCTGGACACCTTCCAGGTGGTCTGCCTGACCCAGTCCCGGCCGGACGGCGACTGGCCGCGGCGGTGGGCGAGTCTGGGCAACCCGCACGGGAAGTCCAGGCGGGCCAGGCAGATCGGCCAGCCGGTGGTGGTCGCCGTCGTCGACGGCGGATTCCAGGTGTTCCTGCAGAACGGCGACGGCGGACTCAGCACCCGGACCGCGCGAGGCTGGCAGGACCTGGGTGGTGGCCCCGGTGTGCAGGACGGCCTGGCCGCGATCACCGATGCCCGCGGCCGGATCGAGGTCTTCGCGCTCGCCGTGGAAGCCGGGTCCGGGGTGCTCAAACGCTGGCACCAAACCGAATCCGGCGCCGCCTTCCGTCTCGACCCGGACTTCCCCGGGCTGGAACCCGCCGGACCGCCCACGGTCGCGCTCAGCGCTGACGGCACCCTGGACGTGGTCTACCGCCTGGCCGGCGAGCACGCGGGCAAGATCGGCCACACCTGGCAGACCCGCACCGGCGAGTGGATCGGCAAACCGGAGATCCTGGACGGCCACGGCGGCATCGGCCCGATCGCCGCGGCCAGCGCACCGCACCCGCGGCACGGGATCGCCGAGACCCCGTCCCCGCGGATCACCTTGTGCGCCACCAATCGCTACGGCGGGGTGAGCGCCACCCGGCAGTCCGCCCCGGACCTGGGCTACCTGGACTGGACCGACCTCGGCGGCCTGGTCGTGCACCAGCCCGCACTCGCGGTAGATCCGAGCGGCCGCACCCACCTGTTCGCCGTGTCCGGAGACGGAAAACTGTTGCACCGCAGGCAGATCGACCCGGGTGGGGACGCGCCGTACACCGGCTGGACCCGGCTCGGCTGAGCACTCAGTCCGTGTTGTCCCGCAGCCGCCGCAACAGCAGGGCCAGCCGCAGCCGGAACCGGCCGTCGGGCGTGGTCACCGGGAAACCCAGTTCGGTCTCGGCCTGCGCCAGGCGGGCGGTGACCGAACTGTGGTGCCGGTGCAGCGCGTAGCCGGCCTTGCGCACCGAATCGTGCCCGCACACCGCGGACAGGATCAGCAGCAGGTCCGGCACGGCCGCCAGCCGGTCCAGCGCGCGCACGTCCGGGATCTGCTCGATCTCGTTGGCCCGCAACCCTTCGGCGACCGCGGCCAGCGAACCCAGCCACTCCCACCAGCACACCGGCGGATCCCAGGGCAGCGAGCCGGCCAGTCGCACCGCGAGCCGCGCCTGCCGCCAGGAGGTCCGGGCGTCGATCGCGGCCACCTCGCCGCCCACCCCGACCCGCGTCGGCGCCCGCACCAGGTCCAGCTCCGGCGGTCCGGCCAGCAACACCGCCCGCGACCGCCCCAGCGGCGCCGACCAGCCACCCAGTTCCACCGCGCCGTCAGCCACCGCCAGCACCCGCACCCGGGTTCCCGGCGTCAGCCCCAGCAGGTGCAGCGCCCTGGACCGCTCGGCCTCCCCGGCCCGTTCCGCCAGCACCAGCTCCACCAGCGCCGGATCACCCAACTCCGGCAGGGCGCCGCGGGCCAGCACCAGCTCGGCCGCGATCGCGAACCGCTCCAGCACCATGTCATCCAGGGGCAGTGCCGGCCCGGTCCGGGCCAGCCACACCCGGGCCCCGTCCGGCAACTCCCGCACCCGCGCGCCCCTGGGCGTGGACACTCCGGCCCGCACCACCGCCTCCGCGGCCAGCGCCAGTCCGCGATCGGCCGCGTCCAGGCCGACCCGGCATTCGGTCAGCTGGGCAGTGGTGCGCAGCAGGGTGTCCAGGTCGACCCGGCGGGCGATCAGCGAGTCGAAGAAGGCGATCACCCGCACCTCGCTGGCCGCGTCGGCGTCCAACGCGGACAGGCGCAGCAGCAGGCCCTCCATGCGATCAGCGTAGCCAGGCGGCGGGTCCAGGGCCGGGGAGCACCGGCGGTTGGCGGTGGGCGCGGCCGGTGCCGCCCGCGCAGACTGCGATCATGAGTTACGCGATCGATCCCGAACTGGCCACCTGGCTCCCGCTGATCCCGCAGGTGGACTTCGCCGACCCGGTGGCCACCCGCGCGCTGAGGCGGGAAATGGCCGCCGAATTCCCGCCCTACGTGCCGGTGAACCCGGTCGAGGTGCGCGCGCTGAACATCCCCGGCCCGGCAGGCGGGCCCGAGGTCGCCATCCGGGTCTACACCCCGGCAGGCGACGGCCCGCTGGGCGCGCTGGTGCACATCCACGGCGGCGGCTTCGTGCTCGGTGACCTGGACCTCGCCGAGCGGTCCGCGCTGCGGGTGGCCGACGTGGTCGGCGTGGTCGTGGTCGCCATGGACTACCGCCTGGCCCCGGAAAACCCGTACCCGGCCGGGCTGGAGGACTGCTACGCCACCCTGGAGTGGACCGCGAAGAACGCGGCCGAGCTGGGCGTGGACCCGGCCCGGATCGCGATCGGCGGGGACAGCGCGGGCGGCGGCCTGGCCGCGGCGGTCACCCTGCTGGCCAGGGACCGCGGCGGCCCCGCGCTGGCCTACCAGGTGCTCAACATCCCCGAACTCGACGATCGCCTGGACACCCCGTCCATGACCGCCTACACCGACACCCCGATGTGGCACCGGCCCAACGCCATCCTGAGCTGGGACTTCTACCTCGGCGTCGGCAAGCGCGGCACCGCCGAGGTCTCCCCGTACGCGGCCCCGGCCCGCGCCACCGACCTGTCCGGACTGCCGCCCGCCTTCGTCGCGGTGTGCGAATTCGACCCGCTCCGGGACGAGGGCCTCGACTACGCGCAGCGACTGGTGCAGGCCGGGGTGTCCACCGAACTGCACCTCTACCCGGGAACCTTCCACGGCTCGGGCTTCATCACCGAGGCCGCGGTCACCGTCCGCATGGGCCGGGATCTCACCGACGCGCTCCGCCGTGCACTGCGCGACGCCCCCGCGTGAACGATCCTTGATCCCGCACGTTGAAGAGGGAGTACAGGTGGCAGGGTTGGTGTTGCGCTAGGTAGCACCAGCCACAGACACGGAACGGTGGGCAGGATGAGCAGCGAGACCTCCAGGACCGCGACGGCACGCATCGGGGTGACCGGGTTGGCGGTGATGGGCCGCAACCTGGCCCGCAACCTGGCCCGCAACGGCTACCCGGTCGCCGTGCACAACCGGTCGGTGGAGCGGATGAAGAGCCTGGTCGCCGAGCACGGTGACGAGGGCACCTTCGTCCCGGCGGAGACCCTGGCCGAGTTCGTGGACGCCCTGGAACGGCCGCGGGTGGCCATCGTCATGGTCAAGGCGGGCGGCCCGACCGACGCGGTCATCGACGAGCTGGCCGAACTCCTGGAGCCCGGCGACATCGTGGTCGACTGCGGCAACGCGCACTTCGCCGACACCCGCCGCCGGGAGGCCGCGCTCAAGGAGAAGGGCCTGCACTTCGTCGGCACCGGGGTCTCCGGCGGCGAGGAGGGCGCGCTGCTCGGGCCGAGCATCATGCCCGGCGGGTCGAAGGAGTCCTACGCGCGGCTCGGCCCGGTGTTCGAGTCCATCGCGGCCAAGGTCGACGGCCAGACCTGCTGCGTGCACGTGGGCCCGGACGGCGCCGGTCACTTCGTCAAGATGGTGCACAACGGCATCGAGTACGCCGACATGCAGCTCATCGCCGAGGCATACGACCTGCTCCGGGCCGGTCTGGGCGCCACCCCGGCGGAGATCGCGGAGATCTTCCGCGGCTGGAACGAGGGCGACCTCGAATCCTTCCTGATCGAGATCACCGCGGACGTGCTCGCGCACACCGACCACCGCACCGGCAAGCCGTTCGTGGACGTGGTGCAGGACCAGGCCGAGCAGAAGGGCACCGGCCGCTGGACCGTGCAGAGCGCCCTCGACCTGGGCGTGCCGATCACCGGGATCGCCGAGGCCACCTTCGCCCGGTCCCTGTCCGGGCACGCCGACCAGCGCGCGGCCGCGGCCGCGGCATTCGGCGGCGAGGCGGGCGCGGGCTGGGTCAAGGACAGCGACCGGGACGCGTTCATCGAGGACGTGCGCAAGGCGCTCTACGCCTCCAAGGTGGTCGCCTACGCCCAGGGCTTCGACCACATCCGGGCGGGCAGCCAGGAATACGGCTGGGACATCGACCTGGGCTCCACCGCCACCATCTGGCGCGGCGGCTGCATCATCCGGGCCCGGTTCCTGGACCGCATCCGCGAGTCCTACGACGCCAACCCGGACCTGCCCAGCCTGCTGGTCGCCCCGTACTTCGCCGAGGCCGTGGCCAGCGGCGTGGACAGCTGGCGCCGGGTGGTCGTGGACGCGGTGCGCGAAGGCGTGCCGTCCCCGGCCTTCTCCTCCTCGCTGGCCTACTACGACGGCCTGCGCCGCGACCGGCTGCCGGCCGCGCTGATCCAGGGCCTGCGGGACAACTTCGGCGCGCACACCTACCGCCGGGTGGACGCCGAGGGCTCCTTCCACACTCTGTGGGCCACCCCGGACAAGGCCGAACAGGCCGAGTAATTCCGGTGCCGGGGCCGGGTGTTGTCCGTTTTTCGACAACGCCCGGCCCTTCGTGCGATTCATGGCCTGATTCCGACGATAGTCGCTGACGCGTTATGTGCGGCCGCTGTCATCATGAGGTGCAACCCCCGCCGCCGGAAACATCGCGGAGGTTGCCTTGCGTACCACTCCGATCAAGCGATCAATTCTGGTCGGCTTCCTGAGCCTGGCGCTGATGGCGTTGTCCGTCCTGGTGCCGGCCACGGCCAGCGCGCATGGATACACCAACGGTCCGAACAGCCGGGCCTACTTCTGCAAACTCGGCACCGCGAAGAACTGCGGGCCGATCCAGTGGGAACCGCAAAGTGTCGAGGGACCCAAGGGATTCCCGGCCCGCGGACCGGCCGACGGCAGTATCTGCTCCGGCGGACTCGGGCAGTTCGCCCAGCTCGACGACCCGCGCGGCGGGAGCTGGCCCTCCACCAACCTGACCAGCGGCGCGAGCCGCACGTTCAGCTGGTGGCTGACCGCGCCGCACGCGACCACCTCGTTCAAGTACTTCATCACCAAGAACGGCTGGAACTCCACCGCGAAACTCACCAGGGCCGCTCTGGATCCGAACCCGTTCATCAGTGTCAACAACGGTGGCGCCCGGCCGCCGAACGCGGTCTCGCACACCGGCACGGTGCCCGGCGGCAAGTCCGGCAGGCACCTGATCCTCGCGGTGTGGGATATCGCGGACACCGGCAACGCGTTCTACCAGTGCATCGACGTCAATTTCTGATCATTCCGCCCACCGTTCCGCGGCCGCGATCACTTCCAGGGTGAACTCACCGGCCAGTCGCGGTAATCGGCCGGGCTCCGGGAATTCCGGGCCCGGCTCGCCGGTGCGCTGGGCGAGCGCGGCCCGCAACATCGGATGCCAGCGCGAGTCGAAGGTGTCCAGGGCGTACTCGACCGCGGTTTCCTTGGCGATCACCTGGCCGGTGGCGATGGTGTGGTGCAGCCGCGGCGGACCGAGCACCCTGGCCAGGGCCTGCCGGTGTGCCGGGATCAGCGGCTTGTCCCTGGGCGGATCGGATACGCACCGGTGCGCCCAGTGCTGCCAGTGACCGCGGAGCTGGTCCAGGTTCCAGGCCCGCAGCAGGTGTGGTTCCGGGTCCAGTCCGAGCCGGTCCGGAGAGTCGCCGCGGACCGGGATCCCGCCTTCGCGGAGCACCTTCCACATCACCGGGTTCACGTCGAAACCCGCGCCCCGCTTGAAGGATCGCCCGCTGTGCGCGGCCAATGGGCGGATCTGCGTCACCGGCTTGCCCAGGTCCGCGGCCGCGACGAACGCGCCGTTCATGGTGCCGGGAATGCTCGGATCGGCCCTGATCAGGGCCCGACCGGCGGTGCGGAGGTTGCCCGCCACGTGCAACACCCGCAACCGGCGCAGTTCCCGCGCACCGCACTCCCCGGCCGGCACCGCGATGAAGTCGACATCGCTGCGCCCGGCCCGCCAGGCGCCCAGCGCGGCCGAGCCGATCAGGTAGCAGCCGACGATCTTGCCGGGTAGCAGGCGATCGGCGGTGGCCAGGTAACGAGCGGCGATGCGGATGGCTTCGGCAGGCGGCATCAGCCCAGTCTGCCAGCCAAGCTCACCCGTTCGCGGCTGACCAACACCGGTCAGCGTGATTGTTGCCGCGCACCAGTCTCCCTATCGTCCGTGTCCGGGCGGCACCGGACCAGCTTCGTCCACTGTGGACAGAGCGGCCGGGGTCACGGGAGGCGGGCATGGCCAGGCGGGTGAACCGGCGGAACTTCCTGCGCGGTGCTGGCGCGGGCGCGGCGGCGGTGGCACTGTCGAGTGGCGAGATCGCCGAGGCGGGGGAGGACACGGCCGTGAGCGCGTTGACCATCGACCGGCTCACCGTGGAGTACGCGACCAACCCCCTGGGCACCGATGTCGAAGCGCCCAGGCTGGCCTGGATCCTGCGTGCCGACCGCAACGGCGCCACCCAGACCGCTTACCAGGTCCAGGTGGTCACCGACCCCGGGCAGTTCGGGGACCGCCGCCCGCACTGGGACAGCGGACCGGTCCGCTCGGCCCGCACCCTCGGCATCCGCTACGACGGTCCGGCACTGCACCCGCGTACCCGCTACCACTGGCGGGTCCGGGTCTGGGACGGCGACAATCGGCCCTCGGCGTGGAGCAGTCCGGCCTGGTGGGAAACCGGCCAGCTCGGCCGTCCCTGGGCCGCGGACTGGATCGGCGCGACCGCCCCGCCCCCGCCGCCCGGGGTGGACCCGGCCTCCTGGATCGGCGGCCCCGGCTGGACGCTGAGTACCGCGCCGCTGGGCTCCCGCTGGTTCCGCGCCACCCTCGACCTGCCCGGCGAGGTCCGCAAGGCCACCCTGGTGGCCACCGCCGACGACAACCTCACCGTGCACCTGCATGGCCGGGAAGTGTTGTCCGCCATGGCTTCCGGCAACTCCTGGGCCGCCGCGCACCTGGTCGACGTCACCGAGGTGGTGCGCGCCACCGGGTCCGCGCTGACCCTGGCCGCCGAGGCCGCCAACCGCGGTGGCCCGGCCGGTCTGCTGCTGCGCCTGATCGTCGAACTCGCCGACGGCGGCACCGTCGAACTGCGCACCGGCCCCGGCTGGCGGGCCACCGACACCGCGCACCCCGGCTGGACCAGCCCCGGCTACGACGACAGCGCCTGGCCCGCCGCCACCGTGCTGGCCCGCTACGGCGAAGGCCCGTGGGGCCGCAACGTCGCCGTGCCCGCCACCCAGCTACCGGCGCCGTTGCTGCGCAAGGACTTCCGCCTGGACCGCCCGGTCCTGCGGGCCCGCCTCTACCTCAGCGGCCTGGCCTACTACGAGGCCCAGCTCAACGGCGGCCGGGTCGGCGACCAGGTCCTGGACCCGGGCTTCACCGGTTACGACAAGACCGTGCTCTACGCCGTGCACGACGTCACCGGGCAGCTCCGCCAGGGCGACAACCAGCTTGACGTCACCCTGGGCCGCGGTTTCTACGGCCTCACCACGATCAACGTGTGGGACTGGCACCTGGCCAAGTGGCACGGCGAACCCAGACTGCTGGCCCAGCTGGAAATCGAGCACCCCGGCGGCGCCCGCACCACCATCGGCACCGACGGGACCTGGAAGATCACCGACAGTCACACCCAGGTGAATTCCCTGTATTCCGGCGAAACCCACGACGCCCGGCACGCTCCCGGCCCCTGGACCGCGGCGCGAACGGTGCCCGCCCCCACCGGAGAACTGCGCGCCCAGCCCAACGAACCCATCCGGATCACCGAGACCATCCGCCCGGCGAGCATCACCGAACTACGCCCCGGCGTGCACATCGTCGACATGGGCCGCACCATGGCCGGCTGGACCCAGATCACCGTCCGCGCCCCCGCCGGCACTCGGATCTCCTTGCTGCACGGGGAGAAACTCAACCCGGACGGCAGCGTGCAGTCGGTCAACGAACACGTCAAGGACCTCCGCCAGCAACGCGACGAGTACCTCACCGCGGGCACCGGCGCGGAGACCTGGGAACCCCGCTTCTCCTACAAGGGCTTCCGCTACGTCGAGATCACCGGCCCGCGACCGGAACAGGTGCTCGGCAGGCTGGTGCACAGCGATGTGCCCGAGGTCAGCGAATTCCGGTGCAGCGAACCCATGTTCGAGCAGCTGGACCGGATGATGCGGCGCACCATCGTGAACAACCTGCACGCGCTGCCCACCGACACCCCCAAGTACGAGAAGAACGGCTGGACCGGCGACGCCCAGGTCGGCGCGCCCAGCATGGCATACGCCTTTGGCATGCAACGGTTCTTCGCCAAATGGGTGGGCGATCTGGCCGACGCCCAGGACACCGCGGGGCAGGTCCCGGTGATCGTGCCCAACGGCGGCCGCTGGGGCTACCGGCAACTCGCCCCCACTCCCGAGTGGACCACCGTGTTCCCTTTCCTGGCTAGGGAAATGCACCGCTGGTACGGCGACGACCGGCTGGCCGCCGAGCACTGGCCCGCGCTCACCGGCTACCTGGACTGGGAGATCAACCGGATGCGCGACGGCCTCGCGCTGACCGCCCTCGGCGACTTCCTGCCCCCGGACGCGCCCTGGGGCGTGGCCCCCGAGGACAACCGCCTCACCGCCACCGCCTACCTGCACCGCGCGCTGATCGGCGTCGCGGAGATGGGGGAGATGCTGGGACACCAGGACATCGCGGTCCGTTACCGCGCGGTCGCCGCCGCGGCCAAGGACACCCTCAACCGCACCTTCCTGCGCAACGGCCACTACAACAGCGACCGCGACCAGGGCTACCGGCAGACCAGCAACGCCATCCCACTCGCCTTCGGCCTGGTGCCAACGGAGTCCGTGCAGTCCGTTGTGGACAGTCTGGCCGCCGACATCCGCAGGCGCGGCAACCATCTCAACACCGGCTGCCTGGGCACCAGCGTGCTGCTGCCGGTGCTCACCGCACACGGCCACGCCGACCTCGCGCACGCCATCGCCACCCAGCGCACCGAACCGAGCTGGGGCTACTGGATCGACCAGGGCGCGGACACCATGTGGGAGATGTGGCACAAGGACTCCCGCTCCCGCAACCACTACTTCCAGGGCACCGTCACCCAGTGGCTGTACGAGAACGTCGGCGGCCTGCGCCCGCTGTCCAACGGCTACGAACGGATCCTGATCCGCCCGGACGCCCGCACCGGCGTGGACTGGGCCCGCACCGGCATCACGACTGTCCGCGGCCAGGCCGGCGTCAGCTGGGCGAAAACCGCCACCGGCCTGACCCTCACCGCCACCGTCCCGGTCGGCGCCACCGCCGAGATCCACCTGCCGCTCGGCGAGACCACCGCCCCACCCGGCGCCACCCGCCTCCGCGTCACCCCTCGCCACGCGGAATACCAGGTCGGCTCCGGCACCTGGACCTTCACCACCACAACCTGACCCGAGTGTTGGCCGTTCTGGTACGGAGTCTCGGCCGTTTTCGTACCACTTGGGCCAACTGGTACGCCCACTTGGGCCAAATTGGCGTACCAGTTTGCCCAACTCGCCGGTGGGTGGGCTAGGTGGTGCCTGCGAGCGGGAAGGCGCTGTGCCCCGGCGGCGGGGGCAGCGCCAGGAGCTGTCCGGCCACATCCAGGAACTCGCCGCCGTGATGCCACATCCGCTGATCCGGGTCCACTGTGAACGGATCCGCCACGTCCGCGTCGCCCGTGCGCACCCGGTAGGCCAGCGCCTCGGACTCGGAGTAGGCCAGCACGGTCTCGCGCACCCCGCGCCACACCCGGTTGAACATCACCGCATCCGTCCTGGTCACCTCGTCCCGGACCAAGCTCTGGCGAAAACCCTTGCGCCGCAGTAATTTCATGCACTCGGCCACTGACTTCGGCACGGCCCCGTCATCCTGTCGCATCGTCCTCCCGCCGCCTGGAGCCCACGATTCTGCCTCCGGCGCCCGCAACGGAAGTCGCGCATCGCTCGATCAGGGGAGGACTGCTGGGCAGCTGCACAATCCGGGCGGTCACCGTTGGTGCGGCTGCCTACCTGGGTAGCACCCCGGGAGTGGATTGCGCTTACCGCAACGGTCGGCAAGGCTCAGGCGGTGGTGGACTTACCCGCGCCCGATCCCCGGGCGGCGCTGTACCGGCGGGCCGAGGAACAGATCCCGCGGATCGCCGAGCAGGTGCTGGCCGCCTTCGTCGCCAGGGCGGCCGGTTACCAGCAGCTGCCGCCGCAACTGGTCAACCAGGAGATCAGCGCGGCGATCGCGCTCAACCTGCAGCTCTACCTGCGCTGCCTGCGCGAACAACGCCCGCCCCGGCCCGATGAGCTGACCGGGCAGATCGCCGCCGCCATCCGCCGCGCCCAGCAGGGCGTGCCCCTGGACGTGGTGCTGAGCACCTACCACATCGCCGCCCAGGTCGGCTGGGAAGCAATGGCCGCCCTCGCCGAACCGGAGGAGATCCCCGACCTGGTCGCCGGCGTGCCCGGCCTGTTCAGTTACCTCAGCGTCGCCGTGCCCGCCGTGGCAGCCTCCTACCTGCACGAACAACAGGTCCTGGACGCCGAACACCGCGAGGCCCGCCGCGCCCTGGTCACCGCCCTGCTCACCGGCGCGCCCGCCGAACCCCTGGCCGAACGCCTCGGCCTGGCCCTGGCGCACACCCACCTGGTGCTGCACCTGCGCCTGGGCCCGCCCCCGCACACCGACGGCGCCGACCTGCAACTGGCCGCCCGCGCCCTGGTCCGCCGCCTGCAGGCGGAACTTCCCGCGCACGCCCTGGCCGCCTTCAACCACACCGGCGGCACCCTGTTACTGCCGGCCGACGACCCGGACACCCCCGACCAGGTCGCCGCCGCGCTGACCCTGGCCGAACGCCTGCACCTGGCCGCGGGCACCACCCTGCTCACCGGCCTGGCCACCGCGCTCAGCCGGGCCGAGATTCCGCACGCCGTGGACGAGGCCACCGACATCTCCGACCTGGCCACCCGCCTGGGCCGCCCACCCGGCGCCTACCAACTCGACGATGTCCTCCTCGAATACCAGCTCTGCCGCCCGGGCCCCGGCCGGGAACGCCTGCACCGCATCCTGGACCAGCTCACCGCGCACCAGGACCTGCTGTGGACCCTGCGCACCTTCCTGGACACCGGCCACAACCGGCACCGCAGCGCGGCCGAACTGCACATCCACCGCAACACCCTGAACTACCGGCTACGCCGCATCGCCACCCTCACCGGCCACAGCCCGGCCGACCCGGCGGGCGCCCGGATCCTGGCCGCCGCCCTGACCGTCCGCGACTTCGCGCCCAGGTGACCTCACCCGCGGCTGGACTCCCGCACCACCAGCTCCGGGGTGAAGAACACCCGCTGATGCTCGTGCTGCCCAGGGCTCGACGTCTCCGCGATCACCAGCTGCGCCGCCGTCCGCCCGATCAGGTGCCGGGGCTGCCGCACCGAGGTCAGCGGCACCGCGGCGGCCGCGGCGAACTCGATGTCGTCGTACCCCACGATCGCCAGCTCACCCGGCACCCGCACCCCCGAGCGCACCATCGCCTGCAACACCCCCAGCGCCAGCAAATCGTTGGCGCAGAACACCGCCCGCGGCCGGTCCGGCCGGGCCAGGATCTCCTCCCCGGCCCGCAACCCGGCGGCCACCGTCAGCGAAGGCACCTCGATCACCTGTAGCGCCGACTCGGCGAGCCCGGCCTTGCCCAGCGCGTCGTAGGCGCCCAGGCGCCGTTCCGCCGCCTGCCGCACATGCGCTGCCCCGGTCACCATCACGATCCGCGCGAACCCCTGTGCCAGCAGGTGATTGATGGCCAGCGCGCCGCCGGTCCGGTCGTCCACCGCCACCGAGCAGATGTCGGAAGCCGTGGCCGGGTGGTCCAGCAGCACCACCGACACCCCGCGCTGCTGCAATCGCCGGATCGCCTCCAGCGAGTCCCGGCTGGGGGTGATCAACACGCCGTGCACCCGTTGCTGGGCAAGGACTTCCAGGTGCCGGTGCTCGCGGTCGGGGTTGGAGTCGCTGTTGCACAGGATGACCGAGTGGCCCGCCTCGGTGGCGGCCTCCTCCACGCCGCGGGCGACGTCGGTGAAGAACGGGTTGCTGACGTCGAGGACCACCAGGCCGATCGTTCGCCCGGTCCCGGCCCTGAGCTGGCGGGCGGACTCGTTGCGCACAAAGCCGAGTTCGCTCATCGCGGCCAGCACCCGTTCCCTGGTGCGTGGCGCGACCCGGTCCGGCGAGTTCAGCACATTCGACACGGTGCCCAGGGAGACTCCGGCCAGCTCGGCCACCTCACGCACGCTCACCGAATGGCCCATGGTCCGCCTTCGCTCCGTTCGGCTGGCCGGGTGCACCGGATCAAAACCCCTCCGGCTGTCCTTGACAGGGCACTGTAACCCTCCCAAACTGGCTGGCACCGCAGGATTGAAACGTTTCATCCCGATCGGGGGCAGGGCCTAGGAACAAGGGAGCTGCCGGGTGACATCGTCGTCTGATCGGCCGCCGGTCCTCGCGTTGCGCGGGATCGAGAAGAGCTTCGGCGCCGTCCGCGCGCTCACCGGCGCGGGGCTCGAACTGCACCCCGGCCGCGCGCACGCGCTGCTCGGCGAGAACGGGGCAGGCAAGTCCACGTTGATCAAAGTTCTCGGCGGCGTGCACCGGCCGGACCGCGGCGACCTGCTCGTCGACGGCCAGGTGACCACGCTCGCCGACCCGGCCGCCGCGCGGGCCGCCGGGATCGCGGTGATCCACCAGGAACCCGCGCTGTTCCCGGATCTGTCCCTGGCGGAGAACGTGTTCATGGGTCGCCAGCCACGCCGCCGCGGCCGCCGGATCGACCACACCGCCTTGCACCAGGCGACAAAAGACCTGTTCACCCGCCTCGGCGTGACCCTGGACCCGGCCGCGCCCGCGCGCGGGCTGTCCATCGCCGACCAGCAGGTGGTGGAGATCGCCAAGGCGCTGTCCTTCGCCGCCAGGGTGATCGTGATGGACGAGCCGACCGCCGCGCTGTCCCCGGCCGAGGTCACCCGGCTGTTCGAGGTCACCCGCGCGTTGCTGCGCCAGGAGGTGGCGGTGCTGTTCGTCTCGCACCGCCTGGACGAGGTGTTCGCGCTCTGCCAGGACGCCACCGTGCTACGCGACGGTGGCCTGGTGTGGACCGGCGAACTGACCGGGGTCACCCCGGCCAACCTGGTCCGCCGGATGGTCGGCCGCGACCTCGCCGCCCTTTTCCCACAAGCTGACAACGTTGTCGGCGAGGTCCGGCTGCGGGTCGACCGGCTGACCCGCGAGGGCGTGTTCACCGACATCTCCTTCGAGCTGCGCACGGGCGAGATCCTCGCCCTCTCCGGACTGGTCGGCGCCGGGCGCAGCGAGGTGGCCAGGGCGATCTTCGGCATCGACCGGCCGGACGCGGGCACGGTCCAGATCGAGGGCCGCCGGTTGCGCCCGGGATCGCCGCGAGCCGCGATGACCGCCGGAATCGGTTTCGTACCAGAGGATCGGCGCGCCCAGGGCCTGGTACTGGCCGCCTCGATCGAACGCAACATCGCGCTGGCCTCACTGCCCGAGCTGAGTCGCGGCGGCCTGCTCCGCCGGAGATCCGAAACCGCCCTGGCCACCGACTGGGCACTGCGGCTGCGGCTGAAGTACGCCCGGCTCGGCGATCCGGTCGGCCGGCTCTCCGGTGGCAACCAGCAGAAGGTGGTGCTCGCGAAATGGTTGTCCCGCAAGCCCAAAGTGCTCATCGTCGATGAACCCACCCGCGGCGTGGACATCGGAGCCAAGGCCGAGGTGCACCGGCTGCTCGGCGAACTCGCGGCCGAGGGCGTGGCCATCCTGATGATCTCCTCCGAACTGCCCGAGGTGCTCGGCCTGGCCGACCGGGTGCTGGTCATGCACGAGGGCCGGCTGGCCGCCGAACTTCGCGGCGAACGCGCCACCGAGGAGAACATCGCGCTCGCCGCCACCGGACAGGCGGTCCCGGCATGAGCGCCCTGGCCCGGTTCCGCGAACTCGGCATCCTCGCCACCCTGCTCGTCGTCGTACTCGGCACCGCCCTGGTGAACCCGCGTTTCCTTACCGGGCAAAGCATCCAGGACCTGCTGCTGAACGCCTCGATCATCGCGCTGCTCGCGGTCGGGCAGACCGCGGTGGTGCTCACCCGCAACGTCGACCTGTCCGTCGGCTCGGTGCTCGGCCTGTCCGCCTTCCTCACCGCGAGCACCGCCGCCGCCAACCCGAACCTGCCGTTCCCGCTGATCCTGGTGCTGGGACTGGGGATCGGCCTGGTCTGCGGCGCGGTCAACGGCGCGGTGGTCGCACTCGGCCGGGTGCCCAGCCTGGTGGTCACCCTGGGCACGCTCTACGTCTTCCGCGGCCTGGACTACCTGATCGCACAAGGACACCAGGTCAACGCGGGCGACCTGTCCGAGGCCCTGCTCGGCTTCGGCGGCGGCGCGCTGCTCGGCCTGCCGAACCTGGTGCTGCTCACCCTGCTTGTGGTGCTCGCCGCCGCCTACTACCTACGCAACTACCGCTCCGGCCGCGAGCTGTACGCCATCGGCTCACACCCAGAAGCCGCGATCCTGGCCGGTATCCCGGTGCGGCGCAGGGTGTTCGGCGTCTTCCTGGCCTCGGGCCTGATCGCCGGACTCGCCGGCGCGCTGTGGACCGCCCGCTACGGCACGGTCGACGCCGCCGCGGGCACCGGCCTGGAACTCCAGGTGGTGGCCGCGGTGGTGGTCGGCGGGGTGGCCATCTTCGGTGGCTCCGGCAGTGCGCACGGGGCCGCGCTCGGCGCGCTGCTGCTGGGCACCATCGCCAGTTCGCTCGCCGTGCTGGGCGTGCCCGCGTTCTGGCAGCAGGCGATCACCGGCGCGCTGCTGCTGGCCGCGATCACCGTGGACCGGCTGCTCGCCCTCCGGCTGGCCGCCGCGCTACGCCGCGCCGCCCGCCGCCCGACGGAGGTGACCGGGTGAAAACCCTGCTGCGCTGGGAAACCGCGCTCGTGTTCGTGCTGCTGGTCATCGCGCTGAGCGCGGGCAGCGGCTTCCGGTCGAGCCAGAACCTGTTCTACCTCGGCCTGGACATCGGTGAGATCGCGCTGATCGCGTTGCCGCTCACCATTGTCGTGGTCGCTGGCGAGATCGACCTGTCGGTGGCCTCGGTGCTCGGCCTGTCCAGCGCGCTGATCGGCGTGCTGTGGCAGGCCAACTGGCCCCTGGAAGCCATCCTGCCGGTGGTGATCCTGGCCGGGGCGCT
The DNA here is from genome assembly GCF_023094165.1 of Crossiella sp. S99.2. Lineage (GTDB taxonomy): Bacteria > Actinomycetota > Actinomycetes > Mycobacteriales > Pseudonocardiaceae > Crossiella. Next base: position 148,487 of record NZ_JALMDK010000014.1, on the reverse strand, counting down.
CTGCGGCGCGGTCAACGGATTCCTGGTCACCGCACTGGGATTGCCCTCCCTGGCCGTCACCATCGGCACCCTCGCGCTCTACCGCGGCCTGGCCCTGGTCCTGCTCGGCGACACCGCCGTCGCCGATTTCCCGCCCAGCTACACCAGTTTCGGCACCGAGCCGGTGCCCGGCACCGGAATTCCCTGGCCCATGCTGCTGTTCGCGCTGCTGGCCGTGGTCTTCGGGGTGCTGCTGCACGCGAGTTCCTACGGCCGCGCGGTGTTCGCCATCGGCGCCAACGCCGAGGCCGCCCGGTTCGCCGGCATCCGGGTGCGCCAGGTCAAGTTCCTCGCCTTCACCCTGGCCGGCGCGGTCGCCGCGCTGGCCGGCATCGTCTACACGCTGCGTTTCTCCAGTGCCCGCGCGGACAACGGCACCGGCCTGGAACTCGCCGTGGTCGCCGCCGTGCTGCTCGGCGGCGTGTCCATCTTCGGCGGCCGCGGCACCCTGTTCGGCGTGATCGCCGGCGTGCTCGTGCTCGGCGCGCTGCGCAACGTGTTGATCCTCAACGACGTCCCCACCGAAGTCCTCACCATCGTCACCGGCCTGCTCCTGCTGGTGAGCGTGCTCGCCCCTCTCCGCGGAAGGCAGGACCCATGAGACCACTCAGTTTGCTCGCGACCGTCCTCAGTGGAGCGTTGCTGCTCGGCGCCTGCGGCGGCACCACCCGGGAGAACTCCACCGGCAACGGCGGCCCGACCGGCAGCGCCAGCACCGCCAACCCGCAGGCCCCACTCCGTACCGGCCTCAAGATCACCTACCTGCCCAAGCAGGTCAACAACCCCTACTTCACCGTGGTCCGCGGCGGCGCGGAGAACGCGGGCAAGGAACTCCAGGCCGAGGTCAAGACCACCGGACCCTCCGACGCCAGCGCCGCCTCCCAGGTCACCTACATCAACACCGCCGCCCAGCAACGCCAGGACGCCCTGGTACTGGCCGCCAACGACCCCAACGCGGTCGCGCCCGCGCTGAAAACCGCCCGCGCCCAAGGCATGAAGGTGGTCACCCTCGATTCCGACGTGGCCGCGGACGCCCGCGATCTGTTCGTGAACCAGGTCAACTCCACCGACATCGCGGTCAAACAAATCGAACTCCTTTCCGAAGCCATTGGCGGAGAAGGGGAGTTCGCCATCCTCTCGGCCACCGCCAATGCCACCAACCAGAACACCTGGATCGAGATCATGAAACAGGAACTGGTGAAACCCAGGTACGCCAAGCTGAAACTGGTCGAGACCGCCTACGGCAACGACGACGACCAGACCTCCTTCCAGAAAACCCAGGCCCTGCTGGCCGCGCACCCCAACCTCAAGGGCATCATCTCGCCCACCACGGTCGGCATCGCCGCCGCGGCCCGCTACCTCAGTTCCTCGGCCTACCAGGGCAAAGTCGCGCTGACCGGGCTGGGCACGCCGAACCAGCTGCGGGCTTTCGTCAAGAACGGCACGGTGAAGTCCTTCGCGCTGTGGGAACCGGCCAAACTCGGCTACCTCGCCACCCAGGCCGCGGCGGCGCTCGCTTCGGGCAGGGTGACTGGTTCACAAGGGCAGAAGTTCGCCGCGGGCAGCCTCGGCGAGTACACGATCGGCCAATCGGGTGAGATCGTATTGGGGCCACCGACGGTCTTCAGCACGGACAACGTCGACCGCTTCGACTTCTGAGAGGGGGGAGCCGACCATGAGTGAGAACACCTTGCGGCACAACGCCAAACGCGTGCTGCGCGCCCAGCGGATCGAAACCCCCTCCTGGGCATACGGCAACTCCGGCACCCGGTTCAAGGTCTTCGCCAAGGCCGGGGTGCCGCGCACGCCGGAGGAGAAGATCGACGACGCGGCCTGCGTGCACGAGTTCACCGGCGTCGCCCCCAGCATCGCCCTGCACATCCCCTGGGACCGGGTCGAGGACTACCCGGCACTGGCCCGCTACGCCGAGAGCCGCGGCATCCGGCTTGGCGCGATCAACCCGAACGTCTTCCAGGACAACGAGTACAAGCTGGGCAGCATCTGCCACCCGGACTCCGCCATTCGCGCCAAAGCAGTGGACCACCTGCTGGAATGCGTGGAGATCGGCAGGCAGACCGGGTCCGGCGTGCTCTCGGTCTGGCTGGCCGACGGCACCAACTACCTCGGCCAGGACGACATCCGCGCCCGCCAGGACCGCCTCGCCGTCGGCCTGGCCGAGGTGTACGCGGCCATGCCCGCGGACATGCGGCTGTTGCTGGAGTACAAGTTCTTCGAACCGCACTTCTACACCATGGACGTGCCGGACTGGGGCACCGCGTTCGCGCACTGCCTCCGGCTCGGCGAGCGGGCCCAGGTGCTGGTGGACACCGGTCACCACGCGCCCGGCACCAACATCGAGTTCCTGGTGGCCGTGCTGCTGCGCGAGCGGCGACTCGGCGGCTTCCACTTCAACAGCCGCAACTACGCCGACGACGACCTCATGGTCGGCGCGGCCGACCCGTTCCAGCTCTTCCGCATCCTGCACGAGATCCACGGTGCGGGCGGCCTGGCCCCGGACTCGGGCATCGAGTTCATGCTCGACCAGTGCCACAACCTGGAACCCAGCGTGCCCGCGCTGATCCGCTCCATCCTCAACGTGCAGGAGGCCACCGCCAAGGCCCTGCTGGTGGACCGGGACGCGTTGCGGGAGGCGCAACGCGACGGCGATGTGCTCGGCGCGCACGCGGTGGTGATGGACGCCTTCAGCACCGACGTCCGCCCGCTGCTGGCCGAGGTCCGCCAGGACCAGGGCCTGGACCCGGATCCGCTGGGCGCGTTCTACCGCAGCGGGTACCAGGAGCACATCGAGGCCGAGCGGATCGGCGGCGGGCTGGGGTGGGGCGCGTGACCCACCCCGAGGTGACCGCCCTGCTGGCCCGCGGCCACGCGCTCGGCGCGGACCCGCGCAACACCAACTACGCCGGCGGCAACGCCTCCGCCAAGGCCACCGCCGTCGACCCGGTCACCGGGACCGACGTGGAACTGTTGTGGGTCAAGGGATCCGGCGGCGACCTGGGCACCCTCACCGAGACTGGCCTGGCCGTGCTCCGCCTAGACCGCCTGCGTGCCCTGACCCAGGTCTACCCGGGGGTCGAGCGCGAGGACGAGATGGTCGCCGCCTTCGACTTCTGCCTGCACGGCAAGGGCGGCGCGGCCCCGTCCATCGACACCGCCATGCACGGCCTGGTGAACGCCCCGCACGTGGACCACCTGCACCCGGACGCCGGGATCGCGCTGGCCACCGCCGCAGGGGGAGCGGCCCTGGTCCGCGAATGCTTCGGCGGCCGGGTGGCCTGGGTGCCCTGGCGGCGCCCCGGTTTCCAGCTCGGCCTGGACATCGCCGCCATCCACCGCGAGCACCCCGAGGCCATCGGCGTCATCCTCGGCGGCCACGGCATCACCGCCTGGGGCAAGGACTCCGCGGAGTGCCAGGCGCACTCCCTGGAGATCATCCGCCGCGCCCAGGAGTTCATCGCGGACCGCGGCCGCCCCGAACCATTCGGTGCCGTACGTCCGGAGTGGACACCGCTGTCCGAGGCCGAACGCCGTGCCAGAGCGGCGGAACTGGCCCCGCTGCTGCGCGGCCTGGCTTCCACCTCCAGCCGCACCGACACCGGCCGCTTCCAGGTCGGCCACTTCACCGACACCCCCGAGGTGCTGGACTTCCTCAGCCGGGACCGCCTGCCCGCACTGGCCGCGCTCGGCACCTCTTGTCCGGATCACTTCCTGCGTACCAAGATCCGGCCCCTGCTGCTCACCGACCCGGCCAACGCCGCCGCCGAGTTCGCCGCCTACCGCGACGACTACCGCGCCTACTACACCCGGCACGCCACCCCGGATTCCCCGCCCATGCGCGGCGCGGACCCGGCCATTGTGCTGGTGCCCGGCGTCGGCATGTTCTCCTACGGCCCGGACAAGCAGACCGCGCGCGTCGCCGCCGAGTTCTATGTCAACGCCATCAACGTGATGCGCGGCGCGGAAGCCCTCTCCAGCTACCAGCCGATCCCGGAGGCGGAGAAGTTCCGCATCGAGTACTGGGACCTGGAAGAGGCCAAACTCCGCCGCCGCCCCGCCCCGAAGCCCCTGGCGGGCCGGGTCGCGCTGGTCACCGGTGCCGCCTCCGGCATCGGCAAGGCCACCGCCACCCGGCTGGCCGCCGAGGGCGCCTGCGTGGTCGTGTCCGATGTGGACGGTGACAAAGCGGCGGCAGCGGCCAAGGAGATCGGCGGCCCGGACATCGCGGCGGCGGTCGTCGCCGACGTCACCGACTCAGCCTCCATCGAGGCCGCGTTCGCCAAGGCCTGCCTGGCTTTCGGCGGCGTCGACCTGGTGGTCAGCAACGCCGGCCTGTCCATCTCCAAACCGCTGACCGAGACCACCGACGCCGACTGGGACATCCAGCACCGGGTGATGGCCAGGGGCTCGTTCCTGGTCGCCAGGGCCGCCGCCCGCACCATGACCCGGCAGGGCCTCGGCGGCGACATCGTCTACATCGCCAGCAAGAACGGCGTTTTCGCCGGTCCGAACAACATCGCCTACGGTGCGGCAAAAGCCGACCAGGCACATCAGGTCCGCCTGCTCGCGGCGGAACTGGGGGAGCACGGCATCAGGGTGAACGGGATCAACCCGGACGGGGTGGTCCGCGGTTCCGGGATCTTCGCCGGCGGCTGGGGCGCGCAACGCGCCGCCGTGTACGGCGTCCCGGAAACCGAACTGGGGAGCTACTACGCGCAACGCACCCTGCTCAAGGCAGAGGTGTTGCCGGAACACGTCGCGGCCGCGGTCTATGTGCTGACCGCGGGCGAACTCAGCCGCACCACCGGTGTGCACATACCGGTGGACAGCGGAGTGACGGCGGCGTTCCTGAGATGAGCTACCAGAGGATCAACGAAACGCCAGGAGGGACCACCATGGTGGTAGCCGACAACATCCGAGACCACGCCGTGCTCAGCGACGAGGAGGTCACCCTGCTCCGGCTGCTCTCGACCGGACTGCCGATCGACGCGGTCGCCCGCAGGCTGGAACTGTCCGAGCGCACCGTGCGCAGGCGCACCCGCGCGATGTGCAACCAGCTCGGCTTCTCCAGCTCCATCCAGGTGATCGTATGGGCGGTACGCCGGGGCCTTGTGTGAGGGTCGCGGCGGTGGACCTCGGCGCCTCCAGCGGCCGGGTGATGTCGGTTGAGGTCGGCTCGGGCGGGCTGACCCTCACCGAGGTCCACCGTTTCGCCAACACCCCCGTCACCCTGGCCGGCACCCTGCACTGGGACCCGATCCAGCTTTACCAAGGCGTGCTGCACGGCCTGCGCGAACTCACCGCCGACGGAAACCCCGTGCACAGCATCGGAATCGACTCCTGGGCCGTGGACTACGCGCTGCTGGCGCCAGACGGCGGCCTGCTCGGACTGCCCGTGCACTACCGCGACCACCGCACCGAAGGCCAACTGGACCGGGTACTCGCCAAGATCCCACCGGACCAGCTCTACGCCCACACCGGCCTGCAACTCCTCCGCATCAACACCCTGTTCCAGCTGATGTCCGAAGTGGACGGCCACCGCCTGCCCGCCGCGGACTGCCTCCTGCTCATCCCGGACCTGCTCACCTACTGGCTCACCGGCGACCGAGCCGCCGAACGCACCAACGCCTCCACCACCCAGCTCCTGAACGTCCACAGTGGACAGTGGCTGACCGGCCTCATGTCAGAACTGGGCATCCCACCCCACATCTTCCCCCCACTACGCGACCCAGGAACCCCAGCAGGCCAGCTGAAACCCGACCTCGGCTTCCCGAACCCCATCCCGGTAACCCGGGTCGCCAGCCACGACACCGCCTCTGCGATAGCCGCGGTCCCCGCCCAAACCCCCCACTTCGCCTACATCTCCTGCGGCACCTGGGCCCTGGCCGGCGTAGAACTGGACCACCCCGTCCTCACCCCCGCCAGCCGCGAAGCCAACTTCACCAACGAACGCGGCCTCGACGGCACCATCCGCTACCTGCGCAACAACATGGGCCTCTGGCTACTCCAGGAATGCCTCCGCACCTGGAACGCCCAAGCAGACCTGACCCCCCTGCTCACGGCGGCGGCCGACCTACCCACCCACACCCTGATCAACCCAGACGACCCGATCTTCCTACCCCCAGGCGACATGCCCACCCGCATCCGCCAGTGGTGCGCCACCCACGACCAGCCAGTCCCGCACGCCCGCCCCCAGCTGGTCCGCTGCATCCTGGACAGCCTGGCCAACGCCTTCCACCACACCATCACCGAGGCCGCCCAGCTGTCCGGCGCGCGGGTAGAGGTCGTACACCTGGTCGGCGGCGGCGCGGCCAACGGCCTGCTCTGCCAACTCACCGCCAACGCCTGCCAGCTCCCGGTCATCGCAGGCCCAGTGGAAGCAGCCGCCCTGGGCAACGCCCTGGTCCAACTCCGCACCGACCAAACCCTGCCCGAACTCCGCGACCTGGTCCGCACCAGCGCCACCCTGACCCACTACCCGCCCCGCTAGAAACCGCGACGAGCCCGGCCAGTCCTGCGGCGCCCCGCCATCGCCCGCGGCCAGTCTCCGCAACATCCTCGGCTGGCTGCCGCAACGCCCCCACGCTGCCAACCGCGCCCTGCTCGGCCCGCCCTCGGCGCCCACCCCCTCCCCACCTACCGCGGGAAGTTCGCCAGCACCATCTCCACCACCCGGCGCAATTCCTCGCGCCCCACCCCATCCGCAGCGTGCACCGACATCCCCTGACTGACCACCATCACCAGCCGCGCCAAGTCCGCCGCACTCGCCGACCCGGGCAGATCCCCCTCGGCCTGAGCCCGCTCGAACCGCTCCCGCAGCTGAACCTCCGCCGCCATCCGGTGCGCCGAGATCTCCGCCCGCACCCCGTCCGCGCCACTCCCGGTGGCCAGTGCGCCCTGCACCACCAGGCAGCCGCGCGGGCACCCCTCCGCGGTCACCACGTCCACCGTGCCGTAGAGCAGCCGCTCGGCCGTGGCCCGCGCGGTCGGCTCGGCCAGCGCCTCGGACACGTGCCGTGCCGGGCCGGTGGTGTAGCGCTCCAACGCCTTGCGGAACAACGATTCCTTGTTGCCGTAGGCCGCGTACAGGCTCGGCCGGTTGATGCCCATGGCCGCGGTGAGGTCGGACATGGCCGCGCCCTCGTAGCCATGCCGCCAGAAGACCTCCAGCGCCCGGTCCAGGGCCTGGTCGAGGTCGAATTCCCGGGGCCGCCCGATCGCCATACCGGCCTCCTTCCGTACCAGCCGATACTGTACTCCGTGCAGGTCAGGACAAGGCCAGCTCGGCCACCACCATGCGGTGATCCGTCCCACCCAGGCTGTGCTCGGCCACCGAGACCCCGGTCAGCCCCGCCCCGTGCAACACATGATCCAGTTCCACCACCGGCGGCACCCAGCCATCAGCCGGCCAGGTCGGCGCCCAGCCTCGCCCCAGCTCCGCGTGCGTGTCCACCATCCCCGCCGACAACAGCCCGCGGAACGAGGCGTGATCCAGCGTCGCGTTGAAATCGCCCAGCATCACCACATCCCGCCCCGCCACCGACCGCAACGAGTCCAGATCCCGCGCCCACCGCACCGGATCCCCCACCGGCCAGAAGGTGTGCACCCCGACGAACTGGATCGACCGCCCACCCACCTCGGCCCTGGCCACCGTCTGCGGCCACTCGGTGGGCGCGGCCAGCAACCCACCGCCACTCAACGGCAACCGCGAGTACAGCGAGGTATCCGCCTCCGGCCGCAACTCCTGATGCGGCAACACGGAATCAATGCCCGCCGCCGCCAACGCCCGCACGCCCGCCGCGGGCAGTTCCTGTACCGCGAGCACATCCAGCCGCTGCGTCCGCACCAGCTCCACCAACGCCCGCGCGTCCACCTGCCCCACCAGGCTGTTCACCGTCCCCACCCGCAACCGCACCGGCCCGGCCTCGCCCCCCGTGGCGACAAACCGCGGCACGATCACCACCACCTGCATCAACGCCAGCACCGCGGCCAGCCAGGCCGCCCGCAACCGCAACACCCCCAGCACCACCGCGACCACCACGGTCCCCACCGCCACCAACGGCAACCCCGCCATCGGCAACGCCAGCACATTCCCGTCATCCAGCCCCGTGACCCGAACCACGACGAGTAATGTCACCGGCGCCAGCCCCACCCAGCCCAGCCAAGCCAGCACCCGCCGCCGCGGCCGAACATCAACAACGGTCATGCCCGCCAGTCTGCCCGAGCACCCCGACCAGCCAACCAACGGCCGCCCGCCCCGGATCGCCGTCGGCCGCGGATCGCCGTCGGCCGTGGCGCCTCCTGCCGGATCGCCGCCCGCCCCGGTCGTCCGATCTCCTGCCGGCCCTCGTGGGCACGGGGCCGGTTTCCGGCAGTCAGGGCCAAAATCGGACAGTTCCCCGGACAGGCCCTTTTCGTGGGTCGGCCCGCCGTGGCATGGTCGCTCTGACTCCGACAACGTTGTCAGCGAGGGGGCGGAACCTTGTCACCATCTCCCGGCAGAACCGTCGCGCACGCCAGGAAGCCCGCATCCGCCCGGACGCGCTCGCTCGCGCCCGCGCTGGCCGTGGCGCTGCTGGCCGGCGGGCTGTTCGCGCCCGCGACCGCCTCCGCGCAGCCGGTGGCCGACCCGACCACGCTGGTCAACCCGTTCGTCGGCACCCAGAACTTCGGCAACACCTTCCCCGGCGCGAGCGCCCCCTTCGGCATGGTCCAGGTCAGCCCGGACACCGGCGGCCAGGGCGGCTACGACTACAAGCAGGACCAGATCCACGGGTTCAGCCAGACCCACCTCTCCGGGGTCGGCTGCGGGGTGGCCGGTGAACTGCCGATCATGCCCACCACCGGGCCGGTCGACTCGGTCGAGCACACCGGCTACCGCTCCAAGTACTCCCACGACGACGAACAGGCCAGCCCCGGCTACTACCGGGTCGGGCTGTCCCGCTACGGGATCAACGCCGAACTGACCGCGACCGAGCGCACCGGCTGGCAGCGCTACACCTTCCCGGCGACCGCCGCGGCGAACGTGCTGTTCAACACCGGCAAGGCCAATCAGGGCGTGCACGACTCGGAGATCCACGTCGTCGGCGACCGGACCATCGAGGGCCGGGTCCGCGCGGGCGGGTTCTGCGCGGGCAAGGACGACCACACCGTCTTCTTCACCGCCAGTTTCGACCGTCCGTTCAGCGCGTTCGGCACCTGGCGCGGCACCGCCAAACGCCCGGACACCCGCGACGCCGCTGGCGCGGGCGGCAACGGCGCCTGGGTGAGTTTCGACGCCGCCACCGACCGGGACGTCGTGGTCAAGGTCGGCCTGTCCTACACCGGCCTGGACGGCGCCCGCCGCAACCTCACCGCCGAGACCGGCGCCGCGCACGACTTCGACGCCGTGCGCGCCAAGCTGCACCAGTCCTGGCAGCAGCGGCTGCGCTCGGTGAGCGTCGGCGGCGGCAGCACCGAACGGCAGACCGCCTTCTACACCGCGCTCTACCACTCCCTGCTGCACCCCAACCTGGCCGGCGACGTCGACGGCAAGTACCTCGGCTTCGACGACAAGGTGCGCACCGCCACCGACTTCACCCCGTACCAGAACCTGTCCCTGTGGGACACCTACCGCCCGCAGAACCAGCTGCTGGAAATGCTGGAACCCCAGGTGGCCAGGGATGTCGCGCTGTCCGTGCTGGCCGCGGGCCGGGACGGCGGCTGGCTGCCGCGCTGGGCGCTGGCCAACAGCGAGACCAACATCATGACCGGTGACCCGGTCACCCCGTTCCTGGTCGAGGCGTGGTCCAAGGGCCTGCTCGCCGGGCACGAACGCGAGGCGTACACCTTGCTGCGCAGGAACGCCACCGCCACCCCGCCGGCCAACTCCGTCTACAATGGACGGTCCGGCGTGGACTACTACAACAAGCGTGGCTACATCCCCTCCGGTCTCAAACTCGGCGTCGACTGCGCGCACAAGGGCGGCGACAACGACTGCGTGCACCCGGCCTCGGCGACCATGGAGTACGCGGCCGCCGACGCCTCGCTGGCCCTGCTCGCCGACGCCCTCGGCGTACGCGCCGACGCGCGGATGTTCGGCGAACGCGGCCAGTGGTACCGCAACCTGTGGGACAAGGGCATCAGCCAGTTCCGCCCGCGCACCAAGGACGGCACCTGGGTCACGCCATACGACCCGGTCGGCGCCGGGCACCAGTTCCACGAGGGCGGCGCCTACCAGTACCAGTGGCTGGTGCCCCAGGACCCGGCCGGTCTGGTCGAGTTGATGGGCGGCCGCAAGGCCACCGAGCAACGACTGGACCGGTTCTTCGCCTACGACAAGCTGCTGCGCGACCCAGCGGGCACCGCGCGCAAGGACTGGATCACCGATCCCTACGACTACTACGGCAAACCCACCTACAACCCGAACAACGAGCCCGACCTGCACGCGCCCTACATGTACCTGTGGGCAGGCGCCCCGGCCAAGACGGCGACCGTGGTCCGCGCCGCGATGACCCTGTTCACCACCGGCCCGGACGGCATGACCGGCAACGACGACCTGGGCACCATGTCAGCCTGGTATGTCTTCTCCTCTCTCGGGCTGTACCCGACCATGAGCGGCGCCAACTTCCTCGCCCTGTCCAGTCCGCAGTTCCCGACCGCGACCGTGCGCATCGGCGACTGGGGCGGCCGCCAGGGCGGCACGCTCACCGTCACCGCGCCCGGCGCGAGCGATGCGAACCGTTACGTGCAACGGGTGTCGCTGGACAACCGGCCGGTCACCCGGACCTGGCTGTCCTGGGCCGACCTCGCCCGCGGCGGCACCCTGGCGCACACCCTGGGCAGCACCCCGTCGCAGTGGGGCACCGGCCGCCAGGACGAGCCGCCGTCGATCAACCGCTCGGCAGCCGACCCGCGGCACCACCTCGACGCGTCCCTGCGCCAGCCCACCGCGGTGCTGCCCACCTCGGCGAGCCCGCAACAGGCCACCCTGCCGCTGGACGTGCTGGGCCAGTCCCCGGGCGTCCTGGCCGCCCAGATCCGAACCACCGCCCCGGCGGGCTGGCGGCTCGACGGCCCGCAGGCGCCGATCCTGTTGCGCTCCCAGCGGCTGCCGACCCAGCAGACCGTGCCACTGGCCCTCACCGTCCCGGCGGGCACGCCGCCCGGCAAGTACCCGGTGCTGGTGCGGGTGGAGTCCCTGGACGGAAACAAGGTCGTCCGCGAACTCACCGTCGAGCTGCGCACCGCCGCCACCTGCGCGAGCACCAGCGGCACCCAGTGCGCGGTGAACCTGGCCACCGTGGCCGACCACGACGGCACCGCCACCGTGACCGCCTCCGCCGAAGGCGACTTCGACGGCGGCGGCTGGAGCTACGACGCCGCCCTGCTGCCACCACCCGGCCCGGTCACCTGGGCGGCCACCACCTACGCCGCCCCGGATCCCACCGGGACCAAGCCCAACTTCGTCGAGTCCCGCGGCCAGTCCCTGCTGCTGCCCGAAGGCAGGCACAGCAGCCTGAAACTGGTCTCCGCCAGCCACAACGGCCCGGTCACCGCGCCACTGACCATCCGCTACGCCGACGGCAGCACTGTCGAGGCCGCGGCCGCCGTCGGCGACTGGGCGGGCTCGACCCCGGCAGGCACCACCGTGCTGCTGGAGATGCCGCACCGGATCAAGGCGGGCACCGGGATCGACGGCCCACCGGTCAGGCTGTTCGGCCAGACCGTGCCGCTGGATCCCGCCAAGGCGATCCGCTCCATCACCCTGCCCAACGATCCGCGTATTGAGTTGTACGCGCTCACCCTGTCCTGAGTCATAACCTCATTCGGCGCCTCCGTGCAGGACGTCGAGCACCTGCTGGCCGTAGGCCTCCAGCTTCGCCTCGCCGATACCGCTGATGCCGCCGAGCGCCGCCAAAGTGGCCGGGCGCTCGGTGGCGATGGTGCGCAGCGTGGCGTCATGGAAGATCACATAGGCCGGCTTGGCGATCTCCTTGGCCACCGCGCCCCGCCAGGCGCGCAGCTGCTCGAAGACCGCCGTCGCCTCCGGTGACAGATCCGCCGCCACCGCGGCCTTCTTCGCCTTGGCCTGACTGGATTTGCTGACCGGCCGCTCCGGCTCGCGCCGCAGCAGCACCTCGCGCTGACGGCCGAGCACCTGCCCGCTGGCCTCGGTGAGCACCAGCGTGCCGTAATCGCCCTCCACCGCCAGCAGGCCCTGCGCCAGCAGTTGCCGGACCACCGACCGCCACTCCTGCTCCCGCAGATCGGCCCCGATGCCGAAGACGGTCAGCGCGTCGTGGTCGTGCTCGATGATCTTGGCGGTCTTCTTGCCGAGCAGGATGTCCACCACCTGCCCGGCGCCGAACTTCTGGTTCCGCTCGCGCTTGAGCCGGTACACCGTGGACAGCAGCTTCTGCGCCGCCACCGTGCCGTCCCAGGACTCCGCCGGGTTCAGGCAGGTGTCGCAGTTGCCGCATGCCTGGCCCTGCTGCCCGAAGTAGTTCAGCAGCTGCACCCGGCGGCATTCCACCGTCTCGCACAGCGCGAGCATCGCGTTGAGGTGCTGGCCCAGCTTGCGCCGGTGCGCGTCGTCGCCCTCGGAGGTGTCGATCATCTTGCGCTGCTGCACCACATCCTGCAGCCCGTAGGCCAGCCAGGCCGTGGACGGCAGCCCGTCCCGCCCGGCGCGACCGGTCTCCTGGTAGTAGCCCTCCACCGACTTCGGCAGGTCCAGATGGGCCACGAAACGCACGTCGGGCTTGTCGATGCCCATGCCGAAGGCGATGGTGGCCACCACGATGAGCCCGTCCTCGCGCAGGAACCGGGCCTGGTTGCGCGCCCTGGTGCCCGAGTCCAGCCCCGCGTGGTAGGGCACCGCCTCGAAACCGTTGGCGGAGAGGAACTCCGCGGTCTTGTCCACTGATGCCCTGGACAGGCAGTAGACGATGCCCGCGTCGCCCTTGTGCTCGGTGCCCAGCAGGTCCAGCAGCTGCCGCTTGGGATCGTTCTTGCCGACGATGCGGTACTGGATGTTGGGCCGGTCGAAGCTGGCCACGAAATGCCTGGCCTCGGCCAGGTTCAACCGGGTGGCGATCTCGGTGTGGGTGGCCTCGGTGGCGGTGGCGGTCAGCGCGATTCGCGGCACGTCCGGCCAGCGTTCGTGCAACTGGGACAGATTCAGGTATTCCGGCCGGAAATCGTGCCCCCACTGGGACACGCAGTGCGCCTCGTCGATGGCGAACAAGGACACCCGGCCGCGGTCCAGCAGCCGCAGGGTCGACTCCATCCGCAGCCGTTCCGGCGCCAGGTAGAGCAGATCCAGCTCCCCGGCCAGGAACAACGACTCCACGAGTTGCCGCTCGTCGGGCAGCTGGGTGGAGTTGAGGAACCCGGCCCGCACCCCGGCCGCGGTCAGCGCGTCCACCTGGTCCTGCATCAGCGCGATCAGCGGCGACACCACCACGCCGACGCCGGGCCGCACCAGGGCGGGAATCTGGTAGCACAACGACTTTCCGCCGCCGGTGGGCATGAGCACGAGCGCGTCGCCGCCCGCGACGACATGCTCGATGATCGCCTGCTGCTCGCCGCGGAACGAGTCGTAACCGAAGACACGGCGCAGTACCTGCGTCGCGTCCGTCACGTCCGATCCGGCTTCCGTCGAAGTCACGGGGCCGAGATTACCGACACCCGCCGACACGCTGTGCCGCACCGCGTTCCGAACGGGTGGGCCGGGCCGGTGACCGACGGTGAGCTTTCCGTCGGCCACCCCGGTTGACCTGCCCCTGGACCAAGATCCGCGGCGAAAAAAGAGGCTGCACGGGTTTCCCCGTCGGTGGACTCAGGCCGGGCCGACGAAGACCGCTTTGTCCCGGCCGAAGCCCGGCTGGAAGGCGAGTTGCATCTCGCCCGGCTTGGCGCTGACGGCGTAGGCGACCTCGTAACTGAAGCTCTTGCCCGGCAGCACGGTGCCGGTGTCCGTGCCGGTGCCGCAGGGGCCGTTGAAGTCGGTGATCGGCCTGGCCTCCCGCCCGTCGAACTGGGCGTCGCTCAGTCCGAGCAACAGACTCGTCTCGACCGGTTCCCTGGTGCCGTTGACCACGGTGACGGTGAACTTGGCCGCACGGTCCACTGTGGACGGTGAGGAGTGCTTGCCTGGCTTGCACGTGGCCGGCTTGGCCACCTCGACGGCCAGCCCGTCCTTCCAGGTGTAGCGTTTGCCCCAGGTCGGTGCTTCCGCGGGTGGCGGGTTGTCGGCCGGTTTCGCCTTGCCCGGGTCCCCGTCGCTGACCTGGCCCTGGTTGGCGGTGTCCTGGAGTGCCTCATCCAGTGCCTTGACCGCGGCCGCCTGCACCACCACCGTGATGACGATGGCCAGCACGCACAGCCCGGCGCCGATGGCGGCCATCATCTTGCGGGTGCCGAACACCGCGATCACCCCGAGCACCAGGCCGACTCCGGCGGCGATCGCGGTGACGTTGTTGAGGATGATGATCGGCGAGCCGAGCAGCCCGACCAGGCCGAGGATCAGCGCGGTCAGGGCGAGTCCGCTGAACCTGGGCGGAGGCGGCTGCGGCGGCGCTTCGGGCATGATGGGCAATTGGTGGGTCATGGTCGCTCCCTGGGCGAAGGCTGGTGCCCGGTGGTCGCGGGGTGACGCAATGTCGTTAGCGCACACCGGGTTCGTTCACCACTACGGGCGATGGGCTGCAACGAACCGGGGAAGCGGCGGTCACGACTGGGCCACCACGTAACGTTCCGGCAGGGACCGCGAGACAGGGTGTGACATGGGCGGCGAGGCGGGCACGGGCCAGGACCGGCGGCTCATCCGAGACGGTGCCTCCGACTGCCCGGTCACCCAGGTGGCCGCGGGGCACTGGTCCGTCCGTGGCCTGGCCGCGGGCCGCACCGTGTTGCGCAGCACCGAGACCCGGCAGGCCGGACTGGCCATCGAACGGATGGACAAGCTGCCCAGTTCGCTGCGGCGTCCCGTGCTCTACCGCGACGGTCCCGAGCACCGCGAACACCGCAGGCAGACTGCCAGATTCTTCACCCCGCGCCGGGTCGAGGAGCACTACCGGCCGCTCATGCGCCGGGTGGTCGAGCAACAGATCGCCTTGCTGCACAAGGAGAAGAGCGTCGACCTGGGCCGGCTCAGCTTTGAGCTGGCGCTGACCGTGGTGGCCGAGGTGGTCGGCCTGACCGACAGCAAGCCCGGCATGGCGGGCCGGCTGGAGGCGTTCTTCCCGGTCCGCCCGCCCGGGTTCCTGGCGCTCAACCTGGCCTGGCTGCGGTTCCACTTCGGCGACGTCCGGCCCGCGGTGCGCGCCCGCCGCCGCGCGCGCCGGGACGACCTGATCTCGCACCTGATCGACGAGGGCTGCCGGGACAGCGAGATCCTCGGCGAATGCCTGACCTTCGCCGCCGCCGGCATGGTCACCACCAGGGAGTTCATCAACCTGGCCGCCTGGCACCTGTTCGCCGACCCGGACCTGTGCGAGCGCTACCGCACCGCCGAGGAACCGGACCGGCTCGCCATCCTGCACGAGTTGCTCCGGCTGGAACCCGTGGTCAACACCCTGAAGAGACGGACAATCGCCCCGATCGAGCTAGCCGGCGAGGCCGGGCCGGTGACCATCCCGGCCGGTGATCTGGTGGAGATCGAGATCAGCGCGACCAACGTCGACCCGGCCGCGGTCGGCGACCGTCCGGCCGACATCTGCCCAGGTCGGGAACTGGTCGGTGGGCCAGGGCCGGTGGCACTCGCCTTCGGTGACGGGGCGCACCGCTGCCCAGGCGCGTACATCGCGATGCTGGAGAGCGACCTCTTCCTGCACGCCCTGTTCGCCCAGCCGGGGATCACCCTGGAGAGTGCGCCGACGGTGGCGTTCCGACCGGAGATCGCCGCGTACGAGCTGCGTGGCCTGCGCGTCTCAGTGCGGGGAACCTGAAGTCGGCTCGGCCCGCGCCCGCTGAAGGACTACGGTCGGAACCGGGTCTAGGTGGGAGCGTGACGTGGCAGGGTCGCCCCGGTCGGGACGGATGGGACTGAACGTCGACGCGCTGCGCGCGGTCGACGGGGTCCCGGACGTCCGCCAACCCCAGCGCGAGGTCAACGGCCCGCCGGGTCCGCCGGTGTTCGAGGGCCTCGGACCGCACGCGGGCG
Organism: Crossiella sp. S99.2; assembly: GCF_023094165.1. Classification (GTDB taxonomy): domain Bacteria; phylum Actinomycetota; class Actinomycetes; order Mycobacteriales; family Pseudonocardiaceae; genus Crossiella. Next base: position 132,286 of record NZ_JALMDK010000014.1, on the reverse strand, counting down.
CGGTGGCGGTGGCGGTCGCCGTGCTCGGTCCGGACGCGCCGCTGCGGGACACCGCGGAACTCGCTCAGCTCAGCCTGCCGGACACGCTCGCCGCGGTGGACGTGCTGACCGCGGCTGGCGTGCTGGTCAACCAGGTGCCGCTGTCCTTCCGGTCGGCCGAGACCGCGCGGACCGTCCTGTGTGGACTGCCGGTGGGCGCGCGGATCACCGTGCGGCTGCGGGCGGCCGAACTGCTGCGCGCGCTGCCCGGCGCGGCCGAGCGGACCGCGGACCAGCTGGTGCTGATCGGTCCGGTCGGTCTGGACTGGGCGGCCGACGCGCTGCGTGCAGCCTCGGTCCAGGCGCTGGACCGCGGGGACTGGCGGGCGGCGGCGGAGTACCTGCGACAGGCGCTGGCCGAACCGCTGCCGGTGGCCGAGCGGGTGGACTACACCCAGCGGCTGGCCGCGATGCTCACCGACACCGACCCGCTGGCCGCGGTGACCTGCCTGCTGCAGGAGCTGCGGTGCCCGGACACCCCGGCCGAGGTCACCGCCACCACCGGGTTGCTGCGGCGGCTGGCGACCCGGTTGCCCAGCACCCAGGACGTGCTGCGCCTGTTCGACGAGGCCGCCGACCGGGTGCACCAGCACGATCCGGCCGCCGCGGTGCGGTTGCAGCTCACCAGGGCTGGGTTCGCGCTGTTCCGCCCGGGTGGCACGACCCGGCTGAGCAGGCTGGAACGCTGGCTGTCCGAGGCGGACCTGGCCGATCCGGTCGCCCGCCGGGGCCTGGCCGCGGTCCGCTCCTGCCTGGCCGCGTTGCGCGAGCCCCGGGCAGGCGACGCGATCGAGCTGGCCACCGCGGTGCTGGCCGAGGCCAACGTCAAACGGGAGTGGGACGCCTGCTGGCTGGCGTTGTCCGCGCTGCTGCTCGCCGGGGACGACGAGGCCACCGAACGCGCCTGCCGCCGGCTGGACGCCGACCTGCCCGCCGACGGCGCCGAGATCCAGCGCTTCGGCTGCGAACTGACCAAGGGCTATTACCTGCGGCGACAGGGAAAACTGCGCGCCACAGTGTCCACTTTGGACAGTCTGCTGACCGCGTGCGCGGAGTACGGCCTGGCCCGTAACCACCCGATCGTGGCCACCGCGGCGGCCAACCTGGCCGAAACCCTGGTGCACACTGGAGCACTAAGGCGGGCGGAACAGGTGCTCGCGGAGTACCGCCTCAACGGGGACATCCGCGACACCGGCTCTTCGATGTGCCTGCTGCGCGGCCGAGGCGCGGTCGCCGCGGCCAACGGCGACCTGGACACCGCGCTGGCCGCCCAACTTGACTGCGGCCGGCACGTCACCGGCTGGGCCGAACTGAACGCCGAATTCCTGCCCTGGCGCTTCGAGGCGGTGCTCACCCTGCTCCGCGCCGACCGCCACGACGACGCGGTCGCCCTCGCCGAAGCCGACCAGGCCGCCGCGACCGCCTGGGGCACCCCACGCGCGCTGGGTTTCGCCGCCTACGCCAGGGCGCTGACCCGCCGCGGCGCCCAGCGGATCGCGTTGCTCACCGAAGCGGCGCAACACCTCTTCGCCGCGGGCGCCGCGTTGTCGGAGGCGCACGCCCGCTACGACCTGGCCCTGGCCCTGCACGAGGCGGGATCCGCCGAGGAAGCCGTGCCCCACCTCGCCCGCGCCCGCGAACTCGTCGACTACTGCGGCGCCGCGGCCCTGGGCGAACGCCTGGGCGCCCTCACCCCGACCGACCGCCCCCTGCTCACCCCGCAGGAACGCCGGATCGCGCGCCTGGTCGCCCGCGGCCACACCAACACCGAGATCGCCGAAGACCTGAGCCTGGCCCGCCGCACGGTCGAGTTCCACCTGTCCAGCGTCTACCGCAAACTGGCCATCACCGGCCGCGGTGACCTGCTCGCCTGGACCGGCCCGGAAATCGACTGACCGGCCGGGAGATCGACTTGGCCGATCGTCACCACCAGCCGGCCCGAAGATCGACCAGTCAGCCCGAAGCTCGACTCAGTCCGAAGCTCGACCAGAGGCGGCGGAAACCGACTCGAAGCGGCGGCGATCGGCCAGCAGCAACGACGATCGCGGCCGGCAATGGCGACAACCGGCTAAGAGGCGGCGGCCCGATCCCGCACCAGTCGAAACGCCTCGATGTACTTGGGCAGTTCCCGCCGCGCCGCCTCCAGGCTGCGCCGGTCGACCGCCACCGCGGCCACCCGCTCCCCGGGAATCAACCAGTCCGCGGCCGACTCCCGCTCGTCCTCCCCGGCACACCGCAGCAGCAGGCACACCGAGTCCAAGGTCCGCACCAACTCCGCGACAATCCCCGCCGCCTGCTCCGCGTCCAACGCCAGCAAGCCATCAGCGGCCAGCCGAAGGAAAAGATCACCCGCAAGCCCGCCGTACCCGGTGTCGCCGCTCGCCATCCCGCGCCTCCACAACCCGCCGATCGGACCGCTCAGAAGTCCACTACTCCCCAGCCCCCGCCCGATACCCCCACCCGCCAAGATCTGCCCAGACACCCGACCGGTCTTGCCCGCACGGACACCCCGAAGTCCGCTTCTGGACACATCCGCCCCTCGACCGGACACAATGTCCACCACAGACCACCGATGTCTCCGCCGCCGACCACTGCCGCCGACCCTGAACACCAATTCGCCACACCTTCGGGTGACTGCTGCTTCTTGCCCTGGTATCGCAGGGTGGGTGAATTCGCTGGTCAGGTAGGGTGGATTGGGTTCGGGTGGGGCTGGGTTGGGCGTCCGAGACCGGGTTTCCCGGGCAAGATCCAGACGGCAAGGAACCGAATCGGCGTTACCCGCGTTGCGCAGGAGAACAGCGGCGCCGGCAAGCGCGGCACACCCGTGTCAGCAGAGCGGCCGATGTCAGCAGGGCAGCCGACGCGGCGAGCAAGAGGGTTCAGCGGCGGAGAGCCCGGCCTGCACGCGGAGCGTACGGACGTGCCGGGTAAGGCGGGGCTGTGCTGGTTGGGCAGGCCGCCGGCGGTCCGAGGACACTCCGCACTCGGGACACATGAAACGGGCGTCGGACACGCCGGAACCGGGCATCCCGGCAACTTCGAAGCCCGTTCGCAGCCCATCGGCCGAGCCGCCGCGCCACCGGCCGGGCCTCCAGCTTGTCGGCCAGGATTTCAGCTCGCTGGTCAGGGCCCGATGTGCAACGGCTGGACGCCCGCAGTTGGCCCGCGCCGGTCCCGCACCCGCAACCCGCCTGACCTGCATGTCCAGAACCAGCCACACCCCCGGCCCGACCCTCAGCCTGCTGGCCCTCGACATCCGCCGGGTCGTAAGTTACTGCGCATGCTGCCCGGACCCCCGTCGGACATGTGGATCGGTCGCGACAAGGAACTCGAGGTCCTCCGGTCGGCTGTGGACGCCCTGGGGCGGGGGACGGGCGCGGTGGTGTGGGTTGAGGGGGAGCCGGGGATTGGGAAGTCAGCGCTGGTCGCGCGGGGGTTGGAGGCGGCGCGGGGGGCGGGGTATGACGTGTTGGCTGGGGTGGCGGATCCGATGTCGCAGCGGTCGCCGTTGCGGGTGATGTTGGACCTGCTGCAGGTGGGGCCTCGGTCGGCGGATCCTCGGCGGGCGCGGATCGCGGGGATGTTGCGGGAGCGGCGGTTGGGGTTGTTGGAGGCCGCCGATGTCGCCTGGGTTGAGATTGAGTTGCTGGCGGGGTTGGTGGACGAACTGTGCACGGCTGGGCCGACTGTGCTCGTCGTCGACGATCTCCAGTACCTCGATGAGGCCTCCTTCCTGTTGTGGCATCGGCTGGTGACGGCGGTCGACCAGTTGCCGTTGTTGCTGGTCACCACCTGTCGGCCGGTGCCCCGCCGGCGGGAGGTGCTCGAACTGCGGGCGGCGTTGGCGCGGCGGGGGCATCCGTTGCTCGTGGTGGAGCCGTTGGGGGCGGATGAGGCGGCGGCGATGCTGGCCGGCCTGGTGGGGGAGGTGGACCCGGGGGTGCTGGACCGGTTGCGGGAGCTGGCCATGGGGAATCCGCTCTACCTGCGGGAGTTGGCTGACGCGGTGCGGCGCAACAGTGCGGTGGCGGATGGCGAGGTGGAGTTGCCGACCTCGTTCGCGGAGGCGTTGACCGGGCGGTTGCGGGTGGTGCCGGAAGGATCAGCGGAGATCCTGCGGATGGCCGCCTTGCTGGGCGGGCGGTTCGCGGTCACCGAGTTGGCGGTGCTGATGCGGCGGTCGGCGGCGGAGTTGGTGCTGGGGCTCCAGGATGCGCTGGCGGCCGGGATCGTGGTGGACACCGGTGGGCAGATGGCGTTCCGGCATCCGTTGATCCGGCAGGCGCTCTACGACGGGATGCCCGCGGCGTTGCGGGCCGCGCTGCACCGGGAGGCGGCGCAGGCGCTGGCGGTGTCCGGGGCCGGGGCGTTGCGGGTGGCCGAGCAGTTGCTCGCCTCCGGGCAGCCGGGCGACGCGTGGGCGCGGGGATGGCTGGCAGGGACGGCGACCGCGCTGGCCGCGCACGCGCCGGAGGTGGCCATCGAGTTGCTCTGCCGGGATGTGGATCAGCCCCTGGTCGAGGACGAGCACGGCGAGATCCTGTTGGTGGTGCTGGCCTGGGTGTTGCTCGGGGTGGGCCGCCACGACGACGCGGTGGTGCGGGCGCGGCAGGGGCTGGCCGCGGCGACCCGGACCGGGCACCGGGCGGAGATGTACTTCGTGCTGGTGCGGGCCTTGTTCAGCCTGGGGCGCAACACCGAGGCGGTCGAGGCGGTGCGGCGGGCGTTGTCCCGCACCGATCTGCCGGTGGCCTGGCGGGCCCGGTTGCTGGTGTCGCTGGCCATGTTCCAGCGCGCGGGCGAGGGCGACGTGGACGCCGCCGAGGTCACCGCGCGGCAGGCGCTGAACCTGGCCGAGAGCGTCGGCGACTCCTTCGCCACCGCCTACGCGCTGACCGTGCACTGGCTCAACCAGTCCATCCGCCGCGATCATCTCGGTGCGCTGACCAGCATCGACCGCGCCTTGGAGGTACTGCGCGGCGGACCGGACCACGCCGATCTGCACGCCTACGCCCAGGACGGGCGGATCTTCAGCCTGCAGAACCTGGGGCGCTGGCCGGAGGCCGCCGCCGCGCTTCGCCAGGAACGCGAGGGCGCCGCGCACCGCTCCACCGGCACCAGGCTCGGGGTGACCGCGGCGGTGCTGCTGTACTGGCTGGGGGAGTGGGGCGACGCGCTGGCCGAACTCGATCCGAATCACCTGGACGTGGTTGGCTTCACCTATTCAGGGCTGCGCGAACCCGGTCCGTCACTGCTGTGGCACGGTGTCGCCGCGTTGATCGCCGCCCGCCAGGACAACCGGGACACCGCGCGCGAGCACCTGCGCACCGGCGGCGCGCTGCCGATCACCACCATCGGCGACCGGGAGAACCGGGACTTCCTGGTCGCCGCGCAGAGCGTGGTGCTGGAACAGGACGGCGACCCGCGGGCGGCCATGACCACCCTCGCCGGGATGCTGCTGGACCGCCGCTCCGGTGAGATGTCGCTGATCCACCAGTGGCTGCCCGACCTGGTCCGGCTGGCCACCGAACTCGGCGAGCCGGACACCGTGCGCGCCGCGCTGGCCGCCTGCCGGGCCGAGGCCGAGGCCGAGACCATCCCCGGCCGGGCCGCCGCGGCCGTGCTGCGCTGCCAGGGCCTGGCCGAGGCCGACCCTGGACCGCTGCGCGCCGCGGTCCAGCGCTACCGGGACACCGGCCCCACGATCGAACTCGCCGCCACCCTGGAAGACCTGGCCGCCGTGCTCGCCGCCCGCGGCGAGGTCGCCGAGGCCAGGCAGGCGCTGCACGAGGCCGTCACGCACTACGGCGAGTTCGGCGCCGACTGGGACATCCGCCGCGCCGAGGGCCGTCTGCGCGAGCACGGCGTCCGCCGGGGTGTGCGCGGCCGCCGTGCCCAGCGCGAGGTCTCCGGCTGGGCCGCGCTCACCCCCACCGAACTGCGCATCGCCGACCTGGTCGCCGACGGCCAGTCCACCCCGGGCATCGCCGCGGGGCTGTTCCTCTCGCCACGCACCGTGCAGACCCACATCTCGCACATCCTGGGCAAACTCGGTGTCCGCGGCCGGGTGGAGATCGCCCGCGAGGTCTTCCGTCGTCGGGCGGCTGACCAGGCCGGATGACATCCGCGGAGGACACGGGCTGTCCTCCGCAGGTCACCTCCGCAGGTACCCGCAGGTTGCCCGAGCGCACCACCGGGTTTGCCCGTTCGTCCCCCGGTCCCCGCAGGTCAACACCCTGTCGAGAGCACACCGTCAGGTGGCCGATGTCTCTAGCGTCACTCAGCGTCAGGATTGCGGTGTCGGTCCACCAGGTACGGGGAGAACGCTGTGGAAGCAATTCGCGTGGCGGTGTACGCACCTGATCCACTCACCGCCGCAGGCCTGTCCAGCACCCTGCGCACCCGTCCGGAGATGGCGGTCGAGGAGGGCCTGCAATCGCCGCGCTCGGACGCCAGAGTGGTCGTGGCCGACTCGCTCACCCCCGACCTGCTCTCCGTGCTGCGTCGCGCGGCGGCCAACGGCGGCGTGCCGGTGGTCCTGGTGGTCAACCAGCTCGACGAGTCCGAACTGCTCGCCGCGGTGGAATGCCGGGTGGTGGCGGTGCTGCCCAGGGCCGCGGCCACCGGTGACCGGCTGGTGCACAGCATCCGCGCGGCCGCCGCCGGCGGCGGGGTGCTGCCGCCCGCCATGCTCGGTGAGCTGCTCAAACACGTGGAGCGGCTGCAACGCGAACTGCTCGCGCCCAAGAGCATGAACGCCGCCGGGCTCAGCCCGCGCGAGGTGGACGTGCTGCGCCTGATGGCCGATGGCTGGGACACCGCGGAGATCGCCACCCAGCTCTGCTACTCCGAGCGCACCGTGAAGAACGTGATCTCCGGCGTCACCCAGCGGCTCAACCTGAAGAACCGCCCGCACGCGGTCGCCTACGCGCTGCGCGCCGGGATGATCTGAGCCCTCAGCCGAGCCTGCGCCCCACCACGGTGATCTCGTGCCGGTTGTGCTGCAACTGCCGGGCTTCCAGGATCTCGTAGCGCTGCCGCAGCCGATCGAGGGCCACCCGCACTGTGTCATAGGGCCGGTTGGTGCCGACCTTGAGCGTCACCACGCACAGCGCGCCGGGCAGCAGGCGCTCGGCGGCGTCCACCATCACCTGAGCGGAGAGCACCGCGTCCATCCGCATGTCGTTGACGGCCAGCGCGAACCGCTGCCGGGTGCGCTCGAAGAACCGGCCCGCGGTGGTGCGTTCGTGGTGCACCAGCGGATCGGCCAGCAGCCGCGGGTCCAGGTCGCCGGGGTCGACCGCCCACACCTCCAGGCCGCGCTCGCGCAGGATCCGGGTCCAGCCGCCAGGGCTCGCGCCCAGGTCCACCGCGGTCCCGCCGCGCGGCAGCGGCAGGTCGACCAGTTTGAACAGCTCCTCCAGCTTGAACTCGGCCCGGCAGATCTGCCCGGCTGGCTTGGCCAACCGAACCCTGCCTCCCGGCCAGTCGCTGAGCGCGTGCGCGGTCCCGGCGAGGCCCAGTGACACGTGCGCGTCCGAGATCACCGCCGACAGCACCTGCCCGGCCCCGGACCGGCGGACCGGGAAACCCTGCTCCGCCAACGCTTTCCCGAGTTCGGTGTACAGCTCCTGGGAACCGTAGGCCACCGCCCGCTTACCGCTCACCCACGCCTGCACGGCCACCTCGGCCCCGGCGTCCAGCCGCTCGGCGAGCAGCGGGCCGGCTGCCGCGGTCAGCGCGTCCAGAGAGGCATCGGCCGCGGGCAGCCGCAGCAGCTCCTCGGTGAGGTGCCGCACGAACACCACCGGTTTGGCCCGCGCCGCGTCCGCGATCTCCGCCAGCGTGCCGTCGGTGGTCAGACAGCCCAGGTCAGGGCCGATCCGCTCGACCTTCCCGCCCGGCGCCAGCTCCCGCAGCCCGCGCGAGGCGGCCGCGAAGTACTCCTCCGAGGCCGAGAACAGCACCCGCGTCACCCGTGCTCAACTCCCACCAGACGATCCACCCGCCCAGGCTAACCGGCGGCCTGGCAGCCGTCGCCCGGAGCAGGCATCCTCGAACTCGGCGACCAGACATCCGGGGGGAAGTCATGTCCATGCCTGACGAGTCGGCCGAGGTGTCGGACAACGAGCGAGAACACCTCATCAGGCTGTTGCAACAGGGAGTCGGGCTGGGGCTGCTCAGCCTGGACGAGTGCACCGAACGGACCGAGAAGGCCCTGCGCGCGCACAACCGCGACCAGCTCCGCGCCGTGCTGCTGGACTTGCCGGAACTCGCCGCCCAGGTGATCGACGTGGCGAAACCGGTCGAACTGGAGGTCGTCGGCGGCCGGCTGATCCGGCAGGGCCGGTGGACGGTGCCGGGGCGCCTGCGCGTCCAGGCCTGCCGGAGCCAGGTGGTCCTGGACTTCACCCAGGCCGAATTGCTGCGCCCGATCGTCCGGCTGGAGCTGCGGCTGGACCGCTCCGCCGCCCGGCTCACCGTGCCCAGGGACATGGCGGTGCACACCGACGAGATCAAGGCGACGACCTGGGAACTGACCGACCGGACCCGCCTGACTCAGCCGGCGACCCGGCGCCTGGTGCTCTCCGGTGAGGTGAGCCGCGGCATGCTCGAGGTCCTGCCCGCCCAACGGAGCCTGTTCCAGCGGATCTGGCACTCGATGACCTGACGCCGCTCGGCCGATGTCAGCTCTATACTAGGCTGAACTACTGATAGTCCAGTCGTGCTGATGGGGAGTGTCCATGGCCCTGAGTGATTACACCGGGCGGGCCGTGCTGACCGCGGTCGACCTGGTCAACAGCCAGCAGGTGCTGACCGGGCAGGACACCCTGACCGCCGAGGCCGAGCTGGCCGGACTGCTCGGCGCCCGCGGCTGGGTGCTGGACCGGCCCCTGGTCACGACCGACCTGGAGCGGCTGCGCGCGCTGCGGCCCCGGCTGCGGTTCGTCTTCGGCGGCACCCCGGTGCGCAAATCGGTCGAGGACCTCAACGCGCTGCTGCGCGAGCTGGGCGCACAACCGCAGCTCACCGACCACGACGGCGGCTGGCACTGGCATTACGTCCGGCCGAGGGCGCCGCTGGCCGAGCGGGTGGCCACCACCTGCGTGGTCGCGCTGCTGACGGTCATCGCCGACGGTGGCGCGGCCCGGTTGCGGATCTGCGAGGGCACGGGCTGTGGCAACGTCTTCGTCGACGCCTCCCGCCCCAACTCCCGCCGCTTCTGCGACACCAAGGGCTGCGGCAACCGCGCGCACGTCACCGCCTACCGCGAGCGCCGCAAGCAGCGCAGCCCAGAATGACAGTAGTATGAAGTCATTGACTGATGACGTCAGTCCTACCTACTGTCATGGGTATGGCTCTTAACACTGCTGTCCGGCTGGTCACCTTCGACACCTACGGCACGTTGATCGACTGGGACTCAGCCCTGCGCGCCCAGTTCGCGAAGTTGTTCGCCGCCAACGGAATCGAACTGGACGTCGGGGAGTTCCAGCACCGCTGGTACCACCGGCACGCGCTGCCCGCGGTGTCCGGCCCGTTCCAGCGCTACCGCGAACTGCTCGCCACCACCGCCGCGGCGGCCCTGGCTGAAGACGGAATCGTGCTGCCGCAAGCGGATCTGGCCACCCTCGGCGACGCGATGGCCCAGGCGGACCCCTTTCCGGACACCGTCCCGGTGCTCGCCGAGTTGCGCCGCCACCTCCCGCTGGCCACGATCTCCAACAGTCAGCAGGACATCATCGAGGTCAGCGCGCGCACGCTGGGCGACCCGTTCACGCACGTCATCACCGGCGAGGTGGTCGGGGCGTACAAACCGCATCCCGCCCTGTTCGAGCTGGTGCTGGAACGCGCGGGGGTGCGGCCGCACGAGGTGGTGCACGTGGCGCAGTCCCAGTTCGTCGACCTGCCCCGCTCGGTGCCGATGGGCATCCCGACGGTGTGGATCAACCGCCAGTCCCAGACCCGCCACCCGGACACCCCGGAACCCGCCGCCGAGTTGCCGGACCTGCGCGGTCTGCCCGCACTCCTGGGGTACGCCCGATGACGCCGACCCAGCAACTCCTCGACGCCCTCACCGCCTTCGCCCCCGACCGGCTGCCCGCCGAGGTCCTCGCCCAGGCCGGCACCGCCCTCTATGACTGCCTCGGCGCCCAGCTCGCCGCCACCTCCGGCCAGTACCCGATCATGCCGTTGCTGGCCCGGCTGGTCCGCGAGACCGGCGGCACCCCCGAGTCCCGCCTGGTCGGATCCTCCTTACGTACCAACGCTGCCACCGCGGCGCTCGCCAACGGCACCCTGGCCTACTACTGCGACATCGAGAGCCACCACCCCGCCGCCAACGTGCACGCCATCGCCGTGATCGGCCCGGCGGCTCTGGCCGTCGGCGAACGTCAACACGCCACCGGCGCCGAGGTACTCGCCGCGATCGTGGCCGGCGTCGACATCGCCGCCCGGGTCAGCTACGCGCTGGGCCCCGGCGCGCAGTACGCCCGCGGCTTCCACCCGACCACGGTGGCAGGCACCCTGGGCAGCGCGGTCACCGCGGGTCTGTTGCTACGCCTGGACAACGACCGGTTCCGCAACGCACTGGGCCTGGCGGGCACCAGCGCGGGCGGCCTGCTGTCCTGGGTCGACGACCCGACCGAACAGTCCCGCCCACTCAACATCGGCCTGGCCGCCCAGGCCGGCGTGCAGGCGGCGCTGCTCGCCGCGACCGGGTTCCGCGGCCCGGCCGACATCCTCGGCGGCAAATACCCGTTCGGTCAGGCGTTCACCGGCCAGTGGGACCAGCACGCGCTGCTGGACGGCCTCGGCACCCGCCACGAGATCACCCGACTCTTCTACAAACGCAACGCCTGCTGCGTCTTCATCCCCGCCGGCCTGGACGCCCTGCTCGACATCATGGCCACGGAATCCCTGTCCCCACAAGACATCGACAAGATCACCATCCGCGCGCCCGAATCGTCCTACCGGGTCATCGACAACAACCCACTGCGCTCGCACAACGTCCAGTACGTCCTGGCCGTCGCCGCGCACCAGGGCCACGTCGCCTTCGCCGACATCCTCACCGACCGCCGCGCCGACCCGGATATCGCCGCCCTGTCCCACAAAATCACCATCACCGGCGACCCCGGATTCGACCGGCACGCCCACCAGTCCATTGGCTCAACCGTCCACCTCACCACCAACACCGGCGTCACCCACCACCGCGAAGTCGAGCACCCCCTGGGCAGTCACGAAAACCCACTGTCCACACAGGACCTGGACGACAAGTTCGCCGCCCTCACCGCCGGCATCCTCACCCCAGCCCAAGCCGTCGAACTCAAGTCCACGATCGACACCCTGCACACCCTCCCCGACATCAACAACCTCACCCGCCTGCTAGAACTGGGTTAGGGAAGCGACATCAGGGGGGAAACACCATGTCAACCGACCTCAGCCGACTCATCTCGGCCGCAGGTGGCCACCCGGCCGACCTCACCACCGTGATCAACGAGGTGGGCCCGCCCCGCTGCACCGAGATCGCCGCCGACGAAATCGCCTACCGCCTCGACCCACCCCGCCTGGACCCGGACACCACGATCGAGGTCCAACTCCACCTGTCCCACCACAACACCGCCACCGACCACCTGGTCACCATCACCGACGCAGGCGCCACCCACACCCAGGCCCGATCCGCCAACCCGCACGCCACCATCCACCAGGACCTGGGCGAACTGCTCCGCCAACTCCTGGGCCCCCGCAACGCCGCGGGCCCCGCCACCCGGCAGGTGGAACTCCGCGACTCCGGGAACATCGAGTCCTTCCGCCGCCCACCGGTCGCCTTCGCCGCCACCCAACGCCTGCTGGCCACCCTGGACCACCGCGACCAGCCCACCCTGACCGAACTGGCCAGCCGCCACGAGTCGGACAAATGGGGAATCCACCAGTACACCCAGCACTACCCGCGCTACCTCGAACCGCTGCGCGACCGCCCGCTGACTGTCCTGGAGATCGGCATCGGCGGCTTCGACAACCCCACCGCGGGCGGCGCCTCCCTGCGCATGTGGAAGCACTACTTCCCGCGCGCCACCATCTACGGCGTCGACGTGCACGACAAGACTCCCCATGCCCAGCAACGCATCCACATCCTGCGCGCCGACCAGTCCGACCCCCAGGCCCTGCAGGAGGTCGTGGCCCGGACCGGCCCGCTGGACATCGTCATCGACGACGGCAGCCACCAGAACGCCCACGTGCTGACCACCTTCCACACCCTGTTCCCGCACGTCCGCGACGGCGGCTACTACGCGATCGAGGACCTGCAGACCTCCTACTGGCCCCGTTTCGGCGGCACCAGCGAGGACTTCACCTCCCCACACACCAGCCTCGGCTTCCTCAAAACCCTGGTAGACGGCCTCAACCACGAGGAAGTCCTGACGTCAAGCCCCCGCGATCGCGCCCCTACCGACCGGTCGGTAAGAAGCCTGCACTTCCACCACAACCTGGCGGTCATCGAGAAGGGCGTGAACCTGGAGGGCGGCGGCCCGGACTGGGTCCGCTACGGCCCCCGGTAAGCCCCCGGTGTCGTTGACCACCCCCACCCACCCCACGGGAATCTCCCCAGCCCACCAGCGTTGTTCCCGACGTGACCAGCGGAACGCGTCCGATCCGGCTCTCCATCCTCGACCGGTCGAGCACCCGGCAAGGCCAGAGCGCCGCGCAGGCGTTGCGGGACACCGTGCGCTTCGCCCAGCAGGCCGAAGAACTGGGCTACCACCGGTTCTGGGTGTCCGAGCACCACAGCGTCCCCGGCCTGGCCGGTTCGGCGCCCACGGTGCTCGCCGCGGCCATCGCGGCCGCCACCGGCACCATCCGGGTCGGCACCGGCGGCGTCATGCTGCCCAACCACCAGCCCCTGGTCGTCGCCGAACAGTTCGGCGTCCTGGAAGCCCTCTTCCCCGGCCGCATCGACATGGGCCTGGGCCGCTCAGTCGGCTTCACCAACGGCGTCCGCCGCGCCCTTGGCCAGGACAAGGAAGCCGCGGACACCTTCACCACCCGCCTGACCGAACTACTCGGCTACTTCACCGGCGACCAGCAAGTCCACCCCGGCGTGCACGCCCACCCCGGCGAGGGCCTACCGATCTCCCCCTTCATCCTCGCCACCGGCGCCGGCGCGGACCTCGCCGCCACCTTCGGCCTCCCCCTGGTAGCCGGCGGCCCCCGGGCCACCGAAGCGATCACCCGCTACCGCACCAACTTCCGCCCCTCCACCTGGTCCCCGCACCCTTACGTCATCGTCGCCGCCACCATCGCCGCGGCCGACACCACCGAACAGGCCCGCCGCCTACTGCTCCCCGAAGCCTGGTCCACCGCCCATTCCCGCACCCACGGCGAGTTCCCGCCACTGCACACCCCAGCAGCCATCCTCGCCAAGCCGCTGACCCCACGCGAACGCACCCTGCTGGAGGAGGCCATGCGCGGCCAGCTCCACGGCACCCCCACCGAGATGGCCACCGCCCTGGAGGACCTGATCAACCGCACCGGAGCCGACGAGGTCCTGGTAACGCTGAGCACCCACAGCCGCGAGGACATGCTCAACTCCTACCGTCACCTGGCAACGGCAACCAGAAACAACGCGACAAGTACGCGCTAGGCGGCGCCATAGTCGACTTCGCTCTGGTCCGGTGGCGGGACGCGCCGTGGTTGCTGCTCGCGCTGGAAGGACCGCACATCACACTGATCGCGGGCACCATGAGCTACCCGAACGTGCTGACCCTTCGCCGCCGCCGGCCGGAATGCCGAACTGGACGGCCTTCCAACGTTCCTGCTACCCGGTGCTCCCGGCCCCGATGGCCTGGGCGATCACCCGGGAGTTCGCCAGTCTCGCCGCGGTGCTCCGCCTGCTCCCGGACTGCCTCGTGCCGTGGTCCGGGCACGACGTGGTGGCGGTGGTGCCCTTGCGCGGCAACATGATCACCGGCAACGAGCGACAGGGCGCCCACCCGGAACTCGACCTGGCCGAGGGAAGGTTGGTCCTGCCCAACGGCCGGGGCACAACCTCTCTGGTCATCCGGCCGGCCGCACCGGTCCGGGCACGGCTGGGACGGCGCATCGGACCGGCGCGGGTCATCCCTCTCGGTGTTGATGATCCGCGTGCCTTCCGGCGCGCCGCCGCCGAGTCCGGCAAGGATGCAGGCCAGGTGCAGGCGCAGGCCCCAGAAGAATCGGGAGTGACTGGAGCAGTAACCGTAGCCAGCCCATCCTGCCAGTTCTGACCGTGTGGCCGTTTCGCGGGAGCGGGCGCACTCCACCGGGGTGGAGTCGACCACCCAGGTTGTATCGGTCCACAGGTCGGTGTCGGCGGCGAGTGTGCGGATGAGATGTCTGAGCAGCGGGACGGCGTTGGGTAGGCGCTTGTTGTAGCCGGATTGCTGGGGCAGGTAAGGAAAAGCTCCGGGCAGCTGCCGGGGCAGGAACCGGAGCCAGCGGGCTTCGGAGCGGATGCCGAGCAGGGCTTGGGCCACGGCCAGGGTGAGCAGTTCGGCGTCGGTCAGCCGGGGTGAGCTCGATGGCGGGGTCAAGAGAGCGAGGTCCACGGCGGAGTATCCGCGCGGCGGCGAAGCCACCGTGGCAGCCGCGGGCCTGCGCCACCGTGGATTGGTCGAGCACGCGTCCGGCAAGTCTTGGACCTGCAGAAAGGTTCATAGTAGAACGTCATACTATTAATGTAACGTGATTCTTGTTAGCGTCCTGGTATGCACACCGTCGAGACGACCTCCCGCCAGGACCGGCGCAAGGCCAGAACCAGGGCGCGGATCATCGACGCGGCCGAGGGGTTCTTCGCCGCGGCCGACGCGGACGCCGCGACCATCGCGCGTATCGCGCAGGCGGCCGATGTCGCGGTGGCGACGGTGTATCAGCACTTCGCGGGTAAGGACGAGCTGCACCTCGCCGTGGTGGAGCGCGCGCTGGAGCGCAATGAGCAGCACATGATGGCCGTCTACCTCGCCGACGCGCCGCCGCTGGACAAGCTGGTCGACTCGGTCGGCGCGTACCTCGCGTTCTACCTGACCTCGCCTCCGCTGTTCCGGCTGATCGCGCTGCGGCAGGGAGTGCTGAGCGACGAATCCGCCGACAACCCGGTCGCGGTGATGCTGGCCGAGCGGGTGGACCGGATGACCCGGGCGCTGGCCGGCGTGGTCGAGGCCGGGGTCGCCGACGGTTCCTTGCGCACTGTGTCGCCGACGGACACCGCACGGTTCCTGTGGGGCTCGATGAACGGTGTGATCGCGCTCGCGCAGCGGCCCGACCGCTTGCGGTTGTCCCACGACGAGTTGCTGGCCACGTTGTCGCAGGGCGTCGACATCCTTCTCGCCGGATTGGTCGCCGACCCGGACAACCGGCTGCCCGACGCGGTCCGGGAAGTGATCACCCGTGCCGCCGAACTTCACCGCCCCGAGGGGGAGTCATGACCATGTCCCGCTTCACCTCCACGCCGCTGGCCCGCGCACTGTCCCGGTTGCCTTCCTCCTCGACCCGGCCGCCGTCGGCCGTCGATGTGGAGGCGTTCGGCCGGGCCCAGCGGCTCGCGTTCGGCTGCGCCCAGGCCTGCGCCAAGGAGATGCGAGTCGGCTGGACCGAGGGCCGGACGGCGAAGTGGATGTTCGACTACCTGCACGACCACGGCGTCCGTTCCTTCCTGCACAAGCCGATCGTCGCTTTTGGCGACCGGACCCTGGCGCACGACGACCATTGGGGACCGCCGAACGGCCCTGGCCTGACGCTCAAGGAGGGTGACGTGGTCATCCTCGACTGCGCGCCCGTGCTGGAGGGCTACACCGGCGACATCGCCTACACCCTCGCCGTCGGCGATCATCCGGGGCTGGACGCGGCCCGGGATTTCCTCAGCGAGATCCGCGCGGAACTGCCCGAGCGGATCATGGACCCGGCCACCTCGGCGACGATCTTCGACTGGGTCGACAAGCGCATCCGCGACGCGGGGTACGAGAACGGGGCCGGCGGCTACGGCGAGCACATCCTGGGGCATCGGGTGTACAAGCACGGCAAGTTCTTCACCAGGCACGCCGGGTTTCCCCCGCAGCGGTTCTTCGGCCACTTCCTGAGCTGGCACGGCGCGGGCTTCCTGCTCAACACGGCGCGCCACGCGATCAACCCCGAGGTGCTCAACGTCAACCACCGCGGACTCAAGACCGGGGTGTGGGCCGTCGAGCCGCACCTGAGGGTGGACGGCTGGGGCTGCAAGTTCGAGGAACTCCTTGTCGTGCAACCGGATCGGGCCTACTGGCTCGACGACATCAGCCAGGAACGGATCGTGATCGAATGACGTTGCAGGGCCGAATCGTCGAGCGGGTGCTGACCCTGCCTCCGGCGGTGACCCGCACCGTGAAGGTGACGAGGGATCTGCGGATTCCGACGCCGGACGGGGTGGAGCTGCTGGCCGACCTGTACACGCCGAGCCGAGTGCCGGGCGCACCGACGGTTCTGATCCGCACGCCGTACGGGCGGCGCGGCATGGTCAGCCGGCTCACCTCCGTCGGTTTCGCCGAGCGCGGGTATCAGGTGCTGGTGGCCACCTGCCGCGGCACGGACGGATCCGGTGGCGTCTTCGACCCGTTTCGGCACGACGAAAAAGACGGAATATCCACATTGGACTGGCTGGAAAACCAGCCGTGGCACAACGGACATGTGCTGACCTTCGGCCCAAGCTATCTCGGCTATGTGCAGATGGCGCTCGGGCCGTCCGCGGGCGACCGGATCACCGCGATGATGCCCGTGATCTCCACTTCCGGCGTTCGCGATCTCTGGTACGGCGGCGGCTCGTTCGAACTGGCGGCGCTGCTGGCCTGGACCGCACGGATGGTGACACTGGAACGCGTCCGCAACCCGTTGAAGGCCGATGTGCTGGAGTTGAAGGGTGACAAGCGGGCACGCAGGGCGACAAGTCACCTCCCACTGTCCGATGCGGACGATCTGGGTACCGGCAAGCGCGTGGACTGGTGGCAGTCCTGGCTTCGCACCGGCAGCGAGGGTGACCCGTACTGGGGGCCGGAACGTGAGCACCGCGCCAGGGCCGGTGAGATCACCGCACCGACGCATCTGTTCGGCGGCTGGCACGACGTGCTGCTTCCCGGCCAGCTCGCCGACTACGCGGCGATGCGCGCGGCCGGACGCTCGCCGTTCCTGACCATCGGGCCGTGGCTGCATGTGTCGACCGAGTTGTTCGGCGCCGCGATGCGCGAGGCGCTGGAGTGGTTCCCCGCGTACCTCACCGGGAAGAATCCGCGCACGCGGCCGGTGCGGTTGTTCGTGCAGGGCGCCGAAGAATGGCGGGACTACACCGAGTGGCCACCTGCCGGTGGCACCGAGCGGAACTGGCACCTGCGGCCGGGCGGCGGCCTGACCCGCGAGCCCACCGCGGACGCCGGACCGGACCGATTCCGCTACGACCCGGCCGATCCGACGCCGACCGTCGGCGGTCCGCTGCTGGACCCGCGCACCGGCGGCAGCAAGGACAACACCGCACTGGAAGCGCGGCCGGACGTGCTGACCTACACCGGCAACCCACTGGCCGGCCCGGTCGAGGCGATCGGCCCGGTGTCGGCCACGATCAAGGTGCGCACCAGTGGCCCGCACGCCGACCTGTTCGTCCGGCTGTGCGATGTCGACCGTGACGGCCGATCAGTCAATGTGTGCGAGGGGATCCAGCGGCTCTGCCCGGACAAGCACCCCGCCGACGTCGGAGGAGTACGCACAGTCGAGGTCGCACTGTGGCCGACCGCGTACCGATTCAAGCCCGGCCACCGGCTACGCGTGCAGGTCTCCGGCGGAAGCTTCCCCCGCTACGCCCGCAACACCGGCACCGGCCAGCCACTTGCCACCGCCGTCGAACTGCGTGCCGTCGACTACGAGATCCTGCCCGGTTCCACGATCACGATGCACACGATGGGAGTCGAATAGCGTTGTCGGTGGGCGAGCCGAGGAGCACGCGGGTACAGACGGTGTGGAGCGGCAGGGCGGAAGCGGGATCGCCGCGCAGGTGCGGGGTTCGGGCGGCGTCGTTGGCGACCGACAGCGCGGCGTGCACCCGAATCCGGGCCGTGGTGGGGTCGAGGTCCGGTTGCGCGGAGGTCAGCAGATGGACCCATTCGCTGACGTAGTCGTGCTGGATGTGCCGGGTGTCGTGTCGCTCGCTCTCGGGCAGGTTGCCGACTTCGGTGATCATCAAGTCCACGAGGTCGTGATGCCGGTGAGTGAAGCGCAGGTAGGAACGGACCAGGCGGTTGAGCGCTTCGGCCGGATCGCCGGTGGTGCTGTAGATGTGGGTGAGGTCGGTGAACAGGACGGCCGTGCCGCGCCGCAATGCGGCGACGAGCAGGTCGCTCTTGTTGGAGAAGTGGTTGTAGACGCTGGCTCCGGTGATACCGACCGCCGCACCGATGTCCTCGATGCCGACCCCGGTATAGCCCTGTCGGGCGAACATCCGGATGGCTTGGGCCAGCAGCGCTTCGCGGCGGGATCGTGGCACGAGGCCCGGTCCTCCGGCGACCTCCGTGGACCGCGGGGCGCTGTCCTCGGCCGGCGGGGTGTCCGGTGCCGGGGTGGTCACGACGAGTTCGACGAGGTGCGCCAAGAGGTGGTCGTAGTCCGGCCGGGGTAGTTCGAGACGGTGGAAGGACGTGCTGGTGAGCACCGCGATGGTCGACCAGGCCAGAAGATCGGCGGTGGCGGCCGACAGTTCGGGGCGGGCGGCGCGGAGCCGTTCGGCCAGAATGTGGCCGAAGTCGCGCAGTTCGGTCCGCAGGGCCGCGTGGTCGTCCGGGTTCATGTGGCGGGCTTCGCGTTGCCACAGCACGCCGAGCTCGCGGTGATCCAGGGCGAGCGCGGCCAGTCGCGGCAGGGCGGTGGGACGGTGCCTCAGGTCCAGGCCGGTGATCAGGTCGCGGATCGGCGTGATGCCCTCGGCGATGACCGCGCGCAGCATGTCCTGTTTGCCGGTGAAGTGCCGGTACAGGGCTGAGGGGCCGATCGCGACGGCGTCGGCGAGGTCGCCCATGCCGATCCGGTCGTATCCGACGCGGAAGAGCAGATCCGTCGCGGCCGCGATGAGCTGGGCGCGACGGTTACGGGGACGGGTGCCCCGTCGCGCGGCCTGGGGTGCGGCGCGGTCGAGGGTCATGGTCGGTCGGTCTCCTCTGTGCGGTGTCCGCTGCCGGGTCCGATCAGCCTAGATCGAAGAACCAAGAACGCGTTTCAGCCGTGCCTCGGATCGTCGGCGGGGGCGCGGTCGGCGGCGAAGTCCGGCTGCCGACGATCAAGGAACGCGGCGACGCCTTCGGCGCAGTCGGGCCGCGCGGCGAGGATCGTGATGGCCCTGCTCTCCGCGTCCGAGGCACTGATCAGGTCCGACGCCGGGGTACGCAGCAGCTGCCTGGTCACCGCGACCGCCTGTGGAGAGCAGCGGGCCGCCAGTGCGGTGGCGTAGTCCGTGGCGGTGGTGAGCACCTGGTCGGCAGGCAGGACCCTGGACACCAGGCCCGCCGCCCCTGCTTCGGCGGCATCGAAGGTCCGCCCGGACAGCAGCCAATCCGCCGCTCGCGAGGGCCCGACCAATCTCGGCAGCAGATGGGTCGACCCACCTTCCGGGCACACCCCGAGCCTGGTGAACGGAAACCCGAACCGGGCCGACTCCGCGGCGAACCGCACATCGGCGGCCAGGATGATGGTCGTGCCGCCGCCGACCGCGTCGCCGTTGACCGCCGCCACGATCGGCACCCGCATGGCGTTCATCGCCAGAGTGATCCGGCCGGCCGGCTCGCGGTAGTTCGGATCGGTGTAGCCGCCGTCTCGGACCATCAGGTCGTGAATGGCGCTGGGGCCGTCGGTCAGATCGGCGCCGACGGAGAACGACCGGCCGGGCGCCGGTGAGGATGACCGCGCGGACGCCGGGGTCGGCGTCGCAGGCTCGCAGTGCGCTCACGAGGTCGTCGGCGAAGGTGCGATCCAGCGCGTTGTACCTGCCGCGGTCCAGGGTCAGCGTGGCGACGCCTGCTTTGTCGACGCGGTGCACGATCCCGGCCTCAGTCATGGCGGTTCCTCTTCAGCATGGTGTTCCTCAGATCATGAATCCGCCGCCGCAGACCAGAGTCTGCGCGCTGACGTAGTCGGATTCGGGGATGCACAACAGATAGACGGCTCCGGCGGCTTCTTCGGGGGTGCCGCCGCGGCCGAGCGGGATCAGCTGTTCCATCGCGGCGAGCAGCTGCGGGTTCACCCCGACCTTGATCTCCTGGCCTGCGACGTCGATGGTGCCGTCCCCGTCGGCGGGGGCTTCGGTGAGCCGGGTTTTGATCATGCCAAACGCGACGGTGTTGACGGTGACGTTGTAGCGGCCCCACTCCTTGGCCAAGGTCTTGGTCAGGCCGGTGATGCCGGCTTTCGCGGCCGCGTAGTTGACCTGGCCCGCGTTACCGCCCAGGCCCGCGATCGAGGAGATGTTGACGACCTTGCGGCACGGCACCGGCTCCCCGGCTCGCGTGGCCTTCTTGACGGCGGCGGAGATGACCGGCTGGGCGGCGCGCAGAACCCGGAAAGGCGCTTTCAGATGGACGTCGAGGATGGCGTCCCACTGCTGGTCGGTCATCTTCTGGATGACGGTGTCCCAGGTGTAGCCTGCGTTGTTGACGACGATGTCCAACCCGCCGAAGGCGTCCACGGCGGTGGCGACGAACCGTTCGGCGAATCCGTCTTCCGTGACGCTGCCGGTGCACGCCACGGCGTGACCGCCGGCCGCCTCGATCGCGGCGACAGTGTCCTTCGCGGGAGTGTCATCGAGGTCGTTGACCACGATCGAGGCGCCGTCGGCGGCGAGTTTGCGGGCGATCTCCCGGCCGATTCCCCGGCCCGAACCGGACACGATCGCGACCTTGCCGTTCAGTTTTCCCATGTTTGTCAAGCCTTTCCGGTTGATGGATCGAGGGCGACGACGGCGTCGCCGGTCAGGGTGGTGGTGCCGTCGGCGAGGGTCACGGCCAGCTCGATGGTGGCCAGGCCGTCGTCGACGGCGGTGACGGTGCCGGTACAGCTCGGCCGGCCGTGGACCGGGGTGATCGCCGCGAACCGCACCCGGTAGGAGCGGATCTGGCGTTGCGGCACCCAGTTCGTCAGCAGCCGGCCGAGGTAGGCCATGGACAGCATCCCGTGGGCGAACACGTCGTCCAGCCCGGCGGAGCGGGCGACGTCGAGGTCGATGTGGATCGGATTGTGGTCGCCGGAGGCGCCCGCGAACAGGGCCAGTGTGGTTCGCGAGATCGGCGCGAGCCGCAGTGGCGGGAGTGCGGTGCCGACCGCGATATCGGGGGTGAAGGTCATGGCCGGGCCTCCGGGTCACGGACGATGATCACGGTGCTCGCCTCGGCGAGCAGGTCGCCGTCGCGGGTGATGTCGGTCTGTTTGATCAGAAACTGCAGGGCGCCGCCCTTCTTGCTGTACACGTCGACGATCCGCGGTCGCAGGGTCAGCGTGTCGCCGGCGCACGCCACGGCGTGATAAGTGAAGGACTGTTCGCCGTGCAGCACCTGCCGCAGGTCGACCCCGAGTTCGCTCAGGTAGCGCAGTGGCTCGGGCGTCTCGAGTTCCAGGCTGAACAGGAACGTCGGCGGAATCGGCAGGTCGGGGTAGCCCGCCCGGCGGGCGGAGTCCACAGCGGAGTAGATCGGGTCGTTCTCGCCGATGGCCTGTGCGAACAACCGAAGCCTGCCGCGTTCGACCGTCGTGGTGATCGGCGGGAATGCCCACGCCTTGGCCTTGTCCGGGTCGATCGGCATGCTCAGCCCACCTTTGCGTAGAGGGTCACGACCGCGGCGCCACCGAGGCCGATGTTGTGTTGCAAGGCGACGGTCACGTCGTCGACCTGGCGGGCTTGCGCCTGGCCACGCAACTGCCACACCAGTTCCGCGCACTGTGCGAGCCCGGTCGCCCCGAGTGGGTGTCCCTTGGACAGCAGCCCGCCGGAGGGATTGGTCACGACCCGTCCGCCGTAGGTGTTGTCGCCGTCGCGGATGAACTTCTCCGCCGTGCCCTCGGGGGTGAGCCCGAGCGCCTCGTAGGTCAGCAGTTCGTTGGTGGTGAAACAGTCGTGCAGCTCGACCACCCGGATGTCCTCCGGGCCGACCCCGGAGGATTCGTAGACCTGCGCGGCGGCGGCCTTGGACATGTCGTAGCCCACGACGGTGCGCATGTCGGCCTTGTCGAAGGTCGAGGGGAAGTCGGTGGTCATCGCCTGCGCGGTGATCGCGACATCGGTCCGCGCGCCGTGCCGTCGGGCGAAGTCCTCGCTGCACAGCACCGTCGCGGCCGCGCCGCAGGTCGGCGGACAGCATTGCAGCCGGGTCAGCGGACCGTAGATCGGCGGGGAAGCCAGCACCTCCTCCACGGTGACCGGGTCGCGGAACACCGCGTACGGGTTGTTGGCCGCGTGCCGTCGGGCCTTGACCGCGATCTGGGCGAAGGTGTCCTCGGCCAGGCCGTATTCCTGTGCGTACGCGGTGCCCGCGCCCCCGAAGTACTGCGCCGCGAACGGCGCGTCGGACACACCCTGGATGCCGTGCGCGACCGTGGTGAACCGGTCGAACGGGCTGGGCCGGTCTTGCCACCGCATCGTCAGCGCGCCGCGCTGCATCTGCTCGAAACCCAGTGCGAGGACGCAGTCGGCCGCGCCGCTCTCGATGGCCTGCCGCGCGAGGAACAGCGCCGTCGACCCGGTGGAGCAGTTGTTGTTGACGTTGATGATCGGGATACCCGACCGGCCCAGCCCGTAGAGGGTGGCCTGGCCGCAGGTGGAGTCGCCGTAGACGTAACCCGCGTACGCCTGCTGCACCCGGCCGTAGTCGATACCGGCGTCGGCCAGTGCCGCTCGTGCCGCTTTTTCGCCCATCACGTCGTAGGACTCGCTGTTGCGTGGCGTCGCGAACGGGACCATGCCCACGCCAGCCACGAGCACTCGTCGACTCATCATCGCCCCAGTGTGCACTATCGAGTATTCACTTAGAAGACTCTGACGCTTGACATCAGGGACTTTCAAGCCCATTGTGGCCCGCAACACGCTTCTGAAAGTTCACAACTGGCGATCGTTCGGTCCGTGGAGGAGCGGCAGAAGGGATGGAGTGACGTGTACCTGACCCAGAGCCTGCACAGGGCCGTGCAGCAGACACCGGACGCCGTGATGACGGTCTACGGCGACCGCCGGCGCACTACCACCGAGGTCGCCGAGCGGGTGGCCAGGTTGGCCGGAGCGCTGCGCGGCCTGGGCGTCGGTGACGGCGATCGGGTCGCGATGCTGTCGCTGAACTCCGACCGCTACCACGAGTACCTGCTCGCGGTGCCCTGGGCCAACGCCGTGGTCAACCCGGTGAACGTTCGGTGGAGCCCGGCCGAGATCGTCTACTCGCTACGGGATTCCCAGACGACGGTGCTGTTGGTCGACGACACGTTCGCGGCGATGCTGCCCGCGCTGCAGCAGGCTTACCCCGAGTTGACGACGGTGATCCACACCGGGGAGGGGCCCACCCCGGCGGGCCTGCTCGCCTACGAGGACCTCATCGCCGAAGCCGCGCCGATCGCGGATGCCCGCCGCGGCGGCGCGGAGCTGGCCGGAGTGTTCTACACCGGCGGCACGACCGGGTCACCCAAGGGCGTGATGCTCAGCCACACCAACCTGCTGACCTCCGCCCTCGGCGCGATCGCCAGTGGCCACATCTTCGCGGCCGGCGCCCGCTACCTGCACGCGGCTCCCATGTTCCACCTCGCCGACCTCGCCGGTTGGGCGGCCGCCTCCGCGGTGGGCGGCACCCACGTGATCATCCCGAATTTCTCCCCGATCGGAGTCATGCACGCCATCCAGCGGTACCAGGTCACCGACACCCTGCTGGTTCCGGTGATGATCCAGATGGTGATCGATCATCCCGAGCTCGCCGACTACGACCTGTCCAGCCTGCGTGCCGTGGCCTACGGCGCGTCACCGATCCCGCAGGCGGTGCTGGAGCGGGCGATGAAGGCGTTCCCGAACGCGTCGCTGACCCAGCTCTACGGCATGACCGAGCTGTCTCCGATCGCGACCGTGCTCAGCCCGGCGGAGCACCAGCAGACGCACCTGCTGCGCTCGGCCGGACGCGCCGCGCCGCACAGCGAGATCCGGATCGTCGACCCGGACGACAACGACGTCCCCTGCGGCGAAGTCGGGGAGATCGTCGTCCGCGGCGCGCACGTGATGCTTGGTTACTGGAACAAACCCGCCGAGACCGCGGCCGCCGTCCGCGATGGCTGGATGCACACCGGTGATGGCGGCTACCTGGACAAGGAGGGCTACCTGTTCGTGGTCGACCGGATCAAGGACATGATCGTCACCGGCGGGGAGAACGTCTACTCCGCCGAGGTCGAGAACGCCCTCGCGCATCACCCCACCGTCGCCGCCTGCGCCGTCATCGGTGTCCCGGACGAAGAATGGGGCGAACGGGTACACGCCGTCATCGTGCTCAAGCCTGGAGAGCAGGCCACGGCCGAAGAGATCCGCACCCATGTCAAGACGGTGATCGCCGGCTACAAAGCGCCCCGCAGCATCGAGTTCGTCACCGAACTCCCCGTCTCCGGCGCCGGCAAGATCCTCAAACGCGAGCTGCGCAAAACCTATTGGGGTACTCAGGATCGCCACGTGCACTGACCCCTGACCGCCGTCTGAATCCTTGATCACCCTCGTGATGGGAGTCGCCGCATGCCACCCCGGCAAGCCCAGGTGCTGACGGATCCCTCGCGGACTCGGTCCAGGAAGGTCCCCGCGCCACGACGCCGCTGGCCCGGGCCGCGCACGGCCGTGATCGCGACGCTGGCCTTGGCGGCCCTCGCGCCCGGCGCGGCGTCCGCCGCCGGACTGGTGCCACCCCCGCCCGCGCAAGATCCCTTCTACGCGGTGCCGGCGAACATCGGCGGCCTTGCCAACGGCACCGTGCTGGACTCTCGGCCGATCGTGGCCACCGCGCTCAGCGTGCCCATCGCGGCGCACGCCTGGCAGGTCAAGTACAAGACGATCGACCAGCGCGACCAGCCCAGCGCGTTCGTCACCACGATCCTGGTCCCGTATGCACCCTGGCACGGCGGCGGGGCGCGTCCGGTGCTGTCGTACCAGACCGCGGAGGACGCCGTCGGCTCGCAATGTGCCCCGTCCTACGCCCTGCGTGCCGGGCTCGCGGCCGGGGTCGCCAACGGCGCGGAGACCCCGATCATCGCCGAGGCCGTCGCGCGAGGCTTCACCGTGGCCGTGCCCGACTACGAAGGCCCGCGGTCGGACTTCCTGGGCGCGCACGGCGCGGCGCACGGCGTACTCGACGGCATCCGGGCGGCCCGGAACTTCGCGCCGGCCGGCATCAGCGCCGGCGCGCCGATCGGGCTGATGGGCTACTCCGGCGGGTCGATGGCCACCGACTGGGCCATCCAGGCGCAACCCACCTACGCACCCGACCTGACCTTGGCCGGCGCGGCCTCCGGCGGCACGGTCGCCGACACCAAAACCACGATGCTGCACTTCAGCGGCAAGGTCTACGGCGGCGCGCTGGCGGTCATCTTCGCCGGCCTGGACCGTTCCTACCCGCGGAACGATGTCCTGCGATACCTCAACGCGACCGGCCAACGTGCGGTCGCCGCCAGCCAGTCGGCCTGCCTGCTCGACGCCGTCGCGCGGTACCCGTTCGTCAGTGTCCAACGCTGGGGCGCGCACCCGGACATCCTGGCGGACCCCGGTCTGACCGCGGCGTTCGCCGAGGCCAGCCTGCTCGATTCTCCCGGCACACCCACGACCCCGGTGCTGTTCTACCACTCGCTTCTCGACGAACTCGCACCCATCGGGGCGATGCGTCAACTCGCGGCCCGCTACTGCGCCAAGGGAGTCACCGTGCACACCGTCGAATCCTTCGCGGGCGAGCACGCCGGCTACGCCGTCACCGGAGCACCCACCGCACTCGACTACTTGGCCGACCGCTTCGCCGGTAAACCCGCCCCCAACGACTGCTGAGGACACCCACGTCAGCACAAGGCAGAGTCTTCGACCGGATCTCGAACCGCCGGTGATCAGCAGGAAGTACCACTGCGGATACTCGCGCGAGAGCAGGGACCGAGTCGGCTGGCGATCGCGACGCAGGCGGCCCTGAATCAACACCTGAGGTGGGCCAGAACCCCCGAATATGCCGATGGCCTGGCGTCTTGTCTAACGCCAGGCCAACGACTCACAACTACGTAGCGTAAAAACCGCAGATAGAAAGCGACTAAAACTCCTATGTGGAGCTGAGAGGATTCGAACCCCTGCCCCCACACTGCCAGGTTGGCGGTCAGGACTCGGTCCCCTCAAACCACGCTGGAACGCATGGGGCACAAGGGGACACCGATGACGACTGCCCACACATCATCGACTCGGTGATCGAGCAGACACTGGGGAAGCCGTAGCACTGGAAACAAGGCGACGACTGGATCTGATGCAGTAGACCGTGCTCCCCAACCGCTCCCCGAAACGACAGATGGCCTACCGATGAAGATCATCGGTAGGCCATCTAGCCAGGTGTAACCCGTGGTGGGCGATACTGGGATCGAACCAGTGACCCCTTCGGTGTGAACCAAGGACGACATAGTGTGCCGACCTGCGGAAATGCAACTTCCGCAGGTCGGCGCAGGTCCGTTCAGGGTCGGTGGATGCAGTTCAGGACCGTTCAGCGCTTGTGTTTGCTCCCAATCTGCTCCCCATCGTGCTCCCCGACAGCACAAGACTCTGACCTGCGGCAACGTTCACCCTGACCCCCGCACTGCCAGCGTAGGTGGATCACGCCTCTGAACAGCCAAAACAGAGCGTCTGCTGGTGTAGCAGTTCCGGCAAGTGCCGTTGCATACCATTCGACGGCGTTTGACTCGTTCCCTGCGGAGCCACTGCTCCAGGTTTGCTCCAGGTTGGGCCGTAGCTCCAAGGGCCAGGCCAGCTGAACACCAAGTCCCGTTCACAGCACGTAGTTCGACCACTCGGTTTCGAGGACGCCGACCTCAGTTTCTCGCTCCTGGTAGAAGCCGTGCTTGTGCCCTGCCCGGTCCCAGTGGCGCGGAAGCCTGCGAACATCCGGTTGCTCGTACATGTCCGCGAACCCCCATGATCGGCGACCACGCAGGAGTTCCAGGCTCCGGTACGGGGTCGACGTGCTGTTGGGCATGGGCAGGAAGACGAGGTGCCGCACGTCCGGTCGACGGGAGTGGCGCGTGGGGTGCGTGACGACGATGCTCTCGAACGGGTGCTCCAGGACGAGAACCCAGTCACCATTCGGGATCAGGTGTGTCAATGAAAAACTGACGGAGATGCTTGACACCGGGGTCTCAAGATCACTAGGGAGACCCGGGTGAGTCAGCCCTCTCTGGACCGCCAGGTGCGTCGGCGCCTGGCGGTCCTGCGCCACGTCGAGGAAGTCACCGGCAATGTGGCCATGACCTGCCGCTACTTCGGGATCAGCCGCCCGACTTACTACACCTGGCTACGCCGCTACGAAGCCGAAGGCGTCGACGGGCTACGCGAGCGTTCCAAACGCCCCAGGACCAGCCCGAACGCCACCCAGGCCGGGGTTGTCGAGAAGATCGTCCACCTGCGGCAGAACTACCACTTCGGGCCCGGCAAGATCCAGATGTATCTCAAGCGCTACCACAACATCCAGCTCAGCAGGTCCGGTGTGTGGCGCATCCTCAACCGGCTCGACATGGGGCGCCTGCCAGCCTCCCAGCGCTATAAGCGGCGTGACCTGCGCTGGAAGCGCTACGAGAAGCAGCGCCCCGGCCACCGGGTCCAGATCGACGTCAAGTTCGTCGAACCCCTCACCTCGGCCGGCGCCCCCAAACCCGTTGGCAAGCGCGGCAAGTTCTACCAATACACCGCAATCGATGACTGCACCCGCCTGCGGGTGCTCAAGATCTATCCCCGCAACAACCAGAAGACCGCGGTGCAGTTCCTCGACCATGTCCTGGCCCAGTTGCCGTTCGCCGTCGAGGTCATCCAGACCGACAACGGTGCGGAGTTCCAGTCCGCCTTCCACTGGCACGTGCAGGACAAGGGCATCCAGCACGTCTACATCAAGCCCCGCACGCCGCGACTGAATGGGAAAGTCGAGCGGTCCCACCGCATTGACGCCGAGGAATTCTACCGCTTGCTCGATGGCGTGGTCATCGACGACACCAACATCTTCAACGCCCGTCTCCAGGAGTGGCAGGACTACTACAACTATCACCGACCGCATGGCGGCCTCGACGGCCAGACCCCTTATGAGAGACTTCTCCAGAAGACTCAGGCCCAGACCCCGGCGTAGTCGATCATCGTCAGCGGCACACCCTCACCGGCCAACCCGGAAACCGATCAGGCTAAACACATCACACGAGCTAGGTGACAGCCCTTAGACCCGCCGTTCGGGGTAGCGGCTCTGGCAACTAGCCTACTTGCGTGGACGAACCGCTGGCGATTTCGGCTGACCGGTACAAGTACTGGCAGATCGACTTTCAGACGGGAACGATCAAGATCGTTAGCCAGGACGACCAAGCCCTGGAAGAGGAACTGAATCCCAATTTCCGAGTACGACCCTCACAAGTCGCCGCTTCCATCTTCGACTGGGAGAAGTGGTGGATACTGTCGACTACCACTAGGGGCGACCTGATCATCACAGAAGGGTTCAATCCGAACTCTTCGCCGTCCCTGAACGGTCGACCATCCGTCTATCTGGATCAGAATCGATGGCGGACTGTCTCTGACGCGCTGCACGAACCGGATCGCGTGGATAACCCCAGCGAGCGCCGCGCTGCGCAAGATCTGATCCGACTGGCTACCGACGGTGGCATCATCCTGCCGTTGTCAATGGGGCACATGCTGGAGACAGCAGGCCTACACAGCGAGCGACGCTACGAAGTAGGCGTAGCCATGGCACGTCTAGCGGCTGGCTGGCAGATTCGGAACCCACTCGACATCTGGAAACACGAGGTCGAACTGGCAATTCGAGGTCACCTCGGACTCATGGAGGGTGCGCCCGTACTTCACCCCATCGTGACGGAGCCTGGCGCTCTCTTCGGCTCTGGTACGACCTTGGCCATCACTACCGAGACGTCTGACTTCGACAAATTCATGGCCATGCTGATCATGCCGAGTGTCGTGCTAGACACGCTTGTTGATCCCGAGCGTACTCCGAAGCACCCTCTTACGAAATGGGTCGACCATCATGCGCGCATCACGTCTCAGATTCGCGTTGAGAACGTCCCGAAGAATCAGCGTCGTCGGCTGGCTAGGCGCCGCTACTGGAACGAGAACATCGACTTCTACACGGCTGCTTACCAGCGACTGACGCGCTCAGCGGACTTCCCGTCGTTTAGCGATGGCCAGTTGGTCAGGTTGCTCTCGACTTCGCCTATGGTTGGACTGACATCCGAACTGTTTATTCGCCGATTCATAGACCACCAGGTCAAATGGCGTCGCAACGACCTTATCGACATGTTCCACCTCTCCAGCGCTGCCGCGTACGCCGACTACGTGTGCGCGGAGGCACACACCGGACGACAACTTCGCGATATCCAGCGAGCCCTAGGCCGGCGCGAAACTGTCTTCACGACACTCGACGACCTGGTTACGAAACTTCGCAGGGATGGCGCCAGGTCTCAGTCAGAGCGGTCCACGCACCCGCCGAGCCCTTGAAGGTCGAGGACACCCCCATCTCCGCATATGAGGACGTCGACTGAAGCCCGTCAAGGTATCTTCGCTCATTGCCGAGGGAATGTGGAGGATGGAGTCTCAGACGCAGAGCGTTCGGGAAACAACTCAACGAGCAGGAACGGACCACCCGAACTACTGGCTACGACCAAAAATTGATCTGGAGCCTACAAAGCAGAATTCAACTTGCTTACACTTTCAACAGACCAGTCCACAGGGGGCAGCTCAATTTCAGTTGACACCCCCGCAGCCACAAGTTCGTCAACACCATAAAGATTCAATCCGCAGACCACGCAAGCGAATTCGCCGACATAGAGGATATCCGGGTATCCGAGGTCGTCACTCTCGTCAAGCTCTCCGTACGAGTTAATCTCCTCAAAGCCGCTCATCCAGCCCCGACCATCGCATGCGACACAGGCGGCCGGCCATCCTCGGGAGCTTCCATACTTGCTTACAGCACTCAGACGCTCGATCAGAATCTCCCGCTCGAGTGCCGCCAAGCCCTTGATTCGCTGGGAATAGCTAGCCTTCGCCCGCGCCACCTTAACAACAACACGCACCTTGATCTCATTTACTCGCTCTTCATCAAGCTCATCTCGAAGACCAAGGTAATCCCCCCAGTATTCCCCCGGCTTGATATTCAGCTCAACAAGAATGGGGTCGACCACTTTAATGCAGGTCTTAAGAACGGCTCGCACTTCACTGAGGTCATGGTGAGCAGCATGCGCTACGCCGTTTCGTGCCGCAAGAACAAACTCGAACTCAGCCTCGGTGACCGCAACCTTTCCAGCTAGAGCCCTTTTTGCTCGCCCGAATGCCGCAGCTAGCCCTATGGTCTTAGCCCGAGTACTCGGCTTTTTGGCAAGGCTACCATATCCGGTTGCATGCAGCAGCGAATCCCAGTCGCTTCCCTCGGCAATAAGTGCCGGATGTAGGGAAGCAAGGTATGCTTTCAATAGATGCTCCACGGAAACGCCCACGTGGTGCACGGCAAAGTCGAGCGAATCATCACCACTGGTGAACGCAGCGAGCCCAGTCTTCATCCATCGTTGCGACGATTTCTTCAACGACTCCGAGTCCATGGGCATGGACCTTACCTGCCGACGCGCGGTGAGCGGCCGCAGATGGCCTGTAGATGATCTTCATCGACAGGCCATCTGCCGGTTCAGGGAGCAGTCGGGGAGCACGGCCTGATGACCACCCTTGAGAATCCGAAGTGGTCACGCCCCATCCCGCTCATCTCCGGGGCTGCGTCGCCATGTCCAGCCGCCGTCGTGTTCCCATCGCTGCTGCAGCTTCGCCAGCATCTGTTCGATCATCGGGTCGGTGACGTGTGAGTAGTCGTCGTCGACGTCCTCGCGCTTGTGTCCCATGCGTTCCAGTCGGCGGTTGCCAGCTCTCTTTTTGTTGTCGGCCAGGGCGGGACGCCAGGCTCGGCGGCGGAAGCTGGACCACCGGCGCAGCCCGCCGTGTGCCTGGGTGAGACGAACCGTGGCTCGGGGTTGCGTTCCCGGTGCTGGGCAAGCAGCGTGGCCAGAAACGGCGGCATGTGCACGGTCCTCGCGTTGGCCGGGGTCTTCGGAGGGCCGAGCACCAGCTTGCCGTTC
Source organism: Crossiella sp. S99.2 (assembly GCF_023094165.1). Classification (GTDB taxonomy): domain Bacteria; phylum Actinomycetota; class Actinomycetes; order Mycobacteriales; family Pseudonocardiaceae; genus Crossiella. The sequence goes on along the minus strand of NZ_JALMDK010000014.1, from coordinate 100,882 downwards.
AGCTCGTGCAGGGCTCCAAATTGCGGGTCGACCACGATGCGCGGGTTCTCATCGAGGTAGGTGCGGATCCACTGCAGCCCGGCCAGCTCACCCCGCCGGAGCCCGGTGTAGGCGTCGGTCACAGTCATCTATCCGGCGTCCGGTTCCATCGCCCGGCCAAGGGGTCGACCTCACCGGAGGCGGCGTGGGACTGCTCGGGCGGTCCTTGAGATGACCGTTATATGGACGCTCTCCTGCGTTGGCGGGGGCAGGCGTTGCGGATGAGAACCATGGCACAGGTGACGCCCGGTCATCAGGACGGGGCGCTTGAAGTAGCGCGCTCAATCGACAGCCCTGACGTGAAAGCCTCGGTGCTTCTGGCGCTGGCGAAGGCGCCTGCTGCCGAAGGGCGGTCCGAGGAAGCGATCAGGCTGGCCTCCGCTGCCCTGGAAGCTGGTCACCCGCGCACTCCTCCCGCTGATCTGTGCGTGCTGGCCAGGGAAACGGTGGCGGCGATTCGATCGGAAACGAGCCTGTCGCTGGCTTCTCGTTCGTAGCGGCATCAGCTGGCAGCGTCACGCGATAGTCTCGACCGGGTGATCACGGCTGAGATGAAGCACAAGATCGACCAGGTGTGGAACGCTTTCTGGGCGGCGGGTATCTCGAACCCGCAGGAGATCCTCGAACAGATCACCTGCTTGATCTACCTTCGACAGCTGGAGGAGCTGCACTCAGGTGTGGCCGGTGCCGACGGCCCGTCGCAGCCGTCGACCTACTCGGAAGAGATCAAGCACCTGCGGTGGTCGAGGCTCACCGAACAGGCGCCTCAGAACGTACTCGCAAGCATCCGCGACGAGGCCTTCCCGAGACTTCGGGATCTCAGCGCTAGGTTTCAGGGCCACTTCGGTCAGTTCAGAAGCGTGCGGTTCACCATCACGACACCGAGCTTGTTGATGAAGGTCGTCGACCTCGTCAACGACTTCGACATAAGTGGGGCCAGCACCGCTGGAGCGCTCTACGATTACTTGCTCGGCAAGATCGACGGGAGATTCGGACACCTCCGCACGCCACCTGACGTCGTCGAGCTGTTGGTGCAGATGATGAAGCCGAACAGCTCGGATGAGATTTGCGACCCCTTCTGCGGCACCGGAGAGCTTTTGGTGGCTGCTGGGGAGTTCGTCAAACGGTTGGATGCCGGAGGTCCGTCCGAAGGCGTCCGCCGAGGGTTCAGCGCGAATCCCTGGCTTCTGCCCATCGCGCAGATGAACCTGGCTCTGCACGGCGCGGAGCAGTCAGATCTCCTGTCCGTCGATCCTTTGGGCCGGGCTGCTGATGCCTTGGGTGAGTACTCGTTGATCCTGGCCAACCCGCCTTTCGGCGGCTACTACGAATACGATCAGCTCTCTGACGAACTGAGAACGTCCGTCGGGACCAGAAAGACCGAACTGCTCTATCTCGTAGCGATGCTGCGGTGGTTGAAGCCAGGCGGCCGCGCCGGAGTCGTGGTGCCGGACGGAGTGCTCTTCGGGAGCACCCCGGCTCATCAGGAGATTCGACGCGCACTCGTGGAGGAACACAGCCTCGACGGCGTGGTGAGCTTGCCCAGGGGGGTGTTCCCGCCGCACTCAGGAGTGTCGGCGTCGCTCCTGTTCTTCACTAAGACGAACTGCGGTGGCACGGACTTCGTGTGGTTCTACGACATGACGGCGGAGGAATGGGGGCGTGACGGTGCTCACTCCTCGACGTTGGCTGACGTCGTGTCGAGGTGGAACAAGCGAGACACTGCGGAGCGCAAGCGAACTACAGCCGACCAGAGCTTTTGCGTACCGGTGGCGGACATCGTTGCCAACGGGTACGAGCTCACGCCTCGCCGCTACCGGCATGAGCACGAGATGAAAAAGCTTGCGCGAGACGGCGTGTGGCGCCTCGGCGACATTGCCCAAGTGATCGCAGGAAAGGTGCGGCCTTCGCCCGCGGATAACAACGTCGATGTCGCCGGGGCAGGCAAGGAACAGCGGGTGCTCCGCCCCTCCTTGCTCGATGCGTCGCTGCCTGGCATCGAAGATCTCCCGGTCACCGCACGGGCAGCCGACTCCAGTAGTACGTTGCGGGAAGGCGACGTGGTGGGTCGTGATCTGGCTGCGGCCCGCCACTGGACGGTCCTGCCACGCCACTACGAGGGAGTGCAGGCGGGGCAGGGGTTGCTGGTTGTGAGGCCGGTCCAGGGCGAGGTTCCCGCCGAGTACTTGGCGGCCTACCTGTCTAGCCCGCAGGCTGAACGCAGCTTCCCTCGCTACAACATCATTCCGAGGATCCGTCCCAAGGAACTGGCCGATCTCCTGGTGCCGGCGTGTGACGGCACCTTCACCGAGATTCGTGCCGCGATGACTAGGCTGACCGAAGGCGTCGACGAGGCAGCGAGAATCCACGACAACCTACGGCGTTCGAAGATCGCGATCTTCGAACGGATCGGCAGCGGTGAGCGTCGCGCCAGACTCGAGCAGGCGGGCGAATTGAGCTCGCTGGTCGCGGAGAACCTGCGCAGGCAGGGCGAGCCCTACCGGCTGTTCCAGGATTCTTATCCATACCCGATCGCTCGTGCCGTGCGCAGGTTCAAGCACAGTTCGTCGCCGGCGGAGAAGCACGAGGCCGCCCTCCTGTGCGTCGAAGCCCTGATCCTCTCTTTGGGCATCGTCTCCCTTTCTCTTTCCGCACAACGAGGGTGGGGTGACCTGGCGGAGGTCCAGGCCTGGGTAACGGGCATGCAGCAGGGCGGTGTCTCGCTGGGGCACTGGGTGGGCGTAATCAGGGCGACGGGAACGTTCGCCCGGGGAAGCGGTGACGAGGCGGCAGGCCTGGCCAAGGCGACAGCGCCGAAGAAGGGAGGGAAGGGCTTGATGGCCGACCTAGGCTCCCTTGTGGAGATGAGGAACAAGATCAGACACGGAGCCGGTCCCCGTACTCGCGCGGAGGTCGAGCGCAGCTTGGAGAACTTAGAGAAGCCGACGTTCAGGGCCCTCGCCGCGAGCTCGTTCCTCGCTAGAATGTCACTGGTGCACACGAGCAAGCTGCGCTGGCTTCCGAACATCGGAAAGTACGAGGTTACGGGCCTCGAGTTGATGGGCGATCACCCGGACTTCGAACCCGCTGTGTTCGAGACCGACCGGCCGCTTGCCGATGATCGTCTGTACATGGTTACTCGTCAGGGAGAAGTGCTTCCGTTGTGGCCCTTCTGCGTACTGGATGACTGTCCAACCTGCCTGACTCCGGAGGTCTACTACCCGGATCGGCTCAAGGGGACAACTGCTCTGCTGAAGAGCCTGGACCGCGGGCACGAACTCGAGCGCGAAGAGGTGTTCGAGGATCTGAAGCGGTGGACTGCAGCGGTCTCGGCCAACTGACAAACCTGGTGGGGCAACATGTGTGGAGGCCGTCCGTCTCACCCAGCGGGAGTTGCACACGACACCGTTGTCGAGTCAGGCCGCTGCTGGCCGGTCATCTCTCGGTCGCTGAGACGGCACCGATGGCCACCGCCACGTCGCCAGGCAGCAGCAGCGTGCCGTCCGCCAGGTCGACGCCGGTGACCTTCAGGGCCGTCAGCGTGTCCTTCAGAACGTGAAGGTTTGGCTGGCCTGCGGCGATTACTATGGCTCGCACAAAGGAAGTCTCTCCGTGGCTGTTGCCGCAGCGCGTCGATGCAGCGGCCCCGTCACCGTCTCGTGAGGCAGGCTCATGGCTCAGCGCACCATCGTCCAGCTCATCGACGACTTGGACGGCACCACCAGCGAGGACATCTCCCGCGTTGAGTTTGCACTCGACGGTGTGGTGTACGAGATCGACCTGAACGACAGCAACGCTGAGAAGCTCCGTGGTGGCCTGGCGCCGTTCGTAGAAGCCGCTCGTCAAGTGGGCGGCAAAGCGAAGCGAGGGCCAGCGCCGCAACTGGGTAGCCGCCGGCCGGGTGGTGACGGCCGGAGCAAGGAGCAGACCAAGGCCATCCGAGACTGGGCGAAGACCAACGGCCACCAGCTGGCGGAGCGGGGACGGATCCCGGCGAACATCATCGAGGCATTCGAGGCGGCACATTAGTCAGCTGGTATGAGATGGTTCAGGATCAGCGATCGATCCTGAACCTTTGCTTGTCTGCTTCTCAGAGGTAGACGTGGCAGGTTCGACAAACTGCCCTTCGACCCTGCGCAGCGTTTGCATTGGCAGGTCCTGCCGGGCTTGGGCAGGTCCGATATGAGCTCCGAACACGTCTGCACTACATGGTCGAGGACCTCGGCCAGCACGCCAAGGTCCTGTTCTTGCCCGCGGCTCTGGGTGTGACAATCCTGGATACCAGGCCCGAGCCTGCCTGAGAGAGGTAGTCCGCGGCGATTGTGGCCGCCTAGTCTGATGGCTGCTCCAAGCGGGGTGACTAGGCCAGGGCGACCTGCTTGACGTGCGGTTTCCCGCTGATTAAGAGTCAGCGGACTGGCGTGTCGGGCGGTGTCATTCGCGGCCGTGTCGTGTCGTTTTCACAGTTCGGTTCAAGATCGACGTGTCGTCACGTGTCGTGCGTTGATGGCCTGTCCGCCGCAGCGGAGCGACCATGGAGCAACCACGCCGGGCTTTGATTGGTTGCCGGAGCAGCGCGCAGATTGGTGACTTGGGCGGGACGCATCGGCCAGCTTGGTGTCCACGGCGGACTGTGTTGCTTTCGCGTTAGAACTTCACCATGGGCGTGAGGCGGACGCCAGCGCCATCACCGAAACTGGCTCTGGGCACGGACATCCCACGGGCGTGGGACGGACTCCAGCACCGCGAAGATGCCGCCCGCTCCAGCGGAATATCCCCACGGGGGTGGGGCGGACGTCGCTGGCTCGGCTATGGAGTTGTCAACGTGCGGAACACTCCCGCGGGCATAGGACGGACGAGCACCGCGCCCCGTGCGTCGACAGCTACGGCGGAGTATCCCCACGGACGTGGGGTGGACTCAAGCGCCAGCTGAGCCAACGATCGTTGGCCCGGAACATCCCCACGAACGTGGGGATGTTCCGCTCGGCCAACTCGCCGGACAGCTGCTGCCGGGGTGCGCCCCATGCCCGTGGGGATATTCCGATGACCAAGCGCGGCGACGCGACCTTCGTGATGTGCGCCCCACGCCCGTGGGGGTGTTCCAGCTGAGCCTCTCAGCGCTGCTTCGCGGGTCCTGCTTCCGGTCTGAGTTGGCGTAGCGCTGGCTGGGCGTGGTTGTGGTCGATGGAGCCTTGGCCGCGGGTGTTGTCTTGGTGGCTGCGCAGGCGGTGGCGGATCGTGGCTGTGGTGGTGTGGTCTCCGGTTTGGTCGAGCCAGTGGGCCAGGTTTTCGCTGGTGTCAGGGTGTCAGGGTGCGTGGTGCCGAGCACGGCTTCCATGGTGGCTACCAGCGTCTGGAGTCGTTGGGCGGCACCGGCGGGGTCGTCGGCGGTGCCTTGGCAGTGGGCGAGGTTGTTGGTGGTGGTGAAGGCGCTGGGATGCGTTGTGCCGCAGGCGTGTTCGACATCGACGAGTACCTCGTGGAGGTGGAGGGCCGCCGCGGCGGGGTTGCCGGCGTGACCGAGGGCGGTGGCCAGGTTGCAGCGGGCGGTCAGCACGTTGGGATGTTCAGCGCCCAGCACGTGGTGCATGCGGTGGATGAGCTGGGCGAAGGCTTCGGCGGCTCCGGCGGGGTCTCCGGTGGCGGCTAGACAGTGGGCGAAGTTGTTGCCGGTGGTGAGTGTGTCCGGGTGGTCCGGGCCGAGGGCTTGGTGTTGCTGGGTGAGCAACTCGGTGAACACCAGCGCCGCCCCGCTGGGGTTGTCGGCCCGGCACAGCCACTGGGCCAGTGCGTGCCGGGCGGTGAGGGTGTCGAGGTGGCCGGGGCCCAGGGCGTGTTCGGTGCGGGCGAGCAGGTCGGTGTGCACGCGTACGGCGCCGTGCGGGTCGCCGGCTTCGCCGAGCCAGTGCCCCAGTCCGGCCAGAGAGCTCAGCGTGCTGGGGTGTTCGGGGCCGAGCACGCGGGCGCGGGCGGATAAGACTTTGGCGAAGGCTGCGGCCCGGCGGCGGGATCACCGGCTTCGCCTGTGTGGGTGGTTGGCGAGCAGAGTGCGTGTACTGCAACGGCGCTCAGGTGAGTAGGTAGCCGCATCGGTTGTAGCGCCTGAGCTCAGCTTGATGCTGGCGTCGTTGATGCCGATACCGCCAGGCCCGAACATTCCCGGCTGTTGATTGGATCAATCTCTGCGATCGCTACAACTCTGCCAATACGTCGCGACCAGCAGCACCCGATCCGGCAGCTGCAAACTCCATGGTCAGTCCCGGCACCCGTCCGCGATCACCGGACCACCGCGTTCGGCCACGGTCGCGACCAGTCTGCGGAACTGAACCGGTCGCAGACCGGTGACCGGGACAATCCGCTCCGAGCGCGACGCCGTGATCACCTGCATGCCGTACATGATCAACTAAATGCTCGACCAGTCGATCAGTACCCATCCCGACTTACGAGACATCCCTTAGTCAGCCAGTCCTTGGATTGAAGTGGTCGGACGTGAATTTGGACGCTCACGTACTTGGTTGCCGTACTAGCTAGCTGTCACCGCCAAGTAGCGATTACCGCAAATAGGTCTGTTGCCATTCTGTAGACGACATGTGGAGCGCGGCTTGTGCAAGCTGTTGGGCGGAGGTGGTTTTGAGACTAGTCAGGCTGGCTTTTATCCAGCCCTCCACATTCTGGTGTCCCTGCTGGCTATACTCAATAGCCTGAATGAGGCACTCAAGCTTGTCGGCATCGTGGGCGATAAGGACCTCTACACTGTCGCCGCTCTCGTATTCCTCCACGATCTGCTGAATGCCTGAGCGCACCGCAGGGTGGGCAGCCGCAAGCTGGTCAGCTGTGACCTTTTCGTTGGAGACTGCTGTGAGATAACGGCGGCCAACATGTGGGATATCGCCAATCCTGGTCTCCTGAGTGTCATGGAATACGCCCATAAGTGCGACTTTGGCGGGATCGGCACCCTCCATCATTGCCAACACCGCTCCGATCAAGGCGGTGCGAAAGCTATGTTCGGCTATGGTTTCTGGCTGCTTGATTCCAGCGACCCACCAGCCTGACCGGACCGCCCGCTTCAGCATGCCCATTTCCAGCAGGTAGCCAGCGGTGCCAGTTGCATCTTGTTCGCTAGTCGGCTCATCAACCATAGACACTCCCGGGATCAAGTCTGCTGTCGTAGAACGAAGTGAACGACTGAGAGTTCATGCCTGGCTCGAGAGCAAGTTTGTCCTTCATCCAGGATCAGTGCGCTAAGATCGGCGACTTCGGCCGCAAGTGTCGGGGCGGCCTGAGGTAACCACCTGTGCGCCTCCACTAAGGACCAGAGGCTATGGGCGTACAAGTCGACAAAGCCCGATGATTGGCGGTCGCTGCGGACCATGTGGCGTAGGAGCGTCACAGGATCCCAGCTAGTCAGCGTGTAGTCGTTCATGAACGTGTCGTCAGCCTGCGGCTGGGTGACCGCTCCGAGCCAGTAGGCCCAGTAGTTCAAATTCGCAGCCTCGGCCCTGTCGTCGTTGATCATCGTCCGGTCGATGAATGCCAGTAGGGGCTCGGGGTCACCTTGGCGCGCGAGGGCAGTGGCGATGGTGCGGGCTTCAGGCCAGGTAGGTGACCATCCTCGCGTCATAAGAGCTCCGCGGTGCGTAGTGGGCACCTGCGCGGTCCAGGAACGAGCCTCGGGGCTGCTGTCATACGAAGAGAAGTAGAGGGCCTGACGGCGCAGCAGTACGTCTTCTTCACCTCTCGTGCTCGCGGCTTCGACGATGCCGCGCAGGTGATGAAAGAACTGGGCTCGTTGCGATGCAGCTAGCAACGGCGCTGATGCCGCCGGGCCACGTCGAGGAGAGGTAGACAGTCCTTGAAGTGCAGGTGGTGTGACGCCGTTGACGGCCCAGGAGATCATGTGAGCGGTGGCCCTCGTGTGTACCCAACTGGCCAAGGGGTGCAGGCTAGTGGTGCTTGGGGGATCAAGTGCTGCCTCGATGAGCCGGTCAGCGTCCATGGCAGGCTCGAGCAGAGCCAAGACCGCTCGGTCGGCGCCAAGGGCAAGTAGCCGACGGCGCAAAGCAAGTAGACCGCCGGCCTTCATCGCAGCTAGGGGGCGACGGCCAGACTCTCGACCCTGAATCGTACCTAGATCGACATCGAGTACTTCGGCAGCCTGTACTTGAGTGAGCGGGATGGACTCTCGAGCCAGGCGTAGCACGAAGCCAGCGATGGTGCCGGTGACCGCACGTTGTCTTCGAGTCGCTGGGTGGGCAGCCATGACGTCCCTATATTCCGCCTGAAACACATACCTCCAGTCAGTCGTAGCCTACCCGACTGCGGCCTATCTTCGTGGTGTCGATATCCGTAGGCATAGATGATCTCTGGAGTTGTCGATGGTCATCTCGGGACCGCAACGTGACGCATGCATTGGTGAGTCCGATCAGCACAGTGCTTGGTTCTACGTTTGGTTGCTGAAGCACGAACTGTCAATGCGCTAGCCGGATCAGTATGACCGTAATGCCAGCGCCGGTCAGGTCTCATCTCCAGTGAGAATAGCGCATGGTTGGAATAAGTACCTGCCACCAGTAATCAAGGACCTGCAGCGCGAATGCGTGCGTGCTCACCGCGACGCCGAAGGCCGCATCTGCCGGTGGACGATGACCAGCCGGGTCTTCAAGGGCGAGCGCAACCCAATCGGAGCGCAGGCGGAGTGGGTGGCTGGCGCGGCGGCCGCCCGCGCCGTGCAGGTGCTGGAGGAGGTGCAGCTGCCCGAGGCCGAGTACCTCTTCGGCTGTCTGAGCCGCAAATGCACCCGGCCCGGCCCCGACGCGCTGAAAGTCGCGACCACTAACCGGCTGCTCAACGACCTGCTCGCACGGGCGGGGCTGCCTGGCCCCGGCGTGCCTCGGCATCCAGACCGCTGACGTCAGCACCAGAGGTGAGAGATCCCATGGACCCACCACGGTTCCACCCACCGTCAGTCGAGGACGGGCCGCCACACCGGGCCTGTCTGGCCGCTACCAACCTCTTCCTCTGCCTGCTCAGGAAGGGGGGTGGGCGACCGTGATCGAGTTCATCCCGATCAAGCAGCAGCTGAGCTTCAGCTCTCCTAATTCCGAGGGCTAACACGACCGAGGGGCTTCTCCATGTGGCGTCCGCGCATCAAGTTCGAGCACCGGCCCGTGCGGCACGGCCTTGATCGGATCCGCTTCGGCGGCGACATCCCGGGCCTGGGCACCGAGGTCTGGGACCCGGACGGCTGGGTGTGGGCGCTGGCGGGACTCCTCGACGGGACACGCACGGTGGACCAGGTGGTCGCTGCCCTCCTGGTCCACCGCTTCCCTGGCAAGACCCGCGCCGATGTGCTGGAGGATCTCCACGGCCTCCTGTGGGCCGGGTACCTGGAAGGCGCCGCCGAGGTCGCGCCCGAGGAGCTGACCGCGGCCGAGCGGGAACGTTACGACCGCGGCCGCGCGTTCTATCGGTGGCTGGACCGCACACCCCGCACGAGCAGCTGGGACATCCAAATGCAATTGCGCAAGGCCCACGTCACCCTGCTCGGCATGGGCGGGGCAGGCAGCGTGGCCGGACAGTCCCTGGCTCTCTCCGGAGTCGGGCACTTGCACATCGTCGATCCGGATGTGGTGGAGCGGTCTAACCTCAACCGCCACGTCCTGGCCACCGAAGCCGACCTGGGCCGCCCCAAAGTCGACGTGGCGGTGGACAAGCTACGCGCCTGCAACCCCACCATCGAGATCACCGGCGAACGCAGCATCGTCGACGGAGTAGCCGCCGCATGCCGGCTGGCCATGCGCTGCCAAATCCTGCTGTGCACCGCGGACACCCCTCGGGTGATCCGATCCTGGGTCAACCAAGCGTGCGTGCAGACCGGTACCGCGTGGGTGCACGGCGGCTACCACGGACCGCAGGTCAACATCGGTGTGTACCAGCCGGGCACCGGTCCCTGCTATGACTGCGCCGTGGCCGCGCACGCCCAACGGCTGGCCGAAGGCCCGCCGCTGACTATGTGGCCGGCGGCGGAGGAGTCCATCGCCGTGCACGCGGCGAACTCCTCCTCCGCGGCCACGGCCGGGGTGATGGCCGCGCACGCGGTCATGAGCGTGATCACCGGAGCCCCGGGTTTGCGTGTCAACTGCGAGTACGGCATCAACCTGGCCACTCTGCAGAGCGCAGTCCTGGGCCCGGACCTGCATCACCCCGACTGCCAGACCTGTTACCGGGCCAGCATCTGAGCACTTCCGTCACGGGCCGTCGGGCAGCCTGCTCTCCAGAACGGCGGCCCGCACGGTTAGAACCTCGGCCTGGGCTTTGTCGAAGCCTTCGAGCAGGGCCGCGGCCTCCCGGAGAAGCCGGTGCGCCCGATGCAGGTGACCGAGGTGCTCGGCGGAGGTCGCCGCCATTGCCAGGGTGGTCGCACGGTACTTCTCAGTCCCGATCAACTGGCTGAACAGCTCGACGGCTTCCTCGGCCAGGGCGATCGCCTTCCCGTGCCCACCGAGCCCTTGCGTGGCCACGGCGGCCCCGTAGAGCGCATACGCTTCCCCGACTTGGTCCCCTGCTTGCTGCCGGAGCCAGAGTTCGCGTTCGGCGTGGGCCAAGGCATGGTGGAACTGGCCCAGCTGCACGCTGACCGCGCTGAGGTTGCACTCGACCACTGCCTCCGGGCGCGGGTCGCCGACCTGGCGAGCGAACGGCAAGGCCTGCCGGAAACAGGCCAATGCTTCGGGCAGGCGCTCCTGTGACTGTCGTACCTGCCCGAGTCCGACCAGCGCGCTGTACTGGCGCCTGGGGTTGCCCAGTTCCTCCCCCAGCGCGAGTTCGCTGCGGTAGTCGGCTTCGGCCTCAGCAAGCCGGCCCAGATCGAAGTTGGCGTTGGCCCGCAAGGTGAACATGCTCGCGGCCGCGAGCCGGTTGCCCGCGTTCTGGGCAGTGGAGATGCCCTGGCTGTGCATATCCACCCGTACCGGCCACAACGCGCGGTGACGGAAGGTGAGAAACCGCGCCGCTTCGGCACAGCACAGCGCGGCCTCAGCCAACTGGAGGCGGCAGGCAGCGCGCAGAGCCGCGCCCAGGTTGGTCAGTTCGAGGTCCAACCAGGACAGCGACTGCGCCCGGTCGGCCAGCAACACCTCAACACCAACGGGCGGCAGCGCGATGTCAAGAGCGGCCAGGCCGGGGAACACGAGCCGGTCTGCAGTCTGCGCAGTGCGCGCGTACCAGGTGATCACCGCCGTCACCGCGGCCTGGCGGTCCTCGGCGGAGTCGTCAAGCTTGGCGCGGTGGGCGGCGTAGGTGTGCAGCAGGTCGTGGCAGCGGTAGCGCCTGCGCGCGACCGGCTCCACCAGGTGGATGGCGGTGAGAACCTCCAGCAGCCGGTAGGCCCGGGCAGGCGTGATGCTGGCGAGGACCGCAGCGGCTTCGACGCTGAACTCTGGGCCGGGGTGCAGACCGAGACGCCGGAACAGCAGGGCCTGCTCGGCGGGCAACTGGGTGTAGGACCAGTCGAAAACCGTGCGCACAGCGCTGCGGTCATCGCCGCCGCTGCTGAGGGCGTCCAAGCGGTCCTCCTCGCAGATGATGTCCTCTACGACGTCGGCGACGGTGATGTGCGGACGCATGGCAATGCGCGTGGCCGCGACCCTGACGGCCAGTGGCAGCCGCGCGCACACCCGGATCAGTTCGACCACCGCCGTGGCTTCGGCCTCGACCCGGTTCCCGCCGATGATCCCGCGCACCAAGTCCTCGGCCTCCGCTTTGGTGAACAGGTCCACCGACAGGGGGGTAGCGGCCTCGGCCACGGCCAACCCGGTCAGACTGGCCCGGCTGGTTACCAGCACCAGGCACCCCGGGGCACCGGGCAACAGTGGCCGGACCTGTTCGGCACTGCCCGCGTTGTCCAGCAAGACCAACACCCGTCGCGCGGCCAGCACCGACCGGTACAGCGCGGTCTGGGTGTCCATCTCGGCGGGAATCCGGTCCTCGGAGACACCAAGATCGCCGAGGAACGCGGCCAGCACCAGCGCAGAGGCAAGAGGGGCGTTGGGACCGTAGCCGCGCAGGTCGGCATACAGGGTTCCGTCGGTGAAGTGATGCTGGACGCGATGGGCCCACTGCACGGCCAGCGCTGTCTTGCCAACTCCGGCGGTTCCGTCCAGCACCGCCAGCGGCATGCCTGCCGAATCGTTGCGGACGTGGGCGTCCAACAGGGTGTCGAGGCTGGCGAGTTGCTCGGTGCGCCCGGCGAAGTCCCTCAGCGCCGGCGGTAACTGCCGCGGTATACGAGTACTGGACGGTGGGGGAGCGGATAGGACGATTTGGTGGATTGTATTGGCCTGGACCACCGGACCGGTGACGTTGCCGTTGATCTCGTTGTGAAGATCGGTCCGCTTGGCCATAGACCCCAGTCTCACCCCTAGGATGGATATGCCACGACGGGATCATGGGCTGCCACCCGGGCGGCGCAGCACCATCAACTGTGCTGAAGGCTCAGCCGGAGAGACTGGGGGAAGATCGGGGCTCGTCGTGCTGCTCGGGTTTGGCCCGCATCTCAATTGGACTGTCGGACAACGGCGGAATTCGTCCGGCGCGTCGGCTTGTTGGGAGGCCCCGGAACGGGGCGGAACCTCATTCGGTGCCGCGTGCGGCGACCAGCGGCGGGATGAACTCCGTGTGCTTGCGCTGGAGATAGGCGCGGCTGGTCTCATCCGTGGAGTCCAGTTCCAGCGCCGAGCGGATCGCCTGCACCCTGCGATCAGCCTGGTCGAGGAGTTGCCCCCAGGTCACGACCCAGATCCGGTAGCGAGGACTGATAGTCGTCAAGCCCGGCCGGGCCGGGTCGATGTAAAGGTTGCGCACCGCATCGTCGATCTCAGTACCGACCAGCCAGAAGTCCCAGTCATGCGGCGTGCCCACAACCTCCGGATGGGCGGTAATCGCGGTCGCGTAGTTGTTGATCTGGCCGAACTCGGTCATGGTGAGCCGCATCGGGCGCTTGAGCTCGACGACCAGGTGCCGGGTGCGTTGGCTCTCGGGCAGGTGCCGGGAGAACACCATGTCCACGCGACCCCGCTTGCCGGACGGCAGCATCACCGGATTCGAGGCGAACTCCACGTCGTCGCGTCCGGTGATCAGCGTACGTACGACGCGGGTCAAACCGGTCTCTGAGAGCGCCAGGCTCCACTCGTCGCCGAAGATCCACGGTTCGTTCACCAGCATTGGGTGGAGCTGGTCGACCTCGCGGAACGCAGTCTTGGTCTCGTCGGCGTACAGCAGCCCGCGCAGCCCGTGCAGGAAGTCGGAGCGGTCCGCGATCGTCTGGGCAGCCCGAACGACTGAGGCCAGCTTAGTGCGTTCCAGCAAGTCGAACAGGACTTCCTGTTCGTCGTCGCTCAGGTCGAGCACCGCGTTCAGGATGCGGTTCGTGCGCGAGGGCTCCGCTCTTGTGGCCTCTTGGAGCAGCCGCAGGGACAGCTTCTTCTGCCTGACGTCGCGACCGATCGCCGGGCTGGCCACCACCGCGACGATGTCGAAGATCGCCCTCTCCACCTCCTCGGCGGCGCTATGAGGCTCGCCTTGGTAGGGATAGACCCCCTCGGCTTTCCATTCGGCAAGGATGCTGCCTTTCTGCTCGTCCAGCCGTCGGTTGAGGTAGTCCACGAGCGCGCGTTGCGCGACCGCGAGCAACTCACCGTGCTGGATGTCAGGTACATGGAGATCCGCCGGCCCCATGAGGGCGGGATCCCGGAACCCTTCCCACTGCAGATAGGCGGTCCAGTGGATTGGCGCTGGTGGCACGCGGCCAAGCTTGTGTTCGGTGACGACGCCACCTCGCTCGTCGCACAGATACAGGGTCTTGGATCGCATGTCGGCCGACCACTCGACGACGCGGAGCCGAGGCTGGGCCTTGCCGTGCAGAATCGCCGGGTCGAGGTCCAGATCGAGGTCGACATCGTGCGTGATGTGAGCCCGCGGGTTCAGAGCTTGCCCGCGGTAGGTCACCTTGACCTCGGGAAGGGCCAGGAGTGACGCCGCCAGCCGAGCAGTCAACGGCAGGTGGATGTCGCCGTCCGCGATGCTGGCCACGCGTGATGTCTGCCGGGCTTCCATGCGAACGGTCGTGCCGGTGGGCCCGGACGTCGGCCACGGCCCGTCAAAGGCGAACTCGTTCGGCGCCCCGCGGCTGCCGTGGATCACGGTTTCGCTGTGCGATTGGCCATTGGCCGAGACCGACCGCCACTCGACGCGCTCAGCGATGCCATAGGCGAGGAAGCGGCCACAGCCGAGTTGGCCGTGCATCGGCCGGTTGATGTTCGGTGAGAACCCGGAGGTCCGCTTCCAGGACTCGCCGTGCGTCAGGAACAGATCAGGAACCTGGTCGTGAGGCATCCCGTGCCCATCGTCGCGGACAATGAACTCCTCGGGAGCCCCCAAGCCACCGATCGCGACCGTCGTCTCGACGTTCATCGCCTCCGCGTCGAGTGCGTTCCAGATCAACTCGGCGAAGATGTCGACCGGCTTCGCGCGCTCCACGTACCCGAGGATTGTGTCCCGGCCTGCGCGCACCTGCTTGGTCTCCACCGCCACAGCTTACGGATCAGCAAGTGCTCCGCCAGACTTCTGGGGCGTCGGCCTCGCCCGTCCAGTGAGGGCGCCCCACGCGGCCACCGTGCACCGTACGAGGGCAGCCCGCGGTTGCCGTTACACGGCTCCACCCGAACGTGTACTTGCACCTCCCGGCCTCATCGCAGGCAACTAGCCTGCGGTATGCGTGTTCGGCAGTTGCGTATCTCGTCGTTTCGAGGTTGGCGAGAACTGGAGTTGCGAGCAGGCCAACACGCCCTGGTCGTCGGCGAGCCCCGAGCGGGCAGAAGCGACCTCGTCGAGGCAATCCGCCGGGTGCTTGACCCGGACTCGACACGGACCCCACCCAACGAGTTCGACGTGTACCTTGCCGCGTCCGGCGACAGCTGCCCCGGCAACGAGGCCGAGGCGGATGCTACCGAAGCCGAGGAAGAGCCTGCCGACGGCGACACCGAGGTCGACATCCGCTCAGCCGAAATCGAGGTCGTGCTCTCCGACCTCGGCGAGGCACTCGAACAGCACTTCTTCCGTCGGCTTGAACTGTGGGATGCCGAAGACGACGTGCTCGTTGAATCATCCGCCGCCGAAGACCTGGATGGAGAGCGCCACGAGCTCGTGTTGCGGCTGTGCTACCGGCTGCGCTGGAACCCCGAAGAGGGGGTGGGCGAGCACTGGGTGGACTATCCGAAAACGTCGGATCCCGACGACGAGAGCTACGACCGGGCCCGTCGTCTCGAACGGAGCATGCTGCCGTTCATCGTCCTGAAGCCCGGCCAGCCCCTGACCCTGCGACCCGGCAGCGCCTTCCGCGAGTTGCTGAACTCGGGCGGGGACGACCTGGCCACCGCTTTGCAGGCACTCTCCTCGGCGGTGGACAGCGCCACCGACGGGTTCAGCGCGACCGAGGTGGTCAGCGCCGTGTTGGACGACGTCTTCGAGCCCGTCCGGGGCACACTCGGCATCGACGCTGACACCGCGATCTCGGACATCGTCGACTTCCGCGCCGAGGGCGGCTCGGTGGCAGGGCTCCTTCGAGTGCTCCAACCGACGTTGCGGCTCGGATCCCCGGAAGCGCTGCCCCTGCGTCGGCACGGGTCGACGACCGCCGCGGTGCTGGCTGCTGCGGAAGCGCTCGTGGTCGCCGCCCAGGCTGGCGTGGTTGTCGTGTGCGATGACTTCGGCGACCAACTCGACGCCGGTGCCGCCGAACATCTGGCACGCGAGCTGCGAACCGCATGCGATCAGCTGTGGCTGTCAACTCGGCGTCCGGAAGCAGCACGCGCGTTTCTCCCCGAAGAGATGGTGCGGCTGTCGCTGCGAACGGGCGAACGTACCGCTCACCAGATGGTGCCGCCGTCCGACAAGCGAGAACTCGGCGTGGTGCGGCAACTCCACCTGCAGTTGCTCCCCGCCATGAGCAGTCGGGCGATCGTCGTGTTCGAAGGCCGCCACGACGTGGCAGCCCTCACCGCTATCACCCAACGGCGCGCCAGCAAGCCTTCGCCCGCAACATATGGGGTCCGGTTCGTCGAAAGCGAAGGCCACACCGAAATCGTCAAGATCTGCAGGCTCGCTCGCCAGCTCGGCTTCCGGGTGATCGCCGGCCTCGACTTTGACAAGCCCGGCCAAGGCGCGGACACCTCCTTCGCCGAAGCGCAGCAGGTCGCCGATGACGTCATTCGATTGCCTGAACGGTTCGCCATCGAGATGGCGCTCGTGCACGGAGTCCCACGGCAGAGCCTGCTCGACGCGTTCACGGAACTGGACGAGCAGTGGCAGCTCGGCCTGGCCGACATGGATCAGCTCAACGACCGCGACCTGGAGAAGCGCCTTGCGAGGGCGCTGCACAAGTCCGGAGTGCATGCTCAGTACGTGTATCTGCTGGCCGGAACGGTGCCACCCAAGGTTGCTATCCGATTCCTTGACCAGGCGGTGGAACTCGCGAGAGGGACGGTCACCGGGCCGGTGACGTTGACCGCATGACCACGACGCGCCGATTCAGTCCCATCGGCAGGCAACGCGATGTCCGCGACAGCGAGGCGTCGACACTTCTCGTCCTCGGAGGTGCCGGTACCGGCAAGACCGTCACCGCCGCGGCGGCGGCCCGCGCACACCTGCTCCGGCGAGACGCGGGCGCTCCTGCCGGCGTCGCTCGTGATCGTGTGTTGTTCTTGACCTTCAGTCGAACCGCGGTGACGCAGATCCTCAGTCGCAGCAAAGGAATCCTCCGCGACGTCACCGACCGGGTGGACGTGCTGACGTTTCACGGGCTGGCGTGGCAATTGGTATGCGACTTCGGCCGCTACACCGGCCACAGCGAACGCCCGACGCTGCGCGGGGAAGCGGAAAGCAAGCTGTTCCAGGAAGACCCCACTGTCTTGTCCTACAACGACTTGCTTCCCGAAGCTCTCAAGATCTTGGACCTTCCTCACATCGGCCCGCTCGCGCAACGCCGGTGGTCGCTTGTGGTCTGCGACGAGTTCCAGGACACCGACAGCGAACAGTGGACCTTGCTCGAAGGCCTCACCGAGGTTGGCAACCGCCTGCTGCTCCTCGGCGATCCCAACCAGATGATCTACGACAAGATCCCCGGACGAAAGGGCGTCGGCCCGGAAAGGATTGCCGCGGCAGTCGCGCGGCCAGAGGCCGCGCAGATTCCTTTGCCGCTCGGCTCGTACCGTGACCCGACTCAGTTGTTGCCCACTGTGGCCGAGGAAGTGCGCCAGCGAAACTTCGCCCATCCTTCTCTTGCTGAAGCCGTAGCCAACGGACGACTTCGCCTCGTGACCGGGGTCGATGCCCATCCTGCGGTTGACGAGGTGTGCGCGGTGATCGACGAGAGTCGCGAGCGAGGAGCGAACACCTTCGGAATCTTTTTGCACGGCAACGAACCCACGGCCGCCATGTCCGCCGCACTCACCGAACGTGGAGTCGACCACGTCGCCGTTGGCCTCTCCGAGAGCTACGGAGAAGCGCTCAGCACCTTCATGATGATGATGCAGTTCGCCGCTAGCATGACGGCCTGGGACAACGTTCTCGTGCGGATGGCCGTCTTCTACACCTCCACCGTCCGGGGCAAGTACGCCCCAGACTTGGCGTTCATCATCGGTAGAGGCCAAGCCGAAGGTCTGCTCGCTACCAGGCTGGACGAACTCCGCGTCGCGCTATCGGACGCGCCTGATCTCGACGCCGCCGCTCACATCGCTGCCACCGGCTGGTCAACACTGGGACTCAATCGCGGCCATCGGCAGTGGCGTCGAGCCGCCGCCGAAGTGATTCGGCTGATGGCCGTGTCCGGTCACGTGCTCGATGCCGTCAGCCGCCAAGTTGAGACGATGCGGATGGAGTCCTTCACCGATGTCGATGCTGGCGACCAGGCTGCCGTCCAGGTGATGAATCTCCATCAGACCAAAGGGCGCGAGTCCGATGCCATCGTTGCCGTCTTCCGTCCCAACGACTACTACGGCAGCGAGTCCGAACCCTTCGAGAGTGCGAGCAGGCTGCTGTACGTGGTGCTGACGAGAGCCCGTCAACGAGTCAGTTTGCTGTTGCCCAACAGCCCACACCAGCTCGTCGCACCTTTCGTCGCCCTGGCGGGACGCTACGGCGTCACCTCGACCTGAGCGCCACCCGCGCCGCTGCTGACGCGCCGCCGAACTTCGGCTGGCTGCTGGAAATCCGCCATGTGGATGTCGAAGTGGTCACCGGAACCGCTCGCCAGTCCCAGATCCGGCTGACCACCAAGGGCTGTGTCCTCATACGCCAGGCCGAGCCAGCACACACCGGCGAGCCGACCCGGCTGCCTGGATGGCTGGAAGAAGCCCTGAGAGCGGTAGCCGATGCCGAAAACCAGTTGCTGCCCAAGACCAGCATCGGACGCGCGGCGGCACGGCAGCTGGACGCCCGCGGTTCAGGTCACCTTGAGGAGGCCATCGCCTGGGCGTTCCGGCTCAGCGACAGGACAGGGGAGAGCGCTATGTACGACGATGGCAACTGTTCTCATCCTCAGCTCAGCCTGGTAGCTGACCGAGTACGCCGGCGGTCGCCCGCGGGCCTGGCTCGACGAACACCTCGACGGCCCATGAATCACCGCAGCGTTCACAGGCCACCGTGAGCATCCTCGCCTCTCATGGAGACCAGGAGACGATCGCGACGCCTCTGCAGGGCGATGGTGTCTGGATGAACCGGACCATGTACGTGTCCTGTGTGCGTGATCAAGCGTTGGAGTGCTGCGACTGTGGCGGGTTTGTCGCCGGATTCCTCGAGCCAGTGGACGAGATTGGTGCTGGTGGCCAGGGTGTTGGGGTGTTGGGTTCCGAGTTCGGCTTCCATGTCGGCCAGCAGGTCGCGCAGGGTGTGGCAGGCGGCGTCTGCTTGACCGGCGTGTCCTTGCCAGTGTGCGAGGTTGTTGCGGATGGTGAAGGCGCTGCTGTCGCCAGCGTTGTGGGGGCCGAGGTCGTGCAGCAGGTCGCTCAGCATTGCTGCGGCCTGAGCTGGATGGCCTGCGTGTCCCAGGCAGTCAGCAAGGTTGAAGCGGATCGTGCGCACGTTGGGGTGTTCTGGCCCCAGCGCCTGGTTCGTGCGATCGAGGAGCTGGGCGAGGGCATCCACTGCTCCGGCGGGGTCGCCGGCCAGGGCCAGGCAGTGGGCGAGGTTGTTGCTGGTGGTGAGGGTGTCAGGGTGGTTGGCGCCCAGGACGTGGCGTTGCTGGGTGAGGAGTTGGCCGAACAGCAGGGCTGCCGCGCCGGGATCTCCGGCCTGGCACAGCCATTGCGCCAGGCTGTCACCGGCGGTGAGGGTGTCGATGTGGTCTGGGCCGTGGACGCGTTCCATCCGGGAGAGCAGGTCGGTGAAGACACCGACAGCGCCGTGGTGGTCACCGGCCTCGCCCAGGCTGTGACCGAGGCTGGTGCGAGTGCTCAAGGTGCTGGGGTGATCGGGGCCTAGGGCGTGTGAGCGGTTGGTCAGCACGCGTTTGAATGCCTCGGCTGCGCCGTGGTGGTCTCCGGCTTCTCCTTGCCAGTAGGCGGCGTTGTGGGCGGTGCTGAGGGTGTCTGGGTGGGTGTCTCCCAGGACGCGGGCGCGGTCGGCCAGGAGGCTGGTGAAGGCTTTGGCTGCTCCGGCGGCGTCACCGCTGGCCCCGCGCCGGTAGGCGAGGTTGTGGCGGGTGGTGAGGGTGTCGGGGTGATCGGGGCCGAGTGCCCGTGTCCGGGCGGCCAGGACGAGCTTCAGGGCCGCGGCCGCCGCGCTGGAGTCTCCCGCTTCGCCTTGCCAATGGGCCAGGTTGTGGCGAATGGTCAGAGTGCTGGCGTGATCGGGGCCGAGGTGTTGGTAGGCATGGGTGAGCAGCTGGCGGTAGTGGAGAACCGCCGCCTGCGGTTGGCCGGCCAGCCCCAAGCTGTCGGCGAAGGCCAGCAACACGGGGTGGCATCGGTCGACCCACAGGTTGGCGTTGGCGTTCAACGCGGTGACGCTGCCCCGCAGGACAACGGCCAGCTCGGCGTCCTCGCCGGGATCGGGCCACTGCTGCAGCAGTGCGTCGGCGGCGGTTAGTGCGGTCGCGGTGAGGGCCGCCGGGGTCAGCGTTTCCCGGGTGGTGCGCTGGATGAGGGCGTGCATGCGGACCGAGCGGTGTGTGGCCTTGCGGTCGTGGGTGATGAGGTTGAGCCGGTGCAGGCAGCTCAGCGCGTCGAGGGCGTCATCGGCGCTGACGTTGCTTCCGGTGACTGCATCGAGGTGGTGCAGGACGACCGGGGTGGTGACGGTGGTGTCGGGGATGCCGTTGGCATCCAGCAGCGAGATGATCTCCAGCAAGGGTCGGGCCAGGCCGACAGGTGCCATGTCGTTGGCGCGGGTGATCGACAGAGACCATGTGGTGGCCATGGTTTCGCTGTGCTCATCGGGAAGTTGTCCGGGTTGCGGGAGCACGTCGGTCAGTGGCGTGTGCTGGTTGGACCAGCGGCTGAGGTAGCTCGTGCAGGTCATCGCCGGCCGGTCGGCGATGTAGGCGGCGGCCTGGGCCAGGGCCAGGGGCAGATGGTTGAGGTGTTCGGCGAGTTCGCGGGCGCCTTCGACCTGTTGTGGGTGCACGCTCAGGCGAGTGGTGAGGAAGTCCAGGGACTCTTGGGGGGTGAACAGGGCGACGTCGATGAGATGACGGCTGTCGGAGGTCAGGGCGGCGTCCCGGCGGCGGGTGGTGACCACGACTTGGCCGTTGGGGCAGTGTGGTGGCCAGAGCCCGAAGATGTCGGCGGGGTCCTGGACATCGTCGAGCACGACCAGCCACCGCAGGGAGGTGGTGTTGAGCAAGCTCAGCCACCGCTGAGCGAGCAGTTCGGTGGCTTGGGGAAGCGCTGCGGAGCTCCGCGGGTGGCGCTCGGACGCGGCGTGGGCGTAAGCGGTGAGGATGGCATCGCGCGAGGTGGCGGTGATCCACATCAGCAGGTCCAGGGCGCCGTCGTTCCACAAGGTGCGGGCGTGTTCGGCGGCCAATTGGGTCTTGCCGACCCCGCCCAGCCCGCGGACCAGGTGCGAGCAGCTGCCAACGAGCACAGCGGTGCCGTGGGCGGCTGAGACCGCGCGGAGTTGTGTGGCCTCCAGCCGGTGCTGGAAGGCATGGGCGCGAGGGGGGAGGGCGCCGAAGATCTGCCGGGTGGCCGGTGGCGGTTCAAGCTGGGTGTAGACGTGTGTCTCGAAGTTGACGTGGTCGACCCAGCCGGCCTGCACCCCGCGAAGGTCATGGGCCTGGTTATGGACGCGAGCCGAATCAGCGGGATGGCCCTGCGGAGAGCCTGAACTGAGGCGATCGAAGGATCCGGGAGGTGGATCGGGGGGAGTTCCGGACACGGTAATGCGGTGCCTTTCCTTGCCACGGCCGAAGAATCGGCCGCGTCGCGGTCCACGATGATCGGATGGAGCACGGGTGGTGCCCAAGGCTCGGGAGGCGATGGGCACCACCTGCGGCTAGCCGGAGCGCCGGTTCATGTGTTCGTGCAACGAGGTCACCGTCGCGACGCGATCGCTGATACCGGCGGGTACTTCCTCGGTGCGGAGCGGATCCCCGTAGTACGGGCCTGACGCCCAATCCACCTTCAACGCCTTGCCCGTACTTACCTCGGCGTGGTGGGTCACGCCGCTGATGGTGACCTTGTGCCGCAGCCGTTTGCACAGCTGGATCAGGCACTCCGCCGGTGCGCGGCGCCCTTCGGCGCCCTTGCCCTGTGCGCCGAGGAGTTCGGTGATCTTGGCGGGTATCACTGCCGAAGCGACCATCATGTAGGGCAGCTGGCTCCACCACTCCTCGGTCTTGCCCGCTCCGATCATGCCCGCGATCGCTCCGGTGAGACTGAGGGCTTCCAGCCGTGGATGCTTGGTGGTGTCCTCGTCCTCCTCTTCGTCCGTGACCTCATCGTCGATCGAGGCTCCGTCAGGCAGCAGCAGATGCAGCTGTTGGGCAGGCATGCCCGTGGCGGAGAGGATGTTTCTGATCAGCTCGGGCAGCGCTTCGTCGCGTGCCAGGCGGCGGGGCACTGGCAGCTGTACGAAAGGCGCCTTGCTTCCGAAATCTCGGTACCACTGGCCACCGGCGAGCGCGGCTTCTTCGATGAGCCAGCGCCCCAGAGGCACGGCCATGCCCAGATCGATCGCCTCCGCCACCAAGCCGTCGGCCGGCACACTTCCGTGCTCAGGATGCTCCCAGCGCACGGTGGCTCGCACGCCGACCATCTCCTTCCGCTTGATGTCCATGACTTTTTCCCAGTCCAGGAATAGCTTTCCGGTCTCGTGGGCCTCTCCCATGCCTGGCAACAGATGTGAGTAGCGGTCGTGGTGGTGCGACTCGGCCGAGGCTGTGGTTCGGCGCGTTCTGTTTGCCCCGCGGTCTGCCAGTGAGAGCCGATTCAGCTCGGTCTCGGCTTGCTGCAACAGGTCGCGGGCGCTGACGGTGCGCGGATGTCCTTGTGCGGTGGCGATTCGCGGGTCGCAGAGCAGCTTGACCTCCTGGCCGGCAGACGTGCCCTCCTGATTGCCGCCAGGCTGGACTGTGACGGGATCCGAGGTCCAGGCTGTGATCCGCTCGATAGCCTCGTGCACACTGCCCCAGAGATCAGAGATCGGGAACAGCACGGCGAAAGTATTCTCGTCGAGCCGGGCCATCACCGCCGTGGTGATCCCGCCGATGGCCGCCACGATCCTCTGCACCGCGGAGATGACCAGGGTTTCGCCGGCGACCTGGCCGACCTTCTCGGCGATCGCGGCGTGGTTTTCCAGGCGTACCAGGCAGAGTGTGACGGTGGCGGCGTCGGTGAGCAGGCTCATCTCGTGCTGAGCGAGAGCGAGGAACCGGCTGCGGTTGGGCAGATCGGCGACTCCGTTGTGGTTGAACTTGAGCTGGAAGGCGTGCTGCCAGGTCTGCAGTTCGCTGGTGTCCTTGGCCAGCATGTACATCTCGCCGTCGAGGCCGCTGAGTGGGCTGAAGACCAGTCCCACGTTGATTCGGGCCCGTGGTTGGCCGTTGGGCCAGGCCAAGGTGATGTCGGTCCACACCGCGTCTCCAGGGGAGTGCAGTGCCTGGAGCATGGCGTTGTGGAGGGCCTCGCGGTCTGAGGTGGTGTGCCCCAGGACGCCGACGCGTTTGCCCACGGTGTTCAGTCCGAGGGTCAGGCCGGCGAAAGCGTCGTTGACTTCGGCGATCACTCCACGTCTATTCAGTACGGCCATCGGTGTCCGGCAGCCGGTCATGGCGGTCCGGAACGACTGTCCCTGCGTCAGGGTCGTGTGCAGGGCGTTGCGTTCTGCTTTACGCATGGCGGTGACCAGTGCGGCCTGTTCGGTGAACACCCGTTCACGGGCGCCTTCGAGCCCTCCGCGGGTCAGCTCACCCAGTGCTCTGCCCGCGGCGGCCGTCGGCAACAGGTGGCTGCGCTGGACCTCGGCGAGCCAGCATTCCACCAGAGCCATGACCCCGGAGACCGACTCCGGGGTCAGGAGCAGTTCAGCGGTCAGGCAGTGCCCGAATCGTCGTGCCTTGGCCGAGGGCAGCGGATTCCACAAGGCCGCGTACAGGCCTGCGGCCCCCTCGCTCATCAGCGTGCGCACCTCGGAAGGGTCACGCGAGATGTAGGTTCGCGAGGCCGCTGCGACGGTCCAGGCCCGCGCTGCCGATTCCAGCATCTGCGGGCATGGCTCCACGTGCTCGGGCAGGACCTCTTCGGTTTCGGTCTCGGGCGAACTCGCCGCGGCCACGGTGTCCAGGGTGTGGGCGGTGCTGAGCACCGCCTGCAGGGTCGCATCCATCATGTCCCGGTCCAGGGGCACATCGCGGATGATCTGCCCGAAGTGGCGCATTCCTTGCCGGAACTGCAGGCGCCGCCGCAGCGGCGCCGTGCCGGGTATCCGCCGCAACAAGCGCTGGAGCATGCCAGCCATCACAAGCCTCCGTTGTCGTCGCGTGCCGATCGTCGTCCGGTTCCGGACCGCTCCGGTCTCCCAGGCTGATCACCGGCGCCACTGCGAAAGTAGGAGGATCTGAGCGATTTTCGTGCCTTCTTGAGGTAATCGGACACAGTGCGCGCCTCGAGATCCAACATCATGGCGATTTCGGCGACCTTGAAACCGCCCTGATCGAGCACCATGACGTTGCGCTGCTGGAGAGGCAGCCTGAAGATCATGTCCCAGAGCACGAGGACGGTCTCCGGGTCGACCTCACCGGTGCACGAGGCGGTCAGCTGCACCCACTGCGCCTCGATCCGTTGACGCCTGACTTCGGTCCGGAAGTGACGCTTGAGACCGTTGAGGGCCGTGACATACAGGAAACCCGCGCGGTTCTCGTGCTCCTTCTCCCATCTTTCCACCAGCTTTAACATGGCCTCTTGGATGACATCCTTGGCGATCTCGCTGCTCTCAGCCATGCCGTACGACCGGAGCAAGTGGTTGACGAAGCGATGCAGACCCGCGTTGTGCTCGGTGAGGAAGCTCCGCCACGCCCGTTCCCGCTCCCGTGCGGCCCCGTGCTGATCGTGGTTCACGAAACAACGCCCTGGCCCCGCAACCTGACCACGGACATCCCCACCCGCGCCCGGCCGGTCTCAGCCGGGCTGCACCAGAAACCGGCCGCCAGCAGCATGCCGGCGCCTCGGACGACTACCTGTGAACGGTGAACTAAATCCTCCTCAGCGACACGAGCGGGACAGGCAATGGCGACGAGGGCCCCCCGACCAATCCACCGCACGCCGTGGTGTAGCGGCGCAGGGGCCACCACGGTCATCACCTCGATCAACGGACACGAACCTTTCAACTCGAGCGAGCCCCTGTCTCAGAGCCCACACTGGGATAAGCCCGCCGACGGCGAAATGTGGGTGCCGGGTCGCCCGATCGTGTGCAGAAGGCTCCTGGAGCGGCTAGTTCACTAGGTAGTCGCTTCGCATCACCCGGCGGAGTCTCAGGAGCGAGGCGATTCCCGCGCACGGCCGCTGATCCGTGGCTGGATGTGACGAAACCCGGTGTGGGTTGCCCCCATCCAGCCGAAGCCGATCCAGCCGCCCATCACCTATGATGATCATGGTAGGAGAGGAGCCTGTCGGTGGATGACGACTTACCCCAGTCCGACACCTCCGCGACCCATCACCTGCAGTTTCCCAGCCCTGCCCGGATCTACGACTACCTCGCAGGCGGGAGTTTCCACACCCCGTTGGACCGGCTGGAAGCCCTGCGCATAGAGAACGTGCTGCCGTGCGCACCTGCACTGACCAGAGCCCATCGGCGCTTCTTGCTCACCTCGATCCAGACCATGCTTGATGCTGGCATCGAGCAGTTCCTCGACCTCGGGGCCGGTCTGCCCACCGCAGGCTCGGCGACGGACTTCCTCGCCCGCTGCGGCCGCACCGTGCGCATCGTCGGGGTCGACAACGAAGCCGCCACCACCGCTGAAGCGCGGCGCCTGGCCCCGGCCCATCTCCAGGTGGTCCACGCCGACCTCGTCGCCGCCGACATCGTCTTGAGGGAGGCCTCAGCAGCTGGTCTGGACCTGGCCCGCCCAGTCGGCCTCCTGGCCGTCGACGTGCTGCACGCAGTCACCAAACCACAAGCGCTGGCCACGGCCTTGGGTATCTACCGGAGCGGCTGTGCAGAAGGCAGCATGCTGGCGGTGTCGGTGCTCAGCGATATCAGCGCCACTCATGACCTCCAGCCGTTCTTGGAATTTCGGCTGGCTGAAGGCCAGGCTGTCCGTCCCTACGCCGCCGACGTGCTGCGCGAGATTCTGGGCGCCTGGGCCCCCGCAGCCACGGTGACTGCACTGGAAGAGGAAGCTGACCTGCCTGCATTTGAGTCGGTCCTTGCCCGCGGAGCTGAGACCACGTAAAGCGAGCTGCGGAAACTGCCCCAGCGACGGTCAGCAGGCGCTCTGGCGCGGAGCGGGCAGGAGACCTCGACGGTGCGTTCCAGGCACAGCACGAGGTGGCGGCCATCTGGCGAGCGTGCGGCGAGCAAGACCCCGAACTGCATGGGCCGTCTTAGCGGCGTGAAGCGGCACGACTGCGCCGGAAACTCTACCGGGCAGGCTGTTACAAAGAGGCACTGAATGGTCGGGGGTGAACGAGCGGGTGCAGCGATCCTTCGTGGTGTACAAGTACGCCGCGACCATGGACGGGCGGATCGCCGCCGCGGACAGCACCAGCCAGTGGATCACCAGCCCGCACAGCCGACGCGAATTTCATCTGCTGCGCGCTGGTTGCCAGGCCACCGTGGTCGGCTCGGGAACCCAGCAGGCCGACAACCCCAACCTCGCGGTGCGCGGCAACGACGACCCGCGGTTGGACCTGTCGATGATCGAACCCGCCAACCAGCCGTTGCGGGTGATCGTGGACTCCAACGCACGCACGCCGGTGGACGCCACGGTGCTGAACAACGCAGCGCCGACCCTCATCGCGGTGGGCGAGGACGCCGACGCCACGCATCTGGAAGGTCGAGCCGAACTGCTGCGACTGCCTCGTACTGGGCGCGGTCTTGATGTTCGTGCTCTTCTGGCCGGGTTGTACGAGCACGGCGTGCAGGCCGTGTTCCTTGAGGGTGGGCCAACTTTGGCCGGTTCGTTTGTCGCCGCGGGCGTGATCGATCGGGTGATCAACTACGTGGCGCCCGCGTTGCTCGGCGCGGGGAAGCCTGGTCTCGGAGACGCGGGCATCACCACCATGGCCGACATCGTGCGCCTGGAAGTCGTGCGGGTCGACATGAGCGCACCGCACGTCCGCATCATCGCCCGCCCGCAGCGGTAGCAGCGCCGCGTTCACTCGGTCGGGCGAGGCCACCGGCTTCACCTCAAGCTCGGCGTATGCCCGACTACCCTGGATGACTGGGCCGATCCATCCCCCCGGATAGGCCCACCTGGGGAACGCTGGTCCACCTCCTCCCCCCTGGTGGACCAGCGTCCCCACCCACGACAGAACATCGTCAGGTAGGCGTCGGTTCCGGGACGCGTAGTTCCTCACGGCGTCCTGACCGTGCTGCCGACGGCAGCACGCCTGTCGGCCCCCGATGCCACCATGAGGTGAACCGAGCATCGGGGGACTCGCATGTCAGCAGAAGAGCTTGCCGTCGCGTACCTGACCATCGCGGGCGATGCGGACGCGCTGCCGCTCGCTGACCACCGGGCTGCGGTCGAGCGGGCGTTGGGCGGAATCGCCGCCGCGCTCACGAGCAGCGACCACCCCGACGTCCACGCCGCCAAGGCAGCGGCTGAGAACCTGCTCGCGGCGCTGGAAAGGGCACAGAACGCGTTCGCCGCGGCCGGCGATGACCTGCGGACCGCGGCACAAGGGGTGTGACTCGCCGTGTCCGAGGGTGCGGTCATTGAGCAACTGCGCGCCGCCGTGGCCGAGCTGCCGGAAGCCGGGATCATCGGCTGCCAGGACGAAGCGGACCGGCTGCGCGACCACCTCGCGCGCATCGGAGTGTCGTCCGCGTGCACGTTCGTCGAATCCGCCGCCGGGTGGCTCGCCGCGGGCAACGAGGCGTTGAAGGACGCGCTTGCCTTCGCCGGTCAGGTGCGCGCCCACGTCGAGAGTTGGATCAACCGGCCAGCACTCGGAACAGCGCCTCTGTCGGCTGGAGCGACGTCCGTTCAGGTGGTGACGAAGCCGACCGTGGTGCCTCCGGTCGACCCGGCGGCGAAGTGGGCGAGTGATCCGCGGCCAGCGCCGGAAGTCATGGCCGATGCTGTTCGGTCGTTGCCACCGCGGACCGACGATCAAGGGCCGACGCAGGGGGTGTGGATCGATCCCCACGAGCGGACCGCGCGCACGGAACGAAGCGGCGAGTTCGACCAGCAGGCCGCCGCCGCGGTTCTGGCCAAGCTCGGGATCGGCCCGGAGGGTGCCGCGCTCGCGGTCACCGCCCACGTCGAGATCAAGGTTGCCGCCAAGATGCACGAGAGCGCCGAGACCCGCGAGGTCCACCTGGCCATCAACAACGCCGACGGACCGTGCGGTGGCCCGTACAGCTGCGACCGCATCGCGCCCCGCGTCCTGCAACCGGGCCAGCGCCTGACCGTGTACTGGCCGGACGGCGATACGATCCGCAGTGCTACCTACCGGGGCCGGGAGCCGAAATGACTGCTGAGGCCATCGTTCACGCCCACATGGCGCCTGAGCGCGAGCCGTTTCTCATCCGCACCGCGGCTGACGTCGATCACTTCTTCGACCGCGCCATCACGCTGATACGCGACCGCGGACGAGGGCCGCAGCTCGCTCAGCTGAGCTACATGACCGGGGTTGGCGAGGACGAGTTCCCCGCTGAGGAGTTCTACGTCGGGTTCGACGTCGAGCGGAACCTGTGCGCGCTGTCCTACCTCGGCCCGCAACCACACGGCAAGTGGTTCAGCTTCCAGACATGCGATGCTCCGACCGACCGGGCCGGGACCTTTCAGTACGCCTATTGGGGGACGCCGAGCGAGTTTCCCGCCGACAGCGGCGTGCCGGTGGAGAACGCCAAGGCAGCCGTCGTCGAGTTCCTGACAACCGGTGGGGCGCGGCCGACCGCGGTCCAGTGGCAGCCAAAGCCCGACCCGGCCACAGCGGGAGCACGGTGAAGACGCCGGGTTCATCCCGATGACCGGTGCGAAGGTGCCGGTAACGAGGTGACTGGCCACAGCAGCAGGCCGCAGTCCTTGCAGGGCCAGTACTTTCTGCCGGTGGCCGGATCGTGGCGGGGAATGTCGGCCAGCTCGCACCAGTCACCGGTGACCGAACACTTCTCCTCCGCCCCGCGCGGGCGGTCCAAGGGCGTCACGTCGGCTCGATTGAGGGTGAGGTGGCGTTGCGGAGTGTCACAGGCTGGCCGTCCCTGGGTATCCGCCGGGTGAGGACGGCTGCCTACTTGAGCTGGAGGACCGGCCGGCCTCGCTGGCGATGTGGCTGCTGCCGCCGTCGGCCCACAGCTGGTTGCAGGTCTTCGCGGTGTTTGCGCGGTGCTCGCCGGTCAGCGGCGGGCTGGTGTGGGGCTTGAGCACCCGCAGGTAGCGGCCGATGGCGGATGTCTCGTGCCCGAGGATGTGGGCAACCTCGGTGGTGGTGAAATGCCGTTGGTGACGCAGATGCCAGGCCGTCAGCGCCACTCGCACCTGGTCTTCGCGGGACAGCTGGGCGGGGCGGTTCTTAGTGCTGAACACCGTGACCTCGACCAGGCGCCGCGCTCTGAGAGCGGAGGCGGTGGGCCGGTACGGGTTCGGGTCCACGGTCGGGGAACCGGGCGGGCACGTCTCGGCACGGGGAGAGGTGCCTGCTTCGCTGGCCGCCTCGTCGGCGGTCACCCCGCGCTGATGCTGGCGCAGAACCAGAGCCTGGTCGTCCGGTCTGGAGCGCCCTGAACTCGGGAACGGAAGCGCTCGGCGGGACTTGCTACGGCTCTTGGGCAGAGTGGCTTCGTGGTGGGCGACCTGCTTCCATGCTTCCCGCTCGCACGTGGTGACCGTGCCGAGGTCGAACGGGTCGGGAAACTGTTGGCGGGCCTGGGCCTTCTCCTCATCGCTCCACTGGTTGGGGTCCTCCTTCAAGCACTGCCGGAGGGTGGGCCGGGAACGCCCGGTGATGCGCGCGAGGTCACTGAGGCTCATCGTGGTGTACCGCTGGTGGAGCCACAGCACGGCCGCGATCCGCCGCGGTCCGGCCAGCCAGGTCCATGTCCGCCGTGGTGGATCGGTGCGGGTGACTCTGAGTAGGTGGTTGACCGCCTTGGGGGCCAGGCCAAGCTTCTCGCCGATCTCTCGGCCGGTGAGCCCGTTGTCCCACAAGCGTCCGATCTCCTCAGCGCGTGACTCAGCGGCCCGGAGCTGGGTGGTCCTCACCAGCCCTCCAGCGGCTTGAGCGCGGTGCGGATCTGCTCGTTGTCGGTCTCAGCGGGGAGCAAGGCCAGCGCGGCGTTACGGGAGGCGATGGCCTGCCGCCGGATGTTGCACATCCCCGACGCCAGTGCGTGGGCGGCGTGCACCGTGGCCAGCAGGATGGCGTGGTCGAGGTGGTGGAGCAGGGTGGCGGCGTGCTCCAGTAACGTGATGGCGCGGTCCAGGCGCCGCTGGCCAGCGAAGAGCGCCGCGGCCGAGAGCAGCACCAGGGCCTTGTCGACCGCGGAGTGCAGCAGCTCCTCGGCAGCGGTGAAGGCCGCCACCGCTTCCTCGTCCCGGCCGGTCGCGGCCAGGAGGGTGCCGAGCACCCAGGTGTGCTGGCCCTGGGGGCGTTGCTTACCGGCCTGGCGCGCCTGCTCCATCACCAAGCGGTGCAGGGCTTCGGCGACGTCCTGGTCGGCATGGTGAGTGCTGGCAGTCCGCATCGCCGAGTCCAGCAGCTTGCCCAGCTTCCACAGCTTGTTGCCGGGCAGGGACAGTCGGTGGGCCTCATGGAGGTGCCGTTCCGCTTCGCCGGTGAGGGTGCTGCGATCGCAGGCAGGGACGGCGCGGAGGCCGCAGAGGGTGAGGATGCTCAAGGTGACCAGCAGGTCGGCTTGGAGCAGCCGGTACCGTGCCGCCTTGCTCCGGGGCAGCTTGCCGAGGGCTTCCCGAATGCAGGTGATCGCCATCGTCAGCACGGTCATCGCCTCGGGCACACCGCCGTGGTGCAAACACAATCGGCCCAGCGCGCCCGCGGCCATCCAGACCAGCGACAGGTCGCCGCGGTCGGTGGCCGCGACCGCGACCTGGGTGATCACGATGCGTTCGGCTTCCAGCCAGTCGTAGGCGGGGAGGCGGTCGAAGCGGCGGTTCGGCTCGATCGCCACGGTCGGCCACTGCGACCGGGGTAGCCACTGGCGCAGGTTCTCGCGGTCCCCGACCGCGTGCTGGCCGGCGACCGCGGCTTCGTAGGCGGCCTGGGTGATGCCGCGGCGGATGACCGCCTCGCACTCCGCGAGCCCGAGAGTGGTGTAGGCGCGCTGGTGCATCACCACGGACAGGGCCTCCGGGATGCGGTAGTGCCCTTCGACGCCGTGGGTGAGCAACCCGCGGTCGGCCAGCTCCTCCAGCAGGCGCCCGGCGTCCTCGGCGCTGGAGCTGCCGAGGGCGGCTGCGGCGATCGACCAGGTCAGTGTGGTCAAGGGCAGGACCGAAAGCCTGTGGTAGGCCCGTACAGTCTCCTGTGGCAGCCAGGAGCAGGCCACGGTGACTGCGGCCTCGATCGCGGAAGGGTCTCCGGTCAGGGCGCTCTTCAACGCGGTGGCGGCGGTGGCCAAGGGCGTGGACGGCTGGAGGGCGAGGCCGGCCGCGAGGATCTGCAGCGCGGCGGGGTTACCCGCGCAGCCAGCCGCGATCCGTTGGGCGTCGGGGCGTTCGCCGTCCACGCGCTGCGGGCCCAGGGTGTTGGCCAGCAGCCCGGTCGCCGAGGCGGTGTCCAGCGCGTCCAGGGAGATTGCGATCTGGCCCGCGCACAGCGTGGGGACGGGTTCGCGGCTGGTGATGAGGACCATGCTGTGGGGCGAGGCGGGCAGCAGGTAGCCGAGGTCCGCGGTGTCGACCACGTCGTCCAGCACCAGCAACAGCCGCTTGCCCGCGGTGGCCCAGCAGAACAGCGCGTGTTTGGCCGAGAGCGTCCCGGCGGCGTCGATCTCGGTGACCGGCACCGCCAAGGCGCGCAGGAAGTTGTCCAGGGCGATGCTGGTGGTCACCTCCGGGGCAAGCGCGCCGTGGTTGAGCACCGCGTAGAGGCAGCCGTCAGCGAAGCGGGTGGTGTCCCGGCCGCGCAGGTAAGCCCATCGGTGGGCCAGAGCGGATTTCCCGGTGCCCGCCGGGCCGGAGATGCCGACCACCATGGGCCCGGTCACGGTGACGGTCTCCCCGGCCGCGGTCAGGCGCGCCAGTTCGTCCTCGCGGCCGACCAGGACAGAGAACGCCCCGGGCGGTGGTACGCGGGCGAGGGCGGGTGGTGTGGGAGATGCTGGGGTGGGGCGGGTCGAGGCATCGAGTCGCCGTAGGCCGGCCAGCATGGCCGCCGAGGGCAGCCGGGCGGGCAACTCCAGCACCTCCTGCACCAGGCGCGCCGACGGCGTCCCCGGCGTGACCAGGTCGAGTGCTCCGGCGCGCTCGAACTCCGCTTCGGCGCGTTGGCCGAGTTCGTGGTGAGCGATCGACTTCATCGACTTGGCCACCGCCAGGTACCGCCGATAGCCCAGGTTCTCCAACCGGCGGACCGCGGTGGCCGCGTCTGGCAGGCCCAGATCAGCACGGCCCTGGAGCAGTGCCAGGCGGCACAGCGCGGTGAACACCCGCCCCTGCCCGAGGTCGTCCCCGGCCGCGGCCAGCAGCTCCAGCGCGTCGAAGAGGTGCTTCTGGGCGATCCGGTACTCACCCCGTTGCGCGAGGATCTCGGCCAGCAGCACGGTGTGCTCTCCCTGGCGCCGCTCGTCCTTGAGCACCCGGGCGAGGGTGATCGCATCTACCACGGTGTGCTGGGCTGCCTCCAGGTCACCGGCACGCAGGCTTGTCAGGCTGGACACGCTTAGGGCGACTGCTTCGGCTGTGCGGGCGTCCGCGGTGTCCCCGGCCTGTTCGATCGTGTAGAAGGCGCGGGCGGTCTCGGCGTTGATGAGTTGCAGCGCGGCGGCGTCTGGTCCGGAGTCGAGCAACAGCATCGTCAGGCGAAGCCGCAGTCGACTTTCGCCCAGCCAGTTCCGGTCGCGGCGCGCGGCCTCGATTGCCCGCTGAAGCAGGTATGCCTCGACCGGGCCGCAGTCGAAGTGCGGCAACACCTGCTCGCCGAGCGCCTCGGCCAGCTCGACCGCCAGCTGGTGGTTGTTGTTCCCGGCCGCCACCGTCACGGCCGCGGTCAGCAGCGGACGCAATTGCCGCAGGGAGTTCAGCGCGGTGGCGCAGGTGGCTGCGCGCTCGGCCGCTGCCGATGCCGAGTGCCGCCGGGGCATGGGACGTAGGGCATTGTTGGCGGAGCGGGTGGCTTCGAGAACCGCGGCCAGGTCTCGATTCGTCCACAGTGGACTGAAGTCGAGTTCGAGTTGGCTGGTGGTGCTGTGCATGACGGTGCCCTCATGATGATGTGGTTGCGTTCCAACGGGATGCGGAGTTGCCGCGTTATGCACACCGATCCTGGTGATTGCGTGCGACTCGATCTTCAGGAACAACCGGAATGGGACCCCGGTGTTCAGGAGCGAGTACGGGCTTGGTCACCCAGCTGCCATCCGGGCGGTTCGCCGTGGCACCGACCGTTCGCACGTAGCGCAAGTGGTCGAGACGGAGGGCGGTGAACCGCCCGATGCGCTCCCTGACCAGCAAGCTCATCGTCTGGACTGCGGGGCCGGCCTGCCAGCACAGCACGTAGCATCCGAGGTGCTTGTCGAACCGTGCGATGACGGGGGTGCCTGCGCTCTCGCTCAGGCAGGTCGCCAATGCTCGGGAATGTCGTGCTCGCAAACTCATGCTGAACCTCCCGGAAGTCCACAAAGGACTCCAACGGTGGAGCCGAAGCCGGTCGCGATCATGGCCAGGACGAAAGCATCGCTCCGGGGCGAATCCCGGTACCCCCTGACAGGACAACGGCGCAGCAGCTCGAACACCGCGAGCAGCCACACTGCGCCGAGCGCTCCGAGCAGAAGGGCGCCGAGCAGGTCGCCGACCGCGGAGGATGCCAGGATGGTGGGGCCGTCGGCGGTCACGAGTGCCGCGACCAACAGCAGGTCGATCCAGTCGCCGATGCAGGCCAGCACGTAGGACAACGGCCCGCGACGATCCGGAGGCGGTAGCCGGATACCTTGGCGTCCTTGGGCTTGATGGCTTCTCATCCCCGACCCCCTGCGGCGGCTGCTTCCAGGGCGGTGGTGTCGTTCAGGTCGGCCGTGGCCGCCCACTCGACCGCAGTACCGATCGGTACCAGGAAACGGAAACGTTCTGGTCCGAGGTCGCGAGGGTGCTCGGCGTTCCAGGAGTTCGGCAGGCGCACCACGATGGACGCTCCGACGCTCGGCAACGTCAGCGAGGTGAGCCAGGGCTCGCGTATGAGCGTGAGCGAGGGCTCGACGGCGCCCGAGAGCTGAACTCCCCATCGCCATCCCTGTGTTTGCAGGATCGGGCCGTAGAAGTCGACAAGGTCAGGGTCAGTGTTTCCGGGCACCGCGACCCGGAGGCAGTCCAAGCAGGGTCGTCCGCGGAAGTTCGGCTGGATCTGGACCTCATGGAGCTGGCACGCCTGGCTGTGTGTTCCCTTGCACAGCAACGGGAACTGCCTCGGGTGCGGGTCGTGTTCCGGTGTCCTCCTGCGGCGGACCAGATGCACGTCCATCCGTGTGCCAGGATCCGAGCTGTACAACACCTGAACGAAGAACCAGGTTTCGAGGCCGAAAACGGTCTCGTCACCGCGGTCCAAGTGTCCACCGCGAACTGGAGAGGGGACTTCCGACTGAAACAGTGGGCCGTCGAGCTGGTGCTGCACGTTGGCGGGCAAGGGATTCGCGTTGGTCATCGCACACCTCCCGGCCGTGTCTGTCCACCATGGACAAGTGGTCTCTGGGCGGCGCCTGCTCGGTCAGGGAGCGACCACCTGCGAGGGCGGTCATGCCTGTTGGGCTCGTAGGTTCAGCGATCCGGTGGAGCGGGGCCTGGTTCAAGAAAACCCCAGGTTGGACCCGCGATGAACCCGACAAAACCGTGATCTTGTGGAACAATTGTTCCCGGTTGAACGGGGAGAAACTGCGGGTGTGGTGTCTGCCGCTACCGTCCGGGTTCCCGGTAGACCGAAGGGAGGCCACGATGGGCGAGCCGGTCCGCAGTGTGCGCCAGGCGCAACGCCAACTGTCCGCCGAACAGCGGGCGTTGCACAAGACCTGGGTGGAGATCGCCGAGCTGTTCCGCGAGCGGTACGAAGTCAACATGCGGGTCGCACTGCGACTCGTGCACGGCTGGAGCCAACGGCAGGCCGCCAACGAGTGGAACGACCGCTGGCCGGACGATCCCAAGTCGGACAAGAACTTCTCGTACTGGGAGCAGTGGCCCGCGCCCACAGGCCATGCGCCGTCGCTCGACGTGCTCGGCAAGCTGGCCAAGTTGTACCAGTGCCGCCTCGCGGACCTGGTGATCGACTGCGCCGACTTCCGCCAGGCCGACTCGGTCTTCCGCAGCAGCCAGGACCTGATGGTCGCCAGTCATGAGGTCGCCCAGCCCGCCGGGGTGATGGCCTTGGTGGAGAGGGTGGAGACCAGCAGCGTCCAGCAGCTCGCGGAGATGGTGACGAGCTGGGTGCACGCTGGTGACGGACCGACGATCAGCCGTCGGAACCTGTTGCTGAAGGTGAGCGCCGGCCTGAGCCTGGCTGCGTCTGGCTCGGCCCTGGCCGACACAGCGTCAGCAGAGGCGCAGCCAGCCGAGTCCGTACCGACGAACATCCAGCCGCTGACCGGCATCTGGCACAGCCGCTACATCTACCCGAGCACCGGCCGCGGTTCCGACTTCGTGGGCGAGCACTACGTGGTGTTGCGGCAGCACGGTGCGCGGCTGGTGGCGCAGAGCCTGCCGCACTCCGCCGGATCGGAGCTTCGCATCGAACTCAATGTCGACGCCGCGGTGGCGACGGGCACCTGGCGAGAGCGAACTTCGTTGACGGGGTACTACCGCGGGGTGGTCTACCACGGCACGCTCCAGATGGTGGTGGATCAGCCCCGGCGCCGGATGCGAGGTATGTGGCTGGGATTTGGCAGGGACTTCACCATCAACAGCGGCCAGTGGGAACTGGACTGGTGCCAGGACGACGTTTCCAAGGCGGCACAACGAATCTACGAGCGCAAGGCGTAGCCGTCATCCGGTAATGACCGCAACGACCCGGGTTCCGGGCGCGAACCGGCCGCGGTCGATCAGGGTGAAGACGCCGTAGAGCATCTTCGCGACATACACCCAGTCGAGCTGGATGCCGTGGCGCGCCTGGAAATCGGCGATGAAGTCAGCCAGCTCCGGCTTGCGCTTGGCGAAGCCGCCGAAGTGGAACTCGGTCTCGATCAGCCAGTTGCCGCTGGTCGAGCCGAAGGCGTCGTGTTGAAGCTGGTCCACGTCGGAGTTGAGGAAGTCACCGCCCTTGAGCGCCGCGAAGCCGAGAGCGCGCTGCCCCTGCTGCAGGCCGTGGGCGATGCCGGCCAGGGTGCCGCCGGTGCCGACCGCGCAGCAGATGACGTTGAACGGGATGGTGATCTCGGCCGGCAGTTCGGCGCAGCCCTTCAGCGCCAAGGCGTTGCTGCCGCCCTCCGGCACCAGGTAGAAGTCGCCGAGCTCCTCGTGCAGGCGTTGGAGCACTACGGGGTCGGTCTTGTTGCGGTAGGTCTGGCGGTCGAGGTAGGTCAGGGTCATACCGTGGCCGCCGGCCTGGGCGAGGGTGTCGTTGAGCGGCAGGTGTTCCTCGCCGCGGATCACACCGATGGTCTCGAAGCCGAAGTGGCTGCCCGCGGCGGCGGTCGCGGAGACGTGGTTGGAGAAGGCGCCGCCGAAGGTGAGCAGCCGTTTGAATCCCTGTTCCTTGGCTGCGGTGATGTTGTGCTGGAGCTTGCGCCACTTGTTGCCGCGGAGTTCGGGGTGGATGAGGTCGTCCCGCTTGAGGTACAGCTCAACACCGCGACGCTGGGCGCGCTCGTCGTGCAGTTCGACGAGTGGAGACGGCAGGCGCAGGTCTGGCAGCGACATATGGACAACCTAGATGTCAGGCTGATCGGTCATCTCGCCGCCGGTTCCAGGACGCGGAGTTCCTCCTCGGTGAACGGCGGGGAGTTCAGGCCGGGCTTGTGCGGCGTCCGCAGCGCGTGGAGCAGGATGCTCGGTCGCAGCATGTGGGTCGCCGGCGCGGCCAGGGTGAACACGTCGATCTGTGCCTCGGCGATCGTGGCGTTGTTCATCGCTTTCCGGCCCAGCCAGTCCTGGAACGCGTACTGCATCCGGGCTGCGCGGCCGGGACGTGGGCAGTCGGTCTGGGGGTAGCGGACATCCTGGGTGGTGGCCATGGTCCAGGCGTCGTCGGCCGCGGCGGCGATCGACCGCTGGATCTGCTGGGTGCCGCCCGCACCGTGCTGGGCGAGTCCGTCCCGGAGTGCGATGGCGGCGCGGGCGGCCACGGTCAGCCCGTGGCCGTACACCGGGTTGAAGGTCGCGTAGGCGTCGCCCATGACCGCCAGGTTGCGCGGCCACTGAGGCAGCCGCTCGAAGTAGAAGCGCCGGTTGGCGTGGGCGCGGAACCCGAAGGCAGGACCGAGTGGTTCGGCCGCGGCGATCAGCTTGGCGAGGGTGGGGTCCGGCAGGCCGGCGGCGAAGGCGTGCTGGCCCTCCTCGTCCAGGGTGGGCTGGGAGCCGGTGGCGCCGGACAGGGTGACGGTCCACTGTCCGTCCTCGATCGGGACGAGGACGCCGGAGCGGCGGGATCTGGTGGTGATCACCGGGTTGGCCTGGATGTTCACCGCGGGGAAGTCGTGCTCGGCGCCGGCGGGGGCGCGGAAGAGCCTGGTGGTGTAGAAGATGCCGGGGTCCACGATCACCTGGCGCACTGCGGGCAGGCCGAGTTCGGTCAGCCAGTCCACGGCCTGAGAGCTGCGGCCGGTGGTGTCGACCACGAAGTCCGCGGACAGCTCGATGACCTCGCCGGTGGCCCGGTCTTTGCACCGGGCGCCGGTGACCGCGGTCGCGTTCCCGGTCAGGCCGAGGACGTCGGTAGCTTCGACGAAGCGGAGCTGGTCGCCGCGGGGCAGGCGGGACCGGATGGTCCATTCGAGCAGGCGCCTGCTGCTGCCGATGATGAACTGGGTGCCGGGGCGGCGGTGAAACCAGCCGTAGGGGGTCAGGGCCAGGAATCGGTCGGGCAGGCCGATTCTCTGTGCGCCGGCGGCCAGCAGCTCCTCGATCACTCCGGGCATGAGGTCGTCCAGGGCGCGGGCGCCGCCGGAGACCAAGGTGTGGGTGTGGCGTGCGTGCGGGGTGCCCTTGCGGTGGGTGGGCTCGTCGGTGAAGCGGTCGCGGTCGACGACCGTGACGGTGTCGGCGACCTGGGTGAGCACGTACGCCGCGAGGGTTCCGGCGAAGCCGCCGCCGAGCACAAGGGCGTGTCGGGTCCGAGGTGTCGGCATGGTGGTTCCTTCGCTAGATCAAGGCGATGTGACCACGCTGGCGGGTACCGGCTCAGTGAGGCCCGGGATGGCCGCGAGTGCGTCGTGGACACGGCGGTCGTGGAACACCGAGGCGATGCTCAGCAGATAGGCGCGTTCGGAGGCGAACGCGTGGTGGGCGGGTTCGGTGGCTCCGTGTACTGGCCGGGCTGACGCGTCGACACTGGGGTTGCCTCGCCGGTAGGTGGCCAGGGCGGCCTGGATCTCCGCGGCCTCCTGCAACGACAGCACCCGGGTCCTGGTGAGCCCAGTGGTGTCGAGTCGCTCGCTGATCGCGGCGGCGACCGGTGCGGCGCGGTAGGGCTGGAGCACCTGGAGCCAGTCGTTGATCTCGATCATCCGCCAGAGCAACCGCAAGTCGAACTGGAACCGGTCGGCGACCGATCGGTACGGGTGGACCATCGCGGTGTCGATCGGCAGGAGCGCCTGCCACAGGGGGCGCAACCGGCGGTAGGCCCGGTAGGCGGCGGGATAGCCGGCGAGCCGCTGCAGGCTGCCGGGCAGCTTGGGGCCCCACACCGGGATGGACATGCCCACGATCACCAGCGGGGCAGACAGGATGTTCAACGTCGGCCCGACCTTGGTGCTCAGCAGACTCCAGTCGAGATCGAACCAGGTGGCGATGATCGACACGAAAGTCACCGCGCCGAACCCGACCGCGACGAGGAAGCCTGCCGCAGTGAAGCGCAGCCCGCGGCGCAACCACACCCGGCCGACCGTGGTCTGCTCGGTCGACCACTTCCAGCACATGTAGGCCAGGCTGACCATGCCCACGGTGTAGGAGAGGAAGTGCAGCGCCATCTGCTCGCCGAAGAACGGTGCGGCCGGATAGACGACCAGGAACTCCAGGTGCAGGTCGGCCGGCGGGCCGCCGAGGATGAACAGCGTCACCTGGGCCACGGCGATCACACCGTAGATCGCGATGATCCAGCGCGCGATCCGCCAGGCCCGATCCGGGGAATGCCGCCAGTACAACAACATCGTCTGACCGGAGGCAACCCACGCCATCGTGGTCACGCCCAGGACGATGACCGACAGGCTGGGAATCCCGGTGAGCCAGTTGAGGTTCACCCCCACGATGGGCACGGCGACCAGGAACCCGGCGGCGACGAAAA
The DNA here is from genome assembly GCF_023094165.1 of Crossiella sp. S99.2. Classification (GTDB taxonomy): domain Bacteria; phylum Actinomycetota; class Actinomycetes; order Mycobacteriales; family Pseudonocardiaceae; genus Crossiella. Next base: position 61,532 of record NZ_JALMDK010000014.1, on the reverse strand, counting down.
TTCCGGAGGTGCACACCGGAAGGATCGCGGGACGCTGTTCGGGCGGCGCCGCGATCCAGGAGCGGAACTTGTGCACCACGAGCACCACAGTGCCTGCGGCGCAAAGGAAGTAGAAGATTCCGGAGATCATGTCAGCCTCGTTCCCCCGCGAAGCCCAGCGAGTACCAGACCCGGGTCGCACCGTCGCTGCCGGTTGGTTCGAACGGTTCGATCGGTTGCTGGCCGGCCCAGTCCAGGACGTCCCGCATGAGGACTCCGGCGACCGCTTCGGCCTCCTCCTCGTTCCCGGGCGTCAACGCGGTCCGCCTGGCGACGATGTTGAACAGGCCCGGCGGGAGGTTGGTGCCGACCAGCTGCCTGCCTTCCTCCGCAGTGAGGTGAACGGGCTCGTGCTCACAGATCATGTGGGCCAGTTCGTGCAGCAGGATGAACAACCGGTGCGTCCAGCTGCGGGCCGTGGTGACCATGATGATGTTGACGCCGCTGGGCAGTTGCGCCCAGTACCCGCTGAGCCCACGAGCTTCGAGGTTGTCGAACTTGAGCTGGATCGATTGGCGCAGCCGCTTGCCCACGACGTCGCACAGCTTGAGGCAGATTTCGGCCGTGTTGGCGGAGCGGTCCAGGTCCATCTCCTGGACCAGCCCTCTGCGTAGCTCCTTGAGCTGCTGGCGGTTCACCGTTCCTCCTCGGCCGGCTCCTGCACGGTGCGCGAGGGCCGGGCCAGGATCTCCTCGATCGCGTCCTCAGCTTCCGGCCTAAGTGCCTTGACCAAGGTCCGCATGATCTCGTTGCGCACGTCCTCGGTGAGTTCGGAAGCGCGCGTGGCGAGCGCACTCACCCCGAGTTCGGTCATCGTGCGGTGGAACCGCAGTTCACTGTTGATCCGCTGGGCCAGTTCCGCGTCGAGGAAGTACGTCGGTTCGAGGTAGAAGACCTCGGCCAGCATGACCACGTGCCGCAACCGGGGGTTGGTGTTCTTGCCGTTGCGGAGATCGATGATCGTGCTCGGCGAGATCGTCCAGTTCGTGTCGCCGCGGTCCTTACCCCGATCGCGAACCGCGGCGACCACCGCGTCCAGCGTCATCTCGCCTTTGCCGGGGGGACGTGCCAAGTCGAACAGGGTGTTCAGCCTGTCGCGGAAGGAGACCTGGGGCAGGCTCTCGGGGGCGCGGTCACGTCGACCGCCCACGAAGTAGGCCGGGTGGACCTCGAAGAACGTTGCCAGCGACTCGACCGTGCCAAGCGTTGGCTCGCGCTGGCCTTTGCGTAGCTGCGCGATGTAGCTGTGGCTCACGTCGATCGCCGCGGCCAGGCTGACGTTGGACAGCTGCCGACCGTTGGCGGACTCGGTCTCGGCGCACAGCTGATTCAGGACAGCCGGAAACTGTGGCTGACCACGCTCGGTCACGACGTCACCTCCCAGGCCGACGGTCGCTCACCTGGCCTCCTATCAAACGCTTGTACTCGGTCGGTGGCGATACCCCATTCGGGTCCACTTGAGTACAAGGTCTCCAGACTGTGCTTATGCTGCCAATCTCGACAATCCCGCCGAAATGAAGATCATTTACTCAGAACAGTTTCAGGGAGGGGCAGCGGTGCGTACGACGCGAACAGCGGCCACGCTCGGAGACCGAGCTGCGGCCGAAGACCGCGACAGGCACGCCGAGTTACCGGCACCGCGTCCACGGCGTAGCGACGATCAGTCGGCTGCCGCGGTGGATGAGGAACAGGCTGTCGGAGCGTGTTGCCGGACCTGCGGTCAGGCGGTTGGGAGCGCGGGCGTCGACTTCGTGACGAGGTTGCCGGATCGGTGGGGCTGGGACACCGCGGCTTCGCGGCTTGTCGCCGAAGCCGCAGCGCAGGGGGAAGCGCTCGTGCTACTGATGTTGGACATCGACGACTTCAAGGCGGTGAACGACCACCATGGCCACCCGGCGGGGGACGTGGTGCTCGGCGCCGTCGCCGACGTGCTTCGAGGCGCCATCGGACCGCGGGACGTGCTCGCCCGGTACGGCGGTGATGAGTTCCTCGCGTTGTGCCTGGTGGCGGACGCGCACGAGGCGATCCGGGTCGCCCACCGCCTCGGGCAGCTGGTGCGCGACCTGAGCGTCGTCACCAGGGGCGCGCCGCCGGAGGACTCTGCGGTGCGAATTTCCGTGAAAGTTGCGGTTGGGGCCGCCGCGTTCCGACCAACGCGGGACGGGCGCGTTATCTCTCTTCTTGCAGCGGCGGTCCGGCACGCGGACGGCGCGCTGCTGGAGGCGAAGGGAGCTGACGAGGACCGTGAGTGCCTGGTGTTCCTCGGTCCCATGGCGGGAGGTGAGTTCGCGATCGTGTGAACTCAGGCCCGGCAGGGAGGGGCCGAGCTTGTTTTCGGGGAAGCGGGATCCGGTATCGCCAGCGCAGCGGTGGTATCGGGTCTCAGGACGGGGAGAATGATGGCCGGCGACGAGATCAACTGGGGCGAAGCGCAGGAGGCGCTTCGAGTTACCCGCATGGACTGGGCAGTACCAGTGCTTGTGGCCTTGGCCAAAGGTCCACAAACCTGGACAGGCTTGCGTGCGCGGGTCCAACAGGGCGGTATGAAGACCGGCCGGGCTCTGTACGACAAGGCGTACAACCGAACCTTGGACGCCATGGTGAAAGGAGGACTCATCACCCGACAGGAGACGGGCGGATTTCCGCGCACGGTGACTTACCGGGCGACCAGCAAAGCAGCTGGCGTGCTGGTCGCCTTGAGATCGTACGATGACTGGTCGCAAAATCACAAAGCGTAGTGATGGGATCGGTTCGATCAGCACGAACTGACGTCGTCGATCGTCACTTTGGTCACCTTCCACTCGCCATCAGTATTCCGCACGACCGCAGAGGTATGCCGCCGCCCAGCGGGCCGGTTCTCGGCAACGCCGCCTCTCGCCTTGTACTTGCGCCACGTGGTCGTGTCTACGCAATCGACGATGTCGGCCTCGATGGGCACTTCCGGAATCCGGACCGCGGCCACCTTCGGTGATAACGTCGGCTGTCCCAGGGTGACCAGGCCGGCGATCGAGTCGTTGTACAGCATGCCGCGCAGCGTGGTCAGCGCCTGACCGGTCGCATGGCTAGCCAGGCCGTTGACCTGGTGGTTGCTGCTCGCGGCGGCGATGGTGAGCTGGTGCCACATGCCGCGGTACGCATCCAGTGCGGCGCGAACCGCATCTGAATCTTTGACGGGCGAAGTCGAGGTCGGCGCTGCAGCGGATGTCTGCGAGCTGGGCGAGAAGCTCCGGTTCAGGATCGCGGTGTCTTCGGCCGGTTGTTTGATCGCGCCGCACCCGGACACCGCGACCATGACGCCTGCGACGATTACTGCCAGAAGAATGGGCGAGTTGGGTCGAGTTGACGGCATGATCTCTCCTCCTTGTTTTGTTCTCTACCTCTGATATCAGTGCGGGGGTACCGGACCGCAAGGTGCGTAGCGCCGGACACTTCTGTCCGTACGAGGTGTTTTGTTCGACCGGCGTCCCCCGATCGGGTATTTGGCCGGTACGGACACAAGTGTCCGGTCGTACGTACCTTGCGGTCCGTAGGGGGTGATCCGATAGACAGGGATGCGAAGCGGAAGCAAAAACTGATCTTGAAAGTTGCGACACCAGGAGGCGAGTGCGGAATGAACACCGTTGCATCAGAGTCACACGCGACCGGAAAACATGCCGAGAAACCGCAGCCGGACTGGCCGCATGGAGGAGAAGACCATGTCGGTGGTCATCGCCTATCAGCTCGCCGGAGCGGGCACGGGGCTCCTGTGGGCCGCCTGTCAGGTCCGAATGGACCGAGCGCGGGATCGGCGCGAACTGTGGCTTCGGGGTGCCTGGCTGTCCGTGGTGGGGTTGGCGCTGACCACCTGGTTGGGCTGGCGCTCACCCGACGACCCGGCCACAGCGGCCTGGTGCTGGCTGGCGGTGTTCGGCCTGGTCCTGGCGGCCATCGACATGGAGCACCGGCGACTGCCGCACCCGCTGACCGCCTTGCTGGGGCTCGGCGGGGTGGCGCTGCTCGCCTTGGCCTCGGCGCGACTCGGCGCATTCGGCGGGCTGTGGCGCGCCCTGGCCGCCGCGGCCGTGGTCGGGCTGGTGACCGTCGCCGTGCACGTGCTCTGGCCTGCGGGGTTTGGCGGGGGCGACGCGGTGTTGCTGCCCGTCCTGGCCCTCTTCCTGGGGTTCCTGGGCTGGGAGCACGTTGTCCGCGGGCTGACGCTGTCCTTCCTGCTGACCGGGGCGGTCGCGGTCGGCCTACTGGCCACCGGGCGCGCCCGGTGGGGACACAGCGCCGGGTTTCCCGCCGGGCCACCGCTGCTTGCCGGTGCGCTGCTCGTGGTGATCACCCACTGACCGTGGCGCGAATGCCGCGGCAATCGGAACGGAGTCGGCCATGACCACGCACAACCGGGTCTACAAGGCAGCCGCCTGCGTGCTGGTGCCCGGCCTGGTACTGGTCTCCGCCTGCACTCCGAAGAACTCCGCCGTACCGCAGCCGAAACCGTCACAGACCTCCTCGGCCTCGCCACCGAGCACTTCGACCGATCCGTCCTCCTCGATCAGGTCGGCCTACCAGGAGTTCTGGCAGGTGGCAGCCGCGATCGACAAGCAGCCCGAGTCGGAGTGGCAAACCCGCATGAGCGCGGTGGCGGCAGACCCGCAGTTGCGCAGGACGGTGCAAGGGCTGGGTCTGCTGCGGGAGCAGTCGGTGGTCCTGTACGGCAGCACCACCGCGCGCATCACCAACGTCGAACTCGCCGGAGATCGCGCGACGGTGCAGGACTGCCAGGACGGCAGCAAAGCCGGTCAGGCCGACGCGAAGACCGGCAAGCCGAAAACCGTTGGCGTGGCGAGGAACCCGGTCACAGCCACGATGCAGCGCGGCACCGACGGGCGGTGGCGGGTTTCTGACGTGGTCTTCGGGGGAGGTGCGTGCCGGTGACACGCGCCGCCGCCAGTGCCGTGGCCCTCGCCGCGATACTCACCTTCGCCGTGAGCGCGCCGATGCGTGCTGAGGCGAGCTGGGATGGCCAGATCGTGGTGGTTCCCGGTGACCTCTTCGGCCACATCAGGGCCCCGTCGGTCGACCTCGGCGCCACCGCACCCGGCCAACCGGGCCGCCCCGGTCGCGGCGCGAGTGCCTCCACCGGTCGCGGCGGTGCGGCACCGGCCTGCACCTACTCCCCTGCCGCGCACAGCCCGTCGGAGATGTTCGACAAGTACCGCGAATGGCACACGGGCTCGCTGGGCGGGGACGGCAAGGCCGCCTACACCCGCACCTGCAACGGCGCGACCACCGGTTGGGTCACCGGTCCTGCCCCAGGCCCGGGAGCCGGGCCGGTGCCGGTCCTGCCCAGCCCGGCCGAGCTGGCCCAGCGGGCGTTCGAGCAGCTGGTATTGCCGTTGCCAGCGCCGCGGGTGTCCCCGGACGTGCAGCTGGCCGACGGGCGCCGGGCCACCGTGGTCGGCGAGCACACCTGGCTGTGGACCGCGCCGACAGTGTGGCGGCCGCAGGTGGAGCGGGTACAGGCCGGCCCGGTCTGGGCCCAGGTCACCGCGATCCCGGCGAAGCTGACCTTCGACTCCGGCATGGGCCAGGGCCGCACCTGCACAGGCCCCGGCACTCCATACACCCGCGCGGCCGGGCTGCACGCGCCGTCGCCGGACTGCGACTTCGTCTACCTGCGGTCCTCCCACGGCCGACCCGGCGAGCAGGTCCGCGCGGTGTTCGCCATCACCTGGTCGGTGAGCTGGACCGGCTCCACCGGCACCGCTCCAGCCAGCGGCCGCCTGCCCGATCTGATCTCCCGCGCCGAGCTGACCCTGGCCGTTGTGGAAGCCCAAGCCCTCCGGCGCGACCAAGCGGCGAATTCCGCGTTATCAGGAAAGGGGTGAACACCATGAGACCCCCACTGCCCAGTGCGCCCGCTGCCGCCCGGAACAGCGCAGCACCCCAGGCAGCACGATCGGACCATCCGGCGCGGTTGCCGCGTCGGCGGCGCTGGTGGTTGCTGCTCACCGCGCTGGGGCTGGCCGCCGGAGCTGGCTACGGCAACTACCTGTTCATCTCCGCCCACGACGCCCGGGTCACGGTGCTGGTGCTGGCACGCCAGGTGGACTGGGGACAGCGGATCACCGAGACCGATCTGGTCACGGCCCGCATCGTCGAGGATCCCGCCGCGCACATGATCCGCGATGAGGACCGCGCCGCCGTGCTCGGCAAGACCGCGGCCACCGGGTTGCCCCAGGGCAGCGTGCTCGCCCCGGAGCACCTGACCGCAGACTTGATTCCTGCTGCGGGACAACACGTTGTCGGCCTGGCGGTCAAACCCGGCCAGCTGCCCGCCCGCGGTCTGCGCCCCGGCGAGCGGGTCCAGGTGACCCCGATCGCCTCCAACCAGACCACCGCGGAGGGTGCGATTCGGGGAACGGGGTTCACCGCCCGGGTGCTCCTACTCGGCAAGCCCGATACCCAGGGCGCGATCACCGTCGACGTCGTGATCACCGCCGACCAGCTCACCACCGCGACCGCGGCGGCGGCCGGTCCGGTGATCCTGACCCTGCTCGGCCCCGGGAACTAGGCAGGTGTGGCACGTGATGGCCGTGATCGCGATCGTCTCCGGCAAGTCCGCGCCCGGCGCGAGCACCACCGCGGCCGCCCTCGCCTACGCCTGGCCGGTACCGCTGGTACTCGCCGACTGCGACCCCCACGGCGGTGACCTGGCCACCGGCTGGTTGTCACCGTGGTGGCTGTCGGGACGGCTGCACACCGAGTTGGGTGTGTTGTCCTTCGCCACCGCCACCCGGCACACCACCACCATCACCGCCGACCTGCTCACCGCCCACCTCCAGACCGTGCCACCCGCCCCACGCGCCAGGCTGCTGGCCGGGCTCGCCGACCCAGCCCAGGCCGCCGCGCTCGGCGACGGCGGCTGGCAGCGGCTGGCCGAGGCGTTCACCGCGGTCTCCACGAATCCGGGCGGGGCGGTGGACGTGCTGGCCGACTGCGGGCGGATCACCGACACCACGGTGCCCTGGCCGGTGCTGAAGGCCGCCGACTTGGTCCTGCTCGCCGTGCGCCCCGTGCCCCGGCACCTGCACTCCGCCCAACCCGCCCTGACCGCGCTACGCGAACGCATCCCGGCCGACCGGCTTGGCCTGGCGGTCTGTGGCACCAGCCAGCGCGGTGTGCGCGAGGTCCAGCGCCTGCTCGGCGTTCCGGCGCGCCTGAGCATGCCCGAGGACGCCATCACGGCTCGGGTCTTCAGCGACGGCGCCGACCGGCGGCGCATCGAGCGCACCGTGTTCGCCCGGGTGGCGCAGCGCACCGCGCTGCGCCTGCACACCGCCGGACTTCTCGCCCACCCCGCACCCGCGGCACTGACCACCATGAAAGGGGCCTCCCGATGACCGCGGACCAACCCGGAGCGGCCCGGCCGCCCCGGCGCGGCGGACTCCACGCCGTCCCCACCGACCCCCACACCCCGCCAGCTGACTCGCCGAGGACGAGACCAGACCCCGAGCTGGTGCGCCAACTCCGCCTCGCCGTCGCCGAGCGGCGAGCCGAAGCCGACCACGACAACACCGGTGACCAAGATCCGGCTGCGGAGCATGCCCGTGTGCTGGCGCTGGTGCAGGAGGAGATCACCGCCTGGGTCGTGCGCAATGCCCAAGCCGGGCAGCCGCCGGTGACGATGGCCTTCGAGCGCGAACTCGCCCAGGCGGTGGTGGCCTCGATGGCCGGGCTCGGCTCGCTCTTGCCGCTGCTGGAACAGGACGATGTCGAGAACATCCACATCCACGGCTACGACCAGGTGTGGCTGGATCTGGCCGACGGCACGCTCCAGCGGTGGGAGTATGCGGTGGCTGACTCCGACGCCACCCTCATCGCCATGGTGACCGATCTGGCCGCCCGCATGGGTCGCAGTGCCCGCGAGTTCAGCTCCGCCACCCCGATGACCAGTTTCCGTCTGCCCGTCGGTGGTGTGCTGGGCGCTCGGTTGTCCGCGGTGATGGGGGTGTCGGGTCGGCCGCGGATCTCCATCCGCCGCCACCGCCTGCACGAGGCCGGCCTGGACGACCTGATCCGCGCCGGGACGGTCGACACCATCCTGGTGGCGTTCTTGCGCGCAGCCGTATTGGCGGGCAAGAACATCCTGGTCACCGGCGGCCCCTACACCGGCAAGACCACCTTCCTGCGCGCCCTGGCCCGCGAGATCCCCGCCCACGAACACCTCGCCACCGTCGAAGATGACGCGGAACTGGGCCTGGACCTGCTGGGCACCCACACGCTGGTGACACCCCTAGAGACCCGGCAGGCCAACGCCGAAGGCGTCGGCACGATCAACCTGGACGACCTGCTCAAACAAGTCCTGCGCCACTCACCGCACCGGGTCCTGGTCGGGGAAGTCCGGGCCGGAGAGGTCACCTCCCTGCTGCGGGCGCTGGGCAACGGCGCCGTCGGCGGCGGCATGGCCACCCTGCACGCCGCCTCCGCCGCCGCGGTCCCCGACCGCATCGCCGCCCTCGGCCAACTCGCGGTACCGCCGTTGCCGGTGGAGGCCGCCTACCGCTGGACCGCCTCGGCGGTGCACCTGATCGTGCAGCTGGCCAAAACTGACCACCACGACACGCGCACCGGCCGGTCCTGCCGCCAGCGCTATGTCACCGAGATCGCCGAAATCGGCCCGATCGGCGACACCGGCCGCCCCGACCTCACCCGCATCTTCAGCCCCCGCCCAGTCGACAGCCGGGCGATCCCGGACTTCCCGCCCAGCCCGACCTTGCTGGCCGAGCTGATCCGGCACGGCTTCGACCCCGGCCTGCTCCACCAGGTCGACGGAGACTGGCAACCCGCCCCACTCCGCCGGGACCTGCCATGACCGCCCTGTCGGTAGTGCTGGGCGTGGCCTTGGCGGCCGCGCTCGGACTCACTGTCGCCGGGCTCCGGACCTCACCGATGCGGGACCGTTCCGGTCCCCGTCGGAGCGCCGCGGCGCTCCGACTGCGGCGGTGGAGCTGGCTGCAGCCGCTGATGCTGGGCCTGGTGGTCGGCGGGGTGGTGGGGTGGGCCAGCGGGTGGCCGGTCGCCGCCGTGGCCGCCGGACTCGGCGCCGTGCTGGTGCCGCGCGCGGTAGCGCAACCGGGCAACCGCAGCATGATCACCACCCTGGAGGCGGTGGCCGAATGGACCCGCCGGTTGGCTGACCTGCTCGGCACCGGCGCCGGCGGCCTGGAAGCCGCCATCACCGCCAGCGCCCACACCGCCCCTGCCGCGATCGCCGAACAGGTCCAGGCCCTGGCCGCCAGTACCCGCGTCGGTGGGCTGGACCCGGCGTTGTGGGAGTTCGCCCGCCAACTCGACCACGCCGCCGCTCACCGCGTGGTGGCCTGCCTGATCCTGCGCCACCGCAGTGGCGGCCGCGGCCTGATCCCGATCCTCAACGAACTGGCCAGCTCCCTGCGCCAGGACGTGGCCGGACGCCGCCAAGTCGAGGCAGACCGCGCCAAGATCCGCACCAGCGTCCGCGCCCTGCTGGCCATCATCACCGCCATGACCATCGGTCTGCTGGCCGCCACCGAGGACTACCTGGCCCCCTTCGACACCCTCACCGGACAGCTGTGGCTGGCCCTGGTCTTCGGCCTGATCGCCCTGGCCTGCACCTGGCTGGCCGCGCTGACCCGCCCCCGACCGGAACCAGGATTCCTGCTGCACCCCCAGCCGTCCAGTAGTACCGCGCGGGGGTGGTGGTCATGAACTCCACGGCGATGGTCGTGGCGCTGGGCGCCTGCGCCGGGCTGGCCCTGTCGTTGCTGATCGCCGCGGTGGCACCAGCACCGCGGCTGGACCTGGTTGCGGCCATGACCCAGGTGCAGAACCGCCACAGCCCAGCCGATGCGGCCGGGATGCCTCGTGGTCGGCGGCGGTGGCGGCCCGTGCAGGTGCTGGCGGGGCTGGCCGAGCGCGCGGCCGGCTCGAACAGCCGGTGGTGGGGCGCGCCGGTGGTCGAGCTGGAATTGTTGCAGCGCACCGTTATCGGCTACGTGGCCGCACGCCTGGCATGGGGCCTTTTCGTCTGCGCCACCATCATCCTGATCGGCAGCGCGCTCGGCGCGGACGTGCTCGCCGTCCTGGTACTAGCCGTGGTCGGTGCCGTTGCCGGGTCGCTGATCCCTGCGACCCGGGTTCGCCGGGCCGCCGCCGCGACGCGGCTGGAGTTCGCGCGCACCCTGGCCTCCTACCTCGAACTCGTCGCGCAGGAACGCGCCGCCGGCGCCGCGCCCACCACCGCTCTGACCGAGGCCGCCACACTCGGCAACGGCCTGGTGTTCAGCCGCATCCGGGAAATCCTCACCCTCACCCGCACCCGGCACACCGGCACGCCGGCCTGGGACGCCCTTTCCGAGTGGGGGCAACGGTTCCAGGTACCCGCAATGGTCGAGCTGGCCGACATCACGGCCACCGCCGCGGACGGCGCGGCCATCTACACCACCCTGACCGCCAAGGCCGCCGCACTACGCCAAGCCGCCCTGGCCACCGACCGCGAAGAAGCCAACCGGCGCTCGGAAACCCTCGTCGGCCCCCTGGCGTGCCTGCTGATCGCCTTCATGATCCTCATCAGCTACCCGCTGTTCGCCCGCCTGCTCGAAAGGATGTAACCAGCCATGCCCCGCACACCCCGATCCCCCACCGGAGAACCGAATCTCCGCGCCCGGCTCCTCCTGCTGCTTCTGCTCGCCACCGTGGTGCCCGACCAGATCGGCACCACCCTGTCCCGGCGGCGCCGGGCCCGCCGGGGCGGTGACGACGGGGTCGAGACCGTGGAGATCGCCATCGGCATCGCCCTGGGCGTCGGCGTCGCACTCCTGCTCTGGGCCGCCTACAAGGTCGTCGTTCAGAAGTACCTCGACCAACTGCCCTGACCGGTGAACACCATGACCACCACCATCCACACAGGACAAACCCTGGCGCGGCGAACGCGGTGGGATGATCGGGGCGCGGCGACCGTGCAACTGGCCGTGCTGCTGCCGATGTTGTTCCTGCTCTTCGCCCTGGCCACTCAGCTCGGGATCCTCTGGTACGCCCGGAGCGTGTGCCAGGCCGCGGCTCAAGCCGGTCTTCAGAGCGCCCGCACCGTCACCGGCACCCCCGCCGAGGGGCAGCAGGCTGCCCACTCCTTCCTGGATCGCGCCGGCACTGGCCTGCTCAGCAACACCGCGGTCAACGCCACCGCCACCACGAGCACGGTGAGTGTGGAGGTCTCGGCCACCGTGCCGCGCCTGCTTCCCTTGCCTGGACTGGAGTTACGTGTCATACGAAGCGTCACCGGCGCCAAGGAACGCTTCACCACCCCCAGCGACACCGGGAGCCCCCGATGACCCGCCGCCCCCGTCCCCGCCTATGTGATGAAGCCGGGTCGGTCAGCGTGGAGTTCGCCGCCGCCGCAGGCCCCGTACTGCTGGTGACGATCGCGGTCATGATCGCCGCCGGGCGGATCATGTTGGCCGACAACGTGGTCACCGACGCCGCCATCGCCGCGGCCCGCACCGCGTCCCTGGCCCGCACCGCCATCCAGGCCCACCAGACGGCATCCGCGACAGCGCGCCGGGTGCTCACAGAACAGCAGTTGCATTGCCGCAGCATCACCGTCAGCGTGGATACCTCCAGCTTCACCATCCCGCCCGGCCAACCGGCCACGGTGTCCGTGACGGTGACCTGCGTGGCCGAGCTGACCGACCTCGCGCTGCCGGGACTGCCGGGTAACCGGGTCCTCCACAGTTCCTTCACCAGCCCCCTGGACCAGTTCCGGGGCCGAACATGACGCCCCCGGCCCGGCGGCTCGGCGACGCGGGGGCGGTCAGCGCGATGACCGCGATCCTGCTCGCCGCCCTCCTGCTCGTCTTCGCCCTCCTCGTCGACGGCACGGCACGGTTGCGGGCGCTGTCCCGGGCGGATGCGATCGCCGCGGAAGCCGCGCGGGCGGCGCTGACCGCGGTCGACACCCGCAGTACGCCCATCCAGCTGGACACCACCACCGCGCACACCACCGCCCACAGCTACCTGAACCGCTCCGGCTGTCCTGGGTCGGTCGAGATCACCTCCAACCGGACGGTCCGCGTTGAGGTGCGCTGCACTGCACCGGCCCGCATCGGCCTGTTCGGCACCCACCACACCGTGACCGGCACCGCCACCGCCCAACTCGATATCGGCACCACTCCACCGCCCGGCCACGGTGCTCGGCCGTGAACAGCACCCGCCCACCGCGCCGTCCGGGCGATCTCGCCCGGGGTATGGCCGCCGTCCTGCTGGTGGCCACGATGGTCGTAGGGCTCCCGGTCGGGCTGCTGGAGATCGGTGCCGACCCGCGCCACCTCATCCCGGACCCGTGGCCCCGCTGGGCCGAGATCGACATCTGGCTGGAACGAACCTGGCACGCCGCCCGCTTCGCCCTGGGCGCCGGCACCCTGATCCCGGGCCTGCTGCTGGCCGTGCTCTGGGTGACCTGGCTGGCCATGCTCGGCCTGGTCCTGGCCGAGACCATCCACCAACTGCGCCGCGGCATCCACGTGGTGCGTTCGGGAGTCGGTCCGCGGCGGTGGATCGCCGGGCTGGTCGCCGCGATCCTGATTGCTCTGCTGCCCCAGTCCGCGCTCGCTCTGCCCGCCACCGGATCGACCCCGGTGGCCACCGCCCTCCACGATCCTGAACATCCCGACAGAGGGACCGTCCGCAGCAGCAAGGTGTCCACTGTGGACGGAGGTCTGGCGCGGCGCCGAATGGTGGACCCGGCGGTGCGGCCGGAATGTCCCCGGGTCACTGTGCGGCCCGGCGACACCATGACCAGCCTGGCCCACACCCACCTCGGCGATCCCCGCCGCTACAACGAGATCCACCGCCTCAACGCCGACCGCATCCCCAACCCCGACGCGCTCTACCCCGGCGACGTACTCCTGCTTCCACCACCAGCCCCGAACACGCCACCAGCCGGGACCCGGACCGTGACGGTCACCGCCGGGGAGACCGCTTCCACGATCGCACAACGGGAATACGGACACCACGGCGGCTGGTGGCAGCTGTGGGAGGACAACCATGACCGCCCCCAACCCGACGGCCGCGCCTGGACCAACCCGGACCAGCTCCGCCCCGGCTGGCAACTCCGGATCCGCACACCGGCACCCTCGGCCCCGCCGAGCACTCCACCGCCGGCGACACCCGGAACACCCGCGACCTCCACCCCAGCCCAACCCTCCACCACCCCAACGACCCCAGCCACAGCGTCCACGCCCGGCACGAACATCAGCTCGTCCCAGGACAACACCGCGGGCGAGGTGGTGCGGTTGCCTTCCGGGGCGATCATCGGGATCGGACTGGCCATCTCCGTGGCGATCACGGCCACGACGCTGCGCCTGCGTCGCCGACACCGCCGCCGACTCACCACCACCCTGGAACCGCCGACTCCCGCCCCGCCGTTGCCGCCGACCGTCAGCCACCTCGAGCGCGCCGCCCACCAACACGGCCCGCTGCCACCCCGGCGCCGCGACTGGCCCCCACCACCAGCGGTACTCACCGCCCACACCGCCACCAGCCAGCGCCTCACCCTCGACCTGGCCGCCTCCGCTGGACTCGGCCTGACCGGTGCCGGAGCCGCCGCTGCGGCACGCGCCGCGGTGGCCGCGATCCTGGCTGCCGACACCTTGCATCCCGCCGAACTCCTCATCACCGACACCAACGCCTCCCGCGCCGTGCGCCTGCCCGACACCCCAACGCAGCCCCCAGGCGAGCTGGCCCAAGGCATCGCCGGCGGTGTGCGGTGCTTCGACGAGGTATCCGCGGCACTGGGCGTGCTGGAAGCCGAAGTTGCCCGCCGCACCCGGCTGCTGTCCGAAGCCGAACTCGACGCAGACCTCCCCGCTCAGGCCGCCGCTCAGGACCGCCGCCAAGCCGATCCGGGCGAAGCCCTGCCCACCGTGCTCGTCCTGGCCACCCCGGAGGCCGCGACAACCCCACGCCTGCGCACGGTGCTGGAAATGGGCCGCGGCCTCGGAATAGTCGGCATTGTGTTGGGGGAGTGGCCCTGTGGTCTGGAGGTCGCCGCCGACGGCCTGGTCACCACCACCAGCGGCGAGCACCCCACCGCCGTCCTGGGCGCCCGGCTGGAGACGCTGGCCGAGACCGAAGCCGCCGAGGTGCTCGGCGTGATCATCGCCGCCCGCGGCGGAACCGACACCACCACCACGGCTCTGCCTGTCTCACCCGCCGAGGTTTCCTCGTCCGACACCGCAGGTAGGCGAACCCGGCCCGCGCCGGTGTGGCTGCAGGTCTTCGGCCCGCCGAGGATCACCGTGGTGGGCAAGGAAATCATCACCGGGCTGCGCAGTCTCAGCCGGGACCTCCTGGCCTACCTGGCCACCCACCCCGCCGGTGCGACCGCGGAAACCCTGCACGAGGACATGTTGTCCGAGACCGGCTTTGAGACCGGTCGGGCGCAGATCCACACCGCGGTCAGCAACATTCGCTCCGTCCTGCGTCAGGCCACCGGACGCAGCAGCGCCCCGTTCCTCCGCTGTATCAACGGCCGCTACTCCCTGGACCCCGACCTGATCACGGTGGACGCTGCGGAGCTGACGGAGGCGATCACGCAGGCCCGTGCCGCCGCCACGGATCCCGATCGGATACGGGCTCTGCGACTGGTGGTCGAACTTGCCCGCGCCGGAGCCCCGTTGGTCGACGTGGGCTCTCTGTGGGCTGAGGAGATCCGCGAATCCCTGCGACAGCAGGCATTGCACGCGCTGGTCCGCATCGCCGAGCTGCTTCGGCCCACCGATGTCGAGGCCGCTGCGGACGCCTTGACGGTGGCCATCACCGTGGACCCCTACGCCGAACCGGTCTACCAACTCCTTATTCAGCTGTATCGGGATGCCGGTCGTCGGGAGGCGGCAGCCGGGATCTATCGGCGGCTGAGGGTCAGGCTTGCCGACATCGACGCCGATCCCACACGAGAAACGGAGGCACTGGTGAACTCGAAATAGTATTCGGTCCTGAGAAACTGGCATAATGAATCGGAGATGTCGGGCATCGCATGAAAAGGGGGTGGTACTGTCGATATAGATCGCGAATGTCGATCGTGGCGAAGTGGCGAAGAGCGAATGTGGACGGTCGAGTAGGTATGGAAATGGGGATGTCGCTGAGGGGGCCGTTAGGGGCACCGTTGGGGACGCCGGTAGGGCACCGTCTTAAGCATGACGGGCCACCGGTGCCCCGGCGGTGACCGAAACAGGGGCGGTGATGCAGCTCAGCGGCCTGCCTGTCAGCTCTGGTGACGTCCCAGACTCAAGGACGATAGATCCCGACCCGCACTCCCACCCGGTGGTGGCTCCAGATGGACTGCTCGCCTGGTGTGGGTGATTGCTCTGTTCTCGCTGGCCAAACAGGACCTCGTGACCCTCACCAGGTGACACTCGGTTGCCGCCGGGGCTGGACCGCGGTCACCGGCGAGGCTGGCCCGCGGGAGGACCGGAGCCCCGGAGCGCCTGGCGGGGCCGGAGCTGGCCGTCAGCCGCCCCGATGCCGCCGAACTCACCCAGGGTGCCCCCGCGGGGCGGCCGGCGAGTTCGGCATGAACGGCGCAAAATGGGAGAGAACTCACCTGTTTCGCAATTGTGCATAGAATTCGGGAAAAGAGTCTTGAAAAACCCGGCGGACACCTATTGAGATCATCGCGTAGGCGAGCTATCTTTGAATTGTCGCCGGGGAATCCGGGAAGTCGCCGAAATTCCACACCTGGCGTGAGCCATGCCTTCGGGAGAGGACCTTGGTTATGGATTCCACTGTTGTGGGAACTGGTGTGCTGAACTGGAACTCTCTGGAACGGCACACTGACCGCTACGGCACCGTCCACCTGCACAGCACCGCCAACGCCCCCAGCCCGGTGTCCTTCGACCACGCCCCCATCGGTGCCCGCGGCCATCTGGTGGCAGTGATCCTGGAGGCCCCGCCGGCCCTGACCCACTGGGGCAGCACCCACCGCGGTGAACCGGAACCGGTGACCGTGGGCACCGAGGTCACCCTCGGCACCGGAACCCTGTTCGTCGAGTCATCCCCTGACGGTGACACCGAAATCGGCGTCCGCCCCGACGACGGACGCGAGGAGAACTGGCTCGACCCCACCGCGCTGATCCGCTGCTGGGAACACACCGTGCGGCTGGAACTGCGCCCCGACAACCACCCCTGACCCTGGCCCACCGCGGTGCCCGACCACCTGCGCCGTGGCTGCGGCTACCTACCGGGCCACCACCGCCAGCCCACCCAGCCCCACACCAGCACCGCCTTGGGAGGTGTTCACCGTGAACGACAACCACATCGCGACCGTGGGCGAGCTGATCGCCGCACTCGCCACCCAGGACCCCGCCAGCCCAGTCCGGATCGCCACCTGTATTCGCCTTCCCGTCGGTCCCCAGAGTCCGGTGCACCATCAGGTCACCGTGGGAACAGTCGTCTCTGCCCCGGACGAGGATGCCGAAGCCGCCGACCTGCCTGTGGTGTGGCTCGGCGGCGGCAAGGAGGTCGGCTGGCCGTTCCACCGGGACCTGCCGCCAGCCGTGGCGACGGCGCTGAGGTGGTCGTGATGACCACGACCATCCCGCCGGATGCCACCGGCGACATCTACCGCCAGCTGCGTGGCGATGAGATCCGGGTGGCCGAGGACTTCGTCGAGCTGATCGACTACCTCTCCCGCATCGAGGCGGGCATCAGCCGCGGAGACTGGTTCTACACCCGCAGCAAGCTGCCCGACCTGATCCGCGCAGCCGACAACCTCCGTGAGGTGCTGTCCACATCCGACGGGACGGAGTTCGAGGCGCCCGACGCGCGGCCGCCTTTCGTGATGGTGGCAATCAGGCAGTGGGCCCAGCGGTACCGACTCGGCCGCGCCATCTGGCACCCGACCCGAAGGCCACTCCGCCACGTTCCCGAACCAGATCAAGGCTGACCCCGACCGCAACCACACCAGACCCCGTGTGCAGGAGGCCCGTGATGAACCCCAACCGCACCCGCCGCCGGACTGTGCGTCCCTGCGACGGACTCGCCCTGTTCGCCGCCACGCCACCCGAGCCGGGCGGCGTTCGGGCACGCCGCGGTGACCTCGCGCTGATCGTGACCGCCTACCGCGATCCGGTCACCACCACG
This sequence comes from Crossiella sp. S99.2, assembly GCF_023094165.1. GTDB lineage: Bacteria > Actinomycetota > Actinomycetes > Mycobacteriales > Pseudonocardiaceae > Crossiella. The sequence continues at coordinate 44,330 of NZ_JALMDK010000014.1, read as the reverse complement.
GTCACCCGCACCGAGGTCGAACTGGCCGAGATCGCCGGGGTCACCCGTGACGGGCGGATCACGACGGTCCGGCCGGCCCTCTCCGGTGTGCGTACCGGATTGGCCGACTGGCCTGGGCGGGCCGAGGTTTTCCTGCTGCCGCACAAGAGGATCAACGTCTCGGCAGCCCTGATTGCCGCGCGTGCCCGCACCCGCAACGGGCAGCCGGTGCCCTATCCCGACCTCGACACCGCGTGCACGGAGTTGCGACCGCACCTGATTCCCGACCCGGACAGCGGCCAAGCCCACCCCCGGCCCGCTACCACGGCAAGTCAGGCCACCGAGGCCGTCGGCGAAGCGGACCCGGACCGTCCACTGCCCTCCGGCGGGCACGGCCGGCACAACGTGGTCTGCCCCTCGGACACCGTCGAGCGTTCCCTCCGCGAGGCGGCGACCCTGATCCTGGCCGAACTGATCACGATCAGCGACAGCGAGCCTGCGGCGGTGTTGCCCGCCCGAATTCGCTTCGCCGCCAAGGTCAACACCAGCCCGAACGTGATCTGCATCCAGGTGTTCGGGCTGAGCGACGCCGAGCTCGCCTACCCCTACCAACGTCCCGAGGACGCGCCAAGCCCGATCGACATCACCACAATCGTCTATGCGGTGGCAGATGCCGGCAACCCGTGCAACCCCGCCTCCGGGAAGGAACGGTTCGACGTGCAGGTGTTCTTCCCGAACGAAGGTGATCAACACCGGCTGGCCGGGTTCATCGGCACCGTGACCACCGACAGCCAACCCGCACCCCCACCACGACCAGACCCCACGGAGAGCCCGCTCACCCCACGGCCCGGCCACTACACCAGAGCAGGGGGCGAAGCCATGGCCCGTATCGACACCGTCGGCGATCTCCTCGCCGCGCTGACCCGTTACGACCCGGCCACCCCGGTGCGCTACGCCGCCCAACCCGACTGGCCGATGGCCTACACCGTCAGCCAGGTGGTGTGCACGCCGGAGGATGCCGTGGATGCGGACGAGCTGGCCGACGGTGAGGCGCCGGTGGTGTGGCTGGCCGAAGGCCGCCACCTCGGCTATGCGCCCCGCACCGCGTGCACTGCACTGGGATGGGCACCGTGACTACACCCGATTAGACCCGCGCTGCCACTGGAGTAGCGCATCCACGCGGCCGCTGGAACCCGGCGGTCAGTGGGGCGTGAGGCCAGAGAGCTAGTCCCGGATCTCGGTCAGGACGGGGTGCGGCCGCGGCGCTCTGGAGGGTGAAAGCCCCTATGGTTGCGGTGTCTGTTGGAGCAGCGAGGGGGCCGGGTGGACAGAGACGACAATTCCCAGGCGCTGTGGTCGATCCAGAACACGGTTGACGGAGTCGTGACTGGGCCGGTGGTGCAGGCCGGAAGCATTCACGGCGGAGTGCGGATCGTGCTGAACCCCGCCGAGGACTACGTGCTGGAGTTCCGTATGGACTCGGCCGGGCCGTCGCGGAGGTTGGCCAGAGACAGTCCGAGCTACCTCCTCGACGCGCGATCGGCGGTGGTGCCCTACCGTGTGCGTTCGCGCGAGCAGGAACGGCTGCGCACCTGGCGGGACGGCTCCGGTGAGCTGTCTGTCTTGCTGGTCTACGGCGCTGGCGGGCAGGGCAAGACGCGTCTGTCGGCCCACTTCGCGAACGAGTCCTTCGAGCGGGGATGGGCCGTCGCAGACGCGTCCCGAGGAAACCGGCGAAGCGGCGGCTCCCCGGCTCACCGGGTGAGCGATGGCCGGCCTGTTCTCGTGGTGGTCGACTACGCCGATCGATGGGGGGATGCCCGGCTCACGGAGATGGTTGAGCAGCTCGCCGACGAGCGCCGGGGTGCCACCATGCGCGTGCTGCTGTTGGCGCGCTCGGCTGATCAGTGGTGGCATACCGCTGCCAGCAGGTTGGATCCGCTGGCGCCGGTGGAGACCCCGCTGCAGTTGGGCGGCTTTGCCGCCACCGACCTACACGCCGCCTACGCCGAGGCGGTCGAGGCATTTCAGCGGGAACTCGGACTCTCCCGTCTGGCCGTGTCGATGCCCGAGGACATCGAGGACAGCACAGGCTCGCCACTGGAGCTGCACATGGCAGCCTTGGCCGCCACCTGTGCGAGTCGAGAACACCTCCCACGTCCCACACAGCGTGACCTGTCCCAGTTCCTTCTCCATCGGGAACGTCGTTACTGGGCAGACCAGGCACCCCTGATCGAGCAGGTGGCGCTGATCGCGACCATGTTCGGCCCGTTCGAGACCGCCGCCGCGGCACGATCGATGCTGCGCGCGGCACGGGTGGCCGGGGACGAGGCCGAGGCGGACCGAGCCGTGCGCGCCTACCAGCGTCTCTATCCACCGGCGCCGCGGGAGGTGCTGCCACCGATCCGCCCGGACCGACTCGGGGAAGACTTCACCGCGAGCATGATGACCCTGCCGTTGAACGCGGAACTCATCGTCGAACTGGTCGAGGAACTCGATCAGGACCGCGATGCCAACTGGCCGTCCTTGGCGCGGTGCATGGCCGTCCTGGGAGCTGCCGGTCACCGCAACGAGCAGGTGGAGGCGGTCGCGGTCGAGGTCTGCACCCGGGTCCCCTCCAGCATTCTCTACGGCCTGGGCGATGCCTGGTCGCTGCACTCCCACCATGAGAACCTCGCGCTGGTTGAGCACACTTTCGCCACGGTCCTGGGGGCGGCCACAGAAGTGTCGGACATCGACCGAGCTGCCACCTACACCGAGTTCCTCACCACCTATGCCGACCAGCTACCAGAAGGTGATGTGCTGGACCTGGTGAGGAGGACGTTGGTCTGGGAGCTTGTCCGGATATCTCGGCGTCTGTCCGATCAGGACGCCGACACCTATCTGCCGCTGCTGGCCAGCATGCTGAACCTGCTGTCACAGCTCAAGTCACAGGACAACAGGCTCAACAGCGCCGAGCGTGCGGCCATCAAGCAACCGCCGGGACTGGAGCCTGCGCATGAGGCAGTGCGCGTGTACCGCAGACTCGCCAGGACTGACCCAGGCACCTACCTCTGGAAGTTGATCGACGCACTGGGCTGGCTCGCGGATCTCCTTGCCCAGGCGGAGCAGCATGACGAAGAGATCAGCCTGCGTCTTGAACAACTTGACCTCGCCCGCCCCCTCCGCCCCAGCGGTCCTACTCCGTAACCCTGTGCAACACCACGGCGTGCCGGACCTGGGCGGGCGAAGGCCGTGGAGCAGGAAACGCCTCCAGGGATCAGCCTCCGGGCGCATCCGGTCTGTGATCGCGCTCGGCTTCGGCAAACGGGCGCCGTGGTGGCGTCCACGTCAGGGGGTGACCTGTCGCAAGTGGGCGGCGACCTCGGTGTCGAGCCAGGCGATGACCGCATCGATGTGCTGACGCCGCAACCCGCTGCCGGCCCCGACGGGCACGATCAGGGTGGGGATACCGTCGGCGCGCCGGTCGGCAGCCCATCCGCACTCCTTGCCGCCGAACTGATCATCCAGCCAGGCCAGCGGCCGCCCGCTGGCCCAGCGGCGGATCGGCCCGCCCTTCGGCGACCAACCGAAGGCAGGCCCGTGGTGGGCAACCTCGATGACCGGCATCTCGGGAAGGCCCAGGCGCGGGGCGATCCACTCGGCGGCGCGCACGCCCCAGCTCGTCGCCCACGCCAGCTCGGCACTCCGATTAAGCAACTCGCGCAGCCACCCGCCATGCTCAGGGTTCAGCCAGACGGCTCCCGCCGCCGGATGACCATCCGGACCCAGCCCGTCGAACCTGAAGGACTGGTAGCCCAAGGCCGACAGCACCTGCTCACCACCGGCCAGCCGCGGGTCGGCGGCGAGCACGCCGTCGACATCGACCGCCACCACCGCGCCGTGCATCGCACTCTCCTTCAGCCTCATGGACGCCCACCCTGGGGTGCGGAAATCGCGCCGGTCTCGTTGTGCGCCCGACGCAGCTTGTCCGCAGTGCCAGTGCGAGCAGGCAGCGAGTGCGCACCTGGGCGTTGTCGGTGCCCGGCGGAGCCCGCCGGGCACCGACAACCACGTGATCATGTGCCGGCAATGGCTGGATTCCGGACATCCTCGTCGATGGTGCGGGTGTAGCGCTTGGGGGAGGCGCTGGACTGCGTGGCCACGCCGCGTTCGGCCAGTCTGACCAATGCGTTGGCCACCGCACCCGGGGATCGGCTGAGTTTGCGGCCGATCTCCCCGGCGGTGAACTCCGCCTCGGGGTGTTCGCTGAGGAAGTCTTCGATCATGCCGTGCAACGCGCCGGGGCGCAGTCGCTGCTGTGCTTCCGAGGCGACCTCAGCCACGCCCGGCTGCGCCGAGACCGACGCGCCAGCCCCAACACTGTCCACAGTGGACTCTTGGGGGGATGCCGGTGGTTCGGCGACGTCCGCGGCGGATTCGGCCGCTGCTGGACTCGCCTTGGTCTCGGGCTGTTCCTCCTCGGGCTCCGGCTCCGGGGCAGTAGTCCCGGTGACCTCGTGGGGTGCGGTCGCAGCGGCTGTGGCGGTACCGGGCTCATCGGCCACGAACCACCGGTCACCGGCCCGCGGGGTGGCTCCCCGTTCGCGGACCGCGGAGCCTTCCTTCTCCAACACGGTCAGGACCCTGCGGGCGGTGGAGCCGCCGACGCCGCCGGCCAGGGCGATCTCGGCGGCGGTGGCGCCGGGCTTCTGCCGCAGTGCCTGCCACACCTTGTCCTCAGCCGTAACCGCGGCCGGCGAGGCGGAGCTGCTCGGCGTCGCCGAGCGCGGTGCGAGTGTTGGATTGAGGGTGCTGGGCTTGGTGGTGGGCATCGTGAGCGCATCCCTTGCGAGCGAATCGGTGGGCGATGTCAGGCCCCCGGGGGCTGTGAGTCCGGCGGTGCGCGCTACCGGTGTTTCGGGCTCAACACCATGGACGCTCTGCTTCACGGTGAAGTCAAGGCGGCTGCCCGAATATCGCCTGCCTCGTGTCGACGGGACGTAGTGAAGTCGTTGCTGCCCAACCGAATGGGTGAACTCTCTGTCGTGGCGCCAACCCGGGATTGACATTCCGTCGGGAGTCGAGCGTCCATACGTCTGGACCAACCGGGCACCCGGAAACGACGAAACAACAAGGGGCACAACCGATACACCCATCGCCGCCGCGCGATGCCGGTTGCCAACGATCCGGACGCCCACCGTCGACGCGGCAGTCCGAGTCACGCCCACCAACACCGAAAGGGCTGTATCGCCATGACAGCGAACGATCCCCATCCGGCCCCTGAGTAGCGCGGGCGATCTGTGGCTGATCGGAGAGCACTACGACGACACCGCCGACGACTCACTGGAGAGGTCGCCCGCCACATCGAGAACAGCCTATGGAGTGTCCAAAGCGATGACCTCCTGCCCCCGCACACCAGGTTTGAGGTCACCGCCGACACCACCGGATCCGTTGACCTGATCCGGATCATGCTCTTTGGGGTCGCGGGCATCGGGGAGTGTGCTGACGCGGTACATCGAGCCTTTGGGTTGGCCAATCACTACAACCGGGTCAACCTCACTCGGCCCGAGCAGACCCGGTTCGTCCAGTGCGTGCTCGCAGTGCACGATGACCGCCGGCCCGCCGTGGCCGTGGTGGGCATGATGTCCGATACCGTGCCCGACCTACCATGTGGTCAGGCTGAACCACAGTCTTCGGCAGAGGCAATCCCGCCCGCCTCGGCATCCTGAGCCACGGCCACCGGCGTTCCGGCGTGCCGACAACGGGACGCCGGAACCCAACCTCGACAGGACCCAGCACCCCGGAGCTGGGCGGGAACGCGAGTATCGATCGTGCAACCACAGCATTCTCCTTACGCGGCAACCGATCCCGAAGGTCGAGTCGCGCCGGCGTACGGGCCGAGGCTGGCCAATCGAGCGACCTGGACGCGCTGGCCGAAAGTCGGCGCGTGCACAACCTTGCCGTCCCCGACGTACAGCACCACGTGGTGGATCTTGGTGTGGGGGTTGCCGAAGAACACCAAGTCGCCTGGGAGCAACGGAGCCCCGGGTGGTAAGCGCGGACCGGCGACGTACTGGGTGTGCGCGGTGCGGGGCAAGGTGATCCCGGCGGCGGCGTAGGCGGCCTTGGTCAGCCCGGAGCAGTCGAATCCGCCCTCGTGCGCTCCATCACCGCCCCAGACATACCGTTGGCCGATCTGGCTCATCGCGAACGCGATGACCCGCTCGACGACCGATCCCGTTGTGGCCGAACGACTGTAACTCGCGGCGACGGCCAACACCTTGTCCACGTACCAGTTGGCGTGGTTGTAGCTGAACAGTGCGGCGTGGATGTCGTGGTTGTCCTTGGCGCCGTTGCGGCAGAGCATCCGCGCGGCGGCGTGGATCGCATTCACCGGGTGGTAGGGCGAGGGAGGGTCGACACCTCCGGGTGGCACGGGGTGGGCGTAGGCGGTGAAGGTGGCGGGCAGGAACTGCATGGGGCCAGCGGCGCCCGATGGATTGAAGCCGGTGCGGACTCCGGGCAGGGTGGATCGGCCGTGGTCGGTTTCGACCTTGCCGACCGCGGCCAGCACGGACCAAGCCAGTCCGGGACAGGTGACTGCGGCGGTGCGGTAGATGCCGAGGTAGTCGGTGGGGATGTCGGCCACCGCGTCCGGGCCGGGCTGTGCCTGGCTCCCGCCGAGTGCGCCGATTGTGGCGGCGACGAACAGGATCGGGACGGCCAGGACAGCGGTGGCACCCATGGCGATTTTGGTGGCGGCGGAGGCGAGGATGGGCACGGTCGGACTCCTCTCCGTGGTTCGTGGCGGTGACCAGGCCGTTGAGTGGCGTCGCTGTGGCCCGTCGTTGCGGACTGGCTCGACTACTGGTGAAGGTGCAGTGCGTGCAGTAGTTGGCGGCCGGAGGCGTTGAGCGGAAGCCAGATCGGCCCGGCTGGGCTGTGCACTTCGGTGAGGTCGGCGTGGGTCGTTGCGACAGCCCACCGCACGGACCCGTGCGTGGGCTGAATCAGGGTGGGATCGGTGTGGATCCGTTGGCGCAGGTGGGTTTCCCGGGCTGCGGAGTGGAGGCGGAAGAGCACCCAGAACGGGCCCGGCATGCTCCGGTTCGGGTGCAGTGGTGCCGCTTGTCCGGCAGGGTCCTCGGTGTGGGGCAGGGGTAGTTGTGGGCCGCCGGAGTGGGCGAGGTCGCGGTAGCCGTCGAGTTTGGCCTGGACCTGGCCGAGGTTTTCGGTGCCGGTGTCGTACTCCAGCAGAAACACCACTCGGCCTTGGGCGTGTTGCCACACGCCGAGGCCGTCGGGGCGGGCCAGGTTGCCGCAGGCGCGGGCTGCCTGGCGTTCGCCGAGCCATCCGGCCAGCGTCTCGCCGGGGTGGGTGGCGGTGTAGTTGGCGAGGTCGGCGAAGAGGCCGTTGACGCCCAGGAGGTGGTGGAGGGCGGGGTGGGCGGCCAGGCGGAGCAGGCGGGTGCGCAGGGTGGCGGGGCGGGGTGGTTCGGTGCCGCGCATGGCGGCCAGGATCGCCGCGCCGGCGGGGCCTACGGCGTAGCGCCAGGAGGTCATGGAGCCGTCCGGGCGGGGGTGGCGGAACCGGTCAAGCACGTGGGTGCGGTAGAGGGCAAGCAGACGGCGTTGGGCGCGGTCAAGGGTGGGAAATCCGGCCAGGGCTGCCAGGTGTTCGGTGGTGAGCACCTGGTGGGCGTCGAGGAGGCGCAGGATGGTGCGGTCGCGCTCGGTGAGGCGGCTCCACAACGCGACCGCGTCCAACGGGGCCGGGCGGGCCGGTCGCGGAGCCCGGTGGCGAGGTGGCGCGCATGGGGCGGCGGGTTCATCTGGTTGGGGGTGCTGCATTGTCGGGCTCCTTCCGGGATCAGAGGTCGGTGATCGGGTGGGCTGCCTGCTCTTCCGGGGCCGGGATGTTCCGGCGGCGGCGCGCGACGTTCTGCTGGCGGGTGGCGCGCAGCAGGCCCTGCTGGCGGGCGGCGTGGCGGAGGTGTTCGGCGCGGCCGGGGATGGCGGGTGGGGGTGGCTGGGTGCGCAGGGTGAAGCCGGAGGTGTTGGTGTTGGCCACAACCAGGCGACAGGCGGCCTGAAAGGCGCCGAGGGTGTGCAGGTCCAGTGCGGACAGGTGTGGGCCGACGTGCGGGGCGAGGTGGCGGGCGTCTTCGGGTGAGACGCCGAGGAGGATCTTGTTGCGGGCGTTGGCTGAGAGCGCGGTGCGGAGCACGGTGGTGAGTTGGTCGAGGTGTTGGTGGGCCAGGACCCAGGAGACGTGGTAGCCGCGGGATTCGGTCAGCGCGTCATCCAGTGGTGTGGGCAGGTGGAGGTAGTTCTGGCACTCGTCCACCAGCACGGTCGCGTCCAGCCTCTGGGGTTCGGGTTGGCCGGCTCGGGCGGTGGTGGCCTGCCACAGGGAGGACAGCAGCAGGGAGCCGACCAGGCGGGAGGTGTCCTCGCCGAGTTCGCCCTTGGGTAGGCGTGCGAGGAGGATGCCGCCGTCGAGGATGTCGGCGGGGTGGAAGGAACTCGTTGCGGTGCCGAAAAGGTCGGCGACGAACCGGCGGGTGGTCACCGCGCGCAGCTTGGACAGCACCGGCCCCATCGCACTGGCTGCGGCGGCGGGGGTGAGTTGGTCGAAGGCGTGCCAGAACGCGCCGATCCCGGCCGGGTCTTCGGCACGGACGGCCGCGGTGGCCTGGCGGCGGTAGGCGGTGTTGGTCAGCAACAGCGGGATGTCGGCCAGGGTGGCGCCGGGCTGGCGGGTCAGGGTGAGGGTGGCGGCGCGCAGGGTGTCTTCCACGCGAGGTCCCCACCAGGCGTGGTAGAGGCGGTGCAGGGTGGAGACGAGCTGGTCGGCCACGGTTTCCCCGCCGAGGCCGGTGGGGTCGAGGACGTTGAGGCTGGGCGGGGCCTGGGTCTCGTCCGGATCGATGAGCACCAGGCGTTCCCCGGCGTCGGCGGGCATCCGGTCGAGGAGGTCGCGGATGAGGTCGCCGCGGGGTTCGATGACGGCCAGGCCGCGTCCGGCGTGGATGTCGGCCAGGGCCAGGTTGAGCAGCAGGGTGGTTTTGCCGGCGCCGGTTTCCCCGCAGATGTGCAGGTGGTAGCGGGCATCCGGGACCCGCAGCACCACGCGCCGGGCAGGACCGGCATCAGCGTGACCGAGCGGTTTCGGCGTCTGCCGCCGCTGGTCGTGGGCGGGGGTGAGGGTGAGCCGCCGCGGGCCGGCGGGCGTGCCGGTGTCGTTGTGTGCAGGCATCGCGGGCTCCTTCCCTGTCGTGGTTAGTTGGAGGTTTCGGGGTGGTCGAAGACTTCGGGTGGTGCGGGGACGGTGCGGGCTCGGCCACCGGCCAGGGCCGGGTTGCGCACCGGCAGGTGGGCGAGGGCGGCGACCTCGGTGGTGGACAGCAGCGCACCGCGGCGCAGCCGCCGCCGGGCCAGGGCGGTGGCGGGGTGGCGGAGGTGGTGGCGGGCCAGGGCGTTGCGCCCGGCCAGCACCGCGAACATCGCGAAGACCCCATCGGCCAGCCCCCGCACCCGAGCACGGGCCACGCCTCCGGCGGCGGAGGTGGCCGTGGCGTAGCGCAGCACGACTTCCCACTGCGGCAACACGGCCTTCCCGCGGATCTCGCGCAATTCCTCCGCCCGCTGCGGATCAGCGCCACGGGTACTGGAGTAACCGGTCGAGCGGGCTGGCGTGCGGCTGCCGGTGATCAGGTCCAGCAGCTCCCTGGCCAGTTCGGCGGGCAGCGCGCTCACTCCGGAGCCGGTGGTGGGTCGGTTGGTGTGCAGGCGGCGCACGGTGCGTCGGTAGCGGCGTAGCCGCCCGCCGACGCCGGGGCGGAGCAGAACTTGCACGAGCGCGCATTCCCCGGGTTGTAGTGCGGTGGCAAGGGACTGCAAGGCGCGCACGGGGTCGGCGTCTTCTCGGGCGTCGGTGACGTGCAGTGGGAAGTACTCGGGGCGTTCGAGCCGGACTGTGCCGCCGGTGACGGTGTGTCCGGTCGGGATCGGGGTGTCGGTGGCCGGGATGAGCAGCGTCCCGGGCCATGCGGCCCGGACGGCCGCTTCGACCCGGCCGGGCGGGATCGGTCCGGGGATCCAGATCCGGACCGTGAGTCGCTCGGCGGTGAGCCGGTACTCCAGGGCCAGCGCGGGGTGGTCGAACACCTTGCGGCGCCAGGCCGGTGGGGTGATCCCGGTCAGGTCGCGCCACAGTCGCCGGCCACCGGCCAAGGCTGCGGCCAGGTCCAGATCCGACGGTGGCAGCACCTCCACCAACCTGGCCCGATCCCGCCAACCGCGCCGCGCCCTGAGGCGCAGCACGACCAGGATCACCTTGGCCACCAACGGGAACACCGCGGCCAGCACGATCAGCACGGTGTGCTGCTGCCACACCCCGGCCACCCAACCCGCCACCTGCTCCGCCGCGGAGAACAGCGCGGTCCAGTCGAGGCCGTTCACTGCGGCATCTCGCCAGGGCTATCCCAGTCGAACTCCTCGTCCTCGTCGAGGAGTTCGGCCGGGTCGGTGGTGATCAGCGGACCTTCTTCGGCGGAGGCGACCACGCTGAAGGCGACCCGGCTGGAGCCTGAGAGCAGTAGCGCTTCGCCAGGGCCCGCGGCCAGAAGATGATCACGTTCGCCGTCGGAGAGGCCGAACGCCTCGGTGATCGCCTCGATCGCCTGGGGCGCTTGACGAAGCAGCACCTGGGTGGCGGAGTTGGCGGCGATGGCCTGACCGAGGTCAGTCGACAGAAGGTCGCCGGGGTCCTGGGAGACGAAGGCCAGGCCGGCCCAGAGTTTGCGGGCGGATTTGGCCATCCGGAACAGGAACCGGGCTCCGGCGGGCTGCTGCATGAGCTGCCACGCCTCATCCACGATCACCAGGCGCCGCCGACGGTTACGGGGGTTGAGGACTTGCCGCCAGATGGCGTCCAGCGCGAGGAGGGTGCCCACGGGTTTGAGTTCCTCGGGCAGGTCCCGCAGCGAGATCGCCACCAGGTGCCCAGAAGGGCGGTGGGTGGTGGGGCCGTTGAACAGCCCGGCGTAGGCACCGGTCACGAACGGCGCCAGCCGGGCGGCCAGCTCATGGGCGACCGGGTCGGGGTCGGCGGCCAGGACGTGGGCGAGGTGGCCGAGTTGCGGAGCTGGACGTGCCCAGGTGCGGGGGTCGGTGGTGATGCCCACCGCCGCGTAGGCCGCGGTCACGGCGCGATCCAGCACGGCGCGTTCGGCCGGGGTGAGCGTGGTCTCCAGCAGGACGGCTACGGCGGTGTGGATGAACAGGCTGCGCCGGGTCACCGCATCCGGCATGTGCTGGGCACCATCGGGCAGATCGAAGGGGTTGAGGCGCACCTCGGGTGCACCGAGAGGGAGGTAGGTGCCGCCCACGGCTTGGCACAGCCGCCGGTATTCGTGTTCGGGGTCGATGACGAAGACCTGCACCCCGGGCGCGTCCTGCGGGTCGGTGTCGCGGTAGTCGTAGAGGCTGCGGAGGGCTTCGAGCTTGGTGAAGAAGGACTTGCCGGCGCCGCTGCGGGCGAGGGTGATGCTGTTGTAGTTGTCCTGGCTCCACCGATCCCACAACACCAGCCCGGTGCTGGTGGCGTTGAGGCCGTAGAGGATCCCGGTGGGCTGGGCCGCGGGTGCCGGGTCGGTGGGCAAGTCGGGGCTGGTGAACGGGAACGCGGTGGCCAGGGCCAGGGTGTCCAGGGTGCGGCGCATCTGCAGCCGGTCGGTGCCCATCGGCAGGGTCGACACCCAGCCCTGCAAGGCGCGGAAACTGGTCGGCTGGGTTTTGAGCAGCAGGGAGCGGCACAGGGCTCGGACTTCGGCGACCTCGGTCTCCAGCTCCTGCTCGCTGGCGGCGTGCACGGTCAGGTACAGGCCGACTTTGAACAGGCGGGTCTGGCCACGGGCCAATGCCCTCGACAGCGCGTGCACGTCCTCCACCGCCGCGCCAAGTTCGGGGTCTTCATCACCGGTGTGGTGCTGGGCGCGGTCGGAGGAGCCGAGCCGGCCGCGCTGGGTACGCAGGTGCCCGGCGGCGATCTCGGGGTCGACGGGCTCGATGTGCAGGGCGAGGTCGAGGCGCCCGGGATAGCACAGGAGGGGTTCCAGCCATCCGGCGCCGACCTCGGCCGGGTAGCCGGTGACCACCAGCGTCGTTGCGTATCCCGCGCCCAGGCGTAGGTGCCGCGGGGTGACCTCCACCGCCTCGGGCCCGGTCAGCACCTCCTGGCCACCATCAGCAGAGGTGTTGCGGGAGAACAGGTTTCGCACGGTGATCACCTCCCATCCGGGTCGGGGTTGGGGTGGAGCAGGGTCGGGGCGGCGGTGACGGTCCCGCTGGCCGAGGCCACATCGCCTGGTGGGGCGGGGTCGCCGTGGGGATCGGTGGCGGCGGCCAGGACCCGCTGGACGTCAGCACCGTCGAGGGGGCGGACGTGGACTTCGGCGGAGGCCAGCAGTTGCCGGGCCAAGGCGGCTTGCCGCAGCACCGCCTGCTGACCACCCGCCTGCCGTCGGCTGCCTGCGGCTGGGGTGGCCAGGACGAGCAGGATCTGGCGGCGCAACAGATCCCGCGAACCCGACAGTTCTTCCAGGAAGGCGGCGTGGGCGTGGCAGGCGTCTTCCAGGGCCGGGTGGGGCAGGCTGGGGGCGATCTCGCGCAACGTGGTGATGACCGGGTCGAGGTTGAGGCGGTCGGCGCGTACCACGATCTGTGCCGGGCCGGTGAGGGAGTGCAGCCAGCGGGCGAATCCGGCGACCAGGACGCGTTGTTCGCCGGGGGTGCGCAGCCCGAAGTTCACCCCCGAGCAGGCGCACTGCACCACCTGCCCGTCCCGACCCAGATCCAGTACCCCCTCGGGGCTGATCGCGGTGACCGGCAGCCGCAACGGTCCGGGCAGCGCCCCGGCGCGGGCCTGCACCCAGGACGGTGCATCCGGTACCCGCTTGCCCGGCACGGCCTGGGCAGGGACCAGGCGCCGCGGCGCACGGTGATGCCCCAGCACGGCCCACAGCAGTTGGTCGAAGCCCTGGCCGTTGCGTCGCCCGATCACGGCGACGATGGCGATGCCGGTCACCGGGACCGCGACGGTCAGGAACACCCCGATCGGGACCAGGTCGGCGGTGACCTCATACAGCCCCCACAACCCGGCCACGATCGCGCCGAGCACGGCCAGTTGGCGGGCGGTGAGCCCGAAGGCGATCCGGTCGGGGCGGTCGATGTCGGCCGGGACCGGCACGGTCATCGGCACTTCATGTTCGCGGCGAGCCATTGGTCTCACTCCTTCGGGTCGCTCGGGTTGGTGCGGCGTCGGATCCGGCGCCGTCGGCTGGGTTCGGTCCCGTCGGCGGGTTGGACGTGGGCGCTGGCGGTGCTGGTGGAGATGCGGGCGGGTTCGGCGGAGATCCGGCCCGGGGTGTAGGCCGCCGGGTCTGGTGGCGGGGTCGGGCGTGGGGTGGGGGTGTGGGAGATCCGTGGCGGGGTCGTCGAGATCCGGGCCGGGGTGTAGGCGGCCGGGTTCGCCGCGGCGGAGACCGGTGCGGATGCGGTGGGGGTGCGGGCGGTGCTGGGCGGGACGGTCGAGATCCGCGGCGGCGTGACCGCCGTGGTCCGTGGTGGCCGCGCCATCGGTGCCGGCGGTGTGGAGATCCGGGCGGGCTGCACCACCCCGGCGACCGGTGTCGTGGACAAGGGCAGCGGGGTGGTGGAGGTCCGGGCCGGTGTCGAGCCGGTCCGTGGGGCGGGCTGGGAGATGCGGGCGGTGGGCGGTGGCGGGGTCGCGGTGGCCTGGGGCGCGCCGTAGGAGCGGATGGCCTGGGCTCGGGCCCGCTCACCCGCGGTCCGGATCCTGGCTTGGGCCTCGGCCAGGCGGCGCTGGGCCTTGGCGGGGGTCGGCTTGGCCACGAACTGCGGTGCCAACTGCCCAGCCGGAACCGCCGCAGCGACAACGGGTGAGGCGCCCCGGCGGACTCCGCCCACCATGCCCCCGGCGACACGGCCCGCCTTGCCTCCACCGCGCGCCGCCGCCCCGCGGCGGGCGCCTTTGCCGAGGCCGAGCATGCCCAGGGTCTTGGCGGCGATGGCGTACTTGACCAGCGAGGTCAGCATCCCGCCCCGAGCGGTCCAGACCTGTTGGAAGGCCCAGAACGGGATCTTGATCTCGATGTAGAACAACACCAGGAACACCAGGAAGGTCAGCGCCCCGGTGCCGATGCCGATCCAACCGGGGGTGGGGTCGGCGGTGGCGAAAAACGACCGCAACGCCAGTACCAGCACCAGGGCCTGGGCGATCTGGACCGCGAGCAGTGCGATCATCGCCTTCCACCACAACCGCGCCAGCCCCTCGGTGTGCGGCAGGGCGTGGGCGGACAGGGCCAGCGGTGCGGCGATGAGCAGGACCGCGGTCAGGGCGATGCGCACGATCCAGATCAGCAGCAGGATCACGATCAGCACGATCAGCACCGAGGCCAGCAGGAGCAGGAAGATTCCGGCGGTCTGGACCTGGGTGACGATGTTGGTGTTGAGCTGGCCGACCAGGTTCGCCGGGCCGGTGCCTTCCCCGAGGATTGCGGAGGAGAGCGCGTTGGCCATGACGATGGCCTGGCCCACGATGGTCAGGCTGAGGTTGCTGGTCAGGAACCCGATCACCAGCCGCGGGAGCAGTTCCTTGACCGCATACCGGGTTTGCAGGCTTTCGTGGGCCATGAGGATGAGTGCGGAGGCGGTGGCCAGCAGCACGTAGAGGGCGTTGGCGATGTGCCGTGCCCAGTCCCACAGCTCGGTGATGCGGGGCATCTCGGCCATCTCCGGGGTGGACAACACGGTGTCGCCGAGCAGCTTGAGCACGGTCTGCAACCCGGTGCGGACCAGGCCCCGGACCCACTCGGTGATCGCCATCCCCGCCACATCGACCATGCCCACCCCGGAGAAGCCGTCCAGGAACGACGGACCCGCCGGCGGCGCTGGCGGTGGCGCCGGTGTCGTCGTCGGTGCAGCCGTGGTCGGAGCTGAGGACGGTGGAGAGGAACTCGGCGGCGGTGTGGGGGCGGTGGGCAGGATCGGGACCTGCGTCGGCTCGACCGGTTCAGCCCGTGCGGTCCGGCCCCCGGCCCCGGCGAGCAGCAGCACCAGCATCAGGCCGGTGAGGGCGGCCAGCAGGCCGGTGGTGGGCAGGAGCCACCGTGTCCGCGGCCTGCGCTGCCGGTCGGTGTCCGGGGCTCGGGTGGTGGGCATGGTCAGCTCACCACCGACTGGAGGACCTTGACGATCAACTGGGCGATGGCCGCGCCGAGGAACCCGACCGCGGCGCAGCGGATCGCTTTCTTGGCGCGCTCGGTCTCACCCGGGTCCCCGTCCGCGGCGGAGTAGCGGAAGAACCCGATGGTGATGAACAGCCCGACCAGCGCCCCGCCCAGCACGAGCAGGGCGAGGCGGATCCGCTCGATCACCTGGTTGAGATCGCCCGGAGGGGCAGCCAGCGCCGGGGCCGCCATGCTCATCCAGGTGAACACCGCACAGGCCGCGACGGTGACGCTGCGCAGCAGCCACCGCCGCGCCGCCCTGTAGCGGGTGGGGACACTCGGACGAAAACGCATGGCGGATCCTCCTTTCCAACAAGTCGAACGACAGCGAATTGGTGACATAGGTGTCTCGGATGCGGGGGCAGAAGGTCACCGGTGGCAACGGCAGGAAAACCGGGGTGATTCTCCTTTCACGGAGTCGCGGCAGGGCTGGTGTCAGAACAAAGAGGTCCGGTCTGCCGTGTGAACACTCGGTGGGCCTTCTGCCCCCGCATCTCTCTAAAGCGCGCCCACGACCGTGAATGGACAATCCCGGGTCAAGAATTGTGTTCGGATGTTCCCGTGAGGTGGGCGACAAGCCGCTGTTCTGCCTGGGCACGCAGGTAGCGGATCTGGCGATAGTTCAGCCCGATCGCGGGCGCGATATCGACCAGATGGAGCCCTTCCAGGCGGGTCGCGCCGATCACGGCGGCCTCGCGCCAGGTCAACACGCCCTCGCTGACCGCGGCAGCCAGGACCAGGTCCGGATGCGCTGCCGGCGCTGTCGGCGTGAGGGCTTCGTGCCAGGGCACTTGGCGGGCCGCACCGTTCCACTCGGTGGCCCGCAGCCGGGCGCCGGCACGTTGAGCGGCCCAGATCAGCCGGGCGGCCAGCATCCCGGCGTCGGGGTCGATGGTCTTGAGCCGGTCGCAGAACCCAGTCAGGACCTCCGCGTCGAGGTCGTGGACCTCGCCGGTGTAGCCGAAGGCCAGCTGGCCGGCCGCGGCGCGTAACCCGGGCAGAGCGACCCCGACCGCGCCCACCACCCACGCCGCATCCGCGGTCTGGGCCTGGCACACCAGGTGCACCCAGGCGGCTTCCCGCATCGCGTGCGTGGCCCTCGGGGCGAGCAGCAGATCCCGCAGCTCAGACAGAGGCACCAGCCTCGCGGGCAGGCCATGGCCGAGTTCGACACCATCGACTGCCAGGGGCTGCGGGCCGGTGGTCAGCAACCGGAAGGCATTCTCGGTGGTGTCCAACAGCGAGGCGCACGCCACTACCGCGGACGCGGCGCTGTCGGCATCAGAGTCGGCGGAGTTGTCCACAGCCTCAGGGGGAACGTCTACGGGATCGGACCGGTCGGCTCTCGTCGGCTTGGGATGAGCGGGCTGTGGCCGGCGGTGGTGGGGGCGGGTTGTGCGGGCGGTCATGGTGGCGACCCTTTCCGTGGCGGCCCCCGGTGACGGGCGGCCGAGCGGGCGTGGTGACGCCGTCCATCCCGCACTCCCGGGCTGGCACACACCGCACACAACGATCTTGTGAGCGATTGACAGCCTCGTGTCAGCGGCCCATGCAACGTGACGGAAAGGGTGTTAGATCCGTTCTCTGAGCTGCACTGTTAGCGGAGCTCGGTGCGACAGAGCGCTGTGTGCAGCGCGGTGAAATCCGGAGCCGGAATTGCTCCGGCCGCGACCGCACCGGAGCACCGGGGCGGCCTTCGACGGGCAGGACAGCGGAGGCCACGAACGCGTGGGAGGCCCAGGAGGTCGCCCGGCGCAAGTTCCGCTCGGCGATCTTGTCTGGTAGCTGTCCGTACTCGATAGGACGGTGGCGGCCAGGTGCTGTCGACTCCGGCGCGCGACCTGTGGATAACTGGCCAGCGCCATCCGCGCCCCCGGCTGGCCGGGGAGTACGAGACGGACACGGTAGTACCGGTTCCGCGCGTGGTGGTCCAGATGATCGACCGCAGTCCGGTCAGCTCTGACAACCAGCTCCGGCACCATCAGCCGCACCGCGGCCTGCGTGGTCGGCGCCGCATGGTCATCCGGCTCCGCTGAGCGCGCGCGGTACTGCAACAGAGTCCCAGCCGCCTCAGCGGAGCGGGCGCCCGCCAGCATCGCCAGGCGTGCTGGGCACCTCGACCACGCCACGGGAACATGCCGATCACCAGGCCAGTCCGGCTTGTCGGGTTGGCCGAATCTGCACACCGGCGCGTACAGCGGCTACCGCAACCCGCGGGCTTCCTGGCCAAGAAGATCACCACAGTCAGAAAGAAACTCGGAGATCGATTGTCAATTCCGGGTCGAGCGTGCGCTTTAGAGAGGTGTCAGAACACAGAGGTTGACGGGGTGAACCCGTACCATGCCCACACGCAACTCGCCGACCACGGCCCGTACAAAGTCTACTTCCGGCCGGGGTGTTAGAAAATCTGCAGAGGCGTCTACCGTTCCGCTGGCGGTATGGCTGTGCCCGCCGGATCGAGGTGAGGACACGGGCGTTTCTATGCTGCCGGAGAATGTCTCCCGAACGCTGATTACCCGCATAGCCCAGGAATTCTCTCGGCCGGCCGACACAGTCCTGGTCAGTGGTCCCCACGCGCACCGCATTGCCGCGGTCGTCGACTCCCACGGCCACCGACACACCGCAGTCGATGCCCGCCGCCCGCTCACACCAGGTCACTACGCCGACGGCGCCGGCGGCGCCAGGCCGGAGCAGCAGTCTGGCGAGCGGTGGCACCTGCCACCGGTGCCACCGCGCAGCGCCGGGCTTGTGCTGGCCGTGGAACTCCCGAGCCCGTGGATCACCCCGACCGGGCAGCCTTACACCGACTGGCGGGACTGGCTGCGCCCCGGCGGAGTCCTGGCCGTGCTCACCACCAACCCCGCCGGCACCGGATGTTTCGCCAACCACACCGGCCTCATCGTCGCCGCCGCGCAGGCCGCCGGGCTGACCTACCGCCAGCACATCGTCACCATCCAGGCCCACCCCGGCAGCGACCAGCCCGGCGACCCGCATGCCCCCGCCGCCCCCTCCTCGTCGGCGACCGGGCAGGTGCACGTGTCGGCTCACCTCGACCTGTTGATCTTTACTGCCGATCAAGGAGGCATCCGGTGACACAGCCCCGCCGCACACCACCCCGCCGCGGGGACCGTGAGTTGTTCGAGCAGCTGCCGGTCTCGGTGTGGCCTACCGCGCAACAGGTCGCCCGCACCCAACGCCGAGACCGCTACGTTCCCGGCAGCGCAGCCCACCCGGCCAAGATGCTGCCCGCGATCGCCCGCCACGCCATTACCAGGTTCACCACCCCCGGCGACCTCGTGGGCGACCCGATGTGCGGAATCGGCACCACCCTCGTGGAAGCCGTCCACGCTGGCCGTCACGCCCTGGGGGTGGAGTACGAACCACGCTGGGCTGAGCTGGCCCAGGCCAACCTGGCCCTGGCTGCGCAACTCGGCGCCCCCGGCACCGGCCACGTCGTCCAAGGCGATGCCCGTCATGTCCTGCCGCAGCTGGCCGAGCAGTACGCCGGTCAGCTCGCGTTGCTGCTGACCTCCCCGCCGTACGGGCCGTCGTTGCACGGGCACGTCCGCAACGACCACAGCCACGGCGTGCAGAAGTTCGACCACACCTACGGCCACGACCGCGGCAACCTCGCCCACCGCAGCGTGCACCACCTGCTGGGCGCCTTCACCGAGATCCTCCGCACCGCGCTCCCGCTGCTGCGGCCCGGTGGGATCGTCGCGATCACCACCCGCCCCTTCCGACAGGACGGCGAACTCCTCGACTTCCCGTCCCTGACCCTGGACGCGGCGATCACCGCAGGTCTGCAACCGGTACAGCGATGTGTGGCCTTGCTGGCCGGGGTGCGCGACGGACGCTTGGTGCCGCGCTCGTCGTTTTTCCAGCTCGACTACGTCCGCAAACTCCGTGCCCGCGGCGTCCCGGCATGGGTGATCGCCCACGAAGACCTGCTCATCCTGCAGGCCCCGCAAAAGTCCGTGGGTTCCCAGAAATCCCAGCGTATTCAGGAGGAACCCAAGCGCGCATCGGCGCCATTGTGGCGGTCGGACACTTGGGTTTGCAAGGATTCCGAGGGCGTGGTGGCATGATCGTCCTTGAGGAGTCGCTGCGCGGTGAGCGCGTAGCGGATTGCGGTGGTCTGCGAGACACCGAAGATCGACGGGACACGCAGCGGATCACCGCCGCTGGCGAGAGCTTCCTCGAGCTGCCGGTCGATGCGCAGCCGTTCCAGCGTGGCCGGTTGGCCGCGCAGGTAGAGGATCCAGGTGGCGCTGACCGGACCATGGTGGAGCGCGCTGTCGTTGCTGATCAACAGGTGCGGGTTGGCGGTGTGCGGCCAGCGATCGCGCCGGTGATCGAGCCAGCCGAGCAGGACGTGGTGGGTCGGCTCGTCGAGCGGCCGAGTTGTTCAGGCGATGGCGAGGCGTCGGTCGCCGAGGTGGACGTTGCCGTGATTCGCCGAGTACACGGTGGTCTCCACCGTGTACTCGGCGACCTGGCCGAAGCAGGGTATGACGCGCTCTGGCATTGCGTCCGCGCCGCTGACATCGGCGCGGCCCACCTCCGGGAGCGAATGTTTGTGTGCGCCTGGCCCTGTGCCGGGGCTGTTGAGTACGGAGGCGGAGATGCTGCCGACGCCGACCGCACACGACGGTTCCTCCAACGGCATCTCGGCAGCCAGCAGACAGGGCGGCCCGTCGCAGTTGGACCGGTTGCAGTTGCTGCCGACGCCGAGGGCTTCGGGCACAGGCACGGCAGGGCGACGGGTGGGGGTGGGTTTCCGACCGCCGCGGTCGCAGCAGGTGCTCCCGCCGCCGGCGACCTCCGAGGCGAGCGTGCCCCGGATCGGGGGGTGGCCTGATGTCCGCGCATTACCCGGACGGGTGGACCGTCGAGGCCATCACCGCACTGCAAACCGAGGTGACTGACGAGCTCCGGCGTGAGGATTATCCAGTCTCGCCACAGTCAGGAGCGGGAACCGGCAGGTCCGGCGGCAGCATCGCGCCGACCCAGACATCGGCATCTTCTGCTTCGCCGCAGCCGTCCGCGCACAGTGGTTTGGGCGGGGACGGCGGGGCGGCCGGACGCTGGCCGGATGCGGCCCAGGCGGCGGGTGATTCGGTGCCGTTGCTGTGTACCCCGGCGCAAGCGGCGGCGCTGTTGCAGGTGCGGGAGTCGTGGCTGCGGCGGCGCGCGGCCTGCCGCCAAGTGCCGTGCACCTTCCTGGGCAAGCACCTGCGCTTCTCCCGCCTCGACCTGGAACAGATCCTGGCCGACGCCGCCCGCCCGGCAGAGACCACCCGGCGCACGATTCCCGTTCCCGGTGCACGTCCACGTCGTCCAGAGCGACCTCGGGGGCGAGGCCGTACCGACTCCCTCTGACACGACGCCTGCAACACACGAGCCTCTCTGGCCAGTGAACACATTTGGGTTGCGCTTTTCCGGCAACGGAGCGTCGATATGGCTGTGCCGATTCTTAGGTGCAGCCATATCCATTCTTTCGCGAAGGCGGCAAACAATGGCATGGGTAGAAAAACGGGGAGATGGTTTCCGTGTCCGGTATCGCCTGGACGATGGAACGATCTTCACCGAGAGCGGCTTCGTCACCCAGGTGGAGGCGGACAACCGTGCGGCTGACATCGAGTCTGACCAGCGGCGGCACCGGTTCCCCGACCCTCGGCTGGCGCAGACCACGATCGATGAGTGGATTCGCAAGTGGACGGAGGCGCATCACGTCGCCGAGGTGACGTGGACGACCTACGACTCTCATATCCGTAACCACATCATGCCCCGGTGGACCGGTACCGCGCTGGGGGACATCCAGCGCATCGAGGTCAAGGGGTGGGTGAACAAAAAGCTGCGCCCGGTGTTGGCGGACAAGAGTGCCAAGGACATCCTGGTGCTGTTCTCGGCAATCCTTGGCGAGGCCGTCGACGAGCAGCTGATCGGGTCGAACCCGTGCCGGAAGCTGCGCATCAACTTCAACGACCGCCCCGAGCGGCCACACGCCACCACCGACGAGGTCGACGCCCTGGCCGGTCGGATGGAACCGGACGCCGGACTGATGACCATCACCGATGCCTACACCGGACTGCGGTGGGGCGAGTTGGCCGGGCTGCAGTGGATCCGCACCTACCTCGATGAGGATCCGCGCATCGAGGTCGACCCGAATTTCGGGGCCCTGCACGAGGTGAACGGCAAGCTGGAGCTCGGCCCGCCGAAGACCCCGGCCAGTGCACGGACGGTGCACCTGCCGCCGTTTCTGACGACGCAGTTGGCCGAGCACCGGGAGCGCAATCCCGACTCGAGGTTCGTCTTCACCGGGGCCCACGGCGGGCTGCACCGGCGGTCCAACTTCCGCCGCAGGGTCTGGCTTCCCTCCTTGGCCGGGGACAAAGACAAGGACTGGCAGCCGCTCAATGAGGAGATGCACTTCCACGACCTGCGGCACACGCACGCGACCTGGTTGATCGAAGACACTGTGCCGCGCATCCTGCGGTTGATTCGCCTGGGGCACAAGCGCAAGGACGTCGACGACGACTACTCGCATGTCACGGATCTGATGATCGAGCAGATGCTGGCGAAGCTGCAGCGGCGGTGGGAACAGGACGGCGGCTGGATGTGGAGACGGAGTCCGGGGCTGGGGTGTGATGCGGCGTGACCACTTCGGATTCGCGGAAGTGGTCAGGAGGCCGTGCTCCCCATTTGCTCCCCACAATGGCAGATGGCCTGCCGATGAAGATCATCGACAGGCCATCTGACCAGGTATAACCGGCGGTGGGCGATACTGGGATCGAACCAGTGACCCCTTCGGTGTGAACGAAGTGCTCTCCCGCTGAGCTAATCGCCCGGGTCTTCCCGCCCTGCCTTCCGGCCGGGCAGGAAGAACATTACACGATCCACTCGCTAGCGCGAAAACGGGGTCCGCAGCCAGGAGATGTCCAGGTCAAACCAGCCGGCGATCATGCCGAAGACGTTGAGCAGCCACAGGGTGAGCAGGACGATGAGGCCGGTGGCGGCCAGGACGCCCCAGCGGACGGCCCAGTGCTGGCGGCGCAGCCAGTGGGTCCAGGCGTCGTACTTGGACTTGGCGAAGGCGAGGGCCTTGCCCGCCCAGGAGAACTCGGTGGCCAGGATGGCCAGGCCGGCGAAGACGACCAGCCAGCCTGGGCCCGGGTAGGGGATCAGCACGACGCCGAGGGCGAGCACCAGGCCGCCGACCACGCCTACGGCGATGCGGAAGAGGAGTCGCAGGGTGGGGTTGCCGCGGATCTTGGCGGCGAAGCCCCAGCGTTGGGCGAGGCGGTCCAGCACGTGCGGCTGGGCGCCTTCCTTGGTGAAGCCCGCTGACTCGGGTTGTTCGGAGGTGGTGCTCAGCGCCTACTCCAGGTTTCCTTGGCCCACGACGGTGGTCGGGGTCGTGGGTGCGGCACGCCCGTTCTCCAGGGACACCGCGTACCCGGTGAACTGCGGCGCGTTGTCGGGCCAGCTTACGGTCCTGGGCTCGGATTCCGGGCCTGCCACGTCGAAGGCGCCCAGGGCCTGTGGGGCCCGGCCCGCGCCGGCGACGCCCCAGAGCACGTAGGTCTGCTTGGTCTGGTCGTTGGCCGGGAGGTCCATCGGGACCAGCACGCCCCGGTTGCCCGCGGCGACCACCATCGCCACCGGGTGACCGTCGCCGGCGGCGCCGATGAGGGCCCGGCGCATGTTGGGGTCGCCGATCAGTTGCACGGCCTTGGCCAGCGCGGCGGAGCGGCCTGCCTCGGCGTCGCGTTCGGCGCCGAGTTGGACGACCCGGATGCCCAGTCCGCCGATGGCGACCACGGCGAGCACCGAGGCGGCGATGGCGAGCAGGGTCCGCCGGTTGCCCGGTCGGGCTGACTTCCGGGCGCTTCGCCGGATCGAAAGTTCGTCATCAGGCTGCCGTTCGCCGACCGTTGACGACGCTTCGGCGATACCGCCGGAATGGCCGTCCGGGCGGGCGGACACCTGGGGTTCTTGGTCGATTCGGGCGAGCAGGTTCGCCCGAAGGTGGACCGGTGGATCTTCTTGCGGGACACCGCGACCGAGTTCGGCGCTGACCTCCTGGGTGGCCGCGACCACGTCCTGGCAGCGCGGGCAGCCGGGCAGGTGCGCCTCGAACTCGGCCACCTCGGCCGGTTCCAGCACGTGCAGCGCCCAGCCGGTCGCCAGTTCCTCATGGGGGCAGTCCTGGCCCCGGTACTCCGTGTTCACCGCTGCTCCCCGAGATCCCGGTCCTGTTCGTTCCCGCCGGTCAGCAGGGTGCGCAGCCTGCGCACCGCGGCGAACATGCGTGATTTCACCGTGCCGAGCGGGACACCGGTCAGCGCCGAGACCTCGCACTGGGTGTAGCCCCCGTAGTAGGCCAGCACGACCACCTCCCGCTGTTCGCCGGTCAGCTCGTGCAGGGCGTCGCGCACCTTCTCGCCGAGCACGCCGGTGATCGCCGCGATGTCGGCTCCGGGGTGCTCCTGCTCGCTGACCAGGGCCTGTTCGGCCTGCGCGGCCGATCGTTTGCGCTGGGTGTTCTCCCTGCGCACCGCGTCCACCGCGCGGTGGTGCACCACCGTCAGCAGCCAGGTGGACACGCTGCCGCGCTGCTCCTGATAGCGGCCGGGATCCCGCCACAACGTGAGGAAAGCCTCCTGGACCACGTCTTCGGCGAGCTGGGTATCAACACAGACACGTTTGGCCAACGAGTACGCCTGTCGGCAGTACCGGTCGTACAGGGTTGCGAACGCTACGCGGTCGCCTTCCGCCAACCGGGTGACAAGCTCGCCATCGGTCACTCCTCCGGCGGGCCTGCCGGTCTGGGCGGCGGTGCTAGCGTGGTCGAGCCGTGCAGCCGGGGATCTCGGCCGATCAGCAACCAAGGGGTTCCTCACATCCAGCGTTCGCACGAGGGCGCGGACCGGTTCAGGCTAGACCTCGACGCAAAATCCAGAGACGATGACTGACCACTCAGCGCAACATTCTGGTCGCCCACCGAAGTAGTTCTGCCCCGGATGGGTGATCTATCGACAATAGGCGAGCGCAACTGGCCACTCTCGCGTCACAAATACATCGCACGGCCGTTCCCAGGGCGGCAGGCAACGGCAGCAGTGCAGAAAGGCGGGCGACGATGCGCAACGACCATGTGACCCTCCGCTCCACGGCGGTCTTCGATCTTCTGGCCCCGCGGACCCCCGCGGTCCCGGTGCAGGTCGAGCTTCGCTACGACACCCGTGACCCGTACGCGGTGGTGGCCGCGTTCCGGACCGGGCGCACCGGCTGGGTCGACTGGGTCTTCTCCCGTGACCTGCTCGCCGACGGCCTGATCGCCGACGCGGGTGACGGCGACGTCCGCATCCGCCCTGCCGTGGACGACCCCGAGGTCGTCGTGATCGAACTCAGCTCCCCGTCCGGCCACGCCATGTTCGAGGCCTCCGCGCAGGAGCTGGCCGACTTCCTGGACCGGACCTACGACCTGGCCGCCCCGGGCAACGAGAACCTGTGGGTCAACATGGACGAGGCCCTCTCCCAGCTGCTCTCCAACGACCTGAGCTGAGGAAACGGCGCGCGGTGCGGCGCGCGCCCGCGGTGGGGGACCCCCCGATTTGATCCGGATCCCCCTCGTCGGATAAGGTTCTCCTCGTTGGACGGCAAGAGCGAAAACCCCCGGTAACACAGGGGGAAGCAGCACGGAAACTTCGCCAGGCCGAACGCACGCGGATGTAGCGCAGCTGGTAGCGCATCACCTTGCCAAGGTGAGGGTCGCGGGTTCGAATCCCGTCATCCGCTCTGGGCGGCTCGTTCACGGGCCGGACCTCTGGAGGATCACGATCTTCGGATCGGAAGTCTGACAGGGAACGGCGGAGTGGCCGAGTGGCTTAGGCAAGGGCCTGCAAAGCCCTGTACGCGGGTTCGATTCCCGCCTCCGCCTCGGACGATTAGCTCAGCGGGAGAGCACTACCTTGACACGGTAGGGGTCACTGGTTCAATCCCAGTATCGTCCACCAGATATATATGCAGCTAAGCGGACCGCCGGTTGATCTGACCGGCGGTCCGTGCGTGTTGAGATGGCGAAATCATGGCGACGACCCGGGGATCCTGCTCTTGCCGCCAGGATGTGGCGTTGTTCACAACCTGCTCCAGATGGGGGAACCAGCGCACCAGGCGCCTCTGCTCCTCGAGGTAGAGCCCGGCCAGCGCCGAGTCCCACATCTGCTCGCACGCGAGCAGCACCTGCTCCTCCATCACCGGTGTCACGTGGTCATAGACATTCGCGATGCCCTTCATCTTCTGCCCCAGCCGCGCCCGCCGGGCCACCTCCGGCACCCCCGCTTCGGTCAGCAGCGTGGTGTGTGAATGCCGCGTCTCATGAAAAGTGAACCAGCGCAGGATCGCCGGCCTGTGCTCGGGATGTCCCGGAGTGTCAGGACGTGCCCCGTCAAAGGCGGGCCGCCAGTAACGCTGGCGGAAGTTCCCTCGCCGCAGCGGCAGTCCTTCCGGGCTGACGAAGACGTACGGGAAGTCATGACTGTCCAGCAGCAGGTCGAGGAATGAGCCGATGCTCGGCGGCATCTGCACCCATCGCACAGAAGTCGGGGTTTTCGCCCGCCCCTTCTTCCGGCGCTTGGCGCCGCCTGGCCGTGACTTCTCCGCCAGGGCCTCGGCGAGATCCGGAGCGTCCTGGGCGTTGACACCCCGCTTGGTCAGCTCACCGCCGACTTCTTTGAGCGGAGCTGTGATGCCGATCCGCTGCCCATCCCGGTCGTATTCGCTGCGCAGCTCGCCGGCCAGTTCCCCCCAGCGCGCACCTGAGAAGAAGGCACTCAGGCACAGGGTGAACCCGGACAGCCCCAACGGGCTCTCATACAGGCGCATGGCACCGCGGAGCGCCTGCACGGGAGAGGCCACCAGGTGGTCGACGGCGAACCCGCGGGTGACCCTGACATGACGACAAGGATTGGACGGAATAATCTGTGCCGCCTCCGCCTTGTTCAGGATCGTGGAGAAGTAGGCGAAGATCGCCGCCACTGTCGAGTCGGCGTAGTCCTCGTGAAGCGCGGTCACCCACTTCTCGATCATCATGTAGCTTCTGGCGATGTCGATCAGGCTCCACTCACCCCACTCCGGAATAAGGTGGGCATCGAGGTAGATCCGGTACTTGCTGGCAGTTGTGCTGGACAGGCGACCGACGAACGATTCGTAGCATTCCTCCGCGAAGTCCTCGAAGGGCATCTCCGCAACCCGCGGATCAACCCACCTGTTGAGTCGAATCAAGGCTTCCTGTTCGTTGCCCCAGTTCTCTGCTTCTCGCTCGGTCAGGAAACCCGACTTGCTGCCCAGGTTTCCGTCGGGCCTCTTGTATCGAGCCCGCCAAGGAAAATCTTTACTCCCGCTTGGTGCGCCGTAAGCCATATGACACCTTCTCGATTTTCAGTTGTTGTTGCTTGAACCTTGGGTGAACATTGGCGATCAAGTGTCGCCTGATAATAAGATACCATAAGTTCTATAGGTATCCAAAATTGGGGTTGTATTCCGATAGTGATGGTGACACTTCTCGAATGGGCCACGCTACTGTGCTTATGGAGTGAAACTGGATTGCCAGCGGCCTGTCAATGTCGCTGTTCTAGCGGATTGTCGGGCCTCGGGACCCAACGTGCCGGGACCTGCGCACGATCTCCTTGTAGTCCTCGGCCGAGAACCGGTAGTGCTTTCCGAAACGACGGTGCGGGATGGCTCCGGCCGCCAACTGGTTCTTCAGTGTTCGCACAGGAATCTGCACTAATTCAGCGACCTGCTCGGGTGTCATGAGGGGCTCAGGTGTGTCCTTCTGTGTCTTTGTGGATGCCTGGGCGAGTTGGTTCAGGATGGAGTTCAAGTGCTGTGCGATCTGGCTGAGCGCGGGGGGTTCGGTGCTCTCCGTCTTGAGCAACGGTTCATCTGCCATGGTTGCTGCCTGAGGTGGGTTCATCTGCGGTGCAGGCGAGGGCGAGCGGGAACGTGTCCTTGTAGTGCCCCGGCCAAGGCGGACGGCCCTCTGATGATGTGATCTGGTGGTCATGCGATGTTGTGTGGCTGCTCCGGAGAGGGGTCACTGTCGATGTCCCGTTGGGGTGCGGAGAGGTGTGACCACATGGTGAGCGACGCGTTGCTCTCTGTTGAGACCGGAAAAGTCCGCATGCTGTTTGCATAGGCAAACGATAGTCGATGATGCCCTAGAAGGCCAACAACCGCCAGGAGTATCGACGTACTGCACACGGCAGCAGTGGCCCCAGGCCACGTGATGACGATAGGCCAACATCGATTCGACCCTGCGCCTGGAGCTGTCTGCCATGGCAGACCGAGCCTGGAGCCCATGACAGTAACCACCGGTCCTCGCCCTGATTCACCACACCCTGCGGAACTCAATCGGCTCGCCCTGGTCCGGCTCAACGGCCACGACTCGAGGAGCCCAGACCAATGCGGAGTACCCGCCAGCTGGACGGCATCTGCGGGTGTGGGGATCGCTGATCCAGCAGGCCCGCATAGCTACCACGCCAACAGCGATGGCCGAGTTCTTCCCCAACCGAGCCTCAACCTCGCTGTCCTTCAGCTGGGCTGTATCCGCGCCCACGCTGTACACGCTCTCGACCACGGCAGACTATGCCGACATCGAATCAAGACACAGCGTGGGCGAAGTGAAGCAGTGAACCGGAGACCTGAGCGGTCCGCCGTACTCCGCGGTTGTCCTCCCTCTGTGAGCGCAACAGAGCAGGCGCAAGGGCGTGGACCTATCTCCTTAGATCATGACCAATGCAGCGATGGCAGGCAGGTCGGCATCTGAGCCCAGTACTTCCACCCGGGGTGACCGCGCCCACCGCCCCAGCAGTTCCAGGAGTTGACCCTTGCTTACCGGGCGGGTGGGAACACCGTCTGCAGCGCAGAACTCCAGGTAGTCCGCGAGAGAATGGGTGCGGCTCACGTCGCTGAGCACCGAGACAGCCAGGACACTGCCAGCGGCCGCAGCCTGTCGGTAAGCCGCCAGTGCCTGGCCGAGCTGATCATGGTCATCGACCAGATGGAGGGAGTCGATGGCCAGAATGCCCACCGGCCGGTCAAGGTCGAGGCCACCAGTCCTGGTGCAGTGATCAAGCACCGTCACGGTGTCAGTGAGGTCGGCCCGCAGGACGTGTACGCGGGAGTCGGCTATGCGACGGGCTTGCTCGGCAACGTCAGGATGGTTCTCCACTAGGACAACCCTGGCCGACCCCGTGGCCGCGGTGATGGCATGCGCCGCGGTGCCCGCAGTCGGAAGTCCGGCACCCAAGTCGAGGAACTGGGTGATGCCGGCTGCCAGCATCCGCTGCACGGCCGAGAGTGCGAAACGCCGATGTGCCTGGGCAAGCTTCTTCGCGCAGGGCAGCACGGTGAGGATGCGAGCAGCCTTGTCGCGGTCCAGCGCACTGTGTAGTTCGCCGCCCACGAGATAGTTGTAGACGCGCGCGGGGCTCGAGTGGTTTTCGGCAGGGGCAGGCCCATGCTCGGGGCGCACGTCATCCTCCACTGACACCCCCTACCAGTCATGATCAAGTCTAGGGCGTGGTGCTGGTTGTGGAAGCCGCTAGACGGGGCACACCCGCGACCACTGATGATGGCGGGCCGCCATCGGGACAACCGCCTGTGCATGATCACGCCGTAGCCAAGCGCCCACTGGTGTGATCCGCGCGAGTGAGTAGCCGCGGTTGTTCACACGATCGCCTGAACCGGCCGGATCGGTACCGAGGTTTCGGTGTCGCTGGGGCTCTTTAAGAGTGCGGGTCTCCACTGAGTGGCCCGAACCCCGATTGGGAGGGAACCCTTCAGTTGAGTCGAATGACGTCCGTGGTGGCCGAGGTGCTGCGTTCCCACGGCGTGCGGTGGGTTGGTCGGGGGACCCTCGCCGTCATGATCTCCGCTCCCGGTGCCGCTGCGGCGATACCCGGGATGCGGCGGCGGTCTGTCACACCGTCCTGCCCGTGCAGGCCGGCGTTGACGGTGCCGGAACGCGGCCGCGGTCTGCGGCATCAGGGCGTAGGGGATGGCCGGTTGCGAGGTCAGGGCGATGTTTCGTGAACGAGGATCGTCCCGAGGACCGTGCTCGCCAGGAGTTTTCCGCCTTCTACGAGGCCCATCACACCGAGCTGCAGATCATCGTCCGGTATCGCCTGCTGGGAGCTGGTGTGGTTAACCGGAATCCCGAGATCGCCGAGGACATCGTCGCCGAGGCGTTCCTGCGGTGCTGGAAAATGTGGGACCACCCGGTGGAATCCCGCAAGGGCTACCTGATCGCGATCGCGCGCAACCTGGTGAGCAGTGGCTATGCCGGCACACCGGAGGCATCACTGTCCGATCGGCATAGGCAGTGGATGGAGACCAGCGCCGGTCATGCCGTTGACCCGAATGTCCAGGCCGTCCTGCTGGAGCAGATTCCCAAGCTGCGGCCCCGGCTTCGCCAGGTCATCGCGCTGATCTTGCAAGGGCTGGAGCCCGAGGAGATCGCGGCTCAGCTG
The DNA here is from genome assembly GCF_023094165.1 of Crossiella sp. S99.2. GTDB lineage: Bacteria > Actinomycetota > Actinomycetes > Mycobacteriales > Pseudonocardiaceae > Crossiella. The sequence continues at coordinate 14,518 of NZ_JALMDK010000014.1, read as the reverse complement.
CAGATCAAGGTCACCACGGTTTATGACTACCGCAGCGAGGCCGTCGAAGCGCTGCGCACGGCGTTGCGCCGGGCAGAGACCGGCCCCAGTCGCGGGCGCACTGCGGCCCAGCGCCCGCCTAGAGCCCCACAACCTGACCGCGACCACAACGGAGGCGCCTGATGCGTGGACTCATCCAGCGTGTGCTGCGACGGATCCCTGGCACAGCGGCCTCCCGCCTAGAGCAGCTAGGCCAGCGGGTAGACACCGGTCTGGCCGATCTGAAGGCAGCCCTCGACAACACTCCCATCGATCAGAAGGCCAAGGCAGCCACACTGGCCGCGATCCTGGCAACGCCCAGAGACGAAAGCCCAGCAAGGACTGCCATGGAGACCGCAGGGGCCGAGGACGCTTCACTGCCTGCTTTACACGACCCCGAGAGCGCGCCGCGCAGTGTGGAGGACATCGGGAAGGAATGGCTGCAAGCCGCGGTCAAGGGCACCTACCTGCCCCACAGCGACGCGATGGTCCTGCAGAGCCTGACCGAGGCCGCGGGGCACGTGCGCACGCTCGTGCTGTCCGGCCACGCCGACCGCTCGGCCTATGACATCGGCTATCTGCTGGCCCATGACCTGCAACTGACCCCGGAATCGCTCGCGGCCATCCTCGCCTGCGCCCACGTCTGGATCAGCAGCCTGCAGCGCCACCACCGGAGTCCAGCCGACGCCGCGGGCATGGTGGTGGGAGAGCTGGTGCGCGGCACGATCTCAGGCACCCGAGAGCGCGTCTATCACGAACAACAAGGCGTGATGCAGGCCGTGCTCACCGCCCACCGACGCAAACTGAGCCCAGCCCTGACCGAAAGCAGTGTCTTCCGGTCCCGCCTCAAGAGAACAGCCGTGCCCATGGCCGCGCTCAGCCCACTCGGGGTGATCCAGGACGCCAACGAGGCCTTCACCCAGCTCATCCCCCGAGGAAACCCCATCGGCAAACTGCTGCGCGTGCTCGGACACACCTCAGCCGACCGTGAGGCACTGCACACGGCCCTGAACAAGGCCCTAGGCATGCCTGGGCAGCAGAGCTGGGTCGAGATCACCGTCGCTGGGACCAGCGCCACACCCCAGACCCTGATCGCTGTCGGACTGATCTATGACCCTGCCGACAGCGGCGGCGGCCTGCACCTGGTCGTGGACGACATGACCAGCCTGCAGCACTGGTCCCGACGCCCCCACCCGGGCAGCGCGCACGAGACGGTGACCGATCTGCCCAACCGGCGGCACTTCCTGGCCTCAGCCAAGCAGGAGATGGCCCTGTTCTCAGCCGACAGCTCGGTGGGCATCTGCGTGGTGCGCCTGGACAACCAACACGAGATCACCCGCAAACTTGGCCAAGCCGCCGCCGACACTGTCATCAACGCCGCCGCGCTCCGCATCATCGGCGCCATCGCCGATATCCGCGGTGCCTTCACCGCGCGGCTGGACGCCGCCAGTTTCGCGGTGCTGCTGCCGGTGCCGGATGCCTGGGTCGGAGTCATGGACACGGTCAAACGCATGATGGACTGGATTGCCGATCCGGTCACCGTGCGGCCCAGCGCCGACAAGGGAGCCGCCTCCGCGGGGCAGGTGGTGGAAATCTGCCCGCAGGTACGAATCTCGGTGGCCGAAGGCGACCCGGCTCGAGTCGAGGCTCACGACCTGCTCCAACGCGCAGAGAACGCGCTCAATGACGAACAGGAAGTCACGATCCGCTCCTCGTGCCCGATTGCCCGGCCCAACAGCAAGGAGCAGCGGGAGCACAACAGCAAGCTGATGGGCTTGCACCAGGCATGGGGTCTGGGGCAGATCCAGATCGCCTGGCACCCGGTAGCCCGTGTCGGTACCCGGATGCTGGCCGGTGTCCAGGCCACTGTGGAATGGAATCATCCCGACTTCGGCACGATCGGCATCGACGATCTGGTGGAGGAAGCCGACCAACTCAAGCTGGTCGGCGGCCTGCTCCCGTGGATCATCCAGCAGGCCGTGCACGACGGCGCCCGCTGGCGTCGGCGGTTCGGGCACACCGCCCCGTTCGTCCACATGCCGGTTCCCCTGCGCATGGCCGCGGATGAAGCTCTGCTGCACCATGTGCGCTCCGCACTGACCGACGCGGCGCTGGAGCCTGAGCATCTGCACCTGCAGTTGCCAGAGACGGCCATCATCGACGAGCAGGGCCAGGTGCACCCGATGCTGGAGCAGCTCTGCGCCACCGGCGTCAAAATCGCCATGACTGGTCTGGGCATCAACGCCCGGCGCCTGGACTGCCTGCCGAAAATGACTGTGGCCTCCGCGGTCATCCCACCGCAACTGACCGCGTTGCTCTCCCCGCTCGATATCGAGGGCTCTGGGACAGTCCAGGACGGGGCGGTCAGCCCGATGCGTGCACCCGCGGAACGGTTGATCCAGCTGTGCCGCGACCTCAACCAGCAGGTCACTGTCAGCGGTGTCACCGAGCAAACCCAGCTGCGGCAGGCACAACGACTCGGCGCGCGGCATGCCCAAGGCCCGTATTTCGGCGAGCCGCGCACCGCGGCGGACATCGAGGAGCTCCTGGAGAACCCGGTGGCCCTCGCCCTCTGAACACTCGCCCCACCCCCGGTGGTGCTGTTGTGGCTACGCGTCAGCACGGCAGCACCACCCGCACCGGCGTGCGGATCCGTTGCTGTGTAGTTGATCGGGGCACTGTGCTGTCCACATCGGACAGCACAGCAGGCCCAGGGTCGGAGGTGTGTGTCAGATGACGCACACCGTCAAACCCGACCCGAAGACGAAGTAGGAAGCCCCGCCTGCCGAGGACAGCGCGCCTACGACGACATTCCTGCTCCGAACGCAACCAGGGCAGCACAGGCCCGGGTACAGCTGCTGTGATGAAAGGCAGAACCTGTCCGTGTCCGAAACCCCCACCACCAACCCGCAGCCGCCGGCCAGTGAACCCACCCCCGGTGAGACTGACCTGGTTGCGCCCCACACTCTCAATCGCGCCGAGCGCATGCACGGAGTCCAAGGCGGATCCATCGGCACCGTCTACTACGAACAGAACACCTTCAACGCCCCAGGCCCGGTGATGCTCACCCGGCACTTCCTGGGGCCCCTCCCCCCAAGGGTGAGCGCCTTCCAACACCGGGCCGCCACTCAACAGCTCCAGGCAATCTCAGCCGAGCACGGTACGGCCGTGCTCGTCGGCGCCTGCTCCCACGTGTTGTGCGGCCTGGGCGGTGTCGGCAAGACCCAGATCGCCGCCGAGCACGCCCGCCGCCTCTGGGAGGCCGGGGACGTCGAGGTCGTGTTGTGGGTCAACGGCTCCTCCGCGGATGAGATCCGCAGCGCCTATGCGGTGGCCGCCGCCGCCGATCCCGGACCGGTACGGGCCCGCAAAGCCGGTCAGAGCACACAACGCATGGCCCAGATCTGGCTGGACTGGCTGACATCCACCACCACGCGCTGGCTGGTCGTGATTGACGATGTCCAGACAGCCACCGACCTCAATGGACTGTGGCCGCCCCATACGCCCACTGGACAGGTCGTGGTAACCAGCCGCCGCCGAGAATTCGAGTTCGACGGCGAAGGCCGCCACCTTATCCCGGTGGCACTGTTCACCGCCTGCGAGTCGCTGGACTTTCTCAATCGCCGCCTGGCCTTCTGCCCCGCCCGCGCCGACGGAGCAGCCGAACTCGCTCAGCAACTGCACCACCTGCCCCTGGCCTTGGCTCAGGCTGCGGCCTACATCCTCAAACGCCCCAGCATGACCTGCCGCACCTACCTACGGCGCTTCACCGACCGCCGCACCCGCCTGCGCGAACTCCTCCCCGCCCCTGGCGAACTGCCCGATGAACACCGCGACACCCTGGCCACCATCTGGGACCTGTCCATCGAACAAGCCAACAGCATGATCCCCACCGGCCTGGCCACCCCGCTGCTGGACATCGCCTGTCTGCTGGAGGCCAACGGCATCCCCGAAGCGCTGTTCACCACCCCCGCCGTCCTGAACCATCTACGGGCCCACACCGACAGCGACGTCACCGCGGACACCGCACTGGATGCCCTGGCCTGTCTGCACAGCCTGCACCTGATCACCCACGACGGCGACTCCACCCCACGCTGGATCCGCATTCACGCCCTGGTCCAGCGCGCCATCCGCGAAGCTCTGCCCACCGAAGGCCTCGCCACGGCTGCCACCGTGGCCGCCGACGCACTCCTGCAGATCTGGCCAGTGGCCGACCGTGATCCGCACACCGCCGCCGCGGCACTGCGCAGCAACGCCACCACTCTCATCGCCCACACCGAGGCGAGTTTGTGGAACTCGCACTGCCACCCGTTGCTGCTGCGCTACAACCTCAGCCTGGGGCAGAGCGGTCAGCTCCATACCGCCATCGGCCACGCCCGGCGCCTGCTGGATACCGCGCTCACCCAGCTGGGCACAGAGCACCTGAGCACCTTCGCCATCCGTGCGCGGCTGGCGCACTGGCGAGGTGAAGCCGACGACCCGGTCGGGGCCGCCCTGTCACTGCAGTTGCTGCTCAAGGACCGCACCACAGTTCTGGGGCCGCATCACCCCGACACCCTGGCCACCCGGCACAACCTGGCCAACCGCCGCGGCACCGCCGGAGACCACGCCGGAGCCGCCGCAGACTTCGCCTGGCTGCTACGGGATCGCATCCGCGCCCTCGGCACCGATCATCCCCACACCCTGAGCACCGTGAACAACCTCGCGTACTGGCAAGAGGAGGCGGGCGAATTGGATTCAGCGATCAGCACCTTCACGAAACTGCTCCGCACCCGCGAGCGCGTGCTGGGCGAGGACCACCCTGACACCTTGACCGCTCTGCGCAACCTCGCTTACGCCCAACGAGAAGCCGGGCAGTACCACCACGCCGTCACCACTCACCAGAGGTTGCTGACCCGCCTGGTTAACACCGGCGTCGCCCGCGACAGTGAGATCGTGGAGATCCGCTCAGACCTGGCCAGCTGCCTGGCCCAGACAGGCGACCATGCCACCGCGGCAGCGGGATTCGCCCGCCTGCTCCAGGACATCGAACCACTCCTGGGCCCGGATCACCCCGACACTCTGACCACCCGGCACAACTTGGCGCTGTGCCGCGGACACGCCGGAGACCTCACCACTGCGCTGGCCGAGCTGACCCAGCTTCTGATCCTGATGCAACAGGCGCCCGGTCCGAAACACCCGGACTGCCTGACCGTGCGGGCCAACCTCGCCGAGTTCCTCGGCCTCACCGGCGATCGGGCACGGGCGATCGCTCTGCTCCAGCCTCTGGCCGAGGACACGCAGAGCGTGTTCGGCCGCGGCCATCCCCTTGTGCTGGCCACACGATCCAACCTCGCCCACTGGCAGGCCAGCTCCGGAGCAGTCACCGAGGCGATCGCCACTCTCCAACACGCGCTGGATGACACCGTCGGAGCCCTCGGACCGGAGCACCCCAGCACGCTGACTACCCGATACAACCTTGCGCACTGGCTGGCCGAGTCCGGAGCCCACCCGGCTGCGGCCGCGATCCTCGGTGACGTGCTGCGCCGGCAGGAGGTGGCACTGGGCACGGGGCACCCGATGACCGAGGTCAGCCGAGCCCGGTTGGCTCAGATTCCCCGAGGACCACAGGACGACACACCAGAGCAGCGCAGCTGCTCGACGGCATCCTGAACGAACCAGCGTGGGTGTGGCGTCCTTGCTCGGGCTGCGTCAGTACTGCGGCTCGTGGTCCCGATCTTCCGGTGCCCGCAGCCGCAACGCCCCCCTCGGCACCAGGTTCTTGATCTCCAGCGGCGGCACCACTCCGCCCGGCCGCGCCGCCACGTAGTAGGACACCAGCCCCGCCCAGTACCCCTCCTCGGTCCGCAGCCACGCGTGCAGGGTGCCGGGGACCCGGCCGGTGAGCACCAGGCCCTGTTGCCGGATGAGCAGGCTGGCGGCGGTGCGGTCGCCCAGGAAGCCGTGCCGGTACAGCTCGTTGAGGTCCACCCAGACCGGTTTGCTGCGGTCGTAGACCCGGCCGAGGGAGGGAGCGAGTTGCACCGTTCGGTCGAACACGTGTGCGAGTCTGGATGACTAGGTAGATCGACAGCAAGCAGGAGGAGGCCGCACGCTGGCCGCAGTCTGACTTTGACGGCTGCTGGGGCTGTACCGGCCAGGCACCGCCCCTGCCGACAGCTGAGAAGGCACGGGCTGGTGAGGGGCAGGCTACGTCGGTCCCGGTCAGAGTGCGATCCATCCCCGCTGATTGAGCCGAATGGGTGCACCTGAGCGAGGCGGGTAACAGCGGTCGCGTCGGCTACGACGCACCGGGCGTACTGCAAGGCCCTCGCCGGTGCCCAGCCCCCCGAGGCGACGGCGAGGGCCTGCTTCGCCGCCACTGGCCCGCCTGCAGTCTGTGTCTGAGCGGCCGCTTGGCTCGCGCAACTCCAGCTATTCGCGGCCAGGCTGCTCGTGAACGGTTCCTGAGTTTCGGGTGGGACTGTTCCTCGACCCTGGCTGCCTGGCAACTTGCTAGTCGGCTGCCGGGTCATATCTGACCGGGTTCCTCCTGCTTGGCCCGCAGCGCGCTCCCTGCGCCTACAGCGGTCTCCGGTCAAGAATAATCGTGATTGGCGTCCTGCTACGACCACGCCTCAGCCTGTGCCGTCGGCTTGGCGATGGACTGCCGCCGACCTTCCGCTGCCACGACTGGTGAACGCTGCGGGCCGACCGCCCGCTGTCGGTGCTGAAGTCTCCATGCCGCCGAGGCCATCTGGTCTCGTTGTCTGATGTCGGCGCGGCGCCCGAGGTTGCAGCCTTCGAGGAGTACCAGCCGCGGCCGGCAAGACACTGTGTTTGGCGAACCGGGCTGGTTCCGCATGCGGTGCCAGGCACAGGTGCCCTGACACGTGGATGCATCGTGCACACCGCGTCATAGGTCGAGGCACCCGCAGTCTCGCTCTTGCGCGGCTACTCCACGTGCCCTTCCGGCTACCGGCCCTGCTGGCGGGCGACCCGGCGTCGCGAATGGGCTGAATGGGTGATGGCGCTACTTGCCGCGGCCGAACACCTTCGTGCTGGCACAGAGTGTCAGAACGGCCGCCTACAGTGACCACCACGTGAGAGGCAAGGGGAGGACTTCTCGGTGAGCAGCTCCATCACCGCCGACGGTCCCGGCGACCGTCAGCAGCAAAATCAGGCTGCACTCGCTCACGTGCTGTTCGACCCAGCCACTTCCAGCACGGAACGGTGGGGCTGGTTCCACATGGAGCGACCAGACCCACGCACGGCGGTGAGCGAGGAACTCGAGCCGCAGTGGCAAGAGCCCAACCGAGCAGAGATCGATCACCTCTCAGCCCGAGAAGCCCGGATCACCCTGGGCACCACGGCAGCAGGCGCCACCGCCTTCACCGTGGGAGTCGGGGGTGCGTTCGTTCACCTCGCCGCACTGGGAATCGCTGTCGTCGGGATTCCCCTCGCCGTCGGGATACACAGACTGGCCGCATGGCAGCTGGAGCGAGCATTCCGTGTTCGTGATGAGGCATACCGCGACTATCAGACCCACCACCAGGCATGGAAAGCCAGGCGTTCGGCCTTCTCCCAGGAACAGCAGCGTGTCCTGGACTCGATGAAGGAATGGTTCCCTTTCACGGCTTCCCGGTCCCAGCGCGTAGACGTCTTCGGAGGCACCCCGGAGGGCTGGTCCAGCCTGCTGGCTACGTTAGGGACCTCGCTGCTGGCCCAGGGCCAGGCACTGACGGTGCTGGATTTCACCGAGACCCACATCGCGCTCCCGCTGGCCCGCTTCACCCGCACGGTGGGGCTGCCAGTGCACGCCATCGGGCTACCGCGCACACTCGCCGACTCCGGCCTGCTCCAAGGCCTCCAAGGCGCGGAGATCGCCACGCTGGTGGCCGAGGCGCTCAGCGTGCTCAACCCCACGCCGCTGAGCCACACCGAGATCACCACCTACAGCGACCTGCTGATCGCAGTCACCGAATCCCTCGAACGCGGCTACACGTTCCGGCGGCTGGCCGCGGGCTTGCAGGTGCTGAGCAGCATTGCCCGCCCGGCAGATGAAGACTTCCCGCTCAGCCGGGAGGAAACCCGGGCGATCCTGTCCCGGCTGGGCACCGTGGGAGCATCACCCGCGGCAAACGACGCACTACGGCACTTGCGGCGACTGATCGCCGACCTGGCCGTTCACGAGACCCCGCCACCAGACAACGATGCCACCGCTGCGAGGGAGCCGCTGCGGCTGTGCCCGGCTCAGGGCCTGGTGGTCACCTACACCACTGGCGGTGACAGCACCAGCAAGGCGTTCCTGGATGCGCTGGTGCTACGGAGGCTGCAGCACCACCTCAGCAGCCAACAGCGGACCCCGGGACAGGACGTCGTCTTCCTCGCCGGTGCAGACCGCTTCAGTGCCCCCGTTCTGGACTCCCTCACCCGCGCGGCCCGCCGGGCCGAGGTCCGGCTGATCCTGCTCTTCGAGCAGCTGCACGAGCAACATCAGCACCTGCTGGGCAACCGCGACTCGGCCACGGTCCTCATGCGCCTGGGCAACGCCAAAGAAGCCACTATGGCCGCAGACAACATCGGGCGGGAGCACCGCTTCACCCTCACCCAGGTCTCCACCAGCACCGGGACTACCTATACCCACGGCACCTCGATCAACCACGGCGCACAGAAATCCACCTCCACCACCGACAGCACCGGCGATTCCAGCAACCGCCAGGCGTGGAGATGGACGGATGACTCCCACAGCCGCAACAGTTCACAGACTGAGGGGGCCTCGGAGTCCACCAGCTGGGGCAGCAGTGTCAGCGAGTCCACCGCCGAGGCCGAGACCACCGGCACCACCGAGACCCGCACCTACGAGCACACGGTCGAGCCGAGCACACTGCAGAACCTGCCACCCACCGCCTTCATCGTGATCGCCCCCGGCCCCGGCGGCCGGCTAGTGCAGGCCGGTGACTGCGACCCTGGCATCGCATTGCGCCCCACCACCCATATCGCCCGCCCCGCAGTCAGAAGGGGCGAACATGGACCAGCTTGAGACGATCCGCTTCTATCAGATCGACTCCACCCCGCAGCCCCCACGGGAACCCGGTGCCCAGGACCCGATCCCAGCGCAACTGTTTTCCGCGATCACCGCCGCACACGCGGAATTTCGCACTGGTGACGGCGACAGGGCACTGTTGGTCTCGGCGTGGCAGCGGAGACCCGGCGATCCGCGGATGCGTATCCTACTCGGCGGATCCCCTTACCTGCCTGCGGTCGGCGCCGAAGCACACAGTGCCGACAAGACGGTGCCAGTGCTGTACCCACCCGGCAGCCAAGGGCGTGCCCTCACAACAACAGAAGTGCTCGCCGACTGGCATCAATACGCCCACTGGGTGCACTGCCACGGCGAGCCGGATCCACTGTGGACACCCCAGGAATCGACGTCAGCCCCCGCTCCACGCCGGGGTGGTTTCGACGACTACGTCACGCATTTCCGTGACCCGTTCATCTGGCTCGTGCTGGCCCGGCCACGACCGTTGAAGCTCGTCGAAGACGAACTTCAGCACCTGCAGTTCAAGATCCCCGGATTGCGGGCCAACGAGGCTGATGAGCAGTCCCGCATCGAACTGCAGCGCAGCCAGGGCCGCTACCGGGAACTCTCCCGGGCCGTGGCCTCCGGCATGTGGGACCTCACCGTTCTCGTCGGAGCCCTGACAGCACCTGTCGCCCAGCGCGCCGCAGCGCTGCTGTGCAGCGCCAGTGACCTCGACGACCTGCCCTACATCCTCACTCCCGCACAACAGACCTGCCCCCCAGCCCTCGCGCTGGCATCAAGAGCCACGGCAACCGCTGCATCCTTCGCCGCGTCTGCCGAGATGCTCGCAGCACTGGCCCGGCCGCCGCGTAGGGAACTGCCCGGAATCCGCCTCATCGAAGCCCCTGACTTCGATGTCACACCCGAGCACATCGGCGAGATCGACCTCGGCGAGATCCTGGATGTCGCCAACCAGCCTGCGGGCCAGTTCACCGTCACTTCGCAGACGATCAACCGGCACACCTTCGTTGCCGGCGCCACCGGATCCGGCAAATCCCAGACCGTGCGCCACCTTCTCGAACAACTTCACAACGCCGGGGTGTCGTGGCTGGTCATCGAATCCGCCAAGGCCGAGTACGCCAGAATGGCTGGCCGCATCGGCGCTGACCAGGTCGCGGTGATTCGCCCCGGCGACCCCGATGCGATCCCCGTCTCCCTCAACCCCCTGGAACCCGAACCCGGCTTTCCACTCCAAACCCACATCGACCTCGTACGGGCACTGTTCCTGGCCGCTTTCGAGGCTACCGAACCGTTCCCGCAGGTTTTGTCCCACGCATTGACCCGCTGCTACACCGACCGCGGCTGGGATCCAGTGCTGAGCACGCCTGCCCGGCCTGGGACAGGCTTGACCTACCCGAGTCTGGGCGATTTGCAGCAGACCGCACGGCAGGTGGTCGGGAACATCGGCTACGGCAAGGAGATCACCGACAACGTCCGCGGCTTCATCGACGTCCGCATCGGATCTCTCCGCCAGGGCGCACCCGGCCGCTTCTTTGAGGGCGGGCACCCACTCGATGTTACCGACCTGCTGGGGCGCAACGTCGTGCTGGAGATCGAAGACATCGGCAGTGACCAGGACAAGGCCTTCGTCATTGGCGCAGTCCTGATCCGACTGTATGAGCACCTCCGCGTGCACCGCGTCGAGGCGGAGGGAACGGTCCCGCTGCAACACGTCACCGTCATCGAGGAAGCACACCGCCTGCTCAAACGGGTCGAACCAGGCAGCCCAGCCGCCCACGCTGTCGCGCTGTTCACCTCCCTTCTGGCAGAGATCCGCGCCTACGGCGAAGGCATCATCGTCGCCGAACAAATCCCCTCGAAGATCGTTCCCGATGTCATCAAGAACACCGCGCTTAAGATTGTCCACCGGCTTCCCGCAGCCGACGACCGCGAGGCTGTCGGCGCCACCATGAATCTCGACGACGCCCAATCTCGCCACATTGTCTCCCTGCCGCCGGGCCGCGCCGCAGCCTTCACCGATGGCATGGACCGCCCGATACGCATCGCGGTGCCCTTCGGTGAAACTCGTGAAGGCACCGCCGAGAGGATCCCAGTAGCGATCCGGCGCAGCCGGAGCGCTGCCTGCGGCCCCGAATGCAGCACCAAGCCCTGCGCACTACGCGAGATGAACCTCGCCAGCACATTTGCCGACGACCCACGCCTCATCCTGTGGATCGAACTGCTCACGATCGCCCACCTAGTGGGCAAGCCCGCGCCTCGCCCGGACAAGACGTGGCTCGACGACCTGGCTGGCCGCGCCGACCGCCGCACCGTCGAGTGCGCCATCTCTCACCGCGTGCAAGCCGCCATCGACAACCGCTACAGCGGACTTACCCAGTACTACCAACCCGAATCCCTCGCTCAACACCTCGCTACCGCGGCACTGTCCACCGTCGACGCGGCCGCACCACCGTGCGACGGCACTGAGGTCTGCTGGCAGGCTGGCCGCTACCGCTGGAGCGATGTCTTTCGAGCGCTCCGTGCACCAGATGTCCCCGTCTCTGCCCCGCATCCCGACACGGCGAGTTGGACGGACCGCGGTCTGTTCCTTAGCGGCACCACGACCGAGCAGCTAGCCCAGCTGCGCGAGCACCCGGACACCTGGCTCCCAACCCGCTCAACCATCACCGGCACTGCAGTGCCTCCGAGCTATGAGACCGCCGCGGCCCGTCTGAGCAAGGCAGGAAGCTCGGCTGATCGCTTCCTTGCCGCCACCGCCTTCCTGGGGTTCCGCACGACATGGCCACTGTTTGCCCTTGGCCTCAGTGATGGCACTGAGGATGCCCGATGAGCGCCGAGATCACCGAGACGGTGCCACTGGAGCCCCCGCGCCCACCGGACGCCGCCTCCGCCACGGGAGGACAGAACGATGGGTCGGCAATGCGTATTCGCGGCGACGCTGACCAGGTGCTCGACCAGGAGGAACCCCTCGATTCTGCGTCGGAACCCACAACCCTGGACGCTCAAGGGCCCAACGACGCCGAGCGGACCGAGGACCTCGAATCTGCCAATACCAGCGAGACGATCACCAGCGGTGACAATAACGACAATGACGAGTTGCTGACAGGCGAACAAGACCTGGAAGTGAACCTCGAATCCGACGACCCCGCCGCCGTGACCGAGCAGTCGAGCGACGATTCAGCCGTCGAATCAGACGAGAACACCACGAACCAGGCAGTCGGTGTGAGCGCGCCCGCGTCTTTCGTTGCCAGTGATGCTGGTGTTCCTGCGAATACTGGCGAAACCGCAGTCGTCGACGACGACGATCGCACCGCGGAACCTGCCGACGGGTCCGTCGACGAAACGAGCCAATCGGATGCCGTCGAGACGTCAGATTCTGGCGAGTTTGGTCGCGAGATCGATGGCGATCGCTCGGAAGTGGCAGGTGAGAATCCGGCGATGAATGACGATGATACTGCATTTGATGCAGATTTCGTCACGCTCCAAGATGTCGGTGGCATGGGCGGCGATTCGGTTGACGATGAACCGGCGGACAATCGCTTGGATGCGGAGGCGGTCTCTCGCGGCACTGAGAAGCTGATGAGTGGCGATGACGATGTAGCCGCAGTCGCTCACATTGACGAGGGTGGAGATCCGACCGAACGCGAATATCTACCCGAAGAGCGTCACGCAAACGGCCAGGCCGTAGTCGAGTCCGAAACTGAGAACCTTGCAACTAACCCTGAAGCGCCGCCGGTCGGACGCAGCGAAGGTGCTGGGGAAGGAGATAGTCACGACCAAGAATCCGGCGACCTCCGTGAGGTCAAAGTTGACCACAGTTCAAAGGTGAGTAATCAACCTGAAGAACTTGACTCAGGCAAATTCGATAGGCAAGGCGCTGGCGTGGATACCGTCAACAAGAACGAAGACGGGGTGCGGGCGCACGAATCCGGGAAGCCAGTCAGGGATGTGGTTAGCGGCGAGAAGGGTGCATGGAACAAGGAGTTGAACAAGCCGCTCCCAAATACGATATACCGGGTTGACGATCGGTCTACATATGAAACCGACGCTCAATCTCGAGTGATCAGAGTTGAAGGTCAAATTGGCTCGAATGCTGACGTGGCTGTCGGCGCACGAAACGCCTACCAGCAGCGGGTGGCAGGCAGGGCAGACAGACAATCCGGTGACGAAGGTGGTCACCTCATCGCGTCACGCCTGGGCGGCGCGGGCGAGGCGATCAACCTCGTTGCGATGTCGGATCAGCTTAACAGTCGAGGTCAACGTCGTTGGTATAATATGGAGTCGGAGATATCGCGCCAAGTCGAGAGCGGCGGCAGCGTAGACCTGACAATTATACCCAAGTATTCAATGGGCGGAGTTCGGCCGGATTCCTTCGATGTCACCTATCGCGTCACGGACAACGATGGGGTCGTGACGTCCCGTCAGATGCGCTTCAAGAATAGGTAGGATTAGATATGGACACTGTGGACGACCTGTATGGCCGGATCGGGCAAGCGCTGACCGAGGCGGCACCCACGGAATGGGATACGGCCCGAATCGTTGTTCGAATGCTTGCATCTCAGTCTCAAATCGATGTCACGTACTCGCTCCCGGAGGGTGGAACGACTTCAAGAGAGATCTCCTTCGATGCTCTTGATGTCTTCGAGGAAATTCGAGAACTGTTGGCGCTGCCGGGGAAGGGTGCCTGGTACACTGCCGTGTTTGAGATGAACCGTGAGGGAAAGTATAGGGTCGACTTTGACTACGATCGTCGGCCGGAGTTTGATTTTCATGTCGACGACGAAGACTATTTTGAGGATCTTGAACAATACCCGCGTGATCCTGCAACTATTCCTGCGTGGATGCCGAATCGCGCATGATTCGCCGAAAGTCGGTTGTGTCGGTCCATGATGACATTGTCGTTACGGTTACCGCAGGACGCGAACTTGACTGCTGTCGAGCTGGTTGGTATTTGCTTAGGCAGTAGGTCGCACCTATTCGACAGTCAGACGCCAACGTCCCGCATGCCCGTGGTCATTACATGGCGCGGCACCACAGTTACACCTCGGTGTCGGGATCAGTGCTAGTAGCCGTTGAAGAATCCGCGGTCAGGGAGCCTCAGTTTCGCTTGAGTAGCTGCAGTCAGCGTTCGGGCGTTGCGTAAGAGTGGTGCGGATCCCGGCCTGGGACGGCAGTTGCCGGCGTGTATTCGGGGAGTTGTGCTTCCACCTTCGCGACCGCGTACCTGAGAGGTGGCGCATGCGCAGGCCCACCACCTTGATGGTCGCGCCAAGTGGTGCGAAGTTGCCCCCACAGCACAGACCACGCCTCCCCAGGTTCTGCGCACTCCATGCATGCTCAGTAGTGGCTCTGCCTTGGACAGGAGCCGGACTGTCAACAGTCTCTGTCAGTTCTGGCGCTAGTGTCCTGCGCCTGAAATCCGCTGGCAATATCGTGCGAGTGAGTCGATGATCTCTTCGGCGGTCTTCTGCCACA
>NZ_JALMDK010000013.1 GCF_023094165.1 Crossiella sp. S99.2 | reverse complement strand
GCAGCACCATGCTGACCGAGGTTAGCCCGGGTGATCACCCGGCCGACACCCCCATCCAATTCGCCAACAGAGTCGTCCTACTTGGGCCAACTCGACGGTTGGCGCTGTCCCCGGAGCCGGGCCCGGCCAGGTCGGCGGGCGAACATCAGGTGCTGATCCGCCGGATCTCGGGTAAGCATGCAAGATGGCGACCGAAACGCGGGAGATCGAGCGCAAGTACGAGGCGGCGGAACCACTGGCCCTGCCCGACCTGGGCGGCCTGCCCGGCGTCGCCGCCCTGCTGGGCCCCGACGAACTGGCCCTGGACGCCACCTACTTCGACACCGCCGACCGCCGCCTGCTCGCCGAGGGCGTCACCCTGCGCCGCCGCACCGGCGGCGACGACGCCGGCTGGCACCTCAAGCTGCCGCTCGGCCCGGACACCCGCGAAGAGATCCGCCTGCCCCTGGGCCGCTACCGCAAGGTCCCAGCCACCCTGGCCACCCTCGTCCGCGCGCACACCAGGGGCGGCGACCTGACCCCCATCGGCCGCCTGCGCACCACCCGCCGCCGCTGGCACCTGGTCGACACCGAGGGCGCGGTACTGGCCGAGGTGGTCATCGACGATGTCAGCGCCCAGACCATGGGCGAGTCCGCCACCCTGGACACCTGGCAGGAAGCCGAAGTGGAACTGGTCAACGGCGACCTGACCCTACTGTCCACAGTGGACGAACGCTTCGCCGCGGCAGGCGCCCGCCGCAGCACGTCCAAGTCCAAGATCGGCCGCCTGCTGGGCACCCCGCCCCGCCCGGTTTTCGCGCACACCCCACCCCGCCCCCTGACCAAGAAGTCCGCCGCCATCACCGTCGTGCTGGCCTACCTCCGCGCCCAGGCCGCCGCCCTGGTGGCAGGCGACATCCTCATCCGCCGGGACAAGCCGGACGCCGTCCACCAGATGCGGGTCGCCACCCGTCGCCTCCGCAGCACCCTGCGCGCCTACGGCAAGGTCATCGACAAGGAACAGACCGGCCGTCTGTCCGACGAGCTCAAGTGGCTGGGCGCGGTCCTGGGTGCGGCGCGAGACCTGGAAGTCCTGCACGACCGCCTGACCCAGCACATCCAGGACACCCCGGACGATCTCGTCCTCGGCCCCGTCAAGGCCAGGGTCGAGGGCCACTACCGCCAGGAGTTCGCCGCCGCCCGCAAGAAGGTCCTCGCCGAATTGGACGGCCAGCGCTACCTGGACCTGCTGTGCCTGCTGGAGTTCGCCCTCTCCGAACCCCCGCCCACCCGCCTGGCCACCCACCCCGCCAAGGACGTCCTGCCCCAGCAGGTCCGCCGCGCCTACCGCAAGCTGGACCGAGCGATGACAGCGGCCGCGACCAAGGACGGCCCGGAGCAGGAACTGGCCCTGCATGAGGCCCGCAAGGCGGCCAAGAGAGCCCGCTACGCCGCCGAAGCGCTGGAACCGGTGTTCGGCAAGAACGCCACCCGCTTCCGCAAACGAATGAAGGACCTGCAAACCCACCTGGGCCACCACCAGGACGCGGTAGTGAGCCGCCAAGCTCTCCGCGAGCTGGGCAGCCAGGCCCACCTGGCCACCGAGAACGGCTTCACCTACGGCCTGTTCCTGGGCCGCGACGAGGCACGAGCGGCACAGTTCCGCACCGAACTCCCGGCACTGTGGCGCAAGGCTTCGGCAACCAAGCTCCGGAAGTGGCTCCGCTAGCAGCGCCTGAGTAGAAACCCGAAGCCGTCCAGGATTGGATCCTGGACATTGTATCCAATCGGTGTCAGGATCCGGCCACACCGGATCCCGTCCGCCGTTGGCCGGGATCGGACCTGGCAGCGGGCTGCCCGCCGGTGGCCCGAGATGGGAGTCATTGGTGACTCGTCCGCACCCCCGCCGGCCGCGACTGGCCGCATCTGCCGTCTGCGCATTACTCCTGACCTGCGCCGCACCCACCTCCGCCGTGGCGGACGAGGCCGTTCCGCTCCGCCTCTACGCCAAGCCCGGCGGCGTCACCACCGGTGACTGCGCGCAACCCAGCACCGCCTGCGGCCTGGACCGGGTGCTGGCCCGGCAGCGAGAGCTGACGCCCACCATGACCCGGGACCTCGTGGTGTACTTCGACGGCGGCCGCTACCAGAGCACGCAGCCCAGAACACTCGGCGCCGCGGACTCCGGCAAGAACGGCCACCGGGTCATCTGGCGCAACCTGCCGGGCGAATCACCGGTGCTCAGCGCGGGCGTGCCGATCACCGGGTGGACCAAGGACCAGGACGGCCTGTGGCGCGCCGACGCCAAGGGCCTGGACTTCCTCCAGCTCTACGGGCTCGGCAAGCGGTTCACCCGGGCCCGCACCCCCAACACCGGGTTCGTGCCGTCCCGTCTGATGCTGGTCAAGGGCCAGCAGGCACTGCGGATCAGCATCCCCGGCGCCGCGCTGCCGGACGGGGATCTCGGCGGCCTGGACGGGGCGCACGCGGTGGTGCAGTTCACCTGGCGCCAGCTGCGCTACCGGATCGACGCCGTCTCCGCGGCCCAGGACGGGTTCCGGCAGGTCGTGCCGAAGTCGCCGGAAGGGATCACGAACCCCACCGGCACCGGCGGCACCCTCAAGGTCGCCCTCGAGACGAAGGAGTGGGTCACCGGCCAGCGGTACGCGACCTTCTTCGAGGGCGCCAAGGAGTTCCTGGACGCCGACAACGAGTGGTGGCTGGACCGCAAGGCCAACCGGGTCTACCTGAAGTCGGCCCAGGATCCCAGCACCCTGGGCATCGTCGCACCGGTGGGACAGCAGGTCCTACGGCTGGACGGGGCCTCGGACATCCAGTTCCACGGCCTGCAGTTCGCGCACACCAGCTGGCTGCTGCCCAACCAGCAGGGCAACCTGCAACGGCAGGGCGGGGTCCACTTCGAGGCCGTGCCACCGGGTAAGACGAGTGCGGGCTTCCCGGTCTGGGAGGTCAACCCCGGCGCCGTGCACATCGAGAACTCGCGGAACATCTCCTTCACCCGCAACGCTTTCCGCCACCTCGGCGCGACCGGCGTGGTGCTGGGACCCGGCACCAACCAGGTGTCCTTCGACAGCAACGTGTTCACCAAGATCGCCGACAGCGGGATCTTCATCGGCACCCCCCAGGACCCGGCTGTCCCCGAGCAGGCGCAGAACCGCGGCACCACGGTGCGGAACAACTACTTCGACGACCTGGGCCTGGACTACCACACCGATTCGGCCGTCACCGCGACCTACCCGAACGGCCTGGCCATCGAGCACAACACCATCACCAATGTGCGCAACATCGGCATCAACCTGGGCTGGACCCACAACCTGGAACTGAACCAGGTGTCCGCGCTGCGCGACGTGCGGGTGCGGGACAACCGGCTGGAGCGCAACTGCCTGGTGGCCATCGACTGCGGTGCCATCCACACCAAGGCGAACTTCCACTACGCCGCCGGGGTGCCGCGTTCGACCATCAGCGGCAACTACATCACCCAGGTGAACCGGCAGCCCACCGCGGTGGGCTCGACCAAGGTCGCCGCGATCTACCTGGACGACCGGACCAACCGGCTGCTGGTGGAGCGCAACCAGTTCGACTCGGTCGACGAGGGCGTGTACAGCCCGAACCCGATCGGCCAGGACAACACCATCGAGCGGGAGCCCACCGGCGGCCAGCAGGTCAAGGACAACGCCGGTCTGCCGCCGGCGAACAAGTGGCTGACCACGTTCGACTTCGCCAGGGACAGCATCGGCGGCAAGGCCGGCCCCTACCCGGATCCCGCCTGACCACAAGGAAAACCAGCACCGGAGCCCACCCGCCGACGGTAGCGGGTGGGCTCCGGTCTGCCAGGGGGAGGACTCAGTCCGTCCCGTCGCGGCCGGGTTCGATCCAGATCGGGCTGCTCCACGCGGTCGCCTTGCGGCCGCGGTAGCTCGTGCGCTGCCGGACCCGGAGGTAGTAGAAGGTCCGCTTCGCCGGCGCCACCGCCGAGAAGTTCCCGCTGAAGTCCATGCCCGTCGGCACCCAGGCCGCGATCACCTTGGTGGACTCGCCCGCCCCGACCCGGCCGCGCAGGACCTGCACCGTGTCCAGCTCCCCGGTGCCCGCCACCCTGATCGCGAACCGGAGCAGGCCGCCGGCGGTGCGGAAGGACTGGCCCATGGGCGTGCCGTTGACGCTGAAGTCCAGCAGCATGCGCGCGCCGGTGGTGCCGTAGCTCTGGCGGTCGTGCAGGGCGTCGAAGACCGCGCCGCGGTCCAGCGCGGGCGCGAACACCGCGGCCAGGCCCAGCTCGCCGCGACCGGGCTGGGCGCGGTGGTTGTCCGAGGAGCCGATCACGCCGAGCTGGTGGCCGAGTTCCCAGGCGTCCCGCGCGTAGTGCGGGCCGTTGCGCGAGGTGTTGGTGGAGAAGTCGGAGTTCTCATACGACAGGTCGAAGGAAGGGTCGTAAAACTCCGACTGGCCGTGGCCGGAGTAGATCTCCACGGTCCTGCGCAGGTCAGGGTCGTGGTGCCGCCAGTCCACCGCGGGCGAGGTGCTGCCGGGGATGCTGCCGGCGGTCTTGGGGGAGAAAGCGACGCCGGTGTGGTGCGGGATGGTCAGCGCCCGCCTGCCCTGGAGCGCGCGCCACAGGTCCAGCACGGTGCCCTGGTCCGCGCCGAACACGAGTGCGTCATCCGGGTCGCGGAAGTAGACGTTGTGATGTCCCCATGGCTCGTGGAACGTGGCCTCGTAGGCGAGGAAGGTGACGAACCGGCCGGGGTCGTGGTACTTCGCGACCTGCTCGCGCAAGTGTTCCCAGTCCCCGTCCCGCCAGCGCTCGCAGTGCTCGGTGAGCGCGTAGAAGTCCAGGCAGGAGACGTCCCTGGCGTACTCGTAGGGGAAGTGGCCGACCCCGTCGAAGCTGTGGTCGGCGTGGGAGTGCAGGTCGCCCCAGTACAGCCGCTGCCGCGGCGCGGCCGGGCTCACCCAGCACGGGTTGGTCAGCCCCGACGGCAGCGCGGGCAGGTACACCGACACCCGCACCACCCCTGGCGACCGCGCGGTGAACCCGATCTCGAACGTCCCGCCCAGCTCGCCGGGCACCGGGTCGTCCAGCAGCACGTCGCCGTCGCGCACCCGCGGCACCGGCAGACCGCCGACCGAGTTGACCCGGTTGCCCTCGGCGTCCACCACGACCACCCGGATCCGGCCGGACTCGCCCGCGCCGAGCAGCGAAGGGCCGTAGCAGAGCAGTTCGGCCGGGGCGCCGGGCTGGACCCGCAGCACCGGCGACTGCTCGGCAGGCAGGGTCCGGGCGTGCCCGGCGCCGTCCGGGTCCACCGCCACCAGCACCTGCTCCGGGCCCTCCGGGTGCAGCGCGGCGGCGAATCCCCTGCTGCCGCCGGAGACATCGCCGAAGCGGATCTCCACCAGGTCGCCCGGCGCCAGCCTGCCGCGGAGCACGGTCAGCCTGGTGACGTAGACGTAGCGGCCCGCCCTGCCGTCGATCCCGGTCCGGTTGCTCTTCACCACGTCCTCGGCCACGCCGCCCTCGACCTCGCAGCGCACGCTCGCCGAACCGGAGGCGACCCGGCCGGTGACGTAGTTGTCGGCGGCGGGCTCGTGCGACTGCACGCCCTTGGCGCCGTTGCGCCGCCAGGCGTGCCAGCTGTCCGGCAGCTGCACCCGGATGGTGCCGCCCCGCTCCAGCGGCTGGTCACCCACCCGGAAGCGGAACAGGTAGCTGCCCCACTCCGCCGCGGTGATCAGTTCTGGCGTGCACCAGGCCCTGTCGGTTGTCCTCGGGTCCGTTGTCATCGGGTTTGCCTCACCATCCCCCAGCGCACGACGGTGCGCCGCTCGATGGGCCGCAGCAGCAGGCGGTCCATGGCCAGCCACAGCAGGCCGACCACCACGATCGCCACCACCACGACCTCGCTCTGGTAGTTGCGGGAAGCCGACAGGGTCAGGAAACCCATGCCGGAGTTGGCCGCGATCAGCTCCACCGCCACCAGCGCCCGCCAGCCGAAGGCCAGGCCGGTGCGCAGGCCGGCCAGCACGCTGACCATCGCGCCGGGCAGCAGGACCTCGCGCAGCACCTGCCACCGGGTCCCGCCCAGGGTGCGCACGGCCCGCGGCAGCACCCGCTGGATGCCGTGCACGCCGAGCAGCGTGTTGTACAGCACGATGAAGAAGATCGCGTTGGCCACCACGAACAGCACTGGGCCGTCGCCGAAGCCGAACCACACGATCGCCAGCGGGATCCAGGCGATCCCGGCGACCGCCTGGAAGAAGGCCACGATCGGTTCCAGTAGCAGGGTCAGCACCCGGCTGGCGGCCATGGACAGGCCGAGCAGCAGGCCGAGACCGGCGCCGATGAGGAAGGCGACGGCCAGCCGCAGCAGGCTCGCCCCGATCGCCTGCGCCAGGGTGCCGTCCACGAGCAGGCGCCATCCGGTGGCGGCCACCTCGGCGAGCCGGGGCAGCTGGTACGCGGGCAGTTCCACCAGCACGGGCAGCAGTGCCCAGCCGAGCAGCAACAGCAGCACCGGGACCAGCCACAGCGCGCGGCCGGCCAGCAGCAGCGCGGCGATGGCCGCGCGGTGCGCCGCGGCCCTCACCCTGCGCTCCGCGCGACGCCCCAGCGCTGCACGGTGGCCGCCTCGACCGGCCGCAGGTAGCACCGGTCGATGAGCAGCCAGAGCAGGCCGATGACCACCATGCCGACCACCGTGCGCGAGGTCTGCATGTCCTCGCGGCTCTGGAAGATCAGGAAGCCGAGGCCGCTCTGCGCGGCGATCATCTCCGCGCCCACCAGGGACCGCCAGGCGAATCCCGCGCCCAGCCGCACCCCGGTGAGCACCGAGGGCAGCGCGCCGGGCAGCAGCGCCTCCCAGGTCACCTGCCAGCGGCCGGCGCCCAGCGTGCGCAGCGCGCTGACCACCGAGGGCGGCACCTGCCGGATGCCGGTCAGGGTGTTGTAGAGGACCAGGAAGAAGACCACGTAGCCGATGGACAGCTCGATGGTCAGCGTGCTGTAGCCGAACCACAGCACGAACAGCGGCAGCCAGGCCAGCTCGACGATCGCGTGGAAGAAGTCCAGCAGCGGCATCAGCATCCGCACGGCCGTCTCGCTCAGCGACAGCAGCACGGCCAGCGGGACCGCGCACAGGATGCCCGCGAGCACACCGATCAGCCAGCGCTGCGCGCTCACCTCGACGAAGGCAGGCAACAGGCCGTGCGACCACAGCTCACCCGCGGCCAGCCAGACCGAGGCCGGGGTGGGGTAGAACCGCTCGTCCTGCCCGGCCAGCAGCGCCGATGCCTGCCACACCGCCAGCAGCAGCCCGAAGGACAGCAGCAGCCGCGGCGCCGTGCGGGTCACCGCGCACCGTCGAGGGCGCGCGCGGCGTGGATCTCGTGCAGCAGTTCGGCGGCCACCTCGGCCTGGGCCGGGCCCGCGGCCACCGCCCTGCGCTCCGGCCTGGGCACCCGGCCCTCGACGATGGTGTGCACCCGGCCGGGGTGCGGGGCCAGCACCACCGTGCGGTCGGCCAGGAACGCGGCCTCCTCCACCGAGTGGGTCACGAAGACCACGGTCTTGCCGCTGTCCCGCCAGACCCGCACCAGCTCCTCCTGCAGCCCGGCCCTGGTCTGCGCGTCCACCGCGGCGAACGGCTCGTCCATCAGCATCACCAGCGGATCGGCGGCCAGGGTGCGGGCCACCGCGGCGCGCTGGCGCATGCCACCGGAGAGTTCGTGCGGGTAGCTGTCGGCGAAACCGGCCAGGCCCACCCGGTCGAGCTGCTCGCGGGCGAGCTCGCGGCGGCGTGCCTTGCCGACCCCGGCCAGCTTGGGGCCCAGCGCCACGTTGTCCAGCACGGTCCGCCAGGGCAGCAGGGCGTACTCCTGGAAGACCATGCCGCGGTCCCGGCCGGGGCCGCGCACCACGACGCCGTCCACGCTGACCGTGCCCTCCTCGGCTTTGACCAGGCCCGCGATGATGTTCAGCAGGGTGGTCTTGCCGCAGCCGGAGGCCCCGGCGAGGCAGAGGAACTCGCGCGGCCGGATGTCCAGGTCGATCCGGTCCAGTGCCCGGACCCGTTGCTTGCGGTCCTGGTCGATGTAGGTGTGCCCGACGCCGCGGATGGTGATGCGACCGGTCTGTTCGCGCACTGCTCACCTCCGTTCGTGGACGGACCGCACCCAGTGCAGGCCCGCGATCTCGCGTAGTTCCGCCTCGGTCACGCCGAGCAGGTCGACCGTTGTGCCGCGCACGCCGACCAGGCTGCCCCGCTCGGCCAGGAACGCGGTGTTGAACTGCTCCGGCGGGAAGTTCAGCTCGACCCGGATGTCGGCCCAGCCCCGCTCCCGCGCCGCCTCGGCCAGTCCGGCGGGCAGCACCTGCTCCGCACGCACCGCGCCGTAGACCGCCTGCGCGCCCAGCAGGGCCAGCGCGGCCGCGGTGGCCAGCACCGGCGCTCGCCACGAACTTGTCGGCACCGCGACTCCTATCCGGGTAGTTCCTGCTCGGCGGACAACGGCGGCAGGTCCGCGAAGTACTCGGGATGGCGGCGCCGGACCGCGGCCAGGTACCGGTTGTCGATGGCCGAGGCCACCGGGTAACCGGCCGGGAACCCGGTGGAGCGCACCAGGAACGGCACGGTGTACTCGGTCAGGCCCGCCAGCACCGGCTTGGCCAGGCGCGGGTCGAAGCGCATCCGCCGGATGGCCTGCCCGGCGATCTCCTGGGACAGTCCGTTGATCCAGTGGGTGGCCACCTCGGCCAGCGCGCCCGGCTGGGCGCGGGCGAGCTGGGCGGTCCGCGCGATCCCGGTCAGCACCGCTTCGGTGGCCCCGGGATGGGCCGCGGCCCACGCGGTGTTCACGATGACCACGCCGGGGTCGTTCCACTGCCGCGCGCCGCCGCTGGCCACCGCCACCGAGCCGGCCACCTCCGCCAGCGCGCGGCTGGTGATCGGCTCGAAGGTCACGAAAGCGTCGATGGAGCCTTGCCGCAGCGCACTGGTCATGTCCGCGGGCGCGATGTTCTGCACCGTCACCTCGCCGGGGGAGAGGCCGTGCTGGCCGAGGATGCTGCTGAGGTAGGCGTGCGGGCCGGTGTTCACCGAGACGCCGACCTTCTTCCCGCGCAGGCTCGCCACGTCTCCGGCCCGGATCCCCGAGTGGGGCCCGGCCACGATGGTCTGGTTGACGTTGTAGGCGCTGCTGGTGGCGTCACCGTGGCTGATCGCGAGGATGCTGATCGGCAGGCCCTTGGCCTTGGCGGTCAGTGCCACCGAGGCGGCCAGCAGGCCGAACTGGGCGCCGCCGGCGGCGACCTGGTTGGTGATCTCCACCCCGGTCGCGTGCAGCCGCACGTTCGCCCTGATCCGGTCCGCCAGGAAGAGGCCCTGTTCCAGCGCGGTGAACACGGTGCTGTGGTCGATCGCGGCCGCGCAGGCGAACTGGACCTTCGACAGCTCGTTGCCGTGGGGGGCGGGCCCCGCGCAGCCGGTCAGGGCCAGCGCCGACACGGTGATCGCGGCCAGTGCCCGGTGCGGATGTCCCTTGCTCATGTCCGCGCGCTCCCGTCGAACGGCGTCGGCCATCCGGGTGGGCTGGCCGTGCTGCCGGATGCTGGCACATATTGGATTTAATGTCCAGAATGCAGTAAGCTGGTGGCATGGCCGACGACGCAGCCGGACCGGCGCCGAAGATCCCCCGCATCCGGCGCACCATGCTCGCCGACGAGGTGTACGAGTCCCTGAAGGCGATGTTGATGGACAACGCCTTCCCGCCGGACTCCCGCCTCACCACGGACTTCCTGGCGCAGGAGCTGGGGGTGTCCCGGACTCCGGTGCGGGAGAGCCTGGCCCGCCTGGAGACCGAGGGCCTGCTGGTCAAGCGACCGATGGCCGGGTACTCGGTCACGCCGCCACTGGACCGGCGGGCCCTCGGGGAGCTTTACACCGTGCGGCTGGCGCTGGAACCCATGGCCACCCGGCTGGCCGCGGTCTACGCCACCGACGAGCAGCTGGCCGCGCTGGCCCCCACCGAGCCCAGGGCCGCGCCGCAGGACCGGAGCCGGTACGCCGACTACCGGAGCTTCGTCGCGCACGACGCGCAGTTCCACGACGGGGTCGCCGCCGCGGCCGGGAACGAGCTGCTGCGCCGGTCGATCCAGCGGCTGCACAGCCACCTGCACACCTATCGGCTGTGGTCGCACGGCACCGACCAGCCGATCGAGGCGCTGCGGGAACACGCCAAGATCGCCGAGGCGCTGCGCGCCCGCGACAGCGAGGCCGCCGAGGCCGCCATGCGCGCGCACCTGGAAGGCGCGCTGGCGAGGTTGAACACCGCGTTCGAGTAACGCGGGCCGAGCCCTGCCGGGCCACCCCAGCCCCCCACCCGGCAGGAGGCGTCCCGGCCTCGGGTCCCCTGCTGACGGGGCCGGGACGCGCTGGGGCGCAACGGCCTGGTCGCGGGCCGGGAAAGGTTTCCGTGCCCAGATCCTCGATCAGTGCGATCCGGCCTGCCGGGGTGGCCGCCTGGCCCGGCGTTCGCCGGCACACCTGGCGGGCCGTCCTGCTCGCGGCGGTGTTCACCGCGGCGTACACCCTGTTCGCGCTGGGCCGTCATGCGGCGTTGCGGACCAACGGGTTCGACCTCGGGATCTTCGAGCAGGCCGTGCGCGGCTACGCCAACGGAGAACTCCCGGTCTCCACCATCCGCGATCCCCACCTCATCCTCTTCGGCGACCACTTCAGCCCGGTCATCGCCTTGATCGCGCCGTTGTACCGCCTCTTCCCGGCCGCGGAAACCCTGTTGGTGGTCCAGGCCGTGCTCTTCGGCGTCTCCATCATCCCGGTCACCCGGGCCGCCACCCGGCTGCTGAGTCCGGCGGCCGGGCTGGTCATCGGGGTCTGCTACGGCCTGTCCTGGGGTTTGCAGGCGGCGCTGGCCTTCGACTTCCACGAGATCGCCTTCGCGGTGCCCCTGCTGGCTTTCGCGCTGGAGGCGTTCCTGTCCGGCCGGTACGGGCGGGCCGTCGCCCTCGCCGCACCGCTGGTCCTGGTCAAGGAAGACCTCGGGCTCACCGTCGCCGTGCTCGGACTGCTCATCGCCACCCGGACCGGCCACCGGAAGCTGGGCCTGGTCACCGCGGTGGGTGGGCTGGTGGCCGCGCTGCTCACCGTGTTCGTGGTGATCCCCCAGTTCAGTGTGGACGGCGGCTACCGCTACCTCGGCACCGGCGGGCTGCTGCCCACCGGCGAGACCTTCCGCGGCGAGCTTTTCGACCCGCGCAAGCTGGAGCTGGTGGCGCTGTTGTGCGCGCCCACCCTGTTCCTGTGCCTGCGCTCCGCACTCGTGCTGCTCGCCGTGCCCACGCTGGCCTGGCGGCTGGTCGGCACGAATCTGCTGTACTGGGTTCCGGGCTTCCACTACGACGCGATCCTGATGCCCATCCTGTTCTTCGCCCTCATCGACGCGGCGGTCCGGCTACGGCCCGCGGTCGGCAGGTGGTGCCGTCGACTGGCGTTGCCCAGGCTGCTGCCCGCCGCCGCGGTCGCCGTCGCCCTGCTCGGCACGGCAGGCGTGATCGCCGCGCATTTCCCGCTGCGCGAGTTGCTGATTCCCGGCTTCGGCGCCCAGACCAGCGAGGCGGCCGCGGCGCGCCGGTTGATGGACCGGATCCCGGACGGTGCGTCCGTGGCGACGGAGAACCGCCTCGCGCCCCACCTGACCAACCGGACGCTGGTCTACCCGATCGGCGCGGCGGACCGTCCTGAATGGACACTCGCCGAGGTGGGCAGGCGGGCTGAACTCGCCGTCGCCATCGCGATGGCGGACTCGGTGCGGCAGGACGGCGGGTTCATCCTCATCCGGCACCACCGCCGGTAGCGGTCACCGGAGCTAGCCGAGCAGGTCGTCCATGGCCCGGTAGATCCGCTTGTCCGACACCGGGTAG
Source organism: Crossiella sp. S99.2 (assembly GCF_023094165.1). Classification (GTDB taxonomy): domain Bacteria; phylum Actinomycetota; class Actinomycetes; order Mycobacteriales; family Pseudonocardiaceae; genus Crossiella. The sequence goes on along the minus strand of NZ_JALMDK010000013.1, from coordinate 268,476 downwards.
GCGGTGCCCAGGGATTGGGCGAAGTAGCTCACCCGGAGTTCTTCGATCATCCAGCGGATCTTGGCGAGGCCGGCCGCTGCCTGGGGGGCTTCCTTGCGGAGTTCCAGGTAGGCGCGGTGGACTTCGGTGATCTGGGCTTCCAGTTCGGCGTCGCGGCGGGGGTTTTCGGGGAGTTTTTCCAGGCGGTGCTTGGCTGCTCGTAGATAGCGGGGCAGGTGGGCAAGGCGGGACCAGCCGGTGGCGGTGACGAAACCCTTGTACACCAAGCCGGTTACCTGTTTGCGGACGTCCGGTGAGGGCACGGTTTCCAGTACGGCTTCGACCTCGTGCCAGGCCAGCAGGGTGGCCTCGACATGGCCGACTACCTCGAAGGTGGCCAGTTGCAAGCCTGAGCGCACGCCTTCGCGGAGCTTGGTGAAACCGGGCTCGTCCCAGGCTGGGCCGCCGCCTGCCGCGATCAGTTTGTCCGAGGCGGCGTTGATGCAGTCGGTCAGCAGGTCGGCCACGCCGCCGTGGGGGTTGCGGCTCAACGTCAGCTTGGCCTGGTTGGTCAGGCCGCGTTGGAGCTGTTTCACCGGGGATGGCACGGTCAGCAGGAGTAGGCGGCGGGTGCCTCGCCACATCGCGCGGCGTTGTTCGGCCGCGCTGTCCAGCATGCGGACGGACACGCTGTCGGTGTCGTCTACCAGGGCGGGGTAGGCGGTGACGGTGAAGCCGTTTTGTTGCTGGGAGAAGGTTTTGGGCAGGGTGCCGATGGTCCAGTCGCGCAGGCCCTTGCGTTCCAGCTCATTGCCTGCCGCGGACAGGGTTTTGCGGACCTGGGCGGTGAGTTTTCGCTTGAGGGCGGACAGGTCTTTGCCTTCGGCGAGGACCTTCTCGTTCTCGTCGACCACTCGGTAGGTGGTTTTGAGGTGGTCGGGGACCTGGTCCAGTTGCCAGGATTCCCGGGGGACCTCGATCTTGGTGAGTTCGTAGAGGATGTCCTCGACCGCGTCGAGCAGGTTGCCGTCTTCGGCGGTGATGCGGGAGAGGAGGGCTTCGGCCACGTCCGGTACGGGGACGAAGTTGCGGCGCAGGTTTTTCGGCAGGGACTTCAGCAGGGCTACCACGATGTCCTTGCGCAGGCCCGGAATGTGCCAGGCGAAGCCGTCGCCGCCGACCTGGTTCAGCACGCCGACCGGGATGTGCGCGGTGACGCCGTCGTCGCGGGTGCCGGGCTCGAAGCGGTAGGTCAGGGGGAGGCGTACGCCGCCCTGTCGCCAGTCGTCGGGGTAGTCCTGTTCGGTGATGGCGCCCGCGGTGGCGTTGATCAGCGCTTGTTTGTCGAAGGTCAGGAGTTCCGGGGTGTCGCGGCGGGTTTTCTTCCACCAGCTGTCGAAGTGCCGGCCCGAGACGACTTCCTTGCCGATGCGTTCGTCGTAGAAGGCGAACAGGGTTTCGTCGTCGACCAGGATGTCGCGGCGGCGGGCCCGGTCTTCCAGGGCTTCGACTTCGCCGAGCAGGGCCCGGTTGGCGTGGAAGAACTTGTGTGTGGTCTGCCAGTCACCTTCGACCAGGGCGTGCCGGATGAACAGTTCGCGGCTCAGGTCCGGGTCGATGCGGCCGTAGTTGACCTTGCGGTCGACCACCAGGGGGATGCCGTAGAGGGTGACCCGCTCCACGGCCATCACCGCGCCCTGTTTCTTCTCCCAGTGCGGTTCGCTGTGCGTGCGCTTGACCAGGTGGCCCGCTAGGGGTTCCACCCACTCGGGCTCGATCCGGGCCGCGATCCGGCCCCACAGCCGGGAGGTCTCCACCAGTTCGGCGGCCATCACCCAGCGCGGCGGCTTCTTGAACAGCGCCGAGCCGGGGAAGATCGCGAATCGGGCACTGCGCGCGCCCAGGTATTCCTTCTTGCGTTCCTCCTGCAACCCGATGTGCGACAACAGCCCGGACAGCAACGCGATGTGCACCTGCTGTTCCGGCGCGGGGTTGCTGTTCGGGGTGATGCCGAGCTGTTTGACCACCTGGCGCAGCTGGCTGTGGATGTCCTGCCACTCCCGCACCCGCAGGTAGTTCAGGTACTCCGCCCGGCACTGCTTGCGGAACCGGTTGCTGGACAACTCCTGCTGCTGTTCGCGCAGGTAGTCCCACAGTTTCAGGTAGGCCAGGAAGTCCGAGGTCGGATCGCTGAAACGGGCGTGTTTGCTGTCCGCGTCCTGCTGTTTGTCCACCGGGCGTTCGCGTGGGTCCTGAATGGACAGTGCGGCGGTGATCACCAGCACCTCGCGCACGCAGCCCAGGTCGTCGGCGGCCAGCACCATCCGGGCCAGCCTGGGGTCCACCGGGAGCTGGGACAGCTTGCGCCCCAACGGGGTCAGCCGCTTCTTGTGATCGTCCTGCTCCGGGTCGAGCGCGCCGAGTTCCTGCAACAGCTGCACGCCCGCGGTGATGTTGCGCGCATCTGGGGGGTCGATGAACGGGAACGCGGCCAGATCGCCCAGTCCCAGCGAGGTCATCTGCAGGATGACCGAGGCCAGGTTGGTGCGCAGGATCTCCGGATCGGTGAACTCCGGCCGCGCCTCGAAGTCGTCCTCGCTGTACAGCCGGATGCAGATGCCCTCCGACACCCGGCCGCAGCGGCCCTTGCGCTGGTTGGCCGAAGCTTGCGAGACCGGTTCGATCGGCAGCCGCTGCACCTTGGTGCGGTGGGAGTAGCGGGAGATCCGCGCGGTGCCGGGGTCGATCACGTACTTGATGCCGGGCACGGTCAGCGAGGTCTCGGCCACGTTGGTGGCCAGCACGATCCGCCGTCCGGTGTGGGACTGGAACACCCGGTGCTGCTCGGCCGCGGACAGCCGCGCGTACAGCGGCACCACCTCGGTGTTGCGCAGCTCCCGCTTCTCCAGCGCGTCCGCGGTGTCCCGGATCTCCCGCTCGCCGCTGAGGAAGACCAGGATGTCGCCCGGCCCTTCCCGCAGCAGCTCGTCCACCGCGTCGGAGATCGCGGTGACCTGATCCCGGTCGGTGTCGTCGGCCTCGCTGTCCGGGTCGATGATCGGCCGGTACCGGGTCTCCACCGGGTAGGTGCGGCCGGAGACCTCGATGATCGGCGCGTCGCCGAAGTGCCGGGAGAAGCGCTCCGGGTCGATGGTCGCGGAGGTGATGATCACCTTGAGGTCGGGGCGGCGGGGCAGCAGCTGGGCCAGGTAGCCGAGCAGGAAGTCCACGTTGAGGCTGCGCTCGTGCGCCTCGTCGATGATCAGCGTGTCGTAGCGGGACAGCGTCCGGTCGTTCTGGATCTCGGCCAGCAGGATGCCGTCGGTCATCAGCTTGACCAGGGTGTCCGTGCTGGACTGGTCGGTGAAGCGGACCTGGTAGCCGACGGTCTCGCCGAGCGAGGTGCCCAGTTCCTCGGCGATCCGCTCGGCCACCGTGCGCGCGGCCAGCCTGCGTGGCTGGGTGTGCCCGATCAGGCCCTGCACCCCGCGCCCCAGTTCCAGGCAGATCTTGGGCAGCTGGGTGGTCTTGCCGGACCCGGTCTCGCCGGCGACGATCACCACCTGGTGGTCCCGGATCGCGGCCAGGATCTCGTCCTTGCGCTGGCTGACCGGCAGCAGCTCGGGATAGCGGATCTTCGGCCGGGCGTTGCGCCGGTTCTCGATCCGGATCTCCGCGGCGGCGATCTCGGCGGCGAGTTCCGCGGTGACCGCGGCGCGTTTCCCGGTGTCCCGCAGCTTGCGGGCGTTCTCGACACGACGGCGCAACCGACGCTGATCGCGCAGCATCAGCTCGGGAAGGCGGTCGTGGAGTTCGGTGAGCGAAGCGCTCACAAGCGGCGTACCCATACTGGGACCCAGTTTAAGTGCCCGGCAAACGGTTTTCCCCGCTCACCCGGCGCACGGTGGCGAAACCCACGCGACCGGGTAACCCGCACGTCACGTGGCGGGCCCAGGATCGGGGCATGGAGGACATTCCGGCCCCGCGCCGCACCGGCCGCTGGCCGTTCCGCCGTGGCTCGCCGCCCCCGATCGCCGAGACGCTGTGGCGGATCCGGGTCACCGTGCCGGACACCCCGGGCGCGCTGGCCCGGCTCACCGCCCGGCTGGCCAGGCTGCGGGTCAACATCCTGGCCCTGGACGTGCACCCGCTGGCCGAGGGCGCGGTGGACGAGCTGGTCCTGCGCGCACCCGCCGACGTCGAGGAGAACGCGCTGGTCAACGCCCTGATCGAGGGTGGCGGCGCGGATGTGCGGGTGGCGCCGGCCGCGGTCAGCGCGCTGGCCGACGAACCGACCAGGGCGGTGCTGCTGGCCACCTGGCTGGCCGAGGATCCCGACGACCTGCCCAGGGTGCTGCACCAGCTGCTCAGCGGCGCCGAACTGAGCTGGGTGGAGCACGAGCACACCGAGGTCCTCGACGGCGGCAGGCTGGCGCTGCGGCACCCCGACGGCGGCACCTTCCTGGCGCACCGTCCAGGGCTGGCCTTCACCCCGGCCGAGTTCGCCAGGGCCCGCGCGATGATCACGCTCGCCCACCGGCTGCCGCCCCCGCCGGGGGAGATGGTGCAGCTGGGCGAGCGCACCGCGGTGCTGCGCCGGGCCCGCCCGCAGGACCTGGACGGCCTGCTCGACCTGCACGCCCGCTGCACCCCGGAGACCCTGCGCCGCCGCTTCCTCGGCGCGCCGCAGACCAGCGGGCGGGCGCTGCGCACCCTGGTCAGCCGCTGGTCCACGCACACCCTGCTGGCGCTGTGCGACACCGAGGTGGTCGGCACCGGCAGCGTGTTCTGGGACGGGGACACCGCCGAGGTGGCCTTCCTGGTCCGCGACGACTGGCAGGGCCGCGGCCTGGGCCGGGAACTGCTGCGGCGGCTGGTGGCCACGGCGGTGGCCAGGCAGGTGCGCACGATCTGCCTGCACACCTACGCCGACAACACCGCCGTGCCGCACCTCGCGCACGCGCTGGGCCACCCCGTCCGGCGCAGCATCGCCGACGGGGTGCTCACCCTCGAACTGGCCCCGGCGGCCGCGGTCACCAGGTGACCGGCAGCTCCGCCACCCCGTACACGCCCTGGTGCGGCTGGAACCGGATCTCCTCGGCCGGCACGGCCAGCGCCAGGTTCGGGAAGCGGGTCAACAGGGCCCGGAAGGCGGTGCGCATCTCCGCCCTGGCCAGTGGCGCGCCCAGGCAGTGGTGCGCGCCGTGGCCGAAGCCCAGGTGCGGGCGGGCCGGTCCCGGCCGGTCCAGGAGCAGCTCGTCCGGCCGGTCCAGCAGCTCCGGGTCCCGGTTGGCGCTGGAGAGCACGAACATGACCATGTCACCGGCCCGGATCTGGTTGCCGTGCAGCTCCAGGTCCTGGGTGGCGATCCGCGGCACCCCGGCGGCCACCACGCTGAGGTAGCGCATCAGCTCCTCGACCGCGCTGTCGGTCTTGTCCAGGTTGGCGCGCAGCCAGGCGAGCTGGTCGGGGTGGGTGAGCAGCGCGTAGGTGCCGATGCCGAGCATGTTCGCGGTGGTCTCGTGCCCGGCGAGCAGCAGCAGCGCGGCGATGTTGACCAGCATGTCGTCGTCGACGGTGGCGCCGTGCTCGCGGATGAGCATGCCGATCAGGTCCTCGCCGGGATCCACCCGCGCCCTGGTGACCAGCGAGCGCATGTACGCCTGGCTCTGCCGGGTCAGCTCGACCCGCTGCTCGACCGGCAGCACCGCGTTCATCTGCTGCGTGGAGCGGGCCTGGAACTCGGCCCGGTCGGCGTAGGGCACGCCGAGCAGTTCGCAGATCACCAGCGAGGGGATGGGCAGCGCGAAGTTGGCCACCAGGTCGGCGCCGGGGCCGAGCTTCTCCAGCTGGTCCAGGTGCTCCTCGACGATCGAGGTGATCCGGTCTTCCAGTCGTCGCATCCGGCGCATGGTGAACTCCGGCATCAGCAGCCTGCGCACCTGGGTGTGGTCCGGCGGGTCCATGATCAGGATGTTGCCCCGGCGCATCCGGGCGGCCTCCTCGGCCGTCATCCCCATCGGCAGCGTGTACCGATCGCCCCTGGACCGCGGATCGTTGCTGAACCGGGCGTGATCGGCCAGCCCCGCCCGCACGTCCTCGTGCCGGGTGACCACCCAGGCCTCGCCCCGGACCCCGAACACGTCCATCTGGATCTTGCGCACCGCCTCGCCCGCGCGCACCCCGGTCAGCTCGGCCGAGGGTGAGAGTCCGTCCCGCGCCATGAACAGCGGGATCTCCACCGCGTTGGTCATGTCCTGCCCCCAAGTCATTACGTTGTCTGGCTACCCAAGTTAGCCACGTTCGGGGGAGTTGTCTCTCCATCTCGGGAGGGAACGGTGTCGTGCCCGTGGGTGAGCCCCGGCTCCCGGATCCGCGACACCGTGGCGGAGACACTGCGAACACACTGGGAGAAGTCATGATCCGCTGGTCGGCCACCCTCTGGTCAGCGCTGTACGGACTGGTCGCTTTGGGCTGGTTTTTCGGCGCTCCCGGCTACCCTTTCGGCCCGGCCGACCCCGCCGCGCAGCTGTCCCCGCTGGGCGGGATCCCCGCCGCGACCAGCGCTCCAGTGCTGGCCATCGGCATGGTGGCGGCCACCGCGGTCGCCCTGCTGATGGCTCGTGGCGTCCGTGCCGGCCGGCCGGTCCTGCTCACCCTGGGCTGGCTGATCACCGCGGCGCTGGCGCTGGTGCTCAACGACGGCCGGGTGCTGATGCTGATCGGCTACCTGCCGATCGTGCTCATCGGCGCACCCCTGGGCCTGATGCCGTTCACGGCCTACCTCGACAAGTTCGACGGCCCGAACCTCAACCAGTTCGCCCTGGTCCTGGGCGTGCTGCTGTGGCTGGCCGCGACCCTGCACTACCAGCGCCGCACCGCGGACGCCTGCCTGAGCTGCGGGGTCGGCCCGCGCCCGATGCCGCGCTGGGCCAGGCCGGCGGCCGCGGCTCGCTGGGGGAAGTGGTTCGCCTACCTGGCCTTCCTGGTGCCGCTGGCCTACGCGGTGACCCGGTGGGCCTGGTTCGGCGGGTTCAGCCTGGGGCTGATCAGCGAGGAGTTCCTGCGCGAGGGGCAGCAGAACGGGGTGTGGATCGCGGGAGCCGGGCTGGGCACCTTCGCCGCGGCCGGCGGGTTGCTGACGCTGGGGCTGGTGTACCGGTGGGGCGAGGTCTACCCGTTCTGGCTGCCGGGGCTGCGCGGGAAGCGGGTGTCGCCGCTGACCGCGATCATCCCGGCCAGCGTGGTCGCGGTGATCGTGACGGCGGCGGGGATGAACGTGTTCACCGGGCTGGTGGGGCGGGTCGGGCTCACCGAGTTCATCGTCAATCCGATGACGTTCTTCCCGTTCTGGGGGCTGGCGCTGGGCGGGGCGACGGTGGCGTATTTCCTGCGGCGGCGGGTGGAGTGCGCTCGTCATGAAGATCGCGTTTTGGTTGATCTGTGATTTCAGTGCCGATCGAAGTGGATCAGATTGAGGCAACGAGCTGACCAGCGCCGGGAGGGCGGCCGGCATGCCGGAGCGCCCTCCCTGCGGGTGCCGCCAGGTTCGCCCGTTTAGCCTGTGCGCTATTTAGCTCCTGTGCTAAAAAGGAACTGTGTCAGAAGGAACCACGTCCCACCCGGACCCCGCCACCGAGGCCAGCGTTTTCCGCGCCCTGGCGGACTCCACCCGCCGCCAGATCCTGGAAGACCTCCGTGCCGGTGAACTCACCGCGGGCGAGATCACCGCCCGGTTCACCATCAGCGGCCCGTCGATCTCCCGGCACCTGGGTGTGCTCAAGGCGGCCGGGCTGGTCCGGGAGCGGCGGCAGGCGAACCGGATCTTCTACGCCCTGGTCGAGGAGCGGCTCGCCCTTGGCGTGAACCGGTTTCTCAGCGCGGTGTGCCCGGAGCAGGCGCTGGTCCGCCATCGCCGATCGAGCAGGGGAGACCAGCCATGAGGATGGCCAGTGTGGTGACGCGGCGGTTGCTGGTGAACTACCGCGTCGACCCGGCGGTGGTGGCCAGGCTGCTGCCGGATCCGTTGCGGCCGCGGCTCGCCGGGGGCTGGGCGGTGGCGGGGATCTGCCTGGTCCGGCTGGCCCAGGTGCGGCCGGCCGGACTGCCCGCGGCGCTGGGACTGCGCTCGGAGAACGCGGCGCACCGCTTCGCCGTCGAGTGGGACACCCCCGACGGCCTCCGCACCGGCGTGTACCTTCCGCGGCGGCACACCGATTCCACCATCGCCGCGCTGGCCGGCGGCCGGCTGTTCCCTGGCAGGCACCAGCTGGCGAAGTTCACCGTGCGGGAGACCGCCCGGGAGCTGGAAATCCGTTGTGTCAGCGGGGATCGGCGGACCCGGGTGTGGGCGGATGTGCGGTTGTCCGGCCGGTTCGGGCGCAGCGCACTGTTTGCCGAACTCGACCAGGCCGCCGACTTCTTCACCTGCGGCAGCGGCTATTCCGCCACCCGCGACCCGCACCGCCTGGACGGTGTGGCCATGCACGCGCGGAGGTGGCGATTCGAACCGGTCGACTTGATCGGCGCCCGCTCCACCTTCTTCGACAGCCTGCCCGCCGGCTCGGCCGTACTGGACCACGCCCTGCTGCTGCGGGACACCCCGGCCACCTGGACACCGCTGCCCTCGCTGCGGGTCAGCTCAGCCGGACAGCCGGTGCAGGCGTAGCGCGAGCTGGATCTCCAGGGCACGGGCGGGTTCCGGCCAGTCCGCGCCGAGCAGGTCGGCGACCCGTTCCAGGCGCTGGGTGACCGTGTTGACGTGCACGTGCAGAGCCTCCCGGGTTCGCGCGGGCGAGCAGCCGTGCGCGAAGTACTCGGTGAGCGTGCGCACCAGTTCGGTGCCGCGACGCGCGTCGTAGTCCAGCACGGCGCCCAGGGTGTCGCGGACGAATCCGGCCACGTCGGCCCGGTCGCCGAGCAGCACGCCGACGAAACCCAGTTCGCCGATGGCCGCACCCTCGCCCCGGCGGCCCAGCGCGGTCAGCGCGGTCAGGCACCGCCCGGCCTCCCGGTGCGCGGCCGCGATCCCGGCCAGGCCGTCGCCGTTGGCCTGCGCGCGGGAGCCCTCCAGTGCCACCGGTCCGGCCCCGCCCACGGTCACCGGCCCGCCCACCGCCGTGCCCAGTTCCGCCGCCATCGCCCTGGCCACCGCACCCGGGTCGGCCCCGGGCACCAGCAACACCGCGCCGGCCGCCAGCCCCTGCGCGGCCCGCGCCACCCGGGCCGCGGCCACGCCCAGCCGTCCGCGCGCACTCTCCGCCACCAGCAGCACGTGCCCGCGTCCGAGGTCCACGCCCAGCCTGGCCGCCCTGGCCAGCAACGCGTCCGGATCCGTGGTGGCAGTAAGGAGATCCGTCAGCAGCTCGCCGCGCACCCGGTTCTCCGCCTCGGCCACCGACCGGCGCAGCAACAGCACCAGCGCGGTCACCACCCCGGCCCGCTCGAACAGTCGTTGATCGGCCTCGGACAGCTCCGGCCTGCCGGTCAGCACCACCGTGCCCAGCAGCTCGGATCCGGCCAGCACCGCGCACACCCAGCGCCGCCCGCAGCGCACCGCCCGCCCGCTGGATCTGGCCTGTGCCACCGCCTGCGCGGGCACCCGAGGCGGGGCGGTGCCGGTGCGGGCCAGCACCGCGCCCTCGGCGTCGCGCACCGCGATACCGCCGCCGAGCACCTCGGCCACCGCGATGGCCACGTCGTGCACGTCGCCGCCGCGCAGCACCAGATCGGTGAGCCGGTCGTGCGCGGCCTCGGCCCGGCGCAGCGACTCGTGGTGGGCGCGGGTCTCCTCCAGCAACCGGGCGTTGTCCAGCGCGATCGCGGCGTGATCGGCCAGGCTGGCCAGCAACGCGATCTCCTCCGGGGTGAACGAGCGGGTGTCCCGCTCACCCGCGTACAGCACGCCGATCACGGTGTCCGCCAGGCGAAGCGGCACACCGAGGATGGACACCAGGCCCTCGTCGGCGACCGCGGCGTCGATGGCCGCGGTGTGCGCGAACTGGGTGTCGCCGAGGTAGCCGGAGGTGGCCGCGGGCTCGGCGGTGTGCGCGACCCGCCCGCCCAGTCCCTCGCCCATGCCGAGCCGGACCCGCTGGAACGCCCGGGAAATCGAGCCGTCGGTGACCCGCATGTAGGTGTCGCCGACGGTCTCGTCGTTGAGGCTCAGGTAGGCCAGATCGGTGCCCAGCAACAACCTGGCCCGCCGCACGATCGAACGCAGCACCGCGTCCACATCGCGCAGCGCGGCCAGATCGCCCGCGGTGTCGAATAACGCGGCCAGTTCGGCCTCCCGCCGCCGGTGCTGGCCGAGCGTGCGGTGGATGCGCAACGCGTGCTCGGTGGCCTCGGCCAGCACCCGCAACTCGGCCGCGGGCAGCCCGGCTTCCCTGGCCAGGGCAAGGGGTTCGGCGAGTTGCCCGGCCTCGGCGTGACTTGCCAGCAGGCCGAGCAACCGCGCCAGGGCGGAGCCGCTCACCCGAGTTCTTCGCCCCTGGTCTCACGGGAGAGCAGCACCGCGCCGGTGGTGAGCACCGCGGCCAGGAACAGGTACACCGAGATCGGGAAGGAGGTGCCGAACTGCTGCAGCAACGCGGTGGCGATCAGCGGGGCCAGCGCCCCGGCGAAGATCGAGGCGAGCTGGTAGCCGATCGAGGCCCCCGAATAGCGGACCCTGGTGCCGAAGAGTTCGGAGAAGAACGCCGCCTGCGGCCCGTACATCGCGCCGTGCAGGATCAGCCCGATCGTGGTGCCCAGGGTGATCAGCCAGAACGACTTGGTGTCCAGCAGGGCGAAGAAGGCGAAGCCCCACAGGCCGGTGCCGATCGCGCCGAACAGGTACACCGGTTTGCGCCCGAGCCGGTCGGAGAGCGCGCCCCACAACGGGATCGAGATGAAGTGGATGGCCGAGGCGATCAGCACCGCGTTGAGCCCGGTGGACTTGGGCAGGCCCAGCGGTCCGGTGAGGTAGACCAGGATGAACGCGGTCAGGATGTAGTAGCAGACGTTCTCGGCGAAGCGGGCGCCCATGGCCACCAGCACCTCGCGCCGGTGCTCACGCAGCACCCGGATGATCGGCGGGGCCTCGCGTTCCCCGGTCTGCTCGGCCTTGGCCTGGGCCTCCAGGAACACCGGCGACTCGGACACGGCCAGCCGGATCCACAGCCCGACCGCGACCAGCGCGCCGGAGAGCAGGAACGGGATCCGCCAGCCCCACTCCAGGAAATCGGCCTCCGGCTGCACCGCGGCCAGCACCGCCAGCACCGCGGTGGCCAGCAGGTTGCCCGCGGGCACCCCGGCCTGCGGCCAGGACGCCCAGTAGCCCCGCCGTTTCGGATCGCCGTGCTCGGAGACGATCAGCACCGCCCCGCCCCATTCGCCGCCCAGCGCGAAGCCCTGGACCAGCCGCAGCAGGGTGAGCAGCAGTGGCGCGGCCGCGCCGATGGTGGCGTAGGTGGGCAGCAGGCCGATCAGGAAGGTCGCGCCACCCATCATCAGCAGGCTGATCACCAGCAGTTTCTTCCGGCCCAGCCGGTCCCCGAAGTGCCCGAAGACAATGCCGCCCAACGGCCGGGCGATGAAGCCGATGGCGTAGGTGACGAAGGCGAGCAGGGTGCCGGTGAGCGGGTCGGAGGTGGGGAAGAACAGCGTGTTGAACACCAGCGCGGCGGCCGAGCCGTAGAGGAAGAAGTCGTACCACTCGATGGTGGTGCCGATCATGCTCGCGCCGACGATCCGGGTGATCGAGGAGCGCGCTGGGGCAGCGGTGGGGACGGACATCGTGTACCTCACGTCATCGGGAGGGCAGGGAGATTAGCGGGCGGTCCAGCCGCCGTCGATGGGAATCGAGATGCCGGTGAGATGGCCGCTGTGTTGCTGGCAGAGCCACAGCACGGCTTCGGCGACCTGCACCGGTTCGAGGAGCCGTTTCACCGCGGTCCGGTCCAGCAGGATGTCGGTGAGCACCTCCTTCTCGCTGATCCGGTGTGCGCGCGAGAGGTCGGTGACCTGCTTCTCCACCAGGGGGGTGCGCACGTAGGCGGGGTTGATGCAGTTGCTGGTGACCCCGTACGGCGCGCCCTCCAGCGCGACCACCTTGCTCAGGCCCTCCAGCGCGTGTTTGGCCGCGACGTAGGCGGATTTGAACGGGCTGGCGCGCAGGCCGTGCACCGAGGAGATGTTGACCACCCGGCCCCAGCGGCGGGCGTACATGTGCGGCAGCACCCGGCGCAGGATGAGGAACGGCGCGGTGACCATGACGTCCTGCATCAGCCGGAACATCTCCGGCGGGAACTCGCTGATCCCGGCCACGTGCTGCATGCCAGCGTTGTTCACCAGGATGTCCACTGTGGACGGAAGGGTGTCGATCGCGGCCGGGTCGCTGAGGTCGATCTCGTGCGCCACCCCGCCGTAGTCCTCGGCCGCGGTGTGCACCGCTGGTCCGTTCTTGTCGACCAGGTGCACGGTCGCGCCCGCGCCGGCCAGCATCTTGGAGATGGCCAGTCCGATGCCGCTGGCGGCGCCGGTGACCAGTGCGGTGCGCCCGATCAGCCCTGGTTGAGTGGTCATGGACTCCGAAGGTAGGCAAGTCCGGGGCCGCTGACCATGTGCTGGCGCACCACACCTCCGACCGAAACAGTGGATTCCACCCACATGCGCGGTCGCGGTCGCTGTCCGTCACGGTCAGGGCTAGCGTGGGTGACATGCCTCGCCGTGGTCTGCCGTTGCGGTTGCTGTCCACCCCAGCCTGGCCGGACCAGGAGCCGACCTGGCGCGAGGCCAAGCCCGGCCTGATCGCCGCCGCCCTCAAACGCGCCCAGGCCCGCCCGGCCGGGAACTGGTTCGTCCTGGCCGCCAGCGGCGAGATCCCGGCGGCCAAGCCGTTCGGCCGCACCATCGCCGGGGTCGAGGTGGTGGCCTGGCGCGGCGCCGACGGCAGTCTGCACGCCGGTCCCGGTTCGTGCCCGCACCTGGGTGCGCCGCTGTGCCAGGCCGCGGTGCACGGCGGAAAGCTGTTGTGCCGCTGGCACGGCCTGGCCCTGGGACCGGCGGGATTCCCCGGCTGGCAGCCGTTTCCCGCGCACGACGACGGCGTGCTGGCCTGGGTCCGCCTGGATTCGGTCGGCGGCGAGGAACCGCTGCCGGAACCCGTGCTGCCGCAACGCCCCGCGCCCGGTTCCCTGGCCGCGGTGGCCACCATGATCGGCCGCTGTGAACCGGAGGACGTGCTGGCCAACCGCCTGGATCCTTGGCACGGCGCCTGGTTCCACCCCTATTCCTTCGCCAACCTGCGGGTGGTCTCCGCGCCGGAGCAGGACACCGACGAGGACCGGTTCCTGGTCGAGGTGACCTTCAAGCTGGGCGGGCGGTTCGGCGTGCCGGTGCTGGCCGCGTTCACCTGCCCGGAACCGCGCACGGTGGTGATGCACATCGTCGAGGGCGAGGGGCAGGACAGTGTGGTGGAAACCCATGCCACCCCACTGGGTCCGGGCCGCACCGCGGTGATCGAGGCGACCATCGCGCACTCCGACCGGCCCGGTTTCCGGTTCGCCAAGGCCGCAGCGCCGGTGATGCGACCGCTGATGCGGTGGGCGGCGGAACGGTTGTGGCGGGACGATCTGGCCTACGCCGAACGGCGGTATGCGTTGCGTCGCAAGGGATGTTTCCCGGGCTGAGCCGGTCAGCGCAACCGGCGGGCCAGCGTGCGCAACAGTGGGCTGCGGCCCTGGGTGGGCACCGTCCACAGCGTCCGGCCCTGCACATCCCAGTTGCCCAGCAACGCGTTCGCGGCCAGGAATCCGGCGGTGGCGGCCCGTTCCATCAGCGCCACCGGCAGTCCGGTGCGCACGTGATCCCCGGCCGCCACCAGGAAATCCTCGGGTGTGCGCACGGCTAACCGGTCCTGGTAGGTGCCGGGCAGGAACAGCGGGCAGTCCGAGCGGATCTCGAAGCGCTCGTCCACGATCCGGGCGTCCACCGTCTCCGGGTACACCTTGCCCAGCTGGGCGAGGAGTTCCGCGCGCACGTCGCCCAGCACCGCGTCCACCGGCAGCGCGTAGGCGTGCAGTTCGACCACCGCGCCGTCGTGCCGGATGGCCCAGTCGCGGGCCTGGTGCTCGTAGCGGTCCAGCACGCTGATGTTGTCCAGTGGCCCGAAGCCCGCGGTGCCCAGGAATCCGGCCCGGTCCGCGCGCACCGGCCGGTCCAGCCACAACCGCAGCACACCGAACCGGGGTGCGGTGCGCAGCCTGCTGACCGCCCCGCGCCAGTCGGCGGTGGCGATGCCGGGGGAGTCGCCGACGATGGTGCGCAAGCCGCCGACATCGGTGGCCAGCACCACCGCGTCGGCCTCCAGGGGGGTCAGGGAATCGGCCAGGTGCACGGCGTAGCGGCGGCGGGCGCTGGGTTCCACCGCGCTGACCCGCACGCCGGTGCGGATCTCCACGCCGCGCCCGGACAGGTAGCGGCCCAGCGGTTCCCACAGGCCGTGCGGGAACGGGTCGGCGGCCACGTCGAAGACCAGGCCCTCGCTGGAGCCGAGGAAGTAGATGTGGAACATCACCGCCAGTTCGGCCGCGGACAGCAGCCGGGGGTCGCTGAAGAAGCTGCGGGAGAACACCTCGAAGGCCAGATCCCTGGCGGCGGCGGGGAATCCGATGCGGTCCAGGAATTCCACCGCGTCCAGGTGGTCGAGTTCGGCGTAGGTCTCCGGGACCCGCACGTCCAGCAGTGTCATCGCCCTTCTAGGGTCCACTGTGGACAGTTCGGCCCAGGAGAAGGTGGGGCTGCGCAACACGAACGCGGCGGCGTTGAGCGGCGGGGTCCTGGGCAGTCCGGCGAAGGTGTCGGCGTGGCCGTTGCTGTGCAGCAGCGGGTAGTCGGTCAGCGGGGTGAGCGCGCGCAGCTCCGGGTCGGCGCGGCGGAGCAGCTGGCGCAGGTTGTAGTACTGGCGGAAGAAGGCGTGGAAGCCGCGGGTCATGGTGACCCGGCTGCCGTCGGTGAGGGTCACCGGCCAGCCGCCGACCCGCCCGCCCAGGTAGTCCTCGCGTTCCAGCAGCACCACTTCGACGCCGCGGTCGGACAGCGCGGTGGCCGCGGCCAGTCCGGCGATCCCGCCGCCGATCACCACCACCCGGGGTGGCGCGGACAGGTGCCGGACGTCGGGGCGGCTGCCGCGCGGCAGGTGTTTCACCGCGCGGCGATCGGTGCCCAGCGGGATCATCCAGTGCCTCCGTCGAGTTGCCTGCGCCCGCGCACGGTGTGCGTGATCCCGCGTTGCCAGCCCCCGGCTGATCCGGCCCTGACCTCGGTGAATTCGTTGCGGCGCAACCGGTCCCGGAGTGCGTCGACCCGGTCGAAGTCCAGCACGCTGCGCCACAGGTAGCGGTAGAGCCCGGTGCGGCCGGTGGCCAGCAGCCCGGCCGGGATGATCACGCCCCAGCACACCGCGGTCCACACCGCGCGGCTGAGCGGGCGGCGGTCCAGGGTGTAGTCGTGCAGCACCAGGTGGCCGCCGGGACGCAGCAGCGCGCGCAGGTCGGCCAGCACGGCGTCCGGTTCGGCCACATTGCGCAGCAGATATCCGGCGAAGATCGCGTCGAACGGCCCGCGCACCCCGGCCGCGGCCAGCCGCTCGGCCCTGGCCTGGGTGAAGGTCACGCTGCCCGGCCAGGGTTTGCGCCGCGCGGCCGCCAGCATGCCGCCGGAGGCGTCCGCGCCGACCACGGTGGCCAGCGGGTAGGCGGCCAGGATGGCGGCGGTGGAGGCGCCGGTGCCGCAGCCCAGGTCCAGCACCCGCTGCCCGCCGCCTTGTTCGCGCAGGCCGAGCCGGGCCGCGGCGCGGCGCAGATCGCGGTGGTAACCGAGGTTGGCGCCGACCAGGAGGTCGTACCGCCGGGCGTGCGCGTCGAACTCGCTCTGCAGTTCATCGGCGTCCAGCGCTCGGTTCATGAATTCAACCCTGCCGGAGCAACCCCGCCCGCGCACGCCGACGCCCGGACTCTGCCACGATTTGTTCATGGTCGAAGCCCAACCCATGCGCCTGGTGATCCGGTGCGCCGCCGCGGCTGCTGTCGGCGCCTCGGTGGTGCTGCTGTGGCTGGCGGTACTGCCGCTGCTGCCCTCGTCGTGTCCGGAACAGCCCTGTGACCAACCGAGGGGCTGGGTGCCCGTCGAGACGCTGACCAGCCCCGGCGTGGTGGTCGGGGTGGTGGCGCTGCTGGCGGTGACGGTGGGCTGGTGGCTGCTGGGCCTGCTCCAGGTGGCGGGCAACGGCCTGATCGCCCTGCTCGGCCCGGTGCTGGTGCTGGGCTTGATCCGGATCGGCGGCCTGGTCGGCTACACCCCGGCGCTGCCCTCGGTGGAAACGGCGGTGCTGGCCGCGGTGTCCTACCTGCTGGCCGCCCTGCTCACGGAGAAGACGGTGCCCTGGCTGTTCCGCGCGATCGCCGCCGCGGTGCTGGTGGTCGCCGCCGCCCTGGGCGGCTGAGGCGACCCCGGACAAACAGCAACCCCCGGACCTGCTCCCACCGGTAGCTTGGTGGGCCGAGTCGGACTGTACTCGGAGGTCCGGGGGCCGGGTAGCTGTCTGGAATTCGCTCAGTGAAGCCGAAGGCGGTCCTAGCGGACAGCCACCTCACGAGTCCTGTTGATATCCAACGCTGGACCACCTCCTCTCTCGTGTACCGCCACGCTAATCCGCGGAGATCGCGGCCCGCAACGGCATTTTCGAGACCTTCAGCGGTGGCTGCCCGCGTGCTGCGCGGACTTGGCGATGTGCCAGCACTCATCGCAGGTGGTCCACAGGATCCACTCGCGTTCGGAGGCGGTGCGGGTGACGACCTGCCGGCCGCAGAGGGTGTCGGCGGGCTGGCCGGGGCGGTGCGAGCCGTGCGCGCCGCAGATGGCGTGCCGGCGGCCGTCCACCGGCATCCAGTAGAAGAGCAGCTGCTCGGGAGTGGGATTGCCGAAGCCGATGGGCTCGTCGAGCGCTCCCGGGTCGCCGAGTGCGGTGGGCGGGCCGGGCTCCGGTGCGATGGTCATGACTGCTCCCGGGTCGCGGCGAGGGGGGCGTGCGCGGGTGCGGGTGGGAAGCCACCCAGTGCGGTCTCCACGGCCCTGGCCACCCGCAGACACAGGTCGTCGCGGTGGTGCGGGCCGACGATCATCATGCTCACCGGCAGCCCGTCCACCCGGCCCGCCGGCACGGCGATCGCGGGGTGGCCGCTGGCGTCGAACGGGGCGACGTTGGGCACCAGGCCCAGCGCGGCGATCACGTACTCCTCGCGGCTGGCCCCCGGGCCGGGCAGCGGGGTGGCCACGTGCGGGGCGGTAGGCAGCACCAGCACGTCGACCTCGGCCAGCGCCTGGTCGTAGCCCTTGATCAGGTGCGGCACCAGGTTCTGCGCCATGCCGTAGTGCGCGCCGTGGTACTTGCCGAGGGTGTAGCCGCCGTTGAGCGTGACCAGCTTGACCGTCTCGGAGAAGGCGTCGGCGTGCTCGGCCCGGCCGCGCCCGAAGTGCGCGATCAGCTCCGGGTCGTAGCGCCCGGCCCAGTTCCGGCCGATCGCGTTGCCCTCGATCATCTGCCAGGCGATGCCGTCGGTGGCGATGACCTTCCAGACGTCCATGCCGGTGCGGTGCCAGGGCACCGAGATCGTGCTGACCCGCGCGCCTGCCTGTTCCAGCGCGTAGGCGGCGTTGCGCACGGAGTCGTCCACGCAGGCCTGGGACAGGCCGGGGATGTCGAAGCCTTCGGCGAGCAGGCCGATCCGCAGGCCCTTGACGCCGTCGTCGAGGTGCTTGAGGTAGTCCCGCGGCCGCAGTGAGGCGTCCTGGCGCGGGTCGTCCGGGTCGTGCCCGGCCAGCGCGGTCAGCATCAGCGCGGCATCGCGCACGGTCCGGGTGATCGGGCCGAGGTGGTCCAGGGTGTTGTCCATGGAGAACGCGCCGGTGCAGGGCACCAGGCCGTAGGTCGGTTTGTGTCCGACCACGCCGCAGAAGGCCGCCGGGATGCGGATCGAGCCGCCCTGGTCGCCGCCGAGGCCCAGATCGGCCTCACCGGTGGCCACCAGCACGGCCGGGCCGGAGGAGGAGCCGCCGGAGGTGCGGGTCGGGTCCCACGGGTTGCGCACCGGGCCGGAGATCGCGGTGTGGCTGCCCGCGGAGTAGCAGAGGTCCTCGCAGGTGCCCTTGCCGACGATGGTCGCGCCCGCCTCCAGCAGACGGCGCACCACGGTGGCGTCCTCGCGGGGCACGAAGCCCTGTAACGAGCGGGAGCCGTTGCCCATCGGCACGCCGGCCACCGCGATGTTGTCCTTGACCACCACGCGCCGGCCGGCCAGCGGGCCCTCTGCCTGGGTGGACAGCTCGGTGTAGAGCTGCCAGGCGTTGAGCGGGTTCTCCGCCGGGCTGGGCACCGCGTAGTTGCGCGCGGGCATCGGCGGGGCGTGCTCGGCGTAGAGCTTTTCCACCACGTCGTAGGAGGCCAGCGTGGGGATCATCAGCCCGCGGAAGGAGGCCAGCGCGGCATCGTCCAGGGTCAGGTTGTAACGCTCGGCCAGGGCGCGGAGATCTTCGATAGTGGGAGGGACTGTTCCCATGGCCGAAAATCCCCTCCAGCGTGCGATAGTGGAAAATCCGAGTTACCGAAGCGTATTGACCTACCCGTTACGTGTCAATGGATCTTGACGCGAACGTCTGTCCAGTCTGCTCCGGATGAGTGGCGGAGAATCACCCACTTGTCTTGCTGCCTTCCCGGTGGATCGCCTACAGTGATCAAATTGGGGCGGTCGTGGGGGCCGAGCGAGCTTGGTGGGTGGTTGCTGTGGGCGGTGGTGCGTCCGCATTTGACGCGTTGGCCGACGACACCCGTCGGACCGTGCTCAGCCTCCTGCGCGAGCACGGCGAGCTGACCGTGACCGAATTGGCCGGACACATCGAGCACATCGGCCGCACCGCGGTGTCGATGCAGCTCAAGGTGTTGCGCGAGGCCGGCATGGTGCAGGAGCGCCGGGCGGGCAAGTATCGCTATTACTCCCTGCGGGTCGAGCCGATCAATGACGTGGTGGCGTTCCTGAGCACCCTGTACGGAGCGTCGCTGGACGGACTCGCTACGATCTCGGCTAAGCACCGCGATCCGGAGGCGGAACAGCGCAGGTGGGGAACCTCGTACTGACTCAGCAGCGGGACGTCGCCCTGCCACCGGGGGACGTCTTCGGACTGCTGGGACAGGACAAGGAAGCCGGCTGGCTCTTCGGCGCCGACTACGACGCGTTCATGGTCGGCGGCCTGGTCCGCTTCGAGCTTCCGGTCAACCCCTCCGATCCGCAGAGCCCGACCATCGAGGCCGTGGGTCGCATCGCCTATCTCAACCCGCCGCACAAGATCGTCATCGAGCAGCAGGTGCCCTGGCCCGGCCGGGTCTCCTGCACCATGACACTGACCAACGGCGGTCGCGGCACCACCGTGCGGCTGGGCGTCGAGGTGCCGGACGACGCGGTCACCTGGTTACTGCGGCAACGTGGCTATGACCCCCTTGAGGAGTTGGCCGGACCGAGCACGATCCGGATCGGGGTACTGGTCAGCAAGTCCGGCCCGGCCAGCATCTTCGGTGGCACCACCGAGAACCTGGCCCGGATGGCCGCCGACGAGGTCAACGCCGACGGCGGCGTGGACGGCTGCCATCTCCAGGTCGTGGTCCGCGACGACGCCAGCTCGCCGGACATCGGCGCCGAGCAGTTCCAGCGCCTGGTCCGCGCCGACGGTTGCCGGGTCGTGGTCACCAACTGCACCTCCGCGGTGTTTCCGGTCCTGGCCAAGTGGGCCAGGAAATTGGGCGTTCTTCTGGTACATACGCCGATCAACGAGGGCGGCCGGTTCTCACCCAGCGTGGTGCGCCTGGGCGAACGACCCTCCGCCCAGTTGCGCGCCGCGCTGCCCTCGCTGGTCGCCGAGACCGGCGGCCGCACCTTCCTGTGCGGCGATGACTACGTCTGGCCGCGGGTGTGCAACCGCGAGGCCCGCCGGATCATCGAACAGCTCGGTGGCTCGGTCGTCGCCGAACGGTACAAACCCTTGGGCACCAAGGACTTCGCCGACATCATCGAGGAGATCATCAGCACCGGCGCCAGCCTGGTGATCTCCACCTTCGTCGGCTCCGACGAAGCCCACTTCGAGCGCCAGAGCCATGCCGCGGGTCTGCGGTCCCGCTGCCGGACGCTGTCCATGGCCTTCGACGAGTCCACCCGGGAGCTGACCGGCGGCATCGCCGCGCAGGGCGTGTACAGCGCCTTCAGCTACTTCCAAGAGGTCGACTCCGCTACCAACACCGCCTTTCTCCATCGTTACCGGGACCGTTTCGGGGCCAGCGCCGCTCCGCTGTCCAGCATCACCGAATCGGTCTACGAGGCCATTCACATGCTCGCCTCCAGCGGTGCCCTGCGCCGGGAGTTCGACCTGGGCGCGCTGTCGGCGGCGATGCGGGAACAACGTGAGTCCACCCTCTGGCGGTCCGCACGTCCGGCCCTGGGCAAGGCGCCGCTGTTCCTCGCCAAGGCCGTGCCCCACGGTTTCACCATCGTCGAGCGCTGAGCAACCCGCGAAACCCCGCCCTGTGGATAACTCGGGCCTGTGGATAACCCATGGGCCTTTTTTCGATGGTCCTGCCAAGGTGGGCTCATGCCGGCCCGCCCACCACTGCACCACGAGGAATCCGCCCAGCTACTGGCTTTCCTTGCGGCACAACGCCACGCCGTGCGCATTGCCGCGCACGGCCTCACCGACGACCAGGCCCGCACCGCCGCCTCGGCGAGTTCGCTCACCATCGGCGGCCTGACCAGCACCGAGCACCACTCGACCGCGATCATCACCGACCCCGGCCACGTCTGGGGCGACCCGTCGGAATACCAGGACGCCCATGTCATGGGACACGCCGACATCGTCCGCGAATCCGTCGAGGGCGCCACCTTCTTCCCCCTGCGGTCCGCGGTAGAAGGCTGGGCACCCACCCCTGGCTGCAGCCGTGGAAACCCCCGGTCCCCGCAACCTGACAAGGAGGCTTCAACCCACCCACTGGAGACGCCCAGCCGCACCAAGAAGGCGCCCACCTACGCGAAAGAAGCACCCAGCCGCAGAAAGGAGACGCCCAGCCACCCAAAGTGAGATGCCCAGCCACGCAAAGGAGACGCCTGGCCACGAAAGGACAGACCCAGCCACGCGACGAACAGACCCAGCCACGACAAGGAAGCGCCCAGCCGCAGGGAGGAGGCGCCAAATCCCGCGGATCCCAAGCCGCCCACCAACCGCAGCCAACTGCAACCAACCGCCCCAGCCCAGCCCAAGCCCGCCTCCCCCCCAGCCCAAGCCCGCCCCACCTCAGCCCAAGCCCGTCGCACCTCAGCCCAAGCACGGCCGGCATCCCGCTGCACCTTCGCTCGCCGCTGTGACCCGCGCGGACCCGCTCGCCGCGCGGCGACCGGCGGAGACGACCGGCGTGGCCGGCTCAGTGGCCGGATCAGTGACCGGTCAGCGGCGGGCGGAACCTGGCCGCCTGCCGGAGCCACAGACTGACCAGTTCCCGGGTCGCGGTGGCGAAGCGGGAGCGGTCGGTCAGCAGGGCCTTGGCGGTGGGTTCGGCGAGCAGGTCGTGGGCGACCAGGGCGGAGATGCCGGTGCGCAGGGCGGCGGCGGGGTCTTCGGGCTGGCGGCGCAGGGCTTCGTGCAACACGGCCAGGACCGTGTCGTCGGTGTCGGCGGTGTTGTCCCTGGTCAGGTTGGCGCCGTGCAGGTCGGCCCTGGCGTCCAGCCCGTCCTGGGCGGTGGAGGTCGAGAGCAGGGCGCGGCGCGGGCGGCGGCCCAGCGGGCGGTCTATGTAGCGGTCCCACCAGGTGACGTGGTCGGGCTTGTCCCTGGTGCCGATGTTGACCCTGGGCCCGGACCGGCAGTGGCGTTCGATCAGCGCCAGGCCGGCGGCGACCCGGGGCAGGTGCTGCTCGGCGCTGCCGCCGAACTCCCGGGCGCAGCGGTGGGACAGGCGGTGGATCAGCTCGGCCTGGTTGTCCAGCGGGGCCATCGAGCCTGCCTCGTCAACCAGGTACTCCAGCAGGGCGCGGTGGAACTCGTCGGGCAGGGTGCGGGCCCTGGCGCCGATGCGGATCCGGTCCACCCTGGCCTGGGCGCCCATGGCGGTCCGGCGGCGGCGGATCCAGTCCGGGGCGGCGCGTAGCCGCATGTGCACCCGGGCCGCGCCGAGTGGGTTGCGGAGTTCGGTGGCCCGTTCGGCCAGGGCCTGGTCGCACTCGACGAGCATGTCGACCAGGAAGTCCCGGCAGGCGCAGTCGCCGTCCAGGCCGAAGCCGGGGGAGCGCAGCCGCAGATCGCACCGGGTGGTGGCCAGGGCGCGGTGGATCGCGGCACGGTGTGGGAGCGCTTCATGCCAGATGGCAGCCAGCACCGCGGCAACGTCAACGCAGGCGGGTACGCGCTGCGGTGGTCCGTCACTGGGTTTCATGACCCGTAATCCTACGGGAACGAAAAAAGTCGCGAGCGACTGAGTACGAATCACCGTGTCGTAAGATCCACAATGTGCTACCCGAGTCAAGGAGTGCGGATGGGCCTGCTTCCCGCCGAGATTCCGGACATTCCCGAGGTCAGGTCGGAGATCGTCCCGGCCCGGCTGGCTCGTAAACTCGCCCCGCTCTTCGGCGTTCCCTGGACGCGCGGACCCTTCGGCGCCCGCACCTGGGTCTGCGACTACAACAAGCTCACGCTGTCCGAGATCGCCCGCGGCGCGCCGATGCCCGGCAGACGGGCGGACACCGCGGTGGACGGCGAGGCGGACTGGGCCATCGTCGACCGGGTCGCGGTCACCCGCCCCGGCGGCGCCCTGCCCAACGAGATCCCGAACGCCACCCTCAACCGATTCGGCCCCGACACCAAGGCCGCCGTGGTGCTGACCGCGGCGAACCGGCTGCTGGACCCGGTCGCCGACGCGATCGAGGCCGCACTCGCCCTGCTGGTGGCCGCGGACGGCACACCCCTGCCCGCCCGGTTGCGGGTGGTGGCCTGGGCGGCGCTGGTGCTGGAGGCGTTCCGGACCCAGCCCGCACTGGTCGCCGCGGCCATCCGGGCCCGCACGATCCAGCGCGAACTCCTCGTCGAGTGGCAGTTGCCGCTGGCCGAGTCGATCGCCGCGCTGCCGCTGACCCGGAGCGAGGTGGGCAGGCCGCAGCCGGAGACCGGCGGCGACGCCGAGGTGCGGAACGGCGGCGGCGCGTCCGGAGCGTCGGCAAGCGGCGGGTCGGCGAGCGGCGGGTCGGCGTCGCGGCCCCGGGAACTGGATCTCGCCGACCGGACGGTGCGCGGGCTGGGACTCAGCGCGCCCGAGGAGATCGTGGATCGGTTGCTGCGGCAGCTGATGGCCATCGGCACCCGGCAGAGTTCCAGCCACCTCTGGCTGAGCGAGCGCGCCCCCGGCCAACTCGCCGTCGAAGCCCTGGTGCCCCCCACCGAGGTGCTGGGCCGCTACGTCGAACAGCTCGGGCACCTGCTCGACGGCGAAGCCGACGCCGTCGACGTCCTGCCACGCATCCCCCGCGCCACCGACCTGAGCGGGTTGCCGGTGCCGGCGCGGCGGGCGGTGGTGCTCGGATTGCTCGCGGTGTTGCGGCAGGTCCGGTTCGACGTGCGGGCGCGGGAGCGGACCCGGGCGGGGATCGTGCCGTTGCTGGCCCAGGTGGCGTTGCTGGCCACCGAGAGCCTGGGAGCGGACGATCCGGTGACCGTGCTGGGACGCTGTCGGGTGGCCGACATGACCGTGCACACCCTGCGGCACGACCGGCGGCACGACCTGGCCGAGCCGCTGGCCGAGTTGATGAGCCAGGTCGAGCGATGCGTGGAGCTGACCGAGGCCGGGGTGGTGGACCGGGGGGCGGCGGCGGAGGCGATCTCCTCGGCCAATGTGGAGATCAACATTGTCCGGCGGACGAACGCGACCGATCCGGATGGCAAGTTGCCGCCGCCTGCGGAGCTGGACGACTGGTTGCAGGAGACCTGGGCTGCCTACCGCCGGGTGCTGGAACCCGTTGGCAGCGAAGGGGATGCCGACCTGTCGGTGGGGCATCACCTGCACAACTACGCCTCCTACCTGACCACGCATCCGGATCGGGAGGCCGATCTGGTCGCGGGGGTCGAGCTTTTCGCGCAGACCGTGATCCCGGCCAGAACGCGGTACTGGCAGCGGACCCGGAGTTTCCTGCCGTTGCGGCAGTCCTTGCAGATCGCCTCCCGGGCGACGACCACGCTGAGCGCGCTGGCCGCCGAGAGCGGGCGGGCGGAGCTGGCCCGGCAGTGGGCGGGGATGGGGTTCGACTGGATCTCGCGGGCGCTGGCGGAGGAGGACACCGTCGCGTTGCTGGGACAGGTGAGTGAGCCCGCGGCGCATTTCTGCCTGCTCGCGGTGCCCGCGTTGCTGACCGCGGTGGAACAGGGGGTCGCGGGGGCAGGCGAGGTGGCGTTGGCCGGGCGGTTGCTGGGGATCGCGGAGCAGTGGGCCCGGCTGGTCACCGATGGGGACGAGAGCAGTTACAGCCACCACGATCGCCTGGTCGGGTTGCGGGCCAGGCTGGCGCTGCTCGGCTAGGGGCAGAAACGGGCCGGGCCGTGGGTTTGGGTCAGCGTGGTCCGGGCGTTGGGTGTGGGCCAGCGGAGTTCCGGCCGGTGGCCTAAGGCCCGCGTGGCTCGGGCGGTGGGATTGGCCCAGCGGAGTTCGGGCCGGTGGGTCAGGGCCAGCCGTTCCGGCCGGTGGCCTACGGCCCGCGCGGTTCGGGCCGGTCCGCTAGGGCCACAGCAGTTCGGGCCAGGGGCCTTGGTAGCGCCGGAGTTGCTGGCGGGCGGCGTCGGCGCTGCAGCCGATCGAGCGGCCGAGGGTGTGGTAGTTCTCGACCCGGCCGACCTCGCCCCACGGGCGGTGCGGGCAGACCTCCGTGTCCGGGACCGGTTCCCGGGGGCGGTCGCCGCGCTCCGGCCGGGGTTCCGGGCAGCACGGTTCTTCCTGGAACACCAGTGCTTTGTGCACGAACTGCTGTGGCGCGCGTACCCCGTGCCCGGCCACCAGGGCGGCCTGGTGCTCGCTGCCGGGGCGGGTGCCGAGCTGGATCCGGAGGTGGGAGCCGACCAGTTCCCTGGCTGGGTGCCGATCTGTCCACAGTGGAGGGAGAGTGGCCAGTGGCACATAGTGGGCGTCCACAGTGGACCGTCCGGTGAGCTGGCCGGGGTCGATCCTGGCGGTGAGCTGGGCGAGCAGAGCCTGGAAACGGCTGGGGGACAGGCCGGCGGGGCGGGGTGCGGCGGCTTCCGGGACCTGTTCCAGGATCTTGATCGCGATGCGCAGTCTGCGCACCAGCAGGGGCAAATGCCTTGGCTCGTCGGGGGTATGCTTGCCGTCCAGCCAGTTCAGCAGCGGGCCGCGGGCTTCCGGGCCCGCGCCGCGGAACAGGCCCGCGATCAGCCAGCCGACCAGGTGTTCGGCTTCCAGCCGGCGAGTGGGGTGTTCGGCGGCGGGGGCGGGCAGGTCGCTGAGGTCGGCCAGGGCCTGGTGCGGAGGCTCGGTCAGGCCGAGGCGGTGGTTGAGCACCGCGTGCACCGCCCGGACCGCCTCGCGCGCCGGGTTGCCGGCCACCGCGCCGAGGTGCTCGGCGTACCGGTTCAGCGCGATGGCCACGTCCGGTTCACCGGCGCTGCGGCGGTTGGGGCGGTCCTCGACCGTGGTCATCGCCTTGCGCAGCACCGTGGACAGCTCGGTCACCGACTGGGCCAGCGGCGCCGGTTCCTGGCCGTGCTGTTCCTGGATGGCCACCCGGTAGGCGGCGATGCGGATCAGGAAGTCGGCGTTGCCGAGCACCGGTAGCCCGGGGTCGCCGACGCCGGCGCGGCGGCGGGTCAGCAGGTGCGCGGCGGCCAGTTCGGCGCCCCGGTCCAGCACGTCGAGGGCGACCTCGGTCAGCCTGTCCTCGGCGGGATGGGCCGGGCCCAGGGCGGCGACGATGGCGGGCAGCACCATGTTGAGGATCAGTTCGGGCTCCTGACCGGCGACCGCCTCGCTCACCCTGGTGCGCAGGCACAGCGTGCGGGCCAGCACCGAGATCACCCGGTCGTCATCGGGCACGGTGCGGTCGGTGCGGACCAGGATTTCCAGCGGCAGCTGGGCGAATCGCCGGTAGCGCCGGAACTTGCGGACGGCGTTGGTGGTGTTGGTGGCGATCCCGGCCTGGTTGCGGCCCCAGGTGAGACAGGCCGCGATAAGCAAGGGACCCTCGCCCGGCTGGACCGCCTCCGCGCTGCCCGCGAGCTTGGCGAGCAGCTTGTCCGCCCGGCGGACCACCTTGTCCCGCAGCTTCGCGCGTGGGCCGCAGCGGGCCAGCAGGGTGTCCAGATCGGCGCGGTACAGCGCGTCGAACACCCCCTCGGCACAGTCCGCCAGCCTCTGTTGACCCGGCGTCGGGTCCCCGGCCGCACTCATCCCAACCCCCTGCTCTCGGACCGAAATCGCACACTCACCGGCTCACCCGCACCGATCAGCCGCGCCCGCGGCTCGCCGCCTTCCCCGGCGGTGAAGGAGATCCACCGCTGCGCGCCGTCGTCCAGACCCGCCTGCAGCACCGCACCGCCGGGTGGTCCGGTGCGCCGGGCCCGCAGCTCGATCTCGAACTCCTCGTCCGTCAATGGCCGCACCGTCCAGCGCACCTCGGGCGCCACCCCGACCGCCGTGGCCAGTTCGGCGGGCAACTGCCAGGTGCCGTCCACCGCGGTGCGCTCCGGTCGCGGCGGCTCCGGTTCTCCCGTGCCGCGGACCTCGACCGTGGGTGGTGGCGCGGCCAGCGCCCGCAGCACCTCGCGCCAGTCGGGCAGCCCCAGACAGGTCCACAGCTCCCCGGCCCACGCGCCCAGCGCCCCCCGGTTCTCCCGGACCGGCTGCTCGGCGGCGAGGGTGACCCGCCGGTAGGGCGCCCAGGCCGCGGCCAGGCCGTCGATCTCGCGGAGGTCGAGTTGCAGCCAGCGGCCCGCCCGGCCGCTGGCGATCAGCTCGGCCACCGCCGCGGCCACCCGAGGGCCGAGGAGTTGCGCGATATCCGCGGGCAGCCCGCCCTCGCGGATCTCGACCTCGACGTACGCGGGTGGCCCCTGCCGGTCGACCGTGACGAACCCGGCCCGCAATCCGCTGCGCAACCGCAGCTCGGTCGCGGATTCGACGGTGACCAGGGTCAGCGCGACGGTGGCCTCCTCGGCGAGGTGGTCGATGCGCAGGTGACCGTCCCAGGTGGTCAAAACCATGTGAGCCTCCGGCCTCCTCGACTGCTTGTCCCCGCACTGACGGACCACCGCGCTGTCCACGGATCCGGAACGCCCCGCCATGAGGGTGTCCGGCTCCGGTGACCAGCTCGGTCGCCGCCAGTCCGCCGGGCCGAACCCGGAAGGAGCAGTCATGGCCGGTGGTTCCGACGACAACCCGTAGCTGAACACGGCTGTCGCGGGAACGTTCCCGCGACCATTCGCCAAAACTGCCGCCTGTCGGCTCCCCGTCCGTCATGGGTTGAGGCACAGAACGTGTCGAAGCAGGTCGAACGCGCACAGCGAAGGGGTAAGGATGCTCGCAGCAGCTAGGCCGCGGTCGTTGGCCGCGGCTCTGGCCGCGCTCCTGCTGGTCACAGCGGGGTGTTCGGGGCCGGAACACCATGACCGGGACACCGCGGCGGAGCTGACCGTCTCCTACCGGGCGAGCACGGCCGCGCTGGCCGCGCTCGACGGACCCGAGGTCACCGAGCAACTACGCGACTGGGCGCGGCTCGGGCTGGCCGCCGCACTCGGCCTCGGCGCGGACCGGACCGCGGCCGCCACCTACGAGTCCCCGCCGATCCGGGACGGGGCCTTCACCGAACTGCTCGACCAGCAGACCGGCCCCGGCCGGGGCCTGTTCGACGGCAGCACCCTGCACGTGCTGGTGCCCCAGGACGATCCGCACCGGCCGCGCACCATCGGCCTGGCCCTGGACCAGCATCGCGCGGACGCCGGATCCGATCCGGCCAAGGTCCAGGTGCACCGCTACCGGATCGCCCAGGAACAGCAGCGGATCGAGGTGGTCAGTGAGCCCTCCGCCGGTGCGGGGGAGGTCCGGGCGGCCAACGGCTGGCGGGAGTCCAGGGTCGACCGGCCCGAGTGGCTGGCCGGTTTCCTCGGTGACACCAGCCACCTGGCCCGGCTGGAGAAGCGGGGGGAGGAGGTCTGGGCGTCCGGGTGGCGCTGGTCGGCGGCACCCGGCGCCCGGGTCTCGCCCGCGGACGTGGCGGTGCTGCAACGCGGCTACCTGCGGACCGACGGCCCGCTACCGGGTTTCTCCCTGGACCCGAAGCCGGTGGCCGGTCCGGAGGATCTGCGCGCCACCGTGCCCGGACTCGATCCCAGGCTGGTCGCGGCGATCTTCTCCGGGAAGTGGTCCGGCACCGGGTACGCCTCGGCGGCCCAGCTCCGCGGGGCGGTCTCCGTCCGGCTGTTCCAGCCCGCGGCGGAGCGGGAACCGGCGCCCGGTCTGCCCACGGACCGGACCCAGTTGTGGGCGTTGCGCAGTGCGCTGGACGGCGGACAGGTCTACTCGCAGGCCCGCTACGACGGCGGCCTGGCGGGCACCGAGGCGGGTTTCACGCTCTTCTATGTCGATCTTGTGGCGAAGTCCTGGACGACCGGGGTCGGCCAGGGCGTGCCGGTACCGGCCGTGCCGGGGTTCGTGCCGAACCCCAAGGCGCCGGTGCCGCCCAGTCTCTGCGCGGGCAAATCCAAGGACGAGACCGGTCGCCTGTGGTTCGGCGCCAACGACGCGGCGGTGTCCTATTCGCCGACCGGGCTGGCCATCGGGGCCAGGGCCACCCGCCTGTTCTCCCGTGCGGACGGGGCGAGCGGCACCGAGGTGGAACCCAGCTACTCCTTCTCCAGGGGCCTCAACTGGTGGGACCGCAACTACCTCCAGGTCGCCGATTACGAACCCCAGTTCACCAGGGCCGATCAGTTGATGCGGTGGTCGGCGGCCCTGGAATGGCTGACCACGCAGGGCAGCGGCCGGATCCAGATGAGCGCGCCGGAGAGCGCGCCGGGCAGTTTCGCCGACTGGTACGCCCGGCACGGCGAGTTGCGGGAACGCGGTCCGCTGGCCGTGGTCGCCCCGCCGTCCGCGACCGGCGAGGCAGTGCTGCCGATACCCTCGGAAACCAGCGAAAGCTGTGGCCTGTACCGGATTTCCGGCGGGGTCTCGCTCTCCGACGGGCTCACCCGCAGTCGCGGCAAGCCATCCGGGACCGAGGCGCTGCCCGAGGGTATCCGGCGGGCGAGTCCGCTGGATCCGGCCAAGACCCAGGTCGACCCGGCCACCGGCTCGGCCCGCTTCGACCGGGTCAGCCGGGACAACCGGGGCGAGATCGCCGACCGCACCACGGTGGACCTGCGGCGCGGACCGGACGGCAGCTCGGTGCGGATCACCGGCACACCAAGGGAATCCGTGCCCTTCGCCGAGGCCCCGCTGCGCGGCGAGCACCCGAACCGCGAGTACCGGACCACCTTCCAGGCCGAGGGCAAGGACCTGGTGGTCGGCGGTTCGTACCAGCAGGTGTCCACGGGCACGGTGCGAGTGAAGGAAACGCCGAGCAGTGGCGCGCGGCCGGAGCGGGAGATCATCGCCTCGCCCGGTCAGGCCGCGCACCTGCGCGAGGCGATCAAGCGGGTGGGCAAGGATCCGGCGCAGGGCC
The DNA here is from genome assembly GCF_023094165.1 of Crossiella sp. S99.2. GTDB lineage: Bacteria > Actinomycetota > Actinomycetes > Mycobacteriales > Pseudonocardiaceae > Crossiella. Next base: position 238,711 of record NZ_JALMDK010000013.1, on the reverse strand, counting down.
TGACCGGGGCGCCCGGGATGCGCTACTCCTACCCGGGGCCGGACGGGCAGACGATTTACCGCTACGGCAACGGGTGGATCGAGGTGGGCAGCGGCTCGACCTCCTCGCGGGTGCTCGCCGAGTCCACTGTGGCCACTCCGGCCGGACCGCGGCAGGTGCGCCTGGTGGTGCCCGCTCGACTGTCCCCAGTGGACGTTGCGGCGGTCCGGGTGGTGTCGGAGAAGACGGGCACGCTCAAGGATGTCCAGCCCGCCGATGCGCTGGTGTACCAGGCCGATACGGCCGCCTTGGTGGGCACGGACAAGCCGGGTGCGCCACCGGCCGCGATCCCGGTCGAGGCCAAGATCCGGATTCGGGTGGTCCAGGTGACCGGCGAGGCGGGCGCACCGGGATTGCCCGGCGGGTCAAACCGGACCTGGAAGCTGAGCAACCAGGAACGTCCAGGGTCCGCGGGTGCCGGCACTGGCGGTCCGCTCGGCGGCGGGAGCGGCAGTGGCGTTCGCGTCGAGGACGACTGGCGGGGAATCGGCGGGCTGCTGGTGTTGCTCAGCGTGTGCCAGGAACCCAGCGAGCGGGAGCCGAACGCGGAGAGCTGCCCATGACCGCGGGGCCGGGCGGAGAGTTCACCGTCGACTCGGATTCGCCGTTCGCGCTCGCCCTGACCGCGGCCAGGGAGGCGGTGGACCGGGTCGCGCTGGACCAGGCATACCGGTGGGCGGTGCAGCTGGCCGATGCGGAGTCGGCGGAGTTGCGGACCGCGCTGGCCGCCGAGCACGTCAGCCGGTTGCGCGAGCTTGGGGACAGTTCGGCGGCGCTGACCTGGTGTGCGGACTACCTGACCAGGTATGGCGCGCAGCCGACGTTGTTGCTGCTGCGGGCGGAGACCAACCTCAGTCGCGGTGACTACCGAACGGTCGGTAGGGACCTGGTCGAGGCCCGCCGGAGCTGCACCGCCCCGGCGGACCACGCGCTGCTGTGCCGGCTGGAAGGGCTGGTGGCCAGGCAGGAAGGCCGGTACGAGCGGGCCAGGGAGCGGTTGCGGTCCGCGCGCAAAGCCTATGCGGCACTGGGGAACGCCGCGGCGGTGGCGATGCTGGCGGAGGACCTGCGGATGCTCGCGCTGAGCGAGGGCAGGCCGGTGGTGCTGCGGCGAACGGGCGGGGCGCGGTCGCCGCAGGACCGGTTGAGCCGGTCCGAGGAACTGCGGATCGCCGGGCGGTACGAGGAGGCCCTGGCTGAGTTGGCGCCCGCGCTGGCCGGGCCCCTGGACGCGGCGTTGCGCTACTTCTACCTGGAGGCGCGGGTCCGGTTGCTGCGACTGGTCCGCGCCGACGAGGAGGCGGCCGCCGCGCTGCCGGAGCTGTTCGCGGCCGCGGAGAGTTCGGCCCGGCCGGGCGAGAATAGTATTGCGGCCCAACGATTTGCCGATGGTGACAGGTTCCCGGTCGGGTTGTTGGCGGTGGGGGAGCACTGGTTGTTCCGGGTGCGCTGGCTGATCAGGGCGGGCGAGTTCGCCGAGGCCGAGCAGTTGCTGCTGACCGGAGCCGAGAACGCCGAATGGCAGCTGGCGATGGCCGAGTTCCTGCTGGCCACCGCCCGGAACTCCGGTGACGCCGCGGTGGCGGGGCAGGCGGTGGCGCACAGCCGGGACTGCCTGGCGGCCGCGGATGCGCTGCCGGTACTGCGGATCGCCGCCTGGCGGGTACAGGGGCACGCCTACCTCGAACTGGATCCCCAGCTGCACCAGGACCGCGCGGCCAGGGCCCTCGCCCGGGCGCACCGGGCCGAGGAGGAACTGGCGGCGCGGCAACCGACCGACGCGGTGCGGCTGCGGATGCTGCACGCCGCCGCCACCGAGTTCGACGAACAGATCCGCTGGGCCGCCGAACAGGGCGGCCGGGTCGACGACCTGGTCGCGGTGGCGATCGAGGCGGCCCGAGGCGCGGCGATCCTGCCCCAGCTCAAATGGGGCGCCACCCGCGCGCTGCCCGCGCCCGGCGACCGCGCGGGGGCGCGGCGCTGGATCCGCCGGGCGGTCCGCGGACTGCCGAGGGACCAGTGGATCTGGCTGCTGCACGCCGCTCCGGACACCGTGCACTCCGTCCTCATTGGACGAACCTGGCGTGGCGTGTCGACTGAGTATTATTCCGTTGGCTGCCAACGGACCCGGCTGATCAGCACGATCGACGCGCTGGCCGGGTGCTGGCGGAACAAGGGCGCACGACAGCTGGCCGAGGCGCCGCCGGGAACCACCGAACTGGACCGGCTGGTGCTCGAACTGGAGCAGCAGCTGGGGATGTCCGACCGGACGGAGTTGCCCGCGCACGTCCGGCGGATCACCGTGGTGGCCGGTGGTGAACTGGCCGAGATTCCGTTCGGGTTGCTCAGCTATGGCAAGTCGGAGACCGTGCTCGGCCGCCGGTACGCGCTATCCACCCTGCCCTGCCTGGCCGCGCGCGCCCCACTGCACCGGCGATCCCGCGGGCAGCGCGGCACCCGACCACCGAACATGCTGGTACTGCACGGCCCGAACCTGCCGAACCTGCCGGTGACCCCGGCCGCCACGATCACCGGCCGGCTGGTGCTCGACGGCGCGCGGGCCACCGCGACCGAGCTGGGCGCGGCACTGGCCGCGGGCACCTACCGCGTGGTCCGCGTCGACAGTCACGGCGACTACAGCGGGGATCCGGCCAACGCGGCCATGCTGCTGGCCGAAGGCCGGGTGAGCCCGGAACGGTTCCAGGACCTCGACCTCAGTCGCACCGGCACGATCGCGCTGGGCGTGTGCGAATCGGCCATGGGCAAGCGGATCGGGCGCGATGAGCACCTCGGGTTCGTCCGGGTCGCGCTCGCCGCCGGCGCCTCCGCGGTGCTCGCGGCGCGCTGGGAGACCGTGGATCTGCTTGCCACGCGGACCATCGACCGGTTCGAGCAGCTGCTGCGACGTTATCCCCGGGATGTCGCCCTCTTCCGCGCACAACGCGAGCTGGACTCCCCGGACCAGCACCCCACCCGGTGGGCCGCCCTCAGTCTCTGCGGCGACACCGGCTACCAGACCCGTCGCGGACCGCTGCTGCGATGGCTGACCAGTATCCCCCAACCCGAGTCGACACCTGGAGCACAGCGATGAGCACGCACCGATGGGCCGCCTGGACAGTGGCGATCATCCTTGCGCTGTCCGGCTTTTCACCCCTTCCAGCCGGGGCGCAGGAACCGCCGCCGGAGTTGCGGCCGGTGCGGATCGTGGTGCTGGTGGACGAGTCGGGCAGTCTGTCCGAAGAGGACATCGCCAGGGAACGCGACGCGGTGCGGGTCATCGTGCAGGGCGAGCCCGCGCCGAAGTCCACGGTGTCGGTGATCGGATTCGCCAGCGCGGACGCCTCCGGCCAGTCGCCGATCGACCCGGTCTGCCCACCGACCACAGTGGACACCCCGCAGAAACACCAGGCGCTGGCCGACTGCGTGGGCAAACTCCGCCGCCGGGCCAAGAACGAAGGCGACGGCACCGATCACGTCACCGCGTTGCGGGCCGCGCTGAGTCACCTCAACACGCCCGGCGCCGCGGATGAGCGCAAGATCGTGTACCTGCTCAGCGACGGCAAACTGGACGTCAGCGGCAGCCCCGCCTACGGCAACAGCCCCGAGGCGCGCAACGCCGCGGCCAGGGGACAGCTGCCCGGGCTGCTGGCCGAGTTGAACCAGGCCAAGGTTTCGGTGTGGCCACTGGGGTTTGGGCAGGCGGACCTGGCCCAGCTCAACGCACTGGCCACCGGTGCGAGCCAGGATCGTTGCGGGGCAAGGACTTCGCCGCCGAGTGCGACGGTGATCACCACCTCGGCGGATCTGCTGCGGGCCATTGGTGCGGCCTCCCGGTCCGCGCGCTGCGCCGGGGTGAGCGATCCGGCCACCGGTGACCTGCCCGCCGGCGGCAGCCTGGACCTGCCGCTGACCGTGCCCGCGATCGCCAGCGAGGGCGCTTTTGTTGTGCACAAACGGGATCCACGGGTGGTGGTGGCCTACCATGATCCGCAGGGCAGACCCGCGCCGGTGCACGGGACCGTCGGCGAATCCCGGTTCGAGATCAGCGGGCAGGGCACCGAGGCCGAGGTGCTGCGCATCGTCAACCCCGAACCGGGGGACTGGACCGTGCGACTGTCCGCGCCACCCGGGGTGCAGCCACGCAACGTCAGCGCGGTGGCCATTTTCCAGGGCGCGGTGCGCGCGGTGATCGGAGTGGCTCCGCCCGCACCGCAACCCGGCAGCACGGCACAGGTCACCATGCAGGTCCGCGGTTCCCGTGGCGCGGTCACCAATCCGGCCCAGTTGCGCGGACTCAGCTTCCTGGCCGAACTGACCGGCGAGGGGTTCGGCGCCCAGCCCGCGGTGGAGCTGACCGACCAGGACGGCGACGGCCAGTACACCGGCGGGGTCGCGGTGCCCGGCAGTGCCAGCGGCCGGCTGGATTTCTTCGGCAGTGTCACCGGAATCGGCGTCAGCGGCGACCGGCGGCCCTTCCCGACCCGGATCGCCCAGGGCGCCGCCGGGATCAGCGGCGCGCTGACCCTGGACGGCGTGGACACCGAGGTGACCGTGGGTGACTCGCTGTCCGGCCAGGCCCAGGTCACCAACTCCACCGGCCAGCCGCGCACACTGAAGATCGAGGTCGCCGAACCCAGTCCGGGCGCGGTGATCTCGGTCGAACCGTCCAAAGTGGACGTTTCGGCGGCGGGCGCCAAGGAACAGGACTTCGCACTGCGGTTCGCACCTGGCACCGCACTGGGCCCCAACCAGGCCCGGCTGCGGCTGGTCGACGAGGCCAACGGCACGGTCGCCGGCGAGTTGCTGATCTCCCGAGTGGTGGTGGCCGAGCCGTCCTGGTTTGAGGAATTCTGGTGGCTGTGTGTGCTATTGGCCGCCGCGCTGGTGGCACTGGTGATCGGATTCCTGCGGCGGCAACGGAAACAGCGGTCTGGGCGGGACATCCGCGGGGTGTCGGTCGAGCTGACTCGCCACGGCCAGAGCCTGGACACCCTGCGTGCCCAGATCGCCGGTGAGCGGTTCGGCTTCGTGCTGCGGGACGAGCCCGGACTGGGCATGAGCCTGGGCCACAACGGATCCGGCGACCGGTACACCGTGCGCCGCGGCCCGCAAGGACTCACCCTGACCGGCCCGGCCGGTGATCAGCTGGACCTCAGCCCCGGTGGCAGGCACGAGTTGCGGGACGGCATCGAACTCGTGCTGCACGACCGCTCGGCCGCCCGGGCCGAGCCACCGACCACCACGCAGTACGACTACTACTCCTGAACCCAGTCATGCGAAACCCAGGTGAGGAAACGGAATGGCTCTCGATCGAGCAATGCTGCTGGTCGGCATCGGCGGCACCGGCCTGAGTACCGGGCAGGAACTGGAACGTGTGCTGCGCACCCAGTTCTGCGGTCCGGACGGCACCGATCTGATCAGCCGGATGCGTGGCCACGACTACCGGCCCTACCAACTGCCGTCCTGTGTGCAGTTCGCCTACATCGACCTCAACATGAATGAGTTGAGCAAGGTGCTGCCCAATGTGGTGCCCAGCGCCGAGCACCACGCCGCGGCCCAGTCCACCACCAACCTCATCGCGAACCTGGTGCCGCCCAACCATCACAACAGCGCGCAGGTGCAGCGATCGCTGCGGATCAGCACCGAGCCGGAGGTGATCGACTGGCTGCCCAGTCCGGAATCCGACCCCAGGGTCGCGCCACTGGACGCCGGCGCCGGTCAGCTGCCGACGGTGGCGCGGGCGGCCTTGTTCGAGACGATGCGCCAGGGCGGCGGCCCGAACGCCGTGCTGCACGGGGTGACCACCGCCCTGCAACGGATCGGCGCCTCCGGCCCGGTGCTGCGGGAACTCGGCGGGACCCTGGACAACACCCTGGACGTGTTCGTGGTCTTCTCGGTGGCAGGCGGCACCGGCTGCGGACTGTTCCTGGACTACCTCTACCTGATCGGCGATCTGGTGCGGCAGAACGGTTTGCAGCCCAGAATCTACCCGCTGGTGCTGCTGCCGTCCGCGTTCCCGGAGGGTATGGGCGGCGGCAGGCCGGCGGTACTCAACGCGGCCTCCGCGCTGGTCGACCTGTTCCGGCTGATCGACGACCAGAACGCGCAGGGCGTCGAGGACGCGCTGCGGGACGGGCGACAGACCAGTGGGCGGAGCACGATCCGGTTGCCCGGTGAGCCGAATCCGATCGGCCTGCAACCGGCCACCGTGCAGACCGCGTTCCTCTTCGGTCGCCCGGACAACGGGGTGGGCCGGGCGGACCTGATCCGGTCCATGGTCTCGTTGATCATGGCACTGGTCAGCGCCGGTTCCGAGGGCGGCGTCCCGTTCGCCGATCGGTTCGTCAACGACAACACCGCGCGCGCGGCACTGGCCGACAGCGGGGTCGGGCGGTGCGGACTGTCCACCGCCTCGGTCGCCTCACTGAGCATCCCGCTCGGTGAGCTGGCCGACCTGGTCGGCTCCCGGCTGCTGGCCGAGGCGGTGCGGGACATGCGGGCCACCCCGACCAGTCCCGGGGTGCAGAACCGCCCGCACATCGAGCGATTCGACACCGACTGCGGGCTGGACGGTTTTCGGGCCTGCGCGCCGCTGGAGGGTTTCGCCGAGGTGGAGGACGCCCCGGTCGGCTACGACGCCATCCTCCGCGCGCTCAACACCCGGATCCGGAGCATGCAGGACTCGTTGGAGCGCAACGCGAAACTGCTCGACCCGCGGATCGGCGGACTGGCCAGGGACTTCACTCCGGTACGGGCGGCCGAGGAGCTGTTGCGCGCGATCGACCCGTTCCACCTGCGCCGGGTGCTGCAGGGCGATCCCGGCTACACCGAAGGACTGGACAAGGGCGGCTTCGAGCGGATCCTCAAGAGCCGGATGGAATCCGCCAAGGTCCCGTCCGGCTACGACTTCGGCTTGCAGGCGCCCCAGCCGGAGGCACTGCACCGGCGGGCCGTGCTGCGCAGGCCGCGCTGGGGCGATGACACCGTGCAGAACGTGGTCAAGGAGCAGAACGCCTGGTACCAATGGCGATTGCGGCGGCAATGGCATGAGGCGTGGGCTCGCAGTCAGCGGATCTGGGAACCGCGCTGGCAGGACTTCTGCGCGCAGGTGGCCGCGATGACCGGGGAACTGACCGACTACCTCGCCACCGAGGAACGCCAGTTCACCCAGCGCTCGGCCGAGCTGTACGAGCGGCGGCTGGGCGTGTCCTACCTGCTGCCGCCCGACGACGGCCAGATGCAGGCGTTCTATCAGCGGGTGAAGGCCAACCTGGTCATCCGCTACCGGGATCGCTTGCCCACCAACACTTCCGCCGCTGACCTGGTCTCGGTGATCCTGGGCACGGACGGCTGGCGGGAGGCATACCGGGCCGGGCGGGAACGGCCAGAGGTGGCCGTGCACCGGGTGCGGCAGCGGATCCGGCGCGCGGTGTCGGAATGCCTGCGGCCCGGTGGCGGTGAGCGGGCGATCATCCCGGCCATGCGGGATCTGCTGACCGCGGCGGCGGGCAGGCCCAGCAGCCTGCTCGACGACGCCGACGTGGCGCACTTCCGCAACCAGCTGGCCGGCATGGTGCCCAGCGGCTACGCCCCCTCCGGCGAGGGCACGCTGAAGGTGCTCATCTCCTACCCGGCGGGCGCGCCCGATCTGGAGGTGGAGGCATGCCTCGGGCGCGAGCTGCTGCGGACGCTGCAGGTGGAACAGCAGGCGGTGGAGTTCCGTCCCAACGACTCCGACTCGCTGGTGGTGGTGCTCTTCCGCAGTTCGATGAGCATCACCCAGGTGCCGGAGGTGCGCGAGGCGATCCGGTTGCGCAGCGCGGCGCAACGGCACGAACGGCCGGGGGACCGGCTGTCCTGGCGGCAACGGCTGGGCACGGAGCAGGGCTACCCGGTGTCCACCCCGGCCGACCGGGCGCTGATCCTGCAGTCCTTCCTCAACGCGATGTGGAACGGCTGGGTGCAGGTCGAGGCGCCGGGGCAGGACCGCAGTCCCACCAGGGTGCGGGTGCGGGCCGGCCGGGCCGAGGCCACGCCGCTGGTGCTGGAGCTGACCCCGTTCGGCGGGCTGTCCTCCTGGGCGAGCCTGTTGCAGGCATATGAGGAGTGGGCGCTCAGCGACGGCAGCGGGGCCCGCAGCAGCCTGGCCGAGCAGTTGATCGCCGCGGTGCCGCTGGACATCGACCGGAACCCGGGCCCGCCCGCGCCGCTGTTCAGCCTGCTGTACGAGTTGCCAGCCAAGGAACTCCGGCTGGTGGACGAGTTGCGGGCCCGGCCGGGCCTGGACGCCGCGCGGCAGATCGACCTGATCGAGGAGTTCTGGCAGGAGACGCTGCCCGCCGCGCTGGACCTGCCCTTCCGCGGGGTGCAGGCGCCCTTCCCCAACCTGCGCGGCATGACCGAGTACTTCGCCTGCCAGTCCCCGGCGGTGGACCGGTGAGCGCGCCAACCGAACGGTCGGTAGTCGTGCTGGATCTGCGGGCCGGCGCGGTCGAAGTGGACCGGATCGAGGGATCGGTGCTGGTCATCGACGGGGCAGGCACCGCGGCCGAGCACGATGAGCTGTACCAGGAGCTGCTGGGCAGTCCGCTGGTGTCCGGGGTGATCTGCCTGGCCGTCGGGGACAGCGCGGCCAGGGACGAGGTGCGGATCCGGCCGGCGCCCGCGCTCGGCCCGGTGGACCGGGCGGCCACGCTATGGGTCAGCGACGAGCACGGGGTGCACTGGCGGCCCGCCGATCACCTGGTGCGCGGGGTGCGGCCGAGCGCACCGTCCAATTTGGACCAGCTGATCGCCGCGCTGTCCGAGCCGGTGGTGTTCGACGCGGTGGTGCACACGGTGAGCACGCTGCCGTACAGCACCGCCAGCGTCGGACTCGCGCTGGAGCGGACCAGCCTGCACGAGGCCGAGCGGCGCCGGGTCCAGGAGGAGGCGATCAGCCTGTTCACCGACCCGGACGCCGGTGGGGTGAGCGCGCCGGAACCACCCAGGGCCGAGTTCCGGGCGGCGATCGGCCGGTTCACCGAGGCCGAGGAGACCGAGCCCGTCCTGGTGGCCGGTGGCCCACTGGACCGGGCTCGCACCGCAGCCAACCGAGCGGTCGGGGACGCCGCACTCGAACTCCACCGCCTGGACCACCCGCTGGCCGCACTGGCGGCGCAGCGGCCGGGATCGGCGGTGGGGGCGGCGGTGCGCCAGGCATTCACCAGCACGGACGCCTACCACCGGGAGGCACAACGCCAGCTCAGCCACGTCAACGACCGCCTGCTGGGGCAGCAGACCGGCGATCTGGCCGGGGCCGAACGCGGGTTGCGTGGCCCGGAACAGGGCAGCCGCAGGCAGGCCAGGGACGAGGTGCGCGAGCTGGTGGAAATCTGGCTGCGGCGGTACCGCTCGATCGGCAGGCTGCTGCCCGACCTCAACGCGGTCAAGATCGACCGCGAACCGCAGGGCTGTCTAGCGGCACTGGACACCCTGGCCGCACTCGCCCCACGGCAGCAGCTGCCCGAGTTCGACCTCCGGCCGACCCCACTGGGCGCGGCGCTGCTGTCCGCGCTGACCGGGGTGCTGTCCGCGCTCGGCGTGCTGCCCTGGCTGTTCACCCCGCTGCTGGCGATCGCCTGGTTCGGCAGCGGACTGCTGCTGCACGCTCGGCAACCCACCGCCACCGGCGAACTGGGCCTCCGGCGTGCCCTGCTGCCCGCCTCCTGGTGCTGGGGCGGACCGGCGCTGGCCGGCTGGGCGGTGGTGGCCTATCTGAGTCCGCCACCGCTGCCCTGGGCGGCCGGGCCGACCGTGCTCGCCTGGCTGCTGCTGCTTGTGGTGGTGGCCACGAGCTGGTGGATCAGTGCCCGGCGGTGGCGGATCGAGGTGGACCTGGCCGAGCTGTCCGAGCAGGTCGAGCAGATCGACCGGCTGGTGCACCGGGTGGCGCGGGCGGACTGGCGGCCCTCGGCCCGGCGGGCGCTGTTCGCCGACGGGCTCGGACAGGCCGTGCTGGGCCTGACCGCCATCCAGGCCGCGCTCGCCGCCCGCACCGAGGACCTGTTCACCCCGTTGCCAGGCAAGGAGATCGCCCCGGCCACCGACGGTGAGCCGGAGCCGCCGCCGGACCGGGACGTCTACGAGGAGGTGCGCGAGGTGGTGCTGACCGACCTGGTGGACCTGACCCTGGCCGCGCTGCGCCCGTGCTGGGCCGGGATCGAGGCGGGCCGGCCGGTCGACCCGGCCGAGTACACCAGGTCCTGCGATCGGCTGCTGGCGAGCTACCACGAGCACGTGCGGCGGCACGGTTTGCTGCCCGCGCCGCCGTTCGCCTTCAACGGCGACCGCGCGCACCGGGACACCCTGGCCACCAAACTGTGGGCGGCCTCCCGGGTCACCGAGGCGCTGTCCCGCACCGCGGGGGACGAGATGACCCAGCTCTGCCACCACCGGCACCTCGGCGTGGTCAGCGCGCTGGCCGCGGGCGCCGAGCTGGTGCGGTTCGCCTCCACCGCGGTGCGCGAACTGACCAGGGAGAGCGGCGGACCGGGCCGCGAGGTGGCCTGGACCGGCGACTCGGAACTGGCCGGGTCGATGCGCTTCGTCCCGCTGCGGCAAGGGGTGTTCGAATGAACCAGGTTCGCTGCCGGGCCGTGGACGGCACCGTGCACACACTCACCCTGCGCCCGCTCGCGGAGGTGGCGAATGGTCAGTCGCCCGCCCGGCCACTCGCGGACGCGGAGCACGGTCCGTTGCCGTCCCGGCTGGTCGCGGTCAACGGGATCACGTTGCTGCACAAGCAGGTTCCGCGTGATCCGGCGGGCACGCCTGGCCCGTTGGCGGCGCTGGACCGGGAGATCCGGGCCACCCACCGCTTCGCCCAGCTCTTCCCGGCCGAGGCGTATCCCCCGGAACTGCCGCGACTGCGGTACTACGACGTGGACAGCGAAGATCCGTTCGTGCTGCTGGAGCCCGCCAGGGGAGTGCCCGCGGCGGCAGCGCTGCCGCGGTTGTCCGCCCAGGACCGGCACCGGTTCCAGGCCGGTCTGCTGCGGGCCCTGCACCTGGCCGAGGTGGCCGGACTCACCCATGGCGGCGTGGACCTGGACGCGCTGCGCTGGGACCCGACCACCCGGTCGGTTCAGCTGCTCGACTTCCACCGCGCCGCACCCGGCGACATCCGGGCGGACATCTGGGATGCCGGACTGGTCATCTGGCGCGCCGCCTACCCCGGCCACCTCGGCCGGTCCGCACCGGATCTGCACGCCAACGGCGGCGCGTTGCGGGTGCTGCTCGACGGCGTGTTCACCGACCCGCCCACCGCCCGCCCCGGCCCGGCCGAGCTACTGAACCGACTCCGGGAATCGGTGCGGCCCAAGGTGATCGACCTCGGCGCGCGGCTGGCACCCGGTCAGCACGCCTTCGACCTGGCGCTGCGCCGCAAACGCGAGCGCGCCACGGCGGAACCGGACCAGGACGGACAGATCTGGCCCCGGCTCAGGGAAATGTGGCGCCGGATCCGGACCACCGACGACGAACTGCCACCGCTGGTGCGCTGTCCGGTGTGCCTGGACCGCTATCCACCGCCGGAGAACGGGTTGTGGCGGCGCGATCCGGACGGCGCCTACCACGAGCTGACGGTGCACGGCCGGGATCCGGTGAAGGGCGAGATGAACCTGGTCAACACCTATCGCCGCTGCCCCAACCCCTCCGGTGACACCGACGAGCACTACCTGCCCGCCACCTACTTCACGCACGAGCCGCCGTTGGTGGTGGCCATGATCGGCAGGCCGACCGCGGGCAAGACCCACCTGCTGGCCGCACTGGTCCGTGAACTGGTGGAGCAGGACGGCCTCGCCCCGTACGGGCTGACCGTGGTGCCGCTGGACCTGCACCGGCACGATGAGTACCGCACCGCCGTGCTGGAACCGGCCGGTCGCGGCGCCCGGCTGCCCCGCACCCCCAAGCAGGTCACCGGCCCGGCCGAGATCCTGCTGATCCGCGGGCCGTACCGGACCCGGCCGCTGGTGCTCTTCGACGTGGCGGGGGAGGACCTGGAAGCGGTGGGGGACAACGAATCCGCCCGGTTCCTGATCGGCGTCGACGCGGTGCTGTTCGTGCACGGCCTGGAGCCGACGCCGGAGCGCGGCGGGAATCAGGCGCTGGAGATGTCCCTGGCCCGGTTCCAGGCCGTGCCCGAGCTGGAACGGTTGCCCGCCGCGATCGTGGCGACAAAAGCAGATCGGCTGCGTTACCAGCCGCCGGTGAGCCACTGGCTGCGGGAGGAGAACCAGCGGCACACCACAGTGGACCCGGAACTGATCTGGCGGGAAAGCCGGGACGTGTACGCGTTCCTGCACCAGCGCCAGGAATTCGGCGCACTGGCCCCGTTCGGCGTGTTCGACCGCTGCACCCTGCACTTCGTCTCGGCCACCGGCACCGAGGCCGCGCCGGCGGAACCCGTGTTCCCACGCGGGTTCGCGCCGTCGCGGGTGTTGCAGCCGCTGGTGTCGATCCTGGCCATGGCTGGTGTGCTCGGTGGAGAGCGGGGTGCGGTCGGAGTGTGAGATCAGCGGGCCAGTGCCGTGGCGAGCCGGTCCAGCCAGGACCGGGCCTCGCCTTCGACACCGGGCTGTTCGTCGCGGAAGTTGGCCCAGTCCACCTCCAGGTCGAGCACCGAGTCCGGGGTGAAGTCCTCGGCTTCGCGGCCCAGTTCCGGGCGCAGCAGTGTGCGGACCAGGTCCAGGGGCACGGTGGTGTGCTCGGCGAGCAGCACCGCGTCGTAGAGGTCCTTGCCCTGCGGGTAGCGATCGGTCATCAGCCACTGCACCTTCCAGGCCAGGGACAGGCTGGCGGAGGCGGTGCGCATCGGCGTGCCCAGCGGCGGGATCGCCACCGTGACCGGGGGTTCGGGCAGCGGCTCGTTGAAGACCAGGTCGAGCTGGATCGCGCCCTGCGGCAGGCCGTCGACGTCGAACGGGACCACCAGCCGGCGACCGGGCACCCGCTCGTAGGTCCAGATGTGTTCGGAGCGCACCTGATCCGCACGCAGGCCGGGTCCGGGGTCGCTGGCCAGGGCGGCGATCAGACCGTCCAACATGGACTTGGTGTAGGGACCGTCGAAGGCAAGACCTGCCGGGACGACCACGAAATCCAGGTCGCCGGGTTCACGGGCGGCCGCGCCGAGCCAGGCCCGCAACACGACGCTGCCGCGCAGCACCAGATTCTCCGCCCACGGCGAGGCTGCGACCACGGCGAGCACGTGCGCCATGGCCGCCTGCCGGGCAGCCAGCCAGCGCGCACCCACCGCCGGGTCGCCGAACACCGGTTCGCCTGGCCGGTAGGCGTTCTCGAACTGCTTGACCGACGGATCGAACGCGGCCCGCTGCCGGATGTCCTGACCCGGCCGCACTGCTAGGGGCTGATAGGTGGCGGGAAATCCCTCGACGCCAGCGGGCGCGGTACGCAGCCGATGTTCCCGCGTGTCGAACAGGTCCGCGGCCGGGTCGTGCCCCAGCCAGCCCTTGTCGATCTCGATCGCGTCGTCGTGCACGACGTACTCTTCCTCGACCTCCAGCACGGTGTGCCCGTTGTCGCGCAACGCGGTCAGCAGCGCGTCCAGCCGGGCGGCCAACCCCGTAGCGGCGCAGGGTGACGAAGCGCTCCTCGCCCTCGGCGTGCATGAGGCGGGCGTCGTGCTCGTTGATCACCTCGCCCAGCGCCCAGATCGTGCCGAACTGGTCGTCGGGTATTAGCAACTTCACATGGTGTTCGAAGTATAGCTCCGTATGAGCGTCCACATTGGACTGCGGAATACCGTGATTCCACGGTGCAGCCTCGATTCTGCCCGCAGCAAATGCTGATCGTCCCGACCAGCTCGGTTCGTCAGTGGTCAGCCAGCTCGTGCCGCTCGGTCAGGGTGCCGCTGCCAAGTGAACGCGGCCAGTTCGTCCACCTGTCACTCGGAGCCGGTCAGGTGCACCGCGAGGTCGCCGGAGAACATGTCACCGATCCTGTCACAGCGACGGTCGGCTCAGTGCGCCGATGGCAAACTCGGCCTCAAAAGCCTTGTCGCCCAGGGTGTTCCGCGTTACCTTGAGGACCTGGTCCAGATCGGCGCGGTCGGCCAAGGGAACACCGGTGGCCGCGCGCAGGGCGTGTGCCGCGCCGAGCAGTCGGGCAGATTCCGTTGCAGCGTCAGGGAGCTGGGTCGCCGCCAGGCCCTCCAGGGCGGTGGCCTCGGCGTGCGGGTTTCCCAGGCGGCGGGCGAAGGCCAGCGCCTCTTGGTGGTGTATCCGGGCCTGGGTCGGGTTGCCCTGGAGCTGGGCGAGGTGGCCGAGTTCGGTGTGCACGACCGCGTAGCCGGGGGCGCGGCCGGTGCGGCGATACCAGTCGGCGGCCTCGGTGAGACAGGCCGTGGCGGTGGCGAGATCGCCGGTGCGGCGGGCGAGCTGGCCCAGGGTGATGGTGGCGTGCATCTCGCCCGGCTTGAACCCGCGTTCGGCGGCCAGTTCCCGTGCCCGCGCAAGGTGATCGTGCGCGGTGGCGTGCTCGCCGCGGAGCAGCGCGATCCGGCCGAGTCCGCACAACCGGTCGGCGGCCTCGGCCCACATGCCCAGGTCCTCGGCCAGGGCGAGGCCGTCCCGGTGCAGCTGTTCGGCCCGGTCGTAGTCGCCGTGCAGTTCGGCCAGGGTCGCGCGCGGGTAGGTGGTGAGCAGTTCGCCGCCACGGTCGCCGAGCGAGCGGAACAGGGCCACGGCGGCTTCGGCGTGGGTGTGCGCGGTGTCCAGGTCGCCGTGGGTGAGCGCGTGGTTGGCCTGCACGCAGGTGGTCACCGCCAGGCCCCACGGGTGATCCAGCGCGCGGAAGGCCCTGGCCGCGTGCGCGGCGAGTTCCTCGCTGGTGTCCAGATCGCCCGCGTGCAACAGGACGTAGGCCAGAAACCAGTGCGCCATGGCCGCGCCGAGCGGATCATCGAGCCCGTCGAAGCCGGCCAGCGCGGCGCGGGCACTGGCGGCCGCGGCTGGATCCGGGTCGGCGACGATCGCGATCCCGGCCGCCCAGCAGCGCACCCGGGCAGTCCGGATACCGGGCGCGGCGGTGGCGAGGGCGTGGTCGCACCAGCGCTGGGCCTGGCGGACCCGGCCGCGCAGCATCCAGTACCAGGCAAGGGAATCCACCAGCCGCAAGGCATCCTCAGCGACCGCGTGCGCCAGTGCC
The DNA here is from genome assembly GCF_023094165.1 of Crossiella sp. S99.2. GTDB lineage: Bacteria > Actinomycetota > Actinomycetes > Mycobacteriales > Pseudonocardiaceae > Crossiella. The sequence goes on along the minus strand of NZ_JALMDK010000013.1, from coordinate 223,468 downwards.
TGCTGGAAGTTGCCGTGTTCATCGTCCAATTCGGACAGTGCCGCGTGCTGGCGAGGGCCGTGCAGGTCGGGCGCGGTGGTCTCGGCCAGGGTCAGGTAGTAGCGGGACTGCCTGGCGCGCAACGCTTCCGCCTCGCCGGACTCGGCCAGCCGGGCGCGAGCGTAGGCGGCCACCGTCTCCAGCAGCCGGTACCGCCGGTGCTCCGGCAGCACGGTCACCATCGACCGGTCCACCAGCCGCGCCAGCACCTCGGCCACCGGCAGCTCCGGGTCACCGCAGATGGCCTCGATCGCGGCCAGACTGCCCCCGTCTAGTACCGCTAGACGGCGCAGCACCACCCGTTCGGGATCGGTGAGCAGTTCCCAGCTCCAGTCCAGCAGCGCGTGCAGGGTGCGTTGCCGGGCGGGCGCGCCCCGGTTGCTCGCGGACAGCAGGCGGAAGCGGTCGTCCAGGCGGTCGGCGAGTTCCCGCACGCCCAGCGCGCGCACCCGGGCGGCGGCCAGTTCCAGTGCCAGCGGCAACCCGTCCAGCCCGCGGACCAGCGCGGTCACCGCCGCCGCGTTGTGTGCGGTGAGCGCGAAACCGGGGTCGGCGTCGCGGGCGCGGGCGCAGAACAGCCGGACCGCGCCCGAGCCGTGCGGATCGGCCGGGTCCACGGGCAGATCCAGCGGTGGCACCGGATGCACGGATTCGCCAGGGGTGGACAATGGTTCGCGGCTGGTGCTCAGGACGCGCAGCCCCGGCACGGCGGACAGCAGCGCCACGGCGAGGGTGGCCACCTCGGTGACGATGTGCTCGCAGTTGTCCAGCACCAGCAACAGTTTTTTGCCGGACAGGTAGGCGATCAGCCGGTCGCGGTGGCCGAGCGCGCCACTGGCCGGGATCGGGCCGAGCATCGCGTTCTCCCGGATGCCCAGCACCGTCATCACCGCCTCGGCCAGCGCGTCCGCGGCGTGCGGCCCGCCCAGCCCGGCCAGTTCGACCAGCCAGGCCCCGTCCGGGAAACCGTCGGCGAGCTGTGTGGCGGCGGCGATGGCCAGCCGGGTTTTGCCCACCCCACCCGGCCCGGTCAACGTGACCAGCCGCGCCGCGGCCAGTGCCTTCCCGGTCTCGGCCAGCTCGGCGTCCCGGCCGATCAACTCGGTGACCGGGGTCGGCAGGTTGCCGGGCCGGCGCGCGGGGGCGGTGTCCAGGGCGGGATCGCGGGTCAGGATCGCCTGGTGCAGAGCGGCCAGTTCCGGCCCCGGATCCAGGCCCTGCTCCGCCGCCAGGTGTGTCCGGAACTCGGTGTAGGTGGCCAGTGCCTCGGCCTGTCGACCTGCTTGGTAGAGGGCCTGGAGCTGCGCCGCACGCAGGCGGTCCTGCCCGGGAAAACGGTGCACCCACTCGGCCAGTTCGGCCAGCACGGTGTCGTGCTCGCCCAGGGCCAGCCGGGTCTCGGCCAGTTCGGCCACCGCGGTCAGCCGCAACTCCTGCCAGCGCCGGATCACCGGCTGGGCAAAGGATTCCGCGGCGAACTCGGCCAGCGCGGGCCCCCGCCACAACCCGAGTGCCTCGGACAGCAGCGAAACCCGCGGCCACGGGTCCACAGTGGACCGGGCCCGCCGCAACAACCCTTGGAAGAGCACGGCATCGGAGTCCCCGCGCAGCCGATAGGCATTCGCCCGGTACTCCACCAGGTCCCGCTCGCCCAGGGCCCGCCGCAACCGGGACACCCGGATCTGCAACGCGTTGCCCGGATTCGCGGGCAGCCGCTCCGGCCACAACTCGCCGATCAGCGTCTGCACCGGCACCCAGGCGCCCTCGTGGGCCAGGAGTACGGCCAGCAACGCGCGGACCTCGGGACCGGGCACCGGGATCGGCGCGTCCTCGGTGTTCCACACCACGAGTGGACCCAGCACCCCGAACCGCACCGGGCCCACAGTACCGCCGGACAGCGCACGGACAGCGGCCGGCAAGTGGGCGCGCCGAGGGTGAGCGGGCAAGCACCGCCGGAGAAGGACGTGAGGACTTGAGCACCCAGAGATCCCTGCTGCCGCTGGCCACCGCGATGTTCGCGGTGGGCACCGACGGCTTCATCATCGCCGGCCTGCTGCCGCAGATCGCCACCGATCTGGAGGTGGGCCTGGCCGCGGCCGGCCAGCTGGTCACCGCCTTCGCACTGGCCTTCGCCGTCTCCGCCCCCATCCTCGGGGCCCTGACCAGCGCTATGACCCGCCGCGCCGCCCTGCTGCTGGCCCTGGCCGTGTTCATCGCGGGCAACGCGGCCACCGCCTTGGGCCCCGACTACACCACCGTGCTGCTCGCCCGGATCGCCACCGCGGCGGGCGCCGGCCTGATCGGCGCGGCCGCCTTCAGCGCCGCCGCGGCGATCGCGCCACCCGATCGCCGCGGCCGGGCCCTGGCCACCGTGATGGGCGGCCTCACCCTGGCCATCGCCTTCGGCCTGCCCGCGGGCACCCTCATCGGCGGCGCGGACTGGCGGCTCACGCTGTGGGCGGTCGCCGGTCTCGGGGTGTTGGCCGCGATCGGCGTGGCCGTGTCCCTGCCGCCGATCACCCTGCCCGCCGACCCGCTGCGCGCCCGGCTGGCCCCACTGCGCGAACTCAACGTGCTGGCCATGCTCACCGTCACCACCCTCACCCTGGCCGGCACGCACGTCCTCTACACCTACATCGCCCCCGCGCTGACCGGCGCCACCGGCGGTTCGGCCCCCGCGCTGACCGTGGTCCTGCTGGCCTGGGGCGTGGGCAACATGATCGGCAACACCGTCGCCGGCCGCCTCGCCGACCGCCACCCACCCCGCGCGGTCGTCACCGCGGGCCTGGCCATCGCGGCCGTGCTGCTGGCACTCAGCCCACTGGTAGTCGGCAACCTGATCGCGGCCGTGGTCTGGGCAGTGCTGTGGGGCATTTCGGTGTCGTTGCCGGTGGTGCCACAGCAAAGCCGGTTCGTCGAACACGCCCCGAGCGCCTCCGCGATCTTGCTTGGCCTGAACAACTCAGCCATCTACCTGGGCGTGGCCCTGGGCGGCGCACTCGGCGGACTGCTACAGGACCAGCTCACCCCAGCGCGCCTGGGACTGCTCGCGGCGGCGGTGAGCGTGCTGGGGCTGCTCGTCAATCTGGCGACCAGCAGACGGAAGCAGCTGCACGCGTCCCGACCGACCGTTCGGTAGACGCGCGAACCCGGCAAGGACGGCGGCCCTTGACCTGTCGGCTACCGGTTGACCTGCTGTCCTCGCTTAAATAGTTCTAGAGATACATGTATGGTCCGAACTATGAGCAACCACCGGAACCTGCGCGTAATCGCCCTCGCGGCGGCCGTCCTCACCGCCGCCGGCTGCGCCGTCCCCGAGGCGGCCCCGTCCGATCTGCCCGCCCTGCCCGCACCGACCACCCCCACCTCGGCCACCACCCTCCCGCCGGGCCAGCGGCCGGAGGGCATGGTGCGGATCCCCGCGGGCTCCTACCCGCTGGGGCGAAACGACGGCCCGGACGAGGAAGGCCCCGCGCACCGGGTCACCCTCAACGCCTTCCACATCGACATCTACCCGGTCACCACCCGGCAGTTCGTGGACTGGGCCAACCGATCGGTCGGGAACCTGGTCAACGCGCGCGGCGGCGACCCGCGCCGGTGGAACGGGCCGGTCAGCAGACTCGAACGGGACGCGGTCCGGGACCGCTCCGGCCGGGAAGTGTTCACCACAAACGACACCGACGAGGACTCCCGCGTGCTGCGCCAGGACGGCCGCTTCGCCGTGGAGGGCACCGTGGCCGAGCACCCGGTGAACGAGGTCTACTGGTGGGGCGCGCTGCAGTACTGCCAGGCCCGCGGCGCGCGGCTGCCCACCGAGGCGGAATGGGAAGCCACCGCCAGGGGCACCGAGGGCCGCACCTACCCGTGGGGCAACGCCGCGCCGGATGCCACCCGCGCCCAGTACGGCAAGGCATACGACGAGACCAGCCCGGTCACCGCCCACCCCGCAGGCGCAACCCCGGAAGGCGTGCAGGACCTGGCAGGCAACCTCTACGAGTGGACCAGTTCCCTGGACCGCCCCTACCCCTACGTCGCCAACGACGGCCGGGAGGACCCGCAGTCCCAGAAGTCGCGGATCACCAGGGGCAGCTCGCACGACGAGCGCGCCGCCAACCTGCGCGCCACCGACCGCGACGGCTACTCCCGGGACCCCTTCGCCGGTCACCACCACATCGGCTTCCGCTGCGCCGCCGACGCCTGAACCAACCGCTCGGTCGGGGCCGGTGCCGGTCGGCGCAGCCCACAGTCCACTGGGCGGACGGCCTGCTCGCCCCCGTCGCTCGCCTGAGAAGATCACGCGGTGAGCGCAGCCGCTGAGATCCCCTACACCACGGGACTGCACGAGATCGCCCCCGGCGTGCGGGCCTGGCTGGCCCCCGACGGCAGCTGGGGCCTGAGCAACGCGGGCCTGATCAGCGGGGACGGCGAGTCGCTGCTGGTGGACACCCTCTACGACCTCAACCTCACCCGGACCATGCTGGCCGCGATGGCCCCGGTGACCGCCGAACACCCGATCACCCTCGCGCTGAACACGCACGCCAACGGGGATCACTGTTACGGCAACGAACTGCTCGCGCCCGAGGTGCGCATCCACGCGGTGACCGAGACCGCGCACGAGATGGCGCACGACGCCCCGCCGGAGGTGATGGCCGCGCTGCTCTCGCCCGCCGCGGCCGAGGGACTGGGGCCGGTGCTGGCGGACTGGATCCAGCGGGCCTTCGGCAAGTACGAGTTCGGCGGGATCACCCAGCGCAATCCCGATGTCACCTTCGACAAGGAGCTGACGCTCTCCGTGGGCGGGCGGGCGGTGGAGCTGCGCAATCTCGGCCCGGCGCACACCGGTGGCGACGCGGTGGCCTGGGTGCCGGACGCGGGCGTGCTCTTCACCGGCGACCTGCTGTTCATCGGCGGCGCGCCGATCATGTGGGCGGGGCCGATCGACAACTGGCTGCGGGCCTGCGACGAGATGATCGCGTTGTCGCCGGAGTGCATCGTGCCTGGTCACGGGCCGGTCACCGACTGCGACGGGGTGCGCGCGGTACAGGGTTACTGGCGGCACATCCGCGAACTCGCGCGGGAAGCGCACGGCAGGGGGCTGTCCTGGATGGACGCGGCGCTGGACGCGGACCTGGGGGAGTACGCGGGACTGGGCGAGTCCGAGCGGGTGGCGCCGAACATGTACCAGGCATACCGCGAACTGGAACCCGGCCTGTCCACTGTGGATCCGCTGGGCATGCTGGCCGCGATGGCCCAGTGGGACGCGGTCCGCGGCAGCAGTGGGAGCAACGCCACTACCCCACCCGCTGCGAACGACTAGGGTTTGCGGACGGAAGACGCCGTGCCCGGTGTGGGCGGCGCCTGGTTGTGGAATTGGATGGACATGACGACGCCGACCTCCGCGGGGGACTCGCGACCTGATCTGCTCGGCGGGCGATACCGCCTGGGCGAGCTGATCGGGCGGGGCGGCATGGGTGCGGTCTGGGCCGCCAACGACGAGGTGCTGCACCGCGCGGTGGCGATCAAGGAGGTGCTCGCGCCGACCTGGGCCAGCGAGGAGGAGAAAGCCTCGCTGTGCGAACGCACCCAGCGGGAGGCGCGCGCCGCGGCCCGGATCAGCCACCCCAACGTGGTCACCGTCTTCGACGTGATCACCGAGGACGGCCGGCCCTGGATCGTCATGGAGAAGGTCGAGAACCGGGCGCTGTCCAAGGTCATCGACGATGACGGCCCGATGTCCCCGCGCCGGGTCGCCGCCATCGGCGAGCAGATCCTGGGCGCGCTGCGGGCCGCGCACGAGCACGGCATCCTGCACCGCGACGTCAAGCCCGGCAACGTGCTGGTCTGCCCGGACGACCGGGCCGTGCTCACCGACTTCGGTATCGCCTCGGTCGACGGCGACTCCTCGCTGACCGTCTCCGGCGTGCTGGTCGGCGCCCCCGGCTACATCGCGCCGGAACGCGCCCGCGGCCTGCCCTTCGGTCCCGCCTCGGACCTGTGGGCGCTGGCCGCCACCCTCTACGCCGCGGTGGAGGGCAAGGCCCCGTTCGACCGCACCGGCGTGCTGCCCACCCTGACCGCGGTGCTCACCGAGGAACCGGACCCGATGGTGCTGGCCGGTGCGCTGGCCCCGGTGCTGGAGGCCATGCTCCGCAAGGAACCCGGCGACCGGCTCAGCGCCGAGGAGTTCGAGCACTCGCTGCGGCTGATCGCGCACACCACCGACACCGATGTGGACGCCACCTCGGCCCTGGTCACCGCGCGGGTCAGCCGGGCCGATCCGACCCGCACCGCGATCACCCGGATCGTGCCTGCGGCCGCGGCGGGCACGCCGTGGTGGCAGCGCAAGCGGGGCAAGGCCGCGATGGCCGCCGGGGCCGCGGTGCTGGCGGGTGGCGCGGTCGCGGCCACGCTGATCCTGATGCCGCGCACCAACGACAACCCCACCGGCCCCACCGGTCCCGGTGGACAGCAGCCGATCAACGCGCCGCAGGACACCACCAGCCCGACCAGCCGCAGCAGCCGCACCCTGCCGCCGCCGAGTTCCACCCTGCCGAGCAGCAGCCCCACCAGCACCACCGGCGAATCCTCGACCACCGCGCCCAGCTCCACCACGGCGCCGAGTTCGTCCACCCCGCCGACCAGCAGTGAGAAACCCACCAGCGCCAAGCCGCCGACCACGACCACCTCGCCGTCGGCGCCGCCCACCAGCAACGCGGTGACCAACGGGACCTCCGCCGCTCCGCCCGGCGGCGGCGCGGCCTGAGTCTCAGCGAAAGCCCACGAGCGGCGACTACCCCGGGTTATCCTGAGAGGGGTGACAGAATCCAGGAAGTCGCCTGAACTGGCCGGACCCGTCGCGAGCGGGTCCGTTTTCATTTTCGGGGCCAACGTCGTGGACGTGGCCGAGGGCAAGGTGCTGACCGGCCGGAACGTGCTGGTCGACGGCGATCGCATCACCGCGGTCGGACGGTTCGACGCCCCGGCCGGGGTGACCGTGCTGGACGCGCGCGGCCGATTCCTGATCCCGGGTCTGTGGGACATGCACGTGCACGGCTTCGACGAGGCATACCTGCCCGCCTTCCTCGGCAACGGCGTCACCGGGGTGCGGCAGCTGGCCGGGGCGCCGGTGCACGCGGACTGGCGGCGACGGCTGGCGGCGGGCGAGGTTTTCGGGCCGCGGATGGTCTTCGGCAGCCGGATCATCGACGGCCCGCGGCCCAGCAGGCCGGGCTCGATCGCGGTGACCACGCCCGAGGACGCGCGGGCGGCGGTGGCCACCTGTGTTGGCGAGCGGGCCGAGTTCCTCAAGGTCTATTCGCAGCTGCCGCGGGATGCCTACTTCGCGCTGCTGGCCGAGGCGGCGCGGGCCGGGATCGACGTCGCCGGGCACGTGCCGTTCGAGGTGCCGGTGCTGGCCGCGGCGCAGCGCAGTATCGAGCATTTGGACGGCGTGCTGGTCGGGGCGTCCAGCGAGCGGGAGGAGCTGACCGCCGGGTTCGCCGGGCTGGACGCGGGTGATCCGGCAGGCATGTTCGGGCGGCTGTCCGACCTCACCCACCGCGCGGCCGAGACCACCGACCCGGCCCGGCTGGCCGAACTGCGGGATTCCTTCCTGGCCAACGGAACCTGGCACGTCCCGACCCTGGCAGTGCACCAGGCCAAGGCGACCATGGGCACCCCGGCGTTCGCGCTCCAGCCCTACCTGCCGCACATCGAACCCGTGCTGCGGCAGGGCTGGGCGCGGGCCGCGGACTGGCGGTCACCTGACCCGGCGCGCGAGTCGCGGCTGTTCGAGCGCTACCTGCAGGTGACCGGCGAACTGCACCGGGCCGGGGTGCCGCTGCTGGCCGGCAGCGACACCTTCGTGCCCGGGTTCAGCCTGCACGACGAGCTGGAACTGTTGGTACGCGCCGGACTCAGCCCCGCGGCGGCCCTGCGCGCGGCCACCCTGGACCCGGCCCGGTTCCTGGGCGTCACCGACCGCTTCGGCGCGGTGGCGCCGGGGCGGATCGCGGATCTTGTTGTGCTGGAAGACAATCCGCTCACCAGTATCGCCAACACCCGGCGGGTTGCTGCGGTGTTGTTCGGCGGGACCGTGCTCAGCAGTCCAGCAGCTCTGGCAGCCGCTCCGGCTGACCGGCCAGCAACGCGCTGAGCACCGCGATCCGGGCCTGGGCGGCGCGCAGGGTGCCGGTCAGCACCGCGCCCGCCCTGGTCAGCTCGGTGGCCGAGGTGTAGATCGGCAGCACCGGACCGGCCGCGGTCCGCGAGGTCACCGCGACCAGCACCCCGGCCGCGGTGGCTGCGCGAACCGCCTCGACCACCTCCGGGTTGACGTTGCCCGCACCCGCGCCGACCAGCACCAGCCCACGCGCGCCCGCGGCCACCGCGGCCCGCAGCAGCACCGCGTCACCGCCGGTGTGGTGGGTCAGGATGTCCACCCGCGGGGACTCGGTCAGGGTCGGCAGCGGCAGGGCGGCCGGGCGCGGCGCCGGGGCCTGGAGCAGCACCTCGCCGCCGATGAGGTGGCCGACCGGGGCGGCGCTGGGGTCCTGGTAGGCGTCCGGGTGCAGGGTGTGGTGCTTGACCGTGCCCCGGGCGGCGTGGATCTTGCCACCGAAGGCGATCAGCACCCCGTGCCCGCGGGCCTGCCGGGCCACCGCGAAGGCGTCGGCCAGGTTGCCGGGGGCGTCCGACCCCGGGTCGCCGAGCGGGCGCTGCGAGCCGGTGAAGACCACCGGCCGCGGGTCGTCGTGGTGCAGGTCGAGCAGGAACGCGGTCTCCTCCATGGTGTCGGTGCCGTGGGTGACCACGATCCCGCGCACCTGCGGATCGGCCAGCGTCGCCCGCACCTGCCGCAACAGACCGAGCTGCTGGTCAAGGGTGAGCGCGGAGCTGTCCACGGTGCACAGGTCGACGACCTCCACCGGCACCGGCTGCGGCGAGGGCAACGCGTCCAGCACGGCCCCACCCGGCAACGCGGCGGCCAGCCCCGCCTCGGTCGGCGTGCTGGAGATGGTGCCCCCGGTCGCGATCACCACAAGCCTGCCCATCGCCCACCTCCTGCATCCCGCAACACGAACGTTCGCGCGAACGTTCGTCCCCATGGGAACAGATCCAGAACCCCCAGGTCAATGTGGTGCTTAGTCCACCGCCATCCGAGTGTTGGCCGTTCTCGTACGCCGAGTTGGCCGAAGTGGACGCCGAGTTGGCCGTTGTGGACGGCGAGTTGGCCGTTCCGGACGGCGAGTTGGCCGAAGTGGACGGTGTGGTGGCCGGACTGGGACGGTGTGGTGGCGAATTCGCCCTGGCGTGCCGATCTTCCGGCGAGTTGGGCCAACTGGTACGCCGGTTTGGCTCAAGTGGGCGTGCCAGTTGGCCCAAGTGGGACGGTGTGGCGCCGGGCTACCCCGGGCCGACACCAGTCTGCGGCCGCCGGGACCCAGCCCGGCCAGCGCACCCGGCAGTCCGCCGAGGTGAAGAAGGTGATCAGGCAGTTGTGCGCGCGGCCGGGCCGGTAGTCGAAGACCCGCCGGGCCGCGGTGTTGAGCGCCAGGAAGTTCCAGTGCCGGTCCAGCAGGTAGGACGGGTTGGGCAGCCAGCCGTCCAGCAGCCGCTGCTGGGCCGGATCCGCCGCCGCAGTCCCGGCCGCCGACTCGGGCGGGTTCAGCCCGGCCAGCCGGTACAGATGCGCGCGCTCGGGTTCGGCCAGGCGAAGTGCGCCGGCGATCGCGTCCAGGTTCTCCGCGGACACGCTGATGTCCCTGCCCTGTTCCAGCCAGGTGTACCAGGTGACCCCGACCCCGGCGAGCACCGCGACCTCCTCCCGCCGCAACCCGGGGGTGCGGCGGCGTGCGGTGGCCGGTAAGCCGACGTCAGCGGGGGTGAGGCGGGCCCGGCGGGAACGCAGGAAGTCCCGGAGTTCGCCGTGCCGGTCCCGGACAACCATCGCGTCCACGTCACTGATCCTAATAGCGGAGCAGCTGACCACTAGGCTGGTCGCGGCGGGCTAGGAGGTGCTTGTGGCGCGGGCGACCCTGCGGGCAGTGGCCGAGGCCACCGGACTGCACATCTCGACCGTGGCGCGGGTGCTCAACGGCACCGCCCAGGTCACCGCGGACACCGAGGCGCGGGTGCGGGCGGCGGCGGACCGGCTCGGCTACATCCGCAACGAGTACGCGGCCAGTCTGCGCACCCAGCGCACCCGGATCCTGGGGGTGCTGGTGCCGACGCTGACCGACTACGTGCTGGCCGCGATCTACGAGGGCATCCAGGAGGCCGCGCTCTCCCGCGGCTACCGGACCTTCGTGACCAACACGCACGACTCCGCCGAACAGCACGAGTCAGCGCTGGCCGCGCTGCTGTCCTCCCGGGTGGACGGGCTGATCGTGGGCGACGCCCGGCTGGACGGCGAAGGACTGGACCGGCTGGTGCAGGACAACTCGCCGTTCGTGCTGGTCAGCCGCCGTTGCGCGAACCATGCCTCGGTGACCTGCGACGACGAGGCCGGTGGCGCGCTGGCCGCCCGGCACCTCCTGGACGGCGGGCACACCGGGATCGCGGTGCTGGCCGGTCAGCCCTACGCCAGCACCTGCGCCGACCGCACCACCGGCTTCCGCCGCGCCTGCGCCGAGGCGGGTCACCCGGTGCCCGAGGAGCTGATCGCGCACAGCGGCTACGACTCCGCTGGCGGCTATGTGGCCATGGACCGGGTGTTGCGCACCGGACGCCCGGTGACCGCGGCGTTCGCGGTCAACGACGAGGCCGCGATCGGCGCGATGGGTGCGCTGCGTGATCACGGCCGCCGGATCGGCGAGGACTTCGCGCTGGTCGGCTTCAACGACATCCCGATGGTCTCCGCGCTGACCGTGCCGCTGACCACGGTGCGCTCGCCGATGCGGGAGATGGGCCGGACCGCGGTGGCCCGGCTGCTGGACCAGCTCGACGGCGGCTCGGCCGAGTCCGCCCGGCTGCGGCCAGAGCTGGTGGTGCGCGCCTCCAGCCCGGCCCGCCCTGATCAGGCACTGGCCCACCGGCGAGGGGAACACAGTGAGCACTGACCGCACCGTTGTCGACACCGCCACCGGCACCGTCCGCGGCCTGGACCTCGACGGCGTGCTGGCCTGGCGCGGCCTGCCGTACGCCGAACCGCCGCTGGGCGAACTGCGGCACCGCCCGCCGCAACCCGTGCAGGCCTGGACCGGGGTGCGCGGCGCCCGCCGTTTCGCCGCCCGCGCCATGCAGCCGGTGCTGCCCGCGATGCCCGCCCCGGTGCCGGTGCCGACCCCGGCCGCCATGGACGAGCCCAGCCGGATCAGCGAGAACTGCCTGTACCTCAACGTGTGCGCGCCGGTGACCCCCGGACCGCACCCGGTGCTGGTGTGGCTGCACGGCGGCGGATACGTGGTCGGGGCCGGGCCGGAGAACGTCGGCGACGGCGACACCTTCGCCCGCCGGGACAACCTGGTCGTGGTCACCCTCAACTACCGGCTGGGCGCCTTCGGTTTCCTCAACCTGGGCGAGACCCACCCGCACGCGGCCAACGGCGGGCTGCTGGACCAGATCGCCGCGCTGCGCTGGGTGCGGGACAACATCGCCGCGTTCGGCGGCGATCCGGGCCGGGTGACCATCGCGGGCAACTCCGCCGGCGCCAAGAGCGTGGCCAACCTGATGGCCGCCCCGGCCGCGACCGGGCTGTTCCACCGGGTGATCTCGCAGAGCGGCGGCGGGGACCACGTGGCCGCCGAGGAGGTCAGCGCCGCCCTCGCGGCCCGGTTGCTGGGCCTGCTCGGGGTGCCGGCCAACCGGGTCAGCCAGGTGTCCGCCGCTGAACTGCTGGCCGCGCAGACCGAGTTGAGCCCGTTCGGCCGCGGCCTGTGGGTGTGGCGGCCGACTGTGGACGGCTCGGTGCTGCCCGAGGTGCCGGTGCGCCGGATCGCGGACGGCTCGGCCGCCGGGGTGCCGCTGCTGGCCGGCAGCAACGCCGAGGAGTCCGCGCTGTACCTGGCGCTGGACCCGTGGGCGGGCGACTGCGCGCCGCGGGTGCTGGCCGCCGCCTTCGGCGAGACCGGCGCGCAGGAGGTGCTTGCGGCCTATCGGGCCAATCGGCCGGCCGCCTCCACCAGGGAGGTCAACGCCGCGGTGATGACCGATGAGCGCTACGGCGTGCCCACCGTGCGCTTGCTGGACGCGCAGAGCAGGCACGCGCCGGTGTGGCGGTTCCGCTTCGACGCCGCCGCGCCCTGGCTCTCCCCGATGCTGGCCGCCGCACATGGGACCGAGATGCCCTACGTCTGGGCGCACGGCGCGGAACGCCGGGGCAGCCCGTTGACCGCGGATTCAGTCGCGGCCGGGCTGTCCGCGGAGATGCACGCGCGCTGGGCCGCCTTCGCCCGCACCGGCTCGCCCCAGCTGCCGGAACAGCCGGAATGGCCTGGCTACACCGAGACCGAGCGGGCCACCTGGATCTTCGACGAGCAGCGCCGGGCGGTGGCCGATCCGGGCGCGGCCGAGCGCAAGGTGTGGGATGGCCGCACCTGGGCCTCGGGCACCTGGTTCGAATAACCGGCGGACCCAGGCAAGCGCACGGCGACCCGAGGTGTCGCCGTGCGCTGCGCAGGGAGCAGAACGGTCAGGGTGCACTCACCACGGCCAGGTCCACTTCGGGCACTTCTGCCAGGCGAAGTGATACGTGGTGTTGATGGCCCCATCGGTGGAGTCCATCGCCATGAAGCTGGTCGTGGTCAAGGGATTCGAGGTGCCCTTGTCCACGCGCAGCTCGGTATTGATGTTGAAGTTGCGCTTTTCACCGCAGGGGGCGTAGACCAGGGAGGCGATATCGACCTTGTCCGTCGACTGCCAGTTGTCGTCGTACGGCCCGTTGTAGTTGTGACTGATAAAGGCCGTGGGCGACATTCCCTGGAAGTAGTAGTTGGCCCGCTCGGTGCCCTTGGCGCCGGCCACGAGGTTGGCGTACCCGCGATAGTCCGCCTGCGCGATGGCGTAGGTGAACCCGGAGGGCACGTTGACACGCATGTTCAGTTGGCAGTTCTTGCGCATGTCGGTCGGCTTGGCGCCGACACCGACCTGGGCCAGATACTCGCTGTAGGTGACGGTGAACGCAGTGTTGTCCTGGGAGACGGCCACTGCGGCCGTGCCGAGCGGGCAGCCCGACCCGTTCACCGTGAGCAGATCGATGGTGATTTTCCCGGTGGGCGGAGGCACGGACTCGTCGGCAAATGCCGCAGGGGTAAACGAAGTGATTAACGCAAATGCCGCGCCGACAGCAGCCATCATACGGAACATAGGGGTCCTTCCCAATGCTACGCTATATGTAGGAGAGCGTCTGGGATAGGCTAGCGTATATGTTTATGGGGATCGGCCGCTAAATGGCTGAACTCCATAGGTGGGATGTTCACCGGTTTTCGGTATAAATTTGGTAAACACTATGCATGTACACGGAAATGCATTTTTCACGCGCGGTGGAAGGTCAAAGGATTACATCGGTGGCGGTGCTGACACGGTAGCCCCGCCCACCGACTTCGGCAAGGTTCTTTACTTGATCAGCTGACTGCCTTGCGCTTGTTCAGGCCCATGAGCAGGCAGGCCACCCCGATCACGCCGATCGCGTAGCGCGACCACATCGGCAGGTCGATCAGGTGCATGAGCCCCAGATTGCCGCCCCAGAGCACCGGCGCCAGCGCGCCACCAAAACCCTGGAAGATCAGCAGGATGCCGAGCACAATCATTGTCATCCCCCAACAAGACGTCGATCCAATGCAGACGCATGGTAACGACCGGGCAGACCGCAGGGCAAACTGGGCGCATGCGCGACGGATACGTGCGGTGGCTGACCATCCCCACCCGGTGGGGCGACAACGACGTCTACGGGCACGTGAACAACGTCGTCTACTACGCCTTCATGGACACCGCGATCAACACCTACCTGATCGACGAGGGCGGCCTGGACATCCACGGCGGCGCCAACATCGGCCTGTGCGTCCAGTCCAGCTGCGAGTTCCGCGCGCCGCTCGCCTTCCCGGACCCGGTGGAGGCGGGGTTGCGGGTGGCCCACCTCGGCAGATCCAGCGTGCGCTACGAGATCGGCCTGTTCACCCCCGGCGCGGACACCCCGGCCGCCGAGGGCACCTTCACCCACGTCTTCGTCGACCGCCACACCCGCCGCCCCGCCGAGATCACCGCCCCCCTGCGCCCGGCCCTGGCGAAGCTCTGCCCCCCGTGACCGCCCACTTGGGCCAATTCGGCGTACGACTTGGCCCAACTCGCCGCCCCAGTTTGGCCAAGTGGGACGGTGTGTTCGTCGTTGTGGCCGTTACCGGGAGGGCGCATGAGTGGAGTCGGTCGGGTTCGGGCCGCGGTGTTGCGGGAGATCGGGGCCGCCGGTCCGTACGCGGAATCCCGGCCCCTGGAGGTCGTCGAGCTGGGGCTGGACGGGCCGGGGCCCGGTGAACTGCTGGTCCGGGTCGGCGCGGCCGGGCTGTGTCACTCCGACCTCTCGGTGATCAACGGCTCCCGGCCGCGACCGGTGCCCATGGTGCTCGGGCACGAGGCGGCCGGCGAGGTCGTCGAGGTCGGGCCGGAGACCGCCGGGTTCACCGCCGGTGATCACATCGTGCTCTCCTTCGTGCCCGCCTGCGGCTACTGCGAACGCTGCCTGGGCGGCCGGCCCGCGTTGTGCGAGCCGGGGGCGGTAGCCAACCGGGGCGGGCACCTGCTCAGCGGGGCGCGGCGGTGGCGGGCCGAGCGCGGGGAGCAGCCGTTCCACCACCTCGGGGTGTCCGCCTTCGCCGAATACACGGTGGTCTCGGCACGGTCCGCGGTGCTGGTGCCCAAGGAACTGCCGTTCGAGACGGCCGCGTTGTTCGGCTGCGCGGTGCTCACCGGCGCGGGGGCGGCGATCCACTCGGCGCGGATCGAGCCGGGGGAGCGGGTCGCGGTGTTCGGGCTCGGCGGGGTCGGACTGGCCGCGGTACTCGGTGCGCTGGTGGCCGGGGCCGGACAACTGGTCGCGGTGGACCTGGTGGAGAACAAGCGAACCCTCGCGGCCGAACTGGGCGCCAGTGACACAGTCGCGGGCGGGCCGGACGCGGTCGCCGCGGTGCGGGAGCTGACCGGCGGCGGCGCGGACAAGGTCATCGACACCACCGGCAGCGTGCGCGTCCTCGAACAGGCATACGCGGCCACCCGGCCCGGCGGCACCACGGTCACCGTCGGCCTGCCGCACCCCGACCACCGGCTCACCCTGCCCGCGCTCAGCCTGGTCGCCGAGGAACGCACCCTGCGCGGCAGCTACCTCGGCTCCAGCGTGCCGGCCAGGGACATCCCGCGCTTCATCGCCCTGCACGCCGCAGGCCGCCTGCCGGTGCACCGGCTGCTCAGCCACCGGCTCACCCTGGACGAGATCAACACCGGCTTCGACCGGCTGGCCAGTGGCGAGGCCGTGCGCCAGGTGGTGACCTGGTGATCAAACACCTGCTGGCCATGTGGCGCGATCCGCACCGCGAGCTGACCCGCCTGCACCGGGACAACGGGCAGGTGACCAAGGTCGGCGCGCCGCTGCGGCTGACCTATCTGCTGGGGCCGGAAGCCAACCGGTTCGTCTTCGCCAACTCCGCGATGTTCCGCTGGCGGGAGGCATTCCAGACGCTGATCCCGGTCAGCGGGGACACCGGGCTGATCGTCAGCGACGGCGAACCGCACCGGCGCAGGCGGCGCCTGGTCCAGCCCGCCTTCCACCACCGGCAGGTCCAGCGGCACGCCGAACTGATGCGGGCCAACGCCGACGCCGAACTCGACACCTGGCGGCCCGGCCAGGTCCTCGACGTCTACCAGGCCTTCCGCACCGTGGTCCGGCGCAGCACCATCCAGGCCCTGTTCGGCCCGCACCTGGCCGCCGACGAACCCGAGCTGGGCAGGCTGCTGCAGATCGGCCTGTCCCTGGTGGAACGCCCGCCGATGATCCAGCAACTCGACCTGCCCGCCCGGCGGCGCGCGGCCAGGGCCAGGGCCGAGGTCGCCGACCGGGTCCGCGGCGAGATCGCCCGCCGCGGCCGGGACACCGAGGCAGGGGACGTGCTGGCCATGCTGGTCGCGGCCAGGGACGAGGACGGCTCGACGCTGACCGAGACCGAGATCGTGGACCAGGTGATCAGCCTGATCGCCGCCGGGTATGAGACCACCAGCGCCGCGATGGCCTGGGTGATCCTCGAACTGGCCAGGAACCCCGCGGCCTGGGCCAGGGCCAGGACCGAGGCCGACTACCGGGAGTGGGCGGTCACCGAGGCGCTGCGGCTGTACCCGCCCGCGGTGATCAGCGCCCGCAAACCGGTGCGCGCCTTCGACTTCGCCGGTCAGCGGATCAGCGCCGACGGCCTGGTGGTGCTCAGCCCCTACGTCACCCACCGGCTGCCCGAGCTGTACCCGGACCCGCTCCGCTTCGACCCGGACCGCTGGGACCCGGCGCGCCCCGGCTTCCGCAAGCCGGGGCCGCACGAGTTCCTGCCCTTCGGCGGTGGCGTGCACCGCTGCATTGGCGCGAGCTTCGCCATGCTGGAGCTGACCGTGTTGCTGGACCGGCTGCTGCAACGGGCCGAACTGGACCCGCCAGCCACACCGGTCCGGCCGGTCACCCTGACCGCGATGCGCCCCAGGGGCGGGCTGCGGCTGCGGGTCCGGTCACTGGACTAACGCCCCCACGGCTTGTTGCTGAAGCCCAGGGTCAGCAACGCGGTGGCCGAGTCGGCGCCCGCCGCGGTGGCACAGGCCGCGGTGAGGTGTTCCTGCAGTTCCGAGCGGTTGGCCAGATCGCCGCTGACCCGGTACCCGGCCAGTTCGCCGCCGGAGACCTCGGCCTCCGCGGTCAGCTCGGTGCCGCGCAGTTCCAGGTCGGCGTCCAGTTCGGTGGCCGCGCCGGTGCTGCCGTCGGCGTGGATCCAGGCCAGCTGGGCGGAGACCTTCGCGCTCAGCTCGCCGCAGGAGCCCCGGCCGGTGCCCGGGGTGGGCACGGTGATCAGCGCGCCGGTGATCCGGCTGCCCGGGGCGAGGTCCTTGCGCTTGTCGGTGCAGCCCGCGGTGGTCGGCGCCACGGTGATCTCGAACTTGGCCGGCCCGGCCATGGTGAGGCCGGTGGACGTGCCGGCCACGGCCGCCGCGGTACAGGTGATGTCGGCGTCGGCCGGGTGCGCCAGAGCCGGTGTGCCCAGGAGCAGCAGGGCGGTGGTGGTGATGATGAGCGGGATGGACGGACGGGAAAGTCCAGCATGATCCATGCCTTCGACCCTTGGGGGACCGCTCCGGCCCGGCAACCCCGCGCCGGAACGGTTCACCACGACGTGTGAACTGGCCCTGTCCAGGACCTAGGCGGCCATCGGCCGCGGCGCGGGCAGGTACTCGCGCAGCACCAGCGCGGCCTTGCGCCGGGTGCTGACCCGGGCCCTGGTGTCCAGGACCTCGTGGTCACGACGTTCGATCTCATCCAGGATGCCCGAATACAGCGCGGTGGCCAGCCGGGAGGCCGGTCTGCTGCTCGGCGGCAGGTAGTCCACCCCGGCCGCGCCCAGCGCCCACATTTCCCTGGCGCGGGCGATCTGGAAGCGGACCAGCTCGCGCAGGGCCGGGCTGGTGCTGCGCTCGCCCAGGTCCGACCGGGGCACGCCGAAGCGCTCCAGGTCCTCCAGGGGCAGGTAGCAGCGGCCGAGGCGGCGGTGGTCCTTGCCGATGTCCCGGATGAAGTTGGTGAGCTGGGCGGCCTTGCTGGTGGCCACCGTGTGCTGCTCGGCCCTCGGGTCCACCGGCTCCATGATCGGCAGGATCAGCCGGGCGATGGAACCGTTGAGCGTCTCCAGGTAGCGGTCCAGGTCGGCGTAGGTCTGGTACTCGGTGATGGTCAGGTCCATCCGCATCCCGGCCAGCAGCGCCTCGATATCAGCCAGGGCTATGCCCCAGGTGCGCATGGTGTGCCCCAGCGCTCGGCCGATCGGGTCGCCGCCCACCCCGGAACGCAGATCGGCGAGCAGCCGGGAACTCCAGGTTTCGAACTCCTCGGCCCGATGTCGGGGATCGCCGCTGTCCACGATCTGGTCGGCATAGCGGGCCAGACCGTAGATCGCGCACATGTGCGGTCGTTTGCGAGGTGGCAGCAGCAGGTTCGCCGCCCAGAACGACCGGCCGTCCATGGTGATCAGCAACCGGCGGCAGAACTCGTAGGACTCGCGCAGGACCTTGTTCTCGACCCCGGCCGCGTCCAGGGCCCGACTGTCCAGGTACACCGTTCGTCACCACCTTGCGTGAGGAGGGAAACGAAGATCAGCTACCTTCGACAGTAGAACGCCCGCGCGCCCGGGGTGCGGGCTCGCGGGCGATGTTCACTGGATTGTGCCTAGGAGTGCGTCCTGGGGTACCTGCCGTGCCAGCGCTTGGGCTGGATCTCCTGCACCGCCTGCTCGATCCGCTTGGGCAGCCGGGTGAACGGCGGGAACGGGAACCGGTACCGGGTGCCCGGCAGGCCCGGCATGGGCGGTTCCTCCTCCACCCGCCACCGGTCCAGGGCCGGGTTGCGGGCCGGGAAGGACGGATCGGCCGGGAAGATCTCCAGGGCCTCGCGCTGTTCCGGGTGCACCAGGCTGGCGTGGTTGAACCAGGGCAGGGTGCCCACGCCGACCGCGCCAATCTCCGACCAGGGGATCCGGTGCACCGAGCCGTCGCTGCGCCAGGACAGCGCGTCACCGGTGGCGATCACGCCCCGGCCGCGCAGGGTGCCGCGGATGCTGAACACGCTCCAGAGGAACAGCGCGGCGAAGATCAGCTGCGCTACCCAGGTGGTGCCCTTGGCGTCGCCGTTGGCGATCACCGCCGCGCAGGCCACGGTGGCCAGGCCGAACAGCGCGCCGGCCAGCAGCAGCCAGCGGGCGCTGGCCGCGCCGAAGTCCAGGTCGTAGGCCAGTGGGTTCGCCACCTTGGGCGCGGCCATCTTCCGGGTGGCTGATCGCTTGGTCGGATCGGTCAGCACGGGATTCACCTGGGTGGGCGGTGCTTCCCGTTCCCACCCGCCACGTCGCCACTGCATGTCGCCGAATTCTACCGATCCGTTCGGCACTGTCCTCACCTAGGTGATCTTGGTAAGGTTAGCCTAAGCAATCCAAGTGGGGGTTCTGTGAGCACTGAGGCCCTGGGGCGTTCCGCGGTTCGCCCGTACACCATCTTCCAAGTGGTGGTACGCCGTGTCGTCCAGCTGTCGCCCAGTGTCCGGCTGATCACCTTTGGCGGCCCTGACCTGGCCGGCTTCGCCAGTGGCGGCAACGACCAGCGCTGCAAGGTCTTCTTCCCTCGCCCCGAGCGCGTCGACTTCCAGCTGCCCACCGGCGGCGACTGGTACGAGGAGTACCTAGACCTCGACCCCGCGGTCCGCCCGCCCATGCGCTCCTACACGATCCGGCGGCACGACCCCGAGCGCGCCGAGATCGACATCGAGTTCGTGCTGCACGGCGACACCGGCCCCGCCTCAGCCTGGGCCCTGCGTGCCACCGTGGGCGACCACGCGGCCGTCTGCGGCCCGGACGCACGGCATTTCCCCGTGCTGGGCAACGAATTCCACCCGCCCGCCGACACCGACTACCGGCTGCTCGCCGGGGACGAGACCGCGCTGCCCGCGCTGATGTCCATTGTGGACTCACTCGGACCAGGCGAACGCGCCGTGGTCTTCGCCGAGGTGCCCGACCCCGGCGATGTGCGCCCGCTGAACACCCTCGGCGACGTCGAGATCACCTGGTTGCCGCGTGCAGCAGGTGCGGAAGTGGGTGCGGCGCTGCTGGCCGCGGTGTGCGCCGCCGACCTGCCAGACGGGCAGCCCTATGCCTGGATCGCCGGGGAATCCACGCTGGTCAAGCAGGTGCGGCGACATCTGGTCAGCGGCCGTGGCTTCGACAAGCGGCGGATCTACTTCTCCGGTTACTGGCGGCACGGTGGCGTGCTGGACTGAGCCGCGCCGGCACGTCACGGGGGGTAGTTGTGCCGCCCGGATCCGTCGTCAGGCAGGCTGTCCCCTGTGACCACCTCGATTCATCAGCGGATCGCCGAGGAAATCGGTGTGCGGGAAGGGCAGGTGCGATCGGCGGTCGAGCTGCTCGACGGCGGATCCACCGTGCCGTTCATCGCCCGGTACCGCAAGGAAGCGACCGGCATGCTCGACGACACGCAGCTGCGCACGCTCGAAGAGCGCCTGCGTTACCTGCGCGAGCTGGAGGAACGGCGCGCGGCCGTGCTCGAATCCGTGCGCAGTCAGGGCAAACTCGACGAAGCCCTGGAAGCCCAGATCCTCGCCGCGGACTCCAAGGCCCGGCTGGAGGACATCTACCTCCCGTACAAGCCCAAGCGCCGCACCAAGGCGATGATCGCCCGCGAAGCCGGACTGGAACCTCTGGCCGACGGCCTGCTGGACAACCCGGAGACCGACCCCAAGGCCGCCGCCGCGGTCTTCGTCGACGCCGACAAGGGCGTGGCCGACGTGCAGGCCGCGCTGGACGGCGCCCGCGCCATCCTGGTCGAGCGCTTCGGTGAGGACGCCGACCTGATCGGCTCGCTGCGCGAGGACATGTGGGGCCGCGGCCGGGTGCTGGCCAAGGTGCGCGAGGGCAAGGAGACCGACGGCGCCAAGTTCGCCGACTACTTCGACTTCGCCGAGCCGTTCACCAAGCTGCCCTCGCACCGCATCCTGGCCATGTTCCGCGGCGAGAAGGAGGAGGTCCTCGACCTCACCCTGGAGCCGGAGGAACTCGCCGAGGACGCCCCCACCGGGCCGAGCCGGTTCGAGATCGCCATCGCCGCCCGCTTCGGCGTGGAGGACCAGGGCCGGGCCGCGGACAAGTGGCTCACCGACACCGTGCGCTGGGCCTGGCGCACCAAGATCCTGGTGCACCTGGGCATCGACCTGCGGATGCGGCTGCGCCAGGCCGCAGAGGACGAGGCCGTGCGGGTGTTCGCGGCCAACCTGCGCGACCTGCTGCTCGCCGCGCCCGCCGGCACCCGCGCCACCATGGGCCTGGACCCCGGTTTCCGCACCGGCGTCAAGGTCGCGGTGGTCGACGCCACCGGCAAGGTGGTCGAACACGCCACCATCTACCCGCACGTGCCGCAGCAGCGCTGGGACGAATCCCTGGCCGTGCTGGCCCGGCTCGCGGACAAGCACAAGGTCGAGCTGATCGCCATCGGCAACGGCACCGCCTCCCGGGAGACCGACAAGCTCGCCGGGGACCTGATCAAGCAGTTCCCGCAGCTCAAGCTCACCAAGACCACCGTGTCCGAGGCGGGCGCGTCGGTGTACTCGGCCTCCGCCTACGCCTCCGCGGAACTGCCCGAGCTGGACGTGTCCATCCGCGGCGCGGTCTCCATCGCCCGCCGCCTGCAGGACCCCCTGGCCGAACTGGTCAAGATCGACCCGAAGTCCATCGGCGTCGGCCAGTACCAGCACGACCTGTCCGAGGTGAAGCTGTCCCGCTCGCTGGACGCGGTGGTCGAGGACTGTGTGAACGCCGTCGGCGTGGACGTCAACACCGCCTCCGCCCCGCTGCTGACCAGGGTTTCCGGCATCGGCGAGGGCCTGGCCGAGAACATCGTGCTGCACCGGGACGAGCACGGGCCGTTCAACTCCCGCGGTCAGCTCAAGAAGGTCGCCCGGCTCGGCCCCAAGGCCTTCGAGCAGTGCGCGGGCTTCCTGCGCATCCCCGACGGCGACGACCCCCTGGACTCCTCCAGCGTGCACCCCGAGTCCTACCCGGTGGTGCGCAAGATCGCGGGCGCGGCCAAGCTGGAACTGAAGGAACTGCTCGGCAACACCCGGGTGCTGACCTCCTTGCAGCCCAAGGACTTCGTCGACGACACCGTCGGCCTGCCCACCGTCACCGACATCCTCAGGGAACTGGACAAGCCCGGCCGCGACCCGCGCCCGGCGTTCCAGACCGCGGTGTTCAAGGAGGGCGTGGAGAAGCTCGGCGACCTCCAGCCCGGCATGATCCTGGAAGGCCAGGTCACCAACGTGGCCGCGTTCGGCGCCTTCGTCGACGTCGGCGTGCACCAGGACGGCCTGGTGCACGTCTCGGCCATGTCGAACACCTTCGTCAAGGACCCGCGCGACGTGGTCAAGTCCGGCGACATCGTCCGGGTCAAGGTCCTCGAAGTCGACGCGGCCCGCAAGCGCATCTCGCTCACCCTGCGGCTGGAGGACGAGCCGGAGAAGGGCGGCGGCAACCCGCGCGAGGCCGGTGGCCAGCGCGGCGGCGGCCGTCCCCAGGGCGGCGGCAACCGCGGCGGTGGCGGTGGCGGCGGTCAGCGCGGCGGCTCCGGTGGTCAGCGCCAGGGCGGTGGCGGCGGCAACCGGCGTGATGGCGGCGGTTCCGGTGGCTCCGGCGGTGGCATGGGCGGCGCGATGGCCGACGCCCTGCGCCGCGCGGGCCTGGACAAGAAGCTCGGCCGCTAGCCCTCCCGCACCACTTGGGCCAACTGGTACGCCCGCTTGGGCAAACTTGGCGTACCAGTTGGCCCAACTCGCCGGTGGCGAGGCTGGGCGGGGCCGGGTCAGATGTCCAGGACGAAGCCGGAGGCGCCGAACTCGGCCTCGATGATCTTGTCCAGGACCGGGAAGGGCGCCCAGTCGTTGTTGGTGTGCACGGCGATCGTGTGCTTGCCGTCCGGCGTGCCCAGTACCAGGGTGGCGGTGCCGAAGCTTTGCCCGCCGCTGCCGCGCAGCTTCAGGCCGTTGGACAGGGTCAGTTCGTACAGGCCGAGGCCGTAGGCGGTGTTGGCGATCCAGTGCGAGCCCGCGGTGGGGATCGTGCTCCACAGCTCCCGGTGCTGCCGCTCGGGCAGCAGGCTGCCGGTGATCATCGCGTTGAAGAACACGATCAGCTCGTCCAATGTGGACACCACGTTGGCCGCGCCCCAGCCCCAGGAGGTGTTGGCCTCGGTGACATCCAGCGGCGGCAGGCTCGCGTCCTCCATCAGGTCCGGCCAATTGTCCGGCCGCACGTCCTCCGGCCGCACCCCCTCCTTGAGGAAGATCTTCGCGTAGGCGCGCGGGTGCCGGCCCCGGTACCCGGTCTCCTCGCGGTGCCGGGCGAAGGTGTGCCGCAGGCCCAGCGGCTCGATCACGGTCCGGTGCACCTCGGACTCGAAGCTGGTGCCGGTGGCCTTTTCCACGATCGCCGCGGCGAAGCCAAAACCTCCGTTGGAGTACCAGAACCGCTCGCCGGGCGCGCCGACCGGCGGCTGGGACAGGGCGACCCTGAGCACCTCCGCCGGCGGCCACACGTCGAAGCGATGCGTGTCGAAGGCGGAGCGGATGGTGACCCGGCGCTGGAACTCCAGGGCCATGCCGGTGGCGAACAGGCCGCTGGAGTTGCTCAGCAGGTGCCGGATGGTGATCTTGGAGGCGTCGTACTCGCTGCCGTCCATCGCACCCGGCAGCCAGTCCTGCACGGTGTCTTCAAGGTCCAGCTTGCCCTCGGCCTCCAGCTGCAGCACGGTGGCCGCGGTGAACGCCTTGGAGATGCTGCCGGTGTGCAGCCGCTCGTCCGGCACCCGCGGCGCGCCGGTGACGGTGTCGGCCAGGCCGGCGGAGCCGAACCAGGTGCCGTTCTCGTCCTGGATCCGGACGGCGACGCTGGGCGCTCCCAGGTCCCGCACCGCGGTGTCCATGGCCGCGCGCACCTTGTCCCGGCCGGGGCTCTCGAACTCGGTCATCTTGTGTCCTCTCACCGTTGGCTTGCTGGGCCCAACAGTGCGAGTTGGCGATGACAGGCGGCTTATAGCGTGCTGACAGCGGCTGACCGGCCGAGTAAGGCCAGTTCGCGCAGGGCGTCCGGCCGGGGCAGCCCGGCACCCGCGCGGTAGGCCGCGAGGTAGCCGGACTCGCCGAGGCGGTCGGTGAGTTCGGCGATCAGGTCGCGTAGTTCGGGGTCGCCCTGGTCGAAGGCGCCGCGCAGGACCTGGCTCAGCCCCAGTGCGGTGGCCGCGCCGGGGAGATCGCCTTCCCGGCAGCGCAGCCAGGCCAGCTGCTGGGCGGCCGGGGCGGGCTCGTTGTTGGCCAGGGCGACGGTGACCACGGTCGGCAGCAGCGCGCGGGCGGCGGTGGTCTCGCCGGTGCTCAGCAGCAACGCCATCCGGCCCGGGGCCAGGAGGCGTTCCGGTGGCCCGATGCTCAACTGCCCCAACACTTCCGCCAGCCGGTCCAGGGCCAGCGCCGACTGTGCGTACTCGCCCGCGCGGCGGTGGATCTCGGCGCGGCCGCGCAGCACCTCGATCTCCATGTAGCCGAGTCCGCGCGCCCTGGTCAGGTGCTCGGCCAGGTCCAGGTCCCTGGCCGCGGCGGCCAGGTCGCCGGTGCGGGCGCGCTGGGCGGCCAGGCCGACCCGGTAGGAGACCTCGTCCTGGGAACCGAGTCCGGCGGTCAGCGCGATGGCCCGCTCCAACCCGGCCACGGCCGCGGCATGATCGCCCGCGACGCCGTGCACCTCGGCCAGCGCGGCCAGCGACACCGCCGTCCACAGCCGGTCCCCGGTCCCGGCGAACTCCGCGGCCGCCCGCGCCCTGGCGGCGGCCACCCCGGTCCAGTCCCCGCGATCCCCGGCGATGCTGCCTTCCAGGATGGACACGCAGGCGTTGGCCCAGGCATCGGATCCACCGCGCACCGCGGCCAGCTCGGCGGCCACCAGATCGTGCAGACCCAGGTGCTGGGCGACCGGCAGGGTGGCCGTCAGCAGCAGCGGATAACGCTGGTAGGCGCCGGTGTGCGTGCAGTCGGCGAGCAGCGCGCGCACCCGGTCCGGATCGGTGGTGGGGGAGTTCTGGCCGATCAGCGCGTCCATGGCGGTGTAGGCGGTCCTGGCGTCGGCGGGCAGTGCGTCGCCGAGGGTGAGGGCTTCGGCGAGGAAGGATTCGGTGCGGGCGTCGTAACGGGCGGCGTACCAGTACCAGTGCAGCAGGCCGAGCAGTCGCGCGGTGGCCTCACCGTCCCGGCTGTCCAGGGCTGAGCGCAGGGCGAAGACCAGGTTGTCGTACTCGGCGGCGATCCCGGCCAGCACGGCGGGCTGCTGGTGTGAGCGGGCCAGGGGCTCGTACCCGGCGGCCAGGGCGGCGAAGTGCGCGGTGAAGCGGTCCCGGACGGTCTCCCGCTCGCCAGCCGCGGCCAGTTCCCCGGCGGCGAAGGCGCGGATGCTGGCCAGCATCCGGTAGCCCTCGGCGTGTTGCTGTACCAGGGATTTGTCCACCAGCGAGCCGAGCAGGTAGCCGACGTCGCCGGGCGCGAGGGTGTCGCCGTCGGCGCAGATCGCCTCGACCGCCTCGGTTTCGGTGTGCGCTGGGAAGATCGACAGCCGCCGGAGCAGGACCCGTTCCCGTGCGGTGAGCAGGTCCCAGCTCCACTCGATCACCGCGCGCAGGGTGCGCTGCCGGGGTAGCGCGGCCCGGTTTCCGGTGTCCAGCAAGCGGAATCGGTCGTCGAGGCGGCGGGCGATCTGGCCGATGGTCATCGAGCGCAGCCGGGCCGCGGCCAGTTCCAGGGCCAGCGGCAGGCCGTCCAGGCAGCGCACCACCTCGGCGATTGAGTCCACTGTGGACGGATCGAGGGTGAAGCCGGGCCGAACGGCGGTGGCGCGGTCCAGGAACAGGCGCACCGCGGCCGATTCGGCTACGTCGTGGGCGTGTTCCGGCGGCACGGGCAGCGGGTCCAGGCGGCACAGTGTCTCGCCGAGGATGTCCAGGGATTCCCGGCTGGTGGCCAGAATGCGCAGCCGGGGCCGCTGTTCCAGGAGGTGCTGGGCGATCCGGGCGACCTCGGCCACCAGGTGCTCGCAGTTGTCCAGCACCAGCACGGCCTCGTCCCCGCCGAGCAGTTCGGCCACCCGCGCCAGGGGTTCGGCAGGCGCGCCGGTGCGCAGTCCCGGTCCGGTGCTGAGCGTGCCGAGGATCGCGCCGGCCACGCCGTCCGGGTGCTCCACTCCGGCCAGGGGGACCAGCCACAACCGGCCGCCGCGATAGGCCCGGTGCGCGGCCGCCGCTTCCGTGGCCAGCCGGGTCTTGCCCACGCCGCCGGGGCCGGTGAGGGTGACCAGCCGGGCCGTGTCGAGGAGTTCGGCGAGGAGTTTCAGCTCGTCGGCCCGGCCGAGGAAGGAGGTCAGCCGGGCGGGCAGCCGACCGGGCGCCGCGCCGGTGTGGGACCGGGGCCGGTCGAGTTCGCCACGCAGCACGGCCAGGTGGGTGTCGCGCAGTTCGGCGCCGGGGTCGACGCCGAGTTCCTCCGCGAGCCGGGCCCTGATCTGCTCGTACCCGGCCAGCGCCTCGGACTGGCGACCGGCCGCGCACAGCGCCCGCATCCGCAGCGCGGCCAGGCGTTCCCGCAGCGGATGTTCGGCCAGGGCCGCCTCCAGGTCGGCCAGCACCTCGGCCTGCCGTCCCAGCCGCAGCAGCGCGTCGAAGCGGTCTTCCCTGGCCGCGGTCCGCAGTTCGGCCAGCCGGGTCGCGGCGGTCTCGGCGTACGGGGCCGCGCGCACATCGGCCAGGGCCGCGCCGTGCCAGAGCGCGAGCGCGTCGGCCAGGGTGGCCGCGGCCGATTCGGCCTCGCCCGCCGCGAGTTCCCGTCTGCCCCGGGCGGCCAGGGCCTCGAACCGGTGCACGTCGACACTGTCCGCGGGCAGCGCGAGCCGGTAGCCCACCGGCGAGGACTCCACCAGCCCGGCGCTGGGCAGCGCCCGCCGCAGCCGGTGCACCAGCGCGTGCAACGTGTTCGCCGCCCCGACGAGGGGTTCCGCGCCCCAGATGTCCTCGATCAGCGCGTCCGCGGAGACCGTTTTGCCCGCGGCGAGCGCGAGCCTGCCCAGCAGCATGCGCGGCCGGGTGCCGCCGAGCGCCACCGGTGCGCCGTCCGCGGCGAAGGCCCGGACCGGCCCCAGCAGCGTGATCTCCACCTAGCCGCCGCCGCCCGAGGTGGCCGCGGCCTTGAGGTCCTGGATCGCCTTGCGCAGTGCGGGACCGGCCGGTCCGCAGCCGTCCAGCAGCTCCTGGATCCGCTGCTTGCTGGCCTTGCGCTCCCGCGCGGTCAGCAGGCCCTTCAGCTCCCCGGTGGCGGCCAGCGCGGCCAGCGCCGCGTCCGCGGGCGGCAGCGCACCCGTGCCGGTCACCGCCGCGCGGACCCGCTGCACCGCCATCGCCCTGGCGACCGGATCGTGCACCGTGACGACGTGGCTGGGGAACAGTCCCAGGATCCGCCGCTGCCGCACCGAGATCGCCCCGGCGCGGGCCAGCGCGGCCTGCACCTCGCGCACGATCGAGGTGTGGTTCTTCCGCACCCAGTACCGCCACTTCCGCGGCTTGTCCCGGCTGATCTCGGCGAGCACCTCGTCCAGCAGCTGATCGCGGGTCGGCTTGGCCGATCCGGCGGTGGGCCGGTCGTCGACATCGGTCAGGCAGCCGCGCAGCACCAGCTCGCTCAGCGCGGCCGCGCGCAGCACGTAGCCCAGCTTGTCCCGCTCCGGCACCCGCTGCTTCTCCGGGTCGCAGGCCAGCAGGAACAGCTGTTCCGCCAGGTTCACCTTCGGTCTCCCTTTTCCTCGCGGGCCAGTTCCACCAGCCGGCGGATGACCCGGTCCAGCGCCACCAGGTCCTCGGCGTCGAGCCGGTCCAGCAGCCCGCGGAAGTGGGTGGCCCCCGCGTCCTCCAGCCGGGCGATCAACTCTTGTCCCTCTTTCGTGAGTTCGATGCGCCGGATCCGCCGGTCATTGGGATCATCCCGACGCAGCACATACCCGTGTGCCACCAGCCGGTCCACCAGCCCGGTCACGGTGGCGGGGCTGACCTTGAGCGCGTGCGTCAGCTCCTGGCTGGACAGGGGGCCCTGGATGGCGACGACGAGCAGTAACCGCAGCTGCTGCATGGTCAGGTTGACCGAGAACAGCGGGTTGTCGTGGTCGGAGGCGGCCAGCGCGCGCAGCTCCCGCTGGCCGTTCATCAGCGACTCGATCATCTCCGACCGATCCGCCGGCAACTCCTCCGGCAACTCTGCTCCTCAGGCTCCGCATGCCACGTTCGTATTGCGGGTACCGGACGTTAACAGCCCCACACCTCGCAGACCCTTCGGATGAGGCAGACTATTAGCGTCAGGCTGAATAACCAACTCAGGAGACGAGCATGACTTCGCTGGCCAGGCTGAGCCTCGCGAACCGGGCGCTGGTCGCGTTGATCGCGATAGTCGCGGCCGTCTTCGGCGCGTTCGCCATCCCGTCCCTGAAGCAGGAACTGCTGCCCTCGCTGGAGTTCCCGGCCGCCACCGTGGTCGCCGCCTACCCCGGCTCCTCGCCGGAGCTGGTGGAGGACCAGGTCAGCATCCCGGTGGAGAACGCGGTGCGCGCGATCAAGGGGGTCGACAAGGTCACCTCCACCTCGCGCGAGGGCTCCTCCACCGTGCAGGTGCAGTTCCAGTACGGCACCGTGGTCAGCGACGCGGTCAACGACATCCAGCAGGCGCTGAACCGGATCGCCAAGCAGCTGCCGCAGGACGTCGAGCCGGATGTGATCGTCGGCTCCACCGACAGCCTGCCCGCGGTGGTGCTGGCCGCCTCCGCCGACGGCGAGCTGAAGGACCTGGCGCAGAAGCTGGACCGCAGCGTGGTGCCCGAGCTGCAGCGGCTGACCGGGGTGCGGGAGGCCTCGGTCACCGGCGCGCCCAAGCAGATCGTCACCATCACCCCGGACAACACCAAACTGCTCGCCGCCGGACTCGCGCCCACCGCGGTGGCCGAAGCCTTGCGTGCCAACGGCATCTCCATCCCGGCCGGGTCGATCACCAGCGGGGACAAGTCGCTGTCGGTGCAGGTCGGCCAGCAGCTCGGCTCGCTGAAGGACCTGCAGAACCTCTACCTCACCCCGAGCGTCACCGGCGGCTCCGCGACCGGTCGCGCGGCCAAACCGGCCAAGCTCGGCGATGTCGCGGTGATCAAGGAGACCGAGTCCCCGGCCACCTCGCTGACCCGCACCAACGGCAAGCAGAGCCTGGGCATCTCGGTCACCCTGGCCCCGGACGGCAACGCGGTGGACGTCTCGCACGCGGTGCGAGGCAAGCTCGGCAGCCTGGCCGAGGCGATCGGCGACAACGCCAAGCTGGACGTGGTCTTCGACCAGGCGCCGTTCGTGGAGAAATCGGTGGAGGGCCTGACCACCGAGGGCGCGCTCGGCCTCGGCTTCGCCGTCATCATCATCCTGATCTTCCTGCTGTCCATCCGCTCCACCCTGGTCACCGCGGTCTCCATCCCGCTGTCCCTGGTGATCGCGCTGATCGTGCTGTGGACCGGCGACCTGTCGCTGAACATGCTCACCCTGGGCGCGCTCACCATCGCGGTCGGCCGGGTGGTGGACGACTCGATCGTGGTGCTGGAGAACATCAAACGACATCTGGGCTACGGCGAGGAGAAACGCGAGGCGGTGCTCGACGGCGTGCGCGAGGTCGCCGGCGCGGTCACCTCCTCCACGCTGACCACGGTCGCGGTGTTCCTGCCGATCGCGGTGGTCGGCGGCATGGTCGGCGAGCTGTTCGCCCCGTTCGCGCTCACCGTCACGGTCGCGCTGCTGGCCTCGCTGCTGGTCGCGCTGACCATCATCCCGGTGCTGGCCTACTGGTTCCTCAAGCCCGCCGTGCTGCCCGAGGACGAGGAAGAGGCGCGCGAGGTGCTGCGCGCGCAGGTGGAGAAGGAACGCCGCGGCCTGATGCAGCGGATGTACGTGCCGATCCTGCGCTGGGTCACCCGCCGCCGCTGGCTCACCGTGATCGCCGCGCTGCTGGTCTTCGGCGGCACCCTGGCCCTGGTCCCGCAGCTGCAGACCAACTTCCTGGACTCCTCCGGCCA
Source organism: Crossiella sp. S99.2 (assembly GCF_023094165.1). Taxonomy (GTDB): domain Bacteria; phylum Actinomycetota; class Actinomycetes; order Mycobacteriales; family Pseudonocardiaceae; genus Crossiella. The sequence continues at coordinate 193,526 of NZ_JALMDK010000013.1, read as the reverse complement.
GAACACCATCGCGCTGCAACAGAAACTGCCCATCGGCAGCAGCCTGCAGGCCACCGACGCCGCGGCCAAGAAGGTCGAGGACGTCCTCAAGAACACCCCCGAGGTCAAGACCTACCAGGTCAACGTGGGCTCGGCAGGCGGGTTCGCGGCCTTCGGCGGGGGCGGCGGCAGCAACTCGGCCAGCTACTCGGTCACGCTCAACGACGGCGTGGACACCCCCAAGGTGGAGGCCAGACTCCGCGAGCGCACCAAGGCGCTGAGCGACGCCGGTGACATCACCGTCGGCGCGGGCGGCGGGGGCGGCGGCCTGGGCGCGAGCAACCTGGAGGTCAACGTCGAGGCATCCGACCCGGCCGCGCTGCGCACCGCCGCGGACAAGGTCACCGAGACGGTGCAGAGCATCAGCGGCCTCACCGACGTGGCCAGCGATCTGGGCGACAGCGCGCCGCGGGTGCAGATCACCCTCAACCGGGAGGCCGCGGGCAAGCTCGGCCTGAGCGACCAGGCCGTCGGCCAGTTGCTGGCGCAGGCATTCCGCGGCGCCACCGTCGGCCAGATCTCGGTGGCGGGCAAGCGGCAGGACGTGCTGCTGGCCGGCGGCCTGGCCCCGGAGAACCTCAACCAGATCAAGGCATACCCGCTGATCACCGCGGGCGGCCCGGTGCGGCTGGACTCGGTCGCCGAGGTCAAGCAGGTCGACGCCCCGGTGCAGATCAAGCGGATCAACGGTTCCCGCAGCGCCACGGTCAAGGCCACCCCGGTTGGCCAGAACCTGGGCGAGGTCACCACCCAGCTCCGCCAGAAGCTGGACGCGCTCAAGCTGCCCGGCGGCGCCGCCTACAGCATCGGCGGCGTCAGCGCCGAACAGCAGAAGGCCTTCAGCGACCTGGGCCTGGCCCTGCTGGTGGCCATCGCCATCGTGTTCGTGATCATGGTGGCCACCTTCCAGAGCCTGATCCAGCCGCTGATCCTGCTGGTCTCCATCCCGTTCGCGGCCACCGGCGCGATCGGCCTGCTGCTCATCACGGGCAAGGCCCTCGGCGTCCCGGCGCTGATCGGCATGCTGATGCTGGTCGGCATCGTGGTGACCAACGCGATCGTGCTGATCGACCTGATGAACCAGTACCGGCGGGACGGGCTGAGTGTGCGGGAAGCGGTCATCGAGGGCGGCCGGCATCGCCTGCGCCCCATCGTGATGACCGCCGCGGCCACCATCTTCGCCCTGATCCCGATGGCCCTGGGCCTCACCGGCGGTGGCGGGTTCATCTCGCAACCACTGGCCATCGTGGTGATCGGCGGCCTGGTGTCCTCCACGGTGCTGACCCTGCTGCTGGTGCCCACGCTGTACACGGTGGTGGAGAACATCAAGCAGCGCAGGCAGGACCGCCGCACCACCGACGAGAAATTCGCCCACATGCAATAACCACAACCCCCAACACCGGTCCCGCAACGGCCAACTCGCCGTCCGCAACGGCCAACTCGCCGTCCATAACGGCCAACACGCGCGGGTGGGTTTGTCCCTCCGCGCGTGTTGGCCGTTGTGGACCGGGTGTTGGCCGTTGTGGTACGCCGGGTTGGCTGTTGTGGGGCGGGTCAGTCCTTGGACTTGGCGGCCAGGCGGGCTTGGACCTCGGGGCGGCGCAGTGGCGGGATCGTGGGGGGTGGGACCTTGCGGTCGGGCAGTTCGGCCAGGAGGCGGGTCGTCGTCGCGGTCACCTCGGCGACCGCGCGTTCGAATGCCTCGCGGGTGGCGTCGGAGACCGACTGCACTCCGCTGACCTTGCGCACGTACTGCCGGGCCGCGGCCTCGATCTCCTCGGCGGTCGCCGAGGGCTGCAACCCGCGGAGTGTGGTGATGTTGCGGCACATGCGGGCCACCCTACGACCGGGCACCGACAGCGGCGCGTCCACCGACAGCGGCCGGTGCGCCGACAACTGTCCGGGTGAACACTGCTCGTGCTACGGCAGCGGCCCGTGCAACAGGCGCCGCGTCGCCGCCGGATCCGTCACCGCCGCCGCCGTCTGGTCCAGCGCGTCGTCCACCGCCGCCGCGAAAGCCGCCGGCCCACCCAACAGCGCGATGGTCTCCGGGGGCAGGAACTTGATCAGCAGCGCGTCGGTGCCGGGCGGCATGCCGGCGAAGTGCACGGTGAGCAGGCCGTGGTCGCGGAGCAGGGTCATGGCCAGGGCCGCGGTGGCCTCGATGGGGGCCATGGGGGCGATGGGTTTGCGGCGGGCGAGTTCGGCCTGGATGGCCGCGCCGGGCAGGCGGGTGATGAAGGGGGTTTGCTCGACCCAGTCGCCCAGGCGGTCGCGCAGCGCGGCGCCGACCTCGTGGGTTTGCGCGACCAGGTCGCGGACTCGTTGCGGGCGATAGTCCTGGAGGGTCTGGGCGACCGCGGGGTAGAGCGCGGGGCGGCATTCGGTGCCGAGTTCGAACGCGCGGGCGCGGGCCAGGGCGACCAGGTCGGTGCGGCCGCCGAGCAGGCCGACCCGGGGACCGCCGACGCCGTACTTGTCCAGGCCGGTGGCGCCCAGGTCGGCGCCGAACTCCAGGGTGCGGGGCTGGTCCAGGACGGCGGGGCCGACCCGGGCGCCGCCCGCGTCGTCGACCACGACCAGGGCGCCGTGCGCGTGCGCCAGTTCGACCACCCGGTGCAGGTCCTCGGTGGACAGTGCGTCGTAGGTGACGGCCAGCCGGGTGAGCGCCACCACGGCGACGTTCTGTTGCGCGGCAAGGGTTTCCGCCAGCCCGGCCACGGTGGTCTCGACCAGCTGCCCGCCCGCGTCACGGACCGCTCTGCTCACCGCGGGGTGGCTGTAGGTGGGGGAGACGCCCACCACCGTGTCCCCGGGACGCACGGTGACCTGCATGGCCGCGTACAGCGCCGCGGTGAGCCGGTTGGTGACCAGGATGTCGTCCCGGCCGGACTGCCCGCCGAGGTGTTCCAGGCCCAGCTCGTGCAGCGGCTCGGCGTAGAGCGCGCCGGACCACTCGTCGTCCAGGATCCACGGATCCACCTCGGGCAGGTCGATCCGGCGTTCCAGCCCGCTGAGGTTGTGCAGCGGCAGGCCTTCGGCGTGGCGGTGGCGGATGTGGCGGCGGGCCTCGTCCAGCTTGCGCAGGTGCGCGCGGGTGTCGCTCAGGATCGCGCCGGACGGGTAAGGGAGGGTCACCTGCTCAGCAGACCCGGTGCCACCGTGGCACACAAGCTCAACATTTGACCGGACATCGTTCGATACAGTGCACCAATGCTGTCCCTGCCGGCCCTGCGCCTGCTGCACGAACTGCGCAACCGGGGCACCCTGACCGCCGCCGCGCAGGCGCTGCACCTGAGCCGGTCCGCGGCCAGCCACCAGCTCGCCGCGCTGCAACGCGCCGCCGGGGTCGCGCTCACCGAGAAGGTCGGCCGCACGCTGCGGTTCACCGAGGCCGGGCTGATGCTGGCCGGGCACGCCGAGCGGGTGCTGCGCGAATTGGAGGAGGCGGGCACCGTGGCCGAGCGGGCGCACGGCTCGCCCTCGGGGGTGATCCGGCTCGGCGCGGTGCAGACCATCGCGAGCAGCGTGCTGCCCAGCGTGCTCACCGACCTGCAGGCCGAACACCCCCGGCTGCGGGTGGAGGCATGGCACGTCAGCACCGAGCACGCGCTGGCCGCGGTGCCCGCGGGCGAGCTGGACCTGGCGGTGATCTCCTCCTACGACAGCGCGCCGGTGCTGGTGCCGCCGGGCACGCACGCCGAGATCCTCTTCCACGACCCGGTCCGCCTGGTCCTGCCGGTCACCCACCGACTGGCCCGGCGCGCCGGCGTGGTGCCGATCGCCGAACTGGCCGGCGAGCAGTGGATCTCCGGCGAACCGGGCAGCTACTTCGGCCACCTGGTGCCCGCGCTGTGCCGCCGGGCCGGGTTCACCCCGGACATCCGGCACCGCACCGGCGACTACGCGGTGCTGGCCGCCTTCGTCACCGCCGGGCACGGGGTGGCCTGCGTGCCCGCGATCGCCGACCTGAGCCACTGGTCCGAGGTGGTCACGGTGGCCATCGACGCCGAGGACGCGGGCCGGGACATCGTGGCGCTGAACCGGGAGAGCAGCCGCGGCAGGCCCGCGGTGCAGGCGGTGCTCACCGCGCTGCGCCGCTACCGGGTGCCCGCCTGATCAGCCCACCTGCTCCGCACGGGTCAGCAGCACCTGGTCGGCGGCGGAGAGCTTCGTGCCCTCCAGTTCCTTGGTGTAGACCTCGCCGGTGCTCTCGTCCACGTCCATGGCGCCCTTGCTGGTCACCGAGTAGATCGTGCCCAGCCCGGTGCCCGAGTCGAACCCGGTGAACCACGGTCCGCCACTGGACCCGCCCGCCATATCGCACGGGGTGTTCCACCGCCCGGCCGGCTTCGCGGTGACTTCGCAGCGGAACAACCGCTCGCCCAGCGCCGCCTTCGAGCCCGGGTAACCGAGGATGGTGGTCTTCAGGGACGTGGGCGGGGTGAAGCTCAATCGCTGGGTGCCCGCGAGGTCGCCCACGTGCTGTCCGTCGCGCGGGGTCAGCACGACCATGGCCACGTCCGGGTTGGACTCCTTGGGGTAGGTCTCCTGGATCAGGAAAGCCTTGGCCGCGAACACACCCAGCGGTGTGCGCCCCTGGTCGTACCCGGGCGCGAACACGATGTTGCGGGCCTCGATCGGCTCCTCCCAGCGGGTGAAGCCCGGCCACACGCAGTGCGCCGCGGTCAGCACCACGTCCTTGGCCACCGCGGTGGCGGTGCACCAGGTCTCCGGCCCCGGCCGCTCGGTGATGAACAGCCGGCCCACACCCCTGGGCCCCGGCCCGGCCCATGGCGTGGCCACCCGCTCGGCCCGGTCCGCGGACTCCTGCCCGGCCGCGCGCATGCGCTCCGGGGTCCAGTGCGCGAGCGCCGCGGCCTGGTCGGCGGGGGTGAACTGGGTGAGCTTGACCGGGTCGGCGACCGGCGCGGCGGCGGGGGCCAGCGCGGTGGTCGCGGCGAGCACGAGACTGATCATGGTGGGCATGCTGGTAGGACGCGCGACCTGAGGTTCGGGTTGGCTCGCCGCGGTGATCAGCGAAGTCTGAGAGCGCTCTCTGATCCGGAGCGCCGAATACAGCCGCGTTACGGGCGATTGACAAGCACATGAATCGTTCTAGAGTGAACCTGGAGAGAGCGCTCTCACGCCGCCAGCTGACAGCCCTCCCTGAAGTTGCGAGGTGGCGCCATGCGCGCACAACACCGTTCCCTGTCGCGACGACTGCTGATCGCACCGCTGGTCGCCGCCCTGTTCGGCACCATCCTGGCCGGGGCCGGGTTCAGCCCGGCGGCGCGGGCCGCGCCGGAACCCGGCTGGGACAAGGACTGGGCCGCGGCGGCACTGGCGGTCAACCCGGCCGCGGCCACCGCCTCCGGGGCGGAGAACCCGGACTTCGGTCCGGCCAAGGCCATCGACAACAACCCCGGCACCCGCTGGGCCAGCAACGCCGCCGAGGACGCCTGGCTGCGCATCGACCTGGGCGCCAGCATCCGGATCAGCCAGGTTCAGCTGGTCTGGGAAGCCGCCTACGGCCGCCGTTACGCCCTGGAGGTCTCCGGCAACGGCAGCGACTGGCGCCCGTTCTACACCGAGAACGCGGGCACCGGCGGCACCACGAACGTGCACACCTACCCGCAGGACGTGGTGGGCCGCCATATCCGGCTGCGCGGCATCGAACGCGCAACCCCTTATGGCTACTCGTTGTTCTCGGTGATCGTCCGCGGTGGCGTGCCCGCCCCGGCGAGCAGCACCGAACGCAATCTCGCTTACCAGCACCCGGTTTTCGGCGACTACTACCAGCACGCCGGCAACTCACCGGCCTTCGCGGTGGACGGCGGCTACCCGGAGAACCTGCGTGATGACGCCACCCGCTGGTCCAGCGACTGGAACGCCAACCGCTGGCTCGGGGTCGACCTGGGCGCGTCCGCGCGGATCAACCGGGTCGAGCTGTACTGGCAGGCCGCCTACGCGGTGGACTACGCCCTGGAAGTCTCGGCGGACAACCGGAACTGGCGGCAGGTCTACCGGCCATCGGCTAGCGAGGTCGCGGCCCGGCGGGCGGATGTGAAGCCACCCGGTGAGGCGGTCGGCCGGATCGACCGGGTCAGCATTGGCACCGACGCGCGCTACATCCGGATGCGGGGCATCGAGCGGCGGTCCTTCCACAATCCGGCGCCGCACCTGGCCCAGTTCGGGTACTCGCTCTACGAGTTCCAGGTGTGGGGCACCGGCGGCAGTGGCGCGGCCCGCTACCCGGACGCGCCGCCGAATCCCGGTGGCACGTACCAGACCACCTTCTTCGACGACTTCACCGGCGGCGCGCTGGACCGGAACAAGTGGCGGGTGCAGCGCACCGGCGCGACCTTCAACCCGGTCAACGGCGAGGCACAGGCCTATGTGGACTCACCGGAGAACATCTCGGTGAACAACGGGCTGCTGGAGCTGACCGCCAAGTGGAAGCCCGGGTTCACCACGCCCAACGGCGGCAAGTTCGACTTCACCTCGGGCCGGATCGACACCAACACCAAGCACGACTTCACCTACGGCCGGGTCAGTGCCAGGGTGCGGATGCCGGTGGGTGACGGCTACTGGCCCGCGTTCTGGCTGCTGGGGTCCACTGTGGACGATCCGAACGTGGGCTGGCCGGCCAGTGGTGAGACCGACATCCTGGAGAACATCGGCTACCGCGACTGGGTCAGCGCCGCGCTGCACGGTCCTGGCTACTCCGCGGACGGCAACATCGGCAAGACCGAGTACTTCCCGGGCGGCGGCAGCGCGGACCAGTGGCACGTCTACTCGGCCGAGTGGACCCCGCAGTACATCGCGTTCTTCCTGGACGGCCGGGAGTACCACCGCACCACCCGCAACTTCGTGGAGTCCGTGCGCGGGCAGTGGGTCTTCGACCAGAACCAGTACGTGATCCTGAACTTCGCCCTCGGCGGCGCCTACCCGGCCGGGCACAACAAGGTCACCCAGCCGTACTGGGGGCTGCCACAGTCCAGTGTGGACAGAGTGCGGGACGGCGTGATCCGCACCGAGGTGGACTGGGTCCGGGTCGAACAACGACGTTGACCCGGACCAAGGCGGGCGGGCGGCGCCCCTGCGCGTCGCCCGCCCGCCGCCGGTCACCGGCTCGGGGGAACCGGGACCGGGTGCCAGTCCGCGTCGCGGAGCTGGAGCACATCGCCGGCCAGGCCGTGGCTGATCCGTCCGGCCGGGTCGGCGGTTCCGGTGGCCTGCTGGACCTCCAGCACCCCGGTCACCTCCACGGTCAGCCCGGTGGCCAGGCCCCAGTCGGCCAGCCCGGCCACGTACACCGGGGGCTCTCCGTCGCGGAGGAGAACCGCGCCGGCGTGCGCGTTACCGGCGGTGCCGCGGAGGCGGACACTCTTCCCGGCCTGGTCGGCGAGGTTCATCAGACCTTCTTCGCGAATGCCACGGTGAACACCTGGCGGTCGAAATCGAGCAGATCGCGTGAATAGTAGTCGAAAGTGCTCTGAAAGACCTTCATGCCCGGTTCGGCGTGGTTCGCGTGCCACCAGTTCTTGGTGTTCTCGTCGTACCAGCCGTAGTCGAAGTTGACATATCCGGAGCGGGCGACATAACGGTAGGTGTTCATGTCGACCTGGCCGCGGGCATTCGGCCGGTACATCTTCGCGGTGAACTCATCGGTCCAGTTCGGGTTCTGCTTCGAGTAGAACCGCTTGGAGAAGATGGCCGCGGTCAGCTCACCGGTGTCCAGGTCGGCTGGCAGCGCGCGCTGCACGTTCTCCAGCTTGCTCAGCAGCGGGTGGCTGCGCACCGCGGCGGCGTACTGAGCCGCGCTCGGCTTGGACTTGATGATCTCGTTCAGCGCTGCCTGGACCTCGCGGGCCTTGCCAAAAGCGCCGAAGGACAGGCCAAGCGGCGGGTTGCCGACATCGCCGCGTTCCAGGTTGACCACGGTGACGCCGATGCAGCCGCGGGCGAGGTTCTCTCGCTCGTCGGCGGTCATCGGGCGGCCGTGGTAGGTCTCCCAGGCCTTGATGTAGTCGGCGACCTTCCAGGTCTTGGATTCGACGCCCGGCCGCAGCGGCGGGGCGATCGGCAGGCCGACAATGGACACCGCGGCGGTGGCGGTGCTGGGGGCGGGCGCCGCGGTGGCGGCGGCCGCGCCGGGGATGAGCAGACCCAGACCAAGAGCGGCGGCGGTCAGGGTTCGGACGAGTACGGAATTTCTCACGGCTCGAAAGCTAGGAATCCGCAACGATTGCGGTCAAACAGTTGTGACCGCGCTCATGCGCTTTTTCTCGAATGGAGCAGGGAACAACGTTTGCGCTCATTTCGGACAGCGTGCGTTACAGCATGAAAAGCGATTCAGCTCACTCGCCGGAAAGGGCGCCGGGGCTGGTGATGGCAGCCAGTGCCATTCGGCGCAGCAACCCGGCCATCGCGGCCCGGTCCAGGTGCGCGCTGTGCGGGGTGGAGTTGAGCAGACCGAAGACCGCGTGCGCGGCGGCCCTGGCGGAGGGTTCGTCGTCCAGGTCGGGCACCGCCTGCATGATCACCCGCACCCACATCTCCACGTAGCGGCGTTGCAGGGCGCGGACCTGGCGGCGGTCGCCCTCGGCCAGGTTGCCCAGGTTGCGCTCGTGCACGGTGATCAGCGCCCGGTTGTCCAGGGCGAAGTCCAGTTGCCAGTCGACCAGGGCGTTCAGCGCGGAGAGGGGGTCCGGGGCGGCGGCGGCGCGGGCCCCGCCGCCGTCGAGCAGCTTCTGGCTGATGTCGAGGAGCATCTCGCCGAGCATGGCGTCCTTGCTGCGGAAATGCCGGTACACGCCGGGGCCGCTGATGCCGACCGCGGAGCCGATGTCGTCGATGCCGACGCCGTGGAAGCCGTGCCGGGCGAAGAGTTCGGCGGCCGCGGCCAGCAGTTGTTCGCGACGGGTCGGCCCACTCTGCCGGGTGGCTGCGCTCGACGTCATGAGGGTCATACTAGCGCCGGAGGTTAGCGAGCGTTAACATCGTGGGAGACCGTGTTAACGGCCGTTAACTTGCTGGGTCATGTTCGACTCCGGCGAGCGAGTCTCAACGAGGAGAGTCCGGCACATGGACGTCCTGCGCAGCGCTGCCGACCCGACGGCGGAGAGCTTCAAGCGCGCCGTCGAGGAGCACACCGCGCTGTCCGCCGACCTGCGCGACCAGCTGTCCCAGGCCCGCCAGGGCGGGCCGGAGCGGGCCCGGCAGCGGCACGTCGAACGCGGCAAACTGCTGCCAAGGGACCGGGTGGACGCGCTGGTCGACCCCGGTTCGCCGTTCCTGGAGCTGTCCCCGCTGGCCGCGCACGGCATGTACGACGGCGAGGCCCCCGCGGCCGGGATCATCACCGGCGTCGGCCGGGTCTCCGGGCGCGAATGCGTGATCGTGGCCAACGACGCCACCGTCAAGGGCGGCACCTACTACCCGATGACGGTCAAGAAGCACCTGCGCGCCCAGGAAGTGGCGCTGCACAACAACCTGCCCTGCGTGTACCTGGTCGACTCCGGCGGCGCGTTCCTGCCCCGCCAGGACGAGGTCTTCCCGGACCGCGAGCACTTCGGCCGGATCTTCTACAACCAGGCCACCATGTCCGCCCGCGGCATCCCGCAGATCGCCGCCGTGCTCGGCTCCTGCACCGCCGGTGGCGCCTACGTGCCCGCGATGAGCGATGAAGCGGTGATCGTGCGCAACCAGGGCACGATCTTCCTCGGAGGCCCGCCGCTGGTGAAGGCGGCCACCGGTGAGGTGGTCACCGCCGAGGAACTGGGCGGCGGCGACCTGCACTCGCGCACCTCCGGGGTCACCGACCATCTGGCCGAGGACGACGCGCACGCACTGCAGATCGTCCGGTCCATTGTGGACACTCTCGGCCCGCGTCAGCCCAAGCCGTGGCGGATCGAGCCGAGCGAGGAGCCCCGCGCGGATCCCTCGGAGCTGTACGGCGTGGTGCCGGTGGACAGCCGCACCCCGTACGACGTGCGCGAGGTGATCTCCCGGATCGTCGACGGCAGCAAATTCCACGAGTTCAAGCGGGAGTACGGGCAGACCCTGGTCACCGGGTTCGCCCGGATCCACGGCCACCCGGTGGGCATCGTGGCCAACAACGGCATCCTCTTCGGCGAGTCCGCGGTCAAGGGCGCGCACTTCATCCAGCTCTGCGACCAGCGGCAGACCCCCCTGGTGTTCCTGCAGAACATCTCCGGGTTCATGGTCGGCCGCGAGTACGAGGCGGGCGGCATCGCCAAGCACGGCGCGAAAATGGTCACCGCGGTGGCCTGCGCGCGGGTGCCCAAGTTCACCATGATCATCGGCGGTTCGTTCGGCGCGGGCAACTACTCGATGTGCGGCCGGGCCTACTCGCCGCGGTTCCTGTGGATGTGGCCGAACGCGCGGATCTCGGTGATGGGCGGCGAACAGGCCGCCTCGGTGCTGGCCACCGTGCGCCGGGACCAGTTCGAGGCCAAGGGCCAGGACTGGCCCGCCGCGGACGAGCAGGCGTTCAAGGACCCGATCCGCGCCCAGTACGAGGATCAGGGCCACCCCTACTACTCGACCGCCCGGCTCTGGGACGACGGCGTGATCGACCCCGCCGACACCCGCACCGTGCTCGGACTCGCCCTCTCCGCCGCCGCCAACGCGCCGATCGAGCCTGTGGGCTACGGCGTTTTCCGAATGTGAGGCAGTTGACCATGTTCGACACCGTCCTGGTCGCCAACCGCGGCGAGATCGCGGTCCGGGTGATCGACACGTTGCGGCGCATGGGCATTCGCTCGGTCGCGGTCTACAGCGACGCCGACGCCCAGGCCCGGCACGTGCGCGAGGCCGACGTGGCCGTGCGGATCGGCCCGGCCGCCGCGCGGGACAGCTACCTGTCCATCGAGCGGATCATCAACGCCGCCAGGGAAACCGGCGCGCAGGCCGTGCACCCTGGCTACGGCTTCCTGGCCGAGAACACCGCCTTCGCCACCGCTTGCGCCGAGGCCGGACTGGTCTTCGTCGGCCCGCCGCCGGCCGCGATCGAGGCGATGGGCGACAAGATCCGGGCCAAGCAGACCGTGTCCGCCGCCGGGGTCCCGGTGGTGCCCGGCCGCAGCGAACCAGGGCTGACCGACGCGGACCTGATCGAGGCCGCCGGCGAGGTCGGATTCCCGGTGCTGCTCAAGCCTTCCGCCGGGGGTGGCGGCAAGGGCATGCGCCTGGTGACCGAGCACGCCGGACTGGCCGAGGCGATCGCGGGCGCGCGGCGTGAGGCCAGCGGCTCCTTCGGGGACGACACGCTGCTGCTGGAACGGTTCGTGCAGCGGCCCCGGCACATCGAGATCCAGGTGCTGGCCGACACCCACGGCACCGTGCTGCACCTGGGCGAGCGCGAGTGCAGCCTGCAACGACGGCACCAGAAGATCGTCGAAGAGGCCCCTTCGCCGTTGCTGGACGAGGAAACCCGGCAGAAGATGGGCGCCGCGGCGGCCGATGCCGCGCGGTCGGTGGGCTACACCGGCGCGGGCACCGTGGAGTTCATCCTCTCCGCGGACGCCCCGGACGAGTTCTTCTTCATGGAGATGAACACCCGCCTCCAGGTCGAGCACCCGGTCACCGAACTGGTCACCGGCCTGGACCTGGTCGAATGGCAGCTGCGGGTGGCCGCGGGGGAGAAGCTGGCGTTCGCCCAGTCCGATATCGCGCTGACCGGGCACGCCGTCGAGGCCCGCATCTACGCCGAGGACCCCGCTCGGGGCTTCCTGCCCACCGGCGGCACCGTGCTGGTGCTGCGCGAGCCGGGCGACCGGGTGCGGGTGGATTCCGCGCTGCTGCCCGGCAGTGCGGTCGGCAGCGACTACGACCCCATGCTGGCCAAGTACATCGCGCACGGCCGGGACCGGGCCGAGGCCATCCGGCGGCTGCGTGACGCCCTGGCCAACTCGGTGCTGCTGGGTGTCACCACCAATATCCCGTTCCTGCTCGCCCTGCTGGCCGACGAGGATGTCGCCGCCGGACGCCTGGACACCGGTCTGGTGGAACGGAAACTGGACAAGCTCACCGCCACCGAGGTGCCGGAGAAGGTGTACGCGGCGGTGGCCCTGGAACGGCTGCTGGCCCTGGAACCCCAGGGCTCGGCCGATCCGTGGGATGTGCCCGGTGGGTGGCGGATCGGTGAGCCCGCCTGGGCCAGCTGGCAGGTCGAGACCGGTGGCCGCGAGGCAGTCGAGGTCAAAATCCGGGGCCGGGCAAGGGATGCCGAGATCGTCATCGGCGACGGCGAGCCCGAGCGGGCCAGTGCCTCGGCGCGTGCCGGGGCCGACGGCGCGATCGAACTGACCCTGGCCCACCGGGGTCGCACCACCCGGTTCACCACTGTCCGAAGTGGACACACCTGCTGGCTCACCGCGGACGGCGAGACCTACCAGGTCACCGAGACCGAACGACTGGCCGCGGCCCGGCACGAGGCGCCCGGCGCCGCGGGCGGCCCGGTCACCAGCCCGATGCCCGGCACCGTGCTGGTGGTGAAGGTGTCCCAGGACGACGCCGTCACCGCCGGCCAGCCACTGATCATCGTCGAGGCCATGAAGATGGAGCACACCATCACCGCCCCGGTGGACGGCCTCGTCAGCGAACTACGGGTGCGGCCCGGCCAACAGGTCGGTCTGGACCAGGTCCTTGCCGTCGTGACTCCCCAGGAGGGATGAGATGTTCGAGCAGCTCAGCGAGGAGTACGAGGCGCTGCGCAAGACCGTGGCCGAGTTCGCCCGCGACGAGGTGGCTCCGGTCATCGGGGAGTTCTACGAGAACTGCGAGTTCCCCTACGAGATCGTGCGCAAGATGGGGCAGATGGGCCTGTTCGGCCTGCCCTTCCCCGAGGAGCACGGCGGCATGGGTGGCGACTACTTCGCGCTCTGCCTGGCCCTGGAGGAACTCGCCAGGGTCGACTCCTCGGTGGCGATCACCCTGGAGGCCGGGGTTTCCCTTGGCGCCATGCCGATCCACCGCTTCGGCAGCCCGGAGCAGAAGGCGGAATGGCTGCCCAGGCTGTGCGCGGCCGAGCAGCTCGGCGCCTTCGGCCTGACCGAACCCGGCAGCGGCTCGGACGCCTCCGGCATGCGCACCACCGCCAAGCTGGACGGCGACGAGTGGGTGATCAACGGCAGCAAGGCGTTCATCACCAACTCCGGCACCACCATCACCGGCTTCGTCACCGTGGCCGCGGTCACCGGCAAAAAACCCGATGGCCGCAAGGAGATCTCCACCATCATCGTGCCCTCGGGCACCCCCGGCTTCACCGTGTCCAAGAAGTACTCCAAGGTCGGCTGGAACGCCAGCGACACCCACGAACTGTCCTTTGTGGACGTACGGGTGCCGGCGGCGAACCTGCTCGGCGAACGCGGCCGCGGCTACGCCCAGTTCCTGCAGACCCTGGACGAGGGCCGGATCGCCATCGCCGCGCTGTCGGTGGGCCTGGCCCAGGGCTGCGTGGACGAGTCGGTGCGCTACGCCGGTGAGCGGGAGGCCTTCGGCCAGAAAATCGGCGAGTACCAGGCCATCCAGTTCAAGATCGCCGACATGGAGGCCCGCGCGCACACCGCCCGGCTGGCTTACCACCACGCCGCGGCCAAGATGCTGCGCGGCGAACCCTTCAAGAAGGAAGCGGCCATCGCCAAACTGGTCGCCTCCAACGCCGCCATGGACAACGCCCGCGACGCCACCCAGGTCTTCGGCGGCTACGGCTTCATGAACGAATACCCGGTCGGCCGCTTCTACCGGGACGCCAAGATCCTGGAGATCGGCGAGGGCACCAGCGAGGTCCAGCGCATGCTCATCGCCCGCCAGCTCGGCCTCTGACCGGAGGCTGACCACCGGTGGTTGTCCATCACCGGTGGTCGGCCCGGTCGAGGGTCAGTGCGGCGTCGATCAGGGCCAGGTGGGTGAAGGCTTGGGGGAAGTTGCCGAGTTGTTCGCCGGTGAGGCCGATTTCCTCGGCGTAGAGGCCAAGGTGGTTGGCGTAGGTGAGCATCTTGTCGAAGACCAGGCGGGCCTGCCGTAGCGCTCCGGCGCGGGCGAGTGCCTCCACATAACCGAAGGTGCACAACGAGAAGGTGCCCTCGGCGCCGGTCAGCCCGTCCGGGGAGACGGCCGGGTCGTAGCGGTACACCAGGCTGTCGGTGACCAGGTCGGTGCCGATGGCCGACAGCGTGCTCAGCCACAGCGGATCCCGGGGATCGACGAAGCCGACCTTGGGCATGCGCAGCAGGGACGAGTCGAGCACGGTCGAGCCGTAGGTCTGCACGAAGGCGGAGCGGACCGGATCCCAGCCGTGCGCGAAGATCTGGGTGTAGACGTGGTCGCGTTCGTTCCGCCACCGCTGCACCGGGCCGGGCCTGCCGGTCTGCTCGGCCAGGCGGATGGCGCGGTCGAAGGCCACCCAGCTCATCAGCCGGCCGTAGGTGAAGTCGGCCCGCCCGCCGCGGGTCTCCCAGATGCCCTCGTCCGGGCGGTTCCAGTTCACCGTGAGCCAGTCGAGCAGGTCCACCACGGCCTGCCAGCCGCCGTGGCCGAGCGCCACTCCGTGCTGGTGGGCCTGGTACAGGCTGTCCAGGGCCTCGCCGTAGATGTCGAGCTGGAGCTGGCCGGCGGCGTCGTTGCCGATCCGCACCGGTCGTGATCCCCGGTATCCCTCCCAGTGTTCGAGGGTTTCCTCCCGCAGGTCCGCGGAACCGTCTACCCGGTACATGAGCTGGAGCGGTCCGTCGCTGTGCTCGGGCCGTTGCCGGTACCGGTCGCCGAGCCAGTGCGCGAAGTCCTCGGCCTCCGTGCGCAAGCCCAGGCCCAGCAAGGAGTTCACCGAGAATGAGGCGTCCCTGATCCAGGTGTAGCGGTAGTCCCAGTTGCGTTCCCCGCCGAGTTGCTCCGGCAGGCCGGCGGTGGGTGCGGCGACGATCGCGCCGGTCGGGGCGTAGGTCAGGAGTTTGAGGGTCACCGCGGACCGGTTGACCGCCTCGCGCCAGCGGCCCCGGTAGGTCGATCCGGCCAGCCAGGACTGCCAGAACTCGACGGTGTGGTCCAGCAGCAGCCGGATCTCCTCGGGCCGGATCTCCCGGGGCAGCCCCTCGGCGCCGGACTCCAGCACGACCCCGCGCACCTGTCCCGCGGTCAGTGTGAGCGTGGCGCCCACGTCGGTGTCCTGGCTGATCCACACCTCGGCAGGCCGGACATCGTCCCGGTCCCGGACCACGTGCAGGGTCAGCGCCCGCGTCCCGGCGTCGAACACCGCGCCGTGCTCGGTCAGCACGGTCGAGTGCGGCTGCCTCCCGTAGTCGAACCGCGGCGCCACCTCCACCTCGAACTCGACCCGGCCACGCACACACCGCACCATCCGCACCAGCCGGTGGTTTCCGGTGGCCGGACCGCGTGGACGGGGCGGCATGAAGTCGATCACCTCACCGGTGCCCTCCGGCGCCAGGAACCTGGTGATCAGCACCGCGGTGTCCGGGAAGTACAGCTGGGTGCTGCGGTAGGGCCGCCGGGCGGGGTGGATGCCGAAGTGACCGCCGCGCCGGTGGTCCAGCAGCGCGCCGAACACACTCGGCGAGTCGAATCGGGGGTAGCAGAACCAGTCGATGGTCCCGTCCGTGGTGACCAGCGCCGCGGTCCGCAGATCGCCGATCAGTCCGTGGTCCGCGATCGGTGCGTACTGGTCCACAACGACTCCTCACCCTCGATGCCTGCTGTCGGTTCGACTGTGCCGGGCGGGGGATGGCGGCACACCACCCGGCGCTGATGACTTGGCGCGGCGGCGGGGCACACCGGCGAGATCGCCCGCGCCGGGGGAAGTGGGCGGGGCCCGGGGTTGCGACGGTGGCAGGCGTCGCTGACGAGATCGACCACAGGGATGAGGTGCGGGATGACTGGGCACAGGGACCGCGGGACCGGGCGCAGCACGAGCGAGCTGGACCCGATGACGGGCAGTGGCGGGCCGATGATCACGGCGTGGGTGGGCTGGGTCTGGTTCACCGCCATTCTCATGGTGGTGATCGGGGCGGTGGACGTGATCCAGGGGCTGGTCGCGTTGTTCCGGCAGCACATCTACGTGGCCGGCGCGGAGCGGGTGCTGGTGTTCGACCTGAGCGGCTGGGGCTGGGTGCACCTGCTGGTCGGCGGGCTGGTGGTGATGGCGGGGTTCGCCCTGTTCTCCGGCGCGCTGTGGGCGCGGATCTTCGCGGTCCTGCTCGTCATCCTCAACGCGCTGGCCCAGTTCACCTTCCTGCCCGTGTACCCGCTGTGGTCGATCATCGCGATCACCCTGTGCGTGGTGGTCATCTGGGCGATCGTGGTGCACGGCGGGGAACCCGCGCGTGTCTGAGGCAGGCCAGGGAATGCCGCGGGCCCTGGTGATCCTGCTGGGCGCCGCGGCGGCCGTGGTCACGGTCGCCGGGATCAAGGCGATGGCCTGGCTGCTCTGCCCGGTGCTGCTGGCGCTGATCATCGTGATCACGATCAGCCCGGTGCACCAGTGGCTGCGCCGCCACGGGGTCCGGGCCTGGGCGGCGACGGCCGCGCTGGTGGTGCTCGGCTACGGCGCGCTGGTCGGACTGGTCCTGGTGCTGGTGGTGTCGGTGTCCCGGCTGGCCGCGTTGCTGCCCCAGTACGCGGGCCGGTTCCACGAACTGCTCGCCGGACTCACCCGCGCGCTGGGCCGCTTCGGCATCGAGCCCGAGCAGGTCCGGCAGACGCTGCGCTCCCTCGACCTCGGCAAGGTGCTCACCTATGCCGGTGAACTGATGCGCGGCGTTGGCGGACTGACCACCAGCCTGGTGTTCCTGCTGGCGCTGCTGCTGTTCCTGATCGTGGAACTCAACGGCGTCGGCGCCCGGCTGGCCGAGCTCGCCCGCGACCGTCCACATGCGACAGTCGCGCTGGTGGGCTTCAGCGGCCGGACCCGGCGCTACCTGGTGGTGACCACGATCTTCGGGTTGATCATCGCGGTGCTGGACACCATCGCGCTGGCGCTGCTGGGCGTGCCGCTGGCGGTGCTGTGGGGACTGCTGTCCTTTGTGACCAACTACATCCCCACCCTCGGGTTCATCATCGGCCTGGTGCCGCCCGCTGTGCTGGCGCTGCTCGACGGCGGCTGGGAACGCATGCTGCTGGTGATCCTGGTGTACTGGGCGGTCAACTTCGTCGCCCAGTCGCTGATCCAGCCCAAGTATGTCGGCAACGCGGTGGGGCTCTCCGCGATGACCACGTTCCTGGCGCTGGTGTTCTGGACCTGGGTGCTCGGCCCGCTGGGCGCGTTGCTGGCGATCCCGGCGACCCTGCTGGTCACCACCATCCTGATCGACATCGACCCGAGGGCAAGCTGGGCGGCCGCGTTGCTGCGCGCGCCGGTCAGCGCACGAGCAGCACGACGAAAAGCAGACACGCGATGACGTTGACCAGCCAGCTGTGCTCCAGCATCCATTCCCGTGCCGTCGGCGCGAAACGTTCGGCCCGGCGGCGGAAGAGCAGGAAGGCCAGCAGCGGCGTCGCGGCGATCAGCACCGTGGCGGCCAGGAACGGCCAGGCCGCGGCCAGCGGCAGCCCGTGCTGGGCGAGGTGCACGCCCACGGTGATCATGACCAGCACGTCGGAGGGGAACAGGCCGATGAGCAGCAGGCCGGTGCGCAACCCGGTGCGCGGCCCCGCGGTCAGCAGCTTGCCCAGCCACGCCGGCGGCCGGACCTCCGCGCGCCGCACCCAGTTGCGGACCGCGAGCACGACCAGCACCGCTGCCAGCCCGTACTGGAGCACCTCGCCGACTCGGCCCGGCGCACCGGTCGCCCGGTCCAGCGGGAGGAGTCCGGCCAGCCAGCGGGTGATCGTCACGCCCGCGGTGGCGGCGATGGCGACACCGGCGACGAAGGCGAAGGAGGTGGCGAGCGCCCGCTTGGTGGTGACGAAGATCAGTGCGGACATGATCTGCGGCCCGGCCATCATGGTGATGGACAGGGGAAGCACGGCGAGGTCCATCAGCGAAGCCTTCCGCGTGGCCCTTGCTCGCCTCATCACCCGTCGCGGGCGGACCGCGAGTTCAGCCGCCGGCGCACCGCGGCGCGCGCACGTTGTCGCGGAGTGTAGCGCTCGGCTACACTCCGCGTATGCGGTGCTGGGTGCTGGTGGTGCTCACGGTGCTGCTGGCCGCCTGCTCCGCCGAGCCGCCGCCGCGCAATCCGTGGTACGACCACCTGCGCCCATCCGGCACGCCATTGCCGAAGCAGGGGTCGGGCAGCCTGGGGCTGGCGTTGACCGAGGTGCCGAAGCTCGCCGCCCTGGCGGACGGGCTGACCGGTCGCTGTCGCGGCGTGCGCACCCTCAACCGGGAGCAGGTGTCCCGGCTGGTCCCGCCGGGTGTGCCCGAGGAGGTCGCGGCGGCGGGCGCCTGTCAGGACGGCCACGGTGACCTGCTCGTGGTGCTGGTCAAGGACCGCACCCCGCAGGTGCAGCGGCGGTACCTGGACGCACTGGTGCGCAACCGCACCCTGTGGGCCCGTGATGACCGCATGCCCTTGTTCGGCAACGGTTTCCTGCTGGTGTCCGCGAATCCGGCCAATCCGCGGCAGTACCTCCTGGCGGGGCTGCGTTACCTGCGCTGCGGGGAGGACATCGGCAGGCCGATGGTGCGCACGCCCGCGGATCTCGACGGCTGTGTGTTCGCCGACGAGCGGCTGACCCAATGAGGCGGCCGGTCGCGTTCGTGCTGACGGCGGTGCTGCTGTGCCTCGGCGGTTGCCGGGGCCTGGTTGATGTCCTCGACTTCGGTTTCACGGTCCAGGAGCAGACCGAGGACCTGCCCACCTTCACCAGCCTGCCCGAGGATCTGTGCGCACGCCTGGGCCGGGCCACGAGCTGGATCGGTGACACGCCAAGCGATCCGGACGGCAGGCGGCGCCCGGAACTCATCGAATGCCGGTGGTCGCCGCTGCTCACGCCGGCCCAGGCGACGGTGCTGATCATCGTCACCCAGGACCAGACCCCGGCGGTGGCCAACGCGCGCAAGCGGTTCGACTTCCTGCTCAACGCCAACGTCTGCGGCAACCTGCTGGTCAGCACCTGCGAGCGGTACCGCAAGGACCGCAAGTTCCGGCCGCTCCCGCACGGCGACCGGGCCTGCGGCTACACGGCCAACCCGCAGTCGGTGAACCACATCGGTGTCATCCGGCGCGGCAACGTGGTCGCCCTGGTCGACATCCAGACCCGCGCCACCAGCACCCCGGCCGCGGTGGCCGACCTGGTGTCCACATCGGACAGTCCGGTGCGCGCGGTGCTGGCCGAGATCGACCGGATCTTCGTGCCACCCCCGCCCCCACCGCCGGACCGCAACCGCGTGTTTCCGTTGTCCGAACCCAAGAACGACTGCAAACCCGCTTCCTGAGCCGAACTTCGGGCGCCGGATCAGCGGTGCGCGCGAGGCGCCACGGGCCCGACGGCCTCGGCCACGCCCAGGCAGGTGTCCTCGCGGAAGACGCCGAGTTCGTAGTGCGCGGACTCGGTGTCGGCGGCGCGGACGGTGAGGCCGATCTCGTAGTCGCCCGGGTAGGTCACCTCGCCGAGGTACTGGATCCGGTACGACCACGGCGCCAGGTCCGGCGGCACCGCGGCACCGGTCCCGGCGGCGTGCGCGGTGAACGCGGCGACGGCCTCGTCGTACCAGGTGGCGAGGGCGTTGAAGTTGACGTGCTGGTTGGAGTCGACGTCACCGATCCGGGAACGCAGTGGGGCCCAGTACGAGTAGTGCTCGCGCCGCAACCGCTCCGGCCCCGGGCGGGCGGCCGCGGGCGATCCCGTGTCGGGCAGCTGCAGCTCGGTGAGATCGGCGATCAGCTCCGCGGGCAGCTGGAGCGGCCCCGACTTGTCCGCCAGCACCACCGAGGCGCCGCCAGCGCCCACCCGCTTGCCACCGGCCACGATCACCTGCTCGAAGGTGAAGGAGGATCGTCCGACCCGGCGAATTCCGGTGTGCACCTGCACGCGGGCGCCGGTCGGTCCGGCCGGCCCGAGCCGTTCGACCTGTTGGCCGACGAGCAGGATGGCGAACGGGCCGAACCCGCCGCTGGCCACGAGCCGTTCGAAGCCGGGCAGGCGCAGCCGGATCCGGGCGTCCTCCAGCCAGCGGGCCATCCCGATCGTGCTGGCCGAGCCGTCCCGGCCCAGATCGGCCTGCCGGACCCGGACGTCGACCTGGGCGCGGAAATCACCATCGTCAAGAGGAGTCATCCAGACCGACCATAGGCCGAACTCTGCGCCGCTGCCAGGTCGGCGAAGTCCGTTGGCAGATTGAAGACACCGAGCACCGCGGCGTTCGGAAACGCGGTGATCGCCGCGATCCGCCCATCCCGCACCGTGAGCACATCCACCGCGACGAGCCGATGTCCCTCGCCCCGGTCCAGATAGGCCGCGAACGCCAGCTGCCCGTTGCACCGCACCGGAATCCGCCGCCAGGACTCCTTGAGCACCACCCCGGTGAGGAACCCGAGCACATCCGCCCGCCCGTCGAACCAGAACGGCATCGGCGGCATGGTGAACCGCACGTCCTCGGCCAGCAACGCGACCATGGCGTCCACATCGGAGCGTTGCAACGCCTCGATGAACGCCGCCAGCAACTCCCGCTGCCCCGCGTCCCCCAGCTCGGCCAGTTCGGCCCGCTGGGACTTGGGCTGCTCACGCATGGTGGCCCTGGCGCGTTGCAGCGCGGAGTTCACCGAGGCCACCGAGGTGTCCAGGGTCGCGGCGACCTCGGCCGCACTGAAGGCGAGCACCTCGCGCAGGATCAGCACCGCCCGCTGGTTGGCCGGAAGATGTTGCAGCGCAACGAGAAACGCCAGCTCGACGCTCTCCCGCAACTCGTAGCCCGCGGCCGGGTCCAGGGCCAGGAGGTCGTCGGGGCAGGGTTCCAGCCAGATCGGTTCGGTGACCGGGCCGGTGATCTCCACGTCGGGTGCGGCCGGCGGACCGTACTCGTCGGTGAGGATGCGGCGCGGGCGCTTGCGGATCTGGTCGAGGCAGACGTTGGTGGCGATCCGGTACAGCCAGCCCTTGAACGACGCCCGCCCCTCGAACCCGGCGATTCCCTTCCACGCCTTGACGAACGCGTCCTGCACGGCGTCCTCGGCGTCGTGGGTGGAGCCGAGCATGCGGTAGCAGTAGGCGTAGAGCTGGGCGCGGTAGGGGGTGACGAGGTGCCCGAAAGCGTCCTGATCGTCCCGTTGCGCCGCGGCCAGCAGCTCGGGTTCGGCGGCGTGCATGACCGGAACGCTACTGAGTTCAGCGCAGCAATGCCGCCCGAAGCTCCGGATCCCGTAGCAGTGGGAGCACCGCGGGCGTCCCCTCGAACACGATCTCCGCTCCCGAGCGGTCGGCCTGGCGCAGCATCGCCTGGCAGACCGCGGCGAATGGCTGGTCGCGGATGGTTCGCACTGCCACGTCCCGGCCGTGCACATCATCGCGTGCGCTGGCCGCGGCCCAACGTTCGAGTGAGGCGATCACCTGTTCTCGGGCGTGTACTCGCGCTGAGGGGCGCCGGTCGACGTTGAGGCCACATACCTCGTTGGTGACCTCGCCCTTCCTGGTGAGTGCGGTGAATACGCCAGTGCTGAGGGCGAGGGTGAGATGGTCGAATGGATCCTCTGCAGTGGGATCGATCAGCAGCGGTTCTCCGCGCTCGTCGACCGGGAACTGCTCTCCCTTGTAGTGACTGTTGCACCGTGAGCAGGCGAGCAGGTGGTTGAGCCAGTCGAAGGCGCGCAACGGATTGCGCTTGATCGGCTCGTGGTGGTCGATGTCAGTGGCGAAGCTGTCTCCGCAGTACATACAGCACTCAAACCCCGCGGCCATCTGGACGAGAGTGGAGCGCAGCGAGGACTTGACTGTGCAACTGCCCCAGAGGACGCGCGCGCGCAGCGTGATTGCCGGGAGTCGTCGCAACCTTGTGGGTTAGGTCATCGAGGCGAGCGGTCAGCGTGTGGTGGAGCGGTTGCCGAACAATCCGGATCATTACTCGATTGCCCCGCGAGACATCAACCGTGCCGCGACCTCGTCGGTTCGCGCCATCATCGAGCTGGTCAACAGCGAGCGCAGCCGACGGTACTCGGCGATCTGGTCGTCATCGGCCTCGCCGCCGAGCACGGCCATTTCCAGCCGGACCAGCTGGCGCCGAAGTTCCTCTGCCCGCTCGGAATACGGACTGTCCAGCCCGAACAGTTCGGAGAGGGCCGCGTCGTCGCCACTGCCGTACACGATCCGGGCGTAGAGATCCTGCTCGACCACCTGCGGTGGGGTTTCTTCCTCGGGGCCGGGCAGCCGGATCAGGCCGCCTGGGTCGGCGGCCTGGCAGACGTAGGGGCTGTGGGAGGTGACGATGAACTGGATGTTCGGGAAGTGAGCTTTGAGCCATTCGCCAATGCGCTTCTGCCAGGAGACGTGCAGGTGCGCGTCGACCTCGTCGATGAGCACGACACCGGGGGCGGTGATGACAGGTACGGCCCCAGTGAGATTGGCGGACAACTCGCCGTATGCCAGGTAGAGCTGCTTCATGATGTCGACCACGAGGGCCGCGACCGTGCGGTAGCCGTCGCTCATCTCGCGAAGCGGGAACTCCCGGCCCGCCACTCGCACCCAGAGACCCTCGGAGCTGATGGAGCAGACCTGATAGTCGTCTGGCAGAAGCCCGTCGGCCAGGATTCGGAGCGCGGACTCCTTGAGATCCACGGCGGAGCTGTTGCCTTCGAGTGCACGCAGGTGTTGCCCGATCAGCCAATCGATGCCGTCCGCGAGTGAGAAGTCCTCGTCGAACAGGCTCAGCAGGCGGGCGACCCGGCTGGGAGTCTTGCGATCGCCTGCGTCACCCGCGAGTCGGCGAAATGGGCCATAGGCGGCGCAGAACCAACCGCGTGGATTGGTGTGCCACGGGCCTTGGTTGAGCACGGTGTCGGCCATAGACGGGACCAGGATTTGCGGCTGCGCCCCAGATTGGGTCGGTGAGCCTTCTGGTGCTCTCCAAAGCAGCGCGGTCTCAAACGACGCGCTGCCGACACCACCCTGTTGCTGTTGCACGACATCGACGGTGGGTTCCGTGGCCAGATCGATCCAAGCCTTTCCCTTCGAGTGACTGGTGCTGATCCAGCTTTCGAAGTCGGAGACCAAGTTTCGGGTGACGTCGGGACCGCTGACCGTGAGGGCGATCGCGCGAAGCAACGAGGTCTTTCCGGAGCCGTTGCGCCCCGCGATGACCGTCCACCCCGCATGTGACCCGTCCGGCCGGGTCAACTTAAGGTCGACATTCCGGGCGCCGTGGAACCCCCGAATGTTCTCCAGGCGGACGCGCGAGATGTACATGGTGGCGACTGTAGTCGGACCGGTCGCCGGCATCCGGATGGATGGCGCGCAGTGCCACCCGGAAGAGGGCTAGGCTGCCCGCGTCACAGCGGTTTCACGCAGGAAGTCAGAGGCGAATGAGTCCAACCGCGCAGGAGACGTTGGCCGGTCTACGCGATGTGCTCGGGCACGCCGACGGGGAGAACCGGCTGGTGCCGCGGATCGCCACGGGCGAGGCGCCCGTGGCGGTGTTCGCGGCGCTGGCGGGGGAGCAGTACCGGGTGATCAGCAGTGACTGGCGCAGTCTGCTGCACCTGGCGGCGCGGGCGGAGACACCCGCGGCCAAGCAGTACTTCGCCACCATGGCCGCGGGCGAGGGCATCGCGCTGGAGCGGGTGCTCGACTTCGCTGCCGCGGCGGGGCTGGATGAGGACGGGCTGCGGAACTACCAGCCGTTGCCGGGATGTCAGGCGTATCCGTCGTACCTGGCCTGGCTGGCGTTGAACGGGGACATCACCTCGGTGATCCTGGCGCTCAACGTCAACTTCGGGGCCTGGGGCGAGTACTGCGGGACCGTGTCCCGGGCCCTGGAGACCCACTACGGGTTCAGCGAGGCGGGGCGCGGGTTCTTCGACTTCTTCGCCGCGCCCGCGCCGCAGCTCCTGGAACTGGCCATGGACGCGGTGCAGGCGGGGCTGGCGGCCGGGGACTCGGTGCACGCGGCGCACGGGTACGGGCGGCTGTTGCAGGCCTATGAGTTGTCCTTCTGGAACAGCCTGGACGATCACGTCCGGTAGCTGCGGTCCTGGGCTTCTTCGGTGGCGGGGCGGATCGGGCGCAGGGTGCCCACCGCTCCGCGCCGCTGGAGCTTGAGGAAGGCCGCCACCACGTCCGGGTCGAACTGGGTGCCACTGCCCAGCCGTAGTTCCTGGATCGCCTGCCGGGCAACCAAAGCCCGCTGGTACGGGCGGTCCGAGCACATCGCGGCCCAGGCGTCGCAGACCGCGATGATCCGGGCTTCGATCCGGATGTCGGCGCCGGAGAGGCCCTGTGGGTAGCCGCTGCCGTCGAAGCGTTCGTGGTGCTGGCGGATGATGTCGGCGATCACCTCGAAGTCCGGCACCATCGCGGCCAGCCGGTAACCGTGATCGGGGTGCTGGCGCATCAGCTCCCACTCGGCCTCGTCCAGCCTGCCCGGTTTGGTCAGCACCTCCGGCGGCACCACGATCTTGCCGATGTCGTGCAGCCGCCCGCCCAGCCCGGCCTGGTGCGCGGCCTCCGGACCCAGCTTCATCGCCTCGGCCACCTCGCGGGCCCACCGGCTGATCGCCCGGCTGTGCTCCTGACCGGCCAGTTTGCCGTCCACCTCATCGGCCACGTGCCGCAGGTAGTCCACCATCGCCGCGTGATCGGCCATCCGGCCCGCCGGGGGTTCGGGGGCGCGGCCGACCACGATCCGGTCCCGGCCCTGGGCCTTGGCCGCGTACAGCGCCCGGTCGGCCACCGCGACCAGTTCGCTGGGCTGCTCGCCGTGCAGCGGGAAACAAGCCGTGCCAACGGAGACGGTGACCGCGATCCAGGTGTCGGCCGAGACGGTGATCGGGCTGCTGGCCACGCAGTGCCGCAGTCGTTCCGCTATCCCGGGCAGCTCGGTGGGGCTGGTGTCGGGGAACAGCAGCGCGAACTCCTCGCCGCCGTAGCGGGCCACGATGTCCCCGGCGCGGGCGCAGGCACGCAACCGGTCGGCGATCTCCACCAGCACCTGGTCCCCGGCCGGGTGCCCGTACCGGTCGTTGATCGACTTGAAGTGGTCC
Source organism: Crossiella sp. S99.2 (assembly GCF_023094165.1). Classification (GTDB taxonomy): domain Bacteria; phylum Actinomycetota; class Actinomycetes; order Mycobacteriales; family Pseudonocardiaceae; genus Crossiella. Next base: position 168,315 of record NZ_JALMDK010000013.1, on the reverse strand, counting down.
ACGTCCACGATGAACACCGCGAGGTGCCCGTCCGCGCGTTTCGCCCTGGCGATCTCGATCGGCAGATGCGCCTCGAGGAAGCGCCGGGTGTACAGGCCGGTGAGCACATCGGTGATGGCCAGCCGTCGCTGCGCCGAGACCAGGCCGGCCAGCCGGGCGATGGTCAGCCCGAACAGCAGCGCGCAGGCCACCGCGATCACCGGCACCCCGGTCATGTCCCCCTGCGCGCTCTGCACCAGCAGCAACACCGGCGCGAGCAGCGCGGCCGCGGACAGCACCGCCATCCGGGCCAGGCTCGGACCGGTGTCGGTGTCCGAGGTCGAACGCTCGCCGAGCTGGCGCATGGTCGGGTGCAGCGCCGCGGCGCCCAGGGCCAGGTTGGAGGTCAGCCAGATCGCGTCCAGGTAGTTGCCGGCGGCGTAACTGCCGTCGAGCTGTTGCAGCACGTAGAGCGAGTCGGCCGCGAACAACGCCAGCAGGTTGGTGCTGAGCAAGGTGAACGCCGCCGGTCGCCGCCCGCCACCCATGATCAGCCGGATGGCCACCGCGAGCATCGCCAGGTCCATCATCGGATAGGCCAGCGAGGCCGCCTTGACCAGCAGCGGCGAGTCCAGCCGGGCTCGGGGCCCGATCAGGTACAGCCAGGACATCATGCCCGCGCTGACCGACAGCACGGCCGCGTCCAGCACGCCCGGCATGTCCCGGCCGGGGCTGCGCATCCGGATCAGCAGCAGCAGACCGGCCACCACCAGCGGGTAGTGCCCGAGGTAGAAGATGTCGGCCACGTTCGGGTAGCTGTGATCGCGCAGCACGTAGTGCGCCACGTAGAAGCAGATGTCGGCCACCGCGTAGACGACCTGACCCAGCGCGATCAGCGTCCAGGGCCGCAGCGGCCGCGGCCGGTTCCGCCGCACCCCGTACAACGCGGCCACCGCCGCCGAGGAGGTGATCAGGCAATACACCACGAACCGGGCGATGCGACCGGTGTCGTCGGTGGGAATCAGGTAGTAGACCCCGACAAAGGCGAGCCCCACGAGCAGGTAGACCAGCCACCGCCGATCACCGGCCGGACGACTGCTTACGTCCATGCACGTCCCCTTGCTCGAAACACACCCGCGCGCGCATCATGCCCCACTCCCGGCGTGTGCAAAACCATTGAACCCCTGGATACCGCCGGACGCACCCGGTCGATGGTGTGAGATCCGCTCCGCTTGGCCGCGCTCGACCTGCCCGAGCTTGTTTCCGCAGGCCCTGGGGCCGCGCCGGACCGGATTAGGTAAGGCGGCGGTTGAAAGTAGAACTGATGTCGCTGGGTAAGCGCACTAATGGGGGACAACGCCGCGCGGGACCGGCGCGGTCCGTTTCCGGACTCGCCCCGATCCCGCGCGTGATTGCTCAGTGACCGACGGAAATCAGTCCCAGTCGAGCGCGCCACCGGTCTGGTACTCGATGACCCGGGTCTCGAAGAAGTTCTTCTCCTTCTTCAGATCCATCATCTCCGACATCCACGGGAACGGGTTCTCCGCCTCCGGGAACACCGGGGTCAGGCCGATCTGGGCGCAGCGCCGGTTGGTGATGAAGTGCATGTACTGCTCGCACAGCTCGGAGTTGAGGCCGAGCAGGCCGTTGGGCATGGTGTCGCGGCCGTAGGCCACTTCCAGCTCGCAGGCCTCGCGGAGCATGGTGCGGATCTCGGCCTGGAAGGCCTCGGTCCACAGGTGCGGGTTCTCGATCTTGATCTGGTTGATCGCGTCGATGCCGAAGTTCAGGTGGATCGACTCATCGCGCAGGATGTACTGGTACTGCTCGGCGATGCCGACCATCTTGTTCCGCCTGCCCAGGGACAGGATCTGGGCGAAGCCGGTGTAGAACCACATGCCCTCGAAGACCACGTAGAAGGCGACCAGGTCGCGCAGGAACGCCTGGTCCTTCTCCGGGGTGCCGGTGCTGAACTCCGGGTCCTCCAGGTTCTGCGTGTACTGCAGCGCCCACGCGGCCTTGTCCGTGATGGACGGGACCTCGCGGTACATGTTGAACAGCTCGCCCTCGTCCAGGCCCAGCGATTCGCAGATGTACTGGAAGGTGTGCGTGTGCACGGCCTCCTCGAAGGCCTGGCGCAGCAGGTACTGGCGGCACTCCGGGTTGGTCAGGTGGCGGTACACCGCGAGCACGATGTTGTTGGCCACCAAGGACTCCGAGGTGGCGAAGAAGCCAAGGTTGCGCTTGATCGCCCGGCGCTCGTCCTCGGTCAGCCCGGTCGGGGACTTCCACAGGGCGATGTCGGCCTGCATGGAGACCTCGGTGGGCATCCAGTGGTTGTTGCAGCCCGCGAGGTACTTGTCCCACGCCCAGTTGTACTTCAGCGGCAGCAGCTGGTTGACGTCGGCGCGACAGTTGATCATCGCCTTGTCGTCCACGCTGACCCGGCCGCCGCTGCGGTCGATCTGGCCGAGGCCGGTGGCGTCCACGGAGGGTTCAAGGGCGGTCACTGGCAGGCCTCGCAGTCCGGGTCGGTGATGGAGCAGGCCAGCGCCTCGGCGGCCTGGGCGGCGGCGGGGGAGACCGCGGCAGGCGCGGGCTCGGGCGCCACCAGCACGGGGGAGACGGCGTTGAGCTTGCCGTCGGTGCCGCGCAGGGTGGACTTCTCCACGTGCGTGGCGCTCTGCGCGCGCAGGTAGTACGTGGTCTTCAGACCGCGCAGCCAGGCCAGCTGGTAGAGCGAGTCCAGCTTCTTACCGCTGGGCTTGGCCATGTAGAGGTTGAGCGACTGGGCCTGGTCGATCCACTTCTGCCGCCGCGCCGCCGCCTCGATCAGCCATTCGCTGTCCAGCTCGAACGCGGTGGCGTACAAGGACTTCAGCTCGGCCGGGATGCGCTCGATGGCGCCGAGGCTGCCGTCGAAGTACTTCAGGTCGCCGATCATGACCTCATCCCACAGCCCGCGCTCCTTCAGCTCGCGCACCAGCTGCGGGTTGACCACGGTGAAGTCGCCGGACATGTTCGACTTCACGTACAGGTTGCGGTACAGCGGTTCGATCGACTGGTTGACCCCGGTGATGTTGGCGATGGTCGCGGTCGGCGCGATCGCCATCACGTTGGAGTTGCGCATGCCGACCTCGACCACGCGCGCCCGCAGCGTGTCCCAGTCCAAAGTGGACGAACGGTCCACCGCGAGGTCGCCCGCCCGGTTGTCGGCCAGGATCTGCACCGAGTCGATCGGCAGGATCCCCTTGCTCCACAACGAACCCGGGAAGGACTCGTACGCGCCGCGCTCGGCGGCCAGCTCGGCCGAGGCCGAGATCGCGTAGTAGGAGATCTCCTCCATGCTGCGGTCGGCGAACTCCACCGCGCCGGGGGAGGCCATCGGCAGGCGCAGCGCGTAGAGCGCGTCCTGGAAGCCCATCAGGCCCAGGCCCACCGGACGGTGCCGCATGTTCGAGCGGCGCGCCTCGGGGATGGTGTAGAAGTTGACGTCGATCACGTTGTCCAGCATGCGGACCGCGGTGCGCACGGTCTTCTCGAGCCGGGCGTGGTCGATGCCGTCGGGCGTGATGTGCTGGGCCAGGTTCACCGAACCCAGGTTGCACACCGCGACCTCGTCGATCGTGGTGTTGAGGGTGATCTCGGTGCACAGGTTGGAGGAGTGCACCACACCCGAGTGCTGCTGCGGGGAACGCAGGTTGCACGGGTCCTTGAAGGTGATCCACGGGTGGCCGGTCTCGAACAGCATGGTCAGCATGCGCCGCCACAGGTCCTTGGCCTGCACCCGGCGGAAGACCCGGATCTCGCCGCGGTCGGCCGCCGCCTCGTACTCGGCGTACTTGCGGGAGAACTCCAGGCCGTAGGCGTCGTGCAGGTCCGGGACCTCGTCCGGGGAGAACAGCGTCCACTGGCCGTCCGCGCGCACCCGGCGCAGGAACTCATCCGGCACCCAGTTCGCGGTGTTCATGTCGTGCGTGCGCCGCCGGTCGTCGCCGGTGTTCTTGCGCAGGTCGAGGAATTCCTCGACGTCGATGTGCCAGGTTTCCAGGTAGGCGCAGACCGCGCCCTTGCGCTTGCCGCCCTGGTTGACCGCGACCGCGGTGTCGTTGGCGATCTTCAGGAACGGCACCACGCCCTGGGACTTGCCGTTGGTGCCCTTGATGTGCGCGCCGATACCGCGCACCGGGGTCCAGTCGTTGCCCAGCCCGCCCGCGTACTTGGACAGCAGCGCGTTGTTGCTGATGCCGTGGAAGATCCCCTCCAGGTCATCGCCGACCGTGGTGAGGAAGCAGGAGGACAGCTGCGAGCGGGTGGTGCCCGCGTTGAACAGCGTGGGGGTGGAGCACATGAAGTCGAAGCTGGAGATCAGGTTGTAGAACTCGATCGCGCGCGCCTCGCGGTCGTCCTCACGCAGGGCGAGACCCATCGCCACCCGCATGAAGAAGGCCTGCGGCAGCTCGTAACGGACCTCGTCGCTGTGCAACAGGTACCGGTCGTAGAGGGTCTGCATGCCCAGGAACTGGAACTGCAGGTCGCGGTCGGCGACCAGCGCCGCGCCCAGGCGCTCCAGGTCGAACTTGGCCAGTTCGGTGTCGAGCTGGTCCAGTTCCACGCCGCGCCGGATGAACTCGGCGAAGTAGACCGGGTACTGCTCGGTCATCTGCGCGTGGCTGGCCACCCGCTCCTCGCCGGCCAGGAAGCCGAGGGCCTCACCGCGTGCCTTGTCCAGCAGCAGCCGGGCGCTGACGTAGGAGTAGTTCGGGTCGTTCTCGACCATGGTGCGCGCGGCCATCACCGGCGCCACGCTCAGCTCGGCCGGGCTGATCCCGTTGTAGAGGTTGCGCATGGTCTCGGCGAGCACGGTCTCCGCGGAGACCGCGGTCAGCCCGGCGCAGGACTCCTGGATCACCAGCGCGAGCCGCGCGGCATCCAGCGGGACCAGGGTGCCGTCGGCCTGGCGCACCGAGAACTGCGGCGCGGCCTTGGGCGCGGATTCGGCGCGGGCCTTGGTGTGCTCCTCGCGGTAGAGCACGTAAGCGCGGGCGACCTTCTGGTGCCCGGCCCGCATGAGGGTCAGTTCGACCTGGTCCTGGATCTGCTCGATGTGCAACGGCCGGTCCGGTCCGGCGTGCCGCAGCAGAGCCTGTTCCACCGACTGGGTCAGTTCGGCGATCTGTTCCCGCACGCGCGGCGAGGCGCCGGCGTCGGTGCCCTCCACGGCCAGCCAGGCCTTGGTCATCGCGACCGAGATCTTGCTCGCTTCGAACGGGGACACCGCGCCGTTGCGGCGGATCACCGTGATCGCCCCCGAGGCGATCTCTGGCGAATGGACTGACACGAAAGCTGCTCCAAAATGTGTGCTGGGCGGAGGAAAGGCAGCGCCGGGCGACCGAGCACCCGGGTGCGGGTTCGGTTGCCGTCGCTGGGGAAGCTTGGGGTGAGGCGTTAGCTCTGAGGCTCGCTAGCGCTCGCAGGCGATGCGGTCATACAGGTCGTCTCTCCTCGCGAGCGTCGGCGCGATGGGCCGCGGAGTCAGAGGCAGGCGAGGGCCGACCGGGGCGCGCGGAGGCGCCGTCTGGTCGTCCGCTCGGCCTTCCCACGAGACCGCGAACCGGGCACACCGTCGGTGCGCCCGCTGACGGCAGGTCTTCGGACTCGTGGGCGTGCCGGCCGAGGCCGGTGTTCCTACTGGCCGTCGCTTCCCGGACCGTGGCGTCCAGTGCTGTACCGGCGCGATCGCTCGGCCGGTGACGGCGGTCGTTCCCACTCACCGCTGCGGGGCAGTCCCGGAGTCGCACCGGGTTCCCTGTTGCCTCACCGGGGGTTTGCGTGCCCGGTGAACCATCAGCGGAACGGATACTACATGTAGGGGTCGCCCGCGCAAGCGCACCCAATATGGCCGTGTGTCGCGTGTCGGTGGGACATGACACGATGGGGGCTGACCAGTCACGGTGCGTGGAGGTGTGTAGTGCGGGCATGGCGGGTGCACGAGCTGGGCGAGCCGCGGGATGTGCTCAAGCTGGACGAGGTTCCGGACCCGGTGGCAGGCCCCGGCCAGCTGTTGGTGAAGGTCCGGGCGACCGCGCTGAACTTCCCGGACGTGCTGATCTGCCGTGGTCAGTACCAGGTCCGCCCGCCACTGCCGTTCACGCCGGGGGTCGAGCTTTGCGGTGACGTGGTCGCACTCGGTGAGGGCGCGTCCGGCTGGTCGGTCGGCGATCGGGTCATCGCCACGCCCGCGCCGCCGCACGGCGGACTTGCCGACTACGTCACAGTCAACGCGAACGAGGTCATCCCGGCGCCGGAGTCCCTGGACGACGCGCAGGCCGCCGGATTCCACATCGCCTACCAGACCGGCTGGTTCGGCCTGCACCGCCGGGCCGGGCTGGCCGAGGGCGAGACGCTGCTCGTGCACGCCGCCGCGGGCGGGGTGGGCAGCGCGGCCGTCCAGCTCGGCAAGGCCGCGGGTGCCACGGTGATCGGCGTGGTCGGTGGCGCGCGCAAGGCCGAGGTGGCCAAGCAACTGGGCGCGGACCTGGTGATCGACCGCAAGCAGGAGGACGTGATCGCCACGGTGAAGGAGTTCACCGGCGGCCGCGGCGTGGACGTGGTCTACGACCCGGTCGGCGGCGACTCCTTCCGCGCCTCCACCAAGGTCATCGCCTTCGAGGGCCGGATCGTCATCGTCGGCTTCGCCAGCGGCGAGATCCCCAGCGCCGCGATGAACCACGCCCTGGTCAAGAACTACTCGCTGCTGGGCCTGCACTGGGGCCTGTACACGCACAAGGACCCGGCCTCGGTCCGCCAGGCGAGCCTGGAACTGGCCGCACTCGCCGAGGAGGGCCTGGTCGACCCGCTGGTCGGCGAGCGGCTGCCACTGGCCGAGGCGCCCGCGGGCCTGCAACGACTCGCCGACGGCGACTCCGTCGGGCGAGTCGTGGTCACGATGGATTGATGGAGTTACGCGAGATCGAGGCCTTCCTGGTACTGGCCGAGGAACTCCACTTCGGCCGCACCGCCGCCCGCCTGCACCTGACCCAGGGCCGGGTGAGCCAGACCATCCGGACCCTGGAACGGGAGATCGGCGGCGCGCTGTTCGAGCGGACCAGCCGTTCGGTCCGGCTCACCGGGCTGGGCCAGGAGTTCCTGGCCGGGGCGCGCACCGGGCACGAGCAACTCCTGAACACGCTGCGCGCGTGCCAGGTGCTCGCGCGCGGGGTCAACGGCACGCTGCGGGTGGGCTACCACCCGTCGATGGGCCTCGATTTCGTCACCGGGCTGGTGCGGGCCTTCGAGGCCAGGCACCCGCGGTGCGCGATCCAGCTCAACGCCACCGAGATCGGCCCGGACCTGCTGCCGGTCTTCGCCGGCGCGCAGGTGGTGCTCACCTGGTCCCCTGGCGACCCGGAACTGTTGCGGGACACCGGACTCGGCGTCGGACCGGTGCTCGCCAGACATCCGCGGGCACTGGTCACCCCGGCCGATCACCCGCTGGCCCGCGGCGAGTCGATCTGCGTGGAGGACCTGGCCGGGCACCTGCTGTGCAACCCGACCAACTCCGCGCCGCCCGCGCACCGCGCCGCCTGGACCCCGGTGGTCACCCCGTCCGGCCGGCCGATCCCGCAGACCTCCGATGACCTGTGCGCGCTGACCGGCAAGACCAGCATGCTGGTCGACGACGCGCTGATCCTGGTCGCCCGCGGGGTCGGGCTGCACTGCTCGGTGGCCGGGGTGCTGGACCGGATGCCGTTCCCCGGTCTGGTCGCGGTGCCGATCCGCGACCTGCCGCCGATGCTGGCCGTCCCGGTGTGGCACCAGGATTCGGCGGCGGTCCGCGCCTTCGTGGACCTCGCCGTCGAACTGGCGCCGATCGATTAGCCCGGCTAATCGGAACCATTGATGATCGACTGTTGTTCCGGCTGACCGCCGATCACAGACTTCCCCCGTGCTGACAAGACTTCTCGCGACCACGGTCGCGCTGACCCTGACCCTGACCCTGCTCGCCTCCTGCGCCGCCGCCCCCGCCAGCCCCGAGGTGCCGACCTTGGTGCGCAACGGCCTGCCCGGCCCCGCCCACCAGCGCCTGCAACCGCTGATCGGTGAGTGGGAGGTGGAGATGCGCACCTTCATCGCCGGCGGCACCGCGGAGAAACCGTTGGTGGCCAAGGACGTCAAGGGCACCCGACGGTGGGTGGAGGGCACCGGCGGCCGCCACCTCCAGGAAGAGCTGACTGGCACCTTCAACGGCGGCCCGTACTACCGGCTCGGCTGGTTCGCGCACGCGAACATGGCCAAGCAGTACGAGTTCGTCACCATCGACGCGCTCAACGCGGCCATGATGAGCTACCACGGCGCCTCCGACAACGGTTCGCCCGAACTGAACCTGACCGGCGAGTTCGTGGACCAGGGCGTGCTGGGCGACGCCTACATCGGCAAGACCATCCGGATGCGTACGGTCATCCGGTTCGAGACCCCGGACCGGCAGGTGATCGACCTGCTCTTCACCCCGCCCGGCGAGCCGGAGCGACTGGCCGACCGCAAGACCTACACCCGCCGCTAACAGATCACCGGACGGTTGGCGTTGATGAGCCCGAAGCGGCGGTCGACCCACGCGGTCCGCCACCCGGCGAAGAACGCGTCGCCCGCGTCCGACAGGTGCACCCCGGCGCCGACCTCGTAGACCACGCAAGCCCAGCTGTCGTCGACGTGCACCGCCAGTGCGCCGGGCCGCGGGACGGCGCGCAACAACCGGGCGGCGCTGGGGCCGCGTTCACCGGCCTCGCCGTCGTCCAGGCAGCGGGCCAGATCGCCGATCGCCTGGGCTGCGGTGCCGAACAGCGCCCACCGGTACTTCGGGGACGGCGGTCCGGCCGCCCACGGATGGAAGAACGCGGCCGAGCACCAACCGGGCCCGTGGCGATCATCGCGCTGTCCCGGGCTCGGCTCGCGCTCGGTGGGCATGATGCAGTTGTAGCCGGTGAACGTCGCTGGACTCATCCGCTCATCTCAGGGCCGGCGGCCAACCTCGTCCACCTCGTTCCAGGGACTGGACCTGCCGGTTCACATCCGTGCATCACGGGATTTGGCAAGGTTCTTGACTAGAGATCGGATGTGTCCCTAGCTTGTGGTCACCGCCGCGCCGTCTCACTGGAGAGCTGGCACATGAAACAACACACCGCCGTGCTGCTGCCCGTTCTGGCCGCCGCGATCGTCCTCACCCTGCCGTCCGCCGCAACGGCCGGGTCCACCGCTGCCGAAGTGGTGCGGGTGAGCAGCCTGCCCGCGCTGCAGAACGCGCTCAACGCGGCCAAACCGGGTGACCGGATCGAACTGGCCGACGGCAGCTACAACGCCACCAGCGCGATCACCGTCCGCCGCTCCGGCACCGCGTCCGCGCCGATCACGGTCAGCGCGGCAAACGTGGGCAAGGCGGTGATCACCGGGTCCACCGGGTTCGCCTTCGACAACGTCAGCTACGTGACGCTGAACGGGTTCTCGCTGCGGCACGGCGGTTCGCTGTCCGTGCCGACCGCGGCGCACCACATCCGGTTGAGCCGCAACACGATCCAGTTCTCCGGCGACGGGAACTGGGTCAACATCAACGGCAACGACGTGGAGATCGACCGCAACACCTTCCAGAACCGCAGCACCGCCGGGGTCTTCCTGCAGATCTCCGGGCCCAGCGACAACATCGCCAAGCGCACCAAGGTGCACCACAACTACTTCTACAACCACAGCTTCGCCGGCGCCAACGGCGGGGAGTCGATCCGCCTGGGCTACAGCCACAAACAGAGCTACTCGGGCAACGCGGTCATCGAGCACAACCTGTTCGAGAAGGCCAACGGCGACGCCGAGGCGATCTCGGTGAAGGCATCGGACAACACCATCCGGTACAACACCATCCGGGACAGCAAGGGCTACATCGTGCTGCGGCACGGCCACCGCAACCTGGTGGAGGGCAACCTGTTGTACGGCAACACCGGCATCCGCTTCCACGGCAACGACCACAAGATCATCAACAACTATGTGGCGGCCACCGGCGGGCGGGCGCTGGTCTTCGGCAAGGGCTCGGAGGCGGACAGCTCACCGACCAGCACCGGGCACGACCGGCCGGACCGGGTCACCGTCGCCTACAACACCCTGCTGGGCACCAGCTCGGTGGTGGACAGCGACGGCGGCGAGTTCCTGCCCAAGGACTGCGTGCTGGCCAACAACATCATCGTGGGCAGCTCCGGTTCGCTGGTGGCGATGCGCAGCGGGTCCACGGTGAAGTACGAGGGCAACATCGCCTACGGCGCCAGCGCGGGCATGCCCTCGGGTGGCTACCGCAACGTCGATCCGAAGCTGGTCACCGACGCCAACGGGCTCAAGCGGCTCAGCGCGGGCAGTCCGGCCATCGACGCCGGTGCGGGCAGCTATTCCTTTGTCACCAACGACTTCGACCCGCACGCGCGCAGCGGCAAGCTGGACGTGGGCGCGGACGAGTTCGGCGGTTCGGTGAGCCGCAAGCCGCTGCAGAAGGCCGACGTCGGCCCGTCGGCGCCCTGAGTCACCCGGTGGAGGTGGGGCTAGCCCTACCTCCACCGGAGGTGGTGACCCGATCGTGCCCGCAGGCCGCGATCACTACGGTTGCCGCATGAGGATGCTCAAGGTGGGGGCGGCGCTGGTCACCGGCGCCGTGCTGTTGTCGGGGTGCTCGCTGATCGCGCGCAACCGGGAGACCCAGCAACAGGATTTCGAGCAGAAGATCGCCAAGCTGGAGGTGACCCTCGACAGCGGCGACGTCGAGGTCCGGGCCGGTGCGGACGGCAAGGTCAGCGTCACCAGGAAGCTGGAGTGGGCCAACAACAAGCCGGTCGCGCACGAGGAGTGGTCCGGGGAGACGCTCCGGATCACCGAGCCCACCTGCTCGAACAACTGCGGGATCGACTACGTGATCACCGTGCCCGCCGCCATCGCCGTGCAGCTGCGCACCGACTCGGGTGCGGTCTCGGTCTACGACGTCAAGGGCGACCTGCGACTCGAAACCGATTCCGGGGACGTGCGCGCGGACAATCCGGTCGCCGCGCTGTGGGCGCGCACCGGCTCGGGCACGGTCACCACCTCCGGCGCGCGCTCGCCCAAGGCCGAGCTGCACACCGATTCCGGTGACATCACCGCCGGGTTCGCCGCCGCGCCGGGCAGCGTGGTGGCCGAGGCCGGGAGTGGCACCGTCACCGTCACGGTGCCCAAGGAGCCCGCCGGGTACCAGGTCACCGCCAAGACCGATTCGGGCAAGAAGGACATCGCCGTCACCCAGGAGGCGGGGAGTTCGCGCACGATCTCCGCGACCGCCGACTCCGGCGACGTCACGGTCAAGTACGGCTGAGGGGGAGTGGGTCCGGCGGAGGCGGTGAGGGACGCCTCCGCCGGACCCACCGGGACTACCAGCTCGGGCTGAGCCGGACGTCCGCGGCCTTCACGAAGAACGCCCGGTGCCCGAAGAACACCTGGTAGTACTTGTCCTTGCCCCGCACCACAGTGCGCGGGCCTTCCCAGTTCTGCGCGAAGTAGTAATCCGTGGACACCTCGTGCTCGGCGAGCACGTACTTCTCCCCGGCGCGCATCGTGTACTGCAACGGCGCGATCGGCTGATATGGCACGCCGGTGCCCGCGTAGGCGGCTTCCTCCGGGTAGGCCCGGCCGAACACCGGGACCTCGGTCAGGCCGGGGCGCGGGGTGACGGTGTACCCGGTGCTGTTCACCGCGGTCGGCTTGGCGCGCGGGTTGTGGAACCAGGCTTTCTGGCCCAGGTACCAGATCGCGGTCCACTCGCCGCGTCGTTCGGCCACCGCGAAGCGCTGCCCGGTGTCCACCCGGCCGCCGTAGTCGCTGACCTGCCGGGTGCTGTGGCTGCCGTCCGGCCGCAGACCGGGGTCCTTGACCAGCGGGGCGTCCGTGCTGGGTTCGGTGTGCAGGAACACCGAGGTGGTGCCGCGGACCGGGCAGGGGTCGGCGGGCTTGGCGCTGTCACAGCCGTACATCGCCGGGTGGTGGGTGGCGTAGTCCGGTTTGATGGTGACGATCCCGGCCCACGGCCCGGAGCTGGTGTGGAAGGGCGCGCCGAGCAGGTCGAAGTAGTGCGCCCAATCCCAGTAGGGGCCCGGATCCCAGTGCATGCCGCGCACGGTGGCCGGGGTGGTGCCGGGGACGTTGTCGTGCCCCAGGATGTGCCCGCGGTCCAGCGGGATGTCGTACTTGTTCGCCAGGTAGCGGACCAGCCGGGCCGAGGAGCGGTACATCGCCTCGGTGTACCAGGTGCCCTTGGCCGCGAAACCCTCGTGCTCCAGGCCGATGGAGTGCGAGTTGATGTACCAGTTGCCGGCCTGCCAGGCCACATCCTCGGCCTTGACGTGTTGCGCCACATGGCCGTCGACCGAGCGCAGGGTGTACTGCCAGCTCACGTACTTCGGGTTCTGCACCAGCCGCAGCGTGGTGTCGTAGTAGCCCTCGGTGTCGTGCACGATGATGTACTTGATCTTCAGGTCGCGCGGCCGGTCGGCCTGGTCGTGGTTGCCGTAGCTGCCCGGCTTGGTCGGGTCGAAGTGCTCGTACGGTGCCGGAATCCATTCGCAGCCCAGGTTTCTCGGACACTCGGTGGCAGCCGGCTTCGGCGCGCGCAGTCCGAGACCGTCCACTTGGGACACTCGCGGGCTGAGTCCTGGCTCGGCGGTCAGCCGGACCCGGTGCCCGTCGTCGGTGACCCGGTCCGCGCCGGTGCGCAGCAACTCGAACACGTCGTCGGCGAACCGGCGGGCGGTCGCGGTGTCGGTGGCCCCGCTGTACCTGGCCACCGCCCCGTACCAGTCGCCGGTCGCGGTGCCGCCACGCAGTTCGCGCTGGTACTGCGCCAGCACAGCCGCGCCACCGCGGATGTTGACCGCCGGATCCGCGCGCAGCCGCGCCGGTTCGGCCCCGGTCAGCCGCGCGGCCAGGTCCAGGGTCTGCAACCCGGCGGGGGAGGCGCCGGCGGGCGCGGGTTCGGGCAGCCGCAGCGGCCGGGCGGAGTCCCCGCGCGGGTCCTCGGCGCCGTCCCCGTGGTGGGTGTCCGGGGCGACGCCGAGGCCCCGCGCATCAGTGAGGTGCATGGGCCCGAAGCCCGCACCGCGGCTCGGTTCCCCCGCGTTGGCATCCCAGCGCGACTGGAGGTACGAGACGCCGAGCAACACACTCGGCGGCACGCCGAACTCGGTGGCGGCGGCCGTGAACGCGTCCTGCCGGTCCGCCGGAGCGGCGGTCGCGGACACCGGGGTGAGCAGCGCGCCGAGCACCGCGAACGCGGCCCCCAGTGCGAGGTGACGCCGGACAACGGGCATGTGGACATCTTTCTCACAACGCCCATTGTGTGGCAATAGTCCACAAGGAGCACCCACCCCGTGTTGGCCGTTCTCGCACGGTGTCTTGGCCGTTCTGGACGCCGTGTTGGCCGTTGTGGGCGGCGTGTTGGCCGTTGTGGGCGGCGTGTTGGCCGTTGTGGTCGGTGTGTTGGCGCGTGGGCGTACCAGTTCGGCCAAGACTGCGTACGACGACTCTGTTGGCGAAGTCGCCCCGGTGTGCCGATCTTCCGGCCAGTTGGGCCAACTGGTACGCCGGTTTGGCCAAAGTGGGCGTACCAGTTGGCCCAAGTGGTGCGGGAGTGCGGATCACACCGCCGATTCGCCAACAGAGTCGTACGACAACGGCCAACACGCCGGCGAGTTGCGGGGCGAGCCAAGGTGGCAGCGCCAGTTTCAGCTGAAACGCATGCGCAGCAACGTTCCGCCGCCCTCGGGGCATTCGGCGGACACGGTCGCGCCATGTGCCCTGGCCACCTGTCCCACGATCGCCAGCCCCAGCCCCGAACCCGGCAGCGACCGGGCCGCGGCGGAGCGGTAGAAGCGCTCGAACACCCGGTCCAGGTCCGCCGCCGGAATCCCCGGACCTTGATCCCGCACGCACAACTCCTTGTCCCGCAAGGAAACCCACACGATCCCGCCGGGTGGGCTGAACTTGCCCGCGTTGTCCAGCAGGTTGCGTACCGCGCGGGCCAGGCGGCCGGGCTGGCCGGTGATCGCGGTGGGGTCCAGGTCCAGGCAGAAGGCGGTGCGCGGCCAGTGCGCACCCACCTCGGCCGCCACGTGTTCGACCAGCAGGTCCAGGCGTAGTTCCTCGGCCGGGTCGTTGGCCTCCTCGCCGCGGGCCAGTTCGATCAGGTCGGTGACCAGGCCGGTCAGCCGGGTGGCCTGGGTGTGCAGGGCGGTGAGCACGTCGCCGCGCTGGGTCTGGGTGAGCTGGTCGGCGCGGCGCAGCAGGTCGATGTTGGCGCGCAGGCCGGTCAGCGGGGTGCGTAGTTCGTGCGAGGCGTCGGCGACCAGTTGTCGTTGTGCGGCAAGGGCTGCGTCCAGTTCGGCGAGCATGGTGTTGAACCCGGTGGAGAGCCGGGCCAGCTCGTCCGCGCCGTCGACCTCGATGCGGGCCCGTGGATCCCGGTTCGCGGCCACCCGCTCGGTCGCCTCGGTGAGTGCGGCCACCGGGCGCAAACCGCTGCGCGCCACCAGGTATCCGGCCGCGGCGGCCACCGCGACGCCGACCAGTCCGGCGCCGATGAGCGCCCAGCCGATCCGGGTGAGGCTCTCCTCGGTGCGGTCCGAGCGCACCGCCACCTGCACCGCCACCCCTTCGGCCAGTGGCGAGGTGAGCATGCGCACCGGGTGGCCGCCGATGGTGGCCGCGCTGAAGAAGGCGGTGCGGCGGCCGGCGGCGACCGCGCGGGTCTCCTCGGTGACCGGCAGGCCGGCGTCGTCGGTGATCCGCCCGTCCGCGGTCACCTTCTGCGCGCAGGCCGGCGCGGTGATGAACTCGCAGGGGCCAGCGGGGATCCAGGCGTCGGGGGCCACGCGTTTCAGCCGAGTCACCTCCCGCTGTAAGCCCAGGTCGGTCGACCGGTGCAGCTCACCCGCGATCAACAGGTAGGCGGCCACCGCCATCGCCGTGGACGTCAGCGCGACCGCCAGCGCGCCGGTGACAGCGATTCTGGCGCGCAATGGCCAGCGGCGCCTCACGGGTCACCCAGTCGATAACCAAGTCCGCGAACCGTGTGCAGCAACGGGGGCTCGCCAGGCGTCTCCAGCTTGCCGCGCAGATACCGGATATACACCGCCAAGGAGTTCGCTGTGGACAGTCCGGGACCCCACACCAGCTCGATGATCGACTCCCGCGGCAGCGCCCGGCCCGCGTTGCGCGCCAGCACCTCCAGCAGGGCGAACTCGGTGCGGCTCAACTCGATCCGCCGGTCGCCGCGGCGCACCAGCCGGGCGGCGGTGTCCACGAGGAGATCCCCGTGTCGCAGGATCGCCGGATCCTCCGGGTAGGCCCGGCGCAGCAGTGCCCGCACCCTGGCCAGCAGCTCGTCCAGGTCGAACGGCTTGACCAGGTAGTCATCGGCCCCGGCGTCCAGTCCGGCGATCCGGTCGCCCACCGCGTCCCTGGCGGTCAGCACCAGGATCGGCGTCCGGTCACCGCTCGCGCGCAACCGGCGGCACACGGTGAGGCCGTCGGTGAAGGGCATCAGCAGGTCGAGGACCACCGCGTCCGGCCGCCAGTCCGCGATCTCGGCCAGCGCCAGCCCGCCGTCGCCCACTCCGCGCACCTGGTGGCCCGCGGTGCTCAGCGCCAGCTCGACCGCTGTGCGCACGGCATCGTCGTCCTCGGCCACCAGTACCCGCATGATGCCCCGATGGTAGCCAAGGGATTCTCACCGGACTCTCATCCGTACCCGACATGGTGATCCGGTGCGAACATCACGTGAACGAGCCGTGTCCGTCGGCCTCGCCCTGGCCCTGCTGCTCACCGGAACACCCGCCACCGCCGAACCCGCCGCCGGCGAGGTGTTGTTCCCGGTGAGCGGCGGGGTGCTGCGGCTGCGTCCGTCCACAATGGAGATCACCGGCCCGGCCCTGGTGTCAGCGGGGGTTGACGGGTTGGGTCCAGTGACCGGGTTGCGGCGCAACAAGGACGGGGTGAGCTGGCGGTACCCCGAGCGCGGCTACCGGGTCTGGGCCGGGGTGCGGGAGGGCAGGCTGCGGGTCACTGTCCACGGTGGAGCGGGCAGTCTGCGCTGGCCGGTCAGCGGCGCTGACCCTGGCACCACCCGGCTGGCCGTGCCGCGGGGCGAGGGCCTGTCCGTGCCGGTCAACGACACCTGGTGGGCGCAGCGCCTGGGCACGGTCCCGGTCTCCGGCGGCCTCACCCTGCCATTCTGGGGACAGACCCTGGGCGGCCGCGGGGTGAGCTACCTGGTGTCCACCGAGATCGGCACCGACCTCGCTGTGTCCACTGTGGACAATCGGTTGCGCGCCACCGCGGAACACCGGTTCGAGGCGCGCACGCCGGAATATACCGTCGACTTCGGGCTCACCGACGGCTCCCCGGTGGCTGCCGCCGCGGACTACCGCCGGTTCCTGGCCGCCCGCGGTGGACTCGGCAACCTGCGCGCGAAGATCAAGGCCAACCCCGCGGCCGGCAAGCTGCTCGGCGCGTTGCACGCCTACGGCTGGGGGCAGGCCCGGCAGGTCGAGGGCGTGCGCCGGCTGCGCGAGCTGGGCATCGACCGGCTGTGGCTGGGTTACGACGGCACCCCGATGAGCAAGGAGGCGGTGGCCGAAGCCCAGCGGGCCGGGTACCTGGTCGGCCCGTACGACTCCTGGGACAACGCCCAGGACCCGGCCACCGCGGACAATCCCGGCTCGGTCTGGCCGGGCAAGCTCTGGCCGGAAGGCTGTGTCCGCAAGGCCGACGGCACCCCGGAAACCGGCTTCGGTGGCCGCGGCTGCTACCTCAGCACCGCCGCCCTGCCCGACCCGGTCTACCGGGACAGGGTGCGCGAGTGGACGGCCAACGGCGCGGACAGCTACTTCCTCGACGTCGACGCCGCCAGCGAACTCTTCGACGACCATTCACCGGCTCATCCGATGACCCAGGAACAGGATCGCGCCAACCGGCTCCAGCGGATGGCCTGGCTCTCCGGTGAACGCCGCCTGGTGCTCGGCTCGGAAACCGCCGCGGGCTGGGCGAATCAGGTCCTCGCCTTCAACCACGGCTCGTCGACTCCGATCACCGACGCGCTGTGGAAGGCCCAGCGGGACAAGCCGAACTGGGGCGCCTGGTATCCGGAAGCGGCCCCGACGTTCTTCTTCAAGCCGGTCGAGCTGTCCGCCGAGCTGACCCGATTCCTGTTCGACCCGGCCGTGCGCGTTCCGCTGTACCAGACCGTGCTGCACGATTCGCTGATCTCCACCGACCGCTGGGAGCTGCCGCTGTCCAAACTCCCGGCCCTGGCCACCGACCGCATCCTGCTCGCGCTGCTCTACAACACCCCGCCGAACCTGGTGCTGGACCAGGGCGAGCTGGACCGGCACGGCGAGCGGATCGCCGAGCTGCACCAGGTGTTCTCGCCCCTGCACAAGCTGGCCGGGACCGAACCGCTGACCGGATTCCGCTGGGTGGACGGCAATCCCAAGGTGCAGGAGACCGAGTTCGGCAACGGGGTGCTGCGGGTGCGAGCCGACTTCAGCACGGGGTGCGTGGAAACCTCGCGGAGCGCGCGGAAGTACTGCCCGACGGCCTGGTGATCACGGCGACCCTGGACTCCTGGTGGAGCTGCCGCGCGGGATGAGCCGGGCGTCCAGGGTCACCGTGCTGGGTAGTCGCCCCGGATCGGCGATCCGGGCCAGCAGCAGCCGGGTGGCCTGCACCCCGATCTGGTAGGCGGGCTGGGCCACCACGCTGAGCTGCGGCTCCAGCAACGTCGTCCACGGCGCGTCGTCGAAGGAGACCAGCCCCAGATCGATCCCGGCCCGCAACCCGTGCGCGCGCATCGCGGCCAGCACCCCGACCGCCATCGCGCTGTTGCCCACCAGCATCGCGTCCGGCCGCTCCGGCCCGCCGAGCAGCTCCGAGGCCGCCACCTGCGCGCCCGGCGCCCGGTACTCGGCCCGGCGCAGCAGCTCCCGGCGCCCGGTGCCGACCAGGGCGTCCCGGTAGCCCGCGGCGCGGTCATCGGCCGTGGGCACCCCCTCCGGGCCGGTCAGGCAGGCGATCCGCTGATAGCCCTGCTCGATCAGGTGCTCGGTGGCCTGGCGGGCGGCCAGGCGGCTGTGCACCAGCACCATGTCGCAGGAGCGGTCCGGCATCCGGCGGTCCACCGCCACCACCGGGGTGCCGCTGTCGAAGAGCGGGTCCAGGCTGCCGGGCAGCCCCGAGGGCGAGACGATCACACCAGCCGCCCGCTCGCTCAGCGCCACCTCGACATAGCGCCGTTCCTTGTCCGCGTTCTCATCCGAATTGCACAGGACCACCTGGTAGCCACCGGCCTGCGCGGTGTCCTCCACCCCGCGGGCGATGGCCGTGAAGAACGGGTTCTCCACGTCTGAGATGATCAAGGCGAGCACCGCGGTCTCCTGCCTGCGCAGGTTGCGGGCCAGGCCGTTGGGCCGGTACCCGAGTTCCTTCGCCGCCGCCCGCACCCGGCTCGCCAGCTCCGGGTCCACGGTGGACTTGCCGTTCAACGCCCGCGAGACCGTCGCGGTGGACACCCCTGCCCGTGCGGCTACATCACTGATCGTCGCCAACTTGTCTGACCCCTTGCTGCGCGCTGTCCCCGCGGACACCTTATTGACCCGACCGCAAATTAAGAAAGAATCTTGGCGAAATCGATTGCGTGCACGTTGCGCTTTTCGCCCGGTCGGGGATTGATCCACTCGGTTGACGCACGCGGTTCAGGCGTGGCGAATCATGCGCATGTCTGCAACCGTGCACTCAGGCACCGAAGGGAGAGCAACGTGGCTCAAGAGGTCCGTGGCGTGATCGCCAGGAGCAAGCAGGCGCCCGTCGAACTGGTGACGATCGTGGTACCGGACCCCGGGCCGGGCGAGGCCGTGGTGCGGGTGCAGGCGTGCGGGGTCTGCCACACCGACCTGCACTACCGCGAGGGCGGCATCAACGACGAGTTCCCGTTCCTGCTCGGCCACGAGGCCGCCGGGATCGTCGAGGCGGTCGGCCCCGGCGTCACCGAGGTCGAACCCGGTGACTTCGTGGTGCTGAACTGGCGCGCGGTCTGCGGCCAGTGCCGGGCGTGTCGCCGCGGGCGGCCCTGGTACTGCTTCAACACCCACAACGCGACCCAGCCGATGACCCTGACCGACGGCACCCCACTCAGCCCGGCCCTGGGCATCGGCGCGTTCGCGGACAAGACCCTGGTCGCCGCCGGTCAGTGCACCAAGGTCGACCCGGAGGCCAGGGCGGCCGCGGTCGGCCTGCTCGGCTGCGGCGTGATGGCCGGCATCGGCGCGGCCATCAACACCGGCGGCGTCGGGCGCGGCGACTCGGTGGCGGTGATCGGCTGCGGCGGCGTCGGCGACGGCGCGATCGCGGGTTCCGCGCTGGCCGGGGCGCACACCATCATCGCGGTGGACATGGACCCGGCCAAGCTGGAACTGGCCAAGGGCTTCGGCGCCACCCACCTGGTCAACGCCAGGGAGACCGACCCGGTCGCCGCGATCCAGGAGCTGACCGGCGGCAACGGCGCGGACGTGGTGATCGACGCGGTCGGCCGCCCGGAGACCTGGAAGCAGGCCTTCTACGCCCGCGACCTGGCGGGCACCGTGGTGCTGGTCGGCGTGCCCACCCCGGACATGACCATCGAGATGCCGCTGATCGACTTCTTCTCCCGTGGCGGCGCGCTCAAGTCCTCCTGGTACGGCGACTGCCTGCCCAGCCGCGACTTCCCGACGCTGGTCGAGCTGTACCGGCAGGGCCGCCTGGACCTGGACGCCTTCGTCAGCGAGGAAATCCCCCTCGATGGGGTGGAGGGCGCGTTCGAGAAGATGCACACCGGCGGCGTGCTGCGCTCGGTGGTGGTCTTCTGATGGCCGTCCGGATCGACCACGCGGTCACCTCCGGCACGTTCAGCCTGGACGGGCAGACCTACGAGGTCGACAACAACGTCTGGGTGCTCGGCGACGACGCGGAATGCGTGGTCTTCGACGCCCCGCACGACGTCGAGGCGATCCGCAAGCTCATCGGCGACCGGCGGGTGGCCGCGATCCTGGCCACGCACGCCCACGACGACCACATCCGCTACGCCCCGGAACTGGCCGAGGCCACTGGCGCGCCGATCCTGCTGCACCCCGAGGACCTGCCGGTGTGGGAGCTGACTCACCCGGACCGGGAACCGGACGACATGCTGCGGGACGGCCAGGTGATCGAGGTCGCCGGGACCGCGGTGCACGTGCTGCACACCCCCGGCCACGCGCCGGGCGCCTGCTGCTTCCACGTGCCCGAGCTGAACGTGGTCTTCACCGGCGACACCCTGTTCCAGGGCGGACCGGGCGCCACCGGCCGGTCGTTCAGCAGCTTCGACACCATCATCGGCTCGATCAAGGACCGGCTGCTGACCCTGCCGCTGGACACCACCGTGCACACCGGGCACGGCGGCAGCACCACCATCCGGGCCGAGGCGCCGCACCTGCAGGAGTGGATCACCCGCGGGCACTGACGCACCTGCGGCGAGGGCTCCATGGCGGAGTTCGGAGCCCTCGCCGAGGTGATCACCCGGTCAACCTCACCTGGTGATCGTCAGGGCGTAGTCGCTGCTACCGGACTTGTCCCCGCTGGTCGCGGTGATCTTGAGGGTGTAGCTGCCTGCCGCGCTGCCGAACCCGGTCCAGATGAACGCGGTCGAGGTGCCGCCGTCGGTAACCTGAGCGGGGGAGAAGAACACGCTGGTCCCCGCCGGCGCCCCGGAAGCGGACAAGGTCGCGTCGCCACCGGTCACGGTGATCCTGGTTTGCAGGAAGCCGCCCGGCCGCGCGCTGCCCGAGGCGGGGGACAGCGAGACGGATAGGGGCGAACTGCCCGGCTTGCCCACGGTCAGCGCCACGGTCGCGGTGCGGGTCGCCGACTTCGACTTGCCGGACACGGTCACCTGGTAGCTGCCCTTGGGCGTGCTCGCCGAGGTCGAGATGGTCAGCTTCGCGTTCTCCCCGGCGGTCACCGAGGCCGGATCGAAGGCGGCGGTGGCGCCCGAGGGCAGCCCGCTCGCGGTGAGTTCGACCGCCTCGGCCTGGCCCTTGACCACCTTGGTCGTCACGGCCGACTCGGCCGAGCCGCCCGGCTCCTCGACGGTCACCGCGGCCGGGTCCACCGCGACCGAGAAGTCGTTGGTGACCGGCACGCCGCCGATGAAACCGCTGTAGAGCAACCGGTTCGGCGAACCGGTGCGGATGTCGCTGAGCTTGTCCTTGGTCGAGTCGTTCACCAGCGCGTCGCGGACCTGCTGGTTGGTCGCGCCGGGGTTCTCGTTGAGGTAGAGCGCGGCGACCCCGGCCACGTGCGGGGAGGCCATCGAGGTGCCGCTCATCGTCTTGGTGCCGGTGTCATCGGTGTGCGAGGCGGACACGGTGTTGGTGCCCGGCGCCCAGATGTCCAGGCAGGAGCCGTGGTTGGAGGAGACGGACTGGCCGTTCCACACCGCGCGGCCGTCGTTCTGCTGGGTCGCGCCCACGGTCACCGCCTCGGCCACCTTGGCCGGGGTGAAGCCGCAGGCGTCCTGCCCGGAGTTGCCCGCGGCCAGCACGAAGGTCACCCCGGTGCCGATCGCCTTGCGGACCGCGTCCTCCAGGGCCTGGTTGGACCCGGTGCCGCCCAGGCTCATGTTGGCCACCGCGGGCTTCTTCGCGTTCTTGGCCACCCAGTCAATGCCGCCGATGATCTGCGACCACTGCCCGCTGCCCTGGCAGTTGAGCACCCGCACGCCGACCAGGCCGACCTTCTTGGCCAGGCCGTACCGGGTGCCGCCGACGGTGCCCGCGACGTGCGTGCCGTGCCCGTGGCAGTCGCTGGCGTCGGCGTCGTTGTCGATGAAGTCGTAGCCGCTCCTGGCCCGGCCGCCGAAGTCCTGGTGCGAGTTGCGGATGCCGGTGTCCAGCACGTAGGCGGTGACCGCGCTGCCGTCGTTGGCGTAGCTGTACTTCTTGTCCAGCGGCAGGTCCCGCTGGTCGGTGCGGTCCAGGCCCCATTCCGGGTCGTTCTGGGTGTCGGTGGCGTGCGCGAGCCCGTCCTGGGCCACGTAGTCCACCCGGGGGTCCGCGGCCAGCCGCCTGGCCTGGGTCTCGGTCATGGCGGCGGCGAAGCCGTGCAGGGCCGCGCCGTAGTTGTGCGTGACGCGGCCGCCGTAGCGGTCGGTGAGCGTGCTCGCCACAGCCGGGCCGTCCTTGAGCACCACGAGGTAGCTGCCGGCCACCGCGTCCGGCGTGCTGCGGATCGTGCCCTCCGCGGGTGCGGCCGCGGCCGGCGCGGCGGCCGCGCCCAGCGCGAGTAACGCGCCTAACGCGGTCAGGACCGCCGCCCGATTTCCTTGTCGCATCGTGACTCCTTCGCAGGGGGAGTTGCCCGAGTCACGATCAGCCAGCCGGATGAGGCGGACAATCAGGGCGGGGATCCGTAGGGGTACCTATCTATTGCCGTCGGCCAGGTGTCCCCGGATGTGGTGAAGGCCCGGCCGGGCGCGGAGTTCCGGGCCGCCGCTTCGGTTACCGTGCGGCGCACCGATCCGGTGCCCCGCGGCGGAGGTGAGTGCGATCCAGTTGCTCCTGGTGGTCGTCGGCGCGATCGCGGTCACCGCGTTCGCCAGCCGCAAGGGCAGGCAGCCCGCCCTCGTCGTGGTGGTGCTCGCCTCGGCGATCTCGTTCATCCCGGGGCTGCCCCGCTTCGAGCTGGCGCCGGAACTGATCCTGAGCGTGGTGCTGCCGCCGCTGCTGTACTCCGCGGCGCTGGACTTCTCCTTCGTCAGCTTCGCCCGCAACCTCCGGCCGATCCTGTCCCTGGGCATCGGTCTGGTGGTGGCCTCCACCGCGGTCACCGGGGTGGTCGCGGCCTGGGCGGTGCCGGGCCTGGCGCTGGTGCCCGCGTTGCTGCTGGGCGCGGTGGTGGCCCCGCCGGACGCGGTGGCGGCGCTGGCGGTGGGCCGGAAACTGGGGCTGCCCAAGAAAGTCATGGCCATCCTGACCGGGGAGAGCCTGGTCAACGACGCGGCCGCGCTGACCCTGTTCACCCTCGCGGTGGCCGCCGCCACCGGCAAGGACACCCTGTTCGGCAACCCGTTCCTGCTCTTCGGCTACGGCGTGCTGGCCGGGGTGCTGATCGGCCTGGCACTGGCGCTGGTGGTGCACTGGACCCGCTCCCGGCTGCGGGACAGCGGACTGGAGACCGCGCTCGGCCTGATCGTCCCCTTCGCCGCGTACCTGCTGGCCGAGGAGGTGCACGCCTCCGGGGTGCTCGCGGTGGTGGCGGCCGGGATCGCGCTGGGGCACAACGACGCCAAGGCCTCCTTCGCCACCCGGTTGCAGGGCAGGCAGGTCTGGCGCAGCCTGGACGTGCTGCTGGAGGCGTTCGTCTTCGCCTACATGGGTTTGCAGTGCAAGTTCGTCTTCGCCGCGCTGCCCGCCACCGGGATCTCGTTGTCCGGCTTCATTCTCGGCGCGGCGGCGGTGCTCGCGGTGGTGCTGCTGGTGCGTCCGGTGTGGGTGTTCCTGACCTACGGCCACGGTGTGCTGCGCGGCCGGATGACCGGCCGGAACTGGCGGCGCGGCAGGCAAACCCGCCTGGTCCCGCACCAGCTCCCGTGGCAGTACATGATGGTGATCTCCTGGACCGGCATGCGCGGCGTGGTCACCATGGCCGCCGCGGCCGGGGTGCCCGCGGGCGTGCCCGGCCGCGACCTCATCCAGGCGCTGGCCTTCGTCGTCGCGGTCGGCACCCTGCTCATCCAGGGCCCCACCCTGCCGTTGCTGATCCGTCGTTTGCACCTGGCCGCCCCCGAGGAGGAACGCCGGGCCGAATGGGGTGCGGCCAAGGCCAGGGACATCGTCCGCGAGGCCGCCCGCGACTCGCTGGGCACCGCTCCAGAGGGTGCCGACCCAGCGGTGTTCGGCCGGTTGCGGGACCGGTTCACCACCGCCCTGGCCGCCAGCCGCGAGTCCGACGAGACCCGGATGACCCCCGCCGAACGCGAACTCCTGCTCACCGTGCGCCAGCAGATGCTCGCCGCCCAGCGCACCGCACTGGTCCGGGCCCGCAAGGCGGGGGAACTGCCCGACGACATCGTCCGCACCGAACTGGAACGCCTGGACCTGGAGGAGGCCGCGGCCGACGCGGCGCGCTGAGGTCGGATCAGCCCGGCCACGCCCGCTCCCCGTCAGGACCGGAGCAACCCGTCCCGCCCAGCCACCCCGAGCTTGCGATACACCTGCGACAGGTGCAGCTCCACGGTCCTGGTCACCACACCCAGCCGCGCCGCGATCTCCTTGTTGCTCAACCCGGCCCGCGCCAGCGCCGCGATCCGCCCCTCCTGCCCGGTCAACCGCGGCCCCGAAACGCGGTGCGCCCAGCGGGAATTCCCGATCAGCCGGGCCGCCTCCCGGGCCGCGGCGAAGGCGTCCTCGGCGGCCGGCCGCTGCCCCCGTGCCGACAGCAACACCCCGAGGTCATGCCGGACCTGGGCCAGTTCCGCGCCGCGCACCAGCTCCGCGGCCTCGGCGAGCTGGGCGGCGGAGTCCCACCCCGCCGCGTGCAGCGCCAGCCCGATCGCCCGCGGACTGCCCCAGCGCCGGGCGGCAACGAGTTCCACCCTGGCCAGCGAGGTGGCCAAGGGCGCGCGCTGCAACGCGTGCGCGCACAACGCGGCCCGCGAGCGCCAGGGCAGCACCGCCGGATTGACCACCGCCCACCCGTCCAGGGCCCGCCCACAGGCGAGGAAGTCCTGATACGCCAACGAGAACTGCCCCAGCGCCCGGTGCAGCCCGCCCCGGGCGAAGAGCAGCTCGGCCCGATCCGCCGCACTCGCCAGTCCGCCGTCCAGGCCGCGCTCCCGGAACAACTCCCGCGCCCGGTCCAGCTCGCCGAGATCCACCAGCGCCGCCGCCAGCCAGGCCACGGTCAATCCGGCGAATTGCGGGTAAACCCCGTTGTCCATCAAGGTTTCCAGCGCCCGCACGGCCTGCCCCGGCGCCCCCGCCCAGGTGTCCAGCCGCGCGGTGAGCACCGTCAGTGAGTCCCGCTGCCGAACCGACCGCGCCCAGTCCACGGTCCGCGCCGCCCGCGCGCAGTGCTCCCGCGCCAGGTCCAGTTCCCCGGCGTAGGCCAGCGCCAGCACCGCGTACCAGAAACACCCGGCCTCGGACCACGCCGCGGAGTCCAGTACCCGGTTGGCCAGGTCCACGCTGCCCGCCCGGTCCACCCCACGATTGGCCAGCAGAATCGCTCGCATCGCCAGTTCCCGTTGCGGCGGCAGCGGATCCGCCCGGTCCGGGCAGCGCGCCGACCCCGGTCGCGGTCCACCGGCCACATAGGACAGTCCGGCCAGCATCGGCCCGGTCACGGCGTCCTCGGCCAGTGCCCGGCCCAGCACCTCGGTGACCACCCGGTCCGCCTCGGCCCACCGGCCACCCTCGACCAGCCGCAACCGCAACGCCCGCGCGGACTCGACCCATTCCTCCAGCATGGCCGGCCGATCCTCACACGCCCGAAGCCGCACCTCAACCCCCCTTCATGACCGAAACCGGCGCGCCCAACCGGGCATGCAGGGTGAACCCGCCCTCCACCGGCCCGGCCCACCCGGACACCCCGAGGAACCCACCGTCATCCCGCAGGAACAGATGTCCGCAGGCGGCGCCGGGCCGTTCCAGCAACGAGGCCAGCCAGTCCAGCGCGGCGCTGACCCGGCCGAAGGTGGTCAACGCGAAGCACACCGGCCGCACCGAAGCCCGCCCGACCTGGTCGAGCCGGTGATACCGCCGAGGCCCGGCCGAGTAGCCCGGCGCGCCGTCCAATCCCCACAACGACCGCGGTTCCGCGGGTTCGGCCCACTGACTGCACGCCAGCACCGAGGCACCGTCCACACTGGTCAGACAGGACACGCCGAGCAGGTGCCCCGGCCACCGCAACCGCCGCCACCGGCCCACACAGGCGCCGGCCGCGGCCTGCTGGCGAGCCTCACCGGTATGCGCCAACTCGAACTGCACCGACCGCACCCCAGGGCCACTGATGATCATCACGGCCCCTATCCGCCCAGGTAAGGCCGCATCGCTCGGGCCTCACGCAACGCCAACGCCCACCACACCAACTCATCGAGCAACGTCCCCAACGCCGCCACCCCACCCCCTTGCTCACGCGGCCGGCCGTGCTCGTCAAAGGCCAGCGCCCCACCGGGAAAACTCACCGTGTCCCGCAACGCCACCGCCCGCAGCTCGGCAAACACCGACCGCAACTGCTCCACCGCCCGCACCCCACCGCCCAGTCCACCCCCGTGCGAGACGAACCCCACGGGCTTCGCCTGCCAAGGCAGCACGTGCCAGTCCAGGAAGTTCTTCAGCACCGCGGGGAAGCTGTGGTTGTACTCCGGCGTGACCACCACAAACGCGTCCGCCTCCGCCAGCCGAGGCGTGGTCTCGGCCAGCGTTGCCGCGTCACTGGGCCCCGGATCCCAGGTAGGCCCGGCCAAACTCAGTGGAATGGTCGCCAGGTCGATCAGATCCACACTCAACTCGGCCCGATACCCGGCCTGCCCACACACCCACTCGGCGACGCTCCGGCTACGACAACCAGCCCGAGCGCTGCCCACCAGCACGGCCACCCGAACGAGATCAGGGATCATGCCCCCCAGTCACCCAGACCCAGCCCACCCCG
The DNA here is from genome assembly GCF_023094165.1 of Crossiella sp. S99.2. Taxonomy (GTDB): domain Bacteria; phylum Actinomycetota; class Actinomycetes; order Mycobacteriales; family Pseudonocardiaceae; genus Crossiella. The sequence goes on along the minus strand of NZ_JALMDK010000013.1, from coordinate 141,573 downwards.
ACCCCCGCCGATGTGACCTGGGTCACGCGGACCCTTCGGTCCAACCACAACCAGCACCACGCGGAAGATCAGAACAACGCGGACCGCAACCCATCCCGCCCGGAAATCCCCAGCTTGCGATAAGCCCGCGACAGGTGAACCTCCACCGTCCGCACCGCCAACCCCAACCGCGCCGCGATCTCCCGATTCGCCCACCCATCCCGCGCCAACCGGGCCACCCGCTCCTCCTGCCCGGTCAACACAGCAGGCGCCGCCAACTCCCGCAACGCCAACTCCGCCGCCCGAACCCGCCGCCCATCCCCAACCAGCTCGGCCAGCCCCCGAGCCTGGGTAAGCCGCTCCCGCGCCCCCGGCAGGTCATTGCGAGCGGCCAACCGAATCCCCAGCTCGTACTGCACCACGCTCAGTTCATTGCGAGCCCGCGCCACCTCCAGCAAGTCGGCGGCCTCACGCAACAACTCCACGTCATCCAGCCCCGACTGCCCCACACCCCGCCCGCCAGCCCCCATACCCCTGCCCCGCCCAGCCGCAGCACCCATCACCGCCGAGCGGTCACCCGCGCGCGAGCCGCTGCCTCTCTCCGAGCCGCTGCCTGTCCCCAAGATGCCGCCACCCGGTCCCGCGAGGCCGCCACGCAGGCCGGCGCTGCCGGCGCCTCGCCCCGGACCGCCATCCAGTCCCGCGAGGCCGCCACGCAGTCCGGCGCTGCCGGCGCCTCGCCCCGCGCCGCCATCCAGTCCCGCGACGCCGCCACCTCGCCCCGCCATGTCCTCACCCAGCCGCACAACGCCCCCGCCGCCCCCCACTATGGCGACCGTGGCCAGCGCCGACCCCAGCACCCGCGGCTCACCCCACCGCAACGCCGCCGCCCACTCCTGCCCCGCCAGCTCCACCGCCAGGCCCTCCCGCCGAGCCGCCAGCGCGGCCAGTGCAGCCCGGTTGCGCCACGGCACGATCGCCGGATTCGCCACCCCCTGCGCCAGGAACTCCCGCCCACTGGCCAGGTAGTCCCGCAATCCCGCCTGCGCCCGCCCCGCCGCCACGTGCACCGCCGCCCGCGCTGCCAGCAGCATCGGCCGGCACGGCGAACGCCACTGCACCGCCGAGTCGAACTCGTGCTGGGCGAGCAACGCCTCAGCCCGGTCCACCGCCCCCACCCCGACCAGCACTTCAGCCAGCCAGCCCACCGACACCAATCGCATCGGCCGCGGCACCACCTCGACCGCGATCAGCTCCTCCAGCTCCGCCCGCGCCCCGAGGAAGTCCCCACGCTGCACCGCGATCCGCGCCCGGACTCGCAACATCATCGCCCGCCGCTGAGCGGCCCCCGCCAGCCGAGGATCAACGTCGTCGACCAGACGCGCGCAGTGCGTGTCGGCCGCGGTCAGCTCACCGGCGGAGGTCAGCGTCACCAGGGCACGCCACACGCACAGCGGATCGTCCCGGCAGGGCGCCTGGGTCAGCGCGGCCTCGGCGAAACGCACCGAGTCGGACCAGTTCCGCCCCTGCACCATCAGCCCGGTCGCGCGCAAGGCCAGGCAGTCCTGATCCGTGACCGCTCCCGGCCACGGCGCGCCACTGGCCAACTCCCGTGACCGGTCCCCGGAGTGCGCGCGCATTCCGCATGATATTCACACCGCAAGATCATCATGGTCGAATGGCACGATCGTGGACGCTCAACCGGAGAGGTCGGGATGACGAACGTCGAGCGGGCGCAGGTCAGGTTCCAGGAGTTGCGGGACCGCAAGGACAAGGTCACCGCGGCGGAGTTGGACGAGCTGTGGGCAGAGCTGCCGACGGTGTCCGCCACCGAGATCCTGGGCCGCTGGCGGGGCGATGAGTTTGTCACCGGCCACCCGCTCAACGGCCAACTGGCGGCGGCAGGCTGGTACGGCAAGGAGTTCCATTCCCTGACCGACGCCAAGCCGCTGCTCTGCCGCGACGAACACGGCGAGCTGTACTCGAACATCGAGGCGGGCAAGGGCGAAGCGAGCCTGTGGAACGTGGAGTTCCGCGGCGAGGTCACCGCCACCATGGTCTACGACGGCCAACCCATCTTCGACCACTTCAAACGAGTGGACCAGCACACCCTGCTCGGCGTCATGAACGGCAAACAGGTCCTGGCCCCCACCGGCGACCACTTCTATTTCTTCTTGGAACGCGCCTGATGCCCCGCCTCTCGGTCCTGGCCACAGCCCTGTTGCTGGCGGTCGCGGCGACCTCCGCCCCCGCCACCGCGACCGCTGCCACCGCCGCTCCCGCCGTACCTGCCGCTGCTGCCACCACCGCCGCTACCACCGACACCGCTGCTACCACCGCCACCGCCGCCACTGCCACCGCCACCGCCGCAGCCGCCGCCCTCGCCGCCAGCGGCGACCCCGCGACCGTCCCCGCCGCTCCTGGCGTCGCCGCGGCGTCCCCGGTCGCCCCTCGCTGGCTGACCTCCTGGGCCCAGTCCCAGCACGCCCTGGCCCCGCAAACCCTGGACAACCAGTCCATCCGCATGATCACCCACCTCAGCCAGGGCGGCCGGGCTCTGCGCATCCGGGTCCAGAACGAGTTCGGCACCACCCCGCTGACCGTCAACGCCGCCGCGGCCGGAATCAGCGCGGGCCAGGGCGCGGTAGCCCCAGGAACCACCCGTCCCGTCCGCTTCAACACCCGCCCCACCGTCACCATCCCGCCGCACGGCGAGGCATGGAGCGACCCGGTCCCGCTGCCAACCCGCCCTCAGGACGACGTCGCGGTAAGCCTGTTCGTCAGCGGTCAAGCCCGCCCCGGCGGCCACCAAGCCGCCCTGCGCGACAACTACCTGACCCCAGCGGGCAGCGGAAACCGAGTCGCCGACCCCGCCGCGTACCCGCTGAAAACCGGCTCCACCTACCTGCTCAGCGCGGTGGACGTGCTCACCACCGAGGCCGTCGGTGCGGTCGTCGCCTACGGCAGTTCGGTCGTCGACGGTCACGGCAGCACGGTCTGCGGCCCCGGCTGCACCGCCAACGGCAACAACCGCCGCTGGACCGACGACCTGGCCCGCCGCACCCAGAGTCTGCCGCCCGCTGAACGCCTCGCCGTGGCCAACGCGGGCGTCGGCGGCACCACCAGTGCCGCCACCTGCCCGCTGACCCCACCACAGCTGGCCGGCCTGGATGCCCAGGCCCGGCTGGACCGCGACATCCTGTCGCTGCACGGCGTCACCGCGGTGATCTACTACTACGGCACCAACGATCTGGCCTTCGGGTGTCAGGCAGGCCAGATCCTGGATAGCTACCGGGCGGTCTTCACCCGCCTCCGCGCCGCCGGCCTCAAGATCCACGTAGTCCCGATCACCCCACGTCCCGGTTACTCACCCCAGCAGAACCAGTACCGCGCCGAGGTCAACAACTTCGTCCGCGCCGGTGGCAACTGCGCGGGCGCCTGTGACAGTGTGATCGACTTCGACCAGGTCCTGCGCGACCCGGCCAATCCCAACACCATCCGCGCCGACTACGACAGCGGCGACGGCATCCACGCCAACCAAAAGGGTCACGAAGCCCTGGCCCGTTCAGTCCTCCTTCCGCTCATCGTGGACTGACCAGCCCGGTCTCGTACGCCACGATCACCAACTGAGCCCGATCCCGCGCATGCAACTTGCTCAGCAACCGCCCAATGTGCGTCTTCACCGTGGCCACACTCAACCGCAAGCTCTGGCTGAGTTCCACATTGGACAGACCGCGGGCGATCAACGCCAACACCTCCCGTTCCCGTTCCGTCAACCCGTCCAGTTCCCGCGCTGGTGATTGCGCGGGCTCCGGCCGCCGAGCGAATTCACCGATCAACCGCCGAGTCACAGTGGGCGCCAGCAACGCCTCCCCGCTCGCCACCACCTGGATGGCGTTGAGCAGTTCGGCGGGCGGAGTGTCCTTGAGCAGGAATCCACTGGCCCCGGCCCGCAATGCCGCGTAGACGTAGGAATCCAGATCGAAGGTGGTCAGGATCAGTACCCGAGGCACCGGCTCCGGCCCCGAGCACAACACCCGGGTCGCCTCGATCCCGTCCATCTCCGGCATCCGCACGTCCATCAACACCAGATCCGGCTTCTCCCGCCGCGCCACCTCAACCGCCGCGACCCCATCTCCAGCCTCGCCAACCACCTCCAATCCCGGCGCCGAGTCCACGAGCATCGCAAAACTCCCGCGCACCAACGCCTGATCATCCGCGATCACAACCCGAACACTCACCGCCAACTCCCAGCCCCGCCCAGGAACCCGGCCAGCCGCCACCTGCGAGCCGCCACGAGCGGGACCACCAGCCGCGCCGCGCCCACAGCCGCAGACCGATCAGCCAGGATCCGGCGCGCCCCAGCCGATCCGCCACTCGTCTCCGGCCCAGCCGAAGCGGCCCTGCTCGCCGGATCCAGGCACACCGCCGCAGATCCAGCACGCCTCGACCGTCGGACCGGCACTCGCGGGTCGCCACTCGCCCGACAGTCCGCCGCCCGGCTGTCGCCCAGCACCCACCGATGCGCCGGTCGTCTGCCAGCCGCCGCGAGTCCAGTGACCGCCCGTCCGCCAACCTGTCCGCGCGCAGTCCTGCCGTGCCCACCGGCCGTCACCCGACCGTCAGTCGCACGCTCCGCGCGTAGCAGCCGACCGGCCGCCGCCGACCCTGAATCCGTTGCCCAGCAACCAATCACCCGCCCAACCCCGGTTTCCTGCCTGCCATCGACCACCCACCTGGTCGCCGACCTGCCGTGGCCCGCTCGGCTGGTCGAAGCACCGTCTGTGCCCCTTGCCCGGTCAACGTTCGACCCCGGCTCGAACCCCAGCCCGCTCATCCCGTCGCACCCACCGGCAACCGTGCGCACACCCCAAACCCTCCGCCCGGCAACCGCCCCGTGCTCAAGATCCCTCCATACGCCGCAACCCGTTCCCGCATCCCGACCAACCCGTGCCCGCCGCCCGGTCCGCCCGGCGTCCGCCGGCCACCCGGATCGGTCACCTCCACCACGACCTCGGTGTCGTCCCCGTGTAGCCGGACCTGGCAGTGCCCGGCACCGGAATGCCGCACCACATTGGTCAGCGCCTCCTGCACGATCCGGTACACCGCCTGCTGCACTCCCTCCGGCAACTCCAGTTCCGCGACATCCAGTTCCACCGTCACTCCGGCCGTCTCGGCCCAGCGTGCCAGTCCGTTCAGCTCGCCAAGTCCGTGCACCGGACGGAGTTCGGCCTCCGTGCCATCCGTCGCCCGCAGCACACCCAGCATCCGGCGCAGATCCTCCAGCGCCTCGCGGCTGGTCGCCTCGATCACCGCCAGTGCCGCTCTGGTCTCGCCTGGGCGGGTCTCGGCGAGGTGGTTGGCCACGCCTGCCTTGACCGCGATCAGGCTCATGCTGTGCGCGACGATGTCGTGCAGGTCCCGCGCGATGCGTAATCGCTCGCCCAGCACCACTCGCTGCTCGCGCTGCTCGGCCAGCCGGGCCTCGTCCCGCTGCCGGTACCGGCTCGAAAGGCCCAGCGCCCACAGCATGATGCTCAGCAGCAGCGTGATCAGGACCGGTCCACCGCTGTACATGAGCGCTCCGCAGGTGATCACCAGGGCCACGATCAACCCGGTCCACGACCAGCGGTTCGGTGCGACCGCGGCGACTGTGTACAGGACCAGTCCCACGGGCACCATTCCCAGATAGGAGATGTCCAGCAGGGCGGCCGCGGCCGAGAACGGGATCAGTGCCGCCAGCGCGCCCAGCGGCCAGCGCCGCCGCACCGCCACCGGCAGGCCCAGCCCGGCGGCTATAACACAGGCCACCCACGCCGGACCGGTGTAGTGCGGCAGCGAGTTGCGGTTGAGCGCGAGGGTTGCGGACAGCACGATGATGAACGCCGCCACCACGGCGTCCAACAACGGTAGGTGTATGCGCCTGGCACCACTGTCCACACTGGCCATTCCCTCACCCTGCCACAGGTCCGCGGCCTTGCAATCGGCCCGAGGTCCGTCATACCCAGGTCTGACAGAACAGCCTTTCCGGCCCTGTGCCCAGACCACGGTCGGACCTCGAAGTCCAGGCCACGCTCCGATGCCCGCAGCCCTCGATTCCGGAACCGTGGTCGCCATGACACACCACCCCACCGCGGTCCGAGCCAGCGGCCTGACCAAGACCTATGGAGCGGGCGTGCGGGCGCTCGACGGCGTCGATGTGGACCTGCACCGCGGCCGATTCACCGCGATCATGGGGCCGTCCGGGTCCGGCAAATCCACCCTCATGCACTGTGTTGCCGGACTGGACCGGCCCAGCGCCGGCCGGGTGTGGATTGGTGAGACCGAGCTGACCGAACTCTCCGACGACGAGCTGACCGTGCTGCGCCGGGACCGGATCGGCTTCGTCTTCCAGGCGTACAACCTGTTACCCACGTTGACCGCGCTGGAGAACATCACCCTGCCCTTCGCGCTGGCCGGCCGCCGCCCCGACCCCGGGGTGGTGCAGGCCGTGGTCGACGCGGTGGGCCTGGCCGACCGGCTGGATCACCGGCCACACCAGCTCTCCGGCGGACAGCAGCAGCGGGTGGCCTGCGCCCGTGCCCTGGTGACCCACCCCGACGTGGTCTTCGCCGATGAGCCCACCGGCGCGCTGGACTCGGCCAGTTCGGCTGAGCTGCTCGCTTTCCTGCGTCGCGGCGTCGACGAACTGGGCCGCACCGTCGTCATGGTGACCCACGACCCCACCGCCGCGGCCTACGCCGACCGCGTGCTGTTCCTGGCCGATGGCCGCCTGGTCGGCGAACTGCTCAACCCGACCGCCGACCGGGTGCTGGACCGGATGAAATCCCTCGAAGGAGTGAACGCCTGATGTGGCGGACAATGCTGCGCGACCTGCTGGCGCACAAGGCGCGCGTGGCGATGACCCTGGTCGCGATCACCCTCGGCGTCACCGCGGTGGTGGGCGCCTGGGTGGTCAGCGAATCGATCGCGACCACGCTCAGCGGCCAGGCCGGTCGCACCGGCCTCGGACTGACCGTGCAGGCGGACCGTGCGGACACCCGGTTGCCCGAGACCGAACTGGCCCGGCTGGCCGCGCTGCCCGGAGTCACCGCCATCGGGGTGCGCACCGGTCAGGCCGGACTGCCCGGCCCGGACGGCAAACTCGTCCGGACCCGCGCGCCCCTGGCTCAGACCGGCACCGGCTGGGACAACACCGGCCGCTTCGCCCTGGCCGCCGGACGTCCGCCCGCGGCGCCGGGCGAGGTCGCGCTCAACCGGACCGAGGCCGCACTGGCCGGGCTCGATGTGGACGACCGCAGCCGGGTGCTGCTCACCGGTGGCCGATGGACCCCCGTCACCGTGGTCGGACTGTACGACTACCGCACCCTCGGCGAGGGCGACCAGCCGACCGTCGCCTTCGGGCCGGCGGAGGCGGAACGCCTGCTGGACAAGGGTTTCCAGCGCGTCGAGCTGACCGGTGCCACCCCGGCCGCGGTCGCCGCACCCGGCCGCCAGGTGCGCACCGGGGCGGAACTGGCCGAGGCCGTCGAGGCCGAACGCGCCGAATCCCTCACCGATCTGCGGATCACGTTGCTGCCCTTCGCCTTCGTGGCACTGATGGTCGGCATGTTCGTCATCACCAACACCTTCGGCATGTTGCTCACCCAGCGCACCCGCCAGCTCGCCCTGCTGCGTGCGGTCGGCGCCCGCCGCGGTCAGGTCCGGCGGACCGTCGTGCTGGAGGCCGCCCTGCTCGGTGTGGTCGGCGGAACCCTCGGCGCCATCAGCGGAATCGCCATCGGTCCACTGATCATCCGGCTGCTCCGCCCGGACGAGCGGATCGAGTTCACCGTGGGCCCGCTGGCCCTCCTGCTCGGCTACGCGGTCGCCGTCGGCACCACCGTGCTCGCCGCCTACGGCCCAGCCCGGCGTGCCGCCAAGGTGCCCCCGATGGCCGCGCTGCGCACCGATCCGATCCCACCCAAGGCCACCCGCCGTGCCCGCACCCTGGCCGGCCTGGCGGTGCTGGCCATCGCGGTGGCGGCCGTCGTCGCCACCGCGGACCCCAGCGTGGACCTCCTGCCCAGGATCATCGCACTGAGCGCCACCGTGCTCGCGGCGGTGGGCATGTTGTTGCTGGCCCCGGCCCTGGCCACGCTGGTGCTGCGCCCACTGAGCAGGTTCGGCGGCCCCGCATTGCGGCTGGGCATCCGCACCGCCGCCGGCGACCCGCGGCGCACCTCGGCCACCGCCACCGCGATCGCCATCGGCGTGGCCCTGGTGTGCGCCTTCGCCACGCTCAGCGCCAGCTTCGCCGACCTGATCGCCTCCACCACCCGGGCCACCCTGCCCAGCAGCACCACGGTGATCCGCCCGGCCCAGCGCGGCGACGCCGTCCTGGCACCGGCCGATCTGTCCACAGTGGACAAGGTTGCCGGGGTGACCAAGGTGTCCACGGTGCGCGAGGTGACCGCCGACATCGCCTACCCCGGCGGTGCCACCCAGCGCCGGGTCTCCGCCATCGACCCGGCCGCCTTCGGCACCGTGCTCACCCCGGAGGTCACCGCCGGTGTCGCCGACCTGAGCCGGGGCGCGCTGGTCTCCCGCAATCAGGCCGACATGCTCGGCCTGCGACTGGGCCAGCCGTTCACCATGACCGTGGATGGGGCGACCATCGCCAGCACCGTCGCCGGCGTGTACGAGGCCACCGAACTCCAGGCCAGCATCTACTTCGACCAGGCCCAGGCACCGCCGGGCTTGCGGGAGAAGATCACCACGATCTACGCCACCGGCCCCGATCCGGCCGCGGTCCGCACCGCCGTGCACGCCGCGTTCGCGGACCGCCCGGACGTCACCGTCAGTGACCAGGCTGGCCTGGTGGCCGAGGGCCAGGAGACCCAGCGGCTGGCGTTCGTGATCATGTACGCCATGTTCGCCCTGGCCGTGCTGATCTCGCTCTTCGGCGTGGTCAACACCCTGGCACTGGCGGTGCTGTCCCGGGTGCGCGAACTCGGCGTACTGCGCGCCGTCGGCGCCACCCAGCGATTACTCCGGGCCGCCGTCCGGTGGGAGAGCGTGGTGATCTGCCTGTTCGGCGCGGTCCTGGGTGTCCTGCTGGGTGTCGGCTCCGGAGCGGTGATGCAGCACGCCATGCTCGGCCAGGCGCTGACCGATGTCACGGTCCCGGTCACGGTGGTCGTCCTGACTCTGGCCGGTCTGGTGACCGCGGGCGTGCTGGCCGCGATCTGGCCGGCCCGGCGCGCCGCCAGGGTGGATCTGTTGACCGCCGTGGCCGCCTGACCAGGTGGAAGGCTCCCGAACCCGGCCCGGGAGCCTTCCCAAGGTCGCCGTGCCAAGCTCGTGGGGCACGACGCGACAACCGGCCAGGAGGCGAACATGACGGAGCGGCTTGCGGTGGCGGGTGGCCAGAATCTCCCGGCCGGGCACCACAGCCTGGCCTGGGGAGTGCACGCGGGCGAGGCCCCCGGCACGCTGCACGTGCTGGCGGTGACCGGCGGGATCACCGTGGGCCCTCGAGAGGGCAGGGAGATCCTGTTCGGCCGCAACCGACCGGACGTGCACGTCTGCGTCGGCGAGCACGACCGGCGGATCAGCCGCCACCAGGGCGCGCTGACCCACCACGGCGACAAGTGGTGGATCAGCACCCTGGGCCGGTTGCCGCTGCGGTTGCCCGGCGCCCGGCTGCTGTTCAACCAGGACGAGCCGATTCCGCTGGCGGCCGGGTACACCCCGCTGTTCATCCGCGGCTCCAGCGGCCGCGAACACCTGCTGGAGGTGCATGTCCGCGCCACGGACGGCGAGGAACTCCTGACCCAGCACGGCGCCTCGACCCGTCCGCCGCACACCTGGCCCCTCTCGCCCGCCGAGAAGCTGGCTCTGGTCGTCCTCGGCCAGCGCTACCTGTTGCACGAGCTGTACCCGAACCCGCTGTCCTGGCGGCAGGCCGCTGAACACCTCAACGAGATCCGGCCTGGGGAGAAGTGGACGCACAAGAAGGTCGAACACCTGATCGTGGGTGTTCGCGATCGGCTCAGCCGCGGTGGCGTGGCTGGCCTGACCAGAGAGGAGGTCGGCGAACCCATCGGCAACACGCTCAACCACAACCTCATCCGCGAACTGATGGAGAACACCACCCTGGTGCCCCCAGACCTCGGCCTGCTGCACGACTGAGCATCCGCAGGGGGAGCCGAGAAGACGACCATCGAACAGGCCAAGCCCGAGCATCGGCGGCGGCATGGGCCTGACCCGGGCCAGCACCATCGGCCCGGAACCCCGCCGGGTTGAGCTGGTGGCGAGGGTGTCCAGCGGCGACGATGTCTGCCATGAGTTTCACCCTGGCGCTGGTTCCGCCGCACAACGATGAAACCCTCGGCTGGCCCGCGCGGCTGGCCGAGGCCGTGCCCGGTATCCGGGTCCTGCGGCCGGAGACGGCCGAGGACACCGTGGCCGCGCTGCGGGTGGCGGATGCGGTGTACGGGGCGTTGTCGCCCGAGTTGCTGCGGCACGCTCGGCGGTTGAGCTGGTTGCAGGCGCCGCAGGCTGGGCCACCGGTGGGCTTCTATCACCCGGAGTTGATCGCGCATCCGGTGCAGGTGACCAATATGCGGGACACCTACACCGATCATGTGGCGGCGCACGCGTTGGCGTTGGTGCTGGCATTGGCACGTGGGTTGCCCAGGTATGTGCGTGATCAGAGCGCGGGGAGGTGGGCGCCGGACTGGGCGCCGACCGCGGTGCTGCCGTTGGCCGAGGCGAGTGCGCTGGTGGTCGGGGTTGGCGCGCTGGGCAGTGAGATCGGGCGGTTGCTGGCTGCTTTCGGCACCCGGGTGATCGGGGTTGATCGGCGGCGGGTCGACCTGCCTGCCGGGTTTGCCGAGGTGCGGCCGGCGGGGGAGTTGGACTCCTCGTTGGGAGAGGCGGATGTGGTGGTGTTGACCGTGCCGCACACGCCGGAGACCGAGGGCCTGGTTGACGCTCGGCGGCTGGCGTTGTTCCGGGCTTCGGCGTACCTGGTCAACATCGGGCGGGGTGCCACCGTGCGGCTGGATGACCTGGTGGCGGCGTTGGACGCGGGACGGTTGGCTGGGGCGGCGCTGGATGTGTTCGAGCAGGAGCCGTTGCCCGCGGGACATCCGTTGTGGCGGCGGACGGATGTGCTGCTGACCCCGCATGTGGCCGGGGTCGGACCGCATGCGGACAGCAGGCGGTTCGCGGTGTTGCTGGAGAACGCGAAGCGCTTCGCGGCAGGGGCGGAGCTGGTAAACCTGGTCGACAAGGCGCAGTGGTCCTAGACCCGTGGGTGTGGCGGGCTGGAGGAGATTGTGAACGGCGGCTTCGCGGAGGTGGTGGCACAGCACACCGGGGCGGGGTTTGTGGACCGCCGCTGGTTGCGGGACGCGGTGGAGCGGGCCGTTGACCGCGGGCATGTGCTGGTGACGGGGGAACCCGGCGCGGGCAAGACGAGCCTGCTGGCGGGGCTGGCGGTGGCGCATCCGGAGTGGGCGCGGTACTTCGTGCGGCGGGACAGCCGGACCGCGGTGGAGGGGACCGACATCCAGTCGTTCCTGCTGGCTGTGGGGCATCAGCTGGCGCGGTGGCGACCGGAGATCTTCCAGCCGGAGCGGCTCGCGGTGGTGGTGCGGCAGCGAGTGGAGAACGTGGCCGAGGGTGGGCGGGTGGTGGGCGTCCAGATCGAGGACCTCACCGCCTCGCCATTTCACCGGACCGCCGTGTTGCAGGTGGAACAGCAGCTCGGCGGAGTCGCCGGGGTGGTCAGCGGGGTGGAGATCGGGCGGGCGAATCTGGAGCCCCGGTTGCTGGAGCCGGACAACCTGGCACACCTGGCGTTGCTGGACCCGGCGGCGGCGTTGCACGCGCTGGATCCGGCGGCGCGGATCGTGATCCTGGTTGACGCGCTGGATGAACTCGCCGGAGCGAGTGTGCTGGACTGGCTCGCGCGTGGGCCGGAATTGCCGTCGAACGTGCGGCTGGTGCTGAGTTCGCGTCCGCATGCCGCGTTGGCGCCGCTGCGCGCCGGTCGTCAGCTCATCGAGGTGCCGATCGAGCCGGGGTCACGGGAGGTGGCCGCCGATCTGCTTGCCTACGCGGCGACTGTGCTGAGCACCGAGCCGATCGTCACGGCGGTGGCGGGGCGGGGCGAGTTGCTGGATCAGTTTCACCGGCGGGTGGTCGGCCGGGCGGCTGGGAACTTTCTCTACCTCGCCGCGTATGCCCGCGCGCTGGTCGAGGCCGAACCGGCGTTGGCCGAGCGTTTGGTGGGGCTCGCGGGTGTGCCGGCTGGGTTGAGTGGGTTGTACGGGTTCTTCATCGAGACCGCGCGGGCTGATCTGCAGCGGCTGGGCATGGTGGAGATCCGCGAGCCGACCGGGCCCGACGACCGGTTCACCGATGCCTGGTTGGGGGTTGGGCAGCCGATTCTGGGGGTGCTCGCCGTTGCGCGGGAACCGCTCACGGTGGCTGAACTTGGTGCGCTGGCCGGGATTCGGGTGTGGCCGCGGGTGGTGCGGGCCGTGCTGGGCAGATTGCGCTGGTTACTGGCGGAGGGCGCGGCCGGGCAAGCGGGGCGGATCAGTCTTTACCACAGCTCGGTGGGGGAGTTCCTGGTGAGCGTGCAGGCGCATCGGGACTATCCGGATTGCGCCGTCGATGAGACCGAATGGCATGAGCGGATTGCCCGGCATTACCGCGGTGGCGCGTCCGATTGGGGTTCGCTGGACTGGTCCGCGGTGGATCGGTATGGCCTCTTGCACCTGGTTGAGCACGTCACGCGGGCGGGGGAGGCGGTTGCGGGGCGGGCTGTTGAGCTGATTTGTCCTGGGTCGCGGCGGGCCATTGTCGCGGCTTTTGGCGGGGATCGGCATTTCGGCCGGTGGGTGGAAGTCGTTGCTGAGCGGGTGATCGCTGGGGCGGAGCCGGGCAGTGCGTTGCCGACCACGTTGTACCTGGGGGTGTTGCGGCGGCAGCTGCGCCGTACCGGGCGGGGGCTGACGCCGGCGGTGCTGGGGTTGCTTGCCCGGCTGGGGCGGGTTGGGCAGGCGCTGGATCAGTTGTGGGCGTTGCCGCCCTCGTTGCAACAGTTCCAGAGTGCTCGGGAGATTCATCGGCAGAGTGGGGTGGATCTGCGGGAAGTGTTGGTGGAGACGGCTTTGACCATACCGGCGGATCAGGTCAGCCGGGGGTATCCGGCTCAGCTGTTGCCGTTGGAGGAGGTCGCGTTGGAGTTCGCGGCCGATGACCTGCCGCGGGCGTTGCGGTTGTGGGCGCATGCGCAGCGCGGTCAGGAGGGGGACCGGGTTTGGGCGCCGGATGCGGTGTACCGGGCCGCTGCTGCGGCGGCGGAACCGGCGGTCGCGCGTGGACTGGTTGAGCAGTTGCGCAGTGGTCGGGTGGGGGATTGGCTTGATCTGGCGGAGCGGCTGGATCCTGTTGCGGCGCGGGAGCTTCTGGCCACGGCGGTGGGTGAGTTGGACGGAGTTTTGCCTGGGGAACGGCTGGTGGGGCTGGCTCGGTTGTCGGTGCTGCAGCCGGAGCGGGCTCGGGAGCATCTCGGGCGGCTGGTGGCTGAGGCTGAGTCGGCGGCGGAGGGGGAGTACGGGCCGCAGCGGGAGCTGGCCGAGGGGTTGGTCGCGGCGGCGATGGTTCCTGGGTTGGATCGGGGGGTTGGGTATCGGTTGTTGGATCGGTTGGGATCGTTGGAGATCGGGGGGTTTGTGGACAGCGCTGTGTTGCGGGGCGCTGGTGTGCTGGGGGCTTGGGGTGAGGTGGACCGGGCTCGGGGGTTGGTGGAGCGGGTGGTCGCCTGGAACAGCACGGTGTGGACCATGCGCAAGGCCAGTGGGGTGCTCGCCGAGTTTGATCCGGTTGCCGCGCGCCGGTTGCTGGAGCGGGCTCGGGGCGCGGTGAGGCCGACAGGGGACCCTGGCTCGATGCAGGAGTCGCGGCATCAGGGGGATCTCGGTTCGCTGGCCGTCGCGCTGGCCCCGCACGACCTGGCCGCGGCGTTGGACTTGGCCAGGGGAATGACTGACGTGCGCTGGTCGTTCCTGGCCGACGATCGGTGGACGGTGCTGGCCCGGATTGCCGAGGGCCAGCCCGACTGCGAGGCCGAGGTGATCCTGGCGGAGATCCTGCGTGGCACCGGGCAGGCCCCGGCACTGGTCGACCAGCGGTCGCACGGTCCGTGCCGTTGGGCCACCGGCGCCCCGGCCGATTCGCTGGAGTGGGCGAGCAACATCGCCTACCAGTTCAACCACAGCCGGGACTGGCAGTGGTTGCGCGAACGCCGTTTCCACCGCGATCCGGCCGAGGTGGTCCGGGCGATGGCGCCCGGGTCCAGGTCGATCGGCAATCCGCACAGCTGGGGGCGCACGGTGCGGGTGCTGGCCGAGACCATCGCGGACACCAACCTGCCTCGGGCCACCGCGCTGGTCGGCTCGCTCACCGATCCCGGCGAACGCGCTGTCGGCCTGGCCGCGCTGTTCCGCTCGGCCGTGAGGTACCAGCCGATCGAGGTGGCGCAGCGGGCCTGGGCGGCCGTGGGCGAGGCGCTGGGCCGGATCGAGCCGTACGAGTGGCTGATCCCGGATCAGGACCGTTACGGGTTCGCCTACCTGCGGCCGGATCACCGCGCCCGGTTCGAGGTGGCGATGCGGCTGATGCCGTATGAGGCGGATCCGGCCCTGCACCTGCTTGACCAGAGCGGCGCGCACTACCTGGCCTACGCCTTCCACCTGTCCTTCGCCGCGGTGGCCTCCGCCGAGCACGCCGCGGCCAGCCGACCGTTCCCGCCTTTCCAGCAGGTGCACCAGTCGACCGTGGCCATGGTCGCACCGCCCGAGGGCGGGGATCCGCTGCTCACCGACATCCTGCGGGCCACCGCCGCCGGGCACGAGCGGCGCCTCGCCGCCCGGACCGGCCGCAGGCCCGCGCCGCCGCCGCGGATCGAGGACCCGCTCTACGCCGCGCTGGCCGAGCTGACCGCAGGCGACCCGGGCTTCGCGGTGAAGATCCGGGCGCTGTTCGGCACGCCCCGGCTGCCCGCCGCCGCCGGACTGCTCGCGCACGCGGCCACCAGCGCGTACCTCTGGCCGGAGCAGCTCGGCACACCCGGCCCCATCCCCGCGTTGCTCGCCCAGCTCCGCGGCCTGGCCGTCGAAGCTCTCGCCGCCACCCGCGACTGCCCGCCGGCCACCCGCGCCGTCACCCGGCTCCAGTTCGCCCTGTCCCCACCGCTGGCTGACCTGGTCGACCCCGCCGACCTGCACACCGAAGCCCTCCGCCTGGACGAGCGGGATCCCTTCGCCAGGGGCGAACGCGACGAAGTGCTCACCCGCCTGTTCCCGTTGCTGCTGAACACCCATCCGGCACTCGCGCTGCCGCAGCTCTACCGCAGCCTCACCGACAACTGGGAGCACGCCATGGCCCTGTTGGAACAGGCCGCCGGAACCATCACCGACACCCTGGGCCCGGATGCGGCGCCCATCCTGCATGCCGCGATCCGGCGTGGGGTGGCCTGTGCGTCCGGCGACGGGGAAGTGCCGGCTGAGCTGGACGGGGTCGCCTAGAGCAGGTTGTGGCCGATCCACTCCAGTACCGCGTACAGCTTCTCCGCCAGCTCGCGGCCCGGCGGGGTCAGCTGGTAGCTCACCTTGGGTGGGGTGTCCGGTTCCACCGTGCGGGTGAGCAAACCGTCGGCGACCAGGTCGCGCAGGTTCTGGGAGAGCATTTTCTCGCTGATGCCGTCGATGCGGTCGCGCAGGGCGGCGAAGCGTTGCGGGCCGTCCAGGAGTTCGGCCAGGACGAGCATGCCCCAGCGGCTGGTGACGTGGCTGAAGATCTCCGCGCCCGCGCAGTCGACGTGAAGCCGCTCACGGGTCGTCGCCACCGTGTCCTGGTCTGCCTGCATGCCAACCGCCACCTCCGGAGCTTACCCGAAAGTGCGTTCTTACCTGGCTGAACTCCGCTCCGTAGCGTCCAGGACATGAAGCGACACAACGAGATCCTGGTGACCGGCGCGACCGGCAACGTCGGTGGCGCGGTGCTCCGGCAACTGCTGGCCGGCGGCAGCACACCCCGGGCGCTGACCCGCGATCCGGCCACCGCCAACCTGCCCGCCGGGGTGCCGGTGGCGACCGGGGCGCAGTCCGATCCGGCCGCGCTGAGTGCCGCGCTGGCCGGCGTGGACACGGTCTTCCTGGTCTGGCCGGTGGGTTCGACCGCCGAGGCGGCCCGGGTGGTGGAGGTGATCGCGGCGCGGGCCCGCCGGGTCGTGCTGCTGTCCTCGGCGGCGGTGGAGGACACCCTGGAGGAACAGTCCGATCCCATTGGCGCGCACCACGCCGGGGTGGAACGGCTGATCGCCGGGACCGGTCTGGAGTGGACGTTCCTGCGGCCGTTCTCCTTCGCCGCCAACACCCGGCAGTGGGCGGGGCAGGTGCGGGCCGGGGACGTGGTGCGCGGCGCGCACGGCGAGGCCGGGTTCACCCTGATCCATGAGGCCGACATCGCCGCGGTGGCCGTGCGCGCGCTGACCGAGGACGGCCACCACGGAGCCAGACACCTGCTGAGCGGGCCGGAGATACACACCCAGCGCGAGCAGGTGCGGATCATCGGCGAAACACTCGGACGGCCCTTGCGCTGGCAGGAGATCCCGGTCAGCCAGGCCAGGGCGGACGCGCTCAGCTGGCTGGATGAGTCCATTGTGGACACTGTGCTGGACGCCTACGCGACCCTGGTGACCAGACCGTTGGGACCTACCGGCGTGGTCGAGCAGCTGCTGGGCAGACCCGGCAGGAGCTTCCGCGACTGGGTCGCCGAGCATGCCGCGGACTTCGGCGGGGGATCTCACGAGAACACGTGATGCCCGCGTGCGGCCCCGGCGGCCAGGCTCGTGATGCCCGTATCGGCCACAGTCGTTACCCAGGAGGCACTCATGGCTGGCAGCTCGGTCCGCAGCGGTGCGGGGAGGCGTGCGCATGGCTGAGCACAGGCGGGAACTGGATGTCGCGGTGATCGGCGCCGGCGTGCTCGGGCTGGCCACCACCGACGCGCTGGTCCGGCGCGGGGTGTCGGTGACCTGCTTCGACGGCAGGCCACCCGGACACGGGCTCTCCGGCGGGCTGACCCGCACCTTCCGGCACCGGCACGACAACGAACGCCTGGTCGCGCTGGCGGTGGAAGGGCGGGCCGGGTTCGGCCGGTGGGAGGAACGCCTGGGGCGCAAGCTGATCGGGCCCGAGGGTGCGGTCTACGCGGGGATGGGGCCCGCCGATGTGGCCGGGATGGTGCGGCACGGGGTGGCACACCGCTTCGCCGATCCCGGTGAGGGCAAGAAGGTTTTCCCGGCACTGGCCACAGTGGACGGACCGTTGCTGGTCGACCCCGGTGCGGGCGCGATCCGGGCCCGGCGGACCATTGACGCGCTGGCGAGCTGGGTCGGGGACCGGATCGTCAACGCCGACATCCACAGCGTCACCGTGCCCGGCGACGGGCACGGGGTGGAGATCCAGACCACCGAGGCCATCTACCGGGCCCGGCACGTGGTGATCTGCGCGGGCACCGCGGTGCCGAAACTGGCCGCGGGAGTCGGCCTGGACGTGCCGCTGGAGTCCGCGTTGCACGCCCGGCCGCACTACCGGGTGCGGGAACCCTTCCGTGGCAAGGCTTTGCCCTGCTGGGTGGATCGCTCCGGGGCCTTCGGCGAGACCGTCTACGGCTCGCCCATCGGCAACCGGGACACCTACGTGCTCGGCCTGATCGGCCTGGACGTGGACATCCCGTTCGGCCCCAACGGCGCGCTCGCCCCTGGCTCCGGCATGGAGGACCACGTCCGCCGGGTCACCGAATACGTCCGCCGCGCCATGCCCGGCCTGGAACCGGACCCGATCGGCATCCGGGTGTGCGTGATGACCAAACTGCCCGCGGGCTCGGACGCTGTGCACGCCTGGCACACCGACGGCGTCACCGCCATCGCCGGGCACAACCTGTTCAAGATGGCCCCGGTGCTCGGCGAACTGCTCGCCGACGCCGCGATCAAGAACCAGCTGCCGGAGATCCTGGAGCGGGCCGGTGCACACGCCCTCCACGCCGCCTGAACTGGCGGTCACCGGCGCATCCGGGAACATCGGCCGGGCACTGGTGCGGGAGCTGACCCTGGCCGGGCACCGGGTGCGGGCGTTGGTGCGCAAGGGATCCGAACTGCCGGGGCATCCGCTGGTGCAGCGGGTCGAGGTGGACCTGGAACGCGAGCGGACCGTGGCCGAAGCGCTGGCCGGGATCCGCTCGCTGTTCCTGCTCACCCCGTTCCACCCGCGGCAGGACCTGGTGCAGGCCGGGCTGGTCGAGGCCGCGGTCCGGGCCGGGGTCGGGCATGTGGTGAAACTGTCCGCGCTGGGCGCCGATCCGGCCGCGTCCGCGCTGGTGCACCGCCAGCACGGACTGGCCGAACAGGCCGTCATCGAGTCCGGGCTGGGCTACACCCTGTTGCGCCCCAACGCCTTCATGCAGAACGCGGTGCAGTGGCTGCCGACCGTGGCGGCCAAGGACGCCATCGTGCTGCCCGCCGGGAACTCCCGGGTCAGCATGGTGGACACCCGCGATATCGCCGCGGTGGCCGCCAGGGCGCTGACCGACCCGGTCCGGCACGCCGGCGCCCACGACCTGACCGGGCCGAAGGCGTTGACCTACGCCGAAGTCGCCGCCGCACTGTCCACAGTGGCTGGTCGCCCGATCCGGCACCTGGACGTCACCCCGGAACAGGCCGGCGCGGCCATGCTGGGCAACGGCGTGCCGGAGTGGGCGGTCCGGGCGCGACTGGAGCTGTACGCCACCTACCGCGCGGGCGAGGCCGAGCTGCTCAGTCCGGCGGTCCGCGAGATCACCGGCCGGGAACCCCGCGACTTCGTTGCCTTCGCGACCGAACTCGCCGGCGAGTTGCGCCGGGATCACGCGAAGACGTGATGTCCCGGACCACCTCCGATGGCCACGCTGTCCACGTCGTCCCGTCCCGAAAGTGAGGATTCGCATGACCAGCCAGGTGGAGAAGGAGACGCCGCGAGCGCTGTACGTGCCGCCCGGCGAGGGTCCGAGCGTGTGGGCGTTCAGCGGCGACCGGTACACCGTCAAGGCAGGCATCGCCGACACCGGCGGCGCGCTCGGCCTGCTGGAAGCCGTGATCCCGCCGCAGAGCGGACCGCCGCTGCACCTGCACCGCAACGAGGACGAGGCCTTCTACCTGATCGAGGGCCGGCTTGAGGTGGTGGCCAACGGCCGCCCGATCATCATCGAGCCCGGCTCCTTCATCTACATCCCGCGCGGCTCGCCGCACCGGTTCAAGAACGTCGGCGAGACGCACGCCAAGCTGCTGATCTTCTTTGTGCCCAGCGGGTTCGAGGAGTTCTTCCTGGAGGTCGGCATCCCGGTCATCGACGGCGAGGAAGCGCCGCCGGAGGAACAGCACGCCGACGACGTGGCCCGCTCGATGCGGATCGCCGCGGACAAGTACGGCATCGAGGCGGTCTGAAGCCAGCCCGCTCAGTCGTCATCGCCGGAGGGCGAACCGGGATCACCGGTTCGCCCTCCTCGGCGTCACACCCGGACTCCGGGCGCGGCCAGCACATCCCAGGCGCGCATCGCGGCGTCCACGATCGCGGACAGCTCCGCGCGGTCGGCGCCACTGCGGGCCTGGATGGACAGGCCCTGCAACAGGGTGTTGTAGTACCCGGCCAGCGCGTCGACGTCGGCCTCGGGCGGCACGTCCCCGTCGGCCTGGCCGCGCGCCAGGCGCTGGCGCAGCGACTCCTGGGTCTCCCGGCGCAACTCGGCCAGGAAGTCGCGCACGCTCTCGCTCTTGGGCGTGTACGTGGTCGCGGCCAGCACGATCATGCAGCCGCTGGGCTTGGCCGGATCGGTGTAGGCGTGCACGTTGACCCGCAGCACCGCCTCGAAGGCCGCCCTGGCACTGGGCTCCTCGCGCAGCGCGCGGGCGGCGGCCTCGCCCTCGGTCTCGTCGTAGTAGGTGACCGCCTCCCGGAACAGCTCCTCCTTGGAGCCGAAGGCGGTGTACAGGCTGGAGGTGTTGATGCCCATGGCCGCGCTGAGGTCGTTCAGCGAGGTCCCCTCATAGCCGTGCTCCCAGAACACCTCCATCGCGCAGCGCAGCGCCGCGGTGCGGTCGAAAGCACGTGGACGGCCTCGTGTGGCCATGCCCCACCCCTTTCTGTAGCGATCGACCCAAAAATCCTTGACAGGTCGATCTCCTGCACGATACCAATTATGTAGTGATCGACCCAGAAATGAGGGGACATGTCGGAACTCGCAGGTAAGGTGGCCCTGGTCACCGGGGGCAGCCGCGGCATCGGCGCGGCCATCGCCAAGAAGCTCGCGGCCAACGGAGCCGATGTGGCGCTGACCTACGCCAGCGCCGCCGACCGCGCCCAGGGCGTGGTCGAGGACATCAAGGCCGCGGGCCGCCGCGGTCTGGCCATCGCCGCGGACAGCGCGGACGCCGCGGCCGTGGTGGCCGCCGTCGAGCAGACCGTCGCGGAGTTCGGCCGGATCGACATCCTGGTCAACAACGCCGGAATCTTCCCCTACGGCACCATCGACGAGGTCACCCTCGACGAGGTCGACCGCACCCTGGCCATCCACGCCCGCGCGGCCTATGTGGCCAGTCAGGCCGCGGCCAAGCACATGGAAGCCGGCGGCCGGATCGTCAGCATCGGCAGCACCCTCGCTGAGCGGGTGCCCTACCCGGGCGTGGCGCTGTACGCGATGAGCAAGGCCGCGCTGATCGGCTTCACCAAGGGCCTGGCCCGCGACCTGGGCGAGCGGGACATCACCGTCAACCTGGTGCACCCGGGGTCCACCGACACCGAGATGAACCCGGCCGACGGTCCGCAGGCCGATGACGAGCGCGGCCTGACCGCGCTGGGCCGCTACGGGCAGCCCGAGGACATCGCCGCCTCGGTCGCGCACCTGGTCGGCCCCGGCGGTCGCAACATCACCGGTTCCGCGATCGTCGTGGACGCCGGTTCGAACGCCTGAAACCAGTCCTGCGGTGGCGTGTCGCTCCTGGCGGCACGCCACCGCAGGATTTTCGGTGGTTACCGGTTGGAGGGGTGGGTTTTATGTCGAGCGCAACCGCGGTGGAAACGGGGAGTAAGCAGATGGCCTGGACGCTTCTGATCGTCGCTGGTCTGTTCGAGATTATTTTCGCGACCGCGTTGAAGCAGGCCGATGGCTTCTCGAAGCTGTGGCCGAGCGTAATTGGTATCAGCTGTGCCGCGATCAGCTTTTTCTTGCTCTCGGTCTCGCTGAAAACCCTGCCAGTCGGCACTGGTTACGCCGTATGGGTGGGAATTGGCGCGGTCGGCGTGGCCCTTGCCGGTATTTTTACCCAGGGCGACTCCGCGTCTCCGTTGCGCTTCGTGTTCCTCGCGCTGATCGTGGGTGGAATCATCGGTCTGCGGTTCGTGGAGGCATAGCATCCATTCGGGTCAACAGTTGCCCGATGGGGCAGTTTGGACCCTTGCTGGCCTGCGAATACTGCTCCAAAGGGACCAATCCTTACAGACTTTACGACTATGATGTTCAGGAATAGTCGAATGACTCCGGCTTCGGCTCATTAGCACACGGTGACCCCCATCGGGCTTAGGAAGTTCTACCTGTAGTTGTCTATCAAACCGTGATTGAATGGAGGTGAAAGCGCGGGATCGCCCAGGGTGGGGCGAGACCCGGGCGCCCTGTCCGGAGGGCGAGATGAGCTGGGGGAATGTGAATATGCAGGCGACCATGACACCGTTAGTGGGCCGAGAATCCGCGCTGGCCGACCTCCGGCGAGCGCTGTCGAACACAGTGGCGGGCAGCGGTCGCTGTGTTGTCATCGAAGGCTCGGCCGGTATCGGCAAGAGCCGTTTACTCGAAGTCGTCTCCTCCGATGCGGCCGGTCAGGGCATCTCGGTGGCATTCGGCCGGGCGACCGAGTTGGACAAGGGCGCCCCGTTGACCACGCTGCGCGCCTTGCTCACCGGCCTACCCGGGCTGGAACGCATCGCCATGCACGATCTGGAGCGCAACGCCCTCGGCCTGGTGGACCGGGTGGGCGAGCTGATCGAGAAGCACGTGCGCGACCGGCCGCTGCTGATCGGCCTGGACGACGCGCACCGCTCCGACGAGCTGACCGCCTTCGCCCTGCGCATCCTGGTGCCCGCGCTGAGCACCTCGCCGGTGCTGTGGCTGCTGGCCCGCAGGCCGGCCCCGGTGCGCGGCTACGCCCAGGACGCGCTGGACTGGCTGATCAGCGAGGGCGCGCTGCGGCACCACCTGGGACCGTTGTGCTGCAACGCGGTGGCCGACCTGTGCGCCAACGTGCTCGGCGCGCACCCCGACGCCAAGGTGCTCGCGCTGGCCGCCAGGGCCGAGGGCAACCCGTTCCTGCTGGAGGAGCTGCTCACCACCCTGCGCGACACCGGTCAGCTGCTCACCGACGAGGGCACCGCGACCGTGGTGGGCAACGAGCTGACCCCGCCGTTCCTGTCCGCGGTGGATCACCGGCTGCGCGATCTCTCCAGCGAGGCCCGCAGGCTGCTGGACGCCGGCGCGGTGCTGGGCAGGCCGTTCACCGTGCACGAGGTGGCCGCGTTGCTGGGCCGTTCGGCCACCGAGCTGCTGCCGGTGATCAGCGAGGCGGTGGACGCCAGCATCCTGGTGGGCAACGGATCCGAGCTGACCTTCCGGCACGATCTGATCCGGGAGGCGCTTTACAATCGCTTGCCCGGCCCGGTCCGGATGGCGCTGCACCGCGAGGCCGCCTTCATCGTGCTCGGCGAGGGCCGTTCACCCGCCGACGCGGTCGAGCACCTGGTGCGCAGCGGGCACAAGGGCGACGCGCAGGCGGTGCTGATCCTGCGGCAGGCCGTCCGCGAGGTCGCGCCGACCTCGCCGAACACCGCGGCCGACCTGATCCTGCGGATGCTGGACCTCATCGACGAGCAGCACGCCAGCAGGCCGCAACTGGTCGGCGACGCGGTGCGGCTGCTCGCGCTGGCCGGGCGGGCCGCCGAGGCGATCCGGCTGGGCGAGTCCTCGCTGCGCACGGTGGAGCGCACCGAGGACAAGGTCTCGCTGCTACTCGGGCTCTCCGAGGCGCTGTACGCCACCGGACGCAACTCCAGCGTGGTCGAGTACACCAGCCGCGCGCTGGCCAGGGCGCGCACGCCCAGCCGGGCCAGGGCCGAACTGCTGGCCATGCAGGCATACCTGCTCATCGACAGCGGGGACCCGCGCAGCGCGGACGCGGTGGCCGCCGAGGCGGTGGCCATCGGCGTGCAGGCGGGGGAGTACGCGGCGGTGGTGTGCGGCAACAACGCGCGCAGCGTGGTGGCCAGGGTGCACGGGCAGCTGGACGTGGCGCTGACCTACGCCAAGGAGGCGGTGCGGGTCGCGGACAAGGTCGGCGGCAGTTCGCGCAGCAGGCATCCGCGGCTGTGGCTGGCGGTGGCGCTGACCGCCAGCGACCGGTTCGAGGAGGCCGAGGCCGGGTTCGCCCGCGACCACCAGGACACCGAGGCGGCGGGCACCGCGCTGTCCCAGCCGCACTGGCACTACTACCGGGCCGAACTGCGCCTGGCCCAGGGCCGCCTGGACGACGCCGCGGTGGAGGCCGAGGCCGGGGTGTTCGTGGCCGAACAGCTGCGCGCCCAGCCCCTGGCGGTGCCGCTGCTGGCCATGCTCGGGCTGATCTCGATCTACCGGGACGACATGACCATGGCGCGCAGCTACCTCAAACAGGCCGACGGTCTGGTGGACGAGGGCGTCAGCGTGGTGCCGGAGGACCTGGCCTGGGCGGCGGCCTGCTTCCAGGACGCGGCCGGGCACCAGGAGGCCGCGCTGGAGATCCTGGACGAGCTGAGCCAGGCGCTGCCGGAGCGGCTGCTGTTGTTCACCCGGCACTCGGCCGCCGGCGCCCGGCTCATCCGGATGGCCCAGCAGGCCGGTGATCACGCCCGCGCCGAACTGGTGGTGCGGGCCACCCGGAAACTGGCCGAGCACAACCCGGAGGTGGCCTCGGCCGCCGGCGCCGCCGCGCACGCCGAAGGGGTGCTGCGCAACGACATCAGTCTGCTGCGCGCGGCCGTCGGGGCCTACCGGGTCACCGGGCGGCAGCTCTCCCTGGCCGAGGGCCTGGAGGATCTGGCGCACGCCGAGGACGCGGCCGGGCACCGGGCCACCGCGGTCGGGATCCTGCAGGAGGCCGCGCAGGTCTTCACCGGCTGCGGCGCCAAACGCGATCTGGCCAGGGTGCAGAAAGCGCTGCGGCGGCTGGGGGTCCGGCGCCGGATCGCACCGAAACCGGTCAAGGGCGGCTCTGGCTGGAACAGCCTCACCCAGTCGGAGCTACGGGTGGTCCGGTTGGTGGCAGAGGGTTTCACCAACCGTGAGGTCGCGGGCAAACTGTTCCTCTCACCGCACACAGTGGACAGTCACCTGCGGCACAGCTTCGCCAAACTAGGCGTGACCAGCCGGGTCGAGCTGACCCGCAAGGCCATGTCGCACGACGAGTCCCACTAGTCCATTGTGGACTGTGGGTCGCCACGGCAGGATCACGCGAACACGTGATGCTGCCGTGGCGGCCGCCGAGCACTCTGGGGTCGGTAAGTAGTGGTGTGACTCAGGGAGATTCGCCTTATGAGCAACGCTGTCGGACCGAACTTCCTCACGCTCCAGGTTCGCGACCTTGAGCGCTCCAAGCGTTTCTACACCGAGCTGGTCGGCTTCACCCCCACCGAGTCCAAGGTGCCCACCGCGGTGGTGCTGGACACCGCGCCGATCAAGCTGGCGTTGCGGCAGAGCGCCATCGACCTGGACGCGGTCAGCGAACTCGGCTGGGGCGTGGTGCTCTGGATCAAGGCCGAGGACCCGGACAAACTGGCCAAGGAGCTGGCGGCGGAGGGCGTGACCATCACCAAGCCCCCGTGTGACGGTTTCTGCGGCCGCGAGTTCCAGTTCAAGGACCCCGACGGCTACGAGCTGACGATCTACGAAGGCTGATTCCCCCAGAAAAGCCAAGCGATCGCAGCCTGTCCGCCGACCCGCCGCCGCGCGCTCACCCGCTCTGCGGCGGGTCGGCCCCCCTTTCGTCGAGTTGGGTCCTGCCGGGAGACAACACACATGAGCGAGAGAAACGGCACCACGAGCATCGACTTCAGACCGCTGGCCCGCATGCCGTTGCACGCCCGGCTCCAGCTCCTGCTGGATCGCGGACTGGGCGTGGGCAACTTCCTCGACCGCGCCCGCCGGGTCAGTCCGGCGCCCGATCAGCCCTTCCTGCTCGCCCAGCGGCGCACCGGGCACGGGATGTCGTTGCAGCGGTTGAGCCTCAACGACCTGACCACCATCCGCAACGCCTACGCCGCCTGGTACCACCACGCCGGCGTGCGCAAGGGCGATCCGGTCGGGGTGCAGCTGGGCGAGGGCGTGGACTCCTTCCTGCACTTCCTCGCGGTCTCCTCGCTGGGCGCGATTCCGGCGCTGGTCAACGGCCGGATGGACCCGGCGTTCGCCTCGGCCTACCTGGGCCGGATCGGCGCGGTCGGCGTGGTGGCCGACGAGGAACGCCTGGCCGCGTTGAAGAACTCCGGCGCGCTGCCCGCCGCACTGCGGTTCGCGGTGGACTCCGCGGATCTGCCGACCAGTGGCGCGACCTCGCTGCCGGGGGTTTTCCCTTACCCACACGGGGATGACGATCCGGTGATGCTGTGCCACACCTCCGGCACCACCGGCCCGCCCAAGTCGGCGATCTTCGCGCACCGCCAGTTCTTCCTCGGCAAGCGGCACCGGCTGTGGAGCTTTCCGCAGGCGGAGAAGAACCGGATGCTTTCCGCGCTGCCGCAGTCGCATTCGGCCGGGATCAGCTACCTGATGACCGCCACCCTGCTCGGCCTGCCCACGCTGGTGATGGCCGATTCCAGCGGTGAGGCGGTGCATGAGGCGATGAAGCTGTTCCAACCGTCCATTGTGGTCGCTTTCCCGCAGACTTACGCCGAACTGGCCCAGCTGGACATCGACCGGTCGGCAGGCAGTCAGGTGCACACCTGGATCAACACCGGCGACTCCGCGCACGAGGCGCACATCAAGGCGCTGATCCGGCACGGCAGGCGACCGGCGCGCGGCGGGGACAAGCCCGGCTCCCGGTTC
The DNA here is from genome assembly GCF_023094165.1 of Crossiella sp. S99.2. Taxonomy (GTDB): domain Bacteria; phylum Actinomycetota; class Actinomycetes; order Mycobacteriales; family Pseudonocardiaceae; genus Crossiella. The sequence continues at coordinate 115,377 of NZ_JALMDK010000013.1, read as the reverse complement.
ATCGACGGCCTGGGCTCCTCGGAGATGGGAATGGCCTTGTTCCGCAAAGTGAGCGAGCCGGAGAGCACCGACTACGACCGCTGCGTCGGCACCCCGGTCAGCGTGGTGGAGAAGGCCACCGTGCTCGATGAGGACGGTCGCCAGCTCGGTCCAGGCCGGGTCGGGCGGCTCGGCGTCCGCACCCCCACCAGGACCCCGGGGTACTGGAACAACTCCGAGCTGACCACCAAGTCCTCGCTGTCCGGCTACTGGCTCACCGGCGATGTGGTCTACAAGGACCGCAAGGGCCGCTTCTTCCACCTGGACCGGGTGCCGGACGTCATCCACACCACCACCGGCCCGGTCTACAGCCTGCCCCTGGAGGAGGCGATCCTGTTGGGGTGTGAGCAGATCGCGGACTGCGCGGTGGTCGCGGTCGACGCGCCCGCCCCCGGTCGCGGTCACGTCCCGTTCGCCGCGGTCAAGCTCAAGCCCGGCGCCGCACAACCCGCGGACCTGCTGGCCACCGTCAACACCGCGCTGACCGCCCGCGGACTGTCCACAGTGCACGGTGCCGTGCTGGCAACGGATCCGGCGGACTTCCCGACCGGGGCCACCGGCAAGGTGCTCAAACGTCAGCTCCGCGAACGCTTCGCCACCGTGCTCTCCAGCTGACCCACGCGACACCGAACCCAGGAAAGGGAACCATGACCGACACAGTCTCCGCCGCTTCGGCTCACCGTCCCGGCGTGACGGCCGGGGTCTCCCCGCAGGACGGCGACGTGCCGGCCCCGGTGCGCATGTACGAGATGCTGTACAGCTCGCTGGTGAGCCAGCTGCTCATCGCGGTCGCCGAACTCGGGGTGGCCGACGCCCTCGGCGATGAGGTGCGGCACATCGACGATCTGGCCGAGCGCACCGGCGCCCACCCCGGCGCGCTGTACCGGGCACTGCGCGCGCTGGCCAGCGTCGGGGTGTTCACCGAGGTCGAACCGCGCACCTTCGGCCTGACCCCGCTGGCCGCCACGCTGCGCGGCGACGTGCCCGGGTCCATGCGCGACCTGGCCAAGTACGTGGGCCTGAGCGAACGCCAGCGTTCCTTCGGCGCCCTGGTGCACAGTCTGCGGACCGGCCAGCCCAGTTTCGACCACGTGCACGGCACCGACTGGTGGACCTACTTCGCCGCGCACCCGGAACTGTCCACTTTGTTCAACAACGCCATGGGCAACATGGCCCGGATGGTCAATGGCGCCACCCTGGACGCCTACGACCTCACCGACGTCAAGCACCTCATCGACGTCGGCGGCGGCCAGGGCCACCTGGTGGCCACCCTGCTGGCCCGCTACCCGGAGATGACCGCGGTGGTCTACGACCTGGCCAGGGTGGTGCCCGAGGCCGCGGCCACGGTGGCCAAGGCCGGGTTCGCCGACCGGGTGGAGTGCGTTGGCGGGGACTTCCTCAAGTCGGTGCCGGCCGGCGGTGACGCGTATGTGTTGTCCTGGACCATTCACGACTGGGCGGACAAGGACGCGATCACCATCCTGAGCAACGTCCGGGAGCAGATGAAGCCCGGCACCAAGCTGATCATCATCGACGAGGTGCTGCCGGAGGGCGACGCGCCGCACTTCGGCAAGTTCGAGGACATCGTGATGCTGTCCCTGCTCACCGGGCATGTGCGGACCGAGGCGGAGTTCATCACGCTGTTCGAGAAGGCCGGCTTGAAGCACCTGGAGACCCGGCCCACCTCCTCGCCGACGAGTGTGATCGTGGCGGTGCCCGCCTGATCCGAGGCACTGCAAGGCTTGACGTGCGCCGGTTCCCTGATGGGGAGCCGGCGCACTTCGCGTGGTGTCCTCGGGGTTTCAGATCCGCTTGAAACCGGTGGTCCCGCTGATCCGGCAGCCCTAACCTCCGTGATCGACCGGACCGCGGAAGAAGAGGGAAACATGCAGCTGGGCAGGAAAATTCTGGTGAGCGCGGCGGCGGTGGCGGCGACCATGTCGTCCACGCTGGTGCTCCTCGCCACCCCCGCGAGCGCCGAGGTGTGGCGCTGTGAGGCCAAGGCGGAGAAGGCGGCCAACTACGGCCAGGTGTTCTGCCGGGACGGCTTCGGCAGCTACCGCGTCGTGGTCGAGTGCAACATGGGGCACTGGCCGTACACCAGGAACATCGACGGTCCGCTGGTGACCAAGCAGAACGGCTACACCGGCCCGATCTCCCGGGTCGACGGTCCGCCGAACGGCTGCCACGTGGTGAAGGCCTGGCTCAAGGTCGTCTGATCCAGACCCGAAAACCGGCCCCGCGATCGGGTGATCGCGAGGCCGGTTTTCGTTGTGCCGCTTTACTTCTCCAGGCAGAACTCGTTGATCGGGTAACCCACGTGCCGGTCCTGGGTGGGCAGGTAGCCCAGCACCGTGTCGCCGGGCCGCAGCTCGGTGCTGTTGAGCACCACGCCGCCGGGGCCGAGCACCCGCACGTGCCAGTCGTCCTGCAGGATCAGGTTCACCGTCTGGCCGTTGGGCGCCACCGCGTCGATGGAGATCAGCGGCCGGGTCTCGATCTTCACCCGGCCCACGGTGACCAACCTGGTCTGCCCCTTGATGTCCACCGCCATCACCTTGCTGCCCGCCTTCAGCTCGCTCAGGTAGTTGGTGCGGCTGTTGGCGGAGAGGGTGTAGGAGTGGATGGCGCCCGCGTTGACCCGGAACGGGCGGGTGGGCATGTACGGCAGCGGGTGGGTCTCGCTGACACACAGGATCATGCCCTTGGAGTGCGAGCCGACCAGGATGCCCTCGTCCTCGCGGAAATAGGTGCAGGTGTCCACACAGGCCCGTTCGCCCATGCCGATGTGCGCGGTGGCGGTCACGGTCAGCTCGACCAGGTCCAGCTCCGCGGTCTCGGTCACCGCGGCCTGCTTGAGCGCCGTGGCGTCGCCGACCCGCCGCGGCGCCATCAGCACCCCGTCCGAACCCAGTTCCAGCACGCCGAAGATGATCTCGGCTTCCTCGACGTCCTGGGCGATGGTGATGATGCTGCCGGTGGACTTGGCCGCCGCCGCGATCACGATCTCCAGCGGGATCTTGGTGGGGTCGCGGAAAAGCAGCACCGCCCAGCGGTCGTTGCGGGCCGCCTGGCAGGCGTCCTCCAGGGTGGGCGCGTCGATGATCTCCACGAACCGGCCGAACTCGACCTCGGGGTGGCGCAGCGCCAGTTCGGCGGGCTCACCGTGGGCCACCGGGTCGACGATGACCACATCGGCGCCGCCGAAGTCCTCCGGCAGCGGGCGGCCCTGCGGGAACAGGACCTTCTTCACCGTGGGGGGCAGGGTTTCCAGGTCCTCCGGGGTGGCGGCCACGATCCCGTCCACGCGCTGGTGGATGGCCTCCTCCAGGATCGCCGACCTCGCGTCGTCCGTCGCACGGACATCCAGCCAGCAGAGCTTCATGGTCTTGCTCCTCCAAGGGGTGGGGCGGGTGGATGGTCAGACCCGGCTGGGGACGAGCGCGCGCTCGTCCGCACCGGCGTGCACGAGTTCGGCGATCCGCCGGGCCCGTTTGCCCGGATCGGGCGCCTGGAAGATGTTGCGGCCCATGGCCAGGCCGGTCACGCCCGCGCTCAGCAGAGTGTCCACATAGGACACAACGGCGTCGGTGCTGTCGAGTTGCGGGCCGCCGGCCACGATCAGCGGGATCGGGCAGCCGCGCACCACATCGGCCATCTCGGCCCGGGAACCGACATAGGGCACCTTGGCGATGTCCGCGCCCAGGTCCGCCGCGAGCGAGGCCGCGTGCGCGACCAGCGCCGGGTCCTTCGGGTTGGTCACCCTGGGGCCGCGCGGGTACATCATCGCCAGCAGCGGCACGTTCCACCGGTCACAGGCATCGGCGACCAGGCCGAGGTCGGCGACCTGGCGGCGTTCGTCGGCCGAGCCGATGTTGACGTGCACGCTCACCGCGTCCGCGCCCAGCCGGAGCACATCCTCCACAGTGGACACCAGGTACTTCGCGTCCGGGTCCGGCGCGTGCATGGTGCTGGCGGAGAGATGCACGATCAGCGAGGTGCCGGTGAACACCCCGGCGTCCACGTGCCGCAGGCTGCCCTTGTGCAGCACCACGCCGTCGACCCCGTTGGCGGCCAGCTCACCGATCAGCCAGCTGAGGTCGTTGCCGACGATCGGGCCGTCGGAGACCGTGTGATCCAGCGGCACCACGAACAGCCGCTCGTCACTGTGGTGGAACAACCTGCGGAAGCGCATCTGGGCGCCGAACGATCGGTTCGTAGACACCGGTGTCCCTTCTGGTCAAAACGCCGCCGACTTGGCCCAACCGGTACGTCTGCTTTGGCCAACTTGGCGTACGACTTGGGCCAACTCGTCGGGGTGGGGTTAGGCGGGCATGGACTCGGCGTCGTCCCGGTCCAGCTCGAACTCGCGGTGCAGGGTGGTGACCGCCTCGGTGAGCCGGTCGACCGGGATGATCACCGAGCTGCGCAGCTGGGTGGTCGCGCCCCAGCTCGGGGTGATGCCGGCGGCGGAGAGGGCCAGCAGCATCCGCACGGTGTACTCGGGGCGGTTGAGCAGGCCGGTGCCCACCAGCGACAGTTTGCCGACCTGCTCGTCCAGTTCGGTGACGCAGCCCAGGTCGGCGGCCAGCTGGGCCAGCAGGTGCTGGGCCACCGGCAGGTCCCGGCGGTGCAGCGCGAAGCCCAGGCGCGGCTCGCTCTCGCCAGGGCCGGACCAGGACACCAGGTCCACCGGGACCGACTTCTGCGCCAGCGCGTCGAAGACCACGGTGGCCAGGCCGGGGGCGGAGCGGGTGGCGCGGACCTGGGCCCACACCACCTCCCGGTCGTGGGTGACCGCGGTGACAAAACCCTGTGACTCCATGACCTGTTGACAGCTCCGTCCGAGAATCGTGGTGCCCGCCGACTGGGTGTACGAACTGCGCACCTGGAGATCCATGCCGTGCACCGCGGCCAGTTCCACCGCCCGGGAATGCAGCACCTGCGCGCCGGCGAAGGCCATTTCGGTCATCACCCCGGCGTCGACGTGGCTGAGCACCCTGGCGCCCGGCACGATGCGCGGATCAGCGGTGTAAACGCCGTCCACATCGGTGTAGATCTCACAGCTCGCCGCGGTCAGCGCGGCCGCCAGCGCCACCGCCGTGGTGTCCGAACCGCCCCGGCCCAGGGTGATGATGTCGCCGTGCGTGTCCATGCCCTGGAAGCCGGACACCACAACGACATTGCCATCGGCCAGCTGCCGCAGCACCCGGCTGGTGTCGATGGCCGCGATGACCCCGGCGCCGTGCCTGCCGTCGGCCAGGATCCCGGCCTGCGGCCCGGTCAGGGACACCGCGGGCACGCCGATCTCGTGCAGGGCCATGGCCAGCAGCGCCGCGGACTGGTTCTCCCCGGTGGCCAGGAGCTGGTCGCTCTCCCGCGCCGAGGGCGCCGGATTCAGTTCCAGGGCCTGCCGGATCAGCTCGTCGGTGGTGTCCCCGCGGGCGGAGACCACCACCACCGTAGGCCGGCCCGCGCGGTGCGTGTGCCGCACGATGCGTGCCACCCGGCGGATCATCTCGGGCGTCGCGACCGACGTCCCACCGTATTTCTGAACCGCTATGGTCATTGCACCCCTCGCACCGGAGAAATTCGGCCAGGCGGTCTGTGAATCCTTTTCTACACAGCGGAAGACGGCCGTGGATCCCGAGAACACGTGATGTTCCCAGGGCTGCCTCGGCGAGTGGGTGAAGCCGCCGCAGTATCCCGCGAAGGCGTGATGACATCCGGGCCCGGCGCCGAGCACTCTTCTTTTCAGTCTGTCAGCGTCACGCGCGATCCACACCCAGGGAGAGTGATGTCGTCGGTGGCTCCATTGTGGACAACGATCTGCGTCATCGGCGCGGGCCCGCGCGGCATCTCGGTCCTTGAGCGGATCTGTGCGAACGCGGCCCGGCGCGGCGACCGGCGGGTGCTGGTGCATCTGGTCGATCCGCACCTCGGCGACGGCGGGCAGGTGTGGCGCACCGGTCAGCCCAGCGAACTCCTGATGAACACGATCGCCTCCCAGGTGACCATGTTCACCGACGACACGGTGGACTGCGCCGGTCCGGTCGCGCCCGGCCCCAGTCTGTACGAGTGGGCGAAATTCCTGCCCCTGATGGATTCCATCGACGTCTACCCGGCGCACGTGCGCAAGGAGGCGGGGGAGCTGGGGCCGGATTCCTATCCCTCGCGCGCCTTCTACGGCCACTACCTGAGCTGGGTGCTGCGCCGGGTGGTGCGCACCGCGCCGCGGCACGTCAGCGTGCGACTGCACCGGGGCACCGCGATCGCCTTGGACAGCAGGCCAGAGGGCGGTCAGTGCGTGACCCTGGCCGACGGCTCGGTACTGTCCGAAATGGACACTGTGGTGCTCGCGCAGGGCCATGTGGGCATGCCGCACGGGGAGGACGAGGCGCGGCTGGCCGCCTTCGCCGCCGAGCACGGCCTGGGCTACCAGCCGCCGATCAACCCGGCCGACGCCCCACTGGAGCGGATCAAGGCCGGGGAACCGGTGGCACTGCGCGGGATGGGGCTGAACTTCTTCGACTACACCGCGCTGCTCACCGTGGTCCGCGGCGGCCGGTTCGTGCGCGAGCACGGTCGCCTGGTCTACCACCCCTCGGGCCGGGAACCCTTGCTGTACGCGGGATCCCGGCGCGGCGTGCCCTACCACGCGCGCGGGGAGAATCAGAAGGGCGCTTCCGGGCGGCACGAGCCGTTCTTCCTGACCCAGCCGGTGATCGACGGGCTGCGGCTGCGGATGGACCGCGGGATGGGCGTGGAGTTCCGGCGCGATGTGTGGCCGATGGTCTCCCGCGAGGTGGAGGCGGTCTACTACCACGCGCTGCTCACCGAACGCGGCGACCCGTTCGCCGCCGAGGACTTCCTGCGTGAGTACCTGGCCCGTGATGTGCACGATCCGGCGCTGGAAGTGTTGCGGCGACACGGGATCAGCCCGGCCGAACACTGGGACTGGGACCTGATCGCCCGCCCGTTCGGGGACCGCCGCTTCGCCGACCGCGTCGAGTTCCGCGCCTGGCTGCTGGAGTATCTGCGCCGCGACTTCGCGGAAGCCTTGCGCGGCAACGTGCGCGGCCCACTGAAGGCGGCCATGGACGTGCTGCGCGACCTGCGCAACGAGATCCGCCTGGTGGTCGACCACAGCGGGATCAGCGGCCGTTCCTATCGCGAGGAACTCCAGGCCTGGTACACCCCGCTCAACGCCTACCTGTCCATCGGCCCGCCGGCCAGCCGGATCGAGGAGCTGATCGCGCTCATCGAGGCCGGGGTGCTGCACGTGCTCGGCCCCGGCATGCGCGTCGAGGAGGACCCGGCAGGCAAGGGTTTCCTGGTGCGCGCCAGTGCGATCCCCGGTTCGGACGTGCTGGTCACCACCCTGGTGGAGGCCCGGCTGCCCGAGGTGGACGTGCGCCGCAGCACCGATCCGCTGCTCCGGCACCTGTGGCGGACCGGCCAGTGCGGCCCGTACCGCATCCCGGACGGCGCGGGCGGCCACTACGAGACCGGCGGCCTGGCCATCACCCGCCGCCCCTATCACCTGGTGGACGCGACCGGCCGCCCGAACCCGCGCCGGTTCGCCTTCGGCGTGCCCACCGAGGCAGTGCACTGGGTGACCGCCGCGGGCATCCGTCCGGGGGTCAACTCGGTGATTCTGAGTGACGCGGACGCGATCGCGCGGGCATGCCTGGCGGTCAGCCGCCCGGGTCTGGGAAGCTCGCGGACGTACCTGAACCAGCACATTCCGCTGGCCTGGCTGCCCACCAGCGCGCGCCAGCGGAGCCGGACCGCACGGGGGACCGTTTGACCAGCCACGCCACCGATTCCGGCCTGCTCGCCCCGGTCTGGGCGGGCACCGGCGCCGCCGAGGCCACCTCGGATCACGCCTGGGTGCAGGCCATGCTCGACGTCGAGGTCGCGCTGGCCCGCGCCCAGGCCAAGCTCGGCATCATCCCCGCTGAGGCGGCCGAGCGGATCGCCGAAGCCGCCGACGCCGACCGGATCGACCTGGTCCACCTGGCCGAGGCATCCCGCGGCGCGGCCAACCCGGTGGTGGTCTTCGTCCAGCTGTTCACCGCGCTGGTCGAGCCGGCCGCGGCCGAGTACGTGCACCGGGGCAGCACCAGCCAGGACATCCTGGACTCGGCCACCATGCTGCTCGCGGCCAGGGCCTTCCGGCGGGTCGAGGCCGACCTGACCCGCGCCGCCACCGCGCTGGCCGGGCTGGCCCGCGAGTTCCGGGACACCCCGATGGCCGGGCGCACCCTGACCCAGCACGCGGTGCCGATCACCTTCGGGCTCAAGGCCGCGGGCTGGCTCACCCTGGTCCTGGACGCCAGGGACCGGGTCCGCCACCTCCTCGCCCAGGGGCTGCCCGCCCAGCTCGGCGGCGCCGCGGGCACCCTGTCCGCCTACGCCGAGTACGCCACCGCCGCCACCGGGCACCCGCACACCCTGGACCTGCTGACCGGGTTCAGCGCACAACTCGGCCTGCCCGAACCAGTCCTGCCCTGGCACGCCGTGCGCACCCCGATCGCCGATCTCGGCGCTACCGCCGCCTTCGTCACCGGCGCCCTCGGCAAGATCGCCCTCGACATCCAGGGCATGTCCCGCACCGAGGTCGGCGAGGTCGCCGAACCCAGCGCCGAGGGCCGCGGCCAGTCCTCCGCCATGCCGCAGAAGCGAAACCCCGTCCTGGCCACCCTGATCCTGGCCGCCGCCAAGCAAACCCCGGCCCTGGCGAGCATCCTGGCCCAGTGCCTGATCTCCGAGGACGAACGCGCCGCCGGCGCCTGGCACGCCGAATGGCAACCACTCCGGGAAGTCCTGCGCCTGGCCATCGGCGCGGCGCACACCGCGGCGGAACTCGTTGGCGGACTTGAGGTTTTCCCGGACCGGCTACGCGCCAACCTGGAGTTGTCCGGGGGCACGATCGTTTCCGAGCGACTCAACGTGGCGCTGGCCCCGGTGCTGGGCAAGGCCCTGGCGAAGAAACTGCTGGCCCGGATCTCACTGGAGTCGGCGGCCACCGGGATCCCGTTCGGCGAGCTGCTGGCGGCCGCACCGGAACTGGTCGGCAAACTGGAGGATGTGGCGGAGTTGCTGGATCCGGCGCGGTATCTGGGCGCGGCGGGGGACCTGGTGGACCGGGCACTGGCCAGGGCCGACTGAGGCTACCGTGGTGACATGTACTGGGATCCGCTGCCGACCGTAGCGGCCTCGGCGAACCAGCCGGTGCCCGAGCTGGACGGGGCGCTGCTGCCACCACCGGAGCACTACCTGCTGGGCAAGTGGGCGCAGCGGGACTGGCGCAACGCGCCAGGCCCGTTCTACGGCGCGGAAACCGACTCCTGCTGGACCGGCCGACTGGCCGCGCCCGACCACGTCGTCTACGAGGACGAGCAGTTCGGCGAGGTGGTCTTCCGGCAGCCGCGGGACGCCCAGGAAACCCACCGCCTGCTCAGCGCGGCCTGGCAGGACCCGTTCCGCGGCTACGCCGGCGACGGCGACGAACACTGGACCCTGGAACTGATCCGCGAGTGGTGGGCGGACCGGGCCCGGCTCGCGGCGTGGATCGAGGACCTCCAGCAGCGGTGGTCGGTCAACGGGAACGAGGACGAGCAGGAGGCCGCGGCCGGGCTGCGCGCCTACGCGGATTACCTCACCCACGGTCTTGCGGACCACCTGCGCGAGTACGCCTTCTGGCTTGAAAACCGGCGATCAGCGCTACCCACGGACCCACTTCCCGACCTCGCCTAGCCACCGGTTCCCGGCGTGGCAACACAATCGCCACGCCGGGCACAGGGGTCAGCGGGTGCCGGGCAGCCGGATCGACTGCGCGTGCCGGAACACGTTGCGCGGATCCCACTTCGCCTTCACCTGCTGCAGCCGCCGGTAGCTGCCCTTGAAGTACAGCTCGGTCCACGGCACCGTCGACCGGTTCCAGGCCGGGTCGCTGATGTCGATGTCGGCGTAGTTGATGAAGCAGCCGTCGGTGACCTCGTTGAGCACCGGCACCCCACCGGTGTCGGCGTAGACCTGCTGGTAGAACTCCTGGTGCCACTGGAGATTCCGCTTGTCGTCGGCGGCCTCGCCCCAGGCGGTGCCCCACAGCAGCTTCAGCACCGAGTCCCGGTGCGGTTCCGCGGTGGCCTCGGCGGGCACCGTGTTGATCTTGCCGCCGTAGGAGGCGATGGAGACCGCGAAACCGAGGTGGGTGTAGGTGGTCGCGGTCAGCGCCTTGTACATCGCGGCGATCTGCGGGTCGGTGAAACCCTTGCGGTGGTAGCTGGACTTGTACTTGTACCGCTCGGTCGGGGTGTGCACCCACAGGCCCTGCCAGCCGGTGGACTGCAACCAGGGCAGCTTCCGCTTGTCGGTGACCTGTGCGGTGACCCCGACACCCTCGCCGATCGCGGCCACGAACGCGTCCAGCAACCGCTCGGAATCCGGTGCGGTGGCGTCCATCTGCACGATGAGGTGGTTCGGCGCGGTCACTTTGGTGCTCAGTTCGAGGCGGGCGAACAGCTTGGCGTACGGGCTGTTCACCGCGCTGTTGCGTTCGTGCCACTGGCCGAAGTTGCGCAGCAGCCGGGTGAAGCGCGGTTCGGTCAGGTTGTCCCACGGCCATTCCACCCGGTGCAGCCACACCTCGGCCGGCGGCGCGGGCAGCAGCTTGGTCGGATCGCTGCCGGTGGCGCTGGGATCGCGGAACCAGAACCGCGTCACCACGCCGAAACTGCCGCCGCCGCCACCGGTGTGCGCCCACCACAGCTCGCGGTTGGGGTCGTTGGCCTCCCTGGTCGCGATCACCGCCTTGGCCACGCCGGTCTGGTCCACCACCACGACCTCGACCGCCTGCACGTAGTCCACGATCAGGCCGTGCTGGCGGCCGAGCTGGCCGTAACCGCCGCCGGTGACGTGTCCGCCGACACCCACGGTGTGGCAGGACCCGCCGGGCAGGGTGACCCCCCAGCGGCGCAACAGGGTGCCGTAGACATCGCCCAGCAGCGCGCCCGCCTCGACCTCGAAGGCGCCGCGCGCGGTGTCGAAGCGCACCGCGTCCATGCAGCTCATGTCGATGATGACCTGGACCTCGGGGTGGTCGACGAAACCCTCGTAGCAGTGTCCGCCGGAGCGCACCGAGAGCCGCTTGCCGGTGCGCACCGCCTCGCCGACGGCGTTCACCACCTCGGTGGTGGTCACCGGCAGCCGCACCATCTCGGGGTTGGACACCCAGCGCATGTTCTGCCCGCGGGAGAGCGCCGCGTGCCGGTGATCGCCACGCGGCACGGTGAGCGCATTGGCCGGCCGGGCCGGGCCCTCGTCCGCGCCCGCGATCGTGGCGGCGAACGGCGGCACGACCAAGGCGGTGCCCCCCAGTACCGCCGCCCTGCTGAGCAGGGTCCGACGGGATAACCCGTTCATCAGGTGAACCTCCAGGAGTCAGACGACGGCCCGGGACACGCAGCACCCCGCCGCGGCCCACCCCGGGAACGGCTCCAGGATGTGGCGGGAATCCACCGCGGACACCACGTGATCGCGTGATCTTCTCGGGATTCACCGGCAGAAGTGTTGACCGGGCGGCAGATCTGGCTTCGTCACAGGAGATTCTGGCGCCGACGTGTAGTTGACCGTACTCGTACTGTTACCAGCCCGCAACGGTTTCCGTTGCCCCAAGGGGCAGCGCTGTCCACAGTGGACAATGATGGCGGGCACGCTGGATGAGCGGGTGATGACCCAGGGTGGTGATCGGCCGAGCCGGTCGATCATCCGATGGGCGGCGGTCCGGTTGGCTGATGGCAGGTTGCGGACAGCGCGCGCCGGTGGGCGGCGGGCTGTGTCAGCGTGGTCGGGGACAGCGAGGGGGGTGCGGGGGCATGGCGGTGCCGGAACCGGAGGCGGGTTTTGGGCTGTGGCCGAGGGTTCGGGCGATCACCGGCTGGCCGGAGTCCAATGAGGACACTCTGGAACAGCTCTCGGCGGGCTGGCAGCGCGGCGCGAGCGCGTTCGAGAGTGCGGGTGGGCACGACCTGACCGCGGTGCGCCAGTCCTGGGGCGACCGCGCCGGGGGCGCGTTCCTGACCAGGGCGGGCAAGACCCTGGCCACGGCCACCGAACAGGGGACAGGCATGGCCGCGCTGAGCCGTCAGGTCACCGCTTTCGGCGCCGAGGTGGCCGGGGTGAAGAACAGCATCCGGAGCACCATCGGGAGCAACGATCCGGTGTACGGGCTGATCGGCGCATTGCTGCCACCGCCGTTCGGCGGCGCGGCGCAGGCCGTGTTCGCCCAGCAGACCGCGGAGATCGTCAACGCCACCATCGCCGGCGCGGCCGCCAGGGTGTCCGGGCAGGGCGGTCCCGCGGCGGCGTTCCAGTCCACCGGCAACGACGCCAAGCCGGGCATCGATCCGAAGCAGAACGCCGAGTGGTGGCGGAAGCTCTCACCCGAGGAGCAGCTCCGGCTGATCAGGGAGCAGCCGGAGCTGATCGCCGGACTGGACGGCTTGCCCACCGCGGCCCGTGACGATGCCAACCGCCTGCTGCTGGAGCGGACCCCGGAGGACCTGCGTGCCCAGGCCCGGCGGCTGCGCGAGGAGGCCACCCGGCTGGACGGCGGGATCGTCCCGCAGTCCGGCGAGGGCATCGGCGGGGCCGATCCGGTCAACCGGGCCGGTCTGCTGGCCGAGGCCGACCGACTCGACCAGCGCGCCAAACACCTGGAGGAGCTGTCCGGCCGCCTGGGCCCGAACACCCCCTACGACCCGAAGAATCCCACCGCGGGGGACCAGAGGTACTTCCTGCTGGGCTTCGACAACACCGACGACGGCCGGGCGATCGTCTCCCGCGGCAACCCGGACACCGCGACCGACGTCGCCACCCTGGTGCCCGGCATCAGCCACAACATCAGCACCCTGGCCACCCCGTCCGCACCGGGCGAGCAAACGATCATCGATCGGCTCGACGTGCTGCACAAGTCCGCCACCGACGCGGGCTCCCGCTCCACCGCGGTGATCGGCTGGCTGGGCTACGACTCACCGGACGGCGCCGACGCGCCCAACACCGCCGCCAGCCACGCCGCCGACGCGGCAAAGGACGACCTGGCCGGTTTCCAGCAGGGGCTGCGCGAGAGCCACGTCGGCCCGCGCTCGCACAACACGGTCATCGGGCACAGCTACGGCGCGCTGGTCGCCGGCATCGCGACCAGGGACCGGGTGCTGGACGTGGACGATTTCGTCTCGGTCGGCAGCCTGGGCAACGGCACGCACGAGGCGAGCCAGCACCAGGTCGGCAACGTCTGGGTGGCCGAGGACAGCACCGACTGGATCGCCGACACCGGCCTCTACGTCCGCGACCCCGACGAAGCCGGTTACCGGGGCAGGCGGCTGCAGATCGACTCGCCACCGGAGGTGCGCTTCCGCACCGACCCGCACAGCCGCGTCTTCGAGGCGACCCCCGGCAACGTCGGCCTGGGCAACCTCGGCCGCGTCATCGCCGGGCAGCCGCCGGTGGGCTGAGGCGTCAGGCCCGCAGCCAGCACAGCGCGGCCACCCGCGCGCGCCCGTCCACCACGTACTCCGGCGTGCTCAACGTCAGCCGGTCGCCCTCGAACTTCAGCCCGCGCCGCTGCTCCGCCCCGGTCAGGTCCGGGTGCGAGCTGATCTCCAGCTTGTGCACCACCTGGTCCCCGGCCAGCGTGTACGTGCCGGTGTAACCGAAGTAGTAGTCCACGCCGTGGGTCTGGCCGTCGGTGCGGGCCAGGTGCACCGACATGTGCCCGCGCGCGGTGTAGAGCAGCCGGCCGTTGGGGTTGGGCCCGAACGGATCGCTCAGTGTCGCGCCGGTCGCCACGTCCAGCTCGCGGTACCAGTCCAGCCGCCACCGCCCGACCAGGGACGCCTCGGTAGTCATGCCCCAGAACCTAAAGACTCGCCGCCGTGTTGGCCGAACTGGTACCACTTGGGCCAACTGGTACGCCCACTTGGGCCAACTCGGCGTACCAGTTGGGCCAACTCGCCGTCCACAACGGCCAAGACGGCGTCCGCAATGGCCAACACGCCGTACGAGAACGGCCGACACGGTGCTAGCGGGGCGGGTCCGGGGCCAGGGATCCGTCCGGGGCGATGTGGTCGAAGATCTGCTGGATCAGGGTGATCACGTGCGGGTCGTCCACCGTGTAGAGCTGGCGGCGGCCGTCGCGGTGCGCGGAGATGACCCCGGCCAGGCGCAGTTTGGTCAGGTGCTGGGAGGCGGTGGCGATGCCGATGCCGACCCGGCGGGCCAGCGTGCCGACGTCGTAGGGGCCGTGCGTGATCAGCCAGACCAGGTGCAGGCGGACCGGGCTGGACAGCAGGGCGAAGGTGTCGGCGCCGGCGCGCAGCTGCGCGGGGGTCGGCTCGGTGGCCTGGCCCGGGGGCGGCGGCTCGGTGGGTGCGGGCTGTGTCGGCATGGCAGGCCCATTCTTCCGCTACTGATCCCCGGTCGGCAGCCCGGCACGACAGTTCGATAGTTGCGAAGATGTCGAAATGATGAGAGGCTGGGCGCACTCCGAAGGGGAGTAGCCCGCAACTCCGTGCGTCGACATGCTGGGGACCTCGTGTCCTCCGGCGCCGGGACCGGCCCAGCCGGTGGGCGAGACCTTCGGCCAAGCAGTCATGCCTGGCCGAGCCTCCCTGGAGCCCCGGTCTGGCCGTCGCCGTCCGGAAGGAACCCCGTGTCCAGCAAGCTGGTCCGGCCGCTCGCCGTCTGCGTGGCCCTCACCCTGCCCGCGCTGACCGTCCGCTTCGGCGGCCTGCAGCTGCCACCGCTCGCCGCCCTGCTGCTCTTCGGCGCCGCCGTGGTGGCCGCCTCCTTCCTGCTGGCCTGGGCCGCCGAGGCCGCGCAGGCCGACATCTCCGGCGGACTGGCCATCGCCATCCTGGCCGTGATCGCGGTGCTGCCCGAGTACGCCGTGGACCTGTACTTCGCCTACAGCGCGGGCACCGACCCGAGCCAGGTCGCCTACGCCGCGGCGAACATGACCGGCTCCAACCGCCTGCTGCTCGGCCTGGGCTGGTCGCTGGTGGTGCTGCTGGCCTTGTTCGTGGCCCGCCGCCGCACCGGCCGCTCAATGCGCGAGCTGGTGCTCGGCTCGGGCTACCGGGTCGAACTGGGTTTCCTGGCCATCGCCGCGGTGGTGGCCTTCGTGATCCCGGCGACCGGCCAGATCTCGCTGCTGCTCGGCTGCGCCCTGCTCGGCCTGTTCGGGTTCTACCTGTGGAAGGTGTCCCAGTCGGAGGCGAGCGAACCGCACCTGGTGGGCCCGGCCGCGCGCATCGGCGCGCTGCCCCGGCGGGCCCGGCGGAGCCTGGTGATCGGGCTGTTCGTTTTCGCCGCGGTGGTGGTGCTGGCCAGCGCCGAACCCTTCGCGCACGGCCTGATCGCCACCGGTCGGCAGCTCGGCGTGGACGAATTCCTGCTGGTGCAGTGGCTGGCCCCGCTGGCCTCGGAATCGCCGGAGTTCATCGTGGCCATCCTGTTCGCCTTGCGCGGCCACGGCGAGGCCGCCATCGGCACCCTCATCTCCAGCAAGGTCAACCAGTGGACCCTGCTGGTGGGCAGCCTGCCGGTGGCCTACCTGCTCGGTGGCGGCGGCGCGGGCGGGTTGCAACTGGACGCCCGCCAGATCGAGGAGTTCCTGCTCACCGCCACCCAGACCCTGCTCGGCGTCACCGCCCTGCTCGCCCTGCGCTTCCCCCGCTGGGCCGCCTGGACACTGCTCGGGTTGTTCGCGGTGCAGTTCGCGTTGCCGGGGCAGGCCGCGCGGTACGTGCTGTGCGGGGTGTATCTGGCGCTGGCGGTGGTGGCGTTGATCCGCAACCGGGCACATCTGCTGCCCACGCTGGCCGCGCCGTTCCGGCGGCAGGTGGCCGAGCAGCCTGACCCGGCTCAGGCGCGGACGTCGCCCACCGGCATGCTCGCCGCCGACACCGCGTCCGCCCCGAGGTAGTCCTCCGCGCACCGCATCCCCACCTGCGCGTCCGCCAGCATCGCCGGCCCGACCTGGTCCGCGGCGAGGCGGGCCGCCTCGCCGGGGGCGGTGTAGACCGAGCGGAACGCCTGGCCGAGCAAGTCGCCGCCGATGCCGGATTCGGCGCCGGCGATGGCCGACTTGTCGGCCTGCCAGCCCTGGTCGAGGTCGGAACCGCGGCGGGACAGCGAGCGCATCTCGGTGTCCACTCCGCCGGGTCGCTGGTGCGCGAAGCTCATGCCGCCAGGATGCGGGGATTCCGGTGCGGGTGGGAGGTCATGGCCGGAAGCTGTCGCGGGCGAGCAGGGCGGCCAGGGCGGTGCGGGAGCTGAGGCCGAGTTTCTGGAAGATCCGGCTGAGGTGGGTTTCCACGGTGCGTTCGCTGACCACCAGCAGGGTGGCCACGGCGCGGTTGCTGTGGCCCTGGGCGACCAGGGCGGCGATCTCGGTTTCGCGGGGGGTGAGGCCGAGGGGGGAGTCCTTGGTGGTGCGCGGGACGCGGCGGCCGAGGCGGCGTTGGTGGCGGAGCACGATCTCGGTGTGCCGGGTGGCGCCGCAGTCGGCGAAGACGGCAGCCGCCTTGTCCATTGTGGACAGTGCTTGGTCGCGGTCGCCGAGGGTGGCGTGCAGTTGGCCGCACAGCAGGGTGGCTCTGGCTGATTGCACGGGGAAGCCCGCGGTGGCGAAGGCCCTGGCGGCCTGTTCGGCGAGGGTGCGGGCGTGGGCCGGGTTGGGGGTGCGGGACTCGGCGTAGGCTCTGGCCAGGGTGGCGGCGGCGGTGCTCCACGGGAATTGGTGCTGTACCAGGGATTCCGTTCGACTCGCCCAGTCCGCGGCTTCGGCTGGGCGGTCGGCGTCGGTGGCGATGTGGGTGAGTTCCAGGTAGGTCAGCACCCGGGCCCGGTGCAGGGTGCCGGGGAGGTCGGGGCCGCCCAGCCGCTCGATCGTCTCGGCCAGGGGCGCCTCCAGGCCGAGGCGGGCGCGGACGAGGTCGCGGAGCAGAGCCAGGTGGGGGGCCAGGGGATGCCAGTTCGCGCAGGACAGGGCGGCGACCTCGCGGCCGGCTCGTTCGACCGCGTCCAGGTCAAGGCAGTACAAGGCGACGGCTGCCCGCGCGCACAACACGTTGACCAGCAACGGTTCGATGCCGGTCAGGCGGGCGGCGTCGAGGGCCTCCTCGGCCTGGGCAGTGGCCTCGGCCATGCGGCCGGCGTGGGCCAGCACGGTGGCGGTGGTGCCGAGCACCTCGCCGCCGAAAGTGAGGTGGCCCAGGCGTTCGGACATCCGGCGGACCTGGCCGAGCCTGCGCAACGTGTCACCAAGGCGCAGGTGGCAGATGGCCTCGACCAGCGGGGTGATGTGGGTGAAACCCAGGTGGGCCAGGTGTTCTTGCTCGTCCAGGCACTCGTAGACGGCCACCGCCTCGTCCATCGCCGCGACTGCTTCCGGGACCCGGCCGAGTTCCGGGTAGGACCAGGCGATCATGGCCAAGGCTATGCAGCGCAACGCTTCCGGCAGAGTCAGGCGCAGTGCGGCGGTGGCGGCTTCGGCGGCTTCGGTGAAGCGGGCGTCCAGGACGTGGGACAGGGCCAGGTGCAGCCACAGGGTCGCGGTGTCGGCGTCCGCGCGGGGGTAGTCCCTGGCCAGTTCCTCGCGCAGCAGGCGGCGGCCTTCCTCGGGGTGGGACAGCAGCCGACTGGTGGTGGCGCACAGCACCACGGCCTGGTGACGCAGGTGTGGCTGACCGGTGGGGGCGGCATCCAGTTGCCCGCGCAGGATGTCCCAGCATTCCCGGTAGTCCCCGCGCAGCATCAGCGCGTGCGCGAGTTCCAGGCGCAGGTCCCGGCCCAGGTCGTCGGCGGGGGTGGGGTGGCCGTGCAGGGCGACGCGCAGCCAGCTCACCGCGGTGGCGGGGGCCTGGGCCAGGGCCAGCCGGGCGGCCGCGCGCAGCAGGTCGACCGCGGTGGTGTCGCCGACCGCGGCGGAGCGGGCGATGTGCGGGGCGATGGTGGTCAGCGCGGCCCCGCGGTCGGTCAGCAGCGCGGCGGCGCGGCCGTGCGCGGCGGCCCGCCAGAGCGGGGTGGCGGAGTGGTAGACGGCGTTGCGCAGCAACGGATGGCGGAAGGTGACGCGTTGGCCGGCGCCGGTGCCGCGGAGCAGGTCGGCCTCGAACAGCTCCTCGGCGGCGGCGTGCGTGTCCGGCAGGCTCAGGCCGGCCGCCGCGGCCACCAGCTCCGGATCGACCTGGTCGCCGATCACCGCGGCGGCCTGGGCGACCAGGCGGGCGGCGGGGGAGAGTCGGGCGAACTCGCCGCGCAGCAACGCGGCCACTCCCGGCGGGACCTCCGCGCCCTGCTCGGCCGGTGCGGCCAGTTCGCCGCCGTGCGCCAGGACCTGGAGGTAGAGCGGGTTGCCGCCGGCGAGGTCGTAGAGCCGCCTGCGCTCGGGGTGGGCGGGCAGCAGCTGCTGGGCCGCGGCGAAGTCCAGCGGCGGCAGCTCGATCCGGTGCCGGGTGGCGTAGGCCGGACCGGCGAGCACCGCGGCGAGTTTGTCCGGCAGCTGCCGGGGTCGGTGCGCGAGCAGCAGCAGCAACCTGCACGCGGGCGGGCGGCGCAGCAGGTGGGCGAGCAGTTCGGCGGTGGACTCGTCCGCCCAGTGCAGGTCGTCCAGGGCCAGTACCAGCCCGGCCGGTCCGGCCAGCGCGTCCAGCGCGGCGGCCACCGCGCGGTGCAGCAGGTACCGCTCGGCGGCCTGCGGCGGCGGAGCGGGCGGCACCCGTTCGGCCAGGCCGGGGAAGGCGGTGGTCAGCCAGCGCAGGTGGCCGGGGCCCAGTGCCGCGGCCCGCTGGTCGGACAGCGCGGCCAGGTGGTGGTCCAGGGCGTCCAGGAAGACCCCGAAGGGCAGATCGCGCTCGAACTCCCCGGCCCGGCCGGCCAGCACGGTCAGTCCGCGCCCGGCCGCGCGCTCGCCGATCTCGTGCAGCAGCCGGGATTTGCCGATGCCCGGCTCGCCCACGATTTCCACCGGGGTCGGTCCGGCAGGCAGCGCGTCCAGCAGCGAATCGAGCTGGGCCAGTTCACGCTGACGGCCGACGAACATCCGGTCAGTGGAGCACAGAGTGAGCCCGGCGGGGGGTTGAACCCGCCGGGCTCACCTGGTTGACGGAACCGGTCAGATCAGGCCGACCTCGGTGAAGTGACGGCCGTTGAGCGGCTGCACGGCCCGCGAGTTGCCGTGGCTGAACAGGCCCTGGAACCGGGACAGGGTGGCCTGGCTGACGGTCTTCTCCCCGGCCAGGTACCACTGCACGCCCTCGGTGAAGGGGTGGGTGGTCAGCGAACCCTGGTAGTGCAGGGTGTGCTTGTTGTGCGGCAGCAGGCTGTTGAGGTTGACGCTCGGAATGTGCACCGACTGACCGCATTCGGGCGCGAGCTTGGCCAGCACGGTGTCCACCACGGAATGCTCGCCCGCCCGCAGCGGAACGCCGACCACCAGCAGTTTGCCGGCCGCGCTGCGGTGCACCAGGTGCATTTCCAGCGGGTACTGCCGGCCGGCGAAGCGATGCTCAGCCGGGGTGTGGAAATGGAACTGATCCAGGTCATAACGGACACCGGCCGCGGTGACGAAACCGGAACCGGGCTTGACCTTGGCTTCCTCGGTTTCCTCGTGGTCGCGGACCTGGCAGCCGTCCGGCTTGGTGTCGTCCTTGCGCTTGTACTCCAGCTCTAACTCGGAGTGACCATAGGTCACGTCCAGTTTCGGGTGCGTCGGGTCGATCTGGATCGCTTCCGGCACCACGTTGACCGGGCTCTGCGCCGGCAACTTGGACTGGGCGACCGGGCTGACCACGATGGCGGCGACGGCTACCAGTGGCAGCACGACAGAAAGTGATCGCTTGAGGGTCACGAAGGGGCCTTTCGGGATGAAAAGCTAATGGCAGGGATGAATCGGATGAACGTCTCCAGTCAAGACCCAGAGCCCGGTATCCGGCATCGTTCATTTGAATACTTCGAAATGATCCGCATCACCGCAAAGGGCCTTTTGGTCTATCGCGTTATAACCCGAACGGCCTAATCAATCGGGACTGGTTCAGAATGGTGAAGTCCAGGCCGGGCTTGACCGGGTGGAAGTCGGTCCGGTACTCAGGTTCACCTGGGAGGTGGCCATGGTGATCCGGGGTGCCAGTGGGGTTACGGCCGAGACGGTGGGCGCGTACTACGACCAGATCACCGAGTTCGTCACCGGTGACCTGGGCGGCAGTCTGCACATCGGGTACTGGAAGGACCTGCCACCTGGCAGTTCGGTGCGCGACGCGTCCCGGCGGATGACCGCGCTGATGATCGAGAAGCTCGCGGTGCGGCCCGGTCAGCGGGTGCTGGACATCGGCTGCGGCACCGGCCGTCCCGCGGTGGACCTGGCCCAGACCGCCGGGGTCGAGGTGGTCGGGGTCAACGTGAGCAGGCTGCAACTGGACCGGGCCGGGCAGCTCGCCGCCGAGGAGGGGCTGGCCGATCGGGTGCGGTTCCAGTTCGCCGACGCGATGGACCTGCCGTTCGCGCCGGGTTCCTTCGACGGGGTGTGGCTGTTCGAGTCGCTGTTCCACATGCCCGACCAGCGCCAGGTGCTGCGCCAGATCGCCGAGGTGCTGCGGCCCGGTGGCAGGCTGGTGATCGCGGACCTGGTCCAGCTGGTGCCGCTGACCGACGAGCAGAACGCGGTGCTCCAGTCCTGCTGGACCTCGGGCAACGTGGCCGCGATCCACCCGGTGGAGAACTATCCGGCGCTGCTGGCCGAGTGCGGGCTGACCTTCGCCGAGCTGACCGACATCTCCGAGGAGTCGCTGCGGCAGACCTTCCGCGCGCTGCAGGAGGAGAACGCGGACTGGTTCGAGGGCATGGACCCCGAGGACCTGCCGGTGGACTACGGCGCGGACGTGGACAACGGCATGGCCCGGCTCGCGGTGACCCCGGAGATCGGCTACGCCATCGTGGTGGCCACCAAGGCCTGAACACTAAGGTCATCGCGTGACCACGCAGACCGGCCTGCCGCACGCTCACGCCCTGTTCGCGCACAACCTGCCCGCTCCGGCGGCGGCCGCGATCAGCCGGGCCCTGGCCGCCACCGGTCTAGCCGTGCACCAGGTGGAGGCCAGCGCGGCCGCCGCGGACGAGCTGATCCGGCTGGCCGAACACCTGCCGGGACCGCTGCTGCTGCTCGGGCACGGGATCGGCGGCACGGCCGTGCTGCTGGCCGCCCCGCACCTGCCCGCCACCGCCGCGATCGCCACCCTGGCCGCGATCGCGCCGGGGGAGCTGCCCGCGAAACTGGGCGCGCCACTGCTGATCCTGCACTCGCCGACCGACAACGCGGTGGGCGTCGACCACGCCCGCCGGATCTTCCAGGCCGCCCGGCACCCCAAGTCCTTTCTCGCCCTCGACGGCGCCGACCACGAGCTGAGCACCCCCGGCGACGCCGGCTACGCGGGCACGCTGATCGCCACCTGGGCGGCCCGGCACCTGCCCGAGCCCGCCGCCGAACCCGAGGGCCACGTGCTGGTCACCGAGAACGGCACCGGGTCGTACGGCCAGACCATCTCCGTCGGCCGCCACCTGATCGCCGCCGACGAACCGCGCCCGCTGGGCGAGGACAGCGGCCTGTCCCCGTACGACCTGCTGCTGGCCGGGCTGGGCGCGTGCACCTCGATGACGCTGCGGATGTACGCCGAGCGCAAGGGCTGGCCGCTGGAGCGGGTCAGCGTGGCGCTGCGGCATTCCCGGGTGCACGCCAGGGACTGCGCGGACTGCGAGACCAAGGACGGCAGGCTGGACCGGATCGAGCGGTCCATCCGGATCACCGGTCAGCTGGACGCGGCGCAGCGGGCGCGGCTGATGGAGATCGCGGACCGCTGCCCGGTGCACCGTACCCTGCACTCGGAGATCATCATCGACACGGCGGCGTACTGAGCGCTACTGCAGGTAGCCCTGCACCTCACCGGCGGTCCGGGTGGTCGCATCCGCCGGGTCCTGGCCGAACTCCGCCGCCGCCCGCCGCTGCCGCAGCAGGTCCCAGCACTGGTCGAGCTGCTGTTCCAGGGACTTCAGCCGGGTGCGGTCGGCCTCGGTCAGGCCGGTTCCGTGCGCGCGCAACGCGCGCTCCTCGGCGACCAGCTCGTCGATGGTGCCGAGAATGTCCTTGTCCGCCATGGTCAGCTCCTCTCCCGCGCACTCACGGCCGAGCGTAGTCCGGTGTGGACCGCGGCGCCCGGACCGCGGGCAGGTCAGCAGATGGATCCGACGCCGGTGTCCAGGGCCTGCCGGTGCAGCCGGTCCAGCCGGTGCTGGGCCGCGCCGACGTGCTGAGCGACCAGAAGTCTTACCTGGCAACCGATTCCCGGCTTGCGGATGTCCTTTGTGGACACCAGCTCGGCCAGCATCCTGGTGGCCAACTCGTCCAGGCGCTGGCGGATCAGGTTGAGGTCGGGGCGGGTAGTCGGTGCCTGGTCCGGGTGCCGGGTCCAGTGGTCGAACAGGCCGCGCTGCACGATCTTGTTGGCGGTGATCTGGTCCCGGAAGAAGCGGACCGTGGCCTCGGGATCCAGCCCCAGCGGACCCGCCTGCGCCCGCACCCCGTCCAGGACCTGCTGCTCGCGCACCGGGTCGTCGATTGGTTTGCCGGTGCCGAACTTGGACGCGGCCACCAGATCGCCGACCAGCAGGCGCTGGATGACCAGGTCGGTGAGCGGGCCGAGGCGGCGGAGTTCCTGGGTTTCGACCGTGCTGGTCACCGGTGGCGCGGTGCTCACAGCCAGGGCGGCCGGGCCGCCGATGGTGAGCGCGCCCAGCATGACCGTGGCGGACAGGGCGAAGCGGCGCAGGAACATCGACAACCTCCGGATCAGGACCCGCCGTCCAGCCTAGACCTCAGGTCAGTTCCAGCCCGCCGTCCACGGTGAGCACCTGCCCGGTGACCCAGGTGACCGCCGGATCGCCCAGGTGCAGCAACCAAAGCGCGACCTCCGCCGGGGTGCCGCGGCGGCCCAGTGGGACCCGGGCGGCCTCGTCCTGCTTGATCTGCTCGACCACCTCGGCGGGCAGTCCGGACACAGCCAGGGCCTCGGATTCGGTCGGGCCCGGCGCGACCGCGTTGACCCGCACCCGCTCGGCGGCCAGTTCCAGGGCCCAGCTGCGGGTGAGTTGTTCCAGGGCGGCCTTGCTGGCGGCGTAGAGCGAGCCGCCCTCGCCCATCGGGCGGTGGCCGTACAGGCTGGAGACGTTGAGGATCGAGCCCTGGGTGGCGCGCAGGTGCGGCAGCGCGGCGGCGGCGAGCAGGACGGGCGCGGTCACGTTGAGCGCGAACTGGTCGTTGACCGTCTTGGCGGTGATCTCGGCCAGCGGCGCCGGGGTGAACCCGCCCGCATTGTTGACCAGCACGTCCAGGCGTCCCCAGCGCTCGATCGCGGCCCGCACCACCGTGGCAGGCGCGTCCTCGGCGCGGATGTCCGCGGCCAGCACCGCGATGCCGGGATGCGCCCGCGCGGTCTCATCGAGGGCCTCCTGCCTGCGCCCGACACCCAGCACGTGTGCCCCGGCCTGGGCGAACGCGATCGCCGCGGCCCGGCCGATGCCCGAGCCCGCGCCGGTGACCAGCACGACCCGATCGGTGAAGTCAGCCATGATCTTCCTTTGTTCGACGTTCATAGAACATCGAACAAGTTATCATGGTCCGGTGAAGGACGTCCGGCACCCAGACACCGAGGAGCTGACCCTGATCGGGGTCATGTCCGCGCTCAGCGACCCGATCCGGGTCGGCCTGGTGCGGGTGCTCGGCGACGGCGCGGAACGCGGCTGGGGCGAACTGCGTGCCCCGGTGGCCAAATCCACGCTCAGTCACCACCTGCGGGTGCTGCGCGACGCGGGCCTCACCTGGACCCGGCAGGAGGGCACCCGCTGCTTCGTCAACCTGCGCCGCGAGGACCTGGAATCCCGGTTTCCCGGACTGCTGGACGCGGTGCTGGACGCGGCCGAGGGCGACGATGTGGGCCGGCAGGTCGAACTGAGACCGGAATCGCAGTAACCCGGGTCACATCGTGGGACGGACTGCCGTTCGCGGAAACCGGTCCCTAGCGTCGGATCCGTGACGCGGGAACCGGGAAACCTCAGCAGGCGACAGCTCGGCGGCTTGGTCGGTGCGGGTGCGCTGACCGCGCTCACTCCCGGCGCGGCCGCGGCCGCCGAAGAGCCGTTCCGGCCGCTGGGCAACGGAAAACCACCACGCCCCAACCTGTTGGTCATCCTCGCCGACGACCTCGGCTGGGCCGACCTGTCCAGCTACGGCGCCCCGGAGATCCGCACCCCGAACCTGGACCGGCTCGCTGCTTCGGGGATCCGGTTCACCCAGTCCTACTCGGCCTCCTCGGTCTGCTCGCCCACCCGGATCGGCCTGTACACCGGCCGCTACCCGGGTCGGCTGCGCGGCGGGCTCAAGGAGCCGATCGACGCGCCCAACGAGGTCGACGGCATCCCGATCGGGCACCCGACGCTGGCCAGTCTGGTGAAGGCCGCCGGCTACGACACCGCGCTGATCGGCAAGTGGCACTGCGGTTATCTGCCCTGGTTCAGCCCGACCAGGCTGGGCTGGGACGAGTTCTTTGGCAACTTCAGCGGCGGCCTGGACTACTTCTCCAAGCTGTCCTACCTGGGTGCGCACGACCTGTTCGAGAACGAGGTCGAGTACCACGATCTGCGCTACTACACCCACATCGTCACCGAGCGGGCCACCGAGTTCCTGGGCCGGGAACACCGGAAACCCTGGCTGCTCAACCTGAACTACACCACCCCGCACTGGCCGTGGGAAGGCCCGGGGGACAAGGAGATCAGCGACGAACTCACCGCCAGGATCAAGGCGGGGGAGAAGGGCGTGCTGCAACATCGCGACGGCGGATCCCTTGCCACCTACCGGGACATGGTCGAGGACCTGGACCGCGCGATCGGCCAGGTGCTCAACGCCTTGCGCCGCAACGGTCAGCTGCACAACACGCTGGTGTTCTTCGCCAGTGACAACGGCGGCGAGCGTTTCTCCAACACCTGGCCGTTTTCCGGGGCCAAGGGCCAGGTCGCCGAGGGCGGGCTGCGGGTACCCACCCTGCTGAGTTGGCCGGGACAACTCCGCCCGCGGCAGGTCGAGCACAGCCCGGTGCTCACCATGGACTGGACCGCGACCTTCCTCGAACTCGCCCGCGCCACCCCGTCCCCGGCACATCCCCTGGACGGGGTCAGCCTGGCCGGGCACCTGTTCCGTGGCACACCGGTGCCGCGGCGGGATCTGTTCTGGCGGATGAAAGGCCAGCGCGCGTTGCGCCGCGGCGACCTGAAATACGTCCGCAACGGCACCGCGGAAAGCCTGTTCGACCTCGCCGCCGACGTCCGGGAACAGGCGAACCTGGCGAAGAAACGACCCGCCGACCTGGCCGCGTTGCGAACGGCCTGGGAAGGAATCGACGCCACCCTGGTCCCATACGCGCCCTAGGCAGGTCACCGGAGGTGCAGTCCGTCTCCGCCGTCGAGTTGGCCCAAGTCGTACGCATAGTTGGCCCAACTGGGCGTACCACTTTGGCCAACTCGACGGCGGGTGGGTTTACGGACCGGGCTTCTGGCTTGTGGGTCAGCGGCGGACGGGGGCGGTGGGGGTGGAGCGGAAGGTGCGGCGGTGTCGTTGTGGGCTGGTGCCGGTCTGGCTGACGAAGTGCGCGCGCAGGGTTTCCGCCGATCCGAACCCGACCTGACCGGCCACCACCGGCACCGGCAGGTCGGTGTCCTCCAGCAGCACCCGGGCCCTGGCCACCCGCTGCGCGGTCAGCCAGTCCATCACCGTCGTGCCGGTTTCCTGGTGGAATCGCCTGGTCAGGGTGCGCACGCTGACCTTGGCCTGGCGGGCGATGGAGGTCAGCGTGTGCTCGCCGTCCAGGTGCGCCAGCAGCCAGTGCCGCAAGCCGCTGAGCGGGCCCGCGGCCACCACCACCGGCCTGCGCGCGAACTGTTCCTGGCCGCCGTCCCGGTGCGGCGGGCTGACCAGCAGCCGGGCCAGCGCGTTGGCCGCGGTCTGGCCGACGTCCTGGGCGATGAGGTACAGGCACAGGTCGGTGGCGGCGAGCACGCCTGCGGAGCTGAGCACCGCGCCGTCGTCGATGTAGAGGTGCCGCTCCTGTACGTCGACCAGCGGGAACCGGTGCCGCAGCAGGTCGGCGAAGAGCCAGTGCGTGGTGACCCGGCGGTGGTCCAGCAGTCCGGCCTGGGCCAGGGTGAACGCGCCCGAGCAGAGCGAGACCAGCCGCGCCCCGCGCCCGGCCGCGGCGACCAGCGCGGCCAGTACCTCCGGGGCCACCGGGCTCAGCGGGTCGGCGACGCCCGGCACCACGATGGTGTCCGCGTGTGCCAGCGCGTCCAGGGGTTCGGTGCCGGTGGTGGTCAGCCAGTCGCCGGAGCGGATCCGCGGCTGCGGCCCGCACAGGGTGAGCCGGTACGGGTTGCGCACCCGAGGGTCCTCCTCGGTGAAGTACTCCGGCCACGGCCCGAACACCTCGACCGGCACCGCGACTTCCAGCGCGATCACCTCGGGCAGGGTCAGAATCGCCACCTGGTGTCCGGCAGTTCCGTTGTGGCCCATGGCAAAAACCTTATCCTGCCAGCGATTCTCGTTTCACCGCACCGATCAGTGGCCGGATCCCTGGACTTGTTGACCCGTTCACCCACCCTCGGCGACCGCGGGTGAATTTAGCTTTTCCGGGTGACGCTAATGCTGAAACCGGGCGCGGACGCGATCCGCGTCGACCTCGCCCTCTTCGACGGACTCGACGTGCTGGACGTGGCGGGCCCCGCGGAAGCCCTGCACCACGCCCAGGCCCTCGGGGTGCCGCTGGACATCGCCAGGGTCACCCTGACCGAGCAGGACTTCGTCACCTGTGGTGACGGCACCCGCTGGATCGCCGACGGCCTGCACCGCCCGGACGCCGACGTGCTGATCATCCCCGGCGGCGGTGGGGTGGAACAGGAATCCGCCTCCGGGCGCTGGTTCCCGGCCATCCGCAAGCTCGCCGAGAACGACGGCACCCTGGTCTCGGTTTGCACCGGCGCGCAGCTGCTGGTCGCCGCCGGCGTGGTCGGCGACCGCCGGATCACCTCGCACCGGATCGCGCACGAGCAGCTGACCGGTCTCGGCGTGACCCTGGTCGACGAGCGGGTGGTCGACGACGGCGACCTGATCTCCTCCGCGGGCATCACCGCCGGGATCGACCTCGGGCTGTGGCTGGTGGAACGGATCGCCGGCCGGGACCGGGCCGATGAGATCGCCGAGTTCATGGAGTACCCGGACCGGTTCCGCCCCCGGCAGCTCACCCGCCAGGACAGCTCGGCCTGACCCGCCGTCGGACCCGGCCGGGCGGCAACCGGCCGGGTCCGATGATCCGGCCATCCCGGTGAACTCCCCGCGCGAACCGACCGGCGCGCCATCCGGTGCGGCATGCTGGAACTGGTTGCAGATTGGACAATCTCCGCCGCCGCGAACCAGCGTTGCTGGAAAGGACACCAAGATGGACCTGATCGACAAGATCACCCGCGGTGAACTGGACGGCCTGAAGTTCCAGGGCGCCCTGGAGTCCGGCAAATTGGCCCCCGAGGGCCTGCTCGCGGACCAGAAAGCCATTGACGACATCCCGGTCGGCATCTACGTGCTGGAAACCGACGGCACCCTGATCACCTGCAACCAGGCCGCCATCGCGGCCTGGGGCCGCACGCCGGAGCTGGGCACCTCGGAGAAGTACTGCGGCGCGTTCCGGCTGCGTTACCCCTCCGGCGAGGTCATGCCGCACAACCAGGCCCCGCCCGCCGTGGTCACCAACAACGGCGGCACCGTGCGCGATGCCGACGTGATCTGCGAACAGCCCGACGGCACCCGGTTGCTGGCGCTGGTCAACGTCTTCCCGATCCGCGATGAGTCGGACACGGTGGTCGGCGCGGTCAACATCTTCCGGCACAACACCGACAAGAAGGTCCCCGGCCTGGTGGCCGAGGCCTGATCTTGCGAGACTGGGCAGCACGATGACGCGCCTCCCCGCACCACCGGCGCCCACCGTGCTGGCCCAGTCGATCGAGCCCGCGGACCTGATCGCGGTCGGCTCCTCGACCCGGCTGGTGCGGATCTTCGCCGCGGGCGGGCGGCATCCCCAGCGCTGGAACGGTTTCCGCACCGTCGGCCCACTGCCGCACGCCTACTTCGACCCGCACCCTCCCGCCGAGGACGGCTCGCTCACCAGGGACAACGACCAGGGCGTGCTGTACTTCTCGCTGTCCACCCGCACCTCGGTGGCCGAGGTCTTCCAGGACACCGCCACCGTGGACCGGCACGCCAACGCCCGCCACCTGGTCATCCTGCGTCCGCGCCGCCCGCTGCGCCTGCTCGACCTGACCAGCCGCTGGCCGGTCAAGGTCGGCGCCTCCGCCGCGATCTGGTCCGACAGCACCAACCGCACCCAGGCCTGGGCCCGCGCCATCCGCGAAGCCGACCCGGACCTGGACGGCCTCTGGTACCAGTCGGCGGTCGACTCGGGCGCGCCCGCGATCTGCCTGTGGGACCCACCGGCGGCCTCGGCCCTGCCGCGCAAGCCGGATGTGCTGCTGCCACTGGAACATACCGGCCTGGAACTGTCCCTGGGCCGGGCCTGCGCCGACCTCGGCTACACCCTCGCCGCCGCGTCCTGACTCAGGCCTCGAACCCCAGCGCCCGCATGTACACCGCGAACGGCTCCCGGGCCGGGATCACCCTGGCCGCCTCGAATTCCAGCACGTCCATGGTGCGCACACCGGTGCGGTTGGCCAGCTCCGCGGCGGACACCCCCTGCAGGTCGCGGGCCTCGCGGAGCACCTTGGCCAGATCCTCGGCGTCTTCTTGCGGGGTGAAGGTCATCGCTGCTCCTTGGTTCGTCGCCGCGGCGCCGCCACGGCGTGTTCGCACAGGGTCACCAGTTCACGGGTGTAGCCGGTCAGGTCCGCCGCCGGCTGGGTCAGCAGGTGTTGCAGCGCGCCGGAGAGCAGCTGCCGGATGATCACCGCGACGGTCCGCGGGTCGAACTCGCGGAACTCGCCCGCGCGCTGCCCGCGGAGGAGCACCTCCTCCAGCCCGGCCAGTTCGGCGGCGTTGCGGGGTTCGGCCCAGCGGCTCAGTGCCTCGGGGTGGCCCTGCAGGATCCGCACCAGTGCCAGCAGGTGGCCGCGGTGGGTGTCGTAGAAGGCAAGGCTGCCTTCGAGATAGCCGCGCAGGGCCGACCAGGCGGAGGTGGCGTCCGCGCTGTTCGGACGCACCACCTCGCCGCCGGTGCGGTAGACCTCGGCCACCACCTGGCCGATCAGGTCGTCCTTGTTCGCGAAGTGGTAGGAGATCAGGCCAGGGCTGCTCAGCCCGGCCCGGCGGGCGATCTGGGCGAAGGATGCCTTGGCGTAACCCAGTTCGGCGATGGTCTCGATCGCGGCGGCGACGATCTGCTTCCGGCGTGCGGCCTCGGTGAAGCTCAGGTCGGCCGACCCCGGTTTAGGTTGCACAACCTAATCCTAGGTCACTCATCAAATGCGGGCTGATCCGGCTACGTGCGCAGGTGCGCCAGCGCGGTGATCATGCGCTCGGCGAGGTCGGCCGGCCACGGGAAGACCACGGTGACCGCCCGCTGGTGCGCGAGTCCGTGCAGTCCCAGCCACAGCGCGACCGAATCGGCGAACGGGTCGGTGCTGGTGGCCAGATCCGCCGCGACGCAGTCGGCCAGTGCCTCGGCGAGCAGGCCCAGGCTGGCCTGGCCGAGCGCGGTCATATCGCTCTCGGTCAGCACGCTGTTGTCCAGATCGGGCATCCACAGCCCGCCGAACATGGTGCGGTACCGCCCAGGGTGCAGCTGGGCGAACCCCAGGTAGGTCATACAGACGGCGAACAGTCGGGCCCTGGGTTCATCGACGGCGTCCCTGGCCACCCGCAGCTGTTCCGCCAGTTCGTCGAAGGCCTGCTGCACCACGGCCAGCATGATGCTCGGCTGGTCCGGGAAGTGGCGGTAGATCGACGGGGCGGCGATGCCGACCTGGCGGGCCACCGCGCGCAGGGTCACCGCGCTCTCGTCGCCGGTCTCGTCCAGCAGCGCGACCGCCGCGGTCACGATCTCCTCGCGCAGGCGGGCGCCCTCGCCGCGGCGGTTGCGGGCACGGGCGGGCCTGGGTGCGTCCCTGTCGTCGTCCATGGCTGTGAGCTTACAAGAAAAACTTACAGGTGTTAGCTCTTGCGCTCACTAAGTGAACGTGCGTAGCCTTACGGTCGTAAGTTCAAGCGCCGAAGGAGAGCCCAGATGAGCACCAACACCGTCACCACCAGCGCCACCGAGGTCGTGCTGCCCGCCAAGGTCGAGGTCGACGGCCTCCAGGTGCGCGTCCGGGACCTGCCCGCACCGGCCGCTGGCCAGGTCGTGCTGCGGATGGACGCCACCGGGGTGTCCTTCGCCGAACAGCAGATGCGCCGGGGCAAGTACTACGACCAGCCCGCGTTCCCCTTCGTGCCCGGCTACGACGTGGTCGGCACGGTCACCGCGGTCGGACCGCGGGTGGACGCCAAGCTGATCGGCCGCCGCTTCGCCGCGGTGACCAAGATCGGCGGCTGGGCCAGCTCGCTGGTACTGGAGGCCGCCGACCTGGTGCCGGTGCCGGACGGGGTCGACCCGGCCGAGGCGGAAACCCTGGTGGTCAACGGGATCACCGCCTGGCAGATGCTGCACCGCACCGCCGGGGTGGCCAGGGGCGGGACCATCGTGGTGCTGGGCGCCAACGGCGGCGTCGGATCCACCCTGGTGCAGCTGGCCCGGCACGCCGGGATCAAGGTGATCGGCACCGCCGCCGCCCGGCACCACGACTCGGTGCGCGAACTGGGCGCCATCCCGGTCGACTACCGCGACCCCGACCTGTACCGGCAGATCCGCGAGATCGCGCCGCAGGGCGTGGACGCGGTGTTCGACCACGTCGGCGGCGCCGGACTGCACGAGTCCTGGGGGCTGCTGCGCCGCGGCGGCACCCTGGTCTCCTACGGCACCGCGGCCACCAAGGACGAGGACGGCAACTCGCGGCTGCCGGTGCTGAAGTCCTTCGGGCGCCTGCTGCTGTGGCACCTGCTGCCCAACGGCAAGAGCGCGAAGTTCTACAACTTCTGGGCGGGCAAGCGCAGCCTGGCCACCTTCCGCGCCCGGCTGGCCGAGGACCTCACCCAGGTGCTGCGACTGCTGGACGAGGGCGTGCTCACCGCGCAGATCGCGGCGAAGTTCCCGCTGGCCGACGCCGGTGCGGCAATGGCTCTCGCGGAATCGCGTACCGTGCTGGGCAAAGTCGTCATCGTCGGATAGCGGCCATGCCCATCGCCGGCGGCGAACCGCGTTGCCACGCCAGGAATCGCCGCGGTGAGGGCGCCCTGCTCCGCACCGAGATCCTGGCCGCGGCCACCGCACTGATCGAGGCCGGTGGCGACGAACGCGCGGTCACCCTGCGGGCCGTGGCCCGGCGCGCCGGCATCGCCGCCCCGTCGATCTACCCCCACTTCCCCGACCAGCCCACCCTGATGCTCGCGGTGGTGCGCCAGGCCTTCGCCGAGCTGGCCTGCGGCCTCTGGAGCGCCACCGAGCAGGCGGGCGAGGATCCCCGGCACCGGCTGCGCGCGGTCTGCGCGGCCTACCTGGGCTTCGCCCGCGACCACCCCGAGCGCTACCGCCTGATGTTCGACGGCGCCTGGAAACCGGTGGTCGGCCGCGGCGGCCTCACCACCGACCTGCTGACCGCCCTCGGCGCGGAAGCCCTGGGCATCCTGACCCGCATCCTGCGGGACTGCGTCACCGCGGGCCACTGCACCAGCCAGGCCCCGGAAACCGACGCGGTCGCGCTGTGGCTGGGCCTGCACGGCCTGGCCCACCAGCGGGCCGTGCGCACCCCCTTCCCCTGGCCCGCCGACATCACCCAGCGCATCGCCATTCCCTTGTCCCACCTCTGTTCTCTCCCCACTCCGGAAAGGCCCCAGCCATGACCACCGCCACCCGCCCCGCCCCGATGATCGCCCGCGGCACCGCCCGCCCCGGCGAGATCGACAGCCGCCCCGTCTACGTCGGCTTCGGCCTCGCCTACCTCCTCGGCCACGGCGCCGCGGCCCTGAGCCGGGGCGAAACCCCGCTGCTCGCGCTGCCCGGCTGGCTGCCGATGACCCTGCTGCTCGGCGGATTCCTGGTGGGCACCGTGCTGGCCATCGCCGCCGCCCTGCGTGCCCAGAAGAGTCTGAGCGGCCGGGAGTTGTTGTCGCACAAGCTGATCGGCGGGGCCTGGGTGGTCGGCATGGGCGGCCTGTTCCTGCTCATCTCCGGCCTGCACACGCTGCCGGACATGCCGAACGTGCAGTCGCTGCTCTGGCCGGCCGGCGCCGGTTTTGTGGTCGGCCTGCTGTACCTGGGCGAGGGCGCGGTGCGCGGCAACCCGCTGCACTACGTGCTGGGCGCCTACCTCGCGCTGCTCTCCGCGGGCTCGCTCTTCCTCGGCACCCCCGCCCTGTTCTGGGCCCTGGCCATCGCCGGTGCTGGCGGCTTCCTGGTCGCCACCGTCCTGGAACACCGCCGCCTGGCCACCGCCACCCGCTGAATCCCGTAAACCCACTGCGACACAAGGAGAATTCGATGATCTACCACGGCAACCGGTTCAAGCTGAAGGCCGGCGTCACCCCGGAACAGATCGAGGAAGCCCTGGAACTCATGCACACCCAGGGCCGGGAGATCCCCGTGGTCAAGTCCTACATCGTCGGCCGCGAGTTCGGCAGCGGCGGCTTCGACTGGGGCGCGGTGTTCGCCCTGGAGGATCTGGACGCCTACTGGGACTACCTGACCCACCCGGCGCACACCAGGACCGAACGCGAGGGCATGCGCCTGCTGGAACGGTTCGAGGCATACGACATCACCGACGAGGACGACCCGGACTTCGCCGCCAAGGTCGCCGCGTTGCAGCAGCGCCACCGCGAGACCGACCCGGTGCTCAAGGAACTGCTGGCGGAACTGCCCGTCAACACCGGTGTCAGCGCCGTCCCGGTGACCGGGTCAGGCGCGGCGTAGCCCTCGCTGATCTTGATGTCCGGAACCAGTCAGAACCGCCGCCGACTCGTTGACACGACCTGATCCCGGGCGGAAAGCTCCGATCTGTCGACTGGTGCTGGGAGGTCCACGTGCGTGCCAACAGACTGGTGATCATGGCTGCGGCGCTGGTGTTCGGGGCCCCGGTGGTGGCGGCCGCCGAACCCGCGCCGCCACCACTGGTCGCCGATCCGACCGCCTACGTGGACCCGTTCATCGGCACCGGACTGGCCAACGCGGCGGCGGGGGAGATCAACAATTTCCCCGGGCCCTCGGTGCCGTTCGGGATGACGCAGTTCTCGCCGGACACCCTCGGCTCCTACGCGGGCTACCAGTACCACAACGACAAGATCCGAGGTTTCAGTCTCACGCACGCCAGCGTGGGATGCAGTGCCTTCGGCGATGTGCCGATCCTGCCGGTGACCGGGGAGATCGGCGCGAAGCCCTGGGAGCGGGTGGAGAAGTACCAGCACAGCAGTGAGCAGGCCGAACCCGGCTACTACGCGGTGACCCTGGAGGACTCCAAGGTCCGGGCCGAACTGACCGCCACCACCCGCACCGGGCTGGCCACCTTCAGCTTCCCGGCCGGTGGGCACGTGCTGATCAAGGGCGGGGCGAGCCTGTCCGGGAACTCCGCCGCGCAGGTGACCATCGAGAACGACACCACGGTCACCGGGTCGGCGAGCACCGGCAGGTTCTGCGGGAAGTCGAACAAGTACACCGTGCACTACGCGATCACCTTCGACCAGCCGTTCACCGCCAAGGGAACCTGGGACGGGAACACCGTCACCCCGGGCAGCGCGAGTGTCGGCTCGCCGCGTGCGGGGGCGTACCTGAGCTTCCCGGGCACCCAGGTCAAGGCCAAGGTGGCGTTGTCCTTCGTCGGGGTGGACGGGGCGAAACTCAACCTGGCGCAGGAGATCCCGCATTGGGACGCGGGCCAGGTCCGGCGGGAGACCCGGGAGAAGTGGCGGACGGAACTCAGCAAGATCCGGGTGGCCGGTACGAACACCGGTGAGCTGAAGACCTTCTACACCGCGCTCTACCACTCCCTCATGCACCCCAACACGTTCAACGACGTGGACGGCCGCTACATCGGCTTCGACGACCGCATCCACACCCTGCCCGCCGGGCGCACCCAGTACGCCAATTTCTCCGACTGGGACACCTATCGCAGCCTCGCCCCGCTGCACGCCCTGCTCTGGCCGCGTCAGGCCAGTGACATGGCCCAGTCGCTGGTCAACGACGCGGTACAGGGCGGGTGGTGGCCGCGCTGGCCGCTGGCCAATGACTACACCGCGCAGATGACCGGGGACAGCTCGGTGCCGCTGATCGCGAACCTGCATGCTTACGGGGCAAGGGATTTCGACCTGCCGACCGCGTTGCGCTACCTGATCAAGGGCGCCACCACGGTGGACACCACACCGGGGGCCTACCAGGAGCGGCCGGGGATCGGGGAGTACGTCAAACGCGGGTACCTGCCCAACACCGAGGTGGCCCGCGGTGATCACAACCGGGTGGGTGCCTCGATCACCCTGGAGTGGTCGGTGGACGATTTCGCCATCGCCCAGCTGGCCAAGGCGGCCGGCGATCGTAAGACCGCGGCGGAGTACGCGCGGCGCGGGCAGAACTGGCAGAACCTGTTCAACCCGGCCACCAGGCACATCCAGCCACGCGGTGGCGACGGGCGGTTCCCGGACGGTCCGGCCTTCATCCCACCCACCGGCGGGTTCGGCCAGGACGGGTTCGACGAGGGCAACGCGGTGCAGTACACCTGGATGGTGCCGCACAACCCAGCCGGACTGATCACCGCGATGGGCGGCCGGGACGCGGCGGCGGCGCGGCTGGACACCTTCACCACCAAGCTCAACGCCGGTCCGTTGCAGCCCTACATGTGGGCGGGCAACGAGCCCGCGTTCGGGATTCCCTGGCTGTACAACCACACCGGGCGGCCCTGGCGTACCCAGCAGGTGGTGCGGCAGATCATGACCACCCTGTTCAGCCCGACCCCGGACGGCGAACCCGGCAACGACGACCTCGGCGCCCAGTCCTCCTGGTACGTCTGGGCCGCGCTGGGCATCTACCCGGC
Organism: Crossiella sp. S99.2; assembly: GCF_023094165.1. Classification (GTDB taxonomy): domain Bacteria; phylum Actinomycetota; class Actinomycetes; order Mycobacteriales; family Pseudonocardiaceae; genus Crossiella. The sequence goes on along the minus strand of NZ_JALMDK010000013.1, from coordinate 80,067 downwards.
CACCCCAGGCACCTCCGACCTTGCCGTGCACAGTCCGCTGTTCCCACGCGCCGTGCTCGACCTGCCCGGCCGGGACCTGGACATCCGCGCCCCCAAGGCATCCAGCACCGCGATGTACGTGCGGGACCTGGACCTCAACGGCCGCGAGCACGAACGCACCGGCCTGCCCAGGGACCTCATCAGCACCGGTGGGCGGCTCGACTTCGACCTGTCCACCACCCCGGACAAGCAGTGGGCCAGCGAGCGCGACCAGGTGCCACCGTCCTATCGCGACGGTGAGCACGACTTCCTGGCCAGTACCGGCAACCTGATCACCGTGCGACCCGGTGGCACCGGCGAGTTCACCGTGGACGCGCGCAGGCTGTCCGGGGACGATCGCACGCTGAGCGTGGCCACCAGCCCGCCCGCCGGACTGACTGTCGCTGGGCCGCAACGGTTCCGGCTCGACGACGGCCAGGCCCGCTACCAGGTCAGCGCGAATGCGCCAGAGGGCTACTACGACATCCCGGTGACCATCACCGGCGCGCACCGCACGGTCAGCAGCACGGTCACCGTGCTGGTCGCGGCCGAGGGCAGCCTGGTCACCCGCTACGGCAACACCGGGATCGCCGACGACAACGACAAATCCCAGGCCAACCTGGACGGCGGCGGCAACAGTTACTCCCGGCAGGCCCTCGCGGCGGCCGGACTCACCGGCGGCAAGCAGGTCGAGGTCGCCGGCACGAAGTTCACCTGGCCCGCCGCGCCCGCCGGACGTCCGGACAACGTGGCCGCCGACGGCCAGACCGTCGCACTCTCCGGCGCGCCGAAGCGGCTGGTTTTTGTTGGTGCGGCAGCGAATGGCGACCACCGGGGGACCGCGACGGTCACCTTCACCGACGGCAGCACGGCCCCCGCGGACATGTCCTTCGGTGACTGGGTGCTGCCCGGGGGCAGCGCCACCACCCCGGTGTTCGGCAACACCGTGGTCGCGCACCCCAAGTACCGCAACGTGTCCTCGGGTGGCACCGGACCGGCGTTCGTCTTCGCCACCGCGCCCTTCGACGCCCCGGCCGGCAAGACCATCGCCAGTGTCACCCTGCCCAGCGACCGGCAGCTCCACCTCTTCGCCATCGGCACCGGCTGAGCCCGGTTTCCCCTCGGTGCGCCGGTGGCCACCACGGCGAGGCGCGTGATCCTGACCGACAAGTCGATCACGCCCGACCCCGGGTATTCACCGGCGCACCGCCCCCCTCATCCACGGGTGCCGACCCTTCCTCGGCGCCGCAGGAGGACATCACATCCGCTGCACCGCCATTGCGCAATCTCTTCGAGAATCGTCAAAATATCGGCGGTCACCGGGGGAGAGGCCATGGCATCGAGCTTCGGCACCACGATCTCGCTCGCACCGCTGGAGACGCTGCCCGTCTCAGTGCTGCACCAGCCAGGCGCGTCCCTGTTCTCGCTGCTCCTGGACGCGCTGGGAGCCTCGCCCGAGCACGTTTCGGCCCGGCTGCGCGAGCAGGTGCGCAGCACGCTGCCCGCCGCGGACCTGGAAACGCTGCTGCCGTTGCGGGCACACCGGCTGGGAATCCCGGACTGCCTCATTCCGATGGCCGAGGCCGATATCCGGCAGTCATTGGAGCAGGTGGGCGATCAAAGCCCGGAGTTCGTGGCCGAACAGGCCCAGTTTTTCCTGGAACAGTTCCACGGACATATCCCGGTGGCCTGGCAACGGCTCATCGACCAGCCGCGCCCCTATGTCGCCGCTTTCGCCCGCGCCTTCGAGGCGATCTGGCAGGCATACACGCCGGTCTGGCAGCGGGTCCGGCCGGTGCTGTGGCGGGAGACCGAACGCATTGGCGCCGCCGCGGTCACCGGCGCGCTGCCGGTGGCGCTGACCGTGCTGGGCAACCACTGCTGGCGGGTGCGCGGCACCCGGCTGGAATGCACCACCGGCACCACCGCGGACACCGAGCGGGACGGCCGCCGCCTGGTGCTCATCCCGCTGGCCACCGGCCCCAAGGCGGCCTCGTTCAGCCTGGAACACCCGGACCGGATCGAACTGGCCTACGCGGTGCCCGGCCTGACCGCCGTGCTGCACGGCCAGGACCCGCCGCCCGCGGACGATCCGCTCAGCGCGCTGCTCGGCCCGGCCCGCGCCCGGATCCTGCGGCACTGCGCGCACCAGCCGGCGATGACCGAGGTCGCCACCCTGCTCGGGGTCGCCCCGGCCACCGCCACCCACCACTGCCAGGCACTGGAGGCCGCTGGCCTGATCGACCGGCAGCGCCAGGGCCGCCAGGTCCGGTTGCGCCAGACCGCCCGCGGCGAGGCGCTGGTGGATCTGTTTTCCTGAGCAAGGAACCCGATCACGGCCCTCCGGGGCGTCCCCCTACGATCGGGTGGCGTGACAGTCGCCGCCACGTCCAGTCCGGGTGCGTTCCGCGAGGCCAGCCTGCTGGGCAGGCCGATGCCGACCGACCGGCTGCGCGGCTGGGTCGTCACGATCGTGCTCACCGTTATCGGCGGGGTCATCCGGTTGCAGAACCTGGGCTACCCCACGGACAAGGGCACCCCGGTCTTCGACGAGAAGTACTACGCGTGGCAGGGCTGGCAGATGCTGCGCAACGGCTGGTACGAGGACAACCCGGGCTTCAAGTGGACGGTGCACCCGCCGCTGGGCAAACAGCTGATCGCCCTCGGCGAATGGGTTTTCGGCTACACCGGCTGGGGCTGGCGGCTCGCCGGGGCGGTGTGCGGCGCGCTGATGGTGCTGCTGATCATCCGGATCGCCCGCAGGCTGACCAGGTCCACCCTGCTCGGCGCGATCGCCGGGGTGCTGCTGATCTGCGACGGCGTGCTGCACCTGATGAGCCGCACCGCGATGCTGGACATCTTCCTGGCCTTCTTCGTGCTGGCCGCCTTCGGTTTCCTGCTGCTGGACCGGGACCAGGTCCGCGAACGCCTGGCCAGCGCGTTGCGCGAGGGTTGGGTGACCAGCTCGGATTACGGTCCGCGGCTGGGTTTCCGCTGGTACCGCTTCCTGTGCGGGGTCAGCCTCGGCCTGGCCTGCGGCACCAAGTGGAGCGGCCTGTACTGGGCGGCCGCCTTTGGTGTGCTGATGATCGTTTGGGACGCTTCGGCGCGGCGGACGGCCGGGGTGGCGCACCCGTGGTGGGGCGCGCTGCGGCGGGATCTGCTGCCCGGCCTGTGGGCGCTGCTGGTGGTGCCGGTCCTGGTGTACCTGGCCACCTGGTGGGGCTGGTTCGCCAGCGAGACCGGGTTCAGCCGGCACCTGTTCGACCACTGGCAGCTGATCTTCCCGCCCGCGCTGCGCTCGCTGTTCGGCTACTCGGCGGAAGTGCTGGAATTCCACAACGGCCTGGTCACCCAGCCGGGCCAGGCGCACCCGTGGGAGTCCAAGCCGTGGAGCTGGCCGATGGGGCTGCGCCCGATGCTCTACCACTTCGACAATTCCACCACCGGCTGCGGCGAATCCACCTGTGTCAGCGCCACCATGCTGATCGGCACGCCCGCGATGTGGTGGCTGGCCTTCCCGATGCTGGGCTGGGCGGTGTGGCGGATGATCGGCAGGCTGGACTGGCGGTACGCGGCCGTGCTGGTGGCCTACCTCGCCGGGTTGCTGCCCTGGTTCGTCAACCTGGACCGGCAGATGTACTTCTTCTACGTGACCCCGGTGTCGGCCTTCCTGGTGCTCGGCTTGGTGTTGCCGCTCGGGCACATCCTGGGCCGGGCCGGGGACGGTGAGGAACGGCGGCGCACCGGGTTGCTGGTGGTGGCGCTGTACGTGGGGCTGGTGGTGGCCAACTTCGTCTGGCTGTGGCCGATCCTCAACGGCGACTCGATCACCAACGGCCACTGGCAGGCGGAGCTGTGGTTGCCGTCCTGGCGGTGAGCGGTCAGGGCCGGATCGGCAGCCACAGCTCGATGTGGCCGTGCCTGCGGTAGAATTCCACCAGCGGCCGGGTCTCGTCCACGGGCCTGCCGGCCTTGAGTTCGGCCATGCCGTCGCCGATGTGCGGATAGGTCTGATCGGGTGCGCCGACCAGGCTGCCGCGCAGGTACCAGCCACCGGCCAGGGTGCCGGTCCGCAGGCCGAGCTGGTCCGGGTGGTCCTCGGGTTTGATCGGGGTGCACACGGTGTAGGTGCCCGCCCGCTCGTCGATCCGCGCGTACATCTTGCGCCCGCGCAGGCCGACCAGGCGCTCGAAGGCGGGCCAGAGTTGTTGGATGGCGGGCAATTCGTCCGCGGCGGTCTGTTCCATGACGGCGAGGTCCTCGCGGTGGACGCGAGTGGGCGGCGCGTGCAGTACCGAGGCGGTCATGGTTCGAGTGAACCACCGGGCACCGACAATGACTCGCCGGCGTGATCCGCACCCCTGTACCACTTGGGCCAACTGGTACGCCCACTTGAGCCAAACCGGCGTACCAGTTGGGCCAACTCGCCGTCCATAACGGCCAACACGGGGGTTTGCCTAGGGACCACGATCAACTCCGCTACCGCGCTCGTGCTCGTTGACCTCCAGCGGCGGATCATCGCGTTGCCGACCACCCCGCACACCGGTGCGGCCGTGCTGGCCAACGCGATCCGGCTGCGGGACGCCTTCCGGGCCGCGGGCGCGCCGATCGTGCTGGTGCGGGCGCACCGGCCGAATGTCGAACAGCCGGAGGGCAGTGAGCTGGATCCGGGCCTGGATCCGGCGGCGGGGGAGAAGCTGATCACCAAGCACACCATCGGCGCGTTCTACGGCACCGACCTGGACGCGCACCTGCGTGGACTGGGGGTGACGACGCTGGTGTTCGGCGGGATCGCCACCGAGTTCGGGGTGGAGTCGACGTTGCGGGCCGCGGCCGATCACGGCTACGAGACGGTGGCGGTCTCCGACGCGATGACCGGATTGTCCGCGCTGGCACACGAATCCGCGCTCACCGTGGTGTTTCCTCGACTCGGCGAGGTCCGGACCACCGCGGAGATCGTCGGCGACTGAACCAGCCGGCCAGCACGGTCAGCCCGAACGCGGACAGCAACGCGTTGAGCGCCGGAATGCCCCACGGCACCAGCAAACCGATCGCGGCGGTGGCCAGCCAGATCAGCAGCGCGCCGGGCAGCCAGGCCGGGGCGTGCCGGGGCAGGTTGTCGCTGGGGCGGCTGTGTTCGAGCAGCGGGCGCCAGCGGCGCACCAGGTAGTACTCGGCGGTGGCGATGCCCACCACCGGCGGCAGCACCCCGGCCAGCACGGCCAGCAGACCCTCCACTGTGGACAGTAGGCCGGTGGCGGAGGCGATGGCGCCGAGCAGGCCCATGCCCAGGGTGAGCAGGCGCGGGCTGGGGCGGCGGCCGAACAGGGTGTCCAGGGCGTTGGCCAGGCTGAGGGTGCCGACGTAGAGGTTGAGGTTCTGGATGTTGGCGGTGGCGGTGATCAGCACCGCGATGCCGAGGAAGCCGGAGCCGGCGGTGACGATGGTGACCACATCGGTGGTGTGGAAGGCCAGGGCCAGGGCGATGCCGCACAGGCCGATCAGCAGCTGGCCGAGCACGGTGCCGAACAGGGTCAGCCGCACCACGTCGGCGCGGTCGCGGGTGAAGCGGGTGATGTCGGGGGCCACCACGATGCCGATGATCCACACCCCGACCACCGCGGTCACCCCGGCCGGCACCGACAGGGCGCCGGTGGGTTCGGCCAGCGGGCGGTCCCAGAGCTGGGTGAGGGCCAGATATCCGGCCAGGGCAAGGAAAGCGGGTGCGGTGACCGCGGCGGTGCGGGCCATCACGGTGAAGCCGAACATCACGATCACGGTGATCGCCGCGCCGGTGGCCAGTGCCCAGATCCACCGCGGGCCGCCGACGATGGTGTGGAAGCCTTGCGCCACAACGGTGTTGAGCACCCCGAACCAGCCGGTGACGCAGCAGGCGAGCACCAGGCCGAGAATGGCCGAGCCGTACCGGCCGAGTCCGGTCCAGCGGGTGAGCACGGTGGTGGCCAGGCCCTCGCGCATGCCCATGATGCCCATCGCGAGCAGCGCCGCGGTCTGGATCGCCAGGCCCAGCACGAGAACGCCTGCCGCGGGCCAGAAACCCAGTGACAGCCCCAATAACGCGCCGAGCATGAGCAGTCCGATGTTGCCTGCCTGGCCGAAGGACTGCACGGCCACCGTCCGCCAACCGTGCCGCGCCGCGGGCGGAACCCGGCGCAGGGTGTAGTCATCGGCCACGTGCCGAAGTATGGGTGCGCCCGGCGTGCACCGGCGGGCCAACTGAAATTTCCCGTCCTGGCAGTGAAATCCCGGCTACTCGGCGCGTTCGACGTCCAGTTTGGCCAGTTCGCCGCGGATGTCGTCGGCCTCGCGCATGCCCAGTTCGGTGAACAGGTCCAGGGCCCGCTGCCAGTGTTCGCGGGCTTCGCGGTGCCGGCCAAGGCCGTGCTGGGTGCGGGCCAGACTGCGGTTGGCCACGGCCTGCTGGAACTGGTCGCCGACCTCGCCTGCCAGGGCCTCGGCCCGCTGGGTGTAGTCCAGGGCCAGCTCGAACATCCCGGTGCAGCGGGCGGTCTCACCGAGGCCGACCAGGGCTTCGGATTCGTGGCCTGGACTGCCGATGGCCCTGGCCAGGGTGAGGGCCTGCTGGTAGTGCTCGCCGGCGGCGCTGAGGTCGCCGGTGTCCAGGCAGACGTCGCCGAGCTGGCGCAGCGCGTAGCCGTGCAGGCCGCGGTCGCCGGTGTCCTTGGCCACCGACAGCGCCCGGTCCAGTTCGGCCAGCGCCTGGTCGTAGCGGCCCAGGCCGCGGTAGGCGGCGCCGAGGCCGATCCGGGCGCCGATGTCGACCTGCCGGTCGCCGGTGCTCTCGGCCAGCGCGACCGCCCGGCGCAGGTGTTCCACTGCCTGCTCGGCCCGGCCGACGCAGGGGTAGGTGTGGCCGAGGCCGGTGAGCACGTGTCCCTGCAGGCTGAGGTCGGCGGCCTGTTCGGCCAGGGCGAGGGCCCGCTGGAAGTGCACCAGGGCCTGTTCGTGGCGGCCGAGGCGGCGGTGGGTGAAGCCGAGTCCGGCCTGCGCGTAGCCCTGCACCCCGGCCAGTCCGGCGGTTTCGGCGAGTTCCAGGCCGCGCTGGAGGTGGGTGAGCGCGAGGGGATAGCGGCCCTGCCACCAGTAGACGTAGCCCAGCCGGTACTGCGCCTGGCCTTCCAGACCGCCGTCGCCCGCGGAGTGGGCCAGGTCGATCACCTTGCGGTGCAGGATCTGGCCGTCGTCGTAGTAGCCGCGGAAGTTGAGGTAGTGCTGGAGTGCGGCGGAGAGGAAGGCGGCGTGCTCGGGCAGGCCGTGGGTGGCGGTGGTGATCAGGTTGGCCCGTTCGTGTTCCAGCCAGCCCGCTGCCTGCATCCGGTTGGTCAGTTCCGGTGCGGCCAGGGTGGCGGCCGGCAGGTCGGGGCGGAGGTGTTTGTCCACCGGGACCAGGGCGTTCATCGCGGTGGCGGTGGTGTGCCGGTAGTACTCGCACAGCCTGCCCAGCGCGGCCTGCCGCTCCTCCTCGGTCTCGCCGCAGCCGAGGAGTTGCCGGGCGTGCGCGCGGCAGAGGTCGTGGAAGCGGTAGCGGCCGGCGACCTGCTGCTGGAGCAGGTGCACGTCGAGGAGGTCTTCCAGGCCGGTTTCGGCGGTGAATTCCTCGTCCTCGGTGAGCGCGGCGGCGGCGTAGGAGTCGAAGTCCGCGCCGGGGTGCAGGCCGAGCAGCCGGAACAGCCGCTGCTGAGCGGGGGTGAGTTGCTGGTAGGACAGTGCGAAGGCGGCCGCGACGCCGCTGTCGCCGGTGGCCAGTTCGCCGAGTCGGCGCCGTTCGTCGCGCAGCCGGGTGGCCAGGTGCTCCACCGTCCACTTCGGACGGCTGCGCAGCCGGGCCGCGGCGATCCGGATGGCCAGGGGGAGCTGGCCGCAGAGCGCGACGACCTCGGCCACCGCGGCGGGTTCGGCGGCGGCCCGGTCCGGTCCGGCGATCCGGGCGAACAGCGCGGTGGCGTCGTTGTCGGGCAGCACGTCCAGGGACAGGATGTGCGCGGCTTCCAGGTCGGTGAGCCGGTTCCGGCTGGTGATCAGCACCAGGCATTCCGGGTTGCCCGGCAGGAGGGGCCGGACCTGGGCGGCGCTGGCCGCGTTGTCCAGCACCAGCAGTGCTTTGCGGCCGGCGAGCTGTTTGCGCCAGAGTCCGGCGCGGGCCTGGAGGTCGTGCGGGATCTTCTCGCCGGGCACGCCGACCGAGCGGAGCAGGCTGTCCAGGGCGGCGGCCGGGTCGGTGGGCTGGTGGTCCTCGGCGTGCGCGTGCAGGTCGAGGAAGAGCTGGGCGTCGGGGTAGCGGTCGGCGATCTGGTGCGCGGCCCGGATGGCGAGGGCGGTCTTGCCGACTCCCGCCATACCGTCGATGGCGGTGATCACCACCGCGCTGCTGGCCCCCGGCACCGCGGGCAGCCGGTCCAGTACCAGGTCGAGTTCGGCGTCCCGGCCGGTGAAGTCGTCGATGTCCCTGGGCAGCAGCCGCCAGTTCGCCTCCGGGGCGTCCGGGGCCGGCGCGGCCAGTGCGCTGTCCCCGGCCAGGATGCGCTGGTGCAGCGCGCGCAGTTCGGCGCCCGGCTCGATGCCCAGGCCCTCGATCAGCGCGGTGCGGATGTGGTGGAATGCCTGCAACGCCTCGGCCTGCCGCCCACCGCGGTACAGCGCGACCATGACCTGCCCGGCCAGCCGCTCGTCCAGCGGCCGCCGCTCGGCCTGGGCGGAGAGGCGGGGGAGCAGTTCGGAGTGCCTGCCCTGGCGGAGCGCGATGTCGGCGTGGTCGAGTTCGGCGGCGACCAGCTCGCGGTCCAGGGTGGCGCGCACACCGGTGAACCAGGGCGTGTCCAGGTCGGCGAATGCCTCGCCGCGCCAGAGTTCGAACGCCTGCTCGAACAGGGTGAGCTGGTCGGCGTCCTCGGTGCTGGCGCGCGCCTTGGCGAGGAGGTGGCGGAAGCGGTGCAGGTCGACGGTCTGTTCGTCCACGGCGAGCACGTAGCCGCCGGAGCGACGTTGAATGCCCACGTCACCGGCCTCGGTGAGAATGGTCCGCAACCGGGTCAGGTAGCTGCGCAACGTCCCGGCGGCGCGCTGCGGCAACCGCTCTCCCCAGACCCGGTCGATGAGCTGGTCAGTGGTCACCGCCTGATTGGCCTCGACCAGCAAAGCGGCCAGCACCCGCCGCTGCCGGGCCGGCCCCAGGTCGAGCAGGCGTCCCCCCGCCCGCGCCTCGACGCTGCCCAGCACCTGGAACTCCACCGTCACGCAGTACCCCCAGCCGTCACACCCCCGGCATACCAGGCCCGAACTGGGAGTTCAACGTTCCTTCAACGTCTTCGCGCCTAGGGTGCGAGAAAGTTGATCTGGTAGCGGGCTGTCCATTCCTGGGGGTGTGGGCAGCCCGCTCCCATGCGTCCGGCGTGTTGGCCGTTGTCGTACGCCGAGTTGGCCGTTATGGACGCCGAGTTGGCCGTTATGGACGGTGAGTTGGCTGTTGTGGGACGGGGCGGAGGGGTGAAACCCCCACGACGAGGGTTCTCGCGTGTTCTCCGTACGGCCTGGAGCATGCAGACCACACCTCGCCGAGTGGCCCCTGCAACCTGCCGCCGCCCTAGCCACTCAACGCGACCGGGGCCGCTCGGTGAGGTGTGGTTGGCTGGCGGAAGGCCGTGCGGAGAACACGCGAGCCCTCGGAGCCACACTGGGTCTTGAGTCGGCAGCCTGCCCAGCCCCGCAACCTGCTGGACCCGGCTTTTGATCTGCCCCACCCCTCCGGTGGTCTGCCCGGCCGGCGAGGCCATCCTTTTTTGATCTTAAAACCGAAGATCAAGGTCGTCCTCGCCGGACGGGCAGGAATCAAAGGATGGGGGAAGAACGAAGAGCAAGAGCAGTTCTCGGTGCGGTTGAGGTTTGAAAAGCCAGCCCCGCCGCCTGTCCCGGGCTTCGCCCGACCGCGGCGGCCTACGGCGTACAACAACGGCCAAAGCGGAACGGCATTTGGTGACCTACCGTCGAAGGCATGAGCCCTAAGAACCACGTCACCCCAGGTCAAGCACCCGACAGCCGCCCGGTCATCGACAACTACGGGCGGCTGTCCCGTGTCCCCGACACGGGCGAGTTGGAGAAGATCGCCCGCCAGCACAAGGACAACAGCCGCCGGATCGCCCAGGCAGGCTGCCAGGAAGGTCTACGCCTAGCCGACGGACTCAGCGCCTGGAACCCCCGGGTCCGCCGCAAGGACTGGGAAGTGCTCCTAGAGCGGGTCCGCACCGGCAAGTCCCAGGGTGTCTGCATCTGGCACGTGGACCGCCTCTTCCGCCGCCCCATGGACCTGGAAACCCTCATCGAGTTGGCGGACAAGGGCTTCCGCATCTTCTCCTCACACGGCGTCCGGGACTTGTCGAGCCCGGATGACCGCTACATCCTGCGCGGCGAAGTCGCCCACGCCGCCCGCTCCAGTGACGACACCTCCCGGCGCGTCAAACGCGAGAAGAAGCGCGCACGCGCCAAGGGGAAACTTAACGGCGGTGCGCGGTCCCTGGGGTGGCCTGGCCGGGTGCGCCGCGCGAAAGGTGAGACGAAGGCTCTGGTGGAAGCGGGGGCGGACCTTCCGGAAATGCCGGAGGTGGCAGCCGAGCAGGTTCAGCGCGAACGCGAAGCAATCGCCCAGGCATGCCAGGATCACGCGGACGGCGTGACCTTGACCGAAATCTATGACCGGTGGAAGCGCGACGGTATTTACTCGACTACCGGCGGAGTGCTCAGCCCGTCAGAAATCGGAAAGATACTCAACCGGGCCAGCAATGCCGGTCTGATCGAGCATGATGAAGAACTTGATCCGGAGGAAGCCAAGGAAGAGGGGGCGACTCACAAAACGGTTCTCTATCCGATGCGTAATAACGAAGAAGTGCGCATCATCAGTCCCGAGTTGTTCTTTCAGTTGCGTGCGAAGTTCACCGCCCGCCGCCGGGGACGTGCACCGGGAACAGTGTCGATCGGGTCAGGAATCCTGCGGTGCGGCCTGTGTTTCGGCGGGCTGACCTCGGCTCCCGGTAAGCCCACCAAGACCGAGAAGCGCCGCAACTACACCTGCCGCAAGGACCGGCACGGCTGCGGCGGCGTCAGCGCGTCCCAGCGGGGCGTGGACCAGCAATTGCGGGAACTGGTGCTGGAGCGGCTGTCCGATCCCCGGCACGCCGCTGCCATCAAACAAGCACGTGATGCGGCGGCTGACGAACTGGCTCAGGTGCAGGCGAAGATCACGCAGATTCAAATTATCCAGAAAGGTCTGACGGAAAGGCTGGGTCGTCTGGAAATCGACCTGGACGCGTTCGATCGGGCGAACCTGCCACTCGCCACACAGCTCCGCGCACTTGCGGAACGGGAGAAGATGCTGAATTCCGGTGCGCCGGTGGCAGTGGAGGTCATTTCGCGTGATGCTCTGGCCGAGGAATGGGAATCGGCCACGGTTCCCGAAAGACGCGAGATGCTCATTCGCGCCTTGGGGCGTGACCGGATTGCGGTGAAGAAATCAAATCACCCCAAGTCGGGGGCGGTGCGATTCTTCGACCCGAAACGGGTGCGCACCGTGCCTCCTGAAATGTCGATAGAGGAGTTTCTTGCGGAGGATTGATGCCCGAAAAAGCACAAAATACGGCCGAGAAGAAAGTGGCTTCTCGACCGAATTTTGTGTTTCTTCGGTTGTGGGCGTGGCGTGTTATGCCGCTCGTGAGCGTTGGGCGATACGGCGCAGGATCGCCCCGGTTCCGGCGATCTCGGCCGGGGTCATGGGCGGGGCGGTGGCCGCGATGACCGCCCAGTACTGGGCGTTGTCACCCGGATCGGCGGCGGTGGTGTGCAGCTCCGGCGCGGCGCAGTCCAGGGCGGCGGCCAGCCGGGCGATCTGGGCCGGGGTGGGGGTGTGGGTGCCCGCTTCGGCGGCACGCAGAGCGGCCAGACCGATGTGGGCCCGCAGGGCCAGGGTGGGCGGATCCAGGTTGCGGCGGTGACGGTAGGCGCGGAGCCGGGGCGGGCTGAACATCGGCACCTGCCCTTCGGGCAGGCCGGGCGAGGACGGCGGGGACGTGCCGGGGCTGGGACGGCCGTGGACGGCCGCGCGGCGTGGATCAGGGTGCGGGTGACGGCGGCGGCCGTCACGGCGTTCGGTGGGCATCACGGCCTCCTGCTGGCGGCGGAGGTCCCCCGGGGGTGGCGGGGAACCTGCTGATGCCTCTGAAATCCAAAGGTGACACTGTTATTGGACAGTGCGAACGCGAATTTCCTGGCTTCCGCAGGAGACGACAGCCGGCCGCGGGCACCTGGCCCTCGCCGGCCGACTTCACAAAACACCCCTGGAGGGCATCGAGTCTGGCGCAGCATAGGTAGCCCTGTAATAGCCGCTGAGCAGCCAGAACAGCTCTCACAGGGGTTACCGCTCTAACAGGTAACTCGATCGGACCCTCGATCAGTATGTCGCTGGGTATGTCGACTGGCGTTCAGTCGTTCCCACTGACCCAGTCCCGGCGCAGTGGGAACCGGTGACACCACGTGCATGCGTGTGTGAGTCAGGGATACCAGCGGATCCCCTCACGGCTGCCCCCGCAGGATCCACAGTGGACAGTGGTGCGACCGTGCCGGACATGCCCTGTGTAAGTGTGGCGTAATCAGCGTGCAATAGCTGCCTAGCTGGCACCTAGTACCCGGCTAGTACCTACACGTAGAGCCCATCTATATAATCCGAACCTACGCTAGCCATTCGTACCGTTCAATACTAACGGAGAGCACTCGGGCGGGGGAAGGAAATATTGCAGTCGCCGCTTACAGTCCAGGCATGCTGCCGCGTCGGGGCGCGAGCCCTTATCGACTTTGGTAGTGCAGCGGTACAGGTAGCATCCAGTGAGAATCTGACTTCCTCGCTTGTCGGAGCCGAACACGATGACCCGATGAGACCTCCCGTCATACTCGCTGCCCCGGAGGCTGACGAGTTGCCCGGTCGGGTATTCACTTGTCCCCACCGTTGTCACCTCGCACCGGCTGGGCCAGGGACTGCCGAAACAGCCAGAGCGCCTTGTAGTGGTCAGTGCCGCAAGCTTCGTTAGCCATCCGGGCCACAGTGATGCGAAAAGTCTTGTCGCGGTAGGCCACGGGCAGGCAGTCCCAGTGTTCTTCCGGAACTGCGAGCACGCATTCATGGCACATGACCGAGGTGGCCTCGACTGTGACCATTTCGACGCATGCGCGAGCGAGGTTTCTGGAGCAGCAGAGCGCGACGCGTTCCGGGAGAAGACCGCCCCTTTGCGAGTGGTAAATCTCCTTTGGAATCGTGGCCACGTGCACGATCGGCATGCCAACTGGCGTCTCGGCGGACACCACTACGCCGACATGGACAACGGGATCAGAAGCCTGAATGTTCATGCCGCTCGCCGCTCATTCTGATCCCGATCCCACTCGGCGGCGCTCATTCTCGCCCCTTGCGATTTCCGGAGATGAACCTGACCGGGAGATAGGGATCAAAGTCCTCGGGCTGCAAGAACAGACGACGCCGCAAAAATCTGGCACACCGATGAAGCAAGGACTGTCGGGCGTGGCGTCCAGTCGCGGTGGAGGTGACCACATTGCGCAAGGTCCGCACAGCATTGCATTCCGCGCACAGCACGCCGGGAGGTGTGATCATGGCTGCCGCATGGAAAGAATGGCCGCAGAGCCCCACAAAGTCGCCGTGTTCTCCGGCCAGTCCGTCAGCTAGTGCAGTGGCGGTCACGAAATGCGCAACACCCCGAGCGCACGTCAGCTCCGTGGCTCTTCGGATTTCTGACCTTTGCTGGACCTCGGACTCTCCCATAGGAGTCGCCTCCCCGGCGCGATCTACGCGCCCTCTATACGAAGCGAGAGCACATACGCAGTCTGGAGATGGCGGACCGCACCCATCCCTGCCTATCCTCGATGTCTGGAACAAGTTCTCTACTGGGTTCCGGATCAAGGGTCTTCGCTGCGGCTACACTCTCTGTCTGTCATGAATTCGTGCTACAACTTTCTACAGAGAGGAAACCCGAGGTAACAGTGCGGAAATGGCGCACTGTTGGTGCGTTCGTGGTGCTTGCATGGGGTAGACTGTGGACATATGCGTCAGCACGTCAGATGAACAAAGCGCCAGGAGGTCACCCAAATGGATGTACGACGCGCGAAGTTCATCAGGGCGCGCAAGGCTGCCGGGTTCACGCAGGAAGCACTGGCTGTGGCAATGAAGGTGGATCGTGCCACCGTGCGCCGCTGGGAGTCTGGAGAAGCCGAGCCCCTAGCCTATCGGAGACCCAGGCTAGCTAGTCTATTGAAAGTTTCCCTGACTGTTTTGGAAGCACTGCTTCTCGAAGATGATAGGGATGCCGACGTGGACAGGCGTGAGTTTATGGGAATGGCGGGCGGCGTAGTGTTGAACATGGCCACGCCGATGTGGCCCCCGCCTTCACTCAGGGCCGAAGAGCGCGATTGTCGTCACTTGCTTGACCGGACTGCTCGCATGCGTCGCTTGGACAACTATCTAGGTGGCCGCGATACCTACAATCTCTACGCGACCGAACTGGCTTCAACAGTTGATTACGTGCGTAGTGCTAGCTGCACTCCAGCCGTTCATGCAAAACTTGTCGAAGTCATTGCCGAACAAGCTCAACTTGCCGGATGGGCAGCGTTTGACGCCGGAATGCACATAGAGGCAAAGCGGCACTATGATGACAGTTTGCGCGCCGCGAAGCAGGTAGAGAATGGGGCACTTGCGGGCAACGCTCTTGCCTTTCTTGCTTATCAAGAAATTAGCATCTCCAAGCCTAATGTCGAACTTTCGGAGGCTTCGTTCTCGGCCGCAAAAGGGGACGCCACCCCGAGAGTGAAGGCTCTATTGCTTGAGCGAAAAGCATGGACACATGCCTCAGCTGGTGACTTTCAAGCCACCGAAGAATCACTCGAAAAAGCCAAGGCATCCTTGCATCATCAAGACAGTCGCCCGGAACCAGATTGGGTTTTCTGGGTAGACGAGAACGAGATCGACATCATGGCCGGAAGGTGCTGGGCTGAGCTGCGGAAGCCTTTGAGGGCAGTCTCTGTCTTGGAGAATGCCCTAGGGCGCGTTGACGACACGCATGCTCGCGACAAGGCTCTGTACATGACATCGCTAGCTGATGCACTTATTGATGCTCAGGAAATCGAGCGCGCGGTTTCTGTGGTGCAGAAATCTATGACTTTGGCACAAGGTGTCGGTTCTGTTCGTCCCATGAATCGAATCAACAAGACGTTGCAGAAGCTCCGAATCTACAAGGATTCGGGTCCTGTGGTTCAACTCTTTGAGAAGCTGCGCACTTAACCTTGATGGCCGATTGTTCGATCCAGCCAATCAAAGTAGCGGTCGGTGCCCTTCGTGATCTCAACGGCCGTAATCTCAGGATTTTCCCAAGGGTGCTCAGAAAGCAGATGCCGCTGGAGTGCTTCATAGGTTGCCAAGGTAGTCTTGAACTCAACCTTCCATTCCTGGCTCTCTCCTAGTTCATTGAGATGCCAAAATACGGAAGTAACAGGCCCAACTACTTGAGCACTAGCCGCCAATCGTGCAGCGACCGCAGATCGAGCCAGACTCGCTGCTGTGTCTGCGGAGTCGGCGACAGTCGTTACTTGAAGATAGCCAGACATACTTTCCAGCATACCGGCCATGATCACAGCGAAGGCTACGCACGGACCCGCACTGATCCACGTCCGCTGCATGCGGACGGCACGTTGCTGCTGGCTGCCCGAGGCATGAGGCATGAGGCATGAGGCAGGTAGGATTGAGAACGACCCGCGTGTTCTGAATCGGCAACCGCCTCAGAACCTCCACGGGACCTGCCATGACTTGCCGTCGGTGCCCTACCCCCTCCGCCGCAGCGCGGCGGGCCCAGGATGCCCACTACTGTGCCGTTGCCGCCCTACCCCGTCAGCCCCCTGTTAGAGCCACGTCAGCGGCGCTTTGGGCGCTGCTCCGACGTGTCGTCGCAGGTAACGATATGGGTGCCAAAAGCGGTTCCGCCAACGTGGTGTACGACAACGGCCAACACGCGCGGAGGGGTGAAACCCGCACCCGGAGTGTTGGCCGTTGTGGGTGGGGCTAGTCGGCTGCGGTTGGGTTGGTCCAGACGCGGGTTGTGGCTGCCAGGGCCGCTGACTGGTATGGCGGGTTGGGGATGCCTTCGACGAGCACCTCCAGGGGCCAGGTTTCGCGTAGGACGAGCCATAGCTGCGAGGACAGGCCGACGTAGGCGTGGAGTGGGTCCGTGGCGGGGGTTGCTCGCAGTAGGTAAACCCACGTGCCCGGACCCCGGACGCCGGGCAAGGGCTCTCGCCAGGTGCGGCCCAGCTCGACGGCGTGGTGCTGGGCTGCTTCGGCGGCGAGCAGGGTGTCGGCCAGGGCTGGGTCGGGGGCCGCGGCGGGGGCGGTGGGGGTGAAGCGGTGACGCGGGGCGGGGATGGTCGCCAGGGCGGGGACGGCTGCCAGGTCTGGGCTGTCCGGGTCGGGGAGGGCGGAGCGGATCAGGTCGCGCTCCTCCTCGGTGATGCCGACCTCGTGGTAGGCCAGGGTGAGCAACAGGGTCGCGTCGGCGAGGTCGGGTTCGCCGGCGTGGTGGTGCGTGCGGATGGCGTCCAGGGTGTCGTCGGACAGGCGGCCCGCCAGGCGCGCGCACACCTCCAGCACTCTCGCGTAAGTCAGCACGTCCACGCGGTCCAGGATCGCAGGTGTGGCGGGTGGACCTGGGATGAGCTGCGGCGTTTCCCCGGGTGTCCCCCAGTGGGGGACATCTCAGTGGGATTCACTGAAGACCTCCACCTGCGGGAGGTCGTGGCCGAGGCGGTCGCGTTTGGCGGTGAGGTAGCCGATGTTGTGCGGATTGGCGGGCATGACCAGGGGGACTCGGGCTACCACGGGGATGCCGTGGGCTTCCAGGGCCTCGAACTTGTCCGGGTTGTTGGACAGCAGGCGGACCGAGCGGACCCGGAGGTGGCGGAGGACCTTGGCGGCGGGGCCGTAGTCCCTGGTGTCGATGGGCAGGCCGAGTTCGGTCGCCGAGTCCACTGTGTCCAGTCCGAGTTCGTCCTGGAGCACGTGCGTGCGGACCTTGGCGACCAGGCCGATGCCCCGGCCCTCGTGGCCGCGCAGGTAGACCAGCACGCCGCTGCCCTCACGCACGATGGCGTCCAGGGCGCTGTTGAGCTGTTCGCCGCATTCGCAGCGCATGGCGCCCAGGATGTCGCCGGTCAGGCACTCCGAGTGCATGCGCACCAGCACGTTCTCCCGGTCCCGCGCGTGGCCGTAGACCAGGGCCATGTGCTCGTGGCCGTCCGCCCAGAACGCGATGGCCCGGAACGTGCCCCTGCGCGTGACCAGGTCGGACTCCGCGACGTCGGTATCGCTGAAGGCTTCCGTGTACATCCGGCCTCTCCTCACCCCAGTCCGGCCTGACGTTGTTCTACGCTCGGCCGGAGGTTGCACCGTTACCCGTTCTCCGCTGGAGGTCACCCTGTTCAGCATTACCGTCCGTGATCACGTCATGGTCGCGCACAGTTTCCGAGGCGAGGTCTTCGGTCCGGCGCAACGCCTGCACGGAGCTACGTTCGTGGTCGACGCCCGGTTCAGCCGGAGCGAGCTTGATTCGGACAACATCGTCGTCGACATCGGACTGGCCACCCAGAAGCTCGGCGAGGTGCTGGCCGGTTTCAACTACCGGAACCTGGACGACGTACCCGAATTCGCCGGGATCAACACCTCGACCGAGTTCCTGGCCAAGCACATCGCCGACCTGCTCGCCGAGGCCGTGCACGCCGGCGCGCTGGGCGAGGGCGCCCGCGGGCTGGCCAAGATCGAGGTCACCCTGCACGAGTCGCATGTGGCCTGGGCGAGTTACGAACGTCCGCTGTGACCGTCTGGTTCGTGCTGCCCGGCGACGTCGACGACCGCGCCGCCCCCAGCGGCGGCAACGTCTACGACCGCCGGGTCAGCCAGGCCCTGTCCGCCGCGGGCGCGGGGATGCGCGAGATCCGGGTGCCCGGGGCCTGGCCACAGCCTGACCTGGCGGCCCGGCACGGACTGGCCGCCGCGCTGGCGGCCTGCCCGGACGGCTCGGTGGTGCTCTTCGACGGGCTGGTCGCCTGTGGAGTGCCCGAGTTGCTGCGGCCCGAGGCGGCGCGGCTGAACCTGGTGGTGCTGGTGCACCTGCCGCTGGCAGACGAAACCGGCCTGGACCCGGCCCTGGCGGCCGCCCTGGACGTGGCCGAGCGGGACAGCCTGCACCTGGCCCGCGCCGTGGTGGCCACCAGCGCCTGGGCGGCCTGGCGGCTGGTGCAGCGGCACGGCCTGGACCCGGACCGGGTGCACACCGTGCCGCCCGGGGTGGATCCGGCGCCGATCGCCCCCGGCACCGACGGTCGCTCCCAGCTGCTGTGCGTGGCCTCGCTGACCCCGCGCAAGGGCCATGACCTGCTCGTCCAGGCCCTCGCCGAGGTCGGCGACCTGCCCTGGCAGTGCGCCTGCGTCGGACCACTGCGCGACCCCGGCCAGTTGCGCCTGGTCCGGGACCTGATCGAGCGGCACGGGCTGGGCGAGCGGATCCGGCTGCTCGGCCCGCGCACCGGCATGCCCCTGGAACGCCAGTACGCCGCCGCCGACCTGCTCGTGCTGCCCTCCCGGGCCGAGACCTACGGCATGGTCGTCACCGAGGCCCTCTCCCGCGGCATCCCGGTGCTGGCCACCTCGGGCAGCGGCGTGCCCGAGGCCCTCGGCGACGGCGGACTGCTGGTGCCACCCGGGGACGTGACCGCGCTGGCCGCCGCGTTGCGCCGCTGGCTCACCGACGAAGACCTGCGGCGTGACCTGCGGGTTTCCGCCCGCCGCCGGCGCGGCGTGCTGTCCACCTGGGACGAAGCGGCCCGGGAACTGGCGCAGGTGCTGGCTACTGTGCGCGCATGACCTACGCCCCGGAATGGCTGGCCCTGCGGGAACCGGCCGACGCGCACGCCCGCGCCACCGAACTCCTGGACCCGCTGCGCGCGGCGCTGCCCGCCCGGACCCCGCTGGTCATCCGGGACCTGGGCTGTGGCACCGGATCGCAGTGCCGCTGGCTGTCCGGCCGCCTGGACGGTCCGCAGCACTGGATCCTGCACGACTACGACCCGAGGCTGCTCGCCCTCGCCGAGGCCAACCTGACCAGCGCGAACCGCACCGTGGAAACCCGGCTGGGCGACCTGGCCGACCTGCGCGCCGCCGACCTGGCCGGGGCCGATCTGGTGACCGCCTCCGCGCTCCTCGACCTGTTCACCGTCGAGGAGGTGAACGGATTGGCCGCGGCCATCGTAGAAGCCGGTGTGCCAGCCTTGCTCACCCTCTCCATCGCCGGGCGGATCGTGCTCGATCCGGCCGATCCACTCGACGCCAGGTTCGAGTCGGCCTTCAACGACCACCAGCGCCGCACCACGCACGGCCGGGCGTTGCTCGGTCCGGACGCGCCCGCGGCGACCACCGCAGCCTTTGAGCGGCTCGGCTACCGGGTGCACACCGGGCCCAGCACCTGGCTGCTCGGCCCGGAACTGCCCGAGCTGAGCAACGAATGGCTGCACGGCTGGGTGGGCGCGGCCGTCGAACAGGAACCGGAGCTGGCCGCGGTGGCTCCCGGGTACCTGCGGCGCAGGCTCACCGAGGGCTTCCGGGCCGAGGTCCACCACGTTGACCAGCTAGCGCTGCCGGGGGCGGACTGATGCGCGCGCTGTGGCCGTGGCTGCGGCTGCTCGCCGGGCTGGGCATCCTGGTCGCGCTGGGCTGGCGGCTGGGCACCGGCGCGTTCCTGGACGGGCTGCGCTCGATCACGCTCACCTCGGTGCTGGCCGCGCTGGCCATCGGGCTGCTGACCACCCTGGCCAGCGCGGGCCGCTGGCAGCTGGTGGCCCGCGGACTCGGGCTGCCGCTGACCCTGGGCAAGGCGGTTGCCGACTACTACCGGGGGCTGCTGCTCAACGCGGTGCTGCCCGCCGGGGTGCTCGGCGATGTGCACCGGGCGGTCAGCCACGGCCGCGAGTCCGGTGATCTGGGCCGCGGCGTGCGGGCGGTGGTGTTCGAGCGGTTCGCCGGGCAGGTGGTGCTGATCGCCGTCGGGCTCGCTGTGCTGCTCACCGGGACCATGCCCGCCCTCGACCTGGTGCCCAGTCCCGGCGTGCTCGGCCTGGTGCTGGCCGGGGCCGCGGTGGCGCTCGTGCTGGTGCTGCGCCGGGTGCCCGCGGTGCGCCGGGAACTGGCCGCCACGCTGACTGACGCCCGGCAGCTACTGGCGAGCGGCAGTCTGCTGAAGGTGGCGGTGCTGTCCGCGGTCGCACTCGGCGGGCACGTGCTGTTGTTCGTGGTGGCGGCCAGGGCCGCCGGGGCCACCGCCTCGCTGGGGGTGCTGGCGCCGGTGTTCGTGCTGGCGTTGCTGGTGATGGCGTTGCCGGTCAACGTGGGTGGGTTCGGGCCGAGGGAGGCGTTCCTGGCGGTGGCCTTCGGCGCGGCCGGACTGGGCGCGGCGCAGGGTCTGACCACCGGCGTGGTGTACGGGGTGCTGGCCCTGATCGCCGCGCTGCCCGGTGCGCTGGTGCTGTGGTCACCGGCCAAGCACCGCGAGGGTGTGCGCGAACGAGTCGACCAGCCCCGCCAGCAGCTCGGCGCCCTTGCCAGCTGAGGCCAGCGAGGGCCGGCCGACCACGCCGGATTCGGTGTAGGCGGCCAGGCCGAGCGTCAGCAGGTGCGGACGTTCGTCGGCGAGATGGTCACTGGTCTCCCAGCCCGGCCGCAGCACTTCCGGGTTGGTGTGCAACAGGATCGAGGTCTCCAGCTCGCCCGCGTGCATGTCGCTGCGGGCGGAAGTCTCGACACCGGCCTGATTCCGGGCGGTGGTCCAGTCCGCGGAACCGGGGAACAGCGCCATTCCCGTTGCCTCCTGGACGATGTTGGACAGCACGTAGTTGCCGCCGTGCGCGTTGACCAGCACCAGATTCGGCACGCCGGAGCGGCGCAGCGACTCGGCGATGTCGGTGACCACCGCGTACAGCGTGCGGGCGCTGATGCTCACCGTGCCCGGCCAGGCCGCGTGCTCGTGCGAGCAGGAGATGGTGATCGGCGGCAGCAGCCGCACCGGGTAGGCGGCGGCGATCTCCCGCGCGATGGCGCAGGCGATCAGCGTGTCGGTGCTCAGCGGCAGGTGCGGGCCGTGTTGTTCGTGGCTGCCAACGGGAAGCAGCGCCACGGTCGCGCCGCGCTCGCGAGTGTCCACTGTGGTCTCAGTCGGCAGCATGGTAGGCAATCCGGTGGCAGAGCGCGGGAATCGAGCCGTCGGCCAGCCCGGCCAGCACCTCGGGCAGCTGCTCGAACGGGCTCTCGCCGGTGATCAGCGCGTCGAACACCGGGTCGGCGAGCAGGTCAAGGGACAGCGCCAGCCGCTGGGCGTAACTACGGTCCGGACGGGCCACGGTGCCGACCTGACTGGCCCGGATCCGCAGCCGCCGGGAGTGGAAGTTCTCGCCCAGCGCCAGGCTGATCCGCCGATCGCCGTACCAGCTCAGCTCGATGACCTCGCCCGCCGGCGCGAGCAGATCGAGGGCGAGCGCGAGCCCGGCCTCGGCCGCGCTGGCGTGGAAAACCCGGTCACAGTCCCGCTGCGCGGTCTCCGGACTGGCGAAGCCGACGCCGAGCGCCGCGGCGATGGCCGCGCGGCTGGGGTCGGTGTCCACGAGTTCCACCCGCACCCCAGGAAACCGGGCCAGCAGCGCGGCCACCGAGCAGCCGATCATGCCGCCGCCGACCACCGCGATCCGGTCGCCGAGCAGTGGCGGGGCGTCCCAGAGCGCGTTCACCGCGGTCTCCACGGTTCCGGCCAGCACCGCCCGAGCGGCCGGGACAGCCTCCGGCACCGGGGTGACCGCGGTGGCCGGGACCACGTAGTGCGTCTGATGTGGATAGAGGCAGAACACCGTGCGCCCCAGCAGTTCCGGCGTCCCCGCCTCGACCACGCCCACGTTGAGGTAGCCGTACTTCACCGGCCAGGGGAACTCGCCCTCCTGGAACGGCGCGCGCATCACCGCGTGCTGGTTCGGCGGCACCCCGCCCCGCAGCACCAAGGTCTCGGTGCCGCGGCTGACACCTGAGTACAGCGTGCGTACGAGAACCTCGCCGTCCGCCCGATCGGGTACAGAGATCGGACGCAGGTCACATTTTCCGTTCGCGATGACCCAAAGTGCCCTTGCTGAACGTTTCACCTATGGAACCTCCGGGAACGCGGACGACGGTGAGGGACCGATGACCACACTTCAGCACACCACGACGCCCGCCGTCTCCGAGCAGGCGGCCTGGGCCAGCGTCCAAGTCCTGGTGCTCGCCCTGATCGGCGGTCTGGTCGGCATCGGTCCGGTGGGCTGGTTCACCGGATTTGCCTACGCCATCGGCACCTTCGTCCTGGTGAGCCACGCGCTGCGGCGGGCCGGGACCGCGCTGGGACCAGCCGATCGGGTCACCCTGGCCAGGGGCACGCTGGTCGGCGTGGTCACCGCGCTGGTGGCCGAGCGGACCGAGCAGACCGCGTTGCTGGTCGCGCTGGCCGCGATCGCGCTGGCACTGGACTGTGTGGACGGACAGGTGGCCCGCCGCACCGGCACCAGCTCGCCGTTCGGGGCCAGGTTCGACATGGAGGTCGACGCCTTCCTGATCCTGGTGCTCAGCGTGCACGTGGCCCTGGACCTGGGCCCGTGGGTGCTGGTGATCGGCGCGGCCCGCTACCTGTTCGTGGCCGCCTCCTGGGGGCTGGCCTGGTTGCGCGGCGCGCTGCCGCACAGCTTCGCCCGCAAGGCCGTCGCGGCGGCCCAGGGCGTCATCCTCGTCGCCGCCACCGCCGAGGTCATCCCGTTCACGGTGGTGCTGGTCGGCCTCGCGCTGGTCACGCTGCTGTGGTCCTTTGGTCGCGATATCGCCTGGCTGTGGCGACACGCGCCCGTTTCGGTGGAAGGATCCCGCCATGGCTGAACCGGCATCCGTCGTCCGGGTCATCGGCACCGTCGCACTCTGGGTGCTGCGGGTGCTGCTGGCCGCCTACTTCCTCTACAGCGCCTACCTGTTGTTCGGACCGGGTCTGGCCGGCAAGTTCGACAAGATCGGCCTCGGTCAGTGGCTGCGCTACCTCACCGCCGTGCTGGAGGCCGCGGGCGCGATCGGCCTGCTGATCCCGCGCCTGGGCGGTCTGGCCGCACTCGGCCTGGTCGGCGTGATGGCCGGCGCGGTGGCCACCGAGGTGTTCCTGCTCAACGACCTCGGCGGCGCACAGTTGCCTGCGATGCTGCTCGCGGCGGCCGCGGTGATCGCGATCTTCCGGCGGCAGGACATCACCGGCGCGCTCAGCCTGGCCCGGACGACTTTGGCAGGTAACGCAGCACCGCGACGTCCCCAAGCCGGCTGACCTCGGCCAGGTGGAACCGCCGCGCGGGACCACCCGGGAACTCGGCCGGGTTCACGAACCGCGGCGCGGCGGCCTGACCGATGAGCATGGGGGCGATCGCCATCCGGACCTCATCGGCCAGGCCCTGGGCCAGGAACGCGGTGTGGATGCTGCCGCCGCCCTCGACCATGAGCCGCCCGATCCCGCGCGCGCCAAGGTCGTCCAGCAAGCCGCCGAGGTCGACACTGCCCCCGAGGGCGATGATCTCGGCCAGTCCGCCCACTCGCGCGGTGGCGACCGGCAGTCCGGAATCCGTTGTATAGACTAGCTTCTGACCCCCGCAGTGCCAGAACTTCAGCTCCGGGTCGAGGTCGCCGCCGCCGGTCACGGTGACCTTCACCGGATACTCCGGCAGTCCGGCGGCGATCCGGGTGGCCCGCCGGTCGGCGCAGTTGACCAGCAGCCGGGGGTTGTCGGCCCGCACCGTGGCGGCGCCGATCAGAATGGCGTCGGACTCGGCGCGCAACTGGTCCACGCGGTCGAAGTCCGCCGCGTTGGACAGCGGAAACCGTTGCGCGCTCACGTCATCGATGTAGCCGTCAACGCTGACGGCGACGCTGAGCAACACCTGCGGACGGGTCACCAGGGACACGCTACCCGTGAACCGGCCGGGGCTCGCCCACGTCTACCCAGACAGCGCACCCGGACGGAAGGACCCGACGATGCCGGCACGGTCGACTGTGGACGGTCGGGGCACTGGCCGCCGCGTCCTGGCGCATCTGGTGACCGCACTGGCCGCGCTGCTCGTGCTGTTCGGCCTGGTGCTGCCCAACGACGTCGACCGGCTCACCCCGGCCGCCTTCCTCCGGCTCCCGGCCGAGGGCCTGCTGGTCCTTCTGCTGCTGCTTTTCCTGCCCGGCAAGGCCCGCCGGGTCACCGCGCTGCTCGGCGGTGTGGCACTCGGCCTGCTCACCGTGGTCAAATTCCTCGACCTCGGCTTCGACGCGGTGCTCTACCGCCCGTTCGACCTGCTGCTGGACTGGCCGCTGTTCGGGCCGGCCGTGGACTACCTGGAAGTCACCCTCGGCCACCCCGCCACCCTGGCCGCGATCGCGCTGGCCGGACTGCTGGTGCTGGCCGCGCTCTTCCTCACCGCCCGTGCCACCCTGCGCCTCACCGAAGCGCTCGCCCGCCGTCGCCGGCCCGCCATCCAGGCCGTCGCGGTGCTCGCCGTGCTCGCGGTCACCGCCACCCTGCCGGTGGCCACCGCCACCACCGGCGCGGTGGTGTACGAGCACGCCCGCCGGGTTCAGGCCGGCCTGCACGACCAGGATGCCTTCGCCGCGGCCGCCGCGGTCGACCCGTTCCGGGACACCCCCGGCCCCGAACTGCTCACCGCCCTGCGCGGCAAGGACGTGGTGCTCGCCTTCGTGGAGAGCTACGGCCGGGACGCCCTCGACCAGGCCGGGGTCGGCGCGGTGCTGGACAACGGAACCAGGGAACTCGGCGCGGCCGGATTCGCCGCGCGCAGCGGATTCCTCACCTCGCCGACCGCGGGCGGCGGCAGCTGGCTGGCCCAGGCCACCCTGCTGTCCGGACTGTGGATCGACAACGAACAGCGCTACCGCACCCTGGTCGCCAGCGAACGGCTCACCCTCAACGGCGCCTTCCGCCGGGCCAGCTGGAGTTCGGTCGGCGTGGTCCCCGGGATCACCCGGGCCTGGCCCGAAGGCGCCTTCTTCGACTACCAGCGCATCCACGCCGCCGCCGACCTCGGCTACCGCGGCCCGCGCTTCGGCTACGCCACCACCCCCGACCAGTTCACCCTGGCCGCCTTCCAGCGCGCCGAACGCGCACCCGCCAACCGGCCGCCGGTGATGGCCACCATTCCCCTGGTCACCAGCCACGCGCCCTGGACACCCACGCCCGAACTGCTGGACTGGAACGGCCTCGGCGACGGCTCGGTCTACACCGCCCCGCCCGGCGCCCAGGACCGCAGTCCGGCCCAGGTCCGCGCCGACTACGGGCACGCCATCGAGTACTCGCTCCGCTCGCTGATCTCCTACCTGCGCACGCACGGCGACCCGAACCTGGTGCTGGTCTTCCTCGGCGACCACCAGCCCGCCCAGTTGCTCACCGGCGCCAACAACACCCGCGACGTGCCGATCACCATCGTGGCCAAGGACCCCGCCGTGTTCGAGCGCACCGCGGGCTGGGGCTGGACCGAGGGCCTCAAACCCGCGCCCGGCGCGCCGGTGTGGCCGATGGACGCCTTCCGGGACCGTTTCCTCACCGCCTTCGGCCCCACCGCCGACGTCCGCCGCTGACGGTTGGCGGCTCCGCCCCGCTGCGGTTACCGTCCCTGTCGATCACGTCCGGGCTGGGGAAGGACACGACATGGCCTCCGTGCTGCGCAACGTCAACTTCGACTGTGCCGACCTCTTCGCGCTGGCCGGGTTCTGGAGCCAGGTCACCGGGAATCCGGTGCGGTCGGAGGACGGGCCGGACGAAACGGAGGTCTGGGTGTCCATGCCCGAGGGTCCGGACCTGTATTTTCAGCAGGTCGCCGAGCCCAAGACGATCAAGAACCGGGTGCACGTGTGCCTGGAGCCACTCATCCCGCGGGATGAGGAAGTCGAGCGGTTGCTGGGCATCGGCGCGACCATGGTCACCGATATGCGGGAACCCGACGGCACCGGCTGGGCAGTGCTGGCCGATCCGGAGGGCAACGAGTTCTGCGTGCTGCGCAGTGCGGCCGAACGCGCGGTCACCGCGTAGCGGCACAGCCACCTCGTAGCAGCATGATGGAGAGGAAAAGCATGTCCCAGGCGATTTCCGGCGGTCACCTCACCCTGGCGGAGGACCTGACGCTGAGCCGCCTCGGCTACGGCGCGATGCAGCTGGCCGGTCCCGGTGTGTGGGGGCCGCCGAGCGACCCCGCCGAGGCCGTCGCGGTGCTGCGCGAGGCGGTGCGGCTGGGCGTCACGCACATCGACACCAGCGACTTCTACGGCCCGCACACGGTCAACCAGGTCATCCGCGAGGCCCTGCACCCGTACCCGGAGACGCTGCGGATCGTGACCAAGGTCGGTGCCCGGCGCGGCGCGGACAAGTCCTGGATCATGAATCGGGAACCGGCCGACCTGGTCGCGCAGGTGCACGACAACCTGCGCAACCTGGGCGTGGACGTGCTCGACGTGGTCAACCTGCGGGTGGGCGCCTCGGCCGGACCGGTGCCTGGCTCGATCGCCGAACCCTTCACCGCGGTCGCGCAACTCCAGGAGAAGGGCCTGATCCGGCACCTCGGCGTGAGCAGCGTGACCCCGGAACAGCTGGAGGAGGCGCGCGCGATCGCGCCGGTGGTGTGCGTGCAGAACCAGTACAACATCGCGCACCGGGTGGACGATCCGCTCGTCGACCGGTGCGCCGAACTGGGTATCGCCTACGTGCCGTTCTTCCCGCTCGGCGGCTTCTCCCCGTTGCAGTCCCAGGTGCTCGACCAGGTGGCCGCGCGGGTGGGCGCGAGCGCGCGGCAGGTGGCGCTGGCCTGGCTGCTGCGCCGCTCGCCCGCGATCCTGCTGATCCCGGGCACCTCCTCGGTGGCGCACCTGCGGGAGAACCTGGCCGCCGGGGAGATCGAACTGTCCGATGTGGACTACGCCGAGCTGTCCGCGATCGGCTGAGCCCGGATCAGCGTCGCCTGGGCCGGTTCGCTGTGCGGGTCAACGCGTCCACATAGGACTCGGCGAGCGGGCCCAGCGGCGCCCTGGCGTAGGCGACCAGCTCCCGCAGCTCCGGTTCGGCCAGCGGGCGCACGGTCGCGCGCAGGCCCGGCGGCACCACGTTGTCCGGCACCAGCGCCGGTCCCAGCCCGGCCGCGGCCAGCCGGGCGGCGGCCTCCACCTGGGCGGTGTGCACCGCCGCGGCCGGGCAGAAGCCGGCGCGGGCGCACACCGCGGTGACCACCTCGGACAGGCCGTGGTCGGCGGCGAAGAGCACCCAGCGCCGCTCGGCCAGCCAGGACACGTCGATCCGCGTTTCCGCGGCCAGGGGATCGTGCGGCGGCAGCACGATCACGAACTCCTCCACCGAGATGTCCACCATGATCGGGAACTCCCGCCGCGGCCGCGGCCCGAACGCGAGATCACCGACCCCACCGGCCACATCCTGCTCGAGCAGCTCGGCGTGCCGGTACTCGATCAGGCGCAGACTCGCCGCGGGCCGGCGCCGGTGCCAGGCCTCGATCGAGGGCGGCAGCACCCCCACCGCCATGGACCCCACGGTGGCCACCTCCAGCTCACCGGCCAGCCCGTCCCGCACGTTGCGGGCCGCCTTGCCCGCCCGCCCGGCCGCCAGCACCGCGGTGCTCGCCTCCGCCAGGAAGGCCCGGCCGGCCGGGGTCAGCCGCACCCCGCGCGGCAGCCGCTCCAGCAGCGGCGCGCCGACCTCCTGCTCCAGCGCGGTGATCTGGCTGGACAGCGAGGGCTGGGCGACCAGCAGGCTGGCCGCGGCCGCGGTGATCGACCCCTCGGCGACCACTGCCAGGAAGTACTCCAGCTGACGCAGGCGCACGGGACCACTCCAGAGGCATAGGCGTTGTCTATGGGAAATATACGGATTTTGGACTTGGACAGATACCAGTGCGCCGGACCAGGCTGGGGGACACGGCACCCTCGGAGGTGGAACAGTGCGGAAGTTCGTGAACCGGCGCACGGTGCTGCGGGGCGGGGCAGCCCTGGGTGGCGCGGCACTGGGCGGGGCCGTGCTCGGCGGCGCGCTCGGACCCGCCGCCTCGGCCGCCCCCGCCGCCGCGGGCGCCGAGCGGTTCTGGCCGGGCGGGGCCCGGCTGGCGATCTCCTCGCCTATGCCCGCCGCCACCCCGGGGTGAAGTTCCCGCGCAAGGACGAGATCGCCAGCTGGGCACTGTCCACACCGGATATCACCCCCGAGGTGAACCGACGGCCCGCTCCGGTGAGCGGGCTGCCCGGCCGCAGTTCCTGAGGGCCTTCAGGAGCTGCGGCCGGTGATCATCCGCTGGATCTCCGCCGCGATCAGTTCGGCGTCGGTGAGCGGCACCAGGTGCCCGGATTTCGGGGCCAGCACATGCCGTCCGTCGGTGGAGACCAGTGCCCGCCGCCGGTGTGATTCGGTGGCGGCGGCCCGGGTGCCGCGCGGCATGCCGGGGGAGTCCAGCGCGCCGGAGATCGTGGTGACCGGGATGCCATGCAGGACAGGCGGATCGTCCCGCAGGGCCACCAGGTCCGTGGGCACCGAGGCCAGTTCGGCGGCCCGGGTCCGCACCACCGCCATGGTGAAGCCTTCCCGCCGGATGTCCGCCCGGGGCACCGGCGGGAGGGCGGCGGTGGGTCGGCGGTAAGCCAGGCCGAGCAGCCGGAATCGGACCAGCCACTTGGTCAGCGCCTGGCCGATCCGCTCGGCCTTGCGCACCTGCTCGGTGAACAACAGCTCGCACAGCTCGTCGGTGGCGTCCACCAGCACCACTCCGGCGATCCGGGCCGGTTCGGCCGCCGCGGCCAGCCGCACGATCGGCCCGCCCCAGCTGTGCCCGACCAGCACGAACGGCCCCTGGCCCAGGTGATCCAGCAGTCCGCCGAGATCCGCCGCCAGCTGCGCGGCGTGCCGTGGGCCGGAGCTGGCCGGGCTGCGGCCCAGTCCGGAGCGGTCGTAGCAGACCGAGTCGGCGAAGGCGGCCACCGCGGGCTGTACCAGGCCCCAGAACGAGCGGGAGGCGGCCAGCCCCGACTCGAAGACCACGGTCGGGGCCCCCGATCCGGCCGGGCCGGCCACCCGCTCGTAGTACAGCTCCCGGCCGTCCGGCAACCGCGCGATGCTCATCCTGCCCCCAGGAAGTTAGGTGACCCTTACTTGGGTGGACTGTAGCAGTGCCAGGGCGAAGCGGGTCCGCGCCGGACAATTTGGCTCAGGTGCGCCACGGCGGAGAGCATGACCGTCGTGTCACCAGGGTGCTCCGTGCGGCGATCCGATCAGCGACAGGAGCGTGAGCCCCGATGGCGCAGCCCACCGACGGCAGACGGCGGAGCAAGGGGGTGAGCACCGCGCCGGTGCTGGTGGACATCGCGCTGCTGCGCACCACCGGCTCCCCGCGCCGCTCCGGCGAGCATCCCGGCCATTCCCGGCTGCTGGCCGAATTCCGTTCGCTGCCACCGATTCTGGTGCACCGGCAGACGATGACGGTGATCGACGGCGTGCACCGGCTGCACGCGGCCGTGCGCAACGGGGACACCCGGATCAGGGTGCAGTTCTTCGACGGCGATGAGGAGACCGCGTTCCTGTTGGGGGTCAAGGCGAACTCCGGCCTCGGGCTGCCGCTGGACCTGGCCGAGCGCACGCACGCGGTCCAGCGCATCCTGCACCTGTGTCCACAGTGGACCAGCAAGGCCATCGCCAGCGCGGTCGGCCTGGCCCCGGAAACGGTGGCCCGGCTGCGCGCCGGGGCCGCCCCGACGGCGCGGTCCGAGGCCGCTGCGGCCGACCTGGCCGCCGATCACCTCGCGCTGCGCGAAGACGCCGAGCTGGCGGCCACCGCCCAGGGCCGGGTGCTGGTGCGCTGGCTCGGTTTTGGCGCGGCCTTCGCCCGGAACTGGCCCGCCCTGCTGGCCGGCGTGCCCGCGCGCAGCACCCGGCTGGTCGCCCGGATGGCCAGGGCGTGCGCGGACTCGTTGCGCTGCTTCGCCGAGGAACTGGACCGGCGCTGAGCCGTCCAACCGCAGACCGGCCCCGGCTGGACACGATTTCCTTGCCGCCCAAGCCATCCCTGGCCATGCTGTGCCGCGGTCACGGCCCAGGGAGCGGATGGTCTGATGCGCGGACTCGGCGAGCAGCTCAACACGGTGCGGAAGTCGGCGGGCCCCTGCCCGCGCTGCGGCCTGAGGGAATCCTTCACCGTGCACACGCACGCGGTGGTGTGGCAGTGCGGCCTGGTGCGCTGGCTGCCGCCGTTGAAGAGCCCGCACGAGGAACTCACCGGCGCCTGCCTGCTCACCAGGGAACACCGGCTCGGCGTCACCATGCTGAGCCGCTCCAAGGTGATCCACACCCTGGTGCCGGACGAGCTGTGGCAGCAGATCCAGCCGCGCCTGCCCGAACGCCCGCTGCGCCGGGACCGCAATCCCGGCCGCATCCCCATCGACGACCGGGCGGTGCTGGCCGGGATCGTCTACGTGCTCAGCCTGCGGATCCCCTGGAAGGCACTGCCGAACGAGGCCGTCGGCTGCTCCGGAGTCACCTGCTGGCGCCGGCTGCGCGAGTGGAAACGGGCCGGCGTATGGCCGGAGGTCCGCGAACTGGTCGACCACCGCCTCCGAGTCCTGGCCGCCCGAGACCTCCGCATCGCGATCAGCCCCTCCCCACCGATCCGCCGTTGAGTTGGCCCAAGTGGTACGCCCACTTGGGCAAACCAGGCGTACGACTTGGGCCAACTCGGCGTTCAGGCGGGGCAGCCGTGTGGCTGGGTGTCGTGTTCGCGCAGGATGCGGGACAGGCGGGCGGCGCTTTCGTCGCGGTGGTCCGGGGTGTAGATGGTCATGGTCAGGTCCGGGCCGTCGAAGCCGCGCAGGGTGGCCACCCGGAAGGAGACCGGGCCGGCCTGCGGATGCGCCACCCGCCAGTGGTGCGCGTGCGCGGCCCCGGGATCCGGTTCGGCCCACCAGGCGGCGAAATCCGGGCTCGCCGCGCGCAGTTCGGTCACCAGCGCGGTGGCCACCGGATCGTGCCCGCGGGCCCGCGCCTCGGCCCGGAACACCCGGACCATGTACCGGGCGATCTCCCGCCAGTCCGGCAGGTACCGCTGAGCGCCCCGGTCCAGCAGCAGCACCCGGAGCAGGTTGCCAGCGGGCTCGGGCAGCGAGTGGAAACCGAACACCGCGCCCGCGGACCGGTTGTAGGACTTCAGGTCCCAGGTGTAGTCGGCGACAAAAGCCGGTGCGGGCAAGGCTTCCAGGAAGGCCAGGGTGGCCGGGGAGAGCAGTTCGGCGCCACGCACCGCGGCCCCGTCCGTGCCCCGGCCCAGCCGCAGCAGGTAGGCCCGTTCGGCGTCGCTGAGCAGCAACGCCTTGGCCAGCGCCAGCAGCGCCCTGGCCGAGGCGGTCACCGGGCGGCCCTGTTCCAGCCAGGCATACCAGACCGCGCTCACCCCGGCCGCGGCCGCGACCTCCTCCCGGCGCAGCCCCGGCGTGCGCCGCCGGCCCGGTCCGCCCGCGGACTGCTCCGGGGTCAGCCGGTCCCGGGCACCGCGCAACAGCCTGCCCAGGTCCTTGCGTATCTGCTCGGATCGCACCGCGGCCTCCCGCCTTCGGCCTGTCGAAGGCGGGAAAGTACTGCGGGCTAACCGGTCCTGTCGACATCCACCGCCGGTTTGCCGCTCAGCGCCCGCTCCAGCCGCGGTCCGCTGACCCCGTCCGGCACCGGGGCGAACAGGTGCAGCATGAGCTGCGGGCTGTCAAAACCGCGCAGCACCACGGTCCGGAAGGCGATCGCCCCCGCCCAGGTGTTGAGCACCCGCACCGCGTCCTCTCGCGCCTGCGGCAGCTCCTCGTTCTCCCACCAGCCGTTCACCTCCGGACTCACCGCGCGCAGCCGGGCCACCAGGTCGCGCACCGCGGGCTCCTCCGCCCGCAGCGAGCTGGCCAGCCGCAGCCGCCACACCATGGCCCGGCTGACCTCCGGCCAGTCCGCGACGTAGCTGCGCGCGGCCGGGCGGGTGAGCATCAGCTCCAGCAGGTTGGTCGAGTCACCCGGCAGCTCGCCGAAGCCGAATAGCGTTGCCGCGGGCCGGTTGTAGGCCTGCAACACCCACACGTCGTCCACCAGGTAGGCCGGGATGGCGAGTGCGTCCAGGAAGGCCAGCGTGCCGGGCGAGGCCAGATCCCGGCCCGCCGACAGCGGCGCCTCCTCGCCCCGGCCGAGCCGGAACAGGTAGGCCCGTTCCAGATCGCTCAGCGCCAGCACGGTGGCGATCGCGTCCAGCACCCTGGCCGAGGCGGTGATCGACCGGCCCTGCTCCAGCCAGGTGTACCAGGTGGTGCTCACTCCGGCCGCCCGCGCGACCTCCTCCCGGCGCAACCCCGGCGTGCGCCGTCGCCGGCCGCCGGGCCGGTCCGCGATGGGCGGCTGGATCCGGCCACGCGCCCGGCGGAGCAGTTCGCCGAGTTCTCGCCTGCGCTGGCCGGACAACGAGGTCATCAGAAGGTCGCTCCATCATCCGTTCGGGTGTGGACGGTCAGCTTGCGGCGCATTTCCGCGGTGGGGTTAGCAATACGAAAGCCGTTTCTTGTACTTTTCTGGCATGGTCGGCACGCAACTCGCTCCTGGCAAGTCCTATGCCGCCGCCGTGGTCGAACTCGGCGGCGCCGGGCGCACCCGGATGAACAGGGAGGACGAGCACGGCCACGACCTGGTGCACGTCTTCGGCGGGATTGGCCAGGTGCGTTCCGGCGACACCATTTCCCGGCTGGAACAGGGCGATGTGCTGTTCCTGCGCGCCGGGGTCCGGCACACCCTGGCCGCGGCCGACGGCCAGGTGTTGTCGCTGGTGCTGGTCTCCTTCCCGGACCCCACCTGGCGGGCCTTCGCCGACCTGGCCGGGCTGGAGGCCGGGCGCTGGGTGCTGGACGGGCCGCCGCCGCAGGTCAACCTGCGTTACGGCGACGGCACCGTGCCCGCCGCGTTCCGCCGGGTACTGGCCGGGCAGGCCGAACTGGCGCGGCCGATGGACCTGGTGCGACTGTGGGTGGAGGCGCTGCCGCCGCTGGAACGCGCGTTGCGCAGCCGGGCCTTCCACCCGGTGCCGGACTGGCTCACCCAGGCGTGCGTGCTGTTCAGCTCGGAGGAGCACCTGCGCGCCGGGGTGCCCGGCCTGCTCGCGCTGGCCTCGGTCAGCGCCGGGCATCTGACCAGGTCGATGCACAAGCACTACCAGTGCACGCCGAGTGAGTTCGTGGACCAGCGGCGGCTGGCCTACGCCGCGATGCTGCTCTCCAGCACCCGGCTGCCGGTGGGCGCGGTGGCCAAGCGGTGCGGGTTCAACAGCCAGTCCTACTTCGCCCGCCGGTTCCGCGAACGGCACGGCTGCAGCGCCACCGAGTTCCGCCAGTCCCCGGTGCAGAGTGGTAGTTAATGTACCGTGATATGGCTGTTGACTTGGCTCCGTGCATACCGAGAACATGTATTCGGTCGCGCAATTCAAGGCGCCCGGCATATCGGAATTCTTGAATCCGGTTGCCGCGAATTCTTCTTTCTCGGTCGGAGTGTGGATGCGGCATGGACAACAGTGCGGTAGCGACCTGGACGCCGGACCTGGTTCCGGTCACCGTCGCGGTTTCCCAGCTGGATCTGGCCGGTTCGCCCCGGGTTTCCGGGGAGAACCCGGAACACGTCAAGGTGCTCGCCGGAATGGCGGGTCTGCCGCCGATCCTGGTGCACCGGCCCTCGATGCGGGTGATCGACGGCGCGCACCGGTTGCGGGCGGCGATGCTCAACGGCGAACGCACCATCGAGGTGCGTTATTTCGACGGTGACGACCGGGCCGCGTTCGTGCTGGGGGTGCGGGCGAATGTGGCGCACGGCCTGCCGTTGAGCCTGGCCGAACGCAAGGCCGCGGCAGTGCGGATCATGGGCCTGTATCCGGACTGGTCGGACCGCGCGGTGGCCACCTCGGCCGGACTGGCCGCCAAGACGGTGGCCAAACTGCGCAAGGTCTGGCAGCCCGGACCCGCCGCGCCCCCGATCCGGGTCGGCCTGGACGGCCGGGCCCGCCCGGTGGACGCCGCCGCGGGCCGGCGCAAGGCCGCCGCGTTGATCGGGGTGCGGCCGGATGCCTCGCTGCGCGAGATCGCCGGACTGGCCGGGGTGTCCCCGCAGACGGTCAGCGATGTGCGGGAGCGGCTGCGCGCCGGCCGGCCTCCGGTGCCGGGGGCCACGCGACCGCGGCGTGGGTACCAGCGCGACGACGGTCCGCACGACCCGGTCGCGGCGTTGCGCGAGATCCGCCGGGACCCGAGCCTGCGCTTCACCGAGAACGGGCGGCAGCTGCTGCGCTGGGTGGAGGCCAACCTGGCCGCCCCGGCGGGCTGGTCCGGGCTGCTGGAGAGCGTGCCCGCGTACTGGGCACCGGTGCTTTCCGCGATGGCCAGGGACTGCTCGGCGGCGTTGCGCCAGTTCGCCGAGGAGCTGGAGCAGCTGGACCGGCCTGCCGCGGTGCCCGCGCGGCGGTCCTGATGACCGCGGTCGAACCGGCGGTGCTGCTCGCCGAGCCCGATCCGGTTCCGCTGATCCGCCCCTACACCCGCACCGGCGGGCGCACCGGTGTGGACTGCGAGCTGCTGCTGGAATCCTTGCTGTGCGCGGACAATTCGGCCCGGCGCAGACGCTGGCTGCTGCCGCCCGAGTACGAGGTGATCATGGAGCTGTGCCGGCTGCCGCGGTCGGTGGCCGAGGTGGCCGCCCGCACCGGGTTGCCGCTGGGGGTGACCAGGGTGCTGCTGGCCGACATGCTCGACCTGGGCCTGCTGCTGAGCTGTCCCAGCCGGGAGTTCGCCGAGACACCCTCGCTGGAGTTCATGGCCAGGGTGCTGCGCGGCCTGCACGCGCTATGACCGGCTCAGCAGGCCGCGGATCTCCGGCGGGGCCGGGAAACTGGCCTGCTCCGCGCCGCCGGTGGCGGTCAGCACGGCGAGCGCGGCGCGCAGCGTGGGCAGGTGCCCGGCGGTGAAGCACCAGCTCACCTCGCGCGGGTCGAACACGTCCCAGCCCGGCTCCGGCAGCATCGTGCGATAGGCCGCCGCGTGCGCCGGATCCTCCAGCAGCACCACCACATCGGCCCGCGCGGGGGAGTGCCGCACCGCGCCCATCCCGTGCCGGGACAGCTGGTAGAACCGCCAGCCCCGGCCGCGCAACAGCTCCAGCAGGACCTGCCGTTCCGCCTCATCCTGATCGCGGTGGACACGCATGATTCCGACGCTAGAAGCGCGAATCGGGACGGGTCCCGCAGTGCGGTGCTACCCCTCGTACAGCCGGTCCAGATCCGGTGGGACCAGGGTGGTGGAGACCATGAGTTCGCGGAAGAGGTTGTCGTTGAGGCTGTTGCCCACCGGCTCGCCCACCTCGTCCCTGGTCAGTCCGGGCACCCCGGCCCTGGACAACCGGCCGCGCACGCCGAGCAGCAGGTGCTCGACCCGCTTGAAGGTCCAGCCCTCGTCCGGGCGCAGCCGGTCCAGGCAGGCGGCGGCCTCGCGGCGGGACAATGGTTGCGCGCCTGCCTCGTGCCGCAGATAGCGCTGACCCAGCGCGGTCAGCGCGAGCCGTTCGGCCGTGGTGAGCCGCCAGGTGCGCGGCGGGGTGGTGGCCTCGTCCCGGCTGGCGCCGCGGCGCTGCCCGTCCCGCCCGGCCACGTACAGCTCCAGGAGGTGTTCCCGGCCGCCGGAACCGCGGATGAACAGCGGGGTGTAGCCCTCGGTCAGCGGCACCGGTTCCTCCTCGGCGAACAGCAGCCGGGACTCGGGCAGCCGGATCGGCCGCCTGCCCGCGTTGCCCACCCACCACTGCTCGTCCCGGTGCACCAGCCAGCCGTGGTGGCGGCTGATGTGCCGGTCGTCCTCGCCGATGCACACGTGCACCTCGGGCCGGTTGCGGCCGAACAGGATGGTGCGGCCTTCCCGCGGCGGCACCGCCAGCCCGCCGGAGGTGACCAGGGCGTACATGGTGCCCGGCGCCGAGGGCGGCACGCCGAAGGCCAGGCTGTCGTGACTGGCGGGCAATCGCTTGTCCGGCAAGGCTTTCCCGGCGCGGGTCATGTCGAGGGCAGACTGGCGAGGGCGGTGTGCGCGAGGTCGGTGGCCTGCGCGCACAGCCGCTGGTGCCCGGTGCGGCCGAGCAGGGCGATGCCGAGGATCTCGCTGGCCTGCTGGCCGTGCTGGTCCGGGTAGGTCCGGTGGCTGATCCGGGCCAGGCAGCTCTCCGGGCCCCAGCCGTCCGGGCGCAGGAAGAACCGCCGGTCGCCGACCTGGTGCGGCACCCCGTCCTCGCCGGGGCTGGGCGGCTGGTCCCGGTCGAAGATGAGCAGCACCGTGACCGGGTCGGTGGTGCTGCGCCAACGGCATTCCCAGCCGCCGAAGCCGCGCATCCCCTTGCCGGGGTCGATGCCGGGCACCCGGCGCAGCGCGTCGGCCGGCAGCAGCGCGCAGGCGTCGAGGCGGGCCAGCGAGGCCGGGTCCGGCGGGGTGCCGCGGCGGGCCAGCGGGGCGCGGTCGAGGATTTCGGCGGTCCTGGTGGCGGCGACGTCGGCGATGGCGCACAGGTCGGCGCGTTCGCCCCGGTCGTGCCTGGCGTTGATGGTGACCGTGGTGGCCTCGGGCAATTGCAGGGCCCGGCGGCACTGGTCGCCGCCGCCCTGCTCGCGCACGATCCGCACCCGGCCGACCTGCTGCACCTGCCCGTCCGCCTTGAGCGCGGGGCGCAGTTCGTACTTGACGTCGACCACGCCGGCGCTGCCGTGGCGCACGATCACATCGCAGCGGTTGAAACTGCCGTAGTCGGTGTCCACCTCGGTCGCGCCGAACCTGGCCAGCGCCACCGCGTCGGTCAGCGCACAGGGATCCGCGCTGTGCTCGTCCCCGATCACCGCGGCGGCCGCGGGCGCGGCGGGTGGCGGCGAGGCGGCCATCAGCACCGGCAGACCGCTGATCAGCACCACCACCCCGGCCACCGCGCCGATCCGCGCGCCCAGTCGGCGCCGAACCGGCAGCGCCGCACCAGGTTCCCGGTCCGCGGCCACCGCGGCCAGCATCCGCCGGGCCTGTCCCGCGTCCGGCCGGTCCGCCGGATCCCGTTGCAGCAGCGCGGACAGTACCGGCTGCAGCGGCCCGGCCCGGTTCGCCGGTGGCACCGCTCCGGCCGCCGCGCGCCGCAACACCGCCAGTGGATTGTCCCCGGCGTTCCCGAACGGCGAACATCCCTGCACCGCCGCGAACAGCGTGGCGCCCAAGGAGAACAGGTCCGCGGCGGCCGTGGCCTGCTCGCCGTTGGCCACCTCCGGCGCCAGGTAGGCCGGGGTGCCCGCGACCAGCGCCGCCTGCGAGAGGGTCGCATCCCCGTTCACCGCACGGGAAATCCCGAAATCGGTCAGCCGCGCCGGGCCGTCCGCGGGCACCAGCACGTTGCCCGGCTTGACATCCCGGTGCACCACGCCGAACGCGTGCACCGTCGCCAGCGCCGCCGCGAGCTGCGCGCCCAGCGCGGCCACCCGGTGCGGCGGCAACGGACCGTCCCGCTCGATCAGCTCGCCGAGATCCGGCCCGGCCACGTATTCCATGACCAGCCAAGGCTGCGCGCCCTCGTCCACGACATCCAGGAACCGCACGATGCCGGGGTGCTTCAGCCCGGCCACGATCCCGGCCTCACCACGCAGTCGCCGCCGCCCGCGCGCACCGTCCACATCGGACACACGAGCCCGCTTCACCGCGACCGGTCCGCCGTGCTGCTCGTCCACGGCCAGCCACACCACGCCCATGCCACCGGAGCCGATCGGCTCGGTCAGCCGGTACCGGCCCGTGATCAGGTCTCCAGCGTCCAACCAGGCCTCCACGTCACCAGTGGTGCGGCCAATCGCCGCAGTGACCGTACTGCAATCGGACCGGGTTGTCAGACCCCCGTGCCAGTCTTTTCCGGTGACCAGCCCACAGGAACTTCGAACCGCGCTCGCCGAGCTGGCCCGCGAACGAGTCGGTGACGACCTCGGCGACCGGCTCGTCGAACTCAGCCGCCCGTCGATCCGGCTGCTGCACGCGGAATCCGGCATCGGCCGCTCCCGGCTCGGCGGCGACCCGGTGCTGCCGCCGGGCACGGACTGGCCCGCGGTGCGCGGCGAACCGCTGAGCCTGGTGGCCGTGCTCGACCTGGCCGAGGTGGCCGAGTTCGCCCAGGTGGACTGGCTGCCGAAAACCGGGCTGCTGAACTTCTTCTACGACCTCGTCGGGGTGTGGGCCTACACCCCGGACGCGGCGGACAGCTTCCACGTCGCCTACCTGCCCGACGGCGGCGTGCCGGTCTCGGCGCCCGTAGGGGCAACGGTTTTCCCGGCTCGGCCGGTGCGCTTCGCCCACCTGCTCACCCTGCCGTCCCAGGACGATGAGGTGCTCGAACTGTCCAAGGCAGAGGCCAGGCGGCTGGGGAAGCTGAGCCAGGAGTGGGCGCGCCGTACGGCCCGGCTGGGCGGCTGGTCTGCGGAGGCCCCGAACCACCAGATCAACGGCTGGCCGGACCTGATCCAGGGCCCGGTCTGGCTGGAGGCGTACTACGACTCCCAGGGCCTGGAGTGGGCGCGGACGCCCGAGGGGCGGGCCGAGCACGAGTGCCTGGCGCGGGCGCAGTGCTGGCGATTGCTGCTCCAGCTGGACTCCGACGACGCGATGGACTGGATGTGGGGCGATGTCGGGACGCTGTACTACAACATTCCCGACCAGTCCGCCCGCGCCGGCGAGTTCGGCCGGACCTGGCTGATCATGCAGTGCAGCTGAGGCCGTTCGACCACGCGCACCGCGCGCTCGAACACCCGCCGTCAAGACGAGACTCATTCATGTCTCTTCTTACGATCCTGATGATTATTGACTCGTAAATGAGACACCGGATATAGACGTCTCATGGAACTGGGGCAGCAGGAGCGGGCACAGCGCTCGGCATCGTGGCCGGAGCTGGGGCTCGTCGATCTACCGGTGCGGCTGGTGGCGGTGTCCGCGCTGCAGGCCGAGTCGATGTCACCGCGGCAGGCCGGCGAGAACATCGAGCACGTCCGCCTGCTGGCCGACAGCACCGCCGAGCTGCCGCCGATCCTGGTGCACCGCAGCTCGATGCGGGTGATCGACGGCATGCACCGGCTGCTCGCCGCGGTGGCACGCGGCCGCGGCGAGGTCGAGGTCTGCTTCTTCGACGGGCCGGAGCGGGACGCCTTCGTGCTCGCGGTCCGGGCCAACATCGCGCACGGCCTGCCGCTGTCCGCGGCCGACCGCAGTGCCGCCGCCGGCCGGATCCTGCGCAGCCACCCGGAATGGTCGGACCGGCTGATCGCCAAGGTCGCCGGGCTGTCCCCGGGCACGGTGGCCGGCATCCGGCAGCGCGACGACCGGGCGGGTGCGCCGCTGGCCCGGATCGGCCGGGACGGCCGGGCCCGGCCGATGAACAGCGCCGACGGCAGGCGCAAGGCCGGGGAGTTGTTCGCCGAGCGGCCGACCGCCTCGCTGCGCGAGGTCGCCAAGGCGGCCGGGGTGGCCGTGTCCACCGCGCAGGACGTGCGCCGCCGGGTGCGCGCGGGCGAGGACCCGGTGCCGGCCGGGTTGCGCGCCCGCACCCGGCCCGCGCCGCCGCCCGCACGGTCCACAGTGGACCGGGAGAACGTGCTGCAGGCCCTGCGCGCGGACCCCTCGCTGCGGTTCAACCAGTCCGGCAAACTGCTGCTGCGCTGGCTGGACGCGGCGCCGGTGCCCGGCCTGACCCTGGACCAGGTGGTGGCCGGCGTCCCGGACTACCGGCGCGGCGATGTGGCCGAACTGGCCATGGCCGCTGCCCGCGCCTGGCAGGAACTGGCGATCCGGTTACGCCGGAACGCCCGGTGACCGAACTGGCCGTGGTCCGCGACCTGCTCCGGCGGCACTGGCCGGCGCACTGGGACCGGACCGCGCCGGAACGGCTGCCGGACTGGGCGGACACCACCCGGCACTGTGTCTGGCGGGTGCCCGGCCACGGCCGCGCCTACCTGCTCACCCTGCGCCGCCACCAGGACGATCCGTGGGCCGAGGCTCGCTACGCGCTGCGCCGCCGGGTGCTGGCCGACTGCCAGCGCCAGGGCCTGCCGGTGCTGCTGCCGATCCCCACCGCCGCGGGCGCGCCTGCCGGCTGGCAGGCCGGGTTCGCCGGTGAGCTGACCCCGATGGCCAAGGGTGTGGTGCCCAACCAGTTCGCCCCGCCGCAGGTGGCCGCGATGACCACGGCCGCCCTGGACCTGCGCGACTGCCTGGACCAGCTGCCCGCCGTGCTGCGCCGCGGCCTGGCCGCGATCACCGCCCCGGCCCCGGCCGGTGACTGGGCCGCGGCCGTGGACCAGGCCCAGCGGCTGCTGCCCGCAGCCCGGCGCCGGGCCGACATCTGGGGCTGGACCGCCACCGCCGTGCTGCGCGGCGTGCTGGCCGCCGTGCCCGCGCTGTGCACCCTGGACCAGCGCGGCCCGGTGTCCGCCGCGGTGGTGCACGGCGCCCCGCACGATGACAACGTGCTGCTCTCCGGCGGCCGCGAACCCCAGGCCCTGGCCGTGCTCGGCTTCGACGAGCTGCACGTGGGCGACCGGCTGCACGACCTGGCGGTCATCGCCGACACCGCGGCCAGGGTCCGGGTCGGCGAGACCGCCCGCAGACAGGCGCTGGCCCGGTTCCTGGACCAGGCGTTCCGGCGCGGCCTGCTGCCCGACGGCGAGGAGCGCTTCCTGATGCCGGTGCTGCTGGCCAGGACCGTGCCCGCCGCGGTCGAGCTGATGGCCAAGCTGCTGCGGGACGGCCGCGGCGCCCCCGAACTGGCCGACCGCTTGGATCGCCTGGACCCGATGTGCAAGGTCAACGTGCACCACCTGCTCACCGGCGCCGAGGTCCGCTCCTGCTGCTGAACACCGGCTGTCCAACTGCGGGCCGGACCCGGTCGAGCAGTTGGCCGGTGTCCCACAATGAGGCAGATTCCCGATGTGTGTCGTGCTGAGATAAAAGATAAGATGTCCACATGTCGGCCAAGCCCAGCAGCAGGCCCGTTGTCCAGGAAACCCCGCTCAGCCGGGCGTTGTCCGGCTGCGGACCCACCGCCAAGGCAACCCCGGTCGACGCGTTCAAGGTGGCCCGGACCTGGTTCCTGGAAGGCCGCCGGGTGGACATGCAGCAGCTCGCCGAGACCCTGGGCGTCAGCCGGGCCACGCTGTACCGCTGGTGCGGCAACCGGGAACAGCTGCTGGGCGAGGTGATCTGGGCGCTCACCGAGGAACAGCTCAACCGGACCAAGAGCAAGGTGGCCGGCAGCGGCCTTGGCTACGTCACCGAGGTGATCGGCACCTGCATCGCCAAGTTCCGCACCTCCAAGAACCTGCGGCGGCTGCTCTCCGACGATCCCGCGTACGCGCT
Organism: Crossiella sp. S99.2; assembly: GCF_023094165.1. GTDB lineage: Bacteria > Actinomycetota > Actinomycetes > Mycobacteriales > Pseudonocardiaceae > Crossiella. The sequence continues at coordinate 38,390 of NZ_JALMDK010000013.1, read as the reverse complement.
GCGGCTGATGACCTCCAAGCACGGCATCGTGCAGGGCCGCATGATCGACTGGTGCGCGGAACTGTTGTCCGGCCTCAATTTGCGCCCCGACCTGGACCTGCCGGACCTGTCCTATGTGATCGTGCGGATCTGCGAGTCCTTCGTGTGGAGCGACCTGATCACCGGCGCCGAGCCGGAGACGGAGAAGGCCGTGGTGATCATCGAACTGCTGCTGGGCGCGGCGCAGGTCGCGGAGTGACTGACGGGGACCGGCCCGCGCGCCGGTCCCCGTCAGGTTTTCCCTACTGGGTCTGGAGATCCAGCCCGTAGGCGGTCAGGATCTCGCCGATCGGCTGGAAGTAGGCGATGTTCGGCTCACCCACCTTCTCCCCGCACTCGGCCTTGTCCTTCTCGTCGATCCGCCCGTCCCCGTTGGTGTCCTTGGTGCGGTAACCCATGCCACCACTGGTGACGCCCTGCGCGACCGTCCCGGACAGCCACGCGCCGCCACTGTCCCCGCCCTCGGTGCACACGCTGGCCTGGGTCATCTCCTCCACCCGGGTGCCGCCGGCGTAGTTGACCGTGACGTCAAGGGATTCCACCTCGCCGCAGGTCCATCCGGTGGTGCGGCCGGACTTGCAGATCACCCCGCCCACCGCGGTGGCCCCGTGCCCGGTGACCCGGACCGCCCGGCCGTTGTACTGGCTGACCGCGGCCTGCGGCGTCCAGTCCGCGTCCAGCGAGGAGTAGGCGTAGTCGTTGACCGGGAAGCTGTGGTCCCGCACGGTGCCGAGGTAGGTCCCGTTGCGCCGGAACTCCCCGTCGGCGATGCCGTCCGCGCAGTGCCCGGCGGTGATCATGACCGGGTTGTCGTCCCGGTCGGTGGCGTTGAACCCGACCGAGCAGACGTAGCCGCGCCCGCCGACGGTGAACTGGATCTCCTGTCCGCCATAGAGATTGGCCTGCGCGCTCGCCTGTCCCGCGGTCCGCTTGACCCGCGCGCCCTCGATCGCGCCGACCCGCGCGGCCAGCCCGTCCAGCGCCGCCCCGGCCGGAATGGTGGCCACCATCGCGTTGCCCGCGACATCGGTGTGACTGCTGCTGCCCGGCACCCCGGTCAGCAGCCGCCGCACCGCGTCTTTGGCCCCGGCCAGCTTCGCCGCCCCGTTGGCCACCCGCTTCGCCTTGGCCCCGGCCGATTCCGCCGTCCGCGCCGCCGCGTCATCGGTCACCGCCACCACCACGCGCCCGGCCTCCAGGTAGGCCCCGGCGGCCCGCCCACCCAGTTCCGCGGTGAGCTGATTCGCCTTGCGGGACAACGTGTCCTGGTCCGCGATCCGCCGCACCGCCGCGTCCCGGTCCAGTCCACCCGCGACCAGGTGGTCCACGGCCGCGGCCTCCGCCGCGCTCAGCTCCGGACTGGCGACGGCGCTGGGTCCGACCAGCATCGCGGTGGCCGCGACGGTGACCGCGACCCCGGCACGCAGGGTGCGCCAGGTTCGATCCGACATGACTCCTCCTCGACTGCCCAGCGCACTCGCCAAGGGGTGAGCCCTCGTCACCCCGCAGGGGATGGCGTGCCGCTGTGTTGTGCAGTGCGGAGTCTGCGTTTCCTTGCGGCCACAAGGAATGACCCGGTTTTCAGATGGCGTTCAGTTCACGCCACTCTGTTCAAACAAGTTCAGACCACACAGTGGCCCGCACCCGTCCGGCCCAGGTCGGCAGGCTGAGTCAGGTCATGCTGACCGGTGGTAGACAACAAAGCTGGGAAAGGCGTGCACACCCGGCCGGTCCCCGATCTCCCGGATCGCGGACTGGATCTCGCGCAGCTGGGCCACGGTCAGCTCCAGCGGCGGCTCGTCCGGCTGGTAGGTGGTCCGGATCGGATAGTCCACTCCGGACTCCCGGGTCATCTCGATGTGACAGCCCAGCACATGCGAGACCGGCCGCCGCCCGGCGAAGTCCACCAGCCGGTCGATGGTCGCGCCGAAGGCCGCCCAGTCCTGGACGTACAACCGCCCCGGGTAGACGGTGTCCCCGGTGAGCAGGAACCCGGTCCACGGATCGAAGTAGGTCACCGCCGCCTCGTGGTGCCCCGGACTGGCAATGCATTCCAGCACCCGCCCACCCAGATCGAGCGCGGCCATCCCGTGCTCGTCGAACCCGAAGAACGTCCGCACACTCGCCAGTCCCGCGTCCACCACCGTGGTATCGGCCCGCCCGGCGAACTGCCCATCCCCGGCGACATGATCCCCATGCCCGTGCGAATGCAGGACCAGCAACCGGTAACCCACCCGCGGATTCCGCGCCAGCCACTGTTCGATCAGTCCGTCCACGGTCTGTCGCAACGGAAAGAACTCGGCCGATTCGGTGGCCCCGGTGTCCACCAGTACCGCGGTGTGTTCCCCGAACAGCAGGAACAGGAACGGCGCCTCGTAATTGATCGCCATGTTCTGCCGCAGAATCACCGAGTTGTTGTCATACCAGTAGACCTGGAGGTCCGGATCGGTGTTGTGCTTCGCCGACTCCGAACCATGGATCCAGCGCACGTTCAAGGGAAGGGCCACCACGACTCCAGGGTGCGTCGTCTTGGCGGTCCGGGTACGGCGCACATCTCGTCCGGGGAAGGCACGAACGAGCCCCCGAACAGCAACATACACGCTGCACCAACGCTACTCCGTTCGGGCGAACCTCCGATTAGGTGGAGCCAATGGCTTGTTGCCATCGTCCATGGTTACGATGCGAATAAGTTGGCGATAAGCCACGTGCGGCTGGGGGGCCCGTGCTGTTCGAGGGGGAGTACCACCAATGGCTGATCCGGATGAGCACCTGCTCACACCTACTCAGCGCAAGATGCTGGAAGAGCAGAAACGCGCCAATCCGAACCCGGTGCCGGTTGACGTACAGGGGTCGTTGAGCCAGGTAGGCCGCTACCGGATCGATCCAGCGCACGCGGGGAAGGCCCTGGCCAAGCTCCAGGAGGCGCTGGACGAGGTCCGAAGGATCGGCAGGGACGCCCGGCGACTTCAGAAACTCGATCCGCCGTACAACGATCCCTACAGCAAGGCGGCCGTGAAAGCGATCATTCAGCGGGCCAGCGACGAGCAGGGCTGCCACGGCAAGGCCAACAAAGACCTGGAGAACACGCTCCAGACCATGATCGACAACATCAAAGCTATGGTGCGCGAGCACGAGAACACCGAGGGTAAGAACAAGGGCATCGGAGGACACCGCTCGTGACCCGCACAGTCCAGCTCGCCGCGATCATCTCACTGAGCACGCTGGCGCTGGCCGGCTGCGGAGGTGGTGCTCCCGACCCAACCCAGACGACCAGCGCGGCGACCAGCACCAGCAAGCAGAGCCTGGCCCCGCCGATCAATAGCCCGGTCTCCGCCGACGCGTTCAAGACCCGGCCCTGTGACCTGCTCACACCCGCGCAGCGTGAGACGGTAGGGGCGACCCGGGCGCCAGAAACCGAAGACTCTGTACTCGGGCCGGCGTGCACCTGGCACGCCAAGGACGTAACCGAGGATGTCGAGGTCGCAGCGACCTTGTACACCAAGCCCGAGGCCGTCAAGTGGGAGCGGTTCTTCGAGCTGAAGGACCAGAACCCGTTCTTCGAGCCCGCTGGCGAGCTGGCCGGCACTCCGGCTGTGCACACCCACGATGAGAAGAAGGCCGAACGAGGGGGCTGCACCACCCAACTAGGCCTGAACAAGGACCTCATGATGGACGTTTCGGTGAACCTCCCGCCGAGGTCTCCGGACTACAAGACGCCGTGCAAGGTCTCCGATCGGATGGCGACCTTCGTGATCCAAAACCTGCGTGCGGGGGGCTGACATGGGTGAGCACATCCGGATGATCGGGTTCAGCAAGGACGGCAGCCTGCCACGCTCGCAAGCCTTCGACGGCCGCACCATCTACGACTACTTCAACCAAGGCGTCAAAGGCACCGGCCCCACCACCGAGGCCAACAAAGACTCCTGGAACAAGCTCGGCACACGCTACGACGCCGTGGCCCAGCTGATCACCGACGCCATGTCGGTGGGCCGGATTGCCTTCGAGGGCAAAGCCGCCGACGCCATGCAGAACAAGATCGCCCCCGTCGTGGCCATCGCCACCCAGGCCAAAGGCGTCTGCGACAGCGTCGCCCTCCAGGTGGCGGCGCAGGGAGATCACGCCCGGCGGGCGCAGCAGGCGATGGAACAGGTGCCGGATGTGCCCGACAAGCCGTGGCTGAACGATTTCAACCCGATGGACACCGACTACGACAAAGCGAAGCGGGCCGAGGGTGAGGCGTTCAAGCGTAACCAGGAACGCTTCGAGTCCTACCGCGGCAACACCCAGGGCACCGTGGACGCCCTGCCCCAATACCAGTTCCAGCCCCAACCCGAACTGACCCTGGACACCGGCAACGGCAACCCCGGCGAAGTCGACCCCGGCCGCCGCGACCCAGGCCGAATCGACCCACCACGCGGACTACCAGGACAACCCGGCCGCGTGGACCCACCCGGCGGCGGCCCCACCGGCGGAGGCGGGGGCAGCACCGGCAACGACCAAGTACGCAACGACTGGAACATCCCAGCACCACCCCCAGTCGGCGGACCCCCACTGCCACAACCCATTCCCGGACCCGGACCGCTCCCCGGACCGAGCCCGCTACCGATTCCCGTGCCACCGCCCGGGATTCTCCCGCCCGGCGGACAGCCGCCCGGTGGCGGGAGCGGCGGTGGCCGGGCCGGCGCCGGTGGTGGCGGCGGGTTCGGGCCGCGGGGGAGTGGCGGTGCGGGTGGTTCCGGCGCTGGCCGGGGATTCGGGCCCGGTGGGTCCGCGGGCATCGGCGCTGACCCGCACGGCGCAGCTGGTCGTGGTGGACCCGGCGGCGCCGGCACGCGGGGCGCGGCGGGCACCCCCGGTGGGCCGATGGGCGGGGGCGCAGGCAGCCGGGGCGAGGAGGACAAGGAGCACCAGCGGCCGGAGTACCTGATCGAGACCGAGGACATCTTCGGGGACACGCTCACCGTGCCGCCGCCGGTGATCGGGGAGAGCGACGGGCCTTACGGCGGCTGAGCAAACCACGGCGCGGGGCCGGAACCAGCACTGGGTTCCGGCCCCGCGCCGTGGGCAGGGGTGTTACGGGGTGACCTTGATGTTGGTCAGGCCGGTGGTGGCGCCGGTGACCGTGTTCGAGGCGTGCACGACGTTCGGGTTGGCCGAGCACTTGGACACCGACGGGATGTAGATGGCGTACTTGCCCACCCCGCCGAGGTCGGACTTGTTGCCGCGCCAGGTGTTGCCGCAGCCGTTCGGGAAGGACGGGCTGCTGGACGGGTTGTGCGTTTCGTAGCCGTTGGCGAAGACGCCGGGCTTGGCGAAGGTGCCGGTGTTGTTCTCGATCAGGTAACCGGTGCCCTTCACATCGATCCAGGAGTCCGCGGAGTTCTGGCCCTTGATGCCGGTGCCGTTGAACTTGTTGCCGCGGATCACTCCGGCGCTGGTGCCCTCCTTGACGTCGATGTGCTCGGCCGCCACCTCGGGCCCGATCTCGTTGTCCAGCACGCTGACCCGGTCCGAGCGGTCCGCGCCACCGGTGTTGCCGTGGCACTTCCAGTTCGAGCCGGCCGAGCCGATGTAGACGCCCTCGCCGTAGCTGGGCTGCACCAGGCCGGCGTGGGTGATCCTGGAGTTCTTGATCACGCCGTCGGCCGAGGAGCGCCGGAAGTGCACTGCTTCCTCGTCCACGTGGTGCACGTAGACCTTGTCCAGGGTGACGTGGTGGGAGTTGTCCAGGATGATGCCCTTCTTGGCGTCCTTGACCGTGAAGCCGGTCAGGTTCCAGTAGGGCGCGTTGTGCAGCCACAGGCCGTAGCCGGAGTCCCAGCCCGCCGTCGGGACGGGGCAGGACGGCGCGGTGCCGGAGGGGCCGTCGTTGATCAGCACCGCGGTGGCCGGGCCGGTCAGGGTGATCCGGGCGGCGGCGGTGCCCGCCTTCTGGGTCACGAACGAACCGCGGTACTCACCGGCGGCCAGCTTGATCGTGTCGCCCGGTTTGGCGTTGGCCAGCGCGGTTTTGAGCTGTTCCGCGGTGGAGACGTCCACCAGGGTTCCCTGCGCCGCCTCGGCGCCGAACACCGTGCTGCGGCCCGGGTTCTTCAGGAACAGAGAGCCGGAGGAGTCAGTGCGGGAGGCGTTGACCCCGTTGTTGGACTTGGTGAAGTCCACCGTCTCCTTGCTCGCCCAGTCCGGGATGGTGGTGCTGCCGACGCTGAGGTGCTTGAACTTGCTGGCGTCCGCGGCGTCGCTGCCGAACTGGTAGATCCGCTGCCGATCGCCGTAGTAGGGCTGGAAGGCCCCGCCCTTGACGGTCTGCTTGCTCATCTCGTTGTTATAGAAGACGTTCTGCGGACCGCTGGAGCCCGACCACTTGGCCGCCTTGGGGCCGGCCGCCCACCAGATCGGGTACCAGGTGGAGTCATCCGGCGCGCCGCCGCCCTCTTCCCCGCAGTTGCTCTTGCAGTTCTTGGAGGCGTGCTCGAACGGCACGGTCACCTTGTTGTTCTCGAACAGGTTGCGGCGTTCCCAGCCGCCGTGCACGTTGAGGTCGGAGTCGAAGTCGTTGCCCACGACCACGTTGTTGGAAGCCGACCACTGGAAGGTGAAGTGCCGCAGGTTGCGGGTGGTGTTGTAGGCATACAGCGAATCCCACACCCGGGAGCCGCGGAAGTAGCCGTTGCCGCCCTTGCCCTTGTTCCAGGAACCGTCCAAATAGGACTCTTGCACCTGGATGTTCTTGGCGCTCTCGGTGACGATCGGGTGCGAGCCGGTCATCTCCGCGCCCACCCGGCGGATCCAGGTGTTGGCCGCCCACTTGAGCACGATGCCGTGCATCTCGTACTCGGGCGCCACGTTGCCGTAGTTCTGGGTGGCGTCGGCCTTGGTCACGTTGTAGGTGCCGCCGCCGTGCTTGGGCATGCCATTGAGTTCCTGGGTGATGGTCAGGTCCTCGATGCCCACGCCCTGCACCACCTTGAGCGGGGTGACCCGGCTCGGGTAGGTGGTGCCGCCGATGGCTGCTGAGCCGTCGGCGGTGGAGTTCAACGGCAGGTCGTACTCCAGGGGCTTGTCGATGGTGAGGTCCTTGGTACTGGAGTTCACCGCCGTGATCTGGAAGATCTGTTGCCGCATATGCAGGTTCAGGTACTGCGCGGTGTTGGTCACGGTCTGCTGCTGGTAGAACTTGATCGTGTTGGCCGCGCCCACCCACAGGTAGCCGCCGACTTTGAACTTGCTGATGTCGGCGTTCTTGGCCAGCTTGATCTGGTTCGCGCCCAGGGCCGAACCCTCGCGCAGCGGAATCCCGGAGGCCCAGTGCTGGTTGATGCTGCCCTCGAAGATGTCCTTGCGGTTGGCCGGAGCCGACTTGTGATCGGCGGCGTACTTGGGTGAGACCTCACGGGTCTGCACCCGGAGCAGGCCGCGGCCGGGCCACATCCAGCCGCCCTTGCCCGCGCCGTGCACCATGCCGTCCTCGTCCCAGTCGCTGCCGTCCTCGGTCAGCGCGTCGTAACGAGTGTTCGCGTCCGGGCGGAAGACCAGCGTGGTCTTGCCCCGGCCCGCGCCCTTGAGCAGCAGGTAGTCCGCGTCCACGCCGAGTTGCCGGGTGACCGTGAGCCGGCCCTCCGGCAGCGTGATCGAGGACAGTTTGGTGTAGCCGGCCTGGGGTGAGCACCTGGTCCGGATGTCGTCGATGGCCTTCTGCAGACCGGTGGTGGCATCACTGCCGTCGGTTTTGACGCCGTACTGGGTGGACAGTTCGCTCGCGGTGATCTGACACGCCGGGTCCGGGTTGATCTCGCCGGGTCCGGGCAGTGCGGCCCCGCCGCGGTAGCCGGCCTTGCTCCAGTCGGGCAGACCGGAGATCGGGGCCCGGCGGTTGGCGCTGGTCAGATCGGGCAGTGCGGCCTGGACGCCGGATTCGTCCGCGGCACCGGCCGAGGGCGGGGTGACCAGGGCGGACAGGCCGCTGAACGCGAGCGCGGCCGCGGTGAGCGCGGCCGTGCGGCGGCGTCGCCGTGCGGAGTGACCCGCGGGCGACAGCCTGGTGAGACGCAACATTGTTGCTCCTGACAGATCTCGTTTCGACGGGGCAGGGCGTCGTTGGCGGCGAGACGTTCAGGCGACAGTTCAGGTGAAAGCGGTAGGAATAGTAAGGAAACTATCCTAACTCCACGAGAACGCACAGGGCAAGGGGTCGTGCAAACCATTGCGCTTGACCGATTAACGCAGTTCTCCGTACTGTTCAGTAAGTAAGGGTTCTTTACTCCGGAGGTGTCATGAGCAGTCCTGTCCGGGGTACGCCGAGCCTGATGCGGGCGATCAACGACCGCGCCACCCTGCGCGCGCTGCTGGAATCCGGTTCGCTGACCCGGCCGCAGATCGTCGCGCTGACCGGGCTGTCCAAGCCCACCGCCTCCCAGTTGCTGGCCCGGCTGCAGGAGATCGGCCTCGTCATCAGCGACGGCGTCCGTAGCGGCCGCACCGGCCGTAGCGCGGAGGCGTACCGGATCAACCCGGCCGCGGCCCAGGTGGCCGCGATGGACGTGACCCCGGAGCGGGTCGAGGTCCAGATCGCCGACCTGACCGGCACCGTCATCGGCGCGGCCACCCTGCCCGCGACCGGACCCACGCCGGACCCGGTCACCCGGCTGCGCGCCGCGCTGGCCGCCGCCGACCCGCCGGGCGAGCTGGACCGCCTGGTCATCGGCGTGCAGGGCGCGGTCAATCCGGCCACCGGGCGCCTCGATTACGCCACCGACGAGGACATGCCGGGCTGGCAGATCCCCGACCTGGCCCCGAGTCTGAGTCAGGCGCTCGGCGTGCCGGTGGTGGTGGAGAACGACGTCAACCTGGTCGCGCTGGCCGAACAGGCGCACGGCGCCGCCGCGGGCAGTCCGGATTTTGTGCTGCTGTGGGCCGATGAGGGCCTGGGTGCGGCGCTGATGCTCGGCGGCCGGCTGCATCGCGGGGCCACCGGCGGCTCCGGCGAGGTCGGCTACCTGCCCGCGCCCGGCGCGCCCACCGCCCGTGAGGTGGGCCGGTTCGGCCACCACGGATATCAGGCGCTGGCCGGTGGTCCCGCGATCCAGAAGTTGCTGGCCGGGCACGGGATCAGCGCACCGGACTTTCGGCAGGCGGTGGCGAATGCGGCCCGGCAGGCGGTGGCGGGCGATGCGGCGGCGACGACCGGGTTGCGGGAGGTCGCCGAGCGGTTGGCGGTGGGGCTGGCCGAGATCACCGCGGTGCTGGACCCCGGGCTGATCGTGCTGGCCGGTGGGCTGGCGCTGGCCGGCGGGGAAGTGTTGCGGGAACTGGTGGAGCTGGAGCTGCACGCGCTGACCATCCCGCGACCGCCGCTGCGACTGTCCACTGTGGAGGGAAACCCGGTGCTCGCCGGCGCGCTGGACCTCGGGCTGGGTCAGGTGCGGGACGAGTTGTTCGGTGCGGCCATCCCGGCGGGCTGACGGGTAAAGTCCTTCGGCGTGGCCACCCCGACCGCGGCCGAGCTAGCCGCCGCGACCACCAGGACCCTGCCCGATGTGATCGCGCCGGGCCTGGCGGTGTTGTTCTGCGGCATCAATCCCGGCCTGTACTCCGGCGCCACCGGCCATCACTTCGCCCGGCCGGGCAACCGGTTCTGGCCCACCCTGCACCGCGCCGGCTTCACCCCGCGGCAACTGCATCCGAGTGAGCAGCTGGAACTACTGGAGTACGGGCTGGGCATCACCAACGTGGTCGCCCGCACCACCGCCCGCGCGGACGAGCTGACCAAGGACGAGCTGCTGGCCGGGGCGCTGGCACTGACCGAGCGGGCGCAGCGGTACGCGCCGAAGTTTGTTGCGGTGGCCGGGATTTCGGCCTACCGGGGCGGGTTTGGCAGGCCCAAGGCGGTGATGGGGCCGCAGCCGGAGCTGATCGGCGGCTCGCGGTTGTGGGTGCTGCCCAATCCGAGTGGGCTGAACGCGCATTACCAGGCCGCGGACCTGGCCGCCGCGTTCGCCGAACTGCGGGCGGCGGCCAGGTCGTGAGCGGGATGGCGGTCAGGACGGGGCCATTCCGGCGGTGAGCGAGACCCGGGCCGCCCGCCGGGCCGGGATCAGCGCGGCCAGCGGGGCCGCCAGCAGGGCGGCCGCGAGCAGTACCGCGAGCCGGTCCCAGGGCAGGGTGAACAGCACCGGCTGGGCCTCGGTGCCGGCCACCCTGGTGAGCAGCCAGGCGGGAGCCAGGCCGAGCAGCAGGCCGGTGGCCGCGCCGAACAGGGCGACGAACACCGACTCCACCGCGAGCGAACCGGCCAGACCGGCCCGGCTCAGGCCGAGGGCACGCAGCAGCGCGGATTCCCTGGTGCGTTCCAGCACGGACAGCGAGAGCGTGTTGGCGATCCCGGCGAAGGCGATCAGCACCGAGAGCGCGGTCAGCGCCCACAACAGGTCCAGGGTGCGGCGCAGGGGTGCGGCGAGTTGTTCCTTGAGTTCGCCGACATCGCTCAGCCGGGCCAGCGGAGCGGTGGTCATGGCCTGGTCCAGGGCCGGGCGGACCTGGCCGGGGCTGGTTCCCGGGGTGAGGGCGAGCAGCAGGCTGTCCTCGTGGCTGGTGTCATCCAGGGCGACCGTGGACTGCTGGGTGAGGTCGACCAGGGCCAGGCCGAGGTCCGCGCCAGGGATCCGGACGCCGTCGTAGACGCCGATTACCTTGAGCTGCACCGGTTTCGCGCGTGGGCCGGCCTGCACGGTGTCCCCGACGGCGAGGCCGGTCTCCTTGGCGAGCTGGGCGCTGATGGCCAGTTCGCCGGGGTCGAGCCGGTCTACCCGGCCGGACAGCGCGGCGGGGCGCAGCAGGGTGCCGAGGGCGTTGCCGCGCACCGCGGTCATCGAGTACACGCCGTGGCTGCCGAGGTTGCCGTTGAACGAACGGCGAGGTGCGACGGCGGCGACCCCGGGCGCCGCGGCGAGGGTGTTCGCCAGGTCGGCGGGCAGCGGTCGCAGGGACAGGACCGAGGTGATGACGAAATCCGCGCCGAGTTGCCGGTCCAGGCCGCGGGACTGGCCTGCCTGCACGCCCGCGGTGACGGTGGTGACCAGGGAAACCACGGCGAGACCGAGGGTGAGCGCGGCGGCGCTGGCCGCGGTGCGCTTGGGGTTGCGATCGGCGTTGAGCGCGGCCAGCTTCGCGGACTGACCCAGTAGCGGTGTGGTGAGCGCACCCAGCGCGCGCACCACCGGACCGGCCAGCAGTGGGCCCGCCGTCATCGCCGCGCTCAGCAGGGCGACCGTGGCGATGACGGTTAGCGTGGCGCCGGTTTCGACCTCGGCACCCAGGGCCAGGGCGCCCGTGCCGAGGCCGAGCAGGAGCAGGATGATCGCGAGCACGGCGCGTGGGCGTCCGGCGCGGGCCGACCTGCCTTCGACCTGGGTGCGCAGGGCGGCCACCGGGGGAATGCGGGTGGCGGTCCAGGCTGGGAAGGCCGAGGCGAGCACGGTGACCAGCACGCCGATGGCCAGGGCGGCCAGGATCGTGCGCGGGCTGAGCGGCAGGTAGACGCCGGACTCGGGGCCGCCGGTGAGCGCCTGGAGGGCCGCGGCCACGCCGAGTCCGCCGAACAGGCCCAGCACCGAGGCGATCAGGCCCACCACTGAAGCCTCGGCCAGCACGCTGGTGAACACCTGGCGGCGACCGGCGCCGACACAGCGCAGCAGGGCCAGTTCGCGGGCGCGCTGGGCGAGCAGGATGGTGAAGGAGTTGGCGATCACCAGTGCGGCCACCACCATGGCCAGCGCGGCGAAGGCGGTGAAGAAGCCGGTCAGCCGGGCCGAATCCGAGGCAGCCTGGCTCAGCAGCTTCCCGGCGGCTTCCTTGCCGGTCACCACGTTGATGCCCCGGCCACCCACAGACTTTTTCAACTCGGCGACCAGTGCCGCCGGACTCACTCCCGCCGTGCGCACCATGATCTCGCCGTAGCCGCTGGGCGGGCCGAGTTCACGCAGGCCCTCGGGTGCGAGGACAAGCTGGGGCGCGCCGATTCCGGCGTCGGTGGGTCTGCGGAAGGTGCCGACCAGGGTGAAGGTGTGCGGGCCGCCGTTCTGGTCGACCACGGTGATCGGCTGGCCGAGCCGGAAGTCCGCCGCCGTGCCACTGGCCATGGCGATTTCGTTGGCGGCACTGGGAAAACGGCCCTCGGCCAGGTCGAACGGGCGCAGGCGTTCGTCGGCGGGCAGGGCCATCGCGCCCGCGTCCTGGAGGCGACCGGTGGCATCGCGTAGCGGTGCGCTGGCGAAGGCCCGGCCTTCCGCCGCGGCCACGCCGGGAGTCGTGCGCACCTTGGCCAGCAGGGCGTCGTCGAGTTCGGCGTTGCCGGCGCTGGTGATGGTGGCGTCCGCGCCCCGCAGGTGCACGGCTACCGCGTCACGCAGTCCGGCGGAGACCGCGTCGGACAGCACCAGTGAACCGGCGACGAAGGCCACGCCGAGTGCGATGGCCACCGCGGAGAGCAGCAGCCGGGCCGGGCGGGCCTTGAGTCCGGAAAGGACGGTGCGCAGCATCACGCCCCCAGTCCGGCCAGCGCGGCCAGCACGGTGTCCGCGGTCGGGCAGGGCAGGTGCCGGGCGACCCGGCCGTCGGCCAGCAGCACCCCGTGATCGGCGTGCGCCGCGGCGACCGGGTCGTGCGTGACCATGACCACGGTCTGGCCGAGTTCCCGCACCGACATCCGCAGGAAGCCCAGCACCTCCGCGCCCGAGCGGGAGTCCAGGCTGCCGGTGGGCTCGTCGGCGAAGATCACCTCCGGGCGGCCGGCCAGGGCACGGGCGATGGCCACCCGCTGTTGCTGACCGCCGGACAGCTCACCCGGTTTGTGCCGCAGCCGGTCCCGCAGGCCGAGCGCGGTGATCACCGTGTCCACCCAGGACCGATCCGGAGTGCGTCCGGCCAGGCGCAGGCCGAGCAGGATGTTGTCCTCGGCGCTCAGCGTGGGCAGCAGGTTGAAGGACTGGAAGACGAACCCGATCCGGTCCCGCCGCACCCTGGTCAGCTCGGCGTCGGAGAGGCCGTTGAGCAAGATCTGTCCAATCCGGACCTGGCCGGAGTCCACTGTGTCCAGTCCGGCCAGGCAGTGCAGCAGGGTGGACTTGCCGGAGCCGGAGGGGCCCATGATCGCGGTGAACCGGCGGGCCGGGAGGTCGAGAGAGACGTGATCCAGGGCCCGTACCGCGGTCTCGCCACGCCCATAGGTCTTGACCACGTCCGCCACGCCCACGGCGACCTGGCCGCCTGCTGTGTTCCGGTGCATGCCGGGAGCATGGCCGGATCGGCCTGAGCGGTTGCTGAACCAACCTGAAGATCACTTCAGGAAGTGGTCGGCGGATCTGGGAGGATCGAGGAGTGCGGGTGCTGGTGGTGGAGGACGAGCGGCGGCTGGCCGAGTCGCTGCAGTGGGGGCTGGAGGCGGACGGCTACGCGGTGGACCTCGCCTACGACGGCCTGGAGGGCCTCGAACTCGCCCAGCTGCACCCCTACCAGGTGATCGTGCTGGACATCATGCTGCCCAAGCTCAACGGCTACCGGGTGTGCGCGGCACTGCGCGAACGCGGGGTGCGCACGCCGATCCTGATGCTCACCGCCAAGAACGGCGAGTACGACGAGGCCGAGGCCCTCGACACCGGCGCGGATGACTTCCTGAGCAAGCCGTTCTCCTACGTGGTGCTCACCGCCCGGCTGCGCGCGCTCACCCGCCGGGGCGCCGCGGGCGCGGCCGGGCTGCTCACCTTCGGCGATCTGGTGCTCGACCCCGGCAAGCGCACCTGCCGCCGGGCCGGGCAGCCGGTGACGTTGACTACCAAGGAGTTCGCGGTGCTGGAATGCCTGTTGCGGCACAACGGACAGGTGGCCGCCAAACCCGAGATCCTGGCCCAGGTGTGGGATCTGGCGTACCAGGGCGATCCGAATATCGTCGAGGTGTACGTGAGCGCGTTGCGGCGCAAGCTGGACACGCCGTTCGGACGGCGCACCATCGCCACTGTGCGCGGCATCGGCTACCGGCTGGTGGCCGATGACTAGATCACTGAAGTGGTGGCCGGTGTCGGTGCGGCGTGGCACCGCGCTGGCCGCGGCGTTGCTGAGCCTGCTGGTGTTCGGCCTGGGCTGGCTGGGTATCCGCGAGTTCGTGCGCGTGCAGCTCACCGCGCACGACCACAGCGCCACCCGCGCCGAGCTGTACCGGATCGCCGAGGCTTACCGGGTGGCCGCGCTCGGCAGCGGCCGGGCCGCGCTGGCCACTGCGATCCACAGCGGCGACGCCCTGTTCGAGGTGGTCACCGACACCGGCGAGACCGTGGTGCGCGCCGACACCCTGCGCCGACTGGACCCCGCCTGGAAACCCCTGCCGCCCGCCCCCGCCAACGTCGGACCGGACTGGATCGGCACCAGCACCGCCACCCTGCGCCCCGGCAGCCATCCGCACTGGCGCGAGTATCGCGAGTACACCGTACTGTCCACAGTGGTCGAGAACATCCCGGCCGGCCTGGTGCAGCCACCCGGTCGCGAAGGGTCCACTGTGGACGCTGGACTGGAGCCGACCACCTCGGCCACCCGGTACCGGCTCACCCTGCACCTGTTCGTGTTGCCCTGGGACACCCTCCGCACCCTGAAACTCTTCGACAACGCCCTGTTCGTCTTCACCCCCTTGGCCGTGCTGCTTTCCGCCCTGGCCGCCTGGTTCGCCGCCGGACGCGCGTTGCGCCCGGTGGAGGCGATCCGCCGGGAACTCGCCGAGGTGAGCGAACGGCAGCTGGACCGGCGGGTGCCGGTGCCCGGGTCCGGGGACGAGATCGCCCGGCTGGCCGGGACCACGAACGAGACCCTGGACCGGTTGCAGCGGGCGCACCTGCGGCAGCAGCGGTTCGTCGCCGACGCCAGCCACGAACTGCGCAGCCCACTGGCCGGGTTGCGCACCGGCCTGGAGGTCGCGCTGACCCACCCGGACCGGGCGGACTGGCCCGCGGTCGCGCACCGGTCCCTCCTCGAAGTCCAGCGCCTGCAACGCATCACCGCGGACCTGCTGCAACTGGCCGTCGACCCGGCGCCCGCACCGTCCACTGTGGTCGATCTCGCGGACGTGGTGGCCGAACAGGTCGCCGAACGCGCCGTCAGTCCCGGCGGACCACAAGTAGTGTCCACAGTGGACGATCCGGCACTGGTGCGCGGTGAGCTGGTACAGCTGGAACGGCTGCTGCGCAACCTGCTGGACAACGCGGTCCGGCACGCGCACAGCACTGTCACCGTTCACTTGAGCCAGTCGGCGACCGAGGTCGTGCTGGAAGTGCTCGACGACGGCCCCGGCATCCCCGCGGCCGACCGGGAACGCGTCTTCGACCGGTTCGCCCGCCTGGACGACGCCCGGGCCAGGGACGCGGGCGGCTCCGGCCTGGGCCTCACCCTGGCCAGGGACATCGCCCGCAGGCACGGCGGCACACTGGTGGTGGCCGACAGCGACAGCGGCGCGCGCCTGGTCGTCCGGCTGCCGGTGCGCGGGATTGGGTAGCGCTACCCACGGTTTCCGGCATTGTTGGCGGCGTTGATCCGGCCGCAGGGTGGTGCTCCCGCGGTGTTGGCCGCGGGTCCCTGCACTAGGAGGATCCCGTGCGGATCAGATCAGCACTGCTCGTGGCGCTGGGGGTGGTGGCGCTGGGCGTCACCGTCCCGGTCGCCGAGGCGGCCGGGCCACCGGCGGACCACCTCGTCACCCTGACCGAGGGCAGCACCGACCCGGCCGCGCTGGCGGCCCAGCACAGCACGCGGGTCGGGCACGTGTACCGGCATGCCCTCACCGGTTTCGCCGCTTCCCTGACGCCCCAGGCGGTCGCGGCGCTGCGGCGCGATCCGCGGGTGCGCTCGGTGGAACCGGACCAGGTGGTGCGCACCACCGCGCAGACCACGCCCACCGGGGTGGAGCGGGCCTTCGCCACCAAGAACCCGAACCTGAAGATCAACGGCGTCAGCGACTACAGCGCGGACGTGGATGTCGCGGTGATCGACACCGGGGTGGACGGCAAGCATCCCGACCTGACCGTGGTCGCCCGCGCCAACTGCGTGAACAGCAGCAGCTGCACCGATAACGCGGGTAGCGACGGCCACGGCCACGGCACCCACGTGGCTGGCACCATCGGCGCCAAGGACGACGGGACCGGGGTCACCGGCATCGCGCCCGGGGCGCGGATCTGGTCGGCCAAGGTGCTCGACGACAGCGGCAGCGGCCAGCTCTCCGGCGTGGTCGCCGGGGTGGACTGGGTGGCCGCGCACGCCGAGGAGATCGAGGTGGCCAACATGAGCCTCGGCTGCGAGAACTGCACCAACGACGCGCTCACCCAGGCGATCTCGGCCGCGGTGAACAAGGGCGTGGTGTTCGCGGTGGCCGCCGGCAACAACCACAAGGACGCCAAGACCTTCTTCCCGGCCAACCACCCCGAGGTGATCACCGTTTCGGCGCTGGCCGACTTCAACGGCCAGCGCGGTGGCGGCGCGGCCTCGACCTGCCGGGCCGACCAGGACGACACCCTGGCCGACTTCAGCAATTTCGGCGCCACCGTGGAGATCGCCGCACCCGGCACCTGCATCCTGTCCACCCATCTCAACGGCGGCTACCAGACCTTGAGCGGCACCTCGATGGCCGCGCCGCACGTGGCCGGGGCAGCGGGTCTGCTCACCGCCAACGGCAACCGGGCCACCGACCGGGACGGGGTGCGCGCGGTCCGGCACCGCCTGATCGACACCGCGAACACCGACTGGACCGACGATTCCGGTGACAACGTCAAGGAACCACTCCTGGACGTCAGCTCGGCCCAGGACTACCCGGCCGGTCCCACCGACCCGGGCAGGCCCACCGCCGCCTTCACCGCGAGCTGCTCCACCAGCAACACCACCTGCTCCTTCGACGGAAGTTCCACAAAGGACAGTGACGGCACCATCACGAACTATTCCTGGGAGTTCGGCGACGGCGGCACCGCCACCGGCAAGACAACCTCGCACAACTACGCCAAGTCCGGGTACTACAGCGTCCGGCTCACCGTGACCGACAACGACGGCAAGACGCACAGCACCCGCCGCCTGGTCAAGGCAGGCGACCTGCCGCCGAGCGCCGCCTTCACCAGCCGCTGCAACCGGGGGAGCTGTTCCTTCGACGGCAGTGCCTCCAGCGATGAGGAGGGCCCGGTCTCCGGCCACGCCTGGAAGTTCGGCGACGGCACCACCGGCACCGGCCCGACCGCCTCGCACAGTTATCCCAACGTCGCCGCGAACTACACCGTGACCCTGACCGTCACCGACAGCCGCAACCAGACCGGCTCGACCAGCCGGACCGTCCGCTGCCACAAGCACATCACCGTCCCACTGTGCTTCGCCAGCTGATCAGCTGAACGCGGTGCGGCCGGGCCGATCCCGGCCGCACCGCCCAGCACCCGTCCGGCAGCCCGATCCGTACCACTTGGGCCAACTGGTACGCCCGCTTGGGCAAAATCGGCGTACCAGTTGGCCCAACTCGCCGTCCATAACGGCCAACACGGTGGCGGGTGGGTGGTTGGTTAGGTGGGTAGGGTGATCTTGTTGCGGGTGGGGACGCTGAGTTTGCGGAGCAGGCTGGCTACGTGGCGTTCGACTGTGCGTGGGGAGAGGAACAGCAGGGCGGCGATTTCGCGGTTGGTGCGACCGGTGGTGATCAGCCGGGCCACCTCTCGTTCGCGCGGGGACAGGGCGCCGCCGTAGCCGCGTCGTCCCGGTCCGCCGCCGGGGGCGCCGAAGTGCTCGCGGTGCAGGCGTGCGCAGCGGGCCAGGTCCCAGCTCGCGCCGAGTGTGCTGAACAACCGCGCCGCCTCCGCCGCGCGTTGCCCGGCCTGGGTTCGCGCGCCGAGGGCGAACAGGCGGCGGGCCAGTGCTTCCAGGGCCCTGGCCTGTTCGTAGGGGCGGGGGAGGGCGGCGAATCGGGCGGCGGCAGCGGTCAGCAGGTTGACCGCGTCTCCGGTGCCCAGGAGCCCCTGTCCGTGGCAGAGCACCGCTTCGCCGAGTGGGCAGTCCCGGCCGTCGATCCCGGCCGCGAACTCGGCCAGCAACTCCCGCGCGGCACCGTGTTCGGCCTGTCCTAGCAACGCTTCCACGCCCGCGTCCACCAGTTCGGCCGCCCACACCCACACGCCCTTGCCGCGCACCAGAGCGAGCGCGGCGTCCAGGTCCGCGGGTTGGCCCTGGGCGGTGGCCAGCCGGATCCTGGTGGCGGCCGCCGCGAACACCGCCGAACCGCACCAGCCGGGCCCGTCCAGGAGATCCTCGGCCGCCGCCCAGTCACCGGCGGCGAGGGCGAGCCGGGCCAGGACCAGGCGGGATTCGGCGGCCGAGCGCGGATTGTGCGGTCCGGCGTCCAGGTGTGCGCGTACCCGCTCGGCCAGGCCGGACCAGTCACCGGTGACCAGGGCCAGGCGCAGCCGGTTGGTCTCGGCCACCTGTGCCAGGTACGGGGCCGTGCTGACCTCGGCCGCGGCCAGGAAATCGGCCGCGGATCTGTGGTGGCCCAAGGTGATCGCGGCGTCGGTGAAGTTCAGCCGACCGCGGTGCAGTTCCAGACGTGGTCCGGCGGTGGGCAGTGCGTTCCAGGCCCGGGGATCGCCGAGTTGCAGCAACGCGGTCGCCCGGTTGACCTCGATCGCCGTACGCAGCCCCGGATCGGCGTGGGGCGGCCCGACCCGGTCCAGTTCGGCCAGCCAGCGCAGGTGTTCGGCCACCGGGGCCGCGCCCAGGTGCGGCAGGGCCAGTGCGGACATCGCCCTGGCCGCCAGCGCGGGCCGCCGCCGCAGTTCGCCGACCGCGCGCACCATCTGGGTCCGGCCCGCGTCGGCGTCCCCGGCCTGGTTGGCCAGCAACAGGCCCAGGTGCAGCCGCAGTTCGCCGTGCACACCGGAGGGCAGCGACTCGTCGGCGACCAGCTCCCGCAGCACGGTCACCGTGTCCTGGTCCGACCAGCTGCCCACGGTCAGCCTGCCCAGCCGACCGGCCAGGGTTGCCCGGACCCGGCGCGGCAGGCCGGCCTCGCCGAGCAGTTCGCGCAACGGCCCCACCGCCGTGGCGGGTGCACCGGTGCGGGTCGCGCGTTCGGCGTGCCGGGCCGCCGCGAGCAGGTCACCGGCCGCGCGGCAGTGGTGGATCCGCTCCACGCCGTCGAGCACCCGCGCGATGGCCCGGTGCGCCGATCGCCGCCGCGCCAGGGACATCGTCGCCGCGACCGCGAGTCCCAGCAACGGCGGCCGGAACTCGAAGGCCCCGTCCACCCGGACCACGAGCAGTCCCGCGTCCACCGCCCGGTCCAGCGCGGCCGCGGCCCGCTCCTGGTCCACCTCGCACACCCGCGCCGGGACCGCCACGCTGATCGGCTCCCGCAACAAGGCCGCCGTCTGCACGATCGCCCGGTCGGCCCCGGACAGCTTGTGCAGGCGGGCAGTGGCCAGTTCCAGCACGCTCCTGGGCAGCCCCGTGCGGACCAGCGTCCCCGCCGGATCCTGGTCGCCCGGGTGGGTCCGGTCCAGTATTTCGTTGAGCAGCAACGGGATTCCGCCGGTCAGCCGGTGCAGCCCGGCCACCCAGTGTGCCGGGGCGCTGCCGTGCCGTGCGCGGGCCAGCCCGGCGACTTCGGCCGGGGTCAGCGCGGCCAGTTCGACCCGGTGACCCGGCGCCCACCGCGCCTGGGGCGGTGCGGTGACCAGCAGGCCGACCCCCGGCGGCAACCGGGTCGCGGCACACCGCAACACCTGCCGGGAGCACCGGTCGGCCTGGTCGAGATCATCCAGCACGAGCAGCGCGGAACCCGCGTCGGCGAGCAGTTCCCGCAGTGCCAGGCAGATCCGGTACTCCGAGCGGTCCCGCCGGGACACCGCCGCGAGCACCGCGTGGCCCAGCACCGGATCGCACCCGGCCTCGACCAGGCCGCGCACCACCTCCCGCAGCAGCACGTACGGTTCCGCGGGCAGTCCGCGGCAGCCGATGAGCACCCGCACCCTGGCCCGTGAGGCAGTGCGGACCTGGGCGGCGAGCCAGGACTTGCCCAGGCCAGCCGCCCCGTCTACCAGCACCACGGCGGGCGGGTGCGCGAGCAGCTCGCCCACCCGCCCTGCCAGTGCCTGTCTGTCCACTGTGGACTATTCCTCAGCGCTTCAGTCGCCACGCGCCGATCTCGGCCGCACTGGTCCAGGCGCCGCCGTTGATCTCACTGAGCGCTCGCAACTTCAGGTAGCGCCCGGTTTTCGCCGGGAAGTTGACCACCTTCTCGCTCTTGTCCGGCGCGAAGGTCCCGGTCGTCACCGCCTGGCCCCAGTCGGTGCCGTCAGCGCTCACGTAGACCTCGTAGCCCTTGATGCCGCCGTTGACCCCGCTGTCCTGCCGGGGCAGGTACGACAGCCCGGTGACCGGGTGGGACGCGCCCATGTCGAGCTGGATCTCGTGCGGCAGCGCCGATCCCGTGCCCGACCAGGCCGTGTGCCACTTGGTGCCGGGGTTGCCGTCGATGGCGTTGGCCGCCGCGCCGTTCTCGTTGGCGGTCTCCTGGCTGTCCACCTGCTTGACCTTCCAGCCGGTCTTGGCGATCGGCTCATCGGCCCGGGTCGGGATCGCCTTCGGCACCGGCAGAGTCACGCCCTCAGCGGTGACGGTGAACTCGGACCCGGTGGACTGGGCGCCGGTGCGCACGTGCAGCACGCCGTCACCGAAGAACCACCCACTCGCCGCCGCGTCGTAGTCCGCGCGCTTGGCGTGCCCGGTCAACCTGGTGCCGCCCAACGAAACCTGGCCCGGCGCGCTCGCCACGTGCACCGCCAGCTCGTAACCCCGGCTGCCCGGTTTGCCCGCGTAGTCGCCGGCCGAAGCGCCCACCCGCACCGTGACATCGCCGCGGCCACTGGTCGGCGCGGAGACCCGCACCGGCTGCTTGGCGTACTCGCCGCGCTGGAATTTCCGGGTCACCCCGTCGTCCTCGTACAGCTCGAACGCGGAGTTCCCGTTGGGGTAGACGTCGAAGGTGATCGGGGTCTTCGGCTTCTCCCGGTGATGGTTGACCTGCGGCCACATCGGCACGATCGCGCCGCCCTTGACGAACAACGGCAACCGGTCCAACGGCGCCTGATAGCCGTCGAAGGTGCCCGGACCCTGGTACACCGTGCCGGTCCAGTAGTCGGTCCAGGTGCCCGCGGGCAGGTAGATGCCGTCCCTGGTGCTGCTCGCCGAGGTCACCGGCGCGACCAGGAAGGCGTCCCCGGCCAGGAACTGCTGACTGGTCTGGTTGCCCCTGGCGATCGGATCGTTCGGGTATTCCAGCACCATCGCCCTGGTGGTCGGCACCCCGGTCTCGTGCGCCACCCGCGACATCGAGTAGAAGTACGGCGTCAGCTGCATCTTCAGCTTGAGGTACTTCCGGTTGATCTCCTGGTGCGCCGCGTCGAACCGCCAGGGCTGCTTGTCCTGGTAGGCCGCGGTCGGGTTTTTCGCGCCCCAGCCGGACATGCTCATCAGCACCGGGGTGAACGCCTTCCACTGCAGATCGCGCGCGTAGGTGTCCGGGCTGCCCGCGAAGATGCCGTCCACATCGCCCGCGGCGTAGTTCAGCGCGGACAGGCCGGCGCCGGTGATCGCCGGGACGTGCCAGCGCATGTTGTCCCAGTCGCCCTCGGTGTCCCCGGTCCAGACCACCGCGTTGCGCTGGGTGCCCGCCCAGCCGTCCACCGTCCAGACGAACCGCCGCGCGTCGCTGTTGTCCTCGATGCCGGAGACCGCCTGCTGCACGCCCTCGAACGCCTTCTGGTACCCGCCGCCGATCCAGGCCACATCGGTCTTGATCATCCGGGAGCCCGCGGTCACCTCGTCCTTGACGTTCTTCAGCCCCGTCGAGGTCCACAGTCCGGTGTAGAAACCCTTGTCGTGCAGGGACTTCACCGTGTCCGGCAGACCGGTGTAGCCGCAGCCGTAACCGTCGTTGGGCAGGAACCAGCCCGCCGGCATGTCCGCAGCCCGCGTCTGATCGGCGTACTTGAGCACGTCCGGGGTCTTCTGGTGGTCCACCCGGTTGTGATCACCCTGGTACTCCGGGTTGCTCGCGTTCCAGCAGTCCGCGTGCCCCATCTCCAGGCCGTAAATCGGTGCCAGGAAAGGCTTCCCGGTCACATCGGTGTACCGGTCGAGCACGTCCTTGAGTCCGGCTCCGGCGAAGTACACCGCGTCGAACCGGCCCTCCTCATGGGTGGTCTGCACCGGCGCGGTGAAGGAGTACGTGCCCGGCGTCCAGGTGTTGCGCACCACGCCATAACCGTTGGTGGACAGGTAGAACGGGGCTGGGCTGGCGTTGTTGTTCTCGTTCCACTTGTTGTCCACCCGCACCGGCACCGTCTTGTCCCGCAACGCCCACGCGCCCAGCCGCAACCCGGTGCCGTAGAACTGCTCGTCCGCGCCCCGGTTCAACCGCTGCCGAGCGGCGCCCGAGGACCAGGTCAGCCCGGCCGACTCCTGCCACACCAGGGTCGTGTTGTCCTTGCGGTACAGGGCGAACCGCAGCGGCTGCTTGTAGGCGCGCAGCACCACCGCGTCGGTCTCGATCTTGTAGTACTCGCTGGTCTCGGTGACCGTGGTGCTCACCGGGCCGAAGTCGGTGGCGGTCAGGATGGCCCGCCCGGCCGGATCGCTGAAGGTGCCACCGGGGCCGAGCCAGATCCGGAACACGTCCGGCTGCAGGAAACCCACCCGGACGCGGTCGGCGCCCGCGCTCACCGTGACGGTGGCGCCCTGCTGGCTGATCCCGGTGATGTTGCCGAGCGTGCGCTCGGCCGGTTGGGCCTGGGCGGGTTGCCCGATGCCCAGTAAAGCGAGGAGGGAGACGACGCCGATCAGGCGCCGCAGAGGTCGGGATAATCGCATGCCGTACTCCCTGGCGGGGATGAAGTGTGCGCGAACATGCTTCAAAGTGCCGCCGACGGTACATTTTCGCGCAACCTTGAGGAAAGACGCTACCGAGGGGTACGGGGAACCGGCTTTTCAGTTCAAGTTCGGTGATTAGCCGAGTTCGCGGACTGCCCGGCCGCCAAAACCGAAGCCCAGCGTGCCCAGACCCAGGGCCAGCAGCAGGTGCAGCCAGTCGTCGGCCTCGTTGAGCGGCAGGAAGTTCGCCGGGCTGTGATCGCTGACCACCAGCCCGTAGAACCACAGCATCAGGAGCAGCAGCCCGCCGCCGATCAGGTACAGCGCCGCGCCGCGGGTGCTGCGGGCCAGGACCAGCGCGGCCAGGCCGAAGGCCAGGTGCACCAGGTTGTGCAGCACCGAGACGGCGAAGACCCCCAGCAGCAGGGCGCCGGAGTGGCGACCGGCGAAGGCGAGCGCCTCGATGTTGGTGGTCAGGCCGGGGATGAATCCGGCAATGCCGACAATCAGGAACAGCAGGCCCGTCAGCTGTGCGGCGGTCTGGACCGGGGTGCGCGGAACCGTTGTGGCGGCGGACATCGGGGCTCCCTGGCGGCTGCGGAACGTAGCTCCGGACTACCCGTGGCCCGCCCCGGTAAACGCCGCGGCGCGCCGTGGCCAGAGCAGGCCGCCGAGACCCAGGGCGAGGCTGAGCCAGGCGAGCCAGTCGCCGAAGCGGGTGAACGGGGTCGCGCCCGGCCCGGTCGGCAGGTCCGCGACCACCGTGGCGAAGGGGGCCGGGCCGTCGGTGCGGGCCTCGGCCAGCACCCGGCCGTATCCGTCGGCGACCAGCAGCCGACCGGTGCGGGCCGACCACACCGTGGCCTGCCCGTGTTCCACCCCGCGCAGCAGCATCATCCGGCTGTGCTGCCAGCCGTTGTCCACCTCGTCGGCGGCCGGGACCAGCAGCAGTCCGGTGCCCGCCGCGGCGTAGTCCGCGGTGGGCACGGCCAGGTTGACGTCCGCGCAGATCTCGATGCCGGCCCCCACCCGGATGAGTAGTTCGTGGCCGCGCACGCTGACCTGGTCGTGGTGCTTGAGGTAGGACACCGGCTCGCCGCCGCCGGCCGGGAACAGCAGGGCGTGGTTGTACTTGACCGCCCCGTCCCGGCGCGCGAATCCCACCACGATGTCCAGCGCCCGGTCCGCGGCGAGCCTGCGCATCGGCTCGACCAGCGCGAGGGGCCGCGGTTCGGGCGCGCCGAAGGACGCCTCGGGCAACACCACCGCCCGCACCCCCGCGGGCAGCGCGGCGATCCGCTCCGCGTAGGCGGCCACCAGGTCCCGGCCGGCCGGGGTGGCCAGGTCCGGCGCCCAGTGCCGCTGGTTCGTCGAGATCGCGGCCACCCGCTGCGCCGGACCGGCGGGCTCGGCCAGTCGGAGCGCACCCGCACCCAGCGCCACCGCGACCAGGACCGCCGCCACCACCCCGACGCGCACCCCGGCGGCCCGGCGCACACCCGGTGCGAATGCCGCCGCGATCGCCGACGGCACCAGCAGCACCAGGAACTCCACGCCCCACAGCCCGGTCAGCGCGGCGGTCTGCAGTACCAGGGGCACATCGCCGAAGTGGTTGGCCAGGGTGCCCATCAACCCCATCGGATTGACCACCGACACCAGGTACACCGCGCCGGTCCACAGCGCGGGCGCGGTCAGCGCGGCCAGTAACGGACGGCCCCGCGTCACCTGCCGGTGGAAGCCCCAGACCGCGAGCGCGAACACCAGCGCCGTGCCCAGGTTGAAGATCAGGCCCACCGGCCACAGCGGGGTGTCGTGCGAGCGCAGCTGGAACGCCCAGCTGTTCGCGGTGCCCGCCAGGTAGGCGAGGAACCCGGCCCCGGCGGCGACCCCGGCCGGCACCCGGGAAGCCAGTAGCAGCACCGGTAACGGGGCCAGCCAGGTCAGGGCCGGGATCGGGGACATGCCGGTGCCGAAGTACAACAGCACCGCGGAAACTGCCGTCGCCAGCACGCGGTCACACCCGGACGCCATCGAGCACCCTCTCGATCGTGCGCCGGCACAGCGCGCGGAAGTCCTTGGGAGACAGCGCGATCCGGCCGCCGTGGTAGAGCTGCACCAGGCCCATGACGGGGGTGGTGATGGCCAGGGTGACCTCCAGCGGATCACCGGGCAGCAGCACGCCGTCCCGGATGCCCTGGGTCACCACCTCGAACACGGGCGCGAAGGTCGGCGACTCACCCGACCGGAAGTCCGCCGGGAACCGCCGCACCCCCTCCCGCGGCTCGGTGATCACGAAGGTGTACAGGTGTGGCTTGCCCAGCGCGAAATCCAGGAAGTCCGCGAGCAACCCGTCTACCCGCTGCTGGAAGGTCCGATTCGGGCGCCGCCGTCCCCAGGTCGCGACGACCTCGGCGACGGCGGTGTCGACCACCTTGCGCAGCAACGCCTCCCGGTTCGGGAAGTGCCGGTAGCTGGCCATCGTGGTCACCTCGGCGGCGGCGGCCACCCGCCGCATGGTCACCGCCTGCGCGCCCTCGGCCAGCAGGATCGACAGCGCTGCTTCGGCGATCCGGTCCGCCGTCCCCCTCGCGGTCATGTGTACAGCGTACACGTGCCCGTCAGGTCAGGGGAGCACTTCCGGCGCGCGCGGTGCGGTTGCGTTGCGGCGTGGTGGATTCGCCGCGGGGGAGGGCGAACGCGGCCACCAGTGCCGCGGCGACCAGGAAGGCCGCCGACAGCAGGAAGGCCGCCGAATAACCCGCGGCCAGGGCGGTGGGACTGCTCGCGCCGCCCTGGTTCGCGGTGATCGTCGCGGCCAGGGTGCTCAGCACCGCGAGGCCGATCGCGCCACTGGTCTGGCGGACCGTGTTCAGCACGCCGGCGGCCAGGCCGTTCTGGTGTGCGGGCAGGCCGGTGGTGGCGGCCACCGTGATCGGGGTGAACGCGGCCGCGCTGCCCAGTCCCAGCACCAGGCCGGGCAGCGCGACGGCGAGCAGGTACGGCTGGTCCACCCCCAGGAGGACCGCCGTACCGCCAAATCCGGCCGCACCCACCAGGCAACAGAGCACGGTGGCCCGGCGCGCGCCGTGGCGTACGGTGAGCGCGCCCGCGGCCCGTGCGCCCACGCACATCGCCACCCCGATCGGCAGGTAGCCGAGCCCCGCGGCCATCGGGGAGTAGCCGGAAACATATTGCAGATAAAGGGAAAGCAGGATCGGGCTGGCGAAGAAACCCAGTCCCAGCAGGAACATCACCGCGTTCGCCGCGGCCACCGCGCCCAGCCGGAACACGCCGAGCGGCACCAGTGGATCGGCCGCCCAGCGGGCCTGGTGCACCAGGAACACCGCCAGCACAAAGATTCCGCCGACCAGCGGGACCAGCACGGACGGACTGCCCAGTCCATTGTGGGCAGTGCTCATCACCGCGTACACCACGCCCACCAGTCCGGCGGTGGCGAGCACCGCGCCCACCACATCCAGCCGCACCGGGCCAGCAGCGCGGTCTCGCGGTGGCAATACCCGCACGGCCAGCGCCATCGCGGCCACCCCGATCGGCACGGTCACGAAGAACACCCAGCGCCAGCTCAGCCCGTCGGTGAGCAGCCCGCCGAGCACCGGACCACTTGCCGCGCCGATGGCGCCGACCGCGCTCCAGGTGGCCAAGGCCCTGGCACGGGCGGCCGGTTCGGTGAACGTGGTCGTCAGCAGGGACAGCGTGACCGGCATCAGCAGCGCGCCGCCAAGCCCCTGCACCGCCCTGGCGGCCAGCAGCAATCCCGGCCCGGTGGCCAGGCCGCCGATCGTGCGGGCCACGGTGAACAGGCCGAGGCCGAGCAGCAGGATCCGGCGCGGCCCGAACGCGTCCGCGCAGCGCCCGCCCAGCAATAGGAATCCGGCGAAGGCCAGGGTGTAGGCATTGACCACCCAGGGCAGCGATTCCGGGGTGAATCCCAGTGCAGTACGGATTTCCGGCAGTGCCACGGACAGGATGGTGGCGTCCATGATCACGATGAACGAACCGGCGCAGGCGAGTAGCAGCACCAGGCTGGATGTCCTCATTGGACGGTGCCCTCGCAGTCGTGTTCGGGAACCGGTATCGCGTACAGGGCGTCCATCGCGGCCCGGCGGCCGGGATAGCCCGCGATCAGCCCGTCCAGTTCGGCGCCCTGGGCGGGCAGCCCGGCCGCGGCCAGCAGTGTGCGCACCACGGCGCCAGGGTCCTCGTTCATGCCGCATCCTCCACAGTGGACAGTTGCCGATGCCAGCCGGTGTGTTCCTGGAAGGCCGCGCCGACCCGGATGAGCAACTCCTCGCCGAAGTCGGGTCCGGCGAGTTGCAGGGACAGCGGCAGATCCTCGGCGGTGCGGCCCATGGGCAGCGCCAGCACCGGGTTACGCACGCTGTTCCAGTACGGCGTGTGCACCAGCCCGAACAGCCCGTCGTTGTCCTGGTGCCCGGCCGGGGTGGTCAGCGCGGACAGCGGCGGCGCGCCGGTGGAGGCGGTCGGGCAGGCGAGCACGTCGACCTCGTCGAACAACGCGGCCACAGCCGCCCGCCCGGCCTGGCGAACCCGTTCCGCCCGCACGTAATCCGCGCCCGAGACCAGCGCGCCGTTGGCCAGCAGGCCGCGGGCGGCCACGGTGTAGTCCGCCCACCGCGTGCTGAGACGGTCCCGGTGGTAGGCCAGGCCCTCGCACTCGGCCGTGACCAGCGTCGCGGTGATCAGTTCCGGCCAGAGCGGCAGCCGCACCTCGGTCAGCTCCGCGCCCAGCCCGGCCAGCACGTCCAGGGCCGCGTCGAAGGCCGGGGCCACCGCGGGATCGCCATGGGCCGGGAAGTGGTGTTCGCGCACCACGCCGATCCGCAGCCCGGTCAGGTCGTCGTCGAGGCGTGGCGGGGTGAACGAGGTCAGCGCGGCGAGCACCGCGGCGCAGTCCAGCGCGCCGTGCGCCAGTGGGCCGACCCGATCCAGACTGGGCCCCAGCGGCACGCAACCCGCGGCGGGCACCCGGCCGTAGGTGGGAATCAGCCCGGTGACCCCGCAGAACGCGGCAGGCATCCGGATGCTGCCCGCGGTGTCCGAACCGATCCCGGCCAGGAACATCCCGGCCGCCACCCCGCTGGCCGAACCCGAACTCGACCCACCCGGCCAGCGCGCCGGATCCCGTGGATGCCGCGGCACCGGGAACGGCTTGCCCGCATCCGGCAGGCCGATGCCGAACTCCATCAACGTGGTCTTGCCGGTGAGCACCGCGCCCGCGGCCCGCAGCCGCGCTACCACCGGCGCGTCCCGGCCGCCGTGGAACTCGGGATCGGACACCAGGCTCTGCGCCGTGGTGGGCGCCCCGGCCAGTGCGATCGAGTCCTTCACTCCGACCGGGATCCCGTGCAGCGGTCCGCGATCCAGCCCGGCCGCGAGTTCCCGGTCCGCCCGCGCCGCCGCTTCCCGGGCCTGGTCATCGAGCCTGGTCAGGTACACGCCGAGCCGGGCGTCCAGGCGGTCGGCGGTGGCCAGCGCGGACTCGGTCAGCGCCACACTGGTGATCTCCCCGGCCCGCAACGCGGCGGCCGCGGCCAGTAGCGATCTCGGCTGGTCGATCATCGGCAACCCCTCCCCGATTAGGTGAGGCTTACCTTGCAAGCTCAACCCGGGTTGAGGTCAACTGTGCTGGTGGACACGCTCTGCTCGATCCGGACCACCGCCGCCCACTTCGGCCTGCCGGTCTCCACGCTGCACTACTGGGAGCGCCGCGGCCTGATCACCCCGCACCGCCGCGGTGGCCGCCGTTACTACGACACCGACCAGCTCTACCGGATCGCGGCCATCCGGCACTGGCGCGACCTCGGCCGGTTCAGCCTGGAGGAGATCGGCGTGCTGCTGGCCGGACGCACCGCCACACACGACTGGCTGGACACGGTCAGCGCGCGGATCGCGTTGGTGGACAAGGAGATCCAGCAACTGGAACGCACCGGCGCCTACCTGCGGCACCTGCTCAGCTGCCGGCAGGACGTGCCAGAGCGGTGCGCGACCTTCCGCGCAGACCAGGAGATCCCGTCGCCCTAGCCCGGTCCGGTCCGTACCGCGCCGGCGTGTTGGCCGTTGTCGTACCCAGTCTTGGCCGAACTGGTACCACTTGGGCCAACTGGTACGCCCACTTGGGCCAACTCGGCGTACCAGTTGGGCCAACTCGCCGTCCGGAACGGCCAACACGGTGAGGGCGGGTTAGAGCCAGCCGGCGTCGCGGGCGATGCGGATTGCGTCGATGCGGTTGCGGGCGCCGACCTTGCTGATCGCGTTGGAGAGGTAGTTGCGCACGGTGGCGGGGGACAGGGCCAGGGCGCGGCCGATCTCCTCGGTGGAGTCGCCGCTGACCGCGGTGGCCAGCACCTCGGTCTCCCTGGCGGTCAGCGGGCTGGCCCCGGTTTCCAGCGCGGTGGCGACCAGGTCCGGGTCCAGCACCCGTTCGCCCCGGTGTACCCGGCGGATGCCCTCGGTCAGGGTCTGCGCGGGCGCGTCCTTGACGATGAATCCGCGCACGCCGGCGTTGAGGGCGCGCAACAGGTTTCCGGGCTGGCTGAGGCCGGTGAGGATCAGCGTGCGGCAGGCAGGCAGTTCGCGGTGCAGTTGTTCGGCGGCGCTGAGCCCGTCCAGGCTGGGCAGGTCGATGTCGAGCACTGCCACGTCCGGTGTGGATTCCCTTGCCGCGGCGAGGATTCCGTCACCGCGGTCCAGCTGGGCCACCACCGTGAAGTCGGCCTCCAGGGACAGCAGCGCGGCCAGTGCGCCCCGGATGAGGTGCATGTCCTCGGCGATCAGGATCCGGATCACGGGGCCTCCACGGGTAGTTCGAGCACCAGCCGGAACTCTCCGTCCCGGCAGTGCGTGTGCAGCTGCCCGCCGTGCGCGCGGGCACGCTGGCGCAGGCCGGGCAAGCCGTTGCCGTCCGAGCCGGGGGAGTCCGCGCCGTCGTTGACGATCTCCAGGCGACCCGGCCGCAGCGTGATCGTGGCCGTGCCGGCCGCGCTGTGCCGCACCAGGTTGGTCACCGCCTCGCGCAGCGTCCAGGCCAGCACCTCCTCGTGCGCGGCCGGCGCTTCGATGTCGGTGCGCAGCCGGATTCCCGCCGCCTGCACCAGGGATTGGGCCGCGGCCAGCTCCGCGGCGAAGGTCGGCGAGTGCTCGCCCCGGCTGATCTCGCGCAGGCTGCCCAGCGCGGAACCGGCCACCGCCGCCATCCCGGCCACCTCGGCGCGCGCGGCCGGGGGATCGACGATGAGCAGGCGCAGCGCCAGGTCGCCCTTGAGTGAGAACGCGGACAGGCTCTGCCCCAACAGATCGTGCAGATCGCGGGAGATGCGCAGGCGTTCCCGGTTGACCGCCAGCTCGGCCAGCTCGCGGCGGTTGGCCTCCAGCTCGGCCATGATGCGCACCACGCGGGCGCCGCCGTAGAGCGCCAGCGGGAAACCGATCCCGGTGGCCAGTCCCTGGAATCCCTGCACCAGGGCGATGGGCTGCCCGGCGGTCAGCCCGTAGTACACCCACCAGCCGAGGCCGCTCAGCGCGACCAGTGCGAACCAGGCCAGCGCGGCCCGCCTGCGCAGCACCATCAGCGCGGAGGCGGCCACCGCCTGGTTCACGTTCAGCCCCCAGGTCCAGGTGAACCACAGCTGCGGCACGACCACCAGCACCACCAGCAACGCGAAGGTCCACTTCCCGTGCCCGGGGCGTTCGCCGCGCATCACGGCCAGGCTGTGCCGCAGTTGCAGGGCCAGGATCGCCGCGCCGAAGAGCAGTCCGGTGCCACCGCCCTGCGGGGGTTCGTGCCGGGCGCCGAAGGTGACGAACAGCGGGCCGACTGCGAGCAGGAACACGTGCATCGCGATCACCAGCACCCGCAGGTAGCGGACCGGGATCATCCGGTCACCGACAGCGAACCGTTGGCGCGCACGGTGATCACGCATTCGGTGAGGTCCGGCCTGGCCAGTCGGGCGGCCAGTTCCGCGCGTAGCCGGGCCAGCTCCGCCTCCTCCGGCTCGGGCAGCGGACCCGCGGGCAGCTCCAGCCGGGCCGGGATGCCCGCCGCGGCCAGCAACGCGACCGCGGTGTCCAGCTCCGCGCGCAACGGCCCGCGCCGGTACCGGCTGACCAGCCGCCGGGCCTGGGCCAGGGACTGCCGGGACACCGCGGCCAGCTCGCGCACCCGCACCGCCGCACCCGGACTGTCCGTGCCGACCAGCCGGGCGGCCGCCGTCGCGCCCTCGGCCAGCCTGGCCAGCGGCGCGCCCAGTGTCGCGGTGATCTCCGCGCCCGCCCTGGCCCGTTCGGCGAGCACGGCCTCGGCCGCCAGTTCGGCCCGGCTGTCTCGCAGCCGGACCACCGCGACCAGCAACCAGATCAGCACCGCCGCGCTGAGCCCGATCATCGGGCCGCCGATACCGAAGAACAGCACGTGGCCCGGGTGCCCCATTGCCAGTGGCAGCAACACCAGCGACACCGCGAGCAGCGCGGCGGACACCAGGGACCACGGCGGCCGGAGCTGAACCAGTACCAAAGTGATCAGCAGGTAGTAGGAGGCCAGCCAGTCCACCCCGACCACCGGGGTCGCGCCGAGCACGACCAGGGTGACGAAGCCCAGCAACAGTCCCGTATGCCGGGGTCGCCGTCCGCCGGTGGCGGCCTGCAGCAGCACGCAGGCCGGGGGCAGGAACAGCAGGGTGGCCACCGCGGCCGCGCCGGTGCGGCCCGGCACGGCGGGCGTCAACTCGAAGCGCACCAACGAGAGCAGCGGGATCTGGGCCAGGAACACGACCAGCCCGATCCGGGCGGCGGGCAGCCAGCGCGGTGGCCTGTCGGGGAAATCCGGCACTCGTGCACGGTAGACGAACGGCGGGGCGCACAGCCGCCGATCGTGCTCGCCGGAACCCGCCGGTGACCAGATGCGGATGTCACCAGCCGCCGGTGATTTCGCGCTCTGCCGCGATCGGTCCGGAGTGGACAGGCTCTGGCCATGACCGAGACCACCGCACAGGAAACCCGTATCGAGATCAACCGTGTGCTGCCCGGGACCCGGGAGCGCATCTACCAGGCGTGGACCGAGGTCGAGCTGTTCGTCCAGTGGTACGGCACCGACCCGGCTCGTACCACCCTGGACGCCCGGCCCGGCGGCAAGTGGCGTGGCGTGCTCGTGTACGAGGGCCAGGAGATGACCTTCTCCGGCGAGTTCGTCGAGCTGGTCGCGCCCAGCCGGGTCGCGCTCACCCTTACCGACCGGTCGGACGGTAGCGGTCCGCACGCGCTGATCACGGTGGTGCTGACCGAGGCCGAAGGCGGCACGAACGTGCAGTTCACGCAGGTCGGGCCGCTGCCTGAGGAGTACCTGGAGGCCACCACCCAGGGCTGGCACTCCTACCTGGACGAGCTGGCGAAGGTGACCGGCTGAGTCGACCGGGGTGGCGGGCTGACCAGGTCAACCCGCCACCCCAGCTTGCACTCGTTAGGCGAGGCTAACCTATGCTGCGAACGTCGCGGCGCTGGTCGCCGCCTGGGGACGCGAGGAGTGCGAGTGGGACGTGAGGACCACCGGCACCGACATCTGGACCGGATCGCCGAGGTCCGGGCCGGGTCGAGTGCCGAGAAAGTGCCGTATCCGATCGGGATCCGGGAGACCGAGGTGCTTGGCGCCCGGATGATCGGTTCGGGCCTGCTCCGGTTGACCCTGGGTGGTCCCGGCACGCTCGGTTTCCAGGCGCACGCGCCGGACGAGCACATCAAGCTGATCTTCCCGGACGCCGAGGGCGTGCTGCGGCTGCCCGAACCGAACGGGCTGATGCTGCGCTGGCCGCGGCCCGCGCCGGTCTCCCGCGAGTACACCGTGCGCAGGTACGACCCGGCCACCGGCGAGATCGACCTCGACATCGCCCTGCACCCCGGCGGGCTCGGCTCGGACTGGGCGCTGGCCGTGCGACCGGGGGAGCGGGTGCACGTCGCGGGCCCGCCCGGCGGGCGGATCGTGCCGCACAACTACGACCGCTACCTGCTGGCCGGGGACCTCACCGCGCTGCCCGCCATCGCCAGATGGCTGGAAGAACTGCCGCGCACGGCGGCGGGCTGGGCCTTCATCGAGGTCGCCGACGCGACCGAGCAGATCGAACTGGCCGCGCCCGAACGGTTCGAGGTGCACTGGCTGCACCGGGGCGAACGGCCCGCGGGCACCGGTGGCCTGCTGGCCGACGCGGTGCGCGCGGTGCGCTGGCCCGCGGGGGAGCGGGTGCACGTCTGGATCGCCGGCGAGGCCGGGCAGATCAAGCCACTGCGCGGCTGGGTCCGCGAACTGGGGCTGGCCAAGGGTGATCACGACATCACCGGCTACTGGAAGTACGGCGTCGCCGACTTCGACGAAGAACACGAACACGAGCACACCGCCGCCGCTGGAAATGAGGACCGCTGATGTCCACCCGCCGATCCGCCCGCTTGTTAGGCGCAGTGCTGGTCTCCCTCGCCCTCGCCGCCACCGGCTGCGGCGCGGGTGAGGCCAAGGACAACGCGGTCGAGACCCGGGTGGTCAAGGCCGACAACGGGGACATCACCATCCCGGCCAAGCCCAAGCGGGTGATCGCCACCGGCTACGCGGTGCCGGTGCTGATCGAGTCCGGCGCGCCGCTGGTCGGCGTGTCCTCCTGGACGCGTGGCCTGCCGCTGATGTCGGCCAAGGACCGGGCCAGCTACGACGGCCTGAAGAAGGTCGCCGGGGAACAGGCCAAGGAGACCAACTACGAGGCCATCGCCAACGCCCAGCCCGATCTCATCGTGATCGGCGTGCCCGCGCCGGTGCTCGGTGACATCGACCTGGCCCGGCTCAAGACCGTCGCGCCGGTGGTGGCCATCGGCCCGACCGTGCCCTCGGCCTGGAAGGAACTCTCCCGCCGCCAGGCCGACGCGGCCGGCGCGCTGACCGGGTTCGACGCCGCGCAGACCAAGTACCAGGCCAGGGCGACCGAACTCGGCGCCAAGTACAAGGACGTGCTGCCCAAGCTCAAGCTCGGCCACCTCGGCGCGTACGGCGAGGTCGCCAAGGGCCAGTTCCAGCACGAGTTCAACGGTTCCTGGGGCACCAACATCGCCCAGGACATCGGCGCGAACTACTACGGCCAGGTCAAGAAGAAGGGCGGCGGCTCCAAAGACGTCAGCGAAGCCTCCTCCATCGAGGAGCTGACCACCGCCTACGCCGAGGCCGACGCGATCAGCTACTCGGTCAAGCCGGACGGTTCGGTGCCGCCGCCGGTGCAGTACGTGCTGGATTCGGGGCTGTGGAAGAACCTGCCCGCGGTCAAGGCGGGCCGGGTCTACCCGTTCCGGCTCACCGAGGCCGCCACCTACACCTCGGCCCTGCAGACCCTGGACGCGATCGACGCCGCGTTCACACCACTGCTGGCCAAGTGAGCGCTCGGCGACTCCCGGCCCGGCAGCTGACCCTGCTGCTCGGCGCGCTGGCGCTGCTCGCCGTGGTCGCGGTGCTCAGCCTCGGCGTCGGCGCCAACCCGGTCGCCCCGGCCGAGGTGGTGCGCGCGCTGGTGTCCTACAACGGATCCAGCGCACACCTGATCGTCTGGGACATCCGGGTGCCGCGCGCGGTGCTGGCCGTCGGGGTCGGCGCCGCGCTGGCCACCGCGGGCGCGGTGATCCAGACCCTGTCCCGCAATCCCTTGGCCGAGCCCGGAATTCTCGGGGTCACCGCCGGCGCCGGGTTCGCGATCACCGCGGGCTCGGCGTTCGGCCTGGCCGCCACCCAGAGTGGACAGCTCGGACTGGCCGTGCTCGGCTCGGCGCTGGCCGCGCTGCTGGTCTACGCGGTCGGCCGCCAGTCGCCGCTGCGCCTGGTGCTCACCGGGGTGGCGCTGAGCGCGGTGCTCACCGGCGTCTCGCTCGGCCTGCGGCTGATGGTGCCGGAAGTCCTTGACCAGTACCGATTCTGGTCGGTCGGCTCCCTGGCCGGCCGGGAGCAGGCGCCGCTGACCCTGCCGCTGGTGGTGATCGCGCTCGCGCTGGGCGGGACGCTGCTGGTGAGCCGGTCGCTCAACGCGGTCGCGCTCGGCGAGACGGTGGCGCACGCGCTGGGCGTGCACGTGGCCAGGGTCCGGCTGATCTCGCTGGTGCTGATCACCGTGCTGGTCGGCGCGGCGACCGCGGTGGCCGGGCCGATCATCTTCGTCGGCCTGATGGTGCCGCACCTGGCCCGGCGGCTGGCCGACGGCTCGGTTCCCTGGCTGCTCGCGCACACCATGGTGCTCGGGCCGGTGCTGCTGCTGATCGCGGACACGCTGTCCCGGGTGCTGCTGGTCACCGGCGAGGTGCCAGTGGCGATCGTGACCGCGTTCCTGGGCGGCCCGGTGCTGATCTGGGCGGTCCGGCGGTACGGGACGGAGTCGTTGTGAACGGCCTGCTGAGCGTGTCCCTACCGAACGGTCGGTCGGTACGCATGGAGCGCCGGACCCTGGTGGTCGCGCTGGCGCTGACCGGGTTGATGCTCGGTCTCGGCCTGCTCGGGTTGTGCCTCGGCGCGTCCTGGTCCACCCCGGCGGAGGTCTTCGCCGCCCTCGGCGGCAGCGGTGATTCCGTTGTGGTGATCCGGGATTGGCGGCTGCCCAGGGTGCTGGCCGCGCTGGTCTTCGGCGCCGCGCTCGGCCTGGCCGGCGCGATCTTCCAGAACCTCACCCGCAACCCGATGGGCAGCCCGGACGTGCTCGGCCTGGACAGCGGCGCCTACACCGGCGCGCTGTTCGCGATCACCGTGCTGGCCGGCACCGCCGCCGAACGAGCGGTCGGTTCGGTGGTCGGCGGCCTGATCGTGGCCACGCTGATCTACCTGCTGGCCAGTCGCGGCGGCCTGTCCGGGATGCGGCTGGTGGTGATCGGGGTCGCGGTGAACGCGATGGCGGTCGCGCTGAACTCCTGGATCGTGCTGCGCGCCGAACTGGAGGTGGCCATCGCCGCGGTCGGCTGGCACGCCGGTTCGCTCAACGGCATCGGCTGGCCGCAGGTGGTGCTGCCGTTCGCGATCATCGGTGTGCTGCTGGCCCTGCTGTTCACCCAGTCCCACGCCGTGCAGCAGCACGCGCTGGGCGCGGACCTCGCGGCCACCACCGGCGTCGGCGTGTCCCGGCTGCACCTGCTGATGGTGCTGATCGGCGTCGGCTGCACCGCGACGGTGACCGCGGTGGCCGGTCCGATCGTGTTCATCGCGCTGGCCGCCCCGCAGATCGGGCGCAGGCTGGCCAAGGCGCCCGGCGTGCCACTGCTGCCCGCCGCGCTGACCGGCGCGGTGCTGTTGCTGACCGCCGACCTGCTCGCCCAGCTGCTGCTGGCGCCGGTCGCACTGCCGGTCGGCGTGCTCAGCAGCGCGATCGGCGGCTGTTACTTGATCTGGCTGCTCACCAGGGAGGTGAGGCGCGCGTGACCGCACGCCTGAACGCACGGGAACTGACCCTGCGCTACGGGGAGCGGGTGGTCTCCACCCGGCTGGACCTGGACATCCCCGACGGCGCGTTCACCGCCATCGTCGGCCCCAACGCCTGCGGCAAGTCCACTCTGCTGCGCGCCTTCGTCCGGCTGCTCCGCCCCGCCGAGGGCGGCGTGCACCTGGACGGGCGCCCGGTGACCGGCTACCCGCCCAAGGCACTGGCCCGCTCCCTGGGCTTCCTGCCGCAGGACCCGGTGACCCCGGAGAACATCAAGGTCCGCCAGCTGGTCGGCCGCGGCCGTTTCCCGCACCAGTCCCTGCTCGCCACCTGGTCCACAGTGGACGATCAGGCGGTGGCCGAGGCGATGGATGCCGCGGGCGTGGCCGATCTGGCCGAGCGCGGCGTGCACGAGCTGTCCGGCGGCCAGCGTCAGCGGGCCTGGGTGGCCATGGTGCTCGCCCAGCAGACCCCCTGGCTGCTGCTGGACGAGCCAACGTCGTTTTTGGACATCACGCACCAGTACCAGCTGCTCCGGTTGCTGGCCCGGCTGCGCGATGAGGGCCGCACCATCGTCGCGGTGCTGCACGACATCAACCAGGCCTGCCGCTACGCCGACCACCTGGTGGCGATGAAGGACGGCCGGGTCATCGCCGAGGGCCCCGCCGCCGAGATCGTGGACAGCGCCCTGATCAAGGAGGTCTTCGACCTGCCCAGCATCGTGGTCCCGGACCCGGTGACCGGCACGCCGATGGTGGTGCCCACGCTGTGATCGGCCGGCGGCGGCCCCCACCGTGGGGGTCCCCCGCCGAACCCCCAGGCGCGGACTTGGGGGTTCGCCCCTCATGCCTCTGGGGGGTCCCGCCGAACATGCTTCTCCTACCAGCAAGGAACGCCGCGAGGGGCGGCACAACCTAAGGGGTAGGAACCATGAATCGCAGGACCGGACACCTGATTCTCGCCGCGGCCGCCACCGCCATCACCGCCGCCGCTCTCCCCGGCACCGCGTCCGCGGACATCGCTCCGCCGCCGGTCTGCGTGAAGTCCACCGACGTCACCGGCCCCGCCTTCGACGTCAAGCAGTGCAACGTCAGCGACGTCGACCAGTTCCGCGCCGGCCTGGAGAACAACGGCAACGCCTACTGCGGCCCGGCCAGCCTCTACAACGTCCTGCACTACTTCGCCAAGGACCGCAATGCCCCGGTCGGCTGGCTGACCACCGACCTGCGCAACGTCGACCCCAAGAACCCCGCGCAGTACAACCTGGTCACCAATTCCATCGGCCGGATCGGCGTGGACGCCAAGTACGACGGCGGCACCAAGATGGGCAACCTGCGCACCGCCTTCGACATCGCCACCGGCAAGGCCCGCAACGCGGGCTGGGCCACCGGCACCGGCAACATCAGCTCGCACACCAGCCAGGACTTCAGCGGCGACCTGGCCAAGCGGCTCAACGCCGGTTCGGTCCAGCTGGTCTACGGCCGTTACAAGGCCGGCCCCACCACCGGCAGCCTGGAGCGCAACGGCGGGCACATCGTCACCGTGGTCGCGGCCAAGGGCGACTTCGGCGGCAACACCGTGCAGCTGAAGCTGGCCGACCCCGGCCGGGCCGGGGACCACGGGGACGCGGGCTACCTGGACGACCAGTCGGCCTACGAGTCGCTGGACGTGACGCTGACCAAGCGCAGCATCAACGAGTACGTGCCGGTGGAGGACGACGTGAACACCACCGAGGACGAGAGCCTGCAGCCGGGCACCTACCGCACGGTGACCAGGTGGGAGCTGACCGGGCCGCGCTACATCGGGACCACCCGGCAGATGGTGGAGACCTTCAACTGGTTCGCGATGGCTCCGCCGGTAGGCTGAGCCCGCGATGAAAGGCCCCCTCGACGACTGAACTGCTCCCCGGAAGTTGGACTGAGAATTCAGTTCCAGCTTCCGGGGAGCAGTCGTATGGACGCACGGAGTTCG
>NZ_JALMDK010000012.1 GCF_023094165.1 Crossiella sp. S99.2 | reverse complement strand
GAACACACGCACACCGCACAACCACCAGCCGCAGAGGCCGACAGTTGTTCCGGGGCTTGATTGTCCTGGAAGCTTTTGTTGCTAGATCTTGCTGCGGTCGCCCACTCTACCACCTTACGGCGGGAGCTTGGTTCGCGGCCCTGGCCTGCGCTCCGTTCCCCGGTCTTTCTGGGGCCGTTCCGCGCTGGCAGAGAGAAAGTTACGCTCGGGCGAATGCGAAGTCAAATCGGCTGTTCAGCCGGGGAAAAGGCCAGGTCAGCGGGTTGCCGCCAAGTCGATCTCGGGCTCATCCCGGAGATCGGGTTGTAGTGGCCCCGGCCACATTCCGGTCATCTGCCGAGGTGGGCGGGGTCTGGGCGGCGGGCAACGCCTTCTCGAAGGGCAGCGGACCGATGGTGAGCGGGTCCGCGCGCAGGTCGAACAGCGGCCGGTACCCGGTGCGCAGGTACAGCGCCCGCGCCTCCGGCTGCCGGGGACCGGTGGTCAGGTAGATCCGCCGGTACCCGCGCCGCCCGGCCTCGCGCTCCAGCTCGGCCACCACCGCTCTGGCCAGGCCACGGCGCCGGTGCCCGATGTGCGTCCAGATCCGCTTCAACTCCGCCGTCCGGCTGTCATACCTGCGGAACGCGCCGCCGGCCACTGCCTGGTCACCCTCGATGAGCAGCAGGAACGCGCCGCTCGGCGGGCTGAACTCGCTGTCCGGGAACCGCGTCATCTCGTCGATCTCGCCGTACTTGGCCCGGTAGTCGGCGTCGAGCTG
Organism: Crossiella sp. S99.2; assembly: GCF_023094165.1. Taxonomy (GTDB): domain Bacteria; phylum Actinomycetota; class Actinomycetes; order Mycobacteriales; family Pseudonocardiaceae; genus Crossiella. The sequence goes on along the minus strand of NZ_JALMDK010000012.1, from coordinate 287,741 downwards.
GCTGAGCAGCAGTTCCGCTCTCGGGTCCCGGACCGCGACGTAGTGGAAGGCGCCGGGTGGGAAATCCGGCACGTCAGGCCGGCACCGCGAGTTTGGCCGCGTCCCGCTTGGCGACCTCTTCACGCACGATCGGGATGACGTAGCGCCCGAAGTCGATGGTGTCGTTGAGCATGTCGTAGCCACGGGCGGACAGGATCGTCACGCCGAGGTCGTAGTAGTCGAGCAGCGCCTGGGCGACCGTCTCCGGGGTGCCGACCAGCGCGGTGGAGTTGCCTGCGCCGGAGGTGGCCGCGGCGGTGGGCGTCCACAGCGCCCGGTCGAACCGCTCCCCCTGTGCCGCGACGGCAAGCAGTCGCTGCGAGCCCGCGTTCTGCGGTGCGTCGGTGTGGTGTCGGCGCAGCAGCGCGTTGCCGCCCTCGCGCCGTTGCTTGATCACATCGAGGGTGCGGTATGCCTTCTCCCAGGCGAGTTCCTCGGTCGGCGCGATGATCGGCCGGAAGGCGACCTGGATACGCGGCAGATCGGCGCGACCCGCAGCCCTGGCCGCGGCGTGCACGGCCTGGATCTGCTCGGCGGTCTGCGCGAGCGGCTCGCCCCACAGGCAGTAGATGTCGGCCTCGGCGCCGCCCGCCGCGTAGGCCGCCGGCGAGGAGCCGCCGAAGGAGACGTCCGGCCGGGGCAGCTGGACCGGGAAGACGTCGCTGGCGAAGTCGTCGAACCGGTAGTGCTCGCCGTGGTGGTCGAACGCCTCCCGGGTGGTCCAGATCCGCTTGACGATCTGGATGTACTCCCTGGTCCGGCTGTACCGCTCGTCCTTGGTCAGCCGGTCGCCCTCGCGGCCCTGTTCCCTATCGTTGCCGCCGGTGATGAAGTGCACGGTCAGGCGACCATGCGCCACCTGATCGAGGGTCGCGAAGGTCTTGGCCGCATACGTCGGGTAGGAGACATTCGGCCGGTGGGCCAGCAGGATCTGCAGCGTGTCGAGTTTGGTGGCGACGAAGGCGGCCACCTGCGCTGGATCGGGTGAACCCGAGCCATAAGCGAACAGCACCCGGTCCCAGCCGTGTTCCTCGTGCGCGCGGGCGAGCTTGAGCGTGTACTCCGGGTCGAAGGAGGCGCCGGATCGCGGCGCGGTCTCCGAACCGTCATTGGTGCCACCGATTCCCAGGAACTCCACAGGCATGGTCGGACCTCTCTGGCGCGCGGGCGCTCGCGGCGCGGGCGCGCGGCGTCGACCGGCCGGCACGACCGGTGTTGGCGAAGACGCGTGATGACGGGCGAGGAGCCGATCGGCGCCGGGTCCGGCTGAGGGGTGGACCGCGCGAGCGTGTGCCGACCGGAGAAGGCGGTCAGCTACGACACGAGCTGGACCACACTCGACCGAAGTCGATGTGGTCGCGGGTCACGAGCGGCGGACGCACCAGCACGGGATCCACTGAACCGCAAGGACTTCGCCGCGTCAACAGCTGCCCACAGGGTGGACCCCCGGCCGGGTTTCCTTGACACCGCGCGAGCTGCTGCGCACGATCGAAGTGCCCGGACGCGTTGAGGGGCGCGTCCCGCGTGATGACACCGCCGTATCCGGCGATCCACCCTGCCTGACCTTCTCCCGACGCGCGCCGCCGTGGCCTCGCGTTCCCTCTTCTCGCAAGGAGATCCGGCATGCCGAGGCCAGCTGTGGTCGTCATCGTGGGCGCCGGTCCGAACGGGGCCGGTCTGCTGGAGCGGATCAGCGCCAACCTGGACGCAGCCGCGGAGTTGTGCCCGGGACCGCTGGAGATTCACCTGGTCGATCCCTTTCCGCCTGGCCCCGGACGGGTGTGGCGGCACGCGCAGTCACCACTGCTGCGGATGAACTCGATGGCCGAAGACGTCACGATGTTCACCGACGAGTCAGTGCGATGTCAGGGGCCGGTGCGCCCCGGACCCTCACTCGCCGAGTGGGCGACCGCGGTGCGCGCCGGCGAGATCACCGGCGTCGAGCTTGATGCTGAGCTGATGTCGTTGCGCGGCAATGACTTTCCGACTCGCCAGGTGCAGAGCAAGTATCTGGAGTGGTTCTTCCGTCACACGATCAGGCGACTTCCGGACTCGGTGACGGTGCAGGTGCACGCGACCACGGCCACCGCGGTCACCGGGAACTGCGACCAGACCCAGCAGGTCTGGCTGGCCGACCGGGTGGCGCCGCTGGCCGCGGACGCGGTGGTGCTCGCGCTCGGCCACCTGGACGCCGAGCCCGAGCCGGAACACCGGCGGCTGGCCGCCTTCGCGGTCGAGCACGGGCTGGCCTACCTGCCGCCCGAGTACTCCGCCGACGCCGATCTCTCGGCCATTCCGGCTGGTGAACCGGTTGTCATGCGGGGGTTCGGGCAGGCGTTCATCGACCTGATGGTGTTGCTGACCGAGGGCAGGGGCGGGCGGTTCGAGCCGGTCGGGGACGGTCTGCGGTACCTGCCTTCGGGGCAGGAACCGGTGCTGTACGTCGGCTCGCGGCGCGGAGTTCCCTATCACGCGAAGACCACCTATCGGTTGCAGGGCGAACCACCCGAACTGCCGAAGTTCTTCGACGCCAACACCATTGACGGGCTGCTGGCCCAGCCGGGTCGTCTGGAGTTCCGCCGGGACGTGTGGCCCGCGATGGCCAAGGAGATCGGCTGGGGGTACTACCGGGAGCTGTTCACCGGGCATCCGGACAAGGTAGCGATGGACTGGGCGGAGTTCGCCGAGCGTTTCGCCGAGCTGGAGTTCCTCGGGCAGCGGATGCGGGACCTGGTGGCGCGGGCGGTGCCGGCGACGGCGGACCGGCTGGACCTGGCGACGCTGGACCGGCCACTGCGCGGGATGAGCTTCGACCGGTTCGCCGACCTGGGCGGCTACCTGCACGACTACATCGAGCAGGACCTGGCGCGGCGGTCGGATCCGGCGTTCTCCGCGGATCTCGGCGCATTCCTGGCCCTGCTGTCGGTGTACGGGCAGTTGCCGCGACTCCTGGAAAGCGGGCGGTTGTCGGCGCGTTCGCAGGTCGAGGAGTTCGACGGGTGGTGGGCCGGGTTCTTCAGCTTCTACGCCAGCGGTCCGCCGGGTGACCGCTTGGAGCAGTTGCTGGCGTTGTCCAGGGCCGGGGTCCTGCGGTTCCTCGGGCCGGACATGTGGGTGCGGGCCGATGCCGAGCGCGGGCGGTTCGTGGCGGGCAGCGCCGGGGTCACCGAGGAGCTGACCGCGAGCGGGCTGATCGAGGCGCGGCTGCCCAGGGCGAACGCGCGGCACAGCGCGGCCGAGTTGCTGCGCAGGCTGGTGCGGGACGGCGACGGCGCCGAGGAGGTGCTGGCAGAGGGGGCCTTCGGGCACAACACCGGGCTGTTGCTGGTCCGCGGGGATGACGCCCGGGTGCTGGACCGGGACGGGCGGGCGCACCCACGGCGGTTCGCGTTGGGCGCGCACACCAACGGCCGGTCGGTGGCGGCGTTCGCGCGGCCGCGGACCAACGCGCCTTCCTTCCGCCGCAACGACAACGTGGCCCGGGAGCTGTTGCGGTTCCTGGCGAGTGCGCAGCGGCCGCTGGAGCTGGTGCCGGTTCCGCGCACAGCAGAATCTGAACACGTCTTTGGTGATCTTGCGCGGCGCAATCGTTGCTGATCAGCGTTTCCCAACTCCGTTGAGGTGACGCTACGCAGCCAATTTCGTCGCTGACCCGAGGGACAGGGTGATGATCACGTTGGTCGGACCCGCCCGGAAATCTCGGTAGCGTCCGGAGGCGATGGACGACAACTGGTTCCTGAATCTGGTGCTCGCACCGGCCAGCTATCTGGTGGTCCTGGTGGCCTTCGTGATCGTGCTGCGAAGACTGCTGGGCTTCCGGGTGGGTCTGGTGCGGGCGGTGCTCGCCGCGGTCATCGGGCTGACCCTGATCCCGCCGCTGGCGCGGGTGCTGTTCGAGGCGGACAGCAAGGGCTCGCTGGTCACCGTCTGGATCGGGCTGGCGGTGCTGGTGCCGATGGTGCTGCTCGTGCTGGCCGAGGTGCTGGTGCCGACGGGCTCGGTGCCGGGTCCGGTGGACTGGCTGCGTGGACTGCGGCGCCGGTTCGGGCGCGCGCGGCGGTACTCGCAGATCAGCCGGATCGCGTTCCGGCACGGGCTCAGCCCCTACCTGCGCGGCAGCCGGAGATCGGTGCCGCAGGGGCAGTCCAAGCTGGCCAGATCGCTGTGGCTGGCGCTGGAGGACGGCGGGGTCACGTTCGTGAAGTTCGGGCAGGTGCTCTCCACCCGGCGGGACATCCTGCCGGCGGAGTTCATCACCGAGCTGAGCCGGTTGCAGCACCAGGTCGCCGCGGCGCCGTGGGCCGAGGTCGAGACGGTGCTGCGGGCGGAACTGGGCGCCGCGCCGGAGGAGGTCTTCGCCGAGTTCGACCGGGAACCGCTGGCCGCGGCCTCGATCGCGCAGGTGCACCGGGCCACGCTCCGCTCCGGCGAGCAGGTCGTGGTGAAGGTGCAGCGGCCCGGCATCCGGCCGGTGGTCGAACGCGACCTGGACATCGTCGACCGGCTCGCCCGCACTCTGGAGGCCAGGACCCGCTGGGGCCGGGCACTGGGTGTGGTGGAGCTGGCGAAGGGGTTCGCCGACGCGCTGCGGGAGGAGCTGGACTTCCGGATCGAGGCGCGCAACATGGCCGCGGTGGAGGCTGCCGCCGCGGTGCGTGGCGGCGATCCCGGGATCCGGCTGCCGGTGCTGCACGAACAGCTGTGCAGCACCCGGGTGCTGGTGATGGAACGGCTCGACGGTGTGCCGCTGAGCGGGCGGCTGCCGGTGCGGACCGACCGGGAGGAGCTGGCCAGGGCGTTGCTGCGGTGCCTGCTGCAGCAGGTGATGGTGGACGGTGTCTTCCACGCCGATCCGCATCCGGGCAACATCCTCGCGCTGTCCGACGGCCGGCTCGGACTGCTGGACTTCGGGTCGGTCGGGCGGCTCGACGGTCAGCTGCGGGGCGCGGTGCAGAACCTGTTGCTGGCCATCGACCGCGGCGATCCGGCGGCGATGACCGACGCGCTGCTGGAGGTGGTGAGCCGGCCGGATGAGATCGACGAGCCCGCGCTGGAGCGCGCGGTCGGGCAGTTCATGGCCCGGCACCTGGGTCCGGGCATGCGGCCGGACGTGGAGATGTTCACCGATCTGTTCCGGCTGATCGCCACCTATGACCTGACGGTGCCGCCGGAGGTGGCCGCGGTGTTCCGCGCGCTGGCCACGATGGAAGGCACGCTGGCGGCGTTGGCGCCCGGGTTCAACATCGTGGCGGAGGCGCGTTCCTTCGCCACGGACAAGGTGGGTGCGGCGCTGCGCCCGTCCTCGGTGAAGGAGGCGGCGAGCCAGGAGTTGCTGGCGCTGCTGCCGGTGTTGCGCAGGCTGCCGCGGCGGCTGGAGCGGATCACCGGCGCGCTGGAACGCGGGCGGCTCGGGATGAACGTGCGGTTGTTCGCCGATGAGCGGGATCGGCGAGTGCTGCGCGGGTTCCTGAACCAGGTGCTGCTCACCGTGCTGACCGCGACCACCGGCGTGATGGCGGTGTTGTTGCTGAGCACCACAGCCGGTCCGATGGTGGCCGACGGGATCAGCCTGCTGCACGTGTTCGGCTACAACCTGCTGGTGATCAGCTCGGTGATCGCGTTGCGGGTGCTGTACCTGGTATTCCGGCGAGAGACGTAGGAGGACATTGGTCTGTGACAAAACCATGACGTGCCACGGGCACGGCTGATACATCGCGGATGGACGGTGTAGGCATGCGTCCCTCCTCGACCAGCCCTGCCGCTGCCTGGCGGATCGCACTGTCGGTGCCACTGTTCCTGTTCGCCTTCATAGCCACCTACCTCCAGTTCGTGCGCACCCGTGAGGGTCAACGCTGGGAGAACGAGGTGCTGGCCGCGGGCGGGCGGGGGACGGGGTGGCTGCGCGACCGGAACTCCGGGCTGCTGGAGGTGATGGACGACCGTCCGTTGCTGATCGGCGCGGTGGTCGGCGTAATCCTGGTGGCGCTGGTCGGGCGGCGCTGGTGGGCCGGGCTGGCCGCGGTCGTGGGCATGGGGCTCACGGTGGCCGCCTCCCAGGTGCTGAAGCTGTCGCTGCTGGAGCGGCCGCGGTTGCAGACCGGGCCGTTGCCCTCGCACAACAGCTTCCCGAGCGGTCACGTCAGCCTGGCCATGGCGTTGGTGCTGGCCTTGCTGGTGGTGCTGCCCAGCAGACTTCGGGTGCTGGCGGCGGTGCCGGGCGCGCTGTGGGTGGCGTCGGTGTCGACGGCGACCATGCAGGCGGGCTGGCATCGGCTGAGCGACACGCTCGGCGCCGGTCTGCTCGCGGCCACGGTGTGCTGCCTGGTGGTGGGCCTGTTGCTGGCGCTGGGCAAGGCCCGGCGGGCGGCGTACCGGCCGGGTCCGCTGGGGCTGGCGCTGGGCTGGGTCGCGGCGGTGGTCGCGATCGGCTGGTTCCTGGTGCGGTACAACGACGTGGACGCGACGGCGACGGAGATCGCGATGGCGGCGGCGCAGTCGGCGAGTGTGCTGATCGTGCTGGCGGTCACGGCGCTGCTGCGCTCGGTCGAGCTGCTCGCGCCCGTGGTGGTGCGCGGGGAATCGCCCGCGCCGCCGGTGGTCGAGCCACCGTTGCCGGGTCCGCTGCCGGGGCCGTTGCCTGGGCAGCGTCGGGTGGTCAGCCCGGAGGAGCTGCGCTACTACCGCCAGCAGTTGGTGCCCTGAGCTGAGGCATTGCGTCGCGTGCCGCGTTCCCGGCTGGGGGCGCGGCACGCTGCTGTGCGGGATCAGCGGGCCGGTGGTCGGTGGAGTGCGGGATCAGCGGGTTCGGCGGGCCGGTGGTCGGTGGAGTGCGGGATCAGCGGGTTCGGCGGGCCGGCGGTCGGCGCAGTGCCGCGCTGCGCGAGAACGTGCGGCGACAGCCGAGGCCGACAGCGTGGTGGTGGCGGGCAGCGCCGCGGTGGTGGCGGGCAGCGCCGTGGCGGTGGACCGGGCGAGGGCTCCGCACCTGGTGGTCAGGTGTGGAGCCTCGTTTGTCCGGGTGGGCTTACGGCTTGTACTTGGGTGGGGGCGTGTTGGCTGCGGTGGCGCGGGGCATGACGGTGGTGGAGACCGGGCCGTCCATGACCGCGCCGTGACGCATCAGCCAGGCCGAGACCTCGGTTTTCACCACGGCCAGGGTGGGGCGGCGGCGAGGGTCGGGGTCCAGGGCCGCCGCGAGCAGGTGGCGATGGGCGCTTTGCTGCGGGAGATGGCTGCAGGGCGTGCCCTTGGCGGCGGCCATCAGGGCCGAGACCGGGGTTTCGAAGACGCCTCGGGGTGGGTGGGCGGCCAGGGCGTAGCTGACCGTGGCGGCGAGTTGCCAGGCGTCGGCGGCCGGGGAGGCTGATGCGCCCGCGGCGACCTCGGGGGCGATGAAGTCCGGGGTGCCCATCATCATGCCGGTGGCGGTCAGGGTGCTGTCGCCCTTGGAACGGGCGATGCCGAAGTCGATGAGGTGGGCGGTGCCGCCCTCGTCGAGGACCACGTTCGCCGGTTTGACATCGCGGTGCAGCACGCCCTGGTCATGCGCGTCGGCCAGGGCGCCGGCCATGGTGGCCCACAGGCGGGCGGCGGAGACGTCGTCGATGACGCCGTCGTTGTGCACCGCGTCGGCCAGGGTGCCGCCCTCGATGTACTCCATGACGATGGCCAGGCCGTCGGGTTCCTCGACGACGTCGTAGACCCGGACGCAGTTCGGGTGCCGGACGGCGGCCAGGGCGCGGGCCTCGCGGAGCATGCGTTGCTCGGTCTCGGCGTCGGGGGCGTGCGCCAGTTTCACCGCGACGGTGCGGCCCAGGCTGGTGTCCATGGCGAGCCAGACCTGGCCGAAGCCGCCGGCGCCGAGTTTGCGCAGCCTGCGGAACCGGCCGCCCGCGGGGTGCCAGACGCCGCCGCGGGGCAGCACCGGGGTGGTGCGGGTGGCGCCGGAGGGCATCCGGCCCGCGCCGGCGGCGGCAGCTCCGGCCGCGCCGCCCAGGAAGGCGGGCAGGGGGCCGGGGGTGTTGGCGAGGGCGGCGGCTGGGGCCTTGAGGGTCGGGGGCTTGCCGCTGGCGACCATGGGGGGTCGGAGCGGGGGCCGGCCGGGGGCGTTAGACGGGGCCTGCTGGCCTGCGGCGTTGAGTTGGCCGGCAGGGTTGGGCTGGCCGGAGGCGTTGGGGCCTTGCTGGCCGGAGGCGTTGGGGTGCTGGCCTGCGGCTGTCGCGGGCGGCTGACCGGCGACCAGGGTCGGCGGGGGCTGCTGGCCCGCGGCCGTGGCAGGGGCCTGGTGGCCCGCGATGACCGTGCGCTCCTGGCCGGTGACCACGGTGCGGGGCTCCTGGCCCCGGACGACCGTGGGGGGCTCCTGGCTCCTGACCACGGTGGGCGGCTCCTGGCCTGCGACCCCTGTGGAGTTGCCCTGGCCCGCGACCACTGTGGGCGGGCTCTGGCCGGTGACGACCGTGGGGGGCGCGGGCTGGCCCGCGGAGTGCGGCAGGCCCTGGCGGCCTGGGGCCGGTGCGGGGTGCGGGCGAGGGGCGGGGCGGGGTTGGGGGGACTGGGCTGAGGGGCGGTGGGTGGCGACTGGAGCCGCGGCGGCGTTGGTGGTCACTTTGGTGGCGGGGACCGGTTCGGCCAGGCGGACGGCTGGGTCGATGCGGGTGGGGTTGGGGGGTGCGGTGCTGGGTTTTCTGGGCAGTTGGTTGGACGCCGGGCGTACCGGTTCCGCCAGGGGCTTCGGTTTGGGAGGCGGCAGGGGCTTGCGGGGTTCCAACTGGCGCCTTTCGGCTGGTTCGGGGTCGCGTTCGGAGCGGCTGATCACCGAACGCCGGGGGGAGCCGATCAGCATCACGGCGAAGATGCCCGCGATCGAGGTCGGCAGGAAGCCGAGCCACAGGTGGCCGAGGATGCTGGCGCTCAGCGGGACCGTCAGGACCGCGAGCAGCACGAAGGGCAGGCGGAAGAACAGCCAGGCCGGCCACTTGGGGCCGCGGCGGAAGGCGAGCAGGCTCTGGAAGATCAGGGCCAGCAGGATCAGCACCGGCAGCACGCCGAGCAGGATGATGTAGCCGATGGCGCCCAGCCAGCTGGTCGCGCCGCCCGGGTTGAACAGGGCGTCCGACGCCTCCGGGGCGTTGGCCAGGTACTGGCCCTGGGTGCCCAGCAGGCAGAAGTCGCGGCCGAAGCTGCCCAGGTCGGCGGACAGGCCGCCGATGGGGACGCCGCGGGCGGCGGCGGTGATGATCCGGTCGGTCGCGGTGAACGCCATCCAGGGCAGCACCAGGGTGCCGAGCAGGCCGAACAGAGCGATCGGGATGGTGGTCGCGGGGGTGTACCGGTTGCCGATGCCGTGCCGCAGCAGAGCCACGCACACCGCGCCCAGCGGCGGCAGCAGGCCGAAGACCACGCCGGCGGCGGTGACGGTCCAGGCCCAGTCACCTGGGCAGACCGCGAAGCCGAACAGGCGGTGCAGCGTCGACAACAGCGAGCCGACCAGCTGGACGACCGCGTCCACGAACCCCTCCATCCCCACTTCACCGGAAGCTGACGACATCCACCCTATTAGTCCTTACATCGGGTGTACGTGCCCGCACGCTCCGCGAGTGGGTTTTTCGGGCCTACTTAGCGCACTGGCAACGGAAAAGCCACTGGACTGTGACGTCCGGAGCGATCAACGGCACGCACTCCAAAGAACACGTTGTCCTTCGACCGCTTGACCGTCGCCCGGGTGACATCGCCTACCGGCACCACATGGGTCCACCAGGTGTCCGTGGTCTCCCGCCAGAGGATCTCGTACCCGGCCAGGTCCGGTTCCGGGCCGCGTTGCCAGACCAGCTCGGTGTCGTTGGTCAGGGCCTGGGTGAGGATGCCGACGCCGGTGGGGGTGCCGGGCGCCTGGGCCAGGGACCACAGGGTGGCCAGGTTCACCTTGGCCACGCGGGCGATGTAGTCGAAGTCGCAGAACTCGGGCAGGTCGCCGTACTGCTTGCCGTCCTGCACCCGGACGTCCTGGTGCTGGTGCGCGAAGTCCTCGTTCGGCTCGGTGAAGCGAGCTGCCGGGAAGCCCAGTTCCAGGAACGGGATGTGGTCGCCGCCGCGCAGGTACCGGTCCCTGCGGTGGATCACCCGGACGTTCATGCCGGTGACGTCCTCGCCCGCGACCTGGCGCACGTACCTGGCCAGCTGCCGGGTGGCCGAGTCGTTCTCGCCGCCGACCGAGCGGCGGATGGTGGCCTGCTCGGGGGTCTCCGAGGTGGGCACGCCCTCGGCGAAGAGCCGGACCGTGCGCGGGTCCTTGCTGCCGTCATCGGCCGTGCTGCTGCCCACGATGTCGTTGGTGAACATGCCCTGCACGTCCGCGCCCGCCGCCTTGAGCTGCTTGGCCAGGTGCCGGGAGCCGTGCAGGCCCTGCTCCTCCCCCGCCACCGCGGCGAAAATCACCGTGGCCTCGATGGGCCGCTTGGACATGATCCGGGCCAGTTCCAGCACCACCGCCACGCCCGAGGCGTCGTCGTCAGCGCCGGGGGCGTCGCTGACCGCGTCCATGACATCCGAGGCCCGGGAGTCGTAGTGGCCGGCGACCACGTAGGTGCGCTTGCTGTTGCCGGTGCCGCGCAGGGTGCCGAGCACGTTGGTGATCTTGGTGGGCACCGGGATGCGCGGGTCGGGCGGCTGGATGTAGGACTGGAGTTCCACGGTCAGCCTGCCGCCCGCGGCCGCGGCGTAGCGGTTCAGCTCGGCGAAGAGCCAGTCCCTGGCCGCGCCGATGCCGCGCTTCGGGTCGTCCTGGCTGGACAGGGTGTGCCGGGTGCCGAAGGCGGCGAGGGCGCGCACGGTCGCCTCGATCCGCTTCGGGTCGATCTCCCGAAGCAGGGCCTTCAGTTCCCGGTCAACCGGGCCGCCACCAGCGGCGGAGGTCTCCGGGGCGGCCTGGGCGGCGCCCGCGGGGAAGATCAACGGAGCGGCCGCGGTGGTGAGGGCGGCCGTCAGGAAGGTACGTCGGCTGGGCGACTCAGGGGCCATGCCCACTGTCTAGACAGTCAGGGCGTGACTGTAAATACGCCAAGGGAACCGATTACCGGGGAAGTAGCCGGGGTTCGTTCGCGTTATGTCGAACATGGCCCTGTCTCGTTCTGTTCCGCTGTCCGTGCTCGACCTCGCGACCGTCACCAACGGCTCCTCCGCCTCGGTCGCGTTGCGCAACACCCTCGACCTCGCCGCGCAGACGGAGAAGCTGGGCTATCACCGGTTCTGGCTGGCCGAGCACCACAACATGCCCGGGGTGGCCAGCAGCGCGCCCGCGGTGCTGATCGGCCAGGTCGCCGCGGTCACCAAGACCCTGCGGGTGGGCTCCGGCGGGGTGATGCTGCCCAACCACCCGCCGCTGGTGGTGGCCGAGCAGTTCGGCATGCTGGAGGCGCTCTACCCGGGCCGGATCGACCTGGGCATCGGCCGCGCGCCGGGCACCGACCCGCGGACCGCGCACGCGCTGCGCCGCTCCACCGCGCCGCTGTCCGCCGACGACTTCCCCGAGCAGCTCACCGAGCTGACGCACTACTTCGACGAGATCGGCCCTGGTGCGCCGGAGCCCGCGGTGCGCGCGGTGCCCGCCCCGGGCAACCGCCCGCCGTTGTGGCTGCTGGGTTCCAGTGGCTACTCGGCCCAGCTGGCCGGGCTGATGGGGCTGCCGTTCGCCTTCGCGCACCACTTCAGCGCGGAGAACACGCTGCCCGCGCTGCGGCTCTACCGGGACAACTTCCGGCCCTCGGCCGAGCTGGACCGCCCCTACGCCATGGTCTGCGCCTCGGTGATCGCCGCCGAGAGCGATGAGCAGGCGCGCTGGCTGGCCGGTCCGGGCGGGCTGTCCTTCCTGCGGCTGCGCAGTGACCGTCCCGGGCTGATCCCGACCGCACAGGAGGCCGCGGACTATCCGTACTCGCCGATGGAGCGGGAGTTCGTGGAGGCCAGGCTGGCCAGTCAGATCATCGGCGGGCCGGAGCAGGTGGCCGCCGGGATGGAGAAGCTGCTGGCCGAGACCGCGGCGGACGAGCTGATGGTGACCACCATGGTGGCCGAGCACGCCGACCGGCTGCGGTCCTACGAGCTGGTGGCCAAGATCGCGGGCTGACCGGAGACAAGAGAGAGCCCCGAGGCCGCTGGGGGTCCGGCCTCGGGGCTCTAAGGTCTCATGATCTTGGCGGTGTGAACCACCATCGCGCTGAGACTCAGTAACTATAGCTCGCGGATCGCGGCGGAGCACATCCTCCAATCGAACGGATGGGACGCCGTTCTACTAGTCACATGGAGTGAGTACTTTTCGCCAGTCGGGAGTACTCCGTGAGTTGGGCCACCACGAATCGATGGTCTTCCACCTGCGGCAGTCCGGACACCGTCACCGAACCCACCACGCCGACACCACGCACCGTCACCGGGAACGAACCGCCGTGCGCGGCATAGCTGTCCTGGTCCAGCCGCATGGTCTCCTCGAAGGTGCTGCCCTTGGCCCGGCAGCGCTCGCCGATGAGGAACGAGCTGTGCCCGAACCTGGCCACCACCCTGGCCTTGCGTTCCACCCAGGCGTCGTTGTCCGCGGAGGTGCCGGGCAGCGCGACGTGGAAGAGCCGCTGGCCGTTGCGGTGGATGGCCACCACCACCGGCAGCCCGGCCGCCCGCGCCGCGGCCACCAGCTGGGAGCCGAGTTCCCACGCGGTGTCGTTGTCGAAGCGGTCGAACTGGAGGTCCAGTTCCTGCTCGGTCAGCTCATCCAGGGTCCAGGGGCTGGTCATGCGGTCACCACCACGGGTTCGCGGGTTTCGGCGGACCGCTTGGCCGCCTCGATGATCTCCAGTGCGGCGATCGCCTCGGCCGGCTGGACCGGCAGCGGCGCGTCCTCGCGCAGCGCCGCGACCACCGCGGCGTAGAAGTCCTGGTAAGCGCCGGGCTCGGTCTCCAGCGGGACCGACTCCGCGCCGACGCCGAGCTGTCCCCAGGCCGACTGAACTTCGGTCCCCCAACCCGGTGATCCTGGCCGGCCGCCCGCGGCCATCGCGTCCTCCTGCGGGTCCAGGCCGAACTTGGTGTAGCCGGCCTGGTCGCCGAGCACCCGGAAGCGCGGGCCGAGCTGCGCGGCCAGTGCGCTCATCCACAGGTGCGAGCGGGTCCCGTCCTGGTGGGTCAGCGCGACGAAGGCGTCGTCGTCGACCTGGACGCCTGCGCGGACCTGGCCCATTTCGGCATACACCGAGGTCACCGGCCCGAAAAGCTGGAGCGCCTGGTCGACGAGGTGCGCGCCGAGGTCGAACAGGATGCCGCCGGCCTCCTCCGCGCCGGGCAGCTCGCGCCAGTTGTCCCAGGGGGTCGGCGCCCAGCGCTCGAACCGGGACTCGAACCGGTGCACCCGGCCCAGCCGCCCGTGGTCCAGGAGCTTGCGCAGGGTCAGGAAGTCGTTGTCCCAGCGGCGGTTCTGGAACACGGTGAGCGGCACCCCGGCCGCCGCGGCGCGGGTGGCGAGCAGCCGGGCCTGCTCGGCGCTGGGCGCGAACGGCTTGTCCACCACCACCGGCAGGCCGGCCTCGATCGCGGTCAGGGTGAGCGGCACGTGGGTGCGGTTGGGCGTGGCCACGACCACCAGGTCGAACTCGTCCCTGGCGGCGAAGAGGTCCTCGGCGGAGGTGAGCACCCGGGCTTCCGGATGCCGGGCACGCAGTGCGGACTGGCGTTCCGGGTTGGCGGTGACCACGGCGCTCAGCCGCAGACCGGGGGTGGCGGCGATGAGTGGGGCGTGGAAAACGGCGCCTGCGATGCCGTAGCCCAGCACCCCGACACGCAAGTCGTCTGTGGAGACCATAACCTGATTAAAACAACACTGTTGATTAACGGCAAGGTGTCATGATCTGAAACTGATGTCCGAACCGTCGACCCCGCGACCGCCTGCGAGCGGCGCCAACCTCCGCGCGCTGCGCGGACACAACAGCACGCTCGTGCTCGACCTCATCCGCGGCACCGAGGGCCTGAGCCGGGTGGAGATCGCCCAGCGCACCGGGCTGACCGCGCAGGCGGTGTCCAAGATCGTGGGCAGGCTGATGGAGGAGGGCCTGGTCGCCGAGTCCGGTCAGGCCGCGCCGACCGTGGGCAAACCACGCACGCTGCTACGGCTGCTGCCCGAGGCCCGGTTCGCCCTCGGCGCGCACGTGGACCGGGACGAGCTGCGGTTCGTGCTGGTCGACCTGGCCGGCACGGTGCTGGAACGCCGCCGGGTGCCGATGCCGGCCGAACCCACGCCGGACGTGGTGATCCCGCTGCTCGCCCAGCACGCGCTGAGCATCGTCAACAGCGGTTCGGTGCCCCAGGAACGACTGCTCGGCCTGGGCATCGGCTGCCCAGGCCCGCTGGACCACCACGCCGGGGTCGTGCACCAGGCCACCCACCTGCCGGGCTGGGTGGACGTGCCGCTGCGCGACCGGGTGGCCCGGCTGACCGGGCTGCCGGTGATCCTGGACAAGGACACCAACACCGCGATCGTGGCCGAGGGCTGGCGCGCGGAGGGCCTGGCCGAGGCCGCGCTGGTCTACATCGGCACCGGCATCGGCGCCGGACTGGTGCTCAACGGCGTGGTGCACCGCGGCAGCCGGACCAACGCCGGCGAGTTCGGGCACACCACCCTGCAGGCCACCGGACCGCACTGCGCGTGCGGGCGGCGCGGCTGCGTGGAGGTGCTCTGCTCCCCCTCCACCGTGCTGGCCAGGGTCCGTCGCAGGCGCGGCACCGGCGGGCCGCCCTCGCCGATAAACCCCGAGGTGCTGCCGGAGTTCCAGCGGCTGTGCGCGGACGCGGCGGCCGGCGACTCGGTGGCACGGGCCGAGCTGACCAGGGCAGCCCGGCTGCTCGGCGGCGCCATCGCGGACCTGGTGAACCTCCTCGACATCGACCAGGTGGTGCTGGCCGGGCGCGCGGTGGAGGCGGGCCGGGAATATTACGTGCGAGAGATCGAGCGCGCGTTGCGCACCCAGATCCGCTCGCCCGAGTGGCAGCCGGTCAAGGTCAGCGTGTCCGATCTGGCGGAGGACCTGGTCGCGGCGGGGGCGGCGATGTTGCTGCTGTCCACCTTCTACGGGCGACAGCAGCTCGGCCAGGCGCGCCGCGGCTGAGCTACTCGGCCGCGGCGTCCTCGGCCTTCTTGTCGCTCTCCCGGCTGCCGTCCAGGTTGATCCCGCGGAAGCTGAGCACCAGCAGCGCGACCGCGCCGAAGAACAACGCGATGTCGGCGACGTTGCCGACGAACCAGCCGTTGTAGTCGATGAAGTCGACCACGTGGCCGCGGGCGAACCCGGGGTCGCGGAAGAGCCGGTCCAGCAGGTGTGTGCTCGCGCCGCCGAGCAGCAGGCCCAGCGCCAGCGCCCAGCCGGTGGAGCGGACTCGCAGCGCGATCCACACCAGCGCGATCACCGCCACGCCGCTGAGGATGGCGAAGACCCAGGTCGACTCGGCGCCCAGGGAGAAGGCCGCGCCCGGGTTGTAGAGCAGCCGGAAGCGGATGAACTCCCCGATCACCGGGATCGGGGCCTGGCCGGTGAGCGCGTCCACCGCCCACAGCTTGGTGAGCTGGTCCAGCACCAGCAGCACCGCGGCCACCAGCAGGATCAGCGGCAGACGGCGGGGCGCGGCGGGGTTCGCG
The DNA here is from genome assembly GCF_023094165.1 of Crossiella sp. S99.2. Lineage (GTDB taxonomy): Bacteria > Actinomycetota > Actinomycetes > Mycobacteriales > Pseudonocardiaceae > Crossiella. The sequence continues at coordinate 272,032 of NZ_JALMDK010000012.1, read as the reverse complement.
GGCGTGGTCTCGGTGCTCATCACCCGACAGGGTAAGCCGATCGATCGAACTCCGCCGCTCCCAGCTGTCTCCCAGGCCCGGTCCAGGGTTCTCGCACATCCGGCGGCCATACCTGACACCGGTCGCGAGAAACGCGGCCGTGGCGTGGAGGGTTGGTGATCAACATGGGTGGTGCGGCCGTGACCAGGGGCGCCGGACCCCGTGCTGAACGTCCGGCGCGGCAACGGACCGCGAGCGTGGACATCGTGGTGCCGGTGTTCAACGAGGAGAAGGCGTTACCCGGCTGCCTGCACGTGCTGCACGCCTACCTGAGCGCGCACTTCCCGTTCGACTGGACCATCACCGTGGCCGACAACGCCAGCACCGACGGCACCCTCACCGTGGCCAGGCGGCTGGCCGAGGCATCCGCGCGGATCCGGGTGCTGCGACTGGAGGAGAAGGGCCGCGGGCTGGCACTGCGCACCGCGTGGGGCTGGAGCGACGCCGATGTGGTGGTCTACATGGACGTGGACCTCTCCACCGGCCTGGACGCGCTGCTGCCGCTGGTCGCGCCGCTGGTGAACGGGCACTCCGACCTGGCCATCGGCTCGCGACTGGCGGCGGGATCGCGCACGGTGCGCGGGCCACAACGGGAATTGATCTCGCGCGGCTACAACTCGCTGATCCGGCTCGCGCATGGCGCCCGGTTCTCCGACGCGCAGTGCGGGTTCAAGGCGGCGCGGGCCGAGGTGATCCGGCCGCTGCTGGACAAGGTCGCGGACAACTCCTGGTTCTTCGACACCGAACTGCTGTTGCTGGCCGAGCACAACGGGTTGCGGGTGCACGAGGTGCCGGTGGACTGGGTGGAGGACACCGACAGCCGGGTGCGGATCGCGAAGACGGCCTGGGAGGACGTGCGCGGGCTGCTCCGGGTGGCACGGGCCAAGGCGAGGGGAACAGCCACCGTGGACAACCTGCCCCAGCGGCCCGCACCGGCGCCGGTCCACCCGGACGCGGTGCTCGGGCGGCGGGACGGCGGGTTGCTGTGGCAACTGGTGTCCTTCGGGCTGATCGGCGCACTGTCCACTGTGGCCACCGCGGCGCTGTACGCGTTGTTCCGCGGCTGGCTGGATCCGTTGCCGGCCAACCTGTTCGCGCTCACCCTGACCACCATCCTGAACACCGAGGCCAACCGGCGGTTCACCTTCCTCGGCTGGAGCGGGTCGAAACGCCGGGTGCACCTGCAGGGGCTGCTGGTCTTCGCGTTGTACTACGCGCTCACCTCGGGCGCGCTGCTCGCGCTGCACGCCGCCGACCCGGATCCTTCGCGCTGGCTGGAGATCAGCGTGTTGCTGGCCTCCTCGGTGCTGGGCACGGCGGCCCGGTTCGTGGTGCTGCGCAGCTGGATCTTCCGTAATGGCAAGGAGAAATCCGCATGACCAGGACTCGTTGGCGACCGTGGGCGTTGCTCGCGATCTGTGTGCTCGCCGCCGTGCTCTACGGCTGGACGCTCGGCTCGGCGGGCTGGGGCAACGCGTACTACTCGGCCGCGGTGAAGTCGATGTCGCAGAGCTTCACCCATTTCCTGTTCGCCTCCTTCGATCCGGCCGGGGTCGTCACCGTGGACAAGCCGCCGATGGGCCTGTGGCCGCAGGTGCTGTCGGTGTGGATTTTCGGTTACAGTGGCTGGGCGGTGTTGCTGCCGCAGGTGATCGCCGGGGTGGCGGCGGTGTTCCTGTTGCACCGCACGGTGCGACACTGGGCGGGTGAGCATGTCGCACTGCTGGCGGCGCTGGTGTTCGCGCTGACGCCGATCACGGTGGCGATCAACCAGGACAACAACCCGGACACCCTGCTGGTGCTGTTGCTGGTGGCCGCGGCCTACGCGCTCACCAGGGCGGTGCAGCACGGAATCCCGGCCGGCAGCACGACCCGGTGGCTGCTGCTGGCGGCCTTCCTGATCGGCTGCGGGTTCCTGACCAAGATGTTGCAGGCGTGGATCGTGGTGCCGGTGTTCCTGGCCGCGTACCTGGTCGCCGGGATCGGCACGGTGCGGCGACGGATCGCGGATCTTGTTGCGGCGGCGGGAATGCTGGTCGTCTCGTCGTTCTGGTGGGTCGCGGTGGTGGACCTGTGGCCGGGCGAGAAGCCCTACATCGGCGGGTCGACGGACGGGTCCGCGCTGGATCTGGTGCTGGGGTACAACGGTTTGGGGCGGATCTTCGGCCGTGGCGCCGGCGGCGGACCGGGCGGCGGCACGCCGCCACCGGGGGTTGAGGCGCCCAGCGGCATGATGGGTGGCGGTGGGTTCGGTGGCACGGCCGGGCCGTTGCGGATGTTCAACGAGCAGAACGGCGGGCAGATCAGCTGGCTGCTGCCGTTGTGCGCGGTGGTGCTGATTGTGGTCGCGGTGACGGTGTTCCGGCGCGGGGTGAGCGGGCAGGTCCGCGCGGGCTGGGTGCTGTGGGGTGGCTGGTTGCTGGTCACCGGGGCGGTGTTCAGCTTCGCCGAGGGGATCTTCCACCCGTACTACACCACGATGCTGGCGCCCGCGGTGGCGGCGGTGTCGGCGGCGGGCGCGCGGGAGTTGTGGCAGCGGTACCGGGCTCCGGGGTTCCTGTGGTTGTTGCTGCCGTGGGCGGTGGCCGGGACCGCGGTCTGGGCGTTCGCGCTGACCTCACGGGACACCGGCTGGCAGGGGTGGACCCGGTGGGCGGTGGCGGGCATCGGCGGGTTCGCGGTGCTGGCACTGGTGATCGGGCGGCTGCCGCGGGGTGTGCTGGTGCGGCGGCTGGGCGCGGTCGCGGCGGTGGCCGGGTTGTTGCTGACACCCGCGGTGTGGTCGGCGGAGAAGGCGTTCGCGGGCACGGCCGGGGCGATGAACGGGACCAATCCGACCGCGGGACCGGCCACGGCCGGGATGAGTGGCCGGGATGGGCTGCGGCTGGGGCCGGGTGGGCAGGCGCCGGGCGGCGCGTCAGGGGGCGGCCAGCCACCCGGTGGCCCGCAGGGCGGTGCGCAGGTGCCGAATGGCGGTCCGCCGCCCGGTGGCGGACTGCGGCTGGGCACTGGCGGCGGGTTCGGCGGGCGCGGCACCGAGTTGACCGCGGAGCAGCGGAAGATCCTCGACTACGCCAACGCCCACTCCCGCGGCGCGCAGATCGTGCTGGCGGTGGAGGGCGGGTCGATGGGCGCGTCCGCGTTCCTGATCAACAGCGAGGTCACCGTGATCGGCATGGGTGGGTTCTCCGGTGGGGATCCCGCGCCCAGCGTCGATCAGCTGACCCGGTGGAAGGCCGAGGGCAAGCTCGCGTTTGTGCTCAGCGAGGGTCCCGGCGGCCGGGGTGGCCGGGGTGGCGCGACCGGGCGGGCCACCTGGATCGAGCAGAACTGCAAGCTGGTGGATCCGGGTGCGTACGGCGGGACGGCCACCGGGCCGAAGCTGTACTCCTGCCTCACCTGATCGGGGCCATCCAGCAAGCTCCCAGGAAACTCCCAGGTTGGGCGGGAAGACTGGTGGTGTGGACGCCGCTGACTCCTCCCGCCCGGCCCGGGTGCTCGTCGTCGACGACGAGCCCAACATCCTGGAGCTGCTCTCGGCCGCGTTGCGGCTGAGCGGGTTCGAGGTGCACGCCGCGGACACCGGGGCCAGGGCGCTGACCGTGGCGCGCGAGGTGGTGCCGGACATCGTGATCCTGGACGTGATGCTGCCCGATCAGGACGGGTTCACCCTGGCCAGGCGGATGCGGGCGGCCCAGGAACAGCTGCCGGTGCTGTTCCTGACCGCGCGGGACGGGGTGGCCGACCGGATCGCCGGGCTCACCGCGGGCGGCGATGACTACGTGACCAAACCGTTCAGCCTGGAGGAGGTCGTGCTGCGGTTGCGGGCGATCCTGCGGCGCACCAGGGCGGTGGCCGAACCGGCCGGGGTGAACGGGAAACTGCGTTACGCCGATGTGGAGCTGGACGAGGACGCGCACGAGGTACGCCGGGCCGGGACGCTGATCACGTTGTCCCCCACCGAGTTCAACCTGCTCCGCTACCTGATCACCAACGCGGAGAAGGTGGTCAGCAAGGCGCAGATCCTGGACCGGGTGTGGAGCTACGACTTCGACGGGGACGGCCGGATCGTCGAGTCCTACATCAGCTACCTGCGGCGCAAGCTGGACTTCTGCGATCCGCCGTTGATCCACACCATCCGCGGCGTCGGCTACACCCTGCGGCTGCCCAGGTCCGGCGCGCGATGAGGCGGCCACTGACCCTGCGCACCCGGCTGCTGGTGACCATGCTGCTGTTGTCCGGGCTGGGGCTGGCGGTGGTCGCGGTGTCCAGTCAGCTCCTGCTCGCCCGCTCCTTGATGTCCAAAGTGGACGAACAGTTGCAGGGGCTGGCCCGGCCGTTCAGCAACGACCGCCCGCCACCGCGCAACCGGCCGACGGACGGCAGGCCGGAACGGCAGCTGCCCACCGAGGCCAGGGTGCTGTTCTTCAGCGCGGGCGGCGATCTGCGGGACACCCTGGGCAACCTGCCAGGCGACCTCAGCGGACCCGATCTGTCGGGTCTGGACCGCGCCGAGTTGCAACGCCGGACCGACCGGCCGTTCGTGGTGGCGGGCAAGGCCGGTGGCAGCGACTGGCGGGTGCGGGTGATGGTGACCCCCACCGGGGACACCGTGGTCACCGCGCATTCGCTGGCCGGGCTGGACGCCACGCTCAACCAGCTGCTGGTGATCGAACTGGTGGTCGGCGTGCTGGTGCTGGGGCTGATGGCCGCGGCGGCGACCGCGGTGGTGCGCATCGGGTTGCGGCCGCTGAACCGGATCGAGCAGACCGCGCAGGGCATCGCGGGCGGCGAGATCGACCGGCGGGTGCCGGACAGCGATCCGCGCACCGAGACCGGACGGCTGGGCGCGGCGCTGAACGTGATGCTCGGCCGGCTCGGCGACGCGCTGCGCGAACGCGAGCAGTCCGAGGGCAGGCTGCGGTTGTTCGTCGGGGACGCCTCGCACGAGCTGCGCACCCCGCTGACCTCGATCCGCGGTTTCGCCGAGCTGTACCGCAAGGGTGGCGCGCCGGAACGCGCGGACGTGGACCGGATCATGAGCCGGATCGAGGCCGAGGCCAGCCGGATGGGCCTGCTGGTCGACGACCTGCTGCTGCTCGCCCAGCTCGATCAGCAGCGGCACTTCGACTTCGCCGAGCAGGACCTGCTGGTGCTGGCCGGGGACGCCGCGCACGACGCGCGGGCGCACGACCCCGACCGCAAGGTCACCCTGGTGGCCAAGGACGGTCCGGTGCGGGTGCTGGGCGATGAGTACCGGCTGCGCCAGGTGCTGGCCAACCTGGTGACCAACGCGCTGCGGCACACCCCGCCGGGCACCCCGGTGCGGATCACCCTGACCAGGGAATCCGCCGCGGCCCAACGGTCCGCGCCCGCGGCGGCGGCCGGGACCGCGCCGCCGACCGGAGGCGAGGTGGCGGTGCTGGAGGTGGCCGACGACGGGCCGGGCATCCCGCCGGAGCACGCGCCGCACGTCTTCGACCGGTTCTACCGGGCCGATCCGGGGCGCAGCCGGGCCAGGGGCGGTTCGGGGCTGGGGCTGGCGATCACCGCGGCGATCGTGCACGCGCACGGCGGGCGGGTCGAGCTGCACACCGGCCACGGCTCCCGATTCCGGGTACTGCTGCCACTCGCATAAATACTCACTGGCAAAAATTAACCCATCCGGGAAAATGCCATCAGGTGACCTCATTACCACCAGTATTCGATTTCCGACTTTTCGCACATCGCGACTAGACTCGGACGCGCTGTCTCCGCTTTGAGAAAGCGAGCCCTCGCGTGAACTACCTGCTCGCCGACCGCTATCGGCTCGACGGTGAGCTGGCCCGGGGCGGGATGAGCGTGGTCTGGTACGGATTCGACACCGTGCTGGAGCGCGAGGTCGCGATCAAGGAACTGCGCACCCCGCCGGACTGGTCCGCCGCCACCGCCGCCGCCCACCACGAACGCATCCGCCGGGAGGCCACCAGCGCCGCCCGACTGGACCACCCGAACGTGGTTCGGGTCCACGATCTGGTGAGTGCGGACGGCAGGCCGTGGATTGTCATGGAACAAATTCCGAGCCGATCACTGCAACAGGTGGTCGATGAGGACGGCGCATTGCCGCCGATGCTGGTCGCCCGGATCGGACTGGCGGTGGTGGAGGCCCTGGACAACGCGCACCACCGCGGGATTCTGCACCGGGACGTGAAACCGGCGAACATCCTGATCGCCGACGACGGCCAGATCTTCCTGACCGATTTCGGGGTGGCCCGGCTGACCGAGGCGGAAACCGCGGCCACCACCGGCGCGCTGCACGGCTCGCCCGGCTACATCGCGCCGGAGCGGCTGAAGGGCCAACTCCCCCGGCCCGCCTCGGACTTCTGGTCGCTGGGCGCGACGCTGTACACGGCGGTGGAGGGCAAAGCGCCGTACGCGCGGGAAAGCGCGGCCGCCACGCTGACCGCGACGATCACCGCGGAACCGCCGACGACCTCGCGGGCCGGGGTGCTGGGGCCGGTGGTGTCGGCGCTGTTGCGGCGGAATCCGGTGGACCGGCCAGGACCGGACCAGCTGCGCGAACAGCTCGGCCGGATCATGGCCGGGCGGGCCGGCTCGCCACCCCCGCGGAAGCCGACCACCGCGCCGCCGCCGCGTCGGACGCGGCTGCTGTTCGCGGGCATGACGATGCTCGCGCTGAGCGTGGCCATCCTGGTCTACCTGTCCCTGACGCCCTGACCCCAACCCACCCGGCGACTTGGGCCAACTGGTACGCCGGGTTGGCCCAAGTGGGCGTGCCAGTTGGCCCAAGTGGTACGGGGCGGCGGGCTGCTCAGCCTGCGCGGATGCCCGCCAGGCGGAGGCCGGTGACCGGGTCCGGGGTGACGTCGGCCAGCCGGGTGGACCAGTACAGGTGGCCGTGCGGCGACCACAACGGCGCCAGTGGCAGCTCGCGCAGGGCGATGTTCTCCGCCAGCCGCAGGTCCCGGTCGGCCGCCTCCGAGGTGTCCGCGCCGGCCAGGAGTTCGGCGAAACTCGGGTGGGTGAAGCCGACCTGGGTGGCCAGCCTGGACAGCAGGGCGGTCGGGTGGGGGTAGGTGGCGTGGGCGGTGAGCAGGTAGGGGCCGTCGAAGCGGTGGTGGTCGAGCCGGTCGGTGTACTCGGCGGCGGGCAGGCCCTTGGTGGTGATGGCCTCGGCGTTGAGGGACAGGCGGAGCTGGGCGGCCAGGGGTTCGATCCAGGTGCGCTGATCGGTGTCCTGGTTGAAGTACACGGTGAGGTTCTTGGGCAGCTCGCTCTGCCGGGCCAGCAGGGCGGCGGCCTGGACGTCGTGCACGCAGGGCCGGCAGGCGGAGTCCTTGCGGTCGGCGCCCAGGGCCGCGGGCAGCAGCGCGGTGGCCGGGGTGACCCGGTGGGAGAGGGGGCCGGTGGCCAGGGCCTCGCGGTCGACGGCCATGGACAGGGCGTGTCGGCGAGCCGGGTCGGCGTACTCGGGGCGGGCCGGGAAGGCCAGGTAGGTGGCCTCCGGTTGCGGCCAGGTGGTGCTGCGGTTGGCGAACTGGCTGGTCAGTTTGCCGTGTTCGGCGGCGGGGATCTCGGTGGCCAGGTCGATCCCGCCCGCGGTGAGCTGGGCGTACTGGGCTTCGGCGGTGGCGACCACGACCTTGATCGCCTCGGACTTGGCCTTGGTGGCACCGGCGTAGGCCGGGTTGGCGGTCAGCCGGATGCCCTGGGACCACTGGCCTTCGGCGCGGTAGGGGCCGTTGCCGATCAGGGTTTTCCAGTCCCGGCGGGTCAGGGCCTGTTCGGACAGCGGGGCGAGCAGGGTGCTGGTGAGCGCGACCGGGAAGTGGCGCTGGGCGGCGGCCAGGGTGACCTCGACGGTCAGGTCGTCCGGGGTGGCCACCTCCTGGACCTGGAGCTGGTCCAGCAGGCCCGCGGCGGCCCAGCGCTGTTGTCTGGCCATCGCCCAGGTCTGGGCGTAGGAGCGGGCGGTGACCGGGGTGTTGTCGTGGAAGCGCCAGCCCGGCCGGAGGCGGATCGTCCAGCGTCGTTGGTCGGGACTCTCGACCTTCTCCGCGGCCGCCGGGACCGGGGCCGCGCCCGGGTTGTCGACGGTCATCAGCGGTGTCCACAGCGCGCCGACCAGCAGCTTGCCTGGCTGGTCCAGCGCCTGTCCTGGCAGCAGCGCGGCGGGTTCGGTGACCGCCATGGTGAAGGTGCCGGGTTGGGCGGGCGCCGGGGCCTCCGGGGTGGTGCAGGCGGTCAGGCCGCTGACCGCCAGGGCCATCAGCAGGGTGTTGCGGCGGCGCATCCGGGCTTCCTCCTTCTGGGGACGAGCGGTCGATGCCTTGTCCCCCACGGCATCCCAGCCTAGGTTGTTCCTGGCCGAACGATCGGGAGGGCGTTATGGCTCGGGTAGGAAAACGGTCCGGGATGGTCGCGATGATCACCGCGCTGGCGCTGGCCGCCACCGCGTTGCCGGCGTGGGCCTGTGATGAGGAGCAACCGGAGTTCCAGGCGCCCGCCGCCGCGGCCGCCGGGCACGCGCACGGCAAGAGCGGCAAGGACACCGGCGCGGTCAAGAACGTCGAACTGGTCGGCTCGGTGCCGGGCGCGCAGGGCGCGATCGCGCTGGACTTCCTGCAGTACGGCCGGCAGGACGTGCTGCTGGTCTCCGGGCAGTTCGGGCTGAAGTCCTACGACATCAGCAAGGACCCCGCCAAGCCGGTGCAGATCGGCGAGCTGTCCATGCCCGGCCTGTGGGAGACCGAGGACACCGAGGTCGACCCCAAGCGCAAGCTGGTCTTCCTGGCCAGGGACCCCAGGGCCTTCGGCGGCAACGTGCAGACCGGCAAGTCCGGCGTGTACATCGTCGACGCCAAGGACCCGGCCAAGCTCACCGTGCTCAGCTTCGTCGAGTTGCCCGCCGGGCACACCACGAGCTGCATCGAGGACTGCCGCTACCTGTGGACCGGCGGCCCGGCCAAGGCCGCGGACATGCCAGCCGACTGGGGCGGCCGCCCGGTGTGGGTGACCGACATCCGGGATCCGCGCAACCCCAAGGTCTTCACCAAGCCCATCGACACCGGCCGCAACGACGGCAAGACCGACTACGTGCACGACGTCCAGGTCGACGCCACCGGTATCGCCTGGGCCGCGGGCCGGGGCGGCGTGCGCGGGTACCGGACCGGCGGCTGGCACTGGGACCCGGTGGCCAACCGGATCCGCAAGGCCACCCCGTGGGACCCGATCCCCTACGCAGGCGGCGGCATCGACGAGCTGGCCGCGGCCTCCAAGTTCATGCACAACAGCTACCGCCAGGTCGGCCGGCGGGCCGGGGACGGCGCGAACCCGTGGCACTGGGGCGGCGGCGATCTGCTCTTCGCCACCGAGGAGGCGTTCAACCCTGGCTGCGCCGCCGACGGCGTGCTGGTGATCTCCTCGCTCAAGGGCTCCTACGGCGGCCAGGGCTGGCGCTCCAGCAAGGAGAAACCGTTCCGGCTCAACACCGTGGGCACCTGGAGCGTGGCCGGTCAGGAGGGCAGCAACCCGGACAGCGGGGACTGTTCGGCGCACTACTTCGACATCCGCGGCAACATCCTGGTGCAGTCCTTCTACGCCCAGGGCACCCGGTTCATCGATGTCAGCGATCCGACCAACCCGACACAGGTCGGTTACTTCCGGCCGGCCGACGCCGCGTCGTGGGAACCTGCGTGGCACCGTGGCCTGACCTACGTGGCGGACAACAAGCGCGGCATCGACATCCTCAAGCTCACGAAGTAGTTCCGCCGGCCCGAGAACCTGGGGGGAAACAATGACGATTCCCGAGTCGCCACGCGGTATCGACCGCAGACACCTGCTCACCGGGCTGGGCGCGCTGGGCGCGGCCGCCATGGTGGGCGTGGGCACCGGCACCGCGACGGCCGCCGAGGTCACCCCGGCGGAGACCGCGCTGGCCGAGGCGGCCGGGATCACGCCGATGGACCTGCGGTTCCGGATCGCCGAGCAGTTCCGGCCGTTCGCGCTGCTGGCGCCCGGGTTCGAGCAGTACGACACGGCCGCGCCGCCACTGCCCAGGACCAGTGGGGACTTCCTGGTGCGCACCGGGATCAGCCCGCGCGCGCCGTTCGCCTCGGTGCTGGTGGAGGTCACCGAACTGGCCCCGGGCGCCTCGGTGGTGGCCGGGCTGGCCGCCAACTCGGCCAACCGGGTGCTCGCCCGCTACGACGCGGCCACCGGCACCGCCAGCATCGAGGTCACCGTCAACGGGACCACCACCGTGGTGAAATCGGCGGCGGCGAAGTTGCGGGCGCCGTTCCGGTTCGCCTTCGTGGTCAACGAGAACGCGATCACCGCACTGCACGACAGCACCGGCACCGGCACCGGCTGGGCGCCCCTGGTCAGCGAGCGCGACGGCGTGTCCGCCAAGCTCGACCTGCGCCGCCCGGCCACCCTGGGCACCTTCTCCTACGCCTACGGGGCGGGCGGGGACGGCCCGGTGGTGCTGGGCCGGGTGCAGGCCGGGTACTTCGGACAGGCCGGGCTCCGGGACCTGCACGCGGTGCAGACCCCGGACGGGAAACCCCTGGTGCGCAACGGCAAGTTGTACCTGACTGCCACCTGCGCCGGGCTGGGCTTCTTCCAGCAGGCGCACTGGGGTGTGTGGACCCTGGACCTGAAGGACCCGAGCAAGATCACCCAGGTCGCGCAGCTGTACTTCAGCCGCGAGGACGGCGTGATCGTCGGCGACCACGCCGGGCAGATCGTGCTGGACGGCGACGAGTTCATCGTGGCGATGAGTTCCTGGGGCGATTTCGCCTTCCGCGGCGTGCACATCCGGCACCTGCGGACCAGGGCAAACGTGCTCGCCGGAGTGCATGTGCTGCCCACCAAGCGGCTCGCCGTGCCCACCGACGTCAGTTCCTGGGACCCGTCCATCACCAAGATCGACGGCCGCTGGCACGTCGGCTTCGTGGAAAGCCCCAGCCAGACCCCGTTCAACTTCCACCCGGCACTGGCCGTGGCCCCGCGCGGCGCGGACTACCACGAACGCCTCACCCTGCGCGGCCGGGACGCCACCGTGCGGGAGTGCGAGGGCACCATCCTGCAGCGCGTCGGCGGGCAGTGGTACCTGCTGGCCAGCGACGGGATCGGGCGGCAGTACCGGGTCTACGACCTGGACGTGCGGTTCCTGGGCACCCTGGACGCGCCGTACAAGACCAACATCCCGCACCCGCAGATCGTGCCGGTGGGCAAGAACTGGCTGCTGATCACCTTCGACGGCACCCAGTACGCCGAACCGGTGCTGGGCTACGGCGGACACGGCGACGTGATCATCATGCGGGCGTAGGTGTCCGTAACCCACCCAACGTCGAGTTGGCCCAAGTCGTACGGGTAGTTGGCCCATCTGGGCGTACTGCTTGGGCCAACTCGACGGCGGTGGGCCTAGAACACGGTGCTCCAGTAGGTCCAGAACGCCTGCAGCACCCCGGCCAGGATCAGGGTGAACCAGCCGGTGAGCACCACGGTGTGGAAGGTGAGCAGGGTCCGCCGCACCCCTGCCGGGGACGGCAGGTGGCCGTGGTGCAGGTTGTGCAGCGTGACGTAGAGGAAGATCGGGATCGTCACCGCCCACACCACCAGGCAGTACGGGCACAGCGCGCCGATCCGGTACAGGCTCTGGAAAATCAGCCAGTGCACGAAGATCACCCCGAAGGTGACCCCGGCCTGCACCCCCAGCCAGAACCAGCGCCGGAACCGGGCGCCGGCCAGCAGGGCCGCGCCGATGGTGCTGATCGCGGCGAACCCGGCCACGCCGAGCAGCGGGTTGGGGAAGCCGAAGACCTCGGCCTGGGCGGTGCGCATCACCGAACCGCAGCTGAGGATCGGGTCGATGCTGCAACTGGGCAGGTAGCCCGGATCGCGCAGCAGCACGATCTTCTCCACGGTCAGCGTGAAGGCCGCGGCCAGGCCGAGCAGGCCGCCCGCGGTCAGCAGCCAGGGCAGCAGGCGGAGCGGGAACGGGGCCCGCTCCGCCACACCGGTGCTCACTTCGCCAGTGCCGCGTCGATGGCGGACTTCAGACCCTCGTAGCTGGGTCGGCCGGTGTACTTGGCGCCGTTGACGAAGAAGGTCGGGGTGCCCTGCACGCCGAGGGTGACGCCGTCGGTGCGGTCGGCCAGCACCCGGGCCAGGGTGGCCGGGTCGTCCAGATCGCGCTCGAAGGCCGGCAGGTCCAGGCCGATCCGGCGGGCGAGGTCGAGGAAGGCCGGACGCTGTTCGGTCTGCTGCTCACCCCACTGCTGCTGGGTCTCATAAAGCCCCTGGTACATCGGCTCCAGCTTGCCCTGCTTGCCCGCGGCCTCCACCGCGCGGGCGGCGAGTTCGGCGTTGCGGTGACTGGGGATCGGGAAGTAGCGCAGCACGAAGGTGACCTTGCCCGCGTACTCCGCGCGCAGTTTCTCCACACCGGGGTAGGCCGCCCGGCATGCCTCGCACTCCAGGTCGAGGAACTCCACCACGGTGACCTTGCCGTCGGGCGCGGTGGAGAGCTTGTGGCTGTCCGGCCGGACGAGCACCTCGGCAGGCGCGGTGCTGGGCGCGCCCGATGGACCGGGTTGCGCGGCGGGCGCCGGGGTGTTGGGCCGGTTGAACACGAACAAGGCGGTGACCACCGCGGCGACCACCGCGATGACGACGAGCGAGATCCTGGCATTGGCAGACATGGGTATCCCCTGAACTCTGGGTGGATGCGGGCAGGCGCGAACGCGCGCGGGCGCACGAGGTCAGCGCGACCTCGTGGCGGGGCGGGCGGATCGGCCTACGTGCGCAGCACGCAGAGCTGGGCGAGGCTGGGTGCGGAGCGACGACGCCCGGTGGGTGGTCGCGGTGCGCGGAACTGGGCGAGCACGGTGATCAACGTCCGTGGGCCGGGCAGGGCGGCCAGCACGAGCAACACGGCCACCAGCAACGCCAGGCAGGCGCCGAGCAGGTCAGCGGGCTGGTCCGGACCGTGTTGCGGCGCGGCCTGCCCCGGCTGGCCGGGCACGCAGTGGTCGGCGACCAGCAACGCGACCGAGTACAGCGAATGGCAGCCGGGGGTGCTCGGATCGTCGGCGTGCGCGGCCTCCTGGGTCAGGACCAGGCCGATCAGCAGGCCGAGGACGGCGAGAGCCCGCGCGAGACCCGCTCGCGTGAAGATCCCTCGCCGTCCGCCGAACACGCCGTTCAGGCTACTGGAACGAGCAGATCGCCAACCGCGCGTTGCCCGGACAAGCGCCGGCCCGCTCCGGCGTCGCGCCGAACGTCTGTGACCGGTTCGCGAGTCGCAGGCTCCCGAACTCGTGCCGGAGGGAGAGCTGCAAGGAGTCCGGCTCCTGCTTCCCGGCCGGGGCCGCGATCAGCTGCCCGGCAACGATTCTCGGCTCGGCGCCGACCGCGGCCCCGATACCCAGCGGGATCGCCAGCAGCCCCACCGCGCCCACCGTGAACAGACCCCAGCACCCCGGATTACTCCGCTGAACCGCCAACGTCGTTCTCCCCTCGATTGGCAATGTTCCTTCCTTAAAGATGCCGGACGGGGTTGGAGGTTGCCTCAGAAAGTGCCGGACAGCCGGTCGTAGGCCAGTCGCAGGTGCGCCACGAACAACTCCGTGCTGTGCCGGGGATCCCCCGCCCGCAACGCCGCCACCAGCGACCGGTGCTCGCCGGGGACCTGGTGGCGGTAGTCGGTGCTGATCGCGATCCGGCTGAGCAGGAACAGGATGATCTGGGCGCGGATGGCCGACCAGGCCTGGTTCAGCCGGTCGTGGCGGGTGGCGGCGTAGACCGTGTCGTGGAACTCCAGGTCCAGGCGCAGCAGGTCGTGCTCGGTGGCGGCGGTGTGCATCCGGTCCACGATCTCCGCCAGGGCCGCCAGGTCGGCCGGGGTGGCGTGACTGTGGAAGCGGGCCACGGCCAGGCGTTCCAGGGCCTCGCGCAGGGTGTACAGCTCCTCGGCGTCCTCGGCGGACAGGGTGGTGACGGTGGCGCCGCGGTGCCACTGGGTGCGGACCAGGCCCTCGCGTTCCAGTTTGGCCAGGGCCTCCCGGATCGGGCCGCGGCTGACCTCCAGGCGGGCGGCCAGGTCGACCTCGCGCAGGGGCGCGCCGGGTGGGAAGGCGCCGTCGAAGATCGCGGCGCGGATGCGGTCGGCGACCTCGTCGGCCAGGCCGCGGCGGTCGGCGGGACGCAGCGGCGTGGTGTCGGTCACCTTGGCCTCCAGCAGCAGGTCAGCAGATTGTCTGAATGTTAACATTCGGCTGTCCTGAGTGACCCTGTTTGAGGAGTGCGCATGTCCGTGCCTCGTTTCCACCTGGCGATCCCGGTCGACGACCTCGGCGCCGCGCGGCGGTTCTACGGCGAGGTGCTGGGGTGCCCGCAGGGGCGGTCCGCGGACAGCTGGGTGGACTGGAACTTCTACGGCCACCAGCTGGTCACCCACCTCGCGCCGCGCAACCCGGACGCGCACAACCCGGTGGACGGGCACGATGTGCCGGTGCCGCACTTCGGGCTGCTGCTGGGCACCGTGCAGTTCGACGAGCTGGCCGAGCGGCTGCGCGCGGCGGGCACCGTGTTCGTGATCGAGCCCTACCTGCGCTTCGCCGGGGAGAAGGGCGAGCAGTGGACCATGTTCCTGCGCGATCCGGCCGGGAACGCCCTGGAGTTCAAGGCTTTCGCCGATGACGACCAGGTGTTCGCGGCCTGACCCGGAGGGGGAGGGTCAGACCGCGAACGGTGGCGTGGCGCGGTGCGCCGACGGCACGACGGTCAGCGTCGCGCCACGCCGGGCTGGTCCTCGATCGCCGGACTCACCACCGGTCCGGGCGAGGGGCTGGTGCCAGGGGTGACGGTGGCCTGGCCCTGGGCGGGCACCGGCGGGTAAGTCTGGCCGGAGTTCTGCTGGGCGTGCCGTTCCTCGATCCGCTCGTTCATCTCATCGGCCATCACCTGCTCGCGCTGGCGGGCCCGGATCCGGTTCAGGATCGCCATGGTCACCCCGTGCATCAGGCCGAGCAGCAGCAGCACGATGCCCAGCTTGGTGATCACGGTCTGCACCATGCCGCCGACCTGGACCTCCATCGTTGAGATGATCATGAACAGGCCGAGCACGACCAGATGGAACAGCACCGCGACCAGGCGGGCCATGGACGCGGCCGCCTCCTGGTCCCGGTAGCCCTGCTGGAGGTATGCCTTCCCACTGCGCAGGATGAGCTGGCCGTCGACGAGCACCAGGATCACCCCGAGCACCAGGAACGCGACATACCCGTTGAGGTTCTCGTCCACCTGACTCACATCCTCGCCGTCTGGACCAGCGCGTGTTGGTCTGTTCCCCGGGTACCCGGTGGGCACACACGGTGAAACACCGGTGCCGCCGGGTCACCGACCGCCGGAAATGCGTATGGTGACGTCGTGTCTGGTCATTACTACCGGGAGGCTCCTCCGGTGCAGGCGAAACCGCGTCGCAAGCGGCGCTGGGGCCGAATCGTGCTCATCGTGCTGCTGGTCCTGCTGATCGGGGTGGTGGCCTTCTGGTTCTACCTCGACTCCAAGCTGAACCGGATCAACGCGCTCAAGGACTACCCCGGCAGGCCAGCGGACACCCCGGGCACCAACTGGCTGGTGGTCGGCTCGGACAGCCGCGAGGGGCTGAGCGAGGAGGACCGCGAGGAGCTGGCCACCGGTGGCGCCGCGGGCAAGCGGACCGACACCATGATGCTGCTGCACATCCCCGACGGCTCCGGACCGTCCACTTTGGTCTCATTGCCCCGGGACTCCTTTGTGGACATTCCAGGCAAGAAGAAGCAGAAGCTCAACGCCGCCTTCGCCCTGGGCGGGGCCGAACTGCTGGTGCGCACGGTGGAGACCAACACCGGGATCCACATCGACCACTACGCCGAGATCGGCTTCGGCGGGTTCGTGCACATCGTCGACGCGGTCGGCGGGGTGGACATGTGCATCGACAAGCCGATGAAGGACCCCAAGGCCGGACTTGACCTGCAGGCGGGCTGCCAGGAGCTGGACGGCGCGCAGGCGCTGGGTTACGTGCGCACCAGGGCCACCCCGCGGGCCGACCTGGACCGGATCGCGCGGCAGCGGCAGTTCCTCTCCGCGCTGGTGGACAAGGCGACCGGGTTCACCACGATCATCAACCCGTTCCGGGCGATCCCGTTGGCCAACAACACCGTCGAGACGCTGACCGTCAACGAGGGCGACCACCTGCACAACCTGACCGGACTGGCCTGGGCGATGCGCGGGGCGGCCGACGGCGGTCTGGTGACCACCACGGTGCCGCTGGGCGCCAGCCGCAGCGTGGCCGGCGTCGGCGCGGTGGTGCAATGGGATCCGGCCAGGTCCAAGCGGTTCTTCGACGCGCTCAAGAACGACACCCCACTGCCCCAGGACCTGATCACCGCGGGCTGACATCAACCGATCGGCTGATGCCGGTCATCCACCACTCCACCTGCCACCTGGACGATCCGCGACCATCGCCGTCCGCCGCAAGCTGTGTTCCGACAACGGAACGAGCGAGAGGCGGGCGGCGATGCCGGTTATCGAGGTGGCCAACCTGCACAAGCGCTACCGCGAGCACACCGCGGTGGCCGATGTGTCCTTCACCGTGGAACGCGGTGAGATCTTCGGGATCCTGGGCCCCAACGGCGCGGGCAAGACCACCACGGTCGAATGCGTCACCGGCCTGCGGGCCCGCGACGGCGGCACGGTCCGGGTGCTCGGCGAGGACCCGGCGCACGCCGGCCTGGAACTGCGGGCTGCCCTGGGGGTGCAGCTCCAGCAAGGCCGGTTGCCGGACAAGATCACTGTCTGGGAGGCACTGGACCTCTACGCGTCCTTCTACCCGGAACCGGCCAGCCCCGAGCGGCTGATCGAGGAATGGGGCCTGCGGGAGAAGCGGAACACCGCCTTCCGCAAGCTCTCCGGCGGACAGAAACAGCGATTGCTGATCGCGCTGGCCCTCATCGGCAACCCGAAGATCGCGGTGCTGGACGAACTGACCACCGGCCTGGACCCACAGGCCCGCCGGGACACCTGGGAACTGGTGGAACGGGTGCGGGACAACGGCGTCACGGTGCTGCTGGTCACTCACTTCATGGCCGAGGCGGAACGGCTCTGCGACCGGATCGCGGTGATCGACCAGGGCCGGGTGGTCGCGCTGGACACCCCGAGCGGGCTGGTCGCCAGCGTGCGCGCGGAGGTGCGGATCCGGTTCCGGCCCTCGATCCCGCTGCCGCCGGGGTTCCTGGAATCGCTGCCGGATGTGTCCGGAGTGGACCGCAGCGGATCGGTGATCACGGTGCGCGGCACCGGGAACCTGCTGCACACGGTGACCGCGACGCTGGCCAGGGCCGGGATCGTGGCCGAGGACCTACGCCTCGATCAGACCGGCCTGGACGACGCTTTCGTCGCACTCACCGGAACCGAACACTGAGCCCGACTCTCCACAAAGGACACTCACATGCACGTGTTGCGCAAGCTCTTCGTCGTCGAACTCAAGCTGCTGTTGCGGGAGCCCGCAGCCTGGCTGCTGGTGCTGATGCTGCCACTGGTCCTGGTCACCATGTTCGGCCTGACGGCCAACCCGCGGACCAACACCAACCCGATCGTCACCTACTTCCCGGCCATGGCGCTGTCCCTCGGCGTGGCCCAGCTGGCGCTGACCCTGCTGCCCAGCGGGCTGGCGAACTACCGGGAGAACGGCATACTCCGTCGTATGGCCTCCACCCCGGTGCACCCGAGCAAGCTGCTCGGCGCGCAGCTCGCGGTCAGCCTGCTGATGGCGCTGACCACGCTGGTCGCGGTGCTGGTGGTCGGCTCGCTCGTGCTCGGCTTCCCGTTGCCCAAGGAGCCGCTGGGCTTCGCGCTGGCCTTCCTGCTGGGCACCGGGGCGCTGTTCGCGGTCGGGCTGTGCGTGGCCGCGGTGGCGCCCAACGGGCGGGTGGCCGGTGGGATCGGCGCCGGGGTGTTCTTCCTGTCCATTGTCTTCGGCGGGGTGTTCATGCCGGCCGAGGTCTCGCCGAAGTTCATGATCGCCATTGGCTCCTACCTGCCGATCGGGGCGTCCATGCAGGCCATGCGGGCCAGCTGGGCCGGGCAGTGGCCGGAGACGCTGCCGCTGGTGGCGATGGCTGGACTGATCGTGGTCTTCGGCGCCGTGGCCGCGCGGACGTTCCGGTGGGAGTGATCCAGGAGCTGCACGGGCGGCCGGAGGCGCCGGGCCGGTGGGTGCACCTGGTCTGGGTGTACGGCGCGCTCGCGCTGTCCAGCTTCCTGGTGTGGGTCACCGGCGGCTGGCCTTCCGGGACCGAGCTGACCGTGCTGCTGGTGCTGCTGGGGCTGGCCGTGGTGTGGCTGCCCTGGTTGCCGGACCTGGTCGCGGAGAACCGGCGGGACGGCCGGTTCTGGATCCCGGCCGGGCGGCTGACCGGCAGGCGGCGCTGGCTGGCGATCGGCTATTACGCGGTGATGGTGGCCATCGGCGGCAGCCTGCTGGCGGTGCACCCGCAGTACGCCGCGTTCGCCTCGGTGGGGTACCCGTTCGCCTTCCTGTTGTTCCCGGCGCGCGGGGCGATGGTCGGGGTCGGGGTGACCGCGGTGGTGAACCTGGCGGCGCAGACCGACTGGCTGACCGAGCACGTCCAGCCGTACTCGGCGCTGCTGGGCCTGTTGCTGCCACTGGCCTTCGGCGGCTGGGTGATCGGCAGGGAGAGCGAGCGGCGGCGGGCCATGGTGACCGAGCTGACCGCGGCCAACGCCGCGCTGCGGGAGACCATGGCGGAGAACGCGGGGCTGCACGCGCAGCTGCTGAACCAGGCCAGGGAGGCCGGGGTGCGGGAGGAGCGGCAGCGGATGGCGCGGGAGATCCACGACACCCTCGCGCAGGGGCTGACCGGGATCATCACCCAGCTCAACGCGGCCGACCGGGTGCCAGGCGAGGCGGCGCGCCGGGAGCACCTGGACCGGGTGCGGGCGCTGGCCGCGGACAGCCTGGCCGAGGCGCGGCGGTCGGTGCGGGCGCTGCGGCCGGAAGCGCTGACCGACTCGCCGCTGCCGGAGGCGCTGGCCGAGCTGACCGCGAAGTGGGCCGAGGCCAACGGGATCACCCCGGAGCTGGCGGTCACCGGGGACCCGGACCGGCTGGCCACCGGCGTGGAGGTGGTGCTGTTCCGGGTGGCGCAGGAGGCCCTGACCAACGTGGCCAAGCACGCCAAGGCGACCAGGGTCGGCGTGACACTGTCCTATGAGGACGATGTGGTGCTGCTGGACGTGGTCGACGACGGGGTGGGCATCCAGCCGTCCACCGGCTGCGAACCCGGGGTCGGGGGTTACGGCCTCGGCGTGATGCGGCAGCGGGTGCGCGGGGTGGGCGGCACGCTGGAGATCGAGAGCGGTCCGGGCCAGGGCACCGCGGTGGCCGCCGCGGTGCCGGCGATCCCGTTCGACGCCAGGGAAGGCGAGGCATGAGCCGGATCAGGTTGCTGATCGTGGACGACCACCCGATCGTGCGGAACGGGCTGGCCGTGGCCTTCGGCGCGGAACCGGACATCGAGGTGGTCGGCGAGGCCGCCAACGGCCTGGAGGCGGTCGAGCTGGCCGCGCGGGTGCCCGCCGATGTGGCGCTGATGGACCTGCGGATGCCGGAGCTGGACGGGGTGCAGGCGATCCGGCGGCTGCGCGAGCAGCATCCTGAGCTGCGGGTGCTGGTGCTGACCACCTTCGACACCGATTCCGATGTGCTGCCCGCGATCGAGGCCGGGGCCACCGGCTACCTGCTCAAGGACGCGCCGCCGGAGGAGCTGCTCAAGGCGGTGCGCGCGGCCAGCCGCGGTGAGTCGGTGCTGGCGCCCACGGTGGCCGGGCGGTTGATCGGGCAGGTGCGCAAGCCCGCGCGCGGGGCGCTGAGCAAGCGCGAGCTGGAGGTGCTGACGCTGGTCGCGGGCGGGGCCACCAACCGGGAGGCGGCGCGCAGGCTGTTCATCAGCGAGGCCAGCATCAAGACCCACCTGCTGCACATCTACGCGAAACTGGACGTGCGGGACCGCGCGGCGGCGGTCGGGGAGGCGTACCGGCGGGGCCTGTTGTAGGCCCCGCCGACGCGAGCCAGCTCCGGATCAGTCCTCGTCATCCGGCCGGGCGTGGTCCGCGACACCCGGATTCGGGTCGCGGGACAGGTCGATCAGCGGATGCCGCGGCGCCCCCTCCGGCAGCGCGTGATCCGGCTTGCCCGGGTTCGGATCCCGGGACAGATCGATCAAAGGTCGTTCGTCCGCACTCATGTTCCCTCCTCAGAAACTCCCTCGCATGGGTGCGCCCGACACGCTACCCATCGCTCGTCCACACAGGATTGTCGGTGCCTTGGCGCAGAATCGCTCGTGATGCGTATCGCGGTGGTGACCAGCCCCAATGGGGAGGCGAGGCTGCGCGAGCTGGCCGAGGACGGGCAGCCCGTGAGCGAGGTCACGTCCACCACTGCCCTTGCGGGCACCATGGCGGCGCTGGAACAGGCCCACCACCCGCGCTGGGTGCTGGCGAGCAGCGCCGAGTTGTACCCGCGGCTGCTGCGGGCCGGGGTGCGGCTGGAGCGGTGCCATGACCTGGAACTGACCGAATCGCTGTTGTCCGGGCACGCGGGGCGGTGGGGTGAGCCGAGGGGGCTGGCGGCGGCGTATGCCCGGCAGGCGGGGTTGCCGGTGTTCCCGGATCCGCCGGTGCGGCCGCGGGATGAGCACCCGGTGCTGTTCGAGACGGCGCGGAACGACCTGGTGGATCTGGATCCACTCGATGCGGTGATCGCGGTGCACCGGGATCAGCAGGCGCGGATCGCGGAGCTGCCGCAGCCGGGGCGGTTCCGGTTGCTGGTGGCGGCGGAGTCGGCGGGCGGGCTGGCGGCGGCGGAGCTGGGGCATGTGGGGGTGCCGTGGCGGGCGGACATCCACGACGCGCTGCTGACCGAGTTGCTCGGGCCGCGGCCACCGCTGGGGGCCACGCCGCCGCGGCTGGTGGAGTTGACCGAGCAGATCATCGAGGCGTTCGGGGGGCGGCGGTTCCACCCGGATTCGCCGGCTGAGGTGCTTCGGGCTTTTGCGAAGGCCGGGTTCTCGTTGCCGTCCACGCGGTCGTGGGTGATCAAGGGGGTTGATCACCCGGGGGTGCCGTTGTTGTTGGAGTACAAGGAGCTTTACCGGATCTACACCGCGCATGGGTGGTCGTGGTTGTCGGCCTGGGTGCGGGGCGGGCGGTTCCGGGCGGAGTGGGTTGCCGGGGGTGTGGTGTCCGGTCGGTGGGCGACGCGGGGCGGGGGTGCGTTGCAGATCCCGAAGACGGTGCGGCGGGCGGTGGTGGCTGATCCGGGGTGGGCGCTGGTGGTGGCGGACGCGAGTCAGTTGGAGCCGCGAGTTTTGGCGGCGCTGGCCGGGGATCAGCGGTTGGCGGCGGCGGGGGCCAGCGGGGATTTGTACTCCGCGCTTGCGGCCGAGGCGTTCAACGGGGACCGGGATCGGGCCAAGATCGGGATGCTCGGGGTGATGTATGGGCAGACCTCGGGCGGCGCCGGGGAGTTGTTGGCTGCCTTGCGGAAGCGGTATCCGGCGGCGATCGAGTACGTGGAGCGGGCGGCCAGGACCGGGGAGCTGGGTGGGCTGGTCCGGTCGCATCTGGGGCGGACCTGTCCGCCGCCGGGGGCGGAGTGGCAGGGGATCGTGGAGGATGCCGAGACCGAGACGGGGCAGGCCCGGCAGGCGCGGGCGCGGGGGCGGTTCACCCGGAATTTCGTGGTGCAGGCAACGGCTTCGGAGTGGGCTCTCGCGTTGCTGGCTTGTTTGCGGACCGGGTTGCGGGGGTCCGCGGAATTGGTGTTCTTCCAGCATGACGAGGTGATCGTGCATTGTCCGCGGGAAGAGGCGGAGGAGGTGGTGGCGGTGGTGCGAGAGTGCGCGGAGCGGGCCACCCGGTTGTTGTTCGGGGACACGCCGGTGCGGTTTCCGTTGAGTGCGGCGGTTGTCGAGTGCTACGGGGATGCCAAGTAGGACTCGCGAGCGACCCGGCGTCGAGTTGGCCCAAGTCGTACGCGTAGTTGGCCCAACCGGGCGTCCCACTTGGGCCAACTCGACGACAGAAGCCTTGCCCGGTAACGGATTCCGCGAACGCGGTCAGTTCTCTCGGGTGTAGGCGAGGTAGCGTTCCGCTGAGCGTTGGACGATTTCGTGGGCGTTGGTTTCGATCTTGGAGTCCCACCAGGCGCCGTAGATTGTGCTGAAGTCCAAGGGTTTGAGGAGTTCCGCTGCTCGTCGGACTACCGCGGGGCGTTCGGGGATCAGGTTGGGGTAGCTGTACATGAAGGCGACGTGGGAGCGGTCCGGGATCACCTGGACGATGTCGCCGGTCAGCAGGGTGTGGCGCCAGTGCAGGACGGTGCCGCCGGCGAAGTGCACGCCCAGGTTGATCAGGGTGACCTCGTCCAGGAGGGTTGTGTGGGTGCCGGACCAGAGGTGGATGTTCGGGTCTGGGCGGCCGATCCACTGGGCGTCGTTCTCATGCAGGTGGATGGGGGCGTTGAAGGTGTGCGACCACTCGACCATGGTGGTGTAGTAGTGCGGGTGGCTGATGGCGATGGCGTGCAGGCCGCCCTGGTTGTTGACCTCGGTGATGATGTCCTCGGTCAGGTAGGCGGTGCAGTCCCACAGGATGTTGCCGTTGGGGGTGTTCACCAGCAGGGCTCGCTGGCCGATGGCGAAGCGTGGGTTGGTGCCGATGCCGGTGAGGCCGGGGCCCTCCGGCTCGATCCGGGCGGACAGGTCCGGGTCGGCGCGTAGCTCGTCGAAGTCGGTCCATTGCTGGCCGGCGGCGGGGACGTACTGGCGTTCGTCGGTGCAGATGGGACAGTCGGGGCGGGGGGCCGCGTATTGGGTGCCGCAGGTCCGGCAGATCGGGCGGGTGTGGCTGGCCATAGGGTTTCCTCCCAGTGCGCCGGGTCCGGCCCGGCATACCGGACACGCTAATCGGCGGGGCTGGGAGATGGTGTGGGACGGGTCATCGCGGAGATCACCGTGTCGGTGGACGGGTTTGTCGCCGGGCCGGAGGTGAGCGCGGCGCAGCCGATGGGGTTGCACGGGCTGCGGTTGCACCACTGGCTGGGGTTCGGCGACACGCCGCCCAGTGCCGCGGATCTGGAGGTCGCCGGGCGGATGTTCGCCAATACCGGGGCCTTTGTCATGGGGCGGCGGCTGTTCGACGTGGGGATCGGCAAGTGGGGTGGGGACGGGGCCTGGCAGCGGCCCTGTTTTGTGCTCACCAATCGGGAGCGTGGGGATCACCTCCAGGGGGTCACCCGGTTCATGTTCGTGACTGACGGGGTGCGGCGGGCGGTGGATCGGGCGCGGGCCGCGGCCGGCGGGCGGGATGTGGTGGTGGCCGGTGGGGCGCAGGTGATCCGGGCGGCCATGCACGCGGGACTGGTCGAGGAGTTGCGGTTGCACGTGGCGCCGGTGTTGCTGGGGGCGGGAACCTCGCTGTTCGACCAGGGGCCGCGGATGGAGCTGGAGCCGGTGCTGGTGGAGAGCAGTGCGGCGGTGACCCATGTGACCTATCGGGTGCCGCTCCCGACCGGGTGACAGCGCGGGCACGCCGAGTGCCTGCGTCGGTAGCGTGGCGGCATGGGAGATCAGCAGTCGCCGATCAGCCTGGGGGACGCGGTTTCCGTGCCGGGGCTGCGGGACCGGGTGCGGGTGCAGTGGGCCGCGGGCGAGCAGAGCTTCTCGGTCAGCAAGCAGGAGCACGGGTACCGGTTCGCGCCCGCGGTGGACAACACCGTGCTGCTGGACGGGCGGACGTTCCGGATGGTGAACGTGCACTTCCACCGGCCGACCGAGCACTGGCTGGACGGGGTGCCGTTCGGGCCGCACATCGCCGAACTGCACGCGGTGCATGTGCGGGCCGAAACCGATCTCCGGGTGTGCGCGGTGGCGATCTTCCTCGACCTGGGCGCGGCGGAGCCGGGGGTGCCGGTGGAGGTGCCGCCGTTCGCCTTCGACCTGGCGGCGTTGTTGCCCGCGGGGCGCGATTTCTACCGGTATGAGGGGTCGTTGACCACGCCGGAGTACGACGAGGCCGTGAGCTGGGTGGTGTACCCGGAGCCGGTGGCGGTGGGCGATGACCGGTTGCGCGGGTTCATCCGGGCGCACGCGGACAGCGCGCGGGCGCAGCAGCCGCGGAACCGGCGGTTTGTGCTGTGGTCCGGGGAGTGCGACTAGGCCAGCAGGTAGGCGACCAGGGTCAGGCTGGCCATCGACAGCAGGGTGGTCAGCAGGATCGCGTCCCGGGCCAGCGCGCCGGCGCGGAGTTCGTACTGGCTGGCGAAGACGAAGGCGTTCTGCGCGGTGGGCAGCGCGGCGAAGAGCACCGCGGCCAGCAGCGGCGGGCCGGTGAGGCCGAAGGCGAAGTGGCCGATCAGGAAGCACACCAGGGGTTGCAGCACGATCTTGAGCAGCACCACCAGCAGGACCTCGCTCCGGCGGGGCAGGTCCGCTGACTGGCCGCGGCCGAACAGGGACATGCCCAGCACCAGCAGTGCCAGGGGAACGCCTGCGGCGCCGAGCAGGTCCAGGGGCTGGGCGAGCAGGGGTGGGATCTGCCAGCCCAGCGCGGCCATGGCCAGGCCGCAGGCGGCGCCCAGGATCACCGGGTTGCGGACCGGGAGCAGCAGGACCCGGCGGAAGCGGCCGGTGGCGCCGGTGTTGAGGTCGGTGTCGATCAGGGTGAGCACCGTGGGCATGACGAACAGGAGCTGGAACATCAGCGCGGCCACCACGAAACTCGGATCGCCGAGCACGGTGATGGCCACCGGGATGCCCAGGTTGGCCGCGTTCACATAGGCCGAGGACATGCCGCCGATGGCCTGATCGGCCAGTCTGCGGTGGAACAGCCAGCGGCTGGCGGCCAGGCCGATCGCGCCGACCAGGACCGTGCTCACCGCGAAGGCCAGGATCGAGGTGCTGGCCAGGCCGTCGAGCGAGACCCGGCTCAGCGTGGTGAACAGCACCGCGGGCATCGCCAGGTAGAAGACCACCCTGGTCAGCGCGCGTTCGGCGGCCAGGCCGAACAGGTTCGTCCGGCGCACCAGGTAACCCACCCCGGTCAGCGCCCAGATCGGCACGAAACCAGCGACAACGGTGGGCACCCGGTGAAGCTAACCCGGCTGGCGCCGGTGTGGCGGCGGTTGAGATTCACCCAACACGCCGCCA
Source organism: Crossiella sp. S99.2 (assembly GCF_023094165.1). Classification (GTDB taxonomy): domain Bacteria; phylum Actinomycetota; class Actinomycetes; order Mycobacteriales; family Pseudonocardiaceae; genus Crossiella. The sequence continues at coordinate 246,719 of NZ_JALMDK010000012.1, read as the reverse complement.
CCCCGGGGGTGCGTCAGAGCTTGACGGTCCAGGTCAGGATGGTGCCGGTGTCGGCACGGGCCACGTCCTGCACCCGCAGCTTCCACACGCCGTTCTTGGCCTTGCCCGCGGCGTTCGCGGTGAAGGAGCCCACCACGTCGTCCGCGCTGTCCGAACCGCTGGAGTTCTTCAGCCGGTACGGGGTGCCGTCCGGAGCCAGCAGGTCGATCACCAGGTCACCGCGCCAGGTGTGCTTGATGTTGACGTCCACGGTCACGGTGGCCGCGTTGCCCGCGCAGTTGGCCACGGTCACCGGGCTTTCCACGGTGGCGAGGTCCGGCACCGGGATGTCGGTGTCGTTGGTGACGGTGCAGGTGGGCGGCGGCACGGTGCCGCCCTCACCCACGAACAGCAGCTTGTTCGGCGAGCCGGTGCCCGGGTTGACCACCTTGTCCGGGGTGGCCGCGGTGACCATGGCGTCGCGCACCTGCTGCGGGGTGTAAGCCGGGTTGGCCTGCAGGATCAGCGCCGCCGCGCCCGCGACGTGCGGGGCCGCCATCGAGGTGCCGCTGATGGTGCGGGTGATGGTGTCGTTGTCCTTCCACGCCGAGGTGATGTTCACCCCGGGCGCGAAGATGTCGACGCAGGTGCCGAAGTTGGAGAAGGTCGCCTTGTTGTCGCTGATGTCGGTGGCGCCGACGGTGATGGCTTCCTGGGTACGCGCCGGGGACACCGTGCAGGCGTCCAGCGGACGGCCGAAGGCGTCGCCGTTGCCTGCCGCGAGCGCGAAGGTCACGCCCTTGGTGATACCGCCGCGGACCGCCGCGTCCACCGCGTCACTGGCCCCGCCACCCAGGCTCATGTTCGCCGTGGCCGGCTTGACCGCGTTGTTGGCCACCCAGTTGATACCGGCGATGACCTGCTCGTACGTGCCCGAGCCCTGGCAGTTGAGCACGCGCACCGCGACCAGCTTGGTGCCCTTGGCCACGCCGTGCGCGGTGCCACCCACGGTGCCCGCGACGTGCGTGCCGTGCCCCTGGCAGTCATCGGCGTTGGTGTCGTTGTCGATGAAGTCGTAACCGGAGGCCGCCCGGCCGCCGAAGTCCTGGTGCGTCACCCGGATACCGGTGTCGATGACGTAGGACGTCACCCCGGTGCCGTCGACCGGATACGTATACGACTGATTCAGCGGGAGGGCCCGCTGGTCGATTCGGTCGAGTCCCCAGGATGGCGGATTCGGCTGGGTCCCGGAAATACGCACCGTGCGGTTCGGTTCCACAAATGCGACGTTAGGGTCGGCCGCCAGACGCCGCGCCTGCGATTCCCCGGCGGTCACCGAGAAACCACGGAGGGCGGTGTCATAGGTTCGTCCGACCTTTGCGCCATAGGTGCTCGCGAGGTCACTCGCGACCGCGGCGACCGAGGTTGCCCTGACCTCGGCGCTGTCCTTCAGAACCACGATGAAGCTGTTGGGCACAGCGCCCTCACCACCCGCGTTGCGGATGGCCGCCTCCGGCGCGGCGAAGGCGGGCAGGGCCGCCATGGCGGTGGTGGCAGCGGCCAGCAGCGTCACCGCTGCGGCCTTGCCCCGCCAGTCCCGTGTTCCACTCATCGAATAATTCCTCTCCCGCAGAGCTGCCGGACGGCACCTGTTGGCGCCACCGGGCAGGGTTGGCTCTAGTGCAGAACGGAAGTGAGGCACGCTCGCGCGAACGTAAGGGCGGACTCTATTCACAGTTTGCACTCACGTACAGCCGTGGACATGCGCGCGGGGGTACGCTAGAAAAGAGAGTTCGCCGTTCGCGGTTGTTGCGGAAACACTCTCGAAGGAAATGGAAGAAAAGCGTAGCTCTATTTCCACATCGGGTCGATAAGCCGAACAGGGACATTTTCTAGACTGCTCGGTTCAGCCCGAAAGTAGGGGCCTGATTGGTCTAGACCTAACGGGGGTTGACCGGATACGGTCAGGGCGCCGCCTTGTTGTGAGTCGCAACGAATTCCCGAAAGGCCCCGCCATGCCTCTTTCACATCGTCGTGAGAGCGCTCACGGACGCCGGTCGCTCGCGAGACTGACCACCGGCGCGCTCACCCTCGCCCTGCTGGCATCGACCCTGGTCACCGCTGGTCCCGCCGCCGCGGCCGACCCGATCTACAAGGATCCGACGCAGCCCGTGCCGGCCCGGGTCAACGACCTGCTCCCCCGGATGTCGCTGAACGAGAAGATCGGCCAGATGACCCAGGGCGAACGCGCCTCGGTCAGCGCGGCCGACGTGACCACCTACCGGCTCGGCTCGCTGCTCTCCGGCGGCGGTTCCGCGCCCAGCCCGAACACGGCCACCGCCTGGGCCGACATGTACGACAACTACCAGCGGTCCGCACTGGCCAGCCCGCTGAACATCCCGCTGATCTACGGGGTGGACGCGGTGCACGGGCACAACAACGTGCGCGGCGCGACCCTCTTCCCGCACAACATCGGCCTGGGCGCGACCCGCGATCCCGAGCTGGTGCGCCGGATCGGCGAGGCCACCGCCAAGGAGGTCTCCGGCACCGGCATCGACTGGGACTTCGCGCCCTGCCTGTGCGTGGCCCGCAACGACCGCTGGGGCCGCACCTACGAGTCCTTCGGCGAGCACCCCGAGATCGCCACCTCGATGACCTCGCTGATCACCGGCCTGCAGGGCAGCGCGCTGAACCAGCCCGGCGCGGTGCTGGCCACCGCCAAGCACTGGATCGGCGACGGCGGCACCACCGGCGGCAAGGACCAGGGCGACACCCAGATCTCCGAGGCCGAACTGCGCTCGGTGCACCTGCCGCCCTTCCGCGAGGCCATCGCGCGCAAGGTCGGCTCGGTGATGATCACCTACAGCAGCTGGAACGGCGCCAAGCTGCACGGCCACAAGTACCTGATCACCGACCTGCTCAAGAACGAGCTGGGCTTCGCCGGCCTGGTGGTCTCCGACTACAACGCCATCGACCAGATCGACGGCCAGCCCGGTTTCACCGCGGCCGAGGTGCGGCAGTCGATCAACGCGGGCATCGACATGGTGATGGTGCCGTCGGAGTGGCGGAAGTTCATCGATCTGCTGCGCGCGGAGGTGCAGGCGGGCCGGGTGCCGATGTCCCGGATCGACGACGCCAACCGGCGCATCCTGACCAAGAAGTTCGAGCTGGGCCTGTTCGAGAAGCCGCTCACCGACCGCTCCTTCACCGGCACCGTGGGCAGCCCGGCGCACCGCGCGCTGGCCAGGGAGGCGGTGCGCAAGTCCCAGGTGCTGCTGAAGAACGCCAACGGCGTGCTGCCGCTGCCCAAGACCGCCAGCAAGGTCTTCGTGGCGGGCAAGAACGCCAACGACATCGGCAACCAGAGCGGCGGCTGGTCGATCGGCTGGCAGGGCAGCAGCGGTGATATCACGCCGGGAACCACTGTGCTGCAAGGGATCCGGGCCGCGGTCTCGCCACAGACCACGGTGACCTACGACCGCGGCGGCAACGGCGTGGACGGCAGCTACCAGGCGGCCATCGCGGTGGTCGGCGAAACCCCATACGCGGAGTTCAACGGCGACCGCCCCGGCGGTCTCGGTTTGGACGCGGAGGACCTGGCCACACTGAACCGGCTGAAGGCGGCCGGCATCCCGGTGGTCACCGTGCTGGTCTCCGGCCGCCCGCTGGACATCGCCCCGCAACTGCCGGACTGGACCGCGCTGGTGGCCGCCTGGCTGCCCGGCACCGAGGGCAACGGCGTGGCCGACGTGCTCTTCGGCGACCACAAACCGATCGCGACCCTGCCGGTGAGCTGGATGGCCAGCGCCGCCCAGCAGCCGGTCAACGTCGGCGACGGCAAGACCCCGCTGTTCGGCTACGGCTTCGGCGAACGGTTCCCGGCCACGCAGAGCCCGTACGGCATCGTCGGCGCCTCCTACTACGACGAGCAGCGCGGCACCGATGTGCAGCGCTGCACCGACTCCGGCTGCGGGCAGAACGTGGGCTGGCTGGCCGCCGGCGACTACCTGGCCTACGCCGACGTCGACTTCGGCGCCACCGCCCCGCGCACGGTGACCACCCGGGTCGCCTCCGGCGCGACCGGCGCCGGGACCCTGGAATACCGGCTCGGCTCGCCGACCGGCCCGGTGGTCGCCACGGTGTCCGGGTCGAGCACGGGCGGCTGGCAGACCTGGCAGAGCCGGGTGGCCACCGTCAGCGGCAATCCCACCGGGGTGCAGCGGCTGTACCTGGTGGCCGCGGGTGGCGGTGGGGCGAACTTCGTGAACGTGAACTGGTTCCAGTTCGCCCGCTGACACGCTGATCGGCGGCACCCCCGTCGCAGCCTGACGGGGGTGTCATCAGCGGTATAACTTGGTTATACTCGTGCCATGACGAAGTTAAGCACTAAAACTGCGATCTCTGTGCCACGGGAGACGTTTCTCCAGGTAGAGGTGTACGCGAACCGGCTGGGTGTGACCCGGTCGGAGTTCTTCACCCGAGCCGCACGCCTTTATCTGGATCAACTCGACAACGAATCACTGACCAATCAGATCAACGGCTCACTGCGGTTGATCCAGGGAGAGGACGAGGCCACCGGGGCCGCGGTCGCCGCCGGTCGCCGCCACCTGGCCGGGACGGACGACGAGTGGTGATCGAACGCGGCACCGTGCACTGGGCCGATCTGGGCGAGGCCGAGGGCTCCCGCCCGGCCAAGCGCCGCCCGGTGCTCGTGGTGCAGTCCGACCCCTACAACGCGAGCAGACTGGCCACCGTGCTCGTCGCGGTGGTCAGCTCGAACACGAAACTGGCCGTGGCTCCAGGCAATGTGTTCCTGCCCGCGGCCGCCTCCGGGCTGCCCAAGGACTCCGTGGTCAACGTGACCGCGCTGGTCACGCTGAACAAGACCGACCTGGACGACGGGGTCGGTCAGGTGCCGAGCGGGCTGATGCGCGATGTGGACGCCGGGCTGCGCCGGGTGCTCGGCGTCTGAACCTCAGTCGCCGCGGGGCAGCCGGACCACGGTGAGGAAGAAGTCGTCCACCTGCCGGACCACCTTCACGAACTGCTCGAAGTCCACCGGCTTGGTGACATAGGCGTTGGCGTGCAGCTGGTAGCTGCGCAGCACGTCCTCCTCGGCCTCCGAGGTCGTCAGGATCACCACCGGGATCCGGCGCAGCGCCGGGTCGTTCTTGATCTCCGAGAGCACCTCCCTGCCGTCCATCTTGGGCAGGTTGAGGTCCAGCAGCACCAGATCCGGACGCGGGGCCTGGGCGTACTCGCCCTCGCGGCGCAGGAAGGCCATCGCGGCCACGCCGTCGCTGACCACGTGCAGCCGGTTGCCGACCTTGTTCTCCTCGAATGCCTCGGTGGTCATCAGCACATCACCGGGATCGTCCTCGACCAGCAGGACCTCGATGGGGCGGCTGATGGACGGATCGATCACACGGACTCCTCGGCGAGCGCGGGCAGGGTCCAGCTGACCGTAGTGCCTGCGCGGACCTCGGTGTCCAGCCAGATCCGGCCGCCGTGGTGTTCGATGATCTTGCGGCAGAGCGCCAGGCCGATGCCGGTGCCGGTGTAGTCGGCTTTGGCGTGCAACCGCTGGAACATCACGAAGATCTTCTCCGCGTACTGCGGTTCGATGCCGATCCCGTTGTCAGCACAGCGGAACAGCCACTCGCCGCCGTGTCGCTCGACGGTGATCCGGATCAGCGGGGTGTCCGGACCGCGGAACTTGATCGCGTTGCCGAGCAGGTTCTGCAACACCTGGGCCAGCAGGGTGAGGTTGCCGAGCACCCTGGGCAGCGGATCGGACTCGATCACCGCGCCGGTCTCCTCGCGGGCGGCGGTCAGGCTGGTCCTGGCCCGGTCCAGGGCCTCGGTCAGCTCGACCGGGGTGAACTCGCCGAGGGCGCGGCCGACCCGGGAGAAGGCCAGCATGTCGTTGATGAGCTGCTGCATCCGCTTGGCGCCGTCCACCGCGAACTCGATGTACTGGTCCGCGCGCGCGTCCAGGTGCCCGCCGTAGCGGCGTTGCAGCAGCTGGCAGAAGCTGGCCACCTTGCGCAGCGGCTCCTGCAGGTCGTGCGAGGCGACGTAGGCGAACTGCTCCAGTTCGGCGTTGGAGCGACGCAGTTCCTCGGCGGACTCGGCGAGCTGCTGGGCCTGTTCCCGCAAGGTCTCCTGCACCCGCACCGCGGTCATCAGCGCGGTGAACATCTGCACCCGCATGGCCTCGATGTCCGCGGCCAGCGCGGCGATCTCCTGCGGCCCGTCACTGCCGACCTGCCGGGCCAGATCGCCCTGCGCCACCCTGGTGGTCTCCTCGCCCAGGACGTGCAGCGGCCCGGTCACCCAGCGCCGCAACGCGAACCACAGCACCAGCGCGCACACCAGCGCGAAGCCCACGAACCCCACGCCAAGGCCGGTGAGCACCCACAGCGCGCGCTCCATCGCGGCCTTGCTGGCCAGCCGCTGCGCGCCGACCGCGCCGTCGAGCTGGGTCAGCGAGTCCTGCAGGGCCACGAATCGCGGCTCGGTGTAGTCCAGGCCGCCCAGCAGCGCCCCGCTGGCGCCGCTCCGCTTGACCTGGTTGATGGCCGGTTCGGCCAGTTCGCGTTGCCAGCGCCGGGCCGCAGCCGCAACGGTGTCCACTTTGGACAGCAGCTCGGCCCGGCCGTCGAGCAGCTCGCGCAGCCGGGTCAGCGTGACGAACTCCTGGTTGCGCTCGGCCTGGTAACGCTCCAGGCGGTTCTCGGTGCCGCTGAGCACGTAGTCGCGCACGGCCAGCTGCTGGGCGCCGTAGGTCTGGCCCAGCATGGCCGAGCGGATCCGGGCCGGGGACACGTCATCGACCACCTCGGTGCTGGCGGCGAACAGCCGGGAGGCGGCCAGCACCCCGGCCAGCACCCCGATGGCCAGCAACGCGCCCAGCACGCCGAAGGACACCGCGAGCCGCCGCCGCAACGACCACCGCCGACGTTCGTCCACAGTGGACAGCGTGGTGACCCCGGCCGTGCTCATCCGGCGGCGGGACGGAAGGACAGTTGCAGCAGCGCCACGTCGTCGGTGAGCGGGCCGCCGTTGAGCTGCTGCACCTCGTTGATCACCTCGTCCAGCCAGTGCGCGGGATCGGGGCCGGGTCGCGGGCGCGCCCGCAGCAACCGGACCAGGCCGTCCTCGCCGAGCCGTTCCCGGCCCCGCCCGGTCCGGCCCTCGAACAGCCCGTCGGTGTAGAGCAGCAGGGTCCACTCCGGCGGCAGCTCCAGCCGCAGCGCCGGCCACTCGCCGCGCTCGAAGATGCCCAGCGCGGGCCCGCTCGGCCGCTCCGGCAACTGCCGGGTGTCCGCACCGGCCAGCGCGATCGGCGGCGGGTGCCCGGCCAGGTACTGCTGCGCGATCCGCCGGTCCGGCGAGATGACCAGCATGCACACGGTGGCGAACACCAGCCGCGGGTACGGATGCCGGATGATCTTGCGGTTGAGCGCGGGCAGCATCCGTTCCGGCGGGGTCTCGGCCAGCACCAGGGTCCGCCAGCCCGCGCGCAGGCACACGCCCAGCGCGGCCTCGTCCGGCCCGTGCCCGGAGACATCGCCGATCAGCGCGAACAGGGTGCCGTCGTCGGCCTCGACCAGGTCGTAGAAATCGCCGCCGACCAGGGTCTGACTGCGGCCGGGCCGGTACCGGGTGCGGTGGCCGATCCGCGGGTCGGCCAGCAACGGGGTGGGCAGCAGACCGCGTTCCAGCCGGGAGTTCTCCTGGGCGAGCAGTTCGGCCTCGCGCAGTTTGCGCAGGCCCTCCTCGACCCGCTTGCGCTCCACCGAGAACCGGATCGCCTTGGCCAGCAGGACACCGTCGACCTGCCCCTTGACCAGGTAGTCCTGCGCGCCCGCGGCCACCGCGCGCACGCCGCGCTGCTCGTCGCTGTGCCCGGTGAGCACCAGGATGGCCGCGCCCGGCACCCGCTCCAGCACGGTGTGCAGGGCCTGGAGTCCCTCGGCGTCGGGCAGGTTGAGGTCCAGCAGCACGCAGTGCACGCCTGGCCGCAGGTACGGGCGTGCGTCCGTGACGCTGCGCGCCCAGTGCAGGTCCACGCTCAGCCCGGCCTCCGCGAGCAGCTCCTCGACCAGGAACGCGTCCCCGCGATCGTCCTCGACCAGCACGATCGAGAGCCGCCCGTCGCCCCGTGGGTCACCCACCTCCGGCCTGCCTCCCTCGTCCCCCGGAGAATACGCAGCGGGTGACGCGAGTGCCGGAGCGGAGTGCGGGCCGGCCATGGGGGTACCCGAGCTTTCTGTAGCCGTCGTCATAGGAGGAGCCGGATGGAAAACAAGGCCAAGTCCACTGTGGACAAGCTCGAACTGCTCCAGGGTGTGCTGAAGCTGGCCTTCGCCGCGGTCTCGGCGATCAACACGGTCCGGCTGCTGATCCGGCTGACCAAGGAGAAGAACCTGGTCAGCGTGAAGGGGGCGGTCGCCGTGGGGCAGGCGGTCGCGGCGGTGTTCGCGGCCAAGACGGCCATCACCGACTTCCGCAGCAGCCAGACCCCGGGGGACCAGACCTTCGGCACCGACTGAGCCGGTGCGGGGAGTGGGCACGCTGGATGCGGCCTCGCCGGCCGGTGTCGCGTTCAGCGTGTCCGCACCTCGACGTAGGCGTCCAGGCCGGTGAGCCGGGCGACGTAGCCTGCCGAGGTCCCCGGCGGGGCGCACAGCACCAGCCGACCGCCTGCCGCGGCGGCCTCGGCGGCCAGCTCGAAGAACATCTTGACCCCGGCGCTGGCCAGGTAACCGACCTGGGCCAGGTCCACGGTCAGCTCCAGCGCGCCGCCCCGGCCGGTCCGGCGCAGCACCGGCTGCAGCAGGTCGACGGTGGTGGAGTCGACCACGCCGCGCAGCCGCACCACCGGGCCGTCCGGGCCGGTCTCGATCGCCACGGCCAGCTCGTCCAGGCCGGGTTCGACCTCCCGGCCAGGCCCGGCGCCCAGCCTGCGGCGCAGTTCCACCGTGGTGCCCGCCTCGCTGTGCCGCACCCGCACCGAATCCATCGCGGCCTGCATCAGCAGCAGTCCGCGGCCCCGCCCGCGCGGGTCCTCCTCCGGCACCCGCCAGCTCCCGGCGTCGGTGATCGAGAGCAGCAGGGTGCCGGCCGGATCCAGTTCGGCGGTCAGCGTGACCGGGCCGGATTCGGACCCGGTGTAGGCGTGCTCGACCGCGTTCGCGGTGGCCTCGCCGACCGCGATCTGCACCGCCAGCGCGTCCTCGCCGTCGATCTCCCGCTCGGCCAGCCAGTCCCGCAGCTCCCGGCGCAGCACGCCCAGCTGGTCGGAACGGCCGGGCACGGTCCGGTTCAGCGGGGCATGCGGTTCGCGCACCCGCAGCAACAGCAACGCGAGGTCGTCGACCGGCGGGCCGGCGGGCAGCAGCGCGCCCAGCAGCCGGTCGCAGCAGGCGTCCACGGTGGCCTCCTGGTCGGCGGCGATCTCCGCGGCACAGGCCAGCAGTCCGGCCGCGCCGCGTTGCGGCGGCCTGCCGGAGCGGTCCACCGCGCCGTCGGAGTAGAGGACCACCAGGTCACCGGGTTCGACCAGGGCCCGGCGCAGCTCGAAATCGCCGTCGCCGAGCGCCAGCGGATTGCCCGCGGCCCTGGGCAGGAAAACGGCCTTGGCACCCGGCCGGGCCCGCACGATCGGCGGATGCGCGGCGCTGGTGTAGCTCAGTTCGCCCAGGGCCGGATCGAGCACGGCCACACAGGCGGTGGCGCCGGCGGCCCCCGGGACCCGGCGGGCGAACTCACCCAGCCGGGTGATCACCTCGGCCAGTTCCATCCCGGCCAGCAGGTAGGCCGACAGCGCGCTGCGCAGCTGGCCCATCACCGCGGCCGCCGCCGGTCCGCTGCCCACCACATCGCCGACACTGAGCGCCAGCCTGCCGTCGCCGAGGCTGATCGCGTCGTACCAGTCCCCGCCCGCGCTCAGCGCCGAACCGGCGGTGGCGTAGCGGGCGGCCAGCCGGGCCCCCGGCAGCACCGGCAGCGCGGTGGGCAGCAGGCTGTCCTGCAGGACCCTGGTCAGATCCGGCCGGAGCCCGCGCGGCAGGTCACCCTCGGCGTCCTCGCGCCCCACCCGCTCACCAGTCACCATCCCGGCCTTCCTGCGCGGCGGTTCGCCCACCGACCACACCGGTGGCACCTGCCCCGGCTATGTTGTGCCTTACCCCGTAGCTGCCTACGGTAAAAGTGAAACGCCTGTTCACTTCGGGAAGCTTCAGTGGAGGACGCAGTGGCGACGGCCGGCGAGTACCCAGAGGACCAGGCCCGCGCGGCAGCGCTGATCAACCTGGACTCGGCGGCCTCCACCGAGTCAGCCGGGGTGCTCAAGGTCGGCGGCGAGGTCGACCTGCTGACCACCCCGCTGCTCAAGTCCGGCATCGACGAACAGCTCGCGACCAGCCGCCCGCTGCTGGTGATCGACCTGAGCGGGGTCTCCTTCCTCGGCTCCAGCGGACTGGCCGCGCTGGTCGAAGCACGTGAGGCGGCGCAGGGCAAGGGCACCGCGCTGCGCCTGGTGGCCGGCAACCGCACCGTGTTCCGGCCGCTGGCCACCACCGGCCTCAACACCCTGTTCGACCTGCGGGAAACCCTGGAAGAGGCGCTGGCCGCGCCGATCTGAACCGGGCCCGGCCCGGCTCCGGCTAGGCTGATCCGGCCATGGCGAACATCGAGTACAGCGGCCACGGGGACCCGGCGCGCAGCCTGGCCCTGTTGTGGCGCACCAGCGAACGGGCCAGCCGCAAGGGCAAACCCGAGCTGAACGTGGACCGGATCGTGCGCACCGCGATCGAGGTCGCCGACACCGAGGGCCTGAGCGCGCTGTCCATGCGCCGGGTGGCCGAGGAACTGGGCGTGGGCACCATGTCGCTCTACACCTACGTGCCCGGCAAGGGCGAGCTGATCGACGTCATGCTGGACACCGTCTTCGGCGAACTCCCCCACACGCACCCCGACGGCGGCTGGCGCGACCGGCTCGAACACGTGGCCCGGCAGAACCAGGCCCTCTACCAGCGGCACGCCTGGCTGCCGCACGTGCTGATGAGCCGCCCGGTGCTGGGCCCGAACGTGACCGCCAAGTACGACCACGAACTCAGCGCCATCGACGGCATCGGCCTCAGCGACGTCGAGATGGACTCGGTGCTGTGGCTGGTCCTGGACTACGTGCACAGCGCGGTGCGCAACGCCGCCGAGATCGAGGTGGCCAACCAGCGCAGCGGCGTCACCGACGAGCAGTGGTGGCAGGCGCACGCCCCGCTGCTGAGCAAGGTCCTGGACCCGGCGCGCTACCCCGTGGCCAGCCGGGTCGGCCAGGCCGCGGGCATGCAGCACGGCGGCGCGGTCGACCCGGCGCACGCCTTCGAGTTCGGGCTGGCCAGGGTCCTCGACGGGGTCGAGGTGCTGGTCCGCCAGCGGGCCGCCGGCTAGACCGCGACCCGGCTAGATCTTCTCGCCCGCCTGGACCTTGCGGGTCACCCAGCGCTCGGCCACGAAGGACAGGAACGGCACCGTCCCGGCCAGCAGCACCAGCAGGGTGCCGCCGATCGACCACTTGCCCTTGAGCGCCAGGTCGAAGGCCAGCACCAGGTAGACGGCGTAGAGGAAGCCGTGAATGGGGCCGATGAAGGCGACCAGCAGCGGCATGTCCGCGAAGTACTTCAACGGCATGGCCACCAGCACCAGCGCGAGCAGGCCGACGCCCACGATGTAGGCCATGATCCGGAACCGGGACAGGGTTCCGGGCTTCACCTTTGTTGCCACTGTTCCGCCTTCTGCTTGAGGTAGCGGTTGTACTCCGCCAGCTCGGGGTCGATGTCCGCGTCCTGGGCCGCTGGCTTGGGCCGCCCTGGCAGCCACTTCTCCGCCACCGGCTCGGCAGGCTGCTCCGCCGCGGGTTCGGACGTTTCGGGGGCCTCGTCCTCGTCCGCGCGAGTGGATTCCATGCGCAGGAACCGGATCCAGCCGACGATGCCGAAGATGCCGAACAGCGGCCACTGCAACGCGTAACCCAGGTTCAGGCCGCTGCCGGTGCTGGACAGCGCCCGTTCGAGCTGCCACCAGCCGAGCCAGCCGCACACCAGCGCGACCACCAGCACCAGGACATGCCCGGCCAGCCATCCAGGGCTCAGGTACCGGCTGCGCACGGCATTGACGGTAGCACCGCGACTCATCCGACCGGATGAGCGGTCCGGTTGCCCGGATCCGGCTGAATCAGGACAGATCAGGCAGGTACGGCGCGACCGCGTCCACCCCGACCGCGACCATGGCGAGCTGGAAGAACCCGCGTTCGAGGAGTTCCAGCAGCCCGTCCCGGTCGACCTCCTCCTGCCGCAGCCAGGTGATGGTGACCTCCTCGGCGAAGGCGACCCAGCCGCGTACGGTCATGGCCAGCTTCGGGGTCGGCTCGATGCCCAGGTCGTCCACGTTGTGCAGCACGATCTCCGCGATCGCGGTCCTGGTCTGCTCGAACAGCGCGCGCATGGCCTCGTCGCCGGTGGCCGCGCCGCGCACCAGCGAGGTGTAGGCGTCCCGGTTCTGGGTCACGTAGTCCACGAAGCCGATCAGGCTCTGCCGCATCCGGGGCACCGGCGGCAGCGCCGGGTCGGGCGCCAGGAAGTCCAGCAGCTGGGCGGCGGCGGCCCTGGCCACGGCCAGGTGGAACTCGCGCTTGGAGCCGAAGTAGTGGAACAGCAGGCCGGTGGAGATGCCTGCCTCGGCGGCCAGGTCGTCGATGGACAGCTCGTCCAGGGTGCGCGTGCTGAGCAGCTCCACACCGAGTTTGAGCAGCTGAGCCCGCCGGAGGTCGGGGCTGAGACGAGTGCGCTGGGCCACGCCGACCAGCTTATTGACTTCGGTTCAACAACACCAGTAGCTTATTGAATAGCACTCAATAAGGAGGCGGACCCATGCACGAGGTGCACGTAGCCGTCATCGGCACCGGATTCGCCGGCCTCGCCATGGCCATCCGGATGAAACAGCGCGGCATCACCGACTTCGTCCTGCTCGAACGCGCGCAGGAGGTCGGCGGCACCTGGCGGGACAACACCTACCCGGGTGCGGCCTGCGACGTGCCCTCGCACCTGTACTCCTTCTCCTTCGCGCCCAACCCGGACTGGACCCGCTCGTTCTCCCCGCAGCCGGAGATCTGGCGCTACCTGCGCCGCACCGCGCGGGACCAGGGCGTGTACCCGCACATCCGGTTCGGCCACGACGTGGAGCGGGCCGACTGGGACGAGCAGCGCGGCCGGTGGATCGTGCGCACCAGCCAGGCCACGTTCGCGGCCAAGGTGCTGGTCTCCGGCATGGGCCCGCTGTGCGAGCCGCAGCTGCCCGACATCAAGGGCCTGGACACCTTCCAGGGCAACGCCTTCCACTCCGCGCGCTGGGACCACGAGCACGACTTCGCCGGCAAGCGGGTGGCGGTGATCGGCACCGGCGCCTCGGCGATCCAGTTCGTGCCGAAGATCCAGCCCGAGGTGGCCGAGCTGCACCTGTTCCAGCGCACCGCGCCCTGGGTGATGCCGCGCCGGGACCGGCCGATCACCGCGATCGAGCGCGCCCTGTTCCGCGCCTTCCCGCCGTTACAGCGCCTGGTGCGCGCGGCGATCTACTGGGGCCGGGAAAGCTACGTGGTCGGCTTCACCAAGCAGCCCAAGATCCTGCGGATGGGTGAGCGGTTCGCGAAGAAGAACCTGTTCCGCGCGATCAAGGACAAGGAACTGCGCAAAAAGCTGCTGCCTGCCTTCGCCATGGGCTGCAAGCGGGTGCTGATCTCCAACGACTACTACCCGGCCCTGGCGCAGTCCAATGTGGACGTCGTGACGGACCGGATCACCGAGGTGCGGGCCAACTCCGTGGTCACCGCGGACGGCACCGAGCGCCCGGTGGACACCATCATCTACGGCACCGGCTTCCACGCCACCGACCCGCCCGCGATGGAGAAGGTCTACGGCAAGGGCGGGGTCCGGCTCGGCGAGGCGTGGCGGGAGGGCATGGAGGCGTACAAGGGCACCACGATCGCCGGATTCCCCAACCTGTTCATGCTCGTCGGCCCGAACACCGGCCTCGGCCACAACTCGATCGTGTTCATGATCGAGTCGCAGGTCAACTACGTGATGGACGCGCTGAAGGTGCTGGGGCGCAAGGAGGTCGTGGACATCGACCCGCGGGTGGACCGGGTGCAGAAGTTCAACGACCGGGTGCAGAAGCAGATGCAGGGCACGGTCTGGCTGACCGGCGGCTGCGAAAGCTGGTACCTGGACCAGAAGGGCCGCAACACCACGCTGTGGCCCACCTTCACCTGGACCTACCGGCAGCTCACCCGCAAGTTCGACGCGCACGCCTACTCGATCCGGTTGCGCGCCACCACCGACGTGACCGCGCTGAACCCGGCCGACAAGGCGGTGCGCTGACATGCGGGAGTTCCGCGGCAGGGTAGCGGTGATCACCGGCGCCGGCTCGGGTATCGGCCGGGCGCTGGCCCTGGACCTGGCGAGCCGGGGCAGCCTGCTCGCACTGTCCGATGTGGACGATTACGGCCTCGGTGAGACGGTCCGCCAGTGCACCCGGATCGGCGCCAAAACCCAGGGCTACCACCTGGATGTGGCCGACCGGGCCGCGGTGCTGGCGCACGCGGATGAGGTGCTGGCCGAGTTCGGCCGGGTCGAGCTGGTGATCAACAACGCCGGGGTGACCGCGACCTCCAGCTTCACCGAGACCGACATCGCCGACTTCGACTGGGTGATGAACATCGACTTCGGCGGCGTGCTCAACGGCACCAAGGCGTTCCTGCCACACCTGATCGACTCCGGCGACGGCTACCTGGTCAACATCTCCAGCCTGTTCGGCCTGATGACCGTGCCCAGGCAGACGGCCTACCACGCGGCCAAGTACGCGGTGCGCGGCTTCACCGAGTCGCTGCGCCAGGAACTGCGCATCGACGGCCACCCGGTCGGCGTGAGCTGCGTGCACCCCGGCGGGATCAAGACCAACATCGTGAACAACGCCCGGCACCAGACCCCGGAGGCGGGCAAGGCGCTCAGCACCGCCTTCGACCGGATCGCGGGCACCAGCGCACGCGGCGCGGCCAAGACCATCATCCGCGGCATCCAGCGCGACCAGGCCCGCATCCTGATCGGCCCGGACGCACACGCGCTCAACGCGCTACAGGCCCTGCTCGGCTCCCGCTTCGCCTGGCTCACCGAGCAGATCAGCCGCCGCACGATGTACTGAGACACCGAATCTTCCGCCCACTTGGGCCAACTGGTACGCCGGTTTGGCCCAAGTGGGCGTACCAGTTGGCCCAAGTGGTTCGCCCTTGACCCGGATCAGGGGGCCGCGCGCCACATCGGCAGGCAGGACGGCCCGCCGGGCACGTGAATCGGATCGCCCAGCGCCGCGAATCCGTGCCGCGCGAACAAGCCGGCGCTACGCCCGGTGGTCGCCTCCAGATACACCGGCAACCTCGCCTCGGTCAGCCGATGCGCCAGCAGCCGCCCGCCATGCCCCAGCCCCCGCGCCTCCGGCAACACCCCCAGCAACGCCAGGTACACATGCCGCTCTCCCCGGGGATGCCGCCGGCTGAACTCCCCGCCCACCCAGATCAACCGCTCCGCCGCGGGCCCGAACGCCGCCCGCAACGCGTCCAGGTCCCCCTCGCTGAGCCCGGCGAACTCCCCGTTCGGCTCCACCCGCAGCCACAACGCGCTCGCCGCGCCATCCCCCGTGGTGTCCAGCTCGGCCTCACCCGTGGCGAGTAAGAACCGGATGAACCCGCGCTGGAATCGCAACCTCCCGGTCGGTTCCGGAAACAGCCACGCCACCAACGGATCGTCGAGGAAGGCCACCGCCAATGTCTCCACCGCGGCGTCGAAGGCATCCCCCTGCGGACTCAGAACCGACGTGGGAGTCATGCCTTCGACAGTGCCACAAAACCGGACCGGAGTGATCTTGGACAGGCCGGTTTCCCCCACCCAGCCGACCACGACCGGGGGTCAGCCGGGTGAGAGGTTCAGCCCGAGGTAAAGATCCACCCGATCGGGGAAGGAGCCGAGATCGCGACCGGTGAGTTCCTCGATCCGGGCGATCCGGTACCGCAACGTGTTGACGTGCACGTGCAGCTTGGCCGCCGTCTTGGTCGGCGAGCCCGAGCACTCCAGGAAAACCCGCAGCGTGGCCAGCAGGTCGGACCCGTGTTCGGTGTCGTAGGCACGCAACGGGCCGAGTAGCCGCTGCGCGAACGAGCGGCGCAGTTCCTCGGGCACGGTGGCCAGCAGCAACAGGTGTGAGGCGATCTCCTCCGCCGCCACCACCGCGGTCCGCCCGTCCCGGTGCTCGGCCAGCGTGCGCGCGTGCCGGGCCTCCTCCACCGCCCCGGCCAGCCCGGCCGCACCGGTGATCCCGCTGATCCCGATCACCAGCCGGGCCGACCCGAGACCGGGCTCCACGATCTCCACCGCCGTGCGCAGCTCACGCAGCGCCGCGGTCAGCTTCTCCGCGCTCCCCGAGAGCACCGCGCACGCCTCCTCGCCAATCGTGCCCAGCAGCACCCGGTTGGCGCGTTCGGCGGCCAGTTCACCCAGCACCAGCGCGGCCAGCCCTGGTCCGCCGCCGATCGTGGCCGCGAAGAGCACGCAGGCCGGATCGCCCGGCGCCAGCCCGGCCGCGGCCAGCCTGGACTCGATCTCCCCCGGACCGGCCCGGCCGGCGGTGATCGCGTGCAGCAGCGGCGCGAACGCGCGGTTCTCCACCCGCCGCCGCTCCTCCAGCCGGGTGCGGTCCAGGGAGATCAGCGTGGCCAGCTCGCCCGCCACCTCGCGCTGCCCCGGATCCCACTGCTCCTGATCGCCGTCGACCACCAGGAACCAGCTCGCCATCCGCTGGCCGCCGCGGCCGGGCACCGGCAGCAACGTGCATGGCGGACTGTCCCGGTGCCGGACCGTCCGCGGCAGCCGGTCGGCCTGCAGGAACTGGCGGACCAGAAGTTCCCGCCGGGCGGGTGACGGTGGGCGGCTACTGCCCGCTACCACCCGACCGGTCGGGGAGAGCACCCAGCAATGCGCGCCGATCCCGGTCGAGCCGAGTTCCAGCAACGTGGTCAGGCCCGCGCCGTCGGCCACCGCCTCGACCAGGCGGCGGTGCCGGTCCAGCGCGCGGGCCGCGCCATCCGACCGGTCGGCGGCCAGGGTCAGCACGATCCGCTCGGTGATGGTGGCGAAGGAGACGTCGATGGGCACCTCGAACAGCGGCACCCCGTGCCGCGCGCACGCCTCGATCAGGTCCGCGGGCACCGAGCCGAACTCGGCGTCGCCCGCGGCCAGTCCGGCCACCCCGGCCGCGGCGATGGCCGAGACGAACGCCTCCGCGTCCGCCGGGCCGCGCCGCCACACCATGCCGGTGAGCACCAGCTCCCCACCGGAGAGATACCGGCTCGGGTCGCGCTGATCGGTGGTGTACACCCAGCGCACCGGCCGGTCCAGGTGCTCCCGGCCGGTCAGCAGGACCAGCTTCAGCTCCGAAACCGCCAGCACCGTGCGCAACCGCATCCGCGTCGCCTCCACTGACTTCACCACCGCATTGGAGGAAGCCACAAAAGACCGGCTCGCACAAGACGGCGTTTTCATGCTTCTCATACCTAGTCGAAGCCGGGCCAACCTGGGTGTACTGGCCGACACCACCTGGTGAGCACCGTGTTACGGGGGTCCGGGAGTTGCTGGAGGAGTTCAACAAGCTGCCCGAGTCCAGGGCCGCCGAAGGGCTGCGCGCCTGCTGCGCCAGCCCGGTGTGGGTGCGCCGGGTGCTGGCCGGGCGCCCCTACCGGGACCTGCGCGCGTTGCAGACCGCCTCGGCCGACGCGCTCAAATCCCTCGACTGGACCCAGCTCCGGCAGGCCCTGGACGCGCACCCGCGGATCGGCCAGCGCGCCGGTGGGGACAGCCAGGAGGCCCGCTGGTCCCGGGGCGAGCAGGCCGCGGCCAAGACCGTCGCGGCCGACGTGCAGCGGCAGCTCGTCGAGGGCAACCAGCGTTATGAGGCCAGGTTCGGGCACGTCTTCCTGATCTGCGCGACCGGCAAGTCGGCAGGCGAGATCCTCTCCGCGCTGCGGCACCGGCTGGGCAACGAGCCCTACGCCGAACGCGAGGTGGTCAAGGCCGAACTGGCCGGGATCGTGCGGCTGCGACTGAACAAGATGGTGGGTTGATGGCGATCTCCACGCACGTGCTGGACGCGGCGCTGGGCCGCCCGGCCGCCGGGGTCCGGGTGCACCTGGAACACCTGGCAGGCGCGGTCTGGACCCAGGTCGCCGAGGGCGTGACCGACAGCGACGGCAGGCTCAAGGACCTGCCCGTGGCCGAGGGCACGCACCGGCTGGTCTTCCACACCGGTCCCTACCTGGCCGCGACCGACCGGCCGGTGTTCTACCCGGAGGTGGTGGTCACCTTCCTGGTCGCCGACACCGAGGCGCACCACCACGTGCCGTTGCTGCTGAGCCCGTTCGCCTACTCGACCTATCGGGGGAGCTGAGATGGGCATCGTGCTGGGCCCCAACCAGTACGGCAAGGCCGAGGTCCGCCTGGTGCGGATCGACCGGGACGCCGCCGAGCACCGCATCACCGATCTGAATGTGAGCGTGGCCCTGTCCGGGGACCTCGCGGACACCCACCTGACCGGTGACAACGCCAAGGTGCTGCCCACCGACAGCCAGAAGAACACCGTCTACGCCTTCGCCCGGGACGGGATCGGCGAGATCGAGGACTTCGGGCTGCGGCTGGCCCGGCACTTCGTGGACTCCCAGCCCGCCATCCACCGGGCCAGGGTGCGGATCGAGCGGTACGGCTGGCAGCGGACCACTGTGGACGGTCAGCCCGCCTCGCACTCCTTCCACCGCACCGGCGACGGCACCCGCACCGCCACCATCACCTACGACGGCTCGACCGCCTGGGTGGTCTCCGGCCTGGCCGACCTCACCGTGCTCAACTCCACCGGCTCGGAGTTCTGGGGCTACGCCAAGGACGAGTACACCACCCTGCCCGAAGCCAAGGACCGCATCCTGGCCACCGCGGTCTCCGCGCAGTGGCGGCACCGCGACGCCGGTGCGCGGGACTGGGGCGAGTCGCACCGGCGGGCCAGGGCCGCGCTGCTGGCCGCCTTCGCCGACACGCACAGCCTCTCGCTGCAGCAGACCCTGCACGCGATGGGCTCCCGGGTGCTCACCGACCAACCGGACATCGTGGAGATCCGGCTGGCCCTCCCGAACAAGCACCATTTCCTGGTCGATCTGTCGCCCTTCGGGCTGGACAACCCCGGTGAGGTGTTCTTCGCCGCGGACCGGCCCTACGGGCTGATCGAGGGTTCGGCGCTGCGGGAGGACGCGCCGCCACCGGGTGAGGCATGGTGAGCCATGCCATTCCGCACCAGAAGCACCGCGGGGAGCCCGGCGCACCCCGTCGATGAGGTCCTGCCCGCCGGGCGACTGCTCGCCTTCGGGCTGCAACACGTGCTGGCGATGTACGCGGGCGCGGTCGCCGTCCCGCTGATCGTGGGCGGGGCGATGAAGCTGCCCGCCGCCGACATCGCCTACCTGATCAACGCCGACCTGCTGGTCTGCGGGATCGCCACCCTGATCCAGTGCGTCGGGGTGTGGCGGTTCGGGGTGCGGCTGCCGCTGATGCAGGGCTGCACCTTCGCCGCGGTCAGCCCGATGGTGCTGATCGGCACCCAGGGCGGCGGCCTGCCCGCGATCTACGGCGCGGTGATCGTGGCCGGGCTGGCCATGACCCTGGCCGCGCCCTGGTTCAGCCGGTTGCTGCGGTTCTTCCCGCCGGTGGTCACCGGCACGGTGATCCTGGTGATCGGGCTGTCCCTGCTGCCGGTCGCGGTCAACTGGGCCGCCGGTGGCGTGGGCTCGCCGGACTTCGCGGCGCCGCGCAACCTGGCGCTCGCGCTCGGCGTGCTGCTGGTGATCCTGGCCGCGCAACGGTTCCTGCCCGGCCTGTGGTCCCGGATCGCCGTGCTGCTCGGCATCGTGGCCGGCACCCTGGTGGCGATCCCGTTGGGCTACACCGACTTCTCCGGCGTCACCCGGGCGCCGCTGCTGGGCATCAGCACCCCGTTCCACTTCGGACTGCCCACCTTCGAGCTGCCCGCGATCACCGCGATGCTGATCGTGATGGCGGTGACCATGATCGAGACCAGCGGCAGCATCGTGGCCATCGGCGAGCTGGTGGACAAGCCAGTGGACCGGCGCACCCTGGCCGACGGGCTGCGGGCCGACGGAGCGTCCACTGTGCTCGGTGGCGTGCTGAACACCTTCCCCTACACCGCTTTCGGGCAGAACATCGGTCTGGTCGCGCTGACCGGGGTGCGCAGCCGGTGGGTGGTGGCCACCGCGGGCGGCATCCTGGTGCTGCTCGGCCTGGTGCCCGCGCTCGGCGCGGTGGTGGCCGCGATCCCGCTGCCGGTGCTGGGCGGCGCCGGGGTGGCCATGTTCGGCACGGTGGCCGCCGGCGGGGTGCGCACGCTGTCCCGGGTCTCCTTCAGCGGCAACAACAATCTCACCGTGGTCGCGGTGTCCCTGGGCATCGGGCTCATCCCCGTTGGCGTGCCCGGGATCTACGAGGCGTTCCCGGTCTGGTTCAAGACCGTCATGCAGTCCGGCATCAGCGCCGGTTGCCTGGCGGCGGTCCTGCTCAACCTGTTGTTCAACCACGGCGTCCGGCGCGAACCGGCGCGGGAGGAGGCGGTGGATGGAGTTCCGCCGACCGGCTAGCTGGCCGGAAGCCTTGTCGCTCAAGGCAGCACACCCGGCGGCGGCGCCGATCGCGGGCGGCACCGACCTGATGGTCGAGCTGAACTTCGATCGCCGCCGCCCGCCAGTGCTGCTCGACTTGGGCCGGATCACCGAGCTGACCGAGTGGTCCGAAGTGGACGGTTCGATCTGGCTGGGCGCGGCAGTGCCGTACCAGCGGATCATCACCGAACTCGGCGAGCGGCTGCCCGGACTGGCGATGGCCTCGCGCACAGTGGGCTCACCGCAGATCCGCAACCGGGGCACGGTCGGCGGCAACCTCGGCTCGGCCTCGCCCGCCGGGGACGCGCATCCGCCGCTGCTGGCCGCGGACGCGGTGGTCGAGGTGGCCTCGGTGCGTGGCGCCCGGACCATCCCGATCGCCGAGTTCTTCCTCGGTGTCAAACGCAGCGCGCTGGCCCCCGACGAGCTGATCCGCGCGGTCCGGCTGCCGGTGGCCGGTGGGCCGCAACAGTTCTCCAAGGTCGGCACGCGCAACGCGATGGTGATCGCGGTCTGCTCCTTCGCGCTGGCCCTGCATCCGGCGCGGGGCACGGTCGGCACCGGCATCGGCTCGGCCGCGCCCACCCCGCGGCGCGCCCCCGAGGCCGAGGCGCTGCTGGCAGGCGAACTGGACTGGGAGAGCCCACAACCGTTGCCGGAGAGCCTGCTCATCCGCTTCGGCGAACTGGTCGCGGCCGCGGCCGCCCCCATCGACGATGTCCGCGGCAGCGCGGCCTACCGGCGGCACGCCCTGGCCGTGCTCGCCCGCCGCACGCTGGCCTGGACCTGGCAGGACTATCGCTCCGGAAGGTGGTCACGATGCGCGTGAACCTCACCGTCAACGGGGAGCCGCGGCAGGCCGACGACGTGTGGCCGGGCGAGAGCCTGCTCTACGTGCTGCGCGAGCGCCTCGGCCTGCCCGGCTCGAAGAACGCCTGTGAACAAGGCGAATGCGGCTCCTGCACGGTGTACCTGGACGACACCCCGGTGTGCGCCTGCCTGGTCGCGGCCGGGCAGGCCGAGGGCCGCGCGGTGCGCACCGTGGAGGGCCTGGCCACCGGCGAGAACCTGGATCCGGTGCAACAGGCGTTCGTGGAGGCGGGTGCGGTGCAGTGCGGGTTCTGCACCCCCGGGCTGATCGTGGCCACGCACGACCTGGTGCGGCGCAACAGAAAACCGACCGATCCGGAGATCCGCGAGGCACTGGCCGGGAACCTGTGCCGCTGCACCGGCTACGAGAAGATCCTGGACGCGGTGCGGCTGGCCGCGGCCCGGCGGGAGGAAGCCCGATGAGCCGTATCGTGATCGAGAACGCCGCCGTGTCCACTGTGGACAATGCGGGTACCGAGTACGCCACCGGGCACGTGGTGGTAGAGCACGGGATCATCACGGCGGTCGGCCCCGGCCCGGCGCCGTTGTCTGACAAGCCCGCCGAGCACATCGACGCGCACGGCTGCCTGGTCACCCCCGGCCTGGTCAACACCCACCACCACCTCTACCAGTGGGCCACCCGGGGCATCGCCCAGGAGGAGAACCTGTTCGGCTGGCTGGTCGAGCTGTACCCGATCTGGGCCCGCCTGGACGCCTCGGTCACGCACGCCGCGGCCAGCGCCGGACTGGCCTGGCTGGCCCGCACCGGCTGCACCACCGCCGCCGACCACCACTACGTCTACCCGCGCACCGGCGGCGACCAGCTGGACGCGGTGATCTCCGCGGCCCGCCGGATCGGGGTGCGGCTGCACGCGGTGCGCGGCTCGATGGACCGCGGCGAGTCCGCGGGTGGGCTGCCGCCGGACCACATCGTGGAGGACACCGACGCCGCCCTGGCGGCCACCGAGGCCGCCATCGACACCCACCACGACACCTCCTTCGACGCCCAGATCCGGATCGCGGTCGGCCCCTGCTCGCCGTTCTCGGTGAGCGAGCGGCTGATGCGCGAGGCCGCGGAACTGGCCAGGGACAAGGGCGTCCGGCTGCACACCCACCTCGCCGAGACCGTCGAGGAAGAAGAGAAGTGCCTGGCGGAGCTGGGGTGCACGCCCCTGGAGTACGCCGACTCGCTCGGCTGGCTCGGTGCGGACGTGTGGTTCGCGCACGGCATCCACTTCTCCGACAAGGCCATCGCCCGGCTCGCCGCCACCGGCACCGGGGTCGCGCACTGCCCCAGCTCCAACGCCAGGGTCGGCGCGGGCACCTGCCGGGTCACCGACCTGGTCGGCGCGGGGGTGCCGGTCGGCCTTGGCGCGGACGGCGCGGCCTCCAACGAGGGCGGCGGCCTGGGCGACGAACTGCGCCAGGCGCTCTACCTGGCCCGGCTGCGCGGCGGCCCGGACGCGCTGACCGCCCGCCAATCGCTGTACCTGGGCACCATGGGCGGGGCGCGCTGCCTCGGCCGGGAGAACGAGATCGGCTCGATCGAGGTGGGCAAGCTGGCCGACCTGGCGGTGTGGCGGATCGACGGGCTCGGCCACGCCGGCATCGCCGATCCCGTTGCGGCACTGGTGTTCGCCTCGGTGCCGCCGCTGGCCCGGCTGCTCGTGGGCGGCCGCAGTGTGGTGGTCGACGGCGAACTGCGCACCGCGGGCGAGGACGAGCTGGCCGGGGATCTGCGCTCGGCCAGCCGCCGCTTGCAGGCCAGAGTGGAGGTGACCCAGTGACCACCAGCGAGGTCCGGAGCACGGTCACCGGCGGCATCGGCCAGAGCCCGCTGCGGCCCGACGGCAACCTGAAGGTCAAGGGCGAGTTCGCCTACTCCTCGGACCTGTGGGCCGCGGACATGCTCTGGGGCGCCACCCTGCGCAGTCCGCACGCGCACGCCCGGATCACCAGCCTGGACATCGCCGCCGCACTCGCCGTGCCCGGGGTGCACGCGGTGCTCACCCACACCGATGTGCCCGGCCGCAACGCTTTTGGGCTGGAACACGTGGACCAGCCGGTGCTCGCGGTGGACCGGATCCGTTACCAGGGCGAGGCGATCGCCATTGTGGCCGCCGACCATCCGGAGACCGCCCGCCGCGCCATGGAACGGATCGAGGTCGGCTACGAGGTCCTCGAACCGGTCATCGACAGCGAGCTGGCCGCGCACGAACCTCAGCGCAACCCGTTGCACGACAACGGGAACCTGGTCCGGCACGTGCCCATCCGGCGCGGTGATCCGGACGCGACCGCCGAGGTCGTGGTGTCCGGCGTGTACCACGTCGGCATGCAGGACCAGGCGTTCCTCGGCCCCGAATCCGGCCTCGCGGTGCCCGCCGAGGACGGCGGGGTCGAGCTGTACGTGGCCACCCAGTGGCTGCACGTGGACCAGGGCCAGGTCGCGTTGGCCCTTGGCCTGCCGACGGATCAGGTGCGGATCACCCTGGCCGGGGTGGGCGGCGCGTTCGGCGCCCGCGAGGACCTGTCCATGCAGGTGCACGCCTGCCTGCTCGCCCTGCACACCGGCCGCCCGGTGAAAATGGTGTACAGCAGGGAGGAGAGCTTCTTCGGGCACGTGCACCGGCATCCGGCCCGGATGCACTACGAGCACGGGGCGACCAGGGACGGGAAGCTGGTCTACGTCAAGGCCAGGCTGTACCTGGACGGCGGCGCCTACGCCTCCACCACCGCCGCCGTGGTGGCCAACGCCACCACCCTCGGTGTCGGCCCGTACGAGGTGCCCAACGTGGTGCTGGACGGCTACGGTGTCTACACCAACAATCCGCCCTGCGGCGCGATGCGCGGATTCGGCGCGGTGCAGGCGTGTTTCGGCTACGAGTCCCAAATGGACAAACTCGCCGCCGCACTCGACATGGACCCGGTGGAGTTGCGTATCCGCAACGCGGTCGCCGAGGGCAGTGTGATGCCCACCGGCCAGGTCATCGACTCCGCCGCCCCGGTCGCCGAACTGCTCCGCCTGGTCAAGGACAAACCACTGCCCACAGTGGACGGTGCGCGGGATATCCTGGAACTGCCCGGCGGCGCGGCCAACACCACCCACGGCGAAGGCGTGCGGCGCGGCGTCGGCTACGGCATCGGGGTCAAGAACGTCTGCTTCTCCGAGGGTTTCGACGACTACTCCACCGCCAAGGTCCGGCTCGCGGTGATCGGCGGTGACCCGGTGGCGCTGGTGCACACCGCGGCAGCCGAGGTCGGCCAGGGCCTGGTCACCCTGCTCGGCCAGATCGCCCGCACCGAACTCGGCGTGCAGCAGGTCACCATCGCCCCCGCGGACACCTCCATCGGCTCGGCCGGCTCCACCTCGGCCTCCCGGCAGAGTTATGTCACCGGCGGCGCGACCAAGGCCGCCTGCGAGGCCGTCCGCGCCAAACTCCTTGCCCTCAGCGGAAATCGCTGGCCACTGAGCCCCGATGAACTGGTCTCGGTGCTCGGGGACACGGTGATCGAGGAGACCGTGGAGTGGCGGCACCGGCCGACCGAGACCCTGGATCCGTTGAGCGGGCAGGGAAACGCGCACGTGCAGTACGCCTTCGCCGCACACCGGGCGGTGGTGGATGTGGACCTGGAGCTGGGCCTGGTCAAGGTGGTCGAACTGGCCTGCGCCCAGGACGTGGGCAAGGCGCTGAACCCGGAGGCGGTGCTCGGCCAGATCCAGGGCGGCAGCGCACAGGGCCTCGGCCTGGCCGTGATGGAGGAGATCCAGCTCCGCGACGGCCTGATCCGCAACCCCTCCTTCACCGACTACCTCATCCCCACCATCCTGGACATGCCGCCGATGGTGATCGACGTGCTCGAACTCGCCGACCCGAACGCGCCCTACGGCCTGCGCGGCGTCGGCGAACCGCCGACCATCTCGGTCACCCCGGCCATCGCCGCCGCCATCCGCGCCGCCAGCGGGCTCGACCTGAACCGCGTCCCGGTCCGCCCCGAACACCTGACCGGCACGTAGGAGACCGATGTACGACCTCGTCCTGCGCTCCGAGCGGGTATTCCTGCCCACCGGCGAACAACCCGCCGCCGTGGCCGTCCACAATGGACAGATCGCCGCGGTCGCCGCCTACGACACCGAGCTGCCCGCGCGCACTGACACCGACCTCGGCGCGGTGGCCCTACTGCCCGGCCTGGTCGACACGCACGTGCATGTCAACGAACCCGGCCGCACCGAATGGGAGGGCTTCGCCACCGCGACCGCCGCGGCGGCCGCCGGGGGCGTCACCACCATCATCGACATGCCGCTCAACTCCCTGCCGCCCACCGTCGACGTGGCAGCCCTCAACCTCAAACGCCAAGCCGCCCAAGGCCGGTGCTTCGTCGACGTCGGCTTCTGGGGCGGCGCGATCCCGGGCAAGCTGCACGAACTGCCCGCCCTGCACGCCGAGGGCGTCTTCGGCTTCAAATGCTTCACCGTCGACTCCGGCGTGCCCGAGTTCCCGCCGCTGTCCTGGCCGGAAATCGACCAGGCCCTGCGCCAGTTGGCCGAACTGGACGCACTGCTCATCGTGCACGCCGAGGACAGCGAAGAACTCGCCGCCGCACCCACCGCCGCGGGCAGGCGGTACGCGGACTTCCTGGCCTCCCGGCCCAGCAGCGTGGAGAACACCGCCGTCGCCCACCTGGCCGCCCTCGCTGCCGGCGCGAACGCCAGAGCCCATGTGCTGCACCTGTCCTCGGCCGAGGCACTGTCCATTGTGGCCGAAGCCAAGGCGGCGGGGGTCCGGCTGACCGCCGAGACCTGCCCGCACTACCTCACCCTCACCGCCGAAACCGTGCCCGAGGGCGCCACCGAGTTCAAGTGCTGCCCGCCCATCCGCGAGGCCGCCAACCAGGACCTGCTCTGGCAGGGGCTCGCCGACGGCACCCTGGACTGCGTGGTGTCCGACCACTCGCCCAGCACCCCGGCGGAGAAGTTCAAGGGGGACGGCGACTTCGGCATCGCCTGGGGCGGCGTGTCCTCCCTCCAGCTCGGCCTGCCGGTGCTGTGGAGTGCCGCCCGCGCCCGCGGCGTGCCACTGTCCCAGGTGGTCGACTGGATGTCCGCCCGCCCCGCCGCACTGGCCGGACTGACCCGCAAGGGCCGGATCGCGGTCGGCTGTGACGCCGATCTCCTCGCCTTCGCCGCCGACGAACGGTTCACTGTGAGTCCGGGCGAACTACACCACCGGCACCCGATCACCCCGTACGCGGGCCGGGAGCTGACCGGGGTGGTCCGCCAGACCTGGTTGCGCGGCAACATCATCGGCGCGCGGCCACACGGAGCACTGCTGCGGCGCGACGGAGGCTGAACCATGGACACCGCTCTGCCCGATCTGGCCGCCCGCAACCTGGGCGGCTCGGTGCTGGCCGCCAACGACGAGTTCTTCGCCGAGAAGGAGAACCTGATCAAGCCGGGGCCGCCGGTGTTCCGCCCGCACACCTTCACCCCCAAGGGCCAGGAGTACGACGGCTGGGAAACCCGCCGCCGCCGCGGCGTGCCCGGCCAGGACTGGGTGATCGTCCGGCTCGGCGTGCCCGGCATCCCGCGCGCAATCGTGGTGGACACCAGCTTCTTCAAGGGCAACTACCCGGAACAGGCCACCGTGCACGGCGCGGCGCTGGCGGGCTACCCCACCGAAGCCGACCTCGACGCCGCCGACTGGGTGGAACTCGTGCCGCGCAGCCCGTTGCAGGGCCACACCCAGAACGAGTTCGACGTCGCGACCTCCTTACGGATCACGCACATCCGGCTGACCATCCACCCCGACGGCGGCGTGGCCCGGCTGCGCGTGCACGGCGAACCCCTGCCCGACCCGCGCGACCTGGTCGGCGTGCCCCTGGACCTGGCCGCCACCGCCAACGGCGGCCGGGCCGTGCAGGCCAGCGACGGCTTCTTCTCCCCGCCGGACAACATGCTCCAGCCCGGTGAGTCCCAGTACATGAGCGACGGCTGGGAAACCGCCCGCCGCCGCGGCGACGGCAACGATTGGGCGGTGCTCCGGCTGACCGCCGAGGCCATCCCCCGGGTGATCGAGGTGAGCACCCTGCACTACAAGGGAAACTCACCGGCCAGCGCCACCGTCTGGGGCCGCACCCCCGACACCGACTGGTCCCCGCTGCTGCCGAACACCCCGCTGCTGCCCGACACCGGCCACCGCTTCCCCGTGCCCGAGCCCCGCCCGGTCACCGAGATCCGCCTGGACATCCACCCCGACGGCGGCATCGGCCGACTGCGCGTCTACGGCCCGCTCACCACCGCCGGCCGGCACGACCTGGCGCTGCGCTGGTTCAACGCGCTCTCCGGCAGCGAAGCCAAGGCGGTCCTGCAGGCACACGGCCTGGCTGAGGCCGACTCCATCGCGCTGCTGCACGTCCGACCGGCCACCCAACTGCCCGCTGTCCTGCGCGAACTGGGCCGGGACACCTTCCCGGCGCCGGAGTGACAAATATTCCGCCTCGGCATGCAACCCGTCACGGAGTCATCACACGCCGTTGACCAGCGCCGCGACCGCGACGATGCTGCCACGCATGACACCGGGCGAACTGCACTGGGAGTGGCTGCCTGGCGCCCTGATCCTGCTGGTCAGCATCGTGCTGGCGGTGCTGCTGCTGCGCACCCTGCACTGGCGGACCCAGGGCGTGAACACCGCCGCCACCGTGCTGAGCAGCCGCACCCAGCTGTACGAGGACCGCAACCCCGGCGTAGGCCCCGAATGGGTGACACGGGTCGAGCACTACGCCACGGTCGCCTACCAGGACAGCCGCGGCGAGCAGCATGTCACCGAGATCCGCGGCGACCACAGCGTCGGCGAATCGGTCCAGGTGCTCTACCTGCCGGAGAGCCCCGAGCGCGCCGTCTCGGCCCGCTCGGTCTCGGTGGGCGCGCTGCTGGTCGGCGCCACCGTGCTGCTGGCCTGGCTGGCCTTCATGCTCTACCTGGCCGAACGCACCACGTGAGCCGGGTCGCGGGACTCGTGCTCGCCGCCGGGGCCGGCCGCCGCTACGGCGGCCCCAAAGCCCTCGCGCGGCAGGACGGGGTGCTCTTCCTCGACCTGGCCACCACCGTGCTGCTCGACGGCGGCTGCACCCCCGTCTACGCCGTGCTCGGCGCGGCCGCCGACGAGGTACTGGCCACCGCCAACCTCCTCGACGTCACCCCAGTCCACAACCCGGACTGGCCCACCGGCATGGGCTCCTCGCTGCGCGCCGGACTCGCCGCCCTGCCCGCCGACGTCGACGCGGTGATCGTGCTCCCCGTCGACATGCCCGGCCTCACCGCCGAAGCCGTCCGCCGGGTCCGCGCGCACGCCTCGCCCACCGCGCTGGCCGCCGCCACCTTCCACGGCCGCCGCGGGCACCCGGTGCTGTTCGGCCGCGCGCACTGGGCGGGCGCGGCCGCCGCGGCCATCCGCGACACCGGCGCCCGCGAGTACCTCAGTACCCATCCGCCGCTCCCCGTAGCATGCGAGGACGTGGCCGAAGGGTCTGATGTGGACACTCCGAACCCGTTGGGCTGAACGGGTGTTGCCTGCCACACTGTGGCCAACGGCACTCAGCGACCCGAACGAACCCCGGCCATGATCGGTCTCCCAGCCCCTGGGAGCGCGAATCGGGCAGACCCCGTTGCCGCCCTGGAAAGCACTTGCCCTTTCCCGCATGCCGGGAATCCGTGACGAATCCACGGGTCCCCGATCGACGGATCGCGCGGCCATTCGGCCGACCTGACCGGTTTGTCAGAACCTGCTAGCTTCACCCGCTGTTCACCCAGTTTCCGCTGCCGGATCCCGGCATGCCCTGACGCCACCGGAAAGACGAGGACCCGTGCACGCGGCCCCGACCGAGACGGACCTGGTTCACGCCATCATCGGCGAGAAGCTGTCCCTAGCCGCTTTCGACCAGCTCTCCGGGATGCTCGCCGGCCAGCCGTTCGTGAAGCTCGTGGTCGACCGGGAACTGGGCGTCATCCACTTCATCAACAACGCCCACCGCGAGTTCCACGTCCAGTACGTCGGCCTGGACATCCTGGGCATGGACTTCGACGAGCTGGCCGCCAACGTCAACTCGTTCAACGACAGCGTCTACCACGACCCGGACCGCCGCTTCTACCTCGGCATCCTGGCCCTGCACAAGCGAACCGGGCACGACGGCGGCGCCGAGCGCCGGTTCATCTCCCTGGAGACCGTCGAGGTCGACACCATGTCCGCGGACATGATCCGCTTCTTCTACGGCTTCGTCCGGGAATGGGTCGACCCCTCGGTGCCGCTGGTGTTCAAACCGGCCACCCACCTCCAGGAACGCTTCCTGGACAGCATCCCGCCCGCCGAACTGCCCAGGGTCACCGCGCACGAGCTGTTCGCCTCCACCCGGTTCGTGCCGCTGAACCCGGGCACCGCCACCGGCCGCCTGCGCGCCTTCGCCACGGACAAGGACTACGCCGCCGCGGCGAACACCCTGGAGTGGTTCGACATCATCGTGATGGACCGGGTGCCCGACGACATCCCGCGCCTGGCCGGCATCATCAACGCGCAGCACACCACGCCGTTGTCGCACACCAACGTGCTCGCCTCCGGCTGGAAGATCCCCAACGCCATCCAGCTCGGCGTGCTGGAGACCATCGCCGCGGACCAGCTGGACGGGCAGTGGGTGGAGTACCGCGTCGAGTCCGGCGGCACCCAGATCTCGTTGTCTCCCACCGAGGCCCCGGCCGATCTGGTCGCGCCGCCGGCCTGGCGCGCGCAGCAGATCACCCTGGAGGAGCCGGAAACCGAGCGCACGCCGATCCTGGACATGCACAAGCTGCGCGCCGCCGACCGGCACCGCTACGGCACCAAGGCGGCCAACCTCGGCGAACTGCGGCACATCCTGGACCACGGCTCGGACCGGCTGCTCGGCTTCTACCAGGTGCCGCGCCCGCCCCGGCCGAACCTGCTCAGCTACCTGGCCCGCAACCTGGACGTGCCGGAGAACGAGGAACTGGCCGGCGCGGCCTGGCAGTTCCTGCGGGACACCGTGCGGATCCCGCGCGGCATCGCCATCCCCTTCGCCGTGCAGCAGCGGTTCCTGCAGTCCTCCCCGCGCATCCAGCAGACCATCGGCAAGCTGAAGATGGCCCTGGAACTGGACGTGCCCGAGGCCGAACCGCTCAGCCTTGCGCTGCAGAAGCTGATCCGCACCGCGCGCATGCCCGAGGACATCCGGCAGGAGATCGACTCCGCCATCGTCGAACAGCTCGGCGGGGTGCGCACCTTCGTGGTCCGCAGCTCCTCCAACGCCGAGGACCTGGACGGCTTCTCCGCCGCGGGCATCTACGAGTCGGTCAACCACGTCAGCACCGCCGAGGCCATCTTCGACAGCATCAAGCTGGTCTGGGCCTCGCTGGTCTCCCCGCGCAGTGTGCGCCTGCGCCAGCAGGCCGGGATCTCCCTGGACGACTGCTACATGGGCGTGATCGTGCAGGAGCAGGTCGACGCCCCGGTCGGCGGCGTGCTGGTCACGACCAACCCGATGGCGCGCAACGACTTCCGCAACGTCTACGTCAACGTCTCGCCGGAGGTGACCGACGTCGTCTCCGGCACGATCCTGCCGATGCAGTACCTGTACAGCACGGTGGAGGGCGGCGGCCGCACGCTGTCCCTCGGCGATGCCAAACAAGACCTGTCCACCGGCATCCAGGCCATGCTGCAGAAACTCGCGCTGGCCGGCCGGCTGCTCCAGTCGCACTTCTCCCCGGACTACACCTTCGCCGCACCGGTGGACATCGAATGGGTCGCCGGCGCCGACCGCGTGCACATCCTCCAGCTCCGCCCCTACTCGGTCTGAGCGCGCGAACCCATGCCAGTGCTGCTTTCGCGCGCGCCCAAAAAGCCGGTGTCCCCCGCCGCCAAGCGGGTCATCCGGCTGTCCATCGGCTTCCAGTTCTTCTTCACGCTGCTGCTGTGGACGCCGATCTTCTATGCCTACCAACAGCAGTTCGGCCTGTCCGCGGCGGAGATCCTGGGCATCCAGAGCATCTACTACGTGGCGTTCTGCCTGCTGGCCGTGCCCACCGGGATGATCTCCGACCGGCTCGGTTACCGGAACTCGATGCTGGCCGGCGCGGCCATCCTCTCCGCCGCCAACCTGCTGGTGGTCGCCGCCCCCACCTACTGGGGCTTCCTGGCGCACTTCCTGCTGATCGCGGTGGCCCGCTCGCTGACCATCGTGGCCACCAGCGCCTACCTCTACACCTACCTACAGCGCACCGGCGACAGCGCGGCGTACAAGCAGTCCGAGGGCAGCGCCCGGTTCTACAGCCTCATCGGCCGGATCGCCGCCTGGCCGGTGGTCGGCCTGCTGATGGCCTGGAACACGCCCTCGCCGTACTGGCTCACCGCGATCAGCTCCGCGATCGCCGTGCTCATCGCGTTGCGCCTGCCCGCCCTGCCACCCGCACCGTCCACAGTGGACGCCGAAGATCCGGCGAAACTGTCCCCCTGGGCCACCATGGGCCGCGCGCTCACCGTGCTGCGCAACGCCCCCGTGCTCCAGCTGCTGATCGTGCAGGGCGTGGCCATCTTCACCCTGGTCCGCATCTGCCAGGTCAACCTGTTCCAGCCCATCCTGCTGGACAAACAACTCCCGGTGATCTCGCACGGCGCCGTGCTCGCCGCGATGACCGCCTTCGAGGCCCTGGGCTCCATGCGCCCCGGCTTCCTGCGCCGCTTCCTCAGCGACACCAAGGCCGTCTTCCTGATCACCATCGTGATGGCGCTGACCCTGGCGGGCACCGTCTTCGCCGGCATCCCCGGCACCATCGCCCTGCTCTGCGTCTTCGCCCTGGCCGGCGGGTTCTCCTTCCCGATCCAGCGCCAGCTCATCAACGACGCCATCCCGGAAACGCCCTACCGCGCCACCCTGCTGTCCATCGAGTCCATCATCGACCGCGCCGTCTGCGCCGTGGTCGCCCTGATCCTCGGCGGCTTCCTCAACCGGGGCGCGCTCGGCGAGTTCCTCCTGTACTCCGCGGCGGGATCACTGGCACTCATGGCCGCACTGGCCGTGCTGGTGCCGGTGGCCCGCCGCCGCCTGAACGCGGGAACGGGCAGCAGCTAGCTGACCGGGCTCGCGCCAGGGGAAGCCGCGTTCGTCGCGCAGGGGCGACGAACGCGGCTTTCCTGTATCCAGCACTGTTGTCTACTTAGGACAGTGGCCCAGCATGTCCTTCAGGGCGCCGCGTTCCGCCTCGGTGACGCCCAGGGCATAGACCGCCTTCACCCGGATCCAGTGCACCGCGTAGGTACACCACACCCCCGTGGCCGGGGGCTTCCACTGGGACGGGTCCTGGTCGCCCTTGGATCGGTTGGTCGCCGCCGTCACCGCGATCAGCTGCGGGTTGCGGGTGTCGTTGGCGAACTCGGAGCGGCGTTCGTCGGTCCAGTCGGCCGCACCGGTGCGCCAGGCGTTGGCCAGCGGCACGGTGTGGTCGATGTCGAGTTCGCCGGGGCCGGTGACCACCTTGTCGTCGTAGACACTGCGCCAGCGGCCGGAGATGACCTTGCACGCCTTGTCCGTCTTGACGTCCTCGCCCTCACGGCGCAGCACGAACTCCCGGGTGTCACAGGACTCGCCCTGGGACGTCCAGTGCTTGAAGCGCTCCCGGGTGTAGCCCTTCATCGGCGCCCAGGCGATCACCTTGAGCGTGCCCAGCTCGGTGCGGGCCCGCGCCACGTCGGCCGGCGCCGCGCCGGGCTGGGTCTGCGCCGAGGAGGTCGCCGATGGTGGCGCCCCGGTCGGAGATTTGGCCGTACAACCTGCTGTGAATGCCAGTCCTGCCGCCAGCGCGACCAGGAACCAACGCCGCATTCCGCACCCCATCCGAACGTGACCTAGCGCACTTTCGAGAGTCAAGTACCAACATTCGGGGTCGACAACTAGGCCAAAGGCACTAAAGTCAACCCGAAAAAGCAACAATGCGACAACGTTTGTTGACGCAACCACAGGGTGATTGAGGAAACGACGGTCCGGTGAACGCAGCGCCACCCCGCCCCGGCGGTCCCGACGAAGGTACCGCCCTGCTCGCGCCCAGCCCGGAACGTCAGCGCGTGCGTGTCGAACTCCAGTGGCAACCGGTGAAACGCGCCCGGCGGGTGCCGACCATGCCGTTCACCTATCCGCCGCGCCCGGCCGTCCGGCCCGAGCGCGCCGTGCGCACGCCGTCCGCGCCCATCCGCCGCCGCTCCTGGAACCTGCGGCCGCAGGCCCTCTCGCTGATCATGGTGCTGATCGCCGCGTTCGCGATGCTGGCGGCCAGCGCCGAGGCATTCGATATGGCGATCGTGCTCGCGGTCGGCATCAGCATGCAGTTCCTGTGCCTGTGGACCTGCGCCAGGGACCGCCGGGTTCGCTAGGCGGGCAGCCGGGTCGCCACGTGCGCGGCCCGCAGGGTGCGGGCCAGTTCGATCCGCCAGGGCAGCGCCGCGAAGGAGTCCGGGCCGAGCCGGTGCAAGGTGCTGGGCACCCCGGCCTTGGTGAGCCGCCGGGCATAACGTTCCGCGGCCACCCGGCCGGCGTCGGCCTCACCGACCGCGATCAGCGCGGGCGGCAGTCCGGCCAGGTCGGCGGCCGGGTCCG
Organism: Crossiella sp. S99.2; assembly: GCF_023094165.1. Taxonomy (GTDB): domain Bacteria; phylum Actinomycetota; class Actinomycetes; order Mycobacteriales; family Pseudonocardiaceae; genus Crossiella. Next base: position 212,404 of record NZ_JALMDK010000012.1, on the reverse strand, counting down.
GGGTCAGCGTGGGCAGCTCCAGGATCTGCAGGCCGATTGCCGGGCCACCGCGTTCCTTGATCAGTAAAGGCAGTGCCGCGGCCAGGTCCGCGCCCTCGCGCGCGCCGCCGACGGCGAGCCGGGTGGCGTCCAGTTCCAGCAGCGCGGCGTTGTCCAGCAACCACATCAGCGCCGAGTAGCAGTCCTCAAGGGCGACCGGGAAGGGCAGCCCGCGGCCGAGCCGGTGCTCGACGGAGACAATCGCGCAGCCCGCCTCGGTGGCGAGATCGGACAGTTCGCCCTGGCTGTCATATCCGCTGGGCAGGTGCAGGTAACAGGGCAGCGGCCCCAGCCAGACCGGCCGGTGTACCACCACCTCGATCGCCCCGCCCTCGACAGCGACCTGGTACCGCATTCGGCGCCCCCACCTCAAACAGAACTGTTCTGTTTGCTTCAACGACACCAGTGTGCCCGAAGTTCCGGCCAAACGACTGCCCTGGAGAGGACTCACCTGGGCGCAACAGCGGTGAACCGGACCGGCAACACGGCGGGACCAGGCTGGGTGCATGCAGATGCCCGGCGAGTTGCGCCTCCGGTCCGCGACCTTCGCGGATCTGCCGGAGACCCTGGCCATGCACGCCCGCTGTTCACCCGCGAGCCTGCGTTCCCGCTACCACGCCGACGGCCCGCACATCCCGCCGCGCTGGGTGGCCCGGCTGCTGGTGCCGCGCCGGGGCGCCGCGTTGCTGGCGGTGCGGCCCGATCCGCGCGGAGACCATGTGGTCGGCATGGGTCAGCTGATCTTCATGCCGACCCCCGGCACCGCGGAGATCGCGCTGCTGGTCGAGGACGCGTGGCAGCACCGCGGTGTCGGTTCGGCGTTGCTGCGCGGCCTGGTGGCCGCCGCGGGCGAGCGCGGACTGACCCTGCTCAGCGCGTGGTGCCTGCCCGAGCGCGCCGGCCTGCACCGGGCCGCGCGGCGAGCCGGTCTGGCCGTGCTGGACGGCGCGGAGACCGGGGTGCTGCACATCCCGGTGCCCGCCCTGTTCTGAGCCGGGCCCGCGACCTCGCTGGTCAGGAACCGCCGACGGCCTGCTGCCGCAGCGGCATGACCGCGACGTTGTGCGGGCGGAAGGAGTAGACCTGCCCGCCGAAGCCGTCCGGCCCGGCGACCAGCAGGCCGGTGGCCAGCGCGGTGGCCACGGCCGCGGCCCGGTCACTGACGTGCAGCTTGGCGAAGATCCGCTGCAGGTGGGTCTTGACCGTGGTCTCGGCGACGAAGAGCCGCCTGCCGATCTCGGCGTTGGTGTGACCTTCGGCCACGAGTCGCAGCACGTCCAGTTCCCGACCGGACAACACGGACCGTATCTGGGCCCGCGGCAGCGGCGTGACTGTCAGCGGTGACAACTGCGGTGACATCGACGTGACACCGCTGCGGGCCTGGCGGATCGCGGAGACGATCTCCTCGCCGGTGGCGCACTTGAGCACGAAGCCCATGGCGCCGGCCTGCAGGGCCGCGCCGACCCGGGAACGCTGGTCGGAGAAGACGACGGCGACGATCGGCAGCCGAGTGCGCAGCACCGCCTTGACCACCTCCAGTCCGTCCACCTCCCCCAGGTCGAGATCGACCAGCACGACGTCGGGACGCCGGGCGGTCACCTCGTCCACGATGTGCGCGGCGTCCTGGAGCGCGCCGGCGAACTCGATGTCGGAGTGTTGGGCGAAGCAGGCGCGCAGCCCGTCCGCGACGATCGGGTGCCGGTCGACGACCAGCACCTTGATTGCCTGCGCGCGCGGTTCCCCATCACGCGAGGACTGGCCGAAGCTCCCCGGTCGCACCGCGCCTGGACGCTGGCTCAGCGACATGACACACCCCTGCTCAGACGGCCCCAGTCATGACTGGCAAATGCTGATCATCGAGTTGACAAACGATGACAACAGCATGGTACCGACCGCCTGACTGATGGTCAATTAACTAGTCAACAACCCACCGCCACCAGCCCCGTTCAGATCACCCGTTGATGTCACAACCGACATTCGTCGGGAGCCACCAGGCCGCCCCGCCCACCACCCACAGTCACCAAACCCCCCGATCGAAGGGTTGCCAACCAGTTGACACCCCCGCGAACCCCGGCCTGTCACGTTGACGCAGCACGAATGGGACTCTTACCCTCGCCTCATAACCACCGTGGGTGAACACCACGGCCGCTACGACACTCACCAGAGGCACAGCATGCAGATCCGCGTCGACACCCATTTGGGTTAGACATGACTGTGCGTGGAAAGTGCCGAACCGCCGCGCGCGCAAACGTCCGCGCGGCGGTGACAGCCGTGCCAGTCACGTCCAGGACGTCAGGACCGCCCGTGGTGGTTGCGCAAGGTCCGCACGGACAGCGCAGCGACTTCCTTGAGCAACGCGGGGCGGACTTCCTCCGGATCCGCGGTGTCGAGGTGCGCGAGCAGCTCGTCAAGGGCAGAAAGTCGCCTCTCCTCCAGCCCGAGGTCGGTACTCACCTTGACCACGGTCATCAGAGTGCGGATCCGGTCCACGGTGCCCAGCACCCCGGATTGCAGCGCCGCCTCGGCACTGTCCAGCGCCGCCTTGATGTTCCCGGCCCGCAGCGCCAGCTCGGCCCGCAGGGTGAACACCTGCGCTTCGAGCTGCCCCTTGGCTGCGTAGCGCACCTCGGACACCTCGTTGAGCAGCAAATCAGGCGCCTCGCTACTCGGCACGCCGAACTCCAGGAACAGCGAGACCACGGCCAGGCGGACCCGGCACCACAGCTCGGTCCCGATCGACTCGATCGGTGGCACCAGGGCGGTGCCCAGCTCACCGCCCGCAGCTTCCAGCTTGCCCTGCCTGGCCAGCGTGACCGCGAGCATCCAATGACTGACCACGGTCAGCTCGTCGGCGACCGGATCCTTGCCCGGACGCTGCACGACCCACTCGGCGGTCAGCGCGGTGGCTTGCTGGCTGGCCTCCAGTGCGTCCGCGAACCGGCCGACCGCGTTGTAGGCGGCGGCCAGCGTCGTGCGGGCGCGTACCCGCAGGAGCACGGCGTGCTCGCCGGGGAAGTCAGTGGCCGAGCCCAGCGCGTCAGCCTCGGCGACCGCGTGCAGGCCCAGGTCGATGGCCTCACGGGTCCGGCCGAGTTCGCGGGCAGCCGCGGTCTGCAGGGTCAGCGCGACGGCACGAGCCGAGGTGGGCACGACCCGGAACAGGTTCTCCGCCTCGCTCAACCGCTCGAAGACGTCCTTGGTGCGGCCCAGTCGTCCGGAGCAGGCGGCCGCGGCGTACTCGCACAGCCACTTGGCCTCCGGATCACGCAGCTCACCGCGCATGCCGTCCAGCACTTCGAGGGCGGACTCGATGCGGCCGGCGAGCAGGTGGTCCACCACCCTGGCGCATCCGGCCAGGAACGAACCGCCAGTGGCCCGCGCGCCACTGCCCAGACCTGCGAAGGAGTCGGCCGAGACACCAAGCCGGGTCGCCAGCTGTTCCACGACCTTGGGGGTCGGGGTGCGCTGGCCGGACTCCAGACGAGAGAGATAGCTGCTCGAAAGCCCCTCACCCGCAAGATCACGTTGGGTGAGTCCACGAGCGGTCCGCAGAGTACGAAGCCGCTCACCGAACGTGCCCGGGAGGTCACGTTCGGCATTGACACGTTCGGCAGATGTCATGACAGGTAGCTACCCAAGGAGGCAGGCATGTTGGTTGCCTTTCTGATGACACTTTACGCGGGAATTGTTCCACTAGCGGACAGCCCCGCTCAATCAACCGATACCTATTCGTCGCCGACGCAGGTCGTGGCGGCCCAGGTGTCGGTCATCAACGACATCACGAACCCGCTCGGGGACAGCGACATCACCAACCCCGCGCCGGGCAAGGATGACATCACCAACCCCAACAAGCCGCGGCCCTCACCACACCGGGACGCCGACATCACCAACCCGGCACCCAAGGGTGACGACATCACCAACCCGACCAAGACAGAGGCCGACATCACCAACCCCTAGGTCGAGGGGCAGCACGAACCCACCCAGCCTCTGGTTGCCGGGCCTGACATGCGACGAACGGGTTGTCTCGGCGGCGGCGAGACAACCCGTTTCTCGTGTCCAGACCCACCCCGCACCACCCTGACAGTCCCTCAAGCCCCGCCCCGCACCGGTCAAGTAACACACTCTCCGTAACTAGATTCCTCGATAGTGTGCTACGCCAAACCGCAGCTCGTGGCCCATCTGGCGGTCACCGGTGACATGTTTGCCGGGTTAAGTTTCCGCGCCGTGACTACCCTCAGCGAGCGACCGATGGCCCCTCTGGTCTGCCCCGTCTCCCACGGGGCGCCCCAGGGTACGGGGGCTCGGGTGGGCGGGGGTGCGGGTGTCGACGTCGAGGAGGCGGAGGAGTTTCTCCGGCTCTTCCACGAGGAGAACCCGCAGGCCGGGCCGGTGGAGCCCCGGTTGTCCGCCGTCCGTGCCGAGATCGCCCTGCGCGGCACCTACCTGCACACTCCCGACGAACTCAGCTTCGGCGCGCGGGTGGCCTGGCGCAACAGCGCCCGGTGCATCGGCCGCCTGTACTGGCGCAGCCTGACCGTGCGCGACCTGCGGCACGTCCGGGACGCCGCGGACATCGCCGCCGAGTGCGTGGAGCACCTGCGCCTGGCCACCAACGCGGGCCGGGTCCGGCCCGTCATGACCGTGTTCGCGCCGGACGCCCCCGAGCAGCCCGGCCCGTGCATCTGGAACGAGCAACTCGTCCGCTACGCCGGCTACCGGGACGCCTTCGGCAACGTGGTCGGCGACCCGCGCTACGCCGGGTTCACCGACTCCGTGACCGAACTCGGCTGGCGGCCGCCGACCCAGCGCAGCCCGTTCGACCTGCTGCCGATGGCCGTGGAGACCGCGCACGAGGGCATCCGGCTGTTCCCGGTGCCCAGGGACGTGGTCATGGAGATCCCGCTCGAACACCCCGACCTGCCCTGGTTCACCGACCTCAGCCTGCGCTGGCACGCGGTGCCCGCGATCAGCAACATGCGGCTGTCCATCGGTGGCGTCTCCTACCCTGCCGCCCCGTTCAACGGCTGGTACATGGGCACCGAGATCGGCGCGCGCAACCTCGCCGACGCCGACCGCTACGACATGCTCCCCGAGATCGGCGAGCGTCTGGGCCTGGACACCAGCTCGGAGGCCACGCTGTGGCGGGACCGCGCGCTGGTGGAGATCAACCGGGCGGTGCTGCACTCCTACGCCTCGGCCGGGGTGACCATCACCGACCACCACACCGAGTCCGAGCGCTTCCTCACCCACATCCAGAAGGAGGAGAAGGCGGGGCGGCAGTGCCCCGCGGACTGGAGCTGGATCGTGCCGCCGATGTCCGGCTCGCTGACCCCGGTGTTCCATCGCTACTACGAGACCCAGCACCTGCGCCCGGAGTTCGTGCTGGACCCGGACGCGGCCCAGCGCGGTCAGCACGGCGCCCCGCACCGGTTCCCGGCCGCGCCCGATGTGGCGGCCGCGGCCCGGCGTGGGCTGTTTGCCGCTTTTCGGCGACGCCTGAGCGGCTGACCAGCTAGCCTTTCTCCCGGGTGTGGTCCGAAAGGACTACAAAGGGGGGCAAGAAATGGCTGGTCGCGGCGTGGAATTCCGCCTGCTCGGCCCGGTGGAGATCGTCCTGTCCGGACGGTCCGCGCCGGTGGAGGCGGCAAAACATCGAACACTCCTGGCGTGCCTGGTGTTGCGGGCCGGGCAACGGGTCGAGGCCACGGAGCTGGTCGGCTACCTGTGGGATGACGAAGATCGTCCCGCACATCCGCGTGGCGCCCTGCAAACCTATGTGCGCAGGCTGCGCCGGTTGCTGGGCGCGGAGCTGATCAGCACCGTGGCCGGCGGCTACCGCCTGGAGGTCGCGCCGGAGACCGCGGACGCGCACCGCTTCCGGCAGCTGCTGGCCACCGCCCGGCAGACCGCCGACCTGGCCGAACGCACCACCATCGTGCAGTCCGCGCTGGCGCTGTGGCGGGGTCCGGCGCTGGCCGACATCGCCTCGCCCGCGCTGCGCCGGGACTACGCCGACCCGCTCGACACCGAACGCCTGGACGCCCTCGCGCTGCGCTTCGACGCCGAACTGGCCCTGGGCAGGCACGAGCCACTGGTCCCGGACCTGTGGAAGGCGACAGCCGAACACCCGCTGCGCGAGGAGTTCTGGCGGCAGCTGATGCTCGCCCTCTACCGCACCCAGCGCCAGGCCGAGGCACTGGAGACCTACCAGCGCGCCGCGGACGTGCTGCGCCAGGAACTCGGCGTCGAGCCCAGCCCGCGGCTGCGCGACCTCCGCCAGTCGGTGCTGACCAACGACCCGGAACTGGCCGCTCCCACCGTGCTGACAACCGCGCTCCCGGCCTGGCAGCCGGTCTGTCAACTCCCGCCGGACATCGGTGACTTCGTCGGCCGCGACCGCCTGGGCCTGCGCATCGCCGAGGAACTGCGCCGCGGCGGCCCGGTGCTGGTCTCCGGTCCGCCGGGAGTGGGCAAGACCGCGCTCGCGGTCCGGATCGGCCATCGGCTGCGCGCGGATTTCCCGGACGGGCAACTGCATGTCAACCTGCACGGCTACGCCACCGAGGCGGCCCTGCGGCCGACCGACGTGCTGGCCCGGTTCCTGCGCGGGCTGGGCGTGCCACCGGCGCAGATCCCGCTGGAGCAGGAGCAGCAGGCGGAGTTGTTCCGGGCGGTGCTGCGGGGGCGCCGGGTGCTGGTGTTGCTGGACAACGCCTCGGCTGCGGAGCAGGTGCTGCCGCTGCTGCCTGCCGAACCGGGGTGCGCGGCACTGGTGACCAGCCGGAACCAGTTGTCCGGCCTGGGCTTCACAGTGACCCTGGACGTGCTGCGGCACGAGGACGCGCGCGACCTGCTGGCCCGCACTCTGGGCATGGCGGAGCCGGAGGCGTTGGACGAGCTGGCCGAGCTGTGCGCCCACCTGCCGCTGGCCCTGCGGATCGCCGCGGCGAACCTGGCCGGGCAGTTCGGGCTGGCGCACCAGGTCCGGCAGATCCGCGAGGGCAACCGGCTGGCCGCGCTGGCGGTCGAGGGCGACCACGACGCCGCGGTGCAGAACGCCTTCGACCGCTCCTACCGCATGCTCGCCACCGGCCACCGGCGCCTGTTCCGGCACCTGAGCCTGATCCCGGGACCGGACCTGACCCCGGCCTCGGTCGGCGAGCTGATCGACGTGCCCGAGTGGCAGGCCGCGCGGATGCTGATCGAGCTGGCCGACGCGAATCTCGTGCTCCGCCAAGAGGAAGGCCGCTACCAGCTGCACGACCTGATCCGGCTGTACGCGGATTTCCGTTGCCGCGCCGAGGATTCCGTCGACGCCAGAGCCAGGGCGCTGCGTCGCTGGCTGGGCTACTACCACCAGCACGCGGACCGGGCCGCCGGGCTGCTGTACCCCGAGGTGCACCGGGTCGCGCTCCCGCCCGCCGATCGTCCGACCACCGATTTCCCCAGCCTGCTCAAGGCAAAGCAGTGGCTGGACGCGGAGCGGGCGAACCTGGTCGCGGCCGTGCTGCACGCGGTTGAGCACCACCTGGACACACTGTCCTGGCAGCTGGCCGACACCCTGCGCGGGTACTTCCAGCACTGCCGGATCCTCAACGACTGGCTGACCGTGGCCACCGCGGGACTGGCCTGCGCGCGCCGGATCCAGGACGAGGTAGCGGTGGCCTGCCTGCACCACGCGTTCGGTGTCCTGCACTGGTTCCTCGGCCAGCCGGACATCGCCATCGAGCACCTGACGCACGCCAGGGCGGGCCTTCGGGGCGAGGCGGACCACGGGCGGCTGGCCAACGTGCTGTCCAACCTGGGCATGAATCACATGGACCGCAGCGAACTCGGCACCGCGGTCGATCTCTACGGCCAGGCGGAGCAGATCCTGCGGGGGCTGGGTGATGAGCTGCGGCTGGTGCCGGTGCTGGGCAACCTGGGCATCACGCTGCGCCGGATGGGCAGGCTGCGCGAGGCACTGGCCCACTACACCGAGTCGCACCGGCTGGTACTGAAGGTCGGGTTGGTCGCCAGCGAGCCCACCGTGTTGAACAACCTCGGTTACCTGCACCGCGAACTGGGCGATCTGCCCACGGCACTGGACTTCCTGACCCGCTCGCTGGCCACGATCGACCGGATGGGCGGGCGGTACGGCGAGACCAACACCCTCATCGGACTCGCCGCCGTGCACGCCGAGCTGGGTGACCTGGCCCAGGCGGAAGAGCTGGCGACCTGCGCGGTGGCCAAGGACGAGACCGCGGTGGACCGCAAGGAACTCGCCCTGGGCTACAACGTGCTCGGTGTCGTGCTGCGTCAACGTGGACGTGCCCGGCAGGCGGTGCCGCATCATCATCGGGCGCTGGAACTGAGCCGCACCATCGGTCTCACGGTATTCGAGGTCGAGGCGTTGCTCGGACTGGCCGACACCCACCAGGCCATGGGTGAGCCGGAAACCGCGCTGGCGCACGCCCAAGCAGCGCTCGCGCTGGCCGCCCAGGTCGGTTACGGGGTCCGGATCGGGCAGGCGCACACCTCGCTGGCCCGGATCACCCTCGACCTCGGCGACCTGGCCGAAGCCAGGTCACAGGCGGCCAAAGCCCTTGCCAGTCACCGGGAAACCGGGCACCGCCCCGGCGAGGAGCGCACCCTGGAGGTGCTGGCTCGGATCGCCGAGGCGGAGCGGGAAAGCTAGGTCAGTTCGCGGCTTCCAGCTGCGGTTCCGGAGTCGCGGCGGCCTCGGCCTTGTTCTTGGCGCGCTTGCGCAGCACCAGGGTCACGACCACGATCGCGATCACCGCCAGCAGGACCCAGCTCGCCGTGCCGAGGATGCCCTCGACGCGCTTGGCGGCTTCGCCCAGGCCCGCGCCGATGCCGATGTGCAGCAGGGACCACAGGGTGGCACCGATGATCGAGGCGGGCAGGAACTTGCGGTAGGCCAGGCCGGAGGTGCCCGCGGCGGCCGGGGTCAGGGTGCGGACCACCGGGAGGAAGCGGGCGAAGAAGACCGCCCAGGCACCTCGGCGGCGGATCAGGTCCGTTGCCTTGTCCCAGTTGTCGGCGCCCATCTTGGCCACCAGCTTGGTGTTTCTGAGTTTGACGCCGAACTTGCGGCCCAGCAGGTAGCCGACCGAGTCGCCCGCCGCGGCGCAGATGGTCATGACCACCCACATGGTCAGGAAGAACGGCACCGTCTTGACCGTGGTGGCGGCGACCAGCAGGCCGGTGTCGCCGGGGACGATGAAGCCCAGGCCGATGGCGCACTCGCCGAAGGTGAGCAGGCCGGTGGCGATCAGGACGGCGGGCTTGGGCAGGCCGGCGATCGACTCCAGCGCCTCGGTGATGAACCCCATGGCGTTCTTGTCCCCCTCGTGTGGTGTGGATGCGGGGCAAGTCTTTCAGAACCGGACACACCGGCGTCCCGGACTTCCGGTTATCCGGCCCCTGACTTTCGTCTAAGGGTGGTGACCAGCGGGTCAGGGGTTGTCCCCGAGGGGTGTGAACTTCCGCTCCCGACTGGTTGACGGGTCTACAAGAAGATCACCAGGCATGTGACGATGGACACAGCGGCGGAAAACTCGATAACTTCCCCGTGTTGATCATCAGTCGGAGGTCGCGCATGGCAAGGACTCGGTGCGCCGAGCCGTTACCCGCGCCCGCTTGGGCTTGGCGAACCTGCTGCTGATGTCCGCTCGCGCGTCGGTGTTGACGCGCCGGCCGTAATTCCGTCTCCCCCCACCGCACCGGGTCTGTGTGCCCGGGGCTGACGCGCGTGGTCCGCGCTCCGCGGCGCCACGCGATACCGCACATCCATCGGAGGTTCACCGCGCCATGATCAGCGCACCCCGTCCCCGGCACCGCAGCAGCGAGCACACCACCTCGAGCCGGCCGCCGGTCCACTCACCGCCCGGCCTATCCGGGAAGAACCGCCTGGTCAGCCTGCTCCGCCACGATCTGCCCGCCTCACTCGTCGTCCTGCTCACCGCCGTTCCGCTCTCCCTCGGCATCGCCGCCGCCTCCGGCGCCCCGCTGATGGCAGGCCTGATCGCCGCCGTCGTCGGCGGAGTGGTCGCCGGCTCGCTCAGCGGGTCCCCGCTCCAGATCAGCGGGGCCGCCACCGGTCTGACCGTCATCGTCGCCGGGCTCGTCCACCAGTACGGATTCGCCGCCACCGCCGGGATCACCATCGCCGCGGGGTTGTTGCAACTGCTGCTGGGCCTGTCCAAGGTCGGCCGGGCCGCCCTGTCCCTCTCCCCGGCCGTCGTGCACGGGTTGCTCGCCGGGATCGGCGTGGTCATCGCGATCAGCCAGCTGCACGTGGTGCTCGGCGGTCAGCCGCAGACCTCGGTGCTGGCCAACCTGCGCGATCTGCCAGCCCAGATCGGCGCGCACCACGACGCCGCCTTCGCCGTCGGCCTGGTCGCCATCGCCGTGCTGCTGCTGTGGCCCCGCCTGCCCAAGGTGCGCCTGGTGCCCGCCGCACTGGTCGCGGTGGCCGCGGCGACCGCGGTGGCCTCGATCTTCGAGCTGAACCTGCCCAGGGTGAACCTGCCGGACGCGCCCCTGGCCGCCTTCACCCTGCCCGCGCTGCCCGCTGGCACGCCGAGCGGGATCGTGCTGTCGGTGCTGCTGGTCGCCGCGGTGGCCAGTGTCGAATCACTGCTGTCGGCGGTCGCGGTGGACCGGTTGCACACCGGCCCGCGCGCCGACCTGGACCGCGAGCTGGTCGCCCAGGGCGTGGCCAACATGGCCTCCGGCGCGCTCGGCGGGCTGCCCATCGCCGGCGGCATCGTGCGCTCCTCTGCCAACGTCGCCGCCGGCGCGCGCAGCCGGGCCTCGACCATCCTGCACGGACTGTGGGTGGCCGCCTTCGTGCTCGTGCTGGCCGGCCTGCTGGAGCAGATCCCGCTCGCTGCGCTGGCCGCGGTGCTGGTGGTCTCCGGCGTGCAGCTGGTCCGGCTCACGCACATGCGCGAACTGTGGCGGCACCGCGAGTTCCCGGTGTACGCGATCACCTTCGGCGGCGTGGTCTTCCTGGACCTGGTGCAGGGCGTCACGCTGGGCATCCTGCTCGCGCTCGCCCTCGCCCTCTACCGGCTGACGCACGCCACGATCCGGGTGAGCGAACCGGCCGAGGACGACAACCGGTGGTCGGTCACCGTGCGCGGCTCGCTGGTCTTCCTCGGCGTGGCCCGGCTGACCAGCGAACTACGCCGGGTGCCGGAACGGGCCGAGGTGCTGCTCACCCTGCACGTGGACTACCTGGACCACGCCGCCTACGAAGCCATCCACGGCTGGTGCCGCACGCACGAACGCCTGGGCGGCACGGTCACGGTGAACGAGGACCGGGACACCTGGTACCACCGCGCCCAGGACAGCCGTCCGGAACAGCGCCGCTCACTGCCCGGCCCGCTGCTGCGCTGGTTCGCGCCCTGGTCGGTGTGGCAGCACCGGGACGGCGAGGACCCCGCGGTCTCGGCGATCCCGTTGCCGCGCAACGAATCCATGGCCCTGGACGACTCGCTGCTGCTGGGCATGCACGAGTTCGAGCGCAGCTGCGCGCCACTGGCCCGGCCCTTCTTCGCCGAACTGGCCGCCAACGGACAGAGCCCCCGGCAGCTCTTCGTCACCTGCGCGGACTCCCGGGTGGTGCCCAACCTGATCACCACCAGCGGACCGGGTGACCTGTTCACCCTGCGCAACATCGGCAACCTGGTGCCCCGGCACGACGAGGGACCCGAGGACGCCTCGGTGGGCGCGGCCGTGGAGTACGCGGTGGACGTGCTCAACGTGGCCAGCATCGTGGTGTGCGGGCATTCCGACTGCGGCGCGATGAAAGCCGGCCTGTCCGGCGGAGTCCGCTCCGGCTCCCGGCTGGCCGAGTGGCTGCGGCACATCCAGCCCAGCCTGATCCGCTTCCACGCCGTGGACGAGGACGCCGAACTCGCCGTGCACGACCGGCTCAGCGTGGCCAACGTGGTGCAACAGCTGGACAACCTGCTCACCTTCCCGCTGGTGCGGGAGGCCGTGCAGGACGGGCGGCTGACCCTGGTCGGCATGTTCTTCGACATCGCGGGCCCGCGGATGTACCTGGTTGATCAGCAGTCCGGGCGGCTCACTCCGATCACCTCCGGCGCGACCACTTAGCACCGACACTGACGGCGGAGGGTGACGAGTTCGGCGAAATTCGCGGGATCGGCACCCTCCGCAGGTCAGCGGTGGGACCGCGGTCCGGATACGCACGGTCACCTACGAGGGGCGGTTGTCACTCGTGCACGGCGTCTCTACGGTGGGTGGGGCTACGGCCAAATGGCCGTGTCGGCGCGTGGGCTCAGCCCAGTCGCCGGATACCGCACTACCCGCCTTGCCGATGCGGCTCGACGCAGCGATTCACGCGAGTGGGGCAGGAGGAGGCGCCGTGACCGAGCACATCCAGGACGTACTTCCGGTGGACCTGCCCGGGTCCGAGGTGGCCGATGCCACCGCCGCGCGCCGCCCTGGCGGCATCGTGGTGATCACCGTGGTCGGCGAGCTGGACATGTCCTCCACCCCGGCCTTCCAGGAACTGCTCGGCGCCGAGGTGGACGCGAACTGCCGCCGCCTGGTGCTGGACCTGTCCGGGGTCAGCTTCCTCGGCTCCAGCGGCCTGGCCGCGCTGGTGGAGGCCCGCCAGGTGGTGCACAGCCAGGACGCCGAACTGCGCCTGGTCTGCGCCACGCACGCGGTGACCCGGCCATTGCACGCCACCGGGCTCGGCGAGGTCTTCGACATCCACCAGACCCTCGACGGCGCCCTGGCCTGACCGCCCTCACCGGCCGCGCCGCTGCTGCGGGATGGCCGTGGCGGCCACGATCCGCTCGTAGCTCCGGTCGGTGTCGGCGACCACCCGGTCCCAGGAATAGCGGGCGCTGACCCGGTCCCGGCCGGCCGCGCCGCACGCCTCGACCATGGCCGGATCGGCCAGGAAGGCGCGCAACGCCTTGGCCAGCCCGCGCGGATCCTCCGGCCGCACGTGCAACCCGGTCACGCCGTGCACCACGGTGTCGGCCGCCGCACCGCCCTCGGTGGTGATCACCGCGGTGCCACAGGCCATCGCGGCCAGTGCCTGGGAACCACAGGAACCGTTGCGGGGCAAGCACATCAGCGCGTCCGCCGAGCGCAGCAGGGCGGGCAGCGCGCGGGCGGTGACCGGGCCGAGCAGGTGCACCCGGTCGGCCACGCCACGGGCCCTGGCCAGCTCCCGCAGCCCGTCTTCGTCCACAGTGGACCGACCGGACGGGGTGGCCAGCACGAGTTCGGTGTCCGGCACCGCGGGCAGCACCTCGATGATCCGGTCGAAGCCGTCGGCCGCGCGCAACCGGCCGAGGCCGAGCAGCCGGTGCCGGGCGCCGCGCGCGGCCACCTCGCCCTCGGGGTGGAAGCGTCGCAGGTCGATTCCATTGGGCACCACCGAGATCCGGCCCCTGGGCACGCCCATCCGCACCAGCCGGTCCCGTTCCTCGTCGGCCCCGGCCAGCACCAGACTGGCCCGGCGGCCCAGTAACCGCTCGATCGTGTTGCGGTCGCCGCCCGCCTCGCCGAGGCCGTGGTAGGTCTGCACCAGCGGCGCGCCGGTGCCGCCGGCGGCGGTCAGCGCGGCCAGTCCGGCGGTCCAGCAGTGCGCGTGCACCAGGTCCGGCGGCCGCTGCCGGAAGCGGCGGGCAAGGAACTCGGTGAACTCCCCCATCGGCAGCGTTTCCCGGTCCGACCTGGTGTACACGGTGACCCGGTGACCGGCCCCGGTCAGTCCGGCGGCGAGCCGGGTCACCTGGGGGTCCTGGTCGGAGACGGTCGGGTCGGACACCATCGCGATCCTCATCGGAGCACCTCCACCCCCGGGGTTCTCGAACCGCCCGGTCGCTAAACCGGGTGGCATCGCGGCGAATCGCCCAGGGTTGGCCGGTTCCAGGCCGGGGTATGTCCATGCTTGTCGAGCCAGCCGAGGTGATGAATGTCCAGGTGTCGTAGCGTGATCGCGTCCCACCACCGCTTTTCCGAGATGTCGAGGTGACCGTGTCGCAGCCCGATTCGACTTCCGAACCGGCCATTCCCCCGGTGGAGGTGCGCATCGCCGCCACCGCGGTGCAGATCTCCGCGGTGCGCGCGGTCGCCGCCGACCTCGCCATGCGGGAGGACTTCGACCTGGACGCGATCGCCGACCTCAAGCTGGCGGTGGACGAGGTGTGCTCGACTCTGGTCCGCCTCGCCGCGCCCGGCGTGGTGCTGAGCTGCGAGTTCCGGCCGGGCGCCGGGGAGATCACGGTGCGCGCCGGAGTGCTGTCGGCCTCGGATGCGTTGCCGCGCAAGGACTCCTTCGGCTGGCAGGTGCTGACCACGCTCGCCGACTCGGTGCAGGCCGGCGTCGAACCGGCCCAGGACGGATTCCACCTGGTCCGGATCGAGCTGGCGAAGAGGAGCAACTCGGTGGTGGGCGGGTGACCCAGGCCGACAGCGCGGCCGAGCCGGGTTCCGGCGACTCCGGCCGATACGACCACCTCAAGCCGTTGTTCAGCGAGCTGGCCGCGCTGCCAGCGGAGGATCCGGGCCGGCAGCTGCTGCGCGACCGGCTGGTCACCGGGTACCTGCCGGTGGCCAAGCACATCGCGCGCCGGTTCAGCCAGCGCGGCGAACCCCAGGAAGACCTGACCCAGGTCGCCACCCTGGGCCTGATCAACGCGGTGGACCGGTTCGACGCCGAACGCGGGGTGGACTTCCTGTCCTTCGCGGTGCCCACCGTGATGGGCGAGGTGCGCAGGCACTTCCGGGACGCCAGCTGGGCGGTGCGGGTGCCCCGGCGGCTCAAGGAGCTGCACCTGTCGATCAGCGCGGCCACCAGCGAGCTGTCCCAGCGGCTCGGTCGCGCGCCGACGCCCAGTGAGATCGCCGGGCACCTCGGACTGACCCGCGAGGAGGTCTACGAGGGTCTGGAGGCCACCAACGCCTATCGCAGCGCCTCCCTGGACGACCTGCTCATCGCCGACGACGATTCGGTGTCCCTGGGTGACGCGCTCGGCGAGGAGGACGAGGGTCTGGCCGAGGTCGAGTACCGGGAGTCGCTGCAGCCGCTGCTGGCCCAGTTGCCGGAGCGGGAACGGACCATCGTGGTGCTGCGGTTCTTCGGCAACATGACGCAGACCCAGATCGCCGACCGGGTGGGCATCTCGCAGATGCACGTCTCCCGGCTGCTCGGCCGCACCCTGGCCACGCTGCGGGAGAAGTTGATGGACGAGGAGTCGGGCTAGCGAGCCAGGATCAGCGCGCCCCGCTTGGTGACGGTCAACGGGACCTCCACCCAGCGCGCGCTGATCTCGGCCTCGGTCGGCGGCATCAGCCGGGCCACCAGGTAGTCGCGCACCGCGCGGGTGTCCGGCAGGTGGACCATGGGCTCGTCCCAGGGCCGGATCTCGACGTCGGGGAAGACCGTGCGAACCAGCTCGGGCGCCTGTTCGGCGTCGAAGGCGGTGCGGCCGGGCCGCCACACCGCGGCCAGTTCGGGCGAGTCGGTGTGCGCGATGGTCGCGGCCAGGAACAGCCCGCCCTGGACCAGCACCCGGCGGGCCTCGCGCAGGGCCGGACGCGGATCACCCAGGTGGCAGAGGCTGTTGGCGGCCACCACCACATCGACGCTGCCGTCGCCGAAGGGCAGCGCGGTGACGCAGCCGCGCACCGCCGGGCCGGGGTGCGCGCGCAGCATGGTCGCCGACCGGTCCAGGCCCACGACCAGGCGCGGGCCGTCGCCGCGGGCGGTGACCGCGTGGCTGAGCACGCCTTCGGCGCAGCCCAGATCCAGCACCACGGCGCCGGCGGGTAGTTCGGCGGCGAGCAGCGCGTACAGGTCCGGCGCGCCCGGCGAGGCGGTCATCCCCCGCCGGTAGCGATCCGGGTTGTCGTCGTAGTCGCGCGGAATGCCCATACCCCGAGTGTGGACCTACCCGGGCCGGTCAGCAGGCTTTGCGCCAGGAGCATTCCAGCCACGGGTCCCCGGCCGGGGGTTCCAGGGGGATGGAGCGGGCGGCCGGGCCGGCCGGGTGCATGGCCAGCCGCAGCGCGATCCGGTCCTCCAGGTCCTTGGTGCCGCTGAGCACGTTGTTGGTGACCACGGCGAAGGCCAGGTCCTTGCCGTCGGCGCCGGTGACATACCCGGACAGCGCGCTCACCGCGGTCAGCGACCCGGTCTTGGCCCGGATCCTGCCCTCGGCGGGGGTGCCGCGCAGCCGGGTGCGCAGGGTGCCGCCGACCATCCGGTCCGGATGTCCGGCCACCGGCAGCGAGTGGTGCCAGACCGGGTACCAGGGGCGGCTGCGGGCGGCGGCGAGCAGGGCGGTGAGCTGGTCCGCGCTGACCATGTCCATTCTGGACAGTCCGGAGCCGTCGACCAGCCGGTAGGCGTTGGCGGACAGGCCCAGCGCGGCGAGTTTCGGGGTCATCGCGCGGATGCCGTCGGCCCAGGTGCCCTTGCCGTGCACGGCTTTGCCCATGGCCTTGACCAGGATCTCGGCGTGGCCGTTGTTGCTGAGCTTCATGAACGGCACCAGCAGCTGGGACAGGGGCATGGAGCGGTGCGCGGCGAGTTCGGTGAAGTGCGCCGGGGTGACGCCGGTGCCCAGCTTCGGGTCCAGGACCTGGACGCCGCGGCGGGTCAGCGCGGCGCGGAAGACGTCGGCGGCGTAGCGGGCCGGATCGTCCACAGTGGAGAAATGCGCGCTCGGGTTCCCGTTGGCCGGTGCGGATCCGGTGATCACGACGGTGTTGGTGCCGTGCTGGCGTTCCACCACGATGCTGCTCGCCGAGCCGGGTGCGCCGGTGGTGGCCCGGTTGTCGATGGTGACGATCGAGGTCGGCGGGGACAGTTCGATGGCCGGTTTCTGGCCAGCCGCGGCCGGGCGGACCCGGACGATCACGGTGCCCGCGTCGTAGTCGGTGTCCGGGGCCACGGTGAGCGCGCCGACCTGGGCGGAGTAGTAGAACGGCTCGTCGTCCCAGGCCCAGCTGACGCCGAGGCGGACCGGGTCGAAGGCGGAGTCGTCGGCCACGACTTTGCCGGTGACCACCTTGATCCCGGTGTCGGCGACGCGCTGGGCGAGCGCCTCGTAGTCGGCGGCCAGGGTGGTGGGGTCGCCGGAGCCGCGCAGGTAGAGGTCGCCGTGCAGGACGCTGCCGCGCAGCGAGCTGTCGGCCAGGACGCTGGTGGTGAAGCGGTGGTCGGGGCCGAGGACTTCCAGGGCGGCCGCGGAGGTCAGCAGTTTGGCGTTGGAGGCCGGTTGCAGCCGGTCCGCGCCGCCGCGCCGGTAGAGCACTTGGCCGTCCTCCACCGAAGACCTGCTTGCAGGGTCGAGCATCGGCACCGAACGCACCACGACTCCGGCGCCCGCCCCGGCCAGCCGGGGGTCGGCCAGGATCTGGTCCAGGTCGGTGGTCAGCGACTGGATGCTCGGATCGTCGCCCGCGGCGGCACTGCCGGTGACGAGCCCACCGAGCAGCGCGGTGGCGCACAGGATGGCGAGCAGGCGTGGTCGTGGCATGCGGTGAACCTGGCCCCGATCCCGCGGCGAGGCAATGCGTCCGGCCCGCTTTTCCCCCGAACGGCGCTCCCGCCTGCTACAACCGGCCGAGCAACTCGGCCTTCTTGGCGCTGAACTCCTCCTCGGTGAGCAGGCCGAGGTCACGCAGTTCGCCGAGCTTGCGGATCGCGCCGACCACCTCGTCGGCGGTGGCGGCCAGGCTCGCGACGGCCGGTGCGCCCACGGGCAGTTCGGCCTGCTCGGGGATCGCGGCCAGCACGGCGGCGGCGAAGGGCAGGGATTCGGCGGTCATGCCCGCGCCGAGGCCGAAGGTCACCGCGTACGGGTCGACCTCAGGGCCGAGGCGGTAGTCCGGCGCGTCGATGGTGCGCAGCCGCAGGTGCCCGCCGCCACCGGCGGGGGTGGCCCAGTCCAGGCCGAGCACCGAACCGATCGGCACGCTGCGCGGTCCGGCGGCCTGCTTCTGCGGATGGGCCTCGCCTGCGATCGGCTCGAACAGCACCACCCGGCCGTCGAAGCTGACGTTGCTGTCGTAGCCGCGGATGCGGCAGGGCACAGCGGGCCCGGCGAGCAGGAACCGCGGCGCGGGCAGGCCGGCGTCGGGGTTGAGCGAGACGCGGGTGCGGATGTCCTCGCCGTAGTGCTCGGCCAGGTCGCGGTTGGACGCGGGCACGACCAGCCGGTACGGGTCGCCGCGGTCGGGCAACTGGCCGCCCGCGGCCTCCAGGTACGGGCAGGCGCCGGGGCGTAGCCGCAGCTGCAAGGTGGTGGTCTTGCGGTCGGCGGTGACCGCGACGTCGGCGATGGCGAGATCCGGCACGGTCCGCTCGCCGAGCTTCTTGAGCAGTCCGCTGGCCCGCAGTCCGCCGCGGTAGACGATCCGAAGGTGCCCGGTCTCGAAGAACCAGGTGGCGTTGTCCCCCGCCAGCTCCAACCCGTAAGTCACCACCGGAATCTAGCGTGCGGCGGGGCGGCCCGGTGGCACACCCGGACCGCCCCGCACACTCAGCTCAGCCGGTGCCTCAGCAGGCGCCGAGGTCCTGCCACACCCCCCATTCGCCGGTGCTGCCGGGCTCCTCGCCCTTGGTCCACCACTTGGCCCGCCACTTCTTGCCCTTGTGCGAGACCTCGTTGCCCTGGGTGTAGGTCGAGCCGCTGGCCCAGGCCGCCACCGAACAGGCGGGCGGCGGCGTGGTCGTGGTCGTGGTGCTGGTGGTCGTCGGGCCGGTGGTGCTGGTCGTGGTGCTCGTGGTCGTGCTGGTGGTGGTCGGGGTGCCGCCCGCGCCACGCGCGTGGTCCTGCTTGAGCCCGTAGGTCTTGCCGCCGAAGGTCAGCGTGAGGTTGGACGGGTTGGTGATCGGCAGGTAGTAGACGATCGCCACCTCCGCGCTCGCACCCGGCGCCAGGCTCTGCCAGCTGGGCAGCTTCAACGAGATCCGGTGCAGATCGCCCTTGAGGCCGCCGATGTTCGGTCCACTGTGGTCGGTCCGGGTCACCGCCAGGGTCCAGCCGGACTGCTGCTGGATGTTCGCCGGCGCCGAGGTGCCGTAGTCGAACTGGAGATCGGCCCCGCCCGGGATGGTCACCGCGGAGTTGTTGGTGATCTTCGCCTTGGGACTGATCGGGTAGTTCGCGTCGCCGACCGGGAACTGCCCCAGATCCACTGACACGTCAAGGGTTTCCGCCGGCGTGGTGTGCTTGGCCTTGCGGTTGCCGTAGGCCGCGCCGGTGCGGAACTTGTCGTACATCGTGGTGGTCAGGGTCGACCCCATGAAGTACTCGTTCTTGGCGGTGTCCTTGGCGTAGTCGCCGGCCAGCTCCCAGATCATGATGCCGCCCAGCCCGCGGTCGAGCACGTACTGCGCCTTGGCCGCGATGGACTGTTCGTCCTCTGTGGACAGGAACACCTTCTTCTGCTCGTTCCACAGCCAGGGCGCGATGAGTCCGTTGTCGTAGTTGCGGACGTAGGTCCCGGTGATCGCGTCATCCGGGTCGGTCGCCGGGGTCAGCCCGTACTGCGCGGCATAGCTGCCGAGCTTGCCGTCCTGGAGGTTCTTGGCGTGCCACAACGGGTTCGAGCCCGCCGGGACCTCCTTGTTCGCGGTGTCCAGGTCGTGCCAGAGGTTGTCCGCGCCCACCGCGCCGTTGCCACACGGCGTGGTCGACCCGACCGAACCCCCGGTGCCTGCTGGGCACTTGGTCTGGTCCGGCAACGCGGCCTTGCCCCACAACCCGTTGGTGCCACCGCTCACGCCACGCCAGCCGCGGGTGTAGTAGGGCACGCCGAGGTTGATCCGCCCGGCCTGCATGGCGCCGCGGAAGTAGTGGTAGGACCAATCGCCGTTGAGGTAACCGATCCCGCCGTACTGCGGCGTGCTGTAGACGTTGGCCGCGGCCAGTTCGGCGTCCTTGCCGTCGTCGAAGAGCGCGGCGTTGGGCCCGACGAAGTGGTTCCACGCGCCGTGCAGGTCATAGGACATCACGTTGACGTAGTCCAGGTACTGCAGGACCTGGTAGGTCTCCATGCCGCGCAGCATGTACCCGGAGGAGGGCGCGGCCACGGTCAGCAGGTAGTACTTGCCATCGGCGGCACTGGCCGCGTCCAGCTTCTCCCGCAGGGTCTTCATCAGCGCGTTGTACCCGGCCATCAGCTTGGCTCGGCGCGGGTTGGAGAAGGAGAAGTCCAGCGGATTGCCCGAGTTCGGCATCGAGGTCGCGTACTCGTAGTCGATGTCCGCGCCGTTGAAACCGTAGCGGCGCACCAGGTCCACCACCGAGTCGGCGAAGGTGTTGATGGTCGCCTGGCTGTCGGTCATGGTGTAGAAACCACCGCTGGCGACCCGGTTGCCGTTGTCGTCGATGAACCCACCGGTCTCCGCCCAGCCACCGATGGAGATCAGCGACTTCACGTCCGGGTACTGCTTCTTGTACTTGTTGAGCAGGTTGAAATGCCCCTTGTAGGGCAAGGACGGATCCATCTCCGCCCCGGCCACGCCAGGCCATTCCATCCCGATCGAGGGGTTGTTGGCCCCGGCGGCCCCGACCGATGCCTTGTTGTCCGCGCCGATGTGCGCGAAGGCGTAGTTGAGGTGGGTGACCTTGGTCCAGGGAATGTCCTTGGCCAGGTACGCGGGCTGCCCGTTCTTGCCGGTACGCCAGCTGGTGAAGTAGCCGATGATCCGGCGCGGGTGATCGGCCCCCATCTTCTCCCGGCCCTCGGCGTCATAGGCCAGGCAGTAGGGCACGTTCACATTCGGCGTGCGGTAGAGCCCGTCGGGACGGCAGTCCTCGTTGGCCGCGGTGTCCGGCACCTCGGCCCGCGACTCCGGGCTCTGCCCCACGACGAACATCAAACTGGCCAGCAAGGCAACCAGGGCAGCGAAAATCGGCACCTTCCTGATCACGATTCACCTCCAGGGAAAGCGGCGGCGGAGGCGGCTGTGTGCGCGGGTGTGCGGGGTCACACAGTGGTGCAGGGTGCCCGAAAGGTAAGAGGTTTAGACCATGGCCGTCAATAGGTCTGGACCACTGGAGGTTCGCCGGGGAGACGGGCTGACCCGGTTGGCGGCACGGGATGCGGCCGGTTGCGTGGTGGTCGCGCTCTCAAACCCTGGTCAGGCGGGAAGCAGGCGAACCAGCGCACCGGCGAACTGCGCACGCAAACGGTCAGCGAGTTCCCGCGGGCTGCCGGGCAGGACCAGGCCCCAGGTCGCCCCATCCGGACCGCGCTGCCGACCGGCGAGATACCGGCCGGCCGCGGTGTCGACGTAGTCCAGGGGGAACTCCGCGACCTGGCGAGAACCATGCGGAGTCCGGCTGGCTACCCGGAACTGGCCCGCACCCAGCTTCGGTTGCGCGAACAGCCGCCGCGCCCGCTCCGCGGTCGCCGCATGTCCTCGCGGGCCACCAGCCGGACGCAGCACAGAACCTTCGGCGGTAGACGGACCCGCCGGTTCGTCTTGCGGGAAGCTGAGTACCGGGGTGCGCAGCGGCGAGCAGTCCGGCAGCAGCCGGGCCACCACCTCCGGCAGCCGGTCGGGGTCCACCGGTTCGAGGGTCAGCCAGCCGTCATGCAGAATCGCCAGCACCGCGTCGGTTCCGCTCGCCGCGGCGAGCACCCCCACCGGCGACGCCTGGGCATCCGGGGAGAACCAGCCGTAAACCTCCCGCTGTGGCCGGGCGAGCAGTCGAAGCGCGGCCACCAGATCCGGGCGCACGTCCGTGCCATCAGCCAGTCCGGCCGCGGTCAACTCCCCGAGCACCCGCTTGGCGACCTCGATCCGCTCGTCCCAGGTGCTCCCCGGCGAATCGGTGATCAACGCGTTGTGCTGGTCCCCGAGTCGCTCGGCCTCCCAGACGACGTCGTAGGCCAGTGCCGAGATCACCACGCGAGCGCGCAGCATAATTCGCCCCCTGTGGCTTCGTGTTACTCAGGACTCGCCGATGACCGGCGGTGCGACGTAACCGTCAATGCCCCAGAACTCCTCGGACTCCACCAGCCAGTCTGGCCGCTGATGTTCCTTGTCCTCTTCACCCCGAGCCCCTGCGCCGCCACCCATCGGCCCGGCGCCCATGCCAGCGGCACCGGCGCGCCCAGCCGTGGCCGCCGCACCGGCCGGCCCGAAACCCGCGCCCCCGCCAACCCCGACCCGTCCACCAGAACCGGCTGAACCGCCGCCGCCAGGTCCAAACCCAGCGCCCGCGAACCCGCCACCGTAACCAGCGCCGCCTGCGCCACCGCCGCCAAGTCCACCGCCGCCGTACTGGCCGCCGCCACCGGGCCGCTGGACCGGGTCCTCAGCGAACTGCACTGGGGTCTCATCGATCGGTCCTGGCCGCTGAACCGGGCCACCCCCGGGTGGCAGGTCGCCCCCGCCTCCTGGCGGTGGCTGATCACCGCGACCACCGGGTGGCAGGTCGCCGCCACGGGGTGGCTGGTCCACTCCGGTACGACCCTGACCACCGGGCCAGGAACCAGTGCCGCCAGGCCGGATGCCACCGCGCCCCGGATCCCGTCCCCGGTCGAATCCCCCGCCACCACCCGGCGGGGCCTGGACCAGCGAGGTGTCACCTGTCGCGGTGGCAGGCGGCGCCCAGGCCGGCATGGTGGTCAGGTTGCCGTTGGTGGCAACGCCGTACCCCGCGAGCACCACCTGGTTGTGGCTGGTGTCGGACTTGAACTTCTGAATGTCGCGATCCAGATCGGTCTCACCAGGAGTGAGCCGGTTGATTATGTTGTTCTGCGGCATATCGCCGGACACCGGCCGGAGCTTGTGCTTGGCCCCATGCCAGTCGTTGCCCTGGTTGCCGACCTTTCCCCCGGTCTGCTCGGCCACCTGTTTGGCCGCTTCCGCGTACTTCGCCAGTGGCAGCACGGATTCCCGCGCGGTATCCGCGGCCTTTCCCTGCCAGGAGCCGAAGTCCCGCAGGATCGCCTCGACCTCACGCTGCATATCGTCGTATTTGCGCGCCACATCGCCCCACAGCTTCTGCTTGGGACTCACCGTGGGCTCGGTGCCCTTGCCCTGGTGGAACCACTGGTAAATCTGGTCGCCACCGTGACCGGCGGGGCGCACATTGCCCATCGCCCAGTTGTAGCCGTCCTTGACGCCCTGCCAGGCACCACTGGCCACCTCGCCGACCTTGTCGAGGAAGCCCATCTCAGCCACCGCCCTTGAGCGTCTCCAACACCAACTCGGAAATCTTGACCGCCCGCGGACAGGGGGTCGCGTAGTCGGCGGGCTTGTTCACCCCACCGCGCAGTGTCATATCCACCCTGATCGTGACCGCTTTCGCGACCGCGGTTTCCAGCACGCACTGCCCACCGTCACGAAGATCCTCGGGCATGGTCACGACCGCTGGATAGGCCCCTACCTGCGTCGGCTCGAACACCCTGGCCCCTGACCGCAACTCGTAGATTCCAGCCAGTCCGCCCGACTTGGTGTTGATCGTCACCGAGAAGTAGATCTTCGCTGGCTCAGCGTTGGCGTTCCACTGGCAGGACGGCCCCAGAATGCTCTCCGGCCACACCTTGCCGACAACGCCGCTGGCGACCTGCGCAATCTGACCAGTGGTCAGCAACCCACACGGATTGCCCATGAACTTGCCGGAGTCCAGCTCCGGCTGGGTGAGCACAGGCGCACCACTGCCCGCCTGGCTTGAGGTCGGCTGAACCGTACCGGTAGGCGTCGGATTCGACGGGCCGCAGCCTACGAGCAGGACCACCCCCACGACTCCAGCCAGCACCATCTTGGTCGAACGAGAAAGCACGGAGTCAGCCCTTCGACTTGTCCAGGGTGGCGCGGCTGCGCTCCTCACCGGTCGCGTACTGGTCGTATGTCGACTGAAGCATGTCGATCGTCTTCTGAATCTCGTTCTGATACGCCTGGTTCGCCCTGCCGTGACAACCATCAGCGTCCGACGCCTTCTCGCAGATCGTATTGATCGCCTGAGAGCTGAAGGGATCCTCGCCAGGTGGCGTCCGATCAACCGCGGTCTGCCTGGCCAGGTTGTTCGCCTCCTTCGCCATGAGCAGCACCCCCTCGAACCGATTGATCATCTTCAGCAGGTCCGCGACCTCAACGCGGAACCGGCCGCCGCCCCCGAAATCGATGTCGACCTGTCGGCCAGCCATCGTAGAACACCCCCTGCGCTCGCCTGCTCACCCACCGTCGCCCCCCAGCGCAGTGCAGACGGTAGCAAGAAAAGCGGTACGCAGTGGCAAAAATCAGACTTGCGAGCCACGGTTGTGGCCACACTCCCACCCGAACGGCACATCGCACCAACTCCGGGCAATGCACCAATGCGATTTGTCAGGGGCCTGCCTCTCCAGTCATGTCCCCGACCCCGGCGAGGAAGTGCCAGCCACCTGTTCCAGCCGCTTGGCCACCCCCAGCAGGAAGGCGAACTTGCGACGGAACACACCGCCGTGGAACTGGTATCCCCACTTCGCGCGCAACACCCCGTCAGTCACCTCCACATGACACGAGGTGACCGGCCGGCGCAGCATCCACCAGCGCAGATCCGTTTCGGTGAGGATCCGGGCATCCCCGCGCCACACCTCAACCCGGCACCGGATCCGGTGATAGCGGATCTCGCAGTCCGGAAGATGGCCAAACCCGGGAAACTCCATCGAGACCTTGAAGGACTCCCCGGAGCCACCGTCGGTATTGCGCACTTCGCGACACCGGAAGCGCTGGCCCCGATATACGCCGGAGAACCGGACGGTCTCCCGCTCCGCGGAAACGAACTGCGTGACCTTGTACTTCCAGCCGTGCTTCTTCGCCAGCCAGCGCAGGTGAAACCGGCGGAACGCCTCCGCCCGCATCGTGTGCACGAACATCCAGGCCGGTGGGCCGAACACCGGGATAATGCCGACCAGCAGGATCTGCAGAAACCACGGATCCATCAGAGATCAAGGTCCCGTCGAGTCTTGTCCTCATCCTGATCCGTCCCCTGACTGGAGTGGTCAAGGGCCTTCTTACCGTCCTTGGCGTAGCCCGCCGCCTTACCGGCGATCTTGCTCGGATCGACCTTGCCCACCGGATTGCCCTCCGAGTCAAACCCCGTCTTGACCTCGTCCATCCCGACGATCTTCTTGGTCTGTTCCTTGAGCGACTCGCCGACCTTCTGACCGAGACCGGCCCGCACCGCGCCCAAGGTCGAGGTGCTGCTCTGCTCCAGCGTCTTGCGGAACTCCTCCCGGGTGAGTTCCCGTTTGGCGCTTTCCGGCAGCTTCTTGTTGACCTTGTCCGTGGCCTTGGCCAGCGCCGAGTCCTGAATCTTCTCCAGCCCCTTGCCGCCCTTGCCGGAGGTGCTCATGAACTCCTGGCCGATCCTGGAGTTCTTCAGCCAGCCCTGGAGCTTGGTGATCAACTCCTTGATCTTGTTGATCAGTTTGCTGAGCCTGGTCACCTTCTGGGTGGTTTTCACCGTGGTGCTGGCGACCTTGTAGGCGGTCACCCCGCTGGCCACGGCCGTGGAACCGCCGAGGGTGATCGGTGCGGTGGCCAGTGCGGCGAGCCAGGTGATGATCAGCCACTCGATCAGCTCGGCCAGCAGCCCTCGGATGAACTCCTCCACCACCTTCATGAGCATGCTGGAGATCTGGAGCAGACCGCCGATGTCACCCGCCTTGTCAGCGGCACCCGCCACCCCCTCAAGGAACCTGGACATCCGGGTCCGCGCGGCGTCAGCGGCGGCGCCCTGCCAGTCCTTGAGGTCCTCCTTCAGGGTGGCGCTCAACTCCTTGCCGAAGGCCACGATCTCCTTGCCCAGGTCGCCGAAGCCCTGCGCGGATTTCGCTAGCGCCTCCGAATTGCCGGAGACGAGCTGGATGGCCTGTTTCAGCGGCGTGCAGATGTTCATCAGGAAGCCCAAGCCCTGGTTGATCAACCAGCCGAGTGGATCAGCGGCCGCGCTCACCGCGGTGCCGACGCAGGAGTTGACCAGGCTCGTGGCGTCTGCCGCGACCGCGGAGACCTCGATACCTACCGTGACGGCGTCCTTGTTGAAGTCGAGCTTGTTGACCTTGTCCGCGAGCTTGACAGCGCTGCCCAGGCCCGCGGGCAGGTTCGGGGCGACAGTGCCCTCCCAGTAGCCGGGGGTGCTCATTTCGACCCTCCCAGCCTCGACTTGAGTTGCCTGGCCGCCTGCTGGGACGACTCGTCGGCCTCGCGATACGCCACGGCGGACTCGCCGAGCCGGTCGCCCGCGTGCCCGGTGCCCTCAGCCATCCGGTTCAGGAAGTCCCGAAAGTCCGCCAACAGCGACCGGTACTCGCCGACGACCAGCTGTCCGATCAGCCCCCAGGCATCGTCGGGCACCTCTGCGGCGGACAACTTGCCCCTCATGCCGTCCGCCTTGCCTGCCAGCCCCTTGACCTTGCCCGCGCAGTTGTCGATGGCGGCCAGATTCGTCTTCAGCTTGCTGGTCATCAGTGGTCCTCCCCGTCATAAAGCTTCCGGAGAAACTCCTCCCCCTGACTCACCGGCGGCGGTGGCGGGGCCTGCGCGCGGGGCGAGCCGGGCTTGTCGCTGAGGAACTCCCGATCCGCGAAGTCCTCCTCCTCGGCGGCACGCCGGGCAACCGGGGGCCCGGACGTGGTCGCGCGCAGCTGCTCGACCGGAACGCCCAGCATCTCGGCCTGCGTCTCCAGTACCTGATCCAGCACATTCAGGTCGTCGCCTACGTAGCGTTGGACGGTTTCCGCTTGGCGGCGGGCGCCTTCGGCCACCGCGGTCTGGATGGTGGCCATCACCGTGGCGGCCAGGGCCTGGGGGCCTCGGCGGAGGGCTTCATCGGTGAACTGGAGGTTCTTGATGGCCCCACCTGGACCCGCGGTGACCGTGACCGAGCGGTCGGGGGAGGTGGCGGTGGCTTCGACGGCGGCTATTTCCTCGCGCATGCCGTCGTAGGCGGCCAGTCGTTGTTCGGCTTTGCGGCCGTGTTCCTGGAACCGTTCGAACTCGGCCACCAGGTCGTCGAATTCGGTCGACATGTGTGTTCCCCCTGCGCTCGCCCGTGTGTGCAGTCGCCCCCCAGCGCTGTTCGGAACGTAGCAGGAGTGCTCGGCGGTCGTGGTGGGAATCGTGCTGTTGTACCTCAGCCGGGTCAGGCCGCGCGGGGGTTGTCGCCCAGGTCGGTCCAGTAGTCGAGGGCGGTCTCGATGGCACAGTCCACTTCGGAGTCCGCGGTCAGCCAAGCGGTGGCGCACAGGGCTCTGGCGCCGTCGACCAGGTTGGCGGGGTCGGTGGTGGTGAGGTGGAGTTCGCCGTGGTCAGCCCGGGCGGTCCAGGTTCCACAGTGGACGGTGGTGCCGTCGGTGAGCAGTTCCGCGTGGGGGTGCAGCAGGCCGCGGAGGTCGGCGGCGAGGTAGGTGGGGCGATGTTGCGACGGGGCGGTGGCCAGGGCGCGGACGGTGGTGACGCCGGTGAGGACCAGCAGGCTGTCCAGGCCGCTGGCGTTGGCGCCCTCGATGTCGGTGATCAGGCCGTCGCCGACGACCAGGTGCGGGCCCGCGCTGCGGCGGATGGACTCGGCGAAGATGGCCTGCTGCGGTTTGCCCGCGACCAGCGGATCCTTGCCGGTGGCCAGCCGGACCGCGGTGGCCAGGGCGCCGTTGCCGGGGGCGATGCCGCCCTCCCTGGGCACCGCGAGGTCCATGTTGGACACGATCCACGGGATGCCGGTGGCCACCGCGTAGGAGGCTTCGGCGAGCTGGCGCCAGTCCACGTCCGGGGCGAAGCCCTGGACCACCGCGGCCGGGTTGTCGGTGGCCGAGCGGACCGGACGCAGGCCCACCTCGGTGACCGCCAGCTCCAGCGAGGGGCCGCCCACGATCAGCACCGCCGAGCCGGGTGGGACCTGGCCGGCGGCCAGCCTGGCGGCGGCCTGGGCGGAGGTGACCACCTCGTCCGGTTCGACCGGCAGGCCGAAACCGCTGATCAGGGTGGCCACCTCGGCCGGGGTGCGGGAGGCGTTGTTGGTGACGAACAGGGTCCGCAGGGCGTGGCGGCGCGCCTCGGTGAGGGCCTGCGCGGCGTGGTCGACCGCGACCGAGCCGCGGTAGACCACGCCGTCCAGGTCCAGCAGTGCGGTGCGGTAGCGCTCGGCCAGGGGCGTCGCGCTGCCTCGCAGGACCCGCATCGACGTCAGCCCGGGAAGGTGCGGGCCGCGGCGAGCATCGCCTCGTTCTCCTCGGGCGTGCCGATGGTGACCCGCACGCCGTCCCCGGCGAAGCAGCGCAGCACCACCTTCTGCTCGATGCAGTGCTCGTTGAACGCGGCCGCGCGCTCGCCCAGCGGCAGCCAGACGAAGTTGGCCTGCGACTCCGGCACCTCGAAACCGCTCTTGATCAGCTCGTCCCGGACCCGGTCGCGTTCGGCCGAGATGAGGCGGCAGCGCGCCATCAGCTCGTCCTCCACATCCAGCGAGGCGAGTGCGGCGGCGTGCGCGAACCGGTTGACGGAGAAGGGAATGGCCACCTTGCGCACGCCACCGGCGACCTCCGGCGAGGCCACACAGAACCCGACCCGGGACCCGGCCAGCCCGTAGGCCTTGGAGAAGGTGCGCAGCACGGCCACGTTCTGCCTGCCGCGGGCCAGTTCCAGGCCGTCCGGCACGTCGGGGTCGGTGACGAACTCGCGGTAGGCCTCGTCCAGCACCACCAGCACGTCCTCGGGCACCCGGTCCAGGAAGTCCACCAGCTCGGCCCGGCGCAGCGCGGTGCCGGTCGGGTTGAGCGGGTTGCTCACGAAGATCAGCCTGGTCCGCTCGTTGATCGCGGCCAGGCTGGCGGCCAGGTCGTGCCGGTGCCCGGCGGCCAGCGGCACGGTGTGCCGGACCGCGCCGACCACCTGGGTGACGATCGGGTACGCCTCGAAGGAGCGCCAGGCGAAGAGCACCTCGTCCTCGGCGGTGCACAGCGCCTGCACCAGCTGCTGGCACAGCGCCACCGAACCGCAGCCGATCGCGACCTGCGAGGGGTCGACGCCGTGGATCGCGGCCACCCGCTGCGCCAGGTCGTCACTGCCCATCGCCGGGTACCGGTGCACCGAGGCGGCGGCTTCGGCGACCGCGTTCACGATCGCGGCCGGCGGCGGATAGGAGACCTCGTTGCTGGCCAGGTTGATCGCCCCGGCGATCTTCCGGCCGGGTACGTAGTCGGGCATGGCGGCAAGGTCGGCTCTGACTCGCACGGGCATATCCGCATCCTTACATCGCTGACCAGGCAGAAGGAATAGCGCGTAGGTCGCCCGAAGCAGTGCCGGCTGCGTTCCGCGTCACAGTGCGTCGATAAACGAACACTTCGCGGTGAACTCCGGGGAACTGAATCCGGTCCCGGTCCGACTATCACCATCGAGAGCCGATGCCGCACCTCCAGGAGTCACGCATGCCCCGCTTGTCCCTCGCGCTGGCCGCCACCAGCCTGTTGCTCCTGGGCGCCTGCGCGGGCGCTCCGGCGGCCGAACCAGGGGACGCGGGGTGTGCGCGGAACTACGAGGCCGGGCGGGACTACTTCCCGGACAAGGTGAGTGCGCAGGTCTCGACGCAGTGGCAGGTGGAGTACCGGCAGCACTACAAGCTGCTCAAGGTCAACGCCGGGCCGAAGACCAGCCTGGAGCAGAACGACACCGCGCCCCGCAACTACGTGCTCTACCAGTGCGGCACCCCGAAACCCGAGCTGACCGGGGACCTCGCCGGGGCCACCGCGATCCGGGTGCCGGTGCGCAAGGCCATCGACAATCCGGCCACCCTGCTCGGCGCGTTCGAGGTGCTCGCGCCGGAGGTGCTGGCCGGGTACGGCGAATTCCCCGGCACCGACACCGCGCCGATCCACCTGCCGCGGGTCAGCAAGCGGATCGTGGACAAGACCGCGATCGGGGTCGGGCACGGCGACAAGCTGGACACCGAGCGGGTGCTCAACCTCGGGCCCGAGGTCATGTTCGCCGCCAGCGGGGACAAGGCGCGCTTCGACAAACTCGGCCAGGGCGGGGTCGGCGTGGTCTTCTACGACCCGTTCAACGAGCCACCGCTGGGCAGTGCGGAAGCGGTGAAGTTCCTGTCGCTGTTCACCAACTCCGAGGCCAAGGCGAACGCGCACTACACCGGGGTGCACACCCGCTACCGCGAGCTGAGCGCGAAAGCCACCGCCGCGCAAGGGAAACCCTCGGTGCTGGTGGGCATCAACGGGCACGGCCGGGACTTCCTGACCCCGCAGCACGACTACCTGGAGCCGACCCTGGTGCGCGACGCCGGCGGGCGCACCGTGTTCGACCTGCCCGGCAAGGCCTTGCAGCGGCTGCCGATGGAAACCATGATCGAGCAGGGCGCGAGCGCGGAGTTCTGGTTCCGGCCGGACTTCGTCGGCAAGGGCATGACCGTCAAGAAAATCCTCGAAGCCGAACCGCGGCTGAGCCGGATCACCGCGCTGACCAGCGGCAAGGGCATCGACCGGGCCGACCCGCGGGTGTACGCGGCCGCCGGGCTGGTCAACCCGGACAAGCTGCTGGCCGACCTGGTCAGCGTGCTGCACCCGGAGGTCCAGCCCGGTCACCAACTGGCCTTCCTCCGCCGGATCGAGGCCGGCTGATGAGCCAGGCGACGCTGCCGGGCACCGAGATCCCACCCACAGCCACCCCCCAGCCAGCCCGGGTTCCCGTTCGGGCTGGGTGGCGGGTCGCGCTGCTGGTCGGGCTCGGCGGCGTCGCCGTCCTGCTCGCCGTGCTCGCGGTCAGCCTCGGCTCGGTGCGCATCCCGGTGCCCGACGTGGTGCGCGCGATCCTCGGCGAGCCAACGGAAACCGCGTCCTGGGCGTTCATCGTCACCGAGATCCGCATCCCGCGCGCGCTCACCGGACTGCTCGCCGGCGCCGCGCTGGGCGTGGCCGGGCTGAAGATGCAGACCCTGTTCCGCAACCCCCTGGCCGACCCGCACCTGCTGGGCGTCAACGCGGGGGCCAGTTTCGGTGTCAGCCTGGTGCTGCTCGGCGGGGGCAGTGCGCTCACCGGCGGCGTCGCACTGTCCACAATGGAGGGACTGGGCACGGTCACCGCGGCCGCGCTCGGCGCCGCCGCGGTGATGGCGGTGATGCTGCTGGTGGCCGCGCTGATCCGGAGCACCGTGATCGTCATCGTGATCGGCGTGATGGTCAACGCCTTCGTGCTGGCCATGGTCGACATGCTGGTCTACTACGCCCAGCCCGAGGCGGTGAAGACCTTCACCGACTGGAGCGCCGGCAGTTTCCAGAGCGTCACCTGGCAGGCCCTGCCGGTGCTGGCCGGCATGGTGCTGGCCGGACTGGTGCTCGCGGTGCTCTCGGTCAAACGGCTCAACCTGTTCCTGCTCGGCGAGGGCTACGCCGAATCGCTCGGGGTGTCCGTGCGGGCCTTCCGCTGGACGCTGATGGCCGGGGCCGCGCTGCTGGCCGGGGCGGTCACCGCGCACGCCGGGCCGATCGCCTTCCTCGGCATCGCCGCCCCGCACCTGGCCCGCGGCCTGCTGCGCACCGCCGACCACCGCTACCTGATCCCCGGCGCGGCCGTGCTGGGCGCCACCATCGCGGTGGCCGCCAGCATCCTCAGCCAGCTGCCGGGCAGCGAGGCGGTGCTGCCGCTGAACACCACCCTCGCCCTGCTGGGCGCACCGGTGGTCACCTGGGTGCTGGTGCGACTGGGCCGCGGCGGCCGCGGACTGGAGGTGTGATGCAGCCAGAAGTGTTGCGTGCCAACGGACTCAGCGTCGGCTACCGGGTCCGCCGCCGGAACAGGACCGTACTGTCCGAAGTGGACCTCGGCCTGCGCGCCGGACAACTCGTCTGCCTGCTCGGGGTGAACGGCACCGGCAAGTCCACCCTGATGCGCACCCTGGCCGGGATGCAGCCGCCGCTGGCCGGATCCGTCGACCTCACCGGGGTTCCACTGACCGGACTGTCCAGAGTGGAGCGAGCGCGGCGGCTGGCCGTGGTGCTCACCACCCGGATCCAGGTCGGCAACCTGCGCGGGATCGACCTGGTCGAACTCGGCCGCGCGCCCTACACCGGCTGGTCCGGCACGCTCGGCGCGGCGGACAAAGTCATTGTGCGGGAAGCACTTGCGCTGGCCGGGGCCGAGTCGCTGGCCGAGCGGATGCTGGATGAGCTGAGCGACGGCGAACGGCAGCGGCTGATGGTCGCGCGGGCGCTCGCCCAGCAGCCGGACGTGCTGCTGCTGGACGAGCCCACCGCGTTCCTCGACGCGCCACGGCGAGCCGAGCTGACCGCGATGCTGCGCGGCCTGGGTACGGCCACCCGGCTGGCGGTCCTGTTGTCCACCCACGACGTGGAACTGGCGCTGCGCAACGCCGACGTGGTGTGGCTGGTGCTGCCCGGCGGGCGGGTGGTCGCGGGCGCGCCGGAGGACCTGGTCCTGGACGGTGTCCTGGAACGGGCCTTCGGCGGCCGCGACCACACCTTCGACCCCCTCGCCGGTGGATTTCAGGTGCGCACGCACACCCACGGCACGGCACGGGTCACCGGCGCGGGCGACGAGCTGACCGAGGTGTGGACCCGGCGGGCGCTGCAACGCTGCGGCTACCGGATCGACGACACGGCCGCGGTGGCCGAGGTGGAGGTGGGCTGGCACCGCACCGCCGACGGCCACCGCTGGAAGGTGTCCACGACCGCCGGGAACAGCGAGCACGACTGCCTCGCCGGGGTCGTGGACACGGTCAGGCGGACACCGCCACGTAGTGCGACGGACGGCCGTTGAGGTGCACCGGCTCGCCCACCTTGGCCGCGTCGATCCGCTTCATCAGGGTGTAGTTGCGCTCCCCGCGCTGCTGCACGGCCACCGAGTGCCACGGGGTCAGCCAGCAGTCCGGCGAACCGAGCAGCATGATGCCGAACTTGGGCCCGCCCACCGGCTGCGGGTGGATGGAGAGTCGGACCTGCTTGGCGTGGTACTTGGCGATCAGGTCGCCCCAGGCCCGGCTGCGCTGGATCACCCCGTAGGCGCGCTGGCGGCATTCCCGCTGCAACGCCGACTTGGTGCCGTCGAAGTCACCGGCGTCCTCGACCAGGAACCGGGTGATGCCGCGGTAGAGCCGCAACGCCTTGCCGCCCGCGCGGACCTCCTCCCGCAGCGACTCCTCCGACTCGGCGAACTCCGCGGTGAGGATGCGCCGCTTCTCCTCGAATCCCGCGTCCCCGTAGACGTTCTCCAGGCTGAAGGTGTCAATCGAGTCGAAGCCGCCCCAGGTGATCATCTGGCGCAGGGTCTCGGCGTACTCGTCGATGTGCTGGTCCGGCACCTTGATCAGGTCGCCGAAGACGTGCCCGTCGGAGCAGATCAGCATCCGCGCGCCGGGCGGGTAGACCTCCCGGACCCGCTCGGTCAGCCCGTGCAGGAAGCGCAGCGAGAGCAGCTCGCCGAGGTCGGGCAGGTGGCCGAACACCTTGTCGGTGTTGGGTGATTTGCACGGGAAGGCCGGCAGCGTGAACACGATCGGCTCCCCGGCGGCGACGAACTCGCGGAGCTGGGAGAGCTGCTCGGCGAAGGCGGTGCCGACCTCGCTGTCGGTATAGGTGTCCTCGGACTCCGCGCGCCGGTACGGCAACAGGATCCGCAGGATCGACTCGCAGGTGCCGGCGACGTCCACGATGTGGTCGGCGGCGGCGGAAATGGTCGTGGTGGGACTCATGGCGTGCCTCCAGGCAGGCTGCGTACAGCGCCCATCGCACCGGGTGCGCGCCCGGCGAGACGGGGGAATGTGGTTGTCGGACAAGGCCACCGGGCGTCACGGCCCGGTGAAGATCGTCGGTTTCAGGCGAACGCGGGCTGGGCCAGCGCCGGTTCGAAGGTCACCGGCAGCCGGGCCACCCCTCGGCCCAGCACGGCCTGGATCCACTCCAGGTCCTCGGCGGCCACCGCCAGCCGCAGCCCCGGCAGGCGGCGGATCAGCGCGGACACCGCGGTCTGGGCCTGGATCCGGGCCAGCGCGGCGCCGGGACAGAAGTGGATGCCGTGCCCGAAGGCGACATGCGGGTTCGGGGAGCGGGTGAAGTCCAGCCGGTCGGGATCGGCGAACCGCCGCCCGTCCCGGTTGGCCGCGCCCAGGGAGACGATGACCGACTCGCCCGCCGGGATCCGCACCCCGTGCAACTCGCTGTCCTCACGGAAGAAGCGCCAGGTGGTGATCTCGAACGAGCCGTCGTAGCGGTACAGCTCCTCCACCGCGCCGGGCAGCAGTTCCGGCCGCGCGGCCAGCTCGGCGAACTCGGCCGGGTGCGCCAGCAGCGCCACGGTCATGGTGGTGATCTGGTTGGTCACCGGCTCCTGCCCGGCGGCGAAGAGCTGGAAGATCATCGAACTCAGTTCGTGATCGGCCAGATCGCCCGCGTCGTTGGCCCGCACCAGTGCGGAGAGCAGGTCGTCGGCGGGGTGTTCCCGCTTGTGCGCCACCAGTTCCGCGATGTAGTCCTGGCACCCCTCCAGCAGTGCCAGGTACGCGGGCCTGCCCGGCTCGGTGGGCCCCACCGGGGCCACCACCTTGCGCCACTCCGGCTGGAACCGGGCCCGGAAGTCGGCGTTGATGCCCAGCACCTCGCTCAGCGCCAGGAACGGGAACTCCGCGGCGAAGTGCTCGACCAGGTCCGCGCTGCCACCCCTGGCGACCTCGGCCACCACATCGTCGAGCAGGGACTCGGCGATCCGCTCCACCTCGGCCCGCAGCGCGGCCATCCGGCGCGGGGAGAAGGAATCGGTGACGTGCTTGCGCATCCGGGTGTGCGTGGGCGGATCCTGGTGCAGCAGATGCGCCTGCAGCCTGCCGTGGTAGGGCTCCGGCATGCTCGCGGAAAGCCGTCGCCACTGCTCACCGCCGTGGCGGTGGTCCTTGGACAGGCGCGGATCGGCCAGTGTGGACACAGCGGCGTCGTAGCCGGTGACCAGCCAGCCCACCACCCCGCTGGGGAAGGCGACCCGGTGCACCGGGCCCTGCTCCCGTAGCCGCGCGTAGGTCGGGTACGGGTCGCGTTTGAACTCTCTCGTGTGTAAGAAGACCGGTTCCATCTTGGTCCGTCCTCGGTGTCCGTGGGTCATCGGCGGCTGAACCCGGCGCAGGGCGCGACGTGCGGAGGGCGCGACCCGATTCGGGGTGTGGGTGAGCTGACCACTGGCGGCTCGCACGTTGGCGGGCGAACGGGGCACAGCGAGTGATCCGAATGCAGCAAGGCTCCTCCTTTAGTCCACAACCATGGGTCGGTAAAAGCCCATGGCGAGTTCCCCGGCGTTGTTGTGCCGGTACTCACGGTCCTGCCTGCGCCGTTCGGCGGCAGGCGTCCTTGGAGGAGGAGGACGCATACCACGTACTTGCTGAACGACCGGCTTTGCTCTTTGGTAGCACGAAAACCCGGTAAGTGAATCCGAGGAGGGAACTTAGCAGCGGCCAGAACTGCCGGGCCGCTGGTTCAGATTCTTGGAACGCTCCTTGAAAACGTCTACGACAAAGGTTGGATGTCCCGACAAACGATGCACACTGAGCCGTTGGGACGCCATACCTTCGGACATCCCGGCAGGTCAGTCAGCCGGATACGACCGAGCGCCGGGAGCGACCGCGGTCAGGAGCTGTCAACCAACTGAACACGAGAGCGCTCTCGCCTTTGGAAAGTCGACATCGGGAAACGGACCCGATAGGGCAATCGGAGCATCCCGGACGCCGGACCGGACAGCCGGTCGACAGGCTGAGTGGTCACTCGCTGGCGGCGGAGCGCCGGGTCCCCTCGCCCAGGGCCAGCACCAGCTCCTGCCGGGCGCGGGCCACCCGGGACCGGATGGTGCCCACGGGGCAGCCGCAGACCTCGGCGGCCTCGGCGTAGCCCAGGCCGATGACCTGCGTCAACACGAACGCGGCGCGCTGGTCCTCGCCCAGTTCGCGCACGGCCAGCTGGAGCGCGACGGCCTCGTCCACGCCCGGGGTGAGCGGGGTGGCGCGCTCGGCGGTGTCCTGCCAGTCGACCCCGCCGGAGATCCGCGGCCGGGCCATCGCCGAGCGGACCTGGTCCACCGCGACCCGGCGGGCGATGGAGAGCAGCCAGGTGCGGGCGTGGCTGCGGCCGGCGAAGCGGTGCACGCTGCGCAGCGCCCGGACGAAGGTCTCCTGGGTGAGGTCCTCGGCCTCGTCCCGGCCGGCCAGGTGCACCAGGAAGCGCCAGACCTCGCGCTGGGTGGCCCGGATGAAGGCGGCGGCCGCGACCTGGTCGCCCCGGCCGGCGGCCAGCGCCCACTCGGTGATCTGGGTGTCATCGGCCATGGCCGGAACTTTAACCACGAAAGTGGGAACGGAGGGAACTGGACGAGGGTTCAGTCCGACCTTGAGACACGTGGACTGCTCGAACTACCAGGAGCTGCTCTCCGCTCGGCTGGACGGCGAGGAGCCGCCCGATGCCGCCCGGCTGGACGCGCACCTGGACGCCTGCGCGGACTGTTCTGCCTGGTACGACCGGGCAGCGCGGATCACTCGGCTGGCTCGGACCGGGGTGGCCGAGGCCGGGCCGGACCTGGTCGCGGCCGTGCTGGCCGAGCTGCCGCCGCGGCGCGGGGTGAGCCTGCTCGCCGTGTTGCGCTGGGCACTGGGCCTGCTCGGCATCGCCCAGGTCACCCTGGCCATGTCGGTCTTCCTCAGTCCCGGCGGCGGCGACCACCACGGCGGCGGGCTGCTGGCCGCGGGCGCCACCCACCTCTCGCACGAGAGCGCGGCCTGGAACCTGGCGCTCGGGGTGGCCTTCGGCTGGGCCGCGCTGCGCACCCGGCAGGTGGCCGGCCTGGTGCCAG
This sequence comes from Crossiella sp. S99.2, assembly GCF_023094165.1. Lineage (GTDB taxonomy): Bacteria > Actinomycetota > Actinomycetes > Mycobacteriales > Pseudonocardiaceae > Crossiella. The sequence continues at coordinate 175,512 of NZ_JALMDK010000012.1, read as the reverse complement.
TGCTGGGCACGTTCGTGGTGGTGCTGTTCGGGGTGAGCCTGCTCGACCTGGTGCGCGGCGGGGTCGCGCCGACCAGGGTGGCCGCGCACCTGGTGGCGCTGGCCGGGCTGGTGCTGATCGTGCTGCTGGCCCGCTTCGGCGACTCCCGGCACCGGCCCGCTCCCGCGGACCGGGCCGACTACGAGGAGTACGACAATCCGCACGGACCGTTGTTCCCGGTGTCCGATATTCCCCGGCTCAATCCCGGCCGGCCGGGCGCGGCTAGCGCGCGCGACCGGCAGCATGTGGCCTGATTGATGCCGGAAATTAACCAGCGCAATCAATGGTCGCTGGTGTTCGCCGCCGGAATGGTCGCGTTCACATCCTTGTTGACGATGAACAGTGTGAACATCGCGTTACCGACGATGCAACACGAATTCGGTGTCGACCCGGGCGCGGCTCAATGGATTGTGCTGGCCTACCAGCTGCCGTTGATCGCGCTGGTGCTGCCCAGCGGCCGCTGGCTGGACCGGGTCGGCGCCCGGCCCGCGCTGGCGCTGGCGGTCGGCGGCTTCGCGCTGACGAGTCTGGCCGGGGCGGCCAGCGGTGACTTCGCCCTGCTGCTGGCGGTGCGGATCGCGCAGGGCTGTTTCGGCGCGCTGATGCTCGCGCTGACCCCGGCGCTGGCCACCAGGGCGGTGCGGCCGGAGGCCAGGGCGCGGGCGATGAGCGTGCTGGCCACGCTCGCCCCGCTGGGCGCGCTCACCGGTCCGGCGCTGGGCGGGCTGCTGCTGGAGGTCTCCGGCTGGCCCGCGGTGTTCCTGCTGAACACGCCGATCTGCCTGCTGGTACTGGGCATCGGGCTGCGCGCCATCCCGGCGGACCGCCCGCTGCGGTGGCCGGACCGGAGCTGGCTGGCCGAGGCCGCGCTGGTGGCCGGCGCGGTGTCCGCGGTGCTACTCGGGGTCACCTTCGCCGCCCGCGATGGCCTGCCCTGGCTCGCCCTGTCCCTGCTCGCGGTGCCGCTGTTCCTGGTGTGGCACAGGCGTTCCACCAGCGTCGCGGTGCTGGAGTTGGTGCGCCGCCCTGGAATGGCCGGTCCGCACCTGACGTTGCTGGCCGTGGGCCTGGCTTTCGCCGCGATGAACCTGATCCTGCCGTTCTACCTGCAACGCGTGCTGCACGCCGATCCGTCCACCACCGGCCTGACCATCCTGGCCTTCCCGGTGGGCATGGCCCTGGCCGGACCGCTCGGCGGCCTGCTCGGCGACCGCTGGGGCGCCCGCCGCACCGGCCTGCTCGGCGTGGCGGTGGTGGCTGCCGGACTGCTGCTGGTGCTGCCGCTGGCCGAGTCCTGGCAGCCGTTCGACCTGGGGTGGCGGCTGTTCGCGGCCGGGCTGGGCATGGGGCTCTACGGCGGCCCGGTGCAGTCCCTGGCCATGGGCGCCGCGCCGCGCGGCCAGATCGCCACCACGGCCGCGACCGTCCAACTGGCCCGCAGCATCGGCTTCGCCCTGGGCCCAGCACTGGCCACCACCCTGTGGGCGATGAGCGGGTACACGCTGCCCGGCATGCGCCTGGCCCTCGGCCTGGCCGCGCTGGCCGCCGCGGCGGCGCTGCCCGCGCTGGCGCTCTCCCGCCCCCGGTCTCTGGCCACCGCCTAAACAACCAGTCCCACCCCTACCGCACCGGCGTGTTGGCCGTTGTCGTACCCAGTCTTGGCCGAACTCGTACCACTTGGCCCAACTGGTACGCCCACTTGGGCCAAACTGGCGTACCAGTTTGGCCAACTCGCCGCCCACAACGGCCAACACAGTGGGGGTGGGTGCTGGTTAGAGTGCGTGCGGCCGGCCGTGTTTCGCTTGGGACACATGGGTTTTCATTGACTCGCGCAGCGCGGCGCCCAGTGCGGGCGGCAGCTGGTCCGGGTTGCCCGCGGTGAACGGCGGTTCGGGCGCGTACTCGATCAGTGCCTGGGCCCGCTGCGCCGCCTCCCGCCCCCACAGCGCGGCGGCCAGGTGCAGTGCCATGTCCATCCCGGCGGACACCCCGGCGGCGGTGATCACGTTGCCGTGCTTGACCACCCGCTCCGTGCTCAGCTGCGCGCCGCGGGCGGCCAGCTCCTCCGGAACGCCCAGTGCGTGGTGGCCAGCACGTGCAGCCGCGCCTTGCTGTCGGCGATGCGCAGCACCTGCCATGGGCCGACCAGGTCCAGCACGGTCATGCCGGTGAACCCGAGGAAGGCGATCCGCACGCCGTCACCCTCGGGCCAGCTCGACCGCGGCGCGGGCGCCGTGCCGGCCAGGGTCAGCGCACCGGCCGCGACCGCGGTCGAACGCAGCAGCAGGCGGCGGGACAGGCGCGGACCGGCGGGCAGGAAACCGTCGAACTGTGTCAAGGAGGCTCACCCCGATCGTGGTGCGGTCGCCGTCACCTTGGTCACGGGGCACACCGGGGCGCGGTTCAACTAAGGCGAACCTAACAAGCCGTTAGCTATGCTCAGGACATGACGACCAACCTGATCAGCGCCGAGGCCGCGGTCACCACCGACCGCCCGGGGCGCTACCTCACCCAGCTCTGCAAGCACTTCGCGCACAAGATCGAGTCCGCCGAGTTCACCGAGGAACGCGGCGACCTGAAGTTCGCCGCGGGCAGCTGCGAGCTGACCGCGGAAGACGGCGTGCTGCGCCTGCGCGTGCACGCCGACTCCACGGAGAACCTGGACCGCATGGAGCACGTGGTGGCCAGCCACCTGGTCCGCTTCGGCCAGCGCGACGAGCTCGTCGTCACCTGGACCCGACGCTGACCCACCCACTTGGGCCAACTCGTACGCCCACTTCGGCCAACTTGGCGTACGAGTTTGGCCAACTCGGCGGTTTAGAGCGGGGATTCCGTCGCGAGCCGCATCAGGCCCTCCTGCACGACCGTGGCGACCAGCTGGCCGTCGGCGGAGAAGAAGCGGCCGGTGGCGAGTCCGCGGCCGCCTGAGGCGCTCGGCGACACGCAGTCGTAGAGCAGCCACTCGTCCGCGCGGAACGGCCGGTGGAACCACATCGCGTGGTCCAGGCTGGCGCCGATCACGCCGTCGGAACCCCAGTTCAGGCCGTGCCTGGCCAGGACCCCGTCCAGCAGGGTCATGTCCGAGCAGTAGGCCAGCAGGCACACGTGCAGCAGGTCGTCGTCGGGCAGTTTGCCGTCGGCGCGCATCCAGACCTGGTTGTTGGCCTCGGGGCGCGGGCCGGAGTCCTTGGACACCCAGGGCGGGTCGGTCACGTAGCGGACGTCGATCGGCCGCGGCATGGTCGCCCACGCCTTGAGCTGCTCGCGGTAGGGCGCGGTGCGCTCCGCATACGTTGGCAGGGTCTCCGGCGCGGCCACCTTCGGCATCTCGTTGGCGTGTTCAAGCCCCTCCTCGACCACCTGGAAGGAGGCGGACAGCGAGAAGATCGCCTTGCCGTGCTGGATGGCCACCACGCGGCGGGTGGTGAAGGAACGGCCGTCCCGGATCCGGTCCACCTCGTACACGATCGGGACCCTCGGGTCGCCGCCGCGGATGAAGTAGGCGTGCAGCGAGTGCACCTTGCGCTCCGGCGGCACCGTGCGGCCGGCCGCGACCAGCGCCTGACCGGCGACCTGGCCGCCGAACACCCTGGTCGGCGAGACCGCGGGACTGACCCCGCGGAAGATGTTCTCCTCGATCTTCTCCAGGTCGAGCAGCGCGACCAGGCGGTCGAGGATCGGCTGGCCGTGCGGGACACCGTCCAGGGCCAGGGGCGCGGGATGCGCTCCCTGGACCCCGGACGGGTCAGCGGCTGCGGCGCGGGCTGCCTCAGTCACGTCAGGACACTCCCCAATGGGCGCTAGGCCCAGGTGGAGGGCGTCAGGCCGACGAATTAGGCATGGTCCTCTTCACCCAGGCGGTGTACGCGGATGAGGTTAGTCGAGCCCACGGTCCCGGGCGGGGAACCTGCGACGATGACCACAAGGTCGCCGGGGGAGTACCGGCCGATGGACAGCATCGCGTGATCGCACTGCCGGACCATGGCGTCGGTGGAGTCCACCTCGGGCACCAGGAAGGTCTCCACGCCCCAGCTCAGCGACAGCTGGCTGCGCACCTCGGCCTCCGGGGTGAAGGCCAGCAGCGGCAGCGTGGTGTGCAGGCGGGCCAGCCGCCGCACGGTGTCGCCGGACTGGGTGAAGGCGACCAGGGCCTTGGCGTTGAGCCGCTCGCCGATGTCGCGGGCGGCGTAGGAGATCACGCCCCGCTTGGTGCGCGGCACGTGGGTCAGCGGCGGCACCGTGTCCGTGGTGGTCTCGGTCTCCACGTACCGGACGATCCGCGCCATGGTCTCGACGGTCTCGATCGGGTAGCGCCCGACACTGGTCTCGCCGGAGAGCATGACCGCGTCCGCGCCGTCGAGCACCGCGTTGGCCACGTCGGATGCCTCCGCCCTGGTGGGGCGGGAGTTCTGGATCATCGAGTCCAGCATCTGGGTGGCCACGATGACCGGCTTGGCGTTCTCGCGCGCGATCTGCACCGCCCGCTTCTGCACCACCGGCACGTGCTCCAGGGGCAGCTCGACGCCCAGGTCGCCGCGGGCCACCATGATGCCGTCGAAGGCCAGCACGACGGCCTCCAGGTTGTCGACCGCCTCCGGCTTCTCCAGCTTGGCGATCACCGGCAGGCGGCCGTTGCCGACCCGGTCCATCACCTGGTGCACCAGGTCGATGTCGGCTGGCGAGCGCACGAAGGACAGCGCGATGAAGTCCACCCGCAGACCGAGCGCGAACTCCAGGTCCTCGATGTCCTTCTCGCTCAGCGCCGGCACGGACACGTCCATGCCGGGCAGGGAGATGCCCTTGTTGTCGCTGACCGTGCCGCCCTCGGTCACGTCGCAGACCACGTCCTGGCCCTCGACGCCGACCACGACCAGGCCGACCTTGCCGTCGTCGACCAGCATGCGGTCGCCCGGCTTGGCGTCCTCGGCCAGACCCTTGTAGGTGGTGGACACCCGGTCATGGGTGCCCGCGATGTCCTCGACCGTGATCCGCACCCGGTCGCCGGTGCGCCATTCGACCGGCCCGTTGGCGAAACGCCCCAGCCGGATCTTGGGTCCTTGCAGGTCGGCCATGATGCCGACCGCCTTGCCGGCCTCGTCACTGGCCTGGCGCACGATGTCATAGATCTGCTTGTGGTCGGCATGGGTGCCGTGACTGAAGTTCAGCCGGGCGACGTCCATGCCAGCGGCAACCAGGTCGCGCACCTTCTCCGGGGTCCCCGTCGCGGGCCCCATCGTACAGACGATCTTCGCTCGTCGGCTCACGGTCCAGCAGCTTAGCTGCCCGGCTGTACCGATCACGGTACCGATACGGGAACTTGTCCACCTTGTTCCGGCAAGATGAAGAACTGTGCGTCAAGCGAACGTTCGGGTGGTCCCTTTTGTCGTCGCCTCGCTACTGAGCGTTGTGGTTTTGTTCATGCCCGCGTCAGGTGTGCCATCGGCGCCGCCCGGCACGGACAAGGTGATCCACTTCAGCCTGTTCGCGCTACTGGCGGTGACCGGCATGATCGCCGGCTTCCGGCTGCCCTTCCTGGTGGCCGGGCTGGTGGTGTGGGCGGGGCTGTCGGAGTTCCTGCAGGCGGTGCTGCCGATCGGCCGGACCGGCGGGCTGCCGGACGCGCTCGCCGACCTGCTCGGGGCCGCGGTCGCGCTGGCAGTGTGGCTGCTGGTGCGGTCCTGGCGGCGGTCACGCGATCGGGGGAATGTTTCCGACGGGTGAACTCCGTCCGGGTGAGCCGCCTGGGCGTTGGAACGGCGACGATCAACGCCTAGGTTCTGAAGGATGCGTCTGTCGCCCCGCGAGCAGGAGAAACTGCTCGTCCACGTGGCCGCCGACCTGGCGGCCCGGCGCCGCGCCCGCGGGTTGCGGCTGAACTACCCCGAGGCGGTCGCCCTGCTCAGCTCCTTCGTCATGGAGGGCGCGCGGGACGGGACCACGGTGGCCGAGCTGATGGAGTCCGGCCGGAATGTGCTGAGCCGGGAGGACGTCATGGACGGCGTGCCGGAGATGCTGCACTCGGTGCAGGTCGAGGCGACCTTCCCGGACGGGACCAAGCTGGTCACCATCCACGAGCCGATCCCGTGATCCCCGGCGAGATCATCCCGGCGGCCGGCCGGATCGAGCTGAACGCGGGCGCGCCGCGGCGGCAGCTGCGGGTGGCCAACACCGGCGACCGGCCGGCCCAGGTCGGTTCGCACTACCACTTCGCCGAGGTCAACGTCGCGCTGGAATTCGACCGCGCGGCCGCCGAAGGACACCGGCTGGACATCCCGGCGGGCACCTCGGTGCGGTTCGAGCCGGGCGTGGTGCGCGAGGTGGACCTGGTGCCCCTGGCCGGCCGGGGTGTAGTGCCGGGACTGAGCCTGCGGAGGCCGGAGTGAGTTCGATGGACCGGGCCGGGTACGCGGCCAGGTACGGCCCGACCACGGGCGACCGGGTGCGGCTGGCCGACACCAACCTGCTGATCGAGGTGACCGAGGACCGCTGCGGCGGACCCGGTCGGGCCGGTGAGGAGGTGGTCTTCGGCGGCGGCAAGGTGATCCGCGAGTCGATGGGCCAGTCCGCGGCCACCAGGGCCGAGGGCGCCCCCGATCTGGTGATCACCGGCGCGGTGGTGCTGGACCACTGGGGCGTGATCAAGGCCGATGTGGGCGTGCGGGACGGGCGGATCGTCGCACTGGGCAAGGCGGGCAACCCGGACACCATGGACGGGGTGCACCCGCAACTGGTGATCGGGCCGTCCACCGAAGTGCTCGCGGGCAACGGGATGATCCTGACCGCGGGCGCGGTGGACGCGCACGTGCACCTGATCTGCCCGCAGCAGCTGCCCGAGGCACTGGCCGCCGGGGTCACCACGGTGGTCGGCGGCGGCACCGGCCCGGCCGACGGGACCAGGGCCACCACGGTCACCCCCGGGTCCTGGCACCTGGAGCGGATGCTGGTCGCGCTGGACGGCTATCCAGTCAACGTGGCCTTGCTGGGCAAGGGGAACACCGTCCGCGAGGAAGCGCTGTGGGAGCAGCTGCGGGCCGGGGCGAGCGGGTTCAAACTGCACGAGGACTGGGGCACCACGCCCGCCGCGATCGACGCCTGCCTGCGGGTCGCGGACGCCTCCGGGGTGCAGGTGGCCATCCACACCGACACGTTGAACGAGGCCGGGTTCCTGGAGTCCACAGTGGACGCCATCGCCGGCCGCTCGATCCACGCCTACCACACCGAGGGCGCCGGCGGCGGGCACGCGCCGGACGTGATCAAGATGGCCGGGGAGGCGTTCGTGCTGCCCTCCTCGACCAACCCGACCCGGCCGTTCACGGTGAACACCCTGGACGAGCACCTGGACATGCTGATGGTGTGCCACCACCTGGACCCGACACTGCCGGAGGACCTGGCCTTCGCCGAGTCCCGGATGCGCCCGAGCACCATGGCCGCCGAGGACGTGCTGCACGACCTGGGCGCCATCTCCATCATCAGCTCGGACTCCCAGGCGATGGGCCGGATCGGCGAGACCATCGTGCGCACCTGGCAGACCGCGCACGTCAACAAACTCCGCCGGGGCGCGCTGCCCGGCGACGGCGGCTCGGACAACCTGCGCGCGCGGCGGTACGTCGCCAAGTACACGATCTGCCCCGCGGTGGCACACGGCCTGGACGACGAGGTCGGCTCGGTGGAACCGGGCAAGCTGGCCGACCTGGTGCTGTGGGAGCCCGCGTTCTTCGGCGTGCGCCCGCACGTGGTGGTCAAGGGCGGGCTGATCGCCTGGGCCGCGATGGGTGACCCCGGCGCGTCCATCCCGACCCCGCAACCGGTGTTCGCCCGGCCGATGTGGGGCGCGGAACCCGTTGCGGCAGCCCATTCCTCGGTGCACTTCGTGGCCCCGGCGGCCCTGGCGGACGGACTCGCGGAACGCCTGGACGTGCGGCGGAAGCTGGTGCCGGTGGCGAACATGCGTTCGCGCGGCAAGGCGGACCTGCCGAACAACACGGCGCTGCCCCGGATCGAGGTGGATCCGGACACCTTCACCGTGCGCGTCGACGGCGATGTGGTGGAGCCCCAGCCTGCCGAATCGCTGCCGATGGCGCAGCGGTACTTCCTGTTCTGATGGTCGCGGCGGGACTGCTGCTGCTCGCGGACGCCCGGCTGCCCGCGGGCGGACACGTGCACTCGGGCAGCGTGGAGGCGGCGGTGCGGGCCGGTGCGGTGACGGATGTGCCGTCGCTGCACGGATTCCTGCGCGGTCGGCTGGTCTCGGCCGGGCTGGTGGCGGCGGCGTTCGCGGCGGCGGCGACCCGGCTGGCGGAGTCCCTCGACGGTGGGGACGCGGCCTGCTGGGCTGAGCTGGACGCGGAACTGGACGCGCGGACTCCGGCGGCCGGGCAGCGGCTGGCCTCGCGGCAGCAGGGGCGGGGGTTGTTGCGCGCCTTGCCCCGGCACCCGGCGGGCGGCGCGGCGGCCGGACCCGGTGGGGCGGGCAGCATCGGCGGGGCTGCCGGACCCAGCGCGGAGGAGGTCGATGCGGCGGCGGTGCTGGCCGCGTTGCGGGCCGGATGTCCGGCCGGAGCCCATCATCCGCTCGCGTTCGGCGCGGGCGCGGCGATGCTCGGTGCCAGCGCGGAGGACGCCGCCGTGGCCATCGCGCTGGCCGCGGTGACCGGCCCGGCCTCGGCCGCGATCCGGCTGCTCGCCTTCGACCCGTTCGCGGTCCAGTCCGTCCTGAACTCGTTGTCGTCCACAGTGGACAGTGTGGCGGCTGCCGCGGCGATTCCCGTGCCCTGGAACGAACTCCCGGCTGAGGGCGCGCCCGCGCTGGACGTCCTCGCCGACACCCATCCCACGCTCACCGACACGCTTTTCGTGTCCTGAAAGGAGTTCCATGGGCGCCTACCACGGCGACGGCCCGCACGACGACGGCCCGGACCCGCACGCGCACCTGCACCGGCTCGGCGCGAGCCCGCGGATCGGCATCGGCGGTCCGGTCGGCTCCGGCAAGACCGCGCTGGTCGCCGCGCTCTGCCGGACCCTGCGCACGGAACTGCGGCTCGGCGTGGTGACCAACGACATCTACACCACCGAGGACGCGGAGTTCCTGCGCCGCAACGCGATCCTGCCCGATGACCGGATCAGCGCGGTCAAGACCGGGTGCTGTCCGCACACCGCGATCCGGGACGACATCACCGCGAACCTGGACGCCATCGAGGACCTGGAAGCCCGGCACGGGGCCTTCGACCTGGTCCTGGTGGAAAGCGGCGGGGACAACCTGACCGCGACCTTCAGCAAGGGCCTGGTGGACCGGCAGATCTTCGTGGTGGACGTGGCCGGTGGCGACAAGGTCCCGCGCAAGGGCGGGCCGGGGGTGACCCTGGCCGACCTGCTGGTGATCAACAAGACCGATCTGGCCCCGCTGGTCGGCGCGGACCTGGACGTGATGGCCAGGGACGCGGCGGCGATCCGGGGTGAGTTGCCGGTGCTGTTCAGCTCGCTGACCGCGGACCCGGCGGCCAGCGGCGTCACTGCCTGGGTGCGCCAGATGCTGGCCGAGCTGACACCCGCGCACCAGCACTGATGCGCGCGGACGCGGCGCTGACCGTGCTGGCCGCCCCGGACGGCCGGTCCGTGGTGACGGTGCAGCGCTCCCGCCCGCCGCTGACCCTGCGCCGGATCCGCGCCGCCGGACCGGGCGCCGAGGTCTGCCTGGTCGGCTCGGCCGCCGGTCCGCTCGGCGGCGACGAACTGACCCTGACCCTGGCGGTCGGGCCGGGGGCGGCGCTGCGGCTGCGCTCGACCAGCGCGCAGCTGGTGCAGCCGGACCTGGACGGACAGGCGGCTAGTGTGCGGATGTGTGCCACGGTCGGCGCGGGCGCGGTGCTGACGGTCGGGCTGGAGCCGACGGTGCTCGCCGCCGGCTGCCTGCTGCACGCGAGCACCGAGGTCGAGCTGGCCGCGGACGCGACGCTGTGCTGGCGGGAGACCACCGTGCTCGGCAGGCACGCGGAACCGGCAGGCCGGGCGGTGCAGCGCTGGCGGGTGCGCCGGGCCGGGCGGCCGTTGCTGCGCAACACGACCACGCTGCTGGACCCGGCCGGCTACCGGTCCCCCGCGTTACTCGGCGAGGCCCGGGTGCTGACCACCGTGCTGGTGGCCGCGCCCGGACTGACGCCGCCGGAGCGGGTGCTCTCCGGTGGCCGGGGCGCGGTGCACGTGCTGCCGGAGGCGGCGCTGGTCAGCGTGCTGGCCGCGGACACGGTGGCGGCGGCGGCCGGGCTGGCCGAGCTGGCCGAGGGCTGGCTGGACAAGCTGTCCGGGTGAGGTGGCGGTTGTCCGGTGGTTGGGTTGTCCGGCGATCGGGTCCGGCGCCGGACAACGCGGTCGACGTAGAAACGTGGTGCCGCCCGGAGTGGTCAGGGGGACTGCACCGGGTGGTGGCTCGCCGGCCGCGTCAGGCGCTGGGGGGACCGACGTGGTCGGCGAGCCAGGCGGTCAGCGGGGCCAGTGCCCGCCAGTGCTTGCGCACCCGGGTCAGGCACTCGCGTTCATGCAGGTAGTCGCCGGGTTCCCAGGCGCGGCTCGCGTACAGCGAGCGGTGCCGCAGCAGCTCGACCCGGGGATGATCCGGTTCGACGCCGCGCGGGCGGGTCTTCATCACATCGCCCTGCACGTCCCAGCCGGCCTTGGTCAGCTTGGCCAGGATCTTGACCAGTTCGCCGCCGCGCCGGTCCTCGGCGACCGCGGTGCGGAAGCGGGCGAGCTGGTCGGCGGCCACCCGGTAGCAGCCGCCGGCCAGCATCAGCCCGTTGGCGGAGAGCTGCACGTAGTAGGTGGACTCCCCCAGCTTGCCCCCCGCGAGCGCGCCGCAGGCGGTCTTGTACGGGGTCTTGTCGTTGCTGAACCGGACATCCCGGTACGGCCGGAACACCTTGCCCGGCCCGAACTCCTCTTCCAGCTCGGCCAGCAGCGCGGTCATCGGCAGCCGGACGTCCTGGTCGTAGGTGTCCTTGTGATCGGTCCAGTAGGCCTTGGAGTTGTCCGCCTCCAGGCCGTCGTAGAAGTCCACGGCGTGCTCGCCAAACCCGGTGAATCCCATCATCGCCGCCACTGGTCGCTGAGGCCGACGTGGTCGGCACACCATTCGTTGATCGCGTTCAGTTCCCGCCAGCCCAGCCGGACCCGCTCCAGGCATTCCGGGCCGTGCAGATCGTCGTCTGGCGGCCAGCGCCGGGCGACGTAGAGGGAGCGGTGCCGCAACAAGTCCAGGCGAGGATGTTCGGGGTCGACGCCACGGGGCTTGGTCTTCATGACGTCTCCGCACACCTCCCAGCCCGCTTTGACCAGCTTGGCCAGGATGACGCGGAACCGCTGTCCGCGCCGCTCGTCGTCCACGGCGGTGCGGTAGCGGGCGAGCTGGTCCGGCGCCATCGCGAAGGAGCCGCCGCCGATCATCAACCCCTCGGCGCCGACCTCCACATACCAGGCCCCGCCGCCGCGCCCCTGCTCGACGACGCCGCCGCAGTGGTCCTTGTACGGCCGCTTGTCCTTGCTGAACCGGACATCGCGGTAGGGGCGGAACACCTTGCCCGCGCCGAACTCGGGTTCGAGTTCGGTGAGCAGGCGTTCCATGGGGGCGCGGATGTCGCGGTCGTAGGTGGGCTTGTTGTCGGTCCAGTAGGACTTGGAGTTATCGGCCACCAGACCGTCGAAGAAGTCGACCGCGTACTCGCCGAAACCCGAGAACTCCATGCCTGGCAGCCTACGACCGACCCCCGACACGACCCGATCCGGTCGACTTGGCCCAAGTCGTACGCCCAGTATGGCCAACTACCCGTACGAGTTTGGCCAACTCGGCGTACGACAACGGCGGGTCAGCGGACCGCGAGGGGGACCAGGTTGGGGCGGACTGGGGACGGGAGGGTGCTGGCGCCGGTGAGGAAGCTGTCCACCGCGTGGGCGGCTGAACGGCCCTCGGCGATTGCCCAGACCACCAGGGACGCGCCGCGGTGGGCGTCGCCGCAGACGAAGACGCCGGGGGCGTCGGTCTGCCAGTCGGAGCCGCAGGAGATCGAGCCGCGTTTGTTCAGCTCGATGCCCAGGCCGGGCAGCAGGGGCATGTGTTCCACGCCCTCGAAGCCGATGGCCAGCAGGGCCAGGTCGCAGGGGAGTTCTTCGACCTCGTCGGAGACGGGGATGACCGCGCGGCGGCCTTCGGCGTCCTTCTCCACCCGGACCTTGCGCAGGCGGACCGCGCGGACCTGGCCTTCGCCGTTGTCCACGAATGCCTCCACGGCCACCGCGAACTTGCGTTCGCCGCCCTCGTCGTGGGCTGGGTAGGTGTGCAGAACCACGGGCCAGACCGGCCACGGGGAGCGGTCCTCGTCGCGGGTGGTGGGCGGCATGGGGTACTGGTCGAGTTGGAGCACGCCCGCGGCGCCCTGGCGGTGTGCCGTGCCCAGGCAGTCCGCTGCGGTGTCGCCGCCACCGATGATGACCACGTGCTTGCCGGCGGCGTCGATGTGCGTGGGGCCGTCGCCTTCGCAGAACTTGTTGGCCGGCACCAGGTGTTCCATCGCCAGGTGGACGCCGGCCAGGTTCCGGCCGGGGATGTCCGGGGCGTCGCGGCCGCGCAGGGCGCCGACGGCGAGCACCACGGCGTCGAACTCGGCGCGGAGTTGCTCGATGGTCAGGTCTACGCCGACCTCGCAGTTGGTGATGAACTTGGTGCCCTCGGCACGCAACTGGGACAGGCGGCGGTCCAGGACCCGCTTTTCCATCTTGAACTCGGGGATGCCGTAGCGGAGCAGGCCGCCGAGGCGGTCGTCCCGCTCGTACACGGTGACCTCGTGGCCCGCCCTGGTGAGTTGCTGGGCGGCGGCCAGGCCGGCGGGGCCGGAGCCGACCACGGCGACCTTCTTGCCGGAGTGCACCGACGGCGGGTTCGGGCCGACCGTGCCCATCTCCCACACCTGGTCCGCGATGGCCTGTTCCACCCGCTTGATCGCCACCGCGCCGCCGGAGAGCGGCGAGATGGCGAGCACGCAGGCGGACTCGCAGGGGGCGGGGCAGAGCCTGCCGGTGAACTCGGGGAAGTTGTTGGTGCCGTGCAAGCGATCCCCGGCCTGGGCCCAGTCGCCTCGACGCACCAGGTCGTTCCACTCCGGGATCAGGTTGCCCAGCGGGCAACCGGCGGAACCGCTGTGGCAGAAGGGGATCCCGCAGTCCATGCAGCGGGTCGCCTGGGTGCGCACCTGGTCCTCGCGGACCTTCGGCTCCACCTCGGCGTACACCTCGTGCCAGTCCGCGGTCCGCTCGCCGGCGGGGCGCTTGGCCGGTTCGGTGCGGGCGTGCTTCAGGAATCCGTTCGGGTCAGCCACGGGAAGCCTCCATGATCGCCTCGTCCACATCGCGACCCTCGGCGCGCGCGATCCGCACCGCTTCGAGGACTCGCTGGTAGTCGCTGGGCATGACCTTGGTGAACGCCGCCGAGCGGCGCGGCCAGTCCCCGAGCAGCGACGCCGCCACCGTGGATCCGGTGAGCTGGTGGTGCTTCGCGACGGTCTCCCGCAGCCAGCGGAGGTCATCCGCGTTGGGCCGCTGGAGTTCCACCATCGCGGTGTTGACCTTCACTGGATCCAGGTCCAGCACGAAGGCGATGCCACCGGACATGCCGGCGGCCACGTTGCGGCCGGTCGGCCCGAGCACCACGGCCCGGCCGCCGGTCATGTACTCGAAGGCGTGGTCGCCCGCGCCCTCGGCCACCGCGGTGGCCCCGGAGTTGCGCACGCAGAAGCGTTCGCCGACCTGGCCGCGCAGGAAGATCTCGCCGCCGGTGGCGCCGTAGCCGATCACGTTGCCCGCGATCACCTGCAGCTCGGCCCGGAACGGCGCGTCGTCGTGCGGGCGCACGATGATCCGGCCGCCGGAGAGGCCCTTGCCGACGTAGTCGTTGGTGTCGCCGACCATCTCGATGGTGATCCCGGCGGGCAGGAACGCGCCGAGGGACTGACCGGCGGAGCCGTCCAGTCTGATGTGGATGGTCCCGTCCGGCAGGCCGGAGCCGCCGAAGCGGCGGGTGACCTCGGAGCCGAGCAGGGTGCCCACGGTGCGGTTGACGTTGCGCACCGGCAGTTCCAGCCGCACCGGGTGCGCGTCCTCCAGTGCCGCCTCGGCGAGCTGGATCAGGGTGCGGTCCAGTGCTTTGTCCAGGCCGTGGTCCTGATCGCGGACCCGGCGCTTGGCGCTGCCCTGCGGGCCCTCGACGACCTCGAAGATCGGCGACAGGTCCAGGCCGGCGGCCTTCCAGTGCTCGATGGCCTGGTCCCGGCCGAGCAGCTCGGCGTGCCCGATGGCCTCGTCCAGAGTACGGAAGCCAAGGGCGGCAAGGTATTCGCGGACCTCTTCGGCGACGAAGTAGAAGAAGTTCTCCACGAACTCGGCCTTGCCGGTGTACCGCTTGCGCAGCTCCGGGTTCTGCGTGGCCACACCGACCGGACAGGTGTCCAGATGGCAGACCCGCATCATCACGCAACCGGCCACGATCAGCGGCGCGGTGGCGAAGCCGAACTCCTCCGCGCCGAGCAGCGCGGCGACCAGCACGTCCCGCCCGGTCTTCATCGCGCCGTCCACCTGCAGGGTGATCCGGTCGCGCAAACCGTTGAGCACCAACGTCTGCTGCGCCTCGGCCAGCCCGATCTCCCAGGGCGTGCCGCAGTGCTTGAGCGAGGTGAGCGGGGAGGCGCCGGTGCCGCCGTCGTGGCCGGAGACCAGGATGACGTCCGCGTGCGCCTTGGCCACACCCGCGGCCACGGTGCCGATGCCGACCTCGCTGACCAGCTTGACGTGCACCCGCGCCTGCTCGTTGGCGTTCTTCAGGTCGTGGATGAGCTGGGCCAGGTCCTCGATGGAGTAGATGTCGTGGTGCGGCGGCGGCGAGATCAGCGAGACCCCCGGCGTGGAGTGCCGGGTGCGCGCGATCCACGGGTACACCTTGTACCCGGGCAGCTGACCGCCCTCGCCGGGCTTGGCGCCCTGGGCCATCTTGATCTGGATGTCGGTGCTGTTGACCAGATATTCGCTGGTGACACCGAACCGGCCGCTGGCGACCTGCTTGACCGCGGAGCGCCGCGCCGGGTCGTAGAGGCGCTCGGGGTCCTCGCCGCCCTCACCGCTGTTGGAGCGTCCGCCGAGCCGGTTCATCGCCACCGCGAGGGTTTCGTGCGCCTCGGCCGAGATCGAGCCGTAGGACATCGCGCCGGTGTTGAACCGCTTGACGATCGCGCTGGCCGGTTCGACCTCCTCGATCGGCACCGGTTTGCGGTCCTGGTCGCGCACCTCGAACAGGCCGCGCAGCGCGCCGCCCTCGGCCGCCAGGCGGTCGCATTCGGCGGTGTAGCGCCGATAGACGTCGTACTGCCGGGTCTTGGTGGCGTGCTGGAGCAGGAACACCGTCTCCGGGTTGAACAGGTGCAGCTCGCCCTCGCGGCGGTAGAAGTACTCGCCGCCCACCGGCAGGCCGCGGTGCGCGCGGTCGGTCGGATTGTCCGGGTAGGCCAGCCGATGTCGTTGCGCCACTTCGGCGGCGAGCACGTCCAGGCCGACGCCGCCGAGCTTGGAGGCGGTGCCCACGAAGTACTCGGCGACCACGTCGGTGGCCAGGCCGACCGCCTCGAAGACCTGTGCGGCGGTGTAGGCGCCCACGGTGGAGATGCCCATCTTGGACATCACCTTGAGCACGCCCTTGACCAGCGCGCTCACGTAGTTGCGCACCGCCTTGCGGCCCTCGATGCCGGTCACCGCGCCGCGGTTGACCATGTCCTCGATGGTCTCGAAGGCCAGGTACGGGTTGACCGCGGCCGCGCCGTAGCCCAGCAGCAGCGCGATGTGGTGCACCTCGCGGGCGTCGCCGGACTCGACCACCAGCGCCACCCGCAGCCGCTCCTTGGTGCGCACCAGGTGGTGGTGCACCGCGGAGACCAGCAGCAGGGACGGGATCGGGGCCAGCCGGTGGTCGGAGTCCCGGTCGGAGAGCACCAGGATGCGCGCGCCGTTGGCGATGGCCTCCGAGGCTTCCCTGCGGACCCGTTCGACCGCGGCGGCCAGCGCGTCCGCGCCACCGTCCACTTCGTACAGTCCACTGAGGACTGCGCAGGCGAAGCCGGGCAGGTCGCCGTCGTCGTTGACGTGGATGAGCTTGGCCAGCTCGTCGTTGTCGATGACCGGGTACGGCAGCTGGATGTGCCGGCAGGAGGAGGGGCCGGGGTCGAGCAGGTTGCGCTCGGGGCCCATCACCCGGGCGACCGAGGTGACGATCTCCTCCCGGATGGCGTCCAGGGGCGGGTTGGTGACCTGCGCGAAGTGCTGGGCGAAGTAGTCGTAGAGCATCCGGGAACGCTGCGACATCGCTGCGATCGGGGTGTCCGATCCCATGGAGCCCAACGGTTCCAGCCCGCTGACCGCCATCGGGGTGAGCAGCACGCGCAGCTCTTCCTCGGTGTAGCCGAAGGTGAGCTGGCGGCGCACCACGGATTCGTGGCTCTGCACCACGTGTTCGCGGTCGGGCAGGTCGGCCAGGTTGAGCAGGCCGGCGTGCAGCCATTCGTCATAGGGCAGGCCGGCGGCGAGGTCGGACTTCACCTCGTTGTCGTCCACGATCCGCCCGGCCGCGGTGTCCACCAGGAACATCCGGCCCGGCCGCAGCCGGCCCTTGGCCACCACCTGATCGGCCGGCACGTCGAGCACACCGGTCTCGGAGGCCAGCACCACCCGGCCGTCGGCGGTCTGCCACCAGCGGGCCGGGCGCAGGCCGTTGCGGTCGAGCACCGCGCCGACCAGGGTGCCGTCGGTGAAGGTGACGCAGGCCGGGCCGTCCCAGGGTTCCATCAGGCTGGCGTGGAACTGGTAGAAGGAGCGGCGGGCCGGGTCCATGGTGGCGTGGTTCTCCCACGCCTCGGGGACCATCATCAGCACCGCGTGCGGCAGGGTGCGGCCGCCCAGGTGCAGCAGTTCGAGGACCTCGTCGAAGGAGGCGGAGTCCGAGCCGTCGCCGGTGCAGATCGGGTAGAGCCTGCTCAGGTCGCCGGGGATGAGGTCGCTTTCCAGCAGGGCCTCGCGGGCGCGCATGCGGTTGCGGTTGCCGCGGATGGTGTTGATCTCACCGTTGTGCGCGACGAACCGGAACGGGTGCGCCAGCGGCCACGAGGGGAAGGTGTTGGTGGAGAACCTGCTGTGCACCAACGCGATCGCGCTGGCCAGCCGGGTGTCGGTCAGGTCGAGGAAGAACGCGGGAAGCTGCGCGGTGGTGAGCATTCCCTTGTACACCAGCGTGCGGGCGGACAGCGACGGGAAGTACACACCGCAGCCCTCCTGCTCGCTCTCGTGCTCGGCGCGCTTGCGCAGCGCGAAGGCGAGGCGGTCCAGCTCCACGCCGGCCCGACATCGGCCGTCGGCGCCCGGTTCGGCCGCGGTCACCAGCAGCATCGAGAAGTGCGGCATCACCGACAGCGCGGTCGGTCCGACGCCTGCCGCCTCCGGGCTGACCGGCACCTCGCGCCAGCCGAGCACCCGCAGGCCCTCCTCGGCCGCGATCCGTTCGATCAGCGCGACCGCCTTGACCCGCAGGTCGTCCTCGGCAGGCAGGAACGCGATGCCCGCGGCGTAGGTGTGATCGCCGGAGGGGGCCGGTTCCGGCAGGTTCGCGCACTCGGCGCGCAGCAGCTCATCGGGTAGCTGCAACAGAATGCCTGCCCCGTCCCCGCTCGTGGGCTCGGCGCCGGCGGCGCCGCGGTGTTCGAGGTTCGCCAGCGCCGTCAGGGCGTCGATCACGATCCCGTGCGAACGGCGGCCCTGGATGTCGGCGACCATGGCGACACCGCAGGCGTCTCGTTCGTCGGCCGGGTCGTACAAGCCCTGCTGGGCGGGGATGGCGGAGAAGATCACGCTGAGACCTCCCTCGTCGTGTTCCGTGCTCAGGTGGTGGAATGCTGGGCACGGGACGACGGTGGCCCGCGAGGCCGCACCGGGGCGTACGCGCCGGTAGCGACAGGTAATCCGGACTGTAACAGGCAGGAAACCTGGAAACACCCCTCCTAGGGTGATGTCCGTCATTGCGCCGTAACGATTTACCTGCTCCGTGCGACATAGCCGCAGACCCAACAGTACGCGTGTCCTGGTGCTTCCCTGGGTACGGAGCGGAACACAGCGGTAACGTCCCGGGCAGTTTTCACCCGATCGACCGCAGAGGACTCGATGCGACTTCCCCGTGGTTTCCGCGCAGCACTCATCGCCGTCAGCGCCATCGCCCTCGTTGGCGGGTGCGCGAGCCGGGTTCCCGATCCCGCCCCCAGCCAAACTTCGGGCGCGGCGGAGGCGCCGTTCCCGGTGGAAGTGGCCGCGCCGGGCGGCAAACCGCTCACCCTGACCAAGCGGCCGGAGCGGATCGTCTCGCTGAACCCGACCAGCACCGAGAGCCTGTTCGCGATCGGGGCGGGCAAGCAGGTGGTGGCCGTGGACGACCAGTCCAACTTCCCGGCCGAGGCGCCCAAGACCACGCTGTCCGGCTTCAAGCCCAATGTGGAGGCCATCGCCGGGCACCAGCCGGACCTGGTGATCGCCTCCAACGACGTCGAGGGCGTGGTGGCCGGGCTGGAGAAGCTGAAGATCCCGGTGCTGCTGCTGCCCGCGGCCAAGACCCTGGACGAGGCGTACGGGCAGATCAGCATCCTGGGTCAGGCCACCGGGCAGGGCACCCCGGCCAACGACGTGGTGAACAAGATGAAGGGCGAGATCAGCAAGCTGGTCCGGGAAACGCCGCGGCCGGCCGAGGGGCTGAAGTACTACCACGAGCTGGATCCGACCTTCTACACCGTGACCTCCAAGACCTTCATCGGTCAGATCTACGCCCAGTTCGGCCTGGCCAACATCGCCGACGCGGCGGACAAGACGGGCAGCGGCTACCCGCAGCTCTCCGCCGAGCAGGTGGTCAACGCCGCACCGCGGCTGATCTTCCTGGCCGATGTGCGCTGCTGCGGCCAGAACGCGGCCGCGGTGGGCGGACGGCCGGGCTGGTCGACGGTGCCCGCGGTGCGCGAGGGCGGCGTGGTGGCCCTGGACGACGACATCGCCTCCCGCTGGGGACCGCGGGTAGTCGACCTGGTGCGCACCGTGTCCCAGGCCGTGACCGCAGCCGGGAAGAAGTGACCGCCGCCGCTGTCCCCACCCGGCTCCGGTTCACCCACCTGGCGCTCACCCTGCTGCTGTTGCTGGCGGTGGTGACCCTCGCGGTGCTGCTCGGCGCGATCGACCTGGGCTGGCAACGGGTGCTGGGCGAGATCCTCGCCCAGCTCACCGGCGGGGTGTCACCGCTGTCCGCGCGCGAGGCCGCGATCCTGTGGGAGCTGCGGGTGCCAAGGGTGGTGCTGGCCTGCCTGGTCGGCGCTGCCCTGGCCTCCTCCGGCGCCGCCTTCCAGGGCGTCTTCCGCAACCCCCTGGCCGACCCGTACCTGCTGGGCGCGGCGGCCGGCGCGGGCCTGGGCGCCACCCTGGCCGTGTTCGCGGTGCCCACCTTCAGCACCGGCCTGGGCGCACTGCCCATCGCCGCCTTCGCCGGCGCGGTGCTCGGCGTCGGCCTGACCTGGGCACTGGGCCGCTCGGCCGGTCCGGGCACCGCGACCCTGGTGCTGGCCGGGGTGGCGGTGGCCGCGTTCCTCACCGCGCTGCAGACCTTCGTGCAAACCCTGGACGTGGACAGCCTGCGCACCATCTACACCTGGATGCTCGGCGGCCTGGGCGGCGCCGGCTGGTCCCAGGTCCTGGTGGTGCTGCCCTACATCGCCCTGTCCAGCTTCGTGCTGTGCGTCAGCGGCAGGCTGCTGGACGTGCTGGGCGTGGGTGATGAGGAGGCGGCCGCGCTGGGCCTGCACCCGCGCCGGGTCCGGCTGATCGTGCTGGGCGCCGCGTCCCTGGCCACCGCCGCGGCGGTGTCGGTGAGCGGACTGATCGGCTTCGTCGGGATCGTGGTGCCGCACGTGGTCAGGTTGCTGGTCGCGGGCAGCTACCGGGTGCTGGTGCCGTTGTCGTTGCTGGGCGGCGCGAGCTTCGTGGTGCTGGCCGACATGGTGGCCCGCACCGTGATCGCACCGGGCGAGCTGCCCATCGGCGTCATCACGGCCTTCACCGGCGCCCCGTTCTTCGCCGTCGTGCTGCGCCGCTCCCGGAGGGTCTGATGCTGGAGATCAACCAGGTGTCCGCGGGTTACCACGGGCGGATCGCGGTAGCCGACGTCACGGTCGCGGTTCCCCAGGGCAGTTGGCTGGCGGTGATCGGCCCCAACGGCGCGGGCAAATCCACTCTGCTCAAGGCGGTCGCCAACGCCGTCCCGCACACCGGCGCCATCACCCTGGCCGGCACCCCCGTGACCGCGCTGACCAACCGCGCCCGGGCCCGCCGGATCGGTTACGCCCCCCAAACCCCGACCCTGCCCGAGGGCCTCACCGTCACCGACTACGCCCTGCTCGGCCGAACTCCGCACCTGGGCTTCCTGGCCCGCGAAGGCCCTGCGGACCTGACCCTGGTCGCGGATGTCCTTGCCCGCCTTGACCTCACCCACCTGGCCGACCGTCCACTCCCGACACTCTCCGGCGGCGAGCGCCAGCGCGCGGTGCTGGCCAGGGTGCTGGCGCAGCAGGCCGGGTTGCTGTTGCTGGACGAGCCGACGACCGGGCTGGACATCGGGCACGCGCAGTCGCTACTGGACCTGGTGGACCGGCTGCGGCTGGCGGACGGCACGACGGTGGTGAGCACCCTGCACGATCTGACGCTGGCCGGGCAGTACGCGGATCAGCTGCTGATGCTGGACGGCGGGCGGGTGGTCGCGGCCGGGACACCGGCGGAAGTGCTGACGGCGGAACGGGTTTCGCGGCATTACGGCGCGCGGGCGGAGGTGCTGACGGCGCCGGATGGCAGCCGGGTGGTGACGCCGGTGCGGGCGGGGTGAGTCAGAGGTCGGGGCGGGGGTACAGGCGCCGGCCGAGGAAGAACGTGACGAAGTCGAGCCCGGCTTTGCCGACGAAGACCTGCTCGCCCAGCACCGGGATCGCGCTGCCCAACACAACCGCGGCGACGAAGAACGGCACGCTGAGCTGGAAACTGCGCCAGCGTGACCGGCGGGCCAGCGGTGCCCAGATCCACACTTGGCGCGGCGGCACTTGCTGACCCTGGAAGAAGATCACGAGCCCACCCGCATTCCCCCCTCTGGAATGAAGTCAGCAAGGGCAACTTACCCGATATACCGTCACCGCACCCACACAACCGATCACGCTCCGACACAAAAGCGCCGTGGGCCGGACTCGCGAAACGCGAACCCGGCCCACGGCCTCAGTGCGATTACCAGCGGAAGCAGGCGCTAAGAAGAACTCTCCGCCTTGTCCTTCTTCTCGCCCACGCCGTTCTCGATCTTCATCAGCTCGTCCATGTCCACCAGGGACGGATCGCGGAGCACCCGGTCCAGCTGTTCCCGGTCCAGCGCGTTCTGCCACCTGGCGACCACCAGGGTGCCCACGCCGTTGCCGATCAGGTTGGTGAGGGCTCTCGCTTCGGACATGAAGCGGTCGATGCCGGCGATCAGGGCGATACCGATGCTGGCCTCGGGGATGACGTTCTGGAAGGCGACCAGGGAGGCGGCCAGGGTGACCAGGCCGGCTCCGGTGACGCCTGCCGCGCCCTTGCTGGAGAGCAGCATGAACAGCAGCAGGCCGATCTGGGTCCACAGTGGCAGGTGCGCCCCGGTGGCCTGGGCGATGAACAGGGCGCCCATGGTCAGGTAGATGCAGGTGCCGTCCAGGTTGAACGAGTAGCCGGTCGGGATAGTCAGGCCGACCACCGACTTCTGCGCGCCCGCGGCCTCCAGTTTGACCAGCATCCGGGGCAGCACCGCCTCACTGGAGGAGGTGCCCAGCACGATCAGCAGCTCGTCCTTGATGAAGCGGATGAACCGGAAGATGTTGAACCCGGCCAGTTTCGCCACGCCGCCGAGCACCAGGATGATGAACAGCACACAGGTCAGGTAGAAGGCGATCATCAGGAACGCCAGCGAGGTCAGCACCTTCGCGCCGTTGGTGCCGATCGTGTAGGCCATGCCGCCGAAGGCGCCGATCGGCGCCGCGTACATGACGATCTTGATGACGCCGAACATGATCTTGGCGATGGTGTCCAGCGCCTGCAGGGCCTTGGCGCCGCGTTCGCCCATCATGCCGATCGCGACCGCGACCAGCACCGCGAGCACCAGCACCTGGATCAGCTGGCCGCCGGTGAACGCGCCGACGAAGGACTCCGGGACCAGGTGCAGGATGAACCCGGTGAAGCCCTCGGTGCCGGCCGCCTTCTTCTGTGCGTCCGCGCCCGCCTTGAGGTCGGCGGCGCTGGGCTGCATGTCCAGGCCGACGCCCGGCTGCAGGATGTTCACCACGATCATGCCGATCACCAGCGCGATCAGCGTCATCACGATGAAGTACATGATGGTGCGCAGTGCCAGGCCGCCCGCCTTGGCGAGGTTGCCCAGCCCCGCGATGCCGACGACGATCGTGCAGAAGATCGTGGGCGCGATGACCATCTTCACCAGGTTGATGAACAGGTCCGCGAGCCACTTCAGCCCGGCTGCCTGCGCGGGGAACAGGATCCCGACCAGGATCCCCGCCGCGATCGAGACCAGCACCCAGAAGTAGAGGTGCCGATAGATCGGCTTCCGCGTTCGCCCCCCGGCAGCGGTCGTTGCCAACATGTCCTCCTCGACATTGGTCCTTGTCCGCGCCGAATGCTCGTGACCGGAGAAGTTCACCGGCAAGCGACCCGGGCGAAACTTGAGACTGTCCTGACAAATTTCCGGGCGCGGTGATAAGGCCGTTACCAGAACAGCGCCGGCCCGTAGTATGCGTGCCCGGTTCATCCTGACGGACTAGCCTGTGAGGATGCCGCATCCAGCGCTGACCCGCCGCGCGCTGTTGCTCGGCGGAGCCGGCGCGCTGGTGACCGCCACCGTGGGCGGTTGCACGCCCAACACCCTGCCCGATCTGCCCGAATTGGTGCTGGCCACCGGGCCGCCGGGCGCGGTGTACCGGGAGATCGGCGGCGCGCTGGCCGACGAGCTGCAGAAGTACCTCCAGCGCACCGCGGTGCGCACCCGGGCCAGCGGCGCGTCGGTGGAGAACCTGACGCTGCTCAGCACCAACCAGGCCCAGCTCGGCTTCGTCTCGCTGGATGCCATGCTGGCCAGGCAGACCAGCCCGGTGCTCGGGGTGAGCGCGGTCGGGCGGCTCTACGACAGCTTCCTGCACCTGGTGGTGCTCAACAACTCCAAGGTGCGCACCGCGAAGGACCTGCCGGGACTGCGGGTGGCGATCGGCGCGGCGGGCTCGGGCACCGAGTACACGGTGGAGAAGTTGCGCCGGATCGCCGGGCTGAACTTCAACGAGGTGCGGCTGACCCAGTCCGAGGCGGCCAAGCAGCTGGAGGAGGGCACGATCGACGCCTTCTTCACCCTCACCGGCATCCCGACCCCGGCGATCAGCGAGATGATCCGGCGGCAGGTGGCGATCCGGCTGGTGCCGCTGGCCGAGCAGGCGGAGGTGCTGGCCAGCGGCGACTCCTCGGCCTACGTGCCGGCGACCATCCCGAAGACCACCTACGGCTCCTACGTCCAGCCTGCCCGCACCGTGTCGGTGCCCAACCTGCTGGTGGCCAGGGAGGATCTGCCCGCGGAGGTGGTGAAGATCGTGGCCAACACGGTGTTCTCCCAGGCCGACTCGATCGCGATCAACCATCCGGAGGCGCGGCGGATCAACCGCAGCACCGGGATCGCCACCGGGCCGGTGCCGCTGCACCCGGGCGCGGCGGCCTGGTTCCGGGAGTACAAGCGCCTGGTCTGAGGCCGGTCGCGGGCCGGGTCAGATGCCCGCGGGCAGGCTGTTGGGCGGCGGCGGGTCGTCCTCGTCGTCGGGCCGGGCCACCGGCGGGCGGGACAGGTGCTTGCGCTCGCCGTCGGGGCGGCCGTCGGCCGGGTCGGTGGGGTCGAAGAGCTGTTCGGCCGGCGCGACCGGCAGCCGGATGGCCACGTCCAGGCCGTGCGGGTGCGCCTGGTGCAGCCGGAACTCGCCACCGGCCGAGGTGACCAGTTCGCTGCAGATGGCCAGGCCGAGGCCGGTGCCGGAGATGTTCTGGTGCTTGGGCGAGCGCCAGAACCGGTGCAGCGCGACGGAAAGCTCGGCTTCGTCCAGGCCGACGCCGTCGTCGATGACGTGCAGTTCCACGTGGCCGTCCTCGGTGCGCTCGGCCGGGTCGTCGTGCCGGGCCCAGACCCGGACCCTGGTGCCGCCGGAGAGCCGGATCGCGTTGCCGACCAGTTCGTCCAGCACACTGCCCAGCCCGCCGGGTGGTTCGAGCACGCGCAGGCCCTCGGGGATGTCCAGGCGCAGCCGGATCGCGGCGCGTTGCGCGTTGGCCTGCCAGGCCGGTTCGTGCGCGGCGACGAGTTCGTCCAGCTCGACCGGTTCGGCCGCGGCGGCGCTGTCCAGCCGGGTGGCGGCGAGCAGGGCGTCCAGCACCCGGCCCATCTCCTCGGCCTCCTCCACCGCGAGCTGGTGGGCCTGGCGGGCGGGTTCGTCGGGCAGGTGCGGTTCCAGGTTCTCCACCGCCAGGCGCAGGCTGGCCAGGGGGTTGCGTAGCTGGTGGGAGGCGTCGGCGACGAAGTCCCGTTGCCTGCGCAGGGCCCGGCCGACCACGTCGACCATGGTGTTGAAGGAGCTGGCCAGGGTGCGCAGTTCGGGTGGTCCGTGCACGTCGGCGCGGGCGTCCAGGCGGCCGCTGGCGACCCGGGCGGTGACCTCGTCCAGGCGGCGGATGGGGCGCAGGATCCAGCGCGAGACCGGCCAGGCGGCGCCGATCAGGGCGAGCAGCGGGACCAGGCCGTTGAGCGCGAGCAGCAGCCAGGTGTTGACGATCTGGTGGCGCAGGCTGTCCGAGGGGGACACGGTGACCACGGCGGCCACCACCTGGCTGTCCCGGCCGACCGGTTCGACCACGACCAGCGGGGTGGTCTGCCAGGGCCAGACCACGCCCGGCGGGTTGGGGCGGTAGCCGGCGAAGGCCACGCTCAGGCCCTCGCGCACGCCGGGGGTGTTGAGGTCGATGGGGGTGTCGGCGGGCAGCATCACGTTGCCGCCGGGGTCGACCAGCACGGCGGGGATGTTGTAGAGCCGGTGGTAGCGGGTCAGTTCATCCTGCAGCGGGGCGGTGCGGTCCAGCGCGAGCACGTTCTCGGCGAGCGCGGCGAACCGGCTGGCGTCGCTGAGCCGGTCCAGGTAGACCGACTGGGTCTCCTGCTGGCCGATCGCGGCGGCCAGTGGCACCCCGAAGGCGGCGGCCATCGCCACCAGCAACGGCACCAGCACCGCGAGCAGTCGGCGGAGCACCCCGGCCCCCTACCGGGCCATGCGGTAGCCGACGCCGCGCACGGTCTCGATGCGCACGAACGGGCCGAGCTTGCCGCGCAGGGTGGCGATGTGGGTGTCCAGGCTGCGGGAGCGGGCCTCCCAGCTGGCGTGCCAGACCTGGTCCAGGATGCGGTCCCGGCTGACCACGCTGCCCGGCCGGGCGGCGAGCAGGGCGAGCACGTCGAACTCCTTGCGGGTGAGCGTGATCTGCTCGCCGGAGACGGTGGCAGTGCGCGAGCCGAGGTCCAGCCGCAGCGGGCCGACCTCCATCACCTCGTGCTCCTCGCTGTCCGCGCGGGCGGCCCTGGTGCGGCGCAGCACGGCCTCGATCCGGGCCAGCAGCTCGGCGGTGCCGAAGGGTTTGACCACGTAGTCGTCGGCGCCGCTGCGCAGGCCGAGCACGCGTTCGCGTTCCTCGCTGCGCGCGGTGACCGCGATGACCGCGGTGCCTTCGCGTTGCCGGAGTTTGCGCAGCACGTCCAGCCCGTCGGCGTCGGGCAGGCCGAGGTCGAGCAGCACCACATCAGCCGGGGCCGCCTGCAGCGCGGCGGCCGCGGTGGCGGCGCGGAGGACTTCGTAGCCGGCGTGCTGCAACGCGGTCACCAGCCCGCGCGCCACCCGGTCGTCGTCCTCCACTACGAGGATCCGCATGAGGATCGATACTAGGCCGCGGCGGCGGGCACTGATGTCCACTACGCCGCCGAGATCGACTCGGACCTGGCGGATTTCGAATCACGGGCAGTGCGCGCGGCCCGAATCCCGCCGTCCTCGGTGACGACAACGGCCAACGAGGCGTACCAGAACGGCCAACACGCCGGCGGGGTTTCAAGCCCTGCCGGAGTGTTGGCCGTTGTCGTACGCCTGGTTGGCCGTTGTGGGCGGGTCAGGCTTCGGGTTTGGGGTCTTCCTTGCGGGGTGCCGGGTCCGCGGGGGCTTGCTCCGCGGGGACCTTGGCTTCCTCGGGCTTGGGGCCCAGGCCTGCGGGGGGTTCTTCGCCTTCGGGGGTGGGCTTGGTGGGGTCGTCCTCGTCCGGGGCGGGGTCCTGGCGCCAGTCGGCTGGGTCTTCGCGTTTGCCGCGGACCAGGAGCAGATAGGCGAGGGCGCCCAGGAAGACCACGGCGCTGACGATGACGTTGATCCGGACGCCGAACACCAGGGTGGCGGTGTCGGTGCGCATGATCTCGATCCAGAAGCGGCCCAGGGTGTAGCCCGCGACGTAGAGGGCGAAGACGCGGCCGTGGCCGAGCCGGAACTTGCGGTCGGCCCAGACCAGCAGCAGGGCCACGCCCAGGTTCCAGATCAGTTCGTAGAGGAACGTGGGGTGCACGACCGCGATGGGGGTGTGGTCGACGGCGACGCCGCCCAGCGCGTCGGGCAGGCCGGTTTCCGGGTCGATGCGGCGGTAGATCTCCAGGCCCCAGGGCAGGTCGGTGGGGCCGCCGAAGAGTTCCTGGTTGAACCAGTTGCCGAGGCGGCCTACCGCCTGGGCGACCACGATGCCGGGGGCGACCGCGTCGGCGAAGACCGCCAGCGGGACGCCTCGGCGGCGGCAGCCGATCAGCGCGCCGACCGCACCCAGGGCGATGGCGCCCCAGATGCCCAGGCCGCCGTTCCAGATGTAGAGGGCCTCGATCGGGTTGCCGTCGGGGCCGAAGTACTTGGGCCAGTCCGTGGCCACGTGGTACAGCCTGCCGCCGACGAGCCCGAAGGGCACCGCGTACACCGCGACGTCCACCACCGTGCCGGACTCGCCGCCGCGGGCGATGAGGCGGCGTTCGCCCCACCAGATCGCGATGACGATGCCCGCGATGATGCACAGGGCGTAGGCACGCAACGGGAACGGCCCGAGCTGCCACACGCCGCGGTCAGGGCTGGGGATGGTCGCCAGGAAGGCCGAGGAATCGGCCATCAGTGCGGTCAGCGTCGCGCCAGTCACAGGCCACACCGTAGCCCCCCGGCGTCAGCTCACGGTGTGCTGGGAGGGGAACTGCCGATCACGCGCCGGTCACGACCGCCGACCGCACTCCCGCGGCGAGTTCCCCGGCCAGGTCACGCACGCCCTGTTCGCCACGAGCCGTCGCCGAGACGAAGGCCGAGCCGACGATGACCGCGTCCGCGAACGCCGCCACCTCGGCCGCCTGCGCGCCGGAGCGCACGCCCAGGCCGACGCCGACCGGGATGTCGGTGTGCTGCCGGAGGCGGCCGACCAGGGCCGGGGCCATGCTGCTGACCGTCTCCCTGGCGCCGGTGACGCCCATGGTGGAGGCGGCGTAGAGGAATCCCCGGCTGGCCTTGGCCGCACGGACCAGGCGTTCGTCGGTGGAGGCCGGGGCGACCAGGAAGATCCGGTCCAGGTCGTGTGTCTCGGCGGCGGCCAGCCAGTCCTCGGCCTCGTCCGGGATCAGGTCGGGGGTGATCACGCCCAGGCCACCGGCGGCGGCCAGGTCGCGGGCGAAGGCGTCCACGCCGTAGCGGTGCACCGGGTTCCAGTAGGTCATGACCACCGCGCGACCACCCTTGGCGGCCAGCGCTTCGACCGTGGGGAACAGGTCCCGGACCCGGAAGCCGTTGCGCAGCGCCTGGTGCGCGGCGGCCTCGACGGTGGGGCCGTCCATCACCGGGTCGGAGTGCGGCAGGCCGACCTCGACCAGGTCGCAGCCGCCGTCGATCATCGCCGAGAGCAGCGCGGTGCCCTCGGCGACCGTGGGGTAGCCCGCGGGCAGGTAGCCGACCAGGGCCGCGCGACCTTCACCGCGGCAGGTCTCGAACAGCGGGGCGAGCCGCGACATCAGGCGTCCTCTCCGACCAGGCCGAACCACTTCGACGCGGTGTGCACGTCCTTGTCCCCGCGCCCGGACAGGCACACCAGGATGGTGCCCTCGGGTCCGAGTTCCCGGCCGAGCTTGAGCGCGCCGGCCAGCGCGTGCGCGGACTCGATGGCCGGGATGATGCCCTCGGTGCGGCAGAGCAGCTGGAAGGCCGCCATCGCCTCGGCGTCGGTGACCGGCCGGTACTCGGCCCGCCCGATGTCCTTGAGCCAGGAGTGCTCCGGCCCGACCCCCGGGTAGTCCAGCCCGGCGGAGATCGAGTGCGCCTCGGTGATCTGCCCGTCCTCGTCCTGCAGCAGGTAGGACCGGGTGCCGTGCAGCACGCCGGGGCTGCCCGCGGACAGCGTGGCGCCGTGCCGACCGCTGTCCAGGCCCTCGCCACCGGGCTCCAGGCCGACCAGCCGCACGGCCGGGTCGTCGATGAAGCCGTGGAAGATGCCGATCGCGTTGGATCCGCCGCCCACGCAGGCCGCCACCACGTCCGGCAGCTTCCCGGTGCGTTCCAGGACCTGTGCCCTGGACTCCTGCCCGATGACCTTGTGCAGGTTGCGCACGATCACCGGGAACGGGTGCGGACCGGCCGCGGTGCCGAGCAGGTAGTGCGTGCGGTCGACGTTGGCCACCCAGTCCCGCAGCGCCTCGTTGATCGCGTCCTTGAGCGTGCGCGACCCCGTCTTGACCGGGATGACCTCGGCGCCCAGCAGCCGCATCCGGGCCACGTTGAGCGCCTGCCGCTCGGTGTCGACCTCGCCCATGTAGACCAGGCATTCCAGTCCGAGCAGCGCGCAGGCGGTGGCCGTGGCCACCCCATGCTGCCCGGCCCCGGTCTCCGCGATCACCCGGGTCTTGCCCATCCGCTTGGTCAGCAACGCCTGGCCCAGCACATTGTTGATCTTGTGCGAGCCGGTGTGGTTGAGGTCCTCGCGCTTGAGCAGGATCCGCGCGCCGCCCGCGTGCTCGCCGAAGCGCGGGGCGTCGGTGAGCGGGGACGGGCGGCCCGCGTAGTCCTTGAGCAACCGGTCCAGCTCGCCGGTGAACTCCGGGTCCACCCTGGCCGACTCGTAGGCCGCTGACAGCTCGTCCAGCGCGGCGACCAGGGCCTCCGGCATGAACCGGCCGCCGTAGGGGCCGAAGTGGCCGCGGTCGTCCGGGCCGTGTTCGACGAGCTGTTCGGACTGGTTGACACTCATGTTGTGCTTGCTCTCCTAGAGCGAGTTCAGCGACTGGGTCGCGGGCACGCGGGGTGCGATCCCGCGGTCACCAACTGGGTCACCGCGGCCCTGGGGTCGCCACTGGTCACCAGGCCCTCGCCGACCAGCACCGCGTCCGCGCCGACCCCGGCGAAGGCCATCAGGTCGCCGGGACCGCGCACACCGGACTCGGCGATCTTGATGACCTCCCAGGGCAGGCCGGGCGCGATCCGCCCGAACACGTCCCGGTCGACTTCCAGGGTGTGCAGGTTGCGGGCGTTGATCCCGATCACCTTGGCCCCGGCCTCCAGCGCGCGGTCGGCCTCCTCCGCGGTGTGCACCTCGACCAGCGCGGTCATCCCGAGCGACTCGACCCGGTCCAGCAACGACTCCAGCGCGAACTG
This sequence comes from Crossiella sp. S99.2, assembly GCF_023094165.1. Lineage (GTDB taxonomy): Bacteria > Actinomycetota > Actinomycetes > Mycobacteriales > Pseudonocardiaceae > Crossiella. The sequence goes on along the minus strand of NZ_JALMDK010000012.1, from coordinate 145,585 downwards.
CTCCAGCGCCGCCACGATCAGCAGCACCATGTCCGCGCCGTAGGCCCGCGCCTCGTGCACCTGGTACGGGGTGACGATGAAGTCCTTGCGCAGCAACGGAACATCGACCACCGCGCGCACCGCGGCCAGATCGGCCAGCGAGCCGCCGAAGCGACGGCCCTCGGTCAGCACGCTGATCACCCGGGCGCCACCGGCCGCGTAATCCTTGGCCAGCTCGGCCGGCTCCGGGATGTCGGCCAGGTCGCCCTTGGACGGACTGCGCCGCTTGACCTCCGCGATCACGCCGACCCCTGGCGCGCGCAGCGCCGCGAGAACGTCCTTGGCCGCAGGCGCCAACTGGGCGCGTTCCTTGATCAACTCGAAGGGGACCTCCGCCTCCCGGACGGCCAGATCCGCGCGCGCACCCTCGACAATCTCCTCCAGGATGCTCACGCGCACTCCCCGTTTTGCCTCAGCTCGCTCGCAAGCTCCCGCACTTGAAACCCCTTCCCGCCGCGCCGAAGCGCCGAAAGGATGCTAACCCCGCCGCCGGTCGGCTTCTGGCATCGGGTCGGCAGATCCGCCCTGGGTAGCAAGGTCGTTCGTCGTTTCGGCGGTGTCGCGCAGGGTGGGATCCGCCCCCGAGTCCAGGCTGTCCCACAGGCGACGATCAGCGTCAACCGATCGGCGGACCTGGCTTGACGCGGCATATTTTCCACCCATCCGCGGCATCCGGTGCCCCTTGGCCAGCACCAGGATCCCACTGCCCAGCAGGGTCAGCAGGCCAAGCACCGCGAGTGCTGAACCAGCCACGGAGTGCGAGGAGAAGCCGTCCCACAACAACACCGCGCCGCCGCAGGCGACCACCGCGACGATCCCGCCGAGCACCCGCCGGAACCAGCCGCCCGCGGCCAGCACGCCGGCGATCGCGGCCACCGCGAAGGCGGCCAGTCCGGCCGCCGCGGCCAGTCCGGCGGCCAGTCCACTGGCGCCCCAGAGCAGACCGGCGGTGACCGCGAGCAGCAGCACGACAGTCCACAGTGGACCGCCACCCGGCCGCCGCGGCGCGGAGGGCTCGACGACGGGCTCTGGTTCAGCGCTCACTGGCCAGCTCCAGGGTCTCCGCGGTGGCGATCGCGGCCAGCACCGCGCGGGCCTTGTTGAGGCATTCGGTGTCCTCGGCGACCGGGTCGGAATCGGCCACCACGCCCGCGCCGGCCTGCACGTAGGCCCGGCCCTGCTTCATCAGCGCGGTGCGGATGGCGATCGCGGTGTCGGCGTCCCCGGCGAAGTCGAGGTAGCCGACCACGCCGCCGTAGAGGGCCCGGCGGCTGGGCTCCAGTTCCTCGATCAGCTCCATCGCCCTCGGCTTGGGCGCGCCGGAGAGGGTGCCTGCCGGGAAGCAGGCGGTGACCGCGTCGAAGGCGGTGCGGCCGGGGGCCAGTTCACCGGTGACCGCGGAGACGATGTGCATGACGTGGCTGTACCGCTCCACGCTGAAGAAATCGACCACGTGCACCGAGCCGGGCGTGCAGACCCGGCCGAGGTCGTTGCGGGCCAGGTCGACCAGCATCAGGTGCTCGGCGCGTTCCTTCTCGTCCGAGAGCAGGTCCTTGGCCAGCAGCGCGTCCTCCTCGTCGTCGGCGCCGCGCCAGCGGGTGCCCGCGATGGGGTGGGTGGTCACCTTGCCGTCCCGGACTGTGACCAACGCCTCGGGACTGGATCCCACGATGTCGAACCCGTCCAGCCGCAGCAGGTACATGTACGGGCTGGGGTTGGTGGTGCGCAGCACCCGGTAGACGTCCAGCGCGTCCGCGTCAGTGTCCACTTCGAACCGTTGCGAGATCACGATCTGGAACGCCTCGCCAGCCCGGATGGCCTCCTTGGCGGTCTCCACCGCGGCCCGGTAGTCGGTGCTGGTGCGCTGCCGGTCGAACCGCGGCTGCGGGCGCTGGAAGACCGCGGCGGTGGGCGCGGCCGCGGTGCACAGGTTCGCGGTCATCTCCTCCAGCCGGGCCACCGCGTCGTCGTAGGCGGCGTCCACCCGCTCGTCGGTGTCGTCCCAGTTCACCGCGTTGGCGATGAGGGTGATGACGCCCTCGTGGTGGTCCAGCGCGGCCAGGTCGGTGGCCAGCAGCATGACCAGTTCGGGGATGTCCAGGTCGGCCGCGGCCAGGCTGGGCAGCCGTTCCAGCCGGCGCACCGTGTCGTAGCCGAGGTAGCCGACCATGCCGCCGGTCAGCGGCGGCAGTCCGGGCAGCGGATCGGTGTGCAGCGCCTCGACGGTCTCCCGCAGCGCCACCAGGGGGTCGCCGCCACTGGGCATGCCCACCGGCGGCGTGCCGGTCCACACCGCCTCGCCGTCGGCCACGGTGAGCGCGGCCGGGCTGCGCACGCCCACGAAGGACCAGCGGGACCAGGAGCGCCCGTTCTCGGCGGACTCGAACAGGAAGGTGCCGGGCCTGCTGGCGGCGAGTTTGCGGTACACCCCGAGCGGGGTCTCGCCGTCGGCGAGCAGTCGGCGCACCACCGGGATCACCCTGCGGCCGCGGGCGAGTTCGCGGAACTCCTCCCGGCTGGGGCTGATCTCGCCCATCGGCGTGCCGCCGGGGCGGGTGCTGGTGACTGTGGGGCTGACCGCGCTGACCATGGGGGACATTGTGCCGGGTCGGTGGTAGATGATGTGCCGGTGGCCGAGAGCACTGCACCCAGACGACGCGGGCGCCGCCCCGCGGGCGAGGACACCAAGGGGGCGCTGCTGAGCGCCGCACGGGCGGTGTTCACCGAACAGGGCTACGACGGCGCCACCGTGCGGATGATCGCGGCCAGGGCCCAGGTCGACCCGGCGATGGTCAACCACTGGTTCGGCGGCAAGGAAAGCCTCTTCGCCGCCGCCGTGCAGATGCCGATCACCCCGGAACAAATCCTGGAAACGGTCATCCCCGGCCCCAAGGAGGAACTCGGCGCCCGCATCGTCCGCCGTTTCGTCACGGTCTGGGATGAGACCGGCGGCGGCCCGTTCGTGGCCCTGATGCGCAGCGCCTCCAGCCACGACGACGCCGCGGCCATGCTGCGCGAGTTCATCACGCACGCCCTGTTCGGCCGGATCGCGCGGGCGATCGAGGCGGACCGGCCGGAGTTCCGCGCGGCGCTGGTGGGCTCGCAGGTCGCTGGGCTGGGGATGATGCGGTACGTGATCAAGGTGGAGCCGCTGGCCTCGGCGGATCATGACGCGGTGGTGGCGGCGGTGGCGCCGACGTTGCAGCGGTATCTGACGGGGGAACTGGGGGCGGGTTAGGACGGCGGGGTGCCGTTGGGCCACAGGCAGGGCGAGACGCCGCCGAGGTAGAGCTTGCCGAGGTCGTTGCCTTCGAGGCTGAACCGGAATTCATCAGGTTCCTGTTGCACCCACAGGTACCAGTCCTTCGGGCGGGAGTCAGTCAGCACGGTGTAGCCGTTGCTGCCCCAAAAAGCCTTGAGCGCGTCGAAGTACTCGGTGAACTTCGCCGGGTCCAGATCGTGGATCTGGTAGCTGACCGATACTTGGACCCGCCCGGATGGACCGTTGTCGGACGGCGGGTCGCACGGGGCGGTGTCGAACTTCTGCTCGCCCCCGGAGTTCACCAGGCGGGCGTGGGCAGGCAGGTGGGCGGCGGCCTGCCGCACATACTCCTCAACCCGGCGGGCGCCCTCCGCGGCGGTGATGGTCGGCTGCATCCCTCTCCTGCTCCACTGGTAGACGTACCCGGCCACCCCGGCCACCAGCACCGCCACCACGGCGATGGCCACGCCGAGGAACCAGCGCCTAGTTCGTCGGCTTCCCGGCAATGATCCTCCCCATGTTCCGCAGTGAGCTGCTGCGCTCTTCCCAGTACTCGCCGTGGGCGGCTTGGCTGAGCCCAGCCAGGTAGTCCGGACCGCGAGTGCCCGGGTCGGACGTGAACACCTTGCCCCCGAATCCAGGACTGGCCGGGTCGGGGCCATGCGGATCGATCTCCAACCTCGGCCCCGGCTGCCCCGGCCCCGGCACCATCGGGTCCGGCGCACTGGGCGGCAGCCCCGCGGCCGGGATCGGGGTGTTGGTGGTCTTGATGATGTCGTGCTCGGCGACACTGGCGTGCACCCGGTCCGGCGGCATGTTCAGTTGGTCGGCCCGCTCGACACCGACTCCGGGGCTGCCGATGAAGACCAGCTCATCGGCCTTGATCCCCAGGTCCCTGGCAGTGTGCCCGACCACGGTGGAGCCGTAACTGTGCCCGACGACGGTGTTGTGCGATGGCGAGCCCTCGTGGGTGACGCGCAGGCCGTCCTGGAACCGGGCCAGGTCGGCTCGGGCGTTGTCGGCGTAGCTGTCCTGGGCCGCGCCCGGCACCAGGCTCTGCGGGGCGTCATAGCCGATCCAGCTGATCACCGAGGTCGACGGCGACCCTGCCCGCGCTGCCGCGTTGGCCATGGCATCGGCATGCTTGAGGTAGGTGCCGCCCCCGGCGAGGCCGGAGAAGGTGCCGGGCACCAGCGTGGCCACGTTCGCCGACCGGTCCGGATCGCCCATCGCCACCACCGCCCGCCCCTGGCCGTCGGCGCTGACCCGCAGCAGGAACGGCTGCTGCTGGCGGTCGCTGGGCGGTGCGGCCAGCCGCTGGGAGATGGCGTCCAGGCCCTGGAGTTTCCCCCGCAACTCGTCCAACCGCTTCACATCATCCGGCGTCCGATACGCCTTGGCCTCCAGCCGCGTGCGCTCCTCCCCCAGGCTCGCCTGCAGCCCCGCCAGCACCACCCGGTTCGCCCGGTCCCGCGCCACGGCCGGAATGCCGTCCAGGGCGCCGATCCGGGCTCCGTCGGTGGCCAGCAGGGACTCGCGGTCGGCGATGCTCAGGCCGTCCCACCACCTCTTCACCTCGGCGGGCGAGGTGCCCGCGGCCGGGACGGTGCCACTCACCGGGGTGCACACCTGGATGCCGCCCGGCGCCATGCCGGTGGCTTCCTGGGTGATCCGGCGCAGCGCGGCGGCGGCCTCGGCGTCCACGGTGGCGGCCTGCCGGAGGGCGTCCCGCAGGGTGGTGGTCAGTTCGGCGCACAGTTGTGCCCGGTTCGGGTGGCCCGCCTGGGACGGGGTGGCCACGACCACCGCGTCGTCGGCGACGTAGCCGTCGCTGGACACCCGCAGGCGGTGCAGGTGCGCCGTGTGCAGCGCGGTGCGCAGGATCTCCTGCAGCCGGGTCAGGCGCTCGCCCGCGTCACGCAGCACCGGCGGGATGCCGGTGAGGCCCCGCGCGAGGTCACTCAGCCGGGTGCGCTGGCCGCTGATCTGCTGCTTGGCCTGCTCCGCCGCCGCCCCGCGCCACTGCCCCAGCGCGCCCAGCGCCCGGGTGGCCTCCTCGGCGCGGGTGGTCATCGACTTGGCCAGGTCCTGCCAGCGCTGCGCGGCGCGGGTGAACACCGTGGGCTCGGCCTCGCGCAGCTCCTCGACCGTGGTCATCGCGGCGTCAGCCCACCGCGCGCGGTGGCCTCGGCCTCGGCGTAGGTCCGCGCGTTCAACTCCAGGTTGTCCCCTGCCACGGCGACCTTGGTCGCGACCCCGGTGAGCGCCAGCGACCAGGTGTCCTCGCACTGGGCCAGGGCCTGGGCCAGCGCGAACGACGTGTTCGCGGCCGCATCGCCGTCCTGCGCGCCACTGTTGACGCGGATGTCCCGATGTGCCTGATCGGCCAAGGCCAGCAGGTCCCGGCCGGCTCCGGTGAGCTGGTCGGCGCTGACCGCGAGCTTCCCCGTCAAGGTTCCCCCCTTGATCGCTCCTCCCAGCGACCGTAGCAGCGACTCCCCTGAACAGGCCCAGCTCAGTCCTCCATTTGGCGGAGCACATCCGCGTCGAAGCAGGTCCGCTCCCCCGTGTGGCAGGCCGCGCCGACCTGGTCCACCACCAGCAACAAGGTGTCCCCGTCGCAGTCCAGCCGGACCTCGTGCACGTGCTGGGTGTGCCCCGAGGTCTCCCCCTTCACCCAGTACGACTGCCGACTCCGCGAGTAGTAGGTGGCCTTGCGGGTGGTCAGCGTGCGGTGCAGGGCCTCGTCGTCCATCCAGGCGACCATGAGCACCTCGCCGGTGCCGCGTTGCTGGGCGACCGCGCAGACCAGGCCGTCGGGGTTGCGCTTGAGGCGGGCGGCCAGGGCCGGGTCCAGGGGGCTGGTCATCGGACGGTCACCCCCGCGGCGCGCAGGGCGTCCTTGACCTCGCTGATCCGCAGCTGGCCGAAGTGGAAGACGCTGGCGGCGAGCACCGCGTCGGCGCCGGCTTGCACCGCGGGCGGGAAGTGCTCGACCGCGCCCGCGCCGCCGCTGGCGATCAGCGGCACGTCGATGACCTTGCGGACCGCGCGGATCAGTTCCAGGTCGAAGCCTGCCTTGGTGCCGTCGGCGTCCATCGAGTTGAGCAGGACCTCGCCGACGCCGAGTTCCTGGCCGCGGGCGGACCACTCGATGGCGTCGATGCCGGTGCCGGTGCGGCCACCGTGCGTGGTGACCTCGAAGCCGGACGGCGTGGGTTTGCCGCCTTCGGGCACCCGGCGGGCGTCCACGGACAGCACCACGCACTGGGCGCCGAAGCGTTCGGCGGCCTCGCGCAGCAGTGCGGGGCGGGCGATGGCGGCGGTGTTGAAGCTGACCTTGTCCGCGCCGGCCCGCAGCAGCTTGTCCACGTCCTCGACACTGCGCACGCCGCCGCCGACGGTGAGCGGGATGAACACCTGCTCGGCGGTGCGCCGGACCACGTCGTAGGTGGTCTCGCGGTTGCCCGAGGAGGCGGTGACGTCCAGGAAGGTCAGTTCGTCGGCATGTTCGGCGTCATAGGCGGTGGCCAGCGCCACCGGGTCGCCCGCGTCGACCAGGTTGGTGAAGTTGACGCCCTTGACGACCCGGCCCCGATCAACGTCCAGGCAGGGGATGACACGAACAGCGACGGACATGGGCAGTATCTTATTGGCGCGCTCCGCGCGCTGGATTTTTCGCCTCTAAGTCGCCTCGTCGTGGCCTCGCCGCACGCGAAGCAAGCTTCGGATACGTCGAGACCACGACAAGGCAACGCGAAAAATCGGTACCCCGCCGCCGGTGAAGAGCCCGCCGTGTCGCTGCGCGCCACGCCTGTTTCGCAACAAGGGGTCGCCTGGTCGAAGTGCGCGCCGTGTGGGCGGCCTGCGGTGGTGAAGCCTAGGCTGCGGCTGTGACCAGCGATCTGAGGTCGGCCAAGTACCTGCTGTTGACCACTTTCCGCCGGGACGGCACCGCGGTGGACACCCCGGTCTGGGTGGTCGCCGAGGGCGAGCTGCTCTACGCCTGGTCGAACGCGGAGGCGGGCAAGGTCAAGCGGCTGCGGCGGGACGGCACCGTGCGGGTGGCGCCGTGCACGGTGCGTGGCAGCCAGACCGGGCCCGCGGTGCCCGCGACGGCGACGCTGGTCGACGCCGAGGGCACCGCGAAGGTGGTGCGGATGATCAACAAGAAGTACGGGCTGCTCGGTCGCCTGACCACGCTGCGCGCCAAGCCGGCGGCGGGCCGGACGATCGGGATCCGGATCGAGCTGGACCCGCGGACCACACCGGACGAACTGGATTAGCCGACCGCGGCGATGGCCTCGGGCAGGGTGAACGCGCCGGCGTAGAGCGCCTTGCCGATGATCGAGCCCTCCAGGCCCAGCGGGGCCAGTTCGGCCAGGGTGACCAGGTCGGCGACGCTGGAGATGCCGCCAGAAGCGATCACCGGGGCGTCGGTGCGGGCGCAGACCTCGCGCAGCAGGTCCACGTTGGGGCCCTGCAGGGTGCCGTCCTTGCTGACGTCGGTGACCACGTAGCGCGGGCAGCCGTCGCGGTCCAGGCGGGCCAGGACCTCCCACAGGTCGCCGCCGTCGGTGGTCCAGCCGCGGCCGGCCACCCGGTGCCCTGCGGCGGTGATCCGCACATCCAGACCGACCGCGATCTTCTCGCCGTACTCGGCGATGGCCTTGGCGCACCAGACCGGGTCCTCCAGCGCGGCGGTGCCCAGGTTGACCCGGGCGCAGCCGGTGGCCAGCGCGGCCTTGAGCGAGGCGTCGTCGCGGATGCCGCCGGAGAGTTCGACCTTGACGTCCAGGCGCCCGACCACGTCCGCGACCAGTTCGCGGTTGCTGCCCCGGCCGAAGGCGGCGTCCAGGTCGACCAGGTGGATCCACTCGGCGCCGCCGTCCTGCCAGGCCAGCGCGGCCTGCCACGGCTCGCCGTAGGAGGTCTCGGTGCCTGCCTCGCCCTGGACCAGGCGGACAGCCTTGCCTTCGGCCACATCAACGGCCGGGAGCAGCGTAAACGTCACTCCACAACCCTAAACGACGGACTTGAGCCAGTTCTCCAGCAGGTGCGCCCCGGCGTCGCCGGACTTCTCCGGGTGGAACTGGGTGGCGCACAGCGGCCCGTTCTCCACCGCGGCCACGAAGTCCTCGCCGTGGTGCGCCCAGGTGACCAGCGGCTTGGGCAGCGGCGGTTCGGGGTCCAGGGTCCACTCGCGCACGCCGTAGGAGTGTACGAAGTAGAACCGGGTCTGCTCGTCCAGCCCGGCGAACAGGGTGGACCCGGCGGGCGCGCGCACGGTGTTCCAGCCCATGTGCGGCAGCACCGGGGCGGTGAGCCGCTCGACCGTGCCCGGCCACTCGCCGCAGCCCTCGGCCTCGGTGCCGTGCTCCACGCCCTTCTCGAACAGGATCTGCAGTCCGACGCAGATGCCCAGCACCGGCCTGCCGCCGGCCAGCCGCTGTCCGATGACCTTCTCGCCATGGACCTTGCGGAGTCCGGCCATGCAGGCCCCGAACGCGCCGACGCCGGGCACCACGAGCCCGTCGGCGGCCTGGGCCACCCTGGGGTCGGCGGTCACCTCGACCTGGGCGCCGACCCGGCGCAGGGCGCGTTCGGCGGAGCGGATGTTGCCGAATCCGTAGTCCAGTACAACGACGCTGGTCACCGGCACAGCCTAGCCAAGGAACTCGCGGACAGCCTTGGCGATACCGCCTGCGTCGAGTCCGTGCAGCACGTCGTGCTGTTCGGCGGTGCCGTAGGCCCGGACCTCGCTGTCCCGGCTGACGCCGAGGGAGAGCAACCGGTGCGGCTGGCGGCGCAGCGCGTCGCTGACCGGCAGTGCGGAGGTGCCGCGCAGGTAGGGCTCGACCAGCACCACATCCGGCCGGTCGACCTGCTCGATCGCGGCCCGCAGGCCCTCGCCGTCGAAGGGGCGGACGGTGGCCGCGTAGAGCACGGTCACGTCCTGGCCCTCGGTGGCGGCGAGCACGGCGTCCGCGGTGGTGCCCACGGCGAGCACGACGCCCCGGCGTCCCCGGCGCAGGGTGGTGAACCCGGGGCCCTCGGCGTAGGGCCGGGCGTTGGTGCGGGTGGACAGGCGCAGGTAGACCAGGTCGTCCCCGGCCAGCGCGGGTGCCAGCAGCGCGGGCACCTCGGCGGGGTGGCCGGGGGTGTGCACGGTCCAGCCGGGCAGGGTGTCGAACAGCGCCACGTCGCCGGGCACCTGGTGGGTGCGGCCCCACACCGGGTCGTCGTAGGAGCCGCCGATGCTGACCAGCACCGCGCCCACGTCCTGGTGCCCGAGGTCCAGTTTGATCTGCTCGAACGGCCGCTCCACCAGGAACGGGCCGTAGGTGTGCACCACCGGCCGCATCCCGGACAGGGCCAGGCCGCCGCCGACGCTGACCATGAGCTGCTCCCGGATGCCCACGTTGATCACCCGGTCCGGGTGCCGCGCGGCGGTGGACGCGAAGGCGTCCCTGGAGATCTCGGCCAGCACAACCGCGATCCGCGGATCGGTGTCCATGGCCTCGGACACGGTCTGGGCGAACACCTCGCGCATGGTGGTGGTCATCGTGCTGGTCATTCCGAACCCTCCAGTCCGATCAGGGCCTCGACCACGAGCGGACGCCCGGGGTGCGGGGTGGTGAACGCGGCGTACAGGTCCTCGTGGTCGCGCCCGTCCACGGTGCGACCGGCCCAGCCCTCCACGGTGAAGCGGTCGGCGATGCCGCCGGGCCAGCCGTGCGTGCCGGAGAAGTTGTTGACCGCCACCACGGTGAGCTGGTCCAGGCCGAGTCGCCCGGCCAGTGCGATGGCCTCGTGGTTGCTGCCTTCGTCCAGTTCGGCGTCGCCGACCAGCACGACCACCCGCACCCCGGTGCGGCCCTGGGCCCGCAGGCCGAGCACGGTGCCCACGGCCAGGGGCAGGCCGTGGCCGAGGGAGCCGCTGCTGATCTCCGCGCCGGGCACCAGGACCCGGTCCGGGTGCTGGCCCAGCGGGGAGTCGAACGCGGTCCAGTCGTCCACAACGGACTCGTCCAGGAAGCCCTTGGCGGCCAGCACCGCGTAGAAGGCCATCGGGCCGTGGCCCTTGGACAGGTAGAAACGGTCCCGGTCCGGGTCGTCCAGCCGGTCCGGGGAGACGTTGAGGACGCGGTCGTAGAGCACCCACAGCACGTCCATGGTCGAGTTGGCGGCGGCGCTGTGCTTCTCGTCGCCGGTCATCCTGGCGATCAGCGCGGGCAGCTCGGCGAAGGCCCGCGGGGTGGTTATTTCCTTCGCTGTCATGGCTCCGAGCATGTAACCTCGACCAAACTGGAGGTCAAGCGTTCATGGAAGCCCTGCCCCAATGGCTGTCGATCGGCGAGGTCGCCGAGCGCAGCGGAGTGCCCCACACCGCGCTGCGGTTCTACGAGGAGAAGCAGCTGGTCTTCTCCGAGCGGAGCGCGGGCAACCAGCGGCGATACCACCGGTCGGTGCTGCGGCGGCTGGCCTTCATCCGGGCCGCGCAACGGGTCGGCCTGACCCTGGAGGACATCCAGGGCGCCCTGGCCACCCTGCCGGAGGGCCGCAACCCGACCAAGGCGGACTGGGCCAGGCTGTCCAGCACCTGGCGGGAGGAGCTGAACGCCCGGATCGAGGCGCTGCAACTGCTCCGGGACCGGCTCACCGGCTGCATCGGCTGCGGCTGCCTCTCGCTGCGGTCCTGTTTCCTGCACAACGCCGACGACGCGATGTCCGCCTACGGCCCGGGTTCGCCCCGGCTGAAGCCGCAGGTGGAGGGCGGGCGTTGACTCTGACACGGTGTCAGGTCCTACAACGGCTCTCGTCATGTTGAGTATCGGAGACTTCGCCAGGCACGGACACGTGTCCGTCCGCATGCTGCGGCACTACGACCAGCTCGGCCTGCTCACCCCCGACCGGGTGGACCAGAGCACCGGCTACCGCTACTACCGGGTCGATCAGCTGTCCCGGTTGAACCGGGTGATCGCGTTGAAGGACCTGGGTTTCACCCTGGACCAGGTGCGCTCGATCCTGGACGAGCAGGTGGACGCGGCCGAGCTGCGCGGGATGCTGCGATTGCGCCGGACCGAGCTGGCCGCGGACATCGCGGCGGCCCGGCAGCGGCTGAACCAGGTCGAGGCGAGGCTCCGCATCATCGAGAGCGAGGGGCGCATGCCCAGCACCGACGTCGTCGTCAAGAACCTGCCCGCGGTCCGCATCGCCGAGCTGACCGGCACCGCGAGCGACTTCGCGCCCGGCAGCATCAGCCCGGTGATCGGCCCGCTGTACGACCGGCTGTTCGCGGTTCTGGACCAGGCCGGGGCGCACCCGGTGGGCCCGACCATCGCCTACTACGAGCTGCCCGAGGGCGAGGACGGCCCGATCATCATCCACGCCGGGGTCCCGGTGAACACCGAGGCCGCGCCCGGCCAGGAGTTCGCCATCGTGGACCTGCCCGAGGTGCCCCAGGCCGCCACCCTGGTGCACCACGGCTCGATGATGGAGATCGGCGGCCCGTTCCAGGCCCTGGCCAAGTGGGTGGAGACCAACGGCTACCGCCCGGCAGGCCCGTCCAGGGAGTTCTACCTGGTGGCCGGGCCGGAGCACGACCAGGCCGACTGGGTCACCGAACTGCAGCAGCCGCTCGTGCCGGCCTGACCCAGCCGACTTGGGCCAAGTCGTACGCCAACTTGGCCCAACCGGGCGTACCAGTTTGGCCAACTCGTCGGCAGGCGGGCGTGGTCACCGTCAGATCATCCAGGTGACCGCGCCCGCCGCGGCCAGGATCGCGCCCGCGAGCAGCACGAACGCGAACATCCTTGAGGTCTTCCAGGTCACGTACACCCCGCCCAGCAGGAAGCCAGCCAGCCCGAGCAGGATCAGCCACACCCAGTCCTTGAGGACCACAACACACCTTCCGGTTCCCAGCCCCCGCGGGGGCAAACGACCAGCAGGGTAGCGGAACCCGAGCCGGGTAGCTCAGAGCACGCCCTTCGTGGACGGGATTCCGGAGATCCGCGGGTCGGGTTCCACCGCCGCGCGCAGCGCCCTGGCGATGGCTTTGTACTGGGCCTCGGTGATGTGGTGCGGGTCCCGGCCGTGGATCACCCGGACGTGCAAGGCGATCCGGGCGTGGAAGGCCAGCGACTCGAACACGTGCCGGTTCAGCACGGTCGGGTAGTTGTTGCCGATGGTGAACCCGGCCAGCAGCTCCGGTTCGCCGGTGTGCACGCAGTAGGGCCGCCCGGACAGGTCGATCGCGGCGTGCGCGAGGGTCTCGTCCATCGGGATCCAGGCGTCGCCGAAGCGGCGCACGCCCGCCGCGTCGCCGATGGCCTGACGCAGGGCCTGGCCGAGCACGATCGCGGTGTCCTCGACGGTGTGGTGCGCGTCGATGTGGGTGTCGCCGGTGGCGCGCACGGTCAGGTCGAAGGCGGCGTGCGAGCCGAGCGCGTGCAGCATGTGGTCGTAGAAGGGGACACCGGTCTCGATGTCGACCTTGCCCGCCCCGTCGAGGTCGAGTTCGACCACGATCGAGGACTCCTTGGTGGTCCGCTCGACCCTGGCGATCCGGTTCACTGTGTCACCTCCACAAAGATCTCCTTGCTCGCGGCAAGGAAGGCGTCATTCTCCGCGGGCGTGCCGATGGTCACCCGCAGGTGCCCGGCGATGCCGACGTCCCTGATCAGCACCCCACGGTCCACATAGGACCGCCACGCCGCAGGCGCGTCGGCGAACTGTCCGAAGAGGACGAAGTTGGCGTCGCTGGGCACCACCCGGAATCCCAGGCCCGCCAAGGATTCCACCACGCGTTCGCGTTCGGCGATGAGCTTGTGCACCGAGTCCAGGGTGCCCTCGGCGTGCCGCAGCGCGGCGGTGGCGGCGGCCTGGGTGAGCGTGGACAGGTGGTAGGGCAGCCGGACCAGCAGCAGCGCGTCCACCACGGCGGGCGCGGCGGCCAGGTAGCCGAGGCGGCCACCGGCGAAGGCGAATGCCTTGCTCATGGTGCGGGTGACGATGAGCTTGCCGCCGAACTCGGCCAGCAGCCCGATCGCGCTCTCCCGCGCGGAGAACTCGGCGTAGGCCTCGTCCACCACCACGATCCCGGGCGCGGCCTCGATCAGCCTGCGCAGGTCCGCCGCCGGGATGGAGCCGCCGGTGGGATTGTTGGGGCTGGTCAGGAACACCACGTCCGGCGCGCGTTCGGCGATGACCGCGGCCGCGGCGTCCGGGTCCAGGGTGAAGTCGGCCCGGCGCGGGGTGGGCAGCCAGTCGGTGCGGGTGCCCGCGGCGATGATCGGGTGCATCGAGTAGGAGGGCTCGAAGCCGACCGCGGTGCGGCCCGGTCCGCCGAAGGCCTGCAGGATCTGTTGCAGGATCTCGTTGGATCCGTTGGCCGCCCACAGGTTCGCGGTGCCGAGGCCGACGCCGGTGGCCGTGCTGAGGTAGGCGGACAGGGCGGTGCGCAGTTCGACCGCGTCCCGGTCCGGGTAGCGGTGCAGGGTTTCCGCCGCCGCGCGGGCCGCCCTGGCCACGTCCTCGATGAGTTCGGGCGGCGGCGGGTACGGGTTCTCGTTGGTGTTGAGCCGGACCGGCACGTCCAGCTGCGGCGCCCCGTAGGGCGAGCGACCGCGCAGATCCGCCCGCAGCGGCAGCTCGTCCAGGCGCACCCCGGCGCCGATGATCTCGCTCATGACGCGCCGCCGAAGCGGGCGGTGACGGCCTGGCCGTGCGCGGGCAGGTCCTCGGCGTCGGCCAGCGCGACCACCGCGGCGGCGACCTCGCGCAGGGCCTGCTCGCTGTAGTCGATGACGTGGATGCCGCGTAGGAAGGTCTGCACGCTCAGCCCGGAGGAGTGCCGGGCGCAGCCGCCGGTGGGCAGCACGTGGTTGGACCCGGCGCAGTAGTCGCCGAGGGAGACCGGCGCGTAGGCCCCGACGAAGATCGCCCCGGCGTTGCGCACCCTGGCCGCCACCGCCGCCGCGTCCACGGTCTGGATCTCCAGGTGCTCGGCCGCATAGGCGTCCACCACCCGCAGGCCGTCGTCCACAGTGGACACCAGCACGCAGCCGGACTGCGGGCCGCCCAGGGCGATCCGGATCCGTTCGGTGTGCTTGGTCGCGGCCACCTGGCGGACGAGTTCGGCGTCCACCGCCTCGGCCAGCTCCACCGAGGTGGTGACCAGCACGCTGGCGGCCAGGGTGTCGTGCTCGGCCTGGCTGATCAGGTCCGCGGCCACATGCGCCGGGTCGGCGGTCTCGTCGGCCAGCACCGCGATCTCGGTCGGCCCGGCCTCGGAGTCGATGCCGACCAGCCCGCGCAGCAGCCGCTTGGCCGCGGTCACGTACACGTTGCCCGGCCCGGTGATCAGGTCCACCGGCGTCAGCTCGGACCCATCGGTGTCGGTGCCGCCGTACGCGGCCAGCGCGATCGCCTGCGCCCCGCCGACCGCCCACACCTCGGTGACCCCGAGCAGCGCGCAGGCGGCCAGGATCGCCGGGTGCGGCAGCCCGCCGAACTCCGCCTGCGGCGGCGAGCACACCACCAGCGACTCCACCCCGGCCTGCTGGGCGGGCACCACGTTCATGATCACGCTGGACGGGTAGACGGCGAGCCCGCCGGGCACGTACAGCCCGACCCGGCCGACCGGCACCCAGCGCTCGGTCACGGTGCCGCCGGGCACCACCTGGGTGGTCTTGTCCACCCGCCGCTGATCGGCGTGCACCAGGGTGGCCCGCCGGATCGACTCCTCCAGCGCCGCGCGCACCGCCGGGTCCAGCGCGGTCAGGGACTCGCCGAGCTTCTCGACCGGCACCCGGATGGCGGCGGGGCGGACCCCGTCGAAGCGTTCGGTGTACTCCAGCGCCGCGGTCACCCCACTCGCGCGCACCGCCTCCACCACCGGCCGGACCTGATGCAGGACCGCATCCACGTCGACCTCGGCGCGCGGCAGGGTGGCGCGCAGCTCGGCGGCGGAGGGGACTCGACCTCGGAGGTCGGTGCGGCGCAGCATCGTGGTTCCTCGTGGTAGACGGTTTACGCAGGTACCCAGCCTAATCGGTCCGCGCGCGGGCCTGGTCCGGTGGTGCGCGTAATCACGGCTCGCCCGGCCCGCGCTGAATCCATTCCGGCCGGCGGCCCGTCCCGACGGAAATCATCCCGCCCGCCGCGGTGCCGCCGCGGACCGGCCGCGACCCGTCACCGGGGCAAAACTGGTGAACAATCCCGCCGAGGGGCGGGTTGTCCACACACCCGCGGCTACCTGACGCTGAAGTCTCATCACGCTCCGTCAAAGATCGGAGGCACGATGTTGACCAGACGTCGCACCCTGCTGGCGACGGCAACCGCGGCCTGCGCGGCGCTCCTGCTGGCGACCCCGATGACGACCAGCGCCACCACGCCCAGTCCCGCCGAGAGCACCGCGGCGGCCGAGGCCGCGCACGCGGCCAAGGCGATCTATCTCGTGCACAAGGTCGGCACCCCGGAACTCCGCAGCGCGGTGGCCCGGACCGGCATCGACGTCATGGGCGCCGACGGGGACGTGATGAGCGTCCGGGCGAGTGAGGCCGAGGTGCGGGTGCTGCGCGCCAAGGGCTTCGAGGTGGAGTTCCGGGCCGCGGGCGAGCACGGGGACCGCAGCCACGGTGATCTCGGGATCGCCGACTTCCCGCCGGCCGACGCGGCCTATCACAACTTCGCGGAGGTCACCGCGGAGCTGCGCAAGGCCGAGGCGGACCACTCGGGCATCGCGCAACTGCGCAGCATCGGCAAGTCGCACGAGAACCGCGACCTGTGGATGATCAAGATCAGCGACAACGTGGCTGCCGACGAGAACGAGCCCGAGGTCCTGTTCAACTGCAACCAGCACGCCCGCGAGCACCTCACCGTGGAGATGTGCCTGCGGATCGTGAACCGGTTCACCGACGGCTACACCACCGATCCGGCGATCAAGTCCTTTGTGGACAGCCGGGAGATCTGGGTGATCCCCAGCGTCAACCCGGACGGCTCCGAGTACGACGTGGCCACCGGCTCCTACCGCTCCTGGCGGAAGAACCGGCAGGCCCCCGCCGGCACCGATCTCAACCGGAACTGGGACTACAACTGGGGCTGCTGCGGCGGTTCCAGCGGCAGCACCTCCAGTGACACCTACCGCGGCCCGTCGGCCTTCTCCGCGCCGGAGACCGCGCGGCTGCGGGACTTCGTGAACTCCCGGGTGGTCGGCGGCAAGCAGCAGATCACCGCCAACATCGACTTCCACACCTTCTCCGAGCTGGTGCTCTGGCCCTACGGCTACACCACCGCGGACACCGGTCCCGGCCTGACCGCCGACGACGCCCGCACCTTCCAGACCCTGGGCAGGCAGATGGCGGCGACCAACAACTACAAGCCGCAGCAGTCCAGCGACCTCTACATCACCGACGGCAGCAGCATCGACTGGATGTGGGGCAGGCACAAGATCTGGTCCTACACCTTCGAGATGTTCCCGAGTTCGATCTGGGGCGGCGGCTTCTACCCACCCGATGAGGTGATCAACCGGGAGACCAGCCGCAACGACCGGGCGGTCGACCTCATGCTGACCTACGCCGACTGCGTGCCGCGCGTGATCGGCAAGACCTGCTGACCCGCTGACCGAGTCCGGTCCGGCCGTCCCACACCGTGGTGGGCGGCCGGATTCGGCATATCCGTTACACCTTTCCCTGCCACCGCAACGAAGAAGGACACATGTCGCGCAGACGTCTCTCCCGAGGACTCGCCGTCGCACTGGGCGCCGCCCTCGCCCTGGGCACGATGATCCCGTTGTCCGCCACCGCCAAGCCGGCCGCCCCGGCCGGGATCATGGACTTCCCGCCGGCGGACTCCGGCTACCACAACTTCACCGAGCTGGGCGCCGAGCTGCGCAAGATCGGCACCGATCACCCCGGACTGGCCGCCACCACCAGCATCGGCAAATCGCACGAGAACCGCGACCTGTGGCTGACCAAGATCAGCGACAACGTGGGCACGGACGAGAACGAGCCCGAGGTGCTGTTCACCTGTAGCCAGCACGCGCGGGAGCACCTGACGGTGGAGATGTGCCTGCGCATCATCAACCGGCTCACCGACGGCTACGCCACCGACCCGGCGATCAAGAATTTCGTGGACACCAGGGAGATCTGGGTCGCCTCCAACGTGAACCCGGACGGCTCCGAGTACGACATCGCCACCGGCTCCTACCGGTCCTGGCGGAAGAACCGCCAGCCCAACGCCGGCGGCACCTTCGGCACCGACCTCAACCGCAACTGGGGCTACAAGTGGGGCTGCTGCGGCGGTTCCAGCGGGTCCGGCGGCAGCGACACCTACCGGGGCGCCGCGGCCTTCTCCGCACCGGAGACCAAGGCGGTCAGCAACTTCGTCAACTCCAGGGTGGTCGGCGGCAGGCAGCAGATCACCACGCACATCGACTGGCACACCTACGGTGAGCTGATCATGTGGCCGTTCGGCTACACCAAGGACGACACCGCGCCCGGCCTCAACGCCGCCGAACTCAAGGCGTTCAAGGAACTCGGCACCCAGATGGCGGCCACCAACGGGTACAAGCCGCAGCAGGCCAGCGATCTCTACATCACCGACGGCGGGGTCCGGGACTGGATGTGGGGCCAGCACAAGATCTGGAGCTTCACCTTCGAGATGTTCGGCGGCCAGTACGGCTTCTACCCGCCGGATGAGCTGATCGGCCGGGAGACCACCCGCAACGACAAGGCCGTCGACCTGATCCTGACCTACGCCGACTGCGTGCCGCGCATCGTCGGCGGCACCTGCTGATCGTTCCCGCCGGTGCGGGGACGTTCGGACAACTCGGACACCGACTTCCGACGGGTTGCCGAGCCCTTGCCCCGCAACCACTCTCGACTCACCCCTGCGTACGTTGTCAGAAACGGAGCCACCATGTTGCGGATCCGCCGCAGAGTCGCGACCGCGGTCGCGGCCGCCGGTCTCGCCCTGCTCCTCCCGCTCGGCTCGGTCAGCGCGCCACCCGCGCAGGCCGCCGCCCCTGGTGATGTGGTGTACGAGATCGGCGGCACACACACCGCCGACGCGCGCACCGAAGTCGCGAACACCGGCGTGGACGTGATTTCCGCGCAGCACGGCAAGATGACCGTGGCCGCCAACGCCGAACAGGCCAAAGCCCTGCGCGCCAAGGGCTTCAGCCTCACCTCGCAGGGCACGGTCGAGGAGCAGCTGAAGGCCCTCACCCCGGGCCGCAGCGGTGATCTCGGGGTCGCCGACTTCCCGTCGGGCTACGCCGGGTACCACAACTACGCGGAGATGACCGCGAACATCCGCAAGGCGCAGACGGATCACCCCTCGATCGCGCAACTGCGCAGCATCGGCAAGTCGCACGAGGGCCGCGACCTGTGGATGATCAAGATCAGCGACAACGTGGCCACCGACGAGAACGAGCCCGAGGTCCTGTTCAACTGCAACCTGCACGCCCGCGAGCACCTGACCGTGGAGATGTGCCTGCAGATCGTCAACCGGTTCACCGACAACTACGCGAGCAACCCGACGATCAAGAACTTCGTGGACACCAGGGAGATCTGGGTGATCCCCAGCGTCAACCCCGATGGCGCGGAGTACGACATCGCCTCCGGCAGCTTCCGCAGCTGGCGCAAGAACCGGCAGGGCCAGGGCACCGACCCCAACCGCAACTGGGGCTACAAGTGGGGCTGCTGCGGCGGTTCCAGCGGTTCGCCGAGCAGTGAGACCTACCGCGGCCCGTCCGCGTTCTCCGCGCCGGAGACCAGGGCGCTGAGCAACTTCGTCAACTCCCGGGTGGTCGGCGGCAAGCAGCAGATCACCGCCAACATCGACTTCCACACCTACGGCGAACTGGTGCTGTGGCCCTTCGGCTGGACCAAGGCCGACACCGCACCCGGTCTCAACGCCGACGAGGCCCGGACCTTCCAGACCCTGGGCAGGCAGATGGCGGCGACCAACAACTACAAACCGGAGCAGGGCAGCGACCTCTACGTCACCGACGGCGACATCACCGACTGGATGTGGGGGCAACACAAGATCTGGTCCTACACCTTCGAGATGTACGGCGGCGGCCCCGGCATCGGCGGCTTCTACCCGAATGACACCGTGATCAATCGTGAGACTGCTCGCAACGACCGCGCGGTGGACCTCATGCTGTCCTATGCGGACTGTGTGCCGCGGGTGATCGGCAAGACCTGCTGATCTCCTGAACCGCGGAAACCCCAGCGGAACCCCTGGTCGCCACCGTTCTCCGGCGACCGGGGGTTCTTTCCTTTGTGGAGCGTCCGACCGCAAGTTCTCCTTTAAACAGAATGGCCGCCTTCAATACTGCTGTGGCACCAATACGATCGGACCTGCCAACGTTTGCGGCAGGTTCCATACCGTTCATCTCACGGACAACGAAGAAGCTCTCCGCCGGTTGTCCAGCGTGGTCCCCCTGTAACCACTGCACTGGAGAAACCCTGATGATGAACGCACGCACGAAAATCGTGACCTCCGCACTCGCGCTCGCGGTCGGTGCGACCGTGGCGGCCACCCTGCCGGCCGCCGCCGAGTCCTCCCCCCTGCTGAACCAGGGGATGCTGGAGGCCATGCAGCACGACCTCGGCCTCACCGCTGACCAGGCGGTACAGCGGGTCGCCGCCGAAGCCAAGGCGGGCACGGTCGAGCAGAGCCTGCGCAGCGCGCTGGCCGACTCCTTCGGTGGCGCGCACTTCGCGGCGGGCCAGGCGAAACTCGTCGTCGGCGTGACGGAGGAGGCCAAGGCCGCCGAGGTCCGCGCGGCGGGCGCCGAGCCGAAGTTCGTGGCGCACAGCGCGAACAAGCTGGACTCGGTCGTCTCCCGGCTCAACCAGGACAAGGCGCCCGCGGACGTCTCCGGCTGGTACGTGGACGTGGCCAACAACCGCGTCGTGGTCAACGTGCAGCCCGGCCAGGCCGCCAAGGCCGCCGACTTCGTGGCCAAGACGGGCGTGGACCGCGGCGCGGTCTCCGTGGTCGAGGCGGCGGCGAAGAACGAGCCGCTCTACGACGTCCGCGGTGGCGACGCCTACTACATGGGCGGCCGTTGCTCGGTCGGCTTCTCGGTGCAGGGCGGGTTCGTCACCGCCGGGCACTGCGGCCAGACCGGCACCGCGACCCAGGGCTTCAACCAGGTCGCGCAGGGCACCTTCCGCGGTTCTTCCTTCCCCGGCAACGACTACGCCTGGGTAGCGGTGAACTCGAACTGGACCCCGCAGGGTGTGGTGAACAACTACAGCGGCGGCACCGTCCGGGTCTCGGGCTCCACTGAGGCCGCGGTGGGCGCCTCGATCTGCAAGTCGGGTTCGACCACCAGCTGGACCTGCGGCTCGGTGCAGGCCAAGAACCAGACGGTGAACTACCAGCAGGGCGCCGTCACCGGTCTGACCCGCACCAACGCCCGCGCCGACCGCGGTGACTCGGGTGGGTCGTTCATCTCCGGCAACCAGGCCCAGGGTGTCACCTCCGGTGGCGACCTGGCCGCGGGCATCATCTACTTCCAGCCGGTGAACGAGATCCTGGGCGCCTACAGCCTGCGCCTGGTGACCAGCTGAGGTAAGCAAGCCTGAACCCGCGGGGCCACCGTCCACTTCGGACGGTGGCCCCGCGTTCGTTCAGCCGGTGAGGGCGGCGACGGCGGCCACGAACCGGGTGAGCTGGGCGTGGCTGACGAAGTAGTGCGGCGAGGCCCGGATCACCTGGCGCAGCCCGCGCGCGGTCATGTCCAGCAGCGCCCCGGTGGGTCCGCCGACGGACAGGGTGATGTTCTTGGCCAGCAAGGCTTTCTTGACGTCCATGCCGTCCATCCCGGCCAGGCTGAAGCTGACGATCCCGCCCCGTTCGGTGCCCAGGTCGTGCACGGTGACCCCGGCCAGTGCGGACAGTTCGGCGCGCAGCAGTTCGGCGCGTTCGACCACGGCGGCCTGGATGTGGTCGATGCCCAGCTCCTCGGCGTAGCGCAGGGCCGCGATCAGGCCGAGCCGGTCGGCCACCGAGTATTCCCACAGCTCGTGCACGCGGGCGTCCGGGCGCAGGGTCCACTGGCCGAGCCCGGTCCAGTCGGCCGAGTGCTGGTCGATCAGCGGCGGCCGGAGCCGGTGCGCGGCAACGGGGTTGACGATGAGCAGGCCGGTGCCGCGTGGTCCGCGCAGCCATTTGCGGCCGGTGACCGAGATCAGGTCCGCGCCCAGTTCGTCCAGGCGCACCCGCCGCTGCCCTGCGGTCTGGCAGGCATCGAGGAGCGTGAGCGCGCCGACCTCGTGCGCGGCGTCGATGATCTCCTTGGCCGGGTTGACCAGGCCGCCGTTGGTGGGCATGTGCACCACCGAGACCAGCTTGACCCGCTCGTCCAGGAGTTCTTTCAGCGTGCGCAGGCAGATCGAGCCGTCCGCGGCGCTGGGCGCCAGTTCGACGGTGGCGCCGACCTCCTCGGCCCGCTGCATCAGCCCGATCGCGTTGCTGCCGTATTCGACCTGGCTGACCAGGATCCGGTCGCCCGCGGCCAGTGGCACCGCGGACATGCCGAGCAGCCAGGACCGGGTGGCGCTGTCGGTGAAGGCGATATCGGTTGGCGCGCAACCGAAGAAGTCCGCGGCGACCTGGTATCCGGCGTCCAGGTCCGCGCCCCGTTCGGCCGCCGCCCGGTAGCCGCCGACCTCCGCTTCCCGTTTCAGGTGGCCGAGCACCTCGGTCAGCACCGGTTCGGGTGGCAGCGAACTTCCCGCGCTGTCCAGGAAAACCTGCTCCAGACAGCCTGGCGTGTCCGCGCGAACGCGGTCGAGATCGATCACTGTTCCTCCCCTGTCGGCTGCCACCGCACCACCCGGTCCGCCCACACTGACAGCAGCGGTTCGTCGTGGCTGATCGCCAGCACCCCGGTGCCGGTGGAGTTGCTGTGGTCGGCCACCACGCCGACCAGCGCGGCGGTGGTGGAGGCGTCCAGCATCGCGGTCATCTCGTCGCAGACCAGGTACCGCGGTTCCAGGGCGAGCGCCCTGGCCAGGCAGGCCCGTTGCAGTTGCCCGTCGCTGACCTCGTGCGGCCGTCTGCGCAGCAGTTCCGCGGTGAGCCCGACCTGGTCGGTCAGCTCGGCCACCCGCTCGTCCACCGGGTGTTTCCCGTTGGCGCGCAAGGGTTCGGCCACGATCTGATGCAGGGTGAAGCGCGGGTCCACGCTGAGCCGGGGCTGCTGGAAGACCACCCCGATCGCGGTCCGCTGGGCCCGCGGCGCGGCGTGCCGGAACCCGCGCACCGGCTCGCCGTCCACGCTGACCTGCCCGGCCCACGGCGCCATCAGCAAGGTCAGCACCCGAGCCAGGGTCGATTTCCCACACCCGCTGGGCCCGGCGAGTCCGACGACTTCACCCCGCGCGATCTGAATGTCCACTTCGGACAGCACGGGCACCCCGCTGCGATATCCGGCGATCAGGCCGGTCCCGCTCAGCACGGTTGCCCGCACGCGAGGTAGCGATCCCCGTGCCGCACCAGCTCCGGGTTCCCGCCGCAGTCCGCGGCGACCGGGCAGCGCGGCCGGAACGCGCAGCCCTCGGGCAGCGCGGTCAGCTCCGGCGGATGTCCGGGGATAGCCCGGAATCCGCCGGTCGGCAACGCTCCGAGCAGCCCTTCGGTGTAGGGATGCCAAGGCGTGTCGAAGAGTTCGGCCGCCGGGCCGCGTTCCACCAGTCTGCTCGCGTACATCACCGCGAGGTCGGTGGCCACCCGGCTGGCCGCGGCCAGGTCGTGCGTGATCAGCAGCACCGCCCGGCCCTCCTCGGCCAGCCCGGCCAGGAGGTCCACGGTCCGCTCGACCAGGGGGCGGTCCAGTCCAGCGGTCGGCTCGTCGGCCAGCACCACCGGCGGATCCCCGGCCAGTGCGAGGGCGACCGCGACGCGTTGCGCGGTGCCGCCGGACAGCTCATGCGGATACCGTTGCAGGAACACCGGATCCAGTCCGACCCGCTCGGCCAGGCCCTCCGCGATCCAGTGCGGGTCCCGTTCCGCGGGCCGCAGCACCCGCACCGCCTCGACCAGCTGCGACCCGGCGGTGCGCACCGGTGTCAGGTGCGCGGCCGCCGACTGCGGCACCAGCCCCACCAGTCGCCCGCGCACCCGTTGCGACAGCACGCTTTCCGGCGCGCTCACCAGTTCGACCGGCTCCTGATCCGGAGTCGCCAGCACCGCCTCGCCACGCAGGATCGCGTTGCCCGGCAACAAGCCCAGCAATGCCGAGGCCAGCACCGACTTGCCGCACCCGCTCTCCCCCACCAGCGCGAGCAATTCGCCGGGGGCCAGCGCGAAGGAGACGTCGGTGACCGCGTGCACCTCGGGCCTACCGCGGCCGAGCCGGAACCGCACGGACAGCTCACGCACATCCAGCAGGGGGCTCACAGCGCCAGCTCCGATCGTCGACGCGGCACCAGTCGGTCCCGCCACACCGCGGCCACCCCGGAGACCGCCAGCGTGGCCACCACCAGCACCACCGAGGGCAGGGCCACGATCCACCAGGCGCCCAGCAGCACGGCCTGCCTGCCCTCGGTGAGGATGTTGCCGATACTGGCCAGGTGCGGCGGCAGGCCGAGGCCGAGGAAGCTCAGCGCGGTCTCGTGCCACACCGCGTGCGGCAGCAACAGCACCGCGGACACCGCCGCCTGCGGCACCACCGCGGGCAACAGGTGCCGCCGCAGCACCCGCCAGCGCGAGGATCCGCCGGAAATCGCCGCGTCCACAAACGGCCGCTGCCGCAACGAAAGCACCTCGGCGCGCACGATCCGGGCCACCGTGGTCCAGTGCGTGAGCGCGATCGAGGCGACCACGGCGGTCAGGCTGCCCCGGTAGAGCGCGACGATCACGATGCCCAGCAACAGGTGCGGCACCGCGTTGACGGTGTCCACCAGGCGCATCAGCAACCGGTCCGGCCAGCCGCCGACCAGTCCGGACAGTCCGCCGATGAGCACCCCGAGCACGGTGGACAGCACCGCGCACAGCGCCGCCACGAGCAGCGAGACCCGCAGTCCGGCGAAGGTCCGCAGCAGCAGGTCCCGCCCGCCGCCGTCGGTGCCGAAGGGGTGCTCGGCACTGGGGCCCAGCCGGATCGAGTGATAGTCCACAACGGACTCGTCCAGTCCGCCCAGCCAGGGCAACAGGATCGCGCCCAGCACCAGCCCCAGCATGGTGCCCAGGCCCAGCCACAGCCGCAGCCGGGCCCGTCCCGCCGCACCCTTGCCCCGCGGCGTCCCGGCCCGTTTGCGCGCGGCCGACCGCCATTCCCGTTCCAGCACTGGACGTTCAGCCATCGGTGGCCACCCTCGGGTCCAGCAGCGCGGCGGCCACATCGGCCAGCAGCGAGCCGATCAGCACCGCCGCGGTGGCCAGCAACGACAACGCGACCAGCAGCGGGAAGTCCACCGCCAGCGCCGATTTCACCACCGCCCCGGCCACTCCCGGCCAGGAGAAGACCTCCTCGACCAGCACCGCCCCGGTCACCAGTTCCGGCACCCGCGCCCCGAGCAGGGTCACGAACGGCAGCAACGCGGTCGGCAGCGCGTGCCGCAGCACCACCATCGACTCGCCCAGCCCACGCGCCCGCGCACCGGTCACGTGGTCCTCGGCCAGCACGGTCAGCAGCGACTGCCGGATGTGCAGGATCAGCCACGGTGACTGCGACACCCCGAGCACCACCGCGGGCAGCACCAGATGCGCGGCCACCTGAGCAAAACTCGCCTCCGCACCCGCGTCGGTGAGCCCGCCGCCGGGCAGCCAGCCCAGGCCGAGGGTGAACACCGCCACCGCGACCAGGCCCAGCACGAACGGCGGAATCCCTTCCAGCGCATGACCGGTCGCGGTCACCGTCCGGTCCAGCCAGCCACCCTGCCGCCAGGCCGCGAGCACCCCGAACACCAGCGCGATCAGCACCGCCAGCAGCAGACCGGCGGTGACCAGCAGCAGGGTCCAGGGCAGTCGTTCGGCGATCACCTCGGCCACCGGCTGCCGGAAGGACCGGCTGGCGCCGAGATCCCCGCTCAGCAGGGTGCCGACCCACCGTCCGAATTGGACGAACACCGAATCGTCGAGCCCGAGCTGGGCTCGTGCCCTGGCCACATCCTCCGCGCCGGCGCCGAAGATCTGCACCCCGTAGTACTGATACACCGGGTCGAACGGGGAGGCGGCGCCGAGCAGGAACACCGCGACCGCGACCACCAGCAGCACCGGGATCGCGAAGGCCAGCCTGCGCAGGGCGAGCAGCCCGATGGCCCGGGCCCGGCTGGGCGCGCCGGCGCTCACCCCTGTGGTGTCCAGTCCTGGAGGTTCCACCACGGGCCCCAGGTGAGGCCGTGCGTGTGCGGGTCCACCACTTCCTGGTAGCCGGTCCAGCCCTCGCGCACCACGTAGGTGTGGTCCAGGAAGGCCAGGAACACCATGCCGGGGTCGGCGGCGTAGGCACGCTGGAACTCCCGGTACTGCGCCACCCGCTGGGCCGGATCGGCCTCGCGGCGACCGGCTTCCAGGGCGCGGTCCACGGCCGGATTCGAGTAGCGGCCCGGGTTGTTGAAGCCGTCGCCGCCGAAACTGCTGTGCAGCAACGGGTAGGACTTCAGGTCCGGGTCGAACGGGTTGCCGCCGCCCAGCACCAGGGCGTCCCGGCCCATCCGCGGCTCGATCGCCTCCCAGCCCAGACCCTCCAGCTTGACCTCGACGCCGACCGCCTTGGCGTCGGAGGCGAATGCCTGCGCGAGGTCCTTGCGCACCGCGTCGCCCACCGGGTACATCAGCGTGAAGCTCGCCGCGAGGTCGCCACGGGCGCGCATTCCGTTGTCCCGCTTGACCCAGCCGGTCTGGTCCAGGATCCGCTCGGCCTCGGGCCGGTCGAACCGGAACTGCGCGGCGGGCTCGACGAACTCCGGCAGCGCCTGCGGGATCGGCGTGGACGCGGGCGCGCCCTTGCCCGCCAGGAAGGCGTTGATCATGCCCTGCCGGTCCACCGCGTGGTTGAGCGCCAGCCGCAGGCCCTTGTCCGCGGTGACCGGGTTGGCCATCGGCATGGTGACCGTGCGGTAGTCCGCGCTGCGGTGGGTGATCTGCCGGTAGCCGTTGCCCTCGAAGGTCTTGGCCAGCGCGGGCGGCAGCGCGGTGCCGTCGAACTCCCCGGCCTTCATCCGCTGGGCGCGCGCGTTGTCGTCGGTGGCGAAGACCACGGTGACCTTGCGGACCTTGGGCACCCGCTCGAAGTAGGCGTCGTTGGCGGCCAGCACCATCTTCTCGCCCTTGCGCCACTCCTCCAGCTTGTACGGGCCGGTGCCGACCGGCTTGGCGCCGAAGGGGTTCTTGTCCAGCGGACCGGGCTGGGCGAGGGCCTCGTTCGGCACGATGCCGAGCACCAGCTTGTGCGCGAACGGGGTGTAGGGGTAGGCGAGGTCGAACCGCACGGTCTCCGGGTCGACCTGCACGACACCGGTGAGCATGCCGAAGGAGGACTTCACGGTCGAGGCGTAGGCCGGGTCGAGCACCGCGCGGTAGGTGGCCACCACGTCCTCGGCGGTGAACGGGGTGCCGTCGTGGAACTTGATCCCGGCGCGCAGCTTCACCGTCCAGGATTTTCCGTCCGGTCCGGGCTTGGGCAGGTCCGCGGCCAGCACCGGGCGTACCGAGCGGTCCGCCTGGTGCTCCACCAGGCCGTCGAAGAGCTTGGACACGCCTTCCTCGCCGTAGCCGAGCAGCGGGTTGAGGCTTTCCGGCTCGTAGCCGTCGGCGAGGGTCATCGCGGTGCGGTCCGTGCCCGCCTTGCGGTCGGGCGCCGCCGTCGGCGTGGTGCAGGCGGCGGCGACCGCGACCGATGCGATCATGGTGGGCAGCAGGAGGGCAACCTGTCGGCGCTTCACGCCGCAGACCCTAGCTGCCACTCTCTGGCAACAGCACCCCCGGTTCAGCCGACCGGAGCAGGCAGTCTCCGCACGGTGTAGGCACAGGAAATACGCGCGCCGGTGTCCGGATCGCCCAGCTCCACCCGCCAGGCGTCGGCGAACTGGTCCACGCCGGGCTTCATCGGGATGGTGCCGGAGAGCAGCACGGTGCCCGGTTCGGCCAGCCCGTCCGCGCGCAGCCGCTCCAGCCAGTAGGCCGGGGTCAGCAGATCGCCCATGTTGCCCTGCTGGATCAGCTGCTCGACGCCGTCGGCGCCGGTGACCCAGGCGGTCAGGGTGAGCCGGTCCACCCGGTCGGCCACCTCCTCGAGCCGCCAGGCCTGCCTGCCCAGCACGTCCGGTCCGGCCTGCTTGCTCCAGGCCACGCCGTGCACCTCCAGGGCGCGGTCGGTGTGGTCGCAGGCCACCGTGAGCAGCACCCCGGCCTCGGTGACGATCAGGGCCCACTCGGCCTCGCCGGAGGTCCGCTCGTGCTGCACCGGCACCTCGCCGGTCTGCTGGGCCAGGTAGGGCGCGACCGGGTAGAGGCAGGGGGTGACGCTCGGCGCGGGCACGCCCAGCTCGGCCAGCTCGGCCACGTGCGCGGCCACCTCGGCCTGGCTGCGCCCGGCGTACCCGGCGTTGAGCAGCGTGTTCACCGTGGTCCGGACGATCTCGCCGCCGGGCAGTTCGAAGCTGAGTTGGGTCATCGTGCCTCTCCACTCTTGCGCATACGTCTTGTATACAGCAAGTATTAGGCATGCATAACCAGCGATCCCTGATCAGGGCGTTCACCGCGAGCCTCAGTGGCACTGCCCTTGAGTGGTACGACTTCGCGATCTACTCCTCCAGCGCGGCCCTGGTCTTCGGCGCGCTGTTCTTCCCCAGCCACGACCCGCTCTCCGGCACCCTGCTGGCCTTCTCCACCTACGCCGTCGGCTACCTGTCCCGGCCACTCGGCGGCTTCGTCTTCGGCCGCCTGGGCGATGTGATCGGCCGGAAGAAAGTCCTGGTCATCACCCTGATGATCACCGGCGTGGCCACCTTCGCCATCGGCCTGCTGCCCACCCACGACGACATCGGGGTGACCGCCGCGGTGCTGCTGGTCGTGCTCCGCTTCGCCCAGGGCGTCGGCCTGGGCGGCGAGTGGGGCGGCGCGGTACTGCTCTCCAGCGAGTTCGGCGATCCGGCCCGCCGCGGCTTCTGGGCCTCGGCCGCCCAGGTCGGCCCGCCGCTGGGCACCCTGCTGGCCAACGGCGTGATCGCGCTGCTCGGCGTGTCCATGAGCGCCGAGGACTTCCTGGCCTGGGGCTGGCGGGTGGCCTTCCTGCTCTCCGCGGTACTGGTGCTCTTCGGCCTGTGGATCCGTGCCCGGCTGGAGGAGACCCCGGTCTTCCAGGCCATCGCGGACAGCGGCGAGCGCCCCACCGCCCCCATCACCGAGGTCTTCACCACCCAGCGCCGCGCGCTGATCGCCGCGGTGCTCTGCCGGGTCTGCCCCGACGTGCTCTACGCCCTGTTCGCGGTGTTCGTGCTGACCTACGCCACCCAGGAACTCGGCGTGCCGCGCGGCTGGGCGCTGGCCGCGGTGCTGATCGGCTCCGCGGTCCAGGTCTTCCTGATCCCCCTGGCCGGCGCGCTGTCGGACCGGTGGGGCCGCCGCCGGATGTACGCCATCGCCACCGTCGCCGCGATGGCCTGGCCCTTCGTCTTCTTCCCGCTGGCCGAGACCCGCTCGCTGCCCGCCCTCATTTTCGGCGTGCTGGGCGGCCTGGTGATCCACTCGGCCCTGTTCGGCCCGCAGGCGGCCTTCATCTCCGAGCAGTTCACCCCGCGGCTGCGCTACACCGGCAGCTCACTGGCCTACACCCTGGCCGGGGTGATCGGCGGCGCCATCGCCCCGCTGCTGTTCACCTACCTGCTCGCCGAGTACCACGACTGGCTGGCGCTGGCCGCCTACCTCGGCCTGACCGGCGTGATCACCCTGATCGGGGTGGCCCTGGGCCGCGACCCCGACCCGGCCGAAGAGCAGCTCACCCCGCCAGCAGCAGCTTCAGCGTCGCCTGCAGATGGGTCGTGATGGCCAGCGACGCGGCCAGCCCGTCCCCCTCGCTCAGCGCGTTGAGGATCAGCTCGTGCTCGGCCAGCACGGCTTCCCGCCGCCCGGCCGCCCGGCCCAGCGCGGCCACCCCCACGGTGACCTGCCTGGCCCGCAACCCGTCGTAGACCCGCACCAGCAGCTGATTCCCCGAGGCCGCCACCAGCGCCGCGTGGAAGCGCCGATCCCACTCGATGAACTCCCGTGGATCCTCGGCGACCAGCAGCCCGCGCTGGGTCTCCAGCGCCACCGCCATCTCCTTCAGCGCGCTCCGGTCCCCCTCCAGGATGCGCGCGGCGGCGTGCCGTTCGAGCATCTCCCGGAGTTCCATCAGCTCCTTGATCTCCCGCATGGTCATGATCGGGATGTAGGCGCCCTTCTTCGGCACCAGGCGGATGAGATCCTCGGCGGCGAGCATCAGCAACGCCTCCCGGATGGGAGTGCGCGACACACCGATACGGTCAGCGAGTTCCTGCTCGTTGATGAACTGTCCCTGCATGGCCGGATCACCCAGCACCGTGTCCTTGAGGAACTCATAGGCACGGTCACGGCCACTGGCCATCAGACACCCCCTTGCATACTGGAAGTATACAAGTAGGTCACACTGTGTGTGCCAGCTTGCCGCGGAGTTCTAGGAGGACCCAGAGTGCGAATCGGCCTGTGTCAGATCGTGTCAGGCGCCGACCCCGCCAAGAACCTGGAGCTGGTCCGAGAAGGCATCCAGTTGGCCGCGGACCAGGGCGCCGAGCTGGTGGTCTTCCCCGAGGCCACGATGGCCTGCTTCGGCGGCCCGAAGCTGGCCGAGATCGCCGAACCGGTGGACGGCCCCTGGGGCACCGCGGTCGGCCTGCTGGCCAAGGAGGCCGGCGTGCTGGTCGTCGCGGGCATGTTCACCCCCGCTCCGGACGGCCGGGTCTACAACACCCTGCTGGTCGCCGGCGGCGACGACCCGGTGGGGTACAACAAGATCCACCTCTTCGACGCCTTCGGCTTCACCGAGTCCAAGACGGTGGCCCCCGGCGACGACCTGGTGGCGATCGAGATCGGCGGCGTCACCGTCGGCATGACCACCTGCTACGACGTCCGCTTCCCCGAGCTGTACCGGGCCCTGGCCGACAACGGCGCCAGCGTCATCATCACCGCCGCCTCCTGGGGCGCCGGCGAAGGCAAGCGCGAACAGTGGGAACTCCTGACCAGGGCCCGCGCCCTGGACTCCACCACCTGGGTAGTGGCCTGCGGCCAGGCCGACCCGGCCACCACCGGCGTCGAGACCAGCGGCAACGCCCCCACCGGCGTCGGCTACAGCGCGGTCGTCGACCCCTTCGGCAACGTGCACGCCGGCCTGGGCGCCGAACCGGAGGTCCTGGTGGTCAGCATCGACCCGTTCATGGTCGAACAGGCCCGCGAGGCCATCCCGGTCCTGGAAAACCGCAGGCTCTGACCCGCACCCCGGCCCCGGCTTCTCGCCACCCGAGCCCCGCCTCGCCCCCACCCCGGACAAGCGGAAGGGCGCCTTCCCCCCGGACAGGCGCCCCTCCGCTTCCTCCCCCAAGCCCCTCAGCGCAAATCGAGCCCGAGATCCAACGCCGGCGACGAGTGCGTCAACCCACCCACCGCCAGGTAGTCCACCCCGGTCTCGGCGTACTCCCGCGCCACATCCAGCGTCAGCCCACCGGACGCCTCCAGCTTCGTGCCGGTCCCGGCCGCCCGGCGCACCGCCTCGGCGCACTGCTCCGGCGTGAAGTTGTCCAGCAGCACCAGCGATGCCTGCTCACCGAGCACCAGGTCCAGCTCCTCCAGCGTGCTCACCTCGACCTCGCAGGGCAGGTGCGGCGCGTGCTGGCGGGCCAGTTTCAGCGCCTGCACCACCCCGCCCGCGGCGACCACGTGGTTGTCCTTGATCAGCACCGCGTCGCCAAGGCCCAGCCGGTGGTTCTCCCCACCGCCGCAGCGCACCGCGTACTTCTGCAGCAGCCGCACCCCGGGCATGGTCTTGCGGCTGTCCCGCACCACGCACCCGGTCCCGCTGACCGCGTCCACCCAGGCCGCGGTCGCGGTGGCCACCCCGGAGAGGTGGCAGACCAGGTTCAGCGCGGTCCGCTCGGCGGTGAGCAGGCCGCGCACCGGGCCGCGCAACCGCAGCGCGCTCTCCCCCGGCGACAGCTTCTCCCCGTCCTTGCGCAGTTCCAGGACCTCGTAGTTCTCCGCGCCGATCACCGTGTCGAACACGGCCAGCGCGACCACCACCCCGGCCAGCACCCCGCCCTTGCGCGGGTTGAGGTCGGCCTCGGCGACCGCCTCCCTGGGCACGGTCGCGTCGGTGGTCGCGTCCGGGCCGTACCGTAGGTCCTCGCCGAGGGCCAGGCTGATCACCCGCTGCACGTCGTCAACGTCCAGCCCGGCCCGGCCCAGCTTGGCCGAGACCCGGTGTGAACAGCTCCGCCAGTACTCGACCCCGCCAACGGCTCTCACGCCGCACCTCCCATCGCGGTCCACCGCATCAACTCCGGCCTGCCGTCGGCGCCGAGCCGGACGGCGATGCTGCGCCGCCAGGCCAGGTCGTCGGTGGCCGGATGGTCGTACCGGACGTGGCAGCCCCTGGTCTCGGTCCGCGCGGCGGCGCTGTCCAGCAGCACCGCGGCGGCCAGGGTCAGTGCCGCGTCCTCCACATCCGCACGCGTCCGCAGCAGCGAGTCCACGCTGACCGCGCCGATCGTCTCCACGGCCGCGGCGAGTCCGGCCGCGGTGCGCCCGATCCCGCCGTGCCTGCTCATGGTCAGTTGCAGGGTGTCCCGGTCGGCGATCCGGGCGACCGGGTTGCCGATCCGCACCGGCCCGCGGTGCCCGTCGGCCAGGCCGGTGCCCAGGTCCAGCGCGACCGCCTCGGCCACCCGCTCACCGCCGACCAGGCCTTCCAGCAGGCTGTTGGAGGCGAGCCGGTTGGCCCCGTGCAGTCCGGTCCTGGCCACCTCGCCGACCGCGTACAGCCCGGTCACCCCGGTGCGTCCGTCCACTGTGGACATGACACCTCCGCAGGCGTAGTGGCAGGCCGGCGCGACCGGGATGGGCTCGACGGCGGGGTCGATCCCGGCCGCCACGCAGGCCGCGTGCACGCTCGGGAACCGTTGTGCGAAGGGCATGCCGAGGGTGTCCGGGCCCAGCCTGGCGGCATCGAGGTAGACGTTGCTCGTCCCGGTGGCGTTCATCCGCCGGGTGATCGCGGCGGCCACCACGTCCCGCGGCGCGAGGTCGGCCAGCGGGTGCACGCCGGTCATCACCCGCTCGCCGGCGCCGTCCACCAGCACCGCGCCCTCCCCGCGCACCGCCTCGGTGACCAGCGGACGGCGCCCACGGGCCCCCGGTCCGGTGTAGAGCACGGTCGGGTGGAACTGGGTGAACTCCAGGTCGGCCGCGATGGCCCCGGCGCGCAGGGCGAGCGCGAGCCCGTCCGCGGTGGCCACCTCCGGATTGCTGGTGGCCGCGTAGAGCTGACCGAGCCCGCCGGTGGCCAGCAGCACGGCCGGCGCGGCGAGCACGCCGAGGTTGCCGGCCTCGTCCAGCACGAGCAGCCCGCTGACCGCGCTGCCCGGCCGCGGCCCGACCTGCACCGGCTCGGCCCGCAGCACGTCGACGGCGGTGTGCCGTTCCAGGATGGTCAGCCGCCCGTCGCGGGCACTGGCCAGCAGCGCGCGCTCGACCTCGGCGCCGGTGGCGTCCCCGCCCGCGTGCACCACCCGGAACGCGGAGTGCCCGCCCTCCCTGGTGCGCGCGAGGGTGCCGTCCGGCCGGGCGTCGAAGATCGCGCCACGCCGCCGCAACCGCCGTACCGCGGCCGGTCCACCGGCCAGGATGGTGCGCGCGGCGACCTCGTCGCACAGCCCGGCGCCCGCGGTGAGCGTGTCGCTCAGGTGCCCGCTGACGCTGTCCCCGGGTTCGTGCTCGCCCTCCAGGACCACTGCGATGCCGCCCTGGGCCCACCGGGTGTTGCCCGCTTCGGCACTGGCCTTGGTGATCACCAGCACGCGCAGCCCGAGTTCGGTGGCGCGCAACGCGGCGGTCAGCCCGGCTACCCCGGTGCCGACCACCACCAGGTCCGCGGCTGCTTCCCAGCGCGGCACCTCACTCGCCCCCGCCCGGCTGCCCGATCTCGATCATCCGCTGCACCGAGGCGCGCCCGCGGGCGGCGATCTCGGGGTCCACGTGCACCTCGTCCTTGCCCTCGCGCAGCGCGCGCAGCAGGGCGGCCGGGGTGATCATCTTCATGTACCGGCAGGAGGCCCGGTCGTTCACCGCGCGGAAGTCGATCTCCGGCGCGGCCAGCTTGAGCTGGTGGATCATGCCGATCTCGGTGGCCACCAGCACTGTGCTCGACTTGGTCTGCCGGGCGGCCTTGACCATGTCGCCGGTGGAGAGGATGTGCACCCGCTCGGCCGGCACGGTGCCCTCGCCCGCCAGGTAGAGCGCGGAGGTGGCGCAGCCGCACTCGGGGTGGATGAACAGGTCCGCCTCCGGATTGGCGGCGGCCTTCTCGGCGAGTTCGGGACCGTTGATCCCGGCGTGCACGTGGCACTCGCCCGCCCAGATGTGCAGGTTGTCCCGGCCGGTCACCCGGCGGACGTGCGCGCCGAGGAACTGGTCCGGCAGGAACAGCACCTCCCGATCCTCGGGGATCGAGCGGACCACGTCCACCGCGTTGGAGGAGGTGCAGCAGATATCGGTCTCCGCCTTCACCTCGGCGGTGGTGTTGACGTAGGAGACCACCACCGCGCCGGGGTGCTCGGCCTTCCAGGCCCGCAGCTGGTCGGCGTCGATCGAGTCCGCCAGCGAGCAGCCCGCCCGCGCGTCCGGGATCAGCACCGTCTTCTCCGGACTGAGGATCTTCGCGGTCTCGGCCATGAAGTGCACACCGCAGAACACGATGGTCGAGGCCTCGCTCTCGGCCGCGATGCGGCTGAGCGCGAGCGAGTCACCGGTGTGGTGGGCGATGTCCTGGATCTCGGGGAGCTGGTAGTTGTGCGCCAGCAGCACCGCGTCCCGCTCCTCGGCCAGCCTGCGCACCTCGGCGGCCCACTCCGCGTTCGGCTCGACGCCGCCGTAGGGAGTCAGGTCGGTCCGCTCCAACCACGCAGTAGCGGCCATGTCGTCCTCCTTGCTCCACCCGAGCGTGCCGAGTGGCCGTCAACCAGGTTTTCGCCTTAGAATCGAAAACTATGGGTGATGGTATCAGCCAAAAGGGTCATGCGGCACATGAGGTTCTGGCCGCGGTACTCCAGGTGCGAGCAGGATCACTCCAGGCGCTGCTCTGGGAACGAGCCCGCGAACCCCATGCCGGGCGGTGGTCCTTGCCCGGCGGCAGGCTCGGGACCAGCGAGGACGTCGAGACCTCGGTCCGGCGGCAGCTGGGTGAGAAGGTCGATGTGCGCGGAGTGCCGCACGTCGAGCAACTCGCGGTGTTCTCAGCCCCTGAGAGGGTGCCGGGCGAACGGGTGGTCGCCACGGCCTTCCTCGGCCTGGTCCCCTACGACGTGGACCCGGCCATCCCGGCCGACACCGCCTGGCATCCGGTGGACGCGCTGCCGCCGACCGCCTTCGACCACGAGGCCATCGTGCACCGCGCCCGCAACCGGCTGCGCGCGAAGCTGTCCTACACCAACGTCGGCTTCGCGCTGGCCCCGCCGGAGTTCACCGTCTCGGCGCTGCGTTCGCTCTATTCAGCGGCACTCGGCTACCGGGTGTCAGCGACCAACCTGCAACGCGTGCTGTCCCGCCGCGGCCTGCTGGAACCCACCGGCCACACCGCCCCACCGGGCCCGTCCGGAGGCCGCCCAGCAGCACTGTTCCGGTTCCCCGGCAAGGGCTTGGAGGTGACCGATCCGTTCGCGGTGCTGCGTCCGCCAGCGGGAAATCGGCCAGCGGGCTCGACCGGCTCGTCGTAACGTGAACGGGTGACCGACACACTGCCGCTGTTCCCGTTGGGCACGGTGCTGCTGCCGGGCGCCTCGCTGCCACTGCACATCTTCGAACCGCGCTACCGGCAGCTGATGGTGGACCTGGTGACCGGCGCCGTGCCCGGTCGCAGCTTCGGCGTGGTCGCGGTCAAGCAGGGCTGGGAGATCGGCGAGGACAACCTGGAAGCCGTGCACGACATCGGCTGCACCGCGCTGCTGCGCGAGGTCCGCAGACTCGACGGCGGCCAGTACGACGTGGTCGTCCGCGGCCAGCGCCGGTTCCGGCTGCTGGAGGTCGACCGCACCAGCGCGCCCTACCTGATCGGCCAGGTCGAGTGGATGCCGGACGCGGAACCGGCCCTCGGCCCCAAACCCACGGTGCTCGCCGACGCCGCCCGCGCCGCCCACCGCCGCTACTGCACCACGGCCTGGCGCCAGGAGGACTGGAAGGAACCCAGCGGCACCGCCGATGTCGCCTCCCTGTCCCACGAACTGGCCGCCGACTGCATGCTCACCCTGGAGGACCAGCAGCGGTTGCTGGAGGAGACCTGCCCGATCCGGCGGCTGCGACTGATCCGCCGGATGCTGACCAGGGAGGCGGAGATCCTGCGCACGCTGCGCGCGGTCCCGGTGCCGCTGACCGAGTTCGCCCAGAAACACAGCGAGAACTAGTCAGCCCAGCCCTCGCGACAAGCCTGGTCTGCCGCTCCCTCCTCAGTCCTTGGCGCGCAGATGTGCCACCACGACACTGAAATCCCGCCCACCAAGCCCGGCCTCCGCCGCCGCACCCAGCTCCCGCCGAGCCGCCGCGATCACCCCGGCCTCGGCCGCGCCCGCCTCCAGCGCCAGCCGCAGGTCCTTCGCGGCCAGCTCCAGCGAGAACGTGATCGGCAGCCCCGCCGTCTCGTTCTGCTCCCGCAACCGCGCGGCCATGCCACCCACCGCCGACCCGGCCAGCGCGTCCCAGGCCGTGCCCTGGTCCACCCCGAGCTGGTCGGCCAGCGCCATCGCCTCGCCGACCAGCACCGGCACGGTCGCGGTGATCGCGTTGACCACCAGCTTCAACGCGGCCCCCGCCCCGGCCTCACCCACCCGAACCGGGTTGCCCAGCACCGAGAGCACCTCGGCGACCGCGGCGAACTCGGCCTCGGTGCCACCCACGTAGATGTCCAGGGTGCCACCCTCGGCCTGCGGCAACGTGCCCTTGACCGGCGCGTCGACCAGCGTGGTCCCCTCGGGCATCCGCGCGCGGAGATCGCGCACCGCCCCGGGCCCGCTGGTGGACATCTCCACCACGGTCGCCCCGGTGGCCAGCTTCCCGGCCGCGCCACCGGTGCCGAAGATGACCTCGTTCACCGCGTCGCCGTCGGCGAGCATGGTGATGACGTGCTCCGCCCCGTCCACCGCCGCGGCGGGACTGTCCGCGACCCGCGCACCACGCTGGACGAGCGGGTCGGCCTTGGCCGCGGTCCGGTTCCACACGGTCAGTTCGTGCCCCGCGGCCAGCAGCCGGCCCGCCATCAGCACACCCATGCGGCCAAGTCCGAGAAAAGCGATACGTGACATGACAACGAACGCTAGGACCAGCCCAGCGGCCGCGCCACCGCGAATTGGTCAGCCCTGGGCGATATAGGCCTGAAGGTGCTCGTGGTCCTCTTCGAGCTGGCTGATCCGCGACTTCACCACGTCCCCGATGGAGACGATCCCGGCCAGCCGATCGTCGACGAGCACCGGCACATGCCGGATCCGCCGCTCGGTCATCAGCACGGTCAGGTTGTCCACGGTGTCCTGCGGTGTGCAGGTCACCACGGCGGCGGTCATGATCTCCGCGACCGTGCCGCTGAGCAGTTCGGCCCCGCGTTCCCGCAGCCGCCGGACCACATCCCGCTCGGACACGATGCCCACCACGGTCCCGTCCGGTCCCACCACGACCAGCGCGCCCACGTTGTGCTCGGCGAGCACCGTGAGCAACTCGGTGACCGTATTGCCCGGTTCGACCGTGGCAACAGTGGAACCCTTGGTGCGCAGGACATCCGCGATCCGCATGGCAACACCCTTCGATCGACACCGGCCGACCCGCTTCAGGCTAACGGGGGACAGCCGAACGCGCAGCGCCCCCAACGGTGGTTCTTCCGGCCCAACCCGGCCCCTCACCAGCTCAGCCCACTGCCCGATCCTCGACCCCTCGCCGACGCGATCCCGCCCCCTACCCGCGGGCCCGCACCCGCGCGATCCCTACAACCGGCCCCGCCCAGGTCAGCCCAGGTCGGCCCGCCCAAGGTCAGCTCGCCGCGGCCCGCCTGCGATGCACCATCCGATAGACCGAGGGCGAGGTCTGGAAGAGGTCGAGGAAGGCCTGCCGCAGGGTCTCGGTCGAGCTGAACCCACAGCGCGCCGCCACCGCGGTCAACGGCAACCGGGTCGATTCCAGCAGCCGCGCCGCGGCCCGGGTGCGCGCGGTGCGCACATACCGGCCCGGCGTGCTGCCCAGCTGCTGCTCGAACAACCGGGCCAGGTGCCGGGTGCTCAGCCCAGCCCGGCGGGCCAGGGTGCCGGCCCGTAGGTCAGCGGCCAGATCGGCCTCGATCAGGTTCATCAGCTCGCGCACCACCGCGTGCTCCGGCGGCGGCGCGGCGACGTACACGCTCACCTGCGCCTGGTTGCCCGGCCGCTGCAGGTAGGTGACCAGGTTCCGGGCCACCGCCCGCGCCAGCACGGCCCCGTGGTCCTCCTCGACCAGGGCCAGCGTCAGGTCCAGCCCACTGGTCACCCCCGCCGAGGTGTAGACCGACCCGTCCTTGATGAACAACGGCGCCGGATCGACGGTCACCGCCGGATAGTGCTCGGCCATCTTGTCCGCGTAGAACCAGTGCGTGGTCGCCCGCCGCCCGTCCAGCAACCCCGCCGCGGCCAGCAAGGTCGACCCCACGCACACCGACGCGACCCGCCTGCTCAACCGGGCCACCCGCCGCACCTGGTCCACGAACCGCTGGTCCCCGGCCTGCTCCAGATAGGTCCAGCCACCGACCACGATCATCGTGTCCACCGGCCCGGCCACCTGCTCCAACTTCACCTGCGCGGCCAGCGTCAGTCCTGAGGCGCACCGGACCGCCCGCCCACCCATGCTGGCCAGCCGGATCTCGTACCCCGGCGTCGCTCCGAGCCGATTGGCCGCGTCCAGCACATCGCTCGGACACGCGATGTCCAGCAATTCCGCCTGGTCATAGCCAATGATCACCACCCGCCGGGGCCCAGTCGCCATACCGCCAACCTAACGCCCCGTGTCCGTCAGACAAGGAGCGCAGGTTTTCGGACATCGCCCAGCGCCCTGCCCGCACCACCCGCCAGGCTGGCCCCATGACCACCGAAGTCCGCACCATCGCGTTCGTCCTCTACCCCGGCCTGACCCCACTCGACCTGGTCGGCCCACTCCAGGTGCTCACCTCCCTGACCCAACTCGGCCTGCCCTACCGCACGATCACGGTGTCCGCCACCAAGAACCCCCTCCCCACCGACCTGCCCCTGAGCCTGTCCGCCACGCACACCTACGCCGAGGCCCCCGCCCCCTACGCGCTGCTGGTCCCCGGTGGCGGCGGCCCGACCTTCCGCGCCATGGCCGACGAAGCCCTGCTGGACTACCTCCGCACCACCAGCCCCCAGACCGAGCTGACCCTGTCGGTGTGCACCGGCTCCCTGCTGCTCGCCGCCGCCGGCCTGCTCGAAGGACGCAACGCCACCACCCACTGGGCCTGCCGCCACCTGCTGCCCCGATTCGGCGCGACCCCCGTGGCCGAACGCTGGGTCACCGACGGCAAGTTCATCACCGCGGCCGGCGTCGCCGCGGGTATCGACGCCGCCCTGCACGTGGTCCAGGTGCTGGCAGGCCCGGAGGTCGCCCGGGGCGTGCAAACCGGCATCGAGTACGACCCGCGGCCTCCGCTCGGCGGCATCGACTGGTCCACTGTGGACTTCGAGCAGGGCAAGCAGTGGAGCAAAGCCATGATCCAGGAGGGCCTGTCCCACCACCCGGCCCTGCTCGCCAAGCTAATCGGCTAACCCGCCAACCCACCCCTCAGCCGCCCCAAGCACCCCACGAACCCAGCCGCCCCACCACCAAACTCTCCAGCCAGCCCAAGCGCCCCACCACTCCGCCACTCCAGCTCCCCAGCTCCCCAGCCAATCCGGCCCCCATCCAACCCGACCGCCCCATTTTGCTGTTCGCCCGGGAAGAACTCCCTTGCGGAGGGCGCGGAACATCCGGGATGATTCGGTCATGCTGCTGAAGCGAAAGGGCGAGTCCCGCCCAGGCCGTTGACCGGCCCCTCGTGGGTTTCCGGTCATCACTCCGGAGAAATACCCACGATTCCAGCGCTCCCCGCCATCGGCTCCACGGTGTACAAGGCCGCGCGAAATTCCGCCGCCCCACCCTCCGCTGTGGACCGATGTCTTCTCCCGTCCGGCGTTCGTGTCCCACGCGACCGTCCCCACGGGCCAAATCCACTTGGTCGCACCCAGTACCTGTCGTCAACAGAAAGGAGTCGAAACACCTTGCTGCTCCAAGGCTGGGACACAGCCGCCGCACGTTGAGATCACCCGAGGTACGCCGCCGCCAGCGCACGCACGGACTCCGCCAGCAGGGTCCGTAGCTCCTGCGGCGCAAGCACTTCCACCTCCGCACCGAGCTTGAGCAGGTCGTCATGCGCCACGGCGACCTGCTCTATCGGCATGTCCGCGACCACCCACCCCCGCTCATCCGGCTCCCCCGCGCTACCCACCACCGCCGCGGCCACCGTGTCCCCGTACACATACGCCAACCGAGACATTCCCTTGGGCGACAACCGAACCACCGCCGTCCCCACCAACATCTCCCGCTCATACCGCCGGGCCCACTCACCCCAGTACACGGCCAGGTCAAAGTCCCCCGGCCGCACAAACTCCTCTCCCAACCGCGTCAGCTTCAGCACCTCCGCGACCCGATAGGTCCGCACCTGCCCAGGCTGATCCACTCCCTGCGCTACCAGGTACCAAAGCCCCGCCTTCACCACCAGCCCCAGCGGCTCCAGCACCCGATCAACCTCCCGCGGCTCCCGCCACCGCCGGTACCGCACCGCGATCCGCTCCCCCTCCCACACCGCCGCCGCGATCCCACCCAGCATCGGCACCCGGTCCGCCGGCCGAAACCACCCCGCCGCATCCAGGTGAAAACGCCCCCGCAACGCCTCCGCCCGAACCCGCAACTCCCCAGGCAACGCCGCCAGCAACTTCAACTCCGCCGCCGCCAG
This sequence comes from Crossiella sp. S99.2, assembly GCF_023094165.1. Classification (GTDB taxonomy): domain Bacteria; phylum Actinomycetota; class Actinomycetes; order Mycobacteriales; family Pseudonocardiaceae; genus Crossiella. The sequence goes on along the minus strand of NZ_JALMDK010000012.1, from coordinate 105,023 downwards.
CACACCCCCGAGCCCAAGCTCCGCCGCAGGCCCCGGAATCCCGGTGAGGAACAAGGACTCCGCCTCCGCGGCGGTCAACCCCGTCAACCGAGTCCGGTACCCATCCACCAACTGGTACCCGCCAGACCGCCCGGCGTCGCCGTACACCGGCACCCCAGCCGAGGACAACGCCTCCATGTCCCGGTACACGGTGCGCACCGAGACCTCCAGCTCAGCAGCCAGTTCACTGGCCGACATCCGCCCTCGCGTCTGCAGCAACAGCAAAGCCGACAACAACCGACTGGCACGCATCCCCGCAACCTACCTCGCCACCCACCTGGCATCGCCACACCACGACGATCCCGGCCACCACGTCAACAGCCCGTGGTCCGGCACACGCAGCCAGTCCCAGCTCCAAAGCCTCCTGTCCCGACAAGGTCTCCAGCACGGGGACATCCCGCCGAGGACCGGTCACCCTTGGGCACCAAGGGTTTCCCGGGCAACCCAAGCTCCGTCCCAGGGCATCGCGAACCTAGACGCGTAGGCGGAATCGACTCATCCGCGCAGCAGTCGCTCGACCAGCACGACGCCGATCAGGCGGAACAGCGGCGCCAAGTCAGCTCGGCCCAGCCATGTCACCGTGGCTCAGCGGAGCCGCAGCGGCACCGCTGAAAAAGCACGACTCCGTGGAGGCAACACGGCCCGGTTCAGCCAGTGCGGCAGCGCGGCCTTCGCGGCGTCGCTCAAGCAGCGCAGCCTCGCCCAGCCGGAACAATCCAGCCCAGACAGCGCTCGGCGCAAGGGCCCGCGCCTCGCCAGAGCACGCTCGACAGCAACGTGCTGCCCGCACAAATGCCATGCCCGTAGCGCATCGCACCTGTGCGCAACAGTCGCTGGTCACATGTCGACCGCGCGCCTAGCGTCACCGCCATGCGGACCACCTTCGACAATCCGGCCAACGCACCCGGCCCCTTCGCGAACTACTCGCAGGTCGCCCGAATCGACCTGGGCGGTGGCGCGTTGCTGGTGTTGTCCGGACAGATCGCGGTCGCCGACGATGGCCGGCCCCTGCCGGACCGGGACATGCGGGTTCAGGCGGAGAACGTCTTCGCCACCATCACCGCCCTGCTGGACGCGCATGGCGCGACCCTGGCCGATGTCGTCAACATCCGCTCGTACCTGACGGATATGGACGACCTGCCTGCCTATGGCGCGGTACGCCGCCGACTGTTCCCAGTCGACCCGCCCACAAGCACGACCGTGCAGGTGTCCCGGTTGTTCCGGCCGGAGGCGTTGCTGGAGGTGGATGTCATCGCCACCGTGCGAAATCCGTGAGCCAGTTCGACCGCTCAAGCGCCTCGGGCAGCCACGTGGTGCCGGCCCACGTGGTGGCCACGAGCCACATCGGCAGTCGATCAATGGCACGCGGTCGTCACTGTCGCCTGCGATTGACCGTTCCGCCCTGGATGTCCAGCTCTGCCGGCGTTTTCACCTCCTCAATAGGCAGAGCTGGACAAGTCAGCCGGGTCAGTCCGGGCAATCACGCAAGCTGGGCGACGCGCGCCGGGAACCCGGCTGACGTCAGTTCGCATGGTGTCGAATGACAGTCCACTGTGGACATATCAATGCATTGCGCCTCCAGGGAAAGCTTGTAGAGATGTTCGAGTGACCACACACGCACCTGCCCGGCACGGTTGATGCTCAGTTCACAGAGATATGGGGCCACAGATAGTGCCCGAAGTCCCGCGACATGAGGTCGCCGGGAAGATGTTGCTGAATATGCTCGGGATGCTCATGTTCGGCGTGCACAGCGGTTGAGTCCCGAGTCTCGGCCCGCCTGGACGCATCGTAGCGCAGTTTCTGATGATCGAGTTCCACCCCGGAACACGCACGCCCCAGAGGCTCCGCTGGATCAATTCGACTGTGCCGCAACAACTTCAGCGACCACAGGTAGCGCGGCCACGAGTTCATCCTACGGGCGATGTGCGCCGAATCGGCCGTTCATCACCCGATCCGTTGACAACACTCGACACACTCCGGCCCGAGCGTCGACATTCCTTGCAGGTCAACGCTATTGGTCCGCAATTTTGCGTGATCATGCCGCGGAATGCCTGTGGATAGCCGGGAGGCCGACTGCGCGAACGGCGGTATGCTTCGTCCGGCGCCAGCGAACCCGGCAGCGCCGCCCCTGCCCAGCATTTCCCCACACCTTCTCACCCACACCCGGAGGTATGTGATCAGTTTGTCCCGTTCTCCAGTCGCCGCACCGGCCTGACAGACTGGCGTGGTGGTCCAGGCAGTCAAGTCCAAGCTCGAACGGCGCGTCACCGAGGCGGCCGTGGCGTTGCTGGCGAAGAAGAAGTTCGTCTCCCCGGTGCTCGTGCTCAACCGGCTCGGCTGGCTGACCGACAGGCGGATCGACGACTGGGAACAGGGGCGGATCGGCTCACTCGCCGAGGCGATGACGGTGCCGCCGGACAAGGTGGACGCCGTACTCGGGCACCTTGAGCACTGGGCGCGGCAACAAGGTCTGACCACTGAGGTGGTGGACTACGTTGCGGCGACCCGGGATCGGCGACCGTTGCGGTTCACCGGATCCGGTTCCTCCTCGACAGAACAACGGTTCAGCACGCACTGGCTGGCGGCAGGACTCTCGCAGGCGCAACGGGATCGGGTGGTCCAACGACAGAAGTCGGCACCTGATCTGGTGGTCCTGCGTGCCGAAGGCGGCTGGGTCTGCGCGGACTGCGGTGGTTCGGACACCTACCAGTTCGTCGAGGAGAAGCGGCCGTACTGCCTGGAATGCGCGGACCTGGACCACCTGGTGTTCCTGCCGGCCGGCGACGCCACCCTGACCCGGCGGGCGAAGAAGGCGAGCACGTTGTCCGCGGTGGTGCAGCGGTTCAACCGGTCACGCAAGCGGTTCGACCGGCTGGGCCTGCTCGTCGAGGAGAACGCGCTGGAGGCGGCGGAGGAGCAGTGCTTCGCCGACGCTGAGGTGCGCTCGCGGCGACGGGAGCGGGACGCGGTTCGCCGGGGTGAGCAAGACCTGGATTTCCAGGCCCGGCTCGCCGCGGAGATCCTGCGACTGTTCCCGGGTTGCGCCTCCGCACGTGCCGAGGCGATCGCTCGGCACGCCGGCGCCCGCAGCAGTGGCCGGGTCGGGCGGTCCGCCGCCGGTCAGGCCCTGGACGAGGGCGCGACCCGGCGGGCGGTGATCGCCTCGATCCGGCACGAGGACACCGGCTACGACGCGATGCTGATGGCCGGGGTGCCGCGAACCGTTGCCAGGGAACGGATTCGCGACACCATCGACGACGTGCTGGACCGCTGGGTCAGCGGGGTGCGCTGAACACCAGGCGCATCTCGATGTTGCGGTAGCCCCCGCGGGTGAAGGCCGCGGCCATCGGCTGGTTCACCAGGTCGGTGTCCGCGACCACCCTGGGCGCGCCCAGTTCGGCGTGGTGGCGGGTGATGTGCGCCAGCAGTTCGTGGATGTAGCCGTGGCCGCGGTACTCGGGCAGCACGCCCAGGTAGCCGACGACGGCGTTGCTCGCGTTGCGCGAGGGCAGGGCGAGGCCGACCAGGTCGCCGCCTGCGGTGTAGGCCAACCGCCACCACTCGCGGGGGCCAGGCATCTGGTCGCGGTAGAACTCGAAGTCGGCGCGAGCGTGCGCGTCCACGCCGACCGAGGTGACCCCGCGCCGGGTCTCGGTGTCCAGGCTGCCCTCGGTCAGGCTGCGGAACACCGACAGCATCACCTCGTCGTCGGGTTCGGGGCGGAAGTCCAGGCGTGCGGGTGGTTCCGGCAGGCCGTCAGCCGGGGTCCACTCGTAGCGCAGGCGTTCGTTGTCCTCGGTCAGCCCGGCGCGGGCGGCGGCGGTGCGCCGCCAGTCGACCGCGGCCACGGACTCCGGGTCGGCGTGCCAGTTCAACGGCAGCTTGAGGTGGTAGGCGGGCAGTTCCGGCGCGCCTTCGGCCAGGAACGTCTCGTGTGCCGTGTTGAGCAGGTCACCGACCAGGGTGGCGGGGTCGGCAACGGAGTGGTGCACGTACAGGTAGTCCAGGGCGAGCGGGTGTTTGCCGTCACCGAAGCCCCACCACATGGCGCGGGCCAGGACACGGTCGCCGTCCTCGGCCAACCAGGTCCACTGGGGACGGTACTGGCCGGTGGCGCGGCGTTCGTCGTACTGAACGGCGGTGGCCCAGTCGAACGGAGCGGTGCGATGCGGGGCGCGGTCGAAGTCGGCCGCGGCGATGGAACGGAACTTCATGTGGAACTGCCTCCGAGGCGAAGATCAGGAGGCGCGCGCTGGATCGGTCAGGCGATCCGCGGAGGCGCCGGAGGGAACGCGTACATCTCTGGCCTCCTTTCCCTGCACAGGGGCCGCTCGCTGCGGCCGGGCACAGTCTAGGACATGCCCGCGCCCGGCCGCCGGGATTTTCCGGCTACGGCCGGGCGCGGGCGGACTCGCGAGCGCGTCGGTGGGTACTCAGGCTCGCGAGATTCTCGGGGCGCCGGCAGGTCAGCAGGCTCGCCAACTTGCCGGTGCCTCGGACCGGTTCGAGCGCCGGTCCGTGGCCGGGTCCGCATGAGGCGGGGCGGACCCGGCCACGGTCGCCGACTGACGGGTCTGGCAAGCGGTCACCGACATCCGGAGCAGCACAGTGGCGCCGAGGTGTGGGGCCGGGCCGCGGTCAGCGGTGGGAGCGGACAACGCGGAGCGCGGCGCCTGAGCCGAAGATGATCATCACCACGGTCACCACAGTCCAGCGTCGCTGGTCGCGGACCAGTGACGACGAGGCCTGGGCCCTTGGGGTGGGGCGGGCCGGGGCTCGGGCGACGATCGGCTTAGCCGGAGGCGGGGGTGGGGTGACGCGGCTTGGCGGCGGGGGTGGGATGACGGGGGCCGGGCGGGTGGTCGTGGTGGGGGTTGGCGGGGCAGGTGGGGGTGGGGGGATCACGGCGGGGGGCGGGGGTGTGGTGGTGGGAGGTGTGGTGGGGGCTGGGGTTGACTTCACACAGCCAGCGCCGTCGGTGCTGGACAGGGCGGGGCCGGTGTTGACCTCGGTGAAGGTGTTGTCACCCAGTTGGATGCGGTACAGACGGCTGGCGCGGCGATGGTCGTTGTTCAGCACCCACAGGCCGTTGTCGGCCGGGTCCAGCACGACCGCGCCGTAGGTGCTGGAGCCGGGCAGGCCCTTGAGAACCTTGACCTTGGTGACCTTGCCGTTGCCGGGGTCGACCTTGACCAAGGTGCCGTTGCCGTGGCCGGTGTTGGAGATGCCGTAGAGCTTGCCGTCGGCCGGGTTGTGCGCGAAGTCGTCCAGGTCGTCGGAGAGCCAGTGCCAGTCCAGACGGACCGAGTGCACCAGGCCGAGGTAGCTGGGGCTTCGCGGATCGATGTCGATCGCGTAGAGCTTGTCCCATTCGCGCACGTACAACCGGTTGCCGACGACCGTGCCCGCGAAACTGTCGATCAGACCACTCCACGGCACCGGCACACTGCCCGTGCGCCGCACCGGGCCGAGGTCCTTGACCGCTCCGTTCTGGTCGATGCGGACGACGTGACCGCCGTCACGAAACTTGCCGGTCCGGTCCCGGGAGGCGATCCCATACACAAGGCCCTGCGCCGGGGCGTACCCGATCGAGTTAACGGCTAGGTCCAATGGCTGTGGAGCACGGTTGGGCAGACCGGACGGCAGCGTGACCCGCAACAGGGTGGACAGGCCGCCGTGGGAGGTGGCGCGTACCTGGTAGGCCGTGCAGACGCTGGCCGCGTCGGCCTCGATCGGGCTGAGCCCGCCACTGCTGAGGAAGAGCAGAAACGAGGTAATGCACAGTGCAACCAAATGGCGCGACCACCGTATCGGAGCAACTGAATACGACAATCGGGTACTCCTTTCAGGATCGCACTGATTCGCTCTGCTTACAGCATCGGATCGTCATCGCTTCGCGACTGGACCGGACTGTACTCCTCACAGTAGACCGTGATGTAATCCCGGACCAGAAAGGAGCTGAATTGAACCTCTACCTGTCGGGCTTGCTCTGGGTCGCCGGAGTCGCTGTGGTGGTCGCGGCCTTGGCCGTCCTGTTCCGCAGATTCGGCTCCGACGAGGAACGACTGAGCAACAACGAGTCAGCCGGATTGGTTTTCACCATTGTCGGCGGACTGCATGCGGTGGTCACCGCGTTTGTGCTGATCTCCCTGCTGGACACGGTCAAGTCGGTGGGTGACGACTCGACCAAGGAGGCCAACAGCATCGTCGCGGTGAACTGGGCCGCGACCTCCTTCGCGGATCCGGTGCGCGGCAAGGTCGAGGAACTGACCAGGTCCTACCTCGGCACCGTGCTCAACGACGAGTGGCCGAAGCTCCGTCAGGAGCAGGAGGTCGACGAGGACGGCTGGCAGAAGCTGGACGAGTTGCGCAAGGTCATCGCGGAGGCACCGGCCGAGGGTCACTGGCTGGAGAACCGCAAGACCGAGGCGTCCAGCCAGCTCTGGGAGGCCTACCAGGCACGACAGTCGCGACTGGACGCCGCCAGCGGCGGGGTCAGCACGGTGATGTGGTTCGCGCTCATTCTCGGCGCGGTGATGTCAGCGTTGTTCCCGTTCCTGTTCGGCGGCCCGAAGATAATTCCACATATCGTTATCGTAGTGATCCTGACCGCCGCACTGACTCTGCTGCTGTTCGCGATTTACCAGCTGGAAAACCCGTTCAGCGGTGGTGTCAAGGTCGATCCGGACGCATTCAGCTCAGCCCTGGACCGGTTGCGCTGACCCTGCTGAATCATCCCATGTCCGGTTTCACCGGCTTTTTCCGGTCTCTTCGGCGAGGAACTCGGCGAATGTGACCGTGCCGTGTGCGTGTTCCGGTGCGAGGTGTTCACCGTTTCGATACGTGGTGAACACCTTGCCCGGGAATCGCACCGGCAACAGCAAGCGGCGCTTACCCCGCGCACGCAGGTACAGCCGGGCGAGGTCGCTCACCAGGTGCGTTTCCGGGCCACCGAGGTCCGGCACGTTGTCGGCGGGCGTGCCGGTGGCGAGCGCGACGAGCCGTTCGGCGACCTCGGTGACCTCCACCGGCTGCACCCGGATCCCGGACGGCACCGGCATGATCGGCAACGCCGCCAGCCCACTGAGAACCCGGAGCACCAGGTCGTGGAACTGGGTGGTGCGCAGGATCGTCCACGGCAGCCCGGACTCGCGGACCACCGTTTCGGCAGCGAGTTTGCCCTGGTAGTAGGAGAACGGGATCCGGTCGACGCCGACGATGGAGATGTAGACCAGGTGCGGCGCGCCCGCGCGGACCGCGGCCTCGACCACCGTGCGCGTCAGGGCCACGTCCCGCTTGCCGCTGACAACGGTGGCGGTGTGCACGATCGATTCGACCCCGGCGAAGGCGGCGTCCAGCCCCTGTCCCGTGGCGTAGTCGACGGTGTGCCACTCGACTCCCGGATCGGACTCGGCCGGGCGCGGGCTTCGACTGGTCAGCCTGACCTGATGGCCCTCGCGCACCAGTCCGCGCACCACAGCTCGGCCGAGGGTGCCGCTGCCGCCGGTCACCAGAACCACACTCATCGCTGGGCCTCCTGTTCTCGGGTTCACTTTGAGGACGAGCCACCCCGTCCGGGTGTGACCGCCCTCGACGTGGTCCCGGTCACCAGGCGTGCCAGCGGCCGGAGTGCCAGTGCCGGGTTGGCGGAATGTCTGCCTCGGCCAGCGGGCCAGAGTGCAGGCGAGCGGCCGCGTTGACCTCGCGCAGCACCGTGGTGATGGCGCGGCGCAGGTCCTGGCGGGCGCGTCGTTCCGCGATGCGGGCCAGCCGGGCGATCTCCCGATTCCCGTTGTGGGCACGCGAATACGAGTAGATCGCGACGACCCGCCGGAACGCGACCGGCCGCGGCCGACGGCCCTGGTGCTCGGCCTCGGTGCGGATCGCCGTGCTGTAGCGCAGGTCTCTGACGGCCACCGCGTGCCAGGCCCGGTGATGAGCGGTCCGGGCGCGGGTGGACCTGATGTGGGCAGCGGTGCGGGACATGGGACTCCCCTGGTGAGCACCGCCAGGCATCTCCTGGCGGAACTACCTGAAGCCCAGGGGTCCTGATTTCCGCAGCGCGTCCATGCCTGGGACGTTAGCCGGGGCGCGGCGTTGGTGGGGCGCGTTGTCCACAGGGGAGGCAGACCTCGCGGTGGGCGACGGCGAGGCGGTCACGGGCGTCGGTCTGGGCGATGACGCGGACGTCCGGCGTGGCCAACCGGTTCGCCTCGCGCGGCCCCTCGGGCGCGGGCGGGGTCGCTGCACAGGCGCCCTGACGCCCGGCGGCGGTGTCTGCCAACGGTTCCTGGCTGCGGCCGACAGTCGGCACGTGCTCGCCCTGGGCAGCAACCTGGCGAACGCCGGCACAGCCGGTGCCGGTATCGACAACTACTCGCGGTTCCCTTGCGGACAGCCTGAAACCCAGCCGCCAGTGACCGAGCCATGAGATCGGACCCTGGTCCGATGTCACCCCGCCGAACTCCGGTTACGGTCCTGTGGTGTCGGAGTCCTGCATCCCGCGTTTCGGGTCGCGAGCGTTACTGGTCACCGACGCCCTGGTGGCGGTCGTCGTGGTGGTCGTGGCCGGGATGCGGACAGCCTACGGCTTCACACCCGTGGGCGGCCTGGCTGCGGGCTGGGTACTCGCCGTGGCGGTCGGCGCGCCGTTGGCGGTACGACGCCGGTGGCCGACACCAGTGCTGGGCGTGGTGCTGGTGGCCGCGACGCTGGCGACCTTGGCGGAGGTTGCCGGAGACCTGGTGGCGCCGGCGGTGGCGTTCGCGCTGTACCCGGTCGCGCTGGCGGCATCGGGTCGGCGGGCGACCGTGGCGCTGGTGGTCACGCTGGGTGTGGTCGTCGCGGCGGGACTGGTCCGTGCGGTGCTTCCGGTGGCGAGCCCGCCGGGGGTCGAGTCGTTCGGCCGGACTCCGGTGAGCGTGTTGCTCTACGTCTGCGTGGTGGTGGGCGTGGGGTGGGCACTGGCCAGGGCGGTGCGGGCACGGCGAGACCATGCGTCGCAGGTGGCTGAGCTGCGGGCACTGCGAGCAGTGGCCGAGGAACGGCTGCGGATCGCCAGGGACATCCACGACGTGGTCGGGCACAGCCTGAGCCTGATCGCACTGCGGGCCGCGGTGGCCAACCACCTGGCCGACCACGGACACACAGCGCTGAGCGAGATCGAGACGATCAGCCGCCGGGCGCTGGCGGATGTGCGCACGGTGCTCGGCGCGCTGCGTGACCCGGCTGATCTGGAGCCGGACGCGCGGCCGCTGGAGCGGCTGGTCGCGGACAGCCGGTTGGTGGGCCTGGACGTCCGTCTGGTGGCACCTGATCTGTCCGTGGTGTCGGAGTCGGTGCGGGTCTCGGCGTACCGGATCGTGCAGGAGGCGCTGACCAATGTGGTGCGGCACGCTCAGACCCGGGAATGCCGGGTCCGGCTGGCCGTCGAGGAGAACGAGTTGCTGGTGGAGATCGAGGACGATGGTCCCGCTCGTGGCCCGATCGGGCCGTCCGGGCACGGACATGTCGGCATGCGGGAGCGAGCCGCGCTGCATCGGGGCAGCGTGGTGGTCGGACCGCGCGCCGAGGGCGGGTTCGCGGTCCGGGCCCGACTGCCGTTGCGGCCAGGGGACGGCGATGACTGAGCCGATGCTGCCCCAGCCGACGAGGACTGATCCCGTGACGGCAGAGGCCGTGCTGACGGAGGACGTGATGACGGGGCCGGGGACGATTGAGCCGGGGACGACTGGGCGCATGGCGACTGGGCCCGTCACGACAGAGCCACCGAAGACTGGGCCGATTCGGCTGGTGCTGGCCGATGACGAGCCGATGCTGCGCAGCACGCTGCGGCTGCTGTTGGAGGCCACATCGGACGTGGTCGTCGTCGGCGAGGCGGAGAACGGGCAGGTCGCACTCGACCTGGTCGCCGCACACGAGGTCGACCTGGTGCTGATGGATGTCCGGATGCCGGTGATGGACGGGATCGAGGCGACCGCCCGGATCACCGCCCGTCCCGGGGCGCCCAAGGTGCTGGTGCTGACCACCTTCAACCTGGACGACTACGTGTTCCGGGCGTTGTCCGCGGGTGCCAGCGGGTTCCTGCTCAAGGACACCGCGCCGAAGGATCTGCTGGCCGGAATCCGGGTGGTCGCCGCCGGGGAGTCGCTGCTCGGGCCGAGTATCACCCGCAAGCTGATCGCCGAGTTCACCGGCGAATGGCGACAGCGGCAACCGCTCCGGCAACTCACCGGGGTGACCGAGCGGGAGCGCGAGGTGCTGACGCTGATCACCCACGGTCTGTCCAACGTCGAGATCCAGGAGAGGTTGTTCCTCAGCCGGGGCACGGTAAAGACCCACATCGGGCGGCTGCTGGCCAAGCTCGGCGCGCGGGACCGGGCGCAACTGGTCATCGCGGGCTACGAAGCCGGACTAGCGCGGCAACCCTGGTCAGCAGGACGAGCAGGCAGCCAACGGTAAGCACGGCCAGGAACACCATGAAGGTCGGGTAGAGGTAGGCGACCTGGAGCCAGGCGATGTCGCGACCGCGGAACAGCAGGCCGACAACGCGGTGGATGAGCAGGAACAGCGGCAATGGCAGCAGATTGGGCAGGAGCCGGGCGGCCAGGCGCAGCGGACTGGGGCTGGCGGGCCGGTTCGGCGAGCTGGGACTGGGGCTGGGACTGGGGCTGGGACTGGGACTGGGACTGGGGCTGGGACTGGGACTGGGGCTGGGACTGGGACTGGGACTGGGACTGGGGCTGGGACTGGGGCTGGGACTGGGGCTGGGCACCTGGTGCGGCGAGCTGGCGCCGGAGCTGATCGCCCGGTGCGGCGAGCTGGGACTGGGACTGGGGTTGATTGCCCGATGCGACGGGCTGGGGTTGACCGCCAGGTGCGGCGGGCTGGAGCTGGGCGCCCGGCGTGGTGGGCTGGCGGGGGCTGCGCCATGTGGGGAGCCGGCGGCGGTTTCTTGTGGACTGGCTTGCGGTTCGGCCTGTGCAGGCTTGGCGGCGGATGTGGTCTCGGATGGGATGGCGAGGGCCGTGACCGGTGTGGGGCTGACCGTGGTCGCGGGCGGCGATGTGCCAGTGCGGGAACGGGCCCAGCGGCGCGATCTGCGGATGCCTCGAGCGGCGAGGAGCAGGGTTGCGGCGGCCAGGGTGAGCAGGATGGTGTCGGTGATGAGCAAGGGGTTTGTCGGTGGGGTGGGTTGGGGGCGGTCTTCCAACAGGGCGATGAGGCGGTGGGCCAGGGCGGGGGCGTCGGCGTGGGTGGTGCCGGTGTTGGCCAGGACGGCGATGCCGTAGCCGGTGTCGGGGAGCAGGGCCTGATAGGCGGTGGCGGTGAACAGGTCGCCGCTGTGCGCGATCAGCTTCGCGCCTGAGTCGGTTCGGCCGGTTGACCAGCCCAGGGCGTAGTTGCCCGAGGTGGGAGACGGGGTGTGGGTGGCGGTGATGGTCGCCGGGGTGGCGATGGTGGCGCCGGTGGGGCTGCGGCCGTTGCCGGTCTGGGTGATCAGCCAGGCGGCCAGGTCCTGGGCGGAGCTGAGCATGCCGCCGGAGCCGTTGCCGAAGGCCGGGGGTTCGGGGAGAGCCAGCGGGAAGCCCAGGATCAGCAGATGGCCCACTGGACCGGGGAGGTCCCGGGCGGTGTTGAGGGTGTGGGTGTTGGTCATGGCCAGTGGGGTGAGGATGTGCCGGCGTAGGTAGTCGGCGAAGGGCTGGCCGCTGACGACCTCGACCAGGCGGGCGGCCACCTGGAAGTTCGGGTTGTGGTACTCCCAGCGGGTGCCTGGGTCGGCGGCCAGCCTGGCCGCACGCATGGACGCGACCGACTCGGCCAGGGTGTTGGGCTGGGGGCGGGTGAAGGACGGGAACGTGGTGTCGGACAGGCCTGAGGTCTGGTCCAGCAGCTGGCGCACAGTGATCGAGCCGGCCCGGGGGTCCGCCATGCTGAACTCGGGCAGGTAGGTGTGGGCCGGGCGGTCGAGGTCGAGGCGGCCCGCTTCCACCAGCTGTGCCACGGCTAAGGCGGTGAAGGACTTGCTGAGTGAGGCGATGGGCATCGCGGTGGCGGCGGTGACCGGTTCGCCGGACGGGGTGCGGCCGTAGCCCGCGGCGTGCAGGACCCGGGTGCCGTGGGTGATGGTCACCGCGGCGCCGGGGAGGCCGGTGGCGTCCAGGTACTCGCGGACGATCGTGTCGATGGCGGCCGGTGTCACGGCGGTTGATGTCACGGCGGTTGATGCCGCAGACGGCGGGGCGGCGGGTGTGGGGAGCAGGGTGCTGACAAGTGCGGTGATCGCGGTCAGGAGGAAGGGACGTAGGGGCACGAGGCGAGTTTGGGGTGGGGCTGGGGCTTGGGGATCGGACCAGGATCCGATCTTGGGGGTTGGCGGGTGGGTGGTGTGGGGTGGGAAGCGTCGTGGGGCGGACGGGCGCCCACCTAGACTGCGGCGATGGCACCCGATGGGTTTTCGGTCGACACCGCGGTCGAGGCGGTAGAGGCGGCGATCGCGGCGAAGAAGCTCTCGCTGCTGGAAGCGGCCTATCACGACCTCGCCACGGCCCCGACAGACGTGCTGGCCGCGCACTCGGCCGCGATCGGCCCTCGGCTGACCGCCCTGCTGCCCGAGATGCCGCAGTGGCATTCGGCCGTGTACGCGGTGTTCGTGGGCGCGCTGGTGGAATGGCAGGCGGACGCGGTGGCCTGCGCGCCGCCGATCCTCGACGGTCTGCAGGAGAGCCTGGAAGACGCGATCGAGTTCGCCCGCTTGTGGCGCAACAGGTTCGGTGCGGACGCCGAGTTGCCGGAGCCGACCGAGATGCCCAGCGAAGAGGTGCAGGACCGGCTCGGGCCGGACTTCGGGGACGTCTGGCACGCGCCGTACTTCGGCTGGCACACCGTGCACAAGTGGGAGATGGCCGCGGTGGCCGTGCTCGCCGATCGCCGCGTGCGCCGGGGGCTGACCAACCGCGCCGAACTGCTGGAGCTGATCGACCGGCTGGAACCGGACTACGGTGACCTGCGCTGTGTCCAGTGGGCGCTGCTGCTGCTCGACGAGGAGCCGCTGCTGGTGCTGGACCGCGCCTCCGGACGGGCCTTCCGCATGCGGATGAGCGGGATCGCCGGGAACTACCAGCTCCAGACGTTGCTGGCCGGAGCGCTCATCGGGGGCGGGCACCTGCCGGGGCAGGCGCCGACTGCCGAGGCGGTGGCGCTGAGCAGTGTCGCGGAGATCGACATGAAAGCGCTGGACTCGTTGCCGCACACGGTGGAGTGCTTCAACTTCGCCGAACCCTCCGGCCGCTGGATCTGGGGCGAGTCCACGCCCAGCCGGATCCCGGTCGTGGACGGCATCCGCAGGCTGGTGCTGGATCCGCCGGTGTTCACCCACGCCTACCAGGCCGTGCGCTTCCTGCCGCGGGTGCCCGGACGCCTCGACCTGGAGGAGATCCTGGAACCGGCCGAGGCCGCGCCCTACTTCGCGGGCGTCCAGGACCTGATGCCGGTGCAGGAAGCCAGTCGGCTGGCCGCGGACGGGTACTGAGCCGCCAGGTGCTGACCCGACGGGTGCCGTGCGAACGACGGTGAAAGGCCCGGTCAGGGTGGGGGTCGCCCACCCTGACCGGGCCTTTCGCGTTCAGCCGGTGCTGGTGGTCAGCTGCAGCCGGAGGTCGAGCCGCAGCCCTCGCACACGTAGCAGGACCCCGCGCGGCGCATCTTCGTGCCGCAGGTGAAGCACAGCGGCGCGTCGGCGGCCATGCCCAGTTGCAGTTCGATCAGCTCGGTCGAGCTGCCCGCCGTGACCTCGGCAGGCTTGGCCGCGACCTCGCCCTTGCCCGCGGCGGGCTTGGCCTCGACCGTGGTGCGCAGGGCGGTCAGGTCGACCTCGCCGGTGCCGTACTCGGCCTCCACCTGGGCCGAGCGCTCGTCGGCGGTGAAGATGCCGAGTTCGGCGCGCTTGGCGGCTGGGAGGTGGTCCAGGGCCAGGCGGCGGAACAGGTAGTCCAGCACGCTGGTGGCGATGCGGACGTCCGGGTCGTCGGTCATGCCCGCCGGCTCGAAGCGCTGGTTCATGAACTTCGAGACGTAGAACTCCAGCGGGATGCCGTACTGCAGGCCCACCGAGATGGACATGGAGAAGGCGTCCATGACACCGGCCAGGGTCGAGCCCTGCTTGCCGAGCTTGACGAAGATCTCGCCGAGACCGTCGTCCGGGAAGGAACCCGCGGTGAGGTAGCCCTCGGCGCCGCCCACGGTGAAGGACACCGTCTGGCTGGGGCGCTTCTTCGGCAGGCGCTTGCGGACCGGGCGGTACTCGATGATCGTCTCGGGCTGCTTCTCGCCGGACTTGGTCGCGCTCTTGCCCGCCGAGAGCGGCTGGCCGACCTTGCAGTTGTCCCGGTAGATCGCCAGCGCCTTGAGGCCGAGCTTCCAGCCCTCGTAGTAGATCTTCTCGACCTCCTCCACGGTGGCCGTCTCCGGCATGTTCACCGTCTTGGAGATGGCGCCGGAGATGAACGGCTGCACCGCGGCCATCATCCGGACGTGGCCCATCGCGGCGATGGAGCGCTCGCCCATCGCGCAGTCGAAGACCTCGTAGTGCTCCAGCCGCAGGCCCGGCGCGTCCACCACGTGGCCGTGCTCGCCGATGTATTCCACGATCGCCTCGACCTGCTCGTCCTGGTAGCCCAGGGCGGTCAGCGCGCGCGGCACGGTCTGGTTGACGATCTGCATGGAGCCGCCGCCGACCAGCTTCTTGAACTTGACCAGCGCCAGGTCCGGTTCGATGCCGGTGGTGTCGCAGTCCATCATCAGGCCGATGGTGCCGGTGGGGGCGAGCACGCTGGCCTGCGCGTTGCGCCAGCCGTTGCGGTTGCCGGTGGCCAGGCAGTCCTGCCAGGCGATGGTGGCCAGCTTGTGCACGGCCTTGTCGTTGCTGTGCATGGTGCGGACCAGGTCGTTGGCCGCGGCGTGCTTGCGCATGACCCGCTGGTGGCCGTCGGCGTTGCGGGCGTAGCCCTCGTACGCGCCGACCACCCCGGCCAGTTCGGCGGAGCGCTTGTACGCGGTGCCGGTCATCAGCGAGGTGATCGCGGCGGCCAGCGCGCGTCCGCCGTCGGAGTCGTAGGCGTGGCCGGTGGCCATCAGCAGCGCGCCCAGGTTGGCGTAGCCGATGCCGAGCTGGCGGAACTTGCGGGTGGTCTCGCCGATCGGCTCGGTCGGGAAGTCGGCGAAGCAGATCGAGATGTCCATCGCGGTGATGACGAACTCGACTGCCTTGGCGAAGCGCTCGCCGGCGAAGCTGCCGTCCTCGTTGAGGAACTTCATCAGGTTCAGCGAGGCCAGGTTGCAGCTGGAGTTGTCCAGGTGCATGTACTCCGAGCACGGGTTGGACGCGCTGATCCGGCCCGACTCCGGGCAGGTGTGCCAGTCGTTGATGGTGCCGTCGTACTGGATGCCCGGGTCCGCGCACTCCCAGGCGGCCTTGGCCAGCTTGCGGAAGATCTCCTTGGCGTCCCTGGAGTCGATCGCCTCGCCGGTGGTGCGGGAGCGCAGGTGGTAGCTGCCGCCGCCGTCCACCGCCCGCATGAACTCGTCCGAGACCCGGATCGAGTTGTTCGCGTTCTGGTACTGGACGCTGGTGATGTCCTTGCCACCGAGGTCCATGTCGAAGCCGCCGTCCCGGAGGATGCGGATCTTCTCCTCCTCGCGGGCCTTGGTCTCGATGAACTCCTCCACGTCGGGGTGGTCCACGTCGAGGATGACCATCTTGGCCGCGCGCCGGGTCGCCCCGCCGGACTTGATGGTGCCCGCGGAGGCGTCCGCGCCACGCATGAAGGAGACCGGGCCGGAGGCGCTGCCGCCGGAGGAGAGCAGTTCGCGGGAGGAGCGGATGCGGGAGAGGTTGACCCCGGCGCCGGAGCCGCCCTTGAAGATCAGGCCCTCTTCCTTGTACCAGTTGAGGATCGACTCCATGGTGTCGTCGACGGCGAGGATGAAACAGGCCGAGACCTGCTGCGGGGAGGCGGTGCCGACGTTGAACCAGACCGGCGAGTTGAAGCTGAACACCTGGTGCAGCAGCATCCAGGTCAGCTCGTGCTCGAAGATCTCCGCGTCCTGCTGGGTGGCGAAGTAGCCGTTGTCCACCCCGGCCTTGGTGTAGGTCAGCACCACCCGGTCGATGAGCTGGCGCAGGCTGCTCTCGCGCTTGTCGGTGCCGACAGCGCCGCGGAAGTACTTGCTGGTCACGATGTTGACCGCGTTCACCGACCAGAAGTCGGGGAACTCCACTCCGCGCTGCTCGAAGTTCACCGTGCCGTCGCGCCAGTTGGTCATGACGACGTCGCGGTGCTCCCAGCTGACCTCGTCATAGGGGTGCACACCGGCGGTGGTGTAGACGCGCTCCATGCGCAGGCCGGTGGCCTGCTCCCCGGCGGCCGGGGTCCCGACGGTCTCCGTCATGACCTTTTGCTCTCCCTCGCTCGCTGCTGCTGCACGCCTGGCCCCGTCCGGTGTCCCCGTCCGATTCGGTCCGGCAAGACTCTTCTTGTTCTTCGCCGCCGGGGTCTTGGCCGCCGCGCCCTTGGCACGCTGACCGGGACGCCGTTCCTGGCTGGTCATTCGCTCTTCGCCGCTTCCTGCTCGTCCCCGGCCTCGGGCGCCTTGGCCTCGCGGAGGTCGAGGATCTCCTTCTCGAAGTCCTCCACCGAGGTGAAGGACCGGTACACGCTGGCGAAGCGCAGGTAGGCGACCTCGTCCAGCTCGCGCAGCGGGCCGAGGATGGCCAGGCCCACCTCGTGGCTGGGCACCTCCGCGACGCCGGTGGAGCGGATCGCCTCCTCCACCTGCTGGGCCAGCAGCTGCAGCTTGTCCTCGTCGACCGGACGGCCCTGGCAGGCGCGGCTGACCCCGCGGGCCACCTTCTCCCGGCTGAAGGGCTCGGTGACGCCGGAACGCTTCACCACCGCCAGCACGGCCTCCTCGACCGTGGTGAACCGGCGGCTGCACTGCGGGCAGGACCGGCGACGGCGGATGACCTGGCCCTCGTCCACCTCGCGGGAGTCCACCACCCGCGAGTCGGCATGCCGACAGAATGGACACCGCACGGTCCTCGCCCCTTCCCCGCACCAGCCGCCTCGACCCAATCAGTGGGACAAACACAGCGGTGTAACTACTAGATGTAGGGGTAGAAACTAGGCCGAGCGGGTTAAGGAAGCAAGTTGACAGGCGCATGTCATCACGCGTCGGGGGGACATGCGAGCGGGATCACGCCATCAGGTGAAAGACGGCCCAGTTCAGGGCCGGATCGCGGCCGGGCTCAGGGCCGGGCGGGGTCGGCGTCCAGGTCGGGCACCCACAGCGGCTGACCGGCGTGCGGACCGTTGGACAGCGAGGAGTTCAGCTCGTGGATGCGCGCGACGACCTCGGCGGTGGAGCGGCCGGGGGCGACCCGGCGGGCCAGGTCGGTCAGGGTCTCGCCGGCGCCGAGCTGGGTGAGCATGGTCTTGGCGGGCAGCGGGGCGGTGTCACCGCCCATCCGTAGTTCGGCGAGCAGGCCCAGCCCGAGCACGGCCAGCGCGGTGACCAGGGCGACCAGCACCACGTCCACCCAGGTGGCGCGGCGCCGGGCCGGTCCGCAGGTGGCGATCACCCGGCCGGCCTCCTCGGCGGACAGCTCGCTGTCCGGGCGCCCGTGCGGCCGGGCGCCGTCCCCAGCCCGGCGGACCCGCAGGCTGCGCCGCTGCCAGGCGACGTGGGCGGGCACGTGGCCGGTCCCGGCCTGCTGCTGCGCGGTTTCGGTGTGCGTGAGCGCCGACATGACGTCTCCATCCAACGCGAGCGGTCCCTGGCTCGAACGTCGATCGAACGCCTGTTCGATCGAACGTCCGTGCGAATGTCTACCACCACGGCGCGCTGATTTGAAGCATTTCCGGCGTGTCGTTCGAACACGCGTTTGATCTGGGCACGCTGTGCGACTACCGTTCGAACCTGAGTTCACCTGGGATCTGGAGGGCACCCCCGTGGCACGCGAGACGACCAAGGAGCCTGTTCTTACCGGCGCTGAACCCGCTGCCGAGGCGGGGGAGGCGGCGCGACGGGCCGAGGTGCACGTCCTACCGGCGCCGGTGGCCGAGGGCGCCGAACTCGTGGGCCTGACCCCCAGGCAGACCAGGGTCCTGGAGGTCATCAAGGACTGGCTGGAGCGCTTCGGCTACCCGCCCAGCATCCGGGAGATCGGCGAGGCGGTCGGACTGAACTCCACCTCCTCGGTGGCCCACCAGCTCCGTGCGCTGGAGCGCAAGGGTTACCTGCGGCGCGACGCCAACCGCCCGCGCGCCTACGGCGTGCGCACGCCGGAGGGTGAGGAGGAGCCGGAGGGCTTCGCCCGCCCGGTCCCGACCTATGTGCCGGTCGTCGGTCGCATCGCCGCCGGTGGCCCGATCCTGGCGGAGGAGTCGGTGGAGGAGGTCTTCCCACTGCCCAAGGAGCTGGTCGGCGAGGGTTCGCTGTTCCTGCTCAAGGTGGTCGGCGACTCGATGGTCGACGCGGCCATCACCGACGGGGACTGGGTGGCCGTGCGCCAGCAGCCCGACGCGGACAACGGGGACGTGGTGGCCGCGATGATCGACGGCGAGGCCACGGTGAAGACGTTCAAGCGCCGGGACGGGCATGTCTGGCTGATGCCGCACAACCCGGCCTACGAGCCGATCCTGGGCGATGAGGCGCAGATCCTGGGCAAGGTCGTCGCGGTGCTGCGCCGCCTCTGACCCACCCGCTGACAAAGCCCCGCTCCGCTCGCCGGAGCGGGGCTTTCGCGTCGGTGCCGGGCGGTCAGCGCACGATCAGGCTCTGGATCGGGCTGGGTTCCGGGGAGACCGGGATCCGGTAGCGCTGCACCAGGTAGGAGGCGACCTCGTGGAAGAGCGGGGCCGCGGACTTGCCCTCCGCGCCGCCCTCGGTGGGCGCGTCCAGCATCAGCCCCACCACGAACCGCGGGTTGTCCGCAGGCACCATGCCGGCGAAGGTGATCCAGTACTGGCTCTGGCTGTACCGGCCGTTCTCGACCTGCTGCGCGGTGCCGGTCTTGCCGGAGATCTGGTAGCCCTCCAGCGCCGCCGCGGGCCCGGTGCCACGCAGGTCCGGTTTGCCGGGCACCTGCTGCACCACCGCGCGCATCATGTCCCGCACGGTCTTGGCCGTCTCCGGGGAGACCACCCGCACCCCGTCCGGGCGCTTCTCCTCGCGGCGCTGCTTGGCATCGGCCCCGCCGCCGGGGGGGGAGACGAGTTCGGCGCGCACGATCCGCGGCGGGACGCGCACCCCGTCGTTGGCGATGGTCTGGTACATCCCGGCCATCTGCAGCACGGTCATGTTCAGGCCCTGGCCGATCGGCAGGTTGCCGAAGGTGGACTGGGACCACTGCGAGCGCGGCGGCACCGTGCCCGGCGACTCACCGGGCAGGCCGACGCCGGTGCGCTTGCCCAGGCCGAACTTGGCCAGCATGTCGGCGTAGCGGTCCTCGCCGACCTCCTTGGCGGTGAGCAGGGTGCCCACGTTGGAGGATTTGGCCAGCACCCCGGTGAAGGTCATCCGCTCGGTGCCGTGGTCCCAGGCGTCGGAGACGACGTGCCCCGGGTAGCTGATGCTGCCCGGCACGCTGAGCACCGTGGTCGGGGTGACCAGGCCGTACTCGATCGCGGCCGCGGCGGTGACGATCTTGTTCACCGAGCCGGGCTCGAACGGCGAGGTGACCGCGAACCGGTTGAGCTGGTCCTTGGTCGCGGTGGGGAAGTTCTTCAGGTCGTACGGCTTGTCATCGGCCAGCGCGTAGACCTCGCCGGTCTTGGCGTCCAGGACCACGGCCGAGCCGTTGCGCGCGCCCACCCGGCGGACGTAGTCGGTGAGCTGCTGCTGCAACCGGTACTGCAAGTCCGCGTCGATGGTCAGCTCCAGGTCGGAGCCGGGTGTGGGCGGGATCAGCTCGCGCTCGCTGCCGGGGATGACCGCGTCCTCGTTGTTGGCCACGGTGTCCACGATCCGCTTGCCGTTCTTGCCGGTCAGCAGGTCGTTGCGCATGTTCTCGAGGCCTTCGATCCCGGCCAGGCGGTTGGGTTTGTCCTCCATCCGCCAGTTCGCGAAGCCGAGCAGGTCGGAGGCCAGCGTGCCGCCGGGGTACTGCCGTTCCTCCCGGGACTCGGCGCCGATGTCGGAGAACGCCTTGGTGATCTCCCTGGCCTTGCCGGGCTCCACGTTGGGCGCCAGCACCACGTACTTGACGTCCCTGCGCAGCTTTTCCAGGATCTCGTTCTCGTTGACCTGGTTCCCGAGCACCTGCTTGAACTTGGCCGCGATGTTGCGCTTGCGCTCGTCCCCGTTGGGCACGTGTTCCTTGGCGCCCTTGGTCTTGGCGTCCTCGGCCGCCTTGTCCCACTCCTGGCTGATCCGCTGCGGCAGCGCGTAGAGCGCGCGGACCTGGCTGGAGAAGGCGAGCAGCGCGCCGTTGCGGTCGGTGATCGAGCCGCGCGGGCCGGGCAGCTCCTGCGGGGTGCTGCGCTGGCGCTGGGAGGCCGCGGAGAGTTCGCCCGCGTTGATGACCTGCACCTCGATCAGCTTCACCCCGGCCGCGACCAGCGCGATGACCAGCATGATCCGGCCGACCACGGCGCGGGTGCGGTGGTTGCCCATGCCGCCGGGCGGGCGGCTGGTCCGGGCGCCGCGGACGGACCGCGACCGGACCGGGCGGCTCGTGCGCGAACGCTGCATCAGCCGGCTCCTCCTGGCTGACCCGCGCCCTCGGCCGGGCCACCCGGTTGCTGCTGGCCCTGCGCGGGCTGCCCGCCGGGCTGTCCCTGCTGGTCCGGAGCGCCGGGCTGACCCTGGCCCCGCGGGTTCTGGCCACCGGGCTGACCCGGCGCGCCACCCTGCTGGCCCTGGTCGGGCGGCGGGTTCTGCGCGGGCGGGTTGTTCGGCGGGGCGGGGTTCTGCGCCGGCGGGTTCGGGTTCTGCGCCGGTGGGTTCGGCTGCTGCCGGGGCGCGGGTTTGACCGCCTTCGGCTCGCCGACCACACCCCAGCTGCCGTCCGGCCGCTGCACCAGCATGGCCGGGTCGATCGCGGGCAGCAGGCCCATCTCCCTGGCCTTGCGGTCCAGCTCGGCCGGGGACTCCTTGGTGGCGACCTCCCGGCGCAGCAGCTCGACCAGTTCGGCCTGGGCGCGCGCGTCCTTCTTGATCTGCTCCAGCTTCACCGAGTCGGCGGCCGCCGCCGTGGTCAGCCACAGCGAGGTGACCAGGCCGATGCCCAGCAGCGACATCACCATGAGCACGAACGGCGCGCGGAAGCCGGTCGCGGCGGCGCGTTCCTGCACCGGCCGCAGCCAGCGGTCCTTGCGCTGCTCGCGGCGGGCGTAGGCGCGTTCGGCGGCGGTGGACCGGCCGCGGTCGCCCGGCGTGGCCGGGCTCGCGTGCTCCGGCAGCTCGGGTGGGGTCTGCCGTGCTGGTGCGGTCATGTCGCCTCCCTGATCCGCTCCGCGGCCCGCAGCCGCACCGAGGCGGCCCTCGGGTTGACCGCCTGTTCCTGTTCACCGGCCTGTTCCGACCCTCGGGTGAGCAGCTTCAGCTCGGGGCCGTGGCCGGGCAGCTCCACCGGCAGTCCCGGCGGTGTGGTCGAGGTGGCCCGCTGGACCAGCACCCGTTTGACGATCTTGTCTTCCAGCGACTGGAAGGACATCACCGCGATCCGGCCGCCCAGTCGCAGCGCGTCGACGGCGGCCGGGATGGCCCGGCGCAGCACGTCCAGCTCGGCGTTGACCTCGATCCGCAGCGCCTGGAAGGTCCGCTTGGCCGGGTGCCCGCCGGTGCGCCGGGTGGCCGCGGGGACGCTGGCATACAGCAGGTCCACCAGGCGTCCACTCGTGGTGAACGGCTCCTTCTCCCGCTCGCGCACCACCGCGGCGGCGATCCGGCCGGCGAAGCGCTCCTCGCCGTAGTCGCGCAGGATCCGGGACAGCTCGCCGGCGCTGTAGGTGTTGAGGATGTCCGCGGCGGTGACCGGGCCGCTCGGGTCCATCCGCATGTCCAGCGGGGAGTCTTTGGAGTAGGCGAACCCGCGTTCCACCGCGTCCAGCTGCAGGGAGGAGACACCGCAGTCGAAGAGCACGCCGTGCACCCGCGGTATACCGAGATCGAGCAGCACCTCGGGCAGCTCGTCGTACACCGCGTGCACAAGGTGGGTACGCGAGTTGTATACCGCGAGTCGCTCGCCGGCCAGCTTGAGCGCCTGGGTGTCCCGGTCCAGGCCGATCAGCGTCAGCCGGGGGTGTGCGGCCAGCAGGGCCTCGGAATGCCCGCCCAGACCGAGCGTGGCGTCGACCACCACGGCGTCCGGTCCGCTCAGCGCGGGTGCGAGCAGCTCAAGCGTGCGGTCCAACAGGACCGACACGTGCTGCGGCTGCCCCGTCATGGCGGTCACTACCTCTCTTACCCGCCCATGCGCGACAAGCAGGTGCCTTGTTCGTCTCCCGATGCCGCCAGGTCCCCGCCCGCCCGTCGCACCTGGTGCCGGGGAAGGTGCACCAGGGTCGAAAGCCGAGCGGACCGAGGCCAAGCCGCATCCGAATGCCTCACACGTCAGAAGACGCCGGGGAGCACCTCCTCGCGTGCCTGCGCGTAGTTCTCCTCGTTCTCCTCGAGGTAGCGCTCCCAGGCGGTGGCGTCCCAGATCTCCAGCCGGTTGATCGCCCCGATGACCACGCACTCCTTGGTCAGTGAGGCATAACGCCGAAGCTCCGGCGTGATCGAGATCCGGCCCTGCGAGTCAGGTCGCTGTTCGTCGGTGCCCGCGAACAGGTAGCGCTGGTACGCGCGGACCGCCTCGTTGGTGAACGGCGCCTCGGCCACCTTCCGCGCCATCTGCTCGAACTCCGCTCGCGGGAAGACAAACAGGCAGTGGTCCTGGCCCTTGGTGAGCATCAGACCCCCCGCGAGTGCGTCCCGGAACTTCGCCGGCAGGGTGAGCCGCCCCTTGTCGTCGAGTTTTGGGCTGTGTGTGCCGAGGAACATCGGCCACGCACCTCCCAACCGACCCGACGGGACCGGCAGCGGGGCCCCCGTTTGCCCCACCGGCCGCCACAGTACCCCACTTTCCCCCACAGTCAACGCGAAACGGACCCGATATCCCCCGGGTGTGTCGGCGTTTTCGCAGGAAAACGGCGGTGGGGCCGGGTGGGGGGTGGTGAGGGGACCTGCCCGGAGAGGCAGCCGCGGCGGGCGGGATTGACAGCCATCCGATCACCCTGCGCCCACGAATCCCGGGCCGGAGAGCAACCAGTTGGCCTATCGGCCGTCCACGGTGGTGAGAAGTGGGGGACGATGTGGCGAACCAGGCGTGCGGTAAGACTGACCCTGACCGACAACCGCCTTCGCCCGGTTTTGACACACTGCGTGGCAGGCTGCCGCACAGGGTCCGGGGCGAGCGGAGCGACGGGGCAGAATGATTTCAGCAGGAGGACGTGTGACGCCCAGTACCCAGCCCGCCGCGCTATCCGGCCACCAGTTCGGTGAGGACGGGACCACGGTGAACGCGCGCGAGTCGGGCGGCGGACTGCCGGAGCTGCACGCCACGGCCTCACGGATCGCGGCCAACGTCGAGCGGGTGCTGGTCGGCAAGCCCGAGGTGGTGCGGATCGCGCTGGTCACCCTGCTCGCCGAAGGCCACCTCCTGGTCGAGGACGTGCCGGGCGTCGGCAAGACCTCGCTGGCCAAGGCCCTCGCGCGTTCCATCGACTGCTCGGTCAGCCGCATCCAGTTCACCCCGGACCTGCTGCCCAGCGACATCACCGGCGTGTCCATCTTCAACCGCCAGAACAGCGAGTTCGAGTTCCGGCCCGGCCCGGTCTTCGCCAACATCGTGGTCGGCGACGAGATCAACCGCGCCTCGCCGAAGACCCAGTCCGCCCTGCTGGAATGCATGGAGGAGCACCAGGTCACTGTGGACGGCCGCAGCTACGAGCTGGACTCGCCGTTCATGGTCATCGCCACCCAGAACCCGGTGGAGATGGAGGGCACCTACGCCCTGCCCGAGGCGCAGCGCGACCGGTTCACCGCCAGGGTCTCCATCGGCTACCCCGACCCGCAGGCCGAACTGGCCATGGTCGACGAGCACGCCGGACACGACCCCATGGCCGACCTCAAACCCGTCTCCGACGCCGAACGGGTGCGCCAGCTCGTCGCCACCGTCCGGGGGGTACATCTCTCGCCGGAGATCAGGCGTTACAGCGTCGAGCTGGTCTCGGCCACCCGCCGCCTGCCCGAGCTGCGCCTGGGCGCCTCGCCGCGCTCCACCCTGCACCTGGTGCGGGCCGCGCGGGCGCAGGCTGCGCTGTCCGGCCGCGAGTTCGTGGTGCCCGATGACGTGCACGCGGTCGCCGTGCCAGTGCTCGCGCACCGCCTGGTGCTCACCGCCGAGGCCCAGGCCGCCCGCCGCTCCCCCGCCGACCTGGTCCGCGGACTCGTCCAGCGGGTGCCGGTGCCGCAGGGCCCGGCGGGCAACCAGAGCCAGCAGTGGCACGCGGGCCTGCGCGGAGCCAGGTGATCCATGGGCGCGTTGGCGGGACTGACCACCAGAGGCCGTTGCCTGCTCGCCGCCGGACTCGCCGCCGCCCTGTGCGCGCTGCTGCTCGACGAACGTGACCTGCTGCGGATCGCGGTGTTCGTGGTCGCGTTGCCGATCATCGCCGCGGTGATGGCCGCGAACGCCCGGATCGGCCTGGCCGCGCTGCGCCACCTGGTGCCCGACCGGGTGCAGGTGGGCGCCGCCTCCGAGGTCCGGCTGGAAGTGCGCAGCTCGGGACGGCTGCCCGCGGGCGGGCTGATGCTGGAGGACGGCGTGCCCTACGCCCTGGGCAACAAGCCCAGGTTCGTGGTGGAACGACTGCCCCGGCGCAGCGCCGCGGTGCTGCGCTACCCGCTGCAGCCCGTCATGCGCGGCGTGCACCAGCTCGGACCACTGCGCGCCAGGGTCACCGACCCCTTCGGCCTGGCCGAATTCGAACGCGAACTCGGCGGCCGCAGCCGGCTCGTCGTGGTGCCCAAGGTGATGACGCTGCACGGGTTGCCGCACGGCTCCGGGCTGGGCGCGGGCGATGACGGCGCGGTCCGGCTGCGCGCCGGGCAGGGCGAGGACGACGCGATCATCCGGCAGTACCGGCACGGCGACGACCTGCGCAAGGTGCACTGGAAGTCCACCGCGCGCCGGGACGAGCTGATGGTGCGGGTCGAGGAAAGCCCCTGGCACGGCGGCGTGTCCGTGCTGCTGGACACCCGGGCCGCCGCGCACCGCGGCAACGGCCCCACCTCCAGCCTGGAATGGGCGATCTCCCTGGCCGCGAGCATCTGCCTGCACCTGCACAAACACGGCCAGCACGTGCGGCTGAGCACCGAGGAGGGCGTGCTGCTCGCCGGTGGCTCCGCCTCGGCCGGACTCAGCGACGTGCCGGTGCTGGACGCGCTGGCCGCGCTGCACCCGGCGCACCGCGCGCAACTGGCCGTCACCGGCGACCCCGGCGCGGGCCGGGAGATGATCGCGGTGCTCGGCGATGTCACCCCGGCCTCGATCGCCGAACTGGTGCGCTTCCGGCCGCGCGGGGTGCGCAGCCTGGCGATCGTGCTCGACGTCAACGGCTGGGCCAGCGCCCGCGAGGACCGGGGCAACGACCCCGCCGACGCGGTGCGGCTGCTCAACTCGGCCGGCTGGGGCGCGGTGGTGGCCCGGCCGGAACAGGGCATGGCCGCGGTGTGGTCACTGCTGTGCAACACCGTGCCGGAACGGATGTCCAGCGGCCATGTGGCCGGGGCTGGGCCATGGTGAGCGAGGACTGATGGTGAACAGGCGAAGGGCGGTGACCGCGCCGGTCGGCTGGACCGGGCCGGTGGTGCCCAGTGCCGCCGGGCTGGCCGTGCTGACCGCGGCGACCTCGTTGTCCGGGGTCATCAGCGGCATGCGCTGGCTGGTGTTCGTGGCGGTCACCGTGGCGGTGATCGTGGGCACCGGCATCGCGCTGCGCTCGGTCCGCACGCCGACCCCACTGGTCGCGCTCGGCCAGTTCGCCGGGCTGCTGTGCTTCCTCACCGCGGTGTTCACCCGCAGCGGCATCCTGGTCGTGCTGCCGGGGCCGGGCGCGCTGGGCGATCTGCTCGGCGTGCTGCGGCAGGCGATGGCGCAGGTGCAGACCGGGGTGGCCCCGGTGACCGCCACCGCGGCCATGCTCTGCCTGGTCTGCGTGGCGCTGGGCCTGGTCGCGATCGTGGTGGACACTCTCGCGGTGGCCGCCGCCGCGCCCGCGGCCTCCGGACTGGTGCTGCTGTGCGTGTTCGCGGTGCCCGCCTCGCTGGCCGATGAACTGCTGCCCTGGTGGTCCTTCGCGGCGGGCGCGGCCGGGTTCGCGTTGCTGCTGGTCATCGACGAACGTCAGCGGCACCGGCTGTGGCGGGGCAGGCTCGGACTGCCCGCGCTGCGTTCCGGGGACGGCTCGGCGCCGGCCGCCGCGGGAGTCGCCGCCTCCGCGGTGGCGATCGCGCTGGTCGCCGGCGCGGTGCTGACCATGGTCGGCACCGCGGGCAGGCTGCCCGGCGGCGGCGCGGCCGACTCGACCGCCTCCATCGGGCTCAACACGTTCACCTCGCTGCGCGGGCAGCTGGAACGCGACAGCAGCATCGAGCTGTTCCGGGTGCGCGGCCTGCCGGAGAAGCCGCCGTACCTGCGGGTGACCACGCTGAGCAAGTTCGACACCGCCCGCGGCTTCGAGGTGGACAGCAGGCTGGACAACCAGTCCACCCGCGGTGAGCTGGCGATGCCGCCGGGGACCACCCGGCAGCGGCTGCTCGCCGAGGGCAGGCCGATGCAGGTCGAGATCGAGGCGATCGGCTTCCTGGACCCGTGGCTGCCGGTCTACGGCGTGCCGATGCAGCTGGCCAACATCTCCGAGGACTGGAACTACGACCCGGGCGCCGGCATCGTGCACGCCCCCAGCAAACGGCAGGCCGGGAAGTACCTGCAGTCCGCGGTGCTGCCCGAGCCCAGCATCGAGTCCATGCGCGCCGCGCCCGGCGGGCGGTCCCGCACCGCGGGGCTCATCGGCGAGCGCTACTTCGAGCACAACGTAGACCCGCAGGTCGAATCGCTGGCCCGCAACATCACCCGCAACGCGGGCACCGACTACGACAAGGCCGTCGCGATCCGCCACTTCCTGGCCCAGAGCGGCGGGTTCAAGTACCAGCTGCGCACCGCGGGCACCGGGCAGGGCGACCCGCTGGTGGACTTCCTGTTCAACGGCAAGACCGGCTACTGCGAGCAGTTCGCCTCCTCGATGGCGGCCATGCTGCGCTCGGTGGGCGTGCCGTCCCGGGTCGCGGTCGGGTTCACCCCCGGCTACAACAACAGCGGCTACTACTCGATCACCACCAACGACGCGCACGCCTGGGTCGAGGTGTTCTTCAACGGCGTCGGCTGGATCCAGTTCGACCCGACCCCGCTGCCGGACAGCCGCGGCTCCGCGGCCACCTACGAGCAGCCCAACCCGGGTGCGCCGACCAGCTCCGCGATCGTCCCGTCCACGGGCCGCACCACCAGCGCCGCGCCGACCACCACCGGGCTCCCCGGCCAGAACCAGGGCGATCAGGGGAACAAGGACAACAACCGCGACGACAGCATCGTGCCGGTGTGGGTCTGGTTCACCTCCGGCCCGCTGGCCCTGCTGGCGCTGGCCGCCGCCGCCCGCGGCGCCTCGGTCAGCCAGGCCCGCAGGCGGGAACGGCGGGCCGGGGTGGCCTCCGGCGGCAAGGAACCACCGGAACTGTGGTGGGGCCTGGCCGCGCTGTGCGGCGGGATCGCGGTGCTGGTGCCGCTGTGGTTCCTGGTCCACCCGATCGTGTGGTGGCTGCTGCTGGCCCTCGGCGTGGCCGGGGTCGCGCTGGCGGTGCCGTCCTGGTTGCGCCGGTACCTGCGCGACCGGCGGCTGCACGCGGTCGCCCTGGGCGGTCCGGACGCGGCCGGTGCGGCCTGGCAGGAGCTGATGGCCGCCTCGGTGGACCGGGGCGCGGCGGTGGCCGGCACCGAGACGGTGCGCGCGGCCGCGCGGAAGCTGGTGCGCGAGCACAAGCTGGACGAACGCGCCCAGAACGGGCTGCGCACGATCATCGGCGCGGTGGAGCGCTCCTGGTACAGCGGCACCCCACGCCCGGAACCGGAACTGTTCGCCGCCGTCCGCCAGGTCCTGGAAAGCCTCACCGCCAGCTCACCCCTGGGCTGGCGCTCCCGCCTCTTCCCCCCATCAGTCCTCCGCCCCGCCCGCTGACCCACCCGCTCCCCCACCGGAGCGCGCGCCGTCACCACCCCCGGCGCACGGCCGCACCGCACCGCGTGTTGGCCGTTGTCGTACCGAGTGTTGGCCGTTGTGGGACAGGGTGTTGGCCGTTGTGGGACGGGGTCAGGCGCCGGTCGTGCCGTGCAGGTAGGCGAGCACGGCCAGCACCCGGCGGTTGTCGTCGTCTGACGGGGCCAGGTCGAGCTTGCCGAAGATGCTCGCGGTGTGTTTGCCGACCGCGCCCTCGCTGACGAACAGGCGCTGGGCGATGGCGGCGTTGGAGCGGCCCTCCGCCATCAGCTCCAGCACCTCGCGTTCGCGCGGGGTCAGCCGGTCCACGCCGGAGCGGCGTGGCGAGCTGTCCAGCAACTTCGCGATGACCTCCGGGTCCATCACGGTGCCGCCGGCGGCGACCCGGCGCAGGGCGTCCACGAACTGCTCGGCGTTGAACACCCGGTCCTTGAGCAGGTAGCCGATCGCGCCGGTGCCGTCAGCCAGCAGTTCCCTGGCGTAGAGCTGTTGCACGTGCTGGGAGAGCACCAGGATCGGCAGGCCCGGCGTCTCGGTGCGGGCGGCCAGGGCGACCTGCAGGCCCTCGTCGGTCTGGGTGGGCGGCAGCCGGACGTCGACCACGGCCACGTCCGGGCGGTGCTCGGTCAGCGCGGCGCGCAGTTCGGGGCCGGTCTCCACCGCGGCGACCACCTGGAAACCGTGTGCGGTGAGCAGGTGGGTCAGGCCGTCTCGGAGGAGGTAGAGGTCCTCGGCGAGGACAACGCGCACGGGATCTCCAGGCTGACCGTCGTGGGACCGCCCGGCGGGCTGTCCAGGATGAGCTGACCGTCAAATGCTCCCAGCCGCCGCCGGATGCCCCGCAACCCGCTGCCACCGGCCGGGTCCGCGCCGCCACACCCGTTGTCCACCACGCTGATACGCAAGGTATCCGCGCTGTATGCAAGATGTACGACGACGGTATCCGCGCCCGCGTGCCGGATCGCGTTGGTCATCAGCTCGCACACCGCGAAGTAGGCGGCGGACTCCACCGGCGGCTCGAACCGGCCGGGCAGCGATCCCTCCAGCCGCACCGGCAGCGCGGCATCCAGCGCGACCGCGTGGACGGCGTCGGCCAGGCCGCGTTCGGCCAGCACTGGCGGGTGGATGCCTGCCACCAGATCGCGCAGTTCGGTCAGCGCGGCCGAGGAGGAGGCCAGTGCCTGGTCCAGCATCTCCTTGGCTCGCGCCGGATCGGTGTCCACCAGCGCCTTGGCCGTGCCCAGGGACAGGCCGAGGGCGACCAGCCTGGCCTGCGCGCCGTCGTGCAGATCGCGTTCGATCCGGCGCAGTTCGGCGGCCTGGCCGTGCACCGCCTCGGTTCGGCTCTCGGTCAGCCTGCGCACCCGCTGGGCCAGCAGCGCCGCCTTGGTCGGCGCGAGCAGCAGCGCGCACCACCGGCCGTAACCGGTGAGCAGGGCCGGCGCGGAATACACCACGCATACCGCGAGTGGCAGGCCGATCAGCGGCCCGAGCGTGCGGAACAGCGTGGTCGGCACCGGGTCCAGCGGCATCCACTGGTACATCGTGGGCAGCATGTCCCGGTCGAAGAACAGCGACAGCACCGGCGAGATCACCAGCGGCAGCCACGCCCCCAACAGCAGCCCGGCCATGGCGGCCAGTGGCGGCAGCAGCACCAGCACCGGGGCCACGATGGTGTTGGCCAGCAACCACAACAGGTCCCGCCAGGCGGCCCGGTCGGTCATCACCCAGACGTAACGACGCATCCGCCGCACCGGCCCGGCGGTGCTGAAGAGCTGGTTGCCGTAGCGGTACTTGCCGTCGGGCTCCGGCCGGGGCGGCAGCGGCACCGGCAGGTACGGGTCCGGCACCTCGATCCCGGCCCACTCGCGCAGCAACCGGCGGTGCAGGTCGGTGAACTGCCGGGTGTACTCCACCAGCGGCGGCCACCAGAACTGCCACATCCCGAGCACGTGGTAGAGGAGGAAGCCGAGCAGGTTGGCCACCAGGATCGGCAGTCCGGCCAGCGCGAGCAGGCCGAGCAGGAACCCGCGCCAGGACACCTCCCAGCCGCGGAACAGCCACTGCAGGAACCGGTTCTCGCCGGACGGCTGGTGCACACCGAGCATATGCGCGGTCCACCGGCTGTATACCCGGAGTGCACGAGGCCCCGCGAGCACCGTGGCCAGCGCGGTGAGCAAGGCGAGCACCGGGTTGACCAGCAGCCAGCGCAGGTCCCGCCAGGTGGCCGGATCGTCGGACACCCAGGCCAGGTTGTGCTGGAAGACCAGCCGGCGCCGGGACCGGTAGAGGCTGTCACCCAACCGGTAGAGCCCATCGGCGTCGCGTTCGGGCAGCGGCGGCCGCGGCCGGTACGGCGGCACGATCTCCGTCCCGGACCACTGGCTCACCACGGCCCGCACCCGGTTGAGGAACGGGCGGCAGTTCCGCAGCCCCCAGCCGTAGTAGAAGATCAGCCCGGCCATCGCGGGCAGGAAACACAGCAGCCCGAACAGCAGCACCGCCAGCCCCGCCACCGCGAGCCCGAGCAGCCGGAGCGCGCGGCCGAGTGCGGTGACGTACTCGCGGCCCATCCGCGCACCTCCTTCGACCGGCCCAGTCTGACCGAGTCCGCCTGCCGCGCGCGCTCCGCCCAGACACCGTGTCGGGGGTGGGGCTAGCACAACCCCCGCTGGGGACCCAGACGGATTCTCCGCAGGTCAGCGACTTCCTAACGTTCCCCCAGTCAGCAACACCAACCTGGAGGGAGCTACCGGAGATGCCGGTCATCGAGGTCGCGAACCTGCACAAGCGGTACGGCGAGAGGGTCGCGGTCGAGGAGGTGTCCTTCCACGTCGAACGTGGGGAGATCTTCGGGATCCTGGGCCGCAACGGCGCGGGCAAGACCACCACGGTGGAGTGCCTGACCGGGTTGCGGACCCCGGACGGCGGCCGGCTGCGCGTGCTGGGCCTGGACCCGGCCCGGGACGGCGCGAAGCTGCGCGAGCGGGTCGGCGTGCAGCTCCAAGAAGCGGCGCTGCCGGACAAACTCCGGGTCGGTGAGGCGGTCGAGCTGTACGCCTCCTTCTACCCCGCGCCTGCGGATCCGGCCGCGCTGCTGGACACCCTGGGCCTGACCGCGCACCGCCGCACCCCGTTCAAGAAGCTCTCCGGCGGCCAGAAACAGCGGCTGTCCATCGCGCTGGCGCTGATCGGCAACCCGGAGGTCGCGGTGCTGGACGAGCTGACCACCGGCCTGGACCCGCAGGCCCGCCGGGACACCTGGCGGCTGATCGAGCAGGTCCGCGACCGCGGCGTCACCATCCTGCTGGTCACCCACTTCATGGCCGAGGCGGAACGGCTCTGCGACCGGCTCGCGGTGATCGAGGCCGGCCGGGTGCTCGCGGTGGACAGCCCAGCCGGACTTGTGTCCACTGTGGACAGTGAGCAACGACTGACCTTCCGGCTCGACGGCACCCTCCCGGAGCAAGCACTGCGGGCACTGCCGGAGGTGTCCGCGCTGACCACCCGGCACGACGGGATCACCGTGTCCGGCAAGGGAAATCTGCTCAACGCGGTGGTCACCACCCTGTCCGCACACCAGCTCAGCCCACTCGACCTGAGCATCGAACGGTCCACTTTGGACGATGCCTTCCTGGCGCTGACCGGCGCCGCCCTCACCGACGAGCAGAACGGAACCGGCCGATGACCGCCCTGACCCGCTTGAGCACCACCGAACTGCGCCTGTTCCTGCGTGACCCGGCCGCCGTTGTGCTCAGCCTCGGGCTGGGCCCGATCCTGCTGATCGTGTTCGGCTCGATCCCGTTCTTCCGCGAACCACAGGCGGCCTACGGCGGCGCCCGGATCGTCGAGTTCTACCTGCCCACGCTGATCTCGATGTCGGTGGCCATGATCGGCCTGAGCCTGCTCTCCGGCAGCCTGGCCAACTACCGCGAACTGGGTGTGCTGCGTCGCCTGGCCACTACCCCGGCGCCGCCGGTCCGGCTGCTGACCGCGCAGCTGCTGGTGCACCTGCTGATGGTGACGGTGTCCCTGGTGCTGCTGATCGGACTGGGCACGGTCGTCGCGGATGTCCCGCTGCCCGGCAACCCGGTCGCCTTCCTGCTGTCCTTCCTGCTGGCCACGCTGGCGGTGTTCGGCATCGGCCTGCTGATCGCCGCGCTCGCGCCGACCACCAAGTCGGCGCAGGGCATCGGCACGGTGGCGTTCTTCCCGCTGATGTTCCTGGCCGGGCTGTGGACGCCGGGTCCGCTGATGCCGGAGCTGGTCCGCCGGATCGGCGAGTTCAGCCCGCTCGGCGCGGGCACCCAGGCCATGCAGGCGGCCTGGTCCGGCAGCTGGCCCAATCCTTTGCACCTGCTGGTGGCGGCCGGCTTCGCGGCCGCGGCCATGTTCGGTGCAACGAAATTGTTCCGCTGGCAGTGACCGCCCGCGCACTCTGGATAACGTGAGGCGTGCGGAGAATCCTGAACTACCGCGACGCGGTCCGCCTGCTCGGCGACGGCCAGAGCCCGGCCGTGGCCTGGCTGGACCGCGTCGCGAGCACCGCCATGCTGGCCGCGGCGCCCGGTTCGGCGGAGGTGCTGGGCTGGTTCGACGCCAAGTCCGACCTGATCCGCCACGGCCACGACCTGGTCAACGGCCTGTCCGAACGGCTGCGCGGCCTGCACCGCTTCGACCGCACCCAGCGCCTGGAAGCCGCGCACGCGATCATCGTCACCACCGCCTTCCTCACCGCCTGCGCCGACCTGCCGCTGCCCGCGGGCGACCGCCCGGCCGGCCGGTTCGGCACGCTGGTCGGGCACCTGCTGACCACGCCGTTGCCGCTGCCCAGCCCGGAGCACCCCTACGAGGACAACCTGGCGACCCTGCGCAGGCACTACCGCGATCGCGCCGCCGAGCTGAGCGAGGAACTGCCCGCGCTGGCGGTCTGGGACACCTGGAACGAGACCGAACGCGGCCGGGTCACCACGGCCCTGCGGAAGGTGGTGCCGGATAACGCGATCCGCCACTACGAGGCCCAGTTCCGCCAGCTCGCCACCGACTGCCCCGAACTGGCCTGCTGGGCCAACCTGATCGACCACCAGGCCACCCGCGGCGCCATCAGCACCGGCCTGGCCGCGCTGTCGCGGCGACTGGACGAGATCGCCACCGGCCGCCTCCCCGATGACCGCCGCGCCGAACTGACCCGCCGCTACCAGGCCAGGCTGTCCCGCCCGGTGCTCATCGGCGGCGACCTGCCCGCGCACCTGCGCATCCCGGCGCTGGAGAAGGCTTACGTGGACCCGGTTTTCCGGGCGATGGCCGCCGAGGGCCGCTCGCCCGCGCACGAGTCCGAGTGGCGGAAACTCCCGGACCGCACCGACATCCACGACTTCCTCACCGGCTACCTCACCAACCCGGTCGCCACCCAGCTCCCGCTGCTGGTGCTCGGCCAGCCGGGTTCGGGCAAGTCCATGCTCACCTCGGTGCTGGCCGCCCGCCTGCCCGCCACCGACTTCCTGCCGGTCCGGGTGCCGCTGCGCGATGTCGCCGCGGAGAGCGACATCCAGTCCCAGATCGAACAGGCCATCCGCGCCGACACCGGTGATTCCCTGTCCTGGCCCACGTTTTCCCGTTCCGCCGGGGACGCGCTGCCGGTGGTCCTGCTCGACGGCTTCGACGAGTTGTTGCAGGCCACCGGCGTCAGCCAGAGCAACTACCTGGAGAAGGTCCAGGAGTTCCAGGAACGCGAGTCCGACACCGGCCGGCCGGTCGCGGTGCTGGTCACCACCCGCACCTCGGTCGCCGACCGCGCCCGCGTCCCCGACGGCTGCGTGGCGCTGCGCCTGGAACCCTTCGACGAACCCAGGGTCAGCACCTGGCTGGACACCTGGAACACCGCCAACGCGGGCCCCGGTTTCACCGCCCTGCCCGCCGAAGTCGCCCTGCACCACCCCGACCTCGCCACCCAGCCCCTGCTGTTGCTGATGCTGGCCCTGTACCACTCCGAGGGCGGCGCGCTCACCGCCGAGGCCGGCCTGAGTCAGAGCGAACTCTACGAACGCCTGCTGCTCCGCTTCGCCCGCCGCGAAGTCGTGAAAACCCAGAACTCACTGCCCGACAAGGAAATCCGCCGCTCGATCGAAGAGGAACTACGCCGCCTGTCCGTGGTCGCCTACGGCATGTTCAACCGCGGCACCCAGTGGATAGCCGAAGCAGACCTGGAATCCGACCTCGCCGCCCTGCCCGGCCCACCGCGCAGAACCGTTG
Source organism: Crossiella sp. S99.2 (assembly GCF_023094165.1). GTDB lineage: Bacteria > Actinomycetota > Actinomycetes > Mycobacteriales > Pseudonocardiaceae > Crossiella. The sequence goes on along the minus strand of NZ_JALMDK010000012.1, from coordinate 70,353 downwards.
CCCCGCAAAGCCTCCAGGCCGACCTGACCGAGGCCGAACAGACCTTGGGCCGCTTTTTCTTCATCCACCGCGCCGAAGCCAGCCGCGACGACCGCCGCCTGCGCACCTACGAATTCCTGCACGCCACCTTCGGCGAATACCTGGTCGCCCGCTTCACCTGGAAAGTCCTGCAAGGCCTGGTGGCCCAGGAAAACGCCATCTCCGACGACCCGTACTCCACCGCCGAGGTCAACGACGACCTGCTGCACGCCCTGATCTCCTTCGAACCCCTCAGCTCCCGCAAACCGGTGATCAGCTTCCTGTCCGAACTGGCGAGCCGCCTGGACGATCCGACCAGGCAGGCGACCTCGGCTCTGCTGACCCGCCTGTTCGAGGCCGCCCACCGGGAACGGCCGCAACGCCGGCACGCGGCCTACCAGCCCGATCCACGCCAGGTCACCGCCCGGCACGCGGCCTACAGTGTGAACCTGTTGCTGCTCAACGTGATCGTCGACGAGGAGGTGCCGGTCAGCCTGCACGGCCGCTGGTACCGGGAGGCCCGCCTCTGGCACTCCCAGCTCGGCGGCGCGGGCTGGCTGAGCATCCTGGACACCGTCACGGTCGCCGTGCGCCAGTCCACTACGGGGCCGATCGCCTGGGCGCGCCTGATCCGGGCGGATGATCCACCGCCGACGATCGATCTCCGGATCGCCTTCGGCGACGACAAGGACCACGGCACGGTCTACGGCTTCGGCGACCAGGACCCGCGGCACATCCAGCGCCGGAACAACCTGCTCGGCATGGAATTCGCCCTGCTGCACGCCACGGAACCCCTGCTGCACCGGTTCGGCTCGGTGCTCAACAACTTCCCGTGCGCCGGCGGCGTCATCGAGTCCTCACCTGCCCGCCGGATCGTGGACCTGTGGACGCTGTCCGCGCACCGGATCACCCTGCCAGAGCGGATCGCGCGCTACCACCACGCACTCGACTTCCTGACCGGTGTCGGCGGCAAGCTGATGCCCGCCAACGAGCAAGAGCAGTACCTCACCCTCGTGCTGGAGCGGCTGGCGGCCGACACCGACCTCGACGCCGCCGCGCTGGAGGAACTGCTCGCCCGCGCCTGGCGGAAACAACTCAGCAGCAGCAACCCGATCCACCGGCGCTGTACCCGCATCCTCGACGACCTCCGTTCGGAAGGCTGACCCGTGCCGCGCACCCTGAGCTACGCCGACGCCGTCCGTCTGTTGGGCGGCAAGGAAAGCAAGGCCGTCACCTGGCTGGACCGGATCACCGGCGCGGCCATGCTCGGCACCGCGCCCGCGGTGGAGGAGGTGCTCGGCTGGTTCGACGCCAAGGCGGATCTGGTGAAACACGGCCATGATCTGGTCAACGGCCTCTCCGACCGGGTCCGCGGGTTACGCCGCTTCGACCGCACCCAGCGCCTGGAGGCCGCGCACGCGGTCATCGTGACCCTGGCCTTCTTCGAGGCGTTCGAGGCACTGCCGTTCGGGCCGGATCCGCACGACGTCCAGGACAGCCGAACCAAGACGGCCGAACTGATCCACAAACTGTTGACCAGCGGGGTCCCGTTGCCGACCCCGCAGCGTCCCTACCGCGACAACCTCGACACACTCTTCCTGCACTACCACCAACAGGCCATCGACCTGATCCAGTTCGTCTCCGGACTCGCGGTGTGGGACCGGTGGAACGAGACCACCCGCGACCGGTTCACCGCGCAGGTGGGCAAGGCACTGGTGCCCCGGGCACTCGCGCGGTACCAGGAACTGTTCCGGCAGCTGGCCGTGGAATGCCCGGAACTCGGTTTCTGGGCCAACCTCACCGAACACCAGGGCACCCAGGAACTCCTCCGCGCCGGACTCTCCCAGCTGGAAACCCACCTGGCCGCACTGGCCACCGGCCGCGAACCGGACGCCCGCCGGACCGAACTGGCCCGTGGCTACCTGGCCCGGCTGGACCGGACGCTCGTCGAGCCCGCCGAGTTGCCTGCCGACTTCCGGATCCCCACCCTCGGCGATGCCTACATCGATCCGCTGGGCCGGGTAAGGGAAATCCACCAGGGCGACACGCCGAGTCAGGAGGCGTGGTGGGAGGAAGTGCCGCCGCGGCAAGACATCCAGGACTTCCTGACCGGATACCTCACCTCGCCGCAGGCGGTGACGCTGCCGTTGCTGGTGCTCGGGCAACCCGGATCCGGCAAGTCGGTGCTGACCCAGGTGCTCGCGGCCCGGCTGCCCGCGACGGACTTCCTGCCGGTGCGGGTGCCGCTGCGAGAGGTGGCCACCGAGGTCGACGTGCAGACCCAGATCGAGCAGGCAATCCGGCTCGGCACCGGGTACCGGCTGGACTGGCCGGAGCTGGCGAACTCCGCCGGTGACGCGCTGCCGGTGGTGCTGCTGGACGGGTTCGACGAACTGCTGCAGACCACCGGCGTCAGCCAGAGCGACTACCTGGAGCGGGTCCGCGCGTTCCAGCAACGCGAAGCCGACCAGGGCCGCCCGGTCGCGGTCGTAGTCACCACCCGCACTTCGGTCGCCGACCGGGCCCGCATCCCCGACGGCTGCGTGGCCCTGCGACTGGAGCCCTTCGACGAACCCCGGGTGACCCGCTGGCTGGCGCACTGGCAGGCCAGCAACCCCGGCTCCCGGTTCCGGCTCACCGCGGCGACCGCGTTGCGCTACCCGGCCCTGGCCGCCCAGCCGTTGCTGCTGCTGATGCTGGCCATCTACGACGCCGACGGCGGCGACCTCAGCGACACCCAGCTCCGGGAAAGCGAGCTGTACGAACGCCTGCTGCGCCGCTTCGCCCGGCGCGAGGTCGGCAAAACCCGCGACGGCCTGGCCGATCCGGACCTGGCGGCCGCGGTCGAGGAGGAACTCCGGCGGCTGTCGGTGGTCGCCTACGGCATGTTCAACCGCGGCCAGCAGTGGATCACCGAGCCGGACCTGGACGCGGACCTGGCCGCCCTGCTCGGCGCCCGCGGCAACCCGCTCACCGGCGTGCGCACCCCGCTCGGTCCGGCCGAGACCACGCTGGGCCGGTTCTTCTTCATCCACCGCGCCGAAGCCCAGCGCGACGACCACCGACTGCGCACCTACGAGTTCCTGCACGCCACCTTCGGCGAATACCTGGTCGCCCGCCTCACCTGGCAGGCCCTGCACGGCCTGCACGCGATAGCCGCCGCCGCGGCCGCCAACCCCCTCGCCGTCATCCCGCTCAACGACGGTTTCCCACATGCCCTGCTCGCGCACACCCCGCTGAGCAGTCGCCGCCCCATCCTCACCTTCCTCACCGAACTCGCCGAGGCCGCCACCCCGGACACCCGCACCGGCCTGACCGCGCTGCTGATCCGCCTGTACCGCGCGGCCCCCGAAGCCCACCCCACCCGCAGTCACGCCGACTACCGGCCTCGGCCCACCACGGTCCCCGCCCAGCACGCCGCCTACCGCGCCAACCTGCTCCTGCTCACCGTCATCACCGCCAGGGAGCTGCGCGCCAGCGAGCTGTACGGCACCGAGGACGATCAGCCCGGCGTGATCCTGCAATGGCGTGCCGACGCCCTGCTGTGGCGCTCCCAACTCGGCACCGACGACTGGACCGGCCTGGTCGAAACCCTGGCCCTGACCCGAACCTGGCGCGGCACCCGCCGAGACCTGGAACTCCGCCTAGACGACGGCTCCTTCACCCCGCCACCCCTGGACCTCAACTGGTCAACCCGCCGCCCGGCGACCGAGCTGTCGCCCACTCTCAGCGGCCTCCAGTACGCCAACCAGACCCCTCGCGCTCAACGCCGCCTGCTGCATTTCCTCTGCGGCAACGAGGACATCCACCTGCACGTGCTGGAACCCCTCTTCGACCACCTGGCCCGCGACTACGCGCTGCACCCCGTCGCGGACGGCGAGATCCTGCCCACCCTCCCCCGCGCCCTGCTGGACCTGCTGACCCTGCCCTACCGCGAGCCCACCACCGACCACGCCGCCCAATACGAACGCTTCATCCAGATCACCGAAACCCGCCCACAAGACCCCGCAGCCCCGGACCGCCTGGCCCTCCTCGACCTGGCCCTCACCCTGATGACCTCCGACGACCAGTCCCCCACCACCCTGGCCACCGCCCTACTCGCCGATCTGACCCAGCACCTGTTCCGCCTCCCCACCCGAGCCTCGGCACTGGAGACCCGAACCCTCCGCCACGCCCTGACCCTGCTGACCCGCCCCGAACCCCCCACCCCGGCCCTGACCGAACCCCTCACCAGGCTGATCACCGACGCCCTGCAGAACGACCCCACCCCCCTCGCCGCGGAAGCCCTGATCACCCTCCTGGAACGAGCCCCCACCACCGACACTTACCTACTGGCCGACCTAGACCCCGAAACCTGGCTGACCCTGACCGCCACCCGCCCCGACCTGGCCCGCCGAGCCCACAACATCTGGCAACACCTCAACCCCACCGACCCCTGGCCCCACCCAGCCCCGTGACTCGCCGGCCCCCTGCCCTGGCGGTGGGGTGCCACGCGCTCGCAGAGGTCGCCCAACGCTGCCGGCTTGCCCCTGAGACAAACCCTCTGCACCGACTTGCCGTTGGCGAGCCACCCCGGGCCCCGGCTCGCCCTTGGACCAGCCATCCCGACTCCGGCTTGGCCCCGGCAGACAGGTTGGCTTCTACCCCAACCGCGCCGCAGCTGAGCGCTCGCCCCCATCCTGCACACCGAGTCTCCCGCACATCACCCACGCCGCGACGACCCGCACGCCCGGCCCCGTGGCGAGCGCACGCCGAAACGTCGGCCCTGGCGAGGGCCGCCCCTGAGCACCGACGCGCGCCGGTGCTCAGTGCCTGCCCCAGTTCAGGGCCCGACCCAGGTCAGGGTCCTGCCCAACTCAGGGTCCACCCGCCCATGGGCATGACTCAACGGGGTGTCGGCTCCCTGGCTGCTGGGAGGCGACACCCCGCTGGGTGGTCGGACTATCTTGTGGCTGCGGCTGCGATCAGTGTTGATCACCGTCGTCGAAACGGCGGCGGAAACGTTCTTCCATCCGCTGGGAGAACGAGCTCCGTCTAGGAGTGGCGGAGCGCTGTTGTGGCGATCCACCTTCCTCGGCGGCCGGGTCTGTCTTGTTCGTGGCGGACAGGCCCCACACGGCGCCGACGAACATCAGCAGGAAGCCGACGACGCTCAGCACCGGGATTTCGGCCGGTCGCAACACGGGCAAGATCACACCAACAACGAGCAGCAACAGGCCCACCACGAACACCGCAAGCCCCTGTAGGCGTCGCCGTCGAGATGGCCTTCGCAACCGAGCGCCGCGCACGGTGGAGGCGAACTTGGGGTCCTCGGCGTAGAGCGCGCGCTCGATTTGGTCGAGCAGTCGCTGCTCGTGCTCGGAGAGTGGCATGGCTCCTCCTCCGGCACAGCTTGTAGCGGGCGCCGGGCTTCAGCGGTTCCGCCGGACCCGGCGGGCGCCCCGCGTGGGGCGTCACTTTGAGAATACGATCCGTGCGACGCCTAGACTACCCGGTCGCCGGAGTCGAGACCGTGGTGTCTCAGACGTCATCCGCTCGGGGTAGTAGCCAAGGGTGACTGAACACCGTTCAGAATGATGTTCCAGTCCGTTAACCCCACTCCGACGGACCATCTGCTTGATCGCTCCGCCCAGACCGGACCACGCATCGCCACCACCCTCTCAGCCGCCCCTGGGAACCCCAGGTCACGGCTGCCAGGCAGGTGATCCACACGTCACACGGTCGGAGCAGTCGGCTCCGGCTGGACCGCGTGCAGCTGTCGCGGCCGACACTCGGCGGACACCGCGGCCAGTACCGCCGAATGCGCCTCCTCGGTGCTGATCAACTTGGCCAGCCAGCGTGAGCTGAGTCCTTCCACGAGCGCGGTGAATCGGACCGCCATCGCCGCCGGATCGACCTTGGCCCGGATGCTGCCGTCCTCCCGGCCCTGCTCGATCAGCTCGGTGACGGCGTTGTTCCACCGGAGGTTGGCATTGCCCACGATGGTCCGCAGTCCCTTGTCGAACACCGCGGCGGCGCGCAGCTCACCCCATACCGCGGAGTTCTCCCGCACCCGGCGCTTGTCCTGGAACTCACGCTGCAGGTTGTCCAGCAGCCGGTCGAACCCGGTGCCACGGCGCGAGTGGGTGTACTCCTCGGCACGCTCGTCGACGAACCGCATGGTCGCCGCCAGCAGGCCACTCCTGCTCTTGAAGTAGTAGTAGATCAACGCGGTGGACGCGCCGGCCTGCTGCGCCACCTCCTCGACCCGGAGGCCGCGGACGCCGGTGCGGGAGATCATCCGGCAGGTCGCCTCCAGCAGGGCCTGCCGTCGGTCTGGGGCTTCGCTCACAAGGTCACATTGTCATGGTCGGCTCCTGTTGGGTCGCGCAGTGGATGCCACCGCCGTAGTAGGCGATGGGGTCGATATCGAGTTGGACCACCGTCCGGCCGGGGTGCAGCTCGGCCAGCAGGCCGCGGGCGTGGTCGTCGGCTCGCCGGTCGCCGAACCGCGGCGCGAACACCGCGCCGTTGGCCACGTAGTAGTTGAGATAGGTGGCCAGGAAGTCCCCTGAGCCGCGGATCCGGGCGCGCTCCGGCTCCGGCAGCTCGATCACCTCGATCGCCCGGCCCTGGGCGTCCGTGGCGGCTTGGAGGGACTTCCGGGCCTCGTCGCAGACCGCCGTCCACTCATCCGGCGATGATCCGGCGGCAGGCCGGTTGAGCAGGACGACACCGGGCGCGGTGAACCGGGCCAGGCCGTCCACGTGGCAGTCGGTGATGTCACCCCCGCGGAGCCCGGCCAGCCAGATGACCTTGCGGACACCCAGGAGCGCGCCGAGCACGGCCTCGATCTCCTCCTTTCCGCGACCAGGGTTGCGGTTGTCGTTGATCAGCGAGCTTGCGGTGGCCAGCAGGGTGCCCTCGCCGTCGACCTCCAGCGAGCCGCCCTCGGCCACGATCGGCGCGGCGTGCCGGGGCAGGCCCAGGTGGCCGAGCAGCCGCCGGGGCACCTGGTGGTCGTCCTCGTGCGGCCGCTGCTTGTCGCCCCAGCCGTTGAAGCCGAAGTCGACCCCGGCCACCTCGCCGGGACGGCGGACGAAGGTCGGCCCGTGGTCGCGCGTCCACAGGTCGTCCACCGGGATCGGCAGCACCTCGACCGCGCCGCCGACCGCCTGCCGGGCCGCGGTCTGTTGTTCGGGCCGGGCCAGCAGGGTCACCGGTTCGTACTCGGCGATGGCTCGGGCGAGCCGGGCCACCGCCGCGCGGACGGCGGGCAGGTCCGTCCGGTACAGCGAGGTGTGCGCGGGCCAGGACAGGTGCGTGCGAGCGTGCGGAACCCACTCGGCCGGCATCCGCCAAGGTGGATCTGGTGCGGTGTTCTGGCTGTTCGGCGGCATGGGTCCACCATGGCATTGACTGAAATTTTAGTCAACTCCACTGGCAGGTGGCTTTGTCGGCGGTGCTGTTTGCCCTTGTCCGGATGGGGTAGCCGGAGATATGACGGTGGAACTTGGCGCACGGGTGATCGCGGGGGTCGACGGCTCGCCCTCAGCGGTGGCCGCGGCCGAGTGGGCGGCGACCGAGGCGCGGCTGCGGGCACTGCCGCTGCGGCTGGTGTGGGCGCACGAGGTGACCGCCCCTGGCTACGGGGTGGCCGCCTTGCCGGAGGGCGCGATCGAGCAGGACTCGGTGCGGGACTGGGCCGAACAGTCCTTGGCGGAGCTGGTCCAGCGCTGTCGCACCGCCCACCCGGACCTGGACGTGCACGGCGACTTCGTGCCCGGCGACCCATTGGACGTGCTGGTCGAGCACAGCCGCGAGGCCGCGCTGCTGGTGCTCGGCGCGGCCGGGCGCTCGGCCACCACCGGCATCCGGCTCGGCTCGATCGCCTCCAGTGTGGTTCGCGGGGTGAGCTGCCCGGTGATCGTGTTGCGCGCCTCAGCCGACCCCGAGCGTGGCCCGGTGATCGTCGGTGTGGACGGTTCGGCGACCAGCGCGGCGGCCCTGGAGTTCGCCTTCGACTTCGCCGCCCGGCATCACCGCCGGATCGTGGCCGTGCACGCCTGGAGCGATCTGCCGCTGGATGCCTTCGGCCCGGTCCGGGTGTGGGACTTCGACCCGCAGGTCATGCAGCGGGAAGGCCAGGAACTGCTCGCCGGCTGGCTGCAGCCGCTCCGGCGGGAACGCCCGGACATCGAGGTCGAGGCGGTCGTGACCACCGAGAAGCCGGCCGACGCCCTGCTGGAACGCGGCCAGGACGCGGCGCTCATCGTGGTGGGCAGCCACGGCCGCGGCGCGTTCCGGCGCCTGCTGCTCGGCTCGGTCAGCCACGCGGTCGTGCACTACGCGCACGTGCCGGTGGCGGTGGTCCGCGCCGCCGGTTCCTAGTCCGGCGCACGGCTCAGTCGCGGGCCATCCGGGGCCTGGTCACATCGGCCCGCTGGGGCGCGGCGCCGAGCAGCGAGGCCGGTTTGATGGCCGCGCCGCCGAACTTGGCCCGCGCGGCGTCGGCGGCCTGGTCCGCCTCCCGCCAGCCGCGTTCCGGTTCGTCGAAGGTCAGCTGATCGCCCGCGCCGCCGTGGTCGTCGAGCTGTTCCACCCGCACCCCGATCAGCCGGACCGGGCCGGGCGGGGTCTGCTCGTCCAGCAACTGGCAGGCCAGCCGGTAGATCTCCTGGGTGACGTCGGTGGGCAGCGGCAGCGTGCGGGAGCGGGTGATCGTGCTGAAGTCGGCGAACCGCACCTTGATCGACACGGTCCGCCCGCGCAGTCCGCGGCCACGCAGTGAGCCCGCGGTGCGCTCGGACAGCCGCAGCAGCTCGCGGCGCAGCACGGCGCGGTCGTGGTGGTCGGTCTCGAAGGTCTCCTCGGCGCCGATCGACTTCTCCGGCGTCTCGGGCACCACGGTCCGCGGATCGTGCCCGTTGGCCAGGCTGTGCAGGTGCTCCGCCTGGGCGTTGCCGACGATGCGCCGCAGCCGGGGCAGCGGCAGTTCGGCCAGCTCGGCCACGGTGTGCAGACCGCGGTCGACCAGGCGTTCCTCGGTGCGCTTGCCCACGCCCCACAGCGCGCCCACCGGCAGCGGGCGCAGGAACGGCAGCACCTCGGTCTTGGGCACGACCAGCATGCCGTCGGGTTTGCACAGGCCGGAGGCGAGCTTGGCCACGAACTTGGTCGAGCCGACGCCGACCGAGCAGGTCATGCCGTGTTCGGCCTCGACCCTGGCCCTGATCTCCTGGCCGATCCGCCCCGGCGTCATCCGCAGCCTGCGCAGCGCGCCGCGGACGTCGAGGAACGCCTCGTCCAGGCTCAGCGGCTCCACCAGCGGGGTGAAGTCGCGGAAGATCGCCATCACCCCGGCCGAGACCGCCGTGTACAGCGAGAAATCGGGTGGGATGAACACGGCCTTCGGGCACAGCGCCCTGGCTCGATTGGTCGGCATCGCCGAGCGGATGCCGAAGGTGCGGGCCAGGTAGTTGGCCGAGGACACCACACCGCGGTTGCCGGTGCCGCCGACCACGACCGGCAGGTCCTTCAGCTCGGGTCGTTCCCTGATCTCCGCCGAGGCGTAGAAGGCGTCCATGTCCACGTGCAGGATCGGACAGCCGGTGTCGTCCGGCCAGGCGCCGTCGCGCGCCCGGTACCGGTCGACCAGCCCACGCGGCAGGTCACCGCTGCGGCCCACCCGGCACCTCCTCACCAGCTCCGATCCATGGCCTCGAACGAGCGTTCGAGCCATCCTCGCGGAGTCTAGACAGAAGGTCCGACAGTATGCCGATCCTGAAACAGCGCGCCGGTCCTGAGGGGGAGACTCCCCGTCCCTGGGACTGGCAGTCCCTGGGACGGGGAGTCTCAGGGACGCACAGGTCCTGGCTACGGGCTGGCGCTCAGATCCCGGCGTGGGCCAGGCTGGGCACCCGGACGAACACCCGGCGGCGCAGGTAGTACCACCAGGTCACCGCCAGGCAGACGCCGTAGAACGCCAGGAACAGCAGGAACGCCGGCACCAGGGAGCCGTAGGCGGTCACCGACATCGCGAAGGCGCGCGTGATGAGGAAGCCGCCCAGGGCGCCGACCGCGCCGGCGATGCCGATCACCGCGGCCGCCTGCCGCCGCGCGGTGGCCGGATCGTCGAACTGGGCACTGAAGATCGCCGGGATCATGCGGTAGGTCGAGCCGTTGCCGACCCCGGTGGTGATGAACAGCCAGAGGAAGGAGCCGAGGAACAGCCAGAAGTTGTGTTGAGCGAGGCCGAGCACCACCCCGAGCACTCCGGCGCCCATGGCGAGGAAGGTCCACAACGTGACCCGCCCGCCACCTATCCGGTCGGCGAGCCAGCCGCCGATCGGCCGGGACAGCGAGCCGACCAGGGCACCGAGGAAGGCGAAGTAGCCCGCCTTGGCCTCGGGGAAGGTCGAGTTGATCAGCAGCGGCAACGCGGCCGAGTAGCCGATGAAGGAACCGAAAGTGCCGATGTAGAGGAAGGACATCACCCAGGTGTGCCGATTACGCGTGGAGGCGGCGTAGGACCGGAAGTCCGAGCGCGCCTCGGTGAGCGAGTCCATGAAGAACAGCGCGCACACGCCGGCGATGATCACGAACGGCATCCACATCAGCCCGGCGTAGGCCAGGTGCACCCCGGAGCCCGCCGAGATCACCAACGGCACCGCGAGCTGCACCACGGCCACGCCGATGTTGCCACCCGCGGCGTTGAGACCGAGCGCGAATCCCTTGCGCGAGTCCGGGAAGAAGAAGGAGATGTTGGCCATCGACGAAGCGAAGTTACCGCCGCCGAGACCGGCGGTGCAGGCCGCGAGCACGAACATCCAGTAGGGCGTCGACGGATCGGAGACACACCACGCGAGCATCCCGGTGGGCACCAGCAGCAGGGCCGCGCTGATGACCGTCCACATCCGACCGCCGAAGGTGGCGACCGCGAACGTGTAGGGCAGGCGCAGCACGGAGCCGATCAGATTGGGTAGCGCGACCAGCCAGAAAAGCTGGTCGACGGAGAAGGCGAACCCCGCTGCCGGCAGGAACACGGTCACCGTGCTCCACAACAGCCACACCGAGAAACCCAGGTGCTCGGCCAGGATCGAGAACACCAGGTTCCGGTTGGCCACCCGGCGACCGGTGCTCGCCCAGAACTCCGGGTTCTCCGGCTCCCAGTGCTCGATCCACCGGCCGCGGCGAACTGTGGTCTGCGCGCTCATGTTCGAAGGAACCGCCTTGTCTCTCATGGGGTCAGGACCGTTGGGCGGCAACGGCTCCGGGCTCGGGGACAGCCGTGGGTGCGGCAGATGTCCCCGATGTGGTGGTCTCGGCGGACGCGGTGACGCCGGCACGCGCCGCGGTCCCGTTGGGCGCGGCCGTGGTGGCCGGGGCAGCGCCGAGAGGCGCGGCGCCCTGGGCTGGCACGACCGTGGGCTGCGGCCTGACCGGCTGCTCCGGCACGGCGGTCGGCGGGACGGGCGTGGTCGGCGGTGACGCGGCGGGCCCAGATGTGGCGGGCGGTGGCGTGGCGGCTGCGGGCGCGGCGGACGGTGGCGTGTCAGCCATGGGCACGGCGGCTCCGGACGTGGCAGCCGATGGCGTGACGGGCACAGACGCGGGCAGCGGTGGCACGGCGGGCACGGGCGCGAGCGCCGCAGGCGTGGGTGCGGCGGGCTTCATGGTCGGGGTCTGGGCCCTGGTGGCGGGCTGGGCCGCGGTGGCCGCTGATTCGGCCAGCCTGGCGGCCAGGGCCTTGACTGTTTCCCGGCAGCTGCCGCAGCCGGTGGTGGCGCGGGTGACGCGGGCCAGGTCGGCGGGTTGGTGGGCGCCGTTGTGCCAAGCCTGGGTCAGCGTGGCCTTGGTGACGGTGTTGCAGCGGCAGATGATCGCGGCGTCCGGCAGGTCGGCCGGGTTGCCGGCGGGCTCGGCGCCGGTGGGCAGGGCGCGGCCCAGCAACAGGGCCAGACGGTCGGTGGGGGCTGGGGCGCCGCGGTCGTAGAGCTGGGTGATGCGGGCGGCGGCGTCCGGGGCGCCGAGCATGATGGCGCCGGCGATCTGGTCGCCGCGGAGGACGAGCTTGGCGTAGCGGCCTCGGGTGGAGTCCTCCAGGCGGAGGATCTCGACTCCTGGGTCGGTGCGGTCGAGGTGGGCCTCGCCCAGGGTGGCCAGGTCGACGTCGCGGATCTTCAGGCGGGTCACCGCGGGGGTGCCGTGGTAGCGGGCCGCCGGGTCGGCGCCGGTGAGCAGGTCGGCCAGGATCTCGGCCTGTTCCCAGGCCGACTGCACGAAACCGCCCTGGGCGCCCGGGTGGCTGGCGCAGTCGCCCAGGGCGTGGATGCGCGGGTCGCTGGTGCGCAGGGCGTCGTCGACCCGGACGCCGCGGTCCACGGTCAGGCCCGCGGCCTCGGCCAGGGTGGTGTCCGGGGTGGCGCCGGCGGCGACCACGACCAGGTCGGCGGGGACCTGGCTGCCGTCGGAGAGGGCCAGGCCGTCGCCGGGGCGGTAGCCGGTGGCGGTGACGCCCAGGCGGAACTCGATGCCGAGTTCGGCCAGCACCTCGGCCAGGATGGCGCCCGCGGTCGCGTCCAGCTGGCGTTCCATCAGGTGGCCGACCGGGTGCACCACCGTGACCAGGCTTCCCCGGCCGGCCAGGCCACGGGCGGCCTCCAGGCCGAGCAGGCCGCCGCCGAGGATGGCCACGGGGGCGCCGGGGCGGGCCACTTCAAGGATTTGAGCGCAGTCGGCGAGGGTGCGGAACACGCGAACCCCGGGGGCCGGAGCGCCGTCCGCGGCGCACAGACCCGGGGTCGGCGGCAGCCAGGGGCGGGCGCCGGTGGCCAGGATGAGGGCGTCGTAGTGCAGCCGGTCGCCGTCGGAGAGGGTGAGCATCCGGCTGTCGCGGTCCACGGCGGTGACGCTGACCGCGCGCCGCAGGTCGACGCCCGACTGGTCCGCCCAGTCGGGTTCGTGCAGTTGAACCGCCACGGGCGGCAGTTGGCCGGCGAGCACACCGGACAGCAGCACCCGGTTGTAGGCGGGTTCGGGTTCGGCGCCGATCACGGTCAGCGCGATCCGGGCCGGGTCGGGTTCGCGGCGGCGGATGAGTTCGGCGAGCCGGGCCCCGGCCATGCCGTAGCCGACGACGACCACCTGCCGCGGACTCATCGCTGTCCCCTCCAGGCCACGAGCGCGGGGCGCGGGGAATTCCGACGATCCCCCAGGCGCAATCGAACCGGTGAGTTTCATAGCAGAAAGACGTGTCGACCCACAAAGATGCCCATCAAGTGGGCAAATCGAACTCCGTTACCCTAAAGAAATCACTGTATAACCAGGACGGGCATCACGTAACACCCGTAGGATGGGTTTTCAGGCGACCATAGCGGCAGGTCAAACCGCATAGAAGCGACTTATGCCGCGCCACTGACCAGCGAGTCAGTAGTTTTCCGTCACGCTTGGTGACAACATCGGAAGTTCACCCGGTTGTCGTATTGTCGCGGTTCACTGGAACTGAGAACGTGCAGGCGGCCCGCACGCGAATGGCTCGAGCGAAACGGCCTGTCGAATTCCATGGACCGGAGGTTTGGTGGGCGCTCGTCATCGCTCGATCACCGCACCGCAGGACGAGCAGACGCAGACAGAACAGTCCCGGTTCGCGACGCTGGCCACCTCGCTGGTCCGGCCGCGCTCGATCCGGGCCAAGCTGGCCCGCATCCTCACCGTGTCCCTGGCGATCGTGCTGGCCCTGCTGGTGATCATCGTGCTGGACGTGGTGCAGCGGCAGCGGCAGGCGACCCAGACCGCCGAGTCCGTCTCGCTCGCGCTCGGCGTGCAGGACCTCATCCACGAACTCCAGCGCGAACGCGGCATGACCAACGGTCTGCTCGGCGGCGACACCCGCTACCGGTCCCAGGTCGACACCCAGCGCGGGCGCACCGACGAGGTGCTCAACCGGTTGAACCGGCTCAACTCCGACGCCGCGCTGAGCGGCGCGGGCGAACTGCGCGCCGCGCTGAGCAGGCTGGCCGGGGTGGCGCAGGTGCGCGGCACGGTGGACGGCGGCCGGGCCGAGCGGGACACCACCTTCAACTACTACACCGACAACATCACCACCCTCACGCACACCGAGCTGGGCCTGAGCGAGTCGGCCGACCCGGTGATCCGGCGCGGGGTGCTGGCGCTGACCGCGCTGGGCGAGGCCAAGGAGGCCACCGCGCAGGAACGCGGATTCCTCAACGGTGTCTTCGCCGCGAACAAGTTCCGCCAGCAGCAGGAGTACGTGCACTTCAGCGAGATCCGGGCGAGCAAGCAGAACGCGTTGTCCGCCTTCGGCCGCGCCGCGACCCAGGACCAGCGCAGCAAGCTGGATGAAGCGATGCGCTCCGGTCCGGCCACCGAGGCCGCGGGCTACGAGGGCGTCGCGATCAGCGGGTCGGCGGGGGCGTTGCCCAGCAAGGTGGACGCACAGGCCTGGTGGAACACGATGACCAGGCTGGTCGACGACATGCGGGCCGTGCAGCAGGCCGTGGGTGATGACATCCGCGGTGTGGCGGCCGGTCTGCAGAACAACGCGACCTGGCAGTTGCTGGGGTACCTGGCGCTGGCCGCGCTGGCCATCGCGGTCGAGGTGGCACTGGTCATCGGCGCCACCCGGTCGATCATCGGCCCGCTGGCCGGACTGGTGACCGAGGCCGACGACATGGCCCGGCACCGGCTGCCCGAGGCGGTGGACCGGGTGCAGGCGGTCACCGGCGAGGGCGGCGGCGAGCACGCCGAACCTCCGCCGCCGGTGCGCACCCCGGACCGGTCCAGCACCGAGATCCGCTCGGTGGCCGCGGCCCTGGACCGGGTGCAGAACACCGCGTTCTCGCTGGCCTCCGAGCAGGCCGTGCTGCGCCGCAACACCAGCGAGTCGCTGGCCAACCTGGGCCGCCGCAACCAGAACCTGGTACGCCGCCAGCTCGGCTTCATCAGCGAGTTCGAGCAGGAGGAGCTGAACCCGACCACGCTGGCCAACCTGTTCGAGCTGGACCACCTGGCCACCCGGATGCGCCGCAACGCGGAGAGCCTGCTGGTGCTGGTCGGCGAGTCCAACCCGCGGCGCTGGGCCGCGCCGCTGCCGATCACCGATGTCATCCGCGCCGCGCTGTCGGAGGTGGAGGACTACCGCCGGGTGGTGCTGCGGCGGATGGACGACGTGCACCTCACCGGCTCGGTGGTGACCGAGGTGGCGCACCTGCTGGCCGAGCTGATCGAGAACGGACTGTCCTTCTCACCGCCGGACCTGGAGGTCGAGATCTACGGGCGGCGGGTCGGCTCGCAGTACCTGCTGGCGATCATCGACCACGGGGTCGGCATGCCGGCTGACGCGCTGGCCAGGGCGAACGCCCGGTTGCGCGGCGAGGAGAACTTCCTGGTGGCGCCGACCCGGTTCCTCGGGCACTACGTGGTGGGCCGGCTGGCGCAGCGGTTGTCCGCGACGGTGGAGCTGGCGGAGTCGCCGGCGACCGGCATCACGGCCCGGATCACCTTGCCGGGCACGCTGATCGCGGATCCCTCGACGAAACAGCCACCGTCCGCCGAACCACAGGCGCAGGCGAGCCAGCCTGCCGTCGCCGCGGGGAGCCGGGCGAACGTGCCAGCGCAGCAGTCGCGGCAGTCCACGGCACCGGTGTCGGGCCCGCCCCCGGCCGCCGCGCGGCAGGCCGGTGCGGCACCCGCGCCGCACCGTGCCGCACCGGCGCCGACCGGAGCGACTCCCGCCACCGGCCTGTCCGAATCCCCCGCGACCTTCGGACGTACCGCCGCGACACCGGCTCCGCAGCCGCCCGTCGCGGACGCGACGCCGCCACGCACGACACCGCCGCCCGCGGCACCCGGACCCACGGCACCAGGACCCGCCGAGGCCCCAGCCCCGGCAAGCGCCACCGCGCCCACCGGAGCCCCCGCGCGCCCCGAAGCCACCCCGGGCGCACGCACCAAGAACGGCCTGCTCAAGCGCGTCCCCAAGAACCGCGCACCCGCTCGCCCCGAACCGGCGAGCCGCCCCCGCCCCGCCGAGGACCGGCCGCCGGTGGACACACGTGACCCGGACGACGTGCGCTCGATGCTGTCCTCCTTCCGCAACGGGCACCGGCGCGGGCAGCGCGGTCTGTTCGAGGCGGAGCTGTCCGCCGAGCCGGGGGCGCGCACGTCCCCGGCCCACCCCCGACCCTCCGAGGAGGACCCCCGGTGACCGTTGAACTGCACCCGAACGGGAATACGTTCAACTGGCTGCTCGTCAACTTCGTCCGCGACACCGACGGTGTGCGCGACGCGGTGTGCGTGTCCTCCGACGGTCTGCTGATCGCGATGTCCAACGGCCTGGACCGCAACTCCGCGGACCGGCTGGCCGCACTGGTGTCCGGGCTGACCAGCCTGGCCCGCAGCGCGTCGCGGAGCTACGACTTCGACGGGCTCAAGCTCATCATGATCGAGATGGAGCGGGGCTTCCTGCTGGTCTCGGCCATCGCCGACGGCAGCTGTGTCGGGGTGCTGGCCGAGGCGAACTGCGATGTCGGCCTGATCGGCTACGAGATCGCGGTGCTGGCCGAACGGGCGGGCGGCATGCTCACCCCGATGCTGATCTCGGAGTTGCGGAGGTTCCTGCCGGAATGAGCGACGCGCCCCGCCTGCCCGATCCACGGATGATCCCGGCCGCCCAGCCGCGGTCCTGGTTCGATCCGATCCACGGTGACCAGCCGCAGAACCAGCCCCCGCCGGTGCGGGCGGACTCGGCCGTGGAGGACACCTTCGTCCGGCCGTTCATCGTCACCGGCGGTCGCACCCGGCCGCTGCACGACGGGCTGCGGGTGGACACCATGGTGGGCGCGGCGCCCGCGGCGCTGTCCGCGCCACTGGCCTTCGAGCGGCGGCGGATCATCGAGCTGTGCCAGACTCCGCGCTCGGTCGCCGAGATCGCCGCACTGCTCACCGTGCCGGTCGGGGTGGCCCAGGTGCTCATCGCCGACCTCGTCACCGGCGGCCTGCTGTCCTTGAAGGAACGCGCCGACCTGCCGGTCCACGTCATCGAAAGGATCCGTGACCTTGTCAGGGCACTCTGACCACGACGGGTTGTCCTCCACCGCCATCCCGTCCGCGGTGAAGATCATCGTCAGTGGCGGCTTCGGTGTCGGCAAGACGACGTTCATCGGCGCGATCTCCGAGATCGAACCCCTGGTGACCGAGGCGGCCATGACCGAGGTGTCGGTCGGCGTCGACGACTCCACCGGCAGGCCGGACAAGACCACCACCACCGTCGCCTTCGACTTCGGCCGCATCTCGCTGGACCGCAGCCTGGTGCTCTACCTGTTCGGCACCCCTGGCCAGGAACGCTTCTCCTTCCTGTGGGACGACCTGGTGGAGGGCGCGCTGGGCGGGGTGATCCTGGCCGACACCGAACGCATCGAGGACTGCTACCCGGCGGTGGACTACTTCGAGGAGAAGGACGTCCCGTTCCTGCTCGCGGTCAACGAGTTCGAAGGCGCGCAGCGCTTCGCCATGGACGAGGTGCGGGAGGCCCTCGGTATCGACGAGACCGTGCCGATCGTCAGCTGCGACGCGCGGCAGCGGTCCTCGGTCAAGGGCGTGCTGGTCTCGCTGATCGAGCAGGTGCTGTTGCGACGGATGCAGACCGATCAGGCCCAGTACGCGCGCTGAGGCGGCCGGCCTCGTTCGGCTCAGGGTTTCCAGACCATGCCCATGCTGTTCATGAACAGCCGCTGCTCGGTCCACACGCGCGCGTCCTGACCGCTGTAGAGGACCTGGCAGCGGAACCCGGTGTCGATCTCCGTGGTCGAGCCCGGGATCGGCTTGTGCACGAGCACGACCTCGGGAATCGCCTGGCAGCGCAGGTTCTCGCTGGGCTGGTTGCGCTGGAAGAACTCCTGGTAGATGACCTTGTTGGTCAGCAGGGTCCGCTCCGGCAGCGACACGAACTCGGTCAGGCCGCCGGAGCGGGCGTTGGCGCGGATCGTCCAGGGCACCGCGACGCCGTTGTACGTGCCGGTGCAGCGGGTCACGGCCCCCGGCTCGGTGCGGATGACATCGCCCTCGCAGGAGGCGGTGATGGTGCCGGGGGCGCCCGCCGAGCGCAGAGTGCTGAGGCGAATATTCCCGAGCATCCGGTCCAGCAGCGAAGCGCTGGGGGCGAGCGGCGGTTCGGTCTCGTGGTCGGTGCCGTAGCCGCGGACCTCCGGCTGCGGACCGGTGATCTCCACCGGCAGCGGGGTGCCCACGGTCCTCGTCGGCGGCGGCACGGTGCTCGGTCGGGGCGGGGTCCCGAACGCGCCGCACCCGCCCGCGAACACGCACACCAGCACGATCGGCAACCAGCGCATGGCCGGAGGGTACTGAGCCGGGACAGCGGCTACAGCGTGTTGGACGCGCGGTCCAGCCACACGTGCTGCCCCTCGGGGGTCACCGTGACGCCGAAGCGGTGCAGTCCTGGCCGCCCCTGTCCGACCCACCAGCCGTGTGCAGCCTCGACCTCCGCCCACAGCGCCCGGGGCCCGGACTCGCGGACCTCGACCACGCCGTCCCGCACATCCGCCACCGCCGCCGAGGTGCTGCCCGCGTCGTAGAGCAGCACCTCGTAGTCCCGTTCGCCGGTGTAGCTGACCTCGCAGCACACCTCCGGCATGCGCAGGCCGATGCCGAACACGCCCTCGCCGAAGGCCACCTCGCCCGGCGGCACCGCGCTGTGCCGGGGGTCGCCTGCGTCGGCCAGTTCGGCGAAGTCCGCCGCGTGGCCGGTGAACACCCGCTGGCCGCGCAACTGCATGAAGGCCACCCCGCCGACCACCGGGCCGGCCGCGGTGCCGTCCGGCCGGACGGTCAGTTCCAGCAGCACCCCGTTGTCATAGGCGTTGCCCCAGGGCGTGAGGATCAGCCCGCCGGGCCGGGTCTGCTCGACCCAGGCATACGGCAGGCCGTCGCCGACCGCGGCCACGGTGGCCACCACCCGGTCGAACGGCGCGCGGTCCGGGCAGCCCAGGGTGCCGTCGCCGCGGACCAGGTGCACCGGGTGGCCGGTGCGGGCCAGGTTGGCGGCGGCGATCTCGGCCAGCGCGGGGTCCAGTTCCACCGTGGTCACCCGCTCCGCGCCGGCCAGTTCGGCCAGCAGCGCCGCGTTGTAGCCGGTGCCCGCGCCGATCTCCAGCACCGCCGTGCCCGGCCGCAGGCGCAGCCGCTCCAGCATGTCCACCACCAGCCGTGGCTGGGAGGCACTGCTGGTGGCCACCCGGCCGACCTCGGGCCAGTGGGTCGCGCCGTCGTCGAACTGGGTCACCACCACGGTGTCGCCGTACACGCAGCGCCGCCACAGCTCCGGATCGGTCAGCAGGTCCACCGGCTGGGGCAGCCTGCCGCGCGGCGAGCACCACATCCGGCGCGGCACGAACCAGCCCCGGTCCACCCGCTCGAAGGCCGCCAGCACCTCGCGACCGGCCCGGCTGACCGCGCGGATCTCGGCGGTGTGCTCGGCGTGGCTGGTCGGTCCGGGCACGGTGGACTCCCTGGCGTCGGCGGACTCCCGGTGCCGGCTGGCATCAGCGCCGGCTAGCGGCGGGCGCCCTTGAGTTCCAGCATGGCGCGGTCGGCCTCGGCCAGCGCGGTGGGCAGGTCCGCGGGATGCGCCAGGTCCGCCCAGCCGATGGTCACCGAGATGGGGGTGCCCGCGACCAGCGCCTCCCAGTCCTCCTCGTCCACCGCCGCGGCCAGCCTGCCCCCTATCTCCACCGCCTCGACCACGCTGGTCTCCGGCAGCAGCGCGACGAACTCGTCCCCGCCGTAGCGGGCCACGAAGTCACCGCGGCGCACGGTGCGGGACAGAATGGCCGCGACCCGTTCCAGCACCAGGTCGCCGGAGAGGTGGCCGTGCACGGTGTTGACCGTCTTGAACCCGTCCAGGTCGATCACGCCGATGGCCGCGGTACCGCGCTGCTCGGCGATCATCGCCAGCCGCTGCTCCAGGTGCCGCCGGTTGGGCAGGCCGGTGAGCGGGTCGGTGAGCGCCTCGGCGGCGTAGCGGCCGACCGCGCGGCGCAGGTCCTCGTGGTCCAGCCGGGCGCCGACGCCCTCGATGAACCGGTCGACCAGCCGGGACGGGTGCTCGCCCGCCAGCCGGAACGCCTGCCGGTCGGCGGTGTGCGCCGCCCGGTGATCGCCCGCGGCGGCGTAGGCCAGCGCGCGCAGCCGGAACAACTCGGCCGGGCCGAGGGTGTTGGCGACCAGCGTCATCGAGTCCAGCTGGGCCAGCGCGTCCAGCGGGCGACCGGCCGAGATCGCGTCGCACACCTGGGCCAGCGCGCCCAGGTCGGCGGCCTCGTGGCCTTCCAGGGACACCTCGGTCAGGGCCAGCTCGACCGGTTCGCCCAGCGCGCGCAGCCGGGCGCTGGCGTAGCGGTAGAAGGGGTAGTCGGCCGGGCGCAGCTCGCCGCCGGGCGTGCACTGCCGGGCCAGCGCGACCGCGGCGCGCAGCATGTCCCTGGCGCCCTGCTCGTCGCCGCGGTGGTCCAGCGACACCGCGCAGCGCAGCGGGATCTCCGGGGTCAGGTACTCCTCCGGCGGCAGCCCGGCCGCGGCGGCGGTGTTGCGGGCGCGCACCGAGGCCAGCATCGCCTGGTTGTGGAAACCGGCGATGGAGTAGGTGATGGCCAGATCGGCCCAGGCGTCCGCGGCGATCAGGTCCGCCCTGGTCACCAGCTCCATCGTGCGCGAGCCGCGAACCAGGTGCCGCACGCAGCGGTCCACCGAGCCCTCGGTGAGCGCGACATAGGCGGCCAGCGCGTACAACTCGCCCATCAGCGCCGGGTCGCCGCTGGCCAGCACCACGTCGAAGGCCTGGTCGGCCACTGACACGGCCTCCAGGCGGTGGCCGTCCATCATCAGGCAGCCGAGCTTCATCAGCAGGGACCGGCCGACGATCGCGGGCTCCTCGGCACGCGCGATCACCGCGTCGGCCAGGGCGATGGCCTCGCTCAGCGCGCCTTCCCTGATCAGCTCGCGCATCCGGTCAGGGGCGGCCGCGTCGGGCGAGGTGACCGCGTCTGTCGACATCTCGCGCCTCCTCCCCGCACCTGCTCGGCCATGCCGATCCTGCCATGTGCGGTCCACTGTGGTGCGTGACCGGGAAACATCGTTGTCCGCGAGACCGTCGCCCACCCCCGGCCGGGGCCGGGACGGCGGGCGACGGCAGGCGGTCCGCTCCCCTTCCCGTACGGGCCATGGGACCGCGGCGGCTCAGCCGGATCGAGGGGAGAACACCGGCGGCGCCAGCGGGGACGGGGAGCGGATTCCGCACGATAGCGGTCGGAATGACATGTTCCCGCCAGCGCGCCACCAATGGACTATACCGCCGACGAATGGCGCGGAATTGGCGACGAGCGGTCAGTTTCACCGTTAATCGGTCGACTCGGCGAAGTAGTTGAAAATGAACCGATCTACTCGCACCAGAGCCTAGCGCACCAGCGACCACCAGCGGCAATGTTCCTAGAGGGCGCAGAACTTGCCAGCCATCAAGAACATTGCCAGAACCGTTATTTTGATCCGACTCACCCGATTGGGTGTGGAAGTGGCCGACCGACCGCAGGTTAGGCCATGCTGACCGTGGAGTGATTCTTCTCCGGCCCCCGCGCGAACGCACCGAGGAACTCATGCCCGCAGACTTCGAGCACGCGCGCTCGGTCGCCGTGCTCGGCGCCGGCGCCAGTGGACTGGCCGCCGCACGCGAGCTGACCAGGGCCGGACACCGGGTGACCGTGCTGGAGGCCAGGCACGCCATCGGCGGGCAGTGCGCGGCGGCGGAGATCGACGGCCGCGGCTACGACCTGGGCGGCCACGGCTACTCCCCCACACACCATCGGCTGGACGCGCTGGTCGCCGAACTCGGCCTGCGCACCACCGACACCGGCCCGCCACTGCTGTTCGACCCGTCCACCGGCCGCTCCCGGCCGCGCGTCCCCGGTCCGCTGTGCCGGGAGACCCTCACCCGCTACCGCCGGGTCCGGGCCGAGTTGTTCCCGCGCATCGCCGATCCCGGCCTCGCGCACTCCGCCAGGGTGCTGGCCGCGCCGGCCCGGCGCTGGCTGGCCGAGTACCGGCTCAGCGCGCTGGCCGAGGTCTTCGGCCCCGGCTACACCGCGGCCGGCTACGGCCACCTCGACCTGGACCTGCCCGCGCTCTACCTGGTCAAGTACGCCGAGTTGACCGGTCTGGGCACCGACCAGGTGCGCGCGCTCGACGGCGGTTTCGCCGAACTGTGGCGGCGGGTGGCGCAGGAGCTGCCCGGCCTGCGCCGCGGCGTGCGGGTCGAGCGGATCACCAGGGACGCCGACGGCGTGCGCGTGGTCGTGGACGGGACCGAGCACACCTTCGACGACCTGGTGCTGGCCGTCGGGCTGGACGAGGTGCTGCCGGTGCTGGACGCCACCGAGGAGGAACGCGCCCTGGCGGCCCGGATCCGGCGACTGGACCTCTACACCACCCTGGGCAGCGTCAGCGGCCTGCCGCCCGGCGCGCACACCCTGGTCCAGCCGCACCTGACCGGCTCGGCCAGCCGGGGCCACTGCGTGTCCTTCCACCGCCGCCACCCGGACACCGACGTGCTGGCCTGCCACGCCTACGGCCGGCCGGACCTGGACGGACCGGGGGTGGCCGACCTGCTGCGCGCCGATGTCCGCGCCTGGGGCGGGCAGCTGCACCGGCTGCACCTGCAACGCCGCTGGCGGTTCCTGCCGCACTTCGACAGCGCCGACCTGGCCGCAGGCGCGCTGGACCGGCTGGAGGCCCTGCAAGGCCGGCGGCACACCTACCACCTGGGCGGACTGCCCGCCTTCGAGCTGGTGGAGTGCGTGCTCGGCTACGCCCAGGACCTCGTCCGCCGGCACTTCACCGGTCTGCGCCGGGAAGTACCCGGGCACCCGCTACTGATCGTTTGATCAGGTCGTTACAGTACCGAGGGTGCTACGGGTGCTGGCGGTCGACGATGAGGCTCCGCTGCTGGCGGAGCTGCTGCACATGCTGCGCGCGGACGGCCGGATCGAGCAGGCCGACGGCGCCGAGGGCGCGATGGAGGCGTTGCGCCACATCGACCAGGTCGCCAAGGAAGGCGACACCCTGGACGCGGTGTTCCTGGACATCCACATGCCCGGCCTGGACGGACTGGAACTGGCCCGGCTGCTCACCCGGTTCAGCACACCGCCGCTGGTCGTGTTCGTCACCGCCTACGAGGACTTCGCGGTGCAGGCCTTCGAGCTGAAGGCGGTGGACTACGTGCTCAAACCGATCCGGGCGGCGCGACTGGCCGAGGCGGTGCGCCGGGTGGACGAGCGGGTCCGGACCGAACGCCTCGATCCCGTCCCCGCCGGACCACCGACGGCCGCGCAGCCCGCCGGCGCGCACCCGGTCACCCAGGAACCGCCGGATGAGGTCATCCCGGTCGAGCTGGGCGGGCTGACCAGGTTCGTCCGGCTGGCCGACGTGCACTACGCCCAGGCCTGCGGGGACTACGCGCGGCTGCACACCGGGCAGGAGACGCACCTGATCCGCGCCTCGCTCGGGCAGCTGGAGGAACGCTGGCGGGCGGCCGGGTTCGTGCGGGTGCACCGCAGCCACCTGGTGTCGCTGCGTTTCGTCGACGAATTGCGGCTGGACACCGGGCAACTCAGCGTGCGGGTCGGCGCGCAGGTGCTGCCGGTGAGCCGGCGGCACGCCCGCGAACTGCGCGATCTGCTGGTGCGGCAGGCCCGTCCCGATCGGCAGCCGCCACGATGAACGGCCGCCGACCGGTGGGCTCCCTCGATCCGTTTGGTCTTGATATCCGCGGACCATAGACTCGGCCGTGACCTGGGTCACTTTCAATGGGCTTGCTCTCCGGCATCATCCACCCGGGTCAGCGCCGGCACCGCCTGACCACGCTCCGCGACCACGGGAGACCACGACGTGACCGAGCCGCGCCAGCCACCCCGGCGGGTGGTGGTCACCGGCCCGCGCACCAGGTCCGCCCGGCCGAATCGCGCGGCCCGGATCGGCCGGGACGACAAGGCGACCCTGGACGAGGTGTCACTGCGCGCGCTCATCCGCAGCCAGCTGCGCGCCGCGATCGCGGTCTGCCTGGCGGTGCTGCCGCTGGGTCTGCTGCCGCTGCTGTTCGCGCTGGTCCCGGCCAGCCGCTCGGCCGAGCTGTTCGGGGTGCGGGTGCCGTGGCTGGTGCTCGGCGGCGGGGTCTACCCGGTGCTGCTGCTCATCGGCTGGCTGTACGTGCGCGGCGCGGAACGCATCGAGCGCGACTACCAGGACTTCGTGGAGGACCACTCGACGTGAACGCGCTCTCCGGTCTGATCGCGGTCGGCGTGGTGACGGTGGCGACCATCCTCATCGGCGCCTACGGCCTGCGCGTCTCCCGCACCACCTCCGACTACTACGTCGCCTCCCGCTCGGTGGGCCCGTGGTGGAACGCCTCGGCGATCAGCGGCGAGTACCTGTCCGCGGCCAGCTTCCTCGGCGTGGCCGGACTGATCCTCAGCTTCGGCGCGGACATGCTGTGGTTCCCGGTCGGCTACACCGCCGGCTACCTGATCATGCTGGCGCTGGTGGCCGCGCCGCTGCGCCGCTCCGGCGCGTACACGCTGCCCGACTTCGCCGAGAACCGCCTGGAATCGGTGGCGGTGCGCCGGGTGGCGAGCCTGCTGGTGGTGGGCATCGGCTGGCTGTACCTGCTGCCCCAGCTGCAGGGCGCGGGGCTGACGCTGAACACGCTGACCAACGCGCCGGTGTGGGTGGGCGGCGTGGTGGTGGCGGTGGTGGTCACGCTGAACCTGGCCTCCGGCGGGATGCGCAGCATCACCTTCGTGCAGGCCTTCCACTACTGGCTCAAGCTGACCGCGATCGCGGTCCCAGCGATCCTGCTGATCATGGTCTGGCAGCGGGACGGCGCGCCGCTGCTGGACGGGGACCGGCCGGTGGCCTTCAGCCAGCAGACCACGGTCACCATCCGCACCCCGGTCCAGGTGCACAACGCCGAACCGGTGCAGGTCACCGTACGCGGACGGCTGGACGACAAGACCTATGAAGGCGCGCGGCTGGAGCTGACCGCGGGCGCGCACGAGTTCGGCCAGGACACCACGGTGGTGTTCCCGGCGGGCGCCGCGGTGCCGCACGTGACCCCGGCCCGGCCGCTGACCGGGGACGAATGGGCCAGTCCACTCTCCGGCGGCCGGGACGACCACCCGCTCTACGTCACCTACTCGCTGATGGTGGCGACCTTCCTGGGCACCATGGGCCTGCCGCACGTGCTGGTCCGCTTCTACACCAACCCGACCGGCCGGGCGGCCCGGCGGACCACCCTGGTGGTGCTCGGACTGCTCGGCGTCTTCTACCTGTTCCCGCTGGTCTTCGGCGCGCTCGGCCGGTTGTACGCGCCGGATCTGCTGATGACCGGGGCCACCGACGCGCTGGTGCTGGTGTTACCCCGGCGGCTCATCCCCGGGTTCGGCGGCGAACTGCTGGGCGCGCTGGTGGCCGGCGGCGCGTTCGCCGCGTTCCTGTCTACCTCCTCCGGACTGGCCATGTCGGTGGCGGGGGTGCTCTCCCAGGACGTCTTCCGCGGCCGCGGGCTGCGCGGGTTCCGGTTGTCCGCGGTGCTGGCCACCGTGGTGCCGGTGGGGCTCGCGCTGATCGGCACCGACCTGCCCATCGCCAGTTCGGTCGGCCTGGCCTTCGCGGTCGCCGCTTCCTCGTTCTGCCCGTTACTGGTGCTCGGCATCTGGTGGCGCGGACTCACCGCCGCCGGCGCGGTCGCCGGGTTGCTCACCGGCGGCGGGCTTGCCCTGTTGGCCGTGCTGGCCACCATCTCCGGTGAGTTGCGGGCCGGCTGGTTCACCACCCTGTTGTCCTGGCCGGCCGCCTGGTCGGTGCCGCTGGGCTTCGCGGTGATGATCGGAGTTTCGCTGGCCACCCGGAAACGCGCGCCGCGTTCGGTGAACGCGACCATGGCCCGGCTGCACGCCCCGGAAGGAACCACCGGCCGATGACCCGCACCTCCGCGTTGTTCGTGCTCCTGCTGCTGCTCACCGCGCTGAGCGTGGCGCTGCTGGTCATCGTGCGCCGGTCCCGGGCCAACCGGGACTTCGGCACCCCGACCGACCGGGCCACCTTCGAGACCCTGCACGCCGCCTCGCTGGCCGCGCCACCACTGCGTGCCGGGCTGACCGCGGAGGCCGCGCGCAAGGCGATCCGGCGGCTGCGCGATCTGCTCGGCACCCCCGCGTTGTGCCTGACCGACCAGGAGACGGTGCTGGCCTGGTCCGGCGACTGCGAGACACACGCGGCCAGCGCGCTCACCCAGGCCGCGGAGACGTTGCGGTCCGGGCGGGTGCAGGTCAGCTCGGCCCGCTGCGCCGACTCCCGCTGCCCGCTGCGGCACGCGGTGATCGCGCCGCTGGTGGTGGACGAGCACGTGCTCGGCACGCTCATCGCCTACAGCGACTCCAGTCCGCCGATCCTGGTGCGGGCCACCAAGGAGGTCGCGAACTGGGTGTCCGCGCAGCTGGAACTGGCCGAACTGGACCGCTCGCGCACCCGGCTGGTCGAGGCGGAGATGCAGGCGCTGCGCGCGCAGATCTCCCCGCACTTCATCTACAACTCGCTGGCCACCATCGCCGCGTTCGTGCGCACCGACCCGGAACGCGCCCGCGAACTGCTGCTGGACTTCGCCGATTTCACCCGGCACTCCTTCCGCAAACACGGCGAGTTCACCACCCTGGCCGACGAACTGCGCGCCATCCACCAGTACCTGACCCTGGCCATCGCGCGCAGCGGGGACAAGCTGGCGGTGACCTTCCAGGTGGCGCCGGAGGTGCTGCCGGTGGCGGTGCCGTTCCTGTGCCTGCAACCGCTGGTGGAGAACGCGGTGCAACACGGGCTGTCCGGGCGGG
The DNA here is from genome assembly GCF_023094165.1 of Crossiella sp. S99.2. Taxonomy (GTDB): domain Bacteria; phylum Actinomycetota; class Actinomycetes; order Mycobacteriales; family Pseudonocardiaceae; genus Crossiella. Next base: position 43,390 of record NZ_JALMDK010000012.1, on the reverse strand, counting down.
ACATGTCCGGGCGGGTCACCATCCTGGCCAGGGACGCCGGGGCCGAGGCGGAGATCGTGATCGAGGACGACGGCGCCGGGATGGACCCGGAGACATTGCGCGGGATCCTGGCCGGGGCGGGCGCGCCGTCGGAGGGCATCGGGATGGCCAACGTGGACGAGCGGCTCCGGCAGGTCTACGGCGACGACTACGGCCTGGTGGTGGAGACCGCGCTCGGCGCGGGCACCAAGGTGCGGGTGCGGGTGCCGAAGTACCGGGCGGGCGTGCACGTGACGCCGCCCGCGGTGCACACGCCGTACTGAGCCGCCGAGCATCCACACCCTGGCTGAGCATCCACAACCCTTCTGTACCAACGGCTCGCACGAGGAGTCCCGCGCGCCCGTTCAGCTCCGGCCCGGATCGCGAACAGCGTCACGGTGCTGAGCCGGGCCCGCATCGCACCCGTATCTCACGGCGGCTGACGAGGAAACGACCTGGTCACCCGAATGGTGCGATTCGAGGAGAAGATCATGAACCGGTTCAAGATGCTCGGGGTCACGCTCGGCCTGCTCGGCGTGGCGAGCGTCCTGGCCGCCTGCGGCGCGGGTGATCAGGGCGGCGCGGGTTACGGTGCCCCGCAGTCGGCCACGGTGGGCGCGCCGAGCAGCGTGGTCAAGGCCGCCGGCCAGGTCGCCGCCGCGCTCGCCGTCCCCGCGGGCCACACCCTCACCGCGACCTACGACGCCACCGGCGTGCAGGTCTACACCTGCCTCGACTCGGTCTGGAAGCCCCTGGAGCCCGCCGCCACCCTGACCGACAAGGAGGGCAGGACCATCGGCCTGCACTCCCGCGGCCCGGTGTGGATCTCCACCCTGGACGGCAGCGCGGTCGCCGCCGCCCCGGTCGCCGGCGCCAGCAACGCCCGGCCCGGCGCCGTGCCCGAGCTGTTGCTCAAGTCCACCGCCACCCGCGGCGAGGGCGTCTTCGGCAAGGTCGGCTACGTCCAGCGACTCAAGACCGAAGGCGGCGTCAGCCCGACCGGCGCCTGCGTCACCGGCGCCCAGCAGTCGGTCAAATACACCGCCGTCTACACCTTCCACAGCCCTGCCGCCGGCGCTGCCCAGTGACCCCTCGCCGTCCCGGCCAGGCCCGCCAGGCACCGGAAAACACGGTTATCTAGGTAACCGCGTTTCGCGCCCGACCTCGCTCACCACCGGCCGCCACCGGTCGAGACACCCGCGCTCAGCGCCGCCAACCGCACGCGACGGCCAGCGCGCTCAGCGCCGCCCGACCGCGTGCAACCGGGTCGCCAGATCCCGCAGCGGTGGCCGCGCCGCGGCCGCCAGCTCCAGCTCCGCCAGCGCCTCCGCCGCCCCCGGCGTCGCGTCCAGCACCGCCCCGGGCACCAGGTCCGTGAGCACCCCGTCCCCCTGCAGCACCTCGATCGCGAGCCCGGCCCCGGCCAGCAGCTCGCCCAGGCTGTCCGCGTCGAAGCGGCGCTGCAACTGGTCCGCGGGCCCGACCCGGCCGTCCGGATCGTCCAGCAACCGCCGCGCCTCGCCCAGCCGACCGGCCAGCGCCCGTCCGACCAGCGCCGCGTACCTGTTCGCCACCAGCACCGACACCACGCCACCGGGCACCGCCGCCGCAGCCAGCGCGGCGATGGCCGCGGTCACGTCGTCCACGACCTCCAGCAGCCCGTGCCCGAGCACCAGGTCCGCCCCGCCAGGCTCGACCACGTCGAGCAGGAAGTCCACATCGCCCTGCACCGCGGTGACCCGGTCGGCCACCCCGGCCTCCCGCGCCCGCCGTTGCAGGGTCGCCAGGGCGTTCGGGCTCGGCTCGACCACGGTGACCGCGCATCCGGCCGCGGCCAGCAGCACCGCCCACACCCCGCTGCCACCGCCGACATCCAGCACCCGGGGCGCGCTGACCCCGCGGTCCCGGACCGCAGCCAGCTCGGCCTCCAGCACACGGTGCACGGCGTCGGATCGCATAGCCGCACCCTAATCCGCCTGGCTCAGGAGTCCCGAAACGGGCTACAAGACCTTGAATCGGGAAACCCGTAGGCTGCACCCGTGCATACGGTCGCGGTGTTGAGCCTCAAGGGTGGGGTCGGCAAGACGACGGTGGTGCTGGGGCTCGCCTCAGCAGCGATGCGGCGCGGGGTGCGCACCTTGGTGATCGATCTTGATCCCCAGTGCAACGCCACCTCGGCGCTGGAGCCAGAGGAGACCGATTCCTCCCTCGTCGATGTCCTGACCAACCCGACCAAGACGGCCGTGCGGGCCGCGATCGCCCCCAGCGCCTGGGGGGACGAGGTCGACGTGCTGGTCGGCGCGGAGGAAGCCGAGCTGATCAACCAGCCCAACCCGACCCTCACCGAACTCAACCGGCTGGGCACGGTGCTCGACCGGGTGCAGGAGCTGATGGCCGAGGACGACCTGCCCTACCAGCTCGTGCTGCTGGACTGCCCGCCCTCGCTGGGCCAGCTCACCCGCTCGGCCCTGGTCGCGGCGGATCGCGCGCTGCTGGTCACCGAGCCGACGATCTTCGCCGTGTCCGGGGTGCAGCGCGCCTTCGAGGCGGTGCAGAACGAGCGCGAGGAGAACAACCCGGAACTCCAGCCACTGGGTGTGGTGGTCAACCGGGTCCGGCCACGCTCGCACGAGCACCAGTTCCGGATCGAGGAGCTGCGCGAGATCTTCGGCCCGCTGGTCATGCCGGTCTCGCTGCCGGACCGGCTGGCCGTGCAGCAGGCGCAGGGCGCGTGCATGCCGATCCACCAGTGGGGCACGCCCGGCGCCCGCGAGGTCGCGCTCGCCTTCAACCTGCTGCTGGCCCGGGTGCTGCGCTCGGCGCGCAGCGCGAACGCCCGCGCCCGCCGGGAACTCGACGAGGAGATCGCCGAGGCCGAGGAGCAGGCCGTCGGCCGCGAGCTGGTCGACCAGGACGTCGAGTGAGCGGCGAGTTACTCCTGGCCTACTGCCTGGCCGCGGTCGTCCTGGTGGTCACCCCCGGCCTGGACACCATGCTGATCCTGCGCTCGGTGGTCCTGGGCGGTCGCCGCACCGGCCTGGCCACCGGCCTCGGCATCACCCTGGGCTGCCTGGTCTGGGGCGCGGCGAGCATCGCGGGCATCACCGCGCTGCTGCGCGCCTCGGAATTCGGGTACAACGCGCTGCGCCTGGCCGGCGCGGTCTACCTGGTGTGGCTGGGCGGTTCGGCGCTGTGGCGTTCCTGGCGTGACCGCGGCAAACCCACCCAGGTCGACGACCAGCCCGAGCTGCCCGCGCTCGGCGGCTGGCGGGCCCTGCGCTCGGGCCTGCTGACCAATCTGCTCAACCCCAAGGTCGGCGTCTTCTACCTGAGCCTGCTGCCCCAGTTCCTGCCCGCGGCAGGCCCGACCACCGGCTGGGCCGCGCTGCTCGTGCTCATCCACGTCGGCCTGGGTTTCCTCTGGCAGTTCGTGCTGGTCGGCCTGGCGGGCAGCGCCCGCCGCTGGCTGTCCAGGCGCCGGGTGCGCACCTGGCTGGACCGGCTGACCGCGACCATCCTGCTCGGTCTCGGCCTGCGACTGGCGTTGCAGGGACCGTAGGTGCCCGAGGGCGACACCGTCTTCCTGGCCGCGAAACGCCTGCACGAGGCGTTGAGCGGGCAGACCCTCACCCGGGGCGAGCTGCGCCACCCGGACCTCGCCGCGGCCGAGCTGGCCGGTCGCACGGTGTTGTCGGTGCGCCCGGTCGGCAAGCACCTGCTGTTCCGCCTGGACGACGACCACACGCTGCACACCCATTTCCGGATGGACGGCAGCTGGCACCTCTACCGCCCCGGCGAGCACTGGCGCGGCCCGGCCCACCAGATCCGCGCCCTGCTGAGCACGGCCGACCGGGTCGCGGTCGGCTTCCGCCTGCACGATCTGGCCCTGCTGCCCACCGCCGAGGAACACACCCTGATCGGCCACCTCGGCCCCGACCTGCTGTCCCCGGACTGGGACACCGCGCTGGAGGACGAGGCGGTCCGCCGCCTCGCCGCCGACCCCACCCGCGAACTGGGCACGGCCCTGCTCGACCAGCGGGTCATGGCGGGCGTCGGCAACATATACAAGACCGAGGCGTGCTTCCTGCTCGGCGTCTCGCCCTGGTCCCCGGTCGGTGCGGTGGACCCGCGCGCCGCGGTCCGGCTGTGCCGCCGCCTGCTCGCCCGGAACAAGCTGCACCCCGAGCAGTCCACCACCGGGCACACCGGCGCGCGCAAGCACTGGGTGTTCGAGCGCGGCCGCGCGGGCTGCCTGCGCTGCGGCGGTCCGGTGCGGGTGGGCGAGCAGCTCAGCTACGGGATGCCCCGGGTCACCTACCACTGTCCTGGCTGCCAGCCTGATGCCACACTGGAGGCAGTCGACCCCGAGCTGGAGGGAGGGAGCCCGTGAGTGTCGCGTTCGTCCGCCATGTCGGTCCGTGGACCATCGAGGACATCGAGGCCCTTCCCGACAACGGCAACCACACTCGCTACGAGCTGCTCACGCCCGGAGTCCTCACGGTGAGTCCCGCCCCGGGCACCCGGCACCAGCGCGCCTCCCGCGCCCTGGCCAACCTGCTGGAGACCGCCGCGGCGCAGGCCGGCGCGGACGTGGAGATCCTCGAAGCGGTCAACGTGGTCATCCCCGGCGGACGGCTCGCCGTGCCGGACATCGTGGTGGTCAACGGCGACTACGCGGACACCGACCCGGCCCGCTACCCGGCCACCGAGGTCCGCGCCGTGGTGGAGATCGTCAGCCCGTCCACCCACCCGCAGGACCGGATCATCAAACCGCAGCTCTACGCCGAGGCGGGCATCCCGGTCTACTGGCGGCTGGAACTGGAACGCACACCGCACCTGATCACCTCGGAGTTGCGGCGCGGCCAGTACACGCACACGCTGACCGCCTTCGCGGGCAGCCAGACCACGATCTCCCGCCCGTTCCCGCTCACCCTGGACCCGGCCGAACTGGTGTTGCGCGGCCGCTAGGCCTTGCCGCCGTCGGACTCCCGGCCGCCCGGCTGCTGCTCGTCCTGATCCCGCGTGCCCGGCTCCCGGCCACGCAGGCCCCGCCCCGCGGCCTGCGCCCGCGCCGTGCCATGGGTGAGACTCCGCAACCAGCGCAGCAGCGGGTGCAGCACCACGATGATGATCGTGCCCCAGGCGATCCCGGCCAGCGGCACATCGCCGACACTGAGCGTCAGGTTGCCGATCCCGGCGACCAGCGCGCCGCCGCCGACCATCAGGTTCACCGGATCGGACAGGTCGATCTTGGCGTCCAGCCAGATCCGGATGCCGACCAGCCCGATCATGCCGTACAGCATCAGGCTCGCCCCGGCGATCACCCCTGGCGGCACGGTGTTGATCATCGCCCCGAGCTTCGGCGAGAACGAGAGCAGGATCGCCACCAGCGCGGCCACCACGTGCGCGGCCGTGGAGTACACCCGGGTCGCGGTCATCACGCCGATGTTCTCCGCGTAGGTCGTGGTGCCCATCCCGCCGCCGGTGCCCGCGAGCACGGTGGCCAGCCCGTTGCCGATCAGCACGTCACCCGCGCTGCCGTCCAGGTCCCGGCCGGTCACCGCGGCCACCGCCTTGAGGTGGCCGACGTTCTCCGCGATCAGCACCACCACCGCGGGCAGCACCGCGATCACCAGCTCGGGCCGGATCTCCGGGGTCTGGAAGGCGGGCAGCCCGAACCACGACGCGGTCAGCACGTCGCGCAGCCGGATCGGGTCCAGCTCCCCGTTGAACGCGGCCAGCAGCCAGCCGACCAGCACCCCGACCAGCACCGCCGTGCGGGAGAGCGTGCCGCGCAGCACCACCCCGACGAACAGGATGACCAGGAAGGTCACCACCGCCAGCCCGGACTGCTTCTCGAAGTCCTGTGCCGCGGTCCGGGCCAGGTTCAGCCCGATGATGATCACCACCGCGCCGGTCACCACCGGCGGCATCAGCGATTCCAGCAGCCGCGCGCCCAGCGCCTTGACCGCGATGCCGATGACCAGCATGAGCGCCCCGGCGACCAGCACCGCGCCCACCCGCGCCGCCATCGACACGTTGTCCTGCATCGCCGCCGTCAACGGCGCCAGGAACGCGAACGAGGAACCCAGGTAACTGGGCATTCGATTACGGGTGATCAGCAGGAACAGCAGCGTGCCGAGCCCGGAGAAGAACAAAGTCGTCGTCGGTGGAAAACCGGTCAGCACCGGCACCAACATGGTCGCGGCGAACATCACCATGACGTGCTGCACGCCAAAGCCGATGGTCAGGAACCAGTTGAGCCGCTCCTCCGGCGCCACCATGGCACCGTCTTGTACCCGACGGCCATCGCCGTGCAGGGCCCACAGCGCCACGATCCCCTCCCAGCGCTCCCGTTCGTGCGGGGGATACTGCCACGCGACGTACAGGGAATGGTCGAACAGACGCGCCGACATCACACGTTTGCACGAAACATTTCTCAGCAGTCCCGCTTTTCGGCGGAACAAAGCTACTCCCCGTGAGGTCCAGAGGGAGTCCGTGCCGCCGGCTCAGAACCGGCCGCTCGCCAGTTCGCGTAACGCGGCGGCCAGTCCGGCGAGGTGGTCGGTGGCATCTTCCAGGGCCTGTCGCGGCGCGGCCGTGCTGCTCGCCGCGACCGCTCGTCCCGCGGTGGCGACCAGCCCGCAGTAGCCGTCGACTCCCTCGTCCAGTTCGGTGCGCAGCCGGCGGACCTCATCGGAGAGATGACCGCGCTCCAGCGCGGGCGCGGTGTCCCGCGCGAGTTCCACCGCCCGGAGTTGCTGACCCACCGCTCGCACCGCCGAAGCGGCCTCCGCGGCGGTGGCCCTGGAGTACTCGACCGTCTCCAGCGACAGCGGCGCGAGGCCGTTGTGCGGAGCGGACAACTGGCGCAGCAACTCGTCCAGGGTGGTCTCGGCCGCGGCCAGCCGCTGCAGGGGTTCCCGCGCCATCGAGGAGGTCGGCGGCAGCCGCGGTGGCGGCGGCGCGGCGGCCGCGGGCAGCGGCGTCCGGTACAACCGGATCGACCGCAGCCCGGAACTCACCGCACCGACCAGCGAGACCACCGCCACCGAGCCGAAACCGGCCTCGGTCCACTCCAGCGCGGTGGGATCGCTGCCGATGAAGAACGCGATCGTGCCGGTGATCGCCGCCGCGGTGCTGGACACGGTCAGCGTGCGGGTAGCCCGCCGCCGCCGCCGCAACAGCTTGGCGCGCGGATCCTGCCACGCGGCGAGCTTGCGCCGCACCTTGTCCATCGGTCCACTGAGCTGCTGGCTGACCAGCTGCCCGACCTGACGGCGCAGCTCGTCCCGTGGCGACGTCACCGGCTACCTCACGCCTGGCCCTGCGGGTTCTGGTACGGGGCGGTCTGCTGCTGCGGGGCAGGCGCCGGCGCTGCCGCCTGCTGCCCCGACGTGACCTCACCCGCGACCGGACCGCCCCGCATGGAGGCCCGCAACTGCTCCAGCCGGGAAGCGCCAGCCATGTCCACAGTGGACTGCTGCACCTCCATCATCCGGCCCTGGATGGAGTTCTGCGCCAGCTCGGCCGAACCCAGCGCGGTCGCGTAGCGGCGCTCGATCTTCTCGCGCACCTCTTCCAGCGACGGCGTGTTGCTCGGCGCGGCCAGTTCGGTCATCTGCCGGAGCGAGCTGGACACCTGCTCCTGCATCTTCGCCTGCTCCAGCTGGCTGAGCAGCTTGGTGCGCTCGGCGATCTTCTGCTGGAGCACCATGGCGTTGCGCTCCACGGCCTGCTTGGCCTGGCCCGCGGCGCCGATCGCCTGGTCGTGCATGCCCTTGAGGTCCTCCACCGACTGCTCGGCGGTGACGAGCTGGGTGGCGAACGCCTGGGCGGTGTCCTCGTATTCCTGTGCCTTCTTCAGGTCACCGGCGGCGCGGGCCTGGTCCGCGAGGACCAATGCCTGCCGCGCGGAAGCCTGCAGCTTCTCGACCTCACCCAACTGGCGGTTCAGCTTCATCTCCAGCTGACGCTGGTTGCCGATGACCGCCGCGGCCTGCTGGGACAGGGCCTGGTGCTGACGCTGCGCTTCCTCGATGGCCTGCTGAATCTGCACCTTCGGGTCGGCGTGCTCGTCGATCTTCGACGAGAATGCCGCCATCAGGTACTTCCAGAACTTCACGAACGCGTTGGCCATCTCCTCCGCCTGCCTTCTCCGTGCGACCCGTCCCCCACACACAGGAGGTGACCGGCGCTCAACCCAGTGCTGGTGCCCATCGTGTCAGGTACCGCCACGCCGTTCCACTGACCCCCGCGGAAGTCAGGGTCCTCCCTGATCAAGTCAAGGGTCCGCCGGAGCTGACCCGGAACCTGGGGCGTACGCCTTTTATACCCTTGTTCGAATGGGCGCCGGTCCGACTCAGCGCAAATGAGACCGCCAGGCTGAGACGAATCTCAGCCTGGCGGATGACTCGGACGGCGTTCTCAGGCCGCGACCACGACCCCGGCCGCGGCGTGCGGCCCGGTGATCGGGCTGTTGAGCTGGTGCCGCAGCAGCGGTTGCAGCCGCAGCTCGGCCAGGTCCTCGCCGAGGGCGGGGGCCACCAGCCGACCACCACCGAAGCCGGACTCGCCGGCACCCGCCCGGCTGGGCGTGCGGGTGGCGGCCTCGACGGTGTCGGGCACCGTGTCGGGCACGGTGAACTCGCCGAGGCGGACATCCGCGGCGACCTCACCCAGCAGGGCGGACAGGGGTAAGTCGAGTGCCTCGCAGATCGAGGCGAGCAGCTCGCTGGACGCTTCCTTGCGCCCGCGTTCCACTTCGGAGAGGTAGCCGAGGCTCACCCGCGCGAGCCGGGACACCTCGCGAAGCGTCCGACGTTGGGCGGTGCGGGTACGGCGCAACCGCTCGCCGATCGCCTCACGCAGCAGCACGGTCATCGCGTGCCTCCTTTCGGCCAGGCCCGTGAAGCCCACGGTACCGAGCGCGACGGTCGCTCAGTGGCGATCACAGGGATACTTCGCCAAGAGCGAACGGAGTTCCTGCCCCGATCATTCCCGGACGAGGGGGCCGAGCGCATCCTGGAGTAACTCCAGGGCGCCCAGCACAGCGCCCGCGCGTACCGCGGCCCGGTCCCCGGTCAGGGCGAGCGTGCGCATCGTCACATCGTCCGGACCGGCCAGTCCGAGGTGCACGATGCCCGGCTCGACCCCGTCCTGCGGGTCCGGCCCGGCCACACCGGTCAGCCCCAGCCCCCAGGTCGCCGCACAGCGCTCGCGGGCGCCCACGGCCAGCTGGACGGCCACCTCGGGGTGCACCGCGCCGCGCGCGGCCAGCAGCCCCGAGGAGACCCCGGCCAGGGTGTGCTTGAGATCGGTGGCGTAGACCACCAGCCCGCCGCGCAGCACCGCGCTGGCGCCCGGCACGGTGGCCAGGGTCGCGCTGACCAGTCCCGCGGTCAGCGATTCGGCGGTGGCCACGGTCTGCCCGCGTGCCCGCAACGCGCCGACCAGCGCAAACGCCAGTTCCTCGGCGCTGCTCACCGACCGGCCCGGAGCCGGACCGCCTGCACCACGTAGTCGACCGCGGTGCCCACGGTCAGCACCAGCGCCAGGCCCATCATGGTCCACAGCAGCGGCCCGAACACCGGCGGCAGCGGCAGCACGTACAACCCGATCGCCACCACCTGGGCCAGCGTCTTGGCCTTGCCGCCGCGACTGGCCGGGATGACGCCGAAGCGGATCACCCAGAACCGCAGCACGGTGATGCCCAGTTCCCTGGCCAGGATGACGATGGTGACCCACCAGGGCAGGTCGCCGAGCACGCTCAGCCCGATCAGCGCGGCGCCGGTGAGCGTCTTGTCCGCGATCGGGTCGGCGATCTTGCCGAAGTCGGTGACCAGGCCGTGCTTGCGGGCCAGCACCCCGTCGATGCGGTCGGTGATGGCGGCCAGCGCGAAGATCCCCCAGGCCACCCAGCGCCAGCCCGCCTCGTGCCCGCCCCCGGCGAAGAGGGCGACCACGAACACCGGGACCAGCACCAGCCGGGAGATGGTCAGCAGGTTGGCGATGTTGAGGATCGGGACGGCGGGCAGTGCCCGGTCCGCCAGGTGGTCCCCACGGTCAGCTTCCTGACCGGCAGAGCTCACGTCCCGCTCCGCGGCAGGACCTCGATCTGCTCGACCACCAGGTCCACCCCCTCGGCCGCGATGACCCGGCACCGCACCAGGTCGCCGATCCTGAGCCCCTCGGGTTCGTGCACCACGCACTCGCCGTCGACCTCCGGCGCCTGGTGCGCGGCCCGGCCGGAGCAGTGCATCTCCTCGGTCTCCTCGTGCTCGATGAGCACCACGACCTCGTCGCCGACCCGGTCCTCCGCGCGCTGCGCGATCAGCTCGTCGACCAGCTGGGAGACCCGGTGCACCCGCTCGCCGACCACGTCCGGGTCGACCTTGCCGGGCAGGTTCTCGGCCTCGGTGCCGTCCTCGTCGGAGTAGCCGAACACGCCGACCGCGTCCAGCTGCGCCTCGGTGAGGAAGCGCTCCAGCTCGGCCAGGTCCGCCTCGGTCTCGCCGGGGAAACCGACGATGACGTTGGTGCGGATGCCCGCGCTCGGGGACAGCGCGCGGATCTGCTTGACCAGGTCGAGGAAGGACTCGGTGCTGCCGAAGCGGCGCATCCGGCGCAGCACGGACTCGCTGGAGTGCTGGAAGGAGAGGTCGAAGTAGTCGGCCACCCCCGGGGTGGTGGCGATGGCCTTGACCAGGCCGGGCCGGGTCTCGGCGGGCTGCAGGTAGGACACCCGCACCCGGTCGATGCCGGGCACCGCGGCCAGCCTCGGCAGCAGCGCCTCCAGCGCGCGCACGTCGCCGAGGTCCTTGCCGTAGGAGGTGGAGTTCTCACTGACCAGGAAGACCTCGCGGGCGCCGTGCTGGGCCAGCCAGGCGGCCTCGCCCAGGATCTCCTCGGCGGTGCGAGAGACGAAGGCGCCGCGGAAGGACGGGATGGCGCAGAAGGTGCAGCGCCGGTCACAGCCGGAGGCGATCTTGAGCGCGGCCACCGGGGCGTTGTCCAGGCGGCGGCGCTGCACGTTGGTGGGCAGCCAGCCGTGGCCGGGCACGGACAGGTTGTCCGCGGCCTGCGGGCGCTGCACGGGGGTGATCGGCAGCAGCGTGCGCCGGTCCACCGGGGTGTGCGATTCGACGCTGCGCCCGGCGACCACGTCGTCCAGCCGCGCGGCCAGGTCCGGGTAGTGGTCGAAGCCGAGCACCGCGCTGGCCTCGGGCAGCTGGTCGGCCAGCTCCTTGCCGTAGCGCTCGGCGAAGCAGCCCACCGCCACGACCTTGGCCCCGGTGTCGGAGGCGGCCAGCAGCATGTCGATGGAGTCCTTCTTGGCGCCCTCGACGAAACCGCAGGTGTTCACCACGATCACGTCGGCGTCCTCGGCCCCGCCGTCGGCCTCGGCGCCGGTGTCGACCAGGTCCCAGCCGCCGGAGGTCAGCCGGCCGGCGAGTTCCTCGGAGTCGACTTCGTTGCGCGCGCAGCCGAGGGTGAGCAACGCGACCCGGCGGGAGGTGGACGGTGAAGACACGTCGATCAGGGTAACCGTCGTCCACCATGATCAATTCCACGGCGTCACCCCGCGGCGGCGCGGGCGGCGGGGCCGGAGTTCGAGCCGGTGCCGAGGTTGCCTCGATCGGGTGGCGAAACCGGCGAACACCACCGGTCCGGCTGAACCTGGGTGTCCGGTTCCGCCGCGCGCCCCCGGCTCCGGCCGAGCGGAAGAAGTAGCCGCGCCTTACCTAGTCGCGCGCGGTCACCGCCCGATCGGCGTTGTTGATCTCCGAGTTGGCCCGGACCTGCCCCGGACCTACCGTCGAGGGTGAAGCGCGGGGCGGCGCGGAAAGCAAAGTAGTGAGAGGAAGAAGACTTGAGGGGAACGGAACGGAGCCTTTCCGTGCCGAAGCGATTACGTTGATCTGTCGTGAGTGACGCGATCACCGTGCGCCGCGCGCGGACGCGGGACGTGCGGTCCATGAAGGCCCTCGTGGACCTGTACGCGAGCAAGGACATCCTGCTCGAGAAGGACCTGGTGACCCTGTATGAGTCGGTGCAGGAGTTCTGGGTCGCAGAGCTGGAGGGATCGCTCGTGGGCTGCGGCGCCCTGCACGTGCTGTGGGAGGACCTGGCCGAGATCCGCACGGTGGCGGTGGATCCCAGCGCCCGCGGCAAGGGTGTCGGTGGCGCGATCGTGCGCCAGCTGGTGGACGTGGCCAACCAGCTGGGGCTGATGCGGATCTTCGTGCTGACCTTCGAGGCGCACTTCTTCCAGCGGCACGGCTTCGTCGAGATCCAGGGCACTCCGGTGACCGCGGAGATCTACGAGGAGATCCGGCGTTCCCCGGACGCCGGTGTGGCCGAGTTCCTCGACCTGCCCTACGTCAAGCCCAACACCCTGGGCAACACCCGCATGCTGCTGGAGCTGTGATCAGCGAAGGTGATCATGAAGTGAGCCAGGTCACAACGTAGTCAAGCCTTCACTCAATCTTCGAACGGAGTGCAGCCAGCGGCCGCTACCGCCCGGTAGGAACCTCACGTGTAGTTCACACCACAGAACTGGGGTTCACCGTGAACAATTCCCCTGCCGGGATCCGCAAGGTTCTCACCAGCGCACTGGTCGCGATCGCCGCCACCTTCGGCCTGCTCGCCGGGTCGGGTGTGGCCCAGGCCGTCGACATCAGGGCGGTCACCGACAGCTACATGTTCAGCAAGTCGCTCGGCGAGTTCTCCACGATCCGCAACCAGCGGCCGTACAACGGCCAGCTCGACTGGTCCTCGGACGCCTGTTCGTGGTCGCCGGACAAGCCGGTCGGCTTCAACTTCACCCCGGCCTGCCACCGGCACGACTTCGGCTACCGGAATTTCAAGAAGCAGGGCCGCTGGAACGCCGACGCGAAGGCGCGGGTGGACAACAAGTTCAAGTCCGACCTCTACGGCATCTGCAAGGGCAACTGGGCCTGCAACCGCATCGCCGACCTGTACTACGCGGCCGTCCGCCGCTGGGGCACGTGAGCCCCGCACAACGCTGAGCTGAACCGCTGACGAGAACAGACCCGGGCCGCATTCCCTGCGCGGTCCGGGTCCGTTCTCGTCTCGTCCGGGGTTCTCCTCCGGTGGGGTCAGTCCTCGTCCGCCGGAGCGCTGCCGCCACCACCGCGGAGCAGGTACAGCACCGAGTCCAGCTCGTCCGGTTTGATCAGCACCTCGCGGGCCTTGGAGCCCTCGGACGGGCCGACCACGCCGCGGGTCTCCAGCAGGTCCATCAACCGGCCCGCCTTGGCGAAGCCGACCCGCAGCTTGCGCTGCAGCATCGAGGTGGAGCCGAACTGGCTGGTCACGATCAGCTCGGTGGCCTGCACCAGCAGTTCGAGGTCGTCGCCGATGTCCGGGTCGATCTCCTTGGCCTCGCCGGGCTTGGCCGCGGTGACGTTGTCGGCGTAGTCGGGCTGGGCCTGGTCCTTGGTGTAGTTGACGATCGCGGTGATCTCGTCGTCGCCGACGTAGGCGCCCTGCACCCGCACCGGCCGGGAGGCGCCCATCGGCAGGTACAGGCCATCGCCCATGCCGATCAGCTTCTCCGCGCCGGGCTGGTCCAGGATGACCCGGGAGTCGGTCAGCGAGGAGGTCGCGAAGGCCAGCCGGGACGGCACGTTCGTCTTGATCAGGCCGGTGACCACGTCCACCGAGGGCCGCTGGGTGGCCAGCACCAGGTGGATGCCTGCCGCGCGGGCCTTCTGGGTGATCCGCACGATCGCGTCCTCGACATCGCGCGGCGCGGTCATCATCAGGTCGGCCAGCTCGTCGACGATGGCCAGGATGTACGGGTAGGGCCGGTACACGCGTTCGCTGCCCAGCGGCGCGGTGATCTCGCCGGTGCGCACCTTGGCGTTGAAGTCGTCGATGTGCCGGACCCGGTTGACCTGCATGTCCTGGTAGCGCTGCTCCATCTCCTCGACCAGCCAGGCCAGCGCGGCGGCGGCCTTCTTGGGCTGGGTGATGATGGGCGTGATCAGGTGCGGGATGCCCTCGTACGGGGTCAGTTCCACCATCTTCGGGTCGATCAGGATCATCCTGACCTCCTCCGGGGTGGCCCTGGCCAGCAGCGAGACCAGCATCGAGTTGACGAAGCTGGACTTACCGGAGCCGGTGGAGCCCGCGACCAGCAGGTGCGGCATCTTGGCCAGGTTCGCGGTGACCATGTGGCCCTCGATGTCCTTGCCCAGGCCGATCACCAGCGGGTGCTGGTCGGAGACCGCGGTGGTGGACTTGAGCACATCGGCCAGCCGCACCATCTCGCGGTCGCTGTTGGGCACCTCGATGCCGACCGCGGACTTGCCGGGGATCGGCGCGAGCAGCCGCACGTTGTCCGTGGCCACCGCGTAGGCGATGGTCTTGGTCAGCGCGGTGATCTTCTCGACCTTCACCCCCGGACCGAGTTCGACCTCGTACCGGGTCACCGTCGGCCCCCGGGTGAACCCGGCGACCTGGGCGTCGATGGAGAACTGCTCCAGCACCCCGGTGATCGCCTCGATCATCGAGTCGTTGGCCTTGCTGCGCGCCTTCGGCGGGTCGCCGTCCTTGAGCAGCGTGGTCGGCGGCAACTGGTAGTCGCCCTCGACCTCGCGGACCAGGTCCAGCCGGGTCTGCTGGGGTTTCGCCGGGGGCGGCGGCTCGGCGGCGGCCGCGGCGGCGACCTTGCTCGGCCGGGCCGGTTTGGCCGGCGTGGGCGCGACCAGGTCCAGGCCGGAGTCGGGCGCCTCGGCGTCCTCGCTCATGGTGGCCTGACGACGACGGGAGGGCCGGCGCAGCCGCACCTTGGCCGCGTCGAGATCGGGCTCGTCCTCGGGGGCCTCGTCCTCGTCGTCCTCGCGCAGGCCGGTCAGCTCGCGCAGCCGGCTGGGCACCTCGCGCACCGGGGTGCCGTCGAGCACCAGCACGCCGTAGACGGCGATCAGCATCAGCAGCGGCACCGCGACCCAGCCGCTCAGCCCGCGGGCGAGCGGATCGCCTGCCAGGTAGCCGAGTTCGCCACCGGCCCACCAGCGCGATTCCAGGGTCTCCGGGCGGCCGGAGAAGATGTGCAGCAGGCCGAGCACCGGCAGCGTGACCAGCAGCGCGCCGACCACCAGGCTGGGGCGGCGTTCGGGCTGCGGGTCCGAGCGCATCAGCACCACCGCGACCACGGCCAGCACCAGCGGCAGCACCACCACGCCCGCGCCGACCACGGTGCGCACGCCGATCTCCACCCAGCGCCCGACCGGTCCGCCCGCGTGCCAGTAGGCCCCGGCGGCCACGATCACCGCGGCGGCGATGAAGACCAGCGCCAGTCCGTCCCGGCGGTGGCCGGGGTCGAGTTCCTTGGTGCGGCCCATCGCGCGGGCCATGCCGCCCACGCCCTTGGCGATCAGTCCCCAGCCGCCGCGCACACCGCGAGTGATCGCGCCGCCGCCACTGGGCTTCGGTTTCGCCTTGGGCCTGCCCTTGGCCGCGGGACGTTTGGCGGGCGCCTTGGCCGTGGACTTCCCGCGTGACCTGGACGAACTCGCGCGGGCACGGGAGGAGCCGCCGCCTCCCCTCTTCGAGGCCGCTGTTCGGTTCGCCATGCTCCACACGGTAGTCGGCTCGCCCCTTCCGTCACAGTCGTCACTCCCGTCACAGGAGCCTCAGTCATGACGAATTAGGAAGTGGTGGGGTCGCGAGGTTGGGCGGCATGCGATGCTGCACCTGTCATGGTTGCTCTGCATTCGGTTCCAGACGAGCCGACACGCCGGTCGGCTCCGGCCCGTCGGTCCTCCAGGCTCTGGCGGGCCTTGATGGCCGCGGATCGCGCCCTCGTCGCCCTCACCGGAAAACTCGTGGTCACCGGGGAAGTCCCGGCTGAGCTGCGCGGACGCCCGGTGTTGCTGGCCTCCAATCACATCGGCGTCTTCGACGGCTTCGTGCTGGTCGCGGCCTGTCACAAGGCCGGGCTCGCGCCGTCGCTGATGTCCACCGGCGGCATCTTCGACGCCCCGATCGCCGGCTGGGTGTGGCGGCGCTGCGGACATGTCCGGGTGGACCGCGGCAAGCGCACGGTCACCCAGGCCATGGACAGCGCGGTCCAGGCACTCGGCGACGGCCATTCGCTGCTCATCTACCCCGAGGGCCGGGTCACCCGCGACCCCGGCCTGTGGCCGGAACGCGGCAAGACCGGCGCGGCCCGGATCGCGCTCGCCGCCGGCGTGCCGGTGGTGCCGGTGAGCCAGTTCGGCGCGCACGAGGCGGTGATCTGGGGCACGTTGGTGGTCAGCGGCTGGACGGACTTCAAGCCGCTGATGATGTCCTGGTTCCGCGCGGTGAAGAACCGCCCGACCTTCCGCGTGCACTTCGGCGCCCCACCGGACCTGTCGGACCTGTCCCCGGCCAAGCCGGGCGACGCCGCCCGCGCCAGGGACCGGATCATGCGCGAGATCGCCAAGGGCATGATCGGCATCCGCCCCGGCGAGCTGGACAAGCTGAAGTTCCACGACGCGACCCGGCCCACCGAGTCCCGCAGCCCGTGGACCCCGGACCAGCTCTGACCCACCTGCGCTGACCGACACCCGCTGACCACAATCACGCGCCCGGCCGCCCTCCGTCCCCGGAGTGCGGCCGGTGTGCGCTGTGGATTCGGTCGCAGCACCCGGAAAACGGGTTACCTGGAGAACCGTTCGCACCGCCCGCTCAGCGCGTTGAGGGCCGCTGGTGGATCCCAGCGGCCCTCAACGAACGTCATGCGGCGGTCCCAGCCAGACGCCGGTCCGCCGTCGCTCAGACCGGGATGACGGTGGGCACGATCATCGGACGACGACGATAGGTCTCGGCGACCCACCGGCCGACCACGCGGCGCACCGACTGGGCGATGCGGTGCGGGTCGGTGATGTTCTCCGCCTCGGTGCGCGCCAGTTCCATCTCCACCAGCGGGACCACCTGGTCCAGTGCCTTCGGGTCATCGGAGAAGCCGCGCCCGGACACCGTCGGCGGGGTGACCGCCCGGCCGGTGGCGGACTCGACGGCGACGACGATCGCGATGAACCCGCCCTCACCGAGTACCAGCCGGTCGGACAGGGTGGACTCGCCGACGTCGCCGACGGAGAGACCGTCCACGTAGACGTGCCCGACCTCGACCCGTCCGACGATGCTCGCCGCGCCGTCGATGAGGTCCACGACCACACCGTCCTCGGCGATGACCACCCGCTCCGGGGGCACCCCGGTCAGCGTGGCCAGTTCGGCGTTGGCGCGCAGGTGCCGCCACTCGCCGTGCACCGGCATGACGTTGCTCGGCCGGACCGCGTTGTACAGGTACAGCAGCTCGCCGGCGGAGGCGTGGCCGGAGACGTGCACCTTGGCCGTGCCCTGGTGCACGACCTGCGCACCGAGCCGGACCAGGCCGTTGACCACGCCGAACACCGCGGTCTCGTTGCCGGGGATGAGCGAGCTGGCCAGCACGACCATGTCCCCGGCGCGGATGCTGATCTGCCGGTGCTCGCCGCGGGCCATCCGGGACAGCGCGGACAGCGGCTCGCCCTGCGACCCGGTGGAGACGAACACCACCTGGTCCTCGGGCAGCTGCATGGCCTCGTCCAGGTCCGCCAGCAGCCCCTCCGGCACGGTGAGCAGGCCCAGGTCGGCGGCGATGCCCATGTTGCGGACCATCGAGCGGCCGACGAAGGTCACCCGGCGCCCGTGCGTGGCGGCCACGTCCAGCACCTGCTGCACCCGGTGCACGTGGCTGGCGAAACAGGCCACGATGACCCGCTGCTTGGCCTTGCCGATCACCCCGTCGAGCACCGGCCCGATCTGGCGTTCCGGGGTGACGAATCCGGGCACCTCGGCGTTGGTCGAGTCGACCAGGAACAGGTCCACGCCCTCGTCGCCGAGCCGGTGGAAACCGGCCAGGTCGGTGAGCCTGCCGTCCAGCGGGAGCTGGTCCAGCTTGATGTCGCCGGTGTGCAAGACCAGCCCGGCCTCGGTGCGGATGGCCACCGCGAGCGCGTCCGGGATGGAGTGGTTGACCGCGAGGAACTGCAGCTCGAACGGTCCGAAGCTGCGGTGCTCGCCCTCCACCACCTCGATCAGCACCGGGTTCTGCCGGTGCTCCTTGCACTTGGCGGCCAGCAGCGCGAGGGTGAACCGGGAGCCGACCACCGGCAGGTCCGGCCGCAACCGCAGCAGGAACGGCACCGCGCCGATGTGGTCCTCGTGCCCGTGGGTGAGCACCAGCGCGTCGATGTCGTCCAGCCGGGATTCCAGCGCGCGGAAGTCCGGCAGGATCAGGTCCACGCCGGGCGCGTCGTCCTCGGGGAAGAGCACGCCGCAGTCCACGACGAGCATCCGCCCCGCGTGCTCGAAGACGGTCATGTTGCGGCCGACTTCGCCGATGCCGCCGAGGGCGACCACTCGAAGTCCGCCGTCGGGCAGCGGGCCCGGCTTGTTGGTGGGCAGCACTGCCGCGATGTCGATCACTAGCGGGAAACCTCCACATCCGCGGCGCGCAGAGCCGCCGCAACCAGCTCGACCTGCTCCGGGGTGGCGGGCGGCAGCGGCAACCTGGGGTTGCCCACCTCGATGCCCTGCAACCGCAGCGCGGCCTTGCTGAAGATCACGCCGCCGAGCTTGGCGAACGCGGCATAGATCGGCAACAGCGCGGTGTGCACCGCGCGTGCCCCGGCCACATCACCCGACTCGTAGGCGCGCAGCATGCGCACCAGCTTGTCCGGCACGACGTGGCCGATGACGCTGGCGAACCCGATCCCGCCGACGGAGAGCCAGGGCAGGTTGAGCACGTCGTCACCGGAGTAGTAGGCCAGTCCGGTCTCGGCCATCACCTGGGTGCCCGCGGTCAGATCGCCCTTGGCGTCCTTGACCGCGACGATCCGCGGGTGCTCGGCGAGCTTGCGGAAGGTGTCCACCTCGATCGGCACGATGCTGCGCGGCGGGATGTCGTAGAGCATCACCGGCAGCTCGGTCGCGTCCGCCACCGCGCTGAAGTGCGCGAGCAGGCCGGACTGCGGCGGGCGCGAGTAGTACGGGGTCACCACGAGCACGCCGTGCGCGCCCGACTTGGCCGCCTCCATGGCCAGGTGCACGCTGTGCGCGGTGTCATAGGTGCCGACGCCGGTGATCACCGCGGCGCGGTCGCCGACGACGTCGGCCACGGCCCGGACCAGCTCGGCCTTCTCGGTGTCGGAGGTCGTCGGGGATTCGCCGGTGGTGCCGTTGAGGACCAGGCCGTCGCAACCCTTGGCGACCAGGTGGGCGGCCAGTTTCTGGGCCGCGTCGAGGTCGAGAGCTCCTGCGGCGTCGAAGGGCGTCACCATGGCGACAAGCACCTGGCCGAACGGCCGGCCAGGTTGTGCGGTGGGGCATGCGGTCATGGTCTGGAACGCTACAACGCTTTCGATCCCGCCCTGACCGCGCGGCCCCCGTTTGCCGCAGTTCACATGCCGCGCCGCGAATACTCCGGCGAGTCACATGCTGCGGTCGAGATTCTCCACCACGGCCACCGCGCGCGGGTCGCCCTGCAGTTCCACCCTGGCCTGTTCCCGCCCGAAGGAGTGCAGCAGCAGCTCGGCGGGCTCGCCCACGATGGTCACCGGGCTCGGCCCGTTCTTGATCACCGCGCGCTGCCCGTCCGGACGCGCCAGCGCCAGGCCGACCGGGCTCTTGCGGTAGGTCAGCCGGGCCGACATCCGGACCGTGCGCCACAGCGGTTCCTGGTCCAGCTCCCGCGGTTCCCAGTCGGGCTGGGCCCGCCGGACGTCCTCGTGGTGGATGAAGTACTCGGCCCCGTTGACCAGGTCTTCCAGGCCGGGCAGGCCGTAGGGGGAGTACCAGGGCGGGCCGGTGCGGACCAGGTCGACCAGCTCGGCCCACGGTTTGGCGGCGAAGGACTCCTGCACCCGCTGGGTGTGCCCGGCGAAGGCGCTCAGCGCGATGCCGGGGGCCGCGTCCAGGCGGCGTTCCCGCAACACCAGGTGCGCGGCCAGGTCCCGGGTGGTCCACTCCCCGCACAGGGTCGGCGCGTCCGGCCCGACCGCGGTGAACAGCTCGACCAGTTCCCGGCGTTCCGTCCGCGCGATGCCCATGCCGCCACCCTACAACCGGACCGCCGGTCCGCTACGCCGGCTCGACAGTGAGCACCGCCACCTGCTCGCCGTGCCGGTTGCCGAAGCGGCCGCGTTCGATCCAGCCCCAGCGCAGGTAGGCGGCGTGCGCGGGCGCGGACGGCCAGGCCAGCAGCCAGCCGCCGCGGCCGTCGAGCACCTGCCGCGCGATCGCCCGGCCCAGCCCCTCGCCCTGCCGGTCCGGGTGCACGAACAACTCGATCAGCTCGAACCGGCCGGGCAGCAGCTCGTGCGCGACCGGCTCGCCGCCGATGGCCTCGGCCACCGTGGCGTAGAGCCGGGCGAACGGGCTGTCCGGCACGTGCAGACCAGGCGGGGTCACCCAGCCCCAGCCCGCGCCGAGCACGGTGTCGTCCGCGTCGAGGGCCAGCACCGCGGTCGCGCCGGGCTGGGCCGCGGCGAAGCTCAGCGTGTTCAGCGCGCGCTCGACCTTGGCCTGGTCGTAGGAGTACGGCGGCGGCGCGAACGCGGCCGCGTAAGCCGTGGCCACCCGCGGTGCCAGCCCGGCCAGCGCGGCCCCGGTCAACGATTCCAGCCGCATCCGCGCGGACTCAGCCCTCGGTGACCAACGGGCTGGAGGCGACCTCGGTGCCGTCGGCCAGCGCGGAGATCTCGAAGTCGCTGAAGACGTTCGCCGCGACCTTGTGCAGCTGACGCAGGCACTCCACGGCCAGCGCGCGGATCTCCACGTCGGCGTGCTCGGTGGCGCGCATCGCGATGAAGTGCCGCCAGGCGCGGTAGTTGCCGGTGACCACGATGCGGGTCTCGGTGGCGTTGGGCAGGATCGCCCGCGCCGCCTGCCGCGCCTGCTTGCGGCGCAGGGTGGCGTTCTTGACGTCGGCGAACTTGCGCTCCAGGCCCTCGAGCAGCTCGTTGTAGGCGGCCACGCTGGCCTCGGCCGCGGCCAGGAACATCCGGTGCAGTTCCGGGTCCTCGGCGATGACGTCCGGCTCGACCATCGCGGCGTCCCGCTCGGGCACGTAGCGCTGGGAGAGCTGGGAATAGGAGAAGTGCCGGTGCCGGATCAGCTCGTGGGTGAGCGAGCGGGACAGGCCGGTGAAGTAGAAGCTGACCGAGCCGTGCTCGAGCACGGACAGGTGGCCGACCTCCAGGATGTGCCGCAGGTAGCCGGCGTTGGAGGCGGTGGCCGGGTTGGGCTTGCTCCAGGACTGGTAGCAGGCGCGGCCGGCGAACTCCGCGAGCGCCTCGCCACCGTCGGCGTCAGTGGACCACGGCACGTCGGCCGGCGGGAAGAACTCGGTCTTCCCAATGAGCTGAACCTTCGGCTGCACCGTCTGAGTCACGGCGAACACAGTAGTTCGCCTTGTCAGCGGCGCGCAGCAGACCCCGCTGACAGCACCTCGCCGTCACGACTTCCTTGACTGACATCAGTCGTGACGCCATAGTGGCGTCATGGATCTCACGAGCTACGTCAACGGACTGCGGGAGGACCTGACCACCGCCGCCTCGGCCGGGGACGAGCAGACCCGGCGCACCGCGGCCCTGCTGGCCGCCGCGCTGGAGCCGGCGGCTCGGCTGGCCATCATGAACGCGCTCTCCGACCTGGCCGCCGAGGTCACCGCGACACTGGACGGGCAGGTGGTGGACGTACGCCTGGACGGCAGGGACGTGCGCGTCGTGGTCACTCCCGCCGCTGGTCAGCGCCGTTCTCCCGCAGCGGATTCGGTGCCACCACCGCCTCCGCCGCCACCGCCGTTCTCCCCGCTCGGCGAGGGCGGCGACATCAGCCGGATCACGCTGCGGCTGTTCGAGGAACTCAAGGGCAAGGCGGAGAAGGCAGCCAACGCCCAGGGCGTGTCGCTGAACTCCTGGTTGTCCCAGGCGGTGCAGGGCGCTCTGCACGGGCAGGGCACGGACGATCGGTCGCGACGTCACGAGTGGCGTCAGCAGCGGCGCAGTGAACAGCGGGGCGAGGCGACCAACAGCCGGTTGCGCGGCTGGGTCCAGGGCTGAGGACAGAGGGGTGGATGTGATCATGACTGAGGCCAGCACCGGTCCCGCCGCGACCAGGGTCGAGGAGTTCGCCGCCGAGGGACCGGCCGAAGTGCACGTGGAGATCGGCTCCGGCCGGATCGAGGTGCGACTGACCGACAAACCCGGGGTGCACGTGCGGCTCACGCACGACCCGTCCGCGGCCACCGGCTTCGGCAACCAGCTCACCGGCCTGCTCAGCTGGGTAACCGACCAGTTCGGTTCGGCGGGCACGACCCGCGACCCGGCCGATGTCGGCGCCGAGGTGCTGCGCCGCACCACGGTGGAGTTCACCGGCAACCGGCTGCGCGTGCGCACCCCGTCGGACCTGCCGTTGCGCCTGGTGCCGGTGAAGGTCGAGGTGCAGGCGCCCAACGGCTCGCACCTGACCGCGCACAGCGGCTCCGGCGATGTCACCGTCACCGGCGCCGCGAACCGGCTCGACGTCAACACCGGCACCGGGCAGATCTCGGTGGACCGGGCCGACGGCGCCGCCTCGGTCAACGCCGGGTCCGGCAGCGTCCGGCTCGGCCCGATGCTCGGCGGGCTGCGCGCCCGCAGCGGCAGCGGCGATCTGGAGGTCTCCTCGGTCGGCGGTCCGAGCGAGCTGACCACCAGCCGCGGCAGCGTGTGGCTGGGCGCGGTGCAGGCCGATGTGCGGGTGCGCACCGGCACCGGCGACCTGACCGTGGCCGACGCCGCTGAGGGCAAGCTGGAACTGCGCACCGGCTCCGGTGAGCTGCGCATCGCGATCCGGCCGGGCGTGGCCGCCGAGCTGGACCTGGAGTCCAGCTACGGGCAGGCGCGCAGCGAACTGGAGGTCCGCGGCGACACCCCGCCGGAGGACCTGCCGCTGCGCATCACCGGCCGCACCGGCTACGGCAACGTCGTGGTGACGACCTCCTCCTGGTAGGTCGCCACCGTTCGGACTGCCCCGGGGGTGGTGGCAGTCGGGGGGATCAGCGGAGCGCGGCGGCCAGGTCCTTGGCCAGGTCGCCGCGCCCGCCGACCGCCACACCGGAGAGCCCCAGCCAGCCCGCCATCAGCGTCAGCTCGTCGGCCAGTTCGGCGATCACCCGCGCCCGCGGCGGCTTGTCCGGCCCGTCCTCCAGGAACGCCCCCGGCACCCGCAGCAGCCCGGCGGCCCGGTCCGCCTTGAGGTCCACCCGCGCGGACAACCGCTCCTCCAGCAGGAACGGGAACACGTAGTAGCCGTGCACCCGCTTGGGCGCGGGCACGTAGATCTCGATCCGGTAGTGGAAGTCGAACAGCCGCTCGGTGCGGGCCCGCTCCCAGATCAGCGGGTCGAACGGGCACAGCAGTGCCCGCGCGGCCACCGTGCGCGGAGTCCGCGCCCGCACGTGCCGATAAGCCTGCCGGCCCCAGCCGAGCACCTCGACCGGTTCCAGTTCCCCCTCCTCGACCAGCTCGGCCACCGCCTGCCGCGCACCGGCCACCGGCAGCCGGTAGTAGTCGCGCAGATCGGCCTCGGTGGCCACGCCCAGCGCCACCGCGGACCGCCGGATCAGCTCCCGGTGCGCGTCCGCCTCCGGCAGCTCGGCCTGGCTCAGGAACTCCGCCGGAATCACCCGTTCCGGCAGGTCGTAGAGCCGCTCGAAGGAACGCCGGGTACCGGTGGTCAGCCCACCGACGGCGAAGAGGTACTCGCAGACCATCTTCACCTCCGAACGCTCCCACCAGGCCCCCGGCCCGCGCCCCTGCCCGCCCAGCGCCTTCTCCAGCGCGCCCGCGCCGACCGGCCCCAGCTCCTTCACCGCGGCCAGCACGTCCTCGACCAGCGCGGGCGTGTCCACCGCGGCCTTCCAGTGCCTGCCGCGCAGCGATTCGTAGTGCCGCATCCGCCACCGGAACAGCGGCCAGTCGGCCACCGGGACCACGCTCGCCTCATGCGCCCAGTACTCCACCAGCAGCCGCGGCCGGCGCGCGCTGTGCGACCAGGCGGCCTCGTCGAGCAGTTCGGTCGGGTACGCGCCGAGCCTGCTGAACAGCGGCGCGTAGTGCGCGCGCACCGCGACGTTGACCGAGTCCAGCTGGATGAGCTGGGTCCGGTCCAGCACCCGTTGCAGGTGCCGCCGGGTCGGGGTCGCGGTGGGGCGGGGTTCGGCGAATCCCTGGGCGGCCAGGGCGGTCCGCCGGGCAGCGGCCGGGCTCATGGTCTGCACCCGGCGGATCATCGCAGCCACCCCTGACAAGACCGCCCGCCACCAACGTTTGTTCAAAACTCCGTGCCACACCCGCCGTTAGAGGGGTTCAGCCGAAAGTGTGACGGCACCCACACTCTGTCCGGTTTCACCATTCCGGACCGCCGCGCTCCCCTGCTCTCGCGCGACGGTCCGCCGATCGAGGGGTTTGACCATGCGAGGGAAGAAGACCCTGCGTTCCATCCTGGCCACCATCGCGGTGAGCGGTTCCCTGCTGCTCGGCGCTCTGCCCGCCGCCGCCGCGCCCACGACCACCCAGGACGTGGACCCGCTCATCGTCGGCGGCGGATTCGTCAGCTCCGCCAAGCCGTGGATCTCCGCCCTGCACCGCAACGGCGGCTTCACCTGCACCTCCAGCATCATCGCGGCCCGCTGGGTGCTCACCGCGGCGCACTGCGTCGAGGCGGCGGGCACCTACTCGGTGCGGGTCGGCTCGCTGACCCGCAGCAGCGGCGGCACCACCGCCAACGCCACCCGGGTGATCAAGCACCCGAGCTACTCCTGGCCGAACGCCGACATCGCCCTGGTCGAGCTGGACCGCAGCATCAACACCACCTACTCGGTGCTCGCGACCAGTGCGGACATCGCCACCAACCAGGCGGCCACCGCCTACGGCTGGGGCTCGGAGAAGGCGGACTGGTCCGGCCCGCTGCCCGAGCGCCTGAAGTACGCCGACGGCAAGGTCTCCGACGCCAACTGCGCCTCGGCCAACCCGCGGGTGCTGTGCACCCAGACCAACGGCAGCATCGCCGGCGGCGACTCCGGCGGCCCGGTGTACGTGCGTAGCCCGCAGACCGGCCAGATGATCCAGGGCGGCGTGTGCGCCATCGGCCACAAGCCCGCCGGCAGCGGCTGGGCCGGCTACACCAACGTCGCGTTGTTCCGCACCTGGATCCGCTCCTACGCGGGCGTCTGACCGACCGAGGGGCAGCAAGGAAGGGCGTCATCCTGCCGGGTGGCGCCCTTCTGCCTGCCCCGGCCACTCCGCTTGTCCCGGCCGGCTGCACCCGCCCAGACGAACGGTTACCTGGAGAACCGCGTTTTCGACGATTTCCACGGTCCCTCCGAAGGGATCCGCTCCTCGCGCCGCGCTCGCACACTCAGCTCTGCGGCCAGGTTACCGCCGCCGCATCCCTGTGCGTGACCATCCCTGCGAAGGACCCACCATGCGAGGAACGACCAAGCTCCTGCGCGCCGCCGTGCTCGCCCTGTTCGTCTGCGCGACCGCAGCCACCACCAGTCCAGCCGCCACCGCCACCCCGGGCACGACCGCCGCCGCCACCACCGCCGCCACCACCGCCGAGTCCACCACCCCTGGCTCCACCACCGCCGGCTCCACCACGGCCGCCGCGGACAACGCCACCATCGCCCACCCCCTGGCCCCCGACGCCGCCGCCCCGCCAGCCGCCGGCGACGCCGAGCCGTTCATCGTCCGCGGCGGCACCGTCACCCAGAACATCCCCTGGATCGTCTCGCTGGCCTACAACGGCAGCCACACCTGCACCGCCTCGATCATCGCGCCGCGCTGGGTGCTCACCGCGCGGCACTGCACCCAGCGCCCGGTCGCCAACTTCACCGTCCGGGTCGGCTCGCTCAAGCGCAGCAGCGGCGGCCAGACCGCCAAGGCCACCCGCCTGGTCAACTACAGCGGCCGCAATGACGTGAGCCTGGTGCAGCTCGACCGGGACATCAACACCACCTACTCGCGGCTCGGCGCGGCAGGCTCGGTGCGGGTCGGATCCGCCGACACCATCTACGGCTGGGGCGCCGACAAGTCCGACTGGTCCGGCCCGCTGCCGGAGAACCTCAAGTTCGCCACCGGCAGTGTCGCCTCGCTGGGCTGCGCCGGGGACAACACGCTGATCTGCGTGCGCAACAACGGCGAGGTCGCCGGCGGCGACTCCGGCGGTCCGATCATCGTCAACGGGGTGCAGGTCGGCGTGTGCTCGATCGGCCACAAGCCGACCCAGAACGACGGGTTCGGCGGCTACGCCGACATCACCGGACTCCGCACCTGGATCAAGCAGATCTCCGGAGTGTGACCCACACGACTTTTCGTCACGGTGACGGACGCGGGCCCGCGTCCGTCACCACCCCGGCTCAGGCGGCCTGCGCCTCCAACAGGCGCAGCGCGGGCGAGCCCGGCAGCGGGTGCACCCCGACGAGGACCAGCCCACTGTCGGTGAACACCCGGGCGAACTCGGCCAGCGTGCGCTCCCGGCCGGGAGTGAGCACGAGCATCTGGATATCGCTCATCGCCGCGTGCAGCCCGCCCGCCCCGGCCGGATCCTCGGCGACCACCGGTTCGACCACGAGCACCCGGCCGTCCGGGCGCATCGCGGCGCGGCAGTTGCGCAGGATCCGCACCGAGTCCGCGTCCGACCAGTCGTGCAGGATGCTCTTGAGCAGGTACCCGCCCGCGCCCTCGGGCACCGAGACGAAGAAGTCCCCGGCCTGGGTGTCGGCGCGGTCGGCCACCCCCGCCGAGGCGAACACGCCAGTCGCGGCGCCGACCACGGCCGCGGTGTCGAAGACGGTGCCGCGCAGTGCCGGGTAGGCCGACAGCAGCGCGGCGAGCAGGGTGCCGTCCCCGCCACCGACGTCGATCAAGGTGCGCAGCGGCCCGAAGTCGTAGGCATTGACCACCGCGGGCACGACCACCCGGGTCGAGCCCGCCATCACCCGGTGGAAGGCGGCCGCGGCGGCCGGATCGGCGTCCAGGTGCCGGAACAGCCCATGGCCGTGCACGTGGTCGAAGGCGGTCTCGCCGGTGCGCACGGTGTGGCCGAGTTCGGTCCAGGCGTGGCTGAGCACCGGGTCGAGAGCGAGGTCGACGGCGCCGCGGGCCGAGCCGGGCACGTCGGCGCGCAGGTACTGGCCGAGGTCGCTGAGCCGCAGCACGCCGTCGTGCTCCTCGATCAGCCCGAAGGCGATCAGCAACCGGCTCAGGCGGTGCAGCGACGGCTCGTGCGATCTCGTCGCGGTCGCGAGTTCGGCGACGTCCCGGGGGCGCTCGGCGAGCAGTTCGGGCAACCGCAGTTCGAGGACCACGCGCAGCACGTGTGTGTAGGCGAAGCCGTAGGCGATCGGCAGCAGCTCGCCGGGCGAACGCGGCGCGACGGCGGAGTTCTCGGTGTCGGGCACCTCGGTCAAGACAACCCCCAGGAGTGTGACGTTGCTTTGGCTAGCCTTGCCTAAGTTATATCGCGGCAGGCAACCGGCTAGGTTGTCTCGCATGGCAGACGCCGCCGTCCGGCCCGCACTCCCCACTGACGCCGCCGAGATCGCCCGCATCCAACAGGTCACCTGGCAGTCCGCGTATGCGGCGATCCTGCCCGCCGAGGTGCTGGCCGGGCTGGATGTCGAGGAGACCGAACGGCTGTGGCTGGAGGCGGTCACCACGGGCCCGGCCACGGTGCTGGTGGCCACCGAGGGCGAGTGGGTGGTCGGCTTCTGCGCCGCCGGTCCGGCCCCCACCGAGGAGATCGCCGCCGCGGACGGCGCGCTGCCGGTGGACGCCGATTCGACCGCGTTGGTCAGCGTGCTGCTGGTGGAGCCCCGCTGGGGCCGCCGCGGCCACGCCGGCCGCCTGCTGGCCACGGCCGCCGCCCGGCTCCGGGAGCAGGGCGCCCAGCGCGGGGTGACCTGGGTGGCCGAGGCGGACCAGGCGTCGCTGAAGTTCTTCCGCTCCGCGGGCTGGGACACCGACGGCACCATCCGCACTCTGGACGCCGGTGGCAGGCCACTGCGTGAACTCCGGCTGACGGGTTCTCTGGAGTTGTCCCTGGTGGAGTAGGTCGCCGCAGCTCACGGGTACGCTGGCGCCCGACGAGGCGGGAGCGCGGTGTGCTGATGTGGTTGGCGCTGAGCCTGGGCATGGGCATCGCGTCGGCGCTGATCCCCATCATCGTGCTCGAGGCGTATGTGCTCGCCGTGGTGCTGGCCCAGCCGCAACTGCCCTGGTGGGCGATGGGTCTGGTAGTGGCCGTCGGCCAGGTGGCGGGCAAGCTGCTGTACTTCTACGCGGGCCGCGGCGACATCACCCTGCCGAAATTCCTGCGCCGCGAACGCGATCCGGACCGCCCCAAGGGCAAGTGGAGCCAGCGCGTGGAGCGCTTCCGCGAGGTGTGCGCCCGCCGGCCGGGCTGGTCGTACTCGGTGATGTTGCTGAGCGCGACCGCGAGCGTGCCGCCCTACGCCGCGATCGCGGTGATCGCCGGGGTCGCCCGGGTGTCCCTGCTGAACTTCGTCTCGGCCTGCCTGATCGGCCGCTTCGCCCGCTTCGCGGCCCTCGCGGCCGCACCGGCTCTGGTCAGCGGCTGGCTGCTCTGAGACCGGAGGGCGCGCGCAAGCCCCAGTGGCCGGGCGCTACCCCAGCGGTCAGGTGTTGCCCAGCTCGATGGCCTTGCGCATCGCCTCACGCGCCCGCCGCCGGTCCCCCGCGATGTCATAGGCCTGCGCGAGCTTGAACCAGCCGCGCCAATCCGCCGGCGCCGCGTCCACCTCGGCTTTGCGTTCGGCGAACCAGGCGTCCGCCGCGTCTCGTTCCACCCGGCCCGACGGTCGTCGCGGCAGGTCGCTGATGTCGGGCAGTTCACCGGCCTCGTCCAGTCGACGGGCCAGCGCCTCCGTGCGGCTGCCGAACCGCAGCTCGGCCAGGACCATCCAGGCGCCCAGGATCGGCAGGATCAGGATGGCCAGGCCCAGGATGAAGGCCACGGCGGTGCCCGAGGTGACCAGGGTGTAGGCGCGTTCGGCCAGTAGCACCAGGTACACCGCGAGCACCGCGGTGAGGATGTAGGCGACTCTGCGGGCGTTCACAGGTCGAGCAGGGATTCCAGGCCGAGGGTCAGGCCGGGGCGGGTGCGCACCGAGCGGATGCCCAGCAGGACACCCGGCATGAAGGAGCTGCGGTCCAGCGAGTCGTGCCGGATCGTCAGCGTCTCCCCCGCCGTGCCGAAGAGCACCTCCTGGTGCGCGACCAGGCCGGACAGCCGGAGCGAGTGCACCCGGATGCCGTCGACGTCCGCGCCGCGCGCGCCGTCCTGCTCCTGCGTGGTGGCGTCCGGGATGGACCCCATGCCCGCCTTGACCCGGGCCGCGGCGACGAGCTGGGCGGTGCGGTACGCGGTGCCGGAGGGCGCGTCGGCCTTGCGCGCGTGGTGCAGCTCGACGATCTCCACCGACTCGTAGTACTTCGCGGCCAGCTCGGCGAAGCGCATCGACAGGATCGCGCCGATGGCGAAGTTCGCCGCCACCAGCACGCCCAGCTCCGGCTTCTCCCGCAGCCAGCCGCGGATCTCGTCCAGCCGCTGATCGCTGAAGCCGCTGGTGCCCACCACGCAGTGGATGCCGCGTTCGACGCAGAAGCGGAGGTTGTCCATCACCGCGCTGGGGTGGGTGAAGTCCACCACCACCTCGGCGCCCGCGTCGCCGACACCGGCCAGCCAGTCGCCCTCGTCGACCATGGCGACCAGTTCCATGTCCCGCGCGGCGTCCACCGCGCGGCACACCTCGGCGCCCATCCGGCCGCGTGCGCCGAGCACCCCGACGCGAATCGGCTCCTCGGCGCCGGATCCCGCTGGCTGGGCAGGGGCCGTCATGCGATCACCTCGTGCACTTCGGTGGGCAAATCGTCGGCAGAAGCGTACGGCCCCACCACCGCGGCGCTGAGCGGGCGGGCCAACAATTCACGTGCGAGTTCGGCCACCTGCTCGGCGGTCACCGAGTCGATCCGCGCGAGGGTCTCCTCCACGGTCAGGTGATCGCCGTAGTTCAGCTCGCCCTTGCCGATGCGGGACATCCGGGAACTGGTGTCCTCCAGACCGAGCACCAGCCCGCCGCGCAACTGCCCCTTGCCCCTGGCCACCTCGGCGGGCCGCAGCCCGTCCTTGGCGATGCCGGTCAGCACCGAACGCACCACGCCCGCGACCGCGCCGAGCCGCTCCGGCTGGCACCCCGCGTACACCGCGAGGTGCCCGGTGTCGGCGTAGGCGGCGACCGAGGAGTACACCGAGTACGCCAGCCCGCGCCGCTCCCGGACCTCCTGGAACAGCCGGGAACTCATCCCGCCGCCCAGTGCCGCGTTGAGCACGCCCAGGGCGAAGCGCCGGTCGTCATGCCGGTCCAGCGCGGGCACGCCGAGCATCAGGTGCGCCTGCTCGGTGTCGTCCTCGCACAGCACCAGCTTCTGCCCACGGATGATCTCCGCGGTGCCGACCCGCGGCGGCAGCGGCGCCGGGTTGCCGGTCAGGCGGTCGCCGAGCGCGACCTGCGCCAGCTCCAGCACCTGCTCGTGCCGCACGTTGCCGGCCGCGGCCAGCACCATCCGGGGCAGCGTGTAGTTGTCCCGGTAGAAGCCGTAGAGCGCGTCCCGGCTCATCGCGGTGATCGACTCCTCGGAGCCGAGCACCGGCCGCCCCAGCGGATGGTCGCCGAGCATGGCCGTGCAGAACGCCTCGTGCAGCAGGTCCTCGGGATCGTCATCGCGCATGGCGATCTCTTCCAAGACCACGCCGCGCTCGAGTTCCATGTCCGCGTCGGCGCACACCGCGTCGAAGACCACGTCACCGACCAGGTCCACCGCCAGCGGCAGATCCGCGTCGAGCACGTGCGCGTAGTAGCAGGTGTGCTCCTTGGCGGTGAAGGCGTTCAACTCGCCGCCGACCGCGTCGATCTCCTCGGCGATCTGCACCGCGTTGCGCCGCTTGGTGCCCTTGAACAGCAGGTGCTCCAGGTAGTGCGCGGCACCCGCGACCTCCTGTGGCTCGTCCCGGGAGCCGATGGCCACCCAGATCCCCACGGACGCCGAGCGCACCCCTGGCAGTTGTTCGGTGATCACCCGGAGGCCGCCCGGCAGCATGGTGCGCTGCACTGCGCAGTCCTCCGAGGTGCGCTCCAACACCTCGGTCACAAAGCCCTCCGATACGGCGCAGGGGGCGCCGGAAGCGCCCCCTGCCCTGTTGTTCTGCGACGTCACGCGTCAGCCGGCTCCGGGGTGGCGGCACCCTCGGTGCTCGCCTCGGCGCCGGTGTCGGCCTTGGCGGCGTCTTCCTCGTTCACCACGACGAGGCTGATCTTGCCGCGCTGGTCGATGTCGGCGATCTCCACCCGGAGCTTGTCACCGACCTTGACCACGTCCTCGACCTTGTTGATCCGCTTGCCGTTGCCCAGCTTGGAGATGTGCACCAGGCCGTCCTTGCCCGGCAGCAGCGAGACGAACGCGCCGAAGGCCGCGGTCTTGACCACGGTGCCCAGGAAGCGCTCGCCGACCTTCGGCAGCTGCGGGTTGGCGATGGCGTTGATCATGTCGATCGCGGCCTGGGCGGACGGACCGTCCGCGGCCCCGACGTAGATGGTGCCGTTGTCCTCGATGGAGATGTCGGCGCCGGTCTGGTCGGTGATCGAGTTGATCATCTTGCCCTTCGGCCCGATCACCTCGCCGATCTTGTCGACCGGGATGGTCACCGAGGTCACCCGCGGGGCGTACGGGCTCATCTCGTCCGGGCGGTCGATGGCCTCAGCCATGACCTCCAGCAGGGTGAGCCGCGCGTCGCGGGCCTGGTCGAGCGCGCCGGCGAGCACGTCGGAGGGGATGCCGTCGAGCTTGGTGTCCAGCTGGAGCGCGGTGATGAACTCCTTGGTGCCCGCGACCTTGAAGTCCATGTCGCCGAAGGCGTCCTCGGCGCCGAGGATGTCGGTCAGCGCGACGTAGCGCGTCTTGCCGTCGACCTCGTCGGAGACCAGGCCCATGGCGATGCCCGCGACCGGCGCCTTCAGCGGCACACCGGCGTTGAACAGCGACATGGTGGAGGCGCAGACCGAGCCCATCGAGGTGGAGCCGTTGGAGCCCAGCGCCTCGGAGACCTGGCGGATCGCGTAGGGGAACTCCTCGCGGGTGGGCAGCACGGGCATCAGCGCCCGCTCGGCCAGCGCGCCGTGACCGATCTCGCGACGCTTGGGCGAGCCCACCCGGCCGGTCTCACCGGTGGAGTACGGCGGGAAGTTGTAGTGGTGCATGTAGCGCTTGTGCGTCTCGGGCGAGAGCGAGTCGATCTGCTGCTCAAGGCGCAGCATGTTCAGCGTGGTGACACCCAGGATCTGGGTCTCGCCGCGCTCGAACAGCGCGGAGCCGTGGGTGCGCGGGATGACCGCGACCTCGGCGCCGAGGCTGCGGATGTCGCTGACGCCACGGCCGTCGATGCGGACCTGGTCGCGCAGGATGCGCTGGCGCACCGACTTCTTGGTCAGCGAGCGGAAGGCCGCGCCGATCTCCTTCTCCCGGCCGGCGAACTCGGCGTCGGCGTCGGGCACGAGCGAGTCGAGCACCTTGACCTTCAGCTCGTCCAGCCGGGCCTCTCGCTCCTGCTTGTCCGCGATGGTCAGCGCCTGGGTCAGGTCGGCGGCGGCAATGCCCTCGACCGCGGCGAAGACGTCGGCCTCGTAGGCGAGGAAGACCGGGTAGTCGGCGGTGGCCTTGGCGGCGTCGGCGGCCAGCTCCTGCTGGGCCTCGCACAGCGCCCGGATGAACGGCTTGGCGGCCTCCAGGCCGGCCGCGACGATCTCCTCGGTCGGCGCGGCGGCGCCACCGGCGACCAGCTCGATGGTCTTGTCGGTGGCCTCGGCCTCGACCATCATGATCGCGACGTCGTCACCGACGATGCGGCCCGCGACGACCATGTCGAACACGGCGTTCTCGAGCTGCTCGTAGGTCGGGAAGGCGACCCACTGGCCCTCGATCAGGGCGACCCGGGTGCCACCGATCGGCCCGGAGAAGGGCAGACCCGCGAGCTGGGTGGACGCGGAGGCGGCGTTGATCGCCAGCACGTCGTACAGGTCGGTCGGGGCCAGGCTCATCACGGTGACGACGACCTGGATCTCGTTGCGCAGGCCGTCCACGAAGGACGGGCGCAGCGGGCGGTCGATCAGCCGGCAGGTGAGCACCGCGTCGGTGGAGGGACGGCCCTCGCGGCGGAAGAACGAGCCGGGGATGCGGCCCGCGGCGTACATGCGCTCCTCGACGTCCACCGTCAGCGGGAAGAAGTCGAGGTGGTCCTTGGGGTGCTTGGACGCCGTCGTGGCGGAGAGCAGCATGGTGTCGTCGTCCAGGTAAGCGACGACACTGCCCGCGGCCTGACGGGCCAGGCGGCCGGTCTCGAACCGAACGGTCCTGGAGCCGAACTTCCCGTTGTCCAGAACAGCGGTCGATTCGTAGATCTCGACATCGGTCACGTGGTTACTCCTCTTTGGTTCTCTCTGTGTAGGGCCACCACGCGGCTGTCCCGGCGGAAGTGTCGCGACGAATGTCTGCCGGTCTTCGATCGAAGCTCCCGGGCATCCTGCCCGGGAACCACTACCGAGGACCGGCGTCCGCACTTCCGCTGCCTGGGACGGCGCGGGCCCCTGTGGGTTCTGGCTGGCTTTCTACTGCATCCAGCCTGTTCGCGCCCGGTCTGCGGGACGCGATCGGGATGAACCGAGGGGGAGCGGCTCGGCCGCTCCCCCTCGGTGTCAACTCATCGGCGCAGGCCGAGGCGAGCGATCAGCGCTCGGTAGCGCTCGATGTCGCTCTTCTTCAAGTAGTCGAGCAGGCGACGACGGCGGCCGACCATCAGCAGCAGCCCGCGACGCGAGTGGTGGTCGTGCTTGTGGGTCTTGAGGTGCTCGGTGAGCCCGCTGATGCGCTTGCTCAGCAGGGCGACCTGCGCCTCCGGCGAGCCGGTGTCCGACTCGTGGGTGCCGTACTCGCCGAGGATGGTCTTCTTCTGGTCAGTGGACAGTGCCACGCGTGTTACTCCTGTATTTCGCTCGTTCCGTGCGGACCCCTCGCCGATCCGGCGGGGGTTGGACGGTGCCGGCCGCCACGGAACGCAGCCGGACCCAAAGATTGAGGGTAGCAGCCGTTCGGCGCAGTGCGTCTCAGCCGGTCAGGGCGAGCCGCGCCACAGAGTGATAGCTGGGACCACGCGGGGTCCGGTCACTGCGGACCAGATCTACCTCCGCTGGCGTCCACCACGGCCCAGTGTAGTCGGCCAGCCGGGTGGTCAGCGAACGCATTTCCGGACGGTCCCCGGCGAAGCGCAGCAGGGTCAGGTGCGGGGTGTAGCGCTCCGGGTCGGCGCCCGCGGCCACCGCGAGCGCGCGCAGCGCGGGTTCGTCAGCCGGGCTCGCGTACTGGATCCCGGCCCACAGCACACCGCGGAACTCGCCCCAGCCGCCGATCCGCAGTCGCGGCGCGCGCAGTCCGGGCAGCGCTCCGGCCAGGGCGCGGGTCCGGTCCTCGATCGAGTCCGGGCCGTGGAAGCACAGCGTGAGGTGCCACCGTTCGACGGGCTCGGCGCGCGTCCCCGGGCCGAGCCCGTCGAGCGCGCCGATCCCGTCGGCGAGATGACCGATCACCTCGGCCGGCGGCCAGAGCGCGGTGAACAGCCTGGCCTGGCTCAGGACTCCTCCGCGGCCCGCCGCAGCAGATCGGCCAGCGCCGGGTAGCGACCGGCCAGCAGATCGGCCGCGCCGCTGAGTTCCTCGGCCACCGCCAGATCGCGCAGCCGGTTGAGCGCGGTCTGCTCGGCGCGGCCCTCGTCCACCGGCAGGGTGTCCATGCTCACCTTGGGCCGGGAGTCGCGGACCTGCACCAGCGCCTCGTCGATGGCGGCCTTCTCACCCGCGGCGACACCGGGGGTCAGCACCCGCCGCTCCAGCATGACCATCCGGGCGAGCACCGAGGGGTTGCCGATCTTCGCCCGTCGTCCGCTCATGACCTGGCTGAGCATGGGCGCGCTGATGCCGAGCACGTCGGCCAGCTGCGCCTGGGAGATGTCGTAGGCCACCACGAGCCGCCGGACCCGGTCTCCCAGCGGTTCGCCGTACCACTCGCGCTGCAGCGCGAGGTTACGCTGGACGATCTTCTGTTCCTCCACTGCTATTGCACTCCCAGTTGGCTCGGTCCCCGGCGACCTGCGTTCAGCGGCTTGAATCCTGCCAGGTCGGACAGCCGGGACCGGCACGAACCGCCGAGGCGTTCGCAAGTGCACCCGCGGTGGGTTCACTCGTTCGTGAGCAGCTTCCGCGTCTCCGCGACGTCCAGGTGCATTTGCGCGATGAGCGCGTCGACGTTGTCGTAGCGTTCGGTGGCGCGCAGCCGGTGCACGAAGTCCAGCGCGACGCGTTCGCCGTAGAGGTCCTCGTTGATGTCGAGCACGTAGGCCTCCACCCGGCGCTCCCGCCCGGAGAAGGTCGGATTGGTGCCCACCGAGATGGCCGCCGGCAGCGAGCGCACCTGTCCGGGCACCCCGTGGCTGACGTGGCCCACGTGCACCAGCCGCCCCGCGTACACACCGTCGGCCGGCACCGCGGAATGCAGTTGACTGGAGAGGTTGGCGGTCGGGAAACCGAGCAGCCGGCCACGCTGGTCACCGCGCACCACGATGCCCTCCAGCCGGTGCGGCCTGCCCAGCGCGGCGGCCGCGGCGTCGACGTCACCGGCGTCGATGCAGGCCCGGATGTAGGTGGAGGAGAAGGTGACCGAGTCCTCGGCGAGCAACCGCACGCCCTCGGCGACGAACCCGAACCGCGCGCCCAGCGAGCGCAGCAGCTCGACGTCCCCGGCCGCGCGGTGGCCGAAGCGGAAGTTCTCCCCGACCACCACCGCGGCCACGTGCAGCCGCTCGACCAGCAGTTCGTGCACGAACTCATCCGCGGGCACCCGGGAGATGTCCGGGCTGAACGGCAACACGCAGAACACGTCCACGCCGAGCTGCTCGACCAGGTCGGCCCGCCGCGCGAGGGTGGTCAGCTGGGCCGGATGACTACCGGCCCGGACCACCTCGGACGGGTGCGGGTCGAAGGTCATCACCACGCTCGGCAGGCCGCGTTCCTTGGCCAGTTCCACGGCTCGGGCGATGAGTTGCTGGTGACCGCGGTGCACCCCGTCGAAGACCCCGACGGTCAGCACACAACGTCCCCAGCCTCCAGGCAGGTTGTCCAGTCCGCGCCAGCGTTGCACGAGGCGAGCCTACGTGGCTCGGTGATCGTCAGCCGGACTGGGCGATGCTCAGCCGGAGGGCGCGAGCACGACGAGCGGCTTGGCCCGGCCGGCGTTGTCCTTGGCGAGCGCGATCACCTTCCCGGAGGGCGCGAACACCCCGTAGGTGCCGTCGATGCCCGCCGCGGGCAGCGCGCCGCCGTGCGCGAGCGCGGAGGCCGCGCTGGCGTCGACGTCGCGACGCGGGAAGGCGGCGGCGACCGCGGCGTCCAGGTCCAGGCTGAGCTGCGGTTCCTCCTCCAGCTGCGCCAGCGTGCGCGCCACGGCCAGGCCGAACGGGCCGACCCGGGTGCGGCGCAACGCGTTGAGGTGGCCGCCGACGCCGAGTTCGCGGCCGATGTCGCGGGCCAGCGCACGCACGTAGGTGCCGGAGGAGCACTCGACCAGCACGTCCAGGTCGGTGAACTCGCCCTCGCGGCGCAGGTTGAGCAGGTCGAAGCGGGCCACGGTGACCGGCCGCGGCTCCAGCACGACCTCCTCGCCCGCGCGCACCCGCGCGTAGGCCCGCTGGCCGTCGATCTTGACCGCGCTGACCGAGCTGGGCACCTGCAGGATGTCGCCGGTGAGCTTGGCGATCTCCGCGCGCACCGCGTCCTCGGCCACCGCACTGGCGTCGGCGGCCGAGGTCACCTCGCCCTCGGCGTCGTCGGTGGTGGTGGCGGCGCCGAGGCGGATGCAGGCGAGGTAGGCCTTGGTGTCCAGGGCCAGGTGGCCGAGCAGCTTGGTGGCGCGTTCGATGCCGAGCACGAGCACGCCGGTGGCCATCGGGTCCAGCGTGCCGGCATGCCCGACCTTGCGGGTGCCCATGATCCGGCGCACCCGCGCGACGACGTCGTGGGAGGTCATCCCGCTCGGCTTGTCCACCACGACGAGACCGGGTGGCACGGGGGGACGTGAGGCGCGTTCAGCTCGGGTCACGAGGCGCGATCCTAGGCAGCGGCGGGCACGGGCACGGCGGCGAGGTCGTCCCAGCGCCGCGCGCGCAGCTGGACCGGCACCTCCTCGCCCCTGGCCGCGGCGGCGAGCACGACCGCGCGGGCACGTCGCCACCACACCGCGGTCCGCCAGGTGCCGAAGAGCAGCACCAGCAGAATCGCCGACAACGCGACCTGGAACTTGGCCGCCGGACCCAGTGGCGCGGCCACCTCCAGCAGCAGTCCGACGCTGAGCGCGGCGACCGTGGTCGCGCTGAAGCCACCCACGTTGACCAGCCCGGTCGCGGTGCCGACGGTGCGCAGCGAGTTGTAGTCGCGGGCCAGCGCGAAGGCGACCGTGGAGGCCGGTCCGCCCAGCGAGAGCACCACCAGCGCGATCACGACCAGCGCGATCGGCGGTTGCCCACCGGGCCAGCCCAGCAGCACCACCCAGGTCAGCACGGCGGCGGCGAGGAAGCCGACGACCAGCGGCATGCGCAGTTCGGGACGGCGGCCGATGAGCGCGCCGAACAACGGCCCGCCGACGATCGCGCCGATCACCAGCACCCCGAGCATCGCGCTGGCCACGTGCGGGCTCAGCCCCTGCGCCTCGGTCAGGTACGGGAAACCCCAGAGCAGGCCGAGCACGGCCGGGGCGAACATGGTGGAGAAGTGCACCCAGAAGCCGAGCCGGGTGCCCGGGATCCGCCAGGCCGCGGCCACCGAGCGACCGACCGAGCGCAGCGGCACCGGGTCGGCGGCCGGGACGGGCGCACCCTCGGGCACATCCCGCAGCCTGGTGCCGGCCAGCGCGGCGTAGGCGGTGGTCAGGCCGCCGCCGATGAGGAAGGTCAGGGTCCAGCCAACGTTGTCCAGCAGCATGGTCAGCGGCATGGTCGAGGCCAGGTTGCCGGCTCCACCGAGCGCGGCGGAGATCGAGACGACCACGGCGTACTTGCGCGCGGGGAAGTGCCCGGCGATCAGGCGGAGCAGGCTGACCCAGGTCATCGCGTCACCGCAGCCGAGCACGGCGCGGGCGGAGAGCGCGAGCGGGTAGGAGTCGGCGAGCGCGAACAGCATCTGTCCGGCGCCGATGAGCATCGCTGCCGCGGTGAGCACCCGTCGCGGCCCGAAGCGGTCGACCAGCAGGCCGGTGGGGATCTGCATGGCGGCGTAGACGCCGATCTGCAGCACGGTGAAGACACCGAGCGCGGCCGGACCGACGCCGAAGCGCTCGGCGGCCTGGGGTCCGGCGACCCCGAGCGAGGTGCGGTGGAAGACCGCCGCCACGTAAACGATTACCGCGATGGACCAGACCAGCCACGCCTGACGGCGGGCACGCTCGGCCGACAAGGAAACCCTCCAAAGAACAGCAGAAAACAGTGAGATATGAGGTCGGAAAGGGTGCGGCCGACGCTGGCCCACCTTAGACATCGGATGATCACCCGTAAGCGTTATCAACCCGAGACGTGGCCTGGCCCACAGGCATGCGCGAACCGGCCCGGAACGGCTCCGCCACAGGTCAGCGACGTGTCAGTCCCGCACGGCGCCCACCACTGCCCAGCGCCCGCTGCCCGCCCGCCACAACACCGCGACGAGCCGCAACACCATGAACGCGCTGAGCCCGGTCCAGATTCCGAGCAGCCCCCAGCCGAAGACCATCGACGCCCACACCAACGGCAGGAAACCGAGCGCCGCCGACAACAGGGTCGCGGTCCGCAGGAACGCCGCGTCCCCCGCCCCTAGCAGCACCCCGTCCAGCGCGAACACCACGCCCGCCACCGGCTGCAACGCCACGAAGAACCACCACGCGTGCGGCACCTCGGCGAGCACTCCGGCATCCGGCGTGAACACCCCCGGCAGCACCCCGGACACAGACGCGAACAGCACCCCGAGCGCGATCCCGAACACCAGCCCGTAGCGGATCATCTGCCCCGCCAGCGCCTTCGCCCGCTCCGCCCGCCCCGCCCCCAGCTCGGCCCCGACCAGCGACTGCGCCGCGATGGCCAGTGAGTCCAGCACCAACGCCAGGAACGTCCACAGCTGCAACACCACCTGGTGCGCCGCTGCGGTCGCCGCCGAGGTCCGCGCCGCCACCGCAGCCGCGGAGACGAAACACGCCTGGAAGGCGAGACTGCGCAACACCAGGTCACGTCCCAGCCCGAGCTGCGCGAGCATGCCCCGCCAGTGCGGCCGCAACGGCACCCGCTCCACCGCCAGCGCCCGCAGGAACAGCACGGCCGAGATGGCCTGGGCGAGCACGTTGGCGATCGCTGAGCCCTCCAGCCCCCACCCTTCGAACTCGCCGAGTCCGTGCACGAACACCGGGCAGATCACGGCGGAGAGCGCGTTGCCGAACAGCACGTACCGCATCGGCCGCGCGGTCTCCTGCACCCCGCGCATCCACCCGTTGCCGGACATCGTGACCAGGATCAACGGCGCCCCGAACAACGCGATCCGCAACCAGGAGACGGCGGAATCCGCGACCGGCCCCTCCCCCGCCAGCACTCGCGCCACCGGCCCCGCGAACACCTGCCCGACCAGCACCAGCCCCGCACCCAGCAACAACGCCAGCCAGGTCGCCTGCACCCCCTCGGCGACCGCGTCCGCCCGCCGCCCCGCGCCGTGCAACCGGGCGGCGCGCGCGGTGGTCCCGTAGGAGAGGAAGGTCAGCTGCGTCGAGACCTGCGCGAGCACCACGCCACCCACCGCGAGCGCGGCCAGCGGCACCGCGCCGAGCCGCCC
The DNA here is from genome assembly GCF_023094165.1 of Crossiella sp. S99.2. Lineage (GTDB taxonomy): Bacteria > Actinomycetota > Actinomycetes > Mycobacteriales > Pseudonocardiaceae > Crossiella. The sequence goes on along the minus strand of NZ_JALMDK010000012.1, from coordinate 3,309 downwards.
GACCACCGCCGTGTCGACCAGGAGGTACAGCGGTTCCGCGGCGAGCACCAGCAACGCGGGCAACGCCAGCGAGAGCACCCGCCGCAACGGCACCTGGTCCACGGCAACCTCCCGGTAAGGTGCTGTTAGCTATTTGACCCCTGACGCATGGCAGCGTAGACGTAAGGACCGACAATGGACAACGCCGATTACCTCGACGTAGCCCTCCGCCTGGCCAACGCGAGCTTGGCCGACCTAGCCGACCTCCGCGCCGCCCTGCACGACGAGCCCTGGTGGGCCGACCGCACCACCGAGACGGACCTGGATGCCCTCCGCACCGTCGCCACCACCCTCCGCCAGGCCCTGGACGCCGCGGTCAACGACGACGCGGACGCCGTCCTGACCACCGTGAACACCCTGCTGGCCACCCACCCGCCCCGCCCCCGCCTGTCCGGCCACAGCAGTGGCGAAGCCCCCAACTGGCACATCCACGTAGCCGAACCCGACGCCCCACCCGCCCAGGAAGTAGCCGCGGCCGCGGCCTGGGGCCTGGCCCAAGCAGTCGTCCGCCACGGCCTGGACCGCTGGGGCCACTGCGCCGCCCAGGACTGCGCCACGTACTTCGTCGACACTTCGACGAATCGCGCCAAACGCTTCTGCTCGGCTCGCTGCGCCAACCGGGTTCACGTGGCCGCGTTCCGCGCACGGCAACGCACCTGAACAGCGTGGACACCCGAGCTGCGGTTGGTCAGTGAGCCATCTCGTCCAATCGGGTTTCGGCTTGCCAATCGCGCCAAGTTGGGTACCGCTCGCACCCACGTCCAGCGGTCCTGGTCCGCATCAACATCGGGCGTACGGCGGCAACGTGGTCGAAGCGACTGCCACTGAGCGTGCGATCCGTGCAGGCACCACAGTCGCACCCACGTTCGAGCGCACTCCGCCACCGCGCACCGCGCACCGCGCACCGCGCACCGCGCACCGCGCACCGCGCACCGCGCACCGCGCACCGCGCACCGCGCACCGACTGGAGGCAACCTGCCCTAGCTCGGCGTAATTCCTGCCTTCCGCTCGTCCACACGACACGCTGTGTCCCACAGTGGCGTTCTCGCGTTCGGCTCCACAAACCACGGCGGCAGCCAGGTCCCGGCCTTCTCGCTCGCCGCGTCCGTCCCGGTCGCGACTGGGCCCCGTCGCGACCGGGCCTGGTCGCCGCTGAACTGGGCGTGCCTGGGCCGGCTACAGCAGCGGGGCCGCGTTGAGCGCCGCGCGCACCTCGTCGAGCACCTCGTCCAGTGCGCCTCGCATCGTGCAGCCGGCCGCCAGCCGGTGTCCGCCGCCGCCCAGTGCTTGGGCCGCCGCGCCCACGTTGACCCGGCCGACCGCGCGCATGGACAGCGACCACTCCTGGTCGCCGATCTCCTTGAACACGACCGCCACCTCGGCTTCCGCGGTGCTGCGCACCACGTCGACGACGCTGTCCACGTCCTCGCTGCGCAGGCCGGCCACGTCGCGCAACCGCACCGCCGCGTGCACCAGCCCGAACCCGCGGGCGCCGTCGGGTTCCAGCCGGGCACCGCCCAGGACCGTCGAGAGCATGCCCAGCCAGGCGAAGGGGTGGTTGTCCATCAACGGGCGGGCTGTGGCTTCGGCGTCCACTCCTGCCGCGAGCAGGCGGGCGGCCAGTTCGTGGGTGTGCGGGCGGGCGCGGCGGAATGAGCTGGTGTCGGTCACCAGGCCGGCGTAGAGGCAGCGGGCGATGTCGGGGTCCGGGGCGATGCCCATTTCGTCCAGGAGGCGCAGGACCAGGACTGTGGTGGACTCGGCTCGGTCGTCGACGATGTGATGGGTGCCGTAGCGGGTGTTGGAGGCGTGGTGGTCGATGACCACGACCTGGCCACCCGCGGCGATGATCTTCGGGACCCGTTCGCCCAGCCAGCCGAGGCGGGCGAGACTGCCGGTGTCCATGGCGACCAGCACCGGTGGTGACTCGGGCACCTGCGATGGCGGGACCAGCAGCTGCTCGGTGTCCAGTGCGACCAACGCGTCTGGTGCGCGGTCCGGGGTGGAGAAGGACACCCGGACGGTCTTGCCCAGGCGGTGCAGGGCAAGACCGAGGGCCAGGGCGCTGCCCAGGGCGTCGGCGTCCGGGTTGACATGTCCGAGCAGGGTGACGTCGGTGGCCTCAGCCAGCAGCCGGGCGGCCGCCGCCACCTCGAACTCGAGTGGGGCCACCGCTCCACGTTCGCCGGCCAGGGCGCTCACCTCCGCGACAATCCTGCTGTTGTAGCTGACCTCAAGGGGTCAGCCTCGCCCACAACCCCAGGTCACGTCCATGCCTTCCGGCGATATCCGGGCTGTTCAGCGGTGGCGAAGCTCACCGTCGGCCGGCTCGGCGGCAGCCGCCTCGGCCGGGCCCTCGGCTTCGTCCTCGTCCGCCTCGCGCGGTGCGCGGTACGGGTCGGCGTCACCGGCGGGGCTGGCGCCGGAGGCGATGCGCGCGACCTCGGCGTCGGCTTCCCTGGCCTTGGCCAGCAGCTCGTCCATCTGCCGTGCGGTGTCCGGCACGGTGTCGGCGATGAAGGCCAGGGTCGGGGTGAACCGCACCCCGGTGCCTTGCCCGACCAGCGACCGGAGCACACCGGTCGCGCTGGCCAGGGCGGCCGCCGCGGCGGCGAGGTCCGGCGGTGCGTCCACGGTGTCGCCGAGGACGGTGTAGTACACGGTGGCGTCGCGCAGGTCTCCGGTCACCTTGGCGTCGGTGATGGTCACCTTCGCCAGTCGCGGATCCTTGATCTGGTGCTCGATCGCGGAGGCCACGATCTGGGCGATCCGCTTGGCCAGCCTGCGGGCGCGGGCCTGGTCGGCCACGGCGCTCACTCCCTTTCTCGGGTCTTGCCTGTCTTGTTACTCGTCGTCGTCCGGTCCATGCACGCGCCGGCGCGCCGACAGCAGCTCCAGCTCGGGGCGCCCGGCGACCATCCGCTCACAGGCGTCGAGCACATCCCGAATGTGCCCCGCGTCCGCGGCCACCACGGCCACCCCGACGAGGGCACGGCGATGCAGGTCCAGATGTCCGGCCTCAGCGGCGGACACCTCGAACTTGCGGCGGATCTCCGCGATCACCGGACGGACCAGCGACCGCTTCTGCTTCAGCGACTGCACGTCGCCGAGCAGGATGTCGAGTTCCAGCGACCCGACGTACAAATGGCATCACCAGTGGGTAAGTCGATGGGCGCGGGCCCCGGCCCCCCCGGGGGGGGGGCCGGGCCCCCCCCCCCCCCCCCGGGCCGCGGGGCCCCCCCCCCCAAAGGGGCCAGGGGTTGCGCGCCC
>NZ_JALMDK010000011.1 GCF_023094165.1 Crossiella sp. S99.2 | reverse complement strand
GCAAAACCCGCATCACCCGGTTCCAGGCCCTGCGCACCGCCGCCTGACCACCCCACCAATTCGCCAACAGAGTCGTACGACAACGGCCAACACCCCGTCCACAACGGCCAACACACCGTACGACAACGGCCAACACTCGGTGCGTCTGGAGTGTTGGCCGTTGTGGGCGGGGGTTAGTGGTCGGCGCAGCAGGGGGTGGGGTTGGGGACCTCGAAGGGGGCGTAGGTGTTGTCGCCTGCGGGGGTGACTGTGAGGGTGAGGTGGCCTTCGCGCCATTCTGGGCGGACGTGGTCGCGGGTGTGCAGGACCGCGTTGTCGGTGGCGGGGGTGCCGCCGAGGACGGTGAGGTGGTTGATCGCGGTGGCCAGGACCGTTGTGATCGGCACTGTGCCGGTGAGGTGGGTTGAGCCGGGGAACAGGACCGCGCGGCCGGAGCGGCGGGATCGGTGTTCGACTGCCGCTGACTCCGCGCCGGGGGAGTCGTCACTGGGGAGTGGGCCGGTGAAGTCGGCGGGGGCCTCGAAGGACAGGGCCACGTGTGGGGTGCCGGTGCGGATGAGGTGGGTGCACACCGTGACCGTGTCCGGCAGGGCGTACTCGGCGACCAGGTCGCGGGCCAGGTGGTCGGCGGTGGCCAGGTCGGGGCTGCCGCGGTCGATGCCGGTCACCATGGCAGTGCCCAGATCGGGTTGGTGTAGAACCACAGGTCCCTCCAAGGGTCGGCGTCGCCGATGACGTCCATGGCCGGGCCGTGTGGGTCTACCGCCGCCCCACGCAGCCCTACTGCCTGCCGGTTGCCGTCGGTGCCGCGCAGGCGCAGGTAGAACGGCTGGTCCAAGCGCCCCAGCTGGTGGGTGATCCGCAGAGTGCCGTCGGTCTTGACCTCGAAGGACTGGGTCACCTTGGCTTCGGGGGCGGTGAAGGTGTCGCGGTCGGTGGCGGGGCCGGTGACCTTGCCCTGGATCAGGTCGACCCTGGCCAGCTTCGGCACGAAGGAGGCCCAGTTGGGCAGGCGGGCCTGGTCGATGCTGATCACGAGTTCGAGCTTGGTGCCGCGGCGGGCGTGCAGAACTCCGCCCAGGGACTGGGTTTGCCGGTCCCAGCGGTCGGTGGTGCGCAGCTGGACGTCCAGGCCGGCGATCAGGCCGCCGTGGTCGACCCAGACCCTGCCGGCCCGGATCGCGTCCATGACCGCGCCGTAGGAGTTCTCGCGGGCGCCGACGTGGGTGCGGCTGTAGTAGCCGGGGAAGAAGTCGCCGGAGTTGAGGTCGGGTTTGCCGCCGTGCACCGGGTCGGCGTGTTTGCCGTGGGTGTTGTAGTCGGTGTTGGGGCCGCGGACGGCGGTGTCGGCGTACACGCTGTGCGAGTCGGAGTTGGCGGTGATCCACCAGGGTTTGCCCTCGGCCAGGAGGCTGTCCCAGAGGCCGCCGACGGTGGCGGTCATCCAGTCGAAGCCGCCGAAGGTGCGGTAGGACTCCAGGGGGTAGCCGGGCCAGGAGTCCGCGCCGGGGCTGGAGTCGTAGTAGCCGCGCGCGCCGCCCGGCCCGTGCGGTTTGGGGATGCCGGCGGCCTGGTGGCCGGGGGCGCCTTCCATGCCGACGGCGATGCGGGGTTGGGCGTCGCGCCAGCCGCGGATCTCGTGCGGGGAGTCCAGGCCCTTGCGCGCGGGGTGGTTGGCGAGGAAGAGCACGTCCTCGATTCGCTTGCGCCCCAGGGCATCGGCCAGGAAGTTGAGGCCGGAGATGGCGAGTGCTTCGTTGGCAGGCGTTGGGGCGCCTGCGTTCTGGGTGCGGCCGTCGAAGGTGGTCTCGAACTCCTTGAGCACCGCGACCTCGTTGCGGCCGGGGTGCACGATCACCGTGCCGTGCTCGGCGGCCGGGATGTTCCACTCCAGGCCCTGGAACACCAGGGTGCCACCGGCGTCCCGGCGGGCGGCCACGATGTCCGGGTTGACCTTGTCCACGCCCAGTTTGGCGTGCACCGGCCCGCCGTGGTCGGTGATCACCACCCAGTCCAGGCCGTGCGCGCCGGCGTGCCGGACCTGGTCGATCACCCGGTACTTGCCGTCGTCGCTGTACTGGGTGTGGATGTGGTGATCCCCGGCCAGCCACCGGTAACCGCCCCGCGGCGGCATTGGCGAGGCCGCCGCGCTGCCCGCGGCGGCCCCCAGCACGGTCGAACTCGCGGCCAGGCCCGCGCCGAGCAGTCCGGTGCGGCGCAGCATCGAGCGCCGGGACAGTTCGGCCGGGCTCAGCGCCTCGTCCGGGACTGCCCGGTCGAGCACCGCGGCCGAGTCCGCCGGACCCTCGGTGTGAGCGTGTTCATGCTGGTGAACATGTGGATGGTGGTGATGTCCATGGCCCATGAGCGCACAGCTTCAGCGCGGGTGGTGAACGCCAGGCAAACGATCACGGGCCGGGAGGTGGCCGCGCGGTCCCGCTTCGGCACTCACACCGGCACCGCCCAGATCGGGTTGGTGTAGAACCACAGGTCCCGCCACGGATCCGCGTCGTGCGGCACATCCATGGCCGGTCCGTGCGGGTCGACCGCCGCCCCGCGCAGACCCACTGCCTGCCGGTTGCCGTCGGTGCCGCGCACCCGCAGGTAGAGCGGTCCGTCCAGGGCGCCGATCCGGTACACGAAGTGCACCTTGCCGGGCTGGTTGCCGACCTCGAACGCCTTGACCACCTTGGTGTCCGGGGCGGTGGAGGCGTCCCGGTCGGTGACCGGCCCGGTGACCTTGCCCTGGATGACGTCGACGCGGGCCAGCTTGGGCACGAAGTGCGCCCAGTTCGGCAGCCGCGCCTGATCCACGGTGATCACCAGCTCCAGTGGGGTGCCGCGGCGGGCGGTGAGGGTGCCGCCGAGGGTGGCCTGGTGCTGGAGGCCGTGGCCGGTGGTGCGCAGCTGGATGTCCAGGCCGGCGATCAGCGCGCCGTGGTCGACCCAGACCCGCCCGGCCCGGATGCCGTTCATCACCGCGCCGTAGCTGAAGTCGGTGGCGCCGACGTGGGTGCGGCTGTAGTAGCCGGGGAAGAAGTCGACCTCGTTGAGGTCGGGCGCGCCGCCGTGCACCGGGTCCGGCCATTTGCCGTCGCGGTCGAAGTCGCCGCCGGGTCCGCGTACGGCGGCGTCGGCGTAGATGGTGTGCGAGTCGGAGTTCGCGGTGATCCACCACGGTTTGCCCTCGGCCAGGAGACTGTCCCAGACGCCGCCGACGGTGGCGGTCATCCAGTCGAAGCCGCCGAAGGTGCGGAAGGATTCCAGCGGGTAGCCGGGCCAGGAGTCTGGGCCGGGGGAGGCGTCGTAGTAGCCGCGGAACAGGCCGGGGCCGTGCGGCTTCGGGATGCCGGCGGCTTGGTGGCCGGGCGCGCCTTCCATGCCGACCGCGATGTGCGGGGCGGCGTCCCGCCAGTTGCGCAGCTCGTGCGGGGAGTCCCAGCCCTTGCGCGCGGGGTGGTTGGCCAGGAACAGGATGTCCTCGACCCGCTTGCGCTTGACCGCGTCGGCGAGGAAGTTGACCCCGGCGATGGCCAGGGTCTCGTTCGCGGGGGTGCTGCTGAGCGCGTTCTTGAGGATGCCGTCGTAGTTGTTGACGAACTCCTTGAGCACGGCCACCTCGCCGTCGCCGCCGGGGTGCACGATCACCGTGCCGTGCTCGGCGGCTGGGACGTTCCACTCCATGCCGTGGAAGACCAGCGCGTCCGGCACGTCCTTGCGGGCGGCCAGGATGTCCGGGTGGATCTTCTCCACGCCGATCCGGGCGTGCGTGGTGCCGCCGTGGTCGGTGATCACCATCCAGTCCAGGCCGTAGTTGCGGCCGTGCCGGACCTGGTCGATCACCCGGTAGCGGCCGTCCAGGCTGTACTGGGTGTGGATGTGGTGGTCGCCGGCCAGCCACTGGTACCCGGCCCGGGGCTGACGGGGCTGGGCGCGGTCCGGGTCGGCCGCGGCGGTTCCGGTCAGCACCGAGGAGCCGGCCAGGCCCGCGCCGAGCAGGCCGGCGCCGCGCAGCATGGTGCGGCGGGAGAGCTGGCCGGGGCTCAGTTCGGTGTCCGGGATCGAGGTGTCCACGGCCAGGTCCGGCCCGGCGGCCTCGGGCTCATGGTCGTGATCGTGCCCGTGGTCATGATCGTGACCGTGACCGTGACCGTGCCCATGGCCGTGCCCGTGACCGTGGTGGTGGTGACCCATCTGCTGACTCCCCAGTGCGTGAAACGGTGGTGCGGGGGTCAGCCGAGCGCGCGCCCCCATGCGGAGATCGTGAACTGTGGGATGTCAATGAAGGTAGAGCTGTTCAACAATCTCTCAAATTCGTCCATTTCGGACTGCTGGATCAGCCCGTCGGCTAGCATCTTGGGCTTGACCTGTGCCACCAGCGGCCGCCACCGGTCCTGGTCCAGATTGCCCATGCGGCCCAGCGTGCCGGTGTAGCCGATCTCGCCGAGCCCGCTCCGCGCCAGCAGCGCGGGCAGGCCGCGGGCCCAGTGCAGATCGGCCCCGTGCCCGGCGTAGACCTGTTCGTAGGCGGCCATGATCCGGCGCACTACCGGGAACGGCGAGGTCTCCGCGGGCAGCTGGTAGGGGTCGGTGACCACGAGCCAGCCGCCCGGTTTGAGCCAGCTCGCCGCGCGGCGCACGATCTCGTCGCGTTCGGGCAGGTGGCAGAGCACGTAGCGGGCGTGCACCAGGTCGAACCGGCCCGGCGCGTAAGCCGGATCGGTCAGATCGGCCTCCTGCGCCGCCGCGCCCAGGTCGGTGAGGTGGCGGGTGTCGATGTCGTTGGCCAGCACCCGCCCGAGCGGGCAGCGCTGGGTGAGCCAGCGCGCGATGGACCCGGCGCCCGCGCCCAGGTCCAGGCAGTCCCAGTCCGGTTGCGGCGCCAGGGCCTCGATGACCGCGATGGTGCCCGCGTCCGCGGCGTTCTGGATCGAGGTGAGCCGCCCGTGCTCGGTGGGCGAGTCCTTGCCCAGCGCGCTGTCGGTGTACCCGCTCATGCCCGCTTCCCGGCGTCGTGCTCGGCGCCGGCCACCTCGAAGGTGGCCACCCAGGGCTGTTCCCGCGCCTGGGCCACCGACAGCAGGAAGTCGATCTCGCCGGGCAGGCCGTCCCCGGGCAGCTGGGCCGCGTCCAGGGGGTTCGGATCCGGTTCTGCCCCGGCGTTCTTGGCCCGCCGGGCGGCGGCCAGCCAGCAGGCGGTGACCGCGGCCTGCCGCTGGTCCTCGGGCACCCCGTTGGCGATCACGTGCGCCCGCGCCCGCTGCACGGTCTCCGGGCTGACGTAGTCACGCAGGATCAGCATGGCGTCCCGGATCTCGATCACCCGCCGGTACAGCCGCAGGTAGGTCGAGTGCGGGGTGCCGACCAGGTCGCGCAGGCGGGCCTGCGGGCGGGACAGCGCCACGTGCGGCACCTCCTCGATGAGGTCCCGCCACAGCGGCCACAACCGCCACAGCCAGCGCATGTTGCGCAGCATCTGCCCGGTGTCCAGGACCAGCGGCAGCGCCGCGCCCGCGGCCATCAGCACCCCGGTGATGCCGATGTTGAGCGCGGAGTACTGGCCCAGCCAGCGGGCGCCGGTGAGCAGCACGTAGAGCATGGTCAGCCAGAAGAACGCGGAGACCGCGAAGGCCGCGGCGAACAGTCCGAGCCCGATCCGCAGCGACCGGTCCTGCTTGGCCTGGTGCGCGTAACGCAGGCACAGCAGCAGGCACGGGATCTTGGCCACCAGGTGTGCGGCGATGATGATCCACCAGAACGTGGAGTACCACTGCGCCTGGTTGGTGGTGACGCAGCCCTCGTCGTTGGGGAAGACGGTCAGGTTGAGCGCCACCAGGGTCAGCAGCACCGCCGCGGTGCCGCCGTAGACCAGTTTGGCCCGGCGCACCCCGATCGCGGCCAGCACGAAGTCCAGCACCAGCGCGGAACTGAACACGCCCCACAGGTTGGTGAACAGCCCGCAGCCCGCGATCACGATGCCCGGCAACGCGTTCAGCGCGGAGAGCACCGGCGCGAGGTAGATGGTGATGGAGCCCGCCATGCCCACCACGGCGAGCAACAGCATCCGCTGCTGCCGGGACCTCCTGGCCGCCGGGATGCGCAGCAGGATGACCACCCACATCGCCAGCACGCCGTACAGCTGGATCTGGGTGCCCAGTTCATAGACCGAAATTGTCTCCACGCCCCTTGTTGCGGATCCCCAGTGCGGCTTCGAGTTCCCCCAAGGCCCCGCTCGTGGCGGACGAGGCGGTGCGTGTGCCCGCGGCGGTGCGGATCAGGCTGGCCACCAGTTCGGCCTCCTGCTCCTGCTGGCTGGTGTAGTTGGTCCGCGCGAGCAGTCGTTCGATCAGTTCCGGGCTCAGGTCGGGCAGGAACTTCGCCAGCGACACCTGGCCCCCCTCCTCGGCGGCCTCGTGGTCGCAGAGGATGTGCCCGATCTCGTGCAGGATGATGTGTTCCCGGTGCAGCGGGGTGGTCTTCTCCTCGACGTAGATCTCGTCGTGGTCCTCGGTGGCGATCCACAGCCCGCAGGCGTTGACCACCATGCCGTTGGGCAGCGCGAGCAGGTGGATCGGCCGCCCGCGCTGCGCGGCCAGCTCCTCCACCAGCGCGTCCACCGAGAACGGCACCGGCAGGGTCAGCCCGTCGACCAGCGCCTGGCATCTCTTGCGGATCTGCCGAGTGGTCATCGCCTCGCCATATTTTCCGATGGGACACCTGCGGAACGAGCAGACATGCCTCATACCCGGGCGGCTATCCGTCTGATTCTGGTCGCCGGTCGCGGCCGGTGTCCAGTGGCGGCAACCGCTCGATCTTGCGGGCCTGGGTGAGCATGGTCAGGATCGAGTCCAGCGTGGCGTCGGAGAGGCCCTCCGCGCGCAGCGCTATGGAGCGCACCTTCTGGTTGCGCAGCGCCAGGGCCAGTTCGAGCTGGGTGTCGATGCGCGCGGCGACCTCGTCGTTGAGGAAGTACTCACTGGGCACGCCGAAGAACTCGGCCAGCGTGGCCAGGGTGCCCTGGGTGAGGTTGCGCTTCTTCCCGGTGGCCAGCTCCCACAGGTAGGTGTTGGAGATGGAGGACCGGGTTTTCTCACGGATCTCCTGCGCCAGCTTGGCAAAGCCAGGACGCGTGCGCTTGTCCGGGTACAGCGTCGCGATCAAGTGGTTGATCTTGCGCGCGAGCTGCCCCGCCTCGGGTTCGAGCCCTTCGGTCTGGCCGGGATCCATACGAAACGTTCCTCGATGTCGGTGGCGGATACGACGTCCGAGTGTCCGCCATGGCGAATCAAGAGTACGTCTCGATTGTTCACATGTCCGCCAGGGTTGACAACCCGCCCGTTGGAGAGCGTACGCTAATGCCGCACGGACATCCGCTTCAGCGGATAGCGGGAGAACGAGGGGTACCTGGGGGTCTTCTCTGTTCACGGCGATCCCGCGGCAGTGCAGCGACCGCGTCCGACACCGTGGTTCGCTGGTTCTGGGGAAGGAACCGCTGTGCCCGGGGTGCGAGGGAAGGCACAGCGGTTTCTCCAGAGTCCTCCGGCGAGTTGGGCCAACTGGTACGCCGGTTTGGCTCAAGTGGGCGTACCAGTTGGCCCAAGTGGTGCGGTGGCGGGTGGGTCCTTCTCGCTTGGTTAGCGGAAGTTGACGTCTGAGCAGGTGTAGAACGCTTCCGGGCTGTCCGAGCGCTGCCAGATCGAGTAGATCAGGTGCCGGCCCGACTTGCCCGCTGGCAGTTTCGGGTTGAGCTGGTAGTTCCCGTTGACCAGGGGCGGGTCGGCCTGGGTGTGGAAACGTTCCAGGTCCGACCATTGCAGGGGCGAGGCGGGGTTGTAGCCGTTGCGGGTCACGTACAGCTCGAACTGGCCGCGGTGCGGCACCGCGGCGCGGTACTGCCAGTTCACCGCGGCGCCCGCGGTCAGCTGGGTGGTGGCCCAGTCGGAGCGGGTCAGGTCCAGGCCGCGGTACTTGTCGCGGCCGGCGCTGCAGAGTTTGCCGTTGGGGATGAGGAAGCGGTGGTTGCCGGCCGCGTTGGCCAGGTTGACCTCGTGCCAGTCGTAGAAGGCCTGGGTGCCTCCGGTGGCGACCGCGGCCTTGCACGCGGCCGAGGTGGGGTTTTCCGGGTTCTCGTGCCAGCGGCACTGGTAGGCGCGGCTGACCGGGGAGAGCATGGTGCCGTGCGCCGAGGCGGGCAGGGCGCCGAACAGGGTGAGCAGCATGGGCAGCAGGGCCAGCAGGACCAGCCCGCGCCTGGGTGTTCTCGTCATGGTCTCGTCCTTCGATCTCAGGAATGCTCGAAGGTCCCCCGCGGCGACGGAAGGGCAGGGAGACAACGATTGCCATGCTGTCTGGTCTAGTCCAATCGCGACAGGGCTGACTGGAGTAGTTCAGTTCTTCCTGGCGACGATCCGGTAGGAGTTGTGCAGGCCGCGGGCGCGCACGATCGGGCGGACCAGCCAGCCCAGCAGCGCGGAGAGCGCGATCAGCGGCACGGCCGCGGTCAGGCCGAGGTTGCGCAGCAGCAGCCGGAACCGGCTGGGGCGGGGCAGCCAGGGGAAGTCCGGCGGCGGGAGCAGGGTGTGCGCGAGTTGCATCAGCGCGCCGGTCCAGCCCTGGGTCACCGCTGCGCGGTCGGTGGTGTCGCTGAGCACGGTGAAGCCGAGTTCGGTGAGCGCGGCGCGCAGGTTGGCCCTGGGCGCGAAGTGCAGGTGCTGTGGCTGCATCCAGCCGACCCACCACTTGCCCAGCAGCCTGCCCCACGGCGACTCCGGGTCGGGCACCTCGATCAGCAGCAGTCCGCCGGGGCGCAGCACCTTCAGCGCGGTGGCCAGTTCCCGCCGCTGATCGGTGCTGTGTTCGAGGTAGTGGTGCATGCTCACCACGTCGTAGCGTTCGGTCAGTTCCGGGGCCAGCTCGGCGAACTCGCCGCGAAAGGCCCGCCGGATCCGGCCGTGCCGCTGCGCGATCTCCACGCCGTCGCCGAAGTCCAGGCCGTCGAAGGCGGTGCGGGGCAGCAACTGGTGCGCGGTGTGGCAGAAGTGCCCGTGCCCGCAGCCCACGTCGAGCCACTCGGCCGGGTCGGCGTGCGCGGCGATCAGCTCGGCGCGTTGCCGGTACCACTCGGTCTGCTTGGCGAAGACCCGGTTCATGGTGGCCTCGCCGAGACCGTCGTAGAAGTCGCGGTAGTAGAAGGCGAGTCCGGCGGGGGACAGGCAGGGGTTCTGGAAGACGTGCCGGCAGTCGGCGCAGCGGTCCAGGACGAACTCGCCGGGCTTGCGCTGGATCAGGTCCGCCGACCGCTGCAGCAGGGCGATCCGGGTCGAGCCGCACCACGGGCAGGTGGCCCGGCGCGGTTCGAAGAACCGGGCCAGGCCCTGCGCCAGCTCGACGGCATAGGCCGCCCGTCTGTCCATTGTGGTCAGTCCCGTCGAGCGATCACGCGATAGGCGTTGCACAGCTTCAGGTTCTCGGTGGCCGGCTCGATCAGCCGGTCGCCGATCAGCGCGGCCAGCAGCAGCGGGGCGGCCGCGGTCAGCGCCGCGCCCCTGGCCGCCCGCTGGAGCAGGCCGGGCGCGCGCTCGTGCCAGGGCTGGTTGGACCGCGGCGCGAACCGGTTGGCCAGCAGCCAGGCGGCCACCGTCAGGTCCGGCGCGCCCGCCTCGCGGTGCTGGGTGCCGACCACGGTGAAGCCGAGTTGGGCGAGCTTGGCGCGCAGGTTGTCCACCGGGTACATGTTCAGGTGCTGCGGCTGCAGCCAGCCGCCCCAGTACCGGCCGAGCAGGCTGCTGAACCGGCATTCCGGGTCGGGCACCTCGATCACCAGGTGGCCGCCGGGTTTGAGCGCGGTGTGCGCGGCCCGCAGTTCGGCCACCGGGTCGGTGACGTGTTCCAGGTAGTGGAACATGCTGACCGCGTCGTAGGCGCCTGCCATGCTGGGCGCGAGGTCGGGGAAGAAGCCGCGGTAGGCCCGGTCGATCCGGCCGCGTCGCTGGGCCAGTTCCACGCCATTGCTCAGGTCGATGCCGTCGAAGCTGGTCTGCGGCCAGATCTCCTTGGCCTGGTTGCAGAAGTGCGCGTGCCCGGTGCCCACGTCCAGCCAGCGCTCGGGTTTGGCGTGCCCGGACAGCGCGCGGGCCTGGCTGCGGAAGTACTCGCTGCGGGTGGCGAAGACGGACTGGATGGCGTGCTCGTTGTGCCCGTCGTAGGCGTCCCGGTAGTAGAACTCCAGCCCGGCCGCGTTGAGCTGGGGGTTCTGGAAGACGTGCCCGCAGGACCCGCATTCGTCGAGCACGAACTCACCGGGTTTGTGCAGGTGCACGTCGGTGGCCACCAGCCGTCGCCGCAACTCGGCGCCGCCGCACCATGGGCAGTCCCGGCGTGGCGGCTCGAAGAACCGGCCGAGTCCGGCGGCCAGGTCCTCGCGGTAGGCGATCCGGCTGGTCTCGATCGCGGCGGTGCGTTCGGCGCGGACCCCGGCGGTGCCGGTCAGCGTGCGCACCAGCCTGCCGGGCTCGGCGATCGCCCTGGTCAGGCTGCCGCGCACCAGGTCGGCGGGCTTGAGCGTGCGACTGCCGGCGAAGACGGCCAGTGGTTGCGCGGACCAGGCGAGTAGCAGTCCGGCGGCCCACTTGCGGCCGGTCAGCGCGGTGGCGGCCAGCGCGGCGAGCACCGCGGCGCGCAGGATGACCTGCAGTTCCAGGCCAGCGCCGTGCACTGCGTGCTGGATCGCCGGGTCCTGTTCGCGCACCGCGGCACTGGCGGCCAGGCCGGGGGCGACCGCGAAGGCGGTGTCGGCCGGGGCGCGCAGTTTGATCTCCAGCGCGGCGGCGGCCAGGTCGGCGCCGTCCGGCCGGGCGGGCACGCCCACCTGGTCGAGCAGGCCGGGGTCGGCGGCGATGGCGTGCGCGGCGGTGCGTCCAGGGGCCAGCCGGTTGCCGCGGTAGGTCGCCGGATCGACGTCCCGGAGCAGGTCAAGGGCCTGGGCCAGGGACAAATCGGCGGGCACCAGGTCCAGCGCGGCGAGTTGTTCGCGCTGCCGGTACGCCTCGGCGGCGGCCAGGGTCGACTGGTCCAGCCGCACCCCGTGCGCGACCGCCGCCCGTCCGTCGGCGGCCGGGGTGGCGGGCTGGTCCCGGAGCACCGGCAGCGCGGCCAGGCGGCGACGCAGTTGCGCGGTGTCGGCGGCGAGCAGCCCGACCACGGCGGCCTGGGCCAGGCGGGCGATCCAGCGACGACGACTCGGCATGATCACGATCCTCAACCGCGACTCGCGGGTTCCCGATCTGCGGGGGCGTGTCGCGGCAGGTTACGCCCGATCGAGTCGTGCCAACCGTCCACAGTGGAATCTGCGGGGGTTAGGGCTCCTGGAAGACGACCTGGGGGATCGGCGCTGCCGAGCGGGAGGACTGGGCCGGGGGCGGCGGCGCGAACTGCGGCTGGGACACCATGGACTGCCGCGGCCGTTCCGCCGGAGCGGGCTCGGCCCGGACCGGCGCGACGACGACGGGCTTGTCCGCCACCGGCTTCTTCTCCGCGACCGGCTTCGGCTCCGGAGCGGGCTTCGCGTCGATCGAGTTGCGCGCCGCGGTGATCCACAGCCGTTGCATGTGCTCGTCCCGGCTGCCCTTGATCGTGACTAGCAGACCGGAGAAAGCACTGCGCAGTTTGGCCGCCAGGGCGGGGCGCTCCCGGATGACCGTCCACAGCGGATGGTTCGCTGGAAGACGGGCCGCGGCGAGGCGCTGGGCATTCACACGGAGTTCCGCGGTGGGCAGTTCAGCCCATGCCACAACGGTCTCGGCATCAAAGGTCACTGGATCAACTCTCTCAGTTACCGTTCCCACCTGCGGGCAGGTGCTCCCGAGATCGGGGAGATGACACCATTCTGGCAGAAACCACACCGGGGCGGCCACGAACGGCACGCCGATTCACCGATGTGACGCGAAACTTGTTGCCCGATAGGGCATTTCCGGCAGGGCCGCGCGCACTTCGGGCACACCGGGTGTCGATCACGCTACCGTCCGGCCTGAGCTGGGCGGATGTCCGGCCAGCCGACGGAACTCGCGGCTGAGGTGGGCCTGGTCGGCGTACCCGTGTGCGGCGGCCAGATCGGCCAGGTTGCCCTGGTTGTCGCGCAGTACGCGCTGGAAGCGCAGGATTCGCGCGAGTGTTTTCGGACCGTATCCGACCGCGCCGGTGATCCGTCGCCGCAGGCTTCGTTCGGACACGCCGAGCCGGTCGGCCAGCGCCATTACCGATAATGGCGCAGGCACGTCAAGAGCCCGGCTGGCTGTCATCACAACCGGATCCAGTTCACCGCACAGCGCGAGCCGTCCGGTGGCGATCCGCTGCACCAGTCCGCCGATGGTCGGCACATCGGGTGATCCGTCGAACTGTTCGGCCAGTCCCCGGACTCCCCACAGATCCTCGACGTCCACGGTCCGATCGCGCAACCGTTCGGCCGGAATTTTCCCGAGCAGCAGCGAACCGGCTCCCGGCCGCAACCGCAGCCCCACCAGCAGTCCACCTGGTGGGAGCCGGGCCTCTCGCGGGCCGGTGTCCGGTCCGGTCACCACCAGGCGACCGTCCAGCCACAGCAGGTCGAGGCAACCGTCCGGCACCACCCGCTGGGCGCGCGGCCCGGAGCTGCGGTCGGTCCACAGGCAGCTCGCGTGCGCGCGCAGGGCGGCGGCCGGGCGGTACTCCCGGTATCCGCTCATCGCCCGCCCTCCGTCGTGGCCGTTTCGTTCAAGACGGTAACCCGCCGGGCGGCCTAGCGTGGGCGCGACGTTGAAGGAGGAGCGGATGAAGGCACGTTTCGCCGTGATCGGCATCGTGGTCGCGGACATGGCCAGGTCGCTGGCGTTCTACCGGGAGCTGGGCCTGGACCTGCCCGCCTCGGCCGATGCCGAAGGACATGTGGAGCACGTGTTGCCCGGCGGGGTGAAGCTGGCCTGGGACACCGAGGCGACGATCGCCTCGTTCACCCCGGATTTCACCCCGCCCGCACCCGGTGGCCGGCTGAGCCTGGCCTTCGAGGCCGAGGGCCCGGCCGAGGTGGACGCGCTGCACGAGCACCTGGTCGGCCTGGGGCACCACAGTGAGCTGGCGCCGTTCGACGCGTTCTGGGGCCAGCGTTACGCGGTCGTGCTGGACCCCGACGGCAACGGCGTGGATCTCTTCGCCGCGCGTTAGACAGGTCCGCACCCCGCCGGCGTGTTGGCCGTTGTCGTACGTAGTCTTGGCCGAACTGGTACGCCACTCGGCCAAGACACCGTCCACAACGGCCAACACACCGTCCGGAACGGCCAACTCGGCGTACGACAACGGCCAACACGGTGGGGGGTGTCAGTCCTCCAGGGCGATGCTGTTCTGGCGTAAGGCGATGGTCACCGCTGAGGTGCGGTCCTGGGCGGAGAGCTTCTTGAAGATGCGCCGCCAGTAGGTCTTCACCGTCGCCTCGCTCACCGCGAGTCCCTTGGCGATCTGCGCGTTGGTGTGCCCGGCCGCGGCGTGCCGCAGCACGTCGATCTCGCGCAGGCTCAGCGGCACCGTCCGCCGCGGGGTCCGGGCGGCCATGGCCAGTCGCGCGGCCACCGCCGCGGTCAGCGGGGTCTGCCCGCTCACCGCGGCCCGCATGGCCTGCACGATCTCCCGCGGCGGCGCGTGCAGGGACACGCAGCCGTTGGCCCCGGCCAGCAGGGCTTGCAGCACGAAGGCGCTGTCCTCCGTTTCGGTCAGCACCAGCACTTTGGGCTGGTGCCGCAGTGTGGTCACCGCGCTGAGCAGGTCGACCCGGGTGCACAGGGTCGCGCTGGCCAGCACCAGGTCGGGCCGCAGGCGTTCGATCTCGGTCAGGGCGCGGTCGTCCTCGGTCACCTTGCCCACCACCAGGAGGTTCGGGCATTCCAGGATGACCGCGGCCAGGCCGAGGCACACCACCAGGCGCCGGTCCAGCACGACCACCCGGCGGGGCCGGGGGCCGGGTCCGTCGAGGTCCATCGTCGTCGCGCCCGGTCAGGCTCTCCCGGCGGGTCCGGCCCCTCGGCGCAGCAGCAGGTGCAGCGCGATCGCGGTGGCCGGATCGCCGGTGGCGAAGCCGTTGAAGTCACCGGTGCGGATCTCCGCGGTGACCTCGGCGCCACTGGTGACCCGCTCGGCCAGTTCCGCGGCCTCGGCGGCGGAGAGCGAGGCGGTCACCTGGTCCCGCAGGTAGTCCCGTTCGGCGCCGGTGGCCGCCGCGGCCAGGAACGGTTCCAGGGTCGCCGGGTCGGTGGCCGCCGGCCGGATCAGGTCGACGACGTAGCAGAGGCCGCCGGGGGCCAGGAGGTCCAGCACGGCGGACAGTTCGGCCACCGGGTCGGTCCACAGGCCCAGGCACAGGTGCACCAGCACCAGGTCGGCCCGGCCGATGCGGGCGGCCGCGGCCGATCCGGGCAGGTCACCGGCGGCCAGGGGGAACAGTTCCGCGCCGGTGCCGGTCAGCCGGGTCCGGGCCGCCTCGATCGAGGGGCGGTGCGGGTCGAGGCCGAACAAAGCGCTGTCCGGGAGTTGTTTGGCCGCGATTTCCAGCATTGTTCCGCTGCCGCAGCCGACATCGAGGACCCGGTCCGGTGTGCGGCCGAGTTCGGAAATGCCGACGGACAGCGCGACACAGGCCGAGATCATTGTTTCGCGTAGATCGTAGGCGGTGCTGACCGCGGATAGTCCCGGATCGGTGAACCAGCGTTGGGCGTGCTGCCGATGGTGTGCGCGCCCGGTAATTGACGACGGCGTTCGAGTATGACGGAGCATGCCGCGTACTCCCCCCAGGAGTCCGAGAACGGTGGCGGCGGAACTGCTTCCGCCGCCACCGGAGTGTACCCGCCGATCGGCGCGGGAAAGCGGCCGATCAGGTGGAGATCAGCCGCCGCTGCAGCAGCAGCACGGGATCGTGGTGGTGCAACGAGCCGCCGCCGGCTCGAACAGGCTCGACTCCTGGCCGTGCGTGGTGATGGTGATCGACGGGATCTCGACCTTGTTCAGAAGTTCCTGCATGACAGTTCCCTCCAGTGGTGAAGAAAGTGCACCGGTATTGCGGTGCAGACCATATCCGCAACCGGGTGGAATGAGGCAAGACGTCTGTTGGAGGGCATAAGAGGTCCACTATCGACGGGTCGATCGCCGTCTTTCGGTGGAGGCCCGTGTACCCCTATCGGTTGACACGTAATGTCTCATGCTCTGTTGTTCGCCGACGACCATTTCGTCTAGGTTGACGCCATCGCCAATTCTGGCCGGAAGAATTGAGGGGGGCATGACGGAGAATAGAACTGCCATTTTTTATGCCGGCGACCGGGTGCTGGTCCGGCTGGCGCTGGCCGAGGCGGCGGGCACGACCTGCGTGGACACCCCCGCCGCGGCCGACCTGGTGGTCGTGGACGCCTGTTCGCTGGCCCAGGAAGACCTCCACTTGCAGGTTGCGGCCATTGACCAGGCCCTGCCGCGGGTGGTGCTCTCCCCGCTCGGGGCCGAACTGGCCCCGGACGGCACCTTCCCGGCGGTGCAGGCCCAGGCCGAGGCGGCCGCCCTGTCCGGGGCCGCGGACACCGTGGTGCTGCGCTGCGCCCTGCTCGGCCAGGACCTGGCCAGGGCCTGCGGGCACGGCACCGTCGAGGGCACCTTCTACAGCACCTGCGAGCCCGCGGGCGCGGCCTGGCTGGACGCCGCTGACCTGGCACAACTCATCGGTGTGCTGGCCGCCGACCCGGGCAGGCGGGGTGGCCGGGCCTATGAGGTCACCGGCCCGGAAATCCTCGGCGTGCCCGCGGCGATCGAGCTGCTGGCCGAGATCGCCGACGCGCCGCGCCGACACGTCTACCTGCCGGAAGAGGCGTATCTGCACGCCCTGCGGCGGGCCGGGATCGACTCCCCGGCCGGGGAACGTCTCGGCCACCACCTGGCCTGGGGCTCGGCCAAGGCGCGCCGCGCGGTGTCCCCGGTCCTGGCACGCGCGCTGGGCCGTGCCGGGCGGCCGCTGACGGCCTACCTGCCCGCGGCCTGGCACGCCTACCAGTCCGAACTCGCCGCGACCCGCGGCTGACCAACCGACCGTCGTACTCAGGAGGTTCACAGTGCAGGGTT
The DNA here is from genome assembly GCF_023094165.1 of Crossiella sp. S99.2. Lineage (GTDB taxonomy): Bacteria > Actinomycetota > Actinomycetes > Mycobacteriales > Pseudonocardiaceae > Crossiella. The sequence continues at coordinate 289,131 of NZ_JALMDK010000011.1, read as the reverse complement.
CGAGCACGGACAGAACCGGGTCGGCCAGCCAGGCGAGCTGGCGCACCGATCCGGGCACCCGGGTGCTGGCCGCGGGGGAGGATGTCCTGGTCAGGGCCGGGGACGCGGTGGTCAAATGCGCGGGCACCGGCCTGTTGCCGCTGGTCGCGGCGCTGCTGGAACGCACCGACGGCGGGGTCCTGGAACCGGTGCTCTTCGCCGACCTGGACCAGGACCAGCGGGACCGCGCGGACGCGGTGATCGACCACCTGGTCGAGGCCGGGCTGCTCATCGAGACCGGCGCGCCCGGCACGGCCGACCCGGTGGTGCTGGGTCTGTGGCGGCGCTCCGGCCGCGCGGTGGAACGGGCGGTGATCGCCGAGCGGCTGCGCACGGCCACCGTCCGGATCAACGGCGGCGGGACACTGGCCGCGCGGATCCGGACCGAGGTGGCCGCGGCCGGACTGGCCCTGGCCGGTGAGGACGATCCGGCCGGGGTGACCGTGGTGGTCGGCGAACACGAGGACGATCCGGTGCTGGCCGACTGGAACGAGCAGGCCCTGGCCGATCCGGACCGCGGCCCCTGGCTGGCGGTCACCCCCTACGACGGCGAACGCGCCGCGGTCGGCCCGTGGATCGTGCCTGGTGAATCGGCCTGCCACCACTGCTACCGGCTGCGCAGGGCCGCGGTGTTCCCGGACGCCGGACTGTCCGTGGAACTGCCGCAGGCCCGCTGGCTCGGCCCGCGCCTGGACGCCGCGGCCGCCGCGCCCGGCCTGGTCGCCGTGCAGGCCGGCCTGGTGCTGGACTGGCTCCTGGAATACCTCGCCCTCGGCGATCGCAGTGCCCAGCTGGTGCCCGGCGGGGTCAGCACCGTCGAGCTGGACCTCAACGGGCTGCGTATCGGCAGGCACCGGGTGCTGCGGGTGCCGCGCTGCCCGCGCTGCGCGCCCGGCCGGGACACCGGGCATCCGCAGGTCTGGTTCCACCAGCTGCTCACCGCCGGATCGGACGGTCCGGCATGACCGCGGCCACCGCCTACCGGCCCGGCGCCGGCGCGGATCGCTGGACCAGCACCGCCGAGGCGGAGGCGGCGATGGCGATCTACCTGTCCCCGCTGACCGGCATCGTCCGCCGGGTCTATGAGCGCATGCACGATGTGGACGACCTGTACGCGCACTCCATGGGCAGCGAGACCTGCGACTCCCGGCTGCTGCTCGGCGCGGCCTGCAACAAGGGCAACGGCGGCTGGGACGCCAGCCACACCGGGGCGCGGCTGGCCGCGATCGGCGAGGGCGTGGAGCGCTACAGCGCGGCCTGGGTGCCAGAAGAGGCGTTGCGCTACGGCAGTGCCGAGGAACTCACCGACGTCGGCCTGACCTGTGTCCAGCCGGGGCAACTGACCCTGTTCGCGGACTGGCAGTTCGGCCGCTCCGGGTTCCCCTATGTGCCGTTCACCGCGGCCACCCGGCTGTGGTGGACCGAATCGCGGCGGCTGCACGACGGCGCGGCGGTGTGGCTGCCCGCGCAGCTGACCTACCTGCGCAACAACCTGCCCGATGACAGCCGGATCGGCTACCCGACCAGCAGCGGGCTGGCCTTCGCCAACACCCCGGCGGAGGCGGCGGTCTCCGGCATCCTGGAACTCGTCGAACGGGACGCGTTCATGCTGGCCTGGCACCACCGATTGTCGTTGCCACTGCTGGATCCCGGCTCGGACCCGGCCCTGGCCGAGTTGATCCGGCGGCACGCCGCCCCGTCCGGACTGGACTTCCACCTGGTCGATCTGAGTGTGTTCACCGGCATCCCGGCCATGCTCGGCGTGGTCCGCAACCGCGCCACCGACCTGGCCCCGATCGGCCTGGGCGCCGCCGCGGCGGGCTCACCGCGACGGGCGGCGGCGAAAACGCTGTTCGAGGCGTTCAGCACCCGCACCTGGGCCTGGGCACAGCAACGCGAGGGCCAGGTGGTGCCGCCGCACGGCGACTACGAGCAGACCGTGCGCAACTTCGAGGACCACGTGGGCCTCTACACCTCCCCCGACATGGTCCCTGGCACCGAATTCCTCACCGCCAGCCCGCACCGGCGCACCCTGGCCGACCTGCCCGCACTGCCCGACGGCACTCCGGGACAGCTCCTGTCCGGACTGGTGTCCACCCTGGCCGAACAAGGGGTGGAGCTGCTCGCGGTGGATGTCACCAGCCCCGATGTGCGCGAGGCAGGCGGGCACGTGGTGAAGGTGTTCTCCCCGCAGCTGCAACCCCTCGATGTGGGTTTCCAGCAACGTTTCCTGGGCGGCAGGCGGCTGCGGGAGCTGCCCGTGACGCTGGGCCTGACCGGCCAGGTGGACACCGAACACCTCAACCCGCTGCCCCATCCGTTTCCCTGACCTGGGGGTGAATGTCCGTGACCGACAGCAGCATCCACGGCTCCAACGTGCTCGACATCGTCTACACCGACGGCGTGCCCGGCATCGACGACCCGGCGGAGAACTACTTCCAGGCCTCCAAGCTCTACAGCGCCGCCCTGCCCTGGGACGTGCCGGGCGTGGTCGCCCTCGAACAGTCCGCCGAACTGCGGGAGATGGCCGCCCGCTCCGGCCGCTGGTACCCCAGCCGACCGACCGTGGCACTGCCCGAACCCGCGCCACTGACCGCCGATCTGGCCCAGGTCCTGGATTCCCGGCGCAGCGCCCAGGGTTTCGGCGGCGGCGAGGTCGGCCTCGACGTGCTGGCCGGGGTGCTGCGGCGCACCTACGGGATCAACCGATGGCAAGGGCACCAAGGCTTCCGGCCCACCCCCTCCGGCGGCGCGCTGTACCCCCTGGACCTGTACGTGGTGGCCCGGCGGGTCACCGGGCTGCGGCCGGGGCTCTACCACTTCGACCCGTTCCGCGGCGTGCTCGCCGACCTGGGTGAGATCGACCTGGACGCCTTCGACGGCTGCGGCAACCAGGCGGAGATGTCCGGGCAGGCCGCCTTCGGCCTGATCCTCTCCGCCAGCTTCTGGCGGTCCCGGTTCAAGTACGGGCAGCGCTCGCTGCGGTTCGTGCTGATGGAATCCGGGCACCTGGCCCAGAATCTGCTCCTGGTCGCCACCGGCTACGGGCTGCCGAGCAGGCTGATCGGCGGTTTCGACGACGATCCGCTGACCGCGCTGCTGCCCGATCACAACGGGGTGGACGACGCGCCGGTGTACGTGGTGCTGATCGGCACACCCCCGGCGGGCTAACGGTGTTGCTGGCCGGGGTGCTCGGTCATCTCGGGTTGCCGTGGCTGCTGCTGGTGACTGGGCGGGTGCTGGGCAGGCACACCGCGGCGGTCTACGACTGGGGCACCGTGCTGTGCGCGCTGCCGGTGCTGGCCCTGTTGAGTCCACAGTGGACTGGACAGGGTCTGTGGTGGACAGCGGTGGGTGCGGTGGCCGGGGTGGCGCTGCCAATGACCGCGGCTTGGCTGTCGGGGAAGCCGTTGTCGTTGGCGCGCAAGGGATTGCCCGCCGGTGAGCTGCTGCGGCTGACGTTGTGCGCGGCGGCCGAGGAGCTGTTGTGGCGGGCCGGGGCACCGGAACTGCTCACCCGGTTCGGTCTGCCCGCCCCGGCCGCCACCGGGCTCGCGCTGGTCGGATTCGCCCTGCTGCACCTGCCCGGCGGCGGACCGCGCCGCCTGCCCTACCACCTGGTCGCAGGCGCCGTGTTCACCGCGGCGGCGGCCACTGGCGGGCTGGCCGCGGCCATTGCCTGCCATCTCGCGCACAACCTGACCCTGGCCACCGCCGGGCCGCGGCGCCCGCCCGCCCCGGCGGCCAGGGCGCTACCCGCCGTCAGTGACTGGGAGTAGAGGGGGAGAACCCATGTGGGGCAAGAGAATTGTCGTGCTGCTTGGACTGGCGGGCGCGCCGGTGCTGGTGCCGCTGGCGCTGTCCACGGTGAGCCGGGTGCGGCAGGTCCGGCGCGGCCGGGCCACCCGGCCGGTGCCGCCGGGCGAGCCAGGACGGGGCCGGGAGATCGAGAAGGCGGCCGGGATCGTGGCCATGTCGGAGTTCCTGGTCCGGCTGGCCGGGTACGACCGGGCCGCCACCGAGGCCGTGCGGCCACTGCTGATCCGCCTGGAAACCATGGTCTACCAAGGAGACCTGGCCTTCGAGGCCGCCCAGCGGGCCGGTGACACGGAGGTGGATCCGGCCTGGCGCGCGGGCATCGAGATCGCCCTCGCCGAACACGGGCTGTCCGGCCCGGACACCGAGGCGGCCGTGACCGCCCTCGACGGCTATTTCCGCGCCGAATCCCGGCTGCTGCTCGGCGAGACCGAACCGGACGCGGAGCACCTGCTGCGCCTGACCTACGACCGCTCCAGCGACATCCACCTCCTGTGGGCGGTGCTGCACCGGATCCGCGGCACCCGGCCCGCACCCGAGCTGACCGCGTTGCTGCGGCACTGGCTGGCGTTGCTGGAGATCGGCCACGACCAGCTCTCCTACCAACGTGACCGCGCCGACAACGCGTTCAACCTGCTGCGCCTCCAGGTCCGCGCGCACGGCCCGGACCTGGCGCCCGCGGCGGTGCGCGAACTCCGGGCGGCCATTACCGGCCCGGCCGCCGCCCTGATCACCACCGCCGACCGCCACACCCTGGGCGCGCTACTGGTCGCCATGCTCGCCGTGGACACCGCGGGCGCGCACCTGCTGCCCCGCCTGGTCGCCCTGCTGCCCACCCCGGTGTCCCGCAGGCTGGCCCTGGCGCTGCTGCACGCCGACGAACGCCGCTACGGCCCGCTGCCCGAATTGCTCTCGGAGCAAACTCGCAGGTGAGAGGCTGTGATTCGGCCGGAAATGGTGGGCAGGCCGGGTTATCTTGACCGCGAGTCACCGGGTCGGAGGAGGAACCACATGCAGGGCACGGTCGCGGCGGGGTACGAGGGCGTGCGCGCGGAGTTCGCGAAGGTCGTCGCCGCGGAACGGGCGGACTACGCGGGCCAGCTGGTCGCCTACGTGCGTGGCGAGAAGGTCGTGGATCTGTGGTCGGGACCCGGGTTCACCGCCGACACGCTGACCGGGGTGTTCTCCGCCACGAAGGGGGCGATGTCGCTCGTGGTGGCACTGCTGGTGCAGGACGGCGTGCTGGATCCCGACCAGCGGGTCAGCCACTACTGGCCGGAATTCGCGGCGGAAGGCAAGCAGGACATCACGCTGCGGGAAGTGCTCGCGCACCGCGCGGGCGTGGTCGGCGCGGATGCCGGGTTCAGCCTGGCGGAACTGGCCGACGACCGGCTGATCGCGGCGCGGCTGGTAGGCCAGCGGCCGTACTGGCGGCCGGGAACGGCCTACGGCTACCACGCCTGGGTTGGCCGGCGAGGTGGTGCGGCGGGTGACCGGGCAGAGCAGCCAGGAACTGTTCGAGGAGCGGATCCGGGCGCCGCACGGTCTCGACTTCTACCTTGGCCTGCCGGAAGAACTGGAGCCGCGGTTCGTGACCACGTTGCCGATGCTGCCGACCCCGGCGCAGCAGGCCGAGATCGACGCGGACGACAGCGGGCCCGAGAGCCTGGCCGCGATCGCGTTCAACACCCATCGGCCCGACGCGCCCGAACTGTGGGACTTCCCGAACCAGCGGATCGCCCGTGCGCAGGGCCAGGCGTCCGCGGGCGGGGTCGCCTCGGCGCGGGGCCTGGCCGGCCTGTACGCGGCGGCCACCACGGGGCGCGACGGCAGGCCACCACTGCTGAAACCGGACACCATGGCCGAGTTCGCGCAGATCCAGTCGATCGGCTACGACGTGGTTTCGCGCGTGCACAAGGCTTTCGGGCTCGGGTTCAGCGCCGTGACCGAGTTCTACCCGTTCCTGGGACAGGGCGCCTTCGGGCACAGCGGCGCCGCCGGTTGCCTGGCCCTCGCCGATCCGCGCAGCGGCCTGGCCTACGGCTACAACCGCCGCCGCTACGCCTACCCCGGCGGCGCGGCGGCGGAGAACGCCGACCTGCTCCGAGCCTGCGTCACAGCCGCCCGCGCGACCCGCTGAGCAGGCCGCCTCGCCGCCGTGTTGGCCGTTGTCGTACGCAGTCTTGGCCGAACTGGCACCACTTGGGCCAACTGGTACGCCCACTTCAGCCAACTCGGCGTACCAGTTGGGCCAACTCGCCGTCCATAACGGCCAACACGCCGTCCGGAACGGCCAACACGGTTAGAGGATGCCGCGGGACATGGCGGTGGTGACGGCGGCGGTGCGGTCGTCTACGCCGAGTTTGCCGAAGATTTTGATCAGGTGGCTTTTGACGGTGGCCTCGCCGATGGTGAGCTGGCGGCCGATCTCGGCGTTGGTGCAGCCCTGGGCGACCAGCCGGAGTACCTGGACCTCGCGCGCGGTCAGCGTTCCGGCCGCGGGGGCGCGCAGGTGGCTGAGCAGTTTGGTGGCTACGGTCGGGGTCAGCACGGTCTCGCCGCGGGCGGCGGCGCGCACCGCGTCGGTCAGCTCGGCCCTGGGTGTGTCCTTGAGCAGGTAGCCCGCGGCCCCGGCCTCCACCGCGTGCACGATGTCCCGGTCGGCGTCGTAGGTGGTCAGGATCAGCACCCGGACCCCTGGCAGTTCGGCGGTGATCCGCGAGGTGGCGGTGGCCCCGTCCAGGTCGGGCATGCGCAGGTCCATCAGCACCACGTCCGGGCGCAGCCGGCCGGCCAGCTCGATGGCTTCCGCGCCGCCGGCGGCCTCGCCGACCACGTCGATGTCCCCGGCCAGGGACAGCATGCCGCGCAGCCCTTCGCGCACCACCGGGTGATCGTCGGCCAGGAGCACCCGGATCGCTCGCCCGGTCATGGCGCGGTGATCCGCACGGTGGTGCCCTGCCCGTGGTCGCTGTGGATGTGCACGCTGCCCCCGATCCGTTCCAGTCTGGCCCGCATGCCCGGCAGGCCGAAGCCGGTGGCCTCGGCCGGGTCGAAGCCGCGCCCGTCGTCGATGATCTCCAGGGTGCTGCCGTCCGCGGTGAAGGTCAGTCTGGCCGTCACCCGGCCGGGCGCGGCGTGTTTGGCGATGTTGGCCAGGGCTTCCTGGGCGGTGCGCACCAGCACCGCCTCGGTGGCCGGCGGCAGGTCCGGTGGCCCGCCGTGCACGGTGACCTCGTGCGGCACGCCCAGTTCCTCGGCGAGCTGGCGGACCAGGCGGCAGATCACCTCGCTGAGCGTGGAATCGCGCAGTGCGGCCGGCATCAGGTCGGTGACCAGGGCCCGCGCCTCGGCCAGGTTCTGCCGGGCGGTGCGTTCGGCCAGCCGCAGCTGGTCCCGTGCCCGGTCCGGGTCGGCGGTGACCAGGGCGTCCGCGGTCTGGATGAGCATCACCAGGCTGGTGAAGCCCTGCGCCAGGGTGTCGTGGATGTCGTGTGCGAGCCGTTCCCGTTCGGCGCGTTCGCCCTCGCGGTGGTAGGCGGTGCGCAGCTCGGACCGCACCTGGCGCAGCTCCCGGTTGAGCCGTTCCCTGGCCTCGGCCGCCTCGATCAGCCGCCGGGACAGCACGCCGAGCCCGATGGTGGCCGGCAGGCAGCCCGCCACGCCCAGCAGCGCGCCGAGGATCGAGAGCTGGCTCCAGCCGAAGTGCTCCACGACCGCGAAGCCGCTGAGCACGGTGGTCACCGCGACCGCCAGATTCGCCAGCCACAACTGTCTGACCAGCCAGAACACCTGGGCGAACAGATCAGGCAGCAGCACAAGGGCGATGGGGGAGGCCAGTACCAGCGCGGCCTGCAGCGGGATGGCGCCGAGCAGGTAGACCAGGCCGCCGGGGGTCGAGACCGGCCCGGTGCGCACCGCGGGCGCGCCGAGCACGAGGTACCAGAGCCAGGCCGCGGCCAGCAGCGGATAACCCCACCAGGGCGCCTCCACCACCGGGAACAGGCCCGCGGTCAGCAGCAGCACCAGCGCCTGCACGGCGTGCCACTGCCAGGCCTGTTCCCCGGGGGCGGCCATCGGTCCCTCCCTGTCCTGCCGCGGTCAGCTCCGCGCGCGCTGCCAGCGGAACGTCGCCACCGAGAGTACGAGACCGGCCACGATCCAGAGCGCCAACACGATCGCGATGCCCGGGTGGTCCCACGATCCGGCGGGTTCCATCCGTTGCAGTTCCTCGGGCAGGAACACCGAGCGCAGGCCCTGGCTGAGCCACTTCAGCGGGAACAGCCCGCCGACGGCCTGCACCGGCCCCGGCAGTTCGGTGAAGACGAAGAACACCCCGGAGATGAACTGCAGCACCACGAAGATCGGCATCACCACGGCGGCCGCGCTGCGCCCACTGCGTGGCACCGCGCTCATCGCCACCCCGAGCAGGGTGCAGGCGATCACGCCGAGCAGCAGCACCCAGCCGAGGGTGAGCCATTTCCCCGCGGTGGCCGGCATGGTCAGGCCGAAGAACAGCGAGCCGAAGACCAGCAGCAGCACGGTCTGCGCGATCGAGGCGACCAGCACCAGCACGGTTTTGCCGATGAAGTAGGCGCTCAGCGGCATCGGCATGGCGCGCAGGCGTTTCAGCGTGCCGTCGTCGCGTTCCAGGGCGATGCCCACGGCCAGCAGCACGAACGTGGTGCCCATGACGCCGGTGGCGACCATGCCGGCCAGGAAGTACTGGGTGAAGTCGACGTCGGTGCCGGGCAGTTTGCGCTGGAAGATCGCGCCGAAGAGCACGGTCATCAGCAGCGGGAAGGAGAACGTGAAGATCACGGTGTCCTTCTGCCGCAGGAACTGTTTCAGCTCCAGCACACCGCGGCGCAGGCCGATGCCCAGCGCGGTGGCCCGGCGGGTGGCGCGGGCGGGGGTGGTGGTGGTCATCGCGCACCGCCGATCAGTCGCAGGTAGGTGTCCTCCAGGCTGGGTCTGCGCACGCTCAGCTCGGGCACGTCGCCGTGGTAGCGGGCGGCGAGTTCGCCGACGGTGCGGGTGGGGTTGTCGGTGCGCAGCTCGTGCGTGCCTGCGGCGTCGGTCCAGGCCACGGTGGCCTGTTCCCGGTCCCGGCCGCCGAGCTGGCGTGGGGTGGCCACGTCCACGAGTTTCCCGGCGGCGATGACCGCGACCCGGTCGGCCAGGAACTCGGCCTCGTCCAGGTAGTGGGTGGTGAGCAGGATGGTGGTGTCGGCGGCGCGCAGACCGCTGATCAGCTCCCAGAACTGCCGTCGCACCGCCGGGTCGAAGCCGGTGGTGGGCTCGTCCAGGAAGAGCAGTCGCGGGTTGCCGATGATGCCCAGGGCCACGTCGAGTCTGCGCCGCTGACCGCCGGAGAGCCGGTGCACCCGGGAGTCGCGCTTGTCGGTCAGGCCCACCGCTTCGAGGAGTTCGTCGGGGTCGCGGGCGTCGGGGTAGTAGTAGGCGAAGTGGTTGAGGACTTCGCCGACGGTGAGTTCGGGGAAGTCCCCGTTCTCCTGCAGCACCACGCCGATCCGCCTGCGCCAGCCCAGGCCCGCTTTGGCCGGGTCGGCGCCGAGCACGGAGACGGTGCCGCCGTCGCGGTCCCGGTAGCCCTCCAGGATCTCGATGGTGGTGGTCTTGCCCGCCCCGTTCGGGCCGAGCAGGGCGAAGATCTCGCCGTGCTCGATGTCCAGGTCGACGTCCTGGACCGCCGGGGTCCGTTGGTAGGTCTTGCGCAGTCCGCGGATCCGGACCGCCGGGTCTCCAGCCATACCGGAAGTCTGTCGCCGGTGTGCCCGGTCGCGGCAGCATCGGGCGATGGTCGGATCGACCCACCGTTCGGTGGATGCCCCGATATCGACTTGCCCGCCGGCCGCGGGTCCGTAGGGTGCCCGGCATGGATCTTGACGGGCTGCCCAAGGCCGAGTTCGGCTTCCCGGGACCGCTGCGGGACCGGCTGGTGGCCGCCATCCTCGCCGGCGCGAAAACCACCACCTCGGCCCTGGTGCTCAGTTATGAGGCCGTGGGCGAGCCGCTGCCCGAGGCGGGGCAGCGGGAGGTGGTGGTCGATTCGGCCGACCGCCCGGTCGCGGTCATCGAGCTGACCGAGGTGCGGGTGCTGCGGCTGGCCGAGGTCGACCTCCGGCACGCCCTGGACGAGGGCGAGGGCGACGAGTCCGTGGCCCAGTGGCGGGCCGGGCACGAGGAGTTCTGGCACAGCCCGGAAGTGCGGGCCGAGCTGGGTGATCCGGGGTTCACCGTGGACGACGACACCCTGGTGCTCGCCCAGCGGTTCCGCGTGCTGACCCCGGTCTGAGCCGGGGCCAGCGCACGGGTCAGTCCTTGCGGGCGAGCAGCCGGTAGGCGCTGGAACCGCCGTAGCGCTTGGACAGCGGGGACAGCACCCGGTCGGTCAGTGCCGCGGTGAGCAGCGCGGGCGCGGCCGCGATCATCGTCGCCGCCCGGCCCGCCTTGGCCCCGGCGGTCGGCGGCTGGGGCGCCCACGGCACGTCGTCGCGCGGGGCGAAGTGGTTGACCGCGTTCCAGGCCGCGCCGACCAGGTCGATCGGCTCGTGTGGTTCGCCGCGTTGTTCGGCGACCACGGTGAAACCCATCTCGGACAGGGCTTCGCGCAGGTTGCCGATCGGCACGAAGTGCAGGTGCTGCGGTTGCAGCCAGGGCAGCCACCACTTGCCGAGCAGCTTGCCCCAGCGGGATTCCGGGTCCGGCACCTCGATCATCAGGTGCCCGCCTGCCTTGAGCACCTTGAGCGCGGCCTCCAGTTCCTGGCGCGGGTCGCGGCTGTGCTCCAGGTAGTGGTACATGCTGACCACGTCATAGCTTTCGTGGATGTCCGCGGCCAGTTCCGGGAACAGGCCGCGGTAGCCGCGGTCCACCCAGCCGCGGTGTTCGGCGAGTTCCACGCCCTCGGTGATGTCCAGGCCGTCGAAGGTGGTCTGCGGCCACACCTCGCGGGCGGCGTTGCAGAAGTGGCCGTGCCCGGTGCCCACGTCGAGCCAGGATTCGGGCTCGGCGAAGGGTTTGAGCATTTCCGCGCGCGGGCGGTAGGCGATGCCGCGGGCGGCGAAGAGCTTGTCCAGCTTGTCCTCGCCGAGGCCGTCGTAGAAGTCGCGGTAGTAGAAGTCCAGTCCGGCGATGGTCAGCCGCGGGTTCTGGAAGATGTGCGTGCAGGCCCGGCAGCGGTCCAGGGTGAACTCGCCGGGCTTGTGCTGCAACAGGTCCGGCAGTTTCAGGTGGGTGACCAGGTTGGCGCTGCCGCACCACGGGCAGTCCCGGCGGCGCGGCTCGAAGAACCGGTCGACGCCGTCGGCGAGTTCGGCCAGGTAGTCCGGGCGCAGCCGGGTCACCGGATCCAGATCGTCCGATGTGGACAGTCGGGCCTCGGACATGGCGGCCAGCAACCGTTTCGGCTCGGCCACCACCCGGCGCAGGCTGTAGGAGAACAGGTCGACCGGCTTGAGGCTGCGGCTGCCGGCGAAGACCACGGCCGGTTGCGCGGACCAGGCGGCCAGCAGTGCGGCGGCCCAGCCGGGGCCGAGCACCGAACTGCCGGCCAGGATGGCCAGCCAGCCCAGCCGGGGACCGAGTTCGCCGCCGGTCTTGCGGCCGAGCAGCCGGGCCAGGATGCGGGCGTCGTCCTCGACGATCTCCGGGGCGCTGGTGAGCCGGGGGCTGACCACCAGGTCGGTGCCGTCGGGGGCGTGCAGCTTCAGTTTCGCCGCGGCCTGACCGAGTTCGGCGGCCTCCCGGCTGACGTGCTCGGCCGGGTAGCCCACGGCGCGCAGCACGCCGTCGTCGGCGAGCACCGCGTGCCAGGCCCCGGCGCCCTTGGCCTGCCGGTCGGTGCGGTAGGTGGCCGGGTCCACGGTGCGCAGCAGGTCCAGGGCCTGCGCGGTGGGCAGGTCACGCGGCACGAGTTCCAGCGCGCACAGGCCCTCGGCCTTGGCGTGCGCGCGGGCGGCGTTGAGGGTGGGACCGTCCACGGTGACGCCGTCGGCGTGCAGCAGGCGGTACCGGTCGTCGCCGGGGGCGGGGCGTTCCGGCAGGGTGCGCAACGCGGCGACGCGGCGGCGCAGGGCGGCGGTGTCGAGCACCAGTCCGGCCAGGAGCGCGGCCTGGACGCCACGGCGCAGCCAGGTCCGGGCAGTGGAACGCGGGCTCACTCGGAGATCCTCCCGATGGCGATGGGTGCTGCGAGTTCCTCCAGGCGCGCCGCGGCGGCCTGGGGGCCTCCGGCGGCGGTGAAGGAGTCGGCGATGCGGCGGGCGGCCTCGCGGTGGCCCGGCTCGTCGAGAACGGTGGCGACGGCGTCCCGGATGTGCCCGGCGGTCGACCTGGTGAAGCGCAACCGGATCCCGGCTCCGGCGTCGGCGACCTGCTGGGCGATCACCGGCTGGTCGTCCCGGATCGGGGCCACCACCAGGGGCAGGCCGTGGCTGAGTGCCTCGCAGACGGTGTTGTGCCCGGCGTGGCACACCACGGCGTCCAGGTGGGGCAGCAGGGCGAGCTGGGGCACCCGGGGCAGCACGATCACGTTGTCCGGCGCGGATGTCACGGTGCCACCGGGGTCGACCAGCACGGCCTGCACCCGGTCGGCCAGCTCACCCATCCCGGCGGCGGCCTCGGTCAGGAACCGGGTTCCGGCGTCGGCGTTCGCGGTGCCCAGGCTGATCAGCACGGTCGCCCGGTCATCGAGGCGTTCCCAGGGAAACGGTGTGCTGTCATGGCGTTCGGTGATCGACGGCCCCACGAAGGCGACCTGGTCGAACGCGGAATCCAGTGCTCCCACCAGTTCCCGGGTGGTGAAGGCGAGCGTGAGATGGGGGGAGTAGCGCAGGTCGGTCTCGGCGGCCACCGCCGCCCGCGCCCGCATCCCGGCCATGGTTTCCTGGACCCATTCGACGACTTTCGGCATGCCCCGCAACGGATCGGTGAACTCCGCGGAGGTGGTGGCCGAGGTCGCCCAGGGCAGGCCGAGCCGCAACGCCGCGAGTGCCCCGGCCATCGCCTGCTGGTCCACCACCAGGAGATCGGGCCGGAACTCGCCGATGGCGGCCTCGACATCGGGCAGCATCGACTCGGTGAGCGGGACCAGGAACTTCTCCCACAGGAACTTCAGCGCCCCTGGCCCGCGCAGGTCCGCCGGCCGTTCCTCGACCTCGGCCGGGACCGCGCAGTCGTAGATCCGGGCGTCCGGTCCGGTGAGCTGCCGGACGAACTCGCCGTGCCCCGCCCAGGCCACCTCATGCCCGCGCGCGGTGAGTGCCGCGCCGAGCCCGATGGTCGGGTTGACGTGCCCGAACAGTGGCGGGACCACACAAAGTACCTTCACACCGCGACCTTCGCCCCGTGTTCGGTCAGCCAGTCCAGGAGCAGTTCCCGCAGCACCTTGGGCGCTTCGACCAGCACCGAGTGTTCCTGCCCCGGCACGATCACCGTGCGGCAGTGCGGCAGTGCGGCTTCCAGGATCGGCGCCTGTGCGACGAGATCGGATTCGCTGCCGAAGACCGCGAGCACCGGCACCCCGATCCCACCGACCTGTTCGGCGGTCAGGATCGGGCCGGTGGGCAGTTCGTCGGCGATCGCGGTGGCGTGCAACATCCGGCCGGCCGCCTTGGCCAGTTTGGAGGTGTGCCCGCCCCGGTTCTCGGTGATCCATTCGAGGGCTTCGGCGTGCTGCAACTGCGCCCGCGCCCGCCCGAGCAGCTCACCCATCTTGGCCGACCACTCCGCGCTGGTCGGCTCGGATTCGATCACCACCAGGCTAGCCACCCGCTCCGGGTACTGGGCGGCGAAGCTGAAGGACACCGTGCCACCAAAGGAGTTCCCGACCAGGTGCACCGGTCCGGTGATCTCCAGTTCGTCTAGGAGCGCGGCCAGGTCGGCCACCGAGTCCGAGACCCGGTAGCCGCTTTCGGTGCGTTCGCTGCGGCCGTGGCCGCGCAGATCGTAGGCCACGACCTGGTGCCCGGCGGCGGCCACCGGCCCGGCCAGGGTGAAGTAGAAGCTGGCCAGGCTGTCGGTGCCGATGCCGTGGACGAACACCACGGTCGGCGGGTTCGCCGCCGTGGTGTTGCGGGCCGCCATCCGCTGCACGTGCACCCGGATGCCGTTGGCCTGCACGACCGCCAAGGTCAGTTCCCCTCGTCCAGCGCGCCGACCACGTAGTCGACGAGCTGGCCCACGGTCAGCGCGATGATCTGGTCGAGTTCGAGTTCGGCGATGAACTCGGCGAAGTTGACCCGGGCGCCGTAGCGCTCCTCCAGCTGACCGGCGAGCGCGACCAGGTCGATGCTCTCCAGTTCCAGGTCGTCGTGGAAGGTCGAGTCCATGGTGACCTCGACCTCGTCCAGGCCGTATTCGCCCAGAACCTTGTGCAGCATCACGCCGATGTCGGACAGCACGGCCTCATGCGTCATCCGGGCGAGCGTCAGGGGCGCTTCCGCGAGTTCCACCGCAGTGTTCTCCTTAGTCCTTGGTCCAGGCGACGACGTACTCGCCTGCGATCTCACCGTCAGGGTCGGTGATGACGGTCCACGTCACCGGGGTGTTGCCGGTTGCGCCGCGGACGGTGAGCGTGTCACCTTCCGCGCCGACAACTTCGTACTGTTCCGCCTTGCCACCGTGTGCCCGCGCGGCCGCGGCCAGCGCGGCGGCGAAGGCGGTGGTGCCGGGGCTGTCCTGCACCTTGCGCACGTCGATTCCCGTGGGGACCTCGCCGTCCCGCACGTGGGCGACGCCCACCTGGCCTTCCTGCGCGGTGGAGACTGTCAACGGCGGCAACGGGTTGCGGCCGCGTACCGTGGCCTCGCCGGTCACGGTCAGTTCCACCGGGAACATGGGTCCGGCGCCGTCGTCCCACAGTTGCTGGCGCACGGCGTCCTTGATCGCCATCCGGCCGAGCAGCCACTGCCGCCGCACTCGCGGTGAGGTGGTGTCGTACTCGGCGCGTTCGGCGGCGTTGAGGTAGATCCGCATCATCAGGTCCCGCGAGGCCACATCGGGCCAGCGTTCCCACACCACCAGGAAACCCGCGTCCCGGCGTTCGGAAAGCCTGCTGTGCTCGGGGAATCGCTCCATCTTCTTGGTGTTCTCGTTGCTGGCGAAGCGGCGGTCGATCCAGGTGTCGATCTCGCACCACACCTGGCCGGCGTGCACCAGCTGCATGGCCCCGCCGAAGAAGGTCTCGTCCAGCTGGGTGATCTTGACCAGGCAGTCCAGGGGGGTGCCGGGTTCGGGTTCGGGACCGAAGAAACGGATGCGGTCCATGGACATCGGGAACACCACGCGCTTGTCGGTGACGTTCTCCATGATCCAGTACCCGAAGACCTGGCCGACGTTGTCCAGCAGCGCGCCGGGCCCGCCGGGCACGGTGATCACGCCGCGGATGTGGTGCTCGCCAATGGCATCCAGGGAGGTGACGCCTTGGTAGAGCGGGCCGTGGAACATGAACCGCTCGTCGTAGAGCTGCCGGGCGGTGATCTTCGGGGCCTGGCCGGGTTCGTCGAAGGTCCACACCGGCAGGTCCGCGGCCGGGTAGGCGGCGGCGAGTTCGATCTCGGCCTCGGCGTTCTGGCCGAGGGTCACCTTGACCCGGTTCGGGGCCAGTGGGGTGACGGTGAGTTCGACCTCGACCGGGGGTGCGACCACCAGCCAGCGGAACAGTTTCACGTTGTGCACGGTGATGGCCCGCTGTCCCGGCGCGGACTGTTCGGCGGCGTCCATCATGTGCTTGATCATCGTGGTGGCGGGCACGACCGGGAAGCCGTCGGTGTCGTCCGGCCAGCCGGCCGGGGTGCGGTAGAAGGCGTGATCCCGTAGGTAGGGCATGGTTTCGGTGGACAGCCGCAGCAGGGTGCGCAGTGGCGCGGCCGGTGCGGGCGCGGCGGTCACGGTGCCCTGCTGGGCGGCGCCGAGCACGCTCGCGGCGGTGTCCGCGGTGTCCTTCAACAACCCACCGAGTTCGGCCGCGAGGGGGAACTGGGCGGCGAGCCGGTCGAGTTCGGCGAAGGCCCCGCCGAGCGCGCCCGCCGGTACCGGTTGCTGGACCGGGCTGGGGGTGCTGGTGAGCGCGGCTTTGATGGCGCCGGGCAGGTCGCCGCCGAGCCGGACCGTGGTCGCGGACAGATCGAGGGGCAGTTCCTTGCCCGCGCGGATCTTGGCGGGGGCAAGGGTGAGCCGGTCCGGGTGGGTGGGCGCGCCTTCGGCCCACAGCCCGGTGAGCACCCGGCGCAGCTGGGCCAGGCCGCTGAGTTTGGGGCTGTTCGCGGAGATGGACAGGTGTTCCTGCCCGGCCAGGGAGTCGCTGACCAGGGTGCTCAGCGCGCCGGTGCCGACCTGGATGAACGCCCGGACGCCCGCGGCGTGCATGGCCTGGATCAGGGGCCGGAACCGCACCGGTTCCAGGAGGTGCCGGACGAACAGCTCGCGCACGGCTTGTTCCTGCGGCGGGTAGGGCGAGGCGGTGGTGGCCGACCACATCGGCACACTCGGCTGGTGCAGCCGGAATCCGGCGGCGGCCTCCCGGATCGGGTCCAGGTAGGGGGCGAGCATGGGGGTGTGGAAGCCGGAGCGGAACGGCAGCACCTGGCCGAGCACGTTGCGCGCCCGCAGTTCCAGGACCAGTGCGTTCACCACGGGTTCCAGGCCGCAGACAATGGACTGGTTGGGCGCGTTGTCGTGTGAGAGCACCACGCCGTGCCGTCCGGCCATGACCTCGCTGACCCGGTCCGCGCCGGCGCCGAAGGCGGCGAAGACCACCCCGGGCACGCTGAGCGAGGCGGGGTCGAACCCGGCCAGGAACTCGTCGATCTGGTCCTGGTCGTAGATGCCGCTGGTGATCATCGCGGTCCACTCGCCGACGCTGTGCCCGGCGATGTGGTCGGGCTGGACGCCGAGCTTGCGCAACACGGTGTCGAGTAAACGACCGACGCCGACCACGCCCGCGCCGTGCGCGCCCACGTTGCCGGTGTCCAGGCCGGGCACGGTGAGGCCGAAGTGCGCGGCCACGTCGTCGACCCTGGGTTCGAAGTCGGCTTCCAGGCCGGGGAAGACGAAGGCGACCTGGCCGCCCTTGGCCAGCAACGGTTCCGGGCTGAACCAGACGTCGTTGCGGCCGCGCCAGGCGACCTGCTTGCCGACCACCTTGCGCGCGATGCCGAGGCGTTTCGCGGTGGGGGCGACGATGCCGAGCCTGCATCCGTCCTCAGTGGAGGGTGCGGTGGAGCGGATCTCGTGGTCGGGCAGGTCCAGGAGTTCGGCCAGCCGGGCCGGGGTGGGGGCGCTGATGGTCAGCACCCGCTCCGGCTCGGTCACGGTGATCTTGGGCCGGTCCACTGTGGACGGTGCTTCTTCGAGGACCACGTGCGCGTTGATGCCGCCGAAGCCGAAGGCGTTGACCGCGGCCCGCCGGATGTCCTGGCCTTCGCCGAGTTCCCAGGGCTGGGCGGTGTCCAGGGGCCGGAACCGGGTCTGGGCCAGGTCGGCGTGGGGTTGTTCGCAGTGCAGGGTGGGTAGCAGGACTTGGCGGTGCAGCGCGAGGGCGGCCTTGACCAGGCTGGCGATGCCGGCCGCCGGCATGGTGTGGCCGATCATCGACTTGACCGAGCCGATCACCGCGCTGGGTCCGTCGGAGCCGAAAACCCGTTGCAGTGTGGCGAGTTCGGCGCCGTCGCCGGCGGGGGTCGCGGTGCCGTGGGCTTCGAGGAGGCCGACCGAGCCGGGCGCGGCGGGGTCGAGTCCGGCCGCGGTCCAGGCGCGGTGCAGGGCGAGGACCTGGCCGTCGGGTTCGGGGTTGAACAGGCTGGCGCTGCGGCCGTCGCTGGCCACGCCGGTGCCGCGGATCACCGCGTACACCCGGTCCCCGTCCCGCTGGGCGTCTTCCAGGCGCTTGAGCACGACGACGCCAGTACCCTCGCCGATCAGGATGCCGTCGGCGCGCCGGTCGAAGGGCCGGATCTGCTGGTCTTTGGACAGCGCCCGGAGCTGGGAGAACACACTCCAGAAGGTGACGTCGTGGCAGTGGTGCACACCACCGGCGAGCATCACGTCGCAGCGCCCGGCGGCCAGTTCGGTGACGGCCTGGTCGACCGCGACCAGGCTGGAGGCGCAGGCGGCGTCCACGGTGTAGGCAGGGCCGCGCAGGTCGAGGCGGTTGGCGATGCGGGAGGCGGCCAGGTTGGGCACCAGGCCGATCGCGGCTTCCGGCGCGGCCGGGCCGAGCTTGTCCACGAAGGCTTCCCGGACCGCGGCGAGCTGGTCGGCGCCGAGGTCGGGCAGCAGGTCGCCGAGGGTTTTGGTGAGCTGGTGGGCCGTTCGCACCCGCTGGTCCAGGCGGACCAGGCCGGGGGTGAGGTAGCCGCCGCGGCCGAGCACCACGCCGATCCGGTCCGCCGCGGGCAGTTTCTCCTGGCCGCCCGCGTCGGCGATGGCGGCCGCGGCCACCCGCAGCGCGATCAGCTGGTCGGGTTCGGCCCCGGACACCGAGTTCGGCATGATGCCGAAGCTCACCGGGTCGAAGTTCGCTTCGACGAAGCCGCCGCGCCGGCAGTAGACCTCCTCGGCCTTGGCCGGTCCACTGGCCGAGTCGGGGTGGTAGAAGTCGGCGTCCCACCGGTCGGCGGGGACCTCGGTGATGGCGTCGACCCCGTTGACCAGGTTGTGCCAGTAGGACTCCAGGTCGCGGGCGCCGGGCAGCAGCACGGCCATCCCGACGATCGCGACCGGGGTTGGCTGCGTCATGCTCACCAGCCCGAGGCGGAGTAGACGACTGAGCGGACCGCGTCGCCGCCCCAGGCGAGTTCGCGCAGCAGGGCGAGGGTGCCCTCTTCGGGGTCGATCAGTTCGATGCCGCGGCGGGTGTAGGACTGCATGAGTTCGGGGGTGACCATGCCGCCGTGCTTGGCCGAGGGCGCCCACGGTCCCCAGTGGACAGTCAGGCCGCGGGCGCCGGTGCGCTGGGACCAGGTGATGCCGAGGGATTCCAGGGCGTCGTTGGCCGCGGCGTAGTCGACCTGACCGCGGTTGCCCAGTGCGGCGGCGATGCTGCCGAAGAGCACCGCGAACCGGGGCCCGGTCTCACCGAGGTCGGAGACGGCTTCCAGGAGCTGGCGGGCGCCGTCGACCTTGGTGCCGAAGACCCGCCGGAAGGACTCGATGTCCTTCTCCGCCAAGAGCTTGTCCTCGATCACGCCGGCCGCGTAGACCACGCCGTCGATGCGGCCGTGTTCGGCGTGGATCTCCTTGACGAGGCCGCGCAGCGCGTCGTGGTCGCGGACGTCGACGGAGTGGTAGCGGACCTGGCTGCCAAGTGCGGCGATCTCGTCCACAGTGGACTGGACTTCGCGCTGGGCCAGGATGCGGCTGGCGGTGCGTTCGATCTCGGCCGGGTTGCGCAGGCCCTGCTGGATCAGCGCGGCCCGCAACTGGGTTTTGTCGGTAGCGGCCCGGGTGGCGGGGTGTTCGTCCTCGGTGGCCACGGCGGTGCGGCCGACGAGTTCGATCCGGCAGCCACTGGCTCCGGCCAGGGTGGCCGCGAACTGGGCGGTGATCCCGCGCGCGCCGCCGACGAGGAGGACCACCGAGTCGCGGTCCAGGCCAATGGCGCCGGCCTCGGTGGAGCCGTCTCCGGCGGGTCCGGCGCCCAGGCCGAGCGCGCCGAGCGGGGTGGCCACCAGGTCCAGGGCCTGCCGTCCGCCTTCGCGGCGCAGGACGACCGGGTGGCGGTCACCGGCGAGGATTTCGGCGAAGAGCGCGGCGGCCGGGTCGGCGTCGGTCTCGACCAGGCTGGCGTGCGTGTCCGGGTATTCGCGGGCGATGGTGCGGAACAGTCCGCGCAGTCCGGCCGCCCGGCCCAGCTGACCCGGTGCGGCTGCCAGGAGCCAGCTGACGCCGCGGACGAGCGCGGACTGGAAGGAGGGGAAGGTTTCCGGGAGCACCGGCAGGTCGCCGTCGACCAGGGCGTCCAGGAACACCACGCCGTCGATCTGCCCGTCGGCCTCGGTGAGCGGCCGGGCCAGGGATTCGACCCTGGCCTGCGCGCCGTTTTCCAGGAGCAGTGCGGCGAGTTCGCTCGCGCCGGTGGCGCCGAAGAGCACGAACCGCTTGCCCGCCAAGGCTTCCACCCCGACGGGGGCGATGCCGGAGATGTCGACCGGGGTGAGCAGGTACCGCTTGGGCGCGATGCCGCCGGAGGCCGGCACTGGCTCCGGTGCGGCGGCCAGGGCGAGCGGCTGGGCCGCCGCGGGCAGGGCCGGGGCGCCGGACTTGGCGGCCAGCCAGCCCGCGATCGAGGCCGCGGTGCGCGCCTTTGCGAGGTCTTCCAGTTCGGCGTCGCCGAGGCTGGCCGCGTCCACACTGTCCCCGAGCTGGCTGGCCAGCTCGCCCGCGATCTCGGTGCGCTTGATGGAGTCGATGGAGAGGTCGGCTTCCAGGTCCAGGTCAGGTTCGATCATGTCGATCGGGTATCCGGTGCGGTCGCTGATGATCTGCAGCACGGTGGCCAGGATGTCGGCCTCGCTGGGGCCACTGGCCGCGATCGGCGCGGGGACCGCGGCCGGTGCGCTGTCGCCGACCTTCGCGCCCAGCCAGGCGGAGATCGCCGCGGCCGTGCGGGCCTTGGCGAGGTCCTCCAGCTCGGCGTCGGTCAGGCTGGCCGCGTCCAGACCGCCACCCAGCTTGGTGGCCAGCTCACCGGCGATCTCGGTGCGCTTGATGGAGTCGATGGAGAGGTCGGCTTCCAGGTCCAGCTCGGGTTCGATCATGTCGATCGGGTACCCCGTCCGGTCACTGATGATCTGCAGCACGGTGGCGAGTACATCCACAGTGGACGGCGCGGGCGCGGGGGCGGTCACCACCGGCACGGGTGCGGCGACCGCCTGGACCACCGGCGCGATCGGGGCCTGCACGACGGCCGGGAGCTGCTGGAGCACCTGCGGCGCCGCGTACTGCACGCCGGGGTTGCTGCCGAAGTAGGTGAGCATGACATCGCGCTGGGCGGCCAGGATTTCCCGGCTGGTCCGGAGGAACTCGCTGACCAGGGCTTCGTTGCCCCCAGCTGGCTGGGGCTGCGGCTGGCTCATGGTGGTCTCCAGGTGGACGCGACGGGCCGGGGCGAGGCCGCCGGTGAGGTAGCCGCCGTCGGCGGTGCGCACGACGTGACCGTCGATGGTCCAGCCGGCGCGCTTGGGCAGGGGAGTGGCCGAGATGTCGCGGGCGTCGCGACCCTGGAACAGCCAGCCGGTGCGCAGGGACACCCCGGCGGTGGCGAGTGCGGCGAGCGCGCCGAGGAAGCCGCGCAGACCGCTGTCCGCGCTGGGCTCGATGGTCACGGTGACGTGCGGCCGGTCGCCGAGGATGTCCTTGACCAGCCGGGACAACACCTTGCCGGGCCCGGCCTCGACGAAGACCCGGGCGCCGTCGGCGTACATGGCCTCGATCTGCTCGACGAAGCGCACCGGCGAACCGATCTGCGCGGCCAGCTCGGCGCGGATGTCCGTGCCGTAGACGCTCGCGGTGCGGTTGGACCACACCGGGATCTCCGGCGCATGGATGTCCACAGTGGACAGAACCGCGGCGAATCGGTCGCCGCCGGCGGCGACGATGGGGCTGTGGAAGGCGCAGGCCACCGGGATCGGTTTGGCGCTGATCCCGGCCGCCTTCAGCTCGGTGACGGCCTTGGCCACACCCTCGGTGCTGCCGGAGACGACCACCTGCTTGGGCGAGTTGTGGTTGGCCAGCACCACTTCCGCGCTCAGCCCGGCCCGCTGCAGAACCTCAAGGACGGCGGCGGCTTGCCCGGAGGCGGCGGCCATGCTGCCGGGATCGCCACCGGCGTCCGCGGCGGCGGCCAGGATCGACTCGGCCCGCGCCGCGGAGATGTCCAGGAGGGTGCCCGCGTCGATCGCGCCCGCCGCGGCCAGCGCGACGAGTTCGCCATAGCTGTGTCCGGCAACGAGATCCGCCCGCACGCCGAGTTTGTCAAGCAGCTGGTGCACGGCGAGTCCGGCGATGCCGAGCGCGGGCTGGGCCACCCTGGTGTCGCGCAGCCGGGTCTCGTTGTCCTTGGCCACCGCGGAGTCGAACGCGGCGGGCGGGAACAGCAGGTCGGCCCACTGGTGCCCGCGCTGCAACAGGTGCTGCACCTCGGGGAAGGCCACGAACAGTTCGGCGAGCATGCCGGTGCGCTGGCTGCCCTGCCCGGGGAACAGTAAGGCGAGTTTGGCGGGCTCGTCACCCAGGGCGGTGTTCCCGGCCAGGTACACCCCGGCAGCCGGGTCGTGTTCCCCGGCGACGGCGCGGCGCAGCTGACCGACCAGGCCGTCCAGGCTGTCCGCGACCACCGCGACCTGCACGGGTTCGGTGCGGGTGTCGGCGGTGCGGGCGGCGGTACGCGCCAGGTCCCGCAGCCGCCACGGACGGCCGCCGGTGTCGTTGGCCGCGGCCAGGTCCAGGAGCTTCTCGATGGACTTGGTGGCCGCCCGCAGGTCGTTGCCGCGGAAGGTGAACAGCTCGGCCGGCCAGGCGTCCACGCTGTGCCGCGGCGCGGGCTGGTCCACCGCGGCGAGCACGGTGTGGAAGTTGGTGCCGCCGAAGCCGAACGCGCTCACCCCGGCGACCCGGCTGGCCGGTTCGGTGGCCCAGGGCCGGGCCGCGGTGTGGAAGACGAACGGGCTGGAGTCCTTGTCCCAGGCCGAGTTCGGCGTTTCCACGTGCAGCGTGGGCGGTGTGACCCCGGTGTGCAGGGCCAGTGCGGCCTTGATCAGCCCGGCGAGTCCGGCCGCGCACTTGGTGTGCCCGATCTGGGACTTGACCGAGCCGATCGCGCAGGTCCCTGGCTGGGCCCCGGCCTCGACGAACATCTTGGTCAGGGTGGCCAGTTCGGTGCGGTCGCCGACCACGGTGCCGGTGCCGTGCGCCTCCACCAGGCCCACAGTGGCGGGGGAGAGGTGCGCGTTGGCGTAGGCCCGGTCCAGGGCGGCCCGCTGGCCCTCCGGCCGCGGCGCGGTCAGGCCGAGGGACTTGCCGTCGCTGGCCGAGCCGAGGCCCTTGACCACCGCGTAGATCTTGTCGCCGTCCCGCTGCGCGTCGGAAAGTCGTTTCAGCGCAACGCAGGCGACGCCTTCACCGAGGGCGATGCCGTCGGCGCTGCTGTCGAAGGTGCGGCTGCGGCCGGTGGCGGACAGCGCGTGCACGGAGGCGAAGAGCAGGTAGTCGTTGATGCCGTTGTGCAGGTCCGCGCCACCGCAGAGCACCAGGTCGCTGGTGCCGTTGACCAGTTCCTTGCAGGCCACGTCGAGGGCGGCCAGGGAGGAGGCGCAGGCGGCGTCGACGGTGTAGTTGGCGCCGCCGAGGTCGAGGCGGTTGGCGATGCGGCCGGAGATGACGTTGGCCAGCATGCCGGGGAAGGAGTCCTCGGTCAGCGGCGGCAGCTGGTCCAGGAGTTCCTTGGGCAGGTTGGCCAGGTAGGCGGGCAGGACCGCGCGCAGGGTGGTGGCGTTGGACAGGTCGGAGCCGGCCTCGGCGCCGAAGACCACGGAGGTGCGGGAGCGGTCGAAGTCCCGGTCACCGTCGTAGCCCGCGTCCCGCAGTGCC
Organism: Crossiella sp. S99.2; assembly: GCF_023094165.1. Lineage (GTDB taxonomy): Bacteria > Actinomycetota > Actinomycetes > Mycobacteriales > Pseudonocardiaceae > Crossiella. The sequence goes on along the minus strand of NZ_JALMDK010000011.1, from coordinate 265,662 downwards.
CGGCGGGCCACCTCCAGTGCCAGCAGCTGCACTGGTTCGATGCTGGCCAGGCTGGCGGGCGGGATGCCGTAGCTCAACGGGTCGAACGGGATCCGCGGCAGGAACCCGCCCCAGCGCGAGGGGGTGCGGTCGTTGATGTTCTTGCCGGTGGCATCCGGGGAGTAGTAGGTGTCGGCGTCCCAGCGGTCGGCCGGGACCTCGGTGACCGCGTCCACGCCGCCGACGATGTTGGCCCAGAAGGTGGCCAGGTCAGGGGAGTCGGGGAACACGCAGGCCATACCGACGATCGCCACGTCCAGGGGCGGCGGCGCGACCGGTTCGGTGTGCGCCGGGGTGCGGAGGCCGAGCCGCTGGCGGACGAGTTCGCGTTGCGCGCCAAGGTATTCGGCCGCGTCGCCGGTGACCGCCTCGTGCAGCGCGGCGACCGTGGTGACCTCGTCGCGCAGCACCGCGACCTGGCCGGCCATGAACAGGCCGTCGGCGAGCTGCTCGGTCTCGTCCGCGGACACCAGGCTGTCGCCCTCGCGGCGCACACCCTTGCTGGCGATGCGCAGCCGGCCGACGTTGAGGCCTTCCAGGTGTTCCCAGATCTCCCGGTCCGGCACGCCCTGGGCGGTCAGCTCGGCCTTGATGGTCTGGAAGTTCTCGGCGAAGGGGCTGGTGACGCAGCGGGTGGCGTGGCCGGGCGCGGTCTCCAGCAGTTCGGTGCCCTCGGCGGCGAGGACCTGCTGCTGGAACAGCGGTTGCACCGCCCCGGCGCTGACCGCCTCCTGGGTGAACAGGTAGGCGGTGCCCATGAGCACGCCGATCCCGACGCCCTTGGCGGCCAGTGGCGCGGCCATCGCGGCGACCATGGCGGCCGAGCGCGCGTCGTGCACACCCCCGGCGAAGATCACCTGAAGGTCGCCGCCGTCCTTGGCGCCCAGGTGGTCGAGCAGCACCGAGATCTGGGCTTCCCACAGCGCGAAGCTGGCCCGCGGCCCGACGTGCCCGCCGCATTCGCTGCCCTCGAAGATGAACCGGCGCGCGCCCGCCTCCACGAACTGCTTGAGCAGCCCGGGGGAGGGCACGTGCAGGAAGGTCGTGATGCCGACCTCTTCCAGCGCGGCGGCCTGCGAGGGACGGCCCCCGGCGATGATCGCGTGCGTGGGCCGCAGCTCGCGGATGATCTCCAGCTGCGCGGCCCTGGTGTCCTCCGGCGCGAATCCGAGCACACCGACGCCCCACGGGCGTTCGCCCAGTGCGGCGGCGGTCTCGGTCATCATCCGCCGGGTCTGTTCCTTGCCGGCCAGGGCGAGGGCGATGAACGGCAGTCCGCCGCCGGTGGCGACCTCGGCGGCGAACCCGGCCTGGTCGGACACCCGGGTCATCGGACCCTGCGCGACCGGCAGCGGCACGCCGACCGCGGTGGCGAAGGCCGAACCGGGGCGCAGCACCGCGTCCAGGCCCTCGGCGGTCACCGCGGCGGTGATGGCGTCCCGGATGGCGCGCACGACCCGGCCGACGGTGCCGTAGCGCTCGGCGAAGCGGGCGGCCAGGAAGATGTCCTGCCCCAGTTCCAGGGCCGGGGCGGGGGCGCGTCCCTTGCGAGCCAGCACCCGGCGACCGTCGACCACGGCGGTCTCCGAGCCGTCCAGGGTGCGCAGCAGCGCGGCGGTCGCCTCGGGCAGCTCGGACTCGGCCAGCAGCGCGAGCTGGGTGTCCAGCACGACGCCGGTGGCGCCGCCGAGCACGGCCGCGGCGGCGGTGTGCGTGCCGATGCCACCGGCCAGCCAGATCGGCAGGTCCAGGCCCGGGGTGGCCATGAGCTTCTGCAGCAGCACGAAGGAGCTGAGTTCGCCGACCAGGCCACCGGCCTCGTTGCCGCGGGCGATCAGCCCGGCCGCGCCACCGGCGGCCGCGGCGCGCGCCTGCTCGACGGAGGTGATCTCCACGAGCACCCGGAAGCGGGCGGCGATGTCAGCGAGTTGCCAAGAGCTGTCCCCGGTCAACACGACCGTGTCAACTTCGGTGGGGAGATCGGCGGGGTTGAGCGCGCATCCAGCCGGGACGCGCACCCCGAAGGTGCCGGACGCCCAGCGCTGGGCGAGAACTAGTGCTTCCCGAGTCGACCGGGCGCCGGTGCCGAGGTCGAGAACTCCGAGTCCGCCGGACTGGCGGACCGCGGCGACGAGACGTGCGTTGGCCTCGCCGAAGGGGGTAACCCCGATGACGTCCCAACGCCGTTCCGACTGCGCGGCCATGGAGCCTCCGTTGATCAACAACAACCTGTGGACGGGCAGGATCCAGCTAGTGACCCGAAAGACTGAATCGAAACGGGAAGCTAGCGGTGCAGGCTGTAATTCATCAACGGTTGAAATAGGGTCTTGAGTCGCCCTCAAGGGAAAATTGAGCGGCTCTCAAGTATTCGGTGCTCCCGCTTTGGCTCTCGGGTCCCGGTGTCTTGTTCAGCAATTCGGCACAAATGCCGTGTGGCTGAAGTCACTCAACCGGGCAAAACCGCTGGCCGGTAGGTCACCCAGTGTGTCCACTGTGGACGCGTGGCCTAGGGTTCCGGCCTGCGTGCCCCCGGTGTTCATCTACTGGATACGTCCGCTGCACATGGGGGTAATCGCCACAACGTGCGGCTTTGTTACCCCCTCTGGCAGGGGGAGCGGGCGGACCGGTCGCGCTCGGCGATCATGGGTCCCTCGGCGGGGTGGTCCCGGAGGCGATCATGAACCCAGGGTGCTGTCGATCAACGGTAAAAATGCCGGGTGATCTTTGGGCGAGTTGATTCGGAAATTTCCGGCGCCCGAGGTACATTCTGCCCGCCATTCCCAGGGGATGACGCGGGTTAATGCTGCCGAAATCGGCCTACGACGTTTGCAGGTAACTGAATCCAGCGCGCCGGGACCGTTCTGACACGGTTCAGCGAGGTAGCTACCCAGGTAGCAGTGGATCTCGATACCTGGTAGTGGTCCGCCGCGCACGTGATGACCGCCCGGACAAACGTTGGCGACCGAGTTGACCGCCGCGCCCCGCCGAAATCCCCGGTTAACACTGACAGGTAACTTGCCTGTACGGCATGCAGTCGTCCCGGCGAACGAAGGAGAGCCATGTCAGCCCATGAGGTGGACGTCGTCGTGATCGGGCTCGGGCCCGGTGGTGAACATGTTGCCACGGAGCTGGCCGGGGCCGGACTGCGGGTGCTGGGAGTGGAGCGCAGGCTGGTCGGCGGCGAGTGCCCGTACTACGGCTGCATCCCGACCAAGATGATGGTCCGCGCCGCCGAGGTGGTCGCCGAGGCCCGCCGCGTGCCCGAACTCGCGGGCTCGGCCACCGTGCTCCCCGACTGGTCGGCGGTAGCGGAGCGTATCCGCCGCGAGGCCACCGACAACTGGGACGACACCGTCGCCGTCCGCCGCCTCACCGACGCGGGAGCCACCTTCCGCCGCGGCACCGGCAAGATCACCGCCCCCGGCCAGGTAGAAGTCCTCGACGACGACAACCAGACCCACCACATCACCGCCACCAAGGCCATCGTCCTCAACCCCGGCACCGAACCCCTCATCCCGCCGATCCCGGGCCTGGCCGGCACCCCGTTCTGGACCAACCGCGAAGCAGTCCGCACCGAGTACGTCCCCGACACCCTGGTGGTCCTCGGCGGCGGCGCCATCGGCCTGGAGTTCGCCCAGCTCTTCGCCCGCTTCGGCGCCGAAGTCCACCTCATCGAACCCCAGTCCCACCTGGCCGCCCTGGAAGAACCCGAGGCGGCGGCCCTGCTCACCGAGATCTTCGCCGACGAAGGCATCACCGTGCACACCGGCGCGGGGGCCGAGTCAGTGACTCACCAGGCCAACGAGTTCACCCTCACCCTCACCAACGGCACCCGCGTCACCGGCACCCACCTCCTGGTGGCCACCGGCCGCAAAACCGACTTCGAAGCCCTCGGCATCGGAAACCTGGGCCTGGACCCCACCACCCGGACCCTCCCCACGGATGATCGACTCAAGGTCGCCGAGGGTGTCTGGGCGGTAGGCGACATCGTCGGCCACGGCGCCTTCACCCACATGTCCATGTACCAGGCCGACATCGTCATCCGCGAGATCCTCGGCCACCCAGGCCCCGCCGCCCAGTACCACGCCATCCCCCGGGTCACCTTCACCAACCCAGAACTGGGTTCGGTGGGCCTCACCGAGAAGCAGGCCCGAGCCCAGGGCCACAACATCCGCACCGGCCTCACCCGCCTGGAGAACAGCTCCCGAGGCTTCGTCCACAAGGTAGGCAACCGAGGCCTGATCAAACTCATCCTCGACACCGACCACAACACCCTCCTGGGCGCCACGGCGATGGGCCCCGCCGGCGGCGAAATCCTGGGCGCCCTGGCCATGGCAGTCCACGCCAAAATCCCCCTGGAAACCCTCCAACAGTTCATCGGCGCCTACCCCACCTTCCACCGGGCAATCAGCGAGGCCGTCAAGGACCTCGCCTAGCAGCCGCTGCCCCGGGGCTCTGACCAGCACTTTGTGGATAGCCCCCGGCCTCGGGGTGCCCCTGTGGATACGCTGGGAACCAAATAGCCCCTCCCCGCGTTGCGTGAACAATCGGAAGCGCGCCCACCGCACAACCGCCCCCCGCCCCACCCCGACACCCCCGCCCCACACCCCGCCCGACCCGACCCCAGCCAACCGCCGCCCGCCCACCGGGCTACCGACCAGCCCGCACTCAAGCGCCACGTAGCAGCGGCCCGCACCCAGCCGCCGCCTGCACGGCCCACGGCTGTGCTCGCCGCCCGCCCCACTGGCGTACACCCCGCCGCCCGCCCCGCTGGCGCACACGCCGGCGGGCGTCTAGGCGCACAGTCCCGGCGCCGCAGACCCGGCTCGCCCAGCCGCCGCCTGCCGCGCCGGGACGCACCGCCTGCCGTGCCCGGGCGCACCGCCTGCCCTGCCTCCGCCTGCCACGTCGGGGCGCACCGTCTGCCGCGCCGGAGCGCACCGCCTGCCCAGCCGCCGGGTGGCTTGGCCTCGATGCCCGGCCGCGCGGGCCTGGCCGCCGCGCACTTCGACAAACCGCCCTACCCGCAATCCGCCCAAGCTGCAGACCGCCCTACCCGCAGACCGCCCCCGTGCTGGCCGACCCCACCAACTTCGCGTACTTCGCCAACACCCCCCGCGAGTACCCATGCGCCCGCGGCACCCACCCCTCCCGCCGCCCCGCCAGCTCCGCCGCCCCAACCTCCAGATCCAACGCCCCCGCCACCACATCCAGCCGAATCCGATCCCCGTCCCGGACGAACGCGATCGGCCCCCCGTCCACCGCCTCCGGTGCGACATGCCCCACGCACAACCCGGTCGTCCCGCCCGAGAACCGCCCGTCCGTCAACAACAACACGTCCTTGCCCAGCCCCGCGCCCTTGATCGCCCCCGTGATCGCCAGCATCTCCCGCATCCCCGGCCCGCCCTTCGGCCCCTCGTACCGGATCACCACCACATCCCGCGCGGTGATCGTGCCGTTCTCCAGGGCGTCCATGGCGGCTCGTTCGCCTTCGAAAACCCTTGCCGTGCCCTCGAAAACTGCCTCGTCGAAGCCGGCGGACTTCACCACCGCGCCATCCGGGGCCAGGGTGCCGTGCAGGATGGTGATGCCGCCGGTGGGGTGGATGGGGTTGGACAGGGCTCGGATGACTTCGCCGTCGGGGGCGGGGGCGTTGAGGATGGCCAGGTTCTCGGCCATGGTCTTGCCGGTGACGGTGAGGGCGTCGCCGTGCAGCAAATCCGCGTCCAGCAACAGTTTCAGCACCACGGGGATGCCGCCGATGCGGTCGACGTCGTACATCACGTGTCGCCCGAACGGCTTGAGGTCGCCCAGGTGCGGAACTTTCGCGCCGATGCGGGTGAAGTCGGCCAGGGTCAGGTCGACCTCGGCTTCGTGGGCGATGGCCAGCAGGTGCAGCACCGCGTTCGTCGAACCGCCCAGGGCCATGACCACCGCGATGGCGTTCTCGAAGGCGGGTTTGGTCATGATGTCCCTGGCGGTGATGCCGTGGCGGATCAACTCGACCACCGCCTCACCGGAGCGGCGGGCGTAGCCGTCGCGCCTGCGGTCCACCGCGGGCGGTGCGGCCGAACCCGGCAGCGACATGCCGAGGGCTTCGGCGGCGCTGGCCATGGTGTTGGCCGTGTACATCCCGCCGCAGGCGCCCTCGGTCGGGCAGACCGCGCGTTCGATCGCGTCCACGTCCGCCCGGCTCATCAACCCCCGCGCGCACGCGCCGACCGCCTCGAACGCGTCGATCAGCGTCACCTCGCGCTCGGACCCGTCCGACATGGTCGCCCGGCCCGGCATGATCGAACCCGCGTACAGGAACACCGCGGCCAGGTCCAGCCGCGCGGCCGCCATCAGCATCCCGGGCAGCGACTTGTCGCACCCGGCCAGCAGCACTGAGCCGTCCAGCCGTTCGGCGCCCATCACCGTCTCCACCGAGTCCGCGATCACCTCCCGGGACACCAGCGAGAAGTGCATGCCCTCGTGCCCCATGGAGATCCCGTCGGAGACCGAGATCGTGCCGAACTGCAGCGGGAAACCCTCCGCCGCGTGCACACCCTCCTTGACCGCCGAGGCCAGCCGGTCCAGCGACAGGTTGCACGGGGTGATCTCGTTCCACGAGGAGGCCACTCCGATCTGCGGCTTCTCCCAGTCCTCATCGGAGAAACCGACGGCGCGCAGCATGCCGCGCGCGGCCGCTCGTTCCAGACCATCGGTGACATCCCGGCTACGCGGTTTCAGATCGGCCATGCCCCGGGACGCTACTCGCGGTCACCACCCCGCGCGCGGCCTCACCGCGCCCGGTACCTGACAGAACCCGGCAGGAACTCGGTGCACACTGGAGCCGTGCGCGCCGCCCGACTGCTCTCCCTGCTCCTGCTGCTCCAGACCAGGGGCCGCCTCACCGCGCAGGAACTGGCCGAGGAACTCGACGTCTCCGTCCGCACCGTCTACCGCGACGTCGACTCGCTGAGCAGCGCGGGCGTGCCGGTCTACGCCGACCGCGGACCCACCGGCGGCTACCAGCTCCTGGACGGCTACCGCACCCGCCTCACCGGCCTGACCAGCACCGAAGCCGGCGCGCTCGCGCTGGCGGGGCTGCCAGACCAGGCCGCCGAACTGGGCCTGGGCACCGTGCTGGCCGCCGCCCGGCTCAAACTCGACGCCGCACTGCCGCCCAGTCTGCGCGAGGGCGCCCACCACGTCCGCGACCGCTTCCACCTGGACGCCCCCGGCTGGTTCGCCGACGCCGACCGCCCGCCCCAGCTGCCCGCACTGGCCACCGCGGTCTGGGAGGCCCGCCCGATCCGGATCACCTACCGCCGCTACCGCCAGCCCGACCGCGAATCCGTGGTGCACCCACTCGGCCTGGTCCTCAAGGCGGGCACCTGGTACCTGGTCGCCGAGGCCGACCGCACCCGCACCTACCGGGCCAATCGGATCAGCGCGGTGCAGATCCAGGACAACGCTTTCCCGAGGCCGCTCGATTTTGACCTGGCCGCGTACTGGCAGCGCTGGTCCGCCGAGTTCCAGTCCACTGTGTACAAAGGTGAAGCCAGGATCCGAGTGTCCCCCAAGGCAATGGGCGGCATCTTCACCTCGGGCCCGGTGGTGGCGGCGAAGATCCGCGCCACCGAACCGGGCCCCGACGGCTGGCGCGAGGTGGTGGTCCCGATCGAGAACCACGAGATCGCCCAGTCCGATTTCCTGCGCTACGGCCCCGAATTGGAGGTCCTGGACCCGCCGGAACTACGCGAGTCCATCGCCAGGGCCGCCGCCGCGATGATCAGGATGTACCGGGGCGGCGAGCGATGAGTTCGATTTCCACGTTGGCCCCCAACGGCAACCCGGCCACGCCGATCGTGGTGCGCGCCGGGAATGGCTGGGCGAACTGCTCGGCGTAGACCGCGTTCATCGCCGCGAAATCGGCCATGTCGGTCAGGAACACGGTGCACTTCAGCACGTCGTCCGGGGTCAGCCCGGCGGCGTCGAGCACGGCGAACAGGTTGGCGAAACACTGCCGCGTCTGGTCGCCGACCGAGCCCTGGACGAGCTTCCCGTCCGGGCCGACCGGGGTCTGGCCGGAGAGGTGGACGAACGGATCGGCGTCCACGGCGTGCGAGTACGGCCCGACAGCCACGGCCCCGGGAGCGTTGACGGCATTCCTCATACCGATCAGCCTGTCACCGCAACCCGTATCCCCGAAGCGATTTCACCAGGATCTCCTGCACGGCCTGGTCATCACGGGCAGTGGCGACCCACACCAGATCGCGGATATCGCGCAGGCTGAGTTCGTCCTGGTGCAGGTGGAAGGGCAGCAGACCGAGTTGCGCGAACAGTTCACCACTGTCCGGCAGCAGCGAGGTCAACACCTGGCTGGCGCCGGCCACCCGGGTGTTCTCGCGTACCGCCCGCAGTACCAGCAGGTTGAGCCGCCACGGGCGTCGGCCGCGCTGGTGCCCGCGCAGCAGTGCGGCGACCAGCTGGAGCAGCTGCTCGGTGCAACCATGGCCGGGTCCGGTGATCCGAGCGATCTGGGCCAGCCTCGGCAGCGTTTCCGGATTGTATCCGGACAGTGCGTGGAGGTCTGTCCACTCGGCGGCGAAGCGGTCCGCGATCGTCGCCCGGAGCCCGGTCATCGGGCGCTGACCACGATCGACCAGTAGTCGCGCGAGTTCACTGATGTCGTCCAGGGGCAGGGTGAACAGCGGTCCGGGCAGATCCGTCAATGCCCAGTGGCACAACTCCGTCGTCTGTCCCGCGTCGGCGAACCGGGCCAGCGCCACGGCGGTTTGTGTGTCCAGTGTTCGCGGAACCTGTCCGGACAGGGTGGCGAGGCGTTTGAGCACCTCGATGTACTTGCGCGTGGTGGCCCGCGCGGTATAGGCGTGCAGCAACGGTGCCGCGTAGGGCTTCCCGGCGAGGATTGACCTGGCGATGCTGTCGGCGCCGTAGTGTTCGACCAGCCAGTCCAGCGAGGCCGGATCCGCCCAGGTGCAGAAGTCGATGATGGCCGCCGCTTCGGGACGGCTGACCGAGAGGATGGACTCGGTCAGGATGTGCACGCTGCTGCTGGGGAATGCCTCGTGGGTTTCGCGCAGCAGCGGCAATGCGGCGTAGACGTGCTCCGGCGGGCGCCGGATCCCGTAGCTGATCTCGTGGCCGAACCAGTCCGAGGTGGTCAGCAGATCCGGCTCGCTGCGGGCGCGCATCACCGTGAACCGCCCGCTGAGGTCGATGCCCTCCTTCTTCAGGCTCTCCTCGGTGTAGTCCAGCAGGCGGCGTTCCGGGTCGGACTCGGCGATGGGAATCCCAGCCAGGCCAACGGTCACATGGTCGGCCAGGGCGCTGGCGGCGTTGTACACGGTGTGCAGGCGGTCCAGGCTCGGCGGCGTGCGGAACTCCTCCTGTAGCCGCAACGTGATCGTCTCGCCCTCCCTGGTGGCGATCTGGATCCCGGCGATCGCGCTCAGCGTCTCCCAGGAGAACCACGAACGCCACAGGCCGGTCAGCCGGTCCCAGGATCGGTAGCAGGAGCCGGGTGGACCGATCTCGTTCTCGTGCAAGGTGTATTCGCCGCCGGAAAGCACCGCGCGCAGCAGCACCAGGTTGAGGCTGTACAGCGCGAGGTGTTCCATCAGCGGCTTGCGGGGCAGCGGGGAGCCGTCTGGTGCAGGCAGGAACGGGTCCGGGCTGAATAGGACCCCGTGCAGCTGGTGGTGCACGATCGCGTCCAGGGCCTCGATCTCGGCCGGGGTGATCCGGTGCCGGGCCCATTCCCTGAGTAGCTGCAACAACATCGGGCGGGTGTGCAGGGGTGCGTGACTGAGGCAGGTGAACCAGTCGGCGGACAGGCGCACCCGGTTGAGGTCGCCGCCGAGCGAGCGGACCGTGGCGGTTTCCCGGATCACCTGGTTCAGCAGGAAATCCGCGGCCAGGAACTCGCCGAAGGTGTTGTGCAGGAACTCGTACGCCTTGGCGTCGTCGACCTGGCCGCGCGACTCGTGGATGAAGAAGAAGCTGCCCACCAGCAACTCCGACTGGGACAGTCGACGGCCGGGCCCGCCGGGAACAGTCCTGGATCGCTTGAAGTAGGCAAGATCCGCGTCCAGGTCGCCGGCCGCGATGTGCACCGCGTGCCGGTTGGCCATGCCGATCGCCGCCACGCCAAGACAGCGCACATCGTCATCGACCATTGTGGACAGATCCTCGGCGCACCGGTCGGCCGGGTCCTTGGCGCGTTCCCGGCGGACGAACTCGGTGATGATGCTGTGGTACAGCTGCGTTCGGTCCAGGCCCGTCGCGTCGGCCAGGGGTTGCACGGTGGCATCGTAGATGGCGAGCATGAGCAGCAGCAGCGGTTGTTCGGCGAGTTCGAGCAGCGCGGGGGAGTCGGGCAGGGTGAACGGGCGGGCGTTGTGCTCGTTCCAGACCCGGGTCCAGGCCGCCCGGCGGGGCGCGTCGAACTCCAGCAGGCGCAGCACGGTGGCCTCCGGCGGCACCGCGGCCTTGTCGATCAGGGTGAGCCGGCTGGTCACCAGCACCCGCACCGGACGGCCGTGCCGCGCCTCCCGTTCCTGGAACCGGTGCACCCGGGAGAGGTAGTCGGCGAAGACCTTCCCGTTGGCCTGCAACAGTTCGTCGTAACCGTCCAGGATCACCAGCGGCGGACTGTCCACTCTGGACTCGGCGAACTCCGCCCACGGCTGGGTCAGCCCGGTGTCCCGTTTGAGCTGGATCTCCAACTGGTCCTGCAGATCGCGTTCCGGGTCGATATCGCGCAGTTCCACCCGCACCACGGTGAACGCGGGCGCGGCCAGCCGGGCGGCGAGCACCTCGGTCAGCAGGGACTTGCCGGAACCCGGGTGCCCGAGCACCAGCAGCGGCCGTTCCGTGGAGTGCGGGGCGGCCAGGTAGCGCAACAGGAACTCGCCGAGGTCCTGCCGTGCCGGCGCACTCGACCAGGACGGCTCGTGTTCCAGCCGGGTCCCGTTCCCGCCGCACAGCACCTTGAATGCCTGCGGCACAAAGGAATCCGCCTTCGCTGGGTAGGTCAGCCCGTCCCGTGCGCCGTCGCCGAAGACCGGTGCGCTGAGCTTGTCGGCGTACTCCGCGGACAACGCCGTCGCCACCCGGTGCCCGCGCGCCACCGGAGTCATCCCCTCGACGGTGGCCGCCAGCGCGCGCAAGCCCAGGTCGATCGACTCGGTGCGCGCCTGGTCCCGCCGCACCGTCCACCCGCAGAACTCCGGACTGTCCACCATCAATCGCAGCAACTGCGCCTGGTACACCTCCTCGGCGGCTATGGTGGCCCGCTGGATGCCCGCGGCCAGTTCCCGCTCCCGTGCCCCGGGCACCCGCGAGTCCACCACCAGGGCCTGGGCGAACAACCGGAACTGCCCGCCCAGCAGGTTGTGGAAGATGCACCGCTCGTTCCAGGACGGCGCCGGATCGGCCGGATGCGGCAACGGCACCGCGAACCGCTCCGGCGCGGCCGTGTTGACCAGCATGATCTTGTCCGCGTCGGTGAGCGAGACCTCGGCGAGGAAGCCGGGGAGCTGGGCTTCCAGGGCGTCGAAGAAGGCGGTGAAGGTGATCAGGTAGTTCGCCGCGGCCATCCGCCGGGCCCGCTCCAGGAAGCCCCCGTCACCCCGGCCGAGCAGCTTGCGCGCCGCGCCCTGGCCGAGCTTGCTGACCTCGTTCTTCGCCCCGAGCAGCGACAACGCGCCCGGGTCGACCGCCGCCCCGAACACCAGCAACCCCACCCCGGCCAGCCGATCGACCGCCTCGACGAGTTTGCTGTCCCCACCCCGCTTCACCAGCTTCTGGACCTGGGCGAAGGTGATCGCGGTAGCACTGTCCTGCCCCATGGCAGGGGTGTCGCGGAACGTGCTCGATTGGTTACCGAAGGCCATGCTCCCGGAGTTCGGCCAGCAACTGCTCGTGGGCCGCCTTGCCGCCGATCTTGGGCGCCGCCCAGAGCAGGTCGTCGATGTCCTGGAAGGTCAGCTCGTCCCGGTATCGGTGCAGGGGCGTGAGCCCGACGCCGAGCAGGACCGGAGTGTCCCGCGGGCACAGCTGTCGCAGGATGTCCTCGTGCTGGTTCTGCTCCCGGACCGCGCGCAGCAGGTACCGGCTGCCCGGCCAAGGCTGGCGCCAGTGCACCCGAGCGGTGATCTTCTGGAACAGGATCCCGGTGAACACATGATGGGGGTCGGCGATGCGGGCGGCCTGACTGAGCCGGAGCAGGATCTCGGGTGGGTTGGCCTTGGTGAGCTGATCCAGGTAGGCGGATTCGCGGGCGAGCCGGTCGGTGATCGCGGGCCGGAGTTCGGCCAGATCGGCGTGGCCGCCGGTGACGAGCAGGCTGACCAGCTCGTCGAGTGCGGGCTGGGGGAGGGCCAGTAGTGGTTCGTTCGAGGCGCGGTCGTCCACCAGCGCGGTCAGGGCGGATCGGCGGAGGTCTGGTTGTCCGCCCGCGTCGGCGAAGGCCGCGAAGGCCACCGCGGTCTCGGCATCGAGGTCGCCGACGTTGCCGAACCCGGCCGCCACCTGCTCGGCCAGGAAGCTGACTTCCTGGTCGCCGTGGCGGGCGTAGGCGTTGAGCAGTGGCGCGACCATCGGGCTGGCTTCGAGCAGCAGCGGGTCCAGCCCGACGGCGGAGTCGGTGATGACGGCCAGCCAGCTGGGGTCGAACCGGACCAGGAAATCGATGATCGTCGCCGCCTCGGCGCGGGACAGGTTGGTGAGCTGCTCAGGGCGGATCCCGTGATGGGGGACGGTGAACGGGCCCGGCGTGCGTTGCAGGATGTCGAAGGCCGCGTAGACGTGCTCCGAGCGCAGCCGGATGTCATCCGGGAACCAGTCGGGGTTGTGCAGTTCGGCCGGATCACGGCGGCCACGCAGCACGGCGAACTCCTGTGGCAGGGCGACTCCCGCCACGGCGAGATTCGACTCCGCGTACTCCAGGCCGGTTGGCCCCAGGATCGCCTTTCCAGCCAGGCCGATGGTCAGGTGGTCGGCCAGCGCCTCCGCGCTCCGGAGCACCAGGTCCAGTCGATGGTCGGCGATGTCGTTGCCTGCCACCGGCCACAGGGACAGGGTCACCGTCGAGTCGAGCCGGATGGCGGTGAGCAGCGAGGCGAGCATGCCCAGGGCGTCCAGGGAGAACCAGGCGCGCCACAGGTGGGTCAGGCGATCCCAGGTGCCGTGGTAGAGGTCGGGCGGCCCGATCCGCTGCTCGTGCAGTTCATAGCGGTCGTTCGCGAGCGCGGTGCGCAGGACCACCAGGTTCAGGGTGTAGGTGGCCTGCTGGGCCAGCAGAGCGTTGCGGGGATAGGGATCGCCGTCGTGGCGGGCGGTGTAGGCGAGGGCGTCCGGGCTGTAGACGATCGCGCGCAGCTGGTGGTGCAGGATGCGGTCCAGGGCCTCGGTGTCGACGCGACCGCGCGCCCATTCCCGTAGCAGGCGGACCATTTGCGGGCGACTGTGCAGGGGGACGTGCTTCAGGCAGGCGAACCATTGTGGGGACAGGGTCGCCAGGTGGGCCTCCAGGGCGCCGTGGAGGGCTTCGTCGCCGGAGAGCTTGGCGACCGTGGTGGTTTCGCGGATCACTTGGCGGAGTAGGAAATCGGCGGCCAGGAACTCGCCGAAGGTGTTGTGCAGGAACTCGTACGCCTTGGCGTCGACCTGTCCACGCGACTCGTGGATGAAGAAGAAGCTGCCCACCAGCAGCTCCGCTTGGGTGAGTCGGCGGCCTGGGCCGTCCGGGGTGTGGGCGCCGGTGAAGTAGGCGAGATCGGCGTCCAGTTCGGCGCTCAGGATATGCACGGCCTGGCGGTTGAACATGCCGATCGCTGCCACCCCAAGGCGATTCAGCTCGGCGGTGACATCGGGGGAGGGGTCGGTCGGGTCCTTGCGGCGTTCACGGCGGATGAACTCGGTGAGCAGGCTGTAGTACAGCTCGGTGCGTTCCAGGTTTTCCGCGTTTGACAGGGGTTTCACCGTGGCGTCGTAGATCGCGAGCATGAGTAGCAGCAGGGGTTGCTCGGCCAGTTCCAGCAGTGCGGGCGATTCCGGGACGGTGAAGGGGCGGGCGTTGTGCGTGTTCCAGGTGTCGGCCCAGAGTTCCTGGCGGGGGCGGTCGAATTCCAGGAGGCGGATGACGGTGGTGTCGGCGGGGAGGGTGGCCTTGTCGATCAGGGTGATGCGGCTGGTGATCAGGATGCGGACCGGGCGGCCGAGCATGGCCTCGCGGGATTGGAAGGCTGCCGCGCGCATCAGGTAGTCGGCGAAGACCTTTCCGTTGGCCTGCAACAGTTCGTCGTAGCCGTCCAGGATGATCAGGGGCGGGCTGTCCGCGCGGGATCTGGCGAACTCAGACCAGTTGACGGTGCGGCCGGTGTCTCGCTTGATCTGGGTTTCGAGTTGGTCCTGGAAGTCGGTTTCCGGGTTGATGTCCCGGAGTTCGATCCGGACGGCGGTGAACGCGGGGGCGGCCAGGCGGGCGGCGAGCACCTCGGTGAGCAGCGACTTTCCTGAGCCGGGGTGGCCGAGTACGAGCAGCGGGGTTTGGGTGCTGTAAGGGGAATGCAGGAACTCCAGCAGGAAGTCGCCGAGGTCTTCCCGGATCGGGAGGTCAGACCAGCGGGGTTCGTGTTCGAGGTTGGTGTCGGAGGTCTGGTTGCGGATCACCTTGAACGCCTGGGGGATGAAGGCGTCCTGTTTGGCTGGGAAGACCAGGCCGTCGGCCTGGGCGTGATCGCCGAAGACCGGGTCGGCGAGGCGGTGACCGTACACAGTGGACAGATCGGCGGCGGTGGCGTCGCTCTGCGCGCCGGGGTGCAGTTCGGCGATCCGGTCCGCGAGGTCCTGGAGGCCGCGGTCGATGCGGTGCTGGTCCTGGCGGCCGACCCAGGCGGTGAAATCGGGGCTGTCGCGCAGCAGTTCGAGGTACTGGGCCTGGTAGACCTCTTCCGCCGCCCTGCCCGCGGACTCGATGGCCTCGGTCAGATCGCGTTCCCGGAACTGGTGGTTCAGGCCCTTGGCGAAGTGCTGGAATCGACTGGCCAGGGTGAGGTAGAGGAAGCGGCGGTTCGCGGTCTCGCTGTGCACCGGATGGGGCAGCACGACCGGGCTGTTGATCAATCCCCGGTCGGGGAGCAGGTTGAGCTTCTCCGCGTCGGTCAGTGCGATCACGGCCATGAGGTCGGGGGCGTGCCGGTCCAGCGCGGTGAAGAAGGCGGTGTAGGTCAACAGGCAGTGGGCGGCGGTCATGCGGCGGGAGCGGTCCAGGAAGTCGCCCGCGTCGCGGTTGAGGAGTTTCTTGGCCGCGGCCTGGCCTAGTTTGGTGATTTCGTTTTTCGCGCCCAGCAGGGACAGCGCCTCCTTGGCGATGGTGACGCCGGAGAGCAGCAGGATCACCCCCGCCAGTTTGTCCACCGCGTCAACGAGTTTGCTGTCCTGGACGCGGCCTTGTTTCACCAGCTTCTGGACCTGCTGGAAGGTGATCGCGGTCACGGTGTCCTGCCCCATGCGAACAGTGTCGCGGGCTGCCGCCGAAGAGTTACGGCGGGTAGGGTCGAAAGCGCTGATGGTTCGCCACGGGTCCCGAAACGGGGTTTGTGGCGTCGTAAGAGGGAACCCGGTGGGAATCCGGGACTGCCCCGCAGCGGTTAGCGGGAACGACCGCCGTCATCGCACTGGACGCACACCGCGTCTGGGAAGCGACGGCCAGTAGGAGCCTGAGCCCAGGCCTGCCCGCGAGTCCGAAGACCTGCCATCGGCCGTGCCCGCCACCTGGGCTGGCACGTTCCCGGTTCGGCCACGAGGGATGGCCGTGGGGCGCCCAGCCGTCGCGCACGGTCTGGTTGCCGCGCGTGCACATCCCTTCCCTGGACCGGAATGTCGTTCTCGAGGGAAGAAGGACGCTCAGCATGACCACTGATCGAGCGACCGTGTCCGCGACCACCCTGGACTACCCGCGGATCGGGCCGAACCGCGAGCTGAAGCGGGTCATCGAGGGCTTCTGGGCCGGTCGGGTCAGCGCCGCCGACCTGGACCAGACCACCACCAGACTGCGGCTGGACACGCTCACCGAACTGCACCGGGCCGGGCTGGACGAGGTGCCCACCGGCACCCAATCCTTCTACGACCACGTGCTGGACACCGCCGTGCTGCTTGGCGCGGTGCCGCCGCGGCATGTGCGCGCCGGCGAGGACCCCCTGGAGACCTACTTCGCGATGGCACGCGGGCGGCCCGAGGCCCCGGCGCTGGAGATGACCAAGTGGTTCGGCACCAACTACCACTACCTGGTGCCCGAGATCGGGCCCGGCACACCCCTCGCGCTGCGCGGCGACAAGCCGGTGCGGCAGTACCGGGAGGCCGTGGAACTGGGCATTCAGGGGCGTCCGGTGCTGCTCGGACCGGTGACCTTCCTGCTGCTGTCCGCCGCGGCCGCGGACGCGCCCGCCGGGTTCGACCCACTGGACCGCCTCGACGACGTGCTGGTGGCCTACCGCGAGCTGCTCGGACAGCTCAAGGCGGCCGGGGCCGGGCACGTCCAGCTCGACGAGCCGTCGCTGGTCACCGACCTCACCCCGGCCCAGCTCGACGCGTTCACCAGGGCTTATGCCTACCTGGCCGAGTCGCCCGCCCGGCCTGAACTGTGGGTGCAGACCTACTACGGCTTC
This sequence comes from Crossiella sp. S99.2, assembly GCF_023094165.1. GTDB lineage: Bacteria > Actinomycetota > Actinomycetes > Mycobacteriales > Pseudonocardiaceae > Crossiella. The sequence continues at coordinate 248,941 of NZ_JALMDK010000011.1, read as the reverse complement.
CCCGCGCCCGCCGCGCTGAGCACCCTGGCGGGGCTGCCGGTGCACACCGTGGGCCTGGACTTTACCGGCGCGGCCGCCGAGGACCTGCCCGCGGCGGTCGGCGAGGTCGGCCTGCGCGGCAAGCGGCTGGCCGCGGGGCTGGTCGACGGGCGCAACGTGTGGCGCACCGACCTGCGCCGGGCCCTGGCCACCGCGACCGTGCTCGCCGGGATGGCCGCCGAGGTCGTGGTGACCACGGGCAGCCCGCTGCTGCACGTGCCGGTCGACCTGGCCGTGGAGGACGAACTCCCCGCCGAACTGGTGCGGCGCCTGGCCTTCGCCAAACAGAAGGTGACCGAGGTGGTGGCCATCGCACGCGGTCTGCGCGACGGCACCCCGGCGATCGCCGAACAACTCACCGCCAGCGATCTGCTGCACCGCACCCCGGTGCGCCAGGACGCCGCGCTGCGCGCCCGGATCGCCGGACTGTCCGAACAGGACGAACAGCGATCCGCGCCCGCCGAGGAGCGGTTCACTTTGCAGCGCAAGGAACTCGGGCTGCCACAGTTGCCCACCACCACGATCGGCTCGTTCCCGCAGACCGCCGAACTGCGCAAGGCCCGCGCCGGGCACCGCAAGGGCGAGCTGAGCGAGCACGACTACCACGCGGTGCTACGCGCCGAGGTGGACAAAGTCGTTGCGCTGCAGGAGGAACTCGACCTGGACGTGCTCGTGCACGGCGAGCCCGAACGCACCGACATGGTCGAGTACTTCGCCGAGAAACTGGATGGCTTCGCCGTCACCAAGCTCGGCTGGGTGCAGTCCTACGGCACCCGCTGCGCCCGCCCGCCGATCGTGCACGCCGACGTCACCCGGCCCGCGCCGATGACAGTCGAGTACTCCGCCTACGCGCAGTCCCGCACCGCCCGCCCGGTCAAGGGCATGCTCACCGGCCCGGTCACCCTGCTGCAGTGGGCTTTCGTGCGGATCGACCAGCCGCGCGCGGACACCGCTGACCAGGTTGCGCTGGCCCTGCGGGACGAGGTCGCCGACCTGGAGGCCGCCGGCCTGCGGGTGATCCAGGTGGACGAGCCCGGTCTGCTGGAGGGCGTGCCGCTGCGGGCCGAACACCGCGCCGACTACCTCCAGTGGTCGGTGCGGGCGTTCCGGCTGGCCACCGCGGGCGCGCGGGCGGCGACCCAGGTGCACACGCACGTCTGCTACGCCGAACTGGCCACCGTGGTCGAGGCGGTCCGCGCACTGGACGTGGACGTGATCAGCATCGAATCGGCCCGCTCCGGCGGGGCGGCCGCGGCTGTCGGCGCACTCACCAGCGGCGTCGGCCCCGGCGTGTTCGACGTGCACTCGCCAGTGGTGCCCGAGGTCGCTGAACAGGCCGCCCAGCTGCGCCGCGCCCTGCGCCGGCTGCCTGCCGAGCGGGTCTGGGTGAACCCGGACTGCGGGCTCAAGACCCGGGGTTACGCCGAGGTCAGGCCCGCGCTGCGGGTGATGGTCGAGGCCGCGCGCACGGTCCGGGCGGAGATCGCCGGCGGCTGAGTCCGTCCGGAGTGGACCCGCACTGGAAGAAGTACCGTGGTGCCGTGCAGGTCCACTCTGCCGGTGCATGGACCCCGGCGGGTTCGCCTCATTACGGTGGCTCCCGACCAGGCCACACGGGATACAAAGGGGTCAGGATGGCTGTCGTGCGCAGGATCGTCGAACTCGTCGATCCGGACGGGAACACGATCGGGGAGACCTCGGTCGAAGAGGCGCACACGCCGCCCGGCCGGTTGCACCGCGCGTTCTCGGTGATGCTTTTCGACGAGGACGACCGGGTGCTGCTGCAGCAGCGGGCGAAGGTCAAGAACCGGTTCCCGGAGCTGTGGGCGAACACCTGCTGCTCGCACCCGCTGGCCGGTGAGGACATCGCGCTCTCGGCGATCAAGCGGGTCGACGAGGAACTGCACCTCAAGATCGAGGAGCTGCGCGAGGTCGGCGCCTTCACCTATCAGGCGCTGGACGGGCACGGGGCGGCCGAGCACGAGTTCGACCACGTGCTGATCGGCAAGATCGGCGCGGACGCCCACCTCACGGCCAAGCCGGAGCCGGGCGAGATCGAGCAGCTCAAGTGGGTCCAGTACAGCGAACTGGTGGCCGACCACGCCGCCAACCCGCAGAACTACGCGCCGTGGGTCCCCGGCGTGGTCCGCCTGATCGAAGCGGCCCGCGCCACCAGCTGACCCGGCACGGCCAACCCGCCGGCGCGGGCAACCCCCGGCGAGTTGGGCCAACTGGTACGCCAAGTTTGCCCAAGTGGGCGTACCAGTTGGCCCAAGTTGGTTAGCGGCGGAGTTGTTCTTGCATGAGGAGGAAGGCGCCGAGGCCGTGTAGGTCGTTGGTGTTGCGTTTGCGGGCGTAGTAGTAGTTGAGGTCGCCGACGTTGGTGCCCTCGGAGATGTCGTAGATGTTGGTCAGGCCGTCGGCGCCGTTGCGCACCTTGGCCAGCACGCCGCGGTAACCCCGGTCGGCGACCCGCTGGTACGAGCGTGGGATGTAGCCGCGCTGCACCGCCGCGTCGAGCATTGTGGTGTACATGGACGAAGCCGAGGTCTCGGTCCAGTTGTCCGGGTCGTCACCGCGGTCGACCACCTGGAACCAGCGCCCGGTCTGCCGGTCCTGATAGCGGGCCAGGCCCTTGGCCAGGTGCTGCACGAAGCCGATGAGCAGCTGCCGCTTCGGGTGGTTCTTGGGCAGCATGTCCAGGATCTCGATGTAGGTGATCGCGGACCAGCCGAAGGCGCGGGCCCAGAAGAAACTGGTGGTTCCGGTGTCCGGCTTGGGTTTGGGGTCCCACGGGGCGTCCCGGTCGCCGTCGTAGGCGTGCCACATCAGGCCGTTGTCGGCCTTGAGCCGGTTGAAGTAGGTCTCCAGGTTCCGCAGCACCTCGTCGGTGGCGTACTGCTCGTCGCCGTAGGCCTGGCCGTAGCGCATCAGGAACGGCTGGGCCATGAACACCCCGTCCGCCCACAGCTCGTTGGTCTTGCTGGTGGCGTGCCACATTCCGCCGTCGGGCGTGCGCGGATAGGTGGTGATCCGGGTGCGGATCTGGTCGGCCGCGGCCTTGTACCTGGGGTCGCCGGTCTCCTTGTGCAGGAAGATCAGCACGTTGCCGGGCTGCATCGCGTCCAGGTTGTTGAAGCTGTGGTTGACGTGCCCGGCGGCGTCAACGTGGTAGTCGGCCCACTTCTTGATGTAGGCCAGGTACTTCGGGTCCTTCAACCGCTGGTAGACCTTGTAAACCCCGTAGAGGAACAACCCGCGGGTGTAGCCCCAGCCGCCGATGGTCTGCGGATCCGGGTTGCGCGCGATGGTCGAGTCGATCACCGCCTTGGACCAGTCGGTGGCCGGCGGGGCCGCGCTGGCCACCGGCGCGGTCACCGACAGCGCGAGCGCGCCCGCGGTGGCCACGGCGGTGGCCACCCGGAACAATCGCGAGCGGAGGGTCCTGCCTCTGTTCACCGATCCTCCTACATCCGTTGGGTCAACTGCTCGTTCATCACCACGAACGCGGCGAGTCCGTGGAGGTCGTTGGTCATCCGGCGGCGGGACAGGTAGGTCTGGTAGTCGCTGGGGTGGGTGCCCTCGGAGGTGTCCAGCACGTTGGCCAGGCCGTCGGCGCCCTTGACCACCTTGGCCAGCACTCCGCGATGTCCTGTGCGGGCAACGGTGTCGTAGTAGCGCGGCAGCAGGCCGAGCCGGACGGCCTTGCCGAGGGTGTAGGTGTACATGGCCGAGCCGGAGGTCTCGGTCCAGTTGTCCGGATCGTCGCCACGGTCGACCACCTGGAACCAGCGGCCGGTGCGGGGTTCCTGGAATCGGGCGAAGGCACGGGCCAGGATGTTCAGGTTGGCGATCAGCTTCGGCCGGTCAGGATGGTTGCGTGGCAACACTTCCAGCACGTCGACCAGGGCCATCGAATGCCAGCCGATGGTGCGCACCCAGTGCACCGCGGAGGTGTGCGTGACCGGGTGCGGGCCCCAGCTCGCGTCGCCGTTCTCGTCGTAGGCGTGGAAGAGCAAACCGTTGGGCGCCACCAGGTGCTTGAAGGTGACGAGGAGGTTGCGGGCTGCTTCGTCGTAGGCGTACTTCCCGTCGCCGTAGGCTTTTCCGTAGCGGGCCAGGAAAGGCTGCGCCATGTAGACGCTGTCCGCCCACAGCTCGCCGGGGGTGAGGCTGGAGTACCACATGCCGCCGTCGGAGGTCCTGGGGTACTCGGCGATCCGGGCCCGGATGACGTCCGCGGCCTTGCGGTAGCGGACGTCGCCGGTCTCGGCGTGCAGGGCGATCAGCAGACTGCCCGGCAGCATCGGATTCTGTTGTACCAGCGGGGTGTTGAGCCTGCCCTCGGCGTCCACGGTCAGGTCGGCCCAGCCGCGCACGTAGTCCAGGTACCGTTTTTCCCCGGTGCGGCGGTACACCTGGTACACGCCGTAGAGGAACAACCCGCGGGTGTGGCTCCACTCGCCGAAGGAGGCGGGTGTGGGGAAGCGGGTCAGGGTGGCGTCCACGACGGCCCGCGACCAGTCCACTGTGGAGTCAGCGGCGGCTGGTGCGGGCGTCGCGGCGCTCACGCCGCCGGCCAGAAGGGCGCCGACGACGGTGAAGGTGGTGACCAGTCGCCTGGCGGCGCGGACTGCTCGGGTGGACATGGCGGGCCTTTCATTCAGGGGAGGGTCAGCACTACCTGGCTGATCCCGTTGTGCGGGCGGAGTTTCACCACGGTGCCGCCGAACGCGCCGGTGGTCGTGGTCCAGCCGCTGGCCCTGCCGCGCAGTTCGTCCACAGTGGACTTAGCGGCGGGGCGGCCGTCGAGGTAGGCGGCGCGCAGGCCGTTGACCCCGGGCAGGGTCAGCTGGGTCTCGGCAGGCGCGTCGCGCAGGGTGATCACCAGGTGCTTGCCCACCCGGTGACTGGTCAGCTTGCCGCCGTAAGGGTTCTCCGCACGCGCGCCGCCGTCGGCGGAGACCAGCCAGCCCGCGCGGTCCTTGCGGTCCAGATCGTTGGTGCCCCACGCCTTGGCCCACACCTGCGGCCCGCGCTGGTTGAACCCGATCGCCGCACCCGCTCGCAGGTACAGCGGGAATTCGTCCACAGTGGACTCGCGGACGATGGTCCGGTCACCGGTCACGGTCTGCCCGCTGTGCAGGTCGATCCAGTCGCCCTTGGGCAGCCACACCCGCACCGGCGTGGGCTTGCCTGCCGCCCCGTCGGCCTCGGCGCGGTCCTCGGTCACCGGCGCGGCCAGCAGGTCCGGACCGACCATGAACTGCTGGTCCGCCGTCCAGGCCGCCTCTTCCCTCGGGTGCTCGAAGGGCATCGGCCGGGTGATCGGCACTCCGGTGGCCGCGGCCAGCCGGGCCTGCTCGAACAGGTAGGGGAACAGCTCGTAGTGCAGCTTGGCCGCGTCCCGGAACCGGCGCAGCGTGTCCGCGTCGTAGACCCACGGGGTGCCGTTGCGGCCCGGCCCGCCGACCTGGAACACCGGTGAGACCGCGGACAGCTGCGCCCACCGGGTGAACAGCGACGGCGAGGGCGAGTCGGGTGCGATCCGCCGGTAGCCGCCGGTGTCCGAACCCCACACCGGATGCCCGGTCATCCCGTTGTTGACCCCGCGCCGCAGCGTCAGCCGCAACCCGTCGAAACTCATGTCGGCGTCAGCCATCCAGGCCCCGCGCAGGATGGTCGGCATGCCGTCGTAGCCGGCCCGGAAGAGCATCGTGTAGTTGTCCCCGTGCGCTTTGCGCAGCGCGCGGGCCACGGATTCGGCGTAGAGCAACGGATACCTGTTGTGCAGCAGCCGACCCGGTCCGCCGGCGAAGGTGGACTCCTCGAAGTTGTGCTCCTCGCCGCGGTCGCCCTTGACCATGTTCACGCCCATCCGGAAGACCTTCTCCAGCTTGGCCTCGTAGTGCGCGCGGGTGGCCGGGTTGGTCAGGTCCAGGTCGAGCACGTTGGTGCGGTCGGACTGCACGAAGGAGTTCGGCGGGTAGTCGTGCGGGCACGGTTTGCCGTCGGACTGCTTGGCCAGGAACGGCGCCACCCACACCCCCAGGTTCACCCCGCGCCGCTTCAGGTCGTCGATCATGCCCTGGGCGTCCGGGAAGACCTGCTTGTCGAAGCTGAGCGCGCCGATGCAGGCATAGGTCGGCCGCGCGCCCTCCGGGCCCTGCTCCCACGGGTTGTCGATCCACACCGTGTCCAGGGGCAGGTTGTGTGCCTGGAACTGGACGGCGTCCTCGATCACCTCGGCCTGGGTGTTGTACTTGTCCCGCCATTTCATCAGCGCGAACTGCCGCGGCGGCGGCAGCGTGGGCAGCCCGACGCGCTGGAAGTAGGAGCGGGTGACCCGGTCGGGCGAGCCGCCGTAGACCTCGTAGGAGAGGTGGTCGTCCTTGAAACACAACTGGATCCGGTCATTCTGGCCGTAAGCGACCGGGCAGGGCGCGGGTTTGTCCTCGCAGTGGGTGTCCGCCTGCGCGCCGGGGAAGGCGATCCGGCCGATCGCGACGGTGTCCGGGTAGACCGCGTAGCCGTGCGAGCTGAGGAAGAACGGGGTCGGCGCGCCGTTCTTGTTGCACTTGCCGAAGTTGCTGGCCCCGACGAAGACCGCCTTGTTCAGCAGCACCTTGCCGCGCAGGTCGGTGAACATGGTGTGCGCGCCGCCGCCGAGGAAGTGCTCCGCCGGCGACCCGGTGAGCGTCTCGGACACCCTGGTCACCCCGGTGGCCGGGCTGAAGGTCCAGTCCACCCGTAGCCCGCGCGGGGTGCGCGCGACGGCCACCGTGGCGGTGCGGCCGGGTTCGGTGGTGGCCACCGTGTAGCTCGTCCCATCCGGGGTGGCCTGGTGGCCGCGGAGGTCGGTGAGGTGGTGCGTGCTGCCGTCGGCCAGCTGGTAAACCATCCGCGCGGTCGGGTCGGCGAGCTGGGCGGTCAGCTGCCGGTGGCCCTGCCGGAAGCTCAGCCGGAACGGACTCGGCTCGGCCCGCCAGCTCGGCGGGGCGGCCTCGGCCTCCGGGACGGGGGAGTCGGGGACGGGCAGGCTGGGAGCGGAATCCGCGCCCGCCGCGCCGGTACTGGCCAGCGTGACCGCCAGCGCCGCGCCGAACACGGTCAGTCGTCGGAAACCCCGCCGTCTCGATGCCATCGAAGCTCCTCAACGCACCACACGGTGCACCTCAGTTGGAAAGCGTTTTCCCTCCGAATGGCGGTCCGGGGCGGTGTGGGGGCGGACACACTCTATCCTCCGATGTCTGCTGGTCAAGACGGCCGGAATTAGACTCCAGACGATCGATGTGGGCTGTTCGGCGGCCGGTTGACCCGATGTTTTCACATGGCTGAACCGGTACCGGTCGCTTGCTCCGACAAACTGTCCAAGATCACGGTGAATCAGATGCAACCTCGGTGCGGGTTCATGCGCCCTTACGGGTAGACAGTGCACTGAACGGGTGACTGTGGTGTGGAGAGGGGAGTGCGGACCGTGTTGGTCGCACGAGCGACGGGGATGTTGAAACTCATAGGGCTGTGCGTGGTGGCCGGTCTGGTGGTCGCCGCGATCGCCTTCCCCGTCGTGGGCGGGGCGGGGCTGCTGTCGAACCGGGCCAGTGAGACGGTCGACCAGTTCTCCGCCGAACTGGCCCAGGCCGACCCGCCGCTGCTCACCACGATCACCGATAGCAAGGGCAAGCCCATCGCCTACCTCTACGACCAGGACCGGGAACTGGTCGACAGCGCGGGGATCTCGCAGAACATGAAGGCGGCCATGGTCGCCATCGAGGACCACCGCTTCGAGGAACACAACGGCGTGGACTGGAAGGGCACCCTGCGCGCGGTGGTCAAGGGCGTGCTCGGCCAGCGGGTCGAGGGCGGCTCCTCCATCACCCAGCAGTACGTGAAGAACTACCTCGCCTACGTCGTGGCCAAGACCGACGTGGAGCGGGAGAAGGCCAGCGAGGTCACCGCGGCCCGCAAGCTGCGCGAGGTGCGCATCGCGCTGCAGCTGGAACGCACGCTGAGCAAGGACGAGATCCTCACCCGCTACCTCAACGTGGTGCCCTTCGGCGGCCAGATCTACGGCATCAAGTCCGCCTCCCGGCACTTCTTCGACAAGCTGCCCAAGGACCTCAGCGTCCCGGAGGCCGCCTACCTGGCCGGTCTGGTCAACAAGCCGTCCAAGCTCGGCACGGAGAACCCGGAGAAGGCCAAGGACCGCCGCGACCACGTGCTCAAGCGGATGGCCGACACCGGCGCGCTGGGCAAGGACCCCGCCGAGGCGCAGCGGCTGCTCAAGCAGTTCCAGGACGAGGTGCTCAGCTTCGCCGCGGTCAAGCGCCGCCCCAATGACTGCGTGAGCGCGGAGAACGGCCAGACCAACGGCTACTTCTGCGACTACGTGGTGGACTACCTGGCCAAGCTGGGCTTGTCCAAGGACAAGCTCAAGCGCGGCGGCTACACCATCAAGACCACCCTGGACCAGGGCGCCAACGACGCGGTCAAGGCCGCGGCCGAGGGCGAGGTCAGCAAGAACACCGACGGCGTGGCCAACGCGATGGCCGTGGTCGAGCCGGGCAAGGACAAGCACCGGGTGCGCGCGCTGGGCGCCAACCGGGACTACGGCAACGACAAGAGCAAGAACCAGACCTCGTTCAACCTGCCAGCCGACGTCAGCCGGTTCGGCGCCGGGTCGATCTTCAAGATCTTCACCGCGGCCGCGGCCATGGAGGAGGGCAAGACCGGGGTCAACCGCACGGTCAACGTGCCCAACAGCTACACCTCCTCGATCTACAAGAACGGCGGCAAGGCCTACACGGTGAAGAACGCCAGCGAGGGCGGCGACACCACGATGACCCTGCAGAGCGCGCTGGCGCACTCGCCCAACACCGGGTTCGTCATCCTGGAGGAGCAGGCCGGGCTGAACAACGTGGTCGACATGTCGGTGAAGATGGGCCTGCGGGACAGCATGCAGTCGGTCAACCGCGGCGGCTCCAAGATCAACCCGGACGCCAAGGACGCCTCGCTGCGCATCGCCCAGGACAAGTGGGTCAAGGACAACAAGGTCGGCTCGTTCACCCTGGGCGTGACCGTGGTCAGCGTGCTGGAACTGGCCAACGTCGGGGCCACCATCACCAGCGGCGGCACCTGGTGCCCGCCCACCCCGATCGAGCAGGTGACCGACCGCAACGGCAAGCCGGTCGAACTCAAGGAAGCCGCCTGCGAGCAGGCCATCGACCCCGGCCTGGCCGGTGCGCTGGCCCAGGGGCTGAGCAAGGACACCACCGAGGGCACCGCGGCGCAGGCCGCCCGCCAGGCGAACTGGACCCGGCAGATGATCGGCAAGACGGGCACCACCCAGAACCACCAGTCCGCCGGGTTCGTCGGCGCCACCCCGAACTTCTCCGGCGCGGTGCTGACCTTCTCCGACAGCCCGACCCCCAAGCCGATCTGCGACGGCGCCCAGCCCCGGCTGTGCGGCAGCGGCAACATCTACGGCGGCAAGGTGCCGGCCCGGACCTGGTTCGAGGCGATGAAGCCCATTCATCAGGGCGCGGAAACCAAGTCCCTACCAGCGGCCGGATCGCAGTACCAGTGACCAAACGGCCGTACTTCTCGCCGTATTAGGTCAAACAGGTAAATTATCCAAATAAGTCGTCGCGGCCCGTATTCACTGGAGTACGCTGGGTCGCGGCGACTTTCCCTGTCTGCGCTTTCGCGCCATCCTCGCTGATCAGACCGGCTCACGACGAAGGTATGGACGTAAACCAACTTCTGTCGGGTGATGGGTTGGTAAACCGTCGTTACTGTCCGGATTACGGCCGGATCACGCCTGTCCGGGCCACCCCTGTAATTGCGCTGGAGGTAGTCGATGCGGCGAAGGAGTCGCGTTTTCCTGGTGGCGATCACCGCCAGTTCGCTCGTGTTCAGCGCCGGCGCGACAAGCGCCAGCGGCGCGGGCACGGACGCCGAACAGATCCGACTGGTCGGCGCGGACAAGTTCACCATCAGCCTCGACGGCGGCCACACCTGGAGCCGCGAGCTGCCCCAGGCCAGCCAGATCCGGCTGGCCAACCGCAGCTTCGACCCCACCTCCGCGCAGGCCGAGGGCGCCACCCCCGAGGAACTGCGGGTCCGCGAGGGCGGGGCCTACCTGGTGCAGTTCAAGGCCGCGCCGCTGGACGCCCAGCGCCGTGAGCTGGCCCGCCTCGGCGCCCGCCTGGGCGCGTTCATCCCCGACTACGCCTACGTGGTGCGGATGAGCCCGGCCACCAAGGAACGCGTCGCCAAGCTCGGCTTCGTCCGCTGGGTCGGCGCCTACCAGCCCGGCGACAAGCTGGCCCCGGCCGCGCTCAAGGAGACCAAGGCCGCCCGCTACGTGGTGACCCTGGTCGAGGCCAACGCCGCCGAGCAGCAGGCCGCCGCCGAGGCGATCACCCGCGCCGGTGGCCAGGTGCACGTGGCCTCGGCCAGCACCCAGCACCTGGAGGTCACCCTCAACCCGGCCCAGCTGCGCGCCACCGCGCACCTGGACCAGGTCCTCGCGGTGGACGCGGCCTCCGGGCCGGAGACCGACATGGACAACGCGCGCATCGACGGCGGCGCCAACGTCATCGAGTCCGCCGGCGGCTACAAGGGCCAGGGCGTGGTCGGCGAGGTCATGGACTCCGGCCTGCGCACCACCCACCAGGAGTTCCGGGCCAAGCCGCCGATCCAGCACGGCGCCGCGGGCACCAGCCCCAGCCACGGCACCTCCACCTACGGCCAGATCTTCGCCACCGGCGTCAGCCCCAAGCACCGCGGGCTGCTGCCCGAGGGCCAGGGCATCCACTCCGGCTACAACGTGCCCGACCGGTACGCCCACTCCAAGGAGCTGGTCGACCCCAACGGCAAGTACAAGGCGGTGTTCCAGACCAACAGCTGGGGCAACGCGCTGACCACCTCCTACACCACCATCTCCGCGGCCATGGACAAGATCGTCTTCGATCTGGACCTGTTCATCTGCCAGTCCCAGAGCAACGCCGGCTCGCAGCAGTCGCGGCCGGAGGCGTGGGCGAAGAACGTGCTCTCGGTGGGCGCGCAGTACCACAAGAACACCCTGGCCCGCACCGATGACACCTGGAACCGCGGCGCCAGCATTGGCCCGGCGGCCGACGGCCGGATCAAGCCGGAGATCTCCAACTACTACGACGGCATCGACACCACCACCTCGACCAACGACACCGCGTACACGCCGAGCTTCGGCGGCACCAGCGGTGCCACCCCGATCACCTGCGGCAACGCCGGCCTGGTGTTCCAGATGTGGGCGGACGGGGTCTTCGACGGCGCGCCCGGCAAGAAGCGGGACGTCTTCGCCTCCCGGCCGCACGCCGCCACGGTGAAAGCGCTGCTGGTCAACACCGCGAACCAGTACACCTTCTCCGGCGCCACCCACGACCTGACCCGGACGCACCAGGGCTGGGGCACCGCGAGCGTGGGCAACCTGTACAACCAGGCCAAGGGCAACGCCTGGAAGCTGCCGGTGCTGGTGAACGAGACCGACCTGCTCAAGGCAGGCCAGGCCAAGGCTTACACGGTCGAGGCGGACGGCAGCACGCCGTTCAAGGCGACCCTGGCCTACACCGACCCGGCCGGTTCGCCGACCGCGGCGCAGTCGCGGGTCAACGACCTGACGCTCAAGGTCACCGCGCCCGACGGCACCGTGTACTGGGGCAACAACGGCCTCAACGTCGGCAACTTCTCCACCCCCGGTGGCGCCGCGAACAGCGTCGACACCGTGGAGAACGTGATCTTGGAGAAGGCGGCCAAGGGCACCTGGAAGGTGGAGGTCGTGGCCGACCAGGTCAACGCGGACGGTCACCCGGAAACCCCGGAGACCGATGCTGACTACGCCCTGGTTGTAACGAAGTAACCCGGATGGGGAAAGCTGGCGGTGACCCTGCGGGGTCGCCGCCAGCTTTGCTTTCGGGGTTAAGGGGCGTGTATGCGGGTGCTCGTGTCGGTGGACATGGAGGGGATCGCCGGGATCGTCGACGGCGAGGACGTCCGTCCGGGGGAACGGGAGTACGAGCGCAACCGGGCGCTGATGACCGCCGAGGCCAACGCCGCGGTGCGCGGGGTCTACGACGCCGAACCGGACGCGGAGGTGCTGGTCTCCGACGCGCACGCCCAGTTCCGCAACCTCTTACCCGAGCAGCTGGACCGCCGCGCCACGCTGTTGCGCGGCAAACCCAAGCCCTTCGGCATGATGGCCGGCATCGCCGAGGACGTGGATTCGGTGATCTTCGTCGGCTACCACGGCCGGGCCGGCCTGGCCCATTCGGTGCTCTCGCACACCATCAGCGGCGCGGTGATCGCCGACGTCCGCTGCAACGACCGCAGCCTGGGCGAACTCGGCCTCAACGCCGCCCTGGCCGCGGCGCACGGCGCGGTGCCGATCCTGGTCGCCGGGGACGAGACGGTGGCCACCGAGGCGAGCGGGGTGGCCCGCGGGATCTGGTCGGTGGTGGTCAAGCGGGCCTTGGGGATGCGCGCGGCGGAGAACCTGCACCCGGAGGAGGCCTGCGCCCGGATCCGGGCCGCGGTGCCCCAGGCGTTGCGCCGCAGCAGCCGGGTCCGCCCACTGCGGTTCGCAGGCGAGGTCGACGTCGAGGTGGACGTGCTGAGCCCCGCGATGGCGGAGAACGCCCTGCTGGTGCCCGGCATGGAGTTGATCGGCGAACGCACCCTGTCCTATGCGGCCGAGGACTTCCCGACCGCCTACCGCGTCATCCAGCTCATCGCCCTGCTGGGCCGCCAGTGATCTTGGCGGCGAGGGTCTTGGGCGCGACGAGGCGGTAGCTGTCCAGCAGCAGTTCCTCGATCTCGGCCCAGTCCGGCGCACCCAGGTCCAGCCGCAACGACACCCAGCCCTTGGCGCCGAGGTAGGCGGGCACCAGGTACCGCTCGGGCTGCCCGCCGACCAGCGCCTGCTGTTGCCCCGGCGCGGCCTTGACGCACAACGCGACGATCCCGTCCCCGTGATGATCGTCCAGGTAGTACCCGAACGTCTTCTTCCGCACCCGGAACGCACTGTGCTGCCCCGCCTCGACCATCGCCTCCGGCAGCCCGCCCGCGAGCCGTTCCAGGCGTGCCCGCAGCTCGTCGTTCGCCCTGGGAGAACCATGCTCGGCCATGGGCGAACACGGTATCCGGGCACCGCGGTCACTGCCAGGCTGGCGGACATGGACATCACGCCCCTGCTGCCGAACCTGACCCAGCTCACCTTCCCGGTGGGCCAGGCCTACCTGTGGCGCGACGACACCGAGGCGACCCTGATCGACACGGGCCTGTCCGGCTACGGCGGCCAGGTGCGCCAGGTGGTGGCGGGTCTGGGGGTCCCACTGCGGCGGATCGTGTTGACCCACTGGCACGGCGACCACACCGGCGCGGCCGCGGAAATCGTGGCCTGGAGCGACGCGGAAGTGATCGCCCACCACGCGGACGCCCCGATGATCCGCGGCGAGGCGGTGGGGCTACCACCGGTGTTCGAGGCGGACTGGGAAAGGGAGCTGTACGAACAGATCTCGCCAGGGGTGCCGGAGCACGCGGTGTGCCGGGTGGACCGCGAGGTCAAGGACGGCGAGGTGCTGGCCTTCGGCGGCGGGGCCCGGGTGGTCGGGGCGCCGGGTCACACACCGGGGAGCATCGCGGTGTGGTTGCCGTCGGGGGTGGTGTTCCTGGGGGACGCGGTGGTGAACGTGACGGGGCTGAGCGTGGGAGTGTTCAATGTGGACAGTGGGCTGGCCCGGAAGTCGTTCGCCCGGTTGAGCGAACTCGACTTCGAGACCGCCTGCTTCGGCCACGGCCCAGCCTTGCTGACGAACGCCGCCACCCGGTTCCGCGAACTGGCAGCCACTTTGCCTGCGTGACCCCGGACTCACCAGTCCTGTTCCGTGCCCACCCTGCCAGCCCGACCTCGGGCCAACCCGCCACCCTCGCGACCGCCGTGCCCGCTTGCCCGGGGCCCAAACCCGCCCTAACCCTTCAGTTCCGCGACCACCTGTTCGCACAACTCGTGCGTCCGCAGCGCGTCCCGAAGATCAGGGAGCCCACCGCCGCCCCGCACCCCGTCCAGAAACGCGTCGCACACCTGCTCGATCCCCCGCCGCCAGGCCACCGGCGCCCACCCGTCCTCCGGCAACCGCGTCACCCGCCCACCCTCGTGCCGAGTGACCCGCCCAAGATCCGCCACCTCGACCTTCACCCCACCCCCGGACACCTCCAGCCGCTCCTGCTTCGCCCCGGCTCGCCGGTGCATCAACCCGATCGCGCTGAACCCGTTGCCCGCCAACGTCAGCCCCACCTGCTCCAGCACCCCGCCGGTCACCACCCCCGACACCAGCACCCGCTCCACCGGCCCAGGAGCCAGGAACCGCACCGTGTCCACGACATGGATGAAGTCGTCGAACACCACCTCCCGCACCCCACCGCCCCCGCCATCCTGGTTCTTCTGCAACACCACCAGATCTCGCGCACCCCGGCTCGCGTCGACGTAGGCGGGCACGTACCGGCGGTTGAACCCGACCATCAACGGCACCCCGAGCCGCTCGGCCTGTTCCACCAGTTCCCGTGCCCCCGCAAGGCTGTCGTCGAGTGGTTTGTCCACATAGGTCGGTACCCCGGCCGCCAGCAACCGGCCCACGGTCGCCGCGTGCGCACTGGTCGGCACATGCACGAACGCGGCATCAATCCCGTGCTCCAGCAACTCATCCAGCTCGGTGAACCGCCGCCGCGCCGGAACCCGGTACCGATCCGCGATCTCCGCCAACCGCCCCGCGTTCCGCGTCAGCAGATGCAGATCCAGCCCCGCCCGAGCAGTGATCGTCGGCAGGTACGCCTTCCGCGCGATGTCCCCCAACCCGATCACCGCAACCCGGTCCGCCACCCGACCTCCACTCGTTCGCCACCTAACGACCGCCGCCCACCGCCGGACGCCGCACCAGGATGACCGGAATGCTGCGCAGCTCCCGGATTCCCAACCGGGCCCGCCAGCGCAACTCCTCCTCATCCCCGGCCAACAGCACATCACACCCCAGCACCGCCCGAACCGCCGCCTCCGCGACCACTCCCGCGAACCCCAGATCCCCGGCATCCGCGTCCCCGCGCAACACCTCCCGGATGACCGCGGCCAGCACCTGGGGATCCCGCCGCAACACGGCCAGCTGCTCCGGGCAACCCAGCAAGGTCAGTAGTGCGTCGGAGATCAGATCCACGATCCGCACATACCCCGCCACCACCTCCACTGCCGACACCCGACCACCCCCACGCCCCGCCACCGCTTCGCCCCAGCCCGCCGTCATCCCGCCCCGGCCCGCCACAGCCCCACCTCGGTCTGCCGCAGTCCCATCTCGGCCCGCCGCCGTGCACCGGTCTGACGCAGCCCCACCTCGACCCGCAGCCGTCCCGCCCCGGCCCGACGCCGTCTCGCTCTGTCGTCGAGCCGTCTCGTCCTGGCGAGAATCCGACTCGTCCCAGCATCCGCCCAGCTCCTCCCGGCCAGTGGACAACGCCTCCCGATGCGCGGACAGGTCCCGGTGCGCAGGCAGCTCCCGACGTGCAGGCAGCTCCCGATGTGCGGACAGCTCAGCCAGATACCCGTCCAGTTCCGCCCAGAGCCGCAGCGTCACCGCCCCCTCGATCCCACTGGCGTCCCGCACCCACCGCTGGAAGTCCGCCCGATCCAGCCTCGGCACCCGCGCCAGCTCCATGACCACGGCCGCCGCCACCGGCTCCGCGAAGTCCCGAACCAGCTCAGCCGTCTCCCGAGCCAGCAACCCACCGAGCAACTGCCCCACTTGCAGCCCCACCCGAGCCCGCAACCCACCCAGCCGACCACTCACCGCGAACAAAGACATGCCTTCACGACGATGACCAAGTCTGACTGGTTCATCAGCCACACCCGATCACCCGAAAGACCGTAGTCAGAAGACCCGACCGGGCTCGGCGGCGAGGCCCGAACCAACCCCACCGCAACTCCCCGCAGGCCCCGCCGCCGCAATCCGGCAGAAGCGACACGGCCGCGATCCAGCCGACGTGGCATGGCCGCGATCCGGCAGAAGCGACATGGCCGCGATCCAGCCGACGTGGCATGGCCGCGATCCAGTCACCAGTTGGCCCAGCCGCAACTCCCGCAACCGTGGAGCCGCCCCCGCCCCGGCAGCCTCGTCGCCGCCCCCTCGGAAAGCCTTGCCACCCCCGCAAACCCGACCGCTCACCTATCCGGAACGCGCCAATCCCGCCGCACTGACAAACCGAACAAGGTCATCGGTGGAATAACCAAGCAACTCAGCCCGATGAACCGCCATGAGCAACAATTGCCCCGTAATCATCGCCCCATACCCATCAGTCCCATCCCCCATGAACTCCCACAACTTCTCCACACCCAGGTCCGTCAGCAAAAACCCATGCCCGGCCCGAACCTCGGCACAAACCCCCGCAACCGCGTCCAGCAACGTCGGCCCCATCCGCCGGCAACGCAACCCAAACAACCCGGCAAAACTCTCCACCACACACCCGGCAGGCGACGCTGCCTTGATCGCGTCGTACCGAGAATTCTCAAACCGCGGCCCGGGTATTCGCAGGGATAATGCAACAAATCAAACTCATGCACCGCGATAGCCCCAGCCCCAGCCCCAGCCCTAATCTCCGCCACAGTGCCCTCCCCTCTCGCGCTGACCTGCCCAGCCCCACCCGCCGAATCACGGCAAACGCCCGGCCAGCACCACTGCGAATTGGATTCACGCAGCCTAAGCCTGATCAACCCACCCCGCCCGTTGCCGCTTCGGGGCTCGCCGTGGCTGGGCGTGGTGTCGGGGCTGCGGCTGGCCTGCACGCGGAGCGTACGGCTGTGGTGTCGGGGCTGGGCGCGCCTTCTCGGGGTTGCGTGTGCCTTCGGGGGAGGCGCTGGGGCCGGGCTTGGCCTTCTCCTCTTGTCCTCGGGGCCGTCGGTATGCCCGCCGCGTTCAACGCCCCGCCCGCGCCGCCGCCTTCCTCTGCGGAACGCAGAAACCCCGGTTTAGGTTGCCATCCTGTTTTGGTTGATTCAGCCCGTCACCCAGCCGGACATCACCCATTCGTGAGTCCCGCCAGGTCCTGCTCGATCCTGGCGAGCCGGGCCCTCTTGCCCAAGCCCTCACTTAAATCCAGCTGCCCGACCCTGGCAACCCAACCCCCGTGGCTCACCTCTCGCAACTCAGCCTCGACCCCCAAAATCAATCACCCTCAGTTACCCCAGCCTCTAGGTTTCACCACTCCGTGACCCCCAAAACTGCCCGAGCGGCCCGAACCGAGTCCACCAACGGATGCCCGGCCAGCGCTCGCAACGCCTTCTCCCGGCTGCCCGTGCGCGCGGCCGCGATCGTTTCCCGTTCCACCGCCTTCACCTGCTGCACCAGACTCAACGCCGGCCCGTCCAGCGGATCCACCGCGATCGGCCGTGCCCCGTTCGCATCCACCAGACACGGCAGCTCCACCACCGCGTCCGCGTCCAGGCCGGGCAGCGCGCCCCGGTTCCGGACGTTCAGGATCATTGTCGCGGCTCGGTTGGCCGTGATCGCCGCCATCAGGTCCAGGGCTACCTGCTCGTAGCCGCCGCCGTCTGTGTCGCAGGTTGTGCGTTCGCCCGCGTCCGCGATCTGGCGGGCTTCGGCCAGGTAGGTGCGTTCGCGTTCGGCTCGGGTTTCTTGCCAGAGGGTCAGGGCTGATTCGGGGGTGGCTAGGGCTTGTTGGTAGAAGGTGGATTGCTGGGTGTGTAGGAATTGGCCGCGGGGGGTGGGGTTGGCGGCTATTTCCTGGGTGGTTTCCCGGGTGTAATAGTAGTAGTGGAGGTATTCGTTGGGGATGGCGCCCAGGGCTCGGAGCCAGTCTGGTTCGAAGAGGCGGCCTTCTTCGAAGGATTGGAGTTTTTGTTCGTTGGCGAGGAGTTCGGGGAGGCGGTCTCGGCCGTTGACCAGGACTGCTCGGAGCCAGCCCAGGTGGTTGAGGCCCGCGTAGTCGAACCAGGCCGTTTCGACCGGGATCTCCAGGGCGGCGGCTACCCGGCGGCAGAGGCCGATGGGGGAGTCGCAGATGCCGATCACGCGGTCGCCCAGGACAGCGGACATCGCTTCGGTGACGGTGCCCGCGGGGTTGGTGAAGTTGATGGTCCAGGCGTCGGGGGCGTAGCGGGCGATGCGTTCGGCGATGTCGACGGCGACGGGGACGGTGCGCAGGGCGTAGCTGATGCCGCCCGCGCCGACTGTTTCCTGGCCGAGCAGGCCCGCGTTGATGGCGTGGCGCTCGTCGGCGCTCCTGCCAGTCAGGCCGCCCACCCGGATGGCGGAGAAGATCACGTCGGCGCCGCGCAGGGCCTCGTCCAGGTTTGACGTGCTGCTCAGCTTGGGGCGCCAGGGGGCGTTGGCGGCCTGGGCGTCCAGGACCGCGGTGACCGCGGTGAGGCGGGCCTGGTCCACGTCGTGCAGGACCAGCTCGTCTACCAATCGGTCGGGGTCGGCCAGCAACCGGCCGTGTACCAGGGGAACGCGGAAACCGCCGCCGCCGAGGATCACCAGTCTCACGCGGACCGACTCTAGGCCGTGGGTGGTGGATCTGGCACGGGCTCGCCGGGTCCGGGAGGGGCGGATCGAGGCGGGGGAGGGGCGGGGGGAGTGGGTGGAGTGGGCGAGGTGGGGTGTGGGGCGTGCCGCTCCCGACCGGTCGGTTGGCGGCGGTACGGTTCCCGACCGGGCGGTTGGGAGGCGCGGTTCCCGACCGAGTGGGTTGGCGGGCGCGCCGCCCCAACCAAGTGGCCGGTGGTGTGCGGGTTCCGACCGTGCGGTTGGCAGGTGCGTGGGTCCCGACCGAGTGGTTGGTAGAGGCGTGGGTTCCGACCGGGCGGTTGGTAGGCGCGTGGGTCCCGACCGAGTGGTTGGTAGAGGCGTGGGTTCCGACCGGGCGGTTGGTAGGCGCGGTTCCCGACCGAGTGGTTGGTGGGGACGCGGATCCCAACCGTGCGGTTGGCGGGTGCGTGGGTCCCGACCAGGTGGTTGGTAGGGGCGTGGATTCCGACGGGGCAGTTGGTGGGGGCGCGGTTGCCGACCGGGCGGTCGGCGGGGGCGCGGGTCTCGACCGGGTGGTCGGTGGGGGCAGGGAAATCGACAGTCTGGAACACGCCGCGCTCGGGAGTGGTTGTCACTGTCGGCTGGGAGAGGGAGACTCTGCGCCTGGCCGGAACTGGTCAGCGCGAAACACGAGCCAGCGCGTACACAAGCCAGCGCGAGCAACAAGCCGGTCGCAGCACTGCCGGCGCGCAGCGGGAAGGAAACACGGTGTCGAGCCAGCCGCCTACCGAGTTCGACGTTCTCTTGTCCGGTCCGGTGTTCCTCGACCTGATCTTCACCGGACTGCCACAGCTGCCGGAGAACGGCACCGAGGTGTGGGCCACCGGCCTGGGCTCCAGCCCCGGCGGCATCGCCAACCTCGCGGTCGCGCTGGCCCGCCTGCAACTGCGCACCACCCTGGCCTCGGCCTTCGGCGAGGACATGTACGGCGATTTCTGCTGGGACACCCTGGCCAACCAGGAACAGGTCGACCTCAGCCACTCGCGCCGCTTCTACGGCTGGCACTCCCCGGTCACCGTCTCACTGGCCATCAACCGGGACCGCAGCATGGTCACCCACGGGCATCCCTCCCCGGTCACCGCGGACGAGCTGCTCACCGACCCACCCCGGGTGCGGGCCTGCTTCGTGCACGTCGACCACGAGAGCGACAAGTGGGTCCGCACCGCCAAGGACAACGGCGCGCTGCTGTTCGCCGACGTCGGCTGGGACCCCACCGACCAGTGGCGCCCCGAACTGATCCAGCAGCTTGAGGGCTACGACGTCTTCCTGCCAAACTCGGTCGAAGCCGTCCGCTACACCCGCAAGGACGACGTGAAGACCGCGGCCAGGGCGCTGGCCGAGGTGGTGCCGACCGTAGTGGTCACCCGGGCCGGCGGCGGGGCGTACGCGATCGACTCGGCCACCGGCGAGGAAGCCGACGTGTGCGGCATCAACGTGGCCGCCATGGACCCCACCGGCGCGGGCGATGTCTTCGGCGCCGGGTTCACCTACGGCACCCTGGCCGGCTGGCCGCTGGTCGACCGGGTGCGCTTCGCCAACCTGTGTGCGGCGCTGTCCGTGCAGCATTTCGGCGGCTCGCTGTCCGCGCCCGGCTGGTGCGATATCGCCGCCTGGTGGCGGCACCTGGGCCGCAGGGAGGACGAATCACTGCGCGGATACGACTTCCTGGACGAACTTCTTCCCACTCATGGCTGTGCCACGGTGCGCCGGGCAAGTGCCACGATCGGACTGCGAGGCAGGCCGTAGGCGCGACGGAGGGAGGACGAGCATGATCCGTTCCCGGTGGCTGGCCGCCACGCTCACCGCGCTGACGCTGCTGGCCGCGTGCGTGCCCGGCTCCAACCTGCCGGACACCCGGCCCACCGACCGCCAGGCCAAGGACATCAAGACCGATGTCGCGGCCATGGGCGAGGTGACCCTCACCGTCTGGGACCAGGAGGTGCGGGGCGGCCAGGACAAGCAGATCACCGCGCTGAACGAGGAGTTCCAGCGCAAGTACCCGAACATCAGGATCAACCGGGTGCCGCGGTCCTTCGACGACCTGCGCAACACCACCAGGCTCGGCCTGACCAGCGTCCAGGCGCCCGATGTGGTGCAGGTCAACAACGGCAGGCAGGACATGGGCGCCTACGTCAAGGCCGGGCTGCTGTTGCCGATGGACGGCTACGCCGAGGTCTACCGCTGGCACCAGCGTTTCCCCGCCACCGTGCTGCGGCTGGCCCGCTACCCCGCGTCCGGGGACCCGCTGGGCGAGGGCAAGCTGTTCGGCCTGCCACAGGGCGGTGAGCTGGTCGGCATCTTCTTCAACAAGCAGAAGCTGGCCCGCCTGGGCATCGCGCCGCCGCGCACCTGGGCGGAGTTCGACGCCGCGCTGCGCAAGGCCAAGGAAGTCCGCGAGGTGCCGATCCAGTTCGGCAACCTGGAAAAGAGCGCGGGCATCCACCTGTTCGGCTTCGCGCTCAACCGGTTCGCGCCCACCGAGGACGTCTACAAGCTGGCCACCGGCAGACAGGGCGTGTTCTGGGCCGACGAGAATCCCAAGGCGGCGGCCGAACTCCTGGTGCGGTGGGCCGATCAGGGCATGCTGACCAACGGGTTCTCCGGGCTCGGCTCGGACGCGGCCTGGCGGGAGTTCGCCCAGGACAAAGGGGTTTTCCTGGTCAGCGGCACCTGGTTGATGGCCGATCTGGAGGCGGCGATGGGGGACAAGGTGGGCTTTGTGCTACCACCGACCGATGACGGCAAGGTCGCGGTGACCGCGGGCACCAGCGTGCCGTTCGCGATCAGCGCGCGCAGCAGGAACCCGGACGCGGCCGCGGCCTACATCGAGTTCCTGACCTCCTCGCGGGGCATGGCGCTGATGGCCGAGCACGCGAACCTGCCGGTGGTGGAGGCCACCAGCCAGCGCCCGCCCACGGTGTTCCGGGCCGAGGTGTTCAACTCCTGGGCGCACGCCTCGGAAACCGGCGGACTGGTGCCCTATCTGGACTACGCCACGCCCACCGCCTACGACACCGTGACCAGCGTGATCGAGCAGTTGCTGGCCAAGCGGTTGAGCCCGCAGCAGGCCCTGGACAAGCTCCAGGCCGACGTGGACGCCGCCCGTGGCGGCCGGTGAACCGCGGCGGGTCGGCTACCTCTATGTGTTGCCGGCCTTGGCCGTGTACGGGGCGTTCCTGCTGTTCCCGTTGCTGCACAGCGCGTGGATCTCGCTGTTCGACTGGGACGGTCTGACACTCGGCACCTGGGCGGGACTGGACAACTACCTGACCCTGTTCGCCGAGGCCGGATTGCGCGCGGCGTTCGGGCACGCGCTGGTGCTGATCGTGTTCTTCTCCATCCTGCCGGTGTGCCTCGGGCTGATACTGGCCTCGGCTCTGCATCGCAGCCGGGTGCGCGGACTCGCCTTCTTCCGCACCGTGGTGTTCCTGCCGCAGGTGGTGGCGATGGTGGTGGTCGCCGTTGCCTGGCAACAGATCCTGGCCCCGGACGGCCCGCTCAACTCGGCGCTGCGCGCGCTGGGCCTCGACGCGTTCGCGTTCAACTGGCTGGGCGAGGAAAGCACCGCGCTGATCGCGGTCGGGCTGGTCGGCACCTGGGTGCAGACCGGACTGACCGTGGTGTTGTTCCTGGCCGGGATCGGCCGGATCTCCGGTGACCTGTACGAGGCGGCGCGGCTGGACGGGGCCGGGGTGCTGCGCGAATTTCGCTCGGTGACGCTGCCCGCGCTGCGTCCGGACATCGCGGTGGCGCTGACGCTGACCGTGATCTCCTCGCTGCGCACCTTCGACCTGGTGTACGTGATGACCCCACTGGGTGGGCCGGGCGAGTCGACCACGGTGCCCGCCTACGAGATCTACCACCGAGCTTTCCAGTCCGGGCAGGTGGGTTCGGCGGCGGCGATCGGGATCACCCTGACCGTCCTGGTGTTCGCGCTCAGCGCGGTGGTGCTGCGACTGGCTGGGGGTCGGCGATGACGGTGTCCCGCTGGGAACGCGTTGGCACGTATGTGGTGTTGCTGCTCTTCGCCGGGTACGCGCTCTACCCGGTGCTGTGGATCCTGTTGACCGCGGTGCGTTCCGACGTGCCGGGGCAGGGCGGCTGGCATCCGGAGAACTTCCTCACCGCCTGGACCCAGGGCAAGTTCGGCAGTTACCTCGGCACCAGCGCGATCGTCGCGGTGGCCGTGGTGGCGCTGTCCGCGCTGCTGTCGGTGCTGGCCGGCTATGCCTTTGGCACCATGCGTTTCCGCGGGTCGGGGCTGCTGTTCTACCTGCTGCTGCTCGGGGTCACCATCCCCAGTCAGGCCGTGGTGGTGCCGCTGTACTTCGACCTGCGCGATGTCGGCCTGCTCGACACCTACGCGGCGCTGGTGCTGCCGCAGGTCGCGCAGTCGGTGGCCTTCGGCGTGTTCTGGATGCGCGCCTACTTCCGGTCCAGCTCCACCAGTGTGGTGGAGGCGGCGCGACTGGATGGGGCCGGGCACTGGCAGATCCTGTGGCGGGTGCTGCTGCCGATGGGCAGGCCCGCGGTGCTGACCCTGGTGGTGCTGGTGTTCATGTGGACCTGGAACGAGTTCCTGCTCGCCCTGGTCATGGTCACCGACGAGGGGCTGCGCACCGCCCCGCTGGGGCTGCGGTTCTTCCAGGGCCGGGCGACCACGAGCGTGCCGCTGCTGGCGGCCGGTTCGGTGCTGGTCGCGCTGCCCGTGGTGGTGCTTTATCTCTTCCTGCAACGACATTTCATCCGCGGCATGCTGGACGGCGCGGTCAAGGGTTGACACGTAAGGAGAACCGGGTGGATCGACGTTGGCTGACCGGGCTGCTGCCGGTGGCCGCCGCCCTGATCACGTTGGTGGCGCTGGAGAGTCCGGCCACCGCGGTGGACGAGCAGGCGGAGGCCGCGCGGCGCGCGGTCGACCTGGACGCGCTGTTCGTGGGCGCGCACCCCGATGACGAGGCGTTCAGCCTGTCCACCTTCGGGCAGTGGCACGCCGAGCACAAGGTGCGGGCCGGGGTGGTCACCATCACCCGCGGCGAGGGCGGCGGCAACGCGGCCGGACCCGAGGAAGGCCCGGCACTGGGCCAGCTCCGGGAGGCCGAGGAGCGGCGGGCGGTGCGCCGGGCCGGGATCACCGAGGTGCTCAACCTGGACGAGGCCGACTTCTACTACACGGTCAGCTCGCCGCTGACCGAACAGGGCTGGCAACACCAGGACGTGCTCGGCAAGCTGGTCCGGGCGATCCGGCAGACCCGCCCCGAACTCGTGGTCACCATGGATCCCGCGCCCACCCCGGGCAACCACGGCAACCACCAGTACGCGGCTCGGCTGGCCATCGAGGCATACCGGGTGGCCGCCGACCCCGGCGCCTACCCGGAGCAGTTGCGCGAGGAGGTATTGCGGCCGTGGTCGGTCAAACGGTTGCTGACCGGCGGGGCCCGCGGTGAGCGGCCCAGTGGACCGGACTGCGCGGCGAAGTTCGTGCCCGCCGAGGCCACTGACCGGGTGTACGGGGTGTGGGACGGGCGACCGTCCACTGTGCCCGGTCGCAGCTGGGCGCAGGAGGAGCGGTCCGCACAGCGGGAGTACGTGACCCAGGGCTGGGCCGGATTCCCCGACGTGCCAACGGATCCGAAACTCATCGACTGCGACTGGTTCACCCAGGTGGCCAGCCGGGTGCCGTTCTCGCCGACCGCCAATGGCCCGGACGCGGCACTGCACGGCGCGCTGATCCCGACCCCGGGCGGCCTGCCCCTGGGTACTGGCGCGGTGGCCGAGGCCGGGCGGTTCAGCCTGGTCGCCGGATCCTCGGTGCCGGTCAAGGTGACGGTGACCGCCCCGGAGGACCGGCCGCTGACCCGGGTGGAGGCCAAGCTCGCGCTGCCCGCCGGGTGGCAGGCGACCGGGTACGGGCGACTCGGCACTGTCTACTCTGGACGGTCGGCGAGTGCCGAGTTCACCGTGACCGTGCCCGCCGGCACCAAGCCGGGCCGGGTGCGGATTCCGGTGGAACTGAGCAGTGGCAACGGATCCGGGTACACCGAGACCGTGGTGGCCGTGGTGCCGGAGCTGACCGCGGAGCAGCAGCCGCTGCCGCAGGTCGCCCAGTTCCGGGACTGGGCGCAGCGCAGCGGAGTGCCCGCGCTGGCCGACCTGGTGCCGCCGGTGCTCACCCTGCCCTCCGGCGGGGACCGCGAACTGCCGATCCTGGTGCGCAACAACGGTTCCGCGACCAGGTCGGGCACCGTGACCATCGCGCCGCCGACCGGGTTCAGTGCCACCACGAGCCTGCCGTTCACCGGACTGGCCGCCGGCGCCACGACCACGCTCGCCGGCAAGGTGACCAACACCGACACCGCGCTGCGCACCGGGATGCAGGGCGGGGACTACAAGTACACGCTGTCGGTGACCGGCGTCAGCAGCAGCACCCCGGCCCTGGAACTGGTGCCGCGCAGCACGATCCCACAGGCGCCCACCGCACCCACCGTGGACGGGGTGGCCACACCCGGCGAGTACTCGGGTCCGGAACTGGACCTGTCCACCCGCTGGGAAGGCGAGGACTGCGTCTCCGCCGCGGACTGCTCGGCCAAGGCGAAACTGACCTGGCACAACGACACCCTGTACGCGCTGGTCACGGTGGCCGATGACAAACAGGGCAGTGTGCTGGACGCCGCCGACTGCAAACGGCACTGGCGCACCGACTCCCTGGAACTGGCCATCGACCCGCGCGGCAAGTCCGAGAACACCTCCACCACGCTGAAACTGGCCGTGTTCCCGACCACCACCGCGGGCAAGCCGTGCGCGGCCAGGGACGCCGACAACTTCCAGGGCCCGGCCGCCGAGACGGTGCCCGGACTCCAGGTGGCGAGCAAGGTGAGCAGCCCGTACACCGGCTACACCATCGAACTCGCACTGCCCCTGGCCGCGGTGCCGGGTGCGCTGGACCCGGCCAAGGTCGGACTGAACCTGTTCGTCTACGACTCCGACACCCAGGACAAGATCGGCCAGACCCGGCTCGGCTGGTCCACCTGGGGCGGCGTGCAGGGCGACCCGTACCGTTGGGGCCGCGCGGTTTTCGACGGCTACACCCCGCCCACGGGCCGTCCGGTGGACCCGCCCGCGGCCAGGCTCCCGCTGATCGCACTGTCCTCTGTGGACTCAGCGCAGTCGGTGGAGCAGTCCGTGCGCACCGGCATTTCCCTGGGCGGCAAGCCGATCGCGCCCGTCTGGGAATCCGCGCGACTGCTCTCGGCCCGGACCCAGGGTGACACGGTGACCGCGCGGGTGCTCGGCGCACCCGGCAAGGCGTACGTGTTCGTGCTCAACCAGGACGGAAAACTGTTGGGCCGCAAGACAATTGAGCTGTCGCACGGGTTCAGCGAGATCACCGTGCCGGTCACCGGCGGGCGACCGGCCCAGGTGCTGCTCGGCTTCGAGACCCCGGACGGGAAGGTTTCCGCCTCACGGGTCAGGGCAGGTTCGGGCTGAGCGTGCTGGGCAGCTGGCTGAGGCTGTGCAGGCAGTGCGCGGTCACCCCGTGATCGCCGATCCGGCGGCTCAGTTCCAGGGCGCGGGCCAGGTGTTCCCTGGCCTGCGCCAACCGGCCTAGTCGGCGTAGCGCCTCACCCAGGCTGGACAGCAGTCGCGCCTCGGCGGCGGGTTCGTTGACCAGGCGGAGGCCGCGCTGGAAGTGCTGGATCGCCGCGTCCGGGCGGCCCAGCCGCTGGTAGCAGCCGCCCAGGAGGTCGAGGGTGAGCGCGTCCGGGGTGGCCCGGCCGAGGACCTCCACCGCCGCGCACAACCGGCCGGCGGCCAGGTAGGTCTCGCCGAGGCGGTGCGCGATGTCGGTGTCGCCGTGCCGGTCCCCGCTCACCCAGGCCAGGTGGTAGCGGGCGATGGCCCGGTCCAGCTGGCCGCGGGAACGATGCACGGTGCCCGCGGTGGTCAGCAGATCCACTGCCACCGCGTGGTTTCCGGTGCTGGTCGCACTGCGCGCGGCGGCGCACAGGTTGATCAGTTCAGTGTCGCTCCAGGCGTGTCCGGGATCGGCGCCCGCGGCCCGGTAGTGGTCGAGCAGCCTGCGGATGGCGGCCTGCCGGTTGTTCGCGCCTTCTTCTCGCAGGGCGCGTTCGGCCGCGTAGCCGCGCAGCAGGTCGTGTAGCTGGTACGCGCCACGCGGACTCGGCTGCAGCAGTTGCGCCTTGCTGAGGTCCCGCAACAGCTTCGTGGCCTGCTCAAGGTCCATTCCGGACAGTGCGGCCGCGGCGGGCGCGTCGACGTCCACGCCCTGGTAGAGACCGAGCAGCCGGAACATGCGTTGCGCCGGCAGGGGAAGCGCGCGGTAGGACCAGCGGAAGGTGCCGCGGATCGCGCCGGAGCCGTCGGTGTCGGGGGAGAGCCGGTCCAGCCGGTGCCGTTCCTCCCGGAGTTCACCGACCAGATCGGCCAGGTAGGTGTGCGGCCGGCCGGCGACCCGGCGGCCGGCGATACGCAGCGCCAGGGGCAGGTAGGCGCAGTAGCGGGCCAGGTCGGCCAGTGCCCCGGCCTGGTTGGCCACCCGGGCCGGGCCGATCAGCTCCTTGAGCAGTCCGGTCGCGTCGGCGGGGGAGAGCGGGCCGACGGTGATGTGCCGTCCTGGCAGGTCAAGGGGTTCGTGGCTGGTGATCACCACGGTGACCCCGGGCAGGCCGGGCAGCAGCGGCTGCACCTGGGCCAGGTCGCGGGCGCCGTCGAGCAGGATTAGCAGGCGGCGGCGGATCAGCAGGGTGCGGAACAGTTCGGCGCGGGCGCTCTCGGTGGCCGGGATCTTGGCCGGGGCCACGCCGAGCCCGGTGAGGAAATCGGCGAGCAGTTCGGTCGGCGGCACCGGCTCACCGGGGCCGTGTCCGCGTAGTTCGGCGAACAGCGCGCCGTCGGGGTGCCGGTCGCTGACCCGGTGCGCCCAGGCCAGCGCCAGGGAAGTCTTACCGCTGCCCGGGGCGCCGTTGATCACCGTGACGGTGCCGGGGATCGCGGTGCCCAGGGTGGCCAGTTCCTGTTCCCGGCCAACAAAGTCCGCCAGCCCGAGGGGGAGTTGCATGGGGGCCGGGCCGCGTTCGATCTCGCCACGGCGCGGCACCGGCACGAAGATCTGCCTGCCGGTGCAGGCCCGGCGGGCGGCGACCAGGCACTGCCGGGCACTGCGCCGCTGCCGTTCCAGGTGCGCGCGGCAGCGGCGGGCCCAGTCGCCGTCCACGTCGGCCAGGGCGTCCCCGCGCCACTCGTCCAGGGCCTGGGTCAGGATCTCCACCGCGGCCTGGTAGCGGCCACCACGAGCAGCTGAACGGCCGCGGCCCACCAGTTGGCGGAACCGGTGCCAGTCCAGCTTCTCCAGATCGACCTGCAACTGGTGCTTGCCGTGCGCGCTGTGCAACTGGACCTCGGGCAGTGGCAGCGTCTCACTGAGCTGAGAGAACTGGGTGCGCAGCGCGCGACCGGGCCGCACCGGCGGCGCGCCGTCCCACAGATCGGCGATGACCTGCTCCTTCGGCACCGGGCGACCGTCGGCCAGCAGCAGGATCGCAAGCAGGCGCCGCAGGTCGGGTTCGGTGATCCCAACCTGTTGTCCGTCGACCCAAACCGAAACGGGACCCAGGATCCGAAAGTCCACCAGCGTTCCCCCTTCGCCGGTCGAAGGACAGCAGCGGAGCGTCTTCACCGAGTGTGACACAGGTTTCACATGCCGTGGTCGTGAGGCATGTCGCCCGATCTTGTGAGACCGGCGGTCACACTGGGTGGCGATGAGAGGGGGACGTGATGGTTCTGGACGCGTGGGTGACGGCGGTGGTGACCCTCGGCGGGCAGCCCGAGGTGGCCCGGCGGGCGGGGGAGGAGCTGATCGGCCGGTACCGGGAGGAGCACCGGCGGTACCACGACCTGACCCACGTCGAGGCGGTGCTGCGGGACTCGGCCTGGCTGGGCAAGGAACTTGGACTGTCCGAAGTGGACAGAGCAGTGCTGGTAGTGGCCGCGGCCGCGCACGACGTGGTCTACGACGGCGTGCCGGGCGAGGACGAACGGCGCAGCGCCGACTGGGTACGGCGATGGCTGAGCGAGGCCGGAGTGGCCGAACAGCACAGCGCGCCGACCGAACGGTTGGTACTGGCGACCATCGACCATCTGGGCGAGGACCCGCTGACCCTGGCCCTGCTGGACGCCGACCTCGCGGTGCTGGGCGGGACGGCGGCCGACTACGACCGGTACGCGCTGGCGGTGCGCGCGGAATACGCGCACGTGAGTGACGCCGACTGGCTGGTCGGGCGCGGGGCCGTGCTGGACCGGCTGATCGCACGGGACCCGCTGTACCGGACCGCGCCGGCCCAGGACCGGTGGGAGGCGGCGGCCAAGGCCAACCTCAAACGTGAAAAACATTCATTCGGCGGGTGACGCTGTGCGACCGCGATCCCTACCGTTGCGGACATGGGATGGCGGAGCGTGGTCACCGGGGTCCTCGCGGTCGTGCTGGGTCTGACGGCGGTGCCGGGGGCGCCCGCCGCGGCGCAATGGTGGTTCGACGACGCGCGGGCCGAC
Source organism: Crossiella sp. S99.2 (assembly GCF_023094165.1). GTDB lineage: Bacteria > Actinomycetota > Actinomycetes > Mycobacteriales > Pseudonocardiaceae > Crossiella. Next base: position 219,707 of record NZ_JALMDK010000011.1, on the reverse strand, counting down.
GTCGTCACCGTGTCACCTGAGGGCACCTTCCGGGACGGGCACGGGCGCACGGTGTTGCTGCGCGGCTACAACGTCTCCGGCACCGCCAAACTCGCCGAACACGGCGGCCTGCCCTTCCCCAGCACCGCCGAGGCCGGGGTGTCGGCCACCGCCATGCGCCGGCTGACCGGGGCGAACGCGGTGCGGTTCCTGATCACCTGGGAGCGGGTCGAACCGCGGGCCGGGCAGATCGACCGGACCTACCTGGACCGGGTGACCGCGCAGATCCGGGAGTTCCTGGCCGCCGGACTGTTCGTGTTCGTGGACTACCACCAGGATCTCTACTCCCGCTATCTGTTCACTGTGGACAGTTGGTACACCGGGGACGGCGCGCCGGAGTGGGTGGTGCGGGCGGGCGGCTATCCCAAGGAATACTGCGAGGCCTGCGTCAACTGGGGCCAGAACATGAAGAACAACAAGGCGGTCACCATGGCCACCTACGACTTCTGGCACAACCGCCGCATCGACACCGAGGCCGGACCCCGCAACATCCTGGACGCTTTCCTGGCACAGAGCGAGATCGCGCTCGGACACCTGCGTAATACCTTGAGCAGCAACGAGTTCCGCCGGGTGGTGGGGTTCAACCCGTTGAACGAGCCCTACGCCGGGCGCTACGACGAAGGCCAGCAGGGACCGGCCTGGGAACGGGACTTCCTGGCGCCGTTCTACCAGCGCACCCGCGCGGCCATGGACCGGGCCGGGTGGACCGACAAACCGCTGTTCGCCGAACCCCTGGTGTACTGGAACATCAACACCTCGATCTTCCGCGAACCCGGTGGCCTCACCGAGATCCCGCCGCTGGGCCAGCGGTTCGTGTTCAACGCGCACTTCTACGACGCCAAGGCCCGCTCCGGGATCCTCAAGCCGGGCAAGGCCGGCGACGGCGAGTACACCGCGGACATCCAGGCGGTGCGCGAACGCGCCCAGTACCACCGGACCGCGCCGATCCTCAGCGAGTTCGGGCACCCGATCACCGGGTTCACCTCGGACAAGACCCCCAGCATCCTCAAGGCCGCCTACCAGTCCCTGGATTCCGGCGTGGCCGGGAAGAACTGGTGGCGGGAGGCGCGCAACGCCGCGCCGCCGATGTCGGCCACCCAGTGGCAGTGGGACACCAACAGCGGGCGGCACCGGGAACTGATGAACGGCAACCCGAACAAGGTGCTCACCGAGACCGACGCGTGGATGGACGAGGACTTCTCCCCGGTGCACAAGGACAACACCGGCGCGGTGACGCCCAGGGTGGACCGCCGGGTGATCGACCGGGCGTATCCGCGCGCGGTGGCCGGGCGGAGTCTGGCGTTCAGCTTCGAGGACCTCAGCCGGGACGGGAACACCGTGCAGCAGTGGCAACGGGTGCCCGCCGAGTACCCCGGACTGGTCAAGCTGACCGCGGACCGGCGGCACGCGGTGCTGGTGTGGCGCTCCTCGGGCGCGGCCGCGCCGACCGAGGTGCAGGTGCCGGAGGACCTGGCCGCGGGCGCGGTCGTGTCGGATCAGGGCGTGTTCGGCAGCGCGCCGGTGTACGCCGGGACCGGGATCGGCGTGGACCGGCACCACGGGGCGGCCCGGCTGGTGCTGCCCGGTGGCCCGGCGGGCACGCTGCACGTGGCGCTGATCGCCCCGGCCAGCACGGATCAGACACTGCTGGCGCAGGCGAAAACCGAGCTGACAGGGTGGGCGGCGGCCACTTTCGGCACCCGGTGACGCCCCGGCGTGCAGCCGAACGGAGCAACCGCCAGACTCTTGACGTGTCCCCGCTGACCACCACCGAGCTGGACGCCGCAGGCGTGCTCGAACCGTCGCTGCGTACCGCCTACCGCCGCTGCCGGGAAATCAACGCGCGCTACGGCCGCACCTACTTCCTGGCCACCCGGATGCTCACCCCCGCCCAGCGGCCGGCCGTGCACGCGCTGTACGGCTTCGCCCGCTGGGCCGATGAGATCGTGGACGACCAGGGCGACGGCCGCACCCTGGAGCAGCGCCGGGCCGCCCTGGACGAGCTGGGCGCGGACCTGGCCCGGGGCTTCGAGCTGGGGCACAGCACGCACCCGGTGCTGGCCGCGGTGGTGGACACGGTGGCGCGGTACGACATCGACCGCGGCTACTTCGCCGACTTTCTGGCCTCGATGCGGATGGACACCCAGGTCCGCGAGTACGCCAGCTTCGCCGCACTGTCCCGCTACGTGCGCGGTTCGGCCGAGGTGATCGGACTCCAGGTGCTGCCGGTGCTGGGCACCGTGACCAGCCGGGCCGAGGCCGAACCGCACGCCGCCGCGCTCGGCGAGGCATTCCAGCTCACCAACTTCCTGCGCGATGTCGGCGAGGACCTCGACCGGGACCGGATCTACCTGCCCCTGGACGAACTCGCCGCCTTCGGCGTGGACCGCGCGCACCTCAAGCACTGCCGGGACCGCGGCCACACCGACCGCCCGCTGCGCGCCGCCCTGGCCCACCTGGTCTCCCGCACCAGGGCCACCTATCGCCGCGCCCGCCCCGGCATCGCCATGCTGGCCCCGGTGTCCCGGCCCTGCGTGGCCACCGCTTTCGAGCTGTACCAAGGCATCCTGGACGAGATCGAGGCCGCCGACTACCGCGTCCTGGACCACCGCGTCGCGGTGCCCAAGACCCGCCGCCTCGCCGTCGCCCTACCCGGATTCGGCCGGGCGGTGCTCGCCAGATGGGCCTAACCCACCCCGAACGCCGAGTTGGCCCAACTGGTACGCCGAGTTGGCCAAACTGGGCGTACCAGTTGGGCCAACTCGTACGCAGGCTTGGCTGTTGTGGGGGGCTAAGCCGATTCGCGGCGGATCAACTCCACCGGGAGCATCCGGTTGCGGGGGCGGACCTCGTTGCCGCGCAGGCGTTCGCGCAGGATGGCGACCATCTCGCGGACCTGTGCGCCCGGGTCCTGGCGGATCGTGGTCAGGCTGGGCTGGGACTGCTGGGCCACCGAGGGCAGATCGTCGAAACCCACCACCGCAACGTCTTCGGGCACCCGGCGACCGGCCGCGCGCAGGGCCCGCAAGGCGCCCACCGCCATCAGGTCGCTGGCCGCGAACACCCCGTCCAGGTCCGGCACCCGGCGCAGCAACTCGGTCATCGCGCGTTCGCCGCCCTCCAGGTTGAACTCGGCCGGTTCGGACCACTGCGCGGCCTGGTCCGGACCCAGGTCCATGGCCACCCGCCAGCCGGTGAGCCGGTCCACCGCGGCGGCCTGGTCCGACGGCCCGCACACGGTGACGATTCGCTTGCGCCCCTGGGACAACAGCAACCGGGTCGCCTGCGTCGCGCCTGCCTCGTTGTCCACCGACACCACATCCAGACCGCGCCCGCCGCGCCACGGCCTGCCGCCGAAGACCACCGGGATGCCCAGCGAACGCACCGCCCCGGGCAGTGGATCACCGCGGCGCGGGGTGAACACCAGCGCGCCGTCGGTGTGCCCGGAACCCAGGAACCGCACCACCCGCTCGACCTCTGCCGGGGAGCGGGCGATCAGCAATGCCATCTGCGCGTCCACAGTGGACAGTTCGTGGTGCGCGGCGCGGATCACCGCGGCGAAGAACGGGTCCTCGAACAGCTTCTCGCCCGGCTCGGACAGCACCACCGCCAGGGTGCCGGTGCGCCGGGTGACCAGCGAGCGCGCGGCCTGGTTGGGCCGGTACCCCAGCTCCTCCACCGCCCGCTGCACGGTCAGCCTGGTCTGCTCGCTCACCCGGCTCGCGCCGTTGACCACGCGGGAGACCGTCGCCCGGGAGATGCCCGCGTGCGCGGCGACATCCTCCAGGGTCGGCCGGCCGGCCGATCGTTCCGCCACCTGCGCACCACCCCTGTTGCCATTGACCTCGATCGGCCAAGCGTAGCCGGTCGATTTCCCCGCCCACCTGCACGGAAGCGCTCTCACAAGGAGCCCGTGAGCTGGGCGGGCCCGGTTACGGAAAGATGTCGGATCGTTGATCGCGGCTTGACATGTGACCCTGACCACCCAAAAGTGAGAGCGCTCTCATCCATCAGTGCCGACTACGGGGTCGACACTGCGGTCGAGGAGGACCAATGAACAACAACGCGACGCGCCGGGCGGTGGCGCTCGCGGCTGCCGCTGTCCTGGCCACCGGAGTCGCCGCCTGTGGTGGATCCGCGGACGATGGCAAGATCAAGATCACGGTCGGCACGTTCAGCGACTTCGGCTACGAGGACCTGTTCGCCGAGTACGAGAAAACGCACCCCAACATCAAGCTGGAGGCGCGCAAACTCGAGTTCGACGCGCACCACTCGCAGCTGGCCACCCAGCTCGCCGGCGGTCGGGGCGCGGCCGACGTGGTCGCCATCGAGGAGGGCTGGCTGGCCCAGTTCCGCACCTCCAAGGACAAGTTCGTCAACCTCGCCGACCTGGGCGCCAAGGACCTCAAGGACCAGTGGGTCTCCTGGAAGTGGAGCCAGGGCATCCTCGAGGACGGCAACTTCGTCATGGGCCTGGGCACCGACATGGGCAGCCTGGCGCTGTGTTACCGCAAGGACCTCTTCGCCGCCGCCGGCCTGCCCACCGAACGCGGTGAGGTGGCCAAGCTGTGGCCGACCTGGGAGGAGTTCGCCAAGGTCGCCGACCGCTTCAAGGAGAAGACCCCGAACGTCAAGTTCGCCGGATCCGCGGAGAACATCTTCACCGCGAAGCTCTACCAGAGCGAAGAGGGCTACTTCGCCAAGTCCGACGACGGCTTCATCGCCGACACCAACCCCAAGGTGAAGGAAGCCTTCCTGCTGGCCGGTGGGATGGGCGCCAAGGGCCAGACCGCGGGCATCAAGCCGTTCACCCCGGAGTGGACCATCGCGCTCAAGCAGGGCAGCTTCGCCACCGAGACCTGCGCGGCCTGGGCCCTGGCCCAGATCAAGGCAGGCGCCGGTGAGGGCGCGGCGGACAAGTGGGACGTCACCTCGGTCCCCGGTGGCAGCGGCAACTGGGGCGGCTCGTTCCTGACCGTGCCCAAGCAGGGCAAGAACACCAAGGAAGCCTACGAGGTCGCCAAGTACCTCACCGCGCCCGCGCAGCAGAAGAAGATCTTCGCCAAGACCGGCAACCTGCCCAGCGAGCCCGCGGTCTACAAGGACCCCGAGGTGCTCAACAAGGTCGACGCGTACTACAACGACGCGCCGGTCGGCCAGATCTTCGCCGCCGCCGCGGACAGCCTCAAGCCCAACTACCGCGGCACCCGCGACTCCAAGGTCCGCCCGCGCTTCAACGAGGCCCTGGCCCGGATCGAACAGGGCAAGTCCACCCCGGACACGGCCTTCGGCGAGGCGGTCACCCAGTCCCGCAACGAGGTGAAGTAGCTCGATGGCGGCTCCCGTCACCGACAGTCCACTTCGGACACACCGGCAGCCACCGTCGCGCAAGCGGCGGTGGCCGCTGGCCCGTCTGGACACCAAGGTCACCCCGTACCTGTTCGTCGCCCCGTTCTTCCTGATCTTCGGGGCGTTCGGGCTGTTCCCGTTGCTCTACACCGCCTGGGTGTCGCTGCACGACTGGCAGCTGGTGGACGGGCAGCAGGGCTTCGTGGGCCTGGACAACTACTTCGCCCTGTTCGGCGACCCGAACTTCTACAACGCGCTGGGCAACACGGTGAGCATGTTCCTGCTCTCCACCGTGCCCCAGCTGCTGGCCGCGCTCGGCCTGGCCGCGTTGCTGGACCGCGGGTTGCGCGGCCGCACGTTCTGGCGGGCCGGACTGCTGCTGCCCAACGTGGTCTCGGTGGTCGCGGTCGCGCTGGTGTTCACCCAGATCTTCGGCCGCGACTTCGGCATCGTGAACTACCTCCTCGAACTCATCGGCCTGGACCGGGTCAACTGGCAGGCCGACACCTGGTCCTCGCACCTGGCGGTCAGCGCGATGGTGATGTGGCGCTGGACCGGGTACAACGCGTTGCTGTACCTGGCCGCGATGCAGTCGGTGCCCAAGGATCTCTACGAGGCGGCCACCGTGGACGGCGCGTCCCGGTGGCGGATGTTCTGGTCCATCACCGTGCCCAGCATCCGGCCGACGATCCTGTTCACCATCGTGGTCTCCACCATCGGCGGCATGCAGCTCTTCGTCGAGCCGACCCTGTTCGACCCCAAGGGCGCCTCCGGGGTCGGCGGCAGCGACCGGCAGTTCCAGACCCTGACGATGTATTTGTACGAGAAGGGTTTCCGGTTGTTCGACGCCGGCTACGCCTCGGCCATCGCCTGGGTGCTGTTCCTGGTGGTGCTGGTCTTCGCCCTGATCAACTTCACGCTGGCGCGGCGTATCGCGTCCAAGGGGTGAGGCCGGTGCAGACCACCAAACGTCCGGGATTCCTGGTCTACGGACTGCTGTCGGCGTTCCTGCTCGCCTCGGTGTTCCCGCTGTACTTCTCCTTCGTGGTGGCCTCCAAGGACAACTCGGCGATCGGCGACAAGGTGCCGCCGCTGATCCCCGGCGGCAACCTGTTCGCCAACATCGCCAGGGTCTTCGACACCGTGGACTTCTGGCTGGCCATCCAGAACTCGCTGATCATCGCCTCCACCGTCGCGGTGGCCAACGTGCTGCTGTCCTCACTGGCCGGTTTCGCCTTCGCCCGGTTGCGTTTCCGCGGCCGGGACTCGCTGTTCCTGGTCGTGGTCGGCACCGCCATGGTGCCCACCCAGCTCGGCGTGATCCCGCTGTACATGCTGATGTCCGAACTGGACTGGTACGGCCAGCTGCAGGCGGTCATCCTGCCCGCGCTGGTGGGCGCGCTCGGGGTGTTCATGATGCGCCAGGCCTGCGAGGAGACCGTGCCGCACGAGCTGATCGAGGCGGCCAGGGTGGACGGCTGCTCGGTGCTGCGCACCTTCTTCACCGTGGCCCTGCCCGCCATCCGCCCGCAGGCCGCGGTGCTGGGCATGCTCACCTTCATGACCGCCTGGAACGACTACTTCTGGCCGCTGATCGTGCTGGACCCCAACGACAGCCCGACCGTGCAGGTCGCGGTGTCCACACTGGCCAGTGGCTACTACACCGACTACTCGCTGATGCTGACCGGAGCCACACTCGGTGTGCTGCCGGTGATCGCGCTGTTCCTGCTGCTCGCCCGGCACATCGTGGGCGGGATCATGCAGGGCGCCGTCAAGGGATGAGGGGAACTTGACCACAACCGACTCTGGTGACCTGACCGTCGCGGACCCGGCGGGCGCCCGGAAACCACTGGCCTTCCCGCCCGGATTCGTCTGGGGGACCGCCACCTCGGCCTTCCAGATCGAGGGCGCGACCACAGTGGACGGACGCGGACCGTCCATCTGGGACACCTTCGCCGCCACCCCTGGCAAGGTGGACGGCGGCGACACCGGCGACCCCGCCTGCGAGCACTACACCCGGTACCCCGAGGACATCGCGGTGATGCGACGGCTGGGGGTGGCCGCATACCGGTTCTCCCTGTCCTGGCCGCGGATCCAGCCCGCCGGCGCCGGCGCGGTCGAACCGCGCGGACTGGCCTTCTACGACCGGCTGGTAGACGCCTTACTCGAAGCCGGCATCGAGCCGATGGTGACGCTCTACCACTGGGACCTGCCGCAGGCGTTGCAGGACAAGGGCGGCTGGGTCAACCGGGACCTCGTGGACGATTTCGTGGACTACGCCCGGATCGCGCACGCCCACCTCGGCGACCGGGTCAAGCAGTGGACCACGTTCAACGAGCCGTTCTGCGCGGCCTACCTGGGCTACGGCAACGGGATCCACGCGCCCGGCATCGTGGACCCGGCCGCCGCGCTCCAGGCCGCGCACCACCTGCTGCTCGCACACGGCCGCGCGGTCAGCGCGATGCGCGCGCAGGCCCGGCCGGAGCAGGAATTCTCCCTGGTGCTCAACTTCAGCACCCCGCGGATCGCGGTCGACGACGAGCCGCACCAGGAAGCCGCCCGCAAGGTCGAGGGCATCGGCCACCGGTTGTTCCTGGAACCGGTGCTGCGCGGGAACTACCCGGCCGACGTGCTCGCCGACGTCGCACACCTGAACGCCCTCGAACCGGTGATCCAGGACGGCGACCTGGCCGAGATCGCCGCGCCCATCGACTGGCTCGGCGTCAACTACTACAACCCCACCCGGATCGCTCCCGCCGCCGATCCGCTCCTGGACACCCCGGGTGCGCTGCCGGGCCTGCGCGGGGTGGAGATCCTGCCCGCGGAAGGTCCGCTGACCCACACCGGCTGGGAACAGGAGGCCGACGGGCTGGCGGATCTGTTGCGCTGGCTGGCCGCCCAGGCGCCCGGACTGCCGATGCTGGTGACCGAGAACGGTTCCGCCTTCCCCGGCGACGAGGTCACCGCCGACGGCCGGGTGCACGATCCCGAGCGCACCGCCTACCTGCTGGCGCACCTGCGCGCGGTGCACGCCGCCATCCAGGACGGGGCCGACGTGCGCGGATACCTGGCCTGGTCGCTGCTGGACAACTTCGAGTGGGCCTTCGGCTACGACAAGCGGTTCGGTCTGGTGCACGTGGACTTCGCCACCCAGCGGCGCACGCTCAAGGACTCCGCGTTCGCCTACGCCCAGGTGGTCGCCGACAACGCGGTGCCGACCGAGTAGTCGGGACAGGAGCGAGGGGGAGCCTCACCGGGTGACCCCTCGCTCCTGCAACAGCTGGTTGAGCATGCGCAGGCCGTAGTACACCCGCGATTTCACCGTGCCCGGCGGCACGCCCAGGATGCGGGCCGCCTCGTTGACCGTGCGGTCGCGCAGGTAGGTCTCCCGGATGGCGTCCCGGTGCTCCTTGCTGAGCTGGTTGAGCGCGTCGGCCACGGTGATGCTGATGACCACGTGGTCGGCCTCGTCCCGCACGGTGGCCTCACCGAGCTGGGTCAGGTCCACCTCGGTCGGCCGGGCCCGGCGCTGGCGGACCCCGTCCACCACGATCCGCCGGGCCACGGTGAACAGCCACGGCAGCACCTGATCGGTCTCGGGACGCAGCTTCCCGGCGTTGCGCCAGGCGCGCAGCCAGGTCTCCTGAACCACATCCTCGGCCCACTGGCGATCGCCACCGGTGAGCGCGGTGGTGAAGCGCAGCAGCCGTCTGCCGAAGTTCAGGTTGAGCCACTCGACGAGTTCTTCACCCGGGTGCGCGGGGCCCTGGGCTCTGCGGTGGTGGGCGAGAAGTTGCTGTGACATGGCGTCATCGTGCTGTGCCCGGGGTATGACCCAGCGTAGTTTCATACCTCGTATGTGACCCAGATCACCTTTTTTCGGTAATCGCGGATTTGGTCCTGAACCACCCTTCCGGGAGATCCGTAGTCCTGGGCGTTGGCGTGATGTGCAGCAGGAAAGGTGACCGAGATGAAAATCAGCGGCAGTAGGGGCCCCGCGTTGGCGGCTATAGCCTGCGCCGCCGCATTGTCCGCCACCGCCTGTGGCGGGGACGCCTACTCCCCGGGCGGCGGCAGCGGCGATAACGGCGCCCCACCGAGTTTCCAGCCCGGCCACGAAAGCTCGTTAATGCACGCCCGACAGGTCGGCGCGCTTGGACAGGTAATCACCGACCACGAGGGCTATACCCTGTACCGATTCGACAAGGACACCGCCAAACCGGCTAAATCCAACTGCGCCGACACCTGTGCCGTGCAGTGGCCGCCCGTGCTCGCCGACGGCAACTTCCAGGTCGAGGGAATCGACCCGGCACTGGTCAGCACTGTCGAGCGGGCCGACGGCGCGCAGCAGGTGACCGTGGGCGGCTGGCCGCTGTACCGCTTCTTCCAGGACGCCAAGCCCGGCGAATCCAGAGGACACGGCAAGGGCGGCACCTGGCACGCGGCCACCCCTGACGGCAAGAAGGCGGCGGCGCCGGCGAATGGAGGCACCGCAAGTGGCTACTGAGACATCCGTCCGGACCAGGCTCCTGCGGGGGAGCGCGCTCGCCGTCGCCGCCACGGCCGTCGCGTTCGCCGCCGCCGGGGCCGCGCTGGCCGACGAACCCACGGGGGCGCCGCCACCCCCCGCCAGCTCCAAACCGGCCGCGCCACCGCCGCCGCCGCCGCCGGCCAAGGCCCCGGCGCCCACCTCGCCGGTGACGCAGCTCGACGAGGAGACCTCCGGCTCCGGCTGGACCCAGACCGAATGCGGCCCACTCGGCCCGGCCGACCGGGACCTGCTGGTCAAGGTCCGCCAGGCCGGCCTGTGGGAGATGCCCATGGGCGATGAGGCCCAGGTCAGGGCCGCCGCGCCGCGGGTCAAGGAGGTCGGCAGGCTGATCATGAAGGACCACGAGGTGCTGGACACCAGGGTGAAGAAGGTGGCCGGCCAGCTCGCGGTCGAACTGCCCGCCGAGCCCAACGCCGACCAGCAGGGCTGGATGGCCGAACTGCGCGGGGCCACCGGCCCGGCCTTCGATCAGCTCTTCGCCGACCGGCTGCGCGCCGCGCACGGCAAGGTCTTCACCGTGGTCGCCGCGGTCCGCTCCGGCACCCGCAACACCCTGGTCCGCGAGTTCGCCCAGGAGGCGATCAACGCGGTCATGCGGCACATGACCTTGCTGGAGAGCACCAAGCTGGTCAACTTCGAGGAGCTGCCGCTGGCGCCCAACCCGGACGCGGCCAAACCCCCTGCCGCCGCGCCCAGCACCGGTGGCGCCGCCGCGCCGGGCAGCACCAAGGCGCCCGCCGCGCCCAAGCCCTCGGTCAAGGCCAAACCGACCCCGGTCGCGCCCGCCCAGCAGCCCGTCGACGAAGCGCAGTCCAGGGACGTGGCCAATGCCAGCTCCTCCTCCTGGAGTGAGGACGCCGGTGGCGGCGGGATGATCCTGCTGGTGCTGCTGCTGTGCACCGGACTGGCCGCGGCCACCATCGGAGTGGTCCGGTTCGTGCAGTCCCGATAGCCGAACCGGCGCATTCTGGAGTGAGTCCAACAATGGAATTATTCCAGTAGAGCCCGCCTCCGCAATTCGTTCAGCGCGCCAACAATGTAATTGAGCTGCTGAAAGAGAGGAGGTATTGACGCTGATTTTCACTGCCCGGCCGTGCCTCCCCGTTCGCCACGGCCGGGCAGGGGCGCCCACCACGCCGCCCGGGTTTCGCCTCGCCCCATTTTCTCCCGAGTCGCTGGAGGCATCCGGTGTTGAGCCAACTCGCCGACATCCCCGAGTTGGGCGTGATTCTCGCCCAGAACTCATCGCACGACGCCGGCGTTCGTCAGGTGGCCGCGCTCTCCGCGAGGCTGGCCTACGCCATGATGTGCTTCACCCTGGTCTGGGGGGTGCTGACCGCCACCGGGTGGGTGCGGCGCACCACCAGCAGGCAGGCCCTGCGCAGCGGGCACATGATGCTGGCGGTGATGACCATCGCCTTCGGCTCGCTGCACGGCTTCGCGTTCATCTTCGTCACCGACGTCGACTTCGGCGTCGTCAAGATCATGGTCCCGTTCGCCGAGGGCGGTTTCGCCCGGCACGCGGCCGGCATCATCGGGTTGCAGCTGATGACCGCGGTGGCCATCTCGGTGGCGGTGCGCCGGTGGCTGGTCTACCGGCACTGGCTGCGCTTCCACCAGCTCGGCTACCTCGCGGTCGGGCTGACCGTGGTGCACGCCTGGCTGGGCGCGGCCGCCAACGGCAACCTGGCGCTGCTGCAGACCGCCGGGATCACCCTGGTGGTGCCGGTGATCACGCTGACCGCGCTGCGCTTCCTGCCGCCGCGGCTGCTCACCAAGGTCGGCCTCGTCTCGGCCGAACCGGCGGTGCAGCCGGTGCAACAGGATCCGGCCGCGCCGCCCAACCCGCGGGCCGGGAAGGTCGGGGTCAGCGTGGACAACGAGCGGTGCCAGCGGTACGGGATCTGCGAGACCGCGGCGCCGGAGGTGTTCCAACTGGTGGAGGACGGGCGGCTGCGGTACGACACCAGCCCGCACGCGCAGTTCGCCACCCAGGCCAAGGCCGCGGCGCGGTGCTGTCCGATGCGCGCGATCACCGTCCAGGAGCGTGGTGTCAAGTGAGGAAACGGGAACGCGTGGTGGTGGTCGGCGGTGGCGTGGCCGGCCTGCGGACCGCGGAACGCCTGCGGGAACTGGGGTTCACCGACGAGATCGTGCTGGTCGGCGCCGAACCGACGCCGCCGTACCACCGGCCGCCGCTGTCCAAACAGCTGTTGTGCGGCAAGTTGCGGCCCAGCGATCTGCTGCTGCCCAGCTACACCGAACTGGACGCGACCTGGCGGCTGAACACCCCGGTGCTGGGCATGGATCCGCGTCGCCAGGTGGTGCACCTACCCGGCGGCGAGGAGCTGCGCTACGACGGCCTGGTGATCGCCACCGGCGTGGAACCCCGGCACCTGCCAGGGGTTCCGGTGCACGATCCGCGGGTGCACTTCCTGCACACCGTCGACGAAGCCCTTGCCCTGCGCCAGAACCTGCAACGCACCCGGCGTCCGCTGGTGGTGCTCGGCGCCGGGTTCATCGGCTGCGAACTGGCCTCCACCGCACACCACCTCGGCGGCGAGGTCACCATCATCGGCCGGTCGAAGGTGTTGCTGGGCAAGGCCGTCGGCCCACAACTGGCCGAGCGGATCACCGAGCTGCACCGCGGCAACGGGGTCAACCTGGCGCTGGGGGAGAAGGTCCTGCACTGGCTGCCGCAACAACAGGGCGTGGTGCTGAACCTGTCCTCCGGCCAGGTGATCGTGGCCGGCGCGGTGGTGGTGTGCGCCGGTTCGGTGCCCGCGGTGAACTGGCTGCGCGGCTCCGGCCTGACCATCGACGACGGCGTGCTGTGCGAGCCCACCTGTCACGTGCTGGGCCGCGGTGACATCGTGGCCGCGGGCGATGTCGCCCGCTGGCCCAACCTGCGCTTCGACGCCCGCCCCCGCCGGGTCGAACACTGGCTCAACGCGATCGAGATGGGCCGCCACGCCGCGGAAAGCCTGCTCGCCGGCCGCGCCGCCGCCCAACCTTTCACCCCGGTCCCCAGGTTCTGGTCCGAGCAGCACGGCATGCGCATCCAGGGCGCCGGCATCCCCGCCCTGGGCGAGGACACCGTGCAGCTGCTGCCCTCCTCCCGCGCCGACCAGAGCGTCACCGGCTTCGTCCGCGGCGGCAGACTGGTCGGTCTGGTCGCCCTGAACAGCCCCCAAGCTCTGCTGTCCTGGACCGCCGAACTCGACCGCCAGACCCGGCCTCGCCTGCACGCCCCCGACCGCGAATCGGTCGCCACCATCACCCCCGCGCGGCCTCCCTCAGCGCGGGGCCGGGTGCCGGGACCGGTGACACCCCCACCGTTCCCGGCACCCAACCTCCGCCCCGCCGCCAACGGCCCGGCGTTCACCGGCCCGGCCTTCAGCGATGCCGCCCCCAACGGCCCGGCTCCCGCCAACGGCACCCCGCCCCGCGGCACCCCACTCCGCGGCGTCCCGGTCCCGGCGGCGGCCCGCAACGGCCGCTCCTCCGCGGCGGCCAACTCCTGGCCAGGCAACGGAATCCCCGGCCCACTCCCCGCCTCGCCTGCCCCATCCCGGCCCGCAGACCAGAACTCCGGCCCACTCCCGGCCCCCGCCACCCGCCGCGGCGGCCCACCCTCACTCCCGCTCCCGGCCCCACCCCGCCCGATCCCGCGGATGGACCCCAAACCCCCCACCCGCCAATGGTCCTTCACCGAACCAGCCGAACTCGACGCCCCCGCCAACGGCATCTCCCGCCAAATCCCCCGCCGCCGCCGTCGAACCGGCTAACCCCGCCGGCGTGTTGGCCGAACTCGTACGCCACGTTGGCCCAACTCGTACGCCGAGTTGGGCCAACTTGTACGCCGGGTTGGGCCAAAGTGGCGGCGCGGCCAACACACCGCCCCACAACGGCCAACACACCGTCCACAACGGCCAACGTGCCGTACGAGAACGGCCAACACGCGGGTGTCTTCCCGGGGCGGGTGAGGTTAGTTGGCCTTGGCGAGGGCTTTGGCGAGTTCGCCGCGGCCGCGGATGCCGAGTTTCCGGTACGCGTGCGTCAGGTGGATCTCCACCGTGCGCAGCCCGACGTGGAACCGCTCCGCGATCTCCTGATTGGTGTGACCCTCCGCCGCCAGCGCCGCCACCCGCAACTCCGTCCGGCTCAGGTCGCCACCGCCGTCGGCCCGGAACCCGAACTCCCGCAACAACGCCCGCGCCCTGGTCACCACCCGCGGCGCCGCGCAGCGCTCGCCCAGCCGCAGTGCCTCGCGCAACGACTCGTCCGCGCCTGCCACCTCCAGCTCGTGCCGGGCCTTGCCGCGCTGGATCAACGCCCGCGCGAGTTCCAGCCTGCTGGTCCGGCCGCGCAGCACCGTCACCGCCTCGTCCAGGTACCGCAGTCCGGCGCGGTGCCCGGTGAGCCGGGCCGCGGTGCACAGGGCCACGCCGAGGGGTTCCGGCGAACCCCAGCTGCGGGCCTGTGCCAGTTCCTCCTCCACCAGCGGCCAGCCCTGTCTGGTCTGTCCCAGCATCAGGTGCGCGATGGCCGCCACCGAACGCCAGGGCACGCAACCGGGATAGGTCCAGCCGACCTCGGCCAGCCGCCGCCCGCAGTCCAGGGCGTCCCGCAGCGCGCCGGTGGCGTCCTTCTGCACCAACCGGATCCGCCCGGACAGCGCGAAAACCTGGTCCCACTCCTGGAAACCGCCGTCGCGATCGGTGATGTACTTGTGCACCACCGCCGCCGCCCGTTCCGGCCGACCGTTCTCCAGCAGCGCCCCGCCCAGCGCGAGCACCACCGCGCCCCGGTTCGGGTGCTCGGGCACCTTGCGCAGCAACCGCGCGGCCAGCCGCGCCTCGCCGATCGCGTCCTGCACCCGGCCCTGCCGGATCAGCATCATCGCCCGGTAGCTCAGCCCGGTCACCAGCCGCGCGGTGGAGCCTTTCCGTTGCGCGTCCACGATCGGCGCGTCCAGCGCGGCCATCGCCTCCGGCAGATCGTCGGTCAGCGCCAGCGCGGCCCCACCGTAGAGCAGCGGCGAGGTCAGGAACTCGGCGGTGTCCGGCGCGTCGGTGAGGGAGAGCCGGGCCAGCGCCCGGATCTGGTCGATGTCCCCGGAACACCGGATCGCCTGGTTGTATGCCTCCACCGCCAGCAACTGCCTGCCGACCCTGGTGGCCTTGAGGTTGTTCCACTGCTGGTGCACGCTGCGCCGCACCGACCCGTACCGGGTGTCCGCGTCCTGCGGATCGGTCACCGGCACCAGCGCCAGCAACCGGGCCGCGGTCAGCAGCGGCGAGGGTTCCACACTGCCCTCACCGGGCCACAGCTGCGGCACGATCCGCTTCACCACGCCGACCAGCGCGGGCGTCGCGCTGATCACGGTGGGGTGCGGGTAGTTGGTGAGCAACGCCGCCTGCGCCCGCGCGGTGGGCGCCAGCGCGAGCGCGTCCAGGAGACTGTCCGCCGCGGCGCCCGGATCGGTGTGGTAGCGGGCCGCGGACAGTTCGGTGAGCACGGTGGCCCGCAGTGAACCCGTTGGCGGCTCGGCCAAAGCCCGCCGCAGGTACCCGGTGGCCGAGCGATGGTCCCCGCGCCGCAACGCGTTCCCGGCCGCGGTGCGCAGCACGTCCACCGCCTGCTGATCGCCCTCGGGCCGCGCGGAGACCAGGTGCGGTGCGATGAGATCGGCGGACTCTCCGTGTTCCCGCAACAGTTTCGCGGCCTGGATGCGCAGCCGGTGGTGATCACGCGAGGGCAGCCAGCGCAGCACTGTCTGGCGTACCTTGGGATCGCTGACGGTGAGCCGCTCGCCCTTGCCGAAGATGGACAGCTGCCGTAATCGCGCCGCGGCCCGTTCGGCCTGCTCGGGTTCCAGTCCGATCAGCTCGCCCACCACGGCCAGGCTGGCCGATTCGCCGAGCAGCGCGATCACCTCGGCCAGCCGCCGCACCGCCCGCGATTCCGCGCGCAGCCGGGCCACCGCGAGTCCGGTGCGCAGCTGGCCGACAGTGGCCCGCAACGCGAAGAGCTGCTCGGGCTGCGGCTCGATCTGCTTGCGCCGCACCGAGTCCAGCACCGCGGTCAGCAACTGCGGCTCGCCGCCGGTGAGCCGGTGGCAGGCGATGGTGAAGGCGTCGGCGGGCTGCTGGTTGAGCCGGTTGCGTAGCAGCAGCCCGACTCCGCGTTCGGTCAATGGTTCCGGCCGGATCGGTTCGGCGCCGGTGGCATCGAGCAGTGCGGCCGCCTCGGGCGCGCGTAACTCGCCACTGCCCGCCCGCGCGGTGACGATCAGCGCGATGGGCAGTGCGGCGGTGTGGCCGGCGCAGCGCACCAGCAGGTCCAGCGAGGGGCGGTCGGCCCACTGCACGTCGTCGGCGAAGACGCACAGTGGACCGGGTGCGGCCGGTCCGGCCATCAGGTGGCACAACCGGCTCCACACCGCGGCATCGGGGCCGGACAACAGGTCCAGCCCGGTCTCGCCCTCCCGCAGCAGCGGGGCGACGAGCTGGGCGGCCAGGCCCAGCCCGCTGTCCTGCTCCTCGGCGCGGCAACTCCCGCGCAGCACATGGCTGCCCGCGGTGACCGCGTACTCGGCCGCCGCGTCCAGCAGCGCCGTTTTGCCGATCCCGCTGGGCCCTTCGATGACCACGGTCCGGCCCTGGCCGGCCTGGGCACTGTGCACCGCGTCCCGAAGTGCGGACAGCTCGGATGACCGCTCCACCAACACGAGTACTCCTTGACGGGCTCAGGTCAGTCTGGCGCAGGGCGGCGGTCTGCACGTGGCGTCTGGCGCCCTCACCGTAACTGCCCAAACGGTTTCCGGTAGTCAAGAAGGCTCACGAATCTGGCGGGATTTGCGGCTTTCGGTAGCCAGATTGAGGCTGATTGGTCTAGCCGTCGGTGCTCAGCACCTTGTCACCGCCGGCGACACCGGTGGGACCATTGGAGGTCAGCACCCACAACGTCTTGTCCGGAGCCGCCGCCGCGTCCCGGATCCGGCCGTAAGTGCCCTGGTAGAGCGCGGTCGGCGTGCCTACTCCGGAGTCGGTCAGCGGGATCCGCCACAGCCGCTGCCCGCGCAGCGCGGCCATGTAGACGTTGTTGTTGTAGACCGCGATCCCGCTCGGCGAGGCTTGCGCGGTGGTCCAGGTCAGCAGCGGATCCTTGAACCTCGGGTTGCCGCACCGGCCTTCGCAGGTCGGCCAGCCGTAGTTGGCGCCGGCCTGGATCTGGTTCAGCTCGTCCTGTGCGTTCTGCCCCAGTTCCGAGGCAAACATCCGACCCTTGCTGTCCCAGGCCAGACCCTGGACGTTGCGGTGCCCCAACGAGTACACCAGGGTGCCGGTGGGATTGTTCGGGGCCGGACGACCTTCCGCGGTCATCCGCAGGATCTTGCCGCCGAGCGAGGAGGGGTTCTGCGAGTTGGCGGTGTTGCCCGCGTCGCCGGTGCCCGCGTAGAGGTGGCCGTCCGGCCCGAAGGCGAGCCGGCCGCCGTTGTGGATGTTGGCCTTGGGAATGCCGGTGACGATCACCTGCGGGGTCTGGCCGAGCTTGAACCGGGCGATCCGGTTGTCACCCGCGGCGGTGTAGTAGACGAAGATCAGGCCGTCGCTGGCGTAGGTCGGCGAGACCGCGATGCCCAGCAGCCCGCCCTCCCCGGCCGGGCGCACTCCGGGAATGGTCGCGGCGGTGCTGACCGCGGTGCCCTTGATGGCCAGCACCTTGGCGCTGTTGCGCTCGGTCACCAGCGCGGAGCCGTCGGGCAGGAATCCGACTCCCCAGGTGTAGGCCAGGTTCTGCGCGATCACGCGGACCGCGGCCGGTTCGGCGGCAGCGGTCCCCAGGGGCAGCGCCGCGACGGTGGTCGCGGCGAGCAGCAGCCGAAGTCGTCTCCTCATGGTGGACTCCTCAAACGGCGGCGGTACAGGGTGGTCTCCCACCCAACACCCCCGCCGGGTATCCGGCCACCCGCGAAGGCAGCCCCCGGTCACGACTTTCGTCGGAAAGGGGAATACCAAGGCCGTGTCCGCGGTGCGCCGTGTGCGAGAGTCGGGATCGAGGTGGTTGCCGGCGGTGCGGCCGGAGCGCCCTCATACCGGACGTATTCGGGTGCTTCGGCCGTGCCGCTGGCGGCCGGCTCGGCGCGGCTATCGCGGGCGGGGCACTGTGGACACGGCCTTAGCACTGTCCACTGTTTGTCTGCAATGGACAGAACGGGTCATGGTGCGTGCGACCAGACCAGTTCCACGCAGGTGCCGTTCTCAGCCATCGAGTCCACCTGCACGCTGCCGCCGATTTCCCGCATCCGGCCGCTGATCGAGGACTTCAGCCCCTGCCCGCGCGGGGTGCGGATCGGGTCGAACCCGCGCCCGCGGTCGACCACCCGCACGCTGAGGGTGTCCTCCACCCAGGACACGGTCACCCAGGCCTGATCGGTGCCCGCGTGCTTGGCCACATTGTTCAGCGCTTCCCGGCAGGCGTCGGCCACCGCTTCCACCACGTGGTGCGGCAGATGCCCCGGCACGGTGTCCGGCATGTAGCGGACCCGCAGGTCCAGGGCTTCCGCGTCGGTGACCACCTCGGCCAGCCGGTCGCCGAGGCCGGTGAAGGAGTTGGTGGTGTCGGCCGCGATCAACCGCCGCACGTACTCCGCGTCCTTGGCACAGCGTTTCCGCACCTGCTCGCCCCGGTGGTCCAGCCCGCCCATGGCGATCGCGGTCAACGTGGCCAGCGCGTTGTCGTGCAGCGCCCGGTAGTGCCTGGTCCGGGTCTCGAACCTGGCGCGCTCGGCGGCCTGCCGGGTCTCCGCGCGCAACCGGGCCTCGGTCTGCTCGTCCAGGTACTTGGCCTGCGCGGTCAGGTACCGGGTCATGAAGTAGAGGATCGCGCCGAAGAAGATGCACGAGTTGAGGTGCCCGACCACCGCGGGCAGCAGCGGCTGGTCCGGCTGGGTCTCACTGCTCAGCGTGATCACGTACCAGGCCATCGGCACCACTTCCACCGCGAGCGCCCAGCGCAGCGGCAGCACCGCGCCGATCAGGGCCGCGGTGCCCAGGGCGTACTTCGGCGCCCAGTTGACCGTGGTGAACTCGAATCCGGCCTGCACATTGGAGGTCACCACGGTCATCAGCAGACAGGCCAGCACAACGTCTATACCGACCGTTCGGTAGGTGAGCCAGCCGTGCCTGCGCATCCGGTAGACCAGGTAGCCCTGCCAGAGCCAGGCCACGCCCAGCAGCGCGCCGTTGAGCGTGGGACTGGTGTGCCGGTGCAGGTCGGCACTGGCCATCGCGATCGAGGCGGGTATCAGGTAGGAGGCCCGCTGCACGAACAGGATGACCGCGATGAACCACCGGGTCCGCTGCTCGCCGTTCTCCGCGAGCATGTACCGCGGGTCAAGCCAGGCCCACCGCCGGCGTTTGCCCTCGTCTGGTCGTTGCACGGTCTCGCTCTGCGGATGCACCGCCACAGCACTCCAATACCCCTCGCCCCAGGACTCAGATTCCATGCCAGTGACGGGGTCCGGGGCAAGTCGCCGAATGGACTACCACCGTGCGCCGGCGCACACAATTGGCGGATCGGAGGACAGGACCGCTGCCCGCGACCGGCGGTCGACTCGGCGACCCGCTCCGGGCAGGCGGCGCGATGGTCGAGTTGTAGTACGCGTGACCCGAACAGCCGCTGTGGTGCTGCTCCATCCCGCTGCCATGCTCGCCGCGATCACCAAGCACGCAGACAAGGAGGTTCGCAGTGGCTCGTCGTTATCCGGCCCGGGTGCGGATTCTGCTCGCCGCCTGCGCCGCACTGCTCGCGACCACGTTCGTCCCGCACGCCGCCTCGGCGGCTGTGGGGGATCTGACCTGCACCGGCAACTTCCAGTTCGACTTCGACCCGCCGTTGACCGCCACCAACACCACCGCCAACGCCGTCGTCGGTGGCGGCCTGGTGAACTGCTTGTCCCTCAACGGTCAGTACACCCGCCTCAAGTCCGGAGTCCGGGTAGGCCAGGGCACGGTGAGCAGGCCGCTCGGTCTGCTGCCGTGCGTTCCGGTCATGACGATCCGGGAAACCGCCGTGCTGACCTGGAACACCGGTGAGGTCAGCGAGTTCGAGATCACCGTCAACACCGATCCGCTGGCCGGTCCGATCACGATCAGCGCGCTGTTCACCAGTGGGCCGCTGGCCGGGGACACCGCGAACGCGTTCCCGGTGGTGCTCAACCCCAACCTGGATTGCGCCACCGCCGGGCTCACCCAGCTCACCTCGCCACTGCTCCAGGTGATCTGGTCCTAGCGCGCACCGGGGCAGAGTCGCGCTGCCCCGGCCCGGTGCTCGGCCGAATGGCGGCAGCACGGAGCCCCGAACGCCAGGTTTGGCTTGGCACAGAACGGTAATCCAGTCTGCGTCCCGTACATCCCAGGGAGGCAACCCGTGATCATTCTCGGCGCGATCCTGCTCCTCATCGGATTCCTGGCCGACATCTCCGTCCTGTGGACGATCGGCATGGTGCTGGTCGTGATCGGACTGGTTCTCGCGGTCCTCGGCGGCACTGGCCGGGCCGTGGGCGGCCGTCCGCACTGGTACTGACCGGAAACTGACCGGTCCCTGAACTCCCGTGGGCGCGTCGTCTGTCAGCCCGGCGCGCCCGCGGGACCTTTTTGTCCACAGTGGACCGAACGCTCGAACATGGTCTCCAGCACCATCACCGTCTGCGTTCCGCTGACGCCGCGCACCGCGAACACCCGGCGCAGCACGTCCTGCAGCTGCTCGGTGGTCCCGGTGCGGACCT
This sequence comes from Crossiella sp. S99.2, assembly GCF_023094165.1. GTDB lineage: Bacteria > Actinomycetota > Actinomycetes > Mycobacteriales > Pseudonocardiaceae > Crossiella. The sequence goes on along the minus strand of NZ_JALMDK010000011.1, from coordinate 198,972 downwards.
TGATCAGCACCGAGGCGGCGCCGGCCACGATGTGCGCCTCCTGCACCTCCGGCAGTGCGGCCAGGGCCTCGCTGGTGTCCGCCTCGCCCATCCAGGCGTTGGACTCCACCAGGACGAAGGCCAGCACCCCTGCCCCGACCGCGGCGGGGTCGACCTCGATCGTGGTCCGCCGGATCACCCCGCGGTCCCGCAGCTTGCGCACCCGCTCGTGCGCCGCGCCCGCGGACAAGCCGACCGTGGCGCCCAGGGTGGCGTAGGACTGGGTGGCGTCGCGTTGTAGCTCGGTGAGCAGGGCGCGATCTGTGTCATCCGTCATCGACAGAACCTCATATGGTCATGTTAGCTTCTTGCTGAACGTAGTTCATCAGGGAGGGTAAGATGGCGGATCGGGTCAAGGCCGAGTTCGAGGTGCTGGACGAGCGGTTCCGGCGGGTCGCGGGTGACGACTGGCTGGAGGTGCTCTTCGACGGTGGGCGGTGGCTTGAAGGGCCCGCGTACTTCCCGGCTGGGCGGTACCTGGTGTTCAGCGACATCCCCAACGACCGGATGCTGCGCTGGGACGAGACCACCGGCGCGGTCGGCGTCTTCCGGCAGCCCGCCAACCACAGCAACGGGCACACCGTGGATCGCCGCGGTCGGCTGGTGAGTTGTGAGCAGGGTGCGCGCCGGGTCACCCGCACTGAGGCCGACGGCTCGATCACCGTGCTCGCGGACCAGTGGCGGGGGCGAAAACTCAACAGTCCCAACGACATCGTCGAGCGCGCCGACGGCTCGTTGTGGTTCACCGACCCCAGTTACGGCATTGACAGCGACTACGAGGGCAACCGCGCGGAGAGCGAGACCGACGGCTGCCACGTCTACCGCGTCGACCCGGACGGCGCGGTCACCCGGGTCGCCGACGACTTCGTCCGTCCCAACGGGCTGGCCTTCTCCGCCGACGAACAGACTCTGTACATTGTGGACACCCGGGGGCGGCACATCCGGCGGTTCGCCGTGCGGGACAACGGAACCCTCTCCGGTGGCGAGGTCTTCGCCGACTGCGGCGCGGGCAATCCGGACGGGATCCGGCTGGACGAGCTGGGCCGGGTGTGGCTGGCCGCGGGGGACGGGCTGCACTGCTTCGACCCGGACGGCACGCTGCTCGGCAAGCTCCGGGTGCCCGAGGTCTGCGCCAACCTGACCTTCGGCGGGCCCAAGCGCAACCACCTGTACATCTGCGCGACCAGCTCGGTCTACTCGCTCCGGGTGAACTTCAACGGCCTCCGCTACCCGCGCTGACCAGGGCCGACCAGAACGGGAGACCGAGGTCACGGCCCCGGCCTGGCTGGCCGGGTTTGGCCGAGGGTGTACGGTAGTGCTCGACTGCGCAGGCTCGACCGCCGCACTTCGGACCGGGTCGCCAGGGCTGTACCGCCGCAAGAGCGTCCTCTGTGGACGTGTTCGGTGTTGACGCTGTACCCAAAGCTTCTCCGGTTCGCTGTTCTCCCAGCGGACTTCATCACGGTGCTCTCAGAAGGCACTGTGCCAGGTCTGTCCGGCGTGCTGCCGATATGGTTGGCCGGTCGAGGGTATTGCCAGCCTCGACTGGTTGTCGGCGCACGTCGGCGGACTGGCATTCGGCCCGGGTGTCGCACCCCTGGGCACCTCGACACCCGATCGAGCGGGTTGGCAAATCGGGGCGGGGCCGGAAAACTCGGGCGGGCACCCACAGTCGAACCTCGAGAAAAGGAACCTGCGTCTTGCGCAAGCTCTGGACCGTGGTTGCCGCTCTGCTCTCCGGCGCCGCCCTGATCCTGTTCGCCCCCAACGCCTCCGCGGCCGTGGACCCGGTCCCCGCGCCGCCGGCCGAGGTGGTGCAACCGGAATCGCCGGTCGACTTCGACGTCGAGATCGAGCTGCTCTCCGAGAACGAGGAGCTGGTCGGGCTGCCGGGCTGAGCCGCGGTGTGCTGACGGACGAACCCGGGTCCCACCGTGGACCCGGGTTCGCCTGTGTTCAGACCGAGTAGGTCAGTTCCGCGCTCTGCCGCAGGTCATCCAGGTAGAACTGGGTCGACATGGTGCGCGCGCCCAGGTCGAACACGGTGCGCCACAGGGTGCGGACCGGGTAGTCGGTGGGGGAGTCGGCGTCGAAGCCGATCTCGGCCAGGGCGGCGCGCAGCGAGTCGGCGGACATGGTCGCGTCGGTGCTCTTGGTCAGCTGCTGGTAGCGCTGGTAGGTCAGCAGGGTCTCGGCGTTGTCGGCTGGCAGGTTCGTCACGTCCGGGTGCCGGTGCAGCAGGTGGTTGGTCACGCACAGCGCGCCGTCGCCGTCGGTGATGTGCTCGTTCCCGCTGATCCGCTCCCAGACGAACGAGTCGCCGCCGGCGTCCGCGACCAGGTAATGCAGCGGAGTGCCCATGTCGTACTGCTTGGCGTCCAGCAGCGCCGCGCGGGCCTCCTCCGCGTTCCGGCAGGTGTCCAGCAGGAAACGAGGCAGCTGCACACTGGACACCCCGACCTGCGGGCCCTCATCCACCGGCGGGGCGGCGTTCTCCGCGTCGGCGATCAGCAGCACCACGGCCAGGCCGTGCTCGTTGATCCCGTCCATGCAGCCGTCCAGGGTGTCCATGGTCAGCACCAGCGTGGCCGGACCGTCGGTCGGCCTGCTGTGCACCAGGGTCGGCCGCGAGGCCAACGGCGGCTCGCTGGTCGCGGGCGGCTGGGCGCCGGTCATCAGCGCGAACAGCTCGGACTGGCTGGTGGTGAAGAAGTCGTAGTTGCGACCGAGCAGGCCGCGTCCCTCCTCGGTCAGTGCCGGCGGCAGGTAGGTGGCCGAGCAGGCCGAGCCCGCCGGCAGCGGGAACAGACTGTCCACAGAGAACTCATCGGCGGTGAAGTCCAGGCCCAGCGCGGCAGCCGTGCCGCGCATCCGCTCGTGGTGCTGCGGCCAGTTCCGCTCGAACCAGCGCCGCCGCGCCCGCGCCTTGCGCCGGTCCGCCGGAATCGGCTGCCAGCCGTAGGTCTGCCGGGCCGCCTCGGCCAGCGTTCGCCCGATCGCCTGCTGGTCGCCCTCGGCGCTGACCAGCCGCACCGTCGGGAAATCCGCCGCGCCGCCCCCGGCGACGATCTGCTGTGCCATCTCAGTTCTCCTTGTTCTCGCGCCACATCGGCCACACCGACGGGCCGTCGGGCAGGGTGATCGGCTCGCCGAGCCGGTGGAATCCGTGCCGTTCGTACAACGGCAGGTTGCGGGGTGAACTGGCCTCCAGGTAGGCGGGCAGGCCCTCGGCGTCGGCCCGGCGCAGGCCCTCGGCCAGCAACGCGCCGCCGATCCCGGTCCCCTGCTTGTCCGGCGCCACCCCCAGGAACGCCAGATACAGGTGCGCGCGGTCGGTGGAATGCCGTTGTGCCAGCAACTCCACCATGATCCGCACCCGCTCGGGCAGCTCGACCTCGGGCGGCGGCGCCACGTGCGCGCCGACCGGCATCGGCAGCCACACCGCGACCGCGTCCGCGCCGGTCATCGCCAGCGTGCCCGCCGCGGCGGATTCGGCCACCGCCCCCTCGAACAACCGGCTCGCGCTGAGCCGTCGCTGTTCAGGTGGCCCGGGGAAGAGCCACCGCATGGGCGCGTCCTCCAGGAAGGCGTCGCACAGGATCCGCACCGCGTCCTGCGTACGCTGTATCGGTGTCATGGCTCAACTGTGCCGACGTGGGCCGAGTCCTCGCAACGAAATCGGACGAATAGGGGAGATAAGCCCACCTGACTGTACTAGTACACTTGTTGCTGTGAACGATTCCGCGCCGCCGTTTCGGCGGATTGCCGCCGAGCTGGCCGCCCGCATCACCGCAGGTGAACTGCTGCCCGGCGACCGGGTGCCGTCCACCCGCGCGGTGATGCGCGAGTGGGGCGTGGCACTGGCCACCGCGGCCAAGGCCCTGGATCTGTTGCGCCAGCAAGGTCTGGTCGAGACCCACCCCGGCGCGGGCACCGTGGTCCGCACCCCGGCGCACGGTCCGCGGCGCACGCCCGCGACCGCGCCGACGCTGACCCGGGCCCGGATCACCGCCGCCGCGATCAAGCTGGCCGACGCCGAGGGCCTGGACGCGGTGACCATGCGCCGCCTGGCCACCGATCTGGGCACCGGACCCATGTCGCTGTACCGGCACCTGGCGGGCAAGGACGAGCTGGTGCACCTGATGATGCGCCGGGTCTTCGGCAGTCACCCGCTGCCCGCCCCAGCGCCGCCGGGCTGGCGGGCCCGGCTCACCGCGGTCTCCCGCATCCAGTGGGCCATCTACCGCGCGCACCCCTGGCTGCCCGAACTGGTCTCCATCACCAGGCCCCGGCTGATCCCGGAAGCCATGGCGCACACCGAATGGACCCTGGCCGCCCTGGCGGGGCTCGGCCTGGGCCGGGCCGAACGGGTCCGGGAGGCGGTCACCATCCCCGCCTTCGTCCGCGGCGTCGCGCTCAGCCACGCCGCCGAAGCGCAGGCGAGCAAGGACACCGGGCTCAGCGCCACCGAGTGGTGGCAGGCCCAGGAACAGGAGATCATGGTGCATATGGAGTCCGGCCGCTATCCCTGCCTGTCCACAATGGACTCCAGTGCGGTGGAGGACCTGGACGGCCTGTTCGAGCACGGTCTGACCCGGCACCTGGACGGCCTGGCCGCCCGGCTACGGTTGGCCCCATGAGCGCGGAGCGGCTCGACTTCACCGGCGTCGCCGACAACGACGTCACCTGGACCCTGCTCGGCACGCTGTACCTGCGCGCCTGGGAAAGCGGCTCGCGGCACCCGATCCTGGGCGATCGCCATGCCGCCGAGGCGATCCGCCGCATCGACTACGACTTCCCCAAGCTGCACCGCCGGGTCCGCCCGGAGAGCAACCAGTACCTGGTCGCCCTGCGCGCCACCCAGCTCGACGAGTGGGCCGCGGATTTCCTGCGCCGCCATCCGGACGCCGTGGTGCTGCACCTGGGCTGCGGCCTGGACAGCCGCATGCTGCGCCTGGACCCACCGTCCACAGTGGACTGGTACGACCTGGACAGGCCCGAGGTCGTGCAGCTGCGCCGCAGGCTGTACCCGGAACGCGAGCACTACCACCTGATCGGCGCCTCGGTCACCGATCCGGCCTGGCTGGCCGGGATCCCGGCCGACCGTCCCGCGCTGATCATCGCCGAGGGCCTGCTGCCCTACCTGGACGGCGCCGAGGTGCGGGGCCTGGTCCAGCGACTCGTCGACCATTTCGGCACCGGCGAACTGCAGTTCGACGGCGGCGCACCCTGGCTGGCCCGGCTGTCGCCGCTGGGCCGGTGGGGCATCCGGGACGGCCGGGAGGTCGAAGCCTGGCATCCGCGGCTGCGCTGCGTCGAACAGCCGCCGTTCACCACGCACTGGGCCAAGATCCCGGCCCGCGGCTACCGGCTGTTGTACCGGCTCGGGCACGCGATTCCGGGCTGGCGCACCATGTTCCGCGAGTTCCGCTTCACGTTCTGACCAGGTGCGCGGCCGTGGCCAGGATCGAGCCCAGCTGGATCCCGGCCTGCGCCCGCAACGGGATCAGCGTGCCGGGCTGACGGTCGGCGGCCGCGCGCCACTCGGTGAACAGGGCCTCGGCGCGAGCGTGCGCGGCGCGGATCGCCGGCCGCACGTTGCCACTGGCCCGCTCGGCGTCCAGGACCCGCAACAGCGTGCCCGCCGCCCGCAGCCGCAACGTGTGCGGCAACGCGAGGAACGCGGACTCATCGGCCACGGTCGCCGGCCGAGCACCCTCGGCGGTGCCCGCCATCCGCCGCCAGCCCGCGCTGATCCGCCGCATCGCGGTCAGCACGTCGGTCAACGCGCGCTGGTGCGGGGTGTCCAGCCGCACCGCGGACCGCGCCGAGTCCAGCACTCCCGACACCGCCTCCTCCGCGCCGGTCAGCTCGGCCAGTAGTCCAGTCACGATTTCGTCCATCAACCGACCGGTCGGTAGGGAGTCGGCGGCCCGGGGATCGGCCCACATCGGCACCTCGGTGATCACCGTGACGGCCCCGTGCCTGCTGGCGTACTCGCCACTGCTCGCCCCGAACGACCCGTCCCCGGGTGGCGCGCCCTCGGTCAGTTCGGCCACGGTCGGCATCCGCAGCACCCCCGGCGTGAGCCGGACACTGCCCGGCACCTCGTACACCGAGTGCTGCAACGGCACCCCGAACCACCCCGGCACCGCGGCCAGCAGTTCGGCCAGTGCCGGATCGGTCGTGGTCGTGTAGTGGAAGGCCCCGCCGTACTCCGCGTTGTGCAGCGAGGCCAGCAACACCGGCCGCACCTCGTCGATCAGCCGGGCCAGGGCCACCGTCTCCGGCAGCATCCGGTCGAAGTACCCCGCCTCGGCCAGGTGCGGAAACGTCCACTCCGGCTGTTCGTCCATGGCCGGCCGGTAGAACCCGCGCCCATAGGCATCCCGATCCCCCGGAAGCCCGTACCAGGTCTCGTTCAGCCGGGCCCCGTCCGGATCAATGCACGGCACCAGCTGCCACCGCAGCCCCGCCCGCAACCAGGGCTCCGCGCACAGCAGCCGCCCCAGCTCCCGCACGGTCAGCCCACCCACCGGCTCATTCGGATGCGGCCCACCCAGTACCAGCGCGTCCCGCTCACCCGCGCCGATGGACGCCACCCGGATCGGCTCACCCAGCCGCGAGGTCCCGATCCGCCGCACGGTCACCAGGTCCGGATACCGCGCCGCCAGCTCGTCCAGCTCCGCCTGCGACTCATCCACGGTGGGGTATCGCCCCAGTTCAGGCAGTGCGTCCAGCACCTTCCTGAGTGCGTCAGTCATGATCACCCAATCTGATAGCACCGCTATTGAATAGCGACGCTATCATTCCCCTCATGTCCGGCAGAAGAGCGGAATCCAAACGCCGCAACACCGACGCCCTCCTGGCCGCGGCCCGGCGCCTGTTCCTGGCCGACGGCTACCAGGCGGTCGGCATCCAGGCCATCGCCACCGAAGCGGACCTGACCATCGGCGCCATCTACTCCCTGTTCGGCTCCAAGCAGGCCCTGCTGCACGCGGTACTCGCCAACCTGGCCGACCAGGTCGAGTCCGAGGTCCGGGTCCTGGCGGCCGAACCGGAGGTGGATGCCCGGGAGGCGGTGACGCGCTACGTGCGGGCGTACCACCGGCTTGTGTCCACCGTGGACGGCTGGCGGGCGCTGCGGCTGGAGGTGGAGGCGCTGTCGCTGGTGCTGGGCAGCGCGGAGCCGGAGCGGGCGCTGGGGGAGTTCGGGGCGGGCAGCCGACGGGCACTGGCCGGGTTGCTGACCGGGCGGGTGCTGGACGGGCGGCGCCTGGGGGAGCCGCGGGCGGAGCGGGCCGCGGTGGCGGTGTCGGCGGTGGTGCGCGGCTTGGCGGTGCAGTGCGCGGTGGAGCCGGGGGTGGCTTCGGGACAGCGGTGGGTGGAGCTGGCCCTCGCGGTCCTGGCGGCGAGCTGACCCGAGACCGGGGCAGGCTGCCCGGTCGAGTCCAATCAGGCGGAGGACTCTGTTGCGAATCGGCGGTGTCGTACCGCTTGGGCCAACCGGTACGCCCGGTTGGGCAAAATCGGCGTACCAGTTGGCCCAACTCGCCGTACGACAACGGCCAACACTCGGGTGAGGGGATTAGCCGCGCAGGGCGGGGATGATCTTTTCGCCGTAGGTGTCGATGGTGGCTTCTCGGGCGTCGTGCATGTTGTAGACGGCGAACTGGTGCACGCCAAGGGATTTCAGGTGTTCCAGGCGTTCGATGTGCTTCTCCGGGGGGCCGATCAGGCAGAAGCGGTCCACGATCTCGTCGGGGACGAACTCGGTGTCCGGGTTGCCCGCGCGGCCGTGGTGGCTGTAGTCGTAACCCTGGCGGCCCTTGATGTAATCCGTCAGGGCCTGCGGCACGATGCTGGAATCGGTGCCATAGCGGGAAACCAGGTCCGCGACGTGGTTGCCGACCATGCCGCCGAACCAGCGGCACTGGTCGCGGCCGTGGGCCAGGTCGTCGGTGACGTAGGCCGGAGCCGCCACGCACATGGTGATCGAATCCGGGTCGCGGCCGGCTTGTTCGGCGGCGTCGCGGACGGCCTTGACCATCCACTCGGTGAGGAACGGGTCGGCCAGTTGCAGGATGAAGCCGTCGGCGACCTGGCCGGTGAGGGCGAGGGCCTTGGGGCCGTAGGCGGCCATCCAGACCGGGAGTTCGCCGTCGCGTACCCAGGGGATGCGGACTTCCTGGTCGCCGATGGTGGCGGGGCGGCCTTCGGCCAGGTCGCGGATGACCCGGATGGACTCGCCGAGGCGGGCCAGGGTGTTCGGTTTGTTGCCGATCACCCGCATGGCGGAGTCGCCGCGGCCGATGCCGCAGACGGTGCGGTTGCCGAACATGTCGTTGAGGGTGGCGAACAACGACGCGGTCACCGACCAGTCGCGGGTGCCCGGGTTGGTCACCATCGGTCCGACGATCAGCCGTTCGGTCTGGGCCAGGATCTGGCTGTAGATGACGAACGGTTCCTGCCACAGCACGCAGGAGTCGAACGTCCAGCCGTAGTCGAAGCCCGCTCGCTCGGCCCGTTTCATCAGCTCGACCACGGCCGAGGCCGGTGGATCGGTCTGCAGCACCAGTCCGAAGTCCATTGTGTCCCCTCAACTCAGCGGTTCTGTGGAAACCCCAGATCGACACTACTGGTGGCCGGGTCCGGCCAGCGGGTGGTGACGACCTTTCCCCTGGTGTAGAAGTGCACGCCGTCCTCACCGTAGGCGTGGTTGTCGCCGAACAGCGAGGCCTTCCAGCCCCCGAACGGGTAGTACGGCACGGGCACCGGGATGGGCACGTTGACCCCCACCATCCCGGCCTCGACCTCCAGCTGGAACTTGCGGGCCACCCCGCCGTCCCTGGTGAAGATGGCCACCCCGTTGCCCCACTGGTTGTCGTTGACCAGGCCGAGAGCGTCCTCATAGGACGGTGACCGGACCACCGAGAGCACCGGGCCGAAGATCTCGTCGCGGTACACGCTCATCGCGGGCGTGACGTGGTCGACCAGGCTGACGCCGAGCCAGAAACCGTTGTCGTGGCCCGGAACGGCGAGATTCCGGCCGTCGGCGACGACCGTGGCGCCTTCTTTTTCGCCCGCCGCAACGTATCCGGCGACCTTGTCCCGGTGTTCGCGGGTGATCAGCGGGCCCATATCGGAACCCGGGTCGGTGCCGGGCCCGATGGTGAGTGCGGCGATGCGGTCCTGGATGCGGCGGACCAGGTCGTCGCCGACCCCGCCGACGGCGACCAGCACGGAGATCGCCATGCAGCGTTCCCCGGCCGAGCCGTAGGCGGCGGACACGGCCGCGTCGGCGGCCAGGTCCAGGTCGGCGTCGGGCAGCACGACCATGTGGTTTTTGGCCCCGCCCAACGCTTGCACGCGTTTCCCGTTGCCGGTGCCGGTCTGGTAGATGTGCCGGGCGACCGGGGTGGAGCCGACGAAGCTGACCGCGGCCACGTCCGGGTGTTCCAGCAGCCGGTTGACCGCGGTGGCGTCGCCGTGCACCACGTTGAGCACGCCCTCGGGCAGCCCGGCCTCGGCCATCAGTTCGGCCACCCGCAGCGCCGCGGACGGGTCCTTCTCACTCGGTTTGAGCACGAAGGTGTTGCCGCAGGCGATCGCCAGGGGGAACATCCACAGCGGCACCATGGCCGGGAAGTTGAACGGGGTGATGCCCGCGACCACGCCGACCGGCTGCCGGATGGAGTGCACATCCACGCCGGTGGAGGCGCCGATGGACAGGCCGCCCTTGAGTAGTTGTGGGATGCCGCAGGCGAATTCGACGACCTCCAGGCCCCGCGAGACCTCGCCCGCGGCGTCGGAGGTGACCTTGCCGTGTTCGGCGGTGAGCAGCGCGGCGATCTCGTCCCGGTGCCGCAGCAACAGTTCCCGGTAGGCGAACAGGATCCGGGTGCGGGTGGCCAGGGAGGACTGCCGCCAGGAGGTCAGCGCGTCCTTGGCCGCGGCCACCGCACTGTCCACTTCGGACACATCGGCGAGCGCGACCTGGGCGGTCTGTTCGCCGGTGGCCGGGTTGGTCACCACGCCGTGGCGGCCGGAGGTGCTCTCGACGGTCTTGCCGCCGATCCAGTGGTTGATCGTGCGCATCGCTGTCCTCACACCAGGTACTGACATGTGTCGCGTTTGAGGAAGGAGCCGTGGCCCTTGCTGCCGAGGTAGGTGTTCTCCGAGATGACCACCTTGCCGCGGGAGAGCACCACGTCGACCTTGCCGGTGATGGTCTTGCCCTCGTAGCAGGAGTAGTCGACGTTCATGTGGTGGGTCTCGGCGGACAGGGTCTGCCGCGCCTTGGGGTCGTAGATCACCACGTCGGCGTCGGACCCGGGTGCGATGGTGCCCTTGCGCGGGTACAGGCCGAACATCCGGGCCGGGGTGGCGCAGGCGAGTTCGATCCAGCGTTTGCGGCTGATCTGGCCGTCCACCACGCCCTGGTGCAGCAGGTCCATCCGGTGCTCGACACCCGGCAACCCGTTGGGAATCTTGGAGAAGTCGCCGAGGCCGAGTTCCTTCTGGCCCTTGAAGCAGAACGGGCAGTGGTCGGTGGAGACCACGGAGAGGTCGTTGGTGCGCAACCCCTTCCACAGCTCGGCCTGGTGCTGCTCGGGCCGCAGCGGGGTGGAGCAGACGTACTTGGACCCCTCGAAGCCCGGCCTGGCCAGGTCCGCTGTGGACAGATAGAGGTACTGCGGGCAGGTCTCGGCGAAGGCGTTGACGCCGTTGTCCCTGGCGCGGGCCACCTCGGCGAGGGCTTCGGCGGCGGAGAGGTGCACGATGTAGACCGGCGCGCCGGCCACCCTGGCGAGCTGGATGGCGCGGTGGGTGGCCTCGGCCTCCAGGAAGGCGTGCCGGACCTGGCCGTGGTAGCGCGGATCGGTCTCGCCGCGTTGCAGGGCCTGTTCGATGAGCACGTCGATGGCGATGCCGTTCTCCGCGTGCATCATGATCAGCCCGCCGTTGTCGGCGGCTTTCTGCATGGCACGCAGGATCTGGCCGTCGTCGCTGTAGAACACACCCGGGTAGGCCATGAACAGCTTGAAGCTGGAGATGCCCTCGCCGACGAGCTGGTCCATCTCCTTGAGCGAGTTCGGGGTGACCTCGCCCATGATCATGTGGAAGCCGTAGTCGATGGCGCACTGGCCGTCGGCCTTGGCCTGCCAGGCATCCAGGCCCTCGCGCAGCGACATGCCCGGGGTCTGCACGGCGAAGTCGACGATGGTGGTGGTGCCGCCCCAGGCCGCGGCCCGGGTGCCGGTCTCGAAGGTGTCGGCGGCGAAGGTGCCGCCGAAGGGCAGTTCCATGTGGGTGTGGCAGTCCACGCCGCCGGGCAGCACATAGCGGCCGGTGGCATCCAGCACGGTGTCCGCGCCGGTGGCGAAGGACTCGGCGAGTCCGGATTCGGGCGCGGCCAGGGCCACCACTTTCTCGCCGTCGATGAGCACGTCGGCGCGCAGCTCGTCGGCCGCGGTGATCACCAGGCCGTTGCGGATCACGGTGCGGCTCATGGGTTTTCCTCCCCGGCCACGGTCAGCGCGTGCTTGAGCACCCGCAGTCCTTCCTCGGCCTCGGTCCTGGTGAGGGAGAGCGGCGGGGCCAGCCGCAGCACGTTGTTGTGCAGGCCGCCCTTGCCGATCAGCAGCCCGCCGGCGCGCGCGGCCTCCAGGGTGGCGGTGGCCGCGGCCGGGTTCGGGTCCAGGGTGCCGGGCCGGACGAGTTCGACGCCCAGCATCAGTCCCTTGCCGCGCACGTCGCCGACCACCGGCAGCAGCGCGGTGGCCGAGGACAGTTCCTGTTTGAGCCAGCCGCCCACTTCCAGGGCGTTGGCCTGGAGGTTGTTGTCCAGGGCGTAGCGCAGGTTGGCCAGGCCGGCGGCCATGGTGATCGGGCTGCCGCCGAAGGTGGACAAGGAGTTCGCACGCAGAGTGTTCATGATCTCGGCGCGGGCGATCACACCGCCGATGGACATGCCGTTGCCGATGCCCTTGGCGAAGGTGACGATGTCGGGGGTGGCGCCGTGGGCCTGCCAGCCCCAGAAGTTCTCGCCGGTGCGGCCCCAGCCGGTCTGCACCTCGTCGGCGATCCACAGGATGCCGTGTTCGTCCAGGACTTCCTTGAGCGCGCCGTAGAGCCCGTCCGGGGGCACGCTGAACCCGCCGACGCCCTGGATCGGCTCGGCGATCAGCGCGGCTGAGTTCTTGTCGCCCTGGTCGAGCACATCGCGCAGGTCCTCGACGCAGGCGTTGATGTACTCGGCGTCGGAGAACTCGCGGAACGGGCCGCGGAACCGGTTGCCGCCGTGCACGTAGGAGACCTGGAACGGGGACAGGCTGGTGGTGGACCAGCCGGAGTTGCCGGTGATGGAGACCGCGGAGAAGGAGCGCCCGTGGTAGCTGTTGCGCATGGCGAGGACCTGGTTGGACCGGCGCACGCCGGTGGCCAGCAGCAGTGCCGCGTCGTTGGCTTCGGTGCCGCTGGCGGTGAAGAACACCCGCGCGTCCGGGATGCCGGAGATCGCGGCGATCTGCTCGGCCAGTTCGACCATGGGGCGGCTCAGGTACACCGTGGAGGTGTGCAGGATCTTGCCGGCCTGCTCGGTGACCGCCTTGGTCACCTCGGGCAGGGCGTGCGCGGTCATCGTGGTCAGGATGCCGCCGAAGAAGTCCAGGTAGCGGTTGCCCTCGCTGTCGTAGACGTGCCTGCCTTCGCCGCGGTCGAGTTCGATCGGCTCGGCGTAGTAGGCGGACAGCCAGCTCGGCAGCACCGCCTGGCGGCGGGCGTACAGCTCCGCGTGCGCTCCCATCTCAGCCCTCCGTCAGGGTTCCGTAGGCGTCCGGGCGGCGGTCCCGGTAGAAGGCCCATTGCTGGCGGACCTCGTCGATGAGGTCGAAGTCCAGGTCGCGGACCACGAGTTCCTCCTCGGTGCCGCTGGCCACCTCGCCGACCATCTGACCGCGCGGGTCGACGAAGTAGCTGGTGCCGTAGAAGTCGTTGTCCCCGTACTCCTCCACGCCGACCCGGTTGATCGCGGCCACGAAGTACTCGTTGGCCACCGCGGCGGCGGGCTGTTCGAGCTGCCACAGGTAGGCCGACAGGCCGCGGCTGGTGGCGGAGGGGTTGAAGACCAGTTTCGCCCCGGCCAGGCCGAGCGCGCGCCAGCCCTCGGGGAAGTGCCGGTCGTAGCAGATGTAGACGCCGATCCGGCCGACCGCGGTGTCGAAGATCGGCCAGCCGAGGTTGCCGGGCCGGAAGTAGTACTTCTCCCAGAAGCCCTTGACCTGCGGGATGTGGTGTTTGCGGTACTTGCCGAGGTAGCTGCCGTCGGCGTCGATGACCGCCGCGGTGTTGTAGTAGAAGCCGGACTGCTCGACCTCGTAGACCGGGACGACCAGCACCATGCCGGTCTCCTTGGCCAGTGCCTGCATCCGCTTGACCGTCGGCCCGTCCGGCACCGGTTCGGCCCATTTGTAGTGCTCGGCGTCCTGCACCTGGCAGAAGTACGGCGCGTTGAACACCTCTTGGAAACCCATGACCTTGGCGCCCTGGGCGGCCGCCGACCGCGCCGCACGCTCGTGCGCCTCGATCATCGAGTCGGTGTCGCCGGTCCACTTAGTCTGGAAGATCGCGGCTCGAACCACGTTGACCACAGCTTTCCCCTCGCTTCCGGTCTGGGCGTCGGGGTCGACTTCGGCAACCTATGAAGAGCATCACTCTGGTGCAATAGGGTCTTTGTTACCGAACAATAATTCACCCGGGCGCCATGGAGTTAACGTTTGGCGTGTGACGACTGCCAATCGCCTGCGCACCGACCGGCTGCCCGGCCTGGTGACCACCGCCTACACCTTCGACGTACCGGTTGATCATGCTGCTCCGCAAGGGGAACACCTGACCGTGTTCGCCCGCGAGGTGGTGGCCGCCGGGCGGGAGAAGGACGATCTGCCCTGGCTGCTGATGCTGCAGGGCGGCCCCGGCCACCCCTGTGAGCGGCCGAGCGCGCCGAGTGCCTGGCTGGGCCGGGCGCTCAAGGACTACCGGGTGCTGCTGCTCGACCAGCGCGGCACCGGCCTGAGCAGCCGGGTCAACCGGCAGACCCTGCCGCTGCGCGGGGACGCCAAGGCGCAGGCGGAGTACGTGGCGCACTTCCGCGCCGACTCGATCGTGCGGGACGCCGAGCTGGTCCGGCGGGCGCTGATCGGCGAGGCGCCGTGGAGCATCTACGGGCAGAGCTTCGGCGGTTTCTGCTCGCTGACCTACCTGTCGCTGTTCCCCGGCTCACTGCGCGAGTCGCTGATCACCGGCGGGCTGGCCCCGCTGACCGCCACCGCGGACGAGGTCTACCGGGCGCTGTACCCGCGGGTGCGGGAGAAGAACGAGCAGTTCTTCGCCAGGTACCCGGAGGACGCGGAGATCGCCCGCCGGGTGGTGGACCACCTGCTGGCGCACGACGTCCGGCTGCCCACCGGGGAACGGCTGACCGCGCACCGCTTCCAGACCCTGGGCATGGGTTTCGGCACGCACCGCGAGTTCGACTCGCTGCACTACCTGCTGGAGATGTCCTTTGTGGACGGTGCGGGTGGCCCGGAGCTGTCCGACCCGTTCCTGGCCCAGGCCGGGGCCCGGTTGTCCTTCGCCACCGCACCGCTGTACGCGCTGGTGCACGAGTCGATCTACGCCCAGGGCCGCGCCTCGGACTGGTCGGCGCAGCGGGTGCGGGCGGAGTTCCCCGAGTTCGACCTGGAAGGTGACTGGCCGGTGCTGTTCACCGGCGAGATGATCTACCCCTGGCAGTTCGACGAGGACCCGGCGCTGACCCCGCTCAAGGACGTCGCGGAGATCCTGGCCGCGCGCACGGACTGGGGGCCGCTGTACGACCCGGAGGTGCTGGCGCGCAACGAGGTGCCGGTGGCCGCGGCGGTCTACTTCGACGACATGTACGTCGACTCCGCCTACTCCCTGGAGACCGCGAGCGTCATGGGCGCCACCAGGGCCTGGGTGACCAACGAGTACGAGCACGACGGTGCGGGCCGGTCCGCCTCGGTGCTGGACCGGCTGATCAAGATGACCCGCGGGGAGCTGTGACCGGCGGCTGCACCGGTCACAGCCGCCCTGGTCAGCGTGCGTAGAGCAGGCGGTTCGGGGTGCCGGCCTTCAGTCCGGTGACCTTGTTCTTGGTGGCCCCGTCGACGAGGTGCTTGTTGACCTCGGCGACGGTGGCCGCCGGGTGCGCACCCAGGTAGTTGGCCACCACGCCGGAGACGAACGGCGCGGCCTCGGAGGTCCCGTCGTGCACGGCGGTGGCGGTGTCGGACTCGCTGGTGGCGGTCAGGATGGCCGCGCCGGGCGCGAACAGGTCGATACACGGGCCGATGGCGGAGTGCTGCCAGACCTGGTCGGTGCGGGTCACCGAACCGACGGTGATCGCGTCCCGCACCCGGGAGGGCGAGCCGTTGCAGGCGTCCACCGGCTGGTTGCCCGCGGAGACCACCACCGGGATGTTCTTGTTCAGCACCTGCTGCACGGCGGCGTCCATCGCGGCGTTGCGCGCCCCGCCCAGGCTGAGGTTGAGCACGGCGGGCTTGACCGCGTTGGCGGCGACCCAGCGCACGGCCTCGACCACGTCCACCCGTCCGCACAGCGCCCGAACCGACTGGATGGTCGCCGCGGGCGCGGTGCGGGCGGCGATGCTGCCCACCGCGGTGCCGTGACTGGCGCAGTCGCCGCCGACGCCCTCGGGGTCGTAGGCGGTGCGCGCCCGGCCGCCGAAGGCCTGGTGGGTGGTGCGGATGCCGGTGTCCAGGACGTAGATGTTGACGCCCGCGCCGTTCCCGACCGGTTGGTAGGCGCCGTTGAGCGGGAGGTCGCGCTGGTCGATGCGGTCCAAGCCCCAGTCGACGGGGGCGGCGGAGGCGGCGGGAGTGAACGCGAGCGCGCTGAGCAGGATGGTGGCGAGCACGGGGAGCGCGCGCCGGTGCAGGGTGGTCATGACCACCACTTTTCGTGGCGCGGGGCGGGGCGGGGTACCTACGGAAGTAGCCGGGGTTTCAGTTGGCCGCCGGGTTCACATCGGCGGCCCGCACGCGCAACGCGGTGTCCAGTGCCCGCAACAGTTCGCCCGCCCGGCCGCGACCACCTGGCGCGCTGGGGTACCGCGCCAGGACACGCACCACAACGGGACTGGCCAGAACGCGGGCCTTCTCGATGTACTGCTCGCCTACCGAACGGTCGGTACCGGCGTCCAGCTCAAAGGCCCTGGCCGCGTGGGCGGCCGCGCCGAGGATGTGCAGGACCTGGGTGGCCTTGGCCAGGGGATGCAGGTAGGCCGCGCTGGCCGCGGCGACGGCGGCGCGGGCGGCGTCACTGGCCGCGGCTTGGCCGGCGTCGCGGGTCTCCTGGTAGGCCCGGTTCGCCGCCCACGCGTGATCCCGGATCGCCTTGGTCCGCTCGGCGCCGGCCGCGAACGCCTGCGCGGACTCGATCGCGGCTCGTGGTCGCGGGTTGTCGGGGCGGGCCCGTTCGAAGATCGCCAACGCGGGCCGCGCGCAGGCCGCGGCGTAGCCTGCGATCTCGCGCAGTTCGGTCATGCTGAGTTCGATCGTCAGGTCCTGGTCAGCCACCCAGTGAACGGTATCGTTGAATATTCGGTGGAGACTTCTTGGTGATAATCGCAGGACAACGTGGATGAACCCTCAAACGATGGGACTGGAGGCCGGGGACTTGGGCGCGGAGGCTGGGCACACGGAGATCAGCACGGCGCAGCAGGCCGCCGCTGATGACCGGGTGCTCGTGTTCGGGCGGTTGCTGGGCACGGCGAATCGCCTGGAGCACATCCTCGGGCGGGAGATCGAGGCCGAGTGCGGGATCAGCCACCTCATGTTCGAGGTGCTGCTGATCCTGGGCCGGGCCGGGGAACCAGGGCTGCCGATGCGGCGGATCGCCCAGGAACAGGTGCTGACCACCGGCGGCGCCACCCGCCTGGTTGATCGGATGGTGCGGGCGGGCCTGGTCGAACGGGTGGCCGAGCCGGGGGACCGGCGGGTGCAGCTAGTACGGCTGACCGAGGCGGGGGAGCGGACCGCGGTGACCGCGGCGCGACTGCACGCGCGCAACGTCCAGCGGTATCTCCTGGACCTGCTGCCCGAGCCAGAGCGGGCACGGTTCGCGGCCCAGCTGAAGCTGCTCAGTCACGCGGCCAGGGACGCGCTGCCGCCGCTGGGTTGAAAGTGGAACATCTGACTCGTCAGGTAACCTGATCGAGTGACTGTGCGGCTGGTGTATGTGCTGGATGCCTACTGCGGCTGGTGTTACGGGTTTTCCCGGACCATGGCCGAGCTGACCGCCGCGCATCCCGGGCTGCCGGTGGAAGTGGTCTCCGGCGGGCTGTTCACCGGCGACCGGCGCCGACCGATCGGTCAGTACGAGTTCATCCGGGACGCCAACGAGCGGATCACCGACCTCACCGGGGTGAGCTTCGGCGCCGGATTCGAGCGACTCCTGGACGAAGGATCGTTCGTGATGGACTCCGAAGCGGCCGCGCGCGGGGTGGCCGCCCTGCGCGCGCTGGCCCCCGACCGAGCGGTGGAACTCGTCGGCGCACTCCAGGACGCCTACTACCAGGACGGGCAGAGCCTGTCCGACCCCGCGACCTACCGCGCACTGGCCGAGCGGACCGGACTGGAACCGGACCTGCTGGTGGCGGCCTTCGAGTCGCCGAACGCGGTGGCCGAGGCGGCGGCGGACTTCCGGTTCGCCGGGGAGCTGGGTGTGCAGGGCTTCCCGACCCTGCTCGTGGTGGACGAGGAACGGGTGGCGACCCTCGCGGTGGGACACGCTTCCACCGAGGAAGTCACCCGTCGACTGGCGGCGCTGCGCTGATCCGGCGGCCGTTGAGCAGACCCGCGGCCAGTACCGCCAGCCACACCACGCCGAGCGCGATCACCAGGCCCAGCAGCACATTCCGGTCGTGCAGGCCGGGGTTGAGGTAGGGCGCGAAGGTCCGCCACAGCCACGGCACGGACAGCGTCACCAGCACCGCGGACACCGCCAGCCCAGTGATCACCGGTGTCCGCCAGGCCCGGCCGACCCGCTGGCTGATCGCCAGGCCGAGCAGGCCGATGACCGGCGCGATCACCGCGTCGTGCAGGATCGGGCCGCCGATCAGCCAGCCGCCCAGCGACACCGTGTCGCCGACGGAGGTGAACAGCAAGGGCAGCAACAGGATCACGCCCCAGCCGAGCAGTCCGGCGCCGATCGCACCGAGTACCCACCGCATCACCGCACCGCCAATCGGCCAACCCACTTGGTCTGCAACACACCCGGACGGCTCGGCGCGATGATCCGGCACGGGTAGCCGTGGTCCAGGTCCAGTTCCTCCCCGTTGAGCCGCAAGGCCAGCAGCGTCAACGGGTCGTGCGCGTGCGCGGCGGGCAGTTCGCTGACCCGGTACGCGCCGCCCTGCTCCAGGGATTCCACCCGCACCACCGCGTCCGGACCCGCGCCGACACTGGTGATCAGGTCGGCGACCCGGACGCCGGTCCAGGTGGCGGACTGACTCCAGCCCTCCACGCAGGCGATCGGGAGTTCCGCGGTGGTCTGCGGCAACGCGGTCAGCTCGGCCAGGCTGAGCGTCCGGGTCCCGGCAGGGCCGGTGATCTCCAGCTTCCAGGTGTCGGTGATCCGGGCGACCCCGGCGGCGGAGGCGGTGCGGTTGACCGGAAGTCCTTGCGGGCCCTTGGTGGAGCGCCAGCCGAGGAAGGAAAGTCCTTGCAGGCCAGGCACGGTGGCTCCGGCGGTGGCCAGCACGGCCGCGCCGGTGGCCAGGCCGGTGCCGCGCAGGAACGCCCGGCGGGACAGGCCGACCGCCGGTTCCTGTTGCAGGCCAACGGGTTGGCTGAGCGCCTCGCGGATCAGCGGGAGTTTGACCGCGATGTGCAGCAGCAGTGCGCCGACCGCGATCCAGGCCACGGCGTAGTGCGCGGTGACGAAGTAGAACCGCCACGGGTAGTTCTGCGCCACGTTGAACAGCCCGCTGGCGAGCTGGAAGAACGCCGCGGCCAGCAACGCGAAGATGGACAGCCGCTCCAGGGCGTGCGGCAGCGAGCGGACGGCGGGTTTGGCGAACAGTTTCGGGTAGACCGTCCAGAGTTTGGCCACCAGCAACGGGATCGCGGCGATCCCGCTGATCACGTGCACGCCCTGGTTGATCCGGAACAGGTTCACCGGCCGGGTGGGCCAGCTGAACCAGGCCGGCGGATGCTGGACGCCGTGGCTGAGCAACCCGGTGATGAAGCACAACCCGAACGCGATACCCAGCCACAGTCCGATCCGGCTGGTGACCCGGACATCGTGCGCCGAGCCTTGGAAGTCGGATTCCTCAGGCGGCCGCAGTCGCATCATCGCGCACCTCCTTGCGTAGCACCGCGAACCATCGGCCGGAGTGGTCGAAGAGTTCGGTCACCCGGAACCCGGTGACCACGGCGAGCAGCCCGATGGCGTCGGCGCCGACCCAGGCCCAGTCGAAGGCGGATCCGGTCAGCCGCACCTGTTCCCGGCGCAGTCCAGTGCCCGGGGGTTCGACCTCGATGAGGGCGTGGCCGGTGGGGGCGAGCAGTCGGTGCACCCGGCGGAGCAGCACCACCGGGTCGCCGCCGATGCCGATGTTGCCGTCGGCCAGGAGGATCTGTTGCCAGCGGCCCTCGGCGGGCAGCCGGTCGAAGAGGTCGCGGCACAGCGCGGCGCCGCCGCGGTCGGTGGTGAGGCGGACGGCCACCGGGGAACTGTCCACGCCGAGCGCGATCACGCCGCGGCGGCCGAGCGCGGTGACCAGGCGGCCGGGGCCGCAGCCGAGGTCGAGGACCGGGCCGGTGCAGCGGCGCAGGAGTTGCTCGTCGGCAGGGCACGGGGTGGCGGACCAGCGGGCGATGGGCAGCAACAGGCTGCGGCCGTCCGGGAGCAGCAGCAGGTCGGTGTGACCGAGCAGGGCGGCGTCGAACTCGCTGGTCATCGGGCCACCTCAGCAGGGCGCGCGGCTACCGCGGCGAGGCTGGGCAGCACCGCGGTCACCGCGTGCGCGAAGTACGAGCCCGGCAGGCCGCGGGCCACCGCCACCGCGTCCGCCATGGTGTCCACATCGGACAGTTCCGGCGCGATCCGCACGATCAGGCCCTTGTCCCGCAAGGCAGCCAGGGTGTGCTCGCCGGTGTCGGACTGGGACATCGGCACCGTGGCCAGCAGTGCCGCGTGCTCCCGCCTGCGCAGCCCGAGTGCCCACCAGCCGCCGTCGGTGGCCGGGCCGAGCACCGCGTCCGTGTTGCGCTGGGCCAGCAGGCGCAGGCAGTCGGCGAGCAGTCTCGGGGTGACCTGCGGGGTGTCCATGCCGAGCTGCAACCGCGGTCCGGCGACATCGGCGTGCGCGTTGGCCAGGCGTTCGGCGAAACCGTTGCCGCGCTGGGAGATCACCGTGCTGCCATACAGGGATCGGCGCAGCCGCACCGAATCGGCCGCCGCCGCCAGGTCCCCGGTCAGCGCCACCACCAGGCGGGTGCCGGGAGTGGCGCGGGCGGCGGCCAGGGTGTCGTGCAGGCTCGCCGCGGCGATGGCGGCGGCCTGCCGCGGGGTGGCCGGCGGGGTCAGGCGGGTCTTCGCCTGGCCGGGGACGGGGGCCTTGGCCACCACCAGGATCGCGGGATTCATCGCAGCACCCCCGCCATGTCCCTGGCCGCGCGCAGGGTGCCGAGCACCGAACCGCTCACCTTCGACCTGGTGCCCGCGGCCCGCGGCAGGTAGTCGAAGTCCACTTCGGACACTTCCCAGCCCGCGTCGGCCGCCCGGATCAACAGTTCCAGGGGGTAGCCGAAACCGCGGTCGGTGATGCCCAGGGCGAGCAGGTCCTCGCGGCGGAAGGCGCGGATCGGGCCGATGTCCCGGACCGCGAGACCGCGGCGGCGCAACAGCCAGGCCAGGAAGGCGTTCCCGGCTCGCGCGTGCCACGGCCACACCCCGCGGCCCACCGGGATCCGCCGTCCCACCGAGAGTCGCGCCCGGCCGGTGGCCACCGGCGCGACCAGGGCGGGCAGCAGGGCGGGGGCCATCGAGCCGTCGGCGTCGAGCACGCAGACGATCTCGGTCCGCGCGTGTTCGATGCCGGTGTGCACGGCGGCGCCGTAACCCCGGCGCGGCTCGTGCACCACGGTCGCGCCGAGTCCGGCGGCCACCGCGGCGGTGCCGTCGGTGGAACCGTTGTCGACCACGATCGCGTGGTATCCAGGAGGGAGCTGCTGGAGCACGGCGGGCAGTGCGGCTGCCTCGTTGAGACAGGGCAGCACCACGTCCACCGCGCCGGTCGTCTGCGTCATGCCACCGGACGTTAGGGCCCTGACGATCGGCCGGGAACCGTTGCGGTGCTTACCGAAATATGACGTACCGGCCAGTTCTTACCGAGTTGTTTCGGACCCCGGATCCGCCGGGTGCGGTGCGCGGAATGGCCTTACGGTGGCCGCGTGCTGTCTGGAAAAGACCGCCGTGACCTGCTGGCCGCGGCGGCCCTCGTGCTGCTCGTGGCCGTCGCGGTAGTCCTCGGCTTTGTCCTGCGTGCCAACGGGGTCCCCATTTTCGCCGGGGCCGCGCCGCTGTTCGGCGAGTGGCTGCCGCACCTCGGACCCGGCACCGCGCCCGCGCTGCTGCTGGCGATCCTGGTGGTGTGGCACGGACCGCGGCTGGCGGATCGCCTGCCCTGGCGCGGAGTGCTCGCCGCCGGATACGTGACCGCGGTGGCCTGGACCGTGGCACTGGCCACTGTGGACGGTTGGCAACGCGGCCTGGCAACCAGGCTCACCACCTCCGACGAATACCTCCACGAGGTCGGCGGGATCACCGACATCGGCGCGATGATCGCCGGATTCGCCGGACGGATCCTGGACTTCCAGCCCGATTCCTGGACCACGCACGTCTCCGGCCACCCGCCGGGCGCGCTGCTGGTGTACGTGCTGCTGGACCGGATCGGCCTGGACGGCGGCGCCTGGGCCGGGATCGTCACAATACTGATCGGCTGCCTGGTCGCGATCGCGGTGCCGGTCACCGTGCGCGCGCTGGCCGACGCCGACGCGGCCCGCCGCATGCTGCCGTTCGTGGTGCTACTGCCAGGTTTTGTGTGGTTCGGCGTCTCCGCGGACGGCCTGTTCGCCGGCGTCACCGCCTGCGGAATCGCGTTGCTGGCACTGGGTGGCTGGTGGCGGTCACTGCTCGGCGGACTGCTGCTGGGCTTCGGGTTGTTCCTCAGTTACGGCTTGATCCTGTTGGGACCACTGGCGTTGGCGGTGCTGATCGTCGGCCGCGGCAAGGTGCTCCCGGCCGCGACCGGTGTGCTGGCCGTGACAGGGGCGTTCGCGCTGGCCGGGTTCTGGTGGCTGGACGGCTACCACCTGGTCGTCGAGCGCTACTACCAGGGCATCGCCACCGCCCGCCCCTACGCCTACTGGGTATGGGCCAACCTCGCCGCGCTCGCCCTGGCCACCGGACCCGCGCTGGCCGCCGGGATCCGCCGCGCCGTCACCGAACGGACCAGGGGGATCACCGTCCTGGTCGCCGCCGCCCTGCTCGCGGTGCTCGCCGCGGACCTGTCCGGACTCAGCAAGGCCGAGGTCGAGCGGATCTGGCTGCCGTTCGCGGTGTGGCTGTGCGCCGGGACCGCCTTGCTGCCAAGGGGATCCCGGCGCTGGTGGCTGGCCGCGCAGGCGGTCACCGCGCTCGCGGTGAACCACCTGGTGCTCACGAACTGGTGAGCTGCGCCGGTCGCCGCAACGGCGCGGTGGCGAACTCGGTGACGCCCTCGGCGAAGGACACCTGGGCCCGGTAGCCGAGCACCGCCGCCGCCTTCACCGGATCGGCCACCACATGCCGCACATCCCCCGGCCGGGCCCCGCCCACGATCCGCGGTTCGGGACCACCACACGCCTTCGCCAGCTCCGTGGCCAGCTCGCCCACGGTGTGCGGATCACCCGAACACACGTTCACCGCGCACAACCCGCCCGCCGGCGCGGGCGTCTCGATCGCCAGCCGGTTGGCCAGCGCGACATCCCGCACGTGCACGAAGTCCCGCCGCTGCCGCCCGTCCTCCAGGACCACCGGCGCGTCACCGCGTTCCAGGGAGGACCGGAACATCGAGGCCACCCCGGCGTACGGCGTGTTCTGCGGCATCCGCGGCCCGTACACGTTGTGGTAGCGCAACGCCCACACCGCACCGCCGGTCTGCCGCGCCCAGGCCGCCGCCAGGTGCTCCTGGGCGAGTTTGCTGGCCGCGTAGGTGCTGCGCGGATCCACCGGGGCGTCCTCGGGCACCAGTTCGTCGGCCAGCGCGGCCCCGCACACCGGGCAGGGCGGCTCGTACCGGCCGGCCGCCAGCTCGGGCAGCAACCGCGGACCCGGTCGCACCACGCCGTGCTCGGCGCAGCGGTAGCGGCCCTCGCCGTAGACCACCATCGAGGAGGCCAGCACCAGCCTGCCCACCCCCGCCCGGTGCATCGCGGCCAGCAGCACCGCGGTGCCGTAGTCGTTCTGCAGCGCGTACTCCGGCGCGTCGTTCGGATCGACCCCGTGCCCGACCATGGCGGCCTGGTGGCACACCACGTCCACGCCCGGCAGCAGCCGGTCCAGCAGGTCGGCGTCCCGGACGTCGCCGACGACCAGGTCCGCGGGCGTCCACGGGGGCGGGCCGTCCGCGCCGTGTGCCTGCGGGAGCAGGGCGTCCAGCAGCACGGTGTCCGATCCGGACAGTGCCTCGACGATGTGGGAGCCGATGAACCCGGCCGCTCCGGTGATCAACACTCGCATGCCCCTGACGCTAGGCCGAACGATGTATCGATGAGCGCCATCGGCGTCGGACGTCACCAAACCGTCAGAACTTGCGCACAATGCTGAGTGGTCCGCCATGGTGGCGGCGGGCCAGTGGACGGGAGGGTCATGCACGCCGATCTGAGCCGGATTCTGTCGGTCGTCGAGGAAGGATCGGCCACGGGCATCGCCGCGGCGATCAACCGGCTGATCGGCGCGGGCGAGTTGTCCGTGGGCACCAGGCTGCCCACGGTGCGCGCGCTCGCCCAGGCCCTCGGTGTCAGCCCGACCACGGTGAACGAGGCCTGGCGCTCGCTGGCCAGGGTCGGCGCGATCGAGACCAAGGGCCGCAACGGCTCCTTCGTCACCGCCCGCACGCACAGCGCCGAGCCCACCCGGTTCTGGCGACTGGCCGGCGATACCGGCCGGTTCGCCCGCGACCTCTCCGCCGGCGTGCCTGACCAGGCGTTACTGCCGCCGATCGGGCCCGCGCTGGCCCGCATCGACGGCCAGCCGCCGCTGTCGGGTTACCTGGACGCCCCGGTGCTGCCCGACCTGGACCGCCTGGTCCGCAAGTCCTGGGCTTCGGTGTGCGATCCGGAGACGCTGACCATCGTCAACGGCTCCCTGGACGGCATCGACCGGCTGCTCGGTCAGCTGCTGCGCCTGGGGGACCGGGTGATCGTGGAGAACCCGACCTTCCCGCCGTTCCTGGACCTGCTGGACACCGTGGGCGCCAGCGCGCTGCCGGTGCCGGTGGACGACGAGGGCATCCTGCCGGACGCCCTGGCCGGTCAGCTGCGCCGCGACCCGGCGGTGCTGCTCATGCAGCCGCGCGCGCAGAACCCGACCGGCGTCAGCCTCACCCAGCGGCGAGCCGACCAGTTGGTAGAGAAACTGCGCGCTCACCCGAACGTGATGATCATCGAGGCCGACCACTCCGGTGACGTGGCCCTGGCCGACCCGGTCAGCTTCGCCGGCGCACTGCCCGACCGGGTGGTCCGGGTGCAGAGCTTCTCCAAATCGCACGGCCCCGACCTGCGGCTGGCCGCCCTCGGCGGACCGGCCTCGATCGTCGAACCGCTGATCGGGCGACGGCACCTGGGCGCGGCCTGGTCCAGCCGGTTGCTGCAGGAGGTCCTGGTCGGCCTGCTCACCGACCCTGGCTGCGTGGCCGCGGTGGCCACCGCCCGCACCGTCTACGGCCAGCGCCGCGGCGCCCTCAAGGACGCCCTGACCAGCCGCGGCATCCGCTCCACCGGCTGGGACGGCATCAACCTGTGGATCGACGTGGCCCGCGAGCGCGAGGCCCTGGTGACCCTGGCCGCCCAGGGCATCGGCGCGGCCCCCGGCTCCCCGTTCCTGGTCGAGCCCAGCGGCGGCGACCACCTGCGCATCACCACCGCCACCCTGCCGGTGAGCGAGGCCGCCGCGGTGGCCGACGCCCTGGCCGAGGCGGCCCGCCCGTACCCGCCGTACAGCCGGGTCTGAGCCAGAGAGATCAACTTCCCGGTTTGACCGTCTGTAGGGGCTGATCATGGGTCCCGATCGGGCGCGGAACGGTCACCGCGCTGGCCAACCGAACGGTCGGCGGCGAAGTTGGACCGATGCAGCATCCGGACTCGGCGCCACCCAGACCCCGCGGACCGGGGACTGAGCTGGGCCCGCGCCTCGATCTCGACGACTGGTTCGCGCCACTGGGCCTGACCGAGTTCAGCCGCACCGTGCTCGGCCAGCGGCCCTTGGTCACCCAGCCCAGGGCCGACCTGGCAGACCGGCTGCGCGCCGCGCTGGGCGTGCACACCGTGGACGACGCCTTCGGCAAGCGGGTGCGCGAGGTCCGGGCCTGGTTCCTGGACCTGGACGGCAACGCCGCCACCGCGCCGATGCCCGCGGCCAGTGCGCGACGGCTCTACGACGCGGGCACCACCGCCTACTTCCAGGAGGTCGCCGACTTCGCGGGGTTCGAGCGCGAGGTGGCAGGCGCCTTCCGCGTCGCGCCGGGCTCGGCCAAGGTCCAGCTCTTCTGCAACCGGCCCAGCGCGGTCACCAAAGTGCACTTCGACCCGGTCGACGTGATCACCGTGCAGCTCACCGGCCGCAAGACCTGGCGGATCGCGCCGAATGAGTTCGCGCCGCGCCCGCTCAAGGGCTGGGGCGCCGGCGAGCCGATCGGGCCCAGTCTGCGCACCTACCAGGAGAACCCGCCGCCCGAGGTGATCCCGGGCAACGTCAAGGAGTACCGGCTCGAACCGGGTTCGGTGCTGCACGTGCCGCGCGGCTACTGGCACGAGACGTTCTCCGATCAGGACTCGATCTCCCTGCACCTGCTGCTGATCCCGCCGCTGCGCATGGACTTCCTGCTCGCCGCGTTGAAGAACGAGCTGGCGGGCGAGCGGCACTGGCGCGATGCGATCTACGACTTCGCCACCCCGGCCGAGACCGCCGCCCGCACCGCCGCCGACCTGGCCGCACTGCGCGCCGCGCTGGCCCGCCTCGACCCGCGCGACCTGGTCCGCGCCCCACTGCCGACCGCCCCGGTCGGACCGGAGACCCGGTTCACCCGCGCCGGTCAGGCCGCCTTCGGCGTGGACGGTCTCGACCACGACACAGTCCGGATCTCGGTGTCCGCCTACGGTTTCCGCGAGACCCAGACCGCCGCGGTGACCGTGCCCGCACCCGCGCTGCCCGCTCTGCGCTGGGTGAACGCCCTGCCCGCCGGGACCGCCCTCGATGTGGCCGATGTGCTGCGCGAGGCCCCCGGACTGACCAAACCCGAGGCGCAGGACCTGCTGGGGCTCATGGAGCAGACCCGGCTGGTGCGCCGATCCCCCGAGGAGCCCCTGCCATGATCGAACAGCCGGATCTGCCGCCCGCCGTGGTCGTCCACGTCGAAGCGGGCGCCGAGGCCGAGTACGCCGTGCGCCCGGCCTTCCTCATCGACCGGGGCGCCGGCGAGGACATCATCGCCACCGCCACCTTCGGCGAGTTGCGGATCACCACCACCCAGGGCCTTGGCGAGGCCACCGCGCACCGGCCCCATCCCCAGATCACCAAGGCGCCCGTCGAAGACAACCTGGAGGGGTGATGTCCCGGCTCGACCTCGCGGACTGGTTCGCCCCCACGGACCTGGCCGGATTCAGTAACTCCGTGTTGGGCCGCCGGATTCTGGCCACCCCGGCGCGGCCGGAGCTGGCCGCCCGCCTGCGGGACACCCTGGAGATCCACTCCATCGACGACGTCTTCGCCAAACAGGTGCGGCGGGTCTGCGCCTGGTTCCAGGACGCCGCGGGCAACACCAGTTCCGCGCTGATGCCCGCGGCCAGTGCGCGGCGGCTCTACGACGCGGGCTTCACCGCTTTTTTCCAGGAGATCGCCGAGTTCGACCCGTTCGAGCGCGAGGTGGCCGAGACCTTCCGGGTCTCCGCCCAGTCGGCGAAGGTCCAGCTCTTCGGCAACCGGCCGGGCGCGGTCACCAAGGTGCACTTCGACCCGATCGACGTGATCACCGTGCAGCTCACCGGTCGCAAGGTGTGGCGGGTGGCGCCGAACGAGTTCACCCCGCGCCCGCTGCACGGCTGGGGCGCCGGCGATCCGCTCACCCCGGACCTGCGCGCCTACCAGCGCGAGGCCCCACCGGAGCGGATTCCCGGTGACGCCAAGGAGTTCGTGCTGGAACCCGGGGCCGTGCTGCACGTGCCGCGCGGCTACTGGCACGAGACCTGCTCCGACCAGGACTCGCTCTCCCTGCACGTGCTGCTGACTCCGCCACTGCGGATGGACTTCCTGTTGGCCGGCCTCAAGAACCAGCTGACCAGGGACGAACGCTGGCGGGAGTCGATCTACGATTTCGAGACCCCGGAGGAAGCGACCAGCCGCACCACCGTGGACCTGGCCGCACTGCGCGACGCGCTGGACCGCCTCGATCCGCGGGACCTGGTCCGGGAACCGCTCACCCGGCAGCCGGTCGGACTGGAGACCCGGTTCGTGCGCGCCGGGCAAACCGCGTTCGGCGTGGACGAACTGGACGCCGAGACCGCGCGGATCTCGGTGTCCGCCTACGGTTTCCGGGAAACCCAGACCGCCAGCCTGCTGGTGCGCCGGGAGTTCCTGCCCGCGCTGCGCTGGATGGGCGACATGTCCGCGGGCGCGCCGGTGGACATCCCGGACGTGCTGCGCGAATCCCCGGGGCTGAGCAAGGAAGAAGCCCGCGACCTGTTGGGCATGCTGGAGAAAACCCGGCTGCTGCGCCGGGTCTGACACCAGCGGGCGCCGGTGATCCCGGCGCCCGCTGGGAGTTCAGAGCGTGCCGACGGCGACCGCGAGGATCGCCCTGGCCTGGGCCACGATGTCGGCCCGGTTCTTCTCCAGCACCGGATCGGAGACCTTGTCCGGGTTGGCCGGGTCGAAGAACAGGATCGGCGTGTGCACGTGCCCGCCCGGCACCTTCGCCTTGACCGCGTCCCGCAACAGCGTGGCCCGGTAGGCGATCTCGTTGGACAGATAGGAACCGCCGCCACCGGCACGGGCCACCGAACCCGGCGTCGGACCGTTCGGGCTCTTCACCGGCTCGGTCTGCCCGGCCGGGATCTCGGTCACCTCGGTGCGGTCCAGCACCGTGAACGGACCGGTCTTCGCGGCCACGATCTCCTTGTACGGCAACGTGGTCGGCACGAACTCCGGCTGCGGCGTCACCGTCGGCACCCCGGCCGGGATCGGGATGCCGGCAGCCCGGTTCTCCCGGTTGTTGTCCGCGCCGGTGTGCCAGCGGCCGTTGTAGCGCTCGATGTCGAACTGGCCCGCCCGGCCCTGGCTGACCGTGGTGAACAGGTCCACCTGCTTGCGGCCAGACTTGAAGTGCGGCAACAGGGTCTGCTCCACCATGCCCGCCTCGAACGGCGTCCACAGCACCGGGAACACCGCGGTCTCCACCCGCGCCCGCCCGGACGGGGTGTCGATGTAGGTGCCGTCCAGGGCCAGCGCGGTCGCGCCGCTGGGGTTGGTGCGGCGGATGTCGCCGTCGAGCTGGAACGGGTCGAAACCGGTCAGCACCACCCGCTTCACCCGGTTCCCGGCGGGCAGCTCGATCGAGTCCTGGCCGCGCGACCCGGTCTCCACCGCGTCAACCAAGGCCTTGCGGTCGGCGGCGGAGAGGGTGAAGGCGGGCTGCCACTGGCGCAGCGCCCTGGTGAGCTGCAACCGCGCCCAGTACAGCGGCCGGTCGTCACTGCGCACCAGATCGCCACCGGCCGGGCCACGGCCCTGCACCCGGTCCACCGCGGCCTGCCACAGCTGCCTGCTCTGCGTCTGCGCGAGGCTCTTGGCCACCCGCAGCGACCTGGTGCGGCACAACGACTTCTCGAACTTCGGCCCGCGCTGGTCGAAGCCACTGCGGTCGAGGATCTCCTGCGGCACCGCGAGGGTGAGCCGCTGTTCCTCCACCGGGATCGGCGCGGCGCGGTCGAAGCAGTTCGCCGGGGCGGCGGTCTCGGCCGCCACCGCGAGCGGGGCGGCGGCCAGCAGCGCGCCCACGGCCAGTGCGCCGGTCAGGGATCGGCGGATCAACGTGTTCAACTCGCCTCCTTCACAGTTACCTCGCACCCGATCAGGTGCGTGCGGGCTTGTCCAGGGCCGGATCGGCGGCGATGTCCACCCGGCTGGTCTCCGGCGCGACGATCAGCGCGCCGATGGTGAGCAGCAGGGCGGCGGCCACGTAGATCCCGATGGCGACCCAGCTGCCGGTGGATTCCAGCAGCGCCAGGGAGATCAGCGGGGCGAGCGCGCCGCCGAGCACCCCGGCCAGCTGGTAACCCAGGCTGGCGCCGGTGTAGCGCAGCTTGGTGCTGAACAGCTCGGAGATGAACGCCGCCTGCGGGCCGAACATGGCCGCGTGCGCCACCAGCGCGACCACCGTGGCCAGGATGATCAACGCGGTGGATCCGGTGGCCAGCAACGGGAAGAAGGCGAACACCCACACCGCCGCGCCGACCGCGCCGGCCAGGTACACCGGGCGGCGGCCGTAGCGGTCCGAGAGCGCGCCGAAGAACGGGATCAGCGCGAGCTGACAGGCCGAGGCGACCAGCACCGCGTTCAGCCCGACCTGCCGGTCCACCTTCACCACGTCCTTGAGGTAGGTGAGGATGAACAGGGTGAAGGTGTAGAAGGCCACGTCGGTGCCGATGCGCGCGCCGATCGCGGTGAGCAGCTCGCGCGGGTGCTCGCGGAAGACGTCGAACAGCGGCAGCTTGGCCTTGGCCTCGGTCTGCTCGACCTGGGTGAACAGCGGGCTTTCGGAGATGGTGCGGCGGATCCAGAAGCCGACCAGCACCAGCAGCCCGGAGAGCAGGAACGGCACCCGCCAGCCCCAGTCCAGGAACTGCTCGTTGGACAGCGAGGCGGACATGATCCACATGACCCCGGCGGCCAGCAGGTTGCCCGCGGGCACGCCGACCTGCGGCCAGCTCGCGTTCAGCCCGCGCTTGTTCGCCGCGCCGTGCTCCATGGTCATCAGCACCGCGCCGCCCCACTCCCCGCCCAGGCCGAGGCCCTGCAGGAAGCGCAGGGTGACCAGCAGGATCGGGGCCAGCGCGCCGATCTGGGCGTGCGTGGGCAGCAGGCCGATGGCGAAGGTGGCCACGCCCATCAGCAGCAGCGTGATGACCAGGACGTTCTTCCGGCCGACCTTGTCGCCGAAGTGGCCGAAGATGGCGCCGCCGACCGGGCGGGCGATGAAACCGACCGCGTAGGTGGTCAGGGCCAGCAGGGTGCCGGTGAGCGGATCGCTGGTCGGGAAGAACAACTTGGGGAAGACCAGCGCGGCCGCGGTGCCGTAGAGGAAGAAGTCGTACCACTCCAGTGAGGTGCCGATCAGGCTGGCCGCGATCACCTTGCGGCCGGACCGGGCGGTCGACGTGGGCGGTGAGCTGCTCATCGGCTAGTCCTTTCGGTGCACTGGAATCGGATTCGCTGTCCGGGCCGGACCTGCGCCGCCTGGGGCAGATCCTGCTCGATGACCACCGCGATCACCGGATAACCGCCGGTCACCGGGTGGTCGGCGAGGAACAGCACGGGTTGCCCGTTCGGGGGAACCTGGAGCGCGCCGCCGACCATGCCCTCCGGCGGCAGTTCACCAGGGCGGGCCCGGTCGAGGCGGGGGCCGGCCAGCCGGACGCCGATCCGGTTGCTGGCCGGGGTGACCTGGTACGGACCGGAACACAGGGCCGCGGCGGCGTTGTGGGTGAACCAGTCCTGGCGCGGGCCGAGCAGCACCCGCAGTACCGGTTCGGCGGGCAGTTCCGCGACCGGCGCGAGATCCACGATCGGGTCACCGACGGTCTCCCGACCGATCGGTAGGTAGGCCCCCCGGACGAGTGGTTCCGGACCGATGCCGGAGAGCAGGTCGCTGGCCCGGGAGCCGAGCACCGGTGGCAGGTCGAGGCCGCCGCGCACGGCGAGGTAGCTGCGCAGTCCGCGCTCCGGGCGGCCGATCCGCAGCGTGGTCCCGGCCGGGACGTACAGCGGCGCGTTCGCGGCGGCGGTGCGCGGGCCGCGCGGGGCGCCGATGCAGGGGGTGCCGAGGTGCAGTGGGGCGGGTGCGCCGGTGAGCGCGACCCAGGCGCCGCGGTGGAAGCGGAGCTGGACGCCGCCGAGGGTGAGTTCGAGGGCGGCGGCGGATTCGGCGTTCCCGACCAATCGGTTGGCGAGGGTGAACGCGGGCTGGTCGGCGGCGCCGGAGCGGCCGACCCCCATCGCGGCCAGCCCGGGGCGGCCGAGGTCCTGGACGAGGGTGAGCAGACCGGCGTCGAGGACCTCGATCCCGCCGCGCCCCTGGTTCGCGCTCATGCCGCCACCTCCCGGAACCGCACCCGGGTGCCCGCGGTCAGCAACCCGGGCCGGGCCCGCGCGGTGTCCCACAGCACCAGGTCGGTCTGTCCCAGCAGCCGCCACCCGCCAGGGCTGGACCGCGGGTAGATGCCGACGAACTCGTCCGCGATGGCCACCGCGCCCGCGGGCACCCGAGTCCGGGAGGTCTCTCGCCGCGGCACCCGCAACGCCGGATCCAGGCCCGTCACGTAGGCGAAGCCGGGCGCGAACCCGCAGAAACTCACCGTGTACTCCCCGCCCAGGTGCCGCCGCACCACCTCCGCCGCGGCCAGCCCGGTCAGCTCGGCGACCTCGCCCAGATCCGGCCCGTCGTAGCGCACCGGGACCTCGACCGTCGTGGCGGGCGCGCGCATCCCGGGTGGTGGGGCGTGCTGGTCCAGGTGCTCGCGCAGCGTGGTGAAGTTCGTGGCACGCGGGTCGTACCGGACGAGCACGGTGCGGGCCGCGGGGACCAGTTCGAGCACCCCGGCCGGGGGCTGGGCGGTCAGCAGCGCGTGCAGAGCGTGCGCCGCCGCGCTGTCGGGCAGCTCGACAAGTGCCGCTGAGCTGCCGAACCGTCGGATGTCCGCGTGCACTGTCCACCCCCGATGTGTCCTGGGTCACCCTATGATGTGGTACGAGTCAACATAAGGATTGTTCAACAAAAGAACAAGACCCGTGTGCCATGATTTTCTAGAGCGCAACGAGGAGGACACGGTGAGCGACGCGCCCCTGGCGGACCTGACGGCTGATCGCGGGCTGCTGGGACGCAGCTCCACGGCCGAGCGGGTCGCGGGCATTCTGCGGGACCGGATCATCGCCGGCTTCTTCCAGCCCGGCGAACGGCTCTCCGAGGAGGCCATCGGCCAGGCGCTTGGCGTCTCCCGCAACACCCTGCGCGAGGCATTCCGGCTGCTCAGCCACGAACGCCTGCTCTCCCACCAGCTCAACCGCGGCGTCTTCGTGCGCACCCTGTCCGTGGCCGACGTGGTCGACCTCTACCGGGTCCGCCGGGTGGTCGAGTCCGCCGGCGTGCGCAACCTGGCCAACGCTCCCGAGCACGGCCTGACCGCGTTGCGCGAGTCCGTCGCCGAAGCCGACCGCGCCGCCACCGACCGCCGCTGGCGCGACGTCGGCACCGCGAACATGCGCTTCCACCAGGCCATCGTGGCCCTGGCCGACAGCGGCCGCCTGGACGAATTGATGCGCCAGCTACTCGCCGAACTCCGCCTGGTCTTCCTGGTGATGAACGACCCCAAGGCCTTCCACGTCCCCTTCATGGCAGGCAACCGCGACATCCTGGAGTTGCTGGAAGAGGGCGCGACCGAACACGCCGAGGCCCTGCTCGTGTCCTATCTGGACGAAGCCGAACAAACCCTGGTCCGCGCCTACGCCCCCCTCGCCCCCGACCCCACCACCCCCTGAACACCCCGCCCGGCGAGTTGGGCCAACTGGTACGCCGATTTGGCCAAAGTGGGCGTACCGGTTGGCCCAAGTGGTACGGGGGTTAGGTGACTGCGCGGACGAAGGCGGAGCGGAGGTTGTTGCCGTCGGCGATGACCTGTTGGACGATGACCTGCTTGCCTCGGGGGTCCGCGCCGCGGCGCAATAGCTCCGGGTCGGCTTGGCCGAAGTCGACTGGGCCGGTGACGCCGCGGAACAGGTTTGCGCCGGTGGTGGCGCGCAGGGCGGCGTACAGCTTGGCGCGGTCGGGCAGGGCGGTGTCGGTGCGGGCGCGTTCGATGGCGTCCAGGAACAGGTTCACCGCGTCGTAGGCCAGCATCACGTGGCCGTTGGGGCCGGAGCGGAAGGCCCTGGCCTGCTCGCCCTGCTCCTTCTGCGCGTCGGCGTGCTGGGTGAAGAACTGCTCGGCCTCGGCAGGCGGATGGCCGCCGGTGATGCGGCGCCAGCCGTCCTCGGTGGGGCCCAGCGTGGTGAAGAACAGCCTTCCGTCCACATAGGACACTCGGCGGGCGCGTTGCTGTTCGTTGCCCGCCAGGTCGGTGTAGCCCGCGGTTTCCAGCTGGGACAGGTCGTCGGCGCCCAGGATCACGGTGTCCCGGTCGCAGGCGGAGTCGTCGAGTTTCTCCAGCAGGGTGGGCATCTCGTTGGCCCGGCCGGAGTAGATGAGCAGCGGCTTGCGCTTGCGCTGGGCCGCGATCTCGCACATCTCCTTGACCCGGGTGGCCAGCAGGTTGCCGGTGTTGCTCTTGCCTGCCTCGTAGGTCTGCTCGACCGGCTCACCCAGACGGCTGCGCAGCCGCAGCAGGGTCCGCACGTAGTCGTCCTTGAGTTCGGCGCTGTAGCGGTCGGTGGGGTCGTGCAGCAGGAACGGCTGGCTGTCCCGTAGCCGGGATTCGTTGGCGGCGAAGGAGATCGCCGCCTCGGCCTGGCGCTGGTTGGGCGGGGCGATCCGGAAGAAGTAGTCCTTGCCGCTGAAGGCGTTGCCGGTGGGCGCGGAGGCCACCATCGGAATCCCCTGCCAGGGCCCGATGGCCGAGCCGAGGATCTCGGCGGCGCGGATGGTGGAGTCGCGGGTCTGGCCCATGCCGCTGACCCCGATCACCGTCGGGTCACTGTCCACAAGGGACTGGATCTTCTCCGCGGTGTGCTGGGCGAACTCGGAGTTGCCGCCGAAGTTGGCCAGTACCAGGCGCACCAGGAACGGTGGCTTGATGGTGGGGGTGTTGAACCGGTTCCAGGCGCGCTGGGCGAGGTAGGCGCCGCGCAACTCGTTCACGCCGGCGGACAGGTCCCGGCGCGGTACTTCGTTGGCGCTGCTCAACATCGAGGCCACCACGAGGGTCACGTACGGCCGCCTGCGGTCGTCCGCGGCGGGCCGGGCGGCCTCCCGGCGCACCTGGTCGTTCTGTTCGGCGATCAGTCTGCTCAGCTCGGCGACCTCGATGTCGTCGGGCAAGGTTTCGTTGGCGTCGTGCATGAAGTTGCCGATGCCGTCGGTGACGCCGTAGCACTCGCCCTGCGCGGACTTGGTCAGCATCAGGCTCGGGTCGAACACCGAGTCCAGCACCCGCCCCGGCGCGAAGAACCCGTCCCGGTCGCAGTGGGTGAGCTGGTGCCGCAGGTATACCCCGCCGTAGCCGAGCAGCAGCACGGCCACCAGCACCACCGCGGTCCGGCGCAGGGTGTGCGGCGGCGGCCACACCGCGGGGTAGGGGTGACGGTCCTCGCCGGTGCTGTAGGGCGGCAGCGCGGGGCCGGGTTCGGCGATCGAGTTGTCCTCGGCCAGCCGGACCTGGTTGCGGTAGAAGGAAAGCTGGTCGGCCACCGCGGGCTGCCCGGCGGCGTCGAGGTTGCGGTAGGCGCGCAGCACGTCGTCGAAGAGTTCGGCGCTGCGGCGCACGGTGGAGGTGCTGGAGCGCAGTTTCCACACCGCGATCAGCAGTTCCTCCACCCGGCGCACCCGCGGCCAGTTCAGCCTGCTGCGCAACTGCCGGCTGTGTCGCCAGCCCGGCGCCTCGGCGATGACCTCCAGGTCGGCCACCCACCGGCTGTCGCCGCGGGTGAGCCGGGAGGACAGGTGGCTGGCCACCACGTGCGTGTCGCCGAGGGCCAGCGCGTGGTAGAGCCGATCGCCCTGCCGCCCCAGCATGGTGTAGTGGTTGCGCAGTTCGCGGTGCACGTGTTCGTACGGGTATTCCGCGCCCGCGCCGTGCGCGAGCAGTTGCGCGCCCAGGAGTTCGCGCAGCAGCGGGTGCAGCACGATCCAGCGGCCGTCGGCGCTGCGGTCGGCGAAGCTGTAGGTGGACAGCCTGCCCCAGATCTCCTCCGCGTCCCGGTCCGGGACCAGTCGTTGGATGGTGGCCAGATCGAGTCGGCGCGGGGCGGCGAGGCGGGTGAGCAGGCGGCGGGTCTGGGCGCGTTCGGGCACGTCGGAGCCGCGGAAGCGTTGCAGGAAGCGGACCAGCAGGTAGTCGCCGACCTTCTCGTCCGGTTCGGCCCCGGCCTCGTCCCTGGGCACCCGCTGGGCGAAAACCGCGCGCACCGAGGGGATCACCCGGTCCCGGCGGAACAGCCGGTCCACCACCTGCGTGGTGAGCCGGACGGCCAGGGGGTGGCCCTTGGTGACCTCGTGCAGTTCGGCGACCAGCGCGGCCGAGCGGATGGTGCTGTCCCGGCTGCGGTTCCATTCGTGCAGGAACTGCCGGGTCTGTTCCAGGGTGAACGGCCGCAGGCGCACCGGCAGCACCGCGGCGCCGGCCGGTCCGTGGTTGGCCCGCGCGGTCTCGAAGCGTTGCCGCCAGCCGTGGTAGCGGGCGTGCGCGGCGTCGCCGGGGTCGAACTCGTCGGTGTCCTGCGGGGGGATGTCCTGCTGGTCGGGGGTGGCCTGTTTGGTGGCCACCACCAGCAGCGGCACCTCGGGGTGGCGCAGTTTGGCCTCGGCGAGCAGTTCCAGGAGGTCGCTGACCGGGGGTTCGGGGGCGGTGCGGCCGG
Source organism: Crossiella sp. S99.2 (assembly GCF_023094165.1). Taxonomy (GTDB): domain Bacteria; phylum Actinomycetota; class Actinomycetes; order Mycobacteriales; family Pseudonocardiaceae; genus Crossiella. The sequence goes on along the minus strand of NZ_JALMDK010000011.1, from coordinate 162,786 downwards.
GTGGGAACAGGTTGACCTCGAAGGGGGACAACAGGTCCGCGCCGTCGAGCAGCAGCACGCAGTTGACCCGGCGGCGGCGTCGGCGGTGGCCCTTGTAGGCGCCGTCGAGGTCGGCCAGGAAGGCGGCCACCAGCAGCCGGTCCACCACCAGGCGGTCCCGGCGTTCCTCGCTGCGCAGCAGGTGCCAGATCTGCCCGATGACCTCGTCTACCTTGCAGCCCTTGGCCAGGCCGAGCACGCCTTCCCCGGCGACTTTCTCGTACCAGCGCCAGGTGGCGGCGAACCGGCGGGGCGCGAGCAGCCAGCGGATCTTCGGCGGGGCGACCACGGCCAGGGTGATCAGCCAGCTCAGCAGCGGCCGGACCAGGCGGGTGAGCCAGTGCGGGGCGGGGGAGGACTCGGCGAGTGAGCCGACCACGTCGGCGATCCGGGGCAGGCCGGTGAGCCGGTGCGCGAGGAGCTGGCGGGCGCGGCGGTGCGGGTCGCCGTCCTCCTCGGGTTCGGCGGCGGTGCTCTGGGCCAGTCGGAGCAGTTCGTAGCGGGGCAGCCGCATCCGGCCGAAGTGCGCGTTCTGGTAGCGGCGGAGCTGGCCGAAGACCGCGTCCAGGACGTCCCGGCAGGATTTGGACCCGGTCTCGTCCAGGTCCACCCTGGCCAGCGGCACATCGGGGCGGCAGCGGCGTTCGAGGTGGTCGAGCAGGGTGGTCTTGCCACTGCCGCCGGGCCCGTAGGCGACCACGATGGGCAGTGGCCGCCGCGCCTTGCGGTCGATGAGGGAGGCCAGCAACGCGGCCGTGCTGTCCCGCCCCACCAGGCCGAGGTCAGGCTCCAGCGCCACCGATGACACCCCCAGGAAATCCAGCGCGGATCGTGACCGCGTGTGCCACCACAGTAGTCAGCGCCCCTGACACCCGAGTGAGGTTGCCCCTTGAGGCGGCCGAACGGGTCAGTCCGGCGGCCGAAAGTGAAACCCTGCCCGAAAGGGAGGACCTGGGGCGAACACGATGTCACCCGGTTGGCGGCCTGGCACCGTTCTCCCATGGGAAGCGTTGCGGTGCTTGACTGCGCAGCGGGGGAGTGGACCAGCGCCGTTCCCCTGCCGTCCCCCAGAGCCTGGTGGGGCCATTCCGACGGGTTGGTCCGGCTGACCGACGGCGCGATCGTGGCAGTCGGCGGCGAGGACGGCCTCCGGACCGCGCGTGCCGAGGTCTTCCGCTACGACCCGGTGCGGCAGGACTGGTCCGAGCTGGCCCCGCTGGTCACCGCGCGCCGCCGCAACTCCGCGACCGTGCTGGCCGATGGCCGGATCCTGGTGGCGGGCGGGCTGACCGGGCCGCGGGAGTTCCCGGCACGGGGCCTGGCCAGCGCCGAGTTGTACGACCCGGCGACCGGGGCGTGGACCTCGGCCGGGTCGATGGCGGAGCCGAGGTTCTTCCACCACGCGACGCTGTTGCCGGACGGCCGGGTGCTGCTGGCCGGTGGCAGCACGACCCGCGCCGGCGGGTACACGATGCTGGAGACCGCCGAGCTGTACGACCCGGATTCGGGCCTGTGGACCAGGACCGAGCACTACGACGCGGACGCGGGCCCACGCAGCCTGGCTGAGGCCAAGCAGGTCGGCCGCACCGGTGATCGCGCGCTGGCCCTGGCCGCGGGCGGGGTGCTGGTGGCCGGGACCGGGCCGAAGGCGGCGCTGCGGGTGGCGCGGGCGCATTTCGGCGTGGTGGAACTGACCGACGGCCGGGTGCTGGTGGCCGGCGGGGTGCTGGTGGCCGGCGGGGTGCTGGTGGCAGGCAGCGGCACGGCCGGCGAGGCGATCCCGGCCGCGGGCGAGTTCCCGTTGACCGCCGACGCGGAGATTTTCCGCTTCGCCTGACCCGCCATCACACTGCCTGCCGAGAGAGCGCGACCACATCGGACCTGCGGGCAGCCGGCGCCCAGCCCCGCGGGGTTAGTCTGATCATCTCTGTCACCGACCGCCGCGGTCACACCTGGGGAAGGTCGCCCATGCCTTGGCTCCTGCTCGCCGGAGCGATCCTGGCCGAGATCACCGCGACGCTGTCCCTGCGGGCCAGCAACGGTTTGTCCCGGCTGCTGCCGGTGATCTTCGTGGTGCTGGGTTACGGCATCGCCTTCACCCTGCTGGCCTTCGCCCTCAAACAGATCAACGTCGGCATCGCCTACGCGATCTGGTCCGGCGTCGGCACCGCGGGCACCGCCGTCGTGGCCAGCCTCCTGTTCAACGAGAAACTGAACGCCATGGCCATCACCGGCATCTGCGTGGTCGTCGCCGGCGTCATGATCATGGGCTTCTCCGGCAGCGCCACCCACAGCTGACCCCCGCCGACGAGTTGGGCCAACTGGTACGCCGGTTTGGCCAAACTGGGCGTACCGGTTGGCCCAAGTGGGACGCGGGGGCGGCGGCGGTCCCGTCTCCGCCGTCGCTCCCGCGTCACCAGATCAGCTGACCTGCAGGTCCACGCAGTTGTAGAAGGCCATCGCGGTGTCGGCGATGTTCCAGACGGCCAGCACCTTCTGCCTGCCGGTGTGGTTGCCCAGGTTCACGTTGTGCGACACGGTCGCGCCCGGGATCGCGCCGTTGTCGTTGAACGAGGCGATGCGGGTGCCGCCGATGAAGTACTCCCAGGTGGACGTGCGGTGCCGGGCGGTCAGGCGCCAGTTGAAGTTGACGTTGCGACCCACCGAGGTGGCCCGCCAGCCCTTGCCGTCGTTGTTCAGCTCGGCGAAGCGGCCGACGTTGCCGTGACAGTTGCGCAGGCCCTTGGGGCCTTCCACGCTCTGCGGTTCGTACTTGATGTCTCCGCAGGACACCGTGCCCGCGGCGCACTGCTGCTGACGGCTCGGCGGGTTGGCGATGTAGCCGTGCGCGCTCGCCTCCGTGGCCGGCAGGGCAACCAGCATCGCCGGCACCATCCCGAGTCCGGCGGCGGCCGCGACGAGCTTGCTTTTCACGCTCATGTCTCTCCTTCACAGGGTGGAGGCGACTGAACGGAAGATTCCGAGGTTGTGCGGCCCTGCGTGCGGACCGTGGCGGCGGCGAAGTGGAATCAACGTTCGCCAGGTGTGGTCTAGACCAGATTCATCTTGGCAAACGTTGGGATGAGTCGACATACGACAGACGGGTGAACCGGTTGGTGACTTGCCGTCACCGGGTGATCCACCCGTCGGATGCCTGGAGTGCGCTACGCCGCTTCCAAAGTCCGGCCGTCCGGCCCTACCCGGATCTCCTCGGCTCCGCCGGCCAGCGCGTCCAGCATCCGATCCACCACGTACTGCGGATCCGCGCCACGCCCCAACCGGTTCGGCCGGCGACCCGCGGCCGCGCGCTCACCCATGCCGGTGTCCACGTGCGGCAGTTTCGCGTCCAGCACGGTGACCCCGCGCGGCCGTTGCTCCTCGCGCACCGCGGCCAGCCAGGCCGACAGCGCGGCCTTGCTGGCCGAGTAGGTGGCCAGTTCGGCGGCAGGCCGGTCGGACTCCACGCCGGTGATCGCCGCGATCGCCGAACCCCGGTGCAGCACCGGCAACGCCGTGCGCAGGATGGCGATCGGCGCCAGGGTGTTGACCGCGAAGAGCTGCTCGGAGACCACATCGTGGGTGTTCTCGGCGGTGCCGAAGGCCACGATGCCCGAGCACACCACCACCCCCTGCAGCCCGCCGAGCACCTGATGGGCATCGCGCACCAGCCAGGGACAGCCCTCGACGTCGTAGGCGTCGAAGCGTTTGTACTGACAGCCGCCGAGTTCGCGGGCCAGCGCGATGAGTTTTCGGCGATCACGTCCGGCCAGCGCGAGTTTCGCGCCCCGGTCGGCCAGCCCACGGCTGATCCGGCCACCGAGGACACCGGTGGCACCCACCACGAGAATCCGCGCTCCGCTCAGCTCCATAGATCGAGAATCCGCCAAGAATTGACGAAATACCAGGTCTGCAAGGCTGTTCGACCCGGTGAGCCCAATCCGATCAGCCGCTGCGCCCATACAACGGGGCGAACCGGCCACCGAGCGTCTACCGTCGTCGCATGCACGATCACGCCACCGACGCGCGAGCGCTCCGCCGCTCCGGAGACCAGGGCACCGTTCCCGCGGCACTGGACCTGGCCGCCAGCCCGTTCCGGGTGGACCGGGACCGGGTCGCGGCCAGCCCGTTCTTCGCCCGCCTCGGCGGTGTCACCCAGGTGATCAGCCCGTCCGGCTCCGGCCTGCTGGTGCACAACCGGCTCACGCACAGCATCAAGGTCGCCCAGGTGGCCCGCGCGATCGCCGAACGCCTGCGCCGCAATCCCTTCCACGCCGACCTGGTGGACAAGCTCGGCGGCTGCGAACCGGACGTGGTGGAGGCCGCCGCGCTCGCGCACGACCTGGGCCACCCGCCCTTCGGCCACCTCGGCGAACAGGTCCTGGACCGCCTCGCCCGGCACCGGCTCGGCCTGCCGGACGGGTTCGAGGGCAACGCCCAGTCCTTCCGCATCGTCACCACCACCGATGTGCGCGGCCCGGCCGCGGTCGGCCTGGACCTGACCGTGGCGGTGCGCGCGGCGATGCTGAAGTACCCGTGGACCCGGCTGTCCCATCCGGATCCGCACCCGCGCACCATGCCGCAGCCCCCGCGCGGCGCCGGTGAGCCCGCGGACGCGCCGGGCACCGGCTCGGCCAAGTTCTCCGTCTACGTCTCCGAGATCGACGACATGCTGCAGGCCCGGCTGCCCTTCCAGGGCCGGATCCCGGACTGGCAGCAGAGCGTCGAGGCCTCGGTGATGGACACCGCCGACGACATCGCCTACGCCATCCACGACCTGGAGGACTTCCACCGGGTCGGCGTGCTGCAACACGCCACGGTGGCCGCCGAACTCGACGTCTGGCAGCGCGAGCAGCTCGACCTGGCCGGGATGAGCCGCGCCGACCTGCACGCGCAGACCCGCCGCCCCGGCCGGTCCCTCGAATTGCTGCGCCGCCGACTGCACCAGAAGGACGGTTGGGTGGTCGACGACGAGGCGTTCGCCGCCGCGGTGGCCAGGGTGCGCCGGGACCTGGTCGACGGCCTGCTCTCCACCCCCTTCGACGGCTCGGTCGAGGCGGAGCAGCTGGTCGCGGACTTCTCGGTGCGCTGGACCGCCCGCCTGGTCGAGGGCGTCACCATGCTCGCCGAACCCACCACCCGCACCGCGCACGTGGCACTGGCCCCGGACCAGTGGCACGAGGTGCAGGTGCTCAAGTTCGTGCACCACCGCTTCGTGCTGGGCCGCCCGGACCTGGCCCTGCACCAGCGTGGCCAGGCCCGGCTGCTGACCTCCCTCGTCGAGGCCCTGGACCAGTGGCTCAGCGACCGCTACGAGCGCTCCCGGCTGCCGCGCAGGCTCAACGACCTGGTGGAGCTGGCGCAGGGGGAGTACACCGAGCTGGCCCGGACCCGGCCGCAGGTGCTGGCCGGGGCCACCGGTGAACTGCCGGAGGGCCGGGACTCGCTGCGTCGACTGGCTCGCGGGCGGGCGGTGGTGGATTTTGTCGCCTCACTGACCGATTCGCAGGCGGTGGCCATGCTGGAGGCGCTGTCCGGGCGCACCGGGCAGCTGTGGACGGACGCCTTCGTGCTCTAGCGGCGCACCGCACCCGGCCGCGCGGTGTCGTTTGTGCGGCTGTTCGTGCTGGCGCGGTATTTCGGACGAATTCCGCGCGGCGGCTGGCGGTCGTGTCGACCCGGGACGGGTTCTACGTTGAGGTCACTCGACGAATCCATCCCGGGAGTTCCTGGTGAACGCCACCGATCTGTTTCGTCCTGCCCGAAAACCCTTGGCCCCCTTGCTGATCGCGCTACTGCTCGGTTCCGCCGCGCCCGCCGCCGCGGTGGAACCGGGTCCCCAGCAGCGCACCTGGGACCAGATCAGCGCGCTGGCCGAGGTCAAGCGCGGACTGTCCACAGTGGAACAAAAGTTGGACAGCAGACTGCTGCTGGACAACCGGTTGCGCGCGGACCGATCGCTCGCGGCCGCGTTGCCCGCGGTGCGCACCGGCATCACCGAGACCAAGCCCGGCGCGCTGCTGGTCGACCTCCGGGTCAGCGAGATCCGGCCGGACCTGCTTGCCGCGCTGGGCGCCGGAATCCGTTACCAGTCAGCGAAAAACGGCACCGTACGGGCAGAAGTGCCCCGCGACCGGCTGCTCACCCTGGCCGCGCGGCCCGAGGTGAGCCGGATCGAACCCTCCGGTGAGGCGTGGACCGCCCGCGCCGCCGAGCCGATCCGGTCGGAGGGGGTGCGCACGCACGCGGTGGACACCGCGCGGGAACGGTTCCGGGTCAACGGGACCGGGGTCAAGATCTGCGCGCTCTCCGACGGCATCCACTCGGTGCCCGCTCTCCAGGCCGTCGGTGAACTGCCCGCGGTGGACGTGCTGCCCGGGCAGGCCGGGGCCGGTGACGAGGGCTCGGCCATGCTGGAGATCCTGCACGACCTGGCGCCCAAGGCGGAGCTGGGCTTCGCCACCGCGTTCAACGGCGACGCCAGTTTCGCCGACAACATCCGGGCGCTGCGGTTCCAGCTGAAGTGCGACGTGATCGTGGACGACGTCCTGTACTTCAACGAATCCCCATTCCAGGACGGGATCATCGCCAGGGCGGTCAACGACGTCACCGCCGACGGCGCGCTGTTCTTCTCCTCCGCCGGCAACGAGGGCAACCTCGCCGAGGGCACCGCCGGGCACTGGGAAGGGAACTTCGTCGACTCGGGCCGCACCATCGGCAAGTTCGCGGGCACCGCGCACGACTTCGACCCCGGCTCGGCGACGCAGGTGCTCAACCCGCTGTCCCAGGGCTCCGGCGGCCGCCCAGCCACGCTGTTCTGGGCCGATCCGCTGGGCCGCTCGGACAACGACTACGACCTGTACCTGTTCAACAGCAACGGCGATGTGGTCGGGTTCAGCCAGAACATCCAGGACGGCAGACAGGATCCGTACGAGCGGGCCGACGTCGGCTACGGTGGCGGACGGCTGGCGGTGGTGAAGTACCGCGGCGCGGACCGCTACCTCGGCGTGTCGGTGCTGCGCGGCCGGTTCACCGCCTCGGCTGGCCTGAAACCCTTTGCCACCACCGGAGTCACCCGCGGTCACTCCGCAGCCAAGGACGCGGTCAGCGTGGCAGCCACCCCGGCAGCCAAGCCGTGGAGCGGAGTGCTCGAAGTCGGTGACCCGCCCAACCCCGGCGGCCCCTACCCGGAACTGTTCACCGCCACCAGCAGGTTGGAGCGGTTCAGCTCCGACGGCCCACGCCGGATGTTCTTCACCCCCGATGGCAGGCCCAGCGCCGAGAACCGGCTCAAACCCGACCTCACCGCGGCCGATGGCGTGCAGACCGCCACCCCCGGTTTCAGCCCGTTCTTCGGCACCTCGGCCTCGGCCCCGCACGCCGCCGCGATGGCCGCGCTGGTGCTCTCCGGCAACCCCGGCATGCCGGCGGCGCAGGTCCGGCAGGCGATGTTCCGCACCGCGCTGGACCTCGCCGAACCCGGCCCCGATCCACGCGCCGGGCACGGCCTCGTGCAGGCGGACCGGCTGCTGGCCGCCACCGGCGCCACCCCGCAACCCAAGGTGGTGCCGCGCCAGCCCAAGGCCTGGCCGATCAGCGGCGACGGCGACGAATTCCTGGAACCGGGGGAGTCGGCCACCCTCCAGCTGCCGGTGCGCAACCTCGGCGACGGCACCGCCACCGAGGTGCGGGCCGGGGTCACCAGTGCCACGCCCGGGATCGTGCTGTCCCGGAGCGAGGTGACCTATCCCCCGGTCGCGGCGGGGGAGCAGGCCACGTCGGAGGTGGTGGTCGAGGTGCCGCGCACCCATCCGGTCGGGCTGCCGTTGCGGGTGGCGGTGACCGTGCGGTTCGCCGGCGCGCTCTCGCCGGTCAGCGGCGAGTTCACGCTGATGGTGGGCGAACCGGCCAAGGACGTGCGGCAGTTCCGCCACACCGGCGCCCCGGCGCCGATCCCGGACGCGAACCCGGCCGGGGTCACCGTGCCGATCGAGGTGCGCGGGGTCGGCCGGGCCTCCAGCGTGCGGTTCGCGGTGGACGGCGGTGCCTGCGAGACCGATCCCGGTATCGCGCACACCTTCGTCGCCGACCTCGTCGGCACCCTCACCGCGCCGTCGGGGGCCACCGTCACGCTGTTCGAGCGCGGCGGCGGCATGGGCGACAACCTGTGTCAGGCGGTCTTCGACGACGCGGCGCACCGGTTGTTCTCCTCGGCGGTGGACACCGAAGCCCCGTTCACCGGCCGCTGGCGGCCCGTCACACCACTCGGCCCGCTCGGCCACGAACCGGTGGACGGCACCTGGAAGTTCACCGTGGCCGATCTGGCCGCCGCGGACACCGGCGCGGTCCGGTCGGTGCGGCTGGAGTTCACCGGATACGCCGACCCGCCAAGGTGAGCACCGCCAGGTCTAACGGGCCCGGGACAGCGCGGTGGCCAGCGCTGCCCCGGCCATCCGTTCGGTCAGTCCGCACAGCTCGTCCTCGCCGATGCCCGGCCGGGTCGCGGTGCCGGTCACGGCCAGGGTCCTGCCCTCGGCCACGCTGATGTGCACCCCGCACGGCGCGCCGCGACCGGCCACCGAACTCACCCGCGCGGCCGGGAATCCGGCGACCCCGATCAGCGCCGCCTTCGCGCTGGAGATGCCCAGCCAGCTCTCGATCCCGGCGCCGGCCCACGGGGTCAGCACGAACCGGTGCCCGGCCGGACCGACCACGTAGGCGCACCACGGGTCCTGCGATCCGTCGGTCGGCCCCGGTTCGATCCGGGAGACCCGGAACTCGCCCTGTTGCGCCGAGGTCAGCAGCTCGCAGGCGGGCACGGTGTGCGCGGCGACATCCCGCGGCCGCTGGGGCACCGCGGTGCTCGGCGGCGCGGCGGTCGCGCTGCCGGGGCCGGGCGTGCCGCCGCCGCAGCCGGTGGCCAGCAGGGCCAGCGCGGTCAGGACGATCGGGATGGCGCTGCGCATGGTGCCGCCTCCTCGCGCGAGTCAGTCCATGGTGATGGCGTCCAGCTTCGCCCGCAAATAGTCCGCGGCCCGCACCTCCGGGTAGTCCACCTTGCCGATCGGCGGGCCGAGGGAGGAGATCCGGGCGTCCGGATCGGTCTCGTAGAAGTAGATCAGCGAGATCAGTTCCTCATCCGGCGCGCTGGCATCCGGCGGCAGCACCCGGTGCCGGGTGGAGCGCCAGCGGTCGCCGGTCCAGCGGGCCAGCAGGTCGCCGATGTTGACGGTGAACGCGGCCGGGTCGAACGGCGCGTTGACCCAGTCGCCGTCCAGGGTGTGCACCTGCAGGCCGCCGACGCCGTGCTGGCGGTCCAGGATGGTCACCGTGCCGAAGTCGGTGTGCGCGCCGATCCGGAACTGGCCGGGCGCCGGAGTGCCCACAGTGGACAGTGGCGGGTACCAGTTGATGTTCATCGTGTACGAGGGATGCGTTGCCTGGCCGGAAAAGAAGTCCGGCGCCAGGTCCAGGGCCACCGCGCACAGCACCAGCAACTCGTCGGCCAGCCGACGCATGTGCCCGAGGTACTCCTCGGCGAGGGCCTGCAACGCGGGTGTCTCGGCGGGCCAGACGTTGGGCGCGAACCATTCCCGGTCCAGCTCCGGGTTCCCGGTGGACTGGTCCGCGCCGACCGAGTAGCTCTCCTTGAGATCCGGTGGCGATTCGGCGCCCTCGGCGTAGGAGTTGGCCTCCGCGCCCGGCGGCAGCCAGCCGTGTTCGCCGACCTTGACCGCGTAGCGCCGTTTGGTCTCCGCCGGGAGGGCGAAGAACTCCTTGGCCGCGGCGCGTACGTTGTCCCGCAATGCCTCCGGCACGCCGTGTCCGGTGATGAGCAGGAAACCTGATCGTTGCAGGGCGATGTCCACCCGCTGAGCCACCGCACGGCGGGCGGCGGTATCGCCGTGGAACCAGGGCGTGAGGTCGATGATCGGCACCGCGTCACTCATGTTCGGACGGTAGCAGCAGTGCTTTCCGCCGTTGGGCGGAACTTTGCGGGTTGACACCGTGGACCGGGTCTTGTCCACCAGGCAAACGTTACGAAGCGTGCAAGTAAGAGTTGTTGTCTCACCCGGTGGTACTTCCCCCGAACGGCTGCTGACCAGTGGCTTTCGTGACCGTACGTTTACCGATCAGCCGGGGATCCCGGTGATCGACGCGTGTGTCGGGGCACGCACAACACGTGGAGGGCGCGTGCGAACACGGTTACGTCCATCCCGGCTGACCACCGTCGTGGTGGCTGGGGCAACCTGTCTGACAGCGGCACTGGGCGCCGTGACACCCGCCGTGGCGGCGCCTGGCAACCCCGCTGACAACGGGGGCCTGTCCGAGCGGACCGCGCGGCAGATCAACACCTTGCAACGGGTCAAGGCGACCCAGTCCAAGGCTGAGTCCAAAGTGGACAGTCGACTGGTGGTGGAGCAGCGGCTCCGCCAGGACCGCTCGCTGCTGACCGCGACCCCGGAGCTGAACACCGGGATCGCGGTGGCGGGCAACGGATCCGTGCTGGTGGAGATCCGGGCGGACCAGGTGTCCGACGACCTCACCGGCGAGGTCCGCAAGCTCGGCGGCGTGCTCCGGCACGTCTCCCCGGACACCCGCACCGTGCGGGCCGAACTGCCGCTGTCCTCGCTGGCCAGGCTGGCCGCGCGCGGGGACGTCCGGCAGATCGAACCGGCCAGTGAGGCGATGACCGCCCGCGCCGGCGCGCCGAAATCCAGTGAGAGCAAGGAAGCGCGGAGCAAGCGGATCGCCGAGCAGACCCGCGCCGCCCTGGCCGCCAAGCAGCAGCGGGCCGGCGTCGCCGCGATCACCTCCGAGGGTGACCGGGTGCACGCCGCGGACACCGCCCGCCGCGACTTCAAGATCAGCGGCGTCGGCGTCAAGCTGTGCGCCATGTCCGACGGCGTGGATTCCCTGGCCGCGCTGCGGTCCCAGGGCGAACTGCCCGCGGTCGACGTCCTCGCCGGTCAGGAGGGCGACGGCGACGAGGGCACGGCGATGCTGGAGATCCTGCACGACGTCGCACCCGGCGCCACCCTCGGTTTCGCCACCGCCTTCAACGGCGACGCCAGCTTCGCCGACAACATCCGCAAGCTGCGCTTCGACCTCAAGTGCGACGTCATCGTGGACGATGTCCTCTACTTCAACGAATCCCCGTTCCAGGACGGCATCATCGCCGCCGCGGTCAACGACGTGACCGCCAACGGCGCGCTGTTCTTCTCCTCCGCGGGCAACGAGGGCAACCTCGCCGACGGCACCTCCGGGCACTGGGAGGGCAAGTTCGTCGACTCCGGCAAGGGCATCGGCCGGTTCGTCGGCACCGCGCACGACTTCGACCCCGGCGCCGGGACGCAGATCATCAACCCGATGTCGGCTGGCTCGGGCGCCAAGCCGGTCACCCTGTTCTGGGCCGACCCGCTGCTGCGCTCCACCAACGACTACGACCTGTACCTGTTGAACGCCAACGGGGATGTGGTCAGCCTCAGCCAGGGCGTGCAGGACGGTCTGCAGAGCCCGTACGAGCGGGTGGACACCACCGCGGGCGGTCAGCGGCTGGCCGTGGTCAAGTACCGCGGTGAGGACAAGTACCTCTCGCTGTCGGTGCTGCGCGGCCGGTTCAAGGACGCCGACGGGTTCAAGGGCTTCGCCACCTCCGGAGTGACCCGTGGCCACTCCGCGGCGAAGAACGCCTTCAGCGTGGCCGCGGCCCCCGCGGCCAAGGCGTTCACCGGTGGCGAGATCGGCGACCCGGCCAACCCGGCCGGCCCCTACCCGGGTGTCTTCGACGGCACCGCCAAGCTGGAGCGCTTCAGCTCCGACGGTCCGCGCCGGGTGTTCTTCAACGCCGACGGCACCCCGGTGTCCGCGCCCGAGGGCGAGGTGCGGCAGAAGCCGGACCTGACCGCCGCGGACGGCGTGGTCACCAAGACCCCCGGGTTCAGCCCGTTCTACGGCACCTCGGCCTCCGCGCCGCACGCCGCCGCCATCGCCGGCCTGATCCTCTCCGGCAACCCGGGCCTGCCCGCCGCGGACGTGCGGCAGGCGCTGACCAGCACCGCGGTGGACATCGGCGCGCCCGGCGTGGACAACCGCGCCGGTGCGGGCATCGTGCTCACCGACAAGGTGCTGGCCTACACCGGGGCCAGCCCGCAGCCCAGGGCGGTCGCCCAGTCCCCGACGGTCAGCCCGACCAGCGGTGACGGCGACGCCTGGCTGGAGCCGGGGGAGAGCGCCTCGCTGTTCCTGCCGGTGCTCAACAACGGTGACGGCACCGCGGCCTCGGTCAGCGTGGCGCTGACCGCGACCACGCCGGGCGTGACCATCGCGCCGCGCACCAAGAACTACGGCACCATCGAGGCCGGGCAGACCGGGCTCAACCAGTTCTCCATCTCGGTGCCCGCCACGCACCTGATCGGGGATCCGGTGGTGATCTCGGCGCGGGTGACCTTCGCCGGTTCGTTGTCGCCGACGGTGACCTCGCTGAGCATCCCGATCGGCCAGCCCTCGGCGGTGGCGAAGAACTTCGCCTACGCCGGTGACGCGGTCGCGATCCCGGACGGCGATTCGGCCGGGGTCTCGGTCACCATCCCGGTGACCGGCGTGGGCCGGGCCTCCAAGGTCACCTTCTCGGTGGACGGCACCGACTGCTCGGCCGCCGAGGGCTCGACCACCGCCGGCATCAGCCACACCTATGTCGGCGATCTGGTCGGCACCCTGACCTCGCCATCCGGCCAGGTCATCACGCTGTTCCAGCGGCAGGGCGGCAGTGGCAACAACCTCTGCCAGGTCGTCTTCGACGACGGCGCTGCTCAGCCGTTCAGCGGGGTCACCCCGGGTCAGGCGCCGTTCACCGGCACCTGGCGGCCGGTGTCGCCGCTGTCGCCGACGCTGCGCGGCACCGCGGACGGCGTGTGGACGGTGAAGGTGGTGGACAACGTCCGCACCGACGTCGGTCACCTGCGGCAGCTGTCCCTGCACATCAACGGCTACGAGTGACGTTGCGTTGATCGTCGGCGCCCCGGAGTGACCCAGTGGTCGCTCCGGGGCGCCGTGGTCTTAGGGTTTCGATCGTGACCGGCTCGCAACCAGCCCCCGTCGCCCCCGTGGAGGTGGTGCCGGTGCCTCGCGCGCCAGAGGACGTCCTGGCCGATGTGGCCGCCGCGGTCCTCGGTCCCGGCAGGCATCTCAGCGTGGACCTGATGGATCTCCTGGACGGGGTGGTCCGTGGTCCGGTCGACGCGGTGCGCGCCAACGACGACCTGCTGCCCCGGCTGGCCCACGAGAACGCCCTGGGCACCGTGCTCAACCAGATCCGCCGCCTGCTGCGCCCCGGCGGCGTGCTCGTCGCCGCAGTGCCTGAGCTGGCCAAACTCGGCGTGTTCCGGCCCACCGCGCCGCCACCGCGGGTCACCGGCTCCGGCCCGGACCGCCAGGTCACCGTGCAGCTGTGGGACTGGGCCGAGGACGGCGGCTCCTACGGTCTGGACGTCGTGCAGCTCATCCGCGGCGCGGAGGGCTGGGCGGTGGCCGGCTCGGTGTCCACCCATCACCGGGTGCTCTCGGTGGAGGAGGTCGCCGAGGCGCTGACCGCCGCCGGTTTCGCCGCGGTGCAATGCCTGTCCCCGGCCGAGAGCGGCCACCCGCTGCCGCTGTGCGTCGCGTTGGCCCCGCGATGAGCCGGGTCCGCCAGGTCGCCGGCGGTGGCCGCGCGGTCGAGGTCGAACCCGAACGCCTGCAAGGGTTCCTGGAGCGCTTCGGCACCCGCCACCAGGGCGTCACCGAGTCGGTGCTGGGTCCGGACCAGGCGGTCTTCACCGCCGCCGACGGCGCCCGCGCCGAGCTGACCATCCCCTTCGGCGGCCTGCCCGGCGACCCGGTGACCAGCCCCGGCCTGCACCTGGACCCGCTGCTGCCACACCTGCTGCGACCGCGCCGGATCGCGCTGATCCTGGTCCGCCTCGGCGGGCACAGCCTGGGCATCGCCGAGGGCGGCAAGGTGCTGCTGTCCACCACCGACCGCCGCCAGGTGCACGGCCGCAACAAGGCGGGCGGCTGGTCTCAGCAACGTTTCGCCCGCCGCCGCGAAGGCCAGGCCAGGGTCGCGTTGCAGGCCGCGGCCGACGACGTGTTCCGGGTGCTGGTGCCCCAACTGTCCACTGTGGACGCCGTGATGCTGGGTGGCGACCGCGCCGCGCTGGCCGAACTCCGCACCGACCGCCGCATCGCCGAGCTGATGAGCCGCGCCGAGGACCGCATCCTGGACGTGCCCGAGCCCCGCCGCACCATCCTCGACGACGCCGCCGAACGCGCTCGCACGGTGGAAGTGGTGGTCACCGAACCTTAGGGCCGTGGGCCCGCGGTGACCTGTAGCTCATACGGCCGGTAGTCGTGGTCCGGGTCGCCGGCCTGGAAGCCCGCGGCGGTGAGGATCGCCAGCATCGCCTGTTGCATCGCCTCCATCACCTCGCCCTGGCGGGTCAGCACCGGGTCGTCCAGTCGCCTTTCGTTGACACAGTCCGCCGCCGCCTCCGCCAGCCGCGGATGGGTGTGCCAGTCGACCCACACCCCACCCGCCTCGTCGTCGGCGGGATCCACCTCGACCCGGACGCCCACCCGGAGACCAGGTGCGAGGTCGCCGGTCATCGGCAGTCCAGCCTCGGCGAGTGTGTCGCGCACGTCCGCGGCCAGTCCGTGCAGTGCGCGGAGTCGGTCCTCGGACACCTTGGGCAGCATGCCGGGATTCTAGTGAACCGGCCGCTCTTCAGGGCCGCTTCAGACTTGCCCCGCAAGCTCGGACGGGTGACCCGAGCCGAGATCACCGGCACCCCGACCCGGGGGTATCGCCCTGAGCTGCAAGGGTTACGCGCGTTAGCGGTGGTACTGGTGGTGATCTACCACGTCTACTCGGACCGGATCTCCGGCGGCGTGGACGTGTTCTTCCTGCTCTCCGGCTTCCTGCTGACCGGCCAGTTGGTCCGCGCCGCCGAACGCGGCCGCCTCGACCTGCCTCGGCAGTGGGGCCGCACGCTCACCCGGCTGGTCCCCGCGGCGGCGGTGGTGCTGGCGGCCACCGCGGTCGCGGCGTACCTGATCCTGCCGCCGGAACGCTGGTTCCAGACCATCCGGGAGGTCTTCGCGGCCGCGGTGTTCCTGGAGAACTGGCGGCTGGGCGCGGATTCGGTGGACTACTTCGCCCGCAACGACCTGGCCAGCCCGGTGCAGCACTTCTGGTCGCTGTCCGTGCAGGCCCAGATCATGCTGCTGCTACCGCTGCTCATCGCGCTGCTGCTGCGCCGGCGCGGCGGACTGCGCCGTCGGGTCGGCCTGGCACTGGGCATGCTCACCGCCGCCTCCCTGACCTACTCGGTCGTGCTCACCGCAACCGACCAACCGTTCGCCTACTTCAACACCTTCACCCGGGTCTGGGAGTTCGCCCTCGGCGGCCTGCTGGCTCTCGTAGTGGACGCGATCACGCTGTCACAGCGCCTCCGCCGACCGATCGGTTGGTTCGGGATCCTCGCGCTGATCAGCTGCGGCCTGATCATCGACGTGGGCACCGTGTTCCCCGGCTACGCCGCACTCTGGCCAACCCTGGCCGCCGCGCTGGTGATCATCTCCGGGGACGGGGTCCGGGTCCTCTCCGCCCGGCCGCTGGTCCGGCTCGGCGACCTCAGCTACTCGCTGTACCTGTGGCACTGGCCGGTGCTGGTGCTCTACCTGGTCGCCCGCGGCGGCGACCAGGTCGGCTGGCGCGGCAGCATCCTGGTGATCGGCGCCGCGCTCATGCTGGCCACGCTGACCCACCGCCTGGTCGAACAGCCCACCCGGCTGCTGCCCGCAACCCGTTGGGGCGCCTACCGATTCGCCGCGCTGCTACTCGTCCCGGTGCTCGCGCTGGCCACCTCCTGGCAGGCCTTGGCCCTGCGCGACGCCCGCTACTCGATCACCATCGGCAGCCGCGACTACCCAGGCGCGCAGGCCATGATCCCCGGCTTCCAGTACCGCGGCGCCGACGACCTGCCGCCGATGCCACCCCGGATCGCCCTGCCCCAGGACTGGGCCACCCTGGACGATCTCGACTGCACCCGCGCCGCCCGCAACCCTGACCTGGAGATGTGCTCAACGTCCACAATGGACAAACCTGCGAAAACCGTTGTCCTGGTGGGAGATTCGCACATGCAGCAGTACCTGGCCGCGGTCCGCCCGATCGCGGCCAAACGCAACTGGCGGGTGGTGGCCATGCTCAAGGGCCTCTGCCCGTTCTCCACCGCGTCGGAGTCCATGCCCGGCGATCAGCCCTGCGTGGACTGGAACGCCGCCGCCGCGGCCGAGATCATCAACCTCAAACCGGACGCCGTGCTCACCCTGGCCAGCCGGGACGTAAGGATCGGCCGCACCGAGGTCACCCCACCCGGCTTCGTCGAACAGTGGAAACGCCTGGCAGCAGCCAACATCCCGGTGGTCGCACTACGGGACAACCCCCGCTTCGACCACTGGCCGTCCACCTGCGCCTACGAACTCGGCCCGGACGCCCCCGACTGCGTGGCCACCCGCGCCGACCTCTACCCGGAACATCCGCCCTACCTGTCCATCCCGGACATACCAGCCAACGTGTCCTTTGTGGACCTCAGCGACTACCTGTGCGCGGCCGACGGCTGCCCGCCGGTGATCGGCAACATCCAGGTCTACCTGGACGACAACCACCTCTCCGCCAGTTTCCTGGCCTCGCTGTCCCCGGTGCTCGCCCGCCGGTTGCTGCCCGCGCTGACCCACTGAGCCCGGTAGCGTCGAGGTCATGGATGCCCGGCAGCTCGCCTACTTCCTCGCGGTCGTCGACCACGGCGGCGTGCACCGGGCCGCCGCCGCGCTCTACCTGGCCCAGCCCTCCCTGTCCCAGGCGATCCGCGCACTGGAACGCGACCTGGGCCAAGACCTGTTCCACCGCGTCGGCCGCCGCCTGGTGCTCACCAACGCCGGCCACGCCCTGGTCGAACCCGCCCGCCAGGTAGTCCGCGGCCTGGACACCGCCCGCGCCAGCGTCGCCTCCACCGCCGGCCTCACCGTCGGCCGGGTCGAAATCGCCGCCATGCCTTCCCAGGCAGTGCAGCCGCTCAGCCACTTGATCACCGAGTTCACCACCCGCCACCCCGGCCTGTCCGTGACCATCCGCGCCGCCTTCACCGCCCCCGAGGTGATCGAGTCGGTACGCACCGGCGTCACCGAACTGGGCCTACTCGGCGCCACTGAACTCCCCGCCGCAGCCGATATCCGCCTGATCCCACTGGGCCGCCAACGCTTCGTCCTCATCGCCCCACCCGACGGCCCCTTCCAGCCCGACCAGGTGGTCCGCCCGGAAGACCTAGCCGGCCAACGAATCGTGGTCGGCCAACCCGGCACCGGCATGCGCCGCCTGGTCGAACAAATCCGCGCCGGCGGCGTAGACCTCCACCAGGTCGTCGAAACCGAACACCGCGAAGCCATCCTGCCCCTGGTACTCAGCGGCGTCGGCCTGGCCATCCTCGCCGACTCCTGGTCCGACCTGGCCCACCGAGCAGGCGCCCTGGTCCTGACCCTGGAACCCCCCGCGCACCTCACCCTGGCCCTGGCCACCAGAACCGCCCCACTCACCCCCGCAGCCAAGGCTTTCCTGACCGTGGCCACGGAGTCGGCGGACCAGGTCGGCTGAGGAAGCGGCGGGCCAGGTCGGCCGAGGAGGCGGCGGAGCAGACCAAGTGGGTCGCGGAGCAGGTTGGGCGGGCGGCGGAGCAGGTCAGGTGGGTGGCGGAACGGGCCAGGTGACGTTCCGGGCACGAACAGGACACGTCGCCGACGGCCGGACAACGAGCCGAAGGACTCGGGCGTCTGCCGGGTAGCCGGACTTCCGGTTCCCGAGGGGAGCACGAGATGGTGTCACGACGATTGGCCTTACTGCTGGCCGCACTCGCGGCCATGGCGCTGACCGCGCCCCTGACCGCCTCAGCCACACCCGGCTACTGCGGCCTGGCCTGGGGCTCCACGGACAAACACGCCAACCCCACCACCACGGCCGAACTGACCAACATCCGCGCCGGCCGCCAGGACTGCTACGACCGCCTGGTCATCGACCTCCGCGGCCCCGCCGACGGCTACACCGTGCGCTACGTCCCGGAAATGACCGAAGACCCCACCGGCAACCCAGTGCCACTGCGCGGCGGCGCCATCCTCTCGGTCAAGGTCGACGCCCCGGCCTACGACGAACACGGCAACCTGACCTACCACCCGGCCAACCGCGCCGAGCTGGTCAACGTCACCGGCTACCAAACCTTCCGCCAAGTAGCCTGGGCCGGCTCCTTCGAAGGACAGACCCTGGTCGGCCTGGGCGTGCGCGCCCGCTTGCCGTTCCGGGTATTCACCCTGCCCAACCGAGTCGTGGTGGACGTCGCCCACTTCTGGTGAGCCCCGAGCCGCCCGGCAACTCGCCGAGCAACACACGGACCCGGCGGTCGATCTCATCCCGGATCGACCGCACGGCCGCGACTCCCCGCCCGGCGGTTGCCCGATGCCCAGCGGTTGCCTGGCCTGACGGTTGCCTGGTCCCGACCGAGCGAGTCGCCCGAGTGAGCCTTCGGCCCTCCGCCCCGCACACCGCTCTCTAGCGGAACGCAGAAACCCGCGTTTTGGTTGCCTTCGCGTTTGGATCACCTACCCAATCGGGTGATTCAAGCCGCTCGTCACGCCTGGAGAACCCCGCCTCTGCCAGTGAACCGCTGCTGCCACTTGCGCCTGGCGGGTTACCCGCGCTAGGAGAACCGCCCCTGCTGCGCGAGCCACCAGCACCACACAAGTTAGCCGCGCTACGCGAGCCGACCACGTCGGGCAAACCATCAGTGGCAAGCGAACCGCCAGCGCTCGGCGAACACTCACGCTAGCGATTCCATCCGCGCTCGGCAAACCGCTCACACCCGCCAAAACCGCTGCGCAGCCAAGCCATCAAGCCGCCCAACCGCACCCGCCGAGCTACGCCGCACCCGCCGAGCTACGCCGCTGCGCGCCGAGCTACGCCGCTGCGCGCTTGCCTGCCCACCCGCCTGAACACCCGTCCAAGCGGCTGCACGTCCGCCCACCCGCGCACCCACCCGCGCGCCGCCAACCCACTCCGCCGCGAGCCCGCCACCCCACCCGCCCTGATAGCCCCCGCCTATCGCCCTGACCGGCAACCAGTCTTGGACCGCGCCCCCACCCCGCTGATCCCATCGACACCATGACAACCCACCACCACATCGCCCTCATCCCCGGCGACGGCATCGGCCGGGAGGTCACCCCGGCGGCCTGCGTGGTGCTCGACGCCGTCGGCGCCCGCCACGGCATCCGCTTCAGTTACGAGGAGTTCGACTGGTCCTGTGCCCGCTACCGCGAACTCGGCGCGATGATGCCTGCCGATGGGCTCGAGCGGATTCGCCACCATGACGCGATCTTCCTTGGCGCGGTTGGCGACCCGGGGGTGCCGGATCACATCTCGTTGTGGGGTCTGTTGATCCCGATCCGCCGTGGTTTCCGCCAGTACGTCAATCTGCGGCCGATCAAGGTGTTCGCGGGCGTGCCCAGTCCGGTGCGGGGGGCCGAACCCGGCGCGGTGGACTTCGTGGTGGTGCGGGAGAACGTGGAGGGGGAGTACAGCGAGATCGGGGGGCGGCTCAACCGGGGGTTTCCCGAGGAGATGGCGGTGCAGGAAGCCGTGTTCACCCGGGCTGGGGTGACCAGGGTGCTGGAGTACGCGTTCACGTTGGCCGGGGCTCGGCGGGGGCGGTTGACTTCGGCGACCAAGTCCAACGGGATTGTGCACACGTTGCCGTTCTGGGATGAGCTGGTCGCCGAGACCGCGCCGGGCCATCCGGGCGTGCGCTGGGAGCAGGAGCACATTGACGCGTTGTGCGCCAAGATCGTGCTGGATCCGGCCCGGTTTGATGTGATCGTGGGGTCGAATCTCTTCGGGGACATCCTCAGTGATCTGGCCGCGGCGGTCGCCGGCGGCATTGGGCTGGCGCCTGCGGCGAATCTCAATCCGGAGCGGGAGTTTCCGTCGATGTTCGAGCCGGTGCACGGGTCGGCGCCGGACATCGCGGGGCGGGGGATCGCCAATCCACTCGGGGCGATCTGGACCGCGGCGCTGATGCTGGAGCATCTCGGGCACGTCGAGGCGGCGTCCACTGTGGAGGGTGCGTTGGCGGAGCTGTTGGCGCGGACCGGGGTTCGCACGCCTGATCTCGGCGGCACCGCGAGCACGGAGGAGTTCACCAAGGCGTTGCTGGAGTTCGTGCGATGAGCGTTCCGCTGCCCAGTGGCTTCACCAGCCGGATCGTCGACGCCGACGGTGTCGGCATCCACACCGTGACCGCAGGGGAAGGGCCGCCGCTGTTGCTGCTGCACGGCTATCCGCAGACGCACCTGATCTGGCATGAGGTCGCGCCGCGGCTGGCCGAGCGGTTCAGCGTGGTGCTCACCGATCTGCGGGGTTACGGCGACAGCGACAAGCCCGCGCCCGGACCGGACAATGCCGAATACGGCAAGCGGGCCATGGCCTCCGATCAGCTGGCGGTCATGCGGCGGCTCGGCTTCGAGCAGTTCGCCGTGGCGGGCCACGATCGTGGCGGCCGGGTCGCGCACCGGCTCGCGCTGGACCATCCCGAGTCCGTCACCCGGCTCGCCGTGCTGGACATCGTGCCCACCCGGTACACCTTCACCCACGCGGACAAGCACTTCGGACTCGGTTACTACCACTGGTTCTTCCTGGCCGCGGGGCATGGCATCCCGGAGCGGCTCATCGGCAACGATCCCGAGTTCTGGATCCGGGCCCGGATGGGCGCCCGGCACCACGGGGGCACGCCCTTCGCTGAGGCCGCGATCGCGGAGTACGTGCGTTGTTTCCGCGATCCCGCCGCGATCGCGGCCTCCTGCGCCGACTATCGCGCGGCCGCGTCAATTGATCTTGTGCACGACGACGCGGCCGCGCGCGCGGGTAATCGAATCCAGTGCCCGCTGCTCGCGTTGTGGGGCGAGGCGGGCTTTGTCGGACGGAGTTACGACGTACTCGCCGCCTGGCGCGAGTACGCCGAACAGGTCAGCGGAAAAGGCTTGCCCTGTGACCATTACCTGCCGGAGGAAGCGCCCGAGGACACCGCGGCCGCGCTCGCCGCTTTCTTCAGTCAATGAAGAAAGCGCGCTTATCAACCGTCTACCGACCGGTCGGTAGACGAACGAGCGGTCAGCCGTCCACCGGCCAGGCGTTGTTGACCGCGTTGAACACCGCCACCCGGTCCGCGCCCAGCAACCTGGCCTGCCGCACGAACTCCTCGGCCAGGGCAGGCAACTCATCAGGGGCGAAGGCGGGGGGCTGGTCGGCCACCACGGTGCCCTTGCGGCCCGCGGTGCGCACCACCCCGGCCGCCTCCAGCTCCTTGTACGCCCTGGCCACCGTGCCCGCGGCGATGCCAAGGTCAGCGGCCAGGCCGCGGACCGTGGGCAAGGCCATGCCGGGCGCCAGGGTGCCCGCCGCGATCGCGGTGCGGACCTGGTCGTGCAGTTGGCGCCAGGGCGGGACCTGGCTGTCCGGGTCGACCCGCAGCACGACTCAGCCCAGCGTCCCGGTGGCGAGCAGGCCACCGTCCACGCGCACGGTCTCGCCGGTGATCCAGTCCGCCTCGGCCGAGGCCAGGAACGCCACCAGGCGGGCCACGTCCTCCGGGGTGCCCAGCCGCTTCATCGGGTACGCGCTGGTGATGTCGTCCTCGCGGCCGGTGTAGATCTGCTCGGCGAACTTGGTCTTGACCACCGCCGGGGCCACCGCGTTGACCCGCACCTTCGGGCCCAGCTGCCAGGCCAGCTCCTCGGTCAGCCGGATCAGCGCGGCCTTGGAGGCGCCGTAGGCGGCGATCGCGCCGGTGGAGCGGATGCCGCCGACCGAGGCGATGTTGACCACGGTGCCGCCGTGCTCGCCCATCCAGCGGTGCCAGGCCAGCTGGATGAAGCCCAGGGTGGCCACCACGTTGGTGTCGAAGATCTTCTTCACCGCGTTCAGATCGGCGTCCATCAGGAAGCCGAAGACCGGGTTGATGCCGGTGTTGTTGACCAGCACGTCCAGCGAGCCGAAGCGGGCCAGGGTGCCGTCCACCGCGCCCTCCCGGTCCACGTCCACGCCGGTGTTGCCGGGCAGGCCCAGCACCCGCTTGTCGCCGTCCTCCACCGTGCCCGCCAGGTGCCGTACGGCGGCCTCGACCTGCTCGGCCTTGCGGGAGGTGATCACCACGTTCGCGCCCCGGCCGAGCAGCTCCTCGGCGATACCGAGGCCGATGCCCCGGCTGGCCCCGGTGACCAGGGCTGTCTTACCGGTGAAGTCCGTGCGGGCGGGGGTGTTCGGCTGGCTCATGTTCCCAGACTCTAGGTCAACTTACCGGCGAGTACGAGAGCCGGATCGGGGGTGTCCGGCACAGGTGTGCGCGGGCGCACGGTAAATCGTGTGCGTGCGCCGGGTATGATGGTGGCGTGGTTCTGACGCTGTAGGCCGCTCGACAGCTCGCCGGTGACAACCGGCGGGCCGATGACCGCTAGGCCTGGCCGACCACAAAAATCCTTGGAGCTTCCCTTGATCTCAGCCAACGGGCTGGAACTGCGCGCTGGGTCGCGCATCCTCGTCGCCGACGCCAACCTCCGCATCCAGCCGGGCGACCGGATCGGCCTGGTCGGCCGCAACGGCGCGGGCAAGACCACCACCCTGCGGGTGCTCGCCGGTGAGAGCGAGCCGCACGCCGGCGAGATCAAGCTCGCCGAGGAACTGGGCTACCTGCCGCAGGACCCCCGTGAAGGCGACCTGTCGGTCACGGTCAAGGACCGGGTGCTCTCCGCCCGCAACCTGGACCAGCTGGCCCGCGACCTGGAGAAGGCGCAGAACGAGATGGCCGAACTGGTGGACGAGAACGCGCGCGAGCGCGCCGTCCGCCGCTACGGCCGCCTTGAAGAGCGCTTCTCCGCCCTCGGCGGTTACGCCGCGGAGAGCGACGCCTCCCGGATCTGCGCCAACCTCGGCCTGCCGCTGCGCGTCATGGAGCAGGCGCTGCAGACCCTGTCCGGTGGTCAGCGCCGCCGGGTCGAGCTGGCCCGGATCCTGTTCGCGGCCTCCGACGGCGGGGGCGGCGGCGCCAAGTCGGCCACCATCCTGCTGCTGGACGAGCCGACCAACCACCTCGACGCCGACTCCATCACCTGGCTGCGCTCCTTCCTCAAGGCGCATGACGGCGGACTCGTGGTGATCAGCCACGATGTCGACCTGCTCGCCGACGTGGTGAACCGGGTGTGGTTCCTCGACGCCACCCGCGCCGAGGTCGACATCTACAACATGGACTGGAAGCGGTACCTGGACGCGCGCGCCACCGACGAGAAGCGCCGCCGCCGGGAACGCGCCAACGCGGAGAAGAAGGCCTCCACGTTGATGGCCCAGGCCGACAAGATGCGGGCCAAGGCCACCAAGGCGGTCGCCGCGCAGAACATGGCCAAGCGGGCCCAGCGGCTGCTGGCCGGACTGGACGAGGAACGGGTCTCCGACAAGGTCGCCCGGATCCGCTTCCCCGAGCCCGCGCCCTGCGGCAAGACCCCGCTGACCGCGGAGAACCTGTCCAAGTCCTACGGTTCTCTGGAGATCTTCGCGGGCGTGGACCTGGCCATCGACCGCGGTTCCAAGGTGGTCGTGCTCGGCCTCAACGGCGCAGGCAAGACCACCCTGCTCAAGCTGCTGGGCGACCAGGAGAAGAGCGACTCCGGACGTATCGTCCCAGGTCACGGGCTTCGGCTTGGCTACTACGCGCAGGAGCACGAGACCCTGGATCACGGCGCGAGCGTGTGGGAGAACATCCGGCACGCCGCCCCGGACACCCCGGAGCAGCAGTTGCGCACCCTGCTCGGCTCCTTCATGTTCAGCGGCGAGCAGCTCGACCAGCCCGCCGGCACGCTCTCCGGTGGCGAGAAGACCCGGCTCGCGCTCGCGGGTCTGGTCTCCAGCGCGGCCAACGTGCTGCTGCTGGACGAGCCGACCAACAACCTGGACCCGGCCAGTCGTGAGCAGGTCCTGGACGCGCTGCGTAGTTTCGCCGGCGCGGTGGTGCTGGTGACCCACGATCCCGGAGCGGTGGAGGCTTTGGAGCCGGAACGGGTGATCTTGCTGCCCGATGGTACCGAAGATCACTGGTCCGCTGACTACCTCGAGCTGGTGCAACTCGCCTAGCGCGACCGCCGATCGGGCGGTGCTGACTACACTTAGCGTGCTTCGTCGATCAACTATCGGTGAAGCAGGTACCATTTGGCGACGTTTTTCCATGATCGCCTAGCATTTACTGCCTTCCTGTTCGATCATTGCCCCCAAGGGGTCGTAGATCGACCCACCTGCTCGGACGGAAGGCGGGACAAGGTGGCGACTGACCTGAAGAAGGGCGCCCGGATCACCGGCGCGGCTCGGGACAAGCTTGCCTCTGACCTGAAGAAGAAGTACGAGAAGGGCGCGAGCATTCGGTCCCTGGCCGAGTCCACCGGTCGCTCGTACGGCTTCGTGCACCGTGTGTTGAGCGAGTCCGGTGTGACACTGCGGGGCCGGGGCGGCGCCACGCGTACCAAGAAGAAGTGACGTCGGGTCAACCGACGACTGCGAATTTTTCCCACCACACAACAGAATCCAGGAGCCGACGAGTTCCCCATGCCAGATGATTCGAAGATCGACGCTGGCCTGCTGGAGCGCGGGGGTGTCCAGCTTTCCGTGGACGGTCCGCTTGCCACGGTCACGCTGAACCGGCCCGAGGTGCTCAACGCGCAGACGCCCGCGACCTGGGTGGCCCTGCGCGAGATCGGCTCGGCGCTGCCGGACGAGGTCAGGGTTGTGGTTGTGCGCGGGGTCGGCCGCGCCTTCTCCGCTGGCCTCGACCGGCGGTTGTTCACCGCGGAGGGTTTTGACGGGCAGCCAGGTCTGGTGTCCCTCGTCTCGGGTTCGTCCGAGGACTCCCACGCCGTGATCGCCGGGTTCCAGCAGGGCTTCACCTGGCTGCGTGAGTCGAACTTCATCACCGTGGCGGCGGTGCATGGGCACGCGATCGGCGCGGGTTTCCAGCTCGCCCTGGCCTGCGATCTCCGGATCGTGGCCGAGGACGCCCAGTTCGCGATGGCCGAGACCAGTCTTGGACTGGTTCCCGACCTCGGCGGCACCCTCCCGCTCACGCAGTGTGTCGGATACGCGCGAGCCGTGGAGATCTGCCTGACCGGCCGGCGGGTCGGCGCCGAGGAGGCCCTGCGGATCGGGCTGGTCAACGAGGTCGTGCCGGCGGACGCGCTGGACGCCGCGGTGACGAACCTGGTCGCCCGCCTGCTCGCGCCCATGCCGGGGGCGAGCCGGGAGACCCTCGCCCTGCTGGCCAAGGCGGCGGGCAGCCCGTCGTTGTCCGAGCAGACCGAGGCCGAGCGATCGGCGCAGCTCCGCAGGCTGGCCGAGCTGCGGGCGCTGATGAACCCAGCGGGCTCCTGAAGCCTGACCGGTCCCACAGCTGAATAGTTTCACCATGGAATAGTTCACGACTCCTCGGTGTTGTGCTGGTCGAACCTGCACTAGGAGGGGCCGTGGACGGCACATGGATGTTGATGCGTGGGGCGATGCGCCAGGACACCGCCAGTAGGAAGGTGCGGCGCGGCACCCTGCGACGGGTGCTCTCCTTCGCGCGCCCGCACCGCGGCAAGCTGCTGGTCTTCCTCGGGTTGACCGTCATCTCCGCGGTGCTCGCGGTCAGCACCCCGGTGCTGGCCGGGCAGGTGGTGAACGCGATCGTGGGCGGCGGGGACTCGGGCCTGGTCGTCCGCATCGCGCTGCTCATCGCCGCCATCGCCCTGCTCGGCGCGGCGATCGGCCTGGTGGAGCGCTGGCTGTCCTCGCGGATCGGCGAAGGGCTGATCTACGACCTGCGGCGGGCGGTGTTCGAGCACGTCCAGGAGCTGCCGGTGGCCTTCTTCGCCCGCACCCGCACCGGCGCGCTGGTCAGCAGGCTCAACAACGACGTGGTCGGCGCGCAGCGGGCGTTCACCTCCACCGTGTCCGGGGTGCTCACCAACGTCATCCAGCTGGCCCTCGCGCTCGGCGTGATGCTCACGCTGTCCTGGCAGGTCACCGTGCTGGCGATGGTGCTGCTGCCGGTGTTCGTGCTGCCCGCCCGCCGGGTCGGGCGGCGGATGGCCGACCTGCAGCGCGAGTCTGCCGGGCACAACGCGGGCATGACCAACCAGATGACCGAACGCTTCTCCGCGCCGGGGGCGACCCTGGTGAAGTTGTTCGGGCGGCCGCGGGAGGAGGCCGAGGAGTTCGGCGCGCGGGCGGCGCGGGTGCGCGATATCGGCGTGCGCAACGCGATGACCACGATGTCTTTCGTCACCGCGCTGACCCTGGTGTCCAGCCTGGCGCTCGCGCTGGTCTACGGACTCGGTGGCTGGCTGGCGATCCAGGGCCAGCTCGCGGCCGGAACCGTTGTCTCCCTTGCTCTTCTGCTGACCCGGCTGTACTCGCCGCTGACCGCGCTGGCGAACGCGCGAGTGGATGTGATGAGTGCGCTGGTTTCCTTCGAGCGGGTCTTCGAGGTGCTGGACCTGGCGCCGTCGATCACCGAACGGGAGCGGCCGCGGACGGTGCCGCCGGGCGGGGTGTCGGTGGAGTTCCAGGACGTGCGCTTCGGTTACCCCGCGCCGAGCCAGGTTTCCCTTGCCTCCCTTGAGGATGTGGAGACCCTGGATAAGCGTGGCGGTCAGGAGGTGTTGCACGGCATCAGTTTCCGGGCCGAGGCGGGTCAGCTGATCGCGCTGGTGGGGTCCTCGGGTGCGGGAAAGTCGACCATTGCCTCTTTGGTGCCAAGGCTTTACGACGTGGACGCCGGGTCCATTCGACTGTCCGATGTGGACGTCCGGGAGCTTTCGTTTGACGCGATCCGGGACACCGTGGGTGTGGTGACCCAGGACGGGCATCTCTTCCACGACACGATCGGCGCGAACCTGCGTTACGGGCGTCCGGCGGCCACGGATGAGGAGGTCTGGACCGCGTTGCGGCAGGCCCGGCTGGCCGATCTGGTGGCCACGCTGCCGGATGGGCTGGACACGGTGGTGGGGGAGCGGGGTTACCGGCTCTCCGGTGGGGAGCGGCAGCGGCTGACCATCGCGCGGTTGCTGTTGGCCCAGCCTCGGGTGGTCATCCTCGATGAGGCCACCGCGCACCTGGACTCCAGTTCGGAGGCGGCGGTGCAGGAGGCGCTGAGTGAGGCGCTGTCCAACCGGACCGCGCTGGTCATCGCGCACCGGCTGTCCACTATTCGCGCGGCCGACGTGATCCTGGTGATCGAGGACGGCCGGATCCTGGAACGCGGCTCGCATACCGAACTGCTGGTCAAGGACGGGCGGTACGCGGAGCTGTACCGAACCCAGTTCGCCGAAGACCCCCTCCTGCCCCAGGCCAGCTGACCCGACCCGTACCACTTGGCCCAACTCGTACGCCCACTTGTGCCAACCGGGCGTACGAGTTGGGCCAACTTGGTGGGCTTGGGTGGGTGGGTCAGGCGTTGTGGGACTTGAGGAAGTGGGCGGCCATGGTTACCGCGGGTTTGGAGCTGCCCGCGCCGTCGATCAGGACGGCGAAGGCGATGTTGTTGCGGAAGCCGGTGAACCAGCCGTGGGCCTGGGTGCCGTCGCCGAACTGGGCGGTGCCGGTTTTGCCGTGGACCGGTCCGAGGCCGTTGAGGGCCTTGGCGGTGCCGCTGGTGACCACGCCGCGCATCAGGCCGCGCAACTGGGTCGCGACCCCGCTCGGCAGTACGGAACCGGGGCCTTCGACGGTGGTTTTCTGGCCGCGGACCAGCACTGGGACCGGCCTGCGGCCGCCGGCCGCGACGGTGGCGGCGACCAGGGCCATGCCGAAGGGGCTGGTGCGGACCTGGCCCTGGCCGAAGCTCGCCTCGACCTGGGCGGCGGGGGAGGCGGGGGTGGGCACGCTGCCGGTGTTGGTGGTGATGCCCATGACGTCGAAGTCCACGCCGATGCCGAGTTGGCGGGCGGCGTCCGGGAGGGTGTTCGTCGGCAGGTCCGCGGCGAGGCGGGCGAAGGTGGTGTTGCAGGACTGGGCGAAGGCGGTGCTCAGCGGGACCTCGCCGAGGTCGAAGTTGTCGTCGTTGCGGACCCGGCGCTGCTTGATCACGTCTTCCTTGGGGCAGGGCAGCACGGTGCCGGGGTCGGCTTTGCCGGCCTGAAGCACGGCCGCGGCGGTGACCGCCTTGAACGTGGATCCGGGCTCGTACAGGCCGGTCAGGGCGGGCAGGCCCTTGGCGTCGGCGGCGGGGTTCTGTGCGATGGCCAGGATTTCGCCGGTGGAGCGGATGGCCACGATCATGGCGGGGTTGGTTTTCTGGCTGTTCACCGCGGCCTGGGCCGCGGCCTGCACCTGGGGCAGCAGGGTGATCGCGGCGTTGGTGGCGGCTTTGCCCTTGCGTTCGGCGAGGGTGTCCGCCACCTTGCCGTCTGGTTCCTTGAGTACCAGGGCCCAGCTCAGTTCGCCCTGGAGATCGCCCTCCAGCGCGCGGCGCACCGTGGGCAGGAGTTGTGGCGAGAGATCGTTGCCCGCCACGGGTTTTCCGTCGCCGCCGATCAGTTCGCCCTCGGCGTTGGCGGTGGTCATCGACAGCGTGCGGCCGGCGGCGAACCGCGGGTGCAGCACCTCCGGGGCCCAGCGCACCGCCCAGTTGCCGTTCTCTTTGCGCAGCGGCAGTGCGTGTTCGTACTCCCACGCCCGCCCGCCGCTGAAGTCCCAGCGTGCGGTGAACGGCACGCTCAACTCGGTCTGTTCCGGCGTGGGGGCCGGTTTGGACTTGACCTTGAGGGTGACCTTCTCCGGCCGGGTGTCCTGGGCCGGGTTGCGCAGCGCCTTGAGCACCGGCTCGGCCGCGGCGCGGTTGTCGGTGAGCCCGGCCGAGCTGCCGATGTCGTTGTTGCCGAAGGCGGAGAGGAAACCGCCGGCCGCCTCGGCGGCGAGCACCGGCGCGCGTCCCGGCGTGGACGAGCCCGGCTTCTCCTGTTCCCCCTCCGGACCCCAGAACACCAGCACTCCGGCGACCGCGGCGGCCGCCGTGACCACCGCCCCGCCGGTGAGTAACCAATTTCGCGCACGCCTGTTGACCACGTAAAGCCCCCCTGTCCCCGGGCGGGCACTGCCACCGGCCCGCCCCGGGGACACTATTCAGGACTTGAGCGCGTACTCCATAGGTAGTTCTACTTTCGCTCCGCCACTGGGCTATTCGAGCACCGGCACCAGGGGCAGGTAGCGGGCCATCAGGTCCTTGTTCGCCTCGTCGCCGCCGACCATGTTGGCGCTGCGCCACAATGGCAGCCGGATCCCGGCCGCGGTGGCCGCGTCCTGCAGGCCGACCAGCAGCAGGTTCCACAGGAAGCCGTTGGCCAGCGAGGACAGCGGGGCGGTGGCGGGGGAGTCGGCGGGGTAGCTGGCGTCGCCGACCCGGACCAGGTTGTCCAGCACCACGGTGGACTCGGCGGCCAGGGTGGTGCCGGAGCGGCTGGGCGCGGCGGCGCTGGCCTCGCGGGAGGTCACCGCGACCACCGGGCGGCCGGCGGCGACCGCGGTCTTGGCCAGCTCCACCGGGTACGGGTTGACGCCGCTGGTGGAGAAGACGATCAGCAGGTCGTCCGGGCCGAACGGCTTCTCGCCCAGGGTCTCCGCGGCCAGGCCGGAGCGGCGCTCGGCCACCGTGCTGGCCCGCGCGCCGTGCATGGGCAGCAGTTCCGGGTGGTAGATCGGGCGCACGCAGGCCAGACCGCCGGCGCGGTAGAAGGTCTCGGCCACCGCGGCCAGGGAGTGCCCGGCGCCGGCGGTGTGGATCAGGCCGTCCGCGCGCACGACGTCCAGGAGCAGGCCGACGACCTGCGCCACGGCCTCGGTGTTGGCCTCCTCCACTCGCTGGAGGTGCTCGTGCACGGTGGCTGCGTATCCCATGGGGCTCCTCCATGAAACGACAAGTGGTCCATACCACTCTGCCGCCTGTGTCAAGATCCGTTCATCCCACGTTCTTTCTGAAACCGGTTGCGCGGCGAACAGGGTCTGTGTTCGTATGAACGCGTGGAGAGTGTGCAACGGCACGAAATGATCCTGACGGCGCTCCGGGAGCGCTCCCGGGCCACGGTAGTGGAGCTGGCCGAACTCACCCAGTGTTCGGAGATGACCATCCGCCGGGATCTCGACGCGCTGGAGCGGGACGGGCTGTTGCGCCGGGTGCGCGGCGCCGCGGTGAGCATGCTGGCCGGTGAGGAGACGCCGTTCGCGGTGCGCAGCCGTCAGCACGTGGACGCCAAGCGCCGGATCGGGCTGGCCGTGGCCGGGCTGCTCGACGACGGGGAGAGCGTGGTCTTCGACAGCGGCACCACCGCGCTGGAGGCGGCCAGGGCGGCGCAGTCGTTGCGGCTGACCGTGCTGCCGCTGTCCCTGCACATCGCCACCGCCTTCGAGCACGCCGAGCATGTGCACCAGGTGCTGCCCGGTGGGGACGTGCGCAAACCCGAACAGGCCTTCATCGGGCCGCTCACCGAGTACGCGCTGGACCGGATGCGCTTCGACACCCTGGTGCTGGGCTGCTGCGGGGTCAGCGGCCGGGACGGGGTGACCGCCTTCGACCTGGCCGAATCCCAGGTCAAGCGGGCCGCGGTGCGGGCATCGGCGCGGGTGGTGGCCGCGGTGGACGCCTCCAAGCTGGGGCGGCGGGCCTTCGCCAGGGTGTGCGAGCTGGACGCGCTCGACGTGCTGGTGACCGACACCGCCGCACCC
The DNA here is from genome assembly GCF_023094165.1 of Crossiella sp. S99.2. Lineage (GTDB taxonomy): Bacteria > Actinomycetota > Actinomycetes > Mycobacteriales > Pseudonocardiaceae > Crossiella. The sequence goes on along the minus strand of NZ_JALMDK010000011.1, from coordinate 131,885 downwards.
GAGGACGAACTGGACCAACTACGCAAAGCTGGAGTGGAGGTGCATTGTGTCTGAGACCGGCGTTCTCGCCCCCGCGCGAGCTGCCCGGACCGCCCGTCTGATGCTGTCCGGGGTGTTCACCCTGCACGCGATGGTGTTCGCGACCTGGACGCCCTACATCCCGTTGGTCAAGGCCAAACTCGCGCTCAGCGACGGCCAGCTGGGGATCGCGCTGCTCGGCGGACCGGTGGGCGCGCTGCTGGCGATCCTGTGCACCGGGGCCCTGGTGTCCTGGCTGGGCAGTCGCAAGGTCATGGTGATCACCGCGATCGGCTACGGCCTGTCCGCGGGCCTGCTGGGCCTGGCGGACTCGCTGGCCGGGCTGTTCATCGCGCTGGCGGTCTGGGGCGCGTTCCAGGGTTCCCTGGACGTGGCGATGAACGCGCAGGCGGTGCTGGTGGAGCGGGCGTACGGCCGCTCGGTGATGTCCAGCTTCCACGCCTGCTGGAGCCTGGGCGCGGCGGCGGGCGGCGCCCTCGGCGGCCTGGCCATCGCCTTCGGCCTGTCGCTGACCACGCAGATGCTGCTGGTCGGCGTGCTGGCGCTGATCTTCGTCCCGGCCACCACCGGCCTGGCCCTGGACGGCGACCGCTCGGCCAAACACGAACGCAAGGACAAGGGCGGCGTCTCCTTCCCGCTCAAGGACGCCAAACTGCTCGCCCTGGGCGCGCTGATGCTGGCCGCGGTGCTCTGCGAGGGGGCGGCCGCGGAGTGGTCGGCGCTGTACATGAAGGAGAACCTGGGCACCTCGCCCGCCTTCGCCGGCTTCGCCTTCAGCGCCTTCGCCCTGAGCATGTTCCTGGGCCGCGCCATGGGCGACCGCTGGGTGAGCCGCTTCGGCGGCCGCGCGGTGGTCGGCACCCTGGCCTCGGTGGCCGTGGTGGTCTTCACCGCCGCCCTGCTCATCGGCCACCCCTGGGCCGCCCTGCTCGGCTTCGCCACCCTCGGCCTGGGCGTGGCCTGCGCCGTGCCGGTGGTCTTCAGCAGCGCGGCCGCCCTGCCCGGCCGGCACGCGGCCCAGGCCATCGCGGCGGTCTCGGCGGCGGCCTGGCCCGGCTTCCTCCTGGGCCCCCCGATGATCGGCGGCCTGGCCCAGGCATTCACCCTGCCGGTAGCCCTGTTCGTGCTCCCGCTGCTGTGCGTCGGCGTGGTCGTCGGCGCCCGCTTCACCTTGCGCGGCAAGGCAGTCTGACGCCGAGTTGGCCCAACTGGTACGGGTATTTTGCCCAAGTGGGCGTACGAGTTGGGCCAACTCGGTGGGCGGAGTGGGTTACCACGACCAGAGGAAACCTAGCCACGGAGCCTCGGGGGCGGCTTGGCGCCATTCCAGGGCGGTGGCGCAGGGGGCGGAGTCCAGGCGGCGCAGGGTGAGGGTGATGCGGTCCTGGGGTTCGGACAACGACAGCGTCACCAGGGTGGCTCGGTCGGTGCTGGAGAGGGAGCCGGTGCTGGTGCGGCCGTTGGCGGTCAGGGTCCAGGCGATGCGGCTGTCCGGGCAGGCCGACTCGTCCTGGGTGAGCACGCCGGCCAGCATGCTGGTGTCGCTGCGGCTGGTGGTCCAGGTGGTGCTCAGGTCGCTGTTGGCGGCCAGGTCCCAGCGGTAGTCCTTCTCCCGTGGGCAGGGCAGCAGGCCGTCCAGGCCGATGGCGGCCTGGCAGCTGTAGGTGGCGACCTCGCCGGGGACGGTGCCGTCGGCGTAACTCAGGTGCGGGCGCAGGTGCGGGGCGGCGATCAACGCCAGCAGGCAGGCCACCAGGAGGGCCCCCATCGCCAGTCCGGACAAGACCAGCATTCGCTCACCACGCACCACCACCCCAGATGAGCACACCGGCGAGCAGGACACAACCGACAAGTCCGGCAATCGGGATCCAGCGGGCCGGCCGGAACTCCGGTTCCAGGGTCCAGGCGGCCGCGTTGGCCACCGCGTAGTAGAGCAGCACGCCGAAGGAGGACAGGCCGATGGCCTGCCTGAGGTCCAGGGTGGCGGCGGCGGTGGCGGCGAGCAGGCCCACCACCACCTCGGCCCGGTGCGGGACCTGGTGCCGTGGGTGCACGGCGGCCAGCGGCCTTGGCAGGTTTCCGTCGCGGGCCATCGCGAGGGCGGTGCGGGAGACGCCGAGCACCAGCGCGAGCAGGGCGCCGAGGGCGGCGACCGCGCCCAGGATGGAGATCACCCAGCCGAACTCGCGCAGTGGGGTGACTTCCAGCACGGTGCGCAGTGGGGCGGGGGAGGCGGCCAGGCCCGCCGCGCCCACGGTGGCCAGCGCGGCCACCGCGAGCAGCGTGTACACGGCCAGCGCGATGGCCAGGGCCAGGGGCACCGCGCGGGTCAGGGTGCGGCGCGGGTCGCGGACCTCCTCGCCGAGGGTGGCGATCCGGGCGTACCCGGCGAAGGCGAAGAACAGCAGCGCCGCCGCGGTCAGCACTCCGGTGGAGCTGTGCGGGACGAGCCGTTCGGCCTGCGGCGCGCCGGTGGTCAGGGCCAGCACACCCAGTGCCACCAGGCAGATCAGCACGATCGTCACGATCACCCTGGCCAGTTTGGCGCCGCGGTGCACGCCGAAGTAGGTGAGCGTGGTCAGCGCGAGCACCGCGGCCACCGCCACCAGCCGGGCGTGATCAGGCCACAGGTACTGGCCGACGGTCAGCGCCATCGCCGCGCAGCTGGCGGTCTTGCCCAGCACGAAGCACCAGCCCGCCAGGTTGCCCCAGAGCGGGCCGAGGCGTTCCCGGCCGTAGACGTAGGCGCCGCCGGAAGTGGGGTAGCGCAGCGCGAGTCGCAGGGTGGAGGTGGCGTTGCAGTAGGCGATCAGCGCGGCGATGGCCAGTGCGGGCAGCAGTCCGGCGCCGGCGGCCGCGGCGGCCGGGCCCAGGGCGCTGAACACCCCGGCGCCGATCATCGCGGCCAGGCCGATGGTCACCGCGTCAGCGGTGCCGAGGCGGCGGGCCAGGGGTGCGGTCACGGGGACATGATCCACCCTGGCTGGTCATGATCGGATACCGAGTACTAAGATGAACGTGTTGTGAATACGGGTCGGGGAGACGGAAAGCGCAGGTCGACGCGTCGGGAACTGCTGGCTGACACGGCGATCGAGGTGCTCGCGCGCGAGGGCGGCCGAGGGCTGACCCACCGCGCGGTCGACCGTGCCGCCGACGTCCCGGTCGGCACCACCAAGAACTACTTCCCCACCCGCGACTCCCTGCTGGCCGCCGCGGCCCGCCGGATGGCCCAGGAACACGGCGAGGCCGTCCAGCAGCTGCGCGACACCACCCCGGCCGGGGTCACCCCCAGCCAGGTCAGCGAGCTGTACCCGGCGCTGCTGCACCGCGCGCTACAGGGCGACCGGACCCAGATCCTGGCCATGTTCGAGCTGTACCTGGAAGGCGTGCGCAGCGCCGAGGTGCGGGCCGCGCTCGGCGAGATGGTGCGCGCCAACGCCGCCGCCATCGCCGAGGTGCACCACGCGGCCGGACTGGCCACCACCGCCAAGGACGCCGGACTGCTCGACGCCTACCTGCTCGGCGTGGCCATCTCGCTGCTCGCGCTGCCCGCCGACACCCTGCGCGCGGTCGGCATGGACGACCCGTACGGCCTGGGACTTGGGCTGTTCGCGGCGGTCGTGCCCGGTCTGGACCAACCGGCCGACACGGACCGCGACGGGCACGCCGAACACGCCTGAGGAGGTCCAGCCGATCGGGCACTGGCCGCTCATCCGCGCCGCCGCCTAGGGTTTTTGCCAGGGGTGTGGTCATGGGTGGACTGACTCGGCGTAGCTTGCTTTCCCACGGCGTGGCATTGGGCGGCGCGGCGGCACTGGGCGTGCCTGCCACAGCCGCGGCGGCCCGCGGCGCACCGGCCCGGAGATCAGCGGGCACGGTGCTCGTCCTCGGCGGCGGCATCGGCGGCCTGACCGCGGCGCACGAACTGGCCGAACGCGGGTTCGCCGTCACCGTGCTGGAACGCAAGGAACTCGGCGGCAAGGCCCGCAGCATCCCGGTGCCCGGCACCGGTTCCGGCGGCAGGCCGGACCTGCCCGGCGAGCACGGCTTCCGGTTCTTCCCCGGCTGGTACCGCAACCTGCCGGACACGCTGCGCCGGATCCCGTTCCCGGGCAACCGCAACGGCGTGCACGACAACCTGGTGTCCGGTTCGGTGTTCCGGCTGTCCCGGATGGGCACCCGCTTCGACCTGTTCGTGCCGCTGAAACTGGCGCTGCCCAGCCTGGACCCGGTGCTGCTGCTGCCCGCGCTGATCGCCCTGCTGGACACCGGTCTGCGGCTGCCGCCCTGGGAGTCCGCGCACTTCGCCAACCGTCTGGTGGTCTACCTCACCAGCGGCGACGAGCGGCGGCTCGGGCAGTGGGAGCGCACCGCGTGGTGGGACTTCCTCGGCGCTGGCCGGATGTCCCAGGAGTACCAGCGGATCTTCGGCATCGGTTTCACCCGGATGCTGGTGGCCGCGCGCGCCGAGGAGGCCAGCACCCACACCGTCGGCCTGTTCACCGAGGCGTTCTTCAACAACCTGCTCGGCCGCGGCAACGACGGTCCGGCCGACCGGGTGCTCAACGCGCCGACCAACGAGGCCTGGATCGACCCGTGGCTGGCTCACCTGCGTTCGCTCGGCGTGCGGTTCGAGACCGGCGCCGCGGAACGGCTGCACGTCTCCGGTGGCCGGATCAGCGGCGTGACCGTGCGCACCGCCGCCGGGAGCGTTCACGTGAGCGCGGACCACTACATCAGCGCGGTGCCGGCCGAGCGTTCGCTGGCGCTGTGGGGGCCGGAGGTGCTGGCCGCCGACCCCCGGCTGCGGCTGGTCGGCGAGCTGCGCACCGAGTGGATGAATGGGCTCATGTTCTACCTGCGGCGCAAGCTGCCGCTGGTGCACGGGCACGTGAGCTACCTGGACACGCCGTGGTCGCTGACCTCGGTCAGCCAGGCCCAGTTCTGGCGCGGCGGCGACCTCACCCGCTACGGCGACGGCGGGGTCCGGGACTGCCTGTCCGTGATCATCTCCAACTGGGAGGCGCCCGGGATCGTGCACGGCAAACCGGCCCGGTTCTGCACCAAGCAGCAGCTCTTCGACGAGGTGTGGGCGCAGCTGTCGGCCAGTCTGGAGGACACCGGCGAGGACCTGCTCCGGCCCGCTGACCTGCACTCCTGGTTCCTGGACCCGGCGATCACCGGCCTCGGCTCGCCCGGCGGGGCGCACAGCGAGGAGCCGCTGCTGATCAACCCGGTCGGCTCCTGGGCGCTGCGGCCGGAGGCGGCCACCGCCATCCCGAACCTGTTCCTGGCCGCCGACTACGTCCGCAACATCGTGAACCTGGCGACCATGGAGGGGGCCAACGAGGCAGGCAGGCTGGCCGCGAACGCGGTGCTGGACGAGACCGGGTCCAGTGCGCCGAGGGCCAGGCTGTTCACCCTGTTCCGCGCCCCAGAGTTGCGTGGACTTCAGGAGGAGGACACCCGCCGTTACCGCGCCGGCCTGCCCAACCTGTTCGACCAGGGCTGAGCCACTGGTCACACCGGTGCCCCCAGCGATCGTGCCGGGCGGGCCGGGATGGAAGGATTCAGTGCCGTGAAGACGTTCGACCAGCTGTTCGCCGAGCTTTCCGAGCGGGCGCAGACCCGGCCCGAGGGCTCCGGCACCGTCGCGGCGCTGGACGCCGGGGTGCACGCCCAGGGCAAGAAGGTCCTCGAAGAGGCCGGGGAGGTGTGGCTGGCCGCCGAACACGAGTCCGACGACGAACTCGCCGAGGAGATCTCCCAGCTGCTCTACCGCCTCCAGGTGCTCATGATCGGCCGGGGGCTCACCCTGGACGACGTCTACCGGTATCTGTAACACCACCACGACCACGGAGTAGAACAGATGTTGCGTGTCGCGGTGCCCAACAAGGGCACGCTGTCCGGATTCGCCAGCGAGATGCTTGCCGAGGCGGGTTACCGGGGCCGGCATGAGCAGCGCGACCTGACCGTGCTCGACCCGGTCAACGACGTCGAGTTCTTCTTCCTGCGCCCCAAGGACATCGCCATCTACGTCGGCTCCGGCGAGCTGGACATGGGGATCACCGGCCGGGACCTCGCGCTGGACTCCGGCGCGCCGGTCACCGAACGGCTCGCGCTCGGCTTCGGCGGCTCCACCTTCCGCTACGCGGGCACCGCGGGCCGGGAGTGGTCGGTCAAGGACCTCGACGGCAAGCGGGTGGCCACCGCCTACCCGCGCCTGGTCCGGGCCAGCCTGGCCGAACACGGCGTCAGCGCCGAAGTGATCCGCCTGGACGGCGCGGTGGAGATCTCCATCCAGCTCGGCGTGGCCGACGCGGTCGCCGACGTGGTCGGCTCCGGCCGCACCCTGCGCCAGCACGGCCTGGTGGCCTTCGGCGACCCGATCTGTGTGTCCGAGGCGGTGCTGGTCGAACGCGCAGGTTCCGCCGAGACCCCGGAGAAGGCGCAGCTGGCGGCCCGGGTGCAGGGCGTGGTCTTCGCCCAGCAGTACCTGATGCTGGACTACGACTGCCCGCGCTCGCTGCTGGACGACGCGGTCAACCTGACCCCGGGGCTGGAGTCGCCGACGGTGGCGCCGCTGGCGGATCCGCTGTGGGTGGCGGTGCGGGCGATGGTGCCGCGCAAGGAAGCCAACCTGATCATGGACCGGCTGGCGGCTCTGGGCGCGAAGGCGGTCCTGACCTCGGACATCCGTTCCTGCCGACTCTGATCAACACGACGCTGCCCCGGTCCGCCAGCTCGGCGGATCGGGGCAGCGTTGGTTTTGTCAGGCCTTGCGGCGGCTCAGCTCAGCCGCGGCGGCCTTGGCCAGCATCTCCAGGTCGGCGTCGGAGAGTTCCGCCACCTCCGGCAGGCCCTCGTTCTCGGCGGCCTTGGCGATCAGGTTCGCCAGCGGGCCCGCGTGCCGGACGCCCTCGATGCCGGGGCGCAGCAGGCCGAGCAGTTCATCCAGCTTCTCGGCGACATCGCGGTTCTTGACCACGAAAGCCGAGAGCGACTGCGGGTCGGCGCCGGGGCCCAATGGCATGTCCAGCGTGGCGGCGGCGACCTCTTTCGGTGATGGCAAATCGTCCTCCCCTGACTGACCCCCGGCCTTGGCCATGACCAAGTCCCAGGGGAATTGTGGTCCGGGATCCCAGTGGTCTCCCTCTTTCTTGCCCACCGTCCAGTCGTGGTGCCCGATGACACCGGACTCGCCGGCCGCGACCTGGGCCGGGGTGAGCTTGCGCAGCGGGATGCCCCGCGCGCGACAGCGTTCGGCGATCCAGCGCGCGCACTGCTCCAGCATCCGGGGATGCTGCAGCCACTCCGCGCGGCTCCACCTGGCGAACCCGCACAGCTCGGCGTTCTCGCTGATCGGATTGCCGGAGAGCAGGGTCCACGCTGCCCGGTCGTAGCTGACGTACTGCTCGATCCGCTTGTCGTCGATGCCGACGTGGCTGGACGCCTTCTTCTTTCCCTGGAAGAAATGGCCGAGGTCCCTGGCATCGCGGATGCCCTCGGCGGTGTGCACGACGACCAGCCGGACCCGGGCGCCCCCGCGCCCGCTGTGATGTGGTGACGGAATCAATTGTCCCCCTGGCAATGATCGAATTTCGCCGGAGGGAATATCGGGCCACCGGCGATCGATGACTCCGTTATAGCGAATTGATCTAGGAGGCGCGCGCGAATTCGCGGAAAGATTAGGCAAATGGCCGAACCCATGCCCAATGGGGCAGCAATGGGGTCAGTCCGTTCGGTCCAGCACCGTCTCCGCGTCGGCGGCAGGCTCGGGCCAGCCGGGGTAGGCCGGCGGGGTGCCGCCGAACTCCGGGCAGAGCGCCTTGTGGTTGCAGTAGTCGCACAACCGGCTGCGGCTGGGCCGGAAGTCGCCGGTGCGGCCCGCGGTCAGGATGGCCTGCCAGATCGCCGAGACCAGGCGCTCGAAGCGGCGCAGTTCGGCCTCGTCCGGGGCGTATTTCAGCGTTTCCCGGTTGGCCAGGTACATCAACTGGAGTTGCCTGGGCACCACGCCGCGCAGTTTCCACAGCGCGAGCGCGTAGAACTTCATCTGGAACAGCGCCTTGGCCTCGCCGATCTCCCTGGGCGCGTTGCCGGTCTTGTAGTCGACCACCCGGATCTCGCCGGTGGGGGCCACGTCCAGGCGGTCGATGTAGCCGCGCAGCAGCACCCCGTTGTCCAGCTCGGTCTCCACCAGCAGCTCGCAGGCCTCCGGCTGCAACCGGCGCGGGTCCTCCAGGCCGAAGTAGGAGTCCAGCAGCCCGCGCGCGGAGGCCAGCCAGGGCTCCTGCTCGGGGTCCTCGGCGCCGGTGAACAGCTCCCCGGCCAGTTCGGGCCGCTCCTGCTGCAACTTCTGCCAGGCCGGTTCGACCAGCGCGTACGCGGTGGCAGGCACCCGTTCGGCGGCGGGTTTGGCGAACAGCTCCTCCAGCACCGCGTGCACCAGCGTGCCGCGCACCTGGGCCTTGGTGGCCTTCTCCGGCAGCCGGTCCACCGCGCGCAGCCGGTAGAGCAGCGGGCACTGCTTGAAGTCGCTGGCGCGGGAGGGGGACAGCGCGAGCCTGCGCACCGGCCTGCGTGGCGCGGGCACCGTCGACTCACCGAGGGCCGGCTCGGTCGAGGAGATCGCATCCCGCGCGCTGTCCGTCACACTCCGCACCATAAGCCAGACCCCCGACAGCCCTGCCGACCACCGCCGGTGCGCCGTCACCCCGACACCACACCGGGATGTCTAGGCTCACCGTTCGTGACCACCCTCCCCGGCCGACGGCCGCGCCTGCGTGACGGCGGTCTGTTGCTGGGCCGGGTCGGTGGCGTGCCGGTGCTGCTCGCGCATTCCTGGTGGCTGCTCGCGGCGGTGATCGTGGTGCTGTACACGCCGCTGGTGGAGATGATCGTGCCCGGCACCAGCCTGGTGGTCTCGGCGATCATGGCCGGGGTGTTCGCGGTGCTGCTGGCCGCCTCGGTGCTGCTGCACGAGCTGGGGCACGTGGTGGTGGCGCTGCGGCTGGGCCTGCCGGTGCGGCGGGTGCGGCTGCAGCTGCTGGGCGGGGCCGCCGAACTCATGCGCACACCGACGAAGCCGGGTCAGGAGGGCTGGGTCGCCGCGGCCGGGCCCGCGGTGTCGGTCGGACTGGCCGCGCTGGCCGGACTCGGCCTGCTGCTGGTCCCCGGCGGCGGGGTGCTGTGGCTGTTGATCGCCCAGCTCGCGGTGGCCAACGCCGCGGTCGCGGTGATCAACCTGCTGCCCGGCCTGCCGCTGGACGGCGGCCGGGTGCTGCGCGCGCTGGTCTGGGCGGCCACCGGGAAGCGGATGACCGGCACCAGGGTCGCGGTGATCGGCGCGGGCGTGGTGGCCGCCGCGATGATCTGGTGGGCGGTGATGGGCCTGGCGGGCAACACCCCCGACCGCTGGCTGCGGCTGGCCGTCTGCGTGCTGATGGCCTGGTTCGTGGTGCTCGGCGCGGGCGCGGAGATGGCCAACGAACACCAGCGCACCTGGCCGGCCGGTCTGACCCTGGCCGACCTGGTCCGCCCGGTGCTCCAGCTGCCCGCGGAAAGCCCGGTCGCCGACGCCCTGGACGCCTCAGCGGGCAGGGGAGTGGTCTTGGTGCGCGCCGACGGCGTGGCCGCGGGCCTGCTCGACGCCACCGCCGCGGCCCGGCTGGCCGCGCTGAGCCCACTGGCCCCGGCCGAACGCGCGGCCGAACCGATCAACGCCGAAACGGTCATCCTGGACTCCGAACCCGGCGAGGAGATCATCGACCGGGTACGCGGAACCGCGGCCTGGCAGTTCCTGGTCGTGGACGAGGACGGCCGTCCGGCCGGGGTGCTGCACCGCGAGGACCTGCGGGACGCGCTGCGCCGACGCCGGGGCTAGGTCGTAGCCGCCCAGGGCCATCTGCGAGGATCGTGCGCCAGCTTGAGTTCAGTGTGGGCGCACGAGGCGCCAGTAATGCGGAGGTAAGACCCGGTGAGTTCCACCAGCGGCCCGTTCCAGCCCGGCGACCGGGTGCAACTCACCGACCCCAAGGGCCGCAAGTACACCGTCGTCCTGGAAGAGGGCAAGGAGTACCACACCCACCGCGGCGCCATCCCGCACGACCTGCTCATCGGCAAGCCCGAGGGCTCGGTGGTCAACTCCGTCGGCGGCACCACGTTCCTGGCCCTGCGCCCCCTGCTGTCGGACTACGTGCTCTCGATGCCGCGCGGCGCCCAGGTCATCTACCCCAAGGACGCCGCCCAGATCCTGATGTGGGGCGACATCTTCCCCGGCGCCCGGGTCCTGGAAGCGGGCGCCGGCTCCGGCGCCCTCACCTGCTCCCTGCTGCGCGCCGTCGGCGACAAGGGCAGCGTCGCCTCCTGGGAGATCCGCGAGGACCACCGCGAACACGCCGAACGCAACGTCACCCGCTTCTTCGGCGAACTCCCCGCCAACTGGACCCTCACCCTGGGCGACGTCAGCCACTACGACGGCGGCGAGGTCGACCGGGTGATCCTGGACATGCTCGCCCCCTGGGACGTCCTGCCCACCATCGCGCAGAAACTGATCCCCGGCGGCGTCCTGGTCGTCTACGTGGCCACCACGACCCAGCTGTCCAAGGTCACCGAAGCCCTGCGCGAACAGGAGATGTGGACCGAACCCCAGGCCTTCGAGACCCTGATGCGCCCCTGGCACGTGGTCGGCCTGGCCGTCCGCCCGGAACACCGCATGGTCGGCCACACCGCCTTCCTGCTGACCGCCCGCCGCCTGGCCGAGGGCGTGGTCACCCCCAAGCCCCAACGCCGCTCCGGCAAGAGCTGACCCCCGCCCACAACGGCCAACACTCGGGACGCACCGCGTGTTGGCCGTTGTCGTACGCCACGTTGGCCGTTGTGGACGGTGTGTTGGCCGTTGTCGTACACGGTGTTGGCCGTTGTGGGTGAAGATCAAAAAAGGATGGCCTCGCCGGCCGGGCAGACCACCGGAGGGGTGGGGCGGATCAAACCCCGGGATGAGCAGGTTGCGGGGCTGGGTGTGCTGCCGGGGCCGGATCCAGCGTGGCTCCGAGGGCTCGTGTCTTCTCCGCACGGCCTTCCGCCAGCCAACCACACCTCACCGAGTGGCCCCGGTCGCGTTGGGTGGTTTTGGCGGCGGATTGTGTTGCAGGGGCCACTCGGCGAGGTGTGGTCTGCATGCTCCAGGCCGTACGGAGAAGACACGAGAACCCTCGTCGTGGGGTTTCACCCCCATCCCGTCCCACAACAGCCAACTCGGCGTCCATAACGGCCAATCCGGCGTCCATAACGGCCAACTCGGCGTACGACAACGGCCAACACGCGGTACGCACCGCGTGTTGGCCGTTGTCGTACGGGGCGGAGCGGGGTTAGTTGGTGGGGATGGGGGGCAGGCTCAGGCTGGGGATGGTGAAGCTGGGGATGGTGATCCGCGGGATCGAGATGCTCGGGCGCGGGGTCGCGCTGCTACCCGAGCCGCCGCCCGGCTTCTCCGCCGCCGCGATCAGGCCGCACATCCGCCACTCCTTGTTCTCCTTCACCAGCTTGAAGCTGCGCTCCTGCTTGCTCTCCTTGCCGCTGGTGCCCGTGCTGACCTGGTCCACCTTCACCGTGCCGGTGCCCGCGTCCTCGTTGGCCTCCACCGCGGTGATGGTGATGGTGGCCTTGCTGTTGTGCGCGGTGGTGGTCCTGGTCTGGGTCGCGGTGCTGGAGGACCGGTTCTTCTCCACGATCTCCCGCCGCTCGCGCAGGTTCTTCATGTCCTCCGCGCACAGGTACGGCTGGTAGTCCTTGTCCGGGTTGATGTCCAGCACGCTCTTGTCGAAGTCGCGCTGGTAGTTGGCCAGCACGGCCGTCGCCTGCTCGCGCGGGTCCGGACCCTGGTTGAGGAAGTACAGCGCCGCGCCACCGCCGCCGAGCACCACCACGCCCGCGACCGCCGCGGCCACGATGATGCCGGTCTTCTTCTTCGGGGGCTGGCCCTGCGCCGCCTGGTAGGCCGCGTACTGCGGACCGCCGAACTGCGGCTGCTGCTCGTAGCCCTGCTGCGGGAAGCCGCCACTGGGCGGGTAGCCGGGCTGCTGGCCGTACGGGTCCTGCCCGTACCCCGGCTGCTGGCCGTACCCGGGTTGCTGGCCATAGCCGGGCTGCTGCTGGCCGTACCCCGGGTCCTGGCCGTACCCGGGCTGCTGCTGGCCGTACCCGGGCTGTTGCTGCCCGTACGGGTCCGGCTGCTGGCCGGGCTGCTGGCCATACGGGTCCTGGCCGTACGGGCCCTGCGGGGGGTAGGTCACCTCGGCGCTCCTTCGTCGTCGGTGGTGTCGCGTTCGTCAGCCGCCGGAGCCGGGTGGCGTCGGCCGGGGGAAGTCGATTTCCGGGGTGATCCCGCAAATCGTCCAGCCCTCGTCCTGGGTCAGCGCGAGCTTGTTCCTGATTCTCAATGACCCGGCCGCGGTTTGCGCCTCCAACGTGACCACAGCGCTACCGGATGTCCCGTTCTCCGTTACCTGACTGGCAGTCGCGGTGCTCCGTGCGCCCAAACGCTCCCGCGCCCTGGCCGCGTCGCTCTCGGCCTGCTTGCGGTAGGCGGGGCAGTACAGGTCCGGGTTGCCGATGTCCTCGTTCACCGACTTCACGTACGCCTGCACCGCCGCCTCCGCGGTGGCGAAGCCGGTGTTGCCGGTGAAACCGAGCACCAGGATGGTCACCAGGCCCAGCACCGCCACCCCCGCGCCGCCGATCACCCAGGCGAGCGGGTTGGTGTGCCGGCCCGGCGACAGGGGGTAGCCGGTATGCGGGCCCTGCACCGGGGAACCGGCCTCGGGAGCCGGCTTCGGCTGCCGCAGTTTTCGTCCCAGATATTGGTACGCTGCGGAAAGTCCACCCGGTCGTTGCTCCGGTCCAGTGCGGGGTGGCAAAACCGGTTGCTGTGGGTAGCCGCCGGGCTGTTGTCCCCAGCCAACTTGCCGGCCCGTTGGTCCCGGCCGAGGTGGTGGGACGGACATCAGGATCTCCTATGGGTACCGCTCGCGCCGCCGATCCGCCCATTCGGGCGCTGACCGACCTCTACCCGACGCACCGTAGTGGGTGACCGCCCGGTCCTTACACCGAGATGGAGCAGTTCGACCGGCCGAGTGGGCGGTTGTGACCTTTCGCCACGCCCGGTTGCCATGTAGAACAACGTTGTTGTCGGTGATCGCCGGTACCGTGAACGGACAGAGCACGGGAGGAGGGGTGCCGACATGCAGCACGATCGTCCCGGCAGCCAGCCCGACGAGGGTGGCGAGCGGATCAGCGGTGGCACGGCCGCTGAACTCAGTGCACAGATTCGGTTCCTTGAGGACGAGCTGGCCCTGGTACGCCGAAAGCTCGCCGAGTCGCCTCGGCACGCGCGGCTGCTGGAACAGCGACTTGCCGAGGCCACAACTCGTGTGAGCCAGCTCACAGAACGCAATGCCAAGCTGGTCGAGACGCTGAAGGAAGCCCGCGGTCAGCTGCTGGCCCTGCGCGAAGAGGTCGATCGCCTCGCGCAGCCGCCCAGTGGCTACGGCGTCTTCCTGGCCCGCTACGAGGACTCCACGGTGGACGTGTTCACCGCGGGTCGCCGGATGCGGGTCGCGGTGTCGCCGGCCGTGGAAGCGGAGAGCCTCCAGTTCGGTCAGAGCGTCAGGTTGAACGAGGCGCTGACCGTGGTGGAGGGCGGCTCGTTCGAGCGCACCGGTGAGGTGTGCGCGCTCCGCGAGGTGCTGCACGAGGGCGAGGGCCTGGCCAGGGCGCTCATCGTCGGGCACGCCGATGAGGAGCGGGTGGTGTGGCTGGCCGAGCCCTTGCTCGAGCAGCCGCTCAAGCCCGGCGACTCCCTGCTGGTCGACTCCAAGGCCGGCTTCGCCTACGAGCGGGTGCCCAAGGCCGAGGTCGAGGACCTGGTGCTGGAAGAAGTTCCGGACATCGGGTACGAGGACATCGGCGGCCTGTTCAAGCAGATCGAGCAGATCCGCGACGCGGTGGAGCTGCCGTTCCTGCACGCCGAACTCTTCCGCGAGTACGAGCTGCGCCCGCCCAAGGGCGTGCTGCTCTACGGCCCGCCCGGCTGTGGCAAGACGCTGATCGCCAAGGCGGTGGCGAACTCCCTCGCGAAGAAGGTCGCCGCGCACCGCGGTGACACCGACGGCCAGGCGAAGTCCTACTTCCTCAACATCAAGGGCCCGGAGCTGCTGAACAAGTTCGTCGGGGAGACCGAGCGGCACATCCGCCTGATCTTCCAGCGGGCTCGGGAGAAGGCATCCGAGGGCACCCCTGTGATCGTGTTCTTCGACGAGATGGACTCGATCTTCCGCACCCGTGGCAGCGGCGTCTCCTCCGACGTCGAGACCACCATCGTTCCCCAGCTCCTCAGCGAGATCGACGGCGTCGAGGGCCTGGAGAACGTGATCGTGATCGGCGCCTCCAACCGCGAGGACATGATCGACCCGGCCATCCTGCGGCCAGGGCGGCTCGATGTGAAGATCAAGATCGAGCGGCCGGACGCCGAGGCGGCCAAGGACATCTTCGCCAAGTACCTGACCTCCACCCTGCCGATCCACGAGGAAGACCTCCTGGAATTCGGCGGCGACCGGTCGACGTGCATCCAGGCGATGATCCAGCACACGGTGGAGCGGATGTACTCCGAGACGGAGGACAACCGCTTCCTGGAGGTCACCTACGCCAACGGTGACAAGGAGATCCTGTACTTCAAGGACTTCAACTCCGGCGCGATGATCCAGAACATCGTGGACCGGGCGAAGAAGGCCGCGATCAAGGCGGTACTGGACACCAAGCAGCCCGGTCTGCGCGTCCAGCACCTGCACGACGCGATCGTGGACGAGTTCGCCGAGAACGAGGACCTGCCCAACACGACCAACCCGGACGACTGGGCCCGGATCTCCGGCAAGAAGGGCGAGCGCATCGTCTACATCCGCACCCTGGTGACCGGAAAGAACCAGGAAGCCGGACGGGCGATCGACACCGCCAGCAACACCGGCCAGTACCTGTAACACCACGGACACCCGAAGGCCCGGTCATCCCCCTAGGGGGTGGCCGGGCCTTCCGGCGTGATCACTTTCGCTACCGTGGAACCCGTGAGCGAGTCGGACATCTCGCCCGTTCTGCGCCAGGTGCGGGACCGGGCCACCGCCTTGCCGGGGGGCACCATCACCTGGCGCACCTGGCACTGCCTGCTGTGGTGGTGCCGCCTCGGCGAGGGCCGCACCCGGTTCCGGGCCCGCTGGTTGCGGGAGAACCGCGAGATCATCGAGGTCGCGGCCAAGGACAACGACCTCCCGCCCGAGGTGCTGGCCGGGGTCGCCTACCAGGAGGTCGGCGAGAAACCGATGGTCCTGGACGACCTCGTGGACTGGCTGCGCCGGAACGTGCCGCAGCGGCTGCTGCCGGGGCGGGCGGCGGGGAACCCGGACTACACCTCCTACGGGCCGATGGCGATCCAGGTCCGGCGCGGCGCGGAGGCGCTGGGCTATGACCCGGGGACGCTGGGCGCGGGGCAGCGGCGGGAGATCATCGCGACGCTGAAGGAGCCGCGGCAGGGGATCTACGTGGCGGCGATTCACCTGGCCGGGTTGCGGCGGGAGGCCGGGTTCGCGGGGGAGCTGACGGAGGAGCAGGGGGCGGAGTTGACGGCCCGGTACAACGGGGGGCCGTATTGGCGGGGGCGGCAGGCGCAGCGGTACGCGCGGCGGTACCGGGAGAGCCTGCCGGTGCTGCGCGAGCTGCTCGGCGGCTAGCGGCCCGCGGGCCCAGCGTACGAGTTGGGCCAACTCGGCGTACGACTTGGGCCAACGGGGCGTACGACTTTGGCCAACTCGGCGTACGAGTTCGGCCAACACTCCGGAGTGGTTGGGACCACAGGGCCCGTACGACCTTTCGGGGGTATCTCGGGGTAAGTCCGGGGTTGCACCGGTGGCGGGCGGGGTGGGGGCGCAGCAGACTCATGGCCGGTTGCCGTCCACTTGGGACGGTCTGGGGTTCGAACCGTCCCAATCGGACAATGGAGGAATTCGTGACGTCAGCTCCACCGCTGCACCGGGGCGCCGATCTGCGGGTCGCGGCCCGGACGGTCGGCCTGGTCAAGGTCTACGGGCGTGGTGAGGCCGCCGTGCGCGCGCTGGACGGGGTTGATCTGGAGATCCACGCCGGACGGTTCACCGCGATCATGGGGCCCTCCGGTTCCGGCAAGTCGACCATGATGCACCTGCTCGCCGGGCTGGACACCGGCTCGGGTGGGTCGGTGTTCCTCGGCGAGACCGAGCTGAGTTCGTTGTCGGACAAGGCGTTGACCACGGTGCGGCGGGACCGCATCGGGTTCGTCTTCCAGTCCTTCAACCTGCTGCCGCAGCTTACCGCCGAGCAGAACATCCTGCTGCCCCTGGAACTGGCCGGCAAGCAGCCGGACCGGAACTGGTTCGGCGAACTGGTGGAGATCCTGGGCATCTCCGCCCGGCTCAGCCACCGGCCCTCCGAACTCTCCGGTGGTCAGCAGCAGCGGGTCGCGGTGGCGCGGGCCCTGGTGTCGCGGCCGGAGGTGATCTTCGCGGATGAGCCGACCGGCAACCTGGACTCCAAGAGCGGGCACGAGCTGCTCGACCTGCTGCGGCGGTCGGTGCACCAGTTCGGGCAGACCGTGGTCATGGTGACGCACGATCCGGTGGCCGCCTCCTACGCCGACCGCGTGGTGCTGCTGGCCGACGGCAAGCTGGCCGGCGAGATCTACCAGCCCACCGCGGACTCCGTGCTGGACGCGCTGCGCAAGCTGGGGGTGTGACGGTGGCGCGTTCGCCCTTGCTGCGCACCGTGATCCAGGAGATCAAGCAGCGGCCCACCCGGCTGCTGCTGACCGGCCTGGCCGTGGTGGTGGCCACCATGTTCGCCGCGGCCTCGCTGATGTTCACCGACACCATGCGGGTCGCGCTGACCAACTCCGCCTCCAAGACGCCGGAGGCGGCCGCGGCGGTGCTCTCGCCGAAGAGCGAGTACGACCCGAAGAACCCGGACAAGCCCGGCACCGACTACACCGCCGACATCAAGGCGATCCCCGGCGTGGCCGAGGTGGCGCCGGAGGGCGCGGCCTACCTGGCCAGTCCCACCGACAGCAGTCAGTCCTGGCGGGTGGTGGCGGACACGCCCGGCGCGCTGGCGCGGGCCGCACTGCTCAGCGGCAAGATGCCGGTGGCGCTGAACGAGGTCGGGGTCAGCGAGGCCGCGGCCAAGCGCGATGACCTCAAGATCGGCTCGACCGTGACGCTGGCCGGTGAGCGCGGCGCCAAGGCGGCCACGCTGACCGTCACCGGCGTGGTCAAGCTCAAGGGTGGCGCGGACCGGACCCTGGTCGCCCCGCCGGCCACCGTGCGGGCCCTGGAACCGCGTTCTTCCTGGTACACCTACGAACTCACCGCCACGCCCGGCACCTCGCCGGAGCAGCTGGTGGCCGCGGTCAAGGCCAAGTTCGGACCGGCCATGTCCACTGTTCGGACGGGGGCCGAACAGCGCAAGATCGACACCGATCGGCTGGGCAGCGCGGCGGATCAGGCGCTGATGATCCTGAGCGTGTTCACCGGCCTGTCCATGCTGGCCGCGGCGCTGGTGGTGGCCTCGACCTTCCGGATCGTGGTCGCGCAGCGGCGGCGGCGCACCGCGCTGATGCGCTGCGTCGGCGCCTCCCGCAGGCAGGTGCTGCGCGCGCTGCTCACCGAGGCCGGGATCTCCGGGTTCGTCGCCGGACTGCTGGGCGCCGGACTGGCGCTGGCGCTGGGTTACGGGGCGCTGGGGATCATCAACACCCAGGTCGACGATCCGTTGCCGTCGTTGCAGGTCTCCTGGCTCAGCCTGGTGTGGTGCGTGCTGGCCGCGACCGTGGTCACCGTGATCGCGGCGGTCGGACCGGCCATCCAGGGCACCAAGGTGCCGCCGGTGGCCGCGCTAGGCGCGGCGCGGGTCAGTGAGGCCGGCAGCGGGCGCAGCACGGCGCGGATCGTGTTCATGGGCCTGTTCACCCTCGCCGCGGTCGGTCTGCTGTTCGTCAAACCGGGCGGCACGGGCAGTCCGGAACTGAACATGCTCACCGTGGTCGGCTCCGGGATCTTCGCCTTCGGCGCGCTGATCCTGGGCGGACCGCTGGTGATGCCGTTGCTGGCCAGGCTCTTCGGCGCGCCGATCCGCAAGATCGGCCGGGTGCCGGGGCGGATCGCGGTCGGCAACGCGCTGCGGGTGCCCAAGCGGACCGCGGCCACCACGGTGGTGCTGACCATGGGCGTCGGCCTGATCGCGGCCGTGCTGGTCGGGCTCAGCTCGGCCCAGGCCGGGGCGAACGAGCGCCTGGACGCGCGCTACCCGGCCAAGCTGAGCGTGGAGTCCAGCGACTCCGACGGCATCGACGCGGCCACCATCAAGGCCCTCGACGACCTGCCGGAGACCGGGCCGATCGGCAAGCTGAGCAGTACCCAGCTCGCCCTGCAGGCCCCCGGTGGCAGCGTGGACCGGATCTACACCGTCGGCGCCGACGTCGCCGCGTTCCCCGCGCTGACCAAGGGCCGGGTCGAGGGCGGCAAGCTCGCCGATCTGGGCAAGGGCAAGGCCGGGGTGTCGCTGGCGGTGGCCGATAAGTACGGCGTCAAGGTCGGCGACAAGATCACCGTGACCGGCACGGCCGGCAAGCTGGAGCTGCCGGTGGCGGTGGTCTACCGGGACGCGTCCACCCTCGGCGGGGTCTCGCTGTTCCCGGGTGACCTGGCCCAGATCGCGCCCAAGGCCGAGGTGAGCCAGCTGCTCATCGACCCGGTCGCGGGCAGCGATGTGGACAAGCTGCGCAAGGCCGTCGGCACGGTGGCCGGCACCGCGGGCGGCATCCGGGTCGTGGTGCCGGAGGACATGAAGAAGGAACTGGCCTCCGCGCTGAACACCATGACCTACGTGGCGCTCGGCCTGGTCGGGATGACCGTGCTGGTCGCGGTGGTCGGCGTGGCGGTGACGCTGTCGCTGTCGGTGGTGGAGCGGACCCAGGAGTCCGGTCTGCTGCGGGCGATGGGCCTCAGCCGCGGCGGCTTGCGCGCGGCGCTGGCCTGGGAGGCCGTGGTGTTCGGGGCGTGCGCGGCGGTGGTCGGGCTCGCGCTGGGCGGTCTGTACGGCGGGTTGGCGGTGCAGAGCCTGGAACTGTTCGGCTCGGTCACCGTGCCCTGGCTGCAACTGGGCGCAGTCGGCCTCGGCCTGGTGGCGCTGTCCCTGGTCGCCGCGGTCGGACCGGCCCGGCGCTCGGCTCGGGTCAGCCCCCTAGAGGCGCTCGTCGCGGACTGATGTTGTTGCCTACCAGGCCGGTCACACCAGACCGGCCTGGTAGGCCAAGATCACCAGCTGCACCCGGTCCCTGGCGTCCAGTTTGGTCAGCAGGCGGCTCAGGTAGGTCTTCACCGTCAGCGGGCTCAGCACCAGGCGGGCGGCGATCTCGTGGTTGGTCAGGCCCTGGGCGACCAGGGTGAGCACCTCGGTCTCCCGCGCCGTCAGCACCGAGAGATTTCCTTGCCGGACAACGGGTTCCGGGGTTTCCCGGAAGCGGGCGATCAGGGTCGCGGTGGCGCTGGGGGACAGCAGCGACTCGCCGGCGGCGACGGTGCGGATGGCGTCCAGGAGCGCGGCGGGCTGGGTGTCCTTGACCAGGAACCCGCTGGCCCCGGCGCGCAGCGCGGCGACCACGTTGTCGCCAGTGTCGTAGGTGGTCAGCACCAGTACCCGCACCCCGGCCAGGTCCTCGTCGGCGGCGATCTGGCGGGTGGCCTCCACGCCGTCGAGTTCGGGCATCCGGATGTCCATCACCACCACGTCGGCCCGGTGTTCGCGGGCCGCGCGCACCGCTTCGGCGCCGGTGGCGGCCTCGGCGACCACGGTCAGGTCCGGCGCGGAGCCGAGCAGTAGGGCGAAGGCGCGGCGGACCAGGGTCTGGTCGTCGGCCAGGACCACGCGGATCATGTGGGCTCCGGAAGCGGGAGTTCGGCCAGGACAAGGAAACCGCCGCCGGTCGGCGAGCCCGTGGTGAGGGTGCCGCCGAGGGCGCGGGCGCGTTCGGCCAGGCCGGTCAGGCCAAAACCGCCGGTGGCCGCGGGGGCGCCGCGCCCGTTGTCGGTGACGGTGAGCAGCAGGTGGGTGGCGCCGCGGTGGATCTCCACCGTGACCTGGGTGGCCTGGGCGTGCCGGACCACGTTGGTCAGCGCTTCCTGGACGATCCGGTAGGCCACCACGTCCAGCGCGGGCGGCAGTTCGCCGACCCCGTCGGCCCGCAGGTCGACCTGGATTCCGGTGGCGCGCACCGGGTTCAGCAGTCCGGGCAGCCCGGCCAGGCCGGGCACCGGCAGGCGCTCGGCGGGTTCCTCGGCGAGCGGTCCGCGCAGCGAGTCCAGGGCGGCCCGGACCTCGGCGCGGGCGCGCCCGCAGGCTTCGGTGATGCCATCCAGGGTCTCGGTGAGCGCGGCGCGGTTCAGTGGGGCGGGATCAGCGAGCAGGTGCGCGGCGACTCCCGCCTGGACGCCGATCACGGTGATGCTGTGCGCGAGGACGTCGTGCAGGTCGTGCGCGGTGCGCAGGCGTTGTTCCGCGGCCCGGCGACCGGCCTCGGCGCGCCGGGCCTGCCGGGCGGCCCTGGTGGCGCGCACGGCCGCGCCGAGCACCGCCGCGGCCACCAGCCAGCCCAGGGTGCCGACCGTGCCCAGGGTGACGCCGCCCTCCTGGATCACCCTGGCGGACAAGGTGATCAGCAGCACCGCGGCCGGGGCCAGCCAGGACCAGGGGCGGGCCGACAGCTCGGCGGCGGTGAACAACAGCAGCAGCGCCGGGACGATCAGCGCTTCGTGCGAGTAGTCCAGCCAGTGGTAGGGCACCGCGACCACGCTGTGCGCGGCCAGCGCGAGCAGCGGGAACCGGGTGCGTAGCAGCAGCGGCGCGCACCCGGCCAGCAGCAGCGGCCAGCCCAGGCCGTCCAGGGGGCGCTGCCCCGGCCAGCGCAGGGCGACGGCCAGGGCGAGCGCGGTCACCGCCAGTTCGAGCAGGACGGTCCGGGCGCGGCCGGTCATGCCGGGACCGGCGACCGGCGCTGATGCAGCAGGTAGAGGGTCTGGGCCAGCACGAACACACTGTAGGCGGTCATCAGCGCGACCCGCAGCCAATGCGTGTCCATGATCGACTCGTAGGCGGCGCCGAGGGCCTTGGTCTGCCCGATCTCCTGCTGCCAGCGCGGCCACATCAGGATGCTGGTCGCCATGATCACCGCCTGCGCGGCGACGCCGGTCCAGACCGTCCAGCGCGGGAGCAGCGGGTGCCGCAGGAAGATCATGACCAGTGCCAGCACGGTGGAGACCACGGCCAGGGGGATGACCAGGGTGAAGACGGTGCCGGACCAGGCGCGGTGCACCGGGTCGAGGGCCACGGCGGTCAGGCCGCGCCAGGAGGCGTATTCGGCGTGCACCAGGAAGATGACGCCGGCGTTGATCGCGGCGAAGAACAGAGCCAGTGGCAGCAGTGGCGCGGCGCGGCGGGCGCGGGTGGATTCCATGGGGGACAGCGTGTCCGGCTCGCGCGCGGGTGTCGTCCGGCCGTGGCGGACAGTGCGGGTACAACCGTGGGAGTACCCGAGGGGTCAGACCTCCGGCGGCGTGCGCGCGTAGATCTCCTCCGGGCTCAGGTGTTCCCGTCCGGTCGAAACCGCCCAGCGGTGCCCGAACGGATCCCGGAACGCGCCGAACCGCTCGCCCCAGAACGCTTCCTGTAGCGGGATCTCCTCCGCCGCGCCCGCCCAGAGCGCCTGCCGGTACACCCGGTCCACGTCCTCGACCTCCACGTGCAGCTGGACCGGGCTGCCGCCGATGGTGGGTGGGGCCAGGGCGTCCAGGGACGGGGTTTCCTCGCTGATGAGCAGGCGGTAGTCGCCCAGGGCGAGTTCGACGAAGAGGATGGTGCCGTCGGGCAGGCGGTTGCGCCAGAGTTCGTGCACGCTGAAAACCTTGGTGTAGAAGGCGATCGCGGCTTCGGTGTCCTTGACGAACAGGTGCGGGGCGAAGCCGGTGGGCCGGGTGCTCACGCGCACCGCCGGGTGGTGATCAGGCCGGCCCGCTGGGCGGCCTCGACCAGGGCGGCGAGCAGTTCGGCCTCCTGTCGGACGGCCTGGCGGCCGCGGGCGGTGAGTTCGTAGTAGCGGCGGCGGGCGTCGTGCGGGGCGTCCGGGTCGGCGGCCTCGGTCTCGGTGACCAGGTCGTCGGCGACCAGGCGGGCCAGGGTCCGGTACAGGGTGCCGGGGCCGAGTTTGACCGTGCCGCCGGTGGTGTCCTCGACGAAGGTCATCACGCCGTAGCCGTGCCGCGCGCCACTGGCCAGCGCGAGCAGCACCTGGAAGGCCGCCGGGGTCAGCGGCGGCAGCGCCTTTGCGGAACTCACCGACACAGGATACAGTCCAGCCTCGTTGTATCCACCGTGGATATATGAGAGGGGTTCGTGATGATCACTGGGGTGAACAAGGTCGTGCTGACCGTGCGCGACTGCGACGCGGCCAAGGAGTTCTGGGTGGACCGGATGGGCTTCACGGTCGCCATCGACGCCGCCTACGGCGAGGACGCCCGCTGGCTGGAGGTCATGTCCCCCGACGGCGCGGTGTCCCTGGTCCTGGACGGCAAGGGCACCCACCCGATCGAGAAGTCCACACCGGCGGAACTCCCGCACTCCAACGTCTTCTTCACCTGCGAGGACATCGAGCAGACGCATGCGGAACTGGTCGAGCGCGGGGTGAACTTCCCGGAGCCGCCGAGCAAGCAGCCCTGGGGCTGGTGGTCGATGTTCGAGGACCAGGACGGCACCCGGTACGCCCTCAACCAGCGCGGCTGAGCCAAACCGGATAGCCCATCAGTTAGCCTGGCCAGGTGACCGACCGGAAGCCACAGCGCGCCGACGCCGTGCGCAACCGCGACCGCGTGCTGGCCGTCGCGCGCGCGGCGATGGCGGCCGGGGATCTGTCCTTGCAGCTCAACGAGCTGGCGCGGCAGGCGGGGGTGGGTGTCGGCACGGTCTACCGCAACTTCCCGACCCGGCAGGCGCTGATCGAGGCGCTGGCCGACGATCGGTTCGAGCAGTTGCTGATTGAGGTGGGTCAGGCGGTTGCGGAAGCCGACGCCTGGGCCGCTCTTTCCCGGTTGGCCGGGACGATGGTCGCGTTGTCGTTGGCCGAACCGGGGTTGGCCGAGGTGATGGCCAACGGTTCGGACGCGGGGACGGACACCGCCGACCGCAAGCGCAGGCTGGATGAGGCCACCGAGGCGCTGCTGGACCGGGCCAGGGCGGACGGCCAGCTCAAGGCTGAGGTGAACGCCGAGGACCTGCGCCTGCTGCTGTGCGGGGTGCTACACGCAGCCACCCACAACCCGAACCCCGCCGCGGCCGGCGAACGCTACCTCGCGGTAGTCCTGAACGGCCTCCGAGCCTGACCCTCCAACCCCGCGCGCGAGTGTTGGCCGTTGTCGTACGGCGAGTTGGCCATTGTGGACGCCGAGTTGGCCGTTATGGACGGCGAGTTGGCTGTTGTGGACGTCGGGTTGGCTGTTGTGGACGTCGGGTTGGCTGTTGTGGGGCGGGGGTGGGGGTGAAAACCCACGACGAGGGTTCTCGTGTCTTCTCCGTACGGCCTGGAGCATGCAGACCACGCCTCGCCGAGTGGCCCCTGCAACCTGCGTAACCCTTGCCTCCCAACGTAACGGGGGCCGCTCGGTGAAGGGTGTGGTTGGCTGGCGGAAGGCTGTGCGGAGAAGACACGAGCCCTCGGAGCCACGCTGGATCCGGCCCCGGCAGCCCAATCCCCGCCCCGCAACCTGCTCATCCCGGGGTTTGATCCGCCCCACCCCCCCGGTGGTCTGCCCGGCCGGCGAGGCCATCCTTTTTTGATCTTAAAACCGAAGATCAAGATCGTCCTCGCCGGACGGGCAGGAATCAAAGGATGGGGAACCGCTCGGATGAGGTTTGAAAAGCCAGCCCGGCCGCCTGTCCTGGGCTTCGCCCGTCCACAACGGCCAAGACCCCGTACGACAACGGCCAACACGGGGGTTAGGGGGTGGTGATTAGGGGCCAGATGTCGGTGGGGGCGTTGGTGCCCAGGGTGAGGTCGTGGTGGCCGTAGCCGTTGATCAGGTGGTAGGTGACGTGGGGGTTGCCTGCGGCGCGGATGAGGTTGGGGCCGTTGGGGTGGTTGCCCATGCCGGCGGACATGTTGAGCCACAACACCTTTGCCCGGATTTTGGCGAAGTCGAGATGGTGTACCGAGGTGTCGCCGCACCAGATCGCCGCTACGTCGCGGATCCAGGCCAGGGGGACCACGCCGCTGCCGTAGGCGCGGAGGGATTGGGCGTAGCGCTCCAGGGGAGTGTGGTGGAGTTCCCAGGTGTCTTCGGCGGGGGTGGGGGCGAAGGTGTAGCGGCCTGCCAGGTTGCTTTCGTGGTAGATGAGGCGGAAGGGCAGGGGGAGGTGGGCGGTGCGGATCAGGTGGTGGTGGAGTTGGCCGCCTGCGGTGAAGTTGCCGGGGTGGCCTTCGGCGCGGGGGGTTTGGGTGGGTTCGCTGGGCTGCCGGGTCAGCAGGTCCAGGACCATGCTGGTGCCGTCCAGGGCGTAGCGGCCCGCGGCCAGGGCGGCTTGGAAGGCGGCCAGGGAGGTTTTCGCGTCGGCGATCAGGGTTGGGTCGGTGAAGGGGCCGACGTTGTCCAGGACCACGATTCGGTCCAGATTGGACGGAGGGCTGCTGGCGGCGAAATCCAGCGCCGTGGCGGCGCCGCCGGAGTGGCCGATCACCTCGAAGGGCAGGCGTAGCAACGTGTCTACCGCTTCGACGACCTTGGCCAGGTCGGTGCTGTGCTGGGTCAGGTCCATCGCCGCGGCGGCGGGGTCGGTGCTGCTGGGCAGGGCGTCCTCGCGTGGGGTCACGCCGATCACCAGGCTGCCGTGCTGACGCAGGTGCTGGGCCAGGTTGTGCTCGCGGGGGGTGAAGTAGTTGCCGGTGAAGTTGGCGGCGCCGGCGGGTAGCAGGTAGGAGATGCGCTCCGGCGCAGCGGTGGGGTCGGACAGGATGTCCAGCCGGAGGGGGTAGGAGTCTGTGGGCACTGTGCAGCTGGTGAGAATCCAGTCTGACTGGGCTTCGACGGTGATGTCGGTGGCGCCCAGCTGGGTGGCCAGTTCGCGCAACGGGTCAGCTCCCCGGGTAGATGACCTTACCCTCCATTATTACCCGACCCGGTCCGGAACCAGTGCTGGATAAGCGCGCGGCCGTCGTCGACGAACAACCAGTCCGGATCGTCCAGGCGCTTGCGCAGCTCGGTGAAGGTCATCCACTCGCCGGAGACCACCTCCTCGGGCTGGTGGATCACCGGGCCGTCGGAGAACGCCTCGTAGGCGTACTGGTGCGCGCGTACCGGGGGCACCACGAACGGCAGGGTGAACAGGTGCCGCAGGGGCACGCCGGAGACGCCCAACTCCTCGGCCAGTTCGCGTTCCGCGCACCCCGCGGGGTCCTCGCCCGCGTCCACCACGCCACCGGCCCAGCAGTCGTGACAGCCGGGGTTGATGTCCTTGCTGTCACTGCGTTTGTGCACATAGACGCGGTCGCCGTCGGTGGAGCGGAGCAGGATCGCGGTGCTGGCGTGCCAGAGCCCCTCGGCTCGCATCACCCGCCGCGGCGCGCTGCCGGTCACCGTGCCGGACTCGTCGTAGATCGCCACCAGTTCATCGCCTGAAGCCACCCGCACAGTCTTCATCGCCGGGTCGCCGCGATGCCACGACCGGCAGTTATGAACTCGCACACGCCTGGCGCAGCGCGGCCACCGTCAGCCCGATCGCGGGCACCCTGGCCAGGTCCGGCCAGGTGCACAGGTAGACCTCGCGGCGCAGCGGCGGCCGCAGCGGGCGCACGCACACATCCGGCCGCCGGACCGCGCTGAGCATCAGCTCCGGCACCACCGCCACCCCCAGCCCGGCCGCGACCAGGCCCTGCACCGCCAGGTTGTCGTCGGTGGCGAAGGTGATGTCCGGCTGGAATCCGGCCGCCGCGCAGGCGTGCACCAGGTGTTCCCGGCAGCGCGCGCAGCCCGCGATCCAGTGCTCCGTGGCCAGATCCGACAGCGACACCCCCGGCGCGGCGCACAGCGCGTGCCCGGCCGGCAACAACACCACGAGCGGATCGGTGAATAGTTTCACCGTCAACAAACCGGGGGTCTCGACTGGTTCCGGTTCGCCGGGATAGGTGAAGGCGAGTGCCAGATCGCATTCCCCCGCGCGCAGTAATTCCACTGACTCCGGCGGTTCGGCCTCGGTCAGCGAGAGCCGGATATCGGGGTGGTCCCGGCTGATCCGCGCGGCCACCGGCGGCACCAGGGTGGCACTGCCGCTGGGAAAGACGACCAGCCGCACCTGCCCGGCCCGGCGCCCGGCCAGCTCGCCCACGGCGCGTTCGGCCGCGGCCACCTCGGCCAGCACCAGGCCGGCCCGGCGAACCAGTTCCACGCCCGCCTCGGTCAGCCGCATCTTGCGTCCGCAGCGCACCACCAGCGGCGTCCCGCACAGCCGTTCCAGGGCCTTCATCTGCTGGCTGACCGCGGGCTGGGTGTAGCCCAGGCGCACCGCGGCGGCCGAGTACGACCCGGTGCGGGCGACCGCGCGCAGCACTCGGAGGTGTCGTAGCTCCAGCATTTACTGTCTCTATCATGGATTTCCGCCGGAAATAAGCCGCCCAACGGTGCGGACCGGCGGTACATAAGCCTGGCTTTGGGGTGCTGTGCGGAATGCTTGTTGGACTGTGCGGTGAAATACCGGAAACACTTTCCGGTATGACTTCCGCCGCCGAACTCCGCCAGCTCCGGACCAGGGCCATGTGCGCCTTCACCCGCCGGGTCGACAAGATCGTCGGCAGTGGCGCGCACCCGCGGCGGATCGCCAGCGAGGTCGCCGGCTGCCTCGGCGAACTGCTCACCCAGCCCCGGGTGCTGGCCCCGGCGCATCTGCTGCCCGCCCCGGACCGCTACCGCCAGCACCTGGTGCACGTGGACCCGAACGGCCGCTACTCGGTGGTTTCCCTGGTCTGGCTGCCCGGCCAGCAGACCCCGATCCACAGCCACCGCTGCTGGTGCGTGGTGGGCGTGCTGCGCGGCAAGGAGGAGGAGGTTCGCTATGACCTCGACCCGAGGAGCCGGGGCCTGCACCGGCGGGACGTGGTGGTCAACCCGGTCGGCAGCGTGTCCGCGCTGGTGCCGCCGGAGCGCGACATCCACCTGGTGCGCAACGCCGGGTCCACCCTCGCGGTCTCGGTGCACGTCTACGGGGCCGACATCGGCAGGCTGGGCAGCAGTATCGACACGATCTACTCGGCAGACTGACGTAACTGACAGTCGTACCCCGTAGGCTGCCGGTATGCGGCGGATCATGGGAACCGAGGTCGAGTACGGCATCTCCGTGCCCGGCGACGCTTCGGCCAACCCAGTGCTCACCTCCACCCAGGTGGTACTGGCCTACGCGGCGGCGGCGGACATCCCGCGCGCGCGGCGGGCGCGCTGGGACTACGAGGTGGAGTCACCGCTGCGGGATGCCCGCGGCTTCGACCTGGGTCCGCCCGGTGGCGCCCCGGCCGACCACGATGTGGAGGATCTGGGCGCGGCCAACGTCATCCTCACCAACGGGGCCCGGCTCTACGTCGACCACGCGCACCCGGAGTACTCCACCCCCGAGCTGACCAACGCCAGGGACGTGGTGATCTGGGACAAGGCCGGCGAGCGGATCATGGAGGAGGCCGCCATGAAGGCGGCCACCGTGCCCGGCCAGCCGCGACTCCAGCTGTACAAGAACAACATCGACGGCAAGGGCGCCAGCTACGGCACCCACGAGAACTACCTGATGGCGCGCAGCACGCCGTTCACCGCGGTGATCTCCGGGCTGACCCCGTTCTTCGTCTCCCGGCAGGTCATCACCGGGTCCGGGCGGGTCGGCGTCGGCGCGGCGAGCGAGGAGGCCGGGTTCCAGCTCTCCCAGCGCTCGGACTACATCGAGGTCGAGGTCGGGCTGGAGACCACGCTCAAGCGCGGGATCATCAACACCCGGGACGAGCCGCACGCCGACGCGGACAAGTACCGCCGCCTGCACGTCATCATCGGCGACGCCAACCTGGCCGAGTACTCCACCTACCTCAAGGTGGGCTGCACCGCGCTGGTGCTGGACATGATCGAGTCCGGTCGCCGCTTCGACGACCTGCGGCTGACCGATCCGGTGCGCGCGGTGCACGCCATCAGCCACGACCCCACGCTCAAGGTCAAGGTGGAGGTGGCGGGCGGGCGCAAGTTCAGCGGCCTGGACCTGCAGTACGCCTACCACGAGCGGGCCGCCGAGCACGCCGAGCGCAACGGCGCGGACCGGGTGTCCATGCACGTGCTCAAGACCTGGGGCGAGATCCTCGACGACCTCGCGCGGGACCCGATGAGCTGCGCGGACCGGCTGGACTGGCCTGCCAAGCTGCGGCTGCTGGAGGGCTACCGGGCTCGGGACAACCTGCAGTGGGGCTCGCCCCGGCTGCAGCTGGTCGACTTGCAGTACTCCGACGTCCGCCTGGGCAAGGGCCTCTACAACCGCCTGGTCGCCCGTGGTTCGATGAAGCGGCTGGTCAGCGAGGAGGAGGTGCGCGCGGCCATCACCGCGCCGCCGGAGGACACCCGGGCCTACTTCCGGGGCCGCTGCCTGGAGCGTTACCCCACCGAGGTGGCGGCCGCGTCCTGGGATTCGGTGATCTTCGACCTGGGCCGGGACTCGCTGGTCCGGATCCCCACCCTCGAACCCCTCCGCGGGACAAAAGCGCACGTCGGAGCGTTGCTGGAAGCCTCGGACACCGCCGAGGAACTGGTCCGGCAGCTCACCCGCCGTTGATCTTCTTGGTTACAGACCTGACCGGTGTCTCCACCTTGTCGGTCATGGTCGGTAATGTTGCGGGCAGGCCAACCAACGGGGAGGCGAAATGGCACAGGAGCAGGTCCAGAAGCAGGGTGGCGGCGACGGCGACGACGAGTCGGCGGAGGCTGGCGGCGCTGGTCAGGAACGTCGGGAGAAGCTCGGCGAGGATGTAGACGCGATCCTCGACGAGATCGACGACGTCCTGGAGGAGAACGCCGAGGACTTCGTGCGCGCCTACGTGCAGAAGGGCGGGCAGTAGCCCCGCTCGTCCACCTCTGTCCCAGCCGCACACCGCACCAGGAGACGAAGACAGCCGATGGAGAACACGTCGGCCCGGAACTACCCGGGCGCGGCCCTGCACCCTGCCTACTTCGCGCCGGGGGCGGTGTCCTTCAGTGAGTTTCTTGGCCAGGCGGCGCCCGATCTGCTGCCGGGCCGGCGTTTTCCGCCGGAGGCACCGGTGACGGGCGCGGTCACGCATGGCACCACCATCGTGGCCGCGACCTTCAAGGGCGGTGTGCTGCTGGCCGGCGATCGCCGGGCCACCCAGGGCAACATCATCGCGCAGCGGGACATCGAGAAGGTCTTCGTCACCGACGACCACTCGGCCGTCGGCATCGCCGGTGTGGCCGGACTGGCCGTGGAGCTGGTCCGGCTCTTCGCGGTGGAGCTGGAGCACTACGAGAAGATCGAGGGCGTCTCGCTGTCCCTGGACGGCAAGGCCAACAAGCTGGGCACCATGGTCCGGGGCAACCTGGACGCGGCCATGATGGGCCTGGCCGTGCTGCCGCTGTTCGTGGGCTTCGACCCCGACGCGGCCGACCCCGAGCGTGCCGCCCGGATCGTCTCCTACGACATCACCGGCAGCCGCGCCGACGAGCATCAGGGCTATCACGCCATCGGCTCCGGCTCGGTGTTCGCCAAGGCCGCGCTGAAGAAGAAGTTCGACCCGGCCGCCGACGCGGACACCGCGGTGCGCACCGCGGTCGAGGCGCTCTACGACGCCGCCGACGACGACACCGCCACCGGCGGGCCCGACCTGACCAGGCGGATCTACCCGATGGTCGTGACCATCACCGCCGAGGCGGGCGCCACCAAGTGGACCGAGGAAGCCACCAAGGCGGTGGCCGAGGCGGTCGTGCAAGGCCGGATGGCCAACCCCGGCGGCTGAGCCGTCTCCGTAACCAGCCCAGTCGTCGACACTCAAGCCGGGAGTTACCACCGTGACGATGCCGTTGTACGCCTCCGCCGAGCAGGTGATGCGGGACCGGTCGGAGCTGGCCCGCAAGGGCATCGCCCGCGGCCGCAGCGTGGTCGTGCTGACCTACACCGACGGTGTGCTGTTCGTGGCGGAGAACCCCTCGACCACCCTGCACAAGGTCTCCGAGATCTACGACCGGATCGGCTTCGCCGCGGTCGGCCGCTACAGCGAGTTCGAGGCGCTGCGCACGCTGGGCATCCGCTACGCCGACGTGCGCGGCTACGCCTACGACCGGCGTGATGTCACCGCGCGGGCGCTGGCCAACACCTACGCCTCCCAGCTGGGCACCATCTTCACCGAGCAGCTCAAGCCGTTCGAGGTGGAGATCTGCGTGGCCGAGGTCGGCGAGACCGCCGAGACCGACCAGCTCTACCGGCTCACCTACGACGGCTCGATCAGCGATGAGCCCAACTACATGGTGATGGGCGGGCAGGCCGAGGCGATCAGCACCGCGATGAAGGACGCCTACCGCGAGGGCATGACCCTGGCCGAGGCCGTGCCGGTCGCGGTGACCGCGCTCAAGGCCACCGCCGCCGCGCCCGCCAGGGTCGGTTCCGCGGCCGCGGCCAGTGACAAGCCCAAGGAACTGGGTGTGAAGCTGCTGGAGGTCGCGGTGCTGGAGCGCACCCGGCCGCGGCGCAAGTTCCGCCGGATCACCGGTGCGGCACTGGAAGCGCTGCTGCCGCCCGCGGCGGAACCGGCGGCCGAGCCCAAGGCCGAGACACCGGCCGAGGGCAACGGCGAGGATTCCAAGTAGCCGTGTGAGCGCCCCGATGGCCAGGGTCGATCTCGCCGCGATCACCGCGCTGCTGGACGACTACGGCCTGCCGGGCGCCACCCGGCCGCGGCTGGTCCGCTCGCACACCAACGACGTGTTCCTGCTGACCCACCACGGCCAGCGGTATGTGATCAAGGTGTACGGGGCGAGCTGGCGCACCGCGCCGGAGGTCGCCTGGGAGGCCGCGCTGCTGGCGCACCTGGCCGACCGGGGCGCCGCGGTGTCCCGGCCGGTGCCGCGCCTGGACGGCGCGCCGTGCGGGATGGTCAGCACCGCGGCCGGGCAACGCTGTGTGCTGGTCACCGAGTACGTGCCCGGTGAGCAGCCACGACGGCCGTTCACCTCGACCAACTACCGGGATTTCGGGCGGGCACTGGCCTGGCTGCACGAGGCCACCGCCGGATTCGACCGGACCGAGGGCGCCCGCCCGTACGACCTGCGCCGCACCCTGGAGGAGCCGGTCGCGCTGATCCGCGGCCACCGCCCGCGGCGCGCGGACAAGACGTTGCTCTCCCAGGTCACGGCCGCCTGCCGGAACCGGCTCTCCGAGTTGGCGGGGCAGGGCCTGGACTTCGGCATCTGCCACGGCGATGTCAGCATCGACAACGTGGTGGTGGACCAGGACGGCCAGTTCGCCTTCTACGACTTCGACCTGGCCGCCCCCGGCTGGCGGGCCTGGGACCACGTCCGGCTGTACCGCTTCGACCGGTCCAGCCGCAGCGACCTGTGGGACTACTTCCACCAGGGCTACGACGAGGTCCGCCACCTCACCCCGGCCGACCTGGCCGCGCTGCCCTACCTGGACCTGGTCGAACAACTCTGGTCCACCGCACTGGAACTGACCCGGCGGGTGCTGCCCACCGGCCCGCGCGCCACCGCCGCCTACCTCGACGAGCGGCTCACCCAGCTCCGCCGCTCCTGGGACACCCTGCGCTGAGCGTGCGTGTGCACGCAACCACTCTGACCTGCTGGTTCACCCCATGAGGGCCTGTGGTGCCGCTGGGGCACAGGCGATGCTGAAAGCACGTCACCCACCGCCAGGTCACCTACCGCCACATCAACCACCGCGAGGGAGTAGGCATGCGCGCCAGCATTGGGGATCAGCTCACCGTGCACGGCCGGATCGTCGGCACCAGCAACCGGGTCCTGGAAGTGGTCGAGGTGCTCGGCGCCGACGGCACCCCGCCCTACCGCGTCCGCGCCGAGGACGGCCACGAGTCGATCATGATGCCCGGTCCGGACTGCGTAGTGCGGCCGCGCACCGAGCCGTGAGTCCGCCACCGGCCGCTGTCCCGTAGCTGCCAACCCCCTGTCCCGGCGCCGCCGTCCCGGGAAGGCTCCCGGCGGTGCGGCGGCAGACTGCCCGCACTGAAGTCGATGCGGATTCGATGTGGCTCGCCTGGTCCCCGGTGTCATCGGGTTCCGGCAGTCCGTCACATCGGCCGAGGCTCGATGCGGGAGGGGGCGCGGCGGTGAGCGGAACAAGGCTCCGGGTCCGGTCTCCGCAGCGCTGGGTCGGGCGGTTGCACTGCACGCTCGACCTGGCGCTGGGATTGTGGTCGGTCACCGACAACGACAGCGTCAACGGCACCCTGCTGCGCCGGGACGGCGGCACCCGCAGGCTGCTCGGCCGCAGGCAGCTGCGGCACGGCGACCGGCTGCTGATCCTCGGCGAGATGACCCCGGAAGGCGAACCCTCCTACTGGGAACTGACCTTCATCGACCCGCACGTCACCGGCCCCGCGCCGCTGTCCGGGCCCACCGCCGGGCCCTACCTGCGCTACGACTGGGCGCGGCCGCGGATCCTGGAGACGGTGACCCGGATCGGCTACCGCCTGCGGGTCTCGCCGGACCGGGGCGCGGACTGATGGGCCTGCTCGCGCCGGGCGATGTGGTCGGCGACCGCCTGGTGGTGCAGCAGCCACTGGGCCAGGGCGCCTACGCCGAGGTGTACCGGGTGTGGCACGAGGTGCTCGGGCGGCAGGCGATGAAGGTGTTCAAGCACCTCGCCTCGGACGCGGAGACCCGCAAGCTGCTCGGCGAGGCCCAGCTGCTGTCCCGGCTGGGGCACCCCAACATCGTGCGGGTCTTCGACGCGGGCATGATCCGCACCGCCGAGGGCGTGCGCGGCTACTTCACCATGGAGTACCTGCCCGGCGGCAGCCTGCACCGGCTGCTCGGCGAGTACACCAACGGCGTGGTGCCACTGGATGTCGCGGTGGACGTGATCGAGCAGATGACCGCGGGCATGGTGGCCGCGCACCAGCAGGAACCCCCTGTCCTGCACCGGGATCTGACCCTGGCCAACGCGCTGATCGGCTTCGACAGCCGGGGCAGGCGGCGGGTGCTGCTCAGTGATTTCGGCCTGTCCAAGCACGCCGATCCGGTCACCCAGCTGGCCAGCGCGCAGGGCACCTTCGCCTTCATGGCCCCGGAGGTGCAGCGGCTGCTGGGCTACTCGCGGGCCAGTGACGTGTGGTCGCTGGGCACCATCGCCTACGTCCTGCTCACCCACCACTTCCCCTACTCCGACGGCGGCAGGCTGGACTCCTTCTCGCTGTCCCGCTTCGACCGCCCGGCCCGCCCGCCGAGCCACTTCAACGACACCGTCGACCCCGAACTGGACCGCATCGTGCTCGCCACCCTGGAACTCGACCCGCGGCAACGGATCAGCCACGCCATGGAACTCGCCGAGCGCCTGCGCGCGCGGCACGCCCCGGCCACCCCGCCCCGCCGCCCCGAACCCCCGCCGCGACCGCCGGAGTGCGACCACGGCCCCGAACACGCCGCCGCCCAGACCCAGGCGACCAGGGCGCTCGCGCTGGCCCGGCGACCCGGTGGGCTGGCCGAAGCGGCGGCCGAACTGGACCGGGCGGTGCGCCGCTGCCCGTGCGCGCGCAGGCGGCACGGCTACCGGGTCGAGCTGTGGCGGCGGGGGGTGGTGATGTGAGCGCCCCCGACCGCGCGGGCAGCGCGAGCAGGCGGCTACTGGCCGCGGCCGGACCCGAGGTGTACCTGCGCAACCCGTTCCGGGTCACCGGCCTGCCCACCGACGCCGCGGCCAAGGTGCTGCGGCAACGACGTCAGCTGCTCCAGCTCCGGCCGGACGGCGCCGCCGACGCCCGGCTGCCGCTGCCGGAAACCGCTACGCCACAACAGGTCAAGGCCGCTTTTGAGGTGCTGGAGCAGCCGGAGCAGCGGTTGATCGCCGAGCTGTTCTGGTGGTGGGGCGAGCCGGGGGAGTGCGGCTGCCCGGTCGAGATCCATCAGGCGCACGACGACGCGATCCGCGCGCACGCCGAGATCCTGGACCTGGAGGCGGCGCTGGCGGTGCGCGGCGAGGACCGGGTGGACCGGTGGACCGACGCCGCCGACGCCTGGCTGGACGCGGTGGAACAGGACGCGTTCTGGCGGCACCTCGCCCACCGGATGCGGGCGCTGCGCGACCGGCGGCTTGACGAGTCCACTGTGGACGGTCTGCGGGCGGTGATCGGGCAGGCGCTGCTGGAGCCGCAGGTGGCCTTGGCGCGCACCAGGCAGGAGCCGGTGCTGATGGAACTGCTGGAGGTGTGGGATCTGGACGGGGACCTGGTCTACGACGCCAGGCTGCGCGCGGCCGAGCCGGTGCTGGACCGGACCAAGGCGTTGACCAGTGCGCTGCGCGAGCAGCTGGACCGCGGGCACAGCGGTGCGGCGGCCGAACTCGCGCTCAACGAACTGGTGCCCATGGTGGACCTGCTGGAACGCGCGGTGCCCGCCGACCGGTTCCGGCGGGCGGCCCGGGTGCGCGATCAGGCCGCGGTGCTGCTCAACAACAGCGCGCTCGCTCTGGACGACGATCGGAACCAGCGGCAAGCCAGGCAACTGCTGGAACACGCCATCCGGCTGGCCATCGACCCGGATACCCGGCGCCGCATTGAGGAGAACCAACAGGCACAGGTCAGCGAGTCGCTGCACGGGCAGATCGAGGCAGCGATCACCCTGGTCAAGGTGGGCAACCACCTCGGGGCGGTCAAGCGGTTGCGGGAACTGCGGGCGAAGGCCGTCGCCCCCGGGGACATCGCGCTGCTGGAGAGCTTGCTCGCCCAGCTCGGGCGGTCCTGGTTCACTGCCGGCCCGGCGCCGGTCCGCCGTCCGCCGCGGTCCGCCGGGTGGCTGGCCCAGGCGGCGGTGTGCCTCTGGTTCGTCGCCGGGCTGACCTGGATCGGGGCCGCCCTGGGCATGGCTTCCCGGGACCTCGGGATCGCGACCGCGCTGGTGTCGGTACTGCCGGTGACCGTGGTGCAGGCCGACTGGTTCCGGTACGGACCGATGGCCAGCTGGAGCCGGGTCGGCGCCGTGGTGACCGGGCTGGTCCCGGTGGGGGTGGTCCTCGCGGTGCTGTGGGGTGGCCAGGGACCGGCGATGTTGCTGACCGCGCTGGGCGCGTTCCTGCTCGCGCTGGTGGCGACCGTGCCGCTGGGTCAGATTGTGCTGTCGGTGATGGACTGATGACCGGCCTGGACCGGGCCGGGACCGCGGCCGCCCGGCTGCACGCGGTGGCCCGCGCCGACCTCTACCGGCAGAACCCCTTCCTCCGTACCGGTGTGCCGACCGACGCGCCAGGACGGCTGGTGCGGCAGCGACGGCAGCAGGCCCTCACCGCGGCGCCGGATCCGTTGCTGCGGGCCGCTTTCGACCTCCTGGAACAGACCGAGCAGCGCCTGGTCGCCGAACTGTTCTGGCACTGGGGCGAGCCGGGGGACTGCGGTTGCCCGGCCGAGGCGCACCGGCTGCACGACGCGGCGATCCGGGCGCACGCGGAGATCCTGGACCTCGAAGAGCAGGACGCGGTGCGTGGACCGGACCGGGCACGCCGGTGGACCGAGGCCGCGCGGGCCTGGGCGGAGGCGTTGGCGCACCAGGACTTCTGGGGGCACGTCGGGTACCGGGTACGGGCATTGCGGGACCGGCGGCTTGACGAGTCCACTGTGGACGGTTTGCGGGACGGGTTCGCGGCCGCGCTGCTCGGGCCGCAGGTCGCCCTCGCCGCCGCGAACCGGGACGCCGAGCTGATCGCGCTGCTGGAGGTCTGGGCGGTCGAACCGGAACTGGCCGACCAGGCGCGTGTTCTGGCGGCCGAGGCGGAGCTGGTCCGCGGAGAGGCGCTGCACGAGGAACTGGGCGCGTTGCAGCGGGCGGAGGAACCGGCCGAGGCCGGGCGGCGGGCGGTGGCCGAGCTGATCCCGTTGCTGGACTGGCTGGACATCGCGTTGCCGCGGCGCCGGTTCTGGCGGGCGGACCGGTTCCGGGACTCGGTCGCGGTGCTGCTCAACAACTGCGCGATGGCCGAGGGCGTCGAACTGGCCCAGACGGAGGAGTTGCTGGCCGCGGCGGTGGAAGTGGCCGTGGACAAGGACACCAGGACCGCCATCGAGCAGAACCGGGCCAACCTGGCCGAATCCGGGGTGCTCCGGCAGGTGCACACCCTGCTCAACGCCAACCGCTTCGCCGACGCCGTGCGCGAACTGCTCCAGCTCCGCGCGGTGACCACCGAACCCGCTGACCGCGCGGCGATCGACGGGCTGCTGGACGAGGTCAACCGGGTCTTCCTGTCCACCAACGGACCCAACGACGAATCAGCCAGGGCCGGGGTCCAGTCGGTCAGCGCGCTGATCCTGTTGTGCCTGGCTCTGATCCCCACCGTGGCCTACCTGATCCTGCCCGCCGGCCGCGAGGTCGGACCGGTGGTGTTCCTACCGACCGTGTTGCTCGCCCCGGTGCTGATGACCGTGGTGCACACCCGCTGGTTCCTCGGTGGCCCAGTGCAATGGCAGGTCGGCTGGGGCTGCCTGGTCAACTTCCTCGCGCTGGCCGCCCTGGTGCTGGTGGCGATCTTCATCGACTGGGGCGCGGTGCTGGTCGCCTGCATCGTGTTCGCCGTCATCGGCAAACCGGCCAGGGCGGCCGGCCGGTTCCTGGCCAGGGTGATCCGGCGATGAGCCCCGGCAACCACAGTGAAGGAGTCAGCATGAGGTGGCGCCGGTTCCGCGCCGGACTGCGGCAACACCGCCAGCACCGGCCGTTCCGCATAGCCGAACCCGCCTGGGACGCCGCCGATCGGACCCGGCTGACCGAGCTGGCCGCGGAACTGACCGCCGTGCTCACCCAGCCGCCGCCGCGGCAGCAACCACCGCTGGCCGAGCGGGACCTGGCGGTGGCCGCCACCCACCTATGGAAGGCCCGGCGCAAGATCTACCGGTCCGAGGCGGACACCTCGCGGGAGGGCCGCCAGATCGCCCGCTTCCTGCGCACCGTCCAGGAATCCCTGGACGCGGCGGGCGTGCGGATCCAGGACCACACCGGCGTGAGCTACAACGCCGGACTGTCCCTGGAAGTGCTGGCCTACGAGGAGAACCCGGAGGTCACCGGCGAGGTGGTGACCGAGACGGTCCGGCCCTCGGTGTACGTCAACGAAAAACGGATCCAGATGGGGCAGGTCCTGGTCGGCTTTCCCCCGGCAGACGGCTCAGGGGAGGCCAATCATGAGTGACACCATCGATTTCGGCATCGACCTCGGCACCACCAACAGCGCGATGGCGGTCTTCGCCGACGGCGAGGTGACGGTGATCAAGAACAACGAAGGCTGGGACTACACGCCCTCGGCGGTGTGGATGAGCCGGGCGGGCGAGGTGCGGGTGGGCAGGCGGGCCAAGGAACGCCTGGTACACGCCAAGGACTGGGCCAACGTGCACCTGGAGTTCAAACAGGAGATGGGCCTGGCCGAGACCAGCCGGGAATTCCCGGCGGCCGGGGTCAGCCTCACCCCACCAGAACTCTCCGCCAGGGTGCTGCGCTCGCTGCGCGCCGACGCCGAGCACCAGTTGCGAGCCGCGCCGGCCGCCGCGGTGATCACCGTGCCCGCCGCGTTCCGGTTGCACCAGAACGAGGCCACCAGCGCGGCCGCGGCACTGGCCGGGTTCGGCGCCTGCCCGCTGGTGCAGGAACCGACCGCGGCGGCCTTCGCCTACGGCTTCCAGAACGCGGGCGAGGACGCCTACTGGATGGTCTTCGACTTCGGCGGCGGCACTTTCGACGCCGCCGTGGTCAGCACCTACGAGGGTGAGCTGCGGGTGCTCGACCACGCGGGCGATCCGCATTTGGGCGGCAAGCTCATCGACTGGGCCATCGTGGATCAGGTGCTCGCCCCCGCCGTGGCCCGCGAGTTCCGGTTGGACGGCTTCACCAGGGACAACAAGGCGTGGCTCGGCAACTTCGCCAAGCTCAAGCACGTCGCGGAGGAAGCGAAGATCGCGCTGTCCCGGGAGGAGAAGGCCACCCTGGAAGTCGACCTGGTACTGGCCGACGGCAGCGAGCGGAACTTCGAGTTCACCCTGCGCCGGGACGAGGTGGACCGGATCGCCGAGCCCTTCTACGTCAACGCGATCAGCCTGTGCCGGGGCGCGCTGGCCAAGGCCAACCTGGACACCGACGATATCGACCGGCTGCTGCTGGTCGGCGGCGCGACCCTGGCGCCCGGCCTGCGGGCCCGGCTGGCCGATCCAGACCTGGGCCTGGGCATCGAGCTGGACCACAGCCAGGACCCCACCACCGTGGTCGCGCGTGGGGCGGCGGTCTTCGCCAGCACGGTCCCGGGGGAACCGGCGCTCGCGGTGCCGGTGGCCGGGCAGTTCATCCTGGACGCCGAGTACCCGCGCACCACCGGCCTCACCGAGGTGGCCGTCGCCGGACGGTTCCGCACACCCTCCACAATGGACTGGGACGGGTACGAGGTGGTGCTGGACAACCCCGCCGGGCAGCCGCCGTTCTGCACCCCGAACCTGGCGCTGGACAGCAACGGCGGCTTCCTCACCGAGGTTGTGCTCGGCGAGCAGACCACCTCCACCTTCACCGTCTCGCTGATCAACCCGGCCGGCCACCGGGAAACGGTGACACCAAAGGAGATCAGCATCCGGCACTGGCTCAACGAACCCGGCGGCACCGTGCTCACCAACTCCCTCGGCCTCGGCCAGGCCGACGGGACCTTCCACGCCATGCTGGTCAAGGGCGCCCGGCTGCCCGCGGTGGCGCACGAGACCTTCCAGACCACGGTGGCCTTGCGCCGCACCGACGCCGAGGCACTCATCCGGATCCCGATCGTGGAGGGCGAACGCGGCCGCGCGGACCGGAACATGCGGGTCGGGATGATCGAGATCCGGCCCCGGGACGTGCGGCTGGACCTGCCCATGGGCACCGATGTGGAGATCACCTTCGAGGTCGACGAGAACCGCAGGGTCGGTGTGATCGCCGAGGTCCCCCTGGTGGACGAGCAGTTCGAGGCGCAGATCGACCTGTCCTCGGTGCGCGCACCCGAGGTGGCCGAACTGGAACGCGCGCAGGCCGAGGTCGAGACCCGGCTGGCCGAACTGCGGGCCGACGCCGACCGCGCGGGCTCCTCCGCCGCCCGCACCCGGTTGACCGAACTGGAACAGGGGCGACAACTGGAACAGGCCAGATGCGAGGTCCGGGCCGCGCACACCAGCGCGGGCAGTGCCGCGGCGGCCGATCAGAAACTGCGTGAGATCCAGGCGGTGCTCGACGAGGTGGAGACCGACGTCCGGCTGCCCGCCCTCCTCGCCGAGCTGACCACCGCGATCAGCGCGCTGCGCGAGATGGTCCGCCAGCTCGGCGACGCCGAGGACCGCGCCGAACTGGCCGAGATCGAACGCCGCGCGGAAATCGCCCGCCGGGACGGCGATCCCGGCGCGGTCGAGGAACTGCTGAGCCGCCTGGGCGACCTGGAGATCCTGCTGCTGCGCCGGGACGGCACCCTGGACATCCAGGTGTTCCACTACTTCCGGCAGAACGCGCACCAGCTCACCTCCCGGACCAGGGCGCGGGAGCTGATCAGGGAAGGCGAACAGGCCATCGCCCGCAACGACCTCGGCGCGCTGCCCGGGGTCAACCAGCGCCTGCGCGGGCTGATGCCGGCCACCATGTCCGACCCGCGCGGCGGCGTGCAGGCCCGCAACGGCCTGGGCGGCAAGCGATGACCGCCGCGCTGACCGAACTGACCGCCGCCCTGGCCGCCGCCGAAGCCGCCGCGCTGGCCCGCGCCGGCAAACCCGCCGAGGCGCTGACAGTGCTTGCCGCCCAAGCGGATGACCAGCCGGTGGTGCTGGACCTCCAGGCTCGGGTGCACGCCCAGCTCGGCGACCTGGCCGCCGCGGACCGGGCCTGGAAACGGGTCCTGGAGCTGCGGCCCGAGGATCCGGCTGCACTGGCCGGGTGCGCGTTGATCGCGGAGATCAGCGAGGGCAGGCGGCGGCGGAAACCGGTGCCGGTGCTCGCGCTGGGTGGGGCGGCGGCGGCCGTGCTGGTGGTCGCCGCGGCGGTGGTGCTGCCGATCGGACTGTCCGGCCAGGCCGAGGTGACGCCGATGGCGACCGCCACGTCCAGCCCGCCGGTCTCCTCGACCCCGGCGCCGCCCACCGCCGCCACTGACCCTCGGCTGGCCGGACTGGCCGAAACCCTTGCCGCGCCCGGGACCCAGGTGCACCGGGCCGGGCGGGAGCTGCGGATCGTGTTCGCGGATGGGCTGTTCCAGCCGGGCGGCAACCGGTTCACCGCCGCCGGTCGCCGGGCCCTGGCCGAGTGGGCACAACGGTTGCGCGGTACGGCGGTGCGGGTCACCGTGCTGGGCCACGGGGTCGCGCTGCCCGGCGGACCGGCCAGTGGCGGGTCCACCGTGGCGCTGGGCCGGGCGAGCGCGGCGGCCGCGGTGCTGGCCGGGCCGGGGCTGCCGTTGAGCGCCATCACCGTGGCCACCGCCGAACAGACCGAGGCCCCGTTCCACGGTCCGGAGGCGGCGGCCCGGAACCGGACCGTGGTGGTGGTCGTCGCGCCCGGCTGAGTCAGCGGGCCAGGTCCAGCACCAGCGTGGCCACCGCCAGGGCCAGGAAGGCCAGTGGCGCGGCGATGTTGTGGAACACCCTGGCCCGCAGGTGCACCAGGCTGGCGCCCAGGAAGAACAGCGTCAGGCCGATCGCCGCGGCCAGGCCGAGCGGGCGGAAACCGAGCAGGCCGAGCACGAGCCCGGCCGCGCCCGCGGCCTTGAGCAGGCCCAGGGGCAGGATCCAGGACGTGGGCAGGTTCAGCTCGCTGGAATTGGCCCGCACGAACTTGGCCCCGGCGAAGTCGGCGATGGCGGCGGCGGTGTTGACCAGGATGGTGGCCAGGGCGAGCAACAGGTAGGCGGTGGACATGCGACCAGCCTCCCGGCGAGTCCGGGTGCGCGTCCAATACCCGCGTCCATAACCTGGTGGCATGGATGTGGACCTGCGGTTGCTGCGCTACTTCGCCGCCGTGGCCGAGCACGGCACGCTCAGCCGGGCGGCCGAGCGGCTGTATGTGTCCCAGCCCGCGCTGACCAAGCAGATCCGGCGCCTGGAGGACCAGCTCGGGCTCGCGCTGTTCATCCGGTCCCGGGCCGGGATGGCGCTCACCGAGGCGGGCCAGGCCCTGGCCGACCGGGTGCCCGGCCTGCTCGCCGGGTGGGACGAGGTGCTGCGCGAGACCAGGGACGTGGCCGGCCGGGCGGCCAGGGTGCTGCGGGTGGGATTCATCGCCAGCGCGGCCAACGAGGCCACGCCGCGGATCATCGCCGGGTTCAGCGCGTTACGGCCGGGCTGGCGGGTGGACATGCGCCAGGCATCCTGGTCCAATCCGACCGCGGGCCTGGCCACCGGCGAGGTGGACATCGCCTTGCTACGCCTGCCTTTTCCCGGTCAGGAGGTGTTCAGGGTGGCCGAGTTGTGCACCGAACCGCGCTGGATCGCCCTGGCCGCAACACATCCACTGGCCGGCCGGGCCGAGATCGACTTCCGCGAGCTGTGGGACGAGCCGTTCGTGGCCGCCCCCGCCGAAACCGGGCAGTGGCGCGATTATTGGCTGGCCGCCGAGGAACGCGAGGGCCACCCGGTGCGGATCGGCGCGGTCACCGACCAGCCCGACGACTGGCTCAGCGCGATCGCCAACGGCTACGGCATCGCCCTGGCCCCCGAATCCAGCGCCCGGTTCTACGCCCGGCCCGGCGTGGTCTACCGGCCGGTCACCGGGGTGAGTCCCACCGTGGTCGGCGTCGCGTGGACGCCCGCGGCCGAGGCGAACCCGGTCGTGCAGGACTTCCTGCGCTGCGCCCTGGAAGCTCAGAACTCATAGGCCCCAACGTCATACGGCAGCGTGCGGGACTGCCGGTCGGCGTCGATCGCGGGCGCGTCCAGCACGGTGCCCGCGTCGATCGCCGGACTGCCCGGCTTCAGCCGCACGTCGTGCGTGGCCTGGTCGACGAAGTAGCGGTCGTAGGCCGTGCCGACGGTGATGTTGTTGCTCTGCCTGGAGTTCACCGCAGCGCCGATGTTGAGCTGATGCACCAGGTTGTTGCGGATCACGTTGCGCTCGGCCGGGTTCCCGCCCTTCTCCGGCATGATCCGCAACTCGCTGGCGTTGCCCAGCGGGCCGGGCACGATGGTGTTGTTGACGATTCGGCTGTCGTCGATCCCATACAGGGCAAGGGCGAGGCCGACCTCGACCAGGACCACGTTGTTCTCGACGGTCCAGTTCCGGTACGGTCCGTCGAAACAGCCGATGCCCTGGGTGGTGTACTTCCCGTTGTACTGGAACGGGATCCGGGTGTAGCGGGTGCCCTGGCGGCTGAGGAAGACGTTGCCGCGCAACACCACATCGGCGATCTCGGTGAAGCTGCCGTCCCCGCGATAGCTCTGGAACATGTCCCGGTGCGGCGGATCGTCCTCCATGCCGGGCGGCACCACCGCGTAGCTGTTCACCGCCCGGTTGTACTCGACCACGCACCCGCTCACCTTGCAGCGGAAGGCATCCTCCCAGAAATGCTCGACCCGGTTGCCGCGCACCACCGTCCCGGTCCCGCCCGCCCCGGCCTTGGAGGTCCGCTCCACCATCACTCCATTGCGGACATTGCGGATCCGGTTGTCCAGCACCAGATTCCGCGCCCCCGACACCAGCACCGCGGTGCCACTGCGGCCGACCCAGTCGTTGTTGCCCCACTCCGCGGCCACGGCGTCCGGGGCCGCGCGCAGCTGGGAGTCGCGCAGGGTGTTTCCGGTGGCGCCACTGTCGAACTGGACCAGGTTGCCATTGCCGAACGCGCCACCCGCCTCCGAAGGCGACACCAGCACCCCCGACACCGTCCACCCGGTGGCGCCCGACTGGAACCGCAGGCCGCGCAACCGCGGGGTGTGCCCCGCCTGCGCCCGGATGGTGCGACCGCCCGTGGGAACGCCGCCGTGGACGACCGGGGTGCCGTGGTTTCCGGTGCGCAGGTACAGGATGTCGCCCGCGGCGAAGACGCGTCCCGAGGCGAGGACCTCCTCCAGGGTGCGCCAGGGCGCGGCGGAGGTGCCGGGGTTGGTGGGGGAGCCGTGCACCGGGTCGAGGTAGAAGGCAGTGGCGGTGGGCCCGGCGAGGGCGGGCGGCGCGGTCACGGTCAGCAACAGGGTGGTTGCGGCCAAACACGCGCGGAATCGCACGGCCATGGGGCCTCCTTCACGCTGGGCGGAGTGGGAGGCTACCGGTTCAGCGCGTGACGGGGCAGAGCTGAGTGGAGATCACTTCGGTGACGATGCCCAGCGGCGAACCGGTGGGGTGCTCGGCCCAGTCGCCGTTGACATTGGTCGAGATCACCCGCGAGCCGTCCCGGCTGCCGTAGGTGTAGGACCAGGAACCGAAAATCGCGCCACCCATGCCCCAGACCGTGCCGCCGGGCAGCCGGATCGAGGAGATGCCGAGGCCGTATTCGGCGTCCGGGATCCAGTCCGGCGCGGCCACCGTGTCGAACATTTCTCGTTGCCGGTCAAGGGGAAGCAGCTGACCGGCGAGCAGCGCGCCGAAGAATCGGGTCAGGTCGCCCGCGCTGGAGATCAGGTCCCCGGAAGCCCAGAACGGGGTGTGTCCGAGATCGGTGGCGTCGTGGATCGGCGCGGCCGGATCGGTCTGGAACAGCTTGGTGTAGTGCCGGGAATGCGGTCCGCGGATGGTCTCGTCCTCGGGCTGGGGCTGGTAGGTGGCGGTGAGCCCGTGCGGTTCGGTGATGCGCTTGGTGAGCTGCCCGGCCAGGGTGTCGCCGGTGACAGCCTCGATCACGAGTCCGGCGAGCACGTAGTTGGTGTTGCAGTAACCCCAGCCGGTACCGGGGGCGAAGTTCGGTTCGTGGGCCATCGCGA
This sequence comes from Crossiella sp. S99.2, assembly GCF_023094165.1. GTDB lineage: Bacteria > Actinomycetota > Actinomycetes > Mycobacteriales > Pseudonocardiaceae > Crossiella. Next base: position 87,583 of record NZ_JALMDK010000011.1, on the reverse strand, counting down.
CCGCGACGAGTTCCGTTGGGGTGTAACGATCCTTGGTGCTCAGTGCGGCCTGGTCGTCGGTGTGGCTGAACAAACCGCTGGTGTGGTTGAGCAACTGGCGCAGGGTGATCGCGGATCCGTTGCGCACCAGGCCCGGCAGCCAGTGCTCGACGGTGTCCGCCAGGGTGAGCAGGTTCTCCGCGGCGAGTTGCAGCAGCACGGTGGCGACGAAGGTCTTGGTGGTGCTGCCGATGCGGAAGCGGTGCGTGGGTAAGCGCTTACCGCCAGTGCTGGTATCGGCGGTGCCCGCGGTGGCGAACTGGCTGCCGTCGGGGGAGTGGGACTCGGCCAGGATGCCGGGCACTCCGCCCTCGGTGATGGCACGGTCCAGGACCGGTTGGAGCTGCATGGTGTCCTCTCGGGTTCAGGCGGTCTGGCGACTGAGCTGCTCGGTCAGTCCGGCGCGGTCGATCCCGGCCAGCGCGAGCGCCCTGGGCACGGTGCCGACCTCGGCGAGCAGCACGCCGAGCGTGATGTGCGCGGGCCGCAGGTCTTTCTTGCGTTTGGCCTGGGCGAATCCCCGCTCCAGCGCCAGTTTCGCCGAGGCGCCCACCTTGTTCGGCCGGTCCGGGCTCGGCGTGGACCGCAGGTCGAAGGCGGCGCGGTCCACCCCGGCGGCGGCCAGGCTGTGCGCGAACTCGGTGTCCAGGGCGGCCCGGATCGCGGCCCGGTCCAGCCCGGCGGCGGCGAGCACCGGATCGGGTTCGGCGGCGATGGCCAGCAACAGGTGCTGGGCCTCGATGGTGCTGCCCGCCTCGGCCTGGGCCTCCTCGGCGCCGCGCAGGATGATCCGTTGCAGGTAGTGGTCGATGGCGCTCATGATCAGCGTCTCCTCAGCGTGACCCCGGCGGCGATGAGCCGCTGGGCGTGTTTCTTGTGCACGGCCTGCCGGGTGATGCCGAGGGCCTCGGCGACCTGGGGCCAGCCCCAGCCCGCCCGCATGGCCTCCTCGACCGCGGCGTCCTCCAGCTGATCGGCCAGTCGGCGCAGGGCCACCACGGCCGCCAGTCGGTCGGCGGCCTCGGCGGAGGCCGGAAGCGGGGCATCGGGCATGTAAGCAACCCTAGTTGACTAATCCGAACGTAGTCAACCCAAGTTGCTTGCGCTGGATCGGCTACTCCGCACTCCCGTACCACTTGGCCCAACTGGTACGCCAACTTGGGCAAAGTCGGCGTACCAGTTGGCCCAACTGGGCGGGAACCGCGTGAACGCCGAACCGGGCGTAGCCGAGGCAGCGGCTACGCCCGGTTCGTGACTGACCCCGATTCCGGGCAGGGTCAGGCGGTGGTTACCTGGGGCCCCAGAGCACGTTGCGCATGGTGGGGAGTTCGCGGCGCAGGCCGAGGTCGCCGACGCAGACGATGTTGTGCCCGCAGTCGATCTCGACCATCCAGCTGTTGTGGATGCCGTTGGCCAGCAGGTGCTGGTGGAACTCATACGTCAGCCGGTGCGCCTGCTGTTCCAGGGGATCGCCGCCCCAGCGGGTGCCCGCGTAGAGCACGGTGTGGATGTCGCGCAGCGCGCCGACCCGGTGCCAGGGGTTGTTGAAGTTCCAGGAACCGTCGAGCGGGCCGCCGAACGGTCCGTCGGCGGGCAGGCCCTCCAGGGGCAGCGAGCCGGTGACCGCGGCCCGCATCCGCGGGTCCTCCAGGTTGTAGCCGCCGGAGAAGCCGACCACCATGCGGAACAGGTGCGGGCGGTGCACGGCGTGCCGGATCGCGGTGAAGGCGCCCATGGAGAAGCCCGCGATGGCGCGGCCTTCGCGTTCCCGGATGGTGCGCAGGTTGCGGTCGATGAACGGGATCAGCTGGTCCAGGTGGAAGGTGTCCCACTGCTGGACGCCCGCGGACTGGTTGACCCAGTTGGTCGCCCAGCCCGCGCGGCCCGCCTCGGCGGTGACCACGATGAACGGGAATCCGGCGGTGATCGCCTCGACGTTGGCCTCACGGTGCCAGTTGCCGGGGCCCTGGCCGCGGCCGTGGTACAGGTAGAGCACCGGGTAGGCCAGGTTGGGGTTGTGGCCCTCGGGCAGGGTCACGATGATGTCGTGCGACTGGCGGAAGTGCGTGGTGTTCTTGTCCACCGCGCCGGTGTTGATGCTGACCACGGTGGAGCGGTCGGTGGTGTGCGCGACGTTGAGCACGTCGATGCCGTCACCCGAGGTGAACCACGGCCGCGAGGCCTGGCTCGCACTGGCTGGCGCGCCGGCCAGGGTCGCCACCAGTGCGACCACCACCAGCAGGACGGACTTGCGTAGGCGGGACATGCGTTTTTCTCCCCTTGGGTTGAAACAGGGGGACAGCACACCAGCACGGGTGCGGGAAAACATCGGTAGGAGTGCCGATATCAGTCGGTTCAGGCGGGCGGGCGCTCAGTCGCGGCGCTGGAAACCTAGAGCAACCTCGACGCGGGTGGCATAACCGAGCTTGGCGAGCACCCGGGACACGTGCGAGTGAACCGTGCGCACCGAAACGACCAACCGGTCGGCGACCTCGCGGTTGCTGCGACCCTCGGCGAGCAGTTCGGCCACCCGGTACTCGGCCTCGGTGAGCGCCGCCCAGCCGTGTTTGGGCCGGCGCCGGGGCCCGGTGGCGCCGCGCCGGACGCCGTGCGCGCGCAGGGCGGCGGTGGCCCGGTCGATATCGCCGGTGGCGGCCAGGCCGGTGTAGTGGGCGATGGCCTGCTGGTAGGCGGCGCGGGCGGCCTCGGGTTCGCCGGAGGCGGCCAGCACCCTGGCCGCGTCCTCGCCCGCGCGGGCGGCCGCGATCGGCGAGCCGTGCTCGGCGAACTCCTTGGCCGCGGCCAGCAGCAGGTCCACATCGCCGTCGACCATGCCCTGGCAGTACAGCAGCGCGCCGCGCTGGCCGACCGAGTCGTCGCTGGTCCAGCGGTGCATGGTGGCCACCATCCGGGCAGCCAGATCCTTGTCCCCTGCGTTGACCGCGATCCGCACCACCCGGGCGCCGACCCCGGTGACCGAGTGCCCGTGGTGCACGCCAGCTCCGCCGTCGGCCAGGGTGCGCACCAGTTCCAGGGCCAGCGCGGAATCGCCTTCCAGGTCGGCGAGCATGGCGCGGGCGGTGAGCACGTTGTGCTCGTAGAAGGCGGCCACCCCGCGGCAGGCGGTCGCTTCGGCCTGGCGGACGTGCTCGCGGGCGGCCGGCAGGTTGCCGCGGTGCATGGCCATGATCGCGGCCAGGCCGTGCAGTGGCCGGGCCATGCCGTAGGCGTCGCCGGGCGGTGTCAGGGCCTGGTCGACCTCGGCCACGGCCTCGTCCCAGTGGCCGCGGTTGAACGCGGCCAGTGCCCAGGCGGTGCGCTGCCAGGCCAGGTAGCCCGCGCCCAGGGTGGTGGCCACCGGTCGGGCGGCGGCCAGGGTTTTCAGCGCTTCCGGGTCCTGCCGCAGGTCTTCCACGGTGCCCCGGATCAGCTTGCCGAGCAGCCATTGCGCCGGGTCGAGCACCTCGATGTCCAGGTTGGCCTCGGCCTGTTCCAGGAGTTCGAGGGCGCCGGTCAGGTCGCGGCCGAGCAGTTTGCCGATGGCGTTGAGGTTGAGCAGCGCGACCGCGACTACCGGGTGGTCGGCCGCGGTGGCCTCGGCGTGCCCGGCCGCGGCGATCGCGCCGGCCAGGTCGCCGGCGAGCAGGCAGCCGAACGCCTCGATCGCGGCCAGGGGCCCGTCCCGGCGTTCGGGGCCGAGTGCGGCGAGCACCGCGTCCGGGTCGAGCCGGGCCAGGCCGACCCGGGCCAGGGTGGTCCGCAACCGTTGGCGCAGCGGCAACGCGACCCGGGTGGCGAGTCCGGCGGCGGCGACCCGGTGGGCCTGCTCCAGGTGTCCGGACCACAGCAGTGCCTCGGCCAGCGCGGCGCGCAGCGGGTGCAGTTTGGCCGCGCCGGGCGGCAGCCAGTGCACGGCCTGGGTGAGCAGTTCGACCGCGGCCGGGGTGGGCGCCGCGGCGAGCCGGTCGGCGTGCCGGACCAGCCAGGACACCGTCCAGGCGGTCATCGGCAGCCCGGCGAGCTGCTCGGCCACCGCGGTCGGCGTGCTGCCCCGGCGGGCCAGTGCCCTGGCGACCTGGCCGCGCATGCCGACCGAGGTGCTGGCCAGGTCGGCGCGGACCAGCGGATAGCGCAGCCAGACCTGGCCGGCGTGTTCCCGGACCAGGCCGAGCGCGGTCAGCCTGCCCAGTCCGGAGAGGACCTCGGCGGCGGTGCGCGCGCTCACGGCGCCCAGTTCGTCCACGGTGGCGGGTGCGGGCAGCAGCGCGGCGCAGCGCAGCAGGGTGGCGTCCGGTCCGGCCAGTCCGGTGGCCCAGGCGGCGACCCGCGTGGCCCGATCCGGACTGTCCACTGTGGACAGAAGTAGTGGATTGCCGCCCGCGGCCTCGGCCAGTGGTGATTCGCCCGCGATGGCCCGGACCGCGTCCCTGGACAGCGGTTCCAGGTCGTGCACCAGGGCGATCCGGTCCAGGGCGGCGAAGCGGGCCGGGTCGTGGCCGCGGTGCCGGCCGGTGATGACGCGGAGTTCGCGGTCGGCGAGTTCGTGCAGGGCGAGCAGGGTGGCGTCATCGGCCCGGTGCAGGTCGTCGACCACGACCACGGCGGGGTGCGGCCAGTCGGGCAGACCGGCCGAGAGGGTGGTCAGGCCGGTGGGCAGCACCGGGATCCGGCGGACCGGCAGGCCCTCGGCGCGGGCCGCGGCCAGGGCGGCTTCCAGGAGGGTGCTGACGCCGAATCCGGGGTCGGCCCGCACCATGACCAGGCCGTTCCGCGTCCCGGTTAGTAGGCGGAGCGACTCGTCCCGACCGTAGATCCGCACAGCGTGGTCCCCCTCGCGCGGGATCTTATCGAGTGCCGCGACCTGGGGTGGTGATCAATTGAACTCTCGATAGTCGTCCCCGGCCGGGGCGCAGCCGCAGCCACCACCGCCGCAGCCCTCGCCGCCACCGTCACCACCGCCGTCGTCGCCGCTGTCCAGGCCGCCCAGGTCGAACACCGGTTGCCGGACCGGAGCCTGTTCCCGCTCCGGGCGTTCCGGTTCGCCGCCGGTGCCGGACAGGTCCGCGGCGAGGGTCTGCTCACCGGGGTCGGCGGGCACGGTGGGCCACAGGTCCCGCGCGGCGATCAGGGCCACCGGCACGGCCACGTACTCGGCTACCTGCGGCCGCAACCGCCTGGTCAGCCGCTGGTTGCGCCACCAGCGGACCGGGTGGATCCGGGGCAGGGCCCGGCTCCCGGGCGGCAGTTCGGCGGTGGCGGCCCGCCAGCACCGCCGGGCCCGCCAGGGCCGGTGTCGCGCCAGGGCGAGCAGGCCGAGGTTGAACCAGGCCAGGGCGCGGTACCGGTGTGGTGACTCGATGAGGTCCAGCACCGCGCGGTAGCAGTCGGCGGCCGCCTCGCCTTCCGCGCACTGCTGGCGCAACACCCCCTGGTGCAGCCGGGAGCGGGCCTGGCCGAGCCGGTCGCCGAGGTCGGTGAAGATCGCCAGGGCCTGTTCGTGGCAGTCCAGGGCCTCGCTCGCGTGGGTGCGCCCCCACAACCGGCCCAGATGCTCCAACGCGTGTGCCAGCTGGCGTTGTTCGCCACGGTCCCGGTAGGCGGTGACCGCGGCCTGGAAGTGCGTGATCGCGAGGGCGGTGCGGCTGCTCTCCTGGCTGGTCAGGCTCATCAGCCGGTCCACCGCCTCGTCCGCGCCGCTGGTGTCGCCGAGGAGGGTGCGCAGGATCTCCGCCGCGCCGTAGCTGTCGGCGGCCCGGTGTGCTTGGCCGCCGAGCCGGTAGGCGTCACCCAGGCTGATCGCCACCCGCGCCGCTACCGACCGGTCGGTAGATCGACCTGCGGCGGTGCGGGCGAGCAGGTGGGTCTGCACCCAGTCGTCCTGCCTGCCGCGCAATTCGAGGACGTGCCGCAGCGCCAGGGCCAGGGCGACCGTGTCCTCGTCCAGCTCGTGCGCGTGCGCCAGTTCGACGATCGCGGTCAGCACCAGGCGGTGCTCGTCCAGCCAGCGCAGCGCCTGCTCCGGACTGGCCCGCCCGCCGCGGTTGCGGGTGGTGGCGTCGGCGGCCTGCGCGGCGAGCCGGTAGTGCCGGACCAGCCGGGCCACCGCGGCCTCGGCCACGTCCTCGGCGTCCTCGGCGATCCGGAGTTCGGCGGCGAATTCGTGGAGCAGGTGCGGCAGCCGGAAACCGGTGCCGTCCGGGGTGATCAGGTGCGCCCGTCGCAGTCCGGCCAGCCAGGTCTCGGTCTCGGCGGCGGTGCCCGCGCACAGCACGGCGGCGGCCTCGGGCGCGATCACCGGTCCCGGGTGCAGGCCCAGCACCCGGAACAGGTACTGCTCGGGTTCGGGCAGCCGCTGGTAGGAGTGCCGCAACGCCAGCCGCACGTCGAGTTCGCCAAAGGTGAGCTGCGCCAACCGGTTCTCGCTGCTCAGCCGGTCGGCCAGATCCTGGGCCAGTCGATGCGGATCGTCGACCAGGATCGCCCCGGCCACGGTGAGCGCCAGCGGGAGGTGCCCGCAGGCCACCGCGATCTCTTCCAGGGCCGCCCGCTCGGTGGCCCGCTTGTCCCCGGGCCGGGCGGCCAGCAGAGTGGCCGACAGCAACTCCACCGACTGCTCGGTCGGTAGTTCGGCCACGGTGAACTGCCGGGCTCCGGACAGCGTGGCCAGGGTCTGCCTGCTGGTGATCAGGCAGCGGTGCCAGCTGTCGCTGAGCAGCAGCCCGCGGACCTGCTCGGCCGAGGCCGCGTTGTCCAGCAACACCAGCAACGGTCCGGCGAGCAGCCGGGCGCGGCTGCGGTAGAGGAACCGGCGACCGGTCAGACCGGCCGGGATGTCCGGCGGGCTGATGCCCAGCGCCCGCAGGAACGCGCCGAGCGCGGCGTGTTCGGTCACCGGGTCGCCGTCGTCATGGCCGCGCAGGTCCACGTACAGCGCGCCGTGGAACCCGCCGTCCGCCATCGCCTGGTGCGCCGCCCGCAGCGCCACCGCCGTCTTGCCCACCCCCGGTGGCCCGGCGAGCACCGCGACCGAGGTCCGGCCCAGCATCAGCACCTTGGTCACCGCCGCCACCTCGGCCGCCCGCCCGGTGAACGGTTCCGGGGCCGCGGGCAGTCCGGCCAGCGCCTCGGGCGCGCGGCCGGGCAGCACCACCTGGTCGATGCGCTGGGCCTGCACGACGTTGCCGTGCACGGGCGCGTTGACCTCGTTCCTGGTGTCGGCCACGCCCCTGGTTCTACCGCAGCTCCGGCCGGGGACCCCGGCGCACGGGTAAGTTCGGCGGGTCGCCCGCACACTGGAGGGATCTGATGGCGCTGGAGATCGTCCACCCCGAGGGCCTGGACCGCCCGGAGACCTACTCGCACGTCGTCATCGCCACCGGCACCCGGCTGGTCTTCATCGCCGGTCAGCTCTCCGACGACCCCGAGGGCAACCTGGTCTTCCCCGGCGACCTGGCCGCCCAAGCCCGCCAGGTCTTCGCCAACCTAGGCCGCGCGCTGGCCGCGGCGAACGCCCGGCCGGACCAGGTCACCAAGATCACCATCTACGTGGCAGGGCACCGGGCGGAGTACCTGCCGATCATCGAGGCGGCCAGGGTGGAGCTGTTCGGCACGCACAAACCGGCGGACGTGCTGCTCGGCGTGGCCACCCTGGCCGCGCCCGGCTACCTGATCGAGGTCGACGCGATCGCGGTGACCGGGTGAACCGGGCGCACACCGCGCTGGTCTGGGCGGTGGACTCGATGTTCCTGGTCACCGACCGCCCCGACGACCCGCCCGCGGACCTGCTGCCCGCCCTGGACGCATCGCACCTGCGGATCGCGGGCGCGGACACCGGGATCATCGTGGTGCAGTGCGTGGAATCGCTGATCCAGGTGGCGGTGCGGGTGGAGGTGTGGCCGCACGCCCCGGCGGTGACCCCGGCGGATCGGGAGTGGACCGGCCCCGTGTCCCTGGAATTCCGGTCCCGGCAGGGCGTGCTGGCGGTAAGGCAGCACGCGATGCCCGACGCGATCGAGCACATCGAGCTGCCCCAAGGCCCTGGCGCGTACCGGGCCGATTTCTGGCACGCCGGGCGGGCGGAGATGGCCGGACAGCAGGCCGACCTGGCGCACCGGCTCAGCCGGCTCGGCACGGCGGAATGGGAAGCCCTGGCGGCGCGGCTGGCCGGGACCGAGGGCTACCTGCTGCGGATCTGGCCGGGCTGACACCGGGGCCGCCGACGATCGCCGACGGCCCCGGATCCGTTCAGTCGCCCCGGATCTCGACCTCGTCGAGCATGGTCCACGCGGTGGACCCGTCCACGGTGACCTTCACGAACTGACCGGTCAGATTCAGGTTCACCGACCGGTAGGTCTTGGTCTGCAACCGGGCACTGACCGCGGGCAGGTCGATCGACGGCACCTCGGTGTAGGGACCGTCCACTGTGGACGACACCGCGTAGGTCACCTTGGCGGGCAGGAACACGTAGTCCTCCCGCACCTGCAACCAGCCGCTGGTGATCTCGTTGATGGTGCGCTGCTGGCCGAGGTTGATGATGAAGGAGTACATGCCCGCGGCGTTGCGGCCCTGCCAGTCCGGGGTGTAGAGCGCCGGGCCGTGCTTGCCGTCGGTCAGCTCGTAGCCACCGTCGTCCGGATAGCTGCTGTCCGCCGGTTTCCCTGTCAGATAAGGACATCCGCGCTGACCGTCGGCCGCCCCGCAGCGAGCGTAGTTGACCTGCGAGACCTTCTGGCCCTCGGTGGCGGCCTCCGCGTAGTTGCTCAGCTCCGAGGTCCGCCCCGAGCCGTCGAAGGCCCGGACCTGGTACTTGTTCAGCGAACCCGGGTTGAGCTGGCGGTCGGTGAACCCGCCCTGCGGACTGATCTTGGTGGCCACCAGCTCGTCGTCCCGGTAGATGAAGTACCCGGCCACCCCGCTGGTGCCGTCGGAGGAATCACCCCAGCTCAGGTGGATGGTCTGGGAGCCTTCGGCCCTGGCGGTGAGCGTGCCCGGCCGGGACGGGTTCTCCGGGTCCAGGCCCGGCGCGTCCCGGTCGCTCAGCGCGGCCCAGCGCCGGTAGCCGTTGAGGTAGGCCTGCGAGCCGAACCTCGCGCGCGGCGACTGGTAGTGGTTGAAGGAGAACGACCAGAACACCTCGGTCTGGTCCTGCACCGCCCGGATCGCCTCCATGATCTCCTGGGTGGAGGTGGGTTGCAGCCCGGACGCGCCGATCTTGAACGTCTCGGTGTCGGAGATCAGGTAGGTCAGCGCGTCGGCGGCGCCCAGCGCCTTGTTCAGCTCGGCGTACCAGGGGTGGATGGTGGTCGGATCACCATGTCCGGCCCCGATTCCGTCCTGCAGCGCGATGATGTCCAGGTCGATCTCGCGCAGCATCCTGGTCCACATCTCACCCCACTGCTGCGGGTTCTTCCAGCCCGGCAGCGCCCGGTTGACCGCGTTGAAGAACGGCGCGATCGCCACCGGCTTGCTGCCGGTGAGGAAACGCAGTTCCCGCACCACCTTTTGGTAGAAGCCGATCATCCGGCCCTCGTCGCCAGCCCCGGAGAAGTTGACGTTGTCCATCTCGAAGGACAGGTACCAGCCGCGGAAGGACTTGTTGTCGCCGTAGCGGCTCCACAACTCCTTGGCCAATGCCCTGGCGATGGTCGCCTCGTTGTCCAGGAAACCCTGGTCCCGCGCGTAGGTCTTCCACCAGAAGTCGTTGACCTGCAAGCCGACCCAGACGTCGATGCCGGCCGTGTTGGCCGCGCGCAGGGTCCGCGCCACCACATCGGTCTTGGTGACCAGCTTGTAGCCGCCGAGCGCGTTCGGGTAGATCGCGGTCTTGGCGCCGTTCTCCCGGTTGTCGTGCGAGTTCGCCGTCCACTGCAGCACGAGCTGGGTCATGTTGAGCTGCTTCATCATCGCGAACTCGTCCGCGAGCTGCTGATCGGTCCAGTCGTCGATGAGGTCGGGCTGGATGAACGAACCGCTGATCCGGCGGTCGGTTTCCTTGGAACGCGGCAGGTAGGGCGGCGGGAACTGACGGCCGCAGGTCTCGCAGTCGTCCACCGGCTTCACCCGGAACTCGTCGCCGTCCAGGATCCGGTTGGCGTTGTACAGGTGGATGTTCCAGTGGTTGCCCGCGGCCTGGTTGTCCTTGTTGGTGATCAGCCGGGCCGAACCGTGCCAGGCGGGCTGGTCCGGATCGGTCACACCGGTGGCGGCGCCCTCCTGGGTGGAGGCCCAAGGGTACTCGTCGCAGTCCTTCTCACTGCGCGGGCCCGCCCACAGCTCGTTGCAGATCAGCTTGGAGGCGTTGCGGTTCTGCCCCTGTTTGGTGCTGTCCATCAGCCGGTGCAACGGCCGGTCGTAGCCGGGCACGCTCTTGGTGTTGCCGGGGTGCTTGGGATAGGTCCGGCGCGGGTGGAACTGGGCGTCCAGGATGTGCCGAGTGGTCTCGGTGACGGTCAGATCGCTGGTGCGCAACAGGTCGTAGCTCGGGGTGAAGTCCGGGAACACCGTGCCGGTGGACTTGTTCAGCGCCGTCCCGGCGGTGTCGAAGCGCAGCACCGAGCGGGTCATCTCGTCCTCGCCCCACGGATCCACCCCCGGCATCCGGGAGGTCATGAGCATGCGCAGGTCGAAGCCGTGCCGGAGGATCTTGTGCACGCCGGCGCCCGCGGTGTCCGGGGAAGTGACCCGGAAGGTGTGCTTGGGGTTGTCCCGCCACTCCACGTTGGTCCGGATCTCACTGGGCGTGCACTGGACCGTGTCGGTGTTGCAGCCGTCGATCCAGACCCGGAAATCGGTCTGCTCGTGGATGGTGCCGCCCTTGAGATCGACATCGTCCATGTTAAAGATGAAGTCGATGGCGCGGCTGTTGTCATAGGAGATCACCAGCAGGCTGTAGTCGAATTCCATCGTGGCCAGCGGAGAAGTCGGCGGCGGCGTGCCGCCCCGCCGCCACAGTTCGGCCTTGCGACTCCCCAGGAAACACTGCTGGAACCGGTTGCGCGTCCAGCCCTGCTGGGTGAGGGCCTGTGTCCGGCCGATGCCGTTGCACGCCTCCCGCAGTTCCCCTTCGGCGGCGTCCTTGGCCGCCTGGGAATCCCCTGGTAGCCGCGGCCGCGGTTTGCCCAGGTTGCCCAGCCCGTTCGGGTCCTCCGCGGCGGCCTGCGTCCTGGCCGCCTCGCGCTGGGTCCGAGCGGCCCGGTCGGCCGCACTGGCCTGGGCCTCCTGGCCACTGGCGGCGGGTGGGGCCGGCTTGGGCGCGGCGGTGGCGGGCAGTCCGGTGGCCACCAGGATCGCGGCGAGGAAGGGCAGGAAAACGCCAAGGGCGCGGAACGCACGCGTGCGCGTACGGCGCGTCAGTATTCGACGCTGCACGGAATCTCCCCAGAATGGTGGTGCGAGCCCCGACAACCCGCGAATGGGTAAACAGGGAAAGCGTGCGTCCTGTTCGGGTAGTCAGCAATAGGCCGTTTGGCCTAAAATTTGCCGTTTAGTGCCAGGTCAGCGGGCCATGTTAAAAGGGCCTCGGCAAATTTCCCGAGTTACCGGAAAACCACCGGCAGGTCGAGTGGCCGCCCGGGTGGCGGGGCGGCCAAGATGAGCGGCGTTTCGTTTCCCGAGAGGAGATGGTCGCCCTGACCGGCAAGAGGATTGTCCGCCCCCTGCTCACCGCCGCCCTGCTCGTCACCACACTCGCCGTCGCCCCCGCGCACGCCGCCGCGGACCAGGTCCCGGCCCAGTCCATCGCCGCCGCCCGCGCGCTGCCGCTGGGCAGCACCGTCACCGTCGCCGGCGTGGCGACTACCCCGTCCGGAGCCTTCGAGTCCAGCTTCTACGACAAGGGTTTCGCCATCCAGGACCGGACCGCGGGCATCTACCTCAAGCTCGCCACCGACCTCAAGGTCGCGCCCGGCAGGCACACCCGGATCACCGGCAAACTCACCAACAGCTCCGGCCTGCTCACCCTCGTCCCGGCCACCCCGGCCGCGGTCACCCTGGGCCGGGCGGGCATCCCGCCCCGGCCGGAGTGGCGGGCCACCGGCGGGGTGGGCGAGGCGTCCGAGGGGCGCCTGGTGCGGGTGCTGGCGCGGATCACCAAACCGGTGCTGGACGACCTACCGTACGGTCGGAAGGTTTTCGTGAATGACGGGTCCGGGGAATTGACGATCTTCGTGAACACCCAGACCGGGATCGACCTGAGTCGGTTGCGGGTCGGGCAGTGGGTGCGGGTGAGCGGGTTCAGCAGCCAGTACGACACGCACTACGAGATCGATCCGCGCTTCCCCCGGGACCTGGTGGTGCTGCCGGGCTGAGGCGTTTGGCAAAGTAATGCTGGACACCGGTAACGCTTCGTTACTAGTTTGTGCGGTGTGGCGAACGGCGCGGTGACCGGAGCACTGGTCCGGGAGTTGAACCTGCACGCCGTCTATCAGGCGGTGTGGCAGGCGTATCCGGTGACCAGGGCGGATCTGGCCCGGCAGTTGCGGACCTCGAAGCCGACCATCGGGCGGGCCGTCGAGGCGCTGCTGGCGGCGGGGCTGATCGAGGAGGTGGCCGCGCCCGCGGACGCCGCGGGGTACAGCGCGGTGTACTTCGGGCCGCGCGCCGGGGCGGCCGCGGTGCTCGCGCTGGACCTGGGCACCCGGTACCTGCGTGGCATGGTGGCCGATCTGGACGGGGCCGAGCTGGCCCGGATCGACGTGCTGGTGGACGGGCACCGGCCGGCCCAGGTGCTGGCGGCCGCGGCCGGGTTGCGCGATCAGCTGGTGGCGGCGGCGGGGGTGAAGCCGGAGCTGGTCACGATGGGGATCGCGGGGGTGATCGAACCGCGCAGCGGGGTGGTGTACTCGGCGAACCAGCAGGACCTGGACGGGTTCGCGGCCGCGGCCGAACTGCGTGTGGCGCTGGGCTGTCCGGTGCTGGTGGAGAACGACATCAACCTGGCCGCGGTCGGCGAGGGCTGGCGGGGGGCCGGGGCCGGGGTGCGCGATTTCGCCTTCCTGCACATCGGCAGCGGGGTCGGGGCGGGACTGGTGCTCGGCGGGGAGCTGCACCGGGGGCGGAACGGGGCCGCCGGGGAAATCGACTTTGTGCCGGAGGGGCAACGGTTTCAGCCGGACAGTCCGGCCGCGGACGCGTTCCTGGCCCAGATCTGGCAGCGCTCGGACTTCGTCAACTGCGAGGACGTGATGACCGCGGCACGCGCGGGGGACCGGCGCGCGCTGGACCTGGTGGCCTGGGAGGCGGACCGGATCGCCGAGCACGCGGCGCGGCTGACCACTGTGGTCGACGTCGGGCTGATCGTGCTGGGCGGCGGGATCGGGCTCAACGGGGACCTCCTGGCCGAGCCGGTGCGGGCCGCGCTGTCCGGGCTCACCGCCTACCCGCCCGAGGTCGAGATCTCCCGGCTCGGCGAAGCCGTCATCCTCACCGGCGCGGTCGCCACCGGCCTGCGCTCGGTGCGCACCGACCTGGTCACCAGGCGGGTCGCCGCCCTGGAGTGACCCGGAACTGGTTCATCGCACACCACATGGGAGGTTCGATGAGACGGATCGTTGGCGCGCTCCTGCTGGTCGCCGGCCTGGCCGGCAGCAGCGCGACGGCCATCGCCGCACCCGCGGCGCCGGTCGAGCTGATCGCGGGACAGGACTGGACGCGGTTCGCCGGGGCCGAGGTCACCGGGCAGGGCGTGCGGATCTCGGCGCTGGACCGGTGGATCGTGGGCACGGATGGAAAGCGCTTCCAGCCCAATCCGCCGGTGAACCTGCTCGGGCCGCGACTGGAGGTCTCCAGGGACTTCCAGCTCGACGCCGGATTCTCGGCCACCGGCGGGAAATCCGCCTACCTCCAGCTCTACGGCGCGCCGCCGATCATCTATGACGAGTGGCGGCAGGAACCGCCGAGCGTCCGGCTGGGCCTGGTCGGCGGGCAGCTGGAGGTCGCGGTGTGGGACGGCAAGGCCAACAAGGCCAAGGAGGTGAAGAAGTTCGGCTCCGGGGTGACCGGCGAGGTGGCGATCACGCTGCGCCGCACCGGATCCACCCTGGCCTTCGCCGTCGGCGGCAGGCAGGTGGGCACGCTGGCCGAACGCGGGGTCTTCGGCGGCGGGCAGGTGTGGTTCGGCGCGGACGCCCAGGTCGGCGGCGGCTGGACGTTGCGCTCGCTCACCGCCGGCGGTGCGGTGCAGGTGCGCAAGGCCCCGGACTGGAAACAGGGCACGGTGGCCGATTCGCTGCGCGGCCGGGCACAGAAACTGGCCCGGCCAATCGGGGTGGGCGCGGCACTGGCCATCGCGCCACTGGTGGCCGATGACCGGTACCGGGCGATCGCGGGTGAGCAGTTCGACCTGATCACCCCCGAGAACGACATGAAACCCCAGTTCGTCCAGCCCACTCGCGGGACCTTCGCCTTCGCGGAGGCCGACGCGCTGGTGGACTTCGCCCGCGCCAACGGGATCAAGGTGCACGCGCACACCCTGGTCTGGTTCGAGGCGCTCCCCACCTGGATGCGTTCCGCGCCGGACAAGCGTGCGGTGCTGCTGGAGCACATCCGTTCGGTGGCAACACATTTCGCCGGCCGGGTGACCGAATGGGACGTGGTCAACGAGCCGATCAACCAGGACAACCCGGACGGCCTGGAGCACAATCTGTGGTACCAGGCCATGGGCGCGGACTACATCGCCGAGTCCTTCCGCGCCGCCCGCGCGGCCGACCCGAACGCGGTGCTCTACCTCAACGAGTACGGCGCCGAGCAGGACGGCGGGCGCTGGAATGCCTTGTACGCCTTGGTGAAGAAGCTGCGCCAGGCCGGGGTGCCGATCGACGGGGTCGGCCTGCAGAGTCACGAGTACGATGCCGCGGACCGGGTGCCCGCGGAGACCTTCCGTAAGAAGGTGCGCGCGCTGGCCGCGCTGGGCCTGAAGGTGCGAGTGTCCGAAATGGACGTGTCCACTTCGGACCAGGCGTTGCAGGCCAGGCAGTTCGGCGAGCGGATCGCGGTGTGCCGCCAGGAACCCAACTGCACCGGTTTCACCAGCTGGGGCTTCACCGACCGCTACGGCTCCACCGCCGACGGCAACCGCTACCCGCCCCTGCCCGGCAACGCCCTGCCCTGGACCACCGGCCTGCAACCCAAACGCGCGCACGCCGCGCTGCTCAACGGCCTGACGCCGTAGTCGCTCACCAGCCGGTGAAGACCACCGATTTGCCCTGACTGGAACCGAACATCGCCGACCCGTCGTGGCCCACCCCGGGCACCATCACCATCCGGTGCGGCAGCCCGGGGAACTGGCCGCTGACCGAGTTGACGTATGCCTTGCCTCGCTCGAACCTGTTGCGCCCCTGGGCTTCCGCCGGGCAGGTGGTGTCCAGTGAGCTGTCCCGCTCGGTGTCCCGCTCACCCAGCAGATAGGTCACCTTGCGCGAGCTGTACCGGCTGCGGATCTGCTCGGCGCTGGGTACGGACATGTACGGATTCCGTTGCTGCAAACCGTATTTGTAGTTGTCGTACCCCGAGCAGGACCCCAGCGCCGGACGGCGCGAGTTCAGGTACAGGTAGCTGGACGGGTTCGCCGTGACGTAGCTGATCTCCAGGCCGGTGATTCCGGCCGGGGCGGAGGTGCCCGCGGCGTAGCGCTGGACGAACTGCCCGCCCGCGGAGTGCCCGGCCAGGGTGACCTTGGTCAGGTTCGGGAAGCGGGATTTGTCGGCCAGGGTGCGCAGGATGTGGTCCACGGCGGTGAAGGAGCTGAGACCGGCCGGGCGGACCGCGTTGCCGCCGTCCTTCCAGGACCCCGTGCCGCTGTTGGTCCAGTAGGCGTCCTGCCGGCCCGGACTGTCGTCGGCGGTCTGGAAGTGCGGGGCGATGATCGCGGTGCGCTGGGTCAGCTGGCCGGCAGCTCGGACCATCCCGTCGAAGTAGCCCTGGGCATTGCGGCCGGTGCCGTGCACGACCACCACCGCGCCGGTGGCCTCTGGCGCGCCGGTGAGCGGATAGGTTGCGTGGTAAGGGAGTTGGGCGCCGCCGGGCAGGGACAGACGGGACAGGCAGCCGGCCGTGCAGGGCTGGGCGGCGGCGGTGGCGTCGGGGGCGCCGGTGAGCAACAGGCCGGCCAGCAGGGCGCCGGTGGTGAGTGCGGCGGAGGCTTTCTTGGTCATGGCGCGGACGCTAGGTCGGCCGTTCGGGACAGGTCCCGGTCAGCGATCGGCGGGGGTGGCCAGCACCCAGTGGAAGGTGGCCGGGCCCTCCGGCTCGCGGATGGTGACCGGTTCGTCGACCAGCAGCCGCAGCCCGGCCGCGTGCAGCAGCACCCGGTTGTCCGCCGGGGGATGGCTGCTGAAGAACATCGGCGCGCCCAGCCAGTCCGCATCCACCCCGTTGCTGCCGCCGGCGCCGAGCGCGGCCAGGAACAGCCCGCCGGGCCGCAGCCAGCCGGCGATCCGGGCGAACAGCGCGGGCTGCTCGGCCCTGGGCACGTGCAGGATCGAGTAGAACGCGGTCACCGCGTCCAGGCTGGCGGGTGGGACGTCCAGGTCGGTCATGTCGGCCTGGGCGAACCGGGCGCCGGGCACGGCCAGCCGGGCCAGCTCGACCTGCTTCGCCGACAGGTCCACCCCGAACACCCGGTGCCGCTCGGCCAGCCTCGCCGTGCCCGCGCCGCAGCCGAGGTCGAGGATCTCGGAACCGGGGGAGAGTCGCGCCAGCAACAGCTCCAGGAACCGCGACCGCGGATCGTCCTGGATGCGCGCGCTCCAGTCCAGGTACTCCTGCGCGATCACGTCGTAGCCCGCTGCGACGATCTGCCTGGCATCCTCGACCACATCCGGACGGTAGCGCACCGCCGAACTGTGGCTGAGGACACCAAAACTGTGGCCTGCTGCGCCGAATGGGTAGTTTCGACCCGGTGTCCACCGAACCCGCACCCGGCCGCCGCCGCACCCTGACCAGCCTGCTCCTGGCCCTGGTGCTGGCCATCGCGCTGGTGGGCACACTCGGCGCCACCGGCCAGGCCCGCCTGGTGCCCGACCCCATCCCCGGCGAACCCCTGGCGCTGGTGGAGGGCATCCCCGGCCCGGAGACCGGCCCGCCCTGCCCGCTGGACAAGCGGTACCTGGACGAGCCGCCCGCCGGCCTGCGCGAGGACGTGGCCCAGGCGTGGCAGCGGCTGCGCGCCAAGGCGGCCGAGGCGAAGGTGCAGCTGTGCGTCAACGACGGCAAGCGCAGCGTGGGCCAGCAGGAACGCGAGTTCGCCGAGGCGGTGCGCCGCTTCGGCACCGCGGCGCTGGCCAGCCGGTACGTGCTGACCCCGGAGAAATCCATGCACGTCAAGGGAATCGCGGTGGACATCCAGCCACTGGCCTCGGCCGCCTGGGTGGAACGCAACGGCCGGGCCGTGGGCTGGTGCCGCCGCTACCAGAACGAGGAATGGCACTTCGAGTACGACCAGAATTACGTCACCGCGGGCTGCCCGGCCCTGCTGCCCAGCGCCACCGGCAGCTGAACCCGCCGGATAACCTGACCCGCATGCAGGCCCCCGCCGACGTCGTCACCGCACTGCTCAAGGCCACCGAACACCGCGATGTCGCGGAGATCCTGCGCCACCTGGCCCCCGACATCCGCTACCAGAACATGCCACTGCCCACCGTCCGCGGCGCCCGGGCGGTCGCCAGGCAGTTCGGCCTGCTGCACCGGCTGTACACCGGGTGCGAGGTGGAGATCACCAACATCGCCACCAACGGCGAGGTGGTGCTGACCGAACGCTTCGACGTCATCCGCCGCGGCGACTGGAGCGCGCGGTTCTGGGTGTGCGGGACGTTCGTGGTGCGGGACGGGCGGATTGTGCTGTGGCGGGACTACTACGACCAGGCGGCGTTGCTGGGGTCCGCGCTGGCGGGGCTGGGGCGGATGGCGCTGGCCGGGGTGCGCGGACAGCGCTAATCAGGTCGCGGCGAGCCCGCCGCTGCCGGATGATCCGCCGGTGCCCACCACCGTCTGGCTCGACCGCGACCGCGAACTGACCCCCGGCGCCGAGCTGTTCAGTTCGGACCGGACCTTCCAGGTGTGGGACTACACCGCCAGCCACTGCCGGCTGCTGTTGCGCAGCCCCGGCGACGGCGACCGGACCCGCATCGACCTGGTGTTCGCCGAGGTCAGCTCGATGCGGCTGAGTACGGCCTACGTCGGCGGGCTGCGAATCCGCTGCGCCACCGAGTGCGAGGGCCCGGACCGGCGGCGGTTCCTGCTGGCAGCCGAGGGCATCGCCGACCACGTCGTGGCCGGTGCCGTGGGCTGGCACGAGGACCAGGACCTCGGTCAGCCCAGCCACTTCGCCGACCCCGCCCCGATGCCACCCTGGGCGCGAACCGAACTCGAGGGCGTGCACGGCGGGTTCGACACCCCGCTGGCCACCGTTGAGGAACTGCTGCACGCCGTCCGCACCGGCGAGCAGCCCGCCGAGGACCGGACTCGCTACCGCTACCTCTACGTCCTCATCGCGCGGTTCGACCACGAGCCCGGCGACCCGCACAGCATCGGCGCGTTCCTCACCCGCGAGGAGGCCGAGCAGCGACGGCGTGAACTCGACGGCCGGTTCCGCGAGACGACCTTCACCATCGACGCCGTCCCGGTCGGCATCTGAGGTCAGCCGGAGAGCGGGTAGGCCATCGACACCCCGCCCAGGAACACCCCGTTGGGCAGCGGCACCCGGGTCCGCTCCACCTCGCGAAACCCGAACGCCCGGTACAACGGCTCCCCGGGCAGGGTCGCCATCAGCACCAGGTCCCGGAACCCCGCCTCCCGGGCCGCAGTCACGCACCTGGCCAGGATCGCCCGGCCCAGTCCCCGGCGGGTCCAGTCGCCGTGCACGAACATGGCGCGCACCCTGGCGGGTTCGGTGGCCGGGTCCAGCAGGCGGTCGTCGGTGGGGGCGGCGCCGGAGCCGGTGTAGAGCTTGTCCCGCCTGCTCCAGCCGCCGCAGGCGACGACCTGGCCCGCGGCCTCGTGCACGAAGTAGGTCCCGTCCTCGATCAGCACCGGGTCGGGCACGGTGAGGTACTGGGCCGCGGCCTCGGTTTCGGTCTGGTCGTGGAACTGGGGGAACACGTCGAGGACCGAGGTCCGCATGAGCGTGGCGATGCCGGGCAGGTCGCCTGGTTCGGCGGCGCGCAGCACCGGCTGGTCTTGGTGGAGTCCGCTCCACCCCGGATCCGGCAGTGCGCGGGATCGGCCCGAGAGCCCGGAATTCGTAGGTTCATCCCCATGAGCGACCACACCGAAGTGAACCAGATCCGCCGCCCGGGCAGCCCGGTTTCCGTCGCATTGCTGTGGGTGCTGGCCGTGCTCACCGCCGCGGTCAACTCTCTCGGCTTCCTGGTCGGCGTGCCCTTCGCCGCCAGTCTCGCGGCCGGGTGCGTCTCGGTGGTCTGCATCGCGCTGCTGATCACTTATTACCTTCGGCGGCGCACCCGGTCCTGCTAGCCTGCGCCGCCATGACGACTGCCCGGGTACGCCTGGTCGAGATCACCGCGGACAACCGGGACGCGGTGTGCGCCCTGCGCGTGCTGCCCGCCCAGGAACGCCTGGTCGCCCCGGTGGCCGCCTCGCTGGCGGAGGCCGCGGCCACGCCTGAGGGGGAACCCTGGTACCGGGCGGTCTACGCCGGCGATGAGCCGGTCGGGTTCGTGATGCTGAGCTGGAACGTGCCGCCCGGCAGGCCCGGCATCCTCGGCCCGTACTTCCTGTGGCGGCTGCTCATCGACGCCGGACACCAGGGCCGCGGCTACGGGCGGGCGGTGCTCGCGCGGATCGTCGACCTGGTGCGGGCGGACGGCGGCACCGAGTTGCTGACCAGTCACCAGCCGGGCGAGGGCAATCCGGGGCCGTTCTACCGGGGGCTGGGCTTCGAGCCCACCGGCGAACTCGACGGGGACGAGATCGTGCTCCGGCTCGTGCTGACCGGCTGAGCACCGGCCAGCACGAGCCCAGACTTGCGTTGGCCTATTCAGCTCGTCTGGTAGGTCAGGCAGTTGGCCACGTGCTCACCCACGCCGGGCCCGATCCGGACACTCGGCGCGGAGCACTCCAGCGAGGTGTTGTGCATGCAGTCGACGCGGGAGCACGCCCCCACCTTGGCCACGACCTTCTCCAGGCCGCCCTTGGTGCTCAACGGGATGAACGTGCCGCAGTCGGCGGCGCCGTTGTCGCCGCGCACGGTGATCGCGAAGGCGTGGCACCCGTCATGGTTGTAGGAACAGCCGCTCACCGTGCACGAGTGCACCGCGGGCATGGCCGGGTTCTCCAGCGTGGTCATATCCGCTCCTGTGTTCCGTGGTGGGAATCAGTTCGGCGAACTCGACCCTGCCACCGGTATCAGGAGCCCGCAATTCGAGCGCGGTTTAGGCAAGCCTATCCTGCCCCGGACTTACCGGCCGTATTCGCGAATCCAGTCGATCTCCATCGACGCCTCGGCAGGCGTGGGCGTGGCGATGGGGTCGAAGTCCAGTTTGATCGTCGGCGCCATCGGCCTGCGCGGCATGTTGTCCTGGTCGTCGTGGTGGAACCACTGTTCGCCGTTGAGGTAACCGGTGACGCCGGACTCCGACCACTCCACCGCGAAGTGGTTCCACTCGGTGAGATCGACATCGCGTTCGCTGCCGAGGCGTCCCTTTCCGCCAGGGGGTTGGAGGAAAAAGTGGACGTGCTGCCGATTCGCGTCATTCTTGTTTTCCATGAAGACGATTTCTTCGCCGACCACGCCCGGATTCTCCGCGGGCCACAGGGTCAGAATGCCGCGATAGCACGCGCAGCCCTTGGGCAGCCGGATCCGGGCCTCCCACCGCCCCCTGAGCAGGCCGGGGCCGCCGCGGAGGTAGCCGGTGTCGCCGTTGGGCAGGCCGGTGAGCACGAGCGCGTCCGCCCGCACGGTCACCTGGTCCTTCATCCGCCGCCCTTTCTCGTCCCGTCCCAGCCTGCCGTCCGCGACCTGCCAGCCGTCGTCCAGGCCGGTGCTGAACTCCGCGCGCTGCTTGGGGTTTCCCCACCCGTACCGCTCCGCCGCGGTGGTGGCCTGCGAGCCCGGCGCGGGGAAGAAACCCGACCATTGGGTGGCAACCACCACCACGGCCGCGGTGACCACCAGGGCGAGCAGCGCGAGCAGCAGCGGCCGCCGGCGCGAGGCGGGTTTCCGGCCGGCCGACGGGACGGCCGTCACCAGCACGGCCTCGCCGGTCTCGGCGGTGGCCACCACGGCCGCGCACAGCTCCTGAGCGCGCTGGGCGGCGGGCCGTTCGCCGGGCGCGGTCTGGAGTAGTTCGGTCAGCACCGGGGTCAGCGGCCCCGCGCGCCTGATCGGTTGCAGGTCCCCGGCGGCGGCCTGTCGCAGCTGAGCCCACGGCCCCAGTTCGTCGCCGCCCCACGGGCCGATGCCCTCGACCACCGCGAACAGCGTGGCGCCGAGGGAGAACACGTCCGAGGGCGCCAGGGCCTCCGCGCCGTTGGCGACCTCGGGGGCCAGGTAGCCCACGGTGCCGCCGACCTGTTCGCTGTTGGTCCTGGTGACCTCGGACCACCGGGAGATGCCGAGGTCGGTGAGCTTGGCCGTGCCGTCCTCGGTGAGCAGCACGTTGGCCGGTTTGACATCGCGGTGCACCATGCCGTGCCGGTGCATGACGGCCAGAGCCCCGGCCAGTTGCGCGCCGATGCGGGCCGCCGTCACGGGATCCACCGGCCCGTCCTCGGCCACGATCGCGGCCAGGCTGCGGGAGGGCAGGTACTCCATGACCAGCCAGCGCTGCTCGCCGTCGAGCACCACGTCGAACACGGTCACCACGTGCGGGTGGTGCAATCCGGCGCCAATTCGCGCCTCGCGGCGAATTTGCCCATTGTCGCCGGTCTGGGACCGCTTGAGCGCGACCACCCGGCCCAGTTCGAGGTCGGTGGCCCGCCACACGATCCCCATCCCGCCGGACCCGATCTGATCGGTGAGCTGATAGCGCTGCGCGATGACCTGTCCACGGTGCACGGGCCGCAGTCTAGGGCGTGCCGGGTAACGGAACGGCCCTTACCGAACTCGGCTACACCAGTGCGTTATCCAGCGGAAAATGTATGGAGTGCTGCTACCGCCGTGGCGAACCGGGTTCATTTCCCGGCGGGTGTTCAGAGCCAGCCGCGGCGGGCGGCCTGCACCCCGGCCTGGAACCGGGTGGTGGCGCCCAGGCGGTCCAGCAGCATCGCCACCCGGCGGACCACGGTGCGCCGGGACAGGTCCAGTCGCCGGGCGATGGCCTCGTCGGTGGCGCCGCTGGCCATCAGGGTGAGGATGACCCGGTCCCGCTCGTCGTCCAGGGCGTCCACGCCGACCGCGGAGATGGGCACGGCGAGCTTCCACAGCGTCTCGAAGGTGTTGGACAGCGCGGTGAACAGGCTCGATGGCCGGATCAGCAGCGCGACCACGCTCTGCCCGCCCTCGGCCTCCAAGGTCACCACGGCCAGCTGGTCGTCGGCGATCACCAGCTTCATCGGTGGTTCCTTGAGCGTGCGGGCCTGTTCGCCCGCGGCGATCATCCGCGGGATGTCCGGGACGGTGCCGTCGTTGTACGCCGACTCGTAGTAGATGGTGCGGTAGCCGACCCCGGCCGCCATCCGGTCGAACTGGAGGGTCTCCTGGTTGGCGTAGTAGGAGGGCTGGGCGAAGTACGGCGGCCGGTCGATGATCCGCATCTCCTGGTTCGCCGCCCGCTGCATCCGCTGCATGGTGGCCAGGATCCGCTCGGTGTCGGAGAGCACCTCCAGGGCGCCGTAGTGCCCTTCCTCGCGCCGGACGAACCGGAAGAGCCGCTCCAGCTCGCTGCCGGACTGGCGAGCCTCGGCCCGGCGCACCGCGTCCCGGCGCAGCGCCGATTCGGTGATCTCGGCGGGGGAGTGCGCCTCCCAGGCGCCGCCGTCCAGGGCGACCGCGACGTTGCGCTCGACCAGTTCGTGCAACAGGCGTCGCACCGTGTCGGGCTTGATCCCGGTCTCCGCGGCCAGTTCGGCCACCCCGGCCCTGGGCAGGCAGACCAGCGCCCGGTACACCCGGCCGTGCTCGGTGTCAGGGTCCAGCGCCTCCAGCACCATCCACCCCCGCCGCGCGCTCGCCCTGCGCGCCCGACCATAGGAGGCGGCCTCTCCGGCGGTCAATCCGGGGTGGGCGGGCGGCAGGCCCGCGGACCGGGGTCCACGGGCCTGCCGCAGCGGATCGTTCAGCTGCACACCACCGCGGCCACGGCGTCCGAGGCCAGTTTGACCCGCGGTTCCTCGGCCGGGGTGACGCTGGTCAGCACCACCGCCTTGCGCCCGTTCTCGGCGCGGAACCCGAAGGTCAGGTACCCAGGGATGGCCCCGTTGTGCCCGTACACCCGCACCCCGCAGGGCAGCTCGTAGGTGGACAGCCCGAGTCCGTAGAAGCCGCCGGGCAGCGGCGTCTTCATCTCGGTCAGCAGCGCGGGCGGCAGCAGTTTGCCGCCGAGCAGCAGGTCCAGGAACTTGGCCGTGTCGGTGGCGGTGGAGTACATCGCGCCGGCCGCCCAGGCCATGGTCGGGTCCTGCGAGCGGGAGTCGATGCGCACCGGCACGAACGGCACCGCCACGTATCCGGTCACGTACGGCGCGGGCATCAGCTGCTGGCCCGCGTTCTGCAGACCGGTGCCGGCCAGCCCGTGCGGGATGAGGATCCGTTCGGCGATCTCCTGGGCCACCGGGCGTCCGGTGAGCTTCTCGATGATCAGGCCCAGGATGATGTAGTTGGTGTTGGAGTAGCTGTACTTGCTGCCCGGCGCGAACTGCGAGCCGTGGCTGAGCCCGGACTTGGCGTGCGCGGTCACGTCATAGGTGCGCCACCAGTTGGTGGGCAGCGCGACCATCACGTTGAGGTATTCGGCGATGCCGGTGGTGTGCTGCAACAGGTGCCGCACGGTGATCTTCGTGTCGTCGTTGGTGGTGCCGGTGGCCAGACCGGGCAGGTAGGCGCCGAACCCGGTGTCCAGGGCGAGTTTGCCCTCGCCGACCAGCTGGAGCACCACGGTGGAGACGTACATCTTGGTCAGGCTGCCGATCCGGAAGTGGTCCCGGTCGCCGATCGGCCGGTTCTCCTGCCCGGAGACCGCGCCGGCGTGCACGGACCAGTCCGCGCCGCTGCCGAAGAGGAAGGCCGAGGAGCCCATCGCGCGCTGCTGGGAGACCAGCGCGGTGACCGCGGCCTGCGCGGCCGCCTTGCCGTAGGCGGGCGGTGCGGCGACCGCGCCGGGAGCCACGGCCACTGCGGCGGAGGCGGCGACAGTGGCCACTACGGCCCAGCGCCGGGTACGGGTGAGCAGAGACATCAGGGGTGTCCTTTCGCGGAACGCGGTGGTCAGCTCTTGTCGCACAGCGCGGTCACGGTGGCATTGGCCAGCAGGCCGGGGCCGCCGCCGTTGGCCAGCGCACTGCCGCCGCTGCCGCCGCCGAAGGGGTCGAGCACGTTGACCGTGGTGAAGGCGGCCCGGCCGTCGGCGGTGGCCACCGCGTTGGACTCGTAGCCGGGCCAGAGTCCGTTGTGGCCCCAGGCTTCCCCGCCGCAGGGCAGCGGGTAGCGGCTGATGCCCAGGCCGTAGGCGATCTCCGGGGCGCCCGGCCCCGTGTACGGGGTGAGCATCTCGGCCAGCCGGGCCGGGGCGAGGACCTTGCCGGTGAGCAGGGCCTGCAGGAACTTGGTGGCGTCCTGGCCGCTGGTCACGATGCCGCCGCTGGACCCGCCGATGCTGGGCTCGAACATCTGCGTGACGTCGAGGTAGACCACCCGGCCCAGGTAGCCGCGGACGTGGCCGGGCGGCAGCGCCTTGGTGCCCACCGGCACCATCGTGGTGGACAGCCCGAGCGGGGTGATGATCCGCGTGGTCAGCTCCTCGATCCAGCCGCGCTTGGTCACCGCCTCGATGATCATCCCAGCGAGGATGAAGTTGGTGCCGGAGTACCGCCAGCCCTGGCCGGGCGCGAAGTAGGGCGGGTTGGCCAGTCCGAGCGCGGCGACCTGGGCCAGGGTGAACTGGCGGAGCTGAAACTGCGGGTTGCGCAGCGCCACGTCGACGTAGTCGAAGATGCCGCTGGTGTGGTTGAGCAGCTGGCGGACGGTGATGTTCCGCCCGTCATACCCGTTGCCCTGCACCACGCCGGGCAGGTAGGTCTCCACGCTCGCGTTGAGGTCGACCAGGCCCTCCTCGGCCAGCTGCAACATCATCGCCGCGGTGAAGGTCTTGGTCAGGCTGCCCGCCCGCACCCGGTGCTCCGGCCCCACCGGCAGTGCCTGGCCCAGCATCCGGGTCCCGCTGGTCACGCTCCACATCGTGTCGCCGTCGCGCACGGTGGCCCCAGCCCCGATGGCGGCCCTGGCACTGCGCTGCGTGTCGATGGCGGCCTGGGTGGCCGCGTGTTTGGGCGGGTCGGCCAGGGCCGCGGGCGCGGTCAGCCCGGCCACCGCGGCGGCGGTGACCAGCGTGACCGCCAACCGGGTCAGCTTGGACGTCGTGGACATTGTTCGGTGCCCCCAGGAAGTGGCGGAAGAACCCGGGAACGGCCCCCGGGCGAGGCTGATTCTTCCCGTGGGGCAACGGTTCCCGGGTCACTTCTGCCTGGCGCACCTGCGCAGCTGGCGCAACTGCGCCAGCGAGGCGTTACTGGAACAGCTCGGGCTGCTCGGCCTGGATCTGGTCGAACAGCGGCTGCGCGTTGAACCAGCCCGCCAGCGGCGAGCCGAGCTGGTCGCGGGTCTGCAGCGCGATCTCCCGGCCGATCAGGGTGGGTGTGCCCGCGGCCATCGCGAGGAGCTGGGCCTGGCAGGAGCGTTCCATGGTGATGAACCACCACACCGCCTCGGCCACCGTCTGCCCGACGGTGAGCAGTCCGTGGTTCTGCAGGATCACCGCCTTGTGGTCGCCGAGCGCGGCGCCGATGTTCTTGCCCTCTTCCAGTGCGGTGACGATCCCGTTGTAGTCCCGGTAGATCGCGTGGTCCTGGTAGAAGGCGCAGGCGTCCTGGGTGATCGGGTCCAGGGGGATGCCGAGGCTGGCGAATGCCTTGCCGTGCAGGGAGTGCGAGTGCGCGGCGGCCACGGCGTCCGGGCGGGCGGCGTGCACCTGGGAATGGATGACGAAGGCAGCCCGGTTGACCGGCCGCCGGCCTTCCACCAGCGTGCCGGTGTGGTCGACCAGCACCAGGTCGGATGCCTTGATCTGCTGGAAGCTCATGCCGAACGGGTTGACCCAGAACCGGTCCGGACTGCCCGGGTCGCGCACGGTGATGTGCCCGGCGACGCCCTCGGAGAAGCCGAACTTGCCGAACAGCCGGAACCCGGCCGCCAGCTGTTCTTTGCGGTGGCGGCGCTCGTCCTCGACGGTGTCGAAGGTCGGCGGGGCAGGCAGGGCGACGCCCTCGGGCATCGGGCCGAACAGCTCGCGCATGACGTCGTCCATGACGGCTCCCCAAACGGATACATGGATGTATCGGATGCATCAACGTATTATCAGAGGATGCCGAAGGGGTCAACGAAGCGCAGGCCGGAGACGATCACCCGGCTGCTGGACGCGGCGTTGCGGGTCTTCGCCGAACAGGGACTGCGCGGGGCCACCATCGCCCAGGTCTGCGAGCGGGCCGGCTACACCAGGGGCGCGTTCTACTCCAACTTCGACAGCCTGGAGGAGTTGTTCTTCGCGCTGTTCGACCGGCATGCCGATCAGCAGCTGGACCGCCTGCGCGAATCCCTGGCGGCCGGGGGATTCGAGGCGTTGCTGGCGGTCGACGAGGCCGAGGTGACCTGGTACCTGGTCTCCACCGAGTTCACCCTGCACGCCATCCGCGATCCGGCGGCCGCGCGCAGACTGGCCGAGCACGACGCCCGGCTGCGCGCCACCCTCACCGAGATCCTGGCCGGACACCTGGCCCGGCTCGGCCGGACCGCCACGGTCGACCTGGACGAGCTGGCCCGCCTGGTGGTGGCGCTACGCGAGGGCAGCCTGGCGCAAAGCCTGGTCGAACCGGACCGCCTCGCCCCCGGGCACCTGGAACAGACCTACCTGCCGGTCCTGCTCGCCGCGCTGAGCCACTGAACCCACCCACCACAGTGTTGGCCGTTGTGGGCGGCGAGTTGGCCAAACTGGTACGCCAGTTTGGCCCAAGTGGACGTACCAGTTGGGCCAAGCGGTACCAGTTCGGCCAAGACTGGGTACGACAACGGCCAACACGCCGGCGAGACTTTCACGTCGGCGAGTCCTTGGCTCAGGGCGCGACCCCTTCGCTCTCCCGGTACACGCCCAGCGCCGCAACGTGTGAGGTGAACCGGAAACGGCGCCCGTCCGGGCCGACCTCGCCGTCGGTGGCGATGGCGACCTTGTTGCCGAGCACCTCCACGTCCACCTCGGCCCGGTCCTGCTGGCAGTAGGTGCGGCTGCGGTGCAGCGCCCCGGTCAGCGCGGCCAGCACGAACCGGGTCCGCGACCAGCGCATATCAGCCCGCACGTAGCGCACATCCAGGAGGCCGTCGTCCAGGCGCGGGCGGCTGGTGGGGGCGAAGCCCTTGGGCTCGTAGGAGCCGTTGCCGACGAAGAGCAGCCAGACCTGGCGGGTCTCGCCGTCGATGCGGACCTTGAGCGGGCGGGAGGCGTGCAGCACCCGGACCAGCGCGGCCGCGGCGGCCGGCCACTTGCCCCAGCGGCCCTGCCACTTCTCCCGCAGCCGGACCATGTCGGGGTAGCCGCCGAGGCTGGCGGTGTTGACGAACCAGCGCCGCGGCATTCCGTCCACCAGCACCGAGCTGAGGTCGACCGCGACCGCGGAGCCGCGCTCGACCGCGCGAACCACGCTGTCGGCCTCCTCCGCGCCGACGTCCCTGGCGAAGTGGTTGAGCGTGCCCGCGGGCAGCACGGCCAGGGGCAGGCGGCGTTCGGCGGCGATCGAGGCGACCGCGGCCACCGTGCCGTCACCACCGGCCACGCCCAGCGCCCGGATGGGTTCCTCCGCCGTATCCAGGGCGGTGCGGAGCTGGTCGAGCAGATCCTCGTCCTTGCTCGGTTCGATCACCGCGGCCTTGGGCCAGTTGCGGGCGACCTCCTCGCTCTGGTCGAAGGAGTCGTCGCCGGAATGCGGGTTGACCACCACCAGCAGGCCCTCGCCCTCGGGCAGCGCGGCGGCCTCGGCCGGGTGCCGGGTGTCGGCCGGGGCCTCCCGGCGCAGCGGCCACCAGTGCCGGGTGGCCAGGCCGATGCTCGCGCCCAGCACCACGCCCGCGGCCACATCGCTGGGCCAGTGCACGCCGGTGTGCACCCGGGAGTAGGCGACCGTGGCGGCCAGTGGGATGACCACGGCCGCGGCGACCGGGGCCTCCATGGTGACCGCGGTGGCGAAGGCGGCGGCCGAGGCGGCGTGCCCGGACGGGAAGGAGGAGGAGGTCGGCGGATCGGGGATGCGCCGGTGCGCCGGCACCAGCTCCGCGGCCGGGCGGCGGCGCGGGAACAGCGGTTTGGCGATCAGGTTCGCGGTCGCGCTGGCGCCCGCGATGGCGACCACGCCACGGAACGCGGCCCGCCGGGTCCGGCCCTTCTTACTCGCCAGCAGCGCCGCCACACCAAACCACAGCAGGCTGTGATTCGCGGTCGTGGTGATCACCTTCAAGGTGGGGTCAACAGCACTCCTGGGCAGGTCGGCGCTACGCCGAACGAGGTCACGATCCGTCTCGTCGACGCCTTCGAACACCCTGCGAAACCACTCGAACACAACAACACGCTAACTGGCGCCCGGATGGAGTCCGGTCAGACGCGCCGCTAGCGCCTACTGTGGACACATGCAGCGGCGGATCTTCGGCATCGAGACCGAATTCGGGGTGACCTGCACCTTCCACGGACAGCGACGCCTGTCCCCTGACGAGGTGGCGCGGTACTTGTTCCGTCGCGTGGTGTCCTGGGGCCGGTCATCCAACGTGTTCCTGCGCAACGGTTCCCGGCTCTACCTGGACGTCGGCTCGCACCCGGAGTACGCCACCGCGGAGTGCGACGACCTCACCCAGCTGGTGACCCACGACAAGGCGGGCGAGCGGATCCTGGAGGACCTGCTCGTCGACGCCGAGCGCAGGCTGGCCGATGAGGGCATCGGCGGCGACATCTTCCTGTTCAAGAACAACACCGACTCGGCGGGCAACTCCTACGGTTGCCACGAGAACTACCTGGTCGCGCGGGCGGGGGAGTTCTCCCGCATCGCCGATGTGCTGCTCCCGTTCCTGGTCACCCGGCAGCTGATCTGCGGCGCGGGCAAGGTCCTGCAGACCCCGCGCGGCGCGGTGTACTGCCTGTCCCAGCGCGCCGAGCACATCTGGGAGGGCGTCTCCAGCGCCACCACCCGGTCCCGGCCGATCATCAACACCAGGGACGAGCCGCACGCCGACGCCGAGCGTTACCGCAGGCTGCACGTGATCGTCGGCGACTCGAACATGTCCGAGGTGACCACGCTGCTCAAGGTGGGCAGCGCGAACCTGGTGCTGGAGATGATCGAGGCGGGCGTGCAGTTCCGCGACTTCACCCTGGACAACCCGATAAGGGCCATCCGCGAGATCAGCCACGACCTCACCGGCCGGCGGCAGGTGCGGCTGGCGGGCGGACGCGAGGCATCCGCGCTGGACATCCAGCGGGAGTACTACCAGCGCGCGGTGGAGCACGTGGCCCAGCGCCAGCCCGATCCGACCGCGAACAAGGTGATCGAGCTGTGGGGCCGCACCCTGGACGCGGTGGACGCCCAGGACTTCGGCCAGATCGACCGGGAGATCGACTGGGCGATCAAGCACCGGCTGCTGGAGCGCTACCAGGCCAAGCACAACCTGGAGCTGTCCAGCCCGCGGATCGCCCAGCTCGACCTCGCCTACCACGACATCCGCCGCGGCCGGGGCATCTTCGACCTGTTGCAGCGCAAGGACCTGGTGCACCGGGTCACCGACGACGGCGAGATCGAGGCGGCCAAGGACACCCCGCCGCAGTCCACCAGGGCCAAGCTGCGCGGTGACTTCATCGCCGCCGCGCAGGCCGCCGGCCGGGACTTCACCGTGGACTGGGTGCACCTCAAGCTCAACGACCAGGCGCAGCGCACCGTGTTGTGCAAGGACCCGTTCCGCGCGGTGGACGAGCGGGTGGAGCGGCTCATCGCCTCGTTGTAGCCGGTGCCGACCGTGGCGCGGCTGCGCAGGCCGCGGCTGGACCTGGTGCGCGGGGACGCGCTCCAGGCCCGGCTCACCACGGTCACCGCACCGGCTGGGTACGGCAAGACCACCCTGCTGACGGCCTGGGCGAACCCGGCCGAGGACGCCTGGCACACCTGCCGCCCCGCCGACCGCGCCCCGCTGAGTTTCGCCGCGGGCCTGGTGGCGGCGTTGCGCGCGGTGCTGCCCGCCCTCGACGTCGACCTGCCGCCGCTGTGCGTGGACGGGTCCGAGGACGCCGAACCCTGGGCCGATGTGCTCGGCGCGCTGCTGTGCGCGGCGGTCGCCGACGCCGTCCAGACCCGGCCCCGCGGCCTGTTGCTGCTGGTCGACGACGTGCACCTGCTCGACGGCGGCACCGCCGCGA
This sequence comes from Crossiella sp. S99.2, assembly GCF_023094165.1. Classification (GTDB taxonomy): domain Bacteria; phylum Actinomycetota; class Actinomycetes; order Mycobacteriales; family Pseudonocardiaceae; genus Crossiella. The sequence goes on along the minus strand of NZ_JALMDK010000011.1, from coordinate 56,942 downwards.
TCCAGCTGCTGCACACCCTGTGCGGCCAGGCCCCACCCGGCCTGCACCTGGTCCTGGCGTCTCGCACCCCGCCGCCGTTCCCGGTGCACCGCCTGCGCGGCGCCGGCGAACTGGTCGAGGTGACCTGGGCCGAACTGGCCTTCACCAGCACCGAGGTGGCCGATCTGCTCGGCGGCGGCGCACCCGGTCAGGCCGACCGGATCCAGGAACTGACCTGCGGCTGGCCGGTCGCGGTCCGGCTGGCCTGCGCCACCCCCGACCTGCCCGAACCCGCCGCCGCCCGGGAACACCCGCTGTTCGACTACCTGGCCGAGGAGATCGTCGACCGCGAACCACCGCCGGTGCGCGCCCTGCTCCGGATGGCCGCCCTGTTCGACCGCTTCACCCCCGGCCTGCTCACCGCCCTGGGCGTGGACGAAGCCGAGGCCACCCTGTCCGGGCTGCTGCGCCGCGGCCTGTTCGCCGAACCCCGCCGGCCCAGCCCCGGCTGGTCCGGCCTGACCCCACTGGCCAGGACCTTCGCCCAGGCCAGACTCCCGGTCGACCCGGTACTGGCCCGCGCCGCCCAGCGCCGCGCCGCCGACTGGTACCTGGAAGCGGGCGAACCCGCAGCCGCCCTGGCCGCCCTAGCAGCCGCCGGGGAACACCAGCGCAGCCAGGCCCTGCTCGCCGAACACGCCGCCACCCTGCTCGCGCACGACGGCGCCGGCACCGTGCTCACCGCGGTGGAATCAGTCCCCGAACACGCCCGCACCCCGCTCACCTGGCGGCTGGCCGGCGACGCCCACCAGGTCACCGGCGACTGGCCGCAGGCCCTGGACTGCCTGCGCCGCGCCGCCGGCCCCGACGGCCTGCCCGAACCCGAACTGGCCAGCCGGATGGCCTGGATGCACTACTTCAGCGGGGCTCCCGCGCAGGCCCTGGCCGTCTGCGAACGCCACCGCCCCACCGGCGCCGACCCGGTCAGCGAGTCCGCGCTGCTCAGTTGCCAGGCCTCCGCGCACTGGGCCCGCGGCGACCACCCGGCGTGTGCCCAAGCCGCCCACCAGGCCCTGACCCTCGCCCGGTCCAGCGGTGACCAGGCCGCCCTCGGCCTGGCCCACACCGCTCTGGCCATGGTCGCCGCCGCCGCGGGCGACCGCGAGGCCAACGCCGAGCACTACCTCGCCGCCCTGGCCCACGCCGAAGCCGCCGGCGATGTGCTCGGCACCATCCGGATCAGGGTCAACCGGACCTCGCACTTCGTCGAGGACGGCCGCTACCGGGAAGCCCTCGCCGAAGCCGCCCCCGCCCTGCACCTGGCCGAAGTCACCGGCTTCACCACCTACCGGGCCCTGGGCCTGAACAACCGCGGCCTGGCCCACCGCGGGCTGGGCCACCTGGACGAGGCGGTGGCGGATTTCGTGGCCGCCCAAGCCATCTTCGCCCGCACCGGCCACGTGCTCACCGCGGCCCCACTGGGCCACCTTGGCGAGGTCTACCACCTGCGCGGCGACCGGGCCCTGGCCCGAGCCGCCTACACCGAGGCCATCACCCTGTCCGGATCCAGAGGCACGGTGAACCAGCTGGTCCGGGCCCAGGTCGGCCTGGCCCGCCTGCTCCTCGACGAAGACCCCGACCAGGCCGAAACGCTGCTCGCCCAGGCCAATGCCGCCGGGTCCCGGCTGAGCGCGGTCGCGGTGGCGGTCACCGAAGGCCAACTCGCCCTGTCCCGCGCCAAGAATCCCACCAGCCCGCACCCCACCGACGCTCCGCCCAGCGCCCGCACCACCGCCCCTCCCGCCGCCGCTGCCGCCCACCTCGCCACCGCCCGCACCGCCGCCCACCGCGCCGAAACCCTCGCCCGCGCCCAGCGCGACCGCAACGGCCTGGCCGAAGCCCTGGTCCTGCACGCCCAAGCCACCCCCGACCAGGCCCAGGCCCGCTCCCTGATCGACCAGGCCGCCGCCGTCTGGGCCGAGGCCGCCGACCCCATCGGCGGCGTGCGCGCCCAGCTCGCCCGCGCCACCCTGCTCGGCGGCGCGCACGGCGGCCAGCTCGCCCAGCGCGCCGAACGCGCCGCCCGCGACCTCGGCGCCGGCGGCCTGGCCGCCACCGCGGTCGCCATCGCCGAGCAGTGCCTGCGCCCGGCCCGCGGCGCCGTGCACATCCAGACCCTCGGCGGCTTCCGGGTGCTGCTCGACGGCACCCCGGTGCCCTCGGCAGCCTGGCAGTCCCGCAAATCCCGCGACCTGGTCAAACTCCTGGTCACCCGGCGCGGCCAGCCCATCACCAAGGACGCGGTGCTCGCCGCGCTCTGGCCAGGCGAGCCGCCCGGACGGCTCGGCAACCGGTTCGCGGTGGCCCTGTCCACCGCACGCACCGTGCTCGACCCGCACCGCCGCCTCGGCGCAGGCCGCTGCCTGCTGGTCGAGGGCGACGCGGTCCGCCTGGACACCAGCCGGGTCACCGTGGACGTGCTGGCCTTCCTCGCCGACGCCGCCGCCGGACTCACCGCGCACCGCCAGCGCCGCGCCGAGGCGCTGCCGCTGCTGACCACCGCCGAAGCCGCCTACCTCGGCGATTTCCTGGACGAGGACGTCTACGCCGACTTCGCCGCCGAACTGCGCGACGAGGCCCGCACGGTCTACCTCCAGGTCGCCATCCTGGTCGCCGAAGCGGCCTTCGCCGACGGCGAGCACACCCAGGCCGCCCGCTGCTGCCTGCGGATGCTGCAGTACGACCGGCACGCCGAAACCGCGCACCTGGCCCTGGTGCGGGCCCTGGTCGCGGCGGGCAGTCACGGCGAGGCGCGGCGGCGGTACCGGAGTTATGTGGCCCGGATGGCCGAGATCGAGGTCGAACCCCGCCCGTTCCCGGCCTGAGCGGGCACAACGGGATCGCCGTGCCCGGCCACGGCGATCCCGTCCCCAGTGCATTCAGGTGGTCTCTACAGGGTCAGCGTGCCCGGGAACGCCGGGTCGGCGTTGTAGCGGGCGAAGGTGTCGGTGATGTCGACGTAGAAGATGTGCCACGCGCCAGCCCCGACCGCCTGGCCGGGGCAGACCGCCCCGCCGAGGTACCCGGCGCTGATCGTGCCCTTGGCGTTGACCTGCCCGTTGGCCAGCGGCAGGTACACCGGTCCGCCGCTGTCGCCCGGCCGGGCCGCGCAGGTCTTGTGGATCTGTTTGGCCTCCACCGTGTCGAGGAAGCCGAGCGAGGGCAGCGGCACGTTCACCGCGGTGACCTTGACGTTGCAGTGCTGCCCGCTGAACGCGCCCGAGGTGCACACGAACTGCCCGACGAAGCTCTTGGTCGCCGCGGCCACCACCCGGTTGCTCGGGATGCCCGCGTTCCACGGTCCGACGTAGATCCGCTTGAGCTGCACCGACTGCGGCGCGACCGGCCGGATCAGCAGGGTGTCCCAGGAGTTCCGGTCGTGCTCGACGACGCCCCAGCCCTCATTCGCCCCGTCCCGGACCGCGTTGCCGTTGGCGCCGCAGTGCCCGGCGCTGAGCATCTTCGCGCTCACCCCGGCCGCGGTGTGGTGCCGGACCGGGAACCCGGTGCTGCACCCGCCACCGGTGCGGTACACCGAACCGCCCCAGTACGGCGAGCAGTCGTCCTGCCTGCCGGTGCAGGCCAGCGCGTCCACCCGCGACCCGGCCTCGATGGTCACCGGCACCGTCGCCGCCAGCACGGTGGGCAGTTTCCGGGCCTCTTCCTCGGTGCCGCTGAACCGGACCGTCACCCCGCTGCCGTCCACCGCGGGCACCACGCCGGTCACGCCGCGTTCGGTGGCGATGCGGTCCCGGTTGGCGAACAGCTCGGCCCGGGAATGCCGGACGTCGGCCACCTCGACCCGGTAGTCCCGCCGCAGCTCCGCGAGCACGGAGTCCGGCCGCGGCGGGACCGGGCCCTGCCAGTAGACCTGGAGCGTGCGGTGCTCCGGCGAGATCGCGATGCCGGCGTATCCGCCGGAATCGGTGGCCCCTTCCACCGCGTCGCTGAATCGCTGGGCGCCCGCGCTGAGCCGCTCCTGGACCTCGATGAGTTCCCGCCAGCTGCCAAATCCACCCGGCGGTGGCTCATCGGGTAACTCGGTGCCCGGCGGCACATCGGTCTTCCACCGGTCCTGCGCCCCGGCCTGCGCCGCACCGCCGAACGCACTCAGCAGCAGCGCCGCCCCCAGCACCGCGCCAAGCCCGCGCCGCAGGTGGTGTCCTGTCCCAAGCTGTCGTGTCCCACGCATGTCCGCTCTCCCCAAGGCCGTGATGTCGTCCGCGCTGTCCTGCACGCCGGGACAACGCTAGGAACAGCGCTTAGGGAATCCTGAAAGCCACCGGATAATCCGGTTGCCGCCCGCGAACCGTAGGGCGTACGGTTGACAGCATGATGATCACGGATCAGCGGACGCCGACCACCGACCGGGCGATCGTCATCGGCGGCGGCCAGTCCGGTCTGGCCGCGGCCTGCGCCCTGCGCACCCACGGATTCCAGCCGGTGCTGCTGGAGGCGGGCCCGGAACCGGGCGGCTCCTGGCCGATGTACTACGACAGCCTGGTCCTGTTCAGCCCAGCGCACCTGAACGCCTTGCCCGGCCTGCCTTTCCCCGGCGAACCGGACCATTACCCGACCCGCGACCAGGTGATCGACTACCTCCGCCGCTACGCCCAGCACCTGGACTGCGAGATCCACACCGGCCGCCGCGCCACCTCGGTGCTCTGCGACCGCGAGGGTTTTGTGGTCACCACCCAGACCGGCGAGACCTGGCACGCCCCCGTGGTCGTCTCGGCCACCGGCAACTTCAGCACGCCGTACCGCCCCGAGCTGGGCCTGGCCGAGTTCGCCGGCCAGGTGCTGCACTCCAGCGAGTACCGCAATCCCGCGGAGTTCGCTGGTAGGCGGGTGGTCGTGGTCGGCGCGGGCAACTCCGGCGTGCAGATCGCGGTCGAACTCGCCGAGACCGCCGACAAGGTCACCCTGGTCAGCCGGAAACCGGTGAAAATCGCCGACCTGCAAGGCATGGAGGTCTTCTGGACCTTCATGAAACACCTGGGCCACCTGCCCCTGGGCGCGGCTCTGGCCCGCAGCGGCCTGCTGGTCGGCCAACAGGTGATCGACAACATCGGCGGCTACCGAACCGCACTGCGCAAGGGAAAACCCACCCACCGCCCCCTGTTCACCCAGGCGAGCGCCACCCATCTGCACTGGCCCAACGGCACCAAGGAGGAGGTGGACACCATCATCCTGGCCACCGGCTTCCGCCCCAGCCTCGAACACCTCCGCCCCCTGGGCGCCCTGGACCGGTCCGGCAACCCGCACCACCGCAACGGCCTGTCCACCACCCACCCCGGCCTCGCCTATGTGGGCCTGCTGGGCCAACGAGCCCTGTACTCGGCAGCCCTGGGCGGCGCGGGCTGGGACGCCTGCCACGTAGCCAAAACCCTGCGCCGGCGCCTGCCCCGCAAGACTCCCGCCTGCTGCGCCCACTAGGCGGTCGCTGGTAGTGCTCGCCCGCTGCCCGCTGCCCGCTGCCCCGCGCCCACCGGTTCGGCGTGCCGTCAGTCCGGCGCGCCGAACCGGGCAACGTGATGCCACAGATGCTTCAGCACCTGTGGATCATGCTCCCCGCCCAGCACCGCCCGCCCCACCATCCGCGCGTCCACGAACCCACCCTCGGCCAGCCCAACCCCCAGCGCCACCGCCTCCGGCGTCCGATACCCCGCGTTCTCCCGCAGCCGCCGCACCGGCAACCGAAACCCCGGATGCCACTCCACCGGACACGGCAACCCCGCCGCCAGCTCCGCGACCTCGGTGTCCCGGAAACAGGCATCCAGCACCAGCGCCTCCACATCCCGCGCCAGCGACACCGGCCCGTGCACCTGCGCCTCGACGTAGTCGTCCAGCACATCCCGCTCGTCGGCGAGCGCCAGCTCGATCAACGACATCCGCTCCGCGGTGCCGAACCGCTCCGGCTCGAACACACTGTCCGGATAGCAGAACGTGGTGCGCCGCAACGATTCCGCGCTCAACCGGAAGTGCGCCGACCCAAACCGCGGCGCCGCCCCCACCACCCGCCGCCGGAAGTTCAACGCCCCGTACTTGGGTCGCTCCACCGCCGCCGCCGAGTCATAGGCAGCCCCGAAAATCCGGCTCTCCCACCGCCACCGATCCCCACCGGCATACGCGGTCAGCCCGCCGTTGCTGCTCCCGGTCTCGAACTGCGACCGGTAACACCCAGCCGCGCCCAGCAACGCCAGAATCGGCTGTCCACCGACCGTCCGGTCGGGATGGAAGTTCAGGCTGACCCGCAGCTCACCACCCATCGGCCCGCCCCGGGACAACGCGGCGACATGGGCGATGGCCCGATCCTGCGGGGTGGAGAACGTGCGCACACCGGTGATTCTCGGCCACCCGGCCACTGATTTTCCGGCGACGCGGCCCGCAGCCGCACACCTCACCCCGTCGAGCCACCCGGCCCGCCCACCCCGCAGAGCCCCGCGCGGCGCCGGTCGCCGCGCGGCGTGCTGACGGGCTCGCCGACGGGTTTGACGTGCTCCCTGGTCTGACGGCCGGGGATTCCCGCGCGGCTACGCCACGTCCGGGATGCTTCCTGCTTCCGCACCGACTGCCTCCCCACAGGGAGGGCTGACACCGGCTCCACAGGCGTTGTGCTTGTCCGCCCGCCCGGCGGCCAAGATGTTGATCGCGGCGTTGTGGTCCCGGTCGTGGACCACGCCACACACCGGACAACTCCACGTGCGGACCTGCAACGGCATCACGTCCATGACGTGCCCGCACGCCGAACATTTCTTGCTGGAGGGATACCACCGATCCACGGTGTGCACTGTGCGGCCGTGGCGTTGGGCCGTCTCCTGGATCAGCCGGACGAATTGTGCCCATCCAGCGTCGTGGATCGCTCGCGCCAGCCGCCGGTTACGGACCATCCCCACGATGTTCAGATCCTCCACATAGACCGCTTGGTTCTCGCGGACCAGTGTGAGGGCCTGCTTGTGGTGATAGTCCCGCCGCGCACGAGAGACCTTGCCGTGCTGTATAGCGACTTTCCGCCGCGTCTTGGCCCGATTCCTGCCACCCCGGGCGCGGCGGGCCTTCTCCCGCTCCAAGCGGGCCAGCTTGCGTTGTTTGCGAGCCAGGTGCTTCGGGTTGGCCACATCCGTGCGGCGACCGGTCGTGTCGGCGATGGTCGCCAGCCGCGCGATACCGAGGTCGAGTCCCGCCTCTTGCTCGACCGGCGGCAGCGGCGTGGGCTCGACCTCGACCACGAAGGAGGCGTAGCAGTGCCCGTCCGGCTCGCGGATGATCGTGACCGACGACGGTTGCGAGGGTAGATCGCGGGACCACCGCACCCGCACCTCCCCGATCTTGGCCAGATACAGCCGACCGTCGCAGCCAAGACTGAAACCGTTGCGGGTGAGGCGAAAGGACTGCCGACTGTCCTTGCGGGACTTGAACCTCGGTCGACCGACCTTCCGACCCCGGCGACGCCCCTGCACCGAGTCGAAGAAGTTCACAAACGCCCGATGCGCGTCCCGAACGGACTGGACCAGTGCCACCGAGGCGACCTCGGACAACCAGCCACGCTGCTCGCTGGTCTTGGCTTCGGTGATCACCCGCCGCTGCACCTCGGTCGGCGTGATCTTCTCCCCGGCCCGGTATGCCTCGTCACGGCACCTGATGGCGTCGTTGAACACCACCCGGGCAGACCCGAACGTGCGTGCCAGCATCGCTTGCTGAGCCTGGTTGGGCTCGATGCGGTAGCGATACCTGGCCTGCACAAAGATCAGTATGACGTAGTGGTCTTCGTGACCAGGTATCGGCGTGGCGTGCTCACTGGAGAACACCATGACGTCCTGCGCGAGGTCTTTGACAAGGTGTGTGCCGATCTCGGGGCAGTCTTGGTCGAGTGCAACGGGGAAGACGACCACGTACATCTCCTGGTCGAGTACCCGCCCCAAGCCGCGGTGTCCCGGCTGGTGAACAGCCTCCAGGGTCCGTCCTCGCCTCGCCTGCGGCAGCGATACAGGGCCCGCACCCACCGCGACCACCTCTGTCCCCCTCCTACTTCGCCGCCTCCGGTGGCGGCGCGCCGCTGTCGATCATCCGGCAGTACGTGGAGAACCAGCGCCGTCCGGTATGACGGCCCGCCACGCGAGCCGGACACACAAGGATCGACCATCCTCGCCCTGAAGGACGGGCTTGCGCGGAGCGAAGGTAGGGCAGGATGCCGGGTGTGATCGGCGCCTTCTTGTGGGCTCAGCCCTATGCCCTGCCGGTGTTCGGCGGCCTGGCCGTGGTGTTCGCGGTGCTGGGCTGGTTGCTGGGCCGGGCCGGGCGGGCGCGGTGGTGGGCGGTGTTGCTGCTCGGGGTCTCGGGCGCGCTGGTGGTGGCGACCACGCTGACGCCGGTGCGGGCGGGGACGGGCTCCTTCGGCACGTGCCGGGTCGCGGTGCCGTCGGTGGACGCGTCGCTGTCCACCGCGGGCGTGCTCGGCCTGGCGTTGTTCGTGCCGATCGGGCTGGCCACGGTGCTGGTGTTCCGGCGGTTCTGGGTCACCCTGGCGCTGGGTGCGATCGGGGTGGCCGCGCTGGGACTGACCCATGCGCTGGTACCCGCGCTGGGCCGGGCCTGTGACTCGGATCTGCTGCTGGCCAACCTCCTCGGGGTGCTGGTCGGTGCGGTGCTGGGCGGGGTCGCCACCGGTTTCCGGCGAGACACCGGGGTGCGGTTCCGGCGGACCCCGTGGGTGGTGGCCGGGGCCGGGCTGGTCGCGGTGGCCACCCTCGTCGTGGTGCTGGTGCGCCCCGCCGTGGACGAACCCCTGCCGGAACAGGCCAATGCCAGCCGGGAGCAGGCGGACCTGCTGCGCGAGACCGCGCGGAAGTTCCTCGGCCCGGACGGCGGCCACCAGCTCCGCGAGATCCGCCGCGCCGACGGCCAGACCCTGCTGATCGCCGCCCTGACCACCGGCGCCGCCAACCGCGGCATCGTGCACCTGGACTGGCCCTCCGGCGAGGTCACCGCGGCCGAGTTCACCCCGCCACTGACCCCGGCCACGGCGCCGGTGGACGCGACCGCGGCCAAGGACATCGCGATCCGGCGGGCGCAGAGCTACTTCCCGTGGGTCCTCGGCGCGGAACTCCGGGTCGCACCGGTCGCCGGCGGCGACTTCTCGGCCAGCTGGCGCCAGCGCAAGGACGGGGTGTTGTTGCCGCTGCGGGCAGACCTCCTTCTTGATCGGAACGGCGGACTGGTGCAGTTCAGCACCGCCCGGACACCGACCCCGGACCTGTGCCCGGTGACGGTCGACCAGCCCCGCGCCGAAGCGGCCGCCACCGCCGCCCGGCCCGGACGGCAGGTCGCCAGGGGCGAACTGGTGGCCCGCCGGGTCGGTGCGCGGTGGACGCCGCTGTGGGCGCTGGGCCTGGTCCCGGCCGGGGGCGGGCCGGAGCAGGTGTTCGTGGACGCGTGCGGTGGACGGGTGGTGCCGGAGTCGGAGGTGCGGTGACCCGGCGGTGCGGTGGGTCGGGGATGGGGAACCGCCGGCCGCCAGCCGGGCGATCCGGAGCGCGGCTTTCCGGGCACTGGTACCGGGTGCCGGGTGGCTGAGCGCCGGGTGGTGGGTCAGGGCGACGCCCGGCTGGGGCGGGCTGGCGGCGTCAGGGTCGGGGATTTGGCTGGGTCAGGACTCCAGGGTTGTGGCGTAGCGCCGGCGTAGCTCCTCGGTGCGCTCGGTGGGCCAGGGGCAGCGGATGTCGCCGAACAGGGCGGCGAAGAACAGTTCCAGGTGGGTTTGCCAGGCGGCCAGGGTGACCGCGCGCAGGTCGGCCAACCCGGCCGGGATGGTCTGGGTGACGGTGAGCAGGGAGCCGAAGGCCTGGGGCGTCAGCTGCCAGCGGACCACGCCGGCCGGCGCGTCCTCGTGCAGCCAGGTGTAGGCCAGGGTGTCCGGGGCGGCCAGCTCGGTGACCAGGCCGGCGGGCTGGTAGCCGTGGGTGGCACGCAACGGGGGAGTGGCGCCCAGGACGGCTGGGTCGTCCTCGGTTAGTTGCGCCCACACCTTCTCTTTCGAGTGAATCAGGTCGCGCTGGACCCGGATCTCGAAGCCGTCAGCCATTGCCGCGCACTCGCCAGTGGCGATCCCAAACTCCTCGACGTAGTGCTCGGCTCGGTGGAACCAGTCCTTCCTGGTGGACTCGACCGCGTGGCCTGCTAAAACCCCCTCCATGACGTCCAGCTGGCCGTCCCAGCCCGCCGCGTGGCGGGCGGTGGCGAGCAGGTCTCCCGGACCGCCGAGGGCATGGGTGAACACCAGCAGGCAGCCCTCGTCCGCGGGCACCAGCTCGAACCGCAAAACCGCCGTGTCCTGCGAGTTTGCGTCTTTCCAGGTGAAGGCGAACACTCGGGGTGGGTCGAACTCCAGGATCTCGCCACTGCCCGGTGGCGCCTCAGCGCCCGGGTAGATGAACGTTATGGGCGCGCCGATGCGCTGCTCCGCGTGGACCTCGACCGGGAACCAGTGCTTCAGGTGAGCCGGATCGGTCACCGTCGCCCAGACCTTCTCCGGCGCATGCCGCAGCCGGCGCTCGAACCGCAGGACGGGACGCGCCGGGTTCGGATTCAACGAGCCACTTGTAATTGCCATGGCAGTAATATAGCCTGATGTTCATGAAGGATGTCAAATCGAGGGCAGGGCATTCGCCCGGTCGAGTAGCAGGGCTCGTTCCCTGGTGTTCTCCGTCAGCTCCGCCGCGCGCAGGAACTCCGTCCGCGCTTCGTCGTGGCGGCCCAGCTTGGCCAGGAGATCGGCTTTTACGCTCGGCAGCCGGTGGTAGTTCCGCAGTGCGGGCACCTCGCTGAGCTGGTCCACCAGCTCCAGGCCGGTCGCCGGTCCGAAGGCCATGCCCAGCGCCACCGCGCGGTTCAGCTCCACCACCGGCGACGGGGTGAGCAGGGCCAGCGCCTGGTACTGCGCGGCGATGCGGATCCAGTCGGTCTCCTCGGCGGTGCGCGCTCGCGCGTGACACGCGGCGATCGCGGCCTGCACGGTGTAGGGGCCGCGCGGATGGCCGAGCTGTTCCGCGCGTTCCAGCGCCGCCAGGCCGCGGCCGATCAGCAGCCGGTCCCAGCGGGCCCGGTCCTGCTCCAGCAGCAGCACCGGCGACCCGTCCGGACCGACCCTGGCCCGGTTGCGGGAGGCCTGGATCTCCATCAGCGCCACCAGTCCGTGCACCTCGGCCTCGGCGGGCGCCAGCCCGGCCAGCACCCGGCCCAGCCGCAGCGCCTCCGCACACAGCTCAGGGCGCAGCCAGTCCTCGCCCGCGGTCGCCGAATAGCCCTCGTTGAACACCAGGTAGATGACCTCCAGCACCGAGGACAGCCGGGCCGCGCGCTCGGCGCCCCGCGGTGTCTCGAAGGGCACCTTCGCCGTGCTGAGGGTCTTCTTCGCCCGCGAGATCCGCTGCGCCACGGTCGGCTCGGCCACCAGGAACGCCCGCGCGATCTCCTTGGTGCTCAGGCCGCCGAGCAGGCGCAGGGTCAGCGCGACCCGGCCTTCGGTGGACAGCACCGGGTGGCAGGCGGTGAAGAGCAGGCGCAGCAGGTCGTCCTGGATGTCCTCCGCCAGCGCGGCGGCGAGGTCGGGCTCCTGCCCGGTCTCCAGCGCGCGGCCGACCTCGGCGAGCTTGCGCCGGTAGTTCTCGTTGCGGCGGATCAGGTCGATCGCCCGGTTGCGCCCGGCGGCCATCAGCCAGGCGCCCGGGTTACGCGGCACGCCCTCGGCAGGCCACTGCTCCAGCGCGGCGACCAGCGCGTCCTGGGCGAGTTCCTCGGCCAGTCCGACATCCCGGACCAGCCGCGCGAGCCCGGCCACCACTCGCGCGGACTCGATCCGCCACACCGCCTCGACGGCCCGATGGGCCTGGGTTGCCGTCATGGCGGGTCATCAGAGCAGGCCCGCCATGACGAGGCAACCAGAGCGGCGGGATCAGCTGCCCTGCTGCTCCTCCACCTGCGCGCGCAGCCGCGCCTCCTGCTCCCGCAGTTCGGGGGTGAAGGCGTCGCCGAAGTCCTCCTCGGTGAACACCTGGCGGATCTCCAGCTGGCCGCTCTCCATCGGGGCCCGCTTGACCCATTCGATGATCTCTTCCCGGGAGCCGACCTCCAGCAGCCAGAACCCGGCGAGCAGCTCCTTGGTCTCGGCGAACGGGCCGTCGATCACGGTGCGCTGCTCGCCGTCGAAGGCGACCCGGACGCCGTTCGAACTCGGGTGCAGGCCCTCGCCCGCGAGCAGCACGCCCGCCTTGACCAGTTCCTCGTTGTAGCGGCCCATCGCGGCCAGGTCCGCCTCGGCGGGCATCACGCCGGCCTCGGTGTCCTCGCTGGCCTTGACCAGAACCATGAAACGCATTGCCGTCTCCTTCGTCGTGGTTGCCGAGATCGTGGCGACCTCGTTCTACCCGGGCGTCGATCGGCGATGGCGGACTTCGACACGATGGCCGGACTTTTTTTGGCAAGATCGGTTCATGACCGATGTGGGTGCGGTGTTCGACGCGGGCCGGGCGGAGTTCGTGGACTGGTCGCCGCTGCTGTGGGGCCCGATGGGCTCGGCGACAGCGGAGGCGGGCGGGCTCGAACCCGGCGACCGGGTGCTGGACGTGTGCTGCGGGGCTGGCGCCTCCGCGCTGCCCGCCGCCGAACTGGTCGGCGAGCAGGGCCTGGTGCACGGGCTGGACCTGTCGGCCGAACTGCTCGGCTACGCCACCAAGATCGCCGCCCGGCGCGGGCTCCGCCAGGCCGAGTTCTTCGAGGCCGACGTGACCGTGTGGGAAGCCCCCGACGGTGAGCCCTACGACCTGCTGCAATGCGCCTACGGCGTGTTCTTCCTGCCCGAGATGGACACCGCGGTCGGGCGGCTGGCCACGCTGGTCCGGCCCGGCGGCAAGGTCGTGATCACCACCTGGGCGGACGCGGCCACCGAGGGCTTCGGCTCCGAGCTGGTCGACGCGGTCCGGGTGTACAAGCCCGAGCTGCCGATCAACTCACCGGTCAACCTGGCCGCCCAGCGCATCAACACCGAGGACAAGCTCACCGGCTGGCTGGCCGGACTGGGCCTGACCGGGGTCGAGGTGCGGCGGGTGGAGCTGAGCATCCCGATCGACGCGGCGCTCGCCTGGAGCTTCGTGCTCGGCACCGGCATGCGGGCCCGGTTGGCCGGCCTGACCGAGCGGCAGGTGGAGGGGGTCCGCGCGGACTTCACCCACCGGCTGGCCGCGGCGGGCATCGACCACCTGGACGCGGCCTCGCTGATCGGCGTCGGCACCCGCTGACCTGGTCACCACCCGGTCCTTGCGCACGCACCTACCACACCCGAGGGAGGAACAAGGCCCATTCGCCGCGGCGCACTGGCGCGGACCCGTAAGCTGCTTCGGGTGTCCGTTGCCCGCGCCGAACGCCTGGTGAACCTGGTCCTCTGCCTGCTGTCGACCCGGCAGTACCTGACCGCCGACCGGATCCGGTCGATCGTGCCCGGGTACACCGACGCGGCCAACCAGGAAGCTTTCTTCCGCATGTTCGAGCGGGACAAAGCGGAACTGCGCGACCTGGGCGTGCCGCTGGAGACCGGGCGGCACTCGGCCTTCGACCCGGAGGGCTACCGGATCGCGCGGCGCGACTACGAGCTGGGCGAGATCGACCTGGAGCCGGACGAGGCCGCCGCGGTGGCCCTGGCCGTGCGGCTGTGGGAGTCGCCGGAGCTGACCGGGGCCGCGCACGGCGCTCTGGTCAAGCTGCGGGCCGCCGGGGTGGACGTGGACCAGGCGGCGCCCTCGATCGTGGAGCCCAAGGTGCGGGCCAACGAGCCCGCGTTCGGGCCGCTGCTGGCCGCGGTGCACGCCGGGCGGGTGGTCGGCTTCGACTACCGCAAGCAGAGCGCGCCCGAACCGGAACGGCGCACCGTCGAGCCGTGGGGCGTGGTGTCCTGGCGCGGGCGCTGGTACCTGGTCGGACAGGACCGGGACCGGGCGGCGCCGCGGTGCTTCCGGCTGTCCAGGGTGGTCGGCATCCCCAAGGCCACCGGCCGCGACGGCGCGGTGCGCCGGCCCGAGGGCGTGGACCTGCTGCACTACGTCGCCGGTGACCAGGACACCGCGCCGCAGTCGGCGCCGGCCCGGGTCTGGGTGGCGCTGGACCGGGCGCACGGGTTGCGGCGGCGGGCCAAGGCGGTGGAGACGATGGACCTGGACGGCGAGACCGGCGAGGTGATGGAGATCGATCTGGTGTACCCGAACTCGGCGGCGAGCTGGATCGCCGGGTACGGGCCGGATGTCGTGGTGCTGGAACCGGAGTCACTGCGCGCGCACGTGCACCAGCTCCTCGCCGGCGCGGCGGGGGAGGCCCGATGACCGCCTCCTCCTCCACCGAGCGGCTGCCCAGGCTGCTGTCCCTGGTGCCCTACTTCCTGGCCCGGCCGGGCGTGCTGATCTCCGAGGCGGCGGCCGATTTCGGCGTCACCGCCCAGCAGCTGCGCAAGGACCTGGAGCTGCTGTGGATGTGCGGGCTGCCCGGGTACGGGCCAGGTGACCTGATCGACCTGTCCTTCGACGGGGACACCGTCACGGTCACCTACGACGCGGGCATGAACCGGCCGCTGCGGCTGACCGCCGAGGAGGCCACCGCCCTGCTGGTGGCGTTGCGCGCGCTGGCCGACACCCCGGGTGTGGCCGACACGGACGCGGTGCGCCGGACCCTGGCCAAGATCGAGTCCGCGGTGGGCCAGGCCCAGCCCGCGGGTGTGGTGGTCGGCCTGGCCGGCCGGGAGAGCCGGGCCACCGCCGAGGTGCGCGAGCCGTTGCAGCAGGCGTTGCAGGAGCGGCGGGCGGTGCGGCTGCGCTACTACACGATCTCCCGCGACGAGATCAGCGACCGGGTGGTCGACCCGATGCGCCTGCTGCTGGTCGACGGCCGCAGCTACCTGGAGGCGTGGTGCCGCCGCGCCGAGGGCGTCCGGCTGTTCCGGCTGGACCGCGTCGACGAGGTGACCCTGCTGGACGAGCCGGCCACCCCGCCGCCGCACGCCGAACCCACCGACGTCTCCGAGGGGCTGTACCGGCCGGAGCCGGACCACCACGTGGCCATGCTGGTGCTGGAGACGGACGCGCGCTGGGTGGCCGAGTACTACCCGGTGGACGAGGTCACCGAGCTGGGCGACGGGCGGGCCAGGGTGCTGATGCGCTACACCGACGAGTCCTGGATGGTCCGGCTGATGCTGGGGCTGGGGCGGGATGTGCACGTGGAGCGGCCGGAGCGGCTGGCCGGGCAGATCCGGGACCGGGCGGCGGCGGCCCTGCGCCGGGCGAGCCTGGCGCCGGCGGACTGACCGGGCCGGTGCGCGCGACCGCCGGGCGGGCTTGACTCGTCGGCCGAGTGGCCGGGCGAAGAGTCATCGGGCGGGTTGGGCGCGGGGACCGCTGGCTGCGCTTGCTCCGGACAACCGGAATCCGGCATACTCCCGCACCGGTACTCAAGTTTGAGCAATCTTGGGGGCGGCATGGATGTCAGGATTCCGGTGGGGCTTGACCTGCACGTGGTGGGGGAGTTGCGGACGCCGGTCGCGGCTACCGACACCGTCCACCTCGCGGTGCCCGGCGGCTTCTACGGGCGCGGCTACTGGCTGGTGCGAGCCGATGGGCCCTCCTACGCCGACACCATGGTCGGCGCGGGGCACGCCGTGCTCACGGTGGACCGGCTGGGAGCCGGGGACAGCAGCCGGCCGCCCAGCGCGGAGTTGCGGGGCAGTGCGCACATCGACTCGATGCACCACGTGGTGCAGGCGTTGCGGGCCGGGGAGGTGGACGGGGTGCCGTACCGGCGGGTGATCTTCGTGGCGCACTCGTTCAGCATCGCGCTGGCGCTGGCGCTCGCGTTGCGGTTTCCCGGTGACCTTGACGGGGTCATTCTCACCGGGGGCAGTAATCAGCCCAATCAGAAGGCGTACAGCGGGATTGCGGCGCATTTCCATCCGGCGGCGCAGGATTCGCGGTTCGCGGATCGGGGGCTTGATCCGGGGTACCTGACCAGCATCGTGGGGACCAGGGCCGGGATGTTCCTGTATCCGGGGACGGTGGACGACCGCCTGGTGGAGTTGGATGAGGAGTTGACCGAGCCGGATGTGATTCCGGATTACGATGTTTTTCCCGGGCCTGAGGAGTATCCGAACCTCCGGGTGCCGGTGCTGGTGGTGCTGGGGGACCGGGATGTGTTGTTCACCGGGGAAGGCGCCACCGACTGCTCCAGTTCGGCGAGTTTGCTTGCCGCGGAACGGGTTTTCTACGGGGACGGGGTGGAGCTGACGGCGTTCGCGGTGCCGGAGACGGGGCATTCGCTCAACCTGCACCGGACCGCCGTCCAGTGGTACGAGGCGGCGCGGGACTGGGCGTTGCGGATCGGTTGAGTCAGGCATCCGGGGCCCCGGGCGGGTCGAGGGGCACCTGGGCGTGGTCCGGGCGGCCGAGTTCGCGGAACAGGGCTGTGGCGGTGTCGCGGGCTTGCTCAGCTTCCTCGGGGAGGTCCAGTGCGCGCAGGGTGAAGGCCAGCCTGCCCAGGGCCCATGCTTCGGCGAAGCGGTCGTTCTCGTTGCGGCACAACGCGATCTCCTGCTCGAAGTGCGCGCGGGCCTCGGTGAACCTGGTCAGCTGGTGCAGGGCGATGCCGGCCAGCCGGAGTGCGCGGCAGTGGTCGTGGGGTGTGCCGTGGCGCCGGAACAGGTCCAGGGCGGTGGTGGCGGCGGTGAGGCTTTCCGCTGGACGGTCGAGGTGGTCCAGTTCGTGGGCTTGTTTTGTCAGCAGGAGGGCCTGGTAGTACTGGTCGCCGCGGGTCTGGTGGAGGTCGGCGGAGGTGGTGTACGCGGCCAGGGCGTCCTCGTGGCGGTCCAGCTCGGTCAGCGAATTGCCGATGGCTTGCCAGGCTCCGGCCTGACGCAGGGTGTCGCCGGCCAGGTGTGCCTGGTCGGCCACCTCGCGCAGTGCTGGGACAGCCTCCTCCCAGCGGCCGCCCTGGTGCAGCGCGACGCCGTGGGCCAGGCGGGCAATGCGTTCCCGTTCGCGGTCGCCGGAGTTCGTCCAGTGCGCGACACACTGTTCGTGGATGGCGATGGCCTGCTCGGGCTCGCCCGCCTCGGCGAGGGCGTAGGCCAGGTTGCCTTGGCTCAGGAAGTGCTCGTCCCGGGTGTGCTGATCCGCCAGCTGCCTGGCTGACCGTTGGTAGATCTCGAGCGCTTTGGCGCGCTGGCCGCTCATGAGCAGGCACTCGCCCATGGTGTCGGTCACCTGGTTCTCGGCCAGCCGGTTGCCCGCGGCCCGGCAGAGTTCCAGCGCGTGTTCGTAGGTGGCGATCGCCTGGTCGCACTGGCGCAGCTGGTGCTGGACGGTGCCCAGATGGCACCAGGCCAGCCCCTCATGTGTCTTGTCACCCAGTTCCCTGAACAACTCGATCGCGGAGGTGTGCAGGTGGATGGCCTGATCGAACTGCCGGTTGTGCGCTGACAACACGCCGAGTTCGTCCAGCGCGTGCGCCTGTCCGCCGCGCAGGCCCAGTTCGCCGAAGGCGCTGAAACTGCAGATCTGGGAAATGGCGGCCGCGGTGACCTCGCCGGTGCGGCGCAGCGCGTCACCGGCGTAGGAGTGCAGGGCGGCTTGGATCTCCAGGTCGCCGATCTCCTTCGCGGAGATCAGGCCGGCCTGGGTCGCGCGGTAGCAGGCCCACGGATAGCTGCTTTTCAGCAGGCAGTAGGACACTTCGGCGGCGAGGAACATCGCCCTGGGGTGACGGCCGGACTGCGCCGCGAGTTCGGTGCAGGCCACCAGGTTGTCGCGTTCGGCTTCGATCCAGTCGGCGGCTTCGGGGCGGCCGGGGAACACGGTCTGGTCCATGCGGGTGGTGGACAGCAGGCCGGTGGCGGCGGATGCCTTGGTGTGCAGGTGTTCCAGGAGGCGGTCGACGGCTGTTTCGCGGTGGTCGGAGTCGGCGCGGGCATGGCCGTGTTCGGTGGCGTAGTCGCGGACCAGGTCGTGCATGCGCCAGCGGCCGTAGGCGCTGCCCGGTTCCAGGAGGTGGGCGCGGGCCAGGGCTTCCAGACAGTGGCGGGTGTGGCGGGGGTTGGTGTCCAGGAGGGGTTGGGCGAGGTCGGTGCTGAGGTCGGGGCCGGGGTGGGCGGTCAGCAGGCGGAAGACGCGTTGCTGGTCGGTGGCGAGGTGGCGGTAGGACAGGTCGAAGGCGCGGCGGACGCCCTGGCCCTCGCGGGTCAGTTCCTCGATGGGGCCCTCGGCGAGGTCCTCGGCCAGGGTGCGGGCTGGGCGGGCGCGGTTGTCGGCCAGCAGGGCGCCGGCGATCTGGATGGCCAGGGGCAGGCCGCCGCACAGGGTGGCGATGCGGGTGGCGGCGGCGGGGTCGGCCTGGGCGCGGTCGTCGGGCTGGTGGCGGGTGCGCAGGATGCGGTCGAGCAGTTCGGCGCCGGCCGGGGCGGGCAGCACGGCCAGTTCGTGCAGGCGGGCGTCCAGGTCGCTGAGGCGATGCCGGGAGGTGAGCAGGACCGGGGTGTGGCCGTCGGCGGGCAGCAGCGGGCGGACCTGCTCGGCGCTGCCCGCGTTGTCCAGCACGACCAGCACTGGGTGGCCGGCCCGGGCCTGGGTGGCCAGCAGGGTGGCGTACCGGCGGGTGCGGTCCGCGGGTTCGGGCGGGATCTGGTCGGCCGGCACGCCCAGCGCGTGGAGCAGGCTGTCCAGGGCGTCGGCGGCGGTCAGCGTGCGGTCGTGGTAGCCGTGCAGGTCGATGAACAGCACGCCACCGGAGCACCAGCCCCGCCGGTGGGCGTGCTCGGCGGCCTGCAGCGCCAGCTCGGTCTTGCCCACGCCCGGCAGGCCGGTGATCACGCAGGCCCGCGGACCCTGGCCCGGTTCCAGGGTCCGGCTGAGCGCGGCCAGGTCCTCGGCGCGGCCGGTGAAGGTGCCGATCCGGGCGGGCAGACCGTCCAGCGCGCGGGGCGCCGGCGGCGGGATCCGCACCGTGACATCCCTGGCCTGGATCAGGGAACCGAGCACCGCGCCGGACATCTGGTTGTGGCTCATCGTGACGCAGAGGGTACGTTTCGCCACCTTCCGTGGCTATTCTCGCTGGTGTTCAAGGATGAGTAAGACGATCGTTCTGAACCGTTCATCCCTCGGGAAACAGGTGATCGGTTCCGCTGGGCGGGTCTCGTCACGGTCGGTGCGGCCAGCTACGGTGTGCTGGTGCAGTACCTGTCCCTCGTGTTGCCAGTCCTCGCCGGACTGGTCGTCCTGGTGATCGTCTTGGTGAAGGTTCTCCGCGCGGTCAAACGTGCCGGGGCGGCCCAGGCCAGGTTCCAGGGCACGGTCAGGGACCGCACCGGACTGCTGCGTGCCCGTTCCGCCGCGTTGCGAGTGGCGATCTTGGAACGGCGCGCTTCGACCAAGGACGACATGCCTGCCCCGCGTACCATCGGGTAGCGGGGGAGACAGGAGGACCGCCGTGCCTATCGGAGTACCCGAGCTGCTGATCATCGCTGTGGTGGTCGTGTTGCTGTTCGGCGCGAAGAAGATGCCTGACATGGCCCGCGCGGTGGGCCGGTCGATGCGCATCTTCAAGGCCGAGACCAAGACCATGCGCCAGGAGGACGAGGCCGAGCAGCCCGCCGCCGCGCCGCAGGTCCCGGTCCAGCAGCCCGCCGCGCAGCAGCCCGCCGCCGCGCCCCAGCAGCCTTACGCCGCACCGCAGCCGCTGCCGCCGGCCCAGCCGGTCGTCCAGCCGCCCGCGCCCCAGGTCGCGCCGCCGCTGGAGCAGACCCAGGGCCGCGCTGACAACCGCTGACGCGCGGATCGGAGGAGACTGACGCGGTGGGGAGCGGAGAGCTCCGCCGCCGTAAAGGGCTCGGCAAGTTGTTCGGCCGTCGGGAGAAGAACCCCGACGGCACGATGACGCTCATCGAGCACCTTTACGAGCTGCGGCATCGATTGGCCGTCTCGTTGCTGGCCCTGGTGGCCGGTGCCGTGATCGCGTTCCTGTGGTGGGTCTACACGGTCGGCCCGATCCCGACCCTGGGTTCGATCGTGCTGGATCCCTACTGCGCCATCCCGGACCGGGTCTCGCTGAACGCGGGCAAGTGCCAGCTGCTGCAGACCCAACCATTCGAGGCGTTCATGGTCCGCCTCAAGGTCTCGCTGGCCGTCGGCGCGGTGCTGGCCGCCCCGGTCTGGCTCTACCAGCTGTGGTCGTTCATCACGCCGGGGCTGTACCAGAAGGAGAAGCGGTACGCGGGCACCTTCGTGAGTTGCGCCTCGGCGCTGTTCATGCTCGGCGCGGTGCTGGCCTTCTTCATCATCCCCAAGGCGTTGATCGCGCTGGTCGGCTTCGGTGGCGAGGAGTTCGCCACCGCGCTGGCCGGTAGCAACTACATCAACTTCGTGCTCGCCCTGTTGATCATCTTCGGGGTCAGTTTCGAGCTGCCGCTGCTGGTCGTCATGCTGAACTTCGCCGGCGTGCTCAGCTACGACAAGCTCCGGCGCAGCCGCCGGGGCGCGATCTTCGGGCTGTTCGTCTTCGCCGCGATCGCCACCCCCGGCACCGACCCGTTCTCCATGCTCGCCCTGGCCCTCGCACTGACCCTGCTGCACGAGCTGTCCATCCAGATCGCCCGGATCCGGGACAAGCGGGCCGCGCGCAAGCGGGGCGCCGAGGGCTGGGACTCCTGGAACGACGACGACGCCTCGCCGATCGCGCCGGACACCCAGGCGGAGGAGGTCGAACCGGTGCGGGCCAGCCCGGCGCCGGTGGTGGACAAGCCCAGGGTCCGTTACGACGACGACGCCACGTGACCCGGCTCGCGCTGCTGGTCAGCCCGGCCTCCGGGGCCTGGTCGGCGGCGCGGGTCGCCGGATCCGTCGCCGCCGCCCTCCGGCCCGCGGTCACCGAACTGCGGGCGCTGACCGCCGGTAGCGGCGAGCACCTGGCCCAGCTGGCCAAGGCCGCCGTCGCCGACGGCGCGGACGTGCTCGCCGTGCTCGGCGGGGACGGGGCCGCGCACGCCGCGGTGCAGGCCTGCGCGGGCAGCGCCACCGCGCTCGCGGTCATCCCGGCGGGCACCGGCAACGACCTGGCCACCGCACTCGGCCTGCCCGGCGGGTCAAGGGAAGCGGCCGCGGCAGTGGTCAGCGCCTTGCGCGCGGGCGCTCGGCGGCGGCTGGACCTGGGGCGGATCGCCGGCGGCGGCTACTTCGCCACCGTGCTCTGCGCCGGGTTCGACTCCGCGGTCAACGAGCGCACCAACCGGATGCGCTGGCCGGCCGGACCCCGCCGCTACGACCTGGCCATCCTGGCCGAACTGGCCAACCTGCGACCGCGGCAACTGCTGCTGGAGACGGTGTCCGGCCGGGTCGAGGTCGAGGCCACGCTGGTCGCGGTCGGCAACACCACCAGCTACGGCGGCGGCATCCCGATCTGCCCGGCGGCCGATCCCACCGACGGCGAACTGGACGTGACCGTGGTCGGCGCGGCCAGCCGTCGCCTGCTGCTGCGCATCCTGCCCACGCTGCGCACCGGCGGGCACGTGGACCACCCGGTGGTCCGCACCTTCCGGGCCCGCAAGGTGCAGCTGGGCGGGGACAACGGCTGGGTGGCCTACGCCGACGGGGAACGCCAGGCCCGGCTGCCGGTGACGGTGCGCGCGGTGCCCGGAGCACTGACCGTGGTGGCCTAAGGCCGGTGATCGGTGCCGTTGGCACGCCGTCCCGGCTTCCGCCAGGTGATCGACCAGGTCATGCGGTGATTGTCGGGCACGTGTGAAAGCCTTGACTGGTGGCAGCAAGCCCTTCTTCCGACTCAGGCAGGTCTCCAGCGGAGGCCTTCGCCGCAGCCCGTACCCGGTCGACCTATCCGAAGTTGACCGATTTCATCGCGGGACTGTCCTTCGAACTGGACCCCTTCCAGCGCCGCTCCTGTGAGGCGCTGGAAGACGGGCACGGCGTGCTCGTGTGCGCGCCCACCGGCGCTGGCAAGACCATCGTCGGCGAGTTCGCCGTGCACCTGGCCCTCGCCGAGGGCAAGAAGTGCTTCTACACCACCCCGATCAAGGCGCTGTCCAACCAGAAGCACGCCGACCTCGCCGCCCGGTACGGGCCGAAACAGGTCGGGCTGCTCACCGGGGACACCTCGATCAACGGGGACGCGCCGGTGGTGATCATGACCACCGAGGTGTTGCGCAACATGATCTACGCCGGGTCCCGGGCGCTGGACAACCTCGGCTACGTGGTCATGGACGAGGTGCACTACCTCGCCGACCGCTTCCGCGGCGCGGTGTGGGAGGAAGTGATCCTGCACCTGCCCGAACAGGTGCGGGTGGCCGGACTGTCCGCCACGGTCAGCAACGCCGAGGAGTTCGGCGAATGGCTGGTCGAGGTGCGCGGGGACACCACCGTGGTGGTCGACGAGCACCGGCCGGTGCCGCTGTGGCAGCACATGCAGGTCGGCAGCCGGGTGCTGGACCTCTTCGCCGAGGACTCCAGGGAAGGGCACATCCGGATCAACCCGGAACTGAGCCGGGCCACCCAGGAAATGGAACGCAGGCACCTGCCCTGGGGCCGGGCCCGGCCGGACCGGCGCGGCGGCAGCGGACCGCGAGCAGGCACCTTCCGGCCGCCCTCGCGCAACGACGTGGTGCGCCAGCTCGACTCGCAGGGCCTGCTGCCCGCGATCGTGTTCATCTTCAGCCGCAACGGCTGTGACGCGGCGATGAACCAGTGCGTGCGCTCCGGGCTGCGGCTGACCACCGAGGCCGAGACGGCCGAGATCCGCGCCATCATCGCGGCCAAGACCGGCGGCCTGCCCGAACCCGACTTGGCCGTGCTCGGCTACTGGGAATGGCGGGAGGCCCTGGAACGCGGCATCGCCAGCCACCACGCCGGCCTGCTGCCCGCGTTCAAGGAGACCGTGGAGGAACTCTTCGTCCGCGGCCTGGTCCGGGTCGTCTTCGCCACCGAGACCCTCGCGCTGGGCATCAACATGCCCGCGCGCACCGTGGTGCTGGAGAAACTGGTCAAGTACAACGGTGAGGCGCACGTCGACCTCACCCCCGGCGAGTACACCCAGCTCACCGGGCGGGCCGGGCGGCGCGGCATCGACATCGAGGGCCACGCCGTGGTGGTGTGGCAGCCCGGCATGGACCCCAGGGCGGTCGGCGGCCTGGCCTCCACCCGCACCTACCCGCTGCGCTCCTCCTTCAAGCCCGGCTACAACATGGCCGTCAACCTGGTGCACCGGGTCGGCGCCGCGGCAGCCCGCGAACTGCTCGAACAGTCCTTCGCCCAGTTCCAGGCCGACCGCTCGGTGGTCGGGCTGTCCCGGCGGATCGAGCGCAACAAGGAAGGGCTCGCCGGGTACGAGCAGTCCATGACCTGCCACCTCGGCGACTTCAGCGACTACGCCAACCTGCGCAAACGCATCTCCGAACGGGAGAAGACGCTAGCCAGGCAGAGCAGCACGGTGCGGCGCTCGGAAGCCGCGGCCTCGTTGGAGAAACTGCGCAAGGGCGATGTCATCGCGGTGCCCTCCGGGCGGCGCAGCGGCCTCGCGCTGGTCATCGACCCCGGCCTGGACCCCAACGACGACCCGCGCCCGCTGGTGGTCACCGAGGACCGGTGGGCCGGACGCCTGTCCGTGCACGACTTCCCGTCCGAGGTGGTGCCGCTGGGCTGGGTCCGGCTGCCCAAACAGGTCGACGTCCGCTCCCCGCGCAGCCGCCGGGACCTGGCCGCCACCCTGCGCAACACCGGCATCCAGCCACCCGGCCGTAACCGGCGCCGCTCCTCCGGCGGCGCGGTCGAGGACGCCGAACTCGCCTCGCTGCGCCGGGCGTTGCGCGCGCATCCCTGCCACGCCTGCGAGGACCGGGAACAGCACGCCCGCTGGGGCGAGCGCTACCACCGGCTGCTCGCCGAGACCGAGAAGCTGGAACGCCAGGTCGCGGCCACCACGCACTCCCTGGCCCGCGCCTTCGACCGGATCCGGGCCCTGCTGCGCGACCGCGGTTACCTGCGTGGACCGGAAACCGAGGACGAGGTCGGCGAGATCGTCACCGAGCACGGGCGCAGGCTGGCCCGGCTCTACGGCGAATCCGACCTGCTGGCCGCGGAATGCCTGCGCACCGAAGCCTGGCGGGACCTGGACCCGGCCGAGTTGGCCGCGGTGGTCTCCGCGCTGGTCTTCGAGTCCCGCCGGGACGCCCCCACCCAGCCCCGGCTGCCCGGCGGCGGCGTGGCCGAAGCGCTGGACAACACCATGCGCGTCTGGGCCGAACTGGAGGACGACGAGGGCAAGCATCGCCTGGACCGCACCAGGGAACCCGACGCCGGATTCGCCTGGCCGGTCTACCGATGGTCCCGCGGGGAGTCTCTGGAGAAGGTGCTCAGCGCGGCCGAGGCCAACGGGCAGGAGCTGTCCGCCGGTGACTTCGTGCGCTGGTGCCGCCAGGTCGTCGACCTGTTGGAGCAGCTCAGAGATGTGCTCGGCGGGCAGGATCCGGTCGGCGCGACCGCGATCAAGGCGGCCGCCGCACTGCGCCGCGGCGTGGTCGCGATGGTCACGTGAGCCGCGTCCGGACCGAGGGTAGCCACCTCTTGCCGCAACTTGGCCGGTCGGCCGGGTACGGCGGGCCGCGCTGTGGTTTGATCGCTCGCAGCGTGTGCGTGACCAGGCACGACAACCACGAACTCGGAGGCGCAGGATGACCAGCCCGTATGGCCCGCCCGGGGAGAACAACCCGCAGCAATGGGGCCAGCAGCCGTACGGCTCGGGTTATGGCCAGGGCACGCCCTCCGGTGGTTTCCCGGCCGCGGGCCAGCCCCCCGGCCAGCAGCCCCAGCCCGGCCAGCCCGGCTACGGGCAGCAGCCCGGCCAGCCTGGCCAGTACGGCCAGCCCCAGCAGCAGCCGGGGCAGTTCGGCCAGCCGCAGCCGGGGTACGGCCAGCAGCCAGGCCAGCAGCCCGGCCAGCCCGGTCAGTACGGCCAGCCGCAGCCGGGTCAGCAGCAGCCCGGTCAGCAGCCGACCGGACCCTACGGCCAGCCGACGCAGGGTTTCCCCGGCCAGCCCGGCCCCTACGGTCAGCCCCAGCAGGGCTTCGGTGAGCAGCCCGGCTACGGCCAGCCGCCGAGTGGGCCGAAGAAGAAGTCCGCGCTGCCGCTGATCCTCGGCGGGCTCGCGGTGCTGCTGGTGGCCGCGGTCGCCGTGCTCGGCTTCGTCTGGCCCGGCTGGTTCCTGAAGAAGGTCTTCGACGAGAACGCCGTGCAGGAGGGCGTGAAGAAGATCCTGGTCGAGAAGTACAACGTGCAGAAGGTGGAGAACGCCACCTGCCCGTCCGGCCAGGCCGTGACCCAGGGCTCGACCTTCGACTGCAAGGTCAAGATCGACGGCAAGGACAAGACGGTCACCGTCACGGTCAAGAACAGCAACGCCGTCTACGAGGTCAGCCTGCCGAAGTAGCGATGGACCGGTGCGCCGACCCCGAGCCCGCCCGGCGTGCGGGGTCGGCGCGGGCCAGGTGGCAGCCCTGACCCGGCCCCACCGGTGCGCGACCACTGGGAGTGCGCGCCGGCGAGTTGGAGGGACCAGCCTGGCGGCGGCCCCCAGGAACGCCGCCAGTGCTGGCCGAGCGGTCCGGATCCGTCCTCCCCGGGGAACCCGGTGACCGCCTGGAAAGAATCTTGGCCGAACCGGGCCGGGGAGTCGTTGACTCCGGACGCACCGCCATTGACGGTGCGGGCACAAGATCTAGGACGGCTGGGCGCCGGTCTGGACGAGCCTGCGGTACTCACCCGGCGGCAGCCCGAACGCCGACCGGAACGCGCGGCTGAAGTGCGCGCTGTCGGTGAAACCCCAGCGCCGGGCCACCGCGTGCACCGGCCGCTCACGCAGCGCCGGGTTGGCCAGGTCGCGGCGGCAGTTCTCCAGTCGCCGTTCGCGGATCCAGCCCGCCACGGTCTGGCCTTCCTGCTGGAAGAGCCGGTGCAGGTAGCGCACGGAGATGTGGTGCGCGGCGGCGATCGCGGCCGGGTCCAGCTCCGGATCGGCCAGATTGGCGCGGATGAACGCGCGCACCGTGGTGATCAGCGCCGCCGGGGTGGCCGCCGGCGCGGCCGAGTCGCCGCGCACCCGCGCGCTGAGCACGCCGAGCAGGTCCAGGGTGACCGCGGTGAGCCTGCTCGCCTCCTCCGGCTGGTTGCCCGGCAGCGCCGCCAGCTCCCGCAGACAGCCCGCGACCAGCGCGCCGATGCCCGCACGGCCGGAGAACGGCATCGACACCAGCGACTCCAGCCCCGCGGGGTTCAGCTCGCGCGGGAACTGCAGGAACTCCGTCTTCGAGGAGGTCACGGTGCAGCGAAACGGCGCCGAGCTGTGGTAGATCAGCAGGTCGCCCGCGCTCAGCCCGGCCTGGCGGCCGTCCTGCTCGAACCGGGAGCTGCCCTCGGCGAGCAGCGTCAGGTGCCAGCGTTCCGGGTCCGAGCGGCGGACCTGGGCGGCGCTGCGATCCACCCGCACCGGCTGCAGCTCCTCGGTGGTCATCAGCATGCCGCCGAGGTCGACCAGCCTGCCCACGCTGCGGAAGTCGGTGGTGTCCGGCACCTCGACGGTGATCTCCCCCCAGCCCAGGGTGGCCAGGTAGTACCAGTAGTCGAACCGGTCCTTGGCCGGCAGGTCCATGGTGCGAACCCAGGTCTCGGTCATCGTGCGGCACCCCCTGTCAGTTCAGCGCCCGCCGGACCTGGGCCGGCACGTGGGCGAGCTTGCGGTACTCGCCCGGCGGCAGGCCGAAAGCGGTGCGGAAGACGCGGTTGAAGTGCGCGCTGTCGGTGAAACCCCAGCGCCGGGCCACCGCGTGCACCGGCCGTTCGCGCAGGGCCGGATCGCCGAGGTCCCGGCGGCAGTTCTCCAGCCTGCGGTCCCGGATCCAGCCTGCCACGGTCTGGCCCTCCTGCTGGAAAAGCCGGTGCAGGTAGCGCACGGAGATGTGGTGCGCCGCGGCCACGGTCGCCGGGCCCAGGTCCGGATCGCCGAGGTGCTGCCGGATGAACGCCCGCACCTGGCCGAGCAGCGCCGCCGGGGTGGTGGTCGCCGGACGTTCGGTGCCCAGTTCCCGGTGGCAGAGCGCGGCGAGCAGGTCCAGGGTGATCCCGGTCAGCCGGACCGCCTCCTCATCGCGGTCGGCATCCAGCGCGGCCAGCTCACGCAGCCCGCCCGCGACCAGCGCGCCCAGGCCCTCGCGGCCGGACAGCTTGGTCGCCAGCAGGCCGAGGGCCACCGGGGGCAGCAGCGAGCGCGGGAAGTGCAGCATGCGGGAGCGTCCGCTGGTCACCGCCGAGGTGGAGGAGGCCGACATGCTGTGGTGGATGATCAGCTCGCCCGCGGTCAGCGTGCTCTGCCTGCCGTCCTGATCGCAGCTGACCAGACCGTCCTCGACCAGGGTCAGGTAGCAGCGCTCCTGGCCCTGGCGACGCGCCTGGGCCTCGGTGCAGACCAGGGAGAAGCCCGACTTGGCGTCGGTCACGATGCCCGTCGCGCCCAGGTCCAGGGCCCGGCCCTCGGCGTGGAACGGGCCCGCGCTGAGGTTGTCGATGGTCACCTGGCCGCACAGCCCGGTGGCCAGCGCGCGCCAGTAGTCAAAGCGGTCCGCCACCGGCACGTCGGCGGTCCGGTACCAGGTCTCGATCATCGTTGCACCCTCGGTGGTGGTCAGGTCACAGGACTCGCTGGTCCGGCCGCGGTGCCAGGAACAGCTTGCGGTACTCGCCTGGCGGCAGGCTGAACGCGGCGCGGAAGACACGGGTGAAGTGCGCGCTGTCGGTGAAACCCCAGCGGCGGGCCACCGCGTGCACCGGCCGTTCGCGCAGGGCCGGGTCGGTCAGGTCGCGGCGGCAGTGCTCCAGCCGCTGGCCCCGGATCCAGCTTGCCACGGTCTGGTTCTGCTGCTGGAAGAGCCGGTGCAGGTAGCGCACGGAGATGTGGTGCGCGGCGGCGAGGGTGGCCGGGCCCAGCTCCGGATCGCCGAGGTGCTTGCGCGCGAAGGCGCGCACCTGGTGCAGCAGCGCCGCCGGGGTGGTGGCGGCTGGGCTTTCGGTGCCGAGTTCCCGGTGGCACAGCGCGCCGAGCAGGTCCAGGGTGATCCGGGTCAGCCGGGATCCTTCCTCGTCCCGGTCGGCGCCGAGCAGGACCAGTTCGCGCAGGGCGCCCGCGACCAGTCCGCCCAGCCCGTCGCGCCCGGAGAGGACGACCCCCAGCAGCTCGTCGGCCACCGGCGGCAGCAGGGCGCGCGGGAAGTGCAGCAGGATGGACCGGCGCGTGGTGCCACCGAAGGTGACTGACGGGCTCCTGGTGTGGTGCACGATCAGGTCGCTGGGGCGGCGCACCCCGGACCGGCCGTCCTGCTCGAAGCCGACCGCGCCGTCCTCAAGCAGGATCAGGTAGCAGCGGTCCGGGTCCTCGCGGCGCACGTGCGTGGCGGTGCGCACCAGGGAGTACGGCGAGTGGTGTTCCAGCACCACGCCGACCGAGCCGATGTCCAGGGCACGGACCTCGGAGTGGAAGTCGCCGGGGCCCAGCCGTTGGATGATGGACTCGCCGCACAGGCCCGCGGCCAGCTCCCGCCAGTAGTCGAAGCGTTCGGCTGCCGGCACGTCGGTGGTCCGGAACCAGGTCTCGATCATCGTGCTGCACCCCCCGGTGGTGATCAGGTCAGGATTCGCTGGCCCTGCCGCGGCACTTGGGCCAGCTTGCGGTACTCGCCCGGCGGCAGGCTGAACGCGGCGCGGAAGACGCGGGTGAAGTGGGCGCTGTCGGTGAAGCCCCAGCGGCGGCCCACCGCGTGCACCGGACGGTCGCGCAGCGCCGGGTTGGCCAGGTCGCGGCGGCAGTTCTCCAGTCGCCGGTCGCGGATCCAGCCCGCCACGGTCTGGCCCTCCTGCTGGAAGAGCCGCTGCAGATAGCGCACGGAGATGTGGTGCGCGGCGGCGATCATCGCCCGGTCCAGCGCCGGATCGGCCAGGTGCTGCTGGATGAAGGCGCGCACCTGGCCGAGCAGCACCGCCGGGGTGGTGTTGGCCGGGCGCAGCGTGCCCAGTTCGCGGTGGCAGAGCGCGGCGAGCAGGTCCAGGGTGATCGGGGCCAGCAGTGCCGCTTCCTCGTCGCGGTCGGCGTCCAGCCAGGCCAGCTCGCGCAGGCTGCCCGCGACCAGCGCGCCGAGCCCGGTCCGGGCGGACAGCGCGGTCATCACCAACGCCTCAGCGCCGGTGGGCAGCAGGGCGCGGGGGAACCAGAAGCCGAGAGTGGCCGCCGGATTCGAGGCGCCGGCCAGGGGCGCTGAGGTGTGGTAGAAGAACAGGTCACCCGGGGTGAAGCTGGTCTGCCGCTCGCCTTGGGCGAAGTCGAAATCGCCGCGTTCGAGCAGAGTCAGCACCGCGAACTCGGGATCGTCGCGGCGCACATGGGTGGAGGTGCGCCGCATCGAGAAGCCGGGCAGATCGTTCACGCTCGCCGCCATGCCGCCGAGTTCCAGGGTGCGTGAGACCGCGTGGAAGTCGCCATCGGTCGCGGTGTCGAGGTCCGCCGCACCCCATAATCCGGCGGCCGCCTCGTGCCAGTAGTCGGACCGGTCTGCCTCGTCCACGTCCGTGGACCGGAACCAGTACTCGATCATGCTTTCCCCACCCAAGCTTGTCGACTGGACCCCGAGGTAATCATGCCGGGGCCGCACCGGGGAGTGAATGGCCTTCTCCTGCCGGTTAATCCGTTCGTCAGAGCGCTCCCGGCCAGGCACGATGCGCTGGTGACCGATCACGAGGTACAGGTGCTCGACGAGGCCGAGGTGCGCGCCGCGCACACCCTCTTCCGCGCCGCCATGCACCACCCGCCCGCCGGCGACGAGCAGTGGGCACACTCCCGGCGCGCCTACGTGCCGGGCCGCACACTCGGGGTGCGCAGCGGTGGGTTGCTGGTGGGCACCACGACCTCGTTCCCGGCGCCGCTGACCGTGCCCGGCCGGGCCGCGGTGCCGCACGCCGGGGTCACCAGGGTCGGCGTGCGCGCCGATCACACCCGGCGCGGCGTGGTCACCGAACTGATGCGCGCCCAGCTGCGGGACCTGGCCGAGCGCGGCGAGGTGCTGGCCAGCCTGCGCGCCAGCGAGGCCGCCATTTACGGGCGCTTCGGCTACGGCGTGGCCAGCCGCGGCAGGCTGGTCTCGGTCGACCGGGCGCGGGCCCGGCTGCACCCCGGCGCCCCGGTGACCGGGGAGGTGCGATTGCTCGCGCCCGAAGAGCTGGACACGGTGGTGCCGGAGATCTACGCCCGGCTCGACCCGTCCCGCCCCGGCTGGCAGGAACGCTCGGCGCACTACTGGGCCCTTGCCCTGGCCCGGCATCGCGCCGGGGACGAACACCTGGTCGCCGCCGTGCACACCGGACCGGCCGGACCGGACGGGTACGTGCTCTACACCTTCGTCCGGGAGGAACACGGCCGCGCACTGGAGATCCGCGACCTGCACCCGGCCACCCCGGGCGCGCAGGCCGGGCTGTGGCGCTTCCTGCTCGGCGTGGACCTGGTCAGCCGCATCACCACCGACGACCCGCTGCCCCTGGACCTGCCCCTGGAACTGCTGCTGACCGACCGGGACGCGGTGCGCACCACCGCCGTGCAGGACGAGATCTGGCTCCGGCTGGTCGACGTGCCGCAGGCCCTGGCGGCGCGGAGTTACGGCGCGGCGGAACCGGTGGTGCTGTCCGTGCGGGACCGGTTCCTGCCTGCCAACACCGGCCACTACCTGATCGGCCCGGACGGTACGAGCCGCACCGAGGCCGCGGCGGACCTGGAACTCGACGTCGACGCGCTCGCCGCGCTGTACCTGGGCGGCACCCGGCCGGGCGAACTGGCCGAGGCCGGACGGCTCACCGTGACCTCGCCCCTGGCCCTGGCCGAGGCGGACCGGCTCTTCGGCACCGGCAGGCCGCCTTGGTCGGGCACGTTCTTCTGAGGTGTCTCGCTGGGACAGGAGTGATCGGGATACTGTGACCTAATGGGGTTGTTCGGTTGGGGGAAGAGGTCGGCCGCCCGTAAGGAAGCGGCCCTGCCGAAGCCGGTGATGATCCAGCACCGCACCTACGACGACCCGGTGCTCGACGCCGCGGTGGCCGAGGTGAGCGAAGGCAGTCTGCAAGCGGGCCTGACCGTGCTGGCCGAATGCCGTGAGGACCCCGAGACCCGCACCCTGCGCGCGGCCGTGCTGGGCAAAACCGCGATCGGCCACAGCGACGAGCTGACCGCCATCGCCGAACAGGCCGAGGATCCCGACCTGTGGCTGCTGGTCGGCGAGGCCCGGATCCAGGAGGCGTGGGCGATCCGCGGTTCCGGCAGCGGCGCCAGCGTCGGCGCGGACCGCGCCAAACTGTTCCACAGCACCCTGCGCCGCGCGGTGGAACCCTTGCACCGCAGCGCCAAACTCCTGCCCAAGGACGCCGTGCCGTGGGTCAGCCTGATGCCGGTGGCCCGCGGCCTCAACGTCGACCGCGAACAACACGACGACCTCTGGCGCAAGATCATCGACCGCGCCCCGATGCTGTATCCCGCGCACTGGCAGCGATTGCAGTACCTGGCCGCGAAATGGGGCGGCTCCGAGGAGGAGATGCTCGCCTTCGCACACGGCTGCGTGGACAAGTCCCCACCCGGCAACCCCCTGGTCGCGATGCTGCCCCTGGCCCACTTCGAGACCTACCTGCCGCGCTTCCGCAAACTCCTGGAGGAACGCAGCCCGCTCAAGATCGCCACCTTGCAGGTCCGGCACTTCGCGAAGGTGGCCGAGGACCTGGCCGAGGCGGCGGACCGGTGGCAGACCGGACCCCAGCCGCACGTGCGCGACCACGAGGCGCACAACCTGTTCGCGGCCGCGTTCTGCATGGCCATGGACAAGGAACGGGCGAAGATCCACCTGGCCGGGATGGGGGACCGGCTGCACGGGATCCCGTGGGCCTATCTGGGGGCGGATGTGCTGGACGAGTACCACCAGCGCTCAGCCAAGTACCGCTGAGGCGGCGAGTTGGCCCAACTGGTACGCCGGGTTGGCACAAGTGGGCGTGCGAGTTGGGCCAAGTCGTACGGGCGAGATCGTGGTGGCCGTCGAGATGTCGGGGGCGCGTGCTCTCATGGACCCGTGACTGCTCTGGATCTTGTGCGGGAGTTGCCCGACATCGAGGTGCTGCGGGCCCGGTGCCGGGCCCTGGCCGCCCTGGAGATCGTGCTCAACGACGAGTCCGCCACCCGCTACTTCGGCTACGACCCCGCCTGGACCCCGGAACGGGAACTCGCCTGGATGGCCAACGGTTCCGGCGATGAGTACTCGATCGTGTTCCAGGAAGCCGGGGTGTTCATCCGGGGGTTCGACCACGAGTCCGCGATGAGTCCGTGCCTCAACGACGACGGCGAACTCTGGCCGGGCCTGGTCGACGATCTGCCCACCGACTTCCACGACCTGGTCGAGGAGCCGGCGTTCAGTGTGGACGATGTGCTGGCCGCGACCGTCGTCGTGTGGCGGCGGTGGAACGGGACCCGCTGGCAGACCGGAGAGCTGGTGTTCCCGGCGGGGGACGATCCGGACGGGGCGCGCTGGTTGTTCCAGGTTGTCGCGACTGACGGGCCCAATGGGTACCACGAGTTCGCGCAGGACTACTACCAGCGGAAACTGGACTACCGCGCGGTGCGCGAGGTGTGGCTGGGCGCGCCGGTCACCGAGGCGCTGACCCGGCGGCTGGCGCCCGAGGCGGACTGGACGCGGGTGCGGGAGGAGGTGGCCGCCCTGGGTTACCCGCTCGGGTGAGGCCGAGCGGGCACCGGGTCAGGCGGCGTTGGCCTTGAGGGCCTTGAGCAGGCGGTCCAGGGAGCGGTCGATGCCCCAGCGGCGGCCCAGCGCGGCGAAGCGGGCCGGGTCGGCGGGGGTGGCGGGCAGGGCGTCCTCGCGGTACATCCGGACCGGGGCGTCCACCGCCACGTTGACCACCTTGGGCGCCACCGCCAGATAGTCCGCGGCGGCGGTCAGGCTGGTGCGGGCGCGGGCGGTCAGCACCCGGTCCATCGGGTCGCCCACCGCCGCGATCAGCGCGTCCAGGGAACCGAACTGGGTGATCAGCTTGGCCGCGGTCTTCTCGCCGATGCCCGCCACGCCGGGCAGGCCGTCGCTGGGGTCGCCGCGCAGCACCGCCATGGCCGCGTAGGCCGCGCCCGCTTCTTTCTCCGGCAGCGCGTACTTGGCGGCCAGTTCCAGGGGGCCGAAGGTCTCCGCCTTGGCGATGCCCTTGCCCACGTAGACCACCCGCACCGGCACCGGCTCGTCGCGCACCAGCTGGAACAGGTCGCGGTCGCCGGTGACCACCTCGACCGGGTCCTTGGACTCGGCGAAGGCCAGCGCGCCGATCACGTCGTCGGCCTCGTAACCGTCGGCCTCCGCGGTGGCGATGCCCGCCGCGTCCAGCACGTCCAGGATCACCGGGACCTGCGGGGACAGCGTGTCCGGCACTTCTTCTTCGCTGCCGTCGGAACCTTCGGCGACCCGGTGCGCCTTGTAGGAGGGCAGCGCCTCGACCCGGAAGGCCGGCCGCCAGTCCGCGTCCAGGCAGGCCACCAGCCGGCCGGGCCGACGGTCGCCGATCAGCCGGGCGACCATGTCGGTGAAGCCGCGCACGGCGTTGACCGGGGTGCCGTCGGGGGCGGTCATCGACTCCGGCACGGCGTAGAAGGCCCGGAACCACAGGCTGGCCGCGTCGATCAGCACGAGGGGAGCGTTCACCCCGCACAGCCTGCCACGACCCACCGACAGAAATCGCCAAGAACCCTTTGCAAAGGATCCTTGGCGATTGTACGGTCGGCGGGTGAGCGAGGACGAACGCCCCCAGGAACGGGCCATCGAGCTGAACGCGCGCACCCTGCGCGGCCTGGCGCACCCGCTGCGCCTGGAGATCCTGGGCCTGCTGCGCGCCGACGGCCCGGCCACCGCCTCCGGCCTGGCCGGACGGCTCGGCGAGAGTTCCGGCACCACCAGCTGGCACCTGCGCCAGCTCGCCGAGTACGGCTTCATCGAGGAGGACCCGGACCGCGGCAACAAGCGGGACCGCTGGTGGCGGGCCCGGCACCAGTACACCGACTTCGAGTTCGGCGACTTCCTCAGCGACCCGGCCCACCGCGGCGCGATGGGCGCCTTCCTGCAGGAGATCGTCGACATCTACCACCGCAAGGCCACCGAGTTCGTGACCGGCGCCGCGGGCTGGCCGCGGGAGTGGATCGACGCGGCCGGCATGTCCGACCGGCTGCTGTGGCTGACCGCCGACGAACTCACCGCGCTCAACGGCGAGCTGGAACAGGTCCTGGACCGCTACGAGCGACCGCGCCGCGCGGGCGACACCTCCGTGGTCACCCAGTGGCAGTCCTTCCCGCGCAAAGGCCGGGAAGCCAAGGGGGAGAAGACATGAGCGTCCAGGAACTGACACCCGTACGCCGCCGCCTGCCCCTCGCCGCGTTGTTCGCGGCCAACGGGATCTCGGTGTGCGGCACCATGATGACCTTCCTGGCCATCCCCTGGTTCGTGCTGGAGACCACCGGCAGCTCGGCGCAGACCGGCCTGGTCGCCGCGGTCGAACTGATCGCGGTGGTGGCCTCCTCAGCACTCGGCGGTCCGATGGTGGCCCGCTTCGGCGTGCGCGGGGCCAGCGTGCTCTCCGACCTGCTCGCCGCCCTCTCCGTGCTGGCCATCCCGGTGCTGCACCTCACCGTCGGACTGGCGCTGTGGCAGCTGGTGCTGCTGGTCGCGGTGCTCGGACTCAGCCGCGCGCCGGGGGAGACCGCCCGCGCCTCGGCAGTGCCCAACCTCGCCGCACTCGGCGGCACCCCACTGGAACGCGCGGCCAGCGCCGCCGACGGGGCCTCCCGGGCGGCCAAGATGGTCGGGCCACTGCTGGCCGGGGTGCTGATCGCGGTCACCGGCGCGGCCGAGGTGCTCTTCGTGGACGCGGCCACCTTCGCCGTCTCCGCGCTGCTGATCGGCCTGTTCCTGCCCGGCGACCGCACCGGCGACACCCAGCCTGCCCGCGGCGCGCGGGCCTACCTGGCCGATCTGCGGGCCGGCATCGGCTACCTGCGCCGGGACCGGCTGATCGGCGCGATCACGCTGATGCTGATGGCCACCAACATGATGGACGCCGCCGTCCTCTCGGTGCTGTTACCCCGCTACGCCAAGGACGTGCTGGGCAGCAGCGTCGCGCTCGGCGTGATCACCGGCGTGTTCGGCGGGGCCGCGCTGCTGGGCACCCTGCTCTACGGCTGGCTCGGGCCGCGGCTGCCGCGCTGGCCGGTCTACACCGTGGCCTTCCTGGCAGTCGGCGCGCCCAAACAACTCCTGCTGCTGGCCGAACCGGGGCTGTTCGCGCTGGTCGCGGGCATGGCGCTGATCGGCCTGCTGTGCGGGGCGATCAACCCGATCCTGTCCGTGGTCGAGTACGAGCGCATCCCCGAGGAACAGCGGCCGGTCGTCTTCGGTGTGACCGCGGCGGGCTGCGCGGCCGGCATGCCGGTGGGCACCGTGCTCGCCGGACTGTCCGTGGATGGCCTCGGGCTGACCACCACCATGTGGCTGGCAGGCGGGCTCTACCTGGCGGCCACGCTGTGCCCGCTGGTATTTCGGGTGTGGCGGCAGATGGACCGCATAAAGTAGCGGCTATGTCGACGACGACCGGAGAAGTGGACGTGCAGGCGCACACCAGCAGGCTGGCCCGGGCGGCGACCGCCGCGACCGCCGCCGGGGTGGACGCGCTGCTCGTCGCTGGGGGCTCGGACCTGTGTTACCTGCTCGGCGCGGGCGGGGATTCCTTCGAACGGCTCACCTGCCTGGTGCTGCCCGCCGAGGACGGCGCGCCGCCCGCGCTGGTGCTGCCCAAGCTGGAAGCCCCCGGCTACGACGCGCTGCCGCTGGCCCAGCTGGGCGTGGAACTTCTCACCTGGGTCGACGGCGAGGACCCGTACCGCCTGGTCGCCGACCTGCTCCAGTGCACCGGCCACGCGCCGAAGCGGGTCGCGGTGGCCGACGCGATGACCGCCCGGCACGTGCTGCCGCTGCGGGCCGCGCTGCCCGGCGCCGAACAGGTCCTGGCCGGACCGGTGCTGCGCGAACTGCGGATGCGCAAGGACGCCAGTGAGATCGCCGGACTGCGCAAGGCGGGCGCGGCCATCGACCGGGTGCACGCGCGGATGGCCGAATGGCTCCAGGTCGGGCGCACCGAGGCCGAGGTGGGCGCGGACATCGCGGCCGCGATCGAGGCCGAGGGCCACACCCGCGCCGAGTTCGTCATCGTCGGCTCCGGCCCCAACGGCGCCAGCCCGCACCACTCGCTGTCCGAGCGGGTCATCCAGGCCGGGGATGTGGTGGTGGTCGACATCGGCGGCCCGGTCGCCGAGGGCTACAACTCCGACTGCACCCGCACCTACGTGCTGGGCACGCCCGCACACGCCGACGTGGCCACCGGCTACGCCGCCCTGCTCGCCGCCCAGGAAGCCTCCGTGCAGGCCGTTCGCCCCGGCGTCACCGCGGAATCGGTGGACGCCGCCGGCCGCCAGGTGCTGGAGCAGGCCGGGCTCGCCGAGTACTTCGTGCACCGCACCGGCCACGGCATCGGCCTGGAAGTGCACGAGGAGCCCTACATCGTCGCGGGCAACGACCTGGTGCTGGAGCCGGGCATGGCCTTCAGCGTCGAACCGGGGGTGTACCTGCCGGGCCGGTGGGGCGCGCGGATCGAGGACATCGTGGTCGTTACGGAAACCGGTGTCGAGCGACTGAACAACCAGCCCCACGACCTGGTATC
Organism: Crossiella sp. S99.2; assembly: GCF_023094165.1. Classification (GTDB taxonomy): domain Bacteria; phylum Actinomycetota; class Actinomycetes; order Mycobacteriales; family Pseudonocardiaceae; genus Crossiella. The sequence goes on along the minus strand of NZ_JALMDK010000011.1, from coordinate 19,994 downwards.
ACTACCCGCGTGACGAATCTTGAGCCGATCGACCGCGCGATCCTGCGGGTGCTGTCCGAGGACGGCCGCTGCAGTTTCACCGATCTCGCGGAGAAGGTGGGGCTGAGCGTCTCGGCCGTGCACCAACGGGTGCGCAGGCTGGAGCAACGCGGGGTGCTCCGCGGTTACTCGGCAAGGCTCGACCACGAACAGGTCGGGCTGCCGCTGACCGCGTTCATCTCGCTCACCCCGATCGACCCGTCGGCTCCGGATGACTACCCGCAACGGCTCGCCGCCCTGCCCGAGGTGCAGTCCTGCTACTCGGTCGCCGGCGACGAGTCCTACATCCTGCTGGTCCGGGTGGCCAAGGCGACGGCCCTGGAGGATCTGCTGCGGCGGATCCGCGAGGTCGCCAACGTCTCCACCCGGACCACGGTGGTGCTCTCCACGCCGTACGAGGACCGGCCACCAGCTGTCTAGGTAAGCGCTGTGCCTACACTCCGCTCACATGGGGAGTGACGAGCTGATCGCGGGCCGTTACCAGCTACTGGCGAAATTGGGCAGTGGCGGCCAGGGCGAGGTCTGGCGGGCCCGCGATGTCGAGCTGAACCGCGTGGTGGCCATGAAGCGCTCCAGCGCGGCCGACCGGGAGCAGGGGCAGCGGCAGACCCGCAGGGAAGCGGTCCAGGGCGCCGCGCTCACCCACCCGAACGTGATCATGGTGCTCACCTCGTTCACCGCGGGCGCGGACCATTGGGTGGTCAGCGAGTACCTGGAATCCCGCGATCTGGCCAAGGTCGTCGAGCAGGACGGCACGCTCTTCCCGGAGCGCGCGGCCCGGATCGGCGAGCAGGTGGCCGCCGCGCTGGTGGCCATCCACCGGGCCGGGATCGTGCACCTGGACGTCAAACCGGCCAACGTCCTGGTCACCGCGACCGGGCAGGCCAAGCTGACCGATCTGGGCATCGCCCGCTGGGCCGAGGAGACCGACGTCAGCGGGGGCGTCCTGGACTGCACCCCCGCCTACGTCGCCCCCGAGGTCGCCAACCGCGAGGTCGGGACCAGCGCCGCCGACGTCTTCGCGCTGGGCGCCACCGTGTTCGCGGCGGTGGAGGGCCGGTCGCCGTGGGGCAGGCTGGACGCGCCGCCGCAGAGCATGCTCGCCCGCGCCGGCGCCGGCCAGCGAGAACCGCACCGCCAGGGCGGGCCGCTCGGCAAGGTGCTGGATGCGTTGCTGCACAAGGATCCCCGGCGTCGGCCCAGTGCCGAGGACGCGCAGGCCATGCTCGCCGAGGTGGCCAGCGGGGCCAAGCTGACCCTGCGCGTCCCGCCGCCCCCACCGCGCCGCCGCTGGCCGGTCTACACCGCGCTGGGCGCCGTGCTGGCGGTGGCGGCCGCCGCGGCGGTGTTCTGGCCGTGGGCCGACTCGCTACCCGAGGACCGGCTGCGCCTGCTCGGCGACCCGCGCACCGTCGACCCGTGCGCGCTGACCGAGGTCGGCGCGCTGAGCCGCTTCGGCCAGGCCGTGCTGGACCAGGACTACGGCAACTTCAACCGCTGCCGGGTGCTGGTGCGGATGAAACCGGACGATCCGGCCGACGAGGTCAGCGTCCAGGTGCAGTTGCAGGGCTTCCCCGGCACCAACACCCCCACGCCGACGGCCACCGTGATCGCCCCGATCCACCGTCCCGCGCAACGGGGCGATGAATGTGAACGCACCGTGCACCTGCCGGACGGCTACCGCATCCGCATCCGGGCCGAACACCTCCGCGACCGGCCCGCCCCACTGTGCGATATGGCCGAGACCCTGACCACCGGTGTGCTCCAGGTGCTCACCCAGGGGCAGGTCAAGCGCCGTCCCACCGAAGCCCCGGAGAACTCCCTGGTACGCCTGGAAGCCTGCACGCTGGTCACCCGCGCGGAGCTGTCCCCGCTCATCGGCGCGGCCGAGGCCGATCCCGGCTTCGGCGACTGGGACTGCGAGTGGGTGCGCGGCCGGCGCGAGGTCAAGGTCGAGTTCGACCGCAGGCCACCGCTGGCGGAGAAGAAGGGCGGCCGCCGGGTCGACCTCGGCGCGGGCGTGGAGGGCGTGGTGGACCCCGACAGGGAGAGCTGCCAGGTCGTGATCCCGCACCGGCCGATGAGCGATTCGGCGGGTCGGCCCATGCTGGAGGTGGTCCGGCTGCACCTGCGGGACGCCCAGCCGGGGGAGACGCTGTGCCAGCCACTCATCGAGCTGGCCAAAGCGGTGGCCGGGCGGTTGCCGCGGATCAGCTGAGGCCGGTGGCCTCGCGCAGGTCGGCGCCGGTGAGGTTGGCGCCGGTCAGCTGAGCCGAGGTCAGCTCGGCGCCCGAGAGGTCGGCGCCGGAGAGATCGGCCGAGGTGAGGTTCGCGCCGGTCAGGTTGGCCTGGCGCAGCCGGGTGGTCCAGGCGGCGCCGGAGCTGTCCTCGCGGCGCAGGTCGGCGCCGGTGAAATCGGTCTGCACCAGCACACCGTCGCTCAGGTCGGCCGAGCGCAACTTGGCGCGGGCCAGGTTGGCCCGGCTCAGGTCGGTGCCGGAGAGGTCGGCGCGGTCCAGCTGGGCCTGGTGCAGGTCGGCCCCGGCCAGGCAGGCACGGGTGAGGTTGAGCCGATCGCCGGCGGGACTGCCGCGGCGGCCGATCACGGTGACCGCGGCCTGCACGTCCTCGGCCGGGCGTTGCAGGGCCTGGGCGGTGGCCCCGTCACCGCAGTTCTCGATCGGGGCCCTGGTGCGCACGAACGCGGTCAGCACCTCAACCCCGCGCGGCGCGTCCTGGGCGGAGTCCCGGATCAGCCCGTCCAGGCCGTAGATCGCGCCCAGCCGGACATCCAGCTTGTCCGAGCCGAGCTGGCCGACGGCCTCGGTGAACCGTTGCGCCACCTGGGTTCGCGCGCTCAGCGCGAGCTGCGCCTCGGTGGCGGCCAGCGAGCGCGAGGTGAACCACAGCGATCCCAGCGCGGCCACCCCGACCACCAGCGCCGCCACCGGCAACACCCAGCCTCGCCGTCGTCCTGGCGGGAGCACGGGGGGTGCGCTCGGCGAGAAGCTGGGCGGGACCACCGGAACCGGCGCGGGCGGGCGGACCCGGGTGCGGCGGATGCGGCTGGCGGTGGCGGTCAGCCGGGGACGTCGTCGGCGGGGACTGGACGGCATGCCACGGAATCTTGGCCGATCCGTCCAGCCCCGCCAACACCGGTAGGTAGGAGATTCAGGCGGGTTCCACCGGCACCCAGCCGTCCGGGTTGACCCCGCCGGGGATCGGCGCGGCCGGATCGTAGGGGGTGCGGGTGAAGATGAAGGTGTTGAGGTCCAGGTGGGTGGCGGTGCCGTCGGCGGCGCGCCCGATCCGCAGCAGCTCCCCGGCGTAGTAGCCATCCAGGCCGGTCCAGGTGCCGTCCTCGTTGGCGCGGAAGCGGGAGGCGCGGCCCCGGCCGTTCCACGGGTTCAGGTCGAGCAGACCGTCCGGCAGCAACCGCAGCGCGTACGGGCTCGGTCCCCAGTACCACTGGCCGGTCAGCGCGAGCAGCGCCGGATCGGCCGAGGGCTGTGGCGTCCACTCGGCCGGGATGTGCGGTTCCAGCTCGTGCAGCAGGTCCAGCAGATCGGTGGCGACCGGTCCGGAGGGGCCGACGGTGCTGTTGGTCAGGTACAGCACCGCGGTGTCCTCCTTCGGGTCCACCCACACCGTGGAGACGAACCCCGGCATCGACCCGGTGTGCCCGGCCAGCCGCCTGCCCTTGTGCCGCACCAGTTGCAGCCCGAGGCCGTACCCGGCGCGCCACTCGTCGCCGTCGTCCACGGTGGCCGGTTCGCGCATCTCGGCCACGGTGTCCGGGTGCAGCACCTCGGCGGTGTCCCCGAGCAGGAACCGGGCCAGCCGGGACAGGTCGGGAATGGTGGACCAGAGCTGCCCGGCCGGGGCCATCGACCCGGCGTCGTGCGCGGGTTCGGCCAGCAGCACGTCGGCCCACGGGTGCACCGCCCAGCCGTGCGCGTGCGGCGGCTTGGGCATGGTGGTGGTGCGCTGCATGCCCAGCGGCTCCAGGAGTTCGGCGCGCAGCGCGTCCTCCCAGGAGTGCCCGCGCAGCCGGGCGACGAGTTCGCCGAGCAGGCCGTAGCCGACGTTGGAGTAGTGGAACCGGCGGCCCGCCCGGTGCCGCACGTCCTCGCCGCCGAGGTTCTCGATCAGCTCGCTCGCCGGGTAGCCCGGGGCGCGTTCCCACCAGGGGCCGGGGGATTCGGCGGTGACGCCGGAGGTGTGCGAGAGCAGCTGGGCGATGCTCCGGTCACCCAGCGGGGTGCCGGTCAGGTGCTGGTCGAGCTGGTCGGACAGGTCAAGCTTGCCCGCGTCGCGCAGGCGCATGACCAGCAGCGCGATAAAGGTCTTGGTGATCGACCCGATGCGGTACTGGGTGTCGAGGGTGACCGGGGCCCCGTCGACCTGGCCGCGGGCGCCGCTCCAGATCAGTTCGCCGTCGCGGACCAGCCCCGCGGTGAGCGAGGGGAGCCGGCTGCCGGCCTGTTCAACGGCCACCCGCCGCACCAGCGCTCGTCGCGTGCCGGGCAGCAGCTCACTGGACGACATGGAAGGCTCTCCCTCGAACTGGCCGAATACTGGTCGTTTTCTTCCCGGCGGACGCTACCGCACTCGGTTGTGGCGGCACGCGGGAGGAAATACCGTGGTCGCCCGACCAGCGGCTGGGGGATGGGCATGAGCGTGCACTGGCAGGCATGGCGCGACCGCCGCGGCGACCGGACCAGGGTGCTCTCCCGGCAACGCGCCCGGATCACCGAACTCATCGCCCACGCGCGGGCCCGCTCGCCCTACTTCCGGGCCCACTACGCCGACCTGACCAGGGATTTCCGCCTCACCGACCTGCCGCCGACCAGCAAACCGGAGCTGATGGCCCGCTTCGACGAGTGGGTCACCGACCCCGAGGTCCGGCTGGCTGAACTGAACCTGCACCTGGCCGACCCGGACCGCATCGGCACCCTGTTCCGGGACCGGTACCTGGTGTCCACGAGTTCGGGCAGCAGCGGCGACCGCGCGGTGATCCTGCAGGACGAACCCATGCGCAAGGTCGCCGGCACCCTGGGCGCCCTGCGTGCGATGCCCGCGCTGGGCGTGGGCCTGGTCCGCGAGATCGCCGCCGCGGGCGGCCGGATGGCCAACCTGGTGGCCACTGACGGCCACTTCGGCGGCGTGGCCACGGCCGAGTTCCAGCGCGCCCAGCGCAAGTCCCGGGCGGAGCGGCTGCGGGTGTTCTCGGTGCACGCGCCGATCGAGGAAACCGTGGCCGCGCTCAACGAGTACCAGCCGGCCATGCTCGGCGGCTACGCCACCGCCCAGGTCGCCCTGGCCCATGAACAGCTGGCCGGCCGCCTGCGCATCGCGCCGGTCCTGATCACCACCGGCGGCGAGGCCATCCCCGGCACCGACCGCGCCCTGCTGGCCCAGGCCTTCGGCGCCGAGGTGCGCAACCAGTACGGCTGCTCCGAGTTCATGCTGCTGACCTTCGCCTGCGCCCTGGACCGCCTGCACGTCAACGACGACTGGGCCATCCTGGAACCGGTGGACGACCGCGGCCATCCGGTCAGTCCCGGCATCCCGTCCACCTCGGTTCTGCTGACCAACCTGGCCAACCGGGTCCAGCCCATCATCCGCTACAACCTGGGCGACTCGATCACCATCGACCCGGACATCTGCGGCTGCGGCCGCCAATTCCCCACCCTGCGCGTCCAGGGCCGCACCAACGACCTCCTGGAACTACAAGCCCCCGACGGCAGCACAGTCCGCCTGCTCCCCTTGGCGGTGACCACGGTCGTGGACGGCCTGCCGGGAGTCCGCCGCTTCCAAATAGTCCAAACCGCCCCGGCTCACCTGCACATTCGCCTGGACGCCACCAACGACGACGCCTGGCCGCACCTCCGCGACAAACTCGGCACCTATCTCGCCAAACAAGGTCTGGGCACCGTGGACATCACCCTGGACCACACCCCACCGCAACGCGATCCCGGCACCGGCAAATTCAAACTGGTCATCGTGCGGAAGAACTGACCGATTCCCCGGCGGACCCCCGCAACAACACCGAAGCCACCAATTCCGGGTCGTCACTCATCGGCACATGCCCGCACCCAGGCAGTTCCACCAACCGAGCCTGCGGCGCCAGTTCCCGGGCCCGCAATCCCTGCCGCCGGGACAACACCCGATCCCGATCGCCCCAGGCCACGGTCACCGGCACGTCAGCAGGCACCACCCCGGAAAACCGAAACTCCCGCCCCACCCGCAACGCCACGTCAAACCCGGTGGCCTCCCGCAAAGCCCGCACCTCAGCCACCACAGCCGATGCGGAGCGAGCCGCGGGCCGCCCATAAATCATCCCCGTCAACAAAGTCCGAGCCACCCCGGACTCAGCCAACCGGGCCACCACCCCCGGCGGCGTAACCCGAGCCGCCCCCCGGCAAGCCCGCAAAACCCGAAAAGCCCAAGCCCGCTCCCGATCAGTCCACAACCCAGCGGGAGACAACGCGGTCACGCTACTAACCACTCCCCGCTGCCCCAGCAACAAGGCAACCAGCCCACCCATGGAATTCCCCGCGACATGCGGCCGCACAAGCCCCAGCTCAGCGCAAAACTCTTGCACGACATCGGCGAGCAACCCCGGATGAACCCGAACCCCCTCCGCGAACATCGGCGAGGCCCCAAACCCGGGAAAGTCCAGCGCGATCACGTCCCGCCGCTCCGCCACCAGATCCAGCACGGGTTCCCAAGCCTGCCAGTGATGCCCAACCCCATGCAGCAACACCAACGGCGCCCCCGCACCGGCTCCGCGACGCTCGTACACCAGCTCCATGGGACCCACCCTAGATCGAGAACCACCCAGTCCCGTATCCCCGGAAAGTGGGACCCCCAGCCCGCGCCCGCCGCCGACTTGGCCCAAGTGGTACGCCCAGTTTGGCCAACTATGCGTACGACTTGGGCCAACTCGACGTTCTCGCTGCCCTCCCGGCGCCCCCGGCCCGATCCCGGATATGTTGGCCCCATGGGGGAACGGCGAACCTGGGCCCGGTTAGGCGGCTTCATCCTGGTCGGCTGTCTGGCCGTCATCTTCGGCTGCTTACTGCTGCTCCTGCTCACCGGCCATTTCAGCGTCCACTACACCGCCGACCACGACGGCACCCTCCCGCTGTGGCTGCTCACCGTCCCCGCCCTGCTGGCCATCGTCGCGACCCGCTTCATCCCACCCACCGTCAAGTGGGAGAACCCCTTCCGCGTCGACCCGGCCCGTACCCGCGTCGAAGCAGCCTGGCTGACCGCGCTCGCCGCCCTCTTCGCGATCATCATGGTCTTACCGGGCGCCCCGCTCTGGTTCCTGATCGTCAAACCAGTCCTGCTGATCGCGATCCCGCTCACCCTCTTCTGGCACCTGCGCCGCGACGGCGGCAAGCGCGAACGCTGGCGCCCCATGACCCCCACCCGCTGGATCGCCCCGCTCGCCCCCGCCGCCGTCTTCCTCGGCCTCACCTATCTCCTGGGCGCCTACCCCGAATCCCGCCTCATCCCGGACGCCCAGACCATCCTCGTCGTCTTCCTCTTCAACGCCGTCATCGAGGAACTCTTCTTCCGGCGCTGGCTGCAGACGAGGCTCGAAGCCGTGCTGGGACTGTGGCCCGGGATCGCGCTGGCCGCCGTGCTCTGGGCGGTGTGGCACATCGGAATCCAGTCCCACCACGGCGTCGGCCTCGGTGTGCTCACCGTGCTGGCGGGACACGGTGTGCGCGGGATGTTCCTCGGCTACCTGTGGGCGCGGTACCGCAACTTCCCCGTGCTGCTCCTGGTGCACGGGATCATCAACGCGCCCTTCCTGCTCACCGGCCTGCGCTGACTCACTAACCCACGCTGGCCGCTCACACCACCGCCCCGGATTCCACCCGCCGCCGGGTCTGCGGCCGCGGCTTGGCCCGCTGCCGCCCGGCCCCCGGCGATTTCCGGTCCAGCAGCACCGCCAGCGGCGAAGCCGTGGTCACCGTGGAGATCGTGCCCGCGACCACACCCACCAGCACCGCCAGCGCGAAGTCGGCCAGCGACCCATCGCCCAGGAAGAGCAGGCACAGCAACACCGCGAGCACGCCGACACCGGTGTTCACCGTGCGCGGCAAGGTTTGCAGCACCGCGGTGCCCGCGATCTGGTGGAAGTGTTCCTTGGGCCGCAATCCGCGTAGCTCGCGGACCCGGTCGAAGACCACCACCGAGTCGTTCACCGAATAACCGATCACCGTCAGCAGCGCCGCCAGGAACACCGCGTCCATGGTGATCCCCAGCCAGGAGAACAACCCCAGCAGCACAACGACATCCGTCAGCAGCGCCGCGACCGTGGCCACACCCAGCCGCCAGTCGAACCGGATCGCCAGGTACGCCAGCTGCGCCGCGACCGCGATCGCCAGGGCCAGCAACGCCTTCGTGCGCAGCTCGTCACCCAGGCTCGGCCCGATCAGCTCGCTGCGCACCTGTTCCGCGCCGCCGCCGAGCCCGGCCACGACCTCCTTGGCCTTGGCCGCCTGGGTCTCGTCCAGTGGCGCGGTCTTGATCGTCAGTTCCTTCTCGCCGCTCGTGGACACCGTGGCCCGGTCGAAACCGGCCGCCTGCAACGCATCCCGGGCCGCGTCCGGGTTGACCTGCTGCTGGGTGGTGTACTCGATCAGTCTGCCGCCGGTGAACTCCACGCCCAGTTCCGGACCGCGGATCACCAGTCCCAGCGCGATCAGCAGGGTGATCGCCCCGGTGGCCAGCAGCCAGCGCTTCGGGTTGGCGAACAACCCGCTGAACCGGCCGGTCAGCCAGGTCCGCACCCGGCCAAGGCTGCCCAGCCCGGTCAGCCACGGCCGTTTGGCCACGAACTCGTTGTCGCACACCGCGATCACCAGCACCCTGGTCAGCACCAGCGCGCTGAACAGCGAGGCCAGCACACCCACCGACAGCGTCACGCCGAACCCGCGCACCGGCCCGGTGGCCAGGAAGAACAGCAATCCGGCCGCCAGCAACGTGGTGACGTTGGAGTCCGCGATCGCGGACACCGCGCCCTTGAACCCGCCCTCCATGGCCCGGCTCAACCGCTGCCGTGGCGGCAGCCCGGATCTGCTCGCGAAGTCCTCTCGCGCCCGCTCGAAGACCAGCACGTTCGCGTCCACCGCCATACCGACCGCGAGCACCAGGCCCGCCAGCCCCGGCAAGGTCAGCGTGGCCCCGATCGCCAGCAGCGAGGAGTAGGACAGCGCCGCGTACCCGGCCAGGGCCAGCACCGCGAGGAAACCGACCAACCGGTAGACAAAGGTGAGGAACAGCCCGGTGATGCCGATGCCGATCAGCGCGGCCCACGCGCTCGCCTCGATCGCCTGCGCGCCCAGGGTCGGGCCCACGGTCCGCTGTTCCAGGACCTCCACCGGCACCGGCAGCGCGCCGCCGCTGATCAGCAACGACAGCTCGTTGGCCTCGGCCTGGGTGAACTTGCCGGTGATCCGGGTGGTGCCGCCGCCCATCCCGGCCTGGCAGCCCACCGACGGGTCCACCTGCGGCGAGGAGATCACCTTGTCGTCCAGCACGATCGCCACCCGGCGCTTGGGATCACCCGGCGCGGAGCACGCGGCCTGACCGGTCAGCTTCCGCCAGCTCTCCCCACCGGCCCCGGAGAAGTCGATGCCCACCTGCCAGCCGACCCCCTGCGGCACCGGCCCTGAATTCGCCCCGGACACGTTCTCCCCGGTCAGCGCGGCCGGGGCCAGCCGCAACGGCGCGCCGGACTCATCCGGCAGCACCTTCTCGCCCGGCCCCGGCGGCGTGCCCGGCGGCACCACGCCGAGCACCTGGTGCATGGTCAGCTGGGCGGTCCGGCCGAGCACCGCGACCGCTTCCTTCGGATCCTGCACGCCGGGCAGTTCGACGATGATCCGGTTCTCGCCGGAGCGCACCAGCCCCGGTTCGGCCACGCCCAGGCTGTCCACCCGGCGGCGGATCACCTCCAGGGCGCGGTCGGTGGCGTTGGCGTCGGCGGTGACGGTCGGGGTGGACTTGGCCTCAAGCACGATCTGGGTGCCGCCGCGCAGGTCCAGGCCGAGGCGCGGGGCGGTGCTGAGCACGAGATAGGTGGCGGTGACAAGCACGGCGAGGGACAGCAGCCCGCGCACGAGAAGTCCCCGCCACGCCGAAGGGCGTGACATGGGTGAGGTTCCTCCAGGAGTGAGGTCCGTCCACAAAGGACGATGTGAGGGTCAGCTTCCTGGAGTGTTCGGTGGCCCTCTGGTGGGCGCCTGCCGCGGCCCGACACCGGCCGCGGCGTCGAGGGCGTTCTGATCGGTGGCGAAGTCGACGCTGGGCCGGGGGAACGCGGGCGCGGCCACCGGCAGTCCGGCGGGCAGTTCGGCGAAGTGCTGGTGCGCGTGCGGGTTGGCGATGGCCACCCGGTCGGCGTGGTTGAGCCGGGTGTCCCGATGGTCCGAAGAGGACCCGCCGAGATGGGTGGACACCGCGACCTCGTTGTCCGCCAACGTGATCGGCGCGGCCGTGGCCACCGGCGCGGCCACCAGCACCAGCAGTGCGGTGAGCAGCACGGCCTGGATCAGCCGGAGCAGCGCCGAACCAGGCTGGACCCGGTGCTCGCGCACAGTCCACCTCCCGGTCTCGACGCCAACCCGGCCAGTCTAGAGGGTGAGGTCGTGTTTGGTGGACCTTGGTCGCGATCGCCGGGCCCAGATCGCCCCTAGCCGCGCCGCCGCGGCGGCCACGTACAACACCGGTACGAGGCCACCACGTCGACACGACCAGGAACAATCTGGACTCCGACGCTCATCGACCAATACCCACCAAACACGACCTAATCCGGGATGAGCACCGTCATGGACTCGTCGGTATGCCGGAAGCCCGCCTTTTCGTACACCGACCGCGCCGGATTCCCGTCCGTGACCGCCAGTCCGATCGCCGGCAACCCGGCCCGCGCGCCCAGGGCAAGGGCCCGCCGCAGCAGCACCATGCCCAGCCCGCGGTAGCGCGGATCGGGGTCCCGGTAGACCTGGGAGATCCACGGTCCGAACATCGGCGGTTCGCCCTCGCGGTCGTTGACCACGATGACCCCGACCACCGTCTCGCCGTCCCACACCAGGCTGCTGCACGGCAGCACCGGCCCGAGGACCTCCCCGGCCAGCAGCCGGGCGAAGTCCCGCCGTTCGGTCTCGGCGTCCATCACGTGATCGACGTGGCCCGGTGGGAAGGCCAGCTGGTAGGCGGGGTAGATCTCGTCCAGGGTCGCGGTGAACTCGCTGAACCGCAGTCCGGCAGGCAACGGCCCGGCCGCCCAGCCCGGGTCGACCGGCTGGGTGCGCAGGTCGTAGCTGTAGCCGTGCCCGTGCCGGACGATCGTGCCGCCCTCGGCCTTGGCCGGGTGGCAGATGTCCGGGGTGGAGCTGAACACCCAGCCCGCGCGCTCGGCGAAGAGCAGCTTGACCAGCGCAGCCGGCTCGATGTCCACCGGCTTCAGTTCGGCCGCGTAGGGCCGCTCCATCCGGGTGCGGCGGTCGTAGACAGCGACCAGCCGGCCGCTGTCGTCGAGCAGTTCCTCACGCACTCGCCACTCCGTTCCCCCGCAGTGCGGGTGGCCACACCGAGGCGTCCAGCACCCCGGTCGCATATGCCCTGGCCACCAGCGCGGTGCGGTTGGCCGCCTCGAACCGCTGACAGAGCCGGGTGACGTGATAGGTCACCCCGTCCGGGGTCAGGCCGAGCGCGGCGGCGATGGCCGCGGTGGTGTCCCCGGCGGCGACCTTAGTGATGATCTCCGCCTCCCGGGAACTGATTTCCGGCGGAGTGTCCGCGGGCGGCGGCTGTTCCGGATCGGCGGCCAGGGTCAGCAGCAACCCGGTCTCCACGTCCTTGACCAGCTGGATGGTCAGCTCCCCGGTGCGTTCGGTGCTGCCGCGGCGCGGCTTCCAGCGCACCGCCAGCCGTCGCCGGCCGCGCGCGCCGGAGGCGAACTCCCGCATCAGCCGATCGTGTTTCTCCTGGTCCCTGGCCTGCATCAGGGTGGTCAGCACGGTGCCGTGCAACCGGCCGGGACTGCTGCCCAGCAGGGCGGCGAACTCCGGGTTGAGCATGCTCAGCGTGCCGTCGGGCAGGCAGACCGCGGCGGGCACCGAGATCCGGTCCAGCAGCGCCAGGAACCGGTTGCGCCACAACGCCGCGTCCCGCTGCGCGGTGCGGAACTCGGTGACGTCGAACAGGATGGTGCCCACGTGCGGCGGGCCCTGCGGCTGCGGCAGCGGGAACCGGTACCCGGACCACTCGATCTCCCGCCCGTCCTGCTCGGTGCGCAGCCGCACCTGCCGGGCCGCCCCGGACAGCAGCACCGCCGCGTTCTGCTCCACCGACTGCTCGGCCAGATCCGGCGGCAGCACCTCCGGCACGGTCCGCCCGACCACCTCGCCGACCGGTCGGTCGAGCAGCCGGTGCCCGGCGTCACCGAACCAGACATAACGGTGCTGCGCGTCGGTGATCATGGCCAGCACCGGCACGTGCGCGACGAACTGGGCCAGCCGCTGCTCGGCCGCGGCCAGCGCGGCCCGGTCGGCCAGCCAGTCCCCGACGTCGACGGCGACCATGCCCAGCAACGGTTCCCCGTCCACCGGGCGCAGCAGCAGTTTGTGCCCGGCCAGCCACACCTGTCTGCCCGAGCGTCCCGGCAGCGCGGTCGGCACCGGATCGCTCGGCCGCCAGCGCACCGGCTGTCCGGTTCGCCACACCCGCGCGTCCTCGGCGTCCACCGGCGCGGCCAGTTCCGGACCCAGCCAGTCGGCCAGGGTGCTGCCCGCGATCTCGGCCTCGCCGGCCCCGATCAGCTCGCGGTAACTCGGCGAGGCCCAGGTGAACCGGCCGGTCCGGTCGCGCAGCGAGGCCAGCGCGCCCGAGGCGGCCAGCAGTTCGGCCAGACCGATCCGGGACAGTGGTTCGCGCACAAGGAGGAAACCTAGCCGAGGACTACAAGATTGTGTAGTGCGATGGTCGGAGGCTGTGGATCAGCGCTGGCACTGTTGATCTCGACAGGACAAGCGCGCACAGCGAAATCGGGGATTCGAGATGGGCATCGCACACACAACCGACCGGGTCGAACTGCCGCACCCGGCCAACCGACTGCCGGTGATCGGCGATGTGCTCGGCGCGCCGTCGGACCGCCTGGTGCAGAGCGCGATGGACGACGCCAGGGCGCTGGGCCCGATCTTCACCCGCAAGTTCTTCGACACCGAGGTCGTCTTCGTCTCCGGCGCCGACCTGGTCGCCGAACTCGCCGATGAGGACCGTTTCGCCAAGCACGTGGGCAACTCCCTGGTGACCATCCGCGGCCTCACCGGCGACGGCCTGTTCACCGCCTTCAACGACGAGCCCAACTGGGCCAAGGCGCACGACATCCTGCTGCCCGCCTTCGCCATGTCCTCGATGCGCACCTACCACCCGACCATGCTCACCGTGGCCCGCAAGCTGATCAACTCCTGGGATCAGCACGCCGGAAAGTCCACTGTGGACATTTCAGGGGACATGACCAAGCTGACCCTGGACACCATCGGCCTGGCCGGTTTCGGCTACGACTTCGGCTCCTTCGAAAGTGAAGCCACGCACCCGTTCATCACCGCCCTGGTCCGCGGCCTGGCCTTCGCCCAGGCCAAGAACCGGCACATCCCGGGCCTGGACTTCCTCTACCGCAAGGGCAACGAGCAGTTCGCCGCGGACGTGGCCTTCCTCAACGGCGTGGTGGACGAGGTGATCAAGGAGCGCATCGCCAGCGGGGACACCAGCACCGACGACCTGCTGGGCCTGATGCTCAACGCCCCGCACCCGAAGTCGGGGGAGACTCTGGACGAGGTCAACATCCGCAACCAGGTGGTCACCTTCCTGATCGCCGGGCACGAGACCACCTCTGGCACGCTGTCCTTCGCGCTGCACTTCCTGACCAAGAACCCGGCCGTGCTGGCCCGCGCCCAGGCCGAGGTGGACGCGCTCTGGGGCGATGTCGAGGACCCGGACCCGAGTTTCGAGGACATCGGCAAGCTGCGCTACGTCCGGCAGATCCTCAACGAGACGCTGCGGCTGTGGCCGACCGCGGCCATCTTCGCCCGCCAGGCATTGCGGGACACCGAGATCGGCGGCAAGTACCCGGTGGCCAAGGGCGAGGCGATGCTGGTGCTGACCCCGATGCTGCACCGGGATCCGGTGTGGGGCGACAACGTGGAGTCCTTCGACCCGGAGCGCTTCAGCCCCGAACGCGAGCGGGACCGCCCGGTGCACGCGTTCAAGCCCTTCGGCACCGGCGAGCGGGCCTGCATCGGCCGCCAGTTCGCCCTGCACGAGGCCACCCTGTTGCTGGGCCTGCTGATCCACCGCTTCCGCTTCCTGGATCAGGACAACTACCAGCTCAAGGTCAAGGAAACGCTGACCCTCAAGCCCGAGGGCCTGCACCTGGGCCTGGCCCGGCGCACCAGCGCGGACCGGCGTCAGCCCGCGGTCGTCGAGACCGCGCACGCCACCGCGAAGACGGCGGGCCGGATGCGGCAGGGCACCAAGTTGACCGTGTTGCACGGTTCCAACCTGGGCACCTGCCGCACCCTGGCCAAGGAAATCGCCGAGGCAGGGGAGCAGCGCGGCTGCGACGTTTCCGTTGACCCGTTGGACGTCGCCACTCGGTCGTTGCCGACCGGCTCCCCAGTGGTGATCGTGGCGGCATCCTACAACGGGCGCCCGACCGACGACGCGACCGAGTTCTGGAACTGGCTCAACGAAGCCGAACCCGGTTCCCTGGACGGCGTCCGGTACGCGCTGCTCGGCGTCGGCGACCGCAACTGGGCCGCCACCTACCTGCACGTGCCCACCGCCTTGGACGCCCGGCTCACCGAACTCGGCGCCACCCGGCTGCTCGACCGCGGCGAGGCCGACGCCTCCGGCGACCTGGCCGGCGCGGTCACCGACTGGAGCGAGCAGCTCTGGACCGCGCTGCTGGCCGAGTACGGCGACCCGGACGCGGTGTCCACAGTGGACATCAGCGAGGGCCCGAGATACGCGGTGCGCACGCTGTCCGGCCCGGTCACCGCGGCCCGCGACGCCCGGCACGAGGTGCTGCCGATGACCGTCCTCGACACCGCCGACCTGGCCGAGCTGGACCACCCGCTGGGCCGGTCCAAGCGGTTCCTGCGGATCGCGCTGCCCGAGGGCGTCACCTACCGCACCGCCGACCACCTCACCGTGTTGCCCGCCAACGATCCGGCCCAGGTCGAGCGCGCCGCCCGGCTGCTGCGGCTGGACCTGGACGACGTCCTCGAAATCGCCGACCGCCGCCCCGGCCGCGGCGCGCTGGGCATCGACCGCCCGGTCACCGCCCGCGCCCTGCTCACCCACTTCGTCGAGTTGCAGGACCCGGCCACCCCAGCCCAGCTCACCACCCTGGCCGCGAACAACCCGTGCCCGCCCGAGCGCACGGCCCTGGAAGCCCTTGCCGCGCAACCGGATGGCCGCAGCGTGCTGGACCTCCTCGAAGTCAACCCGGCCTGCCGGCTGACTCTCGACGTGGCCCTGGAACTACTGCCGCCGCTGCGTCCCAGGCACTACTCGATCTCCTCCTCGGCCGCGAGCCAGCCGGGCGCGGTCGACCTGATGGTGTCCCTGCTGGCAGCGCCGTCCCGGTGCGCCGACGGCACCTTCCGCGGCATCGGCTCGGCCTACCTGACCGGGCTGCGTCCCGGCGACACCGTGCTGGCCAAGGTGCAGCCCTGCCGGGAGGCGTTCCGGCTCGACCCGGCCGCCGACCGCCCGGTGATCATGATCAGCGCGGGCACCGGCCTGGCGCCCTTCCGCGGCGCCATCGCCGACCGCCTCGCCGTCGGCAACACCGGCCCGGCGCTGTGCTACTTCGGCTGCGACCACCCGGAGGTCGACTACCTGCACCGCGCGGAGCTGGAGGCGGCCGAACAGGCCGGGGTGGTCTCGATGCGGCCCGCGTTCTCCCAGGCGCCGGTGGCGGACGTGCAGTTCGTGCAGCACCGCATCGCCGCCGAGGGCGAGCAGGTGTGGCAGCTTCTGGACAGCGGCGCCGCGGTCTACGTCTGCGGCGACGGCGCCCGGATGGCCCCCGGCGTGCGCGCCGCCTTCCTCGACCTGCACCGCAAGCACACCGGCGGCGACCAGAACGCCGCCGAAGCCTGGCTGGCCGACCTCATCGCGCGGGACCGTTACATCGAAGACGTCTACTCGGGATGACGTACCCCCGGGCCAAGCGCACAATGGCTGTCCACAGTGGAATGATGAAGGAGCAAGTCTGATGGGTGTCGTGGCGGGGATCCTGGTCGGGTTGGTCGCGCTGATCCACGTGTACATCCTGGTGCTGGAGATGTTCCTGTGGACCACCCCACGGGGCCAGAAGGCGTTCGGGCTCACCCCCGAGTTCGCCGAGGCGACCAAGACCCTGGGCGCGAACCAGGGGCTGTACAACGGATTCCTGGCCGCCGGCCTGATCTGGTCGCTGATCGCGGCCGACCCGGTCGGCTACCAGGCGAAGATCTTCTTCCTGGTGTGCGTGTTCGTCGCCGGGGTCTACGGCGCGGCCACGGCCAGCAAGAAGATCCTCTACGTCCAGGTGGTGCCCTCGGTGCTGGCCCTGGCCGCGGTGCTCGTGGCCGGCTGAGTCACCAGGTGGGATAGCAGTGCAGGAACCCGCTCGAGGTGGGCGGGTTCGCGCTGAACTCCGCGACGGCGTCCCGGCTCAACAGCTCGGTCGCCGCGCGGAGTTCCAGTTTGTCCAGCCAGTCCTTGGGCAGCGCGGACATCCCGTGCGCCGCGCCGAACAGGTTCCCGGCGATCGCGCCGGTGGAATCGCTGTCCCCGGTGTGGTTGACCGCCACCCGCATGGTCTCCCGGAACTCGCCGCCGCCGTGCAGGAACGCGTACAGCCCGATCGCCAGGGCCTCCTCGCCGACCCAGCCGCCGCCCAGCTCGCGTTCGATCCGCTCCGGCGTGGTCGAGTCGATCGGCCCGCCCAGCCGCACCGCGCCCTCGATCGCTTCCAGGGTTTCCTCGTGCTGGTCATAGGTGCGCAGGATCTGCTCGGCCTTGTCCACGGCCACGTTGATGTGCGCGCCGTGGAAGAGCGCCCACACCATCACCGCCAGGCAGCCCGCGGACAGGTAGCCGCTGGGATGGGTGTGGGTGAGCGCGGCGCCGGCCGCGGCGATCCGGAACACCTCGGCCGGATCGTTGCCCCACAAGGCAACCGGGGCCGCGCGCATCACGCCGCCGCAGCCCTTGGAGTTGTTGATTTTGTTGGTGAACGAGCCCGGCGCCTGGCCGCGGCCGATGTCCTCCAGCGCGCGGATGCAGGTCTTGCCGGGGGCGCGGCGGTCGAACAGGTCGGGCTCGCGGATCAGCCAGCCGTCCGGTTGCGGATGCGCCTCGGCGAGTGCGCCCAGGGCGTCGGCCCACGGGTAGCCCTGGGTGTGCAGCCAGCGCTGGTAGGCCGAGAGCAGGAACGGCACCGGATCGGTGGCCCCGTGCTGGCGCTGGTGCACGTGCGCCCGGACCATGCCCTCCAGGGTGAACAGGGTCATCTGGGTGTCGTCGGTGATCGCGCCGACCTTGCCGTAGGCGGCGACCAGGTCGGTCAGACCGTCCGCGCCGTGCCGCCGCCGGATCGAGCTGATCGACTCGAATTCCACGTCCGCGCCCAGCGCATCGCCGATGGCGCCGCCCAGCATGCAGCCCAGCACACGGTCTTCCCAGGTCACTGGCAGCCTCCCCGATCGGTGTTCGTCCCGGCCGGCTGGCACACCGGTCAGGCCGTGGCCAGATCTTGCCAGGGTAGCCCGATCGCCGGGCACGCGGTGCGCCCTTCGGCGTAATCACCCCCGGCGGTCCGGTACCGCGCCGGGAACGTGGATCGGTTGCGCGGCAACGTCATCGGGCCCGGATCTTGGTCAGGTCGTTGTACAGCGTGGCCCGGGAGACCCCCAGGTGCTCGGCGACCCTGGCGGCCGAGCGCTGCACCGCGAACACCCCGCGCCGGTCCAGCGCGGCGATGATCCGGCGGCGGTCGGCCCGGTCGGTGCGGTCGCAGCCGCCCTCCTCGGCGATCACCGCGTCCACCACCTGGTCCACATCGTCGGAGAACACGGTGACCGGCGCGGGTTCCAGCGGTCCGGCGAGCCCGGCGAGGGTGTCGGCGGCCTGACGCAGCGCGGTGACGTCCAGGTTCACGCACAACGCGCCGATCACCTTGCCGCGCAAGCGAAGCAGCATGGTGGAGGAGCGCAGCAGGCGGCCGTCCGGGGTGCGGGTCAGGTAGTTGAGCCGGTCTTCGGCGTCGGCGCCCGCGGCGAGCAGTCCGAGCCCGATCGCACTCATCGCGCCACCGACGTGCCGTTCGGTCACCGAGCCGCTGATCGCGACCACGCTCGCCTCGGGCCTGCGGTAGTCGTGCAGGACGATCTCGGCGGTGGGGCCGAAGGTGGCGGCCAGGCCGTCGACCAGCGGTCGCACCGAGTCGAACAGGTCGTCGGCGGCGCGGTCCATCGTGTCGCTCACCACCTCAGCCTAGACCGGACTTGACAATCTGTCCAAGTTTTCTAGACGATCAGTCCAATCAAGTCGTGTGGAGGAGAAACCGTGGCCCACCAGTTGCCGCCGCTGCGCTGTTCCCGCTGTGCCACCGAGTTCCCGGTGGACAGCCTGGTCTGGCTCTGCCCGTGCGGCGGTGTCCTGGACGTCGCCGACTTCGGCGCCAAGCTGCCCAGCCGGGCCGAGCTGGCCACCCGCCCAGCCACGCTGTGGCGCTATGCCGAGTCCCTGCCGGTACCGGAGCTGGCCGAGGTGAGCCTGGGCGAGGGCATGACCCCGGTGGTCCCCGCCGTCGGCCTGCCCGACGCCCGGGTGAAACTCGAATACCTGTCCCCAACCCTGTCCTTCAAGGACCGCGGCGCGGTCATGCTCGCCACCCTGGCCCACCTGCTCGGCGTCCGCCGCCTGATCGCCGACAGCAGCGGCAACGCGGGCACCGCGTTGTCGGCCTACGCCGCCCGCATCGGCATCCCGTGCGAGATCTACGTGCCCGCCAGCACCTCACCCGGCAAACTCGGCCAGATGCGCGCGCACGGCGCCAATGTCCACCTGATCGAGGGAAACCGCGAGGACGCCGCCCGCGCCGCCAAACTCGCCGCCGAGGCCCCCGACGCCAGCTACGCGAGCCACATGTTCCACCCGTACTTCCTGCACGGCACCAAGACCTTCGCCTTCGAGCTGTGGGAACAAGGAATGCCGGACACCGTCGTCCTCCCGGTAGGCCACGGCACCCTGCTGCTGGGCGCCTACCTCGGCTTCCGCGAACTCCTCGCCCAGGGTCTGATCCCCAAGCTCCCCACCATCATCGGCGTCCAATCCGCCAACTGCGCCCCCCTGGCCACCGCGGCCGACGCGGGCACCCCCGGCCCCGCCACCATCACCCCGATCCCCACCAAGGCCGAGGGCATCGCCATCGCCGAACCCGCCCGCGGCGAAGCCATCCTGGCCGCGGTAGCCGACACCGGCGGCACCATCCTGGGCGTCACCGACGACCAGGTCCTCAAGGCCCGCGCCGAGCTGGCCGCCGCCGGCTTCTACGTCGAACCCACCTCGGCGGTCTGCTGGGCCGCCATCACCGCCGCCCGCACCGCAACCGCCCCCACCACCCCCTCCTGGACCACCGCAACCCCCCATCTGACCACCCCAAACCTCACCCTCGCCCTCTCCGGCGCAGGCCTAAAGTCCCCCAACTAACCCCACTCCCACCCCGCCCCCCACTCCCACACCGGCCAACACACCGCCCACAACGGCCAACACGCCGGGGAGAGGTCCTTCTCCCGGCGTGTTGGCCGTTGGGCGGTTTCTAGTGGTGGTTGCATCGTGGTGGGCTAGCGATGCTTGGTGAGCAGGGTGTGCAT
>NZ_JALMDK010000010.1:203672-307885 GCF_023094165.1 Crossiella sp. S99.2 | reverse complement strand
GCAAAACCCGCATCACCCGGTTCCAGGCCCTGCGCACCGCCGCCTGACCACCCCACCAATTCGCCAACAGAGTCGTAGGACGCCCACTTGGGCCAACTATGCGTCCCACTGTGCCAACTCGGCGCCGGGTGGGGCGGGGTCTACCTCGGGATCGCCGCGACCGCCTCCACCTCGATGAGGATGTGCGGTGCGGCCAGCCCGGCCACCACGATCAGCGAGTGCGCGGGCCAGTCCTTGTCCGGGAACCACTTCTCGAACAGCTCCACCCGCCCGGCGCGCACCGCGGGCAGGTGCTCGGTGCCGGCGACCATGGTGAACATCTTCACCAGGTGTTCCGGGCCGCCGCCGGCCGCGGCGAGCAGCGCGGCCAGGTTCTCGTGCGCCTGCCGGGTCTGGGTTTCCGCGTCCGCGGCCATGGTGCCGTCCAGCCGGGAGCCGATCTGCCCGGCGATGAACAGCAGCTCGTGGTCGGCGGGCGCACTGGCCAGGTGGCTGTACTGGCCCACCGGCGGGCCGATCACCGCGGGCTTCCAACGCTGGATCACAGGTCCTCCAAGGCAACCAGGCCGTCCTGGATGGCGCGGGCCACCAGTGCCGCCTTGGTCGGGGCGGCGCGCCCGACGTTGGCGTACTTGATCCGCACCCGGTCGATGTAGGTGTTGACGGTACGCGCGGAGAGCCCCAGCTTCTGCGCGACCATCTCCTTGGATTCGCAGGTGAACCACTCGATCAGCACATCCTCCTCGCGCGGGGCCAGTCGCGGGCGGCTGCTGCGGGTGTCCGCGCCGATCGCGCCGGCCAGCGCGGGCGGGGTGTAGGGCAGGTTGTTCGCCGCGGCCCGGATGGCGGCGACCAGGTGGGTCTGGCCCTCGGCCTTGGTCAGGTAGGCGAACGCGCCGATGTCCACACAGGACAGTGCGGTCTCCGCGTCGTCGCGCATGGTGTAGACGATCACCTGGCGGCCCGCGTCGACCAGCCGGGTCAGGTCGCCGTAGCCGGGCTGGGCGGTCTGGCCCAGGTGCAGGTCCAGCACCACCACATCGGCCTGGGCGCCAGGGTCGGTCCAGGCCGCGGCCGGGGTCGGCCCGGTCGCCAGCACCTCGATCGGCGGGTCGGCCAGGCTGCACCAGGCCTGCACCCCGGCCACGATCGCGGGGTGGTCGTCCACCACCACCGCGGTGATCAGTTCTGCGCTCGCCACTTGGCTTCCACCCACACCCGATCCGCGTTCACCAGGTTCGTCACCACGACCCCGTCGGCCTGCGCGACCGGAACGGGCTCCGGCGCGTCGGCGACCACACTTACCGTAACGGCGTTAGCCGAACCGACCACGGTCACCCTGGCGGTACTGGCCGCGGCCACCAGCGCCGCCAGCGCCGGTTCGGTCAGCGCCCGCCGCACCGCCAGGTCCAGCGGCGGCCGTGGCCCGCGCACCGCCAGCTGCACGCTCACCCCGCCGCGCTGCGCGCTGTCGATGCAGGCGGCCAGCTCGTGCAGCAGCGGATCGTCCACGTCATCGCCCTCGGCGAACAGCCGCCGCATCCGCGCCGCCTCCACCGCCGCCAGCCGCCGCACCCGCTCGTCCCCGGGATCGGCCCGCCCCGTGGCGAGGTCCACCAGCAGCGGCAACGCGGTGCGGGACAGCGCCGCGTACCGCTCCTCGTGATCACGTTGCAGTTCCCGGGTGATCACCGCCGCGGTCCGCCGGTGCGCCTCGATCCGGGCGGTCCGGGCGGCCCCGGCGGCGATCCGGTGCAGCATCGCGGCGGCGAAGGCGACCGCGAGCTGATACCCGAACACGGTGACCCCCGCGATCAGTAGGCCGACCAGCGCGGCCCGGTCCGCCTGCCCGACCAGGATCAGCTGCCCCACGTTGAGCACCGCGTGCACCAGCAGGAAGGCCAGCACCGCGCCGATCCCCTTGTCCAGCAACAACAGCACGCCGAACCAGCCGAGCAGCATGAAGGACCACTCGGCCCGGCTCACGATCAGCTCCGGCGGCACCCCGGTCAGCGCGAGCAGGGCCGCGCCGAACACCAGCACCAGCAGCGGCCAGCGCCAGCGGCCGGGATCGGCGCGGAGTGCGCAGAAGACCGCGACCGCGAACAGCATGCCGAAGGCGACCAGCTCCAGGGTCAGCGACCGGTAGACCTCCGCGTTCGCGATGATCACCGGCAGCGCCAGCCCGAGCAGCCCGGCGAAGGTGATCAGCACGGTGGCCAGCCGCAACCCCCGCAGGTACACCGCGGCCGTCCCCACCCGCCCGCTCACCGCCACCCCACCACCGTCGAGTTGGCCAAAGTCGTACGCCAAGTTGGCCCAACTGGTCGTACGACTTGGGCCAACTCGACTGTGCGCGGCTGGCGGCTCATCCGGGCCACTCCAACCGCACCGTGGTGCCCTCCCCCGGCGCCGAGCGCACACTCCCCCGCCCGCCGGCCCGGTGCATCCGGGCCACCACCGACCCGGTCAGTCCGCGCCGCTGCGCCGAGGTCTCGCCCACCGCGAACCCGGCCCCCTCGTCCCGCACCTCCACCACCACCCGGGCGGCGTCCCCGGCCACCACCAGGGCGGCCCGGTCCACTCCGGCGTGCCGGTGCACGTTCCGCAACGCCTCCGCCACCCCGCGTTCCAGGGCCGCCGCCACCGCCGCGGTCACCATCGGCTGGTACTCGAACCGCACGTCCACCGCCACTGGCGCCGCCTCCGCCGCGCGCACCAGGACCGCGGCCAGCTGGACCGGTTCCTGGTCGGGTTCGGGGCGGGTGGCCAGCGCGGCGACGTCCCTGGCGGCCTGTTCGGCCAGCCAGGGTTCGGGCCGGTCGGCCACGCCCATGCCGACCATCAGCAGGGTGGCTGCGCCGGTGTCGTGCAGGGTGGCCAGGTACTCGCGGTGTTCCCGGTTCCGGGCCGCCTCGACCTCGGCTGCACGCTCCGCCTCCGCGGCCGCCGCGGTGGCCGTGTCGGCCGCCCGCGCGCCCCGGCACACCAGCACGAACAGCAGCCTGGCCAGTCCGGCCTCGACAAAAAGCCAGAGCCCGTAGGGAATCCCGGTCTCCCAGTCGGCGACCAGCGCGACCCCGCCGGAGTAGGCCACGAACAGCACCAGCACCGCCGCCGCCAGGGCGCCGCGGGCGGGCGGGACCCGCCACTGCCAGCTGACCGCGACCACCGACACCATGACCAGCACCCAGCTGGTCCCGTCGGAGAGCGCGGCCGCCGGCTCGATCTGCCCCTGTGCCAGGCACAACGCGGTCAGCACCGCCAGGTCTGCCGGCAGCACCCAGCGACCCCGCGCCCGCCACAGCACCAGGTTCCACGCGTTGACGACCAGGACGGCGGCGATGGTGGCGGTGAGGTCCTCGGGCGCGGACAGCGGGGCGAGCACCCCGGCGCAGGCCAGCACGACTGTGCGCACAAGCAAGGAGAACCGGAGGGCCGAGCGGCGGAACTCGCGTTCGATCGCCCAGTCCGGGGCCGGACCCGGCCGGTTGCCCTCCATGACTGTGCAGATTAGCCCCTGGGAGCCAGCTGCGAGCGCCGATCGCCGCTGGGAGTGAGGCCGACCTCACCCCGGAAGCTGGCCGCGGCGCCGAACCTGGTGGATGGTGCCGCGTGTGCCTGTTGAGTGGGCACACGCGGCCACCGCCACCGTCTCGTCGTGCGTCCCGCCCGGACCCACGACGTCTCAGCGGCTCTCGGCGAAGAAAACCCCCAGTCGCCTCTTCGCCCCCCCACCCGCTGAGAGCAACCCTAGAACCGTTGTGCCACCTGTGGTGACGGTCGATCGACCCGCACCGGAGGAGTAATCGCACGGCTCCTTTGGGTGAGCACCACGCACAACAGCACCACCACCGCCATGCCCGCGGTGAACACGCCGATCTCCTCCCCCAGCAGCAACGCCGCCCAGCCCAGGCCAAGCACCGGCTGGGCGAGCTGCACCTGACCGACCCTGGCCACCCCGCCGCGGGCGAGTCCGGCGTACCAGGCGAAGAAGCCGAAGAACATCGACACCAGGCTGACGTAGCCGAAGCTCGCCCACGCCTGCCAGCTCACCGCGGCGGGCACGATCGGCAGCGCGGCGACCACGGTGGCCGGCACGGTCAGCGGCAGCGAGACCACCAGGGCCCAGCAGATCGTGCGCGCGCCGCCGAGATCACGGGCCAGCGCGCCGCCCTCGGCGTAACCCAGTCCGCACAACACCACCGCGGCCAGCAGCAACAGGTCCGCGGCCTCGAAGCCGCCGCTGAGGCCGCCCGCGGTGGCCACGAACACCAGCACCGCGAGCAGACCCGCGCCGCTGGCCAGCCAGAACCGTCCGGTCGGCCGCTCCCCCGCGCGCAGCACCGCCCACACCGCGGTGGCGGCGGGCAGCACCGCGATCACCACCGCGCCGTGCGAGGCGGTCTGCACGGTCAGCGCGAGCGAGGTGAACAGCGGGAAGCCGACCACCACACCGAGTCCGACCAGCAGCAACCGCTTGACCTGGGCTCGGTTCAGGCGTTGCCAGCCGGTGATCCACAGGTAGCCGAGGGCCAGCATCCCGGCCACCGCGGCCCGGCCGAAGGCGACGAACCAGGGGTTCAACTCGGCCACCGCGAGCCGGGTCATCGGCAGCGACAGGCTGAAGGCCAGCACCCCCAGCGCACCGAGCAGGAAGCCGCCCGTTATCCGGTTCTTGCCAATAACGTTACTCTTGTCCCTCATGAATGACGATAACGCCGCGCGTCGTGTTATCCAAGAGCTGCGGGCGCACGTCACTGCCGCCGCCCCGGGCGCGCGACTGCCGTCAGTGCGGGATCTCATGGCCAGGCACCACATCTCGCCGGTCACCGCGCAACGGGCGATTCGCCGGCTGGCCAGCGAGGGCCTGGTGGAGGTGCGGCCCGGCAAGGGCAGCTATGTGGCCGCCCGCGTCACCGGCGTTACCGAGGTGGCCGACCTGTCCTGGCAGGCGGTGGCCCTGGGCGAGCGCCGCTCCGGCGAGGACGCGCTGCCCGAACTCCTCGCCATGCCGCGCCCCGAGCTGATCACGCTCACCGCCGGCTACCTCGACGCCGCCCTGCAACCGGTCAACGCGCTCGGCGCCGCCCTGTCCCGGGCGGCCCGGCGACCCTCCGCCTGGGAACGCGGCCCGGTGGAGGGCAGGCTCGAACTACGCGCCTGGTTCGCCCGGCAGGCCGGTGGCGCACTACGTGCCGGGGACATGGTGGTCTGCCCCGGCGGCCAGTCCGGGCTGGGCACCGTGTTGCGCGCGCTGTGCGTGCCCGGCGACACCGTCCTGGTGGAGGCCCCGACCTACCTCGGCGTGATGGCCGCCGCCCGCACCTTCGGCCTGCGCGTGGTCGGCGTGCCGGTCGACGCCGACGGCGTGCGCCCCGACCTCCTCGCGGCCGCGTTCGAGCGCACCGGCGCCCGGGTGTTCTACTGCCAGCCCGCCTACGCCAACCCGCACGGCGCCGTCCTCGCCCCGCACCGCCGCGCCGAGGTGCTCGCCGCCGCCCGCGCCGCCAGAGCGTTCATCCTGGAAGACGACTGGGCCAGAGACCTGGTCCTGGAAGGCGAACACCCGCCGCCCCTGGTCGCCGAGGACCTCCACGGCCACGTGGTGCACCTGCGCTCGCTCACCAAAGCGGGCGCGCCCGGCCTGCGGGTGGCCGCGATCGGCGCCCGCGGCGCGGCGGGCGCGCGGATCCGCAGTGCCCGGGTCGCCGACGACTTCTTCGTCTCCGGCCCGCTGCAGGAGGCCGCGCTGGAGTTCGTCGCCTCCCCCGCCTGGGCCCGGCACCAGCGCACCCTGCGCACCGAACTGCTGGCCCGCCGGGACGCGCTGCTGTCCGCGCTGGCCCGGCACCTGCCCGAACTCACCCTGGCCGTGGTGCCGCGCGGCGGACTGCACCTGTGGGCCCGGCTGCCCGACGGCGTGGACGACCAGGCGCTGACCACCGCGGCCGCGGCGCACGGCGTCGTGGTGTTCCCCGGCCGGCCCTGGTACCCGGCGGAACCGCCGGCCCCGCACCTGCGGCTGACCTTCGGCGCGGCCGCGCCCGAGGTGCTCGGTGAGGGGGTGCGGCGGCTCGCGGCGGCCTACGCGACGCTGCGCTGACCGTTGCGCCGCAACGGAATCCGGGTCAGTCCGCAGCCGTGGCCTGGCTCGGCACGACCGGGTTGCGCGGGCGGCGCTGGATCTCCTCCAGCATCTCGGCGATGGTGTCCGGCACGAACAACTCCACCACCTTCCTGGCCGCGGCCAGGAGATCCTCGCGGGTGGCCATCCCGTCCTGCTGGGCCACACTGTGCTGCATCACGACCTACCCATCCTCCACCGGCCGCCCCGACTTCCCTTGCCGGACAACACATCTACCCGCCAGCCCCCAGTTACCGGCAAGTCATCGCCCGATCGGCCTCATAGGTGCTGCGTCACACCGTTCATGCTGGTACAAGCAACACCAGGATTGGTCCAGTAGCGAAGGGCAGCGGCTGACCGCCCGGTTGGGTGAACGTGGTGCCACCGTCGGCAGCGGGGCGTGACCACCGGCCGGGATAGGACCGCCCGTCCCGCAACACGGTCGCCTCCCCGGACCCGACGGTCTGCGCGACCGGCGATCCGCTGCCCCGGCTGTCGTGGGAACCCGAGTTCCGCACGATCACCTTCTGCACCACCACGGTGCGCGCGGTGACCGCCCCGCCCTCGGCCGCGGCCAGCGGCGCGCCGTCCAGGCCGACCCGCCAGCGCTGGTCTTGGGGGTTGTAGTCGAGGGCGACCACGGCCGCCGGGTACCGCACCACGTGCTGGGTGGTGTCCGTGCCGCCCTCGGGCGCCGGGCCGAACCGGAATCCGATGTCGCGCACCGCGCCCGCGCCAGGGGCGGCGGCGAGCAGCTTCGCCGGATCGGCGTAGGTGTTGTGCGGGGCGCTGCGCCGGGGGTCGCGGGTGTAGGCGCCGGGCGCCTTGTCCGGCGGCAACGGGATCAGCGGGGCGGCGGCAACCCGCTGGGCGACCTCGGCCGCCGCGCCGGAGTAGGCCAGCGCGGGCCGCTGGAAGTGTTGCAGCAGTTCAAGATCGGTCTCCCTGGCACTGCGCACCGGCCCGACCGAGGCGGGCAGCCTGGAACTGAACACCGCGACGAACCGGGTCAGCCCGCCTTCTACCGGTTCGAGGTAGAGCAGGTCGGCCTGGGTGAGCCCGGTCTGCGGCCGGGCCGCGGCCAGGTTGTCGATCTTGACCGCGAGCACCGGTTTCCCGGCCGCCACCGGCAGTCCGGTGAGCGGGGACGGGGCTTCGGTCGCGGCACTGGTAGAGCCGGAGGTGGGGCCGGGCGGTGTGGAGTCCGAGCAGGCCGCCACGGCGAACAGCAGCAGGATCGGGACGGTCAGCCTGCGCATGAAACCTCCCGGAAGGCGGTCTCCCGAGGCTAGCGACTACGGGGGGTGCCAGCGAGCCCACTTTCAGGCTAACTTACAGTCTGACTGATAGATCCGACTGCTTCTGGAGGACCGCGTGTCCGCGAAACTCACCGTTGGCATCCTTGTTTCCCCTGGTTACTTCGTGTGCGACATCATCGGCGTGCACACCGTGTTCGGCATGCAGCCGGACGTGGAGCTGCACCTGCTGTGGAAGGACCGCGAGCCGGTGCTGGGCCTGCCGACCTTCCCGACCGTGCCCACCACCGCCTTCGCCGACTGCCCGGCGGAACTGGACGTGCTGGCCGTCGGCGCGATCAGCGGCGAGGTGCTCACCGACCCGGAGGTGATCGACTTCTTCGGCACCGCGGCGGCCAGGGCCAAGCACGTGATCGCGATCTGCGGCGGCGCCTTCCTGCCCGGCCTGGCCGGTCTGGTCAACGGAAAGCGGGCCACCACGAACTTCCACATCACCGACATGCTGCCGCTGGTGGGCGCGATCCCGGTCGAGGGCGGTCAGGTGGTCCGGGACGGCAACCTGTGGACCGCGGGCCCGGTGACCGGCTCCATCGAGGCCGCGCTGCAGGTGCTGGCCGAACTCCGCGGCGTCGAGGTGGCCCGGCGGACCGAGCTGGACCTGGAGTTCGCGCCGCACCCGCCGTTCGGCACCGGCAGCCCCGCGCTGGCCGGGCCGGAGCTGACCGCGGCGTCGATGCAGGCTTTCGAGCCGATGCGGGATGAGTTGCGGGGCCTGCTCTCGGCGCCGGCGCGCACTGTCTGATCGGGGTGGCTGGTCCCGGCGGATCGCGACCGCCGGGACCGGCCGGGTGGCGATCAGCAGCGCCAACCGGCCGTTCGGTCGGCGGCCGGAGCGGCGGTCAGCAAGCTCTACCAACCGGTCGGTCGGTACACAGCACCGCGATCACCCTCCCAACCAACCGGTCGGTCGACGCACAGAGCAGCGGTCAGCAGTCCCTACCTACCATTCGGTCGGCGAGCGGAACCGCGATCAACGCCCCAACCAACCGTTCGGTCGACAGGCAGATCGGCGGTCGGCAACCGCTACCGACCATTCGGTAGACGCACGGAATGGTGGTCAGCGGCCTAACCGACCGGTCGGTCGATGAACGGATACGACAGCAAGCACCACTACCGACCGGTCGGTAGACAGCCGAAACCGCAACCAACAACCACAACCGGCCGGTCGGGCGGGTGGTCAGGCGATCGTCGGGCGGGCCGGCCGGGTGGTCAGAGCGGCAGTCGCCGCGGCGACGCCGCCAGCGCGATCAGCCCCGCTCGCAACCCGGCCACCTGTTCCGCGCTCAAATGCCCGAACAGCTCTTCATCCAGGCGCACCGCGGCCTCCGCCACCCGCGCGAGCAGCTTCCGCCCGTGCTCGGTGATCTCCAGCCGGGCGGCGTGACCGTGACCGGCCAGCACCCGCTCCACCGCGCCCTGTTCCTCCAGCGCGCGGACCGTGGTGTGCATGCTCTGCGTGGTGACCCCGGCACGCCGGGCCAGGTCCGAATAGGACAGATCAGGGCGGTGCGAGAGGTGTCCGAGCGCGCCGAGGTGGCGCAGGGTGAGGCCCTGGGTGGCGAGTTCCTCGTCGACCCGGCGGCTCAGCAGGCGGCCGACGGTCACCAGCATCAGCGTGGTGGAGTCCGCCACCGTCGGCTGCTCGGCCATGCCCAAGTATGGATCACGGCCACTTGGCGATGACCAGCTGCGGGGCCAGCCGGGTGTGCGGGGCGGGCAGCGCGATGAGTTCGGCGACCACCTCGCGCAGGCTGCCGGAGAAGTCCCAGACCACGCCGCCGGTGGCGCCGGGCTGGTCAGCGAGCAGGCGGACCGCGCGGGCGTCGTCGCGGTCGGCGATGAAGACCGCGTCGGTGTAGTCGCGGTCGGTGAAAGACCCGGCCAGGCCGAGGGTGTGGCCTGCTTCGACCCAGGGCCGGAAGACCCAGCCTGCGTCACGCAGGGCGGCGAGCACGATCAGTTCCGGATCGTCCTCGGCCTGCTCTGGCCTGGTCACAGCTCACCCCGTTTCCAGCTTGCTTGCGGAGCGTACCCCTGCGCTCACCCAGTGAAACTATGGGGGGCGAAGGTCACGGCCAGGTGGAGGTTCATCGCGCACGGCACCCGGCCGTCGGCCAGCACGGTGACGGTGTGGTCGAAACAGCGGCGCAGGGTGGCCAGCGCGGCCGGGTCCAGCGGGTCCAGGTCGTAGATCTCGATCATGCGGGTCCACACCTCGTCCAGGGTGCCGGTGAGGTCGAGGCGGATCGTGCGCCAGTCCACCGGGCCGAACCCGGCCGCGCCGAGCACCTGGTCCAGACCGGCCCTGCTGCGGGTGCGGCGGTCGCCCAGCGCGGGTTGCCTGCGGTCGGCCGGCACCTCGTCCAGCACGGATCGGGTGAGGTCGTTGAACACCTCGTAGGCGGTGCCGGGCACGGCCGCGCCGCCGAGCACCACCGCGAGCAGTCCGCCGGGTTCGAGCACCCTGGCGAGTTCGGCGGCCACCCGGTCGATGTCGGTGAGCTGGCTCAGGGCCAGGTGCGAGACGCAGGCGTCGAAGCTGTCGGCGGGGAACGGCAGCTGGTGCGCACTGGCCAGCGCGAGCGCCGCCCGGGTGAGCGCGGGCCGTTCGCGGGCCAGGGCCAAGGGTTCTTCGGCGAGGTCGATCCCGGCCAGGCGGCGGCGCCGGTCTCGGGCGAGCAGGTCCAGGAGGTGACCGTCCCCGCAGCCCAGGTCCAGGATCCGGCGGCGGCCGGTGACGGTGTCGCAGAGCACCTGGTAGCTGGTCCGGCCGTCGGGCACCCGGCCGGCGTCGACGGTGAGCCGCCCGAGGTGGATCGGACCCAGCGACGCCTCCCGCGCGGCAACCATCATGGCCGGAGAATTTACGCGAGCTGTTTGACCGCGGTCACCAGGCTGCTCAGCGAGTCCTTCGCGTCACCGAAAAGAAGCGTGGTCCGGGGGTTGAACAGCAGCTCGTTCTCGATCCCGGCGAACCCTGGCCGCATCGAGCGTTTGAGGAAGACCACCGAGTCGGCCTTGTCCACGTCCAGGATCGGCATGCCGTAGATCGGGCTGTCCGGCTGGTCGCGGGCGGCCGGATTGACCACGTCGTTGGCGCCGATCACCAGGGCGACGTCGGTGCTGGCCAGCCGCGGGTTGACCTCTTCCATCTCCTTGAGCTGGGCGTAGGGCACATCGGCCTCGGCGAGCAGCACGTTCATGTGGCCCGGCATCCGGCCGGCGACCGGGTGGATGCCGTAGGCGACCTCCACCCCGCGCCCGGCGAGCAGGTCGGCGAGTTCACGCACCACGTGCTGGGCCTGGGCCACGGCCAGGCCGTAGCCGGGGATGACCACCACGGTCCGGGCGTAGCCGAGCATGATCGCGATGTCCTCGGGGGTGCCGGTGCGGACCGTCCTGGACTCGGCGGGTCCGCCGCCGCCGGCCGCGGCCGGGGTGAACGCGCCGAAGAGGATGTTGGTCAGCGAGCGGCCCATGGCCTTGGCCATCATCCGGGTGAGCAGCGTGCCGGAGGCGCCGACCAGGGTGCCGGCCACGATGAGCAGGGTGTTGCCGAGCACGTAGCCGGAGGCGGCCACGGCCAGGCCGGTGAAGGCGTTGAGCAGCGAGATCGCGATCGGCACGTCCGCGCCGCCCACCGGCAGCACGAACAGCACGCCGAGCAGCAAGCCGGCCACGGTCAGCGCGAGCACCAGCGCGGTGGACGCGGTGGGCACCACGGCGATGGCCAAGCCCAGGCACAGCACCGAAACCCCGATCGCGGTGGACCGTCCATAAGGGAGGATCACCGGCCGGGTGGTCATCAGCTCCTGGAGTTTGAGGAAGGTGACCAGGCTGCCGGAGAAGCTGACGCAGCCGACCAGCACGCCGAACACGGTGGCCGCGCGCATGCCCGCATTCCCGGTGGTGGCAAGGAACTCGGTCAGCGCGACCAGTGCCGCCGCCGCGCCGCCGACCCCGTTGAACAGGGCCACCATCTGCGGGATCGCGGTCATCTTCACCGCGCGGGCGGCCGGGATGCCGATGACCACGCCGAGTGCGATGGCGGCCAGGATCCAGCCCACGTTGCCGATCCGGCCGTCGCCGAAGGCGATCGCCACCGCGAACACCATGCCCAGGGCGCCGACCAGGTTGGCCGCGCGGGCGTGCCGGGGGGTGCTCAATCCCTTGAGCGCCAGGATGAAGCACAGCGCGGCGAGCAGGTAGACGAGGTGCACCAGGTCCTGGCTCATCGTCTGCGCTCCTTGCCGCCGAACATGCTCAGCATCCGGTCGGTGGCCACGAAGCCGCCGACCACGTTGACCGTGGCGAAGACCACCGCGAGCAGCGCGAGGACCAGTTTCACGGTGCTCTCCGCCTTGCCCGCCACCAGGATCGCGCCGACCAGGATGACGCCGTGGATGGCGTTCGCGCCGGACATCAGCGGGGTGTGCAGGATGGCGGCCACCTTGGAGACCACCTCGAATCCGACGAAGACCGACAGCACGAAGATGGTCAGCAGACTGATCTCGCCCGTCACGTCGCCTCCCTGGTCCTTGTTACGCAACAACTTCCCAGGATCTCATCGTCGAGGGCGTCGGTGCGCAGCTCGCCGTCGAGGGTCAGGTGCCGGAGGAAGTTGGCCATGTTGCGCGCGTAGAGCGCGCTGGCGTGCGCGGGCATGCCGCTGGGCAGGTTGAGCGCGCCGAGCACGGTCACCTCGCCGTGCCGGATCTCCTGTCCTGCCACGGAAAGTTCGCAGTTGCCGCCGGATTCCGCGGCCAGGTCGACCAGCACCGAGCCCGGGGTCATCCCGGCCACCATGGCCGCGGTGACCAGCACCGGCGCGCGCTTGCCGGGCACGGCCGCGGTGGTGATCACCACATCGGCGGCGGCGATCGCGGTGGTGAGCAGTTCTCGTTGCCGGGCAAGGAAGTCCTCGGACTGGGCCTTGGCGTAGCCGCCCGCGCCGTCCTGGCTGCCGAGGTCGAGTTCGAGGAACCGGGCGCCCAGGCTGCGCACCTCCTCGGCCGCGGCTGCGCGCACGTCGTAGGCGGTGACCACCGCGCCGAGCCGGCGCGCGGTCGCGATCGCCTGCAACCCGGCCACTCCGGCGCCCAGCACCAGGACCTTGGCCGGGGCGATGGTGCCCGCGGCGGTGGTGAACATGGGCAGGAAGCGCGGAAGTCGTTCCGCGGCAAGCAGCACCGCCCGATAGCCGGCCACCAGCGCCTGGGACGACAGGGCGTCCATGCCCTGGGCCCGGCTGATCCGCGGCAGCAGCGCCAGGCTGTAGGCGGTGATCCCCTTGTCCCGCAAGACCTCCACCACGTCCTCGGGTGGCGCGAACAGGCTGACCGTGGTGATCCCGGCCCGGGTGCCGGCCGGATCCGGGGGTTGCACGCCGATCAGCAGATCGGCCGCGCCGAGGTCGTCGGCGATCTGGGCGCCTGCGGCGCGGTAGTCATCGTCGGATGCGCAGGCATGGTGGCCGGCGCCGGACTGCACGAGCACGGTGAGTCCCGCGCCGGTGAGCAGGGGAACCGTCCCTGGCAGACAGGCCACCCTGCGTTCGCCGGCCCGCGACTCCGCGGGTACGCCGACCTTCACGCGGCCAACCGTAACGGACGTACGGTGATCTGGACCACATTGTGCTCTTCACCGTATTGACCCTGAACGCCGCCAGAACCCCCCTGGTCAGCCACTTCCGGCCGTACCGGCGATCACTGAGGGCAACCGGATCCACTCGGACGGCCGTAGCCGATACGGTCGGTTCGTGACCCTTCCTGACCTCTCCGGCACCGTCACGTTGATCACCGGCGCGGCCGGCGGCCTCGGCCACGGACTCGCCCGGCGCTTCGCCGAGGCCGGCGCCGCGGTGGCCGTGCACTACCGCGCCAGCGTCGAGGCCGCGCACACCCTGGTCGCCGAACTCCGCGACCTGGGCGCGCAGGCCCTGGCCCTGCCCGCCGACCTGTTGTCCCCCGATCAGGTTCACCACCTCGTCGAGTCCACTGTGGACCATTTCGGGCGGCTGGACACGCTGGTGAACAACGCGGCCGTGCAACCGGTGCAACCGTTGCCGGAGATGACCTTCGAGCAGTGGCGGGAGGTCGTGGGCACCAACCTGGACGCGGTGTTCCTGACCACCAGCCTCGCGGTGAAACGGATGCGCCCCGGCAGCTCGGTGATCAACATCGCCTCGATCGAGGGCAGCCAGCCCGCGTTCGGGCACGCGCACTACAGCACGGCCAAAGCCGGCCTGCTCATGCAGACCAGGGCCGCCGCGCTGGAGTACGGGCCACTCGGGGTGCGGGTGAACGCGGTCAGTCCCGGCCTGCTGGACCGGGACGGGCTGGCCGAGCAGTGGCCCGACGGCGTGGCACGCTGGCAGCGGGCCGCGCCCCTGGAACGGCTGGGGCGGGCCGAGGACGTGGGCAACGCCTGCGTTTTCCTGGCGTCAGGATTGGCGTCCTGGATTTCCGGGCAGAATCTGGTTGTCGACGGCGGAATGTCCGCTCACCCGAACTGGTAAGGACTCAGGTGCTCACTCCGGAACAGATCATCGCGGAACTCGGATTGCAGCCGTTGCCGGTGGAAGGTGGTTTCTGGGCGCAGACCTGGCGGACCGAGGACGGCACCGGCATCTACTACCTGATGAGCGGCGGCGGTTTCTCCGCGCTGCACCGGCTGAAACACCCGGAGGTGTTCAGCTACCACGCCGGCTCACCCGCGCGGATGTTGTTGCTGCACCCCGGCGGCCGGGTCGAACAACCGGTGCTCGGCCTGGACCTGGCCGCCGGGCAACGGCCGCAGGTGGTGGTGCCCGCCGGGGTGTGGCAGGCCAGCGAGCCGATCGGCGACTGGTCGCTGCTCGGCACATTCATGGCCCCGCCTTACACCGATGAGGTCATCGACTTCCCGGCCGGGGACGAACTGCTCGTCGCCTATCCGGAATTCGCCGGGGAGATCCGGCGGTTGTCGCCTCAGGAGTGAGCCGCCGCCCAGGCCGAGGCGAAGGCGAGCTTGCCGAAGCGGTCGCCGATGCGCTGATGGGTGGCGGCATCCGGGTGCAGGTCGTCCGGCAGCGGCAGTTCGGCGAGATCCGCCTCGCCGTACAGCTCACGGCCGTCCAGGTAGTGCAGGTTCGGGTCCTCGGCGGCGCGTTCGGTGGTGATCCGGGCCAGTTCCTCCCGGACGTTGGTGAGGGTCAGTTTGCCGGGACCGGGTTCGCCGGTGGCCCGGAACTTCAGCTCCCCGCCGCTGAGTTCCGGCAGGCAGGGGCCGGGGGTGTGCTCGTGGATCGGGCACAGGATCGGCGAGACCACCAGCAGCGGCGTGTCCGGGTGACCCTCGCGGATGGTGTCCAGGAACCCGTGCACCGCCGGGCCGAAGGCACGCAACCGCATCACATCGTGGTTGACCAGGTTGATGCCGAGCTTGAGGCTGATCAGCTCCGCCGGGGTGTCCCGGATGGCCCTGGCCACGAACGGGTCCAGCAACGCGCTGCCGCTGAAGCCCAGGTTGATCAGCTCGACCCGGCCGTGCGCCGCGGCCACCCCCGGCCAGGTGGTGCTCGGACTGGCCGCGTCCGAGCCGTGGCTGATCGAACTGCCGTGGTGCAGCCAGGTCCGGCGGGTGCTCGGACTGGGCGTGACCGGGGCGTTTGCGCGCAGCGCGACCAGCTCGGTCCGCTCCCGGTGCGGCAGCCAGATCTCCAGGTCCTTCGGCTCCGGTGACAGGCCGGTGATGTGCACGGTGCCGACCGGGCCGGGGATGAGTTCGGCCGCGCCGGTGGCCATGTCCAGGGTCAGCAAATTGCCGCCGGACGCGCTGACCTGGGCGGCGAGGCTGCCGTTGACCAGCAGGTCGTACACGCCGTCCGGCCGCGACGGCACGCCCTCCCAGGCGAGTTTGGTGCGCAGCACGTCCAGCTCGATCTCGGTGGCCGCGGTGCGGAAGACCAGGCGCACCCCGGAGGGCTGTGCCTCGGCCATGGCCAGCTGACCGTCGGTGTTCTGCGCCCGCGCCCTGGCCGGCAGGCGGTGCGGCAGCAGACCGTGCGCGGTGGGTTCGAGGTCCAGCGCGCCGCGGAGCAGTTCGGCGGTGATCGGGATGGTGACCATGGGCCCCATCCTCTCCCAGCGGCTTGACGGGCCTGGTCAGCGGGCTCGTCGTAGGCTGCGGAAAAGTTTCTGGAGAAAGTTCGGCGGGTCTGTCGATCCGTGGCCCGAGCCGTTCGACCTAGGAGTGAACGGGCCCGAGAGCCGGGCCCGGAGCGACCAGGGAGCACACGACCATGAAGTACATGCTGATCATGCGGGCCACCGACGAGACCATCGCCGCGTACCAGGACATCGACTTCGCCGAGATCATGACCTCGATGGGCAAGTACGGCGACGAGCTGATCCGGGCCGGGGTGCTGGTCGCGATGGAGGGCCTGGACCAGAAGGACAGCGTGGTGGTGGATTACTCCACCGAGCCGCCGGTGGTCACCGACGGGCCCTACGGCGAGACCAAGGAGCTGTTCGGCGGGTTCTGGATCCTCAACGTGGCCTCGCGGGAGGAAGCCGTGGAGTGGGCCCGGCGGGCGCCGATGGCCGGGCCAGGGGCCAAGGTCGAGATCCGGCGGGTGGCCTCGATCGAGGAGTTCCCGCAGGACAACGAGTGGATCCAGAAGGAGCGGGCCTGGCGCGAGGCCGCCGGTCAGCTCTGACCGGGACGACCCGACATGGCTGATCCGACCGGTCGCGAGGCGGTGGCCGCGGTCTGGCGGATCGAGTCGGCGCGGATCGTCGGTGCGCTCGCCCGGAGCACCGGCGATTTCGCGCTGGCCGAGGACCTCGCCCAGGAAGCCCTGGCCGAGGCGCTGGTGACCTGGCCGCGCGAGGGCGTGCCGCGCAACCCGGCGGGCTGGCTGCTCACCGTGGGCAAGCGCCGGGCGATCGACAGCTACCGGCGGCGTTCCGCCCTGGACGAGCGTTACGCCGCGCTCGCGCACGGCCTCGGCGAGGGCGGCGCCTACGCGGGCACCGCGGTCGAGCAGGGCCAGGACGTGCTGTGGGACCCGGACCAGATCGACGACGACGTGCTCGCGCTGATGTTCATCTCCTGCCACCCGGTGCTGTCCAGGGAAGCCAGGGTGACCCTGACCCTGCGCGTGGTCGGCGGTCTGACCAGCGACGAGATCGCCAAGGCGTTCCTGGTGCCGACCGCCACCGTGCAGGCCCGGATCACCAGGGCGAAGAAAACCCTCGCCGCGGCCAGGGTGCCCTTCGAGGTGCCTCCCGCGCAGGAGTGGCCCGCGCGGATCGGGTCGGTGCTCACCGTGGTCTACCTGATCTTCACCGAGGGCTCCTCGGCCAGCTCCGGGGACGACCTGATCCGGTTCGACCTGGCCGGTGAGGCCCAGCGGCTGGCGCGAGTGCTGGCCCGGCTGATGCCGCAGGCGCCCGAGGTGCACGGGCTGCTGGCCCTCCTGGAACTGACCGCGGCCCGCTTCCCCGCACGCACCGGGCCGGACGGCGAGCCGGTGTTGCTGGAACAGCAGAACCGGCGGCGCTGGGACCGGGCCGCGATCCGCCGCGGCCGGGCCGCGCTGGCCCGCGCCGAACAGGCCGGCCGTGGGCTGGGCGCCTACGGGTTGCAGGCCGCGATCGCCGAATGCCACGCCGTGGCCGACTCGGTGGCGGCCACCGACTGGGAACGGATCGTGCTGCTCTACGAGGCACTCGGGCAGCTCGCGCCCTCCCCCGTGGTCGACCTCAACCGGGCCGCCGCGGTGGCCATGGCCCAGGGACCGGCGGCCGCACTGTCCATAGTGGACGACCTGGTCGCCGGTCAGGCCCTCGCTCACTCGCACCTGCTGCCGAGCGTGCGCGGGGAACTGCTCAGCCGGCTGGGGCGGACCGCCGAGGCCCGCGAGGAACTCCAGCGGGCGGTCGGGTTGTGTGGCAACGAACGGGAACGGGCAGTGCTGGCAGGCAAACTCGCCGCACTCGACTGAACCGGATTATCCGGTCGCCGATTCCCCGCCCGAATGACAGGCTGCCGGTATGGACCGGAGTTTTGACGACCTGGTGACCGAGGCGGCCGAAGTCTCGGTGGACGGCTGGGATTTCTCCTGGCTCGACGGCCGGGCCAGCGAAGAGCGCCCGTCCTGGGGCTATCAGCGGGCCATGGGCGAGCGGATGGCGGCCGCGCGCACGGCCCTGGACATCCAGACCGGCGGCGGCGAGGTACTGGCCGGGGTGCCGCGACTCGCCGAACAGACCTATGCCACCGAATCCTGGGAACCCAACCTGGCCAAGGCCAGGGAACTGCTCGCACCCCGCGGCGCGCGGGTGCTCCTGGATGCCGACGAACCGCCACTCCCGTTCGCGGACAACACCTTCGACCTGGTGGTCAGCCGGCATCCGGTGACCACCTGGTGGGCGGAGATCGCCAGGGTGCTGGCGCCCGGCGGGACCTATTTCTCCCAGCAGGTCGGACCGGCCAGCGTGTTCGAGCTGGTGGAGTACTTCCTCGGCCCGCAACCGGAATCGGTGCGCAACGGCCGGAACCCGGAGGACGCCAAGGCCGCGGCGGAGGCCGTCGGACTGGAGGTGCGGGAACTGCGACTGGAAAAACTGCGCACCGAATTCCACGACATCGGCGCGGTGATCTACTTCCTGCGCAAGGTGATCTGGATGGTGCCCGGGTTCACCGTGACCGATTACCTGCCGACCCTGCGGCGGCTGCACGAGCGGATCCGGGCGCAGGGCCCGTTCCTGGCGCACACCACCCGATTCCTGATCGAGGCGGCCAAGCCGGTCAGGTGAGCCAGCCTCGCCGTTGCGCGTGACAACCCAGCTGGAACCGGGTGGTGCAGCCCGCCCGGTCCATCAGGGTGCGGATCCGGCGCAACACCGTGCGCGGGCTGATGCCCAGCTGACGGGCGATCGACTCGTCCGTGCAGCCCGACCGCATCAGCGACAGCAGGGCCCGCGCCTGAGCGTCCAGCAGGTCCTCGGTCAGCTCCGCCGGACGCGGTGCCTGGCTCGTCTGCAACATCATCTCAGGGCCTCCTCACACCACGGACACAACCGCCCAAATGGTCTATACCAGGGACCGGTCGGGCGTCACCACGTCCTGTGGTGGGGATCTGGCGATCCCGCACAGACCATGCGCCGCAGCTCAGCCCCGGTTCGAACCGCCAGTCTGGCACCAGGTCGACAAGATCGGCAGCGACCGACTTACGGAGAGTTGCGATCTTGCCGGGCACACTTCGTGGTCCATTCGGGCATCAACACGAGTGGATTTGTGAGGTATCGGTAAGCGCTTACCCGTCCGCGCGGGCGGAAACCGGGCAAGAGGCCGCCTCGGGCGGGCCGGATGCGCCGGGTGACCGAGGCCGGGTGGTCTACGACCGGCAGCGGGGGCGCACCACGTTTGTCCACTGTGTACCGGGGTGCCCGGATGAGAAAACGTTGTCTCGAACGGGCGTGAAACGGGCATGGTTCACCCGGCGAGCGGGCATGCGGGTGCGCCGGATTGGTGCGAGTGCGGGGGCATCAGGGGTTGTTCAGCCGCACCGGTTGCCTGACTTTTACTGTGCTTGACATCAAAAACCCTTTTGCCCAGCGTGGCCGCGCGGGCGTTGTTGTCCGCTGTAGCGGGCAATCAGCTCACGATGTCCGCCGGGGTCTGGCCGGCGGCGTAGCGGCGCACGTTGTCCAGTGCCGCGGCGGCGATGCGCAGCATGGACTCCCGGGTGACCCCGCCGGCGTGCGGGGACAGCACCACGTTGGGCGCGCGCAGCAGCGGCAGATCGGCGGGTGGGGGTTCGGGGTCGAAGACGTCCAGGCCCGCGCCGCCCAGCCGGCCCGCGGTGAGCGCGGCGGCCAGCGCGTCCTGGTCGACCAGGGCGCCGCGGGAGGTGTTGATCAGGATGGCGGTGGGTTTCAGCAGCGCCAGCCGCTCGGCGTTGATCAGGTGGTGGGTGGCCGCGGTGAGCGGCAGGTGCAGGGAGACGTAGTCGGATTCGGCGAGCAGCTCGTCCAGGGGGCGCTCGGTGATGTCGTAGCGGGCGGCCAGTGCAGGGTCCAGCGGACGGCGGGTGGCGCACCGCAGCCGCAGGTCGAATGCCTTGGCGCGCTTGGCGAGTTCGCGGCCGATGGCGCCGAAACCGACGATGCCCAGGGTCTTGCCGAAGAGTTCGGTGATGCTGAACTGGAGCCGGGGCAGCGCCCAGTCGCCCTGGACCAGGGCGTTGTGGCCGGGGATGAGTTGTTTGGCCAGCGCGAGCATCAGGCACAGCGCCTGTTCGGCCACGTCCTGGGCCTCGGCGTCGCTGGACCCGATGGTGCACACGGTGATGCCGCGGGCGCGGGCGGCGGCCAGGTCGACGTGGTCGAAGCCGTGACTGGAGACCTGGAGGAACCGGGCGTTGTCCGCCTGGGCCAGGTGCTCGGCGGTGACCGGGGCGAGCGCGCTGAGGATGATCTCCGCCTCGCGCAGCGCGACCGGGTCGGCCCCGGTCTCCTCCACCGCGGTCAGCTCGAAGCCCTCGCCCAGCGCGGCGCCGATCATGCCGCTCAGTTTCACCCCGCCGACGTGCGGGGACAGCACGGCGAGGACCTTCATCGGGTGACCTCCGCGAGCGCGTCCCGGCCGAGTTCGCCGGGGGTGCGGTGGCCGGCGAGGCCGAGGGTGAGTTCGGTGTCGGCCAGGATGGAGCGCAGCACGTGCCGCACACCCGCCTCGCCGCTGTGCGCGAGCCCGTACACCCACGGCCGCCCCAGCAGCACCGCCTTGGCGCCCAGCGCGATGGCCTTGAGCACGTCGGCGCCGGTGCGTACGCCCGAGTCGAACAGCACGTCCAGGCGATCCCCGACGGCCTCGGCGATGCCGGGCAGCGCGTCCAGGGAGGCGATCGCGCCGTCCACCTGGCGACCGCCGTGGTTGGACACCACGATGCCCTCGATCCCGGCGTCGGCGGCCCGGCGCGCGTCGTCGACGTGCTGGATGCCCTTGAGCACGATCGGCCCGTCCCAGTGCGCGCGCAGGAAGGCGAGCCGGTCCCAGCTCTTGTCCTGCCCGGTGAACAGCCCGATCCAGCGCAGGATCGCCATCTGCGGGTCGTCCTCCGGCGATTTCGCCAGCCCAGCGCGGAAAGCCGGGTCGGAGAACGGGATCGCGGTGCCCACGCCACGCAGGAACGGCAGGTAGGACTGGTCCAGGTCGGTCGGCCGCCAGGCCAGGGTCCAGGTGTCCAGGGTGACCACCAGGGCGGTGTACCCGGCGGCCTTGGCCCGGCGCAGCAGGCTGGCACACACCTCGTCGTCGTTGGGCCAGTACAGCTGATACCAGCGCGGCCCCTCGCCACTGGCCGCCGCGACGTCCTCGATGGTGGTGGAGGAGGCGGTGGACAGGATCATCGGCAGGCCCAGCGCGGCGGCGGCGCGAGCGGTGGCCGATTCCGCCTCGGGGTGCACGATCGCCTGCACGCCAATGGGTGCGAGCAGGATCGGCGCCGGGAGCTGCTGGCCGAGCACAGTGGTGGTGAGGTCGCGGTCGGTGGCGTCGCGCAGCATCCGGGGCACCAGGCGCCAGCGGTCGAATGCCTCCCGGTTGGCCCGCACGGTGGCCCCGGAACCGGCGCCGCCCGCGACGTAGCCGAACGGGCCCGGGTCCAGGAGGCCCTTGGCCATGGTTTCCAGGGTGGTGGGGTCGGTGCTCATCGGCGGCCGGACATCACCGAGGCCCTGGAGGTAAATCTCGTTCTGGTACTGCCCGTACTGAGCTGACATTTCGTCTCCCATCATCAGTCGAGGCTATCGGCCGAAATAGTCAGCACTCTGAAAAATCGACCCGGAACGCCTATCCATCAGCTCTGACGCAACCAGCGATCAACGGTGGATTCAATGTCATTCAAGAGTGATTGCCAGCTGACAAGCCGCGTGACCGCACCATTCGGATCTAGCCGCTCCAGCAATTGTCGCCGATGATTGGAGAATCTATCCACGACCGTCTTCCTGCGACGACCAGTAGCATCTGCAGCCCGAACCAGGCATTCACTCAGAATCTTCTTGGGATCCGCCTTCGATTCAACCTCATGTATTTTTGGCAAACCGAGGTCCATTCGACCACGCGGATTCCCAGCAACCTGCCGAATGGCGAACTCATCGAGCAGCAGCCAGGCTTCTGTCATCTTGACCGGGATCACCGGCACG
This sequence comes from Crossiella sp. S99.2, assembly GCF_023094165.1. Lineage (GTDB taxonomy): Bacteria > Actinomycetota > Actinomycetes > Mycobacteriales > Pseudonocardiaceae > Crossiella. Next base: position 286,247 of record NZ_JALMDK010000010.1, on the reverse strand, counting down.
ACATCCGAACTAATTCCGGCCGCATCAGCACCGCGGACAATTTCTTCGCGCCGCTTCTCCGGATCCACGTTATCTGAGTCTCGGTGAACAACAACGATATCAGGTTCCTTGCCAACAAGCTGCACACCCGCAACCAGTTTGGATCGGATATCCTTTTCCACTTTGCCAGCCAGTAGCAAATAGTCAGGACTACTGAGATGAAGAGAGATGCCCCTGGCAAAGAAGAGCGACTCGACGATACCAGCAAGCGGAAGATCCGAGGTTCCCTCTGCCACGAACAGGCCCGAATACGATCGCTGGCTCATACGACAAGATCCCAAGGAAGGCGGAGCTGCGCTCCAGCAGGTGCGACAAGATAGGCCACAACGTCAGCCTCCGAGAAAGACGGTTCTCCGTCGACCGCCCGCCAAGAATCCTTGAAAGGAACCAGCGAGAGCGCCCGCGTAACTACCCCTTCCGCTGTTCGATATGGTCGCGCCTCCGCCAGCAGAAGATCTTGAGGACTGCACAGCTGAACAACACCAGGCGCATGAGTATTAACAATCACCTGCCTAAACGTGTTGCTCTCATCTGGCGATTCGGTAACGTCGACCGCCAAGTCCTCCACCAGCTTGAGGATTGCCGGAAGGTTCGCCGGATGAATTCCGTTTTCCGGCTCCTCCATGCAAATCAATCCTCTGAAGGTGGGGTCCTCAAGCAGCACACAGAGAGCAAGGAAACGCAAGGTTCCTTCCGACAGCGCCCGAGCTGGGAGACGAAGATTGCCCTTTTCCTGCAAGAACAGGGTAAAAACCTCGCGAACCTGGTCCGGCTCCACGGAGATACTCTCAGCACCGATACCAGCCAGGTCAGAAAGCCGCCCGGCCACCCTTGCGTAAACCGCATCGGAGTCGGGCGCCTCCATTCCTGGCCCCGCTTCGTTCGCAATTCTGTAGAGTGTCGACGCGAGATGCTGGCCACTGGGACTCAGAATACGAGGATCCACGAACCCGTCGGGGGCCCGAAGCGCGGAAGGCTCCAGCGCGAGCCTGCGCCAACTCTGCATTTCCCGACGCGCCGCCAGAATGGTGGGATAGTCGTTGGTGGTCACCGTGCTGAGCACAGTTCTGCCAGCCCGGGAAACCGCCCGCGGCTGTGGCTTTCCGAAGCTCCCGCCGTCCCCATGAACATTGATTACCGTGCCACCCGCACGGTTCTCGGTCGACAGATACGCGCCACCGCTTCGCTTCCCCAACACAACGGCGTTGCGAAAATTCTTCACACTGTGCGGAAAACGAAGGTGCCGAGCGGCGTCACCTCGATTAATATGCCGCAACTCTTCCCGAAGCAAGGTCAGTCTACCTACACTACCTTCCCCCTCCGGAGCCGAGTACCCCAGTGACAGCTCGTAACGCAGGAACGTGGTCGTCGCCTTGGCAAATGCGCCAAGATCGTCCTCCACCTCGGCAGGCACGATCATCTCGACGGCCAAGTCTATTTGCCGCTGATGCTCACGATACCCATCCCAGAACAAGTCCCTCGGATCGCCGCCACGAAGTCCGGATGCGCCCCGCACGCGCTGAGACGCTTCAACCAGGCTGTCATTCGCAAGATAGGACAGGAACTCGATCGCATCGAAAACGTTCGACTTGCCTATACCATTCGCGCCCGCGATACAGGTGAAAGGGCCAAGATCCACGTTAACATCCAGCAGGTTCTTGAACCCACGAACCTCCAGCCTGGTCAACATGGGAACAGCCTACGGTGCCCGTACTGAGCTGGCATGGCCCATCCCTTCTCAGGAACACAGTCCTTCTCAGGCACGCAGGTAGGCGAGCACGGCCTGCACCCGCCGGTGGCCGGCCCCGTCCGTGCTGGGCAGGTCGAGTTTGGTGAAGATGTTGCCGATGTGCTTGTGCACCGCGCCCGCGCTGATCACCAGCATCTCGCCGATGGTGGTGTTGGAGTGGCCCTCGGCCATCAGCGCCAGGACTTCGCGTTCGCGGGCGGTCAGGGTGCGGATCGGGTCGTCGGCGCGGCGGCGGACCAGCAGCTGGGCGACCACCTCGGGGTCCAGCGCGGTGCCGCCGGCGGCGACCCGGTTGAGCGCGTCCAGGAAGTCGGCGACCTTGCCGACCCGTTCCTTGAGCAGGTAGCCGATCCCGCCGCCGGGGCTGGCCAGCAACTCCCCCGCGTAGCTGTCCTCGACGTAGGCCGAGAGCACCAGCACAGCGAGCCCGGGATGTCTGCGCCGGGCCTCCACCGCGGCGCGCAGGCCCTCGTCGGTGAAGGTCGGCGGCAACCGGACGTCGACCACGGCCACATCCGGCGACTCGGCCGCGATCGCGGCGAGCAGCGCGTCCGGGTGCTCCACCGCGGTGACCACGTCCATACCCTCGCTGCGCAGCAACAGGGACAGGCCCTCGCGCAGCAGGGCGTCGTCCTCGGCGATCACGATCCGCACGGGGGGTCCTCTCAGGTTCCGGTGGGCAGGCGGACGTCCAGGACGGTGGGGCCGCCCTCGGGACTGGACAGGGTGGTCCGGCCGTCGAAGGCCGCGACCCGGCGACGGATCCCGGTCAGCCCGGTGCCATTGGCCTCCTCGGCGCCGCCGTGGCCGTCGTCGCGGACCTCGACCACCAGGTGATCTCCTTGCACCGCAAGGGAAACCTGGGCGGACTCGGCACCGCTGTGCTTGGCCACGTTGGTCAGCGCCTCGGCGATGACGAAGTAGGCGGCCGCCTCCACCGCGGCGGGCAGCCTGCGCAGACCGGTCACGGTGAGCGTGCACGGGATGGGGCAGCGGGCGACCACCGCGTCCACCGCGCCGTCCAGGCCGCGGTCGGCCAGCACCGGCGGGTAGATGCTGCGCACCACCTCGCGCAGTTCGGTGAGCGCGTCGGTGGCCGCGTTCTGCGCGGTGAGCACCGAGGACAGCGCCACCGCCGGGTCCCGGCGCAGCGCGCGTTCCACGATGCCCAGGTGCATCACCACCGCGACCAGGCGGTTCTGCGTGCCGTCGTGCAGATCGCGTTCGATCCGGCGCAACTCGGCGCCGTGCGCCTCCAGCGCGGCGGCCCTGGTCGCGGTCAGCTCGGCGACCCGCTGCACCAGGCTGGCCCGGCCGGGCGCGAGCAGGTTCGGCGCCCAGCGCGCCTCCCAGTCGGCCGCCCTGGGCACCAGGAACCAGGCCAGCGCCGCGGCGAGCAGTCCGGTGCCCGCGCACAACGCGGCGGTCGGCCAGGAGTCCACGTGCACCCCGTAGGAGCCGTCCACGCCGCCGGGCACCGCCCACCAGATCAGCGGCACGACCACCAGGTTCTGCGGCACCGAGGCCGGCAGGCCGAAGCCGATCAGGCCCAGCAGCATGCCCGCGGGCAGGTGCACCGCCTGCCACAGCAGGTCCCGGCGGGTCGCCGGATCGGTGATCACCGTGATGATCTGCTGGACCCGCGGTCCGGACAGCTCGGCGTAGTGGACCGGGATCGGCGTGCCGGTGCGCGCGGCGATCCGGCGGCGATCCACCGCCACCACCCAGCGCTGCGCCCGCGCGGCGTAGGGCAGCAGCGGCAGGGTGACCACGAGCAGCGCGCAGATCAGCAGTCCGCACAGGACGATGATCCCGGCCAGCGCGGTGGCGAACCCGAGCGAGAGGCCGAGCACCGCTCGCCCGAATCGCAGCAGCGCCGCCCGCATCTCGCCTCCCATGGTGGAGCCTGCCCCACCCTCGATCCGGCACTCCGCGGGATGTCGCGGCGCACCCGGGCAAACCTACCGTCGTGGTCATGACAGCAGTACGACTGGACTCGGTCACCAAGGTGTACGGCAACGGTGACAGCTCGACCACCGCGCTGGACCGGGTGAGCCGGTCCATCCCACGTGGACGGTTCACCGCCGTGATGGGACCGTCCGGTTCGGGCAAAAGCACCTTCCTGCAGTGCGCGGCCGGACTCGACCGGCCAACCTCCGGTTCGGTGCGTCTGGGCGAGACCGAACTGACCGGTCTCAAGGAGACGAAGCTGACCGAGCTGCGCCGGGAGCGGATCGGATTCGTCTTCCAGGGCTACAACCTGTTGCCCGCGCTCAGCGTCACCGACAACATCACCCTGCCGCTGCGGTTCGCCGGGCGCGCCGCGGACCGGGCCTGGCTGGCCGAGATCACCCGCCGGGTCGGCCTGGACGGCCTGCTGCACCGGCGGCCGAACCAGCTCTCCGGCGGTCAGCAGCAGCGGGTGGCGATCGCCCGCGCGCTGGTCACCCGGCCCGAGGTGGTCTTCGCCGACGAGCCCACCGGCGCACTGGACTCGCGCACCGGCGCCCAGGTGCTGGCCCTGCTCCGCCAACTGGTGGACGAACTGGGCCAGACCGTGGTGATGGTCACCCACGACCCGGTGGCCGCCGCGCACGCGCACAGCGTGCTGTTCCTGGCCGACGGCCGGTTCGTGGACGAACTGCTCGCGCCGACGCCGGACCAGGTCGCCGCCCGGATGACCCACCTCGGGGAGTGGTGAGCCGTGTTCTCCTTCGCCTGGAAGACGATCCGCGCCCGCAAGGCCGGGTTCGCCGCGGCGTTCCTGGCCCTGTTCGGCGGCGCGATCCTGCTCACCGCCTGCGGGGTGCTGCTGGAATCGGGCCTGTTCGGCGGGGTCGCCGCGCAGCGCTACTCGGCCGCGCCCGCGGTGCTCGCCGCCGACCGCACGATCACCGTGGAGCTGGCAGAGAAATCGGACAAGAGCGAGGACCTGACCGAGAAGGTCCCGCTGCCCGCCACGCTGGTCGGCGAGGTGGCCCGGATTCCCGGGGTGACCAAGGCGGTCGGCGAGATCAGCTTCCCGGCCACCGTGGTCGGCAAGGACAACCAGGTGCTGTCCGGCGCGGACGGGGGACGGTCCCTCGGCCACGGCTGGGGCAGCGCCGGCCTGACCCCGTTCACCCTCAGCAGCGGCAAGGCGCCGGGTCCCACCGAGGTGGTCCTCGACGCCGAACTCGCCCAGCGGTCCCGGTTCGCCGTCGGCGACCAGGTGCGGATCATGGTCGACTCGGCCCCGCGCGCCTACCGGGTCAGCGGCATCGCCACGCCGTCCGGCCGGGACCGGCTGATCCGCCAGTCCGCGCTGTTCTTCCACGACAGCACCGCGAAAACCCTCTCCGGCAGCCCGGACCAGGTGGCCGCGATCGGCGTGTTCGGCCAAGTAGACAACCTCGACGGCAAGCTCCCATCCGGCGTGCTCGTGCACACCGGACTCGACCGCGGCGAAGCGGAACAGCTCGACGGCGCGCAGTCGAGATTCGTGCTGACGATGGTCTCCGGCTCGTTCTCCGGCTTCGTGCTGATGATCGTGATCTTCGTGACCGCGAGCACCCTCGCCCTGGTGCTCAACCAGCGCCGCCGCGAACTGGCCCTGCTGCGCGCCATCGCGGCCACCCCACGCCAGGTGCGCAAACTGATCGGCGCGGAAACCCTCCTGGTCTCCGGCGTCGCCGCACTACTGGGCGTCGCGCCCGGCCTGTACGTCGCGCACTGGCTGCGGGACTTCTTCGTCACCATCGGCGTCATCTCCCCCGACTTCACCCTCTCCCTCAGCCCGGTGCCCGCACTGGCCACCGCGCTGCTGTGCGTGGGCGCGGCCCAGCTCGCCGCCTGGTCCTCGGCAGGCCGGATGCTGCGGCTCAAGCCGACCGAGGCCCTCGGCGAGGCCGCGGTGGAACCGGCCAAGCTGAGCCGGGGCCGCAAGATCACCGGCGCCGCGCTGCTCGTGGTGGCGGGCGCGGGCGTGCTGTCCACCCTGTTCCTGCCCGGCGAACTGGCCATGGTCCCGGCGGGCTCCTCGGTGCTGATCGCGATCATCGGCATCGGCCTGCTCGGCCCGGTGATCACCGGCCTCGCGACCCGGGTGGCCGCGGGCGTGTTCCTGCGGTCGAGGCGGGCGGAGAAGTTCCTGGCCGCGCACAACAGCGCCGCCAACTCGCGCCGACTGGCCGCCGCGGTGACCCCCCTGGTACTCACCATCGGCTTCGCGGTCACCCAGTTCTACAGCGGCACCACGCTGAGCGAGGCCACCCAGCACCAGGCCCGCGCGGCCACCGTGGCCGACTACGTGCTGACCGCCCCCCAGGGCGTACCCGCCGAGGTGGCCGCCGCGGCCCGCCGCATCCCCGGCGTCACCGCCGCCACCCCGCTGATCGGCACCGAGATCATCGCCGAGGACAAGACCGCCGCCGAGGAACCCCTGTCCAAGTCCAAAGCCTATGGCGTGGAAGGAAACCAGCTCACCGGCACGCTGAACCTGACCGGCGTCACCGGCAACCTGGCCGACCTGCGCGGCGACACCGTGGCCCTGAGCAGCACCGAGGCATCCTGGCTGGGCAAGAAACTCGGCGACCGGGTCGAGCTGTACCTGGGCGACCGCACCAAGGTCACCCCGACACTCATCGCCACCTTCGACCGCAACCTGGGCTACGGCGACGCGCTGTTCCCCCAGGACGTGCTGCTGCCGCACACCACCGACCGCCTGGCCGACTCCATCCTGGTCGCGGGCAACCCTTCTGTCCACACAGCACTGTCCGAACTGGCCGGTCAGTACCCCGGTCTCCAGGTGCGCGACAAGGCCGAGCTGACCGTGGCCACCGACGCCCAGCAGGAGGCCAACCTCTGGCTGAACCGCATCCTGCTCGGCGTGATCCTGCTCTACGTCGCCCTCTCCGTGGTCAACAGCCTGGTGACCTCCACCCTGGACCGCCTCGGCGAGGTCCGGCTGCTCCGCCTGCTCGGCGGCACCCGGCGCCAGGTGCTCCGAATGTTCCGGGCCGAATCGGTGCTGGTGGTCTCCATCGCGGTCGTGATCGGCTCCGCGGTACCGGTACTGCCGCTGGCCTTCCTCAGCCTCAACCTCACCGGCACCCCGATCCCGGCCGGGCCGCCGTGGGTGTACCTGGGCATCGTGGGGGTGTCCGTGCTGATCGGACTGTGCTCGATCCGGCTGCCCGCGCGCAGGCTCAGCCGGGCGGCACGGCAGCACGCCGCCTGATCCCCTGACCCGCGGTCGACCTCACGACCGCGGGTCAGGAGTCGCGACTGTCCCGCTCCACACGCGCGGGTGGACCGGGTCTCAGCAGGTCACGGGTCATCACTCGACAGCATGAGCCCTCTTGACCCACCCCCGACTAAGTGATTTAGTCACTTTATGAGCCGACGCGAGCAGACGCTGTCCGAGCGACTGGCCGACGACATCGTCGAGATCATCCGCAGTGAGCGGCTGGCGCCCGGCGAGGCGCTGGCCTCCTCCCGCGACCTCGCGCGCAGGCTCGACGTCACCACCCCCACCGTGCGCGAGGCGTTGCGCCGCCTGGAGGCCACCGGCGTGGTCGAACTGCGGCACGGCTCCGGCACCTACGTCGGGCCCGGCCTGGACCGGCGGCTGCTGGCCAACCCGCACCGCCCGCCGGTGACCCGGGAGTCCATCCTCGAACTGGTCGACGCCCGCCTGGTGCTGGAGCCGGCCATCGCCGCCGCGGCGGCCCGCGCCCGGGTGCCGGAAGCCCTGGCCGCGCTGGAATCCGCCGCGGACAACGCGTTGCGCCCGCCGGTGAGCGATATCCGGCCCGCCCTGACCTTCCACGTCGCGCTGGCCGCGGTGACCGGCAACGGGTTACTGCGGGAAATGGTGGAGGCGTTGCTGCACATGCGGTCCCGGGAGCAGATCGAGATCCGGCACCGCTACCACGATCGAGACCGGGACCACGCCGAACACCGCGAGATCGTCGCCGCGGTCCGGGACGGAGAGGCCGACCTTGCCGAACAACTGGTGCGCGAGCACCTCCAGTCCATCCGCGCGGCAGTCGCCGACGAGCCGATCGGCGGCCAGGAATGACCAGCCACCGGCTTGGTGAACTGACCACCGAACAGGCCGCGGCCGCGGTCCGGGACAGCCCGGTCGTGCTGCTGCCCGCGGGCGCCTTCGAACAGCACGGGCCGGGGCTGCCGATGGCCACCGACCTCATCCGGGCCGAACGGGTGGCCGACCTGGTGGCGGCCAAACTCGGCGGCCGCGCGGTCATCGGGCCCTCGCTGCCGGTCGGCGTGTCCCCGCACCACCTGGCCTTCGCAGGCACCATCTCCTTGTCCACCACCACCTTCGCCACCCTGGTGCGCGAATACGGCGACAGCCTGTACCGGCACGGCTGGCGGAAGATCCTGGTGATCACTGGGCACGGCGGCAACAATGCCGCGCTCGGCACGGTCGCCCAGGACTACCTGGCCACCCACCCCGATCTCGAATTCGCCTGGACACCGCTGACCGCGCTGGCCGGGCAGGTGGTGGCCGATATGGGCGTCAGCGAGGTGCACGGGCACAGCGGCGAGGCCGAGACCGCGCAAATGCTGCACCTGGCGCCGGAACTGGTGCGCACCAGCCACCTGCGGCCCGGCACCACCACCCTCGACGAACTCTCCCCCTTGGCTCGACTGTCCAGGAAGGACGGTCATCCCAAGCTCGCACTGCGCTACGACCGGCTCAGCCCCAACGGGGTGCTGGGCGATCCGCGCCGCGCCACCGCGCAGGCCGGTGAGTCCATTGTGGACACTGTGGTGAACCGGATCGTCGGTTACGTCGACGACTGGCTGGCCACCTGACCATCCCGCATCACCCCTCGTCAGAGCCGACGAAAGGGATAGCGCCATGTCTCGTCTGTCCAGGCTGCGCACCGTAGCCCTGTTGTGCACCGCCGTCGCGGCAATCCTCCCCAGTGTTGCCGGGGCGGCGGCCGGGTCCGAGCCCCCCACTCGGACCACTGTTCCCGGCGGCTGCGGCAAGCCATCGCCGCAGTCGCCGGGCACCAGCGCCCTGCACCACCTCGGCAGCGGCGGCCGGGACCGCACCTATCAGCTGCACCTGCCCGCCGACTACGAGTCCACTTCGGACTGGCCGCTGATCCTGGCCTACCACGGCCGCGGCAACACCGGCGCGGGCACCGAGGAGTTCTCCAAACTGTCCACCTTGCCCGCGGTCGTGGTCTACCCCAACGGGGTCATCGGCACCGGCGAGGGTGATCGCCAGGCCTGGCAGGGCGCGCCGTATGCCGCCCCCGGCGTGGACGACGTGGCCTTCACCAACGATCTCCTGGACTCGCTGAAGTCCACGCTGTGCCTGGACATGCGGCGGGTCTACGCCACCGGCAAGTCCAACGGCAGCGGCTTCATCGGCATCCTGGCCTGCACCCTGGCCGACCGGATCACCGCCATCGCGCCGATCGCGGGCGCCTTCTACCCCAACGGGATCGCCTGCAAGCCGTCCCGCCCGGTGCCGGTGATCGAGTTCCACGGCACGGCCGACGCGACCATCCCCTACACCGGCGATGAGGACCGTGGTCTGCCCGCGATCCCAACGTGGGTCAAGCAGTGGGCCAACCGCGACAAGTGCACGCAAACGTTGCCAGCACAACAGATCGGCAGCGATGTCACCGTCACCGGCTGGACCCGGTGCAAGGACGGGGTCGAAGTGAAGCACGTCGCGGTGACCGGTGGCGGGCACACCTGGCCCGGCGCCGACAGCTACAGCGGCGGCGGCGTGACCACCCAGACCATCGAGGCGCACGAGGTGCTGTGGAACTTCGTCCGCCAGTACCGCCTGCCCCGACTCCCCTGCTGACCCCCGGGATCCCGACATGACCAACTCCCCTGCCACCGAGACACCCAAGCTGCCCAGGGTGCTCCGCCTGCTGGCCGTGATCGAACGCGCGGGCAACGCGCTGCCGCACCCGTTCTGGTTGTTCTGGCTGTTGTCCTTGCTGCTGGGCGTGATCAGCGCGGTGCTGGCCGGGTTCGGCGTGTCCGTGGTCTCGCCCAGCAACGGCAAGACCGTCACCGTGCGGAACCTGTTCAGCGGCGACGGCCTGGCCATGGCGCTGTCCACCATGGTGGAGAACTTCGCCAAGTTCCCGCCGATGGCCACCATCGTGGTGGTGATCATGGGTGTGGCGGTGGCCGAACGCAGCGGATTCCTGGGCACGTTGATGAAGGTCGGCGTGTCCAGGGTGCCCGCCTCCTGGGTGGTCTTCGCGGTCGCCTTCGCCGGCACCGTGTCGCACGTGGCCTCCGCGGCCGCCTACATCATCCTGGTCCCGTTGGGCGGCCTGGCTTTCCGCGCGGTCGGCAAATCGCCGATCCTGGGCATCGTGGTGGCCTACACCTCCATCGCCTCCGGTTATGACGCCAGCCCGGTGCCCACCCCCAACGACGCGATCTTCGCCGGCATCACCACCGCGGCGGCCCGGCTGATCAGCCCGGAGATCACCGTTTCCCCGCTGAGCAACTGGTTCTTCAACATCGCCTCCTCCCTGCTGCTGGCCCTGGTGATCACCCTGGTCACCAAGCTGGTGCTGAACAAGCGCACCGACCTGGACCCCGATCCGGACGCCGACCTGACCGACATCGGCGATCTGGTTGTCGCCCAACGGGAACGCCTGGCCCTGCGCTGGTCCCTGGCCACCCTGGTGCTCTCCCTGGGCGTGCTGGCCGCCATCACCCTGCCGAGCTGGTCCCCGTTGCGGGGCAAGGGCGGCAGCATCATCGACTCGCCGCTGCTGGACGGCATCGCCGCGGTGGTCGCGCTGTTGTTCGGCGTGGTCGGCATCGTCTACGGCGTCACCGCCGGGACCATCCGCAAGGCGGGCGACGTGCCCAAGCTGATGGTCGAGGGCATCAAGCAGATGGCCCCGGTGCTGGTGCTGTTCTTCGCCATCGCCCAGTTCCTGGCCTACTTCGAGTGGACCAAACTCGGTGATGTGCTCGCGGTGAACGCGGCCGAGGTCTTCCGGAACAGCGGACTGCCCATCCCGGTGATCTTCCTGCTGGTGCTGGTGCTGCTGACCCTGGTCAACGTGATGGTCACCAGCGGCTCGGCGATGTGGTCGATCGCGGCCCCGGTGCTGGTGCCGATGCTGATGCTGGTGCACATCTCCCCGGAGACCACCCAGGCGTTGTTCCGCATCGCCGACTCCGGGTCCACCGCGATCACCCCGATGAGCCCGTACTTCATCATGGCGCTCGGGTTCATGCAGCGGTACCGCAAGAACGCGGGCATCGGCACCCTGGCCTCGTACACCCTGCCGCTGGCGGTGGCGATGACCCTGAGCTGGACGCTGCTGTTCCTGGCCTGGTGGGGCCTGGGCATCCCGTGGGGACCGGGCGCGCCGTCACGCTGACGGCAACTCGCCGATGATCCACTCCAGCCGGATCTCCGAGGTGGTCAGCCGCCACCCCGCCGGCCTGCGCGCCGCCGTGTAACCGACGCGCAGGCCGGAGCCGCGGTGCGGCGGCTGACCCGGCTGGTAGAAGTGCGCCACCTGGTTGGCGTGCACCACCGCCTCATCCCCGGCCACCTCGATCAGCACGTCGGTGAAGAAGTGCTGGCACCGCTCCCCCTGGTCCGAGCCCTGGACGAACTCGACCACCCGCGTCAGCCCGCGGAACTCCCCGCGCGGACTCCGCACCAGCACATCCTCGTCGTAGATCGCCGCCGGATCGCCACCCTGTCCGTCCAGCCAGCGCCCCAGCCGGGTCAGCAGATCGGCGATCTCGTTGCGGTCCAACAACTTCCCCAGCTCGTTCATGATCCCTCATTTCGTTGGTGAGACCAACGCTAACACAGAACGTTGGTGACACCAACGATCCTGCTAGGCTGCGCCCATGTCCGAGGCCCCGCACCGGCTGAGCAGCCGCCCCAGCTACCTGCTGACCCAGACCGCCACGCACGCCCGGCGACTGGTCACCGAGGCGTTCACCGCGGCGGGCGCCCGCGGCTACCAGTACCGCCTGCTGGCCACCCTGCACGAGTTCGGCCCGGCCAGTCAGGCCGAACTGGGCCGCCGCGGCAACATGGACCGCAGCGACGTGGTCGGCACCCTCAACGAACTCGTCGCCCAGGGCCACGCCGAACGCACCCCGGACCCGGCCGACGGCCGCCGCAACATCATCCACCTCACCGCGGCGGGCGAAGCCCAGCTACGCCGCCTGGACACCACCCTGGACACCGCGCAGGCCCAACTCACCGCGCCCTTGTCCGAGGCCGAACGCACCCAACTGGTCGACCTGCTGACCCGGCTGCTCGCCCACCACACCCAGGACTGACACCCCGGCGATCAACGACCACCCCGCACCAGCCCACCACATCAACCGCCCCGCCCCGCCAACCCCCGCGCGCGCCACCCTAATCACCGGTCGCTCCGGTCTGCGCCACCCCGGCCCGCGCCACTCCGATCACCGGTCAATCCCAATCACCGGTCAATCCAGCTCGCGTCATCCCGGCCCACGCCATCCCGGCCCGCGTCTTCCCCGCCCCGCCCGCCGCTTCCTCTGCGGAACGCTTTTCGAGCCGAAAAGGTTGCCTTCAGCCCCGCACCATCTCACCAACCGCAGGTCACCGGCTCGCAACAGCCTAAACCGGTGCAGGTCCCCGGCCACCGGCCCGCCGCAACACCCGCGCCAACCCCTGGTCGCCGCAGCCGCTCCACTACCCCGGCCAAAACCCCCACCACCGGCCCCACCAGCGATTACCCTGCCGATCATGCCAACCTTCCTCGCTCCCGACGGCACCAAGCTCGCCTACCACGTCGAGGGCACCGGCGCGCCGCTGATCTGTCTGCCCGGCGGCCCGATGGTCGCCTCGGGCTACCTCGGCGATCTGGCCGGCCTGACCGCGCACCGCACCCTGATCCGCCTGGACCTGCGCGGCACCGGCGAGTCCGCCATCCCGGCCGACCTCGCCAGCTACCGCTGCGATCACCAGGTCGCCGACGTCGAGGCGCTGCGCGTGCACCTCGGTCTGGAGCGGATCGACGTGCTCGCGCACTCCGCTGGCGGCGACCTCGCCCTGTCCTACGCGGGCGCGTACCCGGAGCGGATCTCCGCGCTGGTGCTGCTCAACGGACGGGCCCGCGCGGTCGGCATCGAGTTCCCGCAGTCCGACCGGGACGAGGCCATCGCGCTGCGCACCGGCGAACCCTGGTACCCCGAGGCCATCGCCGCCCTGGACAAGATCCGCGCGGGCGAGGCGAGCCCGGAGCTGTGGGCCTCACTCCAGCCGTTCTCCTACCGGCACTGGAACGCGGACAGCCAGGCCGACGCCGAGTACTGCGACAGCCACCGTAACAACGAGGCGGCCGCCGCCTACCCGGGCGAGGGCGCGTTCGACCCGGACGCCACCCGCGCCGGACTCGCCCGGCTGACCGCCCCGGTGCTGTTGATCTCCGGCAGTCTGGACACCGGACCGCGGCCCAAGGTGGTCGAGTCGATGGTCCCGCTGTTCCGCGACGCCACCCACGTCGAACTGCAAGTGGTCGCGCACATCCCGTGGCTGGACAACCCGGAAGCCTTCCGCGCCACCGTGATCCCGTTCCTCACCACCGCCTAACCGAGTTGGGTTGATCGTTTGGCCAGCCCGAACCAGAACCCATCGATCACCGTGCGCTGTCCCGCCAGTTCGTCCAGACCCGCGCCCAGGGTGACGAACAGCGGGGCGAAGTGCTCGGTGCGCGGGTGGGCCAGCCGGGCGGCCGGGGCCTTGTGCTCGAAGTCCAGCAACGCGTCCAAGTCCGCCGTGGCCAGCGCCTGAGCGCCCCAGTCGTCGAACTCGGTCATCACCGACTGCGGCACCCCGGTGGTCATCGCGCGCAGGTTGTGCGTGAAGAACCCGCTGCCGACGATCAGCACACCCTCCTCCCGCAGTGGCGCGAGTTTCCGGCCCACTTCGAGCAACCGCCGCGGGTCCAGCGCGGGCAGGGACATCTGCAGCACCGGGATGTCCGCGTCCGGGTACATCTCCACCAGCGGCACGTACGCGCCGTGGTCCAGGCCCCGGTCCGGCACCTGCTGCACCGGGGTTGCGGGGCCGCGCAACAACTTGGTGACCTGCTCGGCGAGTTCCGGCGCGCCCGGCGCCGGGTAGGTCACCTGGTAGAAACGCTGCTCAAAGCCGGTGAAGTCATAGACCAGCGGCACCGTGGTGGTGGCGCCCAGCGCGAGCGGGGCCTCCTCCCAGTGCGCGGAGACCATCAAGATCGCCTTGGGGCGCGGCAGGTTCGCCGACCAGTCGGCCAGTTCCTTCGTCCATTGTGGATCGTCGGCGAGCATCGGCGCGCCGTGCGAGAGGTAAAGCGCGGGCATTCTCATCGCGGTCATACCGCCAATCCGTGCAGGGCGATGGTGTGCCCGGTGTGGTCGACCTTGGCCCGCAGGTAGCGCAGGTTGGTCTCGGTGGCGAACACGCCGGTGGGCGCGGTGTGCCGGATCCGCACGCCCAGCGCGCGCAGCTGGCCGGCCTTGTCCGGGTTGTTGGACAACAGATCCACCTCACCCAGGCCGAGCGCGTGCAGCATCTGCGCGGCCGGGGTGTAGTCCCGGTCGTCCTCGGGCAGGCCCAGCGCGGTGTTGGCCGCGTAGGTGTCCAGGCCCGCCTCCTGCAGCGCGTAGGCGTCCAGCTTGTTGTACAGGCCGATGCCGCGGCCCTCCTGGCGCAGGTAGAGCAGCACGCCGCCGCGTGCCTCGATCCGCTCGACCGCCTCGCGCAGCTGCGGTCCGCAGTCGCAGCGGGCCGAACCGAACACATCGCCGGTCAGGCACTCCGAATGCAGGCGCACCAACGGATCCGGCGTGCGGGCCGGGTCGCCGAAGACCAGCGCCAGGTGCTCCAGGCCGTCGACGAGGCCGCGGAAGGTCACCGCGGTCGCGGTCACCGAGAAGCCGTCGCCGAAGCGCAACGGGATCCGCACCCTGGTGCGTACCGTGGCCTGGGGCCGGGGCTGTGCCATGGGAACCTCCGAGCAGGTGGTTCAAACTCTAACTATCTTGGACCCTACGCTCCATTTCAAATTTGAACAACTAGTTTTTCAGCAGCCCTCGACCAGGGCGAGTTCCGCCTCGACGTAGCGCGCGGTCTCCCGCAGCATCCGCGTCAGCAGCTCCGGCCGGGCCGCGCCCACGCCGGGGAACAGGGTCAGCGCGAGCGGCGCCGCCCCGCGCACCGGCACGGCCAGGCAGCGCAGCCCGCCGGGTAACTCGGTGTCCAGCCGGTCCCACTCCCCGCCGCGCAGGGCCTGTCCCAGCTCGGAGCCCTCGGCGGGCAGCCGCGAGCCCACGGCCAGATCCAGCCGGACCACCCGCCCGGTGCCCACCATCGCGACGCAGCGCAGGTCGGGACCATCCAGCAGCAACGCGGCCACCGGCGCGCCGGCCGCCGCGGCCAGCTGGGCGATCCGCGGCTGCACCACCTCGGGCTGGGTGAGCGCGGACAGCTTGGCGTAGCCCAGGTCGAGCACCGCGGGCAGCAGCCGGTACACACCCTCGTCCTCGGTGGCGTAGCCGTGCTCGTGCAGGGTCAGCAGCGCGCGCCGGGCGGTGGCCCTGGTCAGCCCGGCGATCCTGGCGGCACCGGCCACGGTCAGCCCGCCGACGCGGAAGGCGGCGAGCACGGCCAGGCCGCGGGACAGCGCCGCCAGGAACTCCATGCCCAGCTCGTTCTTCGCCGAGGGCACCGCGGCGGTGGGCAGTTCGACCGGCGGCTCCGGCTGGGCGAGCACGGCCTCCATCTCCCGCACCGCCGCCCGCAACGGCGGCAGCACGGTGGCCAGGAGGCTGTCCGGGGTGTGCCTGCTGGTGTGGCTGAGCACGCTGACCGCGCCCAGCTGACCGCGCCCGCGCACCGGCACCGCCAGCGCGAGCAGCCCGGGTTCCACCCACTCCTCGTCCAGGCACCAGCCCGCCTTCCAGGCCCGGTGCACCCGCAGGTGGAACTGGCGCAGCCGGTCGAAGGGCTCCTCCCGCAGCGGCGGCACCGCGGGATAGCCGTGGTCGAGCGGGTCCGCGGCCCTGGCCTGCGACCACTCGTGGTACTGCTCGGCCTCCCAGCCCGCGGCCAGCACCACGCCCGCCGCGGACCGGTCGGCCGGCAGCAGACCGCCGACGTGGAAGGCGAGGTACATCGCCCGCCGCCGCGCGGACTGGGCCACCAGCCGCGCGCCGCCGACGTCGGGCACGGCCAGTGACACCGATTCGTCCAGGTCGGCGGAGAGGCTGGCCAGCAGTGGTCGCAACGGCTCGACCAGGCCGGAGCCGGCCAGGTAGGCGTTGCCGAAGATCAGTAACCGGGGCGTGGGCAGCAGGTCGGGGCCTTCGGCACGCAGCAGGCCCAGGTGCAGCAGGGTGGTCGCGATCCGGTCGACGGTGGACCGCGGCAGCCCGGTCAGCCGGACCAGGTCGGCCCGGCGCAGCCTGGTTCCCTGGTGCGCGCCGATCGCGCGCAGCACCGCGAGTCCGCGTGCCAATGGCCCGTTCTCCGGCACGGTCCGTCCCTTCTCGCCGATGGCTGTTGACGGCTCAGCTTGCGCCCCGCCAGACTGCACCGCACTCAGAACGAACAAAACTTCGCTATGCGAACACCCGGAGGGCCTGTGCCCATCCTTCATTCATGCGAACGCAACCGATCAGCCAGCGCCGCCAGCCCGGCGGCCAGTCCACGGAATCGCTCGGGGTCCAGCCCGTCCACGAAGGCCGCCCGCACCAGCGCGGCGTGCCCTGGCGCGGCGGCGCGCAGCCGGGCCCAGCCCGCCGAGGTGAGTTCGGCGAGCACGCCACGCACATCGGTCGGGCAGCTCCGCCTGGTCACCAGACCCAGCTTCTCCAGCTGCGCCACCTGATAACTCAGCCCGCTCTTGGAGGTGACCGCGGCCTCGGCCAGCTCGGTCATCCGCAGCTCGCCACCGGCCTCGGACAGGCGCACCAGCACCTCGTACTGCGGATGCGACAGCCCGTTCTCCCTGAGTTGCTGCTCCACCAGGCGGTTCAGCAGGGCGCCCGCGGTCAGGAAGTCCTGCCACGCGGTCAGCTCCGACCCGTCCAGCCAACGCGGTTCGTCCACAACTCCCCACCCTACCCCCTTAGTTCAAACTTGAACCTCACCAGAGGAGATCCCGTGCGCACTCGCCAGCTCCTGATCAACGGCGCCGACCGCCCCGCCACGAACCAGCGCACCACCCCCGACCACTCCCCCTGGACCGGCGAGGTGTTCGCCGAGGTGGCCGCGGCGAGCCTGGCCGATGTCACCCTGGCCACCGAGGCCGCCCAGGCGGCGTTCCCGGCCTGGGCGGCGGCCCGGCCAAGTGAGCGGCGCGCGGTCCTGCTCAAGGCCGCCGACTTACTGGAGCAGCGCGCCGAGGAGGTGGTCGAGCTGATCGCCGCCGAGACCGGCGGCACCCGAGGCTGGGGCCTGTTCAACGTCGACCTGGCCAGCCAGATCCTGCGCGAGGCCGCCGCCGCGGCCACCCAGCCGGTGGGCGAGGTGCTGACCACGGAGTTCGGCGGTCAGCTCTCCCTGGCCGTGCGCGAACCGGCCGGAGTGGTGGCCGCGTTCTCGCCGTGGAACGCCCCGGTGATCCTGGGCATCCGGTCGATCGCGGTGCCGCTGGCGGTCGGCAACACGGTGGTGCTCAAACCGACCGAGGACGCCCCCATCGCGGCCGGCTACTTCCTGGCCGACCTGCTGCACCAGGCCGGTCTGCCGCCCGGCGTGCTCAACGTGATCAGCAACGCCCGGGAGGACGCCGCCGAGATCGCCCGCGCCCTGATCGCCGACCCCAGGGTCCGCCTGGTCAACTTCACCGGCTCCACCGGCGTCGGCCGCCTGATCGGCATCGCCGCCGCCGAGCACCTCAAGCCCGCGATCCTGGAGCTGGGCGGCAAGAACTCGGTGCTGGTGCTCGACGACGCCGACCTGGACCACGCCGCCGCCGCGGTCAACTTCGGCGCCTTCGCCAACACCGGCCAGATCTGCATGTCCGCGGACCGGGTCCTGGTGCAGCGCAAGGTCGCCGAGGAGTTCACCGCCAGACTCACCGCCCGCGCCGCCACCCTGCATCGCGGCTCCCCCACCGACCCGAACACCACTCTCGGCCCGCTGATCAGCGCCAACTCGGCCGACCGGGTAGCCGCCCTGGTCGCCGAAACGGTCGCCGCGGGCGCCACCCTGCACACCGGCGGCGGCCCGGCCGAGGGCGCGAGCTACCCCGCCACTGTGCTCTCCGACATCACCCCCGACATGCGCATCCACCACGAGGAGGTCTTCGGCCCGGTCTGCACCGTGCTCACCTTCGACACCGACGAGGAGGCCATCGCGCTGGCCAACAGCACCGACTACGGCCTGAGCACCGGCATCCTGACCACCCACCAGGGCCGCGGCCTGACCATCGCCCGCCAGCTGCACACCGGCATCGCGCACATCGGCGACCAGTCCGTGGCCGACGAACCCCAGGCCCCCTTCGGCGGCGTGGGCCAGAGCGGCTACGGCAAGTTCGGCGGCCGCTGGGGCGTGGACGCCTTCACCACCACCCGCTGGATCACCCTGGGCCCCCAACACAGCAACTACCCGATCTAACCCGCCCGGCCGCCGACCCGACGCCCCGGCGGACAGCCAGCAGGGCCGTCGAGTTGGCCAAAGTGGTACGCCCACTTGGGCCAACTACGCGTACAACTTGGGCCAACTCGACGTGCGGGGGTAGCCGGGGTCGGGGTGGGGTGGGGGCAGCCGGGGTTGGTGATCTTGGGGCGGACACTGTGGCATCGCTGTTCGCGGGGCGCTGGGCGGGGTCACCCGCTTGGGCGGGGGGTTGCCCGGATCGGATGATCAACTCTTGCCGTGGTCCGGGTGGCGTGTTCGGATTCCGCCGCAGCAGTGCAGGAACGTCGATAGGAGAAAGCTCATGCGTCGTCGTCTCGCCCAGGTCGCCGCCACCGGACTTGTCGTCGCCGGACTGTTCGGAGCGGGTGCGGGCACCGCCCTGGCCGCCGAGCGGGACAGCCACGACGGCGGCCCCTCGGTCTCGGCGAGCCTGTCCCCGGTCGGCGCCAACGTCGACCTGAGCCCGCTGACGCTGGACCTCAACGACAACGACCTGGCCATCAGCCTGTCCGAGGGCGTGCACGGCACCCTGCTGGGCATCCGGATCGACATCGACCTCTGAGTCACTGACCGTCGAAGCCCCGCCCCGCCCGGCGGGGCTTCGGCGTGCACCGGGTCGAGGTGGTGGTCAGTGGTAGATCATCCGGTGCAGGCCGCCGATCATCGTGGCGTACACGTCACCGGCGATTCCGTTGCGGGCCAAGGCCGCGCGGGCCGCGTTCGCGCCGGGACCGCCGTGCACCGCGCCGCCGGGGTGGGCGCCGGCGCCTGCCAGGTACAGGCGGTCGATCGGGGTGTCCGCCCGGCCCAGGCCGGGCAGCGGGCGGAACACCAGTTGCTGGCTCAGGGCCGCGGTGCCCGCGTTGACGCCGCCCTCGACCAGGCTGGGGTTGCGGCCCTGGAGGTCGGGCGGGGACTGCACCGCGCGGCCCAGGATCATCGAGCGGAAACCCGGCGCGTGCCGTTCCAGCAGGGATTCGGCCAGATCGGTGTAGCGGTGCAGGCGATCCGGGGTCCAGTCCAGGCCGCGGGGCACGTGGAAGTAGGCCCAGACCGCTTCGGTGCCCGCCGGGGAACGACTCGGGTCGGCGGTGCTCATCTGTCCCAAGAGGACGAACGGGTGCACGGGTTCGGTGCCACAGGCCAGATCGGTGGCGAAGCGGCTGATGCCGTTGAGGTCCGCGCCCAGGTGCACCACCGCGGCGCCGTGGGCCTCCGGGGTCAGCCAGGGGATCGGGCCGGACAGCGCCCAGTTGATCTTGACGGTGGCGTCGTCGAAGGTGAAGTGGGACAGGTCCCGCACCAGCCGGGCGGGTAGCCGGTCCACCCCGACCAGGTCGCGGTAGAGCGGGATCGGGTGCACGTCGGCGAGCACCGCCTTGCGGGCGCGGAAACGTTCGCCGGTCACGTCCTCGACGCCGACCGCGATCCCCCTGGCGGTCAGCACCCTGGCCACCTTCCGTCCACAGTGGACTCCGCCGCCGCGTTCGGCCAGCCGGGCCACCAGGGCCGTGGTCAGCGCGCCCGCGCCGCCGGCCGGGACCGGGAAGCCGACCTCCTGGGCCAGCATGCTCAGCAGCCAGCCGAACACCGCGCTGCCCGCGCCGTCGGGGCTGAGGTCGGTGTGCATCGCGTTGCCCGCGAACAGAACTCGCGCGCCCTCGCCCGCGAACCGCTCGCCGGTGAAGCCGCGCACCGAGGACAGGCCGAGGCGGGCGAACCGCAGGCCGTCGGCCGCGCCCAGGGCCCGGCCCAGCGCGATGGCCGGGCGGACCGGCGGGAAGGGGCGCAGGATCGCGTCCAGGAGGCTGTCCCGGACCCGTTGCCACAGCTCGTATTCGGCCAGCCAGGCGTCGCCGTCGGCCGCGGCGAAAGCGCTGACCGAGGCGGCGGTGTCGGCGGGGGTGGCGCCGAGGCGGACGCCGCGCTGGTCGGGCAGGACGTGCGCGAGCGGGTGTGGCGCGTGCTGCCAGCGCAGGCCGTGCCGGGCCAGGTCCAGGCCGGCCAGGATCGGGGAGGCGACGCCGAAGGGGTAGCAGGAGGAGAACAGGTCGTTGTGGAAGCCGGGGGCGGTGATCTCGGCGGTGCGCACCGAGCCGCCCGGGGTGTCCTCGGCCTCCAGGACCAGCACGTCCCAGCCCGCGTCGGCCAGCAGGTTCGCCGCGACCAGGCCGTTCGGGCCGGAGCCGATGACGATCGCGTCCACCTCGGGCACCGTCATGCCGAACCCCTTTCCCCGCCCGGTCCGACGGTAGCCCACTCGCGGCCACGCCGTCGGGGCGCCGGGGGCGGGGTTGGCGGCGGGGGCGTCGGGGGGAGAGGAGTCGGGGGGGCGATGTGGGCCCGGGGCCGCCGGGCGTCGGCGTGCCCGCCCGCCATCTGTGACGCCGTGCCCTAATCTGGCCGCCGTGAGCGTCGCGACCGCCAAACGGCGCAAGTGGACCTACTTCCTCGCGCCCCTCGGGGTGCTGCTCGCGGTCACCGTGGGCATCCTCGCCTACTACCACGAACGCGACACCCGGGAAGGCTTCTACGAACTCGGCGACACCAGCCAGGCCGACCGGATCGATCTCAGCGTTGTCGTGCAGCGGGTGGACGCGCCCGCCCGGGAACTGGTGCTGCAGGTGCTGGTCACCCCGCACGGGGCGGCCAGGGACCGTGGCGATGACCGGGCCTCGGCCAAGGATCTCGTGGTGGACAGCTCGTCAGTGGCGGCGGTGCCGTTGCGGTTCCGGGCGGGTGAGCGGATCTCGGCCAAGGAACTGCGGGTGCCCCTGGACGACGGGGTGGTCTCCGACTTCCCGTTCGACCGCTACCGGACCCAGCTGTACTTCGAGGTCACCACCGGCGGCGAGCACGTGGCCACCACGATGAGCTACGCCGACCACGACCCGTTCTTCCTGTCCAGGGTCACCGGTGGGGACGCCACGGACGGGGAGGCGCGGGCCGATCTGCTGGTCAAACGGTCGCGCAGCACCTTCATCCTGGCCTGGTTCCAGGTGATCGTGATGTGGGCGCTGGCGTTGTCGGTGCTGGCCGGGGCGTTGCACATCGTCCGGCGCAAGCTCGGGCTGGTGTGGCCCGCGCTGGGCTGGATGGCGGCCACCCTGTTCGCGCTGGTCGGCTTCCGCAACGCCGCCCCCGGGCTGCCGCCGATCGGGTCGATGATCGACTACTGCGCGTTCTTCTGGGCCGAGGCGGTGATCACCCTGGCGCTGGTGCTGGTGGTGGTCAAGGGCATCCGGCTGAAACAGAAGACCTAGGATCGCCCGGTGGCGTTGCATCCTGTTGTCCGGCTGGGACTGTGGCTGGCACAGCGGGTGCGGATGCCGGCGATGACCTCCCTGGAGGACTACCGGGACTGGGACGCGCGGTCCTACCGGGTGATCCACCGGCTGATGGCCCGGCCGCCGCGGCCCGCCCGGCTGCTCGCCCGGCGGATCCCGGTGCCCGGCGGCGAGATCCTGCTGCGGATCTACCTGCCGCCCGGCACCGGGCCGTTCCCGGCGCACGTGTTCGCGCACGGCGGGGCGTTCTGGATGGGCTCGATCGAGGACACCGACCCGTTGTGCCGCTGGTACTGCGCACACGCGAGGTGTGTGATCGTCTCGGTGGCCTACCGGCTCGCGCCCGAACACCCGTACCCGACCCCGGCCGAGGACGTGTACGCAGCCTTCCAGTGGACCCGGGAACACGCCGCCGAACTGGGCGCCGACCCCGAGCGGGTGTCGATTGGCGGGGTGTCGGCGGGGGCGGGACTGGCCGCCGCGGCCACGCTGATGGCGCGGGATCGCGGCACGCCGTTGCCCCTCTCCCAGGTGCTGGAGATCCCGTTCCTGGACACCACGTTGCGCACCGCGGCGGACACCGGGGTCGGACTGTCCACTGTGTACCTACGGGAAGCCGCCGACCTCTACACCGGCGGCGGCGAGCACGCCCTGGCCGACTATGCCTCCCCCGGACTGGCCGCCGACCTCGCCGGACTGCCGCCGACCCTGGTGCTCACCTGCGAGTACGACACCCTGCGCGGCAGCGGCACAGCCTACGTCGAGCGGCTGCGCGCGGCCGGGGTCGCGGTGGACTGGTTCGACCTGCCTGGGCACATCCACGGCTCCAGTTATCTGACCCGGCTGCTGCCCTCGTCCCGGCGTTATGTCGACACGGTCGTCCACTGGCTGCGTACCCGCCGGTAACGGATGGCAGGATGCCGGATGTGAGCCTGGGTGTGGATGGGGAGCGGGCCGAGGCGCCGGAGGTCTCGCCCGTACTGGCCCGTACGGTGCTGGCGTTGTGCCTGGTCGTCGCCGGAATCGCGGCGGCGCTGGCCGGGACGGCGCTGGTGCCGCTGGTCGAGGTGCCCGGCCTGCCGACGCCGTGGGCACTGGTCACCTTCGGGTTGCCGGTGGTGCGGGTGCTCCTGGATATCGCCGCGGTGGCCACCGTCGGACTGAGCCTGCTGCCCAAGCTGGTCGGCATCGACGACCCCGAACACACCGACGGCGTGCTGTCCGCGGCCCGCCGGTTCACCGTGTGGACCGCGACGGCGTGGCTGGTGTGCGCGCTGGCCTCAGTGGTGTTGCAGGCCACCGACCTCTCCCCCGGCGCCGCGCCCACCCCAGGGCTGGTCTACGACTACGTCATGCTGGTCGGGGCGGGCAAGGGCCTGCTGGTCAGCGCGGGATGCGCACTGGCCTGCGTGCTGATCGGGCGGTTCGCGGTGCGGCACGGCGAGGCGGTGCCCGCCGAGTTGCGGATCTTCGTCGCGGTGTTCGGCATCCTGCTGCTGCCGCTGACCGGGCACGCCTCCAACTGGAAGTGGCACGACGTCAGCATGGTCTCGATGGAGCTGCACGTGATGGGCGCGGCGATCTGGACCGGCGGACTCGCGGTGATCGCCACCCTGCTGCTCGGCCACGGCGAACTCCTGGCCCGCGCGCTGCCGAAGTTCTCCACACTGGCCACCGTGGCGCTGTTCCTGGTCGGCGCGACCGGGCTGTTCAACGGCCTGGTCGAACTCCAGCTCACCCCCGGCGGCGGCCTGCCCGGCGCGCTGGTCACCAGCGTCTACGGGCAGCTCATCGTGGCCAAGACGGTGTTCCTGGTGGTGCTGGCCGGACTCGGCGCGCACATCAGGTTCCGGTTGCTGCCCCGGATCGCCCGCCGGGAACGCACCGCGCTGTTCGGCTGGGCGACCCTGGAGGTCAGCGTGATGGGCCTGGCCTACGGGATCGCGGTGGTGCTCACCAGGGCCCCGGTGATCAGCTAGCCAGGGGTTGCGCGCCGGGCAGCACATGCCAGCCCCGGCGCTGATGCAGCCACACCACCGCCGACCAGCTCGCGGCGAGCAAGATCGCGGCAGGCACCGCCGAGCCGTAGTCCACCGGCGGCGCGACCAGCGCGAAGCCCTGCAACGCGACCGCGCCGTAGCCCAGGCCGATGGCCAGCACCGAACCGATCGGGGCCCGCGCCCACTCCGGCACCGGCAGCAGGAAGGCCAGGTCCACGCCGAGCGCGGCCAGCACGAAGAAGAACGGCACCGCCGAGGGCGGGAAGTCGATCCCGGCCAGCAGCGGCCACAGCACCGCGCGGAAACCCACGTACCCGGCCGCGATCAGCGTCGCGGTCCACCGGCGGCCGACCATCGCCCTGGCCATGGCCAGCACCAGCAGTGCCGCGGTGCAGGCCCACACCGGGTACACCCAGTCCGGCACCGGCAGCGAGAAGGCGACCAGGGAGTCCCGGTCCACGCTCGACTTGCCGATCTGGTCGGCGGCGAACTGCAGCAGGATCGGCTCGGCATAAGGCGAACCGCGGTCCCAGGCCGCCACCGAGAGCACCCCGTACTCCTGGTGCTGGTTGGGGAACCACACGTTCTCCAGGAAGAACAGCCACAGCAGGCCGAGCACCACCGGGCGGGCCCGGTTCTCCGGGGCGTTGACCCACCAGGCCCGGATCGCGCCGGCGATCATCACCGCGGTGCCCAGGTAGAGCAGCGCGTGCGAGACGCTCCAGGAGGTGATGTCCAGGCCGTTGACCCGGTGGTTGATCAGGTCCAGGGGCACCGCGGTGAAGAAAATGCCCGCGCCCCACTGCATCAGCCGCAGGCCGAGCCGGTCGGTGCCGTAGCCGGTGTAGCCGTGGAAGAGCACCAGGGCGACCACGATCGCGTTGCCGGTGATGTTGATCAGGTGCGGCGGGGCGAGATCGTCACGCAGCCACTTGAAGTGCCAGGACACATCCCAGGACGCGCCGAGGACCTTGAGGAACAACGCGACCAGCCACAGCCGGAACAGACCGGTCAGCAGCTCCGGCGGGGTCTCCCGGCCCGGAGCCCCTCTGGTCCAGTAGCGCTCCGCCAGATCGGCCAGTCGGCTTCTTGCCCCCGTGCTCATTCTCCGGATGATGCACCTCAACCCGCCGTTCGTGCGGAAAAAGCGGCAATTTCGACACTCGTGTCGGACTGTTCTCAGCGGATCGCAACCGATCCGTGATGAGCGTGATCGCGGTCACGGAAGGAGAAACCCCCGTGGGGGAGTCTGAGAACCGAACAACCGTCGGGCAGTGCGGAAGGCGGCCTTCGATCGGCACTTTCTGGGGGCTCCTCGAGCCAGCCGAGCGTGCCGCGATGCGTTCGGCCGGTACCCGGCGGCGGTTCTCACCCGGTGCGGTGATCTGGAGCCAGGGCGAGCCGTCCCAGCATGTCTTCGTGGTGCTGGAAGGGCGTATCCGGGTCAGCACCGGCTCGGTGGCCGGGCGGGAGGCCGTGCTGGCGATCTGCGGACCCGGCGAGATCGTCGGGGAGTTGTCCGCGGTCGACGGCCGGACCCGCTCGGCCAACGTGGCCGCGGTGGACCAGGTCGAGGTGCTGGTGGTGCCCGCCGCCCGGCTGGACCGGCTGTGCGAGGAGCACCCGAGGGTGGCCTGGGCGATGCTGCGGGTGGTGGCCGACCGGTTGCGCCAGTCCGACCGGCGGCGCAGCGAGTACGTGGACGGTTCGGTCGCGCACCGGACGGTGGCGCTGCTGCTGGACCTGGCCGAGCAGTACGGGCGCCCGGTGGCCGCGGGGGTGGAGATCGCGTTGTCGATCAGTCAGCAGCAGCTGGCCGACACCATGTCGGTGTCCAGGGAGTCCCTGGCCAGGGTGCTGCGCGAGCTGCGGGACCGGCGGCTGGTGGACACCGGCAGGCAGCGGATCACGGTGCTGGACCTGCCCGGGTTGCGGGCGCTGGGCGCCGAGTCGGCGTGAGCCGGGCGACATCCCTGGAGTTGTGTGTCAGGTGACGCAATAGACCTACGGAAACAGGTTTACACCTGTGCCCTGGAGAGTTCACCCGGGGAAGGGGTCGACGTCATGAGTCAGCAGGAACAGGTTCGTCCGGACAACTCGACCGTGACCAGCAGGCTGGTGCTCACGCTGCTGTTCACCGCGGTGCAGGTGTGGGCGCTGGTGCTGGTGATCAACCGGTTCCCGGCCGAGGGTCTCGTGCAGCTCGCGCTCGCGGTGGCCCTGGCCGGGACGGTGTTGTCGGTGCTCAACGCCTGGGAAGAGGTGCTGCTCAGTTCTCGGCGGGGTTCCCGGCAGGACCGCTGAAGACCTGAGTGCGTGCCCTGCCGTCGGCGGTGTCGCCGAAGAGCCGGGCGTCCGCGTCGTCCGCGGGCGCCGGCTCGTCCCGGCCACCGCCGGGGCTGGCCTGCTCGACCCGCAGCCGGGGCAGCGCCTCGGCGTGCTGTTCGCGCAGCCAGCGCATCAGGTCCTCGCGGACCAGGCAGCGCAGGTCCCACAGGCTGCCCGCGTCGGCGGCGCTGACCAGGGCGCGCACCCGGATGAGAGTGTTGACGGCCTGGGTCACCTGGAGCACGCACACCCGGCCGTCCCACAGCTCACTGGCTTCCAGGGCCCGGCGCAGTTCGGCGCGCAGCGCCTCCACCGGCACCGACCAGTCCACGTCCAATTCGACCGTGCCGAGCAGCCGGGATTCGCGGCGGGTCCAGTTCTCGAACGGCTTGGCCATGAAGTAGGAGGTGGGCAGGATGAGCCGCCGGTCGTCCCACAGGTGCACCACCACGTAGGTCAGGGTGATGTCCTCGATCCGGCCCCATTCCTTGTCCACCACCACGACGTCCTCGATCCGGATCGCGTCGCTGAAGGCGATCTGCACCCCGGCGAAGACGTTGCCCAGCAAGGACTGCGCGGCCAGCGCGGAGATCGCGCCGATGACACCGGCGGAGGCGAGCAGGCTGGTGCCGGCGGCGCGGGCGCCGGGGAAGGTCATCAGCATCGCGCCGATGGTGAGCACCGCGATCACCGCCACCGCGACCCGGCGGATCAGGGTGATCTGGGTGTGCATCCGGCGGGCCTGCCGGTTGTCCGCCTGATCGAGGCGGATCCGGGCCAGGGCGGCGTCCTCGAAGACCAGCACCAGCGCGATCACCAGCCAGGCGCCCGCGCCGATCAGCGCCAGGCCCAGGCCGTGCAGCACGGGTTCCCGCCAGCCGCCACTGGGCGCGCCCAGCAGCAGGGACAGCTGCAACGCGAACAGCACGGCCAGCAGCTGGGCAGGCCGGTAGGCGCGGCGGGCCAGGCTGGCCAGTACCCTGGCGCGCCTGCCAAGCCTGCGGATCAGCCGGTGCAGCAGGTACACCCCGAGGATCGCGGCGGCGACCGCGGCCAGTGCGCCCACGCCGAGCAGCAGGTACCAGGGCACGATGCTCCTTTCGTTGTGGGACAACGTCTCCCTGTCCGTTACCCAGACCGGCGGCATCACACACCGTGATCCGCCGCACGACCGCCTGAGCGGGCGGGAACCGGTGCCCCTTGGTACCGGGATGACGATTTCCCGGACTGCGCTGCTGTGCTGGATTCCGGCACGCACAAGGGAGTCCGACATGCGCAGAGCGAGAATCCTGTTGGTGCTACTGGCTTTGCTGGCCACGGTCAGCCCGGCGGCGCAGGCCGCACCCGCCGCGCTGGCCTGGCAACAGCCGTGGCCGGTGGGCGCGGTGGCCGGTCACCGCCCGTCGGTGGCCACCTGCGGCAGCGGCACCTACCTGCTGTGGCGGGAGCCGAGTGGGCGGCTCGGCTTCGCCACCTGGGACCAGGTGCGCCGCTGGCTGCCCAGGGCGCTGACCATCACCACTCCGGACGCGCCCACGCTGGCCTGCGACAACGGGGTGCTCACCGTGCTGTGGCGGGACACCGCGACGCCGCCGAGGATCCAGGCCATCCGCAGCACCACGCACGGCCAGACCTGGTCGGCCCCGCAACCGGTCGGCCCGCCCAGCGCCGGTGTCGGCCTGGCCGCTTCCGGCGGGCCCAGCACCGGCGGCACGCACCCGTTCTACCTGGCCTGGCGGGGTGTGGGCGCGGACACCCAGCTCTACGTGGCGGCCAGGATCGGCCCGAACTGGCTGCCCGCGCGGGCGGTGCCCGGGGTGAGCAGCGAGGCGCCGCCGGACATCGACGCGTTCAGCGACCGGGTGCTGCTGAGCTACCTCGGCGCGCAGGGCTCGGTGCGGATGAGCGCCGCGGGGCTGAACCCGATCGCCTGGGGGCCGGTCCCGAATCCGTGGACCGGGCTCAGCTCGCACACTCCGGCCGCGACGCCTGCCCAGTCCAGCGGCGGTTTCCTGGCGCCGTTCGTGGCGTGGAAGGGCAGCGGCACCGACACCCGGCTGCACTACACGGCCAGGGTCGGCACCGCGTGGCAGCCGCTGACCACGCTCACCGGCGCGGCCACCGACCTGGACCCGGCCGTCGCCCCCGCGGTCTCCGGCGGATCAGCGCTGTGGCGCGGCGTGGTCCTGGTCTGGCGGACCCCGGGCACCGGCCAGCTGATGTCCAGCTTCGGCCACTGAGCACCCACCGCCGCCGAGTTGGCCCAAGTGGTACGCCCGGTTGGGCAAACTGGGCGTACGAGTTGGGCCAACTCGGCGGCGGGCGGGGTGGGGATCAGGCCGCGCCGGCCAGGACGGCGTGGGCGGGTGGCCGGGACCATCCGCACGTGGCGTTGATCCGCCGCTACTACGCCGCCTACGCCAAGGGCGATCTGCAGGCGCTGCGCGAGTTCTTCGCGCCGGAGATCCGCTGGACCATCCCGGGCCGCCATCCCTTGGCGGGCGCCAAGGTTGGCGTCCGCGAGGTGCTGGCCTACCGGATCCAGCGCGGCAAGATCGTCGAGGCGATCAACTTCGCCGCCGACCAGCACGCCGCGGACGCCTTCTTCTGGCAGCGCTACCCCTTGGCGCCACTGCCGGACCGGCTGCTCAGAACGCGGTGACGCTCGCGGGCGCGCGCTCGGCGCGGGTGAGCGCGCGCAGCACCGCGGGCGCGCCATGGCGGCGCAGGGCGAGGCGGCTGAGCAGGTCCACCACCGCCTCGACCGCGGCGGGCGGGAAGTCCGGGGTGGGCACGCCGAGGCTGACCGCCAGGTCGTCGCTGTGCACGGTCAGCTCCATCATGCGGGTGACCAGCATGTCCTCCAGGCTCAGCGACCACGGTCCCCAGAACTGGATGCGCACGGTGCGCTCCGGGAGGTCCGGCAGCGTCTCGGTCAGGGTGGTGAGCGCCGCGTCCACCGAGTCGGCCAGCGCGGCGGGTCCGTTGGCGGCGGCCGCCTCGCCGCTGTCCCGGATGCGCACGTTGAGTTCGTGGTCCAGGTCGGCGTCCACCCACTCGACCCGGTTGTAGTGCTCCGGCAGCGAGATGGGCAGTTCGGGCGGGATGGGCCCGGCCAGGATCGTGGGCAGCGCGGTGACCTGGAAGGCCAGGTGACCGGCCAGTCCGGCCACCGAGAACTCCGGCAGCGCGCTCGGCTTGTCCCAGGACCCGGCCAGCGCCGGGTGCCGCAACAACTGAGCGGCCACGCGCGCGGTGGCGAGGAAGTCGGACCGGGTGTTCAGCAACGGGTTCCCCTCTCCCAGGCATTTCCCAGGGAACGCCCAGCGCGCTCCCACCTCCGGCTTCGAGCATGCCGCCCATGACGAGGTCTCGGCGTGCCCTGGTGTTGAACCTATCGCTGGGCGCGGTGCTGGTGGCGGCCGCGGTGGCCGCGTACTTCGCGTTGCGCCCCGCCCCCGCGGCCACCAGCTCGCCGAGTCGCACCGTGGCCGCGAGCCGGGCGACGGTGACCGCCACGGTGACCGCGGCCGGGTCGGTGCAGAGCGCGAACACGGTGGGCGCGAACTTCGGCGCCGCGGGCACGGTCAAGCAGATCCTGGTCAAGGTCGGCGCGAAGGTGACCAAGGGCCAGGCCCTGGCCAGGCTGGACACCGTGCCGTTGCAGGCCAAGGTGGACGAGGCGAACGCGAGTCTGGAGGCCGCCCAGCAGAGCCTGACCGCGGCCCAGACCACGACCAATCCCACCGGCCCCGACCCGGCCACCGTGGCCCAGCGCCGCAGCCAGCTCACCCAGGCGAAAACCGCGGTGACCGAGGCGAAGACCAACCTGACCGCGGCCACCCTCACCGCGCCCTCCGACGGCACGGTCATCTCGATCTCCGGCACGGTCGGCGCGCAGGCGGGCACTGGTAGTGGCGGCGGTACGAGCAGCGGGTCCAGCGGCACCGGGAGCAGCAGCACGGCCGCGAACACCAGTAGCGCCACCGGGTTCGTGGTGCTGTCGGACCTGAGCGACTTCCAGGTGCGGGCGACCATCGCCGAGATCGACGTGGCCAAGGTGAAGCCCGACCAGTTGGCCAACGTCACGGTGAACGCGTTGCCGGACCAGCAGTTCGCGGCCAAGGTGACCCAGGTCGACCTGACGCCGTCCAGCACCGGGAACGTGGTGCAGTACGGGGCCACCCTGGTGCTGGACGGGGCCCCGGAGGGGTTGAAGCCGGGGCAGTCGGCGAGTGTGCGGATCGTGGTGGCGCGCGCGGAGAACGCGCTGTCGGTGCCCACGTTCACCGTGCAGGGCTCCGGCGCGACCAGCCGGGTGACTGTCCTGGAAAACGGGCAGCCGGTGACCCGGACGGTGCAGGTCGGGATCAAGGGCGAGGCGCTGACCGAGATCACCGGCGGGCTCACCGAGGGCGCGCAGGTGGTGGTGCCGACCGCACAGGGCAGCACGCAACCGGGCGGCGGCACGGGCGGCTTCGGCGGCGGACGAGGCGGCGGAGTGGTACCCGGCGGTGGTGGCGCGGGTGGCGCTGGAACCGGTGGCGGCGCCGGCGCCGGGACGGGTGCCCGGTGACCACTGTGGACAGTCCGCCGGTGATCCAGATCAACCGGCTCACCAAGACCTACGGCGCGGGGGCGACCGCCGTGGCCGCGCTGCGCGGGGTCGACCTGACCGTGCGCCGCGGCGACTACCTGGCCATCATGGGCGCCTCCGGCTCCGGCAAGTCGACCATGCTGAACATCCTGGGCTGCCTGGACATCCCCACCGCCGGGCGCTATCGCCTGGACGGCATCGACATCGGCGCGTTCACCGAGGCCCAGCTGGCGCTGCTGCGCAACCGGCGGATCGGCTTCGTCTTCCAGTCCTTCCACCTGGTCCCCCGGGTCTCCGCACTGTCCAATGTGGAGCTTCCGATGATCTACGCCGGGCTCGGCCGCAAACACCGCCGCGAGCGCGCGCTGGCCGCGCTGGAACTGGTCGGGTTGCAGGACCGCGGGCACCACCTGCCCACCGAACTCTCCGGCGGCCAGCAGCAACGGGTCGCGGTGGCCAGGGCGCTGGTCAACGCGCCCGCCCTGCTGCTGGCCGACGAACCCACCGGCAACCTGGACAGCCAGAGCAGCGCCGAACTGCTCGGCGTGCTGGACCGGCTCAACGCGCTCGGCCGCACCATCGTGATCATCACCCACGAGAACGAGGTGGCCGCGCACGCGAACCGGGTGATCCGCCTGGTGGACGGGCGGATCGTGGCCGACACCGGGAGCCGACGATGAGCCTCTGGGAGATCCTGCGGGTCGCGGTGCGCGGGCTGCTGGCCAACAAACTCCGCTCGGTGCTGACCACGCTGGGCATCACCATCGGGGTGGCCGCGGTGATCCTGCTGACCGCGGTCGGCAACGGGGCCTCGGCCGCGGTGGAGCGCAGCATCGCCGGTCTGGGCACCAACCTGCTCACCGTCTCCCCCGCCCGCGGCACCGCCCGCCCACTCACCACCGAAGACGCGGAAGCCTTGGCGGACAAGCTGATCGCGCCCGATGTCGGCGCGGTGGCGCCGATCGTGACCGCGCAGGCCACCGCGACCTACCGCGGGGTGAGCCAGCAGGTCGGCCAGCTGATCGGCACCCGGCCCGGCTACTTCGAGATCACCAACTCCCCGGTCGGTTCGGGCGCGGCCTTCACCGAGGCCGATGTGACCGAGGCGCGCAAGGTGGTGGTGATCGGCCAGACCGTGGCCCAGGAGGTCTTCGGCGGCACTGATCCGCTCGGCTTGTCCTTGCAGCTCAACAACATCCCGTTCACCGTGG
Source organism: Crossiella sp. S99.2 (assembly GCF_023094165.1). Classification (GTDB taxonomy): domain Bacteria; phylum Actinomycetota; class Actinomycetes; order Mycobacteriales; family Pseudonocardiaceae; genus Crossiella. Next base: position 254,399 of record NZ_JALMDK010000010.1, on the reverse strand, counting down.
TCGGCGTGCTGGCACCCAAGGGCGCCACCGGGTTGCAGAACGCCGACGACACGGTGATCGCCCCGCTGAGCACCACCCAGTACGCGCTGTCCGGAGTCGGTTCGCTCAACCAGATCGTGGTCCAGGCGTCCTCGGCGGACACCCTGTCCGCGGCGCAGGCGCAGGTGACCGCGGTGCTGAACCAGCGGCACGGCATCACCGGCGAGGCGGTCTCCGACTTCCGGATCGCCAATCAGCAGCAGCTGCTCACCGCGCGCACCCAGACCACCGAGACCTTCACCGTGCTACTGGCCGCGGTGGCCGCGTTGTCCTTGCTGGTGGGCGGGATCGGCATCACCAACATCATGCTGGTCACGGTCACCGAGCGGATCAGGGAGATCGGCATCCGCAAGGCCATCGGCGCGCCCCGGCTGGCCATCTCCGGGCAGTTCGTCATCGAGGCCACCGTGCTGAGCATGGTCGGCGGCGGCCTGGGCGCGCTGATCGGCGTGCTCGCCGCCCAGTTCACCATCGCCGGGATCCAGCCGGTGGTGCAGCCCTCCGCGGTGGCCCTGGCCTTTGGCGTGTCTGTCCTCATTGGACTGTTCTTCGGCAGCTATCCGGCCGCCAGGGCCGCCCGGCTGCGCCCCATCGAAGCACTGCGCCACGAATAGGAGATTTCCCATGACCACACCCGATCCCGAACAGGTGCTGGCCACCCCGGTGGACGAGAAGGACCTGGGCGAGCAGCTCGCCGAGGCGGGCAAGGGCCCGTCGAAGCTGACCATCGGGCTGGCCGCGGCGGCGCTCACCGCGGTCGCCTTCGCCGGTGGCCTGTGGGCCGCAACGGCTTTCGGCTCCGACTTGGCCAACGCCGCCCCCGGCCAGCGCGGCGCGGGCGGCGTCCGGCCCAGCGGCGCACCTCAGGCGCCCGGCGGCGCGGCTCCCGGCGGACGCGGTGGCGCGGTCGGCACGGTGGACCGGATCGAGGGCGACACGCTGTATCTCAAGGGCGCCAACGGAACCGAGGTCAAGGTCAAGCTCGGCACGGACACCACCGTGCACCTCACCCAGCCCGGCAAGGTCAGTGATCTGGCCCCCGGCGACGCGGTCACGGTGACCGGCGAGCGGGCCGCGGACGGGTCGGTCACCGCCCGTCAGGTCACAGAGCAGCCCCCGCGCTGATCCCGCTGAACGCCTCCGCCGGGCGGGGCAGCCCGAGCTGCCTGCCCTGACCGGCGTCCACGCCGATCGCGGTCAGCCAGTCCAGTTTGGCCTTGCTGTCCACCCCGGAGGCGATCACCTTGAACCCGACCTGGTGCGCCAGTTCGGTCAGCGTGGCCACCGCGCGGGCCACCGGTGAACCGGGGTCGGGTTCCTCGCCGAGGCGGTCCACCAGCGCCCGGTCGAACCGCGCGGCGTAGACGGGCAGGTCGGGCAGCCGGACGAAATCGGTGACATCGCGGCCGAACTCGTCCAGCCCGATCACCACGCCCATGTCGGCGAGCACCCGCAGGTTCTCCGCGGCGTCGCTGTCCTCCCTGGCCGCGGTGCGCAGCGGCAGGCGCAACCGCAGCCGTTGCGGCGGCAGTCCGGCCTCGGCGAGGGCCTTGCGCACGGTGTCCACCAGGTCCGGGTCCTGGGACTGGTGCGGGGTCAGGGTGGCCAGCACGATCGGCGGCTCGCCCTCGGACGGCCGCCATTCCGCCGCGTCCCGGCAGGCCCGTTTGAGCACCCAGCGGCCCAGCGCCAGGATCAGCCCGGTGCTCTCGGCCAGCTCCACGCAGCGGTCGTGCGGCAGCGGCCCCAGCTCCGGATGCGCCCACTCCACCAGCACCTCGGTGGCCACCAGCTCACCCCCGGCAAGCCAGCGCACCGGCTCGTAACGCAGGCTGAACTCGCCGTTCTCCACCGCGCCCGGCATCGAGGCGGCCAGCTTGAACCGGGCCCGATCGCGGGCCTCCCGGGCCGGGTCGAACAGGCCCCACTGCGCCTTGCCACTGGCCTTGACCCGGTGCAGGGTCAGGTCAGCCTGGCGCAGCAGCTCGGCGGCCACCATGCCCTTGGCCGGGCGCTGCACGATGCCGATGCTGGCCGAGACCGCCACCCCGTAGCCGTCCAGGTAGGTGGGTTCGGCCAGTTCCTCGCTGATCCGGGCGGCCAGCGCGGCCACATCCGGCGGGGTCGGTGAATCCTCGATCAGGATGGCGAACTCGTCACTGCCGAAACGGGCGACCATCGCGTTGTGCCCGGCCACCGCGGCCCGCAGCCGCTGCGCGGTGGTCTTGAGCAGCTCGTCGCCGATGTGGTGGCCCAGCCCGTCGTTGATCACGGTGAAGCTGTCCAGGTCCAGGTGGCAGAGGGTGATGATCTGGCCGTCCTCGACCCGGCCGAGCACGCTCTGCAATCGGGAATGGAGGTACTGCCGGTTGGGCAGGCCGGTGAGCTGGTCGTGCAGGGTCTGGTGGCTGAACCGGCCCTGCAGCAGGTGCAGGTTGGTCAGGTCCTCGACCATGGTGACGTGCCCGTTGGGCTGGCCGTCGGCGTCGTGCAGCAGGGAGACGGCCAGGTAGGCGAACACGCTGTCCGCCTCCTTGCTGACCAGCCGGGTGCGGCAGCGGAACCGGTCCACCGGCTCGTCCACCAGGTGCCGGTAGAGCACCGCGAGATCGGCGGTCTCCTCCGGCGCGAACAGGTCGGGCACGGTCAGGAAGCCCAGTTCGCCGCCGGTGTAGCCGAGGATCTCGGTGAAGGCCTGGTTGACCTCGATGAAGTTGCCGTCCAGATCGCTGATCGCGATGCCCATCGCGGAGGCGGTGAACAGTTCGCGGAACCGGCTCTCGCTGACCCGCAGTTCCCGTTCGGCATCGCGTTTGGCGTGCAGCAGGGCCTTTTTCAGTTCTTCCTGCTGGTTGAAGGTCAACTGCCGGACCCCTTCGCTGTACCCGGCGGCGAACTCGGCGAGCAGCGCGGTGACCCGCTGCTCATCCGGCGCGCCGCGGTGCTCGCTCAGCTCGCGGCGGCAGGCCGCGCCGAGGATCTCGATGCTGCGACGTAAAGCCAGTCTGCTGGTGATGTTGCCAACGACGAGCTGGGCGCCCGCGCGGCCGGCGGGCCTGGCGTCGAACGGGTCAGCCAGGACCAGGTCGAGGAGTTCATCGACCAGGTCGTGCAGCTGCTGCTCAAGTTGTTCCCTGGACAGCGGGACATAGGCGGCCGTGGCGACCGCCGTAGCCCACTGCCGGGCCAGCTCGGTGCGACCCGTGGCGCTCAATCCCACCTCTCCTGGCAGCGTGCACCAGAGGCCCGGCTGTATCGACCATGGCAATACTCACCAGAGCCAGGCAATTACCGCCCGTAGCATATCGCGTCCGGTCACGATCACGACACGTCAGCACCCGCCGTCCCTCCATCGAGTCTGGGCAGCTCAGCCGCCAGGCCGCCCCACCTGACCTGGGTCCCGGCCCGGCAGCACCCGTTTCTCGTCGGCCAGGCGGTGTTCCCCGTCGCGGACGGTGTCGCTGTAGGCCAGATTTCCGGCCCGGTCGTGCACCACGATCGGCGCGGAGTGGGTGACACCGGCCGCGTCGGTGTAGGAACCGGTCCGCACGGCCTCCCGCACGTACCCGGCCAGCTGGTCGACCGGGGCGTCCGGATGCCGGAGCCCGATGGTCCGGCCGACATCGTTGTTGTGCAGGTCCATCGCCTCCCGGGTGGCCGGGGTGCCGGGTCCGCGCTCGTGCGCGATGCCGAGGTCCCTGGTCCACTCGTCGCCGATCTCCCTGGCCAGCCTGGCGTTGAGGTAGACGTGCCGGAACGCGTCCCGGTGCCCGTCGCCGAGCCCGGTCGGATCGGTGAACTCCGTCTCCGATCGCTTCTCCACCTCCAAGGTGATCGCGCCCGCGCGAATCTGGTCGGCGAGGGTGAGCCGTTCGAGTACCGCCACCTCGCTGGGCAGCAGGTCCCGCGGCTCGACGTGCAGGCTCAGCGGGAAGCCCGGCCACTTCACCTTGGGGTTCGGATCGTCGACCACCTGGTAGTCGCGGAGGACGTCGTCCAGTGGCCTGCGCTCATCCAGCGGCACGATGGGGACGAGTGCGCTCGCGGCGATACTGCTCGCCATCGCGTCCTGGTGGCTGTTGATCGTGCCGGCCAGGGCGCTGACGAAGAACTGTTGCAGCGGCACGCCGAGCCAGCCGGGCAACTGCGCGAGCTGGCCGTACAGCGGGATGTTGGTCTCGATCAGCGCGGCGATGTCGGTCTTGGTCTTGCCGACCGCCTCGGCGAAGTGCGCGGTCTTGGCGGAGAGGCCGCTCATCCCGGCGCTGACCTCTTCGAGTCGCTGGGTCTGACCCAGTTTGGTGCCGAACTGCTCGCCAGCCTGGTCCAGCCAGACCGAGTGCACGTCCTGTCCGGTGGTCTTGAACCCGGTGACGGTCTGGTCCATGCCGGTGCCCGCGCCCGCCCATTCCTCGGCGAGTCGGCCCATGGCCACCTCGTCGGTGTCCGGCCATCCGGTGTGCGCCTTGACCTTCGTCCACAGTCCGTGGGTGTCCGCCGGTTCAGCGATCGCCATCTCGGCCTCCCCCGGCCTGGCTGAATCGGCGCGCGGCGTCCTGGTCCTGCCCGGCGTAGTCCTGCGCTGAGCGCGTTCCGGTGCTCGCGCACGCGGCGCAGATCGCGGACATCACCGCCGCCGACTGCCGCAGTGGTTCGCCTGCTTCCCGGTAGTTCGGCAGGAACGCGGCCGCGAGCCGGTCGCCGCCGATCCCCGATTCGTGCGCGGCGATGTTCCCCTGCTGCCTGCCCCAGCTGTCGGCGAATTCCCGGCCCACCTCGGTGAGCCGGGTCATCACGTCGGTCAGCAGCATGTTCAGGTGCGCTTCGCTCATCCCGTCCTCCTGAGCATCTCGTCGAGTTTGACGGCGACTCTGGCGCGTGCCCGCCGGGCGGCTTCCCGCACCGTGCCGGTGATCTGGACGGCCAGCCGGGCGGAGTCGGACGTCCGGTAGATCCGCTGATCCAGCCACAGATCGAGGAGTTCGCCGCGAGCGCTGACGGTGGCGGTGATCAGGCCGTCGGCGGAGTCGGCCGCGCCGGTGACGGTGTCGGCCAGTTCGCGCAGGGCGAGCAGCACCCGCCGCCACTCCCGGAGGTCCGGGCCCGCGCCGATGACGGGTAAGTGGTGAGCCATGTCCTCACCCCGTGCCCAGGCGGCGGTCGAGTTCGCGCAGCAGCGGTCCGAACAGCGGGTCAGCCAGCGCCGGATCGGCGGCTGGGGGCACCGGCCCGGTGGCCTCCCGGCGGGCCGTGGCGGTGGCGGCGCGCACGGTGGCCAGGATGGTGGCGGCCAGCGCGGCGGCGTCCCTGGTGCGCTGGTGGCGTGGGTCCAGCCACAGCTCGTGCAGGTCGCCGCAGGGCCCGGCGGTGACTTCGACCAGGCCGTCCGGCGACTCGGCGGTCGCGGTCGGACCCGGCGAGTCGGTGCTGTGCATGGCTTCCAGCGTGGAAGCGCCTGCCCCGGTGTGGGGTGGGGTGACAGGAAGCGGTCAGCCGTTCAGCTCCGCCAGCAGCAATCCGCTGCGTGGTTTGGGGGTGAAGTAGGTGCTCTTGCGCGGCATCCGGCGGCCGTCCGCGTGCACGGCCAGGACATCGTCGAGGGGCACCGGCGCGATCAGCAACTCGATGTCCCCGGCCTCGCGCGGCGCGGGACGGCGTCCGCCGGGCACGGCCAGCACCCGCGGTCCTGCCGGGTCCAGGCCGAGCGCGGCGGCGATCAGCGTCTCCTCCACCGCGCTGTGGTCGATGCGCGGCAACGGTTCCCCGGCCGCGGGCGGCGGCAGCTCGACCCGCACGGCGCAGCCCTCGGCCCTGGCCAGCACACTGCCCTGGCACGGTTCCTCGTTCGGCTCGGCCTCGGTCACGGTGAGTCCGTGCGCCCGCCAGGCGTCGGCGACCTGGGTGAGGGTGAGCCCAGTACCCGCGAGCACCCGGTGGATCGGGCCGACCCGCAGCAGCGGCCCCGCGGTGATCAGGGCCAGCAGGCCGCCCAGTCCGGCGGTCTCGGCGGCGGCGACCCGGTGGTTGCCGTCGGCCACCAGCAGCGGATGCCGCCCGGCCAGGGCGAGCAGTTCGTCGCGTTGCGGGCCGGGACCCAGCAGCCACAGGCGATGCCGGTTGCCGAGTACGTCCACAATGGACACCTCCGGCGCGCCGAGCCCGGCGACCGTGGCGCGCAGCAGCGTGGTCAGTTCTTCGCCGCCGGAGACCGGGACGAGCAGCGCGGAGCTGGTGAGGCAGCCCAGTTCGGCCAGCACCGCGGCGCGTTCGGCCACGATGTCCGGGTAGACCTCCTCGGTGCGCCGCACCGAACGGCCGTGCGCCGGGTCCACCGCGGCCGGATCGGCCAGGCAGAGCAGGCCCAGGGTGCTGCCGTCGGGACCGTCCACCTGGTAGGGCGCGACCACATCGGCGACCCGGCGGTAGGACTCGCGTTGCAGCCGGCGCAGCCTGGCGCGGGCGTCCGGGAGCAGCTGGCTCAGGCCGCGGCGGTGCGCCAGCGAGTCGGGGGTGCGGTGCGGGTGCTGCACGGCGAGCAGGGTGACCCGGCCCGCGGACTGCGCCGACAGCGCGGCCCGGATCTGGCGCGGATCGGTGAACTCGTCCACATCGGGTCCTGGCACGGCCTCCCGCACCACCCACGCCGTTTCCAGTGCTCGCAGCATCCCGCCACCGTCCCACCCGGTGAAAAAATGGTCAATCAGACCCAGGTCGTGGTGTCGCGACTGTCACAGTCGTTAGCGGGGAAGGTAATCTAGCTGGGTATGGGGGTTGTTTTCGGACAGCACCGGCCAGGACGGGGAGCCAGCGCGGCGGAGAACCCGCAGCTCCCCGGACTCGGCATGGCCAGCGGTACCCTCGCCGAACTGCGCGCGGGCGCCGACGGCGAGGCTACGCTGCACGCCCCGCAGCGGATCGACTTCCACCTGATCGCCCTGGTCACCGCGGGTTCCGGCACGCACACGGTGGACTTCGTGCCGCACGAATGCCGTCCGGGCACGCTGCTGTGGGTGCGGCCGGGCCAGGTGCAGCAGTTCACCGCGGACACCGGGTTGCAGGCCGCGCTGGTGTTCTTCGCACCCGCCTTCCCGCCCCGGCTGCGCGCCGCGGACTACCTGCTGACCCGGCGCGGCGGTCCGGTGCGCTGGCAGCTGAGCGGGGCCGAGCTGGCCGCGATCACCGCGAACCTGGAGCTGCTGGCCGCGGACTACCAGCGCACCGACACCGGCGACTACACCGCGTGGACCGAACTGCTCCGGCATCTGCTGGCCACCCTGCTGCTGCGGATCGCCCAGTTGCCCCGGCCGAGTGAGACCGAGCGCAACGGGAACAATCCGACCTTCGCCCAGTTCCAGCGCGAACTCGAGCGCTTCTTCGCCCAGACCCGGCAGGTCGAGGACTACGCGGACCGGCTCGGCTGCTCCAGCAAGACCCTCACCAGGGCCTGCCGCTCGGCCACCGGCCAGGCCGCCAAACAGCTGATCGACGCCAGGGTGGCCCTGGAGGCCAAACGTCTGCTCGCCTACACCAACCTGCCGGTGGCCAACATCAGCCGCAGGCTCGGTTTCAGCGAGCCGACCAACTTCGGCAAGTTCTTCCAGCGCGAGACCGGCCAGTCCCCCTCGACCTTCCGGGCCGGGCTGCTGCGTTAGCGCCGCAGCCAGCGACGTTCGCCCGGTCCGGCTAGGGTCGGCCGATGCGCAGCCAGAAGTTCAGGGGGTGGTGTCATGGCGCTTGACGAGGTTGAGCTGGCCACACTGAACGTGCCCGATGATCCGCGGATGCGGGCCCGGCTTGCTGAACTCACCCACCCGGGTGGTGTGGAGCTGCAGCCCGCGGACACCTACGAGGCCCGCGACCCGAGCGGGTTCGTCATCGTCACGGTCACCAGGTCCGCGAAGGTCACGAAGGTCCGGATCCGGCCCAGGTGGACCGACCACATCAGCCCTGAGTCCTTCCCCACCACGCTCTACAACACCTATGTGACCGCGCTCCAGCGGGCGCTCGCGGTGGAGCTGGCCCACCGTCCGCGGACCCCGCCGCGCACCCCGGCCCCGGAGGCCGATCTCCTGGACCCGGCGGAGCTGTCCGTGGATGAGTTCCTGTCCAGGACCCGGGCCCGGCTCGACGCCGTCAATGCGCGGTATGACGAGATCCGCCGCGGGCAGCAGGCCCCGCCCGCGGACTTCCACGAGGTCCGCAGCCCGCTGGGCTACCTCACGCTGCGCATGCGCGGCGGCGGCCCGATAGCGCTCAACGGCGACCCACACGCCCTGGACAACCCGGCCGAGGAGGTGCTGGCCGAGGACGCGCTGCAACTGTTCGTGCGGGCAGGGCTCGGCGTGGCCGGCGAGGCCCGGCCGACCCCGGAGCGGGCGACGCGCGGCAGCTCCACCCAGGCCGATGACGAGTACTTCTCGGAGTTCAACGTGTTGAAGGACGAGGACTGACGATGACCGACAACTACAAGGTGGTCACCGAATCGCTGCGGAGCGAGGCCAAGCTCTGGCAGCAGAAGGCGGACCAGACCCAGCCGATCGTGCAAGCCGTCAAGGAGACCTACCTGGGCTGGACCTCGTTCTTCGTCGGCGACCTCGCCATCTTCCCCGGGATCGCCAACGCCCAGATCCAGGCCAAGCAGTACGCGGAGTTCCGCGACTTCATGGAGAAGGTGCTCCAGGGCGCGGTCACCGAGTTCAACCAGATCGATGTCGCGCTGCGGCGGATCGCCGACGAGTACGACCGCACCGAGAGCATCAACGAGATCGACATCGGCAAGTTCTACAAGGCCTAGGGTGTGGTGATCGACATGTCCGTTTCCGCCGACATGGTCAACGAGTTCAACAATCACTTCAACGGCCTTGAGACCAAGGTGAACGACTGCAGCAAGAAGTACAACGAGGCGGTCGACAACATCAACGACTGGCGGTTCCTGCTCGGTCCGGCGATGCTGCTCATCAAGCCCGCGATGGACGAGATCCGGGAACACCTGGCCAAGGTGCGCCAGCTGGTCCAGACCGCACTCGCGCACCACACGCCCGTGGTGTCGCTGATCGTCCAGTCCTTCAACTGGGTGGAGAAGGTCCAGGGCCCGGTGAACGGGCTCTCCCAGCGCAAGACCGACCTGACGATCCAGTGGAAGGGCGACGCGGCAGACAAGTACCAGATCAAGCGGGACGAGCAGAACGAGGCGATCAAGGCCTACTCGACCAAGTCCGACAGCGTCAGCAAGTGGCTGATGGACATCGCCATGTACAACATCCAGTACATGACCAAGCTCGCCGAGATCGCCACCAACTTCCTGGGTGAACTGGTCGCGGTCGCGATCGAGGCGGCCACGGTGGTCGAGATCCCGTTCGCCGTGGACAAGCTCGCGGGCGCGATCGGCCAGCTCGTCACCGGCGTGCTGAACAACATGGTGGGCATCGTCGAGCGGTTCGTCGCGGCGATGGCCAAGGTCAGGGACATCATGAGCTTGATGACCGACACCGCGCTGCCCGACAAGGCATGGCCGCAGGCCATCGAGGGCTGACCCGCACCGACGGAGAAGGAGCCATGGGCCACAACTCCCACCGCGACTGGTCCCGGCCGGTCCTCGGCCTGGTGGCCGCGGCGACGGCGTTCGTCAGCGGCTGCGTCGGCCCCAGCGGTTCGCCGACGCCGACGCCCACGGCCGGCCCGGCTACCACGTCGGCCACACCGGTCCCGGCGGCGCTGAAGTACACCTTCGCGCGGCTGCCTGGCTGCGTGGCGCTCCAGGAGGCGGTGCGCGGGCTGCCGCGCGGTGAGCGCAAGGAGGACTCGACCGGGGGCAACTCACCCGATCGCAGTTGCACCTTCCGGGGCGCGAACGGCGATCAGTCCTGGGTGGACCTCAACATCCGGGTCTGGGAGTCCTCGGAGAACGCCACCGGGCCCCAGCCTGGGAGCAAGCGCGCCAAGGACGACTTCGTCCGGAACGCCACGCCGCGTGATGAGCAGGCGAGCGGACCCGGGGCGGAGGCCCGCTGGCTGGATCCCGACAGCAGCAAGATCGGCTGCCGGCTGGAGGTCCTGGACGAGAACGCGGTGCTCACCGTGTTCTACGTCTCCGGCCGGAACGATCCGCCGCGTGGCGAGCAGTGCCGGGGGCGGGCGACTGAGCTGGCCGGGCAGCTTTACGCCGCCGTGCAGCCGCGGTGATCCGCTGAGGTGTGTTTCAGCCGGGCCGGGCTACTTCGTTAGGTCGCCCTAATTCGATGTCACCAATGCGACACCGGCAGATACATGACGAAGAATCCGAGGAACAGCCCCAGGATCGCCCAGCGGCGCGGCGCGTTGCTGCGATTGAGAAACGAGACCGCGGCGGTCACGAATAGCGCGGCGCCGACCGACAACCCCAGCAGGGCCACGGTGAAGTAGGGCGCGGGCCACGGGTCGGCCAGGTGGTTGGCGGCCAGCGCGAACCGGGCCGTCTTGTACAGCGGGAAGGCCAGGCTGCCGCCGGCCGCGGCCCAGGCCAGCAGCAACATCAGCCCGTCCGGCACGGTGAAACGCCAGGACCGCATGGTGGCCAGGATCAGGATGCCGGAGACCGCGCGTAGCACCGAGTCGGCCAGCACCGCGGCCAGCATGGACTCGACCATGTAGTCGCCGCTGAGCACGTGGCCGGCGATGTCCAGGAACACCCACACCACGTAGGTGACCACCCAGATCGCGGCCGCGTACGCCGGCCAGACGGGAATCCAGCGTGCCTCCGCCGGCCGCGGCGGCCGGACGAGGGTGCTGACCCCAGAGTTACCTCCCCGCATATGACAACGGTGGAGCCAAACTCGCCGGAACGGAAGCACCCCGGGGCGGAGAAAATTGAAATCACGGAAAGTAGGTGCGCACTCTACCAACGTGGCGTTGGCTTTCGCGGTTCACATGTCAAGTCGAACTGAAATCTCGAACAAGAACCGCCTTCGGTCGGGTCAACTCCAGCAAATCGGCCCCTACCAGGGAGTTTGCCCGTTTCGTACGGTCCGTGAGATCCCGGCTCCCCTGAGCCACCGGATAAGCGTTCCAGTACCGGCGGGAGACCTCTTTTGCCCAGAAGAACTCGAACCACCTGGTTCACCCGGGTGGCGGTGTTGGCGGCTTTCGCCGCCTCGATTGTGACGGTGACCACGTTGTACGCACAGTCACCGTCCGCGGATGAGACCGGGGCGGCCCAGCCCGTCCCGCACGCGCCCGTCGCACCGGGCGCCGGAGCAGGCGACCCGCTGCCGCCCGCTCCGGAAGCCCCGGTCGCGGCCTCGGTGCAGACCGCGCCGGCCGGCAAGGTGCTCGCCCACGGCAAGGGCCTCCTCATCGACGAGGTCGCGGTCGCCGAGCGGGCCAAGCCGGTGCGCAGGCTGACCGTGTCCGGTTCCTTCCAGGTCGGCGCGCTGGACTACGTGGTGCTGCTGGACGGCAAACCGCTCGGCCGCGGTCTGCTGGCCGAGCACCTGGACGCGGCCAAGGTCGCGCTGCCCGCCGAGGTCGAGTTGAAGCAGGGCGCCACCGTGTCCTACCAGTACGGCCACGAAGCGCCGGTCACCGTCGGCACGCTGACCCTGGGAGGCCCGCGATGAGGCGTCTGCTCGCCGCGGCCCTGCTCGCCCCGCTGGCCGCCACCCTGCTCGTCACCGGCACCGCCCAGGCCGCGCCGGCCGACGTGCCGGATCCACTGGTGAACGGCACGCACGAGGTCAGCGAGGCGCCCTACAACCTGGGCGACACCGCCTACACCCCGCCCGGGTTCGCCAAGCCGGTGGAACTGGCCGGACAGGTCTACTACCCGAAGGACGCGGCCAAGGGCCCGTATCCGCTGGTGGTGTTCCTGCACGGGCGGCATTCCACCTGCATGTCCGCGCCTGCCGGCGGCAATCCCTCGCTGGCCTGGCCGTGCACGGACGGCAGGCTGCCGATCCCCAGCCACCTCGGCTACGCCTACGCCGCCCGCTCGCTGGCCAGCCACGGCTACGCGGTGATCTCCATCAGCGCCAACGGGATCAACGCGGCGGACAACTCCGACGCGCAGTACGGCATGGTCGCCCGGGGGCACCTGACCCTCAAGCACCTGGACCTGTGGCGGGACTGGCGGGACCAGGCCGGCGCCCCGATCCCCCAGGAATCGGTGCGCTCCTTCGACTTCGGCAAGGTGGGGTTGATGGGGCACTCGCGCGGCGGTGAGGGCATCGTGCGCGCGGTGGAACTGAACTCGCAGCGGCCCGCGCCGTACGCGATCAAGGCGATCCTGCCGCTGGCCCCGACCGACTTCCACCGGCGGATCCCGCTGAACCTGCCGGTGGGCACGCTGATCCCGACCTGTGACGGCGACCTGTCCGACCTGCAGGGCGTGCACTACTACGACGACGCCCGCTACACCGACGCCAACGACATCGGCGTGCACTCGATCTTCACCGTGATCGGCGCCAACCACAACTACTTCAACACCAACTGGACGCCCAGCAGCGGGCTGGCCGGGGCCTGGGACGATTGGCGTTCCTCCAACACTTCCTCGCAGTGCCACCCCTCGCAGTCCACCCGGCTCTCCGAGGAGAAGCAGCGCGACGCGGGCAACGGCTACCTGGGCAGCTTCTTCCGGCACTACCTCGGTGGCGAGGCGGCGTTCGCACCGCTGTGGCGCGGCGAGGTCACCACCCCGGCCTCGATCGGTGCGACCGTGCTGGTCAGCTACCACTCGCCGAGTGTGAACAACCGGCGGTTGGACGTGAACCGGTTCGCCGCCGCGGATTCGCACCAGGTGAACCAGCTGGGCGGCCAGGTGACGCTGGGCGGCACGCTGACCACAAAGCTGTGCGGCGGCACACCGTCCACAACGGACGCTTCCTGCCTGAACACCAAGCAGGCCAACCGGCAACGCGAACCACACCGCGGATACGGCACCCTGGGCGTGTCCGCGCAACGGCTCGCGTGGGGCCACATCTCGGACACGTTGAGCAACACGATTCCGGTGGCGCACCAGGACATCCGCAAGTTCGCCGCGGTGCGGTTCCGGGCCGCGGTGGACTTCACCGACCCGGCCAACCCGGCGGGGGTGGCGCAGGACCTCCAGGTCGTGGTCACCGACCGGGCGGGCGGCAAGATGTCGGTGCCGGTGGCGCAGTTCGGCAAGCAGCTGGACTACCCGCACGTGCCGCCGGGCACCGCGGATGTCATCCCGCACTTCCTGTTCCACCAGGTGCGGGTGCCGCTGAGCGCGTTCACCGGCGTTGATCTGTCCCGTGTGGACAGTGTGTACCTGGCGTTCAACAAGACGCCCAAGGGCGCGATCGCGGTGGCGGACCTGACCTTCTCCGACTGAGTCGCGGTTTCCTTCTCGCTGACGGCCCCCGGTTCCTGTGCCGGGGGCCGTCAGTCTGTCGCCGCCCGGCCGAGCCTGCGGGCGGCTTCGGTGAGTTCGGCGAGGTCGGCCGCTGCCGCGAAACTCAGCCGCAGATGCGGGGCCGGCGGCTCGGCGGCGAAGTGACCGCGGCCGGAGACCACGGTGACGCCCTGGGCTCGGGCGGTGTTGACGATGCCGGCCTCTTCGGTGTCCAGCCGCAGCCACAGGTGCAGACCGCCGACCGGGGCCCGGACTGTCCACTGTGGAGCTTCGTGGGCCAGTGCGGCGGCCAGGGTGGCACAGCGTTCCTTGAGCGCGGCGGCCAGTGCGCGGCGGTGCCGGTCCCAGGCCGGGTTGCTGAGCAGGTCCAGGGCGGCTTCCTGGAGTGGGCGGGCCAGGAAGAAGTCGTCCACCAAGCGGGTGGCGCGCAGCCGGGCCAGGGCCGGACCGCGGGCGATCAGCGCGCCCACCCGCAGGCTGGGCGCGGCGGGTTTGGTCAGCGAGGTCAGGTGGACCACGGTGCCGTCCGGGTCCTCGGCGACCAGCGGCGGCGGGGGTGGCGTGCCGTGGCCGAGGTGGCGGGCGAAATCATCCTCGATGACGAAGGCCCTGGCCGCGCGGGCCAGTTCCAGGACCTGGCGGCGGCGCTCGGCGGACAGCACCGCGCCGGTGGGGTTGTGGCAGCCGGGCTGGAGGTAGATCAGCCGGGCGCCGGTGCCGCGCAGGGCCTCGGCGAGCAGGTCGGGGCGGATGCCGTCGGCGTCCAGGGGAACCGGGACCGGGGTGAGTCCGGCGGCGCGGGCCGCGGCGAGCGCGCCCTGGTAGGTCGGGGATTCCACCAGCACCGGACTGCCCGGGGTGGCGAGCGCCCGGCAGGCCATGGCCAGGGCGCCCTGACCGCCGCCGGTGATCAGCACGTCGTCCGGGCCAAGATCGCCGCCGGCCATCCGGGCGAACAGGGTGCGCAGCGGAGCGAGGCCGTTGGAGGGCGCGCGGTCCCAGGCGTCGGGGCGGCGGGCGGCGCGGGTCAGCGCGGCGGCGAGCGCGCGGGTGGGTTGCAGGGACTGGTGCAGGTAGCCGCCCGCCATGGTGATCGTGCCATCCGGAGGTGCGCTGAGCAGGTCGGTGGCGGTGAGCGGGTCGGCCGGGCGGCTGGGCAGCACCACGGTCTGCCAGGAGGTGTCACCCCGAACCGGCGCGGCGCGGCGGGGTGCGACAAAGGTGCCAGTGCCGGGCCGGGTGACCACCGCGCCCTCGGCCGCCAGTAGCGCTACCGCCCTGCTCACGCTCACCGGGCTGACCCCGAGCCGCTGCACCAGGTCACGGCTGCTGGGCAGGCGATCCCCTGGCGCGAGCCCGGCGATCTCGGTACGCAACCGGGCGGCCAACCGGTCGACAGTGCTACTCTCGGACATGAGAGACCACGATAGCGCTATCGCCCTGGATCTGGCAGCGCTACGCGCGGACACCCCGGGCTGCGAGTCTGTCGTCCACTTCAACAACGCGGGCTGCGGACTGCTGGCCCGGCCGGTCCTGGCCGCCATGCAGGAACACCTGGACCTGGAAGCGCGGATCGGCGGCTACGAGGCGTCGGCGGCCCAGGCCGGGCAGGTGCGGGACTTCTACGCCGCGCTCGCCGAGCTGATCAACTGCAAACCGGAGAACATCGCGTTCGCCGGTAGCGCTACGCACGCCTACACCAAGGCACTGTCCGCGATCCCGTTCGAGCGCGGCGACGTCATCCTGACCACCCGCAACGACTTCATCTCCAACCAGATCGCGTTCCTGGCCCTGCGCAAGCGATTCGGCGTCGAGGTGGTGCACGCCCCGGATCACGCTGACGGCACCGGCGTGGACGTCGAGGCGATGGCGGCGCTGATGCGCACCCGGCGGCCGCGCCTGGTCGCGGTGACGCACGTGCCGACCAACTCCGGCCTGGTGCAGCCGATCGCCGAGATCGGGCGGCACTGCCGGGAGCTGGGGTTGCTGTACCTGGTGGACGCCTGTCAGACGGTCGGCCAGTTCGAGATCGACGTCGAGGAGATCGGCTGCGATCTGCTGTCCTCGACCTGCCGCAAATACCTGCGCGGGCCGCGTGGCTCCGGGTTCCTCTACGTCTCCGACCGGGTCCTGCGCGAGGGCTACGAGCCGCTGTTCATCGACATGTACGGCGCCCGCTGGGTGGAGCCGGGCCGGTATCAGCCGGTGGCTTCGGCGGCGCGGTTCGAGGAGTGGGAGTTCCCGTACTCGACGCTGCTGGGCTGCGCTGCGGCGGCCCGGTACGCGCTGAAGGTCGGCATGGCTGAAGTGGAGCGCTACTCCCCCGCGCTCGGCGCGGACCTGCGGGCGCGACTGGCCGAGGTGCCCGGGGTGCGGGTGCTGGATCGCGGGCCGCGGTTGTCCGCGATGGTGACCTTCGCGATCGCCGGCTGGGATTCGGCCGCGTTCAAGACAGCCCTGGACCAGCGCGGGATCAACTCGGCGCTGAGCTTCCGCGAGCTGGCCCAGTTCGACTTCGCCGACAAGCAGGTCGACTGGGCACTGCGGTTGTCGCCGCACTACTACAACACCCAGGACGAGGTGGCCCAGGTGGCCGCCGCCGTGGCCGAACTGGCCGCGTGAGCCGGTGGTGACCCGGGCGCGTACTTGGGGGTCGCGCCCGGGTCACCCCGTGCTCAGGGCAGCAGCAGGCCGTTGCGGCCCGCGCGGGCGTCCTCGAAGCGCTTGCCGACCTCGGCCCAGTCCACGATGTTCCACAGGGCGTTGATGTAGTCGGCCTTCACGTTGCGGTACTGCAGGTAGTACGCGTGCTCCCACACATCGAAGACCACCAGGGGGGTGGTGGCGATCGAGAGGTTGGAGTGGTGGTCCTTGAGCTGCTGGGTGATCAGCCGCTGACCGATCGGGTCCCAGGCCAGCACGCCCCAGCCGGAGCCCTGGATGGTGGTGGAGACGGCGTTGAGCTGGGCGCGCAGCTTGTCGAAGGAGCCGAACTCCTCATCGATCGCGGCGGCGAGTTCGCCGGTGGGCTTGTCCCCACCGTTGGGCGAGAGGATCTTCCACCACACCACGTGCATGGCGTGTCCGGCCAGGTTGAAGGCCAGGGTGTGCTCCAGGCCGACGATCGAGCCGAAGTCGCCCTTGTCCCGGGCTTCGGCGATCTTGTCCAGGGTGTCGTTGGTGCCCTTGACGTAGGCCGCGTGGTGCTTGCTGTGGTGCAGCTCGTTGATCTCGCCGCTGATCGCCGGCGCGAGCGCGGAGTAGTCGTAGTCCAGCTCCGGCAGCACGTACTGAGCCATGGGTGCGTCTCTTCCCTTGAAGCCGTCAGGTTGTGATCACCACAGAACTACCTCCAGATAGCTGGAGGTCAACCCGATGTGACGGCGGTCATGCGCGGTTTCAAGAGATCGATATGCTGGCCTGGTGGGCACCGATGAGCGGGGACGTTTCGCGGGCAAGGTCGCGCTGATCACCGGCGGCACCAGTGGAATCGGGCTGGCCACGGCCGAGTTGCTGGTGCGCGAGGGGGCCAGGGTGGTGGTCACCGGCCGCAGCGAGGAGCGGCTGGCCGCGGCCCGGCGGCACCTGGGCAGTGTGGACCGGGTGCTGGCGATCCGCGCCGATTCGGCGGTGCTGCCGGATCTGGACGCGTTGATGGCGCAGGTCCGCACCCAGTTCCGCGGGGTGGATGTGCTCTTCGCCAACGCGGGCACCGGGGTGTTCAAGCGGACCGAGGAGTTCACCGAGGAGGACTTCGACTGCGTGGTCGACGTCAACTTCAAGGGCGTGTTCTTCACCATCCAGAAGGCGTTGCCGCTGTTCCGCAACGGCGGCTCGATCGTGATCAACTGCGCGGCTTCCGTGCACCGGGGCAAGCCGGAGACCAGCCTGTACAGCGCCACCAAGGCCGCGGTGCACAACCTGGCCCGCACCCTGGCCGCGGACTTGGCCGAGCGGCAGATCCGGGTCAACTCGGTCAGCCCCGGCTACATCAACACCGACATGCTCAACGAGGCCAGCCTCGGCCCGGCGATCTCCGCGGTGCTGCGCAGCGAGACAGTGGCCCGCCGCTTCGGCCGCGCCGAGGAGGTCGCCGAGGCGGTGGCCTTCCTGGCCTCACCGGCCGCGAGCTACGTCAACGGCCAGGACCTCCTCGTCGACGGCGGCCTGGTCCGCTCGATCAGCAACTGACCACCCAGCTCCACCCACTTGGCCCAACTGGTACGCCAACTTGGGCCAACTTGGCGTACCAGTTGGGCCAACTCGCCGGGGTGGGGTCAGGTTCGGGGGCGGCGGGTTGCCTTCTCGGGGGTGTCGAGCGGGAACGGGGTGGCACCGGCGGTGAAGCGCCTGCGGGTGTTGTGGATGGTGTGGTCCGGGGCGATGAAGGCCAGTGGTGCCAGGTGGTGTTCCGGGCCGTGCGGGCGCTGGGCCACCGGCTGGCGGCCTTCCTCCGGCCATTCGACGTCGCCGGTGATGGCCCGCGCCGGGATCAGCCAGTAGTCCCCGGTTTCGTACCGGCCGTCCTCGGTGAACTCGATCTCGACGCCGTCCTCCAGTGCGATCCAGGTCTTCTCCACCAGGGTGATCGCGTTGTCGGTGGCGCGGTGCGGTTTGGGCGTGGCCGGGGTGAGGGGGTCGGTGGCCGGGGGTTCGGCGGGGCGCTGGTCCCAGCGGCGCAGGTAGGGGTGCCGGGCCTGGTTGAGGCCGGTGGTGGTGAGCTGCCCAGAGAGGGTGAGGCCCTGGCGGTCCGGATCGACCGCGGTGACCTGGAGCAGCGGGGCCGGGGTGTTGCGGGCGGCGTAGGCGTCGTCGACGACCTCCACCCAGTCGCCGATGTCCAGGGCCAGCTTGTGGTCGCGGCCCGGACGGGTGAGCTGGACCCGGTTGCCGGCGGCGCGGGCGATCGGGAAGGTGACCGAGCCGTTTTCCCTGGACCACTTGAAGGTGGCGGGCAAGTCGGGTCCGGCGACGCCAGTGCGGTGGATCTCGACCCGGTAGAGCTGGTTCTCCAGGCCCCGGTAGCGCGATTCCGGGTCGGCGGTGCACGGGTTCTCGTGCGCGTCGGCAGGCCGCTGGGCCCTGGCGCGTAAACCGACCGGGCGGTTGGCGCGGGCGCTCTGCCAGGCCGTCCACTTGTCCTCGAGCTTGTCGGCGATCTCCTGCGGGGTGCCGGTGACGTCGGTGAGCGGGATGAGGGTGCTGCCCGCCCGGAGTTCGCGGACGGCGTGCACCTGCCAGCTCAGCCTGCTGCGCACGCTGGTGTCCGGCGCGAGATCACCGAGGGCCACCTCCCGCAGGGCCGGGTCCTGGATCGCGGTGACCAGGAGTTCCTGTGCGTCCAGGTAGACCAGGTAGGGCGGGTCCGGGAGTTTGGTGCGGTCGGCGACCTGGTCCAGGTAGGCGTCCGGCTGGGTCCAGAAGGTGCTGCCGGGGCTGGTGGCGGGCAGGCCGTTGACGTAGTAGCGGCCGGGGCCGATGGTCAGGTCGTCGTGCCGGGGCTGCCCGGTGGGATCCAGCGGGAAGCTGATGGCGAAGCCGCAGTTGTCCACCGGGCCGCCGTGCGGGCCCAGCAGGTCAGCCAGGAGTTCGCGTAGCTGTTGCTGGACGATGGTGGTCTGTTCGTTGAGGTCGGCGTCCAGGGTGACTCGGCCCTGCTGGGCGAGAACGGCCGTGTAGTGCTTGGCCCCGTGGAAGGTGACCCGTGAGAAGTCGCCGTGCATGGTCAGTCCCCTTAGCTCACAAGGATGATTCCGGCCTCGCAGCCGGCCGGGAGGTGTTCGTTGATCCGGGTGCGCAGGTTGTCCTGGCGCTGCGGTTGGAACAGGTCGTGGAAGACGCCGGGTTCGCCGGCGTCGTCGGCGCAGCGGCGGGTGGCCTCGGCACAGTCCAGGGCGAGCTGGGCGTAGCCGGGTTCGCCGTAGCGCAGGCTGGTGAAGCGCGGGCGGATCCGGGCGGTCACCAGGTCCGCCTCCGGTGGGTTGTCGGCCAGGGCCACGTCGGGCTGGCATTGGTGGCGGCGCGGGGTGCGTGCGCCGGGCTCGATCCAGCTGAACCGCAGGCAGCCTTCGGCCAGGCGGTCCACGCAGGTCTCGCCGAGCAGGATCGAGTTCTCCACCAGGCCCAGCTGGTGCACCCGGGTGCGGCCGATGACGGTGCTGCGCACGGCGGAGAACACGGCGTGCGCGGGCCGGCAGTCCGGCCCGGTGACCGCGTCCACTGTGGACGATGTGGCGTCGATGACGCTGTCGGTGCTGTGGATGCGCAGTGGTTCGGTGCGGGTTTCGCTTTGGCTGACCCGGATGGTGCCGACGATGCAGTGGTCCAGGTGCAGTTCGGCGGTGGTGTCGATGAGTTCGAGGCTGGGTTCCTCCTCGAAGGCCGGGCGGCAGTGCTCGTCCAGGGACCAGCCGGGCACCAGGGTGCAGTGCCGGAACCGCACCGGGCCCATCGGGCCGGAGATGCGCACACTGCGGCCGGTGATCAGCAGACCGTCCACGGTGAACTCGGGTGGCGGCGGGCAGCAGCCGTCGGCGTCGGCCATGGGCGCGGTGCCGACGATGCGCAACGCGTCCGGGCGGTTACTGTACCAGTCCAGCAGCCGGACCACCGGGCGGCGGCCCTCGGCGGCGCGGATGGTGAGCCTCTCCCCCGGCAGCAACGGAATGTCGATTTGTTCCTGGTACGCGCCGTTGTCGGTGATCTCGATGATCGCCCGCGGGTGTGTGGCGCGTTCCTGTTGCCACTGGCCGACCGCGTCCATGATCCGTTCGGCGCCGCCGGGGCCGACCGGGTAGCGCTTGATCTCCTTGGGTGGCTTGGTGATGCCGCGGTGGTACTCGCCGCCGCCCAGGTCCGCGGAGAAGCCGTGGTGGTAGGTGACCCAGACTCCGGATTCGGGGGCGCCGCGGCTGGCGAAGGCGATCCGGCCCAGTACCGGGTCGATGGCCACCTGGCCGCGTTGCGGACGGTACTTCCACCCGGACAGGTCCGCGGCCACCACATCGGCCAGGGGGACCGGGTTGTCCGGGGAATCCCGGTACACGCACAGGCTTTTGCCGGGTCCGTAGTAGTCGGCCAGGCGTTCGGCGAAGGCGCGGCGGCGGATGAACGCGGGCACGTTCTCCTCCTCGGCGATGTGCGTGCCGCTGGGTTCCGGGACCGGTTTGGCGATCAGTGGCAGGTCGTTGCCCAGGATGGAGAAGGTGTAGTGGTGGTAGGCACGTTCGATGCAGTACGCGGGGGCCTTGGTCACCGGGTACGGGCGCAGCCGCCAGACGAACAGGCCGACGTCGGGGATGTTGGGGCCACCACGGCGATAACGCGAGTCGGGGCGGGAGACGCGCACGGTGTGACTGAGGGTGTCGAAGGGGCCGGGCAGTCCGGCCGCCCGCACGGCGGGGTCGTTG
Organism: Crossiella sp. S99.2; assembly: GCF_023094165.1. Taxonomy (GTDB): domain Bacteria; phylum Actinomycetota; class Actinomycetes; order Mycobacteriales; family Pseudonocardiaceae; genus Crossiella. The sequence continues at coordinate 233,600 of NZ_JALMDK010000010.1, read as the reverse complement.
CCGTGCCGGTCCAGGGCATCGCCGTGCCGGAGATCGGCCAGGCGGCCGCGGCGACGTCGACCGCGATTGGCACGTTCGTCCACTGTGTACAGTCGAACCGGGGTGGATCCGTGCAGCAGGGCGGAGAACTGGACCGCGCGGGCCGGCCAATCGGCGACGTCGGCGGCGAGTTGTTCCAGCAGGGCGAGGTTGCCCTTGCGGCGGCGGTTGCGGATGGTGTCGGCCACGTCGCGGCGTGGGGCCAGGGCGGCCAGCAGCGCGGCGGCGCGCTCTGGCGGGAGTTCCTCGCCGGGGCTGCGCAACGGCTGGTAGCCGACCAGGTCGCCGAGGTAGGGCACCGCCCATTCCTGGCTGGTTTCGATGAACCAGTTGCGGTAGAGCAGGTCCAGGTCGGCGTCGAGCAGGTCGGCCTGTTCGGTGATCACGTCCAGCAGCGCGCGCAGCTGGCCGCCGCGTTCGGCGTCCCGGCGCCGGTAGACGCCGGGCAGGAGCTGGAACAACCGGTCGTTGCTCGTCATCGAATCCTCCGCAGGATCAGCGTGTCCGGCACGCCGGGGGTGAACACGGCGAGCTGGGCGGGCCGGATTTCCTGGCGCACCAGCACCTTCGAGCCGGTGACCAGGTCGATGCCGGTCAGCTCGGGGTTGAGCGCGGCCAGGGCGTCCAGGGACAGCGACCAGAACTCGGCGATGGAGGTGAGCGATTCGCCGTAGCGGACCTCGTGCTCGTAGTGCTCCAGCTTGGCCGGGTCGGCGGGCACGGTGTCCTGGACCTGGTTGAGGTACCGGGCGATCTGGCCGATCTGGCGCGGCCCGATCTGGTGCGGCACTCCGCTGAAGGCGTCCACGTCGACGTGGTCGACGCCGGCCACCGCCTGCATGGTCGCCACCACCTCGCTCAGGTGCGCGGGCTGACCCAGTTCCCTTGCCGCGAAACCGAATCGGTCGAGCAGCCGGGTCCGCAGCCTGCCTTCCACCTCGGGCCACTCGTACTCCGGCCGGACCTTGACCCCGGCGGAGAGCACCAGCACGGTGAGTTCCCGGACCGCGAGGACCACCGGCAGGTTCAGTTCGCCGAAGCGGGTGAGCGAGGCGGCCAGGGTGCGGAACAGGCCGCTGTGCGGGGCGATCGGCGCGTCCCGGACTCCGGCGATGGTCACGTGCGCGACTTCGCGGCGGCCGTCGGAGAGCGCGGTGGCGCTGGCCTTGCCGATCCCGGCGCGGGCCTGGGTGAAGTCTCGGTAGTCCGCGACCGAGACCAGGCGGTCCAACGCCTTGGTGCGCAACGGGGTCACCCGGCGGGTGTCCTCCGGTCCGTCCGCGGCCGCGCCGCCGGTGGCCTGGATCGGGTTGACCACCTGATCGACACCGGCCGGTCGGGTGGCGGGCTGGTCGATCTTCCCGGCCGGCACGTTGCCGGCCTCGCCGGCGCCGATCCGGTAGCCCGCGGTGACGTTCTCCGCGCCGGTGGGCAGCCTGGCGCCGTGGTGGCCGTCGCCGAAGAGCACCGCGGTGGCTCCGTCGGCGGCGGGTTTGGTGACGTAACCCAGGTCGGTGGGGCCGAGGTCACCGAGCAGAACCCTTTCCTGCCACCGGACTCCGCCCACCCGCACGGCGAGGGTGTTGCTCGCGCCGAGCGGGGTTTCGCTGGGCAGCCAGGTGATCGGCTTGCCGCGCACGGTGAATCGCTGGTTGGGCACGGTCGCGTCGCCGCTGCCGAGCACCTCGGATCTGGTCTCGCCCTGGGTGGCCTCGACCACATTGCCATGCACCCGCACGGTCGAGCGGTGGTACTTGTAGGCCAGTGGTACCGCGAGGATGACTGTCGTGTGTGGACGTTCGCCGGGGATGTCCACGTCGGCGCCCTGTTGCACGCCGCCGATCATGACTAGTTCGGCGGCGGTGACCCCGCGCATCCCGTTGGGCAGGTCGGCGCGTTCGCCGGCGACGATCAGCCAGCGGCCGGTGGTCAGATCCCGGTGCAGCCGGTCGAGTTCGAGCTTCTCGCCACCCACCGCGCCGAGGATCGGATTGCCGATCACGGTCAGCGGTTCGGCCTGGAAACGCACGGCGGTGAGCCGGACCTGGGCCACGGTGCTGTCGTCGGTGCGCCACGCCCGGTCCAGGGTGAGCACGGTGACGGTGGCCGAGTAGTCCTGGAGGCTGACCACCCGCTTCTCCACCTTGCGCACCTTGACCACCAGTTCGGCCGGTCCCACCGGTGGGCGTTCCAGTACCAGCCAGCTGTCCGGGGCGATGGTGTCGTACTGGGCATCGAGGGCGAGTTCGGTGGGTTCCCCTGCCCCGACCGGGTCGTACTTGGGTTCGGCGGCCAGGTGGACATCGCCGCCGCTCGGCGGGGTGGGCAGGGTGAGGCCGAACGGGGAGCAGCTGGACCGGAACACCCAGAGTCGTTCCACTGTGGACGGTGGGGTGAGGTCGAGTTCGGACCAGGCCTGGTACAGCACGGCGGTCAGGCTCGGGTCGGCGGCGGTGAGCACCCGGACCCCGGTGTCCGAGGCGGGTTTGAACGCGGCGGTGACGGCGCGGTCGAGTTCCGCGGAACCGGGTGGCGGCTGGGACGGCGGGGTGCGCAGCGCGGGCAGCAGTTTCACCAGGCCCTCCACCGTTTCCGGGCGGTCCTCCGGCGGGATCGGGGGTGGGCATTCGTCCGTGGGGCACTCGTCCGCGGATTGGGTCGCCGCGCGCAGCGCGAATTCGGCGGGCGGGTAGCGGTCGCCGAGCACGATCGCGGCCAGCCGGAGTGCGTTGTGCCCGGCCAGCAGCACCGCTTCCAGCCGGTCCAGCCAGTAGCGCGGGGCGAGCACGTTGGCCCGGCCGACCGCCAGGATCTCCGGGATCCGGTACATCGCGCTGCGCAGCACGGTGCGCAGGGCCTGCTCGGCGGTGCCGGGGAGCGCGGTGCCCAAGGGCTCCAGGAGGTCCTTGGTGACGGCGGTGGTGAACTTGTTGCGCGGGTCCTTTGCGGTGCTGACCGCGTTGATCAGTGCGGTCAGCCCGTTCTGGTAGTCGCGGCGCGGATCCGGTGGCTGGAAGTCGACGATGGTGTAGCCGAGTTCGGGCTGCGGGCGGGCGCCGATGGCGGTGCGCAGGATCGGCGGGTTCTTGGCGCCGAAGTCGAACAGCAGCCGGTTGCCGCCGCTGATGCCGGCATCGACGCCGTCGATCTCGATCAGCGGCAGGGCCGGGATTTCCTGGACTGTCAGGTCCCTCGGCTGGAATCGGCGGATGCCCAGGTCGTTCCAGTCGGCCTTGGCGCGCAGGTCCACGCTGGTCTCGAAGCTCTGCGGCGGGGTGCCGGCGGCGCTGCTGGTGGCCCGGTTCCCGGCGTCCAGGACGGTGTCCGCGCCGTCGGCCAGGGTGTAGGACAGGTAGGCGCTGGCGCCCACCGAGGGCCGCGGCTGGTGGCCGACCAGGCGGCCGAGCAACCGGATCGACTCGGGGTCGGTGGCGGTGCGCAGGTAGCCCTCGTTGGCCAGGCGTTCGGTGTAGAAGCTGAGCACCTCGCCGAGGCAGGCCCAGCCGTCGAGCAGCGCGATGCTGACATCGTCGGTGTCCCTGGCGGTCAACGGATCCAGCGCCGGGTGTGCGGACAGCTTCTTCTTTGCCGCGTCGAGAAGGCTGCGGTGGGTGCCGATCCGGTGGGCGATGGCGGCCAGGCCGGTCCGGTTGTGGATGGGGTTGCCGGTCATCGTCCACCTCGGACAGTCACGGTCAGGCGGCCGTGCTCCGGCCGGGCGGGGTCGTTGTCGAGCTGGGCCACCTCCAGTGCGGCCAGCGGCAGCAGCCCGCGGTCCAGTTCTCCCGCGGGTGGCGCGAACAGGCGTTGCAGCTTGGTGAGGCGGACGCTGCGCACTCCGGGCACGGCCGCGGCGGTGGCGATGATCACGCTGGCCCGCACGGGTTCGCCGAAGGTCTGGTTATCCGGATGGAATAATCCGTTGCCGCCCAATGCTTTCCGCAGGGCCGCCCGGACGTGCGCGTTGACTTGGCCGGCTTCCGCGCACACCTCCAGTCCGACGTCCAGGGGCACCAGCTGGGCGGCGCACACCTGGAGGTCGTGGCCGATCTTGCGGTAGTGCCGGAGCGTGTCCCGCACGGTGTCCAGCAGCGCGGGCGGCGGTTCGCTCAGACCGAGTGGGTCCACCGCCACCTGGGCCTCGTACCAGCTGCCGTTCCAGCGCAACGCGGCCGCGGCCCGCTGCACGCCGCGGACCTGTCCGGCCAGGGTGGCGTAGTCCTCGGCGGTGACCGCGCGCAGCAGCCGGGTGGTCGGTTCGATCGGGGCCCGGTCGCGGACCTGGCTGACCGGTTCGGGGTCGGTGCCGCCCTTGCCGGGCAAGGGGTTGCGGACCTGGCTGATGCCGGCGATGGTGCGCTGGCGGGTGAGCAGGCGGGTGATGGTGTCGCGGCCGACGTTTCCGGCAGCAGGCCGGCTGATCCGGTACTCGGCGGTGAGGTTGTCCTCGGCGCGGGGTGTGCGGCCATGCCGGTTGTCGCCGAAGCGCAGGTGCAGGCGGCCTTCGTCGTCGAGTTCGCCGACGAAGTGCCGGTCGGTCGGCCCGCTGTCCAGGAGATCCCGTTGCGGCGTCCAGGTGTTGCCGTCCTCATCGCGCAGGAGGACGGCGGGCAGGGCGGTGCGCGGGTCGGTGGGCAGGTTGCGGGCGACCGGGCCGAGGAACTCGGGGCGGCGCGGATCGAGTTCGCAGCCCTCGCCCCAGCTCTGTTCCAGTTCCCAGGCAATGCCCTGGTCCAGCACCATGCCGCGGCGGGCCCGGCGGGTGAGCACGCTGATCCGGCGGAGTTTGGCGGCGAGGAACTCGTCGAAGTCGGACAGCAGCCGCACCAGCGTGCCCAGTGGGTCGCGGGCGAGCCTGGCCAGGGGTTTCCGTCCGAAAAGGACGGTGATTCGGGTGGTCTCCGGTTCGGTGAGGGTGCCGCCGTCGCGGACCTTGGCCCACAGTTCACGGACGAATGCCCTGGCCCAGGAAGGAATGCGGGCGACCAGCGTGGCTTGCTGCTCAGCCACGATTTCGGGTGCGCCGAAGGCGGCGTGCTGGGTGACCGGGCCGCGGCTGAGCACCGGTGCGGGCAGGGTGATCGGTTCGCGGGGCAGCAACCGGCCGTGTTCGACCAGGACCAGGTTGCCGCGAGCCACACTGATCTCCAGGGGCGGGCAGCCGGGTTCCCGGTCGGTGGTGATCAGCAGTGGGAAGGTCAGCGCGTCGGCGCGGTCCCAGCTGACTTCCAGGAGCGGTTCGTTGTCGTAGAGCGGATCGACGGCCGGAGTGACACCGGTGAGCCGGACCACCTGGCGGTGTGCCGGGTCGGCGTCGGCGGGACGACCGGTGGCCGGGCCCACGATCTCCTCGAACAGCAGGAGATCACCGGGTTTGAGCTGGAGATCGCAGTCGCGCAGGGTCGCCGAGGTGGTGCCGGTGGGCAGCAGGGTTTCCTCGCCGCCCCAGGTCCACAGCGAGATCCGGTTGTGCGGCTCGCGCAGGCGCAGGCCGTCCGGGGTGAGCGGCTCGAAGATCTCGTAGCTGCCGTCGGGCACGTGCGCGGCCCGCAGCTGGGCCTCGGTGAGTGCGGCCTGGCCGGGCAGGATCCCGGGTTTCAGGGTGATGAACCGGAATTCGCCGGGGTTGAGCTGGACCGGGCGGTCGACGGTGAGCTGCACGGCGGTGCGGGCGGCGCAGCCGTCGTGCATCGGGTAGTCGACCAGCCGGACGTGCCTGCGGACTGAGATGCGTTCGCGGGCGGTGTCCAGGTATGCCTCGCCCGCGACCGCGTCCTGCTTGTAGCTGAGCCGGTCGCCGGTGTAGGCGAGCAGTTCGGCCAGTGCGATGCCGAGGTCGGGGACGCGGCGTTCCTGCCAGTCCGGCACGGTCAGGCTGAGCCGGTCCAGGAGTAGTTGCCGGAAGCTGGAATAATCCTTGGCCAGGTAGTCGATCGCGGGCGGCAGGTCCGTCCCTTGTGGACTTTCCCCCGGCTTGCAGTCCGCGTCGGTCGGGCAGTGCTGTTTGAACGAGAAGTCCAGGCTGGCGTAGCGCGGGTCGAAGCCGGGGTGCGGTTGTTCGGTGGGCACGCCGTCGGGTCCGGCGGTGACCGCGTGCAGGGTGTAGGTGGAAAAGTCCCCGGCCCGGTCCACGCCGAGCCGCACTCGATCTTCCAGGTCGGGGTCCTCGGGTGAGAGCAGTTCGGCGGTGCGGACCCGGATGCCGGTGATCCGCCTGCCGCCGGTGATCCGGAAGTGCTCCGGGCCGAGATCCTCGGGGGCCTTGCCGTAGAGCAGCACGGTGAGCACCAGACCGGACTCGTCGACCTCGATCGCGTCCAGGCCGCAACGACCGGAGGCGCGCAGCCTGGCTCGCCATGTCTGTCCATAGTGGAGTGTCTCGGTCATGGGGTCACGCTCCCCTCGATGGTCTCGGTGTGGATCTCGCCGGTGCTGAGCAGCCGGTACCGCAGGGTGACGCTGAGCGTGGACTCCTCGGCGAGCACGGTCAGCTCGATCACGGTGAGCACGTCGCCGAGGTAACGCTGCAACGCGGCCTGGGTACTGGCTTGCAAGGTGGCGGCCAGTTCGGGGCTGTTGGGCGCGAACACCAATTCGAGGAGGCCGCAACCGAAGTCCGGCCGGTTGACCCGCTCCCCCGGCGTGGTGAACAGCAACTGCTCGACGAGGTCCCGCACGTGGTCGGGATGCGTGGTCTCGGCGGTGCGGCCGCGGTGGTCGATCTGGTACGGGAAGTCGATGTGCATCACAGCCCCCGGACCCGCGGTTGCACGGACACCACGATCGGCACCGGCGGCGGTGGCCCGGCGCAGATCCCGTTGCCCGGCCCGGACACGGTGGCCTGCACCAGCACCGGTGAGCCCGTCGCGCGCACCCGGCTCGCCAGTCCGGTCCACTGGACCTTGGTGCAGGGCGGGGCGGGCGGCACACCGGGGCAGCCGGTGACGAGGATCTGCGCGGTCGCGGTGGCCACCGGCTGACCGCCGACCAGCACCCGGCTCTGGCCCGGTGTGACCACCTTGGCCTGACCGGCATGCCCGCAGGTCATCACCGCGCCGACGTGGAACAGGAATCCTGGCATGGTTTTCTCCCCCTCAGGTCACTTGCAGCGCGGGGCCGTTGACGCTGACCGTGTTGCCGGCCAGGGTGATCGTCGCGCCCTTGCCGTTGGACAGCAGGATTCCGGCGTCGGTGATGGAGATCAGCGCGGTGCCGTGCCGCAGGGTGAGGCCGCCGCCGGGACTGTCGTTGAGCACGATGGAGTTCTGCGCCGAGGTGGCCAGCACCATCACCGGCACCCCGGGCAGCGCGGCGTTGGCCTCGGCGGGCACCTCGTGCTTTCCGCCACGCCAGAATCCCAGCCACACCGCGCGTTCCGGGTCGCCCTCCTCGAACCCGATCCACACCCCGGCCATCGGCAGCGGCCGCACGTAGATGCCGCCACCGCCGGGGGTTGCTAGGGGGGTGGCCGGTTCGGCCCAGATCGCGGGCAGGTCGCCGAGCACGTCGGAAACCTTGACCAGCAACCGGCCCCGGTCCAGGGGGTCGATGGCGGAGACCACCACGCCGCGGTAGAGGCCGGTGAACTTCGTGCTCTGCTCGATCATGTCGGCACCTGCTGGGTGAGAGAGACGAGTCCGTCCCTGCTGAGGCTGAAGGTCTGCTTGTACTGGCCGCGCTGGAGGTCGTGGGTGACGCTGGTGACGTAGTAGAGGCCGTCGTAGGCGAGTCCGGCGCCGCGCACCCCGACCAGTTCCCGGGAACGCAGAATGTGCCCGTACCGCAACACATCCAGGCTGCCTTCGGCGGTGACCGCGTCGGCTTCCTTGGCGGTGGCGGCCAGGCCGAGCAGGCTCACCTCGGCGAAGGATTTGTTGGCGGTGCTGGGCAACGGGGCTTCTTTGAGCTGCGGGGCGGGTCGCAGGGCCAGCGGTGGGCGCAGCAGGCTGAGGTCGGGCACCGCGACGGATCGGGTCAGTTTGGTGAACGGGATGGTGATGTCCATCGTCCACCGGGTGCGGGCCAGGCCGTTCATGGTGAAGCTCAACGATTCCACGTTGGTCGCGGTGCCGGAGTCCACGGTCAGCGCGGGCTGCGGCACGCCGATCCGGATTTCCGGGCCCCAGTAGGCGACGCTGGTGCCGGGCAGCCGGTTGGGGATGAGGTAGAAGGTGTACCCGGCCTTGCGGGCCAGCGATTCGAGGTAGTCCAGGTCGGTGTCGGTCTGCACCGCGCCCTGCCCGGCGAGGTCGGGGATTTCCGGGATCACCGTGGGCACCGCGCCGGGCAGGATGCCGTACTTAAAGTACTTCTCCTTGGCCAGGATCTTGGCGACCCGCAGGTCCGGTGGCAGGAAAAGGTGGTTGTCCCGTTCCTTGACCAGGTCCAGCAGCACCAGTAGGTCCTCGCCGGTGATGGTCAGGGTGGCGGTGCCGGGTTCGGTGCCGGGGCTCATCGACTGGGTGGTGATCACGCCGTCCACCAGCACCTGTGGCAGGCCGCGGACCAGTGCCACCAGGATGATCCGGGTTTCCGGGTCGAGTGCGCCGGCGGGCAGCAGGGTGGTGGTGATCGGCGAGTTCCGGCTGACCGCGAAGGTGAGCTGGAATCCGGTGCGGTCGCGGGCGCTGCTGATCACCTTGGCCGACTGCAACGCGTCGGTGAGCAAGGCCGGAGCGGGTTGCACCGCGACCTTGCCGATATAGAGCTGGAGCTGGAACTCACCCGCCATCGCCGGTCCCGGGCACGCCGTAGGGCAGGGTGATCCGCAGCCGGCGGCCGGGGGTCGCGGTCAGCTCGTCTGGGTCGACCGCGCCGTTGGCGTCGGCGATCCGCCAGGCCGCTTCGGCGTCGCCGAGCACCTGGAAGGCAATCACGTCCAGGCGTTCCCCCGGGGCGACCACGTGGTCGGCGATCTGGCTGAGGTCCTCGGGTTTGGGCATCGGGCGACGGCGCAGGTGGGTGATCACCCGGCCGTCGGGCAGGGTGTGCTGGGTGGTCGGCACGCCGTGGTAGCGGCTGGACATCGGGATCACGGCTCACACTCCGGGAAGGCTGGGCAGGCCGACCGCGCCGAGCGAGTCGGTGACGAGATCGGCGAACAACTCGCGGCGGGTCTGGTGCCGCAGGTAGAGCTGGCCGCCCCGGTGGTCGAAGCCGAGGTCGTCCACGGACAGCACCTGCGCGCCCACGCTGACCTTGGCGCGGATCGGGTTGAGCGCGGTGTCGAAGGCTTCCTCGGTCACGCTGAACTCGGTGATCCGCACCGGCAGCACCCGTTTGGTGCCGAGTACCAACAGGGTCAGTGGGGCTTCCACCGGGGCGATGTCGATCAGTCCGATCCGGGCGTCGTCGTTCTCCCCGGTGAGCTGTTTCACCGTGGGCGAGAAGGACATCTCCAGTGCGGCCAGGATCGGGTGCAGTCCGTGTTCGGCCACGATCCGGTAGCGGTCGGGCTGGTCGAGCTGGTCGGCGGCGTCGAACTCGGCGTCGAACTTGTAGGTCTCCTGCGCGGGTCCCTTGAGCCGCAACGACTCCAGCCGGTCACCCGGGTTGTCGGCGGTCTGCGGGCGCAGGGTGCGGGTGAGCGTGTCCGGGTTGTACTGGAAGGTGATGACCTTTTTCTCCTGGCCCATTTTGGGCTCCACCAGGACAAAACCGCCCCGCGCGGTCTTCGGCGTGATCCGTGCGGTCATCGCGGCGCTCCTGTCGAACGGGGGGTGAGGTCGATCTCCAGGGTGAACCCGATGGTGAAGTCCACCGCGCGGTCCTTGCCGGGTTCGAGGCTGCCGTTGAACTTCAGCCGGAACGGGTCGCCGAGCTTGCCCAGGGCCGGGATGGCCGAGCCGAGATCCAGGCCGAGGTCGAGTTTCTGCGGTCCCGCGGTGACCGAAACCCCGTTGGGCAGCCATTTCGACGGCAGGTCGATGGTCAGGTCGAGCAGCTTGGGCAGCAGGAACTCGCGCAGATCCTTGTTCTGCGTCATGCCGTACCCGGTGATCCCGGCCATCGTGCCGCCGACCACCCCGACCGCGACCCAACCATCCGGCCGAAGCCCTTTGAGCACCTCGTCCTTGCGCTGGTCGGCGATGCTCTTGAGCTGGTTGACCTGGTTGGCGATCTCGGGCAGTTTCAGTGTCGCCTTGAGCGCGGTCTTGCCGGCCTCGGCATAGCTGTCGCTGGTGCTGGCCTCGCCTTCGGCGGGCACCGGGGACCGGCCGGACTGGTTCGCTTTGGTCACCAGCGGCGGCTTGATCGGCGGCGGTGTGCTGGGCGGCAAGGGTTTCTGCGGGGCGAGCTGGGTGAGGAAGGTCAGCGGGTCGATGCCGACCCGCACCGAGCTGTCCCCGGCGGTGGTCTCGGTCCGCACCCGCAGGATGTGCTCGGCGAGTCCGAAGGACACCAGCATCGCGCGCACAGCCTGGGCGCGTTGGGCGGCAAGGGGATCGCCCCGGCTGGTGATGACCAGGCGCAGGTTCGGCACCCGGATCAGGTGCCGGGTGATCACCCCGGCCAGCCAGCGGCCGGAGCGCTGGTGTTCGGCGGTGACCGCGGTGTTCTCCCGGCCGAAACCGGTGTAGTGCCCGGCCACGTCCAGGGTGGCGTTGATCTGCTTGAGCGCCTCGTCGCGGTCCTTGTCACCGGTCAGCGGGACCGCGCCGAGGCCGTCGACCGCGATCGGCCCGAGCGGGGTCCACGCCCTGGCCAGGCCGGGTGCGGGGGCGGGCGCCGGGGTGGCGGGCCGGGTTTGCTGGACTCGTTCTCCTGGCATGTCAGCTCCAGTTCCCGGGTCCGCGGTACTCGGCCGAGTGGTTGGCGTCGTCGATGTGCATCATGTCGCCGCTCTCCGCGCCGAAATCGGTGCCGCCCCAGCGCAATCCGCGGGCCCTGGCGGCGTTGACCAGCTCGCGGGGCAGGTCCAGGAATCCGCCGTGCGGGGTGCGGTCGACCTGCTTGCCGCCGGTCTTGTCCTGGAACGGGTAGTCCTTGTCGCCGAACACCGGTTGGCCGACACCGCGCAGGATGTCGAAGTCCTGCCGGATCTGTTCGATGCCCGGATCATCCGGGGTGAGCGGGGTGGTGAGCACGGTCCGGGACACCCTGCGGGCCGGGATCCTCGGGTCCTCGGTGCGGATCGCCGCGAAGTAGTCGATCATCGCGTCGTTCTCCTGGGCGATCAGCTCGAACTCCTGGTCCCGGCTGGGCGCCTTGCCGGGTGCGACCAGCCCGGTGTCGACGGCGATCTTCTTCGTGCCGTGCACCAGCGCGGAGTCGCGGTGGAGCATGCGGCGGGCGATGCGGTCGTAGACCGGGTCGACCAGCGCGGAAATGCCCTGCTCGCCGTCGGAGTGGGTGACGTAGACGTTGCGGCCCAGGTTGAGGTCCACCGCCCGGCCCCAGGCGTGCAGTCCGCCCGGGTAGTAGCCGAGCACACCGCGCACGCCGAGGTCGGCCCCGCCGTTGGCGGCCAGCGCGTCCGCCTCGACCTGCTTGAGCTTGCGCAGGAAGCGCGGGTGCACCGGTCCACGCGCGGCGATGGCCACGCCGAAGACGGTGCCGCCGACCAGGTTGGCCTTGTAGTCGGCGTAGTCTGCCGCGCCGAACTCGCGGGCCTTGGCGTCCAGGGCTTCCCGCTTGGCCGTGGCCTCGGCCGCCAGTTCCTCCGCGGTTTTCTTCTTGGGCACCGGTTTGGGCTTCTCGCCCTTGGTCTGCCGGGCCAGTACCGGTTGCTGTCCACTTCGGACAATCGGCCTGCGGCCGTCGGTGACGGCCTCGACCGCGGCCCTGGCCTCGCCCTCGGCGTGGTCGGACACCCGGCTCACCGGGAGTCCGGGGCGGGGCTGGGCGTTGCCCTGTTGCAGGGTGTGCGCCAGCTCGTGCGCGAGCAGGCCCCGACCGGCCATTGTGGACGGTTGGTAGTCCTCGGCGCCGAAGACGATGTGCTGTCCGACGGTGTAGGCGCGGGCGTCCAGGGCGTTGGCGTCGGCCGCGGCCTCGGGACCGGTATGCACGCGGACCTGGCTGAAGTCGGCGTGGAACCGGGCCTCCAGGTCGTGCCGCACCACGGGTTCCAGGGCCTGGCCCTGGCCCGCGGTGGCCGGGGTGCCGGGGTTGCGGGTCTGGTGCTGTCGAGTCATTCGACACCTCCGCGGACGGCCTGGTGCACGGACTGGGCGATGGTGGTGGCGAGTTGGCCGGGCCGTCCCGTGACGACGGCCCGGCCAACCGCCCGGCGGCGCCGCGCCGGGGCCCAGCGCCCGGCGGGGGCCGCGGTCAGCAGGCGGGTCAGTTCCGCGTGCACCGCCTCGGTGATCTCGGTGACCTGGTGGGGCTCTGCCACGCCATCGAGCACCAGGTGGTCGATGCGCAGTTCGATCCGGTCAGCCATGGCGGTTCACCAGCTCGAAATCGCGGTCCTGCACCGGCAGGTCGAGTTTGCGGAACTCGGTGCGGGCGGCGGCCAGCACCACCGGCATGGTGATCACGCCGTCGCCGCTGGCGGCCAGGAAGGCGGCGTTGAGCGCGATGTTGCGCGCCATGCCGCCGCTGACCTGCAGGGTGGCCAGCCGGTCGAAGTCCAGTTCGGCGATCGGGGCCTGCGGCGGGAATGCCTTGCGCCAGATGGCTTTGCGTTGCTCCACGCCCGGGAAGGGGAAGCCGACGATGAAGCGCAGGCGGCGCAGGAACGCGTTGTCCAGGGCGTTGCGCAGGTTGGTGGCCAGCACGGCCAGGCCGCTGTAGGACTCCATCCGCTGCAGCAGGTAGTTGATCTCGATGTTGGCGTAGCGGTCGTGACTGTCCTTGACCTCGCTGCGTTTGCCGAACAACGCGTCGGCCTCGTCGAAGAACAGGATCGCGCCCCCGGTCTCGGCCGCGTCGAACAGGCGCCGCAGATTCTTCTCGGTCTCGCCGATGTACTTGCTGACCACCGCGGACAGGTCGATCCGGTACAGGTCCAGGCCGAGTTCGGCGGCCAGCACCTCCGCGGCCATGGTCTTGCCGGTGCCGCTGGGTCCGCTGAACAACGCGGTGACGCCCAGCCCGCGGGTGATCCGATCACCAAAGCCCCAGTCGCTGTGCACCCGGGTGCGGTGCGCGACCTGCTCGGCGATCCGGTGCAGCAGGGTCAGTTCCTCCGGCGGCAGCACGATGTCGTCCCAGCCGACCTTGGGTTCCAGCCGCTGAGCGAGGGCGTCCATCCGTGGCCGGGTCCTGGCCAGGCAGCCCCGCCACAGCGCGCGTTCCCCGCCGCCGGCCAGCGCGCCGAGTTCGCTGATCGCCGCGGTGTCCATGGCGAACTGCGCGGCCAGCCCGGTGATCACGTGCTCGGGCGCCTGGGGCCCAAGGGCTTGTCGCCAGGCGGCGACGCGCTCGGTGGCGGTGGGCGGGGCGACGTCCACCACCACCGAGCGACGTCCCAGCTCGGGCCGGCTCTCCCTGGTGCCCAACAGCACCGGGCCGCCGATCCTGGACACGAACCGGCCCACCGGGGACACCGTTGGGGTCTCGGCGGTTCCCGCGGGGTCATCGCCGATGTCCAGGTACAGCGCGAGTGGCAGGAGCGCGGACTCCCGCTGCCACAGTCGAGCCAGCTCGTCGAGCTGTTTCGGTTGGTCCGGCAGCAACGCGGCGGGCATCCGGTAGAGCACCAGCCCCACCTCGGCCGCGGCCCGTTGCGCGATCAGCAGTTTGCTGGGCTCATCGGCCCCGGCCAGCTGCACCACGGCGCCGCCGCCGGACACCCATTCCGCGCTGACCTGTTCCTGCGCGGCCCGCTGCGAGGGCGGCAGCTCGACCCGTCTGGCTTCCTCCACAATGGACACCAGTGGGTCCAGTCGGTCGTCGAGGTGGTTGAGTCCCTTCAGGTAGCTGACCACCCGCTCGTCGGTGCGCAGCGCACTGGTGACCAGCGGCTGGCCCGGCAGCTGGTTGATCTCGATGAACTGCCAGCGGCGCAGTCCGCGATGCGGTGCGACCACGTCCCAGGCCGGCTCGGGCAGCACGCTGAGCGCGAGCCCGAAACTGGGGAAGCCCATGCGTTCGTTGCCGTGCGCGAGCGCGCACAGGCTGGTGATGGACGGATCCAGTTCGGCGGCCGCGCACAGCAGCAGCGTGTCCCGCTCGAACTCGGAGAGCCCGAACAGCTCGGCCACGGTCAGCAACGCGGGCCGGTGCTCCCCGGTCGCGGCCTCGGCCCGCACCCGGCTGACCACCTCCAGCTCGCGGGTGAGCGCGGCCAGCGCGTTCGGCGGCGCGGGCGGCGGTGGCGGCAGTGGGACCGGGGCCTCGGGTTCGGGGTCCGCGGCGAACCAGCGGGCCCGGCGCACCTGGGCGGGCGGCTGCGATGGTTGCGGCGGGGGCGGTGGCTGCGCAGGCGCACCGCGGCGGAGTTCGATGTGGTGGCGCAGTTTCAGCCGCAGCCAGGCCAGGGAGGCCCCCAGGTAGCGGTCGTTGGCGAGCTGCCAGCCCGGATCGGCGTTCACCGGACGGTCACCCGCTGGGTGTCGTCGAAGACCGGGATGACCGGCTCGCGGTTGACCAGGCGGGTGTCCACCCCGTCCACCCGGACCCGGGTCAGGTGGCTGCCTTCCTCGGCGAAGGGCACCCGGAACTCCAGGGATCCGGTGGCCTCGCGGAACTCCCGCGGCGGCACGGCCCGCGAGCCGAGCAGCAGGAACACCCGCTGCCCCGGCCGCACCTCGGGCTCCAAGGTGAGGTTGACCTCCACCGAGCCCTCGGCGTCCCGCAGCCGGTGCACCTCCATCGGCATCCGGCTGGTGATCCGCGGCCCGATGCCGACCGGGATCGCGTTGCTGTGCAAGCGATCCCCCTCGGTGCTGGTGAGCGAGACGGTCGCGGTCCAGAACCCGGCAGGTGTGCGCTCGACGTCGGCGGGCACCCGGAACCCGAGGTGGGTGGCGGATTTCTCGGTGATCGCCGGCTTGACCGGCGCGCCCAGCAGCGGGTGGCTCAGGCTGACTTCGAGGTCCGCTCCGGCCAGATTGGTGCCCCGCAACACGATCGCCTCACCGAGCAGTGCGGCCGGGTGCTCGTCCTCGACCTCCACCGTGTCCAGGGTCGGGAACCCGGTGCCCACCTCGGGCACCGCGATCGGTCCGCGGTCGTCCTCACCACGGCGCAGCACCGGCACCGGCGCCCGGGACTCGCGTTCGCTCTCGATCAGCACCACCCTGGCCTCATAGGCCATCGACATCCGGTACGGCGTCTGGAAGGCCGACCACAGGTTGGTCAGCTCATCGGTCCCGGCGGGCAGCGGCGTCACGCTGACCGACTCGACCTCCTCGGCCACCCTGGCGTACGGGGCCTTGCTGTTCAGCTCCGCGCCGCTGAGCACGGGATGGTCATGCAGGGCGCGCAACGCGCCGCCGAGCACCCGGTGCGCGACGATCTCGTCCCCGTCCCGGACCACCGGCGTGACCAGGTAGTGCAACACCAGCGGCAGCGGCGGGAACCCGGACTCGCCGCGCCGGGTGGCGTTGGCCGGGAACGGGTCGTTGCGCCAGGCACTGTCCACAGTGGTCTGATACAGGAACAGATTGAGCTGCACCTCGTGCCCGGTGTCGCCGACCTTGTCCGGCGGCATGGTGGTGGCGCGCACCCCGTCGTAGACCCGGTCCACACCGGACTGGAGGATGCCCTTGAGGATCTGGGTCACGGCCTCGATCACTCTGGCGTTGCTCATGGTCAGCCTCCCTTCCGGGTTCGCAGGTAGTCGTCGAGTTCCAGGACGTTGCGGCGGGAACCAGTGGTGCGCTGAGGTTTCGGTGATTCTGCTTGCTGGGCGCGGATCTCGATCCGGCCGATGGAGATGTGCACGGTGGGACGGCGGGGCTGGCGCGGCGGGTTGGCGGGCGGAACCGGGCTGGGCGGTACGGGCGACGGACCGGAGACCTCGGCGACGGGATATCCCGGCGCGGTCGGACGCGGCGATACCACCGGCGCAGCCGATTCCCGGGGGCCGTCGACCGGTCCAGGGCGATCCAGCACTGCCGCATGCCCCGGCGGGTCGAGCGCGACCGGGTCGCCGCGGTGCTCCGCCGCTAGGCGCGGTGACCTGAGCGGACCGGGTCGACCAGGCGGCACCGGTTGATCCGCGACTTCGGGCTTTTCGTTACGCACCAGGGATTCGTTCCACCTCGGCGCCGCGACCGGGTGCACGGGCCACGACAGCTCCGGCGTCCCACCGGACTCCGGCCGCGGCGCCCGAGGTTGGGTACCCGGCGTCGCCGACGGTTGCGGCGACGCCGGGCCAACCGGATGGCCCGGTTCTACTGGGAAGGCCGGACCACCCGGAGCACTGTGCTGATGACGGGCGGGCACAACAGACCCCGGGTGCTCGGCCGGTCGACCCGGCGCCCGCCCGCCATCATCGGTCCGGGCCAGGCCCGGCCGTTCTTCCGGTTCGTGCCGCAGCGCCACCGGTGTCTCGAACACCGACGGCAGCAGCGGCCGCACCGTCAGGCTGTCCCCGCCGACCAGCCTGCCCGCCAGATCCCCGCTCACCACGCCCCCGCCTCCAGGTAGAACCGCCTGCGCGCCGGGCTCACCGACAGCACCTCGGCCTCGGTCCAGCCGTAGGCCGAGGCCAGGGCGTGGATGTCGAACAACAACCGGTGCGCGCAAGCCTCGATCTCGGCCCACAGGTAGCCGCCGACGTCGAAGGGCGCCAGCCAGGCGTGACCGCACCCGGAGCAGTCCAGCGCCAGGGAGATGTCGGCCTGCGGGTCGACCTCGGGCAGTGCGCCCGCGATCGCCTCCAGTACCGAATCTCCCAGCGCCGCAACCGGAATCTCCTCCGTGTCACGCCGGGCCGCGACCACCGTGCGCCGCAGCAACGCCAGCCGGGCGTCACCGGTTTCCGCCGACACGGCAAGGAGGTCCGCGCACTGCACCGGGCGGAACTCCACCTCCACCCCGTCGGCCAGCAGCGTGGCCGACTCCCGGGGTGGCGCGTCGGCGCGCAACTCGGTCACGTCCACGGTCAGTGCCAACTGCTCACCACAGGCCGGACAGGCCACCTGGCAGGGCAGCGCACCGCCGAAGCCCTTCTCGTGCAAGGACAACAGCAGTCCCTCGCGCTGTCCCACGGTCAGTTCGTCCGGCCGGTCCCGCGCCACCGGCGACGGCCAGCGCGAGCGACCGGCGCACGGGTGGCTGGCCGAGCCCCGCCTCCCACAGCGAGAGCACCTCGGCCTCGGTGAGCATCGGCTCAGCCCGTCGGGTCGTCGAAGCTGTTGTCCGCGGCCACGACCACCGAATCGTCGCGCACCCAGCCCTCGTGCTCCAGCTTGATCGACTGGATCAGCACCGCGTTCGCGTTACCGTCCAAATCGGACAGTGGCTTGTACTCCGAGACCCACGCCTTGTGCAGTTCGTAGGAGAGCACCTTGCGGCCGCCGTCGTCGAAGACGTCGATCAGCAGGTCCCGGCGGAAGTCCTTCAGCGAGGTCTCCACCCCGCCTGCGGCGTTGCGGAAGCTCCAGACCTTGTTGGCCCACTTCTCGAACTCCGGGTCGAGGGTCACCCCGCGTTCCAGGGTGATGGCCTCGTAGTCGGTGCGGCCGGGCAGTTTGTAGCTCAGCGACGGGTCACCGCCGGAGCGGTGCTTGACCACCTCGGTGGTCCGGGTGAAGCCGGTGACCTTGGAGATCCCGGCGATGTAGTCGCCGTCGCCGAACTTCACCCGGAACCGGAAGTTCTTGTACGGGTCGACCCGCGTGGTCTTGGGGTTCGCCTGTGGCATGGCCGTGTTCCTTCCTACACCTGGACCTGGCCGGCGAGCTGCTGAATGTTGATCAGCACGAACTCGGCCGGTTTGAGAGGGGCGAACCCGACGAGGATGTTGAGGATCCCGCGGTCGATGTCGTTCTGCGGGTTGTTCTCCCGGTCGCACTTGACCAGGTACGCCTGCTGCGGCGTCTGGCCCTGGAACGCGCCCTGGCGGAACAGGGTGTTCATGAACGCGCCCACGTTGAGCCGCACCGAGGACCACAGCGGCTCGTCGTTGGGCTCGAAGACCACCCACTGGGTGCCACGGAACAGGCTCTCCTCCAGGAACAGCGCGAGCCGCCGCACCGGCAGGTACTTCCACTGGTCGGCCAGCCGGTCCGCGCCGGCCAGGGTGCGCGCGCCCCAGACCACGTTGCCGGTCACCGGGAACTGGCGCAAACAGTTGAGCCCCAACGGGTTCAGCCTGCCGTGCTCGGTGTCGGTGAGGTTCGCGGTCAGCTCCTGCACGCCGTTGAGGCTGGCCTCGGTGCCGGCCGGGGCCTTCCAGACGCCGCGCTGGGCGTCGGTGCGGGCCCAGATCCCGGCGACCACGCCGCCGGGCGGGAACTCGCGCACGCCGCCCTCCTCGGCCGGGTCGGCCAGGTTGACCCACGGGAAGTAGCCGGCCACGTTCTTGCGCTGTTCGCTACCGATGCCGAACGGGTTTCCGGTGGCGGCGGTAACCGCGTCACTCACCGTCTTGACCGACTTCGTGGTCTCCACGATGAACATCGCCCGGCGCTTCTGGCAGTAGTCGGCGGCAACGGGATAGACCGCGCCGCCCAGGCTCCCGTCCTCGCTGATGCCGGGCAGGTAGAGCATGTTGAAGATGTCGGCGCGGTCCAGTGCCCAGAGCCCCGTCTTGGTGTTCTGGTCCCCGGTGTAGCTGGCCGCGGTGAGCGCGCCACCCGGTTGTCCGCCGCCGAGCGGGGTCGAGTACACCGGCGGCGCTTCCTGCTCCGGCGTCGCCGGCGGGGGCGCCGGGGTCGGGTCGGCGAGCGGGTCGACGCCCTCGGGCGGGTCAGGGTGCTCCTGGGGCCGGGTGGTGGGTCCCTCGGTGCCGGTGGGCAGCTGCACCAGCGCCGAGGCCCGCAGCACCTTGTGCAGGGCGCGCGGATCGGCCGCGTTGGTCGAGACGTTGAGGTAGCGCTCCTCGGCTCCGGTGCCGTTGTCCCGGACGGTGAGGTTGTAGAGGGTGGCCGCGCCGGTGGCGGTGTCGTGGTCGACCCGGAAGCGGATCCGGTCGCCCCAGGCGCCCGCGCCCGCGGCGTTGAGCGTCAGGGTGTCGAAGGTGGCCGTTGACCTGGCCGCGCCGGTGCCGACCAGCCGGACGATTTCCGCCTCGCTGCCGCCGTTGAGGTAGAACTGGTAGACCGCGTGGCTCAGCGGAACGGTGGCGTGCAGGGCGCCGAAGGTGGCGGTGTAGTCGGCGAAGCTGGTGATGTGCACCGGTTTGTTGTCCGGGCCGCGCAGCGCCGCCCCGACGAAGGCCGCGACCGAGGTCGGCACGCCGGTGATGGTGCGGACCGCGCTCGGCAGCTCGTTGATGTAGACGCCCGGATAGGTCGGCTGGACCGGCATCACGTCACCCCTGGCCCTGGCCAAGGGCCTGGCGGGCCCCGGCCTCGGCTGCCTGGGTGATCGCGGCGACGTCGACCTGGCGGCCCTGGGCGAGCTGGCCGACCGCCTCGGTCAGGCCGGCGATGCGGCCGGTGAGCTGGCTGATGGTGTAGTCAGTGCGCCAGTCGCTGTGCGAGATCTGGGCGCGAAGATTGGTTTTCCTGCCGCTGTTGTTCGGGTTGTCGAACTCCTCGTTGAGGATGTCGCGCACGGCCCGATAGGCGTCGTCGTAGCTCACATCGTCTCCTTGGTTGTTCAGCCAGCGAGCCACACTCGCCCTGAATCCCGAAATGTCACCTGGCCAGCCTGCCGGATCGATCTTCTTTCTCTCGACCCTATTCCGAGCCCATTCCTTGTGCGCGATGGCCCATTCCGAACCACGTCCGATATGCCGCAGCAACGCGGCCACCCCACGCGGATACGCCTCGATCTGGGCCGCGGTCCAGTCATACGGCCGCTCGCCCGCCGACTCTGCCTCCACCCCGATCATGTACGGGTTCGCGTTGCTCTTCGGCAGCCCCGGCCAGTCGCCTTCGCCGGCATGGTTGGCCAGGCCGGATGCGATGACGAGCCACGTCCCGTCGCGACCGAGTCCCAGCTGCGCCAATGGTCCTGGCGTGTAGGAGTTGCCGTTCAACACGGTGCCCAGCGACGGATAGTTCCCTGCGCGCGGCCCGGCGGTGTGGTGCAACAGGACACCGCGCAGGTCGCGCATTCCGTCCGCGCCCCTGGTGCGCCAGCCGTTGACCTCGGAAACCTTCAGCCCGGCGCCGCGAAGCACATCGGGCAGCCAAAGCAGTCTTGCCATGTCACAACCCCCATCCCCTCGCGCACCGGACGTTGTGCGTCCAATTCACTCGTAGCGCGGCTTGACACCGAGGGTCGGGGAGAAAACCGGACCCGACAAGGAATTGCGGGAACGGCTGCCCCATCGGGAAGTCGGCCGAGCCTGAAAAGGCGTGCGAGCAGGAATTCCGCTAGGGGTTGTACGTAAATGTACGTAGCGATCGCCACCCGATAGAGTGCGCCGCATGCGCGTCGATCACCACGACGGCCAGACGGCCTTCCTCGAAGCGCTCTCCGCGCTGCTGGCGGTCTGCGACACCCTGGACGACACCAGGATGCTGGCCGCCAGCCGGTGTCACGGGTGGACGGTCGGCGACGTGATCGCGCACGTGCACCTGGGCCTGCAGGAGATGTTGCTGGGCCTGGTCTCCCCCACCGAGGCGGAGCCGGACACCGACGCGGCCGGCTACTGGCAGGGCAGGCTGCCCGGCAACGACAACGAGGCGGACCGGATCGGGCAGATCCAGTACGTGCGCAGGCTCACCTCGGCCTACCGCCGCCCCACCGGCCTGCTCGGCCACCTGCGCCCGACCGCGGACGCGGTGTCCAGGATGGTCAGCGCGCTGCCGCCGGCCACCGTCCGGTTCCAGGGCAAGGTGCTGGCCTCCGGGGACTTCCTGGCCACCTGGGCGGTCGAGGTGGCCGTGCACCACCTGGACCTCAAGCACGAGCTGACCCTGCCGCCGCCCGCGCCCGCCGCGCTGAAGCTGGCCCGCACCACGGTGGAATCCCTGGCGGGCGCGCCGATCCTGCCCGCGCTCGACGACGAGGTGGTGGTGCTGGCCGGCACCGGCCGGGTGCCGCTGACCGACTTCCAGCGCCGCACCGCCGGCCGCTTCGCCGCCCGGCTGCCGGTCTTCGGGTAGTTCCCCGCACGATCACCCCGATCCGGCTCGGGCGGCCGCGAAATCTCGTTGCGTGGTCATCCCGGGCCGCTGAGACTCCCGGCCATGGACACCAGAGCGAGCGGGCCACGACCGGAGCTGGCCGCCGGCTGGGCGCTGCGTGCCGCCGAGCCCGCCGATGTCGAGGCGATCGCGGAGCTGCGGGCGAGTGTCCTGCGCCCGGACCTGGAACGGCTGGGCATCTTCGACGAGCACCGGGTCCGGCAGCGGCTGCGGGATTCCTTCCACCCGCGGCACACCTCGATCATCGAGGTCGACGGCGCGTTCGCGGGCAGCGTCACGGTGCGCCCGGACGGGGACGCGCGGTGGCTGGAGCACTTCTACCTCGCGCCGGGCCTGCAGGGCCGGGGGATCGGCTCGGCCGTGCTGCGCACGCTGCTGGCCCGAGCCGACGCCGAGGGCGTGCTGGTCCGGCTGAACGTGTTGCGCGGCAGTGCCGCCCACCGGTTGTACGAACGCCACGGGTTCACCGTCGACACACAGGACCCGATCGACCTGTACCTGGTGCGCCGCCCGGCCGCTCAGCGTTCGTAGCGCAGCAGCACCACCCCGTTGCCGAAGCTGCGGCTCTCGGCCAGCCGCAGGTCCGTGCTCAGGTCCAGTTCCGGGAACAGCGGGCGGCCCCGGCCGAGCAGCACCGGGTGCACGTAGACCCGGTACTCGTCGATCAGGTCGTGCTGCCGGAACGCGCGGGCCAGGTTCGGGCCGCCGACGCAGATGTCGCCGCCGGGCTGTTCCTTGAGCGCGCGGATCTCGGCCGGGTCGACCTCGCGTTTGACCGTGGTGTTCCACTCCGTGCTGACCGGGCTGCTGCTGTAGACCCACTTCGGCATGTCCCGCCAGATCCCGGCGAACTCGGTCTCCGCCGGGCCGGCCTCCGGGTTGGTGTCGGCGGTGGGCCAGTGGGCGGCCATCAGCTCGTGCGTGACCCGGCCGTGCAGGAACATGCCCCACTGCCGGATCTGCTCGTTCATGTGCAGGTGCAGTTCCTCGTCGACCCGGTGCCAGTCGATCTCCCGGTCCGGGCCCTCGTAGCAGCCGTCCACGGACATGCCCATCGAAAAGAGGAGCCTTCTCATCGCTCCAGTATGCCGAGATCGACCGAGCCGCCGGGGACGACTTTCCGGGTGGCGCGGTAACTGTAGGCGAGGTAGACGACAAGGCCGATCAACAGCCACAGCCCGAACCGCCACCAGGTCTCGGCCTTGAGGAAGGTCATCAGCCACACCGAGAAACCCACGCCCAGCAACGGGATCACCGGCATGCCGGGGCAGCGGAACCCGCGCGGCAGGTCCGGCCTGCGGTAGCGCATGACCACCACCGCCAGGCACACCAGCACGAAGGCGAACAGCACGCCGATGTTGGTCAGCTCGGCCGCCTCGCGCACCGGCAGCAGCCCGGCCAGCACCGCGGCCACCCCGCCGATGATCCAGGTCGCCCGGTGCGGCACCTGGCGGCGCGGGTGCAGCGCGCCGAACCAGCGCGGCATCAGGCCGTCCCGGCTCATCGCGTACCACAGCCGGGAGGCGCCCATCATGAAGGAGAAGCTCACCGTGACGATGCCCAGCACCGCGCCGACCGCGATCACCGTGCCGACCCCGCCGAGCCCGACCGCCTCGAACGCCGCGGAGAACCCGCGCGCCGGGTCGACCTGGGTGTAGTGCACCATCCCGGTCAGCACGATGCAGGCCAGCGCGTAGAGCACCATGCAGATGCCCAGCGACAGCAGCATCGCCTTGGGCAGATGCCGTTGCGCCTGCTTGGATTCCTCTGCCGCGGTGCTCAGCGCGTCGTAGCCGAACACGGCGAAGAACACCGTGGCCGCACCCGCCACCGCACCGCCGAAACCGAAGGGCGCGAACGGTTCCAGGTTCGCACTGTCCACTTGGGTCAGTCCGACCACGATGACCAGCAGCACCACCGCGATCTTGACCACGGTGAGCACCACATCCACCCGCGCCGAGGTCCGGGTGCCCCGGTTCAGCAACCAGGCCACGCCAAGGCAGATCAGCATCGCGACCAGGTCCACCCGGTGTCCCTCGCCGGTGCCCGGTGCGCCCATCATCCACACCGGCAGCTCGATTCCCATGCGCTCCACCAGGAATCCGACGTAGCCGGACATGCCGATGGAGACCGCGGCCACGATCGCGGTGTACTCCAGCAACAGGTCCCAGCCGATGATCCAGCCCACCACCTCGCCCAGCACCGCCGAGGCGTAGGTGTAGGAGGACCCGGCGCGCGGCACCATGCCGGCGAACTCGGCGTAGGCGAAGGCCGCGCACACCGAGGCCGCGCCCGCGATCAGGAACGAGATCAGCACCGCCGGCCCGGCCACATCGCGGGCCACCGCACCGGCCAGGCTGAAGATCCCGGCCCCGATGATCGCGCCGACCCCGATCAGGGTGAGCTGTCCGAGCCCGAGCACCTTGGCCATCCGCGGCTGCCCGGTGTCTTCCAGGGGAGGCAGCGTGCGCCGGAAGATCCCGCGCGGCCCCGTGCCCAGCAATCCGTCGCCCACGCGATCACTCACCCTTCGTGTGCCAGGTCACACCGTGCCCCGGAGCTTGGCCGCCGGGCGGGCCTCGGGGGAAGGCGACTGAGCGCGACGAACCCTCACGCTCAGGCACAGCAGCGCTCGCGCAAGCACACAATCCGGTGGTGGAATATCCGAAATCGCTCCGGCGGGGTATGGTTCGGTCGTTAGCTTGATTTTTAGCGTCGGAGGATTTGTGGCAACCGGTAGTGTGAAGTGGTTTAACGGCGAAAAGGGTTTCGGTTTCATCGCTCAGGACGAGGGCGGCCCTGACGTCTTTGTGCACTTCTCGGCGATCAACGGGACCGGGTTCAAGGAGCTCCAGGAGGGCCAGAAGGTCACGTTCGACGTGACCCAGGGCCCGAAGGGCCCGCAGGCTGAAAACGTCACCGGACACTGATTTCGGTGGTCTGACTGACGTCAGGCAAGCCGGGCTGTCGCAGTTTTTGACAGTCCGGCTTTTTCGTCCGGAGAAAACGGGGTACCCCTCCGCATCTCCTCACAGGAAGCGGAGATCACCTCCGGTTAGAGGAGTGTGCATGCGCCGCCGGGGCCTGGCCGATGCGGTCCGGGCCGCTCCGGCAGCGCTGGGCCGCGCACCCGGCCGCGCACCCAGCCGCCCGCCGCCGACCGCGGCTGCCGGGTCCCGAGGCGGCCGGAGCACCCCGATCGGGGGACTTTCCCGGCCGGTGTGACCCACGCCTCACCCGGGTCTCCGAGCGGTTCGAGCTGGTCACGGGGGTGGGCCCGCTGCTAGCGCTTGGCCGCGTGATGCCGCGACAACACCAGCGCCGCGGCCGCCGCGTCCTGCACCCCAAGCCCCACGCTGTTGTAAACCACCACGTCACTCGGCCGCCGCCGCCCAGGCCGGGTCCCGCACAGCACCTCCCCCAGCGAGGTCAGGTCCCCCTCCCGCAGCACCCCGTCCGCCACCGCCCGGATGATCGGCCCGGCATGCCCGGTCGCCGTCCGCACGTGGTCGACCACCACGTTGTCCGCCCGGTCCAGCAACGCCTGATCCAGCTCATGCCGGTCCGGCGCGAAGGACCCGACGCTGACCACTGTCGCGCCCCTGGCCACCTCGGCGGTCGGCACCACCGGTGTGTGGCTGAGCGTCCCGGCGATCACCAGGTCCGCGTCGCCGACCGCGGCCGCCGCATCGCGCACCGGGATGACCTCGATGCCCAGCTCCGCCGACAGCTCCTCGGCCGTGGTGGCGCAGCGTTCCCGGTTCGGGCTCCACATCCGGATCCGGCGCAGCTTCCGCACCCGGGCCAGCGCGCGCACGTGCCAGCGGCCCTGCACCCCGGAGCCCAGGATGGCCAGGTCGCCCGCGGTGGGTTGGGTGAGGGCGTCCACCGCCACCGCGGAGGCGGCGGCGGTGCGGACCGCGGTCAGGCCGCCGCCGGCCAGGACCGCGAGGACCTCGCCGGTGAGGGGGTGCAGGACGACCAGGGTCGCGGTGATGACGGGCAGGCCACGGGCGGGGTTGTCGGGCTGGACGCTGACGACCTTGTTCACCACGCCGTGCGCGGTGGAGACCCGGCCCAGGTAGCTGAGCACGGTGGAACCGTCGGGGCTGTCCAGCACCGCCTTCTCCGCGACCAGGCCGCTGCCGTCGCCCAGTGCGGTGAACGCCTGGCGCTGGCTGTCGATCACCCCGTCGAGGTCGAGCAGGGCCGACACCTCGGCCTCGTTCAGCACCACGGGTCCCGCGCTCAACGTCATGTCCTCCAGTCTGGCCACAAGCCGAGCCGCTCGGCCACGTGGTTACTACCTGTGTCCAGGGTCCGCGAGGCCAACTCTCCGTGACGCTGAGCCCGAGCAAGAGTGCGCGTTGAGCGGCTTGCCCGCCCCGGCCCGGCCCCTACGGTGATCTGGTGGACACGACGACGTTGGCCTCGGTGGCATCGGTGATCGACGGCAAGACCCCGACGAGCGGAACCGAATATCTCTCCCGCAACCCCGCCGACCTGGCCGAGGTGGTCGCCGCGGTCCGGCTCGGCACCGCCCAGGACCTGGTCGAAGCGGCCAGGGTGGCCCGCAGCGCGCAGGCCGAGTGGGCGCAGGTGCCCGCGCCGGTGCGCGGCCGGGTGATCGCCAACCTGGGCCGGCTGGTCGAGGCGAACCAGGAGACCCTGGCCAGGCTGGTCACCAGGGAGATCGGCAAGCCCTACGCCGAGGCCCTCGGCGAGGTGCAGGAGATCGTGGACACCTGCGACTTCTTCCTGGGCGAGGGCCGCCGCCTCTACGGGCAGACCGTGCCCAGCGAGATGCCGGACAAGCAGCTGTTCACCTTCCGGGCGCCGGTCGGGGTGGCCGCGATCATCACCGCGGGCAACTTCCCGGTCGCGGTGCCCTCCTGGTACCTGGTGCCCGCGCTGCTGTGCGGCAACGCGGTGGTGTGGAAGCCCGCCGAGTACGCCGCGGCCAGCGCCGCCGCCTTCGCCGAACTCGCTTGGCGCGCCGGGGTTCCGGCCGGGGTGCTCGGTCTGGTGATCGCCGACGGACCGTCCACTTTCGACGGTCTCACGCTGGCCCTGGAAGAGCGGCTGGTGGACAAGGTCGGTTTCACCGGGTCCAGCGCGGTCGGGGAGAAGATCGGCGAGCTGTGCGGCCGGCACCTCCAGTCCCCCTGCCTGGAACTGGGCGGCAAGAACCCGATGGTGATCACCGAGGACGCTGACCTGGACCTGGCCGTGGAGGGCGCGTTGTTCTCCGGCTTCGGTTCGGCCGGACAGCGCTGCACCTCGCTGGGCACGGTGATCGTGCACGAGGACGTGCGGGCGGAGTTCACCCGCTGCTTCGACGCGGCCGTGCGCGCCGCGGTGGTAGGCGAACCGCACGGCCCGATCCTCTACGGACCGTTGCTGGACCAGAAGTTCGCCGACTCGTATGAGTCCACATTGGACTGGATTCAGCCGCATCACACCGTGCTCGGCTCCACCGCCACCGGCCGGATCAGCGCCGAGAACCCGCGCGCGGGCTTCCACGGCGAGGCCGAGGCCGGTCTGTACTACCACCCGGTGATCGTGGACGGGGTGCGCCCGGACGACCGGATCTTCCTGGAGGAGACCTTCGGGCCGATCGTCGGCATCATCGGCTACCGCGACTTCGAGCAGGCCGTCGAGCTGGCCAACGCGCCCGGCTATGGTCTGTCCTCTTCCATCTACACCACCGATCCGACCAAGGCGTTCCGGTTCCGGCAGCGGATCGGCGCGGGCATGGTCAGCGTCAACAACTCCACCTCCGGCGCCGAGGCGCACCTGCCGTTTGGCGGCAATGGCCGCTCCGGCAACGGTTCCCGGCAGTCCGGCATCTGGGTGCTGGACCAGTTCACCCGCTGGCAGTCGATGAACTGGGACTTCTCCGGCAAGCTGCAGAAGGCGCAGATGGACGTGGCGACCGTGGAGCCGGAGCTGGGCTACCGGCTGCCCGAGCACTGGGCCGGGCGGTGACCGGCCGCGCCCCGCTGCCCGCGGCCGCCGATGTGGTGGTCGTCGGCGGTGGGGTGATGGGGGTCAGCGCGGCCTTCCACCTGGCCGAGGCCGGGGCAGAAGTCCTGCTGCTGGAACGGGATGAGCTGGGTTCGGGCAGCACCTGCCGGGCCGCGGGCGGGGTGCGCGCGCAGTTCTCCGACCCGGTCAACATCGCACTGGGCCTGCGCAGCCTGGCCGCGTTCGAGAACTTCGCCGAGCGGCCGGGCGGGGAGATCGATCTGGCCCAGCACGGTTACCTGTTCCTGCTGGACGATCCGGCCGACGTGGCCGCGTTCGAGGCCAGCGTGACCCTCCAAAATGGACTCGGCGTGCCCAGCCGGATGCTCGATGTGGCTGAGGCGAAACGGCTGTCGCCGCTGATCGACACCGAGGGTCTGCTGGCCGCCGCCTACTCCCCCACCGACGGCCACTGCACCCCGGAGGCCGTGGTGCAGGGCTACGCGCGGGCCGCCCGCGGGCTCGGCGCGACCATCCGGCGGCAGTGCGCGGTCACCGGGATCGACACCGTGGACGGGGAAATCCGCGCGGTGCGCACGGACGAGGGGGCCGTGCGCACCACGACGGTGATCTGCGTGGCCGGGGCCTGGTCGGCCGCGGTCGGCGCGATGGCCGGGGTGGACCTGCCGGTGCGCCCGTTGCGCAGGCAGATCCTGGTCACCGAGGCGATCCCGGACCTGCCGCCGGAGCTGCCGATGACCATCGACTTCGGCAGCAGCTTCTACTTCCACGGCGAGGGCGCCGGGCTGCTGATGGGTATGTCCGATCCGGACGAGCAGTTCGGTTTCCACCTGTCCCGCACCGATTCCTGGCTGCCCCGGCTCGGCGCGGCGGTGTCCCGGCGGGCGCCCGCGCTGACCGAGGTGGGCATCGCGCACGGCTGGGCCGGGCTCTACGAGATCACCCCGGACCACAACGCGGTGGTCGGCGAGGCCGACGGGGTGAGCCGGTTCCTGTACGCCACCGGCTTCTCCGGCCACGGTTTCCTGCAGGGCCCCGCGATCGGCGAGGTGCTGCGCGACCTTGTGCTGCACCGGGATCCGGTGGTGGATGTGTCCGCTTTGGACGTTCGCCGGTTCGCCGAGGCCGCGGTCCGGCCCGAACACAACTGCGTCTGAGAGGAACCCTGGGTGGACCTGCACGAGTTCGACGAGTGGGGCCCGGAGAAGATCGTCAGCGTCTCCGACTCGCGCACCGGGATGCGTGGCGTGCTGGTCATCGACAACACCGCCCGCGGCTCCGGCAAGGGCGGCACCCGGATGGCCCCGGGGGTCACCGTCGCCGAGATCGCCCGGCTGGCGCGGGTGATGACCTGGAAGTGGGCCGCGGTCGACCTGTTCCACGGCGGCGCCAAGGCCGGGATCCGCTGGGATCCCAGCAGTCCGGACAAGGAAGTGGTGCTGCGGGCCTTCGTCCGGCGGCTGGCCGACCAGATCCCGTCCAGCTATGTGGCCGGGCTGGACATGGGCATGACCGAGGCGGACGCGGCGATCATCCAGGACGAGCTGGGCGACCGGGGCGCCGCGGTCGGCGTGCCCGAGGAACTCGGCGGCGTGGCCTACGACAAGATCGGCGTCACCGGGCACGGCGTGGCCGAATCGGTGGACGCGGCACTGCGCCTGCTGGAGCGCCCCACCGCGGGCAGCCGGATCTCGGTGCAGGGCTTCGGCGCGGTCGGCCTGGCCGCCGCCCGCCGCCTGCACGAACTCGGCGCGATCGTCGTCGCCCTGTCCACCACCGAGGGCGCGGTGCACGACCCGAACGGCCTGGACGTGCCGCACTGGCTGGCCCAGCGGGCCGAACACGGCGACGCCTGCGTCAAACTCGCCCCAGCCGCGCAGCGGATCGCCGCGGGCGAGGAACTCCTGGTCGACTGCGAGGTGCTGATCCCGGCCGCCATCCAGGACGTGATCGACGAGCGGCTGGCCGGTCGGATCAAGGCGAACCTGGTGGTGGAGGGCGCGAACCTGCCCACCAGCCCCGCCGCCGAGCAGCTGCTCGCCGACCGCGGCATCGCGGTGGTCCCGGACTTCATCGCCAACGCAGGCGGCGTGGTCGCGGCCGCCTTCGCCATGGACGCCCGCTACTCCCCGTTCCGCCCCGACCCGGCCGCGATCATGGCCACGGTGGCGGCCAAGATGCGCGCGAACACCGAGCTGGTGCTCACCGAGTCCCGCCGCACCGGCACCCTGCCCCGGGCGGCGGCGATGCGGCTGGCCCAGGACCGGGTGCGCACCGCCATGGCGTTGCGCGGCCGCCTGCCACGGGTCCGCTCGGCAGAATGACCGGCATGGCGACGATCTACCACAACCCCCGGTGCGGCACCTCCCGCAACACCCTCGCGCTGCTCCGCGAGTCCGGCGCCGAGCCGACCGTGATCGACTACCTCAAGACCCCGCCGACCCGCGCGGAACTGGCCAAGCTGATCGCGGCCGCGGGCCTCACCCCCGGTCAAGCGGTGCGGCGCAAGGAGAAGCTGTTCACCGAGCTGGGCCTGGCCGAGGCGGACGACGAGGCGCTGCTGGACGCGATGGCCGAGCACCCGATCCTGATCGAGCGCCCATTCGTGGTCACCGACAAGGGCACCCGCCTGGCCCGCCCAATCCAGCAAATCGAGGAGATCCTCTAACCCAGCCCCCACCCACACCGTGTTGGCCGTTGTCGTACGGCGAGTTGGCCGTTCTGGACGGCGAGTTGG
>NZ_JALMDK010000010.1:0-203575 GCF_023094165.1 Crossiella sp. S99.2 | reverse complement strand
TGGCCGTTGTAGGCGGTGAGTTGGCCGTTCTGGACGGCGAGTTGGCCGTTGTAGGCGGTGAGTTGGCCGTTCTGGACGGCGAGTTGGCCGTTGTAGGCGGTGAGTTGGCCGTTCTGGACGGCGAGTTGGCCGAGCGGCGTACCAGTTCGACCAAGACTGGGTACGACAACGGCCAACACGCCGGCGAGGTACGGGCCGGACCTCCGGCCGCGGGCCTAACCGCCCTCGGCCAGGTGCTTGATCGCGGACAGCCGGCTGTCCCAGTCCGCGGCCACCCGGCGCATCCACTCCGCGGTGGCCAGCAACGCCTCCGGGCGCACCGAATAGCGCACCTCCCGGCCCTGCCGTCCCCCGGACACCAGTCCGGCGCGGTCCAGCACCACCAGGTGTTTCACCACCGCCTGCCTGGTCACCGGCAGGTGCTCGGCCAGGGTCGTCGCGCTCGCCGATCCCAGGCGCGACAGCTTCTCCAGGAGCTGCCTGCGCAACGGGTCGGCCAGCGCGACGATGACCTCGTCGACCTGATCGGTCATGCCGCCCGCTGGACGTATTCGATCAGCTCGTCCAGCTCGGCCTTCCAGCCACCGGTGTTGTCCTGGGAGTGCTGGAGCTGCCGCTCCGCGGGCACCTCCAGGGCGCTGAAACCGGTCTCCACCACGGTCAACTCGGTGCCCTCGCCCTTCTCCGCGAGGGTGAACTCGACCAGCGTGGTCTTGCCGGACTCGGCGGGGCCGTGGTCGACCAGGTTCCAGCGGTAGGAGAAGAACCGCGGCGGTTCCACCCGTTCCACCACGGCGTGGCTGGTGCCGTGCTCGGTCCAGCCGAAACTGGCCGCGCCGCCGGGGCGCAGGTCGACCTCGGCGGTCTGGCCGAACCACTGGGCGATGTGCGCGGGCTCGGTGAGCACCGCCCACACCCGTTCCACCGGCGCGGCGATCTGGATCTGACGTTCGATGCGGTCCATCGATGTACCTCCTCTAGGCGCAACCCCAGAGTTGCACATCGTCCGCCGTGGCGCAACTCTTCGGTTGCAGATCCTCGGTAGGGGGTGCCGTGGCGTGTCCGATCTCCGTAGAGTCGCGCAATGCTCAACCCGATCCATTTGCGGACTCTGCGGGAGTGCGTGCGCACCGGATCCTTCGCCGAGGCGGCGCGGAACCTGGGCTACACGGCCTCCGCGGTCTCCCAGCAGATGGTGCTCCTGGAACGCGCGGTCGGCGCGCCGTTGTTCGAGCGCTCCGCGCGCAGTGTGCGGGCGACCGCGGTGGCCGAGCTGCTGGCCGAGCGCTGCGGCGCCGTGCTCGGCGCGCTGTCCACAGTGGAGCGGGAGGCGAAAGCCCTGGTAGCCGGGGACGCCGGCACGTTACGCCTGGCCAGTTTCGCCACCGCCAACGCCAAGGTGCTGCCGGTGGCACTGGCCGCGATCGTGGCCGCCCGGCCCAACGCCGAGGTGCACCTGGACGAGGGCGAGCCGGACGAGGTCCTCGGCGGCGTGCTGGAAGGCACCCTGGACGCCGCGGTGGTCTTCGCCTACGACCTCGACCCCCGGGTGTGGCCGGTGGAACTGCGCGGCACCGAGTTGCTGGCCGAACCCCTCGCGATCGCACTGCCGGAATCGCACCGCCTGGCCAACGGGCAGGAGGTCGACCTGGCCGAACTGGCCGGGGAACGCTGGATCTGCACCAGGGCCGACACCGCGGGGGCCCGCTCGCTGAGCCGGATGGCCACCGCGGCCGGGTTCGATCCCGGCATCATCTTCCGCAGCAACGACTACGGCGTGGTCGCCGAACTGGTCGCCCGCGGCCTGGGCGTGGCCATGATGCCCCGGCTGGCCGTGCCCGACCACGGCGTCCGGGTGCTGCGCCCCACCGGCTGGCAGGCATTCCGCCGGGTGCTGGTGCTGCACCGCCCGCAGAACAGCAATCCGCTGCTGCCGCTCGCCTTGGACTGCCTGGCCCGCTCCTGCGCCGACCTGCGCACCCGCTGGACGCCCTGACCTGCACCGACCGTGGGGCGGTCAGCAGGCCCGGGAGTGCGATGACAGAATCGGCGGCATGACCAAGGCACGTCTGGAAACCAACCACGGCAGCATCGTCCTGGAACTGGACGCCGACAAGGCGCCCAACTCGGTGGCGAACTTCGTGGCGTACGTGAACAAGGGCCACTACGACGGCACGATCTTCCACCGCGTCATCAGCGGCTTCATGATCCAGGGCGGCGGGTTCGAGCCGGGCCTGAAGCAGAAGCCGACCAGCACGCCGATCAAGAACGAGGCCACCAACGGCCTGAAGAACTACCAGTACACCGTGGCGATGGCGCGCACCGGCGACCCGCACTCGGCCACCGCGCAGTTCTTCATCAACACCGTGGACAACGACTTCCTCAACCACACCTCGCCCACCCCGAGCGGCTGGGGTTACGCGGTGTTCGGCAAGGTCGTCGAGGGCACCGAGACCGTGGACGCGATCCGCGGCGTGGCCACCGGCACCACCGGCGGCCACCAGGACGTCCCGAAGGCCGACGTGGTCATCGAGAAGGCCAGCATCGTCGACTGATCAGCGACCCTGTCCCCGGCCGGCGCCCCACTACCGGCCGGGGCACGTCGGTCAGCCCTTCACCAGCAGGTCGACCCCGGTCGCCTCGGCCGAGTAGGCCCACAACCGGGCCGCCGACTCCGGGTCGATCGCGTACGGGGCGACGCCGGTGCGGTCCTCCGCGCTGCCGCCGATCACGGCGATCTCGCAGTCGTCCAGGTACACCCCGCCCAGACCCGCCAGTCGCGGCGAGGTCGCGGCCCACACCTGGGTCGCGGCGCCCTCCGCCGGGGTCTTGAACGACGGTTCGGTCGGGTTGCCCTGCTCGTCCACCCAGCCGTTGGCGATCTGCTCGGCTAGGGGGATGTGCCGGGCCAGGTTGGTGAAGATGCCGCCAGGGTGCAGGGCGAAGGCGCGCACGCCGTGTGCGCGCCCGATCGCGTCCAGGTGCACCGCCATCAGCACATTCGCCGTCTTGGACTGGCCGTAGGCCTGCCATTTGTCGTACCCGGTGGCGAAGTGCACATCGTCCCAGCGGATGTCGGAGTAGTGGTGCCCGCGCGAGGACACCGAGACCACCCGCGCGTTCCGCCCGGCCAGCGCCGGCCACAACCGGTTGACCAGGGCGAAGTGTCCGAGGTGGTTGGCCGCGAACTGGAGTTCCCAGCCCGGTCCGACCCTGGTCTCCGGGCTGGCCATCACCCCGGCACTGTTGATCATGAAGTCGATGCCGCGGCCGGTGGCGAGGAAGGCGTCGGCGAAGGCGCGCACGCTGTCCAGGTCGGCCAGGTCCAGCGCGGCCACCTCGGCCTCGTCGCCGAGGGCCTCGGTGGCCAGGATCGGACGGCGGGCCGGGACCACGACGTGCGCGCCCGCCGCGGCCAGCGCCCTGGTGGTCTCCAGACCGAGCCCGGAATAGCCGCCGGTGACCACGGCGAGTTTGCCGGTCAGGTCGATGCCCTTGAGCACGTCAGTGGCGGTGCTGCGGGCACCAAAACCGGAGCCGATGGGCTGTTGTGGGGTTGTCATGGCATCGACGCTATGACTTGGAGCGCGCTCCAAGTCAAACGCTCCACAGTGGACAGTCGAGCAGCACCGCGAGCACCCTCGCCCGCACTGGGTCGAACATCAACTTACAACGTTGTACACTGGAGTTCTGCGACCGTGTCCTCAACCGTAACGGGAGCCCTGGTTTCGTGACCGCCGCGCATCTCGCCGCAGCCGACCACCCTCGCCCCCAGCTCATCCGCAATCCGGACTGGACTGATTTGTCCGGTCCGTGGGGGTTCGCCCACGACGACGCCGACACCGGCCTGGCCGCGGGCTGGTTCCGCGTCGCCGATCCGTTCGACCGCACCATCACCGTGCCGTACCCGCCGGAGTCCCCGCGCTCCGGCATCGCCGACCGCGGTTTCCACCCGGTCCTCTGGTACCGCCGCGAGTTCACCGCGATGCCCCCCGCTCCCGGCCGCGCGCTGCTGCTGCACTTCGGCGCGGTGGACTACCGCGCGACCGTGTGGGTCAACGGCCACCAGGTCGGCGCGCACGAGGGCGGGCACGTCGGCTTCTCCCTGGACATCACCAGCGCGCTGGCCGCCTCCGGCGCACAGGTGATCACCGTGCGGGCCGAGGACCGCCCGCAGGATGTCGCCCAGCCGCGCGGCAAACAGGACTGGTCCGCCGATCCGCACGTCATCTGGTACCACCGCACCTCCGGGATCTGGCAGCCGGTCTGGCTGGAGGAGGTCCCGGCACTGCGGTTGGACTCGCTGCACTGGACCCCGGACGTGGCGGCCCGGCGGGTGCGCTGCGAACTGGCGCTGAACACCTGGCCGGCCGAGGCGCACACCGTCGAGGTAGAGCTGAGTTTCGGCGAGGAGATCCTTGCCGTGCAGAGCTTCCGGCTCACCGACCGGGAACTCCAGTGCGATATCGCCATTCCCGCGCTGCGCAACGCCCAGGACCTCGACCGTCTACTGTGGACACCCGAACACCCGCACCTGATCGACGCCGCGGTGCGGCTGCGCCGGGCGGACGGCAGCCCGGTGGACGAGGTCGCCGCCTACTTCGGCCTGTCCGCCTTCGGCACCGCGGACCGGCGGTTCCTGCTCAACGGCCGCCCCTACTTCCTGCGCTTCGCGCTGGCCCAGAACTACTGGCCGGAATCGCATCTGGCCGCCTCCGCCGAGGAGCTGCGCCGCGAGGTCGAACTGGCCAAGTCGCTGGGGCTCAACGGGATCCGCGTGCACCAGAAGATCGAGGATCCGCGCTTCCTGTACTGGTGCGACCGGCTCGGGCTGCTGGTGTGGGAGGAGATGCCCAGCGCGTTCGAGTCCGGTCCGACCACCGCGCAGCGGCTG
Source organism: Crossiella sp. S99.2 (assembly GCF_023094165.1). Lineage (GTDB taxonomy): Bacteria > Actinomycetota > Actinomycetes > Mycobacteriales > Pseudonocardiaceae > Crossiella. The sequence continues at coordinate 198,681 of NZ_JALMDK010000010.1, read as the reverse complement.
CTCGCCGAGTGGCCGCGGGCCATCCACCGCGACCGCAGCCACCCCAGCATCATGGCCTGGGTGCCGCTCAACGAGAGCTGGGGCGTGCCCGACATCGGCACCGACCCGGCGCAGCGCCACCTCGCCAGGGCCCTGTTCCACCTGACCAAATCCCTGGATCCGTCCCGCCCGGCCATCGCCAACGACGGCTGGGAGATCACCGGCGGCGACTTCTGGGGCGTGCACGACTACCACCAGGACCCGGACACCCTGAAATCCCGCTACACCAGGGAAAACCTGGAACACGGCCACTTCACCGAACGCTGGCCCAACTCCCGCAGACTGATCCTGGACGGCGAGCAGTACGCGGAGCAGCCGATCATGCTCAGCGAGTTCGGCGGGGCCACCTTCACCCCGGCCAACGGCGAGGAGGTCTTCGGCTACGGCTCGGTCGACTCCGCCGAGGAGTACGCGGCGATGCTGACCGCGGTGATCGGCGCGGCCCGTTCCGGCGGCCTGGCCGGGTACTGCTTCACCCAGCTCACCGATACCGAGCAGGAGACCAACGGCCTGCTCGACGAGCACCGGACGCCCAAGATCCCACTCGATCGGCTGCACTCGATCCTGTCCCGCAACCCCTAGCCCCAGCCGTCGTTGTGCTCAGCGCGAAGGTCCGTCGGCCTGGCGGACTTGGGTCCGTCCCGGCCGCCGGGCCATGCTGGACTTCCGGTGCGAGATGAGCGGAGAGACGATGCCCGAGCGGATCGACCCACTGGATTTGCTGTCCGCGAACGGGCTGCTCAGCGAGGAGGAGCGGCTCATCCAGGACACCGTCCGGCGGTTCGCCGAGCAGCGGCTGCGCCCGGTGATCGGCGACTGGTTCGAGCGCGGCCACTTCGATCCGGAACTGGCGCCGGAGTTCGGCACACTCGGCCTGCTCGGCATGCATCTGCAGGGGTACGGCTGCGCCGGGTCGAGCGCCGTCGCCTACGGGCTGGCCTGTTTTGAGTTGGAGGCGGTGGACTCCGGCTTCCGCAGTTTCGTCTCGGTGCAGGGTTCGCTGGCGATGTACGCGATCCACCGGTGGGGTTCGGAGGAGCAGAAGCAGCGCTGGCTGCCGGAGATGGCGGCGGGCCGGGCGATCGGCTGTTTCGGGCTCACCGAACCGGATCACGGCAGCGACCCGGGCAGCATGCGCACCACCGCGAAACGCGATGGCACGGACTGGATCCTCAACGGCAGCAAGATGTGGATCACCAACGGCAGCGTGGCCGACGTGGCCGTGGTGTGGGCGCAGACCGAGGACGGCGTGCGCGGTTTCCTGGTGCCGCGCGACACTCCGGGCTTCAGCACCCGCAAGATCACGCACAAGCTGTCCCTGCGCGCCTCGATCACCTCGGAGCTGTTCTTCGACGACTGCCGGCTGCCCGCCGACGCCCAGCTGCCCGAGGCGGCCGGGCTGCGCGGTCCGTTGAGCTGCCTGAGCGAGGCCCGCTTCGGCATCATCTTCGGCGCCCTGGGCGCGGCCAAGAACTGCCTGGACACCGCGATCGAGTACTCGGTCACCCGCACCCAGTTCGACCGGCCGATCGCCGGTTTCCAGCTCACCCAGCAGAAACTCGTGGACATGGCCCTGGAGGTGCAGAAGGGCTTCCTGCTCGCGCTGCATCTGGGGCGGCTCAAGGACGCGGGTCAGTTGCACCCGCGGCAGGTGAGCATCGGCAAGCTGAACAACGTGCGCGAGGCCATCAAGATCGCCCGCGAGGCCCGCACCATCCTGGGCGCCAGCGGCATCACCCTGGAGTACCCGGTGCTGCGGCACGCCAACAACCTGGAGTCGGTGCTCACCTACGAGGGCACCAGCGAGATCCACACCCTGGTCCTTGGCGAGGCCCTCACCGGCACCTCGGCCTACCGATGACCCACCCGGTAGACCAGCATTTCCTCGACGCCGTAAGGAATATGCCCACTGGACAGTCCACAGTGGACCTCCCACTGGGCCTGACCGCGGACCGGGCACTGGCCCTGTTCGACGCCCAGCTCGGCAGCCGCCACCTCGACCTCGCCGCGCGCGCCCTGGGCAAGCGCGGCGAGGGCTTCTACAGCATCGGCTCCAGCGGCCACGAGGGCAACGCGGCGGTCGCCGCCGCCCTGCGCGTCACCGACCCGGCCCTGCTGCACTACCGCTCCGGCGCCTTCTACCTGGCCCGCGCCGCCCAGCACCGCGGGTCAACGCCGCTGCGCGACGTGTTGCGCGGCATCACCGCCTCCGCCGCCGAACCCATCTCCGGCGGCAGGCACAAGGTCTTCGGCCACCGCGCCCTGTCCGTCATCCCGCAAACCTCCACCATCGCCTCCCACCTACCCCGCGCGGTAGGCGTGGCCTTCGGCATCGAACGCGCGAAAAAGCTCGGGCTACCCACCGAATGGCCCCCGGACGCCGTCGTCGTCTGCACCTTCGGCGACGCCTCCGCCAACCACAGCACCGCCACCGGCGCGATCAACACCGCCACCCACTGCGCCTACCAGAACCTGCCGCTGCCGATCCTGTTCGTCTGCGAGGACAACGGAATCGGCATCAGCGTGCGCACCCCCAAGGACTGGATCCGGGCCGCGTACGGCAATCGCCCCGGCCTGCGCTACTTCGACGCCGACGGCACCAGCCTCCCCGAAGCCGCCCAAGCAGCCGCCGAAGCGGTCACCTGGGTCCGCACCCGCCGCGCCCCGGCCTTCCTGCGCCTGCGCACGATCCGCCTGATGGGCCACGCCGGCTCCGACGTCGAATCCGCCTACCGCACCCAGGCCGAGATCACCGCCGACCACGCCCGCGACCCCCTCCTGCGCACGGCACTCCTACTGGCCGAACACGGAATCCTGACCCCAGCACAAATCCACACCCGCTACGAGTCCAAACGCACCGAAGTCGCCACCCTGGCCGCCGAAGCGATCGCCGAACCCAAACTCACCTCAGCCGCCGAGGTCCTGGCCCCCCTCACCACCGCGCCACCGCTCCCGGCCCCAACGCCCTCCACACCCCCACCCGCGACCAGCGCCTCCTCCGCACCCCGGCCCACGGAACCCCTGCCCCCGGCCACAGGCCCCGCCACGGCACCCGCTCCCGCCACCGGGCCGGCCACACCGCCACCGCCAGCCGCCGGATCCGCCACGCCACCACCCGCAACCACCGGATCCACCGCACTACCATCCGCAGCCGCCGGATCCGCCGCTCCACTCGCCTCGGCCCCACGCCCGCTCCCGCCGTCCACCCGCGTCACCACGGAGCCCCTCACCCTCGCCCAGTCGATCAACCAGGCCCTCGCCGACCTGCTCACCCAGGACCCCGCCACCCTGATCTTCGGCGAGGACGTCGCGACCAAGGGCGGCGTCTACGGCGTCACCCGCGGCCTGCGCAAGGCCTTCGGCGCGGCCAGGGTCTTCGACACCCTGCTGGACGAGCAGACCATCCTCGGCACCGCCCTGGGCACCGCGCTCACCGGTTTCCTGCCCATCCCGGAAATCCAGTACCTGGCCTACCTGCACAACGCGGCCGACCAGCTCCGCGGCGAAGCCGCCACCCTGCGCTTCTTCGCCAACAACCAGTACCGCAACCCGATGATCGTCCGAATCGCCGGCCTGGCCTACCAGAAGGGCTTCGGCGGCCACTTCCACAACGACAACTCCCTGACCGCCCTGCGCGACATTCCCGGCCTGGCCATCGCGGTCCCCGCCCACCCAGCCGACGCCGCCCCCCTGCTCCGCGCCTGCGCCACCACCGCCCGCCACCACGGCACAGTCAGCATCTACCTGGAACCCATCGCCCTGTACCACACCCGCGACCTGCACACCCCCGGCGACAACGCCTGGCTCGCCCCATATCCCGGCGCGGCAATGTCGGAGTCCCGGCGCCCAGGCACCGCACTGGCGGAATCCCCGCACCTCGGCTCCGCACTGGCGCAGTCTCGGCGCCTCGGCACTGCACTGGCGGAATCCCCACACCCCGGCCCTGCACTGGCGGAGTACCCGCGTCCCGGTGCCGCAACGTCGGAGTCCCCGCGCCCAGGCGCCGCAGTGGCGGAGTTCGGCCGCGCCCGGACACACGGCGACGGCACCGACCTGACCATCATCACCTTCGGCAACGGCGTCCCCATGAGCCTCCGAGTGGCCCGCCGGCTCGGCCTGTCCTGCCGCGTGGTGGACCTGCGCTGGCTGGCCCCGCTACCGGTGGCCGACATCCTGCGCGAGGCATCGGTGACCGGCCGGGTACTGATCGCCGACGAGACCCGCCGCACCGGCGGCGTGTCCGAGGCCGTGATCACCGCGCTCACCGACCACGGGTTCCAGGGCCGGATCCGGCGGGTGACCAGCGCGGACAGCTTCATCCCGCTGGGACCGGCGGCCAGCCACGTGCTGCTGTCCGAGCCCGATATCGCGGCGGCCGCGCAGGAGCTGCTGGCCTGATCGAGCCGTCGCGGCTCGGGGCGTTGCGACTCGGGGCGTGGCTGGGTCTCGTTGTTGCTTGGGCCGGGGCTGCCTCCGTGCTGGTCCGTGGCCGGTTGATCCCGGCCCGCTGCCCGCCCCCGCCACCGCTTCCTCTGCGGAACGCTTTTCACCCCGATTTGGTTGCCTTCATGTTTTGATCAAGGTGAATCTGCGGCGCTTTGCTCACCCGTTCAGGTGAGGCGTGACTGCTGGCTGGTGGGTGCGGCTGGCGGGTCGGGTGGGCTTGTTTGGGCTGGTCGGGACGATGGTCGTGGGGTGGCTCGGCGGGTTTGGGCGGGCAAGTCGAATTTACCCGGGTGGTGGCGGTTGTGGTTTGACTCATCCACAGGGTCCGCGCGGAACCGGACTGGCCTCGCGCCGCAACCGCTCCGCCCTGCGCTCCACCTCACACCGCGCACCGCTCCACCTAGCGAGACGCGCCACCCCACCCCGCGCGACACCCCACCCTGCACACACCCCACCGCTAAGCCCGCGGCAGCCGCGCCTTCTTGACCGGATGCGCCACCCGGGTAGCCGTGTAATGGAACCCCTTCCCGTCCACCCGCTTCCCCGTATGCCGGTCCACCAGCACCGGATCAACCTCCGCGCCAGTGGCGTTGTCGCGCAACCGCACCGCCGCCTTCTTCCGCGTCACATGCTTACGCCCCCATGCCCCGAGCGCCTCGATCACCGGCTGCAAGTCCCGGCCGCGATCAGTCAGCACGTACTCGTCCCGCGGCGGCCGCTCCTGATACCGCCGCCGCTCCAGCAACCCCCGGTCACACAGGTCAGTCAGTCTGCGGGTCAGGGAGTTGGGCGAGATGCCCATGCTTTGCTGGAACTCGTCGAAGCGGGTGAGGCCGTGCAGGGCGTCGCGGATGATGAGCAGGCTCCACCACTCGCCGACCTGGTCCAGGGTTTGGGCTATGGCGCAGGTCATTTCCTCGAAGCTCTTGTGGCGCATGCCGTAGTGTAACTTCCATCGTGGAATCTACGCGTACTGGAGGGGCTCATGGCGACCATTGGGGTGCTGGGACCGGGTGGGGTCGGCGGGTTGATCGCGGCCCGGTTGGGTGCGGCTGGGCACGACGTCACCGTGGTCGCCACTGAGCGGACGGCGGCGGAGATCACCGCGCGGGGGCTGTCGTTCCAGGCGCCGGGCGCGGCGCCGAGGGTGAGTTTTCCGACTGCCCGGCCCTGGCTGACCGCGCCGGTGGAGGTGCTGGTGGTGGCGGTCAAGGCGACCGAGTTGCTGGCCGCGGTGCAGCGGGTGCCCGCGGCGGTGCTGGGCAGTGCGACCGTGGTGCCGCTGTTGAACGGGGTTGATCATCTGCCGGTGTTGCGGGCGTTGTACCCGCGGGCCTCGGTGGTGGCGGCCAGTATCGCGGTGGAGGCGGCGCGGCGCCGGCCGGGTGTGGTGGAGCAGCTCTCCCGGATCGCCGATCTGGTGGTGGCCGACGGCACACCGGCGGGTGCTGCGGTGGCGGAGTTGTTGCGTGCGGCGGGGTTGACCGTGACCACCGACGCTGATGAGCAGACTGTGTTGTGGCGCAAGCTGTCCTTTTTGGACCCGTTCGCGTTGCTGACCACCGGCACGAACGCACCCATCGGGGAGGCGTTGCGGCTCAAGGAATCCTGGCTCCGGCCGCTGGTGGACGAGGCGGCGGCCGCGGCGGCGACCTGGAACGTGCGGATCGACGCCGATGCGGTGGAGGCGCGGATCCGGTCGCTGCCGGCGACCATGCAGTCCTCGATGCTGCGGGATCGGCGGGACGGGCGCGCGCTGGAGCTGGATGCCATTGCGGGGCCGGTGATCCGGGCGCTCGGTGCGACAAAGGCGACTACCACCGTGGAAGTAGCGCGGACGATTCTGGCTGCTGGCTAGGGTTTCCGGGCTGCGCCCGCGTAGAAGCCGCTGACCGGCTGGGGTGGCCGGCCTGGTTCGGGGCACCAGTCCACCGCGTCGACCAGGCCGGGTGGGATCAACGGCAGCCTGCCGAACATCGCGGCCACCTCGGCCAGGGTGCGGGGGTGGATCGGGGTGGCGCTGCGCTGGTACAGACCGGCCACCGTGCGCCACTCCGGCGGCAGATTGTCCGTGGTGACATGGGAAATCGCCACCAGACTGCCGGGCGGCAGCGCCGAGACGTACTGCCGGACCACGCCGGGCGGATCATCCTCGGTGGGCAGGAAATGCAGTACCGCCACCAGGAGCAGTGCGATGGGCTGATCGAAGTCCAGTTGCGCGCGCACCCCGGGATCGGTCAGCACCTGGGGCACATCACGCAGATCCGCCTGCGTCACACTCACCCGCGGATGTCCGGCCAGCAGCCGGTGGCTGTGCGCGACCGCCACCGGTTCCACGTCCACATAGGCGATCCGGCACCGCCGATCGGCCGCGTGCGCCACCTCGTGCACGTTCGCCTCGGTCGGGATTCCCGAGCCCAGGTCCAGGAACTGGCGGATCCCGGCGCCCACCGCGTGCCGCACCACCCGGCCGAGGAACGCCCGGTTCAGCCTGGCCGCCCTGGGTAGTTCGGGGCGCAGCGCGATGGCCTGATCAGCGAGTTCGCGGTCCACCGGAAAGTTCTGCGTGCCGCCGAGGAAGTAGTCGTACATGCGCGCGGGGTTCGCGCGGGACAGGTCGATCTCCCCGCTCACCCAGCCCAGCTCGTCCGGACCCACAGTAATGAGTGTGCGCACCGCCGCCGGCTTCCGGCAAGATGGCCGCCGGCAGGTTGCCGCCGGAAGGGGAATCCGTTGCCACCGATCCGCACCGTGACCACGGCCTGCGTCGCGCTGACGCTGCTGGCCACGTCTACAGGTACCGCCGCAGCGCACACCGATCCGCAGCGCGAGGCCGTGCAGCAACAGGTGAACGCGGCGGTGGCCGGTGGCGCGGCGGGCATGCAGATCCGGGTCACCAGGGACGGCCGGGAGTTCACCGTCCGCGCGGGGGTGGCCGAACTCGGCACTCAGCGGCCGGTGCCCCTGGATGGGCGGTTCCGGGCAGGCAGCATCACCAAGACCTTCGCCAGCGTGGTCACCCTGCAACTGACCGCCGAGGGCAAGCTCGGCCTGGACGAGCCGGTTTCCCGTTATCTGCCAGGGCTGTTGCCCGACGGCGAGCGGATCACCGTGCGGAACCTGTTGCAGCACACCAGCGGTCTGCACAACTACACCGACGACCTGCCACGGGACCCGAAGGAGTTCGTGGCCCGCCGCTTCGAGCACCACTCGGCGCTGGAACTCGTGCGCGGCGCGGCGAAGAAGCCGCTGGTGTTCCCGGTGGGCACGAAGCACTCCTACTCCAACACCAACTTCCTGGTGGTGCAGCTGCTGATCGAGCAGGTCACCGGACGGCCGTGGGCCGCCGCGGTGTACCAGCGGATCCTGCACCCGCTGCGGCTGCGGGACACCGAGGCGCCCGTGGACAACCCGTTCATCCACGGCCCGCACGCGCACGGTTACCTGATGGTGGAAGGGAAACCGGTCGACATCACCGAGATGAACCCGTCCAGGGCCGGCGCCACCGGGGCGATGATCTCCACCACCGCCGACCTGGACCGCTTCCTGCGCGCCCTGCTCGCCGGCCGGTTGCTCGCCCCGGCCCAGCAGGCCGAACTGACCAAGGTCACCGCGGTCAGTCCCGCCTACGGCCTCGGCTTCTTCCCCGTGCCCACCAGTTGCGGGATCACGGTGTGGGGCCACGGCGGCGGCCTTCCTGGCTACCTCAGCATGATGGTCGGCAGCGCCGACGGCAGCCGCCGGGTCGAGGCTTCGGTGACCATCGGCACCGGCGTGGATCAGCAGGCACTGCGCAAGTCCGTGGACACCGCGGTGTGCGCCTGACACCCTGGGCCGGGTGCAGGACATCGACGTCGACTTCTGGTTCGACCCCAGCTGCCCCTACACCTGGGTCACCGCGCGCTGGCTGACCGAGGTGGAAAAGGTCCGGCCGATCGTGTTGCGGTACCACGTGATGAGCCTGGCCGTGCTCAACGAGCACCTGGAGGTCGACCCGGAGGGCGACACCGAGGGCTTCCTGTGGTGGCCGGTGCGGATCTGCGTCGCGGTCGAGCAGCGGCACGGTCCGGACGCGCTGCGCCGGTTCTTCACCGCCTACGGCGCCCGGGTGCACGAGCGCGGCCAGTGGGGCTGGGCGGAGGCGCTCACCGAGGCCGGACTGCCGGCCGAACTCGCCCAGGCCGCCGACGGCGAGGACTACGACGCGGCCCTGCGTGCCTCGCACGAACGCGGGATCTCGTTGGTGGGCAAGCATGTCGGCACCCCGATCATCGCCGCCGAGGGCACCGCGTTCTTCGGGCCGGTGCTGTCCAAGGCACCACGCGGGGAGGCCGCCGGGCGGCTCTGGGACGGCACCCTGCTGGTCGCGGGCACGCCCGGATTCCACGAGCTGAAAGGGATTCCGCACCAGCCGGCGGACTTCACCTGAGCCGGCTCACCGGTCGGGGCCGAGCAATCCGGCCTCGTGCGCCACGATCGCGGCCTGCACCCGGTTCGCACAGTCCATTTTGGTCAGGATGCGGCTCAGGTGCGCCTTGGCCGTGCCCACCCCGATGTGCAGCCGCTGCGCGATCTCGGCGTTGGACAGGCCCTCGCCGACCAGCTTGAGCACCTCGCGCTCGGCGTCGGTGAGCCGGGCGACCCTGGGGGCGGCATCCGGCGCCCGGTTCGGGCCGAGCAGGTGGGTTTCGATCAGGTCCCGGGTGATCCGCGGTCCCAGCACCGACTCCCCCGCCGCGGCCAGCCGGACCGCGCGGATCAACTCGGTGGGCCCGGTGTCCTTGAGCACGAACCCGGTCGCCCCGGCCCGCATCGCCTGTGCCACATAGCGTTGCTCGCCGAAGGTGGTGAGCATGACCACCCGGGTGTCCGGGGCCAGCCGGGCGATCTCCGCCGCGGCGGCCAGCCCGTCGCCGCCGGGCATCCGGATGTCCAGCAGCGCCACGTCGATGCGTTGCCGCACACAGACTTCCACCGCCGACGGACCGCTGTCCGCCTCGGCGACCACGCTGATGTCCTCGGCGCTGTCCACGATCATCCGCACCCCGGCCCGCATCAGCCGTTCGTCGTCGGCGATCAGCACCCGGATCTCCTGCTCGCTCACCGGCGCAGCTCCTCCTTGGCGACCAGCACCCCGTCCCGGAAGCACAGTTTGTACTGGCGCACCGCGGGATCGTCCAGCGCACGATAGTGGAAGCACTCGCTCTGCTCCGGCGCGTCCACCGGATCGAACAGGCTGAGGTCGCTGCCCTCGCCGAACCGCTCGCGCACCACGTCCTGGCCGGTGCCCAGGTCGAGCCCGGTGTAGTCGGCGGACTTGATCGGGTGGCCGCCGGTGAAGAAGCCCAGCACCACGACCACCACCGCGATCAGCAGGATCGGCAACGCCCCGAACAGGGCCAAGCAGCCGGAGCCGAGCACCCGCCCGGCGGTGAGCACCTCGCCGGCCAGCGGGCCCGGCGGCTGGATCGCGGTCGGCCGTTCCGGCGCGGGACCGGCCGGTGGCAGCATCGGCAGTTCGGCCCGCACCAGGAATCCGCCGTCCACAGTGGACCCACTGCTGAACCGCCCACCGGCCAGCGCGACCCGCTCCTCCAGCCCGGCCAGCCCGCGCCGGGTGCCCAGCGCCCCGCCCGCGGCGACCGGACCGTTGTCCACCAGCACGAGCACCCGCTCGTCATCGGTGCGCACCCGCACCCTGGTGGTCGCGGCGGGGGCGTGCTTGTGCACGTTGGTCAGCCCCTCCCGCACCACCCGGTGCACCGCCCGCCGCACCCGCACGTCCACCTCGTCCAGGTCCGGGCCGTGCCAGTCCAGTTCGACGTCCACCCCGACCCGCCGTGATTCGGTCACCAGCCGGGCCAGATCGGCCTGGGTGCCACTGTCCTGGTCGAGTTCCTCGGCCGGGCCGACCCGCAGGATGCCCAGCACATCACGCAGTTCGGCCATGGCGGTGCCCGCGGTGGTGCGCAACAGGTGCGCGTGCTCGCTCAGCTGCGGGGCCTGTTTGGCGGTGGCCAGTTCCAGCGCGCCCGCGTGCATGGAGATCAGGCTGAGCCGGTGCCCGAGCAGGTCGTGCATCTCGGCGGCGATGTGCGCGCGTTCGGCGGTGCGCGCCTCCGCCGCGGTGAGCAGCCGGACCTGTTCCAGGTACTCGTTGCGGTCGTGCAGCACCCTGGACAGCGGCCGCCGCCGTCCCACCAGCAGCCCGGCGAGGACCGGCAGCACCACCAGTCCGGCGGTGATCAGCGCGTACCCGGCGACCTCGTCCGCACCGAAGGAGAAGCTGGGGCCGCCGAGCAGGAATCCGGCCAGCAGGGTCACCGCGAGCGCGGTCCACAGCCGCCGCCGGGGCTGCACCCGGCGGCCGGCGTGGAAGCTGATCACCGCGATGACCGGCAGCGCGGCCACCGAGCCCACCAGGTACAGCCCGACGGTGCCGATCAGCGCGGCGGCCGGCCAGCGCAGCCGGGCCACGGTCAGCAGCAGCGCCAGCACGGCCCCGATGATCGTGGTGGGCATCGGCAGCGGCAGCAGGGTGATGGGCAGCAACGCCAGGCCGAGCACGGCCAGTACCAGCAGCGCCTCGGCGACGAGCCGGGCCGGGGAGGTCGCCCGCACGGCGTCGCGGATCAGTCGGGGCTCCGCGCGGAGCCGGTCCAGCCAGGTCACGTGTTCTCCGCCTCTGTGGTCCAGTTGGCGTAGTACATCGTGCCCGGTCAGGCGGCGGACAGTGCCAACCGGCCAGGGTGTTTTGGCCGATCGGCGCGCGCCGGTCAGTCGATGGGTTCCTCGCCCGCGATGCCGTGCACGATCCCCAGTTCGAGGAGGTCCTGCGGCCGCAGTCGCAGCTGGTTCGCGGTGTGCTCGACCTCGGCGGGCCCACGCTTGAGGATCGCGGCCCCCAGTTCCGGCGCGATCACCGAGAAGTAGGCGTCGGGGGTGATCCACAGCCGGTCGGCCGAGGCCAGCGCGAGCGCGCCGCCGGAGCCGCCCTCGCCGATGACCAGGGTGGTGATCGGCACGTCCACCGCGGCCACCGCGCCGAACAACTCGGCCAGCGCACTGCCCACGCCGGCCTGTTCGGCCGCGGCGTCGTTGGCCGCGCCGGGGGTGTCGACCAGGGTGAGCACCGGCAGGCGGAGCTGGTCGGCCAGCCGGATCAGGCGGGCGGCGGTGCGGAAACCGGCCGGGGTGTTGGCGGTGCCGGTCTGGGCGACGTAGGCCACGGTGGCGCCGTCGCGGCGGCCGAAGCCGCAGCGCATGCCGGGGTCGGCGCCGCCTGCCCGGTCGCCGCTGATCTCGAAGACGCGGTCGAAGTAGTCGTCCAGGTATGCCTCGGCGCGGGGGCGTTCCACGGCGCGGGCGCGCTGGACCGCGGACCAGCCGTCGGCGGGCCAGTCCTGGCGGCCGAGCGCGCGGGGCACGGTGGCCGGTTGCACGGGGGCGGCGCCGGTGGGGGCGAGCAGTTCGACCACGTGCCGCAGGGTGTGCGGCAGGGTGGCCTGGTCCACCACCGCGTCGACGGCGCCCGCGGCGAGTTTGCCCTCGCTGCGGAACTCCGGCCCGTCCGCGCCACCGGGCGGCTGGACCCGGTGGCCGCCGAAAGCGACGGTGGCCTCCCGCAGCGCGAGCACGATGTCCGCGCCCGCGCCCAGCGAGGCCCACACACCGCCGGTGGTGGGCTCGCGCAGCACCGCGATGTGCGCCAGCCCCTCCCATCGGGTGAGCTGGAGCTGCCGGGCGATCCGCTGCAGCTGGAGCAGTGAGCGCATGCCCTCCTGCATCCGGCTGCCGCCGGTGGAGATCAGCGAGACCACCGGCCAGCGCAGCCTGCGGGCGATCTCGAAGGCCCGGCAGATCCGGGTGCCGGCACGCTGACCGAGTGAGCCGCCGATGTAGCGGAAGTCGAAGGCGACCAGCACCACCGGCTGGTTGCCGATCTGTCCCTGCCCGCACACCACCGATTCGGATTCGCCGGACCGGGTGCGCGCGCGGGCCCGCTGCTCGGTGTAGCCGCTCCAGGTGAGCGGCCCGTCGCCGTAGTCGGCCTCCGGTCCGGTGTCGGCGAAGGAGAACTCGGCGAACTCACTGGTGACCGCGGCGATGGCGGTCCGCGCGCCCCCATCAGTCACCGGCAAGCGACCTCTTCATGATCTTTCCCATCTCGTTGCGCGGCAACCGGTCGAGGAACTGTACGCGGCGCGGGCGCTTGTGCGGAGCGAGCTGGGTCGCCACGAGGTTCACCAATTCTTCCGGCTGGGGGTCGCGGCCGGGCGCAGGCACGATCCAGGCGACGATGCGTTCGCCGAGATCGGGGTCGGGTTCGCCGGTGATCGCCACCTCGGCCACGTCCGGGTGCTCCAGCAGCACGTTCTCGATCTCCCCGGCGCCGATCTTGTAGCCGCCGCTCTTGATCAGGTCGGTGGCTTTGCGCCCGACCAGCCGGAGATAACCGTCGGCGGCGCGAGTGGCCACGTCACCGGTGCGGAACCAGCCGTCCCGGAAGGCCTCGGCGGTGGCCTCGGGCCGGTTGAGGTACTCCAGGAACAGGTTCGGGCCGCGCACCTCGACCTCGCCGACGGTGTCGTCGTCGCTGGTCGTCACGACCGTGCCCTGCTCGTCCACCAAGCGCACCTCGACCCCGTTCACCGCCGCCCCGACGGTACCGGGCCTGCGTTCGCCGTCCGCCCGGACAGCGCAGTTCATCAGTGTTTCTGTCATGCCGTAACGCTCGACGACCTGGATCCCGGTGGCCGCGGTGATCCGCTGGTGGTCGCTGACCGGCAGCGCGGCCGAGCCGGAGACCAGCAGCCGGGCCTTGGCGATGGCCGCGGCCAGCTCCGGATCGGCCTCCACGTCGGCGGCCAGCCGGTGGTACATGGTGGGCACGCCGAACATCATCGTGGCCGGTCCGGCCAGCTCGCGGGCGGCGGCCTCGGTGCTGAACCGGCCGAGGTGGCGCACGGACCCGCCCAGCCGCAGCGGGCCGAGGATGCCGACGATCAGCCCGTGCACGTGGAACAGCGGCAGGCCGTGCACCAGGGTGTCCGCGCTGGTCCAGGCCCAGGCGTCGGCGAGCCCGTCCAGGTTGCTCGCCAGCGCGCGCCGGGGCAGCACCACGCCCTTGGGCGGGCCGGTGGTGCCGGAGGTGTAGACGATCAGCGCGGGGGCTTCCGGTGCGGGTTCGGCGGGGAGTGCGCCGAGGGGTTCGGCGGCCAGCGCGACCGGGTCGACGTCGATCCTCGGCAAGGCGGCCAGCGCGGGCGGCAGGGTGTCCTCAGCGGCGGCGAAGACCAGGTCAGGGCGGCTGTCGCCGAGGATGTGGCCGAGTTCCCGCTCCCCCGATTTGGGGTTGATCGGGATCACCGGGACCCCGGCGAGCAGGGCCCCGGTGACGGCCAGGCAGGTGTGCATGGAGTTGGTCGCCCACACCGCGACCCTGGTGGCCGGGGCCGAGGTCCTGGCCAGCGCGCCCGCGGCGGCGGCCAGCTGCGCGTAACTCAGCGCGAGGTCGCCGAACCGCACCGCCTCCCGGTCGGTGGGGTCGACCAGGGCGGGGAACAGCGGTGTGGACACGGGCGCCTCTTTCGTCGGTGGTTCAGTGCAGAGTGGGGACGACCAGGGTGAGCCACAGCAGCGGCGGGGCCGCCACCACGATGATGCCGCCATAGGCCATCAGCCGGCGGAACAGGCGTTCGCGCTCTTCTTCGGCCGAGTTGGCCAGCACGATCGCGCCGTTGGTGGAGAACGGGCTGACGTCGACCACGGTGGCCGAGACGGCCAGCGCGGCGATCATGCCGACCGGGCCCACTGTGCCCTCGGCCAGGAACGGCACCGCGAGGGGGATGGTGGCGCCGAGCAGGCCGACCGAGGAGGCGAAGGCGGAGACCACGGCGCCGATGTAGCAGAGCAGCAGCGCGGCCAGCAGTGGCGCGCCGACGTCCTTGACCGCGCCAGCGATGTAGGTGATGGCGCCGATCTTCTGCAGCACGCCGACGTAGGTGAGCACCCCGCAGATGAGCAGCACGGTGGGCCAGGTGATCTGGCCGATCGCGCTCTTGTGGATCTGTGGGGAGAGCAGGCCGAGCACCACCGCGATGGTGATGGCGACCAGGCCGACGTCGAGGTTGAAGGCGAGGGTGAGCGCGACCAGCACGACCAGTCCGGCCAGGGTGAGCACCCGGTCCCGGTTGAGCCGGATCGGCTCCTGCGCGCCGTCGAGCGCGCTGGTGCCGCGGGCGAGCTTGAGGCCGCCGAGCACCAGGAAGGCGATCACCGCGATGATCAGGTTGGCGACCAGGCTGGCCAGGAACACCGCGACCGGGCTGCCGGGCAGGCCGTTCTTGTCCACCAGGCCGTTGACGATGGCGCCGTAGACGCTGATCGGGGAGAACCCGCCCGCCTGCGCGCCGTGCACGACCATGATGCCGATCAGCAGCGGGTTGATCTTGTACTTGGCAGCGAAGCCGAGGGCAATGGGCGCGACGATGGCCACCGCGGCGGGGCTGACCGCGCCGATCGCGGTGAGCAGCGCGGAGACCACGAACATCACCCACGGGATGACCGCGAGCCTGCCCCTCGCCAGCCGGACCGCGGCCGCGACCAGCCAGTCCGTGGTGCCGTTGGCGCGGGCGATGGCGAACAGGTAGGTGACCCCGACCAGCACCACGAAGATCCCGCCGGGGAATCCGGCCATGATCTCCTCGGTGGACAGGCCGCCGGCGAAGGTGCCGACCAGGAACGCGGCCGCGAAGGCCAGCACCCCCATGTTGACCGACCACACCGAGGCCACCACGAAGATGGCGGCCAGCGCGAGAATCGAGATGATCTCTGCGGACATGGTGGCTCCCGGGGCGCTAGATTGGCTCAGCCACTGAACCATCAGGCCACTCGCGCGGTCAACTGCTACCGTTGCGGGCACTGTCCGCCGAGGGGGAAGTGCCGGTGTCCGACACCCTGCGTCCGATCAACCGCCCACGCCTGTATGAGCAGGTGGTGGCCAGTCTGCGCGACTACGTGAGCAGCGCGGGCCTGCGCGCGGGCGATCGACTTCCGCCCGAACGGGAACTGGCCGAACGGCTCGGCGTCAGTCGCGCTTCGGTGAAACAGGCGATCGTGGTGCTGGAAGTGCAGGGCCTGGTCGACGTCCGGCACGGCGGCGGCAGCTACCTGTTGCACGACACCCTGGACGCCGAACCGGTGGCCGCCCTGGTCGACCGCCGCCGCCGGCTCCCGGACGTCCTGGAAGCCCGCGAGGCGCTGGAGACCAAGCTCGCCGAACTGGCCGCCGAACGCCGTACCGAGGACGACCTGGCGGAGATCGAATCGGCTCTGGCGCTGATGAAGCAGGAGATCGACGCGGGCGAGTACGGCCTGGAGGGCGACCGGCGGTTCCACGCGGCGATCACCGCGGCGGCCCGGAGTTCGCTGCTGGCCGAGTTCATGCGCATGATCGCCGACCAGATCGCGGAAAGCCGGACGGAATCACTGCGCCAGCAGGGCAGACCGGAGAAGTCCCTGGAGCAGCACTGGCGGATCGCGGCGGCCATCCGGGCCCGGGACGGGGCGGCGGCGACCGCGGCGATGCGGCGGCACGTGCGCACGGTCAGCCGGGTCCGGCTGTTGAGCTGGGAACCGGACGGCGAGGCCTGAGATGACCGACTCGGCACAGCTGGTCGAGGTGTTCAAGGCGCTGGCCAACCCGGTGCGGTTGCAGTTGCTGCAGTGGCTGCGCGAGCCGGAACGGCACTTCCCGGAGATCAACGAGGTCGGGGTGTGCGTGAGCCACATCCAGGCCAAGATCGGGCTCGCCCAGTCGACGGTGTCGGCGTATCTGGCCTCGCTGGAACGCGCCGGGCTGGTGCGCTCGACCCGGGTCGGGAAGTGGACCCACTACCAGCGCGATGAGCAGCGGATTTCCCAGCTCATCGACGTGCTCGGCCGCACCCTCTAGCCCCGATCCGCACCGCGTTCGCCGGATCCGCCGCTTTTCATATCGAGAATCTGCGATACTTCGATTCGTCGATCAGAGAAGGCGGCCCCGGCCGCCAGGCAGGAGACGAACCGTGGGCAACATCGAGGGCATGGACCTGGGCCGCTTCGGCGTCTGGACGTTCGACTTCGAGGACCAGCCGGCCAGCCAGATGCGGGACTCGATCCAGGAGCTGGAAGCCCTGGGCTGGCCCGCGTTCTGGATCCCGGAACGGGACGGCCGGGAGGCGCTGACGCACGCCGGTTTCCTGCTCTCGGCCACCGAGCGGATCATCGTGGTCAACGGCATCGCGCGGATCTTCTCCCGCGAACCCCGCTGGACCCGCGGCGCGGCCCTGCTGCTGGCCGACGCCTATCCGGACCGCCATCTGCTCGGCCTCGGCTTCGGCGGCGAACGCCCAGGTCAGCAGCCCCTGCAAGCCATGCGCGACTATCTCGCCGACATGGACGCGGTGACCAGCGCGAACCCACTCCCCCAGGCCCCGGCGCGCCGGATCCTGGCCGCCTACGGACCGAAGATGCTGGCACTGGCCCGCGATCAGTCGGCCGGCGCGCACACCTATCACGTGTCGGTGCGGCACACTGCGCAGGCGCGGGAGGTGCTGGGCGCGGTGCCGTTCCTCGGCGTCGAGCAGGCGGTGCTGTTCGAGCGCGATCCGGCCCGCGCCAGGGAGATCGCCCGCGAGCACCTGCACGTGTACCTGACCAGCAAGTACAACGTGGCCAAGTTCCTGCGGCTGGGCTACACCGAGGCGGACCTGGACGGCGGCCGGGGCAGTGACCGCCTCGTCGACGATCTGGTGCTCTGGGGCGATCTGGACACCATCGCCGGCAAGCTGCACCACCACCTCGACGCCGGGGCCGATCATGTCGGCGTGCAGGTCATCGGCGTGCGACCCGGCGAGTCGGCGATGCCGCACTGGCGTGCGCTGGCCGGGGCGCTGCTGCCTCAGCCGGTGGCGCGGTAGCCGGGGATGTCCTCGATCCGGCGGTAGATCGGCAGGCCACGCTGCTGCGCGATGGCCACGTCCTGGTCGGCGCCTTTCGACTCGCCGGGCAGCCGCAGCACCGCGTCGCAGTGGTGCAGCAGGCGGTCGGCGGTGGGGTACATGATCTCCTCGGCCAGGGGATCGGCCGGGCCGGTGCCGCCCGCGCCACGCAGCACCGGCAGCGCGACCCATTCGCCGATCATCGGCAGGTGCCCGCTGCGGAAGATCGGCCAGGCCGCCTGTTCCAGGGCGCGCAGGTTGGCGGCCAGCTTGGCCGGGTCGTCGCCGGTGCCGGAGCGGTAGGGACCGGCGATCAGAATCAGCAGTGGTGTACTCATGACCATCACGGTAACGTGCACAAGTCGGCAAAAACAAGGAGAAGTGTGCATGCTGAGCGCGCAGCGTCGTGAGCTGCTGCTGGAGCGGTTGCGGAGCACCGGCCGGATCGTGGCCAAGGACCTCGCGACCGAGCTGGGCACCTCCGAGGACACCATCCGCCGGGACCTGCGCGAGCTGGCCGCGGACGGGTTGTGCCAGCGGGTCTACGGCGGCGCGCTGCCGGTCAGCCCAGCCGTCGGCGACTACGCCACCAGGGAGAACCTGCGGGTCTCGGCCAAACAGCGGGTGGCCGCGCGGGCCGCGGCGCTGATCCGGCCGCGCAGCACGGTGCTCCTGGACGGCGGCACCACGGCGCTCGCGGTGGCCCGGCGACTGCCCCTGGACCTGGCGGCCACCGTGGTCACGCACAGCCCGACCGTGGCCGTGGCCTTCGTGGACCATCCGCACGTCGAGGTGGTCCTGCTCGGCGGGCGGCTGTTCAAGCACTCCCTGGTCACCTGCGGCGCGGCCGCGGTCGAGGCGGCCCTGGGCGTGCGCGCGGACCTGTTCCTGCTGGGCGTCACCGGGGTGCACCCGGAGGCTGGACTGACCACGGGTGACGCCGACGAGGCCGCGATGAAGCGGACCCTGGCCGGGCAGGCCGCGGACACCTACGTGCTGGCCAGCTCGGAGAAGATCGGCGCGGCCTCGCCGTTCTCGGTGCTGCCGCTGACCACGGTGGCCGGGATCGTCACCGACACCCCGGCCACCGACCCGACCATGCGCCGGCTGACCGAACTCGGCGTCGAGGTCCTGTACGCGGACTGAAACGTGCACCAACGTGCATAGACAGGGACTCTGCGTCCCTGGGACTCCCCGTCCCAGGGACGCAGAGTCCTCTGGTACTCGCCGCGAGACCGGGTGAGAGTGGCTGCCATGACCGCCACGACCTACCCCGACCAGCGACTCCGCTCAAGCGACCGGCGCCCAGGCGACCGGCCCGGCTCAGGCCGCGCCGAGGAAGTCCGGGATCAACGGGAACAGCAGCGCCGGCTGACTGGTCACCGTGGTGTGCTTGGTGCCGGGCAACACCGCCAGCCTCGACTTGGGCAGCCCGGCCACATCCCCGTTCACCCCGCCGCCGAAGTGGGCGAACAGCTCCACCGTGTGCGCGAGCCGGATGATGTCGGAGTCCCCGGCGATCAACAGCACCGGCGCGGTCACCGCGCGCAGCTGCTCCGGGGTGATCCGGGGGAAGGCGCGCAGGTAGTTCTTGACCTTCTCCACCAGGCGCGGGAAGTCCTGCGGGCGTGGCGCGATGCGCACGTACTCGGCGTAGTACGGCGTCTGCATCAGGTGCTCGGGCTTGAGGTTCTCCATCGACTCGACCATGCCCGGGTGCATGCCGTCCAGGGTGTAGGCGACCGAGGCGAGCACCAGTTTGCGCACCTGGCCGGGGTGGCGCAGGGCCAGCGACAACGCGACCCCGGCGCCCATGCTGTAGCCGAAGACGTCGGCCTGCGGCACGCCGATCGCCCGCAGCAGCGCGGCGGTGTCATCGGCCATGCCCGGCAGGGTCAGCGGGCGGTCGATGTCGGCGGTGTGGCCGTGGCCCTGAAGTTCGACCGAGATGACCTTGCGGCCGCGGGCCAGCCGCGGCAGCAGCTCGGCGAAGGAGGTGCCGGTGGCCGAGAACGCGCCGTGCACCAGCACCAGCGGCACACCCCGGCCGTGCCCGTGCACCTCGTAGTACGACCGCAGTCCGTTGACCTCGACGTAGTGCCCGCGACCTGGCTCGGCCGCCGGTTCGGCGCCGACCGGCTGGGCCGCGCCCGCGACGAGCAGGGCGGCCGCGGTGACCGCGGTGATGATCTTGCGCATGGGTTCCTCCCGGTGTCTGTCCTCACCCCTGCGTCGAACGGGACGACGGTGATTCGACACACCGGCGGGAGAACTTCGCCGGATTTCTCAGGACAGCCGCAGCCCCCGGTAACCGTCGGCGGCGATCTGCTCGCACAGCGCCCGGTAGTTATGGAATCCACCCGCGTACGGCATGAACACCCGCGGTTTGCCGGGCACGTTCGCGCCCAGGTACCAGGAGTCGGCCAGCGGGAACAGGGTGGCCCCGGCCGCGAGGGCGACCTGCTCGTTCCACTCCCGCTCGGCCGCGGGCTCCGCCTCGGCCCGGCGCAGGCCGTGCTCGCGCAGGTGGGTGAGCAGGCCGGTCACCCACTCCACGTGCTGTTCGGCGGCCAGGATGACGTTGGCCAGCACCGAGGGGCTGCCCGCGCCGGCGAGCACGTAGAGGTTGGGGAAGCCGGTCACCGTCACGCCCAGGTAGGTGCTGGGCCCGGCCGCCCAGTGCTCGGCCAGCGGCAGGCCGTCCTCGCCGCGGATATCCAGCCGCAGCAGCGCGCCGGTCAGCGCGTCGTAGCCGGTGGCCAGCACCAGCACGTCCAGGTCGTGTTCCTGCCCGCCGGCCTGCACCGCGTGCGGCAGCACCCGTTCCAGGGGATGTTCGCGCAGGTCGACCAGGGTGACGTTGTCCCGGTTGAAGGTCTGGAAGTAGCCGTCGTCCACGCAGGGCCGTTTGGTGCCCACCGGATGCGAGTCGGGGGTGAGCGCCTTGGCGGTGGCCGGGTCGCGCACCAGCTCGGCGATCTTGGTGTGCAGGAACTCGGCCGCGGTGGCGTTCGCGGTCTCGTCCAGGATCAGGTCCTGGTAGCTGAAGAAGAACCCGAGCCCGCCCTCCCGCCAGCGCTGCTCGTACAGCGCGTCGCGCTCGGCCTCGGAATCCGCCAGCGCGGAGGGCCGGGTCTCGATCGGCATCCCGGCGTAGGTGGTCAGCGCCTGGGCCCGCAGCGCGCCGTACCCCTCCTGGACCTGCTGCCATTCCGCCGCGGTGAACCGCCGGTGCTGGGCGGGCACCGAGTAGTTCGCGGTGCGCTGGAACACGGTCAGGTGCGCGGCGGTCCTGGCCAGTTCCGGGATGGCCTGAATGCCGGAGGAGCCGGTGCCGATCACGCCGACCCGCTGCCCGGCCAGGTCCACCGGCTCGGCAGGCCAGTCACCGGTGTGCAGCACCCGGCCGGTGAAGCTGTCCAGGCCGGGCAGTTCGGGCACCCGGGCGGCGGACAGGCTGCCGACCGCGGCCACCAGGTGCCGGGCCCGCAACTCCTCTCCGGTGTCGGTGCGCACCACCCAGTCCTCGCCCTCGCGGGCGGCGCCGGTGACCCGCACGCCGAAGGTGATGTCGCGGCGCAGATCGAAGCGGTCGGCCACATGCCGGGCGTAGGCCAGGATCTCCGCCTGGGTGGCGAAGCGCTCCGACCAGGTCCACTCGCGCTGCAGGTCCTCGTCGAAGGAGTAGGAGTAGTAGACGCTGGTGATGTCACAGCGCGCGCCCGGGTAGCGGTTCCAGTACCAGGTGCCGCCGACATCCTGCGCCGCCTCGATCACGCGCACCCGGAAACCTGCCCCCCGCAGCCGGTGCAGTGCGTACATCCCGGCGAATCCAGCGCCGATCACGATGACGTCGTGCTCCGCAGTCCCCATGAGATCCAGGCTGCCGAAGACCGCGGGCGATCACCAGGGGTGTTCGGGTGAGTTGTGAAGAAGCTGTCAGGCCAGCCCGGGGAGTTCCGGCCACCCGGCCCGCGCCGCCTATGGTCGAGGGTGTGTGCGCGTTTGTGCTGGTGGCCGAGGACGATGTCAAGCAGGCGGACATCCTGCGCCGCTACCTCGAACAGGAGGGCCACGCGGTGACCGTGGTGCACGACGGGGCCAGCGCGCTGGAGGTCGCCCGCACCCGCGGTCCGGACCTGGTGGTGCTGGACGTGATGATGCCGCTGCTGGACGGCCTGGACGTGTGCCGGTTGCTGCGCCGAGACTCCCAGGTGCCGGTGCTGATGCTCACCGCCCGCTCCACCGAGGACGATCTGCTGCTCGGCCTGGACCTGGGCGCCGACGACTACCTCACCAAGCCGTACAGCCCGCGCGAGCTGATGGCCCGGATCCGGACCCTGTTGCGCCGCACTAGATCCACCGCCGAGGACCACGTGCTGCGGGCCGGTGCGGTCACCGTGGACCCGCGCAGGCACGAGGCGTTTGTGGACGGTCGCCCGGTGGAGTGCACGGCCGGGGAGTTCGCGCTGCTCACCGTGCTCGCCGAACAGCCGGGCCGGGTGTTCACCCGGCAGCAGCTGCTGGAGCGCACCAAGGGCTACGACAAGTTCATCACCGAACGGATCATCGATGTGCACGTGATGAACCTGCGCAAGAAGATCGAGGCCGATCCACGCCGTCCCGCGCACCTGCTGACGGTCTACCGGGTCGGCTACAAGCTCACCGACGGCGGCCGCGATGCGCCGTAGGGGCCGGGTCCGCCCGTACCGGAGCCTGCTGGTCAAGCTGCTGGCCAGTTCGGTGCTGATCGCGGTGGTCGCGGTCGGGCTGACCATCTGGCTGACCGCGACCACCACCAGCGAGGCGATCCGGCAGGAACAGGGCCAGGTGCTGGCCGATGACGCCAGCATCTACGACGGTCTGGTCGGCTACGCCGCCACCCACCCCGACTGGACCGGCGCCGGTCCGCTGATCCGCGAGCTGGCCGGGCGCACTGGACGGCGGATCGCGATCACCGACCAGGAACGGCGGATCCTGGCCGATTCCGCCACGCCCGGCACCCCGCTGCCCGCGCGCACCGCGGCGGTGCTGGACCCACTGCACCTGGATCCCGCGTTGTCCCCGCGCGCGGCGGACGGTCCGATCGACTCACGCGCGCTCGGCCCGTACCGGCTCACCGAGGAGGAACAAGAGAGGTCCAGGCAGCTGGCGGACAAGCAGCTCGACTGCCTGCAGAGCCTCGGGGTGCCCGCCGAGATCGTGCGGCGGCCCAACGGCCGGACCGAGGCCAGGGCGGTCAGTCCGGTGCAGTCCCTGGTGAAACCGGGCAACTGCCTGTCGGTCTGGGCCAGCGGCACCGAGAAGAGGGCCGTGGATGAGTTGGATCGCCTGGCCCAGTCCTGTTTGGAGCGGCAGGGGCAGCCCCGGATCCGGCTGGACGAGAACCTGGTCTTCTACGGCGCCAAGGGCGATCCGGAGGTGACCCGGACCTGTGTGGACAACGCTCGCCGCGAGCAGTTGCAGCCGCACGTGGCGCCGGCCGCGCTGCTGTTCGTCGGCAGCCAGGCCGATCCGCGGGCGCTGCCCGATCCGGTGCGGGTGGACACCAGGCGCCTGCTGGGCCTGGGTTTGCTGGTGCTGCTGCTGACCATCGGCGTCACCGCCCTGGTCGGCGGGCGGCTGGTCCGCCCGCTGCGGCTGCTCACCGAGGCGGCCTCGGCGCCTGCGGACGGCCACCGGCGGGTGCCGGTGACCACCAGGGACGAGATCGGGGTGCTGGCCACCGCCTTCAACGACCTGTCCGAGCGGCGGCAACGCGTTGAGGAGCAACGCAAAGCCATGGTCAGCGATATCGCGCACGAGCTGCGCACCCCGCTCACCACCATCCGCAGCGGCCTGGAGGCCGCCCAGGACGGCGTGGCCCAGCCCGACGAGGCCTGGCTGTCCTCCCAGCTGGAGGAGGTGCTGCTGCTGCAACACATCATCGACGACCTCCAGGACCTGGCCGCCGCCGACGCGGGCGCGTTCCGATTACACCCGGAGCCCGTGGCCGTCGCCGACCTGCTCGACCAGGTGGCCGCGGCCCACCGCGCCCGCGCCGAACAGTCCGGCATCGCCTTACGCACCACCGTGACCGGCGATCCCGAACTGCTCGCCGACCCGGTGCGCCTGCGCCAGCTGGTCGGCAACCTGGTCGCCAACGCCGTGCGGCACACCCCGGTGGGCGGCACGGTCACCCTGGCCGGCCAGACCGAGGGCGCCGAGGTGGTGCTCACGGTGACCGACACCGGCTCCGGCATCGAGGCTGACGACCTGCCCTTCGTCTTCGACCGCTTCTGGCGGGCGGAGAAATCCCGCAACCGGGGCACCGGCGGCAGCGGACTGGGCCTGGCCATCGTCCGGCAGCTGGCCGAAGCGCACGGCGGCACCGTGTCCGCGACCAGCACCCCCGGCGTGGCAACGGTATTCACCCTCCGGCTCCCGGCCGAAGGCTGAACCTCCGGACGGCGCCGGGGGCGGTGCGCGGGTGAAGGTGCGGGTCGCCGAGGTCTCGCCGCCGGGCGGCACGGTGATCGTGGTGGCGGCGAGCTTGGCCAGAGCCGGGTCCCGGTTCAGGTTGAGCGGCAACGGGTTCACGCTCGGGTTGCGGTAGGTGATCGTGCGTTGTCGCGGGTTGGCGCCGAACCACGTCAGGGAGGCGTTGACCGCGACCGGGTGGCGACCGGTTCAGCGCTGGAGCCCGCACCGGTGGCGAAGGTACCGTTGGCGCGCAACGGTTCTGACGATCCGGCCAGGACGGCAAGAGGTCAGCGACACCGGCCTACAGATCGTCCACAGTGGACAGTCTGGTCTCCGTCGACGCCCGGCGCTGGCCGAGTCGGCGGCGGACGGGATGTGGACACCGGGGTCGGCCTGGGTGCGGCCGGCCGGGTCCGGGCGCGGGGACACTGCCCAGCCACCGGGGCGGCGTGGGCGCGATCGCCGGCGATCAGGGCGACCGGGTGGGACGTGTCGCTGGGTGGGTACGGTGCGTGGTCGTGGCGGCGTGGATGCCTGCTCTCGGTCACGATGTCGCGCTCCGTGTTGTCCGGGCGGGCCGGGCGCGTTCACAGACACCCCCGACTGGGGTACAAGTGGGGCGTGCCCGAGAAACCACCACTGCGGTTCGGCGTGCTCGGCGCGGCCCGCATCGCCCCGTCCGCCCTGATCACGCCCGCTCGTGACCTGCCAGCGGCGGAGGTGGTCGCCGTCGCGGCGCGGGATGAGCAGCGGGCGCGGAAGTTCGCGCGCAAGCACGGGATCGAGCGGGTGCACACCGGTTACCAGGATCTCATCGAGGATCCGGGGGTGGACGCGGTGTACATCCCGTTGCCCAACAGCCTGCACGGGCGGTGGACAATGGCCGCGCTCAAGGCCGGCAAGCACGTGTTGTGCGAGAAGCCGTTCACGGCCAACGCGGCCGAGGCGCGGCGGGTCGCCGGGGCCGCGCTCGGCAGTGGGCTGGTGGTCATGGAGGCGTTCCACTACCGCTACCACCCGCTGTTCCGGCGGGCGGTGGAGATCGTCGCCAGTGGTGAGCTGGGCGTGATCAGCCACATCGAGACCGCGTTGTGCTTCCCGCTGCCCAGGTTCTCCGACATCCGCTACCGCTTCGACCTGGCGGGCGGCGCGCTGATGGACGCGGGCTGCTACGCCGTGCACATGGCCCGCACCCTGGGCCTGGCCGCGGCCGAGGGCGAACCCGAGGTGGTCGCGGCGCAGCCCAGGATGCGGGGCGAGGACGTGGACCGGGCCATGCGCGCCGACCTGCGGTTCCCGGCCGGGCACACCGGGCGGGTGCACTGCTCGCTGTGGTCAAAGTCGTTGCTGCGGATCTCGGCCACGGTCCGCGGCGACCGCGGTGAGCTGAGCATCCTCAACCCGATCATGCCGCAGGCGGTGCACCGGCTGACCGTGCGCGCGGGCGGCCACCGCCGGGTGGAACGCTTCGACAAGCGCGGCAGCTACTCCTACCAGCTGGAGGCGTTCACCACGGCCGTGCGCCACGGCGGCCCGGTGCTGACCCCGCCGGCCGACTCGGTGGCCACCATGGCCGTGATCGACGCGATCTACATCGCGGCCGGCCTGCCGCCGCGGGTCGCCGACGCCACCTGAGCCCGCCCGGACCTCCGAGTCCGGCCAGAAATCCGAGTCCGACCAGACATCCGGGCCTGGCTAGAAATCCGGGCCTGGCTAGAAATCGGCCGCCAGCACGGTGCCGCCGGTCGTGTCCAGCACCCGGAAACCGGTGGCCTCGGTGCGCAGCACGGCGCTGTTGAGGTTGCAGCGGATCTCGCCGGGGCCGTTGCCGACGAACTCCCCCGCCGGGTGGTCGGCGCCGCGCCGGTCGGTCACCACCACCCGGTAGCTGGCGCCCTGCTCGAAACCGCGGGCGGTCAGCTTGATCTCGGTGCCCCAGGTGTGCGGCACCAGGTTCGCGCTGGCCGCGACCCGGGTGGCGAGTTGTTGCACCGCCACCGATTCCAGGGGGATCGCGGACTGAGTGGCGCGGAGCAGGTCGGCGGCGCCGTAACCGATGGCGGTGCCGGCCAGCACGGCCAGGGTGACGCCGATGCCGAGGCGGGCCGAGCGGCGTTTCACCGTGCGGCGTTCGGCGCGGATGCGGCCCAGCACCGCCTCGCCAAGGCCCGGTGGCACCGCGGGTTCGTCGGTGACCCGGTCCGGGTCGACCTCGGCCAGTGCCTCGGCCACCGGGATCAGCTCGGCCACCTCGGCCCGGCAGTCCCCGCAGAAGTCCAGATGTGCTTGCAGGGCAACGCATTCGGGTTCGTCCAGTCTGCCTAGGACGTAGGCGCCGAGCTGCGCGCGCAGCACCTGGTGCGACTCACCGTTCACGGTTCCACGCCCATCTCCTCCATGGCCAGGTGCAGTGCCTTCAGGGCGTAGAAGATCCGGCTGCGCAGCACGCCGGCGGGCACGCCGACCTCGGCCGCCAGCTCGCGGCAGGGCCGTCCGCGCAGGTATGCCTCGACCAGCACCGCGCGGTGCGGGCCGGACAGGCGGCGCAGCGCCTCCTCGACCAGCCAGCGGTCCAGCATCGACTCGGCCAGGCCCGGCTCGGCGAGCAGCGTGGGCAGGCCCGGTCCGGTGGACTGACTGGCACGCCGGCCCGCCAGCCGGCGGGTCTGGTCCATGACCACCGTGCGGGCGATGGCGAACAGCCACACCCGCAGTCCGGCCACCTCCGGGTCGAACCGGTCCGCGGACCGCCAGGCCCGCAGGAACACCTCCTGCACCGCCTCCTGCGCCGTCCCCTCGTCCCGGAGCTGGCGCAAGGCGAAGCGGTACAACTCGGGGCCGTGCGCGGCGTAGGCCGCCCGCAGCCCGGCATCGGCGCTGAGGTCGGTGGCGAGCCCGCCCGCGGCGGCGGTCCTGCCCCGTCGAAACCCAGCGCTGCGTCCAACGGTGAAATCCATTGAATCCCCTTGTGCCGTCGCCGGTGTCTACGAGTCCCGGGCCGGGGCCGTTCACCGCTGCCACACAAATGGACGTATTCGTGACATTCGGTGAACCGGCACGCCGGACCGCCTCGTAGCGACGGACCGGAAGAATCCGTAGCCGGTTCCCGACCGCCGGGACGCCGGAATCCTTAGACTGGTCCTGATGCGTCGTTTGCGTTCCCCACTCCTCGTCCTCGCGCTGGTGATCCCCCTGGTAGGGCTGCTGTTGCTGATCAGCGACGGCCCCGCCCCCCGGCTCCCGGCGCCACCGGAGGACGCGCCCAAGGCCATCGTGGCCCTGGGCGACAGCACGCTGTCCGGGGAAGGCGCCGGCGACTACGAACCGGGCACCGACGGCGACAACGGCACCGGCAACTGGTGCCACCGGTCCACCAAAGCGATGATCAACAAGCTGTCGGTGCCGGATATCGCCACAACGGTCAACCTGGCCTGTTCCGGGGCGCGGGCGGCGAACCTGGTGGACAAGCCGCAGCACAACGAGGGCCCGCAGGTGCCCAAGCTGCTGGAGATCGCCCGGCAGTTCCGGATCGCCGCGATCGTGGTGCAGATCGGCGCCAACGACGAACCCGGGTTCAGCTCGGTGGTCAAGGAATGCGCCGAGGCCTGGTTCAAATCCAGCACGAAGGGCTGTTCCGGACCGCTGACCACGAGCTGGGGCGAGCGGGTGGACAAGATGGTGCCCAAGGTGGCCGCGGCGTTGCGGAAGATCCGTGACGGCATGCGGGAGAACGGGTATCCGGACGCGAGTTACCAACTGGTGGTGCAGTCCTACGCGGCCCCGGTAGGGCGGGCCGTGGTGAGCAGCCTGCGCAACCTGGGCGGCTGCCCGTTCCAGAGCGGGGACCTGGAATGGGTGCAGGACAAGGCCGTTGGCGAACTGGCCGCCGGATTGCGGGCGGCGGCGGCCACCGTGGACGCGCGGTTCCTGGACCTGTCCCGGGCCGGAGCCGGCCGGGAAGCCTGTTCGACCAGCGGGTCCGGCGCCGGGGAGTGGTTCACCCGGTTGACCGTGCGCTGGAAGGACCTCGGCGACGAGCAGCGGTCCGCGCACGCCATCCAGGAGTCCTTCCACCCCAACGCGGCCGGGCACGAGCAGTTCGCCAGCTGCCTGAGCGCCTTCCTGGCCACCACCGACCGGGCCGCGGCCTGTGTGGCCGATCCGGCGAAGAATCTGGTGCCGGTGGCGGGCGCGGCCACCGCGGCGCGGGCGGCGCGCTAGGCCGCGTGTGGTGGGTAGTGGCCGATGAGCGTCAGGCCCGGCGATCGCGGCCAAGGTCCACCCAACACGGCCTAGTACGGCAGGGTCAGGGCTTCCGCGCCGTCGACGTCGGTGCGGATGCGGGCCCAGGAATCGTCGGTGAAGTGCAGTCGCACCTGGCGGGTGGCCGGGCCGACCGCGAGCTGACGACAGCGTTCCACCCGCAGCAGTTCGGTCCGCGGCGCCTCGAACTCGAACTCCAGCACCGCGTCCTCCGGGCGTTCGTGCAGCGGCGGGCGGCCGATGTCCTCCTGCAACCCGCTGGCCACATCGCGCATCAACCGGCCGACCCCGCGCAGCACCTTGCCCACCGAACGCTGCCGCACCAGGCGTTGCGCGGTCGGGCTCACGATCGGTTCAGCCCGGACGGCGGTGTCCCTGATCCGGATCACCGCGATCCGCGCCACGCCCAGCGCCAGCCAGCACGCCTCCGGCGCCTGCACCGCCCGGTACAACCGCACGCCCAGGCTCTCCGGCTGCCGGGCGTGCACCGCCGCGCCGCGACCGGCCGCGATGTCGTCATCGGACCAGGTGGCCGCGCCGGTGGAGCGGGCGACCGGGATGCCGTGCGCGTCCAGGCCTTTGACGTGGAATCTGCCGGCGGGCAGGGCTTCGGCGCAGGCCAGTGCCTTGAGACGTTCGCCGCCGAGCCAGTCCCGTCCGAGCAGCGCGAGAGCCAGGTTGTGGTTCCACTGCACGAATCGGATGCTAGGCGGCGAGGGCCTTCTTGGCGGCGGGACGCGCCACGAAGAAGTACATCGCGAACGCGGCGACACCCATCAGCGCCATCGCGGCGGCCATCGGCACCGCGCTGCCCTGTCCCGCCAGGCCCACCAGCGGCGCGGTGAGTCCGCCGATGACGAACTGCACCGAACCCAGCAACGCCGAGGCCGCGCCGGCCGCCTCGGGGTGGTCGGCCATGGCCAGGGTGGTGGTGGTCGGCAGGATCAGGCCGATGCTGGCGATCATCAGGAACAGCGGGATGAGGAAGCCGATCAGGCCGAGTTCGACGCCGCCGAGGACCGCCACCGCCAGCAACGCCAGCCCGGCCAGGGCGACCACCTGGACGCCGACGCCGAGCAGGGTGCGCGAGTGCACCCGGTGCGCCAGCCTGCCGTTGACCTGGGCCACCGCCACGATGCCGATCGCGTTGACGCCGAAGATGAGGCTGTAGACCTGCGGGGACGCCCCGTACAGCTCCTGGATGACGAACGGCGAGCCGGAGATGTAGGCGAACATCGCGGCCATGGCCAGGCCGGAGGTGAGCACGTAGCCGACGAAGGCCCGGTCCCGCAGCAGGGTGCTGATCGAGCGGAAGGTCTGGGTCAGGCCACCGCCATGCCGCCGTTCGACCGGCAGGGTCTCGCGCAGGCCGAGCAGTCCGGCCAGGAACAGCACCACCGAGAAGGCGGCCAGCACCGCGAAGACACCGTGCCAGTCGGCGATCCTGAGCAGTTGGCCGCCGAGGATCGGAGCCAGGATCGGGGCCAGGCCGGAGATCAGCATCAGGTTGGAGAAGAACCTGGCCGCGGCGGCCCCGGAGTAGAGGTCCCGGACGATCGCGCGGGCGATCACGATCCCGGCCGCGCCCGCCACGCCCTGCAGGAAACGCAGCCCCACGAACAGGCCGATGTTGTCGGCGAACACGCAGGCCACCGAGGTCAGCGCGTACACCGCGAGCCCGCCGAGCAGCGGCCGCCGGCGGCCCAGGATGTCGCTGAGCGGGCCGATCACCAGCTGGCCAAGGGCCAGGCCGATCAGGCAGGCGGTCAGGGTGAGCTGGACCTGGCTGGCGGTGCCGCCCAGGTCGGCGGCGATCTGAGGGAAGGCGGGCAGGTACATGTCGATGGTGAGCGGCCCGAAGGCGGTGCAGCCCCCGAGTAACACCGCCAGGAAGGCGGTGGCCGCCCTGGACCCGGCTGTCGACGGCGGTGCGGCGGTCTGCTCGTCAAGCACGGAAGCTCCCCAGCTCGTTACCTCTGCGAAGGATCTATCCCGGTTAAGATACGGGAATGCCCGCGCCGGGGAAACGTGATTCCGCCCGCTCCACCGACTGCCGAACACAATTGGCCGACGATCTCTTCGCCGTGCTGCCGCGACTGCGGATGGCGGTGCTGCGCAACACCCGGCGGCACTTCCCGCATCCGCCGCTGCCCGAGGCCCAGGCCAACCTGTTGCGCACGGTCGCGGCCCGCCCCGGCCTGACCGTGCGCGAGGCCGCGCAGACCCTGCAACTGGCCGCGAACACGGTGAGCACCCTGGTGGCCGCGCTGGGCGCGGAGGACCTCTTGGAACGGCGGACCTGTCCGAAGGACCGGCGCAGCGCCCGGTTGCACCCGACCGAACTGGCCCTGGGCAGGCTGGCCGAGTTCGACGGGCACCGCCGCCGGGTGGTGGCCGCGGCGATGTCCCGGATGTCCGCAGCCGAACTGGACACCCTCCAGGACGCGTTGCCCGCCTTGGGACGTCTCATCGCCGAACTCGACGACCAGGAGGACTGATTCATGCAAACCGTTGCCACGAAACAGAACTGGCGCTGTCTCGACAACTGAACAAAACAGTATTGGCCAATCACGGCCCTCAGTCGTTTGCGCCTTTCCACCGGGCCGTTCGGGTCCATACGATGGCGGCATGGACCTGGAGGTCCGTCACCTGCGGATGCTGTGCGCGATCGCCGAGGCCGGCAGCATGACCAAGGCGGCCGCGGTGCTCGGGCTGTCCCAACCCACGTTGACCCGCCAGGTGCAGCGGCTGGAACGCTTCATGGGCGGGCCGCTGTTCGTCCGCGAACGCGATGGCGTGCGGCCGACCGCGCTGGGCGAGTTCATCCTGGTCCGCGCCAACTCGGTGCTGCCGGTGCTGGACGGCCTTGGGCCGGCCCGGACCCAGGCCGAGGACGAGGAACTGCGCGAGATCCGCATCGGCGTGCGGCCAGGACCACTGCTGCCGAGCCTGGTGCGCGGTCTGTCCACACTGCACCCCGCCGCCGAACTGCGCACCGAGGAAGGCCCGTCCTCACACGCGGTCGCCGAGGTACTGGACAGCGGACGCCTCGATGTCGCGCTGCTCAACGAGTGCGACGGGTACGAACTGCGCCGCAGGCCCAGCCTGGTCTACCACGTGGTGGTGGTCGAACCGGTGTTCGTCCGGCTCGCCTCCGGCCATCCCCTGGCCGCCCAGTGCGAGGTCAGCCTGGGCGATCTGGCCGGTGAGGACTGGGCCACGCCCTCGCCGTGCGGCAACAACGACGACGAGTCCATCTACGCCGCCTGCGGCCGGGCCGGTTTCGTGCCGCGCATCCGGCACCGGGTGGACCTGCCGCAGGCCGATGAGCTGGTCCGCAGCCAGCAGGCGGTGCTGTTGTGCCCGCCGCTGTCGGATCCGCCCGGCGGCACGGTGAACCGGCCGTTGCGGGACACCCCGCTGCGCACCACCCGGCTGCTGGTGCACCACCGCGAGGGCGCGATCGCCCGCCAGTCCGACAAACTGCAGCGTTTCCTGGCCGAGGACTACGCCGAGCAGGTCGAGTACCACCCCGTCTACGCCTACTGGCTGGACCGGCACGGCTCGCTGTCCTGAAGGTTAAGGACAGGTGGCGGGGGGCATACGCGGAAGCTATGGCCTGCTGACATTACCCAACAGTTGTGATTTGGCGCACTGTACTGTTATGTCACCTCGCTACTGGGACCTCAAACGGCAGATCGAGGACTACCGGCACGTGGCCAGGCAGCTCCCCCTGTATCAGCCGGACAATGACACTGACCTGCACTACTTCCGCCAGTTCGGCGGCCCCCTGGCCGCCCCTAGCCCGTTCGACTCGCTGTTCCTGAACCGGACCGCGCAGGCGCTGGCGCGCCCGCTGGCGTTGCGGGATCTGACGCACGGCGCCCCTGGTTGACCTTGGCTGGCGACCGCCCTCGCCACCTGACAGGGTGAGTGGACGATGCCGACCCTGCTGATCGTCCACCACACCCCCTCCCCGGCCACCCAGGCAATGCTGGAGGCGGTGGTCTCCGGCGCGTCCACCGAGGACCTGGACGGCATCGACGTGCAGGTCCGCCCGGCTTTGACCGCCTCGCCGGTGGACCTGCTGACCGCGGACGGCTGCCTGCTGGGCACGCCGGCGAACATCGGTTACATGAGCGGCGCGCTCAAGCATTTCTTCGACACCGTCTACTACCCCTGCCTCTCGGCGACCATCGGCCGGCCTTATGGCCTCTATGTGCATGGCAATGAAGGCGTGGAGGGCGCGGTGCGCGCGGTGGAGTCCATCGCGACCGGCCTGAAGTGGCGCAAGGCGTTCCCACCGGTGACCGTGCTGGGTCAGCCGGGCAAGGACGACCTGGCCGCCTGCTGGGAGCTGGGCGCGACGGTGGCCGCCAGCCTGCTCGACTAGTCCCGGCGGAATCTCGCCCGGTAGCTGCCCGGGGTCACGCCGGTCTCCCGGTGGAAGGCCCGCCGCAACGTCTCCGCCGAACCGAACCCGGCCCGCCGCGCGACCACATCCAGGTGGTCGGCGGTGTTTTCCAGGTGGTGCCGGGCCGCTTCGACCCGGACCCGCTCGACGTAGTGCGCCGGGGTGGTGTCCAGTTCCTCGCGGAAGAGCCGGGTGAGGTGCCGTCCGCTCATCCCGGCCCTGGCGGCCAGCTCCGCGAGGGAATGCTCGCCGGCCGGGTCGGCGACCACGGTGTCCAGCAGCCGCCGCAGTCCCTCGGTGCGTGGACGGCCCGCTCGTTCGCGCGCGCTGAACTGGGATTGCCCGCCCGGGCGTTGCAGGAAGACCACCAGGTACTTGGCCACCAGGCGCGCGATCTCCACGCCGAGGTCCTCCTCGACCAGGGACAGCGCCAGGTCGATGCCGGAGGTGACCCCGGCGGAGGTGTACACCGGCCCGTCCCGGACGAAGATGGCGTCCGCGTCGACCTGCACGGCCGGGAAGCGCCGGGCCAGCGCGTCGGCGAGGTCCCAGTGCGTGGTGGCCCGCCTGCCGTCCAGGAGTCCGGCCGCGGCCAGCACGAACGCGCCGCCGCAGACCGAGGCGGTGCGCCGGGCCTGGGCGGACAGGCGCCGGATGTGCCCGAGGAAGTCCGCGTCGCTGATGGTGCGCGCCCAGTCCGGGCCGCCGGGCACCAGCAGGGTCGCGCCGTGCGCGTCGGCGGCGGCCAGGTCCAGGTCGGCGCCGAGCCGGGAGGCGGTGTTG
Organism: Crossiella sp. S99.2; assembly: GCF_023094165.1. Lineage (GTDB taxonomy): Bacteria > Actinomycetota > Actinomycetes > Mycobacteriales > Pseudonocardiaceae > Crossiella. The sequence goes on along the minus strand of NZ_JALMDK010000010.1, from coordinate 165,291 downwards.
GCCCGGATGTCCGCGCCGCCGGGCGAGGCCAGCAGCAGCCGGTAGTCCGCGCCGTGTTCGTTGGCCACCGCGAACACTTCCAGGGGGCCGGTGACATCGAGCAGGCGGACGCCGTCGTAGAGCACGACGAGCACGGTGCGGGGCGGGGCTGGCACGTCCACAGTATGTCCGGATCCGAGGGGTTCGCGTCCAGATCGCGCACCCCGCCGCACCCGTCCGAATGACAGCCTGAAGCGGTCGGATTCCTTCCAGCACAACGGAGAACACCGTGCCCGCCACCCTGCACGAGATCGTCGTCCCGGACAGCGCGCTGGCCAGGGAGGCCACCGAACTCGTCCGCGACCTCACCGACGACTTGCTCTACCACCACTCCCGCCGGGTCTACTACTTCGGCGCGTTGCGCGGGCGGCACCGCGGCCTGACCGTGGATCCGGAACTGCTCTACGTGGGCGCGATGTTCCACGATCTCGGCCTCACCCCGCGGCACGCCGGGTCGACGCAGCGGTTCGAGATCGACGGCGCGGACGACGCGGCCGAGTTCCTGCGCCGCCACGGCCTGCCCGAGCAGGCGGTGACCACGGTGTGGACCGCGATCGCGCTGCACACCACGCCGGAGATCCCGCACCACCTGGCGCCGGAGATCGCGTTGGTGCTCGCGGGGGTGGAGGTCGACGTGATGGGGCTGGCCTTCGACGAGATGACCAATGCCGATCGGGAAGCGGTGGTGGCCGAGCATCCGCGACCGGACTTCAAACGCCGTATTCTGGAAGCGTTCCACCGTGGACTGGCGCACCGGCAGGCCACCACCTTCGGCACTATCAAGGCAGACGTGGAGGCCCGCTTCGATCCCGGCTTCGTCCGGATCGACTTCACCGAGGGCGTGCTCGCCTCGCCGTGGCCGGAATGAACCGGGCATGAGCCTTGCCCGAGTGGACAACCGACGACCGGACGGGCCAGCGGACTACTCATCAAACGGGTAACATCCTCGCGTTGTTGCCCGGTTTGTCCCCGATGCCAGCCGGGAACGTGATGAGCTGGCCGGTATGGACATCGTGACCCGTGGCCGGCTCAACCGGGCGACGCTCGCGCGTCAGCACCTCCTGAGCAGGGACCAGGTCTCCGCGGTCGATCTCGTCGAGCGGCTGTGCGGGATCCAGGCTCAGGAGGCCAGACCGCCGTTCGTGGCGTTGTGGACGCGCATCGCCGATTTCAGCAAGCCGGACCTGCACACCGCCTTGCACGAGCGCACGATCGTCCGGGCCACCCTGCTGCGCGGCACCCTGCACCTGATGAGCGCGGCCGACTTCCTCCGGTTCCGGCACACCCTGCAGCCGATGCTGACCGCCTCGCTGCGAGTGCTGGGTTCCCGGGCCAACGGCCTGGACCTGGACCGGTTGCTGCCCACCGCGCGGGCGATCCTGGCCACCGCGCCGCGCACCTTCACCGAGCTGCGCCCGCTGCTGCAGGAGGCGTTCCCCGCGGTGAACGACCGGGCGCTGGGCTACGCGGTGCGCACCCAGCTGCCGCTGGTGATGCGGCCGACCCAGGACCGCTGGTCCTTCCCGACCGTGGCCGCCTTCACCCTGGCCGACGAATGGCTGCCCGAACCACTGTCCACTGTGGACGCCACCGATCAGCTCGCGCTGCGTTACCTCGGCGCGTTCGGTCCGGCTTCCGCGCAGGACTTCCAGACCTGGTCCGGGCTGGGCGAGGGCAAGCAGATCATGGAGCGACTACGGCACAAGCTGGAGGTCTTCCAGGACGAGTCCGGGCGGGAGCTGTTCGACCTGCCCGAGGCCCCTCGCCCGGAGGAGGACGTGCCCGCGCCAGTGCGCTACCTGCCGGAGTTCGACAACCTGGTGCTGGCGCACAGCGACCGCACCCGGGTGCTCGCCGACAACCACCGGGGCGAGGTGGTGACGAAGAACCTCCGGGTGCGGGCCACCTTCCTGGTGGACGGCTATGTGCGCGGGGTGTGGGAGACCACCCGCAAGAAGGACAAGGCGATCCTGACCCTGCGGCCGTTCCTGCCGCTGTCCCGCCCGGTCCTGGACGACCTGGTCGAGGAGGGTGAGGCGTTGCTGCGCTTCCAGGAGCCGGACGCGGGCACGGTCGAGGTGACCGTCGCGCCCTAAGGGCTCTTGATCCAGGTGGTCTCGGTGGTGAACTCGGCCAGCGCGTCGGGCAGCGGGGTGACGCCGATGCCCGGTTCGGTCGGCACCGCCAGGTGGCCGCCGACCAGGTCGAACGGCTCGGTGAGGTCGGTGCGGTAGTAGCGGTGCGAGGCCGAGGTGTCCCCGGGCAGGGTGCAGCCGGGCAGCGCGGCGAAGGCGACGTTGGCGGCACGGCCGATACCGGTCTCCAGCATGCCGCCGCACCAGGCCGCCACCCCGTGCGCCTGGCACAGGTCGTGGATGCGCCGGGATTCCAGGTAGCCGCCGACCCGCCCGGGTTTGATGTTGATCACCGAGCAGGCGCCGAGGGTGATGGCGTCCGCGGCGGCCTGGGCGGAGGTGATGGACTCGTCCAGGCAGATCGGGGTGCGCAGCCGGGTGGCGAGTTGTGCGTGCTGGCGCAGATCCTCCTCGCCGAGGGGCTGTTCGATCAGCAGCAGCCCGAAGTTGTCCAATGTGGACAGATGGCGGGCGTCGGCGAGGGTGTAGGCGGTGTTGGCGTCCACCTGGAGCAGCAGCTCGTCGCCGAAGCGTTCGCGCACCGCGGCCACCGGGGCGACGTCCCAGCCGGGCTCGATCTTGAGCTTGATCCGCAGGTAGCCCTCGGCCAGGTAACCGTCCACCGCGTCCAGGAGTTCCGGGATGGAGTCCATGATGCCGACCGAGACCCCGGAGGGGACGCGGGTTTTGGTGGCGCCGAGGTGGCGGGCGAGGGAGACGCCGCGGGCGCGCAGTTCGGCGTCCAGCACGGCGGTTTCCAGGGCTGCCTTGGCCATCCGGTGGCCCTTGAACCGGTGCAGGGCGGGGGCGACCTGGTTCGCCTCGACCTCGGCCAGGCCCAGGATCGCGGGCAGGAACCAGGTTGTCAGCACCTGCTCGGCCCCGGCCAGGTATTCCGGCGAGTAGACGGGTTCGGCCAGTGCCACGCATTCGGCCCAGCCCTCGGATTCCGGGGTGACCACCCGGAGCAGCAGCAGCTCGCGATGGGTCTCGGTGCCGAAGGAGGTGCGGAACGGGCTCACCAGCGGCAGCCGCAGCCTGCGCAGCTCGACTCCGGTGATCTTCATGCGAGGTCCTTCCTGGACACGACGTAGGAACCGCTGCGGAGGAAGCCGGTCACGGCGGCGCCGCGCTCCAGCAGGTCGCCGAGACTGTCGCGGACGGCGAAGCGCCATTCGGCGGCGAGCACGGAGTCCTTGCCGCGCAAGGACTCCACATCGGCGGGCACCGCGACGAGCACGGTCTCCGCGTCCGTCTCCCGCCGCATCGGGCGACCGTCCACATCGGATAGCAGCGGCTGCGCGGCGGCGAGGTCGGGGGTGAGGCCGTGCCCGGCGCAGGCGGCGGCGACGGCGGGATCGGCCAGCCGCCAGGCGACCATGATCCGGTCGCTGGGCCCGGAATCGTTGATGGCATCGGCCATCGGGCCGTAGAAGTCGGGCAGGTACTCCGCGGGCAGCGCGGCCAGTTTGGCCAGGTTGAAGAAGGCGTTGCGGCGGACCAGGGGATCGAAGGTCCAGGTGATCGTGTCCAGGCCGCGGACCAGGGCCCAGGCCCGCTGGTGCAGTTTGAGGGCGTAGCCGACCGAGCGGCCCTGGGCCTGGCCGGACACCCCGGCGATGTGCGAGTGCAGGGTGCGCCCGATCGGCGCGGAGAGGAAACCGGCGCTGGCCCCGACGAGCTGGTCCGCGCTGAACGCGCCGGCGACGTAGCCACCGGCGTGTTCGAGCACCCGCATCAGCTCGACGGTCATCGGCTCGCCGCCGGGTTTGGCCCGCCAGATGTCCTGGAAGAGCTGGAAGGTGCGTTGCAGGTCGGCGAGTTCGGCCAGTTCGGCGATCTCGATGCCCGCGGCGTGCGCGGCGGCCATGGCGTCCCGCTGCGCGGTCTCCAGCACGGCGTCGTCGGTGATCATCGTACCGTCCGCACATCCTGGACCAGGGCGGCGAGCAGCGCGGTGCGCTGCGGGATGTGCGCGGTGAGCACGTGTTCGTGTTCGGCGTGCGCGCCGTTGCCGACCGCGCCGAGCCCGTCCAGGGTGGGCACGCCGATGCCCGCGGTGAAGTTGCCGTCCGAGGCCCCGCCGACCGCGGCCGAGGTCAGCGGCGGCAATCCGAGTTCGGCGCCGAGCCGGACGGCGCGGGCGTAGAGGTCGGCGGAGAGGCGGGCTTCCATCGGCGGCCGGTTCGGGGTGCCGTCCGGTTCGAGCTTGATCCCGGGCAGCACCGGGGTGAGCGCGCGGATGGCGGCGTCGACGCGCTGCTGTTCGGCGATGGTGCGGGCGCGCACGTCGACGTGCACGATCGCCTCGGCCGGCACGGTGTTGGTGGTGGTGCCGGCCGACATCACGGTGGGCACCACGGTGGTGCCCAGTTCCGGGTCGCCGAGCGCGGCGATGGCGAGCACCTGGTGGGCCAGTTCGACACCCGCGTTGATCCCGAGTTCGGGCTCCAGTCCGGCGTGCGCGGCCCGCCCGGTGATGGCCACCTCGTACTTGCCCGCGCCCTTGCGTTCGGTCTTGATCGCGCCGTCGTTGGCGCTGGCCTCCAGCACGAACACCGCGGCGCAGTCCCGCGCGGTCTCCTCGATCAGCCCGCGGGAGCTGAACGAGCCCAGCTCCTCATCCCCGGTGACCAGCATGGCCACCCCGTCCAGGGACGGCAGCCAGGACAGCGCGTGGAAGGCCTGAACGAGGCCCGTCTTCATGTCGAAGCAGCCGGGCCCGCGCAGCACGCCGTCGGTGACCGAGAACGGGATGCGCGCCAGGGTGCCGATCGGCCACACCGTGTCGTGGTGGGCCAGCACCAGCACCTCCGGCCGCTCGCCGAAGACCCAGCGCAGGTGGGTGACCCCGTCCCGCACCAGCCGTTCCGGCACCGCCCCCAGCAGACGCCTGCCCAGCTCGCCCACCACATCCGCGGACCTGGCCACCGCGGCCAGGTCCGCCGAGGGCGACTCACAGCTCACCACCTCGCCGATGTCCTCAAGCAGGGCGGGCAGGGCCGAGTTCGCGCGCTGGAGCAGTTCGGAGGTCACCCGGACAGTCTGCGAGATGACGGCCCGGGATTCCTCATCCGCCCCGACGAGTTGCGGCCGGTTTTTCGTCCGACCGGACAAACCGGCTCAGACCGGCACCTCGATCCGGGTGGCGGCCCGGCTGTTGTGCAGGAACCGAGCGGGCCGCCCCGGCTCGCCAAGGGGCACCAGCACCATGTGCACCGCGCCCCGCTGCGGTTCCTTGGTGATCAGCGAGCCCGCGGTGTGCCCGACCAGCTCCACCGCCGCCGGTTCCGGCAGCAGCATCCTGGCCTCCTCGGTGAGCGGCACCATGGTCAGCCAGCACCGCCCGTCCGCGTCCACGGCGACCTCGTACCGGACCATGACCGCGTCGTAGTGCCCCACCACCCGGTCCGCCTCGATCGCGACCGGCTGCACCGGCGGCACCGGCGGCGCGGGCAGTGCGGCCTCACCCAGCTCGGCGATCAACGGCACCACCAGATCCTGGTACAGCGACAGCGGATCCCCGCCGTTGGTGAGCAACGCGACCGCCACCCCCGCCACTGGCACCACCCGCAGGAACGCACTCTGGCCAATGGTCCCGCCATCGTGCCCGGCGACCAGGTTGCCCGCGCCCTGCCAGAGCCCCCAGCCCAGCCCGTAGTGGCTGGGCATCAGCCCCACATCGGGCACCGGGACCTCCGGCGACAGCATCGCCGAAACACTGTCCGCGCCCAGCACTCCTTCCCGCCCACCCTCGACGTACACCCGGGCGAACTCCACCAGATCCGCCGCCCGCATGCTCAGCAACGAACCCGCGGGCGCCGAGGAGGCCGCCAGCGCCCAGACCGGCGCCGGCACCGGCGGTTCACCAGGCAGATGCCCCAGGGCGGCCCGGTACCGGATGGCTTCCCCCGCGTCGGTGGCCGTGTGGGTGAGCCCCAGCGGGACGATCAGATGCTCCCGCAGCGCCTGGTTGAACGACTTCCCCCGCAACACCTCGACCAGCCGGCCGAGCACCACGTACCCGGCGTTGTTGTAGGAGAACTGCTCCCCCGCCGGGAAGAGCTGCCCCGCATCGCCCAGCGTCGCCACGAACTTCTCGATCGCGTCGGCCCCGCTCCCGGTGTCCCGGAACAGATCCCCGGCGAACCCGGCGGTGTGGTCGAGCAACTGCCGCGTGGTGACCGCGGCCGCCACCGCCTCCTCCGCCAGCACCAGCTCTGGGAGGTACTCCCGCACCGGCCGATCCAGCTCCAGCAACCCCTCATCCACCAGCTGCATCACCAGCGTCGCGGTCCACAACTTGGTGATCGACCCAATCTGGAACACCGCATCAGTCGTAGCCACCACCCCCGTCCCCAGGTTGACCACCCCCGCGGCGGCCGAGGCAACCTCCCCGTCCACCAGCACCGCGACCTGCGCCCCCGGCACCCCATGCTTCCCAACCAGCTCGGGCAACAGCTCCTGAAGCCGGCCCCGCACCTCGTCAATACGGCTCATACCCCCACCTTACCGTACTTAGTACGCCAAGGTGAGGGCGAGTGTTGGCCGTTGTCGTACGCCGAGTTGGCCCAACTGGTACGCCAGTTTGGGCAAACCGGGCGTACGACTTGGGCCAACTCGTGCCACAACGGCCAACGTGCCGTACAACAATGGCCAACACTCGGGTCGAATGGGAATTACAGCTCGCGCAGTTGAAGCTGAAGATGCGCGCCAAGCCGAGCCCGCGAATCCCCAAAATCCAACCCACTGATCTCAGCCAACCGCCGAATCCGATACCGGAAAGTATTCGGATGCACGTGAATCCGCCGCGCCGCCGCCGACACATCCCCAAACGAATCCAGATAGGCGCCCAGCGTCAGCACGAACTCAGTCCCGTGTTCAGCATCGTGCGCGAGCAACACCGCCACCGGCCCCAGCACCGGATAGCGATCCACGGCAAGCTGATCAGCCAGCCGGGTCAGCATCAGCTCGACATGCACATCCGCCAGCCGCGCCACCGGCCCAGCCCGCCGGGTATGGGCGAGTGCCCGCAGCACCGCATCGGCGTCCCGGCGAGACCGGGGCACCTCCGGCCACCCCGCCACCACCCGCCCTATACCAATGCGCACCGCGTCTTTGGTGCCGGTTCTGGCCAGGAAGTCCTCGGCTATCCGGGCGGCCGCGCCATCCGCCGGCACGGGTAGCAGGCCATAGACCACTCCGCCCTGCGGCGCCGCCGCCGTCGGCCGGGCGACCGTGGTCCGCAGGTGCAGCGACAACGCATCGCACAACCGCTGCGTCGCGGCCTCCTGCTCGGCCTGGCCGCCTTCCGCGCGCGCCCGCGCCGCGAGCACGCACAACGACTCCCCCGCCACCCCCAGCCGATTGGCCGCCTCAGCCGCGTCCGGACCACCCTCCAGCACGGTGGCCAGCAGATCCGCCCGCAACCGCCGCTGCACATCAGCACCAGCTCGCTGGCGCATCAGATGCAGGGCAACGATCTTCGCGGCGTCAGCGAGGGCGGTAGCGCGAGCCGGACTGAGCGGACTCCGGATGGCAGCCCAGATCGACCCCAGGATCTCCTCCCCCGCCCGAACCGCGATCGCCGCCCGCGGAATGGTGTCCCCACCCAGGTCAACGTGCACCGGCCCGGCACTGCGGTACACCTCGCGGAACACCCCCTGCGCCCGCAGCTCCCGTTGCAGCTCCTCGGGCACCTGACGCCCCAGCACGGTCGCCACCCGCCCGGGATCGGTGGTGTCCTGCCCCTCGGAGTACGCCAGCACCCGGGACGACCGATCCTCGATCACCACCGGCGCGTCCAGCAACGCGGCGATCGCGTTGGCCAGCGCGAACAGGTCATTGCCCAGCGGCAGCGCCCCGTCGGGCAACGCGGTCTCGTCCGCGGCCAGCCGGGACTGGAGCAGGGCGAGCACATGCGACCAGGACGCGGCCGCGCTGACCTCCAGCACCGCCACGCCCGCGGCCTCCGCGGCTACCCGCACCGCCTCGCTGACCGGCGCCGGAGCCTTGACCAGCAACGCCGCTGCCCCCAGCCCGCCAAGCTCGGTCAGCAACCCGGCCACCCGCTCCGGCTCACGCAGCCCAACGCCGAGCAGCAGCGCGCCAGGCGCCAGGTCGAGCGGCTCGGCGGGGTCGTGGATGACGGGGGCGCCCGCCACCGCCTCCGGCCTGCCGGGCAGGACCGGGGTGAGCACGGTGCTGCCCAGGTCGGCCAGCACGTGGTCGAGGCGGTTGCGGACTTCCCGGTCGGCCATGACGGCCGATCATGTCACGCGGCGGCCTTGCGGTAGGCCAGGCGCAGGTTCTGCGGACCCTTGCTGGCGTTCTCCCTGGTCAGCAGCGTGTCGATGAGGGTCTGCACCGGCTTGCGCCGCTTGTGCAGGATCACCGGCCGCCAGACGAAGGCGACGAACTGGCCGCCGGGCCGCAGCACCCGGACCGCCTCACGCACCGCTGCCAGGGGGTCGGGCACCTCTTCCAGGCTGTAGGTGAAGAAGATGGTGTCCACGCTGTCATCGGCGAAGGGCAGCTTGCACCCGTCCCCGGCCACCAGCACCAGTTCCGCGCCAGGCTGACCGGCGTGCTTGTCGGCCAGCTTCTTCTGCGCGCCCGCGGCCGGGTCCAGCCCGATCAGCCGGTTGTCCGCGCCCAGGTGGTTGCGCAGCGCGGTGGTGAAGAAACCGCCGCCGCTGCCGATCTCCACGGTGGTGCCGCCTGGCTTGCGCTGCACCCATTTTCCGACATCCCGGCTGGGCAGGTCCCAGCCCAGCACGAACCGCAGCACGGGGTGGCTGATCAGCCGGTACAGCACGGCGGGGGTGCGCCAGCCCTTGCGGACCTGGACGTCGGATTCGGTGGCAGTGGGGGTCACAGCTTCTCTCTCAGTCGTGTCCGACGGACTTGATGACCTGCCGGGGCAGCAGGCGGGAGGCGACGATGGCGGCCAGGGTCAGCACCACGGCGGCGATCACCAGGGTCACCGTGAGCCCGTCCACGAAAGCCTGCCGGGCGGCGGCCAGCAGCGCCTCACCGGCCGGTCCGCCGAGTTCGCGACCGGCCCGGTCGGCCTCGGACATGGACTGTCTGGCCACGTCCAGCACCCCGCCGGGCACGCCGGGCACGGCGCCCAGGTGCGCGGTGTAGACGGCGGTCATCACGCTGCCGACGATGGCGGTGCCCAGTCCGGTGCCCAGTTCGTACCCGGTCTCCTCCACCGCGGCGGCCGCGCCGGCCTGGGCAGGCGGCGCGGAGGCCAGCAGCGCGTCGGAGGAGGCGGTGAACGCGGCCGAGACGCCCAGGCCGACGCCGAGCAGGCAGGGCACCAGCAGCAACGGGTGATCCGCGGTGTCCAGCCAGAACCCGGCCGGGACCAGCGCGATCGCGGTGATGGTGAAGCCGCCCGCGGTGACCACGCTGGTGGAGAAGCGTTGCAGCAGCGGCGCGGCGAGCAGGCCACCGGCGATGGCCGCGAGCATGGCGGGCATCAGCCGCACCCCGGCTTCCAGGGGCCCGAGTTGCAGCACGTATTGCAGGTACTGGGAGAAGGTCAGGCCGAGTCCGGCCAGCGAACTCATCACCAGGACCACGCAGGCGACCGCGGTGCTGAAGGTGGCGTTGCGGAACATCCGCATGTCCAGCAACGGCTTGGTCATGGAGAGCTGCCTGCGGACGAACCAGACCAGCATGAGCACGCCGCCGATGCCGGTGGCCAGCGCGATCGGGTCGAGCACGCCGTGGTGCCCGGCCTGCTTGATGCCGTAGGCGATGCCGAGCACGCCGAGCGCGGAGAGCACCGCGGAGAGGATGTCCCAGCGGCCCTTGTCCGGGTCGGCCGACTCGGGCACCAGCCACAGCGCCAGCGGGATGGTGATCAGCATGACCGGCACGTTGATCAGGAAGGCCGCGTGCCAGCTGAAGAACTCCACCAGCACCCCGCCCAGCAGCGGGCCGAGCGCCGCGCCGGAGGCGGCGACCGCGCTCCACACGCCGATGGCGAACTGGCGTTCCTTGCGGTCGGGGAAGATGTGCCGCAGCACGGACAGGGTGGCGGGCATGATCATCGCGCCGCCGATGCCGAGCCCGGCGCGGGCGGCGATCAGCATGCCGGTGGTGGTGGCCAGCGCGGCCGCGATCGAGGCGGCGCCGAAGACCAGGTAGCCGAACATCAGGATGCGGCGGCGCCCGTACCGGTCGCCCAGGGTGCCGAAGGCGATCAGCAGCGGCGCGGCCAGCAGCGAGTAGATGTCGATGATCCAGAGCAGCCCGACCGGGCCGGGTTTGAGATCGGCCGCGAGCGAGGGGACCGCGGTGTGCAGCACGGTGGCGTCCACCGCGACCAGCAGCAGGCTCACCGACAACACGGTGAGCACGGCCCAGCGCCGACGCGAGACGACCGCCGAGGGTGCGGTGTCCATCGGGTCTTCCTCCCCTGCTCGCCACCGGGGACACTCCCCCGGCGCGGCACCGACCCTAACCGAGCTTCAGCCAGGCTTCAGGTCTGCCCCGTACTTGGAAAACTTACGTTGAACCAACGCGTGACGCGGCACGGTAGTTCCAGAAGAGACAGTAAGGTGTCATTCGACGGCTCAGCAGCGAGCTTTCGTCGAGCGCACGGCTGACGAAGGTCGGGTCAACCCCATCGTTTGCCCGGACACAGCCGTGGTCATCCAGTTCAGACGCGCGACCCCTGCCCCGGGTTGGCCGAACTGAAAGTGACCTGGATCACCGGCCGTTTGGCCCACGTCGATCGTAGCCCCAGCTCCGGCCGATCGTCTGATGTGGCCCGATCAGCGCTGCGCATAGCGTCGCGGGCACCCCGTAGCCGATCTTCGGGTGGCGGGGGTCTGCACACCTTCCTGCCAGCACAGAGACAAAAGGGGCACTCATGCTTGGTAGACGTCTCCTCATGGCCGTGTTGGCCGCGACACTCGGCGTGGTGGCCACCGCCGGCGTGTCCGCGGCGGCGCCGCCGAAGAACCCCGGCGACCCGGGCGCGCTGGTCGTCGGCGGCACCCCGGTGCCGGATGGCAAGTACCCGTTCATGGCCACCCTGCAGGACGCCCGGTTCGGGCCGACCGCCTATGACCGGCACAACTGCGGGGGCACCCTGGTCGGGCCGCGGGTCGTGCTGACCGCGGCGCACTGCGTGGCCTTCTACACCCCGGAGACCATCGCGAACCTGTCGGTGATCGTCGGGCGCACGCAGCTGTCGATGAGCCAGGGTGAGGAGCGCAAGGTGCGCTTCGCCCAGGTGCACCCCAAGTACAAGGCCGACGGCAGCTTCGACATCGCGCTGCTCTCCCTCGACCAGCCGGTCACCACGATCAAGCCGGTCCAGCTGGTCACCCCCGGCACCGACGCGCTGGAGCGTCCCGGCCGCATCGTCACCGGCATCGGCTGGGGCAACACCGAGGCGCAGACCGGTTTCCCCGGCGGCGGCGTGGTCAACTACCCGGACCGCCTGCAGGAGGTCGACGTCCCGCTGATCTCCAACGACGAGTGCGCGGTCTCCTACCCGGACACCTCCGACCGCGACCTGTGCGCCGGCAAGTCCGGCAAGGACACCTGCCAGGGCGACTCGGGCGGCCCGCTGTTCGTCTCCCTGCCCAGCCGCAACACCTTCATCCAGATCGGCGTGGTCAGCCGCGGTCGTGGCTGCGCGGCGCTGGGCTTCCCCGGCGTGTACGCCAAGCTGTCGCACCCGGAAATCGGCGGCTGGATCCAGAACCCGACCACCCTCGCGTCGTTGGAGGCAGCCCAGTGAACCGTGGCAAGCGACTGCTGTTCGCGGCGATGACCGCCGCACTGGGCCTCGGCCTGCTGACGGGGACCTCCGCCGCGTCCCCGTCCGGCCCGCCGCCCGGTGACCCTGGCGCGCTCGTCGTCGGTGGCACCCCGGTGCCGGACGGCAAGTACCCGTTCATGGCCACCATGCAGGACGCCCGGCGCGGCCCGACCGCGTACAACCGGCACCGCTGCGGCGGTTCGCTGGTGGGCCCTCGGGTGGTGCTGACCGCCGCGCACTGCGTGGAGGGCTACACCGCCGAGACCATCAAGAACGTCTCGGTGATCGTGGGCCGCACCCAGCTCTCGGCCACCCAGGGTGAGGAGCGCGCGGTCGCGGGCTTCGAGATCCACGACAAGTACGCCGCCGACGGCAGCTACGACGTGGCGCTGCTGTTCCTGGCCACCCCGATCACCACCATCAAGCCGATCCAGCTGGTCACCCCCGGCACCGACGCGCTGGAGCGTCCCGGCCGCCTGGTCACCGGCATCGGCTGGGGCAACATGGAGGCCCAGCCGGGCTTCCCCGGCGGTGGCGTGGTGAACCGGCCGGACCGCCTCCAGGAGGTGGACGTGCCGATCGTGTCCAACGACGAGTGCGCGGTGTCCTACCCGGACACCTCCGACCGCGACCTGTGCGCGGGCCGGACCGGCAAGGACACCTGCCAGGGCGACTCGGGCGGCCCGCTGTTCGTCTCCCTGCCCAGCCGCAACACCTTCATCCAGGTCGGCGTGGTCAGCCGGGGCCAGGGCTGCGCGGCCATCGGCTACCCGGGCGTGTACGCCAAGCTGTCCAACGTGGAGATCGGCGAGTACATCTCGCCCCGAGCACGTTCCTGATTCAACTAACGGCAATTGACGCTCCGCCAGTGCAATTCACTGGCGGAGCGTTACTTTCTCCTGAGTAGTACTACTCCTTTTGAGGGATCCTGCCTTTGAGTGGATCCGTTTCCTTTCCCGATCCGTCCATGGTTACGATGCCTGGGGGATGGAAAAAGCCAGCTGCGGCCGACAATCGCCGCGCTGACAGGGGAGGACAGCGACATGGCGGATCCGGACGAGCACCTGCTCACGCCCAGCCAACGCAAGCTGCTTGACCAGCAGAAACGAGAGAACCCGAACCCGGTGCCGGTTGACGTGCAGGGCTCACTGAGCCAGGCCGGCCGCTACCGCATCGACCCAGCGCACGCAGGCAAGGCCCTGGCCAAGCTGGAAGAGGCCCTGGCCGAGGTCCGGGCCATCGGCCGAGACTCGCTGCGGCTTCAGCAACTCGACCCGCCGTACAACGACCCGTACAGCAAGGCGGCGGTGAAGGCGATCACCCAGCGGGCCAGCGACGAGCAAGGCTGCCATGGCAAGGCCAACCGCGACCTGGCACAGACGCTCGAAAATATGATCAACAACATCAAGGCTATGGTGCGCGAGCACGAGAACACCGAGGGCAAGAACAAGGGCATCGGAGGACACCGCTCGTGACCCGCACAGTCCAGCTCGCCGCCATCATCTCACTGAGCACGCTGGCGCTGGCCGGCTGCGGCGGCGGTGCCCCCGACCCCACTCAGACGACCAGTGCTCCGACCAGCACCAGCAAGCAGAGCCTCGCACCACCGATCAACAGCCCGCTCTCGGCCGAGGCATACAAGGATCGGCCGTGTGACCTGCTCACCCCTGCGCAGCGTGCGGTTGTGGGTGCGACCAAGTCACCGAAGACCGAGGACACCGTGCTCGGCCCCGGCTGCGTCTGGTACCCCAAGGACGTCAGCGAGGATGTCGAGGTCGCGGCAACCTTGTACACCAAGCCTGACGCCGTGAAGTGGGAGCGGTTCTTCGAATTGAAGGACCGCAACCCGTTCTTCGAGCCCGCCGGTGAGCTGGCTGGTACTCCGGCCGCGCACACCAACAACGAGAAGACCGCCGAGCGTGGCGGTTGCACCACCAACCTGGGCCTGAGCAAGGACCTCATGATGGACGTGTCCGTGAACCTGCCGTTGAAGTCCCCGGACTACAAGACGCCGTGCAAGGTCTCTGACCGGATGGCGACCTTCGTGATCCAGAACCTACGGGCGGGGGGCTGAGATGGGCCAGGAGATCAGGTACGCCGCGATCAGCCGGGACGGCAGCCTGCCACGCTCCCAGGCATTCGACGGGCGCACCATCTACGACTACTTCAACCAAGGCGTCAAAGGCACCGGCCCCACCACCGAGGCCAACAAGGACAAGTGGAACAAGCTCGGTCAGCGTTACGACGCCGTCGCCCAGCTGATCACCGACGCCATGTCGGTAGGCCGGATCGCCTTCGAGGGCAAAGCCGCCGACGCCATGCAGAACAAGATCGCCCCCGTAGTCGCCATCGCCACCCAGGCCAAAGGCGTCTGCGACAGCGTCGCCCTCCAGGTGGCGGCGCAGGGAGATCACGCCCGGCGGGCGCAGCAGGCCATGGAACAGGTGCCGGATGTGCCCGACAAGCCGTGGCTCAACGATTTCAACCCGATGGACACCGACTTCGACAAAGCGAAGCGGGCCGAGGGTGAGGCGTTCAAACGTAACCAGGAACGCTTCGAGTCCTACCGCGGCAACACCCAGGGCACCGTGGACGCCCTGCCCCAATACCAGTTCCAGCCACAACCCGAACTGACCCTGGACACCGGCAACGGCAACCCCGGCGAAGTCGACCCCGGCCGCCGCGACCCAGGCCGAGTCGACCCACCACGCGGACTCCCAGGACAACCAGGCCGACAGGATCCGCCGGGTGGCATCAGTGGCGGGACCGGAGGCGGCGGCACCGGCAACGACCAGGTACGCAACGACTGGAACATCCCAGCACCACCCCCAGTCGGCGGACCCCCACTGCCACAACCCATTCCCGCACCCGGACCAGTCCCCGGACCGAGCCCGCTGCCGATGCCAGTGCCACCGCCCGGTTTCCCGCCCGGCGGCGGGCAGCCGCCCGGGGCCGGCGGTGGCCGTGGTGGCCAGGGCGGTGGGTTCGGGCCGCGGGGCAGCGCTGGGGCGTTCGGCCCCGGCGGTGCGGGTGGTTCCGGTGCTGGCAAAGGTTTCGGGCCCGGTGGGTCCGCGGGCATCGGCGCTGAC
This sequence comes from Crossiella sp. S99.2, assembly GCF_023094165.1. Classification (GTDB taxonomy): domain Bacteria; phylum Actinomycetota; class Actinomycetes; order Mycobacteriales; family Pseudonocardiaceae; genus Crossiella. The sequence goes on along the minus strand of NZ_JALMDK010000010.1, from coordinate 150,238 downwards.
CCGCACGCGGCCGGCGGTCGTGGTGGACCCGGTGGGGCGGGCGCGCGGGGCGCGGCCGGGACGCCGGGCGGCCCGATGGGCGGGGGCGCGGGCGGTCGCGGCGAGGAGGACAAGGAACGGCGCAGGCCGGAGTACCTGATCGAGACCGAGGACATCTTCGGTGACGTCCGGACGGTCGCGCCGCCGGTGATCGGCGAGACCGGCGGGCCCTACGGGAACTGAGTCACCACGCGTGCCGGTCCGTTCCGGCGGACCGGCACGCGGGTGCGTTCAGCGGTAGCTCTTGCGCACCAGGTACGGCGGAATGCTGTTGCCGCGCAAGGACTCCGCGTCGATGGAGGCGGGCGCGTAGCTGCTCGTGCCGAGCCGCTCGACCATTTTCTCCACCGGCTCAGCCACCTCGTCGGCGCGGCCGAACAGGTAGGCCCACTCGTGCTCGTCGGAGCCGTAGTAGACCACGGTGCCGAAGGTGTCGTTGAAGCGCTGCCAGGAGCGGACCAGGGTGGTGTTGCGCCACATGGTCTGGCAGCCGGCCTGGGTGATCACCACGCCGCCGGGGGCCAGCACCGCCTTGCACATGCCGAGGAACTCCTCGCCGTACAACCGGTTGTGCTGGGCCTCCTCCTCGCGCTCGTCCGGCAGGTCCACCAGCACGATGTCGTAGCGCAGGCTCTCGTCCGCGGCGGCGTCGATCAGGTACTGCCAGCCGTCGGTGTAGTGCACCCGCACCGGACCCTGGTGCGCCTCGGCGGCGGCCAGTTCGGCCGGGGTGTAGCCATAGGGCAGGTTCTCCGCGCACACCTTGACGCACTCGGAGTCGATGTCCACGTGGTCCACGATCTCGGCGCCGAAGGCCACCGACAGCTGACAGACCACGCCCTCGCTGGAGCCGACCACCAGTACCCGCTTGACCTTCTCCGCCAGCAGCAGACCGGGCACCAGCAGCGCCTCGTGGTAGGTCAGCTGGCTGTACTCGGTGCTCTGCCGGTCGTTGTCGCAGAACAGGGACACGCCCTGCTCGGTCCGGCCGATCACCACATGCTGGAAGGCGGTGTCGCCCTCCCACAGCACGTCCTGCACGTCCCAGATCCGGGTCAGGCCCGGTCCCACGGGTTCGCGGATGACCCGCGTGGCCTCGACGACACTGGTCATGGGGTCACCTTCATCTCGTTCTGGTTTTCCAGGCCACGCCTGATGGTCCGGCTCTGCACCGTGCTGGCGCCCATCGCCTCGGCCAGCAGGCCGACCGCGACCTCGGGCTGGGCCTTGGTGCCACAGGTGAACACGTCGACGAACACCGACCCGATCTCCGGATAGGTGTGCAGGGAGGCGTGGGACTCCGACAGCAGGGCGAGCACGGTCACCCCCTGCGGATCGAACTGCTTGGAGATGACTTGCAGCACGGTCGCACCGGCCCGCTTCAGCGCGTCATCCAGGATCTGGCAGAGGAACACCTCGTCATCCAGCAACGCGGCGTCGATCCCGTCGATCTCCGCGAGGACGTGCTGTCCGCTGAACAAGCCGACGGTCTGCACCGCTTCAGGAGCAATGGACATCTATCAACCTCCCTACTGTCGAAGTAGCGCGCGGGGTTCGCGCGCAGGGAAGGCCCATCCCGCACGGGGATGGGGAGTTGGGGTGGGTGTGCTGGTGTCGGGTCAGAGGCAGTGCGTGGGCAGCGGCGCGAAGCCGTTGAACTCCACTGAGGCGTAGCTGGCGGTGTAGGCCCCCGCGCTGAGGATGTCCACGTGGTCTCCGGCGCGTAGCGCCAACGGCAACTCGTACACCGTGCGCTGGTAGAGGACGTCGTCGCCGTCGCAGGTCGGCCCGGCGAGCACCACCGGTCCGCGCGCGCCCTCCGGCGGGCCCGCGGCCAGCCGGTAGGTGATCATCTCGCCCTCGGTCTCGGCCAATCCGTTGTAGCGGCCGATGTCCAGGTACACCCAGCGCCGTTCGTCCACATAGGACTTCCGGGCGACCAGCACGACCTCGGTGCGGATGATCCCGGCGTCCGCGGCGATCGCGCGGCCGGGTTCGATCAGCACCCGCGGCCGGTGCGCGCCGAAGTGCTCGGTGAGCGCGCCCTCGATGGCCTCGGCGTACTCGGCCAGCGGCGGCGTGCTCTCGGTGTAGCGCGCGGGAAAACCGCCGCCGAGGTTGACCAGCGTGGGCTCGATGCCGCGCTCGCGCAGGGTCCGGGTGATCCGGCCCGCCTGAGCGATGCCCTCGTGCCAGGCGTGCGGGTCGACCTGCTGGGAGCCCACGTGGAAGGAGACCCCGGCCGGCCGCAGGCCCAGCCGGCCCGCCTCGGCGAGCAGGTCCAGGGCCATGTCCTCGGCGCAGCCGAACTTCTTGCCAAACGGCGTGCCCGCGCTCTCGTTGACCACCAGCACCCGGCAGAAGACCGCGGACCCCGGCGCGTGCTCGGCGAGCTTGGCCAGGTCCTCGGCGCTGTCGGTGACGTAGAGCCGGACCCCGGCCGCGTAGGCGCGGGCGATGTCGGCGGCCTTCTTGATGGTGTTGCCGTAGGAGATGGTCTCCGGGCGGGCGCCCTGGGCCAGGCACAGTTCGATCTCGGCCGGGCTGGCCACGTCGAAGCGGGAACCCAGCTCCACCAGCAGCGCCACCACCTCGGGCGCCGGGCAGGCCTTCACCGCGTAGAAGATCTCCGCGTCCGGCATCGCCGCGCGCAGGTCGAGGAAGCGCTGCCGGACGATGTCCAGGTCGAGCACCAGGCAGGGGGTGGCCGGCCGTTGGGTGTCCAGAAAACGCTGGACTCGGCCGGTATCGGCGGCTGTCGGCGGAAAAGTCGATGCGACCGTGGGGCGGGTGCGTGAATCCGTGTGCACTCCGGCAACGGCGAGGCGCTCGACCATTCCGCTAAATACCTCCGTCCCGCTACGCACGACACGCAGCGCAGCCTGCAACTCTAGGCCACCGCGACGGGTGATCCATACTCCGATCCGGTCAGACCCCGGGTCTGTCCACTGCGGACGGGTATCAACGCAGGTCACCGGGTGTACCCCGGCGAGCAGGCCAACGAAACGAGACGGATGTCACTGGCCGCGGCCGGTCGGCGGCGGCAGCCGGGCAGCGGATCAGGGAGCGCTGCTGTCCCAACCAGACTTCACGTGCGCCAGGGTGCAGGGCGGGGACCCGGTGAGCTAGCGGTTTCACTTCTCGCTGAAACCTAGGACGTTCAAAGTTTAACGGCACACCTAACTGTTTCAGCTTGTAACATATCGCCACCGCGGTCCCGCCAGCCGCGCCCCGTCCGCCCACTCGCCGCTGGAAGTCCCCGTGCTTCGCATCCACTTCACACCGGCCGACCTGGCCAGAGTCAGGCTCAACGACGGCGCCGACCCGCTGTGGGAGATCCTGCTCAGCCTGCACCTGGTGCAGTCCACCATCGGTTCCCAGACCTTCGGGCACTGGCGCAGACTGGCCCGCGCCGAGCTGACCTCCGCCACCGGCCTGCTCACCGTGCTCGCCCCGCCCACCGGCTATTCGGCCGACTTCCTCACCCCGCCCGTCGCCGGACAGACCCTCCTGGACGGCATCGAAGCGCTCTGCGGCACGGCCAAGCCGGTGCTGCACCGCGATCTGACCAGGCTGGCCGCCGAACGCAGGCTGCCGGGCTGGGCCGGTGAGCTGGCCAGGGGCGAGGCGCCGATGCTGCGCAGGCTGGGCACCGCGCTGCACCAGTACCACCGGGTGGCGCTGGCCCCCTACTGGCCCGCGGTCACCGCCGCGGTCCAGACCGACCGCCAGGCCAGGAGCCAGGCCCTGCTCTCCGGCGGCCTGGACCGGCTGTTCAGCACACTGCACCCGGCGATCCGCTGGCAGGCGCCGGTGCTGGAGGTCGACTACCCGGTCGAGCAGGACCTGCACCTGGACGGCCGCGGCCTGCTGCTAATCCCGTCCTTCTTCTGCTGGGGCCGCCCGATCACCCTGGAGGACCCGGACCAGCCGCCGGTGCTGGTCTACCCGGTGGCCCGGACCAGCGACTGGTCCTGGTCACTGGGCGAGCGGCCCACCGGCAGCGCCGCGCTGGGCACCCTGCTGGGCCGGACCCGCGCCCAGCTGCTGGACACCATCGCCAGCACACCGAGCCTGACCACCACCGAACTGGCCAAGCTGATGCACATCTCCCTCGCTGGGGCGAGTCAGCACGCCAGCGTGCTGCGCAACGCGGGCCTGATCACCACCGAACGCCGGGCCGGCGCCGCCTACCACCGCCTCAGCGCGGGCGGCTCGGCCCTCCTGGATTCCTCCCGCACCCAGCTCCGCCAGGCCCGCTGACCCCCACCCGCCCACTTGGCCACACTCGTACGCCCAGTTGGCCCAACCGGGCGTACGACTTGGGCCAACTCGGCGGGTCAGCGGTGGGCGCGGAGGTGGTCGATGGCGAGGCGGGCGGTGGTGCCGATGACCGCGTCGGCGGCGGGCAGGGCGAAGGCGGTGCTCGCGCTGCGGGTGAAGACCGCGACGGCGTAGCGGCCGCCGTCGGGGTACTCGACCACGCCGATCTCGTTGCGCACCGTGGGCAGCGTCCCGGTCTTGCCCGCGACCCGCACATCGTCGAAGGGGAAGCCCGAGGACAGCCGGTGCGGCCACACCTGCAGGCCCATCGCCCGTCGCAGCAGCGCCGCGCCCGGGGTCTCGTCCCGCCAGATCAGTGCGAGCAGCCGGGTCATCTCCCTGGCGGTGGAGGAATTCGTGCGGGCCGGATCAAGCACTCGCAACCGGGCGAGCACCGCCGGATCGGCCAGCAGCGCCGGATCGGGGCCGCCGGCGTCCTCCGCCATGGTGGCCTGTAGGTCGCGGCCGTAGTGCCGGATGGTGGTGGCGGTCAGGCCCAGTCCGGCGAGGGTGTCGTTGAGTGCGGGCAGGCCGATCCGGTCGAGCAGGGCGTCCGCGGCGGCGTTGTCGCTGACCGCGATGGCCAGGTAGGCCAGATCGCGCAGGGACAGCGTGATCGGATCCTGCATGGCGCCGATCCCGGTGGGTCCGCCGGTCCGCTCGCCGGGGCGCAGGGTGATCTGCTCGGCCGGATCCAGGGCCGACCGGTGCCAGGCCACCAGCAGCGGCACCTTGAACACGCTGGCCAGGCAGACCGGGGCGTCGGCGCGCACGGCGAGCTGGCCGGGGCCGTCGAGGTCGGTGGCGTGCAGGCAGCCGGTGACCCCGGCTTCGGTGAAGGCGGCCTCGATCCGGCCGCGAATGCCGCTCATACCCAGAACTCCGAGACCGGTCGTGGATGCAGGGCGCTGCCCGCGGGCAGGGTGGTCTGGCGCATGCCTGCCGCGCCGAGGACCTCGGCGACCGCGGCGGCGAAGGCGTCGGTGGCCGCGGTGCGCCGGTCGGCCGGCCAGACCGGGGAGGTGCGCTGGATCAGGGGTCCGCCGCGTAACGGCCGGGAGCGGAGTCCGGGGTGCCGGGCGGCGAGGGCGCCGTCGTCCAGGGCGACCGCGGTCCCGGCCAGGACCAGGCCGGCGGCGAAGTCCGGGTTGCCTGCCGGGTGCACCTCGCCGGGGGTGAAGCCGTGCCGGGCGCAGCCGGTGAGCAGTTCGTCGTACCAGGCGGGCGCGGCGGCCCGCGGGAACAACACCAGTCCGCCGCCCAGTTCGGCCAGTCCGATCTCCTCCCGTTCCGCCAGCCGATGCCCCACCGGCACCACCACTTCCAGTTCCCGCACCAGCACCGCGCCCATCGACAGTCCACTGTGGACGTCGAAGGGATGGCGCAGGATGCCCACGTCGAGGCGTCGCTCGGCCAGTCCGCGCTGTTGTTCCGCGGTGGTGATCTCGTGCAGTTCCAGTTCCACCCCGGCGCACCGCTGCCGGAACGCGCTGACCAGGGCGCCGATCGCGCCGCCGCCGAGGTCCGGCAGGATCCCGGCCCGCAACCTGCCGACCTCGCCGCGCGCGACCTGACCCGCCAGCGCGCGCAGCCGCTCGGCCCGCTCGACCAGGTCCCTGGCCTCGGTGAGCAGCAACCGGCCGCCGTCGGTGAGCGTGACGGTGCGCGCGGACCGGTCGAACAGCCGCACGCCCAGCTCGCGTTCCAGGCGCTGGATGCGCTGGGACAGCGGCGGCTGGGCCATGCCCAGGCGGTGCGCGGCCCGGCCGAAATGCAGTTCCTCGGCGACCGCGAGGAAGTAGCGGAGATGCCGGACCAGGTCCACGAGCAGCGATGATATCGGATCGGGTATGGCTGCGGTTGCGATATCGATGTTGGACACGTGGAACCGGGCTCTGATCAACTCGCGCCGTTCGAGTCGATGAGGAGAGGGGATCTTCGATGTGCGACGAGTGCGCCGGAGCGGCGAACCCTGGCCGGCGGAACCTGTTGCGCGGCCTGCTCGCGGGCACCGCGGGAGCGACGCTGGCCGCCACCGGTCTGGGCGCGGCGGTGGCCCAGGCGGCCCCGGGTTCGGCCGGGCAGGCGGGCCGGGTCAGTGCCGGGGTGCGGTTCCGGTGGCTGGGGGTGGCGGGGTGGGAGCTGAGCTTCGACGGACGGCGGGTGCTGATCGACCCGTACCTCAGCCGGTTCCGGTACACCACCGCCGCGGGCGCGGTTGACCCGTCGGCCCCGCTGACCACCAACCTGCAGCACCTCGCCCCGGTCCTCGACGATCCGGCGCCGGTGGAACTGATCCTGCTCACGCACGGGCACTGGGACCATGCCGCCGATGTGCCGCACCTGATGAAAGCCTTGCACCGCAAGGACAAGAACACGCCCCGGGTCACCGGCACCGAGACACACCGCTGCCTGCTCACCGCACTGGGCGTCGATCCAGGGCGGATGATCGACGTCCGGGGTGGGGAGTACCTGGACTTCCAGGGTTTCACCGTGCGCGGGTTCCGGAGTCTGCACGGGACCGGCGCGAACTACCAGTACTTCGCGCCCGGCACCCACCGCACTCCCCCACCCCGGCCGACCACCATCGGCGAACTCGTCGAGGGCGGCACCCTGGCCTACCGGGTGGATGTCGGGGACCGGTTGTCGGCGGTGTTCATCGGCACCGCGGCGTTCATCGAGAACGAACTGGCGGGGCAGCGGCCGGATGTCGCCGTGCTGAGCCTGACCGGGGGCACCACCTATCAGTTCGTGGAGCGGGCCCTGGTCACCCTCGGACGGCCCCGGTTCGTGGTGCCCAGTCACCACGACCGGATGGACACCCCGCTCGGCACGCCGGGGGTCGATCCCCAGTTGCTGCGGGATTTCCGGGCGGTGGTGGCCCGGATCAGCCCGCGCAGCACGGTGATCGAGCCGGACGGGCACCTGGGCACGTTCACGCTGTAGCGGCTTTGAGTTCCCGGTAGTGGCGGCGGCGATCCTCGGGCAGGCGTTCGATGGCGTAGCGCAGGGTGACCCTGGGCATGGTCGGCGCGTGCGCGTCCAGGAACTCGCGGTGGCGGTCGGGGGCCCGGTTGCCGACCTCGCGCAGCCAGCCGCCGACCGCCTTGTGGATGAGATCCTCCTTGTCCCCCAACAGGATTTCCGCGATGGCCAGGGTGTCCTCGACCTCGCCCTTGCGCAGGAAGAAGGCGGTGGCGTAGATCGCGGTGCGCCGGGCCCACAGGTTGGCGGAGCGGGCCAGCCGGTAGAGCGGGGCGCGGTCCCGGGGGTAGAGGTAGCCGCCGACCACGTGCGGGGCGGCCAGGTCGACCAGGTCCCAGTTGTTGATGCGGTCCAGGCGGCGCAGGTACAGCTCGTAGAGTTCTTTCCGGCGGTCCTCGGGGGTGCGTTTGCGGCGGGCGTGTTTGTCCATGATGGACAGTGCACCGGCCCGGATCTCGTGCAGTGGACTGTCCAGCAGCCGGTCCAGTTCGGCGATGGGCATGTCGAGAAAATCCTTGGCCACCTCGAACAGCGCACCCATCCGCACGCCCAGGAACACATCACCCTCGCCGTACTCGCCGGGCCCGGTCTTGAAGTAGCGCTGTAGCTTCTCCTGCTCCACCGGGTCGGCCAGCGCGGTGAGCCGGGCGGTGAACGCCGCGGCGGTCAGCGTGCTCATCAGTCCACGCCCCGGCTGGTGATCTGCTGCACCGCCCAGCTGTTGCCGTCCGGATCGTCGAAGAAGACGAAGCCCTGGTTGTTGAGATCGTCCTCGGCGGTGGCCGGCCGGAAGCCCCCGGCGCCCGCCACCTGGACCTCGGAGACCGGCACCCCGCGCTCGGCCAGCTGGGCGTGCGCGGCCCGCACATCGCCGACCACAAGCTGCACGCCCTTGAGCGAGCCGGGCGCCATCTGCGACATGCCCTTGCTGATCACGATCGAACAGCCCGAGCCGGGCGGGGTGAGCTGGACGAGGTGCACCTCCTCGCTGATCTTGGTGTCGTGGTCGACGGCGAAACCCAGCTTGTCCGCGTAGAACTCGCGGGCGCGGGCCAGGTCGGCGACCGGGACGATGACGACTTCCAGGGTCCACTTCACGGTGATCCTCCTTGGCTGACACGGGAGTACAGCACGGCACCCCGACAGCGGAGGCCGAGGAACACCGCGATGGTGGCAGCCAGGAAGACGATCTGCAGCGCGGTGCGCGACCACAGCTGGTCGAACACGCTCAGGGACAGGCCGTTGAGGGCGGCGTAGACGTTGGCCGGGAACATCACCAGCAGCAACACGGTGAGCGCGCCCGCGGCCCAGCGCGCCGTCGGCGTCCACAGCAAGCCCACGACCCCGGCCAGTTCCAGCACGCCGGTGACCGTGACCAGGAATTCCGGCGCGGGCAGCCAGGGCGGGACCATCGCGATCAGCTCGGCCCGCAGGCCGATGAAGTGCGCCAGGCCGGTCGCGGTGAACATCGCCGCCAGCCCACCGCGCAGCGGCGCCGTCCACGGCCGCAGCCAGCGCACGCCCAGGCGTCCGGCCAGCCACAGCACCAGGGTGACCACGATCAGGATGACGAACGGAGCCATCGCCCCACCTTCCCCAGAAGCTCAAACTTGTCGGTGACAAGATGCGCCGCGAACAGGCATCTTGTCAACGTCTAGATTCGGGTTAGGGTGGTCACATGGCGACCAGGGACTCCTACCACCACGGCGATCTGCGGCGCGCGCTGCTGGCCGCGGCCGTCACCGCGATCACCGAGCAGGGTCCGGCCGGGTTCAGCCTGCGCGAGCTGGCGCGGCGCGCCGGGGTCTCGCACGCCGCGCCGGTGCACCACTTCGGCGACAAGGCGGGCGTGTGCACCGCGCTGGCCGCCGAGGGGTTCGAGCTGCTCGCGGACGCGCTGACCGAGGTGGCGGAGCGGACCGGCAGCTTCAGCGAGGTGGGCGTGGCCTATGTGCGGTTCGCGGTCGGGCACCGGGCGCACTTCGAGGTGATGTTCCGCCCCGAGCTGTACCGCGCCGACGATCCCGCGGTGCTGGCCGCCCGCGAGCGGGCGAACGCGCCACTGGTCAGCGGGGTGCGGTCGGTGCGCCGGGCCGGGCCGGAACTGGGTGAGATCGCGGCCTGGTCCCTGGTGCACGGGTTCGCCACGCTGTGGCTCACCGGCGCGCTGCCCCCGGCGGTCGGCACCGATCCGGAGGCAGCGGCGCGGGTGATCACCGCGATACTGGTCAGCGGGCTCTAGATGTTGGTGCTGTTGGGAATCAGCGAGGGCTGCAGGTACTCGTACGGCACCGCGCGCCGCTGGTTGCGGGCGGCGATCGCGTCCTCCACTCCGCCGAGCTGGGCCTGGAACCGCCGGTGCGCGGCCGCGGCCGGGCCGGTGGCGAAGTCGCGGCCGTAGTCGCCGAGCGTGGTGTGGTGGACCGAGCCGAGGAAGGTCATCACGCAGAACTGTTGCACCGCCACGTCCAGCGGGGGCAGGTTGGCCAGCCAGTCCGCCTCGCTGTGCCCCTTGCCCCTGGGCTCCGGCGTGTACCCGGCCAGAGGGTTGGCGGGCAGGAAGGCCAGGTGGTCCTTTTGCGCGAAGTTCACCGCCGCGTGCTGCGGACCCGCAGTCCAGATGACCATGGTCAGGATCTCGGCGAGATCGGCCTGGTCGGCGATTTTCCCTGGCGTGGCGCCAAAATCGCGGACCTGGCCGTCGGTGGCGACCTCGGCCGCCCAGGACTGGAGTTCGTGGTCGGCGCGCACGTCGGCGTCATCGCGGTAGTACAGCGCGACGAACTCCTGCACCCAGTCCTGGATGGCCTGCCAGACCAGCAGACCGTCGTCGCGGTACGGGTAGTGCGGCAGCGACCGGCTGCCGGTGCCGTGCCCAGCGAGCCTGCTCGGCAGGTAGTTGTCCCGGAAGGAGTGGTTGGCGCGGTGCTTGGCCAGCCACGGGTAAGTGCTCTTCAGGTCCGAGCCGATCAGGTACTCCACCGCCTTGCCCGGCTGGATCAGCAGTTCCACCGCGAGCTTGTTGATCGAGAAGGTGCCCTCGAAGTGCCTGCGCAGCAGTACCCACACCGGGTGATTCGCGGCGAAGTTGCGCACTCCGGCCAGCAGCACCGGTTCGCTCATCAAGTGGGTGAAACCGAGGTGGGTCAACACCTCGTGGTAGGTGTTGTGCGCGGCCAGCACGCAGTTCTTGGCCAGGCTCCAGGAATGCCCGTCGGCCGGGGTGTAGACCTCCCGCCCGGCCGGGTCCTGGCCGCACTGGATCGCGAACGGCCGCAGCTGATCACCGTTTCTGGGCACGCAGAAGGCCACCATCGGCGCGTACATGTACTTGGGCGCCTGCGGGTGGGTGCCGTTGTCCAGTTCGGCCATGGACTCGTAGTCCACCCAGTACACCCGGCCGGCGGCGATCGCGGTGGCCAGGTCGTCGGCGCCGAGCTGGGGCACCTGGTCGAGGTGTTCGGTGGTGATCGGGAACTTCTCCGGGATGTGTGTCATCCGGGTGAGCCGGGTCGGGTCCGGTCCGGCCACGAAGCACTCGGCGAAGTAGTCGTCACTCCGGAAGCGCTCCATCACCGAGGGTGGTTGGGACAGCGCGAAAACGTCGCGGAAATCCTGCAGGCTCTTCTCCCGGACATCGCCGGTGACGCCGCCGGGCAGCGGCATGAAGTAGTCCACGATCCCGGCCATGTCGTCTTGCCGGACCATCGCGGCCAGCTTCAGCGGCGCGAGCGGCTGCAGGTCGTTGACGAAGTTCCACTTGCCCTGCCGACGCAGCATCCGCAGGTTCAGCCGCAGGCGTTCCTGCTGTTCCAGGGCCCGTAACCGCCACCGGGAGGACGGCGCGTCCTCCTCACCGCCGCCCGCGGCCACCGGGAAACCGAGTTCCAGGTTGTACCGGTAGGCGGCGCGGACGGCGGCCACCTGGTCGGCCCGGTCCGCGCGCTGGTCGCGGTGCGAGATCAGATAGTCGGCCACAGGCGCGAGGCTGCCACGGGCCCGCGAGCCTTCGGCGGTGATCCGCGGGCCCGTGGCAAATAGTGCGGGAAATAGGGTCCGGTCAGGAGTTGCAGGCCCCCAGGTCCTGCCAGTACCAGGGTCCGGCGCCCGGTTCCTGGGCCCGGTTCCACCAGATCGAGCGCCAGCGGCGTCCGTTGTGCGCGACCTCGGTCTCCGGCGGGTACAGCTGCTCCGTGCTCCAGGCCGCGGTGCTGCCGCAGCCGGTGCCGGGATCGCCGCCGGTGACCTGGTCGATCCACTGCTTGTGCGCCGGCACGTTCATGTAGATCGCCGGGGCCTGCCCGCAGGTCGGCTGACCGCGGCCGGCCCGGCTGGTCGCGCCGGTCAGCTCCCAGCGCCCGTTGCCCTGGCGGACCGCGGGACCACCGGAGTCGCCGTAGCAGGCGCCCGCGCTGGGCAGGCCGCCCAGACACAGTTCGGTCTGCGGGTTGAAGTTGTCGGTGCAGCCACTGGCCTGCACCTGCACATCGATCTCCTGGAGCTGGGTCGGCGCACCGCCGCAACCGCGGGTCGGGCAGGTCTGGCCCCAGCCGATCAGCCGGGAGTCCGTGCCCGCCGCGCCACCGTCGGCGGCGAGCGCGATCGGCGCCTGCGGCACCGCGGCGCTGAGCCGGACCAGCGCGATGTCACCCTGGCCCTGCACGATCTGCGCGGTCTGCGCCAGGGTGCCGCCCGCGTTCCAGGTGGTGCTGCCGACCCGGATCCGGAACCCGCCGGGGCTCTGGCCCTGGACACAGTGTTTCGCGGTCACCACCCAGGTCGGGGTGATCAGCGAACCACCGCAGAAATGTCCCTGACCGCCTTGCAGCGAGGCCATGAACGAATACACCTCGCTGGCCGGGCGGCCACCGACGATCAACGGTTGAACATCGTCATTGTTGGTTGTCGCAGCATTTACCGAGGAGGCGAACCCGGTCGTCAGGGCCAGGGCGGCGACCAGCGCCGCACCCCATCCCCGCCAGCTTGACCACATGTCTTGTCCTTTCCGCAGGGCCGCCGGAAAAGCAGGGCAGGGACTCCGGCGGATGCACTGAAATATCGTCCGAACGTCGGGTGTCCGGTCATCGGAATTGGCGATAACTTCGGTTTATGGCTGACCTGGAGCTACGGCATCTCCGTGCGGTCTGCGCCATCGTCGAGACCGGCAGCATGAGCAAGGCGGCCGTCCGGCTCGGCCTCACCCAGCCAGCGCTCACCGCGCAGCTGCAGCGGGTGGAACGCCTGGTGGGCGGGCGGTTGTTCGACCGCAGCCCCACCGGCAGCACCCCCACCGAACTGGGCCGATACGTGGTCAACACCGCGCGCCTGGTGCTGGACGACTTAGATCATCTGCTGGCTTCCGCGCAGGACCGGGCGCGCACCTTCACCCCGCAGCCGCTGCTGGCCGGCTGCATGCCGATGCTGTTCCTGGCCCGCCTGGTCGCCGAATTGAGCAACCGGTTGCCCTGCTCGGAGGTGCGTACCGAAATCGAACCGGTCGGGCACACCCTGGTCGAGATGCTCAACTCCGCGCGGCTGCACCTGGCCGTGTTCGAGCGCTTCGACGGCCTGGAACGCCGCAAACTCAGCGGCGTGGAAATCCGCACCCTGGTGCTGGAGCCCCAGTTCGTCGCCGTCGCCGAGGACCATCCCCTGGCCGTCCGCGAGGTGATCTCCTTGGCGGAGCTGGCCGACTGCGACTGGGTGGTGCCGCCGCCGGAGGCCAACAGCCTGCGCATGCAGCTGCACACCGCCTGCGCCAGCGTCGGTTTCACCCCGCGAATCCGGCACCACACCTGGGAAGCGGGCATGGCGCGGGTGCTGGTGGAGAACGGCGCGGTGTCGCTGGCCGCCCCGGCTTCGCGCAGTGGCAACGGAATAGCGGTCCGGCCACTGCTCGGCGACCCGCTACAGGTGCCGATCATGGTGGGGGTGCGCACCGACGGCGCCCTGGCCGGGCGGGCGCACGAGGTCTTCGCCAGCGCCGCCTACGCCTATCGGTCCATTGTGGACAGAAACCCGACCTTCGCCCAGTGGTGGGCCGACCACCCCGAGGCACACGCCGAACTCGACGCCGCCATGCTGGTCTGCCCACCCCTGGCGGTCTAGAGGTCACGTCCGTGATTCGCCGGCGTGTTGGCCGTTGTCGTACCCAGTCTTGGCCGAACTGGTACCACTTGGGCCAACTGGTACGCCCACTTCAGCCAACTCGGCGTACCAGTTGGGCCAACTCGCCGTCCAGAACGGCCAACACGATGGCGGTTAGGTCTGGGACACCAGTGCGGGTTCGGTGGCTGGGGTCAGGCGGGCGGCGAGTTCCGCGGCCAGGTCGGCCATCCGGCCCTCCTCGGTGCCCGCCATGAAGCGGACGGTGTGCGGATCACGGCGCGGGTCTGGCCGCAGTTCCGCGCCCGGCAGCAGGAATCGGACCAGTCCGGAGCGGTGCGGCTTGGCCGGGATGAACTCCACGCCCTGCAGCTCGGCGATGGCGAGTTCGTGCCGCCGCGGCTTGCGCATGCCGGAGTTGAACTCGATCAGCAGGCGCTGCTCGTCCAGGGTGACCACACCGTCCAGGGTGGACACCCGCAGCCGTACCGGGTCGGTGACCGGGGCCAGGCCGGGCGCGTGCGCGTCCGGGGCGAGCAACCGCGGGTCCGGCACCGGGTCAGCGGAGAGCCGCGAACGTAACTCGGCCACGAACGCGCCGTTGTCCGCCCGCCGATTCGAGTGCAGCACCAGCGCGTCCACGTCCAGCTCGGGCCGTCGCGGCTCGTGCCCCGGCAGTTCCCCGGCCAGCCGCAACCGCAGGTACGGCCGACGGCCACCGGCCTCGTACTCGACGTCGATGATCGCGGACAACGGCACCCGCCGCGGACTGCGCGCGCTCTTGACCGCACGCGTGCTCAGGCGCGACGGGAACCGCAACTCGACGGCGTCCTGGTGCAGGACGGCGTCACCGTCGTGGCCCTGGAGGGTGCTGACTGGCCCGGAAATCACCGGGCAATGGTAGTCAGGGTCGCGTGTGGACGGTGTGTATGCGACCGATCTCTCAGGTGGAGCCGAAAAAGGCGTTGGCTGGCAGGTCGAGGTCGGCGGTGGCCTCGGTGTAGTGGGTCTTGAACGCGGTGAGCCACTCGTCCACGCTGACCTTGCCGTCGCCGTTGGCGTCCAGCAGCGCGAACAACCGCGGCGCCTTGGCCAGGGAGAATCCGGCCAGGTACATGAAGGCGACGAACTCCTCCACCCCGATGTGCCCGTCGTCATTGGTGTCGGCCAGCGCGAACCCGGCGGCCAGGGCCGGGCGGAACACCCGGTCGAAGCCGGCGTCGGACTCGGCCAGCGCGGCGCCCACCGCGGCGACGAACTCGGCCTTGCTGATCTGGCCGTCGTTGTCGGTGTCGGTCAGCTCGACCAGCGCCCGCCAGTGCTCCCGCATGCCTTCCAGGGCGGCGATGCCCTTGAGCGAGTCGGTCTCGTTGAACCGCACGCAGAAACGCTTGCTGCGCTCCTCCAGGTCGGTGAGCTGGATATAGCCGTCGTTGTCCTCGTCGAAGGCGGCGAAGGAGTGTTCGAGCTTCCGCACCAGTTCCGGCATCACGCGCACATGGTAGGGGGTGACCGGTCGCCGGGGGCGCATTTGCGTCGGCGGAGAATGTCCGCATGACCGTCATCGACAAGATCGCCCTGATCGACCTGGCCGACGGCCGCATCCTGAGCACCCGCTCGCACGGCAAGGACGCCTACTACCTGCCCGGCGGCAAGCGCGAACCCGGCGAGACCGACGTGCAGACCCTGGTCCGGGAGATCGCCGAGGAACTGGGCGTGGCGGTCGCGGCGGACACCGCGGTGCACGTGGGCACGTTCGAGGCCCAGGCACACGGGCAGGCCGAGGGCGTGCTGGTGCGGATGACCTGTTACTCGGCGGAGTACGCGGGCACTCCGGTGGCCAGCAACGAGATCGCCGAGGTGGTGTGGCTGGGTTACGCCGACCGGGAGCGGGTGGCACCGGTCGACAAGATCATCTTCGACGAGCTGCACCAGGCCGGTTCGCTGCGCTGACCGGCGCTACCGCTGGGCCGTGGCCGAGATGAGGGTGGAGGAGATGTAGGCCTGCTCGGGACTGGCCGGGATGAAGAACGTCTCGATGCCGCTCAGCTGCCGGTTCATCCGTGCCATCGGCAACTCGTGCGCCAGGTCGTCCTGGGTGCGCAGGCCGCGCACGATCACGCCGATCCCCGCGCCGCGGCAGTAGTCGACCAGCAACTGGCCGGCACTGGAGTCCACCGTGACATTGGCCAGGTCGCTGGTCAGCTCGGCCAGCAGGGCCAGCCGTCCGGCGAGGGGGAGCCTGCCGGTCTTCTTCGGGTTGGTCAGGACGCACATGACGACCTCGTCGAACATGGCCGCGGCCCGGCGCGCCACGTCGAGATGTCCCCGCGTGGCCGGGTCGAAGGAGCCGGGGAATACGGCGCGCATGGCTTGCGATGGTAATGATCGGCGGTGGCCGCGTGGGCGGCCGGGGGTCAGAGCAACGCGCGTTCGTGCGCCTTGGTGACCGCCTCGGTGCGGCTGGCGGCGCCGAGTTTGGCCATCACCCGGCTCAGGTGCACGCTGACCGTCTTCTCGCTGATGTACAGCTCCGCGCCGACCTGCCGGTTGGTGTGCCCCCTGGCGACCAGGGACAGCACCGCGCGTTCGCGTGGGGTGAACGGGTCGATGGTGTCCCGGGCGGTGGCCGGGGTGGCCAGGTTGAGGCGGGCGCGGCGGGCCAGCGCGGCCAGGGCGTCCTGGAGTGGGGTGGCGCCCATGGCCGTGGCGGCCGTGCCGGCCTGGGACAGGGTGGCCTCGGCGGCGGGTTTGTCGCCCGCGGTGAGCTGGGTGGCGGCCAGGCGGAGGCGGGCCAGGGTCTGTTCGTAGGTGTGGCCGTAACCGAATGCCTCGACCACCCGGTGCCAGTGCTCCGGGGTGTCCTCGGCACGCACGCGGGCCGCCTCGGCCTCGGCGCGGGCCAGCCAGGCCAGGCCCTCGGGGCCGAGTTCGCCGCTGCGCGGGCGGGTGCTGGTGGCGGCCCGGCGGATCTTGGCGAGCAGCCGCTCCCCCGCGTCCAAGTGGCGGGTCTCGGTGGCGGCGTCCTTCTTGTGCCGGGCCTTGGCGGCCAGTTCGGCGTGCGTGGCCAGGCCGAGCGCGCCGATCCGGATCACCGCCAGCTCGCGGTGCCGTTCGGCCACCGACAGCGCCTCGTCGATCCATTCCAGGGCCTTGTCCGGGCGGCCCTGCCAGAGCTGGGCGTCGGCGGCGCAGGCCGCGGCCATCACCGCGATGTCCCAGTCCTTGTGCCATTCCGGGCGCAGCCGGGCGACCAGTTCGGCGACCGTGTCGTACTCGCCGCGGCCGACCAGGGTGAACAGCGAGATCGCGGTGAGCCGGGCGCTGGCGATATCGGGCACCGAGCAGACGCCCTGGTCGGCGGCCTCGGTCGCGGCCTCCCAGTCACCGGCGACGTAGTGCAGCAGGATGTTGAGCACCCGCAGTTCGGTGCCGTACGGGCTCCACTCCAGTCCGGTGGCCCCGGCCCGGCGGCGGCCGCTGGCCGCGGCGTCCAGGGCCTGGTCGAGCAGGCCGCGTTCGTAGTGCGTGATGGCCAGGTTGAACCAGGCCCGCAGCTCCACGCTGTGCGCGTTGGCGGCCGCGGCCCGGTCCACCGCCTCGCGCAGCCGGCGCACCGCCTCCTCGGGGTGGCCGCCGCGTTCCAGGATCACCGACAGCGAGGTCAGCGCGTCCATCTCGGCCCCGGTCGAGCCGCTGGCCTTGGCATCGGCCAGCGCGCCCTCGGCGTACTCGCGGGCCAGCCCGTAGCTCTGTTCGTCCGCGCTCATCGCCACCCTGGCCCGCATGGCCTGCACCCAGGCGCGGGTGGGGCTGGCCGGCTGGTCGGCGACCAGCTGCCAGGCGCGTTCGATCACCTGCAACGCCTTGTCCCGCTTGCCTTCCAGCGCCAGCAGGGTCTGCACGTACTTGCGCTGCACCTCGGCCGAGCGCACCGGGTCGCCGATCTGTTCGGCCATCTGCACCGCGGTGCGCCCGTAGGCCAGCGCCCGGTCGTCCTCACCGGCCAGGCTGGCGGTGTACATGGCCTTGTGCACCAGCCGCAGCTCGTCGCCGCCGCTGACCTGCTCCGGATCGGGCACCGCGCCCCACAGCTTCATGGCCTGTTCCAGGTGCCGCAACGCCTTGGCCGGCGCGCGGGCCTCCATGGCCTCGCGGGCGGCGGCGACCGAGGCGGCCAGCGCCTGCGGCAGCGCGTGGCTCTCCAGGCTGTGGTGGGCCAGTTCGGCGGCCACCCCGCGCTTGCCGTCCTTGGCCGCCAGGAACCGGGCGTACCCGGCGTGCAGCCGGACCCGTTCGCCGGGCAGCAGGTCGGCGTAGACGGCCTCGCGCAGCAGGGCGTGCCGGAAGACGTAGGCGTGGTTGTCGTCCTTGTACAGCAGCACGTGGTGGGTGACCGCCTCGCGCAGCGCGGCCTCGATCTCGGCGTCGGGCAGGCCGCTGACGGTGCGCAGCCGGGCGTCGGTGACCCGGCGGCCGGAGACCGAGGCGACCCGGATGATCTGCTGGGTGGCCTGGGCGAGTCGTTCGATCCGGGCCAGCAGCACGTCGGCCAGGCCGATCGGCATCCGGTCGTCCCGGTCGGCGCAGGCGGCGATCAGTTCCTCGGCGAAGAAGGCGTTGCCCTCGGAACGCTCGGCGATCTCGGCGATCTTGTCCTCGGCCAGGGCGCCGTCGGAGAGGCGGCGGACGAAGGTGCGGGCGTCGGTGCTGGTGAACGGGCTCAGTTCGAGGCGTTCCACCGCGGGCAGCCGGACCAGTTCGGCCAGCAGCGGGCGCAGCGGGTGGCGGCGGTGCAGGTCGTCGCTGCGGTAGGTGGCCACCACCAGCAGCCGGCCGGCGCGCAGCCGGGAGAGCAGGAAGGAGAGCAGGTGCCGGGTGGAGCCGTCGGCCCAGTGCAGGTCCTCCATGGCCAGCACCACGGTGCGCTCGGCGGCGAGTTCGGCCAGCAGCGCGTGCACCGCGTCGAACATCTGCAGCTGGCTCATGTCCAGCTCGGTGCGCCGGGGGTCGAACGGCACCACGTGCTCTGGCAGCACCTCGGGCAGCAGTTTGGCCAGCGCGGGGTGCGCGCGCAGCGCGTCCAGGTGGCCCTCCCGGAGCAGGCCGAGGGCCTCCACGAACGGTAGGTAGGGCAGACCGCCCTCCCCGACGTCCAGGCAGCGGCCGGTGAGCACCAGCGTGCCCTCGGCCGTGGCCAGCTCGCTCAGCTCGGCCAGCAGCCGGGACTTGCCGACCCCGGCGTCCCCGGCCACCAGCACCGCACTCGACGCGCCCTTGGACGCCTGCCGCAACGCCGCGCGGAGCTGGCGCAACTGCGCGCCCCGCGCGACGAGCGGAATTCCTGAACCCAACCGTGCCACGTCCTGCATCGTGGCATACCCGTCCGACATTCTCGGCTCGAATTCCCTGTTCAGGCGGCGGTCCGATACTCCTCTGAGGGCTCTTCGGGGTCCTTCTCCGGCTGAGTGTCCGCGTCCTTGCGGACCAGGCCGAGCCAGCGGCGGGCGATCCGCTCCTTGCGGTCGCCGTGGCCCATGGCGGCCTGGGCGCGGTCGGCCCGGTAGTCGACCTCTGCCCGCAGTGCCTGGTCAGTCCAGGTGATCATCGTCTTCTCCTCGGTTCGACTTCTGTCGTTGTGAGGTGAAGAGTGCTGCTGAGGGTCGGCCCGCCGCGTCGGAAGATCACCCCGGTTGTGGGCCCGAGATGCCTTACCCGGGACCCCTCAGGCCCCCTTACCCGCCCGGTTTCGGGGGTAAGGGGGCCTGAGGGGCCGCCGATACGCTCAGAACATGCCGTTGGGGTTCGCTGAGGTGGCCGGGACGTCCTGGATGACGTCCCAGTGCTCGACGACCTTGCCCTCGGCCAGCCGGAAGTAGTCGGCCAGCGCCTGGCCGGGGGTGCCCGGTTCCAGGACCAGGTGGGAGTGGGTGACCACCAGGTCGCCCTCGGCGATCACCCGCTTGATGTCCAGGCTCAGCTCGGGGTGCTGGGCGCGCAGGTGCCGGACGAAGCCGATGAACGCCGCCGGGCCGTCCTGGGCCTGGGGGTTGTGCTGGATGTAGTGCGGGCCGAAATGGTCCGCGACCGCCCGCTCCGGATCGCCGCCGAACGCGGTCCGGTAGTAGTCCAGGACGATCTTCTTGTTGCTCTCCTGAATGGACACTCTTCGTTCCCGTCGGTACGCGGCGCCACGGATCGCGGCCGGAGGAGACCTAACCTAGGCAGGGCCTTTCCCGGGCAGAAGTACGCACTTCAAGGTCAGTAAGGGGCGCAACGGTGACCGTGCCGACGGGGTTCGACGCCTACGATCCGGCCTGCCCGGCCCGCCTGGTCCTGGAACACCTCACCAGTCGCTGGGGCGTGCTCGCGCTGGCCGCGTTGCGCGAGCGGACCTACCGCTTCAGCGAGCTGCGGCGGCGGGTGAACGGGGTCAGCGAGAAGGTGCTCGCCCAGACGCTGCAGGCGCTGGAGCGCGACGGGTTGGTGCTGCGCACGGCCTACCCGGAGGTCCCGCCGCGGGTGGAGTACCGCCTCACCACGCCGGGCAGGGAGGCGGCGGAGCTGCTCAGTGGCCTCGTCGACTGGGTGGAACAGCGCATGCCGCGGATCATGGAAGACCACCGGCGCTACGACGCCCGGATCGCCGCTGGCAACGGTCCGGCCCCCGCCGCGGGCGAAGCGAGCTTCGGTGCGGCGGAGGCCGGGCGAGGCGAGGCGGGCACACCGCCGCGCTGAGGACGGCGGTTCAGTCGGCCGCCGGGGCCAGTTCGGGTGCGGGCTCGAACTCCTTGATCGCGTCCAGGGAGGCGCCCATGGCCGCGTTGGCCTCGCGTTCGACCATGACCTCCACCAGCACCGGCTTGCGCGCCCGCTCGGCCTCCTCGGTGGCCCAGGCCAGCGCCTCGCGGATCTTGCCGGGTTCCTCGACCCGGACCGCGGGGCAGCCGAAGGCGTCCATCACCTTGACGTGGTCGATGCCGCTGCTGCCGTAGTGCAGGTCGACGGCGAAGTTCATGTCGTAGGGGATCTCGGCCTGGCGGATCAGGCCCAGATACTCGTTGTTGATCATGACGATGACGAACGGGATCTCGTACTGGGCGGCGACCGCGACCTCCTCCATCAGGAACTGGAAGGAGTAGTCGCCGCAGACCGCGACCACGGTGCGCTCCGGGTAGGCGCATTTGACGCCGATCGCGGCCGGGATCTCCCAGCCCAGCGGCCCGGCCTGGCCGCAGACCAGGTAGCGGCGCGGCAGGTAGGTGCGCTGGAACTGGCCGGACCAGATCTGGTAGAGCCCGATCGCGGTGACGAAGGTGGTGTCCGGCGGGTAGAACTCGTTGAGTTCCCGGTACACCCTCGGTGGTTTGATCGGCACGTCGTCGAAGTCGTCCCGCCGGGGCAGGGTTTCCCGCAGTTCGCCGATCCGCTTGGGCCAGTCCCCCGGTGTGCGCGGGCGGGTGAGTTCCTTGGCCTGGTAGGCCAGCGCGGCCAGGGTGGGGCGGGCGTGGCCGACGATGCCGAGATCGGGCTCGAAGACCTTGCCGAGCTGGGTGGGCTCGATGTCGACGTGGATGAACTTGCGGCCGCGCCGATAGGTCTCCAGGTCGCCGGTGTGCCGGTCGCCGAAGCGGGCGCCGACCGCCAGGACGCAGTCGCTTTCCAGGAAGGCCGCGTTGCCCCACCGGGTCTGGGTCTGCAACCCGGCCATGCCGGCGAACAGGTCATGGTCCTCGGGGAAGGCGCCCTTGCCCATCAGGGTGACCTGCACCGGGATGCCCAGGTGCTCGGCCAGCCCGCGCAACTCGTCGGTGGCGTCGCCCACGATCACCCCGCCACCGGCCAGGATCAGCGGGCGCTCGGCGGCCAGGAGCATCTCGATGGCGGCGCGCACCGGTTCGGCCCTGGGCTGCGGCACCTCCACCGGCAGTGGCGCGTCCAGGGCCGGGTCGTAGTTGCACAGTCCTCTTTGGACATCGATGGGCAGGTCGATCAACACCGGGCCGGGCCGCCCGGAGCGGGCGATCCGGAAGGCTTCCCGGAACACCCAGGCCGCCTGGGCCGGTTCCTTGAGCTGCACGGCCCATTTGGTGACCGGTTTGGCGATCTCCACGATGTCCACGGCCTGGAAGGACTCCTGGTGCAGCTTGGATTTCGCCGCCTGGCCGGTGATGCAGATGATCGGGATCGAGTCGGCCAGCGCGGTGTACAACCCGGTGATCATGTTGGTGCCCGCCGGGCCGGAGGTGCCGATGCACACCCCGACGTTGCCGGTGACCCTGGCCCAGCCGTCCGCGGAGTGCGTGCCGCCTTCCTCGTGCCGCACGGTGATGTGCCGGATCGTGCTGTGCTGCAACGCGGCGTAGAGGGGCAGGATCGCGGCGCCGGGGATGCCGAAGACGGTGTCCACGCCTTCGGATTCCAGGACCCGGACCACGGCCTCCATGCAGGGAATGCTCTTCATGATGTCGTGCTCCCTCGTCCGGAGAGGTTCTCGATCACCTTCAACAGAGCCGAGTGGTCCAGGGCGCCGTGGCCCTGGGCCCGGGCCGCCGCGATCAGCGCCGCGGTGACCCCGGTGACCGGCAGGGCCACCTCGGCGGCGCGCGCTTCGGCGAGCACGATGCCCATGTCCTTGTGGTGCAGGTCGATCCGGAAGCCGGGGGTGAACTCGCGGGCCACCATGGACTTGCGTTTAATCTCCAGGATCCGGCTGCCCGCGAGTCCGCCTGCCAGCACGTCCAGGCCGAGGTTCGCGTCCACCCCTGCCGCTTCCAGTAGCACGATGGCTTCGGCGAGCAGGGCGTAGGTGCCGCCGACCACCAGCTGGTTGGCCGCCTTCACCGTCTGCCCGGCGCCGGACTGTCCTACGTGGACGATGGTGCCGCCGAGGACCTCGAACAGCGGCCGGGCCGCGGCGAAGTCCTCGGCCGCGCCGCCGGCCATGATGGACAGCGTGCCGTCCAGTGCGCCCTTCTCGCCGCCGCTGACCGGGGCGTCGAGCACCCGGATCCCGGCGGCGGCGCCGAGTTCGCCGATCCGGCGGGAGGTCTCGGGGCGGATGGAACTCATATCCGCGTAGAGCAGTCCGGGCTTGGCGTGCTCGAA
This sequence comes from Crossiella sp. S99.2, assembly GCF_023094165.1. Classification (GTDB taxonomy): domain Bacteria; phylum Actinomycetota; class Actinomycetes; order Mycobacteriales; family Pseudonocardiaceae; genus Crossiella. The sequence continues at coordinate 127,678 of NZ_JALMDK010000010.1, read as the reverse complement.
CACCCCGTCCGCGCCGAGGACCACCTGCTCCACCTGTGGGGAGTCCGGCAGCATGGTGATCAGCACCTCGGCGGTGGCCAGCACCTCGGCGATGCTGTCCGCGGTCTGCCCACCCGCCTCGGCCAGCCGGGCGGGGCCGGCGCCGAACACGTCGTGGCCGATCACCTGGTGGCCCGCGCGCACCAGGTTGACGGCCATCGGGGCGCCCATGATGCCCAGGCCGATGAATCCGACAGCGGTCATGCCGATCCCTCCACAGTGGACTCCACCGCGGCCTTCAGCTTGGTCAGCCAGCCAAAGCTGTCCGCGCTGGGGCCGACGGGGCGGTACTCCAGGCCGATGTGGCCGTCATAACCCGCGAGCAGCAGGCGGGCGAGCACCTTCTCGTAGTCGATGCCGCCGGTGCCCGGCTGGCCGCGGCCAGGGGCGTCGGCGATCTGCACATGGCCGAATTCCGCGCCCCGCCGGTCGATCTGGGTGTCGAGGTCCTCACCCATCCGGCTCAGGTGGTAGAGGTCGGCCAGGAAGGCCACGTTGGGTGACCCGTTCGCGCGCACCAGGTCCAGCACGTGGTAGGCGGAGGCGAGCGAGATGATGGGGTAGACCGGGTTCTCGTGCGAGTTCAGCGCCTCGACCACCACGGTCGCGCCGATCCGGTCGGCGGCCTGGGCGGCGTAGGTCAGGTTGGCCACGGCCAACTCGTCCTGCTCCTGTGGCCACAGCCCGGGTTCCCGGTTGCCGTAGAGGGCGTTGAGGGTCTTGCAGCCCAGCTGGCCGGCGAACTCGACGGCCACGTGCACGTTCTCCCGGAACAGGTGCACGTCGGTGGGGCGGGAGAGCAGTCCGCGCTCTCCCGCCGCCATGTCCCCGGCGGCGAAGTTGAGTCCGAGCAGGCGCACGCCCGCGTCCTCGATCGCATGCCGCACCGCGTCCAGTTCCCGTTGCAGTGGCACGGCTTCGGGCAACGGCCACCACAGCTCCACCGCGTCGAACCCGGCGGATCTGGCCGCGGCGAAGCGTTCGAGCAGCGGCAGCTCGGTGAACAGGATGGAGAGGTTGACGTCGAAACGCAGGGTCGGGCTGGTCAAGACGGCTCCATTCAGACTTCTCGTCACACGGTGATCGGGTTGAGGCACTCCCGCATCAGACGGGCCGCCTCGCTCGGGGTCTTGCCGACCTTGACTCCGGCCGCTTCCAGGGCTTCCTGCTTCGCCGCGGCGGTGCCCGAGGAACCGGAGACGATGGCGCCCGCGTGGCCCATGGTCTTGCCTTCGGGGGCGGTGAAGCCCGCGACGTAGCCCACAACCGGCTTGGTGATGTGCTCGGCGATGTAGGCCGCCGCGCGCTCCTCGGCGTCGCCGCCGATCTCACCGATCATCACGATCGCCGCGGTCTCCGGGTCGTCCTGGAAAGCCTGGAGGGCGTCGATGTGGGTGGTGCCGATGATCGGGTCGCCACCGATGCCGACCGCGGTGGAGAAACCGAAGTCCCGCAGCTCGTACATCATCTGGTAGGTCAGGGTGCCCGACTTGGAGACGAGCCCGATCTTGCCGGGGCCGGAGATGTCGGCCGGGATGATGCCCGCGTTCGCCTTGCCCGGCGAGATGATCCCCGGACAGTTCGGGCCGATGATCCGGGTCTTGTTGCCGGTGGCGCAGGCATGGGCCCAGAAGTAGGCCGTGTCGTGCACGGGCACGCCCTCGGTGATCACCACCGCCAGGCCGATGCCGGCGTCGACGGCCTCGATCACCGCGGCCTTGGCGAAGCGCGGCGGCACGAAGACCACCGTGACGTCCGCGCCGGTCGCGGTCATCGCCTCGGCCACCGAGCCGAACACCGGCACGGCCACGCCGTCGAAGTCCACGGACTGGCCGCCCTTGCCCGGGGTGACGCCGCCGACCACGGTGGTGCCCGCAGCCAGCATCCGCCTGGTGTGCTTGACACCTTCGGCGCCGGTCATGCCCTGCACGATGACCCGGCTGTGCTCGGTCAGGAAGATCGCCATCGACTCATACCCCCGCGGCTGCCAGTTCGGCGGCCTTGTCGGCCGCGTTGTCCATCGTGTCCACCACGGTCACCAGCGGGTGGTCCGCCTCGGCCAGGATCCGGCGGCCTTCCTCGACGTTGTTGCCGTCCAGGCGCACCACCAACGGTTTCGCCGCGTCCGCGCCCAGGATCTCCAGCGCCGCGACGATGCCGTTGGCCACCGCGTCGCAGGCGGTGATGCCACCGAAGACGTTGACGAAGACCGAGCGCACGTCCGGATCACCCAGGATGATCTCCAGGCCGTCGGCCATCACCTGGGCGGAGGCGCCGCCGCCGATGTCGAGGAAGTTGGCCGGTTTCACGCCCTTGTGGCGCTCGCCCGCATAGGCCACCACGTCCAATGTGGACATCACCAGGCCCGCGCCGTTGCCGATCACGCCGACCTGCCCGTCCAGCTTGACGTAGTTGAGGCCCTTGGCCTTCGCCCTGGCCTCCAACTCGTTCTCCGCGGCCGCGTCGACCAGCTCGCCGTGCCCGGGATGCCGGAAATCGGCGTTCTCGTCCAGGGTCACCTTGCCGTCCAGGGCGAGAATGTTGCCCTGGGGGTCACGGACCAGTGGATTGACCTCCACCAGGGTGGCGTCCTCGGCTACAAAGGTGTTCCACAGCTTCACCAGCACCGCGGCTACCTCCTCGGCCACCTCGGCCGGGAACGCGGCGGCAGCGACGATTTCCCTGGCCTTGGCCAGGTCGACGCCACGCAGGGCGTCAACGGGCACCTTGGCGAGGGCCGCCGGAGTGGTGGCAGCGACCTCCTCGATGTCCATCCCGCCCTCGACCGAGGCCATCGCCAGGAACGTGCGCTGGGTCCGGTCGAGCAAGAAGGAGACGTAGTACTCCTCGGCGATCTCCGAAGCGGGGGTCACCAGCACCCGGCGCACCACGTGCCCCTTGATGTCCAGCCCCAGAATGGCTCCGGCCTTGCGTTCCGCGTCCTCCGGGTCGACGGCGAGCTTGACTCCGCCCGCCTTGCCACGGCCGCCGGTTTTCACCTGCGCCTTGACCACCACCCGGCTGCCCCACTCGGCCGCCGCCGCGCGGGCGTCGGCCGGATCCTCGACGACCCGCTGCGGCGGACCCACCGGGACCCCGTGCTGTGCGAAGAGATCCTTCGCCTGGTACTCGTACAGATCCACGCCGCCTACTGTATACAGTATGTGAGACTGAGCACCAGAGCCAAGCCGCATGATTTCAGCAGGTCCCCAGCATTGCTTCCCGATGTATACTGCATACAGTATCTAGTAGAGGGAGGACCGATGACCACTCCCCCACCCGCCGAGCTGCGAGACTGCTTCGGCCGCGACTACCGGGTCGGCCCCAGCGCGGAGCTGCTGACCGGCCGTTCCCGCTCCTGGCAACTGGTGCCGCCACTGGCCGCGATGGCCGCCGCGGGTGTCCTCCAGTACTCCTTCGGCGCGCTGGCGCCCGCGGTGGCCGCACTGCACGGCTGGTCGGTCACCCAGACCTTCTGGTTGCTGGCGCTGTGGATCGTGGCCCAGGCCGGGGTGGGTTTACCTGTTGCTTACCTGCGCGAGCGGGGTGTCCTCGGTCCCCGGGCGTTACTGTGGCTGGGCGCGGCGATGTGTCTGCTGGGTCCAGTGGCCCTCGGTCGCGCACCCGGCTTTTCCGGCGCCCTGCTGGGCTTCTCGCTACTCGGCGGCGCGGGGGCCGGGCTGGTCTACGCGGTGAGCGCGTCCACGGTGGCCAAGTGGTTCCCGGACCGCTCGGCCGTGCGGGTCAGCCTGGTCACCGGCGCGTTCGCCTGCGGCGCCATCCCGTTCCTGCTCTTCGTCTTCCCCGCGGTCTCCGCGGCGAACCTGGTGCCCGCCCTGGACCGCACCGGCCTGGTGCTGGGCCTGGTGATCGCCGTGGCTGGGGTGCTCTTCCGGGACCCGCCGCCGAACTGGTGGCCGCCGCAGGTGGATCCGCGGGTGTGGGCGCTGTCCCGCCGCCGCGGCCCCGGCTCGGCCAACCTCCCGGCGGTCCGCGACTACTCGCCGGCAGAGGCGGTGCGCATCGGCGCGTTGCCCGCGCTCGCGGTGATCCTGTTCTGCGCCAGCGCGGTCACCCTGTTCACCGTGGCCGCCTTCGCCGGCTTCGCCGCCCGGCTGGAGCTGAGCCCGCCGGTGATCGGCGCGGCCACCGCCCTGCTGGTGGCCAGCAACGGGGTGGCGCGGGCGGTGGTGCTGCGGGTCTCCGACCGGATCGGCCGGGCCCGCACCCTGGCCGCCACCCTCACCGTGCTGGCCTTGTCCCAGGCCGCGCTGGCAGCCAGCGCCGCCGATCGATCCCTGCCATTACTCCTGGCCGCGGCGGTACTCGCGGGCGCGGGCGGGGCGTGTTATCCGATGGTGGCCAGCCTGGTCCGGGAGTACTTCGGGGACCGGCGGCACGGCGAGATACATGCAGTGGTCTACAGCGCCAAGGCATTTGGCGGCATCGCCGGGGTCGGACTCACCGCCGCCGCCGTCCCCACCATGGGGTACCCGGCACTGTTCTTGCTGGCAGGAGCCCTGGCATTGAGTTCGGCGCTGCTGTGCAGGTCGCTGCGGCAGCCCGGCCGAATCCCCTTGCTCTGGACAACCCAGCGTGTCCGCTGAGATCGAGCGTCCATTTGGGGCATCATGAGATACGGATTGGTGGCGGAAGGTGATGCACTGCTCGCAATCGGTGTGTTTCTTTCCGAATCGAGTACGCGGTATGGGTGGTCTGCCGCTTGTGGCCGTGCTCACGCAATTCAGGCATTTGGAACACTGTATGCTGTAGGCAGTCGACCAGGCACAATAGAGTCACGATCGGCACACCGGGCGAAAGCGCCCACCTCACCTCATGGAGCACACGATGTCGGAGTTGGCGCAGGGCACGGCCGCACGCCGGATCGATCGGCCGGTCCCCTTGCGGGAGCGGGTCTTCGAGGCCCTGCTCGACCTCATCATCACCGGCAGCCTCGCCCCGGGTCAGCACCTGGTCGAGGGCGAACTGGCGGAGATGCTGGGGGTCTCCCGGCAGCCGGTGCGCGAGGCGCTCCAGTGGCTCAACAACGAGGGCTGGGTCGATCTGGTACCCGGATACGGCGCGTTCGTGCACGTGCCGACCGAGCAGGAGGCGGACCAGCTCCTGGCCGTGCGCACCCTGCTGGAGACCGAGTCGGCGCGGCTGGCCGCGCTGAACGCGGACAAGGACGGAGTGGCCCGGCTGCGCGAGATCTGCCAGCAGGGCGAGGCCGCGGTCATGGCCGACGACGTGGACGGGGCGGTGGCCGCCAACGCGGCCCTGCACCGCTACGTCACCGAACTCTCCGGCAACAAGGTGCTGCTCGAACTGGCCGCCCAGGTAGACCGCCGGGTGCGCTGGTTCTACACCCCGGTCGCCCGCCAGCGCGGCAAGCAGTCCTGGCGCGAGCACCGCAAGCTGATCAGCGCGATCTCCACCGGCGACGCCGAGCGGGCCGCGGAGATCATGCGTGAGCACACCGACCGCACCCGGCAGTCCTACCTGGAGGCCCGGCAGAGCGCGCCGGCCGAGACGCCCGCGCCGGAGGTGCCGTTGCGGCGCCGCCGGCGCACGGTGGCCCGCACCGCGCCCGTCAAGCCCTAAGGACCGCCAAGCTCTGGGATTTCCCGGAGTTCGCTGCGACACACTCCCGAATGGCGCCGTTGCCGCTCGGGTATATCCCTGATGTGAGGAGGTGTATTGATGATGCGCAAGTTCAAGCAGCTACTGCGTTCGCTGACCCAGCAGCCCCTGGGTTACCGCGGTGACCGGCCGCAGGGCCTGGGTCTGGCTCTGGCCATGGCCGAGGCGAAGAAGAACCCCACCGCTGGGGTGGAGAACTACCTGCGGGGCCAGGCCGGCACGCGGCATGGCCAGGGCCAGGAGGTTGCCTCCTCCTGACCCCGGCCACCTCTTGGTTTGCCGAGTACCGCACAACCGGTCACTGGATCCAGGGATAGCTCCAGTGCGCCGGGCTCATCCGGTCCCGGTCTCGTCCAGCGCCGCTGAGCTGGACGAGGCCTGAGCGGTCCGCACGGGTTCCGGTGCCGCAGCGGCGGCAGCGGCTCGTTCGGTCCGCCTGGATTTGATCACACTAGCAATGATGGTCACCGCCAGCGTCCCCACAATGAACGACAGGGACAGCTGGATGGAGATGGTCGGCGCCCACGGGACACCGGAGCCGTGCATGGCCTCCAGCACCAGTTTCACCCCGATGAACGCCAGGATCACGGCCAGGCCGACCGAAAGGTAGACCAGCCGGTCGAGCAGGCCGCCGATCAGGAAGAACAACTGGCGCAACCCCATCAGCGCGAACGCGTTGGCGGTGAAGACCAGGTACGGCTCCTTGGTCAGCCCGAAGATCGCCGGGATCGAGTCCAGCGCGAACAACAGGTCGGTGGTGCCGATCGCGACCATCACGATGAGCATCGGCGTCACCATCCGCCGCCCATTGATCCGGGTCACCATCCTCGCGCCCACGTAGTCGTCGGTGGTGGGCGCGAACTTCTTCACCGTGCGCAGGACGACGTTCTCGGCGAACTCCTCCTCCGCGTTCGGGTCCTGCCGGAGCAGCTTCCACGCCGTGAAGATCAGGAAAGCGCCGAAGACGTAGAACAGCCAGTTGAACCGGGACACCGCTTCCGCGCCCACCGCGATGAACACCGCGCGCATCAGCAACGCGATCACGATGCCCACCAGCAACACCTTCTGCCGGTACAGCCTGGGCACCGCGAACCTGCTCATGATCAACATGAACACGAACAGGTTGTCCACCGACAGCGAGTACTCGGTGATCCAGCCGGCGAAGAACTCCCCGCCGTAGCGCGGACCGGCCAGCCACAGCACCCCGAGTCCAAAAAGGACGGCCAGGGTGACGTAGGCGACGGTCCAGCCCACACATTCTGTGAACGAGGGATCCCTCGGGTTGCGGGCCGCCAGGTAGAAGTCGAACGCGACGATCGCGCCCAGACCACCCACCGTGGCGATCCAGACCCACATGGAGAAGGTCATCAGGCTCCTCGGGCAGCGGCACGGGCCGCGCGGGCACGGGTCTTGGCCGCCCACACCGTTTCCGCGTGGGAGGCGTAACGGGCGAAAGCCGCAGCGGCCAACGGGTTGCGCGGAGCGAACCGCCGGAACAGCTGTGGGGCAAGGCGTTCGTGCAGCCAGATGAAGCCGATCGCGAATCCGGCGCTCACGATTCCCTGGTAGGCCAGGAATCCGAGCAGATCCTCGGGCACTCGCAGGTTGCCCGCGATCACCAGGTGGACCACGATCTCCTGGATCAGCCTGCTCAGCGGGAAGCCGATGAGCCAGAACACCGCGGCCGGCGCGAACACGCCGAGCCGGATGTGGCCGGTGGCCGCGCCGATCCCGTACAGCCCGCCCAGCAGGGCCAGTGGCACCCCGAGTCCGAGCGCGGTGGTCAGCGCCCAGCCCGGCGGCTGACCGACCAGCAAGGCCAGCAGACCGGCGACCGAGCCGGCCAGCACACCCACCAGCGCGCCGGGGGCGGCCAGTTGAGCGAAGGCGCTGATTCGTGGCGGTTGCAGCGGTTCACTCATGATGATCAGTCCAATACCACGCCGTAGGCGATCAGGGAGTAGAACAGCATGCCCAGGTAGAACACCGCGCCGAAGCCGATGATGGCGTTGGTCCACCACTTCGGCCGGATCGGTTTGGGCAGCATCTTGTTGTTCACCAGCAACAGCACCACGCAGTAGGCGCCCATGGCGAAGGCGGACAGGAACGCCAGCACGTCCAGGATCGCCGCCGGGCCCTTGGCCGGGCCCCACAGCAGGATCACGATGCCGAACAGGATCAGGCCCCACAGGAAGCCCGCGTAGAGCCGGGACATGCCGATCTTCTTCGCGCCGGGCACGAAGAAGTAGGTCATGTCGGCCTGACCGCGGGAGAAGGAGTCGAACAGCCCCAGGGTGGCGTTCAACCCGATCAGCGCGATGAACCCGAAGAACACCGTGCCCAGCGCGGGTCCGCCGAGTGAGGAGAAGGCGTCGGCCATCGCGTCCAGCGCCGCGGTGCGGTCACCGCCGGCGATGAGGTCCTTCACGTTGGGGTTCTGTCTGGCCGCGGTCTGGGCCAGCACCGTGAAGGAGACGGTGACCAGCATGGTCACGCCCCAGAACAGCAGCAGCGCGTCGAAGGTGACCCAGCGCCGCCAGCCCTTCCACTTGGCCATCTCGTCCGGGTCGGCGGTGTCGAACATGAACCCGCGGGCGGGCATCTGTTCGGCCGCACCGGATTCAGAGGCCCGCAAGCCCTTGATCTGCGGGATGTGCGCGCCCATGCCGGCGCCGGAGTCCCGCAGGTGCAGCGTGTACCACATCTGTTGCATGCCAGAGGGTCCGGCGAAGGCGATCGAGCCCACGACGATCGGGAACCACGTCTGGGAGAACATCTCGGTCGGTAGATAGCCGAACTGGAACATGCCGCTGATCGTGCTGGACAGATCCGCCCACGTGCCGACCAGTGCCGCCACCACCGCGGTACTGACCACCAGCAGTCCAATGAGGATCGCCAGGACGTTCTCCAGCAGGTTGTAGATCACCTTGGCCAGACTGAACAACACGCCCACCAGCACCAGGCCGACGATCGCGCTTACCTGCCAAGGTATTCCGCTGATCTTCTCCAGCGCCGACATGCCGGCCGAGAGGTGGCCGGGCCAGATGTAGACGGCTATCGCGACGAAGAAGAAGAACCACATGATGGGTTTGAAGACCCGGGCCGCGCCGGCGAAGATGCTCTCGCCGGTGGCCATGGCATAACGGGCCATTTCCAGCATCACCACGGCTTGCAGGGTGACGCCGATGAGGAACAACCACCGGATCTCCGGTCCGAAGACCAGGACCAGGCGGGGCCACATGTACGACTCGCCCATGCCGACCCCGAGTGCCACCAGGAACACCGTGGGGCCGATCAGGTGCACCGACGGTGGCGCGTCGGGCAACTTCCGGATGGGCATCGGATCGAGCCGACCGGCCCGCCACACGCGTTCCGAGCCGCCGCCTGCGAGGTCACTGCCCCCGCTGGTGGTCGGCCCCGCGCTCGGGGTGTTCGAAGGATCCATGATGAGAAACCTCTTTCACGAGAACTCTCGGACTCCGCCCGTTGACCTCCCTGGCCTGGCGTTGTGGGGGTCCCGGCTGGCCGACGGGACCCCCACAACGCTGGTCGGCCGTCGCCTTACTGTTCGATCAGTCCCGCCGCACGTGCCCAGCGGTACTTGGCTCCCAGCACCGCGACCGGCAGCTCCGTGGTGTAGGGATAGGCGACAATACGATGGTCGAACAGGTATTCACTAGCCCGCTCGACCTCGGTGTCACCCGCGAGTGAGGCAACCACCGGCTTGTCGATGCCCTTCGCGCGCGCCTCGTTGACCACTCGCGCGGTCACCTCGGCGAAGACCATCGGCGGGGTGACGATGGTGTGCCAGTAACCGAGGATGAGCGCGTGGATCCGCGGGTCCTCCAGCCCGAGCCGGATGGTGGCCTCGTAGGTGGAGGGCGGTTCACCGCCGGTGATGTCGATCGGGTTGCCCGCCGCGCCGAAGGGCGGGATGAACTTGCGGAACGCCTCGTCCAGGTCCGGCGGAATCTCCATCATGGACAGTCCATTGTCGACACAGGCGTCCGACAACAGCACGCCGGAGCCACCGGCGCCGGTGATGATCACGACGTTCTCGCCCTTGGGGGTGGGCAGCAACGGCAGCCCGCGGGCATATTCCAGCATCTCGTTCAGCCCGGGGGCGCGCACAACCCCGGCCTGGCGCAGGATGTCGTCGTAGACCTTGTCGTCACCGGCCAGCGCGCCGGTGTGCGAGCTGGCCGCCTTGGCCCCGGCCGAGGTGCGTCCGGCCTTGAGCACCACCACCGGCTTCTTCTTGGTGATCCGCTTGGCCGCGTGCACGAAGGCCCTGCCGTTCTTCAGGTCTTCCAGGTGCATGGCCACGCACTGGGTGTTCTCGTCCTGCTCGAAGAAGGTGAGCAGGTCGTCTTCGTCCACATCGGACTTGTTGCCGAGGCCGACGATGGCCGAGACACCCATCTTGGTGGTGCGGGAGAAACCGAGGATGGCCATCCCGATGCCGCCGGACTGGGAGGTCAGCGCCACCCCGCCCTTGACGTCATAGGGCGTGCAGAAGGTCGCGCAGAGGTTCTCCGGCGTGTAGTAGTAGCCGTAGATGTTGGGGCCCAGCAACCGGATCTTGTACTGGTGCGCGATCGCCACGACCTCGTCCTGCAACTCCTGGTTGCCGGTCTCGGCGAACCCGGAGGGGATGAGCACCGCGGCCGGAATGCCCTTCTTGCCGCATTCCTCCAGCGCCCCGGCGACGAACTTGGCCGGGATGGCGAAGACCGCGACGTCGACGTCGGCGGGGACATCGCCGACCGCCTTGAACGCCTTGCGCCCCAGGATCTCGTCGGCCTTGGGGTTGATCGGGTAAATCCCGCCCTGGTAGCCGCCGTTGACCAGGTTCTTCATCACCGAGTTGCCGATCTTGCCGTCCTCGGCGGAGGCGCCGATCACCGCGATGTTCCTCGGCTTCATCAGCCGGTTCATCGCGATGATGATGTCCTCGTCGGAGTAGACGTGCTTCTCGGTGATCTCGCCGGTCTCCACCAGCACCCGGACGTCCGCGGCGATCGCGGAGTCCTTGGCCGCGAAGACCGGGTTGAGGTCGAGTTCGCGGATCTCCGGGAAGTCGGTGACCAGGTCGGAGAGCCGTTTGACCACCTCGGCCAGCGCGTCGAGGTCCACCGGGTCGGCCCCGCGCACCCCGCGCAGGATCTCCACCGCCTTGATGTCCTCCACCATGGCGCGGGCCTCGCCCTGCTCCAGCGGGGCCAGCCGGAAGGTGACGTCCTTGAGGACCTCCACCAGCACGCCGCCGAGGCCGAAGACCACGATCTTGCCGAAGGTGTCGTCGGTGGTCGCGCCGATGATCACCTCCTGCCCTTCGGACAGCAGCTTCTGCACCTGGACACCGGTGATGTCCGCGTCGGCCTTGTATGCCTTGGCATTGGCGATGATCTTCTCGTAGGAGGCGCGGGCGCCTGCTTCGTCGGTGACGCCGACGATGACGCCGCCCGCCTCGGTCTTGTGCAGGATGTCCGGTGAGACGATCTTCATCACCACCGGGAAGCCGATCTCACCGGCCAGGGCCACCGCTTCGTCGGCGGTGGCCGCCAGTCCCTCGCCAGGCGTCGGGATGCCGTAGGCGTCGCAGAGCCGCTTGCCCTCGGGGGCGCTGAGCGACTCGCGGCCCTCGGCGCGCGCTTTGTCCAGGACTTCGCGCACCGCGGCCTTGTCGTAAGCCACCATGGCTCAGATCACTCCGTTCGCCTTGAGCTGGGCCAGTTCCGGGACGGAGACGCCCAGCTCCTTCACGTACACGTCCTCGTTGTGCTCGCCGAGCAGTGGGGAGCGCTCGACCTTGGCCGGGGAGTCCGACAGCTTGAGCGGCATGCCCACGGTCTTGAACGCGCCGCGTTCGGGATGGTCCACCGTGACCACCATCTCGTTGGCCACCAGCGATTCGTCCTCGATCAGTTCCTTTGTGGACAGAATCGGTCCACAAGGGACGTTCTTGGCATTGAGCATCGCCAGGACTTCGCGCTTGGTGTGGTGGACCGTCCACTCCTCGATGAGCTGGAACATCTTGTCCAGCTTGGGCAGCCGGGCCTCCGGGGTGGCCCATTCGGGGTCCTCGACCAGTTCCGGCCGTCCGATCAGCTCGGCGATGGGCTGCCAGCCGACGGGCTGCACGATCACGTAGACGTAGTCGTTGGGCCCGCCGGGACTGCATTTGACCGCCCAGCCGGGCTGTCCGCCGCCGGAGGCGTTGCCCGACCGCGGCACCTCGTCGGTGAACTCCTCGTTGGGATACTCGGCGAGCGGTCCGTGAGCGAGGCGTTGCTGGTCGCGCAGCTTGACCCGGCACAGGTTGAGCACCGCGTGCTGCATGGCCACGGTGACCCGCTGGCCGCGGCCGGTGGCCTCCCGCTGGTACAGCGCGGCCAGGATGCCCGCCACGGTGTGGATGCCGGTGCCGGAGTCGCCGATCTGCGCTCCGGTGGCCAGCGGCGGGCCGTCCTCGAAGCCGGTGCTGGTCATCGAGCCGCCCATGGCCTGGGCCACGACCTCATACGCCTTGTAGTGCGTGTAGGGGCCGTCGCCGAAACCCTTGATGGAGGCGTAGATCAGCCTCGGGTTGATCTCCTGGAGTTTCTCCCAGGTGAAGCCCATTCGGTCCACCGCGCCTGGACCGAAGTTCTCCACCAGGATGTCCACATCGGACACGAGCTTGGTGAACAGCTCTTTGCCCTTGTCGCTCTTCATGTTCAGCGTGATGCTGCGCTTGTTGCAGTTGAGCATGGTGAAGTAGAGGCTGTCGACATCGGGGATGTCGCGCAGCTGCTTGCGGGTGATGTCCCCGCTGGGCGCCTCCAGTTTGACCACGTCCGCGCCCAGCCAGGCCAGGATCTGGGTGGCCGAGGGCCCGGACTGGACGTGCGTCATGTCGAGGACGCGAACACCTTCGAGTGCTTGTCCCATAACGGCTTTCCCCCTCCGGACCTACTTGTACATGGTCTGGTTCATGGTGCCCGGCGCGTACACGTCGGGGTCGACCCACACGTTGATCAGCGAGGGCAGCCCGGACTCGCGGGCGCGCTGCAGGGCGGGTGCGATGTCGGCGGGGTCGCGGACTTCCTCGCCGTAGCCGCCGAGGATCTTGGCGAACTGGTCGTAGGGCACATCGCCGAGGGTGTTGCCGACCCGGCCGCGGTCCTCGCCGTACTTGACGGCCTGGCCGTAGCGGATCTGGTTCATCGAGGAGTTGTTGCCCACGATGCCCACGAACGGCAGGTTGTACCGGACCAGCGTCTCGAAGTCCCACCCGGTCAGGGAGAACGCGCCGTCGCCGAAGAGCGCGACGACCTCCTTGTCCGGGCGGGCGTACTTGGCGGCGAGCACGAACGGGATGCCGACGCCGAGGGTGCCCAGGGGGCCGGGGTCCATCCAGTGGCCCGGCGATTTGGGCTGGACCACCTGGCCGGAGAAGGTGACGATGTCGCCGCCGTCGCCGATGTAGATGGAGTCCTCGGTGAGGAACTCGTTGATCTCGTGCACGAGCCGGTACGGGTCGATCGGGTTGGCGTTGGACAGTTGCCGCGCCATCCGCTTGCCCAGCGACTGCTCCTCCACCGCCCGCAGCTCCTCCAGCCAGGCCTTGCGGCCGGTGGCGCCGTTGCTGATCCGGCCGGTGGTGGCGGCCAGGACCTGGGAGAGCACCAGGCCGGCGTCGCCGACGATGCCCAGGTCGATGTCCCGGTTCTTGCCGACGGTGCGGTAGTCCAGGTCGATCTGGACCACGGTGGCGTCGGCGGAAAGCCTTTTGCCGTAACCCATCCGGAAGTCGAACGGGGTGCCGACGATGATGATCAGGTCGGCGTTGGTGAAGGCGTAGCGGCGGGAGAGCTGGTAGTGGTGCGGGTCGCCGGGCGGCAGGGTGCCGCGGGCGGCGCCGTTCATGTAGGCGGGGATGTTGAGGCCGCGGACCAGGTCGATCGCCGCGTCGGTGCCCCGGGTGGTCCAGACCTGGCTGCCGAGCAGGATGCACGGCTTCTCGGCCTGGGTCAGCAGGTCGGCCAGCTTCTCGATGGCCTCGGGGTCACCGGCGGAGCGGGTGGAGGCCCGGTAGGCGCCCGCCTTGGGGATCCTGGCCTTCGCGATCGGCACCGAGGCGTCCAGCACGTCCCTGGGGATTTCCAGGAAGGACGGGCCGGGCGCGCCGTGGTAGCACTCGCGGAAGGCCATCGAGACCATGTCGGCCGCCCGCGCGGTGTCCGGCACGGTGGCGGAGAACTTGGTGATCGGGGCCATCATGTCCACGTGCGGCAGGTCCTGCAGTGAGCCCATCTTGTGCTGGCTCAGCGCGCCCTGGCCGCCGATGAGCAGCATCGGGCTCTCCGCGCGCAGCGCGTTGGCCACGCCGGTGACCGCGTCGGTGGTGCCGGGTCCCGCGGTGACTACCGCGCAACCCGGTTTGCCGGTGATCCGGGCGTAGCCGTCGGCCGCGTGCGCGGCGACCTGCTCGTGCCGGACGTCGATGACCTCGATGCCTTCGTCAACACAGCCGTCGTAGATGTCGATGATGTGGCCGCCACACAGAGTGAACACCACGTCGACGCCTTCGGCCTTGAGTGCCTTCGCCACCAGGTGGCCGCCCGAGATGAGACCTTCTCCGGTCTCCTTCACCTCGACCTGACTGGCGCTGGGGGGTGCCTCGGCAGTCTGCGCCATAGGTGCGTCATCTCCTCACGTCGCTGCCCGCTCGCCTGCTCTGGACGAGGCGGGCTGGTTTGGTGGTGACTGGTGAAGGCCGACGTTGCGCGGACCGCACACCACTCGATCCCCATACTGCATACCGTATGGTGGTTTAGTGATACTCCGTCGAGCAAACGTTGTCCAGGGTCCACAGGTCAGCCGCTCGACGGAATTCCACCCATCGAGGGCCCTTCATCAGTCGTGTTCCGGGCGAATCCGACGCCGGCTGTCGGGCAGCCGGAGGGTGATCCGCTTGGTGTCGAGCAGTTCCAGCAGGGGCACCGCGACCCGGCGGGAGGTGCCGAGCGCGGTTCGGGCCGCGGCCACGGTGAACGGTTGTGGGAGCGCGCACAGCACCGCCACCGCCTGTTCCACCGCGTCCGGTCCCAGGTAGACGCCGTCAGCCAGGCGCAGCAGCAACCCGGTGCGCACGGCCGCCGCGAGTGACTTGGGGGTCAGTCGCAGCGCGGTCAGCCGATCGGCCTCCGGTGCGAGAAAAGGATTGCGCGCCAGCTCGGCCCGCACCGCCTCGATCGCCTGCCGCACCGGCAACGGGAGTTCGCTGCCACTTTCGGCCAGCACCAGCCGGCCCTGGTTGATCCGCACACCGAGGTCACGAGCCGCTCTGGCCACCGGTTCGAGCAGCCTTCGGTGTGGCAAAGCCAGCAGTGCCACCGCTTCCGCCTTGGGCACGCCGGGGTCATAGGGTTGTTCGCGCGCGCGGGCGCGCACGAGATCGGCCAGCTGCCCGCACAGTTCGTCCAGCCGGGCCGGGTCGATCAGCCAGTCCCCCGCCCTGGGCGCCGGCGGCAGGCCCGCGCCCATGGCGAGCAGGTCGCCTGCCCGGACCAGACCACGCCTGCGCAATTCGTCCTGTCCGTTGGGAATCCCTGACCGACTCATCAGTTCGTTTCCGCGCGCGATCAGCTCCGCCTCGCTGCCCAGTTCGGGCGGCAGGATGTCCAGCACGGTGAACCCGGCCAAGATCTCCGCACTGCCGCGCAGCAGGCCGCGGTCGCCGATGCGCAGCGGCAGCGGCTCACTCAGCCGCAGTCGCGCGATATCGCCGTCCAGGACCCGGGTGAACACCGGCTGCCTGGCCGAACCGCAGCCCAGCTCCAGATCGCCCGCCACCCCGTCCAGTTTGCGGCCGGGCAGCGGGCGCAGCCGCACGTCGAGCACACTGACGTGCCGCCACCGGCCCGGGGTCACCAGCGCGGCGCCCACGGGTAGTTCGTCCGGTTGTGCCTCGGGCAGGTGAATCGAGATCCGGGCCGGACCGGACAAGCAGGACACCTGACGCCGCAACGACTCCAGCCCGCCGACCCGCACCCGCCGGTCCTCGGGCCCGAGGGCGAGTTCGGCGCCGGTCTCGATCGATCCGGCGGTCAGCGTGCCGGTGACCAACACCCCCTTCTCCTCCGCCGCCGCTTCGGCGACGCCGTCCAGCCAGAGCCGCACCGGGACCTCCGGCGGCGGGGGCAGCGCGGCGGCCAGCCGGTCCAGCAGCAACCGCAACCGGTCGATGCCCGCGCCGGTGCGCGCGCTCACCACCGCGCACTCGATCCGGGCGAGCGCGCCGGTGGCCAGCGCGCGCCGGGTCCGCCGCAGCACCGGGCCCGGATCGGCCAGGTCGGACCGGGTCACCACCAGCAACCCGTGCCGGATGTCCAAGGCGTGCAACACATCCAGTTGCCTCGCCAACTCGGCGGAGAACTCCTGGTCGGCCGCGACCACGACCACCACCGCCTCGGCGGTGGCCACGCTCGCCTGGACCGCGCCGGGTGCGCGATCGACCAATGCCAGCACCCGCCCCGAGGGCAGACGCGCCCACGGATCCCGTCCGGTGAGCGCTCGCACCAGGGTGGATGTGCCGGCTCCGGCGCTTCCAGCAGTGGCGACCACGCGCATCGGCGGGAGCGACTGGAACCCGAACCCTTCAGGCACCGCAACGCCTCCTCACCCACGCGGTCGCTGCCGCGTGCGGCCCGTTGACCGGGCTACTCCATACTGTATGCTGAATGAGTTGTCGACACAAGAACAGGAGAGTGATGTGCGAATCGCTGTTCTTGGTGCCGGCGCCATCGGCGCGTACGTGGGTGCAGCCCTACACCGTGCCGGAGCGCAGGTTCATCTCATCGCCCGCGGTGCGCATCTCTCGGCCATCCGCGAAGCCGGGGTTCGGGTGCTCTCCGACCGCGGCGACTTCCATGCCCGCCCACACGCAACCGATGACCCGGCCGAGGTCGGCCCGGTGGACCACATCTTCCTTGGCCTCAAGGCGAACTCGTACGCCGCCGCGGGCCGGATGATCGAGCCGCTGTTACACGAGCGCACCACCATCATCGCTGCGCAGAACGGGATTCCGTGGTGGTACTTCCACGGTCTGCCCGGCCCTTTCCGCAACCACCGGATCAACAGCGTGGACCCCGACGGCGCGGTCAGCGCCGCACTCCCGGTCCAGCGGGCCATCGGCTGCGTGGTCTACGCGGCCACCGAGATCGAGGCTCCCGGCGTCATCCGCCATCTGGAGGGCACCCGCTTCTCCATCGGCGAGCCGGACCAGTCGATCTCCGCCCGCTGCCTGGACTTCTCCACGGCCATGATCGAAGGTGGGCTCAAGTGCCCGGTGGAGGCCGATCTCCGCAAGGACATCTGGCTCAAGCTGATGGGCAACATCGCGTTCAACCCGATCTCCGCGCTGACCCGTTCCACCATGGCCGCCATCTGCAAGCACCGCAGTACCAGGGAACTGGTGGTGTCGATGATGCGGGAGACCCTGGAGGTCGCGCGACGGCTGGGGTCCCACCCCGAGATCTCCATCGAACGACGGCTGGCCGGGGCCGAACGTGCCGGTGAGCACAAGACGTCCACGCTCCAGGACCTGGAGAAGGGCAAACCCCTGGAACTGGACGTGATCCTGGCGGCGGTGGTCGAACTGGCCGCGTTGACCGGCGCCGAGGTGCCCACGCTCAAGGCGATCCACGCGGTGGCCGATCTGCTCAACGATTCGGTCACCAGGCTGCCCACCGCGGTCGCTTCTTAACGCCTGCTCCGCCAGGCCCTCTCCCTCCCTCCTGCCTGACCTCCCGGGGGCAGCTCATGGATTCCCGTTCTCGTGACACCGCACCGTCCACAGAGGAACGTGCGGCGATCGATGTCGTGCTGGCCCCGTCGTCCTCCGGTCGGAGTGACGGCGGGCTCCCCGCCAATCCGCACGACCTGCTGTTACCGGCCCTGCACGCGCTCAACGACCGGGTGGGCTGGATCAGCGAGGCGGCCCTGGACTATCTGTCCCGCCGGCTGACCCTCTCGGCCGCCGAGGTCTTCGGCGTCGCTTCCTCGTGCGCCCTGTTCTCGCTGCGGCCCCGGCCGCGCCGGGTGCTGCACGTGTGCGCCGGACCCGCTTGCCGCGCAACGGGATCCACTGCCCTGTGCCGGACCCTGGAACGTCGCCTGGGTCCGGCCGACCGGCCAGCCGGCGGGGTGATCTGGCAACTGTCGCCCTGCCTCGGCCTGTGCGAGCGCGCCCCGGCCGCGCTGATCCTGGAGGCGGGCGAGCCAGCGCGTACCGCCGTCTCCGCACCGTCCACTGTGGACGCCACGATTTCCGCCGCGCTGGACCTGCGCCGCGCCCGGCCGGAACCCCCGGCCGCGGCCGCCGCGCCCCAGTCCGGTAACGAGAACCTGGTGCTGTTGCGCCGGATCGGCCAGGTCGACCCGGCCAGCCTGTCCGACTACCTCAACACCGGCGGCTACACCGCCCTGCATCACGCTGTGCGGATGGGTCCGGCGGAGATCTTGCGCCTGGTAAGGGAATCCGGCCTGCCCAGCCGGGACGGCGCGGGCGTGCCGGTCGCGCGAAGCTGGGAAGTCCTTGCCGGACAACAGGAAAGCCCGCATTACCTGGTGTGCGACGCCGACGAGAGCCATCCGGCCGCTTTCGCCGACCGGGTGCTGCTGGAGGGTGATCCGTTCGCGGTGGTGGAGGCGATGACCATCGCCGCCATCGCCACCGGCAGCCGCCACGGCTACCTGCACCTGCGCGGGGAGTACCCGCGCGCCCGCCAGGCGATCACCGAGGCCGTCGCCCAGACTCGGGAGAAAGGGTTGCTGGGCCGCAACATCCTCGGCTCCGGCCACAGTTTCGACCTGGAGATCCGCCGGGGCGGCGGCGCCTATCCCGGTCGCCGCGGCGAGTCCCGGGGCATGCCGCCGTTCCCGGCCGAGCCGGTGCTGGTGGGCAAACCGGCGATCGTGCACTCGGTGGAAACCCTGATCGCCGTACCGCCGGTGCTCACCGGCCTGCCCACGGGTTCCCGCCTGTACAGCGCCTCCGGCATCTTCCGCCGCCCCGGCGTGTACGAGTTGCCGCGCGGCGCCACACTGAGCCGGCTACTGGCCGCGGCGGGCGGCGCGTTGACCGGCCGCACACCCCGCGCCGCGCTGATCAACGGCACCCTCACCCGTCCACTGCACCTGGATCGCCCGCTGCCGGGCGCCGGTCCGGGTTCGGTGGTGCTCCTCGATGAGGAACGGGATCGCTGATCCGGCGGGTCAGCCGCCGATGGCGCTCATCGGCCGGTCCGGCTGGGCGAACCCGGGCCGGTCGATCCCGTGTCCGGCGGGCTTGACCCACATGGCTGCCCGCCACAGTCCGGCCAGTTCGGCGTCACTCGCGCCGCCGCGCAGAGCGGCCCGCAGGTCGGTCTCGGTGTGCGCGAACAAACAGGACCGCACCTGCCCGTCCGCGGTGAGCCGGGTCCGCGCGCAGTCCGCGCAGAACGGCCGCGTGACCGAGCCGATCACGCCCACGGTCGCCGGTCCCCCGTCGACCAGCCACCGCTCGGCGGGCGCCGACCCGCGCTCCCCCGGCTCCGGCGTCAACTCGAACTCCCGCCGCAACATCGCCAGGATCTCCGCCGCGGACACCATCGCGTCCCGATCCCAGCCGTGCTGCGGGTCCAGGGGCATCTGCTCGATGAACCGCAACTGGTACCCGGCCGCCAGGCAGAACCGCAGCAACGGCACCGCCTCATCCTCGTTGACCCCGCGCAACAACACCGCGTTCACCTTGACCGGCCCCAGCCCCGCCCGCCGCGCCGCCCGCAACCCGGCGAGTACCTGATCAAGCCGATCCCGCCGGGTGATCCGCAGAAACCGCGGCGCCCGCAACGTGTCCAAGGAGACGTTCACCCGATCCAAGCCCGCCGCAGCCAGTGCGTCGGCAGCGCGTACCAGTCCAATCCCATTGGTGGTCAACGCGATCCGCGGCCGGGGCTCCAGTGCGGCCACCCCACGCACGATGTCGGCCAGATCCCGCCGCAACAACGGTTCGCCACCGGTGAACCGCACATCCCGGACCCCCAGGTCACGCACCGCGATGCCGATCAACCGGACGAACTCCGCGCCAGTCAACAAATCCGGCTTCGCCAGCCAGTCCAGTCCCTGTTCGGGCATGCAGTAGGTGCAGCGCAGATTGCACCGGTCGAGCAGCGAGACCCGCAGGTCCGTCGCCACCCGGCCGAACGAGTCCAGCAGCCCAAGACCGGTCATCTGCATATTGTATGCCAAAAAGCGGGAACCTAGTCGTCGGTACTACGCCGATCCCGCTTCAACGCGCCCCGCTGCTGCTTGGCCGTCAGCCGCCGCTCCCGCGCGCCCCGGCTCGGCTTGGTCGCCCGCCGCGGCGGCGCAGGCGGCAACACCGCGTCCCGCAACAAGCTCGCCAGGCGTTCCCGCGCGGCCTTGCGATTGGCCAGCTGCGTCCGGTACTCCGAAGCCGCGATCGTCACCACGCCGTCGATCAGCCGAGGCGCCAGCCGCGCCAGCGCCCGCCGCCGCACATGCTCCGCCAGCACCCGGGATCCGACGACGTCAAAGGACAACTCCACCCGGCTGTCCGCCGTGTTGACCCCCTGTCCGCCAGGCCCGGAGGACCTGGAGAACCGTTCACTCAGCTCCGCGCCGGGGATCACCAACGCGGCGTTAACCCGCAGGTCCTCGGCCATACCCCAAGAATGCCCCACCACCCCCACCCACACCAACCACATTCCCCCCACCCCGAGTGTTGGCCGATCTCGTACGCCGCGTTGGCCGTTGCGGACCGTGTGTTGGCCGAAGTCGGACGCCCTGTTGGCGACTTCGCCCCGCCGTGCCGATCTTCCGCCGAGTTGGGCCAACTGGTACGCCGGTTTTGCCCAAGCGGGCGTACCAGTTGGCCCAAGTGGTACGGGCGTGTGGATCATGCCGCCGATTCGCCAACAGAGTCGCCGTACGCCGAGTTGGCCGTTGCGGACCGATCCCCGCCGACTTGGCCCAACTCGGCGTCCCACTTGGGCCAACCCGGCGTACCACTTGGGCCAACCCGGCGTACCACTTGGGCCAACCCGGCGTACCACTTGGGCCAACGACCTGTACCACTTCGGCCAACGACCTGTACCACTTCGGCCAACTCGGCGTCCAGATCGGCCAACACTCGGTGTGGGGTGGGGTAGACCTCGGCTGTCCGGGTGGGGCCGAGTGGACTGGATCGATCCAAATCGGGGCCGGTCGTCGCCAGACCTCCGATGACCTCTTGCCGCTGCCTACCCCCGGCGGTAGATCCTGGGGCGCACCCGCCGCGTCGAGGAGGCACTCTGATGTCCGCACCCGGTCGGCGACGTTCCGCCATCGTCGTCCTGATTTCCGTTCTCGCTCTGCTCGGCCTGGGCGTGACCCCGGCCACCGCGGAGGTACAGCATCCCCGCCAGGACTGGTTGCGGGCCTCCACCGCGGGGCTGTTCCTGCACTGGGGCATGCGCACCTCGCCCGGCTACACCAGCTGCTCCGCCTGGGAGAACGCGATCACCTCCGGCGGTTGGAGCCCGGACTACTGGATCACCGAGGCGCAGAAGCTGCACTCGCAGTACCTGGTGCTGGCCTCCTTCCACAGCAGGCTGGGCTACAGCAAGGCCTGGCCGTCCAAGGTGCCCGGCAGCTGCTCCACCAAGCGGGACTTCGTCCGGGAGCTCCTGGACGCGGCGAACAAGCGGGACATGAAGGTCATCATGTACATGACCGACGACCCGCAGTGGCACCAGGAGGGCAGGCCCAGCGGCAGTTGGCTGGACTCGGCGGCGTACTCCAAGTACAAGGGCCGGAATGTCGACATCACCACCCGGGACGGGTTCGGCGAGTTCAGCTCGGACAGCATTGTCGAAGTGGCGCAACGGTATCCGGATCTGTCCGGGTTCTGGATCGACAACGACAACGCCTACTGGGAGCGCACCGGCCTCTACGAGCGCATCCGCAAGGAGCGGCCGCATTTCCTGCTGAGCAACAACAACGAAGACACGCCGATCATGGACACCATCAGCAACGAGCAGAAGACCGGCATGTCACCGAACTACGACTACCCGCAGGCCGTCTACACCGCCGCGCCACGCCTGATCGAAGCCTGCTTCAAGCTGCCCTCCGCGGGCGCCTGGTGGTACTCCGGCTCTGACTCGACGGTGGACTACAAGCTCACCCTCGGCCGCTATCTGACCAACCTGGGCTCCGACGTCAAGGCGCTGATGGCCGAGACCGCCATGGTGAACGGGAAGTTCCCGTCGAAACAGGTGGCGTTCAACAACTTCGCCGCCGGCTTCTTCGGCGAGATCCGGGAGTCGATCTACGGCGTGCACGGCGGCGGGTACGGGCACGGCGGACTCAAGCCGGGCTTCTGGAACGACGGCGCGCACGGGGTCACCACGGTGGCCAAGGCCGATCCGAACCGGCACTACATCCACGTGCTCAACCGCCCCTCCGGCAGCACACTTCGCCTGCGGGACAACGGGTACAAGGTGGCCAAGGTGACCAACCTGCGCACTGGCAACCCGGTGACCTTCAGCCAGGCCAACGGTTCGCTGACGCTGACCGGGGTGACCAACTGGAACGAGTACGACACCGTGTTCCGGGTGGACACCGACGGCCGGGCCGGGGTCTACCCGTCCTCGGCCTTCACCGTGACCGCCTCCGCCTCGGCCTCCGGGCACGCCCCCGCCGCGGTCAACGACGGGAACCACGCGACCTACTGGGACAGCAACAAGTCCACCCCGGTCTCGTTGCGCTTCGACCTCGGCTCGGCGAAGCCGGTGCGCTATCTGGCGGTGAACCAGCGGGAGGACTCGGTGAGCTACGCCCGCTCCGGCACCGAGCAGTCCGCGCGGATCAAGGACTACCGGGTCTATGTGAGCAACGACGGCAGCAACTGGGGTTCGCCGGTGGCCTCCGGTCAGCTGGCCAGCCATCGCGGCGTGTCCTTTGTGGACATCCCGCAGGCCACCGCCCGGCATGTCCGCCTGGAGGTGGTCAACACCTGGGCCGCCTCCAGTGACGGCACCCGGCACAAGCGGCTGCGGGTGGACGAGGCCTGGCTGGGTTCGGCGTTCGTGTCCTGACCCTGCGCGATCATCCGGGCACCGGCGGTGCGCGTGGTGTGGCCACTCGGCTGAGTTCTCCTGGCCGAAAGTCCGAGCCATCCGCGCCGCCGGTGCCGCATGGTGGAGGACGTGGGGAAACGAACTCGGGACATCCTGCTGCTGACCTGCTGTGTTGCCGCCATCGGCGCGGCGGGCCTGTACATCCACGGCATCATGACCGGGCTGAGCGGCGCGCCGATCCGCCAGGGCGAGGCCAGCGCGGAGCGCACCGGTCAGACCACCGAGGGCAAGGTGGAGATCCGGCTGACCGAAACACTGCGGGTCGGCGAGGCCCAGCACGCCCAGGTGGTGCCCAGCGGCACCGTGCTGCAGGTCGACGCCAAGCTGTTGCCGACCGGTGACGGCGCGTTGCGCTGCAAACTCGGTGTGCAGGCCGGGGCCAAGGACACGCCGCGGGTGTCGGTGAACAGTTGCGCGGCGAACGCGGTCAGCCAGCGGGTCGACTAGACCAGCGGATCGGCAGCCGCTTCACCCCGTTCTGGAAGTTGGACCGCAACCGGGTCACCGGACCGTTCGGTTCGACCTCGCCGAGCTGGTCGAACACCGCGGTGAACATGGCCCGCAACTGCACCCGGGCCAGGTGCGCGCCCAGGCAGAAGTGCGGGCCGTGGCCGAAGCCGAGGTGGTCGTTGGGGGTGCGGGCCGGGTCGAAGCGGTCCGGGTCGGCGAAGGCGCGTTCGTCCCGGTTGGCCGAGCTGAACCACACCACCACCTTGTCCCCGGCCGCGATGTCGACGCCGCCGAGCCGGGTGTCCACTGTGGCCGTTCGCCGGAAGTGCATCACCGGTGTCCACCAGCGCAGCATCTCCTCCACCATGCCCGGCACCAGCGACCGATCGGCCAGCACCCGGCGGTATTCGTCCACAGTGGACATCAGCGAGATGAGTCCACCGGGGATGCCGTTGCGCAGGGTTTCGTTGCCCGCCACCGAGAACAGCCAGAACAGGTTCTCGAACTCCTCGATGCTCACGGACTCCCCGTGCCGCATCAGGTTGCTCATCACGTCCTCGCCGGGATGGGCCCGCTTGTGCTCGCCGAGGGCCCGCGCGTAGGCGTAGAGGTCCGGCATTCCGGCCCTGGTCCGCGGATCCGGCACCCGGCCGTGTGCGTCCGGCGCCGGTCGTAAGGCCAGCGCGGCGCGGGCCATCGGGCTGGAGCCGCTGTCGTCGACCTGGCTGCTCACCGCGTATTCGGGGTCCTGGTAGCCGATGGCCCGGTTGCTCCAGTCGAACATCAGCCAGCGGTCCTCCCGCGGCACCCCGAACACCTCGGCCAGGGTGAGCAGTGGCAGGTCGGCGGCGACCTCCTTGGCGAAATCGCATTCGCCGCGCCCGGCCACGGCGGCGACCAGGTCGTGCGCCCACTGCTGGATGCGGTCTTCCAGGCGGGCGAGGGTGCGCGGGGTGAACGCCTTGGCCAGGAGGGTGCGCAGCCGGGCGTGTTCGGGTGGGTCCAGGTTGAGCATCATCCGCCGCACGTAGGCCAGGTCGGCGGGGGTGGCGGGGTCGCGGATCTGGGTGGCGCCGAGTTGCGAGGAGTAGACCTTCGGGGTGCGCAGCACCTCTTTGACCTCGGCGTGCCGGAGCACCGCCCAGAACCCGGGGCCCGCGTTCCAGGTGTCCACAGCGGGTTCGGGCACCCACACCACGGCCGCCCGGTCCCGCAGCTCGGCCAGTTCGGCGTGCGGTACCCCGGTCAGGTAGGTGTCCGGGTTGAAGATCACCTCGGTCGCATCTGCCACGGATGGATTCTTACCCCGTCCCGGCCCGCTGCGGCAGGATCATCGTCATGGGAGACATTTCGGCGCCGGGTTTCCGGCGGGGCGGTCCCGAGGACGGCCCGCTGCTGGTCCTGCTGCACGGCCTGGGCGCGACCGGCGCGGTCTGGGACGGCCTGATCGACCTGCTGCCCGCGCACTGGCCGGGCGGCTGGCTGGCCCCTGACCTGCGCGGACACGGGGCAGCGCCCCCGCTGTCGCGGTACTCCTTCGGCGGCCTGGCCGCCAGGGTCGCCGCCCACCTGCCCACCGACCGCCCGATCGCCGTGCTGGGCCACTCCCTGGGTGGGGTGCTGGCGCTGACCCTGGCCTCCGGCTGGTTCGGCGTCCGGGTGACCGCCGCGGCCGGGCTGGGCGTCAAGGTGCGCTGGAGCGAGGAGGAGCTGGCCAAGGCCGCCGCACTGGCCGGCAAGCCCGCCCGCGAGTTCGCCACCCGCGCCGAGGCCGCCGACCGGCACCTCAAGGTCTCCGGGCTGCTCGGACTGGTCGCCGAGGACTCCCCCGCGGTCAGCACCGGCCTGGTCTCCTCCGACGGTTCCTGGCGGCTGGCCCTGGACCAGCGGGCCTTCGGCGTCGGCGCGCCCGACCTGCCCAGCCTGCTCGCCGCGGCCAAGTGCCCGACCGTGCTCGCCGCGGGCGAACACGACCCGATGAGCCCGGCCGAGCACCTGCGAGCCCTGGTGATCGAGCCGCTGATCCTGCCCGGCCGAGGCCACAACGCGCACGTGGAAGCCCCGGAATCACTGCTGCCCCTGCTGGAACGACTCCGGCTCTGACCCGTCACCCACCCCACGTCGAGTTGGCCCAAGCCGTACGTCCAGTTGGCCCAACCGGGCGTACCACTTGGGCCAACTCGACGATGGGCGCGGGCTGGAACGGGTCACCGGCAGCGCTGCCGGTGGCCTGCCTAGACGTGCATGCGGAAGTCGTAGTGCGCGGGCAGTGGGGTGTCCGGGCAGGCTTGGGCCCACAGGTGGTCCAGGCTGATCTCGCCCTCGCGCAGGTCCGGCACCTCGATCCCGGCGCGCAGCAGGTCGGCCGCCCGCTCCGGCTGGCCGGCCGCCAGGTGTGCCTGCACCCGCAGCAACTGCACCCGGCCGTGCCCGGCCACTGACGGCGGCAACCCGGCCAGCACCTCCAGGGCCAGGCCGGGATCACCGGCTTGGAGCAGGGTGGCCACGGTCTCCACCGCGAGCTGCCACACCTCCGGCGCGGCCGCCAGGGCCTGCCGGAACAGGGGGCAGGCAGTGGCCAGGTCCTGTTGTTCCGCGGCCACCAAAGCCAAGGCGCGCAAGGCCCAGGGCGAGGAGTTCAGCGCGAGGGAGCGGCGGTAGTGGTCGGCGGCCTCATCCAGGGCGCCGGCGCCGTGGGCCAGCACGCCGCGGTGGTAGGCGGTGGCCCAGTGTTCCGGTGCGGCGGCCAGGCGCGCCGACCAGTCCGCACCGTCCACATAGGACGATGGCGGGTCCGCGGGATCGGGTTCAGGTAGTTCGCCGGTGCGCAGCAGGTGCAGCCAGGGGACCTGGTCGGGGCCGAGGGTGTCCTCGGCGAACGGGGTCGACTCCGGTGGCAGCGGGTTTTCCTTGGCCAGCGCCCGGCGGTGGCGTTCCACCGCGCCCCAGCCACCGCCGGCGGACAGCGGCGCGACCGGGGGCAGTTTGGCGGTCACCTCGCTGTACTCGTGCAGGGCCGCGTGCAGGCAGGCGGTCGGGCTGGTCTGGTCCAGGGCGCGGGTCACCTCGGCCACCGCGGCCGGCCAGTCCCCGTGCACCAGCGCCGGATCAGTCCGGAGTGGACCGTAGGTCTCCACCCAGGTCCAGTCCGCGCCCGCGGGCATCGGCAGGTGCTCGTACTGGGTGCGGGCCAGTCCGGCCTGGATCTCGCAGTACGGCCCGGTGTCCGGACCGCCCAGCCACTCCTGCCAGTGCCGCCCGCCGACGGATTCACCCCAGCAGAACAGTTTCCGGCCACGCAACCGCCCAGTGGACGCCTGGGCCAGGCCGTAGCCGGTCTCGTCCAGGGCGGCGATCCACGGGCGGCCGTCCAGGTCCTCGGGCAGGTCGTGGAAGAAGTCGGCCGCGTCCGGGATTCCGGCCGGATAGGTGGTTTCCAGTTCGCGGTGCACCGGAACGTCCACTCTGGACAGTTTGCCGCTGTAGTGCGTGCGGAAGGCACTGGTGGACGGGGCCAGTACCCGGGTGCGCGAGGTTTCGGCGACCGCGGTGTTGGACCACCAGTACAGCGGCACTTCATGCGGCTGCGGGTTGTGCACCCGCACCCCCACGTGCAGCACCGGCGAGTCCTCGGCCAGCCAGGCGTCCACCTGGAATACCAGGCCGCGCAACCGTTCCCACTCCCACAGTCGCAACGCAGGCACCCCGCCGGGGCCGCGCACCTGGGCGGCGTGCAGTGGCGCGCAGGTGAACGGGCTGTGCCCGCGGGTGCCGATGTTCCACTCCACACCGCCGGCGAACCAGGCGTTGCGCAGGGCCAGGTTGGCCGGTTGCAGCAGGGTCGGCACGTGCAGCAGTTCCCGGCCGGCGACCAGGTCGGTCAGCGACCACAACCGGCCGCCCAGCGCGGGCACGAACACCGCCCGCAGCAGGCCGTTGTCCAGCACCACCGTGTCCACAGTGGACTCCTCCGGCGCGCGCCGGTAGTCGTCCTGGGTCAGGTAGGGCAGCATGCTGCGGACGTGGCCGTACCGGGCCCCGGCGGCCAGGTCCTCGGGCACCTCGGACAGGTCCACCGCACCGGCGCCGTCGGGCAGTCCGGCCAGTGGCGGCAACGGGTTCTCCGCGCCGACCGCCGACATCGGCAGCCTCAGGCTGCCCCTCTGGATGGATGTCATTTGACCGCCCCCACGGTGAGGCCCTCGATGATCCGCCTGCCCAGCCACACGTACACCGCCACCATCGGCAGCACCAGGATGCTCACCCCGGCGAACAGCGTGCCGTAGTCCAGGCCCGCGTACTGCTGGGTCTGCAGGAAACCCAGCAGCGACAACGACAACGTGTTCTTGCTGGTGTTCTGGATGAACACCAGCGCGATGAAGGTCTCGTTCCACAGCCCGATCACGTTGAGCATCAACGCGGTCAGCAGCCCGTTGCGCGCCAGCGGCAACACGATCTGCACGAACGTGCGCACCGAGCCCGCGCCGTCGATGGCCGCGGCCTCCTCGATCTCATCGGGCAGCGAGGCGAAGAACCCGGTCAGCAGGAACACGGTGAACGGCACCGACAGCGCCACGTAGAGCACGAACAGGCCGAACAGGCTGTTGATCAGCCCCAGCTCCTGCATGAGCACGTACAGCGGGATCACGATGACCTGCACCGGAATCCCGATGCCGATCGCGAAGAACACCGCGGTCGTGCTGGAGATCCGGCTGCGGGTCTTGGCCAGCACGTAGGAGGCTGGCGCGCACACCGCGACCACCACCACCGAGGCCGTGGCCACCACGATGATCGTGTTGAGCGCGGCCTGGCCGAAGTTGCTGTCCACCCAGGCGCGGACGAAGTTGCCGAACTCGCCGAAGGTGTCCAGGCCCCAGGGCTGCCGGAAGATCGAGGTGTGCTCGCGCAGCGCGGCCAGCAGCATCCACAGCAGCACGCCGATGTTGAAGGCCACCAGCAGCCACGCCAGGGCGAGACCGACGGCGCGCGCCGGCTGCCGTTCCCGGCGGAGTTTCGGCACGGCCTCCTCGGCCGGAGTCATGGTCGATGTCATGGCGGACCCTTCCCGCTCAGAACTGGACGGCCTCGCGCCGCATCAACCGGCGCAGCAACACCACGAGCACGATGACCACGGCCAGGGTGGCCACCGCGGCGGCCGAGGCGTAGCCGAACTGGTACGCGGGCACCCGGCCACCGAAGGTCTGGCCGTAGACGAACAACGCGCTGTTCCAGATGCCGGGTGTCGGCATGTCGTTGCTGGTGCCGCCGAAGGCGTAGATGAACTCGAAGATCTTCAACGAGGAGATCGTCCAGATCACCGCCGCGGTGGCCACCACATCCCAGGACAGCGGCAGCGTGACGAACCGGAACCGCTGCCAGGCATTGGCCCCGGCCAGCGAGCAGTCCTCGTACAACTCGGTCGGGATCTGGTCCACCCCGGCCATGATCACCGTGGTGTAGAAGCCGGTGTTGATCCACACCAGCCCGATCGCCACGATCAGGAACAGGTGATCGGCGATCCAGTTCGGTCCGGTGCCGCCCAGAACCGCCTGCCACGCCTTGTTCACCAGGCCGTCGCTGGAGAACAGGAAGCCCCACAGGATGGAGAGCACCAGCGGCGCGACGATGTAGGGGAAGAACAGCACCGAGCGCACGAACTTCCGGCCGCGCATCTCCCGCAGCACCATGGTGAAGGCGAAGCTGACCGCGAAGGTGGTGACCCCGACCCCCACCAGGATCAGCATGGTGTTGGTGAAGGAGGTCAGGAAGATGGCGTCGTCCAGCAGCACCAGGTAGTTGTCGAAGCCGCGTGGCTTCATCTCGCTGACGCCGTCCCAGCGGTGGAAGGAGATCCACACCGAGGCGAGCGTCGGGCCGATGAAGAAGACCAGGTACAGCAGCAGCGCGGGCAGCAGGAACGGCCAGAAGATCTGACGGCGGCGGCGGGCCAGCGGTCCGGACGCGGCCGCGCCGGCGCCGGCCCGCCGTGCCGGCGCGGCTACGGCCACCGGCACGGCGGGGGCGGCCATCAGCCGTTCTTCTTCCAGTAGTTGACCTGCGCGGTGGCCAGCTGGGTCAGGAACTGGTCAACGTCGATCTTGCCCTTGATGAGCTGGTCGTTGGCCGGGTTGAACACCTCGACGTTGTAGTTGACGAAGTCCGCGTCCACCCCGTCGAGCGGGCGGGCCAGGTCGTTCTCGGCGAGGGCCTTGCCGACCTCGGCCAGCTCCGGCGGTGCGGGCAGCTTCGCGTTCGGCGTGAGGTTCTTGGCGACGCTGGAGATCTTGCCCAGGTGCTCGTCACCGAGGAAGAACGCGATGAACTTCTCCGCGTTCTCCGGGTTCTTGGCCCGCTGCGGGATGGCGAAGCCGATGGTGGAGGCGGGCACGTTCACCTTGCCGCTCAACGAGGGCATCGGCATGAACTTGAACTGGAAGCCCGGCTTGGCCTTCTTGCCGACCTCACTGGGGATCCAGCTGCCGCAGTTGACGAAGTCCGCCTCGCCCTGAGCCCACTTCTCCTGCACGGCCGGGAACTTGCTGCCGTCGTAGCCCGGGATGAAGTACCCGGCCTGTGCCAGCTTGCGGATCTCGCCGACCGCGTTCTTCACCGCGGGGGTGTTCCACCCGGTGCCCGCCCGGTCCTTGGCCAGCTCGTTGACCTTCCCGGGGCCGAGCAGGCCCTGGAGCAGCGCGATGGTCCAGTAGGCGTTGTAGTCGCCGATGTCGCCGTCGAGCGCGAGCGGGCTCGCGCCCTCGCCCTTGCGCTTGGCCAGCAACTGGGTGAAGTCGTTCCACTGTGTCGGCGGCTTGCCCGCGACCTCGGGCAACGTGGCCCCGTTGTAGAACAGACCGAAGCCGAGCAGGGTGTACGGCAGCATGAACAGCTTGCCGTCCTTCTTGGCGTTGGTCAGGTAGCGGTCCGGCACGACCTCGGAGACCTTGGCGCCCGCCGGCGTGGCCGAGCCGTAGAGGCCGGTGAGGTCACGCTGGGCGTTGTTGGTCACCAGGTTGGCCCGGACGGTGTTCTCGTCCTGGTCCACCAGATCCGGCAGCTCACCGCTGCGCAGCGCGGGAACCACCTTCTTGAGCACGTCGCGGCCCTGCCACTCGATCTTGACCTCGATGCCGCTGCTCGCCTTGAACGCCGCCGCGGCCTCCTTGAGGACCTGGGCCTGCGGCTCGTTTTCCTTCCACATCGACCAGTAGGTCAGCGCTTTGCCGTCGCCGCCCGCTCCCCCCGAACCGCACGCCGCCACCGTCAGGCCGAGGCCCGCGGCCAGCAGCACGGACAGCCCGCGCCTGGCCTTCTTGGACAGGATCATGACTTCTCCCCTGATTCTCGCCAGTGAGCGAAGGATGGTCACGACTTGCGTGATTTCGCTCATGCTCGCGGTGAAATGCGCAGTAGTCAACACTACGGCGCGAACCGTAACCGCATCCCTGCTGTGCGTGACATCCGGTCCACATCCGCTCTACACCCGAACGACGTCCACCCCGCGTTCGGTGAAGCGGCGAACGTCCTCCTCGCTCGCGTCGACGTCAGTGACCAACACGTCCACGTCCTCGATACCGCAGATGCGGGCGAAGGCACTACCGCCGATCTTCGAGGAGTCCGCGACCACGACGACTTTCCGGGCGCGGGCGGCGAGCAGCCGGTTGATGCTGGCCTCGCCCTCGTGGTGGGCGGCGGCGCCGCTGACCGGGTCGATGGCGTCCACGCCGAGGAAGGTGATGTCCAGGGTCAGCTCGTCCAGGATCTTGGTTCCCAGGGGGCCGATCAGCTCGTAGGACTGCGGCCGGGCCACCCCGCCGGTGAGCACCAGTTTCACCTGCGGGCGGACCGCGAGTTCGTTGCCGATGTTGAGCGCGTTGGTGACCACGGTGATCGCGGTCTCGCCCTCCACGTGCGGCAGGTCGCCGCGGGTGGCCAGCGCGCGGGCCACCTCGGTGGTGGTGGTGCCGCCGTTGAGGCCCACCACCGAGCCGCGCGCGACCAGCGCGGCGGCCTCCTTGCCGATGCGTTGTTTCTCATCGGCGTGCCGCACGGACTTGTAGCGCAACGGCAGGTCGTAGGAGACCGCGTGCGCGACCGCGCCGCCCCTGGTCCTGGTCAGCAGCTGCTGACCGGCCAGGTGGTCAAGGTCCCTTCGGATGGTCGCGGCCGAGGCGTCCAGCTCGGCGGCGATCTCGTCGACCTCCACCCGTCCGCGCTCGGCCAGGATCTCCAACAGGGTGTTCAGTCGCTCGTACCGGTTCACCACGCACCTCCGCGACCATGATCGCTCATGCCACCCTCGACTGTGAATGGTCGATCATGCACTATTGTTGCGTATTGTGCGCACTTACACGCAGCAACGCGCACAGTTGGCGCAATCTGGGGACCACAGGGGACACAAGGAGGCGCGCCATGACGGAACAGCCGTTCGTGGTGACCGAACTGGGCAGCCAGCCCGCATGCTGGCGCAGGGCCGCGGCGCTGGCCGGACACTATGCCGAGGTATTGCCTAGAGACGGTGAACGGGTCGCGGTGGTGGGCTGCGGCACATCCTGGTTCATCGCACAGGCATACGCGGCGTTGCGCGAGTCGGCGGGGCGCGGGCACACCGACGCCTTCGCCGCCTCGGAGTACCCGGCAGGCCGCCGCTATGACCGGATCGTGCTGATCACCCGCTCCGGCACCACCACCGAGGTGCTCGACCTGGCGAGCCGGGTGAGCGATCCGACGGTGGCGATCACCGGGGACGCGGACACGCCGATCCGCACCGCGGCGGACGCGCTGGTGCTGCTGGACTTCGCCGACGAGCGTTCGGTGGTGCAGACCCGCTTCGCCACCTCCGCGCTGGCCCTGCTGCGGGCCAGCCTGGGCGAGTCCCTGGACGCCGCGATCGCCGACGCCGAGGCCGCGCTGGCCGAACCGCTGCCGCCGGAACTGGTGCACGCCGAGCAGTTCACCTTCCTGGGCCGGGGCTGGACCTGCGGCATCGCCCAGGAGGCCGGGCTGAAGATGCGCGAGGCCGCCTGCGCCTGGACCGAGTCCTACCCGGCGATGGAGTACCGGCACGGCCCGATCAGCATCACCGGCCCGAACCGGGTGGCCTGGATGTTCGGCCCCGCGCCGGAGGGCCTGGCCGAGGACGTGGCCGCCACCGGCGGCACGTTCCGGCAGCACCCCAGGGACGCGATGGCCGACCTGATCGTGGTGCAGCGCCTCGCGGTGGCGATCGCCGCCGCCAAGGGCCTGGACCCGGACCAGCCCAGGCACCTGACCCGCTCCGTCATCCTCGACCACTCCTGACGAAAGGCCCCGCGCCGTGCCGTTGCGTCCCACCGGAGAGATCGTCGCCGCGGCCGTCGCGGCCGGCCGCGGCGTGGCCGCCTTCAACGTCATCCAGCTCGAACACGCCGAAGCCCTGGTCACCGGGGCCGAACGAGCGGGCGCGCCCGTGGTGCTGCAGATCAGCCAGAACTGCGTGAAGTACCACGGCGCGCTGGCCCCCATCGGCCTGGCCACCCTGGCGGTGGCCCGCGCCGCCACGGTCCCGGTGGCGGTGCACCTGGACCACGCCGAGGACCCGGACCTGGTGCGCGAGGCGGTGACACTGGGCTTCACCAGCGTCATGTTCGACGCGTCCACATTGGACTACGCGGACAATGTCGCCGCCACCAAGGAGATCACCGACCACTGCCACGCGCACGGGGTGTACGTGGAGGCCGAACTGGGCGAGGTCGGCGGCAAGGACGGCGTGCACGCGCCCGGCGTGCGCACCGACCCGGCGGAGGCCGCGGCCTTCGTCGCCGCCACCGGCGTGGACGCGCTGGCCGTCGCGGTGGGCAGCTCGCACGCGATGCTCACCAGGGACGCCAGCCTGGACTTCGAGCTGATCACCCGGCTACGCGCGCGGGTCCCGGTTCCGTTGGTGCTGCACGGATCCTCCGGCGTGCCCGACGCCGACCTCACCACCGCGGTCGAGTCCGGCATGACCAAAATCAACATCGCCACCCACCTGAACAAGACCTTCACCGGGGCGGTGCGCGACTTCCTGGCCGCCAATCCGTCCACAGTGGACACTCGCAAGTACTTCGCCGCCGGCCGGGAAGCCGTGGCCGTGGAAGCCGAACGCCTGCTCGGCGTGCTGCGGGCCGCCCCGTGATCCTGACCGTCACGCTGAACGCGGCCCTGGACGTCACCTACGGCGTGGACAACCTGCAACCGCACACCACCCACCGCGTGCGCACCGTGCAGACCAGGGCGGGTGGCAAGGGCGTGAACGTGTCCCGGGTGCTCAACGCGCTGGGGCACAACACGGTCGTGACGGGCTTCGTCGGCGGTGCCACCGGGCAGGCCATCCGCGCCGAACTGGAGTCGGCGGGCCTGGCCGCGGAACTCACCGAGATCAAGGCCGAGTCCCGCCGCACCGTCGCGGTGGTCAGCGACGGCGACGCGACCCTGTTCAGCGAGCCCGGCCCGGCCGTCACCGAGGCCGAGTGGGCGGTCTTCCTGGACCGCTTCACCACCCTGGCCGGCCAGGCCGACCTGGTAGTGCTCTCCGGCAGCCTGCCACCCGGCTTACCGGCGGGGGTGTACCGGGAACTGCTGGACATCGTGGCCGGGCGGGTGCCCACGGTGCTGGACGCCGACGGGGAGGCGTTGCGGCAGGGCGTGGCGGGCAACCCGACGGCGGTCAAACCCAACGCGGCGGAGTTGCGCGCGGTGACCGGGGTGGCCGATCCCGCGGCGGCGGCCCGGAAACTGGTGCACGGCGGCGCGTCGGCGGTACTGGCTTCTGGGGGACCGGCGGGGTTGCTGGCGATCACCGCGGCGGGATCCTGGCGGGCCCGGCCGCCCCGGCGACTGGCCGGGAACCCGACCGGGGCCGGGGACGCCTGTGTGGCGGCCCTGGCCGCCGGCCTGGCCCAGGCGCATTCCTGGCCGCAGATCCTGCGCGAGGCGGTGGCGCTGTCCGCCGCCGCGGTGCTGCATCCCCTGGCGGGCAGCTTCGATCTGGCCGCCTACCAGGGCTTCCTGCCGACGATCATGGTGGAGATCGGGTAGCCGCGCCGGGCTGCGGTCAGTACCCGCTCGTGTCCCCGGTATAGCCGCCGCCACCGCCACTGTCCCAGCCACTGCTGCCACCGCTGCTGCTGTGGCTGCTGTGGCTGCTGTGCGACGAGGACGAGCTGGACGAGCTGTGCTGCTGGTGATAAGCAGCCGAGGCCGCAGCGGCGGAGTCGGGTGTGGTGTCGCTGCTCGCGGCCAGACGCGGGCTCTCCTCGCCCTGCTCCCGGACGGACCGGCAGTGCCGGCATGAGGCGTCGAAATGCGAGTGCCTGTTGCAGTGAGCCATCACTTCCCCCTCCACAGTGGGCCTGTCGACGTGACCGTATTGCCCGATCCCGCGCACCAACCACCTGGTTCGAGGGTCAGTCCCGGAGCGGTGTTGTCCCCTCCCTGTTGACCGTTGTCGATCCTTGTTGACTTGCCCGCGCAACCGATCACGACACCCTCCGATCGTCGGGTCCCGCTGATCGTCGAGCTGTGTAAACCTGCCTTTACTGCGTACTACTGCTTGGAACGACGAGGTTTCAGTCAGGTTCGATCAGGAGGCGTCATGACGGAGCAGGACCGGCCCACGTCGTCGATCTCCCGGCGCTCGCTACTGGGCACCAGTGCCGCGGTGGCCGGGCTCGGGCTCACCGGGCTGGGCGCGGGGGCTGCCGGGGCGGCGGCCGCGGCGGCCGCGGCGGGCGAGGCGGACACCGGGCGGGCGCCCGCCGCGCGCGGGAAGACGATGATCGGGGTGCCGTTCGCCCGGCACGAGACGGTGCGGGTGGGCATCATCGGCCTGGGCAACCGCGGCGGGTCGATGATCGCGATGTTCCTGGCCACGCCAGGGGTGCGGGTGACCGCGTTGTGCGACACCAACCCGGCGGCGTTGCAGAAGGCGGCCAAGGCGGTGCGGGACGCGGGGCAGCCCGAGCCCGCGGTCTACGGCAAGGGCGAGCGGGCCTACGAGCAGCTGTGCGGGCGGGATGACGTGGACTTCGTCTACATCGCCACGCCCTGGGAATGGCACGTGCCGATGTCCCTGGCCGCGCTCTATGGCGGCAAGCACGTCGGGGTGGAGTGCCCGATGGCGCTGACCCTGGACGAACTCTGGCAGCTGGTGGACGCCTCCGAGCGCACCCGGCGGCACTGCATCCAGCTGGAGAACTGCTGTTACGGCCGCAACGAGCTGCGGCTGCTGCGGATGGTGCGGGCCGGGGTGTTCGGCGAGGTGCTGCACGGCGCCGGGGCCTACATCCACGACCTGCGCGAACTGCTGCTCTCCGACACCTACTACGCGGCCGAGTGGCGGCGGGGCTGGCACACCAAACTCAACGCCGACCACTACCCCACCCACGGCCTCGGGCCGGTGGCCGGGTACTTCGGCATCCACCGCGGCGACCGGCTGACCCGGATCACCTCGATGGCCACCCCTGCGGTCGGCATGGCCGAGTACCGGCAGGCGCACGAGGAGCCGGGCGACTCCTCGTGGAAGGAGCACTACGTCAAGGGCGACACCACGATGAGCCTGCTGCAGACCGCCAACGGCAAGGTGATCCGGTTGCAGCACAACGTGTCCAACCCCTACCCGTACAGCAGGCTCAACCAGGTCGCCGGCACCAAGGGCGTGTTCGAGGACTACCCGCCGCGGATCTACGTCGAGCCCAAGCACTCCGGGCACAAGTGGGGGTCCTTCGACGACTTCAAGTCCTTCGACCACTGGCTGTGGACCGACATCGGCCCCGGCCCCGGCGGACACGGCGGCATGGACTACCTGATGATCTACCGGACCATGCAGACCATGCGGCTGGGCCTGCCGCCGGAGGTCGACGTCTACGACTCGGCGGCGTGGAGCGCGCCGGTGCCGTTGAGCGCGGAGTCCATCCGGCGCAAGGGCGCGTCGGTGGCCATCCCGGACTTCACCAGGGGCAAGTGGCGGGACAAGTCACGGCCCACGCTGGATTCGGCCAAACCGGCATAAAGCGGGCGACGGCGGTGCGGCCGATGTAAACGGTCGCATCGCTGTTACCTGCGCGTCCCCGATCCGTGTGGTGACGCTGGGTAGGATGATCGAGTGCGACAACGGGGTAGTACGGGAGCGCCGGCGACCATCCGCGATGTCGCGCGCCAGGCGCAGGTGTCGGTGGCCACTGTCTCGCGGGCGCTCAGCTCGCCGAACCTGGTGCGGGAGGAGACCAGGGAGCGGGTGCTCAGCGCCGCGGCCGAGCTGGGCTACCAGCCCAACCGGGCCGCCCGCGGGCTGATCACCGGGCGCACCGGGAACCTGGGCATCGTGGTGCCCGACCTGGACAACCCGTTCTTCACCGGGGTGCTCAAGGCGGTGCAGGCCGCGGCGGTGCAGGCCGACTACTCGGTGTTCGTCGCCGACAGCGACGAGGACCCCCTGGTCGAGGAGAAGCTGGTGCGCACCATGGCCCAGCAGGTGGACGGGCTGATCGTGTGCTCCCCCGGCCTGTCCGACGCCCCGCTGCTGGCGGTGGCGGCCAAGTCCAGCCTGGTGCTGCTCAACCGGGTGCTGCCGGAGGTCCCGGCGGCCCTGATGAACGCCGCCAACGGGATCGCCCAGCTGGTCGCGCACCTGGCCGAACTCGGGCACCAGCGGGTCGCCTTCCTCAGCGGCCCGGACACCTCCTGGTCCAACACCCAGCGCCGCAACGGCCTGCGCGCCGCCGCGCCCAAGCACGGCCTGACCGTCACCGAACTCGGCCCGTACCCGCCCCGCTACGAGGGCGGCGTGGCCGCGGCCGAGGACGTGCTCGGCACCGAGGTCACCGCGATCATCGCCTACAACGACGTGATGGCCCTGGGTGTGCTGGCCCGGCTGCGTGAGCAGGGCGTGCGGGTGCCCGAGGACATGAGCCTGACCGGCTTCGACGACCTGGTCTTCGCCGGGCTGTGCGATCCGGCGATGACCACGGTGGCGATGCCGGTGCGCGAGGCCGGGCGGCTCGCGGTGGAGCTGTTGCTGGCCGGTCCGGGCGAGGACGGCGCGCCGGTGCGCCAGGAGTGGCTGGACACCAAGCTGGTCGTGCGCGCCACCACCGCCCCACCCCGCTGACCCGACACGGCGGCCGCACGGGTTTCCGTGCGACCGCCGCCTGATCATCGGGTTACTTCGGCGCCACCATGCTGCTCGCGGTGGTCAGGTGGGCGGGATTGGCCAACCACTGCGGTCCCCACGCCACCTCCAGCCTGCCGTCGGCCGCGGTCAGGCTCGGCGCGGTACCGCTCTGCGAGCCCCGCGCCACGTAGTGCTGCGGCGCCCAGGCCGCCCCGTCGGAGCTGTAGGAGCCGTACAGGTTCCCGTCGGGGCTGATACCCCGCCACGCCGCGTACAGCTTGCCGCCAGTGGCCGCCAGCGCCGGGCTGCCGCCAGTTCCCCCGTCCGGGGCCATCCGGCTGACCAGGGTCCAGGTCACCCCGTCCGGCGAGCTGGCCAGGAACATCCAGCTGCTGTTGAACGCCTTCCAGGCCGCGTGCAGCTTGCCGTTGAACACCGTCAGCGCGGGCCGGACGTTGGTCATGTGCCCAGCCAGGGTCACCGTGGCCGGAGTCCAGCTCAGCCCGTCGGCGCTGGTGGTCAGGTACTGCTTCTGGTCCTTGCCCAGGTACAGGCCGTACAGCTTGCCGTTGAACACCGTCAGCGCCGGAGAGTCGGTGTGCCGCACCGGATCCGGCAGCTCGCTGGTGCTGGTGATGGCCCAGTCCTTGCCGTCCGCGCTCATCGCCCGGTGCTCGGTGAACACCTGTCCCCTGGTGAAGCCACGCCACACCACGACCAGTTTCCCGTTGAACTCCACCGCGCTGGGCGCCGCGTTGAACTGGGGGCTCCCCTCGGCGATCTTCACCTTCGGCGACCAGCCCCTGCTGTCGCTGACCGAGGAGTAGATGTGCCCGTCCGCACCGGCCCAGGTGGCGAACCGGCCACCGCGGAAGGTGGTGATCGACGGGGTGGCCAGCTGAGACACACCGGCGTCCACCGACACCGGCGTGCTCCAGATCGCCGAGGCGGGGGCCTGGGCCTCCGGACCGGTGATCGGCGGGCCGAAGTCCTTGTCCGGGTGCAGTTCCTTCATCGCCAGCCACAGCGAGCGCAACTGGCCCTGGATGCCGGGCAGGGTCTGGTCAACCCCCTCCCAGCGCTGTTTGAACTGCTCGGCGAACCGCGCGGCGAGCCGGTCCTTGCGCTGCTTGAACTGCTCGATCAGGCAGGACACCACCGGGTCGGAGCTGGCCATCGAGGCGGTCTGCGAGCACAGGCTGGGCGCGTCGGAGCGGGCCGGGTCCCAGGCGGGTTTGCCCTCGTGGTTGTTGTTCGCGGCGAGCTGGAACTCACGGGCCAGGTAGGCGCTGTTCTCCTCGTTGACGCCATAGAGCTGCTTGCCGCCGCGCAGCAGACCGCGCAGATACTCGTCGGTGTTGAGCGCCTGCGGGAAGCCCAGTTCGGTGTAGCGGCGGATCAGCTGGGCGGCCAGGTTGGTCTCGAAGGCGCGGTTGCCGTTGTTGAGGTGCTGGGCGACCTTGCCGTAGTACTCGGTCCGCTTGTTCTTCAGGAAGTCGTTGCCCCGGTTGGTGAAGAAGGTGATGGCGTGGGAGGTGTCCGTGTGGGGCCGGGCGGTGCGGTCGAAGTTGGCCTTCAGGCCCCGGTCCCAGTTGTCCCGGACGAAGTTCCGCA
This sequence comes from Crossiella sp. S99.2, assembly GCF_023094165.1. Classification (GTDB taxonomy): domain Bacteria; phylum Actinomycetota; class Actinomycetes; order Mycobacteriales; family Pseudonocardiaceae; genus Crossiella. The sequence continues at coordinate 88,633 of NZ_JALMDK010000010.1, read as the reverse complement.
TCGGCTCGAAGCCGGGCCAGCCGTCCGGGTACCGGTGCACGTGCCCAATGGTCTGCCGCGCGGTGTAGGGGCCGTGGCCGGGCACGTCGATGATGTCCTGGACGATGACAAACACGTCGTACTGCCGCGGGTTGCCCGCCACCGGACCGCTCTGCGTGCTCCAGCACTGCCGGTAGGGCAGGTCCTGGACGTAGCGGAGGAACTGGATCGGCGGGTCCAGGTGCGGACCGGCGGTGCTGCCCGCCTTGGACAGCGAGAAGGTGTTCGCCTGCGGGGTGCATTCGGTGCTCGTGGCCGGGGCGTTCGCGGGCTCGACCGAGCCCTGGTCCGGCGCGCGCCACAGGCTGTAGTTCTTGCCGCCCTTGACATCGCCCTCCCGACCGGGCGCCTCGCCCAGCAGTGACTCGTACTTGCCCCGGTAGTTCTCCAGCAATCCGCTGAACAGCTTGTTCGTGGCCCCGTTCACCCCGGGGCGGCTGAACGCCAGCGCCTGGTCCCGGATGTTCTTGCCCTTGTCCAGCAACACCTTGCCGCGATCCTCCTCGATGCGGTAGGCCGGGTTCTGCGCGCGCAGCACCGTGTAGGCGGTCGCGCCGATGCCCCACACCGCGGCGTTGCCGCCCTCCGGGGCGCTGAACCCGGGGTCGAGTCCGGCGTTGGCCGCGTACCAGGCCAGGTAGCTGGTGATGCCGCCCTCGCCGTGCAGGTTGAGGTTCTCCGCGACCTTGGCAGGCACGGTGGAGTAGTTGGCCTGCGGCACCACGAAGAGGTTGTTCGTCGGCGCCTGCACGCCCATCGTGTAGAAGGCGCTCTCCGCGTCGGTGAACTTGGCATGGGGCAGCTCCGCGCCACCGCGCTTGCGCTTGTAGTCGATGGTGGCGTCGACCATCTCCCACTTGTTCAGCTCGTAGAGCCCGGCCACCGCCTTGAGCAGGGTGGAGCCGATGATCTGGTTCTGCGCGCTGAGCGAGGTCAGCACGGCCAGGATCGACTCGGTGTTCGCCCGGACGTAGGCCACGCCCGATTCCAGCCGCCGGAACTCGCCGAGCATCCGGTCGTAGATCACGTTCAGCTTGGCGTCGACCTTGTCGAAGCGCTCGTTCATGTTCTGCTGGATCGCCGCCAGCTGCTCCCGCATGGCCCTGATCTCGTCCAGGATCTGCTGGTTCACATCCGGCCCCGCACCGCCGAAGACCGAGACCAGGCTGCTGATCGCGCCGATGACGTTGCCGGTGAAGGCGACCGTGGCCAGCGAGAACACCGAGTTGATCACGCGGAAGGCGGTGATCGCCTTGTTCACCGCGGCGGCCACCTGCACGGCCCCTGCGGTGAACTTGCTGATCTGCCTGCTCAGGTCGGGGTTGACCCGGCCGACCAGCCAGGCCATCGCGTTCAGTCCTGCTTCGGCGCCGTCGATGAAGTCCTGGCGCTTGGCCTCCTCGGCGCGCGCGGTCTCCTTCTGCGCCTCGGTGGGCTCGCGCGGGGTGACATCCGGCGGGTTCTCCTTGGCCGCGCGGCCCAGTTCCTGGGTCCAGTTCTTGCGGTGCTCGTACAGCTTGGTGGTCAGCGCGCGGAACTGGTCGGTGGCCTCGTTCTGGAACTCGACCGGGCCGAGCCTCCCGGCGGCCAGGATCTTGTCCACGTCCAGGACGGTGCGCAGCTTCTCGCTCTGCCCCAGCTGGGTGGCGTCCGCGCCGGCGTCGACCTTGAGCGTGTTGCCCAGTCCGGCGTTCCAGGCGGTGCGGAAGGCGTTGTCGGCGCGCGCCGCGGCCGCGACCCCGCCCCACACCTGGGCCTGCGCCACCGCGTAGTCCTGCCGCCAGGCGAACTGCGGCTGCGCGCCGCTGACCCGGTCCTCCGGCTTGCCGGAGACGGGCACCACGTTGAGGCCGAGCATGGCGGTGTTCAGCGTGGTGAGCTGGGTGCCGCCGGTGGCCGCGCCGGGTGCGCCGCGGGCCGCGTTGAGCGCCGCGCCCACCGCCTCATGGGAGTCCCTGGCCCAGGTGCGGTCCGGCACGGCGGCGTCCAGGTGCGCGCGGACGGCGGTGAAGTGCGCGCTGACCGCGGTGCCGTCGGCCTGGGGGTTGCGCGCCCGCCAGTCGGCGAGTTCGGCGCTGGCCACCAGGTGCCGGGCGAGGCCGTCGTCCCGGTCGGCGATGCGCATGTGGCTGCCGAAGAGCGTGTTGGCCAGGCCGGCCGGATCGGTGGGCACCTCGGCGTGCGCGGCGGGCGCCACACCGGCCGTGCCCGCCAGCAGCGCGGCGCCGAGCAGGATGGCGGTGATTCTTCGTCGTTGCGGTGGTCTCATGATCCCCTCCGTGGGTCTGCGGGCGCCGCGAGTGTTGATCGCGAACACCCCGGACCGGCAGGGGTGGGCCGTATCCAGCGCTGAGTGAATACGGCTGACCTGGGGAAACCACCTCAGCTGCGGCGGCGGGCCGCCGATCCGGCCGGCGTGCGGGCCGGTGCGGGCGGGCGCGGCCCGGCCGGTGCACGCGGCGGCGGCTGCTCGATCCGCTGGCCGACCCGGGCACACACCGAGTCGCGGTGACTGATCCGAACGCCCATCACGGTTCCCAACGCCGAGACGCGGGCTCCTGGACACCCCCAGGTGCTCCAGGAACCCGCGTCGAAAGGGGGCCCTTCCGTCATCCTCTTGCCTGTCGAAGTCTGCCGGGGCGCGCGGCCGCGGGTAACCAGGCCCGCCTTGATTCGCTATGGAGGTTTTCCGCCATAGCCATGTAGTGCGACCTTCCTGTACGCGCGGGGGCGGCAGCCCGCAGAATGAGCGGGTGACGGGGAAGGACTGGCCCATTCGGCTGCTGGCTACCGCCGCCGGGCTGAGTCTGCTGATCACGATCCCGGTGACGCTGTTCGTGCTGCCCGCGCGGCTGACCCTGTCCTGGGCGCTGACCGCGGTACTGCCCTGTTACGCGGCCGGGCTGCTGGTCTGGCGGGCCGCCCCCAGTCACCCGGTCGGGCGACGACTGATGGTCTTCGGCTCGCTGCTGGCGATCGGGCTGGTCACCAACTACCCACTGCACTTCCTCACCACGCCCGAGGACTGGATGCCCGCCGGCTTCTGGGTGTGGTTCGGCTCCACCGGCAACGAGATCCTCGAGTTCGTCTTCAACATCCTGATCATCTACCTGGTCGCACTGCTGCCCGACGGCCGCTACCGGCACCGCTACGAGCGGATCCTGCTGCGCTCGCTGTGGTTCCTGCTGCCAGCCCCGCTGATCGCCGCGCTGGCCGGGCTGCCGATCGAGATGATGTACCTGTGGTCGCAGAAACCCTTCGCCTGGCTGCACGTGGGCGCCGGGATCATGCTGCTGATCCGCTGCCTGCTGGCCCGCCGGGATGGACGGCCGCAGCCCTGGGTGACCTCGCTGGCCATCCTCACCATCACGATCATGCTGGCCAGGGCGGTGCTGCTGCTCACCCGCAACTGGCGGGTCGACGTCGACGAGGGCTGGTACTACGTCATCGGCCGGTTGATCGGCACCCTGCCGTACTCCCTGGTACCGGTGATCGTGGTGGTCGCCGCGCTGCGCAGGCAACTGCTCGGCGTGGACATCGTGGTGCCGCGCTCGGTGGTCTACGGCCTGTTGTGGCTGGTCATCGGCGGCTGGTACCTGGGAACGGCGACCATGCTCGGCTGGACTGCGGGCCAGTACCTGCCGGTCGGACTGGTCGCGCTGGTCACCGCGGCCGCGATGCTGCTGTTCCAGCCGTTGCGCGCGCAGCTCAACCAGGCCGCCGCGCGCCGGGTGTACGGGCCGCGGCTGAGCGGGTTCGAGCTGCTGGTGCAGTTCGGCACCACCCTGGAACACGCCTACGACCTGCCCCGGCTGGCCCCGCACCTGGCCAGCAGCCTGCAGAGCGGGCTGAACCTCAAGTGGGCCAGGGTCGAACTCGGCGGCGCCGCGCACCCGTGCAGTCCGCCGGTGGTCAGCGTGGCGGGCACGGTCACCGACGAGCCGGCCACCCGGTTCCCGCTGCGGCACGCCGAGGAACGACTCGGGGTGATCGAGTACGGGCCCAAGGTCGACGGCCGGTTCACCCCGGAGGACCACGCCCTGGTGGAGAGCCTGGCCCGGCAGGCCGCGCTGGCCGTGCACAACGCCAACCTGGCCAAGGCCCTGGGCATCCAGGTCGAACAGGTGTCCCGGCAGGCCAGTGAGCTGGAGGCGTCCCGGACCCGGATCGTGCAGGCCCAGGACACCGAGCGGCGGCGGATCGAACGGCAGCTGCACGACGGCATCCAGCAGGAACTGGTCGCCCTGGTGGCCAAACTGCGACTGGCCCGCAACCAGTTCAACCGCGGTGGCGAGGCGGCCGGGAACACCCTCACCGAGGTGCAGGACGACGCCTACCGGGTCATCGACGAACTCCGCGAACTCGCCCACGGCATCCACCCGCCGGTGCTCACCGACCAGGGCCTGATCGCCGCGGTCACCTCGCGGGCCCGGCGGCTGCCGATCCCGGTCACCGTGGACTGCCCGCCCGAACTGCGTGCCGCCCGCTTCGGCGTGGACGTGGAGGAATCCGCGTTCTTCCTCATCTCCGAGGCGCTGACGAACGTGCTCAAACACGCCGGGGCCAGTGCCGTGACCGTCCACTTCGGACACCACGACGGCGACCTGACCGTGGCCGTGCGCGATGACGGCCGCGGCTTCCGGCACGGCGGCGGCGGACTCGGCCTGACCGGCATGCGCGACCGGGCCGAGGCGGTCGGCGGCGCGCTCACCATCGCCAGCACCCCCGGCGCGGGCACCACCATCACCGCCCGGCTACCCGCCGCGGCCCGCGAACCGTCCACTTCGGACTGTCCTATCGAGATCGTGGAGAACACCGCTGATGCCTGAGCCGCTGCGGATCGTCATCGCCGAAGACCACTACCTGGTGCGCGAGGGCACCCGGCGCCTGCTTGAGGACAGCGGCGAGGTGCAGGTGGTCGCGGCGGTGGGCACCGCGGAGGAACTCCTGGACGCGGTCCGCCGGTTCCGCCTGGACGCGGTGATCACCGACATCCGGATGCCGCCGGGCCACAACACCGAGGGCATCACCGCCGCGCACCACATCCGGGTGCACCACCAGGACATCGGCGTGGTGGTGCTGTCCCAGCACGCCAACGAGCAGTACGCCTTCGACCTGTTCCAGCACGGCACCGACGGCCTGGCCTACCTGCTCAAGGAACGCATCGGCGAGGTCGACGAACTGCTGCGGGCCCTGCACGAGGTCCGCGCCGGCCGTTCGGTGATCGACCCGCGGATCGTGGAGGTGCTGCTGGGCAGCCGGGCCAAGGCCGCCGACGCGCCACTGACCCGGTTGAGTCCGCGCGAGCTGGAAGTGTTGCGGCACATGGCCCAGGGCAAGACCAACCGGGCCATCGCGGAGTACCTGACGCTGTCCGAGTCGACCATCGAGAAACACGTCAACTCCACCTTCGCCAAACTCGGCCTGGCCGAGGAACCCCAGGTGCACCGGCGGGTCAGCGCGGTGCTGACCTACCTGCGGCACGCCTGAGTACGACCTTGGTCGTAGCCGGACCGCCCCGGCCGCCGACCTGTGGCAGACGACGGTGACCGGCCCGGATTCCTAACCTCAGGGCCATGATCCAGCTCGACCGACTGACCAAACGCTACGGCGGCGCCACCGTCGTGCAAGACCTGTCCGCCACCATCCGGCCCGGCCGGGTCACCGGTTTCCTCGGCCCCAACGGCGCCGGCAAGTCCACCACCCTGCGCATGCTGCTCGGCCTGACCCGGCCCACCAGTGGCCGCGCCACCGTCGGCGGCCGCCGCTACCCCGACCTGCCGGACCCGCTGCGCCGGGTCGGCGCACTGCTGGAAGCCACCCCGGTGCACCAGGAACGCACCGCCCGGCAACACCTGCGCGCCCTGGCGCACACCCACGGCCTGCCCGACTCCCGGGTCAGCCAGGTGCTCACACGCGCCGGGATCGACACCGCCGCCGACCGCCGGGCCGGCCGCTTCTCCCTCGGCATGCGGCAACGCCTGGGCATCGCGGGCGCGCTGCTCGGCGACCCCGCCGTGATCGTCCTGGACGAACCCACCAACGGCCTCGACCCGGACGGCGTGCACTGGCTCCGCCTGCTGCTGCACGAACTGGCCGCCCAAGGCCGCACCGTGCTCGTCTCCAGCCACCTGCTCAGCGAGATGGCGCTGACCGCGCACCACCTCCTCATCCTCGGCCGCGGCCGGCTGCTGGCCGACGCCCCACTCACCGACCTGCGCGCCGCCGACGGCTCACTGGAACCCGCCTACCTGGCCCTGACCAGGGACTCGGTCGAGTTCGGGGAGGTCCGGTGATCACCTTCCCCCGGGTGGTCCGCAGCGAGTGGACCAAACTCCTGTCCACCCGCTCCGCCTGGCTGGTGCTGCTCGGCCTGCCCCTCGCGCTGACCCTGCTGGCAGGCACGATCGGCTGGCAGCAGCGACACCGCCCGGCCACCCTGACCGAGGCGATCGGCGGCGGCTTCCTGTTGTACGCCTTGACCTTCGGCATCTTCGGCGTGCTCACCATGGCCGGCGAGCACAGCTCCGGACTGATCCGCACCACCCTGCTGGCCGTGCCGCGACGACTGCCGGTGCTGTGGGCCAAAGCAGTGGTCCTGGTCGCCGCGACCCTGCCGGCGCTGCTCGCCGGCTACCTCGGCGCTTTCCTGGCCCACCAGGCCTTCGCCACCAGGCCGCTCTCCCTCGGCGATCCTGGGGTGCTGCTCGCCATCCTCGGCGCGGCCGAGGCCACCGTGCTGTGCGCGGTGTTCGGCCTGGCCGTGGGCACCCTGATCCGCGGCCTGGCCGGGGCGATCGGCGTGTTTGTCCTCGGCCTGGTCGTGCTGCCACAGGCGCTGCTCGGCGCGCTGCCCGCCGACCTCCAGGACACTGTGCTGCCCTACCTGCCGACCTTCGCCTTGCAGGCCATGTTCGCCACCGGAACCGGGCCGCTGCTGTCCCCCGGCTGGGGCACCGCGGTCGGACTGGGCTGGGCCATACTCCTGCTCGGAGGCGCCGCCGCGATGCTGCGCCGCCGCGAACTGTGACCGGGGGGCACACCATGGATCGACCACGACGCACCGACGCCGGACTGGCCGCGCTCGCCGCCGCACTCGTGCTGCCGGTGACCCTCGGCGGCGACCAGGCGCCCGGCGTGCTGGAGCACAGCACCGGCGTCACCGACCTGGGCTGGCTGTTCTTCGCCGCCGTGCACCTCCCCCTGGTGTGGCGACGACGGGCGCCGCTGACCGTGTTCTGGGTGGTGGCCGCGATCGCGGTGCTCAGCATGCTGGCCGGGTTCACCGGGGTGTTCCTGGTGTCCGCGCCGCTGTTCGCGGTCTACGCGGTGGCCCGGCACCGGCCGACACCCCACCTGTGGGCCCCGGTCGCGGTGTTCGTGCTGGCGCTGGGCTGGGCCTGGGTGACCAGCCCGCCGCCGACACCGGTGCTGATCGGCATCCTCTCCGTGCTCACCGCCACCGCCCTGCTCGGCCTCAGCCAGCGCAGGCACCAGGACTACCGGCGGCAGCAACTCGAACACCAGGCCCGCACCGCGGCCACCGCCGAACGGACCCGGATCGCCAGGGAGGTGCACGACATCGTCGCGCACAACCTCGCGGTCATGGTCGCCCTCGCCGACGGCGCGGCCGCCGACCCGGCCAACGCCCCGGACCTCCTGGCCAAGACCTCGGCCACCGGCCGGGCCGCCCTGGCCGACATGCGCCGCCTGGTCGGCCTGCTCCGCGAAGGCGAGCAACCCCTTGCCCCACAACCGGGTCTGCCCGATCTGCCGGACCTCGTGGACCAGGTCCGGGCCGCCGGACTGCCGGTGGAACTGCACCAGGAAGGCTTGCCGGACAAGGACAATCCCGGCATCGGCCTGGTCGTCTACCGGATCACCCAGGAGGCCCTGACCAACACCCTGCACCACGCGGGCGCCGGCGTGCGCGCCCAGGTCCGGTTGCGCCACACCGACACCGAGGTCGAACTGGAGATCACCGACACCGGCGCCGGACAGCCCGGCGACGGCGGGCACGGCCTGGCCGGGATCGCCGAACGCGCCGCCGCCTATGGTGGCACCGTCAGCGCCGGACCCGCGGCCGACGGCGGCTGGCGGGTGCACGCGCGCCTGCCCTGGGAGGTCTGATGGTCGGCGTGCTGCTGGTGGACGACCAGCCGTTGCTACGCCTGGGATTCCGCTCCGTGCTCACCCCCGAACCCGACCTCGACGTGCTCGGCGAGGCCGGCAGCGGCGCGGAGGCGATCACCCTGACCAGGACACTGCGCCCGGACGTGGTGCTGATGGACGTGCGCATGCCCGGCATGGACGGCATCGAGGCCACCCGCCGCATCATCGCCGACGGCTCCCCCGCCAAGGTGCTCGTGCTGACCACCTTCGACCTGGACGACTACGTCTACGCCGCACTGCGCGCCGGGGCATCGCGCCAAAAAAACAACCCCAGCCTGCTCAAGGACGCCGCCCCCGCCGAACTGCTGCACGGCATCCGGGTGGTCGCCGCCGGGGAATCCGCACTGGCCCCGGCGGTCACCCGGCGGCTGATCGCCCGCTTCGCCGACCACCTACCCCTGCCCGAACGACCCGACCCCCTCGCTACGCTGCCCGACCCGCTCACCGGCCGCGAACACGAGGTGCTGCGCGCACTCGCCAGGGGACTGTCCAACCGGGAAATCGGCGCCCGGATGCACCTGTCCGAACTCACCGTCAAAGTGCACGTCGGTCGCATCCTGACCAAACTCGGCCTGCGCGACCGGGCCCAGGTGATCGTCTTCGCCTACGAGCACGGCATCGTCCGCCCCGGCCGCGAATAGACGTGCCCGCGCCGGATCGCCCGCCTACAGTCGCCACCGTGTCGAACCGCGAGCTGATCGTCCTGGGCACCGCCAGCCAGGTGCCCACCCGGGTGCGCAACCACAACGGCTACCTGCTGCGCTGGGACGACCAGGGCTTCCTGTTCGACCCCGGCGAGGGCACCCAGCGGCAGATGGTCCACAGTGGAGTCCCGGCCAGCGCGATCACCCGGCTCTGCCTGACCCACTTCCACGGCGACCACTGCCTCGGCGTGCCCGGCATCGTGCAACGGCTGTCCCTGGACAAGGTCCCGCATCCGGTGCACGCGCACTACCCGGCCTCCGGCGCCGCCTACTTCCACCGGCTGCGCTACGCCGCCGCCTTCCACGAGACCGCCGACCTGCGCGAGGAACCGATCACCGGCGACGGCGTGCTGGCCACCGGCGGCTTCGGCGCCCTGGAAGCCCGCCGCCTGGCCCACCCGGTCGAGGCCTACGGCTACCGCCTGGTCGAACCCGACGGGCTGCGCATGCTCCCGGACAAACTGGCCGCAGCCGGGATCAGCGGCCTCCAGGTCCGGAAACTCCGCCGGGAAGGCCACCTCGACCTCGACGGCCGCCGGGTCGACCTGGCCGAGGTCAGCGTGCCCAGACCCGGGCAGAAATTCGCCTTCGTGATGGACACCGGGCTGTGCGAGAACGTGTTCGCGCTGGCCAAGGACGTCGACCTGCTGGTCATCGAGTCCACCTTCCTGGACACCGAGGCCGAGCTGGCCGCCCAGGTCGGCCACCTCACCGCCGGTCAGGCCGGACGCGTCGCCACCGAATGCGGGGTCCGCAAGCTGGTCCTCACCCACTTCTCCCAGCGCTATCCCGATCTTGAGCTGTTCCGGGCCGAGGCGGCCAAGCACTTCGACGGCGAACTGGTGGTCGCCGCCGATCTCGACCGGATCGCGGTTCCCCCGCGGCGGTAGCGCATGATTCGCTGATGCACGTGCAGGACGTTGTGGTGGTCGGTGGCGGTCCGGCGGGATTCGCGCTGGCCGGAGCCTGTGCCCGGCTCGGCCTGAGCACCACGGTGCTCGACCCCGCGCCCGGACGGCCGTGGCGGCAGACCTACGCGGCCTGGACCGACGAACTGCCCATCGACCTGCCCGGCGCCGCCGTGCGCAACTGCCCCGCGCGCACCGTGGCCATCGCCGAGACCAGGCACGAACTCAGCCGCCGATACGCGCTGCTGGACAACACCGCGCTGCGCGACTACCTGCGCCACCCGGCGCTGACCGTGCGCCAGGGCTCGGCCATCACCGTCGCGCACACCCACGACGGCAGCCTGGTCCAGCTCACCGACGGCGGCGCACTCGCCGCCCGCCTGGTCGTGGACGCCACCGGCGACCGGCGCACCCTCTGCGGCGGACGGCCCCGGCGACCCGCCGCCGAACAGACCGCCTACGGCGTGCTGCTGCCCAGCGAGGCGGTCACCGCACTCGTGCCGGCCGGGGAAGCGGTGTTCATGGACTGGCGGCACGCCAGCAACGGACCCGCCGACTGGCCCACCTTCCTCTACGCCCAGCCCCTCGGCGACGGCCGCACCCTGATCGAGGAAACCTCCCTCGCCCGGCGGCCCGGACTCGGCTACCCCGAACTGCGCCGCAAACTCGCCGACCGGCTCGGCCAGTACGGGATCTCCTTGTCCGGCAACGAAACCCAGGAACGCGTCCGGTTCAGAGTGGACGATCCGCCGCCCAGCGTGCGCGGCCTGCTGCCCTTCGGCGCGGCCGCCGGACTGGTCCACCCGGCCACCGGATTCAGCGTGGCCACCGCCCTGGCCCTGGCGCCCAGGGTGGCCGAGGCGGTGCGCGCCGCGCTGCCCGCCGGACCGCACGCCGCGGCCGCCGCCGGCTGGCGGGTGCTCTGGTCCCCCGCGGCCAAAGCGGTGCACGCGTTGCGCCGCAGCGGCTTGCGCGTGCTGCTCGCGCTGCCCGCGGCCGATCTGCCCCGGTTCTTCGAGTTGTTCTTCGCCATGCCCGAATCCGACCAGGCGCACTACCTCTCCGGCCGGGAGGACGTGCGCGGCACCGCGGCGGCCATGGCCGGGCTGTTCAAGCACGCACCGTGGGGAACGCGCACGCGAATGGCGTTTCTTGGGCGGTTGTGAGCGGGTCTGCTCAGCCTATGAGACGAAGCGACACAGACTCTGTGAACTCCTGGTGAACGGGCTCCAAGTCTGGTGATTTTACCGGCACGATCGGCGACGTGCCCACGCTGCTGGACCAAGTGCATGTCGCCTTCCAGCCGCTGGTCAATACCAACACCGGCGGTGTGGTCGCGGTCGAGGCGCTAGCCCGGCCGCTACGGGGACACGTGCACGATCTGTTCCGCTCGGCGGCCGAAGCCGGCCGTCTCACCGAACTCGACATCGAACTGGCCGTGCTCGCCGTCCAGTTCGCCTCCGAGCACGAGACCCTGCTCCCGTTGCACCTCAACATCCTGGCCGACACCGTGGTCGAGGACCCGGCAGGCATGGAAGCGCTCTTCGGCGCGCTGCGCGCCACCGGCCGCCGCCCGCGCGAGGTCATCCTGGAGATCGGCGACCCGATCTCGCACCTGGACCAGGACCTCCTCCTGGAACGGCTGCGGCGACTGCGCACCATCGGCTTCCTGGTCGCCCTCGACGGCATCGGCGGCGGCGACATCCCGCTCACCTTCCTGCTCGACGTCCAGCCCAACCTGGTCAAACTCGACCGCGCGGTCCTGGCCGGCCTGCCAGAGGACAGCCGCAAACAAGCCCTCCTGGAAGGACTGGCGCACACCTGCAAACAGGCAGGCGCCACCGTGATCGCCCAGGGCGTGGAAACCCGCGAGCAGCTCCAGGCGGTGCGCGCGGCCGGGATCCACCTGGTCCAGGGCGACCTGATCGCCCCGCCCAGCCGCCGCCCCAACACCAGGGTCACCCTCTCCGCCGCGCTCAACGAACTCTCCGACGTCGGCGTGGTGCAACTCCCGGTCGCCACCGCGGGCCCGCGGATCACCGAATACCTGTGCCCCGCCACCATGCTCGCCGAGGACGCCACCGCGGACGCGGCCCGCAAGATCTTCGCCGATCGCCCGGACATCACCAGCATCGTCCTGGTCGACACCGAAGAACGTCCACTGTGGACAATCGACCGGAACCGGTTCCTGCTCGCCGTCACCGGCCCCTACGGCCACGCGCTGCACGCCAAGCGCCCGGCCTCCCGGCTGGCCGACGAACCGCGCGCGATGGGCACCAACGCCACCGCGATGGAAGCGCTGAACCTGATGTCCGGCGGCGCCTCCGACCGGATGTACGACGACCTGGTGGTCCTCGACGAGGCAGGCCGCTGTCTTGGTGTGGTCCGGCTCTCCGACCTGTTCCGCGGCATGGCCGAGATGAAGGTCGAACACGCCGCCGCGCTCAACCCGCTGACCCGGCTGCCCGGCAGCGACGCCATCGCCAGGGACCTGCGCCAGCGCATCACCACCGGCCAGATCTTCGCGGTCAGCTGGCTGGACGTGGACAACTTCAAGTGGGTCAACGACAACGCCGGCTTCGCCGCGGGCGACGACCTGATCCGCCACCTGGGCCGCGGCCTCACCGACGTGGCCGCCAGCCTGCGCCAGGCCTGCGTCGGCCATGTCGGCGGCGACGACTTCCTGGTCGTCTGCGAACTCGACGACCTGGTCCGCCTGGCCGGCGCGGTGCTGGACCCGGACCGGCGGGTCAACGGCCGCTCCATCACGGTCTCCATGGCCACCCTGGTGTGCGCGGCCGGCAGCGTGCTGGACCACCGGGAAACCTCCCGCCTGCTCGCCCCACTCAAACAACAGGCCAAGTCGTTGCGCGGATCCAGCTGGGTGCTCGGCCGCCCCGGCTCCACCCGCACCGACGTGCTGCGCGGCCAGCCCCCAGCCCCCGCCCCGACCATGCAACGCACCGGTTGACCCGATATTCACCCACCGCGACGCCGTGGTCGTGTACCGTGGCGGATGTCGGGAGTAGCAACTCCCCTTCTTCACGTCATCCGCGCCGAGCCAGCGTGAGCCCATTCAGGGGCCGTGGCCGAGGAGCGCGGGACAGATCGGAAACTCCATGTCAGTTCAGCACACCCTGTTCAGCCACCCGACCACAGACCAGCCGCACATCGCGGTGAACCTGGCCGAGTCCGGTCAGTGGGCGCACGACACCCTCTTCCACGAGCCGGTGATCCCCGCCCAGAACACTGAGCACAACTCCTGATCAACACCTACCTGACCAGCGCTGATACGAGCAGCGCCTCCGCGCCCAGCGGCAGGTAGCCCGCGGCCAGCACCGCACGCAGCGAGGCCGCGTTCCCCGGCGCCACCTGCGCCCACACCGGCTCACCCGCCGGGGTCAACGTCCGGGCCGCCGCGAACAGCGCCCGCCCCAGGCCTTTGCCCCGGAATCCCGGCTCCACCTCGGCCGCGACCTCCCAGCGTCCGCCGAGCCCGCGTCCCAGCAGCACCAGCCCGCCTGGGCAGGTCCACACCCGGACCTCGGCGCGGAACTCCTCGGCCAGCCGCACCCGCTCATGTGTGCGCGTATCGGCGGGCCGCAGTTCCAGTTCCGGCCTCCCGCGGACCGGTGGCGCGCACAGCACCGCGTCGATGTTGTTGACCTGCCTGCCGATCCGGCCGCACAACGCGGTCAGGAACGGCGGGTTCAACGGCGCGGACAGGTCATCCGCGGGCAGCTCGGCCCGCACCCAGTCCGGGTCCACATCGGCGAGGACCACGTGGTGGGCGGTGAAGGCCAGCACCGCGGGCACCCGTTCGGCGCCCTGCGGCAGCACCGTCACGCCACCGTCGGGCGGGGGCGGATCGCCGTGCGCGGCCCGCGTCAGCAGTTCGCTCAGCACGGTGCCTAGTGAACCGGATCGGGCAGTGGCACGGCCTGGCCGGTGACCCGGATCCGCGGATCGGCCGGATCGATCTCCACGATCAACAGGCTCGGCCGGCCCAGGTCCTCGCCCTGCCGGATGGTCAGCAGGGTCGGCCGGTCCAGGTTCGGCCGCAGGTAACCGCCCAGCGCCGCGGCCGCCGCGCCGGTGGCCGGGTCCTCCACCACACCGCCGACCGGGAACGGGTTGCGGGAGTGGATGGTGCCGTCCGGGGCGAAGTACACCAGCTGCAGCGTCACCCAGTTCTCCTGCCGCATCAGCGCGGCCAGCGGCTCGAACTCATACGACAGGCTGGCCAGGCGTTTGCGGGTGCGCGCGGCCAGCACCAGGTGGTGGCCGCCGCCGTAGGCGACCACCGGCGGGTGCGCCGGATCCAGGTCGCGGGGATGCCAGTTGAGGTAGGTCAGGGTCTCGGTGAGCAGCGCGGGCGCCACCGGCGTGAACCGGGTGGGCACGCTGGTCAGGGTGGCGCTGGCGACGCCGTCGGTGATCCGGGTGTGCACCGGCACCTCGCCCACCGGGGTGCCGAACGTGTAGTCGCCGGGGCCCTGGCGTTCGGTGAGCGCGACCGCGGTGGCCACGGTGGCGTGCCCGCAGAACGGCACCTCGGCCAGGGGGCTGAAGTAGCGGACCTCCGCCCGCCACGGGTCGATACCGGGCAGCACGAACGCGGTCTCGGAGTAGCCCAGCCGGGCGGCGGTGGCCTGCATCCGCGCGTCGGTCCAGCCCCTGGCGTCGAGGACGACCCCGGCCGGGTTGCCGCCGGCCGGGTCGGCGGTGAAGGCGGTGTAGCGCAACACTTCGTCGGTCATGGCGTTCAGCCTCGTCCCGGTTCGTCATGCTGTCCAACGATCGTTTCTCATTGTGCCGATCGAGTTTCGCGATAGGATTCCGGGGTGGACACCCGGCTGTTGAGCACCTTCCTCTCGTTGAGCCGCAATGGGAACTTCACCGCCACCGCCACCGAGCTGCATCTGGCCCAGTCCACGGTCACCGTGCAGATCCGCACCCTGGAGAAACAGCTCGGCACCCGCCTGTTCGACCGGCTGCCCGGCGGCGCCGAACTCACCGCCGCGGGCAGGCGACTGCTCCGCCCCGCCGAGGACCTGCTCACCGCCGAGGCCGCCCTGCACACCGCCGCCGGCGCGGACGGCCCGCCCAGCGGCGAGGTCACCCTGGCCGCCACCGAATCCCTGTGCGCCTACCGACTGCCGGAACTGATCACCGCCCTGCGCCGGGACCAACCGCGGATCGAGATCCATCTCCTGCCCGCGGGCACCGCGCTGGGCGCCCGGCTGCTGCACACCGGCCAGGCCCAGCTCGCCCTCACCTTGGACGCCACCCCCGCCCCCGAACTGACCACCGAACCCCTCGGCCAGGAACCGCTCACCCTGGTGTGCGCCCCGGAACACCGCCTCGCCGGCCGCACCCCCCGCTGGTCCCAACTGGCGCGCGAAAGCTTCTTCCTCCTGGAACAGGGCTGCTTCTACAGCGACCGCCTCGCCCACCGGCTCCTGTCCGTCCAGGACGCGGCCCCCCGGCTGACCCGCTTCGGCAGCATCGAGGCGGCCCGATCCTGCGTCGCGGGCGGCCTGGGCCTCGGCCTGTTCCCCACCATCGCCGTCCGCGACCTGCTCGCCACCGGCCGCCTGCTCGCCCTGCCGCTCCCGGCGCACGCCGAAGCCCCCGTGCTACTCACCCACGACCCCCGCCGCTCCCCCAGCCCGGCCACGCACGCCGTCGCGGCCGCCCTGCGCGCCCACTGGGCCGGCGGCAGGTCCACGCCCTAGCCTGAACCGATGGGCGACCTCCCGAAGTGGCTCACCGCCGTGCCCATCGCGCACCGCGGCCTCTACGACCTCGGCGCCGGCATCCCGGAAAACTCACTGCCCGCCTTCGAGGCCGCCATCCGCCAAGGTTTCCCCTGCGAACTCGACGTCCGGTTCAGCGCCGATGATCACCTGGTGGTCAGCCACGACGCCGACCTGCCCCGCCTCACCGGCGTCCCCGGCCCGGTCCGCGCGAAAACCGCGGTCGAACTCGGCGCGCTCCGGCTCAACGGCACCGACCACGGCATCCCCCGGCTCACCGAGGTCCTCGACCTGGTCGACGGCCGGGTCCCACTGCTCATCGAGACCAAACACGCGCACCCGCTCGACGGCCGCGGCATCGAGGCCGCGCTGCTGCGCCAGCTGCGTGGTTACCGCGGTGAGGTCGCGGTGCACTCCTTCGACCCGGTGGCCGTGTTCCGGTTACGCCGTCTGGGTGTCCGCGTTCCGCTCGGGCAGATCTCCGGACTGCTGCCCCGCGCCGATCCGGTCAGCCGGTTCCTTGGCCGCAGCCTCCTCGGCAACTTCGTGACCAGGCCGGACTTCCTCAGCCTCGAACTGGCCGCGCTGCCGTCCAGGGCCGCGACCTACTGGCGGGACCGCGGACGGCCACTGCTCGCCTGGCCGGTCGGTTCGGCCGCTCAGGCGAGAAGGGCTCAACAACTGGCCGACAACATCATATTCTCCGGGTTCGTCCCCTCCAGCGAGCATTGACACCAGGGCGGTACCGGTGGCCGGCAAAGACAAGTCCGCGACGAATCCCGACCACGGCGAGTACGGGCGGGTGGCCCGGCAGTATGTGATCGACCTGCGGGACCGCTACCGGTTCCGGTCCCGGTGGAACCGCCGGTTCTTCCGGTTCACCGGCATCCTGGTCACCGTGCTCAGCATCAGCCTGCCGCTGATCACGGTCATCTCCTTCCCGCAGAAGGACCTGACCATCGCGGTCATCGGCGTGGCCATCGCGCTGAGCACCGGCCTGCACTCCTTCTACCAGTGGGACAAGAACTGGGGCCTGCTGCGCCGCAGCGACTTCAAACTCACCGAGGCCTACTCGGCCTGGGAGCTGGAGATGCACCACGCACAGTCACTGGTGGACGGGCCGAACAAGGAGCAGCGCCGCTACGACGCGACGAAGGCCCTGCTCGACAAGGCCAGCGTGATCCGCGGCAAGGAATCGGAGAGTTACTTCGACGCCCTCCAGTTCCCCCAAAAGCCTGGCCCCACAGGGGAGAAAAAGCCGGACGGACAGTAACGCTGACCCTCGATCAGTCGATACTTTCTCCAACTTGACCCCCCGAAGGACTGAAAGGCTGCCCCCTTCGGTCTAGGCTGCGGGCCATGCATGAGGTTGCCGAGCTCGACTGTCACGAGCTGCTCCTCCGGCTGGCCGGCCGGCTCCCCGACGCCCAACTGTGGCGATTCCGGGACTGGCTCGCCAGCGGAGCGCAGGTGGTGCTGGCTAGGTCGCTGCCGGCCAGCCTGCTGCAACACCGGATCGCCCTGACCGAACGCGAACACCGGCTGCTGTCGGACTCGCTGACCCCCTACGGCGCGGACCGCGCGGCGCTGGCCGCGATCATGGTCGTGGACGAGGTGGGCCGCAGCGGGCACAAGTTCAGCCTGGACCACCCGGAGACGCCCAGCGGCAGCGACGCGGTGGCCGTGGTGCTGGCCGCCGCGCTGCGCAGCCGGGCCGGGGTGCGTGAGGTCCGCTGCACCTGGCGGCGCGGTCAGCGCCCCGGCGAGGTGGGCAAACGGGTTGTCCTGGTCACCGCGTCGGCCGAGCTGGCTGGTCTGACTGGTGAGGTGCAGCGGGTGCTGCGCGCACTCGGCGAGCACGAACCGTGCGTCGAGGTGCTGCCATCGGGGATGGAGCTTCCCGACTACCACCACGCGGCCTGGGAGGCCGCGGAGCTGGTGTGTGTCGGGGTCGAGGGAGGCGTGGCATGGACGGCATGACCCTGGCCGACCGGATTCACCAGCTGCTGCTGGAGCTGGCGGGCCGGATCGACGACGACGCGGTGCTGGCCGCCCGCGAGCACGCCGCGCTGCTGGAGTACGAGCGCGCCGCCGAGCTGATGCTGGGCGCGCTGCTGGCCGGGCGGATCTCGATCACCCCGGCCGAGCAGTACCGGCTGCGGCACGTGCTCGACGAGGTGCGCATCGACCCGGCGCTGGCCGACCAGGTGGTGGTCTCCGAGGTCCGCCTGGGCGACGGCCACCGGTTCAACAGCGGCAACGACCCCATCCCCGGCCTGGAGCGGGTGCTCTCCGGCGTGCTGCGCAGGCTGCCCGCGCTGCGCTCGGTGTGGGGCACCTGGCGGACCACCCCGGCCGGCGCGGCCGCGGGCGCGGTGCCGCACCAGGTGCTGCTGATGGAGATCGGTTCCGAGGGCTTCCCCTCGGCCGTGGTCTACCAGCTCAACCGGGCCATGCAGCAGGCAGGCGTGCGCTCCTCGATCGAGGTCTTCCGCACCGGCGAGGAACTGCCCGAGTACCACGAGAAGGCCCTGGCCACCGCCCGCCGGATCGACGTGCCCGGCTACGAGGCGGAGCCGATCCGGGAGCGACCGGTCGCCCGCCGCGCCCGCTCGGAACCTCCGCCGCCCCCGCCTGCCCCGTCCCCCGACGTCACCCAGATCGTGGTCACCCCCGATCCCCCGGCCATGGCCGACACCGAGCTGTCCCCGGTCCCGCCGCCGATGGTCCGCCCGGACGAGGACCCGGTGGCCACCACCACCATCCACGCGATGGACCCCATCCCGGCCGATGCGGACCTGGACGCCCCCCGGTCCACTCCCGCCATGGCCGAACTCCCGCCGCCGCCCGCGAGCGAACCGGCCACCAGCTCGGCCGAGGCCAAGCTGACCGACCGGGAACGCGGTCTGCTCCGCCAGCTGCACCAGGAACTGGCCGAACGCGAGCAGAAGCCCAAGGCCGCCAAACCGGGCCCGTGGCAGGTCGCCGGCCCCACCCCGATGGAGATCACCGGCCCCAACGGCTTCGGCCAGGCCAACGGCCACCCCAAGCTCGGCCACTGAACCACCCGCGACGGTGGGGCCTGCCGCGATATCCGCGACAGGCCCCAACGTTTGCCCTCAGCTGATCAACGCCACTCGAACACCCGCACATAGTCCACGCTCAACCGCTGCGGGAACACGGTGCTGCCGTCCGGGTTGCCCGGCCAGTTCCCGCCCACCGCGAGGTTGAGGATCATGAAGAACGGGTGGTCGAACACCCAGCGCCGCCCGCCCAGGTCGGCAGGGGTGCGCCGCTGGAACTGCTGGCCGTCGACGAACCACTTGATGTCGGTCGGCGACCACTCGATGGCGAAGGTGTGGAAGTTCTGCGAGTACGGCCGCCCGTCCGGCGAGGCCTTGGACGCCCCGATACCGCCGGAGCCGGAGTAGCCGGGTCCGTGCAGGGTGCCGTGCACGGTGGTGGGCTCCCTGCCGATGTTCTCCATGATGTCGATCTCGCCGCAGTCCGGCCAGCGCGTGCCCGGGAAGTTGTTGCCCAGCATCCAGAACGCGGGCCAGATGCCCTGGCCGTAGGGCAGTTTCATCCGCGCCTCGAACCGCCCGTAGGCCCGCTCGAACTTGCCCTTGGTGAGCAGCCGCGCCGAGGTGTAGTCGCAGGCCCGCCCGTTCCAGCACTGCCCGTGCGTCTCCCGCCGGGCGGTGATCACCAGGTTGCCCGCGCCGTCGGTGGCCGCGTTGGAGGTCCGGTCGGTGTAGTACTGCAGCTCGTTGTTGCCCCAGCCGTTGGCCTGGGCGTTGCCGATGTCGAAGTTCCACTTCCCGCGGTCCACCCCGGCCCCGTTGGGCCCGTTGAACTCGTCGTTCCACACCTGCACCCAGGCCGCGGGCGCGGCGCCGGCGGGTGCCACCGGAGCGGAGACGCCGACCGCGGCCAGGAGGGTGGCCAGCGCGACGGTGACACGCAGCCGTCGGCTCGTCCTCGTTGACATGCAGCCTCCAGTTGAGGTCAGGGCACTCCCCAGAAACGAGAGAGCGCTCTCAACATGGCGGCGGACACCCATGACAGCGGTTGGGGCATCCTGGTGTCAATCCCTCGGAGGTCTGTGGCTGCGTTGTCTGGCCGATGGCTGGACACAGGGTTGATACTGGGTGAATGCAACGTGGTCCTGACCTGCCGCCGCCGTCGGAACCCATCGACGTCGACGTCTACCAGCACCGGTGGCCGACCGGGGTGGAGAAGGCCGAGCTGTACGACGGGGTGCTGATCTTCCAGGGCCTGTTCGACGAGCGGGACGTGCAGATCGCGGCGCGGGCCTATCCGGGCCGCCGGGTGGTGCTGGGCAGCGACAACTGCCTTGAGGTGCACCCGGCCAACTGAGCCGGGCCGGTTCAGGCGGCCCCGGCGCGCAGTGTGTGCGAGGGCGGTCGCCCGTAGGTGCCGCGGTAGTACTCGGAGAACCGCCCCAGGTGCGCGAATCCCCACCGGGTGGCGATCTCGGTGATCGTCCCGGTGGCCCGTCCCGCGGCGATCTCCAGGAGTTCCTGGTGCACCTGGTCGAGGCGGACCCGGCGCAGGTGTTCCAGCGGGCTGATGCCGAGGTGTTCGCGGAAGCCGCGTTGCAGCTGGCGCACGCTGAGTCCGGCCGCGGCGGCCATGTGCGCCACCGAGATCGGTTCGTGCGCGTGTTCCTCGCAGTAGGTCATGGCCCGGCGCATCGAGCCGGGCGGGGCGGCCGCGGTGTGCCGGGTCAGCGTGCTGGTCAGCGCGTGCGGCTGGGCGTCCAGGAGGGCCTGGATGAGGAGTTGCTCGAAGTGGCGCAGGGCCAGGGGGGACTGGGCGAGCAGCTGGGCGTGCCGGGGGTCGGCCCAGCTGTTGACCAGGGCGAGCCAGGCCGCGGCGGCCGGCGCCTGGTGCCGGATCTCCGGGTCGAAGTGCAGCAGGCCGCGGGGTTCCTCGCCCAGGCGGACCCGCAGCGCGTCGGCGATCTTGGCGGGCGGGACGACCAGGTAGCGCAGCACGCTGCCGGGCGAGATCGCCTGGGTGAGGCGTTGTTCCGGGCCCTGGATGGTGTGGCCGGCGGCCAGGTCCTGGCCTTCCAGGTCGGTCCGGACGGTGCCCCGGACCTGCACCCGCACCACGTATCCGTCCGGCCTGCCCTGCCCGCCGAGTTCGTAGGCGGAGTCGCTGGCCACCTCGCTGAGCGCGGTGCCGATGCCGCCCAGGCGGTCCGGGTCGGGCAGGCCGGTGAGGTGGGTGGTCCAGAACCGGCCGGTGCGCCGGTCGGCCGAGCTGAGCCGGACCGGGTCGGGCGCGCAGTAGTCGACGTACATCGCGTACATGGCCTCGAAGTCGGCGCCGTCGAGGAACGCCTTGCGTCTGCTGGCAGAGAAGGGTTCGTCCGACAGGGTCACAGGCAGTCCTCCGTTCCACCGACTGGGTCAATTCCAGCAGACCCCGACCGACCCGCTGTCACACCCCGGCCACGGACGGATCACTTCACCCCTGGCTGAATCCGTGCGGCCCGGCGGGTTCCGCCCGGTAGTCGGCTACCGGGCGGGACCCGCGCGGAGCTACTCAGGTGGCCTTGGCCGCGGCGAAGAACCGGCGCAGTTCGGCGATGAGCGCTTCGGGCTGTTCCTCGGCCACGTAGTGCCCGCTGTCCGGGATCTCCACCAGCTCGTAGTCGTTGGCCTGCTGGGGCAGCGCGCGGGCGGTGGCGTAGTGGTAGCCCTGGTCGCCGCCGACGCCGAGCACCGGTGTGTCCAGCTTGGCGTAGCCGCGGTTGTCCTCGATGTCCTGCCGCCAGGTCTGGTACCAGCCGTTGCCCGCCCGGATGGCCTCCGGCTGGTCGTAGGCGCGGGCGTAGACGGTGCGGGCGTGTTCGTCGATCTTGCTCTGGTCCAGCAGCATCGCCCGGTAGAGCCAGTCGATGAGGTGCCGGGAGCGGCCGGCCACGAGCTGTTCGGGCAGGCCATGAAGGTGGTTGAAGGCAAACCACCAGGGGTGCACGCGGTCGGGGTGCGGCGGCAGCATGGGGATCTCGTTGAGGCTGTCGTCGGGGTGCGGGACGTCGATGAGCGCGATCCGGCGGGCGGTCCCGGGGTGGTTGGCGGCGAAGCTGTGCGCGACCATGGCGCCGATGTCGTGCCCGGCCACATCGGCCTGCTCGATGCCCAGGTGCCGGAGCAGTTCGTGGATGTCCTTGGCCATGGTCTTCTTGTCGTAGCCCGCCGCGGGCTTGGCCGAGCCGCCCATGCCGCGCAGGTCGACCGCGATGACCCGGTGGTGTTCGGCGAGCGTGGGCATGATCTTGCGGAACTGCCACCAGGTCTGCGGCCAGCCGGGCAGCAGCACCAGCGGGCTGCCGGTGCCGCCGATGACGTAGTGCAGGCGGGTGCCGTTGACCTCGGCGTGCTCGCTGCGGAAGTCCCCCGGCAGCGTGGCGGCGAGGGCGGCGTCGGTGTGCTGATCGGTCACAA
This sequence comes from Crossiella sp. S99.2, assembly GCF_023094165.1. GTDB lineage: Bacteria > Actinomycetota > Actinomycetes > Mycobacteriales > Pseudonocardiaceae > Crossiella. The sequence goes on along the minus strand of NZ_JALMDK010000010.1, from coordinate 66,569 downwards.
CAGTCTCCATTTTCCAGAACAAGCATTCCAATAAAAGGGCACAAAACAACCGCGCCACCCCCAGGGAGGGCGCGGTCGAGTCAGTCGAGCAGGGACAACGCCTGCCGCTCGGCATCCAGCAGCCGGCGCGGATCCGGCGTCTTGGCGATCACCCGGACACCCTGCAGGAAGGTCACCAGGAACCGGGCCAGCGCCCGCGGATCCCGGTCTTCGGGCAGTTCGCCCTGGGCCTGCGCGCGGGTCAGCGCGCTGGCGAGCACCGTTTCCAGCGCGTCGAGGCTGAGTTCGACGCGGCGCCCGGCCACCGCGTCGGCGGGGAGCAACTCCACCACCGTATTGGTGACCAGGCAGCCGCGTCTTTCCTCGTCCTGCAAGGATTCCCGCACGTAGCGGCGGACCAGCGCACGTACCTCGGGCAGTACCGGACCGGCCTTGGACAGTCCACTGAGGATCAGCACGTCGGTCAGTTCGGCGTAGTGGTCCAGCGCACGCAGGTACAGCTCGTGCTTGCCGCCGAAGGTGGCGTAGATGCTGGCCCGGTTGACGCCGAGGTGGTCGACGAGGTCCTGCATGGAGGTGGTCTCGTAGCCCTGCCGCCAGAACAGTTCCATCGCGGCCCGCAGCGCCACGTCCGGATCGAACTCCTTGGTCCTGCCCATGGACCAGACCCTAACAGATTCCAGAACGCTCGGTCCAGTTACCTACTCAGGAGCCCTGCACCGGCTCCAGCAGGAACACCGGGATCACCCGGTCGGTCTTCGTCTGGTACTCGGCGTAGTTCGGGAAGGCGGCGACCGCACGCTCCCACCACACCGCCTTCTCCTCGCCGGTGATCTCCCGCGCCAGGTAGTCCTTGCGCTCCGCGCCGTCCTGGAGTTCCACCAGCGGCGTGGACTTGAGGTTGAAGTACCAGACCGGATGCTTGGGCGCGCCGCCGAGCGAGGCGACCGCGGCGTAGACCCCGTCGTGCTCCACCCGCATCACCGGGGACTTGCGCAGCTTGCCGGATTTGCCGCCCTTGGTGGTCAGCACGACCACGGGCCGATCGTCCAGCACCGTATTGCCCCGCGCGCCATCCGAGCTTTCGAACAGCTCCACCTGGTTGCGCACCCATTCGGTCGGGCTGGGCTCGTACTCGCCGGTCAGTGGCATGCCACCGGTCCTCTCCATCCACCGCGCTCTGCCTGTCAAAGCACCTGACCACACAACCCCCCACCCAATCCCCAGTATTCCGATCATCCAGCGACCACCCCACAAACCCCACTTGCACTTAGTTCAACCCATCCACTACGGTCCCGCTTGAACAAAGTGCAAGTCCACCGAAGGAGCCCCCGTGTCCACGACCACCCAGATCACCATCGCGGCCGTGCAAGTCGTCCTGGCCGCGACGTTCGTGCTCATCCCCTATGTCGGCGCCCGCCACGGCGCCGCCGCCCAGCGAGCCGCCGAGAAAAACGTGACCCACCAAGGGTTTCCAGCCGGCTTACTCGCCCAGCACGGCATCAACTTCGGCGCGACCAGGACCAGCGTCGTCCTCGCCCTGACCATCGCCCTGTGCTTCGCGGCCCTGGGCGCCCTCACCCTGACCGCCCCCGACCTGGCCCGCCCGCTGACCTGGATCGCTCAGCCGATCATGCTGGTCCTGGGCCTGGTCATCATGCCCGGCGAGGTCTTCACCACTCGCTACGTCGAAGCGGCCTTCCGCAAGTCAGCCGACCCAGCCACCCACGACCTGAACGTGGCCGCTTTCGTAACAGCAGCAAGGAAAACCTACCCCACCTGGTTCCCCACTGTGGTTGTCACCCGCTTCGCGACAGCCACCGCAGGCTCAATCCTGGCCCTCGTCCTGCTGATGCTCTGACCGGGGCAGGGACCCGGCCAGCAGCGAAAATCAGTACTCCGCGGGCCCCGGAAGAACCGCCCCGACGGACAAGGTGTGCGCCTCCGAGAACGCGTCCACCGCCCCCTGGTCCCAGCGCAGTGTGCTCGCCCCGGAGCCATGCCCAGGCAGCCCAACGGTGACACTGCCCGGAGTCTGCTGCTGCTCCGGCGCCCCAATCCCGGTCCAGTGCAACACAATATGCGCCGACTTACCTCCCGCGAGATACACCGGCGGCGCCCCGGTGTTGTCCGCGACCACAGTCACCCCAGGAGCCCCCTGCAACGTCACCGGCAACGCACCGGCCAACTTGCAGGCAGTCCCCCGCTTCGCGGTGAACTGAACGGAGGCATACCGCTGCCCCGCCCCAGGCGACCCGGCGACCAAAGTCGCGTCGAGCTGCCCCGCCCGGCAAGGCTGATCAGTCGGATTGGCCACAGCGTACCCAGCCCACAACGCCCCGCCAGTGGCGGTGGCCGCGAGCACGGCAACGACGGCAAGACCCCGCCGAAGGTTCTGAATCATGGCGATCTCCCTTGGTAGAACGCGCTGTACACCAAGAAAGACGCCCCACCCCGATCAAGGTGCCCCCAGAGTGACCCGCGAGACACCCAACCCGGACACCCCGGGACTGATCCCCCCAAACCCGACTACCTTCCCGCCCATGCCCCACCCACCCGGGCTCTCCACACCCTCCACCCCAACCCCCGCTCCCGCTCCTGCCCCCGCTCCTGCCCCCGCTGCCGCTGCCGCTGCCGCTGCCGCTGCCGCCAGCCTGAAATCCACCACCACGCTGAAGGCCACCGCAGCCCTGCTCACCGTCCTGACCACCACCGCCTGCACCACCACCCCACCCGCCCCACCACCCCCGCCATCCCCACCCACAACGGCAACCGCAACCAAGCCCCCCACCGCCCCCAACCCCCAAGGCCGCCCAGACCTCTGCACCAACCTCGACGCCCTGACCGCCGTCGCAGGCCCAACCTTCACCCTCGCCACCGCCGCCCTACTCGACGGCGAAACCCCGCAGGAACGCACCCGGATTGCCCAGGCGGTCGACAACATCGCCCACTTCAGCATCGCCCTGCTGAACAAAACCTCCAAGGAGATCGACACCAACCTCCGCCAACTCGCCTACGCCGCCGGCGCCGCCAAAACCGCCCTGACCAACAACATCCCCGCCCGGCAAGCAATCTCTCCCCTGGAAACCCGAGAAATCACCACGGCCCGAAACACCATCACCACCTACCGCGGCCCCTGCTGACCAACACCCCGCCCCAGCCGCCCCAGCCCCGCGACGCCGTGACGCGCCCCTGCCTCCGCGCACCGCACCGCCGAGACCCGACTAGCCTCCCGCTGCGCCGAGCCAGCCCCGCCTCGCCGTCCCTCGCCGCCCCTCGCCTCGCCGCAGCCCGAGCCGCCCCTGCCTGCGTCCGCACACACGCCCCGCCTGCGTCGGGCGCACGCCCCGCCGGGGCCTCGCGCACAACCGGCCCCGCGCTCAACGCTTGCCGAACGCCTCAACGCACCAAGCGCTCCGCCCCCTGGCCGAGCCTGCCCAGCTCAGCCCACCCGGCCCAGCCCGGTCCACCCGCCCCAGCCCGGCCCACCCGGCCCCCACCGGCCCCGGCCCAGTTCAGCCCAAGGGGCCGGGCCAAGCGGCCGGGCCCCAACCCCAACGCCCGCCCGCAACCCGCCCTGACGGGATCCGCCGCCGCCACCGTCCCTCTGCGGAACGCAGAAACCCGCGTTTAGGTTGCCTCGCCGTCTGGATCATCTCCCCCAACCGGGTGATCCTCATCCAACGCCAACCACATCATCCCAGCTCACGGCGTCACAGCCAAAAACACAAACGCGCTGAACACCATCAAGTGCACCGCCCCCTGCAACACCGTCGCCCGCCCCGACACGATCGTCAGCGTCCCGACCACCCCGGTCAGCGCGAGCAACACCATCTCCTTCGCTCCCAGCCCCAGCACCAACGGCCCCGTCAGCCAGATCGAGGCCACCGCGATCGCCGGGATGGTCAGCCCGATGCTGGCCAGGGCCGAACCCAGTGCCAGGTTGAGGCTTGTCTGGAGGCGGTCGCGGAGGGCGGCCCGGACGGCGGCGACGGTTTCCGGGAGCAGGACCAGCAGTGCGATCAGCAGGCCCACCAGCGATCTTGGGGCGCCGGCGGCCTCCACCGCGGATTCCAGGGCTGGGGAGACTGTTTTGGCCAGGCCGACGACGCTGACCAGGCAGATCACCAGCAGGGCGAGGCTTAGCCAGGCGGTGCGGGCGGTGGGGGCGGGGGCGTGGTCGTCGGGGGTGCAGTCGCCCTTGGGCAGGAAGTAGTCGCGGTGGCGTTTGGTCTGGACGAAGACGAAGACCGCGTACATCACCAGCGAGGCGACGCCGGCGAAGGCCAGTTGCGGGCCGGTGAAGGTGGGGCCCGCGGAACTGATGGTGAAGGTGGGCAGGACCAGGCTCACCGTGACCAGGGCCAGGGTGACGGCCAGGGCGCCGCCGGAGGCGTGGGCGCGGAATTCCTGGACGCGGTGGCGCAGTGAACCGGCCAGCAGGGCGACGCCGACGATGCCGTTGCAGGTGATCATGATGGCGGCGAAGACGGTGTCGCGGGCCAGGGAGGCGCTGTCGGGGCCGCCGGAGGACATCAGGGTGACGATCAGGGCCACTTCGATCACGGTGACGGCGATGGCCAGGATCAGGGTGCCGAAGGGTTCGCCGACGCGGTGCGCGACCACCTCGGCGTGGTGCACCGCGGCGATCACGCCACCGGCCAGGCCGGCGCAGACGAGTATCAGCAGCACCGCGTTGAGGCCGCGGCCCCAGGAGGCGACCAGCAGCACCAGGGCCAGTGGCGGGACGAGCAGACTCCACCTGGGCAACGCGGCCGAGGTGTCCGGGGCGGTGTCGGTCGGCGGGTTCACACCTGCGACCCTAATGTCCGGATTCCGTTCGTGCGCGCGGACAGCGGCCCGATGATCAGTCCATTGTGGTGTCCTCGGGCACACCGCGGGCCAGCTCGGCCAGCACTCGCAACGCCGCGGCCAGGGTGCCCAGCGGTGGCGCGGACAGGGCGAGGCGGACGGCGTTCGGGGCGTGGCCGGGCACCACGGCGAACGCGGCGGCGGGGGTGACCGCGATGCCCCGGCGGGCCGCGGCGGCGACGAAGGTCTCCGCCCGCCACGGCGCGGGCAGTTCCCACCAGCAGTGGTACGCGGCGGGGTCGGCGCGCCGGGTGAACCCGGCGAGGTGTTGGGCGGCAAGGGTTTGCCGGGCGGTGGCGTCGGCGCGTTTGGCGGACTCGATCGCGCTGGCGGTGCCGTCGGTGAGCCAGTGCCGGGCCGCGGCCATGGCGAAGGCGGGCGCCGCCCACGCGCCCGAGCGCAGCGCGGCTGCCAACCGATCGGTAGATTCCGGTGCGGACACGACGAAACCCAGGGTCAGGCCGGGGGCCAGGCGTTTGGACAGGCTGTCCACCAGCACGGTGCGTTCCGGGGCGAGCGCGGCCAGCGGCGGCAGTTCCGGCCGCAGGAAACCGTAGACGCCGTCCTCGATGAGCGGGATGTCGTTGCGGCGCAAGGCTTCGGCCACCTCGACCCGGCGCTGTTCCGGCATGGTGACGCCGAGCGGGTTGTGCAGGGTGGGCTGGAGGTAGGCCGCGGGCACGGTGTCCAGTGCGGCGGGCAGCACGCCGTGCTCGTCCATCGGCAGCGGCACCAGGGTGACGCCGAGCCGGGCCGCGATGCCCTTGATCACCGGGTAGGTCAGCGCCTCCACGCCGAGCCGTCCGCCGGTGGGCACCAGGGCGGAGATCGCGGCGGCCAGGCCCTGTCTTCCGTTGCCGGAGAACAGGATCCGGCCGGGCTCGGGGGTCCAGTCGCCGCGCCGCAGGGCGATCGCGGCGGCGGCCCGCAAGTCCGGATCGCCGGTCACGCCGAGCGGGCGCAGGGCGGCGGCGAACACGTCGGGGCGGGTCAGGCCGGCCAGCGCGGCGGCGAGTTGCTCGGGCTGGCCGGGCAGGACCGGGAAGTTCAGCTCCAGGTCGACCGGTGCGGCGGCGGGTTCGGCCAGCGCGAGGGTCGGCGCGGGTTCGGCGGCCCGTACGAAGGTGCCGCGGCCGACCTCGCCGACGACCAGGCCGCGCCGCACCAGCTCGCTGTACACCCGGGCCGCGGTGGACCCGGCGATGCCGCGGCGGCGGGCGAACTGGCGTTGTGGTGGCAGCCGGTCCCCCGGCCGCAACCGCCCGGCGGCGATCTCGGCCGCGATCCGGTCCGCGATCACTCGGTAGTCGCGCATCATTGCTCCGAGCACATTGTTTTCATTGCACCGGGATAGTGCACCGCTTAGCGTCGAGTCGTCAACCGTGACCAGGGAGAACGACATGGAACTCAGTTTCGACGACCAGGGCGCCGGCGAGCCGGTAGTGCTCGTGCACGGCCACCCGTTCGACCGCTCGATGTGGCGCCCGCAAGTCGAGCACCTCACCGCGAGCGGCCTGCGGGTGATCACGCCGGACCTGCGTGGCTACGGCCGGAGCCCGGTCGTGCCCGGCGTGACCGGCCTGGACGTCTTCGCCGCCGACCTCGCCGAGCTGCTCGACCGGCTCGGCGTCGAGCGTTTCGTGCTCGGCGGCCTGTCCATGGGCGGCCAGATCGTGCTGGAGTGCTACCGCCAGTTCCCGCACCGGATCCGCGGGTTGCTGCTGGCCGACACCTTCGCCGAGGCCGAGACCGCGCAGGGCAAAGCCGACCGCAACGCCCAGGCCGACCGGCTGCTGCGCGAGGGCATGGCCGGCTACGCGACCGAGGTGCTGGCGAAAATGGTGGCGCCGCGGACGATCGAGGAACAGCCGGAGGTCGCCGCGCACGTGCTGCGGATGATGCAAGCCGCCCCACCGGAGGGCGCGGCCGCCGCGCTGCGCGGCCGGGCCGAGCGCCCGGACTACCTGCCGCTGCTGCCCACCATCACCGTGCCGACGCTGGTGGTGGTCGGCAGCGCGGACGAGTTCACCCCGGTCCGCGACGCCCGCACTATCCAGCAGGGCATCCTCGACGCGAGCCTGACGATCATCGACGGCGCCGGGCACCTGCCGAACCTGGAGCGCCCGGCCGAGTTCAACGCCGCCCTGGACCGGCTCCTGTCCGTGGCACTGGCCCGGCACCCGGGGTGACCCGGTCCGGTGGCGCGCTGACCTGGATGGCCGATAGGCCCACCCCCAGTCGCCGACCTACCGTGGTTGCCATGGCCACTGACCTGCAACGACGCAAAGTCAGCCGGGTGTTCGCGGCACTGGACGCCAACGGCGACGGGTTCCTGGAGGAAAGCGACTTCGCGGCGCTGGCCGCGCGCTGGATCCAGGTGCGTGGGCCGGGTGATCACCAGTTGCTGGAGCAGATCATGCTCGGCTGGTGGGCCACCCTGCTCGCCGCCTCCGACCTGGATCGTGACAACAAAGTCACCCTGGACGAGGTGCTGCTGGTGGTCGATGAGCTGCCCGGTATGCCGGAGGCGGTCACCGGCACCGCGGCGGCGATGTTCGAGGCCATTGACGCGAACCAGGACGGGCTGATCTCCGCCGCGGAGTACCGGCAGCTCATCGAGGTCTGGAACGGCCGCCCCACCGACACCGACGCGATCTTCCCCGCGCTGGACGCCGATGGCGACGGCCGCCTGTCCCACGAGGAGTTCAGCGACCTCTGGTACGAGTTCTGGGCCGGGGACGACGCCGACGCCCCCGGCACCCTGGTGTTCGGCCCGCTCTAGTAGTCGGCGGCCTGGCTCTGCACGACCCAGAGCGTGCCGCCGTACTTCGGATCGCTCGTCTTCGGTTTGGCGTTGTAGGCCAGGGTCAGGAAGGTCCCGGTGCCGATCTCCACGCTGGACGGGTTGGCCTGGTCCTGCGCGCCGGAGTCATAGATCGGCAGCACCTTGCCCTTGGTCCAGTCCGCGGTGGGGTTGCCGATCATCATGCCGACGGTGGGGCGCCCGGTGCGGGCCCGGTCGCCGTAGGTGAAGAGCAGCCTGCCACTGGCGGTCTTGAGCAGGTGGTGGGAGTTGGCGTGCACATCGCTGAAGCTCTGGTACTCGTAGGCCGGGGTGGCGGTGTACGGGTTCCAGCGCACCACGATCGCCGGTGACCCGCCGCCGTTCTGCTCGGACCGCACCACGGTGACCACCGTGTTGCCGTACTGCACGAAGCTCGGCTCAAAGTACTTCCGGCCGGGCGGGTTGGCGTTGCCGATGATCTGGTGCGCCGAACTCACCACCAGTCGGGGGTCGCCGGTGGGCCGGTAGGTGGCCCGGATGAAGTGCGCGCCGCCCTTGTACCCGGTCTGGTCGTTGTCGACGGTGTAGATCGGGATGAGCACCTGGTCGGTCTGGGAGCCGCTGTCGGCCAGCGCGAGCGGGCTGCCGTGGCTGTAGATCCCGACATCGATGCCGGGCGCGGTCAGCCGCACCGGGTCGGTGAACCGGGTCCAGCCGGGCTTCCACACCGAGTAGTAGACCTTGCCGCCCGGCACGAAGAAGGTCATCAGGACGCTGCCGTCCGGCATCATGCCCAGCTTGGGATCGCGGGTGTCGATCCCGGCCATGGTGCCCGGGTTGGCCAGCGCGGGGGTGGGATTCTCGCTCCACTTCCGGCCGTCGGCGCTACCGAAGGACAGCTGGATGGTGCCCACCGACCCAGCATGCGCGGTGGCCCGGTGCCACACCGCCATCAGCCTGCCGTCCCGCAGTTTCAGCACGTCCGGGAACCGCGCCTCGTACTCCCCCGGCTCCTGAATGATCTTGGCCACCGTGCTCACGTCCGCCGCCGCCGGCGGTGCGAGCAGCCCGGTCAGCACCAGTGGCGCCACTACGATCCCCAGCCAGCGCAGTCGCTGTGTCATCCCCACCCCGTTCATTCATCAGGCCGAACGGCCGGGCTCATCCTCCCAACACAAACCGCCCGGCACGGTGACCCCGTGCCGGGCGGTTGCGGAAAGCCTGTGTCAGACGGTGAAGCCGAGCGCGCGGAGCTGCTCGCGACCGTCGTCAGTGATCTTGTCCGGGCCCCACGGCGGCATCCAGACCCAGTTGATCCGGACCTCGTCGACCAGGCCGGGGCCGGTCAGCACGGCGCGGGTCTGGTCCTCGATAACGTCGGTCAGCGGGCAGGCCGCGGAGGTCAGCGTCATGTCCAGGATGCAGACGTTGTCCTCTTCGACGTGGATGCCGTACACCAGGCCCAAATCGACCACGTTGATGCCCAGTTCGGGGTCGACCACGTCACGCATGGCCTCCTCGACATCGGCGACCAGGGCCAGCTCGACCTTGGGTTCGGCGGGCAACTCCGGCATCCCGGCGACCCCGCGCTGCACTTCCTGCTGCTCTTCGGTGCTCATCGCGCACCGGCTCCTTCCCCGACGACCTGCGCCACCGCGTCCTTGAATGCCATCCAGCCCAGCAGCGCGCACTTGACGCGCGCCGGGTACTTGGCCACACCGGCGAAGGCGATGCCGTCTTCCAGCACGTCCTCGTCGGGTTCCACCTTGCCACGGCCCTGCATCAGCTCGCGGAACGCCTCGTGTGTGGTCAGCGCCTGCTCCACCGTGGTGCCCACGACCAGGTCGGTCAGCACCGAGGTGGCGGCCTGGCTGATCGAGCAGCCCTGGGCGTCGTAGGAGACGTCGACGATCTTGGCGTCCCGCCCGTCACCCTCCAGCTGCACGCGCAGCGTCACCTCGTCCCCGCAGGTCGGGTTGACGTGGTGCACCTCGGCCTGGAACGGATCCCGCAGGCCGCGCAGATGCGGGTTCTTGTAGTGGTCCAGGATGATCTCCTGGTACATCTGCTCCAGTTTCATCAGCTCACCCCGAAGAACCGCTGGGCCTCGCGCACCCCGTCCAGCAGGGCCTGGACCTCGGCGGGCTCGTTGTAGACGTAGAAACTGGCGCGCACCGTCGCGGCCACGCCCAGGGCGCGGTGCAGCGGCCACGCGCAGTGGTGCCCGACGCGGACCTCCACGCCCAGACTGTCCAGCACCTGCCCGGCGTCGTGCGCGTGCACGCCGTCGATGACGAAGGACACCGCGCCGCCGCGGTCCACCGGCACATCCGGGCCGATGATCCGCACGCCCGGGATCTCCTTGAGTCCGGCCAGGGCCAGCTCGGTGAGGTGGTGCTCGTGCGCGGCCACCCGGTCCATGCCCAGTTCGGTGAGGTAGTCCACCGCCGCGCCCAGCCCGATCACCTGCGAGGTCATCGGCACCCCGGCCTCGAACCGCTGCGGCGGCGGGGCGTAGGTGGAGCCCTCCATCTTGACCAGCTCGATCATCGAGCCGCCGGTGATGAAGGGGGGCATCGCGGAAAGAAGCTCGTGCCGTCCGTAGAGCACACCCACTCCGGACGGCCCGAGCATCTTGTGCCCGGAGAAGACCGCGAAATCCACTCCGAGCGCCTCGAAGTCAACCGGGGCGTGCGGCACCGACTGACAGGCGTCCAGCACGGTGAACGCGCCGACCGCCCGCGCCTTGTCCACGATGGACCGCACCGGGTTGACCGTGCCCAACACGTTGGACTGGTGCGCGAACGCCACCACCTTCGTGTTGTCGTTGATCAGTTCGTCCACGTTGGACAGATCGAGCCTGCCGTCCGGGGTGACCCCGAACCAGCGCAGGGTCGCGCCGGTGCGGCGGCAGAGTTCCTGCCACGGCACCAGGTTCGCGTGGTGTTCCATCTCGGTCACCAGGATCTCGTGACCGGGGCCCACCTGGAACCGGGAGGCCAGCTCGCCCGCGGTGGCCGCGTTGCTCATCGCGTAGGCCACCAGGTTGACGCCCTCGGTGGCGTTCTTGGTGAACACCACCTCGTCCGCGCCGACGCCGATGAACGCGGCGATCTTGGCCCGCGCTTCCTCATAGGCGTCGGTGGCCTCCTCGGCCAGCTGGTGCGCGCCGCGGTGCACGGCGGCGTTGCTGGTCTCCAGGAAATGCCGTTCCGCGTCCAGCACCTGGCGCGGACGTTGGGAGGTGGCTCCCGAGTCGAGATAGACCAGCCGTTTGCCGTCGCGCACGGTCCGGCCCAGGATGGGGAAGTCGGCCCGGATGGCGGCGACGTCCAAAGGTGCGGCAACAGTGGTCACAGGGAGCCGCCTCCTTTCGCTGTCCGCATGTGGTGGTGGGTGCTTCTCAGTACGGGAAACCGTTGCCGATCAAGGGAAATTCCCTCAGACGGCCGCGGCCTCCGGCTTGCCCGCGTAGCGGACGTAGCCCTCGTTCTCCAGGCGCTCGGCCAGCTCCGCGCCGCCGGACTCGACGATGCGGCCACCGGCGAAGACGTGCACGAAGTCGGGGCTGATGTGCTTGAGGATCCGGGTGTAGTGGGTGATCAGCAGCACGCCCACCTCGCCGTCGGCCTTGTAGCGGTTGACGCCCTCGGACACCACGCGCAGCGCGTCGACGTCCAGACCGGAGTCCGTCTCGTCCAGCACCGCGATCTTCGGCTTGAGCAGCGCCAGCTGCAGGATCTCGTGGCGCTTCTTCTCACCGCCGGAGAAGCCCTCGTTCACCGAGCGCTCGGCGAAGGTGGGGTCGATGTCCAGGTCGGTCATGGCCGCCTTGACCTCCTTGACCCAGTGGCGCACGGCCGGAGCCTCGCCACGGACCGCGGTGGCCGCGGTGCGGAGGAAGTTGGACATGGACACGCCCGGCACCTCCACCGGGTACTGCATGGCGAGGAACAGCCCGGCGCGGGCGCGCTCGTCCACGCTCAGCTCCAGCACGTCCTCACCGTCGAGCAGCACCGAGCCGCTGGTGATCGCGTACTTGGGGTGCCCGGCGATGGCGTAGGCCAGGGTGGACTTGCCGGAGCCGTTGGGCCCCATGATCGCGTGGGTCTCACCGGCCTTCACGGTGAGGTTGACACCCTTGAGGATCTCCTTGTTCCCCTCATTGGTGACGACCTCGGCGTGCAGGTCCTTGATCTCCAGAGTAGCCATGGTCTTTCGTTTCTCCTGGTGAAAGCAGTCAGCGGTTCGTGGGGGTGGCCGGGTCCACGTAGACCTCGCCCTCGCGCACGCTCACCGCGTACACGTCGATCGGGTCGCTGGCCGGCGGGGTCAGCGGCTCGCCGGTGCACAGGTCGAAACCCGCACCGTGCAGCCAGCACTCGATGGCGCCGTCACTGACCTCGCCACCGTCGCTCAGGGTGACCTCGGCGTGCGAGCAGACATCACGCAGCGCGTGCACCCGCTCGCCGAGGCGGACGAGCACGACCGGCGTGCCGTCCACCTCGGTGCCGTGCGGTTTGCCCTCGGCCAGTTCGGCCAGCGGGCACACCCTGAACTCGGTCATGCGCCGACCGCCTCGAGTTCTGCCTCGATGGCGGCCTCAAGGCGCTCGCGGACCTCGGGCACGGTGATCTTGGCGAGGATCTCGCTGAAGAACCCGCGCACCACCAGTCGCCGCGCCTGCTCGACCGGGATGCCCCGTGCCTGGAGGTAGAACAGCTGCTCGTCGTCGAAGCGGCCGGTCGCGGACGCGTGACCCGCGCCCTCGATCTCGCCGGTCTCGATCTCCAGGTTCGGCACCGAGTCGGCGCGGGCGCCGTCGGTGAGCAGCAGGTTGCGGTTCAGCTCGTAGGTGTTGGTCGCCTCCGCGCTGGCCCGGATCAGCACATCGCCGATCCACACCGTGTGCGCGCCCTCGCCCTGCAGCGCGCCCTTGTAGACCACGTTGGACCGGCAGTGCGAGGCCGAGTGGTCGACGAAGAGCCGGTGCTCCAGGTGCTGGCCCGCGTCGGCGAAGTAGACGCCGAGCATCTCCGCGTCGCCGCCGGGACCGTCGTAGGTCACCGTCGGGGACAGCCGGACCAGGTCGCCGCCCAGGGTGACCGCGGTGTGCCGGAGCACGGCGTCCCGGCCGAGCTTGGCGTGGTGGCTGGCCACGTGCACCGCGTCGTCGGCCCAGTCCTGCACCGAGACCACGGTCAGCTTGGCGCCGTCACCGACGACGATCTCCACGTTCTCCGCGTAGGAGCCGGAGCCGCGGTAGTCCAGCACCACGATGCCCTCGGCGAAAGCCTCGGCGCGCAGCTGGATGTGCCCGTACGCGGTCTTGTCCAGACCCGCGCCGGTCACCGTCACCACGGTCGCCGCGGTGGCCTTGGTGTCCTTCGGGAAGGTCACCAGGGTCGCCGACGGGTAGGCGCACCACGCCTGCGCGGCCACCCGGTCGGCCGGCACGCCGGCCACGCCGAGCCGGGTGTCCCCGCGCTCGATGGTCTCCACGTTCACCTCGGGCGCGGCGCTGACCTCGACCGTGGTGGTCCCGTTGGCCGGGGCCGAACCGTCGTGCAGGTTGCGCAACCGCTTGAGCGGGGTGAACCGCCACAGTTCCTCGCGCCCGGTGGGCACCTCGAACGCGGTGACGTCGAACGAGGAGAACCACTCCGCGCGGGAGGCGTCCGGAACAACCGCGCCCGCGCCGTGCGAGTGCGGCTTCACCCCTTCCACAATCGCAGTCATCAGCCGACTGCCCCTTCCATCTGCAGCTCGATCAGGCGGTTCAGTTCGAGGGCGTACTCCATCGGCAGCTCGCGCGCGATGGGCTCGACGAACCCGCGCACGACCATCGCCATGGCCTCGTCCTCGGTCAGGCCGCGCGACATCAGGTAGAAAAGCTGGTCCTCGCTGACCTTGGACACCGTGGCCTCGTGCCCCATCGACACGTCGTCCTCGCGGACGTCGACGTAGGGGTAGGTGTCCGAGCGGCTGATCTGGTCGACCAGCAGCGCGTCGCACTTCACGGTGGAGGCGGAGTGGTGCGCGCCCTTGTTGACCCGGACCAGGCCGCGGTAGGAGGTGCGGCCGCCGCCACGGGCCACCGACTTCGACACGATGGTCGAGGAGGTGTACGGGGCGAGGTGGGTCATCTTGGCGCCGGCGTCCTGGTGCTGGCCCTCGCCGGCGAAGGCGATGGAGAGCACCTCGCCCTTGGCGTGCGGGCCCATCAGCATGACGGCCGGGTACTTCATGGTGACCTTGGAACCGATGTTGCCGTCGATCCACTCCATGGTCGCGCCCTCTTCGGCCTTGGCGCGCTTGGTGACCAGGTTGTAGACGTTGTTCGACCAGTTCTGGATGGTCGTGTAGCGGCAGCGGCCGCCCTTCTTCACGATGATCTCCACGACCGCGGAGTGCAGCGAGTCGGAGGAGTAGATCGGGGCGGTGCAGCCCTCGACGTAGTGCACGTAGGCGCCCTCGTCGACGATGATCAGCGTCCGCTCGAACTGGCCCATGTTCTCGGTGTTGATCCGGAAGTAGGCCTGCAGCGGGATGTCGACCTTGACGCCCTTGGGCACGTAGATGAACGAGCCACCCGACCACACGGCGCCGTTGAGCGCGGAGAACTTGTTGTCCCCGTGCGGGATCACCGAGCCGTAGTACTCCTGGAACAGCTCAGGGTGTTCCTTGAGCGCGGTGTCGGTGTCCAGGAAGATGACGCCCTGCTCCTCCAGGTCCTCACGGATCTGGTGGTAGACGACCTCGGACTCGTACTGCGCGGCGACACCGGCGACCAGGCGCTGCTTCTCCGCCTCCGGGATGCCCAGCCGGTCGTAGGTGTTCTTGATGTCCTCGGGCAGGTCCTCCCAGCTGGTGGCCTGCTTCTCCGTGGAGCGCACGAAGTACTTGATCGAGTCGAAGTTGATCCCGGTGAGGTCGGCGCCCCAGTGCGGCATCGGCTTGCGCTCGAACAGCTTGAGGCCCTTGAGCCGGGACTCCAGCATCCACTCGGGCTCGCCCTTACGCGCGGAGATGTCGCGGACGACGTCCTCGCTCAGGCCACGTCGAGCGGTCTCGCCGGCCGTGTCCGAGTCGGCCCAGCCGTACTCGTAACGACCAAGGGTGGCGAGCGTCTCCTCCTGGGTCATGGGCTCCGTGGTGGGACGCTGCTCGGCAGCGGCAGTCATGCGGGCTCCCCTCCGTCCGGGATCCGTGCGGTCTGGCCCGGCGCCGGCTTCTCGGCCGGTTCCGGACGCGTGGTGGTGGTGCCCGCCGTCGGCGGGACCGGGTCGTTCTGGGAAACCGCCACGGGGATCAGCGGCAAGTGCGTGGTGCACACCGCGTCACCCCTGGCGATGGTCGCCAGGCGCTGCACATGAGATCCGAGCAGCTCGGCGAATGCCGTCGTTTCGGCCTCGCAGAGCTGCGGGAACTCGGCAGCGACGTGCGCGACCGGGCAGTGGTGCTGGCAGAGCTGCTCACCATGGCCGACGCGCCGCGTCGAGGCAGCGTAGCCTTCGCTGCTCAGCGCCTGCGCGAGGGCCTCGGCCCGCTGCACCGGGTCGGAAACGGACAGCACGCTTGCCCGGTGCCGGTCCACCAGTGTGGCGACCCGGCGTTCGGCGAAGGCGCGCACCGCCTCCTCCCCGCCGCATTCGGCGAGGTAACGCAACGCGGCCACGGCGAGGTCGTCGTAGGCGTGCCCGAACTGGGCGCGGCCGCTCTCGGTGAGCAGGAAAAGCTTGGCCGGGCGGCCTCGTCCCCTCGGCTGGAGCCGGGAGGCCTCCCTGGTGCTCACTTCCTTGTCGGCCAGCAGCGCGTCCAGGTGCCTGCGCACCGCGGCCGGGCTGAGGCCGAGTTCCTCGGCAACGCTCGCGGCGGTCATCGGCCCCTGCTCCAGCAGCAGCCGGGCGACCACCTGCCGGGTACGCCCATCAGCGCGTTCCGCCTCTACGGCGGACCGCTGGGGGGTCCCGGTGTTTTTCACAACACAAGTGTTGCTTATTTACTCGCGAGCGGCAAAGGCAGGGTCCGGGGAGGTGACCCGACTCACCCCGCACACCTACGCACTACCCTTCCTGACGTGGCGTCCGGCGAGGTAGGCAGTGGTGTCAGTGGATCTGTGGTGGAAGGGCGACCGGCAGAACTAGGCCGCTCCGGCAACGGCAGGGCAGCCGGACTGAACGAGGCCGAGCAACGGCAACTCGACCTGGTGCGCCGCTTCGGCACGCTCGGCTCGCTGCTGATGGCGGTCGGCGCGATCGGCGCGGGCGCCTCCCCGGTGGTCAACCCGTTCCAGGACTTCCCGGTGCTCAACCTGTTCATCCGGGTGGGCACGGTGTCCATGGCCGCGGTCTACACCGGCATGGGCCTGCTGATCGTGTCCTGGCTGTGGCTGGGCCGTTTCGCCAGCCCAGGGCGGCCGCGGCTGGTCTCGCGCTCGCAGATGGACCGCACGCTGATGATGTGGCTGGTCCCGCTCAGCCTGTCGCTGCCGATGTTCAGCCGGGACGTCTACAGCTACCTGGCCATCGGTGAGATGGCCGCCCGCGGCTTCGACCCCTACACCCAGGGACCCGCCGAGACCCTCGGCGTGGACCACCCGCTGACCAGGGGCGTGCCCAACATCTGGCGGGACACGCCCTCGCCGTACGGGCAGGTCGGACTGGCCATCGGGCGCGGGATCGCGGCCCTGGTCGGCGACCACCTGATGGTCGGCATCCTGTTGCACCGGCTGCTCGCGCTGGCCGGCATCGCGATGATCGTGTGGGCGCTGCCCCGGCTGGCCCGCCGGTTCGGGGTGCCGCCGGTGGCCGCGCTCTGGCTTGGCGCGGCCAACCCGCTGGTGCTGTTCCACCTGGTCAGCGGGGTGCACAACGAGGCGCTGGCGATCGGCCTGATGCTGGCCGGCTTCGAGCTGGCGCTGTCCCGCTCGGTCATCCTGGGCACTGTGATCATCACCACCGCGGCGCTGGTCAAACTGCCGGCCGTGCTCGCGCTGGGCTTCCTGGGCGCGGTGCTGGCCCGCCGGATGGGCGGGGACCTCCGCGACCTGCTCCGGGTCACGGTCAAGCTGGTGATCGTCTTCGCGCTCACCCTGGCGGCGTTGACACTGGTCACCGGCATCGGCTTCGGCTGGATAGGCGCGCTGGACGTGCCCAACATCGTCAAGACGTTCAAGTCCCCGACCACCGCGCTGGGCATGGCCGCCGGCGGCATCGGCATCCTGCTCGGCGTCGGCAACCACATGGACTCGGCCATCCTGATCGGCCGCGGCCTGGGCTACGTGATCATCGCGGTGATCTGCGTGGCGCTGCTCTGGATCGCCTTCCGCACCAAGGTGCCCGGCCGCAACTCGCTCACCGCGCTGGGCATCGCGCTGGGCTGCGTGCTGCTGCTGGGCGCGGTGGTGCACCCCTGGTACATGATCTGGGCCGCCATCCCCCTGGCTGCGGCGACCAACTCGCGCCGGTTCCGCACCGCCGCGATCGTGCTCAGCATCGTGCTCGCCGTGCCCGACCCGCCGCCCGGCATGACCTACGAGGGTCGCGCCTACGTCATCCCGCTGTCGGTGGCGGCCGGCCTGATCGCGTGCGCCCTGCTGGTCTGGGCGGTGCGCAAACACATGCCCGAACCCAACAACGGCAAGAAGCGTGTCCTGTTCTGAAGCCCGCCGTCCGGGTGACCCCGCTCTCGGCCTACCCTTGGCTCTCGTGCGCCCGGATCTCGACGACCCAGCAGTGGCGATCACCGGGCTGGTCAAGCGATACGGCTCGACGGTCGCCGTCGACGGCCTCGACCTGACCGTCCAGCGCGGCCAGGTGCTGGCCCTGCTGGGCCCCAACGGCGCGGGCAAGACCACCACCGTCGAACTGTGCGAGGGCTTCCTGCGCCCGGACGCCGGCACGGTGCGGGTACTCGGCCTCGACCCGGCCACCGAAGCCGACCGGCTGCGCCCGCGCATCGGCGTGATGCCCCAGGGCGGCGGCGCCTACCCGTCGGTCCGCGCCGACGAGATGCTCCGCCTGGTCGCCGCCTGCGCCGCCGAGCCCCTCGACGTGGAATGGCTGCTGGACGTGCTGGGCCTGGCCGAGTCCCGCCGCACCCCGTTCAAGCGCCTCTCCGGCGGCCAGCAGCAGCGCCTCGCGCTGGCCTGCGCCATCGTCGGCCGCCCCGAACTGGTCTTCCTGGACGAGCCCACCGCGGGCATGGACCCCCAGGCCCGCCGCCTGGTCTGGGAACTCATCGGCGCCCTGCGCGCTGACGGCGTCACCGTGCTGCTGACCACCCACCTGATGGACGAGGCGGAAAGCCTGGCCGACCGGGTCGCCATCGTCGACCACGGCAAGCTGGTCGCCGAGGGCACACCCGCCGAACTGACCAGCGGTGAACCAGACCACCAGCAGCTGCGTTTCCGTTCCTTGCCGGGGTTGAACCTGGCACTGCTGACCGCGGCCCTGCCCGAGGGCTGCCGGACCAGCGAACCCCGCCCCGGCGACTACCTGGTGGAGGGCCACATCGACCCGCAGGTGGTGTCCACGGTGACCTCGTGGTGCGCGCAACACGGGGTGCTGGCGCACGAGCTGTCGGTGGCCCGCCGCAGCCTGGAGGACGTCTTCCTCGACCTGACCGGACGGGACCTGCGCTCATGACCGCCACCATCCGCTTCGCCCCCGGCACCTTCCGCCCCAACCCCCAGCCGGGCGCCCCGCTGCGGATGCTGGCCGCCCAGGCCGGCACCGAACTGCGCCTGCACCTGCGCCACGGCGAACAGGTCCTGCTCACCCTGCTCATCCCGATCGCGCTGCTGGTGGGCCTGGCCCTGCTGCCGATCCTCCCGCTGCCCGAACCCCGCCTGGACGTCATCGCCCCCAGGATCATCGCCCTGGCCGTCATGTCCTCCGCCTTCACCGGCCAGGCCATCGCCCTGGGCTTCGACCGCCGCTACGGCGTGGTCAAACGCCTGGCCGCCACCGGCGTCCCGCGCTGGATGCTGCTGGCGGGCCGGATCCTCGCCGTCCTGGGCGTGGTCGCCGTGCAGCTGGTGCTGATCACCGTCGTGGCCGTCGCCCTCGGCTGGCGCCCCGCCCTGCCCGGCCTGCTCCCGGCCCTGCTGCTGGTCATCCTGGGCGCCCTGAGCTTCGCCGCCCTGGGCGTCCTGCTGGGCGGCGCCCTCCGCGCCGACATCGTGCTGGCCCTGGCCAACATCATCTGGTTCGCCCTGCTCCTGGGCGGTGGCGTGGCCCTGCCGACGGCACAGCTGCCCGGCGCCTGGGCCGACATCGCCGCCTACCTCCCCACCGCCGCCCTGGCCGACGGCCTGCACACGGTGACCGCCACCGGCTCCTGGCCCGGCGCCCAACCCGTGCTGGTCCTGCTGGGCTGGGGAGCGGCGGCCACCGCCCTGGCCTGCCGCACCACCAAATTGAGCTGACGCCCCACCGGCGCACCAGCCCAGCCCCACCGGTCAGACCCGTCGGCAACCAGCCCACCCCACCGGTCGGCCCCGTCGGCAAACCACGCCTGTCCCACTGCACCGGCCTGGCCGATCACCGGCCGGCCCGCTCCGCCGCACCAGCACCAGGCCGCCCTGCTTCAGCCCGCCCCGCCTTGGCGCACCGTCACCACGCCCGCCCGCAGCCCGCCCGGCTCTGGCGGAACGCCGTCAGCGCAACGGAATCCCCTGCCCGCGCTCGCTCTCCGGCCGCGGCCCGAAGATCCGCCGCTCCCCCTCGGCGATGGCCACGTCGTTGATGCTGGCCTCCCGCCGCCGCATGTACCCCTCTTCGTCGAACTCCCAGTTCTCGTTGCCGTAGCTGCGCCACCACTGCCCGTCGGCGTCCCGCCACTCGTACTGGAAGCGCACCGCGATCCGGTCCCCGCCGAAGGTCCACAGGTCCTTCCGCAACGCGTAGTCCCGCTCCCGCTCCCACTTGCGGGTCAGGAACTCCTCGATCTCCGCCCGCCCCGTGACGAACTCGGACCGGTTGCGCCACACCGAATCCGGCGTGTACGCCGCCGCGACCTGAGCGGGTTCCCTGGTGTTCCAGGCATCCTCGGCGGCCTGCACCTTCTGCCGGGCACTGGCCTCGTCAAACGGGGGAACCGGTGCACGCGTCATCGAAAACTCCCAACACTTCTAACGGATAAACCACGTTTCTGACGTGAGAACAGAACCACGAACTTCTCACGGAATCAACCCACTGCTACCGTGAGAACGTGCTACTTCCCGGTGAGCCGCTCCCGGTACACCTGATGAACACCGTCTGGGCCGACCGCACCGGTGTGCACGACACCCTGGCCACCCTGGACTCACTCCGCGGCTGGCTCGCTGCCGTGCACGACGACGCCACAGCCCAACGGATCACCGAGAACGCTATCCCGCACTTCCTCACTCTGCGCGCTGCCCTGCGCCGCCTCGCCGCGCACCGCACCGAGGACCCCCGTGTCCGCGCCACCACCAGCCCACTCACCCCGGCCCAGGCCGTGATCGCCGTCAACCGCGCCATCACCCAGTCCCCGGCCAGCCCCCAACTGACCCTGACCGGCCACACCCTGGGCAGTACCACCACCAGCAAGGGCAGCCCCGCCGCGCGCATCCTGGCCGGCATCGCCACCCAGGCCATCCCGGTGCTCACCGCCGCACCGTTGCAGGCCTGCCTGGCCCCCGCCTGCGTCGTCTACTTCACCAAGGACCACCCCCGCCGCGAATGGTGCTCCACCACCTGCGGCAACCGGGCCCGCGCCGCCCGCCACTACAACCGCCACAAGCCCACGCCCTGACGCGCCAACCGCCACTGCCGCCCGACCCGGCCAGTCAGCGAGCCAGCGGACCGCCACACCCAACCCGCGGCCAGGCCCGCTCCGGCCTCAAGCCACCACCTCGGCAGGCGCACCCACCCACTCGCGCAGCGCCTCCTCCCGCCCGGCGCCCGCCTCGCTCCGGGACACCCAGGCCACATGCCCGTCCGGTCGCACGAGCACCGCGCGGACCCCGTCCAGGGCCGGATGCCCAGCAGGCACCCGCGCCCGCACCCCGCGCACCCGATCCGCCCACCTGGCGACCTCCCCGTCCCCGGCGAAGTCCAGCAACACGAACCGCCCGTCGCGCACCAGCTCGTAGACCCGGCGGCCCGCCCCCACCACGACATCCGGCATCCGCGCGCCCACCAGCGGTTCCGCCGCCGTCCCGTACCGCGTGTCCAGCGCCGAGATCCGTCCCGCCAGCCGGAGGTTGACCTCCTCGATCCCGAGCAGGTCATCCAGCACCGCCCGCAACGCCGCCACCGGCCGCCGGTACTCCGGCATCAGCATCAGTTCCAGCAACAGCGTCTGGGCCATCGTGTTGTCCACAACCTGTTGCCCCACCGGATGCCGCTCGGCGTGATAGCTGTCCAGCAATCCCGCCGGCGCCCAGCCCTTGACCTCGGCGGCCAGCTTCCAGCCCAGGTTCATCGCGTCCTGCAGCCCGACGTTGAGCCCCTGCCCCGCCGCCGGGAAGTGGATGTGCGCGGCGTCCCCGGCCACCAGCACCCGCCCATTGCGGTATCGGTCGGCCAGCCGGGTGGCGTTGCCGAACCGGGACAGCCAGCGCGGTTGCGCCACCCCGAGGGTGGATCCGGTCGCCCGGCGCAACGCGGCCAGGAACTCCGCCTCGGTCACCGGTTCGGACACCGGGACCCGCATCCGCTCGGCGTCCGGCAGCACGAACCGGGTCGCCCCGTTGCCCAGCGGCGCGGCCAGCACGCCGTGTTCGCCCGCCCGCCGCACCGCCTCCGGCCCGACCTGCGCGAAGTCGCCGAGCATCGCGGAGAACGTGCTGTCACTGCCCGGGAATCCGATGCCGCCCGCCTGCCGCACCACACTCCGCCCGCCGTCACAGCCCACTACGAACCCGGCCCGCACGAGGTAGTCCCCGTCCGGCCCGCGCACCTCGACGTCCACGCCGTCGACGTCCTGCCGCAGTCCGGTGACGGCATGCCCGCGCCGCGGCCGCACGCCAAGTTCCGCGGCCCGCTCCGCGAGCAGTTCCTCGGTGTGGGACTGGGCGAGGAACAACGAGTACGGGTGCGGCGAGTCCAGGTCCGCGAAGTTCAGCCCGGTGGGCAATCCGGCGAAGTGCCAGCCCGGCACCGGCCGCCCACGCGCCAGGAACCCTTCCGCGATGCCCCGCAGGTCCATCAGCTCCACGCTGCGCGGATGCAGGCTCAGCGCCCGCGAATCCCGCTGCGGCGCCTCCCTGCGTTCCAGCACCAGCACCCGGACTCCGGCCAGTGCCAGCTCACCGGCCAGCATCAATCCGGTCGGACCCGCCCCGGCCACCACGACGTCGACGTTCACGAGCACCCCTCCGCAACAATTTCTGAACAGTGTTCATTTAACTGTTGCTAGTGTGCTCCGCCATGACCGGTCCGTCAAACACCGCCCCGGCCCGCAAACCGCGCGGACGGCCACCGCGGATCGATCAGGAGCGGGCCGTGACCACCGCGCTGGCGGTGCTGGACGCCGAGGGCCTGGACGCGCTGACCATGCGCCGTCTGGCGGCAGCCCTGGACGTGCAGGTCGGCACCCTCTACGGCTACTTCGCGGACAAACCGGCCCTGCTCACCGCGATGGCCGAGCGGATGCTGCACGGCTGCGCCGAGCCTTGGCCGACCGGTCCGGACTGGCAGGCCCAGGTCACCGAACTCGCCCGCCGGATGCGCCTGGCGCTGCTGCGGCATCGCGATGGCGCGCGGGTTTACGCGGGCACCCGGACCACCGGCCCCAACACCCTGGGGTTCGCCGACACCTTTGTCGGCGTGCTGACCGCGGCGGGTTTCACCGCGGAGGACGCGGTGCGGGCCTCGTTCACCGTCATCCGCTTCGTCATCGGCCACACCCTGGAGGAACAGGCCGGCGATGACCGGCTGGCCGCCGATGTCGAGTCCCTGCACCGGGCCCTGGCCACCGAGGACTACCCCCGGCTGGCCGCGGCCGCGCACGTGATCACCAGCGCGGACCTGGAGGGCTATTTCGAGTTCGGCGTCCGCGCCCTGGTCGCCGGACTCCGCGAACTGCCCCGGCAGCCGTAGACGCCTGTCACACCAAGGGTTTGCGAGCGCGGAACCGGAATGAGCGGCCGGGCACCACGGTCAGCCAGATGTCGGTGAACCCGGCGGTCCGCAGCCGTGGCGCCAGGGTGTCCGGGTTGACCGGGACATAGGTGTCGTAGAGGTGGCCGAGCCGGAAGCCCAGGCTGGGCACCCCGTCTATCCCGGCGAAGGTCCCACCCGGTCGCAGCACCCGGAACGCCTCGGCGAAGAGCCGGTCCTGCAACGCCACCGACGGCACGTGATGCAGCATGGTGAAGCTGCCGACCCCGGTGAAGCTGTTGTCCGGCAACGGGATCGCCGTCCCGTCACCCTCGATCACCTGCACCTGGCCACCCAGCCGCGCCCGCAGCCCGCGTGCCAGCTCCGGATCGATCTCCACCGCGGTCAGCTGGGGCGTCCGGGTGGCCAGTGCCACGGTGGTCGCGCCGTAGCCGGGGCCGATCTCGAGCACATCGGCGCCCAGATCGACGCCGTCCAGTGCCCACGGGATGATGTCGCGGGCCACCCTCCGGGCCCACCGGTCCGAACGGCACAACCAACGGTGACACAGGTTCATCGGCATGGTTGCGACCCTAGGAACCGCCGCGGGTGTCCGCTACGAGCTAGCCTGACAACTGATGTCGCCATCCGGACAGCCCGCAGGGCCACAGGCTCTGCCGCTGCTCGTGCCCGCCTCGGGCGCGGTGCTGGTGGGCAGCTTCGAGTTACGGCTGGGCACCCGCTTCGACTGGCACCTGCACCCGGTGCACCAACTCGCCTGGGCCGCCACCGGAGTCCTGGCGGTGACGACACCGGATGGCACCTGGGTGCTGCCGACCAACCGCGCGCTGTGGCTGCCCGCCGGGATCGGGCACAGCACCGCCGCGATCGGCAGCGCGGTCATGCGCAGCCTCTACCTGGACCCCGCGGTGTGCCCGCCGGGCTGGCCCGCGCGGTGGTCGAGGCCGACGGTGGTCGCCGCCTCGCCACTGCTGCGCGAGCTGATTCCCTACCTGGGCCGGGAATCCCTAGCCCCACAGGCCCGCGCCCGCGCCGAGGCGGTGGTGTTCGACCTGCTGGAGCCACTGCCGGTGACCACCCTGGCGGTGCCCGGCCCACGCGATCCGCGGACCAGGGCCGTCGCCGCGGCCCTGACCGCCGATCCGGCCGACCCGCGGACCCTGCGGGACTGGGGCCGCCAGGTCGGCGCCAGTGAACGGACCCTGGCCCGGCTGTTCCGGGCCGAGACCGGCCTGCCCTTCGGCCGGTGGCGCACCCAGCTGCGGATCCAGGCCGCGCTTCCGTTGCTGGCACACGGAAGCGCGGTGTCCACAGTGGCCAGACGCGTCGGCTACGAGAGCGTCAGCGCCTTCGTCGCGGCCTTCCGGGCCGCGGTCGGCGTGCCGCCCGGCCAGTACTTCGGCCGGGTCACGGAATGACCCGCCGCTTGCGCATCTCTGTGAAGATGTCAAAGAACATGTGCTCGGTCTGCACGTATCGGTGGAACCCGAACCGGCGGGCCTTGGATCCGTCGGCGAACATGTCGTAGTCCCACGAGAACACGAAGTCCCCGAAGGCCCACGAGGACACCTCGCGGTAGCTGTGGCCGGCCAGACCGTGCGCCTCGGTCATCCGGTCCCACAACGGTTCCTTGTCCGCCATCACCGTTTCCAGCGACATCTGCAGCGGCGGCGCGACCGGCAGCTCGAAGAACTCGGCGATCTTCGGCCACAGTTCGCTCCACCGGAACAGGTCGCCGTTGTTGATGTTGAACGCCTGGTTGGCGCAGGCCGGATCCGTTGCCGCCCAGACGGTTGCCTCGGCCAGCAACCCCGCGTCGGTCATCTCCAGCAGCGCGTCGTAGGCGCCCGGTTTGCCGGGGAAACGCAGTGGCAGACCGAGTTCCTTGGAGATCGAGGCGTACACCGCGATCACCATGGCCAGGTTCAGCGGGTTGCCGAGACCGAATCCGGCGACCACCGACGGGCGGATGGCCGACCAGGTCCAGCTCTTACCTTCCTGTTGCCGAACCAGGAAGTCCTGCTGGTCCACGTTGAACTCCGGCGGCATGTGGCCGGCGTCGTCCTCACGGGCCGGGGTCTTGAACGGGCCGAGGTGCGCGCCGTAGACCTTGTAGCCCTGCATGAGGCTGATGTGCTCAAGACCGGTCGCGACCGGCTCGATCGCCTCGACGACGTTGACCAGCATGGCCAGGTTCGGCGCCACCAGTTCCGCCCAGCTCGGCCGGTCCTGGTAGGCGGCGTAGAAGACATGCGTCACCGAGCCGAGCCCGGCCAGCTTCTCCCTGGTGTCCGCCGGATCCAGCAGATCAACCGCGAGATAGCGCAGCCGCTCCCGATCGGCGCCGCCCCGCCGGGACAGCCCGATGACCTCCCAATCGCCCAGTCCGAGCAGGTGCTCGACCAGATTGCCGCCGATGACGCCGTTGGCTCCGACGACCAGTGCGACCTTCCCCAGTGTGCTCATAGGACGATCTTCAGCTCAGCCCGCCGATGAGTCCAACGCTTAGTGCTCATGCCCGCCATAACGGGCGCTCATGCCACCCGCAGGCCGTCCAGCAACACCGCCAGCAGCCGACGCCAGGCTTCCGGCTCGGAAGCCTTGGTGGCCAGCACGATCGGACCGAAGGAGAGCACGAACAACCCGATGTCACCGGCGCTGACATCGGCCCGTAGCGAACCTTCCCGGTGCGCGCGGTCGACCAGGTCACCCAGGGACTGCCGCAGGTGCGACTGGCATGCCTCGACCGCGGACTCCTCCACCGCCAGGCCGTCCAGGAACGCCCGGTTGGCGGCCATCAGCTCGACGGTGTGCTCGATAAGGGCACGAAGTCCCTGCCACGCACCGGCTGCGGCACGAGCAGCGGCGGCACGCTGCTCCCACTCCACGATCTTCGCTTCCAGCGCCGCCTCGACCAGCGACTTCTTGGTGCTGAAATGCCGATACAGAGTGCCCATGCCCACATCAGCCAGCCGGGCGATCTCCCGGACATCCACCTCGAGCCCACGGTCCCGGAACGCCTCCGTGGCCGCGCCGAGGATCTGGGCCCGGTTCCGCGCCGCGTCGGCCCGTAGTGGTCTGGCTCCCGCACTGTCCGCCGCACTCATGACTCCATTCTAGTCAGCAACTGGAACGTCTGCTCCGTCTCTGCTACGTTGAATATACGGAGCAACCGCTCCTATTGCAAACGGGAGGTGGACATGGGCACCACAGTGATCTCCGGTGGCACCGACGGTCTGGGCAGGGCGCTGGCCGCGCACCAGCTCCGAGCAGGCGAAACAGTCGTGGTGATCGGCCGGGACGCGGGCAAGTTCGAGGCGTTGGCGGCCAGTGCGCCCGGCCGCGCGCACTTCGTCCAGGCGGACCTGCGACTGATCGCGGAGAACGACCGGGTCGCCGCGCACATCGCCGAGCGGCACCCCCAGATCGACACCCTGTTCCTCGCGGCCGCCCACGTGGTCCGCAGCCGCACCCTGACCACCGAGGGCATCGAGCACAACCTGGCCCTCTATGCCCTGAGCCGCCACGTCCTGGCCACCGCGCTACTCCCCCGACTGAGCGCGACCACCCGCCCGGTGATCATCAACACCGCGGTCCCCGGCGCCCCCAAGACCGCTATGCAGTGGGACGATCTCACCCTGGCCGAGACCTACAGTTGGCGCGCCGCCAACCAGCAGAGCCGCCGCGCCAACGAACTCTCCGGCCTGGCGCTCATCAAGGCCGAGCCCAGGCTGAAGTACGTCCTCTACAACCCGCTGTTCGTGCGCAGCAGCCTCTCCGGCGACCTCTCCCCCGCCCACCGGGCGCTCACCCGGGTCCTGTTCCGTCTGGCCCCCACCCCGGAGCAGGCACTCACCCCGATCCTGACCCTGCTGGCCGAGCCACCGGCCGGCCGACTGTCGGCCTACACGAAGAAGAAGCGATTACCCCTGGAGGTCACGCCGGCGGACCACGCCGAAGCCCGCCGCTGGACCGAACTGACCACCCGACTCCGCACCGGCTCCTGACCGACACTGGCCGGGTGCCACCTAGAGAACCTTGGGAGGCAACGTCATTCGCGTGTCCTCCGGTCGTCACATCGGCGGGCGACCGAATGGAGGCAGGGCAGTGGTTACCGTGGACGACCTGGCGTGGTGGCGGTCCTGGCGGGACCGCCAGGTGCATGCCTTCATTGTCAGGGGGCTTGATCCGCGGCGGCCGCCTGCCGAGTTGACCGCGCTGTGCGGGCATCGGGCACCGACGACCGTGGTGGAACCTCGAAGTGTGGGAATGCCGTGTGTCCTGTGCATCGCACAGGCGCCAGTGGGCGAGAATCCCTGATCGCACGGGGGTTTTCTCCACCTGCCAGCGCGGTGCCTGGGACCCCTGACTCCGCGCGGCTCGCGGAGCAGAGTTCCGGGCATGACACAGACGCTGCTCGACTCGCGGGTCGCACCCACCTCCGTCCGGTACTCCGCCGCGTTGTGGCTGGCCGCGGTGGGCGCCGGGGTGGCCGAGACCGTGCTCGGGGTGCTCGAGCACCAGCCGACGGTGGACGAAGCTGTGGTGCCGGTGGGGATCCGGGTGGTGGTGACGGCGATCCTGGTGCCGCTCATCCTGGCCTTCCGCCGGGGGCGGGGCTGGGCGCGGGTCGCGCTGGCCTTGCTGCTGGGGGTGGCGGGGACACTGTCGCTGGTGGTGGAGCCGATCTCGTGGCTGGCCGCGGGCAACGACCCGGTGGCGCTGTTCGCCGGGGCCGATGCCGGGTTCCTGGTGTTCGCGGTGGTGCGCGCGTTGCACATCGCGGCGGTGTTCGGGGCACTCGTCTTGATGTTCACGCCGAGTGCCAACGGGTGGTTCCGGCGGCGCTGAAGGCTGGGTGCCCTGACCAGGTTACGTAGCCCGGCGACAGGTGCCGGGCTGGGGCGGCCTACCATCAGGGGCCGTGGCCGCTAACTCCGCCGAACCCTCCACCGACACCCCCGCGCCCGAGTCGGGACCGTCGCAGAAGCTGACCAGGAGCGTCCTGGTGACGAACCTGGTGTTGCAGGTCGTCATCGCGGTCACCGGGTCGGTGGTGCGGGTGACCGGGTCTGGTTTGGGTTGCCCTACCTGGCCGAACTGCTTCCCGGGCAGCCTGGTGCCGATCGAGCACCCCGAGTTCGCCTGGTTCCACCAGTGGATCGAGTTCGGGAACCGGCTGCTCAGCGGAGTGGTCGGCATGGTCGCGCTGGCCTGCTTCGTGCTGGCCTGGCTGCACCGGCCGCGGCGCCGGCGCCTGACCCGGCTGGCCGCCTACACCCTGGCGGGCACCATCAGCCAGGGCGTGATCGGCGGGATCACCGTGCTGGCCGGGCTGGTGTGGTGGACCGTGGCCGGGCACTTCCTGGTCTCGATGGTGCTGGTGTGGCTGGCCGTGCTGCTGGTCCGGTCGCAGCGGGAGACCGACGCGCCGGTGCAGCCACTGATCCCGGCGGCGTTGCGACAGTTGCTGGTGGTCAGCACGGTGGTGCTGGTCGGGGTGCTGGTGGTGGGCACCATGCTCACCGGGGCCGGTCCGCACGCGGGTGATGCCGCGACCGCCCGGCTCAACGCCTCGGTGTCCGGGCTGGCACAGGCGCACGCCGACCTGCTGTTCCTCTTCCTCGGGCTGTTGATCGCGTTCGCGTTCGCGTTGCGGGCGGTGTCGGCGCCGAGTGGAGTGTGGCGGGCCTACTGGTGGCTGATCGCCGTGGTGCTCGCGCAGGGGTCGGTGGGCATGATCCAGTACCTCACGGGCGTGCCCGAGGTACTGGTGATCTTCCACGTGCTTGGGGCGGCGCTGGTGACGGTGGGGATGGCGAACATGTGGGCGGCGACCGGGGATCGCGGTCAGCGCGGTTTGGCGGCCGACCACTTGGCGGGCAGTTCGGCGACCTCGGTGGCCAGCCAGCGGTAGTAGGCGTCCACGGTGCGCAGCCGCTGGGCGCGATCGCCCTGGCCGCTGAGCAGGCGCAAGCCCTCGTGGGTCAGTTCGTTGACCGCGGCGACGGCCTCCAGGCGGCGGAGCATGACCTCGGCCCACGCCTGGGCGCGGACCTCGTAGACCGCGGCCTCGCGGCCCCGGCGGGTGGTCTTGCTGACCAGACCGCGGGCCATGAGCAGCCGGACGTTGGTGCTCACCGACCCGCTGCTGGCGGAGAGGGCTGCGGACAGTTCGGCGGCGGTGCGCTCGGGCGGGTCGCAGATCAGCAGGAAGCCCAGGATCCGGCCGGCGATGAGGGGCATGCCCTCTTGGGCTTCGAACCTGGCCGCGAACGATTCGATCCAATCGGACGGCTGGCGACCACCGGTACGGCTGACATCGGACACCGCGAACCTCCGCATCTCTTTCAGTTGGAACTGAAGAGATGGTAGCAATGAAGCTGCCTGGGTGTGCGGAAGTGATCGCGGGAGCGGGAGCCGAAGCTGGGAGCTGGTGACGGCGCGCAGAGCGTGAGCCCGGGGGCCGGGACCACGCACTGGCGGCCGGGCGGCAGCACGCGGGGCGCGGGGCGGGGCCGGGTGGTGGCGCGCCGGGGCACGAGTTGGCTTGGGGCAGGCAGCCGGAGGCGGCTTGGTTTGGCGAGGGCGGCGGGTGGGCCGCCGTCGCCGGTGGGGTGGGCTGGGGAGCTAGCCGCGGGCTCGGGGGCCTGCCATCTTCTTGCGGTGGGCGGGGCCGATCTTGGTGGCGGCGATGGTCTCGCGGTCCCAGTCGTGGCCGTCGAGGCCCTCGACCTTGGCTACCAGGGCCTCGCCAGTGGCCATGTCGGGGACGATGACGTCGCCCAGGGCGCCGTCGTCGCCTACCAGGACTACTCGGACGCCGGCTCGGCCGATGTTCTCCACCACGGCTCGGGCGGACTTGCCGTGGGCAGCGACAAACGCGGTGGCGGCGGCGACCGCGGCCTTCGAAGGCTCACTCACCCGGGTCACTCTAGCTGGCCCGAGGGCGAAATCCGGCCGGTGGGAACACGTCCGTGACCGGTTCTGTTGGCAACAGTGACCGGGAAGATCACGCGAGAGGTGCGGGTTTCATGCGCGCAGTGCAGGTGCAGGCATACGGTGGCCCCGAGGTGCTGGTGGCGGCTGAGGTGGCCGATCCGGTGGCCGGTCCCGGGGAGTTGCTGGTGCGGGTGGCGGCCAGTGGGGTCAACTACATCGACACCTACCACCGGACCGGGGTGTATCCGGTGCCGTTGCCCTTCACGCCTGGTCTTGAGGGTGCGGGTGAGGTTGTCGCCGTCGGGGATGGGGTGACCGAGTTCGGGGTGGGGGCCCGGGTGGCGTGGGCCTCGGCGATCGGGTCTTATGCGGAGCTGGCCGCTGTGCCCGCTTCGGCTGTGGTGCCGGTGCCGGATGGGGTTGACCTGGTGGTGGCGGCGAGTTCGATGTTGCAGGGGATGACCGCGCATTACCTGACCACCTCGACCTATCCGGTGCAGGCCGGGGATGACGTGCTGGTGCACGCGGCGGCGGGTGGGATGGGGTTGCTGCTCACCCAGTTCGTCAAGGCCAAGGGTGGGCGGGTGATCGGGACCGTGTCCACCGCGGAGAAGGAGAAGCTGGCCAGGGAGGCCGGGGCGGACGAGATCATCCGGTACACCGAGGCCGATGTGGCTGAGCAGGCTCGTGCGCTGACCGGTGGGCGCGGGGTGGCCGTGGTGTACGACGGGGTGGGGGCGACGACCTTCGACGCCAGTCTGGCCAGTTTGCGGCCGCGGGGAGTGCTCGCCCTCTACGGCGCGGCCAGCGGGCAGGTTCCGCCGGTTGACCTGCAGCGGCTCAACCAGGCCGGATCGGTCTATGTCACCCGGCCCAGCCTCGGGCACTACACCGCCAACCGCGAGGAACTGCTGTGGCGGTCCGCCGAGGTGCTCTCGGGAGTGGCCGACGGGTCGCTGAACATCCGGGTCGGCGCGCGGTACGCCCTCAGCGAAGCCCGGCAGGCGCATGAGGACCTCCAGGGGCGGCGCACCACGGGGAAGGTGCTACTGGTGGGCTGATCGACTTCAGCACAGCGCCCCCTGGTCCGGTTGGGCCGGGGGGCGTTGTCGTCTGCTTCACAGTCTGAAACTTTGCACGTTGTGCAGTTTTCTGGTTCCTTGGTGAGGTGACCACCACCGACCGGCCGCCGGGACTGCGGGAACGCAAGCGGCAGGAGACCCACCGCACGATCGCGCTGACCGCGTTGCGGCTGATCGCCGAGCGCGGGCTGGACCACGTGACGGTCGAGGACATCGCCGGTGAGGTCGGCGTCTCCTCCCGCACGTTCTTCAACTACTTCGGCTCCAAAGAGGACGCGCTGTCCACCCCCTACCCCGACCACCGGCACCGGATCGACCGCCTGGTGGAGCGGCTGGCGGAGACGCCGGTGGGGCCGGATCCGCTGGCGGGGCTGCTGGCGATCGCCCGGCCGGACCTGGCGCGGATCGACGCCGACCGGGACGAATGGCTGCTGCGGATGACCGTGTTCACCGACAACCCGCAACTGCTGGCCCGCACCGCGGTGCTGGAGTCCGCCGGTGAGCAGCAGCTGACCGAGGCCATCGCGCGCTGGTGCGGACTGCCGGCCGACGACCAGTACCCGGCGCTGGTGCTCTACACCTTCGGCGCCGCGGGGCGCTCGGCCATGCGCCGCTGGTACGCCGTGCGCGGCGCCGAACCCCTTGTCGACCTCGTCGACGCCGCCTGCGCCGCCCTGGCCGCGGGTCTCCCACTGCCGGCCGACGCGACGCCGCGCGGCTGACCACGTGACCGATTTCCACTGGGAACTGAGGACAAACCGATGACTACAACCGCGGCGGCGCCCGAACAGGCGTCCGTGGCGACGAACAAGAGCGCGGTGCTGCAAGCGCTGTCCGGCCTGATGATGGGCATGTTCGTCGCGATCCTGGCCTCGACCGTGGTGGCCAACGCGTTACCCCGGATCATCTCCGAACTGGGTGGCTCGCAGGCCAGCTACACCTGGGTGGTGACCACCGAACTGCTGGCCATGACCGCCACGGTTCCGTTGTGGGGCAAGCTGTCCGACCTCTACAGCAAGAAACTGCTGATCCAGCTCTCGCTCGGCCTGTTCGTGATCGGCTCCCTGGTGGCCGGGTTCGCCGACAGCATGGGCGTGCTCATCGCCAGCCGGATCGCGCAGGGCATCGGCGCGGGCGGGCTCACCGCGCTGGCGCAGGTGATCATGGCCGCGATCCTGTCGCCGCGGGAACTGGGCCGCTACTCCGGGCTGTTCGGCGGGGTGTTCATGGTCGGCACGGTGGCCGGTCCGCTGATCGGCGGCGTGCTGGTGGACACCTCCTGGCTGGGCTGGCGCTGGTGCTTCTTCATCGGCGTGCCACTGGCTGTGGCCGCGATCATCCTGTTGCAGCGCACGCTGAACCTGCCGGTGGCCCGGCGCAAGGTCAAGATCGACTACCTGGGCGCGTTCCTGATCACCGCGGGTGTCTCGCTCACCCTGGTGTGGTCCTCGCTGGTGGGCAAGCAGTTCGAGTGGATGTCCGGGGCCACCCTGGGCCTGCTCGGCGGCGGACTGCTGATCCTGGCGCTGGCCGTGTTCGTGGAATCGCGGGCGGCCGAGCCGATCGTGCCGCTGACCATCTTCCGCAACCGCACCGTCACCCTGACCACGGTGGCCAGCTTCCTGGTCGGCGTGTCCATGTTCGGCGGCACCGTGTTCCTCTCCCAGTACTTCCAGCTCGCGCTGGGACACACGCCGACGGTGGCCGGACTGCTCAGCCTGCCGATGATCGTGGGCATGCTGGTCTCCTCCACCATCGCCGGTCAGCGGATCAGCAAAACCGGGCGGTGGAAGCACTTCCTGGTCGCCGGGGCCACCATGATGACGGTAGGCCTGGGGCTGCTGGGCACCATCGACGCGCACACCAGCCTGGTGCTGCTGGGCGGCTACATGGTGCTGCTCGGGGTCGGCATGGGCATGCTGATGCAGAACCTGGTGCTGGCCGCGCAGAACGACGTGCCCGCCAAGGACCTGGGCACGGCGACCTCGGTGCTGTCCTTCTTCCGCAGTCTGGGCGGCACCATCGGGGTCAGCGCGCTGGGCGCGGTGCTGGCCAGCAACGTGGCCGGCAAGCTCGGGGCGGGCGCGCTGCCCGGTGGTGGCGGGGAGTCGGTGCCGAACCTGGCGCACCTGAGCGAGTCCGCCCGGCAGGTGGTGCAGGAGGCGTACGGATCGGCCACCGGTGAGCTGTTCCTGATCTCCGCGCCGATCGCGTTGCTGGTGGTCGTGGCGGTGGTGTTCCTGCGGGCGATCCCGTTGAAGACCCAGAGCGGGATGGACCGGCTGGCCGAGGAATCCGCGGCCTGACAAGACGACTGTGGCGGTCCCGCGAGGTGCGGGACCGCCACAGTTGTGTCAGCACAACGGGATCAGGCTTCGGCCTTCTTCGCGCGCTTCGGCTTCGCCTCGGACTTGGCTTCGGCCTTCGCCTTGGAGTCCGGCTTCGCCTCGGCCTTGGCGGCGGGCTTGGCCTCCGCGGACTTCGCGGCGGGCTTGGCCTCGGCCTTGACTTCGGCCGGCTTGGCCTCGGCGGGCTTCGACTCGGCCTTGGGCTTGGTCACGGTCCGCTTGGCGGCGGACTTGACGACCTTGGACAGGCCCTTGAGCGTGACGTCGTAGATCTCGTCCGGGTCCAGCCTGCGCAGTTCCTCGGCCAGGCAGTCCCGGACCTCGCGCCGCTGCAACGCGACCCGGCGTTCGGGCTGACCTGCCTGGGTGAGCGCGCCGACCTTGCCGTCGGGCCGTTCCAGTTCGACCTTGCCGCTGCGGCGTTCCAGCACGACCGAGCAGATGCCCTGGCCGTCCTGGGACTTGGCCCGCTCCACCGGGATCTTCAGGCTGGCGGCCAGCCAGGCCGCCAGCAGTTCGGTGGACGGCGAGTCGCCCGCGCCCGCGACGGTGGCCGCGGTGACCTTCTCGTACGGCGGCAGGTCCAGGGCCGCGGCGAGCACGGCCCGCCAGGTGGTCAGCCGGGTCCAGGCCAGGTCGGTGTCGCCGGCGGTGTAGGACTTGCGGCGCTGTTCCAGGGCCTTGATCGGGTGGCGCTCGGCGGCGGAGTCGGTGATCCGGCGCTGGGCGAGTTTGCCGATCGGGTCCTGGGCCGGGATGGCCGGGGCGGCCGAGGGCCACCAGGCGACCACCGGCGCGTCGGGCAGGAGCAGCGGGATGGTGCAGCTGGCCCCTTCCTCGGCGAGCGGGCCGTAGAGGCGCAGCACGATGACCTCGCTGGCCCCGGCGTCGCCGCCGACCCGGATCTGCGCGTCCAGCCGCGGCGCGGCCTTGCGGGCGCCGCGGGCCAGCACGATCACCCGGCAGGGGTGTTCGCGGCTGGCGTCGTTGGCCGCGTCGATGGCCTCCTCGGTGCTTTCCCCGTCGTCGGTGACGATGACGAGGGTCAGCACCCGGCCGAGCGCGACCGCGCCGCCCTGCTCGCGCAGGTCGACCAGCTTCTTGTTGACCGCCGAGGTGGTGGTGGAGGGCAGGTCGATGATCACGGTCGCCTCCAGTGACGTCCGGTGCGGGCCATCATCTCGTCGGCCGACTCCGGGCCCCAGGTGCCCGCCTGGTACGGCTCGGGCCTGCCCTGACCGGCCCAGAACTTCAGCACTGGTTCGAGGATCTCCCACGAGGTCTCGACCTCGTCGTTGACCGGGAACAGCGAGGGCTCGCCGAGCAGCACGTCCAGCAGCAGCCGCTCGTAGGCCTCGGGGCTGGACTCGGTGAAGGCGTGGCCGTAGCCGAAGTCCATGGTGACGTCGCGGATCTGCATCGAGGTGCCGGGCACCTTGGAGCCGAACCGCATGGTGATGCCCTCATCCGGCTGGACCCGGATGACCAGCGCGTTCTGCCCCAGTTCCTCGGTGGAGGTGGAGTCGAAGGGCAGGTGCGGCGCGCGCTTGAACACCACCGCGATCTCGGTGACGCGGCGGCCGAGGCGCTTGCCGGTGCGCAGGTACCAGGGCACGCCGGCCCAGCGCCGGTTCTTGACCTCCACGGTCATCGCCGCGTAGGTCTCGGTGATCGAGTCCTCGGCGAAGCCGCCTTCTTCCAGGAGGCCGGGGACCTTCTGGCCGCCCTGCCAGCCGCCGACGTACTGCCCGCGCGCGGTGGTCTCGGCCAGGGGGGCCATCGGCGCGGTGGCGGCGAGCACCTTGGCCTTCTCCGCGCGCAGGTCCTTGGGCGCGAAGGAGCTGGGCTCCTCCATCGCGGTCAGGGCGAGCAGCTGGAGGAGGTGGTTCTGGATGACGTCGCGGGCGGCGCCGATGCCGTCGTAGTACCCGGCGCGGCCGCCGAGGCCGATGTCCTCGGCCATGGTGATCTGCACGTGGTCGACGTAGTTGGCGTTCCAGATCGGCTCGAACAACTGGTTCGCGAAGCGCAAGGCCATGATGTTCTGCACGGTCTCCTTGCCGAGGTAGTGGTCGATGCGGAACACCGACTCCTCGGGGAAGACCTCGTTGACGATCTTGTTGAGCTGCCGTGCGCTGGCCAGGTCGTGGCCGAACGGCTTCTCGATGACCACGCGCCGCCACTGGTCCGGTTCGGGCGCGGACAGCCCGGAGCGGGCCAGCTGCTTGCAGACCGTGGGGAACGCGCCGGGCGGGATGGACAGGTAGAAGGCGTGGTTGCCGCCGGTCCCCCGCTGTTCGTCGAGTTCCTTGATGGTCCCGGCGAGCCGGTCGAAGGACTCGTCGTCGTCGAAGGTGCCCTGCACGAACCGGCAGCCTTCGGCGAGCTGGTCCCACACGGACTGGCGGAACGGCGTGCGCGCGTGCTGTTTGACCGCCTCGTAGACGACCTGCTCGAAGTCCTGGTTGGCCCAGTCGCGGCGGGCGAACCCGGTGAGCGCGAAGCCGGGCGGCAGCAGGCCGCGGTTGGCGAGGTCGTAGATGGCGGGCATGAGCTTCTTGCGGGACAGGTCACCGGTGACGCCGAAGATGACCAGGCCGCAGGGGCCGGCGATGCGCGGGAGTCGCTTGTCCCTGGGGTCCCGCAACGGGTTCTGCCACTGCCGGCTGCTCATTCGCCGACCTCCTGTACGGCCTTGACGACCTGGGCCAGGCCGGCGGCGCGGTCGGTCAGGTGCAGGCGCAGCACCGGACGGCCGTGCCCGGCGAGCACCGATCCGTCGCCCAGCGCCTGTGCGAGCTGGAGCACGCTGAGCGTGTACGGCCGGTCCGGCACTTCGAGATCCTGCTCGTTGACGCCGGTGAGCTGCAGGAAGGCCCCGTTCTGGTGCCCGCCCTTGTGGTACTGCCCGGTGGAGTGCAGGAACCGGGGGCCCCAGCCGAAGGTGGTCTGCACCCCGGTGACCACGGCCAGCACCGGCCGCAGCACCACGGCGGAGGCGTCGTCGAGGCGGTCCAGGTAGGCCTGCACCGACAGGTAGCCGTGCTTGGGCAGGGCGGCGACCAGCGCGCGCACCGCGTCGGCGACGGTGGCCGCCTCGGCGGGCAGCCAGTCACCGGCGGCGTGCACCTCCACCGCACCGTCCACAAAGGACGGAGTGGCCGGCGCGGAGGTGGGCGCGTCCAGCAGCGCGCGGGCCGCCTTCTTCGCCGCTTCCACGTCGGGCTGGTCGAACGGGTTGATGCCGAGCACCCGGCCGGCCACCGCGGTGGCGTATTCCCACAGCAGGAACAGCCCGCCGAGCGGTCCGGAGGTGGTGAGCTGGGCGTTGGGCGTGCCGGGGGCGATGCCCACGGTGGTGGCGTCCTCGCCGGCGTCGGCGAACCCGGCCGCGTCGGGGCTTTCCACCGCCACCGGCAGCAGGCCGGTGCCGTTCTTGCCGGTGGACTCGGCCACCAGCTGCTCGGCCCAGTCGCCGAAGCCAGCCAAACCAGCACCGCTGGCGGAGTCCGCTGACGTAATGACCACCTTCTCCGCGCCGCGGGCGTGTGCCGCGCCGAAGGCGGCGGCCAGCCGCAGCGCCGGGTTGTCCGCGCTGTCCTGGGACAGCACGGTCGCCGCCGCGGCCGCCTCGTCGAGCAGCCCACCGATGTCCGCGCCCGCGAGACCGGCCGGGACGAGCCCGAACGCGGTCAGCGCGGAGTAGCGGCCACCGACGTGCGGGTCGGCCAGGAACACCTTGCGGTAGCCCTCATCCGCCGACAGCTGCTGGAACGGCGAGCCGGGGTCGGTGACCACGACGATCCGCCGGGCGGCCTCGATGCCGTTGGCGGCGAAGGCCTTGGCGAAGATCCGCCGGTGGCTGTCGGTCTCCACGGTGCCGCCGGACTTGGAGGACACCACCAGCACGGTGCGGGTGAGGTCACCGGCGAGCGCGTCGGCGACCTGACCCGGATCGGTGGTGTCCAGCACGACGAGGGCGACACCCGCGGTCGCGCAGATGACCTCGGGCGCGAGCGAGGAGCCGCCCATGCCCGCGAGGACCACCCGGTCCACGCCCTCGGCGTGCAGTTCGGCGCGCAGCGCGAGGATCTCGGCGACCAGTGGCCGGGAGGTCTCGTGCAGCGTGGTCCAGGACAGCCGGATCGCCGACTCGGGCTCGGCCTCCGGGCCCCATAGGGTGGGGTCCTGGGCGGTGAGCTTGCTGGCGACCTGCTCCTCGGCGAGCTGGGCCGCCAGGGGTTCGGCTTCCGCGTTCAGTCCACTGTGGACGATCTCAACCGAGATCTGCTCGGTCATGTGTGGTGTCAGCCCTTCGCGCGTGCGAGCTGGTCGGTGACGGTCTGCAGCAGTTCTTCCCAGGACTTCTCGAACTTCTCCACGCCCTCGCGCTCCAGCACGGCGTAGACGTCGTCCACGTCGATGCCGGCCTCGGCGAGCGCGTCGAAGAGTTCCTGGGCCTGTTCGGCGGTGCCGCGCACGGTGTCGCCGATGATCTGGCCGTGGTCGGCGACGGCGAAGAGGGTCTTCTCCGGCATGGTGTTGACCACGTTCGGCGCGACCAGCTGGTCCACGTACTGGGTGTCGGAGTAGTTCGGGTCCTTCACCCCGGTGGAGGCCCAGAGCGGCCGCTGCGGGCGGGCGCCGTTCTGCTCCAGCCGCTGCCAGCGCGCGGAGCCGAAGACGTCCTCGTAGGCGGCGTAGGCGAGCCGGGCGTTGGCGATGGCGGCCTGGCCGCGCAGCGCCTGCGCCTCGGGGGTGCCCTTGGACTCCAGGCGCTTGTCGATCTCGGAGTCGACCCGGGAGACGAAGAAGGAGGCGACCGAGGAGATCGTGGACAGGTCGTGGCCGTTGGCCTTGGCCTGCTCCAGCCCGGCCAGGTAGGCGTCCATGACGTCCAGGTAGCGGGCCACCGAGAAGATCAGCGTGACGTTGACGCTGACGCCTTCGGACAGCGCCTTGGTGATGGCGGGCAGACCCTCGACGGTGGCCGGGATCTTGACCATCAGGTTGGGCCGGTCCACGGTCTTCCACAGGTCGAGCGCCTCGGCGATGGTGCGCTCGGTGTCGTGCGCCAGCCGCGGGTCGACCTCGATGGAGACCCGGCCGTCCACGCCGTCGCTGCCGCTGTAGACGCCGCGGAAGACGTCACAGGCGTTGCGCACGTCGGTGGTGGTCAGCTCGCGCACGGTCTGGTCCAGGCTGGCGCCGCGGGCGGCCAGCTCGCCGACCTGCTCGTCGTAGGCGCTGCCCTTGGACAGCGCGCCGGCGAAGATGGTCGGGTTGGTGGTCACGCCCACCACGTGCTGGTTCTCGATCAGCGACACCAGGTTGCCCGAGGTCAGGCGGTCCCTGGACAGGTCGTCGAGCCAGATGGAGACGCCGGCCTCGCTCAGCTCGGCCAGGGGGTTCGTGCCGGTCACTTGTTTCCCTCCACTCGCGCGATGCTGCGCTGCGCCGCGGCGACCACGGCGTCATCGGTCAGGCCGAACTCGCGGTACAGCGTCTGGTAGTCCGCCGACGCGCCGAAATGCTCGATCGAGACGATCTCCCCGGCGTCCCCGGCGAAGCGGTGCCACGGCTGGGCGATACCCGCCTCGACCACGACCCGCGCCTTGACCGCGGGCGGGATCACCTGGTCGCGGTAGCTCTGCTCCTGCTGGTCGAACCACTCGACACACGGCATGGACACCACCCTGGTGGGAACGCCGGCGTCCTGCAGGATCTTCCGCGCGGCGACCGCGATCTGCACCTCGGAGCCGGTGCCGATCAGCACGACCTTGGCCGCGCCGCCCTCGGCCTCGGCGAGCACGTAGCCGCCCTTGGCCACGCCCTCGGCGTCGGTGCCGTCAAGGGTGGGCACGTTCTGCCGGGTCAGCGCCAGGCCGACCGGGCCGGAGCGCTTCTCCAGGGTGGCCTTCCAGGCCGCCGCGGTCTCGTTCGCGTCGGCCGGGCGCAGCACCGCGACACCGGGGATGGCGCGCAGTGCGGCGAGGTGCTCGATCGGCTGGTGGGTCGGGCCGTCCTCGCCCAGGCCGATGGAGTCGTGCGTCCACACGTAGGTCACCGGCAGGCTCATGATCGAGGCGAGCCGGACCGCGGGGCGCATGTAGTCGCTGAAGACCAGGAAGGTGCCGCCGTAGGGCAGCGTCGGGCCGTGCAGCGCGATGCCGTTGAGGATGGACCCCATGGCGTGCTCGCGGATGCCGAAGTGCAGCGTCCGGCCGTACGGGGTGGCCTTCCACTCCTTGGTCGCGGTGCTGGCGGGGCCGAAGGAGTCGGCGCCCTTGATGGTGGTGTTGTTGCTCTCGGCCAGGTCGGCGGAGCCGCCCCACAGCTCGGGCAGCACCTCGCCGATGGCGGAGAGGGTGTCGCCGGATGCCTTGCGGGTGGCCACGCCCTTGGCGTCCACCGGCCAGGTGGGCAGCTTGGCGGCCCAGCCCTCGGGCAGCTCGCGGCGGGTCAGCCGGTCGAAGAGCGCCTTGCGCTCGGGGTTGGCCGCGGCCCAGGCGTCGAAGCCCTTGAGCCATTCGGCCTTGGCGGCCTCGCCGCGCTTGACGACCTCGCGGGCGTGCGCCAGGACGTCGTCGCCGACCTGGAAGCTCTGCTCGGGGTCGAAGCCGAGGATCTCCTTGACCTTGCCGACCTCCTCGGCGCCCAGCGCGGAGCCGTGGATCTTGCCGGTGTTCTGCTTGGTCGGCGCGGGGAAGCCGATGATGGTGCGCAGCACGATGATCGACGGCTTGCCGGTCTCGGCCTTGGCCGCGTCCAGCGCGGCGGTGAGACCCGCCACGTTCTCGCCGCCGAGCACGGTCTGCACGTGCCAGCCGTAGGCCTCGTAGCGCTTGGCCACGTCCTCGGACAGCGCGATCGCGGTGTCGTCCTCGATGCTGATCTGGTTGTCGTCGTAGATCAGCACGAGGTTGCCGAGCTGCTGGTGACCGGCGATCGAGGACGCCTCGGAGGTGACGCCCTCCTCGATGTCGCCGTCGGAGGCGATCACGTAGATGTGGTGGTCGAACGGGCTCTCACCGGGCGCGGCGTCCGGGTCGAACAGGCCGCGCTCGCGGCGGGCGGCCATGGCCATGCCGACCGCGGAGGCCAGGCCCTGGCCGAGCGGGCCGGTGGTGATCTCCACGCCCTTGGTGTGCCGGTACTCCGGGTGGCCGGGGGTGAGCGAGCCCCAGGTGCGCAGCGCCTTGAGGTCGTCCAGGGACAGGCCGTAGCCGGAGAGGTAGAGCTGGATGTACAGGGTGAGGCTGGAGTGCCCGCAGGAGAGCACGAACCTGTCCCGGCCCGGCCAGTCCGGGTCGGCGGGGTCGTGCCGCATGGTCCGCTGGAACAGCGTGTACGCGGCGGGGGCCAGGCTCATCGCGGTGCCGGGGTGGCCGTTGCCGACCTTCTGCACGGCGTCGGCGGCGAGCACCCTGGCCGTGTCGACGGCGCGCTTGTCCAGCTCGGTCCAGTCGGCAGGAAGGTGCGCGGTGGTCAACTGGGTGATGTCGGCGGAGTCCTTGGAACCGGACACGTGACGCTGCTCCCAACGTGGTTGCCATAGCGGCGGAACCGGTGGACTGACCAGCCCCGAACCGTGGTTTTCCCTCTTTCGGCTCAGCCTAGTCCTTCAGGCCCAGGCGTACCGGACTCGATCCAGTTGTTGGCGCGCCCGGACCCCCGTGCGCGCCCCGCTTAGGTAGCGCGGCTACCATCCGATGGGACCCGAAGCTGGGTCCCCCGAAGCTGACGAGGATCTACCCGGCCCGCCCCCACCCACCGATGCGGCCGGGCCGATGAGGAGCGAGATGCCGCCGGTGACCGTGGTCAAGAGGGTTCGATGAGCGCCACCCTCGACGCGCCGGCGCAGCGCTCCCCTGGCAAGTTCAAGACCACCGTCGGGGCCTATGTGGCCCTGACCAAGCCGCGGATCATCGAGCTGCTGCTGGTGACCACCATCCCGGCGATGCTGCTGGCCCAGCGCGGCATCCCGAGCGTGTGGCTGGTGCTGACCACCCTGGTCGGCGGCACCATGGCCGCGGGCAGCGCGAACGCGCTCAACTGCGTGGCCGACGCGGACATCGACGCGGTGATGAAGCGCACCAAGGCCCGGCCGCTGGCCCGGCACGCGGTGCCCACCCGCAACGCGCTGATCTTCGGCATCCTGCTCGGCGTGGCCAGCTTCGCCTGGCTGTACGCCACCACGAACCTGCTCTCCGCGATCCTGGCGGTGGCGGCGATTCTGTTCTATGTGCTCGTCTACACGATGGTGCTCAAGCGCCGCACGGCGCAGAACATCGTGTGGGGCGGCGCGGCCGGGTGCATGCCGGTGGTGATCGGCTGGTCCGCGGTGACCAACTCGGTGGACTGGCCGGCCTTCGTCATGTTCGGCGTGATCTTCTTCTGGACCCCGCCGCACTTCTGGGCCCTGGCGATGAAGTTCAAGGACGACTACGCGGCGGCCGGGGTGCCGATGCTGCCGGTGGTGGCCACGCCGGTGCAGGTGGCCAAGCAGATCGTCATCTACTCCTGGGTGATGGTGGCCTGGTCGCTGCTGCTCGCCCCCGCGACGAGCTGGCTGTACACGGGTGCGGCGGTGCTGGCCGGGGCCTGGTTCCTGCTGCTGGCGCACCGGCTGTACAACGCGGTGCGGGACGGCGAACCGGCGAACCCGATGAAGCTGTTCCACATGTCGAACACCTATCTGACCGCGGTGTTCGTGGTGCTCGCGGTGGACTCGGCCATCGGGCTGCCGGTGCTCGGCCTGCCGTTCTGACGGATCAGGAGAAGCTGACGGACCTCAGCTTGAGCCGGTCCGTGGCCTTGCCACCTGGCTTGAGCGTGTAGTAGGCGTCGCCTTCGCAGTCGCTTTCCTTGAACATCGTCACGGTCGACCTGGTTTTGTTGTGCGGCCGGAAGGCGTACACGTCCTCGAAGTCGGCGACCTCCGGAATCTCAACGCACTCCCCGCTCGGCGGGTCGACCAGCGCGCCACTCTGGATCTCGCCCTCCTCGTAGTAGCGGTAGGTGAAGTCGCCTTCGGCGGCGGAGGCGGTGCCCGGGACGGCGAGGCCGAGGGCGCAAACACTCGCCACGGCGAGCAGTGCGGCACGCAGACGCATGGCTGATCGTTCCTCTCACGATGGTTCGACGCGGTGGTCCCAGGGTGTCCGTTGCCAGTGGGCGGCAGCCCGTTCCACCGCAACGCCACCTGTGGGTGTGCTGCCCTGCCACTCATGCGGGTGGATATCGGGAAATCACCGGCTTCGGCCCTCAACTTCCGGTCGGCGGCGGCCGAGGGCCGGCGCCGAGGTGTGTGCCAGTGCACACAGCCTGAGCCGGGTCCGCGGGCGTCCTCGGGGTGGCGGCATGGTGCCGCGCTCGATGGGGAGGTCCCGATGACCACGATCAGCCAGGTTCCGGCCACACGCGTCAGTCCGCCGCCGTGGGTGGCGGTGGCCGCCGCGGGGATCGCCACGCACGCGTTCAACCACTTCAGCACGGTGGTGCAGGACGGGTGGCGGCTGATCGAGAGCCCGGCCACCGCCGAGTTCAACCCGGGCGTGATCTACCACCCGATCAGCGCGGTGCTCTACGTGTGGCTGGCCGTCATGGTCTACCAGGGCCGTAACTGGGGGCGGGTCGTGATCACCATCCAGCTCGCCGGGCAGTTCGTCGGCCGGTACTTCATCTGGATGTCCTACCCGGCCCTGGAGGTCAGGGCTGATCTGGCCACCGGGTGGGCGTTGTCCACGGTGGTGCTGTTCCTGTTGTGGGCCCCCGGGTCGAGCCGGCGGTACTTCCGGCGACGTTGAGTCAGCCGGTCAGCTTGGCGAGCAGGGCGGTGCGGATCGCCGGGCGGGAGCCGAACAGCAGCAGGAAGGTGGCCTCGCGGACCAGGCGCTGGGCGTCGGAGCCGGGCAGCAGTGAGCGGCTGCCCTGGTGCACGGCGCAGGCGTTCGCGGCCCGCAGCGCCAGCTCGGATCCGGCGGCTCGGGCCAGTGCGACGTCCTCGGGTGCGGCGGTGTGCAACTGGGTGCGGGCGGCGTCGAGTTGGGCGGGCAGGGCGCCGGCCGCCTCGCCCAGCAGGGTGATCGCCCGGCCCGCGACGCCCAGGGCGAGCGCGCCGTTGAACCGCTGGGCCTCGGCGTCCCCGGTCAGGTAGTCGGCCTGCGGAACGGTGTGCACGATCTGTTCCGTGGGCACGAAATGCCGGGTGAAGGTCAGCGTGACGGTCCGGCTGGCCTGCACGGCGAGCAGGTCCAGGGGTTCGACGGACACGGTGTCGCCGGCCGCGGCGTCGAGCAGTGCGAAGACCAGCAGGTTCTCGGTGTCCCTTGCCGCGGTGTGCAGGGTGTCGATCAGGTCCCAGCCGGACACCCAGGGCGCGCTGCCGTCGAACAGGTAACCGCCGTCCACCTGCTCGGCCCGCAGCAGCGGCGGGCCGGGGCGCACCGCCGCGCCCACCGCGACCCCGGCCCGCCGCCGCCCGGCGATCAGGTCGTCGAGGTACTTCTCCCGCAGCGGCTCGTTGGCCGAGCGGGCCAGGGTCATCACCGGGCCGTGGTGCTGCATCCAGACGAACGTGGTGGTCAGGCAGCCGCCGGCCAGGATCTCGACCAGTCGCAGCACCGAAGAATAATCCGGAAGGTCCACTGTGGACAGTCCGTAGAATCCATGCTCCGCCAACAGGTCCAGGTGACTTCCGGGCACCCGGTCGGCGGCGTCGACGACGGCCGCGGCCGGGAACAGCACGGTGTCCGCGATCTCGGCCGCGGTGCGCAACGCCTCGCTCATGGTCTCCCCCGATATTCGGTTGCCCCGCCGCCGGGACCTCTGGTGTCCTTCCGAGCCTAGGCCCCGAGCAAGGAGATGATCATGCGCCGCACGTTCGTGTTCCCCCTGGAAGGAGTTTCCCCCAACCCCAAGGACACGACACTTGTCGGCACGCACGATCAATCTGGGCATCCTGGCGCACGTCGACGCCGGTAAGACGAGCCTCACCGAGCGGCTGCTGCACGCCGCCGGGGTCATCGA
Organism: Crossiella sp. S99.2; assembly: GCF_023094165.1. Classification (GTDB taxonomy): domain Bacteria; phylum Actinomycetota; class Actinomycetes; order Mycobacteriales; family Pseudonocardiaceae; genus Crossiella. The sequence continues at coordinate 22,417 of NZ_JALMDK010000010.1, read as the reverse complement.
CCGGATCGGCCGGGTCGACGACGGCGACACCCAGACCGACTCCCTCGCCCTGGAACGCCAGCGCGGGATCACCATCAAGTCCGCGGTGATCTCCTTCGCCCTGGACGACACCACGGTCAACCTGATCGACACCCCCGGTCACCCGGATTTCATCGCCGAGGTGGAGCGGGTGCTGTGCGTGCTCGACGGGGCCGTGCTGGTGGTCTCGGCGGTGGAGGGCGTGCAGGCGCAGACCCGGGTGCTGCTGCGCGCGCTGCGCAGGCTCGGCATTCCGACGCTGATCTTCGTGAACAAAGTCGACCGGCGTGGCGCGAACCTGGACCGGGTGCAGCGGCAGATCACCGAGCGGCTGTCGCCCTCGGCGCCGGCGATGGGCTCGGCCGAGCGGGCCGGTGCCCGCGAGGCCGGCTATCTGCCCTGTGCCGCAACCGATCCCGGGTTCCGGACCCGGCTGCTCGACCTGCTCACCGGCCACGACGACACCCTCCTCGCGGACTTCGTCGCCGACGCGGACTCGGTGTCCTATCAGGGGTTGCGCACCGCGCTGGTCACCCAGACCCGGCAGGCCCTGGTGCACCCGGTGTTCGCCGGATCCGCGGTCACCGGGGCCGGGGTGGACGCGCTCATCGAGGGCATTCGCGAGCTGCTGCCCGCCGATCCGGGCGATCCGGACGTGCCCGCCGCCGGGACCGTGTTCAAGGTCGACCGCGGCCCGGCCGGGGAGAAACTGGCCTACGTGCGGCTGTTCGCCGGGACCATCCGGGTCCGGGAGCACCTGGACTTCGGCCGGGACCGGCAGGGCAAGGTCACCGGGATCAGCGTGTTCGAGCAGGGAGCGGCGGTACCGGCGGATTCGGTGACCGCGGGCCGGATCGGGCTGCTGCGCGGTCTGGACGAGATCCGCATCGGCGACCCGGTCGGACTCCCCCATTCGCGCTCCGCACTCCGGCCGCAGTTCGCCCCGCCCACCCTGGAAACCGTGGTGCTGCCCAGGGATCCGCGCGACCGGGGTGCGCTGCACCAGGCGCTCACCCGGCTCGCCGAGGCCGATCCGCTGATCAACCTGCGCCGGGACGAGACCCGCCAGGAGATCGCGGTCTCCCTCTACGGCGAGGTGCAGAAGGAGGTCATCGAGGCCACCCTGGCCACCGATTCCGGGCTCGCGGTGGAGTTCCGGGAGACCACCACGCTGTGCCTGGAACGCGTGCGCGGCACCGGATCGGCCGTGGAGGTGATGGGCGCGGGCAACCCGTTCTTCGCCACCGTCGGCCTGCGGGTCGACCCCGCGCCACCCGGCACCGGACCGCGGTTCACCTACGAGACCGAACTGGGCGCGCTGCCCCTGGCCTTCTTCACCGCGATCGAGGACACCGTGCTGACGGCGCTCGGCCAGGGCCTGCGCGGCTGGCCGGTCACCGACTGCGTGATCACCCTGACCCACTCGGGGTTCTCCAGCGTGTTCAGCACCGCAGGGGATTTCCGGTCACTGACCCCCCTCGTAGTGATGTCCGCACTGCGCCAGGCCGGGACCGTGGTGCTCGAACCCCTGCACCGGTTCGAGCTGGACCTCCCGGCCGAGGCCCTCGCCGCGGTCCGCCCGGTGCTGGCCCGCCTGGACGCGGTGCCGCGCGAGACCAGCACACACGGCTCCACCTACCGCCTGGTCGGGGAGATCCCGGCGGCCAGGGTCCATGAGCTGCAACGGCAACTGCCCGGCCTCACCCACGGCGAAGGCGTCCTGGACTGCGCCTTCGCCGACCACCGCCCGGCCCGCGGTCCGATCCCGGCCCGCCCACGCACCGACCACAACCCCCTGGACCGCAAGGAATACCTACTGCACGTACGCCGCCGGGTCTAAGCAAGCGGCCACCGAGTTGGCCGTTGTCGCAGGACTCTGGTGGCGAATCGGCGGCCTGACCCGCACCCCCGTACCACTTGGGCCAACTGGCACGCCCACTTGAGCCAAACCGGCGTACCAGTTGGCCCAACTCGTCGGCGAGTCCTTGGCCGAACGGCTGATCTTGGTGGCCGAACGGGCGAGGTGGGCGCCGGCGGCGGCGAACAGGCTGACGACGCCATGTTCGCCGCTGGAAAGGGTTCTTGATGTCTGGCAGTTCCCGCCGGGCCGCCGCACTGCTGCTCGTCACCGCCTCGGCGCTGACGATCGGTGTCGCGCCTGCCTCGGCCGCGCCCACCTTCACCCCCGGCTCCCCCGGCGTCGGCGACCGGCTGTTGCCGGGGCTGGGCAACGGTGGTTACGACGCCGAGCAGTACACAGTGGACTTCCGGTTCGAACCGGGCGTGCCCACGATGGCCGGGCGCACCACGATGACCGCGAAGGCCACCCAGAACCTGTCCCGGTTCAACCTGGACTTCGCCGGTGGGGTGGTGCACCAGGTGCGGGTGGACGGGCGGCGCGCCGAGTTCCGCGCCGAGGGCGAGGAGCTGGTGATCACCCCGGCCCGGCCGCTGCGCGCGGGCCGGAACTTCGCCGTCGAGGTCGAGTACACCGCCGACCGCGCCGCCAAGGTGCCGTCCCCGGTGGATGAGACCGCGGGCTGGAGCAAGCTCGCCGACGGCGGGTTCGCGCTGTGGTCGCAGCCGGACCGGGCGCACCTGTTCTTCCCGGTCAACGACCACCCCTCGGACAAGGCCCGGTTCACCTACCGGGTGGACGCGCCCGAGGGCTGGACCGTGGTGGCCAACGGGATCCGCACCGGCGAACGCACCGCGGGCGGGCGGACCGTGGTCACCCACACCACCCGGCACCCGATCACCAGCCAGGTCGCCCAGCTCGCCGTCGGCAAGTTCGACCTGGTCACCGGCACCGGACCGCACGGGCTGCCGCTGCGCAGCGCGGTCACCGCCGGACAGGTCGAGCAGGTGCGCCCGGCGCTGGACCGGATCAGCGGGCACCTGGCCTGGCTGGAAGCGCGCATCGGCCGCCCGTTCCCCCTGGAGACCTACGGCGTGCTGGGCCTGGACGGCAACCGGCCGACGCAGACCGACGCCCTGGAAACCGCGACCCTGTCCACCTTCCTGACCCGGTCACTCACCGAGCTGCAGCACACCGAACCGGTCATGGTGCACGAGGCCGCCCACCAGTGGTTCGGCAACTCGATCTCCTTCCGCTCCTACGACGACGTGTGGCTCAGCGAGGGCTTCGCCACCTACTTCGGTCAGCTGTGGGAGCAGGAGCACGGCGGCACGTCCGTGCCGGACAGCCTGCGCCGGATCTACGGCGCCGACCAGGAGGCCCGGACGGCACTGGGCTCCATCGTGGTCTCCAACGAACCGAGCGGGATCTTCGGACTGGCCAGGGCCGGTGGCGCGCTGGTCGTCTACGCGCTACGCCAGGCCGCGGGCGAGCAGACCTTCCAGCGGATCCTGCAAGCCTTCCTGGACCGGCACCGGGACGCCACCGCGAACACCGCGGACTTCGAGCGCGTGGTCGCCGATGTCGCCGGTCCGGAGATCGCCGGGGTGCTGCGGGAGTGGCTGCACAGCCCGACCACCCCGCCGATGCCGGGCCACCCGGACTGGAAGCCCGGAAGCTAGGACATCCCGCCGATTTGTCTAGTTTATCCGCCGCCATTCGGCCGAATGTGTGCACTCGTGAATCACCCTGGTGTGCCGCTGTTCGGAAGGGGTTTACTCCGAAGTGGTCCGCAACCAGGAGGCTCATCGTGGCGAGTGGTTCATCACTTCAGGATGCCAACATCGGCAAGGTTTTCGACGCGCTCGACGTCACCAAGGACGGGATCATCTCCGCGGCTGATTTCACCGCGCTGGCCGAGGGCGTGGCGGCCCAACTGGTGCCCGACGCGGAGGAACACCGCAGGCAGGACATCACGTCCTCGTTCCTCGGCTGGTGGGCGCAGATCGAACGGGACGCCGACACCGACGGGGATGGACAGGTCAGCCGGGAGGAGTTCGTCGCGGCCACCGAACGCGGTCTGGCGGACAATCCGGATTACCTCGACGAGGCGTATGCCAAAGTCGCGGAAACCGTGTTCGAGGCACTCGACCGCAATGGCGATGGGCAGATCAGCCGGGACGAGTACATCGCCATGTACGCCTCGGCGGAGGTGAGCGCCGAGATCGCGGAATCGGCGTTCAAGCGAATTGACCAGAACGGCGACGGCGTCATCGACTACGCCGAGTTCCGGGCAGCCTTGCAGGAGCTGTTCACCACTTCCGACTCCGCTGCCCCCGGGGCCGGACTGCTCGGCTGACCGCGCGCGGCGCGGAGACGGCCCCGCCTGGGAGCGCGACCCTCCACGGGCGGGGCCGTCCGCGTGCCCTCGTCCGGGTGGATCAGTACCTTCGGCGGCTGGGTAGCACCGCCCCGGGTTCCTAGGATCCCAGGTCATGCAGCTACGTCGCCGTTTCCGGGTCTCGCGCACCGGGGCCCTCGCACTGGCCGCCGCGCTGTCGGTGTCCATGGCGGGCATGGCCTCCGCCGCACCGGCGGACTGGGGCGCGCCGGCCTCTCTCGCGCCGATCGACCCGCAGCAGTGGGAGAACCCCGCCGACATGACGTGGTCGGACTACAAGAAGCCGCCGGGCACCGACTGGGCGAACCCGGCGCTCAAGCCGACCAAGCGGATGTTCAAGGGCGCTCTCGTCCTCGTCGACTACCCGGACCAGGAGTTCGCGGTCACCCAGCCGCCGAAGTCCACCGTGTTCGGCAACCCCACCCAGCTGGCCAACAACATCCCTCGGCCGCAGGTGGCGCAGTTCTACCAGGACTTCCTCAACAAGCCCGGCAAGGTCAACAACGGGCACACCATCAACGAGTACTGGATGGAGGACTCCGGCGGGCGCTTCGGCGTGGACCTCAAGGCCTTCGGCGCGTACCGGCTGCCCGGCAAGTCCTACGAGTACGCGATGGAGTTCCAGGGTTCGGGCGCCTGCCCGGCCGGGTCCAGCTGCAACAAGGACCTGCGCACCGACGCGGGCGCGGCCTGGCGCAAGGACGTCGGCACCGAGGTGCCCAAGGGCTTCGACTTCGTCTTCTTCCTCTCCGCGGGCCAGGACGAGTCCGGGACCTGGCAGGAGTTCGGGCCGATGATGTTCGAGAAGAAGGAGGACGTGCCGGACTCCTTCGGTCCGCCCGACCCCAACCTGCCGAACTGGGCCAAGACCCGTTACGTGGAGTGGACCTCGTGGAAGGCGGCGGCCTCCATCTGGCCGAATGCCGGCGGCGGCTCCTCCACCCAGGCGGAAAGCTCCGGGCAGAGCGTGTACGCGCACGAGTTCAGCCACATCCTGGGCATCGGCGACAACTACAACAACCCGTTCAGCAACCCGCCGGTGCGCGCCTACAGCGGCCCGTGGGACATGCTCAGCCGCGGCACCTTCAACGGCCCCGGCGGCACGCACACCCGCTGGTTCATCCCGCCGATGGCCGGGGCGTCCATGGGCGCGCAGCACATGCTGCGCAACAAGATGAAGCTCGGCATCGTGGACGAGGCGAACGTGCTGCGGCTGGACCGGGGCACGCTGACCACCTCCGGGCTGGCGGTGGCCACGGTGACCGCCCGCTCGGTGCAGCCCGGCCCCACCGGACTGGCCGGGATCAACGTGGTCATGCCCGGCGGGGACAAGGCGCCGGCGTGCAGCCAGGCCCGTGATCCGCTCTGCGACGGCCGCGGCTACCAGAACTACACCCTGGAGGTCGTGGACCGGATGGGGTCGGATTCCTTCACCCCGGACAGCGGTGTGCTGCTGGCCAAGACGAAGAACGCCGACGCCGCCCCGTTCAAGTGGATCGTCGACGCCAACCCGCAGGACATCAACCTGGTCGACTACTACAAGCCGGACGGCACGCCGGTGAAGGTGACCATCGGCGACCCGCGCCAGCTCGCCGACGCGTTGCTCAAGGCGGGCACCGGGTCCAAGTCGATCTATGAGTACACCGACACGCACAACCGGCTGCACTTCTACGTCCTGGACATCAAGCGGGACAACAAGGGCGTGCTTTCCTACACCGTCGCGGTCCGCTCCCTGGACGGCGCGGGCGCGCACACCCGCGGGGTGGCCCTGGGCAACGCGCGCACCGGCTGGGTCGGCCGCCGCGGCGCCACCGCCTGCACCTTCCCCCTGACCAACACCGGCAAGGCCAGTGGCAACCCGGCCGCGCACCTGCGTTCGGACGTCTACCGGCTCAAGGCCGAGGTCAGCGGCGCTGGCTGGCAGGTCCAGCTGCCCAACTCCCTGGCCACCGCCAAGTTCGGCGAGAAGGCCGACGTGGCGGTGAACGTGGAACGCACCACCGCACAGCAGATCGAGGCCGCCACGGTGAAACTGACCGCGGTGTCCGAGTCCGACCCGAGCAAGACCGCGACGGCGACGTGCACCGTCCTGTCCTGATCCTGCTCACGGCGCTGGTGGCGGCGGGCTGCGCGAGCACGCCCGCCGCCACCGGCCTGCCGGTGAAACTCCTGGTCCGGGACGGGGCGATGCGCGAGGTCGGCGGCGACTGCTCGGGCACCGGCGCCTACCAGGCCATCCACCCCAACGCCGGATTCCGGGTCCTGGACGCCGAGGGCAAACAGCTCGCCGACGGGAAACTGCCGCCGGGCAAGGCGGTCAAGGCCATCGACGAACCGCTGAAGGTGCCCCGCGAACCCACTTTCTGCCAGCTGGAGTTCACCGTGACCGTCCCGGCCGCCACGGGCTACCGGCTGCACGTCGGCGACCTGCCGCCGATCGAACTGGCCCGCGACCCGAACCTGGGCGAGCAGGCGCCCCTGGTGGGATTGACCACGTGAGAGCCTCCCTGGTCCTGCTGCTCGCCCTGCTCCTGGCCGCCTGCACCCCCGCTCCCCCACCGGCCCCGGTGCGCGGCGGCTCCTCGGCGCTGCCCGGACCGCTGCCCCCAGGGGTGACCTTCCGGGCGCCACCCGCGGAGGCCGCCGCCGCGCCCGACTTCACCGTGCCGCTCACCGACGGCGCCAAGGTCACCGCCTCTGCGCTGTGGAAAGACCGGCCACTGGTGGTGGTGTTCTTCAGTTCCTGGTGCGCCAAGTGCGGCAGCGAGCAGGCCAAGCTCACCGAACTCGCCACCCAGTACAAGGACAAGGTGGTCTTCCTCGGCGTGGCCGCCCGGGACACCGAGCCCGATCTGCGCGGCTACCTGGACAAACACCAGGTTCCTTACCCGGTCGGCCAGGACGACCAGCAGCAGACGATCGGCCGTAGCTACGCGCTGGCCGAACCGCCACTGCTGGCCGTGGTGGCCCCCGGCGGCGGCCTGATCAAGGGACTGACCTCGGCGAACGCCGTCGGGGACGCACTGCGGCAGTTGGTCGGCTGAGTAGGCGGCGCGGCACCCACCGGGCCGTCTAGGCTTCCTGCCGTGTCCCTTTCTCTGACGATCTCCCGGGCCCGCCTGCTGGCCGCGGGCGCGGTGACCGCGCTCGGCCTGCTGGTCGCCGGCTGCACCCCCAGCGAGGCGCCTGCCGGACTGGAAGAGCTGGCCAAGGCCAACACGACCCCGTCCGCGGCCTCGGCCACCAGCTCCGCGGCCGCCACCAGCGCCGCGGGCAAGCCCGCCGGCGCGCCCTGCGCCATCGACGCGTTCAAGGTCGAGGGCGCGGCAGGCGCCAAGCCCAAGGTGACGGTGCCGACCGACTGCTCGGCGCCCACCACACTGCTGTCCAAGGACATCACCCCCGGCGCCGGCGCCGGGCTGAAGGCCGGTGACACGGTCGAGGCGCACTACCACCTGACCACCTTCTCCGACCGCGCCTTCAAGCAGTCCTCCTACGACGGCGGGCAGAGCTTCAGCACGCCGATCGGCGCCGGCCGGGTCATCCCGGGCTGGGACCAGGGCATGATCGGCCAGAAGGCGGGCTCCCGCCGCGTGCTGATCGTCCCGCCGGACCTGGGTTACGGCCCGGCGGGCAAGGGCGACATCGGGCCGAACGAGACCCTGATCTTCGTGGTCGACCTGATCAAGATCACCCCGGGCGCCGGGTCCTGATCAGCTCCTGACTCAGCGGTTGGCCGGGGTCTCGTCCAGGAACACCTTGGTGACGACCCGGCCATCCGCGGTCAGGTAGCCGTGCAGCATGCCCGGCGTGCTGTGCGGCGCGTCGAACTCGCCCGCCCGGTTGAGCGCGATCACGCCGCCGGCGCCGCCGAGCGCGGGCAGCCGCTTGACCACGACCTCGAAGGCGGACTCGGCCAGTGAGCGCCGCCCGAACTCGACCAGGTTCGAGATGGTGCCCGCGGCCGAGCCCCGGATGAACACCTCACCGGCGCCGGTGGCGCTGATCGCGGCGGTGTCGTTGCGCGCGTAGGTGCCCGCGCCGATCACCGGCGAGTCGCCGATCCGGCCGGCCATCTTGTTGTTCAGCCCGCCGGTGGAGGTGGCCGCGGCCAGGTCGCGGGCCCGGTCCAGGGCGACCGCGCCGACCGTGCCGTGTGCTTGGGGGTCGGCCAGGTCGAGGGTGGCCGGGTTCTTGGCCTTCATCAGCGAGTCCCAGCGGGCCTGGGTCCAGTAGTAGTCCTGGGTGACCGTGGGCAGGCCGTTGCGGGCGGCGAAATCGTCCGCGCCCTCCCCGGACAGCAGCACGTGCTTGGACTTCTCCATCACCAGGCGGGCCGCCGAGATCGGGTTGCGCACGCTGCGCACCCCGGCGACCGCCCCGGCGGCCAGGTCCTTCCCGCGCATGATCGAGGCGTCCAGCTCGTGCCCGGCGTCCTCGGTGAACACCGCGCCCTTGCCCGCGTTGAACAACGGGTTGTCTTCCAGGACCTTGACCGCGGCTTCCACCGCGTCCACGCTGTTCCCCTTGTCCTGCAACACTTTCTGCCCCGCCCGCAAGGCCGCGGTCAGGCCGTCCCGGTAGGCGCGTTCCACCTCCGGGCTGGTGTCCTTGCGAATCAGGCCGCCGCCCGCGCCGCCGTGCACGGCCAGCACCACGTTCCGCGCGTCCGGGGCCGGACCGCGCGCGTCCACCGCCGCCGGTTCGGGCGCCGGCGGCTCGGGCAGGGCGCTGCTCTGCGGGCCGACCAGCAGCAGGGCGGCGGCGGTCAGCAGCACAATGGTTCGTCCTCGCATGACGAAGTCCCTCCTAGACAGACTGTGCGTCCTGCCTAGGGCGAGCGGGCAGGCGGCGCCACCGGCCGATAGGCCAGAATGTCTGACCATGAGCCAGTCGCGGGTAGTCGTGCACGCCAGTCCGGACCTGCTCGCCGCGGCGGTCGCCGCCCGCCTGATCACCGCCCTGGTCGACGCCCAGGCTGCCCAGGGCGCCGCCAGCCTGGTGCTCACCGGCGGCCGCACCGGCAACGCGGTCCTGGCCCACGTGCGCGACCTGCCCGCCCGTGACGCCGTCGACTGGACCCGGGTCGACCTGTACTGGGGCGACGAGCGCTTCCTGCCCGCGGGCCACCCGGACCGCAACGAGACCCAGGCCCGAGCCGCCCTGCTGGACCACATCCCCCTGGACGCCGCCCGGGTGCACGCGATGGAACCCAGCGACGGCCGCTTCGGCGACAACCCGGACGCCGCCGCCGATGCCTACGCCGAGATCCTGGCCAAGAACGCGGCGCCCTACGGCGCGGTGCCCGCCTTCGACGTGTGCCTGCTCGGCGTCGGCGAGGAGGGCCACACCGCGTCGATTTTCCCGGACTCCCCCGCCGTGCACGAGGCCAGCCGCACCGTGGTCGCGGTCCGCGACTGCCCCAAGCCCCCGCCCACCCGGGTCAGCCTCACCCTGCCCGCGATCCGCACCTCCCGCGAGGTGTGGCTGATGACTACCGGCGACAGCAAGGCAGGCCCGGTGGCGCAGGCCCTGGTCGAGGGCGACGAGGTGGCGATCCCGGCCGCCGGGGCTCGCGGCGCGGAGCGCACGCTGTGGCTGCTGGACCCGACCGCCGCCGCCCAGGCGCCCGCCAAGTTCCTGCGGCCGACTGCCTGACCCGGACGGTCGGCCCGCTCAACCACCCGGCCACGTCCGCGGCACCGCCGCCAGTCCGCGGATCCGCGCCGCCCGCCGCCGTCCCGGTCAGCCCTGGCGCTGTGTCGGCAACACCAGCCGCAGCCAGGCCCGCGGCGCCAGCAACTCGGCCGGACTGTCGATGTTCTCCCGCCCGGCCGCCCGCCGCAGCACCCGCCGCCCGGCCTCCTCGGCCACCGCCGGCGGCACCACCAGCAACCGCAACCCACCCCCGGCCCGCCCCAGCACCAGAACCATCGCCGGGTCCAGGGTCGCCGACCGCCGCAGCACCACCGGCCAGCCCCCGGCGAGCACCCGCCGCGGCGCCGGCCGGAACGCCTCCGGGTTGAACACCACCCGCCCGATCGGCCCCAGCCGCACCGCGAGCAGTTCCAGCAACGGCGGCAACTCCACGGCCAGGCACCCGGTGTGCGGCCACCAGCCACCGTCCAGGAGACCCACCGCCGATTCCCGCGGCTTGAGCCGGAGCCGGAGCGCGCGCCGGGCGGCGCTGGGGGTGAGCGGGGAATGGTGACTCAGGTCCGACAGCATGCCGGTGGTCCCGTCTCCGGTCGCGGAGCGCGGCCGGTGTCGGTGTGCGCCGGAAACGGCGCCGGCTCGGCTGCCGACGTGCGCGACGTCCCCGCCAGTCCCGACCCTACGCCCCAGGACACCCCCGGAACCGGCCGTGACAGGGTTGTCCTCATGCGATACCCGGGCGCGCATCCCGACCACGAACAGCGGTTCCGCCGTTTCCCGCGGCTGGCCTACGTCACCACCCTCGTCATCCGGGTGCTCGCCTGCGCCCTCGGCCTGGCCCTGCTCGCCCTGTGCGCGCTGACCTTCCGCGCCGAACCCGCCCCGGCGCACGGCCGCGCCACCCTGGCCGAACCCTGCGCCTCCGGGGTCTGCGCGGTCACCGTGACCTGGGACGACCGCGGCGCTGAACGCGCGCTGCTGAGCGTGACCCGAGCCGAACGCGACCAGGCCGCCCAGGGCATCGAGGTGTGGGGCCGCAAGCCCTTCCCCGGGTTCTGGGGCCGCACCGAACTCGCCACCGCACCGCCCGCGCCGCGGGGTCCGCAATGGGGGCTGCGGATCGCCTTCCTGCTGATCGGCGGGCTGCTGCTGGCGCTGGGCGTCTCACGCCGGTTCGGGCCCGCGCTGGGCCGGCGGATCAACCCGGCCGGGTGGCGGCGGGCCCGCCGGTTCTACGGGGCCGAGGATGGGCCGAACCGGTGAACGTGGCCGGAAACGACTGAGCCGGGACCCCTCCGCCCGGGATCATGCAGTCCTGGCCTCGGCAGTCAGGAGGGCGCATGGTCCGGCGCTGGCTCCAGTTCCAGCTCCTGCTCGCCCCACTGCTGCTCATCGCCTGCGGCTCGCAACCGCAGGTCGGCTTCACCCCGGCCCTGCTGCCGGTGAAGTTCAGCATCAGCGCGAGCGGTGTCAGCGTCTCCGGCGACAAGACCCTGGTGACCCCGATCGGCGTGTTCTCCATCGGCGCCAAGTACAGCCTGCCGGACAAGGACGCCGACTCGATCTACGTGGTCATCCGGGACCGCCGCACGGGCGACACCGGCTTCGACCACACCTACCAGGTGCGCTCCGGCCAGGGCGAGTTCACCGCGGTGGTCGACGGGCGCACCACGGTGCAGGTGGTGGACCGGCAGGTGCTGATCGACGTCACCGAAGGCAAGATCGAGTCCATCGAGTTGAAGGGCGTGGAGAAGGTCGCCGCGGTCAAGGAGGACAACCCGCTCGTCCGGTTCGTCAACAACTGGACGGCGCACTGGCGGGAGTCGATCTACGCGCCGTTCGCCTTGTTCAGCTGGGCCTACGACGACTCGACCATGGGCGAGTGGTACGGCCTCGGCTTCGTGTGGTTCCTGCTGCGCCTGCTGTTCGCGCTGCTCCTGCTGGTCCCGGACCTGATCCTGACCGGGGTGTTCGCCGTGGCCGGCGTGGGCTACGCCCTGCTCGGGGAGACCGCCCGCAACATCGTCTACGGCCTCGCCGTGCTGGTCGGGTTGTTCCTCGCGGTCGCCGCGGTGGCGGTGGCCAACGACTGGTGAGCCGAGGGGCCCGGTCCGGGCCCCTCGCTGCCGGGAGTTACTTCTCCCACCAGCCCTTTTTCTCGTTCTCCTCGATGTTCTCCGGGTTGAAGTCGTCCTTCGCCCAGGTCTTGCCGCCCTCCAGGCCGATCTTGATCGGGGCCTGCCACAGGTATTCCTTGCCGACTTCCTTGCCGACCTGCTTGCCGTAGTCGGCGGCCTGCCCGTAGTCGTCCTTCAGCCCGTCCAGCCTGGGTATCTGGTCGCCCCGGTTGCCCCTGAGCCCGCGCAGCATGCTCTGGTTGGTCTTGCTCACGCTCTTGGACAGGTCGAACCCGCTGCGGCTGTACTTGCCGAGGCCGCCGAGGCCCTTGATCTTGCTGGCCGCCTTGGCCATGTTCTGGATCATGGTGGAGAGCACCCGGTTCACGCCCTTGCACAGGCGCAGGAACTTGGTGAAGTACTTCATGATCTTCGCGACGGCCATGCCGACCCTGGCGATCACCCAGGACACCCCGGCCGCGATCGAGGCGCCGAAGGTGAAGAAGGCGGTCAGGCCGGCCGCGACCATGGCCTTGATGATCTCGGCGACCACGATGGAGATGGTGTCGCGGACGATCGCGCGCACGATCGCCATCGCCTCGCCCAGGCCGCCGGCGGCCTCCGAGGTGGCCTTGGCCTCGGCGCTGATGGCCAGCAGGCTGTCGTTGACGATGGTCATCTGCTCGCTGAAGGCCTGCTGGGCGTCCCCGCTCCAGCCGCCGATCTGCGCGTTCAGCTCGTTGCGGGTGTCGGTGGCCAGATCGGTGAGGTCCTTGGACACGTTGTGCCAGGCCAGCACGCCCTTCTTGACCTCGCCGTCGTCACCGCTGATGTAGTCCAGGCACTCCTTGAGCGGGCCGATGTGCTCCATCGCCCAGCCGATGCCCGCCTCCAGCAGCGAGCCGAAGGGGTCCATGGCCACGCCCACCGCGTCGAAGGCCAGCCCGGCCGCGGAGGCGCCCGCCTCCGGGAACTCGCCCTGCACCAGCGCCGAGACCGTCTCCGCGGTGCTGCCGATCGCGCCCGAGCCGTCCAGGGACTTGGTCGCGCCGTCGAAGTTGGGAAACCACTCCATGGCTCAGTTCACTTCTTCCCGTCGAAGGAGTCGCGCACCGCGTCCTCCGCGTCCTGGTAGGTCAGCGCGGCGTCCTTGAGCGATTTCGCCACGTCCTGCAGGCCCTGCGCGCCGTCCTCGATCTTCGCCCTGGCCTCGCTGGCCTGCTTGTTGAGGTCACCGGCGAACTGCATGCCGATGATCCCGTAGGCCTCCTGGCCGAGCTGGATGTTCGCCGCGTTGCCCGCCTGCTTGGACAGGCCCTCCGCGATGCGCGCGAGCGTGGCGGCGTACCGCTCCAGCTCCGCGCTCTTGGTGGTGAACTTGTCAGCCGTCATAACCCACTTCCCCAGTGCCGCCCTGCCTGCCGTCGGTCCGCGCTCCCGCTAGCGCAGGATCGGGCCGCCGAAGTCGTCCTCGTCCTCGTCCCCGCCCGGTCGCCGCCGCGGCTGCTGGGACGGGCGCGGCGGGGTGTTCGGTTCCCGCCGATCCGGGCCGGGCTGCGCCGCGGCGTCCTCGTCCTCGGCGGGCGGCAGGTAGCCGCGCAGCATGGCCATGGTCTGGGTGGCGTCGCCGAACAACGGCGTGACCACCTCCTCCAGCTGCCGGCCCGCCTGCGCCTGGGCCTGCTGGGCGAGCTGCACCAGCAGCTGGCCGAGGTTGCGCAGCGAGGCGTCCACCAGCGAGGGGTGGATCTGCACGTCCTTGAGCGTCCCGTTGACGTGCACCTCGACGCTGATTTTCCCGTCCGGGGTGCTCGCGCGCCCGCTGAGCTGTTGCAGCTCACCGGAAACGGCGTCCACCGCCGCCAGCCGGGCACGGTTCTCACGTTCCATGCGCGCTACCCACGCTTCGGGGTCCACAAACATTCACCTTTCACTCGCCCCCCATGCCTTGTTGTCCCCCGGTCAGACTAGGAAGGCGGCCTACCGGTTCCCTCGGACGGCCGTAACTGTGTGGCAATTTCCCGGACACCGCCACCGGATGTAGTGGTCTGTACCATTTCGCCGGTCAACGGCGGCCCTGACTGGACCGTTCGATGGCCGGACACATGGTTCAAAGTTGTCAAACTGATGACACGCCCACGTTCGGAGCAACGACCCCGTCGAGCGGCCGAACTGGGAACACGCTGCGTAGTCACGGCTGACTCGGTCAATCTGACAAGTTTTGACAACCCCGCAGGCTGTCTGGGGAGTCAGTTGCAGCAGGATCATGACAAGCTGGACAGACTTGTCAACTGGCCCTGTTTTTTGGCAGCAGGCTGCCGTACGGTGGGGTCGATCGGACGGGTGACTCGGAGGTGCTGCTCTGGTCACGAAGAGCTTGTCCGGGCTCGGCTTGCGTCAGGCCGCCCCTGGGACAAACGTGAGCACGGAGACCCGCGGCGACCGCGGGCCGGACGGGCTGCGCTGCCTGCGGCGCACACTGACCGACCTGGCCCTGATCGCCCTGGCGGGACTGGATGTCGTGGTCAACACGACGCCCTCGACGCACTACACGTTCCTGCTGCCGGTGCTGGCCTGTCTGGCACTGCTGTTCCGCAGGGAGTTCCCGCGCACCGCGCTGCTGCTGACCATTCCCGGCCTGGTGGTGGGTTTCACCGTGCTGGCCGCGATGGTGGCGCTGTACTCGGTGGCGCGGGCACGCCGCCTGGACTGGCAGCTCATCGGCTGCGGGCTGCTGGGCTTCGGCGGTTGCCTGACCCTGGGCCCGATGCAGTTGTTCCCCGATGTCGCCGTGCACGAGGCGTTCCTGCGCGCGCTGTACGCGGCGTTGCTGGCGGGCGCGCCGATCGCGGTGGGCCAGCTGGTGCGGGCCCGCTGCGAGCTGACCGGCAGGCTCACCGAACTGGCGGCCGGGCGGGAACGGCAGCAGAAGCTGCACGACCACGCGGTGCGCGCTGAGGAGCGGACCCGGCTGGCCCGCGAGATGCACGACGTGGTCTCGCACCAGGTCACGCTGATCGCGATCCAGGCGGGCGCGCTGCAGGTGGTGGCCGAGGACCCGGACTCCCGGGAAATCGCGCTGACCATCCGCAGGCTCTCCAACCGCACCCTGGAAGAACTGCGCAACCTGGTCGGTCTGCTGCGCTCCTCCACCCTGGACTGCGAGGCGGCCCAGCCGACCCTGACGGACGTGCCGGAACTGGTCGCCGACAGCGGCCTGCCGACCACGCTGACCATGGGCCCGATGCCGGGTCCGGTGTCCCCGCAGCTGGGCTGCGCGGTGTACCGGACCGTGCAGGAGGCGCTGACCAACATCGGCAAACACGCTTCCGGCGCGCCGGTCACGGTGCACCTGGGACTGGCGGGCGGCAGCCTGCACGTGGAGGTGCGCAACGCGTGCCCGCGCGGTCAGGACGGTTTCGCGCCGCTGCCGCCGGGTGGGCACGGGCTGATGGGCCTGCGCGAGCGGGCGGCGATGCTCGGTGGCACGCTCACCGCGCAGCCGACCGAGGACGGCGGATACGTGGTGCACGCCAGTTTCCCGCTCACCGCGGAGAACCTGGCCGCACCTGCTCCGGCGGGCCCGGTTCCGGTCTCCTCCCCCACCGCTCCGGCTCCGGCGGACAACCCCGCGCCGTCACCCCAGTCAACCCCGGTCACCTCGGCTCCGGCGCACCTGCCGGTCACCACCCGGCGGAGCACCCACTCCGCCGCGACCGGGCAGTCCGCGCTGGCCTCGGCCGAGCATCTGGCGATGCTGCGCCATCCCCGGCCGCGGGAACCCAGTCCGGCGGAACTGCACCTGTCAGCGCAGTGACAACGGGGGCAGGGATTCCTGCCTCGCGGTGACAAGCCCAGGTCAGGGCGGTCCGGTGGGACACGGTCGGCTCATGCTGAGCCCATGACCGACGTCCTGTCCCCCGGAGCGCATCTGATCGAGGTCGGCGGCGTCCGCCTGCGCTACCACGTGGCGGGCGCGGGCCCGCTCTGCCTGGTGCACTCCGGTGGCCCCGGCATCCACTGGGAGTACCTGCGGATGCCCGAGCTGGAGCGCCACCTGACCCTGGTCTATCTGGAGCCGGTGGGCACCGGCCGGAGCGATCCGCTGCCCGGCGGCCGGTACACGGTGCGCCGCTACGCCGAGTTCGTGGACGGCGTGATCGATCACCTGGGCGGCCCCGAGGTCTACTTCCTCGGTCATTCGCACGGCGCGTTCGTCGGCCTGCAATACGCCCTGGACCACCCGGAACGCCTGACCGGGCTGATCCTCTACGACGGCGCCCCCACCATGAACACCCCCGACTTCGAGGCGGAGGTCGCCCAGGGCGTGCAGGCGCACCTGGCCGCCCACCCCGGCGACCAGTACACCGAGCGCGCCGCCGCGGCCTTCGGCCAGACCGCCATCACCGACGACGCCTCCTTCCGCGCCTACCTGGCCGCCATCCTGCCGCTGTACTTCGCCGACTACCCGGCCATCGACCTGTCCGGCTGGCTGGACACCCTGGACGCCACGCACGACCCGGACCGGGCGCCGGAGACCTGGGACGTGCGCGATGACCTGGATGTCATCCACACCCCGACCCTGGTCCTGGTGGGCAGGCGCGATTTCATCTGCGGCCCGCGCTGGGCACGGGAGCTGGCCACCGGCATCCCCACCGCGCACCTGGTGGTGCTGGAGCGCAGCGGCCACTTCGGGCACCTGGAGGAGCCGGCGCGGTTCTTCGGCGCGGTGGCCGCCTTCACCGGATCGGCTCAGCGGGTTTCCGCGGTCACCCAGTCCAGGTAGCCCGGGGATCCGGCGACGATGGGAGTGGCGATGAGTTCGGGTTCGTCGTAGCTGTGCCGGGCGCGCAGTTCGGCGAGCAGGGCGTCCAGGCGGTCGGCGCTGGTCTTGCATTCCAGGCGCCATTCGGGATCGGACTGGATGCCGCCGTTCCAGCGGTAGACGCTGGTGACGGGCAGGATCTGCACGCAGGCCGCCAGGCGGGCCTCGACCACGGCGGCGGCCAGGGCCTGCGCGGCCTCAGGGGTGTCCAGGGTGGTGGTGACGATCAAGTGTTCGGCCATGATCGGCACGGTACCGAGCCCAGAACAGCAGACGGCCCGGAGGCGGGCGGCCTCCGGGCCGGTCGTCTTACTGACCCCTGCCACAGGCCGCTTCCGACATCGCGACCTGCTTCGAACCGGCCGTGCCCCACACGGCCGTACCGCTGGTTGTGCTGTTGTCAGGCCGAGTGTCAGGCCTCGCCGCGCTGGGCCCGCAGCCGCGCTAGGGCCTCTTCCAGGATCGCCTGGCCGTCGGCGTCGGAGCGGCGCTCCTTCACGTAGGCCAGGTGAGTCTTGTAGGGCTCGTTGCGTGGCGCGGCCGGAGGGGCCTGCTCGTTGCGACCTGCCGGGAGCCCGCAGCGCGGGCAGTCCCAGCTCTCCGGTACCTCGGCCTCCAAGGCGAAGGACGGCCGGACCTCGTGCCCGTTGGCACAGAAGTAGGCCACCCGTTGTCTCGGCGCCGATTCACCTCGTTCGGACTCGCCCATCGGGCCAGCACCGACTCGGGTGCCGCGGATCGCGTTACCGCCAGCCATCGACCCTCACTTCCCCCGTCATGTATTTGCCCCTGGTGCCTGTGTTCACTTGTCAAAGTCCGGATCCGGACTGTCAACCGTTGGAACGGCCGAGGCCCGGATCCGGTTCCCTCAGCTCAGGTCGCCGCTGCTGGGGCGAGCTTCATCAACAGGCCGACGCCGATGATGGAGATCAACCAGACCGCGCCGAAGAACAGCGTGAGCCGGTCCAGGTTCTTCTCCACCACGCTTGAGCCGGACAGGCTCGACTGCATGCCGCCACCGAAGAGCGAGGAAAGCCCGCCGCCCCGGCCACGGTGCAGCAGCACCAGGAGCACCAGCACCACGCTGGCCACGATCAACACAATCTGAAGAGTCAGCTTCATCTCATCCTCGCCGTACCGCGGTAGACGTCACAGAGTACCGGTAAGGGCGGCCGACTTGGACCGCCCTCCGGATCATTGCCGTACGTAATGGCGATTGCACTACGTAATGGCCAGGTCACGGCCTTACGGCAGCGGACCGCCGGCGGCGAGGGCGCAGAGTTTCGCGAACTCCTCCGCGTCCAGGCTGGCCCCGCCGACCAGGGCGCCGTCGATGTCCTCCTGCTTGATCAGTTCGGCGATGTTGCCGGACTTGACCGAGCCGCCGTAGAGCACCCGCACCGCGGCCGCCACCTCGGGCCCGTACTTCTCCGCGAGCTTGGCCCGGATCGCCCCGCACACCTCCTGGGCGTCGGCCGCGCTGGCCACCCGCCCGGTGCCGATGGCCCACACCGGCTCGTAGGCCACCACGACCTGCTGGACCTGCTCGGCCTTGAGGCCCTTGAGCCCGGCGATGAGCTGGTCGGTGGTGTACTCCACGTGCGTGCCGGCCTCGCGGATCTCCAGCTTCTCGCCGATGCAGAAGATCGGCGCGACGCCGTGCTTGAGCGCCGCGCGGACCTTCTTGTTCACCAGGTCGTCGGTCTCGCCGTGGATCTCCCGGCGCTCGGAGTGGCCCACGACCACCCAGGCGCAGCCGAGCTTGGCCAGCATCGGCCCCGAGATGTCCCCGGTGTAGGCGCCGGAGTCCGACGGCGAGAGGTCCTGCGCACCGTAGGTGAGCAGCAGCTTGTCGCCGTCCTTGAGGGTCTGGATGCTGCGGATGTCCACGAACGGCGGCAGCACCGCCACGTCGACCTTGTCGTAGTACTTGTCCGGCAGGGAGAACGCGAACTTCTGGACCAGCGCGATGGCTTCCAGGTGGTTCAGGTTCATCTTCCAGTTGCCGGCGATGAACGGCTTGCGCGCCATCAGTCCTCCAGGACGGAAACGCCGGGGAGTTCCTTGCCCTCAAGGAATTCCAGGGATGCTCCACCACCGGTGGAGATGTGCGAGAAGCCGTCCTCGGGCAGGCCGAGCAGGCGCACCGCGGCCGCGGAGTCGCCGCCGCCGACGACGGTGAACGCCGAGGAGTCGACCAGTGCCTTGGCCACCGCGCGGGTGCCGCCCGCGTACTCGGCGACCTCGAAGACGCCCATCGGCCCGTTCCAGAACACGGTCTGGGCGTCGGCGAGCTTGGCGGCGAAGAGCGCTTCGGTGTCCGGGCCGATGTCCAGGCCCATCCGGCCGGCCGGGATGCCGTCCACCGGCACCACCACGGGGGCGGGCTGGCTGGCGGCGCCGAAGTCCGGGAACCGCTCGGCGGTGGCCACGTCGACCGGCAGCACCAGTTCCACGCCGCGCTCGGCCGCCTCCTTGAGGAAGCCGCGCACGGTGTCGAGCTGGTCCTCCTGCAGCAGCGAGTCGCCGACCTCGTGGCCCTGGGCCTTGAGGAAGGTGTAGGCCATGCCGCCGCCGATGAGCAGCCGGTCCACCTTGGCCAGCAGGTTGGCGATCACGCCGAGCTTGTCCGAGACCTTGGACCCGCCGAGCACGACCACGTAGGGCCGCGCGGTGTCGGTGGTGAGCTTGCGCAGCACCTCGACCTCGGCCAGCACCAGGCCGCCGGCGTAGTGCGGCAGCAGCCTGGCCACGTCGTAGACCGAGGCCTGCTTGCGGTGCACCACCCCGAAACCGTCGGAGACGAACGCGCCGTTCTCGCCGAGCAGCGCGGCGAGTTCGGCGGCGAAGGCGGCCCGCTCGGTCTCGTCCTTGCTGGTCTCCCGCGCCTCGAAGCGCACGTTCTCCAGCAGCGCCACCCGGCCGTCGGCCAGACCGTCCACAGTGGACTTGGCCGAGGGGCCGGTCACGTCGGCGGCCAGGGCCACCTCCGCGCCGAGCAGCTCACCGAGGCGCGCCGCGACCGGGGCGAGGGAGAACTTGGGGTCGGGCTCGCCCTTGGGGCGGCCCAGGTGTGCCGCGACGAGCACGCGGGCCCCGGCCTCGGTCAGCTGCCGCAGGGTGGGCAGCGAGGCGCGGACCCGGCCGTCGTCGGTGATGACGGAGCCGTCCAGAGGAACGTTGAGGTCGGCGCGCACCAGCACGCGCCGACCGGCAACACCCTCGGCGAGCAGATCTGCCAGGGTCTTCACAGTTGTCTCTCCGTCAGAGCTTCGAGGCGACCAGCGCGGTCAGGTCGACCAGGCGGTTGGAGTAGCCCCACTCGTTGTCGTACCAGCCGACGACCTTGACCTGGTTGCCGATGACCTTGGTCAGCGGCGCGTCGAAGATGCAGGACGCCGGGTCGGTGACGATGTCGGAGGAGACGATCGGGTCGGTGTTGTAGCGCAGGATGCCCTTGAGCGGGCCGTCGGCCGCCGCCTTGACCGCGGCGTTGACCTCCTCGACGGAGGTCTCCCGGCCCACCACGACGGTGAGGTCGGTGGCCGAGCCGGTGGGCACGGGCACGCGCAGCGCGTAGCCGTCCAGCTTGCCCTTCAGCTCCGGCAGCACCAGGCCGATGGCCTTGGCCGCGCCGGTGCCGGTGGGCACGATGTTCAGCGCGGCGGCGCGGGCCCGGCGCAGGTCCGAGTGCGGGGCGTCCTGCAGGTTCTGGTCCTGCGTGTAGGCGTGGATGGTGGTCATCAGACCCTTTTCGATCCCGAAGGTGTCGTTGAGGACCTTGGCCATCGGCGCCAGGCAGTTGGTGGTGCAGGAGGCGTTGGAGATGATGCTCTGCGAGCCGTCGTAGAGGTGGTCGTTGGCGCCGAGCACCACGGTCAGGTCCTCGCCCTTGGCCGGGGCGGAGATGATGACCTTCTTGGCGCCACCCTCGTCGATGTGCTTGCGCGCGGCATCGGCGTTGGTGAAGAACCCGGTGGACTCGACGACGACGTCGACACCCAGGTCCTTCCACGGCAGCTTGCCGGGGTCGCGCTCGGCGAGGGCCTTGATGACCTTGCCGTTGACCGAGATGCCCTCATCGGTCACCGTCACCTCGCCGTCGAGGCGGCCCAGGATCGTGTCGTACTTGAGCAGGTGCGCCATCGTGGCCACGTCACCCAGGTCGTTGAAGGCCACGATCTCGATGTCCCGGCCACTGGCGGCCAGGGCACGCCAGAAGTTGCGGCCGATCCGACCAAAGCCGTTCACACCCACGCGAACCGTCACGGTGCGTCTCCTCGAAGTTCGTCCCGGCCGTCCAAGACCGGGCGCTAACCGGCGTTTGCGCATTCACCCTAGCGGGCGGGAATGTCGCTGGTCACGGCCACCCGGGGAACTGGCTTGATCGAGACAGAGACCGAGGCCACGACGGTCCCCGCGAGTGGCTGCTAGCCGGGGGCGCGGAGGTCTGGTATCGGGCGCTCGCGGCAGGTGGCCTTCGGCGCCGAAGGAGTCAGTCGGCCGGAGCGGGGATGTGCGCGGCGAAGTACTCGGCCACGCCGTTGAGCACCCGGGTGACCAGCGCCAGCTCCGCGGGCGGCAGCGCGCCGAAGAGCGACTCGGCCAGTTCCGCGGCCGAGCCGCGCATGTGCTCGATCGCGGTGCGCCCCTTGGCGGTCAGGTCCACCGCGATGGCCCTGCGGTCCTCCGGGTGCGCGCCGCGGGTGACGAAACCGGACTCCTCCAGGGCGTCGACGAGGGTGGTGACGTTGCGCGGGGTGACGGCCAGGGCGTCGGCCAGGGCGCGCTGGGTGACCGGGGCGAGCGGGGCGAGGGTCCACAGGGCCTTGGCACGGGCCGGGGTGAGGCCGTCGGCGTGCAGGGTGGCGGTCATCTCCTGGTTGATCAGGTCGTTGGCCAGCATCAGCGCCCCGAACGCCGCCCCGGCAGATGATGTATCATGTTCACTATGTCCCATATTCACCATGCTACCGCGTGGTGCCGAGGAAGGAGAGCACCGTGGACGCCGTCGCCGAGCGGAACATGAACACCATGCGCGCCACCTACCAGACCCTGCAGGGCGGTGACCTGGACGCCTGCGTGCGCCTGCTGACCGAGGACTTCATCGCCAACCTGCCCGGCCTGCCCGAGCCCTTCCGCGGCCGCGAGGTCTGGCGGATGGGCGCCCAGGCCATGCTGACCGCCTTCCCCGACCTGGACATCGAGATCGAGAACATGCTCGCCGCCGGCGATCAGCTCGCCGTCCGGGCCCGTTTCCGCGGCACCCACCGCGGCGAGTTCAACGGCGTCCCGGCCACCGGGCGCAGGGTGGAGTTCTGGAGCGTGGAGCACTACCGCTTCACCGCGGACGGGCGCTTCGCGGAGGAGTGGGTGGCGCCGGACATCGCGAACCTGATGCGGCAACTCACCGAAGACGCGCCAGGCTAAACCGGTGTGTTGGCCGTTGTCGTACACAGTCTTGGCCCAACTGGTACGCCCACTTGAGCCAAATCGGCGTACCAGTTGGCCCAACTCGCCGTCCAGAACGGCCAACACACCGT